>NZ_FOZX01000020.1 GCF_900116135.1 Saccharopolyspora flava
CCTGCCTAGTTTCTGATGATGGGTGTCGGATCGTGGTCAGTTGAGGGGTGACACTTCCTGACTGATCGTGCTTTCGACGCGGTGACCGTACGCCTTGTGCCGGACGACCGGGGCGGTGGTCGTGCGAGACACGGTGGTGATTGCCTCGTCGGCCTCATCGAACACGCGTAGCACGGTCTCGTCGACCTCGATGGTGACCACGCGCCCGGCGTAGCGGTAACCGACCTGCACGGTCTGGCCGGTGACCTGCGTGGCGCCGCGCGCGGAGACCTTGCGCTGGATGCGGGCCGGACGCCGGTCGGGCTCGGGTGCCGGCCCCGCCGGGCGCGCTCCTTGCAGCCGAAGACGTTGGGACGGGGAGAGGTTCAGCGATAGCGTGCGCACGATCGTGCCGTCGATGATCACCTGGGCCAGGTCGTTGTCCAGCCGCAGGGTGACGTGGCGTCCGGCCCACTGCTGACCGACCGACAGCGATCGTCGTGCGACCGAGACTGTGCCCGAGGCGGTCACCACCCGGTCGATGGCCACCGGGTCACCCGAGATGAGTTCACGCGCGTCGGGACGCGGCGGCGGTGGCCCGGCCGTAGGCGCTCCGGCGGCTCGGAGTTTGTCGAGATCCAGGCTGGATAACCGCGAGGGCAGGGTCTTGTAGTGCCAGCCGTCGAGACTGACGTGCGCGGTGGTGGTATCAATCCAGATCCGAACCCGCTTGCCCGCCCGAGCGGGTCCGAACCAGAACTGCTGGCCCCGCAACCACAGATTCCCGCTGGCGGGCACGACCCGATCGACCACCACCGCACCCGACCCGGCCGTGGGCTCGACAGGTTCGGGTGGGCCCTCCTCGACCACCACATCCGGCGAGGAAACGGGAGTGGTGTCGAGTTCCGGCGGGCGCCACAACGCCAGCCCGTTCTCTCCCGAGACGGGTCGGAACACCTCGGCCGGGGTCGCCATGTTCAACGCCTGATGCGGCCGCTGGGTGTTGTATTCCCGCTGCCATTTCTCCACCGCAGCCCGGGCATGCTCCACATCGGCGAACGGGCCCTCATCGGTGAGCAGTTCGTCCTGGATGCTGCGGTGCCAGCGCTCGACCTTGCCCGTCGTGGTGGGCGAGCGGATCTTGGTCAACAAGTGCGTGATCCCGTTGTTCCGGCAGATCCGGTCGAACAGCACCTCCGACGGGCGCGGACGCCCGTACTTCCCGGTGAACTGCTTGCCGTTGTCGGTCAGGATCTCCTCGGGCACCCCGTAGGTCTCCAACGCCGTCACCAGTGCCCGGCACACCGCCCGCGCCGTCGCCCGAGGCACCACGGCCGCGATCACGCAGAACCGCGAATGATCATCGATGCCGGAGATCAGCTTGCACTCGGTGCCGTCGACCAGCATCACCGAGCCCATGATGTCCATCTGCCACAACTGCATCGGCTCGCCGCGTTCCCAGCGCCGATAGTCCTCCCGACGGCGTTTCCGCAACGACCCCTCCACCAGGTCGTGGCGCTTGAGAACCCGATAGATCGTCGACAACGACGGCACCGGACCCAACCCGGCCCGTTCGAGCTCGAAGCCCAACCGGCGCGGACCCCACCGCGGATGCTCCCGCCGCAACTCACACACCCGGGCCTCGATCTCGGCATCCAGCTGCCACGGATGCGCACGCGGCCGATGCGATCGATCTTCCAGACCGGCCAGGCCCTCATCCCGATAGCGGCGAATCCAGGCATGGACCGTCTTCCGCGACACGCCATACCGTTCAGCGACCTCGGTGACCTGAGCTCCAGCCGACAGGACCTCCATGACCGCGTGATAACGCTGCTCCACAACGCTCAACTCCACGAGCATCGGCCCCGGCCCTCCACGCGACGAACAACCATCGCGCCGAAGTCAAACCGGGGGCGGCAGTGTTACCCATCAACTGAACACCGCGTGTCACCCATCAAGCGAAGTAGGACAC
>NZ_FOZX01000019.1 GCF_900116135.1 Saccharopolyspora flava
ACCTCCTGGCTCGCCTGCGCTATCTGTGCCCGACCATCCGATTGGTCTGGGCCGATTCCGGCTACACCGGCACGCTCATCGACTGGACCAGATCGTTGTTCGGGATCAGCATCGAAATCGTCTCGAAACTCGCAGGTCAGGTCGGGTTCGTCGCCCTGCCACGTCGATGGGTCGTGGAACGCACTCTGGCCTGGATCAACCAGCACCGCCGCTGCGTGCGCGACTACGAACGCCGCCCCGAACACCACGAAGCCATGGTCCGCTGGGCCATGATCCACACCATCAGCAAGCGCCTCACTCGCTAGTTCAGGAACAGGCTCTCACACCCCCGAACCAAGTACGAATTCAGCTCGACAGAGCCAAGCCGTCCTGAAATGAGCAATATCATTCGCGCACGCATGAGGTTGGTCGATGGAACTCAACGGAGCACGAATCCTTGTCATTGGTGCCACGGGAGTTCTCGGGTCTTCCGTGAGCCGTGCGGTGCATGCCCAAGGGGCTCGCTGCGCACTCGCAGGGCGCGATCCGGTTCGTCTGCGAGAGCTCTCGGACGAGCTCGCGAGTTCACCTATCACGCACTTCGAGGCGCTCAACAAGGACAGCTGCTACGGAGCCGTCACCGATGCGGCTCAACAGCTCGGCGGGCTCGACGCACTGATCATCACCATCGGCGTCGCAGCTTTCGGGACGACAGGAGAAACAGACGACGTCGTGGTCGAATCCCTCTTCGCGATCAACACCCGCGCACCGATCGCGCTGGCTCGTGCAGCCACCCCGTATCTCCAAGACTCCCACGGCACGCTGGCGACAGTCACGGCGATCCTCGCTGACTACCCGACACCTGGCATGGCAGCCTATTCCGCCAGCAAGGCTGCCACCAGCGCATGGCTGACGGCGTTTCGGCGGGAACAACGTCGTTTCCATGTATCCGTGTTCGACATCCAGCCGCCGCACATGGAAACGGGTTTGGCGGACCGAGCCATCGGCGGGCAAGCACCGCCGATGCCTCGGCCGGCCTGCGTCAGCACCGTCGTCGACCAAATCGTCTTGGGCCTCAGTCGTGACGCCCGCAAGCTCGCTACTGATATCAAGTCGGGTCAACTGCTCCTGACCTGATGCTGGAACGAGGTGCGCCATCAGCGGATGTCCCCGTGATAGCGACCCCTCGGTCAGTTCAGCACGACGATGGCCGAGTTCAGGGCGGTCGCAAACACGCTCCACGCTAGATAAGGCCAGAGCAGCGAGGCTGAAATCCGATCCCGACGAGCGAACGCGACGATGGTCGCGATGATCACTAGGTCCAGCAGCACGATGTCTGCCAGTGCAACTACCCTCGCATCGGCCGCGAAGAACAGAGGGGTCCACGCACCATTGAGGAGGAGACCGGCCGCGTAGAGCAGAAACTCCGGTTGCGCCTCCTTCAGCGGACCCGCCACCCACCACATGCGCCACCCCGAAGCAGCGATCATCAAGTACAAGACCGTCCACACCGGCCCGAAGAGCCACGATGGCGGTGCCCACGAGGGTTGCACCAAAGCTGCGTACTCAGACTAGGATGAGCCCGCGGCGACAGATCCGGCGGCGGCAACGGCCGCAACGACCAGCACGAACACCGCAGCCGCCAGGATTCCCCGAATCAGGGACCGTCGACGATTCATCACACTTGTCACAAGCAGCCTCTCCCGCAACTTCCATTTCCACAGCGATGTCCGCCTGACGATTATCTGCCAAGTTGCACTGATTTCGCAAAGGTCCCTGATAGACCGAGGAGCACGAGCGAGAGCAGGCGCCAAACACGATTAACGCCCGGCGATCATGCGACTCGCTTCGCTCAGCCCCTCCCCCTGGCACTCATGAACCGTTCACGCGCTTCGGCGAGATCGACGATCGGCGCGGGATAGCCGCGCCGACGGCGCTCTGTCGGCTGCAACCGATCTGGATCGAGTAGTTGTTCGGTCGGCAGATCCGCGAGCTCCGGTACGTGGAAGCGCACGTAGTCACCGCCCGGGTCGTAACGACCAGCCTGGCGGACAGGATTCAGCACCCGGTTCGGTCGCGTGTCCGTGCCGGTCCCCGCAACCCACTGCCAGTTCAGGTTGTTGTTCGCGATGTCGCCGTCCACGAGCAGGTCCAAGAAGTGCGCGGCACCGAGACGCCAGTCCAGATACAACGTCTTGGTCAGAAAGCTGGCGGTGATCAGCCGCGCACGATTGTGCATCCAGCCTTCCGCCTGGAGCTGCCGCATGCCCGCATCGACGATCGGATACCCCGTGCTGCCGCGCTGCCACGCGTGCAAGGCCCCCGGATCCTCGCGCCACTGGTCGTGGCGCGTGCGGTAGTCGCGTTCGCTGCTGGCAGGACGCGCAGCCAGCACTTGGTGATGGAAATCCCGCCAGGCGAGCTGCCGCACGAACGCCTGCTCACCTTCCGACGGACCTGCGTTCACGACGAGCTCGGTACTCGACACGCAACCGAAGTGCAGGTACGGGGACAATCGTGACGTCGCATCAGCAGCGAGGTCGTCATGCGCATGGACGTACTCACACACCGTCGCGGCAGACCACTCCCGCATCCGCTCACGCCCCTCGGACTCGCCGCCCCGGAGGACCCGAGGCGACACCTCACCGTCGCAAAGAGCTCGCCTACCCGGCAGTGGGCGACCCTGCACCTCGGGCACCCGAAGCACGTCAGGTGCGGGCAGCACGGCACGTGTCTGCTGCTCGCACCACCGACGAAAGTACGGCGTGAACACGGCGAAATGATCGTTACCCGAGGGGACCACGGCGCCTGGCGGCTGCGTGGTGATGACCGCCTCGTGCACGTGCAACACGCAGTGACGAGCCGACAGTTCGAGTCGGAGGCGGTCTTCCCGCTTTTGCGCATAGCCACTGACATCCCTTGCCACATGCACTTCTTCTGCACCGGTTTCCGAAACCAGTTGGCACACCTCAGCCACCGGATCACCGCGACGAATCACCAGCCTCCCGCCACGAGATTCCAGCGAACGATTCAGATCTGCCAGCGAGTCGAGAAGGAAGCTGACGCGATTCGGACTCCCGAAAGCACCGGAGAGGACGGCTTCGTCCAAGACGAACAGCGGTACGACGTTCGCCGCGCGGGCCGCGTGGTGCAGGACGGGATTGTCATGGACTCGCAGGTCACGGGTGAACAATGAGATCGCCGTTGTCATCGTGCGCGTCCCTCCTTCTCCACGGCTGGGAACAGCTTCGGCAATGGAGTTCCTGACTCCAGAATGACGTTCATGACCTCTCGCATCGAGGCAGGATTCAGGTGCTCACGCGCGGCGCGCACACCAGACCAGCCGGGACCGCACAGCAGCAGGACAGGACATAGCTCCCCGAGCGCGTCAACGTCGACCTTTCGAGCGGTGCGAGCCGTGTGGGCCCACACGACCACGCTCCTGGGCCGGAGCTTGTCGGCCGCCCGGATCAACATGTCCGCCGGTGCACGAGCGCCGAGAAACCGAGATGCGCAATCTCGCCCGGCGAGCACAGCGTGCAGCGCTTCGAGCGGGAGGCTGTGCTGCTCGTCAGGCGCACACGCCAACAACGCCGGCAACCGTCCGCGCTCGGGCACAGGGCGCGCACCGTGGAGGGCGGCGAGAATTCCTGCTGAAGCGGCATGTTCCACCTCGACGATGCCGTCCGCACTCTGCTCGAAGCTCTCGCCGATGCTGCGCAACAAGGGCATGAGCAGCTCTTCCCAGGTGACCAGCGCACCGCGCTGCACCAGGTGCTCCTCGACCCGCTCCCGGATCGCTGCCACATCGAGCCGGGTGGCAGCGCGGGCCAGGCCGCGCACGGCCCGGTCGACCCGTCCCACCGCCAGGGCTCCGGTTCCCCCACCATCGCGCGCCGGTTCGGGATCCGATCGCGATTCCAGGGCCACACGTGCCGCGGCAGCAGGGGGCACTCCCTCGCCCATCAGCGCCAGCATGCGTCGAAGGCGTTCCACGTCCTCGATGGTGTATCGGCGGTGCCGACCCGGATCGTGCTCGCTCGGCGCCAGCCCGTAGCGGCGGTCCCAGCTGCGCAACGTCGGCACTGCGACCCCGAGCTGCCTCGCCACCGCACCAGCCGTCAACACCACCCCAGGCGCACCAGCCATGAGACTCAGCCTTCCGAACCACTGACGTGCAACGACGTGAGCAAGCATAGTTGCATCGCTTGTGCACTGTTCAGCGGATGGCGGTACGCGAAGAAGCCGAGTGATCATCATTCAGAGAATCGGGTCGCACAGCTGCGCGGCGCTGAGAGGAGGCGAGGATGTTGCGAGCCATCCCGCCGAACACCAAGCCGTGGAAGACGCTTACCGCCCACCAGTAGGCGTGCCCTGCCAACCCACGGGGCACGAACACGGCGCGTTGCTGGTACCGCGAGCCGTGCGGATGTTCGGAGGTCACCGACAGCTCCAGCCACGCTTCGCCCGGTACTTTCATCTCTGCCAGGAGACGGAGCAAGTGCCCGTCCTCGAGTCGGTCGACTCGCCACCAGTCGACCGCATCACCGGTTCGCAACCGATGGGCGTCGCGCCTGCCTCGCCGCAGCCCGACGCCACCGACCAGGCGATCTGCCCAGCCGCGGATCGCCCAAGCGAGTGGGAATGAGTACCAGCCGTGTTCACCACCAATGCTTTCGATCACCTGCCACACTTGCCGCGCGGGCAAGGTCGTGCGGTGCACGCGAAGGTCAACGTAGGCAGTTCCGCCGGACCAGTCCGGGTCAGTGGGCAGCGGTTCGAAAGGTGCGGTCGTCGGTGAGGCGTCGGACCAGCGGGTCACGAATTCTGCGTCCTGGATCTTGCGCAACGCCAGGCTCACGGCCTGTCGATAACCGGTCAACCCGCCTTCCGGAGGCGGGAGATAGGCATCGATTTCCGACTCCGCGCAGACGGCTTCGTGCACAAGCGATTCGATCAGCGGCGCTCCGATGCTCTTGGGTACCGGAGTGACGATATTGATCCAGTGCGAGCTCAACTTCGGGGAGAGCACACCAACCGGTAGCATCCGGCGCCGCGGGAGTCCGGCGACCTCGGCGTAGTCCTGCATCATGTCGGCGTAGGTCAGCACGTCCGGGCCGCCGATGTCGAAAGTGCGACTGACCGAGGACGGCAGACGCGCCGCACCCGCGAGGTAGTGCAGCACGTCGCGCACCGCGATCGGCTGGACTTTGTTGCGCACCCAGCGCGGCGTCACCATCACAGGAAGCCGCTCGGTGAGATGACGAAGCATCTCAAAGCTCGCCGAACCGGATCCGATAATCACCGCGGCCTGCAACGCGACGGTGGGCACGCCACTGCGTAGCAACGCCTCTCCCACCTCTGCTCTCGAGCCCAGATGCGCCGAAAGATCGCTCGTCGCCGGATGCACCCCGCCGAGGTACACGATGCGTCCGACACCGCGTTCATGGGCCGCCCTGCCAGCGATCAACGCAGCGCGTCGATCGAGGGAGGCGAATCCCGCACTCGGCAGCGAGTGCACCAAGTAGTACAAGACATCAACGCCGTCGCAGGCGGACGGGACTGCCCAGGCTTTGGTTGACACGCGGGGTTGAGTGGTGTCAGGCCGCTGTAGCGGCGGTGTAGATGGTCTCAAACTCGACTGGGGTGAGTTTGCCGAGGCGGCGTTGCCGTCGCCGGCGGTGGTATTTGGTCTCGATCCAGGACACGATCGCCAGCCGTAGTTCCTCCCGACTCTTCCAGCGTCTGGTGTTGAGAATGTTCTTCTGTAGTAAGGAAAAGAAGGACTCCATGGCGGCGTTGTCGCCGCAGGCGCCGACCCGACCCATGGAGCCGGTCAGCCCGTGCGAGCGAAGCAGACGCCCGTAGCTTCTGGATCGAAATTGACTGCCCCTGTCCGAATGCACGATCACGCCCTGCGGGTTGCGCAGGGCGATGGCGTTGCGTAACGCGGCCACGGCCAACGACGAGCGCATCCGGGGGCCGATCGAGTAGCCGACGATGCGGTTGGAGTAGCAGTCCTTGACCGCGCACAGGTACAGCTTGCCCTCGGCGGTGGAATGCTCTGTGATGTCTGTCAACCACTTGGTATTCGGTGCGGTAGCGGTGAAATCGCGGTCCACGAGGTCGTCGTGCACCGGCGGTCCGGCCTTCGGATTGCGTGCCTTTTTCTTGGCATGCAAGGAAAAAATCTTCTGCATCGAGCAGATCCGCCATACCCGGTTCTCCGAGGCCGCGAAGCCTCGCCGGGCGAGTTCGTCGGCGATGAACCGATACCCCTCGGTCGGATCATCGGAATGGATCTCGAGGGCGGCCTTGATCAGATGGGCGTCGTCCCAGTCGCGTTGCGAGACCGGGTCGGATTCCCACTGGTAGTAGGCCTGCCGGGAGATACCCAGCACCCTGCACGTCACCGCCACCGGCACCCTGATCGGGGCGTCGGCGGCGGCCAGGTCACGGACGAGCGGGAAAGCTATTTTCCCCGCAGAGCACCCTGGGACAAATACGCCGCGGCCTTACGCAGGACCTCGTTCTCCTGCTCCAGCAGCCGGTTGCGCTTGCGGAGTTCCCGCAGCTCAGCCGGCTCCTCACGAGTCACACCCTCACGGGTGCCCTCGGCGACCTCAGCGGCACGCATCCAGTTCTTCAGGCAACCGATCGAGATCCCGAAATCAGCGGCGACCTGCTTCAACGATGTCTCGCCACGACGGGCCACCGCGACCACGTCATCACGAAACTCCTGCGGGTAGGGCTTGGGCACGACGACATCCTTCCAAGCGAGGCCGAAGCCTCACACATCAGGTGTCAACCAAACCCTGGGCAGACCC
>NZ_FOZX01000018.1 GCF_900116135.1 Saccharopolyspora flava
CGTTGTCGACCACGTACAGGATCGCGTCAACGATCTCGCGGCGGCAGTGTTTGGTTCGACGTCCGCCTCGACCGGCCAGCCATCCTGGCGTCGGTAGCAGCGGCTCAATGACCGCCCACTGCGCCTCGCTCATGTCCGAGGGATAGCGACGTGACCTGCGTGAAGGGCGATGCGAGGTGGCCAGCAGGCAGCATTGCCCACCCCGCGCGTGAACCAGCGACGCATTCGGGCACGATGACACCTCGGGACTCCTCGGTAGAGCGGATGACTAGGCATCAACCGATCTACCAGGAGTCCCTTCTCATGCCCGCACCCACCCACCACCCAAGATCAAGTTCAGGAACAGGCTCTGAGAAGACCGCCGTCGCGTCCGGAGTTTGGTAGTTCAGGAACGAACCGGCCTGACCGTCCGGGAATTCCTCGAACGCGAGGTCCGGCGGATCGCAGTAGTAGTACGTCAGCACGGTGCCCTCGAAGCCGGGCTTATCCCAGACGCAGAGGTGTTTCTCGCCGCACTCGGCGAGGGCGCGCTGGGTTGCTTCCTGCTCGGTCTCGCCGAAAGCCAAGCCCGCACCGGCCCCCATGACAAGCAAGCAGCCTGCCCCGGTCGCAGCGGCTCTTCGGATCATCGTTGTTGCGTGCATTTCTCTTTCCCCCAGTTGGTTCGCCCGGTCACCACCGAGCGGTTCGGTGGTGACCGGGCTCCTTACATCAGCAGGGATCCACCCCCACCAGGTTCAGGTTGGCGCCGTCGGCGATCGCCTCGTTCACCGGTGACCTGTAGCCCTCGGTCCACGTCGCCGGGTCGCCCGGGTTGCCCGTGGCGAACGAGGAGACGACGTCGCCGTACTGCGTGTTCAACCACGAACCGGCCCGCTCGTCATCGAACCCTTCGAACTTGGCCCAAGCGGGCAGGCATTCGTGGAAGACGTTCACCTTTCCCGAGAAGTTCTCGCCATCCCAGACGCACAGCTGGCCGTCGCCGCAGACCGCCTTGGCGCGCTGCACGGCCTCGTCCTGCGTCTCACCGAAGGCGACGCCGCTACCGGTCGCCATGAGCAGCAGAGCACCGGCCCCGGTTGCGGCGATCTTGCGAGTCCTCGTCGACATGCTTTCCTCCCAGATTCAACGTTCACGGGCGTGCGGACGCACAGGTGTCCCGTCGTGTGGTGATTTCGGTGTTCCGGCCCCCAGCGGCCCGGTTCGGGCCTTGGCATCGCGACACCCATTCCACGTCGCACGTTCGACTAGGGTTGCCTCGAACCGGACGGAAAATGCGTGGTTTTCGGTGAAGCCACCCGGCCGAGTCCCCGCGAGCCGCGAACTCACACCCGGTAATCGACGCACACATCAACCAGGCAGCCGGGTTTCGCGGCGAACCCGCGTGCGAAACCCCCGCGCACCGCCGGTGTGCGCGCAGTGTGAGGAACTTGAACCCTCAGCGAACGCTCCGGTGTGGATCGGAGACGGGCTCTGCGCACCGGAACCGACTCGACGCGCGGATCACCCTAGCCGCAGCGGGGTCCTCGAAGTCGCGCACGCACCGAGCAGTTCCGGCGATCAGCACAACGAACGAGCTTGGGGCAGTGGTGAATCGCCCGAGGCCGCGGAACCGGCGAGCGGGTGGCCTACGCGGACCCGCTGGTGCCGTCGGTCCGGTTGGGTGAGACCACGTTGCGAGCCGATGAAGCTCCCGAGACCCGCCGGTGGGACCTCGTCATCGTGCACACGCCCCACCCGGGAGCGCCGACCTCCTGGCTGAGCGGCCAGAACGCCGTCCTAGACACCACCTACCGGCTCGACCCGGCACTGCGCTGCGCGCACCTCTGACGGCGGTCCTGCGATGCGGACGCCGGTCGCGGCGGCGTGTGGTGCGGGTGGATTCTGGGCGGACCGACAACGCCATCTCCCGATGGAGGCCGAGATGAGCACACCGACGGTGGACCCGACGTTCTACCGCAGTCCCGCCGAGGCGATCGCCGCACCACCGGAGACGCTGGCCTACGTGGTCACCTTCGACCGCGCCGCCGAGCAGCCGGACGCGCTGGCCGTCATCGGCACCGACCCGGACGCCGAGGGCTACGGGCGCGTGGTGGGCTGGGCGGACCTGCCCACGCGCGGCGACGAGCTCCACCACTTCGGCTGGAACGCCTGCAGCAGCGCGTTCGCGCACGCCGGGCACCACACCGACGGCCTGCAGCGCCGCTACCTGCTGCTGCCGGGCCTGCGGTCGTCGAACATCCACGTCTACGACACCCACCCGGACCCGGCGCAGCCGCGCCTGGTGCGCACCATCGACGCCGACGAGCTCGCCGCCCGCGCCGGCTACTCGCGGCCGCACACCCTGCACTGCGGGCCCGACGGCATCTACCTGTCCTGCCTCGGCGCCGCCGAGGGCGACGGGGGACCGGGCGGGATCGCCGTCCTCGACCACGACACCTTCGAGGTCGTGCGGGCGTGGGAGACCGATCGCGGCCCGCAGCGGCTGGCCTACGACGCCTGGTGGCACCTCAACCAGAACACGCTGATCACCAGCGAGTGGGGCACGCCGTCGATGATCGAGGACGGCCTGGTGCCCGAGCTGCTGCTGGGGCAGGAGTACGGCCACGCGCTGCACTTCTGGGACCTCGCCGAGGGCAGGCACGTGCAGCGCGTCGACCTCGGCTCCGAGCACCAGATGGTGCTGGAGCTGCGCCCCTCCCACGACCCGGGCGCGACCTGGGGCTTCGCCGGTGTCGTGGTGAGCACCGCGGACCTGTCGGCCTCGGTGTGGCGCTGGTTCCGCGACGGTGCGGAGTGGAAGGCGGAGAAGGTCATCACCATCCCCGCCGAACCCGCCGAGACCGAGCAGCTGCCGCCCGCGCTGCAGCCCTTCGGGGCGGTGCCGCCGCTGGTCACCGACATCAACCTCTCGGTCGACGACCGGTTCCTCTACGTCTCGTGCTGGGGGACGGGCGAGCTCAAGCAGTACGACGTCAGCGACCCGGCGCACCCGCGCGAGACCGGGTCGGTCCGGCTCGGCGGCATCGTCGACCGCGCCCCGCACCCGTCGGCGCCCGACCGGCCGCTGGCGGGCGGGCCGCAGATGGTGGAGGTCAGCCGCGACGGGCGGCGGATCTACCTGACCAACTCGCTCTACGGCGCCTGGGACGACCAGTTCTACCCGGACGGCGTCGGCGCGTGGCTGGCCAAGCTCACCACCGACCCGCAGCGCGGTGGGCTGGCGGTGGACCGGGACTTCTTCCCGCACGGCGAGGACTTCCGGGGCCGCCGCGCCCACCAGGTGCGGCTCCAGGGCGGCGACGCGTCCTCGGACTCCTACTGCTACGCGGGCGGCTGAGACGCGACGAGGGGCCGCGAGCGTTGCTCGCGGCCCCTCGATCGGGTGAAGGCTTCAGCGTCCGCGGGTCGACGGCCGGGCCGACGCGGTCGCGGAGACGTCGCGGATCTCGTGGCTGCCGTCGCCGCGGCCGATCACGACCTCGGCGGCGATGCCGGTGAACAGGCCGTTCTCCACCACGCCCGGGATCCAGTTGAGCTGGGAGTCCAGCGCGATCGGGTCCTTGATGGCCTCGAGGTGGGCGTCGACGATGAAGTTGCCGCTGTCGGTGACCAGCGGGCCGCCGTCCTTCTCGCGGCGGGTCAGCTTCACGCCCGGGTGGCCGAGCGAGTCGAGCAGCTCGCCGATGGCGCGCTCGGTGGCCTGCCACTCGAACTGCACGACCTCGATCGGCAGCGGGAACTTGCCGAGCTGGCCGACGACCTTGCCCTCGTCGACCACGCAGACCATCTTCTGCGAGTTGTCGGCGATGATGCGCTCCCACAGCAGGCAGGCGCCGCCGCCCTTGATCATGTGACCGGCGGCGTCGATCTCGTCGGCGCCGTCGACGGTGAGATCCAGCTTGCCGACCTTGGCCAGCGTGGTCAGCGGCACGCCGACCTCGAGCGCCAGGTCACGGGTGCCGGTCGAGGTGGGCACACCGGCGACGTCGAGGCCGTTGGCCACGGCCTCGCCCAGCGCGCGGACGAACCAGTGCGAGGTGGTGCCCGAGCCCAGGCCGAGCTTCATGCCGTCGCGGATGTAGGCGTCGATGACGGCCGTACCCGCGGCCCACTTCGCCCGGTCCTGCTCGTTACTCGGTTGCATCGGTGCTCAAGTCTCCTGTGGACGCTCCTGCGGATCACCGCCGGTCGGGCCGGGCGGTGGGTTCGACGTCACGGTACATGTGCTGGTCGCGGGCGGTCGCCGGGTCGTGCCTCGCGCTCCCGCGGACCCCGCCGCCGGGACCCGACGGACCGCGTCGGGGGCTTCGGAATCGATCTGGAAAGCCACACCACCGGGTGACGTCGCGGCGTGCGGACGATGATGTTGCTCGCGCAACGAAGGTGCGGGTCAGCGTCGGTTCAGCGGGTCGATCCGAACGGCCTTCGCGATCGTGCGGCGTTCGCCGATTCCGGTAGGCTCCGCCGTCCCACCGGTCGGTCCGGGGTGTCCGCATCGGAGGGACGCGGCCGAAACCCGCTGCGGTCCAACCCGTTCCACGGGCTCCGGTCGCTGTGCCGCGCGTCACGCCGACCCTCGGAGGCGCCGCCCGTGACGCGATCACCGGGTGCCGATCGAGTTGCTGATTCCCTTTCGGACCGAACAATGGACCCGGTGGGGGTAATCCGGTCGCGGGGCGTCCGGGGGGAATGAGTGGAAGGACGCTTGAGCCATGCCCTTCTATTCGACGATGGCCGAGACCGAGATCGCGTGCCCGGCCATGGACGTCTACAGCTACATCACCAACCCGGCCAACTGGGAGGGCGGCCGGCCGGTGACCGACCCGGGGTGGACGCTCGTTCCGCCGGGCAGGAAACCCGTCGACGACGGCTGGCAGGAGGGGCGCGGGAACCGCTGGGCGATCCTGGACGCCGAACCGGGCCGCCGCTGGATCGTGCGGTCGCGGGGCGTCGACGGCGCCTCGTCGGTGACCATCACCTACAGCTTCTCCGAGGTCGACGGCATGACGCACGTCTTCCGGCACATGGAGATCGAGGTGTCCGAGCACGCCGCGGTCAGCGAGCACGCCCGCGCCGCGTTCGCCTGCTCGCCGCCGAACCGCGAGCTCGTCGTCACCATCAAGCACGCGCTGGAGAACGCCCGCCGGGTCCGGCTCCCGGACATCCCGCTGCCGGACGTCCCGGTGCCCGCCTCGGAGAAGCAGACCGCCTGACCGGCCGGGGGCGGGTCATTCGATGATGGCCCGCCGGTTGGCGACCTCGATGGTGCCCGGCAGCTCCTGGATCGGCGACGGGCGGCCCAGGTAGTAGCCCTGGGCCTGGTCGCAGCCGAGCCGGCGCAGCACCGCCAGCTGCGCGGGGGTCTCCACGCCCTCGGCGATGACGCCCAGGTCGACCGCGTGGGCCATCGCCATGATGCTGGTGACCAGCGCCTCCGAGTCGTGCGAGTGCGCGATGTCGTTGATGAACGACCGGTCGATCTTCAGCGAGTCCAGCGGCAACCGGAGCAGCTGCGCCAGCGAGGAGTAGCCGGTGCCGAAGTCGTCGATGGCCAGCCGGACCCCGTATCGGCGCAGCTCGTCGAGCATGTGCGCGGCGGTGTCCGGGTCGTGCATCAGCGCGCTCTCGGTGATCTCCAGCGACAGCGCCCGAGCGGGCAGGCCGGAGCCGCGCAGCGCCCGGTCCACCGCCTCCGGCAGTCCCGGGTCCTCCAGCTGGCGGACCGACAGGTTCGCCTTCACCCGCAGGTCCAGGTCGAAGCGCGCGCGGTACTCGGCGACCTGCTGCACCGCCGTGGACAGCACCCAGCTGCCGATGTGGTGGATGAGGTCGCTCTCCTCGGCCATCGGGATGAACTCCTCCGGCGAGACCGTCCCGTGCTCCGGATGCGTCCAGCGCAGCAGCCCCTCGACCCCGGAGACCCGGTTGGAGTGCAGGTTGACGATCGGCTGGTAGGCCAGCCACAGCTCGCCCCGGTCGACCGCCGAGCGCAGGTCCTGCTCCAGCTCCAGGTAGCGCTGCAGCCGCTCGCGCAGTTGCACGTCGAAGAACGCCACCCGGCCGCGCCCGCGCGTCTTGGCCTCGTACATCGCCACGTCGGCGTCGCGCAGCACGTCCTCCGGGGTGCGCGGGTCGCCCTGCGGGACGAGGACGATGCCGATGCTGGCGTCGACGTGCAGGTGCCTGCCGTCGACCAGGATCGGCTCGGTGAGGCGCCGCCGGATCCGCTCGGCCAGCGCGTGCAGGCGTCCCGAGTCCCGCTCGTCGTGCACCAGCACCACGAACTCGTCGCCGCCGTGCCTGCCGACCTGCTCGTCGGAGCGCATCACCGCCCGCAGCCGCTCGCCGGCGACCCGCAGCACCTCGTCGCCGACGACGTGCCCCAGCGAATCGTTGATGATCTTGAACTTGTCCAGGTCGATGAACATCACACCGGTCGGCGTCGTGCGCCCCTCCTCGCGCATCGCCGCGTGCAACCGGCGCAGCACCATCGTCCGGTTCGCCAGCCCGGTCAGCGGGTCGTGCGTGGCCTCCCGCTCCAGCTGCTTGCGGAAGGCGCGCGGCTCGGTGATGTCGGTGAACGACACCATCGTGCGGTGCGGCGGCGCGTCCTCCGGCGTCAGCGACCGCGCCGAGATCGCCAGCCACGCGCTGCTGCCGTCCCGGCGCTCGAACCGCGCGACGCGGCGGGTCTCCGGCTCGCCGCTGTGGCGGGTGCGCGCCGACGGCGGTTCCGGGAGGCGCTCGCCGTCCTCGTCGTAGGTCACCCACGTCTCCGGGGAGCTGCCCAGCAGCTCCTCCTCCTGGAAGCCCAGGATCGCGGCCGCGGCCGGGTTGGTGGTGACGATCCGGCCGCCCTCGTCGACGATCAGCACGCCCTCGTCGAGCAGGCTGACCACCGTCGCGTAGCGCTGCTCGGCGGTGCGCCGCGCCGTCTCGTCGGCGCAGACCAGCACGTAGCCGTTGCCCATCTCCGCCGCCGAGATCCGCACCAGCACCGGCGACCCGTCGGCGTGCCGGTGCTTGGCCTCGGTGGTGCCGCCCACCGTCAGCAGCGCCGCCGGGTCGATCCCCGAGCCCACCACCTCGTCGACGGGGCGGCCGCGAGCCTGCTCCGCGGAGTAGCCGTAGATCGTCTCGGCGGCCGGGTTCCAGCTGGTCACCACCCCGTCCCAGGTGGTGGCGATGATGGCGTTGCTGACGTGCTCCACCAGCGCCGCCTGGTAGCGCAGCGCCGCCTCCGCGGCCCGCTGGGCGGTCACGTCGTGCAGGATCACCTGGAACGCCGGGCGCCCGTGCCAGCTGGTGCGCACCGCCACCGACTCGACCAGCATCCGCGAGCCGTCGACCCGGATCATCTCGGCCTCGGCCGGTTCGGTGGTCGTCCCCGGCTCGTTGGCCACCGACAACCGGGAGAACAACCCCGCCCGGGAGTGCTCGGCGACGAACTCGGTGATGGGATGCCCGACGATCTCGTCGGGGGAGGAGGCGCGCATCATCCGCACGCCCGCCGGGTTGACGTAGACGGTGATCCCGTCCTGGTGCACGCACACCGCGTCGGGGTTGAGCTCGATCAGCCGCCGGTAGCGGTCGGCGATGTCGGTGTCCAGCCGCTGGTCGCGCAGCGGCGGCGCCGCGTCCACCGCGATCCCGATCAGGCACCGCTCACCCCGGTAGCGGGTGGTGCTGCAGCGCAGGAAGGCCGAGCGCGCCTCACCGGAGCCGGTCAGGAACGGCTCCTCCAGGGCTTGGGAGTCCGGGGCCTGGCCGGTCTCGGCGGAGTGGATCAGCGGCGAGACGAGTTCCAGCAGCCGGGTCCGGATCTGCTCCGAGTCGTCCTCGTCGACCTGCAGCAACCCGGCCATGCCCGCCGACCAGTGCAGCTCGCCGTCGGAGAACCGGTACGACCAGGCGGCGGCGCGGTTGACCTGGCAGGCGAGGTCGCGGAGCCCCTCGTCCAGACCGGTCGCGTCGTCCAACCGGTAGCTCTCAACCATGGCCCTCCGCTTCCCAGGCGAACGCCGCCGACACCGTACGTCGCCGGTCCCCGGGCTGCCCGCTCGCCCCGTGCGGGCGAGCGGGGGAGCGGGCTCAGTTGCGCCGCACCGCGGCCTGCGGGGGCCGGGTGAACATGTCGACGTCCACACTCGGACCGACATCGGTCAGCCTCACGGCCACCTGCTCGTTGTCGATGGTGAACGCTTCGTACGAGAACTTCCAACCGGTCGCCTCGATGTGCTCGTGCCACGCCCGGTACTCCCCGAACTGCCACCCCGGGTAGTTGAAGAACTCGTCGAACACCACGACGCTGCCCTCGCGCAGCCGCGGGCCCACCAGCTCCAGAACCGTCCTGGTGGAGGAGTAGATGTCGCAGTCGACGTGCAGGAACGCCACCGGTCCCGGATGGGCCTCCAGGAAGTGCGGCAGCGTCTGGTCGAACCAGCCGACGACGAGCTCGGCGCCCTCGACCTCCGGTGGCCCGTCCGGCAGCATCTCGCCGCCGAAGGTGCCCTCCGGGAACCCGGCGCGCCAGTGCTCCGGCAGGCCCTCGAAGGAGTCGAAGCCGTAGACCTCGACCCCCTTGCGGGAACGGGCGATCTCGGCGAGCGTCGTGCCGGAGTAGACGCCGAACTCCAGCGCCATGCCCTCGGCCGGGGCCAGCGACAGCGCGTGGTTGAGGGTGGCGATGGGGTGCGGCAGCATCCGCGCCGAAGCCATCTCCTGGTGCACCAGCTTCGCGGTGGACACCGCGGCGTCGCGCTCACCCGCGGCGAACAGGTCGCGGCGCGAGCGCATCTCGAAGTCGCGGGTGGCGCTGACCGCGCGGTCGACCTCGGGGCGGACCACGCCTGCGACGGCCTCGGAGACCGCGCGTTGCAACTTCTCCCGTGCGGCGACCCGCACGGGGTTGAGGACGCGGGACAGCATGTTCACGATCTACTCCTTGGCAGCGTTGGTTTCGTCGAGCTGGAACAGGCGGGTCCAGTTCGTCCTGTCGGTGAGCGCGCGGTGGCCATCTCGCCACGCGCCCCGCGCCCGGTCTCCTTCGCGGCGCAGCCGCAGCGCTGTGCGCAGGGCCTTCGCGCCGATGCGACGAAGCTCGGCGCTGTCGACGCGGCGAACCGAGACCGACTCCTGGGAGGCGTCGGTGACCACCGCGGTCTCGAACAACCCGACGTGCCACCAGTGGGCGTCGCCGGACGGGATGGAGGCGGCACCGCCGACCTTGCCGCGCAGGTGCCAGACCAGGCGCTTCGCCAGCACCAGCCGACGGCGCGCCGGATGTGGCCCGGCCTTGGCGATGGGCCGCGAAGCCCCGCTCAGCCCCGGTACCTTCGAGGGCTCGTGGCGCGCGGTCTCGGGGTGGGCGGCGCGGATCCGCGCGATCCGGGCGAGCGTGCCGGCGTCACCGTCGCGCAGGACTTCGGGTCCGGCCAGGAAGTCCTCGACCGCGGCGATGAGCACTTCCGCCTGGGCGTAGCGCATCGATGCCAGGCATTCGGCGGTCCAGCGCAGGAACACCTTCGCGCTCGCCGCACCGCGGAAGTCGCCGTGCAGCGCGTCGATGATCAGCGCGTTGCGCAGGGTGAAGTATTGGACCCAGCTCTCCTCGTCCTTCCAGTCGAAATCGGCGTGCCACACCGCCGCGCCGGGCAGCGTCACGGTCGCGTGGCCCCGGCCCCGGATGCGGTAGCCGAACTCCACGTCGTCCCACTGGAAGAACATCGGGATGGGATAGCCCGCGTCGCGCACGATCTCCGAGGGCAGCAGGCAGCACCACCAGGCGTTGTAGTCGGCGTCGACGCGCCGGTCCTGCAGCTGCTCGGTCAGGTTTGCGCGGTCGAGACCACCGTCCACGGCCAGGCCGGGCTCGATGGTGGTGAACCGGGCGTGCTCGGCGGAGACGTGGATCCGGTACGGGTGCAGCAGCTGCAGCATCTGCGACCCGACGACGGTCGGTTCCACGGCCGAGTTGGCGAACGTCGTCATCCGCACCACCGTGTCCGGCTCCAGCAGGATGTCGTCGTCCATGAACAGGGTGTTGAGCACCGCGTCATCCGCGGCGAGGGATTCGTGCAGGCCGCGGGTGAAACCGCCCGCGCCCCCCAGATTGCGCTGGCGCACGTAACGCATCCGCCCGCCGAACATGTCGCGAACGGACTCGAACGGCTCGCGGGAATCGAGGGTGTCGTTGCCCTGGTCGACCACGTAGACGTCCGACAGCGCGCTCATCGCTGCCGGGTCGGCGGCCAGCGCGCGCAGCGTGTTCAGGCAGTCGTCGGGCCTGTTGTGCGTGCACAGCACAGCGGTGGTGGGTCGGCTGCGGTGCGGGTGGGGAACCACCCACTCGACATCGGCGACCTGCAGCGGGTCGGCTTCGGTGAGCAGCTCCAGCCAGATCGCGCCGCCGTCCACGAACTTGTCGATGGGCACGGTCCACTCCGCCCGCGTCTCGGTGGTGCCCGCGACGCGCGCGGTGCGCAGCGTGCGGGTGCCGCCGTGGGTGTCGGAGGCCATGACGCGCACGATCCCGGCGCCGCTGACGCTGGCTCGCACGGTTACTTCGGTGACGGGGGTCCAGCGCTGCCAGTAGCTGGCGGGGAAGCGCCCGAAGTAGGTCGAGGTGGACACGGTGCTGTGCGGGTGAACCGTGACCGCACTGCGATGCCGGGTGGCCGCGCCGTCCTCGATCTTGGCGTAGAGATCGACGGGCAGGCTGGCGAACGGTGGCGTGAAGAACGTTCGCATGGCTATCGCCGGGGCGTGGCCCTCTGGAGCGGGTGCCGCCTCCTCGGTCACCTCGGTGTCGTTCACTTCACGGAAGCCGCCAACAAGTGTCATGAGTGCCGCATTCTTCAACTGTGATCTCAACGGTTGGTTCGGCATGTTTATCGGGTTATGTCGGCGGATCTTGACGACGCGACCGCGCCGCACGCGGAAATCACCTCTTCCGGTGAAGATCGTGAATTCCGAGGTCCGAGGCGGTTTCGCGTCGTGTGTGATCGGTGGGGCGGTTGACAAAGCGGGCGGGGGTCACCAGAATTTTCAGCACGCCGGGTTCGACCGACTCGATGCGCTCCGATCCGGGGCGCGGCCGCTGGCTGAGAGGCGCTGCAACGGACATCACGTCCGCCACGCTCGGCTCGCGGGGTAAAGGGACAGCACGGTAAGGGCGCCTCCTGACGGAGGTGCCTTTTTTGATGTCGCGAGGGGGATCGCGGCCACCGGCCGACGCGCGAACGCCGTGGGGTATCCGGCGTCGTGCCGTCTGCGCGTGATCGCGGTCGGCGTCTTCCGCCACACCAGTCCGCTGTGGACTGAATTGTCGATGAATCGTGTTTTGCGAGAAGAGGAATCATGAGCGTGAAGCTTCAGCAGGTGGGCGGACTCGAGTTCGCCGTGCGGGACCTGAAGCTGGCGGAGGCCGGTCGTCACCAGATTCGGTTGGCCGAGCACGAGATGCCGGGATTGATGGCCACCCGCGCCGAGTACGCGGCGTCCCAGCCGTTGAAGGGCGCTCGGATTGCGGGTTCGTTGCACATGACGGTGCAGACGGCGGTGCTGATCGAGACCCTGGTGGCCCTCGGCGCTGAGGTGCGGTGGGTGTCGTGCAACATCTTCTCCACCCAGGACGAGGCCGCGGCCGCGGTTGTGGTGGGTCCGAACGGCACGCCGGAGAAGCCGGCTGGTGTTCCGGTGTTCGCTTGGAAGGGCGAGACGCTGGAGGACTACTGGTGGTGCACGGATCAGTTGTGGGAGTTCGGTGACGGCAAGGTCGCCAACATGATCCTGGATGATGGTGGCGACGCGACGCTGCTGGTTCACAAGGGTGTCGAGTTCGAGGCCGCGGGTGCGGTGCCGCAGCCTTCCGAGGATGACCCGGAGGAGTTCAAGGTCGTTCTGGAGACGCTGCGTAAGTCGGTGGCCAATGACAAGCAGCGGTTCACGAAGTTGTCGAAGGAGATCAAGGGCGTCACCGAGGAGACCACGACCGGTGTCCACAAGCTCTACGAGCTGGTGAAGTCGGGTGAGTTGTTGTTCCCGGCGATCAACGTCAACGACTCGGTGACGAAGTCGAAGTTCGACAACAAGTACGGTTGCCGCCACTCCCTGGTGGATGGCATCAACCGTGCCACGGATGTGCTCATCGGCGGCAAGGTCGCCGTGGTGTGTGGTTTCGGTGACGTGGGTAAGGGTTCGGCGGAGTCGCTGCGGGGTCAGGGTGCTCGGGTGATCGTGACCGAGATCGACCCAATCTGCGCGTTGCAGGCGGCGATGGAGGGCTACGAGGTCAAGACCCTCGAGGATGTTGTCGAGTACGCGGACATCTTCATCACGACGACGGGTAACTACGACATCATCAAGGCCGAGCACATGGCCAAGATGAAGCACCAGGCGATCGTGGGCAACATCGGTCACTTCGACAACGAGATCGACATGGCCGGTCTGGAGAAGACCCCGGGTGTCACCAAGCAGGAGATCAAGCCGCAGGTGCACGAGTACACCTTCTCCGACGGGCACAGCATCATCGTGCTGTCGGAGGGTCGTCTGCTCAACCTGGGCAACGCTACGGG
>NZ_FOZX01000016.1 GCF_900116135.1 Saccharopolyspora flava
GTCCGCGTGTTTAAACTTTCTCTACTTCATCAAGGGCGGCCCCTGCGGGGCCGCCTGCCGCTGTATGCAAGCCCGGCCTAGCTCGGACGCCGGCTGCTCCCTCCGGTCCGCGCCGGCGCCGACGGCCGGGCGCAGGCGGACGGCAGGCGCCCCCACGGAAACCGCCACCCACAAGCTTTACCGCGGATTCGACCTGTCACGAATTGGCTGCTTGAAAAGCTCTATGAAGACGGTGCTGGGCACGTTGCGGGGCTGGTCGCCTTACCACTCAAGCCGCGGACGAAGGTTTCCGTTTCACGAGGTGGTCACCCACCTGTGGTCAGTTTTACCGCGACCAAAATGCCCAACCAGGCGCTGAGCTCGTCGAGACGGCAAACACCGCGACACGCCGTGCAGCCACAGAGGCTCGAACGGCGTTCGAATTTCGCTAACCTGACACACGCAAGTGATCACCGCCCGCGGCAACGGGCGGTGATCTCAACTTGCTTAGTTGTCAGCTACAGGAGGTCTCGTCATGCGGCTAGCACAGGGTTCAGGGCCCTACGCTGCCACAGCTCCCGATTGTCAATCTCCACGTTGACACTCAAAACATTACCCAATATCGAGACACGGTCAACAACCGTTGCTCCGGTGAGTTGTGGCGATCCGCACGACGGGCCTCCTCCGCCTAGGGAGGTCAAGTGATCAACCCGGAAAGTTTGCCTGCACGCCTGGCTCCAACACCTGCGGCTGTGGTCATGCTCGGAATGTCGTACGCGGCATCCAAAGCGGGGGTGCCCATATCTCTCGTTGGGGGCGGGATCGCCATAGCCGCCTTGCTCGCCGTGACAGAGCCGCTCAAGTGCCTCATCGCCACCTATAGCGGGCGGCGCAAGAGCTAGGCGCGGTCCGGGCGGGTTCGCCTGCCTGATGCGGCGAACCCGCCCAACCGCTCGGACTGTTGAGACAACTGGCGATCATTCGTACACCTGTTCTAAGCTCAGAGTGCCGAGCTGGAGGATGGGGAAGATCCAGAAAGCTCGGCGCGGGTCGGTCGCTGCGCCTCTCTGACCGACCCGACCAAACTTCACGTCGGAGCGGGCACCAGGTGGCGAACGAGGGTGGCGATGGCTGGCAGGGCACACGGCGACGGCCGGACACCCCGCAACCCATCTGGGTCCACCTGGTGCAGGCCCTACCGCCTCAACGCGGTGTCGGCTACCGGAACACCCCGCTCCACGTACGAGCGGGCGGCATCGACATCTCCGCCACCGTCCCCGGCGTCCTGCTAGCTTGGCACCAGACCTGCGTCGGCGACTGGTGGGCGCTTGCCACGTTCGAGCTGACGAACCGCTCCGGCAGGCCCGGCCTGGTGGTCACACAGCTGGTCCCCGCGAAAGCCGTGAAGCCCCGGTAGCGCCCCCACTTTACCCCCACAAATCAACCAGAAATGCCCCGAGATACCCAGGAACAACCGGCATTTGCGTTCGCTATTACGCCTGATCAGAGGGAATAACAGTGGGCCTTTCGGGAACAACCGGGAACGACTTCTCCTAATCCTTAGGTCGCAGGTTCGAGTCCTGCTGGGGGCGCCACACCCCCTGGTGAACCGAGCGGGTCCTGCCGGGGGCGACACGCGAGCGGGGACCGCCTCTTCCGAGAGCGGTCCCCGCGTGTTCGGTTCGTTCAGTGATCTCGTCGGCGCTGGGTGAGGCGGAGCAGCAGGAGGCCGCCTGCGAGGCAGGCCGCCGCGGCGAGGAGCGTGCCGACGAGACTGTTCTGGTTGACGCCGGTGACCGCCAGCTGCGGTCGCGACGGCTGCGTCGCCGCGACCGGTTGTGCGCTGGGGGTCTGCACCGCGGTCTCAGCAGGCGGTTCCTCCGGCGGCCCCGCTTCCGGCGGTGCCGTCTCCGGTGGTGCGGGCGGGCTCGGGCACTCGTCCTGCCGCGCGGTCGGCGCAGCGGTCGCGGCCGTCGCGGTCTGCTGCCGGTCCTGCTGCGCGGTGGCCGCCGGGGCGGAGCGGACCGGTACCGGGAGGAACTGGATGCTCAACGGCGGCTCTCCCGGAACGGGTGTGGGATTCGGCGTCTGGCAGATGTCCTGCACCACGACGATCGAGTTCACGTCGCTCTGCACGACGCCGGGGGCGACTTCCTCGCCCTGCCGCGCGGCCGGTTCGCTGACCGGAGCGGCCAGGGCGAACGCGAGGTTCTCGATGGTGCGCCCGATCCCGCTCTCGGCGACGGTGGCCTCGTAGTCCATCGTGATGGTCCCGCCTCCGGGCACCGTGCAGGCGTCCGGCCCGGCGTTCCACATGATCGCCTCGACGTCGCCGCCGGAGGGCAGGAGGCGCGCGTCGGGAACACCCGAAGGGCAGTCGTGGTCGCCGCCGATCACCACGCTCGCGAGATCGTGGGCGGCGACCTCGGGAGCCGGCCGGAGCAGATCGCCGATGATGATGGGACGCGCGAGGGAGGACGTGTTGGTCACCTCGACGTGGTAGCCGAGCCGCTCGCCCGGCATGACGGCCGTGCGGCCGGGCCGGGGGCCGGTGATGCTCTTGGAGATCTCCATGTACGACTGCGGCGCGGGCTCGATGGTGAGGACGACCGGCGGCGCCGAGACCGGCACGGGACCGCTCTCGGAGGTGAGCGATCCGGTCGTGGTCACCGTGGCCACACCGCCGTCGGGATCCTCGACGGCGAGCCCGAGGTACATCGACGCCGTCTCACCCGGGCCGATCGGCGCGTCGAGCCGCCACACGCCGTCGCTGTAGCTGCCGTTGGTGAGGTAGGGGTTGCGGGCCAGCGACAGCGGACCGCTGCCCATCAGCTCGGGGAACTCGATGGTCCCGCCGGTGTAGGCCTCGTCGCCGTGGTTCGTGATGCTCACGCTGAAGTCGGCAAGTCCGCCGGAGGGCACCGACTCCGGGTAGATCTGCGCGACCACCTCCGGCGGATCGGCGGCCTCGGCACGGGGAAGAGGGGTACCGAAGACGGCGAGCGCGACCAGAGCGAAGGCGAAAGCGGCTCGGCCCGGTCTGATCCTGGTTCCACGAAATGACTTCATCGCTCTCCGAATTCGCGTCATCGCACAACGGCAGGTCCACGCCGCCGACGAAGATCCGGCGACGCGCGAGACGCTAGAGATCGATACCGAACCCGGCGAGCCGGGAAACCTGATCAGGCGTCACCCAACCCACCGCGAAAAACCCGAACATAAATCCGTTTTCGGGTATGAATCCACTTCGGACGCAAGCGTCGGCTCAGCCCGCGCCTTGCCCCAGTTCCTCGGTGCCGACCAGGGTCGATTCCGGGTAGAAGCGCCGCCGCCTAGTGCGGAGCCGCGGAGCACGCGGGCCCGGGATCACGGTTTGGGATGGACCTGGGTGATCGCTCCCGGATGCACAGCTCCGCCCAGAAGGACCTCCTGCGATCCCGTGGCGTACCCCTTCGCCGTGCTGCCCCAACCTCCGCCGCACAGGAACGTGGCCTTGGCACGCCCCGCCTCGGTCGAGACGTCGAGAACACTTCCGGCACCGCCACCGCCGAGCTCCTTGTACCTCTTCAGATCGATCGCCACGGTGCGCTGGCCCGGTTCCCGGAATTTCTCCGCCACGCCGTAATCCTTCGTGGTCGAGATGAAACGGGACTTGAAGTTCTCACCGCTGCCGTTGCCGACGTGCCCGGACGGCGTCCCCATGTCGTCGTACTTGATCTCGCCGCTCTTGGGACCGCGCACGTACCGCTTCGGTTCGTATTCCCAGTCCTTCGCGAACAAGCCCTTGCGCGGGTCCTCGTCCTCACGGAGATTCCGGTAGACGACGTCGCGAGAGCCACCGCTGCAGCCACCAGGCCTGCCGGTGAGCCCCAGAGGATCCATCCAGGTGAGCGGGTTGTGCACGTACGCGGCGGGATTCGGGGACGGGTCGAGCCCCAGCGGGTCGTTGCTGGTGAAGCGAGCGGTGCTCGGGTCGTAGTAGCGGTGGACGTTGTAGTGCAGACCCGTTTCCGCGTCGAAGTACTGGCCCGGGAAACGCAGCGGCGTGGTGGCCGGGCCCCCGGTTGCGGCCAGGGGCTCGCCCCACACGGTCGACCTCGCCTGCCAGGCCAGGTTCCCGCGCGGGTCCACCAGTTCCGTCGGCATGCCGATGAGATCGGTGACGATCGAGTAGAACGCGGTGTCGGCCCAATGCTGCTCTGGGGTGAGCATCCGCTCGGTCTGCGTGATGGGAACGACCCCCTCGTCCTGCCCGTAGTTCCAGACGGTGGCGTGCCGGCCGTTGTGCACCTGCTCCACGAGTGCGACGTCGTCCCAGGTGAAATCGACCTGCTCCGCGACGGTCACTCCGTCGGCCGCGAGCCGCTGCTTGGCCACTCGACGGCCGAGGGCGTCGTAGCGGTAGATCCAACGCACGCCATCCGGAGTGACCACGCCGACCAGGCGGTCCTCCGCGTCCCAGCTGAAGTGCCACGCATCGGGCTTGCGCGACAACCGCTTCCGCTGCCGCACGACGACCCTCCCCTGCGCGTCGTAGATGTAGCTCAACCCGCCCGCGGTCTGCAGCCGGTTCGCCCGGTACGAGCGCGCTCCCTGGGCATCCGGCTCGGCGCCGGGCGCGTTCCGCCAGGCCGCCTGCAGCAGATTGCCCACCTCGTCGTAGGAGTAGCGCTCCGAGCGATCAGCGCCCCGGACCGCGAGCACCTGGCCCGCAGCGTCCAGTTCGAACGAACGAGTCCCGCTGAGCGGGTCGTCGACGCCCGCGAGATGGCCGTCCGCGAAGTAGCGGTACCTGCGCTGCTGGACCGGTCGGCGGTGGGCCGGATCGTCGGAGGCGACCGACATGGTCTGCTCCACCAGCTGGTCCCGCGCGTCCCACCGCTGCGTGAGCTCCGCACCGGTGTCGACTCGCCGCCGCACTTCACGACCGACCGCGTCGAAGTCGAAGTCGAGCCTCCGCCCGGCAGTGCGCAATCCCGTGGCGCGGTGATCGGCGTCGTGGCTCCAGATGCTCTCCGCACCGGTTGGCGTGCGCCGGTACACGCGACGTCCCGCAGCGTCGTAGCGGAATTCCAGCGCACGACCGTTGACCGCTTCCCTGAGCACGCGCCCCCGCGCGTCCCGTTCGAGGACCACGTCCGCGTCCGCGTTGACGGCGCGCACCAGGCGCTCGGCCGCGTCGTACTCGAACCGCGAGATGCGGCCGCCGGCGTGCTTCTCCACCACGTTGCCGAGCTCGTCCCGGACGAAGCGCGTGACCTCTCCGGCTCCGTTGACCCGCTCGACGAGCTGCCCGGCGGCGTCGTAGCTGTAGCGGATCTCGCGGCCGTCGTAATCGATCTCCGCGAGGAGGTTTCCCGCCCCGTCGTACCGGTACTGCCAGGCCAACCCGTTCGGGGCCCGGACTTCGGTCAGCCGGAGCGCGGCGTCGTAGGCGAACTCGATCCTGCTGCCGTCCGGCCGGACTTCAGCCGACACCAGGTCGAAGTGCGTCGTTTCGAACACGGTCCCCTTGCCCGCTTCGTCGACGTACCCGACCTCGTTGCCCTCCGCGTCGTAGCGCCACGATTCGACGCTCCCGTCCGGGAGAGTCCGGGACAGCAGTCTCCCCTCGATCGACCACCGGAACCTCGTCACGTTCCCCGCCGGGTCGGTCGTGGTGGCGACCCGGCCGAACTGGTCCCGCGTGTACCGGATGGAGGCGCCCTCGCTGTCGGTGGCGACGAGAACCCGCCCGGCCGCATCGGTCTCCCAGCGATGAACCCCGCCGGCCGGGTCCGTCATCGCTTCGAGGTGACCGCGGTCGTCGTAGGCGTAGGTGGTCACCGCCCCGGACGGGTCCGTGACCGAGCTGCGGTTCCCGCGTTCGTCGTACGCGTAGCGCCACACGCCGCCGTCGGGCTCGACCACGGCGGTGCGCCTGCCGAACTCGTCGAACTCCGCCCGTTGTTGAGCACCGTCCGGCCGAATGATCGCGGCGACTTCGCCCAGCTCGGTATAGCGGTAGCGCACGGTGCGGCCGAGCGGATCCACGCGCGACAGCAGGTTGTTGTGCCCATCCCACTCGGACGACGTCACGTGCCCGAGCGGATCGGTCTCGCGGATCAGCTGGTGCGCCTCGTTGAAGTCGAAACGTGTGGTGTGACCGCACGCGTCGGTGTAGAGGGTCGTCGAGCCGTCGTACTCCCACTCACCGGTGAGCGCTCCGCCCGATCCCTCGGTGCGCACGACCCGGCCGTCCGCGTCGTAGTGGTACTCGTACCACTCCCCGTTGCGATCCACCCACCGCGTGATCCGGCCGTCCGCGTCGTAGCTGAAGCGCATCGACTCGCCGGACGAGTTGATGACCTCCGCGAGCCGCTCGTGCTCGTAGGAGTAGCGAACCAGCGGGATGGCGCCGGTCCTGTCGCGCAGCCGGAACTCCTTGATCAGGCCGTCCTCAGCGATCACGTCGACGTAATGCCCGCCGGAGTGCCGAATTCCGACGAGCGCGCCCGCCTCGTAGTCGAAATCGATGCGGCTCCCGTTTCCGTCCGCCACGGCGACGATGGGGGCGATACCGACTGGCTCTTTCCCGAAGTAGAGGATCTCGCCGGTCAACGGCCGCCAGATCCGATATCCCTCCGCGGTCCGGGCCAGCGGCCACCTGGGCCCTGCCTCGGGGAGCACGGAACCGCCGTCCTCCGGTGGCTCGGGGTACACCAGCAGCGCACCGTCCTCGGCCGCGAACACGACTCCCCGCGCGTCGAATTCCAGCCTCTGGTCCACCGTGGATGCCCAGGTGCGGCCGAAGAGGCGCCCCGCGCGGTACGACGAGATGTGGCTGCGCTGCAACACCAACGGCAGGGCGGCCTCGATGCGCACGTCCACCGCGGAATCGAACATGTCGCCGGTCGCCGGGTCGACCGGGTCCCCCGAACCGGGTTTGCAGACCCGATCACGTCCGGCGACCACCGGGTCCTCGGGCCGGGCAGCGCTCTTCTCGGTGCGGGCGTTGCCGTTCCCGGCTCGTGACGCGTCCCCGTCCGCGTGCTGGGAAGCGGTGGAAGCGTTGCCGTCTCCGCGGTTCTCGCCCGGCGGCTGCGTGCTGTTGTCCCCGCCCCGGGGCTTGTCGTCGGCGCTCGCCGTCTTCGTCGAGGCCGGTCCGTCGTTCTTGGCGCCGTCGGCCTTGATCTTGTCGAGTTGCTTCTTGGCGTCTCCGAAGCCGTCTCCGAGCTTCTTGAGCAGCGGGGTGAGGGCCTTCATCGCTTTGATGAGCTTGGTGGTGATGTCGGCGATCTTGGAGGCGACCTTGGCGACCTCGGCGACGACCTGCGGGACGACCCAGGCCATCGCGATGCCGAGGGTGCAGACGACCTGCAGGGCCCAGCTGACCAGGTGGCCGACGAGTTCGGCGATGATGTCGCGGACCAGGGACCGGACCGCGCCCACGACCTCGCCCGCGGTGCCGATGCCGTCCGCTGCGCCGTCGGCGGCGGCCTTGGCGGCGGCGATGAGGTTCGCCGTGTCCTCGCTGCGCTTGCGGTAGGCGTCGCCCGCCTCGCCCAGCCAGCTGGCCGTGTCGGCCTTGACCAGGTCCTTCATCTCGGTGTTGATCGCGTCGAGCTCGGCCGAGACGTTCTTCCACGTCTCCGAGTGCGCCTTGATCTCGTCCGGATCACCCGTGAGCGAGTCCAGCGCGTCCGAGACCGGGCCGACGTGCTCGATCAGCCAGCCGACGCCGGCCGAGAAGATCGCGCCGAACGGGTCCATCGCCATGCCCAGCGCGTCCAGCCCGGTGCCGACCGCCCCCATGACGCCGGACGCCCAGTCGCCCGACTCGATCGCCTTCTGCGTGTCGGCGACGGACTCGGCGATCTGGATGCCGCTGTACGCCGTCGTCGAGTCCTCGCGCTGCGCCACCAGCGGATTCGTCACTACAACCCCCAGAACGAGAAATCAGGTGGAAGGATCAGTCGCGCAGCGGATCGAAGTCCGGGCCGAACTCGTCGTCGTCCTCGTCTTCGAAGCGCGGCCGCTTCGGCTGCGCCGGAGGCGGGGCCGAAGCAGCAGGCGGGGCCGGGGTTTCGTCCTCCTCGGCCGGGCCGTCCCACTTCGACGACGTCTCGTCGGCGACCTCGTCGTCCGGCTGCTCGGGGAACCGCTCGCGGAGGTTGTCCAGCATCATCGCGCGCGTCTGCTGGTCCTCGTCGCCGAGCGTCGCCTGCATCGTCTCGCCGACCTTGGCGGCGATGTCGGCCTGCGCGCGGTGCATCGTCGACAGGATCTGCGCGGCGAGCTCGTTCGGCGCCATCGAGCGGATCTTGTCGGTGAACTCCAGGTCCGTGACGCTGCCGTCGGCGCGCACGGTCACCTTGATGCGCCCGTCAGGGCTGCTGGCCGACAGCCTCAGCTGCTCGGTCTGCGCCTGAACCTCCTGGTAGCGCTGGGCCTTCTCGGCGAAACCCTGCGCCCACTGCTGAATCCGGCGTTCCGCCTCGTCCGGGTCCGCCCCGGCGACCGCGAATCCTCCGGTCATCGCACAACCTCCGTCAAAAACTCGAAAACCTCGGTGTTCACCGGTGAATCAGCCTGCTACGCAGGAGTGTTGCGCTCGGTCGGCCGCAGGTCGCCCTGCATCGCGGGCGTGCCCACGGGCGGGACGCCGCGCAGCGCCAGGGCCGAACGGTCCACCTCGACCGCCTCGTCGAACTTCTTCAGCTCGCCGGAGTTCGCGTCGTCGGTGTCGAGGTAGTCCTTGGCGCTGGCGCGCACGTTCTCGGCCGTGACCGTCACGCCCTCCTTCGCCGCCTTCAGCGCGCTCAGCCCGTCCTGCTCCATCGGGTTGACGATCGGCGGCAGGAACGAGCACAGGATCCCGTAGGCCTCGTCGGACATGCTCACGCTCTCGGCCGCCGCGATCGCGGTGTCCAGCCGGTCGGTCAGCCCCTCCAGGTGGCTGGCGTGGGCGGTCAGGTCTTCGGCCTGGACCTGGAACGACGTCATGGATCCCCCATCCTTCGGTGCGTCAGGCCGCTTCGGCCAGGACGTCGGCGAGGCGGTGTTCGATCTTCTTGTTATCGGCCGGGGCGATGGACAGCCACGCGTCCTTGCCGACCATGAGGTAGCGGCCCTGGTCGGTGTCGAACCAGGTCACGAGGGTTGTGGCGCGTCTGGTTCCGCGTGAAACGCCGAACTGGCCGCCCGCACGGCGGGTGTGGGCGAGGTCGAGCACGACGGCCGCCTCCTGCGGCGACAGACCGGCCTTGACCAGGGCCACGTCCTCCTCGACGTCGCCGCCGAACGGGTCGTCGTCGTCCTCGGCCAGGGCCTTCTCCAGGGCGTCGGCGGGCACCGAGATCGCCCGCTGCTGACCCGGCTCGCTCGGCGGGAGCACGGCCACGGCCGACAGGGCCAGGGCGGTCGGGCGGATCTCGGTCAGCCGCAGCTCCTCGCCGACCAGCTCCGCGACCACGCCGCTGCGGTGGTTCACCGCCGCGAGCGCGCGGATCGGCCCGTCGCGGTGCCCGACCGCGTCCACCGCCGCGTCGTGGTCCACCAGCAGCCGCAGCGCGCTCGCCAGCCGCGGGTCGAGCTCGCCGTCGGTGGCGAGCCCGCGCCGGGCCAGCTCCCGGAACGCCTCCTCGGTGCGCTCGGCGCGTTCGCGCATCGTCGTGCCGAGGCTCGGGACCTGTAGCGGGTACGGGGGCCGTCCGAGCTCCAGCGCCGCGAAGAGCAAGTCGAACTCAGCGGCGGAGAGCACGAAGTCCGGGTTCGTCATCCCTCGCTCTTCTTCCTCTTCTTGCCCTCGCCGATGACCGGCGGCGGGAGGTCCTTGCCCGGCACCTCGACGACGGGTCCGCCCTCGACGTACTTGGCCTTGCGCTCCTCGTCCTGACCGCCCTGGCCGCGGTTGCCCATCCCGGCGCCGCCCATCATCCCGCCGGCGCCACCGGAAGCGGGCTGACCGGGAGCCTGCTGGCCACCGGCCGGAGCCTGGGCGGGGCCGCCGTGCTCACCGGCTCCCCCGGTACCGGTCGAGCCGCCGGGGGTCATGCCGCCGGACATCCCACCGGCCGCACCACCTGCCGCACCGCCTCCGGGCGGCATCGGCGGGGTGAAACCGCCTGCGGCACCGGGAGATCCACCGGCCGCCTTGGTCTGCCCGATCGGCGGGACATCGCCGCGAGGACCGGACGTGCCCGGGATCGGGGGCATCGTGCCGTCGCGGTCCCGGTCGTCGGCCCCGGGGCGACGCGCGCCGGGCCTCTGCACCGGCCGCATCTTGCGGGTCTTCTCCGCCTGCCGATCGCCGCCCCCGGAGGCGTGCTGCGTCGATCCCTGATGCGTGCTCCGGGACTTGTAGTCGCTCAGCGACGGCGGTTTCGGCGTCGAGCGGGCGCTCGCGGGTTTGACCGGGCTGGCCCGCACCGTCGGCGCGTCCGTCGCGCTCGGTCCGGTGAGCTTGGGGACCTGCATCTTCGCCGTGGGCGCGTTCGCCCCGGCCTGCCCGGTCTGCGCCGCCAGCGGTGCCCCGGCCGGTCCGGTACCGGCGGGCCCTGCCGGCGGCGAAGCCTGCTGCCCGGGAGGAGCCGAGGTGGGCCGCATCAGCTTCTGGGTCGCCTCGGCTCCGCCACCGGCGAACTGCTGCTGCGTCGAGGCGGGCCCGTCTCCCTCGGGAGCGGACTCGTGCCCCTCAGGGGTCGGGCGGTCCGCCTTCGGCGGCTTGATCTCCTCGATCAGGTCCGGCGGCTTGGTGAAGGTCGGGGTGTCGGCGTCGACGCCGCGGGAGTCCTGCTCCATCCGCGTCATCACGCGCACCGCCTGCTCGTGCGCGTCGGAGGCCTTCTCCTCGGTGACGCGCAGGTCCACCGCCGCCTGGGCGAAGGCCGCCAGGTTGTCGGTGGAGAAGAGCACCGCGACGCGGTCGCGCAGGACCTCGGTGTCCTTCGGCTCCGGCATCTCGGCCTTGGCCTTCTCCATGATCCGGCCCTGCTCGGACAGCCGATCGGCCAGCGCACCGGCGGAGTCACCGGCGTCGCGGCTCCAGTCGGCCAGCTCGCGGATCGCCGCGCGGGCGGCGTCGGCGGCCTCGCCCTGCCAGCCGGATTCGGTGTCGCGCAGCTTCTCCGCCATCCGGTCGGCGGATTCGGCCATCTCGCGGCCGAGCTTCGTCCACTCCTCGGCGAGCTCACCGACCCGCCCGGGATCGTTGTCGACGTGCACCGCGTCGTAGAGCTCCCGGTGGCTGCGCGACGCCCAGTTCTGCGTCTCCACCAGCACGAGGTCCTGAGACATGTTCTCCCCCGGGGACATTCGGATCAGACGAGCTTCTGGAAGGAGTCGGCGACGCGCTCGTCGGTCTCGCGGTAGGTGCGCATCGCGCCCTCGATCGCGTCCCGCGCGTCGGCCAGGACCTCCCGGTAGCGGGTGAGCACCGCGACCAGCGAGCGCTCGTCACCTTCGGCGCGTCCGGCGAACTTGCCCGACATCGCGGTGGCGACCGGGTTCTGCCCGAAAGGTGCCTCCCGCGCGAGGTTCTGAGCTCGCGACAGCCAGGAGTCCACTTCGGAGAGTCGCGCGTCCAGCGCGGAGCGGAGCGTCTCGCCCGCGTCCGGGTTCAGCTTCAGGTCCAGCTCACCGACGGCATCGCGCACGGCCGCAACGGATTCCGTCGACTCGGCCAGCGACCGGGATGCCTTCTCATCCGGCCCGTTCATCGATTCCCCCAGAACAGCACGAAAAAGCGACCCCAATCCCCTTGCACATGATCAACGTCCGCAGGGCCACACTATCCACACGTGTCGAACCGACCAGCGGTTCACCGCCATCGTGATCAGTTGTTTACCTCGGCGGCGAAAAGTGTGAGATGACCGACGAGAACGGCGAGCAACCCTGCCGCGACGGCATGAATTCTTCCGCCGTCACCCGGCAGAATTCCGCGTCTCAGCGGGATCAGCCGGGCGCCTTCGGGAGGAACTTGAGGCGCTGATCCATGTCGGCCACGTCGGCCTGGAGCTCGCCGAGAGCCCGTTCCATCGAAGCGACCTGACCCGCCACGTCGGCGACGTTCCCGCTGGTCCCGGACACGTTGCGGTTCATCGCGTCCATGCGCTCGGTGATGCCGCGCAGCTCCCCGCTCATCCGCTGGATGCTCGCCGCCACCGACGGGAGTCCCGCGGTGTCGCTCTGCAACGTCACGATGGTCCGGCTCAAACTCGCGATCTGCCCGTTGAGCGCGCCGACGCTCTCCGCCATGTTCGGGAACGGCCCCATCAAATCGCGCATGGCCACGATGTTCCGGTCGAGTTGGGACATCTCCGATTTGAGCGATTCGAGGGTTTCGAGCGCGGAAAGCTGCCGGTTCGTGCGATCCAGATTGGCGGTGACCGATTCGAGCTGGGAATGCATCCGGGAGAAGTTGTACTGCAGAAGACCCATCGTCACGAGGTAGACGACGGCACCGCCGATCACCAGGAGTCGTATCGTCCGCTTCCCGCCCGGACCGCCCGCCAGGTCGCCCACCATCACGCACTCCCTCGCAAGCCGGCACCACGCCGCCACCAACCTAACGACACCACCCCACCCCCGTGACGAAGACGGGAGTCACGTCACTGTCATGCAGGCCCGTGGAGGACAGATGCGGACCCGTCGATGCGAGGGGCTCCGCTGAAGAAGAAGCTGGACCCGCAACCCTCAAGAGCATGAGGACGGGTCCGCGTCGACCACCTTACACACCTCGCTGGCCACGCCCCGTCGTGCCAGTTTCCGGGGTTGGGGGAGACTGGGGTGATGACTCAGGAGTCGCCCGCGTTGCAGGAGGCCCGGCGGATCGCCGAGGACGTGCTCTTCCCCGCCGCGCTGGAGGTCGACGCCGCCGAGCGCGTTCCGGAGAGCCACCTGGAGCTGCTCGCCGAGCGCGGCTTCTACGGTCTCGCGGCCTCGCCGGAGACGACCCCGCTCGACGTCGGTGACTTCCCCTCGGTGCTGCGGCTCATCGAGGTCCTCGCGAGCGGGTGCCTGACCACGACGTTCGTGTGGATCCAGCACCACGGCGTGCTCGCCGCGGCCGAGACCACCAAGAACCGCAACCTGCGCGAGAACTACCTGTCGGACCTGGTCAGAGGCAAGCGCCGGGGCGGGATCGCGCTCGGCTCGGCGCTGCGGACCGGTCCGGCACCGCTGCGCGCGGAACCGGTCGTCGGCGGCTACCTGCTGGAGGGCGAGGCGCCCTGGTTCACCGGGTGGGGCATGGTCGACTCGCTGCTGGTCGCCGGGCACACCTCCGACGACACGCTGGTGTTCGCGATGCTCGACGTGGCCGAGAGCGACGTGCTGCACGCCGAACCGCTGGACCTCATCGCCGTGCAGGCCAGCGGCACCGTGACGCTGCGGTTCAACCGCTACTTCGTGCCGCGCGACCGGATCGCCTCCACCGTGCCGCAGTCCGACTACCTGCAGGGCGACTCGGGGTCGGTGCGCTTCAACGGGGCGCTGGCGCTGGGCGTGGCCGGGCGCGCGATCGCGCTGCTCGGCGACGACGCGGGCGATCTGCCCGCCCAGCTGGAGGCGACGCGGGCGCGGCTCGTCGAGGCCACCGCCGAGGAGCTCTCCGAGGTGCGGGCGCAGGCCTCCGAGCTGGCGATGCGCGCGGCCTCGGCCGCGGCGGTGCACCACGGCAGCCGGTCGGTGCTGCCGGGCAGTCACGCGCAGCGGCTGGTCCGCGAGGCCACGTTCCTGCTGCTGTTCGGCTCGCGGCCGTCGATCAAGTCCGCGCTGCTGGACCGGCTCACCGCTCGGCGAGAACCCGCTTGAGGATCTTGCCCGACGCGTTGCGGGGCAGCTCTCCGACGAACTCCACCGAGCGCGGCAGCTTGAAGTTGGCGAGCCGCTGCTTGCAGAAGGCCAGCACCGCCTCCTCGGTCAGCGAGTCGTCGCCGACCACGTAGGCCTTGCCGACCTCGCCGAGCCGCTCGTGCGGCACCCCGATGACCGCCACGTCGCGCACGCCGTCGAGGTAGGCCAGGGCCTGCTCGACCTCGGCCGGGTAGACGTTGAAACCGCCGCAGACGTACATGTCCTTGAGCCGGTCGGTGATGCGCAGGTAGCCGTGCTCGTCGAGGACGCCGATGTCGCCGGTGTGCAGCCGGCCGTCGGCGTCGATGGCGTGCGCGGTGGCGCCCGGGTCGTCGAGGTAGCCCCGCATCACGTTGGGGCCGCGCAGCACCACCTCGCCCGCCTGTCCCGGGGGCATCTCGCGGCCGTCGGCGTCGACGACCGCGACCTCGAATCCGGCGGCGCCCCGGCCGCAGGTGTGCGCGACGGTCTCCGCGTCGTCACCCGGCCGGCACATGGTCGCCACGACGGCCTCGGTGAGGCCGTAGGCGGTGAGGACGGTGTCGAAGCCCAGGTCGGAGCGCATGCGCTCGACCAGCGCGACGGGCACCGTGGCCGCGCCGGTGACCGCCAGCCGCAGCCCCGGCAGCTCGCGGCCGCCGCGTTCCGGGGCGTGCAGCAGGGTTTGGAAGATGGTGGGCGCGGCCGCCAGGATCGAAATGCGCTCGGTGTCGATGACGTCGAGCGTCCCGGCCGCGTCGAAGATCGCCTGCGGCAGCATCGTGGTGCCGGTCAGCAGGCACACCAGGATCCCGGCCTTGTAGCCGAAGCTGTGCGAGAACGGGTTGACCAGCAGGTACCGGTCGCCCTTGCGGACCGCGCCGCACTCCGCCCACGCCGCGGCCACCCCGAGGGACTGGCGGTGCAGCGACATCACACCCTTGGCGCGCCCGGTGGTGCCGGAGGTGAACAGCACGTCGGCGAGGTCGTCGGCGGTGACCGCGTCCGCGCGGCGCTCGACCTCGGCTTCGGGCACCTTCGCGGCGAGGCCGGCGATCTCGTCCCAGTCGTGCACGCCCGGTCCGGCGGGGCTCGCGGTGCCGAGGGGCACGCGCAGGACCGCGCGCAGCTCGGGCAGTCCGGCGACGACCTCGCCCGGGCCCTCGCCCGCGGCCTCGTGGATGCCGGCGAGCCGGTCCACGCCCAGGAACTCGTCGGCGACGACCAGCGCGCGGGCCTTGCTGCGGTGCAGCAGCTCGGCGGATTCGACGCCGGTGAAGCGGGTGTTCACCGGGATCAGCGTCGCACCGGCGTAGGAGGCGCCGAGCGCGGCGAGCACCCAGTGGTGGGAGTTCGGGGAGTTCAGCGCCACCCGGTCGCCGGGCCGGACGCCGACGGCGACGAACATCCGCGCCATCTCCCGGACCCGCTCGGCGAGCTGACCGAAGGTCAGCCGCACCGGTCCGTCCACCAGCGCTTCGACCTCGCCGAAGCGCTCCGCCGCACCCCGGACCGCAGCCGGAATCGACTCCACGCCCTGCGCACGAGCCATCTCGTCCTCCCCGGTCGGACACCGCTGTCTCGAACCCGGAAGGCAGCCTACCCAAGCAAGCACCCGCTTGGTAGCCCCACAGCAAGGGACAGTTTTAGCCATAATTGTCCGGACATAACGGACATTGATCATGGGTGATTATGGCTAAAACTGCCCCCTGGTGACGCACGCGCCCGGGTCCGCTACACCGGGTTCGCCTCGTCGCGCGAGATCGGCGCGGCGCTGGGCGGGTTCTCCCCGCTGGTGGCCTCCGCGCTGGTGCTCCAGGGCGGAGGCTCCGGGTGGCTGGTGGCGGTGTGGATGATCGCGACCGCTCTGATCTCGCTGGTCGCCTTCGCGTTCTCCCGCGCGACCAGGAGCGTGGACATCGCGGCGCCGGACACCGACTGCACACAGTCGTGAGGCCGACGCGTCCCCGTCAGATCAGCTGGCCACGGCGGTCGACTCGTCGTCGTCCGCGGCCTCGGTCAGCTCCGAGACGAACGACGGAGCGGGCGAGAACTGCCACGTGGTGTCGGCCGGGTCGCACAGCTCGTTGGCCAGCTGCTCGTAGATCGGCACGCCCTCGGCGGCCTCGGTCTTCTTCTCCCCCATTGCCGCGTCCCCTCGTCATCGTCAGCGGGCCCTCTGCATCGTCGACGGGCGAGGATCGGCCCTCGCCCTGCGATGACGTGCCCGCCTCGGCACCGACGGGCCCGTCAAAGGTGGCGTCCCGCTGTGGAGATCCACGCGGGTACCCAAACACAACGGCAGGCCCCACTGACAAGTTCGGCGGCAACATTTAACCCTTACGGGTGAAGATCGATTGCTACCTCAGCGCTGCGACCAGGTTCCCCCGCCCTGCACCAGGTCCCACTCACGACCCCAGGCGCGCATGCCGATCCGGCGCGCGGCGGCCTGCACCGCGCCGATCAGCGTGAAGCTGCCGATCTCCAGCACCACCAGCAGCAGGATCGCGGCGAACACCGCCGAGGCCGTCACCGACTGCGCGTCCGGCGGCGGCGGAACGCGATTCCCCTGCGGGTCGATCCACACCCGCACGGTGTCGCCGACCTTCGCCGAGGACGGCACCCGCATCCGGGAGCGCTGCTCGTGCACGCCGTGGCGCCACTGGACGACGGCCGTCGAGCTGACCGCGTCCTGGCTGTACACCTCGGAGACCGGGATGCTCAGCGAGGGCGGGGTGGTGACCACGGCGTTCACCGGCCGGCTCGTCGCCGCCGCCTGCTCGGCGCGCACCGACAGGTCCCGGTGCGTGGACTCGGCGAACAGGCCCGACACCGGAACGGCGATCATCGCGACCATCAGCAGCAGCAGCGTGAGCCCGGCCGCGAGCCGGTCGATCGGCCTGCGCAGCGGGTTCCTCCCGATGCTCAGCGAGTTGACCAGCCACGCCGCGTGCGCTTTGAGCGCCGCCCCCATGAGCGAACCTCCCGTGGATCCCTTGGGCGCAGGCACCCGCGGTGAGATCGCGGTGGCCCTGCGCAACGACTACCCACGAGGAGTATGCCCGGCGGGACATCGATCGTTATCGCACCGTGACCGGTCATACACTATCGATGTTCCGAATGTCCGCTATGAACCCGCAATGTCACGCTTTCGGCCGCACCGCAACACCTTCCGGTGAAGCAGGCGCGCTCGGCCGCCACTCAGCGACGCCGCTGCCACCACTTGCGGGTCGCGCGGTCCGGCTCGGCCGGGGTCGTGACGATCTCCTGCAGCCACTCGTGCCAGGCGGCGGCGTGGTCGGCGGCCGACAGCCGCAGCCGCTTGCTGACCCGGCGGTGATCGGCGCGCCTGCCGCTGCGCACCCACCGCTCCAGCTCCCGGTCGTAGGCGGTGCGCATCTCGGTCGAGGCCCCGTCGGACCAGGCCAGCACGAACGCCAGCGCCACGGCGGCGTCCCGGCGGGACTCCTCGGCCCGCTCGTCGCCGAAGATCGCGGGCAGCTCCCGCTGCAGCAGCTGCTGCAGGCTCGCTCCCGCACTGCCGATCGCGCGCACGGCCGCGCGGGGATCGGCCGCCAGCAGCGCGGTCACCAGCTCGGGCAACCGCGCGCGCAGCACCCGATCGGCGATGCCGGACAGCGATCCCACCTCGGAGCCGCGGCCGAACGCGACGATCCAGGACCGCACCCGGGCGTCGGCGGACCACAGCTCCCGCTGCTCGGTGCCCAGGTGGTGGCCGAGCACGCGCAGCAGGTCGAGCGAGCGGCCGGTGACCTTGGCCTTGTCGAGGACAGCGAACGCGCGCTGGGCGATCGATTCGGTGACGGCGGTGGCCGGCAGCGCCCCGATCAGCCGGTGCAGCTCGTCGACCGTGGGCTGGGCGGCGCCGAACAGGGCGGCCAGCACGGCCTCGGGCGTGTCGGGCAGATCGGGATCGCGCAGCCGCTCGGCGAACCGGTCGACGGTCTCGCGGCGGATGTCGCCGTTGGCGCGCACCGCGGCGGAGAGCACCGCGGCGTCCAGCGGCTCGAACGGGTCGACGGCGATGCTCCGCAGCAGCGGCCACCAGTGGTCGGTGACGGCGGCGAGCACGGTCTCGGAGTGCTGCAACCGGGCCACGAGCGTGGACCGCAGCAGGGCCACGAGGTCGTCGGAGCGGGGCCACAGCACCGGGTCCAGCCCGGCTTCGGGGTGCGAGGCCCACCAGCTGACGAAGCGCTCGGCGGTGTACCGGTGCGGCGGCAGGTCCACGCCGAACCGGGTCGCGGTGCGTAACAGCAGGTCGACGCGGTCCGGAGCGACCTCGTCGACGGCCTCGGACAGCAGCGCGCGGGCCTCCTCTGCCTCGTCGGCGCCCCACGGGTGCGGCGTCAGCGGCGAGTCCGGGACCCCGCCACCGGCCACGATCTGCGCGATCTCACCGCGCAGCAGGGCCATCCGGGCCTGCCCGGCGTGCTCGGCGGCGAGATCGGCGAGCACCTCGCAGGGCGGATCGGCGGCCAGCACCGCCGACAGGACCGGTCCGCGCACGTCGGCGGGGGCGCTGCGCAGCCAGGCCGCCAGCAGCGCGCAGTCCTCGGTGGCCAGCTCCTTGCCGAGCACGATCACCCCGGCCGCCAGCCGGTCGGCGGGACCCGCGTGCTGCTCGCCGCGGGAGCGGGCGAACTCGTCGGCCAGCTCGATGGAGTCGACGACCTCCACCGAGTCGGGCGTGAGGACGCGCGGCACCCAGCGCCTGCCCTCGGGTGCGGGCCGAGGCGGCTCGTCGGCACTCGGCGGTTCCGGCCGCGCCGGAATCCCTCCGCTCATCGCACGCTCCCGTTCCGCTGACGATCACCGGGCCACCCGAAGAGATTATCCGCGCACCCCGACCACGCGTGAGTGAATAGGTACCGCAGGCCGAAAACCTGCCGATCGAGAGGAGCCGCATGATCATCGACGCCCTGGATCAGACCTGGCAGGCCTGGGCCCGGCTCGGCGAGCAGCTCGACGACGAGCAGTGGGCACGACCGACCCGGCTGCCGGGCTGGACCGTCAAGGACGTCTACACCCACGTCAGCCCGTTCCCGTCGGCGACGAAGGCCGGCATCGAGGCCCCCTCCCCCGACGCGCCGGTCAGCCACGACGACGCCGCGGCGCTGCTGGCGTTCATGCAGCGGCCGGGCGGGGTGGCCGAGCAGAGCGCGGAGCTGCTCAAGGAGTCCGCGACCGCGCGAGCGCAGACGATGTCCACCGACGAGCTGATCGCCCAGTTCGCCGAGATCGCCCCGCAGGCCGTCGCCGAGCTGCGCGAGACCGACCTGGAGCGCACGGTGCACTACGGCGGGTTCGCGGTGGTTCCCGCGCGCGAGGCGCTGCGGATCTTCGTGCTGGAGGGCGTCGCGCACTACCTCGACATCGCCGCGGCCCTGGAGCTCGACCGCCCCGGCCCGATGGCCGGTGAGGCGCTGCGGGTGACGGTCGACCTGCTCGCCGAGACCGCCGACCCGGTCGCGTTCATCGACGCCGCGACCGGGCGCACCTACACCCCGGTGCTGCCGGTGATGCGCTGATTCAGCCGATCACCGGGGTGAGCGCCGAGTCCACGGCGATCGCCACGAACACCAGCGTCAGGTACGAGTTCGACAGGTGGAACAGGGTCATCGGCTTGAGCGCCAGGCCCTTGCGGGCGTTGTTGTGCAGGCGCTGCGCGACCACCAGGAAGATCACGCCCGAGATGCCGGCCAGCGCGATGTAGACCCAGCTGGTGACCGGGAACAGCAGCATCGTGCAGCCGACGGTGGCCCAGCTGTAGGCGAGGATGCGGGCCGAGACCTGCTTGGTGGTGGCCACCACCGGCAGCATCGGCACGCCCGCGCGGGCGTAGTCGTCCTTGTACTTCATGGCCAGCGACCAGAAGTGCGGCGGCGTCCACAGGAACACCACGCCGAACATGACGATCGCGGGCCACTCGACCTTGCCGGTCACCGCGGCCCAGCCGACCACCACGGGCATGCAGCCCGCGGCGCCGCCCCAGACGATGTTCTGCGAGGTGCGGCGCTTGAGCACCAGCGTGTAGACGAAGACGTAGAACAGGATCGCGGCCGTGGACAGCGACGCGGCCAGCAGGTTCGCCCCGAGCCACAGCACCAGGAACGACACGACGCCGAGCGCGATGCCGAAGATCAGCGCGCTGCGGCGCGGCACCTCGTAGCGCACCAGCGGGCGCTTCTTGGTGCGGTCCATGACGGCGTCGATGTCGGAGTCGGCGACGCAGTTGAGCGCGTTGGCGCTGCCCGCGGACATGGCGCCGCCGACGAGCGTGACGATCACCAGCCACGGCGACGGGATGCCGCGCTGGGCGAGGAACATCGCGGGGATGGTCGTGACCAGCAGCAGCTCGATGACGCGCGGCTTGGTCAGCGCGAAGTAGGCGCCGATCACCGTGCGGCGCCGCACCGGCTTCTCCGGTGCGGGCTGCTCCGACGGGGTCTGGTCCGACGCGGTCTGGTCCACGGACTCGGGGATGGCTGTCATGAGGCGGTTGTTTCCTCCGCGGTCTGCTGCTGCACGATCGGCTTGCCCGCCATCCGCAGCTCGTGCCAGCGCACGACCTTGCGCTCGGCGAAGAACGCGCCGAACGGGATGGTTCCGGCCAGCAGGACCAGCAGCATCCGGCCGAGCGGGACGCGCAGCTGAGTCGTGGCCACCACGGCCACCAGCAGGTAGACCATGTAGAGCCAGCCGTGCGCGATGCCGATCGTGGTCACCCACGTCGTACCGGTTTCCTGCGTCGCCGAACCTTCGGGACACAGGCCGAGGAAGTGGCCGTACTTGAGCACCATGGCGGCGCACAAGAGGATCAGCAGCACGGCAGTGACGTACGCCATGATCCGGTAGAAGATCAGCACACCAGGCTTCACGCCAATCCCTCAATCCCGCGTAGTGCCCCACACCGTCGCGCCCGCGTTCGGGCGCCTGGCAACACCGGTGTCAATAGACCGTACGACACGCGCAACTCGAGCCCGCCCGCGACCTCGACCTAGAGTGGCGAGCCACACTCCCCCGCCGGAAAACCGCTGCGCTCGCCGCACGAACACCCCGGTCCCCGGCGGGAGGGGACGCATCAGGTCATCCGGTAGGCCTTGGCGATGAGCTCGAAGGAGCGGAGCTTGGTGGCGGCGTCGGGCAGGTTGGCGGTGAGCATCAGCTCGTCGACGCCGGTGCGCTCGCGGAGCTCGTCGAGACCAGCCCGGACGGTGTCGGGGGTGCCGTAGACGGCGTCGGCCAGCCAGTGGTCGACGAAGGCCTGGTCGAGCTCGGTGTAGGGGTAGTCGCGGGCCTGCTGACGGGTGGGCTGCTTGCCCGGGGAGCCCTGGCGGAGCTTGAGCATGCTCAGCGCGATGGGGCGGATGATGTCCAGGGCCTCCTCGTCGGTGTCGGCGGCCACGGCCTGCACGCCGATCATCGAGTAGGGCTCGTCGAGGACCTCGGAGGGCTGGAAGGACTCGCGGTAGAGCTCCAGGGCGGGCAGCGTGTTCTGCGCGCTGAAGTGGTGGGCGAAGGCGAACGGCAGCCCGAGCGCGCCGGCCAGCTGCGCGCTGAACCCGCTGGAGCCCAGCAGCCACACCGGAGGCAGCGGCCCGTGCGGCACGGACTGGACCCCGGCGTAGGGGTGGTCGATCGGGAAGTCGTCGTCGAGGAACGCGATCAGCTCGCCGAGCTGCTGCGGGAAGTCCTCGGCCGACAGCGGTCCCTCGGTCCGCCGCAGCGCCCGCGCGGTGGCCTGGTCGGTGCCGGGCGCGCGCCCGACACCGAGGTCGATGCGCCCGGGGTGCAGCGCCTGCAACGTCCCGAACTGCTCGGCGACGACCAGCGGCGCGTGGTTGGGCAGCATCACGCCGCCGGAGCCGAGCCGCAGCGTCGTGGTGTGCGCGGCCAGGTGCGCGATCACCACCGCGGGCGAGGAGCTGGCGATGCCGGGCATCCCGTGGTGCTCGGCCACCCACATCCGGTGGAACCCGAGCTCCTCCACCCGCTCGGCCAGCTCCGTCGTCGCCGCCAGGGCGTCCGACGGCGAGTCCTCCACCCCCACGGTCGCCAGGTCCAGCACGGACAACGGCACCGGCGCGTCACCGCGGGCCACCCCGCGCACGGGGCTCCCACCACTCACAAGTCCACTCATCGCTCCCTACAACCACCCAACCCCCAACACTGTTCCCACCCACCAACCCACCGATCACCCCGGTAACCGGACACCCGATTACGCCGGTATTCGGGGACCCGAATACGCCGGTAACCGGGTACCGGATTACCGCCGTAATCGGGAACCGGAATACCGCCGTAATCGGGAACCGGAATACCGCCGTAATCGGGTCCCCGAATACGGCGGTAATCGGGGAGCGGAATACGGCGGTAATCGGGGAGCGGAATACGGCGGTATTCGGGGTTCCCGTTGGGACCCGGGGTGGTCCGGGTGGGGAGCGGGTTAGTAGTGGGAGAGGGCGTAGTCCCTGGTGGGGGCCTTGCGGTGGGTGAGCAGGGAGTCTCGGATCTCGCCTGCGCGGACGGCGCCGTTCGAGAGCAGCGAGGACGTGATGCCGTGGGTGTGCTCGGTGCCGCCCTGGAGGTAGATCGCGCCGGGCAGGTCGCCGGTGGTGCGCACCCGGTAGTCGCGCTCGACCTGCAGCGAGCCCTGCTCGTCCCACTCGCAGTGCCGGGCCAGCTCGCCCAGCAGCGTGTAGGGGTCGCGGGGACGGCAGCCGGTGGCGTAGACGAGCAGGTCGGCATCGAGGACGCTGCGCTCGCCGGTGGGCTGGAACTCGACGGTGACCCGCGCCCCGTCCGGGCGGGTGTCGACGTCGACGAGCCTGCTGGCGTTGTGGATCCGCAGCCGCTCGGCGCCGCGCACCTTCTCCTGGTAGGCGCGGGCGTAGAGCTCCTCGATCAGCTCCAGGTCGACCACCGAGTAGTTGGTGTTGCGGTGGTAGTCCATGAGCTTCGCCCGGACCTCGGGCGAGGACGCGTAGAAGTCGTCCACGGCCTGCGGGTCGAAGATCCGGTTGGCGAAGGGGCTGTCGTCGGCGGGGCTGTAGCCGTAGCGGCCGAACACCGCGCACACCTCGGCGTCGGTGAAGGTGCGGTGCAGGTAGTCGGTCACCTCGGCGGCCGACTGCCCGGCGCCGACGACCACGCAGCGCCGCGGCGCCTCGGTCAGCTCGCCGACCCGGTGCATGAGGTCGAGGTTGTGCCACACGCGCTCGCCGAGCTCGGCGCCCTCGGGCACCGAGGCCTCCAGGCCGAGCGCCAGGACGATGTTGCGCGCCTTGTGCACGGCCAGCTGCCCGCCGTGCCGGACGACGACCTCGTAGTGCTCGTCGACGGGGTGGACCTCGACGACCTCGGAGTCGTAGCGGACCACGTCGTCGAGCCGCTCGGCCGCCCACGCCAGGTAGTCGTGGTACTCGACGCGGGTGGGGAACAGCGTCTTGTGGTTGATGAAGTCGGCCAGCCTGCCCTTGTCGTGCAGGTAGGACAGGAACGAGAAGTCGCTGGCCGGGTTGCGCATGGTGACCAGGTCCTTGAGGTAGGACACCTGCATCGTGGTGCCCTCGATCAGCATGCCCCGGTGCCACCCGAACTCCGGCTGGCGTTCGAAGAAGACCGCGTCGACGGGGTCGTCGGCGTCGCGGTTGTGCTCCTCCAGCGCGATCGCCAGCGCCAGGTTGGAGGGCCCGAAACCGATCCCGAGCACGTCGTGGACTTTCTCTTGGTTCAGCACCGCAGACACGTGTCCCCTCGGTTCGCCGGAGCCCGACTCGCGGGCGCGACCGCGCACCGGCGTGACCGCAGGTCAGGCCGGGTGGTCGCCGCGTCGGTCAGTCCCGATCGTGGTTGTGCTTGTCGTGGTATTCCGTCTCGGCCATGCCGTACTTCCAGTACCCGATGGCCAGCACGGACCGGGCGTCCATGCCTCGCTCGTCGCGCAGGTGCCGCCGGATGCCGCGCACCACGCCGGACTCCCCCGCCACCCAGGCGGAGACGTCGACGTCGGCGGGCACGTCCAGCTCCTGCACGGCGTTGATCAGTTGGCGCGACAGGCCCGCGGAGGTGCCGTCGCGGTGCATCCAGGTCCACCGCAGGTCCGGCGGGCACTGCACGTGCTGCCGGTCGGCGGCGGTGTCGACCTCGACGAGGACGTGGCCGCGCGCGGTGGGCGGCATCTCCTCGACGAGGCTGGAGATCGCGGGCAGCGCGGTCTCGTCGCCGACCAGCAGGTACCAGTCGGCGGCCCGGCAGGTCCTGCCGCCGGGCCCCATCACGCCGAGGCGGTCGCCGGGCCGCGCGTGGCGGGCCCAGTTGGAGGCCACCCCGTGCTCGCCGTGCATGACGAAGTCGATGTCGAGCTCGCCGCGCGACTCGTCGTAGCGGCGGACGGTGTAGGTGCGCATGGTGGGCCGGACCTCGGGTTCCGGCCAGGTGTACCGGCCGGTCTCGGGGTCCAGCTGCGGGAGCACCGGGCGCTGCTGGCCCTGGCGCGGCACGAAGACCTTGACGTTGGGTCCGGTGTGCTGGTCGAGGAAGCCTTCCAGCTCCTCGCCGCCGAGGGTGACCCGCCGCATGGACGGGCTGAGCTCGGTGGTGCGCAGCACCTCGAGGTCGCGTGCCGGGGGCCGGTTGCGCCGGAGTCGATCCGCAGTACCCATCGACCGTGCGTTCCTTTCCGCTCCACCAACGATCACTCAGTTAAGGCTAGCCTAACCATAGATCGGACGATTGTCTTCCCCGTGGTGGCTCAGATCTCCCGGAGCTCGCTCAGCGCCCCGCCGCGACCGGTTCTCGTTGCGGCGCCACGACTTCCGTCACCCGCAGCGCGAGCAGCACCCCGACGACCGCGAACCCGGCCGAGGTCAGCATCGCCAGGTGGTAGGAGCCCAGGCCCGGGCCCGCGGCGGCGAGCACGCTGGCCGTGATGGCCACGCCGAGCGCCGAACCGACCTGCCGCTGCACGTTGAACAGCGTCGACGCGCCGCCGGTGTCGGTCTTGTCGATGGTGCTGAACGCGATCACCTGGAGCTCGGCCGTGGCGGCCCCGACGAAGAAACCGGAGGCCAGCTGGACGAACGCGGCCAGCCACGCGTCGTGCGGTCCGATGGCGTTCATCAGCGCGAACGAGACCGCCGCGCCCAGCATCGCCACCGAGATCAGCAGCCGCGGCCCGAACCGGCGGTGCGCCCAGGCGACCAGCTGCGAGGCGATCATCAGACCGACCGCCTTCGGCAGCGTCACCAGGCCCGTCTCCCACGCCGAAGCGCCCAGCTCCACCTGGTACATCAGCGTGAACCCGTAGAGCGTGCCGAGGAATCCGACCAGGCAGGTGAACAGGATCAGGCTCGCCCGGCGGAAGTGGTCGTCGGCGAACAGCCGCAGGTCGAGCATCGGTTGCTCGGTGCGCAGCTGGGACCGCACCAGCAGGCCCAGCAGCACGAGCCCGGCCGCACCGGCGCACCAGCTCAGCGCCGCCGACGTCCCGCTCGCGATGCCTTCGAGGCTGAAGACCACCAGTCCGAGACCCGGTGCGGCGAGCGCGAAACCGCGCAGGTCGAAGCGCTTGTCCGGCGCCTCCACGTGCTCGCGCAGCAGCAGCGCGCCGAAGACCAGCGCGGCCAGGCCGATCGGCAGGTTCACGAAGAACCCCCACCGCCAGGTCAGGTGCTCGACGAAGAACCCGCCCAGCACCGGTCCCAGCGCGGGCGCGACCGCCGTCGGCAGCAGCAGCACCCGGGACAGCCGGATCCGCTCGGCAGGCGGGTAGGCGCGGAACAGCAGCGTCAGCGCGACCGGGCTCATCACCCCGCCGCCCGCGCCCTGCAGCACCCGCGCCAGGGTCAGCTGCAGCAGGTCACCGGAGAACCCGCACAGCGCCGAGGCGAGCACGAACGTCCCGAACGCGGCCAGGAACACGCGTTTCGTGCCGAAGCGGTCGCCGAGCCAGCCCGAGATCGGGATGCACACCGCGAGGCTCACCAGGTAGCCGACGTTGACCGCCGACGCCGAGCTCGCCGACACCGAGAAGTCCTCGACCAGCGCGGGAAGCGCCACGTTGACGATCGTGGCGTCCATGCCGTTCATGAACATCGCCGCGACGTAGCAGACGCACACCGCCACCTGCGGGTTCACCCGCCGCACCGCGGTGACCATCAGCGGGCCGGCCGCATGTCGGTCCAGTGCACCTCGATGTGATCGACGCAGGACTGCCGGTCGGTCGGCCCGTGCGCGACGGTCCACCCGGCGGGCACCTCGATCGCGGCCGGCCACAGCGAGTACTGGTCCTGATCGTTGATCAGGGCGTAGTACTGCGCGTCCGGATCCTCGAACGGGTTGGTCATCGGTTCGTTCCTCCTCGCGTTCACCCTCGACTCGACATCCCCGAACACCTCCCGGCGAGACCCCGCCCGGAGGAAACCGGGGTCACCCGTCGAGCTCGTCGAGCGATTCCTGCACGATCGCAGCGATCTCGGCCAGCGGCTCGGGCTGGGTCATGTCCTTGTGCTCGCAGGCGATGTCGTGGTGGATCACGGCACCGTCCACGTACGGCTGCCACATGGCGCTGGTCAGCGACTCCTTCGCCGGGTTCACGGTGGCGTAGAAGAACAGCACGTCACCGCGGAACCGGTCGTGCTCGGCGGTGTTCTCCAGGACCGCGCAGTTGGCGAAGTTGTCGATGATGGCGGTGACGCTGTGCTCCTCCAGGTTCGCCAGCGCGCTGCCCTCGCCCGACAGGACCTCCAGCACGTGCTGGCGGGTCAGCGTCCCCTCGCCGAGCTGGGACATGTCGTACCCGGCCATGTAGAGCAGCGCCCGCAGCGCCTCCTCCTCGGTGGGCAGCTCGTCCCAGACGTCCTTGGGGTAGGAGTCGAGCATGCACAGGAAGCGCACCTCCTCCCCCTCGGCCTGCAGCCGGGTGCCCATCTCGTGGGCGACCACGCCGCCGAAGGACCAGCCGAGGAAGTAGTAGGGCCCGTGCGGCTGCACCGCGCGGATGTGCTCCAGGTACTCGTCGGCCATCTCGGCGAGACTGCCCGCCACCGGCGCGGGTTCGGCCAGACCGCGGGTCTGGACGCCGTAGATGGGGCGCTCGTCGTCGATGAGCTTGAGCAGCCCGGAGAACGGCCACGCCAGGCCGGCCGCCGGGTGCACGCAGAACAGCGGCGGCTTGCTCCCGGTGGTGCGCAGCGGCAGCAGGATCTCCAGCGCGTCCCGGCCACCGCCGGTGCGCAGCCGCTCGGCGAGCCCGGCGACGCTGGGCGCGGCGAACAGGCTGCCGACGTTGACCTTGATGCCCAGCGCGTCGCGGATCCGCCCGATGAGCTTGGCCGCCAGCAACGAGTGCCCGCCCAGGTCGAAGAACCCGTCGTGCACGCCGACCCGGGGCAGGCCCAGGACCTCGGCGAACAGCCCGCAGAGGATCTCCTCGGTGGGGTTGCGCGGCATGTCGTTGCCGACCGCCTCGGCCAGGTCGGGCGCGGGCAGCGCGCGCCGGTCGAGCTTGCCGTTGGGCAGCAGCGGCAGCGCGTCGACGAACACCACGGCCGCCGGGACCATGTAGTCGGGCAGCTCCTCGGCGACGTGTCCGCGCAGCTCGGCCGCGTCGGAGTCGCCGACGACGTAGGCGACGAGCCGCTTGTCGCCCGGGGTGTCCTCGCGGACCACGGCGGCGACCTGCGCGACGTCGTCGTGCTTGGCCAGCACGGCTTCGACCTCGCCGAGCTCGATGCGGAACCCGCGGATCTTGACCTGGTCGTCGGCGCGGCCGGCGAAGTCCAGCGTCCCGTCGGCGCGCCAGCGCACCAGGTCGCCGGTGCGGTACATGCGGCCGCCGGGCTCGCCGAACGGGTCGGCGACGAAGCGCTCCGCGGTCAGCCCGGCCCGGTTGAGGTAGCCGCGGGCCAGCCCCAGCCCGGAGACGTAGAGCTCGCCGACGACCCCGGGCGGGCACGGCTGGAGCCGCTCGTCGAGGACGTACACGCGGGCGCCCGGGTCGGGCACGCCGATCGGCACCGAGCTCGACACCGCGCCCGGATCGCAGTCCCACAGCGTGGTGTTCACCGTCGCCTCGGTCGGCCCGTAGCAGTTGAGCATCGGCCGGTCCCGGCCCCAGCGCTGCACCAGGTCGGAGGGCACCTTCTCGGCGCCGCACAGCAGCGTCGCGTTCTCCGGCAGCCGGACGTCGGCGGGGAACATGCCCATCATCGACGGCCCGATCGCCAGGTGCGTGACCCGGTGGCGCCGCGCGTACTCGGCCAGCGCCTCGCCGGGAACCCGCAGGTCGGAGGGCACGACGACGAGCGTTCCGCCGCCGAGCAGGCCCATGCACATCTCCCAGAACGCGACGTCGAAGCTCGGCGAGGCGAACTGCAGGACGCGGCTGTCCGGGGTGATGCCGACCCGGCGGGTCTGGGTGGCCAGCAGCTTGCCGATGCCGCGGTGCGGCACGACCACGCCCTTGGGCGTGCCGGTGGAGCCGGAGGTGTAGATGACGTAGGCGGCGTCGTCGAGCTCCGGTTCCGGCAGCCGCGGATCGCCCTCGGGGCGGTCGGCGCGGTGCACCAGGGTCGCGGGCAGGTCGGCGTCGAGGTCGTCGGTGAGCACCAGGCGCGGCCGGGCGTCGTCGACCATGTGCCGCAGCCGTTCCGGCGGGTACTCGGGATCCAGCGCGAGGTAGGCGGCTCCGGCGTGCATCGCCGCGAGCAGGCCGATGATCAGCTCGGCCGAGCGCGGCAGCATCACGCCGACGATGTCGCCGGGCCCGGCACCGCGCTCCACCAGCAGCTTCGCCTGCTCGGTGACGCGTTCGCGCAGCTGCCGGTAGGTGAGCTCGGTGTCGGCGAAGACCAGCGCGGGCTTGTCCGGGGTGGCTTCGGCGCGCTCGGCGAGCAGCTGCGGGAAGGTGCCCGCGGGCCCGACGTCGCCGGTCGCGTCGCCCCACTCCAGGACCTGCTTGCGGGTGCGGTCGCCGAGGACGTCGAGCCGCCCGAGGGGCGTGTCCGGTGCGGCGACGGCGGATTCGAGCAGCGTCACGAACCGGTCGACCAGCGATTCCACCGTGCGCTCGGTGAACAGGTCGGTGCTGTACTGCACGAGTCCGCTCACGTCGCCGTCGGCGGATTCGTGGAGGCTGAAGGCCAGGTCGAACTTCGCCGCGCCCGCCGGGATCGTGTCCACCGAGGTGTCGATGCCGGGCAGCTCGGCGCGCACGGATTCGGCCGCGCCCCAGTAGGCCAGCATCACCTGGAACAGCGGGTGGCGGGCCAGCGAGCGCGTCGGGTTGAGCAGTTCGGCGAGCCGCTCGAAGGGCAGCTCGGCGTTGTCGAAGGCCGCGAGGTCGGTCTGGCGCACCCGGTCCAGCAGCTCGGCGAAGGTCGGGTCGCCGGAGGTGTCGGTGCGCAGCACGAGGCTGTTGACGAAGAACCCGACGAGGTCGTCGAGCCGGTCGTCGCCGCGTCCGGCCACCGGCGAGCCGATCGGGACGTCGGTGCCGGCGCCCATCCTGGTCAGCAGCGCGGCGAGCGCGGTCTGCAGCACCATGAACGCGCTGGCCTGGTGCTCGGCGGCCAGGTCGCGCAGCCGGCGGTGCAGGTCGGCGTCGAGGCCGAAGCGCACGGATTCGCCGCGGTGGCTGGACACCGCCGGGCGCGGGAAGTCGGTGGGCAGCTCCAGCTGGTCGGGCAGGCCGGCCAGCTCCCGCTTCCAGAACTCCAGCTGCCGGGCGGCCAGGCCGTCCGGGTCGTCCTCGTCGCCGAGGAGTTCCCGCTGCCACAGCGCGTAGTCCACGTACTGCACCGGCAGCGGTTCCCAGTCCGGCGCTCGCCCGTCGAGCCGCGCGGCGTAGGCGGTGGACAGGTCGCGCACCAGCGGGCGCACCGACCACTCGTCACCGGCGACGTGGTGCAGCAGCACCAGCAGCGCGCTCCGCTCGCCGTCGCGGAACAGCTCGGTGCGAATCGGCGCCTCGGTGGCCAGGTCGAAGCCCCGCCGCGCGGCCCCGGCCAGCGCGGAGTCCACATCGGACACCTCGGTGACGGGCAGCTCCGGCACGTGGTCGCCGACCTGCTGGCGCGGTTCGCCGAGGGTGTCGGGGAACGTGGTGCGCAGGCTCTCGTGCCGGGCGACGACGTCGCCGAGCGCGGCGCGCAGCGCGGCCACATCGGGTTCGCCGCTCATCCGCAGCACCAGCGGCATGTTGTAGGTGGCGCTGGGGCCTTCGAGCCGGTTGAGGAACCACAGCCGCTGCTGGGCGAACGACAGCGGCACCTCGTCGGGGCGCGGCACCGGGCGCAGCTCCGGCCTGCCGCGGCCGGAAACCCGCAGCCGCTCGGACAGTTCCGCGACCGTCGGGTGGTCGAACAGGGTGCGGATGCCGAGCTCGGCGCCGAGTTCGGCGCGCACCCGCGCCAGCAGCCGGGTCGCCAGCAGCGAGTGGCCGCCGAGGTCGAAGAACCCGTCGTCGATGCCGACCCGCTCGACGCCCAGCACCTCGCCGAACAACCGGCACAGCACCCGCTCGGCGTCGGTGCGCGGCCCCCTGCCACCGCCGGAGACCTCGGGCGCGGGCAGCGCCTTGGCGTCGAGCTTGCCGTTGGCGGTCAGCGGGATCTCGGCGACGTCGACGAACGCGGCCGGGATCATGTAGGAGGGCAGCCGGTCGGCGAGGTGGGCGCGCAGCGAGGCCGGGTCGGCGCCGCCGACGGTGTAGCCGACCAGCCGCCGGTCGCCGGGCACGTCCTCGCGCACCACGACGGCGGCCTGCTTGATCTGCGGGTGCACCGCCAGGTTCGCCTCGATCTCGCCGAGCTCGATGCGGAACCCGCGGATCTTGACCTGCTGGTCGGCGCGGCCCATGAACTCGATGGTCCCGTCGTTGCGCCAGCGCCCGAGGTCGCCGGAGCGGTACATCCGGGAACCGGGTTCACCGAACGGGTCGGCGACGAACCGCTGCGCGGTCAGCCCGCGCCGTCCCAGGTACCCGCGCGCCAGGCCTTCACCGGCCACGTACAGCTCGCCGGTCACGCCGGGCGGCACCGGCTGCAGCTGCGCGTCCAGCAGGTAGACCCGCAGGTCCGGGATGGCGCGACCGATGACGCTGCCGTCGCACCGGCCCACCAGGTCGGCGTCGAGCTCGACGTAGGTGACGTGCACGGTGGTCTCGGTGATCCCGTACATGTTGATCAGCTTCGGCGACTCGGGGTGCCGCCGGTACCAGTCGTCCAGCCTGGACGGCTCCAGCGCCTCGCCGCCGAAGATGACGTAGCGCAGCGCCAGGCCGGCGCCCGGGTTCTCCCGCTCGGCCTGGCTGAGCTGGTAGAACGCCGAGGGCGTCTGGTTGAGCACGGTGACCCGCTCGCGCCGCAGCAGCTCCAGGAACTCCCGCGGCGAGCGGCTGACCTCGTGCGGCACCACGACGAGCCTGCCGCCGCGCAGCAGCGCTCCCCACAGCTCCCACACCGAGAAGTCGAAGGCGTAGGAGTGGAACAGGGTCCACACGTCCTCGCCGGTGAAGCCGAACCACGGGTCGGTGGCCGAGAACAGCCGGACCACGTTCTGGTGCGGGATCGCCACGCCCTTGGGCTGCCCGGTCGATCCCGAGGTGTAGATGACGTAGGCGGCGTGCTCGCTGGTCAGCGGCCCGCGCTCGCCGGGCTTGGGGTTGCGCTGGGAGTGCCGGACGATCTCGGCGATCTCGGTCTCGTCGTCGAGCAGCACGCGGGTGATGCCCTCGGGCAGCCGGTCTGCGTGCTCGCGGTCGCTGATGAGCATGCTCGGCCGCGCGTCGCCGACGATGTAGGCGATGCGCTCGGCCGGGTGCCCGGGGTCCAGCGGCAGGTAGGCGGCCCCGGCCTTGAGCACGGCCAGCAGCGACACGACGAGCTCGGTGGAGCGCGGCAGCGCCAGCGCCACCAGCTGCTCTGGCCCGATGCCGTGGTCGATGAGGTGGTGGGCGAGCTGGTTGGCCCGCGCGTCGAGGTCGCCGTAGGTCAGCGACTCGCCTTCGAAGGTCACGGCCACCGAGTCGGGGGTGCGCTGCGCCTGCTCCTCGAACAGCTGCGGCAGCGTCGCCGGCTCGGCCTCGGTGAAGCCGGGCACCGGCGCGTTCCACTCCTCGAGGATGCGGGTGCGCTCGTCCCGGGTGAGCAGCTCGACGCCGCCGACCGGGGTGTCGCCGGCGGCGTCGGCGAAGGTGCCGAGGAAGCGCAGGAACCGCTCGCGGTGACCGGTCAGCTCCTCGGCGGTGTAGCGGTCGGGGTTGGCGTCGAACTCGAGGCGCAGCTCGTCGTCCTCGGTGCGGACGAGCACGCTGAGGTCGTCGACGGGTCCGGCGGCCACGTTGTGCACCCGCCCGGGCGTCCCGGCGAAGTCCAGGTCGTAGTCGAAGGACTTGATGTTGATCATCGGCCCGAACAGCGCGCGGTCCGATCCCAGCAGCCGCAGGTCCCGGCGCAGCTGCTCGCTGCGGTACCGCTGGTGCTTGCGCAGCTCCCGCACGGCCTTGGCGACCTGCGCGATCAGCTCGTCGCGGGTGGTGCCGGAGTCGATCCGCAGCCGCAGCGGCAGGACGTTGACGACCATGCCGGGCACCCGCAGCGCCACCGATCCCATCCGGCCCATCACCGGCAGGCCCAGCACCACGTCGTTCGCCCCGGTCATCCGGTGCAGGTAGGCGCCGAAGGCGGCGATCAGCGCGTCCGGCCAGATCGTCCGCGCCCGCTCGGCGGCCGAGCCCAGCGCCTCCAGCGAGGAGCTGCTGTCGAGCTGGCGGTGGAAGGTGCGCGCGGTCGGCCGCGACCGCTCGGTGAGGGTGACCGCGTCGGGCTCGTCGGCGAAGCGCTCGCCCCAGTAGGCGGCGTCGCGCTCGGCCTTCGGCGAGGCCGAGTACTTCTGCTCGTCCTCGACGAGCTCCGCCAGCCCCGCGAACGGCGACTCGCCCGGTTCCGCTCCGGCGACGAGCGCGCTGTAGACCTCGGCGACGCGCCGGAGGATGATCGAGAACCCGTAGCCGTCCACCGCCACGTGGTGGATGCGCTGGTACCACCACCAGCGCCGCTCGCCGAGCCGGCACAGCGCCGCGGTCCACAACCGGCCGCCGTCGCGCTGCCCGCGGGTCAGGTCGACGGGCGCGTCCAGGTCGGCGCGGATCCACTCCTCGGCGCGGGCCTCCGGGTCGGCCTCGCCGGAGAAGTCCAGGACCGGCAGTTCCACGGCGTCGAGCTCGTCGACGACCTGCTGCGGTCCTTCGCCGTCGTCGACGACCCGCATCCGCAGCGTCTCGGCTTCGGCGACCGCGGTGCGCAGGGCCTCGGCGAACAGCTCCGGGTCGATCTCCGCCTCGATCTCCACGCGCTCGGCGGTGTTGAAGATCGGATTGGTGCGGTCGAGTTGTTGGGCGAACCAGATCCCCGCCTGCGCCGCGGTCAGCGGCAACGGGTGCGGCGGCGACTGGTCAGCTCGCGACGGCATTGCTCTCCCCACGATCAACAAGGTAAGTAAGGCTAACCTTAGTCAAGATTCGATCGCGAGTACACCCGCACACCGGACCGCCTGACGTGGGGCTACTCACCCGGGCGTGCGAACACCATCAGCGCGGAGTTCTTGTTCGGCAAGCCGACCTCGGCCGCCTGGACGAAGCCCGCCTTGCCGAACGCGCCCACCGAGGCTCCATTGTGGACATTCGGCTCGGCCACCACGTTCCGGCACGCCGGGTCCGCGGCGAGCAGTCCGCGCGCGACCGCGCCGAGCAGCTCCGATCCCACGCCCTTGCCGATCGCGTCCGGCTCGCCGATGGCGATGTGCGCGCCCAGGTCGTGCGGGGCGTGCGGGTAGCAGCGGGCCAGCTTGTCCCGCTGCACCCGGTAGAGCTCCAGGTAGCCGATGTCGCGCCCGTCGCGCGCCACCACGCACGGCACCGAGTGCTCGCCGGCCAGCTGGGTGGCGAGCTCGTCGCGCCACCGCTCCAGCGGCCAGTCCTGGTTCCAGTTGACCGCGACGTGCTCGCGGTTCATCCAGCGGTGCACCAGGGCGACGTCCGGGCCGCCGTCCTCGCCGGTGATCGCCACCGGCCGCAACGCCCAGCCCTCGCCCAGCTCCGGCAGCGGCACCCCGGGCACCTCGGCCGGGTCGTCGAGGCGCAGCGGGTTGCGGCGCTCGAAGCGAACCGGCCGCACCCGCACCGCGCCCGATTCGTCGCGGTAGCGCAGCCCCGAGCCGTTGAGCGCGGCGAGATCGGTCAGCGTCGGGCCGGTCAGCCAGCGCTCGACCAGCCCGGCGACCTGCGAGTGCTGCTCGGCGATGCCGCCGAGCCGCTTGGCCAGCTCCGCCAGCAGGTACTCCTCGTGCACCACGCCGCGCCTGCCCAGCAGGCCGATGACCACCAGCACGCCCCGGGTCAGCAGTCGCGCGGTGAGCTCGTCCCGGTCGGCGCCGTCGAACGCGAGCACCTCCGGCAGCATCCGCTCCTCGACGTGCCGGGTCAGCCAGCGCTGGGCCTCGGCGGCGTTGGACAGCTGACGGCCCACGGCCACCAGGTCGTCGCGCAGCGGCAGCGGGTCGACCTCGCGGCGCGGCAGCGCGTCCAACAGCCAGTCGACCAGCGTGCCGGACTCCGGCCGGTTGATCGGGGCCTCGGCCCGCGAGCGCGCCCGCGCGTCGGCCGAGCAAGCGGCGGCCAGCAGCGCCGGATCCGCCGAGACCAGCGTCCGGCCCTCGTCGTCGAGCACACCGATCGACCCGAACCCGTGCGCGCCCGTCGGGGAGTCGTAGACGACGTCGGCGTGCAGCGACAGCGGTCCGATCGTCAGCCGCAGCGGCCCTTCGGCGACCGGCGTGTGCGTCTCGGCCAGCCAGCGCCGCAGCAGCACCGAGGCCCGTTGGTGCTGTCGCCCGACCAGGTCGGCTCCCTGAGACACGCCGCGCTCCCCTCGATCCGTGAACATCTTTGTAAGCGGAGCCTAACCTAAGCACTTGATCGGGCGATAGAGCGTCACCCGGCGATGGCGGACCGACGGCAACGACCGGGCGATCCGATCGCCCTCGTTCCGGCGTGCACTGTGGACAGATGCGTGCCAACATCTCCGGACGCGGCAAGCCGAACGACCCGATTGATCAACACCTGATCCGGTGATGATCGTTGTGTCTCGCTGGGCGTTGCCCGAACATCCGCCCTACTCTCCGAAACATCGAATGGGCCTACCGTCCGGAGAGGAGATCACCCATGGATGACGCCGACGCAGTCGTGCCGCTCCGGCCGGGTTTCGACATCCAGGTCCGCGGTTTCAGCCGCCATCAGGTCATCGAGCACATCGAGGTCCTGGAAGATCAGCTGCGCATGGTCACCATCGACCGCAACGAAGCGGTCCGGCTCAACAACGACCTGCGCAAGCTCTGCGACGACACCCGCCGCAGCCTGGACCAGGCCGAGCAGCGCCTCAAGAGCATCGAGAACTCCGACACCGGCCTGCCCGCCGCCTCGCAGCGGGTGCAGAACATGCTCGCCATCGCCGAGGACGAGGTCCAGACGCTGCGCGATCAGGCCAAGCGCCAGGCCGAGATCATCCGCGGCACCGCCGAGACCGAGGCCCGCGCGCTGATCAGCGAGGCCGAACAGGCCGCCTCCGAGCTCCGCGACGAGTGCAACGAGCTCGTCACCGACGTCGAGTCGCGCCGCGCCACGCTGCAGCGCGAGCACGAGCAGAAGATCAGCGAGCAGCGCACCCGCGAGTACCGGATGCGGCAGGAGATCCGCAACGAGTACAAGAAGGTCGTCGGCGACGCCCAGGAGGAGGCCGACGCGCTGATCTCTGAGACCCGCAGGCAGTGCGGGCAGTGGGACGCCGAATCGGAGCAGATGCGGCTGGAAGCCCTCGAGGAGATCCGCGTCGAGCGGCAGCGGCTGGAGGAGCTGCGCAGCTCGGTGCTGCAGGCGATGGACAACGCCAAGCGCGTCCTCGACGAGTCCGCCGCGAACCTGCGCACCACGACCGACACCCCCGACGCGGCCGAGGCCGAGGGACCGGTCGAGACCGACGGGCGCCGGTTGCAGGAGGTCACGCTGCCCGAGCAGCGCGACGACGTGCAGACCTACACGATCCCGATCGAGCCGCAGCACACCACCAACGGAGCCGCCCAGGCTCCCGGTGCTCGGCAGAACTGACAGCGCTCGGCAGAGAGCCTGATCCCGGAGGCGGCTGGTGGAAATGCTGGTTCTGATGTTCGTGTGCGGTCTGGCCGTGGCCACGCTGGTGTTCTGGCCGCTGCTGCACCGCGCGCAGCGCAAGGCGGCCGAGACCCAGCAGCCGGAGGCGGCCCCGCGCGGCAAGCACGCGCTGGGCGCCGCCGCTGCCCCCGCCGCGGGAACCGAGACCGCCGAGAAGACCGAGGGCGAGGGCGAGAAGACCGACCGCGAGGGCGAGCCCACGCAGCCGGTGAAGATCGACGAGGCGATCGCGCCGCAGCCGCGCGAGCCCGAGCCGATGGTGATGCCGGAGATCCCGACCGACATCTTCGAGGCCCGCTACCAGGCCAAGTTCAACCGCTCCAAGCGCCGCCTGGAGCGCCTGCGCTCGGAGATCAGCAAGGCCGGCTGACCCGACCGCGATCCTGTGCGGTGCGAGGATGGTACGGGTGTTTTGCCGGTTGCTAGGTTCGTGAGCGGACCTCGCAACCTACGGCTGGAGCCTCCTTGGTGAACACCCCGAACCGGATATACCTCGTCGCCACCACCGGACACCCCAACTACGGCGACGAGCTGATCGCCGCGGCGTGGCTCAAGCACCTCGCGAAGGTCGCTCCTCGCAGCGAGGTCTGGATCGACTGCCCCAACCCCGGCCCCAGCTCGGTGATGCTCGCCGACCTGCACCCCAACGTCCGGTTCACCGACACGTTCTGGCGGTTGTGCTGGGAGGCCCCGGAAACCGAGCCGTGGGCCGTGGCGGCCTTCGTGCAGCACGCGATCCACAACCCCGGCCTGGCGCCGCGCTGGGTCGCCGGCATCGAGCTCGCCGCCCGGATGGACCTGTTCCACGTGATCGGCGGCGGCTTCATCAACGGCATCTGGCCCCGCCACATCGGCCTGCTCGCGGCCACCGCCGCGGCCGCCCACCGCTCCGGCGGGCGCGCGGTGATGACCGGCCAGGGCCTGTCCCCGGTCCCGGCGGGTGCCGAGCCGCTGCTGCGCAGCCTGGCCGAGCAGTTCGAGATCGTCGACGTCCGCGACGAACCGTCGGAGGCGATGCTGGTCAACGCCTCCGCCACCGGCGACGACATGTTCTTCGGCATCGAGCCCGGCCTGTTCCGCACCGGCGACGACGACGTCCGCGACGTCATGATCTGCATGCAGTCGGACCTGCTGGACGAGACGGTGCCCGCGCTGGCCGGATTCCTGCTCGACACGCTGCGCGAGTGGAAGGTCGCCCCGGAGCAGGTGGCGTTCGTGGAGGGCATCCCGCGTGCCGACCGCGAGGTCTTCGCGCTGGTCGAGCACGACCTGCCGGGCGCCCGGTTCCACGCCTTCGACGAGATCATGCGCAAGGGCCTGCCCGCAAAGCCCGGGCAGCGGTGGCTGTCGACCCGGTTCCACCTGCACCTGCTGGCCGCCGCGGCCGGGGCCAGCGGCGTCGCCGTGTCGATCAACTCCGGCTACTACACCAACAAGCACCGGTCGTTGATCGAGCGCGGTTCGGGCTGGCAGCTGAGCGAGGGCCTGCAGATCCCGGCGAGTCCGAGCGGGGGCGGGTTCAGCACCGCCGGGCTGCGCGAGCTGCAGAAGCGCAAGTCGGCGCTGGCCCGGGCCATCTACGGCTGAGCGACCCGCTCGGTCTCGGCGTGGGCGGTGTCGGCGGGCGCGGTGTCATCGGACGCGGTGTCGGCCGACGGGAGGGCTTCCTCCGGCGTGCGGGCCTCGGGGATCTCGCACGCCGGCTCCTCGACCGGATCCGGCCAGATCCGGGGCGCCTCGGTGATCTCGGGTCCCAGCTCGGCCTTCTCGGATTCGGCCTTCTCGGGTCGGGTCTCGCTGCGGCGGTCGGCGATGTAGAACGGCGCGGCCGCCAGGATCGGGACCGACATGCCGATGAACACGATCAGAAGAGAACTCACTGCCCCGGGACTCCATCCACGCCTGAAGAACGACCGCCCCTGAATGCCCAGCTCGAACAGGGGTTTCGCCCAGGATGTCGTTGTGTCGCGCGCTTCGTTAACAGCACAAGATCGTGACCCGTATCACAACGCGAATCACGCTTGTGAGTTATCCGAAGAGGACGACGACCCACCACTCCGGATGAGCCGCCGTCAGCGCGAGCGAGACGCGAAATCCTTGTCAGGCAAGGAATTTCGCGGTCGGCCAGCTCTCCTTGACCCAGGCGCTGTTCCAGAACAGCCACTCGTACTCGGTCGCGCGGGTGAACGCGGCGAACATCTGCTCCCGCGTCGCCTCGTCGGCGCGCGCCGCGACCTTGTCGGTGAGCTCGCGCGCCGACAGCACGGCCTCGGCGAACTCGTCGTCGGCGTAGGTGGTGATCCACGCCTTGTACGGGTGGTTCTCGATGTCGCCGGTCGCGTCCAGGATCGTGCTGCCGACGTGCTGGTAGACCCAGAAGCACGGCAGGATCGCCGCCAGCAGCACCGGGTAGGACTCGGTCAGCGCGCAGGCCCGCAGGTACGAGGTGTAGCCCAGGCACGACGGCGAGGTGTCGATCCCGGCGATCTCCTCGTCGGTCAGGCCGAACTCCTCGACGTAGCCGGCGTGCAGCCGCCGCTCCTCGACCAGCGCGCCCTGCGCGGCACCCGCCAGGAACGCCGCGTCCGCGGCGTCATCGGCGCGGGCCGCCGCGGCCGACAGCGCCTGCGCGAAGCCGACCAGGTAGCGGGCGTCCTGGACGATGTAGAAGGCGAAGACGTCCCGCTGCAGGCTGCCGTCGGCGAGCGCGACGTTGAACGGGTGGTCCTCGATCGCCTTCTGGAGCCCGGCGGTGCGCTCCCACGCCTCGGCGCAGAAACCCCCGGCGGGCGGTGCGGGCAAGGTGCTCATGAAAACCCTCGCAGAGATCGGTGGGTCCGGGAGTCGGACAGTTTTAGCCAGAACTGTCCATGATCAAATTCCGAAATGTCCGGTCAATTATGGCTAAAACTGTCACCACCAGCGGTGGAAGTGGTGCACCGGACCGTGACCCCGGCCCACGTCGAGGCGCTCCGAGGCGCGGAGGGCGTCGGTGAGGTACTGCTTGGCCTCGCGGACCGCCTCCAGCCAGTCCGCGCGCTGCGGGCGCAGCGCCGCGATCGCCGCCGAGAGCGTGCAGCCGGTGCCGTGATCGTTGGTGGTGGCCACCCGCTCGCTGCTGAGGAACTCGGCCAGCCCGTCGCCGTGGAGCAGGTCGACGCTGGTCTCGCCGTCGAGGTGCCCGCCCTTGAGCAGCACCTGCTTGGCGCCCAGCCCCGCCAGCCGCTCGGCCTGCGCAGGCATCTGCTCGGGAGAGGCGATCTCGGCCTCGCCGAGCAGGTCGGCGGCCTCCGGCAGGTTCGGCGTGATCAGGTCCACCCGCGGCAGCAGCTCATCGCGCAGCGCTCCGACGGCCTCCGGCGCCAGCAGCCGGTCGCCGCTCTTGGCGACCATGACCGGGTCCAGCACCACGAACCGCGGCGCGTAGCGGTCCAGCACGGCCGCGACCGCGCGGATGACCTCGGCGTTGGCCAGCATGCCGATCTTGACCGCGTCCACCCGGACGTCGTCGAGCAGCGTCACCAGCTGGTCGGTGATGAAGTCCGGCGGGACCTCCTGCACCCGGCTCACCCCGGTCGTGGTCTGCGCGACCAGCGCGGTGATCACCGACATGCCGTAGGCGCCGTTGGCGGAGAAGGCCTTGAGATCGGCCTGGATACCGGCACCACCGCTCGGGTCGGTCCCGGCGATGGTCAGCACGTTGGGGGCCATGACGTCCCTCCGCTAGTACGAGCTAGGTCAGGTTCAACGGGTCTGTTCTCAGCCCCGGCCAGGGGCACCCCGCGTCACTGGCACCAACCTAACAACCCAGGGCAACCCCCGGTCCCGCGCGGTTCAGTCGATCAGCCCGAGCACCTGGCCGACGCTGAGCACCTCCCCCGCCCGCACCTGGTGCCACACCGTCCCGGTGGCCAGCGCCCGCACCCGGATCCCGGGGGCATCGGCCTCGGCGGGCCGCAGCTCGGCCAGCGGCTGCCCCGCCCGCACCCGGCTGCCGTCGGGCACCAGCCACCGCACCACCACCCAGCGGTCCGGGCCGGGCCGCGCGCCCGGCAGGTGCAGATCGGTCATCTCCGGCCCCCCGCCTCGACGAGCAGCCAGGATGCGGCGAATGACGCAGCGGATGAGCCCGCCGGAGGGAAAAGCCACCCCGATGGAGCAGTGCGATGGCGATCGATTTCACACCGTGAAAGCGCCCACCGGAAGGCGAGGTCACCCTTCTTCGAAGACTAAAGTGGAGGGCGATGGAAACCACGACCGATGCCCCAGGCTTCGCCCGCTCGCGCCGGCAGCGTCCTGCTCAGGACCCGGCGCAGATCTGGGCGCCGCTAGCGGACCTGACCGAGGCCGCCGTCGCGGCCGCCGGATCGGGGACGGTGGCGATCACCCGCGGATTCGACCGCAACAGCCGGCAGCGCGCCAAGGCGCTGCGCGAACTGCTGTCCCGGCGCGACGTGCCGGCGATCGAGGTCACGCCCGCCCCGGGCAGTGACCGGCTGCTGACCGACGTGGCGGTCAGCGCGGTGGTCAACCTGATCGGCGCCGGCTCGTGGCAGCCCTACCGGCTGGCCGCGCAGCTGCGCGCCCCGGTGCTGACCCCCAAGCCCGGCACCGAGCCGGCCGAGGAGGTCACCAGGGATGTCATCGCGCTGGCCGGCGAGGAGTCCGGCAAGCGGGACGTCGCGCTCTCGCACGTCGCGGTCCGCGGCGACAACCCGGCCGAGGGTCGGCTGACCGTGTCCTTCGACGGCTCCGAGCAGGTCATCGAGGGCGGCTGGCTGACCGCGACGGTCTCCGGCAACCAGCTGAGCGTGCAGTTCGGCGGCCAGGACCTGGCCGAGCAGTCGGTCACCACCGGCACGATCCGCGTCCAGGCCTCCGAGGCGCCGCACCGCCTGGTGCGCGACGAGCTGCCGATCGCCGACTTCGAAGGCGCGGTCGTGCTCTCCGCCGAGGCCGCCGGGCTGAAGGTTCGCCCGGTCTGATCAATGTCGACGCCGGACGAGTGGTACCGGCTAACAGCACCGGCTCAGGGGCGATTCCCGTTGTGGGGTCGCCCCTGAGTCGTGTCCGGGGAGCCGCAGGCCAGAACGCGTTCCACGGCGTCGTCACGTGATTTCGCCGCAGTGCCGTCATGCGCCTCGGGCCCGTGCGTCCCTACACCGGAAGCGCGCGGTGCGCGGCTTCCACCGCACCAAGGCGGATCGGCACAGGGAGGCTGGGACTGTGGGGCCCAACCAGCAGTGGCACGTCAGCTGCCGCGACGTCGCCGGCAGGCGACAGGACATGTCGGTGTTCGTCAACCACGGCCAGGTCGTGATCGTCTCGCCGCCCGGCGAGACGGCGGTGCTCTCGCCGCTGGAGGTCGGCCGCCTGCGGGCGGCCCTGCGGGACGCGGTCGTCCACGCGGCGGAGTAGCGCCGACCGGGAACCGGGGGTCGGCGCGGCGGGTGGAGGCTCCCCCCCTCACCCGCCGCGCCGCCGTCGCGACCACCTCGTGATCGCAGGAACGGGATACTCGACACGGAGGGCTTGGCCGGGAGGATTACGCACGGCACAATCTACTCCCGAGTAGGTTTCGCGACGAGGGGTGACCGAGTGAGCTTCCTGCGGCGACTGCCGAGCTTTCTGACCAACCACGCCGCACCGGCCCTGCACACCTTGTTCGTGCTGGTCAAGCAGGGCGTTGTGCGGCCGATGCGGCCCGACAAGCTGGTCCGCATCGCCCTGGCGTACCGGCGCTGGGGCATCACCCTGCCGCTCGGCTTCGCCGTCGGCGCCGCCCGGCACCCCGACCGGCCGGCCGTGATCGACGAGCGCGGCGCGCTCAGCTACGCCGAGCTCGCCACCCGCACCACCCGGCTCGCCGCCGCGCTGCGCGACCGCGTGCCCGGCAAGACGCGCATCGGCGTGCTCACCCGCAACCACCACGGACCCGTCGAGGTCATCGTGGCCGCCGCCAAGCTCGGCGTCGACGTCGTCCTGCTCAACGTCGGCCTCAGCACCCGCCAGCTCGCCGACGTGCTCGCCGAGCAGAAGGTCAGCCTGCTCGTCCTCGACGAGGAGTTCACCGGGCACCTCCAGGACCTGCCCAGCGGGCTCGACGTCGTCCTCGGCTGGGCCGACGGGCCCACCGAGCACCACACGCTCGACCACCTCATCGCCACCGAGTCCGCCACGAAGCTCCCCCGGCCGAAGCGGCACTCGCGGCTGATCGTGCTCACCTCCGGCACCACCGGCACCCCCAAGGGCGCCCGCCGCCCCGACCCGCCGAGCCTCAACCCCGCGGGCGCGGTGTTCTCCCGCATCCCGCTGCGCGCCGGCGAGCGGGTGCTGCTCAGCGCACCCCTGTTCCACACCTGGGCCATCGCCGGGTTCCAGCTCTCCGCCGTGCTCGGCGCGACGCTCGTGCTGCGCCGCAAGTTCGACGCCGTGGACACGCTGCGCACCATCCAGCGGCACCGGGTCGGCGGCATGTTCGGCGTCCCCGTGATGCTGCAGCGGATCCTCGACCTGCCCGCCGAGGAGCGCGAGCGGTTCGACACCTCCTCGCTGCGGATCGTCGCCGCCAGCGGCTCCGCGCTGCCCGGCGACCTGGCCACCCGCTTCCAGCGCGCCTTCGGCCCGGTGCTCTACAACCTCTACGGCTCCACCGAGGTCTCCTGGGTCAGCATCGCCACGCCCGCCGACCTGCGCGCCGCGCCGTCCTCGGCCGGGCGGCCGCCGCGCGGCACCCGGGTGCGCATCCTCGACGACCACGGCGCGCCCGTCCCCCGCGGCGAGACCGGGCGGATCTTCGCAGGCAACGACATGCTGTTCGACGGCTACACCAACGGCAACAGCCGGGAACGCCTCGACGGCCTCATGTCCACCGGTGACCTGGGACGATTCGACCGCTCCGGGCGGCTGTTCATCGCAGGCCGGGAAGACGACATGATCATCTCCGGCGGCGAGAACATCTACCCCAAGGAAGCCGAGGACGCCATCACCGGCCTGTCCGGGGTCGCCGAAGCCGCCGTCATCGGCGTCGACGACGCCGACTTCGGCCAGCGCCTGGCCGCGTTCGTCGTGCCCCGCGAGAAGGGCGCCCTCGACGCCGAGCAGATCCGCGAGCACGTGCGCGGACAGGTCTCCAAGTTCGCCGTCCCCCGCGACGTGGTCTTCCTCGACGAGCTGCCGCGCAACCCCACCGGCAAGGTCGTCCCCCGCGAGCTGCGGACCCACCTGGAGGAATAGCCGCACGTACCGATCAAGACACTCTTGCCGCGATCACCGGGTCGCGGCAGTTAGGCTGCGTCGAGTGAATGACCGTCTAGTGTGGATCGACTGCGAAATGACCGGGCTGGAGCTCGGCAAGGACGCGTTGATCGAAATCGCCGCCCTGGTCACCGACGCCGACCTCAACATCCTCGGCGACGGCGTCGACATCGTCATCCACGCCGATGACGACGCCCTCGCCGGGATGCCCGAAGTCGTGCGCGACATGCACGCGCGCTCCGGGCTCACCGACGAGGTCCGCGCCTCCCGCGTGACCCTCGCCGAAGCCGAGCAGCAGGTGCTGGACTACATCCGCGAGTACGTGCCCGACGTGCGGTCCGCACCGCTGGCGGGCAACTCCATCGCCACCGACCGCGGATTCATCGCCCGCGACATGCCGCAGCTCGACGCCCACCTGCACTACCGGATGGTCGACGTCTCCTCCGTCAAGGAGCTCTGCAAGCGCTGGTACCCGCGGATCTACTACGCGCAGCCGGAGAAGGGACTCGCCCACCGCGCCCTCGCCGACATCCGCGAATCCATCCGCGAACTCGCCTACTACCGGCGCACCGCGTTCGTCCCCCACCCCGGGCCCAGCAGCGAGCAGGCCCAAGCCGTCGCCGCCGAACTGCTCGACGACCCCGGCGGCATAAGCGGCACCACCAAGGCCCGCGAGGAGTCCTGACCCCTCGCTGAGCTGCTCGGACGCGAAAACCGGAGCCGGTGGAAAACCCCTCGCGGGCACACGCTAGGATGGTTTCCGTTGCTCCGGACGGGGCCCGGCAGGGCGCGGTCCGAGCGGCCGAGGTGGGTGTAGCTCAGTCGGTAGAGCACTGGGTTGTGGTCCCAGGTGTCGCGGGTTCGATTCCCGTCACTCACCCTTTGAGAGACCCGCTCTTCATGTTTCATGAGGGGCGGGTCTTTTTCTTTCCACAGCGTCTTTTGGTTGGTGGCTTGCTTCACTGACACGACTCTGTGGTCCCTGTGCTTGGCGGTGCGGGTAGCGGAACCTCAGACGCCTTCTGGGTCCGGGATCCGCGACTTATGTATGCCAATACACGGCGCTGCGGCTGTCCTCCCCAGAAGACGTCTGAGAACCCGCGGCGGTGCCGGTTGCTGGGGTGGGGTACTGAGAAACCGGCTTCGCCGGTTGCCTGACGGGGTTTGGGTAAAGAGAAAGCGACTGCGTCGCTTGGCTGACGCAGTCGCTTTGCTCAGTTCGTCTTACCTGTTGCCCTTCTTCCACTGGTCCCAGGGGACTTGCCAGTCTCCGAAGCCGTCCCAGGAGCGGAGGTCCGGGCCGCCCGAGTTGGTGATCTCGACCACGTCACCCTTCTTGAGCAGGTTGAAGATCCACTCGGCGTTCTCGTTGCTCATGTTGATGCAGCCGTGGCTGACGTTGCGGTGGCCCTGGTCGGCGACCGACCACGGGGCCGCGTGCAGGAACTCGCCGCCGTTGGAGATGCGGACCGCCCACTCGACCTCCGTCTGGTAGCCGCCGGCCTCCAGCGGCAGGCCGTAGGTCGTGGAGTCCATCATCTTCTTGCGGTGGTGCTCGGTCACCACGTGGATGCCGTTGTTCGACGGGAACTCCGGCTTGCCCAGCGCCACCGGCATCGTGCGGATGACCTGGCCGTTCTTCTCCACGCTCATCTGATGCGAAGCACCGTCGGCCTTGAGCACCACCCGGTCGCCGATGGTGATGGTGGCCTTGCGGTCCTCCTCACCCCACAAGCCCGGGCCGAACTCGTGGCCGTAGGCGTTGACGTCGATCGAGATCGTCGTGCCCGCCTGCCAGTAGTCCTTCGGCCGCCAGTGCACCTCGCGGCTGTTGAACCAGTAGAACGCGCCCTCCACCGCGGGCTCGGTCGCGACCTTGATCGCTTCCTCGGCCTTCGCCTTGTCCGGCGCCGGAGCGTTCTTGCTGAACCGGAACACCAGCGGCTGGCCGACACCCACCGTCTCGCCGTCCAGCGGGATCATCGAGACGTAGGTCTGCGCCTTCGGCTCGATCGTGGTGAACGTCGACTGCTTGGTGATCGCAGGCCCCTCGCCCTGCGCCGTCACCGCCAGCGTGTACGTCTTGCCGTACCCGGCCTTCTCCGCCGACGTCCAGCTCACGCCGTCCGGGGAGATCTGCCCGGGCACCTCCTTGCCGTCGGAGTTCGTCAGCTTCGCGTCCACGATCTTGCCGCCGCTGACCTTCGCCGTCACCGGGTCCAGCGGTGACACGTCCTTGGCCCCGTTCTGCGGCGCGAACTGCACCACCGGGGCCTGCGGGCCCTGCTCCTGCTCGGCTGCCGCACCCCCGCCGCCGCTGCACCCGGCGACCAGCGACCCCACCAGCCCGACGACCAGCCCAGCCGTCGGACGGCCAACCCGCGAGAGAAACCCGACCGGGTTACACCTTTCAGTCATTGGCAACTATCCGTCCCGTCACAAAGCACATCTGCGCCTAACGACCAGTGTGCCGTAATCGCCCGACCGTGCGTGCAGCGACCGGGTCCGCACGTTGTGTCATATTCCGCCTGGTCCTCGCGCACCGCGGGTCGCCACCCCCGCCCGAGCGACCCCCTGCCGGAAGCCCTCCGCACGGCCGTGCTAGAGTTTTCGACGTCGCCAGGGAGACCGGACGGAAACCCCGGAGGACACGCCAGCGCCAATAGCTCAACTGGCAGAGCAGCTGACTCTTAATCAGCGGGTTCGGGGTTCGAGTCCCTGTTGGCGCACAGCAGCGAAAGACCCGCCTTCCCGGCGGGTCTTTTTCGTTTTCCGGATCCGCCGAATTGTGCCCCGGAACACGAGACAACCCTGCTGCACAGGCCGTTCCAGGCCCGTGCTAATCTTTTTCGCGTTGCCGGGGAGACCCGGCGCGGCCAGCGCCAATAGCTCAACTGGCAGAGCAGCTGACTCTTAATCAGCGGGTTCGGGGTTCGAGTCCCTGTTGGCGCACACGACGAAGCGTCCTCCGCCTTTCCGGCCGAGGGCGCTTTTTCATTCCCTCCCCGCCCCTCGGATGAAAGCGCCAGGACAGGGACCGGCGGGACGCTGGCGTGGTTCAGCGGCTCGTCGAGCGGAGGGACCATGAAGATCCGACTGCTGGTGGCGTCCGCGGGGGTGCTCGCGCTCGCCGCGAGCGGGGTCGCCACCGCCTCCGCCGACGCCCCCGAAGCCTCCGGCGGCGCCCTGGAGTGGGTGTGCGCCGTGGGCGAGCGGGAGCAGACGCTGCTGCTGCCCGAGCAGGCCGTGGACCGGCTCATCGCCGAGACACCGTCCTACCGGGGCCCGTGCGCCGAGTACGGCGAGTCCGCGCCGCTGGGCGACGGGCGGATCACCGCCTACACCCAGTTCCTGGGCGCGCGGCCGGTGTCGATCGGCGTGCGGATGACCGACGCGAGCTTCAGCGGACTGCCGCACGACCCGCCGACCGACGGGACGCTGTGCTTCGACAAGAACGGCGACGGCAGCACCGACCCGGTGGAGGAGTGCTCCGGCGGCTACGGCCAGAAGCTCGAACTCGGCGAGCGGGCGCAGCAGCAACCCGACTTCCCGTTCACCTACGTGCTCGAGAACTGGAACCCGCACGGGCACATCCCGCTCGGCTTCTACGACCAACCGCACTACGACGTGCACTTCTACCTCAACGACGAGGCCGAGCGGCTGGCCATCCGCACCGGTCCGTGCCCGCAGCTGGTGCACTGCGACGACTACGCGCTCGGCAAGCGGCTTCCCGATTCCCGTTACGTCCCGGCCGATTTCAGCGACGCCGACGCGATCGAACCGGCGATGGGCAACCACCTCGTCGACAAGACCGCACCCGAGTTCAACGGGCAGCCGTTCCGGCACACCTGGATCTACGGGACCTGGAACCGCGAGGTCACCTACTTCGAACCGATGATCACCGCCGAGTGGCTCGACGGACTGCGCACCGGGGCCGTCGACGACGGGTGCCACCCGTTCAAGCTCCCCGAGGCCTGGCAGGAGACCGGGTGGTACCCGACGGTCTACTGCACCCGGCACAGCGACACCCGCGGGGAGGTGTCGGTCTCGCTGGAGGAGTTCGTCCACCGCAACGCCTCCTGACCCTCCACAGAGGACTCCGCCACGGCGGGTCACCGGCGCCGGCCGGGAAGTCCGCTCGCAAGGCGGTATCTGCGGGCGTCCGCGATCTCGACAATCGATCACGGCACGGCTCCGGCGGCGGTGGAGGAGCATGTTCGAGCAGGTCATGACCGGCACTGTCATCGCGGCCACGGCCACGGCCCTGCTGCGGATCGGCTTGCGCAAGCACCCGCTCTGCCACGTCGACGTCGCGCAGCTGCTCATGGGGCTCGGCATGATCGCGATGTACCTGGCCCCCTCGCCCCTGATGGCCGCGCCGTTCGCGGTGTTCGGCTGCTGGCTGGGGTTCCGCGCGGCGCGCACGCGGACGATCTCGTTCCTGCACCACGCCATCGGATCGCTGGCGATGGCCTACATGTTCGCCGGGCAGCAGACCGGCCCCGCCGGCGCCCCGCTCGTCGCGGTCGGCCATCACCACGGGACGGTCACCGTCGCCGCGCAGACCCCGGGCCTGGTGCTCCCGCTGCTCGCCTGGGTGCTGATGAGCTACTGCGCGCTCGCCGCCGGGTACGCCGCCACCGACCTGCTGCGGACCCCGCCGCCGCGGGCCCGCTCGCTGATCGAACTCGTGCTCTCGGGCTCGATGGCGCACATGTTCCTGGCGATGCTCTAGCCCGAAAACCGCTGGTAAGCAGGCGCTGACAGTTGTCGCTGCTAATGATCACTATTACAAGCCGGACATCTTCTCGGGACCCGTTTGCCAGGTTAGGCTACCCAAACTTTTGCACGATCCCGACAGATTGGGTGTCCCCATGCTGCGTCATCGCAGACTTCTCGCGGCGCTGTCAGCCGTGTTCGCCCTGGGAGTCGCCGCGTGCGGCTCACCGGCCTCCGAACAACCGCCGCCCCCGCAGTCCCGCGTCGTCCAGCACGCCAAGGGCCAGACCACCGTCAGCGGAACGCCGCAGCGCGTCGTCGTCCTCGACACCGGCGAACTCGACTCCGTGCTCGCCCTCGGCGTCAAGCCCATCGCCACCGTGCTGCCCGACGCCAACACCCAGATCCAGCCCTACCTCGCCGAGAAAGCGGGCGACGTCGAGATCGTCGGCACCATCGGCTCCCCCAACCTGGAGAAGATCGCCGCCCTCAAGCCCGACCTGATCCTGTCCAGCAAGACCCGCGACGACGAGCACTACGAGGCGCTCAGCACGATCGCGCCCACCGTCTTCGCCGAAACCGTCGGCAAGACCTGGAAGGAGAACTTCCTCCTCGACGCCGACGCCCTCGGCAAGCGCGCCGAAGCCGACAAGATCCTCGCCGACTACCAGGCCCGCGTCTCCGAGATCGGCAAGCAGGCCGCCGGCCGCGAGGTCAGCATGCTGCGGTTCATCCCCGGCGACATCCGGCTCTACAACAAGGGGTCGTTCATCGGCACCATCCTCGCCGACTCCGGGTTCAACCGGCCCGACAACCAGCTCGGCGACAAGACCTTCACCAAGCTCAGCCGCGAGCAGATCTCGCAGGCCGACGGCGACCTGCTGTTCTACGGCGCCTACGGCGAGAACGCCCGGCGGCAGATGGGCGAGGTGACCGGTTCCGTGCAGTGGACGACGCTCAACGCCGTGCGCAACGGCAAGGCCGTCGAGGTCCCCGACGACACCTGGTACCTCGGGCTCGGCCCGATCGCCGCCGGGCTCGTCCTCGACGACCTGGAGAAGTTCGTCGCCCAGCCCTGACGCCGTCAGGACACGACGTCGAGGCGGAGGTCGCCGACGCTGCGTCCGACCCGCAGGTCCCCGTCCTCGGGTTCGACCGGCACGGTCACCTCCGCCTCGGCCCCCGCCTCCGCGGTCACCACCGCGAACCCCACCAGCCGCAGCGGATCCGCCGCGTAGACCTGGACCACCTCGCGGCCCGCGCGGTCGCCGGTGTTGCGCAGCTTCACCACGACCGCGTCGCCGTCGCGCGACACCGCGTCGTAGGACCAGCTCGTGTACCCGAGCCCGTGCCCGAAGGGGAAACCCGGTGCCACACCCCGGTCCGCGTAGGCGCGGTAGCCGATCAGCGGACCCTCGGAGTAGCGCAGCATCCCGTCCACCGGCTGCACGCCCGGCAGCGGCACCGGCACGTCGGCCAGCTCGGCCGGCAGCGTCGTGGGCAGCCTGCCGCCCGGTTCCGCCGCGCCCAGCAGCACGTCGGCGAGCGCGTCGCCGTACTCCTGACCGCCGAACCACGTCCACAGCACCGTCGAGGCCTCGGCCGCCCACGGCATCAGCACCGGGCTGCCTGCGTTGACCACCACGACCGCGTTCGGGTTCGCCTCCAGGACCTTCGCGACCAGTTCGTCCTGCTGCCCCGGCAGATCCAGCGAGGTGCGGTCGCGGCCCTCCGTCTCGACCTCGTCGTTGGTGCCGACCACGACCACCGCGACGTCGCAGTCCCGCGCCGCCCGCAGCGCCGCCTCCAGCTCCGTCGCGTCGTCCCAGCGCTCGGGGCGGTACCCGAGGCCCGCGCAGATCAGGTCCGCGTCGATGTTCTGCGGCGTGAACTCGACCGTCAGGCAGGCCCGGCCCTTCGCGTTCACGTCCGAGTCGACCAGGACGACGTTGAAGCGCTGCTCCGGCGGGGCCAGCATGTCCCCCAGCGGGTCGTCGGCCTCGCCGTCGCTCGCGACGTCCGCGGTCAGCACCTCGCGTCCGGAGATCTCCACGCGGAAGTGCCCGGTGCCGTTGACGCCGAACACGTGCTCGCCCGGCTCCAGCGCCAGGTTCCCGCTCATCCGCAGCTTGCAAGTGCCCTCGGGCATCGCGCCGACCTGCCAGATCAGCCGTTCCGCACCCCGCAGCTCACTGCCGAGCACGTCCCCCTGCTCGCCCAGGTACTCCACGCGCAGCCCGGTGCCCTCGCCGCGCGGGTCCTCGATCTCCTCGCGCAGGATCGGGTCGAGCAGCCTGCGGTGCCGGACCCCGCGCCGGTACTGGATCTCCGCGTTCGGCAGCGCCTGGCGCAGTCCCTCCAGCGGCGTCACCACGTGCGGCGGGCTCACGTGCGAGGAACCCCCGCCCTGCACCGCGGGGAAGGTGGCGTTCTCGCCGATCACGGCGATCTTGGTGATGCCGGGGTCCAGCGGCAGCAGCGACTTCTCGTTGCGCAGCAGCACGAAACCGCGCGCCGTCAGGTCGCGGATCACCGCGCGCGCCCGCTCCGGCGGACCGTCGTCCGCCGGCTTCTCCGGCTCCTCGCCCAGAGCACCCACCCGGTCGGCCAGGCGCAGCAGGCGCAGGACCTTGTCGTCGAGGACCTGCTCGGCGACCTCGCCGTCACCGACGGCCTTCGCCAGCGCGCCGTCGGCCCACGGGCTCTTCGGTCCCGGCATCGCCAGGTCCAGCCCGCCGTTGGCGGCCGGGGCGCAGGTGCGGGTCGCGAACCAGTCCGACACCAGCACGCCGTCGAAGCCCCACTCGGCCTTGAGGACCTCGTTGACCAGCAACGAGTGCTCGGTCATCGTGTGCCCGTTGACCGAGTTGTAGGCCGCCATCATCGCCCACGGGCTCGCCTCGTCGACGATCCTGCGGAACGGCTCCAGGTAGCAGTCGCGCAGCGTCCGCTCGTCGATCACCGCGTCGTAGGTGAAGCGCTCGGTCTCGCTCTCGTTGCCCACGTAGTGCTTCGGCGTCGCCGCCACGCCCCGCGACTGGATGCCCGCGACGATCCGGGCACCGAGCACGCCGGTCAGCAGCGGATCCTCGGAGAAGTTCTCGAAATGCCTGCCCCCGAACGGACTCCGGTGCAGGTTGATCGTCGGCGCCAGCACCACGTGCACACCGCGACGCAGCGCCTCGTCACCGAACAGCTCACCCGCGCGCGTCACCGCGTCCCGGTCCCAGGTGGCCGCCAGACCCGACGCCACCGGCAGCAGCAGGGACGTGTCGCGCTCGTCCCACGTCGTGCCGCGGACCCCGTTCGGGCCGTCCGACAGCACCAGCCGGCGCAAACCGACCTTCGGCTCGGGGTGCAGCGTCCAGAAATCGGCCCCGGTCACCAACCGGGCCTTCTCCTCCACCGTCAGCTCGCCCAGCAACGACCGGAGATCGTCCTCGTTCACTCCCGTGCCCCTTCCGCCCGGACTCCGGCCGCAAGTCTCGACCACCAACCGGAGGCTGTCGAGCTCGGAAGCACAAAACGGGGCCGATTGATCCTGATCGGATCAATCGGCCCCGTTCTAAGGTATGTGTCGGCGGTGTCTTACTCTCCCACACCCTAGCGAGTGCAGTACCATCAGCGCTGGGGAGCTTAGCTACCGGGTTCGGAATGGGACCGGGCGGACCCTCCCCGCCATCGCCACCGACAACCCTCGTTCCCACGAACCCGCGGGAAAAACCAAAGGGCGCCAACTGCGTTGACACACAATATTCTGGAATCAACAACCCATAGGTTGTTGTCTCAGACATCGTATAGTGGGTGCGTAACACCTTCGTGAGCAAGTCCTCGGCCTATCAGCACCGGTCAGCTCCACACATTACTGCGCTTCCACATCCGGCCTGTCAACCCGGTCATCTACCGGGAGCCT
>NZ_FOZX01000015.1 GCF_900116135.1 Saccharopolyspora flava
ACGGTGTCGAGGAGTTCGGTCCAGGACTTCTCGAACTTGTCGACGCCCTCGGTCTCGAGGACCTTGAACACGTCGTCGAGGTCGATGCCCGCCGCGGCCAGGTCGTCGAAGACCTGCTGCGACTCGGCCGCGGTGCCGGTGACCAGGTCACCGCGCACGTCGGCGTGATCGGCCGTGGCCTGCAGCGTCGACTCCGGCATCGTGTTGACCGTGTTCGGCGCCGCGAGCTCGTCGACGTAGCGGGTGTCGGAGTAGGACTTGTCCTTGACCCCGGTCGAGGCCCACAGCGGACGCTGCGCCCGAGCACCCTCGGCCTTCAGGGCGTTCCACCGCTCGGTCGAGAAGACCTCCTGGTAGGCGGCGTAGGCCAGCCGGGCGTTGGCGATCGCGGCCTTGCCCCGCAGCGGGTGGCCCTCCTGCATCGCGTCCAGGCGCTTGTCGATCTCGGTGTCCACGCGGGAGACGAAGAACGACGCCACCGACTCGATCGAGGCCAGGTCGTGGCCGTTGGCCTTGGCCAGCTCCAGACCCGCCAGGAACGCGTCCATGACCTGCTTGTAGCGCTCCACCGAGAAGATCAGCGTCACGTTCACGCTGATGCCCTCGCCGATCACCTTCGTGATCGCCGGCAAACCGGCCAGCGTCGCCGGGATCTTGACCATCAGGTTCGGCCGGTCCACGGCCTTCCACAGATCGATCGCCTCGGCCACCGTCTTGTCGGTGTCGTGCGCCAGGCGCGGGTCGACCTCCAGCGAGACCCGGCCGTCCACACCACCGGTCCGCTCGTGGACCGGGCGGAAGATGTCGGCCGCCTCGCGCACGTCGTCGGTGGTGATCGTGCGCACCGCCTGATCGGTGCTCACGCCCGCCTTCGCCAGCTCGGCGACCTGCTCGTCGTAGTCGGGCTCCTTCGACACCGCACCGGCGAAGATCGTCGGATTGCTCGTCGCGCCGACCAGGTGGTAGTCGGCGATCAGCTCGTCGAAACCCCCGGAGCGGATCCGGTTGCGCGACAGGTCGTCCAGCCAGATCGACACCCCGAGGTCGCTCAGCGCCTTCAGATTCGCGTTCGCCACCAGGCGTCCTCCAATCCCGTGCGGGTCTCCCCTTCGCCTACCCGCTCGGCGCGCGTCCCATGCATCCGGAACCGCGGCGCGGGTCAGGCGACGTAGCGCAGGACGGCGCCGATGCCGCCGGTCAGGTCGATCGCGTCCGGTTCGGTGATCACCAGGTCCGCGTCGGTGCCCGCCAGGGCGCGGACCACCGCCGCGCTCGCCGGAGCGTCGCCGACGACCTCGCCGCCGGAGTCGGTCAGGGCCCGCTCGTCGGCGGCGAGCTCGGTGGCGGCGGAGCCGACGTGCAGGTCGCCCGCGTGATCGTCGGCGGTCCACAGCAGCGTGCGGACCTGGCCTCGCCGCAGGGCCTCGACGGTGTCCTGCCAGCCCTCCACGGCGCGCTCACCGCGTCCGGCCTCGCGCTGGAACTCCTCCACGACGTCGGCGATCTCGGCGTCGTGGACGCGGCGCGTGACCTCCCGGCGCAGCTGCTCCGGCGAGGCGGCGCGGGAGTCGGGTTCGATCACCCGATCCTGCTCGCCGAGCAGGTCGCGCACCAGGGCGCGCTGCTGGTCCTCGCCGGTGAGCACGATCGCCAGGGCACCGATCTTGCTCGCGCGCTCGGCGATCTCCCCGGCCGAGGCCTCGGCGTTGCGCTTCCAGCGCTCCTCCACCGACATGTGGAACCGCTGGTGGTTCTCCTCGTCGCCGGCGCGGGTCTTGTGCACCGGGTGGTTCTCGCCGTCGACGCGGACCCGCTCGACCTCGCCCGGGCCGCGCACCAGCGTCAGATCCGCGCCGGTGCGGTCGACGTCGGCGATCAGGAACGGCACCGTCGTCATGCACCGCCGCAGGTAGGGCATCAGGTGCGGGATCGGGCCGACGTGGGCCTGGTCCTCGGTGGGCAGGTCGGTCGGTGGCTCGGGCAGCTCGTCCTGCAGCACCACCTGGTCGTCGCGGGCGACCAGGACCTGGCCGCGCCGGCCGGTCTGGGCGCGGTGCTCGCGGACGTGCGCCTCGATGGCGTCCAGGGCGGAGGCGTCGGCGCCCTGCTCCTGGAGCCGTTCGCGGACCGCCCGCCAGCGCAGCTCGATCGCCTTGGCCGCGTCCTCAGCATCACCCGAGGTGTCCAGGTAGGCGGTCACGAACGGGCCCGGCCGTTCGAAGACGTGCTGCAGAGATCCGATCTCCACGGCTGCATCACCTGCGTTCCGCTCGGGGACTCGCCTCCGCCGCGCGGAGGCCGTGCCCCGGGCCTTCCCGGGTGAGGCGGCCGGTTAAACCAGGCGGCCGACCGCGGCGTAGGCGTTGGCGCGGGCGATGTCGTCCTCGCTCGGCGGCTGCTCCGGGTGCCAGCTCGGGGTGGGGACCAGGCCGGGCGGCAGGAGCTCGTAGCCGTCGAGGAGCTCGGCGATCTCGTTCGGCGGGCGCCAGCGCACCGGCGTCGGCGTCCGGGCCATGACCTCCTCGGCGGCCACGACCTGCTCGTCGGTGGCGGCCAGCTGCGAGATGTGGGTGACCGCGAGGTAGCTGCCCGGCGGGCAGGCGTCGCGGTAGGCGGCGGTGAGCGCGGTGGCCTCGTCCTGGTCGGGCACGAACGGCAGGATCGCCACGGCCAGCACCGCCACCGGACGGCTGAAGTCGATCTTGGCGACGCCGTGGGCGTTGAGCACCGCTTCGGGGTCGCGGATGTCGGCCTCGTCGATGGAGACCGTCGGGTTCTCGCCGAGCAGCGCCCGCGCGTGGGCGACGGCGACCGGCTCGTGGTCGACGTAGGCGACGCGGGCCTGCGGGTTGTGCCGGTGGGCGATCTCGTGGACGTTGCCGACGGTCGGGATGCCCGAGCCGAGGTCGAGGAACTGGTCCACGCCCTGGCTCGCCAGGTGGCTCACCGCGCGGCGCAGGAACGCCCGGTTGGCGACCGCGTAGTCGCGGGCGTAGGGCATCGCCGTCAGCCCGGCCTCGGCGGCCTCGCGATCGACGGCGAAGTTCGTCGAACCGCCCAGGTAGTAGTCGTACATCCGCGCCGAGTTCGGGCGGTCGACGTCGACCTTCGCACCCGTCCGCTCCGGCTCCGGCAGCACCAACGCGCCTCCCCCGCTCACCAACAGACCTTTCACAGCCTAACGGCCCGATCAGCGCTGCGGTGCGGCCATACCGCTCCTCACCCGGGGACGGTTTTTGCCAGAACTGTCCCGGACATAACGGACGCGAATCCCGCGACCTCGGCGGAAGGCTTCCCGCCACCGCCCCGTCTCCGTTGGCAGGGGACGGTTTTTGCCCTAATCACCCACCTCGATGAGAGATTGATCATGGACAGTTATCACTAAAACTGCCCCCCCTCCAGGACCGCGCCTCCCGGGGGTGCCCCTGGCTCAGGTGGAGCGGGGGTGGTCGCAACAGAGGCGTTGGGCCCACTCGGGTTCGTGCCACCAGTAGGCCGGGTTGGTTTCCCGGGCGGCCGGGCCGGTGCGGGTGACCGGGGCCGAGGTCGCCGTCGGCGTGGTTTCGAAGGGGGCGAGGAGGGAGTCCGGGGTGTGCGGGACGCCGCCGCGGTAGGTGGTGCGGACCGCAGCGGCCGCGGTGATGTCGGTCAGCGGGTCGCCCTCGACCAGGACGAGATCGGCGTAGGCGCCGGGGCGGATCTCCCCGAGCTCGCCCTGCAGACCGAGCCAGCGGGCCGGGTTGCGAGTGGCCGTGGTGAGGGCTTCGTGCGGGGTGAAGCCGTGGGCGACCATCGCGCGGAGGTTCATGTGCAGCGAGACCGCGATGTTGTCCAGCGGAGAGTCGGTTCCGGCGATGACGAACCCGCCGCCGCGGTGGATCCGCAGCACCATCTCGACCTGACCGGCCAGTTGCGCCCGGGCGGTCTCCCCGTCGGGGCCGGCCGCGTCCGCCGCCTCGCCCAGCAGCCGCTGGTACTCCCACGGCGGGAACAGCACCCGCGTGCGCCGGTCGTCGACCAGCGACCGGTCCGAGGCGTAGAGCGCCGGGGAGGTGAACAGCGTCGGCGTGATCGACATGCCGCTCGCCAGGAACAGCTCCACCGCGTCGTCGTAGGAGCGCCCGAGCTCGTCGCAGGTGTGGGAGTAGCCGAGCCGGTTGGTGGCGCCGGTGTGCTCCATGCCGTCCATGCCCAGGTGCGCCGCCGGGTAGACGTAGTGCGAGCTCAGCGGCCTGCCTTCGGCGTGCGCCCGCGCGATCGCCGCCCGCTGCAGGTGCACCGGCAGCCGCACGTAGGTCTTCACCAGGTCGTAGTCCAACGTGGACGCGCGCCGCATCTCCAGGTCCAGCTGGTGCTCGCTGAGCGTCGGGCGCATGAAGTTGTAGTAGATGCGGCCGCCGTCGATGGCCTCGCCGGTGGCGAAGTACCGCGGCCCCACGCGATCGCCGGAGCTCAGCGCTTCCCGCGTCTCCTGCATCTGGTAAGCGGGATCGCCCGGTGAGCGGGTCGTGGTCACGCCGTAGGCGAGCCAGGTGCGGCCCTGCCGGTCGCCCCACTGCCTGCCGCGCAGGTGCCAGTGCACGTGCGCGTCGACCAGCCCCGGCATCGCCGTCAGCTCCCGCGCCTCGACCTGCGCCCGCCCGTCCTGGGCGGGCAGGACCGCGGCGACGCGCTCGCCCGCCAGCACGACGTCGACGTCGCGGCGCAGGTCGGTGGCGACCCCGTCCCACAGCGCGCCGACCCGCACCACCCGGTGCTCGCTGGTGCGCGCCGGATTCCACCGCATTTCCAGGGCGATCGGGCTGACCTCGCCGGTGCCGATGTGCACCGAGCGCAGCCGGCCGCCGTTGAGGAACACCAGGTGCTCGGCGTCGCGCCAGCTCAGCGAGTCGGTCAGCTCGGTGGTGACCTGGCGGGGCGCGCCGGTGAACGCGCCTGCCGCGTCGACGGGCGCGATCCAGGCCGTCGACTCCATCACGAACGCCAGGTGCCGGCCGTCGGGCGACCACACCGGGCCGTCGTCGCCGCGCGTGGCCAGCGACCGGAACGGCAGCACCTCGGTGTACCGCAGCGCCCCGGTGCCGATGTCGACGCGCACGATCTGGCTGGTTCCCTCCCGCACTCGCGTGGCGTAGGGCTTGACCGCCGCGAGCACGAGCGTGCGCCCGTCGGGCGAGAAGTCCGGGCGGCCGGGCTGGAACATCGGCGAGGTGACCTGGCGCGGCGGGCCGCCGTCGAGGTCGGCGATCCAGGTCGCGCCGTCCTGGTCCTGGTAGGCGATCCGCGTCCCGTCCGGGGCGAACCGGGGTGTGATCGCCGCGCCTTCGACGTCGGTGATCCGCCGCTCGGCACCGGTGGCGAGCTCGTGCAGCCAGAGGTCGGGGGTGCCGGTGCGGTCGCTGCTGTAGAGCAGGAACCGGCCGTCGGGCGAGAAGTCGGGGTCGGAGGCGAAGTACCCGTCGGACACGACCTTCCGGGGCTCCTGGCCGATCGGCAGCACCCACAGCGCGTTGAGCGCCCGGAACGCGATCTGCTCGCCGTCGCGGGAGCACACCGGGCTCGCGATGCCGGTCACGTCCGGTCCGCGCACGCCCGGGCGGCGACGCCGGTAGTCGCGCGAGCCCAGGACGGGAACCTCGGCGGTGAACGGGATGTCGCGCCGCCCGCCGGTCAGCACGCGGGTGCGCAGCGCGCCGCCGGCGGTGTAGAGCAGCGAGTCGGGGCCGGTCCAGCGCGGCGCGAACCCGAACACGTCCTCGCCTTCGGTCACGGCCCGGCCGTCGACGATCAGGTCCCGTCTCGCCCCCTCCAGCCGGACGTGGGCCAGTCGCCCGTCCGCCGCCAGGCTCGGCCCGGACAGCTCCGCCTCCCCCTCGACGAGGGTGCTGACCTGCCCGGAGGCGATCTCGACGCGCTCGATCGCGGTGTCCCCGGCGACGTAGACCAGCGCGGACCCGTCGGGCGACCAGTTCGGCATCGACACGTCCGCCCGGTCGCGGGTGACCTGGCTGATGACGCCGGTCCCCAGGTCCATCGTGAAGACCTGGTAACCGCCCGCCCGGTCGGAGGAGAACGCGAGGAACCGCCCGTCCGGCGAGAACTTCGGCTCCCGGTGGTCGTTGCCGCCCGCCGTGAGCTGCCGCAGACCGGAGCCGTCCACCGCCATCGTCCAGAGGTGGAACTGACCGTCGCGGTACGACTGGAACACCAGGCTCCGGCCGTCCGGGGCGAAGTCCGGCTGGGTGGCGTCCTGCAGCTCGCCGGTGAGCTTGCGGGCCCGCTCTCCCCCTGGTTCGAGCAGCCAGATCGCGCTGACCAGGTCGAAGGCGATCCGCCCGTCCGGTGCGACGGCGGCGCTGATGTTGGTGCCCTGCCGCAGCGTCACCCCGGCCGTCGCCGCCAGCCCGATGCCGGGTGGCGCGAGAGCCAGTGCCGCCGCCCCGGTTCCGGCCTGCAACGCGCGCCGCCGAGTGATCTTCCACCGTGAAGTCATCGCCACACCCCGACATCCCGTCGACATCCGCGAGCCGATCGATCGTCCGGCGCGGTGCTTCTCGCGCACAATCCGCCGAAGAGTCAGCATCGGTGAACCCGATCGATTCCGTCGCCCCTGCTTCAAGATCGGCGAGTGACCGGTGTTTCCGCACCCTCGATCGTGTAATGCAGTTGACGCCACCGGACGTCGATGGTGAGGCGTGGTCGTCTCCCCTTCCCTGGAACTGAGCGAAGTCCCGTCGCCGCACCGCGCGCGGCGCCCGATCCCGGCCAGGCGCCGCACCTGGTGGTGCGCGGCACTGGCGGCGGTGACGGTGCTGCTGGGCATCGCGATCCCGTTCGCGCCGGTCACCGCCTCGGACCCGGTCGTGACCTGGCCGCAGGCGGGCCGGTCGCCGGTGCCGACGGCGCTGCCGCTGAGCCCGCCGCGCCCGCTGTCGCTGGAGGCGGCGGTCCCGTGCGCCGCGCTGCGCGCCGTCGGCACCGGCGACGCCCTGCGCACCGTTCCGGCCGCGGCCGACCCCGAGGGCGGGCTGACGATCGCCGCAGGCGGTGGCCGGATCTCGGTGCTCGCGAACGGTTCTCAGGTCTTCGCCGAGCCCGTCCCGGCCGGGGCCTGCGCCTACCGCGTCGCGGTCACGGCCGCCGGGCTGGAGGTCTCCCGCGACGGCCGGGAGCTGACGCAGGTGCCCGGTGTTCTGGTGCCCGAGGTGTCGGTGCTGTCCACCGCGGCGGCGGGACTCGCGGAGTCGGCCGGTCTCGGCGTCACCCTGCACACCGACGACCGCTACAACTCCACGCCCACCGGCCTGAAAACCGCTCTGCTGCTGGCGCATCTGGCCGCGCTGGTCGCGACGCTCGTGCTCGCCCGACGGATCTGGGGCCGGGTGCGGGTGCCGCGCCTCCGCCCGCGCCCGGTGGACCTGGTCGTCGCGGCGGTGGCCGCGTCCTGGGTGCTGCTCGGGCCGATGGGCTACGACGACGCCTGGTACGCGCTGATGTCGCGCAACGCGGCCGAATCCGGCTACCTCGGCAACTACGTGTACATGTTCAACGTCACCGAGAACCCGTTCGTGCTCAGCCAGTACCTCATGCAGTTCTGGGGCGGGCTCGGCGAGTTCTCGCTGTGGTGGTTGCGGCTGCTCCCGCTGGCCTACGGCCTGCTGACCTGGGTGTTCCTGCGCGTTTTCCTGGAGATGGCGCTGGGCCGCGCGTCCCGGCACCGGTGGGTGCCGTGGGCGCTGGGACTGGCGTTCCTGTCCTGGTGGCTGCCCTACGGCATGTCGCTGCGCCCGGAACCGCTCATCCTGTGCCTGACCGCCGCGACGATGCTGCTGGCCGAGCTCGCCCGCCGTCGCGAGAGCGTCCCGGCCGCCGCCGCGGCGACGCTCGTCGCGGCGCTGGGGTTGAGCTGCTCGCCGTCGGGACTGGTGGCGTGGGCGCCGCTGGTGCCCGCGCTGCCGTGGTTGTGGCGGTGGCTGCGCGATCGGTCCTGGACATCACGGGCAGCAGCGGGTTTGACGCTGGTGGCGGCCGGAACGGCGCTCGTGCCGGTCGGTTTCGCCGACGCAACCTTCGGCGACGTCGTCGAGGCCACGAAGGTGCACCGCTGGTACTACGCCTCGTTCGCCTGGTTCGAGGAGTGGCGGCACGTCGAGAGCCTCATGACCGGACCGTGGGCGCTGCGGCTGCCGGTGCTCATGACGCTCGGCGTGGGACTGCTGGTGGCGCTCGGGCGGGGACGGCGCACCGCGCCCGGCACGATCCGCTGCCTGATGCTCTCCAGCGCCGCGATCACCGTCCTGGCGATGGCGCTGCTCGCGCTGAGCCCCACCAAGTGGGTCGTCCACTTCGGCGTCGTGGCGGCACCGGCGATCGTGCTGCTCACGACCGCGCTGCTGCGCTCACCGCTGCCGCGCACCACGGGCGTGGTGGCGAGCATCGCCGCCACAGGAGTGCTGATCGCGGTGGCGGCGGCCGGGTTCTCCGGCCCGAACATCTGGAAGCCGTTCAGCGACCGCGGACAGTCCTTCGGCAACCACCTGCCCCCGGCGCCGTCGAAGATCGAGCTGACCATGACCGCCCCGCACGTCGGGGACGTGTTCCTGCACGACGCGAAGCTGTGGGTCGGGCTGGCGCTGGCGATCGCCGGGTTCGGCCTGTGGCGGCGTCGTCGCCACCTCGGGGTGCTGCTGCGTCCCGAGCGCGGCGTGCTGCTGGCCATCGCGCTGCTGCTGGTCGCCGGGATGGTCGCGGTGTTCGGCTACGCGCCGTTCCGGCAGGCCCCGGGGTGGACGGTGGCCCGCGGCGGCGTCGAGCAGGTCACCTCGGGCACCGGCGGCCTGGCCGATCACGTCCAGGTCCTCGCCGACGCCGACGTCCAGCCGCCCGAACCGGCCGAACCCGCCGTCCTGGGCGGCGATTTCGCCACGACCGCTCCCCTGCCGGTCCCACCGGCCGCGCCCGGGGCGGTGTGGCACAGCAACACCGTCCCGGCCACCGGCGGCGGAAGCCTCACCACCGGCTGGTACCCGGTCCCGGCCACCGGCGATGCCACCCACGTGACGGTTCCGGTGCTCGGCGAGCGGCTCTCCGCGCACCGGCTGTCGGTGCAGGCCGACACCCCGACCGGCGTCGTGGACCTGCCGCTCGACCGCGAGGCCGCGCCGGGACCGAACGGCCCGCTGGGACCGGACGACGCGCTGGGCGCGCGGCACTGGCAGGAACTCGCGGTGCCGCTGCCGCGCCCGGTGCGCGCGGTCCGGGTCGTCGTCGAGCAGCGCGGGCCGTGGCTGGCGGTGGGTCAACCGCGGCTGACGAAGCTGCGGCCGGTCACGACGGTCACCGACGGCCGGGTCGTCTTCGCCGATCAGCTCTCGGCGGTGCTGTGGCCCGACGTCGAGCAGGCCCCGGTCGCCGACGGCATCACCACGCCGCCGGCGGTGCGGCTCAGCGCCGACGAGCACATCGACGCGGGCGTGCTGTCCAACTCCACGTTCACCGACTGGGGCGGCAACTTCGCCACCAGCACACAGACGGCCACCGCGGTGCGGATGATCTCGGTGCTGCCGGGCGGGCCGGAGACCCCGCCGTGGGGCAACGTGGACCGGGTCCTGTACGCCGCCGAGCCGCTCCGGGTGGACGTCGAGCACCGGTTCCAGGACCGGGCGGGCTGGACGCGGCTGCCGACGCTGGCGGGCGAGGACTACATCGGACGCGAGTACACCGGCTGAGCCGTTGCCGTTTACCAGCTGTCTGACCAGCGGAATCAGGAGGCGTCCAGGGGTGCGCACGGGCTCGTCCGTTCGCAGCCGGGCGCGTTTCAAGTTCTGGACAGTCGGGTTGATCACCCTTGACTTTAGGGTAGCCTAACCTGAGGCTACTGGGTGTCCGCTACCACCCAGGGAGTCATGAGATGTCCAGTCTTGACGGCAAGACCGAGAGCTACGCGCCGTACGCGCTCGGTGTCTTCCGGATCGTCGTCGGCGCGCTGTTCGCCAGCCACGGGGCGGCGTCGCTGTTCGGCGTCTTCGGCGGAGCGCCGGGAAGCGGCGGCACGGTGCCCTTCGGCGTGTGGCCGTCGTGGTGGGCGGCGGTGATCCAGCTGGTGTGCGGCCTGCTGGTCGCCTTCGGCGTGCTGCACCGCGGCGCCGCCGTGCTCGCCTCCGGTTCGATGGCCTACGCCTACTTCATCGTGCACCAGCCCGACGGCCTGCTGCCGCTGCAGAACGACGGCGAGCAGGCCGCCTTGTTCGCCTGGTCGTTCCTGCTGCTGGCCTTCACCGGCCCGGGAGCGCTCGCGCTGGTGCGCACGCGACGCCGTCAGCCCGAGCCCGCGGCGGCCTGATCCGGGCCGAGGACCTGCCAACGGCTGCCAGGTCCCCACCCGGCCCGGAACGCGAATGGTGGCCGATCACCGAAGCGACCGGCCACCGGGGAAGAGCGGGAATCAGGCGCAGAGCTTCCAGTCGCCGTCTTCCTTGACCAGCTTGAGCTGCGCGGTCGCGGGCTGCTGGCCCGGGACGGTGGACTCCATCGTCGCCGTGCCGCTGTCGCCGTTCTCCTGCACGCCCTTGACCGTGGTCTTGACCTGCTTGAGCATCTCGAAGTCCTGCGGCTTGGCGACCTTCAGGAACTCCTCCTTCTGCTTCTGCAGCTCCTCGATCTGCGGCATCGCGGCGTTGCAGACCACCGCGCGGTAGTCGTCGGCGGTGACGCTGCGCGGGTCCTGGGTCTCCTTGGTGGACAGCGCGGCGTAGTCCTCGGCGGCCGCCTGCGCGGAGCCACCGCTGAACAGCCAGAAGGCACCCACGGCCACGGCCGCGATCACCACGAGGCTGGCCGCGACGGCGATGATCATGCCGGTCTTGCGCTTCTTCTTCGGCTGCTCACCGGACTCAGCCGCCTCACCGGCCTCAGTGGACGCAGCGGCCTCAGTGGACTCGGCCGCACCGGCGTCCCCGGAAGTCGCAGCCGCCTCGGCGGGCTCGGACTTCTCGGACTCGGCGGCGTCGGTCTGCTCGGCCTTCTTGGCCTCGCCCTCGGCCTGCGCGCTCTCGCTCTGCTCGGGACCAGGCTGGTCCGCGCCCGACTTCTCGGCCGCGGTCTCGGCCTCGCCGTGGCCGGCTGCGGTCGCGCCCTCCGAGGCCTGCTCCGGAGCCGAGTTCTCGGTCTCGTCAGCGGGCTTCTTCTCGGAGCCGCCCTGGCCGGGCTCGTTCGGCGAAGAGGTCATGAACACCTTCCTGGTTGGGACTTGTCAAGTGCTGACCCCAGGTGTACGCGACGAGCGCTGCGAGTTCCACCCGTGTCGCACTCTGATCACTGGTTTTCCCGGAACGGGACATTACGATTCGACCACGGGCACCGCCCGGACCGATCGTCACGCCACCAGGAAGTCGCGGCTGATTCCGGCGAACGGCGTGATCTTCCCGGAACCGGCGGCCTTCCAGTCTCCGTTGTGGACGATCCGGTAGCGGCCGGTGGGCACCCCGGCGGGAACGTCCCAGGTGATCGTCGCCTTCGACGAGGCGACCCCGGTGCGCGCCCAGTGGTAGCGCGTCGCCCAGTGGCGGTCGTCGGCGACGGTGACCCAGCGGCCGTCCACCAGGCGCTGGACCTCCACGAAGGTGCCGCCGCGGCGCAGGTCGTTCTTGGGGTGGCCGGTGACGAACTCGGCGGTGACCCGCTCGCCCCGGTGGTAGCCGCTCGCGGGTTCGGTGAGCACGTCGCCGAAGTCGTGCCCGGGCGGTGCGGCGTCGAAGACCACGCCGGGTTGCAGGTCCGGCAGCGTCCCGGACATGTCCGGCGGGATCGGGCCCAGCGCCACGCGCCGGCCGCGACGCATCGCGGCGGCGAGCCGGGTGAACTCCTGCTGGTAGGCGGGCAGGGTGTAGCGGCCGAACAGGGTGGAGGCACCCTCGTACTGCTGGGCGTCGTACTCCTCGGGCGTGGTGACGTACTGGCTGTAGGCGTTGGCGTAGCCCTGCATCAGCACGTTCTCCAGCGGCACGCCGAGTTCGGCGGCCACGGCGCGCCGGATCCGCAGTCCGGCGACGATGGTGTACTCGGCGGGTCCCGCCACCAGGTAGAGCTCGCCGAGGCGCATCAGTTGCAGCGGCAGCACTTCCGGACACCACGGGTGTGGTGGCATCGCTCCGAACGGCACCGCAACGGGTTTCGGCGCCTGCTCATCGGCCAGCTGCGGCGGGATCGGCACGTCCGCGCCGCCCAGCCAGTCCCACAGCGGGTTGCGCAGGCCTTCGCCGATGGGGATTCCCGGCCCGTCCTCGGTGCTGCCGGCCAGCATCGACCAGCCGATCGCGGCGGTGCAGGTGCGGTGCGTCTCGCCGTCCGGGGTGAACCGACCGTCCACGGTGACCTCCGACATGTCCACGTAGGACAGCAGCGCGCCGACCGGACCGGCCATCGGGGTCGTGGCGTTGTCGAAAGCCGTTCGGGCGGCGCGGAACTGGCGGTCGCCGATGATGCGGGTGTTGTCGAACTCGTCGTCGGTCGGGCCCGTGCCCGGCTCCAGGTCCAGGTTCGGGGACATGTCGGCGGCGTTGGTCTGGGCGAAGCAGGCGACGAACTCCGGGTCGTCCTGCTCCCACGCGAAGGCCGCGTAGCCCTTGTTGTCGGAGCTGATGAGACGGTTGGTGTTGGTCATCGAGGTGCCGTGGGTGGCGAACCAGGCGATCGCGCCGACGTCGCGGCCGCCCTGGGCGAAGCGCAGCACCGTCACCGCCGGGTCGATGGCGTCCGGGAAGTGCTCGGTGTCCTGCCGGGGGTTGCGCTCGAAGGCGCTGCGCGAGCGGTTGACGCTGGCGTCGGTGAGCTCGGCCCGCCCCAGGGCGAGCGTTCCCGGCCGCAGGTCGTCGTGGGCCTTGCCGATGGCCTCGGTGATGCCGCCGACGACGGCCTCGAACACCTCCTCCTGGAACCCGAGGGTCGCCAGGTCGTAGGCGGCGTAGTGCGAGTCGCCGCCGCACGCTGCGTGCGTGTGCGTGGCGTTGAGCAGCACGTTCTGCTCGGTGTAGAGCCCGTCGTAGGTGTCGATCAGCCGCCGCATCACTTCTTGGTGCACCGACTGGAACAGCGCGCCGAGCTCGGCGGTCACGAACACCACCCGGCCCGCGCCGTCGTCGACGACGAACGCGCGAGCCAGGGTGCGCAGGTGGATGCCGGCGGTCTGCTGCTGCGGCATCGAGTAGCCCATCATGCCGTTCTCGGCGGCCGGGCCGGTGACGTCGGCGACCCCGCGCCCGACCCGGTACCCGGTCGAGCCCTGGCCGGACGCGGGGGTGGCGCCGAGCATCGTGGCGGCCAGCGGCGCGGCCACGGCGGCGGCCAGCACGTGTCTGCGAGCGACGGGCATGCACCTGCTCCTCAGTGAATGTGAATTGGCTTCACGTCCATCGGATGCGGGCAGGTTACGCCGATCACACCGCACTGCCAAGATCCCCAGAGATCACGGTTCGACCCCACTCATCTCAGGGCGGTGACAGTTTTCATGAAAACCGTCACCACCCCTACACACGTGGGGTGGAGGTGGGGGAAGTTTTCATGAAAACTTCCCCCACCTCCTCACTTCGGGGCGAAGCGCTGTCCTGCGTCCAGGCGCAGGCACTGGCCGTTGAGCATCGGGTTGTCGACGATGGCGCGCACCAGCTTCGCGTACTCCTCCGGCCGCCCCATGCGGCGCGGGAACGCCGCGTCCTTGACCAGCGCGGCCTTCACCTCCTCCGGCGCGCCCTGGACGATCCCGGTGTCGAACAGGCTCGGGGCGATGGCGAGCACGCGGATGCCCATCGAGCCCAGGTCGCGGGCCATCGTCAGGCACATCCCGGCGATCGCGGCCTTGGCGGCGGTGTAGGCGACCTGGCCGACCTGGCCCTCGAAGGCGGCGATCGAGGAGGTGTTGATGATGACGCCGCGTTCGCCGTCCTCGGGCTCGTTGGCGTTCATGTGCGCGGCGGCCAGGCGGCTGATGTTGAAGGTGCCGACGGTGTTGAGGTCGAGGATGCGGCGGAACGCGTCGAGGTCGTGCGGCCCCTGCTTGCCGAGCGTGCGCTGCGCGAGCCCGCCGCCCGCGGTGGTGACGGTGATGTGCAGCCCGCCGAGCCCGTCGACGGCCTCGGCCAGGGTCCGCTCGACGCCCTCGAAGTCGGTCACGTCCACCGGGTGGAAGCTGCCGCCGAGTTGCGCGGCGACCTCCTCGCCCTGCGAGCCCGCCAGGTCGGCGATGGCCACCGACGCGCCCTGGGCGGCGAGCAGTTCCGCGCTCGCGCGGCCCATGCCCGAGGCTCCGCCGAACACGACCGCCTTCTTGCCGTTGATCTCCACTGCATCCTCCTCGTCGAGGTCAGCGAACCCGGTCCCGGAGTTCGCGCTTGAGGACCTTGCCCGCGGTGTTGCGCGGCAGCGCGTCGACCACCAGCACCGCGCGCGGGCACTTGTACCCGGCCAGGTGGGTGGCGCAGAACTCGCGGATCTCCTGCTCGGTGGGGTGTTCCGCGCCGGCGGGCTCGATGACGGCCACGACCCGCTCGCCCCAGAGCTCGTCGGGCGCGCCGACCACGGCGGCAGCGGCGACACCGGGGTGCTGGTGCAGGACGTCCTCGACCTCGCGGGAGTAGACGTTCTCGCCGCCGGTGAGGATCATGTCCTTGCGCCGGTCGACGATGGCGTAGCGGCCCTCGGCGTCGCGCCGAGCCAGGTCGCCGGTGCGGAACCAGCCGTCGCGGAAGGCCTCCGCGGTGGCCTCGGGCCGGTTCCAGTAGCCGGAGAACACCTGGTCGCCGCGGATCTCCAGCTCCCCCACCACCTCCGGCGGGCACTCGGCGCCGTCGTCGTCGACGACGCGGGCGGCCGAGAGCAGCATCGGGGTTCCGGCCGAGGCCAGCAGTTCCGGGCGTCCGCCCGCGGCCTCGCGATGCCCGTCGGGACCGTGGGCCAGCGCGTTGCCCGCGAGCTCGGTCATCCCGAAACCCGCGCGGAAACCCGCGTTCGGGAACCGGGACATGGCCTCGCGCAGGGTCGCCACCGGCATCGGCGCCGAGCCGTAGCCGATGCGGGTGATCGTGGAGGTGTCGCAGGACTCCAGCGCGGGATGGCGCAGCAGCATCGCCAGCATCGTCGGCGCGACGGTGGTTGCGGTGACCCGGTGGCGCTGCACGGCCTCGAGGAATCCCTCGGCGCTGTAGCGGCGCAGCAGCACGACGGTCTCGGCCGCCAGGTGCGCGACGAGCACGTTGTACCCGGCGATGTGGCACAGCGGCCACGGCACCAGCGCCACCGGCCGCCGCTCGGTGGCGCGCGGCCAGCTCAGCGCCGCGTTGACCGCGCCGGCCACGACGTTGCGGTGGGTCAGCACGGCGCCCTTGGCGCGGCCGGTGGTACCGGAGGTGTAGAGCAGCCAGGCCGGCGAGTTCTCCTCCGGCCGTTCGGGTTCGGTGCCGGGCTGCCCGTCGAGCAGCTCGGACAGGGCGGTGCCGGAGCTGCCGTCGACGGTGATGATCGTGCTGATCGAGGAGACCTCGACGGCGGCGTGCCGGGCCGCGTCCAGGTACTTCGCCTCGGTGATGATCGCGGTGGGCCGGGCGTCGGCCAGCAGGTCGGCGACCTCGCGGGGTGCGAGCCGGTAGTTCACCGGCAGCAGCACCATGCCCGCCAGCGGGACCGCGTGGTAGGCCAGCACGTACTCGGGGTTGTTCTCGGTGAGCACGGCGATGCGGTCGCCGGGCCGGGCGATCCCGGTCAGGCCGTGGGCCAGCCGGTGGATCGCTCGGCGCAGCTCACCGAAGGTCCACGTGGTGCCCTCGAACTCCAGCGCGGCGACCTCGGGCTCGCGCTCGGCGGCGAAGGCCACCACGTCGCTGATCAGCATCACGCCTCCCGCGTCGGCGCACCGGACACCGGGAGGCACCGTACCAAACTATCGCTTGGTCAGGCGATCAGTTCGCGCGGTCGGACCAACCCGCGGGCAGGTCACCCGGGGCGGTGTCGATGACGGTGTCGTCATCGACACCGACGCGCTCGAACAGCGTGATGCGGGCGAACTCCGGGACCACGTAGATCGGGTAGGTCGGCCCCTCGTCGCGGTACTTGCGCATCTCGTCGAGGTGATCGTTCTGGTAGAGGACGGTGCGCTCGCCGTGCTCCCGGATCCAGTCCGGGAAGAAGATCACGCCGTGCAGCACGCGCTCGCCCGGGATGACGTTGACCGACACCGAGGTCCCGGTCGGCTCGGTCCAGGACACCTTGTAGACGCCGCGGGTGAGCGCCACCAGGTCGACCTCCTGGTCCTTGACCCAGCGGCCGCCGACGTGACCGGTGTGGATCCGGTAGTCGATGGTGCGCTCGTTCTTGACGTACATCTCGTACTGCCAGCCGTTGGCGTAGGTGTAGATGAACCGGTGGCCGACGATGCCGGACAGGTCCTGCTCGGGAACCGGGTTCTCCACCGTGGTCGGGTACTCGCTCATTGCCTCGCTCCCCCGTTCGTTGACGTTGACACATTCAATTTTGCTACAAAACTGTTTTGCTGCAAAACGAATGTGCGGTCGGGCACAATGAGCGGGTGACCAGCGACCTGGATACCGCCGCGCTCGAGTTCAGCCGCCTGCTCGGACCGCTGCGCCGCGCCGTGCTCCGCGCCTCCCGGCAGGCCGCCGACCTGCCCGACCTGCCCGAGGCCCAGATCGAGCTGCTGCGGCTGCTGGTCGCCGAAGGCCCGCTGAGCCCACGCGAGGCGGCCACCGCCCTGCAGGTCGCGCCGTCGACGATCAGCAACCTGGTCAAGTCGATGCGCGCGGCCGGGCTGGTGGCCCGCGACACCGATCCCGAGGACGCCCGCACCGCGCGGCTCAGCGCGACGAGCACCGCGCTGGACCTGCTCGACCGCTACGACCGCGCGAGCGCCACCGCCCTGCGCAGCAGCCTCGCCCAGCTGCCCGAGGCCGAACGCGACCGGCTGCGCGCGGCCCTGCCGGCGCTGCGCGCGCTCACCTCCGCGGTGGACACCCGCTGACGCGAAAAACGGCCCGCCGCGGACATTTCCGCGACGGGCCGTTCTCGGCAGGGCGTCAGACGAGGATGCCCGCGATGGTGGCGCTGAGCAGGTTGGCCAGGGTCGCCGCCAGCACGGCGCGGATGCCGTCCCGGGCGATCCAGCCGCGCTTGGCGGGAACCAGGCCGCCCAGGCCGCCCAGCAGAATCGCCAGCGAACCGAGGTTGGCGAAACCGGTCAGCGCGAAGGTGACGATGGTGGCGGTCTTCTCGCTGAACTGCCCGACCTGCGGGCCGAAGTCGGAGAACGCCACGAACTCGTTGATCACCAGCTTCTCGCCGACGAACCCGCCCGCGGCCACCGCCTCGTGCCACGGCACGCCGATCACCCACATCAGCGGCGAGAACACGTAGCCGAGGATCTGCTGCATGGTCAGGTCCGGCAGGCCGAACAGCCCGCCGATGCCGCCGACGATGAGGTTGAGCAGCGCGATCAGCGAGACGAAGGCGAACAGCATCGCGCCGACGTTGAGCATGAGCTTGAGACCGTCGGAGGCGCCGGTGGCCGCCGCGTCGATGACGTTGCGCGGCTTCTCCTCCAGCGCGGGCGCGGCGGTGCCGAAGGCGACCTGCTTGGACTCCTCCGCCTCGGCGGCCTCGTCGTCCTCGGACACCGCGGCGTCGTCGGAGGAGGGCTCGTCCTTGCTCGCGGGCATGATCATCTTGGCCATGAGCAGACCCGCCGGGGCGGCCATGAAGCTCGCGGCGATGAGGTTCTCCAGCTTGGCGCCCAGCATCGCGTAGCCGACCATGACAGTTCCGGCCACGGTGGCCAGCCCGCCGACCATGACGGCGAAGAACTCCGAGCGGCTCATGCTCGCCAGGTAGGGCCGCACCAGCAGCGGCGCCTCGGTCTGGCCGAGGAAGATGTTGCCGGTGGCGTTGAGCGACTCCGCCCGCGTGGTGCCCAGGGCCTTCCGCAGTCCACCACCGATGATCCGCACGACCCACTGCAGGATGTGCAGGTGGTAGAGCACCGCGGTCAACGAGGACACGAAGATGATGATCGGCAGCACCTGGAAGGCCACGACCGTGCCCTCGCTGGGCATGATCGGGCCGACCAGGAAGTCGATGCCCTCCTTGGAGGACTCGATGACCTTCGTGACCCCGGCCGCCACCGCGCCCAGCGCCTGCTGACCGAGCGGCCAGCGCAGCACCACGACCGCGAAGATGATCTGGATCGCCAGCGCACCGAGCACCGTGCGGAGGTTGATCGCGCGTCTGTTGGTCGACATCGCGAACGCCAGCAGCAGGACGACGACCATGCCGCCGATACCCCACAAGACCTGCACTTGGAATCAGCCTTTCCTCGAACCGCCGCTGCCGCGACGCGATGATGAGTTCGAGGGATGCTCGCACGCCAGGCCCGGCTCACGCACACCGGTGGCGAGTTTGTGACTCCGACAACGGCAGGTCAGCGCCGCGGGATCACTCCACAGTGCACCGCTCAGGCGGGGACGTCCAGCGGCGGCAGGGAGTTGGCGATGTCCTCGCGGGTGGGCTCCAGCCACGGCGGCAGCTTCAGCTCGCGGCCGAGCTCCAGCAGCGGCTCGTCGATGTCGAATCCGGGCGAGTCGGTGGCGATTTCGAGCAGCACGCCGCCGGGCTCGCGGAAGTAGATCGACTTGAAGTACTGGCGGTCGCGGATCTCGGTGACCTCCAGGCCGCGCGCCACGAGCTCGTCGCGCCACTGCAGCTGGGTCTCGTCGTCGGGCGCGCGCCAGGCGACGTGGTGCACCGTGCCGCCCGCGACGTAGCCTTCCGGGGCCTTCGGATCCACGCGCACGTCCACCAGCGCACCGGGACCGCCCTCGCCCGCGGCGAAGCGCAGCCGGTCGCCGTCCTGGTGCCGGAACTCCAGGCCCAGGCCGTCGACGAGCAGGTCGGAGGTCTCGGCCTCGCTCGCGACGGTCATGGTCACCGAGTGCAGGCCGCGGATGGCGTGCTCGGCCGGCACCGACGGGGTGTCCCACGGGTCGCGCGGGTCGCCCTGCGGGTGGGCGACCAGGGAGATCTCCAGGCCGTCGGGGTCGCGGAAGCCGAGGACGTCCTCCTCGTCGCGGTTGGTGACCCGGGTGGTCTCCACACCGGCGTCGGCGAGGTGCTGCTTCCACCAGCCGATGGACTCGGCCGGCACGGAGAACGCGGTCGTGGTGGCCTGCCCGGAGCCGATCCGGCCGTCCTCGATCGACTGCCACGGGAAGAAGGTCATGAGCGACCCCGGCTGCCCGGAGGTGTCGCCGTAGTAGAGGTGGTAGACGCCCGGCGAGTCGAAGTTGACGGTCGTCTTGACCAGCCGCAGCCCCAGGGTGCGCAGGTAGAAGTCCGCGTTGCGCTGGGGGTTCTCACCGATCGCTGTGACGTGGTGCAGCCCGCTGGTCTTGATCCCCATCTCGCCCTCCTACTGCCTCCGACTGCGTTCGGAGAAAACGCTAACAGGCATATATCTTTCGCTCAAGATGATTGCGTGTAAGATTGTACGTGGAGCCACCACAGCGGTGGCGGAGACGGGAGAGTTCCGATGAGCGCGAAGAAGGGGATCCACGACGTGGCCGCCGAGGTCGACCTGCCCAGCGATGACGAGACCGTCACCTGGTGGGGTCTGGTGATCGAGGGCTACCACGCCACGCACGGACGACTGATGAACGAGATCAGCGAGCGCGTCGACCTCGCGCCCGGCTCCTTCGACATCCTCATCCGCCTGCTGCGCTCCCCCGACTACCGCCTGCCGATGACCAAGCTGGCCATGGAGGCGGCGCTGAGCAGCGGCGGGTTCACCAAGGTCGCCGACCGGCTGGCCAAGGCCGACCTCATCCGGCGCGAGCCCTCCGCCGAGGACCGGCGCGTCGTCTACGCCGTCCTCACCGACCACGGCCTGGAGGTCGCCGAGGAGGCCCGCAAGGTCTGCGCCGAGATCCTGCGCAACCGCATCCTCGCCCCGCTCGGCGAACAGCAGTCCCTCAGCCTCGCCGAAGCAATGCGCACCCTACGCACAGCCAACGCCGCTTGATCTCTTCTCGGTTTTCGGTGGTCGCCGTGCTTGACGATGCCAGTAGCGGAACCTGAGCGCCTTCGTGGTCTCCGTGCGCCGCTCCTTGAGTATTCGAATACGCGGCGTCACGGCGTACTCGCCACGAAGGCGCTCAGAACCCGCGGCGGTGCCGGTTGCTCAGGTGGTGAGAGAGAAACCGGCTTCGCCGGTTGCCTGACGGGCTTTGGGGTTTCGCTTCAGCTCTGGGCTTCTGCCTTGGCGAACTCGGCCTTCCACTCGCGGAAGGACTCCTCGGTGCGGCCGTGGCGCCAGTAGCCGGAGATCGAGGCGTTCTCTCGGGCCACGCCGCGTTCGCGGAACAGGTACGGGCGGATGCGGCGCATGACCTCCTGGGCCTCGCCGTGCACGAAGGCGTGCACCCGGCCCGGCAGCCACTCCAGCTCGCGGACGGCCTTCTCCAGCGCGCCCTCCTCGCCGACGTCGCAGCGGTAGATGAAGGTGGCCTCGCCCGCGGCCGGCAGCGGCAGTTCGGGAGCCTCGCTCGGGGACTCGACGAGCATCACCACCCGCACCACCGCGTCGGCGGGCATGGCGCGCAGCGCCGCGGAGATCGCCGGCAGCGCCGATTCGTCCCCGGCCAGCAGGTGCCAGTCGGCCTCCGGGTCCGGGCTGTAGGCGCCGCCGGGCCCGTTGAGGATCAGCCGGTCGCCCGGCTCGGCCTTCGCCGCCCACGGACCGGCCACACCCAGGTCGCCGTGCATCACGAAGTCGATGGCCATCGTCCCGGCCTCGACGTCGGGGAACAGCGCGGTGAACGTGCGGACCGTGGGCATGTCCTCGGCCGGGAAGGTGCCGCGCATCGCCTTGATGTCCAGCGGCTCCGGGTAGGTCACGCCTTCCTTGAGGAACACCAGCTTGACGTAGCGGTCAGTGTGCACACTCTCGGCGAACGCCGAGAGGTCGTCGCTGCGGAACCACAGCCGCCGCACTCGCGGAGTCACCATCTCCGCACCGGTCACGGTCAGGTAAGTCGCCATCGAACTCCTCATTCACAAAATACTTAGGTCAGCCTAACTTATCCCCGCAAGCCACCCCACCGCCAATCGGACATGCCGGTCACACGCCCTCGACCGGCGAACCCTCAGCTCACCGGTTCGGGTGAGGGGGTCTTGGGGTACCCGGATGATCAGGCACTCCCTGGTGAGGCCGACTTACCGTTCTCTGGAACCCGACCGATGCGACGCGGGAAGGACCTCAGGGATGCGCGCGACACTGATGTACGGAGCCGGGGACGTGCGTGTGGAGGACGTGCCCGACCCGGTGCTGCAGCAGCCCACCGACGCGCTGGTGCGGGTGCTGCGGGCCTGCGTGTGCGGCAGCGACCTGCACCCGTACCACAACAAACCGGCCTCCGAGCAGGGCTCGCCGATGGGCCACGAGTTCCTCGGCGTGGTCGAGGAACTCGGCTCCGAGGTGAGCGGCCTGAACAAGGGCGACGTGGTGATCGCGCCGTTCGTGTGGGCCGACAACACCTGCGACTTCTGCCGCGAGGGACTGCAGACCTCCTGCCGCAACGGCGGTGGCTGGGGCTCGCCCGGCGTCGGCGGCGGCCAGGCCGAGGCGGTCCGGGTGCCGCAAGCGCAGGGCACGCTGGTCAAGGCGCAGGTCGGCGAGGACTCGCCGCTGCTGCCGTCGCTGCTCACGCTCTCGGACGTCTTCCCCACCGGCTACCACTGCGCGACCACCGCCGGGGTCGGCGACGGCAAGACGGTCACCGTCATCGGCGACGGCGCGGTCGGGCTGTGCGCGGTGCTGTCGGCCCGGCTGCTGGGCGCCGAGCGGATCATCCTCATGGGCCGCCACAAGGACCGCACCGATCTCGGCGTCGAGTTCGGCGCCACCGACGTGGTGCCCGAGCGCGGCGAGGACGGCATCGCCCACGTCCTGGACCTCACCGGCGGCGACGGCACGCACGCCGTGCTGGAGGCCGTCGGCTACCTCAACGCCTACGACACCGCCCTGGGCGTGGTCCGGCCCGGCGGCTCGATCAGCCGCGTCGGCGTGCCGCAGTACACCGAGGCCAACATCGGCCGCGACCCGTTCATGAAGAACGTGACCCTCACCGGCGGAGTCGCCCCCGCCCGCGCCTACATCGAACGCCTCCTGCCCGCGGTCCTGGAGGGCCGAGTCGAACCCGGCCGCGTCTTCGACACCACGGTCGACATCGAAGGCGTCCCCGACGGCTACCGAGCCATGGACGAACGCCGCTCCCTCAAAGTCCTCGTCAACCCGTAACTCCTCACGCGGGAGACCTCCGCGGACCTCCCGTCGAAAACCCCGGTTTTCGTCGCGTGAAAACCGGGGTTTTTGACGCGGTGAAAACCGGGGTTTTTGGTGTCTCGGGTGGGGTGGGTGGTGGGTAGGGGGCAGTTTTAGTGAGAACTGTCCGGACATTTCGGGCATTGGGCCTGGGTAGTTATGGCTAAAACTGTCCCCTGGTGAGGGGTGGGCCCTGGTGGACCACGAGGTCGGGCCGGAGGGGTCCTCGTGCGGCCTCCCCTGCGCCGAGGAGGCCGCACGAGGGTTCCTCTCACCCGGCTTCGCGGTAGCGGGCGGAGGTGTCGAGCCAGGCGGCGTGGCCGCCCGGGATGTGGCTGATCACCGTCGTGAGGTGGCCCAGCCTGGGTTGCAGGAGGCGGGGCTGGTCGGTGATCTGGACGCGGACCCGCCTGGTGGCCTCGACCAGTTCCTTCTGGCGCTGCCGGATCCGGTTCTCGACCTCGGCGACGGCGTCCTGCTCGGAGCAGCCGCGGGCGTGGCGGAGGACCGTGACGAAGTTGGTGGGTTCGTCGTTGGCGGCTTCCTTGGCCAGCGAGCGGATGTCGTTGCACCAGGCCGTGAGGTCGTTGGAGGACTCGCAGAGCTCCTTCCACGCCTCCGAGCGGGCCAGCTCGTCGGGAACCTCCGTGCCGCACGCGGATTCGATGATGTCGAACATGAACATGCCGTTGGCCTCGCGGCGCAGCACCGGATACTCCTCCGGCGTCGGCAGCGTCCCGGCCTCCCGGTGGGCGATCTGGGCCAGCGACGCGTCCCGGTGCCGGTGCAGGTGGGCGATGACGCGCTCCCGCCACCGGGCCGTCATGCCCGCCATCGTGCGCGGCCACAGGTCCGTCAGCGCCGACACCAGCGGGGAGGCCACCAGCACCGGCCGGCCCTGCATGATCGCCGTGATCGCCGCGTAGAGCTCGTGGACCTGCTCCGGGGTGCGCTCGGCGTCGTCGTCCTGCTCGTCGTCGAGGTGGAACAGCACGGTGATCCACCGGGCGTAGAGCTCGACCGTGTCGGCCGAGTCGTCCGGCATCACCAGCGCGCTGACCTCGTGGAACCCGGCGCCGCGCAGCCGCTGCTCGTCGGCGGCGGTGGTGATCAGGCCGACGCGGGCGGCCCACTGGCACAACCGGGCGCCGATGTCGTCGGCGGCCGGGTGCACCCGGCCGAGGTCGAGGAGTCCCAGATCGCGGTTCATCGCACCTCCCACAGCGCGCGCATCGCGAAGACCGTGGTCAGGTAGCGCGATCCGAAGTGGACGGCGAAGCGGCCCATCCGGTAGTAGGCGGCCGCCGGCCACGACCCGTCGGAGTCCTGCGACTCCACCAGCCGGGTGCGGCGCGCGTCCTGCCCGTCGGTGACGCCGAGGTTGTCGGCGGCCAGCACGTGCAGCGCGATCTCCAGGGCGCTCTCCGGCTCGTCGAGCTCGGCCAGCGCGCGGCGGGCGGGGTCGAGCAGCGCGGTGGTCTGCTCGGGGTGGCGGGCGCAGACGCGCGAGAGGGCGTGCAGGAACGCCTTCGGCGACGGGTAGTAGCGGGTTCCCTCCAGCCAGCGGCCGGATTCGAGGTGGGCGACGAGGTAGCGGGTGGTGGCGTCGCCGACCGCGCGCTCCTCCATCCGGTCCGGGGTTCCGGCCAGGTGCAGGGTGTAGAGGGCGTTGGCCGACACCACCGCGTCGTGCTTGCGGCCGCGGCTGAGCGTGCCCGGTTCCTCGCCGTCCTCCCAGTACACCAGGTGGACCCACGGCCACAGGTCCTCGGACTCGCCCGGCTCGTGCGAGGCCGCGGCGGTCAGCTCGTGCACGGTCGCCTGCAGGTCCGGGACCCGCAGCATCCCGAGCTCGTGCAGCGCGCCGGTGGCCATCGCCGTGCAGTCGGTGTCGGCAGGCAGCCCGCTGTCCGGCAGGAATCGGTAGCGCCGCTTCCAGCGGCAGCGCTCCACCTGCTCGAACAGCGGCGCGATCAGCTCCCGGTCCGGACGCGCGTCGGTGGAGGCGAGCAGCATCAACGACACCATCGCCGAGAACGCCTCGTCGGCGAGGCTGAAACCCGGGTCCTCGCCCAGGATCGCGGTCAGCTTCTCGCGCGCCTCGCGGCCGGTGAAGCTCTCGCCGAAGGCGGGGTCGAACGACATCTCGACCGACGGCGCGCCGTCCGGCCCGATCTGCTTGCGGACGTGGTCCAGAGCGCGGTCAGCGGTCTGCTGGAACAGTGTCACGACTGGAATGCTCCTGAAGGGTCGTGGAGACGGGGGAACCGGCGAAAGCCCGCTGATCGCGCGGGCTTTCGCCGTGCTGGGAGTGATCAGGCCTGCGCGGCGCGCTTGATGGCCTCGCGGATGCGTCCGTAGGTGCCGCAGCGGCAGACGTTCTCGATCCGGTCGATGTCGGCGTCGGAGACGTCGTCGCCCTTCTCCTCGATGAGGGCGACGGCGGTCATGATCTGGCCGGGCTGGCAGAAGCCGCACTGCGGGACGTCCCGGTCGACCCAGGCCTGCTGGACCGGGTGCAGCTCGCCGTCCTCGGCCAGGCCCTCGATCGTGGTGACCTCGGCGCCGTCGGCGTCGGCGGCCTTGACCATGCAGGGCTGGATCTCCTCGTCGTCCATCAAGCAGGTGCAGGCCCTGCAGACGCCGACGCCGCAGCCGTACTTGGGGCCGGTGATGCGCAGCTCGTCGCGCAGCACCCACAGCAGGGGCATCTCCGCCGGGACGTCGACCTCGACGTCCTTACCGTTGACGGTGATCGAATACTTGGGCACGCGGGTACTCCCCTCTTAGTGGATGATCGGGAACTGGCGCGGGACGGTGCCGGTAACGCGCGCGTAGGCGTTGGCGACCGCGGCGGCCGAGGCGGGCACGGAGATCTCGCCGACACCACCGGGTTCGCCGGTCGGCGGCATGATGAAGACCTTCGTCTCGCGCGGCGCCTGGGCCTGGCGGGCGACGCGGAAGTCGGCGAAGCTGCCCTCGCGCACCGCGCCGTCGTCGATGTGCAGACCGGCGTAGAGGACGGTGTTGATGCCGTCCATGAGCCCGCCCTGCATCTGGGCCTCGACGCCGCGCGGGTTGATCGCCCGCCCCGGGTCGATGGCCACCAGCGCCTTGGTGACGCGCGGGTTCTTCGGGTCGCTCGCGTCGATCTCCACCAGCGTCGCGGTCATCGACTTGTACTCCTGGTGGATGCCGATGCCCTGGGCGTGCCCCTTGGGCATCGGCCGCCCCCACTTGCCCTCGGCGACCACCTTGCGCAGCACCGCCTTGGTGCGGTCGTCCTTGAGCGTCGCCAGCCGGAAGTCCACCGGGTCCTGGCCCAGGTGCTCGGCGATCCGGTCGACGGTGAGCTCCTCGGCGACCCGGTAGGCCACCGAGTGCACGCCGCGCATCACGCCGGTGTTGGGCAGGTCCACATCGGTCTCGGTGCCCGAGACCGTGGCGAGGCCGAACTCGTAGGGAACCGTCTGCGTGACGCCGATGACGACGTCGGCCACGGCTTCCTTGGCGGGCTTGCCGAGCTCCATCAGCGCGGTGAACACGATGTCGCCGAGGCCGTGGGTGAGGTCGGTCCAGGCGCCGGAGACGCGGTGGTGGAACGAGCGGACCTTGCCCGCCCGCACCGAGGCCTGCACCCGCTGGTGGGTGGCGGCGCGCATCCGGCCGTGGCGCGTGTCGTCGTTGCGGGTCCAGAACAGCTTGACGACCTTGCCGGTCGCCTTCGACACCTGCGCGGCCTCGATGGGGGCGTCCATGTGGCAGTTGCGGCCGAACGACCCGCCCGCGCGCTTGACGTGCACCGTGACGTCGGTGGTGGTGAGGCCGAGCTCCTCGGCGACGGCCTTCTGCACCTCGATCGGCACGTGGGAGGCGCACCACACCTCGGCCTTGCCGTCGCCCACGTCGGCGACGGCGAACCCGGTCTCCATCGGGGCGTGGCTGGTGAAGGCGAAGTCGAAGCGCTCGTCGAACTCGCCGCCGTCCGGGCTGACGACGTCGCCGAGGCTGCCTGCCTTCTCCTTGAGGACCTCGGCGACGTCAGCGCCGGAGCGGGTGGCCGCCGGGCCGCTGTTCCAGGTGACCTCGACCTTCTTGGCGGCTTCCATCGCCTGCCAGGTGTTCTCCGCGCACACCGCGATCCCGGTGGGGATCTGGGTGACCGCGGCGACGCCGGGCATCTTCCGGGCCGCGGAGTCGTCGTAGGAGGCGACGGTGCCGCCGATGGTCGGCGGCCGGACGACGACCGCCACCACCGAGCCGGGGATCTTGGTGTCGGAGATGTAGGACGCCTTGCCGGTGACGATGTCGCGCGCGTCCAGGCGGTTCAGCGGTTTGCCGACGACGTGGTAGCGCTCCGGCGGCTTCGGGGTCGCCGGCACGGCCGGGATCGCGACCTTGGCGGCGTCCTTGGACAGCTCGCCGAAGGTGAGCTTGCGCCCGTCCGGGGCGTAGACGCAGGTGTCCTTGGTGGACAGCCGGTTCGCCGGGATGTTCCACCGCTTGGACGCGGCGGTGACCAGCCGCGCGCGGCCCGCCGCGGCCATCGAGGCCAGCGGCTTGCGCAGCACGCGCACGGAGGTCGAGAACGCCGTCACCTGCGAGTACGACAGCTCGGGCCGCGCGTCGGCGAGGGTGATGGCGATGTCGGTGGGCTTGGCGTCGAACTCCTCGGCCAGGATCATCGCGACCGTGGTGTTGATGCCCTGACCCACCTCGGTCTTGGGCAGCTCGAACCAGACCTTGTTGTTCTCGCTGATGCCCAGGCGCAGTTCGCCGAAGGTGGGGGTGGCCAGCAGGTTGATCGCGTCACCCATGTCGAAGATGTCCGCGATCGGCGGGACCGGCAGCTGGCCGGGCACGGCGGTGGCCGCGGCGGCCTCGCCCTCGGCCAGCATCTTGCCGACGACCGTCAGCGTCGGGGCCGCCGCCAGGTAGGTGAGGAAGCGCCGGCGGCGCAGGCCCGGCCTCTCCTCGTTGTCCGCCGCGCGGGCAGGGCTTTCCATCCCAGAACTCCTCTCGGGCACGGCTCACCGCGGCGAGAACCCCTGTGCGCGGGCAGCATCGGTCCAGGTGACCGCGGTCCGTCGTTCTCGGAGCGCGACGGACCGCGCGAACATCCGGGATTCGCGTGAAAGCACGCGCGTACCACGGACATTCGCGGATGCGCTCCGCGTGGAGGAGTTCTTTCGCCGTGAAGGTGAGGCCCTGTGCCGACTTCTTTCCGTGAAACCTGAACGTCCCAGGCGCGAGGGAGTTTTCACGACATCCACCCGGCCTGTTGCTGCGCGGACCATACCGGGGTGAATTCAGCGCCATGAATCGCCCGGCCGCCGGGAACCGATTAGTCCGATCAGTGGCAGATCCTTACCACCGGCGCGGCGGCGAATCGCAAACGCGCTGTTCGGAAATAATGCGGAACGAATGGGTCTGCAAAATCACAGCCAGAACGCGTCGGCACTTTCTCCGCGCGGGTCGACATTGCGTCTTCACGGAGATTCGAACGAGTCCGTTCCGTGATGAACCGACGCTGTTAGTTCGAAGTGGAACCGATTGGTATATGCCACTTTCAACGTCACTACCTGCATCTTCAGATCCCGCACCTATCGATCGATCAATTTCGGCACGGATCTATTCCGAAACCGGGCAGTATCGAACAGTGCTCGTTCATGAAAATTCAGAATGCAGCACAGCGCGACCCGGAGAATGTAAGCGCGCGCTTGCTTCGCGGGCCGCCGAATTCCCGCGTGCTCTCAACGTCGCAACCGCGATCGGTGTCCGGCGTAAAAACGCGCCGAATGACGGGGGCCGGTTCCCGTTCCGGCATCGCCACTGCGAAGATCATCTTGTGATGGCGACATCGGTAATGGATTCGGTGCAGTGGTCGCGCGACCTGTTCGAGCCCTCCATGAGAAGAGCGATTTCCGAACTCCCGCGCGAGATGCAACGCGTGTGCGGGTATCACCTCGGATACTGGGACGCCGACGGCGACGCCACCGGCGATTCCTCCGGCAAGGCCGTGCGTCCCGCGCTGGTGCTGCTGTCGGCCGAGGCCGTCGGCGGCGCCGGATCGGTGGCCGTACCGGCGGCGGTGGCCGTCGAGCTGGTGCACAACTTCTCGCTGCTGCACGACGACGTCCTCGACCGCGACGCCGCGCGACGCGGACGTCCCACGGCCTGGGCCGCTTTCGGCGCCGGACCGGCCATCATGGCCGGTGACGCGCTGCTGTCCCTGGCCTACCGGACGCTCGCGGGCTGCGGCGCCGAAGCCGTGCGCGTGCTGCACGAGGCCACCACCGCCCTCATCGAGGGCGAAACCGCCGACCTGGCCTTCGAGGACTCCCCCGAGACCCCGGTGTCAGCGGTGGAGGCGATGGCCTGCGGCAAGACCGGCGCGCTCATCGGCGGCGCCTGCGAGCTCGGCGCCCTGCTGGGCGGTGCCTCCACCGAGCAGCGCCGGGACCTGCGGTCCTTCGGCGAGAAGCTGGGGCTGGCCTTCCAGCACGTCGACGACCTGCTGGGCATCTGGGGCGATCCCGAGGTCACCCGCAAGCCGGTGCACGCCGACCTGCGCGCCCGCAAGAAGAGCCTGCCGGTGGTCGCGGCGCTGCACTCCGGCACCGACGCCGGACGCGAGCTCGCCGCGGTCTACGCCTCCAAGGACGAGCTGCCCGACACCGAGATCGAGCAGCTGGCGCTGCTGGTCGAGAAGGCGGGCGGCCGGGACTGGAGCCGCGCGGAAGCCGAACGGCTCGTGGCGGAGTCGCTCACCGCCCTGCGCCGCGCGGAGTTCCGCCCGGGAGCGGCGGACCGGCTCGACGAGCTCGCCGCGATGATCGTCGACCGCGAGTTCTAGCGCTGCAAGCGCGGGTGTGCCCCGACGGTCATCAGGGCGATGTCGACGTAGCGCTCGGCGAGCTCCTCGGGGCTCAGCGGGCCGTCCGGGTGGTACCAGCGGCCGACCGACTGGCACATGCCCAGCAGCGCGCGGGAGGTCTCCACCGGGTCGGCGAGCGCGAAAACGCCCTTCTCGACGCCGTTTTCGATGACCTCGGTGAGGACGTTCTCCACGTCCTTGCGGCGGGCGCCGTAGCGGCGGCGGTTGCCCGGCGAGAGGTAGCGCATCTCGCCGTCGAGCGCGGCCAGCCGGAACCGGTAGGCCATGTGCAGCACGATCGCCTCGATGACGCTGACGAACTGCTCGCGCGGCGAGTCCGGGTGCTCGTCGGCGGCGGTGCGCACCCGCCAGGCCACCTCACCGGTGCCGAGTTCGAGGAGGGCGACCAGCAGCCCTTCCTTGTTCTCGTGGTGGTAGTACAGCGCGGGCACGGTCATGCCGACCCGGCGCGCGATCTGGCGCACCGTGGCTCCGTGAAAACCGCTCTCGCGGAACTCGTCCAACGCCGCGTCGAGGATCGGCGTCAGTTCGAGCGGACCGAACTCCCGCCACTCGGACTCGACACCCGGATCCGCGCTCGCTCGCGCCATGACGCACTCCTCTTCTCCCCCCGCTGCACGGGCACCTTACCGGCCGGCGCATCGCGCCGGCCGGTTCGGGCGGTGTCAGCGGGGCGCCATCCGGATCGCGCCGTCGAGGCGGATCGTCTCGCCGTTGAGCATCGGGTTCTCCACGATGTGGCGCACCAGCGAGCCGTACTCGGTCGGGTCGCCGAGCCGGGAGGGGTGCGGCACCTGCGCGCCCAGCGAGTCGATCGCCTCTTCGGGCAGCGCGGCGAACAGCGGCGTGTGGAACAGGCCTGGCGCGATGGTCGACACCCGGATCTTCAGGCCCGCCAGGTCGCGGGCGATCGGCAGCGTCATGCCGACGATGCCGCCCTTGGACGCCGAGTAGGCGGCCTGGCCGACCTGACCGTCGAAAGCCGCCACCGAGGCGGTGTTGACGATGACGCCGCGCTCCTCACCGACCGGGTCGATCGCCGACATGCGCTCGGCGGCCAGCCGCAGCACGTTGAAGGTGCCGATCAGGTTGATGTTGATGACCTTGGTGAAGTCGGCCAGCGGGAAGGCGCCCTTCTTGCCGACGGTCTTGGCGGCGTTGCCGATCCCGGCGCAGTTGACGGCGATGCGCAGCTCGCCCAGTCCGGCGGCGGCGTCGAGCGCGGCGGTGACCTGCTGCTCGTCGGTCACGTCGGCGGCGGCGAACACGACCCCGTCGCCGAGCTCCTTGGCGACCGTCTCGCCCTGCGAGGACGGCAGGTCCACGATGACGACCTTGGCGCCCTGCCCGTGCAGCTCCTTGACCGTGGCCAGGCCCAGCCCGGACGCTCCGCCGGTCACCAGCGCGACAGCACCCTTGATGTCCACTTGCCTCTCCTCACGTCTCGACCGCGTTTCCGCGCAGCGTACTGAGCGATCGATAAGCAACCAAGTCCTTGACAGCCCGAGAGTACCTAGCGATCGTTAAGTAGCCATCGAAGGAGGAGCGCCATGGACGCCGTCATCGTCGACGCGATCAGGACCCCGTCGGGCAAGGGCAAGCCGGGAGGCCAGCTCTCCGGCATCCACCCCGCCGAACTGCTCACCCGCACGCTGCGCGGGCTCGTCGAGCGCAGCGGCATCGACCCGGGCGAGATCGACGACGTCATCGGCGGCTGCGTCGGCCAGGCCGGCGAGCAGGCCCTCAACATCACCCGCAACGCCGTGCTCGGCGCCGGGTTCCCCGAGTCGGTTCCGGCCACGACCATCGACCGGCAGTGCGGGTCGAGCCAGCAGGCCGCGCACTTCGCCGCCCAGGGCGTGCTCTCCGGCGCCTACGACGTCGTCATCGCCTGCGGCGTGGAGTCGATGAGCCGGGTGCCGATGGGCACCACCCCGATGGGCACCAAGCCCGCCGGCCCCTCGGTGGCCGCGCGCTACCCGGACGGGCTGGTGAACCAGGGGGTGTCGGCGGAGCTCATCGCCGCGCGGTGGAAGTTCGGCCGCGACGAGCTCGACGAGTTCTCCGCCCGCTCGCACGCCCGCGCCGCGCTGGCCGCCTCCGGTGGCGCGTTCGACGACGAGATCCTGCCGATCACCGTCACCGGCGAGGACGGCACCGAGCGCAGCGCGAGCGCCGACGAGACGGTGCGGGTGTCCACCACCGCCGAGGGACTGGCCGGGTTGAAGCCGTCGTTCGCCAACGACGCGCTCTCCCAGCGGTTCCCGGAGATCGACTGGCGGATCACCCCCGGCAACTCCTCGCCGCTGACCGACGGCGCCTCGGCGGTGCTCATCATGAGCGAGGCCAAGGCCCGCGCGCTCGGGTTGCGGCCCAAGGCGCGGTTCCACAGCTTCGCGGTCACCGGCAGCGACCCGCTGCTCATGCTCACCGGCGTCGTCCCGGCCACCCGCAAGCTGCTGGAGCGCTCCGGGGTGTCCATCGACGACATCGACGCCTACGAGGTCAACGAGGCGTTCGCGCCGGTGCCGCTGCTGTGGCAGCGCGAGTTCGACGCCGACCCGGCGCGGCTCAACCCGCGTGGCGGGGCGATCGCGCTGGGCCACCCGCTCGGCGCCTCCGGCACCCGGATCCTGACCACGATGGTCAACCACCTGCAGGCCACCGGCGGGCGCTTCGGGCTGCAGACCATGTGCGAGGGCGGCGGGATGGCCAACGCGACGCTCATCGAACGCCTCTGAGCCGAACTCAGGCGAGGTGGACCCGGATCTGGCCGGAGTCGTCGAGCCAGCCCTTGCTGCGGGCGTAGTCGAGCATCCCGGTCCAGCGCCGCCGCCAGTCCTCGCTCGCCCCAACCGGTTCGGCGAGGGAGCGCAGGGCGTCGGCGTCGATGCGGGCGTGCCCGGTGTCGTCGATGCGGCCGAGGCCCGCGCGAGCGAGCGCGGCCGAGGCCGCCTCCGCGCTGGTCCCGGTGAGTTCGAGGTGCAGGCGGCCGAGGTCGTCGGGTTCGGCGACGGTGACCGACTCTCCTTCGACGAGGATGCGCATCTCACTGCTCCTTCACGGGTGGAGGTCGTCGGCGAGGTGCCGGGCGGTGCGGGCGGCGAGCGCGACCGAGGTCAGTGTCGGGTTGCAGGCCGTGGCGGTCGGGATGACCCCGTTGCCCGCGATGTGCAGCCCGCCGACTCCCCACACCTCGCCGTGCTCGTCGCAGACGCTGGTGCCGTCGTCGGCGCGGCCCATCCGGACCGTGCCCTGGTAGTGCAGCGAGGAACCCGGTTCGAGGACGATCGGGTCGTCGTCGAGCGGCTCGCCCAGCGCCTCCGCCGCGGCGCGCACCGCCTTGCCCGCCGCCTCGATGGTGGCACGGTCGCGGTCGGTGAGCCCGTAGTGGATCCGCATCGCCGGCATGCCGAGCTCGTCGCGTTCCTCGCCGAAGGTGACCCGGTCGTCGGCGCGGATCTCCTTGGCGCAGAACCAGCCGAGGCCGACGACCGACCCCGGAGCCGGGGTGTCGTCGAGCGGCACCGGTGAGGCGTCGAGCTGCATGACCTGGCCGTGGAACGGCTGCTCGTCGGTGAACGGCACCCACGACACACCGCTGCGCCCGGGCGTTCCCTCCTCCGCGCGGACGTCGCGCAGCCGGACCGCGAAGATCACCTGCGGCTGGTCGTTGAGGTGGCGGCCCAGCGCCTCTGGCCGCACGCCCGAGGCCCACAGCAGCCGCGGGGTGCGCAGCGCGTCGGCGGCGACCACCACCCGCCGGGCGCGGATCCGGTGCTCGCCGCCGTCGCGGAGGTCGCGCACGAGCAGCCCGCGCACCCGGTCGCCGTCGACGAGCACGCGGGTGACCGGGGCGTCCGGGAACAGGGCGTGCCGGGGGTTGCGCCTGGTCGGCTCGCCGAAGACGACGTCGGCACCGGACCAGCGGAGCCGACCGTCGGTGCCCCGGCGCGCGGCCAGCGGCATGGCGCGCACGCGCCGGTCCTCAGATCTGCCGGTGTCGAACGCCGCGCCCAGGCGTTCTCGGATCTGCGCGGCGTAGGGCGCGTCGGGGAACTCGGCGACGCCGAGCAGCCGTTCGGCCTCGTCGAGGTCGCCGTCCAGGTCCGGCAGGAACGGGATGCGCTCGCCGCCGCCGGGACGCGGGCAGGCGGCCGTCCAGTGCGCGCCCATGCCGCCGACGTTGGTCGACATCGCCGCGCCGGGCATCGCCTCGGCACCCGGCACCAGGTGCGTTCCCGGGCGACCGGCGCGGCCACCTCCTTCGGACCACCGCTGGGCTCGTTCGCGCGCGGTGTCGGGGAGGTTCTTGACGTGCTCGCCCGGCGGATCGGCCAGCAGCGGACCGGCCTCGAAGGTCGCCACCCGCAGGTCCGGACGGCGTTCGGACAGCACCCGCGCGACCGCGGCGCCGCACGGTCCGCTGCCGACGATCGCGACGTCGACCCGCTCGGGGAAGGTGCGGGTCACGGCAGCACGAGGCGCTTGCGGTCCCGGCCGCCCCCGGGCACGGGCATGTAGGAGATCCGCAGCCGCACCGCCACGTCCACCTCGTGCTCGCCGGGTTCCGGGGCCTGCTCGGTCTCGAACGCCAGCACCGCCCGCTCCCCCATCTCCCACCGGTCGTCGGTGATCCCGCCCAGCTCGGCGAAGGAGTAGGTGTTGCCGTGCACGGTGAACGAGGTGCGCTCGGCGGGCACCGGCCGCCCGTCGAAGGTCAGGTCGACGGCCTCGACCATCGACAGGAACAGCCCGCGGTAGTAGGGCATCCGGACCTCCAGCCGCCCGCCGGGCCGGCCGTCCTCGCGGCGCCGGAAACCGTCCTCGCAGAGGATGTACTGGTCGAACACTGCGCTTCTCCCTCGTTCTCAGGCGGTTTCGCCGAGCAGGCGGGCGAGCATCCGCTGCTGGCGGGCGACCTGCTCGACGCTGTCGACGGGGTGGGCGTCCTGGATGTGCCGGTTGCCCTCGTACTCGCTGGAGAGGTAACCGGTGAAGCCGCCGTCGGCGAGCACCGGGACGATCTCGTCGTAGGGGATGCTGAACTCGGCGTGCTCGTCGGGCATCTCGTAGAACTTGGCCTGCACGTGCCCGATGAAGGCCATGTGCTCGAGCATGTCCTTCGGCTCCGACCAGATGTAGTGCGTGGCCTGCCGTGCCAGGCCGAACTCGACGGGCCCGCCGCCCCGGTAGTTGACGACGTCCATCAGCGCGTGGGTGTCGCCGCCGTCGTCGTAGGTGCGCACGATGTAGTCGACCAGCTCGGGTTTCGCGCCGTCGCGCAGCGCCCGCTCGCTGACCACGCGCGGGAATCGCCGCACGTGGATGCCCATGTCGGGCATCAGCCCGAGCACGTGCGCCCCGACGCGGTGCATCACCTCCAGGTGCTCGACGACCCAGGGGTGGCGGTAGTGGAACGGCGCGTGCACCTCCAGCAGGATCCGCACGCCGCGCTCCTCGGCGTGGGGCGCGGCGGCTTCCATCACCTCGGGCGGGAAGTTGATGGTCGCCTTGACGATCCCGGCGCCGAGGGCGACCGCGATGTCGATGTCGCGGTGCACGGAGGCGACCTGCTCGTCGAGGGTCAGCCAGCGGTCGGGGTGCAGCTTGGTGTCGAGGAAGGCGTTGGTGGCCACCGGAGTAGTGCCGTAGGTGTTCATCCAGCCGCGCCAGGAGTCGAGGAATTCCTCGGTGAGCACCGGGAATCCGGGGATCGACTGCTCGGGGATGATCTCGATGCCCAGCGCGCCCATCCGGGCGCAGGCGGCGACGCAGTCCTCGACGGACATGGTGCGCAGGAAGTACTCCTCCTGGAAGGAGTACAGGCTCACCCCTCGCCGGATCGCGGAAGCGCGGGTCTGCTCGCTCATCGGCCGCTTGTCTCCTTCGTCGAGGCCAGGTCCGGGATCAGTCTGCCGCCCCGCCACATCGAATTCAACATGTTGATTCTATTTTCTCGGCCCAAAACCGCCCGCGCATCAGCGCGCGGAGCTCACTCGCCCGTGCGGCCTCCGACCAGGTAGGCCATGACCATGTGCGTCAGGTCGGCCAGGATCGTCCACCACTCCCCCTGACCGGCCGCCTCCTGGGCGCTGCCCAGGCCCAGCCACCGGGCCAGCACGCTGTAGACCACCGTGAAGCTCCACTCCAGCGCGTGCCGGGGATCGTCGTGGGCGATCTCCTCCGCGCGTGACTCCAGCGCGGCGATGAACGCCTCCCGCATCTCCGCGTGCGCCTGCGCACCGGCCTCGGCGATCTGGGCGTCCTGGTTGGCCAGGAACATGAACGGCGCCAGCACGGCGGCGTTGCGGCGCAGCAGGTCCGCCGCCGTGGTGATCACCCGCTCCACGGCCTGCCCGAACGACTCGCCGGGCGTCGGTCCGCCGGAGAACACCGCGCGCTGCTCGTCGCGCACCCGCTGCATCTCGCGGGTGTGGGCGGCGCGGATGAGATCGTCCTTGCTGCTCACGCGCCCGTAGATGGACCCGGTGGACACACCCGCCCGCTGCGCGACCTCCACGAGCGTGAAGGAGTCGGAGCGCCGCTCCATCAGCAGCTCGACGACGGCGTCCAGCGCCTTGTCGAACGACAGGCGGCTGCGCTCCTGCTTCGGTGCGCGAACTCGGGTGTCCATGATCTCCACGATCCGACCGTACGGCATGTCCCGGGCCGGGATCCCGCCGACGCGCGACGGCATCACACGGCCGGAGCCGCGTAGCGGCCCCGCCAGAACACCATAGGCTCACCCGCCTCCGGCGAGGCCTCCAGCGCCCGGACCCGGCCCAGCACGAGCTCGTGATCCCCGGCCGGGAGCACCCGGTCGACGTCGCAGTCCACCCGCAGCACCGCCCCGGCCAGCCGCGGCCCGCACGGGCCGGGCTCGCCGTGCGCCTCGAAGCGGCCGGGGCGCTTGTCGGCGAAGTCGCGGCAGACCTCCTCCTGGCTCGCGGCCAGCACGTTGACGCAGAACCGCCCGGCCGCCCGGATCCGCGGCCAGGAGGTGCTGCGCCGGTCCGGCAGGAACCCGACCAGCGGCGGGTCCAGCGACACCGAGGTGAAGGTGCCGACCACCATCCCCACCGGCGTCCCGTCCGCCCCGGTGGCGGTGACGACCGAGACGCCGGTCGGGTAGTGGCCCAGGGCGCGCCGGAGTTCGGCGGTGCCGAGCATGTCGTGCCTCCTCAGTCGTTCTCGCGCCGGTCGATCTCGGCGGCCATCCGCTCGTGCTCGCCGTCGAGGTCCCAGTACGCGATCGCCCACGCCTGCAGCGCGATGAGCAGCACCGGAGCGCCGTAGAACAGCACGCGGATGGCGGTCAGGGCGCTGTCTCCGACGTGGTCGGGCGCGTAGCCGGCGAGACCGAGCCCGTAGGCGACGCCGGCCGAGCCCAGCGCCGAACCGACCTTGGTGGCGAAGCTGATGCCGGAGGACAGCAGCCCCTCGTTGCGGGTGCCGTAGCGCCACTGCTGGTACTCCACGCAGTCGGCGGTCATGGTGAACATCGACGTCATCGACAGCCCGATGGCCAGGGTCGCGACCGTGTAGAAGGCCAGGAACAGCGGGAAGCTCGCCTCGAAGAAGATCATCGACGACCAGGCGAGGCCACCGACCAGCAGCGCCTGCAGGTTGCCGCGCCGCTTGCCGAAGCGCCGGTAGTACGGGGCGGCGACCAGACCGGCCAGCAGCATCATGCCCGAGACCATCGGCAGCAGCACCGAGATCGCCCACGGCTTGTGCAGCACTTCGAGCGCGAAGTAAACGGTGACCGCCAGAACCGTGCCCAGGCGCACGAAGTTGAGCACGCCGTAGGCGAAAGTCACCTTCCACGGCCGGTTCCCGAGCAGGGTGCGCACCGCGGCGCGCGGCGACATCGACTCGGATTCGGCCGGCAGCGCGTAGCGCTCCTTGCAGGCGGCGAAGGTGAACGCGAAGAACCCGACGCTCAGGGCGCTGTAGATCAGCGCGGCCACGGTCCAGCCGAACTGCGCGTCGCCGCCGCCGAGCAGGGCCACGAACGGCGTGGTGGTGGCGGTGACGATGATCGTGCCGATGGAACTGCCCACCGCGCGCAGCCCGCCCATCTGCATCCGCTCGTGCGAATCGCGGGTCATCATCGGCAGCAGCGAGCTGTAGGGCACGTTGACCAGGGAGAACAGCAGCCCGAGCGTGAGGTAGGTGAGGAACGCGTAGATGATCTTGCCGGTGTCGCCGACGTCGGGAACGGTGAAGGTCAGCACCCCGAGGATGCCGAAGGGCACCGACACGAACACCAGGTACGGGCGGGCCTTGCCCCAGCGGGTGCGGGTGCGGTCCACCAGGATGCCGATGAACGGGTCGACGATCGCGTCGAGCAGCCGCGCGATGAGGAACATGGTGCCCAGCACGCCGGCCGAGATCGCCGCGACGTCGGTGTAGTAGTAGAGCAGGAACCCGCCGACGAGGTTCCAGGAGAGGTTCGAGGCCAGGTCGCCGGCTCCGTAGCCGAGCTTCTCCCGCAGGCCGAGTCTCGGGTCCGTGCGGACCCCCGCTTTGCCGGTGATGTCCACGTGCTCCGCTCCTTTGCGCGCACGGTGCCGCGCGGCACCGGGGAACCATCGCTCCCCAGGCTGCGCGACAGATCGGTTAAAGTAAATCCATCACTCTGGTTTTTGTTTCTCGTCGTCGAGCGCTTTCAGGGAGCCGCAGTCACGTGTCCGCACCCGCCTCCACCCCGCCGCGCGTCCGCCGCCACCGGGGACTGTTCAGCTGCCTGGTCCTGCTCACCGCGCTCGGCGCCCTGGACCAGACGATCGTGGCCACCGCGCTGCCGACCATCACCGCGGAACTCGGTGCGCCGGAACGGGCTTCGTGGATCGTCACCGCCTACGCGCTGGCGATGACCGCGGTCATGCCCGCCGTCGGCGCGCTGGCCGACCGGGTGGGGCGACGCCGGATGCTGGGGCTGTCGATCGCGGTGTTCGTCGGCGCTTCGGCGGTGTGCGGTGTGGCCACCTCGGTGGAGGTGCTGGCGGCGGCGCGGTTCGCGCAGGGCCTCGGCGGGGCGGGCCTGCTGGTGCTGCCGCAGACCGTGGTCGCCGACGTCGTGCCCGCGCGCGAGCGGGCCGCCTACCTGGGCCCGCTCGGCGCGGTGTTCGCGCTGGCGACGGTGATCAGCCCGCTGCTGGGCGGGTGGTTGACCGACGCGGTGTCGTGGCGGTGGGTCTTCTGGCTCAACCTGCCGCTGGGCGCGGCGGCCGCCGTGCTGGTGCTCGCCACGATCCCGGTCGTCCGGCCGGTCGCCGCGAGCGCCCGGTTCGACACCCCGGGAGCCGTGCTGCTGGCCGCCGTGGCGGCCGGAGCGGTGCTGATCAGCGTCTCCGCCGCCGAGACCGGGTGGGGCGCGGCCACGTTCGCGGCCGCGGCGGTCGTCGCGGTGCTGCTGGTGGCCGCCCTGATCCGGGAGCGGCGGGCCGCCGAACCGGTGCTGCCGCTGCGGGTGCCGCACCCTCGGATGGTCATCGGCTGCTACCTGCTCGCGCTGCTGTCCGGGCTGGGGCTGTTCGGCTTGCTGGCCTACGTGCCGACGTGGGCGCACCGCGCGCACGACGCGGACGCCTCGACGGCGGGAATGCTGCTCCTGCCCGCCACGCTCGGCATCGTGATCGGGATGAACGCCTCCGGGCAGCTGGTGCGCCGGATCGGCCGCTGGCGGCTGTTCCCGGCACTGGGCTCGGCCCCGGCCGCCGCCGCGGCGACCGCGCTGGCGACCACCGAGACCTCGCTGCTCGCGGCCGGTCTGCTGCTCGCCCTGGTGGGGCTGGGAACGGGTCTGTTCATGCAGATCATCGTGGTGGCTGCCCAGGACGCGGTTCCGGGCGGCGCGGTCGGTGCCGTCACCTCGGGCATGACCTTCACCCGCGAGCTCGGCGTCACCGTCGGCACCGCGATCCTGGGCGCCCTGGCCGCGCACGACCCGACGTTCACCGCCGTCTTCCTCACCACGGCGGGCTGCTTCGCGTTCTCGCTGCTGCTGGCCCTCGCGCTGCCGCACCGGACGCTGTCGGAGAGCTGAGCCGGTCAGCACGGCACGGTCAGGGTCTGGCGGACGTCCTCGCTGGAGCGCCCGACGAGCACCTCGTGGGAGCCCGGGGGGATCACCCACCCGTCGCCGGGCGTCCAGCGCTGCCAGGTCCGCTCCGGCAGCCGGATCGAGACCCGCTCGGTCGCACCGGGTTCGGCCTCGGCGGAGCCGAATCCGGCCAGCCTCGGCCCGGTTTCGCCGGGAGCGCGGACGTAGACCTGGACGACCTCGCGGCCCCGCCGCTCGCCGGTGTTGGTGATCGGCACGATCACCTCGTCACCGGCGAGCTCGGCCGGACCGTGCTCCCAGGTGGTGTAGCCGACACCCGAGCCGAAGGCGAAGCGGGCGGGCCTGCCCGCCTCCGCGAGATGCCGGTAGCCGGTGGGTTCGGCGTAGCGGCGGCGCAGGTCGGCGTCGAGGGTCTCGCCGTGGGTGGAGCGGTCCTCGTCGCGCATCGGCACCACCACCGGCATCCGGCCGCCCGGTTCAGCGTCGCCGGCCAGCACGCGGGCGAGCGCCTCGCCGAAGCCCTGGCCCGCGTACCAGCCGTGCAGCACGGCGGCGACGTCGTCGGCCCACGGGGCGTCGAGGGGGCGCCCGGCGTTGAGCACCACGACCGTGCGCGGGTTGACCCGCGCCACCTCGGTGATCAGCCGCAGCTGGTCGTCCGGGAGCGCGGAATCGGGCAGGTCGCGGCTCTCCCGGGAGGTGTTGTTCTCCTCCCCCACCACGAGCACCACGGTCTCGGCGCGCTCGGCGGCGGCCACCGCGCGGCCCAGCGCCTCGGGATCCGGTGGTGGCGCGGCGAGCACGTTGAGCGCCTGCACCCGTCCTCCGGCGGAACGCATCTCGACCTGCACGGTGACCGGTTCTCCCGCACGCAACCGGATCCGGCCGGTCTCGACCTCCGCGCGGGCGACCTGGCCCATCACGTCGCCGGGCGCCGGTGCCGGGCGGGAGGCCAGCACGCGGCCGTCGACCGACACCGTGGTGTCGCCCGAGCCGCCCGCGCCGATCTGCCACTCCCCGTCCACGTCCGGGGTGAGCACGGCGGTCAGCCGCAGCAGCCCGGGCTCGGTCGTCGGCCCGACACCGGGAACCTGGCCGAACCAGATGAACGCGCTGTCGCCGCGCACCTCGGTCAGCACCGGCTCGCCGTCGCGGACATGCTCCAGCAGCACGCCGGGCCGCCCGTCGGGCGTGCTCACCCGCAGCGCTGCGAGCGAGGTCGCGGGCACGTCCGGGACGCCGCGCTCGTGCACCACGTCGAAGCGCGCGCGCAGCGCCTCCAGCGGGGTGAGGACCTCGCGTTCCGGCCGGATCCGGCCGAACGTCGCGCCCTGGTAGCAGGGACGGTCGGCGTTGGGGCCCAGCACCGCGATGCCGCCCGGGGCCAGCGGTAGCACGTTGTCGTTGCGCACCAGCACGAACGACGACTCGGCGGCCTCGACCAGCACCCGGTGCGCCTCCTGCGCGTCGACCTCGTGGCGGGCGGTGACCTGGCGGGGGTGGCCGTCGAGCTTGCCGACCCGGCGGGCCAGCCGGCGCAGCCGCTCGATCATGTCCTCGATCCGCTCGGGCGGCACGAGCCCGTCGGCCGCGGCGCGCGCCAGCTTCTCCCCGAAGTGGATCGCCGGTCCCGGCATCTCCAGATCCAGGCCCGCCAGCGCGGGCGCGACGGTGTCGTGCAGCGCGAAGTAGTCGGAGACGACGACACCGTCGAAACCCCACTCCCCCTTGAGGATGCGCAGCAGCTCCGGGTGTTCGCAGCACGGGGTTCCGCCGAGCCGGTTGTAGGCGGCCATGACGCCCCAGGCCCCGGCCCGCACGGCCATCTCGAACGGCCGCAGGTAGACCTCGCGCAGCGAGACCTCGTCGACCTCGGCGCTCATCCGCTGGCGCTCGGTCTCGGTGTCGTTGCAGACCAGGTGCTTCGGGAACGACGCGACGCCGTGCTGCTGGACGCCCGCGACGAACGCCGCGCCCAGCGTCCCGGCCAGCACCGGGTCCTCGGAGAGCATCTCGAAGGTCCGCCCGGACAGGCCGGTGCGGGCCAGGTTGAGGTTCGGCGCGTAGATCGCGTCGAAGCCGCGCCGCCGCGCCTCGCAGGCCTGAGCGGAGGCGACCGCGCCCACGACCTCCGGGTTCCAGGTGGCCCCCAGCGCGATGCCGCTCGGCAGCAGCAGCGAGGTGTCGCGCTCGTCGAAGGTGGGGCTGACCAGCCCGGACGGCCCGTCGACCAGGTACATCCGGTCCAGGCCCAGGGAGGATTCGGGCAGGGTCGTGGCGCCCGTTTCCCCGGCGGTGACCCGCGTTTCGGGCTTCATGCGGCGGCCTCCCGGAACTTCGGCATGACCTCGGTGGCGAACAGCCGCATCGACTTGCGGCCCAGCTCGACGCGGTCCGGGGTGAGCGGACCGCCGAGGAATCCGCCGAGCACGTTGCCGATGCCGAGGTCGGCGACCTCGCGCAGCTTCTCGGTGACCGTGGCCGGGCTCCCCCACAGGCACCAGGTGCCCTGGTAGCCGGGCTTTCTCGCGTCGGGGTGCGGGCGCAGCTCCACACCGGTGATCGCCTCGGCCGCCTTGTTGGCGACGTGCTCGCGCTCGATCGCGCCCTGGTACTGCTCCATGAGGCGCTGGAACTCGTCCTCGGCCTGCGCGTCGCTGTCGGCGACGTGCACGTGCTGGTAGGTGTGCGTCGTCCACTCCAGCGCCCGCGCGACGCGCTCCTCGGAGTGCCCGGCGGCTTCCAGGGCCTCGCGGTAGGCCGCGTAGTAGTGCCGCAGGTGCTCCATCGGCTTGGCGTCGTCGATCGCCGGGGGCGTGAAGGCCGGGATGAACGCGGGCTGGGCCTGCTCGGCGGCGCGCCGGGTGCTCGACGGGCGCTGCGCCACCGACATCAGCTGCGGCCCGTCCGGCGAGTGCGGCGCGGGCACGATCCGCGACACCACCGAGCCCCGGTAGTGCCCGTTGTCGAACTCCACGGGCTCGTCCCCGGGACGCTTGGCCCACAACCGCTCCACGACGTCCAGGTTGGACACCGACAGCTCCTTGGTGTCCTGGTAGCGCACGCCGAGCCCGATCATCTCCTCGGGCGTGGTGCCGCTGCCGGTGCCGACCAGCACCTTGCCGTCGGTGAGCTGGTCGATGAGGTTGAGCCGCTCGGCGAAGCGCACCGGGTGGTGCAGCGGGATCGTCTGCACCGAGAACCCGAAGTGCAGCCGCGGCAGCTTCGCCGCCAGGTAGGCCGCGAACATCATCGGGTCGCTGGCCGGCGGCGCGTAGCCGGTGAAGTGGTGGTCCGGCAGGAACACCGCGTCGAAACCGAGCCGTTCGGCGTCGGTCGCGTGCTCCACCATCGCCTCGATCACCGCCCGATCCGACTCCGGTCCCGCGGAACGAGTGGTCAGGAACGCGGAGAAGTGCATGCAGACCTCCAGTGGTGACAACGCCGTCAACCCGCCTACCGGCGACCCAAAACCAGATTCAGAATGCTGGTTCTAGTTCTGGAGACTAGCCGCACCCCAACCCGAGGTCAACGGAGAAGACTCAGGCCAGATCGACGGAGAACCGCTGCAGGAGCGCGGCCTGACCCAGCGGGCTACCCCGGTCGATCCAGTGCGACAGGGCGGGGCGGGGTATCGAGCGCGATCTCGCCTGAGGTGTCGTGGTGAACGGGTGGTACGGATTTCGTTCACGGGTATCTTCCGGGAGTCCGGGAACTTAGGCTCGGGACATGTCGATCGCGATCAATGAAGATCACCGGCTTTTGAGCGAGACCGTGTCGGATCTGCTGGTGCGGCGTGAGGCGCGGGGCGTCGGCCGCGCGCTGCTGGAGGCCGAGACCGAGGAACTGCCCGCGTTCTGGCGCGAGGCCGCCGAGCTGGGCTGGCTGGGCCTGCACCTTCCCGAGGAGTTCGGCGGAGCGGGCTTCGGGCTCGAGGAAACCGTCGTCGTCGCCGAGCAGATGGGGCGGGCGGTGGCACCCGGCCCGTTCGCGCCGACGGTCATCGCGTCCGCGGTGATCGAGCAGGCGGGCGACGACGCGGCGAAGAAGCGGTTCCTGCCCGGGCTCGCCGACGGATCGGTGCCCGCCGGGACGGCGCTGGACGCCGAGATCGAGCTCTCCGGCGGCACCGCGACCGGCTCCGCGCCCGCGGTCCTGGGCGGTGGGCTCGCGCGGCTGCTGGTGCTGCCCTGCGGCGAGGACGTCGTGATCGTCGAGGTCGGCGACGGGGTCACCGTCGAGGTCCCGGCGAACCTGGACCCGTCGCGCCGCTGCGCGCGGGTGTCGCTGTCCTCGGCTCCCGCCGTCGTGCTGCCCGGGGCCCGCCAGGCGCTGGTCGACCTGGCGCGCGTGGTGCTGTCGGCCGAGGCCGCCGGGGTGGCGCGGGAGTGCACCGAGATCGCCGCCGCCTACGCCAAGGAGCGCGAGCAGTTCGGCCGGGTGATCGGCACGTTCCAGGCCGTCAAGCACCACTGCGCCGACATGGCGGTGGCCACCGAGCTGGTCACCAGCGCCGCCTGGGACGCCGCCCGCGCCGTGCCGACCGGCGGCGACCAGCTGTCCTTCGCCGCCTCGGCCGCCGCCGCGCTCGCCGCACCGGCGGCGGACCTGTGCGCCAACCTCAACACCCAGGTGCACGGCGGCATCGCGATCACCTGGGAGCACGACGCGCACCTGTACATGCGGCGGGCCACCGCGTTGCTGGCGCTGCTGCCCGCCGACGAGGCCGCCACCGAGCTCACCGACCTCACCCGCCGCGGCGTCACCCGGGCGCGCACCGTGGAGCTGCCGCCCGAGGCCGAGGCGCTGCGCGGCGAGATCCGCGCGGTCGCCGGCGAGATCGCCGCGCTGCCCGAGGACCGGCAGAAGGAGCGGCTCATCGAGACCGGCTACGTGATGCCGCACTGGCCGAAGCCCTACGGCCGCGCCGCCGGTGCCGTCGAACAGCTCGTGGTGGAGCAGGAGTTCGCCGCGGCCGGGGTGCAGCGCCCCTCCTACGGCATCACGGGCTGGGTGATCCTCACGCTCATCCAGTACGGCACCGAGCAGCAGGTGGCGCGCTGGGTCGGGCCCGCGCTGCGCCAGGACGTCATCTGGTGCCAGCTGTTCAGCGAGCCCGCCGCCGGATCGGACGCGGCCGGCATCCGCACCCGCGCGACCCGCGTGGAGGGCGGCTGGCGGGTCAACGGGCAGAAGGTGTGGACCAGCGGCGCGCACAAGGCGGGCATGGGTTTCGCGACCGTGCGCACCGATCCGGACGTGCCCAAGCACCAGGGCATCACGATGATGGTCATCGACATGCACGCCGAAGGCGTCGAGGTCCGGCCGATCAAGATGCCGTCGGGGGCCTCGGAGTTCAACGAGGTGTTCTTCGAGGACGTGTTCGTGCCCGACGAGGACGTGGTCGGGCCGATCGACGGCGGCTGGACGGTCGCACGCGCCACGCTGGGCAACGAGAGCGTCAGCATCGGCGGCGGTCAGGGCACCATGTCGACCCCGGCCTCGGCGATGGTCCCGCACCTCGACGCCCACCCGGAGCGGTTGACCGGCGGCGCGGTCCGCATCGGCCGGTACGCGGCCGAGCACCACGCGATGGAGATGCTCAACATGCGTTCGGCGCACCGCGCGGTCGCCGGTGGTGAACCGGGTCCGGAAGGCGCGATCACCAAGCTCGTCCTCTCCGAGCTAGGGCACGACGCGGCGTCGATCATGACCGCCCTGAGCGGCCCGGAGTCGGTCTACCTGGACGGACCGGGTGCTTTCAGCGGCGCCCTCGCGCTCCTCCACCGCGGCCTGTCCATCGCGGGCGGCACCAGCGAGATCAAGCGCAACCAGATCGGCGAACGCATCCTCGGCCTCCCCCGGGACCCCCTGATCAAGTGACGACCACGGGGTGGAGCTCCCCCGGAAACCTCCACCCCGTCCATCACCCCTCGGGTGGGACAGTTTTCATGAAAACTGTCCCACCACAAGACCCCTCACCACGTGCTGATGGTGGTGGCAGTTTTCATGAAAACTTCCCCCTCCCCACACCACCGAGTTCCCGGACGTGGGAACGGTTTTCCCGAAAACGTCACCGTTTCCCCAGGTCACGTGGTGATGATCGGACAGTTTTCATGAAAACTGTCATCAATGACCCACTCACCACGTGGTGTCCACGTGGTGTCGTGGGTGGTGACAGTTTTCATGAAAACTGTCCCCACCCACGAGCGTCGGGTGAGTGCCGGGGGCGGTCAGAGGCGTTCGATGATGGTGGCGTTGGCCGTGCCGCCGCCCTCGCACATGGTTTGCAGGCCGTAGCGCAGGTCCTTCTCGCGCATGCGGGCCAGCAGGCGGGTCATGAGGATCGCGCCCGACCCGCCCAGCGGGTGCCCGACGGCGATGGCGCCGCCGAGGGGGTTGAGGCGTTCCGGGTCGGCCCCGGTGTCGGCCAGCCAGGCCAGCGGGACCGGCGCGAACGCCTCGTTGACCTCGTAGGTCCCGATGTCCTCGATGGACAGACCCGACCGCCGCAACACCTTGCGGGTGGCCGGGATCGGGCCGGTGAGCATCGTGATCGGGTCCGCGCCGCTGACCGCACCGCTGTGGTAGCGGGCGATCGGTGTCAGCCCGAGCTCGCGGGCGCGTTCGGAGGTGGTGATCAGCAGCGCGGCGGCGCCGTCGGAGATCTGCGAGGAGTTGCCGGCGTGGATGACGCCGTCCTCCTTGAACGCGGTCTTGAGGCCGCTCAGCTTCTCCGGCGTGGTGCCGCGCCGGAGTCCCTCGTCGGCGGTGAACTTGGTGCCCTCGACGTCGATCGGGATGATGTGGTCGTCGAAGAGCCCCCGGTCGATCGCCTCGGCCGCGCGGGCGTGCGAGGCGGCCGAGTACTCGTCGAGCCGCTGCCGGGACAAGCCCCACCGCTCGGCGATGAGTTCGGCGCCGATGCCCTGGTTGAAGGCGAACCCGTCGTAGCGCTCGGTCACCGCCGGGCCGTACGGCTGCCCGGTCTGGCGGGCCGAGCCGAGCGGGACGCGGCTCATCGACTCCACCCCGCCGGCGACCACGACGTCGTACTGGCCGGCCATGACGGCGTGCGCGGCCGAGTCGACGGCCTGCTGGCTGGAGCCGCAGGCCCGGTTGATCGTCTGCCCCGGCACGTGCTCGGGCCATCCCGCAGCCAGGGCGGCGAAGCGGCCGACGTTGCTGGACTGGTCGCCGACCTGCGACACGCAGCCCCACACCACGTCGTCGACATCGGCGGGATCGACGCCGGTGCGCTCCACCAACGCCGTCAGCACCCGCGCCGAGAGGTCCTGCGGGTGGATCCCGGACAGCGTTCCGTTGCGCTTGCCGATGGGCGTGCGGACGGCGTCGACGATGACGGCATCCCTCATGACCGGACTCCCCTCACTCCCCGCGCCAGACGGGCTTGCGCTTCTCGGCGAAGGCGATCGCGCCCTCCTGGGCGTCGGCGGAGGTGAACACCGGCGCGGCGATCTCCGACTGCCGCGCGAAGGCCTCCTCGTCGGTCCAGGTCACGGCACCGGCGACGATCTGCTTGGTGGCGCGCACCGCCAGCGGCCCGTTGGCGGCGATGCGCGCGGCCAGCTCCCGCGCCTCGGCCAGCGCGCCGCCGGGCTCGGTGAGCTTGTTGACCAGGCCGTGCTGGTGGGCGGTCTCGGCGGTGATCGGGTCGCCGGTCAGCGCGATCTCCATCGCCAGCTGGTACGGCAGCGTCTTGGGCAGCCGCAGCAGCCCGCCTGCGGCGGCGACGAGGCTGCGCTTGACCTCGGGCAGCCCGAACTTCGACTCCCGGGAGGCGACGATGAGGTCGGCCGACAGCGCCAGTTCGCAGCCACCGGCCAGCGCCCAGCCCTCGACGGCGGCGATGAGCGGCTTGGTCGGGGGCTTCTCGGTGAGCCCGCCGAACCCGCGCCCGGGCAGTGAGGGCCGCTCACCTCGGGTGAAGGCCTTGAGGTCCATGCCCGCGCAGAAGGTGCCCCCGGCACCGGTGAGCACGGCCGCGGTCAGGTCACCGCGGGATTCGAACTCGTCGATCGCGGCCGCGATGCCCTCGGCGACCGAGCGGTCGACGGCGTTGCGGGCCTCGGGGCGGTTGATGGTGATCTGCGCGATCCCGTCCGCGAACTCGGTCAGAACACTGTCACTCATCGGCGGATCTCCTGTGATCGGCTCGGCGGCTCCGGTCAGCTTAACGGTCGCTAGCTTGGGAATCGACTGCTGGCGCGGCATCGATCTCGGCGAGCAGCCGCGCCTTGAGCTCCGGTTCGGCGAAGCTCGCCTCCACCCCGTTGCGGGCCAGGCCCGCGAGCCGCGCGTGGTCCAGCCCCATGCGCTGAGCGGCGTGGTACTCGCCGGTGAGGTCGGTGCCGAACATGGGCGGGTCGTCGGAGTTGAGGGTGACCAGCAGCCCGGCGTCGAGCATCCGCGGCAGCGGGTGCTCCTCGAGCCCGGCCACCACCCGCGTGCGCAGGTTCGAGGTCGGCGAGACGTCCAGCGGGATCCGGTGTTCGCGCAGGTGGGCGACCAGGTCGGGGTCGCGGAGGCTGGCGATGCCGTGGCCGATGCGGTCGGCGCCGAGGTCGCGCAGCGCGGTCCACACGCTGTCCGGCCCGCCGGTCTCCCCGGCGTGCGGCAGGCTGCGCAGCCCGGCGTCGCGGGCGCGCGCGAAGATCCCGGCGAAGGGCGCGCGGTCGACCTCGATGCCGCCGACGCTGAACCCGAGCACGCTGTCCGGCCCGTGCCGCAGCGCCGCCTCGAGCGTCGCCGCCCCGGCCTCCACGCCGAAGTCGCCGGAGAAGTCGGGGACCCAGCGGACGGTGATGTCGTGCTCGGCCTCGACCTCCAACCGCCCGCGTTCGAGCCCGGCGAAGACCAGCTCGGCGGGGATGCCGCGCTTGAGGTGGTTGGACAGGCTGAAGTTCATCTCCGCGTAGCGCACGTTCTGCCCCGCCAGGGCGCGGAGAGTCTCGGCGGCCAGCAGCGCGAAGTCGTCCTCGTCGCAGAGCACCCGCACCGCGTTGCGGTAGACGTCGATGAAGTGCGCGAAGTCGCGGAACCCGTACCAGGCCCGCACCTCCTCCAGGGTGCCGGGCAGGTCGGCGATGCCGTGCTTGCGCGCGAGCTGCAGCAGGGTCGCCGGCTGCATCGAGCCCTCCAGGTGCACGTGGAGCTCGACCTTGGGCAGGGAGTCGATGAAGGTGCTGCGCATCCCTCGATCCTGACCCGTCGATCACCTCCTGTCGAACCCGTGACATCGCCCGGCTCGGGACATACGGTCGAGAGCGCTCGACGACGAGAAGGGACTTCGATGGCCAAGCAGCGCGCCCAGGTTCAGATGACGCCGGAGGAGATCGAGGCGTTCCTGGCCACCCGTCGCACGGCGACGTTGTCCACGCTGGGCCCGTCCGGGCACCCGCACGCGGTGGCGATGTGGTTCGCGCTGCTCGACGGGGTGATCTGGTTCGAGACCAAGGCCAAGGCGCAGAAGGCCATCAACATCGGGCGCGACCCGCGGGTGACCGTTCTGGTCGAGGACGGGCTGACCTACGAGACGCTGCGCGGCGTGTCCCTGGAGGGGCGGGCCGAGATCGTCGACGACCCGGACGCGCTGTGGGCGGTGGGCGTCAACATCTGGGAGCGCTACCACGGCCCCTACACCGACGAGGTCAAGCCGCTGGTGGAGTACATGCTGCACAAGCGGGTCGCCGTGCGGGTCGACGTCGAGCGCACGCGCTCGTGGGATCACCGCAAGCTCGGCCTCGACCCGACTCCGCTGGGCGGCACCACGGCACCGCACTACTCCTGAGTCCTCGGTGGATTATTCCAGCGCTCGTTGCTGAAAACGGCGTAACTGCAGCGGATTCGCGCCGCACGGGGTTCCCGTCCTGGCAGGGTGGATGGCACATCATCCGTCCCCCTGTCGTGGAATCGAGGGAACCACCTTGCCGATACCCGGATCCCGTCCGCTCGCCGACTTCCTGCGCCTGGAGGCCAGTCACGATCGGCTCGTCGGCGAGAGACTCGTTCCCGTCGACGGCGATGACGCGACGAGAGCCGAATGGTTGTACGAGCGGGCGGGTTTCGGGCTGCTGGCGCTGGACCTGTCGGAATCCCGGTTCTACTACGCCAATCTCACCGCCCAGCGGCACTTCGAGTACGCCTGGGACGAGTTCCTCGGGATGCCCTCGCACCTCTCGGCCCCGCCCGAGGGGCAGCAGGACCGGGACCGGTTCCTCGGCGCGGTCCGCGAGAAGGGCTTCGCCGACGGCTACCGCGGCGTGCGGGTGGCGGCCTCGGGTCGCCGGTTCTGGATCGAGGACGTGCTCATGTGGAACGTGCTCGACGAGACCGGCGAACCGATCGGGCAGGCCGCGATGATCCGCGACTGGACCGACTGCGGGTGACGCATCCCCTGGTCAGGTGACGAAGTTGATGATGCCCTGCACCCTCCCCCGACGTCGTCGATGCTGGCCGGGGCCGGAGGAGCGGGAGGGCGCATGGCGTCGTTCGAGTGTCGCGTGTTCGTGGACGGGGTGCTGAGCGCGCGTCCGCCCACGCTGCGCGAGGCCGCCGACGTCCTGCGCGGCGATGAGGGCGTGGTGTGGATCGGGTTGCGCGATCCCGACCCGGCGACGCTCGACACCGCCGCCGAGCTGTTCGCGCTGCACCCGCTGGCCATCGAGGACACCCAGAAGGGCCATCAGCGCGCCAAGATCGAGCGCTACGGCGACGCGCTGTTCGTGGTGATCCGCCCCAGCTGGTACGCCGAGACCGTCGAGTTCGGCGAGGTGCACCTGTTCATCGGGCACCGCTTCGTCATCACCGTCCGCCGCGGGGAGCGGCCCGACCTCACCGCGGCCCGCGAGGCGCTGGAGGCCGATCCGGAGTTCCTGGGCTTCGGGCCGGAGGCGATGGTCACGGCACTGCTGGACGCGCTGGTCGACGGCTACGCGCCGGTCGTCGCCCGCCTGCAGGACGACGTCGACGGCGTCGAGGACAGCCTGTTCGGGCAGCGTCGGGTCGATCCGCAGCTGTCCGAGCGGATCTACCACCTGCTGGAGAAGGTCATCGGGATGCAGCGGGCCGTCGACCCGCTCTCCGGGGTCCTGCGCGAGCTGATGAGCGGCGGCGCCGTCGAGCACGAGGAGGTGCGGCACCGGCTGCGCAACGTCCTCGACCACACCACCCGGGTCTCCGAGTCCGTGGACACGTTGCGCTCGCTGCTGGAGAGCTCCCTGTCGGTGCACTCCACGCTGATCTCCCTGGAGCAGAACGAGGAGATGCGCCGCATCTCCAGCGCGAGCCTCGCCCAGGGCGAGGAGAGCCGCCGTCTCGCCGAGGAGACCATCCAGCAGGGCGAGCAGATGAAGAAGATCTCCTCCTGGGCGGCGATCCTGTTCACCCCCACGCTCGTGGCCGGCGTCTACGGGATGAACTTCGACCACATGCCGGAGCTGCACTGGCTCGCCGGCTATCCCTTCGCCCTGGCGCTGATGCTCGGGCTGGGCGTCTCGTTGTGGATCATCTTCAAGCACAAGCGCTGGCTCTGACCTGCGCGTCCGCGCTCGCGAGCGCGGTCGGCACCCGGGGCGGTGAGCCGGGGAGGCGGGGCCGGGTAGACTCCTTTTCCGCTCCGGCGTGCTGACCAGCGTGAACGTTGTCGTCGTGGCGTCGACAACCATCCCGACCGCAGCGCACGCGTCCGCCGGTGATCCCCAGCGCAGCGGCCCACCCCGTCCATCACGCCGCCGACCGAGTCACGGAGTCCGCGAACCACGACCCGCCCTGTCGGATCTCGGCGTCACGGCACCCGCGTGCCCGCGACCGGGCCGCGAGACCACCTTCCCCCAGCTCACGGAGTTCACCCTTGCCCGATCCCTCCCCCGCGCCGTCGCAGCACCGGCGGCCCGGTCCGGTCCTGCACGTCTCGCTCGCCCTGGCGGCGGCGATCGTCGTGTGGGGCACCGCCGCCGGGGACTCGCTGTCCCAGGCCGGCTCGGCCGCGCTCAACGGCATCACCCGCAGCTTCGGCTGGGCCTACCTGCTGGTCTCGCTCGGGTTCCTGGTCTTCCTGGTGTTCCTGGCGTGCAGCCGCTACGGCCGGTTGCGACTCGGCGGCGACGACGAACGTCCCGCCTTCCGCAGGCTCACCTGGTACGCGATGATCCTGTCGGCGGTGATGGGCATCGGCCTGATCTCCTACGGCGTCGCCGAGCCGATCTCCCACCTCGCCGCACCGCCGCACGGGCTGGCCGCGCCGATGACCCCGAACGCGGCGGTGACCGCGATGCAGTTCTCCTTCTTCGACTGGGGCCTGCACGCCTGGGGGATCTTCGCCGTGGTCGGCCTGGCGATGTCCTGGTCGATGTTCCGGCGCGGACGCCCGGGCCTGGTCAGCGCCCTGTTCCGGCCGCTGCTGGGCTCGCGCACCGAGGGGCCCGTGGGCGGGGCGATCGACGTGTTCGCCGTGGTGGCGACGCTGTTCGGCACCACCACCTCGCTCGGGCTGGGCGCCATGCAGATCAACGGCGGGTTCACCGCCCTGTTCGGCATCCCCGACTCCCGGCCGGTGCAGTTCGCGATCATCGGCGTGATCACGCTGCTGTTCACCGCCTCGGCGCTGACCGGGGTGGCGCGCGGCATCCGGTACCTGTCGGAGACCAGCATGGGGCTGGGCGCGCTGCTGTTCGTCTTCGTGCTCGTGGTCGGCCCGACGCTGTACCTGGTGGACCTGTACGTGCAGAGCATCGGGCGCTACATCAGCGAGCTGGTGTCGACGAGCCTGATCACCCCGGCCAACGGCGACCTCGGGTTCATGCAGGACTGGACCTACTTCATGCTCGCCTGGTGGCTGTCGTGGGCGGCGTTCGTGGGCGTGTTCCTCGCGCGCATCTCGCGCGGCCGCACCATCCGCGAGTTCGTCACCGGCGTGCTGGTGGTGCCCAGCGCGGTGTTCTCGGTGTGGTTCACCGCCTTCGGCGGCACCGCGATCCACAGCGACCTCGTCGGCACGACCCGCATCGCCGCCTCGGCCGCGGCGGACGCGAACTCGGCGTTCTTCGCGACGCTGCAGTCGCTGCCGCTGCCCACGCTCACCTCGATCCTGACGATCGTGCTGGTCGTGCTGTTCTTCGTCTCCGGCGCCGACGCGAACACCTTCGTGCTGGGGATGCTCACCAGCCGCGGCACCGAGCAGCCCCCGCAGTGGATCCTGGCGCTGTGGGGCGTGGTGACCGGCGCCGCCGCGATCGCCCTGCTGGCCGCGGGCGGGCTGGAGTCGCTGCAGCAGATGGTGATCGTCACCTCGGCACCGTTCCTGATCATCCTGGTCGGCGTCGCCGTGGCCTTCTGGAAGGACCTCACCACCGAGTTCGTCCCGCACCGCCTGGAAGAGCCGGTCGCGCCGTCGTCGAAGTTATAACCTCGCCTTGACCCGACGTCGTTCCGACGTGGACAACTCGGACATTCGCTGCCCTCCTCGCTTGCAGGACAGCGCAAATCGCTGGTCGCCCGACCTCCGAAAGCGGTGTTGTAGGCTATAAGCAAGCGAGGAGGGCGGTTGATGACCAAGAGCGACGTGGCCTACGACGAGGTGCGGGAGAAGATCCTCTCCGGGGAGTTCCCACCCGGGTCGGTGATCAACCAGGCCACCCTGGCCCACTCCATCGGCATCAGCACCACCCCGCTGCGGGAGGCGCTGCGGCGCCTCAAGGCCGAAGGGCTGGTCGAGCTCGGCGCGCACCGCGACGCCAAGGTCACCGAGCTCAAGGCCGAGGAGAACCGGGACCTGCTGGAGATGCGGCGCTCCCTCGACCCGATGGCCGCCTCGCTGGCCGCGCAGCGGCGCACCAAGGACGACATCGCCGAGATCCGCGCCTCCCTGGAAGGCCTGCGGGCGATGCCCGGCGACCCCGACTACGCGCACCTGCTGCACCACCGGCGCTACCACCGCGCGATCTACCGGGCCTCGCACAACGAGCTGCTCGTCGAGGCGCTGGAAGGCCTGTGGGACAAGGCCGATCGCTACCGCCGGTTCGCCCTGGAGGTCGACCGGGGTCCGGAGGCCAGGGCCAAGAAGGACGAGGAGCACCGGATGCTCGCCGAGACGATCATCGCCGGTGACTCCGACGGCGCGGCCGCGGTGATGATCGAGCACATCGACACCAGCCTCGCCGTGCAGGCGACCCACCGGCTGCTGTCGTGAGGTTCGCCCACCGCCAGGTCTGGGCGCTGCTCGGGCACGCCGCCCTCGCCCAGCTGATCACCTTCGTCCTGCGCCCGGCCACCACCTACCGGGCCCTGGAACTCGGCGTCCCGGCCTCGTGGCTCGGCGTGCTGTCGGGCAGCTTCGCGCTGGTCCCGCTGGTGCTGGCGCTGCCCGCCGGGCACATCGTCGACCGGCTTGGCGAACGCCGCGTGATGTTCGCCGGCAGCCTGCTGATGTGCGCGGCCGGGATCGTGCTGCTCACGCTCGGGCACACCGTGCCCGGACTGGTCGCCGGGAGCATCGTGCTCGGCACCGCGCACCTGGGCGCGATCGTCGGGCAGCAGGCGCTCGTGGCCAACAGCGCCACCTCCGGCCGGATGGATTCCGCGTTCGGCTACTACACCTTCGCCGCCTCGCTCGGCCAGGCCGCCGGGCCGCTGATGATCGTCGCGTTCGGCGGCTCGCAGGCCATCCCGAACACCACCCCGATCTTCGCGGGCAGCATCGCGATCGCCGTGGCGCTGTTCGCCATCACCTTCGCCATCGAGAGCACCCGCACCGAGCGCGGACCGGCCGCCACCGAGAACATCGGCGTGCGCCAACTGCTGCGCATCCCGGGGCTGGCCGGAGCGCTGCTGACCGCGTGCACCGTGCTGGCGGCCGTGGACATCTCGCTGGTCTACCTGCCCGCGCTCGGGGCCGAGCGCGGCATCGCGTCCTCGCTGATCGGCACGCTGCTGGTGCTGCGCGCGGCCTCGTCGATGGCCTCGCGGTTCTTCCTCGGGCGGCTCTCCGAGGTGCTCGGACGCCGCAGGCTGCTGATCCTGAGCATCTTCGCGGCCTCGGCCGGGCTCGTCGCCGCCGCCGCGCCGGTCCCGGTGTGGCTGCTGCTCGTGGCCGTCACGGTCGCCGGGTTCGGGCTCGGCGTGGGGCAGCCGCTGACCATGTCCTGGCTCGCCGAGTCCGCCCCGCCGGGCGCCCGCGGGCGCGCGATGTCGTTGCGGCTCACCGGGAACCGGGCCGGGCAGGTGATCATCCCCGGCACGATCGGACTAGTCGCGGCGGGCCTCGGCTCGGCCGGGGTCCTCTGGGTCACCGCGGGCGGCCTCGCGCTCACCGGACTGCTGGCCCGCAACCTCCCGGTCAACCGCAGCTGACCGCGCGAACCGGGGAATGATCTCCCGATCACGGGGAGGTAACCCACCGCGACTTTCCGCAATTCTCGGTGGGTCGCAGCACGCCGTGGTGAGTTCATCGCGCGCACTCGCGCGGGCGTTACGAATTCTTCGAAAAACGGCCTGGAACAGGGGAAATCACGCCGCGTTCGCATTCCACTACGGTTTCCAACCTACTCCGGAGTACGGTTGTCCGCTTCGAATTGACTGTGTATGGTCGCTGCCGTTGTGAACGGCCAGTCGGGGCTACGTGGGCCGCTTCTCTTTAAACGAGTGCCGCCTACACGATTTAGGGAATCATGGGTCCTTTAGGCTCGACGACCGAGTTCGGTTTCGGCTGGTTGACACCGGTCCTGTCGTTCGTCATGGCGTGCGTCGGCGCCGGGCTCGGACTGCGCTGCATGGTCCGGGCGCTGGGGACCACCGGACGCGCCCGGCGCAGCTGGCTGATCAACGGCGCCTTCGCCATCGGCACCGGGATCTGGACGATGCACTTCATCGCGATGCTGGGCTTCAGCGTCGTGGGCACCGACATCCGCTACGACGTGCCGCTGACGGTGTTGAGCCTGGTCGTGGCCATCATCGTGGTCGGCATCGGGGTTTTCGTCGTCAGCTACAGCCGCAGCAAGACGCCCGCGGTGCTCGGCGGCGGGGTGATCACCGGCCTCGGCGTCGCGGTCATGCACTACGTGGGCATGGCGGCGATGCGGATGTCCGGCTCGATCAGCTACGCACCGCTGACGGTGGCGCTGTCGGTGCTGATCGCGGTCGTGGCGGCCACCGCCGCGCTGTGGGCGACGCTGACGGTGACCGGGCCGGTCGCGGCCTTCGGCGCCTCGGTGGTCATGGGCATCGCGGTGAGCCTCATGCACTACACCGGAATGTCTGCGGTGAACGTCCACCTGCATTCCGGGGCGCACTCCATGCATTCAGAACTGCCCGGCGCCACGCCGATGGCGTTCATCTTCCCGCTGACCGTGCTGCTGGGCACCTACCTGTTCCTGTCCTCGGCGTTCGTGGCGATCTCGCCCAACGTCAGATCCGGGAAAACCACCGCCCGAGCACCCGAAGAACGTCAGACCGTCTCCGGATAACAACCGTTCCCCGCGTTTTCCCGCCACTCGATTTCGCTGGTGGCGGGCTGAATCCGCACATCTCATTCCCGGATTCTCCATTTCGGGATGGAGGACTGAACACGCATGTCTGCGCAACCGGCCCGATCCACGAAGCGGCACCTGCCGTCCGCCCTGCTGCCGAAGGCGCTGCGGCCCAAGACGGTGCGGGCCAAGACCGTCGCTCTGCTGGCGGTGCCCGTGGTCTCGCTGATGGCGCTGTGGTCGCTGACCACCGTGACCGTCGTGCAGGACGCCTGGTCGCTGCACCAGGCCGAACAGCTCGACCGCGCCCTGTCGGCGCCGCTGCACCAGGTGGTGCGCGACCTGCAGGACGAGCGGGCGGCCGCGGCGCGCCACCTGTCCACGCCCGGCTCCACCGGCGAGCTCGAAGCGCTGCACCAGCGCAGCACCGCGGCCGCCGAGGAGCTGCGCACCCAGGTGCAGCGCTCCAGCGCGACCATCGCCAACCTCGCGCCGCAGATGCGCGACCGCGTCGCCGCGTTCAACACCGACCTGGACGCCCTGGCCGACCGGCACCAGTCGGTGCTGGCGGCCAACACCGACTGGGACGGCACCTACCGGGCCTACACCGCCGCGATCGACGGCGCCTTCTCGCTTCAGGAGCAGATCGCGACCGCCCAGCAGGGCCAGGCCGCCGAGGACGCCCGGCTGGCGCTGGGCATCGGGCGGGTCGAGGAGATGCTGGAACGCCAGAACACCGCCGCCACCTCGGCTTTCGCCGGTGCGCGGATGAGCGGTGAGCAGCACGAGGCGTTCGCCGAGGCGCTGGGCGGGCAGCGCGTGCTCACCGCCGACCTCATGCCCGACCTCGCCGCGGGCGACCGCGACGCCTACCGGCAGCTCACCGAGACCGACGCCTACCGGGACCTGGCCGACATGCAGTCCCGGCTGCTGAACACCGACCCGGCCGCGCTCGGCACGGTCCCGCCGAAGCTGTGGGACGAGTCGGTCGCGCAGGTCTCGCAGGCGATGGACGCCGGCCGCGACCGGGTCGCGCAGGCGGGTGCGGCCGCGGCCGCCGCGGCCGGTGCCGCGGTGCTCGACCGCGCGATCTGGACGGTCGCGCTGGGTCTGGCCGCGGTGCTGCTGGCGCTGGCGATCTCGGTGCGCATCGGCCGCGGCATGGTCATCGAGCTGGTCGGACTGCGGAACTCGGCGATGGAGCTGGCCGACGAGCAGCTGCCCGCGGCGATGCGGCGGCTGCGGGCCGGCGAGCACATCGACGTCTCCACCGCCGTCCCGGTGATCACCCCGGGCGAGGGCGAGGTCGGCCAGGTGGGCCGGGCGCTCAACGCCGTGCAGCACTCGGCGCTGCAGGCCGCCGCCGAACGCGCCGAGCTGCTGACCGGTGTCTCCGGCGTGTTCGTCAACCTGGCGCGGCGCAACCAGTCCCTGGTGCACCGGCAGCTCGGGCTGCTGGACTCGATGGAGCGCCGCACCGAGGATGAGACGGATCTGGAGGACCTGTTCCGGATCGACCACCTGGCCACCCGCATGCGCCGCCACGCCGAGAGCCTGATCATCATGTCCGGCGCCACGCCGGGCCGGGCCTGGCGGACGCCGGTGGCGCTGATGGACGTGATCCGCTCGGCGGTCTCCGAGGTCGAGGACTACACCCGGGTCAAGATCCGCCGGCTGCCGGACGAGCTGTCGGTGCTGGGCTCGGCGGTGTCGGACGTGACGCACCTGTTCTCCGAGCTGGTGGAGAACGCCACGAACTTCTCGCCGCCGGATGCCACCGTCCTGGTGCACGGCGAGGCCGTCGGTTCCGGGTTCGTGATCGAGATCGAGGACCGGGGTCTGGGCATGGCGCCGGAGCGGATGGCCGAGGCCAACCAGCGGGTCAGGGAGGCGCACCGGCTGGAGCTGTTCGACAGCGGTCAGCTCGGCCTGTTCGTGGTCAGCCGCCTGGCGCACCGCCAGGGCATCCAGGTCTCGCTGCGCCGCTCCCCCTACGGCGGCACCACCGCCGTGGTGCTGATCCCGTCGTCGATCCTGGTCAACCCGGTGCGCGACGCCGAGTCCACGATGGACTCCCTCGAACCCGTCGCTCCGCCCGCCGAGGCGTTCCCCGAGCGGGAGCCGGTGCCCGCGGTGGCCACCCGGCTGCCCGACGACCACCCGGAGCCGGCGTGGACCGCGCCCGAGGTCGTCGACGCCGCCCCCGTCGAACCCGGCCCGGTCGCGGAACCACCGGCCCACTTCGAGGGACGGCTCGACGACGACGAGGAGTTCGCCGGGCTCCCCCGCCGCAAGCGGCAGGAGAACCTCGCGCCCGGACTCAAGGCCCGCGACACCCGCGGCACGACTCAGGACGGACCGGCGCCGTTCGGCGACCGGGTCTCGCCGGAGACGGCGCGCTCGATGATGTCGGCGCTGCAGGAGGGCTTCGCCCGCGGCCGCGGCGACCGCGATGACTGAGGTGACCGGGACGACCGACACGAGGGGAAACGACGCGATGCACGCGACCGAGCAGACCCGGGAGCTGAGCTGGCTCCTGGACGACCTGGCCACCAAGGTGCCGATGGTGCGGGTCGCCCTGCTGCTGTCCAACGACGGCCTGGCGATGGCCTCCTCGGCGTCGATCAGCGCCGAGGAGTCCGAGCACCTGGCGGCGGTGGCCTCCGCCCTGCAGAGCCTGGCCAAGGGCACCAGCAGGCACTTCGACGCCGGATCGGTCCGCCAGACCATGATCGAGATGGACGGCGGCTACCTGTTCGTGGTGGCCGCCGGCGGCGGCACCTGCCTGACGGTGTTCGCCGACGCCGGTGCCGACATCGGCTTCATCGCCTACGAGATGGCGCGGCTGATCAACCAGGTCGGCGAGCACATGTTCACCGCCGAGCGGTTCCGCGATGCGTGAGGCGGGACCGTGAACTCCGATCAGCACTGGTTCGACGACGAGGCGGGCCCGATGGTCCGGTTGTTCGCGCTGACCCAGGGTCGCGCGAAACCCCAGGCCACCGGTCTGGACGTGATCGCCCTCGTCGCCGCCCGCACCACGCCCGAGCATGACATGACGCTCACCCCCGAGCAGGCCGGGATCCTCGACCTGTGCCGGGGGCGTCCGACGCCGGTCGCCGAGATCTCGGCCCGCTCGGACCTGCCGCTGAGCGTCGTCCGCGTCCTGCTCGCCGACCTCGTCGAAGCCGGGCACATCCGGGTGGAGCGCCCGACCCCGGCTCGCGAGCTGCCGAGCGAGAACATCCTCCAGGAGGTAATCGATGGTCTCCGCGCGCTCTGACGGCCCGATGGCCCTCAAGATCCTCATCGCGGGCGGTTTCGGCGTCGGCAAGACCACGATGGTCGGCACCGTCAGCGAGATCCAGCCGTTGCGCACCGAGGAGCGGCTCACCGAGGCCGGCGCCCAGGTCGACAGCATCGACGGGGTGGAGCGCAAGACCACCACGACGGTGGCGATGGACTTCGGCAAGATCACCCTGCGGGACCGGTTCGCGCTCTACCTGTTCGGCACGCCCGGCCAGGACCGGTTCTGGTTCTTCTGGGACGACATCGCCCAGGGTTCGCTCGGTGCCGTGGTCCTCGCCGACACCCGGCGGTTGCGCGACTGCTTCGCGGCGGTGGACTACTTCGAGCGGCGGGAGATCCCGTTCATCGTGGCGGTCAACCACTTCGACGGTTCCCGCCACTACGACACCACCACCGTGGCCGCCGCGCTCGATCTGGATCCGGGGATTCCGGTCGTGCTCTGCGACGTCCGGGAGAAGGACTCCGCCAAGGAGATCCTGATCGCCCTCGTCGAGCACGCCAGCCGGACCTACGCCCAGCGCCGCCCCGAACCCGCCACCTACGTCGGACCGGTGGCACGACGTTGAGATTCCCTGGGTGGGGGAAGTTTTCATGAAAACTTCCCCCACCCCCTCGAGAACGCGAGGGAATGGGATATCCCTGACCTCGGGTTTTGCTCGTGATGGGGAAGTTTTCATGAAAACTTCCCCTACCCCGAGCACCGACCGTCACTTGGTCTGATTGCGGACAATTCGAAAGGTTCTCCTCCCGGCGGGCGTTCCCCCGTGTACGGATTCCCATGACATGCGGGAGGAGACCGTGATGTCCAACAACAACCGCGCGCGCAGCGAGAGAACGCGCCGCACGGCAGCGATCATCGCCGCCGCCGGCGCGAGCGGCGTGCTGATCGCGATGGGTGGCACCGTGCATCACTGCACGCCTGGACAGGGCCGAAATGCCCGGGAGTCCAGCTCTTTCAGGTGAATATCAAGGGTTCCCCAGGAACCTTTCGACTCGCACGCCGAACAGCGTTCTCGGGACGGGATTTCCCCGCCGCGCGGGACGCAAAACGCTGGGCGCGCCGGGAAAGAAACCCACCGCTCGGGCTGACGGGCATTCCCCAACACGGCACCCCACGGCGTGGGCGCCCGTCAGGACGTCGTGCGGGCGCGGACCGGGTGGCCGGAGAGGATCGAGACGCGGTTGAAGGCGTTGATCGTGATCGCGGCCCAGGTGATCACCGAGACCTGGTCGTCGGACAGCACCTTCCGGACCTGATCGTAGGTGTCCTGGTCGGGCCGCTGCGCGGCCACCAGCGTCACCGCCTCGGCGAGCTCCAGCGCGGCGCGCTCCTCGGCGGTGAACAGCTCGGTCTCGCGCCAGGCCGGCAGCACGCCCAGGCGCTCGGGGGTCTCCCCCGCCTCCAGGGCGAGGCGGGTGTGCCGGTCGAGGCAGAACGCGCACCCGTTGAGCTGCGACGCGCGGATGTTGACCAGCTCCAGCAGCACCCGGCCCAGGCCGGCCTCACGCGCGCGCGAGCGGATCTCGGTGGCCGTCGCCGACAGCGCCTTGAACGCCGAGGGCGTCTGCTTGTCGAGGAAGATCCGGTCCGCCATCGGTTCCGCTCCGTTCGCGCAGCTCGCTCGGCGCGCTCCCGCGCCGCACCGTCGCCGCAAACTACCCGAGGCCACCGCTCCCGGTCTCGGCCGGGAGACCGAGAGCACGGTGGGTCAGCAGGTCGAGGGTGTCCAGCAGGCGCTCGGTGTCGGGCGGGTCGTCGCCCTGGACGATGCCCAGGTACAGCGAGTGGTCGATCATGGCCGCCAGCGCGCGGGCGGTGAGCTCCGGGTCGAGGTCGCCGGGCATCAGCCCCTCCCGCTGCCAGCGGCGCAGCGCGCGGGCCGTCCGGGTGATCGACCGGGCCCGGTGCTTGCGCCGGAGCTCCTGGAACTCCTCGTCGAGGGTGGCGACCTGCTCGACGATGGCCATCATCCGCGCGTTGCGCAGGTAGGCCTCGTAGTAGGCGCGGTTGGCGCGGCGGATCCGGGCCGCCGGTGACCTACCGGCGGGCAGCGCGCCCCGGTCGGTCATCTCCGCGAACAGCCGGTCGGCCAGTTCCAGGAACACCGCCTGCTTGGACGGGAAGTAGGTGTAGAACGAGCCGTAGGCGACCCGCGCGCGCTCGGCGATGTGGGCGATCCGGGTGTCCGGGAAGCCCCGCTCCTCGAAGACCTCCCGGGCCGCGGCCAGCAGCTTCTCGCGGGTCCGGGCGCCGCGCTCGGTCAGCGGCCGGTCGGGTGAATCCTGGCTGCTGGACACGGTTTTCCCCTCCCGCCGGACCTTGACAAGCCGGTGCCGCCCGGCTCAGGCTGACAGCGTCTGAAAAGTTGATATGACTGTCAAGTCAGCGCGGAGGCGTCAATGGCGACCAATCCGGAGTTCGAGCTGGGCGGCATCAACCACCTGGCGCTCGTCTCGTCCGACATGCAGCGCACCATCGACTTCTACAGCGGGGTGCTCGGCATGCCGCTGATCAAGACCATCGACCTGCCCGGCGGCTCCGGCCAGCACTTCTTCTTCGACTGCGGCGGCGGGGACTGCGTGGCGTTCTTCTGGTTCCCCGACGCCCCCGATCCCGTGCCCGGCGTTTCGGCGCCGGCCTCGATGCCCGGTGAGGGCGAGCTGCTCAGCGCCGTGGGATCGATGAACCACGTCGCCTTCCACGTGCCGGTCGCGAAGTTCGAGCAGTACCGGGATCGGTTGCGGGACAAGGGCGTTGAGGTGAGCCCGATCCTCAACCACGACAACAGCCCGTCGACGGTGGCCCGCGAGATGCACGACGGGGTGTTCGTGCGGTCGTTCTACTTCCAGGACCCCGACGGGATCCTGCTCGAATTCGCCTGCTGGACCAGGGAGTTCACCGACGCCGACGTCTCGCACACCCCCAAGACCGCCGCCGACCGGACGGTGCAGCGCCATGCCGCGCCTGCGTGAGGTCCCGCGCGCTGAGGTCACCGACGAGCGGATCCGGTTCTTCTACGACCGGCTGTTCGGGCCCGACCGCGATCCGGCCGTCGAGCACGGCACCGCGACCGGCTCGCCCGGGGACTGGTGGACGGTGTTCGCCCAGTCCCCCGAGGTGTTCCGGCACGCGGTGCGGGGTTTCGCGCTGTACCGGGAGTCCGCGCTGGACCCGGTGCTGCGCGAGCTCGGGCAGTGCCGGGCGGGGTGGGCGCGCGGCAGCCAATTCGTGTTCTCCCAGCACTGCAAGCAGCTGCGGGCCCTCGGCGTGGCCGAGGACAAGATCGCCGCTCTGCCGTCCTGGCAGGTCGCCGACTGCTACTCGCGGCCGGAGCGGGCCGTGCTGGCCTATACCGACGCGCTGGTGCTCGACGGCGGCCGCGTCCCGGACGCCGTGTTCGACCGGCTGCGCGAGCACCTCACCGAACCGGAGATCCTGCAGCTGACCTACATCACCTGCATGTACGAGATGCACGCGACGATCGCCAAGGCGCTGCGGCTGGAGTTCGACGACCGCCCCGAGCCGGTCACCGAGGTCGCCGCGCCGGACGGGTACGGGACGCGGGACCTCTCCGCCGACCTCACGGGGTCGTGACCTCCCGGCGGTAGGTGGCGGCGTGGGTCGTGTACTCGGCGTTGCCGTACTCGGCGAGGCGCTGCTTGACGACGCGGGTGGTGTAGCCGTCGGCGATCCTGCGCAGCAGCGGTTGCTCGGCGGCGATCGCCATCGTCACGAAGCGGCCCAGCACGAACGGGGCGGTGGTGGCCACGCAGGCGGCGTCGAGCAGTCCGAAGGGGACGTTCATCCGCTCGGCCCGCTTGCGGTCGCCGCCGCAGATCCCGAGGAAGAACGCCCGGCTCCAGCTGCGCTCGACCGTCTCGGCGGCCTGGTCCAGCAACGAGCGCCCGGGGCGGAGGTCGGCGGCCATCGTGGAGCGGACGAGTTCGCCGCAGGTGGCGTCGTCGAACCCGCGGCGCAGCGTCGCGGCGCGGGCGTGGAAGACCTCGACGATGCCGGAGGCGGTGGTGGGCAGCAGCTCCTCGGGCAGGCCCAGCAGGAAGCAGCGGTAGCGGCTGACCTCCAGCATTGCCCGCTCGCGCGCGGTGAACTCGCCGCGGCCGGCGCCGAGGGCCATCATCGCCGACAGGTACATGTTGATCAGCCCGGCCGGCATCTGGTCGGCCTGCGGCACCGGCACCCCGTAGACCTCGGGGTCCCACCCCTCGGGGCTGCTCAGCGCGTTGCAGCGCACCACCGAGTGCATCAGCCGGACCATCGCGGCCGCCTCGAAGCCCTCGCCGTAGCGCCCCAGCGCGCCGGGCAGGGTGGTGACGGTGAAGAAGTTGGCGGTCTCGTTGACCCGCCGGGCCGCGCGCCGCCCGGTCAGCGCTCCGGTCAGCGCCATCGGCAGCGCGGCGTAGGTGTTGATGAAGGTCGCCAGGAACGCGCCGCGGGTGATGTAGGGCGACAGGAACGCGGCGCCGATGCGCAGCTGGCGCGCGCCCTCCTCGACCAGGTCCATGTCGAGCCAGTCGGGCGTGTCCTCCATCGCCGCGATCAGCGCCCGCAGTTCGTCGGGCGCGTCGGGCACGGTGTCCACACCGGACCGGCAGGCCTGCTGCAGCATCCGGATCAGCGGGTTCACGCCGCGCTCGCGGGAGAGGGCGGCGTAGGCGTCGGCGACGACGTCGCCGAGCATCGTGGTGGTGCGGATGAGCTCCACGGCCCGGTCGTCGGCGAGCACGGCGTCGCGATCGCCGACCCACTCGGGCAGGTCGGACTTGACGCCCGGGTCGGTGGTGAACCGGTGCGGGGTGGTGTCGAAGTCGATGCAACCGTAGAGGTCGGGGAGCCGATCCCGTTGCGCGCGGGCTCTTTCGGCGAGTTCAGGGTGGTGGAGCGTCATCGGTGACACCTCAACTTTCAACCTGTTAGTTACAGGTTGACGGGTGTCGGATAGAGTGTCAAGGGTGACCGGGTCCTCCAGCGCGCGCAGACGGATGAGCGCGGTCGACCGCCGCGAGCAGATCCTCGACGTGACCCACCAGATCGTGGACGCCGACGGGTTCCACGCGGCGACGCCGAACCGCATCTCCGAGGCCGCCGGCATCACGCGCCCGGTCCTCTACCAGCTCTTCGGCGACCTGCCGAGCCTGTTCGTCGCACTCGTCGACCGCGAGTCCGAGCGCGCGAGCGCCCAGTTCGCCCGCGCCACCGCGCACCTCTCCGACGAGGACCGGCTGATCAGCACCTTCTGCGGGATGCTCGACGCCGTCGACGACAACCCGGCGACCTGGCGGTTGTTCCTGTTCCCGCCGCAGGGCGCTCCCCCGCAGCTGCACCGGCGGCTGGCCGAGTCCGAGGAGCTGGTGCTGCGCTTCCTGCAGCAGGAGATCGAGAAGTCCCTGCCCGGACTCCCCGACCCCGAGTACACCGCGCGGATGGTGCACGCCTCGGGCCGCGAGCTGTTGCAGCGCCGCCTGGCCGACCCCGAGCACGCCACCACCGAGCGGCTCACCGCGCTGGTCCGCCAGGTCCGGACCTGGACGCTGTCGGCGAGCTGATGCCGGCCGCGCCTGCGACCGGCATCAGCGGCTCTCACAGCGAGGCGGGCAGCACCAGGAAACCCCACGCCAGCACCGGTCCGATGCCGACGATCCCCGCCGTGTACCCGATGATCCGCTTGTAGAAGCGCTCCCGGTCGACTCCGCGCGCGTTGCTGAGCACCAGCGCGCCGTTGGTCGAGAACGGCGAGGTGTCCACGATGGTCGTCGAGATGGCCAGCGCGGCCACCAGACCCACCGCGCTGACGTGGCTGGCCAGCAGCAGCGGCACCGCGATCGGGATGATGGCGGTCAGGATCGCCGTCGACGAGGCGAACGCCGAGACCACCGCGACCACCAGGCACAGCAGCAGCGCGACGAACAACGGGGCACCCATCCCGGCGGCACCGCGCGAGATCGTGTCGATCGTGCCCGCCTTCTCCAGGATTCCCACGTAGGTCACCATGCCCGCGACCAGCAGGATCGTGTGCCAGCTGATGCCCTCGACGGCCTTCGACTGGTTCTTCATGTCCACCAGAGCCAGCACGGCACCGGCCGCCAGCGCGAGGAACCCGATCTCCAGGTGGAAGCCCAGCGCGCCGATCACCAGCACCGCCAGCGCGACCAGGGTCAGCCCCTGCCGCCAGGTCACTCCCGCCGCACCGGTCTGCTCGGTCTCCTCGCCGAGCTGTGAGGGCGCGGCTTCCGGGGTGGTGCGGCGCAGCAGCAGGAACGTCAGCGCCGACAGCAGCGCGTTGAAGGCGAAGCTGGCCAGGAACAGCGCCAGCGGGGACACCGCCAGCGGCGTGCCGTCGACCATGCCCAGCACGAGCGCCCCGGACACCGCGATCGGCGAGAACGCTCCGGCGTGCGCACCGCTGATGACCATCATGCCGACCATCAGCTGGCTGATGCCGTAGCGGTAGGCGAAGTTCATGCCGACCGGCACCAGCAGCGCCACCGCGGCCGGGGTGAAGGTGCCGAAGGCGGTCAGCACCGCCGCCACCCCGAACAGCACCCACGGCACCAGCGCGGCTCTGCCCCGCACCAATCTGATCCCGACCCGCACCAGCAGGTCGATCGTGCCGTTGCGCTGCGCCACCGAGAACAGGTAGGTGACGCCGACGATGGTGACGAACAGCGAGACGGGGAAGCCCTCGAAGATCTCGTCCTCGCTGAGCCCGAGGGAGGCGGTGCCGACGACGAACGCGCCGATGAAGGCGAGGATCCCGATGTTGATCGGTAACAGGGTCGCGACGACGAACATCACGCCGAGCGCGGCGATGGAGATCAGTTCAGCAGACATCATTGTCCTTGCGGGTGGGAATCAGGCGGAATGCTAAGCGGGAATCGGCTCGGGGACCACGATGTCGGCCGCGCAGAGGATGCGGGCCGCGCGGCGGACGGTGACCCGCCGGGGTCCTGACGTGGTGAGATCACCGCTGGTGACGGTGATGACACCGGCTGCGGTCGCGATGCGCAGCTCGCAGCCGCCGGGCGAGGCGGAGGCGGCGTGCACCGCCGAACCGTCGAGCAGGTTGGCGGCGGCCACGCCGACGGCCGAGGTGAGGCCGATGGCGGGGTGCGGGGCGTTCATCGACAGCATCCGCACCGACACGTCGTGGTCGGCGGCGGAGATCTCGTCGCCCAGGGTCGTGCGGTAGTCCCGGGGCGGGCCGACCAGACCGACCTTGGGCACCGCGTCGGTGACCGGGTCGCCTGGCGCGGTCAGCCCCATCCGGTGGGCCGCGCGGTGCCGGAACCGCCGCAGCGGTTCGACGAGTTCCTCCACCTCGCGGAGGGTTTCGGCCCCGGTGAGCCCGTCGGCGCGCAGCAGCACCATCGGCGCACCGGCGTCGATCATGGTGACCCGGGCGCGCAGCCCGTCGATCTCCCAGTCCTCGGCGACCTCGCCGCCGGGCAGCAGCGACCCGGTGGTGCCGCCGGCCGGGTCCAGGAACGTCAGGCCCACGGCCACTCCCCCGGCTCGCGTGCCCGGCACGGTCTGGGTGCCGAACTCGGGCACCTGACCGCCGGGCGTGTCGACCTCGGCCTCCAGGACGGCGCCGGTGTTGGTGTTGCGCATGACCACGCGCGTCCGGTCGCCGGTGGCCGGGACCAGTCCGCGCGCCACCGACCACAGGGCGATCGCTGTCGCGCAGTTGCCGCAGTTGCTGCCCCACTCCACCCGGCCGGTGCCGATGCCGACCTGCGCGAACAGGTAGTCCACGTGCGCACCCGGCGTGCCGGACGGGCGCACCACGGCGGCCTTCGACGTGGTCGGGGTGGCCCCGCCGATGCCGTCGAGCTGGACCGGGTCGGCGGCGCCGTAGGCGTTGACCAGCAGCGCCTCGACGTCGCCCACCGACGTGGGCAGCTCGGCCTCGTCGAACAACCAACACTTGCTGGTGCCACCGCGGACCAGCGTTGCCGGAACGTGCACGCCAACCTTCTTCCTCGCTCCGAATCGTTGGCGCTCACCCTGACAAGACCTCCGAGTTCAGTACAATGTTCGAACCCTTACCCATCCTTAAGCTGAGCTAATACCTCTTGGGAGTGCGCGTGCTCGACGTCCGCAGAGTGTTGCTGCTGGTGGAGGCCGCCGAACTCGGCTCGCTGACCGCGGCGGCCGACGCGCTGGCCATCACGCCGTCGGCCGCCTCGCAGCAGATGTCGCGGCTGGAAGCGGAGGTCGGGCAACCGCTCCTGCACCGGTTGCCGCGCGGCGTCCGGCTCACCGACGCGGGTGCCGCGCTGGCCGAGCGGGGACGCGCGATCCGGCGCGAATTGCGGGGCGCGCAAGCGGATTTGGAGTCGCTGGCCCAGCTCGACCGGGGCACGTTGCGGCTGGGTTCGTTCCCGACGGCCAGCGCGTCGCTGCTGCCGCTGGCGCTGACCCGCTTCTCCCGCAAGCACCCGGGTCTGCGGACCTCGGTCCGCTCGGCGCTGTTCGACGACCTGCTGGACCTGCTCGACACCGGCGAGATCGAGCTGGCGCTGCTGTGGGACTACGAGTGGAACCGCACCGACGAGCAGTCGCTGCAGGTCGAGCACCTGCTCGACGACCCGACGGTGCTGGTGGTCCCGGCGAACTCGGAGCTGCTGGAGGAACCGCGCATCAGCCTCGCCGACCTGGCCGGGCAGGAGTGGATCATCCGCGCCGACAACCACCCGGTCGCCGAGGTGCTGCGGCGCAGCTGCCGGCTGGCCGGGTTCGAACCCCGCATCTCCTACGAGTCGCACGACTACCAGGAGGCCCAGGCGATGGTGGCCGCCGGTCTGGGCATCGCGATAGCCCCGCGCCTGGCCCTGACCAACCGCAGGCACGACGTCCGGCTGGTGCACTTCGCCGACGACGTCCCGGCCCCGACGCGGCGAATCCTGCTGGCCCGCACCGCGAACCGGCCGCCGACCCCGGCCGCTTCGGCGATGACCGAGATCATGCGCGCCGTCGCCCAGCGCTTCACCGACTCCAACCTGCACCGCACCCAGCTCGGCACGGTCCGCACCGGCTGATCCCCGCTGCGGGCACGCCCGGCGGCGTCGTGTTCGAATGGCACCACGGCACATCGAACGAGGAGGCGGCGTTGACCGTGCGAGCGGAGGGCACCGGACCGGTGCGGATCATCACGATGGACCGGCCGGACAAGCGCAACGCCTTCGACGGCGAGATGACCCGCGCCCTGGACGCCGCGCTCAACGCCTTCGAGGACGACGACTCCGCGCGGGTCGCGGTGCTCACCGGCGGCGCGGACTTCTTCTCGGCCGGAACCGACATCCGCGCGTGGGCAGGTGAGCCCACCGAGCGCGGCGGGCCCTACGGCATCACCGGGCGCGCGCTGACCAAGCCGGTGATCGCCGCCGTGGAAGGCGCCGCGGCGGGCGGCGGTTTCGAGATCGCCCTGTCGGCCACCATGATCGTCGCCTCGATCTCCGCGCACTTCTCGTTCCCCGAGGTCGGCCTCGGCCTCATCGCCGAGTGCGGCGGCCTGTTCCGAGCCCCGCGCGCCCTGCCGCTCAACGTCGCCCGCGAACTCCTGCTCACCGGCGACCGGCTCCCGGCCCAGCGCGCCCACGACCTCGGCCTGGTCAACCGCCTCACCGACCCGGGCCGGGCCCTGACCGAAGCGGTGTCGCTGGCCGAGCGCATCGCCGCCCAGGCCCCGATCGCGGTCCGCGAAACCCTCCGCGCCGTCGAGGAGGCCCACCCGGCCGACGACGAAACAGACTGGGCCCGAACCGCTCTCGCCAAAACCCGAGCCCGCGCCTCCGCCGACGCCACCGAGGGCGTCGACGCCTTCCTCACCAAACGAGAACCCCGCTGGACCAACTCCTGACCTCGGTCCCATCCCGAGGCCTGGCACCGGTCAGCTGTCGTGGGTGGGGTTTTCTCGGGCGGCGAGTTCTGCTCGGGAGCGGATGCCGAGCTTGGCGTAGACGCGGGTGAGGTGGTACTGGACCGTTTTGCTGGAGAGGTAGAGCTCGGCCGCCACTTCCTTGTTGGACAGTCCGCGGGCGACCAGGCGGGTGACCGATTCCTCCTGCGGGGTCAGGGCGTTCGGGCTCTGCTCGGGTCGGATTCGGTGCACGCCACCGGCTTTGAGCTCGCGGTCGCAGCGCTCGACGTAGGTTGTTGCGCCCATCGCGGCGAAGCCGTCGCGGGCGGCGTTGAGCACGACGTCGGCGCGGGCCCGGCGGCGCAGGCGCCGCAGCGTCTGGCCGTAGGCGAAGTTGATGCGCGCCTGGTCATAGCGCAGCGGGAGCGCGCTGATCAGCTCCAGGGCCTCGTCGAACGACGCCGAGGCCGCGGTCACGTCGCCCCGGGCGCCGTGCAGGCGTCCCCGAGCGGCGGCGAGCCGGGCACGCATCGAGGCATGTCCGCGCTGCTCGGCGAGCTTCTCGTGCGGGGTCAGGAACTCGTCGGCCTCGTCGAGGCGGCCGAGCAGGATCAGGGCGTGGGCGTGCATGTCCTGCCACGGCCAGTGGCCCGGTGAGTCGGTGCTGGAGCTCGGCGACGGCCGGGTCAGCGGGTGCAGGGCGCGCAGGACCCCGTCGGAGTCGGCGCGGGCCTCGGCCGCGTGGGCGCGGGCGAGCAGGCCCGGCACGCGCATGATCCGGTAGTCGCCGGCGCCGGTGGCGCTCTGCAGCAGCACCGCCTCGGTCGCCTCGGTCTCGCCGCGCAGGGCGTGGATCGCGGCGGCCGTCCACAGCAGGATCGGGCCGGTGACCAGGATTCCGGTACGCTCCTGCATCTCCAGCGCCTCGCGGACCGTGGTCAGCGCCTCGTTCCACTCGCCGGTGAGGAACTGGACCCGCGCCAGCCACGCACGCGCCCACAGCGAGATCCGCGCCGAACCACCGAGAGGCGCTGTGGGAAGGGCGCTTTCGAAGTCCACCCGGGCGTCGTCGATGCGGTCGCCGATGAGGTTGATCCAGCCGCGCGCCATCGTGGCGCGCTGCCACTGGGCGCCGTGGCGCAGCCGGGTGATGAGCCGGTCGTAATCGCGCAGGGCCTGGGCGGCGCTGCCGGTGGCGGCCAGGCCGATGCCGCGGATCGCCTCGGCTTCGATCGCCGTCGGCGTGCCGGGGGCGAGCTCGATGGCGCGGTCGGCCCACAGCACGAGGTCGCGGCCGTCGTAGCGGCACAGCGCGTCGAGGACGTAGCGCTGGCAGATCAGCGCGGCGGTCTCGGGTTCGCGGGTGGTGTTGACGATGTTCCAGGCGCGGCGAAGCCGGTTGCCCGCTTCGGCCGCGCGACCGCGCACCAGCGCGAGGTAGCCGAGAACCGCATCCCGCAGCGGGGTTTCGCGGATGCTCTCGACCTCCGGGATCAGCGCGGTGGCGCGGAAGACATCACCGGCGCCGATCAGCGCGTCGACCGCCCGGGTGATCAGGTCCTGCTGGTGCCGGGGGTCGTCGGTGAGCCTGCTGGCGTCGCTGAGCAGCGTCGCGGCCGTGCCCCAGGCGCCTTCGGCGGCGCGTTCGCGGGCCAGCTCGTCGAGCCGGGAGGCGATGTCGGCGTCCGGGACGGGGCTGGCGGCCACCAGCAGCCGCAACGACCGCACCGGGTCCTCGACGAGGGCGGCGGCGCGTCGTTGCAGCTCGGCGCGCCGGGCCGGGCCGAGCTCGGTGAGCACGGCGGCGCGCACCATCGGGTCCGGCGGGCTGACGTAGGTCAGGCCGCGCGGGGCGAGCGCGACCAGTCCGGCCTCGGTCGTCTCGTCGACCAGCGGCAGCGGGGGCACGTCGAGCTCGGCCAGCGACATCACGTCGCGCACCGGGGTGTCGGCGCCGAGCACCGACGCGGCCTCGGCGAAGCGACGCGCGACCGGGCTGCAGGCGCGCAGGTCTTCGCGCACGCGGGCCTGCACGGCGGCGGGTGCGGGAAGGTTCGGTTCGAACTGCGACCAGATGGCGCGCGGCAGCTCGGTGAGCAGCTGCACGGCCGGTCGCGGTCGGCCCCCGGTGTGGCGGCGCAACCGCTCGGCCATCGACGGGTGCAGCGCGACCCCGTGCGCGGCCGCCAGCTCGCTGATCTCGGCGGCCTCCCACGGCGGCAGCGCGGGCGCGTCGGTGGCGATGCGCGGCAGCAGGTCCAGGACCTCGGCGGCGGCGCGCCGGTCACCGGTGGCGCAGGTGGCCACGACCTGCAGCGCGACCTGCGGGTGGTGGCGCTGGGTCGAGGCGAGCGCGCGCAGCGAGTCCAGGTCGCCGAACTGGGCGTCGTGGACGACCAGCAGGGTGCGCGGCGCGAGCCGCTCGGCCAGTTCTGCCGCCGTGTCCAGCGGCCCCGCTTCCGGCAGGTCGGGGAACAGCTGCGTCAGCAGCGCGTGCGGCCGGTCGAACTCCCACTTGGCGGCCGTGGCCCGCAGCACCGGGCCGTCGTGCCGGTGCGCGAGGTGTTCGGCCAGCGTGGAGCTGCCGATTCCGGGTGGGCCGCTGAGCAGCACGAAACGACTCCGGCCGCTCCGGAGGAGGTCCTCCAGAGCGGCCACGAGCTCGCCCCGCCCGATCGGCGGGTGCGCTGGTCCGGTCAACGTCCACCTCTTCGTGGGTCGGCGTCCGCCGCCGACCAGCTTAAGCGGCGCCCGGAGCGCCGGCCGTCGTCGCGACCGGCCTCAGCCGAGGTCGCCGCCGGCGACCGGCAGGACCGTGCCGGTGATGTAGGAGGCCTCGTCGGAGGCGAGGAAGGTGATGGCCGCGGCCTGCTCGTCGAGCGTGCCGTAGCGCTTCATCAGCGACGTCTCCAGCGTCTGGTCGATGTGGGCTTGGAACCAGGCCTTCTCCTGGTCGGTCTCGGGCGGTGTGCCGCCCCGGGGGATGCGGCGCGGGGGTGCGTCGGTGCCACCGGGGGCGGTGGCCGCGACGCGGATGCCGGACTCGGCGCACTCCAGGGCCAGCGAGGCGGTGATCGCGTTGATGCCGCCCTTGGCCGCCGAGTACGGGATGCGGTGCACGCCGCGGGTGGCGGCCGAGGAGACGTTGACGATCACGCCCTGCCCGCGCCCGGTCATCGCGGGGAGCGCGGCGCGGCAGGTGAACAGCGTGGTCATCAGCGAGCGGCGGATCTCGGCCTCGATCTGCTCGGGGGTGAACTCGGTGAACGGCTTGAACCAGATCGCTCCGCCCACGTTGTTGATGAGCACGTCGATCCGGCCGTGCCGGGCGAGCGCCGCCGCCACCGCGGCCTCGGCGCCGTCCCAGGTCTCCAGGTCCGCGGTCACCGGGTGCCCGGACAGCTCCTCGGCGAGGCCTTCGACCAGCGAGGACCGGTCGGCCAGCACGAGTTCCCCGCCTTCGGCGGCGATGCGGCGCGCGGTCTGCTCGCCGATCCCCTGGGCCGCTCCGGTGACCACCACGACCTTGCCGTCGAAGCGGCCCGGGGTGATGAACCGGGGTCGCTTGGCGGCCTCGGCGTCGGCCATGGCGCGCCGGGTGGTGACCTTCGAACGCTCGGCGTGCTCGACGATCAGGCGGCGGGCCGTGGCGCGGTCGCCGGATTCGAAGGCGGTGACGATGTCGAGGTGGTCCTGGGTGCAGCGGGGGTCGCACCAAGTGGCGTTGCGCAGCGTGGTCTCCATGTGGCCCTTGACGCCCAGGGCGCGGTAGGCCTGCAGGAGGTGCTCGTTGCCGGTGAGGCTGAACAGGTAGTCGTGGAAGGCCGCGTTGGTCTCGGTGTAGGCGGCGGCGTCGACGAAGCGGTCGCCGTCGACGTAGGGCACGGCGGACTCGGCGAGCAGCCGGTACCCGGCGAGCTGCTGGGAGGTGAGCCTGCCGATGGTCAGCTCCAGCGCGCCCAGCTCCAGCGCCTGCCGCGCCTCGAACACCGCGTCCGACTCGTGCACCGACGGGTGTTCCTCGCCGATCTCGTACCCGCCGGGCGCGGGCGCGACCAGCGGCTCGATCGCCTCCGCGGCCAGCACCTGCTGCCCGGCGATGCCACGCGCCTCGGCGTTCTCCCGCAGCCCCTCCCCAGCGTCGAGCTCCCGGGTCCCGTTCCCGGTACCGACCCAAATCCGTTGCCCGGCAACACGACTCGCCACGTCGATGTCCTCGGCTACGGAACGCACAACCCCACCACCCGATGCGGTCCGCTCAACCCGGGGAAAGATCTCCTGCCCGGCCAATCTCCGCCCCTCGGTAACGTTCTCCCCCAGCTCAGGAACGGTTTCCGGCACCCCCTCACTCTCGGTGATCGGGTTGGGGTGGGTGGTGGGGGTGGGGAAGTTTTCATGAAAACTTCCCTCCCCCTCGGGACCAGCCGCGGGTTCGGGAGTCGGGTCGGGAGTCGTGGCCAGGGCGAACTTCTCGTAGTAGAAGCCGGTCGGTTCGAAGCCGTCGTCGGCGAAGTGCTTGCGCACCGCCTCCACCATCGGCGGCGGCCCGCACAGGTAGACCGCGAGGTCTCCGCCGTGCAGGTGCTCGTCGCGGATGAGGGTGGTGACGTAGCCCTTGTTCGGCGCGGTGCTCGCGCTGTCGGAGACGCAGTAGTCCCACGTCACGTTCTCCATCTCGGCGGCCAACTGCCGCACGGTGTCCATCTCGACGAGGTCGTCGTCGGTGGTCACCCCGTAGATCAGGTGCGCGGGCCGCGTCGAGCCCGACGCCCGCATGGTGCGCAGGATCGACAGGATCGGCGCCAGTCCGGTGCCGCCGGCCAGCAGCAGCACCGGACGCCCGGCCTCGCGCAGGAAGAAGCTGCCGTGCGGGCCGGTGAAGGTCAGCTCGTCGCCGGGTTTCGCGCGCTCGGTGAGGTAGTCCGACATCACCCCGCCGGGGGTGATCTTGATGAGGAAGCTCAGCTCCTCCTCGTCGGGCGCGCTGCTGAAGGAGTACGACCGCGTCGCCTCGGTGCCGGGCACCGCGATGTTGACGTACTGGCCGGGCAGGAACGCGAGCTCGTCCCGGTCCGGGGTCTTCAGCGTCAGCGACATCGTGGTCGGCGAGAGCCGCTCCACCGCCGTGACCGTCGCCGGGAAGGTCGCGGCCTGCGTCTTGGCCACCGCCGAGGTGCTGGCGATCCGCAGCACCAGGTCCGACTTGGGCGTCATGCTGCACGGCAGCACGTAGCCCTCCTCGGCCTCGTCGGCGGTGAGCGCGTCGTCGATGTAGGTGCCGCCGTCGTAGTCCCCGGACTCGCAGAACGCCTTGCACGTCCCGCAGGCCCCGTCGCGGCAGTCCAGCGGGATGTTGATGCGCTGCCGGTAGGAGGCGTCGGCCACGGTCTGGTCCGGCGCGCAGGTGATGAACCGCGTGACCCCGTCCTCGAAGGACAGCGCCACCTGGTGCTGGGACGAATCCTGTTGGGCGACTGGGTGATTCATGGCCGCCTCGCTCAGATGTGGTAGACGTCGACGACGTGGTGGATGTAGTCGTTCTTGAGCACCACGGTCTTGCGGCGGATCAGCGGCGCCGGCCCGGAGAAGTCGATGGTGTAGAACGACGTCCCGTAGTAGGGGTCCACGGTCTTGTACCGGAAGTACATGGTGTGCCAGTTGAACCGCACGTCCACGATGTCGCCGCGCCGCTCGATGAGCTCCACGTTGCTGATGTTGTGGCTGGTGCGCGGCTCGGGGATGGACGTGGCGCTGGAGCGCTCGGTGCGGATCCGGAACACCCGGTCCTCCAGCCCGCCCTTGTTCGGGTAGTAGATCAGCGAGATGTCGGTCTGCGGGTCCTCGGTGAGCAGGTCGTCATCGCCCCACGAGGGCATCCAGTAGACGACGTCGTCGGCGTAGCACTCCAGCCACTTCTCGAACTCGCGGTCGTCGAGGTAGCGGGCCTCCCGGTAGAGGAACTGCTCGATGTCCTGCTGGGTGATCTGCTTGCTGCTCTGCTGGGCGGTGACGTCAGCGGTGACGGTCATCGGGACTCTCCTGGCGGTCGAAGCGGTCACTGGTCACGGGGTCACTGGGCGGCGCGTTCCGCGGCGATGGCGGCGCGCATGGTCTGCTGCCAGTAGCCGTGCTGCACCGGGTACAGGCCCTCGTCCTCGTTCTTCTGACCGGCCGAGATCACGCCGTGCATGCCCAGCGCCTCGGCGACCTCGTCGGGCCCGGTGAGCCAGTGCTCGGCGCCGCGGCTCATGTCGTTCCAGGGGGCGGCGGTGGCCCGGAAGGTCAGCTGGCAGGAGCGGAACTCCTCCAGGTCGTCCGGGGTGGCCATGCCGGAGGCGTTGAAGAAGTCCTCGTACTGGCGGATCCGCCACGCCCGCGCCTCGGCGCTCTCGCCCTTCGGGGCGATGCAGTAGATGGTGACCTCGGTCTTGTCCGGCGCGATCGGCCGGAAGTGCCGGATCTGCGTGGAGAACTGGTCCATCAGGTAGACGTTCGGGTACAGGCACAGGTTGCGGGAGCCGCGCACCATGAACTCGCCCTTGGCCTCGCCGTACTTCTGCTTGAGCTCGTCCATGCGCGGCCACAGCGGGCGGTCCTGCGGGTTGCCCGCCCACGTCCACAGGCACAGGTGCCCGTTGGGGTAGGACCAGTAGCCGCCGCCGGACTTGCCCCAGCTGCCGGCGTCGAGGGTCTTGGTGCTGTTCTTCGACTCGCCGGTGCCGCGACGGGCCGTGGTGGCCGCGTAGTTCCAGTGCGTGGCGGTCACGTGGTAGCCGTCGGCGCCGTTCTCGGCCTGCACCTTCCAGTTGCCGTCGTAGGTGTAGGTGGAGGCCCCGCGCAGCACCTCCAGCCCCTCCGGGGACTGGTCGACCAGCATGTCGATGACCGTGGTGGTGTCGCCCAGGTGCTCGGCCAGCGGCACCACGTCCGGGTTGAGGCTGCCGAACAGGAACCCGCGGTAGGACTCGAAGCGGGCGACCTTGGTCATGTCGTGCGAGCCGTCGCGGTCGAAGGTCTCCGGGTAGCCGGCGCCGTCGGGGTCCTTGACCTTGAGCAGCTTGCCGTCGTTGCGGAACGTCCAGCCGTGGAACGGGCAGGTCAGCGTGCTGCGGTTGTCGGCCTTGCGGCGGCAGATCATCGCGCCGCGGTGCGCGCAGGCGTTGATCAGGCAGTGCAGCTCGCCGTCCTTGTCCCGGGTGATCACGACCGGCTGGCGGCCGATGTAGGTGGTGAAGTAGTCGCCGGGGTTGGGCAGCTGGCTCTCGTGGGCGAGGTAGATCCAGTTGCCCTCGAAGATGTGCTTCATCTCGAGCTCGAAGATCTCCTCGTCGGTGAAGATCCGCCGGTTGGCCCGGTAGACCCCGGCCTCGCGGTCCTCGACGACGGCGTCGGCGACGACCGCGGCGACGTGGTTCAGCATCTCGGTCATGGATCCTCCAACTGCCCGGATCGACTCTGATCGCGGCGACCGAGGGGCCGCCGTGGCGTTGACCAAGGACGATGGCAGCCCGTGGCGCCGGTCACACCGGACAAAGACCTAGACCTGACCTAGGGTGCGATTCATCGATGGCGTGTATCAATCACGCGAAACCAGGTCTTTGTCTTCGATCAGCGCGCTGCCTACCGTGAAAGCGATCGGCGACGAGGACGAGAGGAGGCTCACCGTGGAACTCCGCCACCTGCGCTACTTCGCCACCGTCGCCGAGACGTGCCACTTCGGCCGCGCCGCCGAGCAGCTGCACATCGCCCAGCCCGCGCTGTCGCACACCGTGCGGCAGCTGGAGGACGAGCTCGGGGTGGCGCTGCTGGAGCGCACCACCAGGCAGGTGCGGGTGACCCCGGCCGGCGAGTTCTTCCTGGGCGAGGCCCAGCGGGTGCTGGCCGCCGTCGAGGAGGGGGTGCGCGGGGTGCGCCGCCTCGGCGAGGGCCGGTCCGGGCTGGTGCGCGTGGGCTTCACCGGCACCGCCGCGTTCTCCCACCTGCCGCACCTGGCCCGGGCCCTGGCCCAGCGGTTGCCGCAGGTCGAGCTGGAGGTGCGGGCCGAGCTGCTCACCGCCGACCAGTGCGCGCAGCTGCGCGACGGCTCGCTGGGCATCGGGGTGCTGCGCCCGCCGGTGACCGCCGACGACATCGACTACCGGGTCATCGAGGTCGAGCCGCTGATCCTGGCGGTTCCGGCCGATCACCGGCTGGCCGTCGAACCCGTGGTCTCCACCGCCGACCTGCGCGCCGAACCGCTGGTGACCTACGACGGACGGCACTCGGTGGTGCACGACGCGGTGCTGCGCAGCTGCCGCGACGCCGGGTTCACCCCGGTCCAGCAGCACCAGGCTCCGGGCACCGCCGCGCTGCTGGCGCTGGTCGCCGGCGGCCTGGGCGTCGGGGTGGTGCCCGCCTCGGCGCGGGCGCTGCCGCTGGCCGGCGTCGTGTTCCGCGACCTGTCCGGGTCGGCGTCGGTGGAGCTGGCGGTGGCCTGGCACCGCGACACCGACTCACCTCTGGTCAACACCGTCCTCGCCGAGCTGGAGGACGTCTTCCCGTCCGCACGAACCGCCGCGGAGGCCGGCCGATGAAGATCACCCGGGTGGAGGCGATCCCGTTCGCCATCCCCTACCGCAAGCCGCTGCGCTTCGCCTCCGGCGAGGTCCACGCCGCCGAGCACGTGCTGGTGCGGGTGCACACCGACGACGGGGTCGTCGGCGTCGCCGAAGCGCCGCCGCGGCCGTTCACCTACGGCGAGACCCAGGCCGGGATCATCACCGCCATCGACTCGATCTTCGGCCCGCAGGTGACCGGGCTGAGCCTGCTGGAGCGCGAGGTCGCCCACGCCCGCATGTCGCGCACGGTCGGCAACCCGACGGCGAAGTCGGCCGTCGACATGGCCATGTGGGACGCGCTCGGGCGCAGCCTCGACGTCTCGGTGACCGAGCTGCTGGGCGGTTTCACCGACCGGATGCGGGTCTCGCACATGCTCGGCTTCGACGAGCCGGCCGCGATGGTCGCCGAGGCCGAGAAGATGCGCGACAGCTACGGGATCACCACGTTCAAGGTCAAGGTCGGGCGCAGCCCGGTCTCGCTGGACACCGCCGTGGTGCGCGCCCTGCGCGAGGGGCTCGGCGACGCCGTCGAGCTCTACGTCGACGGCAACCGGGGCTGGACGGCCGCCGAGTCGGCGCGCGCCATGAAGGAGATGGCCGACCTCGACCTGCTCTTCGCCGAGGAGCTGTGCCCGGCCGACGACGTGCTGGGGCGGCGCTGGCTGGTGCAGCAGCTCGACGTGCCGTTCATCGCCGACGAATCCGCCGTCACCCCGGCCGACGTCACCCGCGAGGTCCTGGGCGGCTCGGCCACCGCGGTGAGCATCAAGACCGCGCGCACCGGGTTCACCCGCTCCCAGCGCACCCACCACCTCGCCGAGGGCCTCGGCCTGGAAGTGGTGATGGGCAACCAGATCGACGGCCAGATCGGGTCGCTGTGCACCGTGGCCTTCGGCGCCGCGCACGCGCTGACCTCCCGCCGGGCCGGGGAGCTGTCGAACTTCCTGGACATGAGCGACGACCTGCTGGCCGAACCGCTGACGATCAGCGACGGTGAACTCGCCGTCCGCCCCGGCGCCGGGCTGGGCGCCGAACTCGATCCCGACAAGCTCCGGCACTACCGCCAGGACCGCTGACCCACCCACCGCGAATCAAGGAGGATTCCCATGACCACGGCACACGACGAGGCCACCGCCGCGGCTTCCGGCGCGAGCGCCACCGAGCGGTTCAAGAGCGACAAGCTCCTCGGGGTGGAGAACACGCCGCCGGAGCGGGTCAGCGCGCTGGCCCGCGAGGTGCTGGAGGCCGTCCACAGCACCATCCGCAAGCACAAGGTCACCTACGACGAGTACAACGCGCTCAAGGCGTGGCTGATCAGCGTGGGCGAGGACGGCGAGTGGCCGCTGTTCCTCGACGTGTGGGTCGAGCACGTCGTCGAGGAGGTCGCCACCGAACACCGCGAGGGCAACAAGGGCACCATCGAGGGCCCGTACTACGTGCCCGACGCCCCCGAGCAGGGCTCCAACGGCGCGGTCCCGATGCGCGAGAACGAGCCCGGCACGCCGCTGACCTGGAACGGGAAGGTCACCTCCACCGACGGTTCCGCGCTGGCCGGGGCGAAGGTGGAGCTGTGGCACGCCGACGCCGACGGCTTCTACTCGCAGTTCGCGCCGAACCTGCCGGAGTGGAACCTGCGCGGCTCGTTCACCACCGACGCCGAGGGCAACTTCGAGATCCGCACGGTGCGGCCCGCGCCGTACCAGATCCCCACCGACGGGGCCTGCGGCAAGCTCATCGCCGCGGCCGGGTGGCACGCGTGGCGCCCGGCGCACCTGCACGTCAAGGTCTCGGCCCCGGGCCACGAGCTGCTGACCGCGCAGCTGTACTTCCCCGGCGACGAGCACAACGACGACGACATCGCCTCGGCGGTCAAGCCGGAGCTCATGCTCGACCCCAAGCCGGTCTCCGGCGGCGAGGCCATCGACTACAGCTTCGTCCTCGACCCCGCCTGATCCGGGAGGCACCGTGCTCTACCACATCCGGATGGACGTGAACCTGCCTGCCGACATGGATCCGGAGGAGCGCGCCGACCTGCTGGCCCGCGAACGCGCCTACAGCCAGCAGGCCCAGCGCGACGGCCACTGGCCGCACCTGTGGCGGGTCGCCGGGGAGTTCGCGAACGTCTCCGTAGTCGACGTCGCCGACCACGACGAACTGCACGCCCTGCTCTCCGGCCTGCCGCTGTTCCCCTACATGGACATCGAGGTCACACCCCTCGCGGTACACCCGAACAAGATCGACCAGTAAGACCCGCGGACGCCGGACGTCCACATCAGACACCCGGCGTCCCCCGGCGCACATCAGTGGGAGGGAAGTTTTCATGAAAACCTCCCTCCCACTAGGTAGACGAAGTTTTCATGAAAACTTCCCTCCCCCACCACCGAACGGCCCCCTGGAAGACCCCGGGACGGGTTCACGAATTCGTGTTCTCACCAGGACTTTTGGCTTCCGAGGGGGTTGGTGGTGGGGAAGTTTTCATGAAACCTTCTGTTCGTGGGGTGGGGGAAGTTTTCATGAAAACTTCCCCCACCCGAGGGGAATCGTGACCAGTCGAGCGGGAAACCCCTCAACGGTGAAAAGGAAATCGCCCGGGATCTCGTGAGATCCCGGGCGATTCCGCTTCCGCCGCCTCAGAGGACGTGGGCGAAGGTCACCGTGCGGTCCAGGAGCTTCGGGCGGACCCGGCCGGCGATGTGCTCGGCGTAGTGATCGCTGGCCGTGTGCGCGTCGAAACCGGCGCGGTCGGTGTAGCGCTCGTAGAGCACGAACACGCACTCGTCGTCGACGTCCTGGTGCACCACGTAGGCCTCGTTCGCCGGTTCCTTCAGGCTCTGCTCGCGGGCGTCGAGCAGACCGGCGCGGACCTCCTCCACGTCCTGGCTGGCGCAGGTGTAGCGGGCGATGACGGCGAAGGACACGTTCCCTCCTAGGTCGTTGAGCTGCGCCGATGGTAACCGCCCGGAGCGCGCTACTCGCGTTCGCGCAGCTCGCGGCGCAGCAGCTTGCCCGTCACGGTCTTGGGCAGCTCGTCGAGGACGTCGACCTGGCGCGGGTACTTGTAGGCGGCCATGCGCCGCTTGCAGAACGCGATCAGCTCCTCCGGTTCGGCGCTGGTTCCGGGCCGCAGGCTCACGAACGCCTTGACCGTCTCGCCCCGGTACGGGTCGGGGACGCCGACGACCGCGGCCTCGCGGACGGCCTCGTGCTCGTAGAGCACGTCCTCGACCTCGCGCGGCCAGATCTTGTAGCCACCGGCGTTGATCTGGTCCTTCTTGCGGTCGACGAGGTAGAACCAGCCGTCGGAGTCCATGTAGCCGACGTCGCCGGTGCGGAACCGGCCGCCGCCCATGGCCTTCTCCGTCTCCTCCGGCTTGTTCCAGTACCCGGGCACCACCTGCGGGCCGGAGGTCACCAGCTCGCCGATCTCGCCCGGCGGCAGATCCGCACCGTCCTCGCCGACGATGCGCACCACCGTGTTGTAGACCGGCACACCGACCGACAGCGCACCCGAGGCCGGATCGACCGGGGCGTCGGCGCCGAGCGGAACGCCGTGCGACGGCGAGGTCGTCTCGGTCAGCCCGTAGATGTTGTGGATGTAGTGCCCGAAGGTCTCCTGGAAGGCCCGCACGGTGCTCGGCGGGATCGGCGCCCCGCCCGAGTACACCTTGGTGAGGCTGGCGAGGTCGTCCTTCTGCGCGCCGGGCGCGTTCATCAGCGCGATGAACACCGTGATCGACCCGACGGTGAACGTCGCCTGCTCCGCGCGTGCCGTCTCCAGGGTGACGGCCGGGTCCAGCCGGTACATCAGCACCAGCGGCGCGCCGACCAGCAGCGACAGGGCCGCGTGCCCGATGAGTCCGGTGATGTGGAACAGCGGCGCCACGCCCAGGATCACGTCGTCGGGCCCGATGCCGATCCAGTCCCGGTAGGTCTGGGCGTTGAACACCACGTTGCGGTGCGTGGTCATCGCGCCCTTCGGCGGCCCGGTCGTGCCCGAGGTGTAGGTCAGGAACGCCACGTCGTCCGGACCGAGCGACACCTCCGGCGGGGCGCTCCCCCGGTGCCGGTCGATCAACTCGCTCATGTCGACCCGGTTTCCCTCGAAATCGGGGTCCCGGGTGACCCGGGCGAACAGGCGCTCGTCGTTGCGGGTCTGGTACTCCAGTTCCGAGGTGGTGATGACGGTGCGGACGTCGGTGTTGGCGACGACGTTGCGCGCGACGTCGCGGTAGAGGTCCTCCAGGCAGACCAGCACGCTCGCTCCGGAGTCCCGGAGGATGAGCTCCAGCTCGCGCTCGCGGTTCATCGGGTTGACCGACACCGCGATCCCGCCGGCCTTCCAGGTGCCGAGCTGGGCGATGACGAACTGCGGCACGTTCTGGGCGTAGATCGCCAGCCGGTCCCCTGCGGCGAACCCCGCGTCGGCGAGCCCGGCGGCGAAGGCGTCGCTGAGCTCGTCGAGCTCGCGCAGGGTGATCCGCCCGTCGAAGTACCGGATGATGTCGGAGTCCGGGTCGCGCGCCACGGCCGCGGCGAACATGTCCACGGCGTTGTCGTGCTCGACCGCGATCTCAGCGGGCTGACCTGCGGCGTAGCGGTCCAACCACGGCTTGTCGTCGTACGCGCTCACAACGCCTCCTCAACGGCTCGGGTTCCCCGACCAGGCCATACAGCCATCTCGACACCCCGAGCACAAGACGACCCACGACCACCGCCCGTCAGCTAGGGCGCTGGGCGCGAAGGGTGCCTTCGCTGCGGAGGGGGACAGTTTTTGCCCGAACTGCCCGGGCTCTCGCCCGTGGGCAGTTCGGGCAAAAACTGTCCCCCTTCAGGACCCACCGCCCGGCGAAGCCCTCGATCAGAGGTTCCCGAGGACGTCGTCGGGATCGGCGTCGAGGGCGAGGTTCTCCAGCACGGACAGGAGTTTTCGCCCCTCGAAACGAAAGTGCCTGCCTCCGGTCCTTGGACCGGAGGCAGGCACTGCCTTTGACTCAGCGGTCGACCAAGCCGCTCTTCACGTCGTCGAGGAACGCCGACCACTGGCGGGAGTTGAACACTAAAGTTCCACCTTCGCGATCCTTGGTGTCACGCACGCCCGCGAATCCGGGAACGTGCGCGGCTTCCACGCACGCGTTCTGCGTCTGCGAACGACTGCTCTTGAACCACTGGGCCTCCGAGAAGTCCGGCAGGCTCTGCATCGGTGGCGCCCCTCTCTGCGCTAGCTGTACTGCTTCGCCACCGCGCCCATCAGGTCGAGCGACTCCTTCGGACCGAGCGCGGCGGCTTGCAACCTGTTCCACAAGCTAACGTAATCGGCCACTGAGCCCTTGTCGTCCAAGTAGCGGGCGTCATCAAAAGATTCGACGTAGACAAATTCCAGGTCCGGGGTCGAACCTGGCGAGGAGATCGTCAGCATGGTGAACCCGTAGCTGATCGCACCCGCGTGGGTCTGCGCGTCGAAGGGCATGACCTGCAGGTGGATGTGATCCATCAACGCCAGCTCTTCGAGGTAGCGAATCTGGTCCTTCATGATCGCCGGTCCGCCAATCTGCCTGCGCAGACAGGATTCGGACATGATGAAGGCGGCGTTCGGCGGATTCGCGCCGGTCAAGAGCTCCTGACGCTCTTGCCGAGCCCGAACGCTCGAATCAACGTCACTGTCGTTGGCTCGCGGCGACGACGTCTCCAACGCTCGGATATAGGCCTCCGTCTGGAGTATTCCGGGGATGAGCTCCGTCTGAACCTGACGCATGTCGTTCGCGTCGGTCTCCAGGTCGACGTACATCCGGAACCACTCCGGGAAGACCGAGCGATAGCCGCCCCACCGACCACGGGCGCTGCGAGCACGCGCGAGTTCGATCATCCACTGCTTGTGCTCGTCGGTGTCGCCGTACTCGTTGAGCAGCAGGACCAGGTCGCCCTTGTTGATCCCGGACTGCCCCAGCTCCAGCCGGCTGATCTTCGTCACGGCGCAGTCCAGGATTTTCGCGGCATCCGCCTGCTCCAAACCTGCCGCCTGCCGTGCGTGGCGCAGCTCGTTGCCGAGCTGGAGCCTCCTGACCGTGGGGGTTGCCATCCAGTCCTCCAGGCTTCATGCGTAGTCGCGCTGATGTGTCTGCCACAGGTCCGCAGCTCAAACGATCACCCGATCCGGCAATCCCTGAACCTAGGAATGCATTTTTAGGATCCTATCTGCAATGCTTCCGGCGCAGGAATGCTGCAGCAGGAACCGAACGCTACTCGCCGTGATCATCTGGCTACGCACAGCCCCACCCCTGGGAGAAGCGATGACGAGAAGCGCAACAGCACCGGACGTGAGGTGACACGTGACCGCTTTCTACGTGCTCTTCGGGCTTCTCGTGGTCATGCCCTCGGTTGCGGTGATCTCCGACCTTCCGCTCGTTCGGCAGTGGTGGCTCATGCGCCGTGCGCGGCGCACGACTCGCCAAGTCTGGGCGCGATGCCCCGAAGCGCGACCGAACTGCGCGAACGAGCACCTGCCCGCTCCGGCACCACCTCCCCTCAGCCGGGGCAGGCAGGCCATATATCCCATCGCGGATCTAACCCGCGAGGAGCGCCGATGATCCTCGCCCGACCACGTCCCGAGCTTTTCGGTCCGATCCACCAGGTCGTCCACGTCTTCCCCACCGACCAGCGCGCCCATCGCGATCGACGCCGCGCTCTCTGCGGGTTCACCGCGCCCGCAACGCTGCTCGTTCCGGTCGGCGAGATCTCCGGCATGGGGTGCGAACTCTGCCTCGCCGCCATGCCCGCCGATCTGCTCCCCGGCGACGCCACCGCCGCGAGTCTGCCGCCCGCTCCCCCGCCGAACGCCGCCGGAAACCCTTACGCGATAGGCCTGCGCGGGGAACGGGTCCAACACCGGATCGCCGCGAACCCCGTCACCACGCGCTTCGAGGGTCGCGATGCCGTGATCTGCGCCTGCGGCGTCATCGGTTTCCTCGTCCGAGGCGAGGTACCCGCCGACTACGAGTCCTGCGCGGAATGCGCCCTGGAAAGCCCGTCAGATCGAACGTTTCCAAGCAGCGGATGACGGGCGAGCCGCCGAGCGCCCCAGGTCGCGGCGAGTAGGGCCGCGGCGGCAAGAGCGAGCCAGAGGAACGGGGTCCAGGTGCCTGAGGTGAGGGCGTTTCCCGCGGTGATGTAGGTGAGGTTGGCGGGGAGGGTGCCGACTGCTGTGCCCGCGAGGAACGGTGCCAGGCGGATCCGGGTCACTCCGGCGGCGTAGTTGATGACTCCGTAGGGGATGACCGGGAGCAGGCGGCAGAGCACCGTCGCGGTGAAACCCCGGCGCGCGAACAGGGAGTCCAGGGTTTCGAGGCGTCCGCGGCGCAGGCGGGGTGCGAGGGCGTCGCGGCCGAGCAGGCGTGCGATGCCGAAGGCGAGTCCCGCTCCGCTCACGGTCCCGGCGACCACGACGAGCAGCGCGATCGGTGGGCTGAACAGCGTCCCGGCGACGGCGGCCAGCGCGGGTCGGGGCACGAACACGAGTGCGGCGACGGCGAAGAACAGCAGGAACAGCCACGGTGCCGATCGCCACGACTCGACCTGCAGCAACGACGTCCCGGGGACCAGCCACAACCCGACGCCCACCGCTGCGGCGAGCAGCGCGAGCAGGAGCCACGACCGGGCCGTCATCGACCTTCCCTTCAGCACCCGTGCTCGCGGGCGGAGCACCGCGGGAAGGCTACCCCGGTGGGCTGCGACACTTCCCTGCCCGATGCGGAAGCCGACGCCGTCGCGGGGTGTTGAACCGCGTGCGCGAGGCGAGGAGGGTTCAATGCGGTTCGCGACGGTCGTGGTCATCGGCGGCGGGCAGTCCGGCCTGTCGGCGGCGTACCACCTGCGGCGGAAGGGCTTCGCGAGCGCCCTGGAGCAGTCCGAGCGCAGCTTCGTCGTGCTCGACGCCTCGCCCGCGCCCGGTGGGGCGTGGCGGCAGCGCTGGGAGTCGCTGCGGATGGCGACCGTGAACGGGATCTTCGACCTTCCCGGCTTCGCGAAACCCCCGATCGACCCGGACGAGCCGAGCCGCGACGCGGTGCCGCGCTACTTCGGCGCTTTCGAGGACGCCACCGACCTGCCGATCCTGCGGCCGGTGCGGGTCACCGCGGTCCGCGACGACGACCCCGACCTGATCGTGGAGACCGACGACGGCCCGTGGCGGACCCGAGCGATCATCAACGCGACCGGCACCTGGACCAACCCGGTCCTCCCCCACTACCCCGGCCAGGAAAGCTTCACCGGCACCCAGCTGCACACCCGCGACTACGTCTCCGCCGAGGACTTCGCCGGGATGCGCGTGGCGATCGTCGGCGGTGGCATCTCCGCGATCCAGCAGCTGGAGGAGATCTCCCGGGTCGCCACCACGTTCTGGTACACCCGCCGCGAACCCGTGTTCCGCGACGGCGAGTTCGACAGCGACGCCGGGCGCGAAGTGGTCGCCCACGTCGCCGCCGACGTGGAGGCAGGCCGCCCCAGCGGCAGCATCGTCTCCTACACCGGCCTCGGCTGGTCCTCCTACGCGCTGGCGGCCCACCGGCGCGGAGCGCTGCGGCGCCGGCCGATGTTCACCCGGATCGAACCGAGAGGCGTCCGCGAAGCCGACGGCACCTTCACCCCCGTCGACGCGATCCTCTGGGCCACGGGATTCCGGCCCGCGCTCACCCACCTGGACCCGCTCGGGCTGCGCAACGAGCTCGGCGGCATCCAGGTCCGGGGCACGCAGGTCGTCGCCGACCCGCGCATCCACCTCATCGGCTTCGGCCCGTCCCAGTCCACGGTCGGCGCCAACCGAGCGGGCCGCGAAGCCGTCACCGCCCTGGCCCGCCACCTCCGAGAACCCGCCGTCACCTGAGGTGTTCGGCGATCTCGTCGTGGAAGGTGCTGATCCGGCTGTAGCCGGTGACGGCCCGGGTGAGGCTGGGCCGCTCACCGCGCGGGATCATCATCGAGGTGACACCGGCGAGCTTGCCGTCGACCACGAGCGGACCTCCGCTGTCGCCGCCGGAACTGGTCACCCCGCCCTGCTCGTACCCCGCGCACACGTAGTGTGCCGGGTCGAACCGCACGGGCCACGGCGACCCGTGCAACGCCGTGTCCAGGCAGTCCTCGTCGGACATCAGGGGGAGCTGAGCCTGCTGCAGGACCGGCGTGACGGACTGGGCCGGTGGCAGCTGCGCCTGCTCCTCCCTGCTGATGCCCCATCCGAGCACCCTGGCCGGTGTCCCCGGCCGGTAGAGCACCTCGGCTTCCTCCGGGGTCGCCAGCGGGAGCGTGCGGTAGGGCATCGGCCGGTCCAGCGTCAGGACCGCGACGTCGCCGCCGGGACGCGGCTCACCGCCCGGACCCGGCGGCGGGGTAACCTTCTCGTGCTCGTAGATCGACACCACGTCGCGCACTTCACCGGCGCGGGAGCGCAGATCCGTCCGGCCGCCCACCACGTCGAGGGTTCCGGGCACCACGCTGTCCACGCAGTGCGCCGCCGTCACGACCTTGGTCGGCGTGACCAGCGCACCACCGCAGGAGTAGTGCGACGGCAGGTCCGGCGCGGCGTGCGGATCCGCGAGGAACACCATCCACGGATCGCGTTCGGTGCTGCCCGCAACACCACCGATCACCGCCGAAGCCGGAGTCGCGACGGCTCCCACCAACGCCGCTCCAGCCGCCACCGCACCCAGCAATTTCACGAGAGTCTTGGCCATGCACCGAAGATCGCAACCACCCGGCACGCCGACATCCGGAAGAACCCCGTCCTCGACCCGGACCACCCCGACTCGGGCCCCGATCAGGGCACGAGTTCGGTGAGGAGGTTCCGGACGCGGTGGTCGATGTCGTCGCGGATGGCGCGGACCGCGTCGGTGTCCTGGCCTGCGGGGTCGGCGAGCTCCCAGTCGAGGTAGCGCTTGCCGGGGTAGACCGGGCAGGCGTCGCCGCAGCCCATCGTGATGACCACGTCGGCGGCTTCGACGGCATCGGTGGTGAGCTTCTTCGGGAACTCCTGGGAGAGGTCGAGGCCGAGTTCGCCCATCACCTCCACCACCGCGGGGTTGAGGGTCTCCGCCGGGGCGGAACCCGCGGAGCGCACGGTGACCTCGCCCCGGGCGTGGTGGTGCAGCAGAGCCGCGGCCATCTGGGAGCGACCTGCGTTGTGGACGCAGACGAAGAGGACTTCGGGCATGGGAGTTCCTTACCGAGTGGCGAACCGGCGGCGGGCGGCGAGGGAGACGTAGACGAGCGCGACCAGGACCGGGACCTCGATCAGCGGGCCGACGACGCCGGCCAGGGCCTGGCCGCTGGTGACGCCGAAGGTCGCGATGGCCACCGCGATGGCCAGCTCGAAGTTGTTGCCCGCGGCGGTGAACGCCACCGTCGCGGTGCGCTCGTAGTTCAGGCCGATGGCCTTGCCCAGCGCGAACGATCCCGCCCACATCACCGCGAAGTAGGCCAGCAGCGGCAGCGCGATCCGGGCGACGTCCAGCGGCTGCGAGGTGATCGCGTCGCCCTGCAGCGCGAACAGGATCACGATGGTGAACAGCAGGCCGTAGAGCGCCAGCGGGCCGATGCGCGGCAGGAACCGCGACTCGTACCAGTCGCGCCCGCGCGAGCGCTCGCCGAGGCGGCGGGTCAGGTACCCGGCCAGCAGCGGGATGCCGAGGAAGATCAGCACGTTCTTGGCGATCTCCCACGCCGAGACCTCCAGCCCGGCCACCGGCAGCCCCAGCCACCCGGGCAGCACCGAGAGGTAGAACCAGCCGAGCCCGGCGAAGGCGATCACCTGGAACACCGAGTTCAGCGCGACCAGCACGGCGGCGGCTTCGCGGTCGCCGCAGGCCAGGTCGTTCCAGATGACGACCATCGCGATGCAGCGCGCCAGGCCGACGATGATCAGGCCCGTGCGGTACTCGGGCAGGTCCGGCAGGAACACCCAGGCCAGGGCGAACATCAGCGCGGGTCCGAGCACCCAGTTCAGCACCAGCGAGGAGATCATCAGCCGGGTGTCGCCGGTGACGGTGTCGAGACGGTCGTAGCGGACCTTGGCCAGCACCGGGTACATCATCACCAGCAGGCCCAGCGCGATCGGCAGCGAGACGCCGTCGACCTGCACCGCGTCCAGCGCGGGCCCGAGGCCGGGGATCCAGCGCCCGGCCAGCAGGCCGACGACCATCGCCGCGCCGATCCACACCGGCAGCAGCCGGTCCAGTGTGGACAGGCGCGCGGGGGCTTCCCGGACGGGCGCGGTCACGCGGTCACCGCCGAGGCGGGCGAGAGGGAGTCCGAAACCAGGCGCAGCGTCTCGGGATTCACGCGGTAGTAGATCCACGTCCCGCGCCGTTCGCCCTCGATGACCCCGGCCTCGCGCAGCACCTTGAGGTGGTGCGAGATCGTCGGCCCGGACAGCTCGAACGCGCCGGTCAGGTCGCACACGCACGCCTCGCCGCCCTCGTGCGAGGCGATCAGCGACAGCAACCGCAGCCGCACCGGCTCACCGATCGCCTTGAACACCCGGGCCAGCGAGACGGCCTGCTCGGCGCCCAGCGGCTCCCGCACCACGGGCGAGCAGCACAGCCGGTCATCAGCCTGTTTCGACATGCTTCTATCTTGACATCCATCGAAGCAGAGGAGCAAGGTGGTTGTTTCGACAGTCATCGAATCAGAGGAGCAGCGATGTCCCGTGTGCAACTGGCGCTGCGCGTCAGCGACCTGGAGGGCTCGGTCGCCTTCTACTCGAAGCTCTTCGGCACCGAACCGGCCAAGCGCAAGCCCGGCTACGCCAACTTCGCCGTCACCGATCCCCCGCTCAAGCTGGTGCTCCTGGAGGGCGAGCCCGGCCAGGACACCGCGCTGGACCACCTGGGCGTGGAGGTCGGGAGCACCGAGCAGGTCGAGGAGGCCACCGCGCGTCTCGACGCGCTCGGGCTGTTCACCGACGTCGAGGCCGACACCACCTGCTGCTACGCCCGGCAGGACAAGGTCTGGGTGCACGGCCCCGGCCGCGAACCGTGGGAGGTCTACGTCGTCAAGGCCGACTCGGAGACCTTCGACGAGACCTGCTGCGCCTAGGCGTCGAGCACCTCGTTGAGGCGGCGGGCCAGGGCGATGTCGTGCTCGGTCGTGCCGTTCCCGTCGTGGGTGGTGGAGGTGACGGTGACCTGCTTGTAGTCGTGGATGCTGATGTCGGGGTGGTGGTTGGCGCGGTTGGCGACGAAGGCCACCACGTTGGCCAGCTGCATCGCGCCGTTGAAGCCCTTCAGCGTCCACGTCCGGCTGATCGAGCGACCGCCGCCTGCCCACCCGGGCACGTCCTCCAGCGCGCGAGCCACCTCGTCGTCGCTGAGCATCTCGACTCCTTCTGCAACGGGGACGCAGGTGTGCCCGAGTCTACGTCCGGGGTAGCCGCGGATCAGGGTCCATCGCCCCTACCGGCCCCGGACGGGCCGCGCGATGGTGACCGCGCGAGTCGACTCCCGGGAGGGCACCATGCTGCGACGACACGAGCTCCGCATCCTCGGCGAGATGGAACGGCAGCTGGCCGGCGACGACCCCGCGCTGGCGGACAGGATGACCAGCACCCGCATCCCCTTCCGCGCGTGGCTGACCCGCCGCCGGGCCTTCGCGCTCGCCGTGGCGGCCCTGTCCCTGCTGTGCCTGGCGCTCGGCGAGGGCGCGGCGTTCTTCACCACCGCCCTGCTCGCGGCAGCGCTGCTGCTGACCCGGGACTGGACCTTCAGGAGCCCGTAGGCACCTCCCCCAGCAGGCGGATCGCGTTGCCGCCCCGGATCGCCTCGACGGTGGCGGGGTCGAGACCCGCCGCCCGGAGCCGGTCGACCGGGTCCTCGACGCCCATGTCGAACGGGTAGTCGCTGCCCAAGGTGATCTGGGTGGGGCCCATCGTGGTGACGAGGTGGCGGAGCTGGTCGGCGGTGTAGACCAGGGAGTCGACGTAGGTGCGCCGCAGCAGTTCGCTGGGCGGGGCCTCGGTGGTGCGGGCGTCGGCGCGCATCGACCACGCGTGGTCGGCGCGGGTGAGGTAGCTGCCGAGGTAGCCGCCGCCGTGCGCGGACCAGATCTTGAGCCGGGGGTGTCGTTCGAGCAGTCCGGAGAAGGCGATCCGGGACAGCGCCAGGGCCGTTTCCACCGGGTTGCCGACGGTGTTGAACAGGTAGTACGCGTTGAGCCGCTCGCCCAGGGTGCAGCCCCACGGGTGGATGAGGATCGCGGCGTCCAGTTCCTCGGCGGCGGCCCAGAACTCCGCCAACGACGGGTCGTCGAGCTCGATGCCGGGCGCGGCGGCGGTGGAGATCTGCACGCCCCGCATCCCCCGCTCCCGCACGGCGTCGCGCAGCTGCTTCACCGCCAGGTCGGGGTGCTGCAGCGAGACCGCGCCGATGCCGACGAACCGGTCCGGCCGGGCCGCGACCAGCTCGCCGACCGCGTCGTTGGCCAGCGCGGTGATGCGGTCGGCGAGCTCCCGCGACGCCCAGCTGTGCGGCAGCGGAACCGGGCTGACCGCCTGGACGTCGACCCCCGCACGGTCCATCGCCGCGAGCCGGGCGTCCACATCGGTCAGCTTCACCGCCAGCGACCGGATCTGCTCGACGTTGTAGGCCGCCGACTCCGGCCCCAGCGACACGCCGTCGATCTCCCGCTGCCGGGCCAACCCCGGCTCCTCGGCGATCAGCGCGTCCACGGCGGGAACCCCGACATGAGCGTGAACATCCACGGCCGGAACGGTTTCGGGCATCAGCTCTCCTCCATCGCCCGGGCGAACCGGGCCTCGGCGCGGTCGATCTCGGCGATCTGCTTCACGATCTCTCCCGGCGAGGACTCCCCCACGACCTTGCGCAGCAGCGGAGTCCGATCGAGCACGAGGTCGCGGGCGAGCCGCAGCGGTGCGGGGACGTGGTGGAACACCCGCCCCAGGACCCAGGCCTGCTGCACCTGACGGGCGGTGTGGGGTTTGCGCGGCGCCTCGAACGCCTCGAGCGCGCGCCGCACGGCCGCGGGATCGCTCAGGTCCACGCCGGCGAGCCCACGACCGAGGAAGTAGCCGTCCTCGATGGCCATGCCCGCGCCGTAGGCGGCGTACGGCGAGGTCGGGTGGGCGGCATCCCCGACCAACGTCGCGCGCCCCTTCGACCACTGCCGGAGGGGCTTGCGGTCGCGCAGCTCCCAGCGCTGCACGTTCTCCGGCGGCGTGGCGGCGACGAGCTGCGGCAGGGGTGCGGCGAACCCGGCCGCCATCCGGGTCGCGGCGCCGTGCGGGTCTTCGGTGAACTCGGTGCCGCCCGGGTGGGCCGACAGCGTCCACCACTGGTAGCCGTCGCGGCCCTCGTTGCGGATCGAGGTCCAGCTGGCCTGCACGGTGCGATCGTGGGAGATGATCGCCGCGCCCGGCTCGGCGGCCGGCTGAGCTTCGAAGGTGAAACCACCGATCACGTGCAGGTCGTGGTGCCGGATCGGTTCCTCGCCCCAGAGGTGGCGCCGCACGAGCGAGTGCAGCCCGTCGGCGCCGACCAGCACGTCCGACTCGACCTCCTCCCCATCGGAGAGTGCGAGCCGCACTCCGCTGTCGTCCTGCTCGATCCGGTCGACCTGCCGGTTGATCTCCAGGATCCCCGGTGGCAGCGCGGCGAGCAGCCGTTCGTAGAGCTCGGGGCGCAGCAGTCCGATGAACCCGCCGCCGTAGTCGCGCACCACCTGCTCCGGCAGCTCGACCACAGCCCGGCGGCGCCCGTCGGAGCGGCGGAACTCGGAGCGGCACGGCGCGCCCAGGTCGTCGGTGTCCACCCCCAGCAGACGCAGGGCTTTGATCGGCGGAGGCCAGAGGTTGAGGATGTTGCCCGCCGGTCGCGCCCGCGGGTAGCGCTCCAGGATCCGGACCTCGTGCCCGGCCTGGTGCAGCGACAACGCCGCAGCCATTCCCGCCGGACCACCGCCGATGACGGCCACCCGCCCCGGTTTCGTGTTCGCCATCTGTTCGCTCCTCGTCGAGCGGGCGCCCGCCGCGCGTTCAGCGCGTGCCGGTGGTGTTGTCGCCGAAGAAGTCGCGGACGTTCTCGTCGGCGAGGGCCTCGTCGTTCTTGGCGGCGGCCTCGCCGGCCGGCAGCGGCCAGGCCTCGTGGAAGCCCTCCGGTGCCTCGACGTTGCGCCAGATGCTCTGCCCGGGGTTGCCGCCCGCGGCCTGGTAGGTGGTGGTCTCCCAGTCGGGCATGGTGTTGAGCCAGCCGCCGGAGTTGATCTCCATCCGGAACCCGCCGGGCTCGCGGACGTAGAGGTAGGTGATCTCGTCGATGCCGTGCACGCCCGGCCCGAACTCGATGGGCGTGTCGTTGGCCAGGAACACCTCGGCGGCCCGCTCCACGTCCTGGCGCTGGTCGACGCGGAAGGCGATGTGGTGCGCGCGCCCGGTCATGCCGCTGAAGTCCGGCACCAGCGCGAGGTCGTGCGAGGAGCGAATCCCGTTGCAGGTCAACGTGGAGAACACCGCGAAGCCCGGCTCGACCTCGGTCTGGGCGGTGTGGCGGGCGCCGAGGCGCTTGTAGAAGTCGATGTCGCCGCGCATGTTCTGCGTCGGCATCGTCACGTGGTCGAGGTAGCGGGCGCCGATGCCCTTGCCGGAGAAGCGCTGCGGCCGGTTCTTGATCACCGGGTCCTGCTTCTCCGGCGGCGCCTGGTAGCGCTCGACGTCCCAGAACACCTCGTGCAGGTGGCGGCCGTGCGGCGCGCGGTACTGGTAGGTGGCGCCGTGACCCTCCCAGTCGTCGACCCAGCCCACGGCCTCCTCGGTGTCGGCGAGCCGCTGGGCGACGAGCTCCGGGTCACCGGGACCGTAGGTGCGCCAGCCGATCCGGCCCACGCCGGGCTCGCGGCCCTCGGTGATGATGAGGCTGGAGTGCAGCCACTCCGCCCAGCCGCGCAGGTAGACCGACTGGCCCTCGCGGGTGGTCTCCTCCAGGCCGAAGACCTCCTTCATCCACTCCACGGTCTCGGCGGGCTTCGGGCTGATCAGCTCGACGTGCGCGAGCTGCGACAACAGGATCTCCGACATCGAACGCTCCTCGGGGAGAAGGGGTTTCAGGCCCAGCAGGTCAGGGGGCGGCCGCCGTTGTAGGCGACCATGTCGCGGAAGGCGGCGCCCGGGTTCAGCGGCTGCCCGGACTCCTCGGCGTAGACGCTGTGCAGGTTGCCGACGATGCGCTCGACGTCGGTCCACTCGGCGAAGCGGCCGAGGTCGGTCTCGCGCGCCAGTTCCAGCGGGCTCAGCCCGGCTTCGCGGCCGCGTGCGGCGACGTCGAGGACGAAGCGCAGGTAGTCCAGCACCTCGTCGATCACCTCCGGGCCGCACACCGGCCCGTGGCCGGGCACGATCGTGGCCGCGCCCAGGGGTTTCAGGAAGTTCTCCAGCACCTCGATGGATCCGCGCACCGATCCCGACAGCAGGAACGGGGTGCCGCCGTGGAACACCAGGTCCCCGGCGAACAGCACCGAGTGCTCCGGGATCCACACCACCACGTCGTTGCTGGTGTGCGCCGGACGCCCGGGGTGGATCAGCTCGCAGCGCAGGTCGTCGGCCCACACCGAGATCCGGTCGGTGAAGGTCAGGAACGGCAGCTGCAGCTCCAGATCCCCGTAGTCCACTTCGGACCAGATGCCGTCGTTGGCGGGCAGCCCCAGGGCGCTCATCTCCGCCCGCGCCCGCTCGTGGGCGACGATGGTGGCGTTCGGGAAGAACCCGTTGCCCGCGGTGTGATCCGGGTGGTGGTGGGTGTTGACCAGGGTCCGCACCGGGGCGCTGGTCACCTCGCCGATGGCGGCGAGCAGCTCGCGGGTGCGGCGCTCGGTCGCGCAGGCATCGATGCACACCACGCCCGAGCGGCCGACCACGAACCCGCTGTTGTTGATCATCCAGCTGCCGTCGGGCTGGACGAAGGCGTGCACGCCGTCGGAGATCTCCTCGGCTCGTCCCGGCCGCGGCCCGCTCATCGCGGCTCCTGCACGCAGGTGTTGCGCTGCACGCCGATCCCGGAGATCCCGGCCTCCATCACGTCGCCGGGCCCGAGCCAGCGCTGCCACTTGCCGCCGTTGCCCGCCGGGCTGCCGGTCAGCACCAGGTCGCCCGGGTGGAGGGTGGTGGCCGTGGACGCGGCGGCGATGATCGCCTCCACGTCGAACAGCAGGTTCGCCGGCACGTCGGACTGCTTGCGCTCGCCGTTGAGGTCGAGGGTGATCTCCAGCTCCCGGTAGTCCGGCAGCACCTCGACCGGGACGATGAACGGGCCGGTGGGCAGGAACGTCGGCCGGTTCTTCGCGCGGATCCAGTCGCCGCCCAGCGGCCGGTGCTCCGGCGGGAACTGCAGGTCGCGGGCGCTGATGTCGTTGCAGACGGTGAACCCGGCGACGTGCTCCATCGCACGTTCGCGCGGCACCCGGTGCGCGGTCTTGCCGATCACCGCGGTCAGCTCGACCTCCCAGTCGACCTTCGCCGACTCGGCGGGCAGCAGCACGTCGTCGTCCGGGCCGCAGATCGCGGCGGGCAGTCCGGCGAAGAAGAACGGGCTGCCCGTGCGGGCCTTCTCGTCCATCATCGTCTCGGCCTCGCGGCGCAGTTCCTCGTCGCTGCGGGTGTCATCGGGTTCGCGGCCCGACAGCACGATCTCGGCGACGTGGCTGCGGTAGTTCGCGCCCGCCTGGAAGATCTGGCGCGGCATCACCGGCGGCTTCACGGTCAGCTCGGCCAGCGGTCTGCCGCCGCCGTCGGCGAGCCCCGCCGCCAGGTCGGGGAGCCGGGTGCGCACCGATTCCCAGTCGTCCAGCAGGTCCCGGACCGTGGCCGCCTCCAGCGGCAGCACCCGGTCGCCCGAGACGAGACCGGCGAACTCACCGCTCCCATCCGAGAAGGTCCCCAGCGCGTAGCCGTCGACCCGTCGCGTCATCGCGTCCTCCTTCGACGCGTCCGACGCTAAGGGCCCCGAGGGTGACCGCGGAAATGCGCAGCGTGAATACCAGCTATGGCACGACGGACAGCAGCTGCTCGCGCAACCAGCGGTGTCCGGGGTCGGCGTCGCGGCGGCTGTGCCAGTAGGCGGATTCGCGCACCGGCCGCAGCTCGAACTCGGGTTCCAGCAGCACGATGCCCGCGGCGGGAGCGAGCTGCTGCCCGAGGCTCTCCGGGATGATGGTGACCATGTCGGTGCCTGCCATGAGGAACGGCATGGTGATGAAGTTGACCGAGGTCGCCTCCGGTCTCGGCGTCACCCCGGCGCGCTCGATGTCCTCGTCCATGAGGCTGCAGCCGTTGGGCGGCGCGAACGCCAGGTACGGGTGCTGCTCCAGGGCCCGCAGCGGCAGCACCCCGGCCTCGGCGAGGGGGTGCTGCGACCACACCGCGCCCACGTAGCGGTCCCGGACCACCGGCGCGCTGGAGCACGAACCCGACAGCATCTCCTCGCCCAGCACCTCGGGCAGGATGACCAGGTCGACCTCGTCGCGCTCGACCATCCGCGCGGCATCGCCCGACAGCGACCCGAGTTCCAGGCGGACGTTGGGCACCAGCCCGTTGACCCGCGCCAGCAGCGGCCGCATGATCACCACGCCCACGTAGTCGCTGGCCACGAGGTTGAACGTCCGCTCGTCGCGGGCCGGGTCGAAATCCGGGGGCGCGACGATGTGCTGCTCGATGGTGGCCAGAACCTCCCGCACCGGCTCGATCAGCGCCTCGCCGCGCGGGGTCAGCCGCAGGTAGCGGCCCTGCCGGACCAGCAGCGGGTCGCCGAGGATCTTGCGCAGCCGGGCCAGGGCCGTGCTGGTCGCCGGCTGCGACATGTGCAGCCGCTCGGCGGCGCGGGTGACGTTCTGCTCGCGCAGCAGCGCGTCCAGCACGACCAGCAGGTTCAGATCCACCTGAGCGAGGTTCACCCGGGCCCCCTTCCAGCGCCGTTGCGACCCCGCGATCCTACGAGCCCGCTCAGCCCGGGGTCGGCGCGGCGACCCGCCTGACCGGGGCGCCGGTCCTGGCCACCACCTCCTCCTCGGTGACGCCCGGCGCGAGGCCGACCAGGGCGAAGCCGTCGGGGGTGACGTCGAGGACGGCGAGGTCGGTGATCACGCGGTCGACCACGCCCGCCCCGGTCAGCGGCAGCGCGCAGCGCTCGACGAGCTTCGGGCCGCCGTCCTTGGCGACGTGATCGGTGAGCACCACGATCCGGCGCGCGCCGACGACCAGGTCCATCGCGCCGCCCATGCCCTTGACCAGGGCGCCCGGGATCGTCCAGTTCGCCAGGTCGCCGTTGGCGCCGACCTGCAGCGCGCCCAGCACGGCGATGTCAATGTGCCCGCCTCGCATCATCGCGAACGAGGCGGCCGAGTCGAAGAAGCTCGCGCCGGGGTTGACCGTGACGGTCTGCTTGCCCGCGTTGATGAGGTCCGGGTCCTCCTCGCCCTCGAACGGGAACGGGCCGACGCCGAGGATGCCGTTCTCGCTCTGCAACGTCACCTCCACGCCGTCGGGGACGTGGTTGGCCACCAGGGTGGGGATGCCGATGCCGAGGTTGACGTAGTCGCCGTCGCGGAGTTCGGCGGCGGCCAGAGCCGCCATCTCGTCCCGAGTCCAGGCCATGTGCTGCTCCTAGTTCGTCGCGGCGGCGCGGGGGCGCACCGTGCGCTTCTCGATGTCCTTGACCCGCGGCCGGGCCCGCACGAGGCGGTTCACGTAGATGCCGGGGGTGACGACGTGCTCGGGGTCGAGGTGCTCGTCGCTGAGGTGCTCGGCCTCCACGACCGTCACCCGCCCGCAGGTGGCGACCACGGGGTTGAAGTTGCGGGAGCTCGCCCGGTACACGAGGTTGCCCGCCGGGTCGGCGGTGCGGGCGTGCACCAACGCGACGTCGGCGACGATCGCGCGTTCCTGCACGTAGGTGCGCCCGTCGAACTCGGCGTGCGGCTTGCCCTCGGCGACCGGGGTGCCGACCCCGGCGCGGGTGTAGAACGCGGCGATGCCCGCTCCCCCGGCCCGCATCCGCTCCGACAGCGTGCCCTGCGGCGCGAACTCGACCTCCAGGGTCTTGTCGAGGTACTGCTGGGCGAACAGCTTGTTCTCCCCGACGTAGGACGAGATCGCCTTGGCGACCTGCTGGTTCTCCAGCAGCAGGCCGAGGCCCTTGCCGTCGACGCCCATGTTGTTCGACACCACCGTCAGCCCGGTGACCCCGCTGTCGCGCACGACCTCGATGAGGTCGTTGGGCACGCCGCTGAGCCCGAACCCGCCGACCGCCAGCGTCATGCCGTCGGTGAGCACGCCGGCCAGCGCCTCCTGCGCGTCGCTCCGCAGCTTCGACACCTCGTCACCTCTTCCCGTCCAACTACCGGACGCGTGGGAGTAAAGGCGGATGCTGCTGCTGACCGCAAGATTCGCGCGTGATCCGGTCACCCACCGAGCAGCGGTGGTGTGTCGCGTTCACTCAGCGGACGCTATTGTCGGGTCGTGGCGGACAACCATCTCGTCGGCAAGATCGGCGCCCTGCTGCGCGCGCTGTCGGCCAGGAACACCGGCGCGGCCACGACCGACCTCGCCCGCGACACCGGGCTCCCCCGCCCGACCGCGCACCGGCTGCTGACCTCGCTGGCCGAGGAGGGCTTCGTCGACCGCGACCAGCAGACGGGCAGCTGGTTCCTCGGCCCGGAGCTGTACCTGCTCGGCCAGACCGCCGGGACCCGCTACGACGTCACCCGGCAGGCCCGCGACAGCGTCCACCGGCTGGCCGCCAAGACCGGCGAGAGCGCGTTCTTCTCCGCGCTGCGCGGCGAGGAGACGGTCTGCCTGGTGCGCGAGGACGGCGACTTCCCGATCCGCTCCTTCGTCCTCTACGAGGGCGCCCGCTTCCCGCTCGGCGTGGTCTCGGCGGGCCTGGTCCTGCTCGCCTTCCAGGACGACGCGACCATCGACGCCTACCTGGCCCGCACCGACCTCACCACCCGCTGGGGACCCGAGCACGCCCCGGAGGCGATCCGCGACCGCATCGCCCGCACCCGGCAGACCGGCTACGCCCTCAACCCGGGCCTGGTCGTCGAAGGCAGCTGGGGCATGGCCGCCGCGGTCTTCGACCCCCAAGGCCAACCGGCCTGGGCCCTCACCCTCACCGGCATCGAGTCCCGCTTCAAACCCACCCGCCAACCCGACCTCGGCACCCTCCTCCTCCACGAAGCCCACACCCTCACCCGAACCCTCAACCCCCGCTGACCACCCCACCGGTCAAATCCTGCGGTATTCGTCGGGTCAAAAACCGCAGGATTTGACCGGTCGAATACCGCGGTTTTTGACCGGTCGAATACCGCAGGATTTGTCCCGGGTGGCGTGTCGGGTGGCGCGGGTCAGGTGATGCCCGCTGCGATGGCGAGGGCCGCCGCTTCGCCTCGGGTGGTGACTTCGAGCTTCTTGAGGACTCCGCCCATGTGGAACTTGATGGTGCTCTCGGTGACGCCGAGTTCGGCGGCGATGGTCTTGTTCCGCTTGCCGCGCGCCACCAGGGTGAGGACGTCGAGTTCGCGGCGGTTCAGGCCGGCCAGGCGGGTTTCGCCCGCGTGCTCGGGCGTGGTCTCCAGGGGCAGGTCGATGACGGCACGGCTGCCCCAGCCCGGGGTCGCCTCCAGGTCGATGCTGCCGCCGAGGGTGCGGGCGCGGCCGTCGAGCTGACGCCGCAGCATCGTCACGTCCAGAGCACCGGAGTGGTCGTCGCGGACGTCCACGCGCAGCGAGTCCTCGCTGCAGAACCAGGCGATGCGCAGCCGGGTCAGCTCCGGCTGAGCGGTGAACGCGAGCACGACGGTGCGGGTCATCGCCCGTGCCGCGTAGGCGATTTCGCCCGGCAGGGGCCGGGAGTCCTTGGCGGGGGCGACGAATTCCACCTCGGCCTCGTGATGCCGCAAGGTCTCGCGGATCTCCTTGCGCAGCTCGCCGAACGCCGACTGGGCGGGCTCCTCCGACAGGGCGGCGTCGGACTGCGGGGCCGAGCGGGTCGCCACCAGCGCCGAGGCCGCGGCTTCGGTGGCGGCGATGCGGGCGCGGTGGTCGTCCAGGCCGCTGGAGCGCAGCGCGGACAGGATCGTGACCAGCGCCGTCTCGTGCGTGGCGACGAGTTCGGCGATGGTGCGGGCGCGTTCGCTCGACGCCGCGCGCGACTCGGCGAGGTAGTCGGGGCTGGCCTGCGCGACCTGCTGGCGGATCGAGGTCGCCACGATGCCGAACAGCCCGGCCAGCAGCTCCGGCTGCGGCACCTGCCGTCCCGAGCCGCGTGGCACCAGCACCAGCAGCGTGCCGATCCGGTCCCGCATCGCCCACACCCGGCGCTCGCCACCGCCCAGCGTGGCGGTGGTGCTGGACCAGCCGCCGAGCTCGACATCGGCCTTGATCCGGTCCAGCTCCTCGATGGTGATCTTGTCCACGACGCCGGGAGCACCGGCGATCTTGCGGGGACGGCCGGTGCACTCGCGGGTGAAGATGACCAGCGCGGTGTGCGGCCACCGGTCGGCCAGCGCCCGGGAGAACCGGGGCGCGATCTCGTGCAGCGGCCCGTCGATCACGGTGCGCAGCGAGGTCAGGGCGTCTTCGACGTCGAACACGACGCGGATCCTACCGGCCTGAACTCGACGGAGGTCGGGGTTTGTCCGTCCTTCCGATCAGGTGGCCGCACGCCGTCACGGCCATACGGTTTCCTCGGTCGTGCCCCGCGCGCGCATCGGTTCACCTGCGAAGAAAGAAGAGGACGCATGCCACAACAGGTCCGCGGCGTGATCGCCCGCGCCAAGGGCGCCCCCGTCGAGCTCGTCGACATCGTCGTCCCCGACCCCGGTCCGGGCGAGGTCGTGGTGTCCGTGGCCGCCTGCGGGGTCTGCCACACCGACCTGACCTACCGCGAAGGCGGGATCAACGACGAGTACCCGTTCCTGCTCGGCCACGAGGCCGCCGGAACGGTGGAGAGCGTCGGCGAGGGCGTCGAGACGGTGCAGCCGGGTGACTTCGTGGTCCTCAACTGGCGCGCCGTCTGCGGCACCTGCCGGGCCTGCAAGCGCGGTCGCCCGCAGTACTGCTTCGACACGTTCAACGCCGAGCAGAAGATGACCCTGACCGACGGCACCGAGCTGTCCCCGGCCCTGGGCATCGGCGCGTTCGCCGACAAGACCCTGGTGCACGCCGGTCAGTGCACCAAGGTCGACCCGACCGCCGACCCGGCCGTCGTCGGCCTGCTCGGCTGCGGCGTCATGGCCGGGCTCGGCGCCGCGGTCAACACCGGCGGGGTGAGCCGCGGCGACACGGTCGCGGTCATCGGCTGCGGTGGTGTCGGCGACGCGGCCGTCATGGGCGCCCGGCTGGCCGGGGCGTCGAAGATCATCGCCGTGGACCGGGACGCCCGGAAGCTGGACTGGGCCCGCGACCTGGGCGCCACCCACACCATCGACGCCTCCCAGAACGACAGCGTCGCCGAGATCCAGGCGCTGACCGGCGGTTTCGGCGCCGACGTGGTCATCGACGCGGTCGGCCGCCCGGAGACGTGGAAGGAGGCCTTCTACGCCCGCGACCTCGCCGGCACCGTCGTGCTCGTCGGCGTGCCCACGCCGGAGATGACCCTGGAGGTGCCGCTGCTGGACGTCTTCGGCCGCGGCGGTTCCCTGAAGTCCTCCTGGTACGGCGACTGCCTGCCGGAGCGCGACTTCCCGATGCTGGTCGACCTGCACCAGCAGGGCCGGTTGCCGCTGGAGAAGTTCGTGACCGAGCGCATCAAGCTCGACGAGGTCGAGGAGGCGTTCCACACCATGCACGCCGGCGACGTGCTGCGGTCGGTGGTGGTCCTGTGAGCGAGCTGATCGTCGAAAGAGTCATCACCTCGGGGGTTTTCGCCCTCGACGGCGGCGAGTGGGCGGTCGACAACAACGTCTGGCTCGTCGGCGACGACGATGACGTGGTGGTCATCGACGCGGCCCACGACAAGGAGCCGATCATCGAGGCCGTCGGCGACCGCAACGTCACCGCGGTCCTGTGCACCCACGGCCACAACGACCACGTCACGGTCGCCCCGCAGCTGGGAGCCGAGCTGGACGCGCCGGTGCTGCTGCACCCGGGCGACCAGCGGCTGTGGGACATGACCCACGAGGGCGAGCGGTTCCGGGAGCTGGCCGACGGCGACCTGATCCCGGTCGCGGGAACCTCCCTGGAGGTCCTGCACACCCCGGGCCACTCCCCCGGCTCGGTGTGCCTGCACCTGCCCGAGGCCAAGGCGCTGTTCACCGGCGACACCCTGTTCTCCGGCGGACCGGGCGCGACGGGGCGGTCCTTCTCGGACTTCCCGACGATCATCACCTCGATCGGCGAGCGCCTGTTCACCCTGCCCGGCGACACCCGAGTCCACACCGGACACGGCGACGGCACCACGATCGGCACCGAGGCCCCCAACCTCGACGACTGGAAGGCCCGCGGCTACTGATCCGCCCCGGCGCGCAGCGCGAACCCCGCGCTGCGCGCCGCGCTTCCTCGACGCGCTAACGTCCTCCGCGAACCCGGGGAGGACGCGATGACCGCCGCACGACGATCGACCCTCGCGCCGGAGCAGATCGCGAGTCTGCTGCGCGAACGCATCTACGGCGGTATCGCCTGCCTGAGCACGCTTCTCGTCCTGCTGCGCCACCTCGATGAGAGCCCGTCGGCCTGGTCGGCGTTCCTCGACGTCGCGGTGACCAACGGCAGCCTCTGGGCCGCGAGCCTGTTCGCCGACTACCTCGCGCACCTCACCGCCCACGGCAAGGGCCCGCGCGGCGCGGAACTCCTGCACGCGCTGCGCGCCTCCGGGCAGATCCTCGAAGCCGCGATCGCCCCGCTGCTGCTCGTCCTGCTCGCCGCCCTCGGCGTGCTGCCCCTGCACATCGCCCTGTGGACGGCGGTCGGCCTCTCCGTCGGCGCCCTCGGCCTCTTCGCCCTCCTGGCCGCCCGACGCACCCGGCTCCCGTGGTGGAAGCGCATCCTCATCGTCCTCGTCCTGCTCGCCCTCGGAATCCTGGTCGTCGGAATCAAAATCCTCAGCCACTGAGCGCTGCCCACCCCCGTCGCCCGCGAACCCTCGGCAGGGGACAGTTTTTCCTCGAATCACCCATGATCAATATCCGTTTTGCCCGGACAGTTCTCACTAAAACTGTCCCCTCCCCACCACGACAGCCACGAACGACCCCTCAAGACGCACCCATCACCCCGAAAATCGGTTGAAGGCGACCACCTCGCGATGCTTAAGTGCGGCGAGTCCCGTCGACGACCGAGTGCGGGAGCGATCGGAGCAGCATGGACGACGAGAGCTTTCTCGACCACGTCGCCAATCGGCTGATGGAGTTGCCGGGGGTTCAGGCCGTGACGCTCGGCGGGTCGCGTGCTCGAGGCACTCACGGGCCGATGAGCGATTGGGATTTCGCGATCTACTACCGGGGCGACTTCGACCCGGGCGATCTGCGGGCCATCGGGTGGCCGGGTGAGGTCTCCGAGCTCGGCGGCTGGGGTGGCGGGGTGTTCAACGGTGGGGCGTGGCTCACGATCGACGACCGGCACGTCGACGTGCACTACCGCGATCTCGACGTCGTCGAGCGCGAACTCGCAGAGGCGCGGGACGGGCGGTTCCGCTGGGAGCCGTTGATGTTCCACCTCGCCGGTATCCCCACCTACCTCGTGGTCGCCGAACTCGCCCTGAACCGCACGTTGCGCGGTGACCTCCCGCGTCCCGACTTCCCGGAGGCGCTCCGGAAATCGGCTCCACCGATCTGGCGCGACCGGGCGAACCTCACGCTCCAGTACACCCGCGGCGCCTACGCCGACCGTGGCCAAGCCACCGAGGTCGCAGGCGCCCTGGCCACGGCCGCCATGCACACCGCGCACGCCGTTCTCGCAGCACGCGGCGAATGGGTCACCAACGAGAAGCGGCTACTGCACCGGGCCGACCTGCGCGACATCGACTCGATCACCGCACGCCTGGCACCCGACACCCCAGCCCTTCACCGCGCCATCACCGATGCCGAAAGCCTCTTCCACAACGCCCTCGCCGAAGCGGTCGGCACTGATCAGGCCTGAGCCTGGTCGGCCCACTCGGTTGCCAGGACGGAATACAGGTGGGAGTCGCGCCAGGCTCCGTTGGTGAAGACGTGGTCTCGGAGGGTTCCTTCGCGGACGAAGCCGAGTTTCTCGACCACCGCGAGGCTTGCGGCGTTGTCCGGGCCGATGGCCGCCGTGACGCGGTGCAGCCCCAGAGAACCGAACGCGTGGTTGAGGATCGTGCGGGCGGCGTCGGTGGCGTAGCCCTTGCCCTGGTGGTCGGCGGCGATGGCATAGCCGAGCTTGGCTGCCTTGACGCCGGTCAGGCCGAGTCGGGCGAAGCCCACCAGTTCGTCGCCGTCCTTCGGCGTCACCGCCAGGTAGAACTCCGTCCTGGGTTCCAGGGCCGCGCGCTCGACGGTGCCGGCGATCATCGCCTCGGCCTGATCCCGTGACCGCGAGTCGAACGACAGGAACCGGGTCACCCGGTCATCGCCCACCACCAGCAAACTCGCGTCGACGTCGGAAGGCCGAAACTCCCGAAGCCGCACGTTCTCCCCTGCCAACTCCACCGCTTCTTCCCCACTTCCGCTGGACGGGGCGGCGAACCGGCCACCACCGCTTCCACTTCGCCACCATTGTTCCGATCCGGGTCGTGCTCGTGGTCGAAGTCGCCCCGAGTTCTCGTCACCGGATCGGGTTCTCGCTACGCTCGAGGTCGTCTCTTCGCGGAAGAGGGTCCCGGTCGACGGCCGCGGGCCGCGCGGGGAGGTCCTTCCGCGAAGGGGTGATCCGTCGTGACCGACGAGCTTGCGGGCAAGAGCATCGGCGAACGAATCCAGATCATCCGGGAACGGCGTGGCAAGTCCCGCCCGGTCGTCGCCGGACTCGTGGGCCGCTCCGCCGAATGGCTGAAAGCGGTGGAGAAGGGCCGGTTGCAGCCGCCGCGCTGGGACAAGCTCGTGCAGCTGGCCGATGCGCTCGGAGTTCACGACCTGAGCGAACTCACCGGGGACAAGCCGCCCACCGCCATCCTCGCCAGGGGCACGCACGAAGTCGTCCCGGCCATGCGCGAGGCGATCGAGGAGACCAACCTCAGTGTTTCCCCGGATCCCCGACCGGATACGGCGGTGCTGCGCCGGCGGGTCACTGACGCATGGGCGTTGTGGCACTCCTCGCCGACGCCGCGCACGTCCGTGGGACGGGTTCTCCCCCAGATCATCCGGGACGGACGCCGAGCAACCCGAATCCTCGACGGCGACGAGCGTCGGCAGGCCCACGCCGCGCTGTCAGCGGCCTACGCCCTGGCCGAACAGGCGCTCGCGTGGGTGTCGGACTCGGCGCTGCTGTGGTTGTCGGCGGATCGCTGCATGTCCTCGGCGGAGCAGGCCGACGACCCTGCCGCGCTCGCCGGAGCCGCGTGGGTCGTCGGCAACGTGTGGCGAGCCACCGGACGGGAAGACGACGCGTACCGCCTCATGACCGACGCGGCCAACCTGCTCGAACCGCACCTCAACAGCGAAAACGGCGACACCGTCCGGGCGTTGTGGGGATCGTGCCGCCTGCACACGGCCATCACGGCCGCCCGCATGGGGCGGGAGGGCGACGCACTCCGGGATCTCGACCAGGCGGACGCGATGGCGCAACGGCTCCCCGGCGATTACGCGCACCCGTGGACGTTGTTCGGTCGCGCCAATACCGACCTCACGGGCGTGTCGGTGCACGTCGATCTCCGAAAGTCCGGGCGTGCGATCGACGCGGCCGAGCAGATCGACCCCGATTCGGTGCCGTCGGTGGACCGCCGGGCCCGGCTGTGGTTGGAAACAGCGCGCGCGTACCACCAGCGCAAGGACTACACCGCGACGTTGCACGTGCTGCAGCGAGCCACGAAGATCTCCGCCGAGTCGATGCAGTGCCACCCGGTGTCGCGAGGCATCGCCGGTGACCTCGTGACCTCAGGCGGGCGCATGATCCAGTCGGATGCGCGAGGACTCGCCCAGCAGCTCGGGCTGACCGTGTAACCCGTCCGCGCAGCGAGGTACACCCCGTACCCGTCGCTGCGGTGCGGCATTCCGTACCCGGCGTCGCGCGCTTCGCGGTCCAGAGTTGCGCGCATGTACGGAACATGTTCGGGCAGCCGCACCGAATCCAACAACGACACCGACCGAGACCGTCACGCTCGGACCGTGTCCACCCGCTTCCACTGGCGACCCGCAGCGGGCGCCCGCCACGCCTTTCCCGCAGACCTGACCGACGCCCGGGACGCCGAAGCGCTCTGCGGCGAGATCGCCGAGATCCCCGACATCCCGACCGAGCTCAACTGGATCACCGATCCGACCTGCGCCCGGTGCTGGGACCGACTTCGCCCCGACGACCCCGCCCTCGAACCCCGCGCCACCACCGCCCGCTGACCCCGCACACCGACCCCGGGGACAAATCCTGCGGTATTCGACCCGACAAAACCTGCGGTTTTTGACCGGTCAAAACCTGCGGTATTTGTCCCCGGGACGGGTCAGGCTGCGAGGAGGTCGTCGATCTGGTTGATGGCTGCGGAGGCGCCTTCGACGACTCCCATGTCGAGGACCTGCTGGAGGGCTTCAGCCGAGGTGTAGCGGCTGGTGTAGGTGACTCGGGTGCCGCCCTCGACCGCCTCGAAGGTGTAGGTGTTGTGGGAGACCGGCATGTCCGGCAGGGGGTTGAAGTCCTCGTCGGCGAAGCCGTCCTCGAAGGTGAACTCGCGGGGTTCGTCGACGGTCTTGACCTCCCACCAGCCGCAGTGCTTCTGCCCTTCCGGGCTGGTCATGTAGTAGTTGATCCGGCCGCCCGGGGTCAGGTCGTGGTCGACGAACGTGGCCGGGTAGGTGGGCGGGCCCCAGATCTTCTCCAGCTGACGCGGGTCGGCGTAGATCTGCCAGACGCGCTGCACCGGGGCGGCGAACTCCGCGGTGATGGTCAGGGTCAGCTCGTCGAGGCTGTGCTGAACGTCGGTGACAGGCATGGTCATTCTCCATCGCTGGTTCCGGTCGGCTCCTCGGTGGCGAGGAGTTCGTCGATGCGGGCGACGCGGCCGCGCCACACTTCCTCCAGTTCGCCCAGCATGGATGCCACTGAGCGCACCGCCTCCACCTCGCCGGTGGCGAGGTTCTCCCGGCCGCTGCGGCGCTTGGTGATCAAGCCCGCGCGTTCGAGAACGGCGACGTGTTTCTGCACCGCCGCGAAGCTCATGTCGTAGTTCGCGGCCAGCGCGGTCACCGAGTGCTCCCCGACCAGAACGCGGCGCAGGATGTCACGTCTCGTGCGGTCCGCGAGCGCGTGGAACAGCGCGTCCGCCCTGTCCTCCGCCTCGGTGTCGTCCACACGACCAACGTACAACCGATTGGTTGTAGATCACAAGTGGTGACGGGTGTGCGGTCCGCGCGGCGGGCGAGCCGAGGACAGGACCGCGCAGGTGATCACCAGGGCGGCCAGGACGAGTGCGGTCGCGAGGAGTTCGGTCCAGAGCATGGTCAGCTCCCGGGGTGGGGACGTGCGGAGCGGCGGGCGCGCAGGCTGGTCAGGGTGACCGCGGCGAGCACGAGCACGATGACCGCCAGCGAGATCGGCGTGGGGATCTCCGGGACCTGCGGCCAGATCCCGTGGGCCCAGTGCAGGACGAGCTTCGCCCCGATGAACCCGAGGATGATCGCCAGCCCGTGGTTGAGGTGCACGAGCTTGGCCAGCGCCGTGTGCAGCACGAAGTACAGGGCGCGCAGGCCGAGCAGGGCGAAGGCGTTGGTGGTGAACACCAGGTACGGGTCGGCGGTGATGCCGTAGACCGCGGGAACCGAGTCGACCGCGAACACCACGTCGGTGGCGAACACCGCCACCACCACGACCGCCAGCGGCGTCAGCGCGCGACGCCCGGCCTCGGTCACCACCAGCTTGGGACCGCGGTAGTCGTCGGTGACCGGCATCAGCCGCCGCAGCAGCCGCACCGAGCGCATCTCGGAGACGTCGCGGTCGAACTCCTGACCGGACAGGGCTTCGCGCAGGATCTTCACGGCCGTGGCGAACAGGACCAGGCCGAACACCAGGAACGCCCAGGTCCCGGCCTGCAGCAGCGCGGCACCGAGGGCGATGAAGATCCCGCGCAGCACTAGCGCGCCGACGATGCCGTAGAGCAGCACCCGCTGCTGCAGGGCGCTCGGCACCGAGAACCCGGACAGCAGCAGCATGAACACGAACAGGTTGTCGACCGACAGGGACTTCTCCACCACGTAGCCGGTGAAGAACTCCAGCGCCGGACTCCCGCCGTGCCAGCCCCACAGCAGCAGCGCGAACAGCAGCGGCAGCGCGATGTAGAACACCGACCAGCCGAGCGCTTCGCGCATCCCGACCTCGTGGGGTTTGCGGGTGATGGCGAAGTCCAGGGCCAGCAGCGCGAGCAGCACGGCGATGCTGACCGCCCACATCCAGGGTGATCCCACCGAGACATCAGCGGAGGCGAGGACGAGCATGGCGACTCCCGAACAGCACGTGGCGGTCCGGGGTCTCCTTCACCCTCCCGGGCCGGCCCGCCGGGGACGCGTGGGGCGTCCGTGCTGACCGGCGCGACCGTTTGCGAAGTACTCCCCCCGTCGACCCGGGATATCCCAGATCGGGGGCGGGCAAACGCCTCCGGTCAGTCCTGCCGGGCTGCGGTGCGGCCGGCTCGGCGGCCGAAGTAGGAGGCCTCGCCGAGCTGGATGCCCGAGGCGTAACCCTTGCCGTCGACGGCGATGTTGGAGGCGCAGGCCCCGGCCGCGTAGGCGCCGGGGATGGTCGTGCCGTCCTCGCGGAGCAGCCGGCCGTCGACGGTGACGCGCAGGCCGCCGCAGGAGAAACCGGCGTAGAAGCACTTGCCGGGGGTGAGGTCGTAGGCGCCCCACGGGCCGTTGTCGAGCGGCGTCAGGTATTCGGGGGCCTTGCGGAACTCCGGGTCCTCGCCGCGGGCCGCGGCCTCGTTGTAGGAGTCCAGGGTCGCGGCCAGCGCACCCGCCGGGATGCCGAGGGCCTGCTCCATCTCCTCGACGGTGTCCCAGCCGTCGACCAGCGGCTGGAAGCGGTAGCTGGGCTCGACCATCGTGGCCTCGTCGAGGATCAGGTAGGCCTCGCGGTCGGGTTGTTCGAAGACGAACGCCGAGGTGCGGGAGTGGTAGGAGTCCTCGTTGACGAAGCGCTTGCCGAGCTTGTTGACGACGATGCCGCGCAGCGCCTCGCCCGGCGGGTAGAACGGGCCGGTCAGGAACACCTCACCGAGGTGGTCGGCCACACCGCCGACGGACTGGCCCATCCGGATGCCCAGACCGTCGTCGTAGGTGTTGCCCAGCGCCATGCCGTTGCTCTCCACCGCCAGCAGGTCGGGGGCGTGGGTCTCCAGCATCTCGCGGTTGAGCACGAATCCGCCCGCGGCGATCACCACCGCGCCGGCCTTGATGGCACCGGTGCCGTCGAGGTCCTTCCAGGTCACGCCCGCGACCCGGTCGCCGTCGAGGACCAGCGCCGTCGCGGAGGTCTCCCAGCGGACCTCCACGCCCTGCTCCGCTAACTTGTCCAAGGCCAGTCCGACGACGAGCGCGGCGCCGCCGGTGTCGCCCGCGACCGGGACCTTGTGGCCGCGCGGAACGGGTTTGACGACGTCGGCGACGTCCAGGCACTTCTCGTTGCCGGTGAAGCTCAGACCCTCGGTGCCCGGCTGGACGACGGCCTTGTGCGGGTAGAACGAGCGGTTGAACCGGAACCCGAGGGATTCCAGCCACCGGAAGTGCTCGACGCTGTCGTCGGCGTAGGCGCGGATCTTGGCCGGGTCGCACTCCGGTGACATCAGCGCGAGGTAGTCGGCCATCGCCTCCGGCGAGTCGTCCCAGCCGGTCTCCTGCTGGACCTCGGTGCCGCCGCCGAGGTAGAAGTGCCCGCCGGCCATCGCGCTCGTGCAGGTCAGGCGGCCACCGGCGTCGAGGACCAGGACGTTCGCGCCCGTCGAGCGGGCTTCCAGCGCGGCGCTCACGCCGGCCATGCCCGCGCCGATCACGACGACGTCGACCTCGTCGGACCAGGCGCTCACCGACTCGACCGACACCGGATCAGGGATCTCCACACCCACGAGCCCACCCACCTAGAACGCGCTCCACCGTCACAACCACCCGATCACACACCAACGCCGAAACACCCTGTTCCCAGTCGATGTTCGACGCCCGACGACCGGACCAAGTCGGACTGTAACATGTTCTACTGCTGCGTGGGTGGGGGAAGTTTTCATGAAAACCTCCCGTTCTCCGAGGGAGGGAGGTTTTCATGAAAACTTCCCTCCCCCACCAGAGGTGACGGTTCCAGGAGGACCTTCTGACCTGGGACGGGTTCGGGGAGATCGCAGTTTTCATGAAAACCTCCCGTTCCCCGGGGGAGGGAAGTTTTCATGAAAACTGCGCGACCACCGGACGCGTGGACGCGCGGTGGTCCCTGGGGTCGGGACCACCGCGCGTCGGGGGTGGATCAGTGGATCGTTGGGGTCAGTGGGTAGCTGGGGTCAGTGGGTTGCTGCTTTTTCGGCGCCTGCTCCGGTTAGGGAGCGGACCTCCATCTCGGCGTACTTGTCCTCCAGGTGCTCCTTGGACAGGACCGTGCCCAGCCAGCCGAAGAAGAACGCCGCCGGGATCGACACCAGGCCCGGGTTCTGCAGCGGGAACCAGTGGAAGTCCACGTTCGGCAGCATCGCTTCCTCGCTGCCCGACACCGCCGGGGAGAACACGATCAGCACGACCGTGGTGGTCAGACCGCCGTAGATGCTCCACAGCGCGCCGGAGGTGTTGAACCGCTTCCAGAACAGCGAGTACAGGATCGTCGGCAGGTTCGCCGAGGCCGCCACCGCGAACGCCAGCGCCACCAAGAACGCCACGTTCTGGTTTCGGGCCAGGATGCCGCCGACGATCGCGACCAGGCCGATGACCACCGCGGTGATCCGGGCGACCCGCACCTCCGCGTTCTTGTCCTCGACCTCGCCCTTCTTGATCACGTTGGCGTAGATGTCGTGCGCGAACGACGCCGAGGCGGTGATGGTCAGACCCGCGACCACCGCCAGGATCGTGGCGAAGGCGACCGCAGCGATGAACCCGAGCAGCAGCGGCCCGCCCAGCGCCTGGGCCAGCAGCGGTGCCGCGGAGTTCGACGAACCCGGTGCGGCCTTGATCGCCTCCGGACCCACGACGGCCGCCGCGCCGTAGCCCAGGACCAGCGAGAACAGGTAGAACAGGCCGATCAGCCAGATCGCCCACACCACCGAACGCCGCGCCTCCTTGGCGGTGGGCACGGTGTAGAAGCGCATCAGCACGTGCGGCAGACCCGCGGTGCCCAGCACCAGCGCGATGCCCAGCGACAGGAAGTCCAGCTTGCTGACCTCCGACTTGCCGTACTTGGCACCGGGGTTGAGCAGCTTCTCGCCGGAGGACGCGCGGTCCACGGCCGCTTGCATCAGGCCGGAGAAGTCGAAGCCGTGCATCGCCAGCGTCCACACCGTCATCACCGCGGCACCGCTGATCAGCAGCACCGCCTTGATGATCTGCACCCACGTGGTGCCCTTCATGCCGCCGACCAGCACGTAGACGATCATGATGACGCCGACGACGCCGATCACCACCGCCTGACCGGTGCCGCTGGACACGCCCAGCAGCAGCGAGACCAGCACGCCCGCACCGGCCATCTGCGCCAGCAGGTAGAAGAAGCTGACCATCAGCGTCGAGGTCGCCGCCGCGGCCCGCACCGGGCGCTGCCGCATCCGGAACGCCAGGACGTCGCCCATCGTGTACTTGCCGGTGTTGCGCAGCAGTTCGGCCACCAGCAGCAGCGCGACCAGCCAGGCGACCAGGAAGCCGATGGAGTACAGGAACCCGTCGTAGCCGTAGAGCGCGATTGCGCCGACGATGCCCAGGAACGACGCCGCCGACAGGTAGTCACCGGCGATCGCGATCCCGTTCTGCGGCCCGGAGAACGCGCGGCCGCCCGCGTAGTAGTCGGCGGCGCTGCGGGTGTTGCGGCTGGCGCGCAGCACGACGACCAGCGTCACCACGACGAACGCGGCGAAGATTCCGATGTTGAGCAGCGGGTTGCTTCCTTGCAACCCCTGCGCGAGGTGGTTCATCCCAGCTCCTTGTGGGGGTCAGGAGGCGTCTTCGACGCGGGCGCGGACGCGCTCGGCCACCGGGTCCAGGTTCCGGTTGGCGTAGCGCACGTAGATCGTGGTGATGGCGAACGTGGACACGAACTGCAGCAGGCCCAGCACCAGGCCGACGTTGACGTTGCCCACGAGCTTGATCGACATGAACCCGTGCGCGTAGTCGGCCAGCAGCACGTAGACCAGGTACCAGACCAGGAACAGCGCCGAGACCGGGAAGACGAACGCCCGCAACCGCCGGCGCAGCAGCGCAAAGTCCTCGCTGGCGTGCGCCTCGTGCCAGACGTCGTCGGTGGGCGGCGGGTTGGCGGAGTCGGTGGTGCTCACGGATCCTCCCTAACGTGTGAGGAGCGCCACGCTAAGGAAGCCGCGAGCCGCCGCGGGAGGCGTGCGGGACCGATGACGACGCCCGCGGGACGAACGGTCGACGAACGGCCGGTCGACCACGACGAGCGGTCCGGTTGGTGTCCGGCCTGTGACACGCGCGTCAACCGCTAGCGACGCGACGTTTCGTCGAGGTGCAGGCGCAGCACGGCGGTCTCGGCCCACGGCGGGGTCTTGCCGCGCAGCGAGATCGCGATCATGGTCGCGAACGCCAGCGGCACCGCCCACGGCGCGGGCTGGGCGACCAGGATCGCGGGCAGCCCCTCCAGCGGCGGGCCGAACAGCGTCGCCGCGATCGCCCCCGAGGTCGCGGTCAGCCCGACGAGCATCCCCCACAGCGCCCCGGTGCGGGTCAGCCTCGGCCACCACACCCCGAGCACCAGCAGCGGGCAGAACGTCGCCGCCGCCACGGTGAATCCCCAGGTCACGAGGATTCCCGCGGACAGGTGCGTGGCGGGCAGCGCCAGCAGCACCACCACCGCCGCCGCGCCCAGCACGGTCCAGCGCAGCTGGCCCAGACCACCGGGGGTGAGGTCGTGCGAGATCGCGCCGGAGACCACCAGCAGCAGCCCCAGCGAGGTCGCCAGGAACGCCGCGAACGCACCGCCGGTGAGCAGCGAGGTGAACAGCGTCCCGGCCCACCCGGTGTCGACCCGGGCCGGGAGCCCGACCACCACCGAGTCGGTGACGCCCGAGAGGTAGAGCTGCGGCATCAGCACCCGGCCGAGCGCGCCGTAGATGCCGGGGAACAGGTAGAAGCAGCCCAGCAGCAGCACGGTCATCGCCGCCGCGCGGCGGGCGGCGCGGCCGTCGCGGCTGGTGTGGAAGCGCACGATGACGTGCGGCAGGCCCATCGTGCCGAACAGGGTCGCCACCAGCACCGCCCAGGTGCCCAGCAGCGGGTGGTCGGCGTTCTCCAGGTCCAGCAGCGGCCGGGTCCAGTCGGGTCCGCCGGGCACGTCGATGCCGTCGATCTCGGGCACCGCCGCCCCGGCCGGGAACGTCAGCGTCCGCCCTGCGTCGATCTCGTGCGAGCCCGGTGGCAGCGGCACCGGTCGTCCGTCGAGGTCGCGGGCGGTGACGGGTTCGGCGACGTCGAGGTCGACGGCGACGCGGAAGGTCACCGGGGTGTCCTGGGCGAAGCGGGTGAACTGCACCGGGTGCAGCGCCTCCTGCCGCACCTCCGGGCCCACCTGCAGGAGCAGCCACACCGCCGGAACCGCGAACAGCACGAGCTTGAGGCAGAACTGGAAGGCCTGCACGTAGGTCGCCGCGCGCATCCCGCCCAGCGCGAGGGTGATCGACACGGCGGCGCCGGCGATGACCACGCCCACCCAGTACGGGGTTCCGCTGACGACGCTGAGCACCAGCCCGGCGGTGCGGAACTGCGGCACCAGGTACAGCCCGCCGATGATGAGCACCACCACCGCGGCCAGCCGCCGCAGCTCCGGGGAGGCGAAGCGCGCCTCAGCGAAATCGGGCACCGTCAGCGCGCCGGATCGGCGCATCGGCGCGGCCACCAGCACCAGCATCGCCACGTACCCGGCGGTGAAACCCACCGGGTACCAGAGGGCTCCGACGCCGTTGGACAGCATCAGCCCGGCCACGCCCAGGAACGACGCCGCCGACAGGTACTCCCCCGACACCGCCGCCGCGTTGACCAGCGGCGACACCTGCCGGGAGGCCACCAGGAAGTCCGAGGTGGTGCGCATCGCCGCGACCCCGCGCAGCCCGATGAGCAGGGTCAGCAGCACCACCGCCGCGACCGCGATCAGCGCGAACACGCCTCAGCGCTCCTCGACGCGTTCGGCGCCGCGCAGCTGCCAGAAGGCCAGCGCGGCCATCGCCGGGAACGGCAGCAGCACCAGCATCAGCCACGACACCGGCACGCCCGCCACCCGCAGCTCGTCGAGCACCGGTGCGGCGGCGAACACCAGCGGCAGCCCGAACACCAGCGCGCACAGCAGCAGCAAGGTCACCGCGCCCCGCCGGCGCTGCGCGCGGTGGAGGTCGCGGGCGCGCAGCTGCTCGCCGGGTTCGAGGCGGGGCGCGCGCCAGCGCCGCCGCAGGGTGCGGCGGGCGTGGGCGACGCGGGTCTGCGGGCTGGTGACCGCCACGCGCTGGCGAGCTCCGCTCATCCGCGTCCCCGAGGGTTGGCCAGTTCGGCGTTGCGGGCGCTCTCCAGCAGCCGTTCCCGCAGTTCGCGGGCGTGCCGTCGGCTGACGGGGACGTCACCGGCCTCGGTGTGGGCGTTGAGGGCCCCGGCGGAGTCGCTGCGCAGTTCCCGCACCGCCGCCAGCGACAGCAGGAAGCTGCGGTGCACCCGCACGAAACCGGCGCTCTCCCAGTACTCCTCGAGTCGCGACAGCGGCATCCGCACGACGTGCACGCCGTTGCGGGTGTTGAGCCGCACGTAGTCGCCGTGGGCCTCGACGAACAGCACCTCGCTGCGCCGCACGTAGCGGGTGCGCCCGGCGGTCTCCACCGGCAGCGCCACCATCGCGTCCGGCTGCTGCGCGGGCACCGGCGGGACGGCGTCCTCAGCGGACAGCAGCCGCGTCACCCGGTCCAGCGCGGCCGAAAGACGTTCGGCGCGCACGGGTTTGAGCAGGTAGTCGACCGCGCCGATGTCGTAGGCGCGCACCGCGTGCTGCTCGTAGGCGGTGACGAACACGATTACCGGCGGCTCGCTCAGCTTCGCCAGCAGCGACGCGAGCTCCATGCCGTCCAGGCCGGGCATGGCGATGTCCAGGAACACCACGTCGAACCGGTCGCTCTGCAGCGTGCGCAGGGCGCTGAGGGAATCCGAGGCGGCCACGACCTCCCCGACCTCGGGAGCCTCGCGCAGCAGCCTGCACAGCTCGTCGAGCGCCGGTGCGAGGTCGTCGACCGCCAGCGCGCGCAGTCCTTCGCTCAACTCGGCACCACTCCCGGATGGAATCGCGGGACGCGGACCACCACGCGGGTGCCCGCTCCCTCGGCGGTTTCCACGACCAGCCCGTACCAGGCGCCGTAGACGCTGCGCAGCCGCCGGTCGACGTTGGCCAGACCGACCGAGTCGGCGGGCCCCTGACCGGCCAGGATCGCCTCGGCCTCGGCGGGGTCCATGCCGACGCCGTCGTCCTCGACGCTGATGATCAGGTCGCCGCCCTCGGCCTCGCCGAGCACCTGCACGGTGCCGACGCCCTCGGAGTCGGGGGTGAACCCGGGCTCCAGGCCGTGCCGCACCGCGTTCTCCACCAGCGGCTGCAGCACTAAGTAGGGGATCGCCACGGCCAGCACCTCGGGGGCGACGCGGATCTGCACCCGCAGCCGTTCGCCCAGCACGGCGCGCTGCAGCGCCAGGTAGGTCTCGATGGCGTGGAACTCGTCGGAGACGGTCGTGTAGTCGCGGTGCCGGGCCAGGCCGTAGCGGATGAACTCGGCGAAGTCGAGCATCAGCTCGTGCGAGCGGTCGGGGTCCGAGCGCGCCAGGGACCCGATGACGGTCAGCGCGTTGTACATGAAGTGCGGGGAGATCTCGGCGCGCAGGGCGCGCAGCTCGGCCTGGGCGGCCAGCTCGGCGGAGTCCTCCAGCCTGCCGTGCTCCAGGGCGTCCTCGACCCAGGCGGTGGCCTCGCGCACCGCCGACATCCGGACCTCGCCCTCGACGACGAGGACGCCGGCGAGCTCGTCCTGCACCAGCAGCGGCATCGCGACCAGCGGCGGGCGGCCGCTGCGGGTCTCGGTGTGCAGCACGTCGGCGACGGCGGTGACCGCGTCGGCCTCGGCCTTCACCCCGCCCGACCACTGCAGCGCGCCCGACAGGTCGCTGAGGCCGACCGCGTCCACGGCCAGCAGCCTGCGCAGGTCCCGCAGGGCGCTCGGCACCCCGGGACCGGCGGGTCCGGCGCGCAGGTTGACGGCCAGCCGGCGGGCCGTGCGCAGCACCGATTCGGAGTCCGAGCGCCGCGGCAACCACGCGCCGGACTGCGGCAGGCGGTTGGTCGGAACGGGCATCGAGCACTCCACATCGCCGTTGACGGTTGTCGGGATGTTAATCCGAACGGCTGACCTGGGCGAGACCGCTCATCAACCGCTCGTCGCGCGGCGGGGGCGTTCGGCCGCGTCAGCACGACGGTCGGTCGCGCACCCGGTGCCCCAGATCACGGGAGTTGCCTACGTTGCGTTGTCGAGCACCACGCACCGAGCAATGCAGGGAGTGTCCGTGAGCAACGAGGCCCACGCCCAGTACCCGCCGTCTGAGGAGTTCGCGGCGCAGGCCAACGCCACGTCGGCGCTGTACCAGGCCGCTGATGCCGATCGGGAGGCGTTCTGGGCCGAGCAGGCCGGGCGCCTGTCCTGGCAGAACCGCTGGGACCAGGTCCTGGACTGGTCCAACGCACCCTTCGCGAAGTGGTTCGTCGGCGGCACCCTCAACGTCGCCTACAACTGCGCCGACCGCCACGTCGAAGCAGGCCACGGCGACCGCGTCGCCATCCACTGGGAAGGCGAACCCGGCGACTCGCGCACCATCACCTACGCCGAACTCCAGCGCGAGGTCTCCCGCACCGCCAACGCCCTCGCCGAACTCGGCGTCGGCAAGGGCGACCGCGTCGCCATCTACCTGCCGATGCTGCCCGAGGCCG
>NZ_FOZX01000017.1 GCF_900116135.1 Saccharopolyspora flava
TAGAGCGGATGACTAGGCATCAACCGATCTACCAGGAGTCCCTTCTCATGCCCGCACCCACCCACCACCCAAGATCAAGTTCAGGAACAGGCTCTAAGCAACGCAGTCGGTTTACGGCTCCCACCGTCACGGGTTCAAGGTGACTATTCAATCTACCGCGGGCACGTTGGTCGTGCAGAAGATCCACCCAGGTGAGCGTTCGGCAGTGACGATCAAAACGACGGTCTGATGCCGTCGTCCGTTGCAAGTCGCCAAGTATAGTACCGGGCCGTTCCCTCGGTCGCGACGTGTCGCTGCGACTCATAGCGGGTAGCCGAGAGCCTGCCAAAGCGCGAGAAGGGAAGAATCATCATGAGCGGGACAACGACCGGCAGATCAATGAACAAGTCACCCGCGCGGATCGCCGCAACAGCCGTGGCGGGAGTTTTCCTGCTCGTCGGTATTCTTGGTTTCATCCCTGGGGTCACAACCGAATATGAGGGGATGACATTCGCAGGCCACCACTCCACCGCGATGTTGCTTGGTATTTTCCACGTATCGATTTTGCACAACATCGTGCACCTTCTGTTCGGCATCGTCGGCCTCGTTCTCGCCCGAACCGCCGGCGGCGCGATCTCGTTTCTCATCGGGGGAGGCGCTGTATACCTGGTGTTGTGGATCTATGGCCTCATCGTCGACATGGACAGCGCGGCCAACTTCGTCCCACTGAATACTGCAGACAACTGGTTGCACCTCTTCCTGGGCCTCGGGATGACCGCACTAGGCGCGCTGATCTGGCAAGCAGCGACCCGCCGCCGTTCGACGAGTGACCATGAAGGTACCTCTGGAAGGGGCGCCAGCGACTGAGGCCATGCGGTCTCATAGGCGTCGCGGCGCACGGTGTGGCCAAACGGGGCCTTCGTAGCCGATGGTGTGGACACCATGCCCACGGCCATTGCTGGCGCTCCCCTTGAGAGCGACGTCATCGTGCGAGCTGGTCGACAGCAAACGTGAAGAGCCGCGGACTTCTGGCGGCGGTCGGCACGATTCACGATCCGCCGGGAAAGTGACGGTTGGCGCCTGGCCCACAGCAGGGCCTCGGTGAGCCATCGTGACCGCCGTGACGTTCTCTTCCAGGCGCGCTCGTAGGCGGAGGGCCGATCCATCATGATGCAGCGCACGAGCTCTGCCGCGGTCAACAGAGACACCGCTAGTCCTTCTCCGGTGAGGGCGTCCACGTAGCCGGCTGCGTCCCCAACGAGCAGGACGCGGCCCGCGACGCGGCTCGATGCTTGCTGGCGGAACGGGCCAGCACCACGGACGGAGGTAGTCGGTTCCGCATCCGCGATTCGTGCTGACAGGTCTGGGAAGGCAGAGAGTTGCTGTGCAAAACCGCCACGGACAGAGGAGAGGATCGCGACCCCGATAGTGTTCGGTCCGACCGGCGTTACGTACGCCTCGGACTGCGGTGGCCATGTCACCTCGACTGTGTCGGTGGACGGAACGAGGGCGTAGTGGCGGCGCAAACCCCAACGCGGGACGCGCGTCGAGCCTGCCGTGTTGACCTTTCTCAGTCCGGCGAGTTCGCGGACCGTGGAATGCAGCCCATCAGCGGCGACGACGTATCGCGCTCGCAATTCGCCTGCGCGGATGTGATCGCTGTGTTGAGAGACGTGGCTGATCGGGGTCGTCAGTATCGGTACGCCGTGCCGTTCTACCGCGTAGCGCAGAGCGTTGTGCAGTGCTGTGCGTCGTACCCCTCTGCCGGATCCGGTGCGGAACGCAGCGCGGGCGACCGTAGAGCCCTGTCGATAGGTGATGCCTTCGATGGGGTGGCCGGGCGGGTCGACCCCAAGAGCGCGAAGTGCACGGACAGCGCCAGGCATCAAGCCTTCTCCACAGGCTTTGTCGATCACTCCGGGGCGCTTCTCGCACACGACGACGTCCAAGCCAGCTTGTGCACACCCCAGCGCGACCGCGAGGCCGGCGGGACCGCCACCAGCGACCACGACGTCGTGACGATGCCTAAGCACGTGCCGACCTCAACGCTTTGTCCTCCGCACGCATCCGCACTGAGAGCAGCGTCGCGTTCAACGCAGTGAAAACGACAGCTGTTAGCCACGCGCCGTGCACGAGCGGCAGGGCGAACCCTTCGACGGCCACCGCGACGTAGTTCGGGTGGGGGAGAAGACGGTATGGGCTGTCGGTGACCAGGGGGAGGCCTGGGACAATCACGATGCGGGTGTTCCACTGGTGCCCGAGAACGCGGATGCACCACCACCGCAGTGCTTGCGACGCGACGACCAAAGCGAGCATCGGCCAGCCCAGCAAGCCCGAAAAGCCTCGGGTAGTCAGCCACACCTCGATCACGCAGCCGAACAGAAGGCCGGTGTGCAGCGCGACCATGAAGGGGTAGTGAGCGGATCCGGTCTCTCGCCCGCTTCGGGACAAACTCCACGCCAGATTGCGTTTCGCGACCGCCAATTCGGCCAGCCGCTCTGTTGCGACCAGGCCCACCAGGACCGTGTACCAGGCTTGGGTTACCACCGCAGGAGCACCAGTTCTGCACAGAACCCGGGGCCCATAGCCATCATCACGCCCCAATCCCCTGGGGACGCGGGTCTGGAAGTGATCGTGTCGGCGAGGACGTGGAGCACCGAGGATGACGACACGTTGCCGATCCGGTGCAGGGAGCGCCACGTCATCGCCAGGTCGTCCTCGTCGAGGCCCAACACCGATTGAACGGCCTCGATGACCTTCGGCCCGCCGGGGTGGCAAATCCAACGGGCGATGTCCGCGGTCTCGAGCTCGTGCGGGGCCAACAGCTGTTCGACGTCCTGCGGCAGGTGCGCGCGCACGAGGTCAGGCACTTCCGCTCCCAGCACTACCTTCAGGCCCGAGTCACCGACGTCCCACCCCATGGCACGCTGGGTGTTCTCGTAGAGGTGACTCACAGAGTCCACCACACGTGGTCCCGTCGACCCCGCAGCACGTTCGTCTCCCACCGCGATGAGTGCGGCAGCACCGTCGCCGAACAGCCCTGCCGCCACCATATTGGCAGGGCTGTGATCCTGGCGTTGGACGGTGAGGGAGCACAGCTCGACCGAGACCAGCATCGCCACCGCACTCGGCCAGCCACGCAGGAAGTCGTGCAACCGCGCGATCCCCGCTGCCCCTGCTAGACAGCCAAGCCCCACTACCGGCACCCTTTTGACGTCCGGACGCATCCCGATGCGTTCCGCGATCCGCGCGTCGAGGGAGGGGACCGCGATCCCGGTAACCGTCGTCGACAACACGAGGTCCACGTCCGCGGCGCTGAACCCAGCAGCTTTGAGAGCGCCGAGTGCGGCGTCGCATCCGAGATCCACCGCTGCGGACAGGTACGCGTCGTTCGCCGCGGTGAAACCATCCAGCTCGTCGTACTGCTCGATGGGCAGCGCCAGGTGCCGGGTAGCGACACGTGCGCTGGTGTGAATTCGGTTCGCCACGGCTCGCGCAGTCCGGTCTGGTAGGCACATCCGGCTGAACAGCTCGGTCAGCTGCGCTTGTGGATACCGATGTGGCGGGAGCGTTCCGTGCACGGCCGAAATGGTTGTCACCGTTTCCACGGTACGACTTCCGCCTACACTCGCCAGATGACCTGTTCCGCAGAGGGACACAACAGTGCTGGACGTTCTGCACCGAACAAGCGACGCTGGCAGGAGTTGGCACGAGGTCTCATCCGCGCCTCTCACCCGGCGCCGGGACTTGCGGTGACATCTTTGGTTGTGGTTTTCGCCGCTGGTCTGGGGCTCCGCTTTGGACAGGTGGTGTTGCTCGGTGCAGCAGTGCTGACTGGTCAGTTGTCGGTCGGGTGGTCCAACGACTGGATCGACGCCGCGCGAGATCGCTCAGTCGGACGAAAAGACAAACCGGTCGCGGTAGGAACAGTCCCGGTGGTGGCCGTTGGCCTCACCGCATCCGCGGCGCTGCTTGCCGCGATCGTGTTGTCGTCGTTGCTCGGACCTCGTCCCGCTGCGGCTTTGCTGATAGGAATCGCCGCGGCGCGTGGGCGTACAACCTCGGGCTGAAGGGGACGACCTGGTCCGGTGCGACCTACGTGCTTGCCTTTGGCGCGCTGCCCGTGGCGCCATATGCGGCGCTGCCTGGACAGCCCTGGCCGCCGTGGTGGGTTCCGGTCGTCAGCGCACTGCTCGGTTTCGGAGCACATGTCGCGAACGCTCTTCCCGACCTGCGGGACGACGCGAAGACCGGGGTGCGCGGCCTCCCACATCGGCTAGGCCCGCAGGCCGGCGTGATCGTCATGGTCGCAGCACTGGCTGCCGCATCGGTCGTCCTCGGCACCGCCCCGCAAGTCACGCCGACCGCGTTCACTGCCGCGGCTTCGTCGGCCGGAATTGTGTTAGCTCTCGTGACAGCCACGATCGCGGTACGTTCCCCGCACAGCCCGACGGCGTTTCGGTTCACTGTGGTGATCGCGGTGCTCGACGTTGTCGTGCTGCTCGCGGTCACGAATTGAGCACGCTGCCCTGAAGTTCGCTCAGACGCCGGATGTCACCGGAGAGAACTGCTTTCGTGCTGCGGCTGCGGGTTTTGGCGCTGGTGCGCGCCCAGACGAAACACGGCAGTATCTGGATCACGTTTCCCAGTTCGGCGTCGGCCCCGCGGCTGAGTCCCGCACACAGCGCCTTCCGGGAGGTGCGGCGGAGGCCCAACCACCGGCATGCTGCTGCGAGCATCGACGTGCCGACGACATGCATCTCGCGTGACCCACGCGAGAAACCTGGTTCTGATCGCTTCTGCCGCTCTGGTCGACTACTGGGCGGCGGTCGAGTTTAGGGTTGGTCGTGCCGGGAAATGCAAGAGGAGAAGCAAATTCCTTGATCTCACTGGAGGCCACGGTGTTGACCATTCTGCGAAAGAAGGGCGTTACGTCCGACCACATGTTCGCCGCAGGGCTGATCTCTATTGCTCTGAGCGTGATCAGTTGGGCCGCATCGCTCAATGCCTCGGAATCGACCGACCGAGCGGACCGTTGGGGAATCTTCGTGGGGGAATGGGCGCCTAGTTTCTTCGCCTTGGGTGTGGCGCTTCGCGTAGATGAGAAACAAGATGTGAAGGGTGGTCGATAGGGCTGGTCGGCGCGCCTCGACCTCTCAGCCATTTCGACAAGGCATCCGCGATCTTGTGCAGCTGTTGCGGGAGTGCCAAGTGGTACGACTGTCGCCGGCGGGACACTGCGGCACGCGTGATTAGAACACTCATCGCGGGCCCAGTTCGTTCTCTCGCGGATTGTCAGGCAGTCTCCGTACGCCCGAAATCGCGTCTCCTGAACGAAACCTTCGGTTCGTGACGGTGGCACGCTAATGCCAGAGTCGAGATCACCACCGAAGCCATTTTGGAGCGCCATGTTCTACCACGTGCAGAAGATGATCAACGAGATCGTCCCGGACGAGCCGGATCCGGGGGCGGCCAACGCTTTGCAGGAGGGGTTGGGTGGGCAATTCGGAGAAATGCGCACTATGATGCAGTATCTCTTCCAGAGCTTCAATTTCCGCGGCGCCCAAGCCAAGCCATTTCGGGACCTGCTGCACGGAATCGGCACGGAGGAGATAAGCCATGTCGAGCTGATCGCGACCACGATCGCTCGCCTGACCGACGGCTCGCCTCGTTACAACGGCACAGCCACCGACCTGGACGAACCCGCGGCAGGAGGAGCGACTCCACTGTCGAACGCATTGTCCGACGGGAACATTCACCACTTCCTGGTCGGTGCGCAAGGTGCGATGCCCGTGGACGCGGTCGGCAACCCGTGGTCCGGTTCGTACGTCTACAACAGCGGAAACCTCGTACTGGACCTCTTGTACAACTTGATGTTGGAGTCGACCGGCCGACTGCAGAAGTGCCGGATCTACGAGATGAGCGCAAACCGCACCTTGCGGTCCACGGTGGCCTACCTGATCGTTCGCGATCAAGCGCACGAGAACGCCTACGCCAAGGCGTTGGAGAGCCTCGGGGTGAACTGGTCGAAGACCTTGCCGATTCCGAAGACTTCGGCGGAGAAGTTCCCCGAAGTCGCCACACTGCTCGAGCGTGGCTTGGAAAACAAGCAGTACACCTTCGACCTCGACCACCTCTCAGAGGCGGGCAAGATCTTCCGCGGGGCGTCGCCCTCGGACCCCGGCAAGTCGTTGGGCACCGCGCAGGCGCCCGAAGGGGTGCCGATTGACATTGCTGACCCGCGTCCAGAGGAGTTCGCCCCCGGACTCGACCGCGAGCTACTCGAACTCGTGCAGGCCACCGCAGAGCTCGAGCTCGCCGAGGCCGACGAACCTGTCCGATACGGCCCCGTTAGCTAGATCGGGACCAACGTTCCCAGCTGCAGACGGGTGCCGAACGCACCTGAACGAGATGAACGAGGAGAGCAAATGGGGTCAGTAGCCCACTACCTGGAAGTGCGAGCGCCCGCCGAGAAGTGCTATCAGTGGTGGCGCCCGCTCACCCACGTTCCCGAAATCTTCCCCGACGTGCAACGGGTGGAACCGCGAAGCGCTGAAGCCGAGACAACGCATTGGGTGGTCTCCGGACCCGCAGGCAAGAACGTCGAGTGGGATGCGCGGATCGTCGAGGACGAGCCAGGCCGCAAAATCGCGTGGAAATCGATCGAGGAGCACACCGAGGAGTCCAACACCGTTTCCACGGCGGGGGCGGTGCGGTTCGACGACCATGGGGAGAGTACAGGAGTAGAAGTGAGCTTGCGGTACGACGTGCCGGGGGGCGGGGTGGCGGAGGCCGTGGCCACGCTGTTCGCGGACCCTCAGCAGAAGGTTGAGCGTGCTCTCGAATCCTTCAAGGAAATCATGGAGGGCACCAGGCGAGGGCGTTGAGGTTTCGGCGATTGGGTCGCGCTAATCCGCGCGTTGACCCAAGCTGTGAGCACGGCGCGTGCAGAAACATCTACCGCGGTGACGCTTCTGGCACCACACCGCGCTGCGACCATTGCGAGCGCACCCGTGCCAGTTCCTACATCAAGTACGTCCAAGCCGGCACAAACACCCGAGCGTTTCAGAACGTGCTCCAGCAGGTAGGTATCGCCCTGCGGCCGGTACACCCCTGGCGAGCTAAGCACCCACATCTTCATATTTTTCCCATCAACAACCCAGTTCAAACATCAGCTCGTTGATGGGGGCTTACAAAATGCGCTACGACTGCAGCCGTCGTGGTAGCGGGAGAGGCGAAACGAAAGGGAATGATTCCTGTTAGGACGCCGTGGGACTGCCCCGCGACGGCACCTGCGGTTCAACTGGGCTGGGCACGTACGCCCCAGAACGAGAATCCGGCCCCCACGCCCCGCTCGTCATCCCACCGGGCTGCTTCTGCGCCTCCGCAACCGCCTAAGGACAGATCAATCATCCAGACTCGCCGCCCACGGCCCGACTTCTCAGAGGCATCGCCGAGAAAGTGTTACCTTCCGTGCAATCACGCGTGGAGGCGGCGCCACCCCAGCCGACCAAGACCGCGGTCACTATAAGGGCTCGTTCGTCGGGCCTCGCCGGACAGGCCTTCACCTGCCAGACGTGGGTTCCGCCCTCCTCATCGAACCGAACCGGCCTTGGCCGTCGAGTGGGCGAACCACCTCCGGGTCCCACACGTCGGGGCCTCCCACCACCTCGAACGCTTTATGTCGTCCCGCAGTCGGGTAACCACTTGCAATGAACCATGACCACGAAGAGCTTCCGGTGGTGTGTGGTCTCGACGAATTGGTCGAGTTCGTACTGCTCGAAAGGAGCGGACTCGGGCTCTACGTGCGCTGGTCGCGCGGGCCAACGGTCGACGCGGGCTCCACGAGCAGTGACGAGCTCACCGGCGTCGAGCTTCCAGGACTCTCAGCGAACCCCTTACAAGTCGAGTCGTGGTGGGGCGACCGTTCACTGCGGCTTTGGGTCGCGCGGAGGCTCTACGACTACGAACACCTGCGCAAGCGCCGCCCTGAGCCCGACGTGCGAGCGTGGCTGCTGCGAGGCGTAGAGGTCGCACGGGGCCCTGACAACGAACCTCTCGTTCGTTGCCAGCAGGCACTTGCCTGGGTGGCCGAACATGCCCTTCAGGAAGCACGAGGTTTGGTCAAAAACTTCCACGGTGGTTGGGGACCGCTGGACCGGTACACGTGAGGCCACCAGTCCATTCGGAGGCGTTCCCACGCGATTCGCGCCCCCTCCCGGAGCCGGCATTGTGTAACGGCCCTGCGGCTGGCCTGCACGATGATCGTGATGAGTTGTTCGGTCGTTGATCAAAGCATCCTCAGTCCTGGCGCGCGACAATCGCCACTGCCAGGCCCGAACTTTGAAGGCGGTTCACCGTTTCGTCGACATCGGACAGTCCGGGCCGCTACGCCTGAGCATACCTGGTGCCACGGAACACAACACGTCCCATCAGAGGAAGCAACACCGCACGGCCGTCGTGTCCCGCGTCCCATGCACGCGCAGCGCCGCGTAGTGGCGGAGCAGAGACCGACGACGGGATGCCCGTGGTGCGCCACAGCAATAGAGCAACCGCCGTTCTGCTCGACGTGTTCGCGGACAGCTCGCTTGAGGTTCGACCTCGTGCTTTCCATGCATTGACCGCGTAAGCCGGCATGCACCGAAGGTCCAGCACCATAACCAGTGCACGAGGCCAGCACCGCGAGCGACTCAACCCTTTGCACCTCGACGCGCAGACCCCTAGTGCCAGCCGTTCGGACCGGTGCTGCGGCAACGCGTGCGCTACCTCGAGGAGCGAGGGCTCATCGAGGTAGGCCAACGCACGGAGGAATTGGTGGTGATCCGCGGTGTCAAAGCTTGATGTACGACAACGGAAGGTGTGCCGCGTTCGTATGTCACCTCGACGGCCCGTTCTACCGACGACCTGGTGGACTGGAATTCTGCGAGTGCACTGGTTCAGCGGACTGGAGCGTTCTTCGCTTCTGCGGCGATGCCTGTGATCTGTTGCCCGTAGTCTTCTTCTTTTCATCGATTGTGGTCGTGGGCTTGATCGCGCACTGGGGAAGGCTGCAGTGAATCGGGTGGGCCGGTCCATGCTCGGACGCGGCGTATCGCCGGTTGGCAGTGCGCGTGCTGGGCGTCCCGGTTCCGACCGATCTAATCAGTGTGGAGTGGTAGCTGACCGGGACGTGAGCCAGGACCGGCACAGGAGTACGAGCAGCAAGATTTCTACTGGTGCGGAGCCGTAGTACATGAGCTGGCCGCCTGCCTGTGCCTGTTCTGCGCTCACGCCGTCGGGAGGCGCGGCGTAGACCGTTTTCGCCAGTACGTTGTGGGCGGCCACGGCCACGATCAACGCCGTGGCGCGCCAGGCCGCGTGAGAGCGGTGAGGTGCGGGGTCGGGGCCACCAAGGACGGCGAAGGTGAACACGAAGCCGGCCGTTAGCACGTGCAAGTGGACTGCGGCGTGCAACCACGGTTCGGTCTGCATCGCCGCGTACACGCCGGTTCGGTAGAGAACCCACAAACCGCCGATGTTGAGCAACGTTGCGATGGTCGGCCGTGTCAGCACCCTCATCGGCGGCGAGTTGATGCAGCGCGCCAACGTGCGAGCGGCGCGTACCGGTAGCACGCGCAAAGCGAGGGTGACGGGAGCCGCCAAGACGATGAGCACGGGTGCGAGCATTCCAAGCAGGATGTGTCCGGCCATGTGGACGACGAAGTCGTGGTGGGCGCGCTCCGCGAACGGCCCCACCAGGGTTCCTGCGGCGCACGACCACCCAGCAGCCCACAACGCCGAGCGGTATGTCGGCCACTGGGCGCCCCGGTTCCGCAGTATCGCGGTCGCGATCGCATATCCTAGGATGGCGATGCCCGACAGCAGCACGACAACGCATTCCCGGGTGCTCATCAGCACCGCACTCGAGTGGAATGATGACGCATCGACAACGCCTTCTAGCGTGTTTGGTGCTCGGTGCGGTAATGAAGCCATAGCAGAGCCCACCACGCGATTCCGGCCAGCAGCAGGACGGCAGCGAGGGCGTTCCACGTGAGGTCATAGGGCGTCAAGTCCACCCCGTAGCGGATCTGGTGCAGGTTCAGAAGTTTGTGTTGGACGAGGCCGTCGTAGAGTTGGAAGAACCCGGCTCCGGTCAGCCAGCCAGCCGCGAAGGCCGCGATGCTGAAAGCGCGTTCGCGGCGCAGGGTAGCGACCATGAGCAGGGAGGCGACTGTCGCGAACCAGCTGAACGCGTGGAAGAGCCCGTCGGAGACCAAGCCGATACCGCTGGTAGAACGGTCGTAGAAGTGGTGCCAGTGCAGCAGCTGGTGAAAGACCACTTCGTCGATGAAAGCCACTGTGCCCAGACCCAGCAGAACTCCGGCGAGCAGGTTGCGGCCGGGAGGCGTCCGTCGGGCGGCGTCGGGTGCGCGAGCCTTCACGTCTCCGCCTCCTCGAGCGAGCTCCGGTCTCGGTCTGATGCAGGACTACCGGCTCATGGGTTACCCCTGTGACTGTTCGCGTAACCGCGAGTGGTGCTCGATCGATAACCTGTGCCTAGGCAGCAAATTCACCAGCGGCCGGGCGGGTCACCCGTTTCAGGCCCATGCTGGGATCCGGGGCTGTCGATGCGGGGTTCGAGTTCCGTCGTCTCCTAGCGCCGTTCGAAGAACGAAAGTGGCTACCGCTGCCGCCGCGAACCACCACTCGTGTCTCAGAGCCGGAGTGCCTCAGCCGAGGAGCGCTGTCCGCACTACCCCGGTGGGCCGTGAAGAGCCGCAGTACGCAGCGGAGCGTTCGCTGGGAGTAGGCGCGGTGGCTGAGGGTTGTCAGCGAGGTGCGCTGGGCACACCGCAGGTATGCAGACGTTCCTGCCCTACCCGAACTTCGTCGAATCGGCCGAAGTGCTCGATGCTCGTCGACTCGGCAAGCAGCGCGTCGAAGCATTGCAGGTCCTTCGTGCCTTGACCATCGTCGGCTACGGCTGGCAACACCACCCGGTAGTGGCGATGTGGGCGGGATACGAGGAAGCGTTGACCTGCTATGGCATCACGACATGCGGCGTGTGGAAGAAATCCGGGAGCCCCGACACCTGCGAGGTGAGCATGCGCAAGGAGTGGGGAGCAGCGACTGGGCTGGACGTCGTGCGGTCGCAGGATGAGCTGGCGAGAGCTGGAGAACTACCGCCGTGGCTGGGTGATCCTGATTTCCACCGAAGCCACCGGTCAGCGCTGCTCCGCAAGTATCCCGACCACTACCGCAGGTTCTTCGCCGGAGTCGCCAACGACCTGCCTTACGTGTGGCCAGTCTCCGACCGTACCCGAAGGTTCGGCCGCAGGTCGCCGCCTTAGTACACGAAGCACCTTTGTCGACCTTCGCTGGTTCGCAACTTCGATGGGAAACCGGCGCGGAAACCCTGGTCCTGAATGACTTCCCTGGCCCGGCCTTCGGCGTGCCCGCTTTTCATTACCGGAACGCTCGGTTAGATCGGCTCCGCCGTTGTTCCGGCACGCGGTCAAGTCCGCGACCCGCTAGAGGCAATCCCGTCGGTCAAGCGATGCGCCCGCAAGAGCGGTGACGGACGGCGACCGCCGTTTCCCCGTAACTGCCCTTGGCGGGCAGCCGCCCTACGTCTTCGCCGCGGGCACGTCACGTCGTGGGCGCCTACACGTGATGGTTTCACCTTCGGAAGGCGTTTCCCGGTTGAGCGGGCGAGGTAACCGGATGACGGACATCCTGCAGGTCTGCGTTATGAGTCGTTCTGCAGGCCGGGCAAACGGCGCGCTAATGAATGATGGGGTGCTCGATGGATACGGCTAGCCCTGCGGTTGGCGGCCTGGTCAACTACGTACGCCGTGTTGCCGAAGACATGGCCGACGAGGTCGACGAGGTAGACGTCGACGTCGACGGTGGACTGGCCACGGTGATCGTTCTGGTGAAGTCACGTGTGCCGACGCTGGCGGATTCGCCTCTCCTGCTCACTTGGGACGAGGTGGCCGGGTGGGCGCTGCGGGTTGAGACGAGTTCGATGGGCCATACGACGCCGCTGGCCTACTTGGGCGAGGACATCCTGCCCGACCCGCAGACCGTGCAGGCTTTCCTGCGGGACGCGGTCCATGGCAGGAATCCCGGCACGTTAACGGCCACTGCTTTCCGTCTGCCGAATGCTGGTGATGATCTGGAGACGCGGCTCGCGCAGTTCCTCGACCACGAAAGAGGGTAGGTACGGCCGGTTGTGCTCCTGCTGGTGACGTCGATGAGGTCGGCTTCGACCACGCCCGCCCGGTGGAACCGTCGCCCGTCATGACCCGGCGGGTGTTCAGCGGTGCTGCTCTCATTTGGCCGAGGCGGCGTGACACTGCGTATTCACTTCGCTCCGCGGCCGAAGGCGGTGCGTGATCCTCTGTGTGTCGAGCTGCGGACCTGCCTGTAACCCGTCATGCTGGCCGACCGGCGCCGGGTTATGCGGGCCCAATGGCGGGTGCCTACCGAGCTACGACGCCTACACCTGGGAGCGTGGTGTTCGTCCGACGCGGCCTTTTCAGAGAGGCCAATCGCCCCGGTTGCGCTGAGCGCGACCGGTGGCTGTTCACTGTGCCGTGCGTGGCCGAGTTCGCTGAGGAAGGGCTGACGTTCCAGGCGGTGATCTTCATTTGTCGGCAGCCACGGGTCCGGCAGATCTACGCTCCTCGAAGCGATCGCCGAGGGCTTCAAGCTCGATTGCTACGGCCGTCGGTTGGCGGTGAAAGGCGGTCGCCTGAGCGCGACGAAATCTCCATTCGGCCATTTGCTGACATTGGAAACTACTGCGGCCGGATCTCGGATGCTCGGCGGACCGCCACTTCAACAGAGGGGCTTTCCTGCGTGCGGAGATGGCAGTTCAGAGGGCCCAGAACCTGGCGGGGTGCCGGGGTGTTGGAACGATGACACGTCGGCCATGTCGCATGGGAAAGGACTTCTAACGGTGTTGCGGGAGATGGTCGACAGCCGCGGTCGCTGCGTCATGGGTGAGTCTGAGGCGGCGCTCTCGTTCACTTTGCGGCTGCGGCTGGTCGATCTCATACACGAACTTGGTTGGCGCGGGGCACAGGTGGTGTGTCCGACGCACTCATCGATCCTCGCGGCCACATCCGGTGCCGACATCATCGAGCTCGGAGAGTACGGGTTCCGGCGGGTCACATGGGATGAGCGTGATCGCCTCGACCATTGGCGCCGCTACCTTGCCAACCCCGACCGCTCCCCGCGCCACATCGTCGTCTAATGGGCCACACTGCTGCTGAGATCGCCGACCGTCGCTTTGCCGATTGGATGCGCGGCAATCTCGACCTGGCCGCGGAGCACATGGCTGTTTCCGTGACCGGAGATCCCGTGTTCGGATGGCGGATGCGTTCCATCGGTGCGAGGGCACGCGATGATTCAGGTGGCGATCGGTGGCTTCGGGTGGTCTCGGAGTTCCCGCAGTGGGCACGCGGCCAGTTCTGGACCGGCAACGCCGACGCGAACGATCTTCCCGAGACGATCTCGCGCCCGCACGTGCTGGGCACGTTCGAGTGGGGAGACGGGAGGTGTCAGCGCGCCGAGCTGTCCACGCTGCTTCCCGGCCATCCGTGCTCGAACACCGATATCCCGTCAACTGATGAGCCCATGCCTTTTTCCTGGTGGTCGACTTTGAAAGATACACTCGCGACTCTCGCCGGGACCTCGACAGTCGTGTCCATGCCGATCAGGACCAGGTCACCCGGCGCATCCGCGAGACCTTCGGTGACCAGGCGCCCACTCACGTGGAGCGGTGGGAGACCGTCCACGGTGATCTGCACTGGAACAACGTGCTGTGTCCTGAGTTCGGGCTCTTGGGCTGGGAAGGGTGGGGCCGTGGTCCGGAGGCACCGACGCAGCGGAACTGCTGTGCTGCAGCTTGCTCGCTCCGGCTACCTACGTCGCGGTCCTGTCGCAGTTCCGCAGCGTGCTCGACACCTCGACGGGTCGCGTCGCCCAGCTCTACGCCGCCGCGCGACTACTGCACCGGGCAGAGAGGAACCGGCACCACGAGGCCGCCCGAGCATTGCGCATTCACGGCCGTCTGCTCGCCGAGTAGCGGCCCGCAGCTCGGGAGACACGCAGCGCTCTGATCCCAGGCAAACACTCTCCGCGTACCAGGTCAGGTGGTATACAAGGGCGCATCGTCGGTGAACGACGTCTCTCAAAGAGGCTGGGCGGGTGACCCCAACGTCACTCGCCTTCTTTTCGAGGCCTGGCAAGCCCCCACATCTCACCAGTCGTCGCTGTCGCTGTTCTCCCAGGTCAGAGAAAACCTACGACTGAGAGCCTGTTCCTGAACTGATCTTGGTCGGTCGGGGCACTGCGGCGATGAGAAGGGACTCCTGGTAGATCGGTTGATGCCTAGTCATCCGCTCTACCGAGGAGTCCCGAGGTGTCATCGTGCCCGAATATGTCGTTGGTTCACGCGCGGGGTGGGCAATGTTGCCTGTTGGCTACCTCGCATCGCCGGCCACGCAGGTCACGTCGCTATCCGTCGGATATGAGTGAGGCGCAGTGGGCGATCGTCGAATCGCTGCTACCGACGCCAGGATGGCTGGCCGGGCGAGGCGGGCGTCGAGCCAAACACTGCCGCGTCGCGAGATCGTCGATGCGATCCTGTACGTGGTCGACAACGGCATCAAGTGGCGGGCGCTACCAGGCGATTTCCCACCCTGGTCCACTGTGTACAACCACTTCGCTGCGTGGGAGGCCGTCGGAATCACCCAAACACTGCTCGACGCTCTGCGTGATCGGGCACGACTGGCCCAGGGGCGTCGTGCTGGGCCCAGCGCCGGCAGTATCGACTCCGCCTCGGTCAAAGCCGCCGAGACCGTCAGTGCACGGAGTCGGGGCTTCGACGCTGGCAAGAAACGTGAACGCCACATCGCCGTGGACACGCTCGGTCTCCTGATCTGCGTGCTCGTGACCGGCGCCGAGGCCCAAGACCGCGTCGCCGCCCGCAACCTCCTGGCTCGCCTGCGCTATCTTTGCCCGAGTATCCGCCTGGTCTGGGCCGACTCCGGCTACACCGGCACGCTCATCGACTGAACCAAGTCGTTGTTCGGCATCAGCATCGAGATCGTCTCGAAACTCGCAGGTCAGGTCGGGTTCGTTGTCCTGCCGCGCCGATGGGTCGTGGAACGCACTCTGGCCTGGATCAACCAGCACCGCCGCTGCGTGCGCGACTACGAACGCCATCCTGAACACCACGAAGCCATGGTCCGCTGGGCCATGATCCACACCATCAGCAGACGCCTCACTCGCTAGTTCAGGAACAGGCTCTCAGACACCTTCAGCTCAACCTTCTTCGGCCGGCCCGACTTCGCCATCCACGAACCCTACACTTACAAAACCAACTTCCGACGCAGGACACTAGAGGCGGGTTGCTGAAACTGAGGTGTACCAAGGATCTTGGACAGGGCCTCTCGTTTGAGAGGATGTGTGCATGCCCGAGCAGCGTCGGAGGTTCAGTGCTCAGTTCAAGGCTGAGGCTGTGCAGATGGTGATCGAGACCGAGAAGCCGGTCGCCGAGGTCGCCCGGGACTTGGAGATCAACGCGGGCACACTGGCCAACTGGGTCAACGCGTGGCGACGGGAGAACCCCGGTTCTGAGCAGCCGGTGAGCCCGTCCGAACGAGCCCGCGTGGCGGAGATGGAAGACGAGATCCGCCGGCTGCGGATGGAAAACGAGTTCCTGAAAAAAGCCGCGGCCTTCTTCGCGCGGACGTCGCAGTAACCGAGCGCTGTGCCGTGATCGACGCGGAGAAGGCCAACTATCCGATCACCTGGATGTGCCGGTTACTCGGGGTGCCACGCTCGTCGTATTACTCCTGGCGGAAACGGGTGGCCACCGAGACCGCCACCCAGGCCCGTCGGCGCGAGCTGGGCACCCACGTGGACCGGCTGTTCACCGAGGGCCGGGGCACCTTCGGCTGTCGCCGGGTCGCCGCCCAGCTCAATCGCGAAGGCCACGCGTGCAGCGTCGGGTTGGTTGCCGACCTGATGCGCGAATTTGGGCTAGCGGCATGTCAACCCCGTGCCTACAAACGCACCACGGTGCCCGGCGAAGAGCCGGTGCACAGCCCGGATCTGATCGGTCGCGAGTTCACCGCGGATGCGCCGGGCCATCGGCTTGTCGGCGACATCACCTACCTCAGAACCAGTGAAGGGTGGCTGTATCTCGCGACCGTGATCGACCTGGCAACACGAATGGTCGTCGGATGGCAGCTGGCCGAGCACATGCGCACCAGCCTGGTCATGGACGCCCTGGACATGGCCATCACCCACGGACATCTCCGCCCAGAGGCGGTGTTCCACTCCGACCGCGGCACGCAATACACATCCGGAGAGTTTTCCCGCTTCTGCAAGGACAATCAGGTTCGCACCAGCGTCGGGCGGGCCGGGGTGTGTTGGGACAACGCCGCCGCCGAGTCATTCTTCGCCTCATTGAAAAACGAGATGTATCACCGAGAACCGTTCCCCACCCGAGCCCGCGCCCGCTTCGCCGTCGCCGACTACATCGAAGTGTTCTACAACCGGAAACGACTCCACAGCAGCCTCGGTTACCGCACCCCAGCCGAAGCCCACCGAGACCACCTCACCGCGACCGCGGCCTGAGGAAACCCACCGAGGCCCGTCCAAGATCCTTGACACACCTCACCCCTTGACTTCAGTTCACTGGTCGCTGGGTGCTTTCCGAAGGGTCTGTCTGATTTTTCGTGGGTGAGGCGGTGGTCGGTTTCTAGTTGAGGCTGATCCGGTCGCCGTAGAACATCACGAGGGTGTTCAGGGCCTGTTTCCAGCCGTGCGTTCGCCCGGTGACGTTACTGCGGTTGCGCTGCGGGGTGCGAATGACCAGGTAGAGCACCTTGAGCGCGGCTTGCTCGGACGGGAAATGCCCGCGCCGGCGGGTGGCCTGACGGAACCGGGCATTGAGACTCTCCACGGCGTTCGTGGTGTAGATGATCTTGCGGATGTCCGGAGGGAACGCCAAAAACGGTGTGAACTGCTCCCACGACGAGCGCCACAACCGGATGATCGCCGGGTATTTCGCGCCCCAGGTCTGCTCGAACTCGTCGAACCGGTCCTGGGCGGCCTCGACGGTCGGGGCGGTGTAGACCGTGCGCAGTGCTTTCGTGATCGCACCCCAGTGGCTTCGGGCGGCATAACGCAGGCTGGCACGGACCAGGTGCACCACGCATTCCTGCACCGTGGCCAGCGGCCAGACCTCGTTGATCGCCTCGGGAAGTCCCTTGAGTCCGTCGCAGCAGGCGATGAGCACATCGGCGACACCACGGTTTTTCAGTTCGGTGAGCACGCTCATCCACTGCTTAGCTCCTTCACCACCCGTGCCCACCCAGAGTCCGAGCACGTCGCGTTCGCCTTGGCAGTTGATGCCGACCACGACGTAGATCGGCCGGTTGGTGACCTGGCCTTCCCGGATCTTCACGTGGATCGCGTCGATGAGCATGACCGGGTACACACGATCCAGCGGTCGGTTCTGCCAGATTTTGAGTTCGTCGACGACCTGGTCGGTGATTCGGCTGATCAGATCCTTGGACACCTCGGTCTGATAGATCTCAGCCAAGTGCGCCTGGATCTCACCGGTGGTCAAGCCCTTGGCATACAACGAGATCACGGCCTCGTCGAAACCGGCGATGCGGCGAGCGTGCTTGGGCACGATCTGCGGCTCGAACTCACCCCGGCGATCTCGAGGGACCTCGATCGGCACCGGCCCCACCTCGGTATGCACCGTTTTCGCCGAGCTGCCATTACGGTGATTACCAGCTCCACGGCCGGCGGGATCGCCCTTGTCATAGCCGAGATGTTCGGTCATCTCGGCTTCCAGCGCGGTCTGCAACACCGTCCGGGTGACCCCGGCCAGCAGCCCGCCCGGGCCCACCAGGGACACCCCCTCAGCTTGGGCCCGCTCGATCAATTCCCTGGCCAGCTGCACATCCAACCCACCCGAACCGGGCCGGTCCTCGTAGTCATCCTGCGATGCTGTCGTGTCGCCGTCGGTCACGATGATCCCCTTCCAGCCGAAAGCGGACGCTTCCAGCCTGTCGGATCACCGCCCCACACACAAAGATCAGGACACTCCCTTTCCGAATGGAATCGATTTGGGCTGGTATTTGTTCGCTTGGTTGCTCGAATTTGTTTAGCTTGGCGGCTTTTTGGTATCGAGAAGTACGAAATTGAACTCGGGTCTCGATTAGTGGTTGGTGTTGGTGGCGAGTGGGTGTGGTTCGTTGGTGAGGGTGGCGAGTGCGGTGGCGATTTCAGGAATGCCGGCTTGGGTGTAGGCAGCGGTGGTTCCGGTATCGCTGCTGGTGGTGGTGTGGCCTGCGTAGGCGCGCGCGATGGCGTAGCCGTGGTTGCGCTCGACCCAGGTGAGGGTGGTGTGGCGCAGCCAGTGGGTGCTGACTCCCTGGGTGGTCACCCAGGGCAGGTGCTCACCGATGCGGGTCCAGAGGTGGTCATAGCGGCGTCTGGTGATGGGCCGCTTGTTTCGATAGCAACAGCTGGTCACCGGGTTTCGTGGCGCCGCGCTGCTGAGCGTGCTCGCGCAGGTGGGTCATGAGGGTGGGGGAGACGGGCTGCCAGCGGACGGTCTCGCCTTTCTCGTGCAGGCGAATGAGGCATTGGTCGGGGTCAAGATCGCGCAGGGTGAGAGCCAAAGCGCCGCCGCGTCGGCAGGCGGTTTCGATGTGCAGGCGCAGGATGAGCGTGTCGAGCGCCGGGTCATCACCAGTCGTGGCGGCGACGTGGTTGATCTCGTTGAGGCGGTTGTCCGGGATCCCCCGTCGGGTGCTGGCGAGGCGGCGGGGTTTGGTGGCGGTTTTCGCTGGGTTGTCGGCCTCGGTGATGAGCTTGTCGGCGACGGCGTGGTTGTAGAGGCAGCGGATGGCGGCGATGAGGTGTTCGGCGGCCCCGCGTCCGCCGCGGCCGTTGCGGCGCACGACAACCTGCGACCGGATGGTTTCGGCGAGCTGCTGGATTTCCAGTGTGGTGGGTTCGTCGAGGTGGCGGTGGCCCGAGTGTTCGAGGATGCGGTTCCAGTAGGTGCCGTAGACGCGTTTGGTGCCGGGGGAGACGGCTTTGGCGACCTCGGGGATGTAGTCGGCGAAGGTCGGCGCCTGCGGCTTCGGCGCGGCGGTGCCGAGGAGGTCTTCGGGAGTGACGCCCATTTTGGCCAGCAGCAGGCGGGCGGCGTCGAGCTCGGGTGCGTCGGTGTTGCGGGAGGTGGTCATGGGGTATCAGCTCCGGGGGTGTGGAAGGCAGAGACCATCGCGTCCAGGGCCTGCATGGTGTGGATCAGGAGGAGGCCGGGATCCGGCGCGGCCGCGAGCAGCACCCGATCGCCGGGGTTGAGGCCGCACCAGCGGCGCACCGCGGCCGGCAGGGGTAGGTGGGCGCGGCGGGCGAGGGTGAATACACCGTCGGGGTCGGCCTGGACGGTCACCGTGGTGTTGGATGGCACCTCGAGGGGCAGTCGCCGCCCGGCTTGCCAGCCGAGGGTGTTGACGATGCTGCTTTCGGCGATGCGGCCCTGCGGGTCCAGCGAGGCGATCCGATAGACCATCGAGGTCGTACTCGGCAGGGCGGCCAGCTGCGTGAGTGGCACCCGCCGGGCCGTGCCGCGGGCGGCGAGTAGTTCGGCGCGCTCATCCACCGACAGCGGGTGCAGCTCGATCGCGGGCACGGCGGACTCAGCCACGGCCCTCACCCCCCGAATACGACCTCAGGGGCCACAAGACACGACGAGACGGCGGGTGCAATGCACCTCGCCGTCTCGCGTCTGAAACCATCTGTGGTTGTGTGGGAGGGATCCCACCCACTGGTGTCCGAGGGGGGACTTGCGCACTAACCACACGGCTTCTGCTGCCGGCATGGCGATGACCAGGCGTTGAGGTCGGTGTCCCGTTGTCCCTTCGGAGGGCAGCCTGGGACACGGGGCGGGACACGGGCGGTAATCCCTCTGATCTGGGGCAATACCCGTTCGGGACATGTGCCGCTGGTGTCCCGACATGTCCCCGAACCGGCGCGGGTGCGCTTGGTGGCGCGTCAACTCGAGAGCTCCAGCCGCATGTCCAGGGATGGTTGATCGTGCTCTGCGTTGTCCTTGGGTGATCGAGAAAGGATTTACCGAGTTGCATCGGTTAAGGCGATTCCTTCAGTGGGGAATGAAATCAATCGTCTTCCCACCTGGCCTCCGGCTCGGGGGAGCGGAGTGCGCGGCTGGGGGTTGGGCCGTGTTGACGTCCAAACGGGTGATGGCTTCGGATTTGATCTCGAAGGCTCTTGTCATTGCCTACGGTCGTCGGGGCACGTGAGATGTGGAGGTACACGGGCCGTATGGCGGACGGGTTTCGGGTTGATCTGGACGCGCTGACCGGGGCGTCGGATGGCGTGCGGGCCACTGTTGAGGCGATGGCCAGGAAGAAGGTCGCGGACATCGATTGTCCTGCGGATGCCTTCGGTCACGACCGGTTGAGCGGTGTGGTCCGTGAGTTCTGCGATCGCTGGGATGTGGGCGTGGCCAACTTGAGCGACGACGGGGCCGAGATCGCGAGCAGGTTGTCCCATTCCGTTGAGGTCTACCGGCGAACGGACGAGGCGGCGCGAGCCCACCTCCACGGGCTCTTGGTGCGTCCAAACGACATTCGGAGTCCGGACACGGCCGCCTGTTCCACTTGGAAGCCTGGTTGAGTTGCGGCGTCGCCAAAACTCGGCCGCATGCCACTGCTCACTCTGGCATGATCGTCAGCATGCGCAGTGATGAGCTGGTGCGACAGGTTCCCCTACTTACCGCGTCCTGGGAAGTGCACTTACGGTCTGGCGCCAAACCAAATGAAGATACGCTAGCTGAAGTTCTTCCACTGGTCTTCCGTCTTGAACAGGCGGGCTACCATGGGGCTCGTCCTCCGTGGCCAGCAGAAGCTACCGAAGGACTCGCCCTGTCCAGAAGGATTCGCTCAGCAGTTCGGAGCATTGAGCGTATTGGCGATAGCGGGGCGACTATAACTCTGACTTCTGCACAGGTTGGCGAAGAATGAACCCTGAGTGATGATCCGAGCTTGTGGTGAGTTCGATGGTTGAACTTCGCAAGAAAATGATCTAAACGAAGGCTTTGAGCTGACACTCAGTCGAGTAATTCCCGACGGGAGGCTGAGTAGTTTACGAAGGGCGAAACCGTGAGTTTGGTTATTGCATCCATCCATGATGGCCGAATCACTGTAGTTTCAGACACTATGATTACCTATAATGAGGATGAAACTCGGACGCGTTCCGAGCTGTTGCGGAAGCCATTCCTTAAGGCCCTTATCGTATCGCCGACGCTCGTTGTTGGACTGGCGGGAAATCTGTCGGAGTTTACAAACGCGCTCTATCGTCTGATCTACGACAGTGCAGAAGATTTGGATCGAATGCTAGCGGAGCTGCGTCACAGGTCCTCTCAGTACCCGGAGTCGTTCATCGTTGGCTCACTTGTACCCAAGCCAACACTTTGGCGAATTCGAGACGGGCGTACGGTGCGTACCGATAAGCCGGGACGTTGCGTAATCGGCGATCAAGAATCTTACGCTTTGTACATGGAACGCGAAGATCGGTGCAAAAGTTCCGGAAGTGTCGAGGTTGACGAAGCGCAAGCGTTACGTATGATTATCCAGTACTTTGCCAATATCGACAATGGAGAAACACGAAGAAGTGCATCCGAGAAAGCATCTATCCAAGAGTTCCTTGGTGATGGAGTGGGCGACTTCGATCGAGTCGTAGGTGGTTTTCTGACCGAGGTTGCAACGACGCCGTCAGGATTCGTGTATGAGCCGCACACTCAGTGGATAATGCCGGACCGAATGAGGTACCGAATGGAGGTGAATGAACCTCCCGACAGAGTGCGGCTTGTTGCTAGGGTTAAGAACCCTATGAGCCATTTCCGGTGCACATTAGCTGGAATTATTTCGAATAGGCGAGCTGTAGGATTTTTTCTTCCTGAAGCCAGGGTTGGGATATTTTACCCCGATGGGGAGCCCTGGGCCCCGAAACAAATCACTACGTTACATCAAAGCGGTGAAATGGTGCAGGCCGTATGGCCGGAGAAGAAGCAAGTGCTTTTTGGTTGGCGAGAGGCCTACTGGCAGGGAAATTTTTTCCCTGCCAGTATTGACGATTTTGGGAGTTGATCAGTATTTCCCGAATTGGTGCGGCTCGGCAAGTAGTTAACAAGTGACGCCGCTGTAGGGTAGCAATATTATTTTCGGTGTCATCTGGTGCTAGTTGTCGATTTGTGCGAGATGTACCCAACCTCCGGAGTCGTCTCCTGGAGGGACGCAGCCTTCGGATTCTGGCGCTAAGGTGGTCCACCCAGTCGGCCACACGTCATTCTTGATATTTTCATCCGCGGCTCGACGTGCTCCGTTTAATGAGACTCCGCCTTCGAATTCCGCATCACCAAACCAGGTAGAATCTTGAAAATAGGCTTCGCTGAAGCCGGCTATTCCATGGAAACAAGAGAACCCGAATCCAGTTTCCCCTTTGAAGTAAGCGCGGTCAAAACTTGCCATCCCCATAAACTCGGAGCTACTAAACTCGACCAACTTATAAAATTCGGCGCCGTTAAACCAGGCTTGCCCAGAGAATTTCGTGTCACTGAATCCAGCTGGCCCTCGAAATTTGGTCTGCCGGAAACGTGTCGCCCCATAGAAATGCGCGTAATCGAAACGGCAGCTTTCGATTTCAGATTGTGAAATGTCGAAGTTAATAAGGGTGGCCCCAGTTAGATTGAGTTCGATGTTCTTCCAGAATCGATTCCCATCTTTCTTGCCTGCTCCTGGCTTAAGGTGATCGGATAGAATTGTTTGCGCGGTCAGTCGGACTTGGATCTCTTCGTGCAAATATGTGGAGTCATTTGAATTTTCGGATGATGGCTCGATGGGTCGATTTGAAGGGGTAGTGGTCGGCGGGTCCGGAAATGGCATTCGTAGGTATGCGCAGATTACATTAACGACAGTTTGCCTTTGTTCAGGATGGTTCTGTCCGAGTCGTTCAAGTTGGTAAAGTCCATTTAGTCGAACAGCTGCTTTTTCGCTTCCTAGTTGTTCGCCTGCGCTAGCTTGGAGGTCGCTAATTCGACGTTCTTCAGCGTCGTGTCTCGTGTAAGCGTTGTATTCCTCGGTCTTTTGTTGGCGGCGCGCGGCGAGGAGCAGTCCAGCGGCACCCCCCGTACCGACCGCGATTGTTCCTGCTGTGCGGATGATTTCGACTGCGCTCCGGCCGTCATGGGGAGGGTAGGCCAGAAAGAGTGTAACGGCGGAACTAATCCCGACAGCGAACATGATCGACCCAGCGACGATGATAGCGCGCTTAGTCAATACGTTAGGTGGGGTTTGCGTGGTGCGGTTGTCGATCACGATGTTAGATACTGGCAGTTGTTCGGTCAGTGTGGGAAGGGCTATCGAAACTTAGCTTCGCTAAGGGTCGAACTGTTGGACCCAGATGAGGTGCTTGCTGTCCTGTTCTCGGACTAGTGGCTTGTCAGGCACCGTTGGGTAGGCAAGCTTCGGGCGCACTCCTATTGGCATCTCGGGCGAGCTTGTACGCAGCTGAGACTCTACGAAGCTGCCTTCGCTCACCTGAGGGGAGGACTGGCTGGGGAGGAGTGTGAGGGCAATGAGCTGGGGCAAGCGCACACCCACCGAGCGATGGTGGCTGTGTGGGGCCGGTAGGGAAACGACGTCATGGTGCTCAAGCACGCAGAGGGCTCTGCGGCTGTACGAGGAACGCAGCATCGAAGTGAGCGGGTGCCCACGCCCTGAACGAAGTCGGCTGGTACACGGCGAAACTCGCGGATGACAAGCAGGCTCACGAGATCTGCACCGAAGCTCTTGTGCGGTGCTAACGCACCCAGATCCTCTAGTGGCGAAGCGGGCGCTCGAGTCAGCCTCAGCCACATTGCCGGGTGGAGGGGGCAGCACGAGGAAGCTGTTGAGCACTTGGAGTTGGCGCTGCGTCTGTATCAAGGGCTGGGCGACGCAGCCGCACACGCGGACGTGCTCGTGCAACTTGGTGTGGTGCATGAGCGCGAGGACTCGTCGAAGGCTGAGGCGTGCTGGCGGCGTGCGATCTCGATCTACCGAGAGCAGGGACGCTCGGCTGAGGTCGCCCAGCTCGAGGAACGGCTAGAAGAGCTGGACGCTCGTGTCAGGGGATGAGTCAGCGGAGAGAACGATCCCGTGGAGGCGAGCTGCTTGGAGCACAGCCGTGAGCAGGCGCGTTAACGACGACCTGGGATCGTCACCTGCGGCCATGTGCCGGCGGACGTCCGCGATCGCAGCGTCGACTTCTTCGAGCGCTCGCCAGTCCTGATCGAGCTCCTTCGCGCGCAGCCGAGCGCGGTGTGCTCTCTGCCGGCAGGCCGGCCCGTGGTACTGGGCAGGGCGGCCACGGGGTGAAGACGGCGGAAGTGGCTCGCCGCAGCCCTGGCAGGTGGAAGCCTGCATGAGCGTCATCTCCGTAGGTAAATTGCCGCGGGCTAGAGCCGCTTGAGGCCCTCCAACACGGCTCGCAGGACGTGGAGCGGAGGCCTCGTCGGTTCCGAGATCTCGTCTCCGAGGGGGGCGTCGATTCGGAGCAGGCGTTGAGTCGGCAGGTCCGGACTGAGGTCGCCGGACCAGGTGGTTCGGTACCCGTGCTCGGTGCACGTCCTTCTGGCGATCACCGCGGTGACTGGCTTTGGGTCTGTTCGGGTGCGGCTTTGCGCGCTGAGGGTTGCTCGCGGATCAAGCCGGCGAGTTGGTCGAGCGTCGAGGCGAGAGCGTCACGCTCCCGCTGGTCGTAAGTCCCTTGCGGCAGGTAGTAGGCGGCGTCGTCCAGCAGCCACTGGGCTTTCCGGAGCAGGACCGCGAGCTTGCTGTCCTCGGGCGCTGGCGAGTTGGGTTCACCCGGTTCGCGGCTGATCTGCGTCGCAGCGGTGAGACGCATCAGGCAGGCGGCACATGGTGCGCAAGCTGGAGCCCGCTCGGAAGTCGCGGGTTCCCCAGGGCTAGTGGCCAGCTCGAGGTTCGAAGGATCGAACTTCTGCTGGCACCAGGCCTCAACCACGGTCCGAGTGCTGGTCGGCGCGGCGCAGTGCGCAACGCGAAGGGACTCGGCCACTACACCTGGGCGGTACTGGAACCAGATCGCCGGCTCAGCTGAAGCGTTCATGCGCGTTCTCCGTTCGAGGGTGGCCGCGGCCAGGCCTGGAGGTGTGCCTGGCCGCGGCCGGCATCCGGCGGCGATCGGGGAGTGGTCGCGCAACGCCGCCGGAAGGATTTCGTGACCGTTGGTGAGCGGTCCATGGCAGACTGAAATCAGGTTGACATCAGCTCTTTGTCAGCGGAACGACGCGAAGGCGACATACAGACGACATAGCGGGTGCAGCTGTGGGAAGGGGTTGCAATGCAGACGGCGCGCACGGTTCTCGAGCAGAGGATCTGGGAACGACGGCAGACGCTGCAGGAGTTCACGGAGTGGGCCGAGACGTTCGCGCGCGAACACGACGAGCCAGGCACGTTGAGCGTTCGTCACCTTCAGCGCCTCGTCGCTGGCGAGGCACCTAGCGGGCAGCCGGTCGGACGACCTCGACCGGCGACGGCGAGGCTGCTCGAAGCCATCTTCGGCGTAGGCATCGACGTTCTGCTGGCACCGCCAGGGGCTGACGCTGATCCTCGGAACACCGACCCGGCATGGCAGCCCTCCCTCAACTTCGAAGCAAGGATCACAAGTGCTCGGCGGGGCACGGCACTTGCCGTGCAGACCGCTGATGCGCGTGTCGATATGGCGCAGTCCTTTGCGTGGCTCGATGCTCGAACTGGGTGGAGCCCGGAAACGACGCGGCGCAAGGTGACATCTCGACTGGCCTCAATGGGTGTCGATGAAGTGCTCGATCGGCCAGCACGCCGTCGCAAGGTCGGGCGAAGCCAGATCACTAGAGCGCTGGCTGACTACTACGGGTCCGCCGAGTCCGGGCATCACCTCTACATCCTTAGGTGCGGGGAATCCGAAATCGCCACGAGCATTCTGACCTGCGAAAGCTGGCTCGACCTCGGATGCCGACTGGGCACGGGGAACGACAGAGTGGAGCTGCGCGCGGACCCGTCGGACGCAGACGAGGCTGGGACGTCGGACCAGGCGATTGATCGTCTCGCTGAAGCCGCAGCGCAGGGAGTTCGGATCGCGAACATGCCCCTCTATCGGCTGCTGGACCTGGAAATTCGGCCGGGGAAGATCTCAGCTGAGGTCGGGACGGTGCCGTTCATCGAGTACGCCGCCTCGATGGATCTCCTTGAGAACGAGCTGATAGATGCTCTTGCCGCCGGCACGCCAGCACAACTCCAGCTGCGCGACCGCTACCTACCGAACCTCGACTCCGTGCTCAACCTATCGGGGAGGCTCTGCGCAGGGGGAGTGCTCGCGCTCTGCGCCATCGCGCGTCCACCTGACCGATATCGCGGGGATCGCGACTTCGCGCTCGTAGTGCAACAGCGGTCAAACCACGTGCTCAACGCAGCCCAGAAGCTCTCGGTAATCCCGAAGGGCTTCCACCAGCCAATGACCGACCTCCACGCGGACGCTCAGCTGACCTCGACGCTCCTGCGAGAGATGGAGGAGGAGCTTTTCGGCAGGCAAGACGTCGACAACACGGTCGACGGCACGTGTGCCGCGGCCCCGCTGCATCCTGGACGGATGTCAGAGCCGATGCGTTGGCTGATGGCGGACGAGTCCCGACTACGCATGGAGTGCACGGGCTTCGGCCTGAACCTCATGAGCGGCAACTACGAGTTCGCTTGCCTCCTGGTCATCGAAGACGACGAGTTCTGGACCCGCTATGGAGGAGAAATCGAGGCGAACTGGGAAGCCTCAGGACTCCGCTTGTACTCCAGCTGTGATCAACTACTCGTCGGTGATCTGATCAGCGACGAGTCCTGGAGTAACGAGGGCATATTCGCGTTCGCTCAGGGAATCCGCCGTTTGCGAGAGAGCAGCGCGGGTGGGTGAAGCCGCCGTTCGTACAGGCTAAACGCGGGGGTCTATTGACGCGCTGGCTAGTGGTGTTCCGACCTTCTTTCTTTCTCAAGGGCGGTCCCTGCGGGCACGGCTCCGCCAGACGAAGGCTGCACGCTCGGGAACAACGAGAGGTCCTTGCCGGACGGGCAGGCCAGCAGGGTGAGGGGGGACAGGCACATCGACTGCGGTCCGGTCATGGCTGCTCTGTCCTCACCCCATCGACCTCCACAAGGGCTATCAGCCCGCGTCAAGGGGGCAAGCTTGAGTGTCGGCATCTCCCGCTGGCCACGGCGGTTGCTCCCTTGACACGAGTTGATGAGGGCTACGCCAGTTCGACGGGGCGAGGACAGAGGCCCTCCCTCGTAGGGGGTGTGGGAGAGAGACCGGGCCCTCCGACGGAGCGAACACGCATACCGAGTGTGCTCCAGTGGAAGTGAGGAGAGCGCCGCTTGGACTCTCAGAGGCCGTTTAGCTTGTCCCTCAGTTCCTTGGTCAACTCGGGATCGTGCTCTTTTGACGCTGATTCCTTCCTTCTCGCGTCCACGAGTACGGACTTAATGCGAAACCCATAGGTTCTGGAAGCGAGATCGGCGGCCTTTTCGAGTTTGTCTTTTACTGTGTCATTGTATTCTTCGTCAGTGTAGGCAATCACGAGGAAAATTCCGTAATTGACCCCTTCTGCTGTCTGATATGCTGGCAGCTGGGAAAGAACTCCGTCCAAAAGTTTGGTGCTCCGCGCAAGCTTTACTTCAATAAGCGCCCTGGCTGACCACCCTTGGGAGAACTTGAAATCCACCGGCCCTCTGCCTGCGTTGGCCTCGCCTGTAATATCAACATTCGCAACCCGGCAGTAGTTGGAAGCAATCATCCTAAACATAACTTGCGCGGCATGTTCGGCTCTTCCGCGCTTGTCGTCCCAAAGCAGATACCAGTCGTCCTGATTTTCAATTCCGTGCTTGTACCAGTAGACAACTGCGTCAACAAACTCTTCGAAGTCGCTGGGGGTGCGAGGGACAACGGGATCTGTAAGATTCTCGACAGCCTTCTTTCCGTGCTCGTCGATATGCACAAGAAGCTTCGGGTCCTCACCTACCGGATACGGCTCCTTGGGTTCCTCTTCTAGCTCATTTAAGTACTCCACCACTGAGCTCGGATGGAGACGAGCCATCTTCGCTTTGGTTTTTCGCAGCACCTTGCTGGCGATCTCCCAATTGAAGTCCCTTCGAAGTTCTTCGCCCATGTTCGCCCAGGCCCATTTCCAGTGCCCGTTCGGGGTTGCGATCGGGATATTGCGGACGAAGCGCTGTGGAACCAGCAGGACGTGCAGCTCGGCAGAGCGGACCTCTCCCTTGCGAATGTATTCAAAATTGTTGATTGGAAGGTCGTGCCACTGATTTAGCCAGCGTTGGCCTTCCAGGGTCCAAGAAGCATTTCGCACAAGCTGCTTCTGTGTTGGGATTCCGTGTCGAGCGCATATGTTCTTCGTGTACTCAATGAAATAGCTCTTGAGGACATTGCAGACAGTATCGCCAATTCGGTCTAAGCCGATTCCGCCTTGAAACAGCGAGATCGCCTCCATGTGGACGACCTGACTCAGCCCGGCCTCAAATGCGGTATTAAGCCCATCCATCATCTCCGCACGAAGTTTGCCAGCGGAGCCTATTCCAAGGATTGACCCCTCTGAAACTCCAAGGCAGAATTCCGGAGGCTCGGGGAATGTCAGCAATTGTGCCGCCCTTCCCCATTCTGGACTGTTCTGGTTGCCTTTGGAAGCGCGCACGAGGTCGAACACCATTCCGAAAAATGCGATCAGGTCGTCATGCGCCTTCCCCCAGAAAGGGTCATCACCAGATTCCCAGATCAAAAACGGGTCGACGGACAGATTTGTGTCGACTGCAAGGTTGACATCAAGCCAATCATCCTCGGGGCCTCTTTGGATTCCATATTTCTCTGAAAATTGCATTAACGGCGCTCCTAGGTGACCCAACCCTGCACTTGAGGTGATCTTGCCAAAAAATGATTGGGATGGTCGCCAGTTGCTTCTTTTTCACCCGAACAGCCGAGAGTGGGGGTATCATGCAATACGACAAAAGGGTCTCAAACCTACGGCCGGTTGCCGCCAGGCAAGGTCGCTGGTCGACGTTGATAGCGTTCAGGCGTGTCCGTGCATGCGCGTCTTCCCTCGGTGATTGAAGCTGCTGAATCCCTTGCTGCGGGGCTTATTAACCCGACGCTGCTGGTCACGCTGCACCGTGACATCGATGGGCTACACGGTCTCGACGGGCACAAGCTCGGGCGATCCACTAAGCAATACGCGCTCCGCTGGGCGATTTTCACGATGTCGTACGCCGCCATCGAAGCCTTCTTCAACGATGTTCTCCGTGATCCTGGGAGCCCGCGGGCGTTGCCGCTGAACCCGGACAAGTTGCGCAGCGTCGGCGACCAGCAGGGAGTCAGGCTCTTCACGAACGACTGGGGCGTGCGGACGCGGTGTCCGGCAACATCCGGTGGCAACCGATCCAGGTGGGTGGTCTTCGCTGGCAAGCAGTCGTTGGGCGCGTATCTGGCAGACATGAAGAAGCTTCGTGACCTGCTCAGTCACGGTCAGGACCCTCGGATGACGTCGAACGCCTCCGGCGCGCTGTGGCAACTAGCGAAGGGAGGCAACTCAATGCGCCTCATGGGTGCGGAGGGGTTCATACAGGCTGCCTGCGATCTGGCAGCTCAGAGCCTGTTCCTGAACTTGATCTTGGGTGGTGGGTGGGTGCGGGCATGAGAAGGGACTCCTGGTAGATCGGTTGATGCCTAGTCATCCGCTCTACCGAGGAGTCCCGAGGTGTCATCGTGCCCGAATGCGTCGCTGGTTCACGCGCGGGGTGGGCAATGCTGCCTGCTGGCCACCTCGCATCGCCCTTCACGCAGGTCACGTCGCTATCCCTCGGACATGAGCGAGGCGCAGTGGGCGGTCATTGAGCCGCTGCTACCGACGCCAGGATGGCTGGCCGGTCGAGGCGGACGTCGAACCAAACACTGCCGCCGCGAGATCGTTGACGCGATCCTGTACGTGGTCGACAACG
>NZ_FOZX01000012.1 GCF_900116135.1 Saccharopolyspora flava
CCGATCGCCAAGCCCCGGCAGATCATGGTCGTCCCGGAGCTGCCCAAGACCCGCTCCGGCAAGATCATGCGCCGCCTGCTCCGCGACGTCGCCGAGAACCGCGAGGTCGGCGACGTCACCACGCTGGCCGACTCCTCGGTCATGGACCTCATCTCCCAGGGGCTGAAGTCCGGCGACGACTGATCGTCCCCAGCTGTTCCCGAGAGGGCGTCCTCCCCGTGAGGACGCCCTCTCATTTTTGCGAGAACCCTTGTGACCTGGGAAAATGAGTCGGCGGAGTGGTTGAACCGGCAAGTTGTCCGCCGGACGGATGTTAGGGTCGACTACAGGTGTGCCGGGAAGTCTGGTCGGCGAACGCATCGTGCTGTCCAAGAACGGAGCCGCCTTGTCCGACGCACCCAAGCGCGCACGCACTGTTGACTTCGGGTCCTACCTGCGCACCGAGACCGTCGGCGGCATGGTCCTGCTCGCCGCCGCGGCCGTCGCCCTGCTGCTCGCCAACTCCCCCGCGAACGCGATCTACGCCGCCGTCCGCGACTTCGAGGTCGGCCCGCACCTGCTGCACCTCGACCTCAGCATCGGCGAGTGGGCCAAGGACGGCCTGCTCGCGATCTTCTTCTTCGTCGCCGGCCTGGAGCTCAAGCGCGAGCTCGTGATCGGCGAGCTGTCCAACGTCCGCAGCGCGCTGCTGCCGGTCATCGCCGCGATCGGCGGCATGATCGTGCCCGCGGCCCTGGCCTTCGCGATCAGCGTCGGCGCGCCCGGGCACGAGACCGCGTGGGCGATCCCGGTGGCCACCGACATCGCCTTCGCGCTCGGCGTGCTCGCGCTGACCGGCTCCTGGATGCCGACCGCGGCCCGGGTGTTCCTGCTCAGCCTCGCCGTGGTCGACGACCTCGGCGGCATCCTGGTGATCGCGATCGTGTTCACCTCCGGTCTCGACCTGCTGTGGCTGCTGGCCGCCGTCGTGCTGTGCGCGCTGTACTGGTTCCTGCAGCACAAGCGCATCCGCTCGCCGTGGATCTACGTGCCGCTGGCGATCGCCGTCTGGATCGCGGTGCACAGCTGCGGCATCCACGCCACCATCGCCGGTGTCGCGCTGGGCCTGCTGACCCGCGTCCGCACCGACCCCGACGAGGACGCCTCCCCGGCGATGCGGCTGGAGCACCGGCTGCAGCCCTGGTCGGCCGGCCTGGTCGTGCCGGTGTTCGCGTTCTTCGCCGCCGGTGTTCCGGTCGACGGCGACGCGCTGGTCTCGATGTTCGAGGACCGGGTGGCGGTCGGCGTGATCATCGGCCTGGTCGTCGGCAAGTTCGTCGGCATCTTCGGCAGCTCGTTCATCGCCGTGAAGCTGCGCATCGGCAACAAGCCGTCCTCGGTGTCCTGGCTGGACATGGGGGCGCTGGCGATGCTCGGCGGCGTCGGGTTCACCGTCAGCCTGCTCATCACCGAGCTTGCCCTGGAGGGCGCCGCGGCCGAGCGCGCCAAGGCGGCGGTGCTGATCGCCTCGGCCCTGGCCTCGCTGCTCGCGGCGGCGACGCTGCTGCGGCGCGGCCGCAAGTTCAACGGCAACGGCAACGGTGCTGATGAGCAGGGCGGGAATGTCACTCACGGGTAACGCATCGCGAGTCGATGGGCACGTGGCTGATCTCGCGTGGCACGATGGTGGCCGTGAACAGCGCCCAGAAGAGCACCAACGGCAGCCGTGAGGGTGCGGAGTGGAGTGCGGTGAACTCCATCCCGTTGTCCGAGGAGGGCACTGCTCCCGACGGGCAGTCCATCGGCGCGTTGGTCAAAGACGCCACCACGCACCTGTCCACTCTGGTCCGCTCCGAAGTGGAGCTCGCCAAGTCCGAGATCGCCGGTGAGGTCAAGAAGGCGCTGCGCGGCAGCGTCTACTTCATCCTGGCGCTGTGCGTGCTGGGCTTCAGCCTGTTCTTCCTGTTCTTCACCGCCGCCGAGGGGCTGCACGCGCTCGGCCTGTGGCGCTGGGCCTCCTTCGGCATCGTCTTCCTGGCGATGCTGCTGGTCGCAGGCCTGTTCGCGCTGCTGGGCTACCGCAAGGTCCGCAAGATCAGCGCCCCGAAGCGCACGATGGCGACCCTCAAGGAGACCAAGAACATCACCAAGCGCCACAAGACCGAGGAACCCCCGGCAGCCTGACCGGACGGCCCGACCGGGCTCCCCCAGCCCGGCTGCACGGCCACCTCACCAGGGCGCTCACACCCACTCGAAACCGCGGCGGACCCCAGGTCCGCCGCGGTTTTCGCATCTCGGCGCGAGGTCCAGTCCGGCGGAAACGTCACCAGCGGGCAGTTTTAGCCATAACTGTCCGGACGAAACGGACATCGATCATGGGCGGTTCTGGCTAAAACTGCCCCCGCTCCGGAGCTCCGGGCGCTCAGTTCGTGCAGTTGCCGGTCGGGACCGGGGTGGTGAGGTGCGGCGCCGCCGCGACCTCGTCGGCGACCTCGTCCGCGGTGAGCGCGAAGCCCGTCTCCGGGTCGTCGACCGCGGCGCCGAAGACGACGCCCACGACCTTCCCGTCAGGGCTGATCAGCGGCCCGCCGGAGTTCCCGCTCTGTACCCGGCCGCGCACCGTGTAGACGTCGCGCACCACGGTCGACGAGTCGTAGATGTCCGGCCCGCGCAGCCGGATGCGCTCGCGGACCCGTCCCGCCGAGGCCGTGTACGGGCCGTCCAGCGGGTAGCCGAGCGCGATCGTGTCGTCGCCGGGGTGCGCCGAGCTCGACGCGAACGTCATCGCCTCGGCGTCCAGGTCCGGGACGTCGAGGATCGCCAGGTCCACGTCCGGCTTGTACATCACGACCTCGGCGTCGAAGTCACCGCGACCGATCTCGATGGCCACCCGGTCGGTCCCCGCCACCACGTGCGCGTTGGTCATGACCTTGTGCGGGGCGACGACGAAACCGGTGCCCTCCAGCGCGCGGGCGCACGAGGTCGCGCGGCCGCGGATCTTGACGACGCTGGTCTGCGCGTTGCGCACCACCTCGCTGCCGGCCAGCGCCGGATCGGGCGGCGCGATCTCGGCGACCGGGGTTTCCGAGAACGGCTCCAGGGCCTCCGGGAACCCGGACATGCCGAGCATCCGGCGCAGGTCGTCGGGCAGCGCCCTGGCCTGCGGCGGCATCACCGAGTTGACCGTGCTGAGCACCTGCGAGCGGCTCAGCGCCGCCGCCAGCCCGGGCAGCGCCGTGGCCGAGGTGAACGGCAGCGCCACCAGCCAGGCCACCACCAGCACCGCGAGGAACTGCAGCACCGCCCCGAGCGCGTTGTCGACCCCGGCGAGGCGCGGTGAGGTGATCCGGTCCCGCAGCTCGCGGCCCGCCCACATCCCGAAGGTCTCGCCGAAGGCGACCAGCAGGACCACGATGCCCACGCCGAAGGCCAGCCGGGCGACCGGGCTGTCCAGGGTGTCCAGCAGCATCGGCGCGACCTTGAGGCCCACCACCGCCCCGACGAACACGCCCACGAAGGACAGCAGCGCGGTGACCAGACCGCTCCGAGCCCCGGAGACCGCGGCGAGCAGTGCCAGCAGCACCACCAGCAGGTCGACCCAGTTCACCCACTCACCCCTCGCACTGGACGATCAGTCGCACCACCGTCTCATGGTCGGACAACGGAACGGCTACGCCGGTCTGACCGGGAGGCGTTCGCCACCTCCCGGAACGCGCTCAGGAGCGCCCGAAGCCGAGGTCGTCGGCCTCCTCCGCGGCTCGCCACGCCTCGTCGAGTTCTCGCACGTCAGCGCGGTTCCAGCTGCGCGACCAGCCCGCCAGCTCCAGCAGTCCGGCCAGCAGCCCGCCGGTGAAGCCCCACACGAGCATCCCCGGTACGAGGAAAGCCGGCCCGGCCACGCCGCTGCTCAGCCGCACCCGCACCCGGTTCTCGGGGTCGGTGAGCCAGGAGATCGGCACGCTCGCCACGGCGGCGGTCTCGCCCGGGTCGACCGGCGCGACGTGCGAGGGCTCGGTCCAGTGCGCCAGCACCGGCGTCACCCGGAACCCGCTGTGCGGAACGTGCAGTTCCGGCAGGGTGGCGACCGGGCGGATGCCGTCGGTGCGCACCCCCACCTCCTCGACGGCCTCGCGCAGCGCGGCGTCCACCGGACCGCGATCGACGTCGTCGAGCGAGCCGCCGGGGAAGGCGACCTGACCGGGGTGCGAGTTGAGGCCGTCGGCGCGGCGCAGCAGCAGCACCTCGGGCCCCTGCTCGCCCTCGCCCAGCAGGATCAGCACGGCGGCGGGACGGGCCGAGGTGGGCGGCGGGTGGTTCGGCCAGCCGAAGTGCCCGGGGTCGAGGTCGGCGGTGCGCTTGACCAGCGTCCGCATCCACTCGGGCACGTCGTCGGGATCGACCAGCGGTCCGTTCTCGCTCACTGGCCCCCCAGGGTTCGTTCGACGGCGGCTCGAACCTCGGCGGGAGATTCGAACGCGACCGGTGGGTCGATGCGCCGGACCTCGCCGGATCCGGTCACCACGTAGCTGACCGGCAGCACGTTGGGGGCCCGCAGCGCGGCCCGGGCCCGGTTGTCGCCGTCATGCACGTTGGGGAAGTGAACGCCGAGCTCGCGCAGTAGGTCAAGACCGTCACCGGCGCCGCTGTCGACCTGCACGCCCAGCACCCGGATCGCGCCGGGCTCGGTGCTGTAGGCCTGCAGCGCGGGCAGCTCGCTCCGGCACGGCAGGCACCAGGTGGCCCAGACGTTGATCAGCGTCGGCTCGCCGGAGACGACTCCGGCCAGGTCGGCGGGCTTGCCGTCGGCCAGGCACTCGACGCTGGTGCCCGCGAGCTCGGCGGGGCCACCGGTTCCGGCCGGGCAGGGCTGGAGCGCGGCGGCCGCGCGCTGCTGCGGATCGATCCGCTCCGCGGGCGGCGGCGCGGCGGCCGGGTCCGCCGAGCCGGACCGCTGCTCGTGGTCGCGCGGCCACAGCGCGACCGCGGCCAGCACGGCGAGCACCACGACGACGACGGTCCACTGGATCTCGGACCGGTAGGCACGCAGGTTCACGCCACCGGCTCCTTGGCGGCCTGCTTCTCCACCGTCTTCTCCGGCACCTCGTCGACGATGCCCGCGAGCTCCAGCAGCCGCGGCGTCTCCGGGCCCCTGACCAGCTTCGCGGCCTCGACGTGGTCGGTGGGCCCGGCGCCGTAGGACGGGCAGTCCTTGGCGAGCAGGCAGGCGCCGCAGGCGGGTTTGCGGGAGTGGCAGACCCGACGCCCGTGGAAGATCACCCGATGGGAGAGCATCGTCCACTCCTTCCGGGGAATCAGCTCGCCGATGGCGTGCTCGACCTTCACCGGGTCCTCCAGCTCGGTCCAGCCCCACCGGCGGACCAGCCGTCCGAAGTGGGTGTCCACCGTGATGCCCGGGACGTCGAAGGCGTTGCCGAGGATCACGTTGGCGGTCTTGCGCCCGATGCCGGGGAGCTTCACCAGCTCGTCGAGCTTGGCGGGGACCTCGCCGCCGTGCTTGTCGACGAGCGCGGAGCCCAGCCCCATCAGCGAGGAGGCCTTGTTCCGGTAAAAGCCGGTGGACCGGATCATCTCCTCCAGCTCGGTCCGGTCGGCCCCGGCGTAGTCCGCGGCGGTCGGGTAGCGGCGGAACAGCGCGGGCGTGACCTCGTTGACCCGCTTGTCCGTGCACTGCGCCGACAGGATCGTCGCGACGGCGAGCTCCAACGGGGTGGTGAAGTCCAGTTCGCAATGCGCGTCCGGATAGGCTTCGTCCAAGGCGCGCAGCATCCGCCTCGCTCGCCGGACGAGTCCCAGTCGGGTCTCCTCGCCCTTCCGAGATCGGGTCTTGCCCTGTTCAGGAGGGGTTCCAGCGGACTTGGCGCGGGTGTTTCGAGCAGGCTCCGGCACCCCACCAGACTACGGAGGAGCCCCGACACGGACGGTGGCGGCACCGTCACCGACCCCCGAGAACCGACCCCCGGTTGAACCGGCGTCGAAGGTATGAGCGAGGATTCACACCATGATGGCTGCCTGGTTCGTCATCGTCGTACCGCTCGTGATCATGTTCTTCACGCTCTTCATGGAGCGCGTGGAAGCCCGCCTGCGGCATGTGGCGGTGCAGGAGAACGAGGTGGAGGAGTTGCTGGAGAACGCTCGGCCCGACGAGGTGCGAGCGCTGTTCCGGCAAGGTATTGGACGTGCGCTGGAGCTTTTCCAGCTACGCAGGGTGGGACGCGCCGGTAGGCTCCGTACTCGCCGTTCGCGCGACCAGTCTTAGAATCACTGGTAGTGATCGGCGGCACACCGCCAGACGCGCTGACGCGGGTCCGGCACCACAGACAGCCGCCGCGTCTCAACATGGAGGGACGAGGTGGACGAGACCCTGGCCCGGGCCGGCATCTTCCAAGGCGTTGAGCCGGCTGCGGCGGAGGCACTGGCCCAGTCGCTGGAACCGATCGAGTTCCCGCGCGGACACGTGATCTTCGCCGAGGGCGAGCCGGGCGACCGGCTCTACATCATTCAGTCCGGCAAGGTGAAGCTCGGGCGCAAATCCCCGGACGGCAGGGAGAACCTGCTGGCGATCATGGGGCCGTCGGACATGTTCGGCGAGCTGTCCATCTTCGACCCGGGTCCCCGGACCTCGACCGCGACGACGGTCACCGAGGTGCGTGCGCTGAGCATGGATCGCGGCGCTCTGCGGCAGTGGATCGCCACGCGTCCGGAGATCGCCGAACAGCTGCTGCGCGTGGTGGCCCGCCGCCTGCGCCGCACCAACGGCATGCTCGCGGACCTGATCTTCACCGACGTTCCGGGGCGCGTCGCCAAGGCGTTGCTGCAGCTCGCGCAGCGCTTCGGCAGCCAGGAAGCGGGCCTGCTGCGGGTCACCCACGACCTGACGCAGGAGGAGATCGCACAGTACGTCGGCGCCTCGCGGGAGACCGTGAACAAGGCGCTCGCGGACTTCGCGCACCGCGGTTGGCTGCGCCTCGAAGGCAAGAGCGTCCTGATCCTGGATCCGGAGCGCTTGGCCCGCCGCGCTCGCTGAGCGACGGCGCGGCGCGCACACGGCGAACGTGACGCGCGTCGGCCGAAGAGTCCGGGGCTCCTTCCCGGGTTCTTCAGCCGACGCGCGTCTCTTCGTGTCTGCGCCACCTCTGCGGATTCCGGGAAAACCCTTTCGGTTCGAACACGCAACCGAGGCCGAGTCGTCTGCGTCACATCACGAGACGCAGACGAAAGGGGTCTCCGGATGGATTCCAACCTCATGATCGCCGTGGTGGCGATCGCCCTGGTCGTGCTGTTCGTGACGACCGTGCGCACGGCGATGGCGAACTCCAACCGCATCGACGACCGTCGGCGGAAGGCGTCGAGCGGCGCCTTCGTGGGCACCTCGGGCAGCAACGACAGCGGTTTCAGCGACGGCGGCTTCGGCGGGAGCGACGGCGGTGGCTGCGGGGGCGGCGACGGCGGAGGCGGCGGGGGCTGCTGATCAGCGCCACGCCGCAGCGGAATTGCGAAGGGACTGGGCGCCACCCCCGACGTGGCGCTCCAGTCCCTTCACCTGTGCGTGGTTCGTCCCCCGACGACTAACCACGCTCCCCCGGCCCTCCGGTGCTTCGGCCCCGAATTCCTGGGCACCGGAGGCGGCTGTGTTGAGTTGCCTCACCTCGAAGATGCTGGAAGTCCTCGCTGTCCAGCAACCCCCTTTCACCAACCAAGACGTGCGCACCGAGGGCTCGGTTGCACACATCACCCGTTCTGAGTAAGCGAGCTCACTCACGCCGCCCGTCTCGGAAAACGGGTTGGTACCGGCGTACCAGTATCGGCATACTGGAACGCGTGTCCCAATCCATGTCGCTGAACGACTACCGCACGGCTCTGACCACTCCCGGCGCTCGCGCCCCCGTCGTCACCTCGCTGCTGGGCAGATTGCCGATCGCGATGATCGGCATGGCGCTCCTGCTGTACGTGCAGCGGGAGAGCTCGTCGTTCGCGATCGCGGGCGCGGTGTCGGCCGCCGAGCTGATCGGTGTCGCGATGGGCTCGGTCGTGCAGGGCCGGATCGTGGACCGCACGGGCCCGTCGAAGCCGCTGTACATCACGTCCGCCCTGTTCACCGGGGCCGTGGTGGCGACGCTGCTGGCGATCGAGCTGGACGCCCCGACGCCGCTGGTGGTGGCCGGCGCGTTCGGGATGGGACTGCTGCAGCCGAACATCGGTTCGGCCTCGCGCGCTCTGTGGGGGCACCTGCTGCCGCCGGGCCGGGTGCGCGAGGCGGCGTTCTCCTACGAGGCGATCAGCCTGGAGGTCTTCTTCATCCTCGGCCCGGGCCTGGCGGGCCTGCTGGTGGCGATGCCGTGGGCGGGCACCGGCGTGGTGGTCGGCGCGGTCTGCATGGTGCTGGGCAGCGTCGGCTTCGCCGCGACCCGCGCCGCCCGCACCCAGCGCCCCGAACCGTCCGAGCACGCCGGGGCGCTGCTGGGCGCGATCGCGGCCCCGGGGATGCGCACGGTGGCGCTGGCGGCACTGGGCTTCGGCGTGGTGATCGGGTTCATCGAGGTCGCGGTCCCGGCCGCCGCGGTCGAGGCGGGCCGGCCGACGATGGGCGGCCTGCTGATGAGCCTGGCCTCGGTCAGCTCGGTCGCGGTCGGCGTGGTCTACGGCGTGCACCCGTGGCCCCGGCCGATGTACCTGCGGCTGCCCGCGCTGCTGCTGGGCTTCGCGGGCCTGGTCGCGCTGCTCGCGCTGCCGACGACGCTGCTGGGCCTGGCGCTGATGCTGCTGGTCGCGGGCTGCCTGATCACCCCGCAGTCGACTGCCCACTCGGTGGCGGTCGAGTTCGCGGCCCCGCCCGGCACGGCCGCGGAGGCCTTCGGCTGGGTGGTCACCTCGGTGACCCTGGGCTCGGCCATCGGCCAGTCCACCAGCGGCCAGCTCGTCGAGCTCGCGGGCCCGCCCACGGCCTTCCTCGTCGCCGGAGCGGTGGGCGCGGCCCTCGCCGCGCTCCTCTACCTCCGCCGAGGCACCCTGCTCCCCCACCGCACGAACCTCTCCCTCGCCGGGACCTGACGCGCGGGTCGCGCGGCTCGCGAGGGGGCAGTTTTAGTCCAAACTGTCCGGACATTTCGGGCACCGATAGCCGACAGTTATGGCTAAAACTGTCCCCTGGTGAGGGATCCGCTCACAGTTCTCCGCGTTCCCGGAGGTAGGTGAGTTGGGCTTGGACCGTGAGGTCCGCTGCGGGCCAGACGGCGGGGTCGACGTCGGCGTAGACGAGTTCGACGACCTGGCGCGGGGTGGCGTCGCGGCCCAGGGTGCTGAGGGCTTCGCGGACCTGGGCGAGCCGTTGCGAGCGGTGGTCCAGGTAGAACTCGGCGGCGGAGCGGGCGTCGTCGAGCTCCGGGCCGTGGCCGGGCAGGGCCCGGACGCCCGGCGGCAGGTCCGCGATCTTGCGCAGCGAGTCCAGGTACGAGCCCAGGTTGCCGTCCGGGTGGGCGACGACCGTGGTGCCGCGGCCGAGGATGCTGTCGCCGGTGAACACCGCAGGCTCGTCGTGCTCGGCGACGAAGCAGACCGAGTCGGCCGTGTGGCCCGCCGTGGTCATCACCCGCAGCTCCAGGCCGGCCGCGGTGATCGGCTCGCCGTCGGCGAGCGGCTTCGCGTCCCGGCACAGCGCCGGGTCCAGCGCGCGGACCGGAGCCCCGGTGCGCTGCACGAACTCCGCCACGCCCGCCGTGTGGTCCTCGTGGTGGTGGGTGAGCAGCACCAGCCCGACCGGACCGTGCTCGGCGACCAGGCCCAGGTGCTCGACGTCGTCCGGGCCCGGGTCGATGATCACGCACTCGCGGGAGTCCGGATCGCGCAGCACCCACGTGTTGGTGCCGTCCAGCGTCATCGGGTTCGGGTTGCGGGCCAGCAGCACCGACGCGTACGAGGTCACCGGGCGGAGCTCGCCGTAGGCGGGGTGCTGCATCAGGCCTCCTCGAATCCCGGCTCACCCGGCAGCACCGCGTGCCAGCGGCCGTCGCGCTCGATCAGCTTCGGCATGATCTTGGTGAGCGTCCGCTCCGCCGTCAGCGCGGCGTCCAGGGCGTCGAACCCGGCGAGCTCGGTCAGCGTCACCTCGGTCGGCGGCAGCAGGTGGCAACGGCCCTCGCGGAAATCGGTCAGCGCCTGCTCCGGGGTCGCCCAGTAGGCCTCGGCGGCCTCCGTGGTGACCGCGTCGGCGCGCTGCCCCGCCGGCATCGCGGCCAGGAAGAACCGGGTGTCGTAGCGGCGCGGCTCCTGCTCCGGGGTCAGCCAGTTCGCCCACGGCCGCAGCAGGTCCGCGCGCAGCACCAGACCCTCTTCAGCGAGGAAGCCCGCGAGCGAGATTTCCCTGGTCACCAAGGCCCTTCGGGCGTCGGAGTAGCCGCCGGTGTCCTCGACGACGGTCGTCGAGTCCGGCCCGGCCAGCAGCACGCCGGACTCCTCGAAAGTCTCCCGGACCGCCGCGCACACCAGCGCGCGAGCCACCTCCGGGGTGCAGCCGAACCGCTGCGCCCACCACTCGGGACCCGGTCCGCTCCAGGCGATCGAGGCGTCCGCGTCGCGCGGGTCGACGCCGCCGCCGGGGAACACCGTCATGCCCCCGGCGAAGGCCATGCTCTTCACCCTGCGCTGCAGGAACACCTCGGGTCCCGCGGGACCGTCGCGCAGCAGCATCACCGTGGCCGCGTCCTTCGGGCGCACGGGCTTGTCCGGCCGGTCCTCGGGCACGAATCCCGCTGGCAGCGAACGATCCATCCCGCCACCCTATGTCGGCGATCGGCCCGGGAACACCGCCTGAGCGATCAGCGCCCGAAACGATCAGCGCTGCTGCTGCGGGGCGTAGGCCTGCTGCTGGTTGGCCGCGATCGGCGGGAAACCGCCGGTGCCGCCCGGCATCGTCGACGTTCGGCCGTCCTCGCCCTGGCGCTTGGCGGGACCGTCCTGCTCGCGGTGCGCGAGCTCCTCGTGCAGCTTGCGCAGCAGGTTGCGCTCCCGGTCGGTCAGCTTCGCGTCGACCGCCGCCGGGACGCGCATCATCACACCCGTCTGCTCGGCCGCTGTCTCGGGTTCGGCTGCCTCGGGTCCACTTGCCTCGGGTTGGGCGTCATCGGGGGACTCACCGGGAAACTCGTGCTGCGGCTCGGCCACAGCGTGCGACACCCCCTCCGGCCGGGACTCCTCCACCGGGGCAGGCGGGGCCTGCGGCGGGGACTGGGGCTCCTCGGGCTGGCGGTGCTCGGCCACCTGCCGGGGTTCCTGCCTGGGCTCTTGCCTGATGTCCGGCCGGGGCTCCGCCACCTGTCTCGGTTCGACGACCTGCTCCGGCCGAGGCACTACAGGGGGAGCCGTCCTCTCCGCGGGCGCGACGTCTAACCGCACCCGCCGGGCCGTCGACAGCGCGTCGCGGTGGTACTCGGGCAGGTCCGCTCCGGTGGCGAAGACGTCCACCGCGTAGCGCAGCCCGGCACGGCGCAACGCCGAGATCAGCTGGTAGGCCACCGCCGGACCGGACCCGTCCGGGCCGACCTCGGCCAGCAGCACGCCCTGCGGCACCGCGCCGTAGCTGGTGCCGGCGGGCGTGGTGCGCTGGGTGATCCACAGGCCGCGCAGGCCCGCGAGGCGCCCGCCGATCTGCTTCAGCGCCAGCTCCAGGTCCGAGTCGTCGGAGTCGGGGGCGTTGAACTTGTGGTGCTCCGGCAGCAGCGACTCGACCACCGCCAGCCGGTCCGCCAGCTGCGGCTGGGAGCGCGTCTCCTCCAGCACCCGGCGCAGGTGGTACTGCTCGGCGGCGGTCACCTCGATCCGCCCGGCCAGCAGGCACCCGGCGAGGTACTCGGCGCCGGCATCGGGCTGCCCGATGCCCAGCAGCTCGCGAGCGCCGTCGATGCCGTCGTCATCGACCCGCCCGGTCATGGCCAGCAAGAAGCTGTGCAGCCGGTCAACCGGTCCGGCGGCCTCTGCAACGTCCACCACGAATGCCTCCTTCAGCTGCCGACCGCTCAGCCGCGGCGACCGGCGAATTCTTCAGCTCCCGCGCACACCAGCGCCGATTCCTCGATCGCCATCCGGTGGTACGGGGTGGGTTCCAGGTCCTTGGGGACGACCTCGACGCACGGAGCGGAGTCGCCCAGCGCGCGCAGCACGCGCTGGATCTCCCCGGTCAGCTCGACCTGGTCGCTCGACGCCGACACCAGCACCACGAGCTTCGCCGGGCCCGCGTCGCGACGCCGCCACGTGTTGCGCACCTCGCGCACGCCCGGGCGACCGCGCAGCGTCGCGCCGAGCACCAGCACCGCCGAGTCGCCGATGTTCTCGGCGGGCGATTCCGTGGTGAACGAGTAGTGCGGGGTGGTGTCGACGACCGCGGGCAGGACCGCGTTGACCATCGCCGGGTCGGCGCCCAGCGGCAGCAGCGCGTCCGCGAGCAGCCGGTGCTCGTCGTCGTCGAGCGCGATGTGCTCCCGCACCAGCGTGCCGGGCAGCAGTCTGGCGACGACCTCGGCCGCACCACCGGCCAGCCAGTCGCGATACCGCCACAGGTGCCGATCGGGCAACCTGCCGGCCAACCGAAGCAACAGTTCGTGGCACAGCAGATCGGTTTCACGCACTGCCACGGCGCCCCTCCATGCGTAGTACTCCGCGTTCCGGATCCAGCCCGTCGCTCCCCCGACGCAGCTGCACCCTTCCAGGTGAACTTTGGTGCTACTGACCGGGTCGAACAAGCCCCTGAACGACCCAAACGCAACGCGTTGGAATCAACATCCTCCGTCCGAGGTACGCCAGATCAGGTGTAGCCAGACCGAGGATGATCGCAGCGTACTTGCCGCAGTTGACCATGGGAGCCCCACCGCCGAAAAAATCACCACTTCTTCCCCGATGACCACGCTGCGCTCACGAAACGAGAACGCGGCGTCACCCCGCGTGGGGAGACGCCGCGCCTCAGGTCCGAAATGCCGAGATCACTCCACCTCGACGACCAGCTCCACCTCGACCGGCACACCGAGCGGCAGCTCCGCGACACCCACGGCCGAGCGAGCGTGCTGCCCCGCCTCGCCGAAGACCTCGCCGAGCAGCTCCGACGCACCGTTGACCACACCGGGCTGACCGGTGAAGCCCTCGGCCGACGCCACGAAGCCGACGACCTTCACCACCCGGACGATCGAGTCCAGGCCGACCAGCGAGTCCACCGCGGCCAGCGCGTTCAGCGCGCAGATCCGCGCGCACCGCTGCGCCTCCTCGGCGCTCACCTCAGCACCGACCTTGCCCAGGCCGGCGGGCGAGCCCGACACCATCGGGATCTGGCCCGCCGTGAACACGAGCGAGCCCGTGCGCACCGCGGGGACGTAGGCCGCCACCGGAGTGACCACCTCGGGCAGCGGGATGCCCAGCTCCGCCAGGCGATCCGTCCACCGACCCATGTCAGGCCTCCTTCGGCCGCTTCATGTAGGCCACCATCTGCTCACCGGTCGGGCCCGGCAGCACGGTGACGAGCTCCCAGCCGTCCTCGCCCCACTGGTCGAGGATTTGCTTGGTCGCGTGGCTCAACAACGGCACGGTGGCGTACTCCCATTTCTGCATGGTCGGGAGCCTAATTGGTGTGGTCTCCGGTGGTCTTGCCCGGCGGATGATGTGGCAGCTGCTGAAATGGTCTCGTTCTAGTGACAAGACTCCGTGGTCACCCTGCTTGGCGGTGCGGGTAGCGGAACCTGAGCGGCGCTGTGGTCTCCGGGCGCCACTCCTGATGTATGCCAATACACGGCGTCGCGGCGTCCTCGCCACAGCGCCGCTCAGAACCCGCGGCGGTGCCGGTTGCTTGCTCGGGGTACTGAGAAAGCACCTTCGGTGCTTGCCTGACGGTTGTGGTTTTGGTTGTGGTTGTTGCTCTTGGTTGGTGTCGTTGGTGTCACTGGTGTTGGGACATTTTGGGAAACGGGGACTTACGCTGATCGCGTGAGCTCATGGGATGGGGAGCTGAACCAGGCGCGGCTGCACGTCGTCAGCGGCAAGGGCGGGACGGGCAAGACCACCGTCGCCGCGGCGCTGGCGCTGGCGCTGGCCACCGGCGGCAAGAAGGTGCTGCTCATCGAGGTCGAAGGGCGTCAGGGCATCGCCCAGCTCTTCGACAGCGCACCGCTGCCCTACTCCGAGGAGTGGATCGCCGCGGCGCCCGGCGGCGGTGAGCTGCGGGCGCTGGCCATCGACGCCGAACCCGCGCTGCTCGAATACCTGTCGATGTTCTACAACCTCGGCTTCGCCGGGCGAACGCTGCGCAAGATGGGGGCGATCGAGTTCGCCACCACGCTCGCGCCCGGGCTCCGGGACGTGCTGTTCACCGGCAAGATCAAGGAGTGCGTCGGCCGCACCGACGAGCGCGGCCGCTACGTCTACGACGCCGTCGTCGTCGACGCCCCGCCCACCGGCCGGGTCGTGAAGTTCCTCGACGTCACCCGCGCGATGGCCGACCTCGCCAAGGTGGGGCCGATCCGCGATCACAGCGACGGCGTCGTGCGGCTGGTGCACTCCAGCGACACCGTCGTCCACCTCGTCACGCTCCTCGAGGAGCTCCCGGTCCGGGAGACCCTCGAAGCCGTCGAGGAGCTCGACGCCGCTGACCTGCGCCCCGGGGCCGTCGTGCTCAACCGCGTCCGGCCGGGACGGCTGCCCGCGCGCTCGGTCGCCTCCGCCGCCGACGGCCGCGTCGACGCCGGCCGGGTGCGCACCGGCCTCGAATCCGCAGGCCTGACCGTCGACGAGGCGACCCTCGACGGGCTCCTCCACGAGACCGTCGAGCACGCCATCCGGCACCGGGCCGAGGACGCCGCCCGCGACCAGCTGGCCGCCACCGACCTGCCGACGGTGTCGCTGCCCGACCTCACCGCGGGCATCGACGTCGCCGAGCTCTACGAGCTTGCCGAGATCTTCACCGAACACGGCATCCGGAGCACCCGATGAGCGAACCGCAGCGGCCCGCGCAGGTCGACGTCGACGCGCTGCTGGACGACCCCGAGACGCGCATCGTCGTCTGCTGCGGCTCCGGCGGCGTCGGCAAGACCACGACCGCCGCCGCGCTCGCCCTGCGCGCCGCCGAGCGCGGGCGCAAGACCGTCGTGCTCACCATCGACCCCGCCCGGCGCCTCGCCCAGGCCCTGGGCCTGCGGGAACTCGGCAACACGCCCAAGCAGGTGCGGCTGGAGGGCTTCGAGCCCGCCGGCGACCTCAACGCGATGATGCTGGACATGCGCCGCACCTTCGACGACATGGTGCAGATGCACGCCGGTCCGGAACGGGCCGAGCAGATCCTGAACAACCCCTTCTACCAGACCATCTCGACCTCGTTCTCCGGAACGCAGGAGTACATGGCCATGGAGAAGCTGGGGCAGCTGGCGGCCTCCGGCGAGTGGGACCTCATCGTCGTCGACACCCCGCCGAGCCGTTCCGCGCTGGACTTCCTCGACGCCCCGCAGCGGCTGTCGACCGTGCTGGACGGGCGGCTGATCAAGATGCTGTCCTCTCCCGCGCGCGCGGGCGGGCGCGGGATCCGCAAGATCGTCGGCGCCTCGTTCGGGATGTTCGCCAAGGCCGTGTCCACGATCATCGGCGGCCAGCTGCTCAACGACGCGGCGCGCTTCGTGCAGGCCTTCGACTCGACCTTCGGCGGGTTCCGGCAGCGCGCCGAGCAGACCTACCGGCTGCTGCGCTCGCCCGGGACGGCGTTCCTAGTGGTCGCCGCGCCCGAACCGGACGCGCTGCGGGAGGCCTCCTACTTCGTGGAACGGCTGGCCGGGGAGTCGATGCCGCTGGTCGGTCTGGTCGCCAACCGGACCCACCCGGTCGTCGCGGACCTCCCGGGCACGCGGGCCGCGGCCGTGGCCGAGGAGCTCGAGGAGTCGGGATCGAGCCCGCTGGCGGCGGCGGTGCTGCGGGTGCACTCGGATCGGGTCGCGATCGCCGAGCGGGAGAAGCGGATGCTCGCACGGTTCACCCGAGCGCACCCGGAGGTGTCACTCGTCGGTGTGGCGGCACTGCCGTCGGATGTGCACGATCTGTCCGGGTTGCGGGAGATCGGCAGGCGACTCGCCGGGGAATGATCAGATGAATCAGGCCGGGCATAAACGTTTTCACGTTCATGCCCGGCCTGATCATTTCTCGGGGATCAGCTCACCTGGAACTCGGTGATATCGGTGTAATCCTGACGCGCCGCCTCAAGCAATTCGCGCCAGTTACGAACATCCGGCCTGCGCCGAAGCAGCGCCCGCCGTTCGCGTTCGGTCATTCCACCCCAGACACCGAATTCGATCTTGTTGTCGAGCGCCTCGCTGAGGCACTCCGTCCGCACTGGGCAGCCAAAACAAACCATTCGCGCTTTGCGCTGCTCAGCCCCGCGGACGAACAATTGATCCGGGTTCTGGTCTCGACATGCGGCGTTAACCCGCCAGTCCCCCTGCTCGAACATAGAGTTCCCCCAGCTCCTCACTGGATCGTCGGCGACCGTATTTCGTCCGGAGCCCCCCGGCACCGGATGCCGCGGTTCGGGTTGTCGGGAGCCGAACCGCAACAGTGCTGTCGCTGGACGTAGACGGACTGTAGAGCCCAGCGGTTCCACAACCAACCGACGGTTGTCGTCCCGTTATCTTTCACACTCACTACATCGGGCGGACTTGAGCCGTGACACTCCGTCACGACGCGTGCACGTTTTACTCTGGCAGAGTGCGTGCCCGAGACGGCTTGTTGAAGCTTTTCGGTCTGTGTGTGCTGGCCGGCGTGCTGGTCGCGGGATTGCTCTTCCCGGTTGCGGGGTCACTCGGAGTGGTCTCCAACCGCGCCGGAGACGCGGTCAACAGCATTTCCACGGACATGATGACCAAGGAACCGCCGCTTGTGACTACGGTCACAGACAAGGATGGGAGGCCGATCGCCTACCTGTTCAACCAGGACCGGACTCCCGCGGCTCCCGATCAGATCGCCGACACCATGAAGGCGGCGATCGTGGCGATCGAGGACCGGCGGTTCTTCGACCACCAGGGCGTCGACTGGGCCGGGACCATGCGCGCCGCCGTGACCAACCAGATGTCCGGCGAGATCGCGCAGGGCGGTTCCACCCTCACCCAGCAGTACGTGAAGAACTACCTGGTGCACGTCGTCGCCGCCGACGACCCGGTCAAGCAGGCCAAGGCGATCGAGCAGACCCCGGGCCGCAAGCTGCGGGAGATCCGCATCGCGCTGCAGGTGGAGAAGCAGCTCAGCAAGGAGCAGATCCTCACCCGCTACCTCAACGTCGTGCCCTACGGGAACCAGGCGTACGGCATCGGCGCGGCCGCGCGCACCTACTTCGGCACCACGCCGGACAAGCTCACCATCGCCCAGGCCGCGCTGCTGGCGGGCATGGTCAACAGCCCCAGCGCGCTCAACCCGGAGAGCAACCCGCAGGAGGCGCTGGACCGCCGCAACCTGGTGATCAAGGCGATGGAGGACCAGCGCCGGATCACCCCGGAGGCCGCGGACGAAGCGCGCAACGCGCCGCTCGGGCTGGTCACGCCGCTGCAGAACATCCCCAACGGCTGCGTCGGCGCCGGCCCCGCGGACGGCTTCTTCTGCCGCTACGTCATCGACTACCTGGAGCGCGCCGGGTTCACCGAGGAGCAGCTCAAGACCGGCGGCTACACGATCCGCACCTCGATGGACAAGCGCGCCACCGACGCCGCCAAGGAAGCGGCCGAGCGCGGCGTGCCGAAGACGACCAAGGGCATCGCGAACGTGATGAGCGTCGTCGAGCCGGGCAAGGACAAGCACCGAGTGCGCGCGCTGGTCGCCAACCGCGACTTCGGCATCGACGCCTCCAAGGGGCAGACGTCCTACGCGCTGCCCAGCGGGATCGTGAAGTTCGGCGCCGGGTCGATCTACAAGGTGTTCACCGCCGCGGCGGCACTGGAGAAGGGCATGGGGATCTACAACACGATCCAGTCGCCCGGCTCCTACACCTCGCAGGTCTACCGCAACGGTTCCCGGCCCTACACGGTCGGCAACGCCGAAGGCGTCGCGGCCGGGCCCCGCTCGCTGCAGATGGCCCTGGCGACCTCGCCTAACACCGCGTTCGTCGCGCTGGAGGAGCGCGTCGGGCTGAACCAGGCGGTGGACATGGCGGTGCGGCTGGGCATGCGGCAGACGCTGCTGCACAACACCGCCTCCGGTGATCCGGTCACGCCCAACGGCTCGGGCGGTCCGTCGCAGGCGGACTTCGTGAAGCAGAAGAACATCGGCGCGTTCACGCTCGGCTTCGCGCCGACGAGCCCGCTGGAGATCAGCAACGTCGGCGCGACGATCATGAGCGGCGGCGTCTGGTGCCCGCCGACGCCGATCGAGCAGATCCAGGACCGCAACGGCAACCCGGTGACGATCACCGAGGACCCGTGCGAGCAGGCCGTGGACGAGCCGCTGGCCAACGCGATGGCCGTCGGCATGAGCAAGGACGACCAGCCCGGCGGCACGGCGGCCGGAGCGGCCAGCGGAGCGGGCTGGAACCGCCCGGTGTCGTCCAAGACCGGTACCACCGAGGCCCACCAGTCGGCCGGTTTCCTCGGCGCGACTCCGCAGTTCGCCGGCGCGGTCCTGACCTTCAGCGACGGCACCTCGCCGCAGGGCATCTGCGACACCGATCCACCCCGGCTGTGCGGGGCCAACGGCGGCAACATCTACGGCGGCAAGGTCCCCGCGCGGACCTGGTTCGACGCGATGAAGGTGATCCACGAGGGCCTGCCGGTGGCGCCGCTGCCGGGCACGACCGACCGGTACGAGAACGGCGGCGACGAGTTCCAGGTGCCCAACGTCGTCGGCCTGACCGACGACAAGGCCAAGGAGACGCTGGAGAAGGCCGGCTACCAGGTCAACGAGCGCTCGGTGAACAGCCAGCGCAAGCGCGGCACGGTCACCAGCCAGACGCCGCGCGGCTTCGCGCTGCCCGGCGAGACGGTGACGCTGTCGGTGAGCACCGGGTACGTGCCCACGCCGTCCACGCAGCGGCCCACGCCGACGGCACCGCCGCCCGCCGCGGAACCACCACCGGCGCCGCCCGCGCCGCCCGCTCCGCCGGGCCAGCAGCCGGGTGGTCCGCCGGGTCGGTGACCGGCTCGTTCGGGTGCTTCCTAGACTCGCCTGCGTGACGAGAGCGCAGGCGAGCACCCGACGTGCCCGGTCCCGCTACCGCCTGGTGGAGGTGCGGTCGACCGAGCGGATCACGCCGCGCGTGGTGCGGATCGTCCTCGGCGGCGACGAGTTCGCGGACTTCGTCAGCAACGGCAGCGACCAGCGGATCAAGCTGTGCCTGCCGCAGCCGGGCAAGCCGATGCCGCTGGGCCGCACCCGCGAGGAGGTCTTCGCCCTCCCGCGCGACGAGCAGCCGAGGCAGCGCACCTACACGGTCCGCTGGTTCGACGCGCGGCGCCGCGAGCTGGCGATCGACTTCGTGGTCCACGACCACGACGGCCCGGGCAGCACGTGGGCCGCGGAGGCCGCTCCCGGCGATCAGATCGTCACCGTGGGCCCCAGCCCGGCCTACCAACCGCCGCCCGCCGCCGACCCGCTGGTGCTGATCGGCGACGAGACGGCGCTGCCCGCGATCGCCGCGATCCTCGAGGAGCTGCCGCAGCAGGCCCGGGTGACGGTCTTCGCGGAGGTCGCCGACGCCGATGAGCGGCTGGAGATCGACTCCGCCGCGCAGGTCACCTGGCACTGGTTGCACCGCGACGGCGTCCCGGCCGGTCACAGCGACCTGCTGCTGGAGGCGCTGCGCGACGCCGAGCTCGGGCCCGATCCGCACGTGTGGATCGGGGCCGAGGCGGACGCGGTCCACCGGCTGCGCGAGCACTGCCAGCGCGAGCTCGGCCTGGACCGCCGCCACCTCTACGCCCTCGCTTACTGGCGCCGGGACGCGCCGGAGGGCTGAGCCGGGTCAGCCCTGGAGCTGGGCCTTGACCTGGCCCGCGACCTTGCCGCCGTCGGCGCGACCCGCGGCCTTGGCGTTGGCGGCCTTCATGACCTGGCCCATCTGCTTCATGCCGGGGCGCTCGCCCAGCTCGGCCTCGACCTCGGCGATGGCCTCGGTGACCAGCGCGGACAGCTCGTCGTCGGACAGCTGCTTCGGCAGGTAGCGGCGCAGGATCTCGGCCTCGGAGGCCTCGGATGCCGCCTGCTCGTCGCGTCCGGCGGCGCGGAACGCCTCGGCGGCCTCGTCGCGCTTCTTGGCCTCCTTGCCCAGCACCTTGAGCACCTCCTCGTCGGAGAGCTCGCGCTGCTGCTTGCCGGACACCTCCTCCTTGCCGACGGCGGCCAGCGCCATGCGCAGGACTCCGGTGACGGCGGTGTCGCGTTGCTTCATCGCGGCGGACAGGTCCGCCCGCAGCTTTTCCTTGAGCTCGGCCATACGCCGATTATCGCGCCAGGCACGCGGGCGCCGGGCCACCGACCCCGCCCGAGACGTAGGCTTGCGAGGGTGAACAAGTTCGGGCGGATTCTGCTCAGCGCGGGCGCGATCGGCGCCGCGACGCTCACCTACTCGGCGGCCATCGAACGACGGCACTGGACGTTGCGGCAGGCGACGGTTCCGGTCCTGGCCGAGGGCGCACCCCCGATCCGGGTGCTGCACATCTCCGACCTGCACATGACGCCGAACCAGCGGTCGAAGCAGCGCTGGGTCGCCGAGCTCGCCGACCTCGACCCGGATTTCGTGGTCAACACCGGCGACAACCTGGCGCACCCGCAGGCGGTCCCGGCGGCGCTGCGCGCGATGGGGTCGCTGCTGGACAAGCCGGGCGTGTTCATCTTCGGCAGCAACGACTACTACGGCCCGAAGCCGAAGAACCCGGCCCGCTACCTGCTGCCGTCGGCGAAGACCAAGCGCATCCACGGCGAGCCGCTGCCGTGGCGGGACCTGCGCGCGGCGATGACCGAGCGCGGCTGGCTCGACGCCACCCACCGGCACCACGACATCGACGTCAAGGGCACGAAGATCCACGTCGCGGGCCTGGACGACCCGCACCTGCACCTGGACCGCTACGAGGAGATCGCCGGTCGTCCCCCGGCGGACGCGGGCCTCAAGCTCGGCGTCACGCACTCCCCGGAGCCGCGCGTGCTGGACTGCTTCGCCGAGGACGGCTACGACCTGGTGATGGCGGGCCACACCCACGGCGGACAGCTCCGAGTCCCGGGCTACGGCGCCCTGACGACGAACTGCGACCTGGACCGCTCCCGCGCCCGCGGCGCCTCCACCTGGGGCGAGCGGATGCACCTGCACGTCTCGGCCGGCCTGGGCACCTCGCCCTACGCCCCGGTCCGCTTCGCGTGCCCACCGGAGGCCACCTTGCTGACCTTGCTGCCTCGGGCCGAAAAACCGTCCTCCACCAGCGTAAACGCCGAAAGCAGGACCCCTTGGGGAGCCGGAGAAGGCATCCGCTAAGCTATATCCAGCGCTGAGGCGAGCACCCGAGATGCCTCAGAGCTGGAGATCGGGGTGTGGCGCAGCTTGGGAGCGCGCTTCGTTCGGGTCGAAGAGGTCGTGGGTTCAAATCCCGCCACCCCGACAAGGCAAAGGGCCTGGTCAGGACTCCACAAGGAGTTCAGACCAGGCCTTTTCCTATGCTCGGACGGGCCGCCGGGAGAAAACGGGAAGACGATCCCCAGCTACCTTCCCTTCGACGGCCGAAACCAGCAGAGCGAACGCGCCATCGACAAACCGGCCAAGCCAGCAGCTCGTCGCGTCCCACTGCCCCTCAAGAGACACTGTCAGCGTGCCGATACGGGGAGTATGGTCTTAAGTATGGCGTCGAAGAAGGTGACGGTAACGATTCCCGAGGATCTCCTCGAGGAGATCCGGGTTGAGTCCGGTGAGCGCGGACTTTCCGCGTACGTCGCCGAGGCATTGCGGTTCAAGCGCGACCGCGACCGAATGCTGGAGCTGGTCGACTGGCTGCAGGAGGAGCACGGGCCGGTTTCTGACGATGACCGCAACGCGGTGCTGGCCGAGCTTGACGAGCTCGACGCCGAGCACGAACGCCGCCGCGGCCACAAACCCGGCGAAGCGGCATGAGCCCGAAGTCCAGAGGACGTGCTCAGCGTCCTCCGCGCGTCTTCGTCCTCGACTCCGAGGCGCTCTCCCAGGCAGTGCGCGGTGACAGCCGGATGATCGCGTGGCTGGATGTGGCGGCGCGCGGCGAGGCCTCGGTGGTGACGTCACCGATGACCTTGATCGAAGCGCACGACGGCCGGATCACCAGTCGGCGATGGGACTGGATCCTGTCCCGGCTCACGGTGGCGGACATCGGCAAGGAACAAGCTCGTCTGGCGCGGAAGCTCTTGTCCGAGGCCGGACTGCACGGGCACAAGTACGCGATCGATGCCGTGCTCGCCGTGGTCGCCTCGCAACAACAAGGTCAGGTCACCGTGTTCACCTCGGACACCGGCGATCTCGAGATGCTGGTCCCGGACCACGTCCTCGTGAAGAAGATCTGACCGCGACGCGGGACGTGAGTTCCGAGCAGGCCGGTTCTGCGGCCGTTGCTCGTGCGGGGTGCTCTTTCTCCGGGTGGTGCGTTCCGTGGTGGGGGAAGTTTTCATGAAAACTTCCCCCACCCCACGAGATGTCAACGATGACAGCAGGTGGCATGCGGCGACGCTAGCAACGGCACACACGGAATACGGCGGTGTTCCGCTGACGGATTACCGCCGTAATCGGGTTCCCGATTACCGCCGTATTCCGTCCACCGACGGGACGGCGCCGAGACCGGGACGGTGCTTCAGGTGGTGAGGTTGGTCAGGAAGACGATGCCGTTGTGGGCCAGGTCGGCGAGTCGGCAGAGGAGATCGCGGATGAACTGGGCGGCCTGGACGGGCGCGGTCACGACGAAGTAGACGACCACGCCCAGGGATAACCATCCGCTGATCTGCCGTGCTTGTGCGGGCACGATGCCCTCCTCCCCTCCTCGCCGCAGAACCGCGGCGCGCGACGGGCTGAGCCGAACTCGCTCAGCGAGGTCCTCGCGGGTGATGATCCGACACGAGCCCCGCGCCGCGACGACCCGGTCACCACCTGAGCCCGACAGCGCGTCCGGCCAGGTGCTCGCGGGGAGCGTTCTTGCTCCGGGTGGGCGAGGATCGGGGCATGCGTTGGGGGACGTTGGCCGGGACCGGGGCCGCTGTCGTGGCGACCGCGGTCGTGGGGTCGTTGGCGGTGGACGCCGGGGGGACGTGGTTCCGGGAGCTGCGGAAGCCCCGCTGGCAACCGCCTCCTCAGGTGTTCGGGCCGGTGTGGAGTGCGTTGTACGCCGACATCGCGGTCGCGTCGGCGGTGGCGCTGTCGCGGTCGCCCGCGCCCGCCGGGTACGTTCCGGCGCTCGCCGGGAACCTGGTGCTCAACGCCGGGTGGACCTGGGTGTTCTGGGGTGCTCGACGGCCCTCGTGGGCGGCCGTCGAAGCCGCGGTGCTGACCGCGAGCTCGGCCGATCTGCTGGCGCGGACGCGTCGAGCGGATCCGCGCGCGGGCGCGGCCCTGGCTCCCTACGTCGCGTGGTGCGCCTTCGCCACCGCCCTGTCCACGGCGATCGCACGCCGCAACCGATGACGTCCGTGGTGGGGGAAGTTTTCATGAAAACTTCCCCCACCCCACGAGACCACCCGGTGATCAGGAAGCGGAGATCGTCGACCGTCACGGCCGATTTCCGCCGGAACGACGTGCTCCCGGCGACGACCATCGTCGTATGGACTTGCGAGTACTTCCCATTCGGACTGAGGTCCTGGCCGAGCTTCGCCAGACCGACGACGCGGGCCGGCAGCGGGAACCGTTCGTCGACGAAGTCGGTGGCGCCCCGTTGCGGTGCTGCCTGCGGAAGGTCCGGCCCGGCGAGCGGGTCGCGCTGGTGAGCTACGCGCCGGTGCGGCGGTGGGCCGCCGAGACCGGTGCCGCGCCGGGCGCTTACGACGAGGTCGGACCGGTGTTCATCCACGCGGACGCCTGCGGCGGCCCGGACGACGCGGGCTGGCCGGAGGAGATCCGGGGATCGCGGCGGGTGCTGCGCGCCTACTCCGCCGAAGGCCGGATTCTGGGCGGCTGCCTGCTGGACGGGAACACCGAGCTCGCCGAGCGGACCGCGTCAGACCTGCTGATGGACCCCGAGGTGGCGGTCGTGCACGTCCGGGCGGTCGAGTTCGGGTGCTTCCTTTTCGAGGTCCGACGCCGGTGATCAGGGGTGGTCGCCGAGGCGGACGAGGATTACTCCGGTGATGATGAGGAGGCCGCCGAGGACGACCGCTGGGCCCGGTCGTTGGTCGAGGAGGGCCCAGGCGAACAGGGCGCTGGCGAGGACTTCGGTGAGGGCGACGAAGGACGCGAGGCGGGAGCCGAGGCGGCGGGTGGCGGCCGTGCCCGTCCCGTAGGCGACGGCGGCGGAGAGGACACCGAGGGCGATCAGCGGTGCCCACCAAGGGGTTTCGCCGATCGCGTAGGTCGCCGCCGTGAAAGTGGCGTGCATGGGCAGGATTCCGGTCGCGCCCAGGACCGCGAGGATGGCCGCCGAGAGGACCAGGCCGGCGCCCGCCAGGACGATCGGGGGCAGCGCGCCCTCCGTCTCGCCCGAGATCAGGAAGTACGCGGCGTTGCCGATCATCGCCGCGTACGCCCACGCCGCTCCCACCCACGCCACGTCCGCGCCCGAGATCAGGTCCAGGGCGAACACCAGGCCGGCGATCGCCGACGCCGCGCCCACCAGCGTGAGGCGACGGGGGCGCTGCCCCTTCCGCAGCCACAGCCAGCCGACGATCGCCACCGGGGCGGTGAACTCGATGAGCAGCGCGGGAGCCACGTCCATCGTGCTCACCGCCGAGAAGTAGCAGAACTGCGTGCCGACCATGCCGAGCGCGCCGTAGATCAGCACCGGGCGGGCCTGGCTGCGCAGCTGCGACCAGCGGCCGCGCAGCGCGATCAGCGCGAACGGGGCCAGGGTCAGCGCGCCGACGCTGAGCCGGACCAGCACCACCGCGCCCGGGCTCCAGCCGGCTTCGAGCAGACCGCGCGCCAGCGCACCCGCCATGCCGAACGAGGCCGCCGAGAGCAGCGCGAGCAACAGGCCGCCGCCGATCCTCGACGGAACGCGCGCATCAGACGCGGGCGGGACGCCTCCACCTGCGCTGTCATCTGCTAACCGCACCATGGCAAATGACACTATGGAGCAGCCATGTAATATGTCAACGTGATTTTTGGGCATGACACGGAGGCGGCGCTGCAGGCCGCCGTCGCCCTGGTCAACAGCGACGGCGACCCGGACGCGCTGACGACCGTCCAGGCCGTCGACGCCTGGTACGCCGAGCACCGCTACACCGGTCGCCGCGATCGCGACGAGCGGGAGCTGGAGGAGCTCCGCGCCCTGCGGCCCGTGCTGCGCGACCTGTTCACCACCGACCGCGACCGCGCGGCGGGCCTGGTCAACGACATGCTCGCCGAGGCGGGCGCCCTCCCCCAGTTGGTGCGGCACGGCGACGAGGACTGGCACCTGCACGCCATCGGCACCGACGCGCCCCTGGCCCGGCGCGTGATCGTCGAGGTCGCGATGGCGATGGTCGACGTCGTCCGGCTCGACGAGATGTCGCGGCTGTCGCTGTGCGCGGACGAGAACTGCCGGGGCGTGGTCCTCGACCTCACTCGCAACCGGTCGCGCCGGTTCTGCTCCACGGCCTGCGCCAACCGCAACGCCGTCGCCGCCTACCGGGCGCGGAAGAACCGGTGAGACCGGGTGCGCGCAGCTCGCGGGGTGATCGGGCAGTATCGGGGGCGTGAGCACCTATCCCGAGGCGAAGATCCCCACTGCCCTGTTCGAGGACCCGGAGCGCGAGAGCCGGTGGCGAGCGCGGTTCACCGCACCGCGCGTGTCGCTGCCCGACTGGGCGCGGGACGCGCCGCAGCGCAGCCTGTACGTGTCGAACTTCAGCGGCACCTGGGAGATCTACGCCTGGGACCGCGACACCGACGAGCACCGCCAGGTCACCGACCGTCCACAGGGGACTTTCCACGGGACGCTGTCGGTCGACGGCGAGCAGATCTGGTGGTTCGACGACACCGACGGCGACGAGTTCGGCAGCTGGATGGTCCAGCCGTTCGAGACCGGTGACGCCGCTCCCGCCGTCCCCGGCACCCACCCCGGCTACCCGGCCGGGCTGGAGCTGGGCAGTTCGGTGACCGGGCTGGGCATGTCCACCGACGACGGCGTCACCGTGTGGGTCGTGCGCGACGGCGGCAAGCCCGAGGTGCTCTACCAGCACGAGCAGGACGGCGGGCTGTCCGCGATGTCCTGGGACGAGACGATGCTGGTCCTCTCGCACTCCGAGCACGGCGACTCCCGCCACCCGGCGCTGCGGGTGCTGCGCGTCGACGGCTCCGAGGTCGCCGAGAAGTGGGACGGCCCCGGCAAGTCGCTGGACGCGCTCGCGTTCGCGCCGGTCACCGGCGACCCGCGGCTGCTGGTGCTGCACGAGCGGCGCGGCAAGGAGGAACTGCTGGTCTGGGACGTCCTCGCCGACACCGAGACCGAGATCGAGCTGGACCTGCCGGGCGAGGTCTCCGCCGACTGGTTCCCGGACGGCAAGGCGCTGCTGATCGCCCACACCCAGCACGCGCGCACCACCATGCACCGCTACGACCTGGACTCCGGCGAGCTCACCGAGCTCGCCACTCCCCCGGGCACCGTGGCCGGGGCGGCCGTGCGCCCGGACCACGCGGTGGAGTACGTGTGGTCGTCGGCGGCGACGCCGTCGCTGGTGCGGACCGTGTCCGCCGACGGCGACGACCAGGTGCTGCTGACCCCGCCCGGCGAGCGCCCGCCGGAATCGCAGCCGGTCAGCGACGTGTTCGTGGAGATCCCCTACGGCCCGAACGACACCGTGCACGCGCTGGTCGCGCGGCCCGAGGGCGCCGGCGAGGGCCCGGTGCCGACGGTGTTCAGCCTCCACGGCGGTCCGCACGCGGCCGACGAGGACCGGTTCTCGGCCTACCGGGCGGCCTGGCTGGACGCCGGGTTCGCCGTGGTCGAGATCAACTACCGGGGTTCGACCGGCTACGGCTCGGCCTGGCGGGACGCCATCGAGGGCAGGCCCGGCACGACCGAGCTGGAGGACGTCGCCCGGGTGCACGACTGGGCGATCGAGACCGGGCTGACCACGCCCGCGCTGAGCGTCGTCGCGGGCGCCTCCTGGGGCGGCTACCTGACGCTGCTGGCGCTGGGCACCCAGCCGGAGCGGTGGGCGGGCGGTGTCGCCGGGGTGCCGGTGGCCGACTACGTCTCGGCGTTCGCCGACGAGATGGAGCCGCTGCGCGCCTACGACCGCGCGCTGTTCGGCGGGTCGCCGGAGGAGATCCCGGCGGTCTACGAGAAGGCCTCGCCGATCACCTACATCGACCAGGTGCGCGCGCCGGTGCTGGTGCTGGCCGGGGACAACGATCCGCGCTGCCCGATCCAGCAGATCCTCAACTACCTGGACCGGCTCGGTGAGCGGGAGATCCCGTTCGAGTTCTACCGCTACGACGCCGGTCACGGCTCGCTGGTGGTCGCCGAGACGCTGCGCCAGGTCGCGACGGAGATCCACTTCGCCCGGCGGGCCGTCGGGCTGGGGTGAGCGGCCGGGGACAGTTTTAGTCCAAATCACCCGGGGTCGATGCCCGAAATGTCGGGACAGTTTGGACTAAAACTGCCCCCTGGCGACCTCGCCGAGCCCTAGCGACGAAAGATCAGGGGGAACGCCGGGAGGCGGACCGTCGGGGTGTCGTCGGGGGCGAACAGCTGCCCGGAGAGGCGGCGGGGCGGCGGGCTCTCGGCGCTCGGCCCCCGGAGGTCGGCGTCAACGCCGCCTCCGGGCGGTAGGTGCGCGGGCGGCAGGTGCGCGGGCGGTAGGTGCGCGGGCGGGCCTTGGTCGACGACGCGGCCGCCGTCGACGACCACGACGCGGTCGGCTTCGGCGGCCAGGTCGAGGTCGTGGCTGATCAGCAAGGTCGTGCGGGTCCGGGCCAGGCGGCGCAGCGGTTCCAGGACGCGCCGGGCGGAGGCCGCGTCGAGGCCGTTGGTGGGTTCGTCGAGGACCAGCACCGACGCGCCGCGCAGGATGGCGCGGGCGAGGGTGATCCGGCGCCGCTGACCGCCGGAGAGCAGCGCGCCGCGCTCCCCCAGCTCGGTGTCGTAGCCGTCGGGCAGGGCGCGGACGAACTCGTCCGCGTCGGCCTCGCGGGCGGCCGCGACGATCTCCGCGCGGGTGGCCGAGGGCGCGCCGAAGGCGATGTTGTCGGCGACCGTGCCGTGGAAGACCGCCGCTTCCTGCGGCACCAGGGCGATCTCGTCGCGCAGCGTCCGCACGCTCAGATCGGACAGGTCCACGCCGTCGAGCGCGATGCGACCGGCCGTCGGGTCGTAGAACCGCAGCAGCAGCTTGGCCAGCGTGGACTTGCCCGCGCCGCTGGGCCCGGTGACCATCGTGAACTCGCCCGGCCGGATCTCCAGGTCCAGGCCGGTCAGCGCGGGCCGATCGGCACCGGGGTAGGCGAAACCGACGCGCTCGAACCGGATTCCCCGGCGGCGCCCGGGCACCAACCGGCCCCGGCCGGCGTCGGTGACCGACGGGCGCTCGTCGAACAGCTCCACCAGCCGCTCCCCCGCGGCCCGGGCGGCGGTGACGGTCATGGTGATCTGACCGAGGTTCTGCAGCGGCGGGTAGAGGTAGCCGATGTAGGCGGCGAAGGCCAGCAGGCCGCCGATGCTGATGCGCTGCGCGGAGATCTCCCAGATCCCGACGCCGATCACCAGCAGGACGCACACCGTCTCGACGACGGTGACCAGCGGTGGGTACAGCGCGGTCAGCCGCGCCTGGGCGAGCTTCGCGCGGAACCACCGGTAGGACTGCTCGTGGAGCTTCTGCGACCGCCGTTCCTGCTGGTTGTACGCCTGCACGAGCTCGACGTGGGCGAGCCCTTCGGCGACCGCGGTGCTGATCGCGCCGTTGGCCGCGCGCTCCTCGGTCGACACCGTCCGGATCCGGGCCGAGAACCGGCGGGCGACCAGCCAGAACGCGGGCGCCAGGGCGAACGACAGCAGCGCCAGGTCCCAGCGCAGGTACAGCGCCGCGCCCGCGTAGAGAACGACCCCGACCACGGCGGTCGCGGTTTCCAGAACACCGGACGCGACGAGTCTTTCCACCGCTTCCACATCGCCGGAAAAACGCGCGACGAGATCTCCTCCCGCTCTTCTCGCGAAGAAGTGCGGCGGCAATTCCTGCACGTGCTCGTACAGCGCTCCGCGCAATCGGAGGAGGAATCTCTCCGCGATTCCGGAGGCCAGGTATCCGCCGCAGAACGTCGCCACCGCACCGAGCGCCGCGATGCCCAACCAGGACGCGGCAGGCGCCCAGAACGCGGTGATGTCGCCGGTCGCCAGGGCCTCGTCGGTGAGGACCATGAACATCCGGATCGCCGCGGTGTCGGCGACCGCTGCGAGCACCAGCAGCACTGCGGAACCGGCCAGACCTGCGCGTTCCTGCCGCAGGTAGGGCCAGAACCGGCGGAAGAGCTCACCCGTCGTCATCTCGTCCTCCCGGGAGCGGGGCCGGCGGCGGAGGGGTCCACCGCCGGCCCCGAAGCCCGCGTCGTCAGCGGCGCGGGGCCGGAGCGGGCTGCGGCTGCTGCGGGCGCTCCGGGAAGTGCGGACGCGGGTGGCCGTTACCGGGGAAGGGAATCGGGAAACCCATTTCTTTTTCCTCCATCGATCGGTTCTGCATTTCTCCGCCGATTTCCAGCGGACACCGTTCAACTTAATGAGCGCGCCAGGGGGAATTCGACGTGAAGAGCCGCAGAATCGGCTGGACGTTCGCTGAACGCGCGGGCGGACTTTTCGGGCGAAGGCGCGCTTTCACCCCACCGGGCTCCCAGCTCCCGGGGGCGGGGCTGTGAGCGACGCCCCTCCGGGGGGCCGGAATATCTCGTTCCGCGCGGTCGTCATGGTGGGTGTGAGCCATCTGTTTGAACCGATCAAGCTGCGTGATCTGACCGTGCGCAACCGCGTGTGGGTCTCGCCCATGTGCCAGTACTCGGCCACCGACGGCGTGCCCAACGACTGGCACCTGGTCCACCTGGGCCAGTTCGCCATCGGCGGCGCCGGTCTGGTCATCGCCGAGGCCTCGGGCGTCGTGCCGGAAGGCCGCATCACCCCGCACGACACCGGCATCTACAACGACGAGCAGGTCACCGCCTGGCGCCGGATCAACGACTTCGTGCACGCCCAGGGCGCCGCGACCGGCATCCAGCTCGCGCACGCCGGCCGCAAGGCCTCCACCAGCCAGCCGTGGAACGGCGACACCACCGTCGACGCCTCCGAGGGCGGCTGGCAGACCGTCAGCTCCACCGACAAGGCCTTCGGCGACCTGGCCGCCCCGCGCGCGCTGACCGCCGAGGAGATCGCCGAGCTGCCGGAGCACTTCGCCGCCGCCGCGCGCCGCGCCGACGAGGCCGACTTCGACGTCGTCGAGCTGCACTTCGCGCACGGCTACCTGGCGCACCAGTTCTACTCGCCGCTGGTCAACGACCGGACCGACGCCTACGGCGGCAGCTTCGAGAACCGCGTGCGGGTGCTGCTGGAGATCACCGACGCGGTGCGCGCGGTGTGGCCGGAGGGCAAGCCGCTGTTCGCCCGCCTGTCGGCGACCGACTGGGCCGAGGGCGGCTGGACCGGCGACGACTCGGTGCGGCTGTCCCGGCTGCTGGCCGAGCGCGGCGTCGACCTCATCGACGCCTCCACCGGTGGCGCGATCCCGGACGCCCAGATCCCGGTGCGCTCCGGCTACCAGGTCCCGTTCGCGCGGCAGATCAAGCTCGAGGCCGAGGTGCCCACCGGTTCGGTCGGCCTGATCACCGCACCGGAGCAGGCCGAGGAGATCGTGGCGTCGGGTTCGGCGGACGCGGTGCTGCTCGCCCGCGAGCTGCTGCGCGACCCGCACTGGCCGCTGCACGCCGCCGACCGCCTCCGCGCCGACACCCTCTGGCCCGTCCAGTACGAACGCGCCCGATGAGCTGACACCCGATCGAAAACCCCGGTTTTCATCGCGCGAAAACCGGGGTTTTTGACGCGATGAAAACCGGGGTTTTCGACGGCGGGGCGGGTGTCAGGCGAGTTGGGCCTGCCACATCCAGCGGGACTTCTCGAGGTCGCTGGAGATGGCGATCAGGAGGTCCTGGGTGACCAGGTCGGTCTTGTCGGTCTCGTCGATGCGCTTGCGGAGTCGGGTGATGACCTCGCCGAGGGAATCGACGATCGCCTCGATGACCTGCTTGTCGGTGCGCCAGTCCGCCGGGAACTCCGGCAGGCCGGAGCCCTTGGCGACGGTGGCGGCGCGGCCGTCCGGGGAGACGCCGATGGCCACGGCGCGCTCGGCGACGTCGTCGGCGTAGCCCCGGGCCGCGGTGACCAGCTCGTCGAGCTGCAGGTGCACGTCGCGGAAGAACCGGCCCACGACGTTCCAGTGCGCCTGCTTGGCGACCAGGTGCAGGTCGATCAGGTCGAGCAGGGTGTCCTGCAGGACCTCGCCGGTGATCTCGCGGTCGGCGTCGCCGAGCGGGCTGGTGATCGGGCCGCTGCTCTTGGACGCGCTCTTCTTCGCCGAGCTCTTCTTCGGGGTCTTGGAGTCACTCTTCTGGGCCATGGGCTCGCACAACCTCCTCGAGAACGTGCAGACCCGGTTCAGGGTGCTGCCCAGGAGGTACCCGCGCACGTCGGGCGTTCACACCCGCCGTTCGGCGAACTCCACGACCTGTCGCCCGATGGTGCGCAACGTGGCGGTGACCTTCTCGTCCTCGCAGGTGCCGTCGGCGTCGAAGCGCGTCTCGGCGGAGTTCACCGCGCCGCCCAGCGGGGTCGGCCAGCCGCGCAGCGCGTGCACGACGGAGCGCAGCGCCTGCAGCGTGGTGACGGTGGCCTGCCAGCCGTAGGCGGTGCCGATGCAGCCGACGGCGCGGCCGTCGAGGTACGGGCGGGCGTCGCCGCGCAGGTCCTCGACGTAGTCGAGGGCGTTCTTGACCAGGCCGGACACCGTGCCGTGGTAGCCGGGCGAGGCGATCAGCACGCCGTCGGCGGTGCGCAGCGCCTCGACGAGCTCGGCGGCGTTGGCGGAGCGCTCGGTCACGTGCGGGTCGTAGAACGGCAGGTCCAGGTCGGAGCCGGTGATCGCCCGGACTTTCGCCCCCGCCTCGCGAGCTCCCTCCAGCGCGGCGTGCAGCACGCGCTCGGACTGCGAGTCGGGGCGGACCGAGCCACCGATCCCCACCACGGTCACCGTCATGTGCCGATCCTTTCACCCGAACCTGGGATCTGTCGCCCCCGTTGTGCTGTGCGGGGTCACGCTAGGACCTCGAGTCCGCTGGAGGTCAAGGTCAACGGGACACTTGGCTACTTGCGGGTAACATACGACACCACCATCACCTTCCCGGGAAGGCCAGGCTCATGCCCAACGTCGTCGAAGCGCTGCAGCCCGCACTGGAAGGCGCGGCCATGCGCGCCGTGTACGCACTTCCCCAGCCCCTGCGCAGGCTCATCGCGGGCCCGCCCGTCCGGCTGGACGACCAGGAACTCGCACTCGACGCGCAGCTGCTGCTCAAGCTGCAGAAGATCACCGGCCAGACCGGCCTGTCCGCCCCGACCGCGGAGCAGGCACGCGCGGGCATGGCGCACGCGACGAAGATCACCTCGGGCGCTCCGCTGTCCGGCGTGGTGGTCGCCGAGCGCACCATCCCGAGCCCGAACGGCGACCTGGCCGCGCGGCTCTACCGGCCCAAGGACCTCACCGAGACCGGCCCGCTGCTGGTCTTCTACCACGGCGGCGGCTGGGTGATCGGCGATCTCGACAGCTACGACGACCTGTGCCGGTTCCTCGCCAAGAACGCCGGCATCCGGGTGCTGTCGGTGGACTACCGGCTGGCCCCGGAGTACCCGTTCCCGGCCGCGCTCGACGACGCGCTGACCGCCTACAGCTACGCCGTGGACAACGCCGCCGAGCTGGGGTCCTCCAGCGACGCGATCGCGGTCGGCGGCGACTCGGCGGGCGGCAACCTCGCCGCCGCCGTCGCGCTGCAGACGACCCGATCGGGTGCGCAGAAGCCGCTGCTGCAGCTGCTGCTGTACCCGGCGGTGGACGCGACCCGGCGGCGCCGCTCCCGGGAGCTGTTCGGCGACGGGTTCCTGCTCACCGACCACGACATGACCTGGTTCATGGAGCAGTACTCGCCCGACGAGTCCACGCTGACCGACCCGCGGCTGTCGGTGCTGCTGGCCGACGACCACACCGACCTGCCCACGGCGATCGTCGTGACCTGCGGTTTCGACCCGCTGCGCGACGAGGGCGAGGCCTACGCCCAGACCCTGACGGACGCGGGCGTTCCGGTGGTGGCGCGGCGGTTCCCGGACCTGATCCACGGGTTCGCCAGCATCCGCCCGGTCGGCCACCGCTTCGAAGAAGCCCTCTTCGAGGTCGTCGGCAACGTGCGCGCGGTCCTCGACCTGCGCAAGTCCTGACCCGATCGGCACGATTTCAAGGGAGATCGGGGACCCGACTTCCCTTGAAATCGTGCCGGATTCGGCTCGGGCGGTCGGTCACTCGGGGGTGGCGAGGAGTTCGCGGAGGCGGGTGAGGAGCTCTTCGCGGCTCGTCGAGCCGAGACGCTGCTTGATCCGGCTGATGTGGTGCTCGACGGTCTTCGCCGAGATGAACAGCCGCTTGCCGACCTGCTTGTAGGTCAGCCCGGCGACCACCAGCTCCGCGACCTCCTTCTCCCGCTCGGAGAGCAGCTCGGAGTCCACGCCGCTGCTCTTGACCGCGCGCGGGCGCGGCGGCTTGCCCTGCAGCGCGCGGGCGCACTCCAGCAGCGCGAGCATCGCGCGGCGGTCGTGGGTGCGCAGCGCCGCCTGCCCGGCCAGACGAGCGCCGTCCCAGGCCAGGCCCGCGCCGTGCAGGCCGCGGGCGATGCGCTCGACCTCGTCCTGGTCGACCTCGCCGCCCAGGACCCGCAGCCACATCCGCGCGGCCTCGGCCATCGCGCCCGCCAGCGCGTTGTGGTGCGCCAGCGCGCCGATCCGGTCGGCGAAGCCCTCGGCGGAACCGGTCTCCTCCAGCACGATGGCCGCCTGCAACCGCTTCCACAGCAGCATCGCCGTCCACAGCGGCGGGTTGCCGAGCCGGTCCAGCAGGGCACCGGCCTCGTCCAGGTACGGGGTGATCCACTCCTGGTCGCGCAGCCGGGCCGCGGCCACCACCAGCTCGCCCAGCGGCAGCAGCGAGAACAGGTCCACCGAGTGCTCGGCGGCGACCTGCCTGGCCTGGGCGCGGGCGTTCGCGAGGGCCGTCATGTCGTTGTCCCGGCTGGCGATCCCGGCCTCGATCGCGGTGGCCATCAGCCGGTCCCGGGCGGCCATCTCGGAGGCGTCGGGCAGCTTCGCGCGAGCGGTGACGGTGTCGCCCTTGACCAGCGGGAGCCAGGCCGCCAGCAGCCGGTGCCGGTTGTGCAGCAGCACGCCGCCGGTGCCGGTCTCCACCGCTCTGTCCAACGTGGACTGCGCGACGTCGAGCTCGCCGCAGTGCAGCGCCACCAGCGCGGCCACCGCCGCGGGCGTGTCGGGCACCAGCACGCCGCGCCCCAGCGGTTCGGCCAGCGAGGCCGCGCGCACCAGGGTGGACAGCGCCGTGGTCGCCGACCCGACGACGGATTCGTGCACGCCCACCGCCATCTGGGTGGCGGCGCCGGTCATCGAGGTCGGCGGGCCCGCGTCGTCGCCGGACCGGAGCAGCTCCTCGGCCTCGCCCAACCGGCCCGCGCCGATGAGACCGACCGCCGCGAACGCCCTGTCCCCGGGCCAGCGCAGCGAGGTCGACGACCAGCGGCACAGCTCCGCCGAGCGCTCCAGCAGACCCCGGTGCGCCAGCACGCCCGCCGCGACCTGCACGCCCAGCTCCCGGTCCGGGGCGCTCTCGTCGACGATCACCCGGTCGGCCAGCCGCAGCGCCTCGTCGAGATCGCCCGCGACGGCGGCCGCGCGGGCCTGCCGCGCCACCACCGATCCGGCGTCCACGCCGGCGGACACCGCCGCGGCGAGCAGCTTCCCGGCCAGGTGCGGGGCGACCTGCACGGCCTCGTCCCCGGCGCGCTCGAAGGCCTTCGCCAGCGTCGCCTCGGGCAGCAGCGCCATCGGCGCCTCCAGCAGCGGCGCGACCAGCGGCAGCACCGGTCCGCCGCGGGACATCTGGAGTTCCACCAGCCTTCGCGTGACGCGCAGCCGCCGTTCCCACGACGTCAGCCGCAGCACGGCGGCGCGCACGATCGGCAGCAGCGCGTCCTCGGCGCCGAGCATCGCGCCGGAGCGCATCGCCGCGAGCACGGCGGCGGTCGCGGTGCTGTCGGTGCCCGCGACGACCGCGAGCAGGTCCGGGTGCGGGGTGGCGCCGACGGCCATCGCCGTCGCGCACTCCCAGCCGGTCTCGCCGAGCTGGTCCAGGTCGTGCTGGAAGTGGTCCAGGGTCCGGGCGGGGTACGCGGCGCGGCCGGGTTCGGCCTCGGCGAGCAGCCGGGCGACGTAGCGCGGGACGCCACCGGTCTGGGTCTGCACCCAGCCGACCCAGTCCAGCGCCCAGTCCTGCGTCCCGTCCTGGGCGCTGCCCTCGACCCGCTCGGCGATCTCCTCCACGCCCAGCGCGGCGAGCAGCACCGGGGCCCCGAGCTCGTCGATCAGCTCGCCCAGCGCGGCGCTGCGCGGACCCGGCCGGTAGGCGACCAGCAGCCGCGTCCCGGGGCGGCGGGCCAGGTCGGCCAGCCGCAGCAGCAGTTCGTCGTCGAGCCGGTGGGCGTCGTCGACCAGCACCGCGCCCTCGTCGGCCCGGTCGAGGTCGCGCACCCCGAGCACCGGCACGCCCGCTTCGCGGTAGACGGCGGCGATCGCCTCGAGCAGCGCGGTCTTGCCGAACCCGCCCGCGCCCTGGATGCCTGCCGTGATCGGCGAGCCCGGGGAGGACTCGATGGCCGAGCGCAGGCCGCTCGCGTGCCCGTCCGGGACCAGGGCGGCGCGGGAGGTCGTCGAGTGATTCACGCCTGCCTTCCTCGTCTTCCGGTCGGGTGATCAGTTGGCTGACGGAGCCGGGGTGCGATCACGTTGCGCGGTATGCCGTTCCGTTAACGAAAGAGCGCCGCCGGAGCTGCGCGGGACGCCGGAACTACTTGATCAGGTCCAGCACGCCGGTGATCGAGTGGTCCTTGGTCATGAAGGTGATCACGATGCCGATGGCGATGAGCACCACCGCGACCACCAGCTTGATGATCTTCATCCGCTTGGCCCGCGATTCGTCGGGCGGCTCGATCGGCATCGGCTCGACCTCGATCGGCGGGCGTTCGACAGGTTCGGGTTCGTCATCGATGTCGTCGAGCGGGTCGACGCCCTCCACCGCCATGAGCACGCTGGTCTCGGCCACCGAACCCCGGTCGGTGTGGGTGGTCAGGACCTGCTGCGCGGCCAGCGCGGCACCGCTCGCCGCGGTCAGCTCGGGTGCGACGTCGACCAGCGGCGGGGTGCCCAGCCGCTCGGCGACCAGCTGCTTGAGCAGCGGTGTGCGCGCGACACCGCCCGCCAGCAGCACGGTCTCGACGTCGTCCGGGCGCAGCGAGGCCGACTGCACGGCCTGCGAGATCAGCTCGGGCACGCGTTCCAGGTGCGGCCGGGCCAGCTGCTCGTAGCGGGCCCGCGAGATGCCGAACTCGGTGCGCACGCCCGGCAGGTCCACCCACATCGACACCCCGGGCTGGTGCGAGAGGGCTTCCTTGGCGCGCACGCACTCGGCGCGCAGCCCGGCCAGCGCCGCGCGGTGGTTGACGTCGGAGGTGTCCAGGGCGGCCAGGTGCGAGCCGAACTGCTCGCGGATCAGCTCGAACAGCGCGTCGTCGAGGTCCTGGCCGGAGGGGTGGTCGGTGTCCAGCGGCGAGCCGACGACGTCGAAGGTCGGCTGACGGCGGCGCAGCACGGTCGCGTCGAAGCCGCTGCCGCCGACGTTGGCGACCACGAGCGGGTGCTGGTCGTCCACCCGCTGCTTGCTCGCGTAGTCGAGGGCGACGGCGGTCGGTTCGGGGATCATCGTCACGTCGGTGATCCCGAGCTGGGACAGCGCCTGCTGCACGAGGTGGATGCGGTGCGGTCCCCAGGCGGCGCTGTGCGCGATCGCGATGTGCTCGGGCGGGTAGCCCTGCCGCTGGGTCGCGGCGTCGGAGACCCACTCGATCATGGCCGCGACCAGGCGCTGGGCCGGGACGAACTCGCTGCCGACCACCAGCGGCAGGTCGTCGCCGAGCCTGCTGGTGAAGCCGCGCGCGACCCACTCGTGGTGGCTGAGCTCCTGGCGGGCGGCGGCCTCCCCGGCGACGAACGACCCGTCCTGGACCCGGCACAGCACCGTCGGCACCGCCGGGCCGTTGCCCGCCAGGGGCACCGGAACCGCGGCCGTCCAGCGGCCACCGTTGCGCCTGGCCGTGGCGGCGGTCGTCACCGTCGCACCCAGGTGAACGCCCAGGACGTAAGGCATGCCATCCCTTCGTGTCACCGACTCGAGCAAGTGCCAGGGTCCCCGATCGAGGGACCTCGCTCCGGCTGGGGTGCACACAATTTAGCGGCATCCGGTTACGGAGCGGCTTCGGACTCCCTCAGTCAGCCCCCAATGGCCCACCCAACCGACCCCCTAATAGAGATTCCGATGACTAGGAGTCGTACCCGATGGCTGGGGGGCGGGTCATCCCTACGGTGATCAACACAGGAGTGAGGGACGGCACGACCTCACTCGGTCCATCCAGCCGAGTACCGCTGAGCATCGGGAGGTCCGACGATGGCGAACCCTCAGCACCCCTCCGGTCAGGCCGAGTCCCCCATCTCCGACCCCGGGACGCACGCCAACTCCGGCCTGCCCGCGGAACCGACGCTGCACGAGTTCCTCACGCGCCTCGTCAGCGATCCGGCCGCGCGGTCGGCCTTCGACGCTGATCCGCAAGCCACGCTGGATCAGGTCGGACTCGGGGAAATGAGCGCGACGGACGTTCTGCAAGCAACGTCGCTGGTCCTCGACTACGCGCCGGTCGAGGTGGTCAACGCGTACGACCGCTCGCTCACGAGCAGCGTCGAGCAATTCGCCGCGAGCAACCAGCATGTCGCGATCAGTGAACTGCATCCCGCACATCCACACGAGCAGGAAGAACTCAGCATGCTGAAGAACACCCCCTCTGACGACTTCGGCAAGGGCGGCGACGTCGACGCCCAGCTGCCGACCCCGGCCCCCGCTCCGGCTCACGGCGACGTCGACATCGAGCACAACGACACCGACTCGCACAACGTGTTCAACGTGCACGACAACAACGTGCTCTCGGGCAACACCGTGAACATCGGTGGCGACAGCCTCGACCTGTCCTCGACCGTCGGCTCGGTCACCAGCACGGCCACCCACGTGTTCGACGGCTCGCTGGACGTCGTTTCCGGCACCGGCTCGCTGATCCACGGCGACGTCACCAACGTGGTCGGCGACGTGGCCTCGGGCAACGTGGCCGACGTGGTCTCCAACGCCCCGGTCGTGGGCGACGTGGTCTCCAACGTCACCTCGGGCGACGTCACCGGCGTTGCCGGCGACCTGACCAACACCGTCGCGAACGCCCCGATCGTGGGCGACGTGGCCGCCAACGTGACCCAGGCCGTGGGCGACGCCCCGGTCGTCGGTGACGTGGTCGGCAACGTGACCTCGGGCGACGTGACCGGCATCGCCGGCGACCTGACCAACACCGTCTCCGAGGCCCCGGTCGTCGGCGACCTGGTCGGCAACGTGACCTCGGGCGACGTCTCCGGCATCGCCGGCGACCTCACCAACACCATCTCCGAGGCCCCCGTCGTGGGCGACGTGGCCGCCACCGCCACCGGCGCCCTGGGCGACGTCCCGGTCGTGGGCGACCTGGCCGGCTCGGTTGCCGGCGGCGACGCCGCGGGCATCGCCGGTGACCTCACCGGTGCCGTCTCCAACGTCCCGGTCGTGGGCGACCTGGCCGGTGGCCTGACCGGTGCCGCCGCGTCCGGCGACCCGCTGGGCATCGTGGCCGGCGTCCCGGTCGTGGGCGACGTGCTCTCCACCGCCACCAACACCGTCGGTTCGGTCCCGGTCGTCGGCGACGCCGTCAACGACGTGACCTCCGGTGACATCGCCGGCGTTGCCGGCACCCTGTCCGACGCCGGCGCCAACGTGCCGCTGGTCGGCGACGCGCTGGGCGACGTGGCCTCGGGCGACGTGGCTGGCGCCGTGTCCAACGTCCCGGTCGTGGGCGAGGTCGCCGACACCGCCACCGGCGCCCTGGGCGGCGTCCCGGTCGTGGGCGACGTGGCCGCGGGTGCCGCGGGCGGCGACCTGATCAACAACGTCCCGGTCGGCTCCGAGGCCTTCGGCGACGTCGTCGGCACCGTGACCGACACCGTCGCGGACGTCCCGGTGGCCGGTGACCTGGCCAGCACCGTGACCGACACGGTCGCCGGTGGCGACGTCAGCGCTCTGCCGGTCGACGACCTGACCTCGGCGCTGCCCACCGACGCCCTGCCGGTCGACGACGTCACCTCGGCCCTGCCGCTGGGCGACGCCGCTCCGCTGGCCCCGGTCGGCGACGTGGTCTCGCACCTGCCGGCCCCGAGCGACCTGCCGGTCGCGGGCCCGATCGTCGGCGAGCCGGTCGAGGACGTGGTGCACACCGCCACCGACGCGCTGCCGCTGGACGGCCTGCTCTGATCGCTCTCCGCGACTGAGCCCTGAAAATGCCGGGCTCCGCTCACCGAGCGGAGTCCGGCATTTTTCACATTCCGGCAAATTCATGAGCTCTTGCAACACGCCGAGTGCTCGATAACGATGCGAGTTCAACCTATTGGGTTTCTCTCTTAGCCGCGGCACGACACAATGGCCGCCGTGATCGAGACGGCGTTGGTGGAACTGATCGATCGCGCTACTGCCGAGTGCGCCGAGCAGCAGCGCGCCGATCTGCATGGACGCCTGCGCCAGATCAGAACCAGGGTTCTCGACCCGACCCAGCTCGTGCTGGTCGTCGGCGAGTCCAAGCAGGGCAAGTCAGCGCTGGTCAACGCCATCGTGAACGCCCCCGTGTGCCCGTCGGGCGACGACGTGACCACGACCGTGCCGACGCTCGTGCGCTACGCGGACGAGCCGACCGCGCTGCTCATCGAGCAGGAGCCCGCGCACGGCCCGATCGCCCTGGACCGCACGCCGGTGCCGATCGACCAGGTCCGCGAGCACATGGAGCGCGCCGCCGCGAACGGCCGTCCGGTGACGCGAGGCGAGATCGGCATCCCCCGAGCGGTGCTCCAGAACGGTCTCGCGCTGATGGACACGCCGGGCGTGGGGAGCGTCTCATCGTTCCTCACCTCGACGACACTCTCCGTAGTCGCCGAGGCCGACGCGCTCCTCATGGTGTCCGATTCGACGCAGGAGCTGACGACCAACGAGCTCGCGTTCCTCAAGCAGGCCACCGCGCTGTGCCCGAACATCGCGCTCGTCATGCCCAAGATCGACCGGACCCCGCACTGGCGGAAGGTCCTGGAGGTCAACCGCAAGCACCTCAGCAACGCGGGCATCTCCGCGAAGCTGTTCCCGGTCTCGGCCGACATCCGGATGCGCGCCATGCAGGCCCGCAACACCAACCTCAACGCCGAGTCCGGGTTCCCGCAGCTGCTGGAGTTCCTGCAGACCGAGCTCGCCGGTCAGCACGAGCAGTTCACCCGACGGCTGGTGGCGCACAACGTCTCCGAGGCGCTCACCCAGATCAACGACTCGCTGCGCGCCGAGCTCGCCGCGCAGAACCCGCGCACCGCGGCCGAGACGCTGGTCGAGCTGGAGACCGCGCAGCGCCGGGCCGAGGACCTGCGGCGGATGTCGGGGCACTGGCAGAAGACCCTCAACGACGGCATCTCCGAGCTGTTCACCGACATCGAGTACGACTTCCGCGAGCGCACCTGGGCCGTGCTGCACGAGGTCAACGAGATCTTCGAGGTCGCCGACCCGGTGCCGATCTGGGACGACTTCACCCGCTGGCTGCAGGCGCGGCTCACCGACGCCATCACCGAGACCTTCGGCTGGCTGGACCAGCGCCAGCAGCGGCTCGCCGAGATGGTCGCCCAGCAGATGCCCCCGCAGCAGATGAGCCGGCCGCCCGAGCTCAACCCGGTGAACGCGCCCGACCCGCTCGACGAGGTGCCGCAGCCGAAGCTGCCGACCGGCGCGGACTACAAGAACTTCGACCAGGTCCTCACGGGTCTGCGCGGTTCCTACGGCGGTGTGCTCATGTTCGGGCTCATCACCTCGATGACCGGGCTGCCGCTGATGAACGTCGTGTCGATCTCGGCGGGCGTGCTGCTGGGCACCAAGAGCCTCAAGGAAGAGAAGGACATGCGGCTGCGCCGCCGCCAGACCGAGGCCAAGAGCAACGTGCAGCGGCACATCGAGCAGGTGATCTTCCAGGTCAACAAGGACTCGAAGGACACCATCCGCGCGATCCACAAGGCGCTGCACAGGCACTTCACCCGGATCACCGAGGACGCCCAGATGGAGATCAGCCAGTCCATCCAGGCGATCAAGCGCTCCGCCGAGCGCAGCGCGGTCGACCGCGACCAGCGCGCCCGGGAGATCAAGCAGAAGCTGGAGGAGATCACGGTGCTGCGCCGCCGGGTCACCCAGCTCACGCAGAACCGGATCACCGCCGCATGAGCACCGACGTACTCCTGGAGCGGGCCAAGGGCCTGCTGCTGCGCACGATGACCTTCTACCGGGACGACCCGCGCACCTCGACGTGGCTGCGGGACCGGCTGGAGCGGCTGGACCAGCCGCTGCGGATCGCGGTGAGCGGGCGGGTGAAGTCGGGCAAGTCGACGCTGATCAACGCGCTGATCGGCACCGACCTGGCGCCGACCGACGCCGAGGAGCGCACCCAGGTCACGACCTTCTACCAGTACGGGCCGGAGCCGAAGATCCTGGTGCACACGCCGCACGGCGCGGTGCAGAACGTTCCCGTGTCCACACTGGACTCGACGACGATCCGGGACCTGCAGCACTGGCGCCCGGACGAGGTCTCGCGGCTGGTCATCGAATCCCCCACCCCGGGGCTGGAAGCGATCACGCTGATCGAGACACCGGGCGTGGCCTCCGCGGCCGTGCAGGAGACCGGGCGGTCCGCGCTCGCGCAGATCCTGTCCGAGTCCGACGCCGTGCTCTACCTGACCCGCTACCCGCGGCAGACGGACCTGCAGTTCCTGCAGTCGGTCAACGAGCTGCAGACCGCGCGCAGCGTGCCGATCAACACCATCGTCGCGTTCTCCCGCGCCGACGAGACCGGCGACGGCGGCACCGACGCGCTGGCCGCGGCCGAGCGGATCGCCGAGCGCTACCGCACCGATCCGACGCTGAGCTCCTTCGCGCAGCACTTCATCCCGGTCGTGGGGCTGCTCGGGCAGGCCGCGTCGACGATGACCGAGGACGACTTCAAGATCCTCGCCTACCTGTCGCGGCTGTCCGACACCGACCGGGAGACGCTGCTGCTGTCGGCGGAGCGGTTCATCAAGGCCGGTCTGGAGGCGGTCCCGTCGGAGATCCGGCAGCGGCTGCTGGAGCGCTTCGGCCACTACGGCATCGCCCGCTCGCTGGACCTGCTGCGCGGCGGCACGTCCACCGCCCAGCAGCTGCAGAAGGAGCTGCTGGAGACCAGCGGGCTCAACACCCTGCAGGAGACGCTGCACTCGCAGTTCGTGGACCGCCAGGACGCGCTGCGCGCCCGGTCCGCGCTGCTGGCCGTGGACATGGTGCTGCGCGCCAACCCGCGTCCCGGCGTGCAGCAGCTGCTCGGCGAGTTCGAGCGGGTGCTCAGCAACGCCCACGAGTGGAACGAGCTGCGCACGCTCTCCGCGCTGGACTCGGGGCAGATCCGGTTCGCCCGCCCGCTGCAGGCCGAGGCCAAGCGCCTGCTGGGCGCCTCGGGGCAGTCGCCGCACGCCCGGCTCGGCCTGGACGAGAACGCCCTGACCACCGACCTCGCCGACGAGGCCACCGCGGCCCTGTCCCGCTGGCGCGAGCAGACCGTCAACCCGCTGCTGGACCGGCCGCACCGCGACGCCGTCCGCACCGTCCTGCGCAGCGCGGAACGCGTCATCCTGCACCAGATCCAGAACCAGTCCCAGCAGCCCAACCGCGCCCAGCAGGCGGCCCAGGCTCAGGCACAGCAACAGGCTCAGCAGCAAGCGCAGGCGCAAGCCCAGGCCGAGGCCGAGCAGGCCAGGCGCGCGGCGGAAGCCGAACAGGCGAGGCAGGCGGAGCAGGCGCGCCAGGCCGCCGAGGCCGAACGCGCTCGCCAGGCGGCCGAAGCCGAGCAAGCCCGTCAGGCCGAGCAGGCCCGGCAAGCGGCGGAAGCCGAACGAGCCCGTCAGGCCGCCGAGGCCGAACGAGCCCGCCAAGCCGCCGAAGCCGAGCAGGCCAGGCAGGCCGCCGAAGCGGACCGAGCCCGCCAGGGCGAGTGGTCGACGCCGTCCCGCAGCGCCGACGACCCGAGCCGGACCCCGGCCACCCAGTTCCTGCAGCAGCACGACCACCCGACGGGCCGCCGGGCCCTCCGCGACGTCGGCACCAGCACGGGCGGCCGGCGCCGAGCCCCGGAACCGGGCGAGAACCCGGGCCCGGCCCGCTCCCGCTCCAGCGTCAACCAACCCACCGGCAGCCACGCCAAACCGGACCCGGACGAGTCCCGCCACTACGTCGACCCCACCCCCTCAGGCCGCCACTCCCGAGGCTGACCTCCTGCGGGGGCTACAGGGGGAGGTCTCGGAGGGTTTCGTGGAGCTGGTCGACGAGCGGGCGGCGGCGGGTGAGGACGTCGGCCGCCGCCGGGTCCGGGGTGGCACGGGAGTCGATCGTGACGAGTTCCGCGGCGTGGGCGAGGGAGTCGATCTCGCCGAGCGCCCGCCACGCCAGCAGGACCGCGCCGAGTCCTGAACCACCGCTGCCCTCGGCGAGGCCGAGCTCCATGTTCAGCGCGGAGGCGATGGTCTCGGCCCAGACCCGGCTGCGGAAGCCGCCGCCGGTGGCGCGGACCGCGCGCACCTCGGCACCGGCGTCGGTGACGGCGTCGCGCACCAGCGCGAGCTGCTGGGCGACTCCCTCGATCACCGCGCGGGTCATCTCGGCGCGGCCGTGCGAGCGGCGCAACCCGAGGAAAGCACCGGTCAGGCCCGGTTCCCACCAGGGCGCGCGCTCGCCGAGCAGGTACGGCAGGGCCATCAGCCCGTCCGCCCCGGCCGGGACCGCGGCGGCCTCGTCGAGCAGGTCGGCGACGTCCACGCCGAACGTCTCGGCGGCCCACTGGCCGACGACACCGCCGTTGCTGACCGCGCCGCCGATCACCCACAGGCCGTCGGCCAGCGCGTAGCTGAAGGTGCGGCAGCGGTCGTCCACGCCGGGCTCGTCGCGGGTCACCCGCAGCGCACCGCTGGTTCCCAGCGACAGCGCCGCCACCCCCGGCGCCACCGCGCCCACGCCCAGGTTCGCCAGCGGCCCGTCTCCCCCGCCGAGCACGACGGGCAGGCCGACCGGCAGCCCGGCGGCCTCGGCGACCCGCGAGCCGAGCGGGACGGTCGCGGTCGGCTCGCGGAGCTCGGGCAGCTGCTCGGCGCGGATGCCGGCGACCTCCAGCGCGGGCTCGTGCCAGCGCAGCGTGCGCATGTCCTGCAGTCCGCTGCCGGAGCTCAGCGAGTGCTCGGTGACGAACTCGCCGGTGAAAGCGGTGACCACGAAATCCTTGAGCGCGCACCAGCGTTCGACGGCACCGATGTCGGCCCCGCCCGAGGTCAGCCAGGCCAGCTTCACCATGACCGACTGGGTGTGCACGGGGGTTCCGGTCGCGCGGTGCAGCGCGGAGGCCGTCCCGGGCTCGGCCCGCAACCGGGCGGCGACCTCGGCGGCGCGGGTGTCGGCCCAGTTGAACGCGGGCGTCGCCGGTACGCCCCGGGAGTCCAGCCCGACCAGGGTGTGCATCGCGCTGCTGAACGACAGCCCGGCGACCTCGTGGCCCTGCTCCCGGGCCCACGTCGCGCACTCGGCCAGCGCCCCGATCGCGGCCTCGAGCACCTGGGCGGCGTCCTGGGTGGCCTCACCCGGCTCGTCCGTGCGCAGCGGGTATCCGCGCTCGGTGGTGTGCAGGACCCGGGCATCGGTGCCCGCGGCGACGACCTTGGTTGCAGTGGTGCCGAGGTCGACACCCAGCACGACCGGGACAGAACTCATGCCACGAACCTATCCGCCGCCATCGCAGCAGCTCAGCCCAGGCATGGTGCCCGGAATCACGTCCGCTTCGGCACGATCCGCGTCGCCAGCGAATCAAGATCGATCCGCAGGTCGAACGGCTCCCCGGTCATGAACACCCCCGTGCCGTTGAAGTCCTCCTTGTAGACGCCGTCGACCAAGCGTTGAGCGATGAGCCTCGGATGGTCGGCGATGTCCAGGATCCAGTAGAACGGAATCCCGGCCTCGGCGTACTCGGCGCGCTTGACGAGATTGTCCACGCGCTTCGAACCGGGGGACAGCACCTCGACGGCGAGCGCGACGTCCTGCGCGTGATACCTGACCGGCTTCTCCAGAACCCGGTCCAAGCCCAGCACGATGACGTCCGGAATCCGGATCGTTGGCGGGTAGGTCTGCTGGATCACGACTTCAGGCTCGCTGACCGTCGCCCAGCCCTCGGGCAGAATCCGATCGAGCACAGCAGAAAGTCGGGTGAGTACGAACTGGTGGAAGCCAGCGGCTTTCGGGGTCACTTGGAGGACGCCTTCCTGGAGCTCGTAGCGCCGCGAGTTGTCCTCGGGGAGTTCGTCGAACTCCGCCAAGGTCATCAGGTGGTCGGGCCAGGTCATCACGGACATGCCTCCACTAATAGCCGCGCCGATCACGCGCTCCAAGCTCCACGAAGGACAAACGCACGTTCGAGTGGTTCTTGAATCCACCGCACCGCAACAATAAGGGCGCCCACCCCCTGTGGCCAGGGAGAACGGGCGCCCTTGTCGGCGGAAGTGATCAGGTCACTTGGCGAGGGTTTCGGCGATCTCGTAGGTGTTGAGGGCCGCGCCCTTGCGGAGGTTGTCGCCGCAGACGAAGAAGTCCAGCGTGTTCGGGAAGTCCAGCGCCTGGCGGACGCGACCGACGTGGGTCGGGTCGGCGCCGACGACGGCCGCCGGGGTCGGGAACACGCCGTTGTCGTGGTCGTCGTCCAGCACGATCGTCGGCTGCTCGGAGAAGAGCTTGTGCGCCTGCTCCACCGAGACCTCGCGCTCGAAGGTGGCGTGCACCGCCAGCGAGTGCGTGGTCAGCACCGGCACGCGGACGCAGGTCGCCGAGACCTTCAGCTCCGGGATGCCCAGGATCTTGCGGGACTCGTTGCGGACCTTGAGCTCCTCGGAGGTCCAGCCGTCGTCCTTGCGGGAACCCGCCCACGGGACGACGTTGAGCGCCAGCGGTGCCTTGAACGGCGTCTCGGCGGACAGCCCGGCCGCGGCCAGCGCCTCGGCGACGTCACCGCCGCGAACGCCGACCTGCTTGCCCGCCACCGCTTCCAGCTCCGCGTAGAGCCGGTCGATGCCTTCCTGACCAGCGCCGGAAGCGGCCTGGTAGGAGGAGACGACCAGTTCGCGCAGGCCGAACTCGCGGTGCAGCGCGCCCAGCGCCGCCATCATCGACAGCGTGGTGCAGTTCGGGTTGGCGATGATGCCCTTGGGGCGCTCGTGCACCTTCTCCGGGTTGACCTCGGGCACCACCAGCGGCACCTCGGGGTCCATCCGGAACGCGCCGGAGTTGTCGACCGCGACGGCTCCGCGCGAGGCGGCCACCGGGGCCCACTCGGCGGAGATCTCGTCCGGCACGTCGAACAGCGCGATGTCCACGCCGTCGAAGGCCTCCGGGGCCAGGGCGACCACGGTGCGCTCCTCGCCGCGCACGGTGATCTTCTTGCCCGCCGACCGCGCGGAGGCGATCAGCCGGATCTCGCCCCACGGCACCGAGTCCCGGTTGTTGATGATGTCGATCATGACGGTTCCGACGGCGCCGGTGGCGCCGACGATCGCGAGCGTGGGTGCCATCAGCGACCACTCCCCGCGTACACGACCGCTTCCTCGTCGCCGCCCAGCTCGAAGGCGTTGTGCAGCGCGCTCACCGCGGTGTCGAGCTGGGTGTCCTGGATCAGCACCGAGATGCGGATCTCCGAGGTGTTGATGATGTCGATGTTGACGCCGGCGTTGAACAGCGCCTCGCAGAAGGTCGCCGTCACGCCCGGGTGCGAGCGCATGCCCGCGCCGACCAGCGAGACCTTGCCGACCTGGTCGTCGTAGACGACCTCCTCGAAGCCGACCTCCGCGGAGATCTTCTCCAGCTCGGCCACGGCCACCGCGCCGTTGCTGCGCGCCACCGTGAAGGTGATGTCGGTCTTGCCGGACGCGGTGCCGGAGACGTTCTGCAGCACCATGTCGATGTCGATCTCGGCGTCGGCGACCACGCGGAAGATGCGGCCCGCGACGCCCGGGTTGTCCGGCACACCGCGCACGGTGACCTTGGCCTCCGACCGGTCGTGCGAGACGCCGGTGATCATCGCCTGTTCCACGGAAAGGTCCTCCACTGAACCGGACACTGTCGTGCCGGGCTTGGGCGAGTAAGACGAGCGGACGTGCAGCGGCACGCCGTAGCGGCGGGCGTACTCCACCGCGCGCAGGTGCAGCACCTTCGCGCCGGTGGCGGCCATCTCGAGCATCTCCTCGTAGGTGATGTGCTCGAGGTGCTTGGCGTCGGGCACGATGCGCGGATCCGCCGTGTAGACGCCGTCGACGTCGGTGTAGATCTCGCACACGTCGGCGTTCATGGCGGCGGCGACCGCGACCGCGGTGGTGTCCGAACCGCCGCGTCCGAGCGTGGTGATGTCCTTGGTGTCCTGCGAGACGCCCTGGAACCCGGCGACGAGCGCCACCTGGCCCTCGGCCAGGGCCTCCTGGATGCGTCCCGGGGTGACGTCGACGATGCGCGCGTTCTGGTGCGCCGACGTGGTGATCATGCCGGCCTGCGAGCCGGTGAACGACTGGGCTTCCACGCCGAGCGACTCGACGGCCATCGCGACCAGCGCGTTGGAGATCCGCTCTCCCGCGGTCAGCAGCATGTCGAGTTCCCGCTCCGGCGGCGCCGGGTTGACCTGTTTGGCGAGGTCGAGCAGCTCGTCAGTGGTGTCACCCATCGCGGAGCAGACGACCACGACGTCGTTGCCCGCTTTGCGGGTCTCGACGATGCGTTCGGCGACCCGTTTGATGCGATCAGCACTCTCGAGTGAGGAACCGCCGTACTTCTGGACGACGAGCGCCACGTGAAACAAACCTCCTCGACCGCTGCGGCCGTCCCGGGCACGGGGTTTCCCCGCACTGACACCGGGTGGACGAAGAGCAGTGGCGCACCCGGTTTCGCAGGTGCGTCCTCCGCCCCGCGACCGGGCGGAGGCAGCGTCGGCCGATCCCGGCCGAAACGGCCTTCTACCAGGTCGCTCCGCTGCCGGACTAGCCTACCGACCACCGGGGGTGAACCCCAATCACGAACGTCACGTCTACTCTGTGGGACGCGATTGTCGACAAGAGCGGAGCGTAGGGTTGTCCACCACGCAGGGCGCGCTGGAACCACCCCTGGGGGATACCGGAAACACTGCGGCTACGCAGCGGAAACAGCGGACATTCCGCCCGACCGCCGGAGCACGGCTCGGCACACCGCGGCAACGCCGGATGATCATCGCGCTGACCCCGGCTGTGGTCTACCTCGCAATCCGGCTGGTGGGACTGCTGGTCCTGGCCTGGTTGTCGGCGGTGCACGACGAGTCGCTGCTGGACAACCTGAACTCCTGGGACGGGCAGTGGTACACCGAGATCGCCGCCCACGGTTACGGCGGCGTGAACCCCAGCATGGTCGACGGGTTCGGACACCGGTACCCGGAGACTCCGCTCGCGTTCTTCCCCGGATATCCGCTGCTCATCATGGCCATCGCGGCGATCCCCGGCGTGTCGACCATCGGCGCGGCGATCACCGCCAGCCTGGTCTGCGGCGTCTTCGCCGCCTACGGCCTCGCGCGGCTCGGTGAGCGGCTCGGCGGCTCCCGGCGGGTGGGGCTGCTGCTGGTCGTGCTGTTCGCGGCGGCGCCGATGTCGGTGGTGCTGTCGATGGCCTACTCCGAAGCGCTGTTCTGCGCGCTGTCGATCTGGGCGCTCATCGGCGTCGTCGAGCGCAACTGGCCGCTGGCCGGGCTGTGCTGCGCTGCCGCCGGGCTGATCCGGCCGACCGCCGCCGCGCTGGTCGGGGTGATCGGGCTGGCCGCGGTGATCTCCATCGTGCAGCGCCGGGACTCCTGGCGGCCGTGGCTGGCGATGCTGCTCGCACCGCTCGGCATGATCGTCTACATCGGCTGGGTCGGGGCGCAGACCGGCAAGCTCAACGGTTACTTCGAGCTCCAGGCGCGCGGCTGGAGCTCGGCCTTCGACGGTGGCGCGACGACCGCGCAGTTCGTCGTCGAAGCGCTCACCGAGGACAAGTCGGTGTTCGAGACCTTCACCGTCTGGGTGGTCCTGACCGCGCTGGTCCTGATGGCGCTGTGCCTGTGGCACCGGCTGCCGTGGCCGCTGGTGCTGTTCGCCGCGGCCGTGCTGGTGCTGGACCTGGGCTCGGACGGCCTGATGTACTCGAAGGTGCGGTTGATGTTGCCGGCGTTCCCGCTGCTCATCCCGGTCGCGATCGGCCTGAGCAAGCGGCGCCCGGCCACCGCCGCGACGACGGCGCTGCTGCTGGTCTTCTTCGGCTCCTGGCTGGGGGCCTACTCGCTGACCGCCTGGCAGTACGCCATCTGAGCACCCTCGGGAGGTTTCGGTGACCGAACTGGACAAGACCGCGGACTCGTCCGTCCCGCTGCACCCGCTGCTGGCGACGCGCTGGAGCCCGCGCGCGCTGAACCCGTCGGCGACCATCGGCGACGAGCAGTTCACCGCGCTGTTCGAGGCGGCCCGCTGGGCGCCGTCCTGGGGCAACACCCAGCCGGCGCGGTTCATCGCGGCCCGCCGCGGCGAACCGACCTTCGACCGCATCCACGGCACCCTGTCGCGGGGCAACAAGAGCTGGGCGGGCGACGCGGCGGCGCTGGCGATCGGCGTCGCGCGGTCGGTCAACGACGAGGGCGAACCGATGCCCTACGGCGAGTACGGGCTCGGGCTGGCCACCGAGAACCTGGTCCTGCAGGCGGTCGCGGAAGGTTTCCACGCCCACCAGATGGCGGGCTTCGACCGCGAGGCGGCCCGCGTCGAGTTCGCGATCCCGGACGACTTCGAGCCGCTGGTCGCGATCGCCGTCGGCGAGCTCGGGGACCTCGACGGGATGCCGGACCGCCTGGTCGAGAAGGAACTCCGCCCCCGCGCCCGGCACCCCCTCGCCGACCTCGTCTTCACCGACACCTGGGGCACACCCCTGTTCTGACGGTCTCGTGGGTGGGGGGAAGTTTTCATGAAAACTTCCCCCCACCCCCCGGGACCACGGGGGATCGTCCGAGGTCAGGGGCGTCACAAGACCGATCGAGACCGCCCGCTCACCCGATATGGTGAGCCGCATGAAGGCGGACGCGGTGCGAGGGCACCTGGACGGACTGCTGCTCGCCGTGCTCGAAGCCGGCCCGCTGCACGGCTACGCGATCATCACCTCGGTGCTCAACCGCAGCGGTGGCGCGCTCGACCTGCGCACCGGCACGATCTACCCCGCGCTCAAACGCCTCGAACGCCTCGGCCTGCTCGCCAGCAGCTGGGAAGCCGTCGGTGCGCGACGCCGTCGGCGTTGCTACCGGCTCACCGACGCCGGACGGCGCAGTCTGGCCGGGGAACGCGCTGACTGGCGGGAGTTCACCGCCGCGATCAGCGCAGTGCTCAACCCCAGGAGCCCAGCGTGAACGCCATCGACGAGTACGCGGCCGAACTCGCCGCCGAGCTGCGCGGACCGGCGCGGGTCAAGGCCCGCATGGTCCAGGAGATCCGCGACGGCCTCACCGACACCGTCGCCGCGCGCACCGACGCGGGCTCGCCGCCGGAGCAGGCCGTGCAGGACGCGGTGCGCGAGTTCGGCACGCCCGCCGAGGTCGCGCCCAGCTGCCAGCGGGAGCTCACCGTGGCCCAGACCCGGCACACCGCGTTCGCGCTGCTGGTGACGGTGCCGGTGCTGCTCGGCGGCTGGCGGCTGGCCGCCACCATCGGCCGCGACCAGAGCGCCCCGACGTCGGAGACCGCGCAGCTGCTCGCCGCCGTCGCCGGCACCGCCGCGATCGTGGGCTGCGCGGCGCTGCTCATCACCCGTCGTCTCGCGGTGCCGGGCAGGCTGCCGCTGGTGCTGGGCTGGACCGGCACCGCCGCCAGCATCGCGATGCCGCTGGCCTCGATCGGCCTGGCCACGACGCTGCCGCCGGCGGAGAACTGGCCGCTGCTGCTGCTCCTCGCCGCGGTCACCGTCGCGGCGCACTTCGCCCTGGCGTACTCGGCCAAGGTGTGCCGGGAGTGCGCGGCGCAGGCCGAATGAACGACCGGTGAATTCCCAGAATTCCCGGACCGCCCGGCCGCGCCGCCCGATGCCCTGGTGATCGGACCAGATCTCTCACCCAGGAGCACTACGGCCGGAGCAATTTTCCGCAATTGATCACCAGTTCGGTTACATGCCGTTCCCCGATGCGGTATGACTTCACTCGTGTGGACGAGTATCAGAACGACCGCGGAAGCGCTTGATGACGCCGACGCGCTCGCTGGACTGCGCCTGCGCTACGACCTCGTCCCCGGAGTCATCCGCGTGGACGGCCACAGCGGCGGCCCCATGCCGCGCACGTCACCCGCGCGACTGCGCCGGTTCGTCCAGCACCGCTGGGAACCGCGCAGCGGTCGCACCTCCGGCGAGTCGGACTGGCGGCGCGAGGCGCGGCTGACGGCCGACGCGCTGGCCCCGCTGGTCGGCGCGGCCGCCGGCGAGCTCACCGTCGCCGAATCGACCTCGATCAACCTGTTCAAGGCGCTGGTCGCGGCCGCGAAGCTGCGCCCCGGGCGGCCGGTCCTGGCCGTGGGACGCGACTGCTTCGCCACCGACCGCTGCCTCGCCCAGTCCGCCGCCGATCACATCGGCGGGCGGCTGCAGCTCATCGACGGCGTCGACGGCCTGAACGCGCTGGACGTCGACCAGGTCGCGGTGGTCGCCCTCTCGCACGTGGACCTGCGCTCCGGCGCGGTCCGCGACGCTGAATCGATCACCGCCGAGATCCACCGCCGCGGCGCGCTGACCCTGTGGGACCTCAGCCACTCGGCCGGAGCGCTGGACGTCGACCTGCACCGCTGGGACGCGGACTTCGCGATCGGCTGCGGGCACAAGTACCTGGGTGGCAGCGCGACCGCGCCGTCGTTCGGCTTCGTCGCCGAGCGGCACCTGGAGCTCTCCCCGACCGGGGGCCTGCGGCACCCGCTGGCGGAGGGCTTCGCCGGACCGGCCGCGACGCTCGCGGCGACCGAGCTGCGCGACGTGCTGGCCATCCTCGACGGCGTCCCGGGGAGCGCGCTCGCGGCGAAGACGACGGGCCTGGTCGAGCTGTTCCTGGAGCGCGTCGGCGAGTTCTGCGACGACGCCACGGTGGAGGTGCGCACGCCGGACACCCGCCGACGGGCGCAGGTGTGCCTCCGGCACGAGCAGGCGCAGCGCATCGCGGACCTGCTGTCGGACCGCAGCGTGCTCGTCGAGTACGCCGAGCCGGACCTGCTGCGCTTCAACTTCGCCCCGGCCTGGCTGTCCTACGTCGACGTCTGGCACGCGGCGGAGCGCCTGCACGCCACCCTGCACGAGATCCGCTGATCAGCCTCGTCCCGCGGTGGCGAGGTGCTGGTGGATCGCGTCGAGGTCGGCGCGCAGCGCCTGCGGGGCGACCTCGGGGTCGGCGCGGAGCCTGCGGTTGAGCGTGCGCATCTCCGAGACCAGCAGCTGCGCCTGCTGCAGGTCGGCCTCGCCCGCCCGGACCGCCTGCTCGGTGGCGGCGTCGACGACCCGCTCCAGGACGGCGATGGTCGGCCACCAGGCCTCCGCCTCGCCGTGGTGGGACGGGTTCATCAGCAGCTGCTGCAGCCTCGAGCGCAGGTCGGCGAGCTGCCGGTAGGTGCGGCGGCGCAGCGCGGACCGGCCGTGCTCGGCGCCCGCCAGCGACCGGGACACGTAGTCGGCGACCGACTCGACGGCGTCGGCGACGCCGTCCCGCAGCGACGGGCCGGTGCGCATCCCGCGCAGCGCGAACCCCACCACCAGCACGATCGCGCAGCCGATCAAGGTGTCCAGCAGCCGCGCCGCCGGGTAGAACTGCTGCTGCTGGCTCATCTGCAGCAGCACCAGCGCCGTCACCACCGCGCTGAACAGACCGTAGTGCCTGCTCAGCGCCACCGGCAGCTTCGCGGCCAGGACGACGATGAACGGCACCAGCAGCCAGCCCCCGGGCAGCAGCGCCAGCAGGGCCCACGCCACCAGCACGCCGAGGATCGTGCCGAGCGCGCGCAGCACCGTGCGGGCGAACACCGAGCCCGAGTTGGGGCGCAGCACCAGCGCGACCGTCAACGCGATCCAGTACCCCTGGTCCAGGCCCGCGACCAGCCCGAACACCTCCGCCAGCGCCAGGCACAGCAGCATCCGCAGCGCCAGCAGCCAGGTCGTGGCGCCGATGCTCGGCCGCTGCCGCTGCGCACCCGGCGCGGAAGGGCGCTTGGCCTCGCGGAGGGCGTCGACGAGATCCGCGATGCCCTCGTCCAGCGCCGCGAGCAGCCCGGACTCGTGCTCGCCCGGTGCGAAGCGCGGCGGGGTGTCGCCGGTGCGGATGCAGCGGGCCAGCTCGGCCAGGGCCGCGCGGGTCCGGGTCGAGGGGGTCAGCCCGGCGTGCGCGACCGACACCGCCGCCTCCACCACCGGCGTCGCGCGCAGGTGCACGAGGTAGAGGCGGTCGCGGACGCGGCTGCGCGACATCGACGCGCCGCCGATCAGCACGTCGTGCGCGGTGTTCAGGGACCGGGTGAGCCGCTGCCGCGCGGACGCCGTGTCGCCCGGCCCCAGCATCGCCAGGATCGCGGTGAAGACGTCGGCGACGGCGTCGCGGGCCGGGGCCGTGCCGCGCAGCGGCCACGTCGCCGCCGCCAGCGCCACGACCAGCAGCTCTCCGGCGAGGAACCACCCGACCTGCTCGGGCACCGGCAGCACCTGCGAGCGCTGGCCGGTGGCGACCACGCAGAAGGTCAGCATGTGCGCGCCGCCGGAGGCCCACAGCTCCCCCAGCCTGCTGCTGAGCACCGACGGCACCGACACGGCCAGCACCGCGACCACCGCCCACAGCGGGTCGGGCGCGGCGGCTCCGGCGGCGAAGCCGATCGCGCCGAGCGCCGCGGCGATCAGCAGGCGCCGCAGCCGGAACCGGTAGGAGCCGGTGACGTCGGAGAAGCTCGCGCACAGCGCCCCGACCGAGGCCAGCACGGCCTCGTCGACGGCCCCGGTGAGCAGGCCGAGGACCTGCGGGACGCCGACGCCTGCGGCGGCCGCGGCCACGCGGGTCCAGTCGGTCGGGATGTTGATCGGGCGCAGCATGTGCCGCAGCCACGGAGGGGTTTCGAGTCTCGGGAGCGCGCCGGTGCTCAACCGCCATCCCTTCGGGTCGCCGGGGCCTGCGCTCCACGCCGAGCGACCGGGGGTACACCCCGATCCTCCCAGCCCGAGCGATCACACCCCCGCGTCCACCACCCGAATCACACCACGGTGTCCGTCACACCCGAAGGTTCTGAGGGTGGGGAAGTTTTCATGAAAACCTCCCCACCCCCGAGAACGCGAAGTTTTCATGAAAACTGCACCCGGGAAAACGATCGACCGAGGTCAGGACACACCTCGAGAACCTCCACCGTGGACCCGCTCCCGTGGGGTGGGGGAAGTTTTCATGAAAACTTCGACGACCACGGGTCGGGACAGTTTTCATGAAAACTGTCCCCTCCCACGGTCAGCGGAGGGCGGCGAGGATCTTGGTGGCCATCGAGGTGATGACGAGCCAGAAGAGAGCGGCGATGCCGTAGTTGAGCAGGACGGCCAGCTGCGGATCGGCCGGGGTGAACAGGTCCTGGAACCCGAGCGCCAGCGGATCGGCCGCAGCGGAGACGAACCGGGTGATCCCGTTGTCCGGATTCGCGCTGCCGATGGTGAGGATCACATGGATCGCCAGCAGCGCCGCGCACACCAGGCCGGCCCAGCGGACCAGCCGGATCAGCACGTCGACGAAGCGCCCCCACCCGCGTCGCAGGTCAGCGCGCCGCACACCGCCCTCGCGGGCCCCCGCACGAACGTCCTCGGTCACGAGATCAGTGTGGCACGAGACCCGCCCGTTCCGGGAGTGCCGTTCACGTTCCCCGCGCCCCCGATCTCCCAGCATCTGGAACGGCCGCTTGCACTGCGGGCCCCTGATGCGGTTAGCCTGGGCCCGTGGCTCGCGTTCTCCTGCTTCGCCGCCGCGACGGGGTCTCCTAGACCGGCCCCTCGTCGCGGGGTACGAACGCGCCGGTCTCACCTCAAGCCCGTGAACCGGTAAGCGACCAGGAGAACCTCTCTGATGAGCAGCAACACCCCCGACGCGCAGGCCCCCTTCGCCGGTCGAGTGCGCAAGCCGTCCAAGCCCGCGCCCGCCGGACAGCCGTCGTGGAACCCGCAGCAGGGCAGCTCGATGCCGTTCCACCGCTACAAGCCGTTCCACGAGCTGGTCGAGGACGTATCCCTGCCCGACCGCACCTGGCCGGACAAGCGGATCACCCAGGCCCCGCTGTGGTGCGCCGTCGACCTGCGCGACGGCAACCAGGCGCTGATCGACCCGATGTCGCCCGCGCGCAAGCGCCGCATGTTCGACCTGCTGGTGCAGATGGGCTACAAGGAGATCGAGGTCGGCTTCCCGGCCGCCAGCCAGACCGACTTCGACTTCGTCCGCGAGATCATCGAGGACGGCGCCATCCCCTCCGACGTGCGCATCCAGGTGCTGACCCAGTGCCGCCCGGAGCTGATCGAGCGCACCTTCCAGGCCCTCGAAGGCGCCCAGAAGGCCATCGTCCACATCTACAACTCGACGTCGATCCTGCAGCGCCGCGTGGTGTTCCGCGAGGAGCGCGAGGGCATCAAGAAGATCGCCAAGATGGGCGCCGAGCTGGCCCTGGAGCTGGCGGGCAAGTACCCGGACACCGACTTCCGCTTCCAGTACTCGCCGGAGTCCTACACCGGCACCGAGCTGGCCTACGCCGTCGAGGTCTGCGACGCGGTCACCGAGATCTGGCAGCCCACCCCGGACAAGCCGGTCATCCTGAACCTGCCCGCGACCGTCGAGATGGCCACCCCGAACGTCTACGCGGACTCCATCGAGTGGATGCACCGCAACCTGGCCCGCCGCGACTCGGTGATCCTGTCGCTGCACCCGCACAACGACCGCGGCACCGGCATCGCCGCCGCCGAGCTGGGCTACCAGGCCGGCGCCGACCGCATCGAGGGCTGCCTGTTCGGCAACGGCGAGCGCACCGGCAACGTCGACCTGGTCGCGCTGGGCATGAACCTGTTCAGCCAGGGCATCGACCCGCAGATCGACTTCTCCGACATCGACTACGTCAAGCGCACCGTCGAGCACTGCAACCAGCTGCCGGTCCCCGAGCGGCACCCGTGGGGCGGCGAGCTCGTCTACACCGCGTTCTCCGGCAGCCACCAGGACGCCATCAACAAGGGCCTGAACGCGGTGCGCGCCGAGGCCGAGAAGGCCGGCGTCGACGTCGACGACCACCCGTGGGAGGTCCCGTACCTGCCGATCGACCCCAAGGACGTGGGCCGCAGCTACGAGGCCGTCATCCGGGTCAACTCGCAGTCCGGCAAGGGCGGCGTGGCGTACGTGATGAAGACCGAGCACCAGCTGGAGCTGCCGCGCAAGCTGCAGATCGAGTTCTCCAAGGCGGTCCAGGCCCACACCGACGACGAGGGCGGCGAGGTCAGCCCGGCCGCGATGTGGACCGCGTTCTCCGCCGAGTACCTGGAGGCCGACGCGCCGCTGAAGCTCGTCCGGCAGAGCTCCTCCGGTGAGGCCGGCGACGAGACGATCACGGCCACTGTCGTGGTGGACGGCGACGAGCGGCAGATCACCGGGCGCGGCAACGGCCCCGTCTCGGCGTTCGTCGACGCGCTGACCACCGTCGGCTACGACATCCGGGTCCTGGACTACCACCAGCACGCGCTGACCGCGGGCGACGACGCGCGCGCCGCGGCCTACCTGGAGTGCGCGGTGGGCGAGAACGTGTTCTGGGGCGTCGGCGTGGACACCTCCACCATCGCGGCGATGCTGCGGGCGGTCGTCTCGGCCGCCAACCGCGCCTCCCGCTGAACCTGACGAGACACGACACCCCCGGTGCCCTCGGGCGCCGGGGGTGTTGTTGTCTCAGCTCTGGGCCGGTTCCGGTTCTTCCTGGTTCTTCTCGGCGCGCTCCACGCGCTTCTGGATGACGCGGGTGCTCCACCAGGCGAACACGACCGCCACGACCAGGCCGATCCACGAGAACCGGTGGAACCACTGCCCCGCCACCAGGCCGAACGCGTACGACAGAGCCGTCACCAGACCCGCCCACGCGATCCCGCCCGCGGCGTTGGCCAGCAGGAACTTCCGGTACGGCATGCCGAGGCTGCCGGCCAGCGGCCCGGCCAGGATCCGCAGCAGCGCCACGAACCGGCCGCCGAAGACCGTCCACGCGCCCCAGCGCTCGAACAACCCCTCCGCCTGCGCCAGCGGCTTGGGACCGAAGTGCCTGGGCAGCTTGGTGCCCAGCCAGGTCAGCAGCCGACGGCCGAAGCGCTTGCCGATGGCGTAGCCGATCGAGTCGCCCACGATCGCCCCGAGCGCCGCGAAGGTGCCCAGCAGCACCGGGTTGATCACCCCGTGAGAGGCCGCCACACCCGCGCTGACCAGCAGGATCTCACCGGGTAGCGGGATGCCGACGCTCTCCAGTCCGATGATCCCGGCGACGATGAGGTAGATCACCCCGGCGGGGATCGTGTTGAGCCACTCGATCATGGACATCCGTTCTGGTCGGGACAGGAGCAGTTCGGCTGCCGCCAAGGGTACGGACCCGAACCCGGGTGCCGCCGGGCGCGGGGTGGCGGAAAAACGCCGGTCACGGGCATAACAGCGGCAACAGGACACAGCGGACCGGCACCACCCCGAACGGGCTAGGGGTCGGTTGCGCCGGGCGGACCACCCGGAACACGCGATCACCACCCGCTAAATCGGGGTATTCACTCGACCAAAGTCGGTATTGCGACCCGCTCCGAACCGGCACGATGGAAGCACGTCGAGGGGATGTCAGGGGATCAGGCGTCACCCCTGGGGTAACGAGATCAGGAGAAGCGGCCTCCGGGAGAAAGACGGGGGGACAACGTCGGGGCACCCGAAGCCGCTTCTCTTTTTCTTTCTGGTTCGTGGTCACTTTGCTTGGCGGTGCGGGTAGCGGAACCTGAGCGCTTCCGTGGACTCCGTGCGCCGCTCCTTATGTATGCCACTTCGGTGCTTGCCTGACGTTCGGGGCCCTCACTCGAACGGTGTACGGGACTTGATGTTCCCGGGGTTGCGCGGTTCAGTGATGTGGCTATGTGGCCGACCGAAGATCCGACGGAGAAGCTGCGGTGGCGCTTGGAGTGCGCCACGACGAGCGGCGAGGGGAACGTGACCGTGCTGGTCATGGGCGACCGCGTCGGCATCGTGCTCCCGCCCGGCGACACCCTGATCTTCACGGCCGCCGAGGCCGAGGGGCTCGCCGACCTCGTGGACAAGGCGATCGGCTACGCGGTGCCGGGATGAGCCTGATCGACACCGACCTCTCCTTCGATCCCCGCGATCCGCTCTTCCCCGCGCCCGGTTCGGCGCCCGCGACCGCTGGACTGCGCTGGTCGGTGCAGGTGTTCACCACCGCCAACGGCTACGGCCTCCGCCCCGCCGACCCGCTCGTCGAGGACGACCGCGTGCGCGTGCGCACCGGCTACGCCTCGCTCGGCCGGCAGCGGACCGTCGACGCCGGTGAGGTCGACGTCGAGGTCCGGACCCAGGACGGCGTCCTGACCTGGGCGATCACCGCGCGCCACGACGAGCCGATCAAGGCCGTCAAGCTGCTGCTGCGGGGTCTGCCCGCCGACCGGCTCGCCGAGGGCTGGTGGGCGCCGAACACCGGCCGCTCGCAGCTCCACCACGAGCGGTTCCAGCTGGAGCACCCGAGCCCGGACTGGGCGACGCCGTGGGTCGCCGTCGGCGAGGAGCCGCGCTGCTCGACGCTCAGCGTCCGCGACCCGCAGGTGCGCAGGCACGTCCTGCACGTCAACCGGCCCCCTCACTCCCCCGAACCGATCGTGGAGCTGGTGCACGTGCCCGCCGCGTCGGCGCGGGAGACGACCTGCCACGTCCCGGAGATCCGGTTCCGGCCGGACGCCGACGTCGACGCCGACCTGGACGAGCACCTGCGGTTCACCGAGCAGGCGCACGGGCTCGTGCCGTGGGAGTCGCGGCAGGACGTGCCGGACTGGCTGCGCGACGTCGCGCTGGTCGTCACGCTGCACGGCCAGCACTGGACCGGGTACGTGTTCAACACGTTCTCGCAGATGAGCGAGGCCCTCCGGTTCGTCTCCCGGCACATCGACCCGCACCGGGTGCTGGCCTACCTGCCCGGCTGGGAGGGCCGCTACTACTACGCCTACCCGCGCTACCGGCCCGGACCCGACCTCGGCGGCGACGAGGGGTTCGCGGAGCTCGTCCGCACCGCCCGCGAGCTGGGGTTCCGGTTGATGCCGATGTTCGGCGGGCACGGCGCCAACGTCGTCCAGTACCCGGACTGGGAGCGGGCGGTGATGCGCAACGACACCGACCGCTACGCGGAACTGCTCAACCGGCCCGACTGGGACTCCGACCGCTCCGGCGAGGGCGACCAGGTGTTCCTCAACCCGGGCGAGCCGGGGTTCCGCGCGCACCTGGTGGAGTCGATCTCGGCGATCGTGGACGAGTTCGGGGTGGACGCGGCGTTCCTGGACACCCTCGGCTACTACTTCGACGATCCGCGGCACGACGTGTTCGACGGATACCGGCTGCTGGTCGCCGAGCTGCACCGCCGCCACCCCGGCCTGGTGCTGGCGGCCGAGGGCTGGTGGGACGCGCTCAGCGGCCTGTTCCCGCTCAGCCAGCAGTGGTTCGGCACCGACCGCGACCTGCGCAAACCCCGCGTGCTCACGCGCTACGCCCGCACCACCGGCCACCTCGCCGAAGGCACCCCGGGCCCGGGCAGCACCGGGGTGCACGAGAAGGGCTTCATCCCCAGGCCACCCGACGTCGCGCGGGAGGGACACGTCCCCGTCGTCGGCGTCGTCGACGACACCCTCGCCGAGCACTCCGAGGAGCTGGCCGCGATCTGCCGCTGGGCCGCGGAGAACGCACCTCGCCAGGGGACAGTTTTTCCTCGAATCACCCCATGATCATGTCCGTTTTGTCCGGACAGTTCTCACTAAAACTGTCCCCTGCCCGAGGCTCAGGCCACTGGGCCGCGGAGAACGCACCGGTAGGTCCTCCGATCACCTCGTGATGGTGTCGGGACAGTTTTCATGAAAACCGTCCCCGGTCCGAGAACGCGCCTCCGCGGTGAGGGCGTCGAGAGCGACCTGGACCGCGGGACGTTCGGTGGCCCCCTTGCGGGAGACGACCTCGATGTTGCGGCCCGCGCGGACCCCGGCCAGCGGGCGCATCACCAGGTGCGCGCTGTCGACCGTGTAGCGCGGCAGCAGCGCGATGCCGTGACCTGCGGCGACGAGCGCCTCGGTGACCCGGAAGTCGTTGATCCGCTGCACCACCTGCGGCCGCACGCCGGTGCGCACCGCCAGCGAGCGCAGCACGTCGTCGACCGGGAACCCGATGTCCACGCTCAACCACGGCTCCCCGACCAGCTCGGTGAGCTCCACCCGCTCCCGTCCGGCCAGCGGATGTCCTGGCGGCATCGCCACGTCCAGCGGTTCGCGCAGCAGCGGCGTGACCGCCACCCGCTCGCCGTCGTGCGGCTCCGCCTGATCGTCCCGGTGCGTGACGACGAGATCGAAATCCGCCGTCAGCCGGGTCACCTCGGAGGGCACCATGTCGATGTCGCGCGCCTCCAACCGCACCTTCGGGTGCTCGGCGATCCGCCGCAGCAGGCCCGGGAGCAGCAGGAACGCGGCCGAGGGGAACATCGCCAGCCGCACGATCCCGCGCGGTGTGGAGCGGTAGGTGTCCAGCTCCGCGTCCGCCCGGTCCAGGGCGGCCAGCACCTCGTCGGCACGGGTGGCCAGCGCCCACCCGGCGTCGGTGAGCCGCAGGCCCCGGCCGGCGGGCTCGGTCAGCCGCACCCCGACCTCGGCCTGCAGCGCCCGGATCTGCTGCGACACCGACGACGGCGTGTAGGACAGCGCCTGGGCGACCGCGGTGACCGTGCCGCGATCGGCCAGCTCCCGCAGGAGTCTCAGCCTGCGAACGTCCATAGAGGAATCCTACAGAGTACTTGCGGATGGTGTTGCTTGTGCTTCACAAACGCGGACCGCAGGCTGATCGGTATGACCGCACGAGATCGCCTGCTGGCGGTGGTCGTCGCAGTCCTCTGGGGCGGCAACTTCATCGCGCTCGATCAGGGGCTGGGGCACTTCCCGCCGTTCTTCTTCGCCGGACTGCGCTTCGCGGTGCTGCTGCCGATCCTGTTCTTCGTCCCGTTCCCGCAGGTCCGGTGGCGCTGGCTGATCGGCTACGGCCTGTTCTTCGGGACCCTGCAGTTCGCGTTCCTGTTCGTCGCGATGAAGATCGGCATGCCCACCGGCCTGGCGTCCCTGGTGCAGCAGAGCTCGGCGCCGTTCACCGTGCTGCTCGGCGCGCTGCTGCTGCGGGAGAAGCTCACTCCGGTGCAGGTCCTGGGCATCACCACCGCGGTGCTGGGCATGATCGCCATCGGCTTCCACCGCGCGCAGACCGCGACGCTGCTGCCGATGCTGATCACCCTGTGCGGCGCGTTCTCCTGGGCGCTGGGCAACCTGTGCAGCCGGAAGGCCGAGGCGCCGAACCCGCTGCACCTGTCGCTGTGGATCGCGATCGTGCCGCCGGTCCCGATGTTCGCCGCCTCAGCCCTGTTCGAGGGACCGACGACCGGGTGGAGCGCGCTCGCCGGAGTGCTGGACTCCCCCACCGGACTCGCCGCGCTCAGCGGCCTGGCCTACACCTCGCTGCTGGCCACGGTCATCGGCTCGGGGCTGTGGACGACGCTGCTCGGCCGCTACCCGGCCAGCACGGTCGCGCCGTTCTCGCTGCTCGTGCCGGTCGTCGGGTTCAGCACGGCGTGGCTGTTCCTCGGCGAGCAGCCGCACCCGTTCGAGCTGGCTGCGGGCGCGGTGGTCGTCGCCGGGGTGCTGCTGGGCAGCATGCGGATCACCCGGCGACAACCGGAACCGGAACCCGCGCCGGTGTGAGTCCTCAGGCCGTGGGGCTCTTCTCGAAGGCGGGGTTCTTGACGTGGACGCCGTTGCCGACCGGGCAGTCGAAGAGCACCAGCGCCCGGTGGGACTCGGCGACCAGCTTGGCCGCCACGGCTCGCTCCAGGATCGCCCGCTGCTCGCAGGCCGAACAGCGGAGCGCACTGCTGTACCGCAACACGCGACCTCCCTTCCCCAGCGGAGCATCCTAAGTGGACATCGGCCGCGGGGGAAACGGTTCGCGGGAAACCCCTGGTCCTCAAGCCGTGGCGACGGCCTCCTCCGCGGACACCGCGTGCGGCTGGATCTCGCCGTCGCGGATCTGCTCGGCGAAGTGGCAGGCCACCCGGTGCCCCGGTGCGAGCTCCCGCAGCTGGGGGCGTTCGGTGTCGCAGCGCTCGGCCTGCCGCCACGGGCAGCGGGTGTGGAACCGGCAGCCGGTCGGCGGGTTCGCGGGCGAGGGCAGGTCGCCGGTGAGCAGGATCTGCTCGCGGCCGTCCTCGACCTGCGGGTCCGGCACCGGCACCGCCGACAGCAGCGCCTTCGAGTACGGGTGCAGCGGCTCCGCGTACAACGAGTCCGATGTGGACTCCTCGACGATGCCGCCCAGGTACATCACCCCGACCCGGTCGGCGATGTGCCGCACCACCGCGAGGTCGTGCGCGATGACCAGGTAGGTCAGCCCGAACTCCTCCTGCAGGTCCTCCAGCAGGTTGAGCACCTGCGCCTGCACCGACACGTCCAGCGCCGACACCGGCTCGTCGGCCACCACCAGGTCCGGGCCGACCGACAGCGCGCGGGCGATGCCGATGCGCTGCCGCTGACCGCCGGAGAACTCGTGCGGGTACTTGCGCAGCGCGGTCGCCGGCAGGCCCACCGCGTCGAGCAGCTCCCGCAGCCGCTCGTCCGTGGCTCGCTTGTCACCGGCGAGGCCGTGCGCCCGCATCCCCTCCACCAGCAGCGATTCCACCGACTGGCGCGGGTCGAGCGAGGACAGCGGGTCCTGGAAGACCATCTGCATCCGCTGCCGCATCCGGCGCAGCTTCTCGCCCTTCATGCCGGACAGGTCGGTGCCGTCGAAGACGACCTTCCCGCCGGTGGGCTTCTCCAGCCGCAGCACCGCGCGTCCCAGAGTCGACTTCCCGCACCCGGATTCGCCGACGAGACCGTAGGTCTCACCGCGGTGGATCGTCAGCGAGACGCCGTCGACGGCGTAGACGTGCCCCACGGTCCGATCCAGCACGACCCCCTTCTTGATGGGGAAGTGCACCTTCACGTCGTCGAGGTCGACGAGCACGTCCTCGCTCATGACGCCTCCATGCTGTTCGAGATCGGCTCGCGGACCGGGTTGTGGCAGCGCAGGAATCGCCCGGACGCGTCGACGCTGACCTCGGGCGTCTCCCGCTCGCACACCTCGATCGCGTTCGGGCAGCGCGGGCAGAACGCGCACCCGGTGTCCCACGGGATGTTGTCGGCCACCGACCCCGCGATCGGCGAAAGGCGTTGCCCGCGAGGTGAATCCAACCGCGGGATCGAGGCCAGCAGGCCGGCCGTGTAGGGGTGCTTGGGACGGGCGAACAGCTCGTGCCGCGCCGCCCGCTCCACCACGCGACCGCCGTAGAGCACGTTCACCTCGTCGCACAACCCCGCCACCACGCCGAGATCGTGCGTGATCATGATCAGCGCGGTGTCGGTCTCGGCCACCAGGTCCGACAGCAGCTGCAGGATCTGCGCCTGGATCGTCACGTCCAGCGCCGTCGTCGGCTCGTCGGCGATGAGCAGCCGCGGCTTGCAGGCCAGCGCCATCGCGATCAGCGCCCGCTGCCGCATCCCGCCGGAGAGCTGGTGCGGGTACTCCTTCAGCCGCCGCCCCGGGTCCGGGATGCCGACCTTGCGCAGCAGCTCCTCGGCCTCCGGCATCGCCTCCTTGCGGGGCAGGCCCCGGTGCCGCTCGATGACCTCGGAGACCTGCAACCCGATGGGCACCACCGGGTTCAGCGAGGTCAGCGGGTCCTGGAACACCATGCTCAGGTCCTTGCCGCGCCGCGCCTCGAGCTCCTTCCTCGGCAGCGACAGCAGATCCGTGCCGTCGAAGGTCACCGACCCCGACACCTCCGCGCCGCGCGGCGGCAGCAGGCCCATGATCGCCAGCGAGGTCACCGACTTGCCGCAGCCGGACTCGCCGACCAGGCCGACCGTCCTGCCCGGCTCGACGTCGAAGGAGATCCCGTCCACCGCGGTCACCGGCGGCTCGCCCTTGCGGGCGAAGACCACGGAGAGATCGCGAACTTCCAGCAGTGCCATTGCCCTCTCCCTCACCGGCGCCGCTTCGGGTCGAGCGCGTCGCGCAGCGACTCGCCGACCAGCGTGAACCCGAAAGCGACCAGGATGATGCACCCGGCCGGCCAGAACGCCAGCTGCGGGTGCGAGTCGATGATGTTCTGCGCGCCGCCGAGCATCTGCCCCCACTCGGGCACCGAGTCGTCAGCCGCGCCCAGCCCGAGGAACGACAGCGCCGCCGCGTCGATGATCGCCACCGCCAGCACCAGCGTGGCCTGCACGATCACCGGGCCCAGCGCGTTCGGCAGCATGTGCCGGAACACGATCGCGCTCTCCTTCACCCCGAGCGCCCGCGCCGCCAGCACGTGGTCGCTGGCCCGCTGGGCCAGCATCGTGCCGCGCAACAACCGCCCGAAGATGGGGATCTGCACGATCGCCACCGCCAGGATCACGGTGAACTGGGTCTGCTCGGCGAACAGCGCGCCGATCGACACCGCCAGCAGCAGCGACGGCACCGACAGCATCACGTCGGCGATGCGCATGACCACCGCGTCCACCCAGCCGCCGAAGGCGCCCGCGAGCAGGCCGAGCACCAGCCCGCCGCCGAGCCCGATGACCGTGGCCAGCACCGCCACCAGCAGCGTCTGCTGCGATCCGAGCAGCAACCGCGACAGCAGGTCCCGGCCGTACTGGTCACCGCCGAGCGGAAAACCGGGCTGCGCGGGCGGAATCGCGTTCTCGGCCCGGGAGACCTGGGATTCCAGCAGGCGCTGCGCCGGGTCGTGCGGGGCGAGCACCGGCGCCAGCAGGGCCAACAGCACGAACGCCACGATGACGATCCCGCCGACGATGAACACCGGGTTGCGGCGCAGTCGCCGCCACGCCGACGCGGCGAGGCTGACCCCGGCGTCGGAGGCCGTGTCCGCCAGCGCGTCGAGCTTGTCCTTGCGCTGCGTGTTGAGCACCATCGTCCCTCACCGTGTCCGCAGTCGGGGGTCGATCAACGCGTACGAGAGGTCGACGACCAGGTTGACCAGCACGTAGACCATCGCCGACGCCAGGATCACCACCTGCAGCACCGGGAAGTCCTTGCGCTCGAAGCCGAGCGCGACGGCCTGGCCGATGCCCGCGATGTTGAACACCCGCTCGGTCAGCACCGCGCCCGCCAGCAGCGCGCCCGTCTGCAGACCGATCGTGGTGACCACCGGCAGCATCGCGTTGTGCAGGATGTGCCTGCGCCGGATCACCATCTGCCCCAGGCCCTTCGCGCGCGCGGTGCGCACGTAGTCCTCGTCCATCACGTCGAGCACCGCGGCCCGGGTGATCCGGAAGATCACCGCGAATGGGATCGTCGACAGCGCGATCGCGGGCAGGATGAGGTGCACGAACGCGTTCCAGGAGGCGTCCCACTCGCGGGTCAGCAGCCCGTCGAGGATGTAGAAGCCGGTGACCCGGGTGGCGTTGATCGCCGAGTCCTGCCGCCCGGACGCGGGCAGCGCGCCGAGCTCGATGGCGAAGACGAACTTCAGCAGGAACGCCAGGAAGAACACCGGCACCGCGACGCCCACCAGCGACCAGGTGATGCTCAGGTTGTCCAGCCAGCCGCCGCGCTTGCGGGCCGCCAGGTAGCCCAGCGGGATGCCGACGGCGACCGCCAGGATCAGCGCCAGGACGGACAGCTCCAGCGTCGCCGGGAAGCGGGTCAGGAACACCTCCAGCGCGGAGTCACCGCGCTGCACCCCGGTCGACGTGCCGAAATCGCCGGTGACGGCGCGGCCCAGGAACTTGAAGTACTGCACGAAGATCGGCTGGTCCAGCCCGAGGTCCTTCTCGAGCTGCGCCCGCGCGGCCGGTGTGGCGCGGTCGCCCAGCAGGGCCGACACCGGCCCGCCCGGCAGCATCCGCAGCCAGGCGAACAGCAGCATCGACAGGACGAAGACGACCAGCACCAGCTGCGCCAGCCGTCGAATGGTGAAGCGGAGCACGCGAAAACCCCCGTGTTCAAGTCAGCGACCCGCGGCGTCGCGCGCGAGACCGCTCGGGTCTCGCGCGCGACGCCGGTGGGATCACTGATCCGAGACGCTCACCGAGGCGAACTCCTCGGCGGTCAGCGGCGAGGGCACCAGGCCCTGCACGCGCGGGCTGGTCACGATCGCCGGCGGCGAGTGCGACAGCGGCACCGCGGGCAGGTACTCGGACAGCAGCTTGCGGTTGATGTCCTGGTACATCGCGGTGCGCTTGGCCTCGTCCGGCTCCGAGTCGGCCGCCCGCAGCTGCTCCGCCAGCTGCTCGCCCCACGGCGACGCCGCCGTGTAGAAGCGGTTGGTGGGGGTGCCGAAGAAGGTGCCGATGAAGTTGTCCGGCGTGTTGTAGTCACCGGTCCAGCCGAGCAGGAAGATGTCGGCCTTGGCGTTGTCGATGTCGTCGATGTAGCCGCCGTTCCACGGCTTGCTCACCGGGTTGACGGTGATGCCGGCTTCGCGCAGGTCCTCGGCGAGGGCGTTGTAGATGCCCTGCGGGTCCGGCATGTAGGGCCGGGTGACCTCGGTCGGCCAGTAGAAGTTCAGCGTCAGGTTCGACGCGCCCGCCTCGGCCAGCAGCTGCTTGGCCTTGGCCGGGTCGTGCGGGTACTGCTGCACGTCGGGCGCGTAGCCGTCGACGTTGTCCGGGTAGAACTGGGTCGCGACCGAGGCGCCTTCCGGCATGTTCGCCTTGACCAGCGTCTCCCGGTCCACCGCGTACGCCAGCGCCTGCCGCACCTTGAGGTTCTGCAGCGCCGGGTTGTTCTTCTGGGTGATGCCCAGGTACATGATGTTGAACGGGTCGCGGACCTCGACGTTGTTTCCCGCGTCGCGCAGCGCCTTGAGGTCGGCGGCGTTCGGGAAGTCGTAGGCGTCGATGGAGCCGGACTCCAGCTCCTGCTTGCGGACCGTCTCGTCCGGGATGATCCGGAAGATCAGCTCCTGGACCTTGGCCTTGTCGCCCCAGTACTGGTCGTTGCGGACCATCTTGATGGTGCCGTTGGACTGGTCGTAGGAGTCGAACTTGAACGGGCCGGTGCCGGTCGGGTGGGCCTTGGCGTACTCGGGGTAGACGAAGCTGTCGCCCTGCGCCTTGACGTCGTTGGCCTTGTACTGCTCCATCGCCGTCGGCGACTGCATGCTGAACGACGGCAGCCCCAGCAGGTCCGGGAACTTCGACGTCGCGCGGGTCAGGTGCACGACCGCGGTCGTCGGGTCCGGGTTCTCGCAGTTCTGGAACAGCGAGGGGGCCTTGCCGTCGGCGAAGCCGCCGAAGTTCTCGATCCAGTAGTAGGACAGGGCGTTGTTCTGCCCGGCCCCGGTCTGGGTGTACCAGCGCTGGAAGTTCTTGCAGACCGCGTCGGAGTTGAAGTCCGTGCCGTCGTGGAACTTCACGCCGCTGCGCAGCTTGAACGTCCAGGTCTTGCCGTCCGGGGAGTGCTCCCAGCTCTCGGCCAGCGCCGGTTCGACCTCCACCGAGCCCGGCTTGAAGTTGACCAGGCCCTCCATCATCTGCCGGGTGACGCGGAAGGTCTCCCCGTCGGAGGCGTAGAAGGGGTCGAACAGGTCCGGGGCCCCGGCCGCACCGAAGGTGAGGGTGCCGCCTTCGCCACCGCCGGCGCCGCGCTCGGATTGCGCGCAGCCCGCCAGGGAGGCCGCCGCGGTCAACGCGATGCCGACCGCGAGGATCCGACGTAAACCGCGGGTTCCGCCGCGTCGCGTCGATGGAGCTCTACTCATTGGATTTACCCACCCGTTTGTGTCCATAGGCAGCAGAGTTCCGTGAGAGTAACCCTCGAAAGGAGGGGAATGGAACATTCGAGGTTACGATCTCGCTACTTAGGCGATCCTCACCAAACGGGCAGCAACCGGACAAAGGAAAGCGCTTGCCAGAACTGCGAGATCTGCGCTAAACGCGGGCGAATAGTGGAAGTCATCCGCCCAGTCAAGGCTCTGGCGACTTGTTTCCTCGCGACGCAGGACGGCGCCTGACCTCCCGAGAAACCGAGAGGAAAGGCGCCGCCCTTTCGAGTATTGAATTGTTCGCGTTTCCGGGACTCGCGACTACTACATCGAACGACGACCGGACAGCGCCCGGCCGAGCGTCAATTCATCCGCGAACTCCAGGTCGCCACCCATCGGAAGTCCGGAAGCGAGTCGCGTGACGTTCAGCCCCGGGAAGTCCCGCAGCATCCGAACCAGATACGTCGCGGTCGCCTCGCCCTCGGTGTTCGGGTCCGTCGCGATGATCACCTCGGTGATCTCGTCCGTCCCGATCCGCGCCAGCAGCTCCCGGACCCGCAACTGGTCCGGCCCCACGCCCGACAGCGGATCCAGCGCACCGCCCAGCACGTGGTAGCGGCCCTTGAACTCGCGGGTGCGCTCCACCGCGAGCACGTCCTTGGGCTCCTCCACCACGCACACCAGCGTCTTGTCCCGCCGGGCGTCCCGGCAGATGCGGCAGGTCGGCTCCTCGGAGACGTTGCCGCAGACGTCGCAGAACACCACGCCCTCCTTGACCTGCTGCAGGACCTCCTGCAGCCGGGTCACGTCCGCCGGCTCCGCGGCCAGCAGGTGGAAGGCGATGCGCTGCGCGCTCTTCGGACCGATGCCGGGAAGGCGTCCCAGCTCATCGATCAAATCCTGTACCGGACCCTCGTACACGTCGACTCGCCCCGGATCACATGCCCGGCAGGCCCAGGTCGCCCAGGCCGCCGCCCAGGCCACCCGTCAGCGGGCCCATCTTCTGCGCCTGCAGCTCCTGCGCGGCCCGGTTCGCGTCGCGCACCGCCGCCACGACCAGGTCCGCCAGCGTCTCGGTGTCCTCCGGGTCGACCGCCTTCGGGTCGATCACCAGTCCCTTGAGCTCACCGGACCCGCTGACCGTCGCGGTCACCAGCCCACCGCTCGCGCTCCCGGTGACCTCCGCATCGGCGAGCTCCTGCTGCGCAGACATCAGCTGCTCCTGCATCTTCTGCGCCTGTTCCATGATCTGCTGCATGTTCGGCTGGCCACCTGGCTGCACCGTTGACTCCTCCGTAGGCCGGGCAAACACCCCCGGGAAGGGGCACAACTCCAGCGTAGAGGTTCGAGGCCGTTCACTCTGAACTCACCTCGCCCGGCGGTTCCACCGGGCGGGGCTCGGGTGTCTTGGTCGTCGTGACCGGACGTGAAAAGGTGCTCACGTGACGCTGGAGATCTCGCGGCTGCTGGAACTGACCACCTGGCGCGCGTTCGACGTGACCGACGACGGGCGGGTGCTCGCCGGCTGCGACGAGTCCGGATCCGTGCAGCTCGTGGAGCTCGCCGAGGACCGGCGCACCGAGCTCACCGCGCTGCCCGGCGCCGTGACCGGCCGCTACCTGCCCGGCGAGCGGGCCGTGGTGGTCCAGCACGACAGCGACGGCAACGAGCGCAGCCAGCTCTCGCTGCTGCGGCTCGACGACCGCCGCAGCAGGCCCGCCCCGCTGTCCGAACTGGAACCGCTGGTCCGCGACCCCCGGCACGTGCACCGGCTGCTCGACGTCCTGCCCGGCCGCATCGTCTACGCCACCAACCGCCGCAACGGCGTCGACTTCGACGTGATCATCCGCAGCGTCGTCACCGGCGAGGAGCACGTGGTCCACGACGGCGGCGGCATGGTCTCCGAGGTCTCGGTCTCCCCCGACTCGCGGTTCGCCGCGATCACCGTGCCCGCCGCGAAACCCCTGTCGGACCAGGTGATCCTCGCCGACACCATGCCCGAGACCGGCGCCGACCGGCGGCGCGAGCTCACCGGCCGCGACCTCGCCGCCCGGCACCTGCACCCCGGCTGGCACCCCGACGGGCTGATCGTGACCACCGACGCCGACCGCGACCGCACCGGCATCGCGCGCCTGGACCCGCGCACCGGCGAACGCCGCTGGCTGGTCACCTCCGACACCCACGACCTCAGCGGCAGGCTCTCCCCCAACGGCCGCACGCTGCTGGTCAGCACCGCCGACGACGGCGCGCACCGGCTCGCGCTGCACGACGCCGGGACCGGCGAGCACCTGATGGACCTGCCGCTGCCGACCGAGGGCTGGTGCGGCTACCCGCAGCCCGAACCCGTCTGGTCACCGGACTCCCGCTTCGCCGCCCTGTCGTTCAGCTCCCCCACCACCCCCGGTGACGTGCTGCTCGTCGACACGGCCACCGGGACCTGCAAGCCGCTCACCTTCTCGGCGGCGCAGCTGGCGGGCGAACGCCTCGCCGAACCCCACGTGCACCGGGTCCCGGCGCGCGACGGGCTGCGGATCCCGTGCTTCCGCTACGTCCCCGCCGAACCCGACGGCTCCGCGGTGCTGCTCATCCACGGCGGGCCCGAGAGCCAGTCGGTGCGCGCGTTCCACCCGCTGGTGCAGGCGATGGTCGCCCGCGGCCACACCGTGCTGGTGCCCAACGTCCGCGGCTCCACCGGCTACGGCAAGAGCTGGTACTCCGCCGACGACGCCCGCCGGCGGCTCGAAGCCGTCGACGACCTCGCCGACCTGCACAGATGGCTTCCCTCGATCGGTCTCGACCCCGCTCGCGCGGCCCTGTGGGGCGGGTCCTACGGCGGCTACATGGTGCTGGCGGGGCTCGCGTTCCAGCCCGAGCTGTGGGCCGCCGGCGTGGACATCGTGGGCATCTCCTCGCTGGTGACGTTCCTGGAGAACACCGCGCCCTACCGGCGCGCGCACCGCGAGCGCGAGTACGGCAGCCTCACCGCCGACGCCGACTTCCTGCGCGCCGCGTCCCCGCTCGACCACGCCTCCGCCATCGCCGCGCCGCTGTTCGTGCTGCACGGCGCCAACGATCCCCGGGTGCCGCTGAGCGAGGCCGAGCAGATCGCGGAAGCCGTGCGCGCCAACGGCGTTCCGTGCGAGCTGCACGTCTACCCCGACGAGGGGCACGGCCTGGCCAAGCGCGCCAACCGGCTCGACGCCTACCCGAGAGCGCTGGACTTCCTGCGCCGAACGCTGAGCTGAGCTCAGCCCTCGATCCGGCGGGCGCCCATCACGCGCTCGAACATCTCCACGGCCCTGGCATCCGGGTCGGGGCCGATGCGCGCGCCCGGCTCCATCGGCGAGGACTCGGCCATCATCGACTCCGCGTCCTCCTCGTCCTGCGGCTCCGGCTCGGGCTTGCGCTCGGGTTCCGGGGGCGGCGGGACGTCGTCCGGCGGCGGGGGCTCCTCGTCCGGCGGTTCCGGCGGGGGCGGGATGTCGTCGGGCTCCGGCGGGCGCGGCACCGAACCACCGCGCGCACCACCGGCGTTGCGCTGCTGACCGTTGCCGGACGGCTTGGCCTCCGGCTGCTCGGGGCGCTCGGCGGGCTGCGGCCGCTCGGGCCGGGACTGCTGCGGCTGCGCGGGCGCTTCCCGGCGCTGCGGCGGCTGCGGGGGCTGCTTCGGCGGGGCGGCCGGGCGCGCCGGCGGGGCCGCTCCGGCCTCGACGCACTGGATCTCCCAGTCGCCGCCGACGACCTCGCGCAGCGCCTCCTTGACGAAGTTCAGGCGCCGCTCCTGCGCGAGCTGCTTGACCAGCCCGGACGTCGGCATCGACAGCACCAGGGCGCCGTCGTTGAGGTCCTGCACGGTGGCGTTGAGCAGCAGCGCCTGCGTCGGCCGGTTGCGCTTGGCCACGCCCTGCAGCACGTCGGTCCACACCCGGCGCACGGCGGCGGCGTCGAACCCGCTCGGCGCGGACGCCGCCGGAGCCGCGGCGGGCGCGGGCTCGGGTTCCGGCGGACGCTGCAGCTGAGCGGGCTGGGCTGGCTGGGCGGGCTGAGCGGCCGGGGGCTGAGGTGCCGCGGGCTGAGCGGCCGGGCGCTCCGGCTCCGGGGCCGGTTTCCGCTGCGGCGCAGGGGTTTCCGCCGGTGCGGGCGCGGGTGTCTCCTGCGCGGCGGCCTCGGCGGCGGCGCGCTCGTGCGGCCGCTGGAAGACCCGCTTCGGCTTGTCGCCCTCGGACGCGGCGGGCGCCGGGGCACCGGCCTCGGCGGCCGGGGCCTCGCCCGGGGCGATGGTCATCCGGCGCTCGACGCGCTCGAGTCGTTGCAGCAGCGCGGTTTCCGAGTCGGACACGGCGGGCAGCAGCATCCGCGCGCACAGCAGTTCCAGCAGCAGCCGCGGTGCCGTGGCGCCGCGCATCTCGGACAGTCCGGTGTGGACGATCTCGGCGAACCGGGACAGCGTCGCCGCGCCCAGCTGCTCGGCCTGCTGCTGCATCCGGGCCAGCTCGTCGCCCTGGGTCTCGACGAGCCCGCGCTCGCCCGCGTCGGGCACCGAGCTGAGCAGCACCAGGTCGCGCAGCCGGTCCAGCAGGTCGGAGCCGAAGCGGCGCGGGTCGTGCCCGGCCTCCACCAGCTTCTCGACCGTGCCGTAGACCGACGCGGCGTCGCCCGCGGCGAGCGCGTCGACCATGTCGTCGATGAGCGCGACGTCGGTGACGCCGAGCAGCGCCACGGCCCGCTCGTAGGTCACGCCCTCGTCCCCGGCACCGGCCAGCAGCTGGTCGAGCACGCTCAGCGTGTCGCGCGCCGAACCGCCACCGGCCCGGATGACCAGCGGGTACACCGCGGGCTCGACCTTCACGCCCTCGTCGGCGCAGATGCGCTCGGTCAGCTCGCGCATCACCCCGGGCGGCATCAGCCGGAACGGGTAGTGGTGGGTCCGGGACCGGATGGTGGTGAGCACCTTGTCCGGCTCGGTGGTGGCGAAGACGAAGATCAGGTGCTCGGGCGGCTCCTCCACGATCTTCAGCAGGGCGTTGAAGCCCTGCGTGGTGACCATGTGGGCCTCGTCGATGATGAAGATCCGGTACCGCGACTGGGCCGGCGCGAAGAACGCGCGGTCCCGCAGCTCGCGGGTGTCGTCCACACCACCGTGGCTGGCCGCGTCGAGCTCGACGACGTCGACGCTGCCGCCGCCCTCGGGCGCGAGCGCCACGCACGAGTCGCACTCGCCGCACGGGTCCGCGGTCGGGCCCTGGGCGCAGTTCAGCGACCGGGCCAGGATGCGCGCGCTGGAGGTCTTGCCGCAGCCGCGAGGCCCGGAGAACAGGTAGGCGTGGTTGATCCGCCCGGCGGCCAGCGCGGTCCGCAACGGCTCGGTGACGTGTTCCTGCCCGGCGACCTCAGCGAAGGTCGCCGGACGGTACTTGCGGTAAAGGGCGAGCGCCACGGTCGGAACCCTACGCGGTCGGACTGACAACTCGGACGAGGGTGAGCTTCCCCCGGAAAGTAAGGGGACCCCGTGCACCCGTCAGAGCCCGCTTACCCTTGCTGCCTTCCGGCCCTGGGGGAGTTCACAGGATGGACGCCGCACGAGGTCCACGGACAGTGTACCCAGACGCCGCCGGGACCCGGAAAGCCGGGGGCCGCGATCTCCGGCCCCGGCGCTCCGGCCCCCCATCCGATGCTCTGAAGTCCCCTGATAGGCTTCCGCACGGAGGATTGGCCGAGCGGCCTAAGGCGCACGATTGGAAATCGTGTTGGGTTAATAGCCCTCACGGGTTCGAATCCCGTATCCTCCGCTCGCGAAGAGCCCCGGACCCCGCGGTCCGGGGCTCTTTCTCATTCCGGGCTCTCATCGTTCGAGCAGGTTGAGCAGAACTTGGGACTCGGCGCGGAGCTGGTCGGCGCGCGCGGTGTGCTCCGCGGTCAGCCGCGAGGCGGCGTCGATGCGCTCGTCGGCTTCTCGCCGCACGACTTCAGCAACCTCGGCCTCGCCGAGCTCGCGGCGGGCGACCTCGGTCGTCCCGGCACCGACCGAGGCCTCTTCGACGGCGACCCCGCGCAGCTGGTGATCATCGGCCGGCACGGCCTCGGCGTTGTCCACCGCGGCGAGGGCGGAACGCAGCACGCCCAACGCGACGCGGTCCCGAGACCGCATCGCCTCCTTCAGCTCCTGACGCAACCGCTCCCGAAGAGACACCCCAGCAACCTAAGCCCACCCACCAAACCCCTCAACCGAATTCCACCGACTCAAACGCCCTCGATCCAGTACTTCTGCACCCGATCGACCGCCTCGTCCTTGGACATGGCGGCCACCACCCGCTCGTCGAGCCCGACACGGCGAACCAAGAGGTGCACGAGCTCGGCGGGCAGGGCTTCACGCGGCGGTGTTGGCTGCCCTCGATCCGGCTTGATCCGGTCTTGCACGCATTTCCAGAACACGCCTTCCTCGACCTCGAGCTGATCGCGCAGGATGTGACCCCAGATGCTCTTGCCGTAAGCGCTCCGGTCCACGGGGTGCGAGATCCGCGTGCGCAGGACGCGACCATCGGCGAGCCCGAGTTCGTAGGTCACGTGGTGGGTCCCCGACCTGCCCCGAGCATCGCGGACGCGCACCCACTCCTCGACCCGGCAGAAGGTGTCGTGGCGCTGACGAGTCGGCTGCGGCCACCTCATCGCGTCGAACCGACGAGCCACTCGGTCAGCCGCTCGTCATCGCTCAAGGCGATCAGCTGGACAAGGCCCCAGTTCTCGCGATGGTTGGGGGCGTCGAGCAAGCGCTCCTGCCAGTCCTCGGCGTATTCGCGGAGAGCATCGACCATCTCCGCGATCGCCTCGTCGAACGTCGCACCGTCCGCCGCGACCGGCAGGCCGGGGATGAACACCGACCACCCGTCGGCCTCCGGCACGACCTGAGCGCGCGAAGGCACCAGCGAAGTCAGGAAATGCCGCAGCCGCTCGACATCGACGACGGCCGTCGTGGCCGAATCCCGCCGCACCGTGGCCACCTGCCCTCGCTCGGCAGCGTCCAGCAGGTCCTTCAGATGCACCCGCGCATCGGTGTAGCTGTCGTAGTGAACAGCAGACATGGCGCACTCCCCCTCGACCCGGTCCACCACCACTCTGCCCATCTGCGAAAAGTACGTCAAGTACGCGACGTACTTCCAGGCCTTGGGTGGATCTTCACCGGATCGGGGAGACGCGCGGAGACGCCGACACCACTTCGATCAACGCCCCCGGACATGCAAAAGGGCCGGTCCCGATGGGACCGGCCCTCTGCCGAGCGGTAGCGGTGGGATTCGAACCCACGGTGGCTGTTAACCACACGCGCTTTCGAGGCGCGCTCCTTAGGCCGCTCGGACACGCTACCGCCGATAAGGCTACCGGCACCCCTCTCCCGCCCTGCGAAGGGGGGTCGCCCGGAGCGCTCCCGGAGTCGTCACCCCAGGTCACCTCGGGCGTGACTCCGGGAGGGGGTCAGTTTTAGTGAAAACTGTCCGGGCAAAACGGACATTGATCATGGGTGATTCGAGGAAAAACTGCCCCCTGGTGACGCTCACGCCCCCGGAGGCCGCCCACGATGCGGCGTGAAGAAGGACTCGAGGAGGGCTGCGGACTCGTCGGCGAGGACGCCGCCGACCACCTCCGGGCGGTGGTTGAGCCGGTTGTCCCGGACGACGTCCCAGAGGGAGCCGACCGCGCCGGTGCGCGGCTCCCACACCCCGAACACGACCCGCGCCACCCGGGACAGCACGAGCGCGCCCGCGCACATCGTGCAGGGCTCGACGGTGACCGCGAGGGTGCAGCCCTCCAGCCGCCAGCCGTCGCCGTGCGCCCGCGCGGCGGCGCGCAGGGCCAGGACCTCGGCGTGGGCGGTGGGGTCGCCGTCGGCTTCACGGCGGTTGCGGGCCTCGGCGAGCACCCGGCCTTCGGCGTCGGCGACGACGGCGCCGATCGGCACGTCCCCGGTGGCCGGTGCGTCGGCCGCCGCCCGCAACGCGGCCCGCACCAGCTCGACGTCGCCGGCGCGGACCTCGGTGGTGTTCACCGCACCATCTTCTCCAACAGCGCCCCGAAGTCGTCACCGAACCCGCAGCGCTGGGCGATCATCTCCAGCTGCTCGTCCGGGTAGAGGTCGACCTCCTCGATGATGACCAGCAGCTCGCCCTCGGGAAGTCCCAGGTCGGACAGGACCGCGAGGTTGCCCTCCGGCCAGACCTCCTCGTCGTCCTCGTCGGGAGGATCGACGCGCAGCAGGTCGAGCACGTCGGCGGCGATGTCGTAGTCCAGCGCCGCGGCGGCGTCGGACACCAGCAGGTCCACCCCGCCTGGCACCGGCCTGATCAGCACGAAGAACTCGTCGTCCACATTGCACATTCCGAACACCGCGCCGGTGGAACGCAGCTCGCGCAACGCCGTGATGCAGGCGTCGAGGCCGGTCAGCACCGAGTTGTCCATCGCGCTGCACCGCCACCGCCCGTCTTCTCGGACCACGGCGACGGCGAAGCCAGCGACCGGCTCCTGCACCGTCATGGAGACACCGTAAAGCGTACGAAGGCCACCCGAAAGCACTATTGCGGCGGTCATAACCATCCGGGGACGGATTGCGCTCAACCGGGTGCGTGCGAATCGGCGTCGTCGGGCAGGATGGACGGATGCGTGCCGTGTGCGTGATCGGACTGGGACTCATCGGCGGATCCGTGCTGCGGGCCGCGTCCGGCGCCGGGCGCCCCGCGTGGGGCTCGACCGCGTCGGAAGCGGATGCCGCCGCAGCTCGCGACGAGGGTTTCGAGGTGCTCGAAACCGATGCGGCGCTGCGCCGGGCAAAGCAGGAGGACGCGCTGGTGGTGATCGCGGTGCCGCTGACGGCGGTCCGCGAGGTGCTGCGCACGATCGCCGAGATCCACCCGGGCGCGTGGCTCACCGACGTGGTGAGTGTGAAGGACCCGGTCGACTTCGAGGTCCGCAAGCTCGCGCCGAACGCCCGCTACGCCGGTGGTCACCCGATGGCGGGAACCTCGGCCTCGGGTTTCGCCGCCGGATCGGGTGAGCTGTTCCGGGGTGCCGCGTGGGCGGTGACGATCGAGGAGGCCACCACGATCGAGGCGTGGCGCGAGGCCGCGCAGCTGGCGCTGGACTGCGGCGCCCACGTGGTCCCGACCGGCGCCGCGGCTCACGACGACTCGGTGGCCCGGATCTCGCACCTGCCGCACCTGTTCGCGGCGATCCTGGCGACGGTCGGCGCGGACGGCGGCCCGCTGGCGCTGTCGCTGGCGGCGGGCTCGTTCCGGGACGCGACCCGGGTGGCGGGCAGCAACCCGGAGCTGGTGCGCGCCATGACCGAGGGCAACAAGGCCGCCCTGCTCGACGCGGTCGACGACGCCCTGGGACGCCTGGGCGCGGCCCGCGGCTCGCTGGCCTCCACCGGAGGCCTCAAGTCCACACTGGACTCCGGCCACGAAGCCCGGAACCGCCTCGAAGCGGTCGCCGCGGGCGAGGGCACCACGACCTCGACGGTCCGCCTCCGCCCCGAAGCCCTCCCCCGCCTCCGCGACCTCGGAGAACTGGGCGGCAGGGTCACCGGAATCAACGAAGACCAAGCAACCACCGAAGTCCCAGTGGGCTAAGAGAAACACCAACCCACGCCAGGCAAGCACCGAAGGTGCTTCCTCTTTCACCACCTAAGCAACTGGCACCGCCGCGGGTTCTGAGCGCTTTCGTGGCGAGTACGCCGTGACGCCGTGTATTGGCATACATAAGGAGCGGCGCACGGAGTCCACGGAAGCGCTCAGGTTCCGCTACCCGCACCGCCAAGCAAAACGACCACAGCCAGTAGACAAAGCAAAAAGAAGAGGTCGCCCTGTGCGTGGGGGCGACCTCTTCTATGGTGCGCTGCGACCACTGGTCGGGACTTCCTCGCGGTCCCGCTGCCAGCTTCGGCCGGAGCGCAGTTGCCGGTGCGCGTCACTGACCGGGCGGGGGCTGCTCCTGGTCTCCGCCTCCGAAGAAGCCCTTGCCCTTCTCGACGGCCTGGTCGACCTGCTCCTCGTGGCCGAACTTCTCCTTGGCCATCTCGCCGGCCTTGTCCATGCCCTGCTCGACCTTGTCGCCGTGCTCTTCGCCGAGGTTCTGCAGCTTGTCCTTGAAGTCTCCGAAGCCCATGGTGCTCCTTCCCAGGCTTTGTGAAAAGCCTTGTCGGCCGCTCTCGGCGAAGCTAAGCCCGTTCGCCTCTTCCCGCTCGGCGCAACGCCTCATTGTTAACTTGTTCGAGTGAGTCCTTGTGCGTGTCGTGCGGCGGGTCTACCGTGAAGTGACCGCGTGACCGGATCGGCAATTCTGGTCACCAAGTCACGGAGGAGCGCCATGCCCCAGCCCACCGACCGAGCCGACCGCATCCTCGACGCGGCGGCGGAGCTCGTGGTCCGGATGGGCTTCCGCAAGGTCACCATCGACGACATCGCGCGCCGGGCCGAGGTCGGCAAGGGCACCGTCTACCTGCACTGGCGCACCAAGGAGGAGCTGTTCGAAGCGCTGATCATGCGCGAATCGATCGGCCTGCTCAACGACCTGACGGAAGCGATGCGCGCCGACCCCGCCGAGGCGCGGCCGCACCGCTTCTTCCGCCGCAGCTTCCTGCTCACCGTGCGCGACCCGCTGATGAAAGCCCTGGTCACCGGGGACACCGAACTCCTCGGCAACTTCAAGCGGTTCGCGCGCAACGGAGAGGCGCAGCGCTTCCGCGACCGCTACCGCGAGCTGATCGTCAAGCACCGCCTGCTGCGCGACGACCTGCCGGACGCGTACCTGGCGCTCACCGCCACCGCGACCGGCTTCCACCTCACCGACACCATCAACCCGGACTTCGCCGCCCTCACCGACGAGGCCAAGGCGGACGCGCTAGAGCACACCGTCCGCGCCGCCTTCGAGCCCGCGGGCGAACCCGACCCCGATTCGCTGGCCACCGTGGCGAGCGAGGTCGGCGACCTCTTCGACGAGCTCAACGCGCAGTTCCGGGAGTGGATCTACACACCACCACGCAGCGGCTGACACCCGGCCGCGATCGGGGGTACGACATGACCGCACTGGCCGACACCTGGGGGATCAACGCGGCGCAGTTCTGGTTGCGCGGCGAACGGCCGGACCGCGAGGTCCGCTACGACGAGAGCACCGGCATGTGGGAGGTCCACGGCTACCCGGAGATCCTGCGCGCGCTCAGCGACCCGGCCACGTTCTCCTCGCACACCCAGCGACTCGTCCCGGAAGCCGCTGGGTTCTCCGAGGGCAACCTGGTCCAGATGGACCCGCCGGACCACCAGAAGCTGCGGAAGCTGGTCAGCCACGCCTTCACGCCGAAGGTGGTGGCCGACCTCGAACCCCGCATCGCCGGGCTCACCACCGAGCTGATGGACGGCATGGGAGAGCGGACCGAGCTGGTCGCCGACCTGGCCTACCCGCTGCCGGTGATCGTCATCGCCGAGCTGCTCGGCGTGCCGGCGAGCGACCGCGACCGGTTCAAGCGGTGGGTGGACGGAATGTTCAACTCCACCAACAAGGTCTCGCTCAAGGAGCGCTCGCCGGAGGACGAGGAGTACTTCAACTCGGCGATGGAGCTCGTCGGCGAACTCGTCGCCTACCTCGGCGAGCACGTCCGCGAGCGGCGGCAACGGCCTCGCGAGGACCTGCTGACCAAGCTGGTCGAGGCCGAGGTGGACGGGGTGCGGCTCAGCGACGCCGAGATCACCAACTTCGGCATGGTCCTGCTGGTCGCCGGGCACATCACGACCACGATGCTGCTGGGGAACGCGCTGCTGTGCCTGGACGCGCACCCGGACCAGTTCGAGCGGGTCCGGGCGGACCGGTCGCTGGTGCCGCACGCGATCGAGGAGTCGCTGCGGTTCCTGAGCCCGTTCGCGGCGGTGTCGCGGGTGACCGAGACCGACACCGAGCTCGGCGGTGTCCGGATCCCGGCGGATCAGATGCTGCTGCTGTGGGTGGCCGCCGCCAACCGCGATCCCCGGCAGTTCGCCGACCCGAACGTCTTCGACGTCACCCGGGACCCGAACCCGCAGCTCGGCTTCGGCCGCGGCATCCACTTCTGCCTCGGCGCCCCGCTGGCCCGGCTGGAGGGCCGGATCGCGCTGAACCTCCTGCTGGACCGCTTCCCGCGGCTGCGCACCGATCCCGACGACGCCCCGCGGTTCCTCCCGAGCCCCAACATGACCGGGGTCAGCAGGCTGCCGCTGCTGCTGTCCTGAACGCCGGCCGCCGTGCCGCGCGGATCGCGGGTCCGCGCGGCACGGGCGCTGGGGCGCCTGCGCGATCGGGAAATCCTGAACGTCACCGTCCGGGGACACCTCTACGCCTGGTGCGAGAGGTGAACCGGCTTTCGCGAAGGCATCTCACCCCCAAACCACACTTTCGAAGTCGTTTTCAACACCCAATGTGACAACGAGCGAAAGCAAGCGATTCGCTAGGCGAACTAAGTTGCTACAAACGACGGTTCGCAAGGCAAACACTTTCCGGTGAACCCCCCGTCCGCGAATCAGCGACCTCAGGGCACGCCAGGTACACCTTGAATTGCCCGATTTCGGGTCAGCCTGATCCAGAAATGTCAACGGGTAAGCCGAATTGGAAGGAAAGCAATTATGCGCTCGCTGATTCGTCCCATCGTTGTCGGCGCGTTCATCCTCCCCCTCGCCTTCGCCGGGGCCGGCCTGGCCTCCGCCGGAGAGACGGCGACGCAGCCCCGCGGCGGGACCTGCCACCACTTCGCCTGCAACCACTGGTGGACCAACGTCGAGGACAACGACACCGACACCTCTGTGATCAACGCGGGCATCATGGGCTGACCACCGCAGACCGAGGCCCCGCCGGCAACCCGGCGGGGCCTCACCCACGCTCCCACCTCACGCCGGCCCCTCAGCGGCCGGCGCTCCCGCGAAACGTCGCGCGGTAGGCGCTCGGCGAAACGCCGAGTTCGCACTGCAAGTGCTGACGCAGCGATGCGGACGTCCCGAATCCGCATTCGCTCGCAATTGTCTCAACCGGAAGGTCTGTTTCCTCCAATAGTTGCCGGGCGCGTTCGACGCGTTGCTGAGCAATCCACTGCAATGGAGAAATTCCGACTTCTTCCCGGAATCGCCTGGTGAACGTCCGCACGCTCAACGCCTCCCGCGCCGCGAGCTCCCGCAACACCAGCGGCCGCCCCAAGTTCTCCAACGCCCACTCCCGAACCCGCCCCGTCGTCGACACCCGCGGTTCCGGCACCGGCCGGCGGATGTACTGGGCCTGACCGCCCTCCCGGTGCGGCGGGACGACGGTGGTGCGCGCGACGTCGTTGGCCACCGCCGCCCCGTGGTCGCGGCGGATGAGGTGCAGGCACAGGTCGATGCCGGACGCCTCCCCCGCCGAGGTCAGCACGTTCCCGTCGTCGGTGTAGAGCACGTCCGGATCCAGGTCGACCTGTGGGAACAACCTCCGGAAGTGCTCGCTGGACTTCCAGTGTGTGGTCGCCCTCCGGCCGTCGAGCATCCCGGCGGCGGCCAGCACGAAGGCACCCGTGCAGATCGACGCGATCCGCGCGTCGCCGGGGATGCGGGCGAGCGCGGCGGCCAGGTCGACGGGCAGGCGGCCTTCCAGCTCGGTCTCGTCCGGCTCGTGGCTGGCCGGCAGCACCACCGTGCGCGCGTCGTCCAGCGCCTCGGGTCCGCGTTCGACGTGGATCGGGAAGTCCGCGTCGGTGCGGATCACGCCGGGCACGACGGCACAGGTCACGACCTCGTACAGCGGTTCGCCGGAAGGCGAGCGGGCGCTGCCGAACAGCTGGTGCACCAGCCCGAGCTCCATCGGCATCACGCCGTCGCGGACCAGCACCGCCACCCGAGTCGACATGGCCCGATCCTTGCACATGTTGGCCATCGGGCCACTGTTCCCGAGCGTCGCCGGCTCGCAGGGTGAGGTCATGCCTCTCCATCGAGCCTGGTGGGTCGCCGCGGTGACCGCCCTGATCATCATCGGCGCCGGTGCCTGCGCGACGACCGCGGGACTGCTGGTGACACCGCTGCACCACGAGTTCGGCTGGTCGCACGGCACGATCAGCGCGGCCGCCTCGGTGAACCTCGTGCTGTACGGGCTGACCGCCCCGTTCGGCGCCGCCGCGATGGACCGCTTCGGCCTGCGCCGGACGGTCACCGCCGCCCTGCTGCTGATCGCGTGCGGCGCCGCGCTCACCACGTGGATGACCGCTGCCTGGCAGTTCGTGCTCGGTTGGGGCGTGCTGGTCGGAACCGGGTGCGGGGCGCTGGCGACCACGTTCGCCGCGCTGGTGGCCGACCGCTGGTTCGCGGCCCGGCGCGGTCTGGTGTCGGGCGTGCTCACCGCCGCCACGGTCTTCGGCCAGTTCGCGCTGCTGCCGGTGTTCGCGCTGCTGACCGACTTCGACCGCCGCGCGGCGACCGGCGCGCTGGTGGGGATCGCGCTGCTGGTCGCCCCGCTCGCCTGGGCGGTGCTCCGGGACAGTCCCGCCGACGTCGGCCTGCTCCCCTACGGCGCGACGCGACCTGTCCCGCGACCACCGACCGCCCCATTGAGCCGCGCGGTGCGCGCCCTACCGCTGCGCCGAGGCTCCTTCTGGCTGCTCGCGAGCGCTTTCGCGATCTGCGGGGCGTCGACGAACGGCATCATGTGGACCCACTTCACCCCGGCCGCCCACGATCACGGGATGCCGGTCGGCATCGCGTCCTCGCTGCTGGCGGTCGTCGGCGTGGTCAACGTGCTGGGCACGGTCGGCTCCGGATGGCTCACCGACCGGCTCGACCCGCGGCTGCTGCTGACCGCGTGCTTCGCGCTGCGCGGGGTCTCGCTGGCCCTGCTGCCCTGGCTGTTCGGACCGGTCGTGCGGCCGGGGATGGTCGCGTTCGTGGTGGTGTTCGGCCTGCTCGACGTGGCCACGGTCCCGCCGATCATCGCCCTGTGCCGAAGGCTCCACGGCGCCGACGGCCCGATCGTCTTCGGCTGGATCAACGTCGCCCACCAGCTCGGCGCCGGAGCTCTCGCCTTCCTCGGCGGCCTCGTCCGGGACGTCGCGGGCGGCTACGCGCCGCTCTGGCCCGCTGCCGGAGCGCTGTGCCTGATCGCGGCGGTCCTGGTGCTGCGGATTCCTGCTACCTTGCGCGGATCGGCTCCTCGCGAGCTCGCCGGGGATCGCGCGCGGTGCTGACGCCGCTCTCCTTCAGTGGATCCGCCCCCGGGCGCTCGCGAGGAGCCGATGCGCGCGAGTCGATGACGGAGCTCCCGACTCGCCCGTATCGTCCTGTTATGCGGAATTCGAGTGTTCGGATCGTCACGGCCGTCGCCGGTGCCGTCTTCGCGCTCGGCGCGACCGCCGGGTGCGACTTCGCCCAGCCCCCGCAGCAGGAGGACCAGCAGGAGCAGCAGGACGGCGACCAGCAGCAAGACGACCAGCAGCAGGACGGCGAGCAGGACGACGGCGGGGATCAGGACGACGGCTGACCACCACCGCATCGCAGCCGAGAGCCCCTGACGGGTGTCACCTGTCAGGGGCTCTCGGTGTTGGGGTCAGCTGCCGCCGTTGGTGACGGCGCGCTCGATGCGCTTGCCGATGTCCTCGTCGATGTTGCGCCAGTACTCGAAGGCGCGCTGCAGGACCGGTTCGGTGACGCCGTCGAGCAGGTGACCGGCCACGTTGGACACCAGCCGGGCGCGGGCGTCGTCGTCGAACACCTCGCGGACCATCGTGCCCGCCTGCCCGAAGTCGTCGTCATCGCGGCGCTTCGTGTAGGCGGCGTGCACCATCTCGCCGCTGGTGTGCCAGCCCGCGGGCTCGCCGTAGCGCGCCGTGTCGGCTTCCGGCCCGCCGTAGGAGTTCGGCGCGTACACCGGGTCGGAGACCTTGTTGACCCGCATCACGCCGTCCTTGCTGTAGCTGTGCACCGGGATGGCGGCCGAGTTGACCGGGATCTGCTTGTAGTTCGCGCCCAGCCGCGCCCGGTGCGCGTCGGCGTAGGAGAACAGCCGGGCCAGCAGCATCTTGTCCGGGCTCGGGCCGATGCCGGGAACCAGGTTGTTCGGCTCGAAAGCCGCCTGCTCGATCTCGGTGTGGTGATCGGTCGGGTTGCGGTTGAGCGTGAGCTTGCCGACCTCGATGAGCGGGTAGTCGCCGTGCGGCCACACCTTGGTCAGGTCGAACGGGTTGAACCGGTAGGTCTCGGCATCCTCGAACGGCATGATCTGCATCTTCAGCGTCCAGCTGGGGTACTCGCCCCGCTCGATCGACTCGTAGAGGTCGCGCTGGTGGTAGTCGCCGTCCGCGCCGGCCAGGTGGTCGGCCTCCTCCTGGGTCAGGCACTCGACGCCCTGGTCGGTCTTGAAGTGGTACTTCACCCAGAACTTCTGGCCCTGGGCGTTGACCCACATGTAGGTGTGGCTGGAGTAGCCGTTCATGTGCCGCCAGGTCTTCGGGATGCCCCGATCACCCATCAGCCAGGTCACCTGGTGCGCCGACTCCGGCGAGAGCGTCCAGAAGTCCCACTGCATGTTCTTGTCGCGCGAGTTGGTGTCGGCGCGCCGCTTCTGGGAGCGGATGAAGTGCTGGAACTTCATCGGGTCCCGCACGAAGAAGACCGGCGTGTTGTTGCCGACCATGTCGTAGTTGCCCTCGCTGGTGTAGAACTTCACCGCGAAGCCGCGCGGGTCGCGCCAGGTGTCGGGGCTGCCGCGCTCGCCCGCCACGGTCGAGAACCGGATCATCACGTCGGTCTCGGCACCGGGCTGGAACACGGCCGCCTTCGTGTAGGCGCTGACGTCGTTGGTCACCACGAACTTGCCGAACGCGCCGTTGCCCTTGGCGTGCGGCTGGCGCTCCGGGATGCGCTCCCGGTTGAACTGCGCCATCTGCTCGATCAGGTAGTTGTCCTGCAGCAGGATCGGACCGTCGGGCCCGACGGTCAAGGAGTGCTCATCGCTGGTGACCGGGATGCCCGCATCGGTCGTCGTCGCGGGTTTTCGATTCTGGTCGACCATCGTTCTTCGTCCCTCCGGTGGCAGCTCGGGTCGTTCAGGACGTCAGCGGGGGAAGACACACCCCATCACCCAGTGCACGCCCGACCCGGAAATCCGTCAAACGCAGCCGGCGACCTGAAGGGGTAGACCTATCGACGAATATGGAGGAGAGATCGATGGCTCGCCCTGTCCGTTTCATAACTTTTGTTGATATTGACGATTGGAACATCGGACCTGGACAGATCGCGATGTCCGCTCGGCACGATATGGAGCTCGACGACGGCGGACTGATACTGCTGTTGGACGACCGGGGGTGGGCCGGCATGGCGACTTGGTCCAGTCAGTCACCGACGGTGATTAGGGAAACCGCGCGGGCTGTGGTTGGCCCCGATGAGCCCTTCGGCGAATGGTCGCGCGAAGACATGGAAGCCGGCCATTGGAAGTTCGTCCAGCGACGTTGCCAAGAGCAGGGCGCCGACATCAGCATCGCCGAGCTTGAGCGACTGCCGCACGAAGTGGTCCTGAGCGACCGCTTGGTGGCGCTCTTAGACGAAAACAGGGGGTAATCCCGCGTCGGAGTGAGCTGATTTCCACTCTGAGAGCGGCGAGCACACCGGAAGCGGGCGGCAGGAAACACCCAGCGGTACGTACGTCAGCACGACACATGCGCGTCTGCCCGCGTCATGTTCAGGAACCGCCACGCGCTCTCACTGCGGCCGCCCGACTGGAGCACCACAGCGAGCAGACGCGCCTGAGGACCCGCAAAGCCGACCTGCGCACGGGCGACGTGCGATGTCGATCAGCCCTACGCGACGCCACCGCTACGGCGCGGGGATCGTGTCACTCCTCACAGCAAGCCAGGAAGTGCGGTCACCCGCTCGCCGGACGAGGCGAAAAGCAAGAAACCCCCTGCAAGAGGGGGTTTCTGCTGTCTCGACCAGACGTGCGCCCGTAGGGATTCGAACCCCAAACCTTCTGATCCGTAGTCAGATGCTCTATCCGTTGAGCTACGGGCGCTTGTTCAATTGTCGGGTCCCACCCTAGGGTAGGGCCCTTGCGGAGGCTCCGGGATTTGAACCCGGGAGGGGGCGTAACCCCCAACCGCATTAGCAGTGCGGCGCCATAGACCAGACTAGGCGAAGCCTCCCGGCGTCCTTCGCGGCCACCGGAGATAACTTTACACACCTCTCCGGAGGCCTCGAACGGGGGGTCCCCTTAATCGCCGATCACTCCTTCGCGGTGCCGCTGAGCTGCACGAACGGTTCCAGTGATGCCGGGTTCTGCAGCGCGTCGCGGCTGACGGCCCGCTCGGGCGGGGTTCCGGCGAGGATCTTCTTCACCGGCACCTCCAGCTTCTTGCCGTTCAGCGTCCGCGGGACCTCGTCGACGACGAGGAAGCGGTTCGGGACGTGGCGCGGCGAGAGCTCGATCCGCAGGGCCGCCTTGAGGTCGTCGAGCACGTCCTCCAGCGCGGTCCCCTCCGTCAGGACCAGGAAGCACAGGAGTTCGCCGTCGGTCTCGCCCGCGCCGGAGGTGTCGATCACCAGGGAATCGGCGATCCGCTCGAAACCCTCGACGACGCGGTAGAACTCGGCCGTGCCCATCCGCACCCCGCCGCGGTTGAGGGTCGAGTCGCTGCGGCCGTAGATCACCAGCGAGCCCCGGTCGGTCATCCGGACCCAGTCGCCGTGCCGCCAGACGCCCGGGAACTCGTCGAAGTAGGCCTCCCGCAGGCGGGAACCGTCCGGGTCGTTCCAGAAGAACACCGGCATCGTCGGCATCGGCTTGGTCAGCACCAGCTCGCCGACCTCCTCGTGCAGCTCCTTGCCGAACTCGTCGAAGGACGCCGCCGCGGCGCCCAGCAGCGGGCAGGAGATCTCGCCCAGCCACACCGGGACGTCCGGGCTCGCGCCCACGAACGCCGTGCACAGGTCCGTGCCGCCGGAGACGCTGGCGATCTGCACGTCCGCACCGACCGCGTCGGCCACCCAGCGGAAGCCGTCGGTGGTCAGCGGAGCCCCGGTGGAGCCGACCGCGCGCAGCGCCGAGAGGTCGAACTCGTCCTTCGGGCGCAGCTCCTGCTTCAAGCAGCTCTGGATGAACGGGGCCGAGGTCCCGAAGTAGTTCACCCGGTACCGGGCGGCCAGCTCCCACAGCACCGACAGCGACGGGTGCCCCGGGCTGCCGTCGAACAGCACCAGCGTGGTGCCGGTCAGCAGGCCGCCGATCAGGAAGTTCCACATCATCCAGCCGGTCGTGGTGAACCAGAAGAACCGGTCCCCCGGGCCGAGATCGCAGTGCAGGCCGATGGCCTTGAGGTGCTCCAGGACCATGCCGCCGTGGCCGTGCACGATGCCCTTCGGCAGACCCGTCGTGCCCGACGAGTAGAGGATCCACAGCGGGTGGTCGAACGGCACCGGCGTGAACTCCAGCGGCGCGCCCCGGTGGTGGGCCAGCAGCTCCTGCCAGTCCAGCGCGCCCGGCAGGCCGTGCTCCTCGCCGAGGTAGTCGATCAGGACCGTGGCGGCCAGGCCCGGCATCTCCGCGCGCAGCTGGTCGACGGTCTCGCGGACGTCGAAGCGCCGGCCGCCGTAGCAGTAGCCGTCGACGGCGATGAGGACCTTCGGCTCGATCTGCACGAAGCGGTCCGCGACCGCGCGGGCGCCGAAATCCGGGGAGCACGACGACCAGGTGGCGCCCAGGCTCGCGGCGGCCAGGAACGCCACCAGCGTCTCCGGGCAGTTCGGGGCCAGCGCCGCGACCCGGTCACCGGCGCCCACGCCCAGCTCGGCCAGCGCGGAGCGGGCGGCGGCGACGCGGTGCCGCAGCTCGCCGTAGCCGATCTCCTCGCTGCGCCCGTCCTCGCGGACGAAGACCACCGCCAGGTCCTCGTCGGACTTGCCCTCGCCGTCGCGGAGCGCGTGCTCGGCGTAGTTCAGCGTGGCGCCGGGGAACCAGCGTGCGCCCGGCATGACCTCCTCGGGCAGCACCTGCTCGGCGCGGTCGTGGAAGACGACGTCGAAGAACTCCGCGATCGCCGACCAGAAGCCCGGCAGGTCGGCCACCGACCACTCCCACAGGGCGCGGTAGTCCGGCAGGTCGAGCCCGCGCTGCTCGCGCAGCCACGTGCGGAAGGCGGCCATCCGGCTGGCGGCCACGCCTTCCGGAGTCGGTTCCCACAACAGCTCCGGTGCGGTCGTCATGGGCTACTTCCTAACCCACCGGATGCCGTTCCTGCCAGGGCGAACCTCACCCCGGACCGAGGGAGGTCAGCGAAGGTGCAGGTCGAACCAGTTGCGGGCGCGGCGCCACGCCTCGTCGGCGGCGTCCGGGTCGACGTCGAAGCGGTGCCCGGCGCCCGGGTAGCGGACGACGTCGGTGACCACCTCGGCCGCGTCGGTGACCTCGCGGAGCTTGTCGACCTCGCCGGTCTCCACGTCGTCGCCGTAGAGGCCCAGCCACGGGCAGGCGAGCTCGCCGGCGACCTCCACCAGCGGCGGGAGCTTCGCCGACAGCGGATCGAGGATGCCGGTGCCGCCGACGCTGACCGCGGCGCCGAGCGAACGGCTCGCGGCGACCACCAGCGCGGCCGAGCCGCCGATGTCGAAGCCCATGATCCCCTGCCGGTCGGCGGGGACGCCCTGGTCGGACAGCCACAGGAACGCGGCGTCGGTGTCGGCGAGGATCGAGTCGCCGGAGAGCCTCTGGACCTGCTCGTGCTCGTTCTGGCCCGCGGCGAGCTCGTCGGTGCCGTCGCGGTGGTAGAGGTGCGGGGCGACGGTGAGCCAGCCCTCCTCGGCCAGCGCGCCGCAGAGCTTGCGGACCCGCTCCGTGATGCCGCGCGCCTCGTGCAGGAAGACGAGGCCTCCGCGCACCACGTTGTCGGGCTCGGCGACGGTGAGTCGCAGCGCCGTTCCGTCGGTGAGCGCGATCGTCTCGGTACGGGTTCGGATCATGCCCGGCAGGTAACCACAGGTATGTGAACAGGGGGCAACACCATCATCCATAAGGACCAACCCGGGACCGAAGAGACGCCGATGGGGCCGTCACGATGACAATGAGCGTTGGCAGTGGGCAGTTTTAGCCATAATCACCCATGATCAAAGTCCGTTTTGCCCGGACAATTATGGCTAAAACTGTCCCCCTCCCGGACCCCTCGTCATCGAGCCCTCCTCTCCCGCCCAGCACCGCACCGGGATCGGCACCGCACCGGGATCGGGGGCGGGACGGGAAGGGGACAGCGGTGGTGTGGCGGCGGGTGGGGTCGCGTTAACGTCCTGGGTGTCCGATCGAGGTAGGAGAAGTCGATGAGCGTGCGCACCCGTGCCGACCTGGAGCAGCTGCCGCCCTACGTGGCCGGCCGAACCGTGCCCGGGTCGATCAAGCTGGCCAGCAACGAGGTCTCCGCCGGACCGCTGCCCAGCGCGGTGGCGGCGATCAACGAGGCCGCGAGCCAGGTCCACCGCTACCCCGACATGGGCGTGGGCGCGCTGACCGAGGCGCTGGCCGCGCACTACGACGTCGCGCCGGAGCGGATCGCGGTCGGCTGCGGCTCGGTCGCGCTGTGCGAGCAGCTGGTGCAGGCCACCTGCACCGCCGACGACGAGGTCGTCTTCCCGTGGCGCTCCTTCGAGGCCTACCCGATCATCACGCAGGTCGTGGGCGCCCGGCAGGTCAAGGTGCCGCTGACCGGCGAGCACGCCCTGGACCTCGAGGCGATGCTGGCGGCGATCACCCCGGCCACCCGGCTGATGTTCGTGTGCACGCCGAACAACCCCACCGGCACGCTGGTCCGCAAGGCCGAGCTGGAGGCGTTCCTGGACCGCGTGCCCGAGGACGTCCTGGTGGTGCTCGACGAGGCCTACTTCGAGTTCGTCGACGACGCCGACGCCCCGGACGGGGTGGAGATCACCCGCGTCCGCGACAACGTCGTGTCGATGCGCACCTTCTCCAAGGCCTACGGCCTGGCGGGCGTGCGCGTCGGTTACGCGATCGGACCGGTGCAGGTCGCCGAGGCGCTGCGCAAGGTCACCATCCCGTTCAGCGTCAACGCGCTCGCGCAGACCGCCGCGATCGCCTCGCTGCAGGCCCAGGACGAACTCCGCCGCCGCTGCGCGGACGTGGTCGCCGAGCGCGTCCGGGTGCACCGCGAGCTGGTCGCGATGGGCTACGAGGTTCCGGAGACGCAGGCCAACTTCGTGTGGCTGCCGCTGGGTGAGCGCACCGCGGCGTTCAACGAGCACTGCCTCGACAACCGGGTCGTGGTGCGGGCTTTCGCCGGTGAGGGGGCTCGGGTGACGATCGGGCAGCCGGACGAGAACGACGCGTTCCTGGCCGCCGCGAAGTCCTTCGGCTGACGAGAGCCGTTCTGCCGCTTGAGAGAAGAGCAACGGTGGTGACCGGCGAAGAGAGGGGGAGTACTTCGCCAGCCACCACCGCTGCGTCGTGGCCGTTTGAGCCGAAACGGCCACCCTTTTACGCGTAGCGATCTACGCAGCACCGGAATGTAGTGGCGGGCCGGGCCCACCGCTACAGATCCGACAGGAGATCCACCCGTTCAGGTGGACGGCCCATCCGTCCGGGTCAAGATCAGCCGGTCACCGCGTGGTGGCCCTGCACAGCGACGGGCGCCGGGGCCTCGGGCAGCGACTCGTCGGAGTCGGAAGCCGGCGGCTCGTAGCCCGGGGAGACCTCGGTCGGCGGCTCCTCGGCCGGCGGCTCGCTCGGGTGGTCCTCGATCGGGGCGTTGGCCGCGCACACCACGTTCTGCGGGGAGGCGACCGGCACGACCGCGCCGAGGATCGCGATGTTGTTGCCGCACAGCTGGATCGGCAGCACGCTCGTGTTGTTGCCGTTGCCGATGTTGATGCCGTCGTTGTCGGTGCTGTCGGCGAAGGCCTGGGTACCGCCGATGACCATGCTCGCGGTGCCCATGGCCAGAGCGCCCGCCATGTAAGCCGTCTTGCGCATAGATCGCTTCCTCTTCCTCGTTTCTCGGGGGAACTCCACCATCGGCGGGGTCACCGCAGGTGGACGAGCGTGCCCAGTGGCAGCGTTGCCAGCAGGCGCAGCGCGTCGTCGGGGACGCGGACGCAGCCGTCGCTGCTGGCCTGGCCGAACACCGAGGGTTCCGGCCAGCCGTGCAGCGCGACCGTGCCCGGCCCGCCTCCGTACGTGCTGAAGGTGTTGGAGTGGGTGCCCAGCGGCAGGATGATCGGGCTGAACTTGGTGACCGTCTCCTCGATCGCCGCCATGATGAAGGTCCGGCCGCGCGGGGTCGGCGAGTCCGGCGCTCCGACGCCGACCACCCACTCCCCGATCGGTGCGCCGTCGCGGAGCACCTCGAGCCGCCGCGCGTCGATGTCGACGTCGACCACGTAGGGCGTGCGGGCGCGCTGGATCCGCTGGTCCTCCTGCACCCAGCCGGTGGCGCCGTTGGGCCGGGACGGCAGCAGGACCTGCGCCCACTTGCCCCGCTCGGCGATGACCGGCACCCACGTCGGGTTGTCGAGCTGCTTGGCGGGGAGCTTGGCGAACACAGGTCCGCCGGGCGAGGAGTGCACGGCGGTGTCGGCCTGGACCCGCAGCACCACTCCCTCGGTGTCCCCCTCGGGCGCGGGATCGGCCGGGGCCGTGGGGAATTCGGTGAAGGTGGTGGCGTCGGCCTGCATGCCCAGGTCGGCCCTGGCCATCGCGTAGGCGGGCCGTTCGGCGGGTTCGGCGGCCGCGCACCCGGTCAGCGCGAGGCACGCCAGGCCGAGGGCGGCCGCGAGGGACCTGCCCGCAGGTGCAGTGCCTCCTGCGGTGCGACGTAGGCTCATCATCGGCTCCTGGCCCGTCGACTCCGTGGGCCTCCGGGCCGAAACGCCTTGCGGCGCCCGGAGGTGGGCAGCTGATCCGAGTGATCACATGCCGACGGGAAGCTATCCGGGCGTGCACGCACCACCGCAGCGGCCCGGACCGGGTGACGGTCCACCATTCGGGCTCTGATCAGCGAAAACAGGTCTTCTTCATCGTCAGCCGAGCCGCGTTACTGAGACCTGATCACCTGATCGTGTGGATCTTTTCCCTCGTTCCAGCGACAGCTAGTCCAGTGCGCGGCGCAGGAAGAACCGGATTCCCAAGGTGCCGAACAGCAGCATCGCGACCAGCAGCGCCAGCACGCACACCCACGGCGCCATGTGCGGGATGCCCGGCAGCAGCGCTCCCCGCATCCCCTCGCTGACGTAGGTCAGCGGGTTGATCGCGCACAGCACCTGGAACCAGCGCAGGTGATCCAGCTGCGCCCACGGGAACTGGGTGGCGCCGGTGAACATCAGCGGCGCCAGGATCACCGCGAACATGATGTTGATCCGCCGCGGCGGCACCGCCGCCCCCACCGTCATGCCGACCGCGGCACCCGACGCCGACCCGAGCACCATGCACAGCAGCGCGAACGGCAGGCCGCCGAGATCCCAGTCGATGCGGCCGAGCATCCACACGCCCAGCGGCACCATCAGCACCGCCGCGAACAGCCCGCGCAGCGCGCCGAACAGCATCTTCTCCACCGCCACCCAGCTGATCGGCAACGGCGCCAGCAGCCGGTCCTCGATCTCCCGCGAGTAGGAGAAGTCCAGGACCAGCGGGAACGAGGTGTTCTGCAGCGACACCAGGAACGCGTTGAGCGCGATCATCCCCGGCAGCAGCACCTGCGCGTAGCCGGGCTGGGTGTAGCCGAGCTCGCCGAGGACCTTGCCGAAGATGAACAGCAGCGCCACCGGCTGCACCAGCACCTGAGCCAGGAAGCTCGGCAGCTCGCGGCCGGTGACGAACACGTCGCGGCCGAGGACGGCGAGGAACGCGCGGATCGAGATCATCGCAACTCCCGGCCGGTCAGGTCGATGAAGACGTCCTCCAGCGTCGCCGAGCCCAGCGACAGGTCGTTGACCGGGATCCGCTGCTCGTGCAGGGCCTGGGCGATCGGCCCGAGCAGCCCGGCGGGTTCGGAGGCGACGTAGAGCCGCAGCCGCAGCTCGTCGGCGCCGTCGGGGCTGATCCGCTCGACCTGCTCGACGCCGCGGATCTCGGACAGCAGCCCGGAGATCTTGTCCGGCTCGTAGCCGTCGGCGCGCAGCGTGGCGTCGACGGTGCCGCTGCCGGGCAGCGAGCGGATGAGCGCGTCCGGGGTGTCCAGGGTGAGCAGCCTGCCGTGGTCGACGACGCCGACGCGGTCCGAGAGCTTCTCGGCCTCGTCCATGTCGTGGGTGGTCAGCACCACCGTGACGCCCTCAGAGCGGAGGTCGTCGATGCGGTCGTGCACGAACAGCCGCGCCTGCGGGTCGAGCCCGGTGGAGGGCTCGTCGAGGAACAGCACCTCGGGCTTGTGGATGAGCGCGCGGGCGATCATCAACCGCTGCGCCTGACCGCCGGAGAGGTCGTCGACGCGCGCCTTGGCCTTGTCGGTGAGGCCCATCCGCTCCAGCAGCTCGTCGGCGAGCCGACGCCGCTCGGCGCGGGCGACACCGTGGTAGGTGGCGTGCCAGATGAGGTTCTGCCGCGAGTTCAGCGACCGGTCCAGGTTGACCCGCTGCGGCACGACGGCGACCTTGCGGCGCGCGGCGACCGGGTCGGCGGCCACGTCCACCCCGGCGACCACCGCCTTCCCGCCGGTCGGCTCGACGCGGGTGGTGAGGATGCCCACGGTGGTGGTCTTGCCCGCGCCGTTGGGCCCGAGCAGCCCGAAGACCTCGCCGGCGCGCACCTGGAAGGACAGCCCGTCGACCGCGTTGGACCGGCTCTTGGGATACCGCTTGACCAGCTCGTGGACCTCGACCGCGACCGTCACATCGCCCCCCTGGCTCGGCACTCGATGCTAGTCGCGCCGAGCGGAGGGGTGGCAACGCATTTTTGGCGGGAGGTTTCCTACTCGGCCCGCCGGGCTTCCGACCTCGGTAACCTGTACGGGTGAGCGAGGCGACCGAGCAGCTGACCCCGTGGCTGGGCGACACCGAGATGACGGCCTGGCGCGCCTACATCGTGGGCAGCGCGCTGCTGGAGCACCGGCTCAACAGAGAGCTGCAGCTCACCCACGGCCTGTCGATCGCCGACTACGAGATCATGATCTCGCTGTCGGAGGCCCCGGACATGCAGATGCGGATGAGCGAGCTGGCCAACGGCATCGCCCACTCCAAGAGCCGCATGTCGCACCAGATCCGCAGGCTGGAGAAGGAAGGTCTGGTCCGCCGCCAGGAATGCCCGGAGGACGGCCGAGGCGTCCTCGCGGTCCTCACCGAGGACGGCCTCGCCAAGCTCCGCGAAGCCGCCCCGTCCCACGTCAAGGGCGTCCGCGAGCACATCATCGACCTGCTCGACGACGACGAGAAGAAGACCCTCACCGCCGTCTTCACCCGCCTCACCGACCACCTCCGCAGCCTCGACTGAACCCCGGACCGGCTGTATGCCGATCATCCGCGGTTGGCTACGCTGCGGCGTGGAAGCGTGGCAGAGCGGCCGAATGCACTCGCCTTGAAAGCGAGCGTCGGGAGACCGACCGCGGGTTCGAATCCCGCCGCTTCCGCTTCGCTGACCAGCACAAACACGGCCCGGTAGGGAACTTCCCCACCGGGCCGGTTTGCACCTCGGTCTCAGTTCTCGTCTCAGTGCGTCGTTTCTCCTGCGGTCGGTAGGGGCCTAGCTCGCCTTCTTCTCCTGCGTCGGAACGGGTTTCGGGGTCGCGGGCTTGGGGCCGGCCGAGACCTGGTCGATGGGGAGGACGAGGTTGTGGGTGATGCGGACGTGCCAGTCCAGGGCGTCCAGGCCCATTCGGCCGCTGTCGACGAGGCTCCGGCCGCAGTGAGGACCGCCCACCGGACAGGCGAACCACTCCCGGTCGTCGACGATCACGACCTCCAGCTCCATCTCCCCCACTCTCATAAATCGGACAATCGTGGTGAACGAGTTGAACGCGATTGTAGCTCTTGATCACGTCGATCGATGCAGAAGCCGTGTGTTCACTCGAAGGGGCACATACGGTCGGATTCGTGGCAGACGAGTTGCTGACCTCGGGACAAGTGGCGAAGCGCCTCGGGATCAACCCGAGCACGCTCGCGCGCTATGTCCGCGAAGGGAAGCTGAATCCGTCCCTGACCCTTCCCAGCGGCCACCACAGGTGGACCTGGGAAGACGTGCTCAAACAGCTGCGAGCCCAGCAGGGCGAGAGCTGAACCGCGATTTCAGCTCCACGTCTCACCCCCATCAGTCGGCCTCGAATCACTCTTACAGATATAGACGACTATGTACGTCTACGTACATTCACAGACGTAGAGGTTCATCCTTACAGGTCATGGGTACTCAGGCTGGGTGTCATGTCCTGGGAAGACCGGTCCGGCCGTATCGACCACGGCGCGGCGAAGACCATCTGGCAGCAGGTCGCCGACGACGTCACCGCCGACATCGAGTCGGGCGCGCTGCCGCGGGGTTCCCGGCTGCCCAGCGAGGCCGAGCTCTCCGAGCTCTACGGAGTCGCGCGCGGGACCGTTCGGCGCGCGCTGAGCTCCCTGGTCGAGTCCGGCACGATCACCGTGGTGCACGGACGCGGCACCTTCGTCACCGAGCAGTAGCGCCCGTGACCGGCTTGTCGAAGCGAACCGACGACCTCGCGCCCCGGAAGCCCCTGCTGGGTGCTGACTTTCGGCGGCTTTGGGTTGCTGATGGGCTCAGTCAGATCGGGTCTCGGGTCGGGTTCGTGGTGTTGCCGCTGCTGGCGATCAGCGAGCTCGGGGCTTCGCCGTTCCAGGTGTCGCTGCTGGCCGTGCTGGAGACGGCCGCGTTCCTGGTCGTCGGGTTGCCCGTCGGGGCCTGGTGCGACGGGTGGCGGAACCGGCCCGTGCTGCTCGTCGCCGACGTGGGGCGGGCGGTGGCGCTCGGGTCGCTACCGGTGGCGGCCTGGTTCGGGGTGCTCACGTTGTGGCAGCTGTACCTGGTCGTGGCGGTGGCCGGGGTGCTGACCGTGTTCTTCGACGTCGCGCACCAGTCCTACCTGCCGCGCCTGATCGACCGGTCCCAGCTGGTGGAGGGCAACGCGAAGCTGCAGGCGAACATGTCGGTCGCCGAGGTGACCGGGCCTGCCGCCGGCGGGTTCCTGGTGCAGTTCCTGACCGCGCCGGTGGCGATCGTCGTGAACGCGCTGAGCTTCCTGTGGTCGGCCGGGTGGCTGCGCTCGATCAAGACCTCCGAACCTCCACGGGAGCGAAGCCGGACCCGGCTGGTGCCCGAGATCCGGGAGGGGCTGCGGTTCGTCTTCGGGCATCCGATCCTGCGGGCGGTCGCGTGCAGCGGGGCGTGCGTCGTGTTCTTCCAGTCGATGAGCATCGCGATCGCGATCGCGTTCCTGTCGCTGGAAATCGGCCTGTCGCCCGGGGAAGTGGGACTGCTCGCCAGCATCGGCCCGCTCGGGGCGGTGGCGGCGGCGCTGACCACGAACGCCCTGGCGCGTCGGATCGGGCAGGCGCGGTTGATGCTCGTGGCGATCGTCGGGCTCGGTGCCGGGATGCTGCTGGTGCCGCTGACCGGACCCGGCGTGCAGGTCGCGTGGTACGCGATCGGCGGCGTGATCAGCGGGTTCTGCCTCATCTCGCTGAACGTCGTGGAGGTCAGCTTCCGCCAGATGCTGTGCCCCGACCACCTGCTGGGCCGGATGAACGCCACGATGCGGTTCATGCTCCGCGCCACCGCCCCGTTCGGCGCCCTGCTCGGCGGCATCAGCGGCACCCACCTCGGGATGCGCACGACCCTGTGGATCGCGGCCATCGGCGTCCTGCTGTCCTCCGCCTGGCTGCTCACCTCACCGCTGCGCCACACCCGAGACCTCCCGCTGGAGGACGCACCGGCCTCCTCGGTGACGGCCTGACCGGGATGTCGGTGGGGCTTGGCAAGGTGCCGGGCATGATCTTCTGGTCACTGCTCGACGTGGAACGGGCGATTCGGGATTCGTGGGGTGCGGACACCTGCGCGCCGGAGGACGTTCCGGACTGGCATCCCGGCAACCCCGCTCGCGGCCAGTGCGGCACCACGGCGCTCGTGCTGCACGACTTCTTCGGCGGGGAACTCATGTGCGGGCCCGTCCACCGCGACGGCGAGCACGTCGACTACCACTGGTGGAACCGCTTCGGCGACGGCCTGGAAGTGGACCTGACCCGCGAGCAGTTCGCCCCCGACGAACTCGTCGGCGAAGGCGCCCAGGTCCCCCGCCCCACGGGCAAGACCCGCACGGACGCGGAGTACGAGCTCCTCCGCCGGAGAGTCCGCGAGCGGCTCGGGGGTTAGATCCGCACGGTCACTGCGTGATCGCAGTTTCATGACTGGGCACCAGTACCGGCACAGACGTTTCAAGAGGAACGCGACCAAGACGACCCAAGCTTCAGTAGAGGCGACCCACTACGGGTACGTTTCGAAACGAACGCGACCGAGGCGACCCAAGCTTTGGTAGACGCGCCCCACTACGGATACGTTTCGAAAGGCAGGGGAAATTTCGTTTGAAATTGGCAGACCGCACAACGCGAGGAAACCACGAAACGAAGCCAATTTCGGACGAAATTGCCCCTCCGTACGCACCCGAAGTACCCCGCGGAGCGCTCCCAAGACGACCCCGTGGAGGTCGGGACAGTTTTCATGAAAACTGTCACTCCACCCACACGACGGAACCCCAAAACCCCAGCTCAGACGCCTCGAGGGTTGGAAGTTCTCCCCACAGAGGGCCCCAGTGGGGTTGGACAGTTTTCATGAAAACTGTCACCACCCCCACGGGGTTCCTCGGGAGCGCTTCGCGGGGTCGAGCTGCTTGCGTGCGGAGTGGCAATTTCTCCAGAAATTGGCTTCGTCTTGGGGTTTTCTCGCGTTGTGGGGTCTGCCAATTTCAGAAGAAATTGCCACGGCCTATCGAAACGTACCCGTAGCGGGTCACCTCTACTAAAGATTGGGTCGCCTTGGTCACGTTCCTTTTGAAACGTATCCTTAGTCATAACTGTCGCCCTCCGACCCCGAAATGTCCGGATAGTTATGGCTAAAACTGTCCCCTGGTGACGTTCGAGTCCGACTCTGCCGACGCACCTGCCAGGGGGACGTCTCCGCTTCCGGGGGTCACGTCTTGTTCGTGGGGAGGGGACAGTTTTCATGAGAACTGTCCCCTCTCCTCAGGGGTGACCTCGGGTTTGTCCTTGTGGGGGAGTTGGTTTGGGGGCGGTTTTCATGAAAACTGCGCCACCGTCGGACGTCCCGTGGGGCCGGGTCAGAGCCAGCCGGTGTTCATTCGGGTGAGGTGGTTGTGGAGTTCCGCCTGCCAGTCGACCTGGTCGATGGCGGCGTAGTCGATGTTGAGGACGTTGGTGAGGTCGCGGCCGCTGGTGAGCAGGCCCGCCTTCTTGTCGCCCTCGATGACCGCGTCGAGGCCGTCGTGGCCCGCGATGAAGGTGACCTCCAGCTGCTTGAGGCGCGGGTAGTTCGGGGAGCCGTGGAACTCGATCTCCTGGTAGAACGGCAGCGTCTGGCGGGTTCCGCGCAGGTGCCCGGCCTCGCAGTCGACGCGGTGCAGGTGGAAGCCGAGCCGCTCGACCGCCTCCAGCAGTACGTGCTGGGCCGGGAGCGCGCCCACGCCGATCGGATCGGTGTCGGTGGCGTCCACGGCGCCGCTGATCTCCAGGCGGGTGCGGACCGCGACCTCGCCGCCCGGCAGGTGGCGGCCGGCGTAGAAGGTGATCGGCGTTTCCAGCGGCACGACCGCCTGGAACGGCAGCTCCACGACCTGACCGGGCTGCAGCTCGACGCCCTCGCCGACCCGCTGCTGCCCGAACGCGCGCTTGGACTCGGTCTCGCCGTCGTCGGTCTCGCGCTCCACGCGGGTCACGAACTCGACCGACACGCCGTCCAGCCGCTGCGGGACCTCGCCGCCGCGCAGCCGGACGACGCCCTGCACTTGACCTCCCGGCTGGACGCCCGGGGTGTGCAGCTCGGTCTCCACGTCGGCGCCGCCCACGCCGACCGCCGCCAAAAGCTTCTTGAACATGCGCCCCAGTCTCGCGCCCACGCGTCGCGCGCGGACCCCGAACGCCGAAGATTTCAGCCCCTTCTCAGCAACCCGCGAAGCGCGTCTCGCGGGTATAGCGTCGGGACATGGCTCAGATCGATTTCCAGTCCCGTGTAGGTGTGTGGTGGACCAGCGACGCCTGGCCGATCCAAGACGTGCAGGCCCGGGCGAAGGAGTTGGAATCGCTCCGGTACGGGTCGCTGTTCTACGGAGAAGCGTTCGGCAAGGACTCGCTGACGCAGGCCTCGGCGCTGCTGGGCGCCACCGAGCGGCTCGTGGTCGGCACCGGCATCGCCAACATCCACGCGCGTGACGCGACGGCCGCCGAGTCCGGCGGGCGCACGCTCAGCGCGCTGCACCCCGGCCGGTTCGTGCTCGGGCTCGGCGTCAGCCACGGCCCCCTGGTCGAGGGGAACGCGGGGACCTACCGCAAGCCGCTGGCGACCATGCGCGACTACCTGCGGCGGATGGACGAGCTGCCCGCCGAGATCGAGCCCGGGGCGCCGCGGCCCACCCGGCTGCTGGCCGCCCTCGGCCCCAAGATGATCGAGCTGTCGGGCACCGTCGCCGACGGCGCGCACCCCTACCTGATCACCCCGGAGCAGACCGCGAGCACCCGCGAGCTGCTCGGCCCGGACAAGTGGGTCGTCAGCGAGCAGGCCGTCGCGCTGACCACCGACCGGGAGGTCGGGCTGCGGCGGGCCCACCAGCACCTGCACATGTACTCGCAGCTGCCGAACTACCGGAACTCCTGGCTGCGGCAGGGCTTCGACGAGTCCGACCTCGTCATCGGCGGTTCGGACAAGCTCGCCGAGCACCTGGTGGCCATCGGCGACGCCGAGTCGATCGCCGCGCACGTGCGGCGGCACTTCGACGCCGGTGCCGATCACGTGGTCATCCAGGTTCTCGGGGACGGTCCCGCCGACGACCCGCTGCCCGCCTTGCGCGAGCTCGCGCCGGCGCTCGATCTGTGAGCCTGACGTCAGGGTGACGGACCGGTGATCTTGGGTGGTTAGGGTCGGCGCGTGAGTGGAACCGAGCAAGAACACCCCCACGACACCGAAGACCTGGTCCGGCTGGTGCTCCTCACGCGCCAGGAGCTGGGCTGGGACCACGCGAGGCTCGCCGCGTCGGCCGGCGTCGCCGAGTCCGACGTGGCGCGCTTCGAGGCCCACCGGATCGTCCCGGCCAAGCCGCTGGCGCTCCGGTTCCTCGAAGCCATGGGCGTCGTCGTCCAGGCGTGAACCCGCTGGTCGCGGTGGGTTCACCGGCTGGACGGCGGCCTCGGGGAACGATGTCGGCCCGGGGCTGCGAGCATGGTGTCCGTGGATGAGACACAGGACGTGAAGGCCCGGCCGAAGCCCACCGGCGCCGCCGTGTGCGCGCACCTCGGGATCGGGGTCGACGACGAACAGGCGAAGCTGGCCCGCGACCGCCTCAACAAGTCGCTGGCCCACTACCGGGTGGCGCTGCTGGCGGGCGAGCGCGCCGACGCGGAGACCGTCGGCGCCTGAGCACCCCCGCCGGGTGCGGTCTCGCCGACATCAGGACGCGGCGAGGCTCCTCCGCCCGCGCGGAACAGCGGAAGCGGGGCGCGGACGGATCCGCACCCCGCTTCGCACCTGCCCCCGTCAGATCGCGTTGTGGCCGTGCGGAACGGCCGTTCCCCGAGCGTGCTCGGCGAACGTGCTCAGCTGGGACTGGCGCAGCGCCGCCCGCTGCTCGCGGGTCTGCATCCCGTTGACGGCCTCGGTGCTGTGCGAGTACGCCTCGATCACGTTGGCCAGGCCCTTGGCGTTGCGCTCCAGCGCGACGTGGTCGATGTTGCCGAGGTGATCGCCGGGCTGGTGGTAGTTCGGGTCGAACGCGACGCCCGCGGTGCCGCCCCACTTGGCCGCCTGGGCCTCGGTCTTGACCTCCTCGGCGCCGGTGAACAGGCCGCCCGCCGGGATGCCGTTGGCGATGAACTCGCCGTAGTCGGAGCGCCCGTCGAAGTCGGTGCCCTCCAGCTCCACGCCCTGCGCGGCCATCGCCGCGGTCAGGTCCTGCTCGATCTGCCCCGAGCCCTGCGGTCCCGGTCCCGAGCCGACGCCGTCGGAGTCGTCGCCGTCGTAGGCGAGGTAGGCGGCGTTCGGCGAACCGATCATGTCGAAGTTCAGGTACAGGGCGATGTCGAGCTGCTGCTCGAAGGTCAGGCTCTGCACGTACTTCGTGGAGCCGACCAGGCCGGACTCCTCCGCGCCCCACCAGGCGAAGCGGACCGCGTTCTCCGACTGCGGGCTGCCGCCCATGCGCAGCGCGGTCTCCAGCAGCCCGGCGCTGCCGCTGCCGTTGTCGTTGATGCCCGGTCCCTCCGGCACGCTGTCGAGGTGCGCGCCGGCCATCACGACGTTGTCCGGGCGGCCGGTGCGGGTCTGGGCGACGACGTTGCGGGTGGTGACGGTCTCCAGCCGCGACTGGACGTCCAGCTTCACCTCGGCGCCCGCCTGCCCGGCCAGGGCCTGCCCGACCTGCATGGACGTGCCGGCGCTGGGGATGCGCGCATCGGCGGGGTCGCCGAGCGTGCCGTTGAGCGGGCCCTCGACGTTGTTGTAGATGATCACACCCACGGCGCCCGCGTCGGCCGCGACCTGCTGCTTCTCGGCGAAGGTGCAGGAGCCGCGCTGGATCAGCGCGACCGAGCCCGCCACGTCGGGACCGAAGTCGGTGGCCTCGCAGCCCGGCGTGTCGTCGACGGCGGCGACCGACAGCGGCGCGGTGATGCCGCCCTGCGGGGTGGCCGGGGAGTACTCCAGCGCGTCGCCCTCGGTGGGCTGACCGGCGACCGCGAGGCTGAAGGAGTCCAGGTAGAAGGCGTCGTAGGTGAACTCCGGCGTGGTCACGTCGAAACCCGCGCCGCGCAGCTTGCCCGCCACGTAGTCGACGCTCGCCTCGTAGCCGGGCAGCCCGGAGGCGCGGTTGCCGTCGTTGAGGTCGGCGATGCGCTGCAACGCGACCAGGTGTCGGTTCACCGCGTCGCCGGTGACCCGGTCACCGAGTCCCGCGGGGGCGGCCGAGGCCGGGGCGATGGCGACCAGCGCGGCCGCGCAGGTGGCGGCCAGCGCCGCCGCGGTGCGTCTGGGTGTGATGGTTCGCGAACTCATCCTGCTCCCCCGTTTTGAGTGGAATGGGTGAATGAGGCTCCCAGTCAAGCGAAACCCGAACGAGTTCAGAAGTGGGAATGTTTCCCGTTTTTCCCGCCCGGTCCCGGGTTCTCGGTTTTCGCTCCGCCCGAGGCTGACTACCGTCACGGGCATGCATGGGATTTCAATCAGCGAGCCGGGCGGCCCCGACGTTCTGGTGTGGACGGAGCACCCGGACCCCGAACCCGGCCCCGGCGAGGTCGTCATCGACATCGCCGCCGGTGCCGTCAACCGCGCCGATCTCGCTCAGCGCCAAGGCAACTACCCGCCGCCGAAGGGCGCAAGCGACATCCCCGGACTGGAGTGTTCCGGCACCATCGCCGAGATCGGTGACGGCGTCACCGGCTGGAACGTCGGCGACGAGGTGTGCGCGCTGCTCGCGGGCGGCGGCTACGCCGAGCGGGTCGCGGTCCCGGCCGCGCAGGTGCTGCCCAAGCCCGACGGCGTGGACCTGGTGGAGGCGGCGGGCATCCCCGAGGTCGCCTGCACGGTCTGGTCGAACGTGGTGATGGAGGCCGGTCTCCGCGAGGGGCACCTGTTCCTGGTGCACGGCGGCGCGGGCGGCATCGGCACCTGCGCCATCCAGGTCGCCAAGGCGCTGGGCGCGCGGGTCGCGGCGACCGCGGGATCGGCGGAGAGCCGGGCGCTGTGCGCGGAGCTGGGCGCGGACCCGGTGATCTCCTACCGCGACGAGGACTTCGTCGAGGTCGTCAAGGAGCTCGGCGGCGCGAACGTCATCCTGGACAACATGGGAGCGTCCTACTTGGACCGCAACCTCTCGGCGCTGGCGCCCGACGGGTTCCTGGCGGTGATCGGCATGCAGGGCGGCGCCAAGGCCGAGCTGAACATGGGCAAGATGCTGATGAAGCGGCTGCGGATGTCGATGCTCGGGCTGCGCGGCCGTCCCGTCGAGGGCCCGAACGGCAAGGCCCGGATCGTCGCCGACGTGCGCGAGCGCCTCTGGCCGCTGGTCGAAGCGGGGAAGGTCCGGATGCCGGTGCACGCCCGCGTCCCGATGGCCGAGGCCTCCCGCGCCCACGCCACCCTCGAAGCAGGCGACGTCCGGGGCAAGATCCTCCTGGTGCGCTGAGGACGCGGATGTCGCGCGCGGGTCCGGCCCCGCGCGGCATTCCCGCCCGCTCAGGTGAGGGTCGAGACCGCCTGGAGGAGCAGGTCGATCTCCGCGGTGCTGGTGTAGTGGGCCAGGCCCACGCGCACGGCCCCGCCCACCTCGGCCGCGCCCAGGGCCGCGAACACGCCGTGGCTGCCGGGGTCGGCGAAGGCGCAGATGCCCTGGTCGGCGAGGTGCGCGACCGCGTCCTCGGCCTTCACTCCGTTGACGGTGAAGGCCACCGCCGGGATGCGCCGCATCGAGTCGCCGATGAGCACCACGTCGTCGATCCTGCGCAGCCCGCTGGTGAGGGAGCTCAGCAGCCCGGCCTGGTAGGACTTCACCGCGCGCAGCGAGGTCAGCAGCCGCTCGCGGCGGGGGCCGACGGCGGCGTCGTCGAGCCCGGCGAGGTAGTCCACCGAGGCGACCAGGCCCGCCAGCAGCGGCAGCGCGTGCGGGCCCATCTCCAGCCGCTCCGGGCCGCGGGCGCTGTGGTCCAGCGCCACCGACGGCAGGTGGTCGAGCATCGCCGGGTCGCGGAACGCCAGCGCGCCCACCTGCGGACCGCCCCACGCGGAGGCGTTGACGGCGACGACGTCGGCGCCGAGCTCGGTGATGTCCAGCGGCACGAACGGGGCCGCCGCGGAGGCGTCGACGACCAGCAGCGCGTCGTGCTCCTCGGCGGCTTCGGCGACCGGGCGCAGGTCCGGCCGGGTGCCGACCGCGCCGGAGGCGGCGGTGACCGCCACGACCTTGGTGCGCGGGGTGACCAGCTCACCGTACTGCCAGGTCGGCAGCTCGCAGGTCTCGATGTCGATCTCCGCCCAGCGCACGGTGGAGCCGGAGCGCTGGGCGGCGCGCTGCCACGGGTCGACGTTGGCGGGCGAGTCGAGGCGGGACACCACGACGTCGTCGCCGATCATCCAGCCGTCGCCGAGCGCGTCGGCGAGCCGCCCGAGGAGCACGGCCGAGTTCGGCCCGAGCACCACCCCGGACGGCTTGGCACCTACGAGATCCGCGATCGCACGACGGGCGGCCTCCACGATCGCCTCGGCGCGCTGCGACGCGGGGAAGTTCCCGCCAGGCCCGGACACCGGGGCCCGCAGCGCCGTCGACGCCGCCGTGGCCACCTGCTCGGGAACCTGCATGCCCGCCGGGGCGTCCAGGTGCACCCACCCGTCGCCGAGCGCGGGGAAGAGTCCGCGAACCGCCGCGACGTCGAACGCCATGGTCGAAGACATTACGCAAGCGCGGGCCGCGTTTCCGCCTCCGGGTGTCCATTACCGCATCACTCGTGATCCGTTTCCCCAGCGCTGCGGGCGAGTCGGGGCGACCGGCCGCGCGCGGGCGCGGCAGACTGGAAGCATGGGAGGCATGAACGAACAACAGCGCCCGCAGGTGTTCGTGGTCGGCGAGGACGGCAACCCCGTCGGCGCCGCCTCGTCCGACGCCGCCGCCGAGGCGGGCGACGAGGCCCCGGAGCAGGGCGAGGACATCAACGGCATGGTCGAGCAGCCGGCCAAGGTGATGCGCATCGGCACGATGATCAAGCAGCTGCTGGAGGAGGTCCGCCAGGCCCCGCTGGACGAGGCCAGCCGCAGCAGGCTCAAGGAGATCCACCAGTCCTCGATCCGGGAGCTGGAGCAGGGTCTGGCGCCGGAGCTCATCGAGGAGCTGGAGCGGCTGTCGCTGCCGTTCGCGCAGGAGAGCACGCCGTCGGACGCCGAGCTGCGGATCGCCCAGGCCCAGCTGGTGGGCTGGCTGGAGGGCCTGTTCCACGGCCTGCAGACGGCCCTGTTCGCCCAGCAGATGGCCGCGCGGGCCCAGCTGGAGCAGATGCGGCGCGGCCTGCCCGCGGGATCCGGCGAAGCGGACATGGGTCCGCTGAAGGGCACTGGGCAGTACCTCTAACCGCTCACGGGGTAACGGTAGGTAGCGCCCGACGTCAAGCGGGCGCTACCCCTTCGAGTGATGCCCAGGCCGAGTGTGCGCAGCCGTGGTCGGTACTCTTTCGCTCGTGCATGCTACGAGCACGCTAGACCGACCTCCGGCGCCGTCTGAGATCTCGCCGCGGTCCTGGCGAAAAGCGTTCAAGGACATCCGTGACGCCCTCGGCCAGCGACAGCTGTGGGCGCATCTGGGCTGGCAGGACATCAAGCAGCGCTATCGGCGCTCCGTCATCGGCCCGCTGTGGATCACCATCAGCATGGCCGTCACGGTCACCGCACTCGGTCTGCTGTACTCGCAGCTGTTCGGGCAGCCGCTGGCCGAGCACCTGCCCTACCTGGCCGTGGGCTTCATCGTGTGGGGCTTCATCGGCAACTGCGTCAACGACGGCTCCGAGGTCTTCATCTCCAACGAGGGCCTGATCAAGCAGCTCCCCGCGCCCGTGAGCATCCACGTGCTGCGGCTGCTGTGGCGGCAGGTGCTGTTCTTCGCGCACAACCTCGTCGTCTACTTCGTGCTGCTGTTCGTCTTCCCGCACCCGCTGAGCTGGACGGTGCTGCTGGCGATCCCGGCGTTCGCGCTCATCGCGGTCAACGGCGCCTGGGTGATCCTGGTGGTCGGCACCATCTCCACCCGGTTCCGCGACATCCCGCCGGTGACCCAGAGCATCGTGCAGCTGATGTTCTTCATGACCCCGATCGTGTGGAACTACGACCAGTTCAAGTCGAACCCGAACCCGGCGATCGCCGAGCGCGCGAAGCTCGCCGAGATCAACCCGTTCATGCACTTCCTGGAGATCATCCGGCAGCCCATGCTCGGCAGCCCCATCGCCTGGCACCACTGGCTGGTGTGCGGCGCGATCACCGTCGTCGGCTGGGCCTTGGCGCTGATCGTGCTGCGCAACTACCGTGCCCGTGTCTCCTACTGGGTCTGAGTGAGGCCGAATACACCATGGTCAGCATCGACGTATGGAACGCGGCGGTCGACTTCCCGATCTTCGACGCGAAGTCCCGCTCGCTGAAGAAGGCCGTGCTCGGCCGCGCCGGCGGCAAGATCGGCACCGACAGCCGGGTGCCGGTGATCGAGGCGCTGCACGACATCAACATGTCGCTGCGCGAAGGGGACCGGGTCGCGCTGGTCGGCCACAACGGCGCGGGCAAGTCCACGCTGCTGCGGCTGCTGTCGGGCATCTACGAGCCGACCCGGGGCAGCGCCCGCGTGGTCGGCAAGGTCGCGCCGGTCTTCGACCTCGGCGTGGGCATGGACCCGGAGATCTCCGGCTACGAGAACATCATCATCCGCGGCCTCTTCCTGGGCATGTCCCGCAAGGAGATGGAGAAGCGGATCGACGACATCGCCGAGTTCACCGAGCTGGGCGACTACCTGGCGATGCCGCTGCGCACCTACTCCACCGGCATGCGGGTCCGGCTCGCGCTGGGCGTGGTGACCTCGATCGACCCCGAGATCCTGATCCTGGACGAGGGCATCGGCGCGGTCGACGCGGAGTTCCTGGAGAAGGCGCGGGACCGCCTCAACGATCTCGTCAAGCGATCCGGCATGCTTGTCTTCGCCTCGCACTCCGACGAATTCCTCGTCGAGCTGTGCAGCACCGCGATCTGGATGGACAAGGGCGGTATTCGCGAAGAGGGCTCGCTGCGCGAGGTCTTGACGCACTACAAGGGGTACGACCCCTTCAACAACCTGAGTGAGGAAACCCTGGCCCGGATCGGCGAATCCCGGGCCACGATCGGGAGCAAAGAAGGCTCATGAGCACCGACTCCGCGCAGCAGCTGCCGGCCGGATCCGTAGTCGCGGTCATCGTCACCAGGCACCGTCGCGAGCTGCTGGCCGAGTCCCTGAAGGTCATCGCGAGCCAGACGCGGCTGCCGGACCACCTGGTCGTGGTCGACAACGGCCCGGACCAGTCGGCCTCGGACGTGGTCGACGACTGCCCGGTGCCCTCCACCTACATCGCCTCGCAGCGCAACCTCGGCGGTGCCGGTGGTTTCGCGCTGGGCATGCTGACGGCGCTGTCGCTGGGCGCGGAGTGGGTGTGGCTGGGCGATGACGACGGCCGCCCGGCCGACGAGCACGCGCTGTCGACGCTGCTGGAGGTCGCCGAGAAGCGCCGCTTGGCCGCGGTGTCGCCGGTGGTGGTCAACATCGACACCCCGGACACGCTGGCGTTCCCGCTGCGTCGCGGCCTGACCTGGAAGCGCAAGGTCAGCGAGCTGCCGGAGGAGTTCCTGCCGGGCATCGCCTCGCTGTTCAACGGCGCGCTGTTCCGGGCGAGCACGCTGGACGTGGTGGGCGTTCCGGACTACCGGCTGTTCTTCCGCGGCGACGAGGTGGAGATCCACCGCCGCCTGGTGCGCTCGGGCCTGCCGTTCGGCACCACGTTCCGCACGAAGTTCCTGCACCCGGACGGGTCGGCGGAGTTCAAGCCGATGCTGGGCGGCCGGTTCCACGCCCAGGACCCGTCGGACGACAACAAGCGCTACTACACCTACCGCAACCGCGGTTACCTGCTCTCGCAGCCGGGGATGCGCAAGATCGGCGCCCTCGAGGTGGTGCGGTTCGGCCTGTACTTCGTGGTGCAGCGCAAGGACCCGAAGGCGTTCCGCGAGTGGCTGCGGCTGGTGATCCAGGGACGCAAGGAGCGGTTCTTCCGCCGCTGATCCGATCAGCGCACCGAGCGGTCGTCGTCGCGCACGACGGCCGCTCGCTTTTTACGCGGACTTCACACCGGACTCGATAACCGGAAGATCACGGGACGCTGAGACGCGCCTGAGATCGAACTGAGTTCGCAGCTCACGGCGTTACCCCTGGTGTCGATTCGCACACCGCCGGAATGCCGCGAAAGCGCTCGGACCAGCAACTACTATTCTCCCTTCGTGCTCAGTGGCCAGGATGACAGCCGCCGAACGGACGACCCTTCGGCAGACAACGGGACCGACCGCGCTCGACCGTCGGCCAAGCGGTTGAAGCTCTTCGCCTCCGTTCTGGGCCTGCTGGGCACGGTCCTCGCGCTGGCGATTCCGTTCCTCCCCGTCAACTACGACGTCACGACCCTGAAATGGCCGACGTCGGAGGGGACGAAGTCGGTGTCGGCCCCGCTGGTGGCCTACTCGCCTCTGTGGCTCAACGCCGAGGTGCCGTGCGCCTCGGCGCGCAGCCTGGACGCGCGCACCACCGGCCCGGCCGTGCTGCTGAGCACCAACCCGCCGTCGTCGGACTACGGCAAGCTGACCGGCCTGACGCTGCAGGTCGACAACGGCCAGCTGACGCTGCTGACCAAGGGCCAGCAGGTGGGCACGGCCCCGATGCCCGCGGGCGACTGCTCGATCTCGCTGCACTCCGACGGCAACGGCAGCACCGCGAGCGTCGGCGACCAGTCCATCGCGAACATGCGCGGTGACCAGCGCCCGCAGCTGACCGGCATCTACTCCAGCATCGACGACCAGCGCGACGACGTGAACGGCCTGTCGTTCGAGGCCCGGGTCGACACCCGCTACGAGAGCCAGGCGACGCCGCTGAAGCTGGCGGCGATGGCGCTGGCGGTGCTGACGTTCATCGGCTCGGTGGTGTGCCTGCGGCGCCTGGACGTGCGCGCGGGCCGCCGTCCCCCGAAGTGGCTGGCGGTCGGCTGGTGGAAGCCGACGTTCCGCGACGTCGCGGTCATCGGATCGCTGCTGGTGTGGTGGGTCATCGGGGCGATGACCTCGGACGACGGCTACATCCTCAACATCGCGCGGGCGCGCGAGAGCTTCGGCTACGTCAGCAACTACTACCGCTGGTTCGGTGCCCCGGAGGCGCCGTTCGGCTGGTTCTACGAGCTGTACTCGGTGTGGGTGCAGATCTCCACGGCGACGCCGTGGGTGCGGTTGCCCGCCCTGCTGATGGGCATCGTCAGCTGGCTGCTGATCTCCCGCGAGGTGCTGCCGCGACTCGGCCAGCAGGTGCGGCGCTCCAACGCCGCCGGCTGGGCCGCCGCCGCCGTGTTCCTGGCGTTCTGGCTGCCCTACGACAACGGTCTGCGGCCCGAGCCGGTCGTGGTGCTGTTCTCGCTGCTGGCGCTGTGCGCGGTGGAGCGCGCGGTGGCCACCGACCGGCTGATGCCCGCGGCGCTGGGCCTGGTCGTGGCGGCGCTGTCGGTGGGCGCGAACCCGCACGGCATGGTGTCGGTGCTGCCGTTCGTGGCGGCGCTGAAGCCGCTGTTCCGGCTGGTCCGCAAGCGCGCGATGGAGTTCGGCTGGCTGCCGGTGCTGGCACCGATCGCCTCCTCCGGGTTCGTGATCCTGGCGCTGGTGTTCGCCGACCAGACCTGGCAGTCGGTGATGGACGCGACCGAGCTGCGCACCGACGTCGGCCCCAGCCAGAGCTGGTACGAGGAGCTGAGCCGCTACAACCTGCTGTTCAGCCCCACCCCGGACGGGTCGATGACGCGGCGCTTCCCGGTGCTGCTGGTGATCCTGTGCCTGGCGACGTGCGCGGTGGTGCTGCTGCGCCGCGGCCGGATCCGGGGTGCGGCGCTGGGCCCGAGCCGCCGCCTGCTGGCGATCAGCGCCATGTCGTTCGGCGTGCTCGTGCTGACCCCCACCAAGTGGTCGCACCACTTCGGCATCTTCGCCGCCGTCGGCGGCGCGCTGGCCGCGCTGACGGCGCTGGCGACGAGCAGCACGGTGCTGCGGTCGAAGCGGAACCGGGCGGCGTTCTTCGCCGGCCTGATGGTGATCCTCGCGTTCGCGGCGACCGGCCCGAACGCCTGGTGGTACGTCTCGGGCTGGGGCGTGCCCTGGTACAACATGCCGCCGCAGCTCAAGGGCAAGCACCTGAGCACGGTGCTGCTGATCATCGCGTTCATCGCCCTGGTCGTGGCGTTCATCGAGCACCTGCGCATCGATGAGCACAACCCGAAGGTCGTCGACGAGCGGTTCAACCGCGAGGAGGGCCGCAGCCGGGCGCTGCGGATGGGCACGGCCCCGCTGTCGATCATCTGCGCGCTGCTGGTGCTGTTCGAGCTCGCGAACTTCGGCAAGGTGATCCAGAAGCAGTGGGGCAGCTACAGCCTCGGCGCGGACAACATCAAGCAGATCGTGGGCAGCAGCTGCGGCCTCTCCGACTACATCTACGTCGAGACCAACCCCCAGTCCGGGATGCTGCGGGTCTCCTCCGACCAGCCGTCGGTGGCGGCCCCGTCCGAGGACAAGGACATCGGGGTCCCGCCCAAGCGCCTCCAGGACAAGGAGGACGCCCAGCAGTACATGAAGGCCAAGCTGCAGGGCTTCAACCGCCCCGGCCTGCCGCCGGGCGACGGCACCGACCCGCAGGAACCGAACTGGAAGCCCCCGCACCAGTTCGGCAACGACAACGCCCCGGTCTGGGGCAGCTACGACTCGGCCGCCGTGGGCACCGGGGAGCTGCGCACCCAGTGGTACGACCTGCCCGAGCGCGCGCAGAAGGGCGAGGTCCCGGTCGTGCTGTCGCTGGCGGGCGCCGAGCTCGGGGCGAACTCGGTGGCGCTGGAGTTCGGGCACGACACCCCGAACGGCTTCCTGATCACCGAGCGCAAGTACGTGGTGCAGCCGGAAGGCAGCCCCGGCTGGCGGGACTTCCGCTACACGCTCGGCGGCAAGTCCGAAGGCGCCACCAAGATGCGCGTCGTCGCCGTCGACAACGCCCTCGGCCCGAACGGGTGGGTCGCGGTCAGCGCCCCGCGCGCCCCGCAGCTGGTCAACATGACCGACTTCGTCGGTGACCAGCCCACGTTCGTCGAGTGGACGGCGGCCCTGGTGCACCCGTGCCTGCAACTGCCGGGCGTGCACCACGGCGTCGCCGAGATCCCGAAGTTCCGGGTCGCCGCAGGCGCCGAGGTCCGCGACATCGGCCAGGGCTGGTCCTCCCCCGACGCCGGCGGCCCGTTCGGCTGGCTCAACGTCGCCACGAGCATGCGCGAGCTGCCGACCTACATGAAGAACAACATCCACCGGGACTGGGGCTCGATCTACGCGGTCGACCCGTACGACCAGGACGCCGTCCCAGCCCAAACCGCCATGGACGTCCACACGGAGACCCACTGGGGCAACTGGACGCCCGGTCCGCTCACGAAGACGCTGCAGCTGCCCGGGGACGTGCCCAGCTCGGACGACCGGAACGATGTGAAGGGGTTTGAGGCTCCGGAGGAGCAGTAGTTGTTCGTTCTTGGGGACCCCCGCGATTCGTGCGTTTCGCGGGGGTCTTCTGTTGGGTGGGGTGGGGGTCTTTGGGGTTCTTTGGGTGGGGGCGGAGTGCAGTTTTAGCCGAAATTGGCGTCGTTGTGCACTTCTGCTTCTTTTTTCGAGGGTGCCAATTTCAGCTAAAACTGCACGGCCTTGCGAAACGTACCCGTAGTGGGTCGCCTCCACCAAAGCTTGGGTTGCTCAAGTGCGCTACGTTTCGAAACGTACACGACCAAGCACACCGAGCTTTGGTAAACGTGACCCACTACGGGTACGTTTCGAGAGGCAGTGCAGTTTTAGCTGAAATTGGCTGCTCAGCACAACGCAAGAAAACAACAAAACGAAGGCCAATTTCGGCTAAAACTGCACTCCGCACCCACGCAAAGCACCCCAAGAACCCCAAAACCCAAAAAGAAGGACGCCCGACCCCACACAGGTCGAGCGCCCCGAAAACCCCGAAAGACCTCAGTCCCGGAAGATCAGCAGCTTCAGCATGATGAAGTTAATCATCGTTCCCAGCCCCTGGGCGATGACCCAGAACAACGTGAACTGCCACGCCTCGTGCGCGTTGAACAGCACGCACAGCACCTGGTTGGAGCCCATGTTCACGAAGAACGTCGTGGTGTAGAGCACGGCGAACGCGCCGGCCTTCGCCGTGGTGTTGCCCTGGCCCGCGCCCTGGAAGGTGAACTTCCGGTTGATGATGTAGGACGCCGTGGTGCCGAGGATGAACGAGATGGACTTCGACAGCCACACCGGCCACCCGAGCACGCCCAGCAACAGCGAGTACGTGCCGAAGTCGATCACCGCGCAGCCACCGCCGATGACGATGAAGCGGGTCAGCTGGGCGAGCACGCCCAGCTTCTTGGGTTCGGTTGCGGTTTCGGCCACTGTCACAGGTTCACCTTCAAGCAACGACGGCTGGACCGGACGCCCGGGCCCGTCCGCGTCCAGAATGCCCGGACAGCGGTAGACACGTCCCCCGCGAGTGTAGCGATGACGCTTCGCGCACCGCCGGGGACCGCTCGTACCCGGCGGTAGAACGACCCGATGCGCGGATAGACTCGGCTGGGTGGGATCGGTAAAGGACGACTCGCTGACGCCGGGAGGCCGGGCGCGCACGGCGCCGGCCAGGGCTGTTGTCGGCGCGTCCGCCGACCACCACTGGCAGGGAGGCTTCGGCGGTCCGCTCCGGTCGCCGGGTCTGCTCGTAGCGGACGGTGAGGTCCGCGTCCGCACGCTCGGGAGTGCACCCTCGGAGCTGTCCGGGACGACCGTCGGCCGGCTGGAATCGCCTGACGGCCTCCTGGAGATCACCAAGTTCGAGCACGTCGCACACGTGCAGATGAATCCACTCGACCTTTCGCGAAGGCTGGGCCTGTGACCGCAGCAATGGAGTACCGCACGCTGACCGGTTGGGCACGGACCGCGCCGTCTCGGGCGCGCGTGCTCAGCACGACCGACGTCGACGCCATCGCCGAGGCGGTGCGCACCGCCGACGAGCGTGGCGTCATCGCCCGCGGCTTGGGCCGCAGCTACGGCGACGTCGCGCAGAACGCCGGTGGCGTGGTCGTCGACATGACCGCGCTGAACCGCGTTCACGACATCAACCCGGACACCGCCATCGTCGACGTCGACGCGGGCGTGAGCCTGGAAGAGCTGATGAAGGCGGCGCTGCCGTACGGCCTGTGGGTCCCGGTTCTGCCGGGCACTCGGCAGGTCACGGTGGGTGGCGCGATCGCCAACGACATCCACGGCAAGAACCACCACTCGGCGGGCAGCTTCGGCAACCACGTGGTGGCGATGGACCTGCTGACCGCCGACGGCGAGATCCGCACGATCACGCCGAACGGCCCGGACGCCGACCTGTTCTGGGCGACGGTGGCCGGCATCGGCCTGACCGGCATCATCCTGCGCGCCTCGATCCGGATGACCCGGACCGAGACCGCGTACTTCATCGCCGACGCCGACCGCACGGCGAACCTCGACGAGACGATCGCGCTGTTCAACGACGGCTCGGACGACAAGTACACCTACTCGTCGGCGTGGTTCGACTCGATGTCGACGGGCTCGAAGCTGGGCCGGGGCGCGTTCGGCCGCGGTTCGCTGGCCACGCTGGACCAGCTGCCGCCGAAGCTGCGGGCCGACCCGCTGAAGTTCGACGCGCCGCAGCTGCTGACGCTGCCGGACATCTTCCCGCCGCGGCTGGCGAACAAGCTCACGTTCGGCACGATCGGTGAGCTGTACTACATGAAGACGCCGAAGCGCGGCCGGGACCTGATCCAGAACCTGACGGCCTTCTACCACCCGCTGGACCTGATCGGCGAGTGGAGCCGCGCGTACGGTTCGCAGGGCTTCCTGCAGTACCAGTTCTCGCTGCCGTACGGCAAGGACGAGGACCTGAAGCGGATCATCCGCAAGGTCGCGCACTCGGGCCACGTGTCGTTCCTGAACGTCATCAAGAAGATGGGCGAGGGCAACCGCGCCCCGCTGTCCTACCCGCACCCGGGCTGGCTGGTGTGCCTGGACTTCCCGATCGTGGACGGCCTGGGCCGCTTCTGCCAGGAGCTGGACGAGGAGATCATGGGCCTCGGCGGCCGGCTGTACACCGCGAAGGACTCGCGCACGACGGCCGAGAACTTCCACAAGATGTACCCGCGGGCGGAAGAGTTCTCCAAGATCCGCAAGACCATTGACCCCGAAGGCAAATTCGCCTCAGACATGAGCCGGAGGCTTGAGCTGTGATCGACGCTGTTGGCAATCCCCAATCGCTGCTGGTGCTGGGCGGCACCTCGGACATCGCGCTGACCACCGCGAAGCAGTACGCGCAGGCGCAGCCGCTGCGGATCGTGCTGGCCGACCGCCCGGAGGAGTCGGAGCGCCTCAACGCCGCGGCCGAGGAGCTGCGCAAGACGGGCAGCACGGTGTCGATCCTGCACTTCGACGCCCGCAAGCCGGAGACGCACGCCGAGGTCATCGACAAGGCCTTCGCCGACGGCGACGTCGACGTCACCCTGATCGCCTTCGGCATCCAGGGCGACAACGAGAAGGGCTGGACGGACTTCGAGGCCGCCCGCGCGGTCGCCGACATCAACTACGTGGCCCCGGTGGGCCTCGGCGTGCTGCTGGCCAACAAGCTCAAGAAGCAGGGCCACGGCAGCATCGCGGTGATGGCGTCCCCGGCCGGTGAGCGCGCTCGCCGCTCGAACTTCGTCTACGGCTCGTCCAAGGGCGGCCTGGACATCTTCTACACCGGTCTCACCTACGCGCTGGAGGAGCACGGTGTGAAGGTCACCGTGATCCGCCCCAACTTCGTGCACACGAAGCTGACCGCGGGCATGAAGCCGCCGCCCATGTCGCAGACCCCCGACCAGGTCGCCGCGGCGATCATCGACGGCGTCCGCAAGGGCAAGGAAGAGGTCTACGCGCCCGGCCAGATGCGCTGGGTGATGTTCGTGCTCAAGCACGTGCCGCGCTTCATCTTCAAGAAGCTGCCGTTCTGATCGGTTGAGCTCAGCGGGGCCGTCGGGTGCTTCCCGGCGGCCCCGTTCCGCTTCTCCCCCGACCGCCACCGGCTCGTTCCCGTTTTGGGATAGGTTGGTGTCCTCGGGCGGGCAACGTTTCGGCCCCGCGCAGCGATCTGTCCTTGTGCGGGCATCGCGACGCCCGCCAGGCTTCCGTCAGGAAGCGCGAATGCCCGGAGAAGTGGGGTTCCCCAGGCATCCGCGTCCGTGGGTCCTCCGCCTGCCCTCACTTTCCGGGGGACCCACGGAACGTCCGTGAGACGCGCGAATCCGTTCCCGGGTTTCGCGAGCTGTCCGGGAACATCGCGTTTTTCGCCCGTTCGGCCCATCGCGGGCGCCTCCGCCGGGACCGCGCGTGGGCGGCTGGACACCGGCAGTAGCCTCATCCCTCGTGGACGACTTCGAGACGGCCATCGCCGAGTACTACCGGCTCGGTCCGGAGCGGGATCGCCTGAGCACCTGGGGCTATCTGGAGGCGCTGCGCACCGCGGATCTGCTGGGCAGGCATCTGCCGCCCGCGCCCGGTGTCGTCTACGACATCGGCGGCGCCGAGGGCGCCTACGCGCTGCCGCTGGCCCGCGACGGCTACGCGGTGCACCTGGTCGACGCGTGGGAGCCGCACGTGACGGCCGCCGCGGAGGCCTCCGCCGCCCAGCCGGCGGCACCGCTGGCGAGCTGCACCGTCGGCGATGCGCGGGACCTGCCCTTCGACGACGGCACGGCGGACGCGGTGCTGCTGCTCGGCCCGCTGTACCACCTGCTGGAGCGCGCCGACCGGTTGCAGGCCTTGCGCGAGGCGCACCGGGTGCTCAAGCCCGGCGGGGTCCTGCTGGCGGCGGCGGTGTCCCGGTACGCCTCGACGTTCGACGGGGTGGCGGTGGGCGACATCGCCGACGAGGACTTCGAGCAGCTCGTCGAAGGCGTGCTCGACGACGGCCTGCACCGCAACACCGATCCGGGCGAGCACCCGCGCTGGTTCACCCTGACCTACTTCCACCGGCCCTCCGACCTGCGCGACGAGGTCGCCGACGCGGGGTTCCGGGCGATCGAGCTGGTGGCGGTGGAGAGCGCGGCGGCGTGGGCGACCGACACCCGCAGGCTCGCCGATCCGGAGCACCGGGGCGCGGTGCTGCGGGCGATCCGCCGCGTCGAGTCGGTGCCCGAGCTGCTGGGCGCGAGCCCGCATCTCATGGCGGTCGCGCGCAGGTCCCACTGACGTCTCTTCGCGGCCGTTCCGGCGTGTCGGGCAACCCGGTGTGCGGCGCCGGTCGTGAAACTGCAAGAGAATCAACGCAGTTCTTCCTCCGGTACCCCGGGAGATCCCCAGCGTGAAGTTCCTGACCAGCGCGGAGAGCGCCGAGCCCGCCGCCGAGCCGCGCCACGACGACGCTCCCCGACGCTCCCTCCCGGGCCGGTGGCTGGCGCACGTCGTCGCACTGTGCCTGGGGGTCGCGGGCCTGTGCTGCGCGCTGGCGCTGCCGCTGGCACCGGTGCTGCTGGACCGAACCGAGGTGCACTGGCCCGCCGAGACGGCGTCCCGGACCGGCGAGAACCCCACGACGACGGCGTTCCTGAACCCCTACCGGCCCGCGGAGTTCCGCGCGCAGGTGCCGTGCGCGACGATGCGGGCCGCGCTGGCCCGCCCGGAGCCGACCACGGTGCTGAGCACGCTGCCGCCGGGCAGCGACCGCGAAGGCCTGGTGCTGTCCACTCAGGACGGTGCGCCGCGCCTGCTGCTGGGCGAGCGGGAGGTGCGGCTGCCCGCCGGGACCTGCGGGCTGGCGGTGCGCGGCGACGGGACGGGCTCCGTCGTCGAACCGGCCGGGCACGCGCCGATCGCGCTGCCGGGAGTGCCCGCGCCCGAGGTGTTCACCCTCGCCACGGCGCTGGAAGGCGAGCAGCTGCGGGGGTTCTCGGTCACCGCGCGCACCTACTCGTGGGCCGACACCGCGCCCACCGAGACCAAGCGGACCCTGATCGAGACGTCGCTGCTGCTGGCGGTGTGCTCGTTGCTGCTGCTGTTCGCCCACACCCCGCCGGTGCTGGGCCGGTTCCGGCTGCGCCCGCTGCTGTGGCCGGTGGACGCCGGGGTGGCGGCGGTGATCTGGACGTGGCTGTTCATCGGTCCGCTCACCGACGACGACGGCTTCGCGATGATGACGGTCCGCAACTACGGCGAGTCCGGCGACATCGGCAACTACTACCGCTGGTTCAACGCCTCCGAAGCCCCCTTCACGCTGGTGCAGCACTTCATGCGCTGGTGGTCGGAGGACGGGCTGGACCCGTTCTGGCTGCGGATGCCCAGCGCGATCGCCGGGATGCTGACCTGGCTGGTGGTCAGCCGCGGCATCGTCGCCCCGCTGTGCCGGAACAGCCGCAGGCTGCCGGTGCACCTGGTCTCGGCGGTGTTCTTCCTGGCCTGCTGGCTGCCCTACGGCCTGGGCATCCGCCCGGAGCCGTTCCTGGCGCTGGGCACCTCGATCCTGGTGGCGTCGCTGCTGCTGGCCTCGCGGAGCTCCGCGCCGTTCGGCTGGCTGGGCGTGGCCGCGCTGACCTGCGGGTTGACGGTGTCGATCACGCCGACCGGGGTGAGCGCGCTGCTGATGGTCCTGGTCTTCGTCCCGCGGATCGGTGCGCTGCTGATGCGGCCGGGGGCGCTGCCGCGCTGGGTTCTGGTGCCCACCCGGGTCGCGCTGCTGGCAAGCCTGGGGTCGGTGGGGCTGGTGGCGATGTTCGCCGACTCGTCGCTCAACGGCGTGCTGGGCGCGACCCGGGTGCACGACGAGTTCGGCCCGAGCCTGGGCTGGTACCAGGAGTTCGACCGCTACGCGAAGCTGCTCGGCACCACGATGTGGGGCAGCGCGAGCAAGCGGCTGGTGGTGTTCCTGGTGATCACCGCGGTGCTGATCGGCGCGGCCTGCGCGATGCGGCGGCTGCACCGGGCGCTCGACCTGCCGGACCTGCCGGTGCTGCTGGGCTCGGTGGTCGCGGTCCTGGCGGCGCTGTGGCTGACCCCGTCGAAGTGGACGCACCACTTCGGCGCGCTGGTCGGCGTCGGCCCGGCGCTGGTCGCGGTGACCGCGGTGCTGCTGGTGCGCGTCGGCCGCCTGCCCGAGGCGCAGCGGGAAGCCCGCCTGCTCGGCGTGTTCGGGACGATCGCGGCCTCGGTCGCGGCGGGTCTGGCGTTCATGGGGCCGAACGCGTGGCCGTGGCAGTCGGACCTGGCGATGCCGTGGTCGGACACCCCGGTGCGGCCGGACCTCCCGCTGGACAGCCCGGTGTTCTGGATGCTCGTCGGCTTCGTGGCGGGTCTGCTGACGCTGGTCGCGCTGCTGATCCGGATGCGGCTGCGGTCGCGCCCGCTGGGCGGTCTCATGTGGACGGTCGCGCCGGCGTCGGTGCTGACCGGGTCGGCGCTGGCGATGGCGCTGGTGCTGCTGGGCTCGTTCCTGTCGGTGCCGGAGACGATGGGCGACCGGTTCTCGGTGGCCCGGATGAACCGGCTCAGCCACGAGGCGGCCACGTGCGGCCTGGAGGACGAGGTGCAGGCGCTGCCGATCGCCGAATCCCTCCGCCCGCTCAACCCCGCCGCCACCGGCGAGCTCGACGGCTTCACCGCCGGCGGCGCCCCGCCGCAGGAACTCGACCTGCGCCTGGAGCGGCCCGGCGAGCCGCTGCGGCGGCCGGAACCGGCCGATCCGGACGACCCGCGCGCCGACGAGCCCACCGCCCGCAGCGCCAGCGACTTCGCCTGGACCAGCCAGACCGGCGGGCCGCAGAACACCGGCACGCTGATCACCCCGTGGTTCGGGCTGCCCCGCCTCGACGCCCGGCAGACCCTGTCGCTGTGGGTGTCCGGCCGCCCGGAGCAGGGCAACTCGCTGGTGCTGGAGTTCGCCGCCGGGCAGCGCCCGCTGGGACGCCGGGTGCTGCGCGACCCGCCGCCGACGGAGCTGCCGTTCAAGGACCCGCGGCACGGCCGGGAGGACGACTGGCGCGACTTCACCGCCTGGCGCTCGCTGACCGTCGAACCCGGCGACGTCCCGGCCGGCGCGGACCGGGTTCGCGTGCTGGCCACCGACCGCAGCACCGACCGGCAGGGCTGGCTGAGCATCAGCGGCCCGGTCGTGCGCGACGTGGTGGGGCTGCGGCAGGCGCTGGACGCGCAGGGACCGGTGCTCATCGACTGGCCGATGACCTTCGTGTTCCCGTGCCGCAGCGACTACCCGGAGGTGGGCCACGGCGTCGCGGCCAGCCCGCGGATGCTGATCACCCCGCCGGAGGGCGAGTACTCGATGGCCTACGACAGCGAGCTCGGCGGCGTGTTCGCCGGTGTCCCGATGCTCTCGCAGCGGATGGAGCTGCCCACCCGGCTGCGCGGCGCGCCGGGCTACAGCTGGGGTCACCTGCTCGCGGTCCGCTACGACCGCGAGCACGACGCCTACACCACGACCCGGCAGCGGGAACGCGTCGGCGGCGCCGACGGCGACGGCGACTACCCGTTCGATCAGGGGTGATCGTGGGTGCGGGACGCGGCTCGATGCCTGAAACTGACCTTCCCGGGGCCGGTGTCAGGCCCACCCGCTGAACGTCGCTGAGCTGGGGGAACGGTGCTGGACGGGATGGAGCGAACCGCGGACCCCTCACCGCCCGCACCTCCGGCACCCGCACCTCGCCGCCGCCTCGCGCACGCCCTCGGCCTGCTCGTCGGGGTCCTGGCGGTGCTGGCCGCGCTGGCGGTGCCGTTCGCGCCGGTCATCGGCGAGCGGGTCACCGTCACCTGGCCGCAGGCCGGTCGACCGGCGGAATCGACCCTGGCGTTCGTCGTCCCGTACCACCCGGACCAGGTGCACGTCCGGGTTCCGTGCCCGGTGGTCCGGGCCGGGGCGGACCGGGCTGCGCCGACGACGCTGGTGTCGTCGCGACCGCCCGGCCAGCCCACCGAGGGCTTCGCGGTCACCACCGCGCAGGACCACGTGATCGTGCTGGTCGGCGGGGTCGAGGCGCTGCGCGCGCCGATCGCGGCGGCCTGCGACGTGGCCGTCGACGGCGGACCGTCCGGCGCGGAGGTCCGCATCGGCGACCGGACGGCGTCGGTGCAGCACGGGGTCCGCGACGTCGTCGCCTTCGCCACCGACCTCTCCCCCGCCGAGGCGAGCGGGACGCGGGTCGAGATGGTCACCGCGAACTGGTTCGCGACCTCCCCGACCAGTGGGAAGCTGCTGCTCATCGGGGTCCAGCTGCTGCTGGTGGCCGCCGGGTTCGCGCTCCTGGCGGTGCTGGACCGCGGGCGCCGCCGCGACGTGGACCGGCCGGTCTCGCGCCCGCTGCACCGGCTGATCGGCTACGGCTTCGACCTGGTGGTGCTCGCGGTGCTCGCCGGGTGGTGGCTGCTGGGGCCGAACTCGCCGGACGACTCGTTCGCGGCGGTGACCGTGCAGAACGGGCTCACCACCGGCGACGTCAGCAACTACTACCGCTGGGAGAACGCCTCCGAAGCCCCGTTCACGCTGGTCCAGCAGCTGCTGCTGCCGGTCGCCGAGTGGAACCGGAACCCGCTGGCGATGCGGCTTCCCAGCATCCTCGCGGCGCTGCTGACCTGGCTGATCCTCAGCCGGGGCGTGCTCGGCGCCGTCCTGCCGGGCCGGCACCGGCGTCCGCTGGTGCGCGCGGTCGCGGTGATCGCGTTCCTGGGCTGGTGGCTGCCGTTCGGGATGGGCGTCCGCCCGGAGGCCTTCGAGGCCTTGGGGCTCACGGCGGTCCTCGCCGCCGTCCTGCAGGCGGCCCGCACCGAACGACGGCTCTGGCTCGGCGTGGCCGCCCTGTGCGCGGGCCTGTCGCTCGCGATCAACCCGATGGGCATCACCGCCGTCGCCCCGTTCCTGGTCCTGGCCCCGCGCCTGTGGCGGATGGCGGGTCCGGCGGTGCTCGCGCTGCTGGCGGGCATCGCCTCGGCCGGCCTGGTCGCGATGTTCGCCGACCAGTCGCTGTTCACCACGTCCAAAGCCACCGAGCTGCACGGCTACTACGGCCCCGACGTGCCCTGGTTCCAGGAGATCACCCGCTACCAGTACCTCCTCGGCTTCGACCTCCAAGGCGACGTCGCCCGCCGCGCGGCGGTCCTCCTCACCCTCCTCCTCGCCGCCCTCACCCTCCTCACCCTCCTCCGCACCCAGGCCACCCATCCCCGTCACCCGATCGAAAACCCCGGTTTTCGTCGCGATGAAAACCGGGGTTTTCGATCGGGTGACGGGTTGTGGATGGTGCACGTCCCGGCTGCGTCTTTGCTGGTGAGCGTGGGTTTGATGACCGTGACGCCGTCGAAGTGGACGCACTACTTCGGCGCGCTCGCGGGGGTGGGAGCCGCTACGCTGACCGCTGGAGCGGTGGTGATCGGAGTCGCCGCGATCACCGCGAGCCGGGACCGGGCGGTGCTCGTCGCCGCGCTGGTGGGCACCGTGCTCGCCGGGGGCGCGGCGGCACTGGTCTTCTCCGGCAAGAACAACTGGTTCCTGCACTCCCAGTACGGGGTGCCCTGGGGCGAAGGCCCGGTCCGGCCGCTGAACAACCCGCTGGTGTGGCTGCTGATCGCCGGGCTGCTGATGGCCGGGTCCGCGCTGATCCGGCGAGGTGACGACCGGGTGCGCCGGGCGCTGATCCGCACGCCCGCCCTGGTCTGCGTCACGGCGATGGGGGTGGCGGTGACGATCGTGCTCGGCTCGTTCGCGGTGGCGCCGATCCGGCAGGGCCCCGACGCCTACTCGATCGGCGGCCAGGGCCTCGACGCGGTGCGCGGCGGCAGCTGCGGCATCGCCGACAAGATCGTCGTCACCCCGGACCTCGCCCCGCTGCGCGGCGGCGACGGCGCCGAGATGGCCGGGTTCACCGAGGGCGTCGGTTTCGCGCCCGGTTTCACCCCGCCCGCGAACGTCCCGGTCTGGGGCAGCCTCACCGGCGGGCAGATCAACACCGGCACGCTGACCACCGGCTGGTTCCCGCTGCCGCCGCTGGCCGCCGACCAGGAGCTGGCCGTCGGCGTCGCCGGGCGCAGCGGCGACGGCAACCGCGTCGCCCTAGAGTTCTCCGGCCCCGGCGGCACCCGCGAGGTCGTCCTCGACGACACGTGGCGGGACGCCGACGAGCGCGAGACCTACCCGACCGACCACGTCGTCGAGGACGAGCCGCAGGACCACCCCGGCTGGCGCGACCTGCACCTGTCCCCCGCGCAGATCCCGCCCGGCGCCGACCGCGTCCGCATCACCGCCCTCGACGGCACCACCGACCCGGCCGGCTGGGTCGCGGTCAGCGGCCCCCGGATCCGGCAGGTCATCCCGCTGCCGGAGTACCTGCGCGACAAGGCCCCGACCTACGTCGACTGGTCCATGACCTGGGCCGTGCCGTGCCTGCGCGACCTGCCGAAGGTCCAGGACGGTCTCGTCGAACCGCCCGCCTTCCTGCTGACCCCGCCGAACTCGATGGGCTTCGGCGGCACCGCCGCGTTCGAACGCGGCATCGGCGGGTCGTTCGCCGGAGTCCGCGACGTCGGTGTCCAAAACGAGATCCCGACAAGGCTCAAAGGTGATGAGAAAACACCCGAATATTCCGAGTGGGGACACCTGATCGAGGTGCAATACCCCTACCCGGGCAACCGATTCGACGTCCAGCGCGTTGACGAGCCGCGGTGGGGTTGGCGAGGGGAGTGACCATGTCCGACGCGATTCGCCACGAGGTGGGTGTACCGGTACCGCAGCAGCAGCGCAGGTCCGAAGCCGAGACCGGGCAGCTGATCTCCTACGTGCTGCCCGTCTACAACGAGGCCGAGGGCATCAAGCACTTCCACGCCGAACTCACCGGAACCGTCGCCCAGCGGCCCGAATTCGACTACGAGTTCGTCTACGTCAACGACGGGTCCGCCGACGGCTCGCTGCGGATCCTGCGCGACATCGCCAAGAACGACACCCGCGTCCGGGTCATCGACTTCGCCCGCAACTTCGGCCACCAGATCGCCATCACCGCCGGGCTCGACCTCGCCGCGGGCGACGCGGTGATCGTCATGGACACCGACCTGCAAGACCCGCCGAAGGTCAGCCTGGAGATGATCGACGCGTGGCTCGACGGGGCCGAGGTCGTGCAGGCGCGGCGGCGGACCCGCCGCGACACCCCGTTCAAGCGGTTCACCGCGCACACCTACTACCGGCTGCTGCGCAGCTGCGCCGAGGTCGACATCCCCGTCGACACCGGTGATTTCCGGCTGCTCGACAAGCGCGCCGCCGAGGAGCTGCGCGGGTTCCGGGAACGCAGCCGGTTCATCCGCGGCATGGTCGCCTCGATGGGCTTCCAGCAGCGGGAACTGCTCTTCGACCGGGACGAGCGGGTCGCGGGCGAGACCAAGTACCCGATGCGCAAGATGCTGCGGCTGGCCGCCGACGGCGTCACCGGGTTCTCCACCGTTCCGCTCAAGCTCATCACCCGCATGGGCTTCGCGAGCCTCGCGCTGGCGCTGGCCGGGATCATCTACTCGGTAACGCTGCGGCTGTTCTTCCCCGAGATCACCGTGTCCGGGTGGACGATGCTGATGGTCGTGATGCTGTTCCTGGGCGGGCTGCAGATGCTGTCGCTGGGGGTCATCGGCAGCTACATCGGCCGCATCTACAACGAAGTCCAGCAACGACCGCTCTACATCGTCCGGGATGTGATCCGGCATGACGAAGCTTGAGCCGCGCCCCCGGCTGATCAGCCGGGAACTGCTGCTCTACGCGGTGATCGGCGGCAGCGGCGTGCTGCTCGACTACCTGCTGTTCCTGGTGCTGTTCAACTACTTCGGCGTGCACCACCAGGTCGCCAACGTCCTGAGCACCACGGCCGGGATCACCAACAACTTCGTGCTCAACTCGCTGTTCAACTTCCGCAAGACCGACCGGATCCTGGTGCGGTTCCTGCGCTTCTACGCGGTGGGCGTCGCCGGGATCGTGCTCACGTTCCTGCTGCTCGCGGTGTTCTCGACCTGGCTCGGCATCGACGCCAACCTCGTCAAGCTCGCCAGCCTGCCCGTCGTCCTGCTGTTCCAGTACACGATCAACAAGAGGTGGAGTTTCGGATGAGAGTGGGGATCGTCGGCGCCGGCGCCACCGGGCTGACCGCGGCGTTCGACGCGGTGCGCGCCGGACACGACGTGACGGTGCTGGAAGCCTCCGCCGAGCTCGGCGGTCTCGCGGCCTCCATCGAGGTCGGCGGCACCCCGCTGGAGCGCTTCTACCACCACAGCTTCGCCAGCGACACCGCGATGATCGAGCTCATCCAGGAGCTCGGGCTCGGCGACCAGCTGCGCTTCCACAAGCCCACCACCGGCGTGTACTTCGACGGGAAGCTGCACGACTTCGGCACCCCGGTGGAGATGCTGAAGTTCCCCGAGTTCTCGATGCTCGACCGGTTCCGGTTCGGCGCGTCCTCGGCGCTGCTGAAGGTGATCCGCAACGGCGCCCGGTTCAACGAGGTGCGCGCGCTGGACTGGATGCGCCGCTGGGCCGGGCCGAAGGTCACCTCGACGATCTGGGAACCGCTGCTGCAGGGCAAGTTCGGCGAGCACGCCGAGGACATCTCGATGGCGTGGCTGTGGGCGCGGATCCACTGCCGCACCTTCGAGCTCGGGTACCTGCACGGCGGTTTCGACCAGGTCTACCGCGCGCTGACCGACGCGGTGACCGAGCGCGGCGGGAAGATCGAGTTCAACAAGCCGGTCTCGTCGATCACCCAGCCCGCCGAGCAGGTCATCGTGGGCGCCGCGGACGGCAGCAGCTACGAGTTCGACCGGCTCATCGTCACGGTTCCGCAGCCCGCGTTCGCCAAGGCCGCCGACATCGAGTCCGACGACGTGCTCTGGCGCAACCAGTACCTGGGCGCGACCTGCTTCATCCTCGAGCTCGACCGCAGCGTCATCCCCTACTACTGGCTCAACATCAACGACCCGGAGTTCCCGTTCCTGGCGGTCGTGGAGCACACGAACATGGTGGACCGGCAGGAGTACGGCGGGAACCACGTCGTCTACGTCGGCAACTACGTCCCCCGAGAGGACTGGCGCTTCACCACCGACCCGGCCGAGCTGCTGCGCAGCTTCATCCCGTGGCTGCAGCGCCTCAACCCCGACTTCGACGAGTCCTGGATCCAGAACTGGCACTTCTCCAAGGCCGGCTTCGCCCAACCCATCGTCACCCCCACGTACCGCTCCCTCATCCCCCCGCACACCACCCACCTACCAGGAGTCACCCTCGCAACGATGTCCCAGATCTACCCCCAAGACAGAGGCCAGTCCTACGCAATCCAAATGGCCCACGAGGTGACGGAGCACCTGGGCCTGAGGCAACCCGAACAGCAGTAAGGCAACCCACCACGAAGACGTTTCGCAACGAACGCGACCAAGGCGACCCAAGCTTTGGTAGAGGCGACCCACTACGGGTACGTTTCGAAACGTACGCGACCAAGGCGACCCAAGCCTTGGTAGAGGCGACCCACTACGGGTGCGTTTCAAAAGAAGCGCAACCAAGGCGACCCAAGACTTGGTAGACGCGACCCACTGCGAATACGTTTCAAAAGGAACGCAACTAAAGCAACCCAAGACTTGGTAGACGCGACCCACTACGGGTACGTTTCGCAACGAACGCGACCAAGGCGACCCAAGCTTTGGTAGAGGCGACCCACTACGGGTACGTTTCGATAGGCAGTGGAAATTTCTTCTGAAATTGGCAGCCCCCACAACGCGAGAAAACCCCAAGACGAAGCCAATTTCTGGAGAAATTGCCACTCCGCACACAAGCAACCCGACCCCGCGAAGCGCTCCCGAAGAACCCCGTGGGGTGGTGACAGTTTTCATGAAAACTGTCACGTCCCACGGGGTCTCTCTGCGGAGACGCCCCCAACCCTCGAGGTGGCTGAGCTGGGGTTTTGGGGTCCCGTCGTGTGGGTGGAGGGACAGTTTTCATGAAAACTGTCCCGACCCCCACGGGGTCGTCTTGGGAACGCTCCGCGGGGTGCTTTGGGTGCGTACGGAGGGGCAATTTCGTCCGAAATTGGCTGCGTTTCGTAGTTTTCTTACGTCACGCGGTTCGCCAATTTCAAACGAAATTTCCCCTGCCTTTCGAAACGTATCCGTAGTGGGTCGCGTTTACCAAAGCTTGGGTCATCTTGGTCGCGTTCGTTGCGAAACGCATTCGTAATGGGTCGCCTCTACCCAAGCTTGGGTCGCCTTAGTCGCGTTCCTTTCGAAACGTCTTCGTAGTGGGTCGCCTCTACCAAAGCTTGGGTCGCCTTGGTTGCGTTCCTTGCGAAACGTATCCGTAGTCGGTCGCCTCTACCCAATCTTGGGTCGCCTTGGTCGCGTTCCTTTCGGGACGGGTTGGGGGCGAGGGGTTCAGGCCCTGTTGAGGCCCGGGGTGCCGTCTTGGATGGTGAAGGTGGCGAGGGTTTGGGCTTCGGCGTTTGGTTTGGAGACGTGTGGGAGGACCTTGTAGGTGGCTTCCAGGTTGTCTTCCGTGATCTTGGTGGAGATGTAGCCGCGTTGGTTGTTGTAGAGCTTCACGTGGGGGTTCTCGGCGAGGTAGGCCTTCTCCTCGTCCGTGAGGTCTGCTGAGCCGTCTCCGCCGCTGGTGATCGAGGTGGCCGTCAGCTCCGTAGCGACCACGTTCTCGCCGTCGTGGATCTCGTTGGCCCAGTGGGTGTGCACATCACCGGTCAGCACCACCGGGTTGCGGGTGCCCGCCTGCTTCCAGCCCTCGATGACCCGCTTCCGGGAACCGACGTAGCCGTCCCAGGCGTCCGGGTTGTAGGCCTTCTCCTCGCCGTTGAGGTAGTCGATCTCGGCGAACATGACCTGCTGGCCCAGCACGTCCCACCTGGCCCGCGACGAGCGCAGGCCCTGCAGCAGCCAGCGCTCCTGCTCCGCGCCCGTGAGACTGCGCTTCGGGTCCAGGCGCGCCGGGTCCTGCGTCGGGAACTCGTCGTCGCCCACCTGGTCGTCCCGGTACTGGCGGGTGTCGAGCATGTGGAACGTCGCCAGCGACCCCCACTCGACGCGCCGGAACAGCCGCAGGTCGATGCCCTGCGGGACCTGGGCGCGGCGCAGCGGCATGTTCTCGTAGTAGGCCTGGAAGGCCGCCTTGCGCCGCTCCAGGAAGTTCGGCTGCGGCTCCTCGGGGTGCTCGTAGACCTCGTCCGCCCAGTTGTTGTCGACCTCGTGGTCGTCCCACACGACCACCCACGGGGCCGCGGCGTGCGCGTGCTGCAGGTCGGCGTCGGTCTTGTACTGGGCGTGCCGCTGCCGGTAGTTCGCCAGCGTCTCGGTCTCCGGACCGACGTGGTCGCGGACGTTGCCGCCCGGGATCTCGTAGTCGCCCGCCTGGTACTCGTACTGGTAGTCACCCAGGTGCAGGACCAGGTCCGGGCGCTCGTCGCCCAGGTGCCGGTAGGCGGTGAAGTAGCCGTGCTCGTACTGGGCGCAGGAGGCGAAGGCCATGTGCAGCTCGCCCATCGCGCCCGGCATCGGTGCGGTGCGGGTGCGGCCGGCCGGGGAGAGCTCGCCCTGCGCGCGGAACCGGTAGAAGTAGTCGCGGCCCGGCCGCAGGCCCTCCAGCTCCACGTGCACGCTGTGCCCCAGCTCCGGTGCCGCCTGGGCCTCGCCGCGGCGGACGACGCGGGTGAAGTTCTCGTCCTCGGCGACCTCCCACTGCACCGGGAGCGTCTTGCCCGGCATACCGCCCATGCCGTCGTCGGCCAGCGGATCGGCGGCCAGCCGCGTCCACAGCACGAACCCGTCCGGCAGCGGGTCGCCCGAGGCCACGCCCAGGCTGAACACCCCGGCGCGCCGGGCAGCACCGGCACCCGGCAGCGACCACGCCGCCGGCGCCCCCACCGTCAGGGCGGCGGCACCGGCGGCACCGCCCAGCAGCACGTGCCGGCGCGAGAGCTTCGAAACGTCCATGGCAGCAAGTCCTCCATCGATTCGGGAACGCCGACCACTCTCACCGCACCGGGTGAACGCACCGGTGATCGTCGATGAACAGACCGTGCAGAACGACGAAGCCCCCGGCCACTCAGGACCGGGGGCTTCGCCGAAAAGCGTTGCTCTACAGGTAGAACGCCAGGAACAGGCAGCCGGCGAGGATCGCGCCGAGCACCATCAGGACCTTGTCCTTGAGGACCACTTCCTCCGGCTCACCGGCGACGCCCTTGTCGATGTCCACCGCGTACCGCAGGATCGCGATCACCATCGGCACGATGGAGATCAGGCCCCAGCGCGACATCTCGAACTCGCGGATGTCGTAGGCCCACAGCGAGTAGGTCATGATCGTGATCGCGGCCGCGATCGCCCACACGAACCGCAGGTACGACGGCGAGTACGCCTTCAGCGACTTGCGGATCTTGGCGCCCGTCTCGGCCGCCAGCTTCACCTCGGCGTAGCGCTTGCCCGCCACCATGAACAGCGAACCGAACGCCACGATCAGGTAGAACCACTGGGTGATCACCAGGTTCGCCGCCGCACCACCGGCGATGGCGCGCAGCAGGAACCCGGAGGCCACGATGCACAGGTCGATCACCGGCTGGTGCTTGAGGCCGAAGCAGTAGCCCAGCTGCACCGCGATGTAGACCGCCATGACCGCCAGCAGCGGCATGCTCGTCAGACCCGAGATCACCAGCGAGCCGCCCAGCAGCAGCACGCACACCACGTAGGCGATCGGCACCGGGATCAGCCCGGCGGCGATCGGCCGGTTCCGCTTGGTCGGGTGCTGCCGGTCCGCCTCGACGTCGATCGCGTCGTTGACGAAGTAGATGCCCGAAGCGGCCATCGAGAACACCACGAACGCGATCACCGCGTCGAGCAGGATGGCCGGGTCCAGGATCTCGCCCGCCGCGAACGGCACGGCCAGCACCAGGACGTTCTTCACCCACTGCTTCGGGCGAAGCTCCTTGATCAGACCGGTCACCAGACCCGCGGGCGTGCCCGCCTTGGCGGTCACCTTCGCGTGGTAGGCGTCCGACGACTTGTCCTTCTCGTCGTCGGTCTTGGCCGGCTCGGCCTCCAGCACCTCGTCGCCGAACTCGGCGCCGATGGTGCCCTCCGCGTCCGCCTCGACCTCCGCCTTCTTGGGGTCAGCGGCATCAGGCGTCTCGGCCACGTCGGCCGAAGCTTGCTTGTTGTCAGGCACGGTTCCTCCGCCGTCTCATGAATCGCCGGGTGACCAGTGCCACGGCACCGCCGAGCACCGAACCGGCGACCACATCGCTCGGGTAATGAACCCCCAGGACAAGACGGCTGACCATCATCGGCGGCACGAGGGCCGGGGTCAGCTTCTTGCCGGTCAACCCGCCGTAGAGCACCGCGGCGGCCGTCGTGGACGTCGCGTGCGAGGACGGGAAGCTCAGCTGGCTCGGCGTACCGACCAGCACCTGGATCTCGGGGTCTTTCGGGCGCGGGCGGCGGACCACCCGCTTGACCGCGATCGACGCCGCGTGCGCGGCGGCGACCCCGGCGGCGGCGGTGACCCACTCGCCGCGGCGCTTGCGATCGGCCAGCGCACCGACGGCGCCGATGGCCAGCCAGCCGGCCGCGTGCTCGCCGAACAGCGACATCGCGTGCGCCGTCTTGACGACCGCGGGCTTGGCCAGCGCGCCCTGCACCTTGCGCAGCGCGACGGTCTCGGCCGTGACCTGCTCGTCCTGCTTGAGGTCGGTCACGTCGTCGGGGCCGATCAACGTAGTCAGCTCTGCCACTTCGTCTCCGGGAAGGTCGGCGTCATCGGGGATCAAAGACTTGCTTCCAGGACTCCGCGCTGGTCAGCTCGGGCAGCGCCGCCCGGTACTCCTCGCGCAGTCGCGCCCACTCCTGGCCCAGCCGCTTGTAGTTGGCCAGCGCCTCCAGGCCCAGCCTGCGGAAGGTCTCCGGGTCGCGGCGCCGGAACGCCACCCCGCTGCCGTCGGCGTTGGACACCGTGGCGCTGTCGAGGTTGCCCAGCAGGAACCAGCGGGCGGCGGCGGCCGGAACGTTGAGCTGCGGCCGGTCCGACGCGTCGTGCGCGGGCTCCTTGAGGTTGTGCAGCAGCGCCTTCGAGGCGCGGGCCGCGATCACCGCCGGGTTCACCGGCGGGTTGAGCAGGCCCTCGGCCATGATCGGGTCCGCGCTCGGCGGCGGGAACTCCCGCGCCGAGGGCAGCGTCTTGGCGTCGTCGTAGTCCTTGCGCAGCTCGCGGACCTCGGGCAGCGCCGAGCGCAGGCTGTCGAACAGGCCCGACGGGCCCTTGAGGAAGTCCTCGATGGCCTTCTGCTGCACGGCGACCGTGGAGTACTCCATCGACAGCAGGTGCCGCAGCGTGAGCTTGAGGCCCTGCTTGACGATGTTGTTCTTGACCTCTTCCGGGCTGTGCAGCGCGGCCAGGATCAGCCGGTTGCGGGTGTGGAAGTAGGCGGTCCAGTCCGTGGCGTCGTTCTTGTCGGTCCACGGCATGTGCCAGATGGCGGCACCCGGCAGCGTCACCGTCGGGTAGCCGTGGCCGCCCGCGCGCAGCGAGTACTCCGAGTCGTCGTGCTTGATGAACAGCGGCAGCGGCAACCCGGTGCTCTCGATGATCTCGCGCGGGAACAGGCACATCCACCAGCCGTTGTAGGTGGAGTGGATGCGCTGGTGCAGCTTCTTGGTCTTGCGCAGCGGCTTCTTGGCGAAGTCGTGGTCGGTGACCGCGCCCGGCGCGGCCCGCCAGATGCCCTGGCCGAGGTCGACGACCTCGCCCATCGTGTGCAGCCGCGAGCGCGCCTGCAGGTTGAGCATCTGACCGCCGACGATGACCGGCTGCGTGGCGGCGCGGGCGAAGGCGTTGGCCCGCAGCACGCCGTCCGGCTCCAGGGCGATGTCATCGTCGATGACCATCACCTGGGCGGCGTCGGAGTTGTGGATGCCCTCGTACATGACCCGGCCGAACCCGCCGGAGCCGCCGAGGTTGTCCTGCTCGATGACGTGCAGCTTGTCGCCGATGGCCTTGGCGGCCTCGTCGAAGCCCTCCACCTCGTGGATCTTCTGCGGCCCCTGGTCGGCGACGATCACGCGCTCGACCACCGCCATGACCTGCGGGTCCTCCCCGAGGGTCTTCAGCGCCTCGATGCACTCCGAGGGCCGGATGGTGGTGGTGCCGACCACGACCTGCTGCTGCGGCATCGGCTGGTCGGTGGTCCAGGCGCCGTCGCTGATCTCCAGCTCGGCGTCGTTGGTGAACAGGTCGAACCAGATCCAGCCGCCGTCCTCGAACGGCTGCAGCGACACCTTGAACTCCAGCGAGCTCCAGTCCTCGCTGGAGACCGGGGTTCCCTGCAGGTGGACGCTGTCGCCGTTGGCCTTCGAGCGGTAGACGTCGAGCCGACCGGCCCCCCTGACCCGCAGCCGCAGCACCGTCTCCTCGATCTTCGTCCAACGCTTCCAGTAGCTGGCCGGGAAGGCGTTGAAGTAGGACGCGAGCGAGATCTTGCTGTGCGCGGGAACGCGCAGGTGCCGGCGGGACACCACGGTCACGGTGCTGGCCAGCGCCTCGGGCTCGTCGATGTAGAGCGGACGCACGTCCAGCGGGTCCTCGCCGCGCGGGAACACGATCCGCTGCAGCACCTGCTCGGGCGCCACGTCCGAGGTCCCGGCGCGCACCGAAGTGACGTCGCTGAGCTTGCTCTCACCAGCGGCGTTGGGCTCTCGGGGGGTCCGGTCGGTCACGTCAATCCTCCAGCGAGCCGTCCAGCGAACGACCCTCGGTGAAGTAAGGAGCGATCTTGTTGTCGAACATGCTCAGCGCCGAACCGATGGCCATGTGCATGTCCAGGTACTTGTAGGTGCCCAGACGACCGCCGAAGATGACCTTGCGCTCCTTGGCCTCCTTCTTGGCCAGTTCGCGGTAGGCCTCCAGCTTGCGCCGGTCCTCCGGGGTGTTGATCGGGTAGTACGGCTCGTCGCCGCTCTCCGCCGACCGCGAGTACTCGCGCACGACCACCGTCTTGTCCGTCGGGTAGTAGTCCCGCTCGGGGTGGAAGTGCCGGAACTCGTGGATCCGGGTGTAGGGGACCTCTTCGTCGGCGTAGTTCATCACCGACGTGCCCTGGAAGTCGCCGGTGTTGACGACCTCGGTCTCGAAGTCCAGCGTCCGCCAGCCCAGCTCGCCCTCGGCGTACTCGAAGTACTGGTCGAGCGGGCCGGTGTAGACGACCGGGACGTCGCCGGGCAGCTCACCGCGCACGTCGAAGAAGTCGGTCGACAGGCGCACCTCGATGTTGGGGTGCTCGGCCATCTTCTCCAACCACGCGGTGTAGCCCTCGACGGGCAGTCCCTCGTAGTCGTCGTTGAAGTACCGGTTGTTGAGGTTGTAGCGCACCGGCAGCCGGCTGATGATCGCCGCGGGCAGTTCCTTGGGGTCGGTCTGCCACTGCTTGGCCGTGTAGCCGCGCACGAAGGCCTCGTACAGCGGGCGGCCGATCAGCGAGATCGCCTTCTCCTCGAGGTTCTGCGCGTCCGCGGTGTTGATCTCGGCCGCCTGCTCGGCGACCAGCGCCTTGGCCTCGTCCGGGGTGAACGCACGACCGAAGAACTGGGAAAGCAGACCCAAGTTCATCGGGAACGAGTAAATCTGCCCCTGGTGCTTGGTGAACACCCGGTGCTGATAGTTGGTGAATTCGGTGAACTGGTTTACGTAATCCCACACGCGTTTGTTCGACGTGTGGAAAAGGTGCGCGCCGTAGCGATGCACCTCGATACCGGTTTCGGGCTCCGCCTCCGAGTAGGCGTTGCCCCCGATGTGGTCACGACGGTCCAGCACCAGCACCCGCTTGTCCAGCTGGGTGGCGGCGCGCTCTGCGATCGTGAGGCCGAAGAATCCGGAACCAACAACGATCAGGTCATAGCCTGCGAAGCTCACAGTCGTCGAGGGTAGCTGGAGCGCGGTGCCACCCCGAAACCGCGTTGACGTTATTGGCTACATATGACCACGAAGAGTGTCGATATGGCTGCCGAACACCGCCCAATCCTCGTTGTCCAGGCATTTCATCACCCACCCGGTGTGAGCGCGAGGACACCGGCGGCGACTATTCGTCGTTGTTACTACCCGTTAGGCGACCCTCTCGGCGAGTCGTGCGACGGCTACCATCACGCCGTACCGACGCGCCGGTGAAACCCCTTCACGCAGGTCCGAGGCAGGACGACGGCGCGCAACGCTGGGTGGTGAGCTGTGGGGTCGACACGCGCCCGTGACGGGCGTCACTTGCTGATCGCGGCGATCGTGCTCGAGGTGCTGGCGGTCTGGTTCGTGCACTGGATCGACACCCGCGGGTACATGGACACCGAGATTTACCGCCTTGGTGCGCGCGCGTGGCTCAACGGTTACCAGGTCTACGGCGACGACCTGACCCCGGAAACGCCGGACTCCGCGACGTTGCCGTTCATCTACCCGCCGTTCGCCGCGCTGCTGTTCATCCCGCTGACCTGGATGTCGGAAACGGCCGCCGTCGTGGTGGTCGCGCTGTGCTCGCACCTGGCGATCCTGGTGACCGCCTACTCGCTGGCCCGCTCCTCCCGCCACCTCGCCCCGCACTCCGGCACGGTCGCGCTGGCGACCGCCGCGCTGCTGCCGTGGCTGACGATCATCGAACCGTCGCGGGAAACCCTCAACTACGGGCAGATCAACCTGGTGCTGATGGGCCTGGTCGCCGCCGACTGCCTGCTGCCGCGCACCCGCTGGCCGCGCGGGGTGCTGGTCGGCCTCGCCGCCGCGATCAAGCTGACACCGCTGGGCTTCCTGCTGCTGTTCCTGCTGCGCAAGGACTACCGGGCGATGTCGATGACCGGCCTGACCTTCGCCACCACGGTGTTCGTCGGCTTCCTCGCCGCGCCGCGCGACTCGGCGGACTGGTGGCTGGACAAGATGCTGTCCACCGGCGACTCCTTCGGCACCGTCTACGCCGGGAACCTGACGCTGCGCAGCCTGCTCGCCAAGCAGGAGCTGACCGGCTTCGCGCTGAACTCGCTGTGGATCGGCGGTTCGCTGCTGCTGCTGGTCCTGGCGATCATGGGCATCCGCTACGCGCTGAGCGTCCGCGACGTGCCGTTGGCGCTGGTCATCAACGCCGTGTGGGTGCTGCTGGTCTCGCCGATCTCCTGGTCGCACCACTGGGTGTGGGCGGGCCCGGCGCTGGCGCTGCTGTTCGCGATGACTCTGCGGAACCGCTGGTACGGGATGACGATCGCGGTGGTGATCTCGGCGATCACCGTTCTCGCCGGGCCGCAGTGGTACCTGCCCAACACCGGGGATCGCGAACTCGACTGGACTTTCTCGCAGCAGATCGTGGGCAACGCCTACACGCTGATCGGGATCGGATTCCTGGTGTGCGCCGCGATCGCTCACGTCCGTTTCGGCCGGCGTCCGGTGAATTCCCCGGAATTCACGAGCAGGCCTCTGATTCCGGGGCGCTGATTCCACTCCGCCGATTCGGGCATAAGGGAATTCCAGTCAGCGAATGATCGGAACCGGGCCCATACTCGTTTGTCGTCAGGAAGCGAGTGTCGAGAAAGGACACTCGCCCTCCAGCCGAAGCGAGGTATCGCCCATGCGTTTTCGGTCCACACGCCCGCGGCTGGCAGCCGCCGCGCTGCTGACCCTGGCCGTACTGCCGATCTCCGGGCCTTCCGGCGTCGCCGAACCGAACCCCGAACCGTCCGGCGCGCACCCTTCGGGTACGCAGACCGTGCACATCCCGCTGCGCGACAGCGCCCGCGACCGCTCCGCGGTGCGCCAGGTGCACAGCGACAAGCCCTTCGACCTGATCGGCCTCACCTGGAAGGGCGGCCAGGCCCCCGATCACATCGAGGTGCGGGTGCGCACCGCCGACGGCTGGGGCGCGTGGACCCCGCTGGAAGCCGAGGACGGCGGCAGCGAACCCCTGTGGACCGGCCGCAGCACCGACGCCCAGGTCCGCGCCAGCAGCCAGGGCCGCGACATCACCGACCAGCTGCAGTTCATCGGCATCGACCCGCTCCCGCAGATCACCCCGCCGCAGATCACCGCGCCCGCGCCCGCCGCGAACCCCGGCATCCCGCCGGTGGTCACCCGCGCCCAGTGGGGCGCCGACGAGTCGAAGATGACCTGGACGCCCGAACCGACCGGCCTGAAGGCCGCCGTCGTGCACCACACCGCGGGCACCAACAACTACAGCTGCGACCGGTCCGCCGAGCTCGTGCGCGGCATCTACCAGTACCACGCGGTCGAGCTGGGCTGGGGCGACATCGGTTACCACGCGCTGGTCGACAAGTGCGGCACGGTCTTCGAGGGCCGCGTCGGCGGTCTGACCGGCAACGTGATCGGCGGTCACGTGCGCGGCTTCAACCGCGACACCTTCGGCATCTCGATGATGGGCAACTACGACGGCGTCACCCCGTCGCCGGAGACCGTGCGCTCGGTGGCGAACATGGCGGCCTGGAAGCTCGGCACCGCGGGCATCCCCGCCGACGGCACCACCCGGCTGGTCTCCGAGGCCCCGCAGGGCTCGAAGTACCCGGCGGGCGCGGAGGTCACGCTGCCGACGATCTTCGGCCACCGCGACGCCGCCTACACCGCCTGCCCCGGCGAGCGCGGCTACGCCGAACTCGGCGCGATCCGGACCCAGGCCCGCGACATCCAGCGCTCCGGTCGCCCCTGAGGTCGCCAGGTGACGGTTTTAGCCATAATTGTCCGGGCATAACGGACATGATCATGGTGCAGTTATGGCTAAAACCGTCACCACCAGCGCTCCAGGACCTGCGCGACGCCGTCCTCGGAGTTGGAGGCGGTGACCTCGTCGGCCGCGGCGAGGGCGTCCGGGTGCGCGTTGCGCATCGCCACGCCGTGCCCGGCCCAGGTGAGCATCGGGACGTCGTTGGGCATGTCACCGAAGGCGATCACCTCCGACCGCGCGATGCCGAGCTCGGCGGCTGCGGCGGCCAGGCCCGAGGCCTTGTCCACGCCCGGCGCCGAGAGCTCGATCAGGCCCGAATCCGTCGAGTACGTCGCCCGCAGCTGATCACCGATGATCTCCTGCGTCGCCGCCGCGAGCTCCCCGCTGGTCAGACCCGGGTGCATCACCAGCAGCTTCATCGCCGGCTTGCCGGTCAGCTCGTCGGTCGGCGCGACGCGGATGTCGGTGTTCATCCAGTTGCGGTGGAAGTCGGCCTCGGCGAGGAACTGCTCGCGCAGGTCGTCGCGGGCGCTGCGGGTCGCGCGCTCGACCGCGAACGCGCAGCCGCTCAGCTCCCGCCGCAGCTCGCGCACCACGTCGTGCAGCGTCACCGGATCGATGTCGTGGCTGTGCAGCACCCGGTCGGCGGCGGTGTCGTAGGTGACCGCGCCGTTGGCGCACACCGCGATCCCGGAAACCCCCAGCGCGGCGACGATGCGCGGCATCCACCTCGGCGGACGGCCGGTGACCAGCACGAACGGCGTTCCGGATGCGATCACCCTGCCCGCCGTCGCCGCGGTGCGACCGGAGACCTCCTCCCTCGGGTCGAGCAGGGTTCCGTCCACGTCCGATGCCACCAGGCCAGGTTCACGCACGCCGTCCATCATGCCCGCCGCGCCGCGAATCCGGACATCATCGCTGGTGAGCTCGCGACGGGATGTTCATCACCTGATCGGGTCGAAACGCGCGAGCCGGTACCAGTACCGTCTACCCGTGCGCGTTGGGATCGTGATCTTGCCCGAACACCGGTGGTGGGCCGCCGAACCGCTCTGGCGGATGGCCGAGGAGTACGGCTTCGCCCACGCCTGGACCTACGACCACCTCGGCTGGCGCTCCCTCGTGGACAAGGCCTGGTACGACGCCGTGCCCACGCTGACCGCCGCCGCCACCGTCACCTCGACGATCCGGCTCGGCACGCTGGTCGCCTCCCCGAACTTCCGGCACCCGGTGCACTTCGCCCGCGAGCTGACCGCCCTGGACGACATCGCCGACGGCCGCATCACCCTCGGCATCGGCGCCGGCGGCACCGGTTTCGACGCGACCGTGCTCGGGCAGCCCGAGCTGACCGCGGCCGAGCGCTCCGACCGGTTCGCCGAGTTCGTCGACCTGCTCGACCACGTGCTGCGCTTCGACGTCACCGACTACGACGGCACCTACTACTCGGCGGTGCAGGCCCGCCGCGCGCCCGGCTGCGTGCAGCTGCCGCGGATGCCGTTCGTGGTGGCCGCCAACGGAACCCGCTCGATGGAGCTGGCCGCCCAGTACGGCCAGGGCTGGGTGACCACCGGCCGCGGCGGGGACGACATGGAGAGCTGGTGGCGCGCGGTCGCCGAGCTGTCGCTGCGCTTCACCGACGTCTGCCACCAGCAGGGCCGCGACCCGCAGAAGGTCGACCGGTACCTGCAGGTCGACGCGGCGCCGACGTTCTCGCTGTCCAGTGTGGAGCACTTCCGCGACGTGGTCGGCCGCGCCGACGAGCTCGGCTTCACCGACGTCATCACCCACTGGCCGCGCCCCGACAGCCCGTACCAGGGCAGCGAATCCACAGTCGAGGAGATCGCCTCCGAAGTCCTGCCCGAGTTGTAGGTGTCGCGCCTGCTCGTCGTGGGTATCTCGTCCACGACGAGGAGGTGGTGACGATGGCGTCGACGCGGAACAAGGTGCAGACGCTGCTCGACGAGGGCGGCACGAGCTTCGCCGCCGAAGCCGGGATCAAACCGGCCGACAAGCCCTCACCGCTGTACCGGCTCGTGGTGCTGTCGGTGCTGCTGTCCACGCGGATCAAGGCCCGGATCGCGGTGGACGCCGCCCGCGAGCTGGCGCCGTGGAACAGCCCGCAGAAGATGTTCGACGCCACCTGGCAGCAGCGCGTCGACGCCCTCGGCCGCGCCCACTACCGGCGCTACGACGAGAGCACCTCGACCGCGCTCGGCGACGGCGCCGAGCTGCTGCTCGACAAGTACCACGGCGACCTGCGGAAACTGCGCGCCAAGGCCGGCGGGGATCCCGAACAGGTCCGCACGCTGCTCATGGAGCTCCCGCGCCTCGGCCCGGTCGGCGCCGACATCTTCTGCCGCGAAGCCCAGCTCGTCTGGCCGGAGCTGCGCCCCTACTTCGACTCCAAGGCGCTCAGCGGCGCGAAGAAGCTCGGCCTGCCCACCGATCCGGACGCGCTCGCCGACCTCGTCGAGGGCCACGACCTCGCCCGGTTCGCCGCCGCCCTGGTCCGCACCACCCTCGACCGCGGTCTGGTCTCGGCCGTGGGGTGAAGCGCAGTTTTCATGAAAACTTCGACCTACGAAAGAAGACCCCAGGTCACCTGGGGTCTTCTTCGTGAGCGGGTGGTCGTGGGTGGGGGAAGTTTTCATGAAAACTTCCCCCACCCACGACCACCGGAAGTCCCGTGATCACCGTCCCCCGATCACCGGGGTCAGGAATTCACCTCGTGTCGGGAACTCACTTCGGGTCGGGAGTCACTCCGGGTCAAGGAGTCACTCCGGGCCCGGGACTCACTTCGGTTCGAGGAGCTCGCGGCCGCCGAGGAACGGGCGCATGACCTCCGGGACCCGCACCGAACCGTCGGCCTGCTGGTGGTTCTCCAGGATCGCCACGATCCAGCGCGTCGTCGCCAGCGTGCCGTTGAGGGTCGCCGCGAAGCGGGTCTTGCCGTCGGCGTCCCGGTAGCGGGTGTTGAGCCGCCGCGCCTGGAACGTCGTGCAGTTCGACGTCGAGGTCAGCTCGCGGTAGGTCTGCTGGCTGGGAACCCACGCCTCGCAGTCGAACTTGCGGGCCGCGCTGGAACCGAGATCACCGGCCGCCGTGTCGATCACCCGGTAGGGCACCTCGATCTTGGCCAGCATCTCCTCCTCCCAGGCCAGCAGCCGCTGGTGCTCGTCGCGGGCGTCCTCTTCCCGGCAGTAGACGAACATCTCCAGCTTGTTGAACTGGTGCACCCGGATGATGCCGCGGGTGTCCTTGCCGTAGGAGCCGGCCTCGCGGCGGAAGCACGTCGACCAGCCCGCGTAGCGCGCCGGACCGTCGCCGAAGTCCAGGATCTCGCCCGAGTGGTACCCGGCCAGCGGGACCTCCGAGGTTCCCACCAGGTAGGCGTCGTCCTCCTCCAGCCGGTACACCTCGCTGGCGTGGGCGCCGAGGAACCCGGTGCCGTCCATGATCTCCGGACGCACCAGCACCGGCGGCACGACCAGCGTGAACCCGGCGGCGGTCGCCTGCGCGGCCGCCATGTTCAGCAGCGCCAGCTCCAGCTGCGCGCCGACGCCGGTGAGGAAGTAGAAGCGGGCGCCGGAGACCTTCGCCCCGCGCTCCATGTCGAACGCGCCCAGCGCGTTGCCGATCTCCAGGTGGTCCTTGACGTCGAAGTCGAACTCCGGCGGGACACCCACGTGCTTGAGCACAGCGAAGTCGTCCTCGCCGCCCGGCGGCACGTCCGGCTCGACGACGTTGGACACGGACTTCTGCAGGCGCAGCAGCTCGGCGTCGGTCTCGGCCTGCTCGGCCTCGGCCTCCTTGACCTGCGCGGCCAGCTCCTTGGCCCGGGCCAGCAGCGCCTCGCGCTCCTCGCCCTGCGCCTTGCCGACCTGCTTGCCGAACTGCTTCTGCTCGGCGCGCAGGTTGTCCGCCCGGGACACCGCGGACCTGCGACGCTCGTCGGCGGACAGCAGCGCGTCCACCAAGGACGCGTCCTCACCACGTGCGCGCTGCGACGCGCGCACCGCTTCCGGATCATCGCGTAGCGTCTTCAGGTCGATCACAGCTGGTCAGCGTAGTCGCCTCGGGGGAACGCGCCGTGCCCAGGGTGCCCGCACGCCGCGCGACGCCGTTTCCCCAGGCACGCGCGGGCTCAGCGGATCACTGCGGGATCCGGTGCGGGACGAACGCCGCACCGTCATCGGTGATCAGACCGGCCGTCTCCCGGATCCCCAGGCCCGCCGACTCGTCACCGACGACCCACGCGCCCAGCGCCGGGCGCATCCCGTCGAACTCGGGCAGCGGGTCGAAGGCCTGGTAGACGTAGCCCTCCTCGCCGTAGAAACCACCCGTCTCGGTCTCCCAGCCGGGCGCGGCGATGGTGATGTTGTTGCCCTCCCGGCCGAGCCGCGGCTTGCGCACGTACTCGGTGAGCAGCCCGGGCTGGTCCAGGTAGGTCGGCAGCAGGTTCGGGTGACCGGGGTGCATCTCCCACAGGATCGCCAGCAGCGCCTTGTTCGACAGCAGCATCTTCCACAGCGGCTCGACCCACTGCGTCGCGGGCAGCGTGTTCACCGCGTGCTTGCCGAACTCGTCGTCGACCATCCACTCCCACGGGTAGATCTTGGCGACGGAGTTCATCGGCGCCTCTTCGAGATCGACGAAGCGCTCCAGCAGGCTGTCCCAGCCGATCTCCTCGATCGCCAGCCCCACCGTGTTCAGCCCGGCCTCGGCGGCGGTCTCCTGCAGGTAGGCGGCGGTGATGTTGTCCTCACCGGTGTGCTCCTGGCCGGACCAGGTGAAGTGCACCTCGTTGGTGGCCAGCTGCGGCTTGATCTCGCCCCAGCGCTCCACCAGCTTCTCGTGGATGGAGTTCCACTGGTCGTCGCCCTCGTGGACCTCGGTGAGCCAGTGCCACTGCACGACCGCCGCCTCCAGCAGCGAGGTCGGCGTGTCGGCGTTGTACTCCAGCAGCTTCGCCGGGCCCGACCCGTCGTAGCGCAGGTCGAAGCGCCCGTAGAGGTGCGGGTCGTGCCGCCGCCACGACTCGGCGATGTGCGGCCACACCCACTCCGGGATGCCGAAGTCCTTGTACCGCTCGGTGGTGACCACGTGGTCCACGGCGTCCAGGCACATCGAGTGCAGCAGCTCGACATCGGCCTCCAGCGAGAGGACCTCGTCGAGGCTGAACTCGTAGTGCACGGCCTCGTCCCAGTAGGGCCGGTTGCTGCCGTCGGCGGCGCGCGCCGGGGTCCCGAACACGAGCCCGAGCTCTTCGACCTTCGACTGCCAGTCCGGGCGCCGGGCCCCGGTCTTGCGCTTCACTCGTTCAGCTCCCGCTGCTACCGGACTTGCTGGAGATCCCGAACCCACCCCGCTGGATGGTCGAGCCCTTGGTGTCCTTGATCGTCGTACCGGACGGCTTGTTGAACGACGAGCCGGACACGGTCGAACCGACGCTCGGCGGAGCCGTGCCCGCCGGGGTGTAGGCGTAGCGGTACTGCGGCACCGGCGGACCGCCCAGGAACATCGGCATGAAGATGAAGCCCGAGCTGTGGTCGATGTAGCCGCCGTGGTTGTGGACGTAGTTCTCGTCGCACTTCTCCGGCTCCGCGGCGACCGCCTGACCACCCTGGTCGGACGCACAGAACTGCTGCGACGCGTTCGCCGAGGCGCTGACCTCGGACGCCGTGTACATCGCGGCCACCAGCGCGACGACGCCGACGGTGGCACCGCCGCCGATCATCATCTTCCGGCGCTTGGCCGTCTTCGCCGCGGCGGCGGCCTGCTCGGCGCGCTCGGCGTCGGCCCGACGCTGCTCGGCCATCTGCCGGGCCTTCTGCTCGGCCAGCGTGGGCTCGCGCGGCGTCGTGCTCTGCGGGTCCTGGTAGCGGATGCTGCCCTGAGCGTCCGCGGGGACCTGCTGGGTCGGTTCGTCGGAGGACGAGTCGTCCCCCTGAGGTCTTCCGTTGTCAGACACTGGCTTGTTCTCCGTCATCGCCCCAACTCCCGGCCGCCACACTACTCAAAGAAACGACGCGCACGGCAACGAATGGGTTCCTTTCCTCTCCGCTTCCGGCGCGGACTGCACGCAGCGCACCCGCGCACCAGGCATCATGTGTTCGATGGTCCAGCCCGAACGCACCCCCGGAACCGGTCGGAAGAAGCCGCCCAACGCCAAGCTGGTGATGGTCGCGGCGGCGATCGGCGCGCTGCTGATCCTCACGGTCAGCGTCCTGCTGAACTGGCCGATGGAGTCCGGCAAGACCAGCGGGCCCGCCGGCGTCGGCGAGGCACCCGCGCCCGAGGTCGTCTTCGAGACCCGCGCCGGTGAGTGCCTGAACTGGACCGAGCCGGACGCGGCCGACATCCGCAAGGTGACCTGCAACGAGCCGCACCTGTTCGAGGTCACCGGCCCGTACGACCTGCGCGAGTTCGGCCCGTCGGCGCCGTTCCCGAGCACCCAGAAGTGGCAGGAGATCAAGCAGCAGCGCTGCCTCCAGGTCTCCGACCAGTACCTGGGCGGCCGCTACGACGAGGAGGGCCGCTTCACCATCGGCGCCTTCACCCCCAGCCAGGACGGCTGGGCCGACGGCGACCGCACCCTGCACTGCGGCCTGCAGCAGCCGGGACCGTCCGGGAAGCTGTTCCCGATCACCGGCGAGATCTCGAAGGTCGACCAGTCGAACGTCTACCCGGCGGGCCGCTGCCTGGGCATCAGCGGCACCCAGGTCTGGGACCCGGTCGACTGCTCCCGGCCGCACTCGGTGGAGCTCAGCGGCATCGTCAACCTCGCCGACCAGTTCCAGGGCGACTACCCGCCGGAGAACGACCAGGACGGCTTCCTGGCCACCAAGTGCGAGGAGATGACCGCGGCCTACGCGGGCGGACCGGACGTCGCCAAGCAGAAGGGCCTGATCGTCTACTGGGACACCCTCACCGAGCAGAGCTGGGCGGCGGGATCCCGGCAGGTCAACTGCAAGCTCAGCGCCCAGCTGCCCGACGGCAGCGGCCTCGCCCCGGTCACCGGCGGCGTCAAGGGCCAGGTGCAGGTCGGCAAGGCCCCGGCGGGCCACCACACGACGCCGACCGCCCCCGGCGCCCCGGCCACCGAGCAGCCGCGCTGACATGCCGGTGGAGATGACCCGCGCCCGCTTCGACGAGCTGGTCGGCGACGCCCTGGACCGGTTGCCGCCCGAGTTCGCGAGCGCGATGAACAACGTCGTCGTGCTGGTGGAGGACGCCCACCCGGAGGACCCGGAGCTGCTGGGCCTCTACGAGGGCATCGCCCTGACCGAGCGCGACCACACCTACAGCGGCGTCCTGCCGGACACGATCACGATCTTCCGCGACCCGCTGCTGGCCATGTGCGAGGACGAGGAGGAAGTCGTCGAGGAGGTCGCGATCACCGTCGTCCACGAGATCGCCCACCACTTCGGCATCGACGACGACAAGCTCCACCAACTCGGCTGGGGCTGAGCAGCACTTCCCGCGCTAGAGCAGGCCGTCCCAGGTGAGGCAGCGCCAGCCGGTGCGGGTGGACGGGTCGGACTCGATGACGATCAGGCCCGTGTTGGGCAGGTGCAGGGCGTCGGCCTCCGCGCCGGTGATCTCCTCGACCAGCACCCCGGCGACCAGGCGCAGCATCGCGCCGTGGCTGACCAGCACCACCGCGCCCTCCGACACGCCCTCCAGGGCGGTGCGGGCACCGGCGACGAAGCGGGCGATCGCCTCCCGCCCGGACTCGCCACCACCCGGCATCCGCGCGTCCAGGTCACCGGCGTGCCACGCGGCGTAGACGTCGTCGAAGACCCCCAGGACCTCCGGACCGCCCAGGCCCTCCAGCTCACCGACGAACACCTCGTGCGTGCCCTCGACCGGCCGCACCGGGAGCCCCAGGCGCCGCCCGACGGGCTCGGCGGTCTGCTGCGCGCGCAGCGCGTGGCTCGCCCGCACCGCGACGATCTTCTCCTCGCGGGCCGCCAGCCGCTCCGCCAGCTCCTCGGCCTGCTGCCGCCCCAGCTCGGTCAGCCCCGGACCGGGCGGCACCGTGTCGAGCAGCTTGGCCACGTTCGCCGGGGTCTGCCCGTGCCGGGCCAGCACCAACCGCACACCGGGCGCCGCCGGCAACGCCAGCTCGCTCACGCCAACCTCCCCTCGCGCACCGCGGCCAACCACTCCGCGGACTCCCGGAACGCCTGCTCCGACGACCCCGTCCGCACCGGCGCGACCGCCCGGTCCGCCTTCGGGTACGAGCCCAGGAACCGCACCGAGTCGCAGCGCCGCTGCAGCGCGGCCAGAGCCTCGCCGATCCGCGCGTCGGCCACGTGCCCGTCGAAGTCCAGGAAGAACCGGTAGTGCCCGAAGCTGTCCTTGACCGGCCGCGACTCGATCCGGCTCAGGTTGATCCCGCGCAACGACAGCTCCGCCAGCATGTCCGCCAGCGTGCCGACCTCGTGGCTGATCACCGCGCAGATCGACGTCCGGTCCGCGCCGGTCGGCTCGGGCAGCGCGCCCGGCTTGCGGACCAGCAGGAACCGGGTGACCGCGTCGCGGACGTCGGCGATGCCGGTCGCCAGCCGCTCCAGCGACGGGTAGTGCTCCCCGGCCACCGGGGCCGAGATCGCCGCGTCGAAATCGCCGTCGGCCACGGCGGCGGCAGCGGCGGCCGTCGAGCTGACCGCCCGGACGTCGGCCTTCGGCAGGTGCTCGCCCATCCAGCCGCGCACCTGCGCCAGCGCGTGCGGGTGGCTGGCCACGGTCTCGACCCGCTCCAGCGTCACGCCCGGCCGGGCCAGCACGTCGAACTGCACCGGGATCACGGCCTCCCGGACCGCCACCAGCGGTTCGTCGACCGTCAGCGCGTCCAGGGTCGCCGGCACCGAGCCCTCCACGGAGTTCTCCACCGGGACGCCAGCCGCCAGCACCTCCCCCGATCGCACCGCGGCCAGGGCCACCGGAACGGTGTCGCAGGGCACGAGTGCGGCGTCGAAGTCGTTGGTCAGCAGGCGCGTCGCCTGCTCGGTGAAGGTTCCGGGCGGGCCGAGATAGGCGATGTCGGGCACGCGCCCAGATTACGGGCCGGGTGAACCCGGCCGCCCCGGGCCACGTGAACGGTTTTCACCGACCCCGCCGCGGTTTCCACGCTCCGTGACCGTTCGCGCGAGCAGCGATCCGGCTAAACGCCACGTCGCCGCAGATGTGACCTACCCAATGCCACTACGCGGTGCATTCCTGCGATGCTGTGTGGCGTGACCGCAGATTCGGGGCGCTCATCGGCAGAAGGAGCGGAGCCGGAGCTGCAGCTCGTCCTGTGCGCGTTGGACGAGCCGCTGGCCGCGGCCTGGGAGGAGATCGCGGAGAGCCGGCCCGGCATGTCCGTTCATCAAGGCTCGGTGCTCGACGTGCGCGTGGACGCCGTCGTCAGCCCGGCCAACTCCTACGGCTGGATGCGCGGCGGCATCGACGCGGTGTACGCCCGCGCCTTCCCGGACGTCGAGGAGCAGGTGCGCAGCGCCGTCCTCGCCTACCACGGCGGCGAGCTGCCGGTCGGTGAAGCGCTGCTGGTCCCCACCGGCGTGCCCAACCCGATCTGGCTGATCAGCGCGCCCACCATGCGCGAGCCCGGCGAGTCGCTGCCCGCCGACACCGTCCACCCCTACCTCGCCGCCCGCGCCGTGCTGCGGTTGTGGGCCAGCGCGGTCCTCGACAACGGCGCCCCGGTCCACCGCGTCGTGCACTCCATCGCCATGCCCGGCCTCGGCACCGGGATCGGCGGCGCCGCCCCGGAGCTGTGCGCCCGCCAGGTCGCCGCGGCCTGGGACGAGGTCTTCGCCCAGGTCGATCTGCACTGAGATCCGCTGCCAGGCGGGCGCAGGTGCGAATCAGTACCGTCGGGCACGGACTACCCACGTCAGGAGGTTCTCCCGATGCTGATTCGCCGTTTGGCGCGTCCGATGCTCGCTTCGATCTTCATCTGGGGCGGCATCGGCGCCCTCCGGGACACGTCGAACCACGCCAAGGCCGCCGCTCCGGTGCTGGACGCGGTCACCGGACCGGTCCAGGGCGCCCTGCCCGACCAGGTGCCGACCGATCCCGAGACGCTGGTGCGCATCGACGCCGGCGTGAAGATCGGCGCGGGCGCGATGCTGGCGCTGGGCAAGTTCCCCCGGCTGGCGTCGCTGCTGCTGGCGGGCAGCATCGTGCCGACGACGCTGGCCGCGCACCGCTTCTGGGAGCACGAGGACCCGCAGCAGCGCGGTGAGCAGCAGATCCACTTCCTGAAGAACCTCGGCCTGCTCGGCGGCGTGCTGCTCGCCTCGGTCGACACCGGCGGCAAGCCCAGCGTCGGCTACCGGGCCCGCAAGAGCGCCCGCAAGGCGAAGAAGACCGCCAAGAAGAACAAGAGCAAGAAGTAGGTCACCCCGGGCGGGCACCGCTGCGCGCGGTGTCCGCGCCGACCACTAGCGTGGTCGTCGTGGCAGTCAGAGTGCTGTTGGTCGATGACCACGAGGTGGTCCGCCGCGGTCTGCGCGACCTGCTGGACACCGAATCCGACGTCGAGATCGTCGCCGAGGCCGGCGGCGTCGGCGAGGCGCTGGCGCGCGCGCAGGCCGTCTCCCCGGACGTCGCGGTCATCGACATGCGCCTGCCCGACGGCGACGGCCTGGAGCTGTGCCGCAAGCTGCGCGCCCTGCCCGACGCGCCGTACTGCCTGGTCCTGACGGCCTTCGACGACGAGCAGGCCCTGGTCGGCGCGATCAACGCGGGCGCGTCCGGCTACCTGCTCAAGCAGGTGCGGGGGCAGGACCTGGTCAACGCGGTCCGCGAGGTCGCGGCCGGCCGGTCGCTGCTGGACCCGGTCACCACCGGGCGCGTGCTGGCGCACCTGCGCCAGTCCAGCAGCCCGGAACCCGACGAGCTGGCCGCGCTCACCGAGCGCGAGCGCAAGGTCCTCGAGCTGATCGGCGAGGGCCTGACGAACCGGCAGATCGCCGAGCGCCTGTTCCTCGCCGAGAAGACCGTCAAGAACTACGTGACCTCGGTGCTGGCCAAGCTCGGCATGGAGCGGCGGACCCAAGCCGCGGCCTGGGTCGCCCGCCGCGAGAAGTGACTACTCCGCAGCCGTCTTCTTGGTGCGGACCTCTACTGAGGTTCCTTCCGGGCCGTGTTCGACGGTGATCTCGGCCTTGCTCAGGACCGCTTCGCGGATGGAGGAGCGCAGCCGATCCTTGAGCTCGGTCGGCGCGTGCTCGCCGCTGCACTTGCGCTGCAGCAGCGCCTTCAGGTGCTCCTCGATGCCGAAGTGCTCCAGGCACGTCCCGCAACCGTCGAGGTGCTTCTGCACGGCTTCGCGCCGCGCGGGGTCGCACTCGTTGTCCAGGAACAGCCACACCTCGGCGAGCGCGTCCTGGCAGGAGGCCTCGTCCGGCTCACCGCAATTCATGAAGTGCTCACCTCCTGCTGGGTCTCCCGCAAGAAGCCTCGATCACGGGCGACGTCGGTGAGCATCTCACGCAGCTGCCTGCGACCACGGTGCAGCCTCGACATCACGGTGCCGATGGGGGTGCCCATGATCTCGGCGATCTCCTTGTATGCGAAACCTTCGACGTCCGCGAGGTACACGACCATGCGGAACTCCTCGGCCAGCAGCTGCAGCGCGGCCTTCACGTCGGTGTCGGGCAGCCGGTCCAGCGCCTCGACCTCGGCGGAGCGCAGCCCGGTCGAGGTGTGGTTCTCGGCCTGAGCGAGCTGCCAGTCGGCGATCTCATCGGTCGGCTGCTGCTGCGGCTGGCGCTGCCGCTTGCGGTAGCCGTTGATGTAGGTGTTGGTGAGGATCCGGTACAGCCAGGCCTTCAGGTTCGTGCCCTGGGTGAAGGACTTGAACGCCGAGAAGGCCTTCAGATAGGTCTCCTGCACGAGGTCCTCGGCGTCCTGCGCGTTGCGGGTCATCCGCAGCGCGGCGCCGTAGAGCTGGTCCAGCAGCGGCATGGCGTCCCGCTCGAAGCGGGCCGCGCGCTGCTCGTCCGTCTCCTCCACGACGTCCTGACCGGCCTCGTCCTGCGCCGGGACGCCCTGCTCCGGGGTCACGTCGCGGTTCGCGGTGGTGGTGGAGTCCGCGGTGTTCACAGAGTCCTTTGGGGTGCCAGGCACCAGGCTCCTTTCCCGCCGCCCGGGCTTGGTGGCGGCAGACGACGAACCCATGCACTCCTTCGCATGGTCCGTGTTCGAGGATACCCGCGCTGTCCTGCTATTACCGGTCGGCAACAGCGGCGTGCGCGGTGGGCGGTCCAGCACGCAGGTGTTCGTCGAATCCATCGTCACGCTGGGTTCAACACGGGCTCCGGAGGCGCTATTCCGGGCTCTAAGGTGACGTGCGTGGCAGGCAAGGGAACTCCAGCGACCGCGCTGTTGAGCAAGAAGGGCGTCACCCACCGCGTGCACGCCTACGACCACGACCCGCGGGCCGAGTCGTTCGGCCTCGAAGCGGCCGAAGCGCTCGACGCCTCACCCGATCGAGTGTTCAAGACGCTCGTGGCGGACGTCGACGGCTCACTCACCGTGGGTGTGGTTCCGGTCACCGGCCAGCTCGACCTCAAGGCGCTGGCCGCCGCCGCGGGCGGCAAGAAGGCCAAGATGGCCGAGGTCGCCGCCGCCGAGCGCGCCACCGGCTACGTCGCGGGCGGCATCTCCCCGCTCGGCCAGAAGAAGCGCCTCCCGGTCGTCATCGACGCCTCGGCCCGGACCTTCGACACCATCTACTGCAGCGCCGGCCGCAGGGGCCTGGAGATCGAACTCGCGCCCCGGGACCTCGCCGACCTGCTGGGAGCGACGTTCGCCGACATCGCCGGATGAACCTCGGCGCCCGTGATGTAGCCGAGGGGAGCGACCCGCAGGCCGCTCCCCTCGGCGCTCGGTGAGGCTGCCGCGCAACAGCCGCACCCCGCGCCGGGCAGGATCGGGGGAATCGTCCCGCCCGGGTGAAGACCGCTCGGGGCCCAACGCCGTGGAGATCCTGCTGGCTCGCGGAGCGCGGAGGCAATGCGCGGAATTTCAAATGGTGATCGAGGCGCACGGCCCCGGCGACGACCAGTCGAAAGCACGATCGCCCACCCGGCGACGCCACCCGGGCGGGCGATCAGTCGAGCAGCCGCAGCACCTTCGCCAGCCACTCCGACGTCGCCCGGTGCACGGCGTCCACATCCGCCTTGAGCGAGTGATCACCGGCCACCAGCACCACCTCGCGGTGGAGCGCCGGCTCCGGACGCCCGAACGCGTCCCGCTCGCCCTGCACCACCAGCACCGGGGTCTCGACCGCGTCGATCTCGGCCGCGCGCGACTTCTCCGGCTTGCCCGGCGGGTGCAGCGGGAACGCCAGGCACAGCACCGCCTCCGCCTCCCCCGCCTCGGCCGTGCGGCAGGCCACCCGCGCACCGGAGGACCGGCCGCCGAAGATCAGCGGCAGGTCGGCGAACCAGCGCTCGCCGAGATCCTCCACCACCGCCAGCCACGCCGCGTCCAGCTGCTTGGCGGGGGCGGGAGCCTTGCGGCCCGCCACCCGGTACGGCTGCTCGACCAGCGCCACGTGCACCCCGGCATCGGTCGCCGCGCGCGTCGCCGCCACCAGGTCCGGCGCGTGCACGCCACCGCCCGCGCCGTGCCCGAGCAGCAGCGCGGCCCGGCCCTCCTCGGCGCAGTGCAGCTCGGCCCGGGCCGGGCCGTGCGGGGTCTCGACCTCGATGCTGGTCATGACTCGAACAACGCCACTTGCTCGGCCGGCGCGGGCACCGGTTCGGCGGGTTCCATCAGGTCAGGATGGTTGTTGCGCATGCTGTTCACCTCGGTCGACACCGTGTGGAGCGCCAGCTCACCGAGCACACCCGGCTCGGGGCGCAGCAACTCGTCGATCTCGCTTCGCGTCGGGTCCAGCCAGTCCGCCCAGCGGTCCTCGGGCAGCACCAGCGGCATCCGGTGGTGCACGTCGGCGAGCTCGCCGACCGCGTCGGTGGTCACCACAGCGCACGTCACCAGCGGTTCCGCCGCCGAATTCGGATCCCACCACGCGGAGAACACCGCGGCCATCGCCATGCTCCGGCCGTCCCGGCGGCGGCACAGGTACGGCTGGCGGCGCTGATCACCGGGCTTCCACTCGTACCAGCCGGTCGCCGGCATCAGGCAGCGGCGACGCCGCGCCGACTCGGCGTAGGCGGGCTTGCTGGTGATCGTCTCCGCCCGGGCGTTGATCATCGGCGGGCCGCCGTCGGCCTCCTTCGCCCAGGTCGGCACCAAACCCCAGCGGACCGGCCGGACGCTGCGCTCGGCACCCCGCTGCACCACGATCGGCACGGTCTTGGTCGGCGTGATGTTGAAGTCCGCACCGGTCGCACCCCCGGTGCGATCCACCGCGTCGAACTCCTCGGCCAACGCCGCCGGGTCCTGCCGCACGGCGTACCGACCACACATCCCGCTCTCACCTCGACTCGGAGAACCACTGCCTACGTACGAGGGTCCAAACCTACCGCCTCCCCGGAGGCGTCGAGAGACACGCGATCGAGCAGTTCCGCACCGTTGTTGCGGACGTTGTTCACCGCCGTTGACACCGGCCTGACCTCCAGCGACTCGGCCACCTCCAGCGACGGCGGCGCCAGCAGGTCCGACACGTCCGGCTGATCCGGGTCCAGCCAGTGCTCCCACGCCGAGGGCTCCAGCAGCAGCGGCATCCGGTCGTGCACCTCGGTCAGCTGCCCGACCGCCGCCGCGGTCAGCACCGAGCAGGTCACCAGCGGCTCGGCCTCGTCGTTCTCCCGCCACGTCGAGTAGATCCCGGCCATCGCCAGGCTCGACCCGTCCGGCGGCGTCATGAAGAACGGCTGCTTGCGCCCGCCCTCGCGCTTCCACTCGTACCAGCCGTCGGCCGGGACCAGGCAGCGGTAGCGCTTGATCGAGCTGCGGAACGCGGGCTTGCCGGTCACCGTCTCCGACTTGGCGTTGATCATCCGGCTGCCGATGGACTTGTCCTTCGCCCAGAACGGCACCAGCCCCCAGCGCATCACCCGGATTGAGCGCTCGGTGCGCTCCAGATCGGCCTGCCCCGTCTCGTCCTGCGGATGCCGCTGCACCACCGTCAGCACCCGCTTGGTCGGGGCGACGTTGAAGTCGGCGCCCGGCGCCGCACCACCGGTGGCGTCCAGGGCCGCGAACTCCGCCGCGAGCTTGCCCGGATCCTTGCTGGAGGCGTATCTGCCGCACATCCGCTTCTCCACCCTCCCGCGAGACGAGGTGCGAGTCCACTTCATCCTCGCAGTCCGCTTCGCCCCGGGCGAGCGTCCCGACCGCCCCGGCGCTGAAACCACCGGGTGGAGTGCGGGATCATTGGCCCATGACCCAGCTCTGGCCCGCTCCCGTCGCCACCGGCACCGTGCGCGCGACGGTCCCGCTGCCCGGTTCGAAATCGATCACCAACCGGGCGCTGGTGCTCGCCGCGCTCGCCGACGGACCGTCGACGCTTCGCGCCCCGCTGCGCAGCCGGGACACCGAGCTGATGGCCGCCGCACTGCGCTCGCTGGGCGCCACGATCACCGACGGACCGGACGGTTCCTGGCAGGTCACCCCCGCTGACCTGCGCGGACCCGCCGAGGTCGACTGCGGGCTGGCCGGCACCGTGATGCGCTTCGTGCCGCCGGTGGCCGCGCTCGCCGTCGGCCGGATCGCCTTCGACGGCGACCCGCAAGCCCGCAAGCGACCGCTGGGCACCGTCCTCGACGCGCTGCGCGACCTCGGCGCCGACATCACCGGCAGCGCCCTGCCGTTCGAGGTCCACGGCACCGGTGCGCTGACCGGCGGCGTCGTCACCATCGACGCCTCGGCGTCCTCCCAGTTCGTCTCCGGACTGCTGCTGTCCGCGCCGCGCTTCGAGCAGGGCGTGACCGTCCGCCACTCCGGACCGCCCGTGCCGTCGCTGCCGCACATCGACATGACCGTCGAGATGCTGCGCGACGCCGGCGTCGCCGCCGAGCGCTCGCAGCGCAACGCCTGGCGCGTCGAACCCGGCCCGATCCGCGCGCTGAACTGCGACGTCGAACCCGACCTGTCGAACGCCACCCCGTTCCTGGCCGCGGCCGCGGTCACCGGCGGCACGGTCACCGTCCCCGGCTGGCCCGCCCGCACCACCCAGCCCGGCGACGCGATCCGCGACATCCTCGCCCGGATGGGCGCCGATGTCCGCCTCGACGACGACGGCCTGACCGTCACCGGACCCGACGAGCTCGAACCCGTCGACATCGACCTGCGCGCCGTCGGCGAACTCACCCCCACCGTCGCCGCCCTCGCCGCCCTGGCCTCCGGGCGGTCGCGGCTGCGCGGCATCGCCCACCTGCGCGGGCACGAGACCGACCGGCTCGCCGCCCTGGAGACCGAGCTCAACAAGCTCGGCACGCAGGTCGGCCAGACCGAGGACGGCCTGATCATCGACCCCGCGCCGATGTCCGGCGCCGAGTGGCACTCCTACGCCGACCACCGGATGGCCACCGCGGGCGCCATCCTCGGCCTCAAGGTCCCGGGCGTCGTCGTCGAGGACATCGCCACCACCGGCAAGACCATCCCCGACTTCCCCGGGATGTGGGCCGCGATGCTGGAGGAGACCGCGTGACCCCGGGAGCCGGCAGATGAGCAAGCGCGGGTGGCGCAACCTCGACGAATCCGACGTGCGGGTGCGGCCCGGACGCGGCAGCAGGCCGCGCAGCAAGCAGCGCCCCAAGCACGCCGACGCCGCCGAGGCGATGGTCATCGCCGTCGACCGCGGCCGCTGGACCGTCGCCCTCGACGGCGACCCGGACCGCGTCGTCACCGCCATGCGCGCCCGCGAGCTCGGCCGCACTCCCGTCGTCGTCGGCGACCTGGTGGGCGTGGTCGGCGACATCTCCGGCAAGCCCGACACGCTCGCGCGCATCGTCCGCGTCGCCGACCGCTCCAGCGTGCTGCGCCGCACCGCCGACGACACCGACCCCTACGAGCGGGTCGTCGTCGCCAACGCCGAACGGCTGATCATCGTCACCGCCCTCGCCGACCCGCCACCGCGCCCCGGCTTCATCGACCGCTGCCTGGTCGCCGCCTACGCGGGCGGCCTCTCACCGGTGCTGTGCCTGACCAAGGCCGACCTCGCCGACCCCGGCGAGTGGATCGCCAGCTACTCCTCGCTGGACATGCCGATCACCATCACCCGCCTCGGCGAGCAGCCCGACGAGCTGCGGGAGCTGCTGTCCGGCCGGGTCTCCGCGCTCGTCGGCCACTCCGGCGTCGGCAAGTCCACCCTGGTCAACCAGCTCGTCCCGGACGCCGAACGCGCGACCGGGGAGGTCAGCGGCGTCGGGAAGGGCCGGCACACCTCCACCTCGGCCGTCGCCCTCGCGCTGCCCGGCGGCGGCTGGGTCGTCGACACGCCCGGCATCCGCTCGTTCGGGCTCGCCCACGTCACCGCCGACGACGTGATCGCCCCGTTCGAGGGATTCGCCGAGGCCGCCGAGGAGTGCCCGCCGAACTGCGGACACCTCGGCGGAACCGACGACCCGGACTGCTACCTCGACACCTACGCGGCCGACGAAGGCGGCAGCACCGAGCAGCTCACCTCGCTGCGCCGGCTCCTGCGCTCCCGCGCGGGCCTGGACGAGTCCTGATCCGGTGATCTCGGCGCTTCCCCCGAACGGGGACGCGCGTCCCCGGTGGGTTTCCCGCTTCGTTGCTAGCGTTGGCCAGCGAAATCCGAGCCGTCCCGCCACCCGCCGGAGGAGCGCGTCCCGATGCCCCGAGCCCGCACCAGGACTGCGGTGTTGTCCGCCGGTCTCGCCCTGACCGCCGCACTCGGCGCCTGCACCAGCGAGCCCCAGCCGCACGCGGCCGTGCCCCGCGCCGCCGCGCGCCCCGATCCGCGCCCGGCCGCCGAGCCGCTGCTCGCCGACACCATCGGCAAGATCAACAGCACCGGTAGCGCGCACGCCACCATGACCGGCAGCCTCGGCATCGTCGGGCAGCTGCACGCCGACGGAGTCGTCCGCTACCGCGGCCCGCAGGCCGACCTCGCGCTCGACGGCAAGACCCGCAACACGCGCACCGACGAGCTCGCGGTGTCCATCGTGAACAGCACCGGCTACCTGAACACCCCGCTGGCCCGGCCGGACGCGAACAAGCGGTGGCTGAAGATCTCCCAGGACGGCTCGGACTTCGGGTCCAAGCTGCTCAGCCCGGCCCTGGACCAGCTGCACGAATCCGTCGACCCGCGCGCCACGTTCAGCGGCGTCGAAGCGGCCACCCGCATCCAGGGCACCGCCCCCGACACCGTCGACGGCCGCCCCACCACCCGCTACGACCTGCGCATCCGCACCGACCAGGCCGCCGAGATCGCGCCCGACGAGCAGCAGCGCGAGCGCTTCCAGCAGGCCGCCGACGACGGCGAGCGGGAACTCGGCTTCCAGCTCTGGCTCGACGACCAGGGGCTGCCCGCCAAGTTCGCCGCCACCACCAAGGTCGCGCAGGCCGGCGAGGTCTCGCTGACCTCCACCTACCGCGACTGGGGCAGCCCGGTCGACATCCCGCTGCCCCCGGCCGAGCAGGTCGGCGTCCTCGACGGTCTCCCGCCGATGGCGCAACCGCCCCGCTGAGCTGCTACATCAGCTCCAGCAGGAACGGCACCTCCTGCGGGGCGTACCAGGCGAGCTCGTGGTCCTCGGCCTCGCCGAGCGCGAACTCCGCGTCCGGGTCGCCCAGGTCGGCGGCGTCGATGACCTCGACCGCCGCCCGCACCGCGTCCTCCGCCTCACCGGTGTCCACGTGCACCGCGGCGAGCTGCTTCCAGCTCACCGGCCCGGACACCTTCACCACCGCGTGGTCCAGGTCCGGCCGCAACGTCACGTCGTCCACGTCCGCGGAGATCACCACGCGGCGCTGCTCGATCTTGCCGTCCTCGTCGGCGGCCAGGAGCCGCAGCGACGCGCGAGCGGCCTCCCGCATCGCCGCGTACTCCAACTCCTCGGTGTCGCCGGTGGCGTAGGACTCGCGCAGCGCCGGAGTCAACGCGAAAGCCGTCCCACCGAGCGGCTGCAGCTGCTTGTCCGCCACCAGCTGCTGCAGCATCGGCAGCGTGGCGGGCAGGTAAATCCTCATGCGTCGACCGTCCCGATCATCTCGTCTACTGCTTCACCGATCATCGCCGCCAGCACGCCGACGTCGGGCATCGCGTCCCGATCCGCGTTCAGGCCGAAGTACAGCGCGCCGTTGTACGAGGTCACCCCGACCGACAGCGACTGGTTCTTGGCCAGCGGCACCACCGGGAACATCTCCATCATCCTCGCCCCCGCCGCGTACAGCGGCACCTGCGGGCCCGGCACGTTGGTGACCAGCACGTTGAACAACCGATCCGAGAACTGGTTGGCGACCCGGGCACCCAGCGCGTGCAACGTCGGCGGCGCGAAACCGCTGACCTTCACCAGGGCGTCCGCCGCCACCGACTGCCCCGACTCGGAGTGCGCCCGCATGGCGTGGCTGACCTGGTGCAACCGCATCGTCGGATTGCCCTCGCCGACCGGCAGATCCACCAGGTAGGCCGACACCTTGTTGCCCGCCGAACCGACCGGCAGGCTCGCCGTGTCCTGGTAGGCCGCGTCCGCCTCGGCGTCGTCGGACCGCACCGACACCGGCACCATCGCCCGCAGCGTCGTCGACGGTGTGACCACCTCGCCGCGCGAGAGCAACCAGTTCCGCAACGCGCCCGCGACCACCGCGAGCACCACGTCATTGACGGTGCTGCCGTGCGCCCGCCGCACCGCGCGGAGATCGTCCAGCTTCGCCTTGGCCACCGCGAACCGGCGCTGCGTCGACGTCGGCGCGTTCAGCGGACCGCTGGGTGCGGGCACCACCGCCGCCCGCACCGCGGAGGCCACGCCCCCGAGCGCGCGGCTCACCTTCTGCACCGTCGCCGAGGCGTCGACCATCGCCGCCCGCACGTTCTCCACGACCTCGCCGGGCCGCTGCACCGCGTCGGTGGCGGCCTCCACCAGCAGCTGCGTGACCGTCGGAGCCGGCCGCGGCATCCACAGCGCGTCCGGGTCCTCGATCTCGCGATTCCGCCGCACGTCGAAGATGACCTGGCCGATGTCGATCGCACCGATCCCGTCGATCATCGCCTGGTGGGTCTTGGTGATGATCGCGAGCCGGTTCCGCGACAGGCCCTCCACCAGGTACAGCTCCCACAGCGGGCGGGTGTGGTCGAGCTTGCGCGACATCAGCCGCGCCACCAGGTCGTGCAGCTGATCGTCGTTGCCCGGTTTCGGCAGCGCCGACCGGCGCACGTGGTAAGTGAGGTCGAAGTCCTGGTCGTCAACCCACACCGGCCGCGCGAGGCTGCCCGGCACCTCCATCACCCGCTGCCGGTAGCGCGGCACCAGACCGAGCCTGCGGTCGATCATCGACAGCAGGTGCTCGTAGTCGAAATCGCTTCGCGGCCGCCGGAACACGGCGACACCACCGACGTGCATCGGCGTCGTGTAGTCCTCCACGTAGAGGAACGAGGCGTCGACGGCGGAGAGACGATCGGGCATGCCGAGATCCTGGCACACATGACGCCCGGCCCGAGGGGTTCACCCGCCGAGCCCTGACCCGGGCATGTGACACTTGCTGGTGTGACCAGCGAAGTTTCCCCGAAGGACCGATTCGTCACCGTCTACGGCCGCAAGCCCGTGCTGGAGGCGTTGGCCGACTACGACCTGCGGGTCGACAAGGTGATCGTCGCCGAAGGGCTCCGCGGTGGGGCCATCTCGGAGATCGAGGAGGCGGCCGCCGACCGCGCGGTGAAGGTGCAGCGCGCCAGCGCCCACCGGGTGAAGGTCCTCGCCGGCAACGGCAGGCACGACCAGGGAGTCGTCGCCGACGTCGTCGCCCGCCGGATGCGTCCGCTCGTCGACGCCCTCGCCGACCCGGCCACCGCCCCGCGCACCGTCCTGCTGCTCGACGGGCTGACCACGCCCGCCAACGTCGGCATGATCCTGCGCACCGCGACCGCCGCGGGCATCGACGGGATCGTCGTCCCGCACCGCGGCGTCGCCGGACTGGACCCGCTGGTCATCAAGGCCTCCGCCGGAGTCGCCTTCCACGCACCCGTGCTGCGCAGCCGCACCGCCGCCGAGGCCGCCGAACTCCTCACCGAGGCCGGGTATCCGCTGTACGCCCTCGACGCCGACGCCGAGCACAGCCTCTACGACACCGAGTTCGGGGACCGCGCCGTGTTCGTCCTCGGCAGCGAGACCGCCGGCCTGTCCACCGAGGTGGAGGAGCGCATCGCGCAGCCGCTGTCGATCCCGATGGCCGGGGACGTCGAATCCCTCAACGTCGCCAGCGCCGCCGCCGTGCTCTGCTTCGAACTGCGCCGCCGCAGCCTGGCCTGATCCCGACGTGCCCGGGTCGACCTCCGTCGGCCCGGGCCTTTTCTTCTCCCTGAAAACGCAAAAAGCAGGGCCGGTAGAAGTTGCCTTCTACCGGCCCCGTCTCAAGGAATGTGTCGGCGGTGTCTTACTCTCCCACACCCTAGCGAGTGCAGTACCATCAGCGCTGGGGAGCTTAGCTACCGGGTTCGGAATGGGACCGGGCGGACCCTCCCCGCCATCGCCACCGACAACCCTCGTTCCCACGAACCCGCGGGAAAAACCAAAGGGCGCCAACTGCGTTGACACACAATATTCTGGAATCAACAACCCATAGGTTGTTGTCTCAGACATCGTATAGTGGGTGCGTAACACCTTCGTGAGCAAGTCCTCGGCCTATCAGCACCGGTCAGCTCCACACATTACTGCGCTTCCACATCCGGCCTGTCAACCCGGTCATCTACCG
>NZ_FOZX01000014.1 GCF_900116135.1 Saccharopolyspora flava
CGCGTCAACGATCTCGCGGCGGCAGTGTTTGGTTCGACGTCCGCCTCGACCGGCCAGCCATCCTGGCGTCGGTAGCAGCGGCTCAATGACCGCCCACTGCGCCTCGCTCATGTCCGAGGGATAGCGACGTGACCTGCGTGAAGGGCGATGCGAGGTGGCCAGCAGGCAGCATTGCCCACCCCGCGCGTGAACCAGCGACGCATTCGGGCACGATGACACCTCGGGACTCCTCGGTAGAGCGGATGACTAGGCATCAACCGATCTACCAGGAGTCCCTTCTCATGCCCGCACCCACCCACCACCCAAGATCAAGTTCAGGAACAGGCTCTAACAGGGTACTTGGCGACAGTACGGATGCGTGTACTGCTTCGCGCGGCGGACGCACACGTACCTGGACCTGGATTCGGGGCGGGACTTCGACAGCAAGATCGTCGTGAAGGTCAACGCGCCCGCTCTGCTGCGCAAGGAGCTGGCGAGCTCGCGGTGGGCCGGCGATCACATCGCGATGGGTACCAACACCGATCCCTATCAGCGCGCCGAGGGACGCTACCGGCTGATGCCGGAGATCATCGCCGCGCTGCGGGACCGGGCCAACCCGTTCTCGATCCTCACCAAGGGCACGTTGATCCTCCGCGACCTGGAGCTGATCACCGAGGCCGCGCAGCGGGCGCCGGTGTCGATCGCGACGTCCATCGGATCGGTCGACGAAACCCTGTGGCGGGCCGTCGAACCCGGAACACCGTCACCGCTGCGCCGACTCGACGTGGTGCGCCGCTTCGCCGACGCCGGCATCGGTGTCTCAGTCCTGATGGCGCCGATCCTGCCGGGCCTCAGCGACTCCCCGGAGCAGATCGACGCCACGGTCGCCGCCATCGCCGGAGCGGGCGTGGTCAGCCTCACCCCGATCGTCCTCCACCTGCGCTCGGGAGCGCGTGAGTGGTACCGCCAGTGGCTCTCGGCCCGGCGCCCCGACCTGCTCCCGCTCTACGAACGCCTTTACCGCAACGGCGCCTACACCCCGAAGTCCTACCAACGCGAGGTGCTCCAACGCGTCGAAGCGGCCAAGCGCCGACACGGGTTGGCCCGACGGCCGGCGAACGTCCGTCTGCCACAAGACGATTCACCGCAGACGGGCACCGAACACGACCAGCAGCACCAACTCGCGCTGCTCTGACGGACTCTTGTCGGGATCGGCTGAGTGAGGTCCTGGTCACGGGGTGGGTGGACTGCGGGGCGGGGGAGTCGGATGGTTGGGTGGAACGGTCAAGAACCCTTGATTCGCAGGAGTGAGATGTCCCCGCACGATCCGCCGACCGCGGAGTGGCTCCGCACGCACCGGGCCGAGCTTCGCCGGTTCGCCTTGAACGCCGTCCATCCCGAGGGCGGTTTCGCCTGGCTCGACGCCGAGGGATCGCCGTTGCTGGACCGCGACGTCGAGCTGTGGATCACCTGCCGCATGACGCACGTGTTCGCGCTCGGTGTGCTGGAGGGCGACGACTCCTGCGCCGCCGCGCTCGACCACGGGGTGGCCGCGCTGCGCGGGCGGTTGCGCGATGAGCGCTTCGGCGGCTGGTTCGCGGGCGTGAACTGGCAGGGGCTGACGGTGACCGACAAGGAGGCCTACGGCCACGCCTTCGTCGTGCTCGCCGCGACCAGCGCCGTCGCCGCCGGGCACCCGGACGGCGAGCGGCTGCTCGCCGACGCGCTCGCGGTGCACGACGAGCACTTCTGGCGCCCGGACGACGGACTCGTCGTGGACAACTGGAACCGGGACTGGACAAGCCTCGACCCGTACCGCGGCGTCAACGCCAACATGCACACCGTGGAGGCGCTGCTGGCCTGCGGCGACGTCACCGGGGACCGCGCCCGGATCGAGCGCGCCGCCGGGATCGTTGAGCGCGTGGTGCGCGGTTTCGCCGCCGGGAACGACTACCGGCTGCCCGAGCACTTCTCCACCGAGTGGGAGCCGCTGCTCGACTACAACCGCGACAAGCCCGCCGACAAGTTCCGGCCCTACGGGGTCACGATCGGCCACCTGCTGGAGTGGTCCCGGCTGGCGCTGAACGTGCGCACCGCGCTGGGCGAGAACGCGCCGGAGTGGCTGCTCGACGACGCGCGGGCGCTGTTCGACCTGGCCGTGCGCGAGGGCTGGGACGTCGACGGTGCCGAAGGATTCGTGTACACGACCGACTTCTCCGGGAAACCCGTCGTGCGCGACCGCCTGCACTGGGTCGTCACCGAGGCCATCGCCGCCGCCTGGGCGCTGCACACCGCCACCGGGGACGCGGTCTACCAGCGGTGGTACGGCGAGTGGTGGGCGCACGCCCAGCGCCACTTCCTCGACGGAACCGGTTCGTGGCACCACGAGCTGGACGCGACCAACCAGCCCGCCAGCACCGTCTGGGAGGGCAAGCCCGACGTCTACCACGCCTACCAGGCCGCACTGCTCCCCGAACTCGAGTCCGTCGTCTCCTTCGCGGGCGCAGCCCGCCGCCGGAACGCCTAACCCCGCCCGATCACACCCGGCAGGTCCGCCACGCCGGGCAGCACGAGGGTCGGGCCGTGGGCCTCCAACTCGGCCCGGGTCTGGGCACCGGTGAGGACCGCCACGACCCGGCCCGCCCGGGCCGCGCGACCGGCCTGGACGTCCAGCGCGGTGTCGCCCGCGGCGAGGACCCGGGCGGGGTCGTCGACACCGGTGAGATCCATCGCCCGGTGGATCATGTCCGGGGCGGGTCGTCCGGCGCCGACCTCGTCGGCGCAGACGACCGCGTCCAGCTGATCACCGACGTGCCAGTCCACTTCGGACAGGATCGCCTCGGTGATCCGGCGGTCGAACCCGGTGGTCAGGGCGACCCGGACGCCCGAGTCGCGCAGCGCGACGAGGGCTTCCGGGACTCCGGGGAACGCCACCGGGGGAGTGGCGGCGTACACCTCGCGCAGCCGGGTGACGAAGCGGTCGTGCAACGCCTCGGTCGCCTCCGGGGCGCCGGTGAGGGCTGCCAGCGCGGCGCGCTTGTCGGCGCCCATCCAGCGCCGCAGCTCCGCGTCCGAGGCGGGCGTGCCGTGCTCGGCCACCACCTCGGCGAGGACGCGGTACACCGCGCCGCCCTCGTCGATGGTGGTGCCCGCGATGTCGAGTGCTGCCAGGGCGATCACGATGTGCTCCCGAGAAGACGGCGGACGAGGGCGGACAGCCGGTCCACGGCGACGATCAGCACCAGCACCACCAGGATGTGGGTGAGCATCTCGTCGAACTGGAACAGCTGGATCGCCTGGTTGATCAGGAAACCGATCCCGCCGGCGCCGACGAGACCGAGCACCAGCGAGGAGCGGACGTTGACGTCGAAGCGGTACAGCAGCAACCCCACCAGCTGCGGCGTCACCACCGGCAGCAGCGCGTGCGCCGCGACCTGGACGCGGCCCGCGCCCGCTGAGCGCAGCGCCTGCGCCGGGCCAGGATCGGCGTCCTCCAGGGTCTCCGCCCACAGCTTGCCCATCACCCCGACGTTGTGGAACACCAGCGCCAGCACACCGGGGAACGGGCCCAGGCCCACCGCGGTGACGAAGATCAGCGCGAAGACCACGTCCGGTACCGCGCGCAGGAACGACAGCAGTCCCCGCGCCGCCTGGTAGGCCCAGGCCGGTGCGGTGTCTCGGGTGGCGAGCAGAGCGAGCACCAGCGATCCCGGGATCGACAGGGTCGTGCCCAGCAGACCGATCCACAGCGTCACGACCGCCGCCGACGCGCTCTCGGCCAGCACCTCGCCGCTCAGATCCGGCGGGATGGCCTCCGAGAGGAACTCGCCCATGCCGGTGGTGCCCTCGGCCAGCGCGGACAACGAGATCTCGGTGGCGCTCCAGGCCGCCACGTGGGCGGCGACCAGGAGCGCGGCGACGACCCAGCCCACGACCCGGAGCCGGGTGCGCGGCGGTTTCGGTGGCACGGCTCGGCGCACTGCGGTGGTCACGACGGGGTCTCCAGAAGAGCGTGCGGGTACAGGGAATCGACCGGCTGGCCGGGCGGACCGTCGAGGACGACGGCACCGTCGCGCAGGCCGACGACGCGGTCGGCGTGACGGCGGGCCAGGTCCGGCTGGTGCAGCACGGTCAGCACCGCCAGTCGCTCCGTGTGCGCGAGCTCGGCCAGCAGCTCGAGGACCTGCTCGGCGGCGGCCGGGTCCAGCGCCGACACCGGTTCGTCGGCGAGCACCACCGGGGCCCGCTGGCACAGCGCGCGGGCGATGGCGACCCGCTGCTGCTGACCGCCCGACAACCCGTCGGCGCGGTCGTGCGCCCGGTCGGCGAGCCCGACTCGCTCCAGGCAGCCCATCGCCTCCTCCCGCACCTCGCGGGGGAACAGGGCGGGCGTGAGCGAGCGGTGCAGCGGGAGCCGCCCGAGCGCGCCGGTGCAGACGTTGTCCAGCGCGCTGCGCCTGCCCACCAGGTGAATCCGCTGGAACACCAGCGCGATGTCCAGCGGACCCCGGCGGCGTCCGTCGATCGTCACCTCGCCGTCGGCGGGGACCAACCCGGCGGCGGCGCGCAGCAGCGTGGACTTGCCGGATCCGTTGGCGCCCAGCACCGCCAGCAGCTCGCCCGAACCGACGCTCACGTCGACCCCGTGCAGCACCTCTCGCTGTCCGTAGTGGACGGTCAAACCCGTTGCGGTGAGCATCAGACGTCGCCCTCGGTGAGCTTGAGGGAAGCGGCCAGGTCGAACAGCGGCTGGTAGGTGCCGCGGTCCACCGGCACCAGCGGCCCGGGCGGCGAGACGTCCAGCAGCGCCCCGATCTCGCCGACGGTGGCGGGGTCCAGGTTCAGCAGCGCGTCCTTGACCGCCTGCTTGAAGGCCGGGTCCATGTCGCCGCGCACGGTGATCGGGTCGTTCGGGATCGGTGCGGAGGACCAGATCTGGCGGAAGCGGCTCGGGTCGAACGTGCCGCCGGCGGTGGCGCTGGCCAGTTGCTGCGAGTTGATCTCGGCCGCTTCGACCTGGCCGTTGGTCAGCGCCAACAGCGCCTCCGGGTGCCCGCCGGCGTAGTCGATCTTCACGTCCTTCTCCGGAATCCCGGTGTCGGCCAGCGCCTTCCGCGGCAGCGCGTCACCCGAGGTGGAGCCGACCGAGCCCAGCGCGAGGGACCGCCCGCGCAGCTGCTGGACCGAGGTGATGTCGGAGTCCTTCGGCACCCAGATGCCCGCGGTGTAGGTCGACAGGTTCCGGTCGGCGTTGGCGAAGGAGGCCACCGCTTCGGCGTCGGCCCGCTGGCTGGCGAAGACGTAGCCCAGCGGCCCGAAGATCGCGATGTCCAGCTTGCCGTTCTGCATCGCCAGGACCTCGGCTGAGTACTCCTGGGTCACCTGGACCTCCACCGGGCACTGCAACTTCTGCGACAGCGCGTCGCCGAGCTTCTGGGCCGCCGGGGTGAGGCGGGCGGGGTCTTCGAACGGCTCGACGCCGAAGCGGATCTTGCCGTCGGGGCAGGTCGGGGACTCGGCGGCGGTGTCGCCGCCCCCGCAGGCGGTCAGGGCGAGCACGGATCCGGTGACGAGGGCGAGGGCGATGCTGCGCAAGGACATCGAGGGCTCCGTTAGGAATCGAGGACAGCGGGTGCGAGGCCGAAAGCGGTGGTCATGCCGATCCCCGAGGTCACGGCGACGGCCGTGAGACCGGGGGAGAGGCGGGCGCGGAGGAACTCGCCGTCGGCCGAGGCGTAGACGCCCTGCCAGCGGCGCACCACCGCGAGGTCGTCGCGGCCGAGCAGCGCGCGGGTCTCGGCGAGCAGCAGCTCGTCGAACTCCTCCGACGACCAGGGTTCGGGGGTGCGTGCGTAGGTGTGGGTGTCGCCGACGACGAGGTCGCCGCCCGGGAGCTGGGTGAGCATGTGGTTGACCGAGGCCGCCAGCAGCTCGGGCCGCTGCTCGCGCAGGCGGTCCCGCAGCGCGCGGGCTCCCTCGGTGCGGGCCAGCGCCGGGTAGCGCAGCATCGACGTGCCGGTCAGCAACGCCGGGTCCAGCCGCAGGCCCGGCGCCCGCAGTTGCAGCATCTGCAGGACGCAGCGGCGCATCCCGGCCTCGTCAGCGGCGTCCGGCAGGATTCGGTCGAGGTCGTGGCCGGTGCACACCACCACGTGATCACCGCGCAGTTCCCCGCGTCCGGTGCGCACGAGACCGTCCGCCACGCCCAGGACCGGGGTGGACCAGTGGAAGCGGACCCCGGGCCGGGTGGCCAGCCACTCGGCGATCGCTCCGGCGGCCCGCCGCTGGTCAACGCGCAGATCGCGTTCCAGGAGTGCGCCGCCGTGCAGTCCGTCGGCGGAAACCGGTGCGGCCGAGCGGGTTTCGCCGGGCGTGAGGAGGCGGACCTCGCGGTGCCGGGCGAGCTCTTCAAGGGCGGCGAGCTCCTCGGCCGAACGGGCGACCACGACGGTGCCGCACTCGGCCACGTCGAAACCCGCCCGTTCGCCCAGATCCAGCCAGGTGTCCCGGGCCTGCTCGGCGAAGCGCAGCGCCTCGCCGGTCTGGGCCGTGATGCACGCGTGGCCGAAGTTGCGGACCGAGGCACCGACCGCGCGCTCGTCGCGCTCGACGACCGTCACCGACAGGCCCCGCTCCACCGCCGCGACGGCGTGCGCGAGACCGACGATCCCGGCGCCGACCACGATCAGATCGCTGGAACTGCTCGAATCGCTCACGCGGCACACGCTCGCAGCGCCTGATCGCGCAGGTCAATGACTTGTATCTACAAGTCATCTGCTGTTCAACCTGGCCTTTCCGGCCGGACATGTGCGGCGAAGGTGATCTTGTATAGTCCAGTTCGTGACGACTCCACTGCACCGCGCGCTGGCGGGCGAACTGCGGCAGCGCATCCGGTCCGGGGAGCTCGCCGTGGGCGAGTCCCTGCCCTCGGAATCCCAGCTGTGCCAGGAGTTCTCGGTCTCGCGCGGGCCCATCCGCCAAGCGCTGGCCGCGCTGCGCGACGAGGGCCTGATCAGCGGTGGCCAGGGCAAGCGGCCGGTCGTCCTCGATGCCGTGCCCAGCCAGCCGTTCGAGTCGTTCCTGTCGTTCACCCGCCGCGCCGAGATCACCGGCCACGTGCCCGGCCAGCAGCTGCAGGAGATCGCGCTGCGCAAGCCCGAACCGGCGATCGCAGCCGCGCTGCAGCTCGAACCCGATGCGCTGGCGGTGCAACTGCTGCGGCTCCGGCTGCTCGACGGCCGGCCCGCGATGCTGGAGCGGATGACCTACCGCGAGCAGATCGGCCGCTCTCTGCTCGACGCCGACCTCAACGCCGGGTCGATCTACGCCCACCTCAGCGAGCGGGGCGTGGACCTGCACGCCGCCCGGCACACCTTCGACGCCGTCGCCGCCAACGCCACCGACGCCCGGCTTTTAGAGGTCGACGAAGGAGCCCCGCTGCTGCGGGAACGTCGTGTCACCACCGACTCCGCGGGTACGCCGCTGGAGTGCTCCGAAGATCGCTACCGGCCCGACGTCGCCTCGGTGACGGTCACCAACACCCGCAGCAGGCGCACCGACGTCACCCGCTCCGGTCCGGTGTGGACCGACGCGGCGGGTTCCTGATCACTCCCGTTGTCCGGTCCCCGAATACGGGAGTAATCGGGGACCGGAATACGGCGGTAATCGGGTCCCCGAATACGGGAGTAATCCGTCACCCGGCGACGGGAGAGGTCAGGGGCGGATGGCCCGTCGGGGGACTTGGTCGGGGTGGGTCGTGCTGGTGGCGGTGTCGAGGCCGGTCAGGGGGCGGGCGTCCGAGACGAGTTCCGCGAACGGGCGTTGCCGGTGGTGGTCGGTGATGAACTCGACCGCCGTGCGCAGGTCGTCGGGGTGGTAGTTGTGCACGCCGACGACGCGGTGGAGACCGCGCACCAGGCGTTCCGGGTCGAGGTTCACCGCGGGACCGGGGGAGACCGAACCGGCGAGGACCGCGGTCCCGCCGACGGCCAGCGAGTCCAGGCAGGTCTGCACTGCGCCGGAAGCCCCCGAGAGTTCGAGGGCCACGTCCACCTCGCCGACCGGTGAGCCCACCGGCCGTACCTCGGCGGCTCCGAAGCGCAGCGCTTGCTCGCGACGACGCTCGTGCGGATCGACGGTGATCACCTCCGCACCGGCTGCGGCCAGCATCGCCACGGCCGTCAGACCCAGCATCCCTGCGCCGTTGACCAGGGCGCGAGCGCCCTCGCGGATCGGTCCCGCCGCGCGGATCACGGCCGCGACGGTGGCGGTCGCGCAGGACACCGGGGCGGCGACCTCCGCGGGCAGTGATTCGTCGACCGCGGCGATCGCGGTCCCGGGCCAGAGCACGCAATGCGTGGCGAACCCTCCGCGCAGCGGATCACCGGGATCCCAGGGCTCGTGCCCGTACTTGCGCAGGTGCAGGCACTTCTGCGGCATCCCGGCCCGGCATCGCGCGCACCGCAGGCAGGACGCGGCCACCGACCACACCACCCGCAACCCCGGTACGACCGGAGTGGCGTCCAGGCAGCGCGGCGCTTCAGGGCCGACGGCCACGACCCGGCCGACCTGCTCATGCCCCAGGACCCCCGGGGCAGGGGGAGCGGCGGTCGCCGCTGACGGTGTGCAGATCGCTGCCGCACACGGTCGCGAGCTCGACCTCCACCAAGACCTCGCCGGCCCGCACCACCCCGGGCAACGGCACCTCAACGATCCGAAACGGCTCCCCCACACCATCCCACCGCGCGACCCGTGCAGCTCCCATGCCACGAACACTGCCAGCACCAACGCCATCTTGTATAGACAGGTTGACGACTGTTCACGCGCCGTCCACGCCTGATACCGCTCTGCCGAACCGCCTTTGTCGAAACCCCGACCGCAGGTGAGGAGCGGTCGTTACCATCGCCGAGGCAGTCGGGTGCGTGGCCGAGATCGTCGAAGCTCGCCGTCACGACCTGGGTCCTCGATGTCGATGGGATTTGGGATGGGCCTCTTCGATTGGTTCACCGGAACCAAGCGGCCTGCGAGCGGAACGGTGCCGCGGTCGGCTCAGGAGGTGCGCGCAGCGCTTCTCGGTGTCAACGGGCCCGACCAACCGTTCACCGTGCGCGATGGTCAGGCGGAGGGCGTTGATCTCGTCGCGGAGTGGAAGATCGCCGATGTTCGCTGGTACGGCTACTTCGGCAGCGTGACCACGGTCAACAGGACGCTGATGCGCGTCGACGACTCGAAGCGCGAAGTTCGCTCGATGGACGAGGAGTGGTCGGTCACCTGGATCGGAGGCGTTCCGCGCCTCCAACTCGCGGGCAGCCGCACGCGCGGGCAGATCAACAAAAAGTCCTACAGCGCGACCTTCGCCCGTGACGAGGCGGGCAACCTGGTCAAGGAACGGCAGCAGTCGTTCTCGTCGGCCGAGTTGAAGCCACCTCTGCAGCACGCCGTCACGACCCTGGGCTGGACCTGGCGAGGCGTCGTTGTCGGCAAGCTGTAGCCGCCACCTGTTGTGGGAACTCTGGAATCGGGACGAAACGTGGCCTCTGGATTCGATGTGGACCCCGCGGCGCTGAACGCCGCTGGAGGCAAGATCTCGGAGTCGGTCTCCGGGATGGAACGACTGCGCTTGGCGAGCCTCGTGGCTCCTGCTGCGGACTTCGGTCACGCCGATGTGCACCGAGCCCTGGTCGACTTCTGCACTGGAGCGGAGCTCGCGGCGCAAGCGCTGGCGCGGGCGTCGGAATCGGCCAGTGCCGCGTTGCACGACACCGCCAAGTCGTATGTCGATCGAGACCAGGAAGCCGGCAGCACCGTGCGCAAGGCGGTTGGTGACGCGTCGGGAGAGGCCTGGTGACCGCTGAGCTCGGTGAGACCTCCGACCCGAAGGCGCTGATCCCCGGTGATGCGAGCTCCGTGGAGGGCACGGCTGCCACGTTGCGCGCGCAGAGCGAGAGGTTCGGGGCCGTCGGTGCCGAGCTCAAGCGCGTGGACGTCGTCGGGTGGACCGGTCAGGCGAGTGCCGCCTTCATGGACGCCTTCTCGCAGGAGCCGCCGAAATGGTTGAAGGTGTGCGACCTGCTGGATTCGTCGGCTGACGCCCTAGTCGAGCACGCATCGACATTGCGGTGGGCTCAAGGTCAAGCGGCTGAGGCCGTAGCGTTGTGGGAAGAGGGCGAAGCGGCCACCGCGAAGGCCGTGGCGGATTACAACGCGGCCGTCTCGCGTGCCCACTCTCAGAACCAGGCCAACGCCGCCGCGGGCGTCGCAGGGACGGTGACCGTCCCTCCGTTCTCGGACCCCGGGGAACGCGCGCGGAAGGAAGCGCGCGAGCTGCTGCAACGTGCGCGCAGCCAACTCGAGGAAGTCGGTCGGCGGATCGCGGAGAGGGTCGACGGGCAGAACTCCCGGGACAAGGGCCTGCTCGACGAGCTGGTCGACACAGTCACCCGTGGTTGGCGGGTGTCCGGGAAGGCCGAGGCCGGCGGACCGGGAGCTGGAGTTGAGGCGAAAGGTCCCGCGGACGGCAAGCTCGGTGAGCTCAAGGCGTTCGCGCAGCTGGGAAAGGTGAGCGCCGAAGGGACGACCGGCAACGAGTTCCTCAGGTTGTCGGGGAAGGCCGAGGCCAGTGCGGAGGCCGCAGCCACCGCGGCGGCCTCGATCACCGATCAGGGTGCGAAGGGGCGGGCCGAAGCCGCGATCGGCGCCAAGGCATCGGCGGAAGGACGAGCCGATCTTGGCCCGCTGGGTATCTACCGGAAGGTGGAGGGCTTCGCGGGCGCGCAGGCCGGAACTCAGGTCACCGCTGGCCCGAAGGGGTTGAGTGCGACAGCCGATGCCTTCGCCGGAGCGAAAGGCGCCGTCAAGAGCGGTGGCGACGTAGGTGGAATCGGGGTCAACGCGGTCGCCGAGGGCTGGGCGGGTGCTGGAGCGGAAGCGGGAGTCACGCTCGGGGAAGGTGAGGACGGCAAGTGGCACGTCGGTGCCAATGCCGGTGCCGCGGTAGGACTCGGTGGGCACGTCGGGTTCGAGCTCACCGTGGACCCCGCGAAGGTGAGCGAGACGGTCGGAGACGCTGCTGAGATCGTCGGAAAGGCCGGAGACACGTTCGGGAGCGCAGCAGACGGCGCTCAGCGCACCATCTCCGGATGGCTGAACTGAGCAAACGGCACGCTGCTTTCGGCAGCAGGCAGGAAGGTATGTGACCAGTGGCGACGTCCTTGCCGATCCCGATCGAGTTTCAGCTGCCCGAGGGGTGGCGCGCGGTCTCACCTGACACCGTCGGAGCGCCGGGAGCTGCATTCGTGGCCGTTCACCCTGCGACGCATCGCGACGGATTCACGACCAACATCACGATCGACGGAGACGTGCACACGGATGCGGTGACGTTGACCGACCTCGCGGATGGGTCGATCGATCGGCTTCGCGAGTCGGCGAGATCGGTGTCGATGTCCCAGCGCACGGAGTTCGGTTCCAAGGAGGTTCCGGGGATGACCCAGGTGCTGCGGGTCGTCACCGAGGTCGCCGGAACCGCGACCGAGCTGGTTCAGTGCCAGGTCTACCTCGCGATGTCCGGCGACGAGGACCGGCACCACGACGACCGACGCGCTCGGGCCATCATTCGGCTCGTGCTGACCGCTGCCGAGGAGAACTTCAGCGCGGTCACGCCTGACTTCCAGCAGTTCGTCGCCTCGGTGCGGCCCGAGGGCTCGGCGTAAGGCGTCGGTCCCCGGATGGTGAGAGGCCGAGCCCGGGGTTTCGGGGCTCGGCCTCGTGGCGATTTCCGGAAGTGGTCAGCGCTTTCCGGGTGAAGTAGTTGTCAACGCTGAATTCCCTAGTGTTGGAAAGCACGTCCGGGTCGCTTCTGGAATGTGAAGTGGCGTTGATCCGGGGATTCGGCGTTTTCTTGAATTGTTCGCATGTTCGTTACGCGGCGTGCAGGAGGGTGGGTGACAAGTCGTCACCGGACCGGGTTAATCGGTCCCGGACGGTTCCGTTCCCTGCTGCTCCTCGGGCTTCCAGCGGACGCCGAAGACGCCCATGCCGAAGTCCAGCGCCACCGCGTGCGCGCGTCCGAAGCGGTCCACCTGCAGCTGCTTGGGCTGCTCGGCCTCCTGCATCGAGGAGTCGCCGACGTAGCTCTCGCAGCCCGCGGGCGGGTGCGCCGGGTCGAACTGCAGCTCCACGACGTACTGCCGCACCGGCAGCCGGAACAGCCGGCAGAAGCTGTGTTCGGCCTCGTTCGGGCCGGTCGGCGGGTCGATGATCTCGTACTCCAGCAGCAGCGTCTCGCCGCGCGCCAGGGCGTGGTCGAACAGCAGCTCGGCGACCACCAGGTCGCGGGCGTGGTCGGTGAGCACCTGGCCCAGCCGGCACGACCGGATCGGGCGGATGATCGGCGGCGTGGCCACCGACGACGCGCCGTCGAACATGATCACCCAGCGGTCCGCGTTGTTGGTCTCGGCGCGAACCAGCTTGCGGGTGCGGATCTTGCGCAGGTCACCGCGCTGGTCGACGTGCACCACGTCGTGGTGCGACAGGCGGGTGAGCTTGCTGTCGTGGTTGGTGTCGATCTTGGTGAGCAGCTCGGCGGCCGACTCGTGCTCCGACCACAGCGCGCTCAGCGGCGGCGCCTCGGTGGAGGCCTGGCGGGTGCGGCCGCGCGGGCGCGGCGGTCCGAGCAGCGCGGACAGGGAGTTCTCCGGAACGCCCAGGACCTGCTCCAGCTGGGCCAGCGCCAGCAGCGAGTCGGGGCGCTCGGGACGACGTCGACCGGACTGCCAGTAGCTCAGCGCGGTGATGCTGACCGGCGTGCCTCTGGCGCGCAGGCGGTGCTGGATGCGCTCCAGGCTCAGACGGCTGGAGCGGATGGCGGTGCGCAGAGCGGCTTCGAACGGACCGGTGCGGAGCAGTTCCGCCAGCTCGGCCGAGATCGCTCCGGCCTGCTGGGTCGGTTGCGGCTTCGGGGCCGGGGTCGGGTGAGCCTGCTGCTGGGTCGGGTGGGCCTGCTGGGCGCCCTGCATGCCGCGAACGGCCGGTCGGGGGGCGGTCGGGCGGGCCTCGGTTTTCGGGCCGGTCATCGTTACTCCTCGTGTCCGGCGAATTCCGAACTTACGCTAATCAGTGGGTCACTGTTGCGCAACGACCGAGTTCCGGTAGGCGTCTCCCACTAAAGGAGGAGCCCACCTCGGACGATGCCTGTGTTTTGTTGTTCCTCTCTCCACACGTATGCACGGCCCTCCATTGTTCACTCCGTCGTCATCCGGGTTCGCGAAACCGGGGAATTGACGGGGCCGGAGAAAATGGTTGGACCAGCTTGGCATGCTGGACGTGTCAGGTCGAGGCCTCGCCCGGCGGGCTCACATCGCGGAACGCGGCCGCAGCCCTGCTCGCGGCCGCCCGGCGCAGGTTGGCTAGCCTGGAACCTTGCGTCCCGCCTGCTCAAGCCCGCGGGAAGCCCAGCAACGCAGTCGAACGCTCGTACAGCGGAAGAAGGAGCCTGAGTACCCGTGATGCGCACGCACGAGGCCGGATCGCTCCGCGCCGGTCATGCCGGGCAGACCGTCACCCTCGCCGGGTGGGTGGCGCGCCGTCGCGATCACGGCGGGGTCATCTTCATCGATCTCCGCGACGCCTCCGGCGTCGCCCAGGTCGTCTTCCGCGAGGGCGAGATGGCCGAGCGCGCCCACCGGCTGCGCGCCGAGTTCTGCATCAAGATCACCGGTGAGGTCGTCGTCCGCCCGGAGGGCAACGAGAACCCGGAGATCCCCACCGGCGCCATCGAGGTCACCACCACCGACCTGGAGGTGCTCAGCGAGGCGGCCCCGCTGCCGTTCCCGCTCGACGAGCACCTGGAGGTCGGCGAGGAGATCCGCCTCAAGCACCGCTACCTGGACCTGCGCCGCGCCGAGCCCGCGCGGATCATGCGGATGCGCAGCGACATCAACCGCATCGCGCGCGAGACGCTGCACGGCCGCGACTTCGTCGAGATCGAGACGCCGACGATGACGCGCTCCACCCCGGAGGGCGCCCGCGACTTCCTCATCCCGGCCCGCCTGCAGCCGGGCAGCTGGTACGCGCTGCCGCAGTCGCCGCAGCTGTTCAAGCAGCTGCTCATGGTCGGCGGCATGGAGCGCTACTTCCAGATCGCCCGCTGCTACCGCGACGAGGACTTCCGCGCCGACCGGCAGCCGGAGTTCACCCAGCTCGACATCGAGATGAGCTTCGTCGAGCAGGACGACGTCATCGAGCTCGGCGAGGAGATCCTGGCCGGCCTGTGGAAGCTGGTCGACCACGAGATCCCGCGCCCCATCCCGCGGATGACCTACGCCGAGGCGATGGCCCGCTACGGCACCGACAAGCCCGACCTGCGCTTCGGTCTCGAGCTCACCGAGATGACCGAGTACTTCAAGGACACGCCGTTCCGCGTGTTCCAGGCGCCCTACGTGGGTGCCGTGGTCATGCCCGGTGGCGCCGACCAGCCGCGCCGCCAGCTCGACGCCTGGCAGGAGTGGGCCAAGCAGCGCGGTGCCAAGGGCCTGGCCTACGTGCTCGTCGGCGAGAACGGCGAGCTGTCCGGCCCGGTCGCCAAGAACCTCTCCGAGGCCGAGCGCGAGGGCCTGGCCAAGGCCGTCGGCGCCAACCCCGGCGACTGCGTGTTCTTCGGCGCGGGCTCGAAGTCCTCCGCGCGGGCGCTGCTGGGCGCGGCCCGGCTGGAGATCGGCGAGCGCTGCGGCCTCATCGACCACGACGCCTGGTCGTTCGTGTGGGTCGTCGACGCGCCGATGTTCGAGCCCGTCGAGGACATGGAGGCCGGTGACGTCGCCGTCGGCAGCGGCAAGTGGACCGCGGTGCACCACCCGTTCACCTCGCCCAACGCCGACTGGATCGACAACTTCGAGAAGGACCCGGAGAACGCGCTGGCCTGGGCCTACGACATCGTCTGCAACGGCAACGAGATCGGCGGCGGCTCCATCCGTATCCACCGGCCGGACCTGCAGGAGCGGGTGTTCGAGCTGCTGGGCATCACCGACGAGCAGGCGCAGGAGAAGTTCGGCTTCCTGCTGGAGGCGTTCAAGTACGGCGCCCCGCCGCACGGCGGCATCGCCTTCGGCTGGGACCGGATCTGCATGCTGCTGGCCGGGGCGGAGTCGCTGCGCGACGTCATCGCGTTCCCGAAGAGCGGCGGCGGTTTCGACCCGCTGACCGCCGCTCCCGCCCCGATCACCGCGGCCCAGCGCAAGGAGGCCGGCATCGACGCGAAGCCGAAGCAGGCCGACAAGGGCGCCGGGGACAAGGGCGCGGCCGAGGGGGAGAAGCCGCAGGGCTAGGGAAGTGGTCCCTTCGAGTGGCTGCCCGGCCGGACGCGTCATCGGCGCGTCCGACCGGGCTCACTCATGTGCGGGGCGAACGCGTTTCGGCATCGGAGTTTGATCAGCGTGCAACGTTGCCGAAGCCCGCGTCCGTCAGGGTCTACGGGGCCGTGTGCGTGCGACGTTCGGAGGTGAACACGCAGCGCACACAGCGGCTGCCCGGTCGGGGGTCACTTGACCGGTCATGGCCCTGGGAATTCAGTTTGTGGGGGTAGTGTCTGGAGACGATGAGCGTGGAGATCACCACCGGCCCCCCGGAGGTCCGGGTCCCGGCCAGCACCGAGGCGACCGACACGGTCGCCACCGCAGAAGCGGTGCTGAGCAAGAGGACCGGCGCTCCGGTGCGGCTTGCCGACGCGGAGGACCTGGGCGGTAGCGACCGCTCGGTCGTGCTGCGGGTGCGGATCGCCGAATCGCCGTTCGAACTGCCGCGCACCGTGGTCGTGAAGCACTACGGAGAGTGCCCGCCGGAGGCGCGGTCCGACCCGTTCGCGCACGAGGCCGCCAGCTGCCAGCTGACCACCGCGCTCCCGCCGGAGGCGCGCGTCAGTCCCGAGCTCATCGCCCACGACGTCAACGAGCGGCTGCTCGTGCTCGAAGACCTCGGCCGCGGTTCGACCCTGGCCGACGTGCTCTTCGCCGAGGACCCGCGCGCCGCCGAGCGCGCGCTGCTCGCGTGGGCGCGGGCGCTCGGGCGCCTGCACAGCAGCACCGCCGGCTGCGCGGCCGACTTCGACGCGCTGATGCGCCGGCTGGGCGCCAAGTCCTGGACGGACCCGGTCGGCGACGACATTGTCGCCGCGGTCGGCGAGCTGCCGGAGCTGCTCAGCCAGATCCTCGGCGTCGACACGCCCCCGGAGCTGGTCGAGCGGCTCACCGCCGCGACCGAGCAGCTGGGCTCCAGCCGCTACCAGTCGTTCAGCCCGTCCGACATCTGCCCGGAGAACAGCCTGGTCACCGGCTCCAGCGGGGTGCGGTTCCTGGACTTCGAGTGGGGCTGCGTGCGCGACGTCGCGATGGACGCCGCCTACCTGCAGTACCCGTTCCCGTCCTCGTGGTGCTCCTACGCGTTACCCGACAACCTGGCGCAGAGCATGCTCGCGACGTGGCGCTCGGAGATCGCCGAGGTGTGGCCGGAGCTGGACTCCGACGAGGTGCTGCTGCCCAGGTTGTTCAACGCCCAGCTGCTGTGGGTGTGGGTCTCGACGTGGTGGTTCCTGCCGCGCACCGGCGAGACCGACCGGCCCATCGACCTGCACCAGCCCTCGCCGCGCCGCAGCACGGCGCTGGTGGACCGCTGGCGGCACCTGCGCTCGGACGCCCAGGACGCCGGTCTCGACGACGTCGCCGAGTTCGCCGACGCCGTGATCGACGCGCTGGTGGACCGCTTCGGCGCGGGCGCGCTGCACCTGCAGCCCTACCCGGCGTTCCGCACCGAGTGAGGGCCTCGGAGACCTTCGAGCTCGAGCGCGCGGCGGTGGCCACCTGGCCCGCCACGACGGTCGAACGCCGGGACGGCTGGCTGCTGCGGCACTGCCCGCTGCTGGCCCGCCGCCGCTCGAACTCGGCGCTGCCGCTGGACCCGCTCGCCGATCCCGAGGTCGTGGAGCGGTTCTACGCCGAGCGTTCGAGCCCGGCGATCGTGCAGGTCAGCCCGCTCGACGAGCGCTCGGAGCTGGACGCGTTGCTGGCCGGTCGCGGGTATCGGGCCGAGGCGTCGACGATGATCATGCGCACCGAGCGGGAGGCGCTGCTGCAGGCGTGCCCGCCGCCGTCGTTCGAGGTGCGGCTTGACGACGCGCCCGCGCCGCGGTGGCTGGCGGCGGTCGCCGACGTCGGGGGCCGCCCGGAGCCGAGTCTGGACCGGGTCCCGGCGCCCGTCGCGTTCGCCACCGCGCTGCACGGCGGTGTTCCGGTGGGCGTGGGGATGTTCGCGGTCGCCGACGGCTGGTGCGGCGTCTACGGGATGCACACCGACGCCGGCTGGCGGCGCCGCGGGGTCGCGGGTTCGCTGCTGCGCGCGGGGGCCGAGTGGGCGTCGGCCGAGCGGGTGTTCCTCCAGGTTGAAGCGGACAATTCGGTCGCGCGGAGTCGCTATGAATCGCTCGGATTCATACGTGCGCATGCATATCATTATCGGATTCGGTAGTTTTCACGTTTCTCAGGTGTTGCTCAGGTGAATAGTCCGTGGCCGGCGGTTGTCGCCCGATGCGGTTGTTCAGCTCACATTCCCGCTGCGCACCGTGAGGAACGTTGTCGCGCAGCGCAATGACAGGAGGGTTCGCCACCCGGCGACCGGGTGATTCGCGGTCCCGCCCGCGACACATTAAGGAATTCTCATTTGTTTCCGGTGGGATTCCTCCGATCCATGGCTTGCGCGCGGATGCGGGTCTTCCGATATCGTTGTGATCGAGCGCTATCGCTCGTTCTCCCCGCAACCGTCGGCGTCGCCGGAGGGGGACTCGCTGAGTCGTTTCAATCGGGCTCGTTTCAACCGGGAGGCAATCGGTGCGCGGCAGGCTGTGGCTGATCACGAGGGCAGGGGTCTTCCTGCTCTTCGGGGTCGTGCTCGCCGCCCTCGGCCCCACCGATGCTGCGCTGGCCGGTGAGGTCGGCTGCAGCGCGACGACCAGCGAGCACAAGCCCGACCCGAAGGAGCAGCGCGACAGCGAGAAGCTGCGCGAGCGGCTGCCCGGGCTGGCCACGCACCGGCGCACCCAGACCCGCCACGAGCACGACCGCGACCCGCTCCAGGGGGAGTCCCGGTGGACGGCCGCGGATTTCGCGACCCTCGTGCACGCGGCCTCTCTCCCAAATATTGGGACTGATACATACCACGCACACATCAGGCTCAGACATTCTCCGGCCGCACTGCAGGTCATGCGGCACTGATCGGCTCGGACTTCGCCTTTTCCGAGCCGATTCGACCCGGAGATTCCGAAATGAGCTTCGAGAACTTCGTGCGTCACGCACGTCGTCACCCCTCCCTGCTTTCCGCGGACCAGCGCAAGCAGCTGGCCGCCGGACAGAAGCCTTCCGCTCTGTTCATCGGATGTTCAGATTCCCGCGTGATCCCGTCCCACATCACCGGGGCTGAGCCAGGAACCTTGTTCGAACTGCGAACCGCCGGAAACGTCGTGCCGAAATACGCGCCCGACTCCGGCTCCAGCGAAATGGGCACCATCGAGTACGCGGTGCTGCAACTGGGGATCCCCGACATCATCGTGTGCGGCCACTCGCACTGCGGCGCCGTGACCGCGCTGACCGTCGCCGGCCGGGGGCTCGACCAGCTGCCCGCGCTGTGCACCTGGCTGGGGACCGACGGCCTGGTCGGAACCGACCCCGAGGACGCCGCCGTCCGCACCGAGAGCAAGCGCCACCTGCGCGCCCAGCTCGACACCCTGCGCGAGTACCCGTTCATCCGCGACCGCATCGAGGCGGGTCAGCTGCGGCTGCACGGCTGGTTCTACGAGATCGACACCGGTCTCGTGTACGTCGCGCCGCAGTCCTCGGACGACGAGGACTTCCTCCCGCTCTAAGCCCGCGCCCGCGGAACCGACGCCGGGCACCCACCGCGCAAGGGTGCCCGGCGCGGTCCCCGCTACCCGTTTTCGCCCTGGAGGGCATCGTGACCACGCAATTGCAAGACGAGTCCGCTCAGCGGACCGGGCGAAAGCCCAACGCGCCCAACACCCTCGGCGCCGACATCGCCGCCTCGCTGGTGGTGTTCCTGGTGGCCGTCCCGCTGTGCGTCGGCGTCGCCGCCGCGTCCGGCGTGCCGGTCGAGCTCGGCATCGTGACCGGCATCGTCGGCGGCATCGTCGTCGGCCTGCTGCCCGGCAGCACCATGCAGGTCTCCGGCCCGGCGGCCGGGCTCACCGTGCTGGTGGCCTCGGCCGTCAGCCAGCACGGGCTGGGCATGCTCGGCGTCATCGTGCTCGGCGCCGGGATCGTGCAGATCCTGCTCGGCGTGAGCCGGCTGGGCACCTGGTTCCGGGCCATCTCGCCGTCGGTCGTGCAGGGCATGCTCGCCGGTATCGGCCTGGTGCTGATCCTCGGCCAGGTCTACCCGGTCGGCGGCCTCGCCCAGCCCGACACGACCGCGGAGAAGTTCGGCGGCCTCGGTGGACTGGCCGTCACCATGGTCACCACGCCGCAGGGCCTGGCCGGGCTCGGCCTGGCCGTGGCCGCGCTGCTGATCATGACGGCCTGGAAGAAGTTCGCGCCCGCCTCGGTCAGCCTGGTCCCCGGGGCGCTGATCGCCGTCGTCGTCACCAGCGCCGCCGCCGCGCTGCTGGCGCTGCCGGTCAAGACCGTCGAGGTCGGTTCGCTGCTGTCGTCGCTGAACCCGCCCGCCCTGACCGACTTCGGCGCGGCCAACCTCGCCGTGCTCGGCTCGATCCTCACCTTCGCGCTGATCGCCTCCGCGGAGAGCCTGTTCAGCGCCGCCGCCGTCGACCGCATGCACGACGGGCCGAAGACGCAGTACAACAAGGAGCTCGTCGCCCAGGGCGCGGGCAACGCCGTCTGCGGCGTGTTCGGCGCGCTGCCGATGACCGCGGTGATCGTCCGCAGCTCGGCCAACGTGCAGGCGGGCGCGAAGACGAAGCTGTCCCGGATCCTGCACGGCGTCTGGCTGCTGCTGTTCGTGGTGGCGCTGCCCGGTCTGCTGGCGTTCATCCCGACCGCCGTGCTGGCCGCGCTGCTGATCCAGGCCGGCTGGAAGCTGCTGGAGCTCAAGGCCGTCGCCAAGCTGGTGCGCGAGCACCGGTCCGAGGCGTTCGTGCTGGTGCTGACCGCGGTGACGATCGTGGCCACCGACCTGCTCATCGGCACCCTGACGGGTCTGGCCGTGGCCGTGGTCAAGACCGCGATCGAGGTCTCGCGGATGTCGGTGCAGTCCGAGCACGCCGACGACCACGTCCGCGTCCAGCTCGGCGGCAACGCCACCTTCCTGCGCTTGCCGCGGCTGCTGGACCACCTGGAGGAGCTGCCCACCGGCAAACACGTGCACCTCGACCTGAGCACGGTCCGGCACCTCGACCGCGCCTGCCACCAGGCCGTCGAGAACTGGGTCGCCGAGCACCGCCGCAACAACGGCAGCGTCGAGGTCGCCATGCCCGCCAAGACCGGCTGACCGGTCCTGACCCGTCCCCCGGACGAAAACCCCGGTTTTCGCGCGACGAAAACCGGGGTTTTCGACGTCGGGGTGCGGGTGAGTGGGGGAGTCGGTGGTGGCGGGTAGCGTTCGGGGAGTGAGCGAGGGGTTGTTCGACGACGGGCTGTTCGGGGCCGAGGTCGAGGAGAAGGCCGGGGAGAAGCTGGCCGAGAACGCGCCGTTGGCGGTGCGGATGCGGCCCCGGAGTCTCGACGAGGTCGTCGGGCAGCAGCACCTGCTGGTGGCCGGTGCTCCGCTGCGGCGGCTGGTGGAGGGGGCGGCGCCCGCGTCGGTGCTGCTCTACGGGCCGCCGGGCACGGGCAAGACGACGCTGGCCAACCTCGTGTCGAAGGCGACCGGCCGCCGGTTCGCGGCGCTGTCGGCGCTGTCGTCGGGGGTGAAGGAGGTCCGGGCGGTCATCGAGGAGGCCAAGCGCCGCCTCGGCCGGTCCGGCGAGGCCACCGTGCTGTTCATCGACGAGGTGCACCGCTTCTCCAAGACCCAGCAGGACGCGCTGCTGGGCGCGGTCGAGGACCGGACCGTGCTGCTGGTGGCCGCGACCACCGAGAACCCGTACTTCTCCGTGGTGGCGCCGCTGCTGTCGCGGTCGCTGGTGCTGCAGCTGCGCAGCCTCGACGACGACGACATCCGCTCGCTGCTGCGCCGCGCCGTCTCCGAGGAGCGCGGCCTGGGCGGCGAGATCGGCATGTCGGAGGACGCCGAGAACCACCTGGTCGCGCTGGCCGAGGGCGATGCCCGCCGCGCGCTGACGGCGCTGGAGGCCGCGGCCGAGTCGGCGATGTCCAACGGCGCCGAGGAGATCGACCTGGCCACGGTGGAATCCACGGTGGACCGCGCCGCCGTGCTCTACGACCGGGGCGGCGATCAGCACTACGACGTGACCAGCGCGTTCATCAAGTCCATCCGCGGCTCCGACGTCGACGCCGCGCTGCACTACCTGGCCCGGATGGTCGAGGCGGGCGAGGATCCGCGCTTCATCGCCCGGCGCCTGGTCGTGCACGCCAGCGAGGACATCGGCATGGCCGACCCGACCGCGCTGCAGACCGCCGTGGCCGCGGCTCAGGCCGTGCAGCTCATCGGCATGCCGGAAGGCCGGCTGGCCCTGGCCCAGGCCACCATTCACCTGGCCACGGCCCCGAAGTCGAACGCCGTGATAGCGGCCATCAACGAGGCGATGGGCGACGTCCGCGCGGGCAAGGGCGGTCCCGTCCCACCCCACCTCAGGGACGGCCACTACGCGGGCGCGGAGAAGCTCGGCAACGCCAAGGGCTACCGCTACCCCCACGACAAGCCGGAAGGCGTCCTGGCCCAGCAGTACCCGCCGGAGTCCCTGGTGGGCCGGGACTACTACAACCCGACCCCGCGCGGCGCGGAACGCGCCCTCCACGAACGCGTGCCGAAGCTCCGCACGATCATCCGCGACGGGGATCAGTGATCTCTCATTCCCGGGTACCGCTCGGTTCCCGGGACGGGGAAGTTTTCATGAAAACTGCCACCCCCTCAGGTCACGACAGTTTTCATGAAAACTTCTTCACCCTCGGGAGACGTGACGTGGGGACCGGTGGTGGGATGACCTGGGGCTTCGCGTTGGGAGGGTGCGAAGTTTTCATGAAAACTTCCCCGTCCTCCGGGACGTGAGGTGGGGGATGGGGGACGTGGTTCGGGGGAGGTTTTCATGAAAACCTCCCCACCGAGTGAGGGAGGTCGATGTGAGCAGAGTCGTGGTGACCCGGACGATCCCGGAGCCCGCGGTCGCCGTGCTGCGGGAGGTCGCCGAGGTCGAGGTCTGCGATCAGGACCGGCCGCTGACCCCCGACGAGCTGCGCGAGGCGGTTCGCGGGGCCGATGGGGTGGTCGCGATGCTGCACGACCGGATCGACTCCGCGTTCGTCGACGCCGCTGGTGAGCAGCTCAAGGTCGTGGCCAACGTGGCCGTCGGCTACGACAACGTCGACGTCCCGGCCGTCACCGGGCGCGGCGTCGCGGTCACCAACACGCCCGGCGTGCTCACCGACGCCACCGCCGACCTGGCCTTCGGACTGCTGCTGTCGGTGACCCGCCGCCTCGGCGAGGGCGAGCGGCTGCTGCGCTCCCGCACGCCCTGGAACTTCCACCTCGGCTTCATGCTGGGCACCGGCCTGCAGGGCAAGACCCTCGGCGTCTACGGGCTCGGCGGCATCGGCCAGGCCGTGGCCCGGCGAGCCCGGGCGTTCGGCATGCACATCGCCTACACCGGGCGCCGCCGCGCCGCGCAGGAGATCGAGACCGAGCTCGACGCCCGCTACCTCTCCCACGACGAGCTGCTGCGCACCGCCGACGTGCTGACGCTGCACTGCCCGCTCACCGAGGACACCCGGCACCTCATCGACGAGGCCGCGCTGGCCGCGATGAAGCCCACCGCGATCCTGGTCAACACCAGCCGAGGACCCGTCGTCGACGAGAAGGCCCTGGCCAGGGCCCTGGCGGAGGGTGAGATCGCGGGCGCGGCGCTGGACGTGTTCGAGCAGGAGCCGCAGGTCGAGCCCGGTCTGCTGGATCTCGACAACGTCGCCCTCGCCCCGCACCTGGGCTCGGCGACCACCGAGACGCGCACCGCGATGGCCGAGCTCGCCGCGCGCAACGTCGCGGCCGTCCTGGCCGGTCAGCCGCCGCTGACCCCGGTCACCGCGTGATCAACCGGTCACCGCATCGATACCTCCTCGCCGGGCCCGTTCCGGGACGTGCCGAAAACGCCCGCACCTGCGGCTCGACCCGGCGGACCGGGTGCTTGTGGCCGCCGCGCACACCGGTAACCTGGCGCACGATCAACGAACCGGGCTCTCGTCCGGGTTCGACAAGGACATGACGTGGACAAACGGGAGGGCACGTGACGCCCACGCAGATCGCCGCGCTGATCGTCGCCGGAGCGTTCGTGCTGCTGGTCCTGCTGCTGGCGGTGCCGCTGATCAAGCTCGGCAAGACCTTGGACGAGGCGAGCACCGCCATCAAGAAGGCGCAGGAGAACAGCGACCCGATCTTCACCGGCGCGAACACCACCATCACGCACGTCAACACGCAGCTGGAGCGCGTGGACGGCATCACCTCCAACGCCAAGACCATCAGCGGCAACGTCTCGGCGTTGTCCTCGCTGTTCACGGCTACACTGGGTGGTCCGTTGGTGAAGACGGCGGCGTTCTCCTACGGCGTCAGCAAGGCGCTGAAGGCCCGCCGCAAGCGCAAGCAGGAACCGACCGGACGGCACTTCCGCCGCAAGAACAAAGGGGTGCGCAAGTGAGGCGCCTTTTCTGGTTCGGCGCGGGCATCGCAGCCGGAGTCGCGCTGACCCGCAAGGTCAACGAGACCGCGCGCAAGGCGACCCCGACCGGCGCCGCTGAACAGATCGGCGGCGCGATGCGGGAGCTCGCCGGAGCCGTCGGCTCGTTCGGGGCCGACGTGCGCGCCGGGATGCAGGAGCGGGAAGAAGAGCTGCAGGATGTGGTCGCGGAAGCGGGCCAGGTCCGCCGGATAGCGGCCGAGAGCGACGCCGAGCGGCGAGCTCGCCGGGCGGGCCGCTGACGCTGGCGCCCGCTCGCGCCGCCGCCGCCCGCCGACACCGACAGCCGTGTCCGTGACCGACCTTCCCAAGGACTCCCAGTGCAGACCCACGAGATCAACCACCGGTTCACCGAGCACTTCAAGGGCCGCGGCCACGCGGTCGTGCCCAGCGCGTCGCTGATCCTCGACGACCCGACGCTGCTGTTCGTCAACGCGGGCATGGTGCAGTTCAAGCCCTACTTCCTGGGCGAGGCCCCGGCCCCGTACCCGCGGGCGACCAGCATCCAGAAGTGCGTGCGCACCGGTGACATCGACGAGGTCGGCAAGACCACCCGGCACAACACGTTCTTCCAGATGGCGGGCAACTTCTCCTTCGGCGATTACTTCAAAGAAGGCGCCATGCAGAACGCGTGGGAGCTGCTGACGAAGTCGGAGGCCGACGGCGGCTACGGCATCGACCCGGAGCGGCTGTGGGTGACGGTCTTCGAGAAGGACGACGAGGCCGCCGGGCTGTGGCAGAAGGTCTGCGGGATCCCGCCGGAGCGCATCCAGACTCGCGACGCCAAGGACAACTACTGGGACATGGGCGTGCCCGGTCCCGGCGGTCCCTGCTCGGAGATCTACTACGACCGCGGCCCGGAGTACGGCAAGGAGGGCGGTCCGGTCGTCGACGAGGACCGCTACATCGAGATCTGGAACCTGGTGTTCATGCAGGACATCAGGGGTGAGCTCCCGCCGAAGGACGGGCACCCGCCGATCGGCGAGCTGCCCACCAAGAACATCGACACCGGCATGGGCGTCGAGCGCGTGGCCTGCCTGCTGCAGGGCGTGGAGAACGTCTACGAGACCGACCTGGTCCGCCCGGTGATCGCCAAGGCCGAGGAGCTCTCCGGCCGCCGCTACGGCGCCACCCACGAGGACGACGTGCGGTTCCGCGTCATCGCCGACCACGCGCGCTCCGGCGTGATGCTCATCGGCGACGGCGTCACCCCCGGCAACGAGGCCCGCGGCTACGTGCTGCGCCGCCTGCTGCGCCGCATCGTGCGCTCCACCCGCCTGCTGGGCGTGCAGGAGCCGGTGCTGGGCGAGTTCGCGAAGGTCGTGCGCGACGCGATGTCGCCGAGCTACCCGGAGCTGGTCACCGAGTTCGACCGCATCGACTCGGTGATGCGCAACGAGGAGGACGCCTTCCTGTCGACGCTGACCGCCGGGTCGAAGATCTTCGACATGGCCGTCACCGACCTGAAGAAGTCCGGTGGCAAGACCCTGGCCGGGGACAAGGCGTTCCAGCTGCACGACACCTACGGGTTCCCGATCGACCTGACCCTGGAGATGGCCTCCGAGCAGGGGCTGTCGGTGGACGAGCAGGGCTTCCGGGACCTGATGGCCGAGCAGCGCCGCCGCGCGAAGGAGGACGCCAAGGCCCGCAAGACCGGCCACGGCGACCTGTCGACCTACCGCGCGCTGCTCGACCAGCACGGCACCACCGAGTTCATCGGCTACACCGACCTGCAGGCGCACAGCCGGGTGCTGGGCCTGCTCGTCGACGGTCAGCCGGCCTCCCGCGCCTCGGCCGGGACCGAGGTGGAGCTGGTGCTGGACCGCACCCCGTTCTACGCCGAGGGCGGTGGCCAGATCGCCGACACCGGCAAGCTGGTCGGCCCGGGCGTCGCGGTCGAGGTGCACGACGTGCAGCGCAGCGTGCCCGGACTGTTCGTGCACCGCGCGAAGGTCCTGGAGGGCGAGCTGGGCGTGGACACCACGCTGGAGTCCGCGGTCGACGCGAACCGCCGCCACGCCATCGAGCGCTCCCACTCCGCGACGCACCTGGTGCACGCGGCGGTGCGCAGCGCCTACGGCAAGCGGGCCGCGCAGGCCGGTTCGCTGAACTCGCCGGGCCGGATGCGCTTCGACTTCACGGTCCCGTCGGCGGTGTCGGCGGACGTGCTGGCCGGGGTCGAGGAAGAGGTCAACGACTACCTGCAGACCGACGTCGAGGTCAACGCCTACACCACCAGCATGGACCGGGCCATGGAGCTCGGGGCGATGGCGCTGTTCGGCGAGAAGTACGGCGATCAGGTACGAGTGGTCGACATGGGCGACTACTCCCGCGAGCTCTGCGGTGGCACGCACGTGCCGCGCATCGGCAGGCTCGGCGTGGTCAAGCTCGTCTCGGACTCCTCGGTGGGCTCGGGCGTGCACCGCGTCGAGGCGCTGGTGGGCATGGACGCGATGCGCCACATCAGCAAGGAGCACCTGCTGGTCAACCAGCTCGCCGAGCAGTTCAAGGTGCCCGCCGAGGAGCTGCCCGAGCGCATCCAGGGCGTGGTGTCGCGGCTGCGCAACGCCGAGAAGGAGCTGGCGCAGCTGCGCATCTCCCAGGTGCTCAACTCGGCGGGCGAGCTCGCCGACAAGGGCACCGACGTGCACGGCGTGACGGTGGTGGCCGAGCAGGTCCCGGACGGCGTGGACGGCAACGCGCTGCGCGCGCTGGCCGGGGAGATCCGCGGCCGCCTGGGCTCGCGCCCGTCGGTGGTGGCGCTGTTCTCGGCCGACGAGGGCAAGGTGAGCTTCGTGGTCGGCGTCAACGACGCGGCCCGCGACCAGGGGATCGCGGCGGGCAAGCTGGTGCCCACCTTCGCCGCGGAGGTCGGCGGACGCGGCGGCGGCAAGCCCGACATGGCTCAGGGCGGCGGCTCGAACCCGGCCGGCATCACCGCGGCGATCGGTGCCCTGCGCACCGGTGTCGACCAGGTGGTGGCTGGCGGGTGAGCGAGCACCAGCAGGCGGACCCCGGTCCGGGACGTCGGCTCGGTGTCGACGTCGGCGCGGTCCGGGTGGGTGTCGCGTTGAGCGATCCCGCACCGATGCTGGCGACCCCGCTGGAGACGTTGCGGAGGGACGAGGAAGGCGGCAGCGATCTCGCCAAGATCGCCGACCTCGTCTCCGAGCACGACGTGGTGGAGATCGTGATCGGCCTGCCCAAGACGCTGGCAGGCCACCACGGTTCCGCCGCGGAGATCGCGCAGGCCTACGGGGCGGCGCTGGTCGAGAAGGTCGCGCCGGTGCCGGTGCGATTTCACGACGAGCGGTTGACCACCGTGACGGCCAGCCGGAAGCTGTCGAAACGCGGCGTGCGGGGGAAGAAGCAGCGCGCCGTCGTGGACCAGGCGGCTGCGGTGGAGATCTTGCAGGCATATCTGGACGGCCGGGGGACCAAGACACGAGAGGAACTCCCGTGACCGACGATCTCGGACTGTTCGCGGACGAGCCCGGGGAACACCGGCGGCGGCGACACGACCCCGATCGCTTCCGCCGCCGCAAACGACGCCGGTGGGTGACCGCGCTGGCGGGACTGTTCGTCCTGCTGCTGGTCGGCGGTGGTGTCGGCTACGGAGCCATGCAGATCATGCAGATCGGCTCCTACGAGGACTACGACGGCGAGGGCACCGGCAGCGTCGTCATCGAGGTTGCCTCCGGTGACACCGTCGGCGACATCGGCAAGACCCTGTCGGAGAAGGACGTGGTGGCCAGCACGAAGGCCTTCACCGCGGCCTCCGCCGAGAACAAGCAGATCAACTCGATCCAGCCCGGCTACTACCTGATGCGCAGCAAGATGTCGGGGCAGGCCGCGGTCAACCACATCCTGTCCGAGGACGCGAAGGTGGGCCGGGTTGACATCCGCGGCGGCATGCGGCTGGAGGACCAGGCGGCGCCCAACGGCGGCAACACGCCGGGCATCCTGACCAGGCTCGCCGAGGCGACGTGCACGAACAAGAACGAGAAGTGCACGACGTCGGAGGAGATGCACAAGGCCGCCGAGACGGCGGACCTGGCGTCGCTGGGCGTGCCGGACTGGGCATTGGCCGACGCGTCGAAGGCCGAGCCGCGCCGTCGGCTGGAAGGCCTGATCATGCCGGGCATCTACGACGTCAAGCCGGGTGAGTCGGCGGAGAACGTGCTGCGCGACGTGGTCACCAAGTCGGCGGCGCAGCTGGAGGCCGCGGGCCTGCCGAAGCTGGCCGACAACACCGGGCACTCGCCGTACGAGGTCATGATCATCGCGTCGCTGACGCAGAGCGAGGGCCTGGCCAAGGACTTCCCGCGGGTCGCCCGGGTCATCGAGAACCGGCTCGGCCAGCCCGCGATGAAGCTGGGCCTGGACTCGACGATCAACTACCCGCTGGACAAGCCGACGCTGCTGACCAACAGCTCCGACCGGCAGCGCCCCGGCCCGTACAACACCTACCTGAACTACGGGCTGCCGCCGACGCCGATCTCGGCGTTCAGCAAGGAGGCGCTGCAGGCGGCGGAGCAGCCGGCCGAGGGCGAGTGGCGCTACTTCGTGAAGTGCTACCCGGACGGCACCTCCTGCTTCGCCGAGAACCAGGAGCAGCACGACGCCTACATCAAGGAAGCGCAGGCACGTGGCGCGTTCTGATCAGCGGAAGGCGGCGGTGCTCGGCCAGCCGGTCGAGCACTCGCTGTCCCCGGTCCTGCACGGCGCCGCCTACGACGCGCTGGGTCTGCCCTGGACCTACGAGCGCGTCGAGGCGGACGCCGAGCGGCTGGTGAGCTTCGTCGGCGGCCTCGGCCCGGAGTGGGCCGGGCTGTCGGTGACGATGCCGGGCAAGCGCGCGGCGCTGCGGATCGCCGACGAGGTCACCGCGCGCGCCGAGGCGGTGGGCGCGGCGAACACGCTGGTGCACCGCGCCGACGGCGGCTGGTTCGCCGACTGCACCGATGTGGACGGTGTCGTCGGGGCGCTGCGCGTGGCGGGCGGTTTCACCGCCGGGCGCACCGGGCTGATCCTGGGCGCGGGCGGCACGGCGGTGGCGACGCTGGCGGCGTTCGCCGACCTAGGGCTGTCCGAGGCGACGCTGGCGGTGCGCGAGCCCGCCAGGGCGTCGGAGGCGCTGGAGGCGGCGGAGCGGATCGGCCTGCGGGTGCGGGTCGAGCGGCTCGACTCGATCAACCTCGCCGACGCCGCGACCGCCCACGACGTGGTCGTCTCGACGCTCCCGGCGGGAGCGGTGGACCCGCACGCGGCGGACCTGGCCAAGGCGCCCTGCGTGCTCGACGTCGTCTACCACCCGTGGCCGACGCCGCTGGCCGAGGCGGTCCGCGCGACCGGCGGGCGGCTGGCCACCGGGCTGGACATGCTGCTGCACCAGGCCTTCGGCCAGGTCGAGCACTTCACCGGCGAACCCGCCCCCCGCGCTGCCATGCGCGACGCCCTCAGCGCGGCCACCGGGCACTCCCTGCCCCTGTAGCGGGCAGTTTTAGCCATAACTGTCCCGGAGTGATGTCCGATATGTCCGGACAGTTATGGCTAAAACTGTCCCCTCGCGACGACCGCTCCACGCAGCGACGGCGGCGCCTCCCCGGTGGGAAGCGCCGCCGTCGTCGCAGTGCGAAGGGGGTTCAGTCCATGTCGGTGGCGACGAGCTTGGCGACCTCGTCGAGCGCGGCCTCCGCGCCCTCGCCCTCGGCGGCCAGGATGACCTCGTCGCCGTGCGAGGCGCCCAGGGTCATCAGGCCGAGGATGCTGCCCGCTTCGACCGGCTCGGCGCCCTCCTTGCGGATCGTGATCACCACCGGCTGAGCAGCGGCGGTCTTGGCCAGCAGAGCAGCGGGGCGAGCGTGGATCCCGACCTTGCTCGCCACGGTGACCCGTCGTTCAGACATGTCTCTCCTCCATCGGGGGCGGGAACCGACCCGCACCGCCTCACTTCTTCTCCGGGGCCGGCGCGTCCCCACCGGCATTATCCGCATCGGCCGAGGCGTTGTCGTCCTCCTCGCGACCCGGGGTGCGGAGGTTCCACTTGGTGATGACGAACCGGAACACCACGTAGTAGATGACCGCGTAGCCCAGGCCGATCGGGATCAGCCAGATCGAGCCCTTCGAGATGCCGAAGTTGAGCACGTAGTCGATGGCACCGGCCGAGAACCCGAAGCCGGAGTGGATGTCGAGGGCGTTGACCAGCGCCATCGAGGATCCGGTGAGCACCGCGTGGATCAGCAGCAGCGGCCACGCGACGAAGATGAACGAGAACTCCAGCGGCTCGGTGACACCGGTCAGGAACGAGGTCAGCGCGACCGAGATCATCACGCCGCCGACGACCTTGCGCTGCTCCGGCTTGGCCGACTGCCAGATCGCCAGGGCCGCGGCCGGCAGGGCGAACATGAAGATCGGGAAGAACCCGGTCATGAAGGTGCCCGCGGTCGGGTCGTGCTCGAAGAACCGGTTGATGTCGCCCTTGACGCCGTGGTAGTCGCCGAAGAGGAACCACACCACGTTGTTCGGGATGTGGTGCAGGCCGAACGGCAGCAGCAGCCGGTTGATCACGCCGTAGAGCCCGCCGCCGATGACGGCCTGCTGGGTGACCGCGTCGGAGAAGGCGGTCAGCACCGCGTCGAACAGCGGGAACAGCAGGCCCATGATCACGCCGACGACCAGCATCGACACCGCGGTCACGATCGGCACGAACCGCCTGCCGCCGAAGAAGCCCAGGTAGTCGGGCAGCTTGATGCGGTGGTACCGCTGCCACAGCCAGGCCGCGACGAGACCGGCGACGATGCCGCCGAGCACGCCGTAGGGGCTCTTGTTGAACGAGGTGCCCTCCTCGGTGCCGGCGATCTCGGTGAGCACGCCGTGCAGCACCAGGTAACCGACCGCGCCGGACAGCGCCGTCGACCCGTCGGCCTTCTTGGCGAACCCGATCGCGACACCGATCGCGAACAGCAGCGGGAGGTAGTCGAACAGCGCGCCACCGGCCGCTCCGATGACCCCGGCGACCGGCTGCAGCCAGGTCAGCGACGCGCCCAGGCCCTCGCTGCCGAGCAGGTCCTCCTGGCCGAGCCGCTGCAGCAGCGCTGCCGCGGGCAGCACCGCGATCGGCAGCATCAGGCTGCGGCCGATGCGCTGGAGTTGCGCGAGCCCTCTGTTGCTCCCCTTCGCCTTGGCGGCGCTGGAACTCATCGGTTACCTCCTGGATCACCGGGCTTGGGTTGGTCACCTGGGGTTCGGAAGATCATGGCAAAACGAGGTGCGTGGTGGTGCTGTTTCGTCTGGTTCTCGCCTGCTACTCGCCCGGATCGCGGTCGAGCTGCATGGTCACCTGATATCGATCGCCGCGGTACCAGGAGGTCATGTCCTCCACCGGACGTCCGCGCGCGGTGGAGATCCGCCGGAACACCAGCACCGAGCCGCCGGAGCGCAGCCCCAGCAGCCGGGCGGTCTCGGCGTCGGCGTCGTCGGCGAGCACGGTCTGCGTGCCCGACTCCAGCCGCAGCCCGTAGCGCCGGGCCAGCAGCGTGTACAGCGAGTCGGTGAGGTCCTGGTCGAGCAGGTCCGGCGCGGCCTGCGGGTGGTACCAGCCGCGCTCCACCGCCATCGGCACCCCGTCGGCCTTGCGCAGCCGGAACAGCCAGTGCGCCGGTTCGTCGGGGCCGAGGCCCAGGGCGCGCGCGGTGGCCGGGGGAGGGACGGCTTCGGCGGCGTCGAGCAGCACGGTCTCGGGGTGCATGCCGCGGCGGCGCATGTCCTCGGTGAACGAGGCCAGGTGCAGCTGCCAGTCGATCCGCGGGCGCGTGGTGAAGGTGCCCTTGCCGCGCACCCGCACCAGCAGTCCTTCGGTGACCAGCTGGCCGATGGCCTCGCGCACGGTCAGCCGGGAGACGCCGTAGCGCACCGCCAGGTCGCGCTCCGAGGGAACCGCGGCGCCGTGCGGGAGTTCCTCGCCGGCCAGCTCGCGCAGGATCTCCCGCAGCTGCGCGTGCTTGGGCATCGGCCCGTCGGGCAGCGCGGGGGTGCGCTGGGGAGAATTCGGTTCCTCTCCCATGGCGCCTCCTGCCGTGTCACCCTGACGTGAACTCGCCGCCGGTTCGGATGAGAACCGTGACCGTTCGTTGGTACTGTCCGGTCTAAACCAGTTGGTTGCGAAGAATGCGCCGTCATGCGATCAGGTGTCAACATGGCTCGGTTTTCGTTGCCGCATCGACATCACGTGGCGCAAGATCGTCGCGTCGCGGTGGTCGAGCCGCGGCGGCGGAAGCACGAAGGGAGCACGTGGTGGCTCAGGACAAGGCCGAGGCGATCCTCTCCGCGCTGGGCGGCGGGGACAACATCGTCGAGATCGAGCCGTGCATCACGCGGCTGCGCTGCGAGGTCGAGGACGGCTCGAAGGTCGACGAGGCGGGCCTCAAGGCCGCCGGCGCGCACGGCGTGATGCTGCAGGGCGAGGTCGTGCAGGTCGTGGTCGGACCGGAGGCGGACACGCTGGCCGGCGACATCGAGGACCTGATGTGAGCACCGAGGTCGGCAGCCCGGTCGCGGGTCTCACCGCGGCGCTCAGCGATGTCCCGGACCCGGTGTTCTCGCAGGCCATGGTGGGTCCCGGCCTGGCGGTCAAGCCCTCCGGCGGCGAGGGCGACGCGGTCGCCCCGGTGGCGGGCAAGGTCGTGACGCTGCACCCGCACGCGTTCGTCGTCGCCGCCGACGACGGTGGTGCGGTGCTGGTGCACCTGGGCATCGACACGGTCAAGCTCAAGGGCGAGGGGTTCACGCTGCACGTCGCCAAGGGCGACGTGGTCGAGGCCGGGCAGAAGATCATCACCTGGAACCCGACGGAGATCGAGGCCCAGGGCTACTCCTCGATCTGCCCCGTCGTGGCGCTGGAAGCCGCGGCGGAATCCCTCGCGGATCTCCGCGAGGACACCCAGGTCTTGGCAGGGGAGCACCTCTTCCGCCTCGAAGCGTGAGACCGAGGACAGTTTTAGCCATAATCACCCATGATCAATGTCCGTTTTGCCCGGACAATTATGGCTAAAACTGTCCCCCTGCCCGGAAGGGCTCCCAACACGCGCCCCTCCACCCATCACCTCCACGGCCCGAGGCCGGGACGAGGGCAGTGTGCGAGGGATGAGCGCGTTGTTCTGGGGCGTGGCGGGGGTTCTCGCCGGACGAGTCGGCCGCCGGTGGCTCGGGAGGCTTCCGCGCGGGGTGCTGGTGCGGGCGGGGTGGTGCGAGGCCGCGGTCGCGTGCGCGTGGGCGGTGACCGCCCTCCGCGAGCCGCCGTGGTGGTGGATGCCGCTGTCGCTGCTGGTGGGCTGGGGTGCGGTTCTGCTCGGTGCCTGTGACCTGCGGGTCCGGCGGCTTCCCGACGTGCTGACGCTCCCGGCCTATCCGGCCGTGGCCGTGCTGGTCGGCCTGGCCGCCGCGCACCGGCCGGGTGTCGTGCTCGGTTCGGTGGCCGGGCTCGCGCTCTTCGGCGGCACGTACCTGCTGGTGCGGCTGGTGGTTCCGGCCGCGATGGGCGGCGGTGACGTCAAGCTCGCCGGAGCCCTCGGGATGGCGGTCGGGGCCGTATCGGTCCAGTCCGCGGTCGCGGTGATGGTCGCGGCGGCGGTGTTGACGCTGGTGGCCGCCCTGGCGCGGCGCACGCGGGCGGTCCCGCACGGTCCGGCGATGCTGCTGCCGTCCTGGCTGGTGACGCTGAGCGGCCCGTGACCCACCCGGTCGGGTTCCCCCAGGGCAGAGCGTGGCAGGATCTAAGTGTGTTGCGCTGGATGACCGCTGGAGAATCGCACGGCCCCGCCCTCGTCGCGGTGCTGGAAGGCATGGTGGCCGGGGTCGAGGTGACCTCGACCGAGATCGCGACCCAGCTGGAGCGCCGCAAGCTCGGCTTCGGCCGCAGCCCGCGGATGAACTTCGAGGCCGACGAGCTCGAGATCATCGGCGGTGTCCGGCACGGACGCACCCAGGGCGGCCCGATCGCGGTGCGCATCGGCAACACCGAGTGGCCCAAGTGGGAACAGGTCATGGCCGCCGACCCGGTCGACGAGGACGTGCTGGCCGGGCTCGCCCGCAACGAGCCGCTCACCCGCCCGCGCCCCGGCCACGCCGACATCGCCGGGATGCAGAAGTACGGCTTCGACGAGGCCCGCCCGGTCCTGGAGCGCGCCAGCGCCCGCGAGACCGCCGCGCGCGTGGCCGTCGGCACCGTCGCCCGCCAGTTCCTGCGCCAGCTGCTCGGCGTCGAGATCGTCAGCCACGTGGTCAGCCTCGGCGGCGTCGACGCCACCGGCGAGACCCTGCCCGGCCCGGACGACCTGGCCGCCATCGACGAGAACCCGGTGCGCGCCTTCGGCGACGACGCCACCGAGCGGATGATGGCCGAGGTCGACGCGGCCAAGAAGGACGGCGACACCCTCGGCGGCGTCGTCGAGGTCATCGCCTACAACCTGCCGCCGGGCATCGGCTCGCACGTGCACTGGGACCGCAAGCTCGACGCCCGGCTGGCCGGTGCGCTGATGAGCGTCCAGGCGGTCAAGGGCGTGGAGATCGGCGAGGGCTTCGCCAACGCCCACCGCCGCGGCAGCGCCGCGCACGACGAGATCTACCCCGACCAGGGCGTCAACTGGGTCCGCCGCGCCAGCAACCGCGCCGGTGGCCTCGAAGGCGGCATCACCAACGGCGAGCCGCTGATCGTGCGCGCCGCCAAGAAGCCCATCTCCAGCCTGCCGCGCGCGCTGGCCACCGTGGACATGGAGACCGGCGAGCCCGCGCAGGCGATGCACCAGCGCTCCGACATCACCGCCGTGCCGCGCGCCGCCGTGGTCGCCGAGACGATGGTGGCGCTGGTGCTGGCCGAGGCCGCGCTGGAGAAGTTCGGCGGCGACTCGCTGCCGGAGACCCGCCGCAACGTCGAGGGCTACCTGGCCTCGCTGCGCGAGCGCGCGGAGAAGCGGCAGGTGCGGTGATGGCGCCGCGCGCGATCGTGATCGGCCCGCCCGGCGCGGGCAAGACCACCATCGGCCGGATGCTCGCCGAGCGCCTCGACGTGCGGTTCCGCGACACCGACGCCGACGTGGTGGCGAGCACGGGCCGCGAGATCTCCGACATCTTCGCCAACGACGGCGAACCCGCCTTCCGCGCGCTGGAGGAGCAGGCCGTCGACACCGCGCTGCACGAGCACGACGGCGTGCTGGCGCTGGGCGGGGGAGCGGTGCTCTCCGAGCTGACCCGCAAGCGGCTGGCCGGGCACCCGGTGGTGTTCCTGTCGGTCGGGCTGGCCGAGGGCGCTCGCCGGGTGGGCCTGTCCGCGGCGCGCCCGCTGCTGGCCGGGGTCAACCCGCGCGCCACCTTCAAGGCGCTGCTCGACGAGCGGCTGCCGATCTACCGCTCGGTGGCCGCCGTGGAGGTCGCCACCGACGAGCTGGAGCCCGCCGCCGTCGTCGATCGGGTCGTCGACGACCTCGCGGCGCTGTCCCACTGAACAACCCCTACCTGCCGAAGGGACGAGGATGACCGAGCCGGTTCGGATCAGCGTGAACGGCCAGCAGCCCTACGACGTGGTCGTGGGGCGGGGGCTGCTCGGTGAGCTGGTGGAATTCCTGGCCGGCGCGTCGAGCGTCGCGCTGGTGCACCAGCCCACGATCACCGCCACCATCGAGGCGGTCCGCGAGGAGCTGACCGAGGCCGGCATCGACGCGCACCGGGTCGAGATCCCCGACGCCGAGGACGGCAAGAGCCTCCAGGTCGCCGGGTTCTGCTGGGAGGTGCTCGGCAAGATCGGCATGGACCGCGACGGCGTCGTGGTGTCCTTCGGCGGCGGCGCGGTCACCGACCTGGGCGGGTTCGTCGCGGGCACCTGGATGCGCGGCGTGAAGGCCGTGCACGTGCCGACGACCCTGCTGGGCATGGTCGACGCCGCGGTCGGCGGCAAGGCAGGCATCAACACCGAGGCGGGCAAGAACCTGGTGGGCCTGTTCCACGAGCCGAGCCTGGTGCTGTGCGACCTGGCGACGCTGGAAGGCCTGCCGCGCAACGAACTCCTGGCCGGGATGGCCGAGGTCGTCAAGGCCGGGTTCATCGCCGACCCGGAGATCCTGCGGCTGGTCGAGGCCGACGCGGACACCGCCACCGACCCGGCCGGGGACGTGCTGGCGGAGCTGGTGCGCCGGTCCATCCAGGTCAAGGCCGACGTGGTCTCGTCGGACCTCAAGGAGTCGCACCTGCGCGAGGTCCTCAACTACGGCCACACCCTGGCCCACGCCATCGAGCGCCGCGAGCGCTACCGCTGGCGCCACGGCGCGGCGGTCAGCGTCGGCCTGGTCTTCGCCGCCGAACTCGCCCGGCTGGCGGGGCGTCTCGACGACGAGACCGCCGACCGGCACAAGCGCATCCTCGACCTGCTGGGTCTGCCCACCAGCTACGACCCGGACGCCCTGGGGTCGCTGATGGAGGGCATGAAGGCCGACAAGAAGAACCGCTCCGGCATGCTGCGGTTCGTGGTGCTCGACGGGCTGGCCAAGCCGGAGCGGCTGGAGGGCCCGGACCCGTCGCTGATCGCCGCCGCCTACTCGGCGATCACCGGCGGTGAGAGCAGGTCGAGCACGGAGGTGCTGCTGTGAAGGTCCTCGTCCTCAACGGCCCGAACCTGGGTCGTCTCGGCACGCGCGAGCCGTCGGTCTACGGCAGCACCAGCTACGCCGATCTGGTGGCGCTGTGCGAGCAGGCCGGTCGCGATCTCGGCGTCGAGGTCGAGGTGCGGCAGACCGACCACGAGGGCGAGATGGTCGGCTGGCTGCACGAGGCCGCCGACGCGTCCTGGCCGGTGGTGCTCAACGCGGGCGCGTGGACGCACTACTCGATCGCGGTGCGCGACGCCGCCTCGCAGCTGACCGCCGACCTGGTCGAGCTGCACATCTCCAACGTGCACAAGCGGGAACCGTTCCGGCACACCAGCTACCTGTCCGACATCGCGACCGCGGTGATGGCCGGGCTGGGCGTGGCCGGGTACCCGCTGGCGATCCGCTGGCTGGCCGAGAAGCCGGGGCGGTAGTGCGCGGTCGCCTGCCGTGGGCCCTGGTCGCGGTCGGGCTGCTGGCGGGCTGCACGGAGGTCGAGGGCAGCCCGGTGGTGCAGGTCGCCGAGCAGCGCAAGCCCGTTCCGATGCCAGTGGAGCTGAAAACCGGTGCCGCGCGGTCGAGTCCGGGCGTGGTGGCGGCCGGTGGGCTGCCCGCGCCGTACAACTACGGGCCGTCGGTGCTGGCCGAGGACGGCGGGTATCGGGCGTGGTGGTGCAGCCAGCTGCCGGGAGTGGGTCCCGCGGGCGATGACGTCCTGCACGCCTCGGCGGCCTCGCCGGACGGTCCGTTCGGGCCCGCCACGCCGGTGTTCTCCGGTGAGCCGGGGCGCTTCGACGGGATGCACACCTGCGATCCGTCGGTGCTGCACGTCGACGGCCGCTACTACCTGTACTACACGGGCGCGGCCGGGGATCACGCGCACGGCAACACGATCGGCGTGGCGACCAGCGCCGACGGCCTGACGTGGACGCGCGGCGCTGCGCCGATCGTGACGGCGGCAGGCGAGGTCGCGCGCCCCAACGTCTACGGCGCCGGGCAGCCCTCGGCGCTGTTCCTCGACGGGTGGTTCTACCTGCTGTTCACCGACACCACGGCCCGGGGCGCGGGCTGGAACGGTGCCGGGCAGTTCGTGCTCCGGTCGCGAGACCCGTTGTTCGGCAAGGGGGTTGAGGCGCTCACCGAGCGCGGGTTCGAGCCGGCCGGTGCCGGGCGTACGCGGTCGGTGGTCGACGCGTTCAGCGCGGACTGGGCGTACTCGCCGACGCTGGACGCCTTCGCCATCGCGCACCAGACCGAGGCGGGGACTCAGATCACGTTCTGGGACACGGGTTTCACCCGGCACCCCTACCAGCCGGTGACGATCCCCGGCCCGTGGCAGGAAGGTCCGGGGCTGGTGCGCGACGGGAGCGGGCGATTACGTCCGTCCACATCGGACCCGTGCGAGAGCGTCCCGCTGGACGTCCTGCGCGCCACCGCGCTGGCCCCGTCGCCCACGGACATCCGCCACTTCGGCCTCGACATCACCAGCGCCGGTGCCTGCGCGGATCCGGCCCGCGCGGCGAAGGCGCTCGACGGCTTCGCGGTCCCGTCCCCGGTCCGCACCGTCGACCTCGTCCACGACGGCGCGAGGGTCCGCTTCGAACGCCGCTCCACGGCCGAAACCCTCGCCACCGCAGTCCTCGACGACCGCCCGGACTCCCTGGACCCGCTCCCGGTGACAGCCGAAATCCCCTCCGGCGCCCCGGCTCTGCGCTCCCCGGACGGCGACATCGCCCTCCTCGACACCCGAGGCCGCCTCTGGAAGGTCACCCCGGCCACGGCCGCGGCGAACACCTCCCAGATCACCAGCGTCACCCCGGCGGCGTGGGCGGCCCGTCCGGTGGCCGGGGATCTGCGTCCCGCCTCCCCTTGACGAGTTTCGGGGCCGTGGGGCAGTTTTTGCTGAAACTGCCCCATGATCATGTCCGTTTTGCCTGGACAATTCTGGCAAAAACTGTCCGTTGGTGACGCACCGACCCCCGAGACCCGAAGGCCTCTCAGGAGGGGGTTCCCTCCTGGAGGGTTTGTACGGTGAGGAACTTGTTGGGGGCTTCTGCGTTGCTGCAGGCCGTGACGGTGAGGGGGACGAAGACCGAGTCGTACTCCTGGGGTGGGTAGATGCGGAAGCCGCGGGCCTCCTGGGGTTGGCAGGTGGCTTCGTCGTAGTTCTCCGGGCGCGGGGCCGCGATCGGGGCCCACGCCTGAGCGCCGGGGTTGAGGGTGATGGCCGGGCCCTTGTCGCCGGAGCGGTCCGCGGGCTTGCCGATCTGGTGGCCGTCGTCGCCGCCGACGTACGAGACGCCGGGGAAGCCCTGGATCTCGCAGGTGCGGTGGCCGGTGTTGGTGAACTGCAGCGCCTGGTGCACGGTCCCAGCGGCCGAGTCGACGTACTGTACCGTCACGGCCAGATCCGCGACCTTGCACAGCGTCGACGCGGGCTGTTCCTCCGGCGATTCGGTCTCGGTGGACGGGGTCTCGTCGGAGTCGGAGTCGCTGGACTCGGCCTCGCCGGACTCCGTCTCCGTCGGCCCGGACTGCTCCGAACCGGTCTGGGCCTGCGTCGTCTCCGGTGCGGCGTCGTTGACCACGGTGCCGGACGCCCTCGAAGCCCCGTCGTCGTCGCAGGCGCTCAGCCCCGCGGCCAGCAGCGCTGCGGTCGCCGCCACGATGATCCTCGTCCGAGTCATGACTCTCGCCCCTCTCAGTCGAACCCCCAGCGGGTCGCTCTCTCACCTGAGAAGACGCCCATCCGCCCGCGAGGTTGCTTCGGTCGTGAGCGGAGGTAACTAGTTCTGGTGGAAGGTCCTCCGATAGGCGGCCGGTCCGATGCCGAGCTTGGCCCGCAGGTGCTTGCGCAGCGACGTCGCCGTGCTCAGCCCGGACCGCACCGCGACCTCCTCGATCGGCAGGTCGGTGCGCTCCAACAGGTGCCGCGCGTGCTCGATGCGCTGCCCGAGCAGCCAGTCCAGCGGCGAGGTCCCGGCCTCCTCCCGGAACCGCCGGGTGAAGGTCCGCACGCTCATCCCCGCGTGCGCCGCGATGCCCTCCAGCGTCAGCGGCTCGGCGAGCCGGTGCAGCATCCACTCCCGCGTCGGGGCGGTGCCGAGGCCGCCGGGGGAGGGCAGCGGTCGTTCGATGAACTGCGACTGCCCGCCGTCGCGCCAGGGCGGGACGACGTTGCGCCGCGCCGCGCGATTGGCGATCTCGCTGCCGTGGTCGGAGCGGATCACGTGCAGGCACAGGTCGATCCCGGCGGCCACGCCCGCGGAGGTCAGCACGTCGCCGTCGTCCACGAACAGCAGATCCGGGTGCAGTTCGACCTGCGGGAACATCTCGCGGAACCGCTCGGCGTGCGCCCAGTGCGTGGTGACCGGGCGCCCGTCGAGCAGGCCCGCGGCGGCCAGCACGAAGGCCCCGGTGCAGATCGACATGATCCGCGTCCCCTCGGGCAGCCCGCGCAGGTAGTCGGTGACCTCGGGGTCCTCGGTGAAGTCGTCGGTGTCGACGCCGGGCACGATCACCGTGTCCGGCACGCCCACCGCGTCCACGCCGCACTCGGGCAGCACCGAGAAACCCCTGGTCGTGGGCAGCGGGCCGCCGTCGATGCTGCACACCGTCACGTCGTAGAGCTCGCCCTGCGGCCCCGAGGTGCCCGCGAAGACCTGCGGCGGGATGGCCAGGTCGAACCCGACGACGGTCCGCACGCCCAGCACTGCGATTCGATGCATGGCCGGATCTTCCCACATGTTGTCCCTCCGGCCACTGGTTCGGAGATCCCGGTGCGATCAGGCTGATCGGCATGGTTCGAGTGCTGCGGGTGCACCCCGCTTGGTCGGTCGCCGCCGTCGCGTTCGTCGCGCTGATGGGGGCCGCCGCGTTCCGGTCCGCGCCCGGTGTCCTGATGGATCCGCTGCACCGGGAGTTCGGGTGGTCGCACGGGTTGATCTCGGTGGCGGTGTCGCTGAACCTGCTGCTGTTCGGCCTGACCGCCCCGTTCGCGGCGGCGCTGATGGAGCGCTTCGGGATCCGCCGGGTCACCGTCGCCGCGCTGCTGCTGGTGGGCGCGGGTAGCGGGCTGACGGTGCTGATGACCGAGCCGTGGCAGCTGATCGTGTGCTGGGGTCTGCTCGTCGGGCTCGGCACCGGGTCGATGGCGCTGGCGTTCGTGTCCACGGTGGTCGACCGCTGGTTCGTGGCGCGGCGAGGCCTGGTCAGCGGGGTGCTCACCGCGGCCAGCGCGACCGGGCAGCTGGTGTTCCTGCCGGTGGAGGCGGCGCTGGTGGAGGGCTGGGGCTGGCGCGCGGCGTCGCTGACCATCACCGCCGCCGCGCTGCTGGTCGCGCTCCTCGTGCGGCTCGTGATGCGTGAGCACCCGCGCGACGCGGGCACGTCCGCCTACGGCGCGACCGGCGACGAGCCGGAACCCGCGCGGGAGCGGGGAAATCCCGCGCTGCTGGCGGTCAGGGCGCTGGCCGGTGCCGCGCGCAACCCGGTTTTCTGGTTGCTGGCGGGCGGTTTCGCGATCTGCGGGGCCAGCACCAACGGTCTGGTCAACACGCACTTCGTGCCCGCCGCGCACGACCACGGGATGCCCACCACCACGGCCGCCGGATTGCTCGCGATCATCGGGGTCTTCGACGTGCTGGGAACGGTCGCGTCGGGCTACCTCACCGACAAGATCAACCCGCGCGTCCTGCTCGCCGTCTACTACACGCTGCGCGGGGTGTCGCTGTTCGTGCTGCCGCAGCTGTTCGCACCGGAGCCGGGCGTGGAGATGGTGCTGTTCGTCGTCTTCTACGGCCTGGACTGGGTCGCGACGGTGCCGCCGACGATGGCGCTGTGCCGGGAGCACTTCGAGGAGAAGGCGCCGGTGGTGTTCGGCTGGGTCTTCGCCTCGCACCAGGTGGGCGCGGCGGCCGTCGCCGGCGGGGCCGGGCTGATCCGCGACGTGTTCGGCGACTACGCGGTCGCCTGGTACGGATCGGGTGCGCTCTGCCTGCTGGCGACGGCCTTCTCCGTATCGATCCGGAGAAACACCCGCAGGAGCTCCGGCGAGGACCGGGGCGCGAATCCGGCCCGGGCGGGCTCCTGAGGCACGCACCAGTGTGCGAGCGCGCCCGAGATCGGCCAAGCGGCCGAAGCGACGCGCCCCCGCTGCGCCGGTCGGCTCAGCGGGGGCGTGACCGGCGCGTTCACGTCGCGACACCGGCCGAGGATCGTTTCAGGAGCGCTGACCTGCGAAATTGCCAGTTGGATCCGGCGGCTGGGAACGGTCGCGGTAGTCTCCGGGCCATGTCTGAGGTTCTCGCCCGTGCGGTCGGCGAGCGCGGTGAGCTCGTGCTGATGCGCCGCGACGACGCGCTGGAACTGCGGGTCAACGGCGTGTTCGTGATGGACACCGCGCACACCGAGACCGAGCGCCTGCTGGCCGCCACCACCCTGGGCGGGCTCGACCGCGGCGACGGGCTCCGGGTGCTCATCGGCGGTCTCGGGCTCGGCTTCACCCTCCGCGAGGTGCTGGCCGACGCGCGCGTCACCGAGGCGCACGTGGTCGAGATCGAACCGGACCTGCTGGACTGGCACCGCGCCGGACTGGTCCCCGGCACCGCGGCGGCGCTGGCCGACGAGCGGGTGCGGGTCACCGTCGGCGACGTCGCCGAGGTCCTCGACGCCGAACCGGACGGCCGCTGCGACGTGCTGCTGCTCGACGTCGACAACGGCCCGGACTTCCTGGTGTACCAGGAGAACTCGGCCCTCTACGACTCGCCGTTCCTGCGCCGCTGCCGCGACAAGCTGGCCGAGGGCGGGACGCTGGCGGTGTGGTCGGCCGACACCTCACCCGATCTGCTCGCCGCGATGCGGGAGGTCTTCGGCGACGCCGAGGAGCTGGCGATCCCGGTGACCCTGGGGCAGCGGGAGACGACCTACCACCTATTCGTCGCCCATCAGGTCCAGCTCCAGCAGGCTGGGTTCCAGGATTCCCTCTAGCACCAGCAGCTTCCGCTTGGCCTCCAGCCCGGGGCCGAAGCCGCCGAGCCCGCCGCCGGAGGCCAGCACCCGGTGGCACGGCACGATCAGCGGCACCGGGTTGGAACCCATGATCGTGCCGACCGCGCGGGAGGCCTCGGGTCTGCCGGACAGCTCCGCGAGCCCCTTGTAGCTGACGGTCTCGCCGAAGGGCACCTGCTCCAGCAGCGTGCGGAGCACGTGCGCGCGCAGCCCGTCCAGGCCGGTCCAGTCGATCGGGAGCCGGAACTCCTTGCGCCGCCCCGAGAAGTACTCGCCGAGCTGCCCGGTCGCCTCCTCGGCGAGCCCGCCGGGCCCGGCGCCCGGGAACTCGGCCAGCGCGACGTCGGGGCCGGCGAAGGCCACGTGCCGCACGCCGGTGCCGGAGGCCACGGCGGTGATCTCCCCGACCGGCCCCGACACGGTGCTCCACGTCAGCTCCACGACCCCACCCTAGCGGCCGCCACCGACAGTCCCGGCGAGTGCGCGAAGATCCGCTCACCTGCGGGTTTCCGCGTTCCCGAGTTGCACGGCCCCGGTGCGGGGCGCAAGGTCCTGGCGGCTTTCAGCAAACGGCCGCTCGACGCGGGTCGCTCCGCTGCCCTGGGGGTTAGGCTCCGAAACATGTCCGAAACGCACGCCCATCGACGAGACGCGCTCCGCAGCCTCCTGCGGGAGCGGGACCTGGACGCCCTGCTGGTGACCGACCTGCTCAACATCCGCTACCTGACGGGGTTCACCGGGTCCAACGCCGCGCTGGTGGTGCACGCCGGCGACGAGAACCGCACGGTGTTCTGCACCGACGGCCGCTACCTCACCCAGGCCGAGGAGCAGGTCCCGGACCTGGAGCGCGTGATCGACCGGGCGAGCGACGTGACGCTGGCGCAGCGCCTCGGCGAGGAGGTCGGCGTCTACCGGCGGGTCGGCTTCGAGTCCCAGCACGTCACCGTCGACAACCGCGACGTGCTCGACGACGCGGCGGGCAAGTCCGAGCTGGTGCGCGCCCCGGGCCTGGTCGAGGACCTGCGGCTGATCAAGGACGAGACCGAGATCGACGCGCTGCGGATGGCCTGCGCCGCCGCCGACCGCGCGCTGGCCGATCTCATCGAGCACGGCGGCCTGCGCCCCGGCCGCACCGAGCTGGAGGTCGCCCGCGACCTGGAGGCCCGGATGCTGGACAACGGCGCCGCCGGGCCCTCGTTCGACACGATCGTCGCCGCGGGCGCCAACTCCGCCGTCCCGCACCACCGGCCCACCGACGCGGTCCTGACCACCGGCGACTTCGTCAAGATGGACTTCGGCGCCCTGGTCGACGGCTACCACTCGGACATGACCCGCACGGTCGTGCTCGGCAAGGCCGCCGACTGGCAGCGCGACGTCTACGAGCTCGTCCGCGCCTCGCAGGCCGCCGGACGAGCGGCGGTCAAGGCCGGTACCGAGGTCAGCGAGGTCGACACCGCGGCGCGTCAGGTGATCACCGACGCGGGGCACGGGGAGCGGTTCCTGCACGGCTTGGGACACGGCGTGGGCCTCGAGATCCACGAGGCGCCCACGTTGTCGCAGCGCGGGGACGGTAGAATCGCCGAGAGGATGGCGGTCACCGTCGAGCCTGGCGTCTACCTGGCCGGGCAGGGCGGGGTCCGTATCGAGGACACACTGGTCGTGCGTCCAGGCACGCCGGAGCTCCTCACCCTGACGACCAAAGAGCTCGTCGAAGTCTGACGCACGACGGGTGCGCGGAACTTCGCCGGAGCCCCGCTGCGGCCCGGCGCAACACCAAGCCATCACCACAGGAGAACCCCCACGTGGCTTCCACGAACGACCTGAAGAACGGACTGGTGCTCAACCTCGACGGCCAGCTGTGGTCCGTCGTCAACTTCCAGCACGTCAAGCCCGGCAAGGGCGGCGCCTTCGTCCGCACCACCCTCAAGAACGTGCTCTCCGGCAAGGTCGTCGACAAGACCTTCAACGCCGGGGTGAAGGTGGACACCGCCAACGTCGACCGCCGCGAGATGACCTACCTGTACTACGACGGCAACGACTACGTCTTCATGGAGCCGGACACCTACGAGCAGGTCAGCGTGTCCGCCGACGTCGTCGGTGACGCCGCGAACTACATGCTGGAGAACAGCCAGGTCGTCGTCGCCCGGCACGAGGACGCGCCGCTGTACGTCGAGCTGCCCGCCTCGGTGGAGCTCGTCGTCGAGCACACCGACCCGGGCCTGCAGGGCGACCGCTCCACCGGCGGCACCAAGCCGGCGAAGCTGGAGACCGGTGCCGAGATCCAGGTGCCGCTGTTCCTCAACACCGGTGACAAGGTCAAGGTCGACCCGCGCGACGGCCGGTACCTCAGCCGCGTCAACTCCAAATGAGCGGCTCGCGCAGCAAGGCTCGTAAGCGCGCGGTCGACTTCCTCTACGAGGCCGACCTGCGCGAGACCGACGCCGTCACGCTCATGTCCGACCGGATCGGCGGGCCCGAGACCCCGCCGGTGCCGGACTACACGATCATCCTGGTCGAGGGCGTGACCGAGAACCGGGAGCGGATCGACGAGCTGCTCACCCAGCACATCGAGGGCTGGACGCTCTCGCGGATGCCGGTCGTGGACCGCGCGGTGCTGCGGCTGGGCCTCTACGAGCTGCTGTGGTGCCCGAAGGGCGACGTGCCGCCGGTGGTGGCCGTCGACGAGGCGGTGGAGCTGGCCAGGGCCCTGTCCACCGACGACTCGCCGCGCTTCGTCAACGGCGTCCTCGGCCGCCTCGCCGGCATCCGGGACCGCTTGCGCAAGACCCTCCCGAAGCAGGAGGGGACTCCGGTCGACTGACCACGAGCCGCGAAGAGGGGCACCTGCCGACGGCGGGTGCCCCTCTTCGCGCGCTCACCCGATCGGCGGTAGGCCGCCGTTGCCCAGAGCGAGCACCGGTCGATCGCGTCTGCGGCCGATCGGGTGATGGGCTGAAAAGCCCAGGGGCACCCGTCGCGGCGTCGCCGCTGGGTGCCCCGGTCCGCTTCTTATCGGTGTGGTGTCACTCCTCGCGGGCAGGGCGCGCCTCAGGGGGAAGCACACCCCAGTCGATGAGCTGCTCGGTGAGCTCGCCCGGCGTCATGTCGTAGATGATCGCCAGGGAACGCAGGTCTTCGGTGCGGATGGACAGCACCTTGCCGTTGTAGTCACCGCGCTGGCTCTGGATCGTGGCCGCGTAGCGGGCCAGCGGACCCACCTTCTCCGCAGGTAGTTGCTGCAGGCGCTCCAGGTTGATCACAACCTTGGTGGCCGGCTCCGCGCCGGAAGGCACGCGGCCCTCGGGCAGCAGCTCCGCGACCGGCACGCCGTAGAAATCGGCGAGCTCGGCCAGCTTCTGCACGGTCACCGCGCGGTCGCCTCGCTCGTAGGACCCGACGACCACGGCCTTCCACCGTCCGCCAGACTTCTGCTCGACGCCGTGCAGCGACAGACCCTGCTGCTGGCGGATAGCGCGGAGTTTGCTGCCCAGCGCCTTGGCGTAGTCGCCCATGTGGCGTTTCTCCGTTCGTTCGCCCCGTCAGCCGATAACGGCGACCGGGGAGCAAAGCTCAGATCGATACGGAGAGTAATGTTCGCTCGCGAGCGTCACCAGGTCAAGTTGGTCTTCGGTGCCGATGTGGCGAGGACCAACACACCACCCGGTCGATTGACCCGTTGTCGCTGATAGCGTACGGGTCAGCCCGGTGATGCGCAGGTTCATCCCGAACCCGGATTGCGGGGCAGCTCACACACCATCCTTTAAGGACCCGTCCAGTGAGGCGGAGAAGGAGGTCGCACCGTGGCGTCTCGCCATCAGGCGAGCGCGGCGGAACCGGCAGGGCAGCGGGAGCTGCTTTCCGCCGGTGACGTTGCGCGCACGATAGCCCGCATCGCGCACCAGATCATCGAGAAGACCGCGCTGGACAGCTCCGACGAGCCGGTCGTGCTGCTGGGCGTCCCGACCAGGGGAACGCCGCTGGCCAGGAGGCTGGCCGACAAGATCAGCGAGTTCAGCGGGGTGACGGTGCCGGTCGGCACCCTCGACATCACGCTCTTCCGCGACGACCTGCGCACCCAGCCCAACCGGCCGCTGGAGCCCACCAACCTCCCGCCCGGGGGCCTGGACGGCAAGCTGGTCGTGCTCGTCGACGACGTGCTCTTCTCCGGCCGCACCGTGCGCGCCGCCCTCGACGCCCTGCGCGACCAGGGCCGTCCCCGCTCGGTCCAGCTGGCCGTGCTGGTCGACCGGGGCCACCGCGAGCTGCCGATCCGCGCGGACTACGTCGGCAAGAACATCCCGACCTCCCGCAGCGAGGACGTGGCCGTGCAGCTGTCCGAAACGGACGGCGAGGACCGCGTGGTGATCCACAAGGCACAGGAGCCCCGGGAACAGGAGGAGGTGTGATGCGTCACCTGCTGTCCACTGAGGGCCTTCCCGCCGCCGACGCGACCGCCGTGCTCGACACCGCCGACACGCTCAAGCAGACGCTGCTGGGGCGCGAGGTGAAGAAGCTGCCGACGTTGCGCGGGCGCACCGTGGTGACGCTGTTCTACGAGAACTCCACCCGGACCAGGGTGTCCTTCGAGGTCGCCGGCAAGTGGATGAGCGCCGACGTGATCAACGTGTCGGCGTCGAGCTCCTCGGTCGGCAAGGGCGAGTCCCTCCGGGACACCGCGCTGACCCTGTCGGCCGCGGGCGCCGACTGCGTGATCATCCGGCACCCGGCCTCGGGCGCCGCGCACCGGCTCGCGGAGTGGCTGGAGGCCGACGGCACCCAGGTCGTCAACGCGGGCGACGGGATGCACGAGCACCCCACCCAGGCCCTGTTGGACGCGGCGACCCTGCGCGAGCGCCTGGGGGACGTCTCAGGGCGCCGCATCGGCATCGTGGGCGACCTGCTGCACAGCCGCGTCGCGCGGTCCAACGTGCACCTGCTGCGGACGCTGGGCGCCGAGGTGACGCTCATCGCGCCGCCCACGCTGGTGCCGACCGGCATCGAGCACTGGGGCGCCGAGGTGCGCCACGAGCTCGACCCGGAGCTGCCCGGCCTGGACGCGGTCATGCTGCTGCGGGTGCAGGCCGAGCGGATGCACGGCGGGTTCTTCCCGTCGGCCCGCGAGTACTCGATCGCCTACGGCCTCAACGAGAAGCGGCTGGCGAAGCTGCCCGAGCACGCGGTCGTGCTGCACCCGGGCCCGATGCTGCGCGGCATGGAGATCGCGCCGTCGGTCGCCGACTCGCCGCGCGCCGCCATCACCCAGCAGGTCGGCAACGGCGTGCACGTGCGGATGGCGGTGCTCTACCACCTGCTCGCCGGAGAGGAGCTCGCCGCATGACGCGAGTGCTGCTGAAGGACGTCCGACCCTACGGCGAGGGCGAGCCGGTCGACGTGCTCGTCGCCGACGGCGTGATCGCCGATATCGGCGCGAACCTCTCCGCCGACGCCGACGAGATCGTCCAGGGCTCCGGCGCCGTGGCGCTGCCGGGCTTCGTGGACCTGCACACCCACCTGCGCGAGCCGGGCCGGGAGGACGCCGAGACGATCGAGACCGGCTCGAAGGCCGCCGCGCTGGGCGGCTACACCGCCGTGTTCGCGATGGCCAACACCGACCCGGTCGCCGACAACGCGGTGATCGTCGAGCACGTGTGGCGCCGGGGCCGCGAGGTCGGCCTGGTCGACGTGCACCCGGTCGGCGCGGTCACCGTCGGGCTGGCGGGGGAGAAGCTCGCCGAGCTGGGCACCATGCGGCACTCCGCGGCCGAGGTGCGGGTCTTCTCCGACGACGGCAAGTGCGTGCACGACCCGCTGATCATGCGCCGCGCGCTGGAGTACACCCGCTCGTTCGGCGGGCTGGTCGCCCAGCACGCCGAGGAGCCGCGGCTGACCGTCGGCGCGCAGGCCCACGAGGGCCCCAACGCCGCCCGGCTGGGCCTGGCCGGCTGGCCCGCCCCGGCCGAGGAGTCGATCGTGGCGCGGGACTGCCTGCTGGCCGCGCACACCGGCGGCACGCTGCACGTCTGCCACGTCTCCACCGAGGGCACCGCCGAGCTGCTGCGGTTCTTCAAGGGCCGCGACACCGGCGGCTCGGTGTCGGCCGAGGTGACCCCGCACCACCTGCTGCTCACCGACGAGCGGCTGGCGACCTACGACCCGGTCAACAAGGTCAACCCGCCGCTGCGCACCGACGACGACGCCCTGGCGCTGCGCCGGGCGCTGGCCGACGGGACCGTGGACTGCGTGGCCACCGACCACGCCCCGCACGCCGCCCAGGACAAGGACTGCGAGTGGTCCGCGGCCAAGCCGGGCATGCTCGGGCTGCAGACCGCGCTGGGCATCGTGACGCGGACGATGGTGCGCTCGGGCCTGCTGGACTGGCGCGGGGTCGCGCGGGTGCTCTCCGAGCGGCCCGCCGAGATCGCCGGCCTGGCCGACCAGGGGCGGCCGATCGCCGTCGGCGAACCGGCCAACCTGGCGCTGGTGGACCCGGACGCCGAGTGGACGGTGCGCGCCGCCGAGCTCGCCAGCCTGGGCCAGAACTCCCCCTTCGAAGGGATGCGGCTGCCCGGACGGGTCGTCGCGACGCTGCTGCGCGGTGCGATCACCGCGCACGAGGGCAAGGTGAGGCGCTGATGGAACGCACGCTGTGGGTGCTGGCGCTCGCCGCGTTGGCGGCGCTGGTGTTCTTCGGGATGCGACGCGGCTGGCTGGCCCGGGCCCGACGACAGGAGGCCGAGCTGCCTCCGTTCCCGGAGCGGCCGGCCGACCCCGGCGCCGAGACCCTCGCCCCCGCCACCGGCATGTACATCGGCACGACCAAGGCCGACGACTGGCAGGACCGGATCGCGGTCGGCGACATCGGGCACCGCGCCAACGGCACCGCGCACCTGCACGCGACCGGTCTGCTGATCGAGCGCGACGGCGCCTCGGCGGTGTGGATCCCCGCCGCGTCCGTGGTGGACGCGCGGCTGGACCACAAGCTGGCCAACAAGGTCGTGCCCGGCGCCGGTCTCGTGGTGGTGACCTGGCGACTCGGCGATCAGCTGCTGGACACCGGATTCCGCGGCGACGACAAGCAAGCACAGACCGAGTGGGCCGAGGCGATTCGCGCCCTTCCCGCTCAGACTTCGAATCAGTCGGAGGACAAATGACCGCGCACACCCCGGCCGCGCTGGTGCTGGAGGACGGCCGGATCTTCCGCGGGGAGGCCTACGGCAAGGTGGGCCGCACCCTCGGTGAGGTCGTGTTCACCACCGGCATGACCGGCTACCAGGAGACGCTGACCGACCCGTCGTACCACCGCCAGATCGTGGTGCAGACGGCGCCGCAGATCGGCAACACCGGCTGGAACGACGAGGACGACGAGTCCGACAAGATCTGGGTCGCCGGCTACGCCGTGCGCGACCCCGCCCGCCGGCCGTCGAACTGGCGCTCCACCCGCAGCCTCGACGACGAGCTCACCCGGCAGGACGTCGTCGGCATCTCCGGGATCGACACCCGCACCCTGACCCGCCACGTGCGGGAGCTGGGCGCGATGCGCGGCGGCATCTTCTCGGGACCGGAGCTGGCCTCCGACGAGCAGATGGTGGCCGCGGTGAAGGACTCCTCGGGCATGGTCGGCGCGTCCCTGGCGGGCGACGTCACCACCGCCTCGACCTACGTGATCCCGGCCGAGGGCCAGAAGCGGTTCACGGTGGCCGCGCTGGACATGGGCATCAAGGCGAACACGCCGCGGATGATGGCCCAGCGGGGCATCGAGATCCACGTGATGCCGCTGGCGTCCACGATGGACGAGATCCTGGAGATCGCGCCGGACGGGCTGTTCCTGTCCAACGGTCCCGGCGACCCGGCGACCACCGACGCGCAGGTCGAGCTGACCCGCCAGGCCCTGGACCGCAAGCTGCCGCTGTTCGGCATCTGCTTCGGCAACCAGGTGCTTGGCCGCGCGCTGGGCCGCGGCACCTACAAGCTGCAGTACGGCCACCGCGGCATCAACATCCCGGTCATCGACCAGGAGACCGGCAAGGTCGCGATCACCGCGCAGAACCACGGTTTCGCCGTGGAGGGCGAGCCGGGCGAGGAGTTCTCCACCGACTTCGGCCGCGCGATCGTGTCCCACCACTGCGCCAACGACGGCGCCGTCGAAGGCCTGCGGCTGCTGGACGGCCCCGCCTTCTCCGTGCAGTACCACCCCGAGGCGGCAGCGGGTCCGCACGACGCCGCGCCCCTGTTCGACAAGTTCGTTGATCTGATGAGCGAGGCCCGGTAATGCCCAAGCGGACTGATATCAAGCACGTTCTGGTCATCGGTTCCGGGCCGATCGTCATCGGTCAGGCCTGCGAGTTCGACTACTCCGGCACCCAGGCGTGCCGGGTGCTGCGGGAGGAGGGCATCCGCGTCTCGCTGGTGAACTCCAACCCGGCGACGATCATGACCGACCCGGAGTTCGCCGACGCCACCTACATCGAGCCGATCACGCCCGAGTTCGTCGAGAAGGTCATCGACGCCGAGCGGCCGGACGCGATCCTGGCGACCCTGGGCGGCCAGACCGCGCTGAACACGGCGATCGCGCTGCACGAGCGCGGCGTGCTGGACAAGTACGGCGTGGAGCTCATCGGCGCCGACGTCGACGCGATCCAGCGCGGCGAGGACCGGCAGATGTTCAAGGACATCGTGCGCTCGGTCGGCGGCGAGGTGCCCTCGTCGAAGGTCTGCAAGTCGATGGACGACGTGCGCTCGTTCGTCGAGACCTCGGGTCTGCCGGTGGTCATCCGGCCCAGCTTCACCATGGGCGGCCTGGGTTCCGGCATGGCGCACACCCGCGAGGACCTGGAGCGGATGGCCTCCTTCGGCCTGGCCGAGTCCCCGGTGCACGAGGTGCTCATCGAGGAGAGCGTGCTCGGCTGGAAGGAGTACGAGCTGGAGCTCATGCGCGACCGCAACGACAACGTGGTCGTCATCTGCTCCATCGAGAACGTCGACCCGATGGGCGTGCACACCGGTGACTCGGTGACCGTGGCGCCGTCGATGACGCTGACCGACCGCGAGTACCAGCACATGCGCAACGTCGGCATCGAGGTGCTGCGCGAGGTCGGCGTGGAGACCGGCGGCTGCAACATCCAGTTCGCCATCCACCCCGAGACCGGCCGGATGGTCGTCATCGAGATGAACCCGCGGGTGTCGCGGTCCTCGGCGCTGGCGTCGAAGGCGACCGGGTTCCCGATCGCCAAGATCGCCGCGAAGCTGGCGGTGGGCTACTCGCTCGACGAGATCCAGAACGACATCACCGGCGAGACCCCGGCGTCGTTCGAGCCCACCCTGGACTACGTGGTCGTCAAGGTGCCGCGGTTCGCCTTCGAGAAGTTCCCGGGCGCCGACACCGAGCTGACCACGACGATGAAGAGCGTCGGCGAGGCGATGGCCGTGGGCCGCAGCTTCTCCGAGGCGATGGGCAAGGCCCTGCGGTCGATGGAGACCAAGGCCGTCGGCTTCTGGACCAAGGCGGACCCCGACGACGCCACCCTCCAGTCCACTCTGGACGAACTGCGCACCGCGCACGACGGCCGGATCTACACTGCGGAGCGGGCGCTGCGCTTCGGCGCCACCGTCGAGCAGGTGCACGAGGCCTCCGGCATCGACCCGTGGTTCGTCGACCAGATCGCGGCGTGGGTGGAGCTGCGGCGCGAGATCGTCGACGCCCCGGTGCTCGACGCCCACCTGCTGCGGGTCGCCAAGCGCGCGGGCCTGTCGGACCGCCAGATCGCCGCGCTGCGCCCGGAGCTGGCCGGTGAGGACGGGGTGCGCGCGCTGCGGCACCGCCTCGGCGTGCGGCCGGTGTACAAGACCGTCGACACCTGCGCCGCCGAGTTCGCGGCCCAGACGCCGTACCACTACTCGGCCTACGAGTCCGACCCCGCCGCGGAGTCGGAGGTCGCCGAGCAGCGCGAGAAGCCGAAGGTGATCATCCTCGGCTCGGGCCCGAACCGCATCGGCCAGGGCATCGAGTTCGACTACTCGTGCGTGCACGCGGCCATGGCGCTGCGCGACGCCGGGTACGAGACCGTGATGGTCAACTGCAACCCGGAGACCGTCTCCACCGACTACGACACCTCGGACCGGCTGTACTTCGAGCCGCTGACCTTCGAGGACGTCCTGGAGGTCGTGCACTCCGAGCAGAACTCCGGCACGGTCGCCGGCGTGATCGTGCAGCTGGGCGGCCAGACCCCGCTGGGCCTGGCGCAGCGGCTCGCCGACGCGGGCGTGCCGGTCGTGGGCACCCCGCCGGAGGCCATCCACCTCGCCGAGGAGCGCGGCGCCTTCGGCGACGTGCTGGTCGCGGCCGGTCTTCCCGCGCCGCAGTACGGCACGGCGACCTCGTTCGAGGGGGCCAAGCGCATCGCCGACGACATCGGCTACCCGGTGCTGGTGCGCCCGTCCTACGTGCTGGGCGGTCGCGGCATGGAGATCGTCTACGACGAGGCGTCGCTGGAGAACTACATCGCCCGCGCCACCGAGGTCACCCCGGAGCACCCGGTGCTGGTGGACAAGTTCCTCGACGACGCCATCGAGATCGACGTGGACGCGCTGTGCGACGGCACCGAGATCTACCTGGGCGGCGTGATGGAGCACATCGAGGAGGCCGGCATCCACTCCGGCGACTCGGCGTGCGCGCTGCCGCCGATCACCCTGGGCCGCCAGGACATCGAGATGGTGCGCCGCTCCACCGAGGCCATCGCCCGCGGTGTCGGCGTGCGCGGCCTGCTCAACGTGCAGTACGCGCTCAAGGACGACGTGCTCTACGTGCTGGAGGCCAACCCGCGCGCCTCCCGGACGGTGCCGTTCGTCTCCAAGGCCACGGCCGCGCCGCTGGCCAAGGCCGCCTCGCGGATCATGCTGGGCACCAAGATCTCCGAGCTGCGCGCCGAGGGGATGCTGCCCGCCGAGGGCGACGGCGCGGACCTGCCGGTGGAGGCGCCGGTGGCGGTCAAGGAGGCGGTCCTGCCGTTCCACCGCTTCCGCACCCGCGAGGGCGCCGGGGTGGACTCGCTGCTCGGGCCGGAGATGAAGTCGACCGGTGAGGTCATGGGCATCGACACCTCGTTCGGCCAGGCCTTCGCCAAGTCGCAGGCCGGTGCCTACGGGTCGCTGCCGACCTCCGGCAAGGTGTTCGTCTCGGTGGCCAACCGGGACAAGCGCTCGCTGGTGTTCCCGGTCAAGCGGCTGGCCGATCTCGGGTTCGAGATCCTCGCGACCCAGGGCACGGCCGAGGTGTTGCGGCGCAACGGCATCACCTCCACGGTGGTCGCCAAGCACACCGAGTCGGTCGAGGGCGAACGCGACGTCGTCGACCTGATCAAGGCGGGCGAGGTCGACATGATCATCAACACCCCGTACGGCAACCCGGGTCCGCGGGTCGACGGCTACGAGATCCGCACGGCCGCGGTCTCCCGCGACGTCCCGTGCATCACCACCGTGCAGGGCGCGGCGGCGGCCGTGCAGGGCATCGAGGCCGCGATCGGCGGCAACATCGGCGTCCGGCCGCTGCAGGCCCTGCAGACCGCGCTGCGCCAGGGCGGTGAGTGACGGTGGCTGACGCGCCGCTGCGCGCGGGGTTCGGCGCCCGGCTCACCGACGCGGTGAGCCGGCGCGGGCCGCTGTGCGTGGGCATCGACCCGCACCCGTCGCTGCTGCACGCGTGGCAGCTGGGGGAGAGCCCGCAGGCGCTGGAGCGCTTCGCGATGACCGTGGTGGAGGCGCTGGCCGACCGGGTGGCGCTGCTCAAACCGCAGTCGGCGTTCTTCGAGTCCTACGGTTCCGCCGGGATCGCGGTGCTGGAGAAGGTGATCGCCGAGGCCCAGCAGGCGGGTGCGCTGGTGCTGCTGGACGTCAAGCGCGGCGACATCGGCTCGACGATGACGGCCTACGCGATGGCCTACCTCGACGAGCACGCCCCGCTGGCCGTCGACGCGATCACGGTCTCGCCGTACCTCGGCTACGGGTCGCTGGCCCCGGCCATCGGGCTCGCCGAGCAGAACGGCAAGGGCGTGTTCGTGCTGGCCCGCACGTCGAACCCGGAGGGCGTGGGCCTGCAGCAGTCGGTCCACGGCAGCGGCGACACGGTCGGCCAGTACATCGTGGACTCGGCCGCCGAGACCAACCTGGGCAAGACCCCGATGGGCCACGTCGGCGTGGTGGCCGGAGCCACCATCCCGGCGGGAGAGCTCGACTTCTCCGACCTCAACGGCCCCATCCTCGCCCCGGGCCTCGGCGCCCAGGGCGCCACGGTCGAAGACCTCAAAGCGGTCTTCGGCCGAGCCCTGCCCCACGTCCTGCCGACGACGTCGCGAGACGTCCTCCGCCACGGCCCCGACGTGAAGTCCCTCCAAGCCACCCACACCCACCTCGCAGAAGAGATCAACACCAAACTCACCCCCTGACCAACAACCCACCACGAGGGCGTGCGGATCCCCCCGGAACCCGCACGCCCTCTTGGCGTTGTGCCGACCCGCCCAACGCTCCGGGGACGTCCACGTGGTCTGCGAAGCTCTCCGCTGCGCTGATCGGATGGCGAATTCCGTGAATTCTCCACGCGCCCTCGACCTCCTCGGCTACCGTCGCCGCAGGTGAGTCGATCAAGGGGGAGGATCGGATGTCAGGCCCGGCCGAGCGGATCCAGGAGATGCTGCGGGACTTCGAGGAGCAAGCGGCGAAAGCGGCCCAGCTCCAATCTGCCGTCCAGGACATGCAGGGCACCGCCACGAGCGACGACCGCTCCGTCACCGTCTCCGTGGCGCCTTCGGGTGCGCTCTTGGACCTTCAGCTGGCGCCGAACGCGATGCGCAAGCAGGCGCACGAGCTGCAGCAGCAGATCATGGACGCGGTTCGCCGGGCGACGGAGAGCGCCGCGAACCAGATGAACGAGGCGGTCGCCCCGATCCTCGGAGACCGGATGTCGCAGTTCCAGGAGGCGTTCAACGCGCAGACCGCGGTCGTGAAACCCCGCGAGGAACATCAGTCGCGTCCGCCGACGAGCTCGGCCGACGAGGACGACGATTTCGGATCCGGTTCGTTCCTGCGCTGAGGGGAGGAGACCCACGATGACTGATCTTCGGATGACTCCGCAGACCCTGACCGGTCACGGCGCCGGTTGTGACTCGCTCGCCGAGAAGTTCGGACAGCTCGCCGACCTCCTCAACCAGGCCGAGGTCGACGACCAGTGCTTCGGACCGCTTGGGGAGTTCCTGTTCAGCTCCTACAAGTCCGGCCTCCGCGAATGCCAGGACCTGGCCACGAAGGCTCAGGACTTCCTGGTCCACACCAAGGAGCAGCTGGACGAGACCGTCAAGGACTACGCGGAGACCGAGCAGCAGATCATCGAGTCCCTCAACAAGGCCGGGGAGGGCATGGCATGACCGCACCTCAGGGGCCGGGCGACTTCCAGACGCTCAACAAGGGGGAGGGGAAGTCCAAGAACTGGTTCGAGCAGTCAGCGGGTTACGGCTCCTCCTGGGCGGGTGCAGCGCAGGACCTGTCGGACGCGTCCTCGCCGCCGGAATGGGGTGCGGCGTCGGTCTCCGCACGTGCCGAAGCACTGCAGACGATGGCCAGCCCAGGTCAGGCACTCGCCGACAACGGGCTCGGATTCCTGGTCTCCATCGTCCTGACACCGCTGATCGAACTCGCGGAGCAGGCCTACGGTGATCCGGAGCAGATGCGTGCGACCGGCGAGGGCTGGGAGAACGTGGCCAAGTGGCTGGACCAGGTAGCCGAGCAGGAACCCCAGCGGGCCGAGGCCACGGCTGAGACGTGGATCGGCAAGGACGGCGACGCGTTCCGCAAGCAGATGGCCGAGTTCGGTGACGGCGTCAAGGCGCTGTCCGCCGACATCCGAGACCTCAAGAGCACGCTGGACATGGCGGCCGACATCTTCGACATGTTCATGGAGTTCTTCATCCAGGTCGTCACGGAACTGATCATCGGCCTGATCATCCAGTGGCTGGCAGCCCTGGCGGCGTCCTGGATCACCGCAGGAGCCTCCGTGGGGGCCGCGAGTGCGGGAACGGCGGCCCAGGTCGGAATCCAGGGCGGCCGCATCGCCACCCGCGTGGCCCAAGTCCAGCGCAAGCTCTACCAGCTCTTCCAGAAGCTGGAACAACTACTCCAGAAGCTCCGCGAAACCGCCAAGCTGCGTGAGGTCATCTCCAGGATGGATGCTCTGCGGAACGGTGGGATGGTCAAGCAGTTCGTCGGTCGGCGCCTCGACTCAAACGCCGCGTTGAACACGCTGACGAAGGCGGATCCGACCTCTCTGGCCACGACGGCGAGCAGCCGGTTCTCCAACGAGACGGGCGCTGGTGCGCTGGCCGGCAATCTTGCTCAGCGGTTCATGACCAGTACATTCGGCGGGCAGACGCGCATCAGCGGCGCGTTGTTCGACGCGGGCGTCTCGACCGCAACAGACGCGGCAATCGAGCAGGGGGCGGATGCCGCTTATGGTGTCGGGAAGGACCAGGTGACCGGTGAGATGAATGAGCAGGAGCGGAAGTCCGCTCAGGAGAAGGGCTTTCAGTGATTGAGGTTCTCGCGGTTCGGGGGCAGTGGTGTCGGCCGGGGGAGCCGGTGCTGTGGTGTCACCGCACGCAGTTGAGCTGCGGGTTCGACGTCGTGGGGCTGGATGCGCGGGGTAAACCGAAGAAGGGCTTCGGGGCGCGCGCGATGCTCGCTGGCGGGGACAAGGCAGCGGGTGTGGTGGCCGGTCTCGCGGAAGCTGCGGCCGGGGCCAGCGGTGGCTCGGACTTCTCGGATCCTCCTGCGAACGTGGTGTTCGGCGGTGGGGAGGACTGCGCGGCCGTCGAACAGCTGTCGCGGGTTCCAGGTGATGCGCTTGTCGGATGCTGGGTACTCACGCCGCAGAGGTTTGCGTGGCTGACCTTCAGCGCCGAGCAGCGCGAGGAAGAGCCGTCGCCGCAGGGGCTGCTCGGCGGAGCGCTGAGGTTCGGTAAGGGGGCCGTGAAGTTCGCGCAGGAGCTCGCGGCGAACAAGGCCGAGCACGAACCTGGTGTGCCCGTTCCGGTTCCGCAGGTCAGGACCTGGCTGGAGATCGAGCGTTCCGCCATCACCGAGATCAGCGCGCAGCGCCGCGATCTCGGACGCGGGTTCAAGTACAAGCCCTGGTACCTGCGGGTGACGTTGACCGACGGTTCCGGTGTGGACGTGTGCCGGACCCGGGAGCAGGAGCGCGTGCAGCGCCTGCTCGACATGTCGCACGGGAAGATCTGACGATGCGGGATCAACGAGAGGTCGTGCGGCTGCTCACGGAGGGCTGGTGCGGCCCTGGCGAGAAGCTCGCCTTCATCATCGGAGGCCCGCAGAAGTCGGGGTGGTTCGGTGCGACGACGAGTGACGGACGTGGTGCCCCTTACGAGGCCGGGCATGACGTGCTCCAGCCTCCGTGGCCGAGTGTGAATTCCCTGGTGGCAACCGGTGAACACCTCGCGGACGAATGGGTCCACGATCCCGCTGTCTTCGGCTGGGCCCACGCGAGCGGCCCGCAGCAGGCGGCTCCGCGGAGCGCCGCAGCGCTGAACAGCGGTAGGCATCTCGCCTGGCTGGTGTGCAGCAATCAGCGGCTCGCGGTGGTCGTCGAAGCCGATACCCTCGCCGAGGCTAAGGGCACAGGCGGTGAATCGGGCTTCCTGGGCGGCTTGCTCGGCAAGGGCAGGGCCAACGCCGGCGAGGTGGAAACCTGGTGGGAACTGCCGACCAGTGGTATCGCCGGGTTCGCCGCAGCTGACCTCGGGCGCGGATTCGACCCCGTCGAGTTCTTCCGGATCGGCTTCGCCGACGGTTCCGTCCTCGAATTCCGCATGAAGGATGCCGCCGAGCTGGTCAAGGTGGCAGAAGAGCGTCTGTGAGCCCCTGCCCTCGGGGCCTTCGGGTCAGGTCGTGAGGAGGGTGAGGATGTGGTCCGGGGTGTTGAGGCAGTAGTCGAGGACTTCGTGGGATTCCGGGGCTGTGGCGTGGCTTCGGGTGAACATCTCCTGCTCGAAGGTGGCGATCGCGGTGCCGGGGTCGTCGTGGGTGGCGAGGGCTTTGCCGAGTTCGGCGCCGTCGTACAGGGCGAGGTTGGCGCCTTCGCCTGCCGGGACCATGAGGTGGGCCGCGTCGCCGATGAGGGTGACGCCCGGGACGGGGTCCCACCGGTGGTCGTCGGGCAGGGTGTGCAGCGGGCGCAGCACCGGGTCGGTGTCGCCGTCGGTGATCAGGGCGCGGATTTCCGGTGCCCAGCCGTCGAATTCGGCGGCGACGCGGTCGCGGAGCGGGGTGGTCGAGTCGATCCACTCCTGGGGGACGCGCAGCTGGGCGTAGGTGTGCAGGGTGCCGCCGGGTTCGCGGTGGGCGGCGATGCCCTTGCCCGGTGAGGGGACGAACAGGGAGCCGTCGCCGACGGCCCGGGCCGCGGCGGGGTGGCGGGTGTCGGCGTCGAACAGGTACGTCTCGACGAACACCACGCCGACGTAGGCGGGGGTGGCCGCCGACAGCAGCGGGCGGACGCGCGACCACGCGCCGTCGGCGCCGACCAGGAGTTCCGAGGTCGTTCTCGCGCCGTGGGCGAAGGTCAGCTCGTGCCTCCCGTCGCCGAGCGGGCGGACCGAGGCGAGCTTGTGTCCCCAGTGGACGGTTCCGGGCGGCAGCGAGTCGAGCAGCATCCGGCGCAGGGCGCCGCGACGGACCTCCGGGCGCTTGCCCAGGCCGTCGTCGGGCCGGTCGAGCAGCACCGTCCCGTCGGTGCCGAGCAGCCGGCTGGCCTCGGCGCCTTCGAAGATCAGCTGCTGGAACTCGTCGAACAGGCCCGCGTCCTTGAGCGCGAGCTGCCCGTCGGTGTCGTGGATGTCGAGCATGCCGCCCTGCGTGCGGGCGGTGGGCGAGTCCTCGCCTTCGTAGACGGTGACGGGGATGCCGTGGACGTGCAGGACGCGGGCGAGGGCGAGCCCGCCGAGGCCTGCTCCGACGATGGTGACCGGTGGTGTCATGACGCCTCCTTTGGAACGCTGTTCCATTCGAGTTTGGAACGACGTTCCAGCGTGTGTCAAGATGGACCCATGCCGGGAAGCGCACATCACACCGGACGCCGCTCCGACGCCCTGACCAGGCAGCGCATCGTCGAGGCCGCCGTGGCGATCCTCGACGCCGAGGGGGAGCGCGGCCTGAACTTCCGCAGGCTCGGACGCGAGCTCAGCACCGGCCCCGGCGCCCTCTACCACCACGTCGCGGGCAAGGACGAGCTGCTCAGCGCCGCCACCGAGGTCGTGCTCGCCGACGTCATCCCCACCGGTGACGCCCGCGGGGATGACGCCGTGCGGGAGGTCGCGCTCGCCGTCTTCGACGCCATCGACGCGCACCCGTGGGCGGGCACGCAGCTCACGCTCACCCCGACCCACCCGACGCTGCTGCGGATCTTCGAAACCCTCGGCGGTCACGTCCGGGCGCTCGGCATGCCCCGGTCCGCCGAGTTCGCCGCGGCCTCCGCGCTGCTCAACTACGTCCTCGGCGTCGGCGGCCAGAACGCCGCCAACGCGCGGATGGCTCCCGCCGGCAGTCGCGGCGACTTCCTCGGTTCGGCCGCGGCCACGTGGGCGCAGCTCGATCCCGCCGAGTTCCCGTTCACCCGCGACGTCGCCGACCAGCTGCGCGAGCACGACGACCGGGAGCAGTTCCTGGCCGGGGTCGACCTCATCCTCGCCGGCATCCGCGCGCTCGGAGTCACCCGCCGATAAAGATCTGGTTGAGCATGATGATTCCTGCTCAAGCCGGTCGTTGGGCTCCGTGTCACCACCCGATAGGGTCAATGGGTGAGGAGTTCGGAGGGTGCATGACCGACGATGCTCCGTTGCTGGGCGGGCGGTACCGGCTGGGTTCCCGCATCGGCGGCGGTGGGATGGCCGACGTGCACCGGGCGATGGACACCCGATTGCAGAGGTTGGTCGCTGCCAAGGTGTTCCGCTCGGCGACCGATGAGCTGGGGCGCAAGCGCTTCGCCGAGGAAGCCAGGATCCTCGCGGGACTGAGCCACCCGGGTCTGGTCACGGTGCACGACTTCAGCGCCGACGAGGACGAGCTGTTCCTGATCATGGAGCTCGTCGAGGGCGGCACGCTCGCCGACGTCGCCGAGACGGGCCCGATGCAGCCCGAGGACGTCGCCGACATCGGCGGCAAGCTGGCCGACGTGCTCGCCTACGTGCACGGCAACGACGTGGTGCACCGCGACGTCAAGCCCACCAACGTGCTCGTCGGCAACGACGGGCGCGCGTTCCTCGCCGACTTCGGGGTGTCGCGGCTGGCCGACGCGGCCGGTCGGCTCACCGACTCCGGCATGGTCGTCGGCACCACCACCTACATGGCTCCCGAGCAGGTTTCCGGTGGTGACGTGGGGTTTCCCGCCGACGTCTACGCGCTCGGGCTGGTGCTGCTGGAGTGCGTGACCGGGCGGGTGGAGTACCCCGGCGGCCCGGACGCGGCCGTCGCGCGCCTGGTCCGCCCGCCGCAGGTCCCCTACGGCATCCCGGCCCGGTTGCGGCGCGGGCTGCTGGCGATGCTCACCGCCGACCCCTCGCGACGGATCAGCGCCGAGCAGGCCGGTGACCTGCTCAGCGGTCGCACGACCGAGGTCCTCGCCCCGATCCCGGCGCCGCTGCCCGCGCCACCGCGCGTGCCGCAGCAGCGGGTGCAGCGCCCGCCGACCGAGTCGATGCCGGTCCAGCAGCAGTCCTCGCGGCCGCCGCTGGCGCCGATCGCCGCCGGGCTGCTGGCGGTGGTCGCCGCCCTCGTGCTGGCCGTGGCGTTCTGGCCGTCGTCGAGCGAAACCCCTGAGCTGCCACCGGTTTCCGGTGATCCCGGACCGGACCGGCTGCCCGCCGACCTGGAGAACCTGGAGAGGCTGGTGCGCGGATGAACCGGCTGCTGCCCGCGGTGGTGCTGGTCGGGTTCGTGCTGGTCGGATGCGGTGACGATCCGCAGGTGCGCGCCCAGCTGGGCGCCCGCGTCGCCGAGGTCAAGACCGCCGCCCTCGCCCACAACCGCCTCGACGCCGAAACCGCTCTCGTCGCCCTGCATCGCGACATCGCCGAAGCGGTCGCCAACGGCACCCTGGACTCCGACAGCGCCGGCTCCATCATGGCCGCCGCCGACCGAGTCGCCGAAGACGTCCGCGCCCTGCCCGCCCCGGGCTCGGCCCCCGTCACCGTCACGGTCGAACCCGAACCCCGCGCCGAGGACAAGAAAACCCGAGGCAACGACGGCTGACCCCGTCCCCCGATCGAAAACCCCGGTTTTCACGCGACGAATGTTGCGGTTTTCGACACCGGTGACGAAAACCCCGGTTTTCGTCGCGTTGAAAACCGGGGTTTTCGTCGCGACGGGTCACCAGCGGAGGGTCCAGGGGGTGGTGTCGGCGAGGGGGTTCTCGGGGACGGTGGCCGGGTGGAGGTATTCGACTCGGACGACCGGACCGGCCCGGAGGGGGCGGCGGTGGACGAACTCGGGGAGCAGGGTCACCGGGTCGGCGTAGTAGGTGAGGTCGGCGCCGCCTCGGGTGTCGTCGGCGGGCTGGAACGGGTAGGTGCCCGGGTCCAGGCCCGCGTCGCGCAGGGCGAACAGCAGGTGCGGCATGTCGAATCCCTCGACCGGCCTGACCCGGACCTCGATGCGCAGGTAGCGGTGGCCGTCGACGTCCACGGGCACCGGCGCGAGCGGGGTGAGGAAGTGGTGCGCGCCCCGCAGCGACGCGATCATCTCCTCGGCCTGCGAGTCGGTCAGGCCGCCGGGAATCACCCCGTCGCCGAGCCCCGGCCGGGAGCTGACCTGGCACAACGCGCTCGACTCCGGCCCGTCCCAGACCTGCCGCGACGGCAGGTAGCCGTACTGGGCGCCGTCGACGCACCGGGTGCGCACGACGCTCCGCCCGCGCCAGTGCTCGATGCCGGTGCCGACGTGGCGGCCGGATGCGTAGTCGTAGATCTCGTCGCTGACCCGCACCATCGTCCGCGCGGCGGCGGCTTCGGGGGTCTCGAAGTACTCGCGCCGGGTGTGCACGACGGTCTGGGTGGCCTGCCGCCGGTACATCTCCCAGAACACGTCCTCGGGCCGGTCGGGTTCGGCGCACCCGGTCAGCAGGGCGCACAGCATCGCGGCGGCCATCAGTCGCACAGCGCTTCCACCACGTCGCGGGCTTCGGCGCGGAACGCCTGGTCGAGGAAGTAGAGCTTGTCGGCGACCTCGGTGAGCTGGCTGCGCGCGATCACGACCTCGGCGCCGTCCTGGGCGATGGAGATCTCGTCCCGCACCAGCAACGTCACCACGATCTCGCCGCGACGCTCGCACGCGGGAATCCGCCAACTGGCGCACATCGTCTCGTCCCTCCACATAGGAAGCAGTGATGGGACGAAAGTCGCTGAGTGCCAACGGGTCACGCAACACGCCGTTCCGGCGACACGAGCCGCGTGACAGCCGGGCACGCACCGGATTCGTGATCAGCACCAAGAGACCGAAGGGCGGGACGCGCGGCAACCGGCGCGAGGAACTTGCCCGGGATCGAGGGGAACCCCCGTCCCCTCCCGTGCTCATTCTACCGGGGGGGAGGGGGACTTGCGGCAAGGCCCGGGGTCTGCCGCACAATGCTCGACCTGCGCAAACAGCGTTGCGCTGCATGGGGGAGTCGATCACCGGTGAGGGGCACGTGTCTGAGCACGACGAAGAACTGCGGTCCGAACGCGCCCACGTGGCGGGGCTCTACGCACGACTCGACGCCGAACGCGCCCGAGCCGAGACCCGCTACCAGCGGGCCCTGGGCGACACCGCGACGTCGCCGATGGAACGCGACGTGGAGGTCCGCGCCCAGGCCCGCGAGCTGCAGCGGCTGAACGTCGCCGACCACGGCCTGTGCTTCGGGCGGCTCGACGCCGACGACGGGGAACGCCGCTACATCGGCCGGATCGGGCTGTTCGACGAGGCCGACGACCACCGGCCGCTGCTGCTGGACTGGCGCGCGCCGGCGGCACGCCCCTTCTACACCGCCACCGCCGCCCACCCCGAGAGCATGCGCCGACGCCGCCAGCTGCACAGCCGCGGCCGGGAGATCACCGGCTTCACCGACGAGGTTCTGGGGTGCCCGGACGGCGACACCGCAGGTGACGCGGCCCTGCTCGCCGCCGTCAACGCGCCCCGGGGCGAGGGGATGCGCGACATCGTCGCCACCATCCAGGCCGAGCAAGACCGCATCATCCGCCTCGACCACCCGGGCGTGCTGGTCATCGAAGGCGGACCCGGTACCGGCAAGACCGTCGTCGCGCTGCACCGCGTCGCCTACCTGCTCTACACGCAGCGGGAGCGGATGGAGCGCAGCGGCGTGCTGGTGGTCGGGCCGAATCCGCAGTTCCTGAACCACATCGGGCGCGTGCTGCCGTCGCTGGGGGAGTCCGACGTCGTGTTCGCCACCACCGGCGACCTGCTGCCCGGGCTGCGCGTCACCGCCGAGGACGCACCCGAGATCGCCGAGTTCAAGGGATCGCTGACGATCCTCGACGTGCTGCGCGCGGCGATCGCCGACCGGCAGCGACTGCCCGAGCAGCCGTGGGAGATCGAGCTGGAGGACGTGTCGGTCCGCATCGACGCCGCCACCGCCGAGTGGGCCCGCGAGGAGGCGCGCGACAGCGGCCTGCCGCACAACGAGGCCCGCGCGGTGTTCGTCGACGTCGTCGGCTACGTGCTCACCGAACGCGCCACCGCCCGCATCGGCCGCGGCTGGCTGACAAGGGAGGACGAGGCGTGGGGGAGCATCCGGGAGGAGGTGCGGGCCGAGCTCGCCGAGCACCGGGGCCTGCGCGAGGCGATCGACGCGCTGTGGCCGGAGCTGACCCCGCAGCAGCTGCTCGCCGACCTCTACACCTCGCCGGAACGGCTGCGCGCGGTCGGCGCCGAGGCGCTGCTGCGGGATGAGGGCGAGGCGTGGACGGTGTCGGACGTGCCGCTGCTCGACGAGCTCGTCGACCTGCTCGGGGAGGTGAAAACGCCTTCTGCCGAGGAGGATTCCGACTACGCCGCCGGAGTTCTGGAGATCCTGCAGGTGGAGCGGCACGACCTCATGGACGACGAGGACCACCTGCTGGCCCAGGACCTGCTGGACGCCTCGGATCTCGCCGAGCGGTTCGTCGAGCACGACACCCGCGACCTGGCCGAACGCGCCGCCGCCGACCGTGACTGGACCTACCGCCACGTCGTCGTCGACGAAGCGCAGGAACTGTCCGAAATGGACTGGCGAGTGCTGATGCGCCGCTGCCCGAGCCGCTCGTTCACGGTCGTCGGCGACCTCGCCCAACGCCGCTCAGCCGCAGGTGCGCGCACCTGGGCCGCGATGCTGGACCGCTACGTCCCCGGTCGCTGGGCCTACCGCGAGCTCACCGTCAACTACCGGACCCCGGCGGAGATCATGGAGCTCGCCGCCGGACTCCTCGCCGAGTTCGCACCCGGCGTCGCCGCTCCGGCCTCGGTCCGCTCCACCGGCGTCGAACCCTGGTTCCGCCAGGTCGACGCTTCTGAAATGTCGTGTGCCGTGGAGGAATTCACGTCCGAGGAGTCCGGATGCGAAGGCACCAGCGTCGTCATCGGCCCACCCGGCACCCCCGGCGCGGTCACCCCGACGGACACCAAGGGCCTCGAATTCGACGCGGTCCTGCTCGTCGAACCCGCCGAGATCCTCGCAACCCCACGAGGAGCCGCCGACCTCTACGTGGCCCTCACGCGCGCGACGCAACGCCTCGGCATCCTCCACACCACCCCGCTCCCCGACGTCCTCCGCCCCCGCGAGGAGTGACCCGATTTCAAGGGAAGTCGGGCCGGACAGTTTTCACTAAGGATACGTTTCGCAACGGACGCGACCAGGACGACCCAAGATTCAGTAAACGCGACCCACTACGGGTACGTTTCGCAACGGACGCGACCAAGACGACCCAAGCTTTGGTAGACGCGACCCACTACGGGTACGTTTCGAAAGGCAGTGGCAATTTCTTCTGAAATTGGCGGCCCCCCACAACGCAAGAAAACCCCAAGACGAAGCCAATTTCTGGAGAAATTGCCACTCCGCACGCAAGCAACCCGACCCCGCGAAGCGATCCCAAGGAACCCCGTGGGGGGGTGACAGTTTTCATGAAAACTGTCAGACCCCTCGGGGTCTCTCTGTGGAGGGGGCTCCAGACTCTCGAGGTGGTTGAGCTGGGATTTTGGGGTTCCGTCGTGTGGGTGGAGGGACAGTTTTCATGAAAACTGTCCCGACCCCTTGGGGGTCGTCTTGGGAGCGCTCCGCGGGGTACTTTGGGTGCGTGCGGAGGGGCAATTTCTCCAGAAATTGGCTTCGTTTCGTGGTTCTCCTCGCGTTGCGGGGGCCGCCAATTTCAGAAGAAATTGCCCCTGCCTTTCGAAACGTACCCGTAGTGGGTCGCCTCTACTAAAGCTTGGGTCACCTTGGTCGCGTTCGTTTCGAAACGTACCGGTAGTGGGTCGCGTTTACCAAAGCTTGGGTCATTTTGGTCGCGTCCGTTGAGAAACGTACCCGTAGTGGGTCGCGTTTACTGAATCTTGGGTCACCTTGGTCGCGTTCCTTTTGAAACGGACCCTAAAACTGTCCCCTGGCGAGGTCCACGAGCAACCGGGCCACCTCGCCGGGCATGGTGATCATGCAGTCGTGGCCGGTGGGCAGCTCGTGAACCACGGCGGGGGAGCCGTTGGGTTGGACGGTGGGGACGGGGCGGCGGACGAAGCCCTCGGGGACGTCGGTGCAGTGGATGTGGGCGCGGGGGATCGCCCGCGTGGCGGGGTTGTCGAGACGCACGGGTTGCTGCAGCGCACCGACCGAGTGGTCGGACAGCATCGAGCGCAACCACGCCAGGTCGTCGGGATCGGTGACGCCGAACAGGCCGTCCCCGGCGAAGCCGTCGTCCGGAGGCGGGACGCGGAACCCGCTCTCGGAGCGCAGCGCCAGGTCGATGGACTTCTTCGCCTGCGGCATCACGTCGGCCGCGGTCTCGCCGTCCTCCGGCACCATCGCGTCGAGGTAGATCAGCTGCGAGATCCGCTCCGGGACCTGGTTGGCGGCGTCGGAGATGACCAGCCCCGCGTAGCTGTGCCCGACCAGCACGACGTCGCGCAGGTCCTCGGCGAGGATCAGCCGCACGAGGTCGTCGGAGTGGGTGTGCACCCCGGTCTCGGGCGCGAGCAGGTGCGCGGTCTCGCCGTACCCGGTCAGCGTCGGGGCGAGCACCCGGTGCCCGGCGAGCAGCGGCACCACCCGGTCCCAGGCCCGACCGGTGTGCCAGGCGCCGTGGACCAGCAGAAACGTGGACATGCAAACCTCCGGTGAGTGGACGTGCCGACCACGTTGCCGCCGCAGCGCGAGCCGAACCAGAGCTCCCGCGACCCTGGGAGTGACAGGACCAGCCACGAGCGGCCTACGCTGGGGTGTGTGGCCGAGGAGAACCTGCTGGGCGAGTTCGTGCGCGCACGGCGCGAGCTCGTCACTCCCGAGCAGGCCGGGATTCCGGTGACCGGCGTGCGGCGCGTGCCCGGGCTTCGCCGGGAGGAGGTCGCGATGCTCGCCGGCATCAGCGCCGACTACTACCTGCGCCTGGAGCAGGGGCGCGACCGCAACCCGTCGGTGCAGGTCCTGGAATCGCTGGCGCGCGTCCTGCGGCTCGACGACGCCGCGACCGAGCACCTGCTGCGCCTGGCGGCGACCAAACCGCTGCGCAGGACACCGATGCCGGAGCTCCGGTCCAGTACGGCGAAACTCCTCGCATCGCTGGCGCTTCCGGCGTTCGTGGAGACCAGGTACATGGACGTCCTGGCCGCCAACCGGCTGGCCACCGCGATGTCGCCCCGTCTGGTTCCGGGGACCAACCGCCTTCGCGACATGTTCCTGGACCCGGCCGAGCAGGACCTCTACCCGGACTGGGAGACCGATTCGGTCAGCGCGGTCGCGGGATTCCGCAAGTCGGTCGGCGCGGAGACCCACGACCCCCGCTACGCCGAGATCGTCGGCGAGCTCTGCCTCGCCAGCCCCCGCTTCAGCAGCATCTGGGCCCGCCACGACGTGATCGTCTGCGCGGCCGCTCCGATGCGCGTCGCCCACCCGCAGGTCGGCGACCTGGTCCTCAACCGCGAACGCCTCGGCGTCGAGGGGAGCCCGGGCCAGGCCCTGGTCATCTTCCACCCCGACCCGGGCACCGACAGCGCCGAGAAGCTCACCCTCCTCGGCACGACGGTCGCCGCCCGCTGACCTCGCGATCTCCCGCTCGGAGGTGAGGGCAGCGGACAGTTTTAGTGAGAACTGTTTGGGCGAAACGGACATTGATCATGGGTGATTCGAGGAAAAACTGTCCCCGGCCGACGGGAAGCTGCCCCGGGAGTGAAGAGACGTGAGAACCCCGCGAAACCGCCCTACCTGCGGATGATCTTGATGATGATCTGGCCGACGATGAACCAGATCAGCGCCGCGAGCGCGTAGTTGAGGACCACCCCGAGCAGCGCGTCGTCCGGGGTGAACACGTCGCCGAGCCCGAGCACGAAGGTCTGCGCGAGGGTGTAGATGAACGACACGAAGCCGTTGCCCTGGTTCGCGTCGAGCACCACGAACAGCACGTGCAGCGCGAACACCAGCACCACGATCGACACGACGATCCGCACGATCCGCGCCACCGTGTCGCCGACCTGCCCCGGGCGTCGACGTCGCTCGTAGGGGTCGCGGTAGTCGCGGTCGTAGCGGTAGTCGGCGTCGCGCCGGTCGTACGGATCTTGCGGCCCGTAACTCATGCCGCGCATTGTCACCGCGATCACCAGCCACAACAAGTCGAGCGTTCGGGTGGTTCCGCTACCAGTCGAAGACCTCGGGATGCTTCTGGGCCTCGAACCGGAGGCGGTTGAGCTCGTCGGCGAACAGCTTCGTGTGCCCGCACCCGAGGCACACCACAGCGCTCAGCGTGGAGAGCGGGTTGACCGACATCCGCTTCCGGAACGGGAACACCCCGGTCTTCTGATGGCTGGTCATCCGCATCCCACCGACGTAAGTGCCACCGCACAACTCACAAGCGGGATACCGGGACTGAGGAGGTGGAGAAGTCATGGGCGTCAGTATGCGGGCCCGAAGTACGTCGGGAGCCCGTCATGGGGATCAGCGGCCTGCCGATTTCCGGGATCGATCGCGCAAGCCGACTTCGCGAGCGCGTAGGCCATGTCGATGTACTTCGCGCCGGGTGGGCTGATCTCGATCGGCATCCGCACGGCGTAGCCGCGCGAAGGCAGATGCAAGATCGCCTCGATCTCTGACGGGCCGCCGCTGATGTACCGCAGTTCGAGCCGTTCTCCCCACATGTCCGCCACGGGTTGGTATTCAGCCGAGCGACCCAATTCCTGCAGCACCCACGCGTGCACGAGGAACGGCGACGACGTCTCGTCGTCCGGCACCCAAAAGATGCTGTTGTCGAGCTCGGGCTGGGGAAGGCCGGGCCCGACATCGGCGAGTTGCCGTCGAATCGCCGCGCAGTCGTCGTCCGGATCGACGTGCAGCGTCGCGGTCGTCCCGTCCATCCACGAACACGTCGCAACGGCAGGACGACGGCTCAGGTCGATGCTCGACGCCAGAAAGCCAACCTCCACGTTCCCGCCCTCGAGCAAGGCCAGGTTGTTGACCACCGGCGACCACCACTCAGCAGGCATGCACATCGTCCATTCGCTCGGCGGCTGGCGTTAGCCTCACTTTAGCTCGCCCGCCTCGTCACTGTTCCCGGAAGTTCGGGGACAGTGACGAGACGGGTGCATGAGCCGCTCGATTTCTAGATAGTACGGATCGTCACGGCGTGTAGGATTCTTTTACCCAGTCCGGGCACACTGTCTTTCCGGTGCAGTATGCAGTGACAACCCCAAAAGGTCGGCCGTCGCTCAGGCGTCGAAAATCATGAACGACGCGAACTTCCTCTGTGTCGATCGAGGGGAATGGCAGGCAAGCAATGGGGGAACAGTCGATCTTAACGAAGTTTCCGAAGTATTCAAAGGCTTCGCCGTTTTCCGGGTTCTTCTCGGGTGATCCTACCCAGTAGCCACGAGGGCGCTGAGTGACGGCCCTCGCGATACGAGTGTCCAGGTTGTGCTTCTGCTCGATCTTCTCAAGCCCGAATCCTCGGTCACCGCCGTCCCACCAGCCGAGACGCATGTGGGACGCCCAGTTGTCGACATCATTCCACTCCTCGATGGAGTTGTACCGGTCGGGCCATCCCTTGACTTCTCCGTTGGAGGGGCTGGATGCGGGATCGGGCTGCTCGCCTCGTGCGATCCGGTCGATCTGGCTCTTGGGTACACCGTACTTCCAGAGGTCGGCAACTGGAATCGTTTGCCCAAGGGGAAGGCCTGCTGGGGCTTGAATTGATAACGTGACCCGTTGCCCATGGTCGCGGGTTTCAGGTTCTGCAATTGCGGTGGTGGGTGAAGTCGCCAGTAGGGCCGCGGCGGACAAAGCAACTGTTGCAATCTTCAGGTTTAGCGTTGGGAAGCTCACTGCTCTCCACTGTTCGAATGGGCGAGATATGGGAATGTGAAGCCGATTTATCCTGGCTTCACCCCTGAATCTCTCAGTCGTGAAAGGGTCGTGGTGTTGAACCGGAGAGGTTCATCAGAATGGAGTAGTGCTCGGATGACTCGCTTGTTTGGTGCCGGAGAGGGTGCACCGAGATCCGCTGAAAAGCGGTTTGCCGTGGCTGCCTGGTCGATAGCCTGCCGGTGAGTCGATCTTGAGGGCGGGTGCTCGTGACGGGTGATGCGTGGAACGTCGCGCTGAACATCATCGCCAGCGTGATCACGGGTTCGGCCGTGTGGCTGGCGACCAGGGCGCTGGCCTGGCGCAGGGTGCGGCGGATGCAGGTGTTCTTCGGCCTGACCGGCGGCGATGAGTGCCTGGTCGTCGTGCCCCGGCACGCCTCGTCGAACCGCGGTTCCAGCGTGCACCGCAACGACGCGGCGGCGCTGCTGGAGCTGTCGACGGTGCTCGGTGACTGCCGCGCACGGCCCGAGGTCGTCTTCCACGACGACGTCTACCAGGGCGCGGCCGACAAGGCCGAGTTCTGCATCGGCGGCCCCGACGCCAACCAGCGCACCGCCGCCCACCTGCGCTCCGCGGTGCCGAACCTGCGGCACGCGCTGCACGAGGACGACCCGGAAGGCCTCGCGATCAGCGTCGGCGAGCACCGCTTCCCGGTCGAGAAGGGGCGCGCGGAGTACGTCGCGCTGGCCAAGATCCAGCGGGACCGCGACGACAAGCCGGCGTTCCTGATCTGCGGCCAGACCTCGGTCAGCAACCGCGCCGCCGCCCGCTACCTCCAGCGCAACCGCGCCCGCCTCATGCGGAACCACGGCCTGCGCAAGCGCTTCTGCCTCATCCTGCGAGTCGTCGAACCCGACGTCTACGGCCCCAGCGTCGTCGAACTCGCCCACGACGCCACGTCCGAGGCCTTCACGGCGTCGTGACCTGGCGCTCTGGGCCATCCGGGTGGCGCGGGAGTCACCGAGGAGGCAGTTCGTTCGCGGTATCGGGGAAAACGGCCCTGTGGCGCGCTGTCCGGGAATAGCCTCGATGCGGTAGTGAGCTGCGTCCTAGGAGTGGCACATGCCTGAAGCCCCGGACATTCTCTCGCCCGAGTTCAACGCCGATCCGTATCCCGCCTATCGCGTTCTGCGCGAGCACCATCCGCTCTTGTGGCACGAACCGATGCAGAGCTACGTGGTGTCGCGGTACGAGGACGTCGCCAAGGCGTTCCGCGATCCGGTGTTCACCAGCAACAACTACGAGTGGCAGCTGGAACCGGTGCACGGCGGCAAGACGATCCTCCAGCTCGATGGCCGCGAGCACGCACGGCGCAGGGCGCTGGTGGCACCGGCGTTCCGCGGTGACGAGCTGCGCGAGAGGTTCGAGCCGTTGATCGAACGCAACGCGGCCGAACTCATCGACGAGTTCCGCTCTGCCGGACAGGTCGATCTGGTCGAGCAGTTCGCACGCCGGTTGCCGGTCAACGTCATCGTCGACATGCTCGGGCTGGACAAGGCCGATTACGGGCGTTTTCAGCGCTGGTACACCTCGATCATCGGTTTCCTGGGCAATCTCACGCAGGATCCGGACGTGGTGGCGGACGGTCTGCGCACGTCCGAGGAATTCGCCGCCTACCTCATCCCGATCATTCAGCAGCGCCGCGAGAACCCGGGCGACGACCTGCTTTCCCGGATGTGCCTGGCGGAGGTCGACGGAACCCGGATGACCGACCAGGACATCAAGGCGTTCTGCAGCCTGCTGCTGGCTGCGGGCGGGGAGACCACGGACAAGGCCATCGCGGGCGTGTTCCGCAACCTGCTGGCGCATCCGGCGCAGCTCGCCGCGGTGCGCCAGGACCGCACGCTGATCCCGCAGGCCTTCGTCGAGACCCTGCGCTACACGCCCCCGGTGCACATGATCATGCGTGAACCGGCCGAGGACGTGACCTTCTCGGGCGGCACCGTACCTGCGGGAAGCACCGTCACCGTCCTGATCGGCGCGGCCAACCGGGACGCCGAACACTTCGCCAACCCGGACGACTTCGATCTCTTCCGGGAGGACCTCGACACCGGCAACGCGTTCTCCGCCGCGGCGAATCATCTGGCGTTCGCACTCGGCCGGCACTTCTGCGTGGGTGCGCTGCTGGCCAAAGCCGAGGTGGAGATCGGCGCGAACCTCCTGCTCGACGCGATGCCCGACCTGCACGCCGCAGAACCCTCGAACGAGACCGGCGTCTTCACCCGAGGCCCCGACGCGCTGCGCGTGCGGTTCAGCCCCGTGGCGGCGTGAGACCGGGGGTCTCGCGCCTTGGGTGGGGTGGGGGAAGTTTTCATGAAAACTGCGCCCGTTCACGACGAGGGCAGAACCCGGTAGTGCAGGTGCGTGACACCGGGCGCGTCGAGCACGCGGGTGAGCTCGAACTCGACGTGGTCGGTTCCGAACAGCCGGCGCCCGCCACCGAGGACGACCGGGACCAGGTGGATCTCCAGCTCGTCGAGCAGGCCCTCGCGCAGCAGCGACTGCGCGAGGGAAGCGCCGTGCACCATCACGTTCGCGTCGGCGGCGGCCGCCTTGGCCTCGCGCATCGCGCTCGCGACGTCGGGGACGTAGTGCACCCAGCCGCTCCGTGGCTCCGGAGGCGTGCCGCGGGTGGGCACGAAGATCGGCACTCCGTGGTGGTCGCCGTCCCAGCGCCCGGCGTAGTCGAAGGTCTTGCGCCCGACGACGACAGCACCCGTCGCCATCACCTCGGCGAACACCCGCCCGCTCACCCCCGGCGGATCGAAGTGCGGATACCCCGCGACGGGCTCGCCGAGCCACTCGTGCAGCCGAAGCCCGCCGACACCGAGCCCGTTGCCCGGCCCGTCCCCAGGCCCGGCGATGAACCCGTCCAACGACATCGACATGTACAACACCGACTTCGCCATGCCGCCCCTCCAGCCTCGGGTGTGTCGAGGTAGACCAGCCAAGCCGAAGGAACTCATCGGTGCAGGTCGCCCACCGAAGCACGCCCTCGCGCTCGCGGTCGCCGCCGTGGTCACCGACGGAGCGGCGCCGCGCTGAGTCGGACAGTTTTTCCTCGAATCACCCATGATCAATGTCCGTTTTGCCCGGACAATTCGAGGAAAAACTGTCCCCTCCGCAGCCCACCCGTTCGCGCGCTGTGGTGGGGGGAGGGAAGTTTTCATGAAAACTGCGCCCAAAATGACGGTGGTCGAATGGTCAAGGAAGTCCCCCGTGCGCGTGCTGGGCCGAAACCGCAAGAGCACAGGTGGCCGGCGGGAGGCGGCTTCGACCGGGACCACATCATGGGTGGCGGACTGGTGAGCGCCGCTCCGGAGGTGCGGCGGAAAGGACGGCTGGGGAGCGGATGGTTTCGAGCATCGGCGGGATCGTGTTCGCGCTGGTCATGCTGTGGGTGGCTGGTGAGCGCGTGATGGCGCGGTTCCAGCGGCCGGGGCGTGGGGTTGCGTCGGTTCGACGAGATCTGGCGGGGCGACGGTCGCTGGAGGGAGAGGTCCACGTCGTCGTGTGGAAGGCCCATCCGCTGTCGGATCACATGATCAAGGAGCTCGCCACCAGCGAGGGGTTCAAGTTCGTGGACGAGTCCAGCCTCCACGGCAGCCGGGTGTTGCGGTTCGTGCCGCCGCGGAAGGGGATCTGAGTTGTCGGAAGAACTCGTCCACGACATCGGCCTGTGGCTGCTGATCCCGTCGATCGTCCTGTTCACCGTGATCGTCACGGCAACGGCGCTGGGAACGCCGAGCGAGATCCGGTTTCGACGCAAGGAACGGCAATTGGCTCGGCTGCAGCAGGCCGCGGACCAGTGCGAAAACCAGGTCTTCGAGATCGACTGGTTCGACTACCGGGAGATCCCGAAACCCGAGATCCTCGCCGTGCTGCGCGAGCACGGTTGGGGCTATCAGGACGATGACCTGGGCGAAGCGGGCTGGCTGCTGCGCTTCGTCCCGGCAGAAGACCGGGACGCCAACGGCAAGGAAGACGCTCAACGTCGACTCCGAGCCGACCTCCGCGACGCCGAGATGGACGTTCGCGGCGCCTATCACCTCGACACGTCGCAGTACGCGCCCCTCTCATACCCGGAGATCAGGGGAATCGTCCGAGCCGCAGGTCTGACCGTGGCCACGAACACCCGCACCGCGGTGGGGCGCACGCTGGTCTTGTCCAAGCCGCAGACAACGGTCCTGTCCAGCAGCGATGGCCCGTTCAAGCCGAAAGCGACACTGCCGAGCAGGGACCTCGACCGGGTCCGCGAACGACAGCGAGTCTGGGCCAAGCAGTTCAACCGCCAGGTCGGCCTGGCCTTCCTGCACGGATTCATCGGCCTGTTCGCCCTCGCCGCAGCGCTGACGTCCGAACCCGCTGACGGCACCGGTCACTACCTCGCGTGGGCACTGGCGACCGTCGCGCTGCTGCTGTTCATCCGGGCAGTGCTGAAGGGCCTGGACGTGCGCCGGAAGCGCTGGGACGAACTCGGCCACCTACTGGAACGCTAGCGGGACGGCGTTGTTGTGACTCGAGCTGTCGTGTGAGACCGGGCGTCACCCGAGGCCTGCGTTCACAACCACTGCGCTCACAAAGATCAGGGCGATCGCGAGCAGCAGCCAACCGGCTTTGGCCAGTTGCTGGCGTGGAGTGGCTTCGGCTACCGATCGTGTCTGGTGGTCGAGGGACTCCATCCGGAGAATGCAGGCCAAGGCTGCGATCCAGAGCGCCGCAGCGGGCAGGAATGCCCAGTGAAACGCAAAACCGGCGATGAGCAGCCCTGCGCAGATCGGGGCGAAGGTCGCGATCCACGCTACTCGAAGCCAGCGTCGTCGGGTGGGTTTCGCAGGAGGTGTGGACTGCGGTGGCATAGCGTCCTTCCCGTTTCGTGCCGGCGCGTCGCTTCGACCGGTAGCCTACGTGGTTGCGCTCGCGTGATCGCAGAGAGAGGGAGGAGTTGTATGGGGTTTCGAGTGCAGCCTGAGGGGCTCGACACGTATGCGTCCTTGCTGAAGGGACTACAAGACGATTTGAAGACGGCACAGGATTACCTGAACCAACACCTCTCGTATGACTATGGCGACGCTCGGATGTTCGCGACGATTGCCAACGCGAACAATGCCACCAAAGCTGCAGTCGGGGACAACCTGAAGCATCTGGATCAACTTTTGTCTGCATCGGCGGGTGAGTTGGTGAAGTCGGCGAACATGTATCGCGAGACCGATGCGAACGAAGAACGCCGACTTGATGAAACTTACCCCAGCTCGTAGAAATTAAGGATTCCGGTGATGAGTGAACCGAAGGCGAAGCTTGTTGATCCGGTCGCGGAGCAGGCTATTCCGGATGCGATCGACAAGGCGCTGTCGTTCCCGGACTTTTTCAGTCTAGGGCACTGGGTGTACATCTTTATTGATCAGGTCTCTGGTGTCAATCCTGCGGAGTGGGTCGCTAAGGAACTTGCCGGCAATTGGGAGGCTGTTGCTAAGGCTGGCGATGCGCTTAAAAATTTGAGCAAGTTCCACGAGGCCTGCGCTGCTGAGATCGAGCATGGTAGCGCTGACATGTTGAAGGTTTGGGAAGGGAATGCCGCATCAGCAGCTGGCAAGTACTTTGAGGATCTGTCTAAGTCGTTGCGCGACCAGATTTCAGCTCTAGAGAAGGTTGGTGTGCAGTTCGAGCAGGCAGCTTACGGGGTGTGGGCTACTGCAAAGACGATGGTCAGCTTGTTGGAGATGCTGTTCGATCTCGCGATCGGATTTGTTATCGAAGCGGCAGCCACTGCGGCGAGCAGCTGGACGGGAATTGGCGCCATTGCGGGGGGAAGCGCGATGGTGCTCACGATTGCCCGAGCTGTACAAGTCTGGATGGATATCTGCAAGTACCACGGTATGGCTTGGAACCTGTGTACCGGCGCCAGCGGAATCATTGCTGGCCTCCTGGGAAACCTGCACGGCTTCCAAGACCACCCCCTGCCTGCAGGGGCGTACGACCACCCTGGAGCATGACATGACGAACCCCGAGTCCGAGCCAATTCTTGATATTGCGCGTGGCGACCAGGCGCGTTCGCGCCATCTTCGTGATTCATTGCAGTTGTTGCGCGGAAAGGTCGATAACCCAGAATTTCGTAGGCTTGTAGACGATGTGCTTGCAGGCAAAGCAAGTCTTCGCGAGGTGGCTCAGACTGCGGCCTTCGGTAAAGCGGTTGCTCCCCTGGCTCAACAGGCGGTTGACCGTATGAACGAGATGACCGAGGTCGAAAGAGAAGAACTCGCCAACGAAGGTGAACTACAATTCAATGAGCTCCGCCGAAACCTTGCCTCGGGGCCCGAATCGGGCAGGGCTGCTAAGCGTGAAACTTCCCCTAGCATTGAGGAAGAAGACGAGGATCTCAGCCAAATGAGCTTCCTCGAGGATCCCGGCAGCCGGGACCGGTAGTTGGCTGGCTCTGTCGAAATCGAGACGGTTCTGATTGGCGGGTTAGCCTGTGACTCACACACCTCCCAGGCCGCAGGGCAATCACATGTCCACGAACCACGAGTTCGTGCCGGCCTCACCTGCGTTCGTTGGTCGCGTCCGGAACACCACTCGGTTGGTAGGCGCCCTGTCGGTCCTTGCGGTCGGGATCGTGATGATCGGAATTGCGGTGAGCGGTTTCATGCTGCTGCCGGTGGCTCCGGCTTCCGCGATCTTCACCGTTTTTATGGGGTGGCTGGCCGGAGCGTTCGCCATCTGCTCGGCTCTTTCGCTGGCCAGTGGTTCCTCGTGCGTCAACACGGGGGCGTTCAACCTGACCTTTGCGCGACGGACTCGGAGCACGCTTCTTTTCCTGGCGGTCGCCTCGATCCTCCCGTCTGGAATCGCCCTGCTCATCCTCGTTGCGACCGGAATCTCGTCAGGCGGGCTGTCACCGGCAGCCGCGGTATGCCTCGTCCTCGTTTTGTGCCCGTTCGTGGTGTCGATGATCGACATGATGGTGGGGCGGCGCCTGCTCGATCCGAACAAGGTGGTCGTCGGTCCGTACGGAACACCACAGCGGTGACGCTCAACAGTTGGTCGATGGAGTTGACCGCATCAGGGCATTCGTGCCGATAGGCTGGCATTTTGGGGCTGATCGGGCAGTCGGCTTCATTGGTCAATATGGGACGTGCTGCCCTTGACTTGAGTGCGACATTTTTCCGGAAGCGGGCAGGTGCGATGAGTAGGGTGGAGCAGGTGTTGCCGCATGGTGAGTCAAATGGCGTTCTTGCGGCGTTTTTCGCGCTGGGTGCTGCGGTTACGGTGTTTTCCTCGGTTCTTGTGGGAATCCTGTTGATCGTGTTTTTGGCGATCATCATGCTCTTCGGATGGGTTCCGTACGTCGCAGTCGGTACAGCGCTGGTGCTGTTCGGGCGCCGACGTAGCCGGATGCGCTGGTTCGGTGTTGGCATGGCAGTTGCGGCGCTGGTGCTCGCCGATGGCGGTGAGCACGTACACGACGGGCCAGTGATCAGGCCTTCTTGTCGTTGATCGCCGCTGGGGGTTGCCGGTCGTTCTGGGGGATCGTGAGCTGGCGGACTCCGCGGCCTTCTGGGGGAGGCCCGTGGCTGATCAGTACTCCCGGAGTTGTCAGCGTGGGTGTTCGGGGTGGCGCAGTTTTCATGAAAACTGCGCCTCGACAAGACCGCGGGAGGTTGCGGCGTAGATCGATCCGCGCTCGCTGATCAGCTGATTGCTGTCCTGCTCTGCGGAGAGGTCCGGCTTGGTAGCATCCGTCCTGCTGCGAGCGCGACCTACGACACCAGCGGATTGACCAAGGAAAGTAGGTAGATGAAGCGCCAGAAGATTTTTTTCGATGTTCGGGTCGACACCGGCGAGGAGACGCTGGAACAGGTTGCGGCCCGCGTGGGGGAAGCATTGAACTGCTCCTTCGACGAAGGTGAGTACCAGCGCTGGTACGCGCAAGTTGCAGAGCTGTTCGGCCTCAAGCTCCACGTTGCTGGCGTAGCGGGCATTGGTGGTAAGGACGTGGCGAAACTCGTCGGGAGCGTGGCTGAGAAAGGTTTCCGCTACGCTCCTGACGGCAGTGGTTTCGCCGAATTTGATCAAGTCGACATCAGCGCCTACATCGTCGATCTGCTGACCATTCGAACCGGGCTCCAGTGGTACCAGCCGACCCGCGAAGACCGCGCGGCTGAGCGCGAGGCGGCGGGCCGATTCGATGACTTCCTGGGGCAGGCCGGCCCTCAGGGGTGGACTCGCGATGACGAGGAGAAGTTCGGCGACTGGTGACGACGGCTCCCGTCGACACGACATTCGGCCAGAGGTCGCACGGCCCAGGTCAAGCTGTTGCTCAGCCTCGACAAGATCACGGGAGTCGACCGACTACGTCGGCGTGCCGAGTGTCTTGGCGACTTGCTGCGCGAAGTCGAGTGTGGCGGCCTGTTGGGCTTGCGGTGGGATGAACTGCGGGTCGAAGCCGTGATTGCCCCAGCCTTCATACCTGATGGTGACGTGGGCGTTGGCGCGGAGGAAGTCGATGGTGGCTACTTGGCTGTTGTCGTCTGAGCCCGGTCGGAAGCTTCGCCTGGACGCGTCGCCGAGCACGTTGGGCGGGGAGTCGGGGATCGATCCGCGCTCGCTGTTCAGCTGGTAGCTGTCCTGCGCTGCGGAGAGGTCCGGCTCCGCGTCGGTCAGCTTCAGTCGGACGATCACCGAGATCTCCGCGTTCGCCGGTGACCCCCAACCTGGAGGGTGGTTCGACGTCCACTCGCACTTGCTCGACATCTGCGTGTCGGAGTCCGTGATGTCGGCGGTGGCCGGGAACTGCACAGCTTCGTCACCGAGCTGGCGGACGATGCTCGGGTCGGAGATGACCGAGCACGCGCCCGGGTCGTCGCGGTAGCCGGCCGCAGGTTGCGAGCAGGACGTCAGCAGCGTTGCAGATCCGACGACGAGAGCGGACGTTCGTGCGAGCTTGATGATCGATCTCCTCAGACGCTTCGGGATAGTTGCTGGGCGGCGGCCGCAAGTACGTCAAGTGCGAGGACGTTGATCGTCCACACCTAGGTCGGGTGTTCTCACGTTGCGGGTTTGATCGTCAGGGTTTGTTGATGGCTTTCGGATTGGTCTCCGACTTGCCAGCTGCCGGGGGAGCTGCAGGTGAGCTGGTAACCGGTCGGGGTCGTGGCGGTGGCGCCTCGGATGGTGCGGCCGGCCGGCGAGTTGCACTGCGGCTTGAGTTGGGCGAAGGCTGCCTTGGCCTCGGTGAGTTTGTCGGGTTTCCCCTGCCAGATGCGCTCGGCCATGAAGTCGAATAGCTCGAATAGTCTCGTCGTCGCGTCCTCTGGGCTGGTGCGTTCACCTCGTTGGAGCGCGGCAACGGTGTTCACGCTCAAGGAGAAGCTCTCCAGCCTGCCGTTGTCCGGATTGGTGAGATCGCGCTCGTAGCCGAACGCGATGTACGCGCCGTACTTCCCTCGCACCTGTTCTTCGAGTTCGCAGCGGCGCGCTTCTGAAACCGGGGAGCCGACTCCGTTCGTGTCGCCCTTGCGGTAGCAGGTCCAGCCCTGGGCGGCTACGGCGTCCATCGTGGCGTCCGGGTTGTAGTCATCGGGGAAGCACAACAGGACGAGATCCGGTTGGCACTGGACAGGAGCCCCAGGCGGAGGCGGAGGGGTGCTCGTTGGTTCGGCCATCTCGACGCCGGCGCGTGGAGGTTCAGCAACCTCGGTGTCGCTGCGCGAGAGCTCGTAGGACCCGCGGACCACGGCCCAGACAAGCAGGAGGACGGCCAACGGAATCAGGATGAACGGCCACTTCTTCCGCTTTTTCGGAGAACGAGCTCCTGGCCCCCAGGTCTGTTGCGGAGGCACCTGCTGCCCCGGCTGTACCTGTTGAGGCCCCCACTGCTGGTTCCATCCTGGTTGCGTAGGCACGAGTGCTCCCTTTTGCGGAAGTGCGTTCCGGCGCTGCAGCCTAGGCAACGTCTGGTCGTCACCTGGAGTGATTGGTGAAACTGTTGGGTTCGCCTCGTTGTATCCGGTGGCTGAATGTGTGGGGGTTCTCTTACGTGCCCGTGGGGCAAGTGCCGATCGTGATCGCGTTGTTGGTCTTGATCGGAGGTTTTATGAGTGGGCGTGTTGGGGTTCCTGTTCGGGTTCGGCGGGTTTCCAGTGAGCTTCGGGAGCTTCGGTTTCGGAGTGGGCTCGGGGCCGAGGAAGTTGCCGGGGCGCTCGGGATGTCCATGAGCAAGTTGTCTCGGATGGAGTCCGGGCAGCGTGGGTTGCAGGCCGACGACGTGTCGGCGTTGCTCGGGTTGTACCGGGTGCCGGCGAAGCGGCGGGAAGAGCTGTTGAGCCTGGTCCGGAACGCGTCCATGCCCAACTGGTGGAGGGTGCAGAACGGGCGTCTGCCAGCGATGTGGGATGAGATGGTGCGTTTCGAGCGCGAGGCGTATGCGATCTCGAACTACGAGACGATGCTGATACCTGGTCTTTTGCAGACGGTCGAGTACGCGACTGCGATCGTCCAGGGGACTGATCCGGATTTGAACTTCGCCGAGGTCGACACGCTGGTCACCGCGCGTCTTGGGCGTCAGACGGTGCTCAACCGGCCTTCTGCACCGCACTTCACCGCGTTGATTGAGCAGAGCATCCTGGAACGACCGGCTGGCGGACCGGGTGTGATGTTCCGGCAGCTCCGGCACCTCGTGTCTGCGGCGAGTCAGCCCAACATCACCGTGCTGGTTCTTCCGACCGAGGCCGTGCACCCGGGTCTTTCCGGGCCGTTCGTCGTCTACGACTTCGGGAACCTTCCCAGCCTGGTCTACCTCGAGAACCGCGGGAGCAGCGCTTTCCTCGAAGAATCCGAGCACGTGGCATCGACGAAAGAAGCCCTTCGGCGGTTGCACGAGGTCGCGCTCTCCGCTGAGGATTCGGTGGGCATGATGAACTCCATCGCCGACAGGTTGTCGTGAGGGCAAGGAGCTGCTGGTGACAACGCCGGATCGCTCGGAACTCAGGTGGCGCAAGAGCAGCCGGAGCAGCAACTACGGCAACTGCGTCGAGGTCGCATTCGCCGGGGACGACGTGCTCGCTCGAGACTCGAAGAACCCCGCAGGTCAGCATCTGGCGTTCGACCAGGTCGCGTGGTCGTCGTTTGTCCGAGGAGTCCGCGACGGCCGCTTCACGACCTGAGGCCTGATGAATAGGGGTCGGTAGGGGCTTGAACACAAGATCAAGTGGTTGAGAAGCCCCTACCGATGATCTGAGAGCCATTTCACTCGGCTGCCGGTTCCTGTTTTGACCAACTTCGCTACACGCGCGTACCCCCGTGCGCTACCGTTTGCCACGCTGGCAAGTGGATGTCCGTCGCCCTCACTGCGACGGCACGTGGACAAGGGGAGTTCAGCGTGAACAGCGAGGGAGGCGCGGCATGACGTTCCCGAACATCTGGGGTCAGATCAGCGAGACGATCACCAACATCGGCGAGAAGGCAGCGTACGCGCAGTCTCAGGCGGCTGGTGGGTCGATGCGGATCCAGCCGGACAAGGTCGAGGAGCTTGCACGCTTCTTCGACGACGAAGCCCTCGCGATGGAACGGCGAGAGGGCAAGGTCGCGATGCTCGCGGACGTGCCTGCACCAGGTCTTGATCCGGTCAGCACGGGCGCGACGGAGATCTACGGCAAGGTTGGCGCCGGCAGCCCGAATGCCTATGCCGAGAACTACAAGGATCTGGCCAAGGTGTTCCGGAATGCTGCATTGGCCCTGCGCGCGAGTGCCCAGCAGGTTCGAACGGACGACGACACTGCTTCTCTCAGCTTCAAGTCCTGAGACTCTACTAGGAGGAATCTTGCGTAAAGGGCTCATCGCCGGTGCGGTCTTCGCCTGCGCTGCGCTCGCGGGGTGCTCGGGTGGCGGTGCCACTCCTGAGCCTTCGACTAGTGCGCCCGAGGCCCCAGCGCCGCCGAGCTCTTCCCGAACGGCACCCGCGAAGTCGCTGCAGGTCGCTGACCAGTGCGGTGTTCTGACCCCCGAGCAGTTGCAGTCCCTGGGTGTCAGCATTCCTCCCGCGCCGGATGAGACGCAGGGGATGGCTGGTTGCTCGTTCGTGTCCGGTGCTGCGGGCTCCGACACCGGTTGGAACGCCTTCGTGACCGTCACCACGAAGCAGACCATGCAGCAGTTCAGCGAGTCGCACACGACTGCGCAGCAGACCACCGTCGGCGAGTACCCGGCTGTGAACACTCAGATCAACAACCGGAACTGCACGGTCGCTGTGGACGTCTCAGACCAGGGCTCCGTGATTGTGAACGGCTTGTCGCGAGACCCGGCGGTGAACGGCTGCGACGCCATGAAGAAGGTCGCTGAAACCGTCGTTCCTAATCTTCCGAATGCCTGAGGGGGTAGTCGGTGACTGACAACAGACACCTAGCACCGTCGAGCTTCGAAGGTGCGCAGCTAGAGCAGATGCGCAAGTGGGTTGACGGCGGTTCCGGTGCCGATGGGCTCTACGAGCAGTCGGACAACTGGAACGCTGAGGACAAGTACCTGCGTGAGCTGAAGACTCGGCTTGAGGACAAGCTGAAGTCCGTCGGTGCCTTCATGCAGTCCGAGTCCGGCGAGGCCATGAAGGACCAGGCCATGCCTGTCGTTCTGTGGACCGAGATCACTGCGGACAGCGCGAAGCTCCAGTCGCAGCAGATGACGGCTCAGGGTGAGGCCTTCAAGAAGGTCCAGACGTCGATCCCGGCCAAGAGTGAAGAAGAGGCCATCCCGGACGACGGCTGGCTCGAAGAGAACTGGGACAGCTTCTGGACCGGTTCGACCGACGCCGAGGACGCCAAGGCGCACAACGAGAAGCTGCGGCAGGAGGCCGTCCAGGCCTTCACCACCTACCAGGACACGACGCAGAGCAACGTGTCGAGCAGCGCCGTCTTCGAAGCGCCGCCGACCGTGGCTCAGCCTGACGGTGGCGTGAGCAGCTCCTCCGGCCCGAGCGTCGGTGGCGTGGACTCCTCGTACTCCTCCCCGTCGACCACCTCCAGCGCGTGGGCCGGTGGTTCCGGTGGCGGCAGCCTGGCCGGGGCCGGTTCGGGCGCAGGTGGCGCGGGCGGCTCCTACGGCGGCGGTTCCGCTGGTACGGGTGCTGCCTGGGCGAACCTGCCCGGTGGTGGCTCGGGTTCGGGTCAGACTCCCGGCGGTGGCAGCGGCGCTGGTCGCGTGCCCGGTGGTCCCGGTACTCCGGGGTACCCCGGTGGCACGCCCGGTCTCGGTGCCGGTCGTCCCGGTGCGGGCACGGGTGCTGGTGGCCGCGGTGGTGCCGGTAGCGCCGGTGGTCGCGGCGGTGCCGGTGCGGGTCGTGGCCTGGGTGCCGGCTCGGGTGCCGGTGCCGGTGGTCGTGGTGCCGGGTCCGGTATGGGTGCCGGTGGCCGCTCGGGCATGGGTGGTCTCGGCGGGGCCTCCGGTTCCGGGGTCGGCGGCGCCGGTGGTGCCGGTGGCCGCGGCGGTGTCGGTGCCGGTGCGGGCGCGGGTGCGCGCGGCCGGGGTCAGGAAGGCGAGGACGACCTCGAGCACGAGACCCCCGACTACCTCGTCGGCGACCAGGGCGTCTTCGACGAGGACCTGCCGAAGGTCGCGCCGCCGGTCTTCGGCGACTGGGACAACCAGCGGTAAGTGCGCGAAATCGCAGATCAGCTAGTGGGCGGCACCGCTTCGGTGCCGCCCACTAACTCTTGAACAACTCGGACGATCAGTGCTCGGGCTGCGGGGGACGGCCGTGCTTCTTGGGCTTCCGAACGGCTGAGAACTGGACCAATCAGTGAACAACTCGGATCACATCGTGGACGCGATCGAGTCGGTGCCGTCCACACTGTCTGGCTGGGGAGAACCGGTGAAGATCGAGCTGTCGAAGCAGGGCTTCCACGAGGCGTGGAAGTACTTCAACCTCGGCACCAAGCCCCTCGTGCTCAACGTCCTGCCCGAGGGCATCCTCGAATCCGAGAGGCGGCAGGTCGAGGCTCGCGCGCGCGAGGAACTGCAGCACCTCGGGTTCGGCAACGAGATGCGGGAAGAGGACATCCAGGGGGCCCTGCTGCCGCTCACGCGCTACGAGCGGGCCTTCGACATCAACTTCCGCCAGCGCACGCCCGACGGCGCTCAGCGCATCGTGGCGGGCATGGTGGCCTGCACCCGCGGTCACGCCACCCTCGCCGTGCTCACGGAGGAGTCCGTGACCGTGCAGACGCTGCCTGCGGACTCGATGGTGCGGGCCATCCTCAGCGTGCTGCCCGACGACCTCAAGGCCGGCCCCGGCAAGGGCGTGTCGCTGCGCAGCGCCGCGATGGAATCCGCCGCCAAGTCGGCGAGCAACGACCGCGAGATGGCCGAAGCGCTTGTGCGGCAAGGGATTCGGCGCGAGGAGGCGAAGACGCTCGTGGAGATGGCCGGTGGGGCGCGCAACGCCTACGCGCAGGTCGGCTACGCCGTCATGGACGGCCACGGCAAGCGCCACCGGGCCCCGATGGTCACCAACTTCTTCGCCAACGCCCAGGGCTGGTACATGATCGAGAACAGCCACCGCAGCGACGAGGGCTGGACCACGATCGCCCCCATCGACCGCCCGCGCATGATCACCCGAGTCCACGACCTGACCAAGACGCTGTGACCGACGAGAGGCGCCCCGGGCCGACGGCGCGTCGGGGGTACCGCGACTGGCGGTCGGGGCTGGTGGGCATCGCGATGGTGATCGCGGCGGGGGCGGTGTGGACCAACGTGCCGGACTTCGGGCCGCCCATCGTGGTGGTCGCGGGGGTGAGCTTCCTGGTGATGCGCTTCGCCGGGATCAGGCGTCGCTGAGCCGGGTGCGGCAGGTGTTACGGCGGCGCTACGCGCCGGAGCCGCGAGCGTCAGGCCTGGTTGCGTCTGGAGCGCATGGGGGACCACCTTTTCCGCTGAGTGGAAGAAATCGGGGAGTTCAAGATCAACTTCCATCATAGAACAGGCCTTCGGCACGCGTCCGTTCGGGGAGTGTTTTACGCCGTTGTGACCTGCGGAGATGGCCTCCACGTGGCTCAACTGTGCGGAAATCGGACACATTCCGATTTCTTTGGCCGAGATTAGTGCACTTCAGCGGCTTTGTTGATAGGACTTGCAGCGGCCCCGTGCTCGTGCACGCCTTGTACGGGTAGAACTTCAAGGGCCAGGGCGGTGGGGCGGACTGATCCGTTCCACAAAACCGGGACCCCCGTGGGCAACCGCCTTTCGGGACTCGGTACCGTCGCCCGCACCGATCAAGCGAAACCCCACATCACGGAGGACATGGTGGCCCTTCCCCAGCTGACTGAGGAGCAGCGGGCAGCAGCTCTGGAAAAGGCGGCTGCCGCCCGTCGCGCCCGAGCTGAGCTCAAGGAGCGCCTCAAGCGAGGCGGAACCACGCTGGCGGAGGTCCTGGACACCGCCGACAACGACGAGGTTCTGGGCAAGATGAAGGTCTCCGCCCTGCTCGAGGCCCTTCCCGGCGTCGGCAAGGTCCGTGCGCAGCAGATCATGGAGCGGCTGGAGATCGCCAACAGCCGTCGTCTGCGCGGGCTGGGCGAGCGGCAGCGCAAGGCGCTGCTCACCGAGTTCAGCGGCGAGTGATCGACGCACAAGCCGGCGCTGAGCCGAGGATCGTCCGTCAGGGCGAGCCTCGGCTCACCGTCGTTTCCGGGCCTTCCGGCGTCGGCAAGTCCAGCGTGCTCGGCGAGGTGCGCCGGCACGTGCCGGAGGTGTACTTCAGCGTGTCCGCGACCACCAGGGCTCCGCGCCCCGGCGAGGTCGACGGGGTGCACTACCACTTCGTCTCCGTCGCGGAGTTCGAGCGGATGATCGCCGAGGGCGAGATGCTCGAACACGCCCGCTACGCGGGCAACTTCTACGGCACGCCGCGCAAGCCGGTCGAAGAGGCCATCCGGTCGGGCCACCCGGCGGTGCTGGAGATCGAGCTGCAGGGCGCGCGCCAGGTCCGCACGGCCTGGCCGGACGCGCAACTGGTCATGCTGCTGCCGCCGTCCTGGGAGGAGCTCGTCGACCGGCTCACCGGCCGCGGTACCGAGCCCGCCGACGTCGTCGAGAAGCGCCTGGCCGCCGCACGTGATGAACTGGCCGCCGAACCCGAGTTCGACGAGACCGTCGTCAACGCCGACCTGCAGTCCGCGACCAGCGAATTGGTACGATTGATACTCGGCCACGAGAAGTGACGCCCGGTTCGCCCCGGTCGCCTGTCCCTTCCCGGTCCCGAACGACCCACTACTGAGCAGGAGCCACACCTGTGAGCACCCCTAGCGCGCTGGCTGCGCTCAACAGCAGCCCGTCGACCAACACCGTCGAGGGCATCACCTACCCGCCGATCGACGACCTGCTGGAGCAGGTCAGCTCGAAGTACGCGCTGGTCATCTACTCGGCCAAGCGCGCGCGGCAGATCAACGACTACTACGCCCAGCTCGGCGAGGGCCTGCTGGAGTACGTCGGCCCGCTCGTCGAGCCGGGCCCGCGCGAGAAGCCGCTGTCGATCGCGCTGCGCGAGATCCACGCCGGCGTGCTCGAGCACACCGAAGGCGAGTGACGACCGGAACGACCGAGGACCGCCCGAGGGTGGTCCTCGGCGTCAGCGGTGGCATCGCCGCCTACAAGGCGTGCGAGGTGCTGCGGCGTCTCACCGAAACCGGCCACAGCGTGCGCGTCGTGCCCACCGAGGCCGCGCTCAACTTCGTCGGCAAGGCCACCTTCGAGGCGCTGTCCGGGCAGCCGGTCGAGACCGGCGTGTTCACCGACGTGCACGAGGTGCCGCACGTGCGGCTCGGCCAGGAGGCCGACCTCGTGGTCGTCGTCCCCGCCACCGCTGACCTGCTGGCCCGAGCGGCCACCGGGCAGGCTCCCGACCTGCTCACCAACACCCTGCTCACCGCGCGCTGCCCGGTGCTGATGGTCCCCGCGATGCACACCGAGATGTGGGAGCACCCGGCGACCCGGCAGAACGTGGCCACCCTGCGCGAGCGCGGCGTCGTCGTCGCCGAACCCGACTCCGGGCGGCTGACCGGTAAGGACACCGGCAAGGGGCGGCTGCCCGACCCCGCCGAGATCGTCGACCTGGCGCGGCTGCTGCTGACCTCGTCGACCTCCCTGCCGTGGGACCTGGACGGCAAGCGGGTCGTCATCTCCGCCGGGGGCACCCGGGAGGCGCTCGATCCCGTCCGCTACCTGGGCAACCGCTCGTCCGGGCGGCAGGGCTACGCGCTGGCGCGCATCGCCGCGCACCGCGGCGCCGACGTCACCCTCGTCGCCGCGCACACCGCCGACCTCGTCACCCCCGCCGGAGTGCGGCTGATCAAGGTCGGCACCGCCGACGAGATGCGGTCGGTGATGCTCACCGAGGCCGACGGGGCCGACGCCGTCGTCATGGCCGCGGCCGTGGCCGACTTCAAGCCGGTGAACCAGGTCGAGCACAAGATCAAGAAGACCGATCGGGACCCGGAACCCGTTGCGCTGGCCCGCAATCCCGACATCCTCGCCGAGATCGTCGAATCCCGTGCGGCGGGCAAGCTCTCGGCGTCGCTGATCGTCGGGTTCGCCGCCGAGACCGGGGACGCGACCTCCTCGGTGCTCGACCACGGCCGGGCCAAGCTCGCGCGCAAGGGCTGCGACCTGCTCGTGGTCAACGCCGTGGGCGAGGGCATGGCCTTCGAGGTCGAGGACAACTCCGGCTGGCTGCTCGGCGACGACGGCACCGAGGAGCGCATCGATCTCGGCGCCAAGTCCCTGCTGGCGTCCACATTGTGGGACGCGGTCGGTAGGCGGCTCTCCGACCAGTAATGTTTGACGGCGTCGACGCCGCCGGACATGAGGAGAGTTGTGAGTCAGCAGCGGTTGTTCACCAGCGAGTCGGTGACCGAAGGACATCCCGACAAGATCTGCGACGCCATCAGCGACTCCGTCCTCGACGCGCTGCTCGCGCAAGACCCGCGCTCGCGCGTGGCCGTGGAGACGCTGGTGACCACCGGGCAGGTGCACGTGGCCGGTGAGGTCACCACCGACGCCTACGCCGACATCCCCGCCATCGTGCGGAACAAGATCCTGGAGATCGGCTACGACTCCTCGGCGAAGGGCTTCGACGGCGACTCCTGCGGCGTCAACATCGCCATCGGCTCGCAGTCGCCCGACATCGCCCAGGGCGTCGACACCGCGCACGAGACCCGCGTCGAAGGCGTCATCGACGAGATCGCCCAGCAGGGCGCCGGTGACCAGGGCCTGATGTTCGGCTACGCCTGCGACGACACGCCCGAGCTCATGCCGCTGCCGATCGCGCTGGCGCACCGGCTGTCGCGCCGGCTCACCCGGGTCCGCAAGGACGGGGTGCTGCCGTACCTGCGGCCCGACGGCAAGACCCAGGTGACCATCTCCTACGACGGCGAGAAGGCCGTCGGGCTCGACACCGTGGTGCTGTCGACCCAGCACGCCGAGGAGATCGACCTCGAAGGCCAGCTCGTCGGCGACATCACCAAGCACGTGGTGGAGCCCGAGATCGCAGACCTGACGCTGAGCACCGCCGAGACCCGGCTGCTGGTCAACCCGACCGGCCGGTTCGTCGTCGGCGGGCCGATGGGCGATGCGGGCCTGACCGGGCGGAAGATCATCGTCGACACCTACGGCGGCATGGCCCGCCACGGCGGTGGCGCCTTCTCCGGCAAGGACCCGTCGAAGGTCGACCGCTCCGCCGCCTACGCCACCCGCTGGGTGGCCAAGAACGTCGTCGCCGCCGGGCTCGCCAAGCGCATCGAGGTCCAGGTGGCCTACGCGATCGGCAAGGCAGCGCCGGTGGGTCTGTTCATCGAGACCTTCGGCACCGAGACCGTCGACCCGGCCCGGATCCAGAAAGCGGTCAACGAAGTCTTCGACCTGCGACCGGCCGCCATCATCCGCGACCTCGACCTGCTGCGGCCGATCTACTCGGCCACCGCGGCCTACGGCCACTTCGGCCGCATCGACGTCGACCTCCCCTGGGAGTCCACCACCCGAGCAGAAGCCCTCAAGGCAGCAGCCGGCCTCTGACCCGATCCCCGAAGCCGCCCCCGGAAACCACTCCCGGGGGCGGCTTCGCACATCCCGGCCCTCGTCCCCGTCCTCGTCCTCGTCTTGGTCTTCGTCACCTCACCCACCTCGCCCCTCGGGTCAAAACCTGCGGTATTCGCCCGGTCAAAACCTGCGGTATTCGTCGGGTCAAAACCTGCGGTTTTTGACCCGTGAAAACCGGGGTTTTCGACGTGGTGGGTGGGGTTCGGGCGTGGGCAGAGGACAGTTTTAGTCCAAACTGTCCGGACATTTCGGGCGTCACCCCCGGACAGTTTGGACTAAAACTGCCCCCTGGTGAGGAACGAACCCTGCCCAACCCCGTGCCCGACCCCGACTCGCCGCAGGCGTCGAACGGGCCGGAACCGGGTAGGTGGGCAGTCACCGGCAGTCCCCGACGCGATGGTTTCGGTGGCTTGTCGCCCCGAAGCGCGGGCGTCGGGTGTGTTGGGTGGGATTGACGGGGTGCGGCGGGTGGGTGAGTGTTGAGGCGTGGGGCCGGTGGGGGATCGGTTCGTGGTTTACGGCGCGTCGCATTGGGTCTTGATGGGGCTCATCGTGGTCGGGTCGGTGGTTCTCGTCGTGTTCGGGCGGGGGTTGTCGCGCGACGGGGTGGAGCGGTGGTGCCGGGGGTTCGCGCTGGTCGTGGTGGGGTTCAACCTGCCGCTGCTGGCCTACCGGCTGAGTCCGTGGGCTTGGGACCTGTTCAACTCGCTGCCGCTGCACCTGTGCGACCTGGCGTGGGTGGTGGCGGCCTGGGCGCTGTGGACGCGGGCGTCGGCGCCGCACGCGCTGCTGTACTTCTGGGGCCTCACGCTGACCCCGCAGGCGATCATCACGCCGGCGCTGGACGCGCCCGACTTCCCGCACCTCGACTTCATCGAGTTCTGGGGCCAGCACCTGCTGGTGATCTGGGCCGCGGCCTTCCTGACCTGGGGAATCGGGCTGAGGCCGACTTGGCGCGGGTACTGGACGTCGGTGGTCGTGACCGTCGCGTGGGGCCTGGCGATGCTGGTGTTCAACGCGGTCGCGGGCACCAACTACGGCTTCGTCAGCAGCAAACCCGACAACCCGTCGCTGCTGGACCTGATGGGCGGCTGGCCCACCTACCTCGCCGTCGAGCTCGTCGTGGGCATGGGCGCCTGGGCGCTGCTCACCTGGCCCTGGACGCGCCGCCGCGAGCCCGTCACGGCAGCTTGAAGCCCTGCTGCCGCCACGCCTCGTAGACCGCGACGGCCGCCGAGTTCGCCAGGTTCATCGACCGGATGCCCGGCAGCATCGGGATCCGCACCCGCATCGACGCCGCGTCGAGCAGCTCCTCCGGCAGCCCGGTCGACTCCGGGCCGAACAGCAGCACGTCACCCGGCCGGTAGTCGACGTCGGTGTGGATCGTCTCGGTGCGGGCGGTGAAGGCGATGACCCGCTCCGGGCGCAGCGCCTCCCAGCAGGCGTCCAGGCTCGGGTGGACGTGCAGCGCGGCGCGATCGTGGTAGTCCAGCCCGGCGCGGCGCAGCTTCGCGTCCTCCACGGAGAACCCCAGCGGCTCGATCAGGTGCAGCGCGGCACCCGAACCGGCCGCCATCCGGATCGCGTTCCCGGCGTTCCCGGGAATCTCGGGGTGGTAGAAGACGACGTGAAACACTCGAAAATGCTTTCACACGCTCCCGGGCATCGCCCACCACGGGGTCGGGCCCCCGGGGCGTGATCAACTCGCCGGTCGCCTCCTGAGCCGGGCCGCGACGGGGGAGCATGGTAGAGAAGAGGCATGGCAGGTGGGCAGCCGCGGAAGCGGAAGGAGGAGACCGAGCGCACGGCGGCGGCGACCGATCCGATCGCGCGCGTGCTCGTCGACGTTCCGCTGCCGGTGCACCTGGACCGCCCGTTCGACTACCGAATCCCCGACCGGCTCGACGCCGACGCGCAGGCCGGGGTGCGGGTGCGGGTGCGGTTCCGCGGCAAGCTCGTCGACGGCTACCTGCTGGAGCGCGTCGCGACCTCCGAGTTCAAGGGCAACCTGGCCTGGCTGGAACGAGTCGCCTCGCCCGAACCGGTGCTGACCCCGGCGATGCTCGCCCAGGCCCGCGCCGTCGCCGGGCGGTACGGCGGGATGCTCGTCGACGTGCTGCGGCTGGCGATCCCGCCGCGCAGCGCCGCCGCCGAGAAGTCCGCGCGCCGCGAACCGGTCCCGGTGCCCGCGCGGCCGGAAACGCCCGCGTGGCAGCGATATCAGCACGGGCAGTCCTTCTTGGACGCGTTGAGCGCCGGTCGTCCGGCGCGCGCGGTGTGGCAGGCGCTGCCGGGGGAGGACTGGCCCGCGCGGCTCGCCGAAGCCGCCGCCACCACCGCTTCGTCCGGGCGCGGGGCGCTGATCGTCGTGCCCGACCACCGCGACCTCAAACGCCTGCACGCGGCCTGCGCGGCGCTGCTCGGCGACGACGTGGTGACGCTGACCGCCGACAGCGGCCCCGCCGAGCGCTACAAGCACTGGCTCGCCGCCCTGCGCGGCGCCGCGCGCGTGGTGATCGGGACCCGGGCGGCGATGTTCGCCCCGGTCCGCGACCTCGGGCTGGCCGTGGTGTGGGACGACGGCGACGACCTGCACTCCTACCCGCAGACGCCCTACCCGCACACCCGCGACGTGCTCACCCAGCGGGCGCACACCGCCGGTGCCGCGCTCGTCGTCGGCGGATTCGCGCGCACCGCCGAGGCAGCGCTGCTGGTCGAGTCCGGGTGGGCGCACGAGCTCGTCGCGCACCGCACCGAGGTGCGGGCCGCCGCGCCGCGCGTGACCTCCATCGGCGAGGACGACACGCAGCTGGCGCGCGACCCCGCCGCCCGCGCCGCGCGGCTGCCCTCGGTCGGGTTCGAAGCCGCCCGGGCCGCGCTCAAGAACGGCGCGCCGGTGCTCGTGCAGGTGCCCCGGCGCGGTTACGTACCGGCGCTGGCCTGCGGTGATTGCCGTGAACGGGCGCGGTGCCGGCGTTGCGCGGGCCCGCTGTCGCTGCCCGGCGGGACCGAGGACGGGATGCCGAAACCGGCCGCGTGCAGCTGGTGCGGAACCTCCGAGGCCGCGTTCAAGTGCCCGCAGTGCGGATCCCGGCGGTTGCGCGCGGTCGCCGTCGGCGCCGGCCGCACCGCCGAAGAGCTGGGGCGGGCGTTCCCCGGAACCCCGGTGCGGACCTCCGGCGCGGGCGAGATCCTCGCCGACGTGCCCGGCAAGCCCGCGCTGATCGTGTGCACGCCCGGAGCCGAGCCCGTCGCCGCGGGCGGCTACGGCGCGGCGCTGCTGCTCGACGGCCGCACCCTGCTCGGACGTCCCGAGCTGCGCGCGTCCGAGGCCGCGCTGCGCAAGTGGTTCGCCGCGGCCGCGCTCGTGCGGCCCGCGTCCGAAGGCGGGCGCGTGGTGGTGATGGCGGAGTCGTCGCTGCAACCGGTGCAGGCGCTCGTGCGGTGGGACCCGGCCTGGTACGCCGCGCAGGAACTCGCCGAGCGCGCCGAACTCGGCTTCCCGCCCGCACGCCGGGTCGCCGCCGTCGACGGGACGACCGACGCGATCGAAGCCCTGCTGGACTCGGCGGATCTGCCGCCCAGCGCCGAAGTCCTGGGACCGGTACCGCTCGGCGAGGTCGACGAGGACGGCAACTCCGAGCGCGAACGCCTCATCGTCCGCGTCGATCGCACCGAGGGCCGCGCGCTGGCCGACTCGCTGCACGCCGCGCAGGCCATCCGCGCCGCCCGCAAGGCCACCGAGCTCCAGGTGCGCCTGGACCCGCTGGAGATGCTGTAGTGCGGGTGTTCCTGGAGACCGAGCGCATGGTGCTGCGGGAACTCACTACCGACGACACCGCCGAGGTGTTCCGGCTCAACAGCGACCCCGAGGTCATGCGGTACCTCAACGGCGGCGTGCCCAGCACGCTCGAGGAGGTCCGGTCGGAGACGATGCCGATGTACCTGGCGCGCTACGAGCGTTACGCCGGACACGGCAACTGGGTCGCCGTCGAGCGGGAAACCGGGGAGTTCCTGGGGATTTTCAAGTTCCACCCGAACTCACCGGACGACGTCGGCACCTTCGAGCTCGGCTACCGGCTGCGCCGCTCGACCTGGGGCCAGGGCCTGGCGACCGAGGGAGCGCGGGCGCTGATCCACAAGGGATTCACCGACCTCGACCTGAGTCGCGTGTGGGCGCAGACCATGACGGTCAACACCGGTTCCCGCCGCGTCATGGAGAAGGCCGGCCTGCGCTACGTCCGGACCTTCTTCACCACCTGGCCGGAAGGCCCCATTCCCGGGTCCGAGCACGGCGACGTCGAGTACGCCCTCACCCGCGACCAACGGTGCCCCAAGCCCTGATCCGGGGCGCGGCACGCGCGTGGTGCGAGGCAGTGGACAGTTTTAGCCATAATCACCCATGATCAATGTCCCTTTTGTCCGGACAGTTTGGACTAAAACTGTCCCCTGGCGACGCATCGGCTCCCCGGGAACATGGCCTTGAGGGGTCAGGCGGCGAGGTTCAAGATCTCCGTGATCGTGAACAGGCCGAGCTTGGCCCCCACCACGGGTTCGGCTTGGACGTTGGTGACGAGGTTGTCGTCTTGCCACGACCGGTAGCGGTGGCCGGTGAACGTCACCTTGCGGTACGCGCGGAATTCCTTGGGGAGCTCGAGCACATTGCCGGTGCCATGTATGTCCACGAGATCCTTAAAAGCATCGGCCGAGTCAACATCAGGCATGTCGACCGTTGAAACCGCCACGACCACGTTGCCGCCGCGCGGCTTGCGGAGGTCGGCCATGAACCGGTGCAGGCTCCGGCACGGGTGCGCTCTGAAGAAGCGCTTCACATCGCCGTAAGCCGTCGTGTCGCAGGCACCGAGTTGGCTGTGTTCCTTTACCTCGACCTGGTAACCGCGGCTCCTCCATCGTGCGACCGCCCGCAACTCCACCTCGATTGGGCTCTTCGCGGTCTGCGAGGAGCGTGGTTTCGGGTTGTGCGCAGACGCTCCTTCGAATGCCGCCGTGCCCCCGCTCCCCAGCGCAACCGAACCGCCGAGCACGATGGCGATCGCTCCGAGGGTCCTGCGCCTCGGCCCACGTCGCGTGTGCGGCCTGACCCAGTTGCCTTTCCGGAAGTACCCCTTGACATCGACTTTCCGCAACCCCGCTCCTCATCGTTGCGCGATCCAGCAGGGAGGTCAGTGAACCGCACGCCGGGAGCGCGGGGCGGTGGATCGGCGCTCGATCAGCCGATCAGTGCAGTGGCGCTCGGGCACGTGAGTTCGTGACGTTGCCGGGGTCTAGCGGGTTGGGGCTGGGGTGGTGCGGTGGTCGATTGCTCTGCTGAGGACTGTGACCAGGACTTCCTTGGTGTCGGGTTTGCTCCTGGCGTCGAAGTGCAGGACCGGGATGTCGGGGTCGAGGTCCAGGGCGGCGGCGATCTGGTCCGGTTCGCGGCGGGTGGCGCCCTCGAACTCGTTGACCGCGACGACGAACGGGATGCCGCGGTCCTCGAAGAAGTCGAGGATGGCGAAGCACTGACCCAGCCGGTCCGGGTCGACGATGACGATCGCGCCCAGGGCGCCGAGGGCGATGCTGTCCCACATCGGCCAGAAGCGGTCCTGACCCGGGGTGCCGAACAGGTAGAGCTTCGGGCCGCTGGGCAGGTCCAGGCGGCCGAAGTCCAGCGCCACCGTCGTCGTCTGCTTGCTCTCCACGCCCGACAGGTCGTCGACGCCCACGCCCGCCTCGGTGAGGATCTCCTCGGTGCGCAGCGGTTCCCGGTCGGTGAGCTTGGTGATCATGGTGGTCTTGCCGACGCCGAACGCCCCGGCGATCACGATCTTCGCCGAGGTCGTGCTCGGGTCAAAGGTTCCGGACATCGTTGCGCAGCCTCTCCAAGAACGAAATGTCGGGGTGGTCGGTGCGCGGCGCGGACACCCGCAGCAGGCCCCGGTCGACGAGTTCGCAGACCAGGACGCGCGCCACCGAGATCGGGCTCTCCAGCTCCGCGGCGATCTCCGCCAGCGAAACCGGTGTCTCGCACAGCTCCCGCACCGTCGCCGCGCTCAGCGACAGCTCCTGCTCGTCGGGTTCGGGAGTGGTGCGCAGCAGGGCCGAGACGTCCAGCTCCTCGCTGGTGACGTCGGTGCGGCCGCCGGTGTGCACGTAGGGCCGCACCAGCGGCCCGGGTTCGTCATCGCTCCACTCGGCCATGCCGCCTCACCGCCGAGCCGGCGTCGCCAGGTGCGCGCCCACGCGCGTGACCAGCTGCTCCACCGCCGAGGCCGCGAGCTCCAGGTCCGCCGTGATCGCCACGACCACCAGCAGCCCGGTGCGCTCGGCGGCGCGGGTGAGCAGCAGGTACGCGTCGTCGCTCTCCACCAGGGTCTGGCGCACCCGCCCCGAGCGGGTGCGGGCGCTGGCGGTGCTCACCGTGCTGTTGATCGACGCGCCCAGCGCCGCCAGGGCGTCGGCGTCCTCCTCGGACAGGCCCGACGACGCGGTCGGCAGGCCGTCGGCGGAGAACAGGATCAGCCCCCGCGCGTCCGGCACCTGGCGGTGGAAATCCTCGAGCAACCAGCTCAGGTTGTCGCTGCTCACGAACGTCCCTCCTGCTGAGAACGGGCGCGCTGGATCTTGTTCAGGAACGCCGCCGAGCCCGACGGGCGCTGCTCCTCGGCCTGGGGTTCCGCCTCGTCGTCCGCGGTGCTGGACGTCAGCCGCGCGAGCGTGGTGCCGCGTCTGCGCTGCGGCAGGCCGCCGGTGTCCTGCGGGCCGGTCGGCGCGGGCGCGCTGCGGGGCTTGCGGCGGATGCGCACGGTCGACTCGGCGTTCTGCCGGTCGGTGCGGTCGGCGTTGTGCCGGGGCTGCGCGACCGAGGTGATGAGGTCGCCGGGCAGCACCACCGAGGCCCGCGTTCCCGAGCCCTTCCCGGCGCTGAGGCTGACCTCGATGCCGCGCCGCTGCGCCAGCCGCGACACCACCACCATGCCCAGCCGGACGTCGTCCTGCACCGAGGTGGCGGTGAAATCCGGTGGCGCGGACAGGGTCTCGTTGATCCGGTCGCGATCGGCCTCGGGCATCCCGAGACCGCGGTCCTCGATCTCCACCAGCACCCCGCCGCCGGGGGCGCGGTCGACCTTCACCAGCACCGGCGCGTTCGGCGGCGAGAAGCGGGTGGCGTTGTCCATCAGCTCGGCCAGCACCCGGATCGTGTCGGTCACCGCCGGGCCCTTGACCGCCACCGGCGGCACCGCGCGGACGTTGATCCGCGTGTAGTGCTCGGTCTCGCCGATGGCCGACTGCACCAGTTTGCTCAGCGGCACCGGGTCCCGCCAGCGCCGGCCGGGCCGGTCCCCGGCCAGCACCCGCAGGTTCTCGATCTTGCGGCGCAGCCGCGTCACGGTGCTGTCGACCTGCAGCAACCGGCGCAGCTTCGCCGGGTCCTGCTCGTCGTGCTCGGCGGTGTCGATGAGCACCATCGCCTGCTGGATGAGGGTCTGCTGGCCGCTGGCGATCGCGGCGATGGCGCTGCGGAACGCCGCGTGCGTGCCCGCCTCGTTGATCGTCGCGTCGATGGTGGCCCGCTGCGAGGTCTCCATCGCCTCGGCGACCTGACCGATCTCGTCGCGGCCGAAGTCCAGCTTGCCCAGCTCCTCGTCGACGTCGACAGCCTTGCCCTCGCGGGCGCGCGCCAGGATCGGCGGCAGCAGGTCGTGGGTGCGGTGCAGCACCGCGTCGCGCAACCCCGCCAGCCGCTGCAGGACCTGCTCGGCCAGCCCGATGTTGCGCCACGAGTACCACCAGCACAGCGCGACCGCCGCCAGCGCGACCAGCACCACCAGGATGGTCCACAGGAACTTCGAGTAGGCCTGCGTCATGCCGAGCGTGACCGCGTGGTCGGACTGGGCCAGCGCCAGGTCGTTGAGATCGCGGCCGACGGTGGCGACGTCGTCGTGCCAGGCGCGCTGCTGCTCCGGGGAGAACGCGTGCGCGCCGCCCGCGCCGTCGGCGATCAGCCGGTCCTCGACCGCGGTGAGCCGCTGCCACGCGGGCGAGGCGATCAGCGCGCGGTAGCGCTGCTGCACCTGCGGGGCGGCGTGCGCGCTCTCGGAACCGATCCGGCTGCGGTAGGTGAACACCTGCTCGGCGAACGCGTGGTGCTCGCCGGCCTCGAAGCGGCCCGAGTCCACCGCCGACCCGCCGAGCATCGCGGCCCGCCGCATCAGGTCCGAGGCGCGCAGCAGCTCGGTGGCGGTGATGCCGTCCTGGGTGACCTGGATGTCGTGGGCCAGCCGGGACTGGGTGTCGAACAGGTCGATGCCGGTGTCGATGACGGTGTTGAAGTACTCGACCGTCGCGCGCTGGTTGAGCTGTCCCTGGGCGAGCAGGCGGCGCTGCGGCAGCTCGGCGAACTGCTCCTTGAGCTGCGCGGTCTTGACCGCGATCGGCTCGGGCGCGTAGTCGGTCAGCGAGTCCAGCGTGCGGATGAGCTCGGTGGTGGTGCGGTCGGTGGTGACGCGCGCAGCCCCCAGCTGCGCGGTCGGGATGCCTTCGCGCACCGACAGGTCCCGCTCGCGCTGCAGCGCCGCGAAGGCGCGCATCGCCGATCCGCCGGCGTCCTTGGCCGCGACCCCGATCCGCCAGACGACGAAGGATTCGACTCCCTGCGGCACGGTCGAGGACAGCAGCACGACCGACAGCAGCACGATCGGCAGCGTGAGCGCGCGCGAGAGCCGCTTCTTGATGGTCCGGTGATGAGTCTCGGCGTCCTGTGACGTCACCAGCGGAAACCCCCCTCCGGTTTCTGCGGCGAAGATGATGGCGGGACGCTAGCAGCTGACTCACCCTCCGTGTCGCGCTTACCCGGCCGTGTCAGCGCACGTAACACGTTCATACCAACGCTGCTTACGGGTTGATCACGATCAGCCTGCGGGTGGGCAAATTCTCGCTGACAGGCACAACCAACGAGTGGTGACCGGTTCACTCCCGCCATCCGGTTTCGGCGAACTGCCGCACTCCGCTGCTCCTCGCGGGCGCGAACCGGTCACCACTCGGGTCAGTAGCGCTGCACGTTCGGCGCGGAGGGGGCCGGCTGCGTCGTGGCCGAGTTCGGCGCCGAAGTCTTGGCCGGGTCGCCGTCGGAGGTGTAGCGCGAGGCCGGGTCGGCGGCGAGCTTGTCCAGCCACGCCGTCGAGCCGTAGTTCGCGTCCTCGCCGGTGGGGCCCTGCGAGCGGATCCGCGGGATGTTCGCCGGGTCGAAATCGGTGCTGAACGGCGAGGGAGCCGGGTTGGAGCCCACCAGCATCACGCTGGTGTGGTGGTAGGTGACCCCGTCGGCCGAGCCGTCGGAGGCCAGCGCCTCGTCGTCGGGGTGCATGCCCAGCGGCAGCGCCAGCGAGTCCACCCGCAGTCCCGGAACCGCGTCGGTGATGATCTTCTGCATCCCGGCGATCTCGTGCTGGGCCTGCTCGGAGGAGACCTTGCCGAGGTTGGGGTGGTCGAGGGTGTGGTTGCCGATCTCGAAACCGTTGTCGTGCAACCAGGTGAGACTGCGCCGACCGGTGGGTTCCTCGAACGGCGGGTTGAACACGTACATCGTCGCCACCGGGCGGAAACCCGGGTTGTCCTTCGCGACCGACAGCAGGATGCCGATCGCCGAGTCCGGGGCCGGATTGCCCGAAGTGTCCACAGTGAACTGCGAGGCGGAACCGTCGTCGAAGGTGAGCACCACGGGGTGCTTGCCCGCCGGGATGTCGATCTTCCCGGTGGCGTACTCGGTGGCCGTCACCGGAACGTAATCCTCGCGGACCAGGCGCTCCAGCTCGGCGCGGAAATCGTCGGGGGTGCGGTCGTAGACGCTGCTCGGAGCGGGTGTGATGCGGTGGTACATCAGCACCGGCACGTCCCCGAGCTCGTTGGCCCCGACCGAGGCCGGGTCCGGGGGCGGCGGGGGAGCGGGCGGTGCGGCGGGAGCGGCGGGCGGCGGTGGCGGAGCGGGCGCGGCGGGTGCGCTGCACGCGGCCGAGGCGCACAGCATCACGAGAGCGGCGGCGCGGAGCGCGGTTCTGGAAGGCAACATCGGAACCAACGGTATAGATCAGGTTCCGCCGCCGGGATACTCCAAGTGGCCAATTGATCTAGCCCGATCCGACTGCGACAGTGGGTTCCCCGGCCGCGCAGTCGCGGCCGATCCCAATTGTCCAGCAAGGAAATTCGTGCACCGCGCGAGTTCGCCTAAGTCGGGGAGGCGAAACCGATGTCGGATGCTGCGTCTGCGCGCGCCCGCATCAAGGCCATCAGCGCCGGAATGCCCAAGTACGTGGTGATCGGAGTAGTGACCGCCCTGGTGGTGCTCTTCGGTTTCCTCCTGTTGCGCACACTGTCCACTGAGGACGTGAAGATCACCGGTCTGGCTCAACCGGTGAACACGGATGCCGAATTGGGTATCCAGGGCGTGAACAGCGCCAAGATCACGGTCGACGGCCGGGAAGTCGCCGCGCGGCAGGTCCCGGGTGGTCTGACCCTGGCTCCCGCCGGTCTTCCGGACGGCAAGCACGAGCTCGTCGTGGAAGCCCCGCGGAGCATCTCCTGGCTCGGTTCAGACACCACGAGTCACGAGTTCACTGTGGACACCACGCCGCCGGACCTCCAGGTCGATGACTCGCTGCGACCGGACGGGCCCAACCGCCCGGTCACCGTCACCGGCAAGGCGCACGGCGCCGAGCGCGTGGAGGTCGCGGGCAAGCAGGTCAGGACCGATCCGCAGGGCGCGTTCAGCGTCGTCGTCGACAAGCCCGACCGCGACGTCAAGGTCGTGGCCACCGACGCGGCGGGCAACAAGGCCGAGCGCACCATGACCGTCCACATCAAACACCCGGGCATGCGCGCGGTGCACGTCACCGGCATGGCCTGGACCAGCGACTCGCTGCGCGAGCCGATCCTGGACCTGGCCCGCCAGGGCAAGATCGACACCGTCGAGCTCGACCTCAAGGACGAGAGCGGCGAGGTCGTCTACGACTCCCAGGTGCCGATGGCCCAGCAGATCGGCGCGGTCAAGGGCTACTACAACGCCCGCCAGACCCTCGACCAGCTGCACGGCATGGGCGTGCGGGTCGTCGGCCGGCTCGTCGCCTTCAAGGACCCGGTGCTCGGCGCGGCCTCCTGGAACAGCGGCCACCCCGAGCGCGTCGTGCAGACCGCGGGCGGTTCGCCCTGGTCCAGCGGCTACGGCCAGTACGCCTTCACCAACTTCGCCGACCCGGTGGTGCGCCAGTACAACGTCGACATCGCCGCCGAGGCCGCGCAGCTGGGCTTCGACGACGTGCTCTACGACTACGTGCGGCGGCCGGACGGCCACATCAACGAGATGCGGATCCCGAACCTGGTCGGCACCCCGGAGGCGGCCATCGCCGACTTCCTGCGCCAGACCCAGACCGAGGTCCGCTCGCGCGGCGCGCTGCTCGGCGCGTCGGTGTTCGGCATCGCCGTGGACCGGCCCACCGAGATCGCCCAGGACATCCGCCAGATGTCGCAGTACGTCGACTACATCGCGCCGATGGTCTACCCGTCGCACTGGGCGGCCGGGGAGTTCGGCGTCGGCAACCCCAACAGCCAGCCCTACGACATCGTGGCCCGCTCCCTCGGGGCGTTCGCCAAGGCCGTCGAGGGCACGGACGTGCAGATCATCCCGTGGTTGCAGGACTTCAGCCTCGGGGTGTCCTACGGTCCGGGAGAGGTCGCGGCGCAGATCGACGCCGCCCGCAGCAACGGGATGAACTCCTTCCTCCTGTGGGCGCCGAACTGCAGGTACCACGACGCGGCCCTCGCGCCGAGGGGCTGAAGAACGGGCACGGGCCGTTCGCCTTCCGGCTGGGAGGCGGGCGGCCCGTCGTCGTCAGAAGGAGGAGGACACATGAGGTCGAGCATCCGGGTGGGCGTGAGCGCGCTCGGCGCGTGCGCGCTGCTGGCGCCGGTGATCCCGGTGGCCCAGGCGGAACCGGAACCGCCCAAGCAGGCCGAAGCCGTCGGGTACGGCGGCGCGGTCTCCAGCGTCGACCCCGACGCCACCCGGGCGGGCCTGGACGTGCTGCGACGCGGGGGAACCGCGGCCGACGCCGCCGTGGCCACCGCCGCCGCGCTCGGCGTCACCGAGCCCTACTCCGCGGGCATCGGCGGAGGCGGGTACTTCGTGCACTACGACGCCTCGACCGGCCGCGTCGAGACGATCGACGGCCGCGAGACCGCTCCGTCGGCAGCGGGCGAGGACCTGTTCCTGGACCACGGCGAGCCGATCCCCTTCGACGAAGCGGTGACCAGCGGGCTCGGCGTCGGCGTGCCCGGCACGCCGCGGACCTGGCAGCGCGCCCTGGAGCGCTGGGGCGAGAAGGACCTCGCCGAGGTGCTGCGCCCGGCCGAGAAGCTCGCGCGCGAGGGCTTCGTCGTCGACGACACCTTCCGCGAGCAGACCGCCGACAACCAGGAGCGCTTCAGCGCCTTCCCCGCCACCCGCGACCTGTTCCTGCCCGGCGGGCAGCCCCCGGCCGTCGGCAGCGTGTTCCGCAATCCCGACCTCGCCGAGACCTACCGCCAGCTCGGCGAGCAGGGCGTGGAGGCGCTGCACTCCGGCGACATCGGCGCCGACCTCGTCCGCACCGTCAACCACCCGCCCGTCGACCCCGCCTCCGGCCGCACCGTGCGGCCCGGGGCCATGACCACCGAGGACCTGCGCGACTACCGGGCCCTCGACCGCGAGCCCACGCGCTCGGGCTACCGCGGGCTCGACGTCTACGGCATGGCGCCGTCGGGTTCCGGCGGCACCACCGTCGGCGAAGCGCTCAACATCCTGGAACGCTCCGACCTCACCGCCGCCGACAAGACCGGCTACCTGCACCGCTACCTGGAGGCGAGCAAGCTCGGCTTCGCCGACCGCAACCGGTGGGTCGGCGACCCCGCGTTCTCCGACGTGCCCACCGACGGTCTGCTCGACGACGAGTTCGCAGCCTCCCGCGAATGCCTGATCAGCGACGACGCCGCCCTGCCCGCGCCCGTCGCGCCCGGCGACCCGGCCGCCCCGCAGGGCTGCCCCAGCGAAAAGGGGAGTGGCGAGCCCTACGAGGGCCCCAACACCACGCACCTGACCGTGGCCGACGCGCGCGGCGACGTCGTGTCCTACACGCTGACCATCGAGCAGACCGGCGGCAGCGGCATCGTCGTGCCCGGACGCGGGTTCCTGCTCAACAACGAGCTCACCGACTTCAGCTTCACCCCGGTCACCCCCGGCGTGCCCGACCCGAACCTGCCGGGACCGGGCAAGCGGCCGCGCAGCTCGATGAGCCCGACGATCGTGCTCCACGACGGCCGGCCCGCGCTCGCGCTCGGCAGCCCCGGCGGGGCGACGATCATCACCACCGTGCTGCAGACCCTCACCGGCCGGCTCGACCGCGGCCTGTCGCTGGTCGACGCGATCGCCGAACCCCGCGCCTCGCAGCGCAACAGCGCCACCACCGACGCCGAACCCGCCTTCCTCGCCCAGCCCGAGGCGGCGAAGCTCGAAGCGCTCGGCCACCGCTTCGAGACCACCGACGAGATCGGCGCCGCCACCGGCGTCGAACGCCTCCCGGACGGCCGGTGGCTCGCCGCCGCCGAACCCCACCGCCGGGGCGGCGGCGCGGCCGGAGTGGTGCTGCCGACTCCCTGACCGAGCGCGCCCCGGCCGCAGGTGCGGCGGTCGGCCGGGGCGCGCGTCCGGCTACTAGACTCGTCGGGTCGTAGCCGACGTGAGGGAGACCAGGTGACCGTCCAGCCGATCAGACTCTTCGGCGACCCCGTCCTGCGCACCAAGGCCGACGAGGTGGTCGACTTCGACAAGGAGCTGCGCACCCTCGTCAAGGACCTCTGGGACACCATGGAGGACCAGGGCGGAGCCGGACTCGCCGCGCCCCAGCTGGGCGTGAGCCTGCGCGTGTTCACCTACCACTGCGACGGCTTCGCCGGGCACCTCATCAACCCCACCTGGACCGCCGTCGGCGGCGACGACCAGCTCGGGCCCGAGGGCTGCCTGTCCATCCCCGGCATGTCCTGGGACTGCCTGCGCTCCCAGCACGTCGTCGCGCGCGGCTGGAACCTCCACGGCGAGCCCGTCGAGGTCGAGGGCACCGACCTGCTCGCGCGCTGCATCCAGCACGAGACCGACCACCTCGACGGCGTGCTGTTCCTCGACCGGCTCGACGAGGAGACCCGCAAGGCCGCGATGCGCGAGATCCGCCAGGCCCCCTGGTTCGACGGCGCCACCCCGGTCATCAAGCAGAACCCGCACCCGCTGTTCGGAGGCCGCTGAGCATGCGCGTGGTCTTCGCCGGAACGCCCGCGCCCGCCGTGCCCGCGCTGCAGGCGCTGATCGACTCCGACCGGCACGAGGTCGCCGCCGTGGTCACCCGGCCCGACGCGCCCGCCGGGCGCGGCCGCAAGCTGGTGCGCTCGCCCGTCGGGGCGCTCGCCGACGAGCACGGCATCGAGGTCCTCACCCCCGCCAAGGCCTCCGACCCGGAGTTCCTGGCGCGGCTGCGCGAGATCGACCCCGACTGCTGCCCGGTCGTCGCCTACGGCGCGCTGCTGCGCGAGGAGGCGCTGGCGATCCCGCGGCACGGCTGGATCAACCTGCACTTCTCGCTGCTGCCCGCGTGGCGCGGTGCCGCGCCGGTGCAGGCCGCCATCCGGCACGGCGACGAGATCACCGGCGCCAGCACCTTCCGCATCGTCCGCGAACTCGACGCCGGACCGGTCTTCGGCGTGGTCACCGAGCAGATCCGCGCCACCGACACCGCCGGTGAGCTGCTGGAACGCCTGTCGATCTCGGGTGCCGGCCTGCTGGTGGCCACCCTCGACGGCGTCGAGGACGGCAGCGTGCGCGCCGAGGAGCAGCCCGCCGACGGCGTCAGCTACGCGCCCAAGGTCACCGTCGAGGACGCCAAGGTCGACTTCACCGCGCCCGCCGCGGCCGTCGACCGGCTGATCCGCGCCGTCACGCCCGAGCCCGGCGCGTGGGCGTGGCTGGGGGAGGAGCGGTTCAAGCTCGGCCCCGTCACGATCACCGACGAGCAGCTGCCGCCCGGGCGGATCGAGGCCGAGAAGCGCCGGGTCCTGGTCGGCACCGGCACCACCGCCGTCGCGCTCGGTCAGGTCCAGGCGGCGGGCAAGAAGCGCATGGCCGCCACCGACTGGGCGCGCGGAACCCGCATCGAGCAAGGAGACAAGCTCCAGTGACTGAACGCCGCCGACGGCCCTCCCGCCCGTCGAAGGCCCGCCCGCCGCAGCGCAAGGCCAACCCGCGACCGGTGGACGTCGACCCGGTGCGGCTGGTCGCGGTGGAGACGCTGCGCGCGGTCCGCGAGCGCGACGCCTACGCCAACCTCGCGCTGCCCCCGCTGCTCCAGCAGCGGCGCCTCACCGGCCGGGACGCGGCGCTGGCCACCGAGCTCACCTACGGCGCCTGCCGGGCGCAGGGCCTGCTGGACGCGGTGATCGGCGAGTGCAGCACGCGCCCGCTGTCCGAGATGGACCCGAAGCTGCTCGACGCGCTGCGCGTCGGGGTGTACCAGATCCTGCGCACCCGCATCCCCGCGCACGCCGCCGTGGCCTCCACTGTGGACATCGTGCGGTTCGAGAACGGTTCCAAGCTCTCCGGTTTCGCCAACGCCGTGCTGCGGCGCGCGGCCGAGAAGGACGAGCAGCAGTGGGTCGAGGCGATCGCCCCGGATCGGGACAAGGACCCCGTCGGCCACCTGGCGATGAAGCACGCGCATCCGAAGTGGATCGCGCAGGCCTTCGCCGACGCTCTCGGGCTCGACGAGCTCGAAGCCGCGCTGGCCGCCGACGACGCCCGCCCCGCCGTGCACCTGACCGCGCGGCCCGGCGAGATCAGCGCCGACGAGCTCGCCGCCATCACCGGCGGCGACCCCGCGCCCTACTCGCCCTACGGCGTGCGGCTGGAGTCCGGCGCCGGCGACCCGGGTGACCTGGAACCGGTGCAGGAGGGCTTCGCCGTCGTCCAGGACGAGGGGTCCCAGCTGGTCAGCCTCGCCGTCACCAAGCCCGAGGTCACCGGCTCCGACCTGCGCTGGCTGGACCTGTGCGCCGGACCCGGCGGCAAGGCCGGACTGCTGGGCGCGCTCGTCACGCTCGACGGCGGGACGCTCGACGCCGTCGAGCAGGCGCCGCACCGGGCCGACCTGGTGCGCAAGACCACCGAGGGCCTGTCGGTGACCGTGCACACCGCCGACGGCCGTTCTCCCGGCCTGGAACCGGGTTTCGACCGGGTGCTGGTCGACGCGCCGTGCACCGGGCTCGGCGCCCTGCGGCGGCGCCCCGAGGCGCGCTGGCGGCGCACGCCCGGCGACGTCGGGGAGCTGACCAAGCTGCAGCGCGAACTGCTGCTCTCGGCGATCGAGCTCACCCGGCCCGGCGGGATCGTCGGCTACGTCGTGTGCTCGCCGCACCTGCCCGAGACCGAGGGCGTGGTGGCCGACGTCGTGCGGCGCACCGGCGTCACCCAGCTCGACGCGCGCGAGCACTTCCCGGACGTCCCCGACCTGGGCGACGGGCCGGGCGTGCAGCTGTGGCCGCACCGGCACGGCACCGACGCGATGTTCTGCGCCCTCTTCCGGGTCTGACGGTCCCGGTTCTGACGAAGGAGTGTCCGCAGTGGACTACGGGCAGTGGTTGCGGGTCGCCGTCGCCGAAGCCGAGGCGGGCCTGGCCTCCGGCGGCATCCCCATCGGCGCCGCGCTGATCGGCCCCGACGGCGCGGTGCTCGGGCGCGGGCACAACCGGCGGGTGCAGGACGACGACCCGTCGGTGCACGGCGAGACCGCGGCCTTCCGCGACGCCGGGCGCCAGCGCTCCTACGCCGACACGACGATGGTCACGACCCTGTCGCCGTGCTGGTACTGCAGCGGGCTGATCAGGCAGTTCGGCATCGGGCGGGTCGTCATCGGCGAGGCCCGCAACTTCCACGGCGGCCACGACTGGCTGGCCGAGCACGGCGTGGACGTCGTCGTCCTCGACGACCCCGGCTGCACCCGCATGATGGCCGACTTCATCGCCGCGCACCCCCGCCTCTGGAACGAGGACATCGGGGAGAGCTGATCTCCCTCCGGTGGGAACAACGCGGGGAGCGCGGTGGTTCTGCCGAGGCAGTCGACGATTTCGAAGGTGGTCCCATGTCCTCCACTCCGGTCGAAGTGACCCGCACCGGCGAGCACACGTTCACCGCGACCAACTCGCGCGGCGCCGAGGTCGCGGTGGGCCGCGACGGCGCGCCCGGCGCCTTCACCCCCGGTGAGCTGCTGCTCGCGGCCGTCGCCGCCTGCTCCGCGGTGACCAGCGAGAACCTCGTCATCCGCCGGATCGGCGAGGACGGCGAGCTCGTCGCCCGCGCCGACCGCACCAAGAACCCGGACGACGACCACAAGTTCGCCGAGATCCAGGTCTCCCTCGACGCCGACCTCGACGGCGTGCCGGACCGCGACAAGCTCCTCGACGCCGTCCAGCGGGCGATCGAGAACTACTGCACGGTCAGCCGCTCGGTCGAGGAGTCCACCCCCATCACCCTCACCCTCCCCCGCTGAGCGCTTCCTGCGCTGTCTCCCGCGCCGCGGTCGTCTCCCCGGGGGCTCCGTGGTTCTGGAGGGGGACAGTTTTTGCCAGAACTGTCCATGATCAATGTCCCTTTTGCCCGGACAGTTTTCACTAAAACTGTCGTGCTCCCGGTGTTGCACCCGTCGCAGGCAACGCTTCGGTAGCCGAGGGCCCGCGGGAAGCGGTGCGGGTCGTAAGGTGCTGGGGCGTTGTAGATCGGCAAGGAGCAGGAGGCAGCAGGTGGTCGAGGACACCGCACCGGCCGAGCAGTCCGGGTTGCGCCGGGCGCTGTCCGCGCGCCAGGTGGGCATGATCGCCATCGGCGGCGCGATCGGGACCGGACTGTTCCTCAGTTCCGGGCTGGCGATCTCGGTCGCCGGACCTGCCGTGATCATCGCCTACGCCGTGGCCGCCCTGGCCGCGCTGGCGCTGGCCTACGCGCTGGCCGAGATGGTCGTGGTCCACCCCGAGGCGGGCGGCTTCGGCGCCGTCATCCGCGAGTACCTCGGCGGCCTGCCCGGTTTCGTCTCGCGCTGGATGTACTGGGCCGCGCAGGTGGTCAACATCGGCAGCGAGGTCATCGCCGCCGGCCTCTACCTCCAGTTCTGGTACCCGCAGATCCCCCTGTGGGTGCCGGTCGTGGGCTTCTCCGTGGTGATGCTGGCGGTCAACTTCGCGGCGGTGCGCTTCTTCGGCGAGTTCGAGTACTGGTTCGCCATGATCAAGGTCGCCACCATCGTCGTGTTCATCGCGCTCGGCGTCATCTACATCGTCTTCGGCCTGCCCGGGCACGCCCCCGCGGGCGTGGGGGCGCTCACCGAGCACGGCGGCTTCCTGCCCAACGGCCTCGGCGCGGTGTGGCTCGCGCTGACCGTGGTCACCTTCTCCTACCTGGGCACCGAGGCGTTCTCGATGACCGCCGCCGAGTCCCGCGACCCGTCCCGCGCCGTCCCGCGCGCCGCCCGCAACACCGTGCTGCGGCTCGCGCTGTTCTACGTGCTGGGCATGGCCGTGGTCGTCTCGATCCTGCCGTGGAACGAGGTGTCGTCCTCCGACGCGGTCTCCGAGAGCCCGTTCGTGCGGTTGTTCAGCATGGTCGGCATCCCCGCGGCGGCCGGGATCATGAACTTCGTGGTGCTCACCGCGGCCCTGTCGGCGATGAACACCAACCTGTACCTGACCGCCCGGATGACCCACTCGCTGGCGCTCGACGGCTACGCCCCCAAGTGGTTCGCCGGGGTGAGCTCCAACGGCGTCCCGCGACGCGCCCTGGTGCTGTCCGCGCTGGGCCTGGCGCTGGCCTCCGCGCTGGCGTTCTTCACCGAAAAGAGCGCGTTCCCGCTGCTCATGGGCCTGGCGCTGTTCGCGGCGCTGGTGGTCTGGCTGATGATCTTCGGCTCGCACCTGGTGTTCCGCCGCCGTCGCGCCGCCCAGGGCCTGGAGCCCTCGCCGGTGCGGCTGCCGGGCGCCCCGGTGACCACCGCGCTGGCGATGCTGTTCGTGGCCGCCGTGCTGCTGACGACGCCGTTCACCGAGCAGTTCAACACCGCGTGGAAGGCGGGCGTGCCGGCCCTGGTGGTGCTGGCGATCGCCTACTACGCGATCAAGCGCAGGCAGCGGGCTTGACCGAGAAAGGCGCGTCCCCGCGACCGTTCGTCACGGGGACGCGACCGTCGGAGGAGGGCGTGGCGGTCGGCGCGGCCGGTGGCATTTAAACTCGCGCATGTGTCGAACCAGCCGATGATCGCGCCTTCCATCCTCTCCGCAGATTTCGCCCGGCTCGCCGACGAGATCTCCGCCGTCGGCGGAGAGCCCGGCAAGCGGGCCGACTGGCTCCACGTCGACGTGATGGACGCGCACTTCGTGCCGAACCTCACGCTGGGCCTGCCGGTCGTCCAGTCCATCCTCAAGACGACCGACATCCCGATCGACTGCCACCTCATGATCGAGGACCCGGACCGCTGGGCCCCCGGTTACGCCGAGGCCGGCGCGCACAACGTCACCGTGCACGTCGAGGCCGCCCACAACCCGGTCAACCTCGCCAAGGACCTGCGCGCCGCCGGCGCCAAGGCCGGTCTGGCGATCAAGCCGGGCACCAACTTCGACGACTACGTCGAGGTCCTCAAGCACTACGACACCCTGCTGGTGATGTCGGTCGAGCCGGGCTTCGGCGGCCAGAAGTTCATCGCCGACGTGCTCGACAAGGTCCGCAAGGCGCGGCAGCTGGTCGACACCGGCCACCTGAAGCTGCTGGTCGAGATCGACGGCGGCATCAACGCCGACACCATCGAGCAGGCCGCCGAAGCCGGTGTGGACTGCTTCGTGGCGGGCTCGGCGGTCTACAACGGCAAGGACCCGGCCGAGGCCATCGAGGCCCTGCGCGGCCTCGCCGCCCCGGCGTACGCCCACGCCCGGGCCTGATCTCACCACCGCCGCGCATCGCCCGAGGAGCACGTCATGACCGCTGAGGTCGAAGCACGGGCGATGCGCGCCGCGATCGCGGCCGGCGAGCGGGTCCGGGGCACCACCAGCCCCAACCCGCCCGTGGGCTGCGTGATCCTCGACGCGCGCGGCGAGGTCGCCGGCACCGGCGCCACCAGCCCGCCCGGCGGCCCGCACGCCGAGGTCAACGCGCTGCGCGAAGCCGGTCCGCGCGCCGAGGGCGGTACCGCCGTGGTCACCCTCGAACCCTGCGCGCACACCGGCCGCACCCCGCCGTGCGCCGAGGCGCTGCGCGCCGCCGGGGTGGCCCGCGTCGTGCACGCCGTCTCCGACCCGAATCCGTCGGCCGCCGGTGGCGCCGAGGTGCTGCGCGCCGCCGGGGTCGACGTCCACAGTGGTCTGCTCCGCGACGAGGTCGCGAAAGGTCCGCTGCGGGCCTGGTTGCACTTCGTCCACACCGGACGCCCGCATGTAACCTGGAAGTACGCGGCCACATTGGACGGACGTTCGGCGGCCGCGGACGGCACCAGCAAGTGGATCAGCTCCGCGGAGTCGCGGGCCGAGGTGGGCCGGGTTCGCGCGGCGATGGACGCCATCGTCGCGGGCACCGGCACGATCCTCGCCGACGACGCGCAGCTGACCGCCCGCGACCCGGGCGGCGCTCTGCTGGACCGGCAACCGCTGCGCGTGGTCATCGGCGACCGCGAGATCCCACCGGGAGCCCGCGTCCTCGACGACTCCGCCGAGACCGTCCGGCTGCCCGGTGGCGACCCCGCCGCGGCCCTGGCCGAGCTCGCCCGCCGCGGCGCGGTCGACGTGCTGCTGGAAGGCGGGCCGACGCTGGCCGGCGCCTTCTGGCGGGCGCGCCTGGTCGACCGGGTGCTGGCCTACGTCGCCCCCGCGCTGCTGGGATCGGGACCCGCCGCGCTGGGAGACGCGGGCGTGGGAAGCATCTCGCAGGCATGGCGGTTGCGAATCGAAGAGACGACGATGAGTGGCCCGGACGTGCGCATCAGCGCCGTCCCGCAGGACTAGCGGTCCGGGCGGCGGGCAGCGGGGCCCGCAGGGCAGGCAGGAGGCAGCAGTGTTCACCGGGATCGTCGAGGAACTCGGCACCATCGAGACCGTGGAGCCCCTTGAGGACGGCTCGCGGCTGACCATCACCGGTCCGGTGGTCACCCAGGACGCCAAGCACGGCGACTCGATCGCGGTCAACGGCGTCTGTCTCACCGTGGTCACCACCGAGGGCGGGACGTTCACCGTCGACGTGGTCTCCGAGACGCTGCGCCGCTCCTCGCTCAAGCACATCACCGCAGGTGAGCGGGTCAACCTGGAACGCGCCATGGCGCTGGGGGAGCGCCTCGGCGGGCACATCGTGCAGGGCCACGTCGACGGCACGGCCGTGCTGCGCGGCACCGACGAGGCCACCGGCCTGACCTCGTTCGACCTGCCGGGACACCTCGCCCACTACCTGGTGGAGAAGGGGTCGATCACCGTCGACGGCGTCTCGCTGACGGTCGTCGAGGTCGTCGACGGGGAGCCCGCGCGGTTCTCCATCGCGCTCATCCCCACCACCAAGGAGCTGACGACCCTCGGCCGACGCGCCGCGGGTGACGAAGTGAACATCGAAGTGGATGTGCTGGCCAAGCACCTGGAGCGGCTCTCCGCAGCTCAGCTGGCCGCGCACGGCGCTGGTGGACCCGCGGTGACGGGGGACAATGGCGGCATCAGGGAGGCGCGATGAACCCCGAGGACGAGGTTTCGGAAACGGTGAGCACGAACAAGTTCGACACCATCGAGCGGGCGCTGGCCGACATCGCGGCCGGCAAGCCGGTGGTCGTCGTCGACGACGAGGACCGCGAGAACGAGGGCGACCTCATCTTCGCGGCGGAGAAGGCCACGCCGGAGCTGGTGGCCTTCATGGTCCGCTACACCTCGGGATACATCTGCGTCGGCATGCCCGCCGAGGACTGCGACCGGCTCGACCTGCCGCCGATGTACCACTCCAACCAGGACCGCAAGGGCACCGCGTACACGGTCACCGTGGACGCCGCCGAGGGCGTGACCACCGGCATCTCCGCCGCCGACCGCGCCAGGACGCTGCAGGTGCTCGCCGACGCCGACACCACGCCCAAGGACCTCACCCGGCCCGGTCACGTGGTGCCGCTGCGGGCCCGCGAGGGCGGCGTGCTGCGCCGTCCCGGCCACACCGAGGCGTCGGTGGACCTGGCCCGGCTGGCGGGTCTGCGCCCGGCGGGCGCGCTGTGCGAGATCGTCAGCCAGAAGTCCGAGGGCGACATGGCCCGCCGGGACGAGCTGGAGGTCTTCGCCGACGAGCACGACCTGGCGCTGATCACCATCGCCGACCTGATCACCTACCGGCGTCGCTTCGAGAAGCAGGTCGTGCGGGTCGCCGAGGCCCGCATCCCGACCGTGCACGGCACGTTCCGGACCGTCGGCTACGACAGCACGCTCGACGGCATCGAGCACCTGGCGATGGTCTACGGCGACATCGGCGACGGCGAGGACATCCTGGTGCGGGTGCACTCCGAGTGCCTGACCGGCGACGTCATCGGCTCGCTGCGCTGCGACTGCGGTCCGCAGCTGGACGCGGCGATGGCCAAGGTCGCCGAGGCCGGGCGCGGTGTGGTGCTCTACATGCGCGGCCACGAGGGACGCGGCATCGGCCTGATCCACAAGCTGCAGGCCTACCAGCTGCAGGACGACGGCGCCGACACCGTCGACGCCAACGTCGCGCTGGACCTGCCGGTGGACAGCCGCGACTACGGCCAGGGCGCGCAGATCCTCTGCGACCTGGGCATCAAGTCGATGCGGCTGCTCACCAACAACCCGGCCAAGCGCATCGGGCTGGAGGGCTACGGGCTGCGGATCGTCGACCGCGTGCCGCTGCCGATCCGCCCGAACCCGGAGAACATCCGCTACCTGCGGACCAAGCGCGACCGCATGGGCCACGTCCTGGACAATCTCGACGACGGCGAGGACTCGTCGATCAGCGGCGACGCGGGCGTGACCGCGTGACAGCGGTCGGCGAGGCGGAACAGGGAGAGGCGAAGCGCTCATGAGTGGGGAAGGTCGGCCTCGGGTCAGCGTGCCGCAGGCCGGTGACCTGACGCTGGGGATCGCGGCGATCCGCTGGCACGAGAAGCTGGTGGACCAGATGCTCGACCGCGCGGTCGAGGCGGCCAAGGAGGCCGGCATCGCCGAGCCGACCGTGGTGCGCGTGCCGGGCTCGGTGGAGCTGCCGGTGGTGTGCCAGCAGCTGGCGCACTCGCACGACGCGGTGGTGGCGCTGGGCGTGGTCATCCGCGGCGGCACCCCGCACTTCGAGTACGTGTGCGACTCGGTCACCCAGGGCCTGACCCGGGTGTCGCTGGACGAGTCCACGGCCGTCGGCAACGGCGTGCTCACCACCGACGACCTGGAGCAGGCGGTGGCCCGCGCCGGGTTCCCCGACTCCGTCGAGGACAAGGGCTTCGAGGCGACCGCGGCGGCGCTGGAGACCGCGCTGGTGCTGCGCGAGCTGCGCGGCGGCGTCGACGGCGACCGGGGGTTCCTGTGAGCGCCGGGGCGGTGGAGGTGCGCCCGGTCAAGGTCCGGCGGGTGGCGATCCCGATCGCGATCGTGCTGGTGGTGGTGTTCGCGCTGGTCGGCACGCTGCTGCGGGACACCCCGACGGGTGCGGTGTTCAGCGTCTCGGACCAGATCGCGATGGGCTTCCTCGGCGTGCTGCTGGCGGCGGGCGTCATGCTGCTGACCCGGCCGAGGCTGCGCGCCGACGCCGACGGGCTGGAGGTCCGCAACATCATCGGCACCCAGCGGGTCCCGTGGGACCTGGTGCAGGGCGTCACGTTCCCCGACGGCGCGCCGTGGGCCCGCATCGAGCTCCCGGACGACGAGTACGTCCCGGTCATGGCCGTGCAGGCCGCCGACGGCGACCACGCGGTCACGGCCATGCGCCAACTCCGCGAACTCCGCCGCACCATCCACGCCTGACCAGGCCAGAACGCACGCGAAGAGCCCCGGCGATCACCACGATCACCGGGGCTCTTCGCACACCCGCACCCCGCACGACGCCAAAACCTGCGGTATTCGTCGGGCCAAAAACTGCGGTATTCGACCCGACAAATCCTGCGGTTTTTGACCGGTCGAATCCTGCGGTATTTGACCGGGGTGTCGGGTTGGGGAGTCTCAGCCTGCGGAGACGAGGTCGCAGACGAAGATGAGGGTTTCGTTGGGGGCGATGACGCCGGGGACGCCGCGGGGGCCGTAGCCCATGTGCGGCGGGATGGAGAGACGACGGCGGCCGCCGACCTTCATGCCCTGCAGGCCCTTGTCCCAGCCCTCGATGACCATGCCCGCGCCGAGCTGCAGGTCCAGCGGCTGGCCGCGGTTCCAGCTGGCGTCGAACTCCTTGCCGGTGCTGTGGGAGATGCCCACGTAGTGCGCCGACACCTTGTCGCCGGCCTTGGCCTCGGGGCCGTCGCCGACGATGAGGTCCTCGATCACCAGTTCCGGCGACGGCTCGCCGGTGGGGGCCTCGACGACGGGCTTCTCGTTGCTCACGAAGTGCTCCTAGCAGTGCGGAAACGTTCACCGTCCATTGTCGTCGCACCGAACCCCGGCGGCACCACGACCCCGCATCTCCCGCCCGGGCACCCGATTTCCGTGGAAATCGCTCACCTCGCTGCGGGGCGGGGGCGGACGACGGGGGCCGCCAGGGCCACGACCAGGGCGAGTGCGGCCGGGACGAGCAGGGCTGCGGTGAGGTCGGTCCAGTGGGTGATGACGCCGATGATGACCGGGCCCGCCAGGAGACCGCCGTAGCCGAGGGTGCTGACCTGGGCGAGGTCGCGCCCGGCGCGGGCCGGGTCGCGGCTGCCCGCGGCGCTGAAGACCTGCGGGATGATGCACGACAGGCCGACGCCGAACAGGGCGAAACCGGCGATCGCCGCGACCGGGTGGTGCGCCAGCAGACCGGCGCCCATGCCCAGACCCGCGATGAGCCCGCAGGTGCGCACCAGCGCCACCGGCCCGAACCGGGACACCAGGTGGTCGCCGAGGAACCGGCAGACGGCCATCATCGTGGAGAACACCGCGTAGCCGACGGCCGCGATCGCCGGGCTCGTGCGCAGCTCGTCGTGCAGGTACAGCGGCGACCAGTCGGCCATCGACCCCTCGCCGAGCGAGCAGCTGAACGCCAGCACGCCCAGCAGCAGGATCGCCGGCGACATGCCGCGCGCCCGCTCCCGGGGCCCGCCCGTCTGGTGCGGCTCGGCGGGCAGCAGTCGCCGCCGCGAGACCTCCACCAGCACCGCGAGCCCGAGCGCGGCCAGCGCGAAGTGCGGCGGCACGGGCGTGCCGAGCTGCGCGGCCAGCGCGCCGACACTCGAACCGATCAGGCCGCCGACGCTGAACAGCGCGTGGAAGGTGATCACGATCGGCTTCGGGTAGTGCCGCTGCACCTGCATCGCGTGCGCGTTCATCGCCACGTCGACCACGCCGTGCCCGGCGCCGAACAGCACCAGCCCGGCCACCAGCACCGGCAGCGACCCGGCGAAGCCCGGCACCAGCAGGCTCGCCGCCATCGCCAGCCCGGCCGGGCCGAGCACCCGGGCGCTGCCGAACCGGTCGGCGAGGTGCCCGACGACCTGCATCGCCAGCACCGACCCGACCGCGATCGCGAACAGCGCGATGGTCATCCGGCCGTCGTCGAGCCCCAGGTCCTGCTTGATCGCCGGGATCCGCGAGGTCCAGGTGCCCAGCGCCGCACCGGTGGCCACGAAGTAGCCGATCGTCCCCCAGCGCGCGGAAACCGGTGGGGCGGAGAGGGTTTCAGACAACCCGCACCTCCACGCCGGCCGCTTCCAGTTCGGCGAGCGACTCGGCGGGAGCGCTGCGGTCGGTGACCACCACGTCCAGGCTCGTCGCCGGGCAGACGAAACCCAGTCCGGTGCGGGCGAACTTGGCGCCGTGGCACACCGCGATCACGCGCTGCGCGGCATCGGTGGCGGCGTTCTTGATGGGGACCTCCTCCAGGTTGTGGGCGGTCAGGCCGCGCGTCGCCGACAGGCCGCACACCCCGAGCACGGTGGTGTCGACGCGCAGCGCGCGCAGCGAGTTCTCCGTCAGGTGCCCGACGAACGACAGCTCGCCGGGCTTGGCCCGGCCGCCGGGCAGCAGCAGTTCGACGTCGGGGGCGTTGCTCAGCGCGTTCGCCGAGTGCATGTCCAGCGGGACCGCGGTCACCCGGCGCGCGGCCAGCCTGCGGGCGACCTCCAGCGTGGTGGAACCGCTGTCGACGATGACCGACTCGCCGTCGGCGATGAGCGACTCGACCTCGGCGGCCAGCCGCTGCTTGACCTCCGCGGCGTCGCGCTCCCGCAGCGAGAACGGGTCGGACTGGCCGCGCAGGTAGCTCACCGCGCCGCCGCGCACCCGCCGCAGCACGCCCTCCTCGGCGAGCTGGTCGAGATCGCGGCGGATGGTCATCTCCGAGCACCCGGTCGCCACCGCGAGCTCGGCGACGGTCACCCGCTCGGCCTGCCGAAGCCGCTCGATGATGGCTTGGCGTCGTTCCGAACTCTCCACGTGTTCTATCGAACAGGATCGGTGTTCGAACCGCAATGCTCCACGAGTGGGTGTGTGCGAACCCGCATGGGGGCGGAGCCCGTCGTGAGGGACAATGGGCGGTGGCCGGTCGACGGGGTGCAGTAGGAGGAATCGTGAGCGTGGCCCAGGAGCGCAACCTTCATCTGGTGCGGGACGAGAGCGCCGAGCCCGGTGTGCGGCTGGGCGACATCCGGCTCCGCAACCGCCTGGTCACCTCGTCCAGCCTGCTCGGCTACGGCGTGGCCAACGCCAAGGTCATGGCCTACGGCATGAGCCCGATCTCGAACTTCGTGCCGCTGGAGCGCTTCGGCGCCGTCACCACCCGCACCGTCACGGTCGAACCCCGCGAAGGCCACTTCACCACCAAGGACGACTGGGAGCTGCGCGAGCTGCCCGGCCTGCTCAAGCGCTACGGCCAGGCGCTGCGCCAGGTCGACGGCGGCTGGCTCAACGCCTTCGGCTGGTGCAACGTCGGCATCGACGCCTACCTGCGCGACTACTACCCGCGCACCCGCGCGCAGAACACGATCATGTCCATCGGCGGCTTCTCCGCCGAGGAGTTCGTGACCCTGGTCGACAAGGTCAACGAGGCCGTGCCCGCCGGCGAGATCGCCGCGCTGGAGTTCAACGTCTCCTGCCACAACGTCAACTTCGACTTCAACCAGATCATCGAGGGCGTGCTGGCCGAGGCCGTGCCGCGCAGCAACCACCCGGTGATCCTCAAGCTCTCGCCCGACTACGACTACGTGGCGCACGCGCGGCTGGCCGCCAAGCACGGCGTGTCCGCGCTGACCGCGATCAACACCGTCAAGGGCCTGCGGCTCGACCCGGAGACCGGCACCCCGCTGCTCAAGAACGGCTTCGGCGGCCTGTCCGGCCGCGCGATCAAGCCGATCGGGCTGCGCGTGGTCAAGGAGCTGCGCGACGCCGACGTGACGCTGCCGATCATCGCCACCGGCGGCATCCGCAGCTTCGACGACTGCCGCGAGTACTTCTGGGCCGGTGCCGACGCGGTCAGCCTCGGCAGCGCCAGCTGGTTCGCCAGCTACCCGGGCTACGCGCTCTCGCCGATCTACGGCGCCCGCATCCGGAACCTGTTGCGCCGCATCGAGAACTACACGCCCCCGGCTCGGTGAAAGAGGGGCGACAGCGGCGCCCGGGATGGTAGACAGTGATCAACGACACTGATGTCTGCCGACTGGGGAGGCCGTTGTGGCCGGTTACGGGGATTTCGGGAGTAGTCTGAGGGACCTGCCGCGACTGCGGGCGACGCGGCGCGGCAGGGTGTCCAGCTGGGACACCTCCGGCGGCAACCAGGACAACGTGCGCGTGATGCCGGGGGAGACCCGGATGCTCGCCGACATCGCCGGGCCCGGGGTGATCACCCACATCTGGTGCACCGTCGCGCTCGACCACGTCGGTGAGCCCGCCGAGCTGGAGGCCGACTACCTGCGCAGGCTCGTCCTGCGCATCACCTGGGACGACCAGCCGCACCCGGCGGTGCTGGTGCCGCTGGGCGACTTCTTCGGCGTCGGGCACGCCCACAGCGTCAACTTCAGCTCCGCGCCGCTGCAGATGAGCCCGCAGGACGGCAAGGGCTTCAACTGCTGGTTCGCGATGCCCTTCGCCGGTCGCGCCCGGGTGGAGCTGATCAGCGAGATGAGCGTCAAGCCGGTCACGTTCTACTTCTACGTCGACTACGAGAGCTACGCCGAGGCCGATCCGGAGCTGGCCTACTTCCACGCGCAGTGGCGGCGGCAGAACCCGACCGACGGCGTGCCGCAGGGCGACCAGACCAACGAGGAGTTCCTCTTCGGCGGCCACAACACCGACGGCGCGGGCAACTTCGTGATGCTGGAGGCCGAGGGGCGCGGCCACTACGTCGGCACCGTCCTCAACGTGCACAACCTGCGCGAGACCAGCGAGTGGAACTGGTACGGCGAGGGCGACGACATGTTCTTCATCGACGGTGAGCCGTGGCCGCCGCGGTTGCACGGCACCGGCACCGAGGACTACTTCAACACCGCCTGGTGCCCGGACCAGGAGTTCCACGGGCCGTACCACGGGATCACCATGCCCGGCGGGGAGAACTGGAGCGGGCAGGTGTCCTACTACCGCTTCCACATCGAGGACCCGATCGTGTTCGACCGCTCGATCAAGGCCACCATCGAGCACGGCCACGCCAACAAGCGCTCGGACGACGTCTCCTCGACGGCCTACTGGTACCAGACGCTCCCGGCCCTGCCGGTCACCCTCGCCCCGGTCGACGACCGCATCCCGCGTCCGCTCTGACCCCCGGGTCAGACGTGGGTGGTGAGGGGTCCTCCGGTGTAGGTGAGGGTGTCGGTGAAGGCCGCGTCGCGGTCCACCTCGCGGTCGTCGGCCTCGGCGTAGGCGCGGTGCAGGTTGAGCACGATGCGCTCGGCGTCCCGCCAGTTGGCGAACTCACCGAGGTCGCAGCGCTGCGCCGCCTCCAGCGGGGAGAGCCCGTCCATCCGGCCCTTGCGCGCGGTGTCCAGGAGGAAGCGGTAGTAGCGCGCGTGGTCCTCCAGGACGCGGGGCAGCGCCGAACCCGGCATCGTCGGCCCGTGGCCCGGAACGACCGCCGTGGGCCGGAAACCGGCCAGCCACTCCAGCGACTTCAGCGAGCCCTCCACCGAGCCCGCCAGCAGCAGCGGCGTCACGCCGTGGACCAGCAGGTCGCCGCTGAACAGCACCGCCGCGTCCGGCACCCACACCGCCACGTCGCCGGGGGTGTGGGCGGTGAAACCCGGGTGGTGCAGCTCGATCGCGCGCTCGCCCGGGTGCAGCGTCAGCGCGTCGCGCAGCACCACCGACGGGGCGCGGCGCTCGCCGATCTCCCACCGGGGCGCGGGTTCCCACAGCGGCGGCTGCGGCAGGCCCGCGTCGGCGAGGACGGCCTCGCGGGTCGCGGTGTGTCCGATGAGGACGGTGGACTCCGGCAGCAGCGCGTTGCCGTGGGTGTGATCGCCGTCCGGGTGGGTGTTGACGGCGAACCGGATCGGCGCGTCGGGCGCCGCCGCGCGCACCGCGTCGAGGAACCGGCGGGTGCGCTCGGCGGTCGCGCAGGTGTCGACGAGCACGATCCCCTCGTCGGTGAGCACGGCGCCCGCGTTGTTGATCCACCACGAACCGTCCGGCTGCGTCCAGGCGTGCACACCGGGTCCGACCTCGGTGAGCGCGGCGCGGTCGGGGGCGGATCGATCGGGGTTGCCTCGGTCGGGACTGGTGTTGGCGTAGCTCAACTCGGACCTCCCGGGGACGCGGAAAGATCGTGGACCACCCAGTGTGCACCGATCCGCACCGCCCGTGGGGCGAGGCCGCCGACGCGGGCCGTCGGGGACCGCACGTAGGCTGGAGGCGTGGCCGACCCGTCCACCTACCGACCAGCACCAGGCACGATCCCGGACGCCCCGGGCGTCTACCGCTTCCACGACGCCGCCGGGCGCGTGATCTACGTCGGCAAGGCGAAGAGCCTGCGCAGCAGGCTTTCCTCGTACTTCGCCGACCTCGCCGGGCTGCACCCGCGCACCCGGCAGATGGTCACCACCGCCACCGGAGTGGTGTGGACGGTGGTGGGCACCGAGGTCGAGGCGCTGCAGCTGGAGTACTCCTGGATCAAGGAGTACGACCCCAAGTTCAACGTCCGCTACCGCGACGACAAGTCCTACCCGGTGCTGGCGGTGACGCTGCACGAGGAGTACCCGCGGCTGCACGTCTACCGCGGCCCCCGCAAGCGCGGCGTCCGCTACTTCGGTCCCTACGCGCACGCCTGGGCGATCCGGGAGACCCTCGACCTGCTGCTGCGGGTGTTCCCCGCGCGCACCTGCTCGTCCGGGGTGTTCAAGCGGCACTCGCAGATCGGCCGCCCCTGCCTGCTCGGCTACATCGGCAAGTGCTCGGCGCCGTGCGTGGGCCGGGTCAGCGCCGAGGAGCACCGCGGCATCGTCGAGGACTTCTGCGACTTCCTGGCCGGCCAGACCGACCAGCTGATGCGCAAGCTCGACAAGCAGATGCAGGCGGCCTCGGCGGAGCTGGAGTTCGAGCGCGCCGCCCGGCTGCGCGACGACCTCGAAGCCCTGCGCCGCGCGATGGAGAAGCAGGCCGTGGTGCTCGGCGACGGCACCGACGCCGACGTGGTGGCCTTCGCCGAGGACGAGCTGGCCGCCGCCGTGCAGGTCTTCCACATCCGCGGCGGCCGGGTCCGCGGCCAGCGCGGCTGGGTGATCGACAAGGCCGAGCAGATGGACACCTCGGCGCTGACCTCCCAGTTCCTCACCCAGTTCTACGGCGAGCAGGCGGCCCTGGCCGACCAGGCCGACGCCGGGGGCAGCCCGGTGCCGCGCGAGGTGCTGGTGCCCGAGCTGCCCGAGGACTCCGAGACCATCGCCGGCTGGCTCGGCGAGCTGCGCGGCAGCCGCGTCAGCCTGCGCGTGCCGCAGCGCGGTGATAAGCGTGCGCTGATGGAAACCGTGGAGCGCAACGCCAAGGAGGCCTTCCAGCAGTACAAGCTGCGCCGCGCCGGGGACCTCACCGCGCGCTCGGCGGCGCTGCAGGAGCTGCAGGAGGCCCTGGCCCTGGACACCGCGCCGCTGCGGATCGAGTGCATCGACGTCAGCCACGTGCAGGGCAGCGATGTGGTGGCCTCGCTGGTGGTCTTCGAGGACGGCGTGCCGCGCAAGTCCGAGTACCGCCGCTTCGAGGTTCGCGAGGGCGCCGAGGGCGGCGACGTCGGCTCGGTCGACGAGGTGGTGCGCCGCCGCTTCGCCCGCTACCTCAGCGAGACCGCCAAGGAGGCCGCGCCCGAGGGGGAGGGTGCCAGCCCGCTGGACCCGGAGACCGGGCGGCCGAAGAAGTTCGCCTACCCGCCGAACCTGCTGGTCATCGACGGCGCCGGGCCGCAGGCCAACGTCGCCTCCGACGCGCTGACCGAGATGGGCATCACCGACGTGGCGGTGATCGGGCTGGCCAAGCGCCTCGAGGAGGTGTGGCTGCCCAACGACCCCGATCCGGTGATCTTGCCGCGCACCAGCGAGGCCCTGTACCTGCTGCAGCGCGTCCGCGACGAGGCACATCGCTTCGCGATCAGCTATCACCGCGCCAAGCGCGGCAAGCGGATGACGGGCTCCACATTGGACTCCATCCCGGGTCTCGGCGAGACTCGTCGCGCGGCGCTGCTCAAGCACTTCGGCTCGGTGAAGAGACTTCGCCAGGCCTCGGTCGAGGACATCGTGGCGGTGCCCGGAATCGGCCGCAGCACCGCGGAGACCGTGCACGCGGCGCTGGCCGATCCGGCAGCCGGAAAACAAGGGGAACAAAGTGAGTGACGAGCATTCGGGCATCGAGGTCGCCGTGGTCAGCGGCCTGTCCGGAGCGGGCCGCAGCACCGCGGCCAAGTGCCTGGAGGACCTCGGCTGGTTCGTGGTCGACAACCTGCCGCCGGAGCTGATCGCCACCATGGTCGAGCTGGGCGCCCGCTCCAGCGGCCAGATCACCCGCGTCGCGGTGGTGATGGACGTGCGCAGCCGCGCGTTCACCGAAGACCTCGGCTCGGTCATCAAGGACCTCGACGCCCGCGGCTACAAGCCCAAGGTGCTGTTCCTGGAGGCCACCGACGAGGTGCTGATCCGGCGCTTCGAGCAGGTCCGCCGCGGTCACCCGATGCAGGGCGACGGCCGGTTGGCCGACGGCATCGCCGCCGAGCGCTCGCTGCTGTCGCGGCTGCGCTCGGAGGCCGACCTGGTGCTGGACACCACCGGCCTGTCGGTGCACCAGCTGCGCACCAAGATCGAGGACGCCTTCGGCAACGAGGCCAGCACCCGCACCCGGGTGACCGTGCTGTCCTTCGGCTACAAGTACGGCCTGCCGATGGACGCCGACCTGGTCATGGACTGCCGGTTCCTGCCCAACCCGTTCTGGATCCCCGAGCTGCGCGAGTTCAACGGCCTCGACGAGGAGGTCCGCAACTACGTGCTCGGCCAGGAGGGCGCCGAGGAGTTCATGGAGAGCTACCAGCAGCTGCTGCGGCTGGTCGGCGCCGGCTACCACCGCGAGGGCAAGCGCTACCTGACGCTGGCGCTGGGCTGCACCGGCGGCAAGCACCGCAGCGTCGCGCTGGTCGAGGAGCTGGCGCGCCGGCTCGCCGAGGACGACGGGATGATGGTCAAGACGGTCCACCGGGACCTGGGGCGCGAGTGACGGGCGAGCACGACGAACGCCCGCTGCGCGTGGTCGCGCTGGGCGGCGGGCACGGCCTGCAGGCCTCGCTGGCCGCGCTGCGGTGCATCACCCCCGACGTCACGGCCGTGGTCACGGTCGCCGACGACGGCGGGTCCTCCGGCAGGCTGCGCCGCGAGCTCGGCCTGCTCCCGCCCGGTGACCTGCGCAAAGCCCTCGCGGCGCTGGCCGATCGCGACGACGAGGCGCAGCTGTGGTCGGAGGTCTTCGAGCACCGCTTCGGCGGTTCGGGGGCGCTGGCCGGGCACGCCGTCGGCAACCTGCTGCTCGCCGGGCTGCTGGAGGTGCTGCAGGACCCGGTGGAGGTGCTTGACCACGCGTGCAAGCTCTTGGGTGTGCGAGGACGAGTGCTCCCGATGTCGACCAGGCCGCTGGACATGATCGGCGACGTGGTCGGGCTGGACTCCGATCCGGACTCGGTGCGCACCATCCGCGGCCAGGTCGCCCTGGCCAGTACACCCGGTCGGGTGAAACAGGTGCGATTGCACGCGAACGGAGACGATCAGCCGACCGCGTGCCCGCAGGCCGTGGCGGCCGTCAACGACGCCGATCTGGTGCTGCTCGGACCCGGCTCCTGGTTCACCAGCGTGCTGCCACATCTGCTGGTCCCGGAGCTGCACGAGGCTCTGGTGACCACCTCGGCGAAGCGCTTCGTGGTGCTCAACCTCATCCCTCAGCCGGGTGAGACGGCGGGCTTCTCGCCCGAACAACACCTCGACGTACTCTCGCAACACGCGCCCCGGCTGAAGGTCGACGCCGTGCTGGCCGATGCGGACTCGGTACCGACTCCGGACCGGTTGCGCTCGGCGGCCTCGCGACTGGGCGCGCAGACCTTGCTGGATGAGATCGCCGCGCCCGCCGTGCCGGGACGGCACGACCCGCAGGCGCTCGCGGCGAGCCTGCGGGCCGCACTGGAGAGGAGGACGGACCAGTGGCGATGACCGCGGCGGTCAAGGACGAGTTGAGCCGGCTGTCGGTGAGCAAGACGTGCTGCCGGCGGGCGGAGGTCTCGTCGTTGCTGCGCTTCGCCGGCGGACTGCACATCGTGGCCGGCCGGGTGGTGGTCGAGGCGGAGCTGGACAGCGGATCCACCGCGCGCAGGCTGCGCAAGGAGATCCACGAGCTGTTCGGCCACCACTCCGACGTGCACGTGATCACCTCCGGCGGGCTGCGCAAGGGCACCCGCTACGTGGTGCGCGTGGTCAAGGACGGCGAGGGCCTGGCCCGCCAGACCGGGCTGCTCGACCCGCGCGGCCGTCCCGTGCGCGGCCTGCCCGCGCACGTGGTCTCCGGCGGCGCCTGCGACTCCGAGGCCGCCTGGCGCGGCGCGTTCCTGGCGCACGGCTCGCTCACCGAGCCCGGCCGGTCCTCCTCGCTGGAGGTCACCTGCCCGGGTCCGGAGGCGGCGCTGGCGCTGGTCGGCTCCGCGCGCCGGATCGGCGTGTCGGCCAAGTCGCGCGAGGTGCGCGGCGCGGACCGGGTCGTGGTCCGCGACGGCGACGCCATCGGCGCGCTGCTGACCAGGCTCGGCGCGCACTCCAGCGTGCTGTCCTGGGAGGAGCGCCGGATGCGGCGCGAGGTGCGGGCCACCGCCAACCGGCTGGCCAACTTCGACGACGCCAACCTGCGCCGCTCGGCCCGCGCGGCCGTCGCCTCGGCGGCCCGCGTCGAGCGCGCCCTGGACCTGCTCGGCCCGAACGCCCCCGACCACCTCACGGTCGCCGGGCGGCTGCGGCTGGCCCACCGCCAGGCGTCGCTGGAGGAGCTCGGCCAGCTCGCCGACCCGCCGATGACCAAGGACGCGGTCGCCGGCCGGATCCGCAGGCTGCTGGCGATGGCCGACAAGCGCGCCCGCGAGCTCGGCGTCCCGGACACCGAGTCCGCCGTGACCGCGGAGATGCTCGAAGCCGAGGCCTGATCGGAATCCCCCTCGGACCACGTTCCGAGGGGGATTCGTCTTTCTCGCGGATCCCGGGCTTGGTCGTCGTGCGTCACCAGGGGACAGTTTTTCCTCGAATCACCCATGATCAATATCCGTTTTGTCCGGACAGTTCTCACTAAAACCGTCCCCTGGTGACGCACGACGAGAACGCGACCCCCGAACCGGCTGAAACCGGCCGAACCGGTGCAGAGATGCCGATCACCGGTGGCGGATTCCCGACAGGGTCGGCCGTGGGCTTCTGAACTGCAAAGACGCCCCCGGTGTCGGGTTTCGCGAGTATCCTCGGCAGTGCTCGCCCGGTCGCGCGCCGAGGGCCCGCGACCGCCCCCGTGCGGGGTCTGCCGAGGCAGATAGGGTGAGCGCGAGACCATCAACTCACCCGCCGAAGTCATCGGCCGGGTCAGTCACGAGGAGAGATCGGCGTGACCGTTCGCGTAGGCATCAACGGCTTCGGTCGGATCGGGCGGAACTTCTGGCGTGCGGCGACCGCCAGCGATCACGACATCGAGATCGTGGCCGCCAACGACCTGGGCGACGTCGCGACCATGGCGCACCTGCTCAAGTACGACAGCATCCTGGGCCGTCTCGACCAGGAGGTGAAGGTCACCGGTGAGGGCATCGAGGTGGGCGGCAAGCTCATCAAGATCCTCGCCGAGCGCGACCCGGGCAAGCTGCCGTGGGGCGACCTGGGCGTCGACGTCGTCGTCGAGTCCACCGGCTTCTTCACCAACGCCGCCGACGCCCGCAAGCACGTCGACGAGGGCGGCGCCAAGAAGGTCATCATCTCCGCCCCGGCCAAGGGCGAGGACCTGACCGTGGTGCTGGGTGCCAACGACGACAAGTACGACGGCACGCAGACCATCATCTCCAACGCCTCCTGCACCACCAACTGCCTCGCGCCGATGGTGAAGGTCCTCAACGACACCTTCGGCATCGAGCAGGGCCTGATGACCACGGTGCACGCCTACACCGCGGACCAGAACCTGCAGGACGGCCCGCACAAGGACCTGCGCCGCGCCCGCGGTGCCGCGGTCAACGTGGTGCCCACCAGCACCGGTGCCGCCAAGGCCATCGGCCTGGTCATCCCGGAGCTCAACGGCAAGCTCGACGGCTACGCGATGCGCGTGCCGGTGCCGACCGGTTCGGTCACCGACCTGACCGCCACCGTGCAGAAGGACGCCACCGTCGAGTCGGTCAACGAGGCCTTCAAGGCCGCGGCCGCCGAGGGCTCCTTCAAGGGCATCCTCAAGTACAACGAGGACCCGATCGTCTCCAGCGACATCGTCACCGACCCGCACTCGACGATCTTCGACGCGCCGCTGACCAAGGTCATCGGCAACCAGGTCAAGATCGTCGGCTGGTACGACAACGAGTGGGGCTACTCCAACCGCCTCGCCGACCTCGTCAACCTGGTCGGCTCGAAGCTTTCCTGAAGTAAGGGAATTTGATTCCACCACTCGGCCTGCATGGCGGTGCGGGTAGCGGAACCTCAGACGCCTTCTGGCTCCGGGATCCGAGACTGATGTATGACCAATACACGGCGCTACGGCTGTCCTCACCAGAAGACGTCTGAGAACCCGCGGCGGTGCAAGTTGCGAGAGTGGTGAAAGATCAAGGAGACCCGCATGAGCCGCAGTGGATTCGCCCGGCTCATGCGGGTCTTCCCGTCTCACGAGGAGTTTGCAGCGTGAAGAACCTCGACGATCTGCTGTCCGAGGGCGTGCGCGGTCGTCGCGTCCTGGTGCGCGCCGATCTCAACGTGCCGCTGGACGGCGACAAGATCACCGACGACGGCCGGGTGCGCGCCTCCCTGCCGACCATCTCCAAGCTCAGCGCCGCCGGTGCGCAGGTCGTGGTGACCGCCCACCTCGGCCGCCCCAAGGGCGAGCCCGACCCGCAGTTCTCGCTGGCCCCGGTGGCCGCGCGCCTCGGCGAGCTGCTGCACGCCGACGTCTCGCTCGCCGGTGACCTGGTCGGCGAGTCCGCCAAGTCCACCGTCGCCGGCTTGGCCGACGGCGGCGTCGCGCTGCTGGAGAACGTGCGCTTCGACGCGCGCGAGACCAGCAAGGACGACGCCGAGCGCGAAGCGCTGGCCGCCGACCTCGTCGCCCTCGTCGGCGACGGCGCCGCCTTCGTCTCCGAGGGCTTCGGCGTCGTGCACCGCAAGCAGGCCTCCGTCTACGACGTCGCCAAGAAGCTGCCCGCCTACGCCGGTGGCCTCGTGCTCGCCGAGGTCGAGGTGCTGCGCACCCTCACCGGCGACCCCAAGCGCCCCTACGCGGTCGTGCTCGGCGGCTCCAAGGTCTCCGACAAGCTCGGCGTCATCAAGGCCCTGCTGCCCAAGGTCGACAAGCTGCTCATCGGCGGCGGCATGGCCTACACCTTCCTCGCCGCCCAGGGCCACGGCGTCGGCTCCTCGCTGCTGCAGGAAGACCAGATCGACAACACCAAGGCGCTGCTCGCCGAGGCCGCCGACAAGATCGTGCTGCCCGTCGACATCGTCGCAGGCGACCGCTTCGCCGCCGACGCCGAGAAGCGGACCGTCGACGCCGACGCCATCCCCGAGGGCTGGATGGGCCTCGACATCGGCCCGCGCAGCGTCGAGCAGTTCGCCGAGATCCTTCGCGGTGCGGGCACCGTGTTCTGGAACGGCCCGGCCGGCGTGTTCGAGTTCCCGGCCTTCGCCGAGGGCACCCGCGGCATCGCCCAGGCCATCGTCGACTCCGAGGCCTTCAGCGTCGTCGGCGGCGGCGACTCGGCCGCGGCCGTGCGCACCCTCGGGCTGCCCGAGGACGGCTTCTCGCACATCTCCACCGGCGGCGGCGCGTCGCTGGAATACCTGGAGGGCAAGGACCTCCCGGGCGTTCAGGTCCTGGAAGGTGACGCCTGATGGCACGTCAGACCCTCATCGCCGGCAACTGGAAGATGAACCTCAACCACCTCGAGGCCATCGCCCTGGTGCAGAAGCTCGCCTTCGCGCTGCCGGAGAAGTACTTCGCCAAGGTCGAGGTGGCGGTCATCCCGCCGTTCACCGACATCCGCAGCGTCCAGACCCTGATCGACGGCGACAAGCTGCTGATCAAGCACGGCGCGCAGGACATCTCCCAGCACGACTCCGGTGCCTACACCGGTGAGGTCTCCGGACCCATGCTGGCCAAGCTCGGCTGCAGCTACGTCGTCGTCGGCCACTCCGAGCGGCGCGAGTACCACGGCGAGACCGACGAGATCGTCAACAAGAAGGTCCGCCAGGTCCTCAAGAACGAGATGACGCCCATCCTGTGCGTCGGCGAGGCCCTCGACGTCCGCGAAGCAGGCGGCCACGTCGAGCACTGCACCACGCAGCTCATCGACGGGCTCAAGGGCCTCAAGGCCGAGCAGGTCCGCAAGGCGGTCATCGCCTACGAGCCCGTGTGGGCCATCGGCACCGGCAAGGTCGCCACCGCCGCCGACGCCCAGGAGGTCTGCGGCGCGCTGCGCAAGGCGCTCGACGAGAAGTACGGCAAGGAGATCGCCGACGAGATCCGCGTGCTCTACGGCGGCTCGGTCAAGTCCAGCAACATCGGCGAGCTGGTCGGCCAGACCGACGTCGACGGCGCGCTGGTCGGCGGCGCCAGCCTCAACGCCGACGAGTTCGCCAAGCTCTCCGCCATGGCCGCGGGCGGCCCGCTCCCGTGACCTGCGCACGAGAGGGGCGTCACCGGACCCGGTGGCGCCCCCTCGTCGTTTCGGGTGAAATCCACGTCGAGAACTCCGCTGGCGGAATGTCGCCCGCCGAAGAAACCCAGGTCGACGTGTGACAACCTGGACCCGTAAGTGGGTGGACTGGTCAACTGGGGGTCGGCGGGCCGGTACTCTAGGTTGCGAACCGCTGTGCGAACGAGGACGATATGACTCTTTTCCTGCAGATCATGTTGATCGTGACGAGTGTCCTGCTGGTGCTGCTTGTCCTGCTGCACCGGGCCAAGGGGGGCGGACTCTCCTCGCTGTTCGGCGGCGGAATGCAGTCCAACCTGGCCGGCTCCAGCGTGGCGGAGAAGAACCTCGACCGGATGACGCTGTTCGTCATGGCGCTGTGGGTCATCTCCATCGTCGGCGTCGGCCTGTTGATCAAGATCGGTTGATCGACCGCAGCACGGGACGGTCGCTCAACCCCGGGCCGCTTGGTGGGTGAGGATGGATGACTGGCGGTAATGCCATTCGCGGCACGCGCGTGGGATCGGGCCCCGCGGTCGGCGAGAACGAGCGGGGCGAAGCAGCCCCGCGCAAGCGGATCGACTACTGGTGCGCCAACGCGCACCACAGCAGGCCGTCCTTCGCGCTCGACGCCGAAGTGCCGGAGGAGTGGGACTGCCCGCGCTGCGGACTGCCCGCAGGGCGGGACGAGGCCAACCCTCCGTCCGCTCGGCGCAACGAGCCCTACAAGAGCCATCTCGCGTATGTGAAGGAGCGGCGGAGTGATGAGGACGGGATGAAGATCCTGGACGAAGCGCTCGCCAAGCTCCGGGAGCGCAAGGGGCGTTAGTTTTTTCTCTGTGTGAAAACCGGGTCTTCGGGGGTTTCCTCCTGGGCCCGGTTTTTGCTTTTGGTCCTGTTTAGTGACACTACTCAGTGGTCTCTTTGCTTGGCGGTGCCAGAAGCGGAACCTGACACGCCTTCTGGCTCCGGGATCCGAGACTTATGTATGGCCAATACACGGCGTGTCGGCTGTCCTCCCCAGAAGACGTGTCAGAACCCGCGGCGGTGCCAGTTGCTTGCTTGGGGTAAGGAGAAAGCACCTTCGGTGCTTGCCTGACGTTGGTGGTTTTCGTCTCTTGGCTTCTTTTGTTACTGGTGGGTAGGGTCTGGTCGTCTTTCGTTCTTGGAGGTTCTTGATGGGTTTGGCTACTGCTGATCTGGCTGATCGGGAAGGGCCGGAGGTGCGGAGCTGCGATGTGCAGTTCCGGGACTTCGGGGGTGTGGTGGCCTTCGAGGGGCGGGTTCGGACCGTGTCCTGCTTCCAGGACAACGCGCTGCTGAAGTCGACCTTGTCCTCGCCCGGTGAGGGGGCCGTGCTGGTCATCGACGGGGGTGGGTCGATCCACACCGCGCTCGTCGGCGACGTCATCGCCGAGCTGGGGCGCTCGAACGGGTGGAGCGGGATCATCGTCAACGGAGCGATCCGGGACTCCGCCGTCATCGGGGGCATGCAGTTCGGGGTGAAGGCGCTCGGGACCAACCCGCGCAAGTCCACCAAGACCGGGGAAGGCGTCCTCGACGAGGTCGTCGAGCTCGGCGGCGTGAAGTTCGTGCCCGGCGAGTACGTCTACGCCGACAGCGACGGCGTCGTGGTGGTCAGCGAACCCTGATCACCCCCGCGACGTAGGGTGCCCGTGTGAACGCCTCTGCCTTCGAGCGCGGGTTCGCCGCCGTGTCGCGGCGCCCCTCGGTGCCGATCGTGCTGGGCTTCGCCGCGGGTTCGCCGCCGTGTCGCGGCGCCCCTCGGTGCCGATCGTGCTGGGCTTCGCCGCCCTCATCGCGGTCGGCACCGTCTTGTTGATGATGCCGTTCTCCTCCGAGAGCGGAGAGGCCACCGGGCTCGTCCCGGCGCTGTTCACCGCCACCTCCGCGGTGTGCGTGACCGGGCTGATCGTGGTGGACACCCCCACCTACTTCTCCACCGCGGGCGAGATCATCATCCTCGGGCTCATCCAGCTCGGCGGCCTCGGCATCATGACCGTCGCCTCCCTGCTGAGCCTGCTCATGTTCCGCCGCTTCGGGCTGCGGATGCGGCTGACCGCCCAAGCCGAGACCAAAGCCCTCGGGCTCGGCGAGGTGCGCCGCATGGTCACCCGCGTGATCGGGCTGAGCCTGCTGTTCGAGCTGGTCGTGGCCGTCGTGCTCACCGCACGGCTGATCATCGGCTACCAGGAGACGGTCGGCCGGGCGATCTACGACGGCGTCTTCCACGCGATCTCGGCGTTCAACAACGCCGGGTTCGCGCTGCGCAGCGACAGCCTCATGTCCTTCGCCACCGACCCCTGGTTCATGCTGCCGATCTGCCTCGCCGTCATCGCCGGCGGGCTCGGCTTCCCGGTGTGGGTCGAGATCTTCCGGCACCTGCGCGGCGCCCGCCGCTGGACCATGCACGCCAAGGTCACCCTGTGGGCCACCGCTGCGCTGCTGGTCGTGGGCGTGCTCGGCACCACCGTCGCCGAGTGGGCCAACCCCGCCACGCTCGGGCCGCTGTCCTGGCCCGGCAAGCTGCTCGCCGGGTTCACCACCGGCGTCATGCCGCGCACCGCCGGGTTCAACAGCCTCGACGTCGGCGCCTTCCACCCCGCGACGCTGCTGCTGCAGGACATCCTCATGTTCATCGGCGGCGGCAGCGCCGGAACCGCCGGCGGCATCAAGGTCACCACCTTCGCCCTGCTGGCGTTCGTGATCCTCGCCGAGATCCGCGGCGAACCCACCGTGCACGTGCTGGGCAGGCAGCTGCCCTCGACCGTGCAGCGGCAGGCGCTGACCATCGTGCTGCTCGGCGTCGCCGTCGTCATGCTGACCGTGCTGGCGCTGCTGGTGATCAGCCCGTTCGGCCTCGACCAGGTGCTGTTCGAGGCCGTCTCGGCGTTCGCCACCGTCGGCCTGTCCACCGGCATCACCGGGGACCTGCCGGCCTTCGGGCAGATACTGCTGGTGCTGCTGATGTTCATCGGCAGGCTCGGTCCGATCACCCTGGCGTCCGCGCTCGCCCTGCGCGAACGCGTCCGCCGCTACGAACTACCGGAGGAGCGACCCATCGTTGGCTAGGAACGACGACACCAACCAGATCGTGGTCATCGGCCTCGGCCGGTTCGGCAGCTCGCTGGCCGCCGAACTCGTGCGGCGCGGCTCGGAGGTGCTGGCGCTGGACTCGCGGCCGGGCGTGGTGCAGCGCCACGCCGACGAGCTCACCCACACCGCCGTCGTCGACAGCACCGACCCGGAGAGCCTGCGCCAGCTCGGTGTGCACCAGTTCAAGCGGGCCGTGGTGGCCATCGGCACCGACCTGGAGGCCAGCATCCTCACCACGTCGCTGCTGGCCGACTTCGGCATCCCGCACATCTGGGCCAAGGCCACCAGCAGGCAGCACGGCCGCATCCTCGAACGCGTCGGCGCGCACCACGTGGTGCTGCCCGAGCACGAGATGGGGGAGCGGGTCGCGCACCTGGTCAACGGCCGGATGCTCGACTACATCGAACTCGCCGAGCACTACGCCCTGGTGAAGACCAACGCCCCGGCCGAAGCCGTCGGCGCCACCCTCGGCGAGCTCAAGCTGCGCTCCAAGTACGGCGTCACGGTCGTCGGCATCAAGCGCCCCGACGAGGACTTCACCTACGCCACCGCCGACACCACCGTCGGCCCGGGAGACACCCTCGTCGTCGCCGGTACCACGGCCCAAGTCGAGGCCTTCGCCGAGCGGACCTAGTTCTCGTAGTGGTCGTGGACCACGCGGGCCATGGCGTCGCGGGCGACGGTGGTGAGGGACTTGGCGCTGAAGTAGAGGTCGCCTTCGACGTGGGGCTGGTCGGCGTTGAAGGCGAGGTGGTTCGACAGCTCCGCCGGGTCGGTCCAGCCCGGCTGGCCGACCTTGTAGGCGGCCTGTCCGATGTAGAGCTTCACGCCGGTGCCGGAGACGGTCTGCGACCACCACGGCACGACCGCCGCGTAGTCCGCCGCCGGGTGGCCGAACTGCCAGTAGACCTGGGGCGCGATGTAGTCGACCCAGCCCTCCTTCACCCAGCGCCGGGTGTCGGCGAAGATCGCCGAGTAGGACTCCATGCCCCGGGTGTTCGAGCCCGCCGGGTCGCTGCTCGCGTTGCGCCAGATCCCGAACGGGCTCACGCCGAACTCGGCGTTCGGCCGGATCGCGTGCACCCGGTCGTGCAGACCCGCGACGAGCTCGTTGACGTTCTCGCGCCGCCAGTCGTCGATGTTCGCGAAACCCTTGCCGTGCTCGGCGAACGTCCGCTCGTCCGGGATCGGCTGACCCTCGACCGGGTAGGGGTAGAAGTAGTCGTCCAGGTGCACTCCGTCGACCTGGTAGCGCGACACCGCGTCGGTGATCGCCGAGGTGACCAGGTCGCGGACCTGCGGCAGACCCGGGTCGTAGTAGCGCTTTCCGCCGTAGGCGAACGTCCACTCCGGATGGAGCCGCGCCGGGTGGCTCGGCACCAGCGCGTTCAGGTCGTCGGTCATGCTCACCCGGTACGGGTTGAACCAGGCGTGGAACTCCAGGCCCCGCTGGTGCGCCTCGTCGACCAGGAACCGCATCGGGTCGTAACCGGGATCGCGGCCCTGCTGCCCGGTCAGCCAGTGCGACCAGGGCTCCACGGGCGACGGCCAGAACGCGTCGGCGGTCGGCCTGACCTGCACGAACACCGCGTTCATCCGGTTCGCCACGGCCTCGTCCAGCAGCGCCCGGTACTCGGCCTGCTGCTGCTCGACCGGCAACCCCGGCCTGCTCGGCCAGTCGGTGTTGGCGACGCTGGCGATCCACACACCCCGCATCTCCGTGCTCGACGGCGCGGCTACCCCGGCCGTGCCCAGCAGTCCCAGCAGGACCGCCGCGAAACCCAGTGCTGTGCCGAGCAAACCGAGCCTGCGCATCGGATCTCCTCCATCGCGATCATCGACCGCGACACAGCGTATTGCCGATCCGGGCCGCCCGCACGGGTTCTCACCGATCGGTGACAACGAAAACGCGCCCCCTTCAATGAGAAGGAGACGCGTTCACGTTTTTTTGCCGTGCGCTCAGCCCAGTTCGGCCGCCGCGTCGGCGTCGAGCAGCCAGAGGGTGCGGTTGCGGCCGAACGCCCCCGCGGCGGGGATGTCGACCGGCTTCGCGCCGTTGAGGGCCGCCGCCACCGGCTCGGCCTTGGCCTTGCCGGTGGTCATCAGCCACACCTGCGAGGCGGCGCCGATCGCCGGCAGCGTCAGCGACACCCGGGTGGGCGGCGGCTTCGGGCAGTCGTGCACGCCCACCACCGTCTTCCCGGACTCCCGCACGTACGGGGTGTCCGGGAACAGCGAGGCCGTGTGGCCCTCCTCGCCGACGCCCAGCATCAGCACGTCGAACGACGGCACCGCCGCGCCCTCGGGCGCCAGCGACGCCAGCAGCTCGGCGTACCCGGCCGCCGCCGCGTCCGCGTCGTCGCCGAACTCGCCGTCCGACGGCGCCATCGCGTGCACCCGCGCCGGGTCGACGTCGACGTGGTCCAGCAGCGCCTGCCGGGCCTGCGTCTCGTTGCGCTCGCCGTCGCCGCCCGGCAGGAACCGCTCGTCGCCCCAGAAGAAGTCGACGGCGGACCAGTCCACCGCGCCCAGCGCGGGGGAGCGGCGCACCTGCTCCAGCACGCCGATGCCGGTGCGGCCACCGGTGAGCACCACCGACGCCGAACCGCGAGCGGCCTGCGCGTCGGTGATCGCGGTGATCAGCCGCGCCGCCACCGCGGCGGCGAGCACGTCGCCGCCGGAGTGGACCAGCGCCTCGGGACGGCTCACTCGGCGTCCCCTTCCCCGGAGGACTCGCCCGCGGACTCCTCGGCGGTGTCCTCGCCGCGCACGATGCCCTTGAGACCGCCGAGGGTGATCTCGTAGATCTCGTCCGGGTCGAGGCGTCGCAGCTCCTCGCTCAGGCAGTCCTGCACCTCGCGGCGCTGCAGCGAGATCCGCCGGTCCGGCTGGCCCGGCTGGGTCAGCGTGCCGACCTTGCCGTCCGGGCGCACGATCTCGATGCTGCCGGAGGGGCGCTCCAGCACCGCCGAGTAGATGCCCGAACCGGCCCGGGAGCTCTCCAGCCTGCGCACCGGGATCTCCAGGTACGCCGACAGCCAGCCCGCCAGCAGGTCCGTCGACGGCGAGTCGGCGGCACCGGTGACGGTGGCGGCGGTGACCTGCTCGTGCGGCGGCAGGTCCATCGCCGCGGACAGCATCGCCCGCCAGGACGTCAGCCGCGTCCAGGCCAGGTCGGTGTCGCCCTCCACGTAGGACTTCGTCCGCTTCTGCAGCGACTCGATCGGGTCCGCCTCGGCCGCCGCGTCGGTGATGCGGCGGTGCGACAGCGCGCCCAGCGGGTCCTTCGCCGGGGCGTCCGGCGCGTCGGTCGGCCACCAGGTGACCACCGGGGCGTCCGGCAGCAGCAGCGGCACGACCGAGCCCGCGCCCTCGTCGGCCAGCGGGCCGTACAGCCGCAGCACGATGACCTCGGAGGCACCGGCGTCACCGCCCACGCGGATCTGCGCGTCCAGCCGCGGAGCGGCCTGGCGGGCACCGCTGGCCACCACGATCACGCGGCACGGGTGCTCCCGGCTCGCCTCGTTGGCGGCCTGGATCGCCTTCTCCACCTCGGTGCCGTCGCCGGTGGCGATCACCAGCGTGAGCACCCGGCCGAGCGCCACGGCGCCACCGGACTCGCGCAGCTCCACCAGCTTCTTGTTGACCTGCGAGGTGGTGGTCGACGGCAGGTCGATGATCACGGTCGCCTCCAGACGCGTCCGGTGCGGGCCAGCATCTCGTCCGCCGAGGACGGACCCCAGGTCCCGGCCTTGTACGGCTCGGGCTTGCCGCGCGAGGCCCAGTGCTCCAGCACCGGGTCGAGGATGTTCCAGGACAGTTCGACTTCTTCGTTCACCGGGAACAGCGACGGCTCACCCAGCAGCACGTCCAGGATCAGCCGCTCGTAGGCCTCCGGCGAGGACTCGGTGAAGGCGTGGCCGTACCCGAAGTCCATCGTGACGTCCCGGACCTCCATCGAGGTGCCCGGAACCTTCGCGCCGAAGCGCATCGTCACGCCCTCGTCCGGCTGCACCCGGATGACCAGGGCGTTCTGCCCCAGCTCCTCGGTCATGGTGGAGTCGAACGGCAGGTGCGGGGCGCGCTTGAACACCACGGCGATCTCGGTGACCCGGCGGCCCAGCCGCTTGCCCGAGCGCAGGTAGAACGGCACGCCCGCCCAGCGGCGGCTCTCGACCTCCAGGGTGATCGCCGCGTAGGTCTCGGTGATCGAGTCGGACGCGAAACCGCCCTCCTCGTGCAGACCCGGCACCAGCGAACCGCCCTGCCAGCCACCGGTGTACTGGCCGCGCGCGGTGGTCTGGTCGAAGGGGCCCACCGGCTTGGTCGCCGAGAGCACCTTGATCTTCTCCGCCCGCAGGTCGTCCGGCGAGAAGGAGACCGGCTCCTCCATCGCCGTGAGCGCCATCAGCTGCAGCAGGTGGTTCTGGATGACGTCGCGGGCCGCGCCGATGCCGTCGTAGTAGCCCGCGCGACCGCCCAGGCCGATGTCCTCGGCCATGGTGATCTGCACGTGGTCGACGTAGTGCGCGTTCCAGATCGGCTCGAACAGCTGGTTCGCGAAGCGCAGCGCCAGGATGTTCTGCACCGTCTCCTTGCCGAGGTAGTGGTCGATGCGGAACACCGACTCCTCGGGGAAGACGTCGTTGACGATCCGGTTGAGTTCCTTGGCGCTGTCGGAGTCGTGGCCGAACGGCTTCTCGATGACCACGCGGCGCCAGCTCTCGTCGGTCGGGCTGGTCAGCCCGGACCGGGACAGCTGCTTGAGCACCGTCGGGAACGCCGACGGCGGCACCGACAGGTAGAAGCCGTGGTTGCCGCCGGTGCCCCGGTCGGCGTCGAGCTCCTTGACGGTCTCGGCGAGCTTGTCGAACGCCTCGTCGTCGTCGAAGGAACCCGGCACGAACCGGATGCCCTCGGCCAGCCGGTCCCAGACGGTCTGGTGGAACGGCGTGCGCGCGTTCTCCTTGACCGCCTCGTAGACGACCTGCATGAAGTCCTGGTCGGCCCAGTCGCGGCGGGCGAAGCCCGTCAGCGCGAAGCCCGGCGGCAGCAGGCCGCGGTTGGCCAGGTCGTAGATCGCCGGCATCAGCTTCTTGCGCGAGAGGTCACCGGTGACGCCGAAGATCGTCAGGCCGCACGGCCCGGCGATCCGCGGGAGTCTCTTGTCCCGGGCATCCCGCAGCGGGTTGGTCCATTCGCTGCTCGTGGTCACGCCTGTCCCCCGAGGGTCTGCACGGCCTTGACGAGCTCGACGAGCCCGGCCGCGCGGTCGGTCAGGTGCAGTCGCAGCACCGGGCGTCCGTGGTCGGCCAGCACTTGGCCGTCGCCCAGCGCCTGGGCGCGCTGCAGTCCGGCCAGGGCGTAGGGCCGGTCCGGCACCTCCAGGTCGGCTTCGGAGTCGCCGGTGATCTGCAGGAACACGCCGTTCTGGTGGCCGCCCTTGTGGTACTGGCCGGTGGAGTGCAGGAAGCGCGGGCCCCAGCCGAAGGTGGTCTGCAGCCCGGTGCGCCGCGCCAGCTCGGTGCGCAGCACCGCCGCCGAGGCGTCGTCGAGGCGGTCCAGGTAGGCCTGGATCGCCAGGTAGCCGCCCTTCGGGGCGGTGGCCAGGAACGCGCGCAGCGCCTCGGCCACGGTGCCCACGCCCGCCGACGCCCAGTCGCCAGAGGGATGCACCTCGACGGAGCCGTCGACGGCCGCCGGGGTCGCCGCCGGGCCACCGGCCGGGCCGTCCAGCAGGGCGCGGGCGGCCTTCTTGGCGGCCTCCACGTCGGGCTGGTCGAACGGGTTGATGCCCAGCAGCCGGCCGGCGATCGCGGTCGCGAACTCCCACAGCAGCATCTGTCCGCCGAGCGGACCGGTGGTGCTGATCTGCGCGGTGTCGATGCGCGGGCCGATGGCCACCGTGGTGGCGTCGGCACCGGCGTCGGCGTAGCCCGGCGCGTCGGCGTTCTCCACGACGACCGGCAGCACGCCGGTGCCGTTCTTGCCGGTGGACTCGGCGATGAGCTGCTCCACCCAGTCACCGAAGCCGGCGATGCCGGAACCGGTGTCGGCGAAGACCAGCTTCTCGGCGCCCTGCGAGTGCGCGGCGCCGATCGCGGCGCCCAGCTGCACCGCCGGGTTGTGGTCCGAGTCGGCGCTGAGCGCCTTGAACGCGGTCGCGGCGTCGTCGAGCAGACCGGCGATGTCGGCACCGGCCAGCCCGGCCGGGACGAGACCGAACGCGGTCAGCGCCGAGTAGCGGCCGCCCACGTTCGGGTCGGCGGTGAAGACCTTGCGGTACCCGGCCTCGCGGGCCGCGGTCTCCATCGGGGAACCGGGGTCGGTGACCACGATGATGCGGGTCACAGGATCGATTCCGTTTTGTTCAAAGGCCTTTTCGAAGATCCGGCGGTGCGAGTCGGTCTCGACGGTGGTGCCCGACTTGGAGGACACGACCAGCACGGTCCGGTCCAGATCACCGGCCAGCGCGTCGGCGACCTGACCGGGGTCGGTGGTGTCGAGGACGGTCAGCGGGACGCCGGCGGTGCCGGTGATGACCTCGGGGGCCAGCGAGGAGCCGCCCATGCCCGCCAGCACCACCCGGTCCAGCCCGTCGGCGTGCAGCTCGGCGCGCAGCGCGTCGATCTCGGCCAGCAGCGGCCGGGAGCTCTCGGCCAGCGTCGTCCAGGACAGCCGGATGGAGGCCTCGGGTTCGGCGTCGGGGCCCCACAGCGTGGCGTCCTGGGCGGCGAGCTTGCCGGCAACCGCATCGGCGGTCAGCCGCTCGACCAGTGGGCGAGCCTCGGCCGCCAGCGCCGTGTCGGCAATTTCGACAGAAACATCGGTTGCCATGAAGATCCTTCAGGGCTCGAAAGAGTTTTTAGTTCGTACGTGATTCTCGCCGATCCGGGCCGGTGCGACAGTTCGCCGCACCGGCCCGGACCGACTTCAACGCGCGTGGCGTTCCTTACTTGGCCTGCTCCAGCTGGGAGGCCACGGTGTCGAGGAGTTCGGTCCAGGACTTCTCGAACTTGTCGACGCCCTCGGTCTCGAGGACCTTGAACACGTCGTCGAGGTCGATGCCCGCCGCGGCCAGGTCGTCGAAGACCTGCTGCGACTCGGCCGCGGTGCCGGTGACCAGGTCACCGCGCACGTCGGCGTGATCGGTCGTGGCCTGCAGCGTCGACTCCGGCATCGTGTTGACCGTGTTCGGCGCCGCGAGCTCGTCGACGTAGCGGGTGTCGGAGTAGGACTTGTCCTTGACCCCGGTCGAGGCCCACAGCGGACGCTGCGCCCGAGCACCCTCGGCCTTCAGGGCGTTCCACCGCTCGGTCGAGAAGACCTCCTGGTAGGCGGCGTAGGCCAGCCGGGCGTTGGCGATCGCGGCCTTGCCCCGCAGCGGGTGGCCC
>NZ_FOZX01000011.1 GCF_900116135.1 Saccharopolyspora flava
TTCACGAACCAGACGATCGCGCAGATCGAGCTGTTCACCAAGCCGGGCGAGTACAACACCGACGTCTACGTGCTCCCGAAGCACTTGGACGAGAAGGTCGCCCGTCTGCACCTGGACGCGCTGGGTGTGAAGCTGACCAAGCTCACCAAGGAGCAGGCCGCCTACATCGGCGTCGACGTCGAAGGCCCGTACAAGCCCGAGCACTACCGCTACTGATCCGGCCGGTGGTCACCGCCCGCGTGCGGTGACCACCCCCGGTTCCCGCGAAAGTCGGTGAGCCCGGGGACGTTCCGCGTTCGAACGTTCCCGGGAACGCCGGCCTCGTCGGAAAAACCTTCTCCTGAAATGAAAACGGTCCCTGCCACTAGGTGCAGGTTCGCAGGCGTGTCTAGCGAGCGCTGCGGTGACCGAAGTCGACAGAAGGAATACCTGAGGCCGACATGACCACCATCGCACTCGAACTGGTTCCGCCCGACCTCGACGGCGGTGTGCAGAGGGCCGTTGAAGAAGGACAGAAGATCGCCGAGCTCAGCCGCCAATTCGGGCTGACCGGCCGCATCCGGCACGTGATGATCCCCGGGATCATCCAGGAGGACGGCGACCGCCCGGTCGACTTCCGCCCCAAGATGGACACCATCGACTTCTGGCGCACCATCCGCCCGGAGCTCGGCGGCGACGTCCGCGGCCTGTGCACGCAGGTCACCGCCTTCCACGACGAGCCCGCCCTGACCGAGCGCCTCCAGTCGCTGCGCGACGCCGACATGGACGGCATCGCCTTCGTCGGCGTCCCGCGCACCATGGCCGACGGCGAGGGCCCCGGCGTGGCGCCGGTCGACGCGCTCACCAAGTTCCAGGACGTCGTCCCGCACCGCGGCTCCATCCTCATCCCCACCCGCGAGGGCGAGCAGGGCCGCTTCGGGTTCAAGTGCGAGCGCGGCGCCACCTACGGCATGACGCAGCTGCTGTACTCCGAGGCGATCGTCGACTTCCTGAAGGAATTCGCGCGCACCACGCCGCACCGCCCCGAGATCCTGCTGTCGTTCGGGTTCATCCCGGGCGTGGAGAGCAAGAAGAAGCTCATCCAGTGGCTCATCCAGGACCCGGGCAACCAGGCCGTGGCCGCCGAGCAGGAGTTCGTCGCCCGCACCGCCGAGCTCGGCTTCGAGCAGCGCAAGCAGGCGGTCGTCGACCTCTACAAGCGGGTCATCGACGGCGTGCACGACCTCGGATTCCCGATCGGCATCCACCTCGAAGCGCCCTACGGCTACAACGCCCCGGCCTTCGAGACCTTCGCCGCGCTCCTCGACCACTGGGAGCCCGGCAAGTAACCGAACCACCCGGCTGGGAATCACGAAGCCCCGCCACCGCAGCGCGACACGCCTGCGGCGGCGGGGCTTCGTGCTGCCCGGACCAGCGTTCGAGTGAGAATCCGAGGCCTCCTCGGCCACCGGGCCGGTGCGGGGCGTCATCGCCGTCCGCTCGGTGGGTCCACCGCGGAGACATCGGCGTCCGTTCGGGTGATCTCGAATCCCCGAACCGGCACTGAACGCAGTGATCAAAACCCTTCCGAGTTTCGGCGCGGCCGATCGCGGTCGTTCTCAACCGATCATTTCTTCGCTAAGGTCGACGCACTGGTCAGCGGTTACCCTGACGAATTGTGCAACGGCGCACCGGTTTGCGAATTGACCACGTGCGCCGACCCGAAAACTCTCACTGCTGCGGTGATCGGTGCGCGCACGCCGACTGCCGACAGCACCGGAAGGAACCCGTCGATGTGCTCGTCACCAGCAGGTTCAGGACCGCACGCGAGGTCGCCTGTTCACCGGAACGTCCGATTGCGAACCGGATTCGGATTGGATCGCCGACCACCGAGAGATCCCATCGGAAACTGATGCGTAACGCGAACGACCAATTCATCGTTGACGGGGAATAGGCGATGACCGCAACCGAAACACCCGCCCGAAGTGAACTGACACCACTCGACTGGGCATTTCTGTGCATGGAGAACGAGGACACGCCCATGCACGTGGGCGCGGTCGCCGTCTTCCGCGCCGAAGGACCGGTCGACCGCGACCGGCTGCGGCGGCTGCTCGCCGAACGGGCCCAGCGCATCGGCCGCCTCCGGATGCGGCTGGAACGCTCCTGGCTGCAACCGCACTGGCGCGAGGCCCGCGACTTCGACGCCACCGAGCACGTCCACGACCACGAGGTGCCCAGCCCGGGAGGCCGCGAGGAGCTCGCGATCCTGACCTCCGAGCTGATCGCCGATCCGCTCGACCAGCGCCGCCCGCTGTGGGAACTGCACCTGATCACCGGCCTGGCCGACAACCGGTTCGCGGTGCTGATGAAGTTCCACCACGCCCTGGTCGACGGGCACGACGCCGTCGAGGTCGGGGTGCGGCTGCTCGACGAGTTCACCGACCTCACCGACACGCCCGCGACACCGCCCAGCAATCCGATCGAGGACGCCCTCGGGCTGCTGCGCAAACCGGACAAGCTGGTCGGCGCGCTGCGCGGCACCCTGTCGAAGTCCGGCGAGTCGCTGGGCATCGCCGCCTCGGTGGTGCGCCACGTGCGCATCCCGCTGCAGTCCTCGCCGATGCACGCCAGCACCTCGCCGGCCCGCAAACTCGCGCTGGTGCCCGTCGACCTGGCCGACATCCGCCGCATCCGCTCCCGGCACGGCGGCGGCACCACCAACGACGTCGTGCTCGCGATCATCACCGGTGCGCTGCGCCGGTGGATGGCCGACCGCGGCGCCGACGTCGGCGGCGTGCCGGTGCGCGCGCTGATCCCGGTGTGCCGGCGACGCAGCAACCAGCCGCGCAGCGGCAACAACCAGCTCTCCGGCTACCTGTGCGGACTGCCCGTCGACGAACCCGACCCGGGCGAGCGGCTGCGGTCGCTGCGCGAGGAGATGAGCGCCAACAAGAGCGGTGGTCCGCTGCGCGGGCCGGGCGCGTTCCCCGTGCTGGCCGGACGGCTGCCGCAGCTGCTGCACCACCTCGCCACCCCGCTGGTCGCCCAGGGCGCGCCGCTGCTGTTCGACACGATGGTCACCAACGTGCCGCTGCCGCGGTTCCACGCCGCCCTCGACGGCGCCGAGGTCGCCGAGCTGTTCCCGATCGCGCCGCTGGCCTCCGGACACGCGCTGTCGATCGCGGTCTCGCAGTTCCGCGACACCGTGCACATCGGGGTGCAGGCGAACCGGGCGGCGTTGCCCGACATGGAGAAGCTCGCCGAGGCGCTGCCGCAGGCGGTCGCCGAACTCTGCGACGGGGCGTGAGAGATGACCGAGGAGAAATCGTCCGCGTTATCCGGTTTCCGGTGGTTGTACGGCGGGATGGACCTCATCGTCCGCACCGAGCACGGCGCCGTGCGAGGCGTCGCCGACGGCGACGTCATGGCGTTCAAGGGCATCCCGTACGCCGCGCCGCTGGACGGCCCGCGCCGGTTCCAGGCGCCGGTGGCGCCGCCGAGGTGGGACGGGCTGCGCGACGCCTCCCGCTACAGCGCCTCGGTGCCGCAGGCCGCCCTCCCGCCGATGCCCGCGATCTGGCGTCCCGGTGACTCCACCGAGTGCCTTACGGTCAACGTCTGGACACCGGATCGCGGCGGGCACCTGCCGGTGATGGTGTGGTTGCACGGCGGCGCGTTCCTCGGCGGCACGGCCGCCACCGACGGTTTCGACGGGTCCGTCCTGGCGCGCGACGGCGTGGTCGTGGTGACGGTCAACTACCGGGTCGGCTACGAGGGGTTCGGCTGGGTCGAGGACGCGCCGTCCAACCGCGGCGTCCTCGACCAGCTCGCGGCGCTGCGCTGGGTGCGCGACAACATCATCTCCTTCGGCGGCAACCCGGACAACGTCACGATCTTCGGTGAATCGGCGGGCGCGACGTCGGTGGCGACGCTGGTCGCCGGATCCGGGCGGCGCGGGCTGTTCCGCCGCGCCATCGCGCAGAGCCCGGCGGCGATGTACGTCGACGAGGACGAGGCTCGCAAGCTCGGCGAGCTCATCACCGGGCCGCTCGGCATCCCGCCGACCGCGAGCGGGCTCGCCGACGTGCCGCCGGAGGCCCTGCACGCGGCGCAGGCGCCGGCGATGGCCGAGATCAGCGCGAACCGGGCGGCCTGGACCAACGGCCTGCCCTACAACGTCGTCCTCGACGGCGAGGTGCTCGCCGAACTGCCGTGGGTGGCGATGCGCGGCAGCGCGGCGCACGGCATCGACGTGATCGCCGGGTTCAACCGCGACGAGGCGACGACCTTCACCGCCGACCTGCCGGACGAGGCGCTCGACGTCGAGGAGCTGGCGCGCTCGTTGAGCCTGCCGGACTCGACGGCCGCCGAGTACCGCTCGGCCTACCCGGGCCTGCCCGACTCCGACCTGCACACCGTGCTGCTCGGCGACCAGCTCTTCCGGATGCCCGCGGTGTGGATGGCCGAAGCCGTGGCCGCGGCGCGCGGGCGCGCGTTCCTCTACGAGTTCACCTGGCCGACCCCGCAGCGCGGCGGGGCGCTCGGCGCCGCGCACGGGCTCGACGTGCCGTTCACCTTCGGCCGGTGCGACGACCCGCTCGCGGTCCAGATGCTGGGTGACGAGCCCGCCGGGTTCGACGAGCTGTCGGCCGAGATCCGCCGGTCCTGGACGTCGTTCGCGGCGACCGGCGACCCGGGCTGGCCCGGCTACCGCCTGCTCGACCGGCAGACGCGGATCTTCGACAACCCGGTATCGCTGGTCGGCGACCCGATCCGCGGGTCCCGGCAGATCTGGGAGCGCCGCTTCCCGGAACTTGGTTGAGGCCTCAAGCTGTTCGTCCCGTCCGCCGGGTTAGTGTGAGGGCGGTTCGTGCAGTGGGAGGTAGACCAATGGTGGACGATTCGGACAACGCTGCGCTGCGGGACCTGCGAGCGGCTCTTCCCGACGAGGTGCTGCTCACCGATCCGGACTCCACCGGGCGGTTCTCCCACGACGAGGCCGAGTGGGCGCCCTACGGCAAGCCCCTCGCCGTCGTGCGCGCCCGCGGCACCGACGACGTCGTCGCCGCGGTGCGGGTCTGCGCCGAGCACCGGGTTCCGGTCGTGCCCCGAGGTGCGGGAACCGGCCTGTCGGGTGGCGCGAACGCCGTCGACGGGTGCGTGCTGATCTCGCTGGAGGGCATGAACGAGATCCTGGAGATCAACCCGCGCGAGCAGCTGGCCGTGGTGCAGCCCGGCGTCGTCAACGACGACCTGCGCGCCGCCTGCCGCGAGCACGGCGCCTGGTACCCGCCGGACCCGGCGAGCTCGCCGTGGTCGACCATCGGCGGCAACGTCTCCACCAACGCCGGTGGCGTGTGCTGCGTGAAGTACGGCGTGACCAGGGACTACGTGCTCGGCCTCGAGGCCGTCGTGGGCGACGGGGAGGTCGTGCGGCTCGGCCGGCGCACCGCCAAGGGCGTCGCCGGGTACGACCTGTGCGGCCTGTTCGTCGGCTCCGAGGGCACGCTCGGCATCGTCACCGAGGTGACGGTGAAGCTGCTGCCCGGGCTGCGGGCGCCCGAGCGCACCGTGGTGGGCTACTTCGACTCGCTGGTCGCCGCCGGGGAGGCGGTGGCCGCCGTCGCGGCCTCCGGAGTGGTGCCCTCCGCCCTGGAGCTGCTCGACCAGCACTGCCTGCGCGCGGTCGACGACTGGAAGAACATGGGCCTGTCCGCCGAGGCCAACGTCCTGCTGCTGGGCCGCTCCGACACCCCGGGGCAGGCCGGTGAGCAGGAGGTCGACACCCTGGTGCGCTGCTTCGATGAGGCCGGCGCGACCTGGAGCGCCCGCTCCACCGACGAGCAGGAGGCCGACGCGCTGTTCTCGGCCCGCCGCCTGGCCTACCCGGCGCTGGAGCGCCTCGGCCCGCTGCTCACCGAGGACGTCTGCGTCCCGCGCGCCCTGGTTCCCGACATGCTCGCGCGCATCGAAGCCGCCGCGCAGCGGCACGACACGCAGATCGCCAACATCGCCCACGCCGGCGACGGCAACCTGCACCCGCTGATCATCACCCCGCCCGGGGACGACGACGCCCGGCTGCGCGCCCAGCGCGCCTTCGACGACATCGTCGCCGACGCCATCGAGCTCGGCGGCACGGTCACCGGCGAGCACGGCGTGGGCCTGCTCAAGCGCAAGGGCCTGCACGCCGAGCTCTCGCCCAAGGTCATCGGCATGCACCACGACATCAAGAACGCCCTCGACCCCACCGGGATCTTCAACCCCGGCAAGGTCTTCGGCGACCCCTCCTGATCCGAGGCCGCCTCACGCGAGGGCGGGGCTCCTGGAGCGGGACAGTTTTAGCCATAATTGACCGGACAAAAGGGACATCGACCCCGGGTGATTCTGGCTAAAACTGTCCCCCTCCAGCGACGATGGCCACCGGGAGTGCCCCGTGGTGGCTCGGTGAGCCGGTCAGATGGTTGTATGGATACATGCAGTTCGTGGTGCGGACCGAGTTCGGGGCGGTGCGGGGCGCTGCCGAGGGTGATGTGCAGGTGTTCAAGGGGATCCCGTTCGCGGCTCCCCTGGACGGGCCTCGGCGGTTCCAGGCGCCGACCGAGCCGGAGCGCTGGGACGGGGTGCGCGAGGCCACGCGCTTCAGCCCGGCCGTGCCGCAGCCGCCGATGGCCGACGGGCTTCCCTCGTCGTGGAACCCCGGCGACGGCACCGACAGCCTGACGCTCAACGTCTGGACGCCCGACCCGTCCGCGAACCTGCCGGTCATGGTGTGGTTCCACGGCGGCGCCTACCTGGCGGGCAGCCCGTCCGAGGGCAGCTACGACGGGGCGCGGCTGGCGAGCTCCGGCGTGGTCGTGGTGACCGCCGGGTACCGGGTCGGCTACGAGGGGTTCGGCTGGGTCGACGACGCGCCCGCCAACCGCGGCATCCTCGACCACCTCGCCGCGCTGCGCTGGGTGCGGGAGAACATCGCCGCCTTCGGCGGCAACCCCGACAACGTCACCATCTTCGGCGAGTCCGCGGGCGGCACCTCCATCGCCACCCTGGTCGCCGGGTCCGCGCGGACCGGGCTGTTTCACCGCGCGATCGCGCAGAGCCCGGCCGCGATGTACCGGGGTGAGGACGAGGCGCGCAAGGCCGCTGAGCTCATCACCGGCCCGGTCGGCGTGCGCCCCATCGTCGCCGAGCTGGCGAAGATCCCCGCCGAGCAGCTGCACGCCGCGCAGCGCGACGCCACGGCTGAGATGACCCGCAGCCGCGCCGCCTGGTCCGACACCACGCCCTACGGCGTGATCCTCGACGGCGAAACCCTCGGCGAGCTCCCGTGGGTGGCCCTGCTCGGCGGCGCGGCGAAGGGCATTGACCTCATCGCCGGGTTCACCGCGCAGGAGGCGACGCTGTTCACCGCGATGATGCGCCGCGAATCCCTCGACCCGGACAAGCTGGCCGCCGACCTGCACCTGCGCGACGGCGTGATGGACCAGTACCGCGCCGCGCACCCCGATCTCGACGACACCGGGCTCTACAACACGCTGCTCAGCGACAAGCTGTTCCGGGTGCCCGCGCTGTGGATGGCCGAGGCGCACGCGGCGGCGGGGGAGCGCAGCCACCTCTACGAGCTCACCCTCCAGGCTCCCAACGGGCTGGGCGCTTGCCACGCGCTGGACATCCCGTTCACCTTCGGCAACGCCGACGGCCCGCTGCTGCAGCTGCTGCTCGGCGGTGTGCCGGACGGGTTCGAGGACCTCTCCGGCGAGTTCCGCCGCTCCTGGACGTCGTTCGCCGCCACCGGTGACCCCGGCTGGGACCGCTACCAGCCCACCGACCGCCGCACCCGCATCCTCGACCTGCCCAGCTCGACGGTGTCCGACCCGATCGCCGCCTCCCGGGAGATCTGGGCGCACCGCTTCCCGGAGCTCACCGCGTGAGCTTGAGCGCGGCGGCCTCGATCGTGTCCTCGTCGAGCAGCACGTGGTAGGCCGCCGCGCCCAGCGGGATGAAGCTGTCCTCGCTGGTCACCCGGCTGATCGGGCCGGTGAACCCGGCGTCGGCCAGTGAGGTGATCACGGGCTCGGACACGCCTCCGCTGCGGCGGGTCTCGTCGACGACGAGCACCCGGCCGGTGGCCTCGGCCGCGGCCAGCAGGTCCTCGGCGGGCAGCGGGGCGAGCCAGCGCAGGTCGAGGACGCGCGCGTCCACGCCGTGCCGCCGGAGGCGTTCGGCGACGCGCAGGCTCATCGGAACGCCGTTGCCGAAGCTGACCAGCGTCAGGTCGGTGCCGTCGCCGTAGGTGCGGGCGCGACCGATCGGCACGTGGTGCTCGCCCGGCATCGGGTAGTCGGCCAGCCAGCCCTCGTCGCCGGATTCGTGCAGGTCGCGGGTGTGGTAGAGGGCGATGGGTTCGAGGAACGCGCACACCCGGCCGTCGACGCGGGCCGCCGCGACGCAGGTGCGCAGCATCGCCGCCGCGTCGTCGGGCCGCGACGGGGAGGCCAGGACCACGCCGGGCAGGTCGCGCAGCGCGGCGACGCTGTCGTCGTTGTGGAAGTGCCCGCCGAACCCCTTCTGGTAGCCGTACCCGGCGATGCGCACGACCATCGGGTTGGTGTAGCGGCCGTCGGAGAAGAAGCTCAGGGTGCTCGCCTCGCCGCGCAGCTGGTCGGCGGCGTTGTGCAGGTAGGCGAGGTACTGGATCTCCGGGATCGGCAGCAGGCCGGCCAGTCCGGCGCCGAGCGCGGTGCCGAGGATGCTCTGCTCGTCGAGCAGCGTGTCGAAAACCCGGCCGCCGCCGTACTTCTTGCGCAGCCCCCGGGTCACGCCGTACACGCCGCCCTTGCGGGCCACGTCCTCGCCGAAGACCACGACCCGGTTGTCGCGGGCGAGCTCGTCGGCCAGCGAGCGGTTGATCGCCTGCGCCAGCGTCAGCGGACCGTCGGAATCCGCGCGCTCCGGCGGGTTCTCGGCCGCCGCGGTGGCGATGGCGTCGGGGGAGTGGCGGTGCAGCGAGGCCATGACCTCGTCCGCGCTGCCCAGCTTGCGGCGGCTCAGCGTTTCCTCGGCGAGCGAGTCGACCTCGGCGCGCTTGGCCTCGTAGCGGTCCAGCACCTCCTCGGCGGTGAGAACGCCGTGGGAGATGAGGGTTTTGGCGGTTCCGAGCAGCGGGTCGCGGTCGTGGTCGGCGGTGATCTCGGTGCGCGACCGGTACGCCGATTCGACGTCGGACCCGGCGTGACCCATCAGCCGCACGGTCCGCAGGTGCAGGAACGCCGGCGCTCGGTTTGCGCGCACCCACTCGGCCGCCTCTCGTGAAACCCGCAGGCACTCAACGGGATCGGATCCGTCGGCGGTGAAGTAGCGCAGTCCTGGGCGGTTCCCGTAGGCGGTGGCGATCCAGCCCGACGGGGTGCGCACGCTGATGCCGATGCCGTTGTCCTCGCAGACCAGCAGCAGCGGCATCGGCAGGTCCTGGAAGGCGCAGTGCAGCGCGGAGTTGATCGCGCCGGTGGCCGTCGAGTGGTTCGCCGAGGCGTCGCCGAAGCTGCACACCACCACCGAATCCGCAGGCCACTCGGCCTCGACCCCGAGCCGCGCGCCCCGCTCCAGCGCGAACGCCAGACCCACCGAGCGCGGCAGGTGCGAGGCGATCGTCGAGGTCTGCGGGATCACCGCCAGGTCGCCGTGCCCGAAGACCTTGTGCCGACCGGCCGAGATCGGCTCGTCGGCCGAGGCCACGATGCCCAGCAGCACGTCCAGCAGCGGCGTGCTCCCGGCGACCTGCCGGGCCCGCTCCAGGTAGAACGCCCCGGACCGGTAGTGCAGCAGCGCCGGGTCGCTGGCCCGCAGCGCCGCCGCCACGGCCGCGTTCGACTCGTGCCCCGACGACCCGATGCTGTAGAACCCGGCACCCCGTTTCCCCAGCTCACGGGCCTTGAGGTCGAGGTGTCGACTCCCGATCTGCGAGTCGAACAACCCCACCAGATCCGCGGCCGAGACCGAGGTGGACCCGATTTCCACGGAAATCGCGTCACCGAGGCGGGGGACGGTGCGGAGGAAGTGCTCGTCGACGGGTTCGGTCATGACTGCTCCCACTCGGACGCGGCCGCTGTGCAGGACGAGGCCAGGAATTCCAGGGCGATCGGTAGCAGCGGGTTGGTGTTCTGCTTGCGGTAGAGGACCTTGACCCGGCGACGCGGCTGGAAGCCGAAGATGCGGACGATGCCGGGCTGGTCCCGGGGGATGGCCAGCGCGGGCAGGACCGCGACGCCGAGCTCCCGCGACACCAGGTCGCGGATCACCGAGTAGTCGTTGCTGCGGAAGGTGATCCGCGGGACGAACCCGGCCGCCGCGGCGAGCCGGATCAGCGACCGGGCGCCCGCGGTGTCCTCGCGGGTGCAGATCCAGGTGTCGTCGGCCAGGTCCGCCAGTTCCACCCGGTGCCGCCCGGCGAGCCGGTGCGAGGCGGGCAGGACGACGTGCAGCGGTTCGGCGAGCAGCTCCTCGGCGCACAGCTCGAGGGGCCACTGGCGCGGATCCAGGTCGTACTCGAAGACCAGCGCCGCGTCCAGCACGCCGTCGAGGACGCCGTCGACGACCTCGTCGGGTTCGCCCTCGTCGAGCTGCACCTCGGCGTGCGGGCGCTGCGAGATCACCGCCGCCAGCACGTCCGGCAGCACCCGCGAGTTGGCGGTGGCGAACGAGGCCAGCCGCAGGCCGCCCTCCTCGCCGACGACCATGGCCCGCACCTCCCGCTCCAGCGCGTCCAGGGCGCCGAGCGCGTCGCGGCTGCGCTCGGCCAGCCGCAGCGCCAGCGCCGTGCTGCGGGCCGAGCGGGCGGAGCGCTCGAACAGCGGCGCGCCGATCGCCCGCTCCAGCAGCACCATCTGCTGCGACACCGCCGAGGCGGTGTAGCCGAGCGCGCGCCCGGCCTCGGCGAACGAGCCGGTGCGCACGCACTCCTGCAGCGTGCGCAGGTGAATCGGGTTGAGCACGCCGTCTCCTCAGGCGGGGACGGGCAGTCGGCCGCGCAGCCGCATCGCCTCGCGAACCCGCTGCTCGGCCATCGTCAGCGCCGCCGCGTGCGGCAGGACGCCCTCGCGCGCGGCGGTGTCGAGCACCAGCAGGGTGTTGCGCCGGGTGCGGGCCGCGACCTCGTCGAGGATGCGGGCCGGTTCCGGCCGGAACGCCGATCGCCGGGCGTCCATCGCGAACCCGGCCGCGATGGCGCCACCGGCGTTGGCGATGAAGTCCGGCACGATCTCCACGCCCCGCGCGCCCAGCGCTTCCCGGGCCCGCGGCGTGGTCGGCAGGTTGGCGCCCTCCACGATCAGACCGGCCCGGATCCGCGCGGCCACCGAGGGGTCGATGACGTCCTGCCGGGCCGCGGGGATCAGCACGTCGCAGTCCACGGCGAGCTCCTCGCCCTGGGCGATGCGTTGCGCGGGAGCGGCTTTGGCGACGCAGGCGTCGCCGAACTCCGCTCGCGCGGCCAGCCACCCGGGCACGTCGAGGCCGTTCGGGTCGTGCACCGAACCGTCCACCGTGGACAGCGCGACGAGCTGGGCGCCGAGCTCGTGCAGCCGGGCGGCCGCCGCCGCGCCGACCGCGCCGAAGCCCTGCACCGCGATCCGCGCCCCGGCCACCGGTTTCCCGGCGCGCTCCAGCGCGGCCAGCACCGCCTCGGCCACGCCGTGGCCCGTCACCCCGAGCTGGTCGTAGGGCACCCCGCCGAGGGCTTCCGGGACGCCGACGGCCGCGCCGCGGTCGGCGAGCTCGTCCTGGATGATGGCCGCGTCGTGCTCGGTCATGCCCATGTCCAGACCGGCGACGTAGCTGGCCGGGATCTGGTCGGCCAGCCGACGCGCGAACGCGCGCACCACCTTCTCCTTGTCGGGCGAGTCCGGGTCGGCGACGATGCCGGCCTTCGCGCCGCCGTGGAAGAGGTCCACCGCCGCCCACTTCCAGGTCATCACCCGCGCCAGCCGCGCGATCTCACCGACGCTCACGGTCGGCGCCATCCGGGTGCCGCCCTTGCCGGTGCCGCGTGCGGTGTTGTCGATGACCAGCACACCCCGCATCCCGGTGCGCGCGTCGGAGACGCAGACGACCTTCTCCGGGCCCCACTCGTCGATCTCCTGCAACAGATCAACCACGGTTGTCCCTTCCTACACGCAGTTGTGCTCGGGCCGGACCTCGGCGCCATCGAAGCGGCGCACGTCGAGACCGGAGACGTCGATCGGTGGTGTGCGGCCCAGGACCAGGTCGCGCATCGCCTCGCCGACCGCCGGGCTCTGCAGGAAGCCGTGCCCGGAGAAACCGGTGGCGTAGAAGAACCGGCCGGCGTTGCCGACCAGGGCGTTGTGGTCCGGGGTGATCTCGTAGAGCCCGGCCCACCCGTGCGCCACCCCGGCCTCGGCGACCCGGGGAGCGCGGCGTGCGACGGCTTCGCTGAGCCGCCCCAGCCAGCGGTCGTCGGTGCCGAGCCGGAACCCGAACTCCTCGTCCGGGTCCGACATGCCCACCAGCAGGCCGGGTCCTTCCTCGTGGAAGTAGAAGCTGGTGGCGAAGTCGATGGTGAACGGCAGCTTCGGCGGCAGGTCCGGCATCGGCTCGGTGACCAGGATCTGCCTGCGCAGCGGCCGCACCGGCAGCTCGACCCCGGCGAAGGAGCCGACCTCCGCCGACCAGGCCCCGGCCGCGCACACCACCGTCGAGGTGCGCACCTCGCCCTGATCGGTGCGCACACCGCTGATCTCGCCGCCGGTGGTCTCGATGCCGGTCACCGACACCCCGCGCCGCAGCACAGCCCCGTGCTCGCGGGCGGCCCGCGCGTAGCCCTGCACCACGCCCTCGGGCGTGCAGTGCCCGTCGGTGGGGGAGAAGGCCGCCGCCAGCAGCCCTTCCGGCGACACCAGCGGCGACAGCTCGCAGGCCTCGGCGACGGTCAGCATCCGGCTCGGCACGCCCAGCGAGTTCTGCAGCGCCACGCCGCCCTCGAACGCGGCGACGTCGGCCGGATCCGACAGCAGGAACAGGTAGCCCTGCTGCTTGAGGTCGATGTCGCCGCCGGGCCGCCGCGCGAAGTCCTCGAAGGCCCGCAGGCTGCGCTGCCCGAGCTCGATGTTGACCGGATCGGAGAACTGCGCCCGGACACCGCCGGCCGCCTTGCTGGTGCTGCCCGAACCGAGTTCGTCGCGCTCCAGCAACAGCACGTCCACGCCGGCCTCGGCGAGGTGGAAGGCGGTGCTCACGCCCACCGCCCCGCCGCCGACGACCACCACTTCCGCAGCGGCCGGGAGCACTAGTTCCCGCCCAGTTCCGGGGGCAGCCGGTAGTCGAGCTCGGGCTCGACGGTGTCGACGTCCATCTGGGCCTTCTGCAGCTTGCCGGAGAAGTCCCAGTTGAGCGACTGCCAGCGGGTGAACTGGTCGAGCACCCAGATGCCCGACTGCCGACTTCCGTTGCCGGACTTGCCGTTCCCGCCGAACGGCAGGTGCGCCTCGGCGCCGGAGGTCGAGTTGTTCACGCTGAGCATGCCCGCCCCGATGCCCTGCCGGAACCGGAACGCCTTGGCCGGGTCGGTGGTGTAGATCGCCGCCGAGAGCCCGTAGCCGGGCGCGTTGCCGAGCTCGATGGCCTCGTCGAGCGTGTCGTAGGTGGTGATGCCGACGATCGGGCCGAAGGTCTCGTTGCGGAAGATGTGGTCGTCGGTGCGCATCCCGTCCACCAGCACCGGGTGGTAGTACAGCCCGGTTGCCGGGTCGCCGTGGAAACCCTTGCGCGGCTTGTCGTTCCCGATCCGGCCGACGGCGTCGGAGCCCAGCGTGGTGTGGTGCGGCTGCAGGGTGTCCAAGATGGACTCGAAGTTGTCGGCGAACTTCTGGTCCAGCATCGGCCCGTAGAGCACGTCGCCGCCGGGCTCGCCGACGATGGCCGCGCGCAGCGCCTCGTCCAGCCGCCGGGTGAACTCGTCCTTGACGTCGCGGTGCACGATCAGGTTGCCCAGCGAGGTGCAGCGCTGACCGGCGGTTCCCCAGCCGGAGAACAGCGCGCCCTCCACGGCCAGGTCCAGGTCGGCGTCCTCGGTGACGATCATCGGGTTCTTCCCGCCCAGCTCCAGGCACGGGTTCTGCAGGTGACGCCCGCACAGCTCACCGACCCGCGTGCCGACGGCGCTGGATCCGGTGAAGCCGACCTTGTTGACCGTGCCCGCCTCGAGCGAGGCCTCCAGGCCCTTGAAGGTCGCCTCGCCGTCGGTGTAGACGAGGTTGAGCACGCCCTTGGGCACCCCGGCCTTCCACGCCAGCTCGGCGACCGCGCGAGCCGCCCCGGCCGCGTACTCGGCGGGCTTCCACACCACCGCGTTGCCGCACAGCAGCGCCGGCACCAGGTACCAGGACGGCACGGCGACGGGGAAGTTGCCCGCGGTGATCACCACGGCGACCCCGACCGGGACGCGGAAGGTGAACAGCTGCTTGTCGGGCATCTCCGAGGGCACGGTCTGCCCGTAGAGCCTGCGGCCCTCGCCGAGGAAGAAGTCACAGGTGTCGACGATCTCCTGCACCTCGCCGAGCGCTTCGGCGTAGGGCTTGCCGATCTCGCGGGTCACCAGCTTCGCGAGGGATTCCTTGTTCGCCTCGACGAGACGGCCCAGCCCGGCGATGACGCGTCCGCGCACCGGCGCGGGCACCTGCGACCACTCCTTCTGCGCGCGCTGGGCCTGCTCGGTGGCGGCGACGAGCGTGTCGGGGGTACCGAGGGCGACCTTGGCGACGACGTCGTCGAAGTTCGCGGGGTTCTTCGAGAGGTACTCGCCTCCGCCGTCGACCACGTCCGGGGCGTCCGGACCGATCACGGAGCTCAACGTCGCCTGCACCGCCATGCACCTCTTCCAGTTCGGGGATCACCCTGCTCGGGAATAACGCTGAGATCACCGTAGAACGACGGCGCGTGTTCTGTTGAGGATCAGAAGAGTGATTTCTCGTCGGGCTGAGCACCAGTGGTGCTGTGGCTGCCGGTGAGGCGTATGGGGCTTCCGGCGGGGCCGCCGGTGTGCCACCGTCGGTGCGCATGAACTTCCTCAGCGACGCCGACGTGGCGGCGGCCCTGGACTACGACGCGGCGATCGCCTCGCAACGGCTGGCCTTCGAATCCCTGGGACGAGAGGAGGCTCAGCAGGCCGCGAAGACCGCGATCCGCACCGGTCAGGACACCGCCCTGTCGTACCTGTGCCGGCTCTCGCCCCGGCACGGCCCGGTCGCCAAGCTGGTCTCGGTCAACCCGGGCAACGCCGAGCGCGGCGTGGCCTCGATCAACGCCACGGTCCTGGTCCTCGACGCCGAGACCGGCGAGCTCGCGGCGACGATGTCGGGCACGAAGCTCACCGAGATCCGCACCGCCGCGGGCAGCGCCGTCGCGCTCGACGCCCTGGCCCCGGCCGAGGCGGAGGTGCTGGCGGTGATCGGCTCCGGCGTCCAGGCCCGGGCGCACGTCCGCGCGATCTCCCGGATCCGCCCGCTCACCGAGGTGCGGATCCACGGCCGCGACGCCGCCCGCCGCGAGACGACGGCCGCCGAGCTGGCCGCGGAACTGGACCTCGACGTCCGCCCGGCGGCCACCTCCGCCGAAGCGGTGCGCGACGCGGCGATGGTCGTCGCCTGCACCCTCAGCGCGGACCCGGTAGTCCCCACGTCGGATTTGGCTCCGGGCGCCACGGTGGTCAGCGTCGGCAGCTTCGAACCCCACCGCCGCGAGGTCGATGCGGACCTCCTGCGCACCGCGACCACGATCGTCGTAGACGACGTCGACACGGCCACCCACCACGCGGGTCCGATCATGACGGCCCTCGACTCCGGCGACCTCACCCACGACGCCCTGATCCCGCTCGGCGCGGTCCTCACCGGCCAGCACCCGGCCCGAAAATCCCCGCAAGACCGCATCTTCTACAACAGCGTCGGCATCGCAGCCCAAGACGCAGCAGCAGCCCACGCAGTCCTGGGAAGGCTGTAATGCGCCTTCCGAGCGGCTCAAGCGGGTGATCGTTACCCAACATCGTGCATAAAACGCGCACGCGCTTGAACAGCCCCCGCAACCCCGGCAACCTGTGGCTCCATGAAGCTGACCAAGGTAACCGAATGCAAGGACGACAACTGCCCTGCTGTGTACATTTCTGACCGGGGGACGGCGGTGATTCAAGGGGCGGTGGTGAATCCGCCGACCGAAGGACTCACCCTGGGAGCGGGGGAGACGGCCGTCGAGCTGCCTCCGGAAGTCGTCCTCTCAGCTGTCGAAGCCCTCCAGGAGGTTGCGAAGTGATCCTGTCGAACCTGCGCGAGCGGTTCGCGGAATGCCGACGATCAGCGTGGCGGTTCGAAGCGCAGCCGACCTACACCATGCCGGGCGAACAGGAGGAACTGGAGCTCTGGCGTGCTGGGGAACCCATGCCCGACGATTTCAACTCCGCGTGGCACGGGCGCGTCGCGGGATATGTCGAGCGAGGCGTGTCGGTGGGTCGGGTCCGCGTGGTGCGCAGGCCGTTCACCGAATACCTGCGGCACCAGTTCGACTGGGTGATTCCCGGCAACACCCGGGCCGGGGAAGACGTCCGGATCCTGGATGTGACCGATGTCGAGCTCGAGCTGCCCGACCAGGACTTCTGGATCTTCGACGACGAGATCGTGGTCGACCTCAACTTCAACCCGGACGGCACCCTGATCAACCTGGAACAGCAGGAGAACCCGGACCTGTCGACGTACCGGAAGTGGCGTGACACGGCACTCGCGCACGCTGTTCCGTTCAGCGATTTCCATGCTGGAACCTGACAACGAGAAGCGCGATCGCAAGGACCTGGCGGCAACGCTGAGGCACATGCGCAGAGCAGCCGGTCTCTCCGGTGAGAGACTGGCCGCTCGTGCTGCGATGTCCCAGTCGAAGATCAGCAGGATCGAGTCGGGCCGCACCATTCCGAGCGTGGCCGATGTCGAGCGGATCATGCTGGCGCTCGAAGTTCCCGCCGATGCTCAGCGCGACATCCTGGAAGCGGCGCGGGCGGCCAACGTCGACTACGTATCGGCTCGCTCGGCGGCCCGGCTGGGGATTTGGCGACGCCAAGCCGAGATCAAGGCCCTGTGCCAGTCGTCCAGAACGGTGCGCCACTTCCTGCCGATCATTCCGTCGGGGCTCCTCCAGACCGCCGATTACGCCAGAAGCGTGCTCACTCCGGCCATCGAAAGTGATCCCGCGAGAGATGTCGAGCGCGCGGTGAGCAGCCGGATGGATGCGCACGAGGTCCTCGACGACGAAACCCGGTCGTTCCACTTCCTGCTGTCGGAGCAGGCCGTGCGACTGAAACAAGCACCGGCTTCGGTGATGGTGGAGCAGCTTCGGCACATGGCCGAGGTGTCCGAGCGGCCGAATGTGGACCTCGCCATCTTGCCGAACTCGGCCTCGATCACGTCACCACCGCTGAACATCTTCGTGGTGTACGACGAGCGATTGGTGACCGTCGAGATGTTCTCCGGAACCGTCGCACTGCGCGACTACCGCGATATCAGTCACCACCTGAACATCTTCAACTACTTCCGGGAACGGGCTGCGTCGAATGCCGAGGCGAGAGAGATCCTCGCCTCGGTGGCCGGCGAGTTCGAGCGAGAGCCCGAGTAGAACCGCAACCGCGTCGTGCTCGGCCCGGAGAGCCGAGCTGTCTGAGGGAGGCCTTGAAGTGATCGTGAGCGGGGAAGAGCTGGGTAGGCTTTTCGACGAGTGCAAGCGGTCCGCCTGGCGGTTCGAGTGCCAGCAGACCTACACGATGCCGCGGGAGCAGGACGGAATCCGTCGCTGGCGTGTGGGTGAACCTCAGCCCGAGGACCACAACATCCGCTGGCACGGCACGGTCGGGGAGATCGTCGGATCCGACCGCAGCATCGGCCGTGCTCGCGTGGTTCGTCGCCCGTTGAGCGAATACCTGCGCTACCAGCTGGATTGGGGCATCCCGGGCAACATCGAGGCGGGCGAGGACATCCGGATCCTCGACGTGACCGAGCTCGACCTCGATCTGCCTGATCAGGATTTCTGGATCTTCGACGACTCGATCGTCGTCCACCTCAACTTCGAGTCGGACGGTACGCTCATCAACCTCGAGCGGATCGAGGACCCGGACCTGACGCAGTACCTGGAATTGCGAGAGCGGGCGTTGGCTCACGCCGTCCCGCTCAGTGAGTGGAATGCTCGGACCTGACAACGATCAGCACCGCAAGAACCTTGCTGACACGCTGAAGCAGCTGCGCAAAGCGGCCGGGCTCTCGGGGGAGAGGCTGGCCGCTCGCGCTGCCATGTCGCAACCGAAGATCAGCCGCATCGAATCCGGCAAGACCGTGCCCACCGTTTCCGACTATCACTCGAATCTGCTTCGAGCCCTTTTGGGAACGGGCTGTGTCCGGAAATGGGGCTAGGGAGATTTTGGATTCTGTGGCGGGGGAGTTTATGCGGATGCGTGACTAGAAGTGGATTCTCGGTTCTTTCGGCTTCTACCTTCGGATCATGGTGATGGGGTCGCTGGATTCGTTGGCGATGTGTCGTGCTCGGGAGTGCGACGCGGTTCTGATCGAGGGGCGGAATTGGCTCGTGTGCCCGATCGGTGGGCCGGGGTGCTTCCGGGTCGTGGCGGAGCTGGCGCAGATCGCGTGGGACGCGCTGGAGGTGCACGTGGAGAACCACTTCTCGGCGTGCGCGTGCCCGTGTTGCGGGCGTTGACCTCGCGGGTGGTGTGCTTTGCTGGTGGGGGAGACGATCAGGAGGTCACGAGTGGGGTACGCGGCGCGGTTCGAGGCCGAGTTGGCGGGGTTGGAGTTTCCCGGGCGCGTGGGGATCGCGAGCTGGGACCTGCGCGAGGGCGTGCCCGTGCTGCGCGGGGCCGAGGTCGAGAAGCACTCGGCGAGCACCATCAAGGTGCTGGTCATGATCGCCGCGCTGCGGGCCGTCGCCGACGGGCGGCTCGACCTGGACCGGCTCGTGGAGCTGCCGCGCGAGCGGATCCGGGGGACCGGGGTGCTGTTCGAGATGCCCAGCGTCGCAGCGGTGTCCCTGCGGGACCTCATCGCGCTCATGATCGTCGTCAGCGACAACGGGGCCACCAACGCCGTCATCGACGAGGTCGGGTTCCCCGCGATCGCCGACTGCATCGCCGACCTCGGGTGCACCGGCACCCGGGTCGAGCGGCACATCATGGACACCGAGTCACCGGGACTCCTGCAGACCACCGCGCTCGACCAGGCGCGCGTCATGGCCGCCCTCGCCGGGGGCGAGGCCTTGCCCGCCCGGCAGACCGAGCACGCGCTGGACGTGCTCGCCCGCCAGCAGGTCGTGGACCGAATCCCGTTGCGGCTGCCGGAGAACGCGCGCTGCTGGAACAAGACCGGCGAGATCAAGGGGCTGCGCCACGACGTCGCCCTGCTCAGCACCGACGACACACCGCAGGTCGTGCTCGCCGTGCTCATCGACCGGCTCACCGACCCGGTCTCGACCAAGGGCTACCGAGGCGGCGACGGCGTCGAAGCCGCCGCCGCCATCGGAGAAGCCGCGTGGCGGGCCATGATTCAGCCCGACACGGGGATTCAGCCCAGCACGGGATCCCACGGCGTCGACGGCGCGTAGAACGCGCGGAGTCCGCTCATCGGGGCGTTGTGCCGCGGCTCCTCATCCCGGTAGCGGGCCACCTTCTCGTGCCAGTTGAGGATGCCGGCCAGCCAGTCCTGGAGCTCCTCGGCGTGCTCGTTCAGCGCCTCCCGCGCCTCCGGCGACACCTGGCGCTCCTCGTACAGGGCGGGCAGTTCCACCTCGATGACGTGCTGGAACTGCGACATCCGGGCGTCGAACAGCTCGTGCACGATCTCGAAGGCGCGATCCTGGTCGCAGCCCAGGAAGTTCCGCACCACCAGGACCGCGTTGTGCACCTCGCCCTCGAACTCGATCTCCTTGCGGTAGGAGAACACGTCGTTGAGCAGGGTCGCGCAGTCGATCGCCGAGTTCTCCAGGTTCTGCACCGCCCGCGTCTCGTACAGCTCCGGCGGGACCACGTCGCCGTGCGAGAAGCGGGCCAGGCTCATCGTCATGTCCGAGCCGAACGTGGCCCGCCGCATCTCCACGTAGTCCACCGGGTCCGGGATGTGGTTGAGCGCCTGGTTGTCCAGCTCCCACACCCAGCTGTCGATCATGACGTTGACCGCGTCCCGCAACGACGCCCGCTCCCGGGCGTTCATCGGCGCCGTCGTGCGCCGCCACAGGTCCGCCAGACCGCGCTCCATCATGTTCACCGGCACGATCCCCGGCTCGCCCGAGTCGGTCATGACCTGCTTCAACCGCTCGTTCTGCGCCTTCGCGCCGGTGATGTCGCGGGCGTGGCCGTAGCGCTGCGGGTAGAGGTCGTCGCCGTAGGTGCCCCACACCAGCCAGTGCGAGGCCAGGTCCAGCTCCTCCAGGCTCGCGTCCGGGTCGAGCCCGGCCGCGCACAGCGGCAGGTCGTTGAACCGCACCGCCTCCTCGTCCCACACCGGCTGGACCTCGGCGAACATCCCCATCTCCCGCGACCAGTCCACCGCGTGCTCGCGGGCCTCGTCCAGGTGCGGGCACAGGCGCAGCTCGAACGGCACCTCCAGCCGCGGTCGCCGCACCGGGCCCACCGCCTGGTACGGGACGTGGCTGAAGCTCCGAAGTCGTTGCGGCGCGGTCGAAGCCAGCGACTTGGCGATGTAGGCGCCTGCCGTGCCCAGGCCCGTCGGACCGCCCAGCACCGCCGTCGACCCGCCGCCCTCGGGGTAGCGGCCGGAGGCCATGTGCCACTCGTGGCCGCCGGACTGCCAGTCCTGCAAGCCCTTCGCGTAGCCCAGCACCGCGAACCGCCCGGCCGGATCCACCCCGTGCTCGTCGAGCAGCCTCGGGATCTCGGTGATGGCGGTGTGCTCGAACTGGTGCATCCGGGAGGTCAGCAGGTCGTTGACCGTCTCGGCCGCCTCCTGGGTGTCGACGCCCAGGAACTTCTCGAAGACCAGCACGCCGTTGCTCAGCTCGCCCTCGTCGGTGACCTCGCGCTCGTAGGAGAACAGGTCGTTGCGCAGGTGCACCGCGTCGGAGAACGTGTCGCGCAGGACCTCCAGCGGTCGCGTCCCGGCCAGCTCGGCCGGGACCTCCACGCCCACCGCGTGCTCGACCAGGTTCGCCGACCACGGGGCGCCGCCGACCTTGCGGCGCATCTCGATGTACTCGATGGGGTTGGACAGCCGGCCCTCGCTGATGTTGTGCAGCTCCCACAGCGATTCGTCCAGCAGCGCCTTGGTGCTCTCGGCGAAGCGGCGGCGCCAGTCGACGCTCATCGACGGCACCGTGCGCCGCCACAGGTCCGCCAGACCGGCCTCGACCGGGTTCGTCGGCTCCTCGGTGATCTCGCCCTCCACCGGCATGAACGCGCGCAGCCGATCGAGGTGCTCGCGGGCGGCGGTGAGGTCGGGATCGCGCTTGTAGAGCTCGACGAAGTGGTCGTCGAAGTAGAACACCCACACGTACCAGTCGGTGACCAGGTCGAGCTCGTCACCATCGCAATCGGGGTGGGTGTAGGCGCACAGCAGCGCGTAGTCGTCGCGATCCAGATCCGCCTCGGTCCAGATCTCCTTGCCCTGCTGCGGGACGTCGATCATCTCCATGCGCCGGGCCCACTGCTTGGTGTGCTCGCGCGCCCGCTGCAGGTTCGGGTTCAGGCGGGCCGGGTAGGACAGGTAGAACTCGGGCAGTCGGAACGACATGGGTCAGCGGCCTCCCAGGGGATGTGCACCGTCGTACGCAGACGCAACCAGTCACGCGCAGCGCGGCCAATGCCTGACCGCCGTTGGCACACGATCGGGATTCGACATCGCCCGCCCGGCCCAATCCCAAGATCACCGCTGGTGCACGATCACACCGTCGACCATCGTCAGCTCCACCCCGCAGGAGGCGATCTCGGTCGCAGGCAGCGCGAACGGGTCGGCGTCCAGCAGCACCAGGTCGGCGGCCTTGCCGACCTCGATCGTGCCGGTGCTGTCCTCGACGTGGTTCACCCACGCCGCGCCCGCCGTCCAGGCCACCAGCGCGTCGACCAGCTCCAACGCCTCCTCCGGGCTCAGAGGATCGTCCGAACCCGGCTCGCGGCGGTTGACCGCCACGTGCACGCCGAGCATCGGATCGGCCTCCGACACCGGCCAATCGCTGCCCGCCGCCAACACCGCGCCGGCCGCGCGCAGCGAGCGGAACGGGTACTGCCAGGAGGTGCGGGTGTGGCCCAGCCGGGGTGTGGTCAGCTCCGTCATCGCCGCGTCCCGGGCCGCCCACCGCGGCTGGATCGTCGCGGCCACACCGAGTTCCCGGAACCGGGGGAGGTCACCCGGGTGGACCACCTGGGCGTGGGCGATCTGGTGACGCAGCGCGGGGTCGCTGCCGCGGACCGCGTCCAGCGCGTCGCGCACCGCCCGGTCGCCCACCGCGTGGAAGTGCAGCCCGAAGCGCTCGGCGGTCAGCGCGGGCACCGCCTCCGCCAACGCCTCCGGAGGCACGAACGACAGGCCCCTGCCGTCCCCTCCCAGGTAGGGCAGCCGCAGCGCGGCCGTGGCGTTCTCGCACACCCCGTCCTGCATGATCTTGACCGCCTCGGCCCGGAACCGCTCGCCCCGCGCCTTCTCCCGGCGCTCCACCAGCTCCGGGACCTGCTCCGGCCCGCGATCGCGGTCCCACCACAGCGCGCCCCGCACCTTGCCGGTGAGCAGCCCCCGCTCGTCGGCGGTGACGTAGGTGCTCAGCAGGTCCTCGTTGCCGAGGTAGCGGCCGATGATCGCGTCGTGCCACGAGGTCACCCCGCGCGCGTGCAGGTGCCGCTGCCCCTCGGCCAGGGCGTCGAGGTGCTCCCGGGCGCCCGCCACCGGCAGCACGTGCTCCATCAGGCGGGTCGCGCCCTCGTGCAGGGTGCCGTCGGGACGCCCGGCCGGATCGCGCTCGATGCGCCCGTCCGGCGGATCCGGCGTGTGCCGGTCGATGCCCGCCAACCGCAGCGCCACCGAGTTCACCCACGCCCCGTGGTGATCGCGGTTGACCAGGTACGCGGGCCGGTCGCCGGTCACCGAGTCCAGGGCGCGCCGGGTCGGGGTGCCGCCCGGGAACTGCGCCATCTCCCAGCCGCCGCCGAGCAGCCAGGGCGAGTCCGGGTGCGCGGTGAGGTGCTCGGAGATCAGCCGCAGGCAGTCGGCCGCCGAGACGGCGTCGGAGAGATCGCAGCGCCCGCGCAGCAGCCCGCCGAAGACCGGGTGCACGTGCGCGTCGTGGAAGCCCGGCAGCAGCAGCCGCCCGCCCAGCGGCACCACCTCGGTGCGGGGACCGATCCGCTCCCGCACCGCCCGCTCGCCCAGCGCCGCGATCCGTCCGCCGCGCACCAGCACCGCGTCGGTGAACGACCGGGCGGCGTCCATCGTGGCCACCGGACCACCGACGAACGCCACCTCACCGACCATGAGCTGATTGTCGCAGCAGGACGGTGCGGTGGCGCTGGTCAGTTCCGGACAGGCGGACTAGACGCGCTCGCCCGTTATGGCGGCGACCGCCCGCTCGCGCTGGGGTTCGGTGACCTCGGGGAGCTGGAAGCCGCGGGCGCGGATGTGGTTGAGCAGGTCGGGCTCGGGGGCCACGCCGTGCTGGCGCAGGTAGTAGGCCACCGCGCCCGGCCAGATCCAGGTGCCGTCGGTGTGGAAGGTCATCGGCACGACGCCGGTGCGCTGCCGGTCCAGCCGGTCGTCGTCGTAGCTGCGCGCGGCCAGCACGACCGGGGCCGTCTCCAGGTACGCCGCCACCCGATCGGCTTCCGCGCGGCCGATCTCGGCACGCTCGGTGATCGGGTTGCCGCGGTCGTCGAAGACCTCCGCGGTGCGCAGCTGAGGACCCTCGGACTGGGGAGGCGCGGCCTGCTCGCCGCCGGCGAGCCACGGGGGCGTGGCGTTCGCGGGGCGCGGGTGCAGCCGCAGCTCCTCGGCGCGCGCCGCAGGCGGGGGAGGCGACTGCCAGTCGGGCTCGCGGTCGCCGTTGAAGTCCACGGCGTAGCTGCCCGGCCGCTGCAACCGGTAGACCGCGCTGACCCAGGTCCCCCGATCCGGTTGGTACATGCCGCGGCGCAGCCGCTCGAACAGCGGGCCGACCTCCGCCGGTGCGGCGAGCGGGATCGCGCTGCCGTTCGGCGCGATCAACCGGCACACCGTTTCGACGTGGCCGCCGAGGGAGCGGTACTCCGTCGTGGACTCGTGCCAGCCGGGTGGAAGCGCGCGCACGATCACCCGGCCGATCTCCTGGATCAACTGCTGCTGCGTGGCTTCATCCAGCGATCCCGGCGGCTCAGGTTGGCTCATGACTCCCATCCTTCCAGTCGTGCAGCGAGGCGGTGCACGCCGTTCCCCGAGTCCGGAATCGACCCGTCCAGTGCGGAATGCCGGATTTCCGGATCGGGGGTGAAGGCATCACGAGCGCCTTCGGACAAGGAGCTTAGAACCAACCCGGCTCCGGCGGGGGCCGGTGAGTTGATCTCGTTACGCAGCAACCGGATACGCCCGTTTTACCTGCCGTCATGCACCCGTTCCGACGCCGTAACGGTTGTCCGAACCGACGATTGTTGACAATCTCTCGTCCCCGGCCTTAGCTTCGAGCCATTGGGCGGACGCGGGAGGTGGTCTCATGCGAACCGAGTTGAACAACTTCCCGCGTCCGACCCGGTCTGCGGAACTTCTTCCCACGATCAGACTCCTCGCATTAGCACATAGCTGAACGGGCTACGACCACGCATAGGGCGGATATCCGCCCTATCTCGTCGTAGCCCGATCGCGTTACTCCGTCTCGAATGCGCTCTGAAAGGAGGTATCGCCCATGGGACTCGTCGGCGGCGAACCGCTCATGAAGGTGACCTGGACGGACCCGGTGACGGGCAGCAACGGCTTCCTGGTCGTGCACAGCCTGGTGTCGGGTCTCGCCACCGGCGGGACCAGGATGCGTGCCGGGTGCACGATGGAAGAGGTCGAGCACCTGGCGCGCGGCATGGCCCGCAAAACCGCTGTCTTCGAGTTGCCCGTGGGTGGGGCCAAGGGCGGCATCGACTGCGACCCGAAGGACCCGCAGGCCAAGGGAGTTCTCCGGCGCTACCTCCAGGCGATGCGCCCGTGGCTGGACGCGCACTGGGTGACCGCCGAGGACCTCGGCGTCCCCCAGCACCTGATCGACGAGGCGTTCGAGGAGCTGGGGATGCACCAGTCCTACCACGCCGCGATCCGCCGCTCCCCGGACGTGGAGCGCACGCTGCGCCGGGTCCGCGCCGGGCTCAACGCACCGGTGCCGGGCGGGCTGCTGCTCGGTGACGTGGTCGGCGGCTACGGCGTCGCCCAGTGCTGCCTGGGCGTCGTGCACGCCCGCGACTGGGTCGCGCAGGAGACCACCGTGGCCGTGCAGGGCGTGGGCACGATGGGCGGCGGTGCGGCCTTCTACCTGCACGAGGCGGGGCTGAAGGTGGTGGCGATGGCCGACGCGGCCGGAACCCTCTACCACCCGGACGGGCTCGACGTGCCCGCGCTGCTGGAGACCCGCGACCGCTTCGGCGAGATCGACCGGGCCCAGGTTCCGGCCGATGTGGAGCTGCTGCCGCGCGACGCGGTGCTCTCCCAGGAGGTCGACGTGCTGATCCCGGCGGCGGTGTCCTTCGCGATCGGCACCGACCGGGTGCCGGACGTGGCGGCGCGGGTGATCGTGGAGGCGGCCAACAACCCGGTCACGCCGGAGGCCGAGGAGCTGCTGGCCTCCCGCGGGATCCCAGTCATCCCGGACTTCGTGGCCAACGCCGGTGCCGCGGCGTGGGCGTGGTGGCTGCTGCTCGGGCGGGTCGACGCCGACCCCGTGCTGTCCTTCCAGGTGCTGCGCGAGGAGATGCTGGCCAAGATCCCGCTGCTGCTGGCGTCCTGGGACGCCGAGGGGCACACGCCGCGCGACGCGGCGCTGATGCTGGCCGAGCAGCGCACCGAGCAGAACCGGGTCGCCGAGGAGAGCGGGCAGGCGCTGCTGAGCATCCCCTGACGGCCATCGACGCGGTCCCCGGGTTCACGCGACCCGGGGACCGCGTCGTTCGAACTCGAAAAGTCTTGCGGCGGGCCGGGTACGGTCTCATGTTGACCGCCTGCGATCAACGTGTGACAACCCGCAACTGCGGTGCTAGCGTGACCGGTGGTTGCGGTTTTGGTCCTTGCAGTACTGGAAGAGTGCCTGCCCAGAACGCAGGCGCTTTTTTTGTGCCGTGGTGCCTGGCTCCGCGCGCTGCCGGTGATCAGCTCTGCCAACCAGGGGTCTGCGCGGTGTTGACCCCGGCCAGCAGAAACGGGAGAACAAGGAATGGCTAGCGGTACGGTCAAGTGGTTCAACGCCGAGAAGGGCTACGGGTTCATCACCCCCGACGGCGGTGGCGCTGACGTCTTCGCCCACTACTCCGCCATCGACGCCACCGGTTTCCGCACGCTGGAGGAGAACCAGCGCGTGGAGTTCGAGATCGCGCAGGGCCCCAAGGGTCCTCAGGCAGCCGGCATCCGCACCGTCTGATTCGCTGCGGTTCTCGGTGAGCGGCGGCCCGCGACCGCTGGTCCGCCGCTCACCGCAGATGATCTTCCTCTCGCCGATCACCGGCACGTTTCACCCGATGGGGCAGGCTGTCGCGGGGTAGCCTCGGGGCTCGCTGACGTTGGACCAGATGCGAGGTTTCGGGGAATGCCCCTGCGTGTGGTTGTCGCCGGTGCGTCCGGTGTGGTCGGAAGAGCTCTGCTGCCGCAGCTGCGGGAACGCGGTCATCACGTGACCGCGCTGGCGCGCAGAGCCGACCGGCTCGAAGAACTTCCGGCCGACGAGGTCGTGGCCGCCGACCTGCTCGAGCCCGACGCGCTGCGGATCCAGCTGCGCCGGTGCGCTCCCGACGTCGTCATCGACGAATCCTCGGCGTTCGGCACCGCCGATCCACAGGAGGCGTTGCGGCGCACCGCGAAGCTCCGCGAGCGCGGCGGCAAGAACCTCCTCGACGCCGCCGTCGCGGCCGGAGCCCGGCGGTTCATCGCCCAGGGCATGACCGCCGCCTACCGCGCGCACGGCCACGACGTGCTCGACGAGGAATCCCCGCTGTGGGTGGACGCGCCCGGCACCTGGGGTGATCTGGTGCGGGCGGTGGCCTCGATGGAGGAGGAGCTGTTTACCCGCTCCGGCATCGAGGGCGTGTCGCTGCGCTACGGCGCGCTGTACGGCCCGGACACCCAGTACGCGCCCGGCGGTGACGTGCACGCCCGCGTCGTCGGCAGCGAGCTGCCGCTGGTCGGCGACGGGGTCGGGCTGACCTCCTTCACCCATGTGGACGATGCCGCCGGGGTGATCCTGGAACTGCTCGAAGGCGGCGATCCGGGCGCCTACAACGTCGTCGACAACGAGCCCGCCGAGTCCTGCGAGTGGCTTCCGGCCTACGCCCGCATGGCCGGGGCGCCGGCCCCGGTGTCGCTGACCCTGGACCAGGCCAAGTCCCAGTTGGACTGGCTGACCGTCCACCAGCTCACCGAGCAGCGCGGCGCGACCAACTTCCGCCTCCGCGAAACCCTCGGCTGGAAGCCGACCTGGCCCAGCTGGCGCGAAGGCTTCGCCGCCCTCTTCGGCCTCTGGCCCGCCTGACCCACGACACCGCTGCGACGCCGCCGCGTGGGAGTGCTCGGGTGGGGGTGCTTGGCAGGGGACGGTTTTTCCTCGAATCACCCGAGATCAACATCCGTTTCGTCCGGATAATTTGAGGAAAAACTGTCCCCTGGTGACCCCGAGATCACCCGAAGACGGCGTCGTGGAGGAGTTCCACCGGGTGCTTGGCCCGGCGGCCGGTGCCGTGGGCGACCTGCTGGCGGCAGGAGACCCCGGTGGCGGCCACCGTCGCACCGGGCGCGGCCTCGACGGCCGGGAACAGGCGTTGCCCGCCGATGGTCATCGACATCTCGTAGTGCTCGGTCTCGAAACCGAACGAGCCCGCCATCCCGCAGCACCCGGCGTCGAGCACCTCGACCTCCGACAGGGCCCGCAGCAACCGGACCGAGGACGCCGTGCCCAGCACCGCCTTCTGGTGGCAGTGCCCGTGGAACAGCACCGCGTCCGGCCCCCGCCGCGGCTTCAGCGTGCCGTCGTCGAGCGCCTCGACCAGCAGGTCCTCGACCAGGCCCGCGGCGCCCGCCACCCGGGAGTCGCCCAGCAGCTTGGGGTGCTCGTCGCGCAGCGTCGACACGCACGAGGGCTCGCACCCCACGATCCGCGCACCCCGCTCGGCCTCCGGCGCGAGCGCGCTGACGAGCTTCCCGGCGACCTCCTCGGCCCGGGGGAGCAGGCCCTTCGAGATCTGCGGCCGCGCGCAGCACACCCCCGACTCGACCCGCACCCGCCACCCGGCGTGCTCCAGCAGCCGGATCGCGGCTCGTCCGATGTCCGGTTCGGTGTGGCTGGTGAACGAGTCGGCGAGGAACACCACCTCGCCCCGCTCACCCGGTGCGACCCCGTCGGCGGTGGGCGTGGCGGGCCGGGAGCGGTTCCAGCGCAGCAGGTCGTCCCGGCGGAAGGAGGGCAGCGGGCGGCGCGCGTCGATGCCGACGACCTTCTGCAGCAGCGCCCGCACCGGCTTGGGCCGGGCGAGCAGGTTGGTCAGCGGCGCGGCCATCGCACCGAGCCGGTAGAGCCTCCGGGTGGCGCCGAAGATCCGGCTCCGCAGGTCGGTGCCGTGCTGGGCGTGGTGCTGGGCAAGCGCCTCGCTCTTGAGGGTGGCCATGTCCACCGACATCGGGCACTCGTGCTGGCAGGCCTTGCACTCCAGGCACAGGTCGAGGACCTCCTTGAGCCGCTCGTCGCCCAGCGCCGCGCGCGGATCGGGTTCCGACAGCGCCAGCACCAGGGCGTTGGCGCGGCCCCGGGTGGAGTGCTCCTCGTCGCGGGTGGCCATGAACGACGGGCACATCGCCCCGCCCGAGGTCTCGGGCTTGCGGCAGGCCCCGATGCGCTGGCAGCGCTCGGCCTCGCCGCGCATCCCGCCGTAGCGGGTGAAGTCGAAGTGGGTGTCCAGCGACGCGGCCACCGGGATGGTCGGCTCGCGCAGGTTCTCGGTCATCGGCGGCGCGTCGACGATCTTGCCCGGGTTCATGATCCCTTCGGGGTCGAACAGGGCCTTCACGTCGCGCATGGCCTCGTAGACGGTGTCGCCGAAGATCCTGCGGTTGAACTCGCTGCGGGCGTAGCCGTCGCCGTGCTCGCTGGAGTTCACCCCGCCGTAGGACAGCGCGAGGTCGCAGACCTCCTCGGCGACCCGGCGCATGGTGGCCACCTGGTCGGGCCGGGTGAGGTCCATGAACGGACGCACGTGCAGGCACCCGGCGGAGGCGTGGCCGTAGAACCCGGCGCGCAGCCCGTGGTCGTCGAGGATCCGGGCGAACTTCGCGGTGTACTCGGCAAGGTGCTCCAGCGGCACGGCGGTGTCCTCGACGAAGGCCACCGAGCGCTCGGTGGAGCGTCCCGCGGCCATCAGCAGCCCGAGCCCGGACTTGCGCAGCGCGCGCAGCGGCGCCAGCTCGGCGTCGGTGGCCGCCAGCCGGGTGGCGTAGCCGTGGCCCTCGGTGCGCCAGGCGGCGACGAGTCCCTCGGCTCCGGCACGGGCTTCCTCGACGGTCTCGCCGTAGAACTCGGCGAACATCAGCGCCCGCGGATCTCCTTCCAGGGCGTCGAAGAGGTGCGCGTGCTGCGGTGATCTCCGCGCCAGGTCGAGGATGAAGTTGTCCACCATCTCGATCCCGGCGGCCCCGGTGCGCATCGCCGCGTCGGTGCCGGCGATGCAGGTCTCGGTGGAGTCGAAGTGCCCGACGACCATCACGGTCGCCTTCGGTTTCGGGGTGAGCCGCACCAGCGCCTCGGTGACGGTGACCAGGGTGCCCTCGGCGCCCACGACGAACTTCGCCAGGTCGAACGGCCCGTCGGCCAGCCGGTCGAGCCGGTAGCCGCCCGCGCGGCGCCAGAACTGCTGGGACTGCCGCGCCAGCCCGGGCCGGGCGGCGTCGACGATCTCCGGCAGCCGCCGGTGAATCCGGCCCTCCAAGGTGTCCGATGTGGACTTGGCGATCCGCTCGGACTCCGAGAGCTCGCCCAGGGACACCGGAGTTCCATCGGAGAGCACGACTTCCAGCCCGTCGACGTGGTCGATGGTCATGCCGTAGCGGGCGGAGCGGGACCCGCAGGAGTTGTTGCCGATCATGCCGCCGAGCGTGGCCCGGTTGCTCGTCGAGGTGTCCGGCGCGAAGAACAGCCCGTGCGCGCCCGCCGCGAGGTTGAGCTCGTCCTGCACCAGACCCGGCTGCACCCGCGCGATCCGGCGATCGGGGTCCAGCTCCAGGATCCGGTTCATGTGGCGGGAGAAGTCCAGCACCACCGCCTCGCCGACGGTCTGCCCGCAGTGGCTCGTCCCGGCACCGCGGGGGAGCACCGCGACGCCGGCCTGGGCGCACAGCCGCACCGCGGTCGCGACATCCTGGGCGTGCCGCGGGAAGACGACGCCGACCGGCCGGACCCGGTACATGCTCGCGTCGGTGGAGTAGAGGTGGCGGGAGTAGTCGTCGAAACGGACGTTGCCGTCGAGGTTCCGGGCCAGTTCGGAGGCGAGTCCGCTGGTGATCGGCCCGGTGGTGGCTTCGTTGCGCACTGCGTGTCCTTCCCGCGTTGTCCAGCCGTTCTCTCGGCGGTGACCAGGTGGAGCAGGTGTCAAGGCGGAAGTGAGCCACTTGACATGATCGGTTCGCTGTCTACAGAATTCAAGCCACTGAAACGTGGTTTTCACATTCCGGAAGAGCGTCCTCATCGTGGAGGATCGAATGTCCGTTGCCAGCAGTCGCCACTTCCTGCAGATTCCGGGACCCACCAACGTTCCCGACCGGGTGCTGCACGCGATCGCCAACCCCACCATCGACCACCGGGGCCCGGATTTCGCCGACCTCGCCCTGGAGGTCTTCGACAAACTCCGCGCCGTGGCACGCACTTCCGCCGACGTCGTGCTCTACCCGTCCTCGGGAACCGGGGCGTGGGAGGCCGCCCTGGTCAACACGCTCTCGCCCGGCGACGCGGTGCTGATGTACGAGACCGGGCACTTCGCCGAGCAGTGGTCCGAGCTGGCGAGCTCGCTGGGCCTGCGTCCCGAGACGATCCCGGGAGACTGGCGCAGCGGCGTCGACCCGGCCGCCGTCGAGCAGCGGCTGCGGGCCGACACCGAGCACCGGATCAAGGCCGTGGCCGTGGTGCACAACGAGACCTCCACCGGCGTGGTCAGCGACATCCCCGCGGTGCGCGCCGCCATCGACGCCGCCGGCCACCCGGCGCTGCTGCTGGTGGACACGATCTCCTCGCTGGGCTCGATGGACTACCGGCACGACGAGTGGGGCGTGGACGTCACGATCAGCTGCTCGCAGAAGGGCCTGATGCTGCCGCCCGGCATCGGCCTGAACGTGATCAGCGCCAAGGCGCTGCTGGCCGCGCAGTCGGCGAGGCTGACCAAGTCCTACTGGGACTGGCAGCCGCTGCTGACCGCGGGCAAGCAGGGCTACTTCCGCTACACCCCGCCCACCAACATGCTCTTCGGGCTGCGCGAAGCGCTGTCGATGCTGCTCGAGGAAGGGCTGGACGAGGTCTACGCGCGCCACGACCGGCACGCCGCCGCCACCCGCGCCGCCGTGCGCGCCTGGGGGCTCGAAATCCTTTGCCGCGCACCGGGAACCGCGCCCGGAACCGACTACAGCAGCGTGCTGACCGCGGTGCTGATGCCCGGCGAGCACGACGCCGACCACCTGCGGCAGGTCATCCTGGAGCACTTCGACACCTCGCTAGGCGCCGGACTGTCCAAAGTGGCCAAGAAGGTGTTCCGCATCGGACACCTCGGCGCGTTCAACGACGCCACCCTGCTGGGCACGCTCGGCGTCGTCGAAGCCGGGCTCCGGCTGGCCGACGTGCCGCACCGGCCGGGCGGGGTCACCGCCGCGATCGCCGAGCTGACCGGCAGATCGGGGGAGTGACCGTGTCCGCCGAACTGATCTCGATCCTGGCGCTGGTGGCCATCTTCGTCATCACCGGCGTGTTCTCGGTCAACATGGGCGCGCTGGCCTTCGCGGCCGCGTTCCTCGTCGGCACGCTCGCCGGCGGCATGAGCTCCGACGACATCCTCGGCGGATTCCCCGGCGACATCTTCATGGTGCTGGTCGGCGTCACCTACCTGTTCGCCATCGCCCGCGCCAACGGCACCATCGACTGGCTGGTCTACCGGGCGGTCCGGCTGGTGGGCGGCAGGCTGATGCTGGTGCCGTGGGTGATGCTCGCGGTCTCGGCGCTGCTGACCGCCATCGGCGCCGTCCCGCCCGCGGCGGTCGCGATCATCGCGCCGGTCGCGATGGGGCTTGCCGCCAAGCACGGCATCAGCCCGCTGCTCATGTCGGTGATGGTCGTGCACGGCACGATGGTCGGCGGGTTCTCGCCGATCTCGGTGTTCGGCGTGATCGTCAACGGCGTGGTCGACCGGAACGGGCTCGACGGCTCGCCGCTGTTCCTGTTCTTCGCCAGCTTCGCGCTCAACCTCGTGTTCGCGGCCGCGGCGTTCGCGCTGCTCGGCAGGCGCCGGAAAGCCGAAACACCCGTTCCCGCCGACGTTCCCGGCGCCGCTCGGGACGACGCGCTGCTGGCGCGGGTGGAGCTGAGCCGCGACAAGGTGCTCACGCTCGTCGGCATCCTGACGATGGTGGTGCTGACGCTGTTCCTTGAGCTCGACATCGGGCTGGTCGCCATCACCGTGGCCGTGGTGCTCGGCATCATCTCGCCGCAGGCGCACCGCGACGCCGTCAAGAACGTCACCTGGCCGACGGTGCTGCTGATCTGCGGTGTGCTCACCTACGTCAGCGTGCTGCAGGAGCTGGGCACCGTCGACTACGTCAGCCACGCGGTGAGCAGCATCGGCATCCCGCTGCTGTCGGCGTTCCTGCTGTGCCTGATCGGCGCGGTGGTCTCGGCGTTCGCCTCCTCCACCGGGCTGCTCGGCGCCCTCATCCCGCTGGCGGTGCCGCTGATGGCCGCCGGGCAGGTCGGCGTCGCGGGCATGGTCGCCGCCCTGGCGATCGCCTCCACGGTCGTCGACATCAGCCCGTTCTCCACCAGCGGCGCCATCATGCTCGCCAACTCCCGCGAGGACGAGCGCGACCGCGTCTTCAAGGGCCTCACCCTCTACGGCGGCACCATGGTCGTCCTCGCCCCGATCGTCGTCTGGCTCACCATGATCGCCCCCGGCATCCCCTGACCCGTCCCGCGGTCAAATACCGCAGGTTTTGTCGGGTCGAATACCGCAGTTTTTGACCCGACAAAACCTGCGGTATTTGACCGGTGGGGTAGGGGTGAGAGTCACTTTGGGTGGGGAGGTGGGTGTTCGGGGGGTTAGGTTTTCGGTGACCATGTCGGGCCTGGGAGAGACGGGGCTATGAGCATCACCGATGTGCGCGGGTTGCGGGAGCTGCTGCCCGAGGGGCGGGTGTTCGACGATCCGGACGTGCTGGCGGCGCACAGCCGCGACCGGGCCACGTTCTGCCCGGCCGGGACACCGGCGGCGCTGGTGCGGGCGCGCGACACCGGCGACGTCGCGGCGGTGCTGAGGTGGGCGCACGCCCACCGGGTCCCGGTGGTGCCGCAGGGCGCGCGCTCGGGGCTGTCCGGGGCGGCGAACGCGCTGGACGGCTGCGTGCTGCTGTCGCTGGAGAAGATGGACGCCATCCTCGACATCGACGTCGACGAGCAGCTGGCCGTGGTGCAGCCCGGCGTCGTCAACGGGGTGCTCGCCGCCGCCGTCGCCGAGAAGGGCCTGTTCTACCCGCCGGACCCGGGTTCGCGCAGCATCTCCACCATCGGCGGCAACGTCTCCACCAACGCCGGCGGCATGTGCTGCGTGAAGTACGGCGTGACCGGTGATTTCGTGCGCGGCCTGGAGGTCGTGCTGGCCGACGGGCGGGTGATGCGCACCGGCCGCCGCACCGCCAAGGGCGTCGCCGGCTACGACCTGACCCGGCTGATGGTCGGCGCCGAGGGAACCCTGGGCGTGGTCACCGAGGTGACGGTGGCGCTGCGCCCGGCGTCGGCCCAGCCGCTGACCGCCGTCGCGTTCTTCCCGCGCGTGGCCGACTCGGCGCGCACCGTGTCCGGTTATCTCGCCGAAGGGCACCGGCCGTCGGTGCTGGAGTTCATGGACGCCTCCTCGGTCGCGGCCGTCCAGCAGATCGTTGACCTCGGCTTCCCCGACGGCATGGCCGCGATGCTGCTGGTGCAGTCCGACCGCGGCGACGAGGCTCCCGCAGACCTGGCGGCCTTCGAGAAGGTGGCGCACGCGAGGGGCGCCGCCGAGGTCGTGGTCTCCGACAGCGCCGCCGAGGGGGAGATGCTCATGCAGGCCCGCCGGCTCGTCGGCGACGCCCACGAGAAGCTCGGCAAGGCGCTGCTCATCGACGACGTCTGCGTCCCGCGCCGCCACCTGGTGGACCTGGTCGACGGCATGGAGCGCATCGCCGAGGAGAACCGGGTGCAGGTGCTGTGCTCGGGGCACGCCGGGGACGGCAACATGCACCCGGTCGTCGCGTTCGACGACTCCGACGCCGAGGAGACCGAACGCGCGCAGCGGGCGTTCGACGCGATCATGCAGCTGGGCCTGGACCTGGGCGGCACGATCACCGGCGAGCACGGCGTCGGCCAGCTCAAGCGCGCCTGGCTCGGCCGCGAGCTCGACGAAGCCGGGTTGTGGGCCTCGCGCGCGATCAAGGACGCGCTGGACCCGCACCACATCCTCAACCCCACCCGCGTCCTGCCGTGAGCGCGACGCGCCGGGCCCCTCGCCAGGGGCCCGGCGCGTCGTCGCGGGTCAGCGGTCGTACTCGTCGTCGACCGGGACCGCGCGGTACTGCTCGGAGACGTCGGCCGGATCCGCGTCGAGCGGGACCTCGACCACCGCGGACTCCTCCTCGTCGGGCAGGTCCTCGGCGCGGCGCGCCTGCTCGACCGCGTCGGCTTCGGGCGTCTCGGGATTCATCGAACCTCCCTGGTGGTGGGTTCCGGTACCAGCGACCGTAGCTCGGATCCCGCCCGCGCGTCGGTCAGTCCTCGACCCGCTGCGCGTCGCGCCGCCCCAGCAGCGCGTGCCCGCGGCCGTAGCCGAAGTAGATCAGCAGGCCGACGACCAGCCACGCGGCGAACCGCAGCCAGGTCACCACGTCCAGGTTCGCCATCAGGTACAGGCACGCCAGCGCGGTGATCACCGGCAGCACCGGCGACAGCGGCATCCGGAACGGCCGCTCCAGCTCCGGTTTGGTCCGGCGCAGCACCGGCACGGCCAGCGCCACGATGACGAACCCGGACAGCGCGCCGATGCTGACCATGTCCGACAGCTCCGAGATCGGGATGAACCCGCCCAGCAGCATGATCAGCACGGCGCCGCCGATGGTCATCCGGTGCGGGGTGCCCCAGCGCGGGTGGACCTGGGAGAGCTTCGGCGGCAGCAGCCCGTCGCGGCTCATCGCGAAGCCGATCCGGCCGATGGTCACCAGCTCCACCATCATCACCGAGGTCAGGCCGGTCACCGCGCCCAGCGCGATCAGCGCCGCCACCCACGGCTGCCCGACGGACTGGAACGCCGCCGCCAGCGGGGCGCCCTCGTCGATCTGCCGGTAGTCGACCATCGCGGCCAGCACGAACGCCACCAGCACGTACAGCAGGGTGCAGACGATGAGGCTGCCCAGCAGGCCCACCGGCAGGTCGCGACGCGGCCGCTTGGTCTCCTCGCCGAGGTTGGCCAGCGCCTCGAAACCGGTGTAGGCGAAGAACACGATGGCCGCGGCGGTGAGCACGCCGCCGAAGCCGTACACCGACTGCTCCATGCCCAGCAGCGCCGACACCAGCGGCTGCTCCAGGACGCTCGCCCCGCTCTCGGCGGGCTGCGCCGGCGGGATGAACGGGTGCAGGTGCGCGCCGGTGACGAAGAACAGCCCGGCGACGATCACCAGCACGCACACCGCGACCTTGACCACGACCAGCGCGTTGGTCACCCATGACGACTCGCGGATGCCGGCGACCGCCACGACCGTGAGCACCGCGATGATGAGCACGGCGCCGACGTTGACCGTCGCCTCCTCGCCGAACCACTGCGGCGGCAGTCCCAGCAGGTTGGCGATGTAGCCCGACCAGCTCCGCGACACCACCGCCGCGCCGAGCGCGAACTCCAGCAGCAGGTCCCAGCCGATGATCCAGGCGAACAGCTCGCCCAGCGTCGCGTAGGCGTAGGTGTAGGCGCTGCCCGCCGTCGGAACCGAGGAGGCCAGCTCGGCGTAGGCCAGCGCCGCGAGCGCGGCCACCACGCCGCCGATGACGAAGGACAGCACCACGGCGGGTCCCGCGTGGTCCTTGGCCTCGATCCCGGCGAGGGTGAACACGCCGGTGCCGATGATGATGCCGATGCCGAACCCGATGAGGTCCTTGCCGGTGAGCCTGCGGACCAGACCGCTGCGCTCACCCCGGGAGAGGATGTCCTCGACGGGCATCGTTCGCAGAAAGTTCACGGGTGGGCACGTTAGAAGATCCCACCCGCGACGGCTCATCTCACCTCGCGGAGTGTGACCTTACCGGTACTCAACGTGACGCAGGGTGCACGGCGGGCTCGCACGGGTGATCATCGCAGAACGCCTGAATCGGGCGAAAACCGCAGATCAGGAGCCCAGCCAGGTCACCAGTTCCGGGGCTCCGGCGACGAGCAGGAAGTGCCCGATCCGGCCGACGAGGCTCGCCGAGAGGTAGCCGAGCAGGGGGAGTCCGGCGGCACCGGACAGCAGCGACATCAGGCTGAACGGCGGGATGCCGGGCACCGCGGTCACGGCCAGGACCGCCATGCCCCACCACGGGTGCTGCTGGGTGCGCTCGTGGAACCGCTCGACCCAGGCGGCCCAGCGTCCGCTGCGCTCCTTCTGGACCCGCTTGCTCAACCGCTCGCCGAGCGCGAAACCGCCCTTGCCGGCGAGGAAGAAGAGCGTCTTGGCGGCGACCTGGCCGATCGCGGCGGCGATCGCGAACGCCCACCACGGCACCGACTGCACGGTGGGGACGACTCCGAGCAGGTAGAGCTCGATGTTCACCAGCGGGAACACCGCGCCCAGCGCGGCGGTGCCCGCCGTGCCCAACAACCACCCGATCACCGCTGCGCCGACCCCCAGGAGAGAAAACCTGCGGCAGCCTATCGGGTGACGACCCGCTCACCCGCTCCCGGTCAGGCTTCGGGGTCCCAGTCCAGCAGGCGCACCCGGCTGACCGTGCGCAGGTGCCGCGCCATCGCCGAGGCGGCGGTCTTGGCATCGCCGCGGCGGATCGCCTCGGCGATGCGCTCGTGCTGGGCCAGCGACTTCGGAGGCCTGCGCGGCTGCCGCAGGGACTCGCTGCGGCTCTCGGCGATCTCGCGGGCGATGGTGCGCATGAACTCCGCCAGCAGCGCGCTGTGCGCGGCGGCGGTCACCGCCGCGTGGAAGCGCCGGTCGCCGTCCTCGCCGACCTCGCCCGCCTCGATCTCGGCGCGCATGGCCCGCAGCGCCGCGTCGATCTCGGCCATGTCGTCCTCGGTGCGCCGCTGCGCGGCCAGTTCGGCGAGCTTGGTCTCCAGGCCCTCGCGGGCGTCGAGCACGTCGGGCAGCCGCCGCTGGCGCTCCACCAGCTCCTCGACGGGCTCGACGTCGAGGGACTCGCGCAGCAGGTAGGTGCCGCCGCCGTGGCGGACCTCGACCAGGCCCTGGACCTCCAGCACCACGATCGCCTGCTTCACCGAGGCGCGGCTGACGCCGAGCTGCTCGGCCAGGGTGCGCTCGGGCGGGAGCCGGTCGCCCGCGCGCAGTCCGGAGTCGGCGACGTGCTCGCGCAGCCGCTGCACGACCTGCTCGTAGAGGCGAGGGCGGTTCAACGGGCGGAGGGAGTCGGACACCGGCGCGCTCCAGGATCGTCAAGAGGCAAACTGGCTGAGCCAATTCTGCCACATTCCCTTGACGCGCCTCGTTCCGGACGATGAGAGTTGGCTCAGCCAGTGGACCACTGCCGACCAGCGGTGCGCTGCGGGCGGTGGCAGATTCACCCGGAGAGAACCCGGAGGTAGCAGGTGCTGTTCCCGAAGTTGCGCGAACCCGACGACACCGAGGCGCTGCGGTTCGGAACCCGCGCGCTGACCTACCGGGAGCTCGCCGGTCTCGCCGGGGCGATCGCCGAGCGCGTCGCGGGCAAGAGCCGCGTCGCGGTGTGGGCGACCAACACCCTGGAGACCGCCGCCGCCGTGATCGGCGGGCTCACCGCCGGGGTCGCCGTGGTGCCGGTGAACCCCAAGGTGGGGGAGCGGGAACTGGCGCACATCCTCGGCGACAGCGCGCCCGAACTCCTGCTCGCCGAACCGGGTTTCACCCCGCCCGCCGGTCTCGACGGCGTGGAGATCGCCGAGATCGACCTGACCGCCCGCGGCGGCGCGCTGCCGCCCGAGGCGCCCGCCGACGCGCCCGCGCTGATCGTCTACACCTCCGGCACCACCGGTCCGCCCAAGGGCGTGGTGCTGCCGCGTCGCGCGCTGAGCGCCAACCTCGACGCGCTGGCCGAGGCCTGGGAGTGGACCTCCGCCGACGTGCTCGCCCACGCCCTGCCGCTGTTCCACGTGCACGGCCTCATCCTCGGCACACTCGGCCCGGTCCGCCTCGGCGGGACCGTGCACCACCTGGGCAAGTTCTCCTCGCAGGCCATCGCCGAGGAGCTGGCGGGTCCGGCCACGATGATGTTCGGCGTGCCGACCATGTACCACCGGCTGGCCGAGGACGCCGAGGCCGACCCGAAGATCGGCCGGGCCGTCGGCCAGGCCCGGCTGCTGGTCTCGGGATCGGCCGCGCTGCCCGCCGTGGAGCACGAACGCATCGAGCGGCTCACCGGGCAGCGGGTCGTGGAGCGCTACGGCATGAGCGAGACGATCATGAACTGCGGGGTGCGCGCCGACGGCGACCGCAGGCCCGGCTACGTCGGCAAGCCCTTCGCGGGTGTCGAGCTCAAGCTCGTCGACGAGCAGGGCGCCGAGATCACCGCCAGCGACGACGAGACCGTCGGCGAGATCCTGGTGCGCGGCGACAACCTGTTCAGCGGCTACCTCAACCGCCCGGACGCCACCGAGGCCGCCTTCACCGACGGCTGGTTCCGCACCGGCGACGTGGCCACCCGCGCGCCCGACGGCTACATCCGCATCGTCGGCCGCAAGGCCACCGACATCATCAAGAGCGGCGGCTACAAGATCGGCGCGGGCGAGATCGAGAACTGCCTGCTGGAGCACCCGGCGGTGGCCGAGGTCGCCGTCACCGGCGAGGCCGACGTGGACCTCGGCGAGCGGATCATCGCCTGGGTGGTGCGCGCCCCCGGCACCGAGGTCGCCGACGCCGAGCTGGTGGATCACGTGGCCCGGTTGCTGACGCCGCACAAGCGCCCGCGCGAGGTCCGCTTCGTCGACGCGCTGCCGCGCAACGAGATGGGCAAGGTCCAGAAGAAGGCCCTGCAGAAGAGCCCGGGCCATGGCTGAGCACGGAGCGGTGCGCGCGCTGGTCGAGGCGATCGGCCGGGACTTCGCCGAGTTCGCGCCACCGCCGCCGCGCACCGGCGGCGACGGCCCGCTCGGCTGGCCGGGCTACGCCGAGCAGCGCGCCCGCGCGGCCGAGCGCACCGGTTCCGAGGAGTCGGTGCTGTGCGGTCGCGCCCGCCTGGGCGAGCGGGAGGCGGTGCTCATCGCCTTCGACTTCGCCTTCCTCGGCGGCTCCGTCGGCCAGGACACAGGTGCCCGCGTGGTCGCGGCCTTCGAGCACGCCCGCGAGCAGCGCCTGCCGGTGATCTCGCTGATCGCCTCCGGCGGCAGCCGGATGCAGGAGGGCATCCGCGCCCTGCAGCAGCTGCAGGTGATCGCCCGCGCCGGCCTGCGGGCCGGGGAGGACGGCATCCCGCACATCGCCGTGCTGCGCGACCCGACCACCGGCGGGATGTGGGCTGCGCTGGGCGCCGCCGCCGACGTCGTGCTCGCCGCGCCCGGCGCCCGCATCGCCTTCGGGGGAGCGCGGGTGCGCAGCTCCGGCGAGGACGGCGACGACTTCCGCGCCGAGGGCAAGCTGGCCGACGGCCAGGTGGACCGCATCGTCGAGGAGACCGAGCTGCCCGGGGTGCTCACCGAGCTCGTCTCGCTGCTGCACCCGGCCCGGCCGGCCGCGCCCGAGCCCGCCCCGGTCCCGGCCGCGCTCGGCTCGGTGACCTCGCCCGAGACCGGGATGCGGGCCGTCGAGCGCGCCCGCTCGGCCGACCGGCCCCGCGCCCGCGACCACCTCGACGCCTACTTCAGCAACCGGTTCGAGATCGGCGGCGACCGCGCCGGGGGCCGCGACGAGGGCGTGATCTGCGGGTTCGGCGAGCACGACGGCCGCGTGGTGGCCTTCGCCGCCCAGACCGGCACCGCCACCACCCCGGCCGGGTTCCGCACCGCCGCGCGGCTGATCCGGCTCGCCGACCGGCTCGGCATCCCGGTGCTCACGCTGGTCGACACCCCCGGTGCCGCCAACGACGCCGCGGCCGAGCGCGCCGGTGTCGGCCCGGCCATCGCCGAGGTCTTCGGCGCCGTCGCCGGGGCGCGGGTCCCGGTGACCACGCTGGTCATCGGCGAAGGGGGATCCGGCGGCGCGCTGGCGCTGGCGGCCCCGGACAACACCTGGGTCACCGCCGACGCCTACTTCGCGGTGATCGCCCCCGAATCCGCCGCCGCGATCCTCAAGCGCGACCCGGCCGAGGTCCCGGAGCTCGCCGAGCGCCTCAAGCTGCGCCCGCAGGACCTGGTGGAACTCGGCTTCGCGCGGGGAATCATCCGCTGATCGCCGGTTCGCCCGGTTCTCGCCGCTGCTCCTGTGCGAGCAGCGGATTCGTCCGATGACGGTGCGTCGTCGGTGATCAATGCCACCTCATTGGCGGGAGATTCGCGTCCGGTTCATGTTCTAAACTCAGGCTTGCCTGACGAAGGTTAGGCTAGCCTCAGTTGAGTGATGGGTGAGATGAACCGGACGGGGATCAGCGGCGAGGTCGTCATCGTGACCGGCGCCGGCCAGGGGATTGGCGCCGCCGTGGCGAGAGCGTTCGCCCAGGAGGGCGCCGAGGTCGCGGCCGTGGACCGCAACGGCGACAAGGCCGCCGAGACGGTCGACGGACTCGTCGCCGAAGGCCACCGGGCGCGGGCCTACCGGGCCGACGTCGCCGACCCGGCCGCGGTCACCGAGGTGGTCACCCGCGTCGAGGCCGAGCAGGGCCCGATCGCCGTGCTCGCCAACGTCGCCGGGGTGCTGCAGGTCGGCACCGTGCAGGAGCTCACCGACGCCGAGTGGCAGCGCACCTTCGCCGTCAACACCACCGGCGTGTTCAACGTCTGCCGCGAGGTCTCCAAGCACATGATCTCGCGGCGTCGCGGCGCCATCGTCACCGTCGGCTCCAACGCCGCGGGCGTGCCCCGGCACTCCATGGCCGCCTACGCCGCCTCGAAGGCCGCCGCCACGATGTTCACCAAGTCCCTCGGCCTGGAACTGGCCGAGCACGGCATCCGCTGCAACATCGTCGCACCCGGCTCCACCGACACCGACATGCAACGCGGGATGTGGACCGACGGCAACGGCCCCGAGCGGGTCATCGCCGGGACGCCCGAGACCTACAAGGCCGGCATCCCGCTGCGCAAGCTCGCCACCCCCGAGGACGTCGCCCACGCCGTCGTCTTCCTCGCCTCCGACGAGGCCGGGCACATCACGATGCACGACCTCTACGTCGACGGCGGCGCGACGCTGCGCGCCTGACCTCCCGCGATTCGCCGAAAGGTTGTCATGACCACGATCGAGACCGACGGGCACATCGACACCGTCGACGACGCGCTCGCCGACGACGCCGCGGCACGCCTGCTGTCCGCCTACGAGCAGGGCCGGTCCTTCCTGTTCTCCGGCCCGCGCGGGGTGCTGCTGGCCCGCGGCGTGGCCGCGACCATGTCCAAGACCATGTGCGCGCGCTCCGACCTGCCGTCGCGGATGCGCGAATTCCTCGACGGCGCGGTCGAATTCGGCCGCCGCAACCCGATGGTCGTCGGCGCGGTGCCCTTCGGCGGCACCCTGCCCGCGCACCTGGTGCTGCCCGAGGAGGTGGTGCGCGCCGAACCGCTCAACGTGCTGGTGCCGCAGCGCAAACCGGTCTCCACCCCGAGCTACTCGGTGCGCCCGGTGCCCGCCCCCGAGGAGTACGAGCGCGGTGTCGCGCGAGCGCTGCGGCGGATGGAGCACGGCGACCTCACCAAGGCCGTGCTGGCCCGCAGCCTGGAGCTGACCTCGACCGAATCGATCGACGTCCACGAGGTGCTGCGCAACCTCGCGATGGCCGACCCCGCCAGCTACACCTTCGCCGTCGACCTGCCGCGCCGCGGCGAGGACGGCACCCGCGACAGCTACGGCCCGCAGCCCGCGCTGGAGCGCACCTTCCTGGGCGCCAGCCCGGAACTGCTGGTGTCCCGGCGCGGCACGCAGGTCCGCTCCAACCCGATGGCCGGATCACGGCCGCGCAGCGAGGACCCGGCCGAGGACCGGCGCCGCGCCGCCGAACTCGCCGCCTCCGAGAAGGACCACCGCGAGCACGCGATGGTCGTCGAGGCCGTGGCCGACGCGCTGCGCCCGTTCTGCGCCGAGCTGCACGTGCCGCAGGCGCCGAGCGTGATCAGCACCAACGCCATGTGGCACCTGGCCACCGAGATCACCGGCGAGCTCCGCGACCCCGACACCACCTCGCTGCACCTGGCCGACGCGCTGCACCCGACCCCGGCCGTGTGCGGCACGCCGATCGACCGCGCCCGCGAGGTCATCGCCGAGACCGAACCGTTCGAGCGCGGCTACTACGCGGGCATGGTCGGCTGGTGCGACGCCGCCGGTGACGGCGAGTGGGTCGTGGCCATCCGCTGCGCCGAGGTCGAGGACGACGCGATGCGCCTGTTCGCCGGCGCCGGCATCGTGCCCGGCTCCGACCCGGCCGACGAGCTCGCCGAGACCTCCGCGAAGTTCCGCACCGCGCTCACCGCGATGGGCCTGGACCAGGCCGTCTGAGGGGACACACCATGATCGCGAATCTGCCGGGCGTGACGCTCTGGCCGGACGAGTTCGCCGAGCGCTACCGCGCCGCCGGGTACTGGCAGGGCTACACCTTCGGTCAGATGCTGCGGGTGCGCGCCACCCGGCATCCCGACCGCGTCGCCGTCGTCGAGGGCGACCGCCGGATCACCTACGGCGAGCTGGACTCCCGCGCCGACCGGCTGGCCGCCGGGCTGCGCGAGCGCGGCATCGGCAAGGGCGACCGGGTCGTCGTGCAGCTGCCCAACGTCGCCGAGTTCTTCGAGGTCTGCTTCGGGCTGTTCCGGCTCGGTGCGGTCCCGGTGTTCGCGCTGCCCTCGCACCGGCTGACCGAGATCTCCTACTTCTGCGAGTTCAGCGAGGCCGCCGCCTACATCACCGTTGATACCGAGGCCGGGTTCGACCACCGCGCCCTGGCCGCCGAGGTCGCCGCGAAGCAGGAGGGCCTGCGGGTGTTCGTCGTCGGCGACGCGGGCGAGTTCACCGCGCTGTCCGATGTGGACGCCGAGCCGGGCGAGCTGGACGAGCCGGTGCCCGGTGACATCGCGTTCCTGCAGCTCTCCGGCGGCAGCACCGGCGTGCCCAAGCTCATCCCGCGCACCCACGACGACTACATCTACTCGTTCCGCGCAAGCAACGAGCTCTGCGGCGTCACCGAGGACACCGTCTACCTGGTGGCGCTGCCGGCCGCCCACAACTTCCCGATGAGCTCGCCCGGCACCTTCGGCGTGCTGCACGCCGGTGGCCGCGTCGTGCTCGCCCGGCGGCCCAGCCCCGACGAGGTGTTCCCGCTCATCGAGAGCGAGCGGGTGACCCTGACCGCCGCGGTGCCGCCGCTGGCGCTGCTGTGGCTCGACGCCGCCGCCGAGACCGCCCACGACCTGTCCAGCCTCGAGGTGCTGCAGGTCGGCGGCGCCAAGTGCAGCGAGGAGGTCGCCCGGCGGGTGCGCCCGGTGCTCGGCGCCACGCTGCAGCAGGTCTTCGGCATGGCCGAAGGCCTGGTCAACTACACGCGGCTGGACGACCCCGAGGACGTCATCGTCACCACCCAGGGGCGGCCCATCTCGCCCGACGACGAGGTGCTGGTCGTCGACGACGCCGACAACCCCGTCCCGGCGGGGGAGACCGGGCACCTGCTCACCCGCGGCCCCTACACCATCCGCGGCTACTACCGGGCCGACGAGCACAACGCGCGCGCCTTCACCCCCGGGGGCTTCTACCGCACCGGCGACGTCGTCCGGTTCACCGCCGAGGGCAACATCGTCGTCGAGGGCCGGGCGAAGGACCAGATCAACCGCGGTGGCGAGAAGGTCGCCGCCGAGGAGGTCGAGAACCACCTGCTGGCCCACCCCGCCGTGCACGACGCCGCCGTGGTGTCCATGCCCGACGACTACCTGGGGGAGCGGACCTGCGCGTTCGTCGTCCCGCGCGGCACCGCGCCCAAGGCGCGCGAGCTGATCAAGTTCGTCCGCGAGCGCGGCCTGGCCGGCTACAAGGTGCCGGACCGGGTGGTGTTCGTCGAGCAGTTCCCGCAGACCGGCGTCGGCAAGGTCTCCAAGCGCGACCTGCGCGAGGCCATCAGCCGCGAACTCGTTCCGAAACTCGGTCGCTGACAACGACTTTCCACGTACCAGACTGTGAAGGGGGAGCCCGTGGCGCTTCCGAGCATCGCACCCTACCGCGTTCCGCAGGCCGAGGAGCTGCCCGCCGGGAAGGTCTCCTGGCGACCCGACCCGGAACGCGCGGTGCTGCTGATCCACGACATGGAACGGCACTTCGTCAACGCCTTCGCCCCCGGCACCGACCCGCTGAACCAGGTCGTGCCGAACATCGCGCTGCTGCGCGAGAGCGCCCGCGCCGCAGGCGTTCCGGTGGTCTACTGCGCTCAGCCGGGCGGGCAGACCCCCGAGCAGCGGGGTCTGCAGCTGGAGTGGTGGGGGCCCGGGGTCGCCGACCCCGCCATGGAGGAGATCATCGACGAGCTCGCGCCCGGCCCCGGCGACGTCCGGCTGACCAAGTGGCGCTACAGCGCCTTCCAGCGCACCGACCTGCGGGAGCGGATGCGCAAGTGGGGCCGCGACCAGCTCGTCATCACCGGCATCTACGCCCACATCGGCTGCCTGATGACCGCCGCGGAGGCCTTCCAGCAGGAGGTCCAGGCGTTCTTCGTCGCCGACGCGGTCGCCGACTTCTCCCGCGCCGACCACGACATGGCCGTCTCCTACGCGGCCCGCAACTGCGGTGTCGTCGACACCGCCCGGAACCTGGCGGGCGAGTTCGCCGCGCCGGAATCCGAAGTCGCCTGAAACCGACCGCCACAGCAGGAGAAACCCGAACCATGGCTGACGAACTCACCCTCGAGGCGGTCCGCGAGCAGGTCGCCGAACTCCTCTACGAGGACCCCTCGGAACTCACCGACGACGAAGACCTCATCGACTGGGGCCTGGACTCGGTGCGGATCATGACCCTGGTCGAGCAGTGGCGCAAGCAGGGCGTCCAGATCACCTTCGCCGACCTCGCCGAACGCCCCACCCTCGCCGACTGGTGGAAGGTCATCGAACCGAAGCTCGGCTGACCGCGCCCGCGGGAGTCGGCGAGGAAGCCGACTCCCGCGGACGACGGGCCTACTCGGTCCAGGGGATCTGCGGGCTCCGGTAGAAGTCCTGGCCCGCCGCCTGCCAGCGCGGCCCCTGCGCGGCGAGGCGGGTGCGGAACGACTCCCAGTCCCGGGACTGCTTCGGCGACCAGCCCAGCTCGGCGATGGCGGGCAGTCGCGGGAACGCCATGAACTCGATGTGCTGCGAGGTCTCCAGCGTCTCGCTGAACATCGGCGCCTCCACGCCGAGGATCGACTCCTCCGGCACGCCCAGGTGGTCGGCCGGGTCCCAGCCGTAGGCGTCGGCGACCTCGATGAACCCGGCCCACTGCAGGCCCAGCGGCGTGTTCTCGTCGTACTTCATGTCCAGGTAGGACTTGTTCGCCGGTGAGGCGAGGATCTTGTTGCCGCGCGCCACCGCGTCGTCGAGCAGCGGATCACCGTTGGTGGTGCCCCAGAACTGCAGCGCTGCGTCGCCCTGCGGGGCGGCCTTGCCGTACTCGTGCCAGCCCAGCGGCTTCTTGCCGTACTTCTCCACCAGCGGCAGCACCTTCGCCATGAAGGCGGTGTAGTCCTCGTCGGTGGTGGAGTGCGCCTCGTCGCCGCCGATGTGCAGGTACTCGCCCGGCGTCAGCGCCGCCACCTCGCGGATGACGTCCTCGACGAACCGGTAGGTGATGTCCTTGTTCACGCACAGCGAGCTGAACCCGACGTCGATGCCGGTGTAGGGCGGTTTCGCCACGCCGTCGCAGTTGAGCTCCGCGTAGGAGGCCAGCGCGGCGTTGGTGTGGCCCGGCATGTCGATCTCGGGGACGACCGAGATGTGCCGCGACGCCGCGTAGTTCACGATGTCGGTGTAGTCCTGCTGCGTGTAGAACCCGCCCGGCGTGCCGCCGACCTCCGTCTGCCCGCCGACCTCGGTCAGCCGCGGCCAGCTGTTGATCTGCAGCCGCCAGCCCTGGTCGTCGGTCAGGTGCAGGTGCAGCCGGTTGATCTTGTACTTGGCGATCTGGTCGATGTAGCGCTTGACCATGTCGACCGTGAAGAAGTGCCGCGCCGGGTCCAGCTGCGCCGAGCGGTGCCCGAAGCGCGGCTTGTCGGTGATCTCGCCACCCGGCATCGTCCACGGACCGGGCTGCGCCGTGGCGCTCTCGATCCCGGCCGGCAGCAGCTGGCGCAGCGTCTGCACCGCGTTGAACAGCCCGTCCGGGCTCGTCGCGTGCACCCGCACCGCCTCGTCGGTGACCTGCAGCCGGTAGCCCTCCGGTCCCAGCGCCGGATCGCCGTCGAGCGCCAGCGCGATGTCCCCGGTGCCCGGCAGGGCCGGGTTCACCGGCACCGGGAAACCGGTCGCGGGCCGCAGCACGCCCGCCAGGTACTCGCCGACCCCGGCGGCCTCGCCGGGCGCCAGCACCGCGGTCCGCTCGGACAGCTCGAACTCGGCCGCCGGATCCGGCGTCACCGACTCCGGCGCGGGCACGATGCTGTCCATCGCGGAGGGCGCGGGTGCGGCACCGGCCGGGACGACGCCTCCGGCGGCCAGCAGAGCTCCGGCGACGACGGCCAGTCCGGCCCTCGCCGCCCTCGATCGGGGTCGTGCGCTCATCGTCGTGGCTCCATTCTCCGGGGAACGGCAGAGCACAAAGGTATAGACCACGGCGCGAGCCGGAAGCCTCCGAACGGACGTATCGGACTCGGTTTGGCGAGAACTCGCCGCGGCCCGGCTCAGCCCTGCCCGCGCAGCGACGGACGCAGCTTGTCCAGCACCGACGGGTCCTCGATGGTCGAGGGGACGGTGGTGTCGCCGCGGTCGGCGATCTCGCGCATCGACTTGCGCAGGATCTTGCCCGAGCGGGTCTTGGGCAGCCCGTCGACGACCGCGACGTCGCGGAACGCCGCCACCGGGCCGATCTGCTCGCGCACCGCCGTCACCAGCTCCTCGCGCAGCGTCTCCGGCGCGATGTCCACACCGGACTTGAGCACCACGAACCCGCGCGGCACTTGACCTTTCAGCTGATCGTGCACGCCGATCACCGCGCACTCGGCCACCGCCGGGTGCGCGGCCAGCACCGCCTCCATCGACCCCGTCGACAACCGGTGCCCCGCCACGTTGATCACGTCGTCGGTGCGGCCCATGACGAACACGTAGCCGTCGGCGTCGACGTAGCCGTTGTCACCGGTCAGGTAGTAGCCCTCGTAGCGCGACAGGTAGGACTCCCGGAACCGCTCGTCGTCGCCCCACAGCGTCGGCAGCGTGCCCGGGGGCAGCGGCAGCTTCAGGCAGATCGCGCCGTCGGTCTCCGGCGGCAGGGGATTGCCCGCCTGATCCAGCACCGCGACCTCGTAGCCCGGGACCGGCACCGTCGGCGAGCCCGCCTTGACCGGCATCGGCTCCAGGCCCCGCAGGTTCGCGCAGATCGGCCAGCCCGTCTCGGTCTGCCACCAGTGGTCGATCACCGGCACCCTCAGCCGGTCGGCCGCCCAGTGGTAGGTCTCCGGATCCAGCCGCTCACCGGCCAGGAACAGCGTCTCCAGGCAGGACAGGTCGTGCTCGGCCATCAGCCGGCCGTCCGGGTCGACCCGCTTGATCGCCCGCAGCGCCGTCGGCGCGGTGAACAGCGCCTTCACCCGGTGCTGCGCGATGACCCGCCAGAACGCGCCCGCGTCCGGCGTGCCCACCGGCTTGCCCTCGTAGACCACCGTCGTCGCCCCGGTCAGCAGCGGCGCGTAGACGATGTAGGAGTGGCCGACCACCCAGCCCACGTCCGAGGCCGTCCAGAAGACCTCGCCGGGGGAGATGTCGTAGATGTTGGCCATCGACCAGCGCAGCGCCACCGCGTGCCCGCCGTTGTCGCGGACCACGCCCTTGGGCTTGCCGGTGGTGCCCGAGGTGTAGAGCACGTAGAGCGGATCGGTCGCCGCGACCGGGACGCACTCGGCCGGTTGCGCCTCGGCGATCGCGTCCTGCCAGTCCACGTCGCGCGGACCCATCTCGGCCCGCGCCTGATCGCGCTGCAGCACGATCACCCGGCCCGGCTGGTGCTCGGTGAGCCGCAGCGCCTCGTCGACGATCGGCTTGTACTCCACGACCCGGTTGGGCTCCAGCCCGCAGGAAGCGGCCACGACCACGCTCGGCCGGGCGTCGTCGATGCGCGCCGCCAGCTCCTTGGGCGCGAAACCGCCGAAGACCACCGAGTGCACCGCGCCGATGCGCGCGCACGCCAGCATCGCGATCGCCGCCTCCGGGATCATCGGCAGGTAGAGCACCACCCGATCGCCCCGGTTCACGCCCTGCGCGCGCAACGCCCCCGCGAAGCGGGCGACCGCGTCCAGCAGCTCGCGGTAGGTCCAGGTGCGCACCACACCGGTCATCGCCGAGTCCCAGATCAGCGCGGGCTGCTCGCCGCGACCGTCGCGCACGTGCCGGTCCAGCGCGTTGAAGCAGGTGTTGAGCTCGCCGTCCGGGAACCAGCGGTACATCGGCGCCGCCGACTCGTCCAGCGCCCGCGTCGGCTCGCTGTCCCACTCGATCGCCCGCGCCGCGTCGAGCCAGAAGCCCTCGCGGTCGGTCAGGCTCCGCCGGTAGTTCTCCGCGTACTCGCCCATCGGCCGATTACCTCCCGCGTCCGCTGTGACACCGCCTGTGTAGTACCCGAGATCGGATCACGACGCCAGAGCCCGGCGCGTCCGTTCGGCCGAAACGCGTTCGTCACGAGCGAAACATCGATGTTCGGATGAACGGGCGAACGGAGTTCGGTCGCGCTCACCCCCGCTGCGGTTCGGCGACGGCGCACGGCCGCTGGGCGCGGCGGGGGCGTTTTCGGCGCGACAGCGCGACTTCCAGACCCCACAATCGGCGGCGAGCCGATGGCCGGGCTAACACCGAGGTGTCCCGCGCCGACAAATGAATCGGAGGTGCTACGAACTATGGGCACGATGGAACCGGCAGAACCCTCCCGGACTCCGGGGTCGGCCACCGCCACGCTCGACGGCGCGCCGACCGCCGAGGAGTCCCACGACCTCCCGACCGCGCCGTGCAGCGTGGTGTGGAGTGGCGGTCACTCCTACGTCCGCGAGGGGAGCGCGGGCGCCCGCTGGGCGGGCGTGGACGATCGCGGCAGAGCCCGGTTCCTCACCGATGCCGAGTTGCGCCGTCGCGGCTGGAGCCGCACCCGGGACTGACGGGCGCCGGATCTCCCCGCGTCGCAGGAGGTCCGGGCTCCGGCTGGCCGCCAGGTGGGTTGCGCTGCCGATATGAGACCCTGATCGGGTAAGGATGCACAGGTGTGCACCCGATGCGGGGTCAGTGCGCACAACCATTCAGGGGAGGCTCGTGGTGCAGGACGCTGAGCGCACCACGGAAAACACCACGAGCGGCTCGCGGGCCGAGACCGGTGGGCCCGGTGATCCGGGCCTGGACCGGATCCGCGAGGTCGCCCGCGGGGTCTGGGCCGATCCCTGGTGGACGCTGCCGAACCTGCTCAGCGTGATCCGCCTGGCCGGCGTGCCGGTCTTCCTCTGGTTGCTCCTCGGGCCGCAGGCCGACCTGCTGGCGCTGCTGGTCCTGGTGGTCAGCGGCGCCACCGACTGGCTGGACGGCAAGCTGGCCCGCTGGCTCAACCAGTACAGCCGCATCGGCGAGCTGCTCGACCCGGCCGCCGACCGGCTCTACATCGTCGCGACCCTGATCGCCTTCGTGCTGCGCGACGTCATCCCGTGGTGGGTGGCGGTCGCCCTGGTCGGCCGCGACGTCGTGCTCACCCTGTGCCTGCCGGTGCTGCGCTGGCACGGCTACGAGCCGCCCGAGGTGCACTACCTCGGCAAGGCCGCCACGTTCTGCCTGATGTACGCGTTCCCGCTGCTGTTGCTCGTGCAGGACGACTTCACCGGTGCCGACGTGGTCCGTCCGATCGCCTACGCGTTCACCGCCTGGGGCGGGGCGCTGTACCTGTGGGCGGGCATCCTCTACCTGGGGCAGGTCATCGCCGCCGTCCACGTCGCCCGGACGACCCGGACCTGATCTTGCCTGCGCGTCGTCTTGCGGCCCTCGGCGGCCGGTGAATACGCTCGCCGCGCCGATCACTCGGCACGTTGCACACGGCGGACGAAAGGCGGGACCAGTGGCGGCCCCGGAGATCAAGTACACCGAAGAGCACGAGTGGGTCCAGCGCGTCGGTGAAGACACCGTGCGCATCGGCGTCACCGACTACGCCCAGCAGCAGCTCGGGGACGTGGTGTTCGTCCAGCTGCCCGAGGTGGGGCAGGAGGTCGCCGCCGGGGACTCGATGGGCGAGGTCGAATCCACCAAGAGCGTGTCCGACATCTACGCCCCGGTGGGCGGTGAGATCACGGCGGTCAACACCGAGCTGGACGAGCAGCCGGAGCTGGTCAACTCGGACGCCACCGGCGGCGGCTGGATGGCGGAGATCCGGCTCGCCGATCCGGACCAACTGGGGGGTCTGCTCGACGCCGAGGCTTACCAGAGCCTGATCGACCAGGCATGATCGTCCGGAGGGTCCGCCTCCGTGCGACGATGACGGGAGTCGCTCGTCGTGGGGGTGTCCAGGCACGGTACGTTGGGCGCATACTTGGCACGATCTATCCGCGTAGAGGAGAGCTCAGGTGAGCCAAAACAGCGGCTTCGGCGACGTTCCGCCGGAGCAGTCACCGGAGACCACCTCGGTCTTCAGGCCCTTCCTCTCGGAGCCGGAAAGCACCGAGAGCGCGGCCCCGGAGCCTGCCGCCGCGTCCGGGGTCGATGCGCTGCCCGCGGGTTCCGCCCTGCTGGTGGTCAAGCGCGGCCCGAACGCGGGTTCGCGGTTCCTCCTGGACCGCGAGACCACCAGCGCCGGACGCCACCCGGACAGCGACATCTTCCTGGATGACGTGACGGTGTCCCGGCGGCACGCCGAGTTCCGCCGCGAGGGCAACGACTTCGTGGTGGTCGACGTGGGCAGCCTCAACGGCACCTACGTGAACCGCGAACCGGTGGACACCTCGGTGCTGGCCAACGGCGACGAGGTGCAGATCGGGAAGTTCCGCCTGGTGTTCCTGACCGGGCCGATCGATGGGGGCCAGGGCGGCCGCTGAGGCCGTCGAACAGGGCTTTTTCAACCCGTCAGCGGGGCGGCGCCGTGCGGCGCCGCCCCGCTGACGCATGAGGCAACTGCGCACCCGCGTGCGCGCGACCCCTCCGCACCGGGAATTTCCCGGAACCACAAGCGGTTTCCACAGCACAGCAGGGCATTTCCGGTGGATTCGGTGATCTCCTGCGCGGTGTATCGTGCTGGGTGATGCTCGACGACGAGCTCAGCAGGCGGTCCGGGCCGCGGGCCCCGACTCGCAACGACCGCGACGGTGGGCGGTCCGCAGGGACCGCCGGTCGGAAAGGGCGTGTCCGCCGTATCGCGGGTAGCGTCGGAGGCGCCGGTGCGGGACCCTCGACGGGGGAAGTCACGCTTCGGCGCGCTGGAGGAGGCGATGTGACGATGAGCAGCGAGATGCGCGTCGTCGGCGTGCGAGTGGAACTACCGGCGAACCAGCCGATCCTGCTGTTGCGCGAGGCCGAGGGCGAGCGCTACCTGCCGATCTGGATCGGGTCGGTGGAGGCGACGGCCATCGCCCTGGAGCAGCAGGGCGTGCGGCCCCAGCGGCCGCTGACCCACGACCTGCTCAAGGACGTCATCGGCGCCCTGGGCCGGGATCTGGAGCAGGTGCGGATCACGGATCTGCAGGAGGGCACGTTCTTCGCCGAGCTGGTGTTCGACGGCGATGTGCGGGTGTCGGCGCGGCCGAGCGACTCGGTGGCGCTGGCGTTGCGCATCGGAGTGCCGATCCACGCCGACGAGTCGGTCCTCGACGAGGCCGGGCTGATCATCCCGGACGAGCAGGAGGACGAGGTCGAGAAGTTCCGCGAGTTCCTCGACTCGGTCTCCCCGGAGGACTTCCGCGGCGCGGACACGTGAGCGCGCCGGACGTGGCGGACCAGCGGTCCTAGGCCGAACAGACCACCCCGGCCCCCGAGTTGCACGAGCGGCTCGGGGGCCGGATCTTGTGCGAGGCGAACGAGAGCGCGGGCCTCCCGCGCGTCGCGTTGACCCGCTTGCTGAGCAGGCCTACCTTCGGAAGTACGCGAATTGCCCCGGTGTGATTCAGCCGGTGTACGGCTTCGCGGCCCCGGATCGCCCACGGTCCGGGAGCTGGTGATCGTCGTCGTCGGCTGCGGGCCGGACGAGGGGAGGCAGGCGTGGTGGAGCAAGCGGCGAACGCGGATGCCGAAGCTGCCGAGCAGGGTGAGCTGTTCCCCGACGCTTCGGCTTCCGACGAACTGGTCGGGTATCGCGGGCCGGCGGCCTGCCAGATCGCCGGCATCACCTACAGACAGCTGGACTACTGGGCGCGCACCAAGCTCGTCGGCCCGTCCATCCGCGGCGCGGCCGGGTCGGGTTCCCAGCGGCTGTACTCCTTCAAGGACATCCTGGTGCTCAAGGTGGTCAAGCGACTGCTCGACACCGGGGTCTCGCTGCACAACATCCGGGTCGCGGTGGAGCACCTGCGCAAGCGCGGCGTGCAGGACCTGGCGAAGCTGACGCTGTTCAGCGACGGCACCACGGTCTACGAGTGCACCTCCGCGGAGGAGGTGGTCGACCTGCTCCAGGGCGGCCAGGGAGTGTTCGGCATCGCCGTCAGCGGAGCGATGCGCGAGATCAGCGGCACGATCCACGAGTTCCCCGCCGAGCGCGCCGACGGCGGCGAGAACATCGAGTCGGCCATGACCGACGAGCTCGCGGCCCGCCGCCGCGACCGCCAGGCCGAGACCGGCTGAACCTGACCGGCCGCACCTGCGCGAGCACCCTCGGCCATCTGTGCGGTAGACGACATTGATGGTCTGATAAGCGCGGTTGATCGGGTACTCTGAGCGGCATCGCCGACCCCGTGCGGGAGAGTCCGGTCCTGGCTTTGGCCAGGGCAGGCGCCGAAGGAGCAACTCTCCCCGACAACCTCTCAGGCCACCTGGACCGCACGGGCGAGATACCTCTGGAAAGCGGGCACACCCACCAGGTGCGCCCCGCCGACGGTGCAAGCCCGGCCCGCCGGGTGAAGCTCTCAGGCGTTCGCTTCGCGAACGGGGACAGAGGGGGAGAGCAGCGTGAGCTGCCGCCCTTTGTTCGCCGCGATGATTGAGGTTTTGGCGATGACCGACGCGACGCACGACCGCATCCCACTTGCCGCGCTGGAGCACGGAAGGCCGTTCGCGGACCGCCACGTCGGGCCGATGCCCGCCGAGCTGGCCCGCATGCTCGACGTCATCGGCGTCGGCTCCCTGGAGGAGCTGGGCCAGAAGGCCGTCCCGGACACCATCCGCGAGTCCGACCTGCAGCTGTCGCTGCCGGACCCGGCCACCGAGACCGAGGCGCTGGCCGAGCTGCGCGAGCTCGCGGGCCGCTGCACCCCGCACACCGAGATGATCGGGCTCGGCTACTACGGCACGATCACCCCGCCGGTGATCCTGCGCAACGTGCTGGAGAGCCCCGCCTGGTACACCGCCTACACGCCCTACCAGCCGGAGATCTCGCAGGGCCGGCTCGAGGCGCTGCTGAACTTCCAGACGATGGTCGCCGACCTGACCGGCGTGCCGGTGTCCAACGCCTCGATGCTCGACGAGGCCACCGCTGCGGCCGAGGGCATGACCCTGGTGCGCCGCGCGGGCAAGTCGAAGTCGCCGCGCTTCCTGGTCGACGCCGACACGCTGCCGCAGACCATCGCCGTCATCGAGACCCGCGCCGAGCCGCTGGGCATCGAGGTCGTGGTGGCCGACCTGTCGGCCGGTGAGCTGCCGGAGGGCGAGTTCTTCGGCGCCCTGCTGTCCTACCCGGGCGCCTCCGGCGCGGTGCGCGACCACGAGGCGCTGATCGGCGCGATCCACGAGCGCGGCGCCAAGGTCGTGGTGGCCACCGACCTGCTCGCGCTGACCCTGCTGCGCGCGCCCGGCGAGATCGGTGCCGACGTGGTCGTGGGCTCCACCCAGCGCTTCGGCGTGCCGATGGGCTTCGGCGGCCCGCACGCCGGGTTCATGGCCGTGGCCAAGGGCCTGGAGCGGCAGCTGCCCGGCCGCCTGGTCGGCGTGAGCACCGACGCCGACGGCAACCAGGCCTACCGGCTCGCGCTGCAGACCCGCGAGCAGCACATCCGCCGCGAGAAGGCCACCAGCAACATCTGCACCGCGCAGGTCCTGCTGGCCGTGGTCGCCTCGATGTACGCGGTCTACCACGGTCCCGACGGGCTCAAGGCGATCGCGACTCGCGCGCACCGGATGGCCAGCGTGCTCGCCGCCGGCCTGCGCAAGGGTGGCGTGGAGGTCGTGCACGCGGAGTTCTTCGACACCGTGCTCGCGCGCGTCCCGGGCAAGGCCGACGACGTGGTGGCCGCGGCCCGCCGGGCCGGGGTGAACCTGCGCCGCGTCGACGCCGACCACGTCGGCATCAGCTGCGACGAGACCACCACCCGCGCCCACCTGGCCACCGTGTGGGAGGCCTTCGGCCTGACCGGCGACGTCGACGCGCTCGACGCCGACACCCCCGACGCGCTGCCGAGCGCGCTGGCGCGCACCTCCGAATACCTGACGCACCCGGTGTTCCGCACCCACCGCTCGGAGACCTCGCTGCTGCGCTACCTGCGGCAGCTCTCCGACAAGGACATCGCGCTGGACCGCAGCATGATCCCGCTGGGCTCGTGCACGATGAAGCTCAACGCGACCGCGGAGATGGAGCCGATCACCTGGCCGGAGTTCTCCTCGCTGCACCCGTTCGCGCCCGCCGAGGACGCCGAGGGGCTGCTCAAGGTCGTCTCCGACCTGCAGGACTGGCTCGCCGAGGTCACCGGCTACGACGCGGTCAGCCTGCAGCCCAACGCGGGCAGCCAGGGCGAGTTCGCCGGGCTGCTGGCCATCCGCGCCTACCACCACAACCGTGGTGAGACCGCGCGCGAGGTGTGCCTGATCCCGGCCAGCGCGCACGGCACCAACGCCGCCAGCGCCGTCATGGCCGGCATGCGGGTGGTCGTGGTGCGCTGCGACGAGCAGGGCAACATCGAGATGGAGCACCTGCGCGAACTGGTCGGCAAGCACGCCGAGGACCTCGCCGCGATCATGATCACCTACCCGTCGACGCACGGCGTCTACGAGGACACCGTGCGCGAGGTGTGCGGGCTGGTGCACGACGCGGGCGGCCAGGTCTACGTCGACGGCGCGAACCTCAACGCGCTGATCGGCCTGGCCCGGATGGGCAAGTTCGGCTCCGACGTCTCGCACCTGAACCTGCACAAGACGTTCTGCATCCCGCACGGCGGTGGTGGTCCGGGCGTCGGCCCGATCGGGGTGCGCGAGCACCTGGCGCCGTTCCTGCCGAACCACCCGCTGCAGCCCGCCGCCGGTCCCGGCACCGGTGTCGGCCCGATCAGCGCCGCTCCGTGGGGCAGCGCCTCGATCCTGCCGATCTCCTGGGCCTACGTGCGGATGATGGGCGCCGACGGGCTGCGCCGGGCGACGCTGACCGCGGTCGCCTCGGCCAACTACGTGGCCCGCAGGCTCGGCGAGTACTTCCCGGTGCTCTACACCGGCGCGGGCGGCTTCGTCGCCCACGAGTGCATCCTGGACCTGCGCCAGATCAGCAAGACCAGCGGCATCAGCGTCGACGACGTGGCCAAGCGGCTCGCCGACTACGGCATCCACGCGCCGACCATGTCGTTCCCGGTCGCGGGCACGCTGATGGTCGAGCCGACGGAGAGCGAGAACCTCGCCGAGCTGGACCGCTTCTGCGAGGCGATGATCGCCATCCGCGCCGAGATCGACAAGGTCGTGGCCGGGCAGTGGCCCGCCGACGACAACCCGCTGGTCGGCGCCCCGCACACGGCCGCCAGCCTCGCCCAGGAGTGGCGCCACGCCTACTCCCGCGAGGAGGCCGCCTACCCGCTGGGCACCGACGCGATCAAGGTGTTCCCGCCGGTCCGCCGGATCGACGGGGCCAAGGGCGACCGGAACCTGGTGTGCTCGTGCCCTCCGTTGGAGGCCTACCAGAGCTGAGTCGGCGGGTCGGTTTGCGCGCGCGGTCGCGCCGGTGACACGGTGGCCCCTTCAACCGACCGGCTCCGAGAGGAGTTGAGCACCATGCTCACCATCAGTGAGAGCGCCGTGGAGGTCATCAAGCTCGTCCTCGTCGGCGGCGACTCTCCGGCCAGCTCGGGCTTGCGCATCGCGCCGGCCGGGGAGGGGCTGCAGGCGTCGATCGCCGAGTCGCCCCAGGAGGGGGACGAAGTGATCGAGGAGAACGGGGTCCGGGTCTTCCTGGAGAAGGAGGTCTCCGAGCTCCTCGGTGACAAGACGCTCGACGCGGAGAAGGACAGCAACGGCGAACTCGCGCTCGCCGTGCGCGACTGACCTGCCGGCCGGGCGGTCCCGCAACCGGGACCGCCCGGCCGGGCTCGTGAGCCGTCGACCCGGGTGGAATGCCCGGGTCGACGGCTTTTTTCGCACAGGATTGCGACGAGCGCCTCTTGCCACCATCTGGTGATAGCGGGTGATCGGCAACTACCCTGGATCGGCGGTAGTCCCGCAGGGGGACCTCCGGTTCGGGGAGAGGAAGGCCAGTGCCGACCACGACGCTCGCGATGCACATGAGCGACGGGCTGCTCAACGCCCAGACGGCGGTGCTGTTCGCCGTCGTGGCGATAGCCGGCCTCGCGGTGGCGCTGGTGCGCGCGCGGGCCGACCTCGACGACCGCACGGCCCCGATGGCCGGACTCGTGGCGGCGTTCGTCTTCGCCGCCCAGATGATCAACTTCCCGGTGCTGCCGGGCGTCAGCGGGCACCTGCTGGGCGGGGCGCTGGCCGCGATCCTGGCCGGGCCGTGGGTCGGGGCGCTGTGCGTGGCGATCGTGCTGGTCGTGCAGTCGCTGCTGTTCGCCGACGGCGGCCTGACGATGCTCGGCGCCAACATCACCAACATGGCGCTGATCGGCACCGCCGTGGGCTACCTGGTGGCCCTGGCGCTGCGCCGCTTCGCCGCGCGCAGCCGGGCCGGCCTGCTGACCACCGCGTTCGTCGCCGCCTGGGTCAACACCGTGGTCGCCTCCTGCGGCTTCCTCCTCGAGTACGCCATCGGCGGCGACGCCGGGTTCGGCCTGGCCACCGTGTCGGTGGCGATGGTCGGCGTGCACTGCCTGATCGGCCTCGGCGAGGGGCTGATCACCGCCGCCACCGTCGGCGCCGTGGCCGCCGCCCGACCGGATCTCGTGCACCTGCTGCGCGGTGTCCGCACCCAGGAGGTCGTCCGATGAAGCGCTTTCTGCTGATCTTCGCCCTGGTCGTGCTCGCCGTCGCCGGGGGCGTGGCCTACTTCGCCGACTCCGACCCCGACGGCCTCGACGCCGTGACCCAGCGGGGGTGCTCGGTCGTGCGAACCGAGCAGGGCGAGTCGCTGGAGGGCAAGTGCATCGCCCAGCACGCGGGCGACCACGCGCTCGGCGACGGCCCGCTGACCGACTACACCGTCGGCGGCGACGACCGGTTCACCGGCGTCGCCGGGATCATCGGGGCCGTCGTGACGCTGGCCGCGGCCGGAGGCCTGTTCTGGGGCCTGCGCCGCCGATCCGGGTCGGGGGAGGCCTGAGATGGGTGCCGGGCACGCCCACGCCCTGCACCTGCCCGGTGCCACGGTGCTGCACCGGCTCGACCCGCACGTCAAGATCACCGCTGCGTTCCTGCTGGTCCTGTGCGTGGTGGCCACGCCGCGCGAGCACTTCGCCGCCTTCGCCGGGTACGCGGTCGTGCTGGCCGCGCTGGCGGCGCTCGGCCGGATCCCGCCGCGCTGGATGCTGACCCGCCTGCTCATCGAGGTGCCGTTCGTGGTGCTGGCGCTGCTGCTGCCGTTCACCGCGGGCGGCCCGACCACCGAGGTCGCCGGGCTGGCGCTGTCCACCGAGGGGCTGCTGGCCGGGTTCAACATCCTGGTCAAGGGAACGCTCGGGCTGGGCACCTCGCTGCTGCTCGCGGCCACCACCGCGCCCCGCGAGATCGTGCTGGGACTGCAGCGGCTGCGCGCCCCGAAGCTGGTGATCACCATCATCACGCTGATGCTGCGCTACGCCGAGGTGATCGTCGCCGAGGCCGGGCGGATGCGCGTCGCCCGGATCTCCCGGGGCCACGACCCGCGCTTCGCCTGGCAGGTCGGGGCGACCGCGCGCGGGGTGGGCAGCCTGTTCATCCGCTCCTACGAGCGCGGCGAGCGCGTGCACCTGGCGATGCTCTCGCGCGGCTGGAGCGGCGAGATGCCCGAGCTCGAACCCGCTCGCCGCACCTCGTGGAAGACGTGGAGCCTCGGCCTGACCGCGCCCGCGGCGGCGGCCGTCGTCCTGGGGGTGTCGTGGTGGACCGCGTGACCGAGCAACCGGCTGCTGAGCAGACCACCGCGGCGGGCGAATCGCCGGGCACCCCGGCCCTGGAGATCAGCGGCCTGGCCCACGCCTACCCGGACGGCCACCGCGCGCTGCACGAGGTGGACCTGCGGGTCGACCCGGGGGAGCGGGTCGCCGTGCTGGGACCCAACGGCGCGGGCAAGACGACCCTGACGCTGCACCTCAACGGCGTGCTGCGGCCCACCGCGGGCAGCATCAGCGTCGGCGGGCTGCCGGTGGAGCCCCGGCACCTCAAGGAGATCCGGCGCCGGGTGGGCCTGGTGTTCCAGGACCCCGACGACCAGCTGTTCATGCCCACCGTCCGCGAGGACGTCGCGTTCGGGCCCGCCAACTTCGGCGCCCGCGGCGCCGACCTCGAACAGCGCGTCCAGCAGGCACTCGACGCGGTCGGCATGGCCGAGCACGGGCACCGCTCGCCGCTGCACCTCTCCGGCGGCCAGCGCAAGCGGGTCGCGCTGGCGGCGGTGCTGGCCTGCCAACCCGAGCTGCTGGTGCTCGACGAGCCCTCGGCGAACCTGGAACCCGTGGCGCGCCGCGAACTCGCCGAAGTGCTGCTCGCGGTCGGCGGGACGATGCTCATGGTCACCCACGACCTGCCCTACGCCCTGCAGCTGTGCCCGCGCAGCGTGATCATCGACCACGGCCGGGTCGTCGCCGACGCGCCGACCGCCGAGCTGCTGGCCGACGAGGCGCTGCTCGCCGAACACCGCCTGGAGCTGCCGTTCGGGTTCCGCGTGCCGTGACCGCTTGACCCCGCACATCCGGCGGGCGACCGTGATCGCGCGGTCGCACTCGACGGGGAGGTCAGGCGATGTTCGACGAGTCCGGCATCGAACGCGACGAGCACGGCATCGCCCGCTACACCGGGCTGCCCGACTCGCTGGTGGACATGCTGCGCGCGAGCGTCGAGCGCTTCGGCGACCGCGAGGCGCTGGTGGAGGTCGACGGCGGTCGGCTGACCTACCGGGAGCTGTGGCACCGGGCCTCCCGGGTCGCCGGCGGGCTGCGCGCCGCCGGGATCGGGCGCGGCGACCGGGTCGCCAACCTGCTGCCCGCGGGCGTGGACTGGGTGCTGACCTTCCTCGGCACCCAGCTCGCCGGGGCCATCGCGGTGCCGGTCAACACCCGCTTCGCCCCGCCCGAGATCGACTACGTGCTCACTGACTCCGGCGCGGCGTTCACCGTCCGGCCCGAGGACCCGCTGCCCGACGGCGAGCCGCACGTCGTCGACGACCTCTCCCGCGACGAGGTGGCGGCGATCTTCTACACCAGCGGCACCACCGGGCTGCCCAAAGGTGCGATGACCACCCACGAGAACTTCCTGTCCAACGTGGAGAACGTCTGCCGCGCCAAGGGTATCGACGCCGAAACCGGTTGGAGCACGCGCAATCTCGTGTCGGTTCCGCTGTTCCACGTGACCGGCTGCAACACCCAGCTGCTGCTGCAGCTGTCCTTCGGCGGGGCGACCGTGATCCTGCCGAAGTTCGACGTGCGGCGGTTCCTCGAGGTCATCGCCGCCGAGCGGATCACCATGTTCACCACCGTGCCCGCGATCTACGCGCTGGCGCTCAAGCAACCCGACTTCGCCGAGTTCGACGTCAGCTCGGTCCGGCACGTCTCCTACGGCGGCGCGCCGATGGCGCCCGCGCTGGTCGAGCGGATCAAGGCCGCGTTCCCGCAGGCCCGGGTCGGCAACGGGTTCGGGCTCACCGAGACCTCGTCGATCGCCACGTTCCTGCCGCACGAGCACTCGGTGGAGCACGCCGACTCGGTCGGGTTCCCGGCGCCGGTCGTCGACGTGGCGGTGCGCGAGCCCGACCCGGACACCGGCGTCGGCGAACTGCTGATCCGCGGGCCCAACGTGGTGGCCGGCTACTGGAACAAGCCCGAGGCCACCGCCGCGACCTTCGTCGACGGCTGGCTGCGCACCGGCGACCTGGCGCGCGTGTCCGACGAGGGGCTGGTCCACCTGGCCGACCGCGCCAAGGACGTCATCAACCGCGGCGGCGAGAACGTCTACTCCGTCGAGGTCGAGAACGCGCTGGCGACGGTGCCCGGCGTGGTGGAGGCCGCAGTGGTCGGCGTCCCGGACGAGGTGATGGGGGAGAAGGTGGGCGCGGTGATCGTCGCCGACGAGACCTTCGACGCCGCGCAGCTTCCCGCGCGGCTGGCCGACCGGCTCGCGGACTTCAAGATCCCGCAGTTCGTGCACCTCAGCGACCAGCCGCTGCCGCGCAACCCCGGCGGCAAGCTGCTCAAGCGCGAGCTGCGCGGCACCACCGGCTGGCAGGGCCCGCTCTGGGGCCGGTGAGCCCCCTCACCGCGTGCGGGCGCGGCCAGCGGTGATCGTCTCGTGCGACGAACGACTCATCGCCGCCGTCGTCGGACCCGGGTTACCGTGACCCCCGAAGTGGTTTGCGGGGCGAACGATCGAGGGTGGGATGGCTGAGTCGTCGCGGGCGAAGTTCGCGCTGATCCTGGGCGGGATGTCGGCGTTCGGGCCGCTGTCGATGGACATGTACCTGCCCGCGCTCCCGGCGATCGCCGGCGAGCTGCACGCCGGAGCCTCCCAGGTGCAGCTGTCGCTGATGGCCTGCACGACCGGTCTCGCGCTGGGGCAGCTGGTGATGGGCCCGCTGTCGGACACCTACGGCCGCCGCCGCCCGCTGCTGATCGGCGTCGTCGTGTTCGCCCTCGCCTCGCTGGCCTGCGCCCTGGCCCCGTCGGCCTACGCGCTGGCCGCGCTGCGGCTGGTGCAGGGCTTCGGCGGCGCGGCCGGCATCGTCATCGCTCGCGCGGTCGTCCGCGACCTGTTCTCCGGGGTCGCGCTCGCCAAGTTCTTCTCGCTGCTGATGCTGGTCAACGGCGTGGTGCCGGTGCTGGCCCCGGTGCTCGGCGGCCAGCTGCTGCGGCTGACCTCGTGGCGCGGGGTGTTCGTGACGCTGTGCGCGATCGGCGCCGCTCTGCTGGTGGCGGCCCTGCTCGCGCTGCCCGAGACGCTGCCGCAGGAGCAGCGCAGGCCCGGCAGCCTCCCGCAGACCCTGCGCACGTTCTGCACGCTGCTGCGCGACCGCTCGTTCGTCGGCTTCGCCCTGTCGGCGTCGCTGGCCTTCGCCGCGATGTTCGCCTACATCTCCGGCTCGTCGTTCGTGCTGCAGGACGTGCACCGGCTGTCGCCGCAGATGTTCAGCCTGGTCTTCGGCGTGAACTCGATCGGCATCGTCACCATGGGCCAGATCAACGGCCTGCTGGTGGGCAAGGTCGATTCGCGACGGCTGCTGGCGATCGGGCTGGGCGGCAACGCCGTCGGCGGCGTCTCGGTGGCCGTCTCGACCGTGCTGGGCCTGGGCCTCCCGGCGCTGCTGCCCGCGCTGTTCGTGACCGTGGCCAGCATCGGCCTGGTCTTCCCCAACGCCACCGCGCTGGCCCTGTCCGGCCACCGCGAGATGGCCGGGAGCGCCTCGGCGCTGCTGGGCGTGCTGCAGTTCATGATCGGCGGCCTGGTCTCGCCGCTGGTCGGCATCGCGGGCTCGCACACCGAGGTGCCGATGGGCCTGGTGATGGGCACGCTGTCGCTGTCGGCGGTGCTGGTCTTCGTCGTCCTCGCCCGGCGTCGTAGTGAGGAGACCGCGGAACCCGTCACGAGCGCGGGCTGAGCTCACCGCCGACCGCTGCGCGCAGCGCGGCGAACGCCGCCTGAACCGCGGGCCGGTCGGCGGTGTCGGACCGCCAGGCGGCGAACACCCGCCGCGTTGGCGGCCGGTGCAGCGACGCCAGCGCCACCCCGTCCGGCACAGGGCCTCGCCCCAGCCTCGGGACCAGTGCGATGCCCAGCCCGGCGGCGACCAGCGCCAGGAACGTCTGGTGCTCGCTCGCGGCGTGGGCGACGGAGAACCCGCAGCCGCGTTCGCGCAGTTCCCGGGTCAGCCATGCGTGCGCGCGCACGCCGGGTTCCCAGGAGATCCAGGACTCGTCCGCGCACTCGGCCAGATCGATCGGCCCCGCTTCCGAGATGAGCCGGTGCGAAGTGGGCAGCGCCAGGTCGGAGACGTCGTCGATGAGGTGCGCGGCGTCGACGCCGTCGGGTAGCGGAGGCCGGGCGAGGTCCCACTCGTCGATGACCGCCAGGTCGATGTCCCCGCGCACCAGGAGCTCCAGCGCCGCCGTGGGGTCGTGCTCGCGGGACTCCAGTCGCAGGTCGGGGTGGTGCCGCCGGAGGTGATGCAGCGCCGCGGGCAGGATCGCGCGGGTCGCCGTCGCGAACGCCGCCACCGCCATGCGCCCGGTCACCCGGCCGCGCTGGGCCTCCAACGCGGTCTCGGCAGCGGTGATGCGCGTGAGGATCTCCTCGGTGCGTTCCACGAGCAGGTGGCCTGCGTCGGTCAGCACCACGCCCCGACCCCGGCGGACCAGCAGCGGCTGACCCACCTCGCGTTCGAGGCGCGCCAGCTGCTGCGAGAGCGCGGACTGGGTGAGGTGCAGCGCCGCCGCGGCCGCGCTGATCGTCCCGTGGCGCGCGACCGCGTGCAGGGAACGAGCCCGAACCACGTCGAACATAGAAGCAATGCTAATGGAACAGGGCAAGAAACATTAGCTTGTCCTGGAGCGCGCGGGCGGAGTCCCGAGCATGGAGGACATGGCTTCCGCGCAGCACGCTCCGGGTCCGTTCGCCGTCCGCGACTGGTTCCTGCTCCTCGCCTCCGCCGCGGGGTGGGGCACGTCGTTCCTGTTCATCAAGATCGGAGCCGAGGACTTCGCCCCGGCGACCGTGGCGTGGCTGCGTTTGCTGTTCGGGGCGGCGGCGCTGGCCCTGGTACCCGCCGCGCGGGTTCCGCTGCGGGTACCTCGGGACCGGTGGTCGGTGGTGCTGCTCGGGCTGGTGTGGATGGCGGTGCCGTTCGTGCTGTTCCCCGCCGCTGAGCGGACGATCCCGTCGGCGCTGGCCGGAATGATCAACGGCTCGGCGCCGCTGTTCACGGTCCTCATCGCGATGCTGGTGACGCGCAAGAGCCCGGGAACGCACCTGTCGTTCGGACTGGCCGTGGGGTTCCTCGGGGTCGTCGCCGTGAACCTGCCCGAGATCACCGGAGGTGGCAGCGCGACCGGTGTCCTCATGGTGCTGGGCGCGACGGCGCTCTACGGCGTCGCGTTCAACCTGACCGGACCTCTGCAGGCGCGCAACGGAGCGCTGCCCGTGATCTGGCGCGCGCAGCTGGCGGCCCTCGTGCTCTCCACGCCCGCCGGGCTGCTCGGGCTGGGCGCTTCCACGCCCACCCCGACCGCTCTCGCCGCCGTCGCGGTGCTCGGAATCATCAGCACCGGAGTGGCTTTCGCGTGCTTCGCCACGCTGGTCGGGCGAGTCGGGGCCGCCCGGGCCTCCCTCGCCACCTACCTGGTGCCCGTCGTCGCGGTGCTCATCGGAGCCGTGGCGGGAGAACCCCTGCGGCCGCTGTCGCTGGTGGGCGTCGTGCTCGTGCTGGCCGGGGCGTACCTGTCCGCACGCGTTCCCCGCCGGGCCGAGGTCACGCCGGCTGGGGTGAGCCCCAGGTGAGCAGGTCGCGGCAGGTGTCGATGAGGCGGGAGCGCAGGACCGCCGCCTCGTCGGCGAACTCGCGCTGGCGGCGGACGTACTCGGCGCGGCCCTGCGGGGTCTCGATCGCCACCGGCTCGTAGCCCAGCTCGCCGAGGTCGTAGGGGCTCGCGCACATGTCCAGCTCGCGCACCCGCACCGCCAGCTCGAAGCAGTCGGCCAGCAGCTCACCCGGCACGAACGGGTCGAGCTTGTAGGCCCACTTGAACAAATCCATGTTCGCGTGCAGGCAGCCCGGCTGCTCCAGCCGGACCTGGTCGGCGCGCGAGGGCTGCAGCGCGTTGAGCGGGCGGGCCTGCGGGGTGAAGAACCGGAACGCGTCGTGGTGCGTGCAGCTGATCGGCATCGACTCCACGACCTCGTCGGTGCCCCGGTGCCCGAGCCGCAGCGGCCACCCGGCGTGCCGGACGTCGCCCGGCTCGGTGCGGTAGACCATCGCCCACTCGTGCAGGCCGAAGCAGCCCAGCCGGGCCGGGCGGGACGCGGTGGCGCTGAGCAGGCCGAGGATGAACTCCGCCGAGTCGCGGCGCTTGTCGGTCAGCGCAGCCGGATCCAGCGCCACGCCCTCGGGGGTGTCGGTGAAACCCTTGCGGGACAGGAACTCCCGGCCGTTCTCCAGCGCCACGCCCACCCCGGGCTGCCAGCGCTCCAAGCGGGCCGGGCGGAACGAGTAGTAGGTGAACAGGAAGTCCAGCACCGGGTGCTTGCGCTGGTGGTGCTGCCGCTGCCGGTGCGGGACCGTCCAATGCGACACCCGCTCCCGGTGGGCGCTCTGCCGCTCCCGCCACTCCTGCTCGCTCAACACCAACATCGCTGGTCAGGGTACCGAAGCGGGGAACTAGCGAGCGAACTGCACCCAGTCCAGCTGCAGCGCCTCGCCACCCACGTCGGAGCTCACCACCAGGTAGACCACGTGCGTGCCGGTGACGGGCCGGGTGAGGGCGGTCTCCAGGGTGGCCCAGCCGCGGGTGGGCACGATCTGGATCTGCCCGACCTTCTCGCCGTTGGTGGTGTCCAGCCGGACCGACACCGCGGCATGGGCCGTGGCCGGAACCGAGCTGCGGAACCGGGCCTTGATCTTCCGCGCGGCGTTGGTCCCGAAGTCCACGGCGTCGAACCGCAGCACGTGCCCGGACGGCAGCGGCCCGGCGAAGGTGGTGCCCTGGTAGGTGGCCGTGGAGATCCTCGGTCCTGCCCATCCGGCCACCTCGGCCTGGATCTGCCGGTAGGCGTCGCCGATCGGTTCGCTGCGCTTCAGCGACGAATCCGGCCCCGGCGGCTCGCTCTGACCGACCAGGAACCCGAACGTCGCGGCCCCGGTGACCAGCGCGAGCGTCACCGAGCCCGCGATGATCGTGGTCCGGCCGAAGCGGCGCTTCGGCGCGGGCGTTTCGGGGGTGGGGGAAGTTTTCATGAAAACTTCCCCTTCATCCGCAACAGCACCCCGCGGCCACGCCCCGGACTGCGCGGGCAGGTTCGGCTGCGCCGCGCGCACCTGCTGCGGCGGGATCCACGGCCGCGAGCGGTCCTGCGAGGAACCGGCCGGGGTGGCCCCCGGGCGCGGCTGCGACGGCGGGGTCGGTGCCACGTGCGGGATGGACTGGCGGCGATCGGCCTGCCGCGCGGGTCTGTACGGCGCCATCGAGGGTGGTGACGGGGGAGCCGGGGGCGTCTGGATGCGCTCGGTGGCGGCCGGGGTGTTGGGGTCCAGCAGCGGCTCGAACGGTTCGTCGCCGGCCGAGCGGACGATCTCGTGCAGCCTGCGGCGCACCTCCACCAGCGGCATCCGCCGCTCCGGGTCCTTGACCAGCAGACCGCCCAGGACCTCGCCGATCGGGCCGGTCTGGTGGTGGCGGGGGAGCGGGCCGTGCACGATCGCGCTGATGGTGACCAGCGGGTCGTTGGTCTTGTCGTAGGGCGGGCGGCCCTCCGCCGCCGAGTACAGCGTGGCGCCCAGCCCCCACAGGTCGGCGTAGGCGTCGAGGGTGCCGCGGCGGGCGATCTCCGGCGGCAGGTACGCGGGCGTGCCCAGCAGCACCTCGGAGCGGGTCATGGTCGTCTCGGCGACGTTGCGGGACAGGCCGAAGTCGGCCAGCTTGACCTGCCCGCGCGGGCCCAGCAGCACGTTGCCGGGCTTGACGTCGCGGTGCACGATCCCGACCCGGTGCGCGGCGTCGAGCGCGGCCGCCACCCCGTCGATCATCACGGCCAGCTGGTAGTGGTTGAGCGCGCGGTGCCGCTTGAGGATCGCCGACAGGCTCTGGCCCGGGACCAGCTCCATGACCACGTACGGGCTGCCGCCCTCGCGCGCCACGTCGTAGAGCATCACGGTGTTGGGGTGGCTCAGCGTGGCCATCGCGCGTGCCTCGCGCAGCGCGCGTTCGCGGAGGTCGGCGGCCTCCTCCTCGGGCACGTTCGCGGGCAGGTGCAGCTCCTTGACCGCCACCGGTCGCTCCAGGAGCTCGTCCGTCCCGGACCAGACGTAGCCCATCCCGCCCTTGCCGATGGTGCGGTCCAGCCGGTATCTGCCGCCGACCACGCGGCCCGAAGTCGATGTGTCCGCGTGGGACGGCGAGAGCTGATCATCTCGCACGCGTGGACACTACCGAGTGAGCTCTCCCGTCCGCGCCGGGGGCATCCCCCGCGCGAACTGGGAAAACGGGATTTCGCGGCCGTTCGGGCGGGCCCGCTGCCCCGGGGTTTCCGCCGAAGTTGGGCCAGATGGGCGAGGCGCGGGGCCACCGCGCCTCGCCCGCTCAGTGCACGTGCGTGCCGTCGCGGACCGTGCCGACGTACTCCTCGACGAGGTCCTCCAGCGCCACGACGCCGACCGCCACGCCTCCCGCGTCCACCGCCGCGGCCAGGTGGCTGCCCGCCCGGCGCAGCGAGGCCATCGCCTCGTCCAGCCGCGCGGTGACCGGCACCGTCGGAAGATCGCGCCTGCGCGCGTCGGCGATGGGCGTGCCCGGGTCGTCGCCCGCCTGGTCCAGCACGTCCTTGACGTGCAGGTAGCCCAGCAGCCTGCCGTCGTCGCCGCGCACCGGGAAGCGGGAGAAGCCGGTGTCGGCCACCAGCCGCTCCACGTCGCCCAGCGTCGGACGGCCCGGCAGCGTCGTGACCTCCTGCAGCGGCACCAGCACGTCGGCGACGGTGTGCTCCACCGACGACAGCGTCTGGGCGAGCCTGCGGTGCTCGGACTGCTCCAGCAGTCCCTCGCGCCGCGACTCCACCAGCAGCTCGGCCAGCTCCGCCGAGGTGTAGGCCGTCTCCAGCTCGTCCTTCGGCTCGACCCGCAGCAGCTTGAGCACCGCGTTGGCCATCATGTTGAACAGCGCGATGAACGGCCGCGCCAGCTGCACGAACCCGACGAGCGCCGGCACCAGCCACAGCGCCATCCGCTCCGGCTCGGCCAGCGCGAGGTTCTTCGGGACCATCTCGCCGACCAGCACGTGCAGCACCACCACGATCGCCAGCGCGATCGTGAACGCCACCGCGTGCGTGACGGCCGCCGGGATGCCCAGCGCGGTGAACGGGGCCTCCAGGGTGTGCGCGACGGCGGGTTCGCCGAGGCGCCCCAGTCCCAGCGAGCACAGCGTGATGCCCAGCTGCGCGCTGGTGAGCATCAGCGAGCCCTCCTGGCTCGCCTTGATCACCGTGCGGGCCCGGCCGACGCCCTGCGCCAGCAGCGCCTCCAGGCGGTCGCGGCGGGACGACAGCAGCGAGAACTCCGCGCCCACGAACAGCGCGTTGAGCGCCAGCAGGAGCACGCCGAGCAGCAGTGCGAAGGAGTCGCTCATCGGAGGGCCTCCTTCGCCTCGGTGTGCGCGGGCTGCTTGGTCAGGCGCAGCTCGGCGATGCGGTGCTTGTCCATGCGCATGACGGTCAGCCGCCAGCCGTCGAGGTCGAGCTTGTCGCCGACGGTCGGGATCCGGCCCAGCCGCCACAGCAGCAGACCGGCCACCGTCTCGTAGTCGCCCTCGGGCATCTGGAAGCCGGTGGCCTCGGCGAGCTCGTCGGGGCGCAGCAGGCCGGAGATCAGCCAGGAGTCGTCGCCGAGCCTGCGCACGGCGGCGATCTCCAGCCGGTCGTGCTCGTCGCGGACGTCGCCGATGATCTCCTCGACCACGTCCTCCAGGCTGACGATCCCGGCGGTGCCGCCGTACTCGTCGACCACGACCGCCAGCTGCAGGCCGGAGCCGCGCAGCCGGTTGAGCAGCGCGTCGCCGTCCAGCGTGGCCGGAACGGTCGGAACCGGGCGGGTCAGGGTCTCCACCCGCGTGGTCTCGCGGCGATCGGCCGGGATGCCGAAGGCCTGCTTGACGTGCACGACGCCGTGGACGTCGTCGAGATCGCCGCCGTGCACCGGGAATCGCGAGAAACCGGTGCGGCGGGCGAGGTCCAGCAGGTCCACGACCGTCTCGCCGACCTGCAGCGAGGCGACCTTGACGCGCGGGGTCATCAGCTCCTCGGCGGTGCGGTCGCCGAAGCGCAGCGAGCGGTCCATCAGCCGGGCCGTGGACTCGTCGAGCGTGCCGTGCTCGGCGCTGGACCGCACGATCGAGCCGAGCTCGTCGGGGGAGCGCGCCGAGCGCAGCTCCTCCTGCGGCTCGATGCCGAGCCTGCGCACCACCCAGTTCGCGCTGTTGTTCATGGCGTCGATGAGCCACTTGAACACCTGCGAGAAGCGGGCGTGGTAGCCGGACACGGTGCGCGCGGTCGGCAGCGGGCGGGCGATCGCGAGGTTCTTCGGCACCATCTCGCCGAAGACCATCGACAGCGCCGTCGCCAGCAGGATCGCCAGCGCCAGCGAGACGCCCTCGGCCACGCCCAGCGGCAGGCCTATCAGGGTCATCACCGGCTGGATCAGGTCACCGATGAGCGGCTCGGCCACGTAACCGGTGATCAGCGTGGTCAGCGTGATCGCGACCTGGGCGCCGGAGAGCTGGAAGGACAGGGTGCGGTGGGCTCGCTGCACGGCCCGGGCGCGCTTGTCGCCCACCGAGTGGACGTGGGCGTCCACGGTGGAGCGCTCCAGCGAGGTCAGCGAGAACTCCGCCGCGACCGCCAGAGCCGTGCCCAGGGTGAGGACGGCGATGAACAGGAGGCCGACGACGGCCAGCAGGATGTCGATCAACCCTCGGCCCGCCTCGTGCTCGCGACCGTGGATCGGGGGGAGCCGGGTCTGCTACCCGGCTCGGTACTGCTTCCCTCGGGGGATTGTGCCGCAGGCACTGAAGTGCTCACTCCCGTGAATAGAAAAGACCGACTCGGAATTGGGTCATACCGAGTATACCGGGAGATCCGGTGTGCTTTCGGTAGCGCCACGATCACGATTCGCGGCTTTCCCGGAGTTGTCGGCAACGGGTCAGGCGTGCGTCCCGAGCCGACGCGCGGCAACCTTCTCACCAGGCGCGTTGGCCTCGAGGGGAGTCCGTTGTGGCCGGTCGGTGGCTGGTTCTCGCCCCGATGGTCTGATCCAGACTACCTAGAAGTAACCTGCGTCAAACGTCGTCGCGGTCACCGCCGCGCTGAACAATCACGAGAGGACGTGATCGTGAGCACACCCACGGTTGCGGACGCGCCGCAGAAGGGTTTCTTCGGTCACCCGCGCGGTTTGTTGACGCTGTTCTTCACCGAGATGTGGGAGCGGTTCTCCTACTACGGCATGCGCGCCATCCTGGCGTACTACCTGTACTACGCCGTCTCCGAAGGCGGGCTGGGGATACCCGAGTCCACGGCGCTCTCGGTGGTCGGCGTCTACGGCGCCTCGGTCTACATGACCGGTGTCCTCGGCGGCTGGCTCGCGGACCGGATCATGGGCGCGCAGAAGGCGGTCCTGTACGGCGGCGTGATCATCATGCTCGGCCACATCGGACTGGCGCTGCCCGGCGGCATGACCACCGTGCTCATCGGGCTCGTGCTGCTGGTGATCGGTACCGGTCTGCTCAAGCCCAACGTCTCGGGCCTGGTCGGCACCCTCTACAGCGCCGACGACAACCGGCGCGACGCCGGTTTCTCGATCTACTACATGGGCATCAACCTCGGTGCCTTCGTCGCCCCGTTCGTGGTGGGCACCCTCGGCGAGAAGGTCAGCTGGCACCTCGGCTTCGGCGTCGCCGCGGTCGGCATGGCGCTGGGCCTGATCCAGTACGTCGTCGGGCAGAAGCACCTCGGCAGCGGCGGCCGCGAACCGGTCAACCCGCTGCCCGCCGAGCACAAGGGCCGCGTCCTGGGCCGCGCCGGCGGCATCGCGCTGGTGTTCGTGCTGGTGCTGGTCGGCCTGTCGGTCAGCGGCGTGATGGGCCTGGACGGCCTGGTCAACCTGATCAGCATCATCTCGGCGGTGCTGCCGATCGCCTACTTCGCCGTGATGCTCTCCAGCAAGGAGATCACCAAGGTCGAGCGCGACCGGCTGATCGCCTACATCCCGCTGTTCCTGGCCACCGCCCTGTTCTTCCTGCTGTTCGAGCAGCAGCCGAACACCCTGGCGAACCTGGCCGAGGCCGACACCGACCTCAACGTCCTCGGGTTCGCGATCCCGGCGTCCTGGTTCCAGTCGGTCAACCCGCTGACGATCATCATCCTCGCGCCGGTCATGGCGACCCTGTGGATGAAGCTCGGCTCGCGGCAGCCCTCCACCCCGCAGAAGTTCGTCGGCGGTCTGTTCTTCGTCGCCGTGTCGTTCCTGTGGGTCGTGCTGTCGAAGTTCGTCGCCGGCGACGACGGCAAGCACCTGCCGATCATGCTGGCCCTGGTGTTCGTGATCATGACCGTGGGTGAGCTCATGCTCTCGCCGGTCGGCCTGTCGGCCACCACGAAGCTGGCGCCGAAGGTGTTCGCCTCGCAGATGATGGGTCTGTACTGGCTCGCGCCCGCGATGGGCCAGGGCCTGGGCGCCCAGGTGGTCAAGATGTACTCGGTGGACAACCAGCAGATGTACTTCGCGATCATCGGTGTCGCCACGATCGCCTGCGCCGGACTGCTCCTGCTGTCGGCGCGCAGCATCAAGCGCTACATGCACGGCGTGCTCTGACGCGCTGATCCGCGAAGAAGGCCGGTCCCCGCTCGGGGGACCGGCCTTCTTCGCGTTCGGGCGGGTTCAGCGCAGGTCGTAGGTGCGGGACTCGCGCGTCTCCGGGGCCGCCGGGTCGGGCTCCGGGTGACCGGGGATCGCGACGTCCCGCGGCGGCAGCGTCCCGCGGACCAGGTAGTCGGCGCCGATCCGGTCGGCCTCGGCGTTGCCCGCCAGCGCCCACACGCCGTGCTTGCCCGCGTCCCGCTCGGTGACCAGCACCGACGACGGCAGCGAGCGGTGCATCTCGACCGCTCCGGCGTACGGGGTGGCCACGTCGTGCTCGGAGTTGAACATCAGCACCGGCGGCAGGTCCGCGCCGGTGATCTTCGTGGGCTCCTGCCGGGGTGCCTGCCAGGTCCGGCACGGAGCCACGGTCCAGCTGTTGAACCACGCGGCGAACGGGTGCTGGACGGCGACCTGCCGGGAGTCGCGCTCCCACTCCGCGCGCCGGGTCGGCCACGGCGCGTCGGCGCACTCCACCGCGTTGTAGATGGCGTTGCCGTTCTCGGCCAGCGCGTCCTTCGGCTCCACCATCGCCGCCAGCGCCCGGTCGTCGCCGCGCAGCTGGAAGTCCGCCAGGCCCTGGGCCAGCGGCTGCCAGGACGACTCGCCGTAGAGGGCGTTGAAGCTGATCTCGATCAGCTCGGAGGGGCCCAGCGGGCCGCGCGGGGCCCTGCGCAGCTCGGCGCGGGTGCGCTCCCAGGCGGCCTCGACCTGCCTGCGGTCGGTGCCCAGGTGGAACACCGGGTCGTGGCGGGCGACCCAGTCGAAGAAGTGCTCCAGGCGCTGCTGCGCGGCCACGTCCTGCGCCAGGTTGTTGCCGTACCAGATCTCCGAGGTGTCCGGGTTGACCGAGCTGTCCAGGATCATCCGGTCCACCCGCTGCGGGAACAGCTGCCCGTAGACCGCGCCCAGGTAGGTGCCGTAGGAGTAGCCCAGGAAGCTGATCTTCTGCTCGCCCAGCGCGGCCCGGATGGCGTCCATGTCGCGGGCGTTGGTGGGCGTGTTCAGGTGCGGCAGGTACTTGCCCGCGCGCTGGGCGCAGCCGTTCGCGTAGGCCTCGGCCCGCTGCCAGTTCGCCTCGCGGGTGGTGGGGGAGTCCGGGTCGGGCAGCGGGTTGGCCCAGTACGAGGCCGGGTCGACGCAGTGGATCGGGGCGCTGTGCGCGGTGTTGCGGGTGTCGAAGCCGATCAGGTCGTAGGAGTCGCGGACCTCCGGCGGCACGAGACCCGCCAGCGTGCCCGCGAAGTCGACGCCCGGCCCGCCCGGGCCTCCGGGGTTGACCAGCAGCGATCCCTTGCGGGCCTGCGGGTTGCGGGCCGGCAGCTTGGAGACCAGCAGCGGGATCCGCTCGCCACCCGGGTTCGCGTGGTCCAGCGGCACCTCGACGGTGGCGCAGGTCAGCTGCGGGTACGGCGTGGCCACGTCCTGCGGGCACGGGCCGAACCGCGGGGCCGGCTGCGCGACGGCGGTGCCGGTCGCCGCGGGGACGACGGCCAGCGCGGCCACCGCCGCCAGGCCGAGCGCGATCGAACGCTTCACGGGGGCTCCTCACAGGCGTGCAGGCAGTTGATCTCGCAGCCTAGGAGCGGTCCGGGTGGTGATCGGCGGACTCGATGCCGTGTCGCCGGAAGGGGGCGTCAGCTTCGCCCGGCCAGGTGAGACCCCGTCAGGTGAGCGTCGGTGCCGAGCTCGCGCGCCAGCTCGTCGAGGACCTGCGTGGTGCGATCCAGGAACCGGACGCTGCGGTGCAGCGACGTCGGGCCGTCGGTGAGCGACTCGGACAGATCGTGCAGCTCGTCGGAGCGGCGGTGCGCGGCGGCCAGCGCCTCGTCGAAGGGCACCTGCCCCTCCTCGGTGAGCGCGTCGGCGGCATCGGCCAGCGCCCACAGGTGCTCCGCGAGCCGGTCCCGGGTGTCGGCGTCGACCATCTCGGCCGCGTCGCCCAGCGCCACCGACAGGTTGCGCACGTAGTACGCGCAGCCGCTGAGCTTCGCGGCCATCCGCTGCACCTGGCTGCGCCGCGACCGGAACCGGTAGGCGGTCAGCGGGTTGGCGCTGGTGAGCACCTTCTGCAGCGCGTCGTCCAGGGCCCGGGTGGGTTCCTGCAGTCCGGAGGCGGTGCCGTGCTCGCTGAGCTCGGTGCCGGTGCTGCGCAGGAAGTCCCGCAGCGCCCCGAGGAACTCCGAGGTGTTGTTGCGGACCACCTCGCGGGTGCGGGTCGGCAGCACGAACACCGCCGCCAGCACCCCGGCCAGCGCGCCCACCGCGGTCTCGGCCAGCCGCGTCTCCAGCACCGAGACGTTGAACGTGCCCAGCATCCCGTACAGCGCGCCGAGCAGCGTGGTGATGAAGAACGTCATCGCCGCGTAGGAGTAGCCGACGAAGTAGAACGCCAGGAACACGCACAGCAGGATCACCGACAGCTCGGCCGTGAGATCGCCGCCGACCTGCGCGGCCACCAGGATGCCCGACACGACGCCGAGGATCGTGCCCGCCGTGCGCTGCCAGGCGCGCACCAGCAGCTCGCCGCGGCTGTTGGTGCTGATGAACACCACGAACGCGGTGATCACCGCCCAGTACCAGCGGTTCGGCGAGACCAGCTGGCCCAGCAGGATCGCCAGCCCGGCCGCGACCGTGACCTGGATGGCGGTGCGCAGCTCCGGGCGGGCCAGCCCGGTCTGCTCCTCGGTGCTCTCCTCGGTCTCCTCGGCGACGTCGGACTCGGCGTCGTCGGTGCGTTCGCCCAGCTCACCGGTCGCCTCGGCGAGTTCGGCCAGCTCGGTGCCGAGACTGCGGATGGCCATCGCCACGTCGACCGAACCGCGGTCCTCGATCTGCTCGGAGACCCGGCGGGTGGCATCGCGGATCTCGCGCGGGCGGCTCTCCAGCACCGACAGCAGGGCGCCGACCGCGTGCGGCACCACACCACCACCGCTGGGGTGGTCGACCAGCCTCAGCAGCCGGGTCACCAGGTTCTCCGCGGCCAGCTCCACGTCGAGGATCCGCTGCCGCAGCACGGTGCGGCCGGCCTCGGTGAGCTCGTCCATCCGGCCGACGGTGTTCTCCAGCATCAGCGAGGTCTCGTTGAGCCGGGCCGAGCGGTTGTGCAGCTTGCGGCGCCGGGCCGTCGAGCCGGGCTGGTCGGCGACGTCGCGGACCGCGTGCAGCAGCCCGTGCACCTGGGCGCGCAGCGTGCGCCGCCCGCGCGCGAGCACCCCTTCCGGGTCGTCGCGCAGCACCAGGAACCGCAGGCCCGCCGCGGCGAGCGTGCCCAGCAGCACCGCGACCGCCAGCGCCGGGAACTGGGCGAGCTGCGGGCGGAGGAACATCGCGAAGAAGTACCCCATGAACGCGACCATGCCCAGCGGGAAGAACCGCGGGCCGAAGCGGCGCACGTAGACCGCGACGAAGATGACGACCAGGAACACCGCGCTGTGCAGCGGCGGGGAGACCTGGGTGGCGATGGCCAGGCCCAGCGCCGCCAGCACCGGCAGCGGCAGCAGCGCGTAGGTGATCGCCTGGCCCCGCCGGTCCGGGTCGTTGACGCCCAGCGAACCGTTGATGGCCACCACCGCGCCGATCATGGCGCTGGGCAGCGGCTGCCCCCACCAGGCCAGCAGCGGCACCGCGATCGCGAGGGTCAGGGCGACGGCGAGGGTGACGCGAACGGCGGTGCGCAGTCTCCGCAACGACGGGTCGGACGCGAGGAAGCGGTTCCACCACTCGCTGGCCACGCGCACTCCTTCGTTCCGGCCGACCCTGACGCGAGATTACGCCGAACGGGGTTGGTTCTGTGGGATCAGCGACCCCGGTGGCGTCGCACGCTCTCCTCGACGACGTCGAGCACCGAACCCAGGTGGCGGGCGGGCAGACCCATCGCCAGGTGCGAGACCAGGCCCTCCAGGACCAGTTCCAGGTAGGCGGTGAGCACGTCGACGTCCACGTCGTCGCGCAGGTTGCCGGACTGGCGCTGCCACTGCAGACGCGCCCGGGTGGCGGCGGTGAGGGCTTCGGAGCGCTGCGCCCACCGCTCCCGGAACTCGTGGTCGGTGCGCAGCCTGCGGGAGACCTCCAGCCGCGTTCCCAGCCAGTCCGCGCCGAGCGCGCGGGCTTCCGCGCCGGTGGGGTCCTCGAGCAGGTTGCGCATCACCTGCACCAGGCCCTGCTCGGCGACCACGTCGGCCATCCGCGCCGCGTCGTCCTCGGCCAGGGCGAGGAACAGCGATTCCTTGTCCTTGAAGTGGTGAAAGATGGCGCCGCGCGACAGCCCGGTGGCTTCTTCCAGTCGCCGGACGGTGGCACCCTCGTACCCGAAGCGCGCGAAGCAGGACCGCGAGCCGTCGAGGATCTGACGGCGTCGCGCGTCCAAGTGGTCCTGGCTGACCCGAGGCATGCCGTGAATCCTCGCAGGACGGTCCCGGCCATCGCAATCCGTACGTACGTTTTGTTGGCGTTTCGGTTGCATCACACCCGAACCGGTGCCGTTCGGGCGGTTTTTCGGCCGATGTGGACCGAACTCGGGGTCGGCGATAACAGCCGCAGCGGTGCAGAACAAGGCTCGCGACCGTCAGAGGTGGGCGGTAGCGTCGGTAACCGGCCAATCACGGGCGGTGATCATCTTGCCGATATCTGCCGATCGTTCAGCCGATCCTCCAACCGACGAGTTCCCCACCTCGCGCGTGCGCACCAGAGCCGAGGCCGAGGCCTACGTCGCGTCGGTGTGCTTCAAGCACGGCCCTCCGCGCCTGCTGGGCGTCGAACTCGAATGGACCGTGCACCACCGATCCGATCCGGGCCGTGCCCTCGACGCCGCGACGCTCATCGCCGCGCTCGGCCCGCACGCACCCCGCTCCCTGGTCCCCGACAGCCCCCAGCAGGCGCTGCCGAACGGCTCCGTGCTCACCGTCGAGCCCGGCGGCCAGGTCGAGATCTCCAGCCTTCCCACCACCTCGCTGCGCTCGCTGCTGAGCGTCGTCGACGCCGACGCCGACTACCTGCGCCGCCGCGTCGAGCGCGCAGGACTCGTGCTCGGCGACAGCGGCATCGACCCGCACCGGCACCCGCACCGCATCCTGCAGGTGCCGCGCTACCGGGCGATGGAGAACGCGTTCGACCGGATCGGCCTGGACGGCAGGCTGATGATGTGCAGCACCGCGGGCGTGCAGGTGTGCCTGGACGCCGGTGAGCCCGACCGGATCGCCGCCCGCTGGAACGCGCTGCACGCCCTCGGCCCGGTGATGATCGCCGCCTTCGCCAACTCGCCCCGCCTGTTCGGCCGCGACACCGGCTGGGCCTCCACCCGTACCCGGGTGCTGCTCGACACCGACCCGCCGCGCACCAGACCCGGCCCCACCAAGGGCGATCCGGTGACCGGCTGGGCGCGGCGGATGCTGGACATGTCGCTGGTGTGCCGCAGGCGCGACGGCGACGACTGGTCGGCCCCGGCCGGGCTGAGCTTCGCCGAGTGGATCCACGGTGGCCTCCCCGAACCGCCCACCCACGACGACCTCGACTACCACCTGACCACGGTGTTCCCGCCGGTCCGCGCCCGCGGCTACCTGGAGGTGCGGTACCTGGACGCGCAGTCCGGTTCGGACTGGATGTTGCCGACCGCCGCGCTCGCCGCCCTGTTCGGCGACGAGTCCGTGGTGGACAAGGTCGCCGTGATGGCCGCGCCCGCCGCCGGGCGCTGGGTGCACGCCGCCCGCTCCGGACTCGCCGACCCGGTGCTGGCGCGCTGCGCCCGCGATATCTTCGACCTCGCCTGCCGGCTGCTCGACCGCGTCGGCGACGGCATCGGCCTGTCCGACCGCCTCGCCGAGCACCTCGCCCTGCGGCTCGCCCGAACCTGACCCGAACCCACGCCCGTCACGACCTCGAGGAGTGCACGGTGAAAGATCTGCAGGAACTGGGAACCGAAGACCTGCGCGAGCACGTCGCCACCGAACTCGCCCGCACCCGGCGGCGCAGCGCGCAGCTCACCGACGCCGTCGACGACGCCGACCTCGTCAAGCAGCACTCGCCGCTGATGTCGCCGCTGGTTTGGGACCTCGCGCACGTCGGCAGCCAGGAGGAGCTGTGGCTGGTGCGCGACGTGGGCGGCCGCGAGGCCATCCGGCCCGACATCGACGACCTCTACGACGCCTTCCAGCACCGCCGCGCCGACCGCCCCGAGCTGCCGCTGCTCGGACCGCGGGAAGCCCGCGAGTACATCGGCACCGTGCGCGAGAAGGTCTTCGACCTGCTCGACGACACCCCGCTGGAGGGGCGCGCGCTCGTGGAGCGGGCGTTCGCCTTCGGGATGATCGTGCAGCACGAGCAGCAGCACGACGAGACCATGCTGGCCACCCACCAGCTCCGCGACGGCCCACCCGCGCTGCACGCCGAACCCCCGCCCGCGGCACCCGACGAAGCGCTGCCCGCCGAGGTGTTCGTGCCCGGTGGACCGTTCACGATGGGCACCTCCACCGAGGCGTGGGCGCTGGACAACGAGCGCCCGGCGCACGAGGTGCACGTCGAGGCGTTCTACCTGGACACCACGCCGGTCACCAACGCCGAGTTCGCGCGGTTCATCGACGCGGGCGGCTACCGGGACCCGCAGTGGTGGAGCGAGACCGGGCTGCGCTACCGCACCAAGGCCTCGCTGGAAGCGCCCCGGTTCTGGTTCCGCGACGGCGGCCGGTGGTGGCGCCGCCGGTTCGGCGAGATCGAGGAGGTCCCCGGCGACGAACCCGTGGTGCACGTCAGCTTCCACGAGGCCGAGGCCTACGCGGCCTGGGCCGGCAAGCGGCTGCCCACCGAGGCCGAGTGGGAGAAGGCCGCGCGCCACGACCCGGCCACCGGCCGCTCCCGCCGCTACCCGTGGGGCGATGACGATCCCGACGAGACCCGCGCCAACCTCGGCCAGCGGCACCTGCGCCCGGCACCCGCCGGGGCCTACCCGCTGGGCGAGGCGCCGTGCGGGGCGCGGCAGCTCATCGGCGACGTGTGGGAGTGGACCGCGAGCGACTTCCTGCCGTACCCGGGTTTCGTCGCGTTCCCGTACCGCGAGTACTCCGAGGTGTTCTTCGGCTCCGACCACAAGGTGCTGCGCGGCGGCTCGTTCGGCACCGACCGCGCCGCGTGCCGGGGCACGTTCCGCAACTGGGACTTCCCGATCCGGCGGCAGATCTTCGCCGGGTTCCGCTGCGCCCGCACCCCGCTGCCGGACGAGCGCTGAGCATGTGCCGACACCTGGGATACCTCGGAACGCCCGTGTCGCTGGCCGAGCTGCTGATCGACCCGGCGCACTCGCTGCTGGAGCAGTCGTGGGCGCCGAACAACATGCGCGGCGGCGGGACCGTCAACGCCGACGGCTTCGGCGCAGGCTGGTTCCGCGACGACGGCACCACCGGCGCCTACCGCAACGGTGCGGCGATGTGGACCGACACCTCGTTCCCGCAGCTGGCCCGCGACCTGCGGGCCTCAGCGGTGGTGGCGGCGGTGCGCTCGGCGACCACGGGCATGCCCGTCGGGCCCGAGCTGTGCGCGCCGCTGACCGGCGGGCGCTGGTTGTTCAGCCACAACGGCAAGGTCGGCGGCTGGCCGGACTCGCTGGCCAAGCTCGCCTCCCGGCTGGACCCCGCGGACCTGCTCACCGCCCAGCCCACCGACTCCGCCGTGCTGTGGGCGCTGCTGCGGCAGCTCCTCGACGACGGCGTCGCTCCCGAGACCGCGGTGGCCCGGCTGGTGCGCGAGGTGCACGCCGCCGCGCCCGAATCGCGGCTGAACCTGCTGCTGTCCGACGGCACCCGGATCGTGGCCACCACCTGGACGCACTCGCTGTGGGTGCGCCGGGAAGCGGACGCGGTGACCGTCGCGTCCGAACCGTTCGGTGCCGCCGACCCGTGGGTCGAGATCCCCGACCGCCGCCTGGTGGTCGCCGACGCCGAGCACACCGAAGTCGTGTCCCTGGGGGAGGATTCGTGCGACATCCCGAACTGACCGTGCGCTTCACCGAAGCCGACGCCGACCGCGAACTGCGCGCCGACGTGCGCGAAGGCCTCACCGACGACCCGAAGTGGCTCTCGCCCAAGTGGTTCTACGACGCCGAGGGCAGCGAGCTGTTCGAGCGCATCACCGAGCTCGACGAGTACTACCAGACCCGCGCCGAGCAGCAGATCCTGCGGCGCACGGCGCTGACCATCGCCGAGCTCACCAACGCCGCGACGCTGGTGGAGCTCGGTTCCGGGTCCTCGGAGAAGACCCGGCTGCTGCTCGACGCGCTCGGCAAGCACGGCACGTTGCGGCGGTTCGCGCCGCTGGACGTGTCCGAGTCGGCGTTGCGCGGTGCGGTCGCCGCGATCGAGGCCGACTACCCGGAGCTGGAGGTCTCCGGGATCGTCGACGACTTCACCACCGGGCGCCTGGCCGAGGGCGACGCGCGGCTGGTGGCGTTCCTCGGCGGCACCATCGGCAACCTGCTCCCGGAGGAGCGTGCCGGGTTCTTCGGGGCGCTGCGCGCCGCGATGCGACCGGGGGAGTGGTTGCTGCTGGGCACCGACCTGGTCAAGGAGCCCTCGCGGCTGATCCGCGCCTACGACGACGCCGCGGGCGTGACCGCCGATTTCAACCGCAACGTGCTGCGGGTGCTCAACCGGCGGCTCGGAGCGGATTTCGACGTGGACGCCTTCGAGCACGTGGCGCGCTGGAACACCGATCAGGAGTGGATCGAGATGCGGCTGCGCGCGCTGCGCCCGATGCGGGTGCGGGTGCGCGAGCTGGCGCTGGACGTGGACTTCACCGAGGGCGAGGAGATCCGCACCGAGATCTCGGCGAAGTTCCGGCGCGACCGGATCGCCGACGAGCTGGCCGTGGCCGGGTTCGACCTGGGCAGCTGGTGGCTCGACGACTCGGCCGAGTTCGCGCTGTCGCTGTCGGTCGCGCGGTAGTCCGGCGTCCCCTCGTCCCGGCGCGCCCGCTTTCGCGGAGCGCGCCGGTCACCGCTCCAGCTCGGGGTCCGACGGGCCGGGGAGCCGCGACATGCAGCGCACGCACGGCATCCCGGCCGGCTGCTCGGACACCTCGGCCACGTACGAGGGGATCTGCAGGCCGCACAAGGTCCGCCACGCGGCCGGGAACGGGCCCTCCGGCCGGGCCGCCAGGTGCGTCTGGCGGCGGGATTCCGCGACCACGCCTGCGGCGAACCGCACCGCGACCACTGCGCTCATCGTGTCGCCCCCGGTGGTTGTGCTGCGCCCGGCCGCAGGCTCGTGTCCACCGGGTCTCCCGGCAGGCAGCGGGCGGACAGGGCGTCGTGGTTTCGGTTGATCATTTTCCCCACCTCCGCGGACGGGACTCGTCCCGGAGGTGGTCGTGACGCGAGGCTAGGCGGGTTGACCCGTTCGGCCCAACGGCCATGCGCTGAAACGCCCCATTGATCACCCGAAGGGGTTGCCGGAGTCCTGCCGGGCACGCCCGGTGATCGGCATTCGGGGGAATCGCCCGGCGGCCGTGCGGCGGGCGCCCCTCGCAAACAAGGGCCGGCCACGCGAACGCCAGCTACTGGGGGGAGGTGCTGGTGCCGCGTGACCGGCGGGGCACAGGCTACACCCGGTGCCCGCGCGGTCATCGGCGGTAGCGGCGCGCGCCCCCGCATCGTGTTGATCGCCCCGCCTTGATCACAGGGCATCGCGTTGATCACAGGGGCCGGGCCATGGCCGCGGGGCTTCCGAGGCGAGAGACTGGTCCGACCGCTACGAGGTCGCCGGAGCAGGAGGAAGCATGTCGGATTCGCTGTTGGCGCGGCACAAGGCCGTGATGCCGGACTGGCTGTCGCTGTACTACCAGGAGCCGATCGAGATCGTCAGCGGCTCCGGCCGCCACGTCACCGACGCCGACGGCAACACCTACCTGGACTTCTTCGCCGGCATCCTCACCAACGCCATCGGCTACGACATCGACGAGATCAGCGACGCGATCCGCCGCCGGGTCGACACCGGGGTGCTGCACACCTCGACGCTGTACCTGATCCGCCAGCAGGTCGAGCTGGCCGAGCGCATCGCCGAGCTGTCCGGGCTGCGCGACCCGAAGGTGTTCTTCACCAACTCCGGGACCGAGGCCAACGAGACCGCGCTGATGCTGGCCACCCAGAAGCGCCGCAGCAACCAGGTGCTGGCGCTGCGCAACTCCTACCACGGGCGCGCGTTCGCGACGCTGGCCGTGACCGGCAACCGGGGCTGGTCGGCGACGTCGCTGTCGCCGGTGAAGGTCAGCTACGTGCACGGCGGCTACCGCTACCGCAGCCCGTTCTCCGGCCTGTCCGACGCCGACTACATCGCCGCCTGCGTCGACGACCTGCGCGAGGTCATCGAGACCACCACCGCCGGGGACGTGGCCTGCATGATCGCCGAGCCGATCCAGGGCGTCGGCGGGTTCGCCACCCCGCCCGACGGGCTGCTGGGCGCGTTCGCCGAGGTCCTCGACGAGTACGGCATCCTGCTCATCTCCGACGAGGTGCAGACCGGGTGGGGCCGCACCGGCGAGCACTTCTGGGGCATCCAGGCCCACGGCGTCACCCCGGACGCCATGACCTTCGCCAAGGGGCTCGGCAACGGCCTGGCGATCGGCGGCGTGGTCGCCGAATCCGCGCTGATGGACGACATCGGCGCGAACTCCATCTCCACCTTCGGCGGCAACCCGGTCTCCACCGGCGGTGCGCACGCCGCGCTGGAGTACCTGCTGGCCCACGACCTGCAGGGCAACGCCGCCAAGCTCGGCTCCCAGCTGCTGCAGGGGCTGCGGGCCCACGACAGCGCGCTCATCGGGGACGTGCGCGGCAAGGGACTCATGATCGGCGTCGAGCTCGTCGTGCCCGGCGGCAAGACGCCGGCGCCGGAGGCCGCCGCGCGGGTGATGGAGCTGGCCAAGCAGCGGGGCCTGTTGATAGGCAAGGGCGGGTTGCACGGCAACGTCCTGCGCCTGGCGCCGCCGATGACGCTCACCGAGACCGAAGCGGCACACGCGCTGCAGGTGCTCACCGAAACCGTCTCGCAGGCCGAGCAGGAGCTGTTCTCATCATGACCGAGCTGATCGACCACTGGATCGCCGGCGCCCCCGCGGGCGCCACCCCGGAACGCACCGGGGCGGTGTTCAACCCGGCGACCGGGGAGCGGACCGGCACGGTCGCCTACGCCGACGGGTCCGATGTGGACTCGGCGGTGTCCGCGGCCGTCGCGGCGCAGCGCGAGTGGAAGCGGGCGTCGCTGGCCAAGCGCTCCTCGGTGCTGTTCGCGTTCCGGGAACTGCTCAACGCCCGCGCCGGGGAGCTCGCCGAGATCGTCACCGCCGAGCACGGCAAGGTGCTCTCCGACGCTGCCGGGGAGGTGCAGCGCGGGCTGGAGAACGTCGAATACGCCTGCGGCATCCCGAACCTGCTGCAAGGCGGGTTCTCGGAGAACGCCTCGACCAGCGTCGACGTGCACTCCACCCGGCAGCCGGTGGGCGTCGTCGGGGTGATCTCGCCGTTCAACTTCCCGGCGATGGTGCCGCTGTGGTTCGTGCCCAACGCGATCGCCTGCGGCAACTCGGTGGTGCTCAAGCCCAGCGAGAAGGACCCGTCGGCGGCGCTGTTCCTGGCCCGGCTGTGGAAGGAAGCCGGGCTGCCCGACGGCGTGTTCAACGTGGTCCAGGGCGACAAGGTCGCGGTGGACGCGCTGCTGGAGCACCGCGACGTCAAGGCCATCTCGTTCGTCGGCTCCACCCCGATCGCCCGCTACGTCTACGAGACCGGCACCGTGCACGGCAAGCGGGTGCAGGCGCTGGGCGGGGCGAAGAACCACATGGTGGTGCTGCCCGACGCCGACCTGGACCTGGCCGCCGACGCCGCCGTCTCGGCCGGTTTCGGCTCGGCGGGGGAGCGCTGCATGGCGGTCTCGGCGGTGGTCGCGGTCGACCCGGTGGGCGACGAGCTGGTCGCCAAGATCGCCGAGCGGATGGGCAAGCTCCAGGTCGGCGACGGACGCCGCTCCTGCGACATGGGCCCGCTGGTCACCGCGGCGCACCGGGACCGGGTCGCGTCCTACGTGGACGCGGGACTGGCCGCCGGTGCGGAGCTGGTCGTCGACGGCCGGGGCATCGAGGTCGACGGCGCCGAGGGCGGTTTCTGGCTCGGGCCGACGCTGTTCGACCACGTGCAGCCCGGGATGTCGATCTACGCCGACGAGATCTTCGGGCCGGTGCTGTCGGTGCTGCGCGCGCTGACCTACGACGCCGCGCTGGAGGTCGTCAACAGCAGCCCGTACGGCAACGGGACCGCGATCTTCACCGAGAACGGCGGGGCGGCCCGCCGGTTCGGCGAGGAGGTCGAGGTCGGGATGGTGGGCGTCAACGTCCCGATCCCGGTTCCGGTCGCCCAGTTCTCCTTCGGCGGCTGGAAGGACTCGCTGTTCGGCGACTCCCACGCCTACGGGCCCGACGGAATCCGGTTCTTCACCCGCACCAAGGTGATCACCACGCGCTGGCCGGATCCCTCGCACGGCGGGGTGAACCTGGGTTTTCCGCAGAACAGCTGATCCACCCGCCGGTCGGCCCCGGGGGAGATTCCGGGGCTGACCGGACGGGACCGGGGTTGATCTCCTACGCTGCCGGGCATGCCCGCACTGAGCCCGAAATCGGTTCTGGAAGGCCGCAGCTCCAACCGCGCGCCGGTGTCGTTGATCATCGGACTGGTGATCTCCGGCGTCTGCATGCTGCTGGCGCTGGCGTCGTACTTCGCGATGGATCCCGGTGCGCCGGGCAACGTCGTGATCGGCATGCTGCTGGCGCTGCCGACCGCGATCGTGCTGGTCGCGCTGATCCTGCTGATCGACCGGCTGGAACCGGAACCGCGGCTGAACCTGCTGGTGGCCTTCGGCTGGGGCGCCGGCGTGGCGCTGCTGGGCGCGTTGATCGTCAACTCCCTCGGCGAGTCGGTGCTGGCCGTGGTGCTGGGGCCGGAGCCCGCGACGGTGCTGACGGTGTCGGTGATCGCCCCGGTCGTCGAGGAGAGCTTCAAGGGCGCGCTGCTGCTGTTCCTGCTGGTGGTGCGGCGCGGCGAGATCGACGGCCCGACCGACGGGATCGTCTACGCGGGACTGTGCGGGCTGGGCTTCGCGCTGGTCGAGAACGTCCTCTACTACATGCAGGGCCTGGCCTCGGTGCCCGGCGAGATCTGGGGCACGGTCCTGATCCGCGGCGTGGTGGCACCGCTGGGGCACCCGATGTACACGGCGATGACCGGGCTGGGCATCGCCTACGCCGCCACGCACCGCGGCGTCGGCCGCGTCTTCGCGCCGATCCTGGGCTGGTGCGCGGCGGTGTTCCTGCACGCGCTGTGGAACGGCGGTTCGGTGCTGTTCGGCTTCGGCGGACTGGTGCTGGCCTACCTGGTGGAGGCCGTGGTGCTCGCGGTGCTGGTGATCGTGCTGGTCCGGGACCGCAGGCGCCTGGTGCACCTCATCGGCCGCTACCTGCCGTCCTACATCCCCAGCGGGCTGGTGGCGCCCAACGACATCCAGATGCTGGGCACGATGCGCGGGCGCCGAGGCGCCCGCAACTGGGCGCGTCACCAGGCCGGTGCCGTGGGGGCGCAGGCGATGGGCGACTACCAGCTGGCGGCCACGGAACTGGCGCTGCTGCACGCCCAGGCCGAGCGCCGCACGATCGATCCGCAGGCGTTCTTCGCTCGCCGCGGGCAGATCGTGACCCTGATGGGCATGGCGCGCGAGGCGTTCTTCCGCCGCATGCCGCAGCCGAAACAACCGGCGCCGTGGGCCCGCAACCAGCAGTCGGGTTTCTTCACCGTGCCGCAGCAGCTGCACGACATGCCGACGCACAAGCTGCGCATCCCGCCCCAGCCCCCGCAGCCGCCGGGACGGCCCGGTTCTTGGAGCTGACGACAGCGCGCGGTGCCGGGTCTTGAACGTCGTTCGAGCAGCCCCGGCCTCGGTGTCACGATCAGCGATCAGGCCCGAGCCCGGAGCGGTGATCCGATTCCGGCGCTGCGCGTGACCCCGAGGCCGGGGGCTCCGGCCGCGTTGTTTCCCACTCTGCAGTTGTCAAACAGCAAGTGCCGCTGAGGGCGTGCCGGGGTGCCCGGCCTGGTGCAGGTCGGTTCAGAGGGCGGGTTCTCGTGGTGCGGGGATGAGATCCCGGATCAGTTGTCGGTGCGTTCCCGGGCGCGACGTCGAGCCGGGCCGGGATCGGCGGTGCGGATCGATGCGGTGCGGTGGTGTGAACGCGGTTCTCCCTTCGTCGACGGTGATCGTCCAGCGGTCGTTGTGGACGATCCGGTGGTGGAAGGCGCAGAGCATGACCATGTTCGACAGCGTCGTCTCGCCGCCGTGGAACCACTCCACGATGTGGTGTGCCTGCGACGTTCCGGGCGGGTGTTCGCAGCCCGGGAACGCGCAGATCCCGTCGCGCCGGAACAGGGCGGCCCGCAGTTGCGGGGGAGCGGTGCGCTCCTCGCGCCCGTAGTCCAGCGCGACACCGTCGCCGCCGAGGACGACGGGCAGGATCCCGGCGTCGCAAGCCATCCGCCGCACGGCGTCGGCCGTGATCGGAGTCCCGTCGGCGAACGAACCGGGCGCGACGCCTTCGGCGCGGGGGTCGAGGCTGCGCACCAGGTCGTCGTAGCCGACGGTGACCTGGACCTGCACCCGCTGACCCCCGACGCGCGGCATGTTCTCGGAGCCGAGCGCGAGGTCGACCAAGGTCGCGAGGCCGTCGGCGTGACGCTGCGCGGGCGTGCGCGGATCAGGCGTCCCGTCGTGGGACGGAAGCGGTTTCGACAGCGGGCGGATCGCGGCGAGGAACTTCTGGCCCGTCTCCTTGTCGAGCCGCGCCTTGATCATGACCATCCCGTCGCCGGAGGCGACGTAGTGCAGCTCCCGCGACTCGTGCTGGGCCTGCTCGTCCCGCACGGCGAGGGAGCGGTCGTGCGCGGCGTTGATCCCCTCGGCCAGCTGCCGCAGGTCGCGAGGCCGGCACGTTCGCGCCTGCTCGACCAGCACAGCCTCCACCCGAGAGGTCTCGGCGGCGTCGGGGAGCTTGTCGACGCACGCAGCGATGACTTGCGCGTGCTCCACGCTGATCACCCCGTCCGCCAACGCCTTCCGCGCCACCGGGACGGCAGTGCTCGTAGCGACCTGGACCCGGCCGCGAGCCTGCCCGGGGTCGGCCTTGAGCACGTCCTGCAACCACACGCCCGTGTTCCGCGCCCCCGCGGAGCGCGCGATCTGGTGCTGTTCCGCCTCCTGAATCAACTCGGCCTGCACGGAATGCACGTACCGCGCAAGCGATTCCAACTCCCGAATCGCACCGGCCAACTCACCGGCACACCTCGGTGACGCCACGGCACCCGCAAGAGCGGCCCGAGCCGCGGCCACGGCACCGGAAAACGACGTCATCGAACGCATGTTCCCTATTGTGCCCGGCGGGGAGGCGGAAAACGAGGCTCATGGCATCGCTAAACCGGGTGAACGTCAGGGCAAAAACAGTGGAAACCAAGCGGCTTTCACGAAATTGTCGAGATCGACCCACCGTCGAATCCCGAAAAGCTAGGATTTCCCCTACTTCTGGGGAACGACGCGAAGACAGGATGAGATACACGGTGAGCGCAGAGGCCGGCATCGCACAGAACGCCGACCGGATGCTGATGTTCAGCTTCCCGAAAGGCATCCGCATCGAAGGGAAACTGGCGGGCACGATCACCACGAGCCTCCGCAAAGCGGTCATGAGCCGGACCCCGAACCCGCTCCCGCCCGAGATCTCCGGCCACGAAGCCGAAGACCGCACCCACGCCGCCTACCTCCCGCTGATCGAACCCGAGCACTCGACGACTCCGGGGAACATCCGCGGCGTGGCGATCCTCTGCCCACCGGGCAAACCCGGTCTGGTGGAACTACTCAAGAAAGTCCTGCACACCACAGCGTTTCGGCTCGAAATCCCAGGCGCCACCCTCCGACTGAAGCCGCAACCGTCCACAACGGCCACCGAGTGGACCACCCCGTCGCGCACGTGGACCACGGTCACCCCCATCGTCCTCGACCGGTTCCCGGGCAAGGGCAACGAATCCGCAGAACTCGCCCGAGCCTGCCGCACAGCAGGCCTGCCCGAACCCACCGAGATCCGCACGGCCCGGAGCCCCTTCACCACAGCGGCAACAGACCTCGCCCCCGCAGACCTACCCCGAAAAACCCGGCTTCCATACACCCACGCCCACATCACCTTCCCAGACGCGATCCCGGGCCCGGTGGTCCTCGGCTCCCAACGCTATTTGGGCATGGGCCTGTTCCGACCTGCTGCGACTACCGTGTAAGCCCAGACGCAATGGGCCTGTCGGAACGGCCGGTGACGGCGGCGGGTTTGACCTGCTGCACGTGCTGACCGGCCACGTGTGGCAATGGGGACCGGCCGGTGCGGCCGGTGACGGATGACACAGGACAACGGAGATCAGGCTCGACGGCTTCCGTGGCAATGAGGAACGGCCGGTGACGGGCTGCGCTACCACCGGTGGGAGCCGATGGCGACGATCCTGTGGCAATGAGGACCGGCCGGACCGGCCGGTGCGGCGGCTTCGTGATCTACGGTTTTCCCGACGAGCTGGAGTGGCAATGAGGACCGGCCGGGATGGCCGGTGACGGTGAAGTCATTCGGTTTCGGGTCACCCCGGAGGTGGAGTGGCAATGAGGACCGGCCGGAGCGGCCGGTGACGGCACCGCAGGCCTGGTCTACGCCGCACCGGGCGGCGCCCAGTGGCAATGAGGACCGGCCGGAGCGGCCGGTGACGGAGACCTCAACCGGGAGAGAGAAAGAGGGAAACCATGATGGTGCAATGAGGACCGGCCGGAGCGGCCGGTGACGGCTGAAACCGCCTCTGCCGGTCAGCACGACAGCAGCTCGGGTGGCAATGAGGACCGGCCGGAGCGGCCGGTGACGGACACGTGAGCCTTGTCTACGCCATCACCGCGAACGCGTGGCAATGAGGACCGGCCGGGACGGCCGGTGACGGGGCTGTCCGAATGCGGTGGGTCTGACCTGGGTTTTCAAAGATCAAGGCGAGCGACCCCTCGTGGAGATCGCCACCGGAGCCAGATTCGATCTTAGCGTACCCAACAAAACAGGATGACCTGCGGAAACGCCATGCGAGCGGCCCTGCCTGGCACCATCGCCGCTGGACCGCTCGCATCGCGATATCGCTGTCACCTCCTGCGCACTCCAGCGACAGGAGTGCCCCTACTCCCGCCGCCGGAGCCCGACGGCGACCCGAGGGCCGTACGTCACCGGCACGTCCACGGACTCGCAGAACCGAACCCCCTCCCGAACGTCCTCAGCCCCGACTTCGCCGTCCTCCTGGTCGAGCACGTTCACCCCGCTCAACTCGGGTGCTTCAACGCCGAGCAGTTCGAACCTCTCAACGCGGTCACCGACGAGCCCGCCGACGCGCTCATCGTCGTCGGTCCCCTCGGCCAGGGGAGCCGCGTCGCGCACGGCCGCGACGAACGACGCCTCGATCTGCGGATGATCCGGGATGAGGATCTTCGCAGGCAGCGGCGTCCCAGCAGAGTGCTCGGTCTCGGTCCGGCGCATGGCCCGCGCCATCATCTGCGCGATGAACAGTGGCGCGACGATGTTCGTCCCGTAGGCGATCGTCGCGACCTGCGGGCAGTCGAAGCCCTCGGTCACCATCCGGACGGTCACGATGGCGCACGGCCGGGGCTCTGCAGCAGCAAGCCGCAACGTCGAGATCGCCCCGGACTCGTCCGAGACGACCAGCCGCGCGAAATCGGTCCCCGTGAGCCTGTTGAGCTTGTCCTGCGCCAGACGTGCAGCCGGGATCGAGGGAGCCACGTACAGCAGCTTCAGCGGCTCGGCGTGACCGAGGGCGTCGAGCTGTTGGTCGTGCAGCGCAAGTGCTTCGCGAGCGAAGTTCTCGATCCACTCCGGGGAGGAAAGGATCTTGAGCATGACCCCGGAGCGCTCCTGATCATCGAGGTCCGCGATCAGCCGGTGCTGCGGAACACCGTCACCGGTCAGGTCCACGCATTCCGCCCGCGCGGCGTAGCGGTACAGATCGGGTGCCCGAAGCACCGTCTTGATGAGCTGCTGTGTCGACACGGAGAAGTCCGCCACGGCCTGCAGTTTCGGCACGCCATCGGCGAAGACCCGCCGGTACGGAACGGTCGGAATCCGATGACGAGGATCGGACCGGAACAGGGTTCCGGTCATGTTCAGAACAGCCCGAGCCCGGAGCTGATCGGGACCACCGATCATCCGCTGCGCGGCCAAACCCCACGCCGCGTAGCTCGCGAGGTGATGCACCTCGTCGAACACCACGAACGTAGGTTGCTGCTCCTGCCGGATGAGATGCGTTCCGGCCGAGTTGGGCAGGGAGTGATACGTGGTGATTAACCCGGCTTGGCCGGTGCCCTCGACGGCTCCCACGACCGGGCTCGGGTCCAAGTGAATCCCGTGCTCGGCCAGCTGTGATTGCCACTGTCCGACCAACGCTCGGTTCGGCACGACGACGGTCATGCGTCCTACGTATCCCGCGTCTCGCAACTTCCGGAACATCAACGCGGCGAAGGTCGTTTTGCCCGCACCCGGTGCCCCATGAAGTGTCGCCATGCCCTCCTGGAAGAGCCGGTCGCCGATGACGGGCAGTGCCTCGGCCTGCCAGTCGCGCAACGACACTCCGGGCAGCGGGTGCGCGTCCTTGCCACCGAGCGCGAGGTTGCATCGAGAGCACCAAGCCTCCATGTTCGCGAACGTCGTGCCTCCGCCGTTGCGGTGGGCAGCGAGGTGTGCGCACTGGTAATCCGCGTCGAGCTCGACCCCGCAGCGTTGGCACCTCCCGCGCGCGGCTTGGTACAGCAATGCGCGCTGTTGACGTGTCGCGCCTCTCCGTCGATCACGTCCGATCGGTTCCATGACCAACTACTCCTCCATCGAGTTTTGCGAGGGGATGTCGTCAGCGAGGTCGTCCTGCCCAGTGCGGGACTGGTAGTCGTGGACGGCGTCGATGAGCTTGATGACGAATTCGCGGTCCTCGACGGAGAGCTCCAGGAGGTTGACGTCGACGCTGAGCGTGATGCTCCCGCCGGACTTGAGCCGGATCCGCGTCGCTCCGGAACTTCCCGTCGGCGCGGTCGGTTCCTCGGCCTTCGTCGTGCGGCGAGCGCGCCGGGTTCCCGGACTCCGCTTGCGGGAGGTCGTCGCGATGTGCTTCCACTCGGGACTCACCGGGATTCCCGCGTATTCAGCGGCGTGGAGGAAGAACGTGCTGGCCTTGCGCCGCGTGTCGCCGTGCTGTCCGAAGGTCTCCGTCCACTTGTCGAGGAGCTGCTGCGAGGTGGTGTGCTGACTACCGAACTCCACGATCGGCGCGTAGTGCCGCAGGATCAGTTCCTTGACCTTCTTCGGCCGTGAATCCGGGTCGTAGACCAACTCGCGGAGCAGGTCGGTGGGCGCGCCGTCTTCGTCGATGAGCCCGAACTGGCGGCACATCCCGAGATACCCGGTCTGGGTGGAGCCGGGCATCCAGCGCAGATAGCTGCGATCGATCGCCGCCGGGAGCGTGGGCTGCTGCGCCATCTTGTCCAGGCTGTTCAGGAAATTCCGGAAGGTGGCGTACGGTGGTGTGAAGGTTGTTTCCTTGTTCTGAGCCATGATCTTCTCCTTGTCATCACACGACACGGGCCCCGGTCGGAGGCAGCGGCCTGCGGTGCCCGAGGAATTCGAAGGTGACCTGTGACGGGATGCCCAGGTCGACGAACAGAACGTGATCCGCTGAGGTTGTGATGACCCGGTTCAACCGCCACTGCAGCTCGGCGAGATCCGCGCGCGAAAGATCGCAGAGGAACACCGAGTACTGGATGCGCTCGCCGTAGTCCTCGACGGTCTTGGCGACCCGGCGAAGCCGGACCGGATCGCTGATGTCGTAGGCGACGAGGTAGCGGTGCCGAGCCATGAGGTCACCTGCTGGTGAAGGGCCTGTACCTGGCGAACTCTTCGAGCAGGTAGGCGGCGAACAGACGCGCCTGCAACTCCAGAGCCCGGCGGTAGGTCACGGTGTACTTGAAGAGGGGATGCCGGATTTCGGTGGTCATGCGGTGCTCGTAGGCATCGATGACGCGTCGTTTGCCGGACTGGGTCAAGGTCACCTGGTCCGGGCGCACGTGGAACAGTCCGGCGTCGGCTTGGCGGGTGTTGATGAGCGTCAACGCCGTGGAGTCGGCGATCTGCGGCCGGAATTCCTCCATGAGGTCGAGCGCGAGCGCCGGACGTCCGAACCGGTCCTGGTGGTAGACGCCGGCGTAGGGATCGAGCCCCAGTCCGTAGCAGGCGACGGTGACGTCCTTGACCAGCAATGCGTAGAGGAACGACAGCAGGCAGCTCACGGCGTCACGAGGTGGACGCCGAGTGCGACCGGAGTCGGCGAAACCTGGTCCCGGAAGCCGGTGATCGGGGCGGAAAAGGTGAGGAAGACCGTCGAAGTAGGTGCGCGCGGCCGCCCCCTCGATGCCGCGGAGCATGGTCACGGTCTGGGCTCGGTCGGCACTGCGGATGGCGGTGTCGAGTCGCTTGAGTGCTTCGGGATCGGTGTGGTGGCTGTTGCGGCGGAGAAGAGTCCGGCAGTTGCGGATCTTCCCGCCCACGAGTCGGCGGGAGAAGTCGACGGCCCGCTGGGGGCTGATGGTGTGCTGACGACGCCGCAGGTCGACGTTGCTGCCGAGGGACGGAATCGTGACGGCCTTCATCCAGCCCCCGGTGGTCGTCCACACCACAGGGGTGTCTTGCTCGGCCAGCGCGTGGATGGCCTGCGTCGTGACCTGCGAAGGGCCGGCTACCACCACGTGGAGGACGTCGCGCAGCTGGAGGGAGGCGAGTTCGTCCCGGGCACGCGTGACGTGCAGTCGTCCGCCGCGCACTCCGAGGCGGGAACCCGGTTCGACGATGTAGAGCGGCTGACTCTCGGGCGCCGCTGCCAGCAACCGTCGGGGCGGAGCCTCGTCTCGCCCTGACAGCAGGTTGATCTCATCCGGGAGGCACACCGGGAGTAAGGCGCACCGCTCGCACTTCTTGCTGTGCTGGAGAGGTGGCGGGAGGACCGAGCTGGTAGCGACTTCGCGGGCCTTGTGCAGAGATCGCCGGAGCTCGGTTTCGGCCTCGGCCGACCAGTCCACTCTCACGCGGGAGCGCGTCTCCGCGTACCAGAGAAACCCGTGATCGCAGGGGTAACCGCTGTGCCGGAGCACGACGATCTGACAGAGCAGCTGCATCCGGTCGCTGTGCCACGGTTCGCCGTCATTCCGCGGCGAGCCACGGCGGAACTCGACAGGCCGAACTTTCCCCTGCTGTGCCACAACCACATCGCACACGGCAACAACACCGAGCTCATCGGAGAACACCTTCATCGAAGTCGCTATCCAGTTGCCGGACGCAACACGCTGACCAGCGTCCGGACTCTTCGCGACGTCCACCCGCGCGTGGACGAGACGTCCCAGGCGTGTCTCCTCCGTGTCCGTCCAGTAGCCGTCGACGTGCTCCAGGTGGAACAGGCGTTTGCAGAAGTTGAAATCGCCTAAAGCACGGGCACCGAGTGGTAGGTCGATATCCATCTCGACGCTCCTCGGGGGAGGGAAGTCCTGACGCCCGGAGGACGCACCCGATCCGCCTGAACCGCGCGTCACCCGATTCGGTTCACCTTGGAGATGACCGTTCGGTGAATGAACCACGGTGTGGCGGAGGACATTTGATGGTTCTCGTGGGTCGTCCGCTCGTTCGAATCGAAGCCTGACCGTCCGGGCGACGTCGGAGTGACCAGGTAAACCGCGCTCTGGCGCGGCTGCCACCACAACGTCAGAACCGGCATCAGCGGAGACCGCCGCACACTGACGAACCCACGGTTGTCATGCCCCCGCACTCGTGGATCCCAGCAAAATAAGGACCGGCCGTGGAGGCCGGTGACGGTCGGAGAAGGCTAAGCGGACGCATCTCCGAAACGTAGTCGTGGCAATGAGGACCGGCCGTGGAGGCCGGTGACAGAAAAAGGGGAGTGCCGTGGCCGAACGGCGGATCGTTGAGTGGCAATGGGGACCGGCCGTGGAGGCCGGTGACGGGAGAAACCCAATATCGCCGCGATCGCCCGGGAATTGGAGTGGCAATGGGGGCCGGCCGTGGAGGCCGGTGACGGGGCTGTCGAGTTTGACCGGGTTTGACCTGGGTTTTCAAAGATCAATGCGAGCGACCCCTTGTGGAGATCGCTGCGGTAGTCGTTCCTGATCTTACCGGACCGCGATCACGGCGATGAACTGCGGAAACGGGGTGGGAGCGGTCCTGTCGGGTGGGGGCATCGCTGGGTCGCTCGCATCGTGGGGTGGATTCGAGTGCGTGTGGTGGTGTGCGGTTCTTGATGCTGGCCGGTGCGGATGAGCGAGGTTCGAGGCCGGGGTGATTGACCAACAACCCAAGACGCGTGGCTCAAGCCGCGTTCCCAGGACCCCTGCCTCTAATCTGCCGCCGACTTCTTCGGCTTCGCACAGGTCTTTGTAGAGCAGTGAGTGTAGATCGGCGGTGAGGGGGCCGGGGCCCTGGTGGAGGGTGGGCATTCGGCTACCGGCGGCGTTCGTTCTTGAGCCATCTGTCCCATTGGGTCTTGGCGAGCGTTTCGTCAGGAATAGCAGGGGTTTGGGAGAGCTTCTTTTTCGGCTCCAGCCGTGCTCCAGGCGGAAGCAGCTCGGAGTAGAAGATGTGGGTGGTCAAATACCACGAGGTCGGGTCACTTTCCTTTGGGCCTATCTTCAGGGGTGTGGGGCGGATCCAGACGGGAGAGACGCGCCGTCCCGGCTCGTTATCGAGGCCGAACTTGACGTCGATCGTGTTCTTGTAGATTGAGGACTGCGACTTTTTCGAGAAGTAGTTGATCGGGAGTCCGAGGGCCGCGATCGGGTACTCGCTCTCATTGCCGTGGATGACGTCGATCCACTCCGGGGAGCGGGTGTTCTTGCCCGGGATGTGGTCGATGTCCTGGCTGGCGCGGTAGTTGCGCCACCGCCTACCGGCTTCGTGCAGGACCGGTTCCAGATCATCGTATGGGTCGGGGTCGAGGACCGCGCCCTTCCAGCCGTACGGCGCCAGCATGGGAAATTTCGGCAAGGGTGATGCGGGTGATTCCGCCTTCGTCGCACCGAGACCAGTGCCCTCACGAAGCTTCGGCGGTACTGGGTCTCGCATGAGCTTACGGTAGAAGTCGATGCTCGGTCGCTTGGCGATCATGCCGAGAATCGGGTGGTTCAGGGTGCTCTCGACGTTGGTGCAGCGGAGTTGCCCGAATCCGCGGCGGGTTCGGGCACCCAGCCCGCCGTAGTACAGCCACGTCCACATCGTGAGCAGGAAACGGGAGTCCAGCCGCTCGTTTCCGGTGAACCGGACCTCGAGGGTGAACTCGGTGCGCGGGGGGACGTGGGGACGAGTGAGTCCGTCCCTGTGGTTCCACAGTCCTTGTCCGAGCAGGTAGTGCACTCCGTTGAAGGCGCTGTTCTTCGGCTTCGGAACCCACCAAGACCACTCGTCACGACGCGCCGTCGGCCCGTCGTTCACGCGCAGGCGGATCGGGGAGGGGCGGTTGGTGTTGCCGAAGAGCTCGGACTCCTGCTTGGCGAGCTCTGTCAGGTCTTCGACGCCGTGGCCGGCGGCGAGGGCGCGGAACCAGAAGCGGAGCGCGCCGCGAATCGACGGTACCCGGATCGGGGACGTCTTGTCCTGCGGGTCGTCTCCGCTGAACAGCGGAGTGACGACCTCCAACGTGAACTTCGTCCACGCGCTCAAGAGGAACCTCCTCGACGACGAAGTCGGCCCAGCGGTGCGGTGACCGGTTGGCTGTCCCACATCAGCTGGACCGCGATTCCGATGCTGAACGACCAGCCGGTGAGCGTGGCCAACGCACCGATCGGGCTGGAGACCTTCGGGAGAGGGGAGTTGTCAGGCCACGCCCCGAGTGCCTTGGTGCACTGCGCGTCCAACGTCCGGGCCTCGGTGGCCGGCTGATCCCACCAACCGGCAAGGCACTGCCCGTGTTCGGCCACAACGGGGAAGGCGAAACCCAGCATGACCAGGCTGATCAGGAAGGCGTAGGAGAGGCCGATCAGCGCGACGATGAGCCCGCGGCGGTATGCGTCGAGGCTCCGGACGTTGTGCAGCCGCGATTCGAGGATGAGGTAGAGAGACGCGGCCACGGCCAGACCGAGTCCCACGTGCCATCCCGTCGTGGCGACCCACCACCGCGGTGTGAGAGCCAAGACCGCTGCCGTTCCCACCGAGACGGCTGCGGGCAGGCGGAGCAGCAAGAGGGAATCCCAGCCGGAGGGCAGGGATGTGGCGAGCAGGACCACGGCGAACATCCCCGCGAGTGCCAGGTAGCGAGCCACGCCGGCTCCCGGCCACCACAACAAGGTGATGAGAGCGAACCCGGCCAGGAGGGGCGGCAACCACGGCAGCAGTCGTGGCCACCAGCTGAAAGGGGACAACGCCCGAGCGGCAGCCAGGACGTCGCCGATGGCGAGCCAGTGCAGCTCGGTGACCCGCTGGGCGTGGCCGGGCTGGTCATCGCCACCTTCGGCAGAAGGAATCCTCAGGCCCTCCCGCGTGCGGTTCGGCCAGCGCTCGGTCAGCCACCTGTGGTCGATGTCGAACTCGCGGGGCGAGTCGGCGCGGCGAGCGGACAGCCATGGGTCGTCCTCGGCGCGCGCGAGATGTTCCGTCCAGTCGTTCCTGGCGGCGATGGCTCGCTGTGCGATGGTGTTGCGGCTCAAGCGCTTATCGCCCAACACCGATGAGTGGACTTCGCGCATCCAGGCGGCATCTTCCTGGTTGCTGATGCGGAAGGGCAGACTCCACACCAAGAATCGCAGACGTGCAGCACGCGTCCGGTATCGAGACGGCAGGAGTTCCAGGTTGCACTCGAGATGTCCCACGAACTCCACGAGCATCCGGTAGCGGGACAGGGCGTCGCGCTCGCGGCGGTAGCCCTCGAGCAGGGTTGGGTCCTCAAGAGCATTGGCGAGAAGTTCTTCTCCTGCACCGATGACTTCGAGCTGTGATCCTTTCGTCGGAACGGGGTGTAGCGCAGACCTGTGTCGCTTGAGGATCAGAGCCGACTTCTCGTACTCACTCAGCTCGTCGGTGGTCACCCCGTCCATAGCGATCCCGCGATGACGACGCCGGAGGGGTTGAGTTCGTAGCCGATGAGGGGCTTGGACTCCACGTAGAGACCTTCCAAGTACTTGAACTCGTTGCCGGAGGGCACATCCACGGTGCCGCCATCCGAGACCCGGGCCAGAGTGCCCAGCAGTTCGGCTAGCTTTCCCGTGAAACGGGGAACCGGGAGTTCTACGAGCGAACCGGTGCCGGTTTCGTGGAAGCAGTACGCGTCGACCACCTCCCGCCCGAGCTTGGTCTTGACCGCCTGCGCCACGGTGAGGAAGTAGGGGAGCATCGCCTTATACCCGCCGGAGAGGTGGAACACCACGGCGGTTTCGGGACGAGACTGCACGATCAGACGTCCTAGCCCGCCCAAGGCGGTGAACGTCTGTCGCGGAAGCTCCGGTGACGACAGATCTAATCCTGGGATGCGTGCGACAACGCAGGCCCCGGCGGTCAAACGAGGGTTGGACTCCGCGGGATCGTCGATGTACTGCAGCGGAACGTTTTTCAGCCGTGCTTGCCGCATCGCTGTGAGCAGAGCAGCTTGCGATCCCTTCTCGGTGTCGGAGCCGACGAAGACCCAAGAGTCTTGGTCGTCATTGACGTGGCGCTGAAAGTAGACGTCGATGCCTTGCCATTCCGGGCAGAGGTCGTGCGGAAGGCCGTCCAGTTCGGTCAGGGCCTCAGCGGGCAGGAGGGATTCCGCGTCGTTGTTGTCGCGGAGCGCCTGCCACAGGTTTCGTTCATAGACCGACCCGAGTATGTCCTTTCCCTCCAGCTTCTTCAGCAAGGAAAGGCCGACGGGAATGACGTGCACGCGTGAAGTCATTTCAAATCCAGACCGCAGTAGCCGTAGCCGGCAGAGGTCTTCCCTCCGATGCCGAGATCGTCCAGCCCCTCTTTCAGCAGAGCTGCGAAGGCGTGGACGTCGCTGTCTTCCCCGATCAGAACGCTCTTGAACGGAGTCCCGTGGACTGCCAGGAACCGCACCGGAACCGGGTTGTTGTACTCCGCCGGTTGCTTGTCCACGGGCTTGATCGCCTGGTTGACCTGCGCGTAGTAGTCGGGCTGGTGCGGCGTGAGCACGTCCAGCGCGAGCTCGGGAGGCTGCGCGGGCAGGGCGTCGAGCACGACGACCCGTCCTCGGGAGGCCTCCGCGTCGGGCATGTTCGGTCGAGGCGAACCGAAGAGCCGCCGCATCGTCTCGTCCGGCACCGAGGACTCGCGCGCTTGCGCGGCGGCCAAGCCCTTCAACGCCGAGCCGGGCCAGATCGGCACGCCGTAGGTGCGGGAGAACGTCAAGCCGGTCTCGTAGTTGTCGTCGGCTCCGTGCCCGACGACAACCCGCCACTTCGGGGCGATCCGGATCGGAAGCACGCGCATGCCGGACCGCTTCGCGATCTGATCTGCGGCAGCTCGGCGGCGGATGTGCAATCCGCGCAGCATCGCTCCGTCGACGTGCTCGACCGCCTCGATGACTTCCTTGAAGTGCCTCTTCTGAGCCGAGGAATCCGGCGTGAGGCGGCCGTCCGTGCTTCGACCACCGACCCATTTGCCGGTGTAGACGAGCGCACCGTTCGAGCCGCCGCGACTGCCCCGGTTCTCCTTGCTCAGGTCGGCGATCGGACCGTATTGCGCCATCAGGAACTCGTCTCCGCGGCCTTCGCCGAACCGACCCGGCTCAACCACGTCGCGAGCTCCTGGGCACGGCGCTGCGCGACGGCGTACTTGGTTCCGTCCGTTCCCGACAGCTGGTCGAGGATGTCCAGAGGTCGGTCGCGCGGATCCAGCTGGATCACGCGAGCCGCCTCGGTCAGGATCGTGCGGGCGACGCGCCAGTGCCGATCGTCGTCGTGGGCCTTGTCGGCCTTCGACAACAGGTAGGTGGAGGCCATCACGAGGCCGTTGTTGTGGATCAGCACCGGCAGTGAACGCAGCACGCTCAACAACTCCGGGCCGATTTCGACGTCGCGCAGCGCGGTCGCTGCGGTGACCGCGAGCTCCTGATCGATGCGCTGGGTCATGCGCGCGCCTCCCGCAGCGAGTGGGCATCGTGCACGCGGCACCAGAACATCCCCTTGCCGATGGTTTCGTTCCCACCGAGCTGCATCGGTTGCCCGTCCAGGAGATCCGACACCGCGTCGAGCGCCTCCTTCGTCCCGGTGAGCACGGAGACGAGGACGGACTCGGCCGGCAGGTTCTCGGAGTAGAAGAGGTTGTTGACCGTCTTGCTACCGGGTTGTTTGTCGGTGCCGTAGTCGAGCTGCACCCGCGCGGACACGTCGGTCCCGGTCTCGGCGAGGTGGCCCATCACGTCATCGCCGACGTAGAGCAGGTCCTTCGCGAGCTTGTCGCGGGTGTACTGGAACGCGTTGCTCGACGGGCAGCACAACGATGCGAGCTCGGTTCCCAACCCGGCGATCGCCGAGTCCTCCGAAAGCGTCACGACGTACGGTCCGATGGCCTGCTGCGATTCCCATCCCGCGGGTGCGAAGCCCCGGCTGCCCGGGCTCGGGAGCCGCCGTGGTTCGAGCCCGGGCGCGACGAGCTCGACCTTGCGGTTGAGCCGGGAGACCAGCTGTCGGGAGGTCACCCAGGCGTAGGTGTTGGTCATGGTCGGCGCCGGGAACAGCAGCAGCTGCGCGTCGCCGAACGAGACGTCTCCCTTGACCAAGTCGCCGTCGGCTTCGCCGGGCCCCTGCCCCGGAGGGCGTGAGCCGAAGACCTTCTGCCCCTTGTCCTGGATCTCCCAGCCGGCGTCGCGCGCGGCGTCGCGGATGGCGCCCTTGAGGCTCTGCCCCCACACCACGGGCAAACGCGTCGAGGCCTCCCGCTGGATCGGCAGGTCCACCACGCCCGTGGACACGCTTCCACCGGCGTGCACAGGGGTTTCCGCGAACAGAACCAGCAATCGTCGTTCCACTACCAACTCCCGGTCAGGCAGGTGCCGAAACCCGCTGTGGCGATCCTTGTTTCTCCGTGTTCGCCGCGTTCGCCTTGCGCTCCGTCCGGCAGCAGGGTGCCGTGGTGGTCGGCAGACCAGCGAAGGGCGTCCTGTTCGGTGCTGAACTTCAGGTAGTACACGCTCCCGGCGGGCACGGCCCAGCGCAGCAGCTTCGTGCGATCGACCCCGTTCCGCCACGACGCGCTGGCCAGCGGCGTCGGCCCGGTGAGCGCCACGGCGCACAACTCGGCGTTCGACGGGTGCCAGAACACGTCGTTGAGCAGCGCCGGCGTGGCGAGGTAGACGGTCATCCGTCCGCCGGGGAAGCGCTTCGGCGCTGAGGGCATCGGGCTGCCGTACGGGTGCTTTCGCACCGTGGCCTTGCGCCCGAGCCCGCCGAGGCGCACCACGTCGGTGACCGGTTCGTCGATGGGCTGATCGTCCTCGCACCCGACGAGGAACGACATCCCGTCCGCGGGACGCAGGTGATCGGCCAGGTACAGCAGCGACTTCGCAGCTGTGTCGCGGTACCGGCCGGATGTCTCGCGAGTGAGCCCCAGACGCGACTCGGTGCGCCACGGGTCTTCACCGAGGTGTTCGGCGGGATCGTCGGTTCCCGTCGCCACGTCTCCGGACAGCCAGGCCTCCATGCCGGACCTGGTGAACCATCCTCCCCGAGGCTGGCCTTCGCCGTCGAGCACGTGGCTGAACACCTTGCGCTCGTCGAGATCCGTGGTGATACCCGCGGGACGTTCGACGACGTTCAGGCGGTCGAGATTTCCGCGGTCGTCGACGACCAGATCGGCCGGGGTCGGGAACTGCGGAGTGCCGTTGACCCGCACCACCGGTCCGACGATGCGGTGGGAGACGTCGCGCTGGAGGGCCTGGTGCACGGCCCCGCCGAACGTGGACGGCGGCGGTGTCGTGGCCTCACCTCGGACGCCTTCCCCCGGCGCGAACGTGCGGCCGTCCCGCACCATGAGCGTGTCGAGAGGTTCGATCGACAGCCATGTCGTGTCCATCAGCGGCACTCCTGGGCGAGGAAGCGGGCGACCAGCGCAGCCGGGACCGGGTCGAACCGCGAGGACGTTCCGTCGGCGCGCCGCTCGTGCTCGCCGAGCTCGATCACGGCATCGGCGACGTCGGGTGTGCCGCCCTGACGCTCCACGAGCCGTCGCACCTCGGCGCGGGCGACGTCCCGGATGAGACCGTCGTCGGCTCCGGCGAGGCGGGCGAGTTCGTCCCGGTCGTGCTCGAGACGGCTCGCGAGCTTGGCGGAGAACTGCGCGTCTGGAGCCGCGGAGCCCAGGAGCTCGGCGGCGTCGTGGTCGTGGTGATACCAGGGCTGAATGGTGCGCGCTCGCTCCCCACCGCGGCGCCGGACGACGACGCTCAGCGCGTTGCGCTGGGCGGAGATTCCGCGTCCGTGCGCCTCCTTGGCCTGGTCGAGGGCTTGTTGTGCGGCGGCGATCGCCTCGCGCAAGGGGCTGGTCATGTGGCTGAACACCACTGCCGTGGAAGCCGTGACGTGGCTGAGCGAGGGTTCGTCCCGCAGGTGCTCCGCGGTGCTGCGGCGAATCGCCGAGGCCAACCGCAGCGCGGTGGCCGCAGGAGCGAAGGCGAGGAAGTCGTCACCGCCGGCGAAGACGGGAACACCCAGGTGCTCGGCGTGACGGCTGAGCTCTCGTTGCCGGCCGCCGAGATCGGTGAGCACTCGCGAGGCGTTGCGCTGGTCCGCCAGGCTCAGATCGCTGATCGTGGCGCCCAGCTTGTCGAGGTCTTGGACGACGATGGCGAAGTAGGGCGTCAGGGACGGCAGTTCGTGCTGCTGGGCGAGGCGGCCGATCTGCGAAGCGAGTCGACGGCCCGCGGCCGCGTTCTCGCGGACGTCGTGGGGCAGCGCGTGCGGTTCCCACGCGTCCGGGCTGATCGTGGAACCGACCTTGCTCGACAGCGCTTCCAGTTCGGCGGGATGCTCGCCGGGAATCGACGCGTGGTCCGGCTTGTTCGGCGAGATCCTGGCCAGGTGCTCGACGAGTGGAACCAGCTCCCGGCGCAGCTCCGGATCGGTGGCGGCGCGCTCGAGGAGCTTCGCGCGGAACCAGCTCGAGGCGACGACCGTCGTGGCCGCGAAGCGCCTGCCCTTCCCGTAGATCGTGTTGCCCACGGAACGCTTGGTCCACCCGGCGGCGGATAAGCGTTCCTTCCGCTCGTGCGAGGGCACCTTCATGGCCTCTTGGCCTCGGGGCACACCGATCGCGGGAAGCAGCGGCGACTGGTCGCAGAGCGTCATGCCGGTGCTCCGGTGCGGTGTGAACCAGCGGGTCCGCTTGCGCTGCCGCATCGCCGCCTCGGCGGCCTTCCACAACTCCCGGTACTCCGCGTCGGAACCGAACTCGCCCGTGGCGCACGCCCAGGTCAGGTCCGGCATACCCGGAGTGCTCACGGTCTTGCCATGAGCTTCCCGGACCAGCCGATCCCACTCCGCGCGGGCGTCCGCCGTTGCGCGCGCAGCGATTTCGGGTCCCGTGCCCGGAGGCGCGAGGAACACGATCTTGTTGCTGATGCCGACCGGAACGTCGTTGTGCTGCTCGGTCAGCACGGACGGCGCCGGCATCACCAGGCCGAACGGCGCTTCCAGCGCCGCAGGACGTTTCGCCGCCGCAGCCACCACGTGGCGAACCGTCAGACTCGCCCCCGCCGCATCGGCGGTCTTCCGGGATTCAGCGATGAACGGCTGCACGCCGCCCAATGTCAAGAACACCAGGTCGGCGTTCAACCGCGCCCCCATGCATACCCGAACACACAGCCCCCAGCTGGATGTCGGTCAGTCCGGACTTGCTCAAAGACCAACCCGAGCACGAACACTGACACGACACATGCTGTCACACAGGGTGAACGACATTCGCATGCCCCCGGCCATGACGTTGTTTGTCCAGCACACGTGCGGACCCGGTGGCGGTGAGTCAGGCGAGCATCTCGTCGTGGTTGACGGTGGAGTTCTTCCCGGTCGTCTTGGCCAGACGCAGTGCCATGAAGGCTTCCTTCGACGTGGCGCCATATCCGCAGGAGACGTGGAACGTGCGGTTGATCCGGATCCGGTGGAGCACTTGCTCGAACTCCGCGCGCTTGTCGGCCGGGAACTCGAAGATCGCGCTGTCTCCGCCCTGCGAGATGAGCCGCGCGCCGTCGATTTCCTGAACGTCGTCGACGAGCGCCCTCAGGCTCGTGGTGACCGAATGGCTGTAATCGGCGGCGTCTTCGACGTTACCGGTCAGGAGGCGATGCTCCATCTGGTTGCCGATGTCGTCGCCGTCCACGATCGCGATCACCTTCTCGCTCGGCGGCGTCGAGGTCTTCGAGGAAGGTGCCTGGCTGGGGGAGAACTCGATGATTCGGCTTCCCGCAGGAAGCTGAGCTCCGAGCGCGAACGCGAGAAGGGCAGGCCCGTTCGTGAACACCCGGACCGGTGTTCGGTCGTGGCCGAACATGTTCCGGCTCTGTTCCCGGTAGGAGGCGAAGAGGTCGAGCAGGATGTCCTCGCCTGTTCCCTTCTCCAGGCCTTGGAACAGCTCGGAAGCGGGGATGCTGGTGCACAGGGCGCGGTTGCAGCGGTCGGTGTCTCGAACCTGGTAGCCGTTTGGTTCTCCGCCGTAGGCGGCGCAGAGCGCGAATCGCTTGAACGCTTCGGGATCGTCGTGCTCGCCGTGAACGTGGATGATGAGCGCCAATCGGTTGTGCGCTCGGTCCCCGTCTTCGAGGCGGTGGAATTTGTGCTTTCGGGCGGTCCGGTTGGGGTTGACGCGGAACAGTCTGGAGAAGTCCAGGCTGTAGACATCGGGAGTGCAGCTGAGGCCCCGATCCATCCGGAAGGTGGAGAACGCGCCGACGCGGAATCGCAGGTACGAGTTCTTGCTCGGGAGCACGGCATCGGCACTGCGCCCGGTCGGCTTCTCGTGCCATGCCTGCTGGGCTTTGGCGCCCAGCGCGAAGGCTTCAGGGTGGTGGCAGTGGATGTAGAGGGAGATCGGCGGGTTCCGCCCGTCGCGCGATTCGGCTTCGCCCAGCCGGTGTTGGATGGTCTGGAGCGCCCAACCTGCTCGGTCGTCGACGGGCTCGGGTTCGGGACCTGACCTGAACCAGTCGCGGTGCTTCTTGCTCAGCTCGTTGTCGACGACCTCGAAGGCATCGCTCTTGACGTTCCGGCCGCCGCCTCGGGGTAAGTGGACGAGAACGCCGATGCCGTCCTTCCGCTTCGCGTACAACCAGAGCGCGAAAGCCATGATCACGGCTATCGCGGTCAGGCTGTAAAGAACGTAACCACCGCTACCACTGGCGATGTTCGGCAGCGCACCGGCGAAGAACGCGGCGCCGATCCAGTACAAGAAATCCCGCGCGTCCAAGACCCAATACCTGAATCGCGCCCTCTTCGCCGGCACTCGTTCCTCCTGATCTGGCTTCGACCGTGCGGGCGAAGGCTATAACTCGATCAGGTGACGGCTGTGAAAGGCGCTCCAGTTGATCACCCGGCTGGAGCAGTCGGACCTCTCACGCCACGTGCTCCCGGAGTTGCTTCGCCAGGTCGACGATGTCGCGGCCGATCACGTCCCACGGGCCCGTTGCGTGGAGGTCTTCGCGCTGGTCCGGGCCGTACTCCGTCGGGCGGGGGATGAACGCCGTCCGCAGGCCCGCCTTCTGGGCGGCGGCGAGGTCGGTGTTGTGCGCGGCGCACAGCATCACGCGCTCGGGTGGCAGGTGGAGGAGTTCGGCGGTGCGCAGGTACGCGTTCGGGTCGGGCTTGTAGGTGCGGGTGATGTCGGAGCCGATGATCACGTCCCACGGCAGGCCCGCGTGCTTGGCCATGTTGGTCAGCAGGGCGGTGTGACCGTTGGACAGCGGTCCGATGATGAAGTCCCGCTTGATCTCGGTGAGTCCTGCAACGCTGTCGGGCCAGGCGGGAAGCCGGTGCCACGCGCGGTTCAGCCAGTCCACATCGGACGGTTGGCGGTCCAGGGGGAGGCCGAACTCGGCTGCGGTGGCTTCGAGGTTCTCGCGGTGCAGCACGTCCAGGTCGACGAAGCCCCGCTCGCCGCGGCGGACCGGCGCCATCGACGGCTGGTACCGGCCTCGCCAGGCGAGGGCGAACGCGTTCGCGTCGACGGCGTCCCCGGCGAACTCGGCGACGGCTTGGGCGATGCCGGTTCTCCAGTCGACGACGGTGCCGAAGGTGTCGAACAGCACCGCGTCCACCAGGCGTTTCGGTCGCATCGTCGCCCTCCCGGGTCGTGGCCAACGGTCGCAGGTTACGAGCTCGTCGGCGCTCCCGGAAGGGGCGACGCGGCGGTCAGCTGCGGGACTTCGGGGCGTTCTCCGCGGTTTTGCCGGGATCGGTGACCACGACCGGCGCGAGGGCCTCGTTCATCTTCGCCACCAGGTCCGCGTCCAGCCGCACGCCCGCGGCCACGGCGTTCTCCGACACCTGCTCGGGCCGGGAGGCGCCGATGATCGCGGCCGAGACGTTGTCGTTCTGCAGCACCCACGCCACCGCCAGCTGGGCCAGCGTCAGGCCGGCCTCCTCGGCGAGGGGTTTGAGCAGCTGGACGCGTTCGAGGACCTCGTCGCGCAGGTAGCGGGCCACGAACGTGGAGCCGCGCTCGTCGGTGGCGCGCGAACCCTCCGGCGGCGCGGCGCCCGGCAGGTACTTGCCGGTCAGCACGCCCTGGGCGATGGGGGAGAACACGATCTGCCCGATTCCCAGCTCGCGGGACGCGGGCACGACCTCGCCTTCGATGACCCGCCACAACGCGGAGTACTGGGGCTGGTTCGACACCAGCGGGATCCGCAGCTCCCGGGCCAGCCGGTGGCCCTCGCGGATCTGCTCGGCGGTCCACTCGGAAACACCGATGTAGTGGGCCTTTCCGCTGCGGACGACGTCGGCGAACGCCTCCATCGTCTCCTCCAGGGGAGTCTCCTGATCGTAGCGGTGCGCCTGGTAGAGATCGACGTAGTCGGTCTGCAGCCTGCGCAGCGAGTTGTCGATCGACTCCATGATGTGCTTGCGGGACAGCCCGCGGTCGTTCTTGCCCTCGCCCATCGGGTGGTAGACCTTCGTGAAGATCTCCAGCCCCTCGCGGCGCTCCGGCTTCAACGCCCGCCCCAGCACCTCCTCGGCACGCCCACCTGCGTAGACGTCGGCGGTGTCGAAGCTGGTGATGCCGTTGTTCAGCGCGGCCCGCACGCACGCCACGGCGGCGTTCTCCTCGACCTGGGAGCCGTGCGTGATCCAGTTGCCGTAGACGAGCTCGCTGATGATCATGCCGCTGCTGCCCAGATGCCGGTACTGCATTCGCGTCCTCCTGGTTTCCTCGAAGCGCAAGCCGCCGTTCGCAGCATCAGCCGTTGCTCCACCCGATCGGCTCACTCGCATTCGATCATCCCAGGTCAGACGCTCGTTCGCGATCAACCGAGGGTGGCCGGCAGGAGAAATCCCTTGCGTAAACGCCAGGTAACCGCCAAGGTATCGATCGCAGCCCGTGCTTCGGCCGGGTGTGCGGCCTGGCGAGACAACGGAGTCCCGCCAGGCGTCGAAAGTTCCAGGGCCGATGTGCGACGACGCCCGGCCCTACGGATTCGAAGAGGATTTTTCCTGGTGCGCAACATCCGCCGGCAACGGACCGCCGACGAAGACAGGGCGGGCACCACCCGCCTCCTCCTGCGAGCCGCCTGGCTGCAACTCTTCACCTCCTTCGTACGCTGACCGACCGGACGAGGGGTGTCCGGTTCGTCGGGGTTGTGCCTGATCGGCATCGTTGATCCCTCGCGAAGTCCGTCCGCTCGGTGCGCGTCGCGCCTGGTCCTCTGCGGTCCTGCTGATGCGCGGTCGCCGTACGAGCGGACGGCTTCGCGAGCGGTCCAGCGCCGACCGTCTCAGGCGTGGCCGCTCGCATACCCTTTTCGCAGGTCAGGACGTTGGTGGCTGGGTGTAAGATCGTCTAGGTCGGCTGTGCGCGATCTCCAGCGGGGGTCGCTCGCCTTGATCTTTGAAAACCCAGGTCAACCCCGCCAAATTTCGACAGCCCTGTCACCGGCCTCCCCGGCCGGTCCTCATTGCCACGGTCTCGGCGACGCGCTTGGCGTCATCAACGGACGCTGTCACCGGCCTCCCCGGCCGGTCCTCATTGCCACTGCGCCAGGACGGGCCGAATGCCCGCGGCTGTCAGCGCCTGTCACCGGCCTCCCCGGCCGGTCCTCATTGCCACCTGCCGTCGATGACGGCCCGCACAGACGCCACGTTCCTGTCACCGGCCTCCCCGGCCGGTCCTCATTGCCACGGGGTACACCACACCGCGAGAAAGGGGCAGACCGTGGAGCTGTCACCGGCCTCCCCGGCCGGTCCTCATTGCCACCGATCCCATCGTGGGGATCACGTACGGCACCCCAACCTGTCACCGGCCTCCCCGGCCGGTCCTCATTGCCACGCGGGGACGATCCAGGTGCCCGCGGCTTCGGCCCAGACTGTCACCGGCCTCGCCGGCCGGTCCTCATTGCCACCACAACCCACACAACAGGCTAATCGTCAATTCCAGCCTGTCACCGGCCTCGTCGGCCGGTCCTCATAGCCACCGCGCAGCGGTCAGCTCGGACCGCAGCGGGTCCACCGTCACCGGCCTCCCCGGCCGGTCCTCATTGCCACATGTCGTCGAGGAGGCGCTCCACCGCGGTGGCCAGATCTGTAACCGGCCTCGTCGGCCGGTCCTCATTGCCACCACAACCGCCACATCAGGCTAATCGTCAATTCCAGCCTGTCACCGGCCTCGTCGGCCGGTCCTCATAGCCACCGCGCAGCGGTCAGCTCGGACCGCAGCGGGTCCACCGTCACCGGCCTCCCCGGCCGGTCCCCGTTGCAACGTTGCCAAATCAGACCCGGGTTCTCTGCTCGGTAGGTTCACTCGGCGTCATCTGTCGGTCTTTTCGCCTACGCTCGGTCCATGTCTTCCTCGGTGGGAGCAAGGATTCGGTTGGCGCGGGAGCGCGTCGGGATGAGTCGTCGTGTCCTGGGCGGGCTCGTTGAGCGGTCGGCCGAGTGGGTGAAGGCGGTCGAGACGGGCCGGTTGCAGACGCCGAAGTTGTCGATGCTCGCCAAGATCGCGCACGCGCTCGACGTGCGGGACCTGGCCGAGCTCACCGGAAACGGGGACGCGGTCTCGGTCGCCAAGTACGGTCCGACCGCGGCTCACGCCGCGCTTCACGACGTTCAGGTGGCGTTGACCGAATATCGGCTGAAGCCGGAGTCGCGCGCGGTGGATCTGGCGCATCTGCGGGAGCGGCTGGCAGGTGCGTGGAAGGTCCGGCACGCTTCGCCCGATCACCGCACGCGCCTCGGCGGACTGCTGCCCGCGTTGATCCGCGACGCCCAAACCGCTGTCCGCGCACGTCAAGGCTCGGAACGACGGGAGGCACGACGTGTCCTGGCGGGTGTTTACCGGCTCGCGGACTTCTACGTGGCGTTCCAGCCCGCGCCGGAACTGGTGTGGCTGGTGGCGGACCGCGCGGTCACCGAGGCGCAGGAAACCGACGACCCGTACGAGCTGGCGGCGAGCGCGTGGGCGCTGGTGCAGGCGTTGCGCGAGTCGGGACGCTGGGAGGAGGCGATCAGCGTGGCCACCGACGGCATCGCCCAGGTCGAACCCCACCTCGACTCGTGCCCGGACGACTGGCGGGGCATCGCCGGCGCGCTGCACGCGGAGAACGCCCTCACCTGCGCCCGCCGAGGCCGGCACGGTGAAGCCTGGCGGCATTGGGAAGCAGCGAACCGGATCGCCCAACGGCTCGGAACCGAATACCGCCATGTGCAAACGAGTTTCGGTCTTCCCGTGATGAAGGCCAACGCCGTCACCCTCGGCGTGGAACTCCGCCGCGCGGGAGAAGCACGGCGCGCGGCCGACTTCGACCCGGCCGACATCGCCTCGGTTCCGCGTCGTGCCCGGCACCTCATCGAGGTCGCGAGAGCACACGCCCTGCAAGGAGATCGGGACGCCACGCTCACGATCCTCGACCGCTCGGTGCGAACCGCGCCCGAGACGGCCCGCTTCAACGGATGGGCGCGCGAACTCACCCACTCGCTGCTCGCCCAACCACCCACGGGCCAGACCGCGGCCGTCCGCTCCCTCGCCACCCGCATCGGCGTCCACTGATCGGGTGGAGGTACGAAACGTACCCGATTCCCGCTGCGGCGGGCCGATGTTGAAGGCATGACTGGAACAACTCTGGGGGCGGTCGTGCGGCGGTGGCTTCCGTCGCCGTCACTGCGAGACGTCGAAACCCACCTCGCCGTGGAAGGCGAGCCGACCGCCGCGTGCGGGCAACCGGTGATGTGGGCAGAACCTGGGCACCCCACGACCCGACGCCCCCGCTGCAAGACCTGCGAGCGCCCACGATGACCACTCGCGAAACGGCACTGGCAATCGCCCTCCGCCAAACCCAATGGCTCCTCGACGAAGCAGCCTTCAACGCCGGAGGCGGACGCCTCACCGGCCAGGACTGCCAACAACTCGGCCAACACCTCCGAGACCTTGCGGAGGTTCTCGACACGTACCCAGCGCCCGCAACCCGGACGAAGAGCCTCACGCAGTGACGCTGCCTCGCGCTCAGCTCAAGCCAGCAGAACAGGCGGTCGAGCTGTGCGAGCGGTCCAGCGGTGACCGTCCCAGGCGTAGCTGCTCGCATACCCTTTTCGCAGGTCAGGAGGTTGGCGGCTGGGTGTAAGATCATCAAGGTCGGTTGTGCGCGATCTCCATTGGGGGTCGCTCGCCTTGATCTTTGAAAACCCAGGTCAGACCCAGTGGATTTGCACAGCCCTGTCACCGGCCTCCCTGGCCGGTCCTCATTGCCACTCGACCACCGACGTCTTACCCGTTCCGGGCGGGCCGTAGCTGTCACCGGCCTCCCTGGCCGGCCCTCATTGCCACGGCCTGCTGCGGACGAGCTGGCATCCACCGTGTCCGCTGTCACCGGCCTCCCTGGCCGGTCCTCATTGCCACTAGTGCAGGACCGGGGACAGGCGTGAGCGCCGGGGAGCCCGTCACCGGCCTCCCCTGGCCGGTCCTCATTGCCACAACCACTCCTGGATGATGAGCGGGTCATCACAGCACACCGTCACCGGCTTCCCCGGCCGGTCCTCATTGCCACCCCACTGGAACGGCGCGGGCACCGCCGGGACCGGCCGTCACCGGCCTCCTCGGTCGGTCCTCCTTGCGTTCTGGGTGGCAAAACCCTCTCTCACCCGACTCGACGGAGGTCTGTCACCGCCCCGCCGACTCAAATGCGCGCATTTTGCCTGGTCGGGGGTCGTCAGCTGATCGTGTGATGGCTAGGCTGGGTGGTTCTTGGCGGTGGGATGAGGTGGTTCCTCGTGTCTGACAAGGCTCTTGGTGAGCGGGTTCGCGAGTTGCGGGGGTGGTTGTTCACGCAGCGACAGCTCGCCGAGCGGGCTGGGGTTTCCGTGGATCTGGTGCGGAAACTTGAGCAGGGAACCCGGAATTCGGCCAGTGTCGCGAGTCTTCATCGGCTGGCTCGTGCGCTCGACGTGTCGTTGGCGGAGCTCGTCGGGCCGGGTTCGCTTCCCGAGCAGGGGAGTGGTGAGGGGGTTACCGCGCTTCGGTTCGCGGTGTCCGGAATCGATGATCTGCTCGACCCCTCCGAGATCGAGCCCGTGGAGCCTCGGGAGGTCGAGCGGACGCTCACGTACCTGTGGGGTGTCTACTGGGCCGGGCGCTACGACCAGCTGGTTTCTCTCATCCCGTCTGCGCTGGCCTCACTGCGGGCGGAGACCGGGAATCCCGCTGCCGTCGCCCACGGTTATTGGGTCGCCGGGTGCGTGCTGACTCAGCTGCGGCAGCCGGACGCGGCGTTCATCGCGATTCGGCACGCCGTCGATGCCGCTGATCAGAGCGGGGATCCGTTGCTCGCGGCGACTCTGCGAGGTTCGTTGTCGTGGCAGTTGATGGTGGCGGGCCGATTCGTCGAGTCCGAGGCGCTGGCGGTTCGGGCTGCCGAAGTGATCGAGCCGCGTGGAGAGGTGAGCCCGCCGGGCTTGTCGGTGTACGGCTCGTTGGTGCTCACCGCAGCGACCGCGGCCGCACGTGCGCGGAAGAACGGGCGTGCGCGGAATCTGCTCGCCGAGAGCTCCCAGGTCGCGCACCGGATCGGCGAGGATCGGCAGGACTACCAGACCGCGTTCGGCCCGTCGCAAGTTGCGATGCAGAGCGTCGATGTCGGCGTGCAGACCGAGGAATTCGGCGACGCTCTCACCGCCGCCCGCGTCATGCCCAACGCGGGAGCAGCCCTGCCTCTGGCATCCAGGGCTCGGCATCTCACCGACCGGGCACTGGCGCACGCCCGGCTGGGACAGCACGACAAAGCCGCCAACCTCGTCCTCGCCGCCGAGCAGATGGCGCCGGACTGGGCCAAGCACCAGACGCTCGTCAAGTCCGTCACCCGCGACCTGCTCGGCACCCGTGAATCCCGGACACCTCGACTCCGCAGCATGGCCGGACGCATTGGCGTCCGGTAGTCGAACACCAGGTCGCTCCGTGCGAGCGGCTCAGCGGTGACCGTTCCAGGCGTGGCCGCTCGCATGATGTTTTCGCAGGTCATGGCGCTGGTGGTCGGGTGTAAGATCGTTAAGGTCGGTTGTGCGCGATCTCCAGCGGGGGTCGCTCGCGTTGATCTTTGAAAACCCAGGTCAGACCCGGTGGATTTGGACAGCCCTGTCACCGGCCTCCATGGCCGGTCCCCATTGCCACCGGGTAGGTTGTTTTTGTGTCGCCAGAGGTCTTCGACGGCTGTCACCGGCCTCCATGGCCGGTCCCCATTGCCACAACTCCTTTTTCGGGTTCATATCCATTTCGGTCCGGCTGTCACCGGCCTCCATGGCCGGTCCCCATTGCCACGTCGGAACGGGATAGGACTGTTCTCACCAGGGAAAAGCTGTCACCGGCCTCCACGGCCGGGTCCCCATTGCCCCCGGCGTCACCGGGCGTGTGACCCAGCCGAGCTCGTCGTGCCGCTGTCACCGGCCTCCACTGCCGGTCCTTGTTACTGCCTGTCCGCAGGCGTCCGGCCGTGTGGTGGTGTGGGATTCGGGCTGCGCATGCGGTAGCTCGGGTGGGTAGTGGGACGTTGTGTCATACCCCGGTCCGGGTCGGCTCGGACATTGTGGTGGGTATGAGTGATGTGTTGCTGGGGGTTGTTGTTCGGCGGTGGTTGCCGTCGACTTCGTTGCGGGACTTGGAGATTCATCTCGCCATCGAGAGCGAGTCAGTCGGGGCGTGCGGGCAGCCGGTGATGTGGGCTGTGCCTGGCCATCCCGTGACGCGGCGGCCGCGGTGCGGGGATTGCGAGCGTGCTCGGTGAGTCGGCGTGAGGTCGCGCTGGCGGTTGTGCTGCGGCGGATGCAGTGGATGCTCGACGAGGCGGCCTTCGACCTCGGGGGAGGGCGGTTCACCTGCGCGGATTGCCGGGAGTTGAGCGAGTCGCTCCGCGAGGTGGCCGTAGTCCTCGACGACTACGTCAACACCTGGAACCAACCGGCTCGCGTTGAATGTCGAACGTCGTCCCAAACGGCAGAAGCATGAGAAATCCCCTGGCCACCACGTGGTGACCAGGGGATTTCCAGACTCGTCAGGTCAGTACGTCAGGCCGAAGCCGTAGGGGAACAGGGGTTTTTGGCCGTCTCCGTCGTTGATGGGTTGTTGGTCTGCGGAGGTCATCCACGTCATGGGCAGGGTGGCCGTCGGGTTGTGGTCGCCGAAGAGGACGTCGGCGACGCCGGCGCCTTCGGTGCCGGGGAGCCAGGAGGCGAGGAGGGCGTCCCAGCGGGGGAGGTGTTCGGCGATGTCCAGGGGGCGGCCGGAGACCGTGACCGCGATGACCGGGACTCCGCTGTCCTCCAGCTTCTTCAGCGTCGCCAGGTCTTCCTGGTCGAGGCCCATACCGGACGGGCGGTCGCCCTGGCCTTCGGCGTACGGGGTTTCGCCGACGACCGCGATCGCGGCGCGGTACGACGAGTCGATTCCTTGGCCGTAGCGGTCGTAGGTGACCTCCGTGCCCTTCGCGGCGTCCCGAATGCCTTGCAGGATCGTGGTTCCCGGGGTGATCGGGCCGCTCTCGCCCTGCCAGCTGATGGTCCAGCCGCCCGACTGGTTGCCGATGTCGTCGGCGTTCTTGCCCGCCACGAACAGCTTCCCGCCGTCCTTGGCCAGCGGCAGCACGCCGCCCTCGTTCTTCAGCAGGACCTGGGACTTGCGGACCGCGTCGCGGGCCAGCGCGCGGTGCTCGGGACTGCCGACCGTGCCGGTGAACTGGCGGTCCGTGTAGGGGTTCTCGAACAGGCCGAGCTCGAACTTCTTGGTGAGGATGCGGCGATTCGCGTCGTCGATGCGCGACATCGGGACGTGGCCGTTCTCCACCTCGCCGCGCAGCAGCTCGGTGAACTTCCGCCAGTCGTTCGGCACCATGATCATGTCGAGGCCGGAGTTGATCGCCGTGGCGACCTCCTCGGCGGTGAAGCCCAGCTGGCCGTCGATCTGGTCGATTGCGTCGTAGTCGGAGATCACGAAGCCCTGGAAACCCAGCTCGCCCTTGAGCACGTCGTTGATCAGGTACGAGTGGGCGTGCAGCTTCAGGCCGTTCCAGCTGCTGTAGGAGATCATCACCGAGCCGACGCCCCGGTTGATCGCCTCCTGGAACGGGGGCAGGTGGATGCGGCGCAGCTCCTGCTCGTCGATCTCGGTGTTGCCCTGGTCGTCACCGCCGGTCGTGCCGCCGTCGCCGACGTAGTGCTTGGCCGTGGCCAGCACCGAACCCGGGGCGTTGAGCGCCTCGCCCTGCAGGCCGTCGATAGCCGTCGCGTTGGCCGTGGGCCGCTCCGGGGTTTCGCCGAACGACTCGTAGGTGCGGCCCCAGCGGTCGTTGCGGGCCACGCACAGGCACGGGGCGAAGTCCCAGTCGATGCCGGTGCCGGAGATCTCCTCGGCGGTCGCGCGCCCGATGTCCTCGGTCAGCTGCGGATCGTTGGCCGCGCCCAAACCGATGTTGTGCGGGAAGATCGTCGCGCCGTGCACGTTGTTGTGCCCGTGCACCGCGTCCACCCCGTAGATCAGCGGGATGCCCAGCGGCGTCGCGGTCGCCGCGCGCTGGTACTCGTCGTACATGTCCGCCCAGGCCTCGGCCGTGTTCGGCTCCGGCGCCGAACCACCGCCGCTGAGGATCGACCCCAGCGACGCCGACGCCGCGGTCTGCGGATCGGCCGCCGCCCGCTCGGCCTGGGTCATCTGACCGATCTTGTCCTGCAACGACATCCGCGACAGCAGGTCCTCGACCCGATCCGGGATCGGCGCCGACGCGTCGCGGTAGGTCGGGGCAGCGGCGGCCACCGTCGGGGTGATCAGCGCCGTGCACGCGAGAGCGGCACCGATCGCCGCCACGCGCATTCGTCTGCTGAAGGCCATGAACGCATCTCCTCCGCGTTGAGAAAACACCGTCGTGAAAAGCATTCGCCGAGACGGGAATCCGAAATGTTTCGGACCCTCCGCGCGACGAATGCCCCGGACCGATCCAGTCGCCGTGAAGTCGGGTTTGTCGCGATCGCCGAACATAGCACCGCGGCACCGGAACGGGAATTCCTGGCGAGAGTTCGACACCATGCGGCGAAAAGGCGCATTCGCGTTCACCGAAATGCACGATCAGGCGGGTCATGCCGCGTGCGGCGGAGCCGGAATCCGCGAACAATCCCGCGGTGACGAACACGGCCGAGAGGACACCGCGATGAGGCGAACCCGACCCTGGCGCACCCGCGCCGCACTGCTCACCGGCACCCTGCTGCTGGGAACCTCGGTGGGCGTCGCGCCCGGCGGTGCCGCCCCGGTCGTGCAGGTGTGGGAGACCACCGGAGACCGCGGCAAGCTTCTCGAACGCCAGGCGGACGAGGAGTTCGGCTCCGGCGGCAGCGCCGAGACCGTCATCGACGTCGACCCGGCCACCACCCACCAGACCATCGACGGGTTCGGGGCCGCCTTCACCGACTCCGCGGCCTCCCTCGTCGCCAACGATCTCGACCAGGGCGCGCGCGACGAGCTGATGAACAACCTCTTCGGCGCCAACGGGATCGGGCTCAGCATGGTCCGGCAGCCCCTGGGTGCCAGCGACTTCGCCACACCCGACTCCGGCGACTACACCTTCGACGACACCTGCTGCGACCTCGGCGACTTCTCCACCGCCCACGACGACGCCTACATCCTGCCGCTGCTGCGGCAGGCCAAGCAGATCAACCCCGGGCTGAAGGTGATGGGCACGCCGTGGAGCGCGCCGGCCTGGATGAAGACCAACGACAACATCGACGGCGGCGAGCTCAAGACCGACAGCCACGGGATCTTCGCCGACTACCTCGTCAAGACCGCCCAGGCCTACTCCGACGCGGGCGTGCCGCTGGACTACCTGAGCATCCAGAACGAGCCCTACCACCCCGAATCCGGCGACGGCTCGGCCGGATACCCGTCGATGCACATGAGCCCCGAGCAGCAGGCCGCCGTCATCGGCGACGAGATCGGGCCGAAACTCGCCGAATCCGGCCTCGGCACCCAACTGCTGGCGTGGGACCACAACTGGTCGCACCCCGACTACCCGGGCACCGTCGTCGACGACCCCGAAGCCGGCCCGCACGTGGCCGGGGCCGCGTTCCACTGCTACGAGGGCGACGTGACCGGGCAGAGCGAGTTCCAGCAGGCCCACCCCGACAAGGGCGTGTGGCTCACCGAGTGCTCCGGCGGCGACTGGTCACCCGACTTCGCGCAGAACCTCAAGTGGCAGACGCAGAACCTCATCATCGGCGGCACCCGCAACGGCGCCAAGGGCGTCACGCTGTGGAACATGGCGCTCGACCAGAACCACGGGCCCACCAACGGCGGCTGCTCGGACTGCCGCGGCGTGGTCACCGTCGACACCGGCAGCGGGCAGGTCACCTACAACGAGGAGTACTACGTCCTCGGCCACGTCGCGAAGTTCGTGAAACCCGGTGCGCAGCGGGTGGAATCGAGCAGCAACCCGGGTGGGATCGAGACCGTCGCCTTCCGCAACACCGACGGCTCGATCGCGCTGCTCGCGCTCAACGCCTCCGACTCCGAGCAGACCTTCCAGGTCCGTTCCGGCGGGCAGAGTTTCGAGCACTCGCTGCCCGCGGGAGCCGTGACGACCTTCGCGTGGTCCTGATGGGGTGGGGGAAGTTTTCATGAAAACTTCCCCACCCACGGAACGACGGGAGGTCAGTGGTCTACGGCGACGACCATGCCTCGGAGTTCGTAGCCGCCGATGGCGTCGTTGAACGACACCCTCGGCGGGGTCTGGAGGCGGACGCCGGGGAGGGCGAACAGGCGGGTCAGGAAGACGTCGGTCTCCTGGATCGCGATGTTGTTGCCCGGGCAGCGGTGCGCGCCGTCGCTGAACGACAGGCCCGGGGCCGTGGCCTCGGTGAGCTCGCGGTGCGGGCAGACCTCCAGCGGCTTGTCGCCGAACGCGGCGGTGTCGGCGTTGGTGCTGGTCACGTCGATGTCGATGACCTCGCCCTCCGGCACCACGTGAGTCGCGCCGTCCTCGCCGGGCAGCTCCACCGGGGCCGTGGTGCGGCGGCGGAGGTTCGACACCACCGGCTCCAGGCGCAGGAACTCGTGCAGGATCGCCAGCCGCTCCGCTTCCTCGGCGTTGACGTAGCGCTCGCGCAGCGCGTCGTCGTCGAACAGGTGCCAGGCCGCGAGGTTCACGAACTCACGCGTGGTCACCATGCCGGCGGCGGCGACCGTGATGCACTCGCCGAGGATCTCCGCCGACGAGCAGCCGTCGGCCAGCAGGTGCGAGATGAGGTCGTCCTGCGGCCGCTTGCGCCGGGCGCGCACCGCGGGCAGCACGTCGGCGAAGTAGATGCCGCCCCAGTTCACCGCCTGCCGCCACACCCAGTACAGGCCGTGCAGGCTGGTGAAACCCGGCTCGCCGAACTCCTCCGGGAAGAAGCGCTCCAGCCGCCCGGCCAGCCCCGGCTTGCTCTCGGTCAGCCCGATCACCGCGCACGCCACGCCGATCGCCAGCTCGAAGCTCAGCTCCGACAGCACCGCCGTGCCGTTGGCGGTGAGCTTGCCCAGCTGCTCGTCGGTGACCCGCTCCATGATCCCGCGGTAGGACTCGTCGACCTTGCGGGGAGTGAAGTACTTGGCCGTCTGCCTGCGGTGCTCCCGGTGCTCCGGCCCGTCCCGGTACAGCACGGGACGGCGGATCTTGGCAGGCATCTTCTCGACGGTCTCCACGCCGAGCCCGGCCTGGACCGTGTCGGTGCTGCGCAGGGCCGCGCGGGCGGCGGCGTGACCGCGAACCCGCCACACGCCGTCGGCGTCCCGGCTCACCGGGCATCCGCCGGTGTCCTGGCCGCGGTCGATCTTGCGCGCGTCGGTGCCGTCGTCGGTCGTCGACATGGTGGGGACCGGTCCTTTCCCAAAGCCGGTGAGGAACATGATCTTTCCTCACCTTTGGTAGCAGGACGGTGACCGCCCGCGCACCGGAGGTCTTCGCTTCGTAGCGGAAACTTCACCGACCGCGGCATCCGTTGAGCGGAACCGCCGGTGGGCGTGCACTGCGCGCTGAGTAACCCAATAGGATGACGGAAACGTCGGACGAGGAGCAGTGGTCGTGCAGTCGCAGTTCGGCCCGTACCGGGTGGAGGGCGTCATCGCCCGCGGGGGAATGGGCGAGATCCTGCGCGCCTACGACACCCGCCACGACCGCATCGTCGCGCTGAAGCTCCTGGCGCCGCACCTGGCGGCCGACCGGGAGTTCCGCGAGCGCTTCAAGCGCGAGGCCCACGCGGCCGGTCGCCTCAACGAACCGCACGTCATCCCGATCCACGGCTACGGCGAGATCGACGGCCGCCTCTACCTGGACATGCGGCTGGTCGAGGGCGAAGACCTCGGCGCCCGGCTCAACGCCCACGGGCCGATGCACCCCAACGACGTGGTGCACGTGATCGAGCAGGTCGCCGCGGCGCTGGACGCCGCGCACGCGGCCCGCGTCGTGCACCGCGACGTCAAGCCCTCCAACGTGCTGCTCGGCGCCGGTGGCTTCGCCTACCTCGTGGACTTCGGCATCGCCGCCTCCATCCAGGACGCCACCAGCCGCACCTCGGGCAGCGTCACCATGGGCACCCTGGCCTACATGGCGCCGGAGCGCTTCGGCGACGCGCCCTCCGACCACCGGGTCGACGTGTACTCGCTGGCCTGCGTGCTCTACCAGTGCCTCACCGGCGCCAAGCCCTACGGCGTGACCAGCACCGAAGCGCTCATCTACGCCCACCTCAACCGCGAGCCCCCGAAGCCGTCGGAGGCGATGCCGGGCGTGCCGCCGGAGTTCGACCGCGTCGTGGCCACCGGCATGGCCAAGAACGCCGCCGACCGCTACCGCACCGCCGGTGAGCTCGCCGCCGCCGCGCGCCGCGCCCTGCGCACCACCGCGCCGCTGGCGGCCGGGGGAGCGGGCGGTTTCGAGACCGAGCGGCGCCGTTCCCGCTGGCCGATCGCGCTGGTGGCCATCGGCGCGGTGGCCGCGATCGCCGGAGTCGCCGCCGCCGCGGTCACGTTGAGACCCGAGCCCACCGACGGCCAGGCCACCCCGCTGCCGCGCCCCGCGCCCACCACCACTGTCGCCCCGGTGACCAGCGCACCCCCGCCGACCACCTCCGCTGCGCCGCCCACGACCACCCCGGTGGCGACCCCGTCCTCGGTGCAGCCCGCACCGCCCCCGCCGGAGACCAGCGCGCCGACGACCTCGAAGGCGCCGTACTCGGCGAAGATCTGCAAGTCCATCAGCTACCAGGGCAAGTCCCGGGGCACCGGCTGCTTCGACGCCGACGGCGACTTCATCGCCGCCAAGGACACCAACAAGGACGGGTACTGGATCAAGACCCGCTCCGAGACCGACTACCACCACACCGCCGAGTGCCGCGACACCAGCAGCGAGGGCGACTACATCAAGTGCCAGCTGCAGCTCAAGTCCGACGGCTCGCTGCGGATCATGGTGGAGCTCTGGGACGGCCAGAAGAAGCTCGCCGACACCCCCTGGACCCGGTACACCCCGATCGGCAAGTGAGTCAGTCCGCCAGTCCCGACTGGTAGGCGAAGACCACCAGCTGCGCCCGGTCCCGCGCTCCCAGCTTGACCATCGCGCGGCTGACGTGGGTGCGCGCGGTGGCCGGGCTGACGACCAGGCGTTGCGCGATCTCCTCGTTGCTCAGCCCCTCGGCCACCAGCGCCAGCACCTCCCGCTCCCGGTCGGTGAGGGTGTGCAGCTGCGGGTGCGGTTCGCGGGAGCGCGGCGCGAGGGTCACGAACTCGCGCACCAGCTTGCGGGTGGCCGACGGCGCCAGCAGCGCCTCGCCCCCGGCGACCAGCCGGATCGCCCGCAGCAGCTCCACCGGGGTGGTGTCCTTGAGCAGGAACCCGCTGGCGCCCGCCCGCAGCGCGCTGAAGACGTACTCGTCGATCTCGAAGGTCGTCAGCACGATCACCCTGGTACCGGCCAGGTCCGGGTCCGCGGTGATCCGCCGGGTCGCCTCCAGACCGTCCACACCGGACATCCGGATGTCCATCAGCACCACGTCGGGCCGGGTTTCGCGCGCTCGCGCCACGGCTTCGAGCCCGTCGGCGGCCTCCCCGGCGCAGCGCAGGTCGTCCTCGGAGTCGAGCAGCGTGCGCAGACCGATGCGCACCAGGTCCTGGTCGTCGACGATGAGCACGCTGATCACGGGCGGTCTCCGATCGGCAGGCGGGCGCGCACCCGGAACCGTCCGCCGGACGCCCCCGCGTCGAACTCGCCGCCAAGCGCCTCCACGCGGCGGCGCATCCCCGGGATGCCGAGACCGTCGCCGCCGGGGCCGGCGGGGGAGGGGTTGGTGACCTCGATGCGGACCTCCTCGGGGGCGTAGTCGACGGTGACCTCCGCGCGCTGCTCGGGACCGTGCCGCAGCACGTTGGTCAGCGACTCCTGCAGCACCCGGTAGCCGGTGAGGTCGACGGCCCTGGGCAGCTCGGGACGCTCGCCGCGCACCCGCAGCGCCACGTCCACACCGGCCTCCCGGGTGCGGTGGACGAGGTCGTGCACCCGCTCCAGGCCCGGTTCGGGTCCGCGCCCGGTACCGGTGCGGACCATCGCGAGCGTGGAGCGCAGCTCGTCGAGGGCGTCGCTGCTGGTGCGGCTGATCGCGTCGAGCGCGATCTCGGCCTGCTCCGGCTTCTTCGGCAGCACGTGCAGCGCCACGTCGGCCTGCATCTTGATCGCCGCGAGCCCGTGCCCGACGACGTCGTGCACCTCCTGGGCGATGCGCAACCGCTCGTCGTCGACGCGCTGCCGCAGCGCCTCGGCCCGGTGCCGCGCCACCGCCTCGGTCTGGGTGCGCACCACCAGCCCCGCGGCGAACGGGACCACCACCCACGCGGCCGCCGGGAGCAGTCCCGGCCAGCCGGGTCCGGTGATCAGCGTCTGCGCCCACACGAGCACGACGACGGCGCCTGCGGCGATCCCGGCGGTGCGCGGCGGCCGGTGCCGCGCCGCCGTGTACACCGCCACCAGCAGCGCGAACAGGATCGGCCCGTACCGGAAGCCGCTGACCAGGTAGCCGGTGACGGCCGCGGCCACGACCCCGAGCACCACCAGCGGCACCCGCCGCCGCCACGCCAGCGCCACCCCGGCGACCAGCACGAAGGCGACGGCCAGGCCGTCGACGCCGTGCATCCCGCGCATCCCGTGGCCGGACCAGCGGTTCGCGGCGACCGTGCCGATCACGCCGACCGCGGTCACCAGCACGGCCAGCCCCACATCGCCGACCCGAGGACGCACCGAACCCATGCCCACCAGTCTCGCCCACGAACCGCGCGCCGACGTCCCCTCGTCACCGACATCGCGGCTACGCACCCCGACGTAGACATCAACAACCTTGGTGGGTTCAGTGTCGAGTGAAATCAATCCGGCGTCACCGAACGGCGGGGCCACCGATCGGCGGAGTCGCCGGGACGTTCGGATCGGCATGATCGCCTCGCGTCTTCGGAGCGGCCTCAACGGGGAGGACTCATGTTCGGGAGAGTTGTCAGCGTCGTCGTCGGACTGGTGCTGGTGGTCTCGGGGTGTTCGGCCGAGCGCGAGTGGGGCGGCAACGCCTCGCCCGGCGGCGGCCCCGCCAAGATCGGCCTGATCACCAAGACCGACACCAACCCGTACTTCGTGGGCCTGCGAGCCGACGCCGAAGCGGCCGCCGCCGACCGCGGCGCCCAGCTCATCGCGCTGGCAGGGCAGTTCGACGGGGACAACGACGGCCAGGTCCGCGCCATCGAGAACCTCATCCAGCAGGGCGTGAGCACGATCCTCATCACGCCGAACTCCTCGACCGGCGTCATCGACGCCCTCGCCCGCGCCCGGCAGGCCGGCGTCCTGGTGATCGCCCTCGACACCGCCACCGAACCCGCCGAGGCCGCCGACGCCACCATCGCCACCGACAACCGCGAAGCCGGACGCCTGCAGGGCGCCTACGCCAAGGCCGCCCTCGGCGACCGCCCGCCGAAGGTCCTCATGATCGACGGCACCGCCGGATCATCGGTGAGCAGCATGCGCCACGAGGGGTTCCTCGCGGGCATGGGCCTGGCCGAGGGAGCCCCGGAGGTGCGCGGCACGACCAACGCCAACGGCGACCAGAACCTCGCCCAGCAGGGCGCCGAGAACCTGCTCGCCCGCAGCAGCGACATCAACGCCGTCTACACCATGAACGAGCCGACCGCCCGCGGCGTGCACGCGGCGCTGCAATCGCGCGGACTGGCCGAGCAGGTCGTGATGGCCTCGATCGACGGCGGCTGCGAAGGCGTCGCCGCGGTCAAGTCCGGTCAGCTGCGCGCCACCGTCATGCAGTTCCCCGACAAGATGGCGCAGCAGGGCGTCGACGCCGCCGTCGAGCACGCGCGCACCGGCGCCAAACCCGCCGGGTTCCACGACACCGGCTCGGTGGTGATCACCGACCAGCCGATGCCCGGCATCCCCAGCCAGACCGTCGCCTGGGGCGAGCAGCACTGCTGGGGTGAGCGGTGACCGCTGCCGTCGAGGAGCGCTTCAGCGCACGCGAGTTCCTGCTGCGCGCACCGGCCGTCGGCCCCGCGCTGGCGCTGCTGCTGGCCATCGCGGTGTTCTCGCTGACCACCGACACGTTCCTCGACCCCGACAACCTGTCGCTGGTGGTCCAGCAGTCGCTGGTGATCGGCACCCTCGCGCTGGGGCAGACGCTGATCATCCTCACCGGCGGCATCGACCTGGCCAACGCCTCCGCCGCCGTGGTGGCCACGCTGGTGATGGCGCTGCTCGTGCTCGCCGGGACCCCGGGCTGGCTCGCGCTGGTCGCGGGCGTGGTCACCACCGCGCTGATCGGGCTGGTGATCGGCGGGCTGGTCACCCAGATCCGGCTGCCCCCGTTCATCGTCACGCTCGGCATGCTCACGATGCTCACCGCCATCGCCAAGCTGCTCGCCGGCGGCGAGGCGGTGCCCACCGGCGACGACCTGCTGACCTGGCTGGGCACCCGCCGCTACCTGTTCGGCGGCATCGAGATCACCTACGGCATGACGCTGTGCCTGTTGATGTACCTGGTGGTCTGGTACGCGCTGACCCGCACCGCCTGGGGCAGGCACGTCTACGCCGTCGGCAACGCCCCGGAGGCCGCGCGGCTGTCGGGCATCAAGGTCAACCGCACGCTGCTGTCGGTCTACCTCACCGCCGGGGTGATCTTCGGGATCACCGCCTGGCAGGCGCTCGGCCGGGTCCCCAACGCCGACCCGAACGCTTACCAGCTGGGCAACCTCGACTCGATCACCGCGGTCGTGCTCGGCGGAACGAGCCTGTTCGGCGGGCGCGGGTCGGTGCTGGGGACGCTGATGGGCGCGCTGATCGTGGCGGTGCTGCGCTCCGGGCTCACCCAGCTCGGCGTCGACGCGCTCTACCAGGACGTGGCCACCGGCGCGCTGGTGATCGCCGCGGTGGTCTTCGACCGGCTGGCCAGGAGGCAACGATGAGCACACCGACCCTGTCGGCCGCGGGCCTGCGCAAGCACTACGGGCGGGTCACCGCCATCGACGACGCCGACTTCGAGGTCCTGCCCGGCGAGGTGCTGGCCGTGGTCGGTGACAACGGCGCGGGCAAGACCAGCCTGATCAAGGCGCTGTCCGGGGCGCTGATCCCCGATGCCGGGGAGATCCGGGTGGACGGCGAACCGGTCCGCTTCCGCGGCCCGCTGGACGCGCGGCGCTGCGGGATCGAGACGGTCTACCAGGACCTGGCGCTGGCTCCGGCGCAGGACATCGCGACCAACATGTTCCTGGGCCGCGAACCGCGCAGGCCCGGTGTGCTGGGCGGGGTGCTGCGCGCGGTCGACCGGGCGCGGATGCGGGAGCAGGCGCAGCAGGTGCTCGACGAGCTGGGCATCAAGATCAAGTCGATCACCCAGCCGGTGGAGACGCTCTCCGGCGGTCAGCGCCAGGGCGTCGCGGTGGCCCGCGCGGCGGCGTTCGGCAGCAAGGCCGTGATCATGGACGAACCGACGGCGGCGCTGGGCGTGGCCGAGGCGAGCAAGGTCCTCGAACTCATCGACCGGATCCGGGAGCGAGGTCTTCCGGTCGTGCTGATCAGCCACAACATGCCGCAGGTCTTCGACATCGCCGACCGGATCCACGTGCACCGGCTCGGCAGGCGCGTCGGGCTGGTGTCACCGCGCACCCACGACATGAACGAGGTCGTCGGGCTGATCACCGGAGCGAAGGAGGCAGCCTAGGACGGCGGGCGAGGACGCGGGCGCGCGGCCTCGACGGTTCGACCCGTCAACTGTCGACGATCGAGTGGTACTCCGTCAGCTGCGCGACGTAGCCGTCGATCTGCTCGTCGAGCTCGGCGAGCCGCTCGCGCAGCCGCTCGGCCTGCCGCGTCGAGGCGCCGGGGAGCTGCGCCGCGAGGTGCCCGTACTCGGCCAGCACCGCGGGGAGGTTGCTGGTGTCCTGCTGCCTGGGGATTCGCTCCATATGCCGATGGTGCGGCCGAACGCCCGATTCGTCGATTCGATCTACGGCGTGGCTTCGCTCCCTGGTCGGGTGATCTCGAGCGGATATGCTCAGCGGGAACGACCGACCGGGTGAATCGGAACCGGAAAAAGGGAGTGCGATGAGCGACGTGGACGTGATGGCCCGGGCGCGGAACCTGCTCGAGGCCACGCCGGTGCTCGACGGCCACAACGACCTGCCGTGGGCGCTGCGCGAGCAGGTCCGCTACGACCTCGACCAGCGCGACATCGCCACCGACCAGACCGGCAGGCTGCACACCGACCTCGCCCGGCTGGAGGCCGGTGGCGTCGGCGGCCAGTTCTGGTCGGTGTACGTGCCGACCTCGTTGCAGGGCGACGCCGCGGTGAGCGCGACGCTGGAGCAGATCGACTGCGTCAAGGCCCTCGCGGCCCGCTACCCGCACCGGCTGCGGCTGGCCGGCACCGCCGACGAGGTCGAGGCCGCCCGCGCCGACGGCAAGCTCGCGTCGCTGATGGGCGCCGAGGGCGGGCACTCCATCAACTGCTCGCTGGCGACCTTGCGCGCGCTCTACGACCTCGGCGTGCGCTACCTGACGCTGACCCACAACGACAACACCCCGTGGGCCGACTCGGCCACCGACGAGCCCGCCGCTGACGGCCTGACCCGCTTCGGCGAGGAGGTCGTCCGCGAGATGAACCGGATGGGCATGCTCGTCGACCTCTCGCACGTCGCCGCCGACACCATGCGCGACGCGCTGCGCGTCAGCCGTGCCCCGGTGCTGTTCTCGCACTCCTCCTCCCGCGCGGTGTGCTCGCACCCGCGCAACATCCCCGACGACGTGCTCGCCCAGCTGCCCGGCAACGGCGGCGTGGCGATGGCGACGTTCGTGAGCAAATTCGTGCTGCAGGAGTCGGTGGACTGGACGGCCGCGGCGCAGCGGGAACTGGTCGCCCAGGGCTTCGACGCGCTCGACAGCAGCGAGGGGGCCAAGGAGGTGCTGCGCAAGTTCGAGGAGGCGAACCCGCAGCCGACCGCCACCGCCAAGACGGTGGCCGATCACCTCGACCACATGCGGGAGGTCGCCGGGATCGACCACATCGGCGTCGGCGGCGACTACGACGGCACGATGTTCCTGCCGGAGGACCTCGACGACGTCTCCGGCTACCCCAACCTCATCGCCGAGCTGCTCGACCGCGGCTGGTCGGAGACCGATCTGGGCAAGTTGACCTGGCACAACGCCGTGCGCGTGCTGCGCGACGCCGAGCGGGTGGCCGCGGACCTGCAGCGCACCGAGTCGCCCTCGATCGCCACCATCGACCAGCTCGACGGCTGATCCCGGCGGGGCCGCGCGCCCGGATCAGCACACCTTCGATGCGCCGTCCCGGTGATCCGGGGCGGCGCATCGTCGTCTTCTCCGTCGCAGTCGGTAGTCGGCTGGTCCAAAGTGATCAGGTCGTGCCACTCGATCCGGCCACCTGCTGGCGAGTCGGCGCGAAGCACGTCCCCGGGATGTCCAATATGGAACCGGGGAGAAGGTGCTTGCTCGAACACCGGCGCGAATCACCTTGATTCACGGGGTTCCTCGTTCGCCCTGCGCTGCCGCAGGGGCGCTCATACGATGCCGGTTGCGCCTCCTGGCCAGTGGATAGGAGGAGGACCGATGGTCTTGTCGTTGCCGGACGAGATGCTGTCCGGCGAGGATCCCGAACACCCGGAGGGGGCAGGGCGTTCGGGCGACTTCCCGCGCAGCGCCGCCGTGCTGGCGCGGATGCGTTCGGAGAACTTCCCGGTGGCCTCCCGCATCCTGCCCGGCGGTGTCCGCAGGCACCTGCACGCGCTCTACGGCTACTTCCGCCTCGTCGACTACGCCGGTGACGAAGCGCCCGGAAACCGCGAGGCGCTGCTGGACTTCCTCGAACACGATCTCGAACGCGCCTACGCGGGATCCGCCCGGCTGCCGCTCATGCAGGCGCTGCAGGAGACCGTCGCCGACCGCGCCATCCCGCAGTCCACACTGGTCAAGCTCATCGAGGCCAACCGCCGCGACCAGCACGTCAAGCGCTACGCCGACTTCGACGAGCTGCTGGACTACTGCGCGCTGTCGGCCAACCCGGTCGGCGAGTCGGTGCTGCACGTGTTCGGCCGCGCCGAAGAAGGGCTGATCGCGCTGTCCGACCGGATCTGCAGCGCCCTGCAGATCCTGGAGCACCTGCAGGACCTCGCCGAGGACCACCGGGCCGGACGCGTCTACGTGCCCGCCGAGGACCTGGCGCGCTACGGCTGCCAGGAACTCGACCTGGCCGCCCCGCGCGCCTCGACCGCGCTGCGCGGGCTGGTGCGCTTCGAGGTGGACCGCGCCCGCCGCATGCTGCGCGACGGCAGCGTGCTGGTCGGAGCCCTGTCGGGAACCGCGCGGGTGGCCGTGGCCGGCTACGTCGCCGGAGGGCTGGCCACCGTCGCCGCGTTCGCCGCGGCCGGACACGACCCGCTGGCCGCGCCGGTCAGCCCGAGCAGGTCGCGCACGTTCGCCGAGTGGGCGCGACTGCACGCGATGGGAGGGACTCGGTGACCCAACCGACTCAGATCCGCGACGCCTACCAGGAGTGCGAGCGGATCACCCGAGAGCAGGCGCGCAACTTCTCCTACGGCATCCGCCTGCTGCCGGGCCCGAAGCGCCGAGCCCTCTCGGCGGTGTACGCCTTCGCCCGTCGCGTCGACGACATCGGCGACGGCGAGCTGCCGCGCGAGGACAAGCTGCGCGAGCTCAAGCAGTGCCGCGAAGCCGTGCACCAGGCCTCGATCGGGTCGGCCGACCCGGTGCTGGCCGCGCTCGCCGACGTCGCGAGCCGGATGCCGCTGCCGCTGGAGGCCTTCGACGAGCTCATCGACGGCTGCGAGGCCGACGTGCGCGGCACCGGCTACACCACCTTCGACGAGCTGCTGCACTACTGCCGCTGCGTGGCCGGGTCGATCGGCCGGCTGTCGCTGGGCGTGTTCGGTACCGACGACCCGGACACCGCCACCCCGCGCGCCGACGCGCTCGGAGTGGCGCTGCAGCTGACCAACATCCTGCGCGACGTCCGCGAGGACCAGCTCAACGGCCGGGTGTACCTGCCCGCGGACGACCTCGCGCACTTCGGGGTGCGGCTGGAACCCGGCAGCGGGTTCGTCGAGGACAGCGCCCGCTGGAACCGGCTGGTGCGCTTCCAGGCCGCCCGCGCCGAGCGCTGGTACATCGAGGGGTTCCGGTTGCTGCCGATGCTGGACCGGCGCTCGCGGGCCTGCTGCGCGTCGATGGCCGGGATCTACCACGAGCTGCTGGTGCGCATCGCCTGCAACCCCAACGCCGCGATGCACCAGCGCACCTCGCTGACCGGGTGGCGCAAGGCGGGAGTGGCGGCCCGCTCGCTGGCGGGGATGGCGCCGTGAACCGGGGGAGCGTCGTGGTCGTCGGCGGTGGCCTGGCCGGGATCACCGCCGCGCTGGAGTGCCGCGAGCGCGGCTACGCCGTCCAGCTGCTGGAGGCGCGGCCCAGGCTGGGCGGGGCCACCTACTCGTTCGCGCGCGGCGAGCTGCTCATCGACACCGGCCAGCACGTGCTGCTGCGCTGCTACACCGCCTACCTCGACCTGCTGCGCAGGATCGGCGCCGCCGACGGGATCCGGATGCAGCAGCGCTTCGAGATCCCGGTGCTCAGCCCCGGTGCGGCGCCCGCGACACTGCGGCGCTGGAACCTGCGCGCACCCGCGCACCTGACCCCGGCGCTGCTGGGCTACCGGAAGCTGAACCCGCTGCAGCGGGCCCGGGTCGCGCGCACCGCGCTCACGCTGCGCGGGCTGGACCCGGCCGATCCGGCGCTGGACGAGCAGAGCTTCGGGCAGTGGCTGCGCGCCCAGGGCGAAACGCCGCGCGCGGTGGAGGCGCTGTGGGGTCTGCTGGCGGTGGCCGCGCTCAACGCCGAACCCGAGCACGCCTCGATGGCCTTGGCGGCCAAGGTGTTCCGCACCGGCGTGCTCGACTCGGCCGAGGCCTGCGACATCGGCATCCCGCAGCGGCCGCTGTCGGAGCTGCACGGCGACGCCGGCCTGCGGGCCCTGACCGCGGCGGGCGCGCAGGTGCGGCTGCGGTGCAAGGTGCGCGCGATCCGGCGTGGTGCCAACGGTTTTCAGATCCCGATCGACGACCAGGCCGGGCAGGCCGAGCTCACGGCGGACTCGGTGGTCGTGGCGACGCCGCACCCGGCGGCGGCCGGTCTGCTGGCCGACCTGCCGGTGCGCGGCGCCTGCGACTGGGCGCGGCTGTCGTCGGCGCCGATCGTCAACGTGCACGCCCACTTCGACCGCCAGGTCACCGAGCTGGAGATGGCCGCCGCGCTGGACTCGCCGGTGCAATGGGTCTTCGACCGCACCCGCATCTCGGGGGCGCGCACCGGCCAGTACCTGGCGCTGTCGCAGTCGGCGGCCCAGCAGGAGCTCGGGATGCGCACCGAGGAGCTGCGCGAGATCTTCCTGCCCGCGCTGCGGGATCTCTTCCCGGCCGCCCGGCAGGCCCGGCTGCTCGACTTCTTCGTCACCCGCGAACCCCACGCCACGTTCCGGCAGGCGCCGGGCACCGCGGCGCTGCGCCCGGAGGCGCGCACCAACGTGCCGGGGCTGGTGCTGGCCGGCGCGTGGACCGCGACCGGGTGGCCGGACACCACCGAAGGTGCCGTTCGCAGCGGGATCAGCGCCGCCGAGGTGGTCGACAGCCAGCAGCGAGCACCGCAGAGCGTGGAGGTGACGGCATGACCGCAGTCCTGCCCCTGGCGCTGCGCAGCGCCAAGGAATCGGTCGAACCCACGCTGCGCTCGGCGGTGGCGCGGCTCGACGTCGACACCCGCCGCGTCGCCGAGTACCACTTCGGGTGGAGCGACGTGCACGGCGCGCCCACCGACGCCGGCGGCAAGGCGCTGCGCCCGGCGATGGCGCTGGCCGCCACCGAAATCGCCTGCGGCGAACCGGAACTCGGCGTCGCCGGGGCCGCGGCGGTGGAGCTGGTGCACAACTTCTCGCTGCTGCACGACGACGTGATGGACGGCGATACCTCCCGCAGGCACCGGCCCACCGCCTGGACCGCGTTCGGCTCCTCGGCGGCGATCCTGGCCGGTGACGCGCTGCTGGCGGTCGCCCCGGAGGTGCTGCTGGAGTCCGCCTCGCCGCACGCGTCGGTGGCGGTGCGGTCGTTGTCGGCGACCACCCGGGTGCTCATCGCCGGGCAGGCCGCCGACCTCGACTTCGAGAAGCGCACCGACGTCGACCTCACCGAGTGCCTGAGCATGGCGCACGACAAGACCGCCGCGCTGCTGGCCTGCGCCTGCTCCATCGGGCCGCTGAGCGCGGGCGCGCCGCGCGGGAAGGTGCGCGCGCTGCACGGCTACGGCACCGAGCTGGGCATGGCGTTCCAGCTCGTCGACGACCTGCTGGGCCTGTGGGGAGACCCGGAGGTCACCGGCAAGCCGGTCCTGTCGGACCTGCGCACCCGCAAGAAGTCGGTCCCGGTGGTGCACGCCCTGACCTCCGGCACGACAGCGGGCGAGCGGCTCTCGGAGCTCTACGAGCAGACCGAGCCGCTCACCGAGGAGCAGTTGCACGAAGCCGCCGAGATGGTGCGCCGCGCCGGTTCCGAGGACTGGACGCGGCGGGAGTGCCGGCGTCGGCTCGAGCGCGCGGAGGCAGCGCTGGAAGCCGGATCGCTGGGCGACACCGCGGCACTGGGAGAGCTCGCCGAATTCATCGTACGGAGGAAGCTTTGACCGATCAGCTGCAACAGTCCGCGCGATCCGCCGCCACGGCCGCGGAGATCCCCAGCCAGGGCGCGGTGCGCGCGGACGCGCGGATGGCCGCGCTGGCGGCCCGCGACCACCTGCTGTCGCTGCAGAGCCCGGAGGGCTGGTGGAAGGGCGAGCTGCAGACCAACGTGACGATGGACGTCGAGGACCTCCTGCTGCGGCAGTTCCTCGGCATCCGCACCGCCACCGAGACCGAGCAGGCCGCGCGCTGGATCCGGTCCCAGCAGCGCGAGGACGGCACCTGGGCGAACTTCCACGGCGGTCCCGGCGACCTGTCCACCACCGTCGAGGCCTACACCGCGCTCAAGCTCGCCGGCGACGACGTCGAGGCCGCGCACATGCGGATCACGCGGGACTGGATCCTCGCCCGCGGCGGGCTGGAGGAGACGCGGGTGTTCACCCGGATCTGGCTGGCGCTGTTCGGCGAGTGGTCGTGGGACGACCTGCCCGCCATGCCGCCGGAGGTCGTGCTGCTGCCGAAGTGGTGCCCGCTCAACGTCTCCGACTGGGCCTGCTGGGCGCGCCAGACCGTGGTGCCGCTGACCGTGGTGTGCACCCTGCGGCCGCGCCGCGACCTGGGCATCAGCGTCCGCGAGCTGCGCACCGGGCGGCCCGCGTCGCCGCCGCGCCGGGAGTGGTCCTGGGCCTACGGCTTCCACAGCCTCGACCGCGTCCTGCACCGCTACCACCGGCGCCCGGTCAAGTCGCTGCGCGAGCACGCGATGCGCCGCGCCGCCGAGTGGATCGTGGCCCGCCAGGAGGCCGACGGCTCGTGGGGCGGCATCCAGCCGCCGTGGGTGTACTCGATCCTCGCGCTGCACCTGCTCGGGTATCCGATGGACCACCCGGTGATCGCCCAGGGGCTCAGCGGGATGGAGCGGTTCCTCATCCGCGAGCAGACCCCCGACGGCGTGGTGCGCAGGCTGGAGGCCTGCCAGTCGCCGGTGTGGGACACGGTGCTGGGCGTGCAGGCGCTGCACGACGCGGGCGTTCCGGCCGATCACCCGTCGCTGCGGCGCGCCGCGGACTACCTGCTGGCCGAGGAGATCCGGGTCAAGGGCGACTGGGCGGTGCAGCGCCCCGATCTGCCCGCCGGCGGTGGCTGGGCGTTCGAGTTCGACAACGACGGATACCCCGACATCGACGACACCGCCGAGGTGCTGCTGGCGCTCAACCGCGTCGACCACCCCGATCCCGAGGCGGTGCGCGGAGCGATCGCGCGCGGGCTGCGGTGGTTGCGCGGGATGCGCTCGAAGGACGGCGGCTGGGCCGCCTTCGACGCCGACAACACCCGCCAGTTGGTCCGCAAGCTGCCGTTCTGCGACTTCGGCGAGGTCATCGACCCGCCGTCGGCCGACGTCACCGCGCACGTGGTGGAGGCGCTGGCGGTGCTCGGCGAGGACGACGAGGTGCTGCGCGGCGGCGTGAAGTGGTTGCTGGCCAACCAGGAGCGGGACGGGTCGTGGTTCGGGCGGTGGGGCGCCAACCACGTCTACGGCACCGGCGCGGTGGTGCCCGCCCTGGTCGCGGCCGGGGTCGACCGGCAGCACCGCTCGCTGCGCGACGCGGTGCGGTGGCTGGAGCAGCACCAGAACGCCGACGGCGGCTGGGGCGAGGACCTGCGCTCCTACGACGATCCGGAGTGGATCGGCCGCGGCGCCTCCACGGCCTCGCAGACGGGGTGGGCGCTGATGGCGCTGCTGGCGATGAACCGGCACGACAGCGACGCGGTGCGCCGCGGCGTCGGCTACCTGGCCCGCAGCCAGCGCGCCGACGGCGGCTGGGACGAACCGCAGTTCACCGGGACCGGGTTCCCCGGCGACTTCTACATCAACTACCACCTGTACCGGGTGATCTTCCCGCTGACCGCGCTCGGGCGCTACCTGCGGGACGGGGAGTGAGCATGTCGACGAGGATGCTGATCTGCGCTCCGATGCGGCTGGAGGCCAGCGCGCTGCGCTCGGCCGCCGACAACACCGCGTCGGGCCAGGAGACCATGCGCACCACCGGCCTCGGGGCCGATTCGGTGGCGGTGCGCCGCACCGGCTACGGGCCGCGCCGCAGCGCCCGCAGCGCGGTCCGGTTGCTGGCCGCCGACTTCGACGTCCTGGTCGTCGCCGGGCTCGCCGGCGGGCTGTCGCCGGAGGTGCGCAGCGGAGACGTGATCGTCGCCGACGAGCTGCGCGGGCACCGGGAGGTGCTGCGCTGCCAGGCCGCCGATTCGCTGGCGGCCGAGCTCGTGCGCAGCGGTTTCCCGGTGCGCTGCGGGCCGATCGTGACCACCGACGCGCTGGCGCACGGCCAGCGCCGCGCCGAGCTGGCCGCCACCGGTGCGCTGGCGGTGGACCTGGAGTCGGCGGTGCTGGCCCAGGCCGCCGGGCACCGCCCGCTGGCGGTGGTGCGGGTCGTGGTCGACACCCCGCAGCACCCCCTGATGCGGCCGGGCACCGTCCGCCGGGCGATGTCCGGGCTGGCGCGGCTGCACGCCGTGGGCTCGTGCCTGCGGCGGTGGGGCCGCCAGATCCCGCCGGAAGTCCGCACGACCTGTGAGGAGGCGTTGTAGCCATGGGCATTCCCGTGCGCCAGGCGGTCCGCGTCGGGGCCTACCTGCTCAAGCAGAAGCTCGCGCGGCGCGAGAAGTTCGCGCTCACCCTGGAGCTGGAGCCGCTGTTCGCCTGCAACCTGGCCTGCGCCGGGTGCGGCAAGATCCAGCACCCGGCCAACGTGCTCAAGCAGCGGATGCCGGTCGAGCAGGCGCTGGCCGCGGTCGAGGAGTGCGGCGCCCCGGTGGTCTCGATCGCCGGGGGAGAGCCGCTGATGCACCCGCAGATCGACGTGCTGGTGCGGGAACTGGTCAAGCGCAAGAAGTTCGTCTACCTGTGCACCAACGCGCTGCTGATGCCGCGCAAGATCGACGAGTTCGAGCCGTCGCCGTACTTCTCGTTCGCGGTGCACATCGACGGGCTGGAGGAGCGGCACGACGCCTCGGTGTGCAAGAAGGGCGTGTTCGCCCAGGCCGTGGACAACGTGAAGGACGCGCAGCGGCGAGGTTTCCGGGTCACGACCAACTCGACGTTCTTCACCACCGACACGCCGCAGTCGGTCATCGAGGTGCTCGACTTCCTCAACAACGACCTCGAGGTCGACCAGATGATGCTCTCGCCCGCCTACGCCTACGACAAGGCGCCGGACCAGGAGCACTTCCTCGGCGTGACCGAGACCCGCGAGCTGTTCAAGAAGGTCTTCGCCGACGGGCGGCGGAAGAAGTGGCGCTTCAACCACTCGCCGCTGTTCCTGGACTTCCTGGAGGGCAAGGTCGACTTCGACTGCACCGCGTGGGCGATCCCGTCGTACTCGCTCTACGGCTGGCAGCGGCCCTGCTACCTGATGAACGACGGCTACGCCGCCAGCTACCGCGAACTGCTGGAGGACACCGACTGGCAGGCCTACGGCCGGGGCAACGATCCGCGCTGCGCCAACTGCATGGCCCACTGCGGCTACGAACCCACCTCGGTCCTGGCCACCATGGGCTCCCTCCGAGAATCCCTGCGCGCCCTCCGCGGCTGACCGCACCGCGCGGTGCCGCCTGCGATCGAGCGCCGCGGCGGTGTCGGTGATCGTGGGCAGGGGACAGTTTTAGTCCAAATCACCCATGATCAATATCCGTTTTGTCTGGACAGTTCGGGCTAAAACTGCCCCCTGCCCACCGACGCACCCGAAGTGAGTCACCCGAAACACCCTGCGGGGTCAGGACTTGCGTCCCACGGCCGCCGCGATGCAGCGCGCGGCCGAGGACAGCGGGGTGAGGCGCGGGCCGTCGGGCCACCAGTCGTCGTTGACGACCAAGCCCGGTTCGACGAGCTCGAGATCGCCGAGGATGTCGAGGATCTGCGCGCGGGTGCGCCAGAACCCGCGTCCCGTCCCGCCCTCGCCCTGCATGATCGACTCGACCCGGCGGGCGGTGGCGGTGTCCTCGTCCTCCGGGTCGAGGAAGTGCGTGAACGCCACGTAGGACCCGGCTGGCAGGGCGTCGACGTAGGTGCGCAGCACCTCGGCCGGCGGGAGGCCGAACCGCTCCTCGTGGTGGTGCAGCGTGGCCACGTGCAGCAGCGCCATCGGGCGGGAGAAGTCGAGGAAGTCGCGCACCACGTCGCTGTCGAGGACCTGCTCCGGCCGGAAGATGTCGGCGCCCAGCAGCCGCGTTCCCTCGTCGGCGGCCAGCAGATCGCGGCCGTGGGCGAGCACCACCGGGTCGTTGTCGACGTAGACCACGCGGGCATCGCGGTTGAGCCGCTGGGCGATCTGGTGGGTGTTCTCGGCGGTCGGCAGGCCCGACCCGCAGTCCAGGAACTGGTCGAGCCCGGCGTGGGCGGTCAGGAACCGCACGGCCCTGGTCAGGAACATCCGGTTGCTGATCGCGATCTGGCGGACCTCGGGCACGGCCTGGTCCATGCGGTGCAGCAGTTCCCGGTCCACCGGGAAGTTCGTCGTGCCGCCGATGGCGTAGTCGTAGGCGCGAGCGATGCTCGGCACGCTGGTGTCGATGGGATCGGACATCACGCACGGACCTCCCGCGACGGCGTCTCGACGAGCTTAACCACCGACGCGACCGGGTGCGGCGGGATTCACCCGAAACGCCTTGCGAGGTGGTGGAAGGTGGCCGGGAGGGCGCCGTGGAGGCGGTCGGCGACGGTGAGCCAGCGGGGGACGAAGACCTCGGCCCGGCCGCGCAGGACGGCGTCGACGAGGGCGTCGGCGACCCGCTCGGGTTCGACCATGCGCGGGAAGCGGCGGTCGTAGGTGCGGCCGTGGAAGAACGGGGTGCGCACCGCGCCCGGGAACACCGCGGTCGTGGTGATGCCGCGATAGCGCAGGCTCGCCGCGAAGGTGCGCAGCCCGGCCTTGGTCGCGGCGTAGACGTCCTCGTCGCGCACGCCGACCACGGCCACCGACGCCACGAACGCCACCCGGGGCGGCAGCAGGGCGCGGGTCAAGCGCATCGGGACGGTCAGGTTGAGCTCGACGAGCCGGTCGATGCGGTCCGGTTCCATCTCGGCGAACGGGCCCGCCCAGCCGATCCCGGCGCTGTGCACCAGCAGGTCCACGCCGCGACCGGCGTCGATCACCTGCCGCAGCGCGTCGTCGTCGGTGAGGTCGGCGGCCACGGCGCGGCCTCCGGTGCGGTCGGCCAGTTCCTCCAGGCGCCGCCGGTCGCGGCCGGTGAGCACCAGGTTCCAGCCGTCGGCGGCCAGCCGCAGCGCGGTGGCCGCGCCGATGCCCGACGAGGCGCCGGTGACCAGCGCGTGGTTCATCCCCACGATCCGGGTTCCTCCTGCGCGGCCAGTTCGCGGCCCAGCTGCTCGCTGCGCCGCGCCAGCACCGCGATCCCGCCGACCATCAGCGCCGCCGCGACCGCCTCCCCGGCCAGGATCGCGGGGGAGTGGGCGATCTCCTCGCCCAGCCAGCTCACCCCGATCGCCGCGGACGCCAGCGGGTCGACGGTGGTGATCACCGCCAGCGACGGCGACATCAACCGGCCGCGCTGGAACGTCTGCTGGCTGAGCAGGAATCCCATCGGGCCGACCACGCACACCACGTACAGGGTCCAGTGGCCGAACGGCTCGACCAGACCGCCGGTGCGGAACTGCCCGGCCACCACCCGCATCAACCCCGCGGTGACGCCGTAGAGGACGCCGGTGGCCACCGCCAGGCCGACCACGCCGAACTCGCCCGGCAGCCACCGCTCGGCCAGCAGCGAGAGCACCACCAGCAGCCCCAGCACCACCGCGAGCGGCAGCACCGGTGCCCCGGTGAACTCGCTGCCCTGCCCGGAAGGCCGCGCCAGCACCAGGAACGCCGCCAGCCCGCCCGCGCAGCACAGCGCGCCGAGCGCGAGCACCAGGTCCATCCGCCGCTGCGCGAACCACGCCGCGAACGCGGCGCCGAAGAGCACCGAGGTCACCAGCAGCGGCTGCACCAGCACCAGCGGGCCGAACGCCAGCGCCACCACCTGCAGCGACAGGCCCACGATCACCGTGCCGATGCTCAGCACCCAGATCGGTTTGCGCACCAGGTCCCAGAACATGCGGGGGCTGAAGGTGGCGACCTGGGGCACCTGCTTGGTCACCCGGTGCTGGATGGCGCTGGCCAGCCCGAAGCTCGCGGCGCCCACCACCGCGGCGGGCACGGCCACGCCCAGCACGGTGCCGGAGCTCACCGGCGCTCCCGCAGCTCGTCGAAGGCGTCCCGCAGGTGTCCGGCCAGCACGTCGGCGTCCGGGGCGAGCCCGGGATCGGTGGTGACGCCGACGCCGAACTCCTCGCCCCAGCCGATCGCGCCGATCGCCACGCCCACCCCGTCGGCCAGCGACAGCACCGGCAGCACCCGGCTGAGCCGGGAGCCGTTGATGTGCTCGGCGCGCCGCCTGCCCGGCATCACCGACACCACGGCGTTGAAGAACCGGCGCCCGTAGATGCGGCGCACGATCCAGGCGTGCAGCGGCGCGGGCAGCAGGCCGAGCCCGGACAGCACCGCTCCCGCTGCTGCGGGCTGCCCGGAGTGGTCGGGTGCGGTCAGGGCGTCGGCGACCGCGCGGATCCGCCACACCAGCGGCATCGGGCCGACCGGCAGGTCCACCGACAGGGTGTGCGTGTGGTTGCCGGGGGTCTCCAGGCCCGCGCCGTCGCGGCCGGTGCGGGCCGTGCGCGGCACCATCACGCGGAACAGGGCGCCGGTGCGGTTCTCGTCCAGCGCCCGGTGCAGCGCCTCGGCGACCAGACCGATCAGCAGCGCGCTGCTCGTCACGCCGTGGTCCCGCGCGTGCGCGCGCACCCGCACCGCCGGAAGGGCGAGGCGTCCGAAGCTGCGGGCCGGGGTGCTGCGCCCGGTCCAGGCGCGGCTCGGCGCACCCGCGGTGGTGGCCAGGCCGACGAGGCCGCGCAGCACCTCGCGCACTTGCCCGGTCCGGCCGCCTCGCGCCGGTCTCGACGTGGGCTGGGGCCCGTCGCAGAGCAGGCGCAGCAGCGTCCCGGTGACCGCCAGCCCGTCGCCGAGAGCGTGGTGCATCTTGGCCAGCAGCGTCGCCCGGCCGGTGGCCGGGTCGTGCAGCAGCCGCAGCTCCCACGGCGGCCGGTCGGTGCGCACCGGGGTCGAGAAGAACTCGGTGATGAACGCGTCCGGGTCGTGCTCGGGGCGCAGCTCGCGTGAGCTGAGGTGGTCGGCGGGGTCGATGTCGGCGTCGGCGATCCACTGCGGACGCAGTCCGGTCCGGGTCTCCAGCCTGCGGGTGAGCATCGGCAGCGCCGGCGCGTGCACGCGGATCCGGGCCGCGAGGTGCTCGCACCACTGGTGCGTGGAGTTCAGCGACGGCTCCAGCTGGAGGATCGCGCCGGTCTGCTGCGCGACCTCCGGGGTCGTGGCGTAGACGAAGAACGCGTCCTGCGGGCGCAGCGGCCGCCTACCGCGGTGGCGGGGGAGGTCGGCCAGCGCGGCCACCTGCTCGTCGAAGTCCGCGGCGCGGCAGTGCTTGAACGCCCGTTCCTCCCGCTCGCCGACCTCGTGCGGGTCGGCGACCCAGCGGCGCAGCGTCTCGGTCAGCTGCGACTCCTCCGGGCACAGCTCGGCCAGGCCGGCGTCGGCCATCAGCTCGGCGTTGGCGCGGCCGTGCCCGGCGATCGGCTCGAACATGATCACCGCGCGCCCGCAGGCCAGGGCCTCCAGCGCCGTGGCACCACCCGCGTTGGTGATGACCACGTCCGCGCAGCCCATCAGCCCGGGCATGTCGTCGACCCAGCCCAGCGGCACCACCCGGGGATCGCCGCGCGCCAGCAGCCGTTCGCGCACCGCCTCGTTGCGCCCGCACACCACCAGCACGCGGGCCAGCTCCGGCACCCGCAGCGCGGCGTCCACCGCGCGTTCCACGGCGCCGAAGCTCAACGCCCCGCACGAGATCAGCGCGGTGAAACCCGTTGCGGGGACACCGAACTCGGCGCGGGCGGTGGCGCGGTCGCGCGGGTGGAACTCGCCGCGCACCGGAGGCACCGACACCGCCCCGACCGCGTCGGGTTCGGCGCGGTGCATCGCGCGCAGGCTCGCCTCGCTCATCACGTAGTGCAGATCCGCCTCGGGGTACACCCAGAACGGGTGCGGCGCGAAGTCCGACACCACCGCCGAGACCGGCACGTCGAGCTCGCCGTGCCTGCGGATCCAGTCCAGCCCCGCGGTGCCCAGCGGGTAGGTCGAGACGATCAGATCCGGGGCGACGCGGCGGATCTCGCGGCGCAGCAGCGGGCCGCACCAGGCTCCGACGAAGCGGCGGGAGGAGGTGGCGAACCACCGGTACCGCCACAGCGAGTCGTAGAAGAAGTCGTAGAGCCAGGGCGTCGACTCGACGTTGGTGACGTAGATCCAGTTGAACGCGCGGGGAACCCAGCGGCCCATGATGCGCAGTGCGTCCAGCCACACCACCTCGCACCCGGGCCAGACCCGGCGCGCGGCCTCCTCGACGGCGCGAGCGGTCGCGTTGTGTCCTTCACCGATGGTGGCGCTGATCAGCAGCACTCGACGCGGCTGGGAGCTCACGCGACCGATTCCTTTCACCAAGCGTGCCTTCGCAGGCTAACGCGAGGTGCGGAGATCGGCTCCCCGAGAAGCGGCTCAGGCGGCCTGCTGCTGGAGGGGTCCGTGGCTGGCGACAAGCCGGACCGTGCCGTCGGCCAGGCCGTAGGACAGGCCCGCGACCGCGCAGCGGCCCGCGGCGACCTCGTCGGCCAGCAGCGAGGAACGCTCGACGAGCAGCTCGCTGGTGCGCTGGATGTGGACGTCGACGATGTCGTCGACCTCCTCGTGCCCGGCGGCCTTGGCGGCCAGCACGCTGGGCGTGACCCGCTCGACGATGTCGCGCAGGTAGCCGGGCGGGTTGGTGCCCTCCAGGACCGCCTGGCGGGCGGAGACCACCGCGCCGCAGGAGTCGTGGCCGAGCACGACCACCAGCGGGGTGCCCAGCACGCCCACGCCGTACTCGATGCTGCCCAGCACCTCCGAACCGGTGACCTGACCGGCGGTGCGGACCACGAACAGGTCGCCGAGGCCGCGGTCGAAGATGATCTCGGCCGCCAGTCGCGAGTCCGAGCAGCCGAACAGGACGGCGAACGGGGTCTGGCCGGGTGCCAGCGAGGCGCGGTGGTCGGCGTCCTGGTGGGGGTGCAGCCGGGTGCTGTCGACGAAGCGCTGGTTGCCTTCCATGAGGGTCGCGAAGGCTTCAGCCGGCGTGGAGGGCGTGCGGTTCATGCTGCTGAGATTAACCCAACCGGGTGGCCGTGGCAGGCTGCGAGTGGGCGAAACCACCCAGGTGATCAGCGGTGTTTGATCTCGCAACGATCTGCGGTTCGTCGTAGGCTCGGCCTGCGGTGGTGAGGCGGGCGAGGGGGCCGCCTCACCACCGGTCCTCTTTCGTTCGGAAGTGGTCCACACCGGTGTTGCGCGGGGTTCCCGGTGTCCGGGCGTGAATCGAAATCCCCGGAATTGCGCGATGTTTCGCCAGGTCAGAATGGTAATCCCGGGCAATGGCGAAAATTGTTCGACGCAAGAGCTTGTGCGCTGTTCGGGTGAGCGTTCATCATCAAGTCGGATTCCCGGTGGTGTCGGCCACCGAGATCTGGGGGATCAGCAGGCAACGCCAACACCTGGGGGGTGTAGCGATGGTTCATCGTCTTTTCCGGCAGCGCGTGTAGATCGCGTGGCGGACGTCGCGGCGCGAACCCGGTTCGCGCGGCGGGGTTGGCGGTCGTCGTCCGCGGTCGCTGCGAACGGGATTCGGCACGCGCCGAGTCCCACGTGGACGTGGGGTGTGGCGGGAATGCGCTCCACCGTCCGGTTTCGCGGGAGCGGGCGTCCATTCGGCGGAGGAACGTGAATTCCGGGTGACGCATGCCCGGAATTGGTTCGAGTTCCGTTCCGCGAGGTCGTGAGCACGCGGTCGTGCGTGCGGTCATCGGGTCGACATGCCTGTTCCCGAGTTCTGATCGGGTATCGAACAGGTACCCGGTATCACTCTTTGGGGTGTCGCTCGTTGAGTCGCCCGGCGTTTTGCGACCAATGTGCGCGGCGTGGCTTTCTTGTCGCTTTCGGGAGGCAGCGGCGAGGGGTCTCGATGCGGCAGTATTGATCGTTTGTGATTTTTCTGGGGGAGCACGATGCGGTTCGACGTTCTTGGACCGATCCGGGTGGTCGACGGGGGGTCGGCGACACCGCTGACCGGCGGGCTGCGGCGCCACCTGCTGGCGGTCCTGCTCGCGCACGCCAACGAACCGGTCCCGGTCAGCGTTCTGCTGGAAGCGCTCTGGGGCGAGTCGGGGGAGCAGGAGGCGCGCCGGCTCCAGGTCCACGTCCACCGGCTGCGCCGGGACCTCGACGAACCCGACCGCCTCAGCCACGGACCCGCCGGGTACTGCCTGCGCGTCGAACCCGGCGAGCTCGACGCGGCGGTGTTCGGGGCGCTGCTCGACGAGGCCACCGCCGAACCCGACCCGGCCCGCGCGGCCGCCACCCTGCGGCGCGCGCTCGGGTTGTGGCGCGGCAGGCCCTACCAGGAGATCGATCTGCCCGAGGTCGCCGCCGAGGCCGAGCGGCTCGCCGAGCAGCGGCTGCTGGCCGTCGAGGAGCTGCACGCCGCCGAACTGCGCGCGGGCAGGCACGACGCCGTCGCCGGTGAGCTGTTCGAGGCCGTGCACCGGAACCCGCTGCGGGAACGGCTGCACGGGCTGCTCATGCTGGCCCTCTACCGCAGCGGCCGGCAGGCCGAGGCGCTGTCGGCCTACCAGCACGCGCGCGAGGTCCTCAACGAGGAGCTCGGCCTCGACCCCGGCCCGGACCTGCGGGCGCTGCACGGCCAGATCCGGGCCGGGGAGGTCGTCGAGGTCTCCGCTCCGGCGCAGGTGCCGGCCCAACTCCCGCACTGCGCCACCGATTTCGTGGGTCGCGAGGTCCCGCTGTCCGAACTGGACCAGATCTTGGACGACAGCGCCCGCACCATCCCGATCGCGGTCATCGCCGGCACCGCCGGGGTCGGCAAGACCTCGCTGGCGCTGCGCTGGGCGCACCGGGTGAAGAACCGCTTCCCGGACGGTCAGCTGCACGCCGACCTGCGCGGTTTCGGCACCGACGCCCCGACCGAGCCCGGCGACGTGCTTGCCGGCTGGCTGCGGGCGCTGGGCGTCGACGGCAAGGACGTGCCGCTGGAGGTGGCCGAGCGCGGCGCCCGGCTGCGCAGCCTGCTCGACGGCAAGCGGGTGCTGCTCGTGCTCGACAACGCCGTCAGCGCCGACCAGGTGCGCCCGCTGCTGCCCGGCAACGCCCACTGCGCCGTGCTGATCACCAGCCGCGACCAGCTCAACGGCCTGGTCGTCGGTCAGGGAGCGCGGCGGGTCGAACTCGACCGGATGACCGCCGACGAGGCGCGGCTGCTGCTCAAGGAACTGCTGGGCGACCTGGTCACCGACTCCGACGCCGTCGACGAGCTCATCGAGTGCTGCGCCCGGCTCCCGCTGGCGCTGCGCATCGCCGCCGAACGGGTCCGGCGGAACCGCCACCGCGGCATCGACCAGACCGTGGCCGAGTTCGGCTGCGCCCAGGCGCGCCTGGACCTGCTCGACAGCGGCGACCCGCAGGCCAGCGTGCGCACCATATTCGCGGCCTCCTACCGCAACCTCTCGGCCGCCGAGGCGCGGTTGTTCCGGTTGTTCGGGCTGCACCCCGGCCACGAGATGGACGCCCACTCGCTGGCCGCGCTGGCCGGCGACGACGTGCGCACCACCCGGCGCGGGCTGGGAGAACTGGCCCGCGCGCACCTGGTCGAGGAGGTCGGGGACAAGCGGTTCCGGCTGCACGACCTGCTGGCCACCTACGCCGAGGAGCTGTGCGAGCTGACCGAGACCGCCGCCGAGCGGCGCGCGGCGCTGCGGCGGCTCCACGACTACTTCCTGCAGGCCGCCACCACCGCGACCGGGTTCCTCGCGCCCGGCGCGCTGCCCGAGCGCGACAGCGGCTACGAGATCCCGGTGATGCGCGACCACGAGGACGCGGCCCGCTGGCTGGACGCCCACCGCGAGACGATGACGCGCGTCGCCGAGACCGCCGACGGCGATTTCGCCCACTACGCGGTGGATTTCGCGATCGTGCTCGACTCCGCCCTGGACTTCGGCTGGCACGTCGATGAGGCCGAGCGGCTGCACGGCCGGGCCCGCGAGATCGCCCGCCGCACCGGGGACCGGGCCGCCGAGGGCGTCGCGCTGCGCGGGCTCGGCGTCGCGCGCCTGCGCCGCAACCGGTTCGAGTCGGCGCGCCGACTGCTGGAGGCGGCGCTGGAGCTGGTCGACGGTCCGGGCGCGACCGCGACGGTGCTGCTGAGCCTGGGGGAGGTGTGCGTGGTCACCGGCCACACCGAGCTGGCGCTGGAGCACCTGCGCCGCTCCACCCGGCTCTACCAGCAGGCGGGGCTGCGGCTGCTGGGACTGCGGCCGATGATCTGCATGGGCCGGCTGCACCGCAGGTGGGGACGTCACGAGGCGTCGCTGACCTGCCTGCAGGAAGCCTCCCGCGTCGCCGCCGCGCACGGCTACCGGCCCGCCGAGGCCGACGCGGCCTACGCCCTGGCGGGGCTGCACCGCGACCTCGGCCGCTACAGCGAGGCCGCCGAGCACGCCGAGCGGGCGCTGGTGCTGGCCCGCCGGACCCGCTTCCGGTACCTGGAGGGCATGGCCCTGTACCGGCTGGGCACCATCCACCGCTGCCTCGGCGACCACCCGCGCGCGCTGGACGACCACCGCGCGACCCTGGTGTTCGCCCGCCAGATGCGCTCGGCGACGCTGGAGGCGATGGCGCTGACCGCGATGGCGGAGACGCACGTGGCGATGGGCGATCACGTCGAGGCCACCCGCTGCCTGCTGCACGCCCTCGGCGTCGCCAACAGCGGTTCCAGCCACTACGTGCGCGCCCGCGCGCACACCGGTCTCGGCGACCTGCACGAGGCCGCGGGCAGGCACGAGTCCGCCCGCCGCCACTGGGAGACGGCGGTGCGGATCTACGAGGCCCTGGACGCACCGGAGGCCGGTGAGCTGCGCCGGAGGCTCAGCGAGGCGATCACCTCGCGCGTGCCCTGCTGACCAGGCGGCCGAGCAGCCCGATCGCGAAGATCCCGAGCCCGACGACCACCGAGGTCCACGGCAGCGTCGCGGCCAGCAGCAGGCACCCGCCGAGCCCGAGCAGGTTGAGCGCGCGGGGCCAGCGGCGCTCGGCGGCGGGCTGGGTGAACGCCGAGGCGTTGGCGATCGCGTAGTACACCAGCACGCCGAAGCTGGAGAAGCCGATCACTCCGCGCAGATCGGTGGTGAGCACCAGCGCGATCACCACCGCGGCGACGGTGAGCTCGGCGCGGTGCGGCACCTGGAACCTCGGGTGCACGGCCGCCAGGAACCGCGGCAGGTCGCCTTCCCGCGCCATCGCCAGCCCGGTGCGGCCGACCCCGGCGATCAGCGCCAGCAGCGCGCCGAGACTGGCCGCCGCGGCGCCGAAGCGCACCACCGGCGTCAGGCCGCCGTGGCCGGCGGCGGTGAGCGCGTCGGCCAGCGGCGCGGTGCTCGCGGCCAGTTCGTGCGGACCGAGCACGCCCAGCACGACCAGCCCCACGCCCGCGTACACCACCGCGGCGATCGGCAGGGCCAGCAGGATCGCGCGCGGGATGGTGCGCTCCGGATCCCGCACCTCCTCGCCGAGGGTGGCGATGCGGGCGTAACCGGCGAAGGCGAAGAACAGCAGACCGGCGGCCTGCAGCACGCCCAGCGGACCGTGCGGGAACCAGTCCGGCGGGCCCCCGGACCAGGCGGCCGGCGCGCTCAGCGCCGCGAACCCGACCAGCACCAGCAGCACCGCGACCAGCAGGACGCGGGTCAGCCGGGCGGTGCGGGTGATGCCCGCGCAGTTGACCGCCGCCAGCACCGCCACCGCCAGCGCGGCCGCCGGCCGCTCGAACCCCGGGGCGGCGTAGGCGGCGAAGGTCAGCGCCATCGCCGCGCAGCTCGCGGTCTTGCCGACCACGAAACCCCAGCCCGCGGTGAAACCCCACCAGTGCCCCAGCCGCGCGCGGCCGTAGACGTAGGTGCCGCCGGAGGCCGGGTGCACGGCGGCCAGCTGCGCCGAGCTCGCCGCGTTGCAGTAGGCGATGAACCCCGCGATGACCAGGGACAACAGCAGTCCGCTGCCGGCGGCGGCAGCGGCCGGGGCGAACACCGCGAACACCCCCGCGCCCAGCATCGAGCCGAGACCGATCGCGGTCGCGTCCAGCGTGCCCAGGCGCCGGGCCAGCGGCGCCCCCGGCCGGTTCGTCGTCACGCCCGGGACGGTAGATCAGCGGTGCGCGGTCAGGAAGTGCGCCGGGATGCGCGCCCGGCCCCGCTCGTCGGCGGGGTAGTGGTGGGCGACGGCGGGCGGCATGAACGCGGCGATGGTGCTGGGCTCGATCGAGTCGACGCTCCAGTGCTCGGCGACGGCCGCGCGCAGCTCCTCGGCGTCCACCGCGTTCGGGCCGCCGCCCTCCGGGAACGCCGAGGTGTCGAACACCAGCATGTGCAGCCGCGCGCCGTCGCGGGCCGCGCGGGCGATGGCCGCGAGGTAGGGGTCGCGCGCGTCGATCGGCAGGGAGTGGAACAGGGTGCTGTCGATGACGGTGCCGAAGCGGCCGTCGTGGCCGGAGAGCTCGGTGATGTCGCCGACCTGGAAGGTCGCCGAGGCGTGCCGGGCGTCGCGACCGGCCTCGGCCTGGGCGATCGCGGTCTCGGACGCGTCCACACCCAGCACCTCGAAGCCGCGCGCCGCCAGGTCCAGCGTCGTGACGCCGACCCCGCACCCGGCGTCGAGCACCGGCCCCTCGATCTCACCGCGCTCGATGACCTCGGCGATCACCGGCTGCGGCTCGCCGATGTTCCACGGCACGCCGGGATCCTCCAGCACCGGCGACTCGCCCCGGTACACGGCGTCGAAATCGGGCAGTTCGCTCACGCGAGCCTCCACAGCGGATCGGTGAAATATCCCGTGCTGCCACCGAAAACTACCACGACGGGCCGGTTCGGACCGTCGATCCCGCGGCGGGCGGGCGACCGTGAGATCGGTCAACTATCGGTTCCGGTGATACCTGGCATAGCCACGCCGCCCTTTGCCGATGCGGGCCCGTGGCGCACCCTGGAACGGCAACACCCCCTTCATCTCGGAGAAACCCATGACGACGCGGACCGTGCTGGTGGTCGGCGCAGGAGCGGCCGGCACCGCGACCGCGATCCTGCTCGCCGAAGGGGGCTGGGAGGTCGAGATCGCCGAAGCGCGCCCCTCGGTGTCCACCGCCGGATCCGGGATCACCTTGCAGGGCAACGCGCTTCGCGTGCTCGACCAGGTCGGCGCGTGGGAGCGGCTCAGCGGCTACCCGTTCGACGGGCTGGGCATGCGTGCCCCCGACGGCACGCTGCTGGCCGAGATCGAGGACGTCCGCACCGGCGGACCCGAGCTGCCCGCGACCCTGGGCGCCTACCGGCCCGAGCTGGCGCGGGTGCTCACCGAACGCGCCGCCGAAGCGGGCGCGCGGCTGCGCTTCGGCACCGCCGTAACCGGCCTGGAGCAGGACGACGACGGCGTGCGGGTGACCTTCGGCGACGGCGGCACCGGCCGCTACGACCTGGTCGTCGGCGCCGACGGGATCCGCTCCACGACCCGCGAGCTGCTCGGCATCGACGCGGGGACCCGGCCCACCGGCATGGGCATCTGGCGGGCCTTCACCCGGCGGCCCGAGTCGATCACCCGCACCGAGCTGTACTACGGCGGGCACTGCTACATCGCCGGGTACTGCCCGACCGGCGAGTCCGACATGTACGCCTACCTCGCCGAGGACGCCCGCGACCGCAGCGACCTCACCCCCGAGCAGTCGCTGGCGGTGATGCGGGAACTCGCCTCGCACTACGGCGGCCCGTGGCGGGAGATCCACGACGGGCTCACCGATCCGGACACCATCCACTACACCTGGTTCGAGACTCACCTGCTCGACGCGCCCTGGCACCGGGGACGCGTGGTGCTCGCCGGCGACGCGGCGCACACTTGCCCGCCCACCATCGCCCAGGGCGCCGCCCAGGCGCTCGAGGACGCCTCGGTGCTCGCCGAGCTCCTGGTGGCCGCAGGCACCGTCGACGACCAGGTCCTCACCGCCTACGCGCACCGGCGCCACCCGCGCGCCAAGACCGTCGTCGACGCCTCCAACCAGCTCGGACAGTGGCTGCTCGACGGCGAGCGCGGCGACGTCCCCGGCCTGCTCGACGGGGTCACGACGCTGCTCACCCAACCCGCCTAGCGGACGCCCACCCGCCTGGAGAACACCGCGCTCGGAGCCGGAGGAGCCCATGCGATTCGCCACAGCCCGCCACGACGGCACCGAGACCAGCGGGGTCGTCGACGGCGAGACGTTCCACCCGCTGCCCGCCCCGATCCTGGAACTGCTGCGCTCCCAACGGCTTCCCGAAGCCGGGGCGCAAGCGGTGACCGAGCCGGGCGTGCCGCTGGCCGAGGTGGAGCTGCGGGCCCCGCTGGAGCCCGCCACGGTGCGCGACTTCGTGGCCTTCGAGGAGCACGTCGAGGGCATGACCGGCGGCAACGTCGCGGCCGAGTGGTACGCGGCGCCGACGTTCTACTTCACCAACCCGTACGCGATCACCGGCCCGTTCGACGACGTCGCGATCCCGCCGGGCTGCCGCAGGATGGACTTCGAGCTGGAGGTCGCCGCCGTCATCGGCCGCCCCGGACGCGACCTCACCCCGGAGCAGGCGCGCGAGCACATCATCGGCTACACGATCTTCAACGACTGGTCGGCGCGCGACCTGCAGTCCGCCGAGATGAAAGTGGGGCTGGGACCGGCCAAGGGCAAGGACTTCGCCACCACCCTCGGCCCGGTCCTGGTCACCGCCGACGAGCTCGAAACCCACCGCGACGCCGACGGTTTCCTGCGGCTGCCGATGAGCGTGTCGGTCAACGGCGAGCGGATCGGCCACGACCTGCTGTCCAACATGGGCTGGCCCTTCGAGGAGCTCGTCTCCTACGCCTCGCGCGGCACCGAGGTCCGGCCCGGCGACGTGCTCGGCTCGGGGACCTGCGGCAACGGCGGCTGCCTCGGCGAGCTGTGGGGCAGGCCCGACCGGGAGGACCCGCCGCCGCTGCGGCCCGGCGACGTCGTGGAGATGACCGTCGAGGGCATCGGCACGATCCGCAACCGCGTCACCGCCGGTCACGACCTCCCCGCGGTCACCCCGGCCCGCACGCGCCCGCGCGACCGCTGAGCCCCGCCGCGATCCTCACGTGCCCAGGTAGCGGCCGGGACGGTGGTTGAGGGCCACCACCCCGTTGAGGAACACCGCGCCGAAGGCCGAGATCAGCACGGCGACGGGAGAGACGACGGTGAGCGCCGCGACGATCACCAGCACGTCCAGGCCCATCTGCACGTACCCGGCCCGCCAGCCCAGGCGCTCCTGGGCGATCAGCGCGACCACGTTGAAACCGCCCAGGCTGGAGTTGTGCCGGAACACGATCAGCAGCCCGATCCCGGTCAGCACGTTGCCGCACACCGCCGCGTAGACCGCAGGCAGGTGCAGCCCGGCGAACAGCTGCGCGTGCAGCGGCGTGAACACCGACACCAGCGCGATCGAGATCAGCGACCGGACCGCGAACGACCAGCCCTTCTTGGCCACCGCCAGCACCATGAACGGCAGGTTCACCAGGAAGAACAGCACCCCGAAGGGAACCGGGAGCCCGTAGCTGAGCAGCAGCGACAGGCCCGCCGTGCCGCCGGTGACGATCTCGCTGGCCTTGAGCAGGTGCAGGCCGAGCGAGACCACGAAGGTTCCGGTGAGCAGACCGAGCACGTCCTCGGTGCGCGAGTGCGGCACCACCGGCCGCCGGGTCTCGGCGGGCGTCGGGGTGGCCGACGGGGTAGGGGACAGGGTCGGTGCTGACATGGTCGACATGGTCGGGCAAGCGCGTCAGATCGGGCAACACAGCCCTCGAGAGCTGCGCGGGAAGTCGCGAATCCGCGCGATCGTGTGTCAGAGTGCTCAACGATCCGGTGCTCGTCACGCGGTTCTCGCCCGCTGTGCCCGGCACCACACTTGCGCTGGGATTTCACCCCGCGCGGAGGAGAATGTGCCGGTGAACCAGATCGATGCCCTCGACGCCCGGATCCTGCTGGCGCTCGACGACGACCCGGAGCTGACGATCCTCGGCCTGTCCCGGGCACTCGGCGTCGCCCGCAACACCGTGCACGCGCGGCTGCGCAAGCTCGGCCGCAACGGGGTGCTCGGCGACTTCAGCCGGCGCGTCGACCCGGTGGCGCTCGGCTACGACCTGGTGGCGTTCGTGTCGATGCAGATCAGCCAGACCCAGCAGCCGGCCACCACCACGGCGCTGCGCGCGCTGCCCGAGGTGATCGAGATCCACGCGACCTCGGGAGACGCCGACCTGATGGTCAAGGTCGTCGCCCGCGACACCCAGGACCTGCACCGGATCACCAACGCGATCCTCGACATCGACGGCGTCGAGCGCACCAGCACCGCCGTCTCGCTGCACGAGGCGATGACCACCCGGATGCGGGCCCTGCTGGAGGCCGCTGCGCGGAACTCCTGAGCAGCGCGCGGGAAGTGGCCGTTCCGACGCGGTGTTGTGCCGCTGCGGTCATCGGCTCGCAACCGAACCGTGTTCCGCCGGAGGGATGTGATCATGGTCCGGGAGCGGGCATGATCACCACGTGTCGCTCGATGTCTCCCGCCTGAACGTGCTGCTCTTCGATGTCCTGGGAACCGTGGTCGACGAGCGGGGTTCGATCCTCGCCGCCGCGCGGGACGCGCTGGGGGAGGGCGGTGATGCGCTCGCCACCGCGTGGCTGGACCGGCTCAACGCCCTGATCACCGAGGCCGACGACTACCGGCCGATGGACGAGCTCAACCTGGAAGCCCTGCGCCACGCGGCCGACACCACCGGTTCCTCCCTCGACGAGCCCGCGCTGACCGCCCTCGCCGAGCAGGGGCTGCGGCCCAAGCCCTGGCCGGACGCCGCTCCGGGCGTCGGCGCCCTCGCCGACCGGTTCACCGTGGTCGCCCTGTCCAACACCACCACGCGCTCGCTGGCCGAGATCACCCGCCGCGGCGGCCTGCGCTGGGCGCTGGCCCTGTCCTCCGAGCAGATCGGCGCCTACAAGCCCGACCCGGCCGTCTACCAGCGCGCGCTGGAGCTCCTGCGGGTCGAACCCGACCAGGCGCTCATGGTCGCCTCCCACTCCTGGGACCTGCGCGCCGCCGCCAAGCACGGCATGGCCACCGCCCACATCACCCGCGAAGGCGAGGACGACGACCCGGCCGACCCCGACGAGTTCGACCTCCACGCCAACACCATCGCCGAACTCGCAGCCCAACTCCTACAACCCACTCCCGAGGAGGAGTAAGCCCCTCGAATGGCGTTTTTGCCCTGCTGCAGGGCGGCATCGCCTGAGAAGGACCCCAGCGGCTCGGGTTGGGCGCGGTGGGGTCCTTCTTCTGCGCCAGGGAGTTCGACCCGTCAGTTCGCTAGAGGTGGACCCGCACGCGTGCGCGCAGGAGCCGTCGGCGAGCCCGCCACCTCTTCCAGGATTTCCACATCCGATCAACCTCTCTAAGCTGGGGCCGACCCCGTGCCGCAAGCGCCAACCGGAGACACGGGGTCGGCTGTCCGGTCGGGTTGTGGCCCGTGCTCCGATGTCGGATGCGGCCCCGACCGGACGGTTTTCCCTTCATGACGGAGCCTCGCCAGACCGGGCCGGGGAAGGGGCAGACCGAGCCCGGCGAGACATCCTGATCAGTAGTCTGCTGATCACGGTGCGTGGTCGAAAGGGATCGGAGTTTTCAGGTGTTTTCAACCGACGACGTGGGTTCGACGCTGAAGGCCGCGCGGGAGGAGGCTGGTGTCGGCCTCACGGAGTGGGCCGGAGAGCTCTTCGTCTCGGTAGGGCATCTGAGCAACATCGAGGCTGGACGGCGAAGCCCCAGCCTGGCGATCGTGAAGGCGTACGATGATCGTTTTGGACCGATTGGAGACGAGATGCTGCGTCGTCGCGACATCACACACCCGGGCGTGATGAAGGCGGACAAGCCGACTTTGACACAGCTCGCGCGTCAGATCGACGGCGGAGATCCCGGGGTGCTCAAGACCCACCCGAGCAGTCGCACCGTCGACTTCTTCCTCGCGGCCAAGCTCGCTGATTCAGGTCTCGACCACGTCCGTGAGTGGGTGCGCACCGGGGAGACCGCGACGTTGCGGGCCAACGCACTCGCGGTGCTCTCGAAGGTGAACGAGAAGCGCGATGCGGAGCTCATCATCGAGGCGCTGGAGACGGACGAGAAGCTCCAGTTCCTCTCGCTGGCCTCGGAGGTCTCGAAGCTGACCCAGTGGGATTGGGAGACGTCCAAACGGGTCGCCAAGAATCCGAGCCAGGCCCCGGAAGCGCGGAAGCTGGCCAAGGCGCTGACCAAGGAAGCCCTTCTCAAGGACGACGTCGAGAGCCGTTGGTGCGGGGCGTTCCTGCTCAAGGGCCTGGTTCCCGCGCTCTGACATCGCCCGCTGTCACCGGATGAGCACTCAGCGCTACTCTGATCGGCATCGCCGCTGATCAAGGGGGAACTGTGGAAGACGACCAGCTCGCTCCGGGCAGGGATCCGGAGTACCCGTCGCAGATCTGGATGAACCCGAAGCAGTGCCTGCACCCGTACGAATTCGTGCGGTTCCAGGCGGGTTCGTTCCCGCCCTCCGACCCGGAGACGCTGTCGGTGTTCAAGGTCGACTGCTTCGCCTGCGGGACGAAGTGGGACCAGACGAACTCTCCGGGCTGGGTGTACGAGTTCCTGGCCGACATCATCGCCCAGGGCAAGTTCCAGGTCGTCGGCTCGTCGGGTCTCGACATCACGGGTCGCGTCGAGTGGGAGCGCCAGACCCGCTACGGCAGCATCCTGGACGACCTCACCGGCTCGGGAAACCCCATCGCCAACTCATCCGTTAGCGCGAACGATCTTCTCGCGCGCTTCGACCGCTGATAGGTTCCGTGTCGTGGCCCGTGCTCCGGGATGTGGAGCACAGCAATGAAACTCACGGTTGACGGCAGCGAGCTGACCTTCGTCAAGGCGAGCCGTTCGCACTGGGACGGCAAGGAATGCGTCCACGTCTCCACGAAGGGCACGGATGCGTACCTGATGGAGAGCGATGATCCATCGGTCATCGTTCAGACCACGGTCCGCAACCTCGCGGTCTTCTTCGCCGGTGTGAAGAACGGCGAGTTCGACCACCTGGTGGTCGGCGCCCTCGAACCGGTGAGCGTCTGATCCGCAGAGCATGACGAAGCGCCCCCGTCGGACGGCGGGGGCGCTTCGCCGTCCACCGGACGAATCGCCGACCTGGTGCTCGAGGGGTGGTGCTCGGTGGGTGGATTCGTCGTGCGAGGGGATCGCCGCGTGCGGGCCGAGCGGGGTGTGGCGAGAGTGTTCGTGCAGGTCGGGGCTTTGCTGACAGGAACCGGCACTACGTGTTACCGAAATGTACACCCAAACGATTGCCAGGTGGCTGCGGAGCATGGACGATCTGCCTGGGATCGGTGATCCCGCCTGCTCCGACCACCTCAACGACGACGGGAACGGAACATGACGAACCTGGCAGCGAACTTGGTCGCCTCCGCGCAGCGGCACGGCGACCGGCCCGCGGTCCGTCTCGACGAGCACGTGCTCAGCTACGCCCAACTCCACGCCTCGGCCGCCGCCGTGGCCGGTGACCTGCGGGAACGCGGCATCTCACCGGGTGACCGCGTCGGTCTGGTGCTGCCCAACGTGCCCGCGTTCCCGATCCTGTTCTACGGCGCGCTGCTGGCCGGTGCGACGGTCGTGCCGATGAACCCGCTGCTCAAGGCCCGCGAGGTCGAGTACTACCTGCGGGACTCGCAGATGTCGCTGGTCTACGGCTGGGACGGCGGCGGTGACGCGGTGCCCGACGCCGCGGCCGAGGTCGGCATCCCCGGCATCGTCGTCGGGGCCCTGGGGCCGAACGAGCTGGGCGGCACGCCGATCACCGAGCCGGCCGAGCGCGCCGACTCCGACACCGCCGTGCTGCTCTACACCTCCGGCACCACCGGCAAGCCCAAGGGCGCCGAGCTGACCCACCACAACCTCGCCTCCAACGCCTCGATGGCCGTGGAGACGCTGTTCGAGCTCACCCCCGACGACGTGGTGATGGGCTGCCTGCCGCTGTTCCACGTCTTCGGCCTGACCTGCGCCCTGAACACCTCGGTGCTGGTCGGCGCGTGCCTGACGCTGCTGCCGCGGTTCGACCCGGCCAAGGCGCTGCAGATCGTGCCGCGCGACAAGGTCACCATCTTCGAAGGCGTGCCCACCATGTACGCCGCGATGCTCAACCACCCCGACGCGGCCAGCGCCGACATGAGCTCGCTGCGCACCTGCGCCACCGGCGGATCGGCGATGCCGGTGGAGGTGCTGCGCGGCTTCGAGGCCAAGTTCGACTGCCACGTCCTGGAGGGCTACGGCCTGTCCGAGACCTCGCCGGTCGCCTCGTTCAACCAGCCCGGCTACGAGCGCAAGCCCGGCTCGATCGGCCTGCCGGTGCGCGGCTGCGAGATGAAGGTCGTGGACTTCGACGGCAACGAGCTCGGCATCGACGAGCCCGGCGAGATCGTCATCCGCGGCGAGAACGTGATGAAGGGCTACTGGGGCCGGCCCGAGGCCACCGCCGAAGCCATCCAGGACGGCTGGTTCCACACCGGCGACATCGCCACCAAGGACGCCGACGGCTACTACTTCATCGTCGACCGCAAGAAGGACCTGATCATCCGCGGCGGCTACAACGTCTACCCGCGGGAGGTCGAGGAGGTGCTCTACGAGCACCCGGCCGTGGCCGAGGCCGCGGTCATCGGCGTCAAGCACGCCGACCTCGGCGAGGAGATCGGCGCCGCCGTCTCCCTCAAGCCCGGCCAGGACGCCACCGAGGACGAGCTGCGCGAGTTCGTCAAGGCCCGCATCGCGGCCTACAAGTACCCGCGCGAGATCTGGCTGGTCCCCGAGCTGCCCAAGGGCCCCACCGGCAAGATCCTCCGCCGCGAGGTCAAGGAGATGCCGCGCGAGGCGTGAGCGGGTGGGCCCGGCTGCGCGCCGGGCCCACCACCTCGGACTAGGCTCGCGATGGTTCGGTGAGTGAGGTTCGAGGATGGTCGGAATCAAGGACGTCGCGCGCGCGGCGGGAGTCTCCATCGGCACGGTGTCCAATGTGGTCAACCGGCCGCAGCTGGTGTCGGAGGAGACGCGGCGGCGCGTGCAGGCCGCGATCGACGAGCTCGGCTACGTGCGCGACGAGTCGGCGCGGCAGCTGCGGGCGGGCCGCAGCCGCATCATGGCGCTGCTGGTGCTCGACCTCGCCAACCCGTTCTTCGTCGACATCGCCCGCGGCGCCGAGCAGGCCGCGCACGAGGCAGGGCTCAACGTGATCACCTGCAACAGCGGGCAGCGCGTCGACCTGGAGTCCTCGTACCTGTCGATGCTGGCCGAGCAGCGGGTGCGCGGCGTGCTGCTGTCACCCGTGGACACCACCGGCGAACGGCTGCGCTCGTTCGCGCGCAACGGCATCCCCTACGTCTTCGTCGACCGCACCGTGCCGGAGGTGCAGGGCAGCTCGGTGGCCGTCGACGACGTCGCCGGGGGAGCGCTGGCGGCCCGCCACCTCGTCGAGACCGGGCACCGCGAGATCGCGATGGTCAACGGCCCGACGCTGCTGGCCCAGTGCCGCGACCGCGAAGCGGGCACCCGCTCGGTGCTGCAGGACACCGACGCGCACCTGACCGTCCTGGACGCGCCCGCGCTGGACGTGGCCTCGGGCCGGGACGCCGGCGCCCGCCTGTTGGGCCTGAGCCCCCGGCCCACGGCGGTGTTCTGCGCCAACGACCTGCTTGCCCTCGGGCTGCTGCAGGCGATGGTCGCCGCGGGCGTGCGGGTGCCGGACGAGATCGCCATCGTCGGTTACGACGACATCGAGTTCGCCGGGGCCGCGGCCGTGCCGCTGACCTCGGTGCGCCAGCCCGCGCGCCGGATCGGGCGCACGGCGGCGGAGCTGCTCATCGACGAGACCTCCGGGGAGGCGCCGGTGCAGCACCGGCGCCTCGTGTTCCAGCCGGAACTCGTCGTCCGCGACTCAACGCGGGCGATTCCTCAGAAGTAGCCGATCCACATCGCGCCGACGGTCAGGAACGTCGCGATCGAGAGTGTCGCCGTGATCACTTCGGCGTGTCGTGCGGTCATCGTGGGTCCTTGGGTGCTCTCAGGTTCTGGGGGCGGCGCGGCCGGGGTGACCGGCAGCGGCCTGCGGATCGGCGAGGTGCCGGGACGGGCCGGGAGCGGGCGTCCCACCCAGGGCCGGGTGGCGGTCGGGCGCGCGTTGTGCCTGCCGCGGGCGTGCTGCCTGCGCGTGCTGCCGCGTCGCGCCTTCCGTTGGATCTGTGCCGTGCTCAAAACCAGCGTCCCCCTCGCTCGCGTCTTCCTGCGCCGCGCCCGCGGATGGACGCCTCCACCCGCCTGCGACGGCAGCAGCGGTGCCGTCCGTTCGGTCGGCATCGAACCGGTGCGCCTCTCCCCGCGCACCGCGCTGCTGCGTCCAATGTGTCATCGGGGGATGGAGAAGTTAAGCGTCCCTGTCCGGCGCGTCCGGAATTCGAGGGATTGCACCCGTTCGGCCGCCGGGTGATCACGGGCGGTGATCACGGTGGTGAGCTGCGCGAACGGTTCGGGGCGGGTGCCGCGGCACCCGCCCCGAACCGGCGGTGGTGGACGTCTCGTCCGGAGATCAGCTGTTCAGCAGCCGGGTGGCCGCCTCGCAGGCCTCGTCGGTGATGATGTGCTCGGTGCCCGGGTCGATCCGCAGGTCGACCTCGGCGCCGGCTGCGCGCAGTGACGCAGCGGTCTCCTCGACCCGGTGCCGCGGCACCCACGGGTCCTCGCTGATGCTGCGCAGCACCACCGGCACCCCGGCCAGCGGCTCGTCCACCGGGTCGGCGATGAGCTCGGGCCCGATGAAGCCGCCGGTGAACACGATCAGCCCCGCGTAGCGGCGCGGCGCAACGGTCAGCGCGCAGTGCGAGATCAGGCAGGCGCCCTGCGAGAAGCCCCACAGCACCACCCGCTCCGGCCCGAACCCGGCCCCGGCCAGCTCGTCGAGGCACTGCCCGAGGGTGCGCAGCGAGTTCTCCAGCGCGGGCTGGTTGTCCTCCAGCGGCTGCAGGAACCCGCCCGGGTACCAGGCGTTGCCCGGGGCCTCGGGCGCGAAGAACCGCGCCGGTGCCGCGCCGAAGCGGCCCGCGACCTCGCGCATCGAGCCCGGATCACCGCCGCGCCCGTGCACCGCCAGCACCGCGACACGCGCGTCCTCGCGCGAGGCGCCCCATTCCAGCATCGGCGACATGCGCTCGATCACTCCTGTTCGACGAGGTCCAAGAACTCCCGGCATTGTGCCGCAGTTGCGCGGCACGGCCGGACCGGAGGGCGCGTGCCTCTCTTCTCAGCTCTTCTCGAAGGCCATCAGCCAGTCGATGACCGGTCGCACGGTCTCGTCGGAGTTGGCCTCGTAGATCAGCCCGTGCCCGTTGCCGGTGACGCCGCGGTCGGGCAGGTGCAGCCGCTCGGCGTCGGCTCCGGCGCCGCGCAGGAAGTCCACCACCCGCGGGGCGAAATCGGCGAACGCCGAGGCGCCTCCGGTGATCACCGCCACGGGTGTTCCGGTCAACCCGGGAATCTCGCGCCCCTCGACCTCCCCGGGCCCGCTCGCCGGGGGTTCGGTGGTGATCTCGGCGGCGGTCAGGCCCCAGGTGAGCGCGCCCATGCCGGGGAACTCGCCGAACGGCGGGCCCATCGGTTCCACCGCCGCGATCGCGGTCACCAGGCCGGGCCTCCGGTTGGCGGTCAGCCAGCCGACCGGGCCGCCCGCCGAGTGCGTCACCAGCACGGCCGGGCCGGTCCTGTCGAGCAGCCGGGCGAGCCGGTCGGCGTCCATCCGCTGCGACTCGGCGAGATCGGCGGGCATCGCGCCCATCGGCGCCACCACCTGGTCGAGGTCGCCGGACCACCGGGTGTGCCCGGGATGGTCCGGGCGGAACAGCGCCTCGGCGGCCTCGTAGGGGAACTGCGCGCCCATCGGCCCGATGACCTCCGGGTGGTACGGGGAACGCCCGTGCCCGCACCGGTCCACGACGTAGACCGCGAAACCGGCCTGCACCAGCCGGGTCGCCCAGCCCGGGCGCCCGTCGGGCGTGCCGGTCCAGTCGGTGCCCTGCCCGCCACCGCCGTGCACCAGCACCAGCGGCACCGGGTGCGCGCCGTCGGCGGGCGCCTCCCACTGCACGAACATCGGTCCGCGCTGGGCGGTTCCGGCCGCGGTGGCCACGCGTTCGCCGGGGATCCAGAACTGGCCCCGGCGGATCGTCAGCGCGTCGCCGGGGTCCAGATGTGGTGCCGTCATCCGATCCTTCCCGTCAGATCTCGATGTGCTCGAGGCGGCTGAAGATCTCCTCCCGCCGGTGCTCGAACTGCTCGGGCAGCTGGAACCGGGTGCCCAGCTCGTGCGGTGATTCGTCGCAGGTGAAGCCGCCGTCGGCGTGGGTGACGGCGAGCTCGAACAGCGCGCCGCCGGGGGTGCGGACGTAGACGCTCTTGAAGTACTTGCGGTCCTTGAGCTCGGAGATGTCGGTGTAGCCGTTGCCCTCGATCGCGAACTTCACCGCGTCCTGGTTGTCCAGGGTGTCGGCGTTCCAGGCGAAGTGGTGGAACGTGCCCGCCCCGTAGCGCCAGGTGCCCTGCTCGTCGGTGCGGTTGACGGTGAGCTCGAGGTGGTTGCCGTGCTTGGCGTTGCCGATCTGCAGCGCCGCCACGTCGCCCTCCTCGGCGAGCTGGCCCTGGGAGAAGAAGACCTCGTCGGCGAACTCCACCATCCGGTCCGGCGTCGCCACGTGCAGACCCACCCCGTGGATGCCGTGGATCGCGTGCTCCTGCGGCACCCCGTAGCCGGTGTGGCCCACCCGGGGGTCGTCGGCGTTGCCGACGAAGACGTACTCGATGCCCGACGGGTGGTGGAACAGCAAGCGCCGCCGGCCGAACCGCTCCAGGTCGGTGACCTCGATGCCGTGCTCGGTGAGCCGCTGGTGCCAGTAGTTCAGCGACTCGTGCGGCACCGACAGCAGCACCTCCCGCGCCTGGTTCGTGCCGCGCTTGCCGAAGAATCCCGCCTGCGCCCAGGGGAACGTGGTCACCACGCTGGACGGGTCGCCGGCGGCGTTGGAGTAGTACAGGTGGTAGATCGGCAGGGCTCCGTCGAACAGCACCGTGCGCTTGATGAAGCGCATCCCCAGCACCTTGACGTGGAAATCGACGTCCTCCTGGGCGTGTCCCACCGACAGCGTCACGTGGTGGGAGCCTTCGAGGTAAGTCACGGACAACCTCCTCGCTCGACTTGCGCGCGCATGATCGGCGCCACGCTACAAGCGCGCACGAGAAGCCCTCCACCGACAAATGTCCCGCTCGCGCAGGGAAGTCAGCGCTCCAGGATCGGCCTGCCGAGCAGGTCGAGGGCCCCGGTGATCGGGTCGATGCCCAGCAGGCGGTCCGACGGCCCCAGCCGCACCTCCGCACCCGCGTCGACGCCGTTCCGGTCGACGACCAGGTGCGGGTCGGCGTCCACGCCGACGCCGAGCAGGTCGACCCCGGTGTGCACGGTGCCGTCGGCGACGGGTGCGGCCGGGGGCAGCGGCAGCGGGATCGGCAGCAGCGGCGCCTCGCCGTCCTCGGCGGGAGGCGCGGGCGGAGCGGGAGCGGGCCCGCCCGGGGCGGCACCGCCGGGTGCGGCCGGAGCCGGTGCGGGCGCGGCCGGGGGAGCGGGCGGTGACGGCGGCGACTGCGGGGAGGCGGGCTGCTGCGGTGCCGGCGCGGCCACCGGCGGGATCTCGCCGTCGTTGGAGGTCAGGGCGAGCGCGACCCCGGCCAGCACCGCGGCGAGCGCGGCACCCGACAGCGCCGCGCGGCGCGGACCGCCGACGGCGTTGATCGCCCCGCCGATCGCCCCGCCGCCGAGGACGCCGCCGGCGCCGACCGCGGCGAGGTAGCCGGTGGCGGTGGCGCCGCCGCCCAGCACCAGCGGTGCCACGAACACCCGCAGCGCGCCGTTGACCTCGGCGAGCTCGGCGGCCAGCGCCCGGCACCGGTCGCAGTCGTCGAGATGTGCTTCGACCTGGGCGGTTTCGCGCTTGGACAGACCGCCGCGGGTCCAGGCGCCGAGCCGCTCGACGCTGGCCCGGCACTGCTCCTGCTCGGCGTCGAGCTTGCTCAGGTGCACCTGCAGGAACGCCTGCTTGAGCCCTTCCCGCGCGCGGTAGGCCAGCGCGGACACGCCGTTGGGCGTCATGCCCAGCAGCGGTGCGACCTTCGCCGGGGACTCGCCCTCGATCTCGACGTGCCAGAGCACCATCTGCCAGCGCTCGGGGAGCCTGGCGAACGCCGCCGCGATCAGCGACCGGTCCTCGCCCTCGACCGCGGTGTCGCGGAACGGTTGCGAGACGTCGATGTTGGGCACGGTCTCCAGGTCGTCGGCGTACTGGAGCCGCTGCTGCTTGCGGGTGCGATCGTAGGCCGCGTGCCGGACCGCGGTGAGCACGTAGGCGCGGAACGCCGAGGTGGGGCCGCGCTGGTCGCGCAGCAGGTCGAGGACCTTCGCGAACGCCTCGGAGACCACGTCGTCGGCCTCGGCGGAGGACTTGGTGACCTGCCGGGCCATCGCGTACGCGGCGGCCACGTGCCGCTCGTAGAGGACCCCGTAGGCGCCCGTGTCGCCGTCGCGCACCGCTTCGATGAGCTCGCTGTCCCCGCGCTCCTGAGAACCCGCTTCCGTGGGCAACGCCGCCATACAGTCCCCCCCGCTCACTTCCCGGTGCCACCCGATTCCGGCACGGGAAATTGCTACCGCGACCGTGACAACGATGGTTGTCATGGTCCGGTTTCGTTGTGCCTTCGTGACCGCGCGTTGCTTCGTTCGAACGGCGCGCGACACCCTCCGACGGGTGATGACGATAGGCGGAACACCTCACGGCGCGAGCACTCGGTGATCACGATCGAGGCGGGGGTCACCCCGTCCGGGTCAGGTGGTGCTTGGCAGCACGTGCACCCAGTTACCGGCGTCGGTGAACACCAGGCCGCATTCGCGCAGGTCCGACAGCCGCGCGTGCACCTGCGGCCCGAAGCGCGCCGACAGCACCGCCAGCGGGCACGGCGCCTCCAGGTAGCGCAGCAGTTCCGCGCCCGGGCCCGCGAAGACGTACTCGTGCCTGCCGAAGCGCGGGCGATCGTCGAGCACCACCAGCGCGTCCCCGTCGGCGAAGACCTCCAGCGTTCCGGCCGGGTGCTCGCGGCGCCACGTCGCGACCCCGGCCAGCAGCGCCGTCTCGGTCTCGGCGGAGATGCCGTCGCCGCTGCGCTCGGCACCCGACATCGGCGGCAGGTGGTGCAGCGCGGGGAACTGCGCGAGCACCCGGGAGTAGGCCCGGTCGGTCTCACCGGGGAACCCGTAGCGGTAGCGCCACTCCACCGACAGCCCGAGGGTCCGCGCGTCGCGCAGCATCCGGACGTTCCCGCAGCCCTCGGCGGCGCTGCCCGCCAGCCGCAGCACCCGCGTGCTCAGGTTGTCGATGCCGGGGCGCAACCGGTGAAAACCCGTGTCGCGCAACCGTGACAGGCGCTCGAAGGACACCTCGGTTCTGGCCTCGGTCTGCGACCGCATCGGTCCCGCAACACCTTTCACGCTCAGGCGTGGTGGGGCGGCCCGATGCCGCCCCGCTCGCGCGCTCGTGGTCCGGACGCCGCCGGACCCGCAGTCCGGTTCACCGTGCCAGGTTCCGCCGACCGAAACCAGACGAGGTTCACCCGGACGTCGTCATCCCTTCGTTCTCGGCTTTCCCGCTTTTCGGCCCCGCTTCGGACAGGGTGCGCAGCAGCGCGTCGTAGGCGGGCTTGGGGGTGAAGTCGTCCCAGTAGATCGTCGCCGCGCCCTGGTTCGGGAAGGTGCCCGGAACCCAGGAGTACTTGTCCGGCAGTCCCCACACGGTGAACGAGTGGCAGGTGGTGACGTCCAGGCAGGACCGCAGCGCGCGGGCGTAGTAGTCGGCCTGCTCGGCCAGCTGCTGCTCGGTCGGTGCGCCGCCGTCCGGCAGGGTCATCCGCACGTCCAGCTCGGTGATCGAGGTCTCCAGGCCGAGGTCGGCGAAGCGCTGCAGGTTCGGGGTGAGGTCGGCGGGGAAGCCGTCGTCGAGGTTGAGGTGTGCTTGCGCCGAGAAGCCCTGCACCGGGACGCCTTGGGCGAGCAGCTCCTGGATCAGCGCGTAGTAGGCGTCGCTCTTGGCGTTGTCGCTCTCCACGCCGTAGTCGTTGAAGAACAGCTTCGCCTGCGGGTCGGCCTCGTGGGCCCAGCGGAAGGCGTCGGCGATGATGCCCGGGCCGAGCTCGCGGATCCAGATGTTGTCGGTGGTGCGCAGGTTCCCGTTCTCGTCGAAGATCTCGTTGGCCACGTCCCACTGCTGGATCTTGCCCGCGTAGCGGCCGACGACGGTGCTGATGTGGTCGTGCAGGATCTCGCGCAGCTCCTCGGGCGAGAAGTCGCCGTTCTCCAGCCAGTCCGGGTTCTGGCTGTGCCACAGCAGGGTGTGCCCGCGCATCACCTGGCCGTGCTGGTGGGCGAAGTCCACGATGGAGTCGGCGACGCCGAAGTTGTAGGTGTCGCGCGCGGGGTGGATGTACTCCCACTTCATCTGGTTCTCGGGCGACAGCGAGCTGAACTCGCGGCCTAGGACGTCGCGGTAGGGCTGGTCCGAGCTGAACGGGTCGGGGTAGGGCGCCTCGTCGTGGTGGCCGCCGCCGGCGACGGCCGAACCGATGACCAGCCCGTCGGGCGCGGCGTCGCGCAGCGTCTCGGCCTGCGACGGCGCGGGTGCGGCCTGGGCGTAGGCGGGCAGCAGCATGAGCGCCGCTGCGGCGGCGGGGACGAGGCGAATGGGCTTCATCGCGGGCTCCCGTGTTCGTCGACGTTGGCCGAACAGTTTCCGAAACATTTCTGTACTCTCGCGATTTCGAAGATTAGAGTTGCGTCGTTCGAAACGTCAAGAATCGCAACTTTCGGAATGCGCGGCGGCAACGCGGTGCAGGAGCGGAAAACTCCCGGGCACGGATGCCCGGGAGGCGTGGTGGAGCTTCGTTTGCAGAAATGTTTCGGGCCGGGGTGTCAGCGGGAGTCGCGGGAGGCGACCTCGGCGCGCAGCGCGGTGATCTCCTCCCGCAGCGCGACGATCTCCGCGCGCAGCTGATCGCTCTCGGCGTCGAGCCTGCGGGTGGCGTCCGCGCTGGCGCTCATCGACTGCTCCAGACCGCCGAAGCGGTCGACGAACCAGGACGCGATGCTGCCGGTGACCACACCGAGCAGCGCGATCCCGGCGATCATCAGCCCGGCCGCGATGAGCTTGCCCTGCCCGGTCACCGGGTAGTAGTCGCCGTATCCGACGGTGGTCACCGTCGTCATGGTCCACCACAGCGCGTCGCCGAAGGTGGTGATCTCGGCGCCCGGCGCGGTGCGCTCGACCTCCAGCACGGCCAGCGCCGCCGAGGTGCCGAGCAGCACCACGGCGCCGGACACGTACAGCACGACCTGGCCGCGCACACGCGCCTGCACCCGCCGGTTGAGCGTCAGCAGCACCACGACCAGCGCAGCACCCGCAACTGCCGCAGCAGCGGCAGGAGCAGCACCAGCAGGTCGAAGACGTTGTGCAGCACGAAGCGCACCCGGCGGCGGGCCAGCGCCAGGCGCACGAGGTAATCCGCGGCGAAGGCGGCCCAGACCGCCCACATGATTCCGTCGAGGCGCGCGTGCGTCACCGGGCTCATGCCGGTGTCGAGCACCATCCAGGCGTACAGGCCCAGGAACAGCACCGACAGGGCCACCATCGGCCACTCGGTTCGCCGCTCCCACCAGCGCAGACGCGACTCATCGACCTCGGTTGCGGCCTCGTGCGTGGTGTACATGGCCCGACATCATGCCCCTTCCGGTCGCGCCACGAGCACCGAAGGAGACATCCGGTACACCCGTTTCGCCAGGATCGCTGCGCGGGGTGACCGGCGATGACCCTCGGCGACGGCCGGGTATCGACCTCGCAGCGGGTTCCGCTGATCGGAAACCGAAGCTGGTCGGGCCGGGGGAGCCGGATCGCATGATGCCGTGCACAACACGGACGGCGAAGGGGTGACCTGGGATGACAACGGCGTCAGGACGGTCCGGCGGCGAGCCGGGACCGGCGATCGACCGGCGGGCATCGGCCCGCGGCGTCGCCGCGCTGTGCTGGTCGGCGGTGGCGCTGGAGGGCTACGACCTGGTGGTGCTCGGCGTCGTGCTGCCCAAGCTGCTGCGCGACCCCGGCTGGCAGCTCACCCCCGCGACCGCCTCGCTGATCTCCTCGGTCGGCCTGGTCGGCGTGATGATCGGCGCGCTGTGCGTGGGGCCGCTGACCGACCGCTTCGGCCGCCGCAAGCTCATGATCGCCACCGTGACGCTGTTCTCGGTGCTGACCCTGGCGTGCGCGCTGGTCACCGGCCCGCTGTTGTTCGGGCTCCTGCGGTTCCTGGCCGGGCTCGGGCTGGGCGGCGTGCTCCCGGTGGCGATCGCGCTGGTCAACGAGTCGTCGCGGGCCCGCGGCGGCAGCGCGACGACCACGCTGATGACCGGCTACCACGTCGGCGCGGTGGTCACCTCGCTGCTGGGGATCCTGGTGATCCCGCTGCTGACCTGGCGCGCCATGTTCGTCATCGGCGCGATCCCGGCGATCGCCCTGGTGCCGCTGCTGGCCCGCTACCTGCCGGAATCGCTGCCGGTCAGCGCCGAGGAGAAGGAGGCGCGCAACCCGGTGGCGACCCTGTTCCGCGGCGGCTACCTGCGGTCTTCGCTGGCGTTCTGGGTGACCTCGTTCATGGGGCTGCTGCTGGTCTACGGGCTCAACACCTGGCTGCCGGAGATCATGCGCGAGGCCGGGTACGAGCTCGGGGCCGCGCTGGCGCTGCTGCTGACGCTCAACGTCGGCGCCGTGCTGGGACTGCTGCTGGCCGGCCGCGTCTCCGACCGGATCGGGGTGCGCACCTGCACGCTGATCTGGTTCACCGCCGCGGCGGTGTTCCTGGCGCTGCTCAGCGTGCCGCTGCCCGGGTTCGGCGTGTACGTCAGCGTGCTGCTGGCGGGCGTGTTCGTCTTCAGCACCCAGGTGCTGGTCTACGCCTACGTCAGCCACCACTACCCGGCCGTGGGCCGGGCGACCGCGCTCGGCGCCTCCAGCGGAGTCGGCCGCCTCGGCGCCATCTGCGGCCCGCTGCTCGGCGGTGCTCTGCTCAGCGCGGGGTTGGCCTACCCGTGGGGCTTCTACGCCTTCGCCGCGGTCGCGGTGATCGGCCTGGTGGCGGTGACGTTCGTGTCGAAGCGGCAACCCGCCTGAGGCGTTCCGGGCCGGGGTGCCGACGCGCCCCGGCCCGGCATGTGGGATGCGCGCGGCGCGGCATTGCAGACGCGCCCGGAAGGCAGAAGGATGACCGGTATGACGCTCCTGGCCGGTCTCGTGGTGCGGTGCCACATCGACCTGTTGCGCGTGTGCAGCGCGATCTGTTGATCCGCGGCTGACCCCGGTACGCCTCGCGCTACCGGAATCTCCCCTTCTCCCACCGGTTTTCGACCGGTTCTCGCGCGCGCCGCGCATCCCGCTTCTTCAGGAGTTCCGCATGAAGTCGTGCCCCGGCACGCCCGCGTTCCGCCCGCAGCGGCCCGAGGAGGGCCGACGTGGTTGAGTTCGCCGTGATCACCGGACACCTCAACCGCCGCTCGCGTCCCGGCGCGATCGCCCGAGCCCTCGCCGGTGAGTTGCGCGCCGCCGGTGCCGGGGTCGCCGAGATCGCCGTCGGCGAGCTGCCGCACTCGGCGCTGATGACCGGGGACCACCGGAACCCGGACGTGCGTCGCAGCCGGCGGCGGCTGGCCGAGGCGAGCGCGATCGCCGTGGTGACGCCCCGCTACGAGCCGCACGGCAGCGCACCGCTGCGCTGCTGGCTCGACATGCTCCCGCCCGGTGCGCTGACCGGCACACCGGTGCTGCCGATCGGTCTCGGCACGATGCGCAGCCACGCCATCGGGCTCGGCGGCGGCCTCGGAGACGGGCACGTCCTGCCCGCCACCTTCCTCTACGACCGGTGGTTCACCGAGAACCCCGACCGGACCTGGACACCGAACCCCCGCGCCCGCGACCTCCTCCACCAGGCGGCCCGCGCCCTGCACGCCGCCACCCACCCCGAACCCCTCGCAGCCTGACCCGGGGTCAAAAACCGCAGGATTCGCCCGGTCAAAAACCGCAGTTTTCGACCGGGCGAATACCGCAGGATTTGACCGGGCGAAAACTGCGGTATTCGCCCTGCGGGGTCAGATTCCGTGGACCTGGTGGCGGGCTGCGGCGTAGGCGGCTCGGACCGCCGTGCCGCTGGTGTCGTCGCCGACGGGGTGGCTGGTGCCGGCGACCGGCCAGTCCGGCGGGGTGTCGGCACCGGAGTGGGCCCAGGCCGCCTGCTTGGCGGCGCCGAGGGCCACGTACTCGGCGGGATCCGGGATGTGCACGTCGACGCCGAACAGGCCCGGGGCGATCGCCTGCACCGCTTCCGAGCGGGCCGCCCCGCCGATGAGCAGGACGCGGCGGACCTCGGCGCCGGTGTCGCGGAGGGCGTCGATGGCGTCGGCCATGCCGCACAGCATCCCCTCGACGGCCGCGCGGGCCAGGTTCTGCGGCGTCATGTTCGCGCCGGTCAGGCCGGTCAGCGTGCCGGTGGCGTCCGGGAGGTTGGGCGTGCGCTCGCCCTCCAGGTACGGCAGCAGGCTCAGCCCGCCCGAGCCCGGCTCGGCCTGCAGCGCCAGCCGCGACAGGCCCTCCAGGTCGGTGCCGAGCACCTGCGCGGTCGAGCTCAGCACCCGCGCGGCGTTGAGCGTGCACACCAGCGGCAGGTAGCGGCCGGTCGCGTCGCAGAAGCCCGCGACGATGCCGGTCTCGTCGGCGCTGGGCTGCTCGGCCGGGACGAACACCGCGCCGGAGGTGCCCAGCGAGACCACCACGTCACCGGGCTGCAGCCCGAGCCCGAGCGCGGCGGCCATGTTGTCGCCGGTGCCCACGCCGATCGTCGCGCCCTCGATGCCCGGCAGCGTCGCGACCGCGGCCTTGGCGTTGGGGGCCAGCAGTTCCGGCAGCTTCGGGGTCCGCCCGCCCATCGCCTCGGCGAGCATCTCCGGCAGCCACTCGCCGGTGGTGGGGGAGTAGTAGCCGGTTCCGGAGGCGTCGCCGTGGTCGGTCCAGGTCCGCTCCGGGCGCCCGGCGAGCTGCCAGCCGACCCAGTCGTGCGGCAGCAGGACCTGCGCGACCCGGTCGGCGTTGGCCGGTTCGTTCTGGGCGAGCCAGGCGAGCTTGGTGATGGTGAAGCTGGCGACCGGCACCAGACCGGTGCGCGAGGCCAGCTCCTTCGCGCCGTGGCGCTCGGTGAGCTCGGCGGCCTGCGGCGCCGAGCGGGTGTCGTTCCACAGCAGGGCGTCGCGGACGACCTCGCCGCGCTCGTCGAGCGCGACCATGCCGTGCTGCTGACCGCCGACCGACACCGCCTCGATCCGGCCGGGCGCCTGCGCGACGGCCTCGCCGATCGCGGACTGCGCCGCCTCCCACCAGGCCGCCGGGTTCACCTCGGTGCCGTCGGGGTGCGAGGCCTTGGCCTCGGCGACGACCTCGCCGCTGTCGGCGTCGACGACCAGCGCCTTGGTGGACTGGGTCGACGAGTCGATGCCTAGCACCAGCATTGCGTCATCCTTCATGCTCGCGCGGCCCGGGAGGCGGTGAAGCCTCCCGGGCCGGGGTGGTTTCTCACGGACGATTGTGCGCGATCAACCGGCGATCACGCGATCATGCTCACTTGACGCCGAGCAGGTGGTCCATCGCCAGCTGGTCCAGCTTCTCGAAGGCCATGCCGCGCTCCGCGGCGGCGTCGACGTCGAGCTCCTCGGCCAGCAGGTCCGAGACCTTCTCGCCGGCACCCAGCGTCGGGGTCGACAGCTCGCTGACGCGGGAGGCCTCCAGCGCCTCCTTCACCCGCGGGTCCGCGCGGAAGGACGCCGCGCGCTCCTTGAGGATCAGGTAGTTGCGCATGCAGCCGGCCGCCGAGGCCCAGACGCCGTCGTAGTCCTCGGTGCGCGGCGGCTTGAAGTCGAAGTGCCGCGGGCCCTCGTAGCCGCCGTTCTCCAGCAGGTCGACCAGGAAGAACGCGTTGCGCACGTCGCCGGCGCCGAAGCGCAGGTCCTGGTCGTACTTGATGCCGTTCTGGCCGTTGAGGTCGATGTGGAACAGCTTGCCCGCCCACAGCGCCTGCGCGATGCCGTGCGCGAAGTTCAGCCCGGCCATCTGCTCGTGCCCGACCTCGGGGTTCACGCCGACGATGTCGCCGTGCTCGAGCTCGTTGATGAACGCCAGCGCGTGGCCGACGGTCGGCAGCAGGATGTCGCCGCGGGGCTCGTTCGGCTTGGGCTCCAGCGCCAGCTTCAGGTCGTAGCCGCGCTCCTTGATGAAGGCCGCGACGGTGTCGACGGCCTCGCGGTAGCGGTCCAGCGCCGCGCGCACGTCCTTGGCGGCACCGGACTCGGCGCCCTCGCGGCCGCCCCAGGCCACGAACGTCTTGGCGCCCAGCTCCGCGGCCAGCTCCACGTTGCGCAGCACCTTGCGCAGCGCGAAGCGGCGCACGTCGCGGTCGTTGGCGGTGAAACCGCCGTCCTTGAACACCGGGTGGGCGAACAGGTTGGTCGTCACCATCGGCACGGCGAGACCGGTCTCGTCCAGCGCGCCGCGGAAACGGGACACGATGGCCGAGCGCTCCGAGGCGGTGGAGCCGAACGGCACCAGGTCGTCGTCGTGGAAGGTGATGCCGTAGGCGCCCAGGTCGGACAGGCGGTGCACGGCCTCGACCGGGTCCAGCGGGCTGCGGGTGGCCTCGCCGAACGGGTCGCGGCCGAGCCAGCCCACCGTCCAGAGGCCGAACGAGAACTTGTCCTCGCGCTTCGGGGTGAAGTCCGTCATGGCTTCAGTCACTCCTCACTTCGTTGTGCACTGCGTGCTCCACCGGCACCCGGAGGTGCCGAAAGTCCTTCACTCAGCGGCTTTCTCGGCTGCGGGGATGCGCAGCGGGTCGCTGAAGATCTCCTCGATGACGATGCTGCTGGCTCCGCGCACCGCGGCGGAGAAGCCGAAGGTGGACGCGGTGATCCGGCAGACCGCCGCGTCCCCGGCCACGGCGCGCTCCCGCAGTTCCCGCATCGCGGCGGGCACCAGGTAGGGCGCGACGGTGCCGAGGTAGCCACCGAGCACGACGACCTCGGGGTTGAGCAGGTTCACCAGCATCGAGACACCGATGCCCAGCCACCGGCCGATCTCGTCGAAGCCCGCCATGGCCTCCGGCCCGCCGTCCTCGGCGCGCTGCCGCAGCGCGTGCGCCTGGTCCTGCGGATCGGCCTCGCGGTCGGCGGCCAGGTCGGGTGCCGCGGCGCGCAGCACCGCGGGCAGGCCGATCTTGGTCTCCAGGCAGCCGCGCCGCCCGCAGCCGCAGGTCTGCCCGTCGAGGTCGACGGGGATGTGCCCGATCTCGCCGGTGAACCCGCCGGAACCGCGCAGCAGCCGGCCCCCGGTGATCAGGCCGGCACCGACGCCGACCTCCCCGGTCAGGTAGACCAGGTCGGCCGCCGGGTTCGGCATGGCGTGCAGTTCGGCGAGGGCGGAGAGGTTGGCCTCGTTGTCCACCACGATCGGCACGTCGCTGCCGAGCCGTTCGCGCAGCGCCTCGGCGATCGGGGTGGAGCGCCACTCGAGGTTGGGCGCGTAGCGGACCCGCCCGGTCTCGGCGTCGACCAGGCCCGGCACCGCGACCGCGATCCCTGCCAGGTACGACGAGGCGCTGCCCGCGAGTTCGGCGACGGCGTCGCGGGCCAGCCCGGCGAGCCGGTCGAGGGTGACCTCGGGGTCGGCGTGGATGGCGTCGAAACCGAGGCGGCGCTCGACGATGACGCGCCCGGCGAGGTCGGTGCCGCGCGCGGCCAGGTACTGGGAGTTGATCTCCAGTCCGAGCGCGGTGATGCCGCCGCCGTCGAGTTCCAGGGCCCGGCCGGGGCGGCCGACGGCGCCGTCGCGGCGCAGCCCGGTCTCGCGGATGAGGCCGCGGTCGATGAGCTCGGCGGCGAGGCTGGAGACGGTGGCCTTGGTGAGCCCGCTGCGGGTGGCGATGTCGGCGCGGGAGACGACCTCACCGCGACGCACCTCGTCGAGCACGCGAGCCAGGTTGGCCCGCCGCACCGAGGTCTGGTCGACGCCGGACGTCCCGCCCAGCCGCACGACCTCGCCGTTCCCACGTTCGGCCACGAACACCTCCCAATAAGTATGGGCATCAAACTAATGCGGAGCCGCCGATGAGGCAAGGGTCGTGCGAAAATCGACGTTCTCCCTGGTCACGTGTGGCGGCGATCACTGAACTGCGGGTGGGTTAGTTGAGGAGCTGAACGAAAGCGGGTGTGATCGCTGAATCCGGTGAGATCGCCGGACGGTCCCCGACAGCGGAGCCCCGGGTGGGCCGAACGGCGTAGCCTCGCGGCTGCCCGTCTCGCCCCCGCCCCCTCGGCGAGGCGGGCACCCCGCCCCCTTCATGCCGGGACAGGAATCGGACAGCTCAGGTTCGTGTCCCCGACATTCCGTTGCTCTCCTGGTGAACCCGGTGGCAGCATCATGCGTCACGCATGATCAGCGGACCGCCGCGCGCGGCGTCCGGACGACCTCGCCGGAGGGGCGATGACCGCGAACCATTCCGCCGACCCGAGCGCGGCCACCGCCGCGATCCGGCACGTCGAGATCGGGTGCCGGAACCTGGACCGCTCCCGCGAGTTCTACTCCGAGCTGCTCGGATTCGGCGAGATCGCGGTGGAATCCGGCATCAGCTGGCTGGACGCGGGCCCCGCCCGGATCAAGCTGGTCGAGGTCGGCCAGGGCGACCTCGGCGGCTGGGAAGCCGACGACCTGCAGTGCGGGATGCGGCACGTCGGCATGAAGGTCGGCGACGTCGACGCCCAGGCCGCCCGGCTGCGCGAGGCGGGCGTCGAGTTCACCGCGCACCCCAAGGACGCCCACGGCGGGGTCCGCATCTGCTTCTTCACCGACCCCGACGGCACCCTGCTGGAGTTCGTCGAAGGCGCCGTCCAGCACGACGAGATCTTCTCGCACGAACTCGCCGCCGAAGACCTCGCCGCGCACCAGAACCGGCCGCGCGAGGCCGGTCCGGTCTTCGACCACGTCGCGGTCACCGCCCCGGACCTGCAGGAAGCCCTCGACTTCTACGTGCGCACCCTCGGCGCCCGGGTCATCGGCAAGCTCGTGCGCACCGACGACCCGCGCGGGTTCGTCATCACCAACGTGCGCGTCGGCGACGTCGTGCTGGAGCTGTTCACCTTCCGCAGCGAGACCCGGCCCAGCACCTGGTCGGCCGGGCAGGCCCGGCACGGCCTGCGCTCCCTCGGGCTCGGCGTGGCCGAACCCCGCGGCGCCGTGGGCGCCATGACCGCCGCCGGCGCGGGCGCCGTGCTGCGGCCGGGCACCGAACCGCTGCTCATCGACCCGCACGGGGTGCCGCTGACCATCACCGCCCGCTGACGGACGCGTTTCAGGACTTCCCGGTGAGCGGGAAGCCGACGCCGGTCAGGTGCTCCGACAGCGTCCAAAGCCGTTGCGCCGCTTCGGTATCGCTGGCGGCCTTGCTGCGCCCGACCAGGGTCGGCGAGCCCCGCAGCTCCAGCGGCCCGTCCGGACCGACGAAGCTGGCGCCCGGCAGGTCCTGGGTCGCGGCGTAGAGCGTGGGCAGCGCACCGGCTTTCGCCGACTGGGCCACCACGAGGTTGCCGAGCGCCATGAACCGGCGCGCCAGCGTGTTGCCCGCGTGGCTCTGCAGGTTGGTCGCCGAGTATCCCGGGTGCGCGGCCGTGGAGCGCACCGGCGATCCCGCGTCGGTGAGCCGGCGCTGGAGTTCCAGCGTGAACAGCAGGTTCGCCAGCTTCGACTGTCCGTAGGCCTTCCGCGGATCGTAGGCGCCGGTGAAGTTCGGGTCCTCCCAGCGGATTCCGCTCACCGACCGGTGCAGTCCCGACGACACCGTGACCACGCGGTCGGTGACCTGCGGCAGCAGCAGGTTCGTCAGCGCGAAGTGCCCGAGGTGGTTGGTGCCGAACTGGATCTCGAAGCCGTCCTTGGTGACGCCCTCCGGCGGGAACATCACCCCGGCGTTGTTGATGAGCAGCGCGATCTCCCCGTCGAAACCCTCGGCGAACTCCCGCACCGAGGCGAGGTCGCCGAGATCGAGCCTGCGCACCTCCGCCGATCCCGGGACGCTGCCGGCCGCCCGCTCGCCCTTGGCCATGTCGCGCACCGCGAGCACGACGTGCGCCCCCGCGCGCCCGAGCGCCTGCGCGGTCTCCAGCCCGAGGCCGCTGTTCGCTCCGGTGATGACGGCCGTCTTGCCCACCAGGTCGGGTAGCTGGTCGCTGCTCCATCGCGTCATGGGCACCATCGTGCCATCGATGCCGGGACGTGCCGATGACCACGACCGCGCGGCGGCCGTGGTCATCGACGTTCCCCCCTTCAGCAGGACATGATCAGCAGGGATCGACTGCTCTCGCGTCGAGCGGAGTGGCGTCACCTATTGCTTCCCGTGGTGCCGACCGGTACTTCTCGATCCACGGGCCGTTCGGATTGTTCGGGTCAGGTCCTGAGAGCCTGTTCCTGAACTAGCGAGTGAGGCGCTTGCTGATGGTGTGGATCATGGCCCAGCGGACCATGGCTTCGTGGTGTTCGGGGCGGCGTTCGTAGTCGCGCACGCAGCGGCGGTGCTGGTTGATCCAGGCCAGAGTGCGTTCCACGACCCATCGACGTGGCAGGGCGACGAACCCGACCTGACCTGCGAGTTTCGAGACGATTTCGATGCTGATCCCGAACAACGATCTGGTCCAGTCGATGAGCGTGCCGGTGTAGCCGGAATCGGCCCAGACCAATCGGATGGTCGGGCACAGATAGCGCAGGCGA
>NZ_FOZX01000002.1:0-453928 GCF_900116135.1 Saccharopolyspora flava
ACTCCGGGGAGTCATTTCTTCGGTGATTCCCGCTCTCGCGGTGATTCCTACTTTAGACCATCCTGATTTCCTCGGTCAAACCGGGGGGTCTCAATCTCGGCCGTTGCTTTTCCGTGACCTTCAAGCAAGTCCCGTACTCACCAACATCAAGCGAATCAACCACTCAAGCAGTATTCACATTATCAAAAGGTCTTACCCGTTTTGCTCGGGCTCCGAACACGCTACCACCCGAAGGTTTAAGCGAGGTTCTCGGGGCCCCGTCAGGCCCGGCCCGGTTTTTTCCGGCCCGTGTCGCGCTGACATGGAATACTTTACGCACACCCCAAACCCCCCTGAACACCACCCCCCCTTTAAGGGTGAAACCCCAGGTCAGACCCAATGCGTCGGCCTATTCGCGGGTGAACGGTGAACCCGTCCGGCGCAGTGGGGTCTCCACCTTCGGGTGGTTGTCGGTCGCGAGAGCGGGTGCTCCTAGATTTCGCGGGTAGCCTGCCGACGACTTGTCAGAACGGGGGTAGCAGTGGACTCGACTCCGATATACACCGAGCTGCGCAACACTCTGGCCGACCCGGAGGACCGCGATTGGGGCCCGAGCGCCCCGCCGGAGTTCGCAGTCGGACTCGACGAAGGAGCGGAATCGGCGCCCGCGTCGGCGCCGGCGAAGGAATCGCGCACGAGCGGTGCGCGCTCCCGCGCGCGCAGACACCGCGCGGCCGACTGACGCCCCGCGCACTTCCCACCGCACCGGACCACAGGCCGGTGCGGTTTTTTCCGCCCGGAATCAGCGGCACCCGGTCAGCGGTTCGCGTTCGTCCCGGGCTTCGCACGGCTGATGCGAGAGCGCGTCAACGGCGCGAATCGCCGAAAGCGGCCGAACGCCGGATGAACGGGTTGAAGCGCGCTCAGTCCACGGCCGAGGAGAACAGCGGCAGCGACACCGCGGGCGACTCGGCGGGAGTCTGCTTCGGGGGTTCGGCGGTGGGAACCGGTTCGGGCGCGGTTTCCTCGACCGGAGTCTCGGCCGGGGTTTCGGCCTCGGCCGGCTCCTCGACGGTCTCGGACTTCTTCAGCGCTTCGCGGGTGCGCTGCGCGGCGCCGCGAATCTGCTCGGTCAACTGCTTGTTGGCCTGGCGCGCCTGCTCCTCTTCGCGCTCCTGCTGCTTGGTGGTGCGCGGAGCGGCGGGCTTGGGAGCGCGAGCCGCCTTGATGTAGCGGTCGAGCAGTGCGCGGAGCGCTTGGGCGTTGCTCTCGCTCAGGTCGATTTCATAGGTCACGCCGTCCAGCGCGAAGGTGACGGTGTGCTTGGCTGGCGACCCGTCGATGTCATCGACGAGATCGACCTGAATCCGCTCGGCCATGATCACCTGTCTCGGGAACGCGCCCCGTCTCGATCCGCGACTTCCAGGTAAGACTACTGCTAGCCCTGACCACGTTGTAGCACGACGGTGCGCAGATGTCTCGCACTCGACCATAGTCCACCCGGTTCGATCGGCCGAAAACCGCTCGACTTTCCGGACACCGGAAGCAGGTCTCGCCCTCTCGGCCTAACTGACGGTAACCGAGCGCGGTCGTTTTGAACCCAAGGTAATCCGGGTGGCGGCCCGAATTGGGATACCGGGTGGAACATTCTTCCGAGCATCGTTTATTGTTCGCTCGCTCTTCGTCGCGCGGGCACGTGCGCGCAGAGACTGGATTCGAGCCGGAATCGAGGTTTAACCGTGGCGCAGAAAGTCACCGTGCAGCTGGTCGACGATGTCGACGGCTCCCAAGCCGACAGCACCGTCGAGTTCGCCCTGGACGGGGTGAACTACCAAATCGACCTGTCCGCAGACAACGCCGCGAAACTGCGGGACTCCCTGGCCTCTTTCGTGGCCAACGCCCGTAAGACCGGTGGCCGCAAGCGGTCTGGCGGCAAGCCGGGCAAGCCCGCCGGGGCACCGACCCAGGCGGACCGGGAACGCAACCAGGCCATTCGGGAATGGGCCCGGGAACAGGGCATGCAGGTTTCGGACCGAGGCCGCATTCCGGCTGAGATCGTCGAGGCTTACGACAACGCTGGGTGAACACCCGGGGACGGGCGGCCGGATTGAGCAACGGACATATCCGGCCGCCTCGTTAATGCCCGGCCAATTGCGGCGCAATGGCGGGCCACCGCTACGGCAATCGGAGTCATGGGCTACCGGTCGACCAAGAAGCGGACGATTTCCTCCCGCGAGGGCATCGCGCTGGTCGCCCCGGTGCGCTGAACGGACAGTGCCGACCCGGCCGCCGCGCGGCGCAGCGCCGCCGGGATCTCCTCGCCCTCGCCGAGCGCCGTGCTGAGCACGCCGACGAACGTGTCGCCGGCCGCCGTGGTGTCCACGGCCCGGACCGGGAACGCGGGCACCTCGTGGCGGGTCCCGTCGCGGTGGCCGTAGACGCATCCGCGCGAACCGAGGGTGATCACGACCTCGGGCACCAGCTCCAGCAGCGCCGACAGGGCGCGCTCAGGGTCCTCGTGGCCGGTCAGCACGGCCGCCTCGTGCTCGTTGGGCACCAGCAGGTCCACGTCGCGCAGCAGGTCCTCGGGCAGCAGGACGGCGGGCGCGGGCGTGAGCACGACCCGCACTCCGCGGCGCTTGGCCGCGGCGGCCGCGGCGGCAACGCCGGACTGCGGGATCTCCAGCTGCAGCAGCAGGCTGTCGCACCCGGCGATGATCTCCTCGTCGCCGTCGGCGAGACCGTCGACGGTGCCGTTGGCCGCCGGGACCACGACGATCGAGTTGTTCCCCTGGTCGTCGACCACGATGTGCGCGGTTCCGCTGCGACCCGGTGCGGTGCGCAGGCCTTCGACGTCCACAGTGGACTGCTGGAAGGTGCGCCGGATCTCGGCGCCGAACTCGTCCTCGCCGACCGCACCGATCATGCGCGCCTGCGCACCGGCCTTGGCCGCGGCGATCGCCTGGTTGGCGCCCTTGCCGCCGGGAACGGTGCGGAACTCGCGGCCGGTGACCGTCTCCCCCTGCCCGGGGGCGACCGGCACGTAGGCCACCAGGTCCATGTTGCAGCTGCCGAAGACCACCACGCTCGTCGTCACCGGACCATGATGCCCGCCTCCGACACCCCACCCGCTGGACGGGTCACGCGAAGGGCGACGTCGTACCATGCCGACCAGCAGTCGAGGAGAGGGCGATACGCGGTGGACTACGCGGTGACGGCAGAGCTGGCACCACCGGCCGAGGTGGTGGAGCTGGACCCGCTGCAGCAGGAGGGCGTCGCGGCCGTGCTGGACCGCCACCTCGCGATGGTCGAGGGGGTCAGCGGGCCGGAGGAGTCCGACATCGACGTCCTGGACTACCGCATCACCGTGCACCAGACGGGCGTGAGCGTGCTGCTGGCGCTGGACGCGCCGTCGCTGCAGGCCGCCGAGGAGGGCGCGGCGTCGGTGCTCGACGAGCTCATCTCGGAGACCGAGCTGCTGCTGGGCTGGTCGGTCGCGTCGTCGGCGGTGCGGATCACCGAGGACGAGTTCAACGAGCGGCTGGCCGCGGCCGACGAGGTCGACACCGACGAGGCGCTGCAGGCGGCGATCGAGGAGGCCCTGGAGACCTCCGAGGAGCCCGCGATGGACGCCGAGCACTGGAAGCGCAGGCTCACCGAGCTCACGCCCCGGCTGGGCGCGTTCTCCCCCGAGGTCTTCGGGGTGGAGGGCGAGCCGGCCGCGCTGGCCGCCGGGGCCCTGGTGCACGCGGTGCGGGTGGTGACCGACGAGATCTTCTACGACGAGCTCGCGCTGGCGGTCAACAACGCGACGGTCGCCGACGCGGCCGGGCTGCTGGTGCTGGAGGAGCTGCCGCCCTGCTACGACCACCGCTACGACGCGTTCTTCGCGCGCTCGTTCGTGCTGGCCTCGGCGGCGGTGGCGGTGCGGCTGACGGAGTCGTCGTGGACGCCGCCGCGCAGCGTCGCCGAGGCGCTGGCGCTGCGGCTGGTGATCAACGAGGCGCGGGTGGTCCTGGAGGCCGCCGAGCTCATGTCCTGGGACGACAGCGAGCCGGTGTTCGAGGCGTTCGCGACGGCGGCGTTCGCCGGGGACCGGTACGACGAGCTCTACGAGATCGACGTCCCGCTGGCGGCGGAGGCGGAGCCGGAGGTCGTCGAGCAGGCGGCCAAGGTCGAGGCGGAGCTGCACGACCGGGGCCTGGCCTTCGACCAGTGGTTCCTGCCGCGCGACGGGGGCGCGTACCACCCGTACCTCGACTCGCCCTGATCCCGGGGCGGGTGGGCGACAGTTTTAGCCATAACTGTCCATGATCGATGTCCGAAATGTCTGGTCAGTTATGGCTAAAACTGTCCCCGCTGCCGCCACGCCGCCCCCGGGAGGCGGGTGGCGGACCCGTCAGCTCTGGTTGCGGACCGCGTGCGGCGGGACCGTGGCTCCGATGAGCGAGGCGTCGTCGATGGTCTGCGGCTCGTAGGCGCTGTTCGGCAGCGCTTCGAGCATCAGGTTGATCGGGTCGTCGATCGGCTCCACGCGGCCGAACAGGAACGCCCACTCGTGCTCGTCGGAACCGAAGTAGGCGACCGTCTCGAACGCCGTCTGGAACCGGTTGTAGGCGCGGATCAGCGTCTCGTTGCGCCACACCGTCGGGCAGCCGCCCTGGTAGGCGACCACTCCCCCGGCCGAGAGCACCGACTGGCAGCGCTGGATGAACTCCAGGCCGTAGAGCCGGTTGTGCTGGCCGTCGGCGTCGTCGGCGCGCTCGTCGGGCAGGTCGACCACGACGATGTCGTAGCCCTCCGGCGGCGCGGTGTCCAGGAAGCTCCAGCCGTCGGCGAAGTGGATCGTGACCGGCCCCTCGCCCTTCTCGGCGGCGGCCAGCTCCTCCGGCGTGTAGCCGTAGGGCAGCAGCTCGGCGCACTTGCGCACGCACATCTCGTCGATGTCGACGTGGTCGACGCGGGTCGCGCCCGCGGCCACCGCCATCTGGCTGGCCACGCCCTCGCTGGACCCGATGATCAGCACCCGCTCGACCTGCGCGGCCAGCAGGAACGCCGGCACCATCATGGCCTCGTGGTAGACCAGCTGGGAGAACTCGGTGCTCTGCCGGTCGTCGTCGCAGAACAGCGAGACGCCCTGACCGGTCCGCCCGATCACCACGTGCTGGTAGGGGGTGTCGCCCTCCCACAGCACGTCGTCCACCCGCCACAGGCGCTGCAGGTCGGCGCCCATCGGCTCCTTGATCCACCGGTGCCCGTCGAGTTCGATCAACGGTCTTCCTCCTGAATTCCCCAAATGATGTGTGCCCAGCATCCCGCCGGCTCCCGTGGCGGGCTCGCCGACACGCGAAAAGACCGGGTCAGCAAACCAGTTCGGCGTAGTCGTGGCCGCGCTGGATGGTCTGCACGTTCTGCGACGTCGGCTTGAGAGCGTCGGCCAGCAGTTGGACGGCCAGTTCGGGTTTCGCGGTGTGGCCGCAGGTGAAGACGTCGATGAAGATCGAGCCGTCTTCCGGGTAGGTGTGCAGCGAGGCGTGGGACTCCGACAGGAGCGCCAACACCGTGACGCCCTGCGGGTCGAACCGCTTGGCGATCATCTGGCACACCGTGGCGTCCGACGCGCTCAAGGCGTCGTTGAGCGCGTCCCGCAGGTACTGCTCGTCGTCCAGCAGTTCCGGCGCGACGCCCTCGAGCTCGGCCAGGACGTGCCTGCCGGTGAACAGACCGACCTGAGCTCCGGTGTCAACGGACATCTATCGACCTCCCATCATTTCGCAGATTTGCCGCGTCGTGCTTGTCGTCCCCCTGCGGGCGGACCTCGCCGCCCGCAGCAGATCACGGCCGCTGATCGCCGTCGACGCAATAGGTGGGCAGCGGGGTGAACCCGTTGAAACCCACCGATGAATAGCTCGCGGTGTACGCGCCCGCCGACAGCAGATCCACCCAGTCGCCGCCGCGCAGCGTGCGCGGCAGGTCGTAGCGGGTCCGCTGGTAGAGGACGTCGTCTCCGTCGCAGGTGGGCCCGGCCAGCACGACCGGGCCTTCCGGGTCTCCGTCGCGCGCGGTGCGCAGCCGGTAGGTGATGGCTTCGCCCTCGGTCTCGGCGAGCCCGTTGTAGCGCCCGATGTCGAGGTAGACCCAGCGCCGCTGCCCGTCGCAGGAGTCGGTGACCAGCACGACCTCGCTGCGCAGCACGCCGGCGTCGCCGACGAGGAAGCGCCCGGGTTCGACGAGCAGCTCCGGCCGGTCCGGGCCGAAGGCGCGCTCCAGCGCCTGCTCGACGGCCGTGACGTAGTCGGCCAGCGGCGGCGCGGTCTCGGTGTAGCCGGCGGGGAGTCCGCCGCCGAGGTTGACCATGCGCGGTCGCACGCCGCGCGCGGCGCAGTCGGCGAAGACCTGCGCGGCGGCGTCGATGCCGTGCCGGTAGGCGGCCGGGTCGAGCTGCTGCGATCCGATGTGGAACGACACCCCGTAGGCGTCGAGCCCCAGCTCGGCGGCACGGACCAGCAGGTTCGCGGCCTGCTGCGGGGTGCAGCCGAACTTGCGGCCGAACGGGGTCTTCGAGCCGGTGTTGTCGACCAGGACGCGGCAGAACACCTGCGATCCCGGGGCGACCTCGGCGATGTTGGTCAGGTCGGCGTCGCTGTCGGTGGCGAACAGCCGCACGCCCTGCTCGAAGGCGCGGGCGATGTCGCGGCGCTTCTTGATGGTGTTGCCGTAGGAGATCGACTCGGGTGCCGCGCCCTTGGCCAGGCACAGCTCGATCTCACCGGGGCTGGCCACGTCGAACGAGGCGCCCTCGGCGATGAGCTCGCCGACGATCTCGGGGGTGGGGTTGGCCTTGACCGCGTAGCAGATGCGCGCGTCCGGAAGGGCGGTGCGCAGTTGCCGGTAGCGGTCCCGCACCTGCGCCAGATCCATGACCAGGCAAGGGGTTTCGGGGTTGTGCTGATCCAGGAAACGCCGGATCGGATCCGGATTCCCGTTGCCCCGCCCGGGCTCCTGCGCGGTGCCGCTCGGGCGGTCCGTCACGCCGGTGGTGGCGGACAGATCGGTCAATCCCGTTACCTCCGTCTGGGTCTCGTCGGTGGGTTCTCGCTGCCCTGGTGGGGCAGTCGGCGACCGCAACTGCGACCAAGCACGGTACAGCTCCCGAGGTCAGATTTCGAACGGCACCCGCCCGCGGGACGGCCTCCTGTGAGCACTCGCACTGACCGCGATCTCCCGGATCGGCTCCCGTCGGCGAAGGCCCTCCGGTCAGGAGGGCTCGTGGAGGCGGAGGGCCAGGTAGAAGTCGACGCGGGTGGCGAAGTCGGACAGGTCGCGCCCGGTGAGCTCCTCGACCCGCTGGACGCGGTAGCGCAGCGTGTTGACGTGCACGTGCAGCAGCTGGGCGCAGCGCGACCAGGAGCCGTTGTTGTCCAGGAACACCCGCAGGGTGCGGAGCAGTTCGGAGGCGTGCGCGGCGTCGTAGGCGCGGACGTCGGCGAGCAGCCGTTCCCGGTACGAGCGGCGCAGCTCGTCCGGCGCGGAGGCCAGCAGGACCTCGTGCGAGGCGAGCTCGTCGGCCGTGACGACCTCGGCGCCGCCCCGGCGCTGCTCGGCGAGCCTGCGGGCGTAGGCGGCCTCGTCGAGGGCGCCGCGCAGCGCGGTGGCGGCGGTGATGTCGCTGATGCCCATCGCCAGCCGCCGCTGCCCCAGCCCGGCTTCGGTGTCGGCGACGATGCGGCGCAGCTGGTGCTCGAGGTCGGCGAGGTGGTCGGGCTCGTCGACGAACAGGGCGGCGGCGCCGTCACCGAGCGGCGCGGTGACCGAGGCCATGCCGGTGGCGGCCGCGATCTCGCGGAGCAGCGTGGTGGATTCGCCCGCGTCCCCGACGCCCATCGTCACCGCGCGCAGCGGTTCGTCGGCCGGGAGCCCGGCGGTCTCCAGGCGGGCGGCGACCTCGGTCGGTGAGGAGCTGCCTTCGAGCAGTCTGCGCAGGGCGGCCTCGACGGAGCGGCCCGCGATGCGGCGGGCCTCGTCGACGCGGGCACGGACCAGCGCGATCACGGTCCCGAGGTCGGTGGCGACGGCTTCGCGGTGCTCGTCCCACTCGACGAGGTCGCCGCTGACCAGGGCGAACCACTGGGCGGCGGCGGGTTCGGCGCCGGATTCGACCGGCCACAGCACGTGCGGGTCGCCGGCGCGCCAGGTGCGCGGCAGGCGGCCCCGGGCGAACTCGGCGAGCGCGCCCGCGCGGGTCTCCTCCGGCAGGTCGGCGGTGCCGCCGACGACCCAGCCCGCGCCGGACAGGACCCAGCAGTCGGCGCCGAGGTCGTCGGCGGCCATCCGCAGCACCCGGTCCAGGTCGGCGCCGGCGGCGACGGCGGAGATGAGCTCGCGGCGGGGCGCGGAGCGCCACTGGATGCGTTCGGCCAGCGCGTTGAAGCTCACCGAGATCGGCACCTCGAACGCGGGCAGCCCGTGCTCGCGGCAGGCGGCGATCAGGTCCGGCGGCGCGTGCCCGAGCCGCGCCGTCCCGGCCGCCAGCCCGGCGACCCCGGCGTCGACCAGGGCCCGCACGAACCGCTCGGAGTCCTCCGGCCCGGAGTGCCACACGAGCCCGCTCAGCACCAGCTCCCCGCCGCTGAGGTACCGCCGGGGGTCGATCAGATCGGTGATGTACACCCCGCGCACGACCCGCTCCAACCCCCCGGCGTCGCTGAGCAGCACCAACCCGAGCTCGTCGTCCTCCAACAGATCCCTCAGCCGCACACGACCTCCCTACCTCACCCGCCCGACACGCCCCACCGGTCAAAAACCGCAGGTTTTGACCCGACGAATACCGCAGGTTTTGACCGGTCGAATACCGCAGGTTTTGACCCGCGGAGGGGTGCGCGTGCTCGGGGTGGGTGTGAGCACGGCGGGCGAGTTTCGCGGTTTGTAGGAACATACAACCGGGGGTGGTCGGGGGCGAGCGTTTTTCGGGGGTTCGCCCGCTAGTCAGGGGCTGCTCGCCGACTGTGTACTGGGCCACATCAGAGCAAGGGGCCTGAGCGGTGGGCACGACCCGAGCAGGCCGAGCAGAGCTGGGCGCCGGTTGAGAAGGAGTACGTCGTGGAATTCCTCCGCCCCGCCACGTGGCGGGAAGCGCTCGAGGCCAAGGCCGCGCATCCGGGCGCGGTCCCGATCGCGGGCGGCACCGACGTGATGGTCGAGCTGAACTTCGACCGGCACCGGCCCGAGGTCCTCATCGACCTCACCACCGTGCCCGAGCTCGCCGAGTGGGCGCCGGACGGAGACGTGCTGCGCATCGGCGCGGGCGTCCCCTACGCGCGCCTCATCGAGGAGCTGGGCACCCGAGTACCCGGTCTGGCGATGGCCGGCCGGACCGTGGGGTCCCCGCAGATCCGCAACCGCGGCACCGTCGGGGGCAACCTCGGCTCGGCCTCGCCTGCCGGAGACGCCCACCCACCGCTGCTGGCGGCCGGGGCGGGCGTCGAGGTCGAGTCCGTGCGCGGATCGCGGGTGATCCCCGCTCACGAGTTCTTCACCGGGCCCAAGCGCAACGCCCTCGCCGACGACGAGCTGATCGCGGCGATCCGCATCGCACCGGCGCCGGGCCCGCAGCAGTTCTCCAAGGTCGGCACCCGCAACGCGATGGTCATCGCGGTGTGCACCTTCGCCGTCTCGCTGGACCCCGCCGCCGGGACCGTCGGCACCGGCATCGGCTCGGCCGGACCCACCCCGCTGCGGGCGCGAGAGGCGGAGGACTTCCTGGCCGCCGAGCTCGACTGGGACGGGCCGCTGGAGGACGCGGTGGCCCGCCGCTTCGGCGAGCTCGTCGCGCGGGCCGCGTCCCCGATCGACGACGTGCGCGGCAGCGCCGACTACCGCAGGCACGCCTTGGGCGTGCTGGCCCGCCGGACCCTGACCTGGGCCTGGCACGAGCACCGTTCCGGGAGGCAGGAATGCGCCTGAAGTTCACCGTCAACGGGCGCCGGCAGGAGGCCGACGACGTGTGGGAGGGCGAGTCCCTGCTGTACGTGCTGCGCGAGCGGCTCGGCCTGCCGGGCTCGAAGAACGCCTGCGAGCAGGGCGAGTGCGGGTCGTGCACGGTCTACCTGGACGGCGTCCCGGCCTGCTCGTGCCTGGTCGCGGCCGGTCAGGCCGAGGGCCGCGAGGTCCGCACCGTCGAAGGTCTTGCCGACGACGAGCAGCTGGACCCGGTCCAGCAGGCGTTCGTCGAGACCGGCGCCGTGCAGTGCGGTTTCTGCACGCCGGGACTGCTGGTGCAGACCCACGACCTGCTGGAGCGCACCCCGCAGCCCTCGGACGCCGAGATCCGCGAGTCCCTGGCCGGGAACCTGTGCCGCTGCACGGGTTACGAGAAGATCATGGACGCGGTGCGGCTCGCCGCCTCCCGGAGGAGCGATGGCTGAGCGGATCGTCGTCGAGGGCGGGTCGGTCGTGGCGGTCGACGACGCCGGGACCGAGCACGCCGAGGGCCACGTCGTCATCGAGGGCGACCGGATCGTCTCGGTGGGGCCGGGATCGGCGCCGCCGCAGGACGTGCCGGTGCGCCGGATCGACGCCACCGGCTGCCTGGTCACGCCCGGCCTGATCAACACCCACCACCACCTCTACCAGTGGGCGACGCGCGGCTACGCCGCCGACTCGACGCTGTTCGAGTGGCTCACCGAGCTCTACCCGGTGTGGGCGCGGATGGACGCCGAGAGCGTGCACGCCGCCGCCTCGGCCGGTCTCGCGCAGCTGGCGCGCTCGGGCTGCACCACCGCCGCCGACCACCACTACGTGTTCCCGCGCGAGGGCGGTGACGTGTTCGGCGCGGTGGTCGCCGCCGCCGAGCGGACCGGGCTGCGGCTGCACGCGGTGCGCGGCTCGATGGATCGCGGCCGCTCGCGGGGAGGTCTGCCGCCGGACTCGGTCGTGGAGGACCGGGACGCGGCGCTGGCCGCGACGCAGCGGGCCATCGACGACTTCCACGACCCCGCGCCGAACTCCCGCGTCCGGGTCGCGGTGGGTCCGTGCTCGCCGTTCTCGGTGAGCGCCGAGCTGATGCGCGAGGCCGCGGAACTGGCCCGCCGCAACGGGGTTCGGCTGCACACCCACCTCGCCGAGACCACCGACGAGGCGGAGCAGTGCCGCGCGGAGTTCGGCCGCACCCCGGTGGAGTACGCCGAGGACGTGGGCTGGCTCGGGCCGGACGTGTGGCTCGCGCACGCCGTGCACCTGTCCCCCGCCGAGATCCGCGCTCTGGCCGCGACGGGCACCGGGGCCGCGCACTGCCCGAGCTCCAACGGCCGGCTCGGTGCCGGGATCGCGCCGGTGCGCGGGCTGCTGGAGGCCGGAGCCCCCGTCGGTCTGGGGGTCGACGGGGTCGCGTCCAACGAGTCCGGCGGGCTGGGCGAGGAGATGCGCCAGGCGCTGCTGCTGGCCCGCGCGACCGGTGGGCCGCGCGCGATGTCGGTGCGCGAGGCGCTGTGGCTGGCGACCCGGGGCGGCGCGCGCTGCCTGGGCCGCGAGGACGAGATCGGCTCGCTGGAGCCGGGCAAGCTCGCCGACGTCGCCGTGTGGCGGCTCGGCGGGCTCGACCACACCGGCATCGCCGACCCGGTCGCCGCGCTGGTGCTGGGCCGGTTGCCGCAGGTGGAAACGCTGCTGTGCGGCGGGATCGAAGTCATCGAGCAGGACAACGTCGTCGAAGAGCTGGACCGGGCGAGCGCCCGGCTGCGCCTGGTGGAGGTGTCGTGACCATGACCGACCGACCGAGTGCTCAGGCACCGACCCGGACCCCGCAGCGGCTCGACGACGCCATCGACGGCGGGATCGGCGAGTCCCCGCTGCGCCCCGACGCGGGCCTGAAGGTGACCGGCGAGTTCGCCTACGCGTCGGACCTGTGGGCCGAGGACATGCTGTGGGGCGCGACGCTGCGCAGCCCGCACCCGCACGCCCGGATCCGCTCGATCGACATCGGCCCGGCGATGGCGATGGCCGGGGTGCACACCGTGCTCACCGCCGAGGACGTGCCGGGCGAGAACATCTACGGCCTCAAGACCGTCGACCAGCCGGTGCTGGCCTCCGACGTGGTGCGCTACGTCGGCGAGGCGGTGGCGCTGGTCGCCGCCGACCACCCGGAGACGGCGCGGCGGGCGCTGGAGCGCATCGTCGTCGACTACGAGGTGCTGGAGCCGGTGCTCGACGCCGAGCGGGCCGCGCACGACGAGGACCTGCCGAAGCTGCACCCGGACGGCAACGTGGTGCGCCACCAGCGGATCGTCAAGGGCGATCCGGACGCGACCGCCGAGGTCGTGGTCTCCGGCGTCTACACCGTGGGCATGCAGGACCAGGCGTTCCTCGGGCCGGAGTCGGGGCTGGCGATCCCCGCCGAGGACGGCGGCGTCGACCTCTACCTGGCCACCCAGGACCTGCACTCCGACCTCAAGCAGACCGCCCGCGCGCTGGGGCTTCCGCCGGAGAAGGTGCGGATGACGATGTCCGGCGTCGGCGGCGCTTTCGGCGGCCGCGAGGACCTGTCGATCCAGGTGCACGTGTGCATGCTGGCGATGCACGTGGGCAAGCCGGTGAAGATGTACTACAGCCGCGAGGAGTCGTTCTACGGCCACGTGCACCGGCACCCGGCCAAGATGTACTACGAGCACGGCGCGACCCGCGACGGGCAACTCGTCTACGTCAAGGCCACCCAGTACTTCGACGGCGGCGCGTACGCGTCGAAGACGCCCGTGGTGGTGGGCAACGCGACCACGCTGGGCGTCGGCCCGTACGTGGTGCCCCACGTCCGCATCGACGGCTGGGGCATCTACACCAACAACCCGCCGTGCGGCGCGATGCGCGGATTGGGCGCGGTGCAGCCGACTTTCGCCTACGAGTCGCAGATGGACAAGCTCGCCGACGCGCTCGGGATGGACCCGGTGGAGCTGCGGGTGCGCAACGCGATCTCCCAGGGCGAGACCATCCCGACCGGCCAGGTCGTCGACTCCCCCGCCCCGGTCGCCGAGCTGCTGGAACGCGTCCGCGCGCTGCCGATGCCGGCCGACCGCGACACCAGCGACATCCGGGAGCTGCCCGGTGGCGCGTCCAACACCACCCACGGCGAGGGCGTGGTGCGCGGCATCGGTTACGGGGTGACGATCAAGAACATCTGCTACTCCGAGGGCGCCGACGACTTCTCCACGGCGCGGGTGCGGTTGCAGCTCATCGGCGGCGAACCGGCCGCGATGGTGCACACCGCTGCCGCCGAGGTCGGCCAGGGCCTGGTGACCGTGCAGCAGCAGATCGCGCGCAGCGAGCTGGGCGTGGAGCGGGTGACCATCCACCCCAACGACACCTCCGTGGGCCCGGCCGGTTCCAGCTCCGCCTCGCGCCAGACCTACGTCACCGGCGGTGCCGTGCGGGAGGCGTGCCAGGCGGTGCGGGAGGTGCTGTTCGAGCGCGTCGTCGACCGGTACGGGACCGCGGTGGGCCTGTCGCTGCAGGGCGGCAAGGTCATCTCCGCCGAGGGCGTGATCGCCGACCTCGCCGAGGTGCTGGGCGACGACGTCATCGAGGAGACCCGCGAGTACCACCACCGGCAGACCTTCCCGATGGACGCCGACGGGCGCAGCGACGTGGTGCAGGTGCAGCACGCCTTCTCCGCGCACCGCGCCGTGGTCGACGTCGACACCGAGCTGGGGCTGGTCAAGGTCGTGCAGCTGGCCTGCGCGCAGGACGTCGGCAAGGCCGTCAACCCGGAGGCCGTGCTCGGGCAGATCCAGGGCGGGTCGGCGCAGGGCCTCGGGCTGGCGGTGATGGAGGAGATCCAGGTCCGCGACGGGCGGATCCGCAACCCCTCGTTCACCGACTACCTGATCCCGACGATCTTGGACATGCCGCCGATGGAGATCGACGTCGTCGAGCGCGCCGACGACAACGCGCCCTACGGGGTCCGGGGCGTCGGCGAGCCGCCGACGATCTCCACCACGCCGGCCGTCGTCGCGGCGATCCGCGCCGCCACCGGCAAATCCCTCACCCACACGCCGGTCGCTCCCGAGCACATCATCTGAGCGGCACCACCGAGAACCATTGGAGTGAACCGATGTCCGTCGACGTCGCAACCCAGCAGGAGCAGTCCTGGATGGCTCGCGCGATCGAGCTGGCCACCGCCAACGTGCACGACGGCGGCGGCCCGTTCGGCGCGGTGATCGTCCGCGACGGCGAGGTCGTGGCCACCGGCGCCAACCGCGTCACCCCCGACCTGGACCCGACCGCGCACGCCGAGGTCGTCGCGATCCGCAACGCCTGCCGGGAGCTGGGCACGTTCTCGCTGGCCGGCTGCGTGCTGGTGACCTCGTGCGAGCCGTGCCCGATGTGCCTGGCCTCGGCGATGTGGGCCCGGGTCGACCGGGTCCTGTTCGCCGCCGACCGCGACGACGCGGCCGCGGCGGGCTTCGACGACCGCGCCTTCTACGACGCGATGGTCGACCCCGCCCAGAACCCGACCGCGGTCGTGCGGATCGACATCGCCAACCGCAACGAAGCCTTCGACGCCTGGCGCAACAAAGCAGACCGCGTCGATTACTGAGAACGAGCGCACAACCCGCGCAATCCACGGCGATGACCGGGTCGCCACCTGACACGAGCCGCTGACCTGCGGTTCCATCACCAAACGCCCCGCACCTGGCTTTCGGCGAATTCTCGCCGGGCTCAACCCTGCCCGGAAAACCGACGTCCCGGGGGCGCCCACCGGCATGGGAGGACGCAATGACCCAGCAAGTGACCACCAGACCCGGCAGCGGGCTGGACCGCGCGTTCCGGATATCGGAGCGCGGTTCCACCGTCGCCCGCGAACTGCGCGGCGGCCTGACCACCTTCGTCGCGATGGCCTACATCGTGATGCTCAACCCGCTGATCCTCGGTTCCGGAACCGACGTGACCGGCGCGAAGCTCTCCCCCGAGCAGCTCACGACCGCCACCGCCGCCACCGCGGGCGTGATGACCATCGTGATGGGCCTGGTCGGCAACGCCCCGCTGGCGCTGGCCACCGGTCTGGGCGTGAACGCGGTCGTGGCGTTCACCATCGCGCCCACCATGACCTGGGCCGAGGCGTTCGGGCTCGTGGTGCTCGAAGGCGTGGTGATCGTGGCGCTGGCGCTCAGCGGCGTCCGCGAGAAGATCATGAACGCCATCCCGGAGCCGCTCAAGATCGCCCTCACCGTCGGCATCGGCCTCTACATCGCGCTGATCGGACTGGTCAGCGCCGGTTTCGTGACGCGGGTGCCGGACTCGCAGGAGACGACGGTTCCGGTGCAGATGGGCACCGACGGGCACCTGGCGGGCATCCCGATCGCGGTGTTCTGCGTGACGCTGCTGGTGATGATGGGCCTGATGGCCCGCCGCACTCCCGGCGCCATCCTGCTGGGCATCGTGACCGGGACCGTGCTCGCGCTCATCGCCAACTCCGCGCTGAACATCGCGCCGGAGCAGTGGGGAACGGTGGTCCCGGAGCTGCCCGCGAACCTGGTGGGCACGCCCGACTTCGGGCTGTTCGGGCAGGTGGACCTGTTCGGCGGGTTCGCCGCGGCCGGCGGTGTGGCGGCGACGGTGTTCCTGTTCACGCTGGTACTGTCCGGGTTCTTCGACGCGATGGGCACGATCACCAGCGTCTCCTCGCAGGCCGGGCTCGCCCAGGACGGCAAGGTGCAGGGCATGGGCCGCATCCTGGCCGTCGACGGCGTGGCCGCCGCGGCGGGCGGGTTCACCGGTGCGGCCCCGAACACGGTGTTCCTGGAGTCGGCCGCGGGCGTCGCCGAAGGTGCCCGCACCGGCCTGGCCAGCGTCGTCACCGGCCTGCTGTTCTGCCTGACGCTGCTGATCACGCCGCTGGCCTCGATCGTCCCGGCCCAGGCCGCGGCACCGGCGCTGGTGATCGTCGGCGGCCTGATGATGTCGCAGGTCCGGCTCATCCCGTGGAACGACCCGGACTACGTCATCCCGGCGTTCCTGACGCTGGCGGTCATCCCCTACACCTACATGATCACCAACGGCATCGGTGCGGGCCTGATCGCGTTCGCGGTCATCAAGCTCGCCCGGGGCAAGGTCCGCGAGATCGGCTGGCTCGTCGGTTCCCTGGCGATCGTCTTCGCGATCTACTTCCTCATCTCCGGCCTCACCGGCCTCTGACACCCACCCCGTGTCGAAAACCCCGGTTTTCATCGCGTCAAAAACCCCGGTTTTCGTGGCGCGAAAACCGGGGTTTTCGACACGCGTACTACCTTCGGGGGTGTGATGTCGCCAGCTGGAGTTGTGCTCGCCGCGGGGGCGGGGCGCCGGTTCGGGATGCCGAAGGCGCTGGTGGAGCACCAGGGGTCGTTGTTGGTCGACCGGGCCGCGCGGGTGCTCGCCGAGGGCGGCTGCGATCCCGTGGTCGTGGTGCTCGGGGCCGCCGCCGAGGAGGTGCGGGAGCGGGCCGAGCTCACCGGGGTGACGACCGTGTTCAACCCCGACTGGTCGACCGGCATGGGGTCCTCGCTGCGGGTCGCCCTGGAGTCGCTGCGCGACTGCGACGCCCCGGCGGCGCTGATCCTGCCCGTCGACATGCCCGGCATCGGCCCGGAGGCCGTCCGCCGGGTCGCCGCGCTCGCCTCCCCCGACGCGCTCGCGGCCGCCTCGCACGGCGGACGGCGCAGTCACCCCGTGTTGCTGGGACGCGCGCACTGGACCGGTGCAGCAGCCTCCGCGTCGGGTGACGCCGGCGCCCGCGACTATCTCCGGCAACGCACGGTGACGATGGTGTCCTGTGACGACGTATCGGAGGGCTTTGATGTGGACCAGCCTGAAGATCTGCACCGACCGGCCACGTAGAGTGCCAGGGCGACCGAGAGGCGCTGTTGAGAGCCGGTGCGCCTAGCATTGTCTTCCGGTCGAGAGCTCCAACGCCCGAGCAAAGTGGAGAGCGGAGGCATCCATGGCTGGCGGTCATATCACCGCGAACTACGTACCCCAGGGCGATGACTGGCAGATCACCGTCACCGACGGTGACGACCAGAAGACCGCGCGTGCGCCCGGCCTGATCGCCGCCCGGGACCAGGCCGACCAGCTCATCGAGCAGCTCTCGCCCGGCAAGGCCGGTCGCGTGGTGATCCACCTGCTCGACGGCGACGGGTTCGCCTTCACCACCGCCTACCTGCAGGCCCGGCACGGGCTGTCCGACGAGGCCACCGACAGCGCGGCCCGCGCCGCCGTCGCCAACGCCCCCGCCCAGTAACGACCGCGCGCACCCACTCCGGGGTGTCACCGCTCGGTGGCTCTTCGCGACCCACCGATCACGTGCACAGGGGATGAACGCGACGGGACCTTAGGATGGCGTCCGTGAACGCGCCGACCAGTAGTGCACTCCAGGAGGAAGCAGCGGTGGCCAGCCTCGAACCGAGCAGGCCGCCCGCCGGCCGGGGACGCCCGCGGGACGCCTCCCGCGACGCCGCGCTGCGGCAGGCCGCGATGGAGGTGCTGGCCCAGGTCGGCTACCGGGCTCTGACGATGGACGCCGTCGCCGCGCAGGCGCGCGCGGGCAAGGCCACCATCTACCGCCGCTGGGACTCCAAGCTCGACCTGGTCATCGACACCTGCAACGAGCTGGTCCAGCGCAGCATCCCCGAACCCGACCTGGGTTCGGTGGCCGCCGATCTCGGCGAGTTCCTGCGCTCGTTCGCGACGCTGCTGACCGGTCCGGTCGGCAAGGCCGCCCAGGCCCTGGTCGGCGAGCTGCCGCACGAACCGGAGCTGGCGGTGAAGTTCCGCGAGTCGTTCCTGCTGCCGCAGCGCGACGTGCTGCGCCGGATCATGGAGCGCGGCGTGCAGCGCGGCGAGATCAGCCCGAACGCCCCGATCGACACGGTCGGCGAGCTGGCCGGTGCGGGCTTGATCTACCGGCTGATGCTGGCCGACGAACCGCTGGACACCGGGTTCGTGGACCGCCTGCTCAACGAGGCGCTGCTGCCGCTGCTCAAGCGCTGAGGCCTCGTTCGGCGGGTTAGGGTCGCCGGGACACATCGCGGAGGAGGTCGTTCGTGTCCCAGGTTCTCTCGCTGAGCCGCTGGCCGGTGAAGTCGCTGCGCGGCGAGCAGGTGAGCGCCGCCCGCTTCGACGAGCGCGGCATGGCCGGTGATCGCGCGTACGCCCTGCTCGACGAGCGGCCGAACCGCGTCGGCAACATCGTCACGGTCCGGCAGAACCAGTCGCTGCTGTCCTGGTCGGCGCACTACGGCGACCAGCCGGACCCCGCGGACTCACCGACCCTGGTCGGCCCGGATTCCCAGCAGCTCTCCTGGGACGACCCGGAGCTGGCCGACGAGCTCGCGAAGTCGCTGGACATCCCGGTCCGGCTGAACCCGGCCGACGGCCAGCAGGACCGGGGTCCGACGGTGCTGGTCACCTTCGAGTCCTCGCTCCGCGGTCTGGGCGAGGAGCTGGGCGCGGAGGTCGATCTGCGTCGGTTCCGGACGAACCTGCACGTCGAGGCGGAGCTGCCGCCGTTCGCGGAGCAGGACTGGGAACCGGGCGCGACGATCACCGTCGGCGAGGTGGAACTGGCCGTGACCGGCGAGAACTCCGGCCCGTGCATCCGCTGCGCGGTGCCGAGCTGGGACGCCGAGGGGCGGGAGCGCTGGCGGGAGCTGCAGACTCACCTGATCCAGGCGCACGAGAACAAGTTCGGCGTGATCATGCGGGTGACCAGGCCGGGAACGGTCGAGGTGGGTGACGAGGTCACCGCGGGGTGAGGGAGTTCCGTTGTCCTGGGGCCAGGTCCGAGACCCCAGAACAACGGCACCTCACTTGAACAGCTTGCGCACGACCACGACGGTGACCAGCGCGCCGACCCCGATGAGCGCGTAGCGCACCTTGGGGTCGTTCAGCTTCTCCTTGACGCTGGCCTTGCCGGCGTCGACGAACTTCTGCGGGTTCGCCTGCACGCTCAGCCGGTCCAGCGTGTCGGCCAGCGCGTCACGCGCCTGCTCGATGTCACGCTCGATGGCATCTTGATCACGGGCCACGTGTCCTCCTCACGTTCACCTGGCTGCCCACACCGTAGTTCACGGCGGATCACCCGACGCACGAGCCGCGCCCATGTCGCCTGCTCGGGTCTTCCCCCGTCGGGCAAAAACATGATCGACATACGCGATACGCTGTGCCCACCGAGGCCCGCCAGGGCCGCAGGGGCCGTAGCCCAATTGGCAGAGGCACTAGGTTTAGGTCCTAGACAGTGAGGGTTCGAGTCCCTCCGGCCCCACCACATCGTCTGTCCGGCTGTCCGGATTCGACGTCCGTTCTGGCTGGTCGATGAGGACTGGTCACGTCGGCGACCGGGCGGCGCACCCGGAAAACCGCCGCGCCGAGGGGCGGCCAGCGACATTCACCGGGGTGTGTGACACCGGTTGGTGTGATCGGGCTTTGCGAAGTTGATCTCGCAGTTGAGGGTGGAGTTCCACGCTCAAGATCAACTCTAGGAGATTGCGTGCGCACCACCATCAGCACGATCACCGCGGCGGCGGGCGTCGCCGCCGCACTGCTCGTGGGCACCGCCGGAGCCGCCAGCGCCGCCGGGCAGCCGCTCACCGAGCTCGACGCTCAGCTCCCCGTGGGCGCACTCGCCCAGCTCTACGACATCCCGCTCGAACTCTGGGGGCTTGCCGCCAGTGACACTGCCGACAGTGCGGACGTCAGCGATGGCGACCCCATCATCGACCTGCCGAAGCCGGCGGAGGAGCAGCCCGCAGGCTGACGCCCGCGGCTTGAGGACCGGACGCGCTCGCCTCCCCGGAGGCGGGCGCGTTCTCCGAGGCAGGACCGGTGTTCCGGACGGTCCCGGTCACGTTGGCGAGCCTTCCCGGACACGTCGGGTGGGGCGACTAGAGTCGGGAGAGCTCCGCCCGGGTCGACGTCTTCGGAGAGGTCTGCGTGTCTGATCAGTTCGTTCACCTGCATGTGCACACCGAGTTCTCGATGCTCGACGGTGCTGCGAAACATGATGCGCTGTTCAAAGAGGTCTCCCGCCTCGAACAGCCCGCGGTGGCGATGACGGACCACGGCAACATGTACGGGGCGCACTCCTTCTACACCAAGGCCACCAAGGCCGGGGTGAAGCCGATCATCGGCATCGAGGCCTACATCGCGCCGGAGAGCCGCTACCACAAGAAGCCCGTGTTCTGGGGCGAGCGGGCGCGCACCGGCAAGAAGGAAGTGGACGAGTACGGCGAGAGCGGCGACGTCTCCGGCGCCGGTGCCTACACGCACATGACGATGCTCGCGCAGAACTCGACCGGGCTGCGCAACCTGTTCAAGCTGTCCTCGCTGGCGAGCATCCAGGGCTTCTTCCGCAAGCCGCGGATGGACAAGGAGCTCATCGCCGAGCACTCCGAGGGCATCATCGCCACCTCCGGCTGCCTGGCGGGCGAGATCCTGACCCGGCTGCGGCTGGGCCAGAAGCAGGAGGCGCTGCAGGCGGCCTCGGACTACAAGGACATCTTCGGGCCGGACCGCTTCTTCATCGAGGTCATGGATCACGGCATCCAGATGGAGCGCAACATCCGGACCGAGCTGCTGGACCTCGCCAAGCAGCTGGACCTGCGGACGGTGGCGACCAACGACAGCCACTACGTGACCAACGACCAGGCCGGTCACCACGACGCGCTGCTGTGCCTGCAGACCCGCTCGATGATCGCCGACACCGACCGGTTCAAGTTCAACGGCGACGGCTACCACATCAAGAGCTCCGAGGAGATGCGCGAGTACTGGGACGAGGAGGTCCCGGGCGCGGCCGACAGCACGCTGCTGATCACCGACATGGTCGAGGGCTACGAGGAGGCCTTCGCGCCGCACAACCGGATGCCGCAGGCCAAGGTCGAGGCCGGGCGCACCGACGTGGAGATGCTGCGCGACGAGGTCGAGTCGTTCATCCCGACCCGCTTCAAGGACGGCCAGTTCACCCAGGAGTACCGCGACCAGCTGGAGTGGGAGCTCAAGGTCATCACGGAGAAGGGCTACAGCTCCTACTTCCTGGTGGTCGGCGACATGATCCGCTGGGCCAAGAACAACGGCATCCGGGTGGGTCCGGGTCGTGGTTCGGCGGCGGGTGCGCTGCTGTCGTACGTGCTGCACATCATCGACATCGACCCGCTGCAGCACGGGTTGCTGTTCGAGCGGTTCCTCAACCCCGAGCGCGACTCCCCGCCCGACATCGACATCGACTTCGACGAGCGTCAGCGCGAGCGGGTCATCCAGTACGCCAAGGAGAAGTACGGCGAGGAGTACTTCGCCAAGGTCATCACCTACGGCACGATTAAGACCAAGGCCGCGTTCAAGGACGCCGCGCGCGTGCACATGGGGCAGGCGGGTTTCCAGCTGGCCGACCGGTTCTCCAAGGCGCTGCCCGCCCCGATCGCGGCGAAGGACATCCCGCTGTCGGGCATCGTCGACCCCGAGCACGAGCGCTACCCGGAGGCCGCCGAGGTCCGCTCGCTGATCGAGACCGACCCGCAGATCGGCAAGATCTTCGACACCGCCCGCGGCCTGGAGGGCCTGATCCGCAACGCGGGCGTGCACGCGTGCGCGCACATCATCTCGCGCGAGCCGCTGCTGGACGTGCTGCCGCTGTGGAAGCGCGACGACGGCGAGATCATCACCGGCTGGGACGGTCCGCAGTGCGAGGCCGTGGGCCTGCTCAAGATCGATATCCTGGGCCTGGTCAACATGACCACGATCGACGACACCGTGCGGATGGTGAAGGCCAACCACGGCATCGAGGTCGAACCGCTGGACATTCCGCTGGACGACACCAAGACCTACGAGATGCTCGGTCGCGGTGAATCGCTGGGAGTGTTCCAGCTTGAAGGTGGCGGCATGCAGTCGCTGCTCAAGCGCATGCAGCCGACCCGGTTCGGCGACATCGTCGCCTGCGTGGCCCTGTACCGGCCGGGCCCGATGGACGTCAACGCGCACCTGGACTACGCCGACCGCAAGAACGGCAAGAAGCCGGTCGAGCCGATCCACCCGGAGCTGGACGAGCCGCTGAAGGACATCCTGGGCGAGACCTACGGTCTGATCGTCTACCAGGAGCAGATCATGGCGATCGCCCAGAAGGTCGCCGGGTACACGCTCGGACAAGCAGACCTGCTGCGGCGAGCCATGGGTAAGAAGAAGAAGGAGGTGATGGACGAGCAGTTCGCCAACTTCTCGGCGGGCATGCAGGAGCGCGGCTACTCGAAGGAAGCGATCGAGCAGCTGTGGGCCACCGTCCTCCCCTTCGCCGGCTACGCGTTCAACAAGTCGCACGCCGCCGCCTACGGCCTGGTCACCTACTGGACCGCCTACTTCAAGGCCCACTACCCGGCCGAGTACATGGCCGCGCTGCTGACCGCGAACAGCAACAACAAGGACAAGACCGCGGTCTACCTCTCGGAGTGCCGGCGGATGAGCATCGAGGTGCTGCCGCCGGACGTGAACGAGTCGATGACCCAGCACACGGCCGTCGACGGCCGGATCCGCTTCGGCATGGGCGCGATCCGCAACGTCGGCGCCAACGTCGTCGAGTCGGTCATCTCCTCGCGGGAGGAGAAGGGGAAGTTCGCGTCGTTCACCGACTTCCTCGACAAGATCGAGATCACCGCCTGCAACAAGCGGGTCATCGAATCGCTGATCAAGGCGGGCGCGTTCGACTCGCTCGGCCACACGCGGATGGCGCTCAACGCCCACCACGAAGCCGCGGTCGACGCGGTGATCGGTCTCAAGCGGCAGCAGGCGATGGGCCAGTTCGACCTCTTCGGCGGGGACGACGCGGGCCCGTCGGAGGACACCTCGCCGCTGGCGCACCTGCAGTTCACCGACGAGGAGTGGCCGCGCAAGCAGCTGCTGGCCTACGAGCGGGAGATGCTGGGCCTGTACGTCTCGGCGCACCCGCTCGACGGTGCCGAGCGGCTGCTGGCTCCGTACCAGGACACCAGCATCGCCGAGCTCGTCGGCGGTGAGCGCGAGCCCGGCGGCTACGGCAGCAAGGAGCAGCAGCCCAAGATCGCCGGGATGATCTCCGGCATCCAGCGGCGGCTGAACAAGAACGGCCAGCCGTGGGCGATCGTGACCCTGGAGGACTTCGAGGCCAGCATCGAGGTGCTGTTCTTCCCGAAGTCCTACGAGATGTTCGCCGACTGCCTGGTGGAGGACAACGCGCTGGCGGTCAAGGGCCGGGTCAACGAGCGCGAGGGCGAGATCAGCGTGTTCGCCTCCGACGCGGTCCCGATCGACATCACCGCCGCCGAGACCGACCCGGGCAGCGAACCGCCGCTGGTGCTGCGCGCGGACTCCCGCAAGCTCACCGAGGACGTGATCAGCGAGCTCAAACAGACCTTCGCCGCGCACAAGGGCACCACCCCGGTGCACGTGCACCTCGGCAAGACCCGCCTGGAACTCCCGAAGTGGCCGGTCAACGTCTGCACCGAACTCGTCTCCGAGCTCAAGTCCGTCCGAGGCATCGCAGTCGAACGCGCAGGCCGCTGACACCCGGCGTGGCCCGGACTCCTCCCGGGCCACGCCGGCAACGCCTCACCAGGGGACAGTTTTAGCCATAACCGTCCGCCATCGACGCCCGAAATGTCCAGACAGTTCTAACTAAAACTGCCCCCTACCAACCACGATCGACCGCTCCGCCACCCCGGAAAACCCGGTCACCGCTGCTTCTCGATGTGCTCGAAGATGTCGGAGTCGGTCTCGCGCTGCCACTGGGGCATGTCCGCCCAGTCGGCGACGTACGCCGGCTTGGGATCGGCGAAGTGCTTGTAGATCTGACCCGTCCAGCACAGGGCGACGAACCGGCCCTTCTGCTCGCGGGTGAGCTTCGACGCGTTGCCGCCGGTCGCCTCGATGAAGTCCCGCACCTGCTGACACACGGCCGCAGCGCTGGCGCGCTCCCAGTCAGGCGTCTCCTCCCACGGCGCAACGTATCCGGGTTTCGGGTCGCCCGGGTAGTGCGCCCGAACACCCTCGATCCACGCCTCGCGGAAGACACGACCGTTCTCGTCGGACACCGAACGTTCAGCTATCACACTTGCGCTTGATTGACTATCGCACTTGCGGACGGTCGCGTATCGCGGCTGCGTTCGGCGGGGACAGTTTTAGCCATAATCACCCATGATCAATGTCCGTTATGTCCGGACAATTATGGCTAAAACTGTCCCCAGGCGACCACGCCACCCTCGCGAGGCAGCGGAGTCAGGCGCGGGTGGTTCCGTGGGGCCCGAGGATCGGGATCGGGAGTGTCGGTCTCGGGCCGCTTGGTCGATGCCGTTCATCCATCACGTGCCCAGCGACGCGCCGAGCGCGCTCACCAGCACCTCCACGCAGGATGACGCTCGCGCGGGCGTACGCGTCCTGGCGGTTGTCGGTTCGGACTTCGGCCGTAGGGTCGGTGTAGGCAGTTGCTTACTTCGGATCGAGGTTTTTCGGCATGGGTAGTGACGGACGGGTTTGCGTCGTGACCGGGGCGAATTCCGGGACCGGATACGTGACGGCGTTGGAGTTGGCTCGGGGCGGGGCGAACGTCGTGATGATGTGCCGCAACGCCGAGAAGGGGGAGGCCGCGCGGGCTGCGATCGTCGCCGAGACCGGGAACGAGCGGGTCGAGCTGATCGTGGTGGACCTGGCCGAGATGGCCGACGTGCGGCGGGCCGTGCGGGAGTTCACCGAGCGGCACTCGACGCTGGACGTGCTGGTCAACAACGCCGGAGGCGTGACGCAGACCCGGCGCGAGTCCTCCGAGGGGCTGGAGGCCATGTTCGCGGGCAACTACCTCGGGCACTTCCTGCTGACCACCTCGCTGCTCGACCAGCTCAAGGCGGCCGGGAACGCGCGGATCATCAACGTCAGCTCGATGGCGCACAAGGGCGCGCGGATCGACTTCGACGACCTCCAGAACCGCAGCGGCAAGAACGCGATGCGCGGGTACGGGCAGTCGAAGCTCGCGCAGATCCTGTTCACCTACGAGCTCGCCGAGCGGCTGCGCGGGACCGGCGTCACCGTCAACGCGATGCACCCCGGGGCCGTGGCGTCCGGGTTCAAGAACGGGACCGAGGGCGTCATCAAGGCCGTGGTCGGGGCGTTCTACGCGGCTTTCGGCATCTCGCCGGAGAAGGGCGCCGACACGATCCTGCACCTGGCGAACTCGCCGGAGGTCGCCGACGTCAGCGGTAAGTACTTCATCAAGCGCCGGCCGGTGGCCACCAGCAAGGTCTCCTACGACGTCGAGGTGCGCCGCCGGTTGTGGGCGGTGTCCGAGAAGCTGATCGCCGACGTCGCGGGCTGAGATACCGTTGAGGCGGTGGCTCTTCTCAAGCGGCGGGCGTGGTGATCGGTGAGCGTCAAGGTTGTTCTGCTCGATGACGAGGACCTGGTGCGGTCCGGGATCCGGATGATCCTCGAATCCGATCCCGAGATCCAGGTCGTCGCCGAGGCCGCCCACGGCGGCGGGATCGTCGACCTGGTGGCCAAGCACGCGCCCGACGTGGTGCTCACCGACATCCAGATGCCCGAGGTCGGCGGCCTGGAGGTGACCCGGCGCCTCGCCGCGCTGCCCGACCCGCCCGCGGTGGGCGTGCTCACCACCTTCGACATCGACGAGTACGTGCACGCGGCGCTGCAGAACGGGGCGGCTGGATTCCTGCTCAAGGACACCCGGCCGCACGATCTCGTCGCCGCCGTGCACACCCTCGCCGGGGGCGAGGCGATGCTCTCGCCCCGCATCACCCGGAAACTGCTGGCGGCCTTCTCCACCGGTGGTGGCGCAGCGCAGTCGGCGAAGGCCAAGATGGAGCAGCTGACCGCGCGGGAGCGCGAGGTGGCGGTGGCGGTCGCCCAGGGTTCGAGCAACGCCGAGATCGCCGCCGACCTCTACATGAGCCAGTCCACCGTGAAAGTCCACATCGGACGCATCATGCAGAAGCTGGACGCGGTCAACCGGACCCAGGTGGCGATCATCGCCCACGACGCCGGTCTGGCCTAGCAGGCGGCTCGGCGGTAGGCGTCTCCGCGGCCGATGAAGAACCACGCGAGCACGCCGAGGAACGGGGCGCAGAAGGCGATCACCAGCCACACCAGCGTCATGCCGAACGACAGCGGCGAGCCGATGATGCTCACCACGGCGCAGACGAACAGCGCCAGCCACCCGAACAGCAGCAGCGCGACCAGGCCCAGGCCGCCGAACGAGAGCAGCAGCTCCGGGTCGCTGAAGAGCCGGCCGAAATCCATTGCGTTTCCCTTCCACGAGTTCGTCGTTCGATCACCAACGCTAGGGATTCGCGGCCACCGCGGCGTCCCTCTACCCGCTCGTCCGAACTTGGCCGAAAGTCGTACGCGCCTCGGCCGGTCGGAGAAGGCCGGAGCGGATCCGCGCAGCTAGAGTCGGCCCGGTGCGTCACCTCGACCGTGAGCGCCTGCTGTCCTGGTGGGACGGCAAGGTGTACCAGCTGCCCATCGACATCGGGCTCGCGCTGTTCTTCTCCGGGCTGTTCCAGGAGTTCACCTCGCCGTGGATGTTCCTGCTGCACCTCGCGGGCATGCTCGCGCTGGTGGCGCGCAGGGGGTTCCCGCTGGTGCTCGCGGCCGTGTCGATCGCGCTGCTCGTCTTCGCCCAGTACCCGCCCGTGGCGTGGGTGGCGCTCTACACGTGCGCGCGGCGCTACGGCGCGTCCCGCACCACGTGGATCACCGGTGTCGTGATCATCGCGGCGGGGGTGGGCGCGCAGTTCGCCCGCTTCCCCGCGTGGGACGGGTTCGCGACGCTGCTGAGCATCGGCGTGAACTCGGCGCTCTACACGGTCCCGGGGATGCTCGGGTTGTGGCTGCAGCAGCGGCAGGTGCAGGTGGCCGCCACCCGCGAGCGCATCCAGCGGGCCGAGCGGGAGCGCGCGCTGCGGGCCGAGCGGGCCGTCGGCGACGAGCGGCGCCGCATCGCCCGCGAGCTGCACGACGTCATCGCCCACCGGGCCAGCGTGCTGTCGCTGCAGGCCGGTGCGCTGACGCTGCACGCGAAGGACGCGCGCACCGCCGAGACCGCCGAGATCATCCGGGACAACAGCTCCAAGGCCCTCACCGAACTGCGCGGGATGCTGCGCGTCCTGCGCGAGGGCCCGTCGGAGATCGCCGAGGCGCCGACCGCCGCCGACATCGCCGAGCTGGTGCGCGAGAGCGGACCGGGAGTGCGGTTGAGCATCCCCGACGAGCTGCCCGCGATCTCCGGGACCACCGGCAGGGCCGCCTACCGGGTGGTGCAGGAGGCGCTGACCAACGCCGCGCGGCACGCGCCGGACGCCGAGGTGTCCGTCGTCGTCGAGGCCGGTGACGAGCTGTCGGTGACCGTCACCAACGGGCCGAGCCCGCGGCCGCCCGCCCCCGGCGCGGGGTACGGGCTGCTGGGGATGCGGGAGCGGGTCGCGCTGGCCGGCGGGACGCTGGAGACCGGTCCCACCGGCGATGGCGGGTTCCGGGTGGCGGCGGTGCTGCCGAGGATGTCCGAAAGTCGTAGCGACTCGTAGCTGGAAGTCAGACGCCCCGCACCTCGTGGTGTTGCGATGCTCGACGGCATCCGATCCGACATCGAGGAGCAGGGTTGATCACCATCGGGGAACTGACCAAGCGCTACGGCGATCGGCTCGCCGTGGACCGGCTCAGCTGCACCATCCGGCCGGGCGTGGTGACCGGTTTCCTCGGCCCGAACGGGGCCGGGAAGTCCACCACCATGCGGCTCATGCTCGGCCTCGACCGCGGCGAGGGCGAGGTTCGCTTCGGCGATCGCACCTACCGGGAGCTGCGGAATCCCGCACGCAGCGTGGGGGCGCTGCTCGACGCGCGGGCCGTGCACCCGGGCCGCACCGCGCTCCAGCACCTGCGCATGATCGCCGCAGGCGCGGGGATTCCCGAGCAGCGGGTGCGGGAGGTGCTGGCCGCCGTCGGGCTCGACGACGTGCGGTCCCGCCGCGCGGGCGGGTTCAGCCTCGGCATGCAGCAGCGGCTGGGCATCGCCGCCGCGCTCGTCGGCGACCCGGAGCACGTGATCCTCGACGAGCCCACCAACGGGCTCGATCCCGAGGGGGTGCGCTGGATCCGGGCGCTGCTGCGCAACCTCGCCGACGAGGGCAGGACCGTGTTCGTCTCCTCGCACCTGCTGTCGGAGGTCGCGCAGCTCGCCGACGACCTCGTGGTCATCGGCGAAGGCCGGTTGATCGCCGCCGAACCGGTGCGCGACTTCATCGCCGCGCACACCCGCACCCACGTCATCGTCCGCACGCCCGACGCCGAGCGGTTCCAGGAGTGGTTGCGCGCCAACGGGTTCCCGGTCGCGCGGGAGGACGACGGCGCGCTGCGCATCGACAGCGGCGACGTCGACGCGGTCAGCGACGCCGCCCGCCGGGCCGGGGTCGCGATCCGCGAGCTGCACACCCGCCGCAGCAGCCTCGAGGACGCCTTCTTCAACGCCACCGCCGACGCCACCAGCTACCGAGGAGAAGCAGCATGACAACGCTGGAAGAGCAGCCGTCCACCGACCGCTCCCCCGGCTTCGCGCGCTCGCTGCGCTACGAGTGGGCCGCGTTCCGGAGCCTGCGGTCCAACTGGGCGCTGATGGGGTCCGCGGTGGTCGTGCACCTGCTGCTGACGATCGTCGCGCACGACTCCCACGACACCGGCGACATCACCTTCAACAAGGTGATGTCGGTGGCCTGGCTGTTCACGGTGCTGGTCGGGGCGTTGGGGGTCAACGCCTTCGGCACCGAGTACCGGTATCGCACGATCGTGACGACGATGCTCACCGCGCGGTCCCGGACGCACGTGCTGCTGGCGAAGGCCGTCGTGGTCACCGCGGCGGCGATCGTGGCCGAGTGCGCGGCGCTCGCCTCGTCCTGGCTGGTGCTCGCGGGCATGTTCGGCGCGGCGCCGACGGTGTCGACGTCGCTGGTGCAGGGCGCGGGCGCGGTCGTCTACGCGGTGCTGGTGACGCTGATCGGGCTCGGGCTGGCGGTGCTGCTGCACGGGTCGATCACGCCGATCGCGCTCCTGGTGGTGTGGCCGCAGATCGAGATGTTCCTGATCAACCGGCTGGACCTGCCGGAGTGGCTGCTGTTCGTGCTGCACCCGTTCTACTCGGCGCGGCAGCTGATCAGCGACTCGCCGGCCTGGCCGGGGACGCTGCCGATGCTGGGGTTGGCGGCGGTGCTGCTGGGGGCGTCCGCCGTCGTGCTCAACCGCCGAGACGTGTGAGTACGGTGTCCGACGTGCTGGCCGAACGGACGCGCTCGTGGTTGTCGTGGTGGGACGGTTCCCCGCGGTCGCTGCTGTTCGACCTCGCGGTGGCGGCCGCGCCGATCGCCGGGGAGTTCTACGCGCACGGCGGGCGTCTCGGCGACACCTCGCCGCTGACCATCGCCGCGCTGATCACCGGGTTCCTCGCGCTGGTGGTGCGCAGGCGCTTCCCGTTCGCGGTCGCGATGGTGGTCGCCGCGAGCAGTCTGGCGATGGATCCCGTCATCGGGCTCTCGGAGGTCGCGCTCTACACCGCGGCGAGCCGGATCGGGCCGCGGCCGCTGACCTGGATCGCCCTCGCCGCGCACCTGGTGGCGGAGGTTCCGCTCGTGTGGGGCTGGGACCGCCTCTACCTCGGGGCGGCCACGACCGTCGTCGGGAGCTCGGTCGTCGTGCCGCTGTTGCTCGGGCTGTGGGTGTTCGGGCGCAGGCGCGACCTGGCCGAATACCGGGAGCAGGCCGCGCAGATCGAGCGCGAGCGGGAACTGCTGGCCGAGCGCGCCGTGGAGGCGCAGCGGCGCGAGATCGCCCGCGAGATGCACGACGTCGTCGCGCACCGCATCGGCGTGGTCTCCCGGCACGCCGACGTCCTGGCCCGCGAGGCGCCCGACGAGCGCAGCGCCGAGCTCGCCGAGATCCTCCGCTCGACCAGCGCGACGGCGATGTCGGAGCTCAACGACATGCTGCGCGCGCTGCGCGACGAGGCCGAACCCGAGCCCGCCTCGACGAGCACCACCGGCATCGTCGATCTCGTCGACGGCGCCGTCCGGTCGGGCTCGAACGTGCGGCTGGACATGCCCGAGCCCGCGCCCGAGGTCCCGCCGGAGGTGGGGCGCGCGGCGTACCGGGTGGTGCAGGAGGCGCTGACCAACGCCGCCAAGCACGCCCCGCACGCGGCCGTGCGGGTGGAGGTGCGCTGCGACGACGAGGAGCTCGCGGTGACGGTGACCAACCGCCGCAGCACCCGCGGCCACGACGTCGCCCTGCCCACTTCCGGTTTCGGCCTCGTCGGGATGCGCGAGCGGGTCGCCCTCACCGGCGGCACCCTCCACACCGGACGCACCGACGACGGCGGCTACCGCGTCCAAGCCGCCTTCCCCCTCACCCGCGACGACACCTGAGGTTCCTGGTCTCGCAGAGCTCCGGGCTCACGGGGGGGCGACCCAAGACCGGGGACAGTTTTTGCCCTAATCACCCATGATCAATGTCCGTTTTGCCCGGACAGTTTTCACTAAAACTGTCCCCTGGTGACGACCAAGACCAACCGCGCCCAGCCATCCCTCCCCAGGACCGCAAGGTCCGGGATGGCGCGGAGCGCCGGGCTTCTGGGGGTGCCCGGCGCTCCGCGGGGAATTCACGTCCGCAGGAGTTGCGCGTCCCTCAACGGGGGCGCGCTGCACACGTCTCTCCCCCGCTCACCCGCGACGGCGCCGCGGCTCGAAAGATGTGTCGGCGCCCGCGACGACACCGGGGCCCGACATGCGCCGGCGCCGGGCACCTCGTGGGTGCCCGGCGCCGGGTGTTGGATCGCTCCGGTCGTCAGGACCGGGTTTCGCGGGTGCGGTACACCAGCGCGCCACCGCTGATCAGCAGCAGGAGGCCGAACAGCCCCAGCAGTCCGGCGTCGACCGGGGATCCGGTCTGCGCCAGCGGAGCGGCCGCGGCCTGAGCGCCGGAGCCCGTCGCACCACCGGTGCCACCGGTACCGCCGGTACCGCCGGACGCGCAGGCGATCGTGATCGTCACGGGGGCGCTCACCTCCGAGACGGCGCGGGTTCCGTCGTCCTGCGTCGCCGTGATGGTGTGCTCGCCGCACGCCAGCGGCTCGCTCGGGGTGACCGTCCAGGTGCCGTCGGGGTTGACCACGGCGGTGCCGATCGGCCGGCCGTTGTCGTAGACGGTCACCGTCGAGCCCGGATCACCGGTGCCCGAGATGGGCGGAGTGGTGTTGTCGACCGTGGACCCGGGCGCGGGCGAGGTGATCACCGGTGCGTCCGGCCCCCCGGGGTCGACCACCGTGACGGCGACCGGGTCCGACGGAGCCGACGTCGCCCCTTCCGGGCTCTCCTGCGTCGCCGTGAACTCGTGACCACCCGGGGCCAGCGGCGAGGTCGGCGTGAACGACCACTGACCGTCCTCACCCACGACCGCCGTACCGATCGGCCGACCGTCGTCGTAGACCGTCACCGTCGAACCCGGATCACCGGTGCCCGTGATCGTCGGCGTCGTGTCCTCCACCGTCGACCCCGGCGCCGGCGAGGTGATCACCGGCGGTTCCGGAGCGGGCGGCCCGGGAACCGTGACCGTCACGGAGTTCGACGGGTCCGACGTGGCGCCGTCCGGGCCCTCCTGCGTGGCCGTGAGCTCGTGATCACCCGGGCTCAGCGGGTCCGGCGGCGTGAACGTCCACTCCCCGTCCGGGTTGACCGTCGTGGTGCCGATCGGCTGCCCGTTGTCGTACACCGTCACCTCCGCACCGGGCTCTCCCGTGCCGGTGATCGTCGGCGGGTTGTCGGTGACCGTGGAGCCAGCGGCGAGGTGATCGTCGGCGCGTCGAGGCGGTCGCACTCCACGCCGCCGTCGGGGGCCGTCGCGGTCGCGCTCAGCGGCAGCAGCCCGAGGTCCAGGTCCGCGATCTCCCCCAGCAGCGGGGCCGTGATGGTGCCGCTGACGTTGAGGAAGTCCATCGAACCCGACGCGGTCGCCCCGACCGAGTTGTCCTGCAGCTGACCGACGCTCAGCGTCAGGTTCGCCTGCGCGGCACCGAGGTCGAGGTTGATCGGGATGGACATGCCCGCGCTCAGCACGACGGGCTGCTGCCCGGCGATCGTCACCTCCACCGAGTAGTCGTTGGCGGTGACCGTGCCGGTCGTGCCGTCGGACGTCGCGGTGAGCTCGGGCGAGTTGAGCACCTGGATCTCGACCGCATTGTTGAGCAACGACAGGCCCGCGAGGTTCCCGGAGGCGGTCGAGACGACCGAACCCGAGTCGAGCGTCGTGTTGCCCGACGTCGAGACCGCGCCCAGCTCCAGGATGTTCAGCCCGAAGCCCGAGACGTTGAGCCCGAGGTTGGCGTTGGCCAGCTCGGTGGTCGATTGGGCGATGGGCGTGCCGTCCGGGACGCAGGAGATGTCGCCCGGCCAGTTGGTGCTACCCGAGCCCTGCAGCGCGCCCACGGTGAGCACGCCCGGGACGCTGATGTCGCCGAGCCCCATCGTGTAGGAATCGGTCGGCGTTCCCGGTCCGGAATTGGCTTCACCGCTGATCGGATCGATTCCCAGACCCAGCGCGTTCGCCCCGACGTTGGAGGATTCCGCGTGCGCCCGGGGATCACCGGTGCTGTCGACTTCCGTGGCCGAATGCGCGATGGCGGCGTCGATGTCCGCGATTCCCAGAGCGGAGAGTCCGAGCGACAGGACATCACCGGAAGTGGACCCGGAGTACTGCGCGGGAAGCGGATCCGCGATTGCGGGCGCGTGTGCCAAGGCCCCCAATGGACAGCGCGAGGAGCGCTGCCATGAAGGCCGATAGTGACCGGCGCTTGAACATGAAGAACGCCTTTCCGAACCGAGGGGGAAATATCAACGATCATGTGAAGATCATTGCGAAGCCTAAAGTTTCCCTTTGAGTCCGGCCGGGCGAAAACCACCATTAGGTGACCAAAGGATCCCTTTTGACCAAGTCGTCGAAATGATCAAAAAGGCGCCGATGGAATCATTCTCATATTCACATCAGGGCAGACGAGAAACAATTCTCATGTTCCTCAACGACGAGGCCGGACCCGGAAATCCCCGGGTCCGGCCGTCAACGCGTCGTCACCGAAGATCGAGAATGGCGTACCCGAACGCCGGAACCGACAAGGTGCGCCCGCTGATGCGAACCCCGCTGTCCTCCACCGGTTTCGCGTGCGCCAGCCGGTCGTCGGGCACCTCGACGGTGACCTCCTCGCGGCTCGGGTTGACCGTGACCAGGAACCGGTCACCGCGCAGGTAGGTCAGCGGGTAGCCGTCGTCGAACACCTCCACCGAGCCGCCGCTGCCGAGTTCGGGGTGCCGCTTGCGCAGCGCGATGACCCGCTGCACGAAGTTCAGCAGCGAACCCGGATCGGCGAGCTGGTCGGCCACGGTCGGCCGGTTCGGGTCGGGGTCCTGCGGGATGTAGAGCTCGTCGGCCGGGGCCGTGGAGAACCCGGCGTTGGGCCCGTCGTCCCACTGCATCGGCGTTCGGTTGTTCTGCCTGCCCGCACTGCCCTCGACGTCGGGAAGCCCTTCGATCAGGCGCATCCCGATCTCCTCGCCGTAGTACAGGGTCGGGACGGTCGGCCAGGTCAGCCAGAACGCGAACGCCGCCGGGATCTCCTCCGGCTTGCGGACGCCGTTGTTCAGCCGCAGCGCGCCGTCGTGGTTGGCCGAGGGCAGCAGGATGTGCCCGGGCTTGCCGATGGTCTGCTCGGTCTGCTTCCAGGCGTCGACGAAGACCTTGGCGGTGCCGGTCCCGTCGGCGCCGAAGTAGGGGTTGTCCTGCCACAACGTCTTCCACGGCGCACCGTCGCCGGGACCGTTGACGGGCAGGAAGAAGTCGCCGTCGAAACCGGCCGGGACCGAGGTCGCCGGATCGCCCCACTCGGCGATCATCACCGCGTCGGGGTGCTTCTCGCCGAGCCACGCCCGCATCTCGCCCCACAGCTTGCCGGTCTCGACCCAGCCCGGGTCGTCCTTGACCAGGGTGGCCGCCAGGTCGCAGCGGAAGCCCGAGATCCCCAGCTTCAGCCAGTGATCCATCACCTCGCGCATGGCTTCCCGGTTGCGCCGGGGACCTTCGGCGTCGACCGGCTGCCGCCACGGCTCGTCCGGGTTCATCCGGCCGTAGCCGTAGTTGATGGCCGGTTGGGTGTCGTAGTAGTTCTTCAGGAACGCGCCCTCGCGCGGGCCGGGCGAGGCCACGAAGTCCTCCGGCAGGCTGCCGTCCTGCGGCAGCTGGTCCGGGGTCGCCCACACGTAGCGGTGGTCGGACGGGTCCTGCAGCGAGTTGAGGAACCACGGGTGCTGGTCGGAGGTGTGCCCGGCGACCAGGTCGAACAGCACCCGGATGCCGCGCGCCCGCGCCGCTTCCACCAGGGTCACCACGTCGTCCTGGGTGCCGTAGCGCGGGTGCACGCCGACGTAGTCGGTGATGTCGTAGCCGGCGTCGGTGAACGGCGACGGGTACACCGGGTTCACCCAGATCGCCGTCACGCCGAGCCACTGCAGGTGGTCGAGGTGCTCGGTGATGCCGCGCAGATCGCCGATGCCGTTGCCGTCGGTGTCGGCGAAGCTCTGCGGGTACACCTGGTAGAGCACGGCGTCGGCCAGCCACGAGGGCTGACCGGACGCCGCAGCGGGTCTCACCCGCGCGATCGGCAGCGCGGCGACTCCCGCCAACACCGCGCCGGTCCCGACCATGAACGACCGCCTCGACACCACAGCACCCAGCTCCTGTCTGAATACGTATTCACAAGCCGGGTGGAATCTACGTCATCCGAAGCGATCCGGGAAGCCTCAGGAACCGAGATCGAGGACCGCGTAACCGAACGCCGGGACCGCGATGTCCTGACCGCTGATGGTGACCCCGCTGTCCTCGACCGGAACGGCTCCGGCCAGGCGGTCGTCGGGGACCGTGACCGAGACCGGGTTCCTGCTCGGGTTGACCGCGACCAGGAACCTGTTGCCGCGCAAGTAGGTCAGCGGGTAGCCGTCGTGGAAGACCTGCACGTCCGCGCCGATGCCGAGCTCGGGCTGGGACTGGCGCAGGGCGATGAGGCGCTGCACCAGGTTCAGCAGCGAACCCGGATCGTCCCGCTGCGTCGCCACGTCCGGCCGGTTCGGGTCGGGATCCTGCGGCAGGTACAGCTTCTCGGCCGGAGCGGTGGAGAAACCCGCGTTGGGGTCGGTGTTCCACTGCATCGGCGTGCGGTTGTTCTGCCTGCCGTCGCTGCCCTCCACGTCCGGCAGACCGTCGATCAGGCGCATGCCGATCTCCTCGCCGTAGTAGATCAGCGGGACGATCGGCCAGGTCAGCCAGAACGCGTAGACCGCCGGGATCTCCTCCGGCGTGCGGACGCCGTTGTTCAGCCGCAGCGCGGTGTCGTGGTTGGCCGAGGGCAGGATCACTCCCCCGGGCCGGCCGATGGCGTCCTCGGCCTCGCGCCAGGCGTCGATGAAGATCTTCGCGGTCCCGGTGCCGTCGGCGCCGAAGTAGGGGTTGTCCTGCCACAACGACTTCCAGGCGTCGCCGGTCTGGAAGAAGAAGTCGCCGTCGAAACCGGCGGGCACCGCGACCTTCGGGTCGCCCCACTCCGAGACCAGCACCGCGTCGGGGTGGTTGTCGTCGAGCCAGGCCGCCATCTCGCCCCAGAGCTTGCCGGTCTCGACGAGGTCCGGGTCGTCCTTGATCAGGCTGCCCGCCATGTCGCAGCGGAACCCCGAGACGCCCAGCTTCAGCCAGTGGTCCATCACCTCGCGCATCGCCTCGCGGTTGCGCTTGGGGCCTTCGGCGTCGATCGGTTCCCGCCACGGCTCGTCGGGGTTCATCCGCGCGTAGCCGTAGTTGATGGCCGGTTGGGTGTCGTAGAAGTTCTTCAGGAACGCGCCTTCGCGCGGGCCCGGTGAGGCGACGAAGTTCTCCGGCAGCTCGCCGTTCGGGAACTGGTCGGGGGTCGCCCAGATGAACCGGTCGTCGGAGAAGTCCTGCAGCGAGTTGAGGAACCACGGGTGCTGGTCGGAGGTGTGCCCGGCGACCAGGTCGAACAGGATCCGGATGCCGCGCCTGCGCGCCTCGTCGACGAGCCGCGCCACGTCGTCCTGCGTGCCGTAGCGCTCGTGGACGCCGACGTAGTCGGACACGTCGTAGCCCGCGTCGGTCAGCGGCGACGGGAAGATCGGGTTCATCCACACCGCGGTGACGCCGAGCCACTGCAGGTGGTCGAGGTGGTCGATGATGCCTTGCAGATCGCCGACACCGCTGCCGTCGGAATCGGCGAAGGTCTGCGGGTAGATCTGGTACATGACCGCGTCGGCCAGCCACGAGCCGTCCGCGCTCGCCATCGCGGGACGTGGTCGGGAGATCGGCAGCGCGACCGCTCCCGCGGCCAGCGCACCGGAGATCAGCAACGTTCGCCTGGACACCGTCATACTCTGTTCCCCAATCGGAATGCGTATGAAAATGCCCGGCTGAAGCTACGCCGGTCGATCATCGCGCGGAACGTGCAAGAAGCCATCAAGACCCGACCGGCCCAGACCATTCCCGGTTACCGGTTTTCGCCCTGAGCCTCGGGCCGGTCGAGTGATCATGACGCGCGTCCGGGTGAGAACCCCTGGGCAACGGACAGTTTTAGCCATAATCACCCATGATCAATGTCCGTTTTGCCCGGTCAATTATGGCTAAAACTGTCCACTGGTGACGGACGCACCCCACGACCGCGAAGCGGCCCCGGAGGGGTTCCCCGGGGCCGCTCGGTGATGGGTTCTGCTCGCGGAGACGACCTCAGTCCACCAGGAGGTCTTCGATGGTGATCGGGATGTGGCGGACCCGGATGCCGGTGGCGTTGTGGACCGCGTTCGCGACCGCGGCGGCGACGCCGACCGTGCCGATCTCGCCGAGCCCCTTGGCGCCCACCGAGTTGTGCAGCGTGTCCGGGTACTTCACGAACTCCACGTCGACCTCGGGGATGTCGGCGTTGACCGGCACCAGGTAGCTCGCGAAGTCGCCGTTGGAGAGCCGGCCGCTGTCCTCGACCTCCATGGCCTCGTGCAGCGCCGCCGAGATGCCCCAGATCATGCCGCCCTGCAGCTGGCTGGTGGCCAGCTTCTCGTTGATGATCCGGCCGCAGTCGAACACGCCGAGCATCCGCGACACCCGGGCCTCCCGCGTCCACTTGTGCACCTTGACCTCGACGAACTGCGCGCCGAACGAGCTGAAGGAGTGCTTGGTCAGCTCCTCGCCCGGCGCCGAGGTGCCGGTCACCGACACCGAGTCGCGGCCCAGCGCCCGCAGCAGCTCGCCGAAGGTGATCGTCTCGCCGTCGGCGAACAGCTCGCCGTGGGCGTAGGTGACGTCCTTGCCCTCGAACGGAGCCCCGGGACCGGAGGCCAGCGCGGTGAGCTCGTCGACCGCGGCGGTGCCCGCGAGCTGGATCGCCGTGCCGACGCTGGCCGTCGCCGTCGAACCGCCCGACAGCCCGCCCGGCGGCAGCGAGGAATCGCCCAGCTGCGGGGTGATCCGCTCCTCCGGCAGGTCCAGCGACTCCGCGCCGATGTGGCGCATCACCGTCAGCAGACCCGTGCCCGGGTCGGCACCGGCGGTGGCCACCACGGCCGTCTCGTCGGCCCGCAGCGTGATGCCGACCGTGGCCGGGAACCGCAGCGCCGGGAACATGGCCACCGCCACGCCCATCCCGACCTGCCAGTCGCCCTCGGTGCGCCCCTGCGGGGTGCGGTTGGCCCAGCCGAAGCGCTGCGCACCGACGTCGAAGCACTCGTCGAGGTGCTTGCTGGACCACTGCAGGTCCTTGCCGGGCGGCGCGGTGGAGTTGTTGCGCTTGCGCAGCTCGATCGGGTCCATGCCCAGCTCGACGGCGAGCTCGTCGATCGCGCTCTCCAGCGCGAACGAGCCCGGCGCCTCACCGGGGGCGCGCATGAACGTCGTCGGCGGGATGTTCAGCGGCACGATCCGCTGCGACACCGCGAGGTTCGGCGTCGCGTACCACTCCAGCGAGGTGCCGTGCGAGGTCGGCTCGACGAACGAGCGCGCCGCGTCGGTGGTGCACCACGAGTCGTGCCGGACCGCGATCAGGTTGCCCTCGCGGTCGGCGCCCAGCGCCACCTTCTGCTGCGTGGCGGCGCGACCCGCGGTCGCGGTGAACACCTGCTCGCGGGTCAGGGTCGTCTTGACCGGGCGCCCCAGCGCGCGGCCGGCCGCCGCGGCCAGGAACGCCGGCGTGGAGGTCCTGCCCTTGCCGCCGAAAGCGCCGCCCACGTACGGGTTCACGACGTGCACCTGCGAGGCCTCGACCTCCAGCGCGGCCGCGATGTCGGCGGCCAGCAGGTGCGATCCCTGGTTGGGGGTGTAGAGCGTGAGCTCCTCGCCCTCCCACACCGCGACGGCCGAGTGCGGCTCCATCGCGGCGTGGTTCTGGGTCGCGGTCGAGTAGGTGTTGTCGACGACGACGGCGCTCGCCTCGAAGGCCTCGGCGATGGAGGACATGCCGGCCTCCTCGTCGAGGATCTCCAGGTCCTCGCGGTCCGGCGCGCGCTCGGCCTCGGCCAGCCCGGCCTCGAAGGAGGTCTTGGCGGGCCGGGCCCGGTAGGCGGTGCGTACCAGGGCCGCCGCGTCGCGGGCCTGCTCGAAGGTCTCCGCCACGACGAAGCCGATCGGCTGGCCGTAGTAGGTGACCTCGCGGTCCTGCAGCGGAACCCACGTCTCGCCGAGCATCGAGGTGGGCGTGCTCAGCTTCAGCGAGTCGAACGGCGTGTACACGGCGAGCACGCCCGGGGCGCTCTTGGCCTCGGTGACGTCCATGCTCTCGATCTCGCCGTGGGCGATCGTGCTGAGCACGAGGTAGCCGTAGACCGTGCCGGGAACGTTGTTGTCGGCCCCGTACTTGGCCTGGCCGGTGACTTTCAGCGGGCCGTCCAGCCGAGCGGTCACAGCTGCATCCCTTCGGTGGTTTCGAGCAGGGCGCGGACGATCGTCCGCTTCAGCAGGGACACCTTGAAAGCGTTGCCGGACAACGGCTTCGCGCCTTCGGCGGCGAGCGCCGCGGCGGCTTCGAACGTCTCCTGGGTGGCGGGCTTGCCGCGCAGCACGTCCTCGACGACGCCGAGCTTCCACGGCACCGTCGCCACGCCGCCCGCCGCGACGCGGGCGTCGGCGATCACGCCGTCGCGCACGTCCAGCGCCACCGCGGCCGAGGTCAGCGCGAACTCGTAGGACTGCCGGTCGCGGACCTTGACGTAGGTCGAGTTCGCGGCCCAGTCCAGCTTCGGCACGACGACCTCGCCGATGAGCTCGCCCTCGCGCAGGTCGTGCTCGGCCTCCGGGGTCTGGCCCGGCTGCATGTAGAAGTCGGCCAGCTTGACGGTGCGCTCGCCTTCGGCGCTGACCAGGCGGACCTCGGCGTCGAGGGCGACCAGCGCGACCGCGAGGTCGCTGGCGTGGGTTGCCGCGCACGCGTCGCTGGTGCCCAGGATCGCGTGCATCCGGTTGGCGCCCTCGATCGCCGGGCAGCCGCTGCCCGGGTCGCGCCGGTTGCAGGGCATGTCGACGTCGCGGAAGTAGCCGCAGCGGGTGCGCTGCATCAGGTTGCCGCCGATGCTGGCCATGTTGCGCAGCTGCTGCGAAGCGCTCTGCAGCAGCGCGCGCGAGATCGCCGGGTACACACCGGGAGCCGCCGCGACGTCGCTCATCCGCTCCAGCGCACCGATGCGGAGGCCGTCGGAGGTGTCGATCCCGCGCAGCGGCAGGCCGTTGATGTTCTGCACCCGCTGCGGGGTGAGCACGTCGAGCTTCATGAGGTCGACGAGGGTGGTGCCGCCGGCCAGGAACGTGCCGGTGTCGCCGAGGGCCTCGTCGATCGTGGTGGGTGCGGTGAGTTCGAAGGTGCGCATCAGCCCTGCCTCGTCTTCTCGCCCCGGGCCTTCGCGGAGCCCTGGGCCTGCTCGGAACCTCGGGCCTGCTCGACGGCCGCGACGATGTTGGGGTAGGCCGAGCAGCGGCAGATGTTGCCGGACATGAACTCGCGGACGTCCTCGACGTCCTGCTCGACCGCCGCGACGGCCGACATGATCTGTCCGGAGGTGCAGAAACCGCACTGCAGCGCGTCCTGGTCGAGGAACGCGCGCTGCACCGGGTGCAGCGACTCGTCGTCGGCGAGCCCTTCGACGGTGGTCACCGGCTTCTGCACGGTGGCCGCCAGGGTGAGGCAGGACAGGACGGGCCGGCCGTCGACGTGCACGGTGCACGCACCGCACTGGCCCCGGTCGCAGCCCTTCTTGGGGCCGGTCACGTCGAGCTTCTCGCGCAGCGCGTCGAGCAGGGTCACGCCGGGATCGACGCTGAGCTCTTCGGTCCTGCCGTTGATTTCCAGTGAGAGGTCCACAGAATCTCTTCCCCGCCCCGTCCGCCGTAACGCGGAGGGCGGAATGCTCGTGGTGGTGGGAGCTAGACTCGACCCTGAACGGATAGTCATCCGCTTCAGGTGGAACCGAAGCTACCGGATTTTTATCCGCTTCGCAACGAGTGTTCTCACCCTCAAGGTTGCCCAGGTTCGGCGAGCGGTGCATTACATTTCGGGTTACGACCAGGTAGCCGACCGGGGAGGGACGATGACGACGGGCTCGGTGAACCCGCGCCGCGCGGACACCCGGCGCAACCACGAGGCTATCCTCAACGCCGCCGCGCAGTCGCTGGCCTGCACCGAACGTGTCTCGTTCAACCACATCGCCAAGCAGGCGGGCGTCGGCGTCGGCACCGTGTACCGGCACTTCCCCACCCCGGAGTCGCTGATCATCGCCGTCTACCAGCGCGAGCTGGAGCACCTCGGCGAGGTCGTCCCGGAGCTGCTGGAGCGGCACGACCCGGAGAAGGCGTTCCGCACCTGGGTCACCGACCACCTGGCGCACTACATGATGACCAAGCGCGGCCTGGCCAAGGCGCTCAGCGCCGCCTCGTCCTCCCCCGCCGAACTGCCGGTCAACGCCCACGAGACGCTGGTCGCGGCGCTCAGCGCGCTGCTGCGCGCCAACACCGAGGCGGGCAACCTCCGCCCGGACCTCAACCCGGAGACGGTGATGCGCGGCCTCGGCGGCCTGCTCTACCTCGACCCCAAGAGCGACTGGCGCTCCGAGACCGGCGACCTCCTCGACCTCCTCTGGCGCGGCATGAGCGCCTGAATCAGCCTGCGAGGGCGTCCAATTCGGACTTCGCCCGTGGGTCGAGGCGCACGTCGGCGGCGGCGATGTTCTCGATGAGGTGGTCCGGGTTGGCGGTTCCCGGGATGAGCAGGGTGTTGTCGTAGTGGGCGAGCTCCCACGCCAGCCCGATCTGGGCCGGGGTGGCGCCGGATTCGTCGGCGATCCGCTTCACGACCGGGTTCTCGGTGACCTGCGGTGCTTCGGGGAACGCCGATCCGAGCGGGAAGAACGGCACCCACGCGATGCCGTGCTCGCGGCAGAGGTCGAGGACCGGTTCGGACGTGCGGTCCAGGACGTTGTGGTAGTTCTGCACGCAGGCGATCCCGACCGGCAGCGCCCGCTCCAGCTGCTCCGCGAACACGCCGCTGAGGCCGATCGCGCCGATCTTGCCCTCGTCGCGCAGCGCGGAGAGCACGGCCAGCTGGTCGTCGAGGTCGACGACCTGGTCACCCTCGGCGACCAGACCCGGTGGGGCGTCGCACCGGCGCAGGTTGATCACCGGGATCCGGTCGACGCCGAGCTGGGCGAGGTTGGCCTCGACGCCGGCGCGCAGCTGCTCCGGGCGCTGGGCCACGGCCAAGTCGATCTCACCCCCCGACGCGTGCTCGGCGCCGACCTTGCTGACCAGCACCAGATCGTCCGGGTAGGGGCTCAAGGCCTCGCGGATCAGCGCGTTCGCCTCGCCCGGACCGTAGAAGTGCGCGGTGTCGATGTGGTTGACGCCGGACTCGACGGCGCGGCGCAGCACCGCGATCGCGGCGTCGCGGTCCCGGCCGGGCAGCTGCATGGCGCCGAACCCGACGCGCGCGACGCGCCGTCCGGCGAGATCGCTGTAGGTGCTCATGGCGCGCTCCTGTCATAGTGGAGGGACAGGCGGAGGATCCTCCGCTTCACCCAGGCTAGCAGAGAAACGGAGGATCCTCCGATTAGCGAGAGGGAAATGCGCTCGGACGCGCGACAGAACCGGGAACGCCTGATCACGGTCGCCCGGGAGGCCTTCACCTCCGGCGAGCAGAAGGTCTCGATGGACTACGTCGCCCGCGCCGCGGGCGTGGGCATCGGCACGCTGTACCGGCACTTCCCCACCCGGGAGGCGCTGGCCGAAGCCGTCTACCGGACCGAGTTCACCGCGCTGCGCGACAACGCCGCCGAGCTCCTGGCTGCGCTGCCGCCCGACGCCGCGCTGCGCGCGTGGATGGACCGCTTCGGCGAGTACGTCGCGGCCAAGCGCGGGATGGCCGAGGCGCTGCGCGCGCTCATCACGGCGACGACGCTGTCGGAGAAGCGGGCCGAGCTCGCCGAGGCAGCCGGAGCCGTCCTGGACGCGGGCGCGGCCGAGGGCGTCCTGCGCGACGACGTCGAGCCCGAGGACGTCGTCGTCGGCATCATCGGCATCTACAGCTCCACCGGCCCGGACCGGCCCGAGCAGACCAGCCGCCTCCTCGACCTCCTGATGGACGGCCTCCGCCCCTGATCGCGTGCTGGAGCCGAAAATCGGTTGCCGGGAACGGGTTCGGGGAGGACTCTGCCGGAGTGGAGTTCACCGAGGTGGCGGTCGGCGAGGCCGGGTGCGGGCCTTACGGCGTGGCCGTCGATCCCGACGGCGACGTGTGGTGCACGCAGGTGCACCGCGGGCGCGTCGGGCGGCTGGGGGCTGACGGGGACTTCCAGGACGTCCCGGTGGGCCCCGCGGACTGCCGACCGACCGTGATCGTGGCCGGCCCCGACGAGGCGATGTGGTGCAGCCTCTACCAGGGAAACGCGATCGGGCGCGTGGGGCTCGACGGGTCGGTGCGGTGCTTCGGCGTTCCCGGCGCCCACCCGTACGGGCTGGCGGTCGGCCCCGATTCGGCGCTGTGGTTCACGGCGATGAACACCGACCGGATCGGGCGAATCACCGTCGACGGCGCCATCACCGAGTTCGACCTGCCGACGCCGGGCGGATTCCCGTCGATGATCACCGGCGGTCCCGACGGCGCGCTGTGGTTCACGCTCAACCGGGCCAACGCGATCGGGCGGATCGACCTCGACGGCGGGGTGCGCACGTTCCCGCTGCCGACCCCGGGCGCGGCGCCGGTCGGCATCACCAGCACCGGCGACTCCCTCTGGTTCGTCGAGATCGGTGCAGGTCAGATAGGCCGTATCACTCCTGAGGGTGACATCGTGGAGCACCCGCTGCCGGACCGCGAGGCCCGGCCGCACGCGATCATCGCGACCTCGGACGGTTGCTGCTGGTTCACCGAGTGGGCCGCCGGTCGCGTCGGCCGCATCACCCCGTCCGGCGACGTCGAGACGCACCCGCTCCCCCACGCGCGCTCCGAACCCCACGGTCTCGCCGCGGCGCCCGACGGGAGGTTGTGGGTCGCCCTGGAATCCGGGTCCCTGGCTTGGGCGATGCTCGGCAGAGGGCAGTTTTAGCCATAACTGTCGCCCTTCGGTGCCCGAAATGTCCGGACAGTTCTCACTAAAACTGTCCCCTGGTGACGAACGTCCACAACGGAACCCGAAGCCTGGAACCCGAAACCCGAAGTGCGGCGCTGGGGTCAGGTGAGCCAGGTGAGGGTGGCTGTGACGAGGGCTTTGACGCCCGTGGTGAGGGTGGGTTCGATCTCCGGGGCGAAGTGCGGGGAGTGGTTGGCCGGGATGCTCCGGGCGACCGAGTCCTCGGCGAGGGCCTTCTGGAAGCGGCCGGGGTCGGTGCCGCCGAAGAACCAGTAGCAGGTCGGAACCCCGGCCTCGGTGCCGAAGAGACCGACGTCTTCGCTGGCCATCGCCGGCGGCAGGTCGAGCACCGCGTGCTCGCCCAGCGCGGCGCGCAGGGCCGAAGCCGTGCGGTCGGTGGCGTCGGGATCGTTGACCAGCAGCGGGAACCGGTTCAGCTGCTCGAACTCGGGTTCCCGGTCCGCACCGGAGGCCACGGCCTCGGCCCGGACGATGCGGCGGATGGCGGCCAGGACCCGCTCGCGGACACGCTCGTCGAACGAGCGGACGTTGACCAGCAGCTCCGCCCGGTCCGGGATGATGTTGCCCTGGGTGCCCGCGCGGATCGAGCCGACCGTGACCACCGCGGTGTCGTCGCCGGCGACCTCGCGGGACACCACGGTCTGCAGCCGCAGCACCGTCGCCGAGGCCATCACCACCGGGTCCACCGCGTTCTGCGGCTGCGAGCCGTGCCCGCCGCGCCCGAACATCGTGATCTTCAGGCTGTCCGCGGCCGACATGCTGGGCCCGCGCATCATCCCCACGAAACCGCTCTGGAACGGGAACACGTGCTGTCCCAGGCACACGTCCGGGCGCGGGAAGCGCTCCAGCAGGCCGTCGTCGAGCATCGCCCGCGCCCCGGCCCCGATCTCCTCGGCGGGCTGGAACACCGCCAGCACCGTCCCCGACCAGCTCGCCCGCGCGGAGACCAGCAGGTCCAGCGCCCCGATCAGGCAGGTCACGTGCATGTCGTGGCCGCAGGCGTGCATTACCGGCACGTCGGAGCCGTCGGAGGCGGTGGCCCGCTCGGTGCTCGCGTAGTCCAGCCCGGTGCGCTCCTCCACCGGCAGCGCGTCGAAGTCGGCGCGCAGCAGCACCGTCGGCCCGGCACCGTTGCGCAGCACACCCACCACACCGGTCCCGCCGACCCCGGTGGTGACCTCCAGCCCCAGCTCACCGAGCCGCCGCGCGACCTCGGCAGCGGTCCGGTGCTCCTGGAACGACAGCTCCGGGTGCGCGTGCAGGTCCCGGTACAGCGCGGTCAGGTCCTCGCGGATGTCGTCCCACCGCCGGAAATCCATCACAGCCTCCGCTCAGCGTCGTCGACCCGATCGTCCGCCGACCCCTCCGGGGGCCGCCAGCGCTACGAGCACACCTCTCCGAACGGCTTCCCGGAGGCCCACTTCAGATCCTCCTTGCTGATCGCGCCGTGCTACCCCGTCGACGGCCCCTAGCGATGCTCGGGGAACTCGATCACCTGTTGGTAGGTGGGGCGGTTCTGCCAGGAGATCGGGTCCTGCTGGATGCCGCCGACCTTGTTGTGCGCGATGGCGTCGGCGCACCACTGGTCGCCGGGGTCGCAGTCGACGTCGCCCGGGTAGGTCTCGTCGGACGGGACCTGGGCGGCCTGGGCGAGGGTGTCCAGCAGCACCTGCCGGCACGCGGCCGGATCGCCGCCGCCGCACAGCGGGGTGCCGAAGCCGCCGGGGACGTTCTCGCCGAGCACGGCGCGGATGTCCTTGGACACCGGGCCGTACCAGCCGAACTGGAACGACGAGCCCTGGTGCCCCTGGCCGACGTGCAGGCCGGGTTCGCCGTTCTGCCAGCCGGACGGGGATTCGTTGATCTGCATCATCGCGGTCATCGCCCGGTAGGCGTCCGGGCCGACGGCGGGTTCGAACTCGCCGCGGACCAGCAGCGGCCACCACGCGTCGAACAGCTCGATGGCCTCGGCGTGGGCGTAGTGCTTGCTGCCCGGCTCGGTTTCGACGCGCTTGCCTCCGTCGGCCAGCCACGCGCGCAGCTCGTCGACCAGCGGTTTCGTGCGTTCGTCGGGTTCGCCGATGACGCGCAGCAGGTCCGGGAGGAGGCGTTCGGCGCGCAGGTCGGTGACCCCGGCGTCGGCCATCGCCCGCACCAGCTCGGCGCGGCTGAACTCGTCACCGGACTCGATCTGCTCGCGGACCCGCCTGTCAAGCAGGTCGCCGCGCTGCACCGCGCTCTTCTCCGCCCGGTCGCCCGCGGTTCCCGGGGCCTGCTTGTTGTTCCAGCTGATGTAGTAGTCCTGGTTGAGGGAGTTCGGGTGCTGGGCGAAGGTCTGGTACGTCGCGGTGTTGGTCTCCGGGTCCCAGCCCGGCCAGTCGTGGGCGCCGTCGGCGACGATCGGCATGCTCGGGTCGACGTCGGGCTGCCGCACCACGTTCGCGCCGGAGTTGAAGTACGCGGTGTCGCGGGAATCGGCGTAGAACCAGTTGAACGTGTAGTTGATGTCGTGCGCGGCGCGCTGGAAGTCCCGCGCCGACCGCACCGCCGACGGGTCGTTGAACTGCTGGAACCCGATGATCGAGTCGACCTCGTGCAGGAACGTGGAGCGCGCGGTGGTGTAGGCGACCGGCTTTCCGTCCACAGTGGCCCGATGGGTCACCGGCCCGTAGCGGGTCCGGAACGACACCAGCCGGTAGGAGCCCTCCGGGGTGTCGTCGCCGAGGTTCGGCTTCCAGGCGTTGCGGCGCTCGACCGTCTGCATCGGCAGGCACTCGCCGCGGAACAGGTAGGAGTTCGACTCCGTCGTGACCGGCCCGCCGTCGGGCGAGCACAGCTCGACCGCGTAGGTGTCGATCATGTCCTGGGAGGCCGTCGTGGCGCTCCACGCGTAGTCCTGGCCGCGGCCGAGCAGCGTGTAGAAGCTCAGGCCCGCGAACGAGGCGCCCTTCGAGGAGATCCCGGGACCCTGGAGTTCCTGCAGGGTGAGCAGCTGCGGCGAGAAGTAGCCGGTCTGCGGGCCGAACACGGCGACCGGGTGACCGCTCTCGGTGTGCTCGCCGGAGACCACCAGCGCGTTGGACATGCCGCGCCGCTCGGCCATGTCGGCGGGCAGGACGCCGTTGTCGAACATGCCGCGCAGCGGGTCCTGCGGGTCCACGACCGGGCGCGACGGCGGTTCGTCGGGCTGGGCGGCCGAGCCGGTCGGGTCGAAGATCAGCGGCTGCTCGCGCACCGAACCGGGGTCGGGCAGGGCGACGCCGGTCGGGTTCGCCGGGGCGTTGCCGTAGGGGAACGAGTGCCCGTCGTGGATGGTGCTGATGGCTTCCGGGTCGTTCTCGGCGCGGAAGGTCGCCCAGATCCGCTCGCCCTGCTCGGGTCCGAAGCGCTCGTGCAGCGCCATGCGGGCGACGGCGTTCTGCACCTCTCCCCCACCGCCCCCGCCGAACTGGGCGCCGACCAGCGAGGCGAGCACCACGAGATCGGTGAGCTTGAACGGCTCGATGGTGCCCTGGTTGGTGATCGGGTCGACGTGACCGGTGGCGACGTACTCGCCGGGGAAGTAGCGGCCCCGGTGGGCCTGCTGGATGTAGGCGTTGATGCCGTCGACGTAGGACTGCGCGTCCTGCAACGCGATCCGGCCGCGCTCGCCCTGGGCGGCGACCTGGTCGATCTGGTCCTGCAGCTCCTGCTCGGTGTAGGGCGCGACGGAGAAGAAGCTCTGCTCCAGCTGCCGGTTGGCGGGCGCGCCGCCGGCGAACGAGCTGACCTCGCCGCGTCCGGCGTGGCGCAGCGCGTCCATCAGGAACAGCTTGTCCTCGGCGGTGGTGAACCCGGCGCCGAAGGTGGTGCCGGAGCGGGTGTCGCCGTAGACGTGCGGGATGCCCGCGGTCTTGTCGCGGACGACGGTGACGTCGGCGCGCGGCCGGTAGGTGCGCTCGACGTCCTCGGGTTTCACGCCGAAGGAGTGGTCGTTGAAGAACCGCTGGACGGTGTCGGTGGTGAGCTTGGCGTACCCGCCCGCCAGGGAGTCGTACTTGCCGAGCTGGTCGTCGGAGTGCTTCGGGCGGGTGCCCAGCAGCATGTGCGAGACCAGTTCGGCGAAGGTGGCGTTGCCGTTCTGACCCGGCGGGAGGATGTCGTGACACTGGCCGCGGCAGTAGTCCTCCGGCGTCGCGACGTCCTGGGCGTCGGCCCCGGGCGCGATGAGCAGGGACCCCGCGATGGCCGCCACGAGGGCGGTGACCAGTGAACGTCGCGCCATGCCAAGACCTTTCCGCTGCGGATCACTCCGGCATCGGCACGCTAGCTACCCCGACGTTAAATAGAAAGATATTCACATTAGGTTTGATCCGAACGGCGCAACCTCAGGCGGAGGTCACGACGTTGCGCTGACGCCCCAGCCCCTCGATCTCCATCTCCACCACGTCGCCCGGCGCCAGGAACGGGAACCGGCCCGACATCGCCACGCCCTCCGGCGTTCCGGTGATCACCAGATCCCCCGGTTCCAGCGTCAGGTACTGCGAGAGGTGGCGGACGATCTCACCGACGCCGAAGATCATGTCGGCGGTCGCGGAATCCTGCCGCGGCTCGCCGTTGACCCAGCTGCGCAGCCGCAACGCCTGCGGGTCGCCGACCTCGTCGGCGGGCACGAACCACGGGCCGACCGGGTTGAACGTCGGCGCGCACTTGCCCTTCGACCACTGGCCGCCGGACTGCTCCTTCTGGAACGCGCGCTCGGAGACATCGTCGGCCAGCACGTAACCGGCCACGTGCGACAGGGCCTGCTCGGCGCTGTCGAGGTAGCTCGCGCGACGCCCGACGACCACGCCGAGCTCGACCTCCCAGTCGACCCGCTCGGCACCGCGCGGGATCACCACCTCGTCGTGCGGACCCACGACGGTGTTCGGGTGCTTGAAGAACAGGATCGGGACTTCCGGTGGCGCGGAACCGGATTCGGCCGCGTGGGCGGCGTAGTTCTGGCCGATGCACAGCACCGCCATCGGCCGGGCGATCGGCGCGCCCACCCGCATCCCGGTGCCGTCGGCCGGGTCGTCGACGGCGGGCAGCTCGCCCGCCTCCAGCGCGGCGCGAGTGCGCGCGACGCCGTCACCGGCGAGGAACGCGCCGTCGACGTCGGCGGTGATCGGGCTCAAGTCGAACAGCCGACCCCGGTCGTCGAGCACGTGCGGGCGCTCCTCGGACAACGACCCCAGCCGCAGAAACCTCATCACCGACTCCGCTTCACCTGTTCGAAGATCGTTCAAGTCAGCGAAATCCGATCAGCGCGGACGACCGGCGTCAAGAGCTCCGCAGCTTGCGGGTGACCACCTCGAGAGCACCGGCGAGGGCGCGCAGCTGATCGCGGTCGAGGACGTCGATGAGGTGCTCGCGGACGATCTCGACGTGCCCCGGCGCGGTGATCTCCAGCTTGCGGCGGCCGGCGTCGGTCAGGCAGGCGATCACGCCGCGGTCGTCGGTGTCGCAGGTGCGGCGGCTCACCAGGCCCGCCTTCTCCAGCTGCGTGACCTGGTACGTCAGGCCGCTCTTGGAGGTCACGACGAGGTCGGCCAGCTCGGACATCCGGATCTCGCCGCCCGGAGCGGCGGAGAGCCGGACCAGGATCTCGTACTGCGGGTGCGAGAGCCCCGCCTGCTCGCGGAGCTGCTGCTCGACGCGTCGGTTCACGAGGTTGCCCGCCTCGACGAAGGCGTTCCAGGCGGCCATCTCATCGGCGTCGAGCCAGCGCGGTTCGGTCACGCCCCCATCTTAGCTTGTTCAAATTTGAACGACGAGCTAGAGTTGGTTCGAATTCGAACTAGGAGGTGCCGGATGTCCTCCCGCATGCCCGCCCTGTACCTCAGCCACGGCGCCCCGCCGCTGGCCGACGACGAGCTCTGGCCCGGCGAACTCGCCGCCTGGTCGGCCGACCTGCCCCGGCCGACGGCGATCCTGATCACCTCCGCGCACTGGGAGGAAGCGCCGCTGGCCATCGGCGCGACCAGCACCGTTCCGCTGGTCTACGACTTCTGGGGCTTCCCGGACCGCTACTACGAGGTCCGCTACGCCGCCCCGGGCGCCCCCGCCCTGGCCGAGCGGGTGCGGGCGCTGCTCGGCGGCGCCGAGACGCCGGTGGTCGACGTGCCCGACCGCGGTCTCGACCACGGCGCCTACGTGCCGCTGAAGGAGATGTACCCCGAGGCCGACATCCCGGTGCTGCAGATCTCGATGCCGACGCTGGAGCCCACCGCGCTGATGCGGCTGGGCCGGTCACTGCAACCGCTGCGCGACGAGGGCGTGCTGATCGTGGGCAGCGGCTTCTTCACCCACAACCTCGCGGCCCTGCGCTCGTCGTCGACCCCGACCTGGTCGGTGGAGTTCGACGACTGGGGCGGCCGCGCGCTGTCGTCGGGCGACGTCGACGCCCTGCTGGACTTCGAGCACAAGGCTCCGGCCGGGCGGTTGGCGCACCCGCGCACCGAGCACTTCGCCCCGTTGTTCGTCACCCTCGGCGCGGCGGGCGACGACCTCGACGCCCAGTCCGTCCCGATCGACGGCTTCTGGTGGGGCCTCGCCAAACGCTCGATCCAATTCGGCTGAAGCCCTCCCTCGCAGCGTCGCTAGGCACGACAGTTTTAGCCATAATTGCCCACCCGAAAAGCCCGGAACGTCCCATATGTCCTGGGGCAATTATGGCTAAAACTGTCCCCTGCCAAGCACCACGACACCCGCAACCCCCGACTCGGCACTCGCGTTCCGCAACACGGGGTTCCGCGACGGGGTTTCGCGGCGGGAGGTTCCGCGGCGGGGGTCAGTGGCGGAGTTGGTGGTGGATTGCTGTGGCTGCTTCGGTGAGGGGGGTTCGGGTTTCCTCGGTCCAGTTCGGGCCGCAGCGGGGGGTGGGGGCTGAGACGGACATGCCGGCGACGACGTGGCCGGCGTGGTCGCGGATCGGGACGGCAAGGCAGCGGCAGCCGATGATGTACTCCTCGTCGTCGGTGGCGTAGCCGTCGCGGCGGACCTGGTCGAGCTGGGCGAGGAGTTCGCCGAGGTCGGTGATGGTGTGGTCGGTGAAGCGCTCGAGCTCGACGTCGGTGTAGCGGGCGGCGATCTCGTCGTCGTCGAGCCCGGCCAGCAGCGCTTTGCCGAGGGCGACGGAGTGGGCGGGCAGCCGCATCCCGACGGCGGAGACGAGCTTCATCGGCTGCGGGGATTCGGCGATGGCGATGTAGACGTTCTCGATGCCGTCGAGCCGGGACAGCTGCACGGTCTCGCCGGTCTGCTGCGCGAGGCGTTCCATCAGCGGCAGCGCGAGCCCGACGATGTCGCGGTGCCCGGTGTAGCCCTGCCCGACGGTCCAGGCCTTGAGCCCGAGCCCGTAGGTGCGGGTGGTGGGGTCGAATTCGGCGAAGCCGCGGTGCACGAGGGTGCCGAGGAGGCCGTGCACGCTGGAGAGCGGGAGCCGCAGCGTCTCGGCGATGTCGCTGAGCCGGTGCCTGCCCCGGGAGAGCAGCTCGAGAATGATCAGCGCCCGGTCCGCCGATTTCACCAGGTTGTGCCCGTTCGGGCTGGACGCGCTCTCCGCCGTCACCCCTCGAATCCTCCTGCTCTTCGTCGTCCCGCCCCACCCGGAGCGGAACCTACCGAACAGTACAGCGGGCGCGCGGCGGCCGCGCGGCTCCATCTGCGAGGGGTGTTCGGACGTGCGGAAGGCCGTGGACGGCGAGCGAGCGTCCACGGCCTTCGCGTTCCTGGAGGGGCCCGGCCGGGGCCAGCGGGATGACAACCCCGGCCGGGCCGCTCGTCAGGAGTTGATCTGCTCGGTGATCACGTCGTTGTAGGCGCCGACGCGGGCGTAGATGCCCGGGTAGCCGGGCTGCGCGCAACCCTGGCCCCAGGACACGACGCCGATGAGGCGGCCGTCGGCGACCATCGGGCCGCCGGAGTCGCCCTGGCAGCTGTCGATGCCGCCTTCCGGCACGCTGGCGCAGACCATCGACTCGTTGCTGTACTCCGGGTACGCCTTGGAGCAGGTCTCGTCGGCGTTGACCGGCAGCTGAGCCATCTGCAGGTGGTCGGCCTGCTGGCCGCCCTCGGAGGTGTTGCCCCAGCCGAGGATGGTGGCCTGGGTGTCGGGCGCGTAGGCCGCGTCGTCGGCGGTGGCGAGCTCGATGGGCGCTTCCTGCACCGGGGCGGCGAGGGTCAGCACCGAGACGTCGAAGCCCTTGGTGGCGTCGGTGTACTCGGGGTGCATCCAGATGTTGCTGACGTCCGACACCGTGCCCTCGTTGGAGCTCATGGTGGTGCGGCCGCTGACGACCTTGATGTCGCCGGCCTGCTGGCCGTCGGTGCAGTGGGCGGCGGTGAGGACCTTGGTCGGCGACACGATCGAGCCGCCGCAGAACTGCTGGCCGTCCGGCGTGGTCAGCGCGACGACGAACGGGTGGTCGGCGATCTCGGCGTCCTGGCCGCCGACGATGTACGGGTTGACGTCGGCGGGCGCCGCCTGCGCGACGGAGGCCGAGGTCAGCGCGGCAACGGCGATCGCAGCGACACCGGCGAACCGGGCGAGGCGACGTGGGGCATCGACCATCGTGAATCTCCTTGTCCGAAGGTCATGCCACGAGAAATCCAGCCGAAGGCCTGCCTTCCCCCAACCGGCTCCCCGCAGCAATCTTGATCGAACACTAACCAACCGAAGAACAACCGCGAAACCCAAGCTTTTTCCCGCTTTTCCCCATTAACCCGCAGGTCACAGCCCTTCACACAACCAGAAAAAATCAACAAGAAGGCGACAATTGCTCACCACGAAAAAGCCAACAGAAGCACCAAGAGCACAAGCCCAACCAACACCGTCAGGCAACCGCCGAAGGCGGTTTCTCACTACCCCACCTAAGGCACTGGCACCGCCGGGGGTTCTGAGCGGCTTCGTGGCGAGCACGCCGCGACGCCGTGTATTGGACATACATAAGTCGTGGCGCGCGGAGTCCACGGAGCCGCTCAGGTTCCCCTACCCGCACCGCCCAGCAACAAGACCATCGTCCTTAGACCCGAAGGGTCACCAAAAAGATGCCCTCGGCGCACCCCGATTGCGCCGAGGGCACCTTCGTTTCGGCCGGACCCCTCCGACCAGTTCGCGCCATCGATCCCCGAACCGACGGCGCCGACGCGTTCCCGGCCCCGACAACCGTGTGGAACGCGTCTCCTATGGTGTACCGATCTTGGGTGGAATATTCCAGAGCCGATCGGCGGACCTCACTCGATTGATCGTTAAACCTGTTGGCCCAATCCACTCGGATGGCCTAGTGACAGCCGCTGTGCCGTGCGTCACCGGGGCACGAGTCCGGCGTCGTAGGCGAGCAGTCCGGCCTGCAACCGGTTTTCGCAGTCGAGCTTGACGAGCATCCGCGAGACGTAGGACTTCACGGTGGCTTCCGACAGGTGCAGCCGGGAGGCGATCTGCGCGTTGGACATGCCGCGGCCGAGGCAGGTGAGCACGTCGGTCTCGCGCTCGGTGAGGTCGCGGGTGATCCGCAGGGCGCGTTCGCGGGCGGTCTGCTCGCCTCCGGTGGCGGCGAGCAGCCGGCGCTTGGCTTCCTCGGACAGCACGGTGTGCCCGTCGGCGGCGACGCGCACGAGGCCGATGAGGTCGTGCGGCGGCGTGGATTTCACCAGGAACCCGACGGCTCCGGCGCGCAGGGCGCGCAGCACGTACTGGTCGGCGTCGAAGGTGGTCAGGGCGACGACGGACGGGTGCTCGGGCATCCGGCAGATCCGCTCGGTGGCGGTGAGCCCGTCGACGCCGGGCATCCGCAGGTCCATGAGCACGACGTCGGGCCGGTGCCGGACGACGGCTTCGACGGCGGCGGCGCCGTCCTGGGCCTCGTCGACGACGTCGATGTCGGGCGCGGAGCCGAGGATGGTGCGCAGGTGCGCGCAGACCATCGGCTCGTCGTCGACGACGAGCACGCGGATCGTCTCAGGCATCGGCGCTCTCCTCGGTGGGCACGTACCCGGGCAGTATGGCCTCGACTTCGAACCCGCCGCCGTCGACGGGCTCGGCGCGGAAGGTGCCGCCGACGAGCTCGACCCGCTGCTGGAGCCCGAGCAGTCCCACTCCCCCGCCGCTGTCGTTCGGCTCGCGGGGACCGGCGGTGGCGGTGTTGCGGACGAGCACGCGCACCCGGTCGTCGCTGTGCAGGACGCGCACGTCGACGTGGGCTCCGGGCGCGTGCTTGTGCGCGTTGGTCAGCCCTTCCTGCACGACGCGGTAGGCGGTGCGGGCGACCGCGGAGGTCACCGGACCCGGGCGTCCGTCCACAGTGAACCGGACGGACATGCCGACGGCTTCGGACTGGGCGACGAGCTCGTCGAGGTCGGGCAGGGACGCGGGCGGGTCGGCGCGGTGGTCCTGCGGTTCGGTCTCGCTGCGGCGCAGCACGCCGACGAGATCGCGCAGCTCGGTGAGCGCTTGGCTGCCGCTGGCGCGCAGCTCCTCGGCGGCCCGGCGCACGGCCGGGTCCTCGCCGGCTACGGCCAGGGCGCCGGCTTGCAGCACCATCAGGTTGATCCGGTGGGTGACGACGTCGTGCATCTCCACGGCCAGCCGCGCTCGCTCGTCGGCGCGGGCCTGCTCGGCGCGCAGCTCCTGCTCGCGCTCGGCGCGTTCGGCGCGGTCGCGCAGCCCGAGCGCGGACAGGCCGAGCAGGACCGGGACGATCGACCACAGCGCCCCGCCGAGCACGGTGTCGGTGTCGGGGAAGGTCCAGGGGCGCAGGCACACCAGCGTCACGAACCCGATCAGCACCCACATCAGCCACCGGGCGCGGCGCTGGTAGACGACGGCGGCGTAGACCACCAGCGGCGTCAGGCCGGGTGCCCACGGGTCCGACGGCAGGTTGATCTGCAGGAACGGCCCGGGTCCGAACGCGATGAGCAGGGCCTGCGCCACCGAGATCACGGCGACCGGCCACAGCAGGGCCATCGGGTAGCGGCGGCGCGCGAGGAGTCCGATGCCGAGGGCCGTGTTGAGCAGGTGCGCGAGCCAGAGGCCGCCGATCCAGTCGTACCTCTCGATCCCGGGCACGCCCGGGTAGAGCCTGCCGAGGGTCCACACGAACACGTGCAGCCCGACGACGAGCGCGATGTCGAAGACCGCCTCGCGCCGGTCGTTCCACAGCAGCCGCCACCACGGGTGTTCCACAGCTCCCACGGTAGGCGCAGCGGCCCGCCGCACCCGGTGAGAACCACCGCACGACCCGCAGGAGTAGACGAAGGTTGCGGGTGCCCGCAACCTTCGCCGCGCACGAACTCGACGAACAGCGGTGGTGGGCCGTGCGCGCACCGCGCTTCACTGGTGGCACACCGCGATTCCTGGGGGAACGATGATCATCGATCAGACCGAGCGGTCGAACGCGAGCTCGAGACGTCCGCCGCACCCGTGGGCGATGTGGCCGACGCTGAGCATCGCCGGGGTCCTGACCGTCGCGCACGCCGTCATGGGGGCGTTCGGCGACTACTGGATCGACGAGGTCTACATGCTCGCGGCCGGGCGCTTCCACCCGGACTGGGGCTACGCCGACCAGCCGCCGCTGGTGCCGATGATCGGTGCCGCGATGGACTTCCTGGCACCGGACTCGATGTTCGTGCTGCGGCTGCCGGTCGCGCTGGCCACCGGCGCGACGGTCGTGCTCGTCGCGCTGCTGGCGCGCGAGTTCGGCGCCGACCGGAGGGCGCAGACGATCGCCGCGCTGGCCGGCGGAACCGGTCTGTGGGCGAACCTGGTGGGGCACTGGCTGGCGCCCTACAGCTTCGAGCCGCTGCTGTGGACGGCGCTGTTCCTGCCGCTGGTGCGCTGGCTGCGGCAGCACTCGCAGGGCGTCGCCGACGACCGGCTGCTGCTGGTGTTCGGGCTGGTGCTGGGCATCAACCTGCAGGCGAAGTTCCAGGTCGCGATCCTGTGCGCGGCGATGCTGCTGAGCACCCTGGTGGTCGGGCCGCGCGCGCTGCTGGCCCGGCCGAAGCTGTGGGCGGGCGCCGGGATCGCGCTGGTCATCGCCTCGCCCGCGCTGATCTGGCAGGCGCTGCACGGCTGGCCGCAGCTGGAGATGGCGCGGGTCGTGGCCGCCGAGTCGCCGATTTTGTCGGGCGGTCGCAGCGGCACGGCCGTGATGCTGCTGCTGTACTCCGGGGTGCTGGGCACCGCGCTGGTGCTGATCGGCCTGTGGCTGCTGCTGACGAAGACGTGGCTGCGCCCGTACCGGATGTTCGCGCTGGCGATGATCGCGCTGTGGATCTTCTTCGTCGTCACCGCGGCGCGGCCCTACTACCTGATCGGGATGTACGGGCTGCCGATCGCGGCGGCCGTCGTGGGGTTGCAGCGCAGGCGCGAGACCAAGCCGTCCCGCTGGGGGTGGGCGGCTTGGCCGGTCTACGCGGCGACCGCGCTGGCGGCCGGAGGCATGATCTTCTCCGCTGACGCGATCAACCGCGGGTTCTCCACGGAGATCATCCACACGCACGGCGATCGGGTCAGCGACGGCATCGCCCGGAAGGTCTCCGACGTCTACCTGTCGCTGCCCGCCGAGCAGCGCTCGCGCACCGCGGTCGTCGGCGACAGCTACATCTCCGCCTCGATGCTCGACATCGGCAGCAGGCACCACCCGCTGCCGGAGGTGTACAGCCCGCACCGCGGCTACGGGTTCTTCGGCCACCCCGACGACGGGGTCGACACGATCGTGCTGTTCGCGCGCAAGGCCGACGAGGCCCGGCCGTTCTTCACCGACGCCCGGCTGGTCACCGACGACGGTGACCTGAAGGTGTGGGTGCTGAGCGGGCGCACCGTGCCGTGGGAGCAGATCTGGCCCGCGGTGACGACGATGCAATGAGCCGAAACGCGAGCGGTGGCACCGCGATGTCGACACAATCGGCGGCACGTCCACGAAAGGGGCCCGAGATGGCCGAGGAACTGCGGTTGCGCCCACCGCGCCACCGCGTGGAGAAGCGGGCGATCGGCTGGTGGACCGCCCAGGCCCTGGCCACGGCGCTGCCTCCGGTGATCGTGCTGGTGGTGCTGGGAATCCTGATCGCGCCGGCCCGCTTCTGGCTGCTGCTGCCCGCGGTGGTCCTCGCCGTGCTGGGAGCGGTCTACGTCGTGGTGATGCCGCAGTGGCGGTACCGCGTGCACCGCTGGGAGATCACCGACGACGCCGTCTACACCTCGGCGGGCTGGCTGCGGCAGGAGTGGCGGATCGCGCCGATGTCGCGGATCCAGACCGTCGACACCGTGCGCGGGCCGATGCAGCAGCTGTTCGACCTCTCCAGCGTCACCGTCACCACCGCCTCGGCCGCCGGTCCGCTGACCATCGACGGCATGGACCGGGAGCAGGCGGCGGCGGTCGTCGAGCAGCTCACCGCCACCACCCAGGCGACCCCGGGAGATGCGACATGAACGTCGTCGACGGGCAGTGGCACCGGCTGGACGTGAAGGCCGTTCCCGCGTCGGCCGCCCTCGTCGCCGCGCCGGCGCTGCCGACGCTGCTGGTCATGGTCCTGGCCGGGGCGGGGACGACCGCGGTGCTCATCGCGTTCCTGGCCGCGCTCGGCGCCGCGGCGCTCATCGTCGGCGGCGCGACCTACGAGCGGGTGTTCTTCCGCTACCGGATCACCGGCGAGCGGTTCGAGCAGCGCCAGGGCGGGGTGTTCCGCAACCACCGGTCGATCCCGCGCGACCGGATCCGCACCGTCGACATCACCGCCGCCCCGCACGAGCGGCTGTTCGGCATCGCGACGGTGAAGGTGAGCACCGGGGCGCAGGCCGACGAGGCGACCATCAAGCTCCAGTCGATCTCCCGCGAGGACGCCGAATCGCTGCGCCGCAGCATGACCCTCGGCGACGGGTCCACTGTGGAGGAAGCACCGGACGAGGGCGTGCTGTCGCGGCTGAAGCCGCGGTGGCTGGGCTACTCGGCGCTGACCGTCTCGCTGATGCTGGTGGTGTGGGGCGCGATCGGCTCGGCCGTCGGTTCCTTCGACGACCTGCTGCGCAAGTGGGGTGTGTTCCAGGCGCTCGGCGGGGTCGTCGTGACCCTGGGCATCGTGGCGTTCGCGCTGGTCGTGGCCGGGATCGCGCTGCTCGTCGGGGTCGTCGGGGCGTTCCTGCTGTCGCTGGAGATGTGGTGGGGCTACCAGCTCAGCCGCGAGCCCGGCACGCTGCGCGTCAAGCGCGGCCTGCTCACCACGCGCTCGCTGTCGCTGGAGGAGCGCCGGTTGCGCGGCGTCGAGCTCGGCGAGCCGCTGCCGCTGCGGCTGGCGGGCGGCGCCCGGCTCGCGGCGGTCGCGACCGGGCTGCGGGACACCTCGCAGGACAAGAAGCAGCCGGAGAGCAAGATGCTGCTGCCTCCCGCGCCGCGCGCCGAGGCGCGACGGGTGGCGGCGGCCGTGCTGCGCGACCGGCCGTTCGACCTCGCCCTCACCCCGCACCCGCGCGCGGCCCTGCGGCGGCGGATCGGCTGGGCGCTGTGGAGCGCGCTGGGCGTGGCCGTGGTGCTGGCGGTTCCAGCCGTGCCCGGCTGGATCCCGGTGTCGTTCGCCGTCGTGCTCGTGGTGCTCGCGCTGGCCGCCGGGATCGGTTTCGCCGTCGACGCCCACCGCGGCCTCGGGCACGCGATGGACGAGCGATACCTGGTGGCGCGCAACGGGAGTGCGGCCCGGCGCACCGTCGCGCTGCAGCGCGAGAACATCATCGGCTGGCGGATCTCCCGCACGGTGTTCCAGCGCCGGGCCGACCTGATGACCGTGGGAGCCACGACCGCCGCCGGTTCGAGCCTCTACCGCGTCTACGACGTCGGCACCGGCGACGGCCTGGCGCTGGCCGACGAAGCCGTTCCCGGCCTCCTGGCGCCGTTCCTGGAAACCACTGCGGCTGAAAAGGTTTCGAGTTCTGACGGGGAGCGCCCCCCGAAATAACGCGCTCCCCCGCCGGATTCAGCCCTGGTCGAAGCGGCCGCTCTTGAGGCCGCCGACGAAGTCCTTCCACAACTGCGAGGCGATCTCGATGCGCCCCGCCCCCCGGTTCTTGGTGTCCCGCACACCAACGTGATCGGATCCGAAGCCGACCTCGACGCACTGCCCCTGCCCCTGCGACCGGGAACTCGTGCGCCAGCCGGATATGTGCGCCATCTACAGCTCTCCTATGCGTTGTTGGATGAAATCGACCGAACCTTCGGGATCTACCGCGTGCGCCCTCAGATGATCCATCATCGTGGCGTAGTTCGTCAGCTCGATCTCGCGCTCGAGGTACAGGCCACCCACATGGGTTTCCAGGTACACCACGTCGGGGTCGATGTGGTTGGAGTAGCGCAGGATCACGAACGGCCCGGCCTGCGCCGGATGCGCTCCGGCGTCCAGCGGCATCACCTGCAGCGTCACGTTCGGCAGCTGCCCCAGCTTGAGCATGTGCTCCAGCTGCCTGCGCAGCACGCCGTCACCGCCGACGCGGCGGCGCAGCGCGGCCTCGCCGACCACCGCCCACAGCTCCAGCGGGTTGTCGCCGGTGACCCGCTCCTGCCGCTGGATGCGCAGGTCCACCCGCCGCCCGATCTCCGCGTCGTGCGCGCGGATGAGCGTGGACTTGGTGATGGCGTAGGCGTATTCACGCGTCTGCAGCAGTCCGGGGATCGCCTCGGACTCGTAGGTGTGAATGCTGGAGGCCTCGGCTTCGAGACCCACGTAGGTCTCGTACCACTCCGGCAGCACGTCGCTGTAGGAGTGCCACCAGCCGCGCTTGCGGGCGTCGCGGGCGAGGTTGATCAGCTTCTCCCGCTCGGCGCTGTCCACCCCGTAGAAGTCCAGCAACGCCGACACGTCACCGACCGAGGGGGATCTCTTCGCGGTCTCGAATCGGCCGATCTTCGCCTGCGTGCAACCGAGATGGCTGGCCGCCTGCTGCTGCGTGACCTCCGAATGGGCGCGCAATCTGCGCAATTCGGCGGCCAGCCTCCGGCGACGCACCGTGGGACTGACTGTCATGCCACCCATCCTGCCCGGCCCACCACGACGAGTCACAACCTGATCACCCGTACGACATCTTCACGCGGAAGCTTCTTGCCGGGATGCTGGTGCGCGGCGGCCCGAGCAGGAGGGCCGGACCGCCGCGGCGTGGGGGTGACATGTATCTGCTGATGATGGTGTCCGTGCTGGTGTGGGCCGTGTTCTTCGGCGTCGGCCTGCTGCTCTGGTGGCGCGCGGGCCACCTCTCACCCCGACGACCGAGGGACTGACACCCGCCGGCGTCAAGGACGCGGAACGTTGCGGAGATTGCTGCGGGCGAGCTGCAGCATCTTTCCGACGCCGCCCGACAGGACCGTGCGGCTGACCGCCAGGGCGAAGCCCTTGACCTGCTCGGCGGTGATGTTCGGCGGCAGCGACAACGCGTTGGCGTCGGTCACCACGTCCACCAGCGCCGGACCGGGATGCGAGAGCGCTTCGGAGAGCGCGTCCCGGACCTCGCCGGGCTTCTCCACCCGCACCGAGTGGATGCCGGCGGCGCGGGCGATGGCGGCGAAGTCGACGCCGTCGTGGTCGGTGCCGAAGTCCGGCAGACCGTCGACCAGCATCTCCAGCTTCACCATGCCCAGCGAGGAGTTGTTGAACACCACGGTCTTCACCGGCAGCCGGTGGGTGCGCAGGCTCAGCAGGTCGCCCAGCAGCATCGCCAGACCGCCGTCACCGGACATCGACACCACCTGGCGGTTCGGCTCGGCCAGCTGCGCGCCGATGGCCTGCGGCAGCGCGTTGGCCATCGAGCCGTGCACGAACGAGCCCAGCACCCGGCGGCGCCCGTTGGGCGTGATGTAGCGGGCGGCCCAGACGTTGCACATGCCGGTGTCCACGGTGAACACCGCGTCCTCCGACGCCAGGTCGTCGAGCACGTCGGCCACGTACTCGGGGTGGATCGGCACCTGCGACTCGACGTTGCGGGTGTAGGCGTCGACCACCTTCTCCAGCTGACCGGCGTGCTCGCGCAGCATCCGGTCCAGGTACGAGCGGTCGGTCTTGGTGCGCAGCTGCGGCAGCACCGCGCGGATCGTCTCGGCGACGTCGCCGTGCACCGCCAGGTCCAGCACCGTGCGGCGGCCCAGGTGCGTCGGCTCGATGTCGACCTGCACCGTGTTGGCCTGCGGCAGGAAGTTGTCGTACGGGAAGTCGGTGCCCAGCAGCAGCACCAGGTCGGCCTTGTGCATCGCCTCGTAGCAGGCGCCGTAGCCGAGCAGGCCGCTCATGCCGACGTCGTAGGGGTTGTCGTACTGGATCCACTCCTTGCCGCGCAGCGCGTGCCCGACCGGGGCCTTGATCTTCTCCGCGAGCTCCATCACATCGGCGTGCGCGCCGCGAGAACCCGCCCCGCAGAACAGCATCGGGCGCTCCGCCCGGTTGATCCGCTCGGCGAGCGCGGAGACCTGGTCGGCCGAGGGCAGCAGCGTCGGCGGCTCCCAGTCGACCACGCCCTGCCCGGTCGGCTTCGTCGTGGACTCCTCGGCGACGTCACCGGGCATCACCAGCACCGACACCCCGCGCCGGCCCACGGCGGTCTGGATGGCGCTGCGCAGCAGCCGCGGCATCTGGTCGGGCTGGGAGAGCAGTTCGCAGAAGTGGCTGCACTCGTTGAACAGCTCCTCCGGGTGGGTCTCCTGGAAGAAGCCGGTGCCGATCTGCTCCGACGGGATGTGCGAGGCCAGCGCCAGCACCGGAGCCCCGCTGCGGTGCGCGTCGTAGAGCCCGTTGATCAGGTGCAGGTTGCCGGGACCGCAGCTGCCCGCGCACACCGCGAGCCTGCCCGTGACCTGTGCCTCGGCGCCCGCGGCGAACGCGGCGGCCTCCTCGTGGCGGGTGTGCACCCACTCGATCCCCTCGGTGCGGCGGACGGCGTCGACGACCGGGTTGAGGCTGTCGCCGACGATGCCGTAGATCCGCTTCACCCCGGCCTGCACGAGGACTTCGATGAACTGCTCGGCGACGGTCGGCATGCGCGCTCCTCCGTGAACGGTTGATCGATGGGGCCACCCCCTCGTCTACGCGCGGGACCCGGCACCCGCAACCCGGTAGCCCGTTCGAGGGACACCGGTAACGAAGCGCTCGATTCCGGCGATCTCCACCACGTCCACCCCGGAGGGTGTTTTCCCGCGCTGTGAAAGGAATTTCGACGGTGTCCGTCCGCGTCTACATCAGGTGCGCTGTTGCCGTGACCGCTTCGGCCTTGGCCGGGCTCATCGTCGGCGGATTCCTCGTCAGCCATCAGCCGCCGGAGCAACCGGCCATCGAGCAGGTGTCCCAGCTCACCCCGGCCGCGGGCGGTGCGACGCTGCCCGAGTGAGCCGTCCGGCCCATCGGCTAGCGTCGCGGTCATGACCGAACAGAACCGACTTGCGGACGGCGACGCGGCGCCCGACTTCGCGCTGCCGGACGCCGACGGCAACACCGTCTCGCTGAGCGACTACCGCGGCCGATCGGTCGTCGTCTACTTCTACCCGGCCGCGAGCACCCCGGGCTGCACCAAGGAGGCCTGCGACTTCCGCGACAGCCTCGCCGAGCTCAACGACGCCGGGTTCGACGTGCTGGGCATCTCGCCGGACAAGCCCGCCAAGCTCGCGAAGTTCCGCGACGCGGAGGGGCTGACCTTCCCGCTGCTGTCCGACGAGGACCGCTCGGTGATGACAACCTGGGGCGCGTTCGGGGAGAAGAAGAACTACGGCAAGATCGTCCAGGGCGTCATCCGCTCGACCTTCGTCGTCGACCCCGACGGCAAGATCGCCAAGGCCCTCTACAACGTCAAGGCCACCGGCCACGTAGACCGCCTCCGCAAGGAGATCGGGGTCTGAGCCCGCCCGCCCGGGCAGGTCACCGCGACCGCCCGGGCGGCCTCAGTCGAAGGCCATGTAGATGGCGACGCCTGCTGCGATGACGACCACCACGTAGCGCAGCAGGGTCGAGGGCAGGCGCTGGGCGAGCTTGCCGCCCGCGAATCCGCCGAGGACCGTGGTCGGCACCAGCATCGCCACCGCGACCCAGTCGACCGGCGCGATCAGGGCGTAGACGACCAGCGTCGCGGCACTGCCGATCATGCCCAGCCAGCTCTTGAGCGCGTTGAGCCTGCGCATGCTGTCGGTCGCGGCCAGCACCAGGATCGCGATCAGGATCACGCTGCGCGCGCCGCCGAAGTAGCCGCCGTAGATGGAGGCCAGGAAGATCCCGGTGGTGAGCAGCACCGTCCGGTCCGGCGCCCCCTCGGCGGGCGAGCCGAGCCAGCCGCGGATGGTGTTCTGGAAGGCCATCAGCACCGCCGACAGCCCGACCAGCGCCGGGACCACGGCGTCGAAGACCTCGCCGGGCAGCACCATCAGCAGCGCGCAGCCGATCGCCGAGCCCACGCAGGCCGCGATCGACGTGGTCCACAGCCTGCGCGGATTGCCCTTCAGGTCCTCGCGCTGGCTGACCGCGGCCCCCACGAAGCCCGGCCCCTGCGCGACGGAGTTGGTCACGTTGGCCACCAGCGGCGGCATCCCCGTCGCCAGCAGCGCCGGGAACACCAGCAGCGAACCGCCACCGGCCACCGCGTTCACCGCGCCGGACAGGAATCCGACGACGACGAGCAGGGCCAGCTCCAACCAATCCGTGAACACGCACCGAAGTTAGCCGTCCAACCACGTCCCGCCCCCACCGGGGCGAGCGGAGTCACAGGGAAGGTTTCCGTGGTCACCCTGCTCGGCGGTGCGGGTAGCGGAACCTGAGCGCTTCCGTGGACTCCGTGCGCCGCTCCTGATGTATGCCAATACACGGCGTCACGGCGTACTCGCCACGAAAGCGCTCAGAACCCGCGGCGGTGCCAGTTGCTCGGGTGGTGGAAGAGAATGCGGCTTCGCCGCATCACATCACCCGGCGAGCGGCTTGAGGGACGGGAGGAGCAGGCGGAGGGCTCGGCCTCGGTGCGAGTCGGCGTCCTTCTCCTCCGGGGTGAGCTCCGCGCTGGTGCGGGTCTCGCCGTCCGGGACGAAGATCGGGTCGTAGCCGAAGCCGTTGGCGCCCCGGGGCTCGCGGATGATCGTGCCGCGCCACTCGCCGCGCACCACGGTCTCGGTCCCGTCGGGCAGCACGAGCGCGGCGGCGGAGACGAACGCGCCGCCCCGCCGCTCGTCCGGCACGTCGCCCAGCTGACCGAGCACGAGATCCAGGTTCGCCTGGTCGTCGCCGTGCTTGCCGGACCAGCGGGCCGAGAGCACGCCGGGCATGCCGTTGAGCGCGTCGACCTCCAGGCCGGAGTCGTCGGCGACCGCGGGCAGCCCGGTGGCGCGCGCCGCGTCGGCGGCCTTGGCCACGGCGTTGTCCTCGAACGTCGCCCCGGTCTCGGGCGCCTCCGGGAACTCCGGCACGTCGGCCAGGCCCACGACCTCCAGGCCCGCGACGCCCTCGGCCTCCAGGATCCGGCGCAGCTCCACCAGCTTCTTCTGGTTGCGGGTGGCCAGCAGCAACCGGGTCATGCGGCGCCTCCGGGCAGCTCACCCGGGTACGGCTCGGCGAGCGCGGCCTCCTGCAGGCGGGCGAGCTCACCGCAACCGGCCAGCGCGAAGTCCAGCATCTGGTCCATCGTGGACCGCGTGTAGGTGGCGCCCTCGCCGGTGCCCTGCACCTCGACCAGCGTGCCGTGGTCGGTGGCGACCACGTTCATGTCGACCTCGGCGCGGGAGTCCTCCTCGTAGGGCAGGTCCAGCCGCACCCGGCCGTCGACGACGCCGACGCTGACCGCCTGGATCGAGCAGGACAGCGGCTTCGGGTCGGACAGCCGACCGGCGGCGCCCAGCCAGGTCACCGCGTCGGCCAGCGCCACGTAGGCGCCGGTGATCGCGGCGGTGCGGGTCCCGCCGTCGGCCTGGATGACGTCGCAGTCCAGGGTGATGGTGTTCTCACCCAGCGCCGCCATGTCGATGCAGGCGCGCAGCGAGCGGCCGATCAGCCGGGAGATCTCGTGGGTGCGGCCGCCGATGCGGCCCTTCACCGACTCGCGGGCGCCGCGGGTGTTGGTCGCCGACGGCAGCATCGCGTACTCGGCGGTCACCCAGCCCAGGCCGGAACCGGTGCGCCAGCGCGGAACGCCGTCCTGCACGCTGGCCGCGCACAGCACCCGGGTGCGCCCGAACTCCACCAGCACCGAGCCCGCGGGCCAGTCCTGGTACCCGCGCGTGATCTTCACATCGCGCAGCTGGTCATCACTGCGTCCATCCGCTCTAGCCACGACCCAACCCTAAGCCCAGGCGTCCCGACCTTCGCGAAAGCCCCCGCGCGTCAGACCTCGTAGCTCGCGCCGGCCCGGACGAGCTGGGCCGGTCCGCCGAAGGCCGCCTTGGCCTCGGCCTCGATGGCGGCGTGATCGGTCCAGGGCACGAGGTGGGTGACCAGCAGGCGCTCGGCCCCGGAGGTCCGGGCGACCTCGCCCGCCTGGCGGCCGGAGAGGTGCACGTCGGCCGGGGCGTCCTCGTGGTGCTCCCAGGAGGCCTCCGCGAGCAGCGCGTTCGCCCCGGCGGCCAGGTCGGTGAGCTGCGCGCAGGGACCGGTGTCGCCGGTGTAGGCCAGCACCCGGCCCTCGGCCTCGACCCGGAAACCCCAGGTCTGGCACAGGTGGGCGACCTCGACCGCGCGGATCGTGAACGGCCCGACCGTCACCGGCTCGGTGCTGACCGGCCGGAAGTCGAACACGTCGGACAGGTCGGTCTCGGCGAGCTCCTCGGCGCTCGGCGCGTACAGCGCGGCCAGCCGCTCCGGCGCGTTGGCCGGGCCGAACACCGGCAGCCGCCGGGCGCGCGGGTCGTGGGGCGGGTTCGGCCGGTAGCGCCGGTAGACCGTCAGCGCGCCGAAGTCGGCGCAGTGGTCCGGGTGCAGGTGGCTGAACAGCAGCGCGTCCAGGTCGAACGGGTCGAGGAACCGCTGCATCGCACCGAGGGTGCCGTTGCCCAGGTCCAGCGCGATCCGGGTGTCCCCGGACTCCAGCAGGTACCCGGAGGCGGGCGAGTCGGGTCCGGGAATGCTCCCGGCGCAACCGAGGACCGTCAGCTTCATGCGGGAGAGCCTGACATGCGCAGCGGCAGAACGGCATCGGCCGAGGGAGCCGGACCGAGAAAGCGGCGGGCCAGCCGGGCGAAGCGCTCGGGCTCGCCGGTGACGTGGAACCGGTGCTCGGGCACGTGACCGGGCTCGGCGAGCTCGTCCCGCTCGGTGAGCACCCGGACGACGTCCTTGGCGGTCTCCTCCGCGCTGGACACCAGGGTCACGTCCTCGCCCATCGCCAGCTGCAGGACCCCGGTGAGCAGCGGGTAGTGGGTGCAGCCCAGCACCAGCGTGTCGACGCCGGCCTGCTGCAGCGGGTCGAGGTAGTTCTGCGCCAGGCCCAGGACCTGGCGGCCGCTGGTGATGCCGCGCTCGACGAAGTCGGCGAACCGCGGGCAGGCGGCCGTGGTCAGCGCGATGTCCGGGGCGGCGGTGAACGCGTCGTCGTAGGCGCGGGAGCGGATGGTGGCGTCGGTGCCGATGACGCCGACCTTGCGGTTGCGGGTGGTGGCCACGGCCCGGCGCACGGCGGGCAGCACGACCTCCACCACCGGGATCGAGTAGCGCTCGCGGGCGTCGCGCAGGCAGGCCGACGAGGCCGTGTTGCAGGCGATGACCAGCATCTTCACCCCGTCGTCGACCATCGAGTCGGTGATCGCGAGGGTGCGGGAGCGGATCTCGGCCAGCGGCATCGGCCCGTACGGGGCGTTGGCGGTGTCACCGACGTAGTGGACGGTCTCGCCGGGCAGCTGGTCCATGATCGCGCGGCTCACGGTCAGCCCGCCGACACCGGAATCGAAGATCCCGATCGGAGCGTTGGTCACCCGGCCAGTGTGCCAGGCTCGGTCCGCGAAACCCGCCGTCGAGTGCTGCGCGCCACCAGCCACGTGGCGAGCACCCCACCGATCGCGCCGAAGAGGTGTCCCTCCCAGGAGATGCCGGGCTGTCCGGGCAGGACGCCCCAGAGCATCCCGCCCCAGTAGAAGAACAGCACCACCGACACGAGGATCTGGGCGATGCTGCGCTGGGCGAACCCGCGCAGCAGCAGGAACACCATCCAGCCGAAGATCACGCCGGAGGCGCCGACGTGGTAGCCGGGCGCGCCGATCAGCCAGGTCCCGGCCCCGGCCACGATCCACACCACGGCCGTGACGCCGATGAACTGCCGGAGACCGCCGGCCAGCAGCAGCCAGCCGAGCACGAACAGCGGCACCGAGTTGCTGATCAGGTGCTGCCAGCCGAAGTGCAGCAGCGGTGCCCAGAGGATGCCGTCGAGCCCGTCGAGGGTGCGCGGCCGGATGCCGTTGCCGTCGAGGTCCATCGCGATGTTGGGCGCCGGGGTCGCCACGTCGTAGAGCTCGATGCCGAACAGCACGGCGACGCAGACGAGCATGCCGAACGCGGCCTTGAGCGGGTTCGCCGGCAGCACGCGCGGGCGCGGACGTTCCATCGGGCGTGTCACCCCACCGAGCCTAGCCGCGGGGAACGAGGTGCGGGATCGGGAATGACCCCGATTCCGGGTGCGCATCGGGGCGGTGACGGGAGCGTTGCGGATCTTGGTCGGGTGTCCGCCATCCGGCCCTGTCCGGTGATCCGCGCGGTAGGGTTCGGCCCCGTTGCGTCGTGTGGTGAAAGGTGAAGTGTGCACGCCCAGGTCGACATCGCAGTGCAGGCGGCGGCGCGTTCCGGACAGGCGCCCACCTGGGACATCGGCACCGAGACGCTGCTGTGGACGGACCCGCCGGCGGGCGATGTGCACCGCTACCGGCCGGGCCACACCAACGCCACCATGACGCTGCAGCAGCGGACCGGCGGCGCGAAGCCCCGCAGCCGGGGCGGCCTGGTGCTGCACCTGCACGAGGGCGTCGCGCTGTTCGACGCCCACGGTGAGCAGCGCACCTGGCTGGTCTACTGGGCCCGCGAGGGGATGACGGCGGGCGCCACGATGATCGACCGCAAGGGCCGGATGTGGGCCACGACGATGCGCACCGACGAGTCCGGTGACGGCTGGCTGGCCCGGGTGAACCCGGACGGTTCGGCGGGCGTGATCATCAAGGACCTCAAGGCCGCGTTCGGCCTGGCCACGAGCCCGGACGACGCGCGGTTCTACATCGCCGACGCGGGCACCGGCCGGATCGAGGTCCTCGACTTCGACGTCAACGCGGGCCTGATGGGCAACCGCCGCACGTTCTGCGAGGTCGGCGGCCAGCCGTCAGGCCTGGCGGTGGACACCGACGGCACCCTCTGGACCGCGGTCCGCGACAAGGCCGAGCTCCACCGCTACTCCCCCGCGGGAGAGCTGGTGGCGACCCTCCCGCTCCCGGCCCAACGCCCCACCAACCTCTGCTTCGGCGGCCAGGACCTCCGAGACCTCTACATCACCACGTCCCGAGACGGCCTCCCCTCCCCCACGGACACCGACGGCACCATCCTCACCCTCCGCACCCCCACCGAAGGCCTCAGAGCCTTCGCCTTCACCGGCTGACTCCCGACCCCTCGGGGTGACCGGATTACGGCGGTATTCCATCAACGGATTACGGCGGTAATCGGTACCCGGATTACGGCGGTATTCCGGGTTCAACGCGGATTACCGCCGGAATCCGTCAACGGATTACGGCGGTATTCGGGGTCCAACACGGATTACCGCCGGAATCCGCACACCGAATACCGCCGTATTCGGTCACCCCCGAGCGCCGGGTGACGGATGCGAAGAACCCCGCCTCCTGGGAGGCGGGGTTCTTCGGGTTTCTGGTGCGGGCTCCGGGCGTCAGGCCCAGAGTTGGCCTTCGAGGCGTTGGGCCGCTTCGTCGATGGTGCCGCTGTAGGCGCCGGTGGAGAGGTACTTCCACCCGGCGTCGGCGACGACGAAGGCGATGTCCGCGGACTCCCCGGCCGCGGCCGCCTTCTCGGCGATCGTCAGGGCGGCGTGCAGGACGCCACCCGTGGAGATGCCGGCGAAGATGCCCTCGCTCTCCAGCAGCTGCCGGGTCCGGCGCAGCGCGTCGTAGGACCCGACGGAGAACCGCCGCGACAGCACGTCCGGGTCGTAGAGCTCCGGGACGAAGCCCTCGTCCAGGTTGCGCAGGCCGTACACGAGCTCGCCGTAGCGGGGCTCGGCCGCGACGACCTGCACCCCCGGCTTGTTCTCGTGCAGGTACCGGCCCACGCCCACCAGCGTCCCGGTCGTGCCGAGACCGGCCACGAAGTGGGTGATGGTGGGCAGGTCGCGCAGGATCTCCGGGCCGGTGCCCTGGTAGTGCGCGTCGGCGTTGGCGGGGTTGCCGTACTGGTAGAGCATCACCCAGTCCGGGTTCTGCTCGGCCAGCTCCTTGGCCATCGCGACGGCCTGGTTCGACCCGCCCGCCGCGGGCGAGGAGATGATCCGCGCACCGTAGGCCTGCAGCAGCTGGCGCCGCTCCTCGGAGGTGTTCTCCGGCATGACGCAGACCAGCCCGTAGCCCTTGAGCTTGGCGGCCATGGCCAGCGAGATGCCGGTGTTGCCCGAGGTGGGTTCGAGGATGGTGCAGCCGGTGGTGAGCCGGCCTTCCTTCTCGGCGGCCTCGATCATGTTCAACGCCGCCCGGTCCTTGATGGAGCCGGTCGGGTTGCGGTCCTCCAGCTTCGCCCACAGCCGCACGTCGGGCGCGGGCGAGAGGTGCGGCAGCCCGACGAGCGGGGTCTCGCCCAGCGCGTCGAGCAGCGAGTCGAAACGAGCCACGGGAGCCTCCGTCAGCGCATGCCGCCGGCGACGGCCGGCAGGATGGTGACGTTGTCGCCGTCGGAGACCTTGGCCTCCAGGCCACCGGCGAAGCGGACGTCCTCGTCGTTGACGTAGACGTTGACGAACCGGTGCAGGTTGCCCTCCTTGACCAGGCGGTCCTTGAGGCCGTTGTAGTTGGCGTCGAGGTCGTCGATCACCGCGGCGAGGTTGTCGCCCTTGGCCTCGACGGACTTCTGCCCGTCGGTGTGGGTCCGCAGGATGGTCGGGATGGAAACGTTGACTGCCATGAGGAATCCTCCTGTCCACAAAGGACTACATAGGGAACGCGAACATGCGGTTGGGGATCGAGCCGCGGATCAGTCGCGGTCGGGAACCTCGTCGCCACCGGTGTGGGCGAACATGTACGACTCGACGACCTCCACCGGCTCCTCGGTGACCTCGCCATCGAGGATGCGGTAGGAGCGCAGTTCGTGGGTCTCGGGGTCCCGCGTGGACACGAGCACGTAGTGCGCGTTGGGCTCAGAGGCGTAGGACACGTCGGTGCGCGACGGGTAGGCCTCGGTAGCGGTGTGCGAGTGGTAGATGACCACCGGCTCTTCGTCGGCGGCGTCCATGCCCCGCCACACCTGCAACTGCTCGGCGGAGTCGAACCGGTAGAAGGTGGGCGAACGCTCGGCGTTGATCATCTCGATCAAGCGTTCCGGACGGTCGGACCCTTCCGGCCCGGCAATCACGCCGCACGCCTCGTCCGGGTGGTCCCGTCGGGCATGCGCGACCATCGCGTCGACGAGGTCGCGTCGGATCACCAGCACAGCAACCATCCTAGTAGGTGGGGCACCGAGCTCCCAGCATGTGAAATCGCGGGGTCGCCGGTGCGGCTTCGTCGTTTCGGCAAACGACGCTCAACGATGATTCATTCCCGCGCGGAGGGGTAGAGGCGCGTGTAGCACGTCACCTCTCCGACCGGCTCCGCCGCGAGCATCCCGCGCACGATCGCCCGCTCGACCACCTCGGCCGCCACCGCGCTGACCTGGTCCAACCGCAGCGCCCAGCCCGGCTCGCCGGGTTCCGGCAGGGCGTCCCCGGTGCCCGTGGCCAGGGCGAACATCGTGTCGCCGTCGACGAGCAGGTGGGCGGGCCGCACGGCGCGGGCCAGCGCGTCGTGACCGGCCACCGCCAGCCTCCGGCACTCCGACTTGCTCAGCTCCAGATCCGTGGCCACGACGCCGAGGGTGGTGTTGAGCGGCCGGTCGACCGGCCCGTTACGACCAGGTCTCCCCTCGTAACGGGGGCGGGCCGCTTCCACTTCCTGAGAACCGGGCGCCCGGAGTCCCGGCACGGGCGTCCACGGCAGGCCGGTGTCGGGGTCGATGGCGGAGCCGGCGGCGTTGACCACCACCAGCGCGCCGATCGTGGTGCCGTCGGGCAGCACGGCGCTGGCGGTGCCGACACCGCCCTTGACCGGCCCGACCACGGCGCCCGCCCCGGCCCCCACGTTGCCCTGCCGGGTCTCGGTGGCGGTGGCGTTCTCGCACGCCCGGTAGCCGAACTCGGCGTCGGGACGGTTGCCCCAGTCGTTCATCGGCACGTCGAAGATCACCGCGGCGGGCACCACCGGCACGACCTGGCCGGGTCCGGCCACCGGAACGCCGTGGCCGCGCTCGCCGAGCCAGCGCATCGCGCCGTCGGCCGCGGCCAGCCCGTAGGCGCTGCCGCCCGCCAGCACCAGCCCGTTGACCCGCTGCACGAGGTGGCTGGGTTCGAGCACGTCGGTCTCGCGGGTGCCCGGCCCTCCCCCGCGCACGTCGACCGCCCCGGTGGCGCCCTCGGGGGCGAGCACGGCGGTCGCCCCGGTCGCCCAGTGCTCGTCGAGCCGCTGGTCATGGCCCACGAGCAGACCCCCCACGTCGACCAGCGCGTCCAGTTCACCCGGCTGCCACGACATCGCGCACCTCCCGGCGATCACGTTATCCCGATGTAAAGGAAGCCCGCCGGGCGTTGTCCGGGCGCCCTCGGCTGTTCATCGTCACTTCTCAGCCGGCAAGACCTGGAGGCTGAGATGACGACTGCAAACCGCGACGTGGCGGTTCGCTCCGAACGCCGAGTGATCGGCAACGTCGTGCGAGGATCCATCGGGAACCTCATCGAGTGGTACGACTGGTACGCCTACACGGCGTTCAGCGTGTACTTCGCCGCGACGTTCTTCCCCAAGGGCGACTCGACCGCGCAGCTGCTCAACACCGCAGCGGTGTTCGCCGTGGGATTCCTGATGCGCCCGCTGGGCGGCTGGATGCTGGGCCGCTACGCCGACCGCTTCGGCAGGCGGGCCGCGCTGACCCTGTCGGTGGCGCTGATGGCGTTCGGCTCGCTGGTCATCGCGCTGACCCCGGGCTACGACTCGATCGGCCTGGCCGCGCCCCTGCTGCTGGTGGCCGCACGATTGCTGCAGGGCATCTCCGTCGGCGGCGAGTACGCGACCTCGGCCACCTACCTCTCCGAGGTCGCCACCGAGGGCAAGCGCGGCTACTACTCCAGCTTCCAGTACGTGACGCTGGTGTCCGGGCAGCTGGTCGCGCTCGGCGTGCAGATCGTCCTGCAGCAGTTCCTCGCCGAGGAGCAGATGGACGCCTGGGGCTGGCGCATCCCGTTCGTCATCGGCGCCGTCGGCGCGCTGGTCGTGCTGTGGCTGCGGCGCGGCATGGACGAGACCGAGAGCTACAAGGCCGCCTCGGAATCCGGTGCCGAGCAGGGCACCATCAAGGCGCTGCTGCAGTACCCGAAGGAGTGCCTGCTGGTGGTCGGCCTGACCCTCGGCGGCACGGTGGCGTTCTACACCTACACCACCTACCTGCAGAAGTACATGGTCAACACCGGGGGCATCGACAAGCCCACGGCCGCCTGGATCAACTTCGTCGCGCTGCTGGTGTTCATGTTCCTGCAGCCGCTGGCGGGCGCGCTGTCCGACCGGATCGGGCGCCGCAAGCTGCTGCTGTTCTTCGGCGTCACCGGCACGCTGCTGACCGTCCCGCTGATGACGGTGCTGGGCGGCACGCAGAACCCGATCGCGGCGTTCCTGCTGATGATGGGCGGTCTGATCATCGTCAGCGGCTACACCTCGATCAACGCGATCGTGAAGGCCGAGCTGTTCCCGTCCAACATCCGCGCGCTGGGCGTCGGCCTGCCCTACGCGCTGACCGTGGCGATCTTCGGCGGCACCTCGGAGTACGTGGCTCTCTGGCTGAAGCAGGCCGGTCTGGAGAGCGTGTTCTTCTACTACGTCTCCGGCTGCGTGCTGATCTCGCTGCTGGTCTACCTGACGATGCGGGAGACCTCGAAGGATTCCCGGATGCGGAAGTGAACCCCGGCACCGGCCATACTCTCGCTTCGGAGGTGTGGCCGGTGCGGGTTCTTCTCGTCGAGGACGACGACGGCGTGGCGAACGCGCTCGTCGACGTCCTCGACTCGCACGGGCACCGCACCACCCGCGTCGCGCGCGGCGCCGACGCCCTGCTCCAGCACCGCGAGCACGACCTGGTGCTGCTCGACCTGGGCCTGCCCGACACCGACGGGCTGGAGGTGCTGCGCAAGCTGCGGCGCATCGGCCCGATCCCGGTCGTGGTGCTCACCGCCCGCGGCGAGGAGCGCTCGGTCGTGCGCGGGCTGCGCTCCGGAGCCGACGACTACCTGGTCAAACCCGTGCGCATGGCCGAGCTGCTGGCCCGCATCGAGGCCGTCGCCCGGCGCGGCAGGCACCTCTCCCCCGGCTCCGAGTCGGTCGAGGTCGCCGACGTGCGGATCGACCTGCGCACCCGGCGGGTGCAGGTGGCCGGGCAGGAGGTCGAGCTCACGCGCAAGGAGTTCGACGTGCTGGCGATCCTCGCCTCCGAGGCGGGCACGGCGGTGAGCAGGCAGCGGCTGATGGACGAGGTGTGGGGTGACGCCTACCTGGCGGTGTCGAGGTCGCTGGACGTGCACATCGCGCAGCTGCGCGCCAAGCTCGGCCGCCCCGACCTGCTGGTGACGATCCGCGGCTTCGGCTACCGGCTGGGCGACGATGCGTAAGCGGCTGCTGCTGGTGCTGCTCACCTTCTCGGTGCTGGCCGTGGCCGGCTTCGCCGCTCCGCTGCTGCGCGCCACCGCCGCCGAGCGCACCCAGCAGCTGGTGCTGGCCCGCAACGCCGACCTCGACCGCTTCGCCGGGCTCGCCGATCACGCCTTCGGCACCGGCGACGCGACCGTGCTGCGCGCCGAGGCCCGCCGCTACACCGACCTCTACGGCGAACCGCTGGTCGTCGTCGACGCCTCGCGCGCACCCGTGGTGGAGACCGGTGGGGTGCGCGCGGCCGACGTGGCCGGGCCGATCGACAAGGCGCTGCGCAACGAGCCCGCCGGGTCGGTGTCGTGGCTGCGGCCCTGGTCGCGGGACGACCTGGTGCGCTACCGGGCCGTCGGCGACGGGGCGCGGGTGACCGGCGCGGTCGTGCTGGAGGCCTCGGTGCGGCAGGCCACCGCCGACATCGCCGCGCACTGGGCGCTGATCGGCGCGGGCGCGCTGACCGCGCTGGTGGTGTGCGGGTTGCTGGCGCTGGTGCTGGCCCGCTGGGTGCTGCGGCCGCTGGCCGACCTGGGCGCCGGGGTGCGGGCGATCAGCGCGGGCTCGCGCCGCTCCCGCGTCCCGGTCGACGCCGGGCCGCCCGAGCTGCGGGAGCTGGCGGCGTCGTTCAACCGCATGTCGGAGGCGGTGGCCGAGGCCGACGAGCGGCAGCGGCAGCTGGTCGCCGACGCCTCGCACCAGCTGCGCAACCCGATGGCCGCGCTGCGGCTGCGGGTGGACGCGCTGGAGCGGCGCATCACCCCCGACGGCGAGCACACCTACCGGTCGGCGGTCGGCGAGGTCGACCGGCTGGAGGCGCTGCTGGACCGGCTGCTGGCGCTGGCCAACGCCGACCAGGCGGCGGCTTCCGGCGAACCGGGTGACGTGGCCGAGGCCGTCGCCGACCGGGTGCGGGCGTGGCGCCCGGCGGCCGAGGACGCGGGGATCGCGTTGTCGGCGGAGGAGATCCCGGCCGCCCGGGTCGCGCTGTCCACTGAGGAACTGGCGCAGGTGCTCGACGTGCTGCTGGACAACGCGGTGAAGTACGCGCCCGGCGCGTCGGTCGAGATCGGTTGGGACGGGCGGACTCTCAGTGTCGCCGACACCGGTCCGGGGTTGTCGGAGGAGGAGATCTCGCTGGCGGCGCAGCGGTTCTGGCGGGCCGATCAGCACCGGGGCAGCCGCGGCAGCGGGCTCGGGCTGGCCATCGCCGGGCAGCTGCTCGCCGCGCACGGCGGGGCGCTGCGCCTCGCCCGCACCGCGCCGCACGGCCTCACCGCGCACCTCGACCTGCCGGAGGTGCGCTGATGCGGCGGCGCGCGTTCCTCGGGCTGGGGCTGCTGGCCGCGTGCGGGCGCGGTGAACCGGTGCGCGAGCTGCGCATCGCCTCCGGCGAGCCCGGCGGCTTCTACACCGCGTTCGGCAGGCTGCTCGCCGCCGAGATCGCCGCCGCCGAACCGGACGTGCACCCGGTGGTGCTGCCCAGCCAGGGCAGCGTGGAGAACCTGGAGATGCTGCGCGACGGCCGGGCCGACCTGGGCATGGTGCTGGCCGACGCCGCGCACGCCGCGCTGGCCGGGGAGCTGGGCCCGCCGGTGGACCTGCGCGCCGTGGGCCGGGTGTACGAGAACTACACGCAGCTGGTGGTGCGCGCCGACTCCCCGGTGCGCGAGCTCGGCGAGCTGCGGTCGGTCTCCATCGGCGCGCCGAGGTCCGGCACGGCGCTGATGGGAGCGCGGCTGTTCGCCGACCGGCCGCAGGTGCGCACCAAGGCGCTCGAGCTGGTGGCGGCGGTGGAGGCGCTGGAGCAGCGGCGGATCGAGGCGTTCCTGTGGTCGGGCGGCCTGCCGACCCCGCTGCTGAAGACTCTCGACGACCGCATCGGCATCCGGCTGCTGCCGCTGGACGCGGTCGCGGCGCGCTGCACCCCGGTCTGCGACCAGGTCCCGGTCCCGGCCGGCGCCTACCGGCACGCGGCGGGAGTCTCGACGATCGGCGTCCCCAACGTCCTCGCCTGCACCCCGCACCTGCCCGACGACCTCGCCGCCGCCGTGGTCCGAGTCCTGGTCCGCCGAGCGCCGTTCCTGGTCCCCCGGGAGACGGTCGGGACGCAGTTCCTGGACGTCCGCAACCTCATCGGCACCGGAGAAGTCCCCCTCCACCCGGGAGCCACCACCGCCTACCGCGACCTCCACGGGTGAGGCCGGGCGCGACGAGCTCGTGCGTCACCAGGGGACAGTTTTAGCCATAATTATCCGGACAAAAAGGACATTGATCATGGGTGGTTATGGCTAAAACTGCCCACTGCCGCACGACGCTCGGCCGAGGGTGATCACCTGACCAGAGCTCAATCGAGGGCGGTCAGCCGAGGAGGGCTGTGACGAGGGAGTCCTGGACCCAGGTGAGCCACTGGTAGACGCCGAGGTGCTCGCGGCGGAGGTCGTCCTCCGGGAGCTCGTCGGGCATGTCGTCCTCGACGTCGAGCGCCGTGCCCAGGGCGAGGCGGACGTCGTTGAGCGCCGTGAGCCAGCTGTCGGCCTGCTCGCTGGTGAGCTTGACCTTGCCGCCCATCGGCGGGCAGGTCTCCAGGATCAGCTGCGCCGCACCGGTCTTGGCCTCCAGCAGCTCCGGCTCGTGCAGCGACCGCATCGCCCCCGCGGCGTCGGTCTCCTCCTCGTCGGTGTCCCCGGTGATCGGGTCGCGCCGGTAGAAGTCCGGCAGCAGCCGCGCGACCACCCGGTCCTCCGGCGGCGTGGACGGGCCGGTGCGGATGCCGGTCAGCTCCGCGAGCTCATCCTTGGGGGCTTCGTCGGCGCGGGCGGTGAGCATGTCCTTGATCTGCCCGACCAGGCCGCGGATGACGGCCGCCTCCTGCTGGGAGAGCTCGGCCTGCACGTGACCGTTCTTGCGGGTCCAGCCGTCCACTCACGAATCCTTCTGCATCGTCGCCCACAAGCCGGCGGCGTGGAGCTTGGCCACGTCGCCCTCGACCTTCTCCTTGGAACCCGAGGACACCACCGCCCTGCCCTTGTGGTGCACGTCCAGCATCAACTTCGTAGCGTGATCCCGGGAGTAGCCGAAGATCTTCTGGAGCACGTAGGTCACGTAGGACATGAGGTTGACCGGGTCGTTCCAGACCACGGTCACCCACGGCTTGTCCGCTGCGCCTTCTGCGTCCTGCTCGAGTTGCGCGCGCTCGATTTCAGCGGGCGAGGTCATGCCCCCCATCGTCGCACGACCCCCACACAGCCGTGCCCACCGCACGAACAAATCGGGCCATCGGTGACCGACTCACCAGGTGGATCCCCCACACGCACCACGTAATCTCTGGAGCATGAGCTCTAGCACCGCGCTGCTGACCGACCACTACGAGCTGACGATGTTGGCCAGCGCCCTGCGCGACGGCACCGCGCACCGCGAGTGCACGTTCGAGGTGTTCACCCGGCGCCTGCCCAACGGCCGCCGCTACGGCGTGGCCGGCGGCATCGGCCGGGTCCTCGACGCGGTGGAGAACTTCCGCTTCGGCGACGCCGAGATCGCCCAGCTCGCCGAGCACGGCGTGGTCGACGAGCGAACCCTGGAGTGGCTGCGCGACTACCGGTTCAGCGGCCAGATCGACGGCTACCCCGAGGGCGAGCTGTTCTTCCCGGGCTCCCCGCTGCTGACGGTGCGCGGCACGTTCGCCGAGGCCGTCGTGCTGGAGACCGTGGTGCTGTCGATCCTCAACCACGACAGCGCGATCGCCGCCGCGGCCGCCCGCATGGTCTCGGCCGCCAACGGCCGCCGGATCATCGAGATGGGGTCGCGCCGCACCCACGAGGAGTCTGCGGTCTCGGCCGCCCGCATCGCCTACCTGGCCGGGTTCTCCGGGACGTCCAACCTGGAGGCCGGGCGCCGCTACGGCATCCCCACCACCGGCACCGCCGCGCACGCGTTCACGCTGCTGCACGACGACGAGCGCTCGGCGTTCGAGTCGCAGATCGCCGCGCTGGGCACCGACACCACGCTGCTGGTCGACACCTACGACATCAGCCGCGGCATCGACGTGGCGGTGGAGGTCGCCGGGACGGGCCTGGGCGCGGTGCGCATCGACTCCGGTGACGTGGGCGTGCTGGCCCGCCAGGCCCGCGAGCAGCTCGACTCGCTGGGCGCCACCAACACCCGCGTGGTGGTCTCCGGCGACCTGGACGAGTACGCGATCGCCTCGCTGCGCGCGGAACCGGTCGACGGCTACGGCGTGGGGACGTCGCTGGTCACGGGCTCGGGCGCGCCGACGGCGGAGATGGTCTACAAGCTGGTGGAGGTCGAGGGCCGGCCGGTGTTCAAGCGCAGCTCGCACAAGGAGTCGCGCGGGGGCCGCAAGGCCGCGATCCGCCGCTACAAGGACACCGGCACGGCCGTCGAGGAGGTCGTGCACGTGGTCGGCGCGGGCGCGGAACCCGAGCTGGGGCCGAACGACCGCCGCCTGCAGATCCCGCTGATCCGCGACGGCAAGCGGGTCGACGACCTGCCGACGCTGGAGGAGGGCCGCGAGCGGCTGCGCCGGGCGCTGGTGTCGCTGCCGTGGGAGGGCTTGAAGCTGTCCAACGGCGAACCGGCCATCCCGACGGTCTTCCACGAAGCCTGACATTGCGAAAGAATCGGGCGATCCCGCTGGAGGTGACCCCGATGAGCAAGGCGCTGATCATCGTCGACGTGCAGAACGACTTCTGCGAGGGCGGTGCGCTCGCCGTCGCGGGAGGGGCCGGGGTCGCCGCGGCGATCTCGGAGTTCCTCGCGGACTCCGATCACCAGCACGTGGTGGCCACCCGCGACTACCACATCGACCCGGGTGCGCACTTCAGCGATGATCCGGACTTCGTCCGCTCCTGGCCGCGGCACTGCGTGGCCGGGACGGCGGGCGCGGCGTTCCACCCGGAGCTCGACGTCGCCCCGGTCACGGCGGTGTTCTCCAAGGGCCAGTACAGCGACGGCTACTCGGGTTTCGAGGGCGTGGACCGCGCGCACCTGGACCTGCCGACGTGGCTGCGGGACCGGGGCGTGCGCGCGGTCGACGTCGTCGGCATCGCCACCGACCACTGCGTGCGCGCCACCGCGCTGGACGCGGTCGCGGCCGGGCTGGACACGACCGTGCACCTGCAACTCACCGCGGGCGTGTCGCGCGCGACCGTCGGTCAGGCGCTCAAGGAGCTCGACGAGGCCGGTACCACCCTGCTGGGAGAACCGGTCGTGGTCTCCTGACCGATCCCGTCGGGGGCGGGCGGTAGATTCGCCGGGTGCCCACCTCTGTCCCGCGCTGGTCCGACCCGGTCGCGTTCGAGTCCGATGACGCCGACGAGCTCCCGCCGGAGATCGCCGCCGACCTGGAGCGGGCGAGCCGGGCGGGCGGCGACGAGCCGAAGCTCCCGCTGGCCAAGGCGCGCAAGGACATCCCCGATCTCGCGACCCTGATGAAGGTGGCCGTGGAGGCCGTCGGTGGGGTGCCGCGCGAGGGCCAGGCGCGGATGGCCGAGGCCGTGCAGCACACCATCACCACCGGCCAGCACCTCGCGGTGCAGGCGGGCACCGGCACCGGCAAGTCGCTGGCCTACCTGGTCCCGGCGATCCGGCACGCCGTCGCCGACGGCACGACCGTGGTCGTGTCCACCGCGACGATCGCGCTGCAGCGCCAGCTCGTCGACCGCGACCTGCCTCGGCTGTCCGACGCGCTGGCCGAAACCCTCGGCCGCAGGCCGACTTTCGCGATCCTCAAGGGCCGCCGCAACTACCTGTGCCTGAACCGGATCCACGGCAACGCCCCGTCGGAGCCGGAGGAGGACGCGCTGTTCGACGCCTTCGCCGCCTCAGCCCTGGAACGCCAGGTGCAGCGGGTGCAGGAGTGGGCCACCGAGACCGAGACGGGCGACCGCGACGAGCTGGTGCCGGGCGTGACCGACCAGGCGTGGCGGCAGCTGTCGGTGACCGCCAAGGAGTGCCTGGGCGTGCACCGCTGCCCGGTGGGCACCGACTGCTTCGCCGAGCGCGCCCGCGCCGAGGCCGGCCGGGCCGACATCGTGGTCACCAACCACGCGCTGCTGGCGATCGACGCCCTCGACGACCGGCCGGTGCTGCCCGAGCACGACGTGGTGCTGGTCGACGAGGCCCACGACCTGGTCGACCGGGTCACCTCGGCCGCCACCGGCGAGCTCACCGCCGGGTCGGTGAAGCTGGCCGCGCGCCGCTGCGGCCGGGCCGTCGACGAGGAGACCGCCGACCGCCTCGACGAGGCCGCCGAGGGCCTGGAGCTGGTGCTGGAGGACGCCTCCCCCGGCAGGCTCGAAGAGCTGCCGGAAGCCCTGGGCGGGGCGCTGACGGTGGTCCGCGACGCGGCCTGGGCGTGCATCTCCGCGCTGGGCCCGGAGCGCAAGGAGGACGTCGAGGGCAGCACCGCCCGCAAGCTCGCGCACGCGCTCACCGAGGACGTGCACGACACGGCGGTCCGGCTGCTGGAGGCCTTCGGCGGCGACCAGCAGCACGACGTCGTGTGGGTCTCCTCCGAGACGAACCGCCCGAAGGCGGTGCGGGTGGCGCCGATCGGCGTCGGCGGGCTGCTGCGCGAGCGGCTGTTCGGCCAGCGCACGACGGTGCTGACCTCGGCGACGCTGTCGCTGGGCGGGACCTTCGACACGCTGGCCCGCCAGTGGGGCCTGCCGCCGGAGCAGCAGGTCGAGCAGGCCGCCGGGATGGCCACCGCGAAGGAGGCGCCGTCGGACGGCGGGACGCTGAAGTGGACCGGTCTGGACGTCGGGTCGCCGTTCGAGCACCAGCGCAGCGGCATCCTCTACATCGCCCGCCACCTGCCGCCGCCGGGCCGCGACGGGCTGCCGCCGCAGGTGCTCGACGAGATCACCGAGCTGGTGCAGGCCGCCGGTGGCCGGACGCTGGGGCTGTTCTCGTCCCGCCGCGCCGCCGAGCAGGCCGGTGAGGAGCTGCGCAAGCGGCTGTCGACGCCGGTGCTGTGCCAGGGCGACGACACGACGGCGCTGCTGGTCAAGCGCTTCGCCGAGGACCCGGCGACCTCGCTGTTCGGCACCCTGTCGCTGTGGCAGGGCGTGGACGTGCCGGGTGAGTCGCTGCAGCTGGTGATCATGGACCGGATCCCGTTCCCGCGCCCCGACGACCCGCTGGCCTCGGCCCGCCAGCAGCGGATCTCCGAGCACGGCGGCAACGGCTTCATCACCGTCGCGGGCACGCACGCCGCGCTGCTGCTCGCGCAGGGCGCGGGACGGCTGCTGCGCTCGCCGAACGACCGGGGCGTGATCGCGGTGCTGGACCCGAGGCTGTCGACCGCGCGCTACGGCGGTTTCCTGCGGGCGTCGCTGCCGCCGTTCTGGACCACGCACGACCCCGAGGTGGTGCGCGGGGCGCTGAAACGCCTCACCTCCGGTTGAGGCGGCCCGAGGTAAAACTGCCCACATCCGCTCCCGCGTCCCGCTCGCCTGCGGGTAGGTTCATCCGGTCGCCGACCTCGACTTCTGGGAGTCCGCTGTGTCCGAACGCCCGTCCTCGCCGGCCGCGAACCTGGCGCGCACCGTGGTGTTCGCCGCTTTCATCGCCGTCCTCGGGATCTTCCCGGGCTTCTACCTCGCGGGCGCGGCCGTGCCGGTGGTGCTGCAGAACGCGGGGCCGCTGCTGGCGGGCAGCCTGCTGGGCGCCCGGCGCGGGACCGCGTCGGTGCTGCTGTTCGTGGCGCTGACCGCGATCGGACTGCCGCTGCTGTCCGGTGGTCGCGGCGGCATCGCCCCGTTCGTGGGACCCAGCGGTGGTTTCCTGCTGGGCTGGATCCTGTCCGCGCTGGTCGTGGGCCTGATCGTGCAGCGCTCGGCCAAGCCCGGCATCGGTGTCCTGCTGCTGGCCAACCTCGCGGGCGTGGCCGCCGACTACCTGATCGGCATCCCGTTCTGGGGCGCGATGATCGGCGACCTGCCCTCGGCGGCGGTGCAGTCGCTGGTGTTCCTGCCGGGTGACGCGGTGAAGCTGGTGGCGGTGTCGCTGATCGCGGTGGCCGTGCACCGGGCGGTGCCGCAGGCGTTGACCGGTGCGGCGCGGCGGCCCGCCGAGGGCTGACGTGCTGCCGATCCTGGGACGCACCCCCTCCTCCGGCGTCGACGGCCTGTCCGGCCCGGAGCTGGCCGAGGCCGCGCACCGGGTCGCCCGCCGGTTGCCGCCGGGGTCGCGGGTGGCGATCTCGGGGTCGGACGAGACCGCCCGGCTGATCGCCTTCCTGGGCGCTGACCTGGCCGGATGCGCTTCGCTGCTGGTCGATCCGGACTGGCCGGACCCGGCGGCGGTGCTCGACGACGCCCGCCCGGACGTGCACCTCGACGCCGACGCCCCGCTGGGCGAGGACCTGGGCACCGAGGTGCCGGTGGGCGACGAGTCGACCCGCTTCTACCTGCCCACGACCTCGGGCAGCACGGGACGTCCGAAGGTGCTGGTGCGCTCGCGCGGCTCGTGGCTGCGCAGCTTCGCCGCGCTGGGCGTGCCGCTCGACGTCCGCGACCGGGTGCTGATCCCGGGTCCGCTGAGCTCGTCGCTGTTCCTGTTCGGCGCGCTGCACGCCCTGCACTCGGGCGCCGACCTGCGTCTTCTGGGCCGCTGGTCGGCTCGGGCGGCGGCGGAGGCGGCGCGCGAGGCGACCGTGGTGCACCTGGTTCCCGCCCAGCTGTCGGCGCTGCTCGCGGTGCTGGAGCACGAGGGCGGCGAGTCGGCGCTGCGGCTGGTGATCTGCGGTGGCGCGAAGGTCGACCCGGTGCTGGAGGAGCGCCTGGCCAAGGCGATCCCGGGATGCCGCCTGGTCGAGTACTACGGCTCGGCGGAGCAGTCGCTGATCGCGGTCCGGCACGACGAGCGGCTGATGCCGGTGGTCGACGTGGAAGTCACCGGCGGGCTGCTGCGGGTGCGCTCCGACCTGGCCTTCGACGGCTACCTGGAGCGCGGTGCACTCGTCCCCGCCACCGCCGACGGGACCGGCGACCGCGCGGTCCAGCACCCCGACGGCTCGCTGGAGGTCCTCGGCCGCGCGGGAGCGGTGATCGACACCGGTGCCCGGCTGGTGGCGGCGGAGGCCGTGGAGTCGGTGCTGCGCGAGGTCGACGGCGTGCGGGACGTGGTCGTGGCCGCCACCCCGCACCCGCGGTTCGGGGAGCTGGTCACGGCCGTCGTCGAAGGCGACGTCCCGGTCCGGGCGCTGCGCGCCCACGCCCGCGCGAGGCTGCACCCGGCCGATCGCCCGCGCCGCTGGCTCAGCGCGGACGCGCTGCCCCGCACGTCCTCCGGCAAACCCGCCCGCGCTCTGATCGCCGAGCGGCTGAGCAGCGGAGATCCGCTGTGACCCCGGTGATCATCGCGGCCCGGCGCTCCCCGATCGGCGAGGCGGGCGGGATCCTGCGCGACGTGGAGGCCGACCGGCTGGCGGCCCCGGTGCTGCGCGCGGTGCTCGACGACGCCGGGGTCGAGCGGGTCGACGACGTGCTGCTGGGCAACGTCCTCGGTCCGGGCGGCAACCCCGCCCGGGTCGCCGCGCTGCGCGCCGGGCTCGGCGAGTCGGTCCCGGGCATGACGCTCGACCGGCAGTGCGCCAGCGGCCTGTCGGCGATCACCACCGCCGCCGCGATGCTCACCGGCGACGAGGTCTTCCTGGCCGGAGGCGTGGAGAGCCCGTCCACGGCGCCGTGGCGGGCGTGGCGGCCGCGCACCGCGACCGAGCCGCCGCGCTTCTACCAGCGCGCCCCGTTCGCCCCCGCCGAGATCGGCGACCCGGACATGGGTCCGGCGGCCGACCTGGTCGCCGCCGAGGCCGGGATCGGCCGGCAGCGCCAGGACGCCTTCGCCGCCCGCAGCCACGCCCGCGCGGTCGCCGCCCAGGACGCGGGCCGCTTCGACGAGGAGCTGGTCCCGATCGGCTCGGCCACCCGGGACCAGCGGCCCCGCCGCGGCTTCACCCCGGACCGACTCGCCCGCTTCCGGCCCGCGTTCACCGACGGCGGGACGGCGACGGCGGCGAACTCGTGCGGCATCAGCGACGGCGCGGCGGCGGTGCTGGTCACCAGCGAGCGGCGGCGCGCGAAACTGGGGGTGCCGGGCCTGCGGCTGGTCGGCGCGCGGACCTCGGCGGTGGATCCGAACCGGCTGGGGCTGGGCGCGGTCCCGGCGATGCGCGCGCTGTGCGAGCAGCAGGCGCCCGGGGTCGTGGAGTTCAACGAGGCCTTCGCCGGGCAGGCCCTGGCGTGCCTGGACGCGGCCGGGCTCGACGAGGAGCTGGCCGGGCCGGACGGCGGCGCGATCGCGCTCGGGCACCCGTGGGGCGCGTCCGGCGCGGTGCTGGTGGTGCGGTTGTTCAGCCGGATGGTGCGGCAGGACGGGCCGCGCTTCGGCCTGGCGGCGCTGTCCTCCGGCGGCGGGCTGGGTGTGGCGACGATGTGGGAGCGAGTGGGTTGATCGAGTTCGAGGGCGTCGGGCACAGCTACGACGAGCGCACCGTGCTGGACGGCGTGGACCTGCGGATCCCGGAGCGGCGGGTCGCGTTCGTCGGCGCCAACGGCTCCGGCAAGTCCACGCTGGCCCGGATGATCAACGGTCTGGTGCGCCCGAGCCGCGGCCGGGTCGTGGTCGACGGGCTCGACGTGGCCCGCTCCGGCCGCGAGGTCCGGCGTCGCGTCGGGTTCGTGTTCACCCACCCCGACAGCCAGATCGTCATGCCCACCGCGGGCGAGGACGTCGCGTTCTCGCTGCGCAAGCAGGGCCTGTCGAAGTCGGATCGGCAGCGGCGCGCGGTCGAGGTGCTGGCCCGCCACGGCCTCGACGGCTACGCCGAGCACCCGGCGCACCAGCTCTCCGGCGGCCAGAAGCAGCTGCTGGCGCTGTGCTCGATGCTGGTGCTGGAACCGGATGTGCTGGTCTGCGACGAGCCGACGACGCTGCTGGACCTGCGCAACAAGCGGCACTTCGCCGAGGTCCTGTCCGGGCTGGAGCAGCAGGTCGTGCTGGTCACCCACGACCTGGACCTGCTCGGCGACTTCGACCGGGTGATCGTGCTCGACCGGGGCCGGGTCGTCGCCGACGACGTGCCGGAGGCAGCGGTCGGCTTCTACCGGGAGCTGGTCGGGTGAACCCGCTGGGCCTCTACGAACCGGACACCAGCCCGCTGCACCGGCTCGGCGCGGGCTGGAAGCTGGCGGCGCTGCTGGTGTTCGCGGTCGTCACGTTCCTGCTCAGCGGACCGGTCGCGTTGGGGGCGTGCGTCGTGGTGGCGGCGCTGGGCTACGCGGTCGCGCGGATCCCGCTCCGCCGCGTCCGGCAGCTCGCCCGGGTGCTGCTCCCGCTGGTCGCGGTGGTCTTCCTGCTCCAGTGGTGGATGCTCGACCTCACCCGCGCAGAGACGATCAGCCTCCGCCTGCTCGCCACCCTCGCCGCCGCGAACCTGTTCACCCTGGTCACCAGGGTCGACGACCTCGTCTCGTCGGTGGAGCGGGCGCTGACCCCGTTCGCCCGCTTCGGCATCCGCCCCGACCGCGTCGGCCTGCTCGTCGGCCTCACGGTCCAAGCCATCGCCACCCTCTCCACCATCGCCACCCAGGTCAGAGAGGCCCAACGAGCCAGAGCGGCGGAACGCTCCCTACCCGCCTTCGCCATCCCCTTCCTCGTCAGAACCCTCCGCCACGCAGACGACCTAGGAGAAGCCCTCGCAGCCAGAGGCCTCGACGACGACTGACCACCCCGTGCGGTCCCGTGTTCGTGGGTGGGGGAAGTTTTCATGAAAACTTCCCGCACCCACGAACCGGGAACCGAAACCCGGAACACGAAACTCGTGATCTCTCAAGGGTTTTGGATTTGAAGACCCTTCAAGGGGGTTGTGTCGTGGGGTGGGACAGTTTTCATGAAAACTGCGCTCACGAGGGCCACTGGGCGAGGACCGTGACCGTGCCAGGGTCGACCTCGGTGAAGCCCGCGTCGCGGACCATCGCGACCCGGGACTTGCGCCAGGCCGTCTCCGGGTCGTCGCCGGGGTGGAGGTCGGCCCACGTGTCCGGGGACGCCTGGCGAACCGCGCTGGGGTAGCCGTCGGAGGCCCAGCGCCGCAGGTCCTCGTCGAGGCCTTCGCCGTGCAGCTGAGCGGCGAGGATCATCGTCGCGTGTCCGACCTGGGCGGCGGACTTGCCCGCGCTCATCGGGACGTCGGGGTTGAGCCACAGGACCGGGACGCCGTCCGGGACCGGGCCGGGCTCGTCGGGTTCGAGCTCGCTGCCGGAGATCTGCAGGCGGCTGAGCTCCTTGGGCATGTCGGCGACCCGCATCGGCAGCAGGGCGCGGACCTCGGCCCCGCCGACCTCGACGGTGATGCCGGGCAGCGCCTGCACCGCCTCCCAGTGCGCGCCCCGGGCGCGGCGGGTGACCTTGCGGATGCGGCCGGAGATCCAGCCGTGCATCGCCTCGTGCCACTCCCCCGCCGGATCCTCTTCCGTCGCGGGGGCGCAGCGCTCGTCGAGGCAGACCGCGAGCGCGGCCGCGGCGGCGGCCTCCAGCAACGCCGTGCGGGCCGGTGGCTCGCGGCGCTCGATGCGCAGCACCATCGGCATCAGCACGACGTTGTCGGGGTCCTCGTCGGAGGTGTCCGCGGTGGCCTCGCCGGGCAGGGCGAGCCACTGGGCGTAGCGGGAGACGAGCGGGTCGAGCACGGAAAGCGGTAGCACGTCTCGCTCAACTCCCGCCACGCCGTCGGTGTTCCGGCATCACTGGTCGAGTGGCACCCGTCGCAGCACGCCGTCCTCGGCGTCGGCCGCCTCGATCTCGGCGCGCGTCACGCCGAGCACGAACAGCACGGTGTCCAGGAACGGGTAGGACAGCGCGGTGTCGGCGACCTCCCGCAGCGCGGGCTTGGCGTTGAACGCCACGCCCAGACCGGCGGCGCTGAGCATGTCGATGTCGTTGGCCCCGTCGCCGACGGCCACGCACTGGGCGGCGGGAACCCCGTAGTCCTCGGCGAAGCGGCGCAGCGCCTTGGCCTTGCCGGGCCGGTCCACGATCTCGCCGATGACCCGGCCGGTGAGCTTGCCGTCGACGACCTCCAGCTCGTTGGCCGCGCTGAAGTCCAGCCCCAGCTCGTCCACCAGCTGGTCGATGATCTGCGTGAACCCGCCGGAGACGACCCCGGTGTGGAAGCCCAGCCTGCGCAGCGTGCGGATGGTGGTGCGCGCTCCAGGGGTGAGCTCCAGCTCGGCGGCGACCTCGTCGAGCACCGCGGCCGGCAGGCCTTCGAGGACCGCGACCCGCTGGCGCAGCGACTCGGCGAAGTCCAGCTCGCCGCGCATCGCGCGCTCGGTGACCTCGCGGACCTGGTCCTCGCAGCCCGCGCGGCGGGCCAGCATCTCGATGACCTCGCCCTGGATGAGGGTGGAGTCGACGTCGAACACGACGAGGCGCTTGGCGCGGCGCGCGAGCCCGGTGCGCTCGACCGCCAGGTCGACGCCGGTGCGCGCGGCCAGCGCGGCCATCGCCTCGGTGAGCTCCTGGTCGTCCTCGGCGTCGGGCGCGGTGACCTTCAGCTCCAGACCGGTGACGGGGTAGTCGGCGACGCGGTGGATCGAGTCGATGTTGACGTCGATGTCGGCCAGCGCGCGCGAGACGTCGCTGAAGTTGCGGGCCGTCACCGGCTGCCCCAGCACGACCACGACGTGGGTGGAGCCGAGCTTGGCGGCGTCGATGTCCTCGGCGCCGATCTCGACGTCGACGGTCATGCCGACCGTCGCCATCGCCTGTTCGACGGCTTCCTGCAGCCTCTCCGGGTCGACCTCGGTGGACACCAGCACGCCCAGCACCAGGCGCCCGCGGATCACCACCTGCTCCACGTCGACGATGTCCACGCCGTGGCGCGTCAGCGCCGCGAAGAGCACGGAGGTGACGCCGGGTTTGTCCTTGCCGGTGACGGTGATCAGCACGGTGGTCGCATGCGAGCTCACGACTGCGATGTTTCCTCTCTACCCGAGAAAGTGGTCACGAACGCAACGAGCCCCGGCGGGAAAAACCCGCCGGGGCTCGCCGTCGAGCTAGCCCTACCCTGGCACAGCCGTGCCGCTCGGGGCTATCGACGAAATCACTTCTCGGTGGTGTCGTCCCGATCCGAGTCGTCCTTGGTCTTGGGCGGTTGAGTCAGGGTGGCGGTACCGCCGGCGCCTTCCTCGTGCTTGTGGGCCAAGGTCTTGCCGGTGAGCGACAGGTGCGCCTCGAGCCGCATCCGCTCGGAGATGTGCGGGTAGTGCAGCTCGAACGCCGGGCGCTCGGAGCGGATCCGCGGCAGCTCCTTGAAGTTGTGCCGCGGCGGCGGGCAGGAGGTCGCCCACTCCAGGGAGTTGCCGTAGCCCCACGGGTCGTCGACCTCGGCGACCTCGCCGTACCGGTAGCTCTTGAAGATGTTGTACAGGAACGGGAGCATCGAGGCGCCCAGGATGAACGCGCCGATCGTGGAGATCGTGTTCAGCGTGGTGAAGCCGTCGGACTCCAGGTAGTCGGCGTACCGGCGCGGCATGCCCTCGTTGCCCAGCCAGTGCTGGACCAGGAACGTGCCGTGGAAGCCGATGAAGGTCAGCCAGAAGTGCAGCTTGCCCAGCCGCTCGTCCATCATCCGGCCCGTCATCTTCGGGAACCAGAAGTAGATGCCGGCGAAGGTGGCGAACACGATCGTGCCGTAGAGCACGTAGTGGAAGTGCGCGACCACGAAGTAGGTGTCCGAGACGTGGAAGTCGACCGGCGGCATGGCCAGCAGGACACCGGTGAGACCACCGAAGAGGAAGGTGACCAGGAAGCCGACCGAGAAGATCATCGGCGTCTCGAAGGTCAGCTGACCCTTCCACATGGTGCCGATCCAGTTGAAGAACTTCACACCGGTCGGGACCGCGATCAGGAACGTGGTGAACGCGAAGAACGGCAGCAGCACGGCGCCGGTGGCGTACATGTGGTGCGCCCAGACGACGACCGACAGCGCGGCGATGCCCAGGGTCGCGTAGACCAGGCCGGAGTAGCCGAACAGCGGCTTGCGGCTGAAGACCGGGAAGATCTCCGAGACGATGCCGAAGAACGGCAGCGCGACGATGTAGACCTCGGGGTGCCCGAAGAACCAGAACAGGTGCTGCCAGAGGATCACGCCGCCGTTGGCCGGGTCGAAGACGTGGGCACCGAGGTGCCGGTCGGCCATCAGGCCCATCAGGGCGGCGGTCAGGATCGGGAACGCCATCAGGATCAGCACGCTGGTGACCATGATGTTCCAGGTGAAGATCGGCATCCGGAACATCGTCATGCCCGGCGCGCGCAGGCAGATCACGGTGGTCAGCATGTTGACCGCACCGAGGATCGTGCCCAGACCGGAGACGGCCAGACCGGCGATCCACATGTCCGCGCCGTGGCCCGGCGAGTGCAGGGCGTCCGACAGCGGGGTGTAGGCGAACCAGCCGAAGTCGGCGGCGCCACCCGGCAGCAGGAAGCCGCTGACGACCATCAGGCCGCCGAACAGGTAGAGCCAGTACCCGAAGGCGTTCAACCGCGGGAACGCGACGTCGGGCGAGCCGATCTGCAGCGGAAGGATGTAGTTGGCGAAGCCGAACAGGATCGGGGTCGCGTACAGCAGCAGCATCACCGTGCCGTGCATGGTGAACAGCTGGTTGTACTGCTCCTGCGACAGGAACTGAAGCCCCGGAACGGCCAGCTCGCCGCGGATCAGCATCGCCATCAGGCCGCCGACCAGGAAGAACGCGATCGAGGTGACCAGGTAGAGGATGCCGATTTGCTTGTGGTCCGTGGTGCGGAACATCCGCGCCAGGAACGACCCCTTAACCGTTTTGCGCACCGGATAGGGGCGCGTGGCGATCGGCTGTGGCGCGACGGCCGTCACGGTGCCTCCTGCACTCCCTTGAAGCCTTCTCGGACCCGAACGAGGTCCGCCCCGGCCCGGGTGGGCCGGTGACAGCATGCGACGCCCGGCAGGAACCCTGCACGACGAGCCGATCGCGATGCCGCCGACTGCGGATACTAGTCCCGGGGTCCGGCCGGAGTTCGGCCGGGCCGTAGCCACCCTATTCATCGGGGCCTCGATCGTCACCCGCGGTGAGATCCATCAGACACAGCGCGACCGGGACGACGTCGGCCGCACCGGCCACGAGGCGGACAGATAACCTACGGGGCAACAGGTCCGGCAGCCCACCTGCGTTCTGCACCGGGCAGCCCTGGGACGACGTCCACCAGATCCTGGAGGGGAAGCACGTGCGGAAGAGCACGATCATCGGCGCTGTGCTGGTCGGCGGTATCGCACTCGCGGGCTGCACACCGGCCGAGTACGACAGCGACCAGCCGCCGGCCCCGGGCACCCCGCCCGCCGACGCGCCGCAGATGGCCGGCCAGGCGGCATCCGGCGAGCACGGCGGAACCTCGGGTGCGAGCGGGGCGGCCGCGCAGCTGCTGAGCAACCGCCAGCAGGTGCTGGCGCTGGCCGAGCTCGCCGCCACGAAGGCCACCAGCCCGCAGGCCAAGGAGGTCGCGGCGGAGCTCCAGCAGTCGGCGACCGAGCAGGTCTCCGAGCTCAAGCAGCTCGCCGGTGGCTCCGGCGCCCAGTCCGCGCAGCCCGACGCGGCGCTGTCCGCGCTGAGCGGCCCGGCGTTCGACGCCCAGTGGAAGCAGAAGGTGCTCTCGCTGGTCGGCCAGGCCCCGACGCTGGCCCAGGGCGACGCCGAGCTCTCCGAGCTCGCCACCGAGCTGACCGCGGAGCAGCAGGAGATCACGACGAAGCTCAACGCCGTCGCCTGATCCACCGGCTCTTCGAAGAGGCACCCGCGATGCGCTCGCGGGTGCCTCTTTTTTTCGCTCTTCACGAGCTAACCTACTGCGAGTAGGCTACTGCGGAGTAGATAGTGGGCTGACTCGAGGGAGAGCAGATGCCGAACGTTGCCGGCAAGGTCGTCCTGATCACCGGAGCCGCCAGGGGGATCGGCGCCGAGACCGCGCGCGAGCTGGCCAAGCGCGGCGCCAAGCTCGCCCTGGTCGGCCTGGAGCCCGCGCAGCTGGCGGAGGTCGCCGCCGAGCTCGGCGAGGGGCACTTCTGGGCCGAGGCCGACGTCACCGATCCCGAGTCGCTGCAGCGGGCCGTCGACGGCGCGCGCGAGAAGTTCGGCCGGATCGACGCCGCCATCGCCAACGCAGGCATCGCCCCGCTGGGCAGCATCCGCGAGAGCGACCCGCGCGGCTTCCTCAAGACCATGGACGTCAACGTCAACGGCGTGTTCCACACCGCCCGCGCGGTGATGCCCTCCCTGGCCGAGTCGAAGGGCTACCTGCTGGTGGTGTCCTCGCTGTCGGCGTTCGCGCCGATCGGCGGCATGGCCGCCTACACCGCGAGCAAGGCCGCCTCCGAGGCGTTCGCCTCCGCGCTGCGCATGGAGGTGCTGCACCTGGGCGTGTCGGTGGGGTCGGCGCACCCGTCGTGGATCGACACCGACCTGGTCCGCGAGGTCGCCGACGACCTCAAGACCTTCACCGAGATGCGCAAGCGCCTGCCGTGGCCGATGCGCGCCATCACCACCCCGGAGGCGTGCGCGCGGGCCTTCGCCCACGCCGTCGAGCGCCGCAAGCGCCGCGTCTACGTCCCGCGCGGCGTCATGCTCATGCACTGGCTGCGCAACGTGCCGGGGTCGGCGCTGGTGGAGCTGTTCATGCGCCCGCAGCTGATCAAGCTCATCCCGCAGCTGGAGCAGGAGGTCCGCGAGCTCGGCCGCTACATGAGCGAACGCAACCAGAAGCTCAACTCCTGATCCCGCCTTCGTGGGGTGGGGACAGTTTTCATGAAAACTGTCCCCACCACCCACCCAGAGCAAGTGTCACCAGCCCCACCACCAGCGAGTTCTCCCGTTCCGAGGTGGTCGAGGTTTCAGTCGGAACCTCAACTTTGGGACGTGGTGGGGGGAAGTTTTCATGAAAACTGCGCGCCACCCACACAACGGATCGGATGGCGGGGGCCGGTGGCCGGGAGCGCGACGGGAGTGGTCCCGGCCACCGGGGTCAGCGGGTGTTGTGCTGGCCGACCAGAGGGCGCTGCTGCGGGACGGTCCGTTGGTGCCCGAGCGGCGCGCGCTGGGGCAGCGGCTGTGGAACCCGCTGGGGCGCGGCGTGCAGCACCGGGTGACCGACCGGCGCCGCGCGCTTGGTCAGCACCGGCTGCGCCGGGACGACGGGACGGCGGCGCGGGAGGCTGCGGCGGCTCTGCGCGGCGGCCTGGTGGCACTGCCGCTCGTGCTCGATGCGGGCGATGAGCAGCCACACCGTCGGGTCGCCTTCGCCGGTGGGCCGGTGCTGCGGGCGGTTGGCGGGGCTGATCCAGTACGGCAGTCGCACGAGCATCCCGCCGAGCACGGCGCCGATGGTGTTGCACACGACGTCGTCGGCGGAGCAGACGCGGCCGCTGATCGCCACGAACTGGACGGCCTCGATCGAGGCGGAGCACAGCATCCCCCCGACGGCGATCTTGGCGACGCTGTCGAACCACGGCACTCGTTGCGGCACGAGCACGCTCAGCGGCAGCAGCAGCACGAGGTTGCCCGCGAGCTGCAGCCACGGCTCCGTGTTACCGGGAGCGGCGGTGAGCGCCTCGGCGACGTCGTTGCCGATCTCAGGCCGGAAGGGCTCCAGCGTCGGCACCTGGGGCGTGAAGACCAGGTAGCCCACGACGAGGATCGAGTAGGCCAGGGCTCCGTCGATCAGCGGCTCGCGCATCACGAACGGTTCCGTCGAATAACCGCGGAGCACTCCGGATCCGCATCCGACCGCGAGCGCGACCAGGAGCAGCGTCGTCACTACCGGAACGAATCCGTCGAATGCCACGAGAATCTGCTGCACGTCCGCCGCACTTCCTCTGGCAGCCAGCGCCAGGACTCAAGGCACGCGGCAACTCCTTAGCGGATCTACCGAATACCTGGAAACCGTTGGGAATTGTCATTTCCAGCGGTCGGCGTTGACCGAGATCTTCTGGGGTCTGCATCGGCCGGTGGCGGCCGGACGCCGCCTCGGGGTTTCGCGACGTCCGGCCGCCCGACCCCTGCCACCGCTCGGGCGACAGGGCGGGGTTTCACGACGCAGCAGGCCATTCGGCGGAATTCCGGGCCCTCGTCGGGGTACGGGTCCCGGCTTCCGTCCGGCCGACCACGACGCGGACCCCGCGACTGGTCTGGTGGTGTCCATCTGAATCGACTCCGTTCGCAGTGAAAGGTACCCGGAATCGCAGGTCGAACGACAGGCATGGCAAGAAGGCGCCATAGCCCGAAAAGCTCTCCACAATGGACGAGAACGCCGCACAAAAGCGCCGTGAACTGCGAATCTGCAACGATCAAGGACCGGAGTCGACTCGCACCCCCGGAAATTCACACAATTCCCAGCGCGCACTCACTCGTGAATTCCGCGTAACCGCACGTGAACACGACGGCAAGACCGTGAATAACGGGGAATCACACGATGAACCCGACCACCCCGAAAACCCGTGTCCCCAACCGGACCCAACCTACACCCCCACCACCCCCGGGGAGCGAAACGGCCCACCGGCTCCTCGGAACCGGTGGGCCGCGCGGCCGGATTCAGTCCTTCTTCTTGAAGAGGCGGCGGAGGGGGTCGTAGCGGCGGTCGGCGACGCGCTCCTTGAGGGGGATGAGGGCGTTGTCGGTGATGTGGATGTGCTCGGGGCAGACCTCGGTGCAGCACTTGGTGATGTTGCACATGCCCAGGCCGTGCTCTCCCCTGGCCTCCTCGGGGCGGTTGCGCGCCTCGTCGAGCGGGTGCATCTCGAGTTCGGCGACGCGCATCAGGAAGCGGGGCCCGGAGAAGGCCTCCTTGTTGTCCTCGTGGTCGCGGATGACGTGGCAGGTGTCCTGGCACAGGAAGCACTCGATGCACTTGCGGAACTCCTGCGAGCGCTGCACGTCGACCTGCTGCATCCGGTACTCGCCGGGTTCGAGACCGGCCGGCGGGGTGAACGCCGGGATCTCGCGGGCCTTGACGTAGTTGAACGACACGTCGGTCACCAGGTCCTTGATCAGCGGGAACGTCCGCATCGGGGTGACCGTGATCGTCTCGTCCTCGGTGAAGGTCGACATCCGCGTCATGCACATCAGCCGCGGCCTGCCGTTGATCTCCGCCGAGCACGAACCGCACTTGCCCGCCTTGCAGTTCCAGCGGACCGCCATGTCCGGGGCCTGGGTGGCCTGCAGCCGGTGGATGATGTCGAGGACGACCTCGCCCTCGTTGACCTCGACGGTGTAGTCCCGCAGCTCGCCGTCGTCGGTGCCGCGCCACACGCGGAAGTGCGCTTGGTATCCCATCACCGCTCCTCACCCTGGACGTCCGCGAGCTCTTCCTCGGCGTAGTACTTGCGCAGCTCGTCGAGCTTGAACAGCTCCAGCAGGTCCCGGCGCATCGGCACCTGCGGCTGCTCGGCGACGTCCACGCCGTCGCCGGACTTGGTGCACACCAGCAGCTTCCGGCGCCACTGCGGTTCCATCGCCGGGTGGTCGTCGCGGGTGTGGCCGCCGCGGCTCTCGGTGCGCAGCAGCGCGGCCCGGGCGACGCACTCGCTGACCAGCAGCATGTTCCGCAGGTCCAGCGCCAGGTGCCAACCGGGGTTGAACTGCCGGTTCCCCTCCACCTCCAGGTGTTCGGCGCGGGCGACGAGCTCGCGCAGCCGGTCCAGGGCCTCGCGCATCTCGGGGCCCCGCCGGATGATGCCGACCAGGTCGTTCATCGACTGCTGGAGCTCGGAGTGCAGCGCGTAGGGGTTCTCGCTGCGGCCCTCGGCGGGGTTGAACGGGTCGGCCGCGCGCCTGGCCGCCGCGTCCACATCGGACTCGGCGATCGACGGTCTGCCCGGCAGTCCCCGCACGTAGTCGGCGGCGCCCGTTCCGGCGCGGCGGCCGAAGACCAGCAGGTCCGACAGCGAGTTGCCGCCGAGCCGGTTCGACCCGTGCATGCCGCCCGCGACCTCGCCGGCCGCGAACAGCCCCGGCACCCGGGACGCCGCGGTGTCCGGGTCGACCTCGACGCCGCCCATCACGTAGTGGCAGGTCGGGCCCACTTCCATCGCCTCGGCGGTGATGTCCACGTCGGCCAGTTCCTTGAACTGGTGGTGCATCGACGGCAGCCGCTTGGTGATCGTCTCGGCGGGGAGCCGCGTGGCCACGTCGAGGAACACACCGCCGTGCTGGGAACCCCGCCCCTCCTTGACCTCGTTGTTGATGGCGCGGGCGACCTCGTCGCGCGGCAGCAGCTCGGGCGGCCTGCGGTTGTTGTCCGGGTCGTCGTACCAGCGGTCGGCCTCGGCCTCGCTGTCGGCGTAGTTGTCCTTGAACACCTCGGGGATGTAGTCGAACATGAACCGGCTGCCCTCGGAGTTGCGCAGCACTCCCCCGTCGCCGCGCACCGATTCGGTGACCAGGATCCCCTTCACGCTCGGCGGCCACACCATGCCGGTCGGGTGGAACTGCACGAACTCCATGTTGATCAGCGAGGCCCCGGCGCGCAGCGCCAGCGCGTGCCCGTCACCGGTGTACTCCCAGGAGTTCGAGGTGACCTTGAAGGACTTGCCGATGCCGCCGGTGGCCAGGACGACGGCGGGCGCGTCGAACAGCACGAACCGGCCCGACTCCCGCCAGTACCCGAAGGCCCCGGAGATCCGGTCGCCGTCCTTGGTCAGCTCGGTGACCGTGCACTCCTGGAAGACCTTGATGCGCGCCTCGTGGTCGCCGAACTCGGCCTTGTCCTCCTGCTGCAGCGAGACGATCTTCTGCTGCAGCGTGCGGATGAGCTCCAGCCCGGTCCGGTCGCCGACGTGCGCGAGCCGCGGGTACTCGTGGCCGCCGAAGTTGCGCTGGCTGATCCGGCCGTCCGGGGTGCGGTCGAACAGCGCCCCGTAGGTCTCCAGCTCCCAGACCCGTTGCGGCGCCTCGCGGGCGTGCAGCTCGGCCATCCGCCAGTTGTTGAGGAACTTCCCGCCGCGCATGGTGTCGCGGAAGTGCACCTGCCAGTCGTCGTGGGAGTTGACGTTGCCCATCGAGGCGGCGATGCCGCCCTCGGCCATGACCGTGTGCGCCTTGCCGAACAGGGACTTGCACACCACGGCGGTGCGCAGTCCCGCCGACCGGGTCTCGATCGCCGCGCGCAGACCCGCGCCACCGGCGCCGATCACGACCACGTCGTACTCGTGCCGTTCGATCTCCACATCCAGTCCTTCTAGCTTCGTTGGTAAGCGGCGGAGCCGCTTTCTCTTTCGCCGACCACCCTCGCCACCTGCACCGCCGGGGGTTCTGAGCGCGTTCCTGGCGAGGACAGCTCCGACGCTGTGAATTGGCATTCATGAGGAGGAGATCCCGCAGCCAGGGACGCGCTCAGGTTCCCCTACCCGCACCGCTACGCAAGTCGCCCCGGACCTTTCATTTCAGTTGAACAGTCTGGGGTCGTTGATGGCGCCGCTGGCCACCAGCATCACGTACAGGTCGACCACGGCGACCGAGGCCAGCGAGCACCAGGCGAGCAGCATGTGCTTGCCGTTGAGCCAGGTGACCTTGGTCCACAGCCAGTAGCGCACCGGGTGGCGCGAGAAGTGGTTGAGCCTGCCGCCGATGAGGTGGCGGCAGGAGTGGCAGGACAGCGTGTAGGACCACAGCAGCGCCACGTTGATCACCATCAGCACCGTGCCGAGGCCGACGCCGACACCGCCTTCGGTGCCCTTGAACGCGATGACCGTGTCGTAGGTCAGCACCGCGGCGACGAGCATCGCCGCGTAGAAGAAGTAGCGGTGCGCGTTCTGCAGGATCAGCGGGAACCGGGTCTCGCCGGTGTAGCGGCCGTGCGGTTCGCCCACCGCGCAGGCCGGCGGCGACGCCCAGAACGCCCGGTAGTAGGCCTTGCGGTAGTAGTAGCAGGTCAGCCGGAACCCGAGCACGAACGGCAGCACGAAGATCGGCGGCGGCACGAGCCACCCCAGGTCCGGGAAGGGCTGTCCGAAGTGGCTGGATCCCGGGACGCAGGCCGCCGACAGGCACGGCGAGAAGAACGGCGCCAGGTAGTTGTGCTCCGGGACCCAGTACCACTGGTTCATGAACGTGCGGATCAGGCCGTAGATCACGAAGGCCGTCAGGCCGAGGAAGGTCACCAGCGGCGGGAGCCACCAGCGGTCGGTGCGCAGGGTGCGCGCGCCGATGCGGGCCCGGCCGGTGGCGCTAGCGGGTGCGGACATTCGTTGACCTCGTTGTCATGAGTCGTCCGACGTGCTCACCTTGAGGACGCTCATTGTGGATCAGGTCACAGCCCGCTGCTAGTCCCCCGGACGGTTCAACCCCCGCTTCCGCTCAGCGCCGCGGCTGGCCCCCGAGCCCCTCGTCGTCGGCGTCCTGCCAGAGCGACGGGTCGTAGGGGGTGTCCGGCACGATCACCACGTCATCGCGGGCGTCGTCGCTGCGCCGCGGGGCGGGCAGCGCGGCGGCGAGCTCGGTGGCGTCGATGTCGAGCCGTTCGATGTCGTTGTGGATCCGGCGGAGCGCGGCGGCGTCGCCGTAGCGCTGCCGCAGCGCCCCGGCGCTGCTCTTGAGCTGCGTCAGGACCCGCTGGAACTCGGCCAGTTCGGTCGTCGTCGAGGCCATCGGCGAACACCTCTCGCGCCTAGGTGGAGGAACCTCTCCCCAGACTCTGCCCGCCGTCGTCAAATGTGACAAGTACCACATCGAACGATCATCCGAGGCGTCCCTCGAACGGGCGCTGCGCCGTGGTCCGCTCGGCCGAGGAGTCGCGCTCGGCGCACGGCGGGCCGGAGATCGCGCGGCCGATGCGCTGCGCGCCCCAGCCCAGCGCCAGCACGTAGGCCAGCGAGCAGGCCACCACCACCATCGACGCCACCGGCCACAGCCAGTCCGGGACGCCGGGGGCGGCCTCGCGGCGCAGCAGCTGGTACTCCGGCATGGCGGCGCGGGTGAACTCCGCGGGCGCGGGCACGCCCGGCTTGCCTCGGGCGGCGTCGGCCGGGAAGTAGACCGGGGTGGCGAGGATCGCGCGGCCCGAGTGCAGCCGGATGATCGTCTTCCACGGGCCGCTGATCGGCATCGGCTGGTTGGTCCGGTACACGCCGGGACCGATCTCGGTCAGCCGGTCGACGTGCAGCGAACCCCCGTGCCAGCCGGTGATCGTCAGCCACGCCGGGTGCTCGGCGACCGGCGCGGGCACGATGCGCACCTCGGCCTGCCGGGTCTGCTCGTAGACGGCCACCTCCGCCCGCACGTCGCCCGGCGAGACGCCCACCAGCCCGTTGACGGTCGCGACCGCGATGCCGCTCAGCGCCACCGCGAACACGCCGACGCGGGTCCGGGCGGGTGGCAGCTCCCCGCGCAGCGCGCGCACCAGCAGCGCCCCCAGCAGACCGCCGCAGACGCCGCCGAGCAGCGACATCAGCACGCCCTCCGGCAGCATGTCCGGCGACCACGGGAGCCGGTAGGCGACGGAGGTCCACACGTACTCGGTGGTGTAGCCGATGGTGCCGATCAGCAGCCCGGAGAACACGCCCAGCAGCAGCGGCCTGCGCGCCAGGGCGACCGCGGCGATCTCCACGCACAGCGCCTCGACGACGTAGAGCGGCATCGCCGAGGTCGGCCCGCCCAGAGCCGTGCCGACGAGCAGCGCGAGGCCGCCTCGGGTGAGCAGGAACAGCGCGACGGCCAGCACCGCTCCGCCGCGCCCGATCCACAGCCGCGCGGCCACCAGCGCGCAGCCGGCGGACACGGCGATGAGCAGCGGCTGGAAGACCATCCGGAACTGCGGGACGCCGAAGTCCCACTCGGCCTGGAACAGCGACAGCCCGACCAGCAGCGCCCCGCACAGCAGGCCGCGTCGCACGTAGAGCGCGCGCATCGTCTCGGCGCGGCCGGTGCGCACGAACCGGCCTTCGCGCTCCAGCAGCGCCATCGCCACCAGCGACAGCGAGACGCCGCCGATGATGATCAGCCGCGCGGGTCCCCACAGGGTCACGTCCTGGCCGAAGAGCCGCTGCCAGACGGCGTCGAGCGGGAACCCCAGCAGCGAGAAGAACCCGGCCAGTCCCAGCAGCAGTCCGCTGGTCGGGGCCTCCCAGCAGCGGGTGAGGCGCAGCGAGGCGCGGCCGGGGCTCTCACCCATCGGCAGCACCATCGCCAGGGTGCCGGCGACGCAGAGCCCGAAGAGGCCGAACAGGATCGGGTAGTGCGCGATGTTGCCCAGCGGCCCCTGGCCGCGTCCCTGCGTGATCCGCAGGGCGATGTCCCAGTACAGCCCCAGCAGCGTCACCAGCAGCGACATCAGCGCGATCCGCAGCGGCAGCGCCGACCAGCCGGGGAGTCCTCGCAGCAACCAGGAGTGCTCGGCGCGCTCGGCCCGGCGGGCCAGCAGCGTGATCCTGCCCGTGCGGTGGCCGTAGCCGAACGCGATCAGCAGGACGGCCACCAGTCCGGCACTACCGGCGGCGATGAGGATCTGGTCCAGGTCCGCGCCTCCCGCCGAGCCGGGGCTCGGCGACTGCTGGATGAGCGGGGTCATGCGCTTGATCGAACACCAAAACCTCTTACGCTGTCAGGCCTTACTGTGACATTCAACGTTGTCACCAAGAGGGTTCACTCGTTCGGCGCAATCGTGCGACCGTTCTTCCCCCACGCGGAATCCGCGACACGCGGAGTTCTTTGGCCGCTAAGTCTTGTGGCTCACAGTCCGGAGCACAAGACTCTCGGTCGGTTCCCGAACTACTGATCCTGTTGACTGCGAGGCAGCTTTGAGCATTCTCGGCACCCGGGTCCAACGTGTCGAAGACCCACGCCTTCTCACAGTCGGCGGCACCTACGTGGACGACCTGCGTGAACCCGCCCTGCAAGGCGCACTGCACGTCCTGTTCGTCCGCAGTCCGCTGGCCCACGCCACCATCACCGAAGTGGACGCCGACGAGGCCAAGTCCGCTCCCGGCGTGCACGGCGTGTTCACCGCCGACGACGTCGACCTCCCGCCGTACGCCTCGGGCGGCAGCCTCTCCGGCCCCACCCCGCCCGGGCTCGACCGGCCGCACCTGGCCAAGGGCGTCGTGCACTACGTCGGCGAACCGGTCGTGGCCGTCGTCGCCGAAACCCTGGCGCAGGCCCAGGACGCGGCGGAGATGGTCTCCATCGACTACGACCCGCTCGACCCGGTGATCGACCTCGACGAGGCGCTGGCGGGCGAGAAGCTGGTGTTCCCGGAAGCGGGCACCAACGTCATCGGCGAGGCAGGCGAGCTCGACGACTCGCTGTTCGACGGCTGCGAGGTCGTGGTCACCGAGCAGATCGTCAACCAGCGCGTGGCCGCGGCCTCGCTGGAGGGCCGCTCGGCCGCCTGCGCCTGGGAGGGCGACAAGGTCACCCTGTGGCTGTCCAACCAGAACGCGCAGTCCTGCCGCGACGAGCTGATGGGCAACCTCGGCCTGCCGCAGGACAAGCTGCGCGTCATCACGCCCGACGTGGGCGGCGGTTTCGGCGCCAAGATCGGCTCCGAGCAGGAGGCCGCGCTGCTGTCGATGGTGTCCCGCAAGATCGGCAAGCCGGTCAAGTGGGTCGAGACCCGCAGCGAGAACCTGGTCGCGATGACGCACGGCCGCGCGCAGCGGCACCAGATCACCATCGGCGGCAGCCGCGACGGCCGCGTGCAGGCCTACCGGCTGGAGATCGTGCAGGACGTGGGCGCCTACCCGCGGATGGGCGCGTTCCTGCCGGCGTTCACGCGGATGATGGCCAGCGGCGTCTACGACATCCCGAAGGTCGAGTCGCGGGCGCAGACCGTGGTCACCAACACCACGCCGATCGGCGCCTACCGCGGCGCCGGGCGCCCGGAGGCCACCGCCGCGATCGAGCGCGCGATCGACCTGTTCGCCGCCGAGATCGGCGCCGACCCGGCCGACGTGCGGCGCGCGAACCTGGTCAAGCCGGAGCAGTTCCCGTACCAGACGCCGGGCGGGATGCTCTACGACACCGGCGAGTACATCAAGGGGCTCGACTCGGTCCTGGAGGCCGCCGACTACGCCTCGCTGCGCGAGCAGCAGGCCAAGCGGCGCGCGGACGGGGCCACCAAGCAGCTGGGCATCGGCCTGTCCAGCTACGTGGAGATCACCGCGCCGAACAACACCGAGGGCGAGACCGGGCACGTCGAGATCCGGCCCGACGGCAGCGTTCTGGTGCTCACCGGCAGCTCCCCGCACGGCCAGGGCCACTGGACGAGCTACGCGATGCTGGTGTCCGAGCAGCTGGGCATCGACCTGGACAAGATCGAGGTCGTGCACGGCGACACCGACCTGATCCCCAAGGGCGTGGGGACGATGGGGTCGCGGTCGCTGCAGCTGGGCGGCACGGCCGTGCACCGGGCGGCGATCGACGTCAAGGACAAGGCCCGCAAGCTGGCCGCCGAGATGATCGAGAGCGACGAGGCCGACATCGAGCTCACCGACGGCAAGTGGCAGGTGCGCGGCGCCCCGAACGTCACGGTGTCGTGGGCCGACCTGGCGCAGAAGTCCGCCGACGGCCTGGCCGCCGACGTGCACTTCGTGGAGGACCGGCCGACGTTCCCGTTCGGCAGCCACCTCGCGGTGGTGGAGGTCGACGTGGAGACCGGCAAGGTCGAGCACCTGCGGCACGTCACCGTCGACGACGCGGGCACGATCATCAACCCGGTGCTCACCGAGGGCCAGCGGCACGGCGGCATCGCGCAGGGCGCGGCGCAGGCGCTGCTGGAGGAGGTCTCCTACGACTCCGACGGAAACCCGCAGAACGCCAGCTTCGCCGACTACGCGATCGTGACCGCGGCCGAGCTGCCCAGCTTCGAGCTGCTGACGATGGAAACGGCCACCACCCTGAACCCGTTGGGTGTCAAGGGGATCGGTGAGGCCGGGACCATCGGGGCCACGCCCGCGGTGCAGAACGCGGTGGTGGACGCGCTGTCCCACCTCGGTGTCCGGCACATCGACATGCCCACCACGCCCCAGCGGGTGTGGGAAGCGATCAACCAGGCATAGAAACACCGCTGATCTTGTTCAGGTAGTGCACCTGAGAAGCCTAGGAGTTCCTTCGTGCAAGTTTCGATCAACGTCAACGGCGAGCAGCGGACCCACGACGTGGAGGACCGCACCCTGCTCGTCCAGTACCTGCGCGACGACTGCGAGCTGACCGGCACCAACATCGGCTGCGACACCACGTCGTGCGGTGCGTGCACGGTGCTGCTCGACGGCGAGTCGGTGAAGTCCTGCACGGTCCTGGCCGCCCAGGCCGAGGGCCGCGAGGTCACCACCATCGAGGGCCTGTCGGACGGCGAGGAGCTGCACCCGATGCAGCGCTCGTTCCAGAAGAACCACGGTCTGCAGTGCGGTTACTGCACGCCGGGCATGGTGATGGCCTCGGTGTCGCTGGTGGAGGAGAACCCGAACCTGACCGAGGCCGACGTCCGGTCCGGGCTGGAGGGCAACCTCTGCCGCTGCACCGGCTACCACAACATCGTTCAAGCCGTGCTCGACGCGGCCAAGGAGAAGCAGGGGGCCGCGGAATGATTCCTGCCGCCTTCACCTACAAGCGCGCCACCACGGTCGACGAGGCGCTGAACCTGCTCGCCGAGCACGGCGACGACGCGAAGCTGCTGGCGGGCGGGCATTCGCTGCTGCCGCTGATGAAGCTGCGGTTCGCGGTCCCGGAGGTCGTCATCGACGTCGGCGGCCTGCGCGACCTGTCCTACATCCGCGAGGAGGGTTCGCAGATCCGCATCGGTGCCCTGACCCGGCACCACGACATCGAGCACTCGGAGCTGCTGCAGCGCGAGATCCCGCTGCTGGCGCACGCGGCGGGCACCATCGGCGACCCGCAGGTCCGCCACCGCGGCACCATCGGCGGCTCGCTGGTCCACGGCGACCCGGCCTCGGACCTGCCCGCGGTGGCGCTGGCGCTGGACGCCACGCTGATCGCGCAGGGCCCGTCGGGCACCCGGGAGATCGCGATCACGGACTTCTTCACCGACTTCTTCGAGACCTCGCTCGGCGAGGACGAGCTGCTGGTGGAGATCCGCGTCGAGAAGACCCCGAACCAGGGCTGGGACTTCCAGAAGTTCACCAAGCGCGCCATCGACTGGGCGATCGTCGGCGTCGCCGTCGCGGGCAACCGGGTCGCCCTGGTCAACATGGGCCCGACCCCGATGCGCGCGGCCGGCGTCGAGGAGGCCCTGGCCTCCGGCGCCACCCCGGCCGAAGCGGCCGAACGCGCCGCGGAGAACACCTCTCCCCCGGACCAGCCCTCGGCCACGGCGGAGTACCGCCACCACCTCGCCAAGGTCCTGGTCCGCAGAGCCCTCGAAGCAGCAGCCACCCGCAATTCCTGACCCACCCCCGAAGGGCGCCTCCAACAACGGCTGGAGGCGCCCTTCGCCGTTCAGAGGGTTCCTGCTGGTGCGTGGCCATTGGTGTGCGGATCTGGCGCGGTCTTCGGTTGGTCGAACTCCGCACGAACCTTCGCTGCGAGGTCGGCGTGGCCGCGTTTTTCGAGCGCCGCGGCGATGCTGTCGCTCAGCAGTGCGCGTTCCTCGTCATCGGACTGGACGCTGCGGATCAGCTCGACGAGGTGATCATGCGGGCCGAGTTCCACGTGTTCCGCGTCGAGCTCGGGAACGCACTCGTCGTGAGCGGCAGCGGTGAGCTTGCGCAGATTGGGGATCTTCTCCACCGCGTCGTCGATCTGGCTCTCATCTCGGGCCAGCCACCACACCAGTGCACTCCCGGCGTTCTTGAACACGTCACCGCCGAGGTATTCCCGCTTCTTCCGCTCGTGGTTGCGCTCGTGATCCCAGACCTCCTCTTCCTTGCGGACGTCGGCGAGCCGTCGCAGCCTGTCCGCATCCGATTCCGGCAGCCTCAACGCGACGTCCGTGGCCCACACCTCGATGTGCCCGGTCGAATCGGTGCGTACAGCGCCCAGGTACGAGGTGAGCCTCGCCCGCGCGATCTCGACCTCCTCCGGCGACACCGTCCCGACCAGCTGACGCGTCTGGTCCAGCACCACTTCTGCGGCCAAACTGCCCGGGTCCGCGTGCGGAATCCCCGGCTCGGGCGACCTGCGCCGCCACCACACCACGCACGAGAAGACGAGGCGGTAGTCGGCTCTCGCGCTCGGCAGGGGCACGTGCGTCATCTCGTACCGACTCGGCGGCGGAGGTTCAACGGGCGCCACCGCGGTCGCGACCGGCTGAGGTTCTGGACGTCGTCGCTCGTGCATCCACTGGTTGATGGGCCCGGCCAGTAACGACGGAGCGATCGCGGTCACTGAGGCGAGCGCGATCCACACCCCCGGCGACCACCCCAGCATCACACCGAGAACCACCCACAGAATCGCGACGAGCAACGAAACAGCCCGCACCGCACTACGCTGTTCCTTGGTCATCCCGCCTCCTCAGCACGCTTGACCTGCACTTCATCAATCTTCTTCCGCACCAGCTGCTGCGTTCGACGACGTTCCTCCGCGGAGTCCTCGTCGCCATCGGCCGCCCAATTGCGCAGCACGACGAACAACCGACCCACCCGCCCCGCAGCCCCGGCGGCACCGACCAGAACGTCCAGCAGCGCTTCGGCCGAGGGATCTCGCGTGTGAGCGCCGAACCAGTCGCACGCCCGCTCCTCCCAGAACTCCCGAGGCCGACCCACGACAGAAACCCAGTTCTCGATCAGCTGATCCCGCACGGCGCCGTCGCCGAGCACGCTCGGTTCACAGAGAAGCCGCCCTGGATCAGCGATTCGCAGGAACAGCGCGGCATCGGCATCGGCGCGTCTGGAAACCCGCGGCAGGCGCCAAAGCAGGTCGAAGAAGATCCGGTCGTCCTCGACGAGGTCCACGAGCGCGTCTGAGGCCTGTCGCGCGATTCGATGGTGGGAATGTCTCGCAAGATGGCGCAGCCGCACCATCGCCTGCTCCGGATGAGTTTCGGCGAGCACGTTCGAGCAAACGAAAACGAGAACATCAGCCAGGTCCGTCGAAAGGGATTGGCTGGTGACCCACTCGTAGATCTGCCGCCTGATCACCAGCGCGCCTGGCTCTTCCTTCAAACCTTCGGCCAGGATTCGCGCCGCCCAGTCGCGCACGCGCGGAGGCTGGTGACGCGCATCCAGCTGCAGCAACCAGGACGCCAGCGTGCACAGGTCCGCGCCGTGCCGCCCCTGCCTGCACACCATCGCGAACTGCTGCACGAGCTGCACTCGATCGGCATTGGTCAACAGTGATGACGTGCAACAACGGCCCACCCATTCCAGCAGGACGGGACGAAGCCGCGGGAACGCATGCCAGAAGTAGTTCACGACGGCTTCGGCCGACCAGGTGCTGAAGCGCACCTCGCGCGACTCGGTGAGGTCGAGCCGCAACTCTCGTAGCTGCGAGTCCAAACCCGCACTGCTGAGCACGGGAAGCTGGCCTTCGGGGCTTTCTGCTTGTGCACGCAGCTTCTCGGCCGAGTCGCCGACGACATCGGCGTGCGCGCCTTCCAGGAAGCCGGCGGACAACAAGAGCGCGCGTTTGGGCGCCGACAGCGTCGAAACGAACCTCTCGAACGTCTTGTCGCGCTTGGACACCGCCTGCAGGGCCGTGCGTAAGCAGACCTCGACGGGCTGTTCCGGGGACTGCCTGCAGAGCCTCAAGCAGTGCTCGCTCAGTCGCCCGATCTCCTCCATCGAGGCGGTGGAGAGAAACTCCCCCACCTTCTCATCGTCGAGGACGTCTTGCGGTAATGCCGTGCAGAGGTCCTTCAAGTGCTGAGCGAGGACATCCGAAGTGTTGGGCCGCTCGATCTCCACGAGCTGCGAGGACAACTCCACCGGGAGGAAGTCCCCCGCCCCAGGCGGCAGCACGACCGCCGCGTAGCCCTCGGCCTTCTCAACCGCCCCGAGAAAGGCTTCCAGGGTGCGTCCGGCGGAGTCGAGCCGTCGCAGCTCGCTGTCCGCGGAGAGATCCACGAGTAGGCGCTCACCTCGGAGAACCGTCTCGGGCTTGAGGAAGTCCGCTTCTTCCTCCTCGGTGTCGACGGGAACCTCTCTGATCGGTGAACTCGAACTCGGGGACCTGCGGAGCAGCATCTTCGCCGCGCTGCGCCGCCCGGCTCCGGCAGGTCCGCTAACCAGCACCGACCGCGCTCGCTGCAGCTTGGACCACACTTCTTTGAAGTTGTCGGGTTCGATGAATCTGCTCTCGAGCCACTGCAGCCGGGACTCGGCCAGTTCTGCTTTGGGGAGGCCTCGAAGCAATCGTCGCCGCAGGGACTCGCCCAGTTCCCCGATGACGAGGTTGTCGACTTTGCCCACGTTCGTGGCATATTTCGCGTCAACGTCCTGCATTCCGACGGGGAGCGACTCCTCAGCGGTCGTCATCCGGACCACCCGCGTAGCTGTCGCCGATGTGCATGCCACCGTGGACGACCCCAGCACCCGACTGATACTTCGACGAACCGTGGAATTGAATGCTGGGCGCATCCACCGTCGCGGGGGCTCGGCTCTCGTTCTCCTCGACCTCGGTGCCTTCGGGCTTCCGCACGACGAAGCCCTCCCGGAGGAGGCGTCCAGACGGCTTGGGGACGCGCAGGTAAGCACGTCCCTGGAAGGTCTTCACCTGGGTCTCGACCTCGACGTACTCCCCGGCTTCCTCGGCCGCGTACCCGGACAGGACCGCGTCCTCGTACACGCGCGGGGAGACGATGGCCGCGACTCGGGTCACGTCCGCAGATCGGTCGAGGATGTCTCGCACAGGGTGCGAATCCAGGATTCGGTGAGCCTCGATGCGGGTGGCGCCGTTGCCGTCGCCGAGCAGATCTTCGCCGGAGTCGGTCACCGGGCCGACCGACAGGCTCACGCGCATGCGCAGGTTGCCGTACTCGCCCGGAGCCATGCTGTTCTGCTCGACGAGTTCGTCCTGCAGAGCCCCGAGGAACGGATTGAGCAGGTACGGAAGGTAGATCGGGTCGAGGATGCGGAAGTACCCGTCACCGGTGGTGCCGCCGATGCCCTCCCTCCACAGCTCCGCATGGCCGCACCGGACGAACGCGTTCTCCATGATGAGCGGGATCTCGCGCGTGATCTTCTCGTGGTAGCGGCTCTTGCGGCCGCTGAAGTCCTTCACGTCCACGACCAGAATCGCTCGATACGGCGGAAGTTCGGTCGGCTGTTGCGTTTCCACTGGCATGGTTCTCCTTCCAGAGGTTTCTCGCGACGAAATGGAAGATGCCGGTTTTCCGGGAAGCGGATTGTCCGCGATCGGACAGTTCGACGGTGACCTAGACCTGAGTCACTCCTCCTGGATAGCGCCCGCGTCCTCGATCAGGGCTCGCATGTCGGCGACCACGATGCGCGGCCCCGGCCCCAGCACCCCATCGGCGCGCATGGTCTTGATCTGCTCCGCGACCGTGCTCCTGACCATCCCCAGAGCACGCGCCAACGCGTCCTGGGAGAACGGGATCCGGTAGCAGTCCGGCGGCTGGGCATCGGCGCGCCGGACGACTTCCAGGAACAGGCGCGCCAGTCGCCGCCGTGGGCTGAAGTGAACCTGTTGCACCTGGTAGGGGACGGTTTCGGACAGCTTCGCCACGAGGTAGTCGGCATAGGTTCCACGCGCGTCCTGCTCATCCAGGAACCGTTCGAACTCCTCGCGAATCAGAACCCGCCCCACGCACACGTCGAGTGCCCGCACCGTGGCTGTCCTGAGAGCGTCCCGCCCGAAAGCCATCTCTCCCACGAGATCGCCGGGGCCGCGCAACGACAGGAGGATCTCGGAGCCCTGCCTATCGCCTGCAAGGACCGTGACCCGTCCGCTGATCAAGACGACGAGGAAGCCCCCTTCCGCGCCTTGGCGGAGCAGGTGATCGCCCGGTTCATAACGCCGCGGCACTCCCCGCTGTTCGAGCGTTCTCCACCGGCTCTCCCCCAGCAAAACCCTGAAGCCCCTGGCCGCCGCGCCGTCGTGGTGTTGCACGTCGAATTCCGTACCGGTTCAGAAGCACTGCGCGCGAGCAATTCGGCGGGATACCGCTCGAAGAGAGCAGGCCGCACACCGAAAGTCACGGTCGTCTCACTCGAATGGCGTTGGCATTCCCGAACAATCACCGCACGCTCGAAGACATGGCGCACAGCGAGGACGCGTGGAAGATCCTTCAGCAAACCCATGATCTGATCAAAGTCGCTGACGCGAAAGCGGCCGCGATCGTCACCGGCAACGGAGTGCTCGGTGGCGTGCTGCTCAAGGTCCTGCCGCCGCACCGGGAGTGGCCGGCCGCGTGGCCGCACGTCACGCTGCTGCTCATCGGTGTCGCCGCGGTGGGGGCGAGCATCCTGTTCGCACTGCGCGTCTTCATCCCCAGGCTGAGCAACGATCGCCCGCAGTCCCTTCTCTACTTCGGCACCATCGCGCGCCGCTTCGCCGAGCCGTCGGCGTTCCTCCCCGAATACCGGAAATTGCTCGGCGACGAGACGAAGCTCGAGAAGGCGCTGGCCGAGCAGGTGTGGACGACCAGTCACATCGCGCGGCGCAAGTTCCGGAACGTCACTCCGGCGATCTGGCTGCTGGGATTCGCGTTGATCTGCGCTCTCGGCGCCGGTCTGCTCCGCTGACGGCCCGCGTTCACCGAACCCAGAGCAGGGCTGTGGCGTCGTCGTGGGGTTTGGCTCTGGGTGGGGGTGGGCCGGTGGTTTCGGCTTGGCGGACTTGGGTGAGGAGGGTGGTGGGGCCGTGGTCGGTGAGGAGGTCGAGGAGGCCCGGCCAGTCCGTGAGGGCGAAGTGGTCGACGTGGCGGGAGGCGCCGTCGGTGAGGAGGGCCGCGCGGCGGAAGGGGGCCGTGGTGCCGGTGACGGCGTGGTGGGCGGCTTCCGGATCCGTCGAGGCGACCCAGAAGCCCTGCTCGGTGTTGCGGAGTTCGGCGACGGCCTCGCGGGTGTAGCTGGGGAGGTGGTCGATGCGGTCGTCGGTGATCGCGCGGACCTCGCCGTCGACGTCGAGGACCAGCGGGCTGTCGGCGAGCACCAGGTGCTCGGCGCGATCGCGCAGCCGCAGCAGCGTCGCCGTCGAGGACGGGCTGTTCGGGTTGTTCAGGTCGCAGGTGTCGGCGTGGGCGGCGCGGAGCCGGTCGATCGCCTCGGCCAGCACGTCGGGCAGCGGATCGTCGCTGGTCGTGAGCAGCTCCGCGAGCGTCCCGCCGAGACGCCGCACCAGCCAGACGACGTCGTGCACGCACCCGCTGTCCACGCCGTCCGGCGCCGTGGCGCCGTCGAGCACGAACGCCCAGTCCGGGCCGATCGCGAAGTGGTCCTCGTTGCGACGTCCCGGGGTCGGGACCGTCGCCGCCGTCACGGGCACCCGCGCACCTCCTCCGCGTCACCGGTTCCGCCGGAACCATAGACGTTCCGGCCCCGCACGGCCGTTCCGCGTGGCATCCTCGACGGGTGGTCGACCTGCAGAGACTGATCGCGTTCTGCGCGATGTCGTTGCTGCTGTCCGCGATTCCGGGTCCCAGCGTGCTGTTCGTCGTCGGCCGCGCCCTCGCGCACGGCCGGCGGGCCGCGCTGTCCTCGGCGCTGGGCAACGCGCTCGGCGGGTACGTGCTGGTCGTCGCGGTGGCGTTCGGGCTGGGAACGGTGGTGGCGCAGTCGGCGCTGGTGTTCACCGCGGTCAAGCTGTGCGGTGCCGCCTACCTGATCCACCTGGGCGTTCAGGCGCTGCGCTCACCCGCACCGGAGGTCGATGCCGCGCCGCCGGTTCCGGGACGTCGCCGGATCTGGGAGGGCGTGCTGGTCGGCGTCAGCAACCCCAAGAGCATCGTGTTCCTGATGGCGGTGCTGCCGCAGTTCGTCGACCGCGACGCGGGTGGCGTCATCGGCCAGATGCTCGTCCTCGGTCTCGCCGGCGCCCTGCTGCAGCTGCTCTCCGACAGCACCTGGGGTCTCACGGCCTCCGCCGCCCGCGCCTGGTTCGGCCGCTCACCCCGCCGCCTCACCCGGCTCACCCGCACCGGCGGCGCCACCATGATCGGCCTCGGTGTCACCATCGCCCTCACCGGCCGATCCGACTGAGCGCTCCCCGGGTCAAAAACCGCAGGATTTGACCGGTCGAATCCTGCGGTTTTCGACCGGTCGAATACCGCAGGATTTGTCCCGGGGTCAGTGGTCGTCTTCGCGGAAGAACATCTCTTCGAGGTGGTCCGCTGTTTCGGCGACGAAGTTGAGGGGGTCGACGAACTCGTTGATGTCGAGGTTGAGCAGCGGGACCGCGTGGCGGAGCACGAGGTGCTCGCCGATGATGACGGCGCCGCAGACGACCGAGGTCTGGCCGAGCTCGTCGAGGACCTTGTGCAGGTCTACCTGGTCGGCGCGGCCGATCACCGAGACGACCTGAACCCAGTCCTCGCGGTCGTCGAGCCGCTCGCGGGCCACGATGACGATCTGGCTGCGGTCGTCCTCGTACTCGACGAGGATCCGGATCTCCTCCTCGCTGGACTCGATGACCCGGTACTCCGGCTCCTCCTCCAGATCGTCGTCGTCCTCCTCGACCGGCAGGTACTCGGAGCGGATGAACGTGCTCAGGTCTTCCCAGGTCGCCACGTGTCCCTCCCGGCAACGGCGCGCATGTCGCGGCGAAGTGTAGGTGATCAGGGCTCGGCTGCGGGCCGTTTCGACGCGGTCACCTGAAAGTGGTGCACCAGGCGGTTGTTCCACCGAACGAACCACCGCTGACCTGCTGCTACAGGAGTCCTTTGTGGCGTCACCAGCAGTTCCTGTTTCCCCGTCGCCCGCGGCCGCGCCTAGCGTCGGGACCGGGAGCCGATCAGGAGGGGGAACGATGAGCGGCGGCGGACTGCGCGACCAGGTGGTGGTCATCGGCGGCGGGGCGAAGAACCTCGGGGGACTGCTGTCGCGGACGCTCGCCGCCGAGGGCGCGAAGATCGTCGTGCACTACCACGGCGACGCCTCCGCCGACGACGCCGACAAGACGGTGCGGGCCGCGCAGGAAGCGGGGGGCCAGGCCGTCGCCGTGCAGGGCGATCTGACGAAGGTGGCCGACGTGCGGCGGCTGTTCGACGCGGCGGTGGACACCTACGGCGGCGTGGACGTCGCGGTGAACACCACCGGGATGGTGCTGCGCAAGCCGATCCTGGAGACCACCGAGGAGGAGTTCGACCGGATGTTCGCGATCAACGCGAAGGCCGGCTACTTCTTCATCCAGGAGGCGGGGCACCGCCTCAACGACGGCGGCAAGATCATCAGCCTGGGCACCTCCCTGCTGGCGGCCTTCACCGACGGCTACTCCACCTACGCCGGCGGCAAGGCCCCGCTGGAGCACTTCACCCGGGCCGCCGCCAAGGAGTTCGCCGACCGGGGGATCTCGGTGAACGTGGTCGCGCCCGGGCCGATGGACACGCCGTTCTTCTACCCGCAGGAGACGCCGGAGCGGGTCGAGTTCCACAAGTCCCAGGCCCTGGGCGGGCAGCTGACGCAGATCGAGGACATCGTGCCGATCATCCGCCACCTGGCCACCGAGGGCTGGTGGTTCACCGGTCAGACCCTGTTCCCCAACGGCGGCTACACCACCCGCTGATCCGGCCGCTCCGGAGGGACCGTGCACATGCCCCTGACGTGGGGATACGGTCGGGCCGTGGTGCACGATGCCGATGTTCGCGCGGGCCGGTCGTAGATGGTGCTCGACCTGAACAAGCTCGCCCACCTGATCGCGGTCGCCGAGGAGGGCGGTTTCACCCGCGCCGCCCGGCGGCTGCACCTGTCGCAGCAGGCGCTGTCGACGTCGATCCGCGCGCTGGAGCGCGAGGTGGGCGTGGACCTGCTGGACCGCAGCGGCGCGAAGCTGACCGTGCTGCCCGCCGGTGAAGCCCTCATCGCCGACGCCCGGCTGCTGCACGGCGCCGCCCGGTCGGCGCTGCTGCGCGCCCGGCGGATCGGCCGCGGCGAACCCGAGGTGCTGCGCATCGGCCACACCCCGGCCGTGGCCGGTGACGAGGTGATCTCGCTGGTGCACCGGGTGCACGACGCGCGAGCGGAGCTGTCCACGCAGGTCAACCAGCGGTACCCGGACGAGCTCACCGAGCAGCTGATCGCCGGGGAGCTCGACCTCGGGCTGTGCCGGGGCATGGAGCCCGAGCCGGGCCTGACCCGCGCCACGCTGGCGCACCACCGGCTGCGGGTGGCGGTCGCCGACGGCCACCGGTTCGCGCGGCGGGAGTCGGTGGAGCTCGGCGAGCTCGCCGACGAGACGATCGTGGTGTGGGGCAGGCCGGGGCGTTCCGGCTACACCGACCTGCTCGTCTCGCACTGCCGCCGGGCGGGCTTCGAACCCCGCGTCCGCCGCAACCCGATCCAGGGAACGCCGCCGGTCACCGCGGTGCAGGGCGGCGGGGACGTCGCGTTCGTGACCGCCCCGGCGGGCCCGTCGCTCGGCGGCGCGGTCCGGGTCGTCGACCTGGAGCCGGCGACGTTCGCGCCGCTGCACGCGCTGTGGCCCGCGCACACCCGCTCCCCCGCCCGCGAGGACTTCCTGGTCGCCGCCACCGAGCGCTGATCCTCCACTGTGGAGAGTTTGAAAGTTTCGGCGCCACAAGGGTTCACAGCCGATCGGCGCATCACCGAGCCCTGCGAACGGATGATTGACCGGGCCATCGCCCCTGACGTAGCGTGCCGAACGATGTCCGGCTGGTCGAACATCGTCAGCGACGACGACGGGGATGGGAACCATGGCACTGGCAGCAGCGGGCGACCTCAGGTTGTCGATGAACTGGATGGACACGCTCATCCTGGTCATCTACTTCGCCGTGGTCCTCGGCATCGCGGTGGCCGCGCGGCGGAGCGTCAGCAACAGTCTTGACTTCTTCCTGGCGGGTCGAGCGCTGCCCGCCTGGGTCACCGGCCTGGCGTTCGTCTCGGCGAACCTCGGCGCCACCGAGATCCTGGGCATGGCCGCCAACGGCGCCCAGTACGGGGCCTACACCGTGCACTGGTACTGGATCGGCGCGATCCCGGCCATGGTGTTCCTCGGCCTGGTGATGATGCCCTTCTACTACAACTCCAAGGTGCGCAGCGTTCCCGAGTTCCTGCTGCTGCGGTTCAGCCGCTCCTCGCACCTGCTCAGCGCGGTGATCTTCGCGGTCGCCTCGGTGCTCATCGCCGGGGTGAACCTCTACGCGCTGGCGATCGTGCTGCGGGCGCTGCTGGGCTGGCCGCTGCCGGTCTCGATCTTCACCGCGGGCATCTTCGTGCTCGCCTACATCGTCATCGGCGGTCTGTCCTCGGCGATCTACAACGAGGTCCTGCAGTTCTTCGTCATCGTCGCCGCGCTCATCCCGCTGACCGTGCTCGGCCTGATCCGGGTCGGCGGCGTCGACGGGCTCATCGACAAGGTGACCTCGCAGCAGGGCGAGATGTTCCTGTCCACCTGGGCCGGAACGGGATTCGGCGAGACCAACCCGCTGGGCACCAACTGGCTGACCATCACCCTCGGCCTCGGCTTCGCGATCTCCTTCGGCTACTGGACGACGAACTTCGCCGAGGTGCAGCGGTCGCTGTCGGCCAAGAACCTCTCGGCCGCGCGCCGGACCCCGCTGATCGCGGCGTTCCCGAAGATCTTCATCCCGCTGATCGTGGTGCTCCCGGGCATCATCGCGCTGGTCGTCGAGCCGACGATCGGCAAGACCGGCGGCTACGACTACAACGACGCGATCCCGATCCTGATGCGCGACCTGCTGCCCAACGGCGTGCTCGGGCTCGCGGTCACCGGTCTGATGGCCTCGTTCATGGCGGGCATGGCGGCCAACGTCTCCAGCTTCAACACGGTGTTCACCACCGACATCTGGCGCGCCTACATCAAGCCGCACATGCCCGACGGCCACTACCTGCGGGTGGGCCGGGCGATCACCGCGATCGGCGTGGTCATCGGCATGGGCACGGCGTTCCTGGCCGCCTCGTTCAGCAACATCATGAACTACATGCAGACGTTGTTCGCGTTCTTCAACGTCCCGCTGTTCGCCACGTTCATCCTGGCGCTGTTCTGGAAGCGGATGACCGCCAAGGCCGGGTTCTGGGGCCTGCTGCTGGGCACCGCGGCCCCGATCGCGTTCTACTTCGCCTACCAGGCCGGCATCGTCGAGATGGGCTCCGACCAGGGCGCGAACATGACCGCCTCGATGATCGCCTTCGCGGTGGACCTGCTGGTCAGCGTCCCGATCGCGCTGGCGACCAAGCCGAAGCCGGACGCCGAGCTCGAAGGCCTCGTCTACACCCGCGCCTCGGCCCGGGACAAGGGCGTGGTGGCGGCCGGCGACGACGCCTGGTACCGCAAGCCCGCGGTCCTCGGCTGGAGCGCGCTGATCCTCTCCGCGGTCTGCTACATCCCGTTCACCCTCTGAGGCTGCTCACCGGAAAGGCAAGGCGATGGCCGAAAACCAGCCCGAAGAAACCGAGATCGCCCACCACGCAGCGGAGATCGCCGACCTGGAGCGGCAGTCCGGCACGGCGTCGCGGTTGTTCGACGTCCGCACCGTGATCGGCGGGTTGTTCCTCATCTACGGGGTGCTCATCAGCGCCGCCGGGATCGCCCCCGACGCCGCCGAGCTGCAGAAGGCCCAGGGCGTCAACATCAACCTGTGGACGGGCCTGTCGATGCTGGTCGTGGGCGCCCTGTTCCTGCTGTGGATGCGACTGCGCCCGCTGCAGGCACCGGCGAAGGAGTAGCCGATCAGGCGGGCTCGCCGAACTCACCGAACCAGTGAGCGAGGCGACCCCGCCTGCTCACCGCCCGCAGCCGGTTCTCGGTGGCCTGGCGCTGGGCGACGGTGGTGACGATGAACAGCTCGTCGCCGTTGTCCACGGCGGTGTCCGGGGCCGGGACGAACGTGCGGCCGTCGCGGATGATCAGGGTGACCACGCCGGGTTCGGGCAGGCGGAGCTCGCGGACCTCGACGCCGTGCATCGCCGAGCCCGGCGGCACCTCCATCGACAGCAGCTCCGCGTCGAGCACGTCCAGCGGAGCGGCCTCGACCTGGATCTCCCTGGTGGCCTCCCTCGGGATCAGGCCCATCCACCGCGCCAGCGGCCGCAGGCTCGGCCCCTGCACGACGGTGAACACCATGACCAGCACGAACACGATGTCCAGCAGCCGCTGACTGCCCGGCACGCCCTGCACCACCGGGAACGTGGCCAGCACGATCGGCACCGCGCCGCGCAACCCCGCCCACGACAGGAACACCTGCTCGCGCAGCGGAACCCGGAACCACACCAGCGACAGCACCACCGACAGCGGCCGGGCCAGGAGCAGCAGCACCAGGCCGACGACCAGCGCCGGGACGACCTCCACCGGCAGCCGGGCCGGTGAGACGAGCATCCCGAGCAGCACGAACAGCCCGATCTGGGCCAGCCAGCCCAAACCCTCGGCGAACGACCGCGTCGCCGAGCGGTGCGGCAGCCCGCTGTTGGCCAGCACGACCCCGGCCAGGTAGGCGGCGAGGAACCCGCTGGCCTGCGCGGCCCCGGCCGCGGCGAAGGCGACGAAGCCGAGCCCGAACGCCGCCAGCGGGTAGAGCCCGGAGGCCGGCAGGGCCACGCGCGGCAGCACCACCGCCCCCAGCCAGCCCACGCCGACACCGATCAGGGCACCCAGCCCGAGCTGGTAGATCAGGCTCAGCAGCAGGTGGCCCGGCTCGAACAGCAGCGGGACGGCGCTGAACAGCAGCACCAGGATGACCGTGGGCGCGTCGTTGAAACCGGACTCGGCCTCCAGCAGCCCGGCCACCCGGCGCGGCAGCGGCAGCACCCGCAGCACGGAGAACACCGCGGCGGAGTCCGTCGAGGACACGATCGCGCCGAGCAGCAGGGCCAGCTGCCAGTCGAAGCCCATCAGGTAGTGCGCCCCGGCGGCGGTGACGACGAGGCTGACGACGATGCCGAGCGTGGCCAGCGCCCCGGCAGGGGCGATGACCCGGCGCACGTCGGACCACTTCGTGGTCAGGCCACCTTCGACGAGGATCACCGCGAGGGCGGCGGTGCCGAGGTTGCGCGCCAGTCCGGCGTCGTCGAAGTCGATCCCGATGCCGCTCTCGCCGAGCAGCACGCCGAGCGCGAGGAACAGCAGCAGGCTCGGCAACCCCGCCCCGTGCGCGACGCGGGTGCCCACCACGCCCGCCAGCAGCACCAGCCCACCGGCGAGCAGCGCCAGGTAGAGCTGCTCCAACGACATGCGTCCCCCGAACACAATCGGCCAGTGATACTAACCAATCGCTTCACCCGCGCGACCTCACGACATCCCCGCTCCAGTCCCCCGGACGAAAACCCCGGTTTTCATCGCGTCGAATGTTGCGGTTTTCGACGCGTCGAATGTTGCGGTTTTCGTCCGGGGGACCCGCGATGGGGTTGCGAAGCAGGGGTGGGGTGAGAACGCAAGCAAGTCGTGATCGGGGTCTCTGGCGTGGCGGTGCCGGAACGCGTTATTTTACTCGTCAGTAGGTAATGCCCGGCCGTGCAGCCGGCCGATTGGAGACGCACCGTGTCAAACGCCCAACCCGGACAGGCTGGCGGCGCGAAGAAGCGCGACGCCATGGGCCTCGGCCTCGCGGCCCTGACCAAGATCGCCAGCGCGCCGATCATCGACAAGTTCGGCCTGCGCAAGCAGTTCGAGAACCTGGTGCAGTCCGGCACCCGGACCGGGTTCAAGGCCGCCGGCGCCGCCACCCGGTCCTTCAAGAAGGCCCAGGGCCACAACAAGCCCGCCCGCCTCACCCCGGCTCCCGCGAAGGACCTCTTCGACATCGAGCCCGACGAGGAGCAGGCGCTCATCGCCGAGACCGTGCGCGAGTTCGCCGCCGAGCAGCTCCGCCCGGCCGCGGCCGACGCCGACGGCAAGCTCGCGCCGCCGGACGGCCTGCTGGAGCGCTCCGCCGAGCTCGGCCTGAGCGCCGTGGGCATCCCCGAGTCCCTCGGCGGCATCGGCACCGAGCGCTCCGCCGTGACGAACGTGCTGGTCACCGAGGCCCTCGCGCACGGCGACATGGGTCTGGCCGTCGCGGTGCTCGCGCCGTCGGCGGTGTCCACCGCGCTGACCCTGTGGGGCGACGAGGACCAGCAGGCCACTTACCTGCCCGCCTTCACCGGCGAGAACGTGCCCGCCGCCGCGCTGGCGCTGCAGGAGCGCGTGGCCCTCGGCGACCCGTTCAAGCCGACCACCACCGCCCAGCGCACCCCGCAGGGCTACCGGCTCACCGGCGTCAAGTCGATGGTGCCGCGCGCCGCGCAGGCCGAGCTGTTCATCGTCTCGGCCGACCTCGACGGCAAGCCCGCGCTGTTCCTCGTCGAGTCCTCCACCTCGGGCCTGTCCATCGAGGCCGAGCCCGCGATGGGCCTGCGCTCGGCGGCGACCGGCAAGGTGCACCTGGACCAGGTCGAGGTGCCGGTGACCGCGCTGCTCGGCGAGGGCAAGCTCGACGTGTTCACCGACCTGGTGCGGCTGTCCCGGCTCGCCTGGTCCGCGCTCGCGGCGGGCACCGCGCAGGCCGTGCTCGACTACGTCATCCCCTACGTCAACGAGCGCACCGCGTTCGGCGAGCCGCTCAGCCACCGGCAGGCCGTCGCCTTCAGCGTCGCCGACATCGGCATCGAGCTGGAGAGCATCCGGCTGACCACGCTGCGCGCCGCCGGCCGGGCCGAGCAGGGCAAGCCGTTCGCCCGCGAGGTCGCGCTGGCGCGCAAGCTCGCCACCGACAAGGGCATGCAGATCGGCAGCGCGGGCGTGCAGCTGCTCGGCGGCCACGGCTACACCAAGGAACACCCCGTCGAGCGCTGGTACCGAGACCTGCGCGCCATCGGCGTGATGGAAGGCGCGGTCCTCGTCTGAGGGCTTGTCGAGACGCGAAGGACTAGAACCCATGATCAATCTTGAGGTCCCGAAGAAGGCGACCGCGCTGGTCAACCAGGCCTACCAGGCCGCTTCCGAGGTCTTCCGCCCGATCTCGCGCAAGTACGACCGCGCCGAGCACGAGTACCCCAAGGAGCTCGACACCCTCGCCGCGCTGCTCGACGGGCTCAACTCGTCCGGTGAGGGCGGCGCGGGCGCGGCCGGCGTGCGCAAGAGCGGCGACGACGGCCAGAAGGGCAACCGCAACGGCGCCAACCTGAACCTGGTGCTGGGCACCATGGAGATGTGCTGGGGCGACGTGGCGATGCTGTTGGCCATGCCGCGGCAGGGCCTGGGCAACGCGGCGATCGCCTCGGTCGCCAACGAGGAGCAGGCCAAGCGCTTCGCCAACGTGTGGGCGGCGATGGCCATCACCGAGCCGCACACCGGCTCGGACTCGGCGAACATCAACACCACCGCCGAGCTCGACGGCGACGAGTACGTCCTCAACGGCGAGAAGATCTTCGTCACCGCCGGCGGGCGCGCCGACACCGTCGTGGTGTGGGCGACGCTGGACAAGTCGAAGGGCCGCGCGGCCATCAAGTCGTTCGTGGTGGAGAAGACCCGCCCGGGCATCACCGTGGAGCGGCTGGAGCACAAGCTCGGCATCAAGGCCTCCGACACCGCCGTCATCCGGCTGGACAACTGCCGGGTGCCGAAGGAGAACCTGCTGGGCTCGCCGGAGATCGACACCAAGTCGGGCTTCGCGGGCGTCATGCAGACCTTCGACAACACCCGGCCGCTGGTGGCCGCGATGGCCATCGGCGTCGCGCGGGCCGCGCTGGAGGAGACCCAGAAGGTCCTCGCCGAGGTGGGCGTGACGGTCGACTACGACCGCCCGGCCAACTCCCAGCACGCCGCCGCCGCGGCGTTCCTGCAGCTGGAGGCCGACTACGAGGCCGCGTACCTGCTGACGCTGCAGGCGGCGTGGATGGCCGACAACCGCAAGCCGAACTCGCTGCAGGCCTCGATGGCCAAGGCCAAGGCCGGCCGCTCGGTCGTCGACATCACGCTGCGCTGCGTCGAGCTGTGCGGCACCGTCGGCTACACCGAGGAGTCGCTGCTGGAGAAGTGGTCCCGCGACTCGAAGATCCTCGACATCTTCGAGGGCACCCAGCAGATCCAGCAGCTCATCGTCGCTCGCCGCCTGCTCGGCAAGTCGAGCGCCGAGCTCAAGTAATCCCCCGACGCGGACCCGGCCCGGGCTCGTCCCCACGGACGACCCCGGGCCGCTCCCGTCTCCGGGGGAGGGAAGTTTTCATGAAAACCTCCCTCCCCCACCCACAACCGAAGTTTTCATGAAAACTTCCCCACCCCACAAGGAAACCCCAGTTCAGGAGACCGTCCTGAGGTCCTCCCAACCTCGGTTCGGGTTCGTGGGGTGGTCAGTTTTCATGAAAACTTCGACTTCCGGGGGTCGGGGAAGTTTTCATGAAAACTTCCCCCACCTACGGGACCAACGTCGGGTCGGACGTCGGGGGTCAGGCTTCGGTGGGTTCTTCGAGGGTGTTGCCGATGAGGCTGTAGAGGGTTTCCGCGAATCGGGTGAGGCCGGGTTCCTCGGCCGGGTAGTGGCCGCAGTTCTCGAGCTCGACGAGCGTGGTGGGCGCCTTGATGCGGTCGAGGAAGCGGCGGCTGATCTCCGGCGGCGTCCAGTCGTCGGCCTCCGGGTGGGCGAGGATCACCGGGGTTTCGGCGAAGTCCTCCGGCGGCGTGTGGCGGTAGCGGGCGAAGCTGGTGAGCAGCCCGATCGGCGCGTGCAGCCCGCCGCCCCGGGGGTCGGCGGCGCACAGCGCCGCGAGCTCCGGGTTCCGGCTGATCCGGCCGACCTCGGCCATCCACGACATCGGCACCCGCACCCCGCCTGCGAACCGCTCCAGCACCCCCAGCACGGGCCTCGGGATCGAGCCGAGACCCCCACGAGCCGCGTGCCTGCGGGCTTCGGGGTCGGCGGGGTCGAGCAGGCAGGTGGCGACGACGGCGGAAACCTGCCCGGTGCGGGCGGCGGCCTCGTAGGCCAGCATCCCGCCCATGCTCGCCCCCACCAGCACCAGCGGCCGGTCGTCCCGCAGCCGTTCGGCGAGCACGAGGTCGCACAGCAGCTCCACCCAGTCGCCGTACCGGATCCCGCCGGGCCGGTCGACGACGCTCGCGCCGTAGGGCGGCAGGTCGGGGAGCAGCAGGTCCGCCATGCCCGCGAACGGCGAACACACCGGCCACAGCGCGCCGGAGTGCCCGGCGGCGCCGTGGATCACCATCGCCCGGGCGGGCGCGTCCGGAGCCGCCGCCCGCGCGATGTGCACGTGCTCCCCGCGCCAGCGCCACCAGGTCGACGTCGGCCGCACCTCGGTGGCGCGCCGCCGGTAGGAATCCGGCAGGAAGCGGGCATAACTCGCGCTGTCCACGTCACCAGGGTGAGCGCCGATCACCGCGACGACAACTCCCCCGCCTCGGAGCGGATTCCGCAGATGCGCCGGGAAGAACGTGAACGATCCGCAGATGCGCGTGATCCACTGCTGTGAGTGATCGTCTGCGGTTCGCATCCACCCCTGATCGGCGGATGTGACCCCGCGGGCCGCGCCCTACCGTGCTTGATCATGGACTCGTCGAGCAGTGCGGTGGACAGGCTCGTGCCGACCCAGCGGAAGCCCCTCGAACCAGGCCAGGTGCTCATCACCGGCGACGTGGCCGGCGACAAGCTCATCGACACCCGCGACCTCGACGCCCGCGCGGGCGCCCCGCTGGACGTGGACTACGTGACCAGGCGTTTCCGCGAGGTGCACCGGGTGCGCGGGGTCCTGCTGCACGAGGTCCTGTCCGAGCTGGAACCGCACTGGGACCGGCGGCACAAGATGGGCCGGCTCAACGTCGTGGTCGTCGCGCTCTCCGAGGACGGCTTCCAGGTGGTGCTCTCGCTCGCCGAGATCGACCCGGAGTTCGGCGCCAACCGGGCGCTGCTGGCCACCCGCTACAACGGCGAGACCCTGCAGCGCCCCACCCTGGTCCTCCCCGGCGACGGGCGCGCCAGCCGCTACGTCCGCCACCTCTGCCGACTCCGCCTGCTCAACGTGGCGCCGGAGGACGACCCTCAGTCCAGGTCGGACATGTCCAGCACCAGCCGGTAGCGCACGTCGTTCCGCGCCACGCGCTCGAAGGCCTCGTTGGCCTGCGCCGACGGCAGGACCTCGACGTCGGCGGTGACGCCGTGGGCGGCGGCGAACTCCAGCATCTCGCGGGTCGCGGGGCGACCGCCGCTGCCCGCCGAGCTGAGCTTCTTGCGCCCCACCAGCAGATCCATCGAGTCCAGCTCGACCGGCCCGATGTGGCCGACCATCGACAGCGTCCCGTCCAGGGCGACCAGCCGCAGGTAGGGGCCGAGGTCGTGGGGCGCGGAGATGGTGTCGACGAGGACGTCGAAGGTGTCGCGCGCCGCGGCCACGGCCTCGGCGTCGCCGGACACCAGCAGGCCCTGAGCGCCGAGCGCGCGGGCGTCGTCGGCCTTGCCGGACGTCCGGCTGATCACCGTGACCTCGGCGCCGAGCGCGACGGCGAACTTGACGGCGAGGTGCCCCAAACCGCCGAGCCCGGCGACCGCGACCTTCGTGCCCGCGCCGACGCCGAGCGCGCGCAGCGGCTCCCACACCGTGATCCCCGCGCACAGCAGCGGCGCCGCGGCGGCGGGGTCCAGCCCGTCGGGCAGCGGGTAGGCGAAGCCCTCGCGCAGGACGTACTCGCGGGAGTAGGCGCCGAGCGTGGTCGAGCCGTCGGAGTCCGCGCCGCCGTAGGTCATCAGCGGGAACCGGTGGCAGAAGTTCTCGTGACCCGCGACGCACATCGCGCACTCCCCGCAGGAGTCGACGATGTTGCCGACGGCCACCCGGTCGCCGACGGCGAACCCGGTGACCTCGGGTCCGATCTCGGTGACGGTGCCGGTGAACTCGTGGCCCGGCACGACCGGGCCCTGAGCGTGGTTGACGCTGTGCAGGTCGGTGTGGCAGACGCCGCAGTAGTCGACCCGCACCGCGATGTCGTCGGCGCGCAGGTCGCGCCGCGGCAGCGAGACGGCGTGCAGCGCCGCGCCGGGTCCGTCCGCTCGCCAGCCGGTCGTGGTCCTCATCCGGACTCCTTCAAACAGAACAGTCGGTCTATTCCAAGCTAGACCCGGTCGGCGGGGAAAGCAAACCAACTGTTCTGTTTGCTACTCTCCTGGCATGGTCGACAAGCCCCTGACCTCGCGCGGAGCCGCCACCCGCGACCGGATCATCGAGGTCGCCACCCGCGAGTTCGCCGAGCACGGGATCGCCGGTGCGCGCATCGAGCGGATCGTGGCCGCCGCCCGCACCAACAAGGCGCAGCTCTACGGCTACTTCGGCAGCAAGGAAGGCCTGTTCGACGCGATCTTCTCGGCGTCGCTGGACCGGATCGTCGACGCGGTGCCGATCAGCGCCGACCTCGCCGACTGGGCCGTGCGCCTCTACGACGACTACCTGGAACGCCCGGACCTGGTCCGGCTGGCCACCTGGTCGCGCCTGGAGCGCCGCCCGACGGGACCGCTGCTGGCCGACGCCGAGGCCCGCAACGACCACAAGCTCCGCGCCATCGCCGAGGCCCAGGAGGCCGGCGAGGTCCGCCCGGGCGACCCGTTCGACCTGATGACGCTGGTCATCGCCATGTCCATGGCCTGGTCCCCGGTCAGCAACGTCTACGCCGCCTCGGCCGACGAACCCGGCGAGGACCACGACCGGCGCCGCGCCCTGCTCCGCGACGCGGTCCGCCGCGCGGTCCTGATCGAGCCGTCTTGACAAGGATCGAAAGCGCTGGCTAGCGTCTCGACCCACGGCCCAGGCCGGACAACCGAACACTCGCCCGCTGCGCGCGGGCGGTCGCCAGAGACTCAGAGAACAGCGACCCGTGCCCATCACGGGGACCGCTGTTCTCTTTTTTCGTGCCCGAAACGCCCGGTCACGCCGGAGGAAGGGGTTCCGTGGACATTCGCGACTTCTCGCTGGAGGTGTTCTCCCTCGCGGGCAAGAACGCCGTCGTCACCGGCGGCAACACCGGGCTGGGCCAGGCGTTCACGCTGGCGCTGGCCAAGGCCGGTGCCGACGTGTTCGTGCCCAGCGTGCTCGACGACGAGGGCACCACCCGCGAACTCGTCGAGGCCGAAGGCCGCCGCATGGAGTTCCTGCACGCCGACATCACCGCCGACGGCGCCCCGCGCCGGGTGATCGAGGACTGCGCGAACCGGCTCGGCTCGGTGGACGTGCTGGTCAACTCGGCCGGGATCTGCCACACCGCCGACGTCGCCGACTTCGGCCGCGAGCAGTGGGACCCGATGCTGGGGGTCAACCTGACCGCGCCGTTCGAGCTGGGGCGCGAGGCGTCGAAGTTCATGATCGAGCAGCGCTCCGGGAAGATCATCAACGTCGCGTCGCTGTTCTCGTTCCTCGGCGGCCAGTGGTCACCGGCCTACGCGGCGACCAAGCACGGCATCGTCGGGTTCACCCGCGCCTACTGCGACGAGCTCGCGCAGCACAACATCCAGGTCAACGCCCTCGCGCCCGGCTACTTCGCCACCGCCATCACCGAGCGGACCCGCTCCGACCCGGAGACCAACCGACGCGTCCTCGACCACATCCCGGCCGGCCGCTGGGGCGAGGTCGCCGACCTGATGGGCGCGACCGTCTTCCTCGCCAGCCGCGCCTCCGACTACGTCAACGGCCAGGTGCTCACCGTCGACGGCGGCTACCTCACCCGCTGAAAACCCTTCCACGATACGGAGAACGACACCCGTGACCTCGAACCCGATCATCACCGAGCTGCGCAACCTCGTCGGCGCCGACCGGGTGGTGACCGACGAGCAGGAGCTGCGCGAGTCCAGCGTGGACCGGTTCAAGAAGTACACCGCCGTGCACGGCATCTACGACGGGCCGCTGCCCTGCGCCGTCGTGCGCGCCGCCTCCGCCGAGCAGGTCGCCGCGGTGCTGGCCTTCGCCGACGAGCGCGGCATCAACGTGGTGCCGCGCACCGGCCGCACCGGCACCGAGGGCGGCCTGGAGACCGCCGTCGAGGGCACCATCGTGCTCGACGGCTCCGACATGGACGCCATCATCCGCATCGACACCGAGAACATGCAGGCCACCGCCCAGTGCGGGGTGCCGCTGCAGGTGCTGGAGGACGCCCTGCGCGAGCAGGGGCTCACCACCGGGCACTCGCCGCAGTCGAAGCCGCTGGCGCAGCTGGGCGGGCTGGTCGCCACCCGCTCCATCGGCCAGTTCTCCACGCTCTACGGCGGCATCGAGGACATGGTCGTCGGCCTGGAGGCGGTGTTCCCGGACGGCACGATCAGCCGCATCAAGAACGTGCCGCGCCGCGCCGCCGGGCCCGACATCCGGCACGTGGTGATCGGCAACGAGGGCGCGCTGTGCTTCGTCACCGAGGTGACGGTGAAGATCTTCCAGCACCGGCCGGAGAACAACCGGTTCCACGGCTACCTCATCGACGACGTGCACACCGGCATCGCGATCCTGCGCGAGGTCATCACCGAGGGCTTCCGGCCGTCGGTGGCGCGGGTGTACTCCGAGGAGGACGCGGCTCAGCACTTCGCGCACTTCGCCGACGGCAAGTGCGTGCTGATCTTCGTCGCCGAGGGACCCAAGGGCATCGTCGAGGCCACCAGCGCCGAGATCGAGCGCGTCGTCTCCCGGCACTCGCACACCGCCGTCGACCCGGCGCTCATCGAGACCTGGTTCGACGACCTGAACTGGGGCCCGGACAAGATCGAGGCCGAGCAGGACGCGATGCTCGCCGAACGCCGCCTCGGCTACACCACCGAGGTCTCGGCGGACTGGTCGAGCGTCGGCAAGATCTACGACGCGGTGATGCACCGCGTGCGCACCGAGTACCCGCACGCCGCGGACGTGACGATGCTCGGCGGGCACTCCTCGCACAGCTACCAGACCGGCACGAACATGTACTTCGTGTACGACTACGTCATCAACTGCGAGCCGCGCGAGGAGATCGAGAAGTACCACAAGCCGATCAACGCGATCATCGTGGAAGAGGCGCTGCGGCACGGCGGTTCGATGGTGCACCACCACGGCATCGGCAAGTACCGCGCGGAGTGGACCGAGCAGGAGCACGGCAGCGCCTACCCGATGCTGCAGCGGCTCAAGCAGGCCTTCGACCCGAACGGGATCATGAACCGGGGCACCATCTTCCCGGCGTGACCCCGCGCGAGGTGGCCGCCGCGGCGCGGCCACCTCGCCCGAACCTCGATTGGTACCAACGATGACGCGTTACCTGGTCGGCATCGACAACGGGTCGCAGAGCACCAAGGTCAGCATCTTCGACGAGCGCGGCACCGTCGTCAGCCGCTGCCGGAAACCGCTGCGCCCCAACGACACCCCGCGCCCCGGCGTCGTCGAGCACCCCGACGACGACCTGTGGGACTCGATCGGCGCGGCCTGCCGGGAGGCCATGGCGGGCTTCGACGGCGATCCGGCCGACATCGCCGGGGTCGGGCTGTGCACGATCCGGTTCTGCCGGGCGCTGCTGCGCGCCGACGGCTCCCTCGCCGCACCGGTGCTGAGCTGGATGGACGAACGCGTGTCGCGGCCCTACGAGCACACCGACCCGGAGGTCGCCCGCGTCACGACGTCCTCGGGGTACATCACGCACCGGCTGACCGGCGAGTTCCGCGACACCGCGGCGAACTACCAGGGCGCGTGGCCGATCGACACCGACACCTGGCGGTGGCGCGAGGACACCGCGCCGATCCCCCGCGAGATGCTGTTCGACCTGGTCATGCCGGGTGACGTGCTGGGGAGGGTGACCGCGGGGGCCGCCGAGCGCACCGGTCTGCCCGCGGGGCTGCCGGTGGTCGCCACCGCCAACGACAAGGCGGTGGAGGCGCTGGGCAGCGGCCTGCGCTCACCGGACCAGCTGCTGCTGTCGCTGGGCACCTACATCGCGAGCATGACCACCGGGTCCCGCAACGCGCGCGACGCGGCCGGTTTCTGGACGAACTTCGGGTGCGTGCCGGGCGAGTACCTCTACGAGAGCGGCGGGATCCGGCGCGGGATGTGGACGGTCAGCTGGTTGCGCGAGCTGTTCGGCGAGGAGGTCGCGCGCGCCGCGCGGGAAGCCGGGCTGAGCCCCGAGGAGTACCTCGACGACGGGGCGTCGCGGGTGCCTGCGGGCAGCGACGGGCTGATGACGGTGCTCGACTGGCTCGCCCCGACCGAGGCGCCGCACCGCAAGGGCGCGTTCCTCGGCTTCGACGGCAGGCAGGGCCGCTTCCACCTGCACCGATCCGTGCTGGAGGGGATCGCGCTGACGATGGTCGAGCACGCCGGCGCGATGGCCGCCGAGCTCGGCACCGAGTTCTCGACGGTGCTCGTCTCCGGCGGTGGCGCGGAGGCCGAGGTGATGATGCGGATCGTCGCCGACGTCTTCGGCGTCCCGGCCTCGCGCACGGCCAACAGCGGCGCGGCCCTGGGCGCGGCCATCACCGCGGGCATCGGCCTGGGCGTGTTCGCCGACGCCGACGAAGCGGTGGCGACGATGGTCGCCGACCCGGAAACGTTCCTCCCGGACCCCGCCGACCACGACCTCTACGCCCGGCTGCGCGAGATCCACCGCGACATCACCCACCACACCGACCAGATCTTCCGCCGCTCAACACCCCTCCTCGGCTGACCCCGCGTCGAGTGTCCCCCGGTCGAAAACCCCGGTTTTCGTCGCGTGAAAACCGGGGTTTTCGACGCGGGTCACATCGCCCAGACGTCGGCGTTGGACGAGGCGATGGCCGTGGCGCCCGCCCCGAGGGCGGCGACGACGTCGTCCTTGTCGCACACCAGGCCGCCGGCGATGATCGGCACGTCGACGTCCTCGCGCAGCCAGCCGATCACGCGCGGCACGCAGCCGGGCAGGATCTCGACGTAGTCGGGCCGGGAGTGGGCGATCTGCTTGCCGAGGCTGCGGTACGAGAAGGAGTCGACCAGGAAGAAGCGGTGCACGCCCAGCAGCCCCTGCGCCCGCGCGGCCTTGACGATCGCGGCCTTGGAGCTGAGCACCCCGGCGGCACCGGTCCTGGCGCGCACGAACTCCGCGGCGACGTCCTTGGCGGCCAGCCCCTCGACCATGTCGACGTTGACCAGCACGGTCTTGCCGCCCGCGGTCAGCCGCTCCACCAGCGAGGGCAGCGTCAGCACGGACCCGAACAGCAAGAACACCACCGGGCACTCGGCCCGGAGCACGGCGTCCACCCCGTCCTCGTCCTTGACGCTGGCGATGACGGGGTTGTCGAGCAGCAGTTCCTCCACGGGCAGCCATGCTCGCACCCGGCCGATCGACGGTCACCAGGTGACAGTTTTTGCCCGAACTGTCCCGACATTTCGGGCATCACCTCCGGGCAATTAAGGCAAAAACTGCCCACAGCCGAGCACCGAAGTGCCCCCGATCACGCCCCCGATAACGGTTCGGCCGGACCCCACGCGCGCCTGTACCGACCCAACGCGAACGACCGTCACAATGCAGGACCATGACCAGCGCGATCGCAGCTCCGCGGCGCACCACCGCCGTGGACCTCTCGATGCTCGTGCTCGCCGTGTTCTCGCTCGGCCTGCTCTGCTACGCGATGTTCGTCGACACCTCGCCCGAGACCGCGCACGCGGTGTTCGTCATCGACACCGTGATCTGCGGCGTGTTCTTCGTCGAGTTCCTGTGGCGGTGGCGCGGAACGGGCTGGAAGCTGCGCTTCCCGCTGACCAGCTGGTACGAGATCCTCGGCATGATCCCGGTCGCCCACCCGGCGCTGCGCGGGTTCCGGCTGCTGCGGATCGTCGTGGTGGTGATGCGGCTGGCCCGCACCGCCGACCGCGCGTTCGGCGAGCGCGTCACGCAGCGGGTGATCGAGAAGTTCTCCCGGCCGATCGTGCTGGCCATCAAGAAGCCGATCACGGTCGCGGTGCTCGACGAGGTCGTCAAGGTCGTCGAGACCGGGCACTACCCGGAGAACGTCGCGCGCTCGCTCGGCGAGCACCGGGAGGTGCTGCGCGAGATCGTCACCGAGAAGCTCAAGAACGACCAGCAGGTGGGCCGGATCAAGCACCTGCCGTTCCACGACGAGATCGTGAAGTCCATCGTGGACACCACGATCCGGGTCATCCTCGACGTGCTCAACGACGAGCGCACCGACCAGTTCTTCACCGAGGTCGTCCGGGAGAACCGGGACCAGATCCGCCGCAGCGTCCAGCTCGGCCTGCACGAATCCGACCACGACGACGCCGAACCGCCGTCCGACCCCAACGCCTACCGCGCCGAATACCAGCGGAAGTGAGCGGTCGCCCGCGCTTTCGGTCGCACCGGCGTAGTGTCGGTGGGGTGAAGGTCGTTCTGTACCGCGAGCACGGCGGCCCGGAGGTGCTGGAGCTCGCCGAGCGCGACGTTCCCGAGCCGGAGCCCGGTGAGGTGCGCGTGCGCGTCGCGGTGTCCGGCATCAACCCGACCGACCACCACACCCGCGCGGGAATTTTCTGACAGAAGGACGTTCCGGAGATCATCCCGCACCTGGACGGCGCCGGGGTGGTCGACGCCGTCGGCGACGGGGTCGACGCCGGGCGGATCGGCCAGCGGGTGTGGATCTACGGGGCCACGCTCGACAGGCCGCGCGGGACCGCCGCGGAGTTCACCGTCGTGCCCGCCGAGCGCGCCGTTCCGCTGCCCGACCAGGCCGGTTTCGAGCTCGGGGCGTCGCTGGGCGTTCCGGCGCTCACCGCGTACCGGGCGCTCACGGTCGCCGAGGACGGACCGCGCCGGCTGCGACCGGGTGCGCTCGACGGCGCGGTGGTGCTCGTCGCGGGCGGCGCGGGAGCCGTCGGGCACGCCGCCATCCAGCTCGCGCGCTGGGCCGGGGCGACCGTGATCAGCACGGTCTCGGGTCCGGAGAAGGCGCGACTGGCCTCGGCCGCCGGTGCGCACCACGTCGTCCACTACCGCGAGGGCGATCCGGCCGCCGCGATCCGCGAGATCGCGCCCGGCGGCGTCGATCTCATCGTCGAGGTGGCGCTGGGCGCGAACCTCGATCTGGACCTGGCGGTGCTGCGCACGCAGGGCACGATCGCGACCTACGCCAACAACGGCGACGTCCCGGTGCGGCTGGACGTGCGGCAGAACAACATGCTCAACACGCGCTTCCAGTTCCTCGTGCTCTACACGATCAGCAACGACGTCGTCACCGCCGGAGCCGAGGACGTCACGGCCGCTCTCGCCGACGGCGCGCTCCCGGTCGGCGAGGCCCACGGCCTCCCCCTGCACCGCTACCCCCTCGCGGACGCCGCGGAAGCACACCGCGCCCTCGAGAACGGCGCCACCGGCAAAGTCCTCCTGACCCTCGCCGCCGAGTGACCCCTCAGCCTCGGCGCGTTGCTCACCAGGGGACAGTTTTAGTGAAAACTGTCCGGACATTTCGGGCACCACCCCCGGACAGTTTTCACTAAAACTGCCCCCTGGCAACCACCCTCCCGACCTCCCGGACGCCACCGAGGACCAGGTCGCACCCCGCTCAGACCAGGTCTTCGAGGAAGTCCGGCGGCGCGTGGCGGTCCTGAGCCCGGAAGAGGACCGCGTGGTCGACGCCCATCCGCCCGCCGTTGGCCGCCAGGATCTTCGGGATGAAGGCGGCGGGCGCGGGATGCTCGGGGATGGCGGCGAGATAGGCGGAGTGCGCCTCCAGCGAGGCGACGCCGAGCTCCACGGGACGACCGCTGACGTCGACGCCGTGGGTGGCGGCGAGCTCACCGGCGATCCCGGGGATGAGGATCCAGCGCACGTCCCAGGTGCCCAGGCCTTCGTCGTCGATCTGCTCGGGGAAGATCCACCGGTTGCCGGCGTCGTTGACCGCGTCGGCGGTCGCCACGCCCGCCACGCGGTGATCGGCCTGGTTGAACCCCATCGGCGTCTCGACCTCGAAGGGCGTGCCGATGAGCACGACGTCGGGCTGGAACCGGCGGATCTCCCGGCAGATGTCGCGCCGCAGCTCCAGACCTTCGACGAGCACCCCGTCGGGGTGTTCGAGCACGGTCAGGTGCCGCACCCCAACGGTCGCGCACGCGGCCCGCTGCTCGGCCAGCCGCAGCCGAGCGGTCTCCTCCGGCGGGTTCGGCATCCCCGCCTCACCCCGCGTGAGCAGCAGATATCCGACGTCGATACCGCGCGACGTCCACCGGGCGACGGCAGCCGACGTCCCGTACTCCATGTCGTCCGGATGCGCCACGACGCACAGCACGCGCCGAAACGTCTCATCAGGCAGAGCCGGCAACACCATCGCAACACCCCTCGGTCAGCCGCCCCCGATTGTGCGCCCGCGTGCACCACCCCGCCGCACCTCCGAACAACTTCTTCGCCGGTGCAGGACGCGCATTCATGTAGATACAATCTACATAGATGGGGTCTACATAGATCACATCTACCCAACTCCAGGGAGGGTGCATGGCCGCGGAGTTCATCGGGCGCCGGACGGAACTCGCGATGCTGCAGAAGCGACTCGACCGGGTGGCCGAGTCGCGATCAGGTGCGGCGATCGCGATCCGAGGTCGCCGCCAGGTCGGCAAGTCGCGCCTGGTCCAGGAGTTCTGCGATGCCTCCGGGCTGCCCTACGCCTACTACACGGCGATCAAGGGCGCCTCACTCCCCGAAGCCACCGGGCTGTTCCTCGCGGAGTTGAAGAGTTCCGAGCTCCCGGCGGATCGCGAAGCGATCCCGGAGACCGCATCGGGATGGCCGGATGCACTGCGCATCCTCGCCTCGGTGCTTCCGGACTCCCCCTCGATCGTCGTTCTCGACGAACTGCCCTGGCTAGCGGAGCAGGACGAGGCCTTCGACGGCGCGCTCCAAGCGATGTGGGACCGACTGATCTCCCGCAAACCTGTGCTGCTGCTCCTGCTGGGAAGCGATATCCACATGATGGAGCGCCTGACCTCCTACGACCGGCCGTTCTACGGCCGGGCCGACAACTTCGTGCTGCCACCGCTCAACGTCGCCGAAACGGGCCGAGCGCTTCAGCTGGACCCGCCCGAGGCGATTGACGCACATCTGATCAGCGGCGGGCTTCCCGGCATCCTGCGCAGCTGGCCGCGCGGAACACCACCGACGGAGTTCGTGAAGAACGAGTGCGCGGACCCGGCCGCACCGCTGTTCGGCATCCCCGAGGCGACGCTTCTCGCCGAATTCCCTTCCCCGGATCACTCCCGCCGCGTGTTGGAGGCGGTCGGCAGCGGCGACCGCACGCACGCCGCGATCGCGGCCACCGCGGGCGGTATCCCGTCCGGAACGCTGTCGCCGCTGCTGCAGCGGCTGATCAACGAGAAGCACGTCCTCGCACAGGATCAGCCACTGTCGACAGTCCCCGGAAAACCCGGGTTGTACCGAGTGGCGGACAGCAATCTCCGGCTCTACCTCGCTGCACTTCGGTCGGCCCACGACCTGGTCCGACGAGGACGCGCAGAAGCAGCTTTCCGCACCTTCGAACGGCGATGGGCGAGCTGGCGCGGCAGAGCTGTCGAGCCGCTGATCCGCGAAACGCTCTGCTTGGCAGCGACTTCGGGCTCTCTGCCGTGGCCCGAAGTCGGCGCGGTGGGCGGCTGGTGGAATCGCCAGTTCAATCCTGAGATCGACCTCGTCGGGACCGATCGGGAACCGATCGCGCAGCGGATCCACTTCGCCGGTTCGATCAAATGGCTGGAGTCGCCGTTCGACCAGCACGATCGGGCGGACTTGGCGCGCGCCGTCCACTCCCTTCCGGGATGGGACCCGAAGCAGGGCGACCTGATGGTGGTCTCCCGATCGGGGGTGGACCGCCGGGTGCAGGACTCGGACATCGAGCTCGCCTGGGGCCCGCAGGAAATCATCGAGACCTGGCAATCGGCCTGACCTCCTGCGCACGGCACACCCCTCACGCCCGACACCGGGACTCCAGCAGTGCTCGCCGCTCCGCTACGGCACGGTGAGCTCCCAGGCGTGCGTCCGGACGAACTCCTCGAACGAGCGCGGAGGTCGGCCGGTGAGGTCGAGGACATCGGTGCTGACCTGGTCTTCCCGACCCGCACGGATGTTGTCCTCCATCGCCGAGATCGCCGCCGCGAACTCGGCGGACATCCCCGCCGCCCGATACCCGGCCGCCTGCTCCTCGACGCTGATGGGCACCACGCGCACCGGACGCCCCGTGCGGGCGCCGATGATCTCCGCCGCCTCGGCGTAGCTGAGCGCCTTCGGCCCGGTGAGCACGTGCTCGCGCGGGTCCGTCGGGTCGATGTTCGCGCTGAGCAGGGAGAACGCGGCGGCGGCGATGTCGTGCGCGTCGATCCAGCCGACTCGGCCGTCACCGGCGGCGGTGCGGATCTCGCCGTGCCGCCGGATCCGCTCCCCCACCGGGTGCGGGCTCAGGAAGTTCTGCATGAACGCCGACGCGCGCACCACCGCCCAACCCGGCCGGGAGCGCACCGCCTCGTCCATCTCCAGCGCGCTCGGCGCGTTCGGCAGCACGAGAGCCGAGCCGAGCAGCACCACCCGGCTCACCCCGAGGCTCTCCGCCTCGTTCAGGAACGGCCTGACCAGCGGCATCGGGTCGACGGTGTTCACCGGCGCCACGAGGAACACCCGATCGACACCGCGCAGCGCTGCGGCGTGGATGGACGGGTCGTGCCAGTCGAAGCGGATCGAGGCGGGGTCGCCGGGCAGCGGGTGGCGGCTGGCGACGCGCACCGGACGGTCGTGCGCGCGCAGCAGTTCGACCAGGGCGCTGCCGGTCTTGCCGGTTCCGCCGGTCACCAGCACGGTCATCACAGGACCTCCTGCTTCAGCGATTCGATCAGTTCGGGCAGCGTCCCGAAGGCCGCGGCGCCGGCCAGCGGGCTCCAGTAGTCGCGGAAGCTCACGATCAGTCCGTTGTGGACGGTGAGCACGACGACGTAGTCCACCTGGCAGGTTGCTCCGGTACTCACCGTGCGTCCTTCGGCGTGGTACTCGATGACCGCGGTACCGGGCCGTTGCGTGGTGTGCGCGGTGAACGCGGAGATCTCGCGCATCTCGAAGGCCTGCGGGAATCCGGCCAGGTACCGGCGCACCTCCTCCCGGCCGACGAGCCGTCGCGGTGAGCTTCCGGCGGCGAAGGGGAATTCGGCGGTGCCGTCTTCGACCCACAGGTCGGCCACGGCGTCGGTGTCACCGGCCAGCATCAGCTCCAGCAGTCTGCGCATGGTGGCCTCGGGAGTGCTCGGCATGGTCTCCTCCAAGCTCGGGTACGAGATCGAGCCTGGTCATCGCGGCAGAACGCGGGAACCGCCCGTTCAGCCTCGGACCAGCAGTCCGAGGCTCGGCGCGTCAGAACGTGCCATGCTGGAGCGGTGAGCAGCGCTGACCTGGCCGATTTCCTGCGTCGGCGACGGGAATCCCTGCGTCCGGAGCACGTCCCGGCCGGTGTCGCGGCTCCACCGGGACGGCGCGCCCGGCGCACGCCGGGGCTGCGGCGGGAGGAAGTGGCGGCGCAGGCCGGGGTTTCGGTCAACTACTACGAGCGGTTGGAACGGGGCCGCGCGCCACGTCCGTCGCCGCAGGTCCTGGCCGCGCTCGGGCGGGCGCTGCGGCTCACCGACGCCGAGCACGAGCACCTGGCCCGGCTCGCCGGGCAGATCCCTCCCAGCACGCGGGCGCCGGTGCCCGACGACGCCCGCCGCCTGCTCGACGGTCTCGGCGCGATTCCCGCCTACCTGGTCGACGAGCGGCAGGACATCGTGGCCTGGAACCGGGCGGCCACCGCGCTGCTCACCGACTTCGCGCAGCTCCCCGCCGAAGACCGCAACGCGCTCAAGCTGCCGTCGGTCCTGGGAACCCTCTGCACGGCCGCTCCGGGTTCGGAAGGGGAATTCCTGAAGCACACCGCGGCCCAGCTGCGCACGGCCAGCGCCCGCTACCCGACCGACCGGGGCCTCGGCGAGCTCATCAACGACCTGGCCGCTCGCAGTCCCGAGTTCGCCGCGGCGTGGCGCGCCCACGACGTGCGGCCCCGCCTCGCGCTGCGCAAACGCCTGCACCACCCCGAGCTCGGCCGGCTGGACCTGGACCTGCGAACGCTCCAGCTCCCCAGCAGCTCCCACCAGCTCGCGATGTACACGGCAGAGCCGGGCTCACCCGCCGCCCGAGCCTTCACCCACCTCCTCTGACCGCGAGGCCGTTGTCCGTGGACGCGACCTGCGCACGACGCCCGGCGGAACGCGGGGCGACCCCGCACAGCTCGGCGGTACTCACCTGCACCTGTGCGCGCGGCTTCTGCGGGACTCGGCAGGGGACAGTTTTTGCCCTAATTGTCCGGGGGTGATGCCAGAAATGTCGGGACAGTTTTCACTAAAACTGTCCCCTGGCGACGGGAGATCACCACCGCCACGACGTCCCGAACCCCCGGTGGGGCCGCAGGGCCCCACCGGGGTCGGGGGTCAGGGCTGTTCCGGCAGGGTGTTGCAGTTGCTGTCCGCCGGGGTGCCGTTGAGGCGGTCGGTGAGCCACGAGATCGCCGCGCCTTGGTCGGTGAGCAGCGGCGCCAGGTGGTTGGTCAGCAGCCCCTTGCCGAGGTCGGGGAGCTGAACGGGCGCGTAGGTGACGTCGCCGCCCGCGTCGCACCAGTCGACGGCGAGCTGCCGGGCCTGCTCGTGCGGCACGATGTCGTCCTGCACGCCGGTCGCCACGCGGACCGCGGTGGCGGGCTCGTGGGTGCCGATCAACTGGTCGTCGAGGACCTTCCGCACCGCGGGTTCGGCCTCGACGACCTCGCCGAGGGTCTGCCCGGTGCTGGTCCACTGCGAGCTGCGGCCGAAGGCGTAGCGGGCGATGCCGTCGCCGATGCAGGAGGTCGACAGGTCCTCCAGCGCGGCCTTGCCGTCCTCGTTGAGGTACTTGTCGGCGATCGGCCGCAGATCGGGGTTGGCCTGGATGAACCCGTTGAGCGACCAGCCGAGCGCGCCGACCAGCGCGCTGCCGTCGATGCCGCCGATGACCTCGGTCAGGTTCGCGGGCGGCGCGCCGACGTAGGCGCCGGCGAGCGGGACGTCGGGCGCGTAGGTCGGCTGCAGCTCGGCCGCCGACCCGGTGGCGCCGCCGCCCTGGCTGTAGCCGTAGAGGGCGACCCGCGAGTCCGGGGTGATCGAGGTGCCGGGCAGCGAGCGGGCCGCGCGCACCGCGTCGAGCACCGCGTGCCCGCCGTCGATCCGGTTGACGTAGGTGTGCAGCCGGTCGGTGGTGCCCAGCCCGACGTAGTCGGTGACGACCACGGCGGCGCCTTCGGCGAGCAGCCGGTAGATCGCGATGTCCTCGTAGCCGACCGACACCGAGTCGCCGTTGAGCGAGATCGGGCGCTCCAGCCCCATCGACGCCGAGCAGGAGTCGCCCTGCCCCATCGTCCCGGGCGCCACGGCCACCACCGGCCGCGGACCCTCACCCCGCCACTGAGCTGCGGGTTCGATGTAGGCCCCGGTCACCGCGGCGGGCTTGCCGGTGGAGTCGGTGGTCTTGTACATCAGCCGCGTCGCCGTCCCGGGCAGCCGCTGGCCGCCGATGCTGGGCAGGCTCAGCGCGAGCGGCAGCGGTTCGGTCCGCACCAGGGCGCCGTCGGCTTCGGGGAGTTCGGCGGGCGGGTCGTAGAAGCCCGCGCTGACCATCGGCGGCGTGGTCGGCGCCTCGTCGGCCACCGCGGATGCTGCTTGAACACCGGTGATGACCAGCGACAACGCCGTCGCGGCGAGCAGGCCTCGCGCGACGTGCGGGTGGTGGGGGGATCGGGGCATGCGGGTCGCTCCCTGCGTCATTGGATGGTGCGAACTGCGCAAGTCGCTCGGGCCGCAGCCGGTCACCGCCCCCGCACGACGTGTCGGAACGCGCAGCTCGTGACCACGCACCCCTTATCTACTCCGGAGTAGCTTATGCAGTGGATCACATCGTGACAAGACGTCAACCGGAGTCGGTTCACCGCAGACGGAGGAAGAACCGGGGGCGTCAGCAGGTTCTAGCGGAAAGCCGCGCTGTTGACGGGGAAGTCGAAGTACTCGTTCGGAAACGGTTCGCGCGGCAGGTTGAAGTGCCACCACTCGCCCGAATACCCCTGCAAACCCACGGATGTGAGCCCTTCGCGCAGCAGGTCGCGGTTCGCCCTCGCCTGCCCGGTGATGCGGGGGTCGTCGGTGTGCGCGAGGTCGTCGAAGCAGTCGAAACCGGTGCCCATGTCGACGCTGTTGTCCGGGAACCGCTCGCCCGCGGGCGAGGTGCACGAGGTCAGCGGCTCGCCGGGCACGTAGGCGCGCTGCGGCGGCGCGGGCAGCCGCACCAGCGTCAGGTCGACGGAACTGCCGCGGCTGTGCCCGGAGTTCTCGGCGATGTAGCCCGCCGAGTACAGCTGCGACTTGTCCAGCCCCGGGTAGAACTCGGCCTTCATCCGCTCATCGTCGTTCTGGGCCCACTCGACGAACCGGTCGTCGGCGGGCTGCGGCCGGTAGCAGTCGTAGACCTTGAGCGTGTAGCCCTGAGCGCGGAACCCCTTCTGCGCCTCGCGGAGCGCCTCGGCGAGCGGTCGCGTCAGCACGCACATCGGCTCGTCGTAGCCGGGAACGGGATCGCCGGTGAAGTTGTGCGGCGTCGCGTACCGCACCTCTTCGAGGATCGTGGGATCCACGTCGCGCAACCGCACGAACCCCTCCGGCGCGTGCTTCACCTCAGGCACGGGAGGCGGAGAGGGACTGGGCGCGGAACTCGGAGCGGGCGCGCTGGACGGCGCCGGTGGCGGCGGAGCGGGCGGCGCCGCCGTCCCGCAACCCGCCACCACCAGCGCGAACACGACGAGAATCAGCCCCCGGAGCATGCCGGTCACGATAGCTCCGGAAACCCGTCGCGGCCCGCGATCGCTCAGCCGCGGGCGGTACCACCCGGGGCGTCGCCCTCCGGTTCCTGGGGAACCGCGTGCAGCACCTCGTCCTTGCTGGCGTACCGGGCGGACGGGATCGACCGCAGCGCGGTGAGCGTCTCCGCATCGGCCTCGCGGTCGGTGGCGAAGTCCAGGATCTCGTCGCGGTCGGCGGGGAAGTCCAGCCCCTGCAGCGCCTTGTCCACCCGCATCTCGTCGCGCTTGGTCATGACCACTCCTCTTCGCAGACACGTGTTCACCCCGGGGACTACCCGCTCACCCCGCTCACTACGACCCCGCGACGGAGGAATCACCGAACCCGGCGACGACGCGCGCGGCCAACAACCCACCGACACCAGGGACGAGCGCGAGCAGCCACACCCGGTGACGCCCCCGCATCAGCAGGACCGCGGCGAGGACGGTGGCGGTGTACGCGAGGCCGTGCAGCGGTCCGAGCGCGCCGGAGAGCACCGGGTCGTGGATCGTCACCAGGTTCAGCAGCAACAGCAGCAGCGTCCCCAGCTCGGCACCGCCGAGGACGCGCAGCGGGCTCACAGGCCCGCTCCGGTCGTCGAGCCCGGCCGGTAGATCATCAGCACGACCACCACTGCCCAGAGCAGGTTGAACATCCCGGTGTGCATGGCCAGCCGCCTGCCGGCCCGCTCCGCCGCGGCTTCGCCGATCCTCCCGAGCGCAGCGCGCTGACCAGGAAGGATGAGGACGACCAGGAGTCCGGCAGCGGCGGCGGTGAGGATCATGGAGACGATCAGCCACACCTCGCCCAGAACCCCGAGCGCGGCGCCGGTCGCCACCCCGAACACCGGGACGGCGATGCCGATCACCGCGTAGACGCGGGTGATCCGGTGCAGCACCCGCGAGGTTTCCGCCGAGCCGGCGCGCACGGCGGGCGGGAACATGCTGGCCGCGATGGCCACGGGACCGATCGCCAGGATCGCGGCGAGGACGTGCACGGACAGCAGGAATCCCGTCATGCGACGGCTCCGGTGGGCGCGAGTCCGGTGTTCTTCCAGGTGGTGCCCCGCCGGTCGTGCTCGATCATCTGCTCCACGGCGTGCGCGATGCGCGGCCCGAAGTCGCGTTCGAGCAGGTAGAGACCCACGTCGATGCCCGAGGTGACACCTCCGGCGGTGATCAGGTCGCCGTCGTCGACCACCCGCGCCCGCACAGCGGTGGCGCCGGTGGAGGCGAGCGCGTCGTGCCCGAGGACGTGGGTGGTGGCGTGGCGGCCGTCCAGCAGACCGGCCGTGGCCATCGCCAGCGAGCCGCCGCACACCCCGACGACGGTGATCTCGGGGTTGTCGAACGCCTGCCGCAGCAGGGGCGCGGCCTCGCCACCGGCGAACCGTGCCAGCAGCGCCGTGATCGTCTCGACCGACCCGGCCGCCCCGGGCACGATCACGTAACCGGGCGCGCTCGGATCCACGGTGCCGGTGGCGGTCAACGACAGGCCGGGCATGCCGGGCTCGACGACGCGCGGGCCTTCGGCGGTGACGAGTTCGAGGTCGAGGCCGCCGCCGAGGAATTCCCTTCCGGCGGAGAGAACTTCGAAGGGGCCGACGACGTCGAGCGGGTCGAAGCCGTCGTAGAGCACGAACTGAGCTCGGGGCATGGGGTTCCTTCCTTCGGACTTGTCACCCCATGCTGCGCAAGTCCTCCCGCCTCCCCCAGTGGCTATTCGGTCATGTTCCTCCTGAATCCGGCCACACCTCGGAACGCTCGATTTCGCTACTCTCGGGGGATGCAGACGGTGGTGGTGCTCGCACTCGACGATACGATCGCCTTCGATCTGGCCACGCCGGTCGAGACCTTCTCGCGAGTTCGATTGCCCGACGATCGCCCCGGCTACCGGGTCGTGGTCGCCGGCCCGGAGCCGGAAGTGGGGGCGGGACCCTTGCGGCTGGTCGTCGGCGACGGTCTCGACGCCCTCGATCGAGCGGACCTGGTCGTCGTACCGGGCCGAAACGACCCGTCGAAACCCACCCCGCCACCGGTCCTGGAAGCCCTGCGCTCCGCCGCCGAGCGGGGCTCGCGGATCGCCTCGGTCTGCGTCGGCGCCTTCACCCTCGCCGAAGCCGGCCTGCTCGACGGCAAGGACGCCACCACCCACTGGCTGGCCGCGGAACAACTGGCCCGCGCCTACCCGGCCGTCCGCGTGGACCCGGACGTGCTGTTCACCGACAACGGCCAGATCCTCACCTCGGCGGGCGCGGCCTCCGGACTCGACCTGTGCCTGCACATCATCCGCGAAGACCACGGGATGGCCGTCGCCGCCGACGCCGCCCGCCTCGCCGTCGTCCCACTCCACCGCAGCGGTGGCCAGGCCCAGTACATCCTGCGCAACCGCCCCACTTACCAGACGGCCACGCTCGAACCGGTCCTCTCCTGGATCGAGGAGAACGCCCACCGCGGCCTCACCCTCACCGACATCGCCGAAGCCGCCGGTACGAGCGTCCGCACCCTCACCCGCCGCTTCACCGCGGAGGTCGGCCAAAGCCCCGTCCAATGGCTGGCGGGCGTCAGAATCCGCCACGCCCAGGAACTCCTGGAAACCACCGACCACACCGTCGACCGCATCGCCTCCCGAACCGGCTTCCCCACCCCCAGCAACTTCAGAACCCAGTTCACCCAGACGGTCGGAGTCACCCCAAGCACCTACCGCAAGACCTTCCGAGCGTGAAAGCGAGCGCGGGGTTTCAGCGGTCGAGCGCGGTCAGTCGCCGGGCCTCGGCGTCGAGCCGCTCACGCGCCTGTTCGTCGTAGGCCTGAGGGTGAGCGCGGCTTTCCCGTCTGGCGTCGAAGTACCGCCCGCTGATGCCGTCGGCGGTCGCCAGCGCGACGACCGCGGCAGCGCCGGAGTCGGCCGTCCCCGCAGGCCTGATACCCGCTGCGCGCACCATGGTGGTGTCGAGATGGGTGCCGGGGTGCAGGCAGTTCGCGGTCACGCCTTCGGCAGCCAGGTCCAGAGTCAGCATGACCTGCGCGAGCTTGCTCTGCCCGTACGCGCGAAAACCTGAGTAGCCGCGTTCGAGCATCAGATCGTCGAAGTCCAGCGCGTCCTGCGCCGCGGAGACGACGTTCACCACCCGCGACGTTCCGAGAAGCGGCTGCAGGAGGCGCGTGAGCAGGAACGACGCCAGGTAGTTGATCGCCAAGTGGCTCTCGAAGCCGTCGACCGTGACCTCGCGCGGCGCGCTCGGTTTCGAGATCCCCGCGTTGTTGACCAGCACGTCGAGACGTTCGCAGCGCGCCAGCACGGAGTCGGCCAGCGCCCGAACCCCGGCCAGCGAGGAGAGATCGGCTTCGAGGAACGTCGCCGACGCCCCTGCCCGCTCGACGTCCTCGACCACGGCCGCTCCCCTCTCCGCGCTCCTGCCGTGGACCAGCAGGTGAACCCCGGGCCCGGCGAGCTTCTCAGCGGTCCGCCGCCCGATTCCATCGGTCGACCCGGTCACCAGAACCGTCCGCTCCGTAGACATGGAAACCCCCATCGCACAACGACACTGCCCGAAGTCAGCAGATCAACGGCGTACCTACCTCCACGCTAGGCCACACCCACGCCCCGAGGGAGGTTCTGCCATCCCCCGATAGCCACGCCCGAATAGCGCCAGCCCAGGTCAGGTGGCTCACGGCACGTTGATCAGGGGTACCGGGACGGTCGCCGTGCCGCCTCTCGCATCGTCACCGGGCATGGCCACTCACTTCCGCGTGGACGTGTTCACCTCCCCGCCGACCAGGCCGAGGAGTTCGAGGACGACACCAAGCGGTCCGGGAGCAGGATGGCACGCGCGGTGAACAACCCACAGCGCCCGAGCACGCCGAGCACGACCACACGATTCCGGCGGCGCGACCGGCAGCGATGTCCGAGGTCAGAAGACGGTCGGGGCCGGTTCTGACAGGGGGTTGGCGCCTTCGGGGCGGAGGCCGTCGAAGATGATCCCGAGGTAGCGCTTCCACAGATCGGGGCTCGGGTTCGGCAGGTTTTCGACCGCGTGCACGGGCGCGCACATCAGCAAGTAGACATCGGAAGCGGTCACGTCAGACCGGATGGCCTCGACTTGGTGCGCCCGCACGACGAGTCGCTCGATCCCGGAGAAGAGTCGATCCCGCAGCTCGGTCACCCGAGCGTCGCCTTCGCTGACGGCCCACAGGAAGTCGATGTTGTGCCGGTGACGCTGATCGGCGGCGAAGGACAGGAACTCCCACAGCGCGTCACCTGGATCCGCCGCGTCGGCCAGCCGTTCGGCGCATCCCGTGAGCGCGGTGAGGTGTCCGCTGACGATCGAGGCGATCAAGTCCTCCTTGCTCGCGAAGTGCCGGAAGACGGTGCCTTTCGCAATTCCGGCCCGGAGCGCGATGTCCGCGACCGACACCGACAGCCCCCGCTCGGCGAACTCCGCCTCGGCGGCAGCCAGCAGGTGCTCGCGGTTGCGCGCCGCGTCGACGCGCAGGGGTCGATTCGGGGAGGACACGGCCCCACAATACCAAGATGACCGATCGGTCATCTTGGGTGTAGCCTTGAGCGCAACATGACCGTCCGGTCATGTTGCGCGATGGGAGGAACGATGAAGCTCAACGAAGCAACAGCGCTGGTCACCGGCGCCAATCGAGGACTCGGTTTCGCCCTGGCCACCGATCTCGTTCGCCGCGGCGCCAAGGTTTACGCCACCGCTCGCCGCCCTGAACTCGTCGACATCCCGGGAGCAGAGGTCCTCCGGCTGGACATCACCGATCCCGATTCGGTCGAGGCGGCCGCCGCAGCAGCGCGCGACGTCGACGTGCTGATCAACAACGCGGCCTTCACCGGAGGCGGCAACCTCGTGACGGGCGAGATGGATTCGATCCGCGCGGTGATGGATTCGAACTACTACGGGACTCTCGCGATGATCCGCGCGTTCGCACCGACCCTCGCCCGCAACGGCGGCGGGGCCATCCTCAACGTCCTCTCCGGGGCGGCCTGGGTGACGGTCGACGGCAACACGGCCTACGCCGCGGCCAAATCAGCCGAGTGGGGTCTGACGAACGGAGTGCGCCTGGAACTCGCGGACCGGGGAACGCAGGTGACGGCCATGGTTCCCAGCCTCATCGCCACCCGAACCCTGCTCGACTTCGCCGAGGAACACGACCTTCCCCTCCCCGAAGAGGACCTCCACGACCCAGCCGATCTGGCCCGCACCGCCCTCGACGCCTTCGAAGCAGGAGAAGAGGAAATCCTCGACGCAATGGCGAAGAGAGCCAAAGCCACCCTCGCCGGCACGGGTGCAGAACAGTGACGAGCAGCTCATCGGCATCGGCTTCGAGTTGACTGGAGCCCTTACCGTCGACTCCGGTACGCCCGACCGGAGAACGCGACCCAGCGCCGGCCAAATCCGGCGAGTGCAGCAAGGCGACCCACTGCAAGGCAGACCACCGCCTTGGGGTACGCCTGCGCGCAGACTGCACCTGGCCCGAGCCGCCGTTTCTGCCTCGAAGTGACCTTGACCAGCAACCGAGGAACCGCCGCTGTGCCCGACCGCCACCTCATCGACGTCCACGTCCTGCTGACCCGCGAGGCGGAGCTGCTGCTCACCCGACGCCGAGGCGGACAGTTCGACGGCATGTGGCATCTGCCTTCCGGCAAACTCGACGCCGGCGAGGACGTGCTCACCGCCGCCGCCCGCGAGGCCGAGGAAGAGATCGGCGTCGTGATCGACCCCAGCGACCTGACCCACGTGCACACGATCCACGTCAACGACTCCGGCCCCGAACCAAGACTCGGCCTGTTCTTCACCACGACCACGTGGATCGGCGAACCGGTCAACCGCGAACCCGAGAAGTGCTCCGAGCTCGGCTGGTTCGACCTGCACAACCTCCCCGAAGACCTGATCGACTACACGGCCGCAGGAATCACCGCCTACCGCCGAGGAAACCCCTTCTCCCTCCTCGGCTGGAAGTGACACCCGCCAGCCGACCACCGCCGACAGCGACCACTCGACTCCCGTTCGTTCACTTCTCCACGGATGTTGTGTCGAGGGTGGCGGGGTTACCGCGTGAGTCGGTGGGGCGAAGTTCGGGCAACGGCTGGCCGTGTTCGTCGACGAGCAGGGAATGCGCCTCGGCGGACGTGTAGGCGTGTCGCTCGCCCCACTGGCGCAGGGACACGATGACAGCGAAGAGATCCCGGCCGGCTGGGGTGAGCGCATAAACCTGGCGACGCCCCGAAGTGGCGGTGTGTTTGTCGAGCAGCCCGCGTTCGACCAGGCGTCGGAGGCGGTCGGTGAGGATGTTGCGCGCGATTCCGGTGCGGTGCTGGAAGTCGGTGAAGGCCCGGGCGCCATCCATGGCATCCCGAATGATCAACAGGCTCCACCGATCGCCGATCAGGTCGAGCGTGCGTGCCACGGGGCAGCCGGGGTCGGTCCAAACGGTCTCGCCGGCATCGGCCTCTGCGCGGGTCATCAACCCTCCAGAAGAGTTGCGGATTGAAACCATTGTGCCGTAGCGTCCAAACAGTTGCAATTTGCTACTGATTGGGTGGGGTGCTGGTGGATCTCACGACGAGTCGACGAATGCTGTTGGCCATGATCTGCGGCGTAGCGGTCGCGACGGTCTACGTCGCCCAACCAGTGCTGGCCCAGATCGGCAGCGATCTCGGGGTGACCGAGTCGAACCTGGGCTGGATCATCACCGTCGGCCAACTCGGCTACCTGGTGGGACTGGTGTTGCTGGTCCCGCTCGGCGACATGGTCGACCGGCGTGCACTGATCACCGCGCATCTTCTCGCGTCCGCCGCGGGCGTAGGTCTGGCTGCGGTCGCGGGCCAGCTCTGGTTTCTGCTGGCCGGGCTCGGGTTGGCGGGCCTGTTCGCCGTGGTGGTGCAAACAACCGTGGCCTACGCTGCTGACCTTTCCACTCCGGCAGAACGGGGACGCACTCTCGGTGTGGTGACTTCCGGAGTCATCACCGGCATCCTGGCAGCCCGTGTCCTCGCCGGAGCCCTGGCCGCATTCGCGGGATGGCACAGCGTCTACGCCACCCTCGCCCTGCTGCTGGCCGTGTTGGCCTACCTCGCCTGGAAGCTTCTGCCCACCGACGCCCGCACCACCCGAGCCTCCTACGGCGCGGTGCTGTCCTCACTCGGAGGGCTTTTCCGTCAGCGGGTGTTTCTTTCCCGCGGGCTGATCGCGTTCTTCCTGTTCGCGTCCTTCGGCACGCTCTGGAGCGGTCTGGCCCTCCCGCTGGCCGCGGCACCATGGCACCTGGACACGGCCCAGATCGGCTTGTTCGGAATCGCCGGACTCGCCGGCGCGCTCGGCGCCGCCCGGGCCGGGCACTGGGCCGACCACGGTCGGGCCAACACCGTCACCGGCCTCGCCCTGCTCCTGCTGGCCGCGTCCTGGTGGGCAACCGGGCAAGCAACCTGGTCACTGGCTCTGGTCGTCGTCGGGGTGATCGCCCTGGACTTCGCCGTTCAAGCCGTCCACGTCAGCAACCAACACACGCTGACCACCACATACCCCGACCGAACCAGCAGCGCGATCGGCGGCTACATGCTCTTCTACTCCCTCGGCTCCGCTCTCGGAGCCACCGCCACCACCAGCCTCTACGCCACCACCGGATGGCACGGCTCCAGCGTGCTGGGGACCGGTTTCGCGCTAGCCGCCCTCGCCGTCTGGGCCACCACTCGAGGCGCAGTCCGGCCCGGCTCCCGGGGAACCCTTACCAGCGGCGGAATCCGCCCTCGGTGTTGAGGACTTGGCCCACCACCCATTCCCCGTCGTCGGAGACCAGCCAGGAGATCAGGCGGGCTGGATCATCCGGTGTGCCGAAGCGCCGGCTGGGAAACCGCTGGCGCAGCGATTCCAGGGTGTTCTCGTCGATGCCCATGCCGGGATCGAGGAATCCCGTGTTCACCGGCCCGGGGTTCACGGTGTTGAGAAGGATGCCCTGATCGACGAGCTCATCGGCAACGGTCAGCGTCATGCCCGCCAAGGCGGCCTTGGCCGCGCCATAAGCCACCTCACCGACCATCGGTCCGTCCTGCTGCCCCGAGGTCATCCACACCACCCGACCGCCGGGACGCGCCGGATCGTGCTGGGCGGCGAACGCTTTGGTCAGCAGCAGCACCGAACGCGCGTCGGTGGCCCAGTGCTCGTCGAGTTGCTCGAGGGTGATGTTGGTCAGAGTGGCGTCTCCGCCGGAACGAGCGTGGTTGCACACCAGAACGTCCAGCGGCCCGGCCGCGGCCACGGCCTGCTGCACCAGGTTCTCCGGCGCGCCGGGCTCCGTCAGGTCACCGGGTAGATCCACCAGGCCCGCGTCCTCGCGCAGGTGCGGACGAATCGAGTCCAGGACCTGTGCGAGGTCATCGGCGCCCCACGGCTGGGTCGTGTCGTGGGGCTGGTGGTGATGAATCACCAGACTGGCGCCCATCGAGGCCAACCGCCGAGCCACCGCCGCACCAATGCCCCCAACCCGACTCGCGCCGGTAATCAGCGCGGTGCGCCCCTGCAGAGAAGAGATCGTCATCGTGATCGGTTCCTCACCCGGTGTCCGTCGGTGCGCGCCCAGCGCGGCAAGGCTGATCAGGATAAACGGCGCGCGACCGAAGTGCGCCCCACCGACGCAGGAACCCCCGGCCGAGATCAGTCACCAGGTTCGGCCGGTCGTTGACCGAGCTGGTCGGTGACGAACTGCAGGCGGGCTGCCACGTCGGTTCGGGGAAGTTCGGTTGGACGCCCAGGTCACGGCCGACCTCACTACAGGGTTGGCCGGGCAACGCCTGACCTCCGACGAGCGGATCGAAGAGATCTTCAGCCGCTACGCGCGCGAAGACCCGGTTCACCGCACGTGGATGAAGGCGCGTCCGGTGCTGGCTGAAGCTGTCCACCGCACCGAACAGCGCCTCCCGAACCAGGCTCGGTAAGGCTCACGCCTGGAGCCTCATCCTGCGCCCCCTCCAGGGGCACCGTCCTTCTCGGCAGCCTCGACATCACGGCTACCGGTTCCAGGACCACCATCCTTCTCCGTGGCGTCCACGCTGCGGGCACCGCCTCCAGGGGCACCGCCCTTCTCAGCAGCATCAACATCACGGCTACCGGTTCCAGGACCACCGCCCTTCTCGGCAGCGTCCACGCTCCGGGAATCAGGCGCGCCTGTGCTGGACATGGCGGAAACTGCAACCACCACACCTGCTGCAAGCAGGATGGTCGCTGCTAAACGAACGACTCGTCTCATGATCAAACGCCTTCCAATGGGAAATAGGACGTCAACCACGATCCGAACCAACGCTTTCCTGGCGCTTGCCTACCTCTGAACGAGCGCTTCTCAGCCCAAGTAGGGCTGCGTGCGGGTCTCGTCCAGCGCGTGATCGATGCGCAGGCGCATTGAGGTGTGGATGTTCAAGCGATCGAGGTCCGTTGGGGCGACCCAGCGGACCTCCTTCGTTTCGCTGCCGTCTTCGCGCGGCCGGCCGCCGAGCCACTTGGCCTCGAAGCAGAGCGAGAACTGCTGCCGCACTTCCCCATCGTCGTAGGCCATGACGTGGTTGGGGTTGGTGTAGGTGCCGACCAGGCGCACGACCTCGACGTCGAGGCCGGTCTCTTCCTTGACCTCGCGAACCACGGTGTCGGTGAGGGATTCGCCGGCGTCGTGGCCGCCACCCGGCAGTGCCCACAGGTTGTTATCAGCCCTGTGGATCAGCAGGATGTCGCCGGCGTCGTTGCGGATGGCTGCGGTCACCGAGGGAACGACCGAGTTGGCCGCCGGTGCGTTCGGGTCGTTGAAGTAGTCCACGCGAGCCACAGTTGCGCTCCTCAAACGGTCACCGGAAGCAGGAAATCCACTCTCGCTTCACTTGCGTCGCACAGACCACTGTCGCAAGCCCGAGGCCGGCGGGCCCATGACGGCTTGGTTCACAGATGGTCCACGAACGTGACCACCAGGTACGACCACAGTAGACAAACAAGCAACAGGGCCGAGCTCGGAAGCATCGGCCCTGTTTGAGGTGGAGCTGACGGGATTCGAACCCGTGACCCCTTGACTGCCAGTCAAGTGCGCTACCAGCTGCGCCACAGCCCCTTGTTCTGTTCTCCGAGGTGTTCGGTTTGTTTCCGCCCCGCTCATCTCGTGTGCCAATACAGTACAACAGCCGTTCGGAGCCGTTTTCAGGGGGGTCCCCTTAACGGCCCGAGAGGCCGCGCGGCCTTCCTGACCTGCGAAGACGGAGCCGACCTCCGGTTCCCACGGTACTCGTCCTCACAGGGTTGTCGCGGCCCCGTGAGGACGGTCACCTCGATCATCCCGCCGCTGTGGTTCCGCGGGGTTTGGGCAGGCCTCTGGTGTTGGCGGCCTTCACGAACTCCGCTCTCGGGTCGTGGAGTTCGCCCAGGGCCACGACCTGGCGGTGGAACGGGAGTTCCAGGAGCCAGTCGCCGAGGATGCGGGCCTTGCGGGAGGCCGTGGGCATCTTCATCAGGTGGTAGGCGCGGTGCAGCAGCCACGCCGGGAGTCCCTTGAGCTTGATGCCGTAGACCTCGGCGGCGCCGCGGAACAGGCCGAGGCCCGCGACCGACCCCGCGTGCTTGTGGCGGTACTCCTGCAGCGGTTCGCCGCGCAGCTGGGCGATGATGTTGTCCGCCAGCAGCTTCGCCTGCCGGACCGCGTGCTGGGCCGACGGACTCGTCAGCGCCTCCGGGTCGCTGCTGGTGAGGTCCTGCACGGCCGCGCAGTCACCCGCCGAGAACACGTTGTCGGTGCCCTTGACCTGGAGTCGCGTCGTGCATTCCAAGCGGCCCTTGGCGTCTCGCGGCAGGTCGCTGTCCTCCAGCATCGGGTGCGGCTTCACGCCCGCCGTCCAGACGATCGTGTCCGCGTCGAAGACGTCGCCGTCGGAGAGCTCCACGCGTCCGTCCACAAGGGAGTTCGCGGTGGTGTTGAGCTTGACCTCGATGCCCAGGTCCTCCAGCTGCTGCCGGGTGTACTCGCCCATCGGCGGGCTGACCTCCGGCATGATCCGGCCCATCGCCTCCACCAGCACCCAGCGCATGTCGTGCTCCGACAGCTGCGGGTAGCTGCGGATCGCGTAGCGGGCCATGCTCTGCAGCTCCGCCAGCGCCTCGATGCCCGCGTACCCGCCGCCGATGAACAGGAACGTCAGCAGCCTCCGGCGCAGCCGCTCGTCCTCCGTGCTCGCCGCGATGTCCAACCTGGACAGAACGTGGTTGCGCAGGTAGATCGCCTCGCCGATGGTCTTGAAGCCCACGCCCTCCTCGGCCAGGCCCGGGATCGGCAGCGCGCGCGAGATCGAACCCGGCACCGGCACCAGGATGTCGTAGCCGAGCTGCTCGACCTTGCCGTCGCCCAGCGTCACCGTCAGGCAGCGGCGGGCGTGGTCGATGGTGCTGACCTGCGCGGTCAGCACCTCGCAGCGCTTGAGCGCCTCCCGCAACGGCACCACCACGTGCCGGGGTTCCAGGGAACCGGCCGCGGCCTCCGGCAGGAACGGCTGGTAGGTCATGTGCGGCTGGGTGTCGATGACGGTCACCCTCGCCTCACCGGCGTCCAGCTTCTTCTGCAGCCGCAACGCCAGGGTGAGTCCCACGTGCCCGCCGCCGATGATCACCACGCGTGGACTAGGCATGCTGCGGCTCCTCTCGGGCGCCGTCGCGGGTCCGGCGCGGGTCGACCTCGCGCTCCGGGTGGCGACGCAGGTACTCCTGCTCCAGCTCGAACGTGCGGGCGGTGTGCTCGCGCAGCGCGCCCGGGGAACCGTGCAGGAACGTCTCGTTGCGCGTCCGGTGCAGGTGACCGAGCTCCCGCAGCAGCAGGTCCTCGGTCAGCTCATGTCCGGGAATCCCGGTGGTGTTCATGTCGTCCTCCCGCATCGGGCAGGGGCCACCGCGACGCCGGCGGCGTCACGCTCCCCGAGTACCCGAGGCGGGCGGGATCGACACCTCTCAGGCGGCTGCGCGCTGCGGCTGCGAGTCGGACTCCGGGCGCGGCCGGGTCTCCGGGGCGCCGATCCAGGCCAGCAGCCCCAGGGCCGCGGTGGCACCGGTGACCAGGAACGCCGCCTGGTAGGACACCGTGTCGGCCAGGGCACCGGCGATCAGCGGGCCGAGGATGGCGCCCAGATCGGCGGACTGCTGGAAGGTCGCCAGCACCGTGCCGCCGCGCCGGTTGCCGCCGATGATGTCGGCGACCGCCGCGTTCTGCGCCGGGTTGAGCACGCCCGCGCCCATGCCCGCGACCAGCGACGCCGCCAGGAACAGCGGCACCGAGTCGGTGAAGCCCAGCGACGCCGTCGCCACGCCCTGCACGACCAGGCCGATCAGCACCAGCGGCTTGCGGCCGTGCCGGTCGGCCATCCGCCCCGACAGCAGCAGCGCGCCCGCGTTGCCCGCGGCGAACACCGACAGCGCGATGCCCGACATCGACTGCGGCGCCTTCAGCGCCTCCACCACGAACAGCGGGACCAGCGCGATCCGGACGCCGAACACCGCCCAGCCGGTGCCGAAGTTCGACAGCAGCGCGGCGATGTAGGAGCGCATCCGCAGAGCTTCGCCGAGCGGCATCGCCGGGGTGGCGTCGTCGCCGAGCGGGGCCGCCAGGGTCGACTTGCGCAGCATGAACCAGCCGAGGAAGGCCGCGCCGAACAGGGCGATGCCGTAGGTGACGAACGGCAGCCGCAGCGAGAAGCCGACCATCAGACCGCCGACGATCGGACCGGAGATGTTGCCCAGCAGGAAGCTCGTCGCCCACAGTCCCGAGGCGCGTCCCCGCAGGTGCGGCGGCGACAACCGGATCAGCAGGCCCACGCCGGAGACGGTGAACATCGTCGAGCCGATGCCGCCGAGCGCCCGGAACACCAGCAGCTGCCAGTAGGAGTCGGCGAACGCGCACGCGGTGCTGCTGATGCCGACGATCGTGATGCCGATGACGTAGATCGTGCGCTCGCCCGCCGCCGAGACCAGCCGCCCGCTCAGCGGCGCGAAGATCAGCCGCATCATCGCGAAGGCGCTGACGATGAACCCGGCCGCGGTCACGCCGACGTCGAAACTCGTGGCGAACGCCGGTAACGCGGGGGCGACGATCCCCATGCCGACGGCGACGATGAAACTGCCCGCCACGAGGATCCAGATCTCGCGGGGAAGGTCGGTGATCCCTGGGCCCTTGCTGGTCTTCTCCGACGCTGCGCCGCTGGCCACAGGTTTCCTCCCCGGTTTTTCGACACTCGAAGCCAGGAAGTCCCAACGCCGCCCGATGTCGTCTTCATTCCCCCGGGGGGTTTCGTGGCGCGAACCTCACCCGGCTGGTCCAGTCCACATCGCGGGACGCCCGCGGGTGGTCAGAGGAGGTCGTCGATGCGGCGCGCGTAGGCGGTGACGCCGTAGGCGACCTCGAAGCCGGTGGCCTCGGCGAAGCGCTGGGCCGTGCCGCCCTCCTCGGCGTGACCGGCGACCAGCAGGGCGCCCATCCGGCGGAGCTCTTCGGCGGTCTCGGTGACCAGATCGTGGCCGTAACCCCTGCGGCGACGGCCCGGCCGGACCACGACCTGCTCGATCAGGCCGACGCCGCGTTCGACGAAGCCCTGCGCGAACCCCGCGATGCGGTCCACCCCGGGGTCGTCGACGACGAGCAGCACCGCGCGGTTGTCGTCGGCGCGGTGGCCGAGGTGGCGGGCCAGGCGCTGCTCGCCCTCCTCCGACAGGCCGGTCTCGTCGGCGTAGAGCTCGACGATGCCCTCCAGGTCCCGGTCCTCGACGGGCCGGGCGACGCCGCGGCTGAAACCCCGGTTCCGGTGCAGCAGCACGACCTGCTCCTCGACCGCGCGCCACAGGGCGTCGTCGGCGATGCCCTCGATCTCGCCGACGGTCGTCGGGGAGGCGTAGACGACGGCTTCCGAGCGGCCGGCCTCGGCGAAGACCTGCTCCAGCTCCATCAGCGTGCCCGCGACCTGCGCGCCGGTACCCCACAGCGCGCACGCGTGGTTGGCGACCGGCAGCGGGTTGTCCTGGTTGAGCACGACCGTCGCCACCCCGACGCGGGTGCGCACGCCGTAGCGGACCACGGCCGAGGCCAGACGGGCGGTTTCGACCAGTCCGGCCAGGTCGCGGGCCTGCCTGGGGTCGAGGAGGGTGTCGTCGTCCGGATCGTGCAGCGGGTCCACGGGACCATTGTCCCCTCGCCCGAACGCAGGACCGGACGCCCTGCCGGATGTCGGCCCGAAGGGGCACGATTGGTCTGTGACGACCCCGGATCAGCTCGCCGACGAACTGCTCGACCTGGACCTGGACGCCGATCCGATCGGCGCCTCGCTCTACGGTCTGCCCGGCCGCGACCACCTGCTGCCGGACATCTCCGCCGCGGCCGAGCTCGCCCACCGCGAGCGGGCCGAGGACATCCGGGTGCGCGCCATGGCCGTCGACACCACCCACTGCGGGCTGGAGGAGCGGCTGACCATCGCCGTCGTCGTGCAGCACGCGCAGTCCACGGTCGACCGGCTCGACTCCCGTTCCCCCGAGTACACGCTGAGCGGGAACATGTTCGCGCCGGTCGCGGGCCTGCTGTTCCTGCTCGGGCAGGTGCCGGTGCGCGAGCGGCAGCAGGGCGAGGACTACCTGCGGCGCATCGCCCGCATCCCCGACTTCACCGCCGCGGCCGCCCAGCGGCATCGCGAGGGCGTGCGGGCCGGGCGGGTACCGGTGCGCTCGCTGCTCGACGACGCGGTCGCCCACCTCGACTCCCACCTGGCCCACCCCGATCAGGACCCGCTGCTCACCCAGGAGCTCACGGACGACCTCGCCGACCAGCGGCGACGCCTGATCGAGGACGTCGTCAACCCGGCGCTGGCCGAGTACCGGCAGGTGCTGGCGAGCGAGATCGCGCCGCACGCGCGCGACGACGACCGGCCCGGCCTGTGCTGGCTGCCGGGCGGGCACGAGATCTACCAGCGGCTGATCCACGCCCACACCACCACCGAACGCACCCCGGCCGAGCTGCACGAGACCGGCCGGGCGCAGCTGGCGTCGCTGCGCGCGGAGATCTCCACGCTCGGCGCGCGGATCTGGAACGAGCCCGACCCGGCGGCGGTGCTGCACCGGATGCAGACCGATCCGTCGCTGTGCTGGGACGACGGCGAGCAGATGCTGGCCGCCGCCCGCGCGGCCATCACCAAGGCCGAGCAGGCCGCGCCGGGCTGGTTCGGGAAGCTGCCGCAGCAGCCGTGCGAGGTGCGGCCGGTGCCGGGCACGCCGTCGGAGAGCACCCCGATCGGCTTCTACCTGGGGCCGGCGCTGGACGGGTCCCGGCCGGGCGTGTACTTCGCGAACACGCTGCGGGCCGAGCAGCGGCCCCGGTTCGCCTCCGAGGTGATCGCCTTCCACGAGGTCGTGCCGGGCCACCACCTGCAGGTCAGCCTCGCCCAGGAGCTCACCGAGCTGCCGCTGCTGCGCCGGATCGCCGAGTTCAACGCCTACGCCGAGGGCTGGGGGCTCTACACCGAGCGGCTGGCCGACGAGATGGGGCTGTACTCCGACGACCTGATGCGGCTGGGCATGGTCGTGCAGGACCTGCTGCGCGCGGCGCGGCTGGTCGTCGACACCGGGCTGCACGAGTTCGGCTGGAGCAGGCAGCGGGCGCTGGAGACGATGATCTCCAGCACGACCCTGTCGGACCTGGAGGCGGCTTCCGAGGTCGACCGCTACATCGTCTACCCCGGTCAGGCGCTGTCGTACCTGGTGGGACGGCTGGAGCTGGAGCGGATCCGGGAGGCCTCGCGGCGGCGGCTGGGCGCGGAGTTCGACATCCGCCGGTTCCACGACGCGGTCCTCGGGCACGGGGCGCTGCCAATCTCGACGCTGGAATTCCTGATCAACGATCAGCCCCCTGCTACATCCAGGTGACGCCGTTCCAACACGGCCGAAATCGACACGGAACGCATTACTGTCGACACCGAGCGTGTTCGCTGCTGCTCGCGACCAGGCCTTGTGTGGACAGGAGGCGCCGTGACCGGGACCTTTCACCACCGCCAGGAACTGCTCCGGCGCGAAGCGGAGGTGCAGCTGCGCGACCGGCCGCTGCCGTCGTGGCAGAAGCGGGTGCTGCACCGCTTCGCCGCCGAGCGGGACAACGGCTGGTACCCGCTGCTCAACCAGTTCGCGCCGCACACCCCGAGGCAGCGCCCGGACCTGGTGCTGGTCGGCCGGATGGGCGTGCTGGTGGTGCTGCTGCGGGAGACCGAACCGGACTGGGAGGACTCGCGCGCGGCGTTCGTGTGGGCCGCGGAGCTGCTGGCGGGCGCGTCCATCGGGTCCGGGATGCTCAGCGAGTCGGTGCTGCGCACGGTCGTGGTGCACCCGATCGAGCACACCGGGCGCAAGGGGCGCAGCGCCGATCACCTGGCGATCACCGAGGACGAGCTGGACCGGTTGTTCAAGCGCGGCGAGCGGATCCTGACCTCCGACGAGGCGCTGGCGCTGGCCAAGCACCTGGACAGCCGCACGTTCGACCTGACGCCGATCATGTGGAACTCGCAGCGCATCCCGCGTCAGCGCGGCGGCGTGCCGGAGGTGCTGCAGGAACCGGTGGCGCCGTCGGCGCGGCGGCCGTTCCGGGACTGGCGGTACTTCCTGGACGACGCGCAGCTGGGCGCGGTGCGGCGCAGCTACTCGGGCCCGGCGCAGATCAGCGGCCCCGCAGGCACCGGCAAGACGACGCTGGCGCTGCACCGGCTGGCCTACCTGGCGCGGCGCGGTGACGGCAAGCTGCTGTGCACGTCGCCGCTGCCGTGGATCCCGGCGCGGGCGGCGGCGCGGTTCGGCCGGATGGCGCCGGAGCTGGCCGGGCAGATCGAGTTCACCTCGCTGCACGCGTGGGCGCGGGACCTGCTGGCCGGGCGCGGGCGCGCGGCCGAGGTCGACGAGCGGGAGGTGCGGCGCGCGTTCGACGCCGTGTGGTCGCGGGACGTGGTGCTGCACGGGCTGCGGAACTCGCGGGAGTACTGGCGGGACGAGATCGACCGGGTGATCAAGGGCCGGGGCATCTCGTCGTTCGACGCCTACCGGACGGTGTCGCGGAAGGGCCGGGGCGGGCAGCTGCCCTCGGACTTCCGGTCGCACGCCTGGCGCTTCTACTGCGAGTACGAGCGGGAGCTGTCCGAGCGGGGCGTGTTCGACCACAACGACGTGCTCAAGCGCGCGCTGGCCGAGCTGGAGCGGCGTCCGCTGCCCCGCCAGTACACCGGCGTGGTCGTCGACGAGGCCCAGGAGCTCACGCTGATCGGGCTGCGGCTGGCGCACGCGATCAGCGGCGCCGGGCCGGATCAGCTGCTGCTGGTCGGCGACGGTCAGCAGCAGGCGCTGGCCGGAGGCTGGCGGCTGGCCGAGGCGGGGATCTCGCTGCACGGGCGCGGCGAGGCGCTGCGGCACGACTACCGCAACCGGGCGATGCTGCTGGAGCGCGCGAGCCAGGTGGAGGCGATCAACCGGTTCGACGAGGGCCCGTCGCTGCCGTTGAGCGCGGCCCTGCCGGTCCGCGGGGGCGGCCAGGTCGTCGAGTGGCACGGCCGGGACCAGGAGCGGGCCCTGCTGTGCGCGCTGCTGGCGCTGGACGACGACTCGTCGGCGGCGGTGCTCACCGAGACCGAGTCCGCGGCCGAGCACTGGCTGCGGGTGCTGCGCGACGCCGGTGTCGCCGCCCGGGAACTGGCCTCCTGGGACGGCCGCGACACCACCGACACGCTCGTCGGCACCTACCTGCACGCCAAGGGTTCGGAGTTCCGCTCGGTCTTCCTCCCGGTAGAGCCCACTCCCCCGCCGGACACCGCCGAGGACCGCGAAACCCACCAGCGCCGCCGCCTCACGGCCATGACCAGAGCCCAAGACCTCCTCTGGCTCGCCCACCCCACCACCCCGTGACCGCGAAAACCCCGGTTTTCACGCGACAAAAACCGCGGTTTTCGACGGAGTGTCACTCAGGCGGGCGGAATTCGGGTTGGTCGAGGAGGCGGAGCCAGGTGCCGTCGGGCTGGCGGCGGGCGACTTGGGCGCGGGCGCGCGTGCCGTCCTTGGGCGGGGTGGCCGTGAGGGCTATGTCCCCGCTGATCAGGGTCGGGAGCGGCGGTTCCGGTTCGAAGCGGGGGTTGTGGGAGAGGACTTCCTCCCAGAGCGCTCGGATGGCCGGGCGGCCGACCGTCGTCTCGCCGGGAGGGTAGGCCATGACGGCGTCGGGTTCGTAGAGCTCGGCGACCCCTTCGGCATCTCCGGCGTTGCTGCGTTCGACGAACAGTCGGGTGAGGTCTTCGGGTTCGCGGGCCTTGTCGCGCATGGCAGTTCTCCTCTCCGGTTCTGCTTCCAGCCTGCGGCGACCTGAATCAGAAGTCCAACAGATGCTTCTGATGGGAACTAGAATCAGCGGTTATGGACTTGCGGCAGCTGGAGTACTTCGTGGCGGTGGCCGAGGAGCGGAACTTCACCCGGGCCGCGCAGCGCGTGCACATCAGCCAGTCCGGGGTGAGCGCGCAGATCCGGCGGCTGGAGAAGGAACTCGGCGCCGAGCTCTTCGACCGCTCGGGGCGGTCGGCCGAGCTGACGGTGGCGGGCGAGGCGGCGTTGGAACACGCGCGGGCCGCGCTCGCCGCGGCGGGGGCCGTCGGGCAGGCCGTCGGGGAGGTCACCGGGCTGCTGCGCGGGAATCTCGGCGTCGGCATGGTCATCGGGTGCACCGTGACGCCGTTGTTCGACGCGCTGGCGGCCTTCCACGAAGCCCATCCGGGAGTGGAGCTGTCGCTGCGGGAGGACAATTCGGACCGGCTCGTCGCGGACGTCCGCACCGGGTCGCTGGATCTCGCGCTGATCGGCGCCGAGACCGAACCCGAAGGCCTGGACTCCCTCACGATCGTCGCGGAACCGCTGGTCGCAGCCGTCCCGGCGGGTCACGAGCTGGACGGGAACGCGGTGTCGCTCGCCGAGCTCGCCGCGCACCCCGTGGTGTGCATGCCCTCGGGAACCGGGCAGCGGGCGGTGTTCGACCGGGCGTGCGCGGAACGCGGTGCGCAGCCGACGATCGCGCTGCAGGCCGGCGCGGCGCAGGCGATCGCGGATCTGGCGGCGCGCGGGCTCGGGGTGGCGATCCTCAGCCGGTCGATGGCCGCCGAGTTCGACGAGCTCACCGCGGTGCCGATCACCGATGCCACCGAGCCCGCGCTGCTCGCCCTGACGTGGCGGCCGGGTGCCGGAGCGGCGGCGCGGGAGCTGGTTCGCTACTGCTGTGCGGCTTTTCGGATTTCGGTTGACCAGGTTTGCAGGAGCGAGGTGACCGCGCGGTGAGCGTCGGGGGTGTCCGGGAAGCGGGTGCGGGCGTGGACGCCGTCGGCGGTGCGGGCCAGCCACAGCTGCACGTCGTCGGCCGGGGCCGTGCCGGAAACGTGCTGGGCGGACGGGGTTTCCGGGAGCCTGCGGTAGTCGATGTAGGAGACCATGAACACGTCGCGGCGGTCCGCGCGCAGCGGTCGCGGCAGCGAGGACAGGACCTGGTCCAGCGGGGGTTCGGCCCGCTCGCGTCCTCGCGCGAGGTGTTCGCCCATGCGGGTCAGGTCGGGGTCGGCCCAGACGGGGACGGTGGTGGTGAACCAGCCGACGGAGTCGGCGTCCTCGGGGCCCCGCGTCTGCACCGGCACCAGCACCGGCAGCACTTCCCCCACGGCCGAGGCCATCGTCGACAGCAGCGCCCCGAAGGTCGTGGTGCCCTTCGCGCGGGCGACCTCGCTCAGCGCGGCCGTGGTCCGGGAATCGGCCAGCAGCCGCCGATCCGTGGCCTGCTCCGCGGTTTTCCCTTCCGGCACACCGGTTTTCACCGGCGACACGGGTAACCGGTAGTCGACGGCGTCCAGGAACTCGCGCCAGCTCGCCATCGCGGGACCGGACTCCTCCGACGGCTGCGACCACTCCGCCACCCGCGCGGCGAAGCTCCCCGCCGCCGGTAGCTCGTCCCCGGTGTAGAGCGCGTGAAGATCCCTCGCGATCAACGCGATCGAGTGCGCGTCCACGTGGGCGTGATCGAACCCGCACACCACCGTCGAACTCCCCGGCCGCGACACCGCCACCAGCACGAACGCCGGAAACGACCCCGGCGCGCACTCCCGATCCAACAACTCCCGCACCCGCGCCCGGTCAAATCCTGCGGTATTCGTCGGGTCGAAAACTGCGGTATTTGACCGGTCGAATACCGCAGTTTTTGACCGGTCGAATATTGCGGTATTTGCCCCGGGGAGGTCGGGTGAGGGTGGGAGGGGGTGGACGGTGAGGTGGGTGGGGTTGTGGCGGACGGCGGTGGTGGTGTCGGGGTGGAACTCGTGGTGGAGGGAGTCGTGCCTGCTCACCAGTGCTTTGAAGGCTTGGGTGAGGGCTTGGTCGTTGATCGGGCCTTCGACTTCGAAGGTGGCCGCCAGCCAGACGGCGGGGTTGCCCGCTGCGGCGGAGGCGAGGTGGTTGCGCTGGTTGACCGACAGCGCGGCGGGTTCCGGGGTGCCGGTCGGGGTGACGGTCCAGGCGCGGACGTCGCCCGGGGCGAGGTGCCAGAGGTCGGCGGCGGTGACGTGCATGGTCAGCCGGCGGCGCTGCGGAAGATCTCCCGCAGCCGGCCGTGGTAGGTCTCGACCGTCTCGCGGGCCTGGGCCGTGTCCGGGACCTGGGCCAGCAGGTAGAGGCTGTCGGCGTCCCGGTTGATCCACATCGAGGCGTTGGAGGTGCGGCCGGTGCCGGTGAAGTGCACGCCGCGCTCGTCGGCCGGGCGGCCCGCGCCGGGGAACCAGCGCAGGTCGAGGTACGACAGCAGCTGGGGGCTGCCGATGTCGGCCGGGGTGCAGGTGCCGGTGCGCAGGAGGGTGTCGACGACCAGGTGGATCGGGGCCCGGGCGAGCTGCTTGGCGTGCCGCAGCGCGTCCTGCGCGCGGTGCGCGAGCTCGCCGAAACCGGCGTCGCCGACCTCGAACTCGACCGGGGCGAACGTGCAGAACCAGCCCTGCGACCGGGAGTACGGACCGCGGTCGCGGGTGCTGAGCACCGTCATGCCGAAGTAGTGGTCCCGCCCGGCCAGCTCGCGCTCGGCGGCGGCCACGGCGGCGAACACACCACCGCTGATCCGCGCGCCCGCCGCCTTGCAGGCGCGGTCGAAGGCGGTGACCTCGTCACCTTCGAGGAACGTCAGGGTGCGGATGCGCACCGGCGCCTTCTCGCCCTCCTCCAGCCCCAGCGGCAGCGGGAACCGGGGAAGCCGGTTGCCGTGGGAGGACACCATCCGCAGCCACTCGCGGACTTCGGGCGATTCGGCGGTGAAATCCGTTGCGGCCTTGCGCTGTTCCTCCACGTAGTCGCGGAAGTCCCCGCGCTCCTCGGGTTTCGGCAGCGCGCCCTCGACGACCTCGGGTCCGCCGGGAGCGGCGAGCTCGGCGGCGTAGAGGTCGGCGAGCTCGGATCCGAGCAGGATCTGCGAGGCGCCGTCGGTGAAGGCGTGGTCGCAGCCCCAGAACAGGCCGAACCCGCCGGGCCGCTCGACGACGCCGAAGGCGAAGCCGGGCCAGGAGTCGGGCGTGCACTCCTCGTCGAAGCGGGAGGTCAGGTGCTCCTGCAGCGCGGCGTCCCAGTCACCGCCGTCGACCGGGACCTCCTCGACCTCGAAGTCCACGGCCTCGGCCGGGACCAGGTGCCGCACGGGTTCCGGGCCGGAGAGGTCGAACCAGGTGCGGAAACCGCCGTGGGTGCGCACGAGTCGCCGCAGGGCGCGCGTCATCGCGTCGCGGTCCAGGTCGCCGTCGACGTCGGTGGCCACGCCGGTCCACGCGCGGTTGCGGCCCAGCGCCCGGAACGCGCCCAGGTGGTCGGATTGCAGGTCCGACGGCGGGCCCGGGTCGACCGGGGCGTCGGCGGCGGCAACGCGGGCCGCGGGCGTGGGACTCCAGCGCAGGACGCGGCCGGGCGCGGTGCGCCAGTCGGCCATCGCGGCGAGCTTCACGCGCCCACCTCCAGCGCTTCCGGAGCGCCCAGGACCTCGGTGAACTTCTTCTCGAACCCGGTGATCAGGCCCTCCACCGCGAGCAGCGAGTGCTCGGAGCGGCCGCAGCGGGCCGAGACGCTGATGCCCTCCTCGGAGTGCACCAGCCACAGGTAGACCTCGTCCCGGCTGGGTTCGGGGCTGCGCAGCGCGCGGGCGTTCCACTCGGGCCAGCGCTCGGCGCCGGGCACCTTGCGCACGTCCACGTAGGACATGACGAAGCGCGGTTCGGCATCCAGCTCCAGGATCTCGGCGACGCGCGCGAAGGAGGTCTTCACGCAGCCGCGACCGGCCGAGATGCCGGCGCGGGTGCGGGCCACGACCTCGGCGAAGTCGGTGACGCCGCCCAGGTCGACGTCCACCGGGCACAGCCCCACGTACCAGCCGACGGCTCCGGCGTGCCGCCGGTCGCTGCGGGTGTGCATCGGCAGCACGAACCGCAGCCGCTCGGAGCCGGTGCGCTCCCGCATCGCCAGGGCCAGCGCGGCGAGCACTCCCGACTGCGGGCCGGTGCCCAGGTTCGAGCACACCCGCTCCATGCGCTCGGCGTCGGCGGGCCGCACCGCCCACCGCGACAGCGAGTGCTGCGGCAGCTCCGGCGGCGCGGGGACCTGCGGCGAGGCGCCCTGCATCGCCGGGAACTCGCCGTCGCGCAGGAACTCGCGCCAGTGCGCCACCACCGGGTGCTCGGCGTCGACGACCTCCGACAGGGAGCGGGCGGCGGCGCTGTGGTCGACGTGGCTGCCGACGTCGAGCGCGGCCATCTCCCCGTCGTGGTCGCCGGCCAGCGCGCGCTCGTAGAGCTCGACGATCTCGCCGAAGAACAGCAGCTGCGAGTAGGCGTCCATGACGCTGTGATCAGCGCCGAAGGCCAGCACGAACCCGTCGTCGCCGACGACGGTGGCGAACCGGCAGTGCGGCCAGCGGTCCGGGGTGACGCCGGCGAAGAACTCGGCGATGAGGTCGTGGGCGGCCGCGCCGGTCAGCTCCCCGCGCGGCTGCGGCTCGACGTCCACGGCGTCCTCGGCGACCAGGTGCCGCCGCCAGGACTCGCCGTCGCGGCTGACCGTGGTGCGCAGCGCCTCGTGCCGGGCGACCCAGGCGCGCAGCGCGCGGCGGAGAGCACCGGCGTCGTGGCGCAGCGGGATGCGCAGCACCGAGCCGATCCAGGACCCGGCTGCGGCCGAGGCGAGGTGCGCCTCGTGGTCGTGGGTGAGCCTGCGGTCGTCATCGGTCCACGACTCCGCGTCGCACACCGGGGACCACGTGGTGACCGCGCCGTCCGGCAGCGGGTAGTCGGATAATTCGGTGTATTCCACGTCGCGATCTCCCGGGTATTTCAGCAAGTGCTCCACGCGCAATCCCCGTTGACCGGCGGAGCACGCAGATTAACCTCACAACAGACACCCGATCGAATGTGTTGATGGTCACCACAATGTCGGGTTCATGCCCGGACGGGCATTGGCCACAATCGGTACCACCTCGAAGCGAACTGTTTCAACCTGGTGAAACACGCCGGAACTCGGGGTTTTCCACAGCAGGAGGCGTCATTTTCCGCTCAGCACGACTCGAATTCGCCGACGATCTGTTCATGCGGCGTCATCGCGGACTCGGAACACCCGCGATAAACCAGTTCGGCTGGCGATTCGACAGCCCGCCCGATATGTCCGACGTGGAAATTTTCCATGAAGAAATCGCGAAGGGCGCGCTTTCCCGGAAAGTGGAACGCACGTGGGTTCCGGGTGCCCGGGACAGGTGGTCGCGCGCTTCCGGCCGCACGCCGCTGCACGTCGAACCGGAACCCGTCGCCGACGTGCTGGGCTGGCTGGACGGCCGGGTCTCGGCGGACTTCGACCCGGCGACCGGGCTCGGCTGGCAGCTGTCGTTCGCCCGCACCACCGACGGCGGAGCCGTCCTGTCGCTGGTCGCGGCGCACGCGATCGCCGACGGCGCCGCGCTGCTCGACGCCGTGACCCGCGCCGACGGCGGAACCCCGGCCCCGGTGACCGAGCCGAGCGGCCCCCTGGCGGCGATCCTCGACGACCTCGCCGACGCCCGGAAGCAGCTGAGCGCCGCCGCCCGCTGGGTGCTCAACCGTCCGCGCGGCACGAAGAAGACCCCGCCACCGGCCAAGACCTCCCCGCAGGCCCCGGCGGACTGGCGGGTGCCGCACGTCGTCGTCGAGTGCGACAGCGCCGATCTCGCGAGAACCGCTGCCGCGCGCGGTGGTTCGGTCAACTCGCTGTTCGTGGCCGCGCTCTCGCGGGTGGCCGCGACCGCCGGCTGCGCCGACGCGGTGGTCCCGGCCGCACTTCCGGTCAGCGGCCGGGAGCCCGATGACGCGCGGGCGAACTCGACCCGCATCGCCGTCGCGGGACTGGACCGGTCGGTGCTGGACGAGCAGGACCTCGCCGAGGTCAAGGCCGAGTGCAAGCGCGCCTACCAGCGCCTCGCGGCCGCCTCCCCGGGTTCCCAGCCGCTGGCGCTGCTGCAGATGCTGCCGGACACCGTGGTGCGCCGGTTACCTCCGCCACCTGCGGCGACGGTGCTCGCCTCCAACGTCGGGCGGCTGCCCGGCGAGCTGTGCGGGGCGCCGGTGCGCAGCGTGTCGGCCACCGCCCACTACCCCGGTGCCGGGCCCGAGGAGGTCGCCACCATCGGCGACGGCGTCACCGGGTGGCTCAGCGACAGCGGTGAGCGCAGCACGATCTCGGTGTGCGGGCTGGCGCCCGGGCGGATCAACGACGTCGAGGAGCTGCGCGAGCTGGTGGTCTCGGAGTTCGCGGCGTGGGGAGTGGCGGTGCGCCCGTGGTGAACCGGCTGACCTTCGACGACGACCTGTTCCTGCGTTCCGAGCGGGTGCTGGGGATCCCGGTCACCAACCAGAGCGTGTGGCGGTTCGACCGCGCGCTGGACCCCGCCGAGCTCGACGAGCTCGCCCGCAGGCTGAGTGCCGGGCGGCTGGGCAGGCGCGTGGTGCGCGGCGCGTTCCCGGGCGCGCGGGCGCGCTGGGTGCCGTCGGAGACCGTGCCGCCGGTGGCGGTGCGCTCCGAACCGGTCGAGTCCGTGCTGAGCTGGGCCGACGCCGAGGCGGCGAAGCCCCTGGACCCCGTGCGCGGCCCCGGCTGGCGGCTGGCCTGCGCACCCACCGAGGCGGGCGGGTCGGTGTTGTCGCTGGTCGTCTCGCACGTCGTCGGCGACGGCGGGGTGCACGTGAACGCGGTCGTCGAGGCGGTGCGCGGGATCAGCGCGGGACGTCCGCCGGAGACACCGGTCCGCTGGTGGGACGACGTCCGCGACGCGGCCGGGCAGATCCGCCGCGCCGGACGCGGTGTGCTGCGCGCGGTGCGGGCCCCGAAGGGCTCGCCGCTGCCACCGGGCACCCAGACGTCCCGGACCCGCGAGCCCGTCGGCGACGACACCCCGGCGCTGCCGCCGTTCGCGGTGCTCGACTGCGACGCCGAGGCGTGGGACGCGGCCGCCGCGGCCCGGGGCGGGTCGGCGAACACGCTGTTCATCGCGGTGCTCACCGAGATCCTGCTGGCCTCCGGGCGGGTCTCGCCGGACGCCCCGATCAAGGTCTCGCTCCCGGTCAGCACCCGCGGCGAGCAGGACGACCGCTCCAACGCCACCACCGGCGTGTCCCTCGCGGTCACCCCGGCCGACGGTCGCGTCACCGACCTCGCCGCGATCCGCGCCGCCAGCAAACAGGCCTTCGCCGCAGCGGCCGACGAGACCCCGGCCCGCCTGCTGGAGCCGCTGGTCCAACTCCTGCCGGACGCGGTGGTCGCCAGAACCGCCAAGAACTCGCCGGTTCCGCTGTGCCTGTGCTCGAACCTGGGCGAGCTCCCCCGGGAATTCGCCGCCCCCACGGGTTTTCCGGCCACCTCGGTGATGATGCGCTCGCTCACCGGCGGCACCAGCCCGGCGCTCCTGCGCGCCCGGGGCGGCGGCCTCACGGCCTGGCTCACCCGCACCGGCGGCACCCTCACGCTCGCGATGCTCGCCCTGGACCCCGACCACGTCCCCGACACCCGAACCCTGCACACCCACACCGAAAACACCCTCGCCACCTGGAACATCCCGAACCGGGCGTGGGAAAAGCCGTGAGCCGACGTCAGTTCCGCACTCCGCTGCTGAACACGAACTGCAGGTACCAGCAGCGGAACCCCGGGTCCAGGAACAGCGAGCAGAAGCGGTCGAGATCGGCTTCCGCCGCACCGCGCGCGAGCAGGCCCGGGGAGAGCTGCACCGCGAGGTTGTGCACGTAGCGGCCCTGCGTGGAGCCGCCGACCAGCGGCTCGCTGAACAACCTGCTGCGCACGTCGGCGAGCCCAGCGGCCAGGTGCCCGTCCACCTCGAAACCCCAGTCGAACGACATCCCGTTGGCCCCGCTGAACGCCTCCTTCGCCTGGCCGAGCACGCGCAGGAACACCTCCACGTCACCGGGTTCCGGCGCGGCCAGCACGCGCGGCGGGTTGTGCAACGCCACCTCGCCGAGCGCGAGCATCCCGCCGGGCGCCAGCGCACCGGCCAGCTCGCGCAGCACGTGCTCCCGCCGCTGCAGGTGCATCAGCACCGCCCGGGCGTGGATGAGGTCGAACGGGCCGCCGGGCGGGACCCCGTCGTTGATGTCGTGCTGCAGCACGGTCACGCCGGGGAGGCCGGTGAGGTGCTCGGTGTCGAGGTCCACGGCGACCACCGACGCGCCCCGCTCGGCCAGCCAGCGGGCGATCGAACCGCTGCCCGCGCCGATCTCCAGGCACCGCGCTCCCGGGCGCGCGGCCGGTTCGACCAGCCGGTGCGTCGGCTCGTCGAGCATCTCCTGCAGCAGTTCCGTCTGCTCCCGCCCCAGGTCGGAGGCGGTCCGGAAGTGGTATTCGCCTGTCATCCGGACAGCGTGCGCAGCCCGGCTTGCACCGGGCTTGCACGCAGCGATCGTCCCGGCTCAGCAGTCGTCGGGGATCGCGCCTCCTGCTAGGGCTGCGAGGCGCTGGGCGTCGTCGTAGTAGCGGTCGCCGTCGGCGAAGTAGCCGTGCAGCATCCGGAACAGCACGGTGACCAGGTCCTGCATCCCCGCCTTCGCGGCGCTCTCCGCCGCGCACATCAGGTTGGGCCGCTCGGTGTCCAGCCACTTCACCGCCGACTCCTGGTTCGACAGCGTCGGCATCGCCACCGGGCGCGGCAGACCGCCCGCGTCCGGATCGCGCTCGGGGTGCAGGATGCGCATCGCCTGGTCGGCGGTGTGCAGGTAGAAGCCGAGCAGCCGGGCCACGATCGCCGGCCGGTCCTGCTCCAGCTCCGCGAGCTCGGCGGCGTAGTCGCCGAGCAGCGCGTGCATCTCGTAGCGCCCGTAACTGACCTCGGTGAGCAGGTGCGCGCGCACCAGCACGTCCAGCAGCCGCCGCGTGGTCTGCACGTCGTCGCAGCCCAGCAGCGCGGTGAGCGCGAAGACGCCGATGCGGTGCCCGGCGTGGCGGCAGGTGAAGCCGTAGAGCCGGAACAGGCGGGCGGCGTCGTCGGGCAGGTTGCGGTAGGACCAGGAGAACACCGCGCGCACCGACGTGTGCTCGTCGCCGGTGTCGAGCGCGTCGAGCCCGCGCTGCTCGTCGGTGAGCTCCTCCAGCAGGTCGGAGACGTCGCGGCTGCCGCTCTGGTGCAGCCGCTCGGCGGCGACCCGCAGCGCCAGCGGCAGCCGCGCGCAGCGCTCGATCAGCGGCTTCGCGGTGCCGGCGTTCAGCACGTCCTCGCCGAGCCGGTCGGTGAGCAGCGCGTGCGCCTCGCCGGGGTCCATGCGGTCGAGGACCAGCCGGTAGGCGCCGTCCCGGGCGGTGAGCCCGGACAGCGAATCGCGGCTGGTGACGACCACGAAGCTGGTGGGCGTGCCGGGCAGCAGCGGCCGGATCTGGCCGGGCGCGGCGGCGTTGTCCAGCACGATCAGCATCCGCCGCTGGTCGACGACGGTGCGGAAGCGGGCGGCGCGCTCGGTGGCGTCGGCCGGGATCGCGTCACCGGGGATGCCCAGCGCGCGCAGGAATCCGGCGAGCACCTCGGTGGTGGTCAGCGGCTGATCCGGGCCGTAGCCGCGCAGGTCGACGTAGAGCTGGCCGTCGGGGAAGCGCTCCCGGGCGGCGTGCGCCCAGTGCGTCACCAGCGCGGACTTGCCGACACCGGCGGTGCCCGCGACGACCGCGATCGGCACCTCGGCCTTCTCGCTGAGCCGGTCGAGCTCGGTGAGCTCGGCGTCGCGACCGATGAAACCCGGGACGTCGTGCGGGAGTTGGGCCGGGCGCGCGGGCGGGCGCGCGGTGGGCGGCTCGAACTCGATGTGCTCGCCGGCGAGGATGCGCTGCTCCAGATCGCGGAGCGCGGGACCGGGTTCCAGCCCGAGCTCGTCGACCATCGTGCGGCGGGCGCGGCGGTAGACCGCGAGCGCGTCGGCCTGCCTGCCCGCGCGGTACAGCGCGGTCATCAGCAGCGCGTGCAGGCGTTCCCGCAGCGGGTTCTCGCGGACCAGGTCGGAGAGCTCGGCGATGATGAAAGAGTGCCTGCCGCAATCGAGTTCGGCGGCGTGCAGCTGTTCGAGCCCGGCCAGCCTGCGTTCCTCGATGCGCTGCGCCTCACCGGCGAGCTCGGCGAGGTCGAGGTCCTGGTACGGCGTTCCGCGCCACAACCGCAGCGCCTGGCGCAGCAGGTCGGCGCGGCGCTGCGGGTCGAAGTTGCGCTCGGCGAGGTCGAGCAGCGTCTCGAACCGCTCCGAGTCGAGCTCGTCGGGTTCGACCTGCAGCAGGTACCCGCCCGCGTCGGAGACCAGGCGCTCGGGTTCGCCGAGGGTCTTGCGCAGCCGGTGCACCAGCAGGTGCAGCTTGCTGCCGCCGCGGCGCTCGGATTCGCCACCCCACAACGCCGTCGACAACCACTCGGCGGAGACCGGGGTGTTGGCGTGCGCGAGGAGCAGACCGAGCAGACGTTGCCGGAGGAGACCGGGAACCGGTACCTCCACGGTGCCGTGCCGCACCCGAACCGGCCCCAGCACGTCGAACCGCAACGGAATTCCACCCCCACGCAGAGAACGTAGATCACACCGATCTGCCGAGTTTCCTCGGTTTCGGGGGCCGCGCGCAAGAAATCCGGCGGTATTTCTTCCGAATTACCGCGAAGACGTCCTTGGTTTATTCCAAAAACGAGAAATCCGCTCTAGTCCACCGCGTGCGCCCGCAGACCGGCCAGCCGCGACAGCGCCGCGAATCCCTCGTCGGTGCCCGGCCAGTGCCGCTGCACGGCCTCCGAACCGGCCCTGCGGACCACCGAGCGCAGCACCGCCACGACGACGATCGCGTCATCGGCGTAGCCCAGCACCGGCACGAAGTCGGGCACCAGGTCGAACGGCAGCGCGAGGTAGGCCAGCAGCGCGCCCAGCCGGAACCGCACGCCGCGCGGCATCCCGGGGTCGGCGGCGAGCCTGCGCAGCAGGCGCAGCGTGTCCGGCAGCAGCCGCAGCGCCTCGGTCAGCATCCCCTTGCGCGGGCACATCACGAGCAGGACCACCACGAGCGCCAGCCACGCCAGCAGCAGCCCCGCGGCCAGACCCACCAGGGCGGTCACGATCGTCATCCTGCGAGTGTAACGGCGGTTAGACTTCGCTGGTAGTGACCGTGAGAGACCGCTCACTCGGTCTCGGCCGCGTAGACCCGCTCGGCGAAGGCGTCCAGCGCCCGGGCGCAGCGCTCGACGGCCTCGACCGCCTCCTCGCCGCGCGGGGCGCCGAGGCTGTCGCGGGCCCGGATCTTGTCCATCCAGCGGCGGAGCTTGGCGAGGTCCTCCTCGTTCTCCTCCAGCTCCGCGTAGGTGAACTTGCCCGCCGCGGACTCCTTGTCGAGCTCGGCCTGGAAGTCCTCGCAGCGCGACAGGACCTCGTCGTACTCGGCGTCGCGGGCGGCGTTGAACGCGGCGACGACCTCGTCCTGCCCGGCCAGCGCCTCGGCGCGCAGGAGCTGCCCGGTGCCGCCCATGCCCTCGATCTCGGCGCGGAGCTTGCGCAGCGTCCGCTCGGCCTCGGTCGAGGACGGCAGCACCGCCACCGAGTTCGCCAGGTACACCGCGCCGGCGGCCTTGAGCCGCCGCCACACTGTCGCCCGCAGCCGCGACGGCTCGCCCGGAACCCGGTACACCAGCATCAACCACGCCCCACCAGTCACTCCCCCAGTCTCGCGCACCGGGCGCCGCGCGGATCCCACAGCCCCCGTGGCCTGCGGAGACGGGTTGAGCCGGTGCGCTGAGATCGCTAGCCTGTGATGGGGGTCACGGTGGAGCTGCGTTCGCGATGGGCAGGTGGCTACCGGTGACGATCAGCGCGGAACCCGTCGCTCGGGCCCGGGAGGACTTCGCCGCCGGCCGCGACGTCGCAGCGGGCGTGCGCCCGGAGATCCTGGCGTCCTGGTCGCGCTGCCGCGACCGCTACGACGTCGATCCCGGCCTGCGCATCGCGCCCGCGGCGCCCGAGCACGCCGAGCACTGCCTGGAGCAGGAGGTCGTGCTCGCCGAGCTCGGCGGACTCGCCGCCATCGCGGGCCGGGAGATGGAGCGCTCCGGCGGCATCATCGCGGTCGCCGACGGCTCCGGCCGCGTCCTGGCCGCCTACGGCGACCCGGAGGCGCAGCGCCGCGCCGAGGCCAGCAACCTCGCCCCGCGCGCCACCTGGGCCGAGGACACCACCGGCACCAACGGCCTGGGCACCGCCCTGGAGACGACCGGCCCGGTGACCGTCACCGGCGCCGAGCACTGGTGCGAGGGCTTCCACGACTGGGCCTGCACGGGCATCGCCGTGCGCGACGTCGTCACCGGCTCCCCCATCGGCATGCTCGACGTCTCCCGCTGGGGCGAGCCGCTGTCCGACCACGTCACCGGCTGGCTGGAGAGCGCGGCGGGCGGCGTGGAGGCCGAGCTGCACCAGCGCGCCGTGGCCGACGGGCGGCGGCTGGTCGCCGCGTTCGCCGAGCGGCGGACCCGCAACCCCCTGCTGGGCGTGGACGTCGGCGGTCGCGCCGTCATCGGCAACGACGCCGCCGAACCGCTGCTCGGACTCCCCGGGGCGACCCCGATGATCTCCCCGGGCGACCGCCGGGAGCCCGAAGCGGCAGAGCTGTCCACAGTGGTCAGATGGGCGGCCGGGCGGGCCTCCGGCTTCCCCGGCTGGACCGGCTCCGCGGTGGTCACCACGCCCTCCGGGGAGCAGCCCGTCACCCTCCGGCCGCTGCACGCGCAGGACCGGCTGATCGGCTTCACCTGCGAGTTCGGCGTCGCCGACGGCGAACCGCACACCCCGCGCGACGACCACGTTCCCTCCCCCGCGCCGGACCGGATCATCGGACTGCGCAACGAACGCCTGGTCGTGCTGATGCCCGCGGAGATCCGCTACGCCGAGGCCGACCGCAACACCGTGTGGCTGAGCACCGACCGGGGCCGCATCCAGGCCGCGATGCGCGGACTCGACCACGTCGACGAGGTCCTCACGCCCCACGGCTTCTGCCGCGTGCACCGGCGGTTCCTGGTGAACATGCGGCGCGTCGCCGAACTCGAACGCGGCGGCCGCGGCGAGCTGCTGCTCATCACCGACCCGCGCGCACCCGAGTTCATCCCGGTCGCCCGCAGGCACGTCGCCCAGGTCCGCCGCATCCTGGGCGTCTAGACCGCCCGTTCCCAGAACGGGGCCGTTCGTTGCGGATGATCTCCCGCCGGTGGTGCGGAAGGTTGCCCGCCGGTTTCGTCCGCTCCATGGTGATGTGAGATCCCGCCGGCGCGACGATGCGAGGTGTCATGGAATCGATGCTCGTGTTCGCCGCCGGTGCGGCGCTGCTGATCTACAGCGCGGAGAAGCTCGTCGGCTACCTGGTGGGAATGGCTGCGGGACTGCGGATCTCGCTGTTCCTGCTGGCGATCATCTTCACCGGCATCGAGTTCGACGACATCTTCCTGGGCGTGGCGCTCAACCTCGAGGACCTCGACGGCGTCGCGCTCGGCATCGTGTTCGGCACCGCCCTGTCGCTGCCGGGCGTCGTGCTGGCGGTGGCCGCGCTGATCACCCCGACGAAGGTGAGCATCCCTCGCGACTACCTGCTGCTGTTCGCCTGCGCGCCGCTGGTGCTGGCCGGGTTCGTGGCGTTCGTGCCGATGACCGCGCTCACCGGCGTGGTGCTGCTGGCGCTGTTCGCGGCGTTCCTCGGCTACGTCGTGGTGCGCGAGTCGCGGAGCTCGCAGCCGGTGTTCCGCGACGCCGAGCTCTACGAGGCCTACGCCGCGACCCGCGACGGCGGTGGCACGGCCGTGGCCGAGCTGCCGCCCGACGTGCCGGGGCGGCCCGGTTTCGCCGACCAGATGCCCTTCGCCTCGGCCCGCAGGCTCTCCGGCTGGGCCGGTGCCGGGCTCGCCGTCCTCGCCCTGGTCGGGCTCATCGTGGGCGCCTCGGCGACCGGGATGGGCACCGAGGGGATCCTCGAGGAGTTCGGCCTGGAGGGAACCCTGTTCGGCGCGACCATCGCGACGCTGGTGCTCACCGTCGAGGACATCTTCCTCACCGTCGAGCCCGCCCGGCGCGGCGCTCCGGAGATCGGCGTCGGCAACGTCATCGGCAGCGTGCTGTTCTCGGTGACCGGCAAGCTCGGCATCATCCTGCTGGCCGGCGGCCTGGTGGTCGACTCCAGCGTGCTCCGCTGGCACCTGCCCGCGCTGGTGGTGCTCACGGCGCTGGCCGCCGCGTTCCTGGCCACCGGCCGCCTGCGCCGCTGGCACGGCGTCGTCCTGCTCGCCGGCTACGTCCTGTACTGGGCGGTCAGCTACGGCGTCCTCGGCGTCGTCCCCGCCGACCTCGACTGATCGCGAAAACCGCGTACCACCAGGCGAAATCGATCTCGTCGAACTGAATTGCTCCCCGTCCCGGCGGCAACCTCGCGTGCTGCCGGGACGTCTGCCGGGTGTACGCCGAAACCGACTCACTGGGGGAACGACGATGCGACGTGCACTGGGGATCGCAGGCGCGCTGGCGGCGGCGCTGACCGTCGGCGGCACCGGACTGGCCCACGCCCAGCAGGAACCCGTCCCGCTCGGACCGGACTGCTACAAGGGCCTGTGCCTCGGCCAGACCGAGCAGGAGGCCCTGGCCACCGGACTGGTCGTCGACGAGACGCCCGGCGCGCCCGCCGAAGGCTGCAACATCCTCGACTTCCGGCCCGAGGAGGGCCAGGGGCACCCGGGCAACGGGATCTTCGTCCACCCCGAGCACGGCGTGGTCGAGATCCAGGGCACCGACAACATGACCACCACCGAGGGCGTGGGCTTCGGGCAGACCCTCGACCAGGTGCGGGCCACCTACCCGGACCTCTACAACGTCCCGCCGCTGGACTTCACCTACGCCCACGACATCCCCGGGAATCCGGGCGTGCGCTACATCTTCGCGTTCAAGGACGACGGCTACCTGTCCGACTTCGGCCTGGAGGACGCCGCGGGCATGGACGCCTGCTGACGCCCGTCACGGGCGGCGGGCCACGGCGAACACCGACTGGCCGAACGGCATCCGCAGGCGGGACTCGATGCGACGCTCGACCGGCACGTAGAGCTTGTCGTAGGCGGTGAGCATCGGTCCCTCCTTCGGACGCCCGCCCAGCAGCCGGCAGGTCACGTACCAGGCCAGCAGGCCGGGACCGTTGATGTAGTGGCAGTGCTCCACGATCAGCCCCGCCTCGGTGAGCGCCCGGGAGAGCCCGGCCGTGCGGTAGCGGCGGTGGTGCCCGATCGCGCGGTCGAACCGGCTCATCGCGAACTCGAACGCGGGCACGACCAGCACGATCGCACCGCCGTGCCGCAGCAGGCCGGAGAACGAGCGCAGCGCGCCCACGTGGTCCTCGATGTGCTCCAGCACGTTGTAGGCCACGACCGTCGAGTAGTCCGCGGTCTCGGAGATCGGCACCGTCAGCTCGCGGACCGTCACCCGCGCGTCGTGGGCGAAGCGCTCCCGCAGCGTGCTCAGGCGGCTCTCGTCGGCTTCGCTGGCGGTGATGCGGGCACCCATGTCGGCCCACTCGGAGGCGTAGTGCCCCAGACCCGAGCCGATCTCCAGCACGTCGTCACCGAAGTGCGGAAAACCCAGCGAGCACAACCACTTCCGGTAGTTCACCGCCGAGGTGAGGTCCTCCAGCGCGTCGGACTGCAAGTGCGTGTCACCGCTGATCTGCGTCATCGGATTCTCTTTCCTAGAGGACGAATTCGTACTTGAAAGCGCTGCTGAGCAGCGCGTAGAACACCAGGACCACGATGGCCACCTCGGTCCCCCGCAGCAGGCGGGCGCTCGGGACGTCCAGCCGCAGCGGGATCACCCGCGCCAGCACCGCGACGGCCACGACCACCAGCGGCAGGAAGTAGCGGCCCTGCATTCCCTCGATCTGGTACCGGCCGACCGGGGAGAACTCCAGGTAGAGCGTGCCGAACAGCGCCGCCGCGCCGACCAGCACGATCACGGCGGCGATGATCCACTGCGCGCGGGTGCCGCGCATCCGGTCGGTGATGCCGAAGGCCAGCGAGCCCGCCGCCAGCGTCGCCAGCCCGGCCGTCCCCGGGGCCAGCACGAAACTGCTGCCGAACACCCCGAAGAAGCCGGCGACGATCGGCTGCTCCTGGCTCACGAAGGTCCTGGCCAACAGCCCGGGCACGTCGCTGAGGTGGGTGAGCAGGTACTGGATCTGCAGGCCCGGGTCGACGACCTCGTTCGGGCGCATGACCTTCATGCCCTCGCTGGTCTTGGCCGACAGCGCCGTCCAGATCCCGAACCCGGTGATGCCGACGGCGGTCGCGGCGATGCCCGCCCAACGGCGCACGGCCATCCGCGGGCCCGGGACGAACGGCAGCAGCAGCACCATCAGCACGTAGGTCGGTTTCGCCAGCGGCAGCAGGACGGCCGCGGCCAGCAGCAGCGCGGTCTCCCAGCGCGACAACCGGTTCGCGAGGAACACCGCCTTGACGAACAGCGCGCCGAACAGCAGCGCCAGCGCGTTGGTGAGCGCGTCCGCGGTGATCATCGCGGCCACGAACATTGTCATCGGCATCAGCGCCACCACGAACACGACCCACCGGAACCGCAGTCCGCGCAGTGCCCGCAGCGCCAGCCAGACGATGCCGGTGAAGGTCAGCACGTCGGCCAGCCGCATCAGCGTCAGCGCCAGCCCCACCGATCCGTCGACGATCTCCACGGCGCGCAGCGCCAGGGCGCTGGGGACGTAGGCGACGGGCGAGTACGAGGAGGTGTTGACGAATCCCACGTCCACCAGCGGCGCGTTGAGCGGCTGGGCGAGCCGCTCGGCGTACCCCTCGGGGCGCGTGACGGCGTGCTCCGGGAACTCGGGAACGTTGTTGAAGCCGTCGGCGGCGAAGAACGACAGCTCGGCGACGGTCTCCGGGATGGGCCCGCCGTAGATGCCCGGGTTCCCGGGGACGACCTGCGGCAGGAAGCGGCCGTGGTCGACGGCGTAGGCGCGGGAGAAGTGCGTGGTCTCGTCGAAACCCCACAGCGGCGGTGTGATCAGCGAGAACGCGCAGCCGAACAGCAGGCTCAGCGCCACGAACACCAGTCCGCACGGGTCCTTCAGCCGATGGCGGCGCGGTGCCGGGGGCGCGGCGGGTTCCGCGACGTCGTCAACGTGCTCGAACGCGGTGGTGTCGGTATTCGTCACTTTCATCTCCGTGGTCGTCGAGCGCGGGCAGCGCGAGGTAGGCCAGGCGCGTCGCCTCCCGGCGGGAGCGGCGCAGGCCGTCCAGGACGAGGCCGCTGACCAGCATCAGCAGGGCCAGGATCATCAGCGAGGAGGCCAGCAGCGCGGTGGGCAGCCGGGGCACGGCGCCGGTCTCGGCGAACTCGGCGATCACCGGGATGCCCAGCAGCAGGCCCGCGGCGGCCATCACCATCGAGATCACCCCGAAGTACAGCAGCGGGCGCTCGTGCCGGGTGAGCTCGGAGATCAGCCACAGGATGCGGCTGCCGTCGTGGACCGTGCGGAGCTTGCTCTCGCTGCCCTCGGGGCGTTCCTTGAACTTGACGGGCACCTCGACCTGCGGGACGCGGAGGTTCATCGCGTGCACGGTCAGCTCGGTCTCGATCTCGAACTCCCGCGACTGCGCGGGGAAGGACTTCACGAACCGCCGCGACAGCACCCGGTAGCCGCTGAGCATGTCGCGCACCGGCATCCCGAACAGCGAGCCGACCAGCAGGTTGAACATGCGGTTGCCTGCCGCGTGGCCGCGCCGGTAGGCCGAGCCGGTGCGGGTGCCGATGACGTGGTCGTACGGGCCTTCCAGCAGCGCGGCGACGAGCTCGCCCGCGCGGGAGGCGTCGTAGGTGTCGTCGCCGTCGATAAGCAGGTAGACGTCCGCGTCGATGTCGGCGAAGGCCCGCCGGACGACGTTGCCCTTGCCCTTGAGACGTTCCCGGCGCACGATCGCGCCGGCCCGCTCCGCCATCTCGGCGGTGCTGTCGGTGCAGTTGTTGTCGTAGACGTAGACGGTGACGCCGGGAACGGCCTCGCGCAGGTCGCGGATGACCGCGGTCACCGAGACGGCCTCGTTGTGGCAGGGCACGATCGCGACGATCCGCGGGCCTGCGGGCTCGGGGAGCGGGCGCAGCTCGGTCGTGGAGGAGAACACGGAATCTCCCGAAACTGTGAAAGCGATTTGCGAATTCACGGTTCATTCGTGCAAGCTGACCGTGGAAGGAACGCCCGGCACCGTAGCGCAACACCGGCTTCCCCCTTAAATTCGGATGGAATTGCGAGCCAACCCTCGCCCCATCGAGGGAATTGCGCTCATCAGTCCGGATGAATTCTCGTGCGCTCCCGGGAATTCGGCTGGAGGGTCGCGAAACGTGACATCACTGCTGGGCAAGATCGCGCGCTACGGCGTCGTGGGACTGATCAACACGCTCGTCTACTACGGGGCCTACCTGTTCCTGCGCGGAGCCCTCCCGTACTTGGTCGCACACCTGATGGCGATGGTTCCCGCGGTGATCGTGTCCTATTTCCTCAACTGCCGATTCACGTTCCGCACCCGGCCGTCAATGCGAAAATTCCTCCTCTTTCCGCTGACCAACATCACCAATTTCGCGGGCGTGACGGTGTTCCTCTACGTGCTCGTCGAATTCTTCGGGATGGACCAGCGGACGGCCCCGCTGCTGGCCACCGTCCTCGCCGTCCCCGCGACCTTCGCCGTCACGCAGCTGGTGCTGACCCGAACGCCGTCGCGGTCCCGAGCGGGTGCGGGAGGGGGACAGTTTTAGCCATAATTGACCGGGCAAAACGGACATTGATCATGGGTGATTATGGCTAAAACTGTCCCCTGCCCCGGGACACACCCCACGTGAGACGCGAAACAGCCCCGGAACCACGCGGTTCCGGGGCTGCTCGGTGGCGCGGAACCCTCAGAGCGCTCGCCAGTCCAGGACCTCGTCCGCGAGGTCGGTGATGGTGGCGAGCAGACCCAGGCGGGCCTGGCGGAGGTCGGCGTCCTCGGCCATGACCATGACCTCGTCGAAGAACCGGTTGACCGGATCCACCAGGCGACCCGCGGTCGCGGTGAACTCCGCCAGCGTCGTGGTGCCCGACAGCTGCTGGGCGACCTCGGCGACCACGGCGTGCAGGTCCCGCTCGGCCTGGTCGGTGAGCACGTCCGCGTCGTAGGCCGCCACCGTGCCCTCCGGCACGATGCGGCGGGCCCGCTGGATCACCGCGACCAGCGCCCCGAAGTCCTCGTCGTGGATCCGCTTCTCCAGCTCCGCCAGCGCCGCGTCCGCCAGCACCGGGGTGTCGGCCAGCGGCAGGACCGCCTGCACGAGCCGGTGCTCGTGACCGGCGTCGAGGAGCTGCTGCTCGTAGCGGCGGACGATGAACTCGTGCGCCTCGGCCAGCGCCTCGTCGCTGAGCGTCGTGCCCTGCTCGGCGACCTGCGCGCGAGCAGCCTCCAGCCCGGCCCGCAGCGTCACCGCCGCCGCGGCCGGGGTGGCGCGCAGGATCGTCACCGCGCCACCGGCGGCGCGGCGGAGCCCGAACGGGTCCGAGCTACCGGTCGGGTTGGCGCCGATCGCGAACAGGCTCGCCAGCAGGTCGAACCGGTCGGCCAGCGCGAGCACCGCGCCCGGGTTGCTCTCCGGGAGCGCGTCCCCGGCGCCGCGCGGCTGCTCCATCTCGGCCAGAGCCGTTGCCACGGCGGGAGTTTCGCCCGCACGCACCGCGTACTCGCGGGCCATCGTCCCGGCCAGGCCGGACAGCTCGACGACCATCTGCGAGGCCAGGTCGAACTTCGCCAGCTCACCGGCCCGCGCCACGGTCGCCCGGTCGGCCTCCGACAGGCCGGTGGCGTCGCCGAGAGCGACCGCCACGCGGGCGATCCGGTCGGCGCGGTCGGCCATCGAGCCCAGCCGCTCCTCGAAGGTCAGCTTGTGCAGGCCCTCGCGCAGCTCCTCGGGCTTGCGCTTGAGGTCGGCGCGCCAGAAGAACGCGGCGTCCTCGTAGCGGGCCCGCAGCACCGACTCGTTGCCCTCGCGGACCAGGTCGGTGTCGCAGTCGCCGTTGGCGACGGTGATGAAGTGCGGCAGCAGGCCGTTCTCTCCCCGCACCGGCAGGTAGCGCTGGTGCTTGCGCATCACCGTGGTGAGGATCTGCTCGGGCAGCTCCAGGTAGCGCTCGGCGAAGCCGCCGAGGATCGGCGTGGGGCTCTCCACCAGGTTGGTGACCTCGTCGACCAGGCCCGCCTCACCGGCGAAGTCGACGGTGCCGCCGACGCCGGCGGCGAGCTCGGTGGCCGCGCCGACGATGCTGCGGCGGCGCTCGGCGGCGTCGGCGACGATGCCGTGCCCGGCCAGGAACTCCAGGTAGCCGTCGGCCGAGGCGACCTCGACCACCGGCTCGGCCGCGGTGCGGTGAACGCGGGTGGTGGTGCCGCTGACCAGCGAGGACACCGCCACCGGCAGCGGGGTGTCGCCGAGCAGCGCCAGCAGCCAGCGCACCGGGCGGCTGAACGACAGCTTCGGGTCGCGCCAGCGCATGTTCTTGTCGGCCCGCAGCTCGCCGACCAGCTGCGCCAGCAGCTCCGACAGCACGACGGGGGCGGTGCGGCCCTCCTCGGTGCGCACCACCGCGACGTGCTCGGTGCCGTCGACGTCGACGCGGCTGAGGTCCTCCGGCGCCACGCCGTGCTTGCCCGCGAAGCCCTGCGCGGCCTTGGTGGGCGCGCCGTCCGGGCCGAACGCGGCGGCGGTCTTCGGGCCGCGCACGGTGCGCTCGGCGTCCGGCTCGGCCGCGGCCACGTCGGCGACCTGCACGATGATCCGCCGCGGCGTGGCGAACGCGCTGATCTCGCCGTGCGCCAGGCGGGTTCCGGCGAGCTTGGCCTCCAGCGAGTCCCGCACCGAAGCGGCCATCGTGGACACGTCGGCGTGCGGCAGCTCCTCGAGGCCGATCTCGAACAGCAGCGTCGCCGGCTCGCTCACCTCGGGCAGGTCCCCGGCGGTGGCGGCGGGCGAGGCCTCGACCACGCCGAGCGGGTGGCCGAGCTCCTCGCGCCGCTCGGCCCACAGCTGGGCGACGCGTCGGGTGAGGCTGCGCATCTGCCCGAACGCCTTGGCGCGCTCGGTGGTGCTGATGGCGCCGCGCGCGTCGAGCACGTTGAACATGTGGCTGCACTTGAGCACGTGCACGTACGCCGGCGAGGGAAGCCGCAGGTCCAGCAGCCGGTCCGCTTCGGCGGCGCTGGTGTCGAACATGCGGTGGGTGGCCTCGATGTCGGCGTCGTCGAGGTAGTAGCGGCTCATCTCGTACTCGGACTGGCCGAAGATCTCGCCGTAGGTGACGCCGTCGGAGTACCGGATGTCCTTGAAGTGGTCGACGCCCTGCAGCGCCATGATGATCCGCTCGATGCCGTAGGTGATCTCCACCGACACCGGGTCGAGCACCAGGCCACCGGCCTGCTGGAAGTAGGTGAACTGCGAGATCTCCAGCCCGTCGAGCCACACCTCCCAGCCCAGGCCCCAGGCGCCCAGCGCCGGGGAGGCCCAGTTGTCCTCGACGAACCGGATGTCGTGCGCCTTCGTGTCGACGCCGAGGGCTTCGAGGCTGCCCAGGTAGAGCTCCTGCGGGTTGCCCGGGTCGGGCTTGAGGATCACCTGGAACTGGGTGTGGGTCTGCAGCCGGTTCGGGTTCTCGCCGTAGCGGGCGTCATCGGGCCGGACGCTGGGCTCGACGTAGCCGACGTGCCACGGCTCCGGCCCGAGCACCCGGAGCATGGTGGCGGGGTTGGCGGTGCCGGCCCCGACCTCGGTGTTGAACGGCTGCATGATCATGCAACCTCGTTCGGTCCAGTAGCGTTGCAGCGCCAGCAGCGCGTCCTGCATCGTCGGTGTGCTGCTCTCGGTCACCGGTCCCGAACCCTTCAATCGCCCGTGCTCACGTGGATACTCTGCGTGTTTCGACCCCGCGCATTCTGCCACGCTCAACACCGCCCCCGGCCCGCCCGCTTCAGGGCGACTCGTGGAGCACAGCCAGCACGGCGTCGGAGCGAGTCCCGTCCCGGTTCTCCAGGTAATCGGGCAGCGTTCGCTCCGGGACGAACCCGATCCGCGCGGCCAGCCGCAGCGAGGCCCCGTTGCCGACGTCGGCGATCCACTCCAGTCTCCGCAACCCCGCCTCTCCGAGCGCCCACCGCGCGAGCCCCCGCCCAGCCGCCTCCCCCACTCCGATCCGGCGAGCCCAGGGCGCGACCCAGCAGCCGACCTCACCGTGCTCGCCCTCGACGACCAGCCCGAAGGACCCCAGCACGTCGTCGCCGCGCTCGGTCACCGCGAACACCGGTTGGTCCCCGACCCCGGCGACGAACCCCTCGGCGTCCGCCTCGGTGTAGGGCACCGGAACGGTCGTCCACCGCTGGATCTCGGGGTCCTGGCAAGCCCGGAACACCTGCCCGACATCCCCCGACCGCCAACGACGAAGCCGGTAAGGCCCCGCAGGAATCTCAACAGGAACCTCCATCACATCACCTCCCAACCCGCAACGACGGCGGCCGGTGCCGCGCACCCCCGCACTGATCCTCCCGCACGCATCCCGCCCTCGGCACCGAGGCAGTGCGGGGGTCGGGTCCGTGCGGCCGCTCGGCAGCGGGCAGTTTTAGCCATAACTGACCCGACAAAACGGGCACTGAGCACCGGTAGTTATGGCTAAAACTGCCCACGGTCACCCCAACGAGCAACGAGAGTTCTCCACAACCCCCGGGTTTCTCCACAGATTCGGAAATACCCTTGGGATGAACCACTTCCATTGCCCACTCTGGACTCATGGCCGCTTCCAACAAGGTGGCGCTCGGTGGAACTCGGGGACTGTTCACGCGCAAGGAGGCCCTCCAGCAGGGGTTCTCCGACAAGGATCTGCGCAACGGCCCCTACCGTCGAATCTTCCACGGCGTCTACCTCCTCGAATCCATACCGCTGACCCACGAACTGCTCTGCCGGGGCGCAGCGATGGTGCTGCCACCGGATGCGGTCATCACCGGCAGATCGGCGGCATCGCTGCACGGCATCGACCTGGCCAGACCGACGGACCCGGTAGAGGTCCTGACCCGCAACCACAAGCGGGTCCATGGCCTGCGGGTGTGGGACACGCGCAGGTATCACTGGGAACACCTCCCCTGGGGAGGTGTTCGGCTGGCAACGCTGGTGCGCGCAGCCTTGGACCTGCTCACCAAGAATCCGCTGACGCAGGGAGTGGCCTGCGTCGACACCCTCCTGCGCTCCGGAATGCTGTCCAAGGACGCCCTCGGTCGCTTCATGAACGGGCGCCACGACAACGGCATCCGCCGCGCGAGGCATGGATTCGAGCTCCTGGACGAACGTGCCGAGTCAGTGCCGGAATCGGTTCTCCGGGTGAAGTTCGCACTACGAGGGTTGCGCCCGGTGCCACAGCTGGAGATCCCCGGCGAGTTCGGCCAACCGCTCCGAGGCGACCTCGGGTTCCCGGAGGCCAAGGTCGTCGTGGAGTACGAAGGTCGCTGGCACGCCGACCCCGAGCAGTTCCGCCGTGACGAGCGCCGCCGCGCCTGGCTCAGGGCCAACGGCTGGCTCGTCATCGTCGTTACGGCCGAGGACCTCGCGACCTCTGCGGATCAGCTCGTCGAGACCGTGGCCCGGGCCGTGCGCGAGCGGACTCCTCGCTGAGGGCGGGAACGCGCCGGCCGTGGACAGTTTTAGGCATAATTGACCGGACAAAAGGGACATTGATCATGGGCAATTATGGCTAAAACTGTCGTGATGACCGACCCGGGTTGAGGTTTAGGTAAGGCTCACTTTAGTGTGATCGCGTGTCGCGCTACTCATCGTCGGGGTCCGTTTCCGCTGAGGGGGTCGACGTCGCGTACGGGCGGGACGTCGTCGTCCGGGCCGCGTCGGTGACGTTGCGGGCCGGGAGCGTGACGGCCCTGATCGGCCCGAACGGCAGCGGGAAGTCGACCCTGCTGCGCACGCTGGCGCGGCTGCACCCGCCGGCTTCCGGCGACATCCGCTTCGGCGACGGCGCCGAGCTGCGCGCCCTGTCGGCCAAGGACCTGGCCCGCCGGATCACCCTGCTCTCCCAGCAGCGCACCGCGCCCGGCGGCCTCAACGTCCGCGAGCTCGTGGAGTTCGGCCGCCACCCGCACCGCTCCCGCTGGAGCGGCCACGACCCGGACGGACCCGCCGCCGTCGAGCGGGCCATCGAGCTCACCGGGCTCGGCGACATCGCCGACCGCCCGGTGCAGGCGCTCTCCGGCGGGCAGGCCCAGCGGGCGTGGCTGGCCGCCTGCCTCGCGCAGGACACCGCGCTGCTGCTGCTCGACGAGCCGACGACCTTCCTCGACCTTCGCTACCAGGTCGACATCCTCGACATGGTGCGCGATCTCGCCGACGAGCACGGCGTCGGGGTCGGCGTGGTGCTGCACGACCTCGACCAGGCCGCCGCCCTGGCCGACCACGTCCTGCTGCTCGAACACGGCCGCATCAGCGCCGAAGGCACCCCCGACGACGTCCTGACCGGCGAGAACCTCACCCGCGCCTACGGCATCGAGGTCGAGGTCCACCGGGCCGACGGACGCCTCCACACACGCGCGGTCGGCCGCTTCAACGCCACCTCGCTCTAACCCTCGAGGGAGACAACCATGCGCACCAGACGTGCGTTGCTCGCCGCCGTTCTCGCCTGGGGCGCGCTGTTGACGGCCTGCGGCACCACCGAAGCACCGACCGGTCCGGCACCGGAGGCGAGCGGCCCGCCGGTCACGGTCGTCGACTCGCGCGGCGAGGAGGTCCACCTCGACCACCCGGCCCGCCGCGTCGCCGCCACGGAGTGGAACGCCGCGGAATACCTGGTCTCGCTGGGAGTCATGCCGGCCGCCGTGGCCGATGTGCAGGGCTACCGCGAGTACTCCAGCGCCGCTCCGCTCGACGCCTCGGTCGCCGACATCGGCACCCGGGGTGAGCCGAGCATCGACACCCTCGGCTCGCTGGACCTGGACCTGGTGGTCGTCACCAGCGGACTCCCCGAGGGCGCGCTCGCCCAGATCGAGTCGAAGGTCCCCGTCATCGTCGTCCCCGGCGGCAACGCGCAGGACCCGATCGGCGCCATGTTCGGCAACGTCGACCTGATCGCCCGCGCCACCGGCACCAAAACCGCCGCCGCACGCCTGAAGTCCGAGTTCGACGCCAAGATCGAGCAGGGCCGCGCGGCCGTCCAGCAGGCGGGGATGGCGGGCAGGCCGGTGGCCTTCGCCGACGGCTACGTCAACGCAGGCTCGGTCACCATCCGCCCCTACACCGGTGGTTCCCTGGTCGGCGCGGTCTTCGACCGGATCGGCCTGCCCAGCGCCTGGCGGATGCCCGGCGACCCGTCCTACGGCATGGCGCAGACCGACGTCGAGGGACTGACGCAGCTCGGCGACGTCCCGTTCTGGTACTCCGGCAGCTCCGGTGACCCGTTCGCCGAGAACCTGGCCACCAACCCGATCTGGACGAACCTGCCGTTCGTGCGGCGCGGCGAGGTCCACCGCCTCCCGGACGCGCTGTGGACCTTCGGCGGCCCGAAGTCGATGGAGCGGTTCGTCGACGCGGCCGTCGCCGCGGTCCGCGAGTGAGGCTGCCACTGGTCATCATCGGGCTCGGCGCGCTCATCGCCGCCGGCTCGCTGGTGCACCTGACGCAGGGCACCGCCGACGTCGACGTCCTGAACCCGGACGCCCAGGCCGCGGTGATCCTGCAATCCCGGCTGCCGCGCCTGCTCGCCGCCGTGCTGGTCGGAGCCGCCCTGGCGGTGGCGGGCGCGGTGCTGCAGTCGGTGTCGCGCAACATCATGGCCGCGCCGGACACGCTGGCGGTGTCGGCGGGCGCCCACCTGGCGATTGTGGCCGTCGCCGCGTTCGGCGTGTCGGTGCCGCTGCTGGGCATGGCCGGCATCGCCTTCGTCGGCGGGCTCGCCGCGGCGCTGGTGGTGCTCGGCCTGTCCGGCGGCACCGCGATGGCGCGGCTGGTGCTGGCGGGCACGGCGCTGGCGCTGGCGATGAGCTCGGTGACGCAGATGGTGCTGCTGCTGTTCTCCGAGGAGACCCAGGGCCTGTTCGCGTGGGGCGCGGGATCGTTGAGCCAGAACGGGCTCGACGGCGTCACCGCGCTCGCCCCGGTGGTGCTGTGCGCGCTGGCCGGGCTGCTGGTGCTGGCCCGCAAGCTCGATTTGATCCACCTCGGCGACGACCACGCCCGCACCCTCGGTGTCCACGTTGGACGGATCCGGCTGGGGGCGGTGGCGCTGGCGGTGCTCATGGCGGCCTCGGCGGTCACGCTGGTCGGGCCGATCGGCTTCGTCGGACTGGCGGCACCGGCGCTGGTGCGGCTCGCGGCGAACGTCGTCCCCGGCCTGCACCGGCACGCGGCGCTGATCCCGGTGTCGGCGATGACGGGCGTGGTGCTGCTGCTCGGCGCGGACGTGCTGCTGCGCGCGGTCGTCGGTGCTCAGGGCGCGCTGGAGGTCCCGGCGGGCGTGGTGACGACGCTGCTGGGCGTGCTGTTCCTGATCGCGCTCGCGCGCGGCCTCCGCGTCTCGCGCGCGGTGTCCGAACCTCCGGCAGCGGGTGCGCGAGGCTCGGTGAGCCCGGGGCGCTTCCGGCTCGTGCTGGTGTCCTCGGTGCTCGTCGCCGCACTGGTCGTGGTGGCGTCGGTGCTGCTCGGGGACCGGTTGCTGCTGCTCGGCGACGTCGTGAACTGGGCGAGCGGGCAGGCCGGTCCGATCGTGTCGAACGTGATGGGCAACCGGGTCCCGCGCGTGCTCGCGGCACTGCTCGCGGGTGCGGCGCTGGCGCTGGCCGGTGCCGCGATCCAGGCCGTGACCCGCAATCCCCTGGCGGAGCCGGGAATCCTCGGCACCTCGGGCGGCGCGGGCGTCGCCGCGGTCGCGGTGATCACGTTCGCGCCGGGCGCGGGCTTCTGGATCCAGGCGGGGGCGGCCGGCGTCGGCGCCGCGATCGCGGCGGGCTTGGTGTTCGCCGTGGCGGCGCGCGGTGGGTTCGCCGGAGAACGCCTGGTGCTCATCGGTTTCGGCGTGCAGGCGGGCACCCAGGCCCTGATCACGCTGCTCATCACGCTCACCGACCCGTGGAACGAGACCAAGGCCCTGACCTGGCTCGGCGGCTCGACCTACGGCCGCCTGCCGGAGCACCTGGTGCCGATCGCGCTGGCGCTGCTGGTGGCGATCCCGCTGCTGGCCGGTGCCCGCTCCGAGCTCGACCTGCTGTCGCTGGACGACGAGACCCCGCGCGTGCTGGGCGTTCCCGTGCCGCGAGCGCGTCTGCTCCTGCTGCTGTGCGCGGTGCTGCTGACCGGGACGGCGGTGGCGGCCGTCGGCGTGATCGCGTTCGTCGGGCTGGTCGCGCCGCACGCGGCGCGGGCCCTGGTGGGCCGCAGGCACTCCCGGTCGCTGCCGGTCGCGGCACTGCTCGGCGGTGTCCTGGTGTGCGCCGCGGACGCGATCGGCCGCAGCGCGATCGCTCCGGAGCAGCTCCCGGCGGGGCTGATCACGGCGCTCATCGGCACCCCGTACTTCCTGCACCTGCTGCGCCGCACGCGCGCGTGATCACTCCATCCCGACGCGGCCGCCGGGGATGGTGAGGGTGCCTCCGGCGAGGTCGGTGTTGCGGACGACGACGTCGGTGAAGGTGAGTTCGGGGAGCTGGAGGAATCCGAGGTCGAGGTCCGGCATCGCCAGCGATTCCGCGGTCAGCGTGGTGCGGGCCAGCGGGTGCCCGGCGACGGCGAGGGTGCCGGTGAGCTCCTGCGTGTAGAGCTCGATGGGGCCGTCGGTCACCGTCGACACGCTGCCCGGTCTGCCCGCGGTGCGCAGGATGCGGCCGTTGCCGAGGTCGCCGCGCTGGACGAGGTCGGTGATCTCCAGCCGGTCGACCGTGAAGTGCAGCGTCCGCACCCCGTCGCGCTCCTCCACGCCGCGGTAGCGCGAGCCGACGAGCTTCAGCGCGCTGCCCGTCATGGTCCACGACCTGCCGGGTCCGGGCCGCGTGTCGGAGTTCCCCGCGGGCGGAAGCGGTTTCGGCGCAGGCGCAGGCGCAGGAGCGGGGGCGGGCGCCGGAACCCCGGGAAGCGGGGCGGGCACCGGGGCGGACGGCGCCGGAAGGGGCGCGGGCTCCGGCGAGCTCGACGGCGCGGGTTCGGTCGACGTCGAGGGGGCCGGCGAGGTCGGCAGCGGCAGCAGCTCCCCGACGTCCGGCAGCAGGCCGCCGTCCTGCGCGGCGGCGCTCGGGCCGAACGACCCGAACACCACCACCGCACCGAGCACCCCCGCGAGCAGGCGGGGTGACTTCACGCATGGCCTCCCGCGTACCCCACCGGACGCGCGGAGGTGTCCTGCGCGGGTTCCCGGACCTCCTTGCGCTGACGCGCCTTCGGCGTCCACGCGAGGCCGAGCGCCGCGCCCACCACTCCGAGCAGCGTCCCGATGAGGAACGACCCGAGGTTGGCGGTCACGATCGCGGCCACCGACAGCAGCAGCGCCACGATCCCGGCCGGGATCCGGAACTCCTGGCGGGTCCAGAACGACAGCCCGCAGCACACCAGCAGCACACCGATGACCATCGCGGACACGCCGGTGAGCGTGTTCAGCGAGACGACGATGTCGCCGAACTTCAGCGAGGCGTAGGGCGGGAACAGGATCAACAGCCCCGAGGCGAGCGTGCAGAGCCCGGCCCAGAACGGGCGGGAACGCCGCCACTGGCGGAAATTCGTCTTCGCAGCCATGTCTTCACCCACCTATCAGAAGCACTCGTGACGGCCTGCGCTGGCCGTGATGTGCACCTGGTTGAGCTTCAGCGTGGACGCCGTGGTCGACCAGGCGGTTTGGCGGAGCCCGGTGATCTGGGTGCTGTCGGCCTGGATGCCGAACGTGCCCGCTCCCCCGGTCGCCCCGCTGGGTCCCTTGTCCATCGTTCCGGCGTCGCGGCCGATCTCGACGTTGTTGAGAGTGAGGTCGCCGGTGACCTCCTCGATGCCGAGCACGAGGTTGTTCGCGCTCATCCCGCCGGGCGCGGCGATCTTGACGGTGATGTCGCCGATGCCCGGCAGCTCCGGCACCACGATGGATTGGCAGAAGTTGGAGAGCTCGGCCTTGCGGAACCCGTTGACCAGCACCGGGTGCGCTTGGTCGGCGCTGCGGTCGACCGACCCGTACTGCACGACGCCTTGCGCGTCGAGCTTGTCCGCGGAGGCCTTGTAACTCGTCCCGGCCACGGCGAACGACGCCGCGATCGCACCCTGCGACAGGCCGGTGAACATGAGCACGACCCCGAAGATCCCGGCCACCAGAACCAGCCCGAACACGCGCCACCGAGTCCGGCCACCCGTCGTCTCGTCCACATTGACTCCCATCACGCGGAGTGGTCGTTGTGCCCTGGAGCACTACTCCGAATGGGCGTCAACGTAGGCCACATGTCACAGAGATCGCCGTGACAGCAGTCACAAAACGCAAAAGAATAGGAGCCCATCGCTCCGCTTCCACCACACCAACCCCACGAACACCACAAGCCACTCGCGCACAGCCCCCGCGACACCCAGCGCCAAGACACGCGAACCACGGAGAGCTGGTCCATGAGCAGGCTGGGAACGCCACCCCACCCGAGGAGCCGACGAGACGCAACAACCGCACCGTGGGGGCCTGCGGGGGCTCGGCCCCCGCAATCGAATCCGGAACGAGAAGCGGCGAGCGCTCTCCGCGAGCACTCGCCGCCCATCGAGTGGAGGTGCCGGGAATCGAACCCGGGTCCTCCGTCGCTTCACCAAGGCTTCTCCGTGCGCAGTCCGCTATGCCTCTACTCGGCTCCACCGGTCACGCGAACAAGCCGGTGTGACGAGCCCAGTCGCTGTTGGGTGTCCTGCGAGGTCCCGCGACCGAACCTCGCAGTGGAGCCTCCTAGCTGATGCCGGATTCCGGGACGGAGGCGTTCCCGGTCCGACAGAGTCGCTCCTCGCTCAGGCGGCGAGGGCGAACTCGCGCTGACTCTTGTCGGCGCTTATTTGTTTGCGGCGACGCTCACAGTGGTCTCCCGCCTGCACTGGCACGCTTCCCAAGGATCAACGTACGGAGTCGAAACCGTTCACCCCCATGTCTGTACTTCCACTCATCCGGCTTTCGAACCGGTGTCCACAAGGATAACGCGTCGGGTCCCGACGATCATTCCCATATCCCTCAACCGCCCACACCCAGCAGTTTCGCCGGTGTGTCGTGCAGCACCGCGCGCAGGAACTGCTTGCCGAGGCGCTGGTCGAAGGCCGCCCAGCCGGCGATGGCGGAGAGCTGGTCGGCGTAGGAGTACGGGATGTTCGGGTAGTCGGTGCCGAGCACGATCCGGTCCTGGTGCGCGGCGATGCGGGCGGCCCAGTCCTTGGGCAGCGGCGCGAACTTCTCGCTGAACGCGACGCCGACCATCGTGGTGTCCAGGTGGACCCGCGGGTACCGCTCCACGAGTCCCAACGCCGCGAGGTAGTCCGGCATTCCGGCGTGGGCGAGCACCGCGGTCAGGTCACGGTGCCTGCGCAGCACGCCCTCGAACACGTCCAGCCCGGTGTAAGAGCCGGGGATGGGCCCGTGCCCGCAGTGCACGACGACCGGCACGCCGGTCTCAGCGAGCAGGCCCCACGCGCGGTCCAGCAGCGGGTCGCGCGGGTCGAAACCGCCCACCTGGACGTGCATCTTGACGCACCGGGCGCCTTCGTCGAGGGCGCGGGCGAGGTAGTCGCCGACCCCGGGTTCGGGGTAGATCGTCGCGGTCGGCACCGCGTCCGGGGTGCGTTCGGCGAAGTCGCGCACCCAGTCGTTGAGCCACTCGGCCATCGCCGGTTTGTGCGCGTAGACCAGCGGGGCGTAGGCGCGCAGGCCCATCTCGCGCAGCAGCCGGACCCGGGTGGGCTCGTCGTGGCGGTAGTAGATGTCCCACCGCATCCCGTAGTGCTCGGAGGCGTTGTCGAAGTACGCCCACACCTTGTCCAGCACGTTCGGCGGCAGGAAGTGGGTGTGGATGTCGACCAGCCCCGGCAGGCCGAGCTCGTCGAGCCAGGTGGGGATTCGGTTGTCGTCACGCGGTGCCGTCAAGTCAGCGCCGGCCCTTTCGCGCGCGCCCGATGGCGCGCTGGATCTCGCGTTCCACGTCGCGCTTGGCGATGTCCTGGCGCTTGTCGTGCGCCTTCTTGCCTCGCGCGAGGGCGAGCTCGACCTTGGCCTTGCCGTCGCTGAAGTACAGCGACATGGGCACCAGGCTCAGCCCGCTCTCCTTGATCTTGCCGACGAGCCGCTCGATCTCGTGCCGGTGCAGCAGCAGCTTGCGGGACCGACGCGGCTCGTGGTTGGTCCAGGTCCCCTCGGTGTACTCGGGGATGTGGACGTTGCGCAGCCAGACCTCGCCGTCGTCGACGGTGGCGAAACCGTCGACGAGCTGCGCCTTGCCCTGGCGCAGGCTCTTGACCTCGGTGCCGGTCAGCGCGATGCCCGCCTCGTAGGTGTCGAGCACCGACCAGTCATGCCGCGCCTTGCGGTTCTGCGAGATGACCTTGCGGCCGCGTTCCTTCACCATGCGAACAACTCTAGTCCTCGTGTCACCCGTTTAAACGGAACTCGGCGGCTCCCAACCGGGGAGCCGCCGAGCACCAGGTTACAGCCGCACGTACAACCGCAGTGTGACGTAGCCGGTCACCGCCGAGATCGCGGCCGCGACCAGCAGCAGGATCGGCGAGATGAGCGCGATGTCGCCCCATTCGACCGCTGGGATGATGCCGGTGCCCAGCACCGGGCCCATGACCCTGTCGATGAACGCCGCCTTCGCGATCAGCAGGCCCGCGATCGCCAGGATCGCACCGATGAGACCGGAGACCATCGCTTCCAGGAGGAACGGCAGCTGGGTGTACCAGCGGGTCGCGCCGACCAGGCGCATGATGCCGGTCTCGGTGCGGCGGGTGAACGCCGAGAGCTGAATGGTGTTGGAGATCAGCAGCAGTGCCGCCAGCGCCTGCACCAGCGCGATCGAGAAGGTCGCGTTGCGGACGCCGTTGAGGATGTCGAAGAGCCGGTCCAGGTACTCGGCCTGGTCGACGACGCTGTCCACGCCCGGCTTGCTGGCGAACTCGGCCTGGATCTGCGGGAACCGCTCCTGGTCGGAGAGCTTCACGCGCAGCGACGCCGGCATCGCCTCGGCGCGGGCGACGTCCTTGAGCTCGGGCTGCGACTCGAAGACCTTGTTGAAGCTGGCGAACGCCTGCTCGCGGTTCTCGTACTTGACCGACTCGACGCCCTCGGCCTTGCTCAGCGCCGACTTGATCGAGGCGCAGGGCTGCTGGCTGCAGTCGGTGTCATTGGCGCTGACGTCGTCGGTCATGAACACCACGACCTCGACGCGGTCCTGGTAGGTGTCCTGCATCTTGTCGATGAGCCGGACGACGAGCAGACCGCCACCGAGCAGACCCACCGAGATGGCGGTCGTCAGGATCATCGCGATGGTCATCGTCACGTTGCGCCGAAGGCCGTTGACGACCTCGCTGAATACGAAGCTCGCACGCATCTTGGGTCAGCTTTCCTGCCGTTCGGGGGTGTGTGTCCTCGGGTGCACGGGCCGGGCGATCGCGCCGCGGATCAGCGACCGACGCCGTACACGCCACGGGCGTCGTCGCGGATGACCCGGCCGTAGCTGAGCTCCACGACGCGACGGCGCATCGAGTCGACGATGCCGTGGTCGTGCGTGGCCATCACGACGGTGGTGCCGGTGCGGTTGATCCGCTCCAGCAGCAGCATGATGTCCTGGCTGGTGTCGGGGTCCAGGTTTCCCGTCGGCTCGTCGCACAGCAGCACCAGCGGCCGGTTGACGAACGCGCGCGCGATGGCGACGCGCTGCTGCTCACCACCGGAGAGCTCGTGCGGCATCCGGTCGGCCTTGCCGTCGAGGCCCACGAGCTGCAGCACCTGCGGGACCACCCGCTGGATGTCGCCGCGGGGCTTGCCGATGACCTCCAGTGCGAACGCGACGTTCTCCGCCACGGTCTTGTTGTTCAGCAGCCGGAAGTCCTGGAAGACGCAGCCGATGCGCTGGCGCAGCCGGGGCACCCGGCGGCGCGGCAGCTTCGCCACGTTCCAGTCGGCGACGAAGACCCGCCCGCGGCTGGGCACGTCTTCGCGCAGGAGGAGCCGCATGAACGTCGACTTGCCGGAGCCCGATGGCCCGATGAGGAACACGAACTCGCCCTTGTCGATGCCCACCGAGACATCGTCGAGAGCGGGCCGGGTCGACGTCTTGTAAGACTTGGACACGTGCTCAAGGCGGATCACGGGCGGCAGTTTACCCCCGCCCGATGAGGCGACCCGCACTCACCCACAGAGGTGGTTGCACCAGTGGTGACCTGGGGTTTTGATCGACCCGCTGTGGGTCGATCAGGCCACGCTCTGCTGCTGGCGGCGCCAGCGGATGCCGGACTCCAGGAATCCGTCGATGTCGCCGTCGAGCACCGCGTCGGGATTGCCCACCTCGTGCTCGGTGCGCAGGTCCTTGACCATCTGGTACGGGTGCAGCACGTAGGAGCGCATCTGGTTGCCCCAGCTGGAGCCGCCGTCCTTGAGGGCGTCCAGCTCGGCGCGCTCCTCCTCCTTCTTGCGGGCCAGCAGCTTGGACTGGAGCACGCGCATCGCCGCGGCCTTGTTCTGCAGCTGCGACTTCTCGTTCTGGCAGGACACGACCACCCCGGTCGGGATGTGCGTGATGCGCACCGCCGAGTCGGTGGTGTTGACGCTCTGCCCGCCGGGACCGGAGGAGCGGAAGACGTCGACGCGGATGTCCTTCTCCGGGATGTCGACGTGGTCGGTCTCCTCGACGACCGGCAGCACCTCGACGCCGGCGAAGGAGGTCTGGCGGCGGCCCTGGTTGTCGAACGGCGAGATGCGCACCAGGCGGTGCGTGCCCTGCTCGACGGAGAGGGTGCCGTAGGCGTAGGGGGCGTTGACCCGGAAGGTCGCCGACTTCAGACCGGCCTCTTCGGCGTAGGAGGTGTCGTAGACCTCGGTCGAGTAGTCGTGGCGCTCGGCCCAGCGCAGGTACATGCGCATGAGCATCTCGGCGAAGTCGGCGGCGTCGACGCCACCGGCCTCGGCGCGGATGGTGACCACGGCCTCCCGCGAGTCGTACTCGCCGGAGAGCAGGGTGCGGACCTCGAGGGTTTCGAGGTCCTTGGCGAGGCGCTCGCGCTCCTCGTCGGCCTCGGCCAGACCGGAGCTGTCGCCCTCGTCCTCGCTGAGCTCGTAGAGGACCTCCAGGTCCTCGACGCGCTGGCGGAGCTCGGTGATGCGCCGCAGGTCGGCCTGGCGGTGCACGAGCCGGCTGCTGACGCGCTGGGCGTTCTCGACGTCGTCCCAGAGGTCGGGCTTGGCCGCCTCCTCCTCCAGCTCGGAGATCTCCGCGCGGAGCGCGTCGAGATCCATCACGCTCTCGATGCCTTCGAGCGTGTTGGACAGTTCCTTGAGGGAGGCCGCGACGTCGGGATTCACAGAGCTCAGGGTACTTCACGGGTGAGCGGCCGCCCACGAGGACGGCGGGTTGGCGCGAGATCGGCTTCCGCCCTCGGCTGAACGCGAACGACGGCTGCGCCGATGATCGGCGCAGCCGTCGTTCGCGAGCGCGGACCCGCTGTCAGTCGGGGATCGAGTCGAGCAGCTTGATGATCGCCCGGTTGTAGGCGACGGTGAAGTCGGCGGCGGCCTTCTCGTAGGGGTCGCCCGCGGTCTTGGCGGCGTTGCGTGCCTCGTCCATCTTCACCGCGGTCTGGGCGCGGGCCGACTCCACGAGGGAGGCGCGCTGACGCGGGGTGAGGGTGCCGGAGTAGACCAGCCGGAGGATCAGCGGGCTGCGGACGTTGTCCGGCCCGGGAGCGGTGTTCAACCACGCCTTGAAGGCCTTCTTGCCTGCGGCGGTGATCGCGTACTGCTGGCTGGAGCGCGGCCCCTGCTTGCCGAGGCGCAGCAGGCCGTCCTCGGTCAGCGCGGGCAGCTCGCGGTAGACCTGGCTGCGGGTGACGCTGAAGAACCCGGCGAAGCGCTCGGTGGCCGCGGCGACCAGCTGGCCACCGGTTTTCGGCCCTTCGTGCAGTAGTCCCAACAGGGCAGCGGATGTCGCATTCAGCTCGCTCACGACACCAACGGTGCCACGTCCCGCCAGAGCTGTCCACAGTGGTCGGCGCTTCTGTCCACAGTGGTTGCACCCTGCTGGTCCAAGTGGACGAACGATTCCGCCATTGGTTCCAGACCCGGATTACGGGTTCTTCGACGCCGGAGCGTCGGCGAATCCCGATTCCCACCCGAATGCAGCCACGCGTTCGACACGCAATGCAACCGCCCGGCCTCCCGTTCGCCTGGATGGGGGTTCTTGGGCGCGCAATGAGGTGCTATCACGTTCTGAAACTGCACAACTACAGGTGGTTACCCTCAGGCTGCTGTTGGTCGTCGGGCTACCGGCGAGCGCACGGCATGGATAGCAGGAGGTTCGGGCGTGCATCGCAGTTGGTTGCGTACCAAGGTCAACGAGAACAAGACGAAGGTGGCCCAGCGGGTCACCGAACGAGCCAAGTCCATGGTCCCGACGCAGCGCGGCGCCGAGACGGATTCCTGCATGGTCTGCGGTCGCACCATGCGCCAGACCGCCGTGGTCCGAGGCGAGGGCAGGGTCTGCTCCCCCACCTGCGCTCGCAAGTGGGCCGAGGGCTTGAAGGACTGAACGAAAGAAAAGTGCCTCCGGAAAACCGGAGGCACTCTTTCTCTAGTAGCGGGGACAGGATTTGAACCTGCGACCTCTGGGTTATGAGCCCAGCGAGCTACCGAACTGCTCCACCCCGCGCCGTCAGCCGAAAACTCCCGGCTGCTTCGTTCTGTTGTGAATAAGACTCTACACCCCGCGAAATCGATCGGAACGCGGGGGTGCGCTTTTCTCCCGGACCTCCGGAACGGCAGGTCACAGACTCCACGAGTAGCGACTGGTCGGGACCACGTCGAGCCCGTCGCCGCCGCCGAATCGCGCGACGCTGCCCATGAGCTCGGTGAACCGGCGGTGGAGTTCGTCGTCGTCCCCGCCGCTGCCGTGGAAGGCGTGCGGATCGGTCATCGCCGCCATCGGGAAGTGCTCCTCGACGATCGCCGCGACGTCCGGGGATTCCGGCGTCAGCGCCTCCTCCACGACGTTCTGCACGTATCCCGAGGTGTTCTGGGTGCGGATCGCGATGGGCGTGTGGTGCACCAACCAGTACTCCAGGTACTCCTCCCGCGTCATCGACTCGGGCCTGCGCAGCAGGGCGACCTGCGCGTACACGTCGGCCCGCTCCCCGTCGGCCACCGGCAGCGGGTCCAGCCGCACCTTCTCGCTCACCCGGTAGGCGTGCGGGCGCGCCTCGCCGCTCGCCTCGGCCACGACCCGGACGGCAGCGGCCGGGTCCCCGGCGGTCCACACCGACACGAGCCCGGTCACCCGCTCCCCCGGCCCGAACCGCATCGCCGGAGCCACATCAGCATCATCGACGTTGAGCTGAACACCCCGCACCCCAACCGCCGCGAGCTCCGCCCGGAACCCGTCGCTGTCGAGCGCCCCCTCCAGGTCGTCAGCGTGCAGGCACAGCACCAGCTTCATCATCCCGCGAGCAGACCACACCGCACCGGACCGCGGTAGATCCACGCACGAGCACCAACCCGCCTCCTGTGCAGAACGTGGGCTGATTTGCGTGCGTTCTGCCTGCTGAGTAACGTGCAGAATGTTGATTGATCTATGTGAATTTTGATGGATGAGGGTAGATGAACAGCAGGACCGCAGGTCGGCCGTACCTGCCACGCCACTCGGACGCCACCTTGAGCGCGCAACTCAAGGCCATGGGAGCGGTGCTGATCGAAGGCGTGAAGGGATGCGGCAAGACGGCGACGGCCCGCCAGCTGGCATCCAGCGAAACGCTCCTCGACACAGATCCCAACGCGGCCAGACGCGCAGAGCTCGATCCGCGGTTGCTCCTCGATGGCGCGGTGCCCCGACTCCTCGACGAATGGCAGCGCGCACCCCAGCTCTGGGATGCGGTACGCCGTGAAGTCGACGATCGCGGTGCACCCGGCCAATTCATCCTCACCGGGTCGGCAACGCCGGATGACACGGTCACTCGGCACTCCGGAGCCGGCCGCTTCGGGTTGGTCCGCATGCGCACGATGACGCTGGCCGAAAAGCAAGCGATCACGCCGAAGGTCTCAGTCACCGACCTCATCGCCGGATCCGCCCCCGCACCGGCCAACTCGCCGGTCTCGTTCAGGGACTACCTCCACCACATCGCCGTCGGCGGATGGCCCTTGCTCGTCGGAGCCGATGAGGATGCCGCGCGCACGTTCCTGGACGGCTACCTCTCCATCATCGTGGAACACGACGTGGACGAAGTTTCCGGAACGACACGGAATCCCCGACTGGTGCGACGCTTCCTCCAGGCTTACGCCCAGGTCGTGTCCCAGCCTGCGACCTTGGCTTCGATCGTCAAGCGAGCCCGCGACGATCACGACTCGGAAGGGCCCTCGCGCTACACGGCGGAGCCCTACCTGGATGCCCTGAGCCGCATGATGATCGTCGACGAGATCCCCGCCTGGGATCCCTCGGTTCGGTCATCGAAACGGCTCGTCACGAAGCCCAAACGTCATCTCGGCGATCCGTCCCTCGCTGCTGCCCTCCTGCAGATGTCGCCTGCGCGGATGCTCGACGACCTGGAGACCGCTGGTTTCCTGTTCGAAAGCCTCGTCGCACACGATTTGCGCGTGTACGCCGAAGCCGCGGGTGCTTCGTGCATGCACTACCGGGAGACCGACGGACGCCTGGAGGTCGACTACATCCTGGAAACCCGCGACGGGGATTGGGTGGGAGTCGAGGTCAAGCTCGGTGAGTCCGAAACCGACAAGGCTGCGGCCTCCTTGCACCGCTTGACGGAACGGGTCACGCGCAAGCCCAAAGCTCTGGTGATCGTCACCGGTACCTCGCTCGCGTACACCCGAGATGACGGTGTCCACGTGGTGCCGCTGGGAGTCCTCGGACCGTGAACGGCGAGGTCACAGCCCTCGTTTCCAGCAGATCTGCTCGTGGAGGTGCCGGCTTCGCCAGCCGTCCGGGGTGCGGGTGAAGACGTGGTGGTAGATGCCGCCGAACTCGACGAGCAGGTCCGGCTTCCCGTCGCCCTGCGGGAGGGTCATCGGGTTGTGGAAGTAGGCCGCGACCCGGGCCTCGTCCGGGCCGTCGTGGTCGATGGCGATCTGGTGCAGCGAGTGCATCCGGCTCGGGAAGATCGGCAGGTTCTCGGCCAGCCACGGCTTCACCGTCGCCAGGTCGCCCTCGATGCCGCCGGAGGCCGTGTAGTCGATGCGGGCGTCGGGGGTGAACACCTCGTCGAGCCGGTCCCACTCGCCGGTGTCGATGGCGCGGGTGTAGCGGATGAGGACGTCCTCGATGGCGAAGCGGTCCTGGATCTGCTGGATCATCCCCGCATGATCACAGAAAACGGAGAGACGCTTCCCGGAAATCTCCGGAAAGCGCCTCTCGCTCAGTAGCGGGGACAGGATTTGAACCTGCGACCTCTGGGTTATGAGCCCAGCGAGCTACCGAACTGCTCCACCCCGCGCCGTCAGCCGAAAACTCCCGGCTGCTCTGTTGTGCTCTCAAGTTTACGCACCGCTCACCGGCGCCTCAAACCGGGGGTCGTGAACGCATCCGCACCCCGGCTGACCTGGCCCGCAGAAGCGTCGGCGGGGTGACGACCGCGCCGGTCACCACCCCGCCGACTTTCCACACGGTCGGCTCAGCCGCCGGTGCCCTGGGTCTGCTCGAAGCGCTTGATGGCCTCGTCGAGCTGCTGGTACGCCTGCCCCAGGTCGGCGAAGTTGCCGGACTGCTGGGCCCGCCGGACCCGTTCGAGCGCGTTCCGGATGTCGCCGACGGCCTGCCCGGTGTCGGGCGTGCCCGGCGCGGGCGGCTGCTGCTGGCCGGGCTGCTGCCCCTGCTGCGGCGGCTGCTGCTCACCGGGCTGGGTGCCCTGCCCGGCGCCGGAGCCGAAGACCTGGTCGAGCGCGCCCTGCAGCGTCTCGGAGAACCCGACCTTGCCGCCGAAGGACACCAGCACCCGGGCCAGCTGCGGGTAGGACTCCTGCTCGTTGCGCTGGATGTAGATCGGCTCGACGTAGAGCAGGCCCCCGGCGACCGGCAGCGTCAGCAGGTTGCCGAACATCGCGGTGACGTTCGGGTTGTTGAACAACGTCCGGTTCTCGGTGACCTCGGGAGTCGACTCCATCTGGTTCTGGACCTGGTTCGGGCCCGGGGTCAGCGTGTTGGTCGGCAGCCGCAGCACGGTCATCTGCCCGTAGTTCTGCGGGTCCGAGGACACCGACACCCACGCCGAGAGGTTCTGCCGCCGCAGCGCGGTCAACGCGCTGGTGAGCTGGAAGTTCGGCTGTTGCTGGCCTTCCACCTGGGCGAGCACGTAGTAGGGCGGCTGCTGGCCCTCGCTGCTGCCGACGGTGCCGCGGGCCGTGGGGTCGTTGGGCACCTCCCAGAACGTCTGGGTGGAGAAGAAGTCGCCCGGGTTGTCCACGTGGTACTCGGTGAGCAGCTTGCGCTGCACCTTGAACATGTCCTCCGGGTACCGGAAGTGCTGGCGCAGCTCCGGCGAGATCTCGCTGGAGGGCTTGACCACGCCCGGGAACACGCCCTCCCAGGTCTTGAGGACCGGGTCGTTGTCGTCGGTGGAGTACAGGTCGACCGTGCCGTCGTAGGCGTCGACGGTGGCCTTGACCGAGTTGCGGATGTAGTTGATCTGCTGGTTGGGCTGGCGCTCGACCCCGGTGAGGGTGTCGTTGGTGGCCTCGCCCAGCTCGGTCATCTTCGAGTACGGGTAGTTGTTGAGCGTGGTGTAGCCGTCGACGATCCACTTGATGCGGCCGTCGACCACGGCCGGGTACGGGTCGCCGTCGAGCTTGAGCCACGGCGCGACCTTCTGGACCCGGTCGCGCGGGTTGCGCTCGTAGATGAGCTTCGAGTTCTGCCCGATCACGCCGCTGAACAGGAAGTTCCGCTCGCCGTAGTAGGCGGCGAAGGCCAGCCGCTTCAGCGGGTTGGCGATCGGCACGCCGCCCTTGCCGTCGTAGGTGAACTGCTGGGTGTCGGTGTCGTACTCGCGCGGGGCCTCGCCCGGGTTGCCGCCGACGATGGCGTAGTCGTCGGGCCCGACGAGCTCGCCGTAGTAGACGCGCGGCTGGGAGACCGGGATGGCGCCCTTGCCGTCGTTGGCGACGTCGCTGATCTGGAACACCGGGTAGCCGCCCTGCGTGGCGCCCTCGTTGAAGGTCGAGTCGACGCGGTCGGCCGGGGCGGCGACGAAGCCGTTGCCGTGGGTGTAGACGGTGTGCCGGTTGATCCAGTTCTGCTGGTTGACCGCCAGACCGTCGGTGTTGATCTCGCGCAGCGCGACCAGGTAGTCCTGCAGCTTGCCGTCGGCGTCGCGGTAGCGGTCGACGTCGAGCTTGTCCGGGAAGCCGTAGAAGTTGTACTGCTGCGTGAGCTGGGTGAACGTCGGCGCCAGGATGTTCGGGTCGAGCAGCCGGATGTTCGGGATCGTGCCCGCGTCGTCGGCGACCTCGCTGGGCTGCAGCTGGGTCCGGCCCGGGTAGTCGACGAACTTGACCTTGTCGTCGCCGATGCCGAAGGCGGACTTGGTGGCTTCGAGGTTGCGCTCGATGGACATGGCCTCGCGCTGGTTGGCGTTCGGCCGCACCGAGAACTGCTCCAGCAGAGCGGGCCAGACCGCGCCGACCACGACGCTGGACAGCAGCAGCAGGACCGTCGCCAGGGCGGGGATCTGCAGGTTCTTCAGGAAGATCACCGAGAAGAACGCCAGGGCGCAGAACACCGCGATGCACATCAGGATCAGCTTCGCCGGCATCACCGCGTTGAGGTCGGTGTAGCTGGCACCGGTGAACAGGCTGTTGCGCTGGGACAGCAGCAGGTCGTACCGGTCGAAGAAGTAGTCGACGGCCTTGAGCAGCACGAACAGCCCGGCCAGCACGCCCAGCTGGACGCGCGCGGGCATCGACAGCTGGCCGCTGCGGCCGGTGAGCCGGATGCCGCCGAAGATGTAGTGGGTGACCAGCGCGCCGAGGAACGACACGGTCACCGCGATGAACGCCCAGGACAGCACCAGTCGCCAGAACGGCAGCTGGAACACGTAGAAGCTGATGTCCTTGCCGAACTCGGGGTCGACCTTGCCGAACGGGGTGCTGTGCAGGAACAGCTGCAGCGTCTGCCAGTCGGCCTGCGCCGCGAGCCCGCCGATCACCGCGATCCCGATCGGGACGCCCAGCCCGAACAGCCGGGAGTGCTCGCTGATGACCGTCCGGTACCGGGTCAGCGGGTCGTCCGGACCGCTGACCGGGACGAACACCGGGCGGTTGCGGTAGGCGATCCACAGGTTCAGCAGCAGCACGCCGCCGAGGAACACCGCGGCGACCACGCCGAGGCCGAGTCGCGAGACGATCTGCGTGGTGAAGACCCCGCGGTAGCCGACCTCGCCGAACCACAACCAGTCGACGTAGGCGCCCAGCAGTCGTGATCCGAGGATCAGGGCGAGCAGGACCACCCCGCCCAGAATCAGCAGGATCCTGCTTCGCCGGGATAGTTTCGGCATTCCTACCGGGGGCCGCATGGCCACAGCGCACGCTCCTGGGGACGGTCAGCTGAACTTGGCAATCGTGCTGGTGAACACGATCCCTCGTGATGTTCAACTCTACGACCCAGGTGTGAAGTTCCTGGAAGGCCCCGCGCGAACGGTATTTTTCGGACACAGATCGGTATCGATCGACTCGACGCGGCGCGCTGCCCGACGTCGCCGCCGGTGATGGGACGATGACCGGCATGCCGTCCGTTGAGGAATTGGGGTTCGCCCTGCCCGTCGCGACCCGCGAGGTCGAGGAGTTCGTCGCCGCTGCGGGCTGGGACCAGCCGACGCAGATCTTCGCCCTGGTGGCGACCGAGACGATGCTGGCCGCGGCTCCCGACATGGCCGATCAGCTCGACCCGGAGGCCTCTCCCCTGACGCCGCTGGCGCAGGAGTCGCTGCCCTCCGACGACCTCGGTGAGGCGCTGGCCCGCATCGAGTGGCCGGAGCAGGTGATCGGCTGCGCCCTGGTCCAGGAGATCGTGGTGCTGCCGCCGGAGGCCGAGGCCGCGCTGCCCGAGGACGCCGAGGGCGCCCGCAAGCTCGCCGCCGAGCACCCCGACCGCCGCGAGGCTCGCCTGGTCGGCGCGGTGCTGCGCGGCGGCGCGGCCCACTCCTGCGTCATGCGGCTGCGCGGTCAGGAGGGCCAGGACGACGAGATCTTCAACGACCCGTCGCTGGCCCCGAACCTGATCAAGGCCCTGCAGGCGACCTTCGCCTGATCAGCCCCGCCTGATTAGCAGGGCGCCGGGACCTGGTTGTTGCGGAGGGCGTCCAGCGCCTTGGTGGCGTCGACGAGGTTGGCGACGCGGGCGAGCTGCAGGCCCTCCGGGGCCTGCGACTTGGCCTCGGCGCAGTTGTCGGCCGGGACCAGGAACGTCGTGGCGCCGGCCTCCCGGGCCTTGATCATCTTGAACGGGATGCCGCCGATCGGGCCGACGTTGCCCGCCGGGTCGATCTCGCCGGTGCCCGCGACGAACTTGCCGCCGTTGAGCTCGCCCGGCGTCAGCTTGTCGATGATCGCCAGGGTGAACATGAGACCGGCCGAGGGTCCGCCGACGTCGGCGAGGCTGATCTTGATGTCGAACGGCACGTCCGGGCGCTCGGTCGCGGCCACGCCCAGGAAGCCCTGACCCGGGTCGCCGCCCGGCTGGGTGTTGGTCCCCAGCTGCACGTTGGCGACCTGCTCGGGCTGGTCGGCGCGCTGGTAGCGGATCTCCGCCCGGTCGCCCGGCTTGGCGCCGGCCAGCGCGTCCTTCAGCGAGGTCGCGTCGGTGATCGGCTTGCCGTTGGCCGAGAGCAGCCGGTCGCCGGGTTCCAGCGTGCCGTCGGCCGGGCTGCCCTTGACGATCTGCCCGATCAGCACCTTGTGCGGGTACCCGAGGAAGCGCAGCGCCGCGGTCTCGGCCGTGGTCTGCGAGTCGTTGAACGCCTCGGTGTTCTCCTGCTCGATCTGCTGCTCGCTCTTGTTCGGCGGGAAGTAGACGTCGCGGGGTGCCAGCGCGTAGCGACCGGAGACCCACAGGCCCAGCGCACCGAACAGCGACAGCTGGTCGGTGACCGATACCGTGGTCATGTTCAGGTGACCGGCGGTCGGGTAGGTCTCGTGCCCCTCGATGCTGATCACCGGGTGGTCGCCTTCCAGGCCGAGCGTGTCGTACGTGGGCCCGGGGCCCAGCGCCACGAACGGCACTCGCGCGAACGCGCCGAGCAGACCGAAGGCGACAACCAGCACGACACTCGTCAACAGCGTCCAGGTACGGCGGTTCACGAGGCGACAGCGTACGTGTTCGCTGTTGGCGATGTGCCCGGTGCTCGCACCCGACCAGTCCAGTGGATCCTTCAAAGGGGCGGCCGATGCCGCGTACGGTGGAACTATGACCAACATGCCGTTCGGGTTCAGCTCGCAGGACCCCGACGACCCTGACAAGGGCGACTCGTCGCAAGGCCGCTCTGAGGGCGGGTCCGGTGGCAACCCTGGGGACAACCCCTTCGGTTTCGCCGGCATGCCCGGACCGGGCGGCAACTTCGACCTCGGGCAGCTCGGCCAGATGCTGACGCAGCTCGGTCAGGCCTTGAGCCACTCCGGTGGCGGCCAGTCCGGGCCGGTCAACTACGACCTGGCCAAGCAGCTCGCGGTGCAGCAGCTGCACAACAACCAGAAGACCGAGCGCCCCAGCCAGGAGCAGGTCAAGGCCATCGAGGACGCGGTCCGGCTCGCCGAGCTGTGGCTCGACGGCAGCACCTCGCTGCCCGCCGGGGTCCGCTCGGTGCAGACCTGGTCCTCGGTCGACTGGGTGGAGAAGACGCTGCCGGTGTGGCAGCGGCTGTGCGACCCGATCGCGCAGCGCATGTCGGCGGCGTGGCTGGAGGCGCTGCCGGAGGAGGCCAAGCAGGCGGCCGGGCCGCTGCTGAGCATGCTCGGCCAGATGGGCGGCATGACCTTCGGGTCGCAGCTGGGCAGCGGGCTCGCGCAGCTCGGCGGCGACGTGCTCACCTCCACCGAGGTCGGCCTGCCGCTGGGGCCGGAGGGCACGGCGGCGCTGCTGCCCGCCAACATCTCCCGGTTCACCGAGGGCCTGGACCGGCCGATCAGCGAGGCCACCCTGTTCCTGGCCGCCCGCGAGGCGGCGCACCACCGGCTGTTCGGGCACGTCCCGTGGCTGTCGCAGCGGCTGCTGGCGGGCGTCGAGGAGTTCGCGCGCGGCATCCACATCGACACCTCCGCGCTGGAGGACATGGCGGGCAAGATCGATCCGTCGAACCCGGCGGCGATGCAGGAGATGATGAGCTCCGGGATGCTCGAGCCGAAGACCACGCCCGAGCAGCAGGCCGCGCTCACGCGCCTGGAGACGCTGCTGGCGCTGGTCGAGGGCTGGGTCGACGTCGTCGTGGCCGACGCGCTGGGCGACCGGCTGCCGGGTGCCGAGGCGCTGGGCGAGCTGATGCGTCGCCGTCGGGCGAGCGGCGGACCGGCCGAGCAGACCTTCGCGACGCTGATCGGGCTGGAGCTGCGCCCGCGCCGGATGCGCGACGCGGCCAACCTCTGGCGGCTGATGGCCGAGCGCCACGGCACCGACGCCCGCGACCAGGTCTGGGACCACCCGGACCTGCTGCCGGACAGCTCCGACCTGGACGAACCGCTCGACTTCGCCGACCGCTGGGGCTCGTCCTCGGACCTCGACGACCCGATCGCGGCCATCCGCCGAGCCGAAGAAGCCGAGAAGTCGGAGAAGTCCAACAACCCCCAGAACCAGGACGACGAACCCCCCACCCCGAACCAGGACGAAGACCAGGGCCCGGACAACCCCAAGCCCTGATTCGCGGCCCTGATTCGCGCGCACCACCCGCTCGCCGCACCCCGCGGAGGGCGGGTGGTCTTGCGTTGGGACAGTTTTAGCCATAATTGTCCGGACAAAACGGACATTGATCATGGGTGATTATGGCTAAAACTGTCCCAACACCAACGGCCGTCGACAACGTCAGGCCGCTGCGGGTCAGTCCCCGTCGGACTCGTCGGCGTCCTCGGCGTCCTCGGCTCCCGTCTCGTCGTCGGTGAGGCCGATCTGGAGCTGGGAGGCGGCCACCAGGCCCTCGAGGTAGCCGATGGCCCGCTCGGTCTTGGGGTAGCGCTCGACCCACTTCCAGAAGTCGCGCCCGTGGCCGGGCACCAGCAGGTGCGCGAGCTCGTGGACGAGCACGTAATCGAGCACCCATCCGGGTACATCTCGCAGCCTCTGACTCACCCGAATGGTGCCCTCGCTGGGCGTGCACGAAGCCCACCGCGTGCGCATCGGAGGCACCCACCGGACACTGCTCGGTTCCGCCCTGCCGTCGAGGTGCTTGACGGACAGCTCACGGCAGCGCTGCACCAGCGCCTCGTCCGAGTTGCGCGCGGGGGATCGGCGTCGCGTCTCACTGCGCTGGAGACGGCTCAGCATGTCCGCCACCCAGCGTTTTTCCTCCGCACGGCTCATCCGAGCCGGGAGCAGCACCACGATCTTGTCGCCGTCGCGATAGGCGCTCACCGTCTGGCGGCGGCGCTTGCTGCGGCGGACCTCGACCTGCGGTTCAGCCACGGAAGTGGACCCTAGCGACTGGCTCCGACAAACGGTTCCCCCTGTGAGCTGCACCTCAACGCGCGGCTGGAGTCAATGGCCGAATGATTACTCCATCGAGTCGAACATGCCCTGTGCGTAATGCATGCATCTCAATTACTCCGCCTGTACGGTTCCCCCAGCCGTCCGCAGGAGGGCGCAGGAGATCCAGCTATGGCGCTGGGTCAATTACCAGAAGGAGGGGAGCCGTGGCCGAGACGTACAACGGCTACTGCGTGAAGTGCCGGGAGAAGCGCGACTTTTCCGGTGAGGTCTCGGAGACCAACGGTCGCCGGATGGCCAAGGGCACATGCCCGGTGTGCGGGACCAAGATGACCCGCATCCTCGGCAAGGCGTGACCGGGCACGGGTGGGCCGCCAGCGGCCCACCCCGCGCTGGTTTCCCGGGGTTTCCCGACGCAGTTAATCCGTTTTGAGCCGCTCACCCGTTCCCGCCGGCCCATCTCATTAGGCCGCGGGAACGAACCCCGCTCACCCAGAATGCCGATCACGACCCACCATGCCCGTTTGAACGACTAGCATGTTGATGGGTTTCTCGTTTTCCGAATGGCGACCTCGCGCCTTTCGGGCTTCGAGAGGGTTTTCCTGCGCGCACCTAGGGAGAATTCGTGGCCGACATTCCCCGCCAAGCAGCTCACCGCACCGCCAAGCTCGCCAGCCTGCCACTGGGCGTCGCCGGACGGGTCGCCGCAGGCTGGGGACGTCGTCTGACCGGCCAGAACGCCGCCGAGGTCAACGCCGACGTGGCCGCCAAGACCGCTGAGCAGCTGTTCGCGGTGCTCGGGCAGCTCAAGGGCGGGGCGATGAAGTTCGGCCAGGCCCTGAGCGTGTTCGAGGCCGCGGTGCCGGACGCGATGGCCGGCCCCTACCGCGAGGCGCTGACCAAGTTGCAGTCGGCGGCGCCGCCGATGCCGAGTTCCAGCGTGCACCGGGTGCTGACCGAGCAGCTGGGCTCGTCGTGGCGCAAGCGCTTCGAGTCGTTCGACGACGAACCGGCCGCGTCGGCCAGCATCGGTCAGGTGCATCGCGGGGTGTGGCACGACGGCCGCGAGGTGGCGGTCAAGGTCCAGTACCCGGGCGCCGACGAGGCGCTGCGCTCGGATCTGCGGCAGCTGATGCGGTTCTCCCGCGTGTTCCAGTCGCTGGCGCCGGGTGCCGAGGTCAAGCCGCTGCTGGAGGAGTTGCAGGAGCGGATGGTCGAGGAGCTCGACTACCGCATCGAGGCCGACAACCAGCGCACCTTCGCGAAGGTCTTCGCCGACGATCCGCGGGTCAAGGTTCCCGCGGTGATCGCGAGCGCGCCGAAGGTCGTGGTGACCGAGTGGGTCACCGGAACGCCGTTCTCGAAGATCATCGCCGAGGGGACGCGAGCCGAGCGGGATCTGGCCGGGCGGCTGCTGGCGGAGTTCCACTTCTCCACCCCGGCGAAGGTCGGGCTGCTGCACGCCGACCCGCATCCGGGCAACTTCATGCTGCTGCCGGACGAGCGGCTGTGCGTGATCGACTTCGGCGCGGTGTCGCGTCTTCCCGGCGGTCTGCCGCCGACGTTCGGCAAGATGATCCGGCTGGCGCTGCAGGACAAGTCGATCGAGCTGCTGGAGCTGCTGCGCGAGGAGCGGTTCGTCCAGCCGGATCAGGAGCTGCACGCCGAGGACGTGCTCGCCTACCTGGCGCCGTTCGTCGACCCGGCGCGCACCGAGACGTTCCACTTCACCCGCAGCTGGCTGCAGCACCAGGCCGAGCGGGTCTCCGACCTGCGCGGCCAGGACTTCCGCACCGGCCGGCTGCTGAACCTGCCGCCGGACTACCTGCTGATCCACCGCGTCACGCTGGGCGCGACGGGCATCCTCTGCCAGCTCGACGCCGAGGTCGCCACTCGGGACATCATCGCCGAGTGGCAACCCGGCTTCGCCGAGGCCGACGCCTGATCTCGCAGGTCAGGCGGGCTTGGTGCCGATGTGAACGGTGTTGGCGCTGAGGTAGTGGAGGTCGTCGCGGTTGCCGGCGTAGTGCTCGCTCCCGGGGTCGAGGAGCTGGTCGAGGATCTCCACGTCGGCGGCGGGCAGGCGTTCGTCAGCGTCGCGGCGGAGCATCCCCAGCTGGCGGATCGCGGCGGCCCGGCCGAGATCGTCGAGCGGGGCCGGTCGGTCGATCAGGTAGCTGAACGAGGTCGCCTCGGTGAGCCCGGCTTCGGTCATGGCCTTCGCCCAGCCCATCGGCAGCCGGACGGAGCCGTCCATCTCGGCGCGCATCTGCTGGAACCACTGCTCGCTCGCGTTGAGCAGCCGCGCTTCGAGGCCGGGTTCGCCGAGGCCGATGTCGGCGGGCAGCACGCGGGTCTGCAGGCCGAACTCGACGACGGCGAGCCGTCCGCCGGGCTTGACGAGCCGGGCGAGCCTGCGCAGCCCGGCGAGCTGGTCGGGCAGGTGGTGCACCACGAACGCCGCGTAGACCAGGTCGGCCTGCGGGGTGGCTCCGGCCTTCTCGATCTCCTCGGCGAGGGTGTCGTCGGCCGCGTCGGCGCGGACGGTGCGGATCTCGACGCCGCCGGCGGCTCCGGTGGCCCGCTCCCCTGCCGCGTTGAGCAGCTGCTCGGCGGTGTCGACGACGGTGAGCCGGCCGCCGTCTCCGCGCGACGCCAGGGTTTTCGCGATGATCGCCGCCGTGCCACCGGCTCCGGCGCCGATCTCGATGACCGAGCGGTCGCCGGGTCGCAGCAACCGGCCGATCACCTGGGTGATGTCGGGTGCGATGAAGTCGTCGGCCGCGCGAAGCCGGTCCAGGTGCGCGTCCCAGTCGATGTTGTCGTGCGAATGTGCTCCCACGAGCCGGAAGACTAGACCCGGCGCGGCGAATCACGCACGTTCGTTTGCGGTCTCGGCAAGGCCACGTCCTCGGGTGCCGAGAGTGCGTCGGCCGTCGGGGGTGGGGACAGTTTTCATGAAAACTGCGCCCACCACGATCACGACGGCCGACGCGGCATCCGCGAGCGCGCGTTCACGTGATTTCAGCGCTGCTCAGCGGCTTCGGCCTTTCTCGTGGCGTAGCGGGCCAGGGCCCGCCATCTGCGTCCGGCCGTGAGCGAGCGGGCTTCGCGTTGTCGCTCGGCTTCGGCCAGTCTCTCCTTGCGATGTAATCGCAGGAGCTCCTCGGTCGGGTACATGCGCGTCTCCAGGGCGTTCGGCTGGATGAGGCTGATGGTGTGGTCGGTCATGCTGCTCGCTCCTGCTTGCTGGGCCCGGTCTCCTCCGGGCGGGGGTGCTTGCGCGGGCGTCCGCGCCTGCGTTTGCGGGCTACGACCTCGCCGCGCTCGAAGATCTCGCCGCCCCAGACCCCCCAGGGTTCGCAGCGGTCCAGCGCGCCGGCCAGGCACTCGGTCTTGATCGGGCAGTCGCTGCACAGGACCTTGGCCTGTTCCAGGTCGGACGGGTTCTCGGCGAACCACAGGTCCGGGTCCCGGCGGCAGGGCAGGCGGCGCTGCAGCGATGAGGCCGAGGGTTGCTCGGGCTCGAACTGCGAGTCCACGGCCGACTCGGGTATCGGCACACTCGCGGTGAACATACGACTTCCTCCAGTAGTCGATGGCAGGCGAATCGTGGTCGTGGATGGATGTGGTTGTGGTTGTGGATCACCCGGAGCGCACAAAAAGGCCGCGGACCCTGTGTGCAGGTCCGCGGCCTTGTGAAAAGCCTGGGGCTCTCCTAGATCAGCGGATCCAGGAAGTGCCAACGGACCGAAGTGCACGGGTGCTGCGTAATCGCCGGGGTGGTGCGGTAGCCACGCGACTTCTCGACGCGCAGATCATCGGCGAAGGGCACAAAGGCGCCCGGGAGCAGCGAAACAACCCCGGCCATGAAGGAACGCGGGGCGTTGTTGATGATCTCGAAGATCTTCACTGTCCCCACCTCCTTCTCGGTCTCGGTCGGCGAAAGCGGACCTCTCGGCCCGCGCGTGTCTACGAGGTTAGGCGCCGGGCACCAGACGCCGCAACACATTTTTGACCTGCGATTTCGCTAGTTCACCCGGTTGATCAGCGCGAGCACGTCGCTGCCGAACCGCTGGATCTTGGACGCCCCGATGCCGGAGATCCCGACCAGCGCCGACTCGTCGGCGGGCCGCTGCTCGGCGATCGCGGTCAGCGTCGCGTCGGTGAACACCACGTAGGCGGGCACCTTGAGCTGCCGGGCGCGTTCGCTGCGCCAGGCCTTGAGCTGCTCCAGCAGCGTCTCGTCCACGTCCGACGGGCAGTCCGAGCAGCGGCCGAGCTTGATGTCCATGGTCTGGACGAGCGTCGCCGAGCACACCCGGCACCGGGGTTTGACGGTGGCCGCCTGGCGCGGGGGCGGCTGCGGCGCCTTGGCCTTGCTCGGCAGCGCGGCCGGGTGCCCGTCGGGGACGAGGTTGTAGATGAAGCGGCTGCGGCGCCGGAACCGCTTGCCCCCGGCGCGGGCGAGCGCCCAGGACAGGTGCAGGTGCTCGCGGGCGCGGGTGACGCCGACGTAGAGCAGCCGCCGCTCCTCCTCCACGGCGGCGTCGGTGTCGGCGTGCTGGATGGGCAGCGTGCCCTCGACGAGCCCGGCGAGGAACACCGCGTCCCACTCCAGGCCCTTGGCCGCGTGCAGCGAGGCGAGGGTGACGCCTTCGACGGTCGGCGGGTGCTGGGCTTCGGCGCGGGCGTCGAGTTCGGCGACGTAGCGCCGCAGGTCGGCGTCGGGGACCGTGCTGACCAGGCCTTCGGCGAGTTCGACGAGCGCGATCAGCGATTCCCAGCGCTCGCGGGCCGAACCGCCGGCGGGCGGCTCGTCGGTCAGGCCGACCTCGACGAGCAGTTCCCGCACGGTGCCGGGCAGGTCGGTGGCGTCGGTGTCGCGGGCGATGGCGGTGCGCAAAGTGGCCATCGCCTGGCGGACCTCGGCGCGGGCGAAGAACCGCTCGCCGCCGCGCACCTGGTACGGGATCTCGGCGTCGGACAGCGCCTTCTCGTAGACCTCGGACTGGGCGTTGACGCGGAACAGGATCGCGATCTCCGACAGCGGCACGCCCCGCTTGGCCAGCTGCGCGATCTTGCGGGCGATGGCGTCGGCCTCGTCGGTCTCGTCGTCGTACTCGGCGAAGTCGGGGCGCGGGCCGTCGGGCCGCTGGCCGACGAGCTTGAGCCGGGTCCCGGCGGGTCGCTCCCGGGCGGCGCCGATGACCTGGTTGGCCAGGCCCACGACCTGCGGGGTGGAGCGGTAGTCGCGTTCGAGGCGGACCACGGTCGCCTCGGGGTACTTCCGCGGGAAGTTGATCAGCCACTTCGGGGAGGCGCCCGCGAAGGAGTAGATGGTCTGGTTGGCGTCGCCGACGACGGTGAGGTCGTCGCGGTTGCCGACCCAGGCGTCGAGCACGCGCGCCTGCAGCGGGTTGACGTCCTGGTACTCGTCGACGACGAAGGAGCGGTACTGGCTGCGGAACTCCTCCGCGACGTCGTCGCGGTCCTCCAGGATCGCGGCGATGTGCAGCAGCAGGTCGTCGAAGTCGAGCAGCTGCGCGCCGCTCTTGATCCGCTCGTACCCGGCGAAGGCCTTGGCGATCAGCTCGGGCAGGACCGGTGTCTCGCGCCCGGCCTGCTGCGCGGCGGCCGGGTACTGCTCGGGGCTGATCAGCGAGGACTTGGCCCACTCGATCTCACCGGCGAGGTCGCGCACGTCCTCGCGCTCGGTGGACAGCCCCAGCCGGTTCGCGGCCTGCATGACCAGGCGGAACTTGTTGTCGGTGAGCTGCCACATCGCCGTGTCGTGCACCCGGGGCCAGAAGTACCGGAGCTGCCGGAAGGCCGCGGCGTGGAAGGTCTGGGCCTGCACCCCCGCGGCCCCGAGCTCCCGCAGCCGGGTGCGCATCTCACCGGCGGCGCGCGCCGTGAAGGTCACGGCCAGCACCTGCCGGGGCGTCACGAGTCCGCGCTGGACGAGGTAGGCGATGCGGTGGGTGATGGTCCGGGTCTTCCCCGTTCCCGCACCGGCCAGGACGCACACGGGTCCGCGCGGTGCGGTGACGGCCTGCCGCTGCTCCGGGTCCAAACCTTCCAGGAGTCGCGGTTGATCGGCCATGCAGGCATCCTCGCAGACCCTCGACCCCACCCAGCCGATACCCACCACCGTGTGTCGCCCAGATCGCGTCCCCACAACCTTGACCAGCGCGAATGGACACGAATGTCGCGCGAGGTTCCGGCGCGAACCCCGCGCGACAGTCGAATCGCCCTGCCAGTGGCGGCTCGTCAGGGTTTGGTGGTGGCCCAGCCCTTGATCATGCGGTGGGCGATGGAGACGTTCGGCGGGAGGCGGACTCCGTCGACCGGTTCTCCTTCGGCTTCCAGGGCGGCGAGGATCGTGTCGCGGTGGACCCAGCGGGCCTCCTCGATCTCGCCGTCGGCGGGCACCAGCGGCTCTTCCGGGTCGGCGACGGCGGCGAAGCCGAGCATCAGCGACCGCGGGAACGGCCACGGCTGGCTGCCGAGGTAGCGGATGCCGGTGCAGCGGACGCCGACCTCCTCGGCGACCTCGCGGGCCACGCACGCCTCCAGGGACTCGCCGACCTCGACGAACCCGGCCAGCACCGAGTAGCGGTGCTTCGGCCACACCGGCTGGCGGGCCAGCAGCACCTGGTCGGCGCCGTCGCTGACCAGGCAGATCACCGCCGGGTCGGTGCGCGGGTACTCCTCGCGGTCGCAGCCCGAGCAGCGCCGGGCCCAGCCGACCTTGACGCGGGTGGTCGCCGCGCCGCAGACCGCGCAGTAGCGGGCGTTGTCGTGCCAGCCGAGCAGTCCGACGGCCGTGGTGAGCAGGCCCGCGTCGGTGTCGTTGAGCAGGGCGCCGCCGGTGCGCAGGTCACGCCAGTCGTCGGCCGCGCCGTCGTGGTCGGTGCGCAGGGCCCAGTAGCTGACATCGTCCTCGACGCCGAGCAGCACGGCGTTCGGCGACGGGCGGTCGCCGAAGTCGACGGCCGGCTGCACCACGAGCCGCGAGTTCTCGTCGATCTGGGTGCGTCCCTTGGCGTCGACGAGGACGACCTTGCCGCTGTGCCACAGCTTCGCGCCGCCGTCGAGGGATTCCCGCAGCTCCTCCCGACGGTCCACGGTGGACCGGGAGAGGAGGGGCGGTGAGTCGAGCTGGAAGCCCGCACCGGCGAACACTTCGCTGGTCATTCTTGCGCTCCATCCGGTAACCGGGTCATGGCAGCTCCACGCCGCCGAGCAGTCGCAGCTGGTCGGCGAGCTTGTCGGCGTCACCGACGACGACGCCGGTGAACGCGGTGGGGGCGAACAGCTTCGCGGCCTCGGCGACCTGCTCGACGGTGACCTCGCGCAGCCGCTCGGGGTGCGCGGTCAGCCAGTTCTGGTCCAGGCCCGCCGCGGCCAGCGCCGAGAGCGTCGAGGCCAGGCCCGCCTGGGAGGCGGTCGAGGTGAGCAGCCCGCCGATGGCGTACTGCCGCGCCGACTCGACCTCGGCCTCCGACGGCGGCACCAGCGACAGCCGGGCCAGCTCGTAGCGGGTCTCCAGCAGCGCGGCCGCGGTGACCTCGCTGGCGGTGTCGGCGTCGACGAGCAGCGTGCCGTTGCCGCGGGTGAACTCGAACGACGAGTGCGCGCCGTAGGTGTAGCCCTTGTCCTCGCGGATGTTCTCCACCAGGCGGGAGGAGAAGAAGCCGCCGAAGACGAGGTTGGCGATCTGCAGCGCCGGGTAGCGCTCGTCGGTGCGCGCGAGCGCCTGCGCGGAGAAGCGCAGCTGCGACTGCACGGCTCCGGGCCGGTGCACGAGCCGCACGTTGCCGCCGGTGACCGGGGGCAGCGCGGGCAGTTCGTGCGCGGATTCCGAGGAGGTCCAGCCGGACAGGGCGCGTTCGACCTCGCCGGTGACGGCGTCGGGGTCGATGTCGCCGACCAGCACCAGCACCGAGCCGCGCGGCAGCACGTGCGAGCGGTGCAGGGCGCGGACCTGCTCGGGCGTCACCTGGGCGACGTCCTCGGCCTCGGGCACCTCGCGGACGTAGGGGTGGTCGCCGTAGCGGTGGCGCTGCAGCTCCTCGCGGGCGATGACGCGCGGCTGCGAGCGGGCGACGCCGATGCGCTCGACGAGGCGGGCGCGCTCGGCGTTGATCTCGTCGTCGGCGTAGGTGGCGCCGGTGAGCGCGTCGCCGAGGACGTCGAGCAGCGTGTCGAGACCGCTGGCGAGGGCGTCGCCGGCGATGCTCAGCCGCTCGGGGTCGACGACGGCGTGCAGGTCGCCGCCGACGGCCGCCAGGTCGGTGTCCATCTTGACGCGGTCGCGGCGTTCGGTGCCGGTGAGCAGCGTTTCGGCCAGCACCTCGGCGGTGGCCGGGTGCAGCGCGTCGTCTCCGGCGAACGGGATGCGCAGCCGCATCTCGACCATCGGCACCTGGCCGTGGCGGGCGGCGATGACGCGGAGCCCGTTGGACAGGACGGTGTCGACGACGGCCGGCGGGACGCCGGTGCGGGGCTCACCGAGCGGCGGCAGCGGCCGCGGGCCGAGCTCGGTGCGGCCGATCTCCTCGGCGCTGCGGTGCGTTGCGCGGGTCATGCCGCACCTCCGTTCTCGTCACCTGCGGGTTCGATCTCCAGGACGGCGCGGGCGTCGGAGCGCAGCTCCTTGGCCGCGTTGGCGACGTCCTGGGCGCGGACGTTGCCGATGCGCTCGGGCAGTTCGGCGATGAGCTCGGCCCGGCCGTGCAGCAGTTCGGCGCTGCCGAGGTCGAGGGTGCGGGAGACGACGCGGTCGTGCTCGCGGTGCAGCGAGGCGGCCCAGCGGGCGGTGACCCGGTGCAGTTCCTCTTCGCTGGGGCCTTCGGTGGCGAGCTTGTCGATCTCCTCGTCGATGGCCCCGATCACGCGCTCCACCCCGACGTCGGGGGTGTGGATGGCGGTGAAGGTGAAGGTGTCGGGGTCGCGCGCGTCCAGCGGCGCGCCCATCAGGCCGGTTCCGGCGCTGACGTCGACGACGAGGGCTTCGCCGTGCACGAGCCGCTGCTGGAGCCGGGAGGCGTCGCCGTCGGAGAGGATGCCGGAGAGCACGACGTTGGCCAGGTAGGCGTCGAGCTCGCCGACCGGGTCGGGCAGCCGGTAGCCGAGCGCGACGGCCGGCAGCGGCGCGTGCGGGTCGGCGTGCTTGCCGCGGACCTCGCTGGTGGGGAACGGCTCGCCGAACGACGGCCGCTGCGGGACGTCGCGGGCGGGGACGTCGCCGAAGTGCTTCTCGATCAGCTTGATCGTCCGGTCGACGTCGAGGTCACCGGCGACGGTGAGCACGGCGTTGCCGGGCGAGTAGAAGGTGTCGAAGAAGGCGGCGCAGTCGTCGACGGTGGCCTGTTCGAGGTCGGTGAAGTCGCCGTAGCCGTTGTGCGCGTTGGCGAAGGTCGAGTACAGCACCGGCGGGAGCAGGATCCAGGGGAAGCCGCCGTAGGGGCGGTTGAGGACGTTGAGCCGGATCTCCTCCTTGACCACGTCCACCTGGTTGGCGAGGTTCTCCTCGGTGAGCTTGGGGGCGCGCATCCGGTCGGCTTCCAGGAACAGCGCGCGTTCCAGGGCCGCGGAGGGCAGGACCTGGAAGTAGTCGGTGTAGTCCTGGTGCGTCGAACCGTTGAACGTGCCGCCGGAGCCCTGCACGTGCCGGAAGTGGGCGAGTTTCTCGAGGCTTTCGCTGCCCTGGAACATCAGGTGCTCGAACAGGTGCGCGAAGCCGGTGCGCCCTTCGGGTTCGGAGCGGAAGCCCACGTCGTAGTGCACGCTGACACCGACCACAGGGGCCTGCCCTGATGACGCTTGGCCCGCTGCCGAGTCCGGTGCCAACACCACGCGCAGCCCATTGGGCAGAGTAACGCGATGCAGCTGGGGTTCGACCATGTCGTGCAGCCTACGTGCGGGCTGTCAAGCCGCGCGTGCCCCCTTCGAACGCTTTCGGCGTGTCGGGCGGGCTGCCGGAGGCGTCGAGACGACAACCGGAGTAATGCCGGATAGGCCGTTGACCTGCCCCGATGCGACATACCGACCAGCCGGGATGCGCTCAGCCCGCCCGGACCTGGTTGATCAACGAGTTGATCTCGTTTCCGATCATGCGGGCGTCGGCGGGCAGCAGCGCGTAGAGCGGTTCGCCGGTGCTGCCGCGTTCCACACGATCGAGGTAACGACCGTCCGGTTCGAGGTTGTCGAACCAGGACACGGGCTGGGTGCGGCGACGCCGGCCGTGCTGGTCGCGCAGGTTCGCCGCGAGCTGACCGAGCCGCGCGTGCTGCGCCTTGCCGACCCGCTCGTAGAGCTCGACCTGCTGGTCACCGCTGCTGCCGCGCTGCCGGGTGGCGGTCTGCATCATGCTCGACGGGTCGTAGTCCTCGATCTGCTCGCCCTGCAGCGACGAGTGCGGCACCCGGATCGGACCGTTGATGCCGGGCTTCGCGGGCGGCAGCGTGGCGAGCACGACCGACGGCAGCGGCACGTTCTGGTGCACCTCGACGGTCAGCAGCCCGCCGCGCTTGGGGTCCTCGCTGGGCGCCTGCACGCCGAGCACCACGCGATCGCCCTCGGTGAACACGGCGACGGCCCGCCAGCAGTGGTCGCTACCCGGCTGGGGGAACCACATCGAGTCGACCCACAGATAGGGCGTGGCAAGGGTTTTCAGCGCCTCCACCAGCGGAGGCACCACCTCGTCGTCGACGACCAGCCCGGCCGCCTCCATGTTCGGGACTTCCGTCCTCACGATCGCGTTGAACTCCGACCCAGTACGTCCGAAAGATCGACTGCTGATCGGCAACGTCAACCCGTCGATCTTCAGATACTTGAGAACGATGTCCAGGTGAACCGGCAGCAGCTGCCACCGCCCCAACACACTCACTGAGCTTTCTCCCACCCGTGGAAGCAGAAAGAGACTCGTGGAGGTGGTGGGGAAGTTTTCATGAAAACTTCCCCACCACTCGATCCACAAAAGGTCCGTTCAGAGAACGGAGGTCAGGTCATCACTCCCCGAGGACAGGAGGCGCCGTCTTAGGCATGTCGTTCATCCACACGTCGTCCTGCTCCTCAAGCCAGGAGGGACGCTCGTGCTCGTCGTCCTCAGAGCCTTCACCGCGACGACCGGCACCGGCACCCATGCCGCCCATGCCACCGCGGCCAGCAGCACCACGACCGCCAGCACCAGCGCCAGCTGCTCCGGCGCCCGCACCGGCACCAAGGCCACCTGCGCCTGCGCGACCACCGGCGCCCATTCCCGCACCGCGGGCACCGGCGCCACCACCAGCACCGCCGACACCGCCAGCTTTGCCACCAGCGCCCATTCCCGCGCCAGCTCCAGCACCGAGACCACCGGCGAGACCAAAACCGCCGGCGCCGCCAGCAGCCCCACCGGCTCCGCCCGCTCCTGGGGGCATTCCGCCGGGGTAAGCACCACCGCCAGGCGGGTTCGCCCATGCAGTTCCAGTGCCCGCCGGACTCGTACCGCCCGGGTAGGCGCCACCGCTGTAACCCCCACCTGGAATGCCGCCCGAACCACCAGGCATTCCGCTACCGGAATAACCGCCGCCAGCACCCGAACCGGCTCCGGAACCACCAGGGACGTTGCCGCCGTTGCCAGGGCCGCCACCCCAGTCAGTTCCAGGAGGCGGAGACACCGGCGGAGGGTTCGCGGTCGACCCGTCCGGGGCGGTGTACTGCGGCATCTTCGCGTCGACCTGAGTCAGCGTGGGGCTGTAAACCCGACCCATGGTCTCGCGAGCAGCCTTTTCAGCTTCTTCTTGCGCTTCCATCTGAGAAAGCGCATTGATTCCGCCACCAGCAAGCCCGAACGGAACTGCACTGGCCGCCGTCTCTCCCCAGCTGAATCCCTCGGGCTTGGGCACGAGGTTCTTCGACTCACCCGCCGCATCGCCCGCGATCCGGAGATTCTCGCCGGTCGCCTGGAACGCGTCCGCGCTGGCGATCATCCACTCAGAGGCGGGTTTGCCGACTTCAGCAGCCGCTTCAGCTGCTTCACCCTGCCAACCGCCGCGAACGATCTCACCCAGGTCCCGGCTGTAGTTCGTGCCGCGCTCGCGGAGCTTCTCAGCGAGGGTGACCCAGGCCTGGGCAGACTCACCGACCCTACTGGGCTTGATCGACTCTTCGTTGGTCTTGTAGATGTCAGCGTGGCTGTATCCGTCCCAGTTGACGCACTCGCTGATCGCGGGCGAGTCATACCCTGAAACGTTCAGGCCCTTGACGTTCTGGGCGATAGCAGCCTGCTGCTGCTGAGCGAACTGCTTGCCCTGCGCGGCCAGCTCGTTGCGCTGGTCGTCAGCTGCACCCTCCCAGCCAAGGCCACCGAAGACATGGGCACCCGCGTTGTCGACCGTGTCGACGAGGTCGCCAAGCAATCCCATAACTCCCCCAAATCACTTCGGCAATTGAGAAGCCACTTGACTAACGATCTTTTCGGTTTCCCCGCACGGGTCCGGCACGGAATCCTGCCGCTGACCATCGAGCATGAAGATGGCCACGCCGCCTCCGGCGTCAACGAGCACCGAGCAGCTGCCGACGCCGGTCGCTCCGGATTCAAGAGCCACTGCAGCTGACCGGCCTGCGATGGTCTTCTTCGTGTAGCTGTCCCAGCTTCCCGTCGTCTCGTACGACGCGACGGTCTCCTCCGCGTTCTTCTGCAGCGAGAGGATGAACTTCTCACCCGTCCAGCGACAGCCAGGCTCGTAGCTGACCGGCGCAAACGGTTCCGACTGAGTCCCCAAGCCGAACGAGGTCAGCTGATCGGGCTGAAAGAACGTGCACGGGTCAAAACTAGCCAACCCGGCTTGCGACGAAGTCGTTTCGGGCGCCTCCGTGTTGCCACCGCCAGAGCCCGATCCAGTTCCGCAAGCAGAAAGCCCAAGAAGGGCTGCACCTGCGGCCGTTGCGATCAGGGACCGGGAAAGCTTCTTCACTGCAAACCTCGTCTAAAGTCGTCGGCGTTCTGCTCGTCGGTGGCTCGGTACTGCTTCGCAGCTTCACGGAAGGCTGCGGCCTGCTTATCCAGCTCAGCCTGCATGTCACGGATCAATTTCAAGGCTCCGGCTTCCCCCTCAGCCTTGTCCTCGAAACGCTGCGCCAGCTGTGCTCCGGGCTTGTAATCGCCAAGTCCACTGACACGAGTGATCGCACGCGCTTCGTTGATCAGCTTCGTGAGCTCGTCGCCTTCCTCCTCGCAACGCTTGGCAGCCCTCTCGGCGACCTCGGGGTCCAGCGCCAGCTTGCCCGCGCTGACCTGCGAGTTGATCCATTGCGTCTGGCCGCTGACGGCCTTCAGGCCCTCTTTGGCGGCGGCGAACCCGCTCTCTGCGCTAGTCATCCCAGATCCTCCGGACCCTGTGATCCCCCATGAACCGTGGTTACTTTAGCTGGACGCGCCCGCGCGCGTAACGGTTCCGGGGAATCTGGACAAACTTGACCTGGGCCACACTCCCGCCCAGGTCACAACGCGAAGATCACCTACTCGGCGGAGCGAAACCGCCCGCTCTTGAGGCCCTGCATGAAGGCGCCCCACTGGGCTGCCTGGACTCGCAGCTGACCACCCTCCGGATCCTTGGAGTCACGGACGGCGATCGAATCGGGGGCCTGCGCGACTTCGACGCACTTCGTCTCGGGGCCGCTACGGCTGCTCTTCCGCCACACGAGGTCAGTCATCGACAAGCCCTTCTGCCAACGTGCCGACCAACTCGACCGATGCCTGCTCGTCGAGCGCCGACTCCCAAAGTTCGTCCCGAACATCAACATACCCACGCGTGTCTTCGGGGTCAGTAAGGAAAACGCCACCTCTCTTGTGCTCCAGGTACACGTAGGTCTCGACCGCTGCGAACTCGTACACGGCGAAAGTCCCCACCAAACCGGCGTGCGCCCCGGCCGTCGCAGGTACGACCCGCACGCGAACGTTCGGACGCTCCGCTTCCCTGACGATCTTGCACAGCTGCTCACGCATCACCTCCGGACCACCGATCAGCCTGCGCAGCACGAACTCGTCCAGAAGGAACTGGAGCTCCGGGCCTCTCGGCCTGGTCAGCAGCGGTTGGCGTCCCAGACGCGTGGAGACCAGGCGCTCGATCTCCGCCTGCGGACGCTCGATCGTCGAGAAGATCTCGCGCGCATAGCCCGCCGTCTGCAACAGCCCTGGTACGAGGGCCAGCTCGTACTCCGTCACCCGTCGGGCCTCGGTCTCCAGCAGCATGATGTTGGCCAGTTGGTCGGCGAACTGGTCGTGGGACGGCAGGTTGATGGTCGTGCCGTCGTTGGACTCAGCCTTGGCGGTGAGCAGGTCGCGCATCTCGCCGGTGGCGCCGTAGAGGTCGCAGAGGGCGGCGACCTCCTCCGGGGTCGGGTAGCGGACTCCGGTCTCCGTTCTGCTGACCCACGCCGGGCTGGTGCCCAATCGCGTGGCCACCGTTCGGGTGGACATTCTCGCGCGCTCGCGCAGGGTTCGGAGCTCCGCGCCGAGGTTGACGCGAAACAGTCGGGATCTCGCCGACACCCTGACCTCCGGGGAGATGCGTGACCGGCTCCCCGTTTCGAATTCCGTTTCACTGCTTCGATTCCCGGGGAAACGTTTCACTGGTGGATGAACTGCCGAAACGAACCTAACTTCCCATCCCATTCCGGTTCCACGTGTTCAGAAGCAGAGGACTCAAAGGGATGGTTTTCGACGTGTTTCGACGAGAGCGAACGGACGTGTTCTGGATCGTCGGCTCGGGATTCAAGATTCGCCACGCGATGACGACGCTTCCCGGATCGGTATATACCGGCGCTTGGGTTCCGGCGCTCTGCGAAACCTGGTTGCTCATCCCCACCGCCACCCCGTGGCCGCGCGAGCCCCTCACCAAGGCGATCACCGAACGCTGCCCGGAATGCGCGGTCATCGCCGACCGCGAAGAACACCGCGACCACACCTGGGACTACTGAAGGGAATTCCCGCCGTGCACAACCCGATGTTCGACCCGCAACTCCCGCCCCAACTCACCCGGCCCCCGGCCGATCCGCCTAAGCAGGGCTCCATCGCAGTCCTGATCGTCGCCGCGCTGACCACCTCCGGCGTCTCCCTCGGCGGCTTCGCGCTGCTCGGAGCCATGAGCATCAAGCGCGGCTTCGAAACGGGTCACCACCTCGCCGGCGCGCTGCTGCTCACCGCGGCCACCCTCACGATCACCCTCGGCATCGGAGGCAGCCTCCTCTCCCTCCTCCGAGGCAGCCGAACGGGCAGAATCCTGGTCACGATCTGCTGCGCCCTCTACGCGATCAGTGGCACCACGACCCTCCTCAACGGCAACCTCGGAAGCCTCACCCAACTCCTCATCGCCCTCCCCCTCGCCACCCTCTGGTGGCTCCCCACCACGACCCGGGCGATGCACTCCCGCCGAACTCCGTCACCTCCCGCCCCGCACTACTGGGCACAGGGCAGTTTTAGTTAAAACTGTCCGGGCAAAACGGACATGATCATGGGGCAATTAGAGGAAAAACTGTCCCCTGGCGACGCAGAGCACCAACCGCACCTCCACATCGGGCACGCAAGCACTCCTCCAGAACCCGACAAGATCACCCAATTCGCCGATGTGGCCGCTCCTGTTTTGCAAGACTCTCCGGACATGGCGCACACACCGGGGAGGAGTCGCAAGCATGACCGGGTTCAACACCACGCCCGATGAGATGCGGAACGCTTCGCGCGAGATCGACATGCTGGCGACGGATCTGCGATCGGTCCGCTCCGCCTGGGACGGAGCTACCGCCGAGGGCGCCCGAGCTTTCGCGACCACGACGTGCGGTGAAGCCTTCAACGCCTTCCAACAAGCCCTGTTCGACAACCTGTCGAAGCGACTGGATGCGTTGGAGCGGACCGCGCAGGACGTGCACACCAGCGCAAACACCTACGACGCCGCCGACGAGTCCGGTCGAGGACAGATCGGCGGCGTCCGGTGAACCAGGCGACCATCGACGACCTGGCAAGCCGTGCCGCTGACCTGCAGAGGATCGCGGAGTCCATGCGACCCGACAACCTCGCCGCGTCGATCGCCAACGCTCGTCGGTCCCTTGGAGAACCGCTCGGGAATCCTGGCGGACTCGATGATCTCGTTCACGCCTTCAGCCGAGCAGGTCAAGGCCTCGACGGAACCCAGCAGGACTCGACGAGGATGGCCACGGACCAGCTGCCCGCTGTCTGGAGCGGCCAGGCAGCCGACGCGGCAACCGGCGCGCTGACCTCGTCGGCGAAAGAACTGGAGACCGACACCGCGCTCTTCACCGCAGCGAGCAAACTGCTGACCACCGTCGCCGATTCGCTTCGATCCGCGCACCAAGAGCACTCGGCGCTGCAGCAATACCTGCTCGACCTGCAGAACAAGGCAGACGCGCTCCCGCCCGACGCAGCAACCTCGCCTGTCGCGACCGACCTCGCGACGCAAGCGAGCGAAGCCGTGCAGAACGCCGCGAAGCTCCTGACCAACGTCCAGACCTCGGACGAGGAGACCGCGAAGAAGCTCACCTCGATCACGTCAGGCCCTTTCGGCCCCGTGGTGTTCCTCACCGCCGCCAACGGAGACCAGCGAAAACCGATCGACGAGATCCTGCGCGAGTACCAGGTCACCCCCGACCCGGACGGCATGGTCACCTTCCCCGACGGACCAATGGGCTGGCTCGCCGACCAGCTCGGTTTTGAACCCAAGACGATGACCGCCGGAGAGGCTTCACTGCTCACCGACCTCGGTGTGGCTGGGATCAAGGACGCGTACGACATTTACGAACGCGCCCAAGCCTCCGGAGCCGATGCGTTCGGAGGCCAGGGCACCACCGACGGGCACGGAGACGCGTTCCGGCACACCTACTGGAACGCGCTTCTGACCCAACGCTTCGGACCCGAATGGACCGAGAGCTACACGACCGCGCACGAGCGGCTACCTCAAGACCAGGCAAACGCATCGACGGTCGAAGCAATGGATCTGTACAACAACGAGGTCGGCCGGAACATCGCCCAGGCCCACCCCGATGCGGGTCCCGAAGAGCTAGCCCGCCACGTTGAGGAAGCGGTACGCAATGGGGACGTGCTCGTCCACGACCAACAAGGAAACCTGAAGTACAGCGACCAGGTCGAGATCGGTCAGTCCGGGAAGGCACAGGCAGCACCGGATACCGGAGGCCACACCCCCAGAGAACCCGACTACCACTGGTCCGGGGGTTACAACCCAGGCAACGACGCGGACAGTTACGGAACGACCGATGGGAACTACTGACATGCTGCGGCGTATCGCTGTGGGTTCACTGCTCGCATTGTTGGCGGGAGGTTGCGCTCCGGGTGGCGTCGAGCCTGAGCGCGATCCGGGCCTCTACGAACAGATCAACAGTCTCACCCAACCCGGGCGTGAGCGGGCGATGCGCGACATGCAGCCGGGCCCGTGGGACACGGTGCACGTCTTCGAGGAGTACACCAGCAAGAAGGACGTTCAGGCCAAGGTTCACAGCGAGGTCGACATCGACGACCACTACTCCGGACCTGGGCAGCTTCTCTTCTTCATGCAGGACGGCAAGATCTTCCGAGCGGTGGAGCTCAACGCCTCGCGTGTGCCCGCCGGGACCTATAGCTCGAAGCTCGTCCTGCGCGGAGGTCCGATCCTCGGAGGAGTCCGCCTCGAAGCCATCGACTCGTGAGGGGCGCAGCTCGCGAGAGGGCAGTTTTAGCTAAAACTGTCCAGACAAAACGGACATGATCATGGGGCAATTCTAGAAAAAACTGTCCCCTGGTGAGGTCCCCAGGCACGCGACGCCGCTTCCCGGGTGAGGAGACGCCGTACCCGGGATCCGGGGGGATGGGTTTGGGGAAAGTGGGGGTGCGGGGGTGCTGCTGGGGTTAGGGTGCTGAGCGATCTTCGTGTTGTGGGAAGTCGGTGGCATGAGCGCGTTATGGCTGGGCGGGGTGGTTGAGACCCGTCGTTTCCGGTGGTCGGAGCTGCGAGGATGACTCGGCCTCCCTTACCTCCGCGCCCGCCCTGGGAGCAGCCGCAGAACGGTGACCGGGGTGGGCAGGCCTTCCCGGCACCACCGCCCGGGCAGCCGCTCCCCGCGGCGCCCGTCGGACGTCCGCACGTCGGCCCGCCTCCCGCGGCGTTCGGGCAGCAGCCGGGTCTCCCGCAGACCGGGCAGCCAGGGCAACAGCCCGGACAGCCTCGGCCCGGTCACCAGCAATCCGGACACCAAGGACAGCAGCCTGGGCAACCGCAGGCCTGGCAGGCGAATCCTCAAGCGCCGCAATGGCAAACCGACCCCTGGCAGGCCGGGGCGCAGCAGGCCGGGCCACAGCAGGCCGGATCGCAACAGGCCGGGTCGCAGCAGGCGGGGTGGCAGCGGGCCGCGCCCGCCTGGGTGCCGCCCGGCCCCGCCTTCCACCAGGAGCCTCCGAAGCGGAACAACCACGGCCTCGTCGTCGGGATCGTGCTCGCCGCGGTGACCGTGTTCGTGATCGGGACCGTCGGAGCCGTCGGAGCGTCGATGTCGGCGAACCGGGCCGAGCAGCGCTCCTACCAGCAGACCGCGCCCAGCTCCAGCGACGAACCCACCACGACCACCGAAACCACTTCGGAAACCACCACTTCCGACGAACCCACCACCTCGGACGCACCGTCCTCGACCGCGCGACCCGTGGTCAAGCTCGGCGACAACCCGATCAACATCGACGGCAGCGGGGCCGTCACCACCCCGTGCTCGTTACCGGCCTTCGACACCGACGTGGCCGCGCAGGACGCCTTCTACCAGGCCGCGCTCCCCTGCCTCATGCGCGCCTGGAAACCCGCGCTGCAGCAGGCGAACCTGCCCACCGACATGCCTCGCGTCGTCACCACCGGCAGCGACACCAACACGCCCTGCGGGCTGCGGACCTGGAACCAGACCGCGCTGTACTGCCCGCAGGACAACACCATCTACATGACCGCGCGCTACTACTCCGAAGTCGAGGGACGCAGCGAAGCCGGCGTGTTCCTCGGCCAGTTCGCGCACGAGTTCGGCCACGCGCTGCAACGGCTCTCCGGCATCAACGCCGCCTACGGGCAGGCCTCGGCCACCGCCCAGGGCGAAGCCGGGCTCGAACTCACCCGGCGCTCCGAACTCCAAGCCACCTGCTTCGAAGGCATGACCCTCGCCGCCCTGCAGAACGGCGGGGTCAGCGACGACATCATCTTCCCCGCGCTGCGCGACTCCGCCGGACGCGGCGACGAGAACAGCAGCGTCGCCGACCACGGCAGCATCCAGACCAACTCCACCTGGGTGCAGCAGGGATTCAGCAAGAACCGCGTCACCCAGTGCAACACCTGGCTGTCGCCGTCCAGCGACGTGGACTAGCGCCGACCCAGCAGCATCCCGAAACCGCCGCCCGCCACGGCGGCCAGGGTCACCAGCACGATGTTGGTGCGCCACGCCAGCGCTTCCAGCTCCGTCGCCTGGTCCTTCACCGGACCGACCCGCAACTGGCCCGACGGGTGGGTCGGCACCATCACCTGCAGGCGCTGGCCCCGGGTGTGCCCGCAGCCGTCGAAGGTGGCGCGCTGCGGCTTGCCGTCGATCCGCACCTCCACGACATCGCCCGCCGCGCGCTGACCGCACGGACGCGGCTCGACGACCACCGCCGTCGCCTCGCGCTCGGCGGTCTTCCGCTCACCGGACGCCGCGACCAGCGGCCACACCGTCACGCCCGCGACCACCACACCGAGAAATCCCAGGACGAGCAGGATCGACGCCACCGAGGCCTCACCTCGCGTGCTTCCCACATCACCGATAGTCCCAGAAACGCGTTGCGGCATCCCGGGATACCCGGTCAGGAGACGATCACGTTTGCGGCGGCGACACCTTCCGCACGTAGAGCAGCCGGTCGCCCTCCTCGATCGCGTCCGCCTCCGGAGCGTCGACCCGGTAGAGCTCGCCGTTGCGGACCACGCCCAGCACTATGTCGCCCAGGTGCCGCGGCGAACCGCCGACCTCCTGGCGCTCCACCTCGCGCTCGGCGATCGCCAACCCCACCTCGGGGCTGAGCAGGTCCTCGAACATCTCCACCACCGACGGCGTCGACGTCGCCATACCCAGCAGCCGGCCCGCCGTCTCGCTGGAGACCACCACCGAGTCCGCGCCCGACTGGCGCAGCAGGTGCACGTTCTCCGCCTCCCGGACGGCGGCGACGATCTGGGCCTTCGGCGCCAGCTCGCGGGCCGTCAGCGTCACCAGCACCGCCGTGTCGTCGCGGGCCGGGGCGATCACGATCGCGCGGGCGCGCGGCAGACCCGCCACGCGCAGCACGTCCGAGCGGGTACCGGAACCGTTGACCGTCACCAGGCCCTGCGCCGACGCCGACTCCAGCGACGCGCGGTCGGTGTCGACCACCACGATGCGACCCGGGTCCGCGCCCTCGCCGAGCAGCGCGGTGACCGCGGAACGGCCCTTCGTTCCGTATCCGATGACGACCACGTGGTCGCGCACCTTCGACCTCCAGCGTTGGATCTTGAAAGCCTGCCGCGAACGCTCGGTGAGCACTTCCAGTGTCGTACCGACCAGCACGATCAGGAACAGCACCCGCAGCGGAGTGATGACCAGCACGTTCACCAGGCGCGCCTGCTCGGTGACCGGGGTGATGTCGCCGTAGCCGGTCGTCGACAGCGACACCGTCGCGTAGTAGATGACGTCGAGGACGCTGAGCTCACCACCGGCGGAGTCCTCGTACCCGTCGCGGCCGACGTAGACGATGGCGACCGTGGCGGCCAGCGCGATCAGCGCACCGATGATGCGGCGGATGATGGAGCGCACCGGGCTGATCACGGTTCCCGGCATCCGGATGACCCCGACGAGCGCGTGATCGGGTCTGGTGCTCAGCTCTTCCTCGGCGTTGTGCCTGCCGAACAGCTGGCTCGGACCTCGATTCATGAGTTGCGCTCCCCGACGTTCCGACCACTCACGGCGTTGAACAGTAACCGCTCCGCACATGTGGACGACGACCGCCCGGAATTGTGTCGAATTCCTGGCAGAACACCATCCCGAAAAGGCGGTTCGGACGTTTACCATGCGACGGTGCAGCAGCTTCAGCACGCGGCCCGCGCCCTCGGGTGGGACGGGCGACTCGTACCGGATGTGGAGGTGCTCGGCACCCGCTTCACGGCGGTGGCCCGCATCCGGCAGGACGTCCACCAGTGGCGTCTGCACCACGGGTGGGGACCCGAGCTCGACCCCGCCTGGTTCAAGGCGTGGTCCGAACCCGAGCACCACGACCAGCTGCCGGTGGCGGCCGTCGACCTGATCGGGATCCTGGTCCCGGTGTCGAAGCCCTCGCGCGCGCTGCGGGCGTGCGGGATGCTGCTCAGCCTCGCGCCGTGCGCCGTCGTCCTGCCCGGTCAGCACCAGGAGGACCCGCTGTCGATGCTGGAGCTGGACTACTACGGCGCCGGCATCGTCACCACCGGTCCCGACGACGCGGGCAGGCTCGTGCTGGAGCCGGAGAACCGGGCGGCCGAGTTCGGCTCGTCGATGTTCGGCCGGTGGCTGCTGGAGGTCCTGTACTCGCGGCTGCTGGAGAACCCGCACATCACGGAGAACGCCTGACCCAGTAGTCCTCCGACCCCGGACTCTCCCGATCCCTCGACTCTCCCGATCCCGACTCTCTCGTCCCCGACGTGGGCGCAGTTTTCATGAAAACTGTCGAACCCCCGGGGAGTGACAGTTTTCATGAAAACTTCCCCCACCCACGAGGGAAGTCGCCGGGAAAACCCCACGTCGTGGAGGTTTCTCCGGATTTCGTCGTGGTCTTGGGGGTGGGGAAGTTTTCATGAAAACTTCCCCACCCCAGGTCAGGCGAGGACGTATTCGTGCCAGTTGAGACCTTCGGGGTTCCAGCGCATTCCGCGGCCCTCCTGGAGGACGCGCATCGCCTGAACCGTGTGCGGCCAGCGGCGGATGACGTTGGCCAGCGCGACCGGGGTCATCTGGTCCACCGTGCGCCGGTGATCACCGGGACCGAGCATCGCGATCCCACCCGGCGTGGACAGGATGTCGGTGAGCGGCCGCTGCCCGGACAGCGCCACCTGCTCGACGCTGATGATGGTCTGCGGCTGCAGCTCCGACGGCCAGGACTGGCGGTCGATGTCGCCGGCGACCGGCGTCTCGCAGTTGCCGCACTCGCACTCGAACTCGCTGGCCCAGCCGTGCTGCTGCCACGACCAGACCACGGCGGTCCCGGCGTCGAGGTCGGACAGCGCCGCCACGTGCGGCCACGCGCCGACGACGGCCTGCAGCTTGGTCTGCTTGGACTCCCGACCCGTGGCGCCCGGCCCCTCGAAGGACCAGGTTCCCTCATCGTCGCGGTGGACCCGCACCAGAGGGGCGCGCAGAGCGAGCACTTCGGTGTCCACGCGCACAGCGGATTCCGGCGGAGTGGAGAGCTTCCAGTCGGTGTTCATCGCGGGCATAGTCGTCCGCCGCGCACGCCGAACTCAAGCTTCACCACCCGAACGTGTAGACCTTCAATCGTTCTTCGGGATCGCGGTGATGAGCTCCCGCAGACCCGCCGAATCGCGCAGATCCGCAGGTCGCAGCGTGTAGTCGTGGCGCACGTAGTGGAACGCGGCGCGCACCTTCTCCAGCGGCGTGCGCGACAGCTCCGCCCACGCCAGCCGGTAGGCCGCCAGCTGCACCGACAGCGACGGGATCTGGTCGCCACCCGGCACTCCCCCGGTCTTCCAGTCCACGACCGTCCAGCCGCCGTCGGGATCGGCGAACACCGCGTCCATCCGGCCGCGCAGCACGATCCCCTCCACCTGCGTCTCGAACGGCACCTCCACCCGGTGCGGGGTGCGGTCCGCCCACGAGCCCCGCAGAAACGCCTTCTGCAGCTCCTCGAGGTCCTCGTGCATCGGCGCGGAATCGTCGGCGGCGCCGGGGAGTTCGTCCACGTCGAGCAGCGCGGACGAGGTGAACCGGTGCTCCAGCCAGGCGTGGAAGGCCGTGCCGCGGCGGGTCATCGGGTTCGGCGGGTAGGGCAGCGGACGCCGCAGCCTGCGGGCCAGCGCGTCGGTGTCGCCGGCGAGCTCGACGAGCTGGCTCACCGACAGGTGGTCCGGCAGCCGCACCTGCTCGCGGCGCTGCGCCGCGGCGGCCCGCTCGGCCAGCAGCACGTCGACGTCGCGGGCCCAGCCGTCCGGGTCCTCCTCGTCGGGCGCCGGGTCCGAAGTGGACATGGCGGCGCGCACGAGTTCGGCTCCCTCGGCGACGGATTCGCGGCGCGGGCCCAGCGGGTCCACCGGCCACTCGGCGGAGCGGACCTCGTCGGCCAGCGGGTTCTCGGCGTCCTCGTCGGGCGCCGGGCACCACTCGTCGATGACGCCGACCTTGTCGTCGTGCACCACCTGCGCGGTCTCGGTGAGGAAGTCCGACGGGCCCTTGGGCCGGTCGCCGCTCTCGCCCCACCAGTGCCCGGACAGCAGCAGCGTGCGCTCCGAGCGGGTCACCGCGACGTAGAACAGGCGGCGCTCCTCGGCGAGGCGGCGGGCCTCGAACTCCTCGTCGTGGATGCTCAGCGCCTCGCTGAGCTCCTTGCGGTCCAGGCCGTCGAGCCGGTTCACGTCGAGGGTGGGCAGGTCGGGGGCGTCGCCGCGCAGCTCGGCGGGCAGCGCGGTCACCGACCGCAGCCACGACGAGGACTTGCGCTTGCCCGGGAAGACGTCGTTGACCAGGTGCGGAACGGCCACCACCTGCCACTCCAGGCCCTTGGCGGCGTGCACCGTGAGGATCTGCACGCGGTCGTCGGCGACCTCCACCTCCCCCGGTTCCAGGCCGTCCTCGGCGCGCTCGGCGGCGGCGAAGTAGTCCAGCAGCGACGGCAGCGTCGCCGACGGGCTGGCCGTGGTGAACGAGGTGACGACGTCGGCGAACGCGTCGAGGTGGATGCGCCCGGCACCGGTCGGGCGCGCCAGGCTCTCGATGTCGAGCATCAAGGTGCGCTCGACGTCGGCGACCAGCTCGGGCAGCGGCTGGTCGAGACGCCGCCGCAGCGCGGCGAGTTCGCCGCCGAGCCTGCGGATGCGCTCGTAGCCCTGCTCCGAGTAGCGCTCGGGCTTGCCCGGGTCGTCGAGGGCGTCGGCCAGGCCCGCCTGCTCGGCGTTCTCCCCGGGCAGCGCCGCGTGCACGACGGCGGCCGGGTCGTCGGGGTCGGGTTCGCCGTAGAACTGGGTGCCCAGCTCCCGCGCCCGCTCCCACAGCGCGGCCAGGTCGGCGGCGCCGATGCGCCAGCGGGACCCGGTGAGCAGCCGCGCGGCGGCGGTGCCGGCCAGCGGGTCGACGAGCAGCCGCAGGGCGCTGACCAGGTCGCGGACCTCGGGTTCGTCGAGGAGCCCGCCGAGCCCGACGACCTCCACCGGCAGGCCTCGTTCGCGCAGCGCCACGGCGATGTCGGCCATGTCGGCGCGCCGCCGCACCAGCACCGCCGCCGTCGGCGGGCGGCCGGTCTCGTCGATCGCCGACTGCCACTGGGCGTGGATGCGGTCGGCGACCCACTCGCGCTCGGCGCGGACGTGCTCGGCCAGCAGCACCCGGATGTCGCCGTCGTCGGCGCCGTCGCGGGCGCGCAGCTCGTCGACCTCCAGGCCGATGCGGCGCAGCGGTTCGGAGACCGCGTTGGCCACGCGCAGCACCTCGTCGGGGTTGCGGAAGCTGGTCAGCAGCCCGTAGCGGTGCGCGGGCACCCGCCGGTCGACCTCGGTGCGCGGGAAGTCGGTGCGGAAGCGCGGCAGGTTCGCCGCGCTCGCGCCGCGCCAGCCGTAGATGGCCTGCGCCGGGTCGCCCACCGACGTGACCGGCAGCGGATCGGCGTCACCGCCGAACAGCGACCGCAGCAGGACGCGCTGGGCGTGGCCGGTGTCCTGGTACTCGTCGAGCAGCACCGCGCCGTAGCGGGCGCGCTCGCCGTCGACGACCTCCGGGTGCTCGGCGGCGAGGTGGGCGGCCAGCGACATCTGGTCGGCGAAGTCCATCGCGCCCTCGCGGCGCTTGCGCTGCCCGTACTCCTCGACCAGCGGCAGCAGCGCGGCCCGGAGCCGTTGCGCGGCAACGACCTTCACCAGGTCCTGCGGCAGGTTGGCGCGCTGGCCCTTGGCGCGCGGCGCGTTCTCCACCGCCTCGCAGAGCTTGTCGGCGTGGGCGCGCAGCTCGTCGGGGCTGACCAGGTGCTCGGCGAGCTCCCCGGCCAGCGCCAGGAGGTAGCCGGTGACGGTGGTGGGCACCTTGTCGGTGTCGAGGTCCTCGGTCCAGGTCGACACGACGCGGTGCGCGAGCTGCCAGGACGCGGTCGCGGTGAGCAGCCGCGCCCCCGGCTCGACCGGCACCCGCAGACCGTGCTCGCCGACGATCCGGCCCGCGTAGGCGTGGTAGGTGAGCACCGTGGGTTCCTCGGTGAGCACCGCCGAGCGCAGCTGGCCGCTGGGGTCGACCTCGTCGAGCAGCCCGGAACCGGCGAGCCTGCGCAGCCGGGCGCGCACCCGGTCGGCGAGCTGGCGGGCGGCCTTGCGGGTGAACGTCAGGCCCAGCACGCGTTCCGGCGTGACCAGCTGGTTGGCGACCAGCCAGACGACGCGGGCGGCCATCGTCTCGGTCTTGCCGGCGCCCGCGCCCGCGACCACCAGGGCCGGTTCGGGCGGGGCGGCGATGACCTCGGCCTGCTCGGGCGTCGGCTCGTGCAGGCCCAGGGCCTGGGCGATCCGCTGCGGGGTGATCACTGCGAAACCTGCCTCCCCGCGGGGTGGACCGGGCAGCTGGTGCGCGCCGGGCAGCGCGGGCAGTCGGTGTTCTCGCTGGCCACGTAGGCCGGTCCGAGGCTGGACTCGGCGGCGCTGTGCACCACGTCGAGCCACACCTTGATCTTGTCCTCGTCGAGGGGTTCCTGCGCGCGCTCGGTGGCGGCGCCCTTGCGGTCGGACTTGGCGACGTAGAGCAGCCGGGCCCCGCCGGGCTCGTCGTCCTCGTCCCCGAACGCACCCAGCGCGGCGGCCAGCTGGTAGACCGCCAGCTGCGGGTGCTCCTCGGCATCGCCCTTGCTGACCGGGGCTTTCGCGGTCTTGACGTCGACGACGACCGGGCGGCCCTCGGCGTCCTTCTCCAGCCGGTCGACCCGGCCGCGCAACCGCAGCCACGGCCCGCCCTCGCGGCCCTGCACCGTGATGTCGAGGTCGCGCTCCACGCCGATCTGGGTGAGCTCGGCGCGGGACTGCACCAGCCACACGACGAACGCGTTGAGCATCCCCTCGACGCGCTTGCGCTCCTTGCGGGAGAACCACGGCGCCCCGGCGTCGACGGTCTGCCACGCCTCGTCCAGGGCCTGGTGCAGCTGCGCGGTGTCGGCGCCGTCGGCGGCGGCCTGCACCAGCGCGTGCACGAGAGTGCCCGTCACGGCGGCGAGTTCGGCGGTGTCCTGCCCGCCGTTGCGCTCGACCAGCCAGCGCAGCGGGCACTTCGCGAGGATGTCCACTGTGGATGGAGAGACCTTCACCGGGTCGTCGCCGGTGACCAGCGGAGCGTCGGTGGACGGCGCGGGCAGGCCGTACCAGGTGTCCGGGTCGGCGCCGGGCACGCCGTCGGCGGCCAGCCGGGCCAGCTGCGTCGCGGCGCGACGCCTGCGATCCTCCGGCTCCTCCGGGTCGCACACCACCCGGCGCAGCTCGCCGACCAGGTCGGCCAGCGTCAAACCCCGCTCCGGGCGGGCGATCGGGCGCTCCGCGGAATCCGGGTCGCTGTCCACGCCGTCGAGCTCGTCGAGGAACCGCGACGGCTGCTCGTCCTCCCCGCGCACCGCGCTGACCAGCAGGCTCCGCCGCGCGCGGCTGGCGGCGACCAGCAGCAGCCGGCGCTCCTCGGCCAGCAGCGGCGCGGTCGCCGACACGCGCTCGCCGGACATCCCCGACAGCACGTCGACCAGCTGCTCCACGCCGAGCAGCGACCCGCGCAACCGCAGGTCGGGCCAGCTGCCCTCCTGCACGCCCGGCACCGCCACCACGTCCCACTCCTGGCCGCTGGCGGCGTGCGCGGTGAGGATCTGCACCGCGTTGTCCCGCGGCGCCGTCGGAGCCAGCGAGGACCCGGCGATGTGCTGCTCGGTGAGGTAGTCGGCGAAACCGGCCGCGTCGTTACCGGGCGAGCGGTCGACGAACTGGGCGGCGGCGTCGAACAGCGCCACGATCGCGTCCAGGTCCCGGTCGGCCTGGGCGCCGGTGACGCCGTGCCGCTCGGACTGGGCGACCCAGCGCTTCTCCAGACCCGAGGCCTTCCACACCCGCCACAGGGTTTCCTCGACGGTCTGGCCCTTGTCGACCGACTCGCGCGCGACCCGCAGCAGCGCGCCGACCTTGCGGGCCGGCTCCGCGGCCGAGTCCTCCAGCGCGGCCAGCCGGTCGCCGTCCTGCAGCACCTCCACCAGCAGCTCACCGCTGGGACGCGCTGCGCCCGACGACGATTCGAGCCGCAGCAGACCGCGCCGCAACCGGCGCAGCGCCAGCGGATCGGCACCGCCCAGCTGCGAGGACAGCAGCAGCGCCGCCGCGTCGGCGTCGAGCTCGTGCGGCCGGACCGCGCAGCGCAGCAACGTCAGCAGCGGCCGGACCGCGGCGCGCTGCGACAGCGGCACGTCGTCGACCGGCAGCGCGATCGGCACCCCGGCGGCCAGCAGCGCGCGCCGCAGCACCGGCAGCGACCGGCCCGTCGAGCGCACCACCACGCCCATCCGCGACCAGGGGATCTCGTCGAGCAGGTGCGCGCGGCGCAGCTGGTCGGCGACCCACGCCGCCTCCTGCGCCTCGGTGGCCAGCAACCGCACCTGCACGGCCCCGGCCGTCTCGTCCTCGTCGGACTCCGGTTCGGCCAGGCGGCGCTGCGGCCCGTGCCCCGGGAGCCGGGAGGCCAAGCGCTGCACGGCTTCTCGCACCGACTTCGACATCCGGTGGTCCACGGTGAGCACGGTGGTGTCCTCGCCGCCCGGATCGGAGTCGAGCAGGCAGCGCGGGTCGGCGCCGCGGAAGGTGTAGACGGCCTGGTCCGGGTCGCCGGCCAGGACGAACTCGGTGGCGGTGTCGCCGAGCGTGCGGATCAGCTGGAACTGCTGCGGGTCCAGGTGCTGCGCGTCGTCGACCAGCACGTACCGGACCCGGTCCTGCTCGGCGCGCAGCAGCCCGGGATCGGTGGCGAACGCCAGCCGCGCCGAGCCGACGAGCTCGGCGGCGTCCAGCGCCGCGGCCTGCGAACCCCCGGCGCCGCGCAGCAGCGTGACCTGCTCGTACTGGCGGCCGAAACGGCCCGCGGCGACCCACTCGGGACGGCCGTGCTCGCGGCCCAGGGCGATCAGCCGGTCCGGGTCGACGCCGCGTTCGGCCGCGCGCAGCAGCAGGTCCCGCAGCTCCTCGGCGAAACCCGGCACGGTCAGCGCGGGTTGCAGCGTCTCCGGCCAGTCGCGGGCGCCCTCGTCAACGTCGCCCTGGAGGAGTTCGCGGACCAGGGCGTCCTGGTCGGGGCCGTTGAGCAGCTGCGGCGGCGGGAGCTCGTCGCGCACGGCCTGCAGCCGCAGCACCGCGAAGGCGTAGGAGTGCACGGTGCGGACCAGCGGTTCCGGGGCCGTGCGCACGTCCTCGCCGGAGCCGGTGAGCAGCCGGGTGATCTCGGTGCGCATCCACGACGCCGCGCGGCGGCTGGAGGTGAGCACCAGGACGTTCTCCGGGGACACGCCCCGGTTGCGGATCCGGTCGGCGGCGATCTCGGCGAGCAGCGTGGACTTGCCGGTGCCGGGACCGCCGAGCACGCGCAGGAATCCGAAGGAGTGCTCCAGCGCGCGACGACCCGCTTCGTCCCACGTCGTGGCGCGGCGCGCGGTCCCGGCGCGGCGCACGAGAACGGGCGAGGTCGCTGCAGGCACGCACCGAATGGAACCACGTCAGCGCGACAAGATCACTGCTGGGCACGCCGGTGTGTGGCCCGGTTATCTGGGATTTCCAACTGTGAATGCTGGGATCGGACTCCGGCGTTTGGTGGTACATACCAATTTTGCGGTCTGGCAGATTTCCTTCCGTCACCGGCCTCCCCCGCCTGTGACCTGCGAATTCGCGCACCCCGACAGCGCGACGCACCCCGAAGAAGGAGGAATCGTGAGCAAGATCCGCACGAGTCTGCTCGCCGGCGCCGCCGTCCTCGGCACGTTGGCCGCTGGAGCCGCTCCGGCCCTGAGCGCCGAAGCGCCCGCCGACGGCCCGAGCCCGGCCGCCACCAGCCCGGTCGCCGCCTCGCCGTACCTGTACAACGGCTGGGGCAGCCCGCCCGCGCCCGCCGACGTCATGAACGCGACCGGCATCAAGGACTTCACCCTCGCCTTCATCAACTCCGACGGCGGCTGCAACCCCGCCTGGGACGGGCAGCGCCCGCTGGACGGCCAGGACAAGGCCACCATCGACGCGATCCGCGGTGCCGGCGGCGACGTGATCCCGTCCATCGGCGGCTACTCCGGCACCAAGCTCGGCGAGGTCTGCGCCGACGGCCAGCAGCTGGCCGCGGCCTACCAGAAGCTGATCGACGCCTACGGGCTCAAGGCCATCGACGTCGACATCGAGGCCACCGAGTTCGAGGGCCAGGCCTCCCGCGACAAGGTCGTCGAGGCGCTGAAGATCGTCAAGGACACCAACCCCGACGTGCAGACCGTGGTCACCTTCCCGACCACGACCACCGGCCCGAACGAGAACGGCAAGGCGATGTTCGCCAAGGCCGCCGAGATCGGCGCGAACATCGACGTCTGGACGCAGATGCCGTTCGACTTCAACGGCACCGACATGGGCGCCGACACCATCTCGGCGACCGAGGGTCTCAAGGAGGCGCTGAAGGCCGCGTTCGGGTACGACGACGCCGACGCCTACGCGCACTCCGGCATCTCGTCGATGAACGGCAAGACCGACGTCGAGGGCGAGATCGTCGACCAGGCCGCGTTCCAGAAGATGGCCGACTACGCCAAGGAGAAGGGCCTCGGCCGCTTCACCTTCTGGTCGGTCAACCGCGACCGCCCCTGCAGCGGCGGCGCCGTCGACTCCTGCAGCGGCATCGACCAGGGCGACTGGGACTTCTCCAAGATCGTCGCCGGCTTCCAGGGCTGACCCAGGGGCGGCACCTCCCCCAGGCACCCCCGGACACGGCCCGCCCCTCCCAGGGGCGGGCCGTCTCGCTGCAGGGCCGTGGTCGCGGAACGCCGCCCCTGCGGAGCGGACAGTTTTAGCCATAACTGTCCACTGCCGATGTCCGAAATGTCCGGACAGTTATGGCTAAAACTGCCCACTGCCTAGGACTCCGGAGGCGAGCCGTCGCAGGACATCGGCAGCAGCTCCGATGCAGGGCAGGGGTGGGGGCTCCTGCGTCAGAGCAGGGGTGGCAGTTGGGTGCCGTGGCTTGGGTGCGGCATGGGGGCGCTCCTTGCGGAGGGGGCAGTTTTAGCCATAACTGCCCGAGGGTGGCGTCCGAAATGTCTGGACAGTTATGGCTAAAACTGTCCGCTGTCCTGGGCTCCGGCGGTGAGTCGTGGGTATTGGTGCTGCGGTAGGTTCGCGGCGTGGACGAGGAGACTTTCGAGCGGGTGCGCGCCGTGGTCGCGTCGATCCCGCCGGGTCACGTGCTGTCCTACGGTGACGTCGCCGAGCTCGCCGGGCTGAAGACCCCGCGCCTGGTCGGGCGGATCATGGCCGAGGACACCGCGGATCTGCCCTGGTACCGGGTGCTGCGGTCGAACGGGACCGTCGCCGAGCACCTGCGCCACCGCCAGCTCGAGCTGCTCCGCGCCGAGGGCGTCCTCGCCGACGGCGGCAAGGTCCCCATGAGCCGGTACCGCTGGCGCGACTAGCGCCGCGGAAGCCGCTCCTCCACCAGCTTGACCAGCGCCGCGGTCCGGGAGCGGTCCGGGATCTCGTGCGGCAGACCGGCTTTCGCGATCGGGGCGGCCGTGACCGGGCCGACGCAGGCGATGAGGACGTTCTCCCGCAACGCCTTCCGCAGCGCCTCGCCGCGATCCGTGCGGTCGGCGCGGGCCAGGAAGTTCGTCGCGGCCGGGGCGCTGGTGAACGGCAGCGCGTCCACCTCGCCGGCGATGACGGCGTCGATGAGCCGGTCCAGCGCGTCCAGGTCCACCGGGTCGGTCCAGCGGTAGACCGTCACCGGCACGACCTCCGCCCCGGCGTCGGTGAGCACCCGGCGGAACTCCAGCATCGGATCGCCGTGGACCTGCAGCACCACCCGCTTGCCCGCGACACCCTGCTCCAGCAGGTGGGCCAGGATCTCCGCGGACTCCTCCGTCGGCGACGTCCACTCCTCGCGCAGCCCGACGCCGCGCACCGCGCCCTTGGCCTTCGCGCCGCGCGCCACCACGCGGGAGTCCCGCAGGTGCTCGACCAGCTCGTCGCCGGACGCCTCGAACCAGCCCCGGAAACCCATGCCGGTGATCGCCACGACGAAGTCCACCGGAGCCGACAGCACTCGCCGCGTCGCGGCCGCGAGCTCGCCGTCCTCCGGCAGCGGAACCGTGTGCATGGCGGCGCCGAACAGCACGCGGGCACCCCGGCGGGCCAGCAGGTTGCCGATCTCCTCGGCCTTGCGCTCCGCCGTGATCCCGATCGTGAAACCGCTCAACACGTCCTGCACGCGCTTATCGTCACACACCCGGCCACCGGGCCGAGAAAATCGTGACTTACAGGACTTCCAGCACCATTTGGGACGCGCGTTCCAGTCCCGTGAGCGTTTTCGCAGAAGAGCGCGGGTGCAGCGAGTGGACCGCGAGCCGGAACAGCAGGGCGCGCAGCAGCGCCTGCGGCCAGTCGGTCAGGTGCGACCAGCGCTCCACGATCGCCGGGTCGGCGCCGCCCCACGCCAGCGAGTCCACGACCACCACGGCCGCGGCCCACTCGGCGGGCCGCCAGTAGGCGTTGAAGTCGATCACGCCGGGCGAGGCGTCCCCGGCGAAGAGCACGTTGCCGAACAGGTCGCCGTGCACCACCTGCGGCTGCAGCTGCACCGGGCGCCGCGAGCCGGCCAGCACGTCGTAGAGCCTGCCGCCCTTCTCCTGCGGCAGCACGTACTCCTCCTCGCCCCACGCCATCCGGTCGGCCAGGGCGTAGATGTCCTGCCGCAGCTGCAGGAACCGCGGCCGCGACAGGTACCGGCTGGCCGCGTGCAGCCGCAGCGACATGGCCACGACCTCGTCGTGCCGCGGCTCGGGACGGCCCATGACGTCGCGGCTGGCGGACCAGCCCGACACCACCCAGCGCCCGTCGGTGGAGCGCACCGGGCGCGAGACCCGGATGTCGTCGGGTTCGAGCACGTCGAGGGTCTGGGCCACCCACGCGGCCTCGGCGGTGTTGGCGGCCGGCTTGAGCACGATCTCGCCGCATCGCCACGCGACCGCGCCCTCCAGCGCCTCCGGCTCCTCGACTCGCGCGCCGAACGCCGCGCACACGTGCGGCGGTGGCGGCTCCGGCGTAGCACTCACGCGCCAGACGCTACCTCGAAGATCGGCGTTTCGGCAGCAGGCGCTCCGCGAAAACGCGAGAGCGGTGCGCCGGTCGGCAGAACCGGCGCACCGCTCTCGACGGTCTCGATCAGTAGGTCGGCAGGCTGGTGTCGACCTGGTTGGCCCAGCCCAGGACGCCGCCGCCGACGTGCACGGCGTCGGAGAACCCGGCCTTGTGCAGGGCCGCGAGGGCCTCGGCGGAACGCCCACCGGACTTGCAGTGCAGGACGATCTTGCGGTCCTGCGGCAGCTCGGACAGCGCCTCACCGGAGAGGATGCGGTCCTTCGGGATCAGCTTCGAGCCCTCGATCTTGACGATCTCGTACTCGTGCGGCTCGCGGACGTCGATCAGCTCGAACTTCTCGCCCCGATCGAACATGTCCTTGAGCTCCTGCGGCGTGATGGTGCTGTTGGCCGCCGCCTGCTGCGCGTCGTCGGAGACCACGCCGCAGAACGCCTCGTAGTCGATCAGCTCGCTGACCGGGGTGGCGTTCGGGTCCTTGCGGATCTTGACGGTGCGGTAGCTCATCTCCAGCGCGTCGTAGATCATCAGCCGGCCGAGCAGCGTCTCACCGATGCCGGTGATCAGCTTGATGGCCTCGTTGACCATGATCGAACCGATGGAGGCGCACAGCACGCCCAGCACGCCGCCCTCGGCGCAGGACGGCACCATCCCGGGCGGCGGGGGCTCGGGGTAGAGGTCGCGGTAGTTCGGGCCGTACTGGTCCCAGAACACGCTGGCCTGACCCTCGAAGCGGAAGATCGAGCCCCACACGTACGGCTTGCCGAGCAGAACGGCCGCGTCGTTGACCAGGTACCGGGTGGCGAAGTTGTCCGTGCCGTCCAGGATCAGGTCGTAGTCCCGGAAGATGTCCAGGGCGTTGTCCGAGGTCAGGTGCGTCTTGTGCAGGTTGACCTGCACGTAGGGGTTGACCTCGGCGATCGAGTCCTTGGCGGACTCGGCCTTGGGACGGCCCAGGTCGGACTGCCCGTGGATGATCTGGCGGTGCAGGTTCGACTCGTCGACCTCGTCGAACTCGACGATGCCGAGCGTGCCGACGCCCGCTGCGGCCAGGTACAGAAGCGCCGGGCTGCCGAGCCCGCCGGCGCCGACCACCAGGACCTTGGCGTTCTTCAGCCGCTTCTGCCCGTCCATCCCGACGTCCGGGATGATCAGGTGGCGGCTGTAGCGCGCGACCTCTTCCTTGGTCAGCTCCGACGCCGGCTCGACCAGCGGCGGTAGCGACGTTGCGCCGGACATTCCCAGCTCCTCCTCCGGTGGCGGCACCGATCGCGAGGCGCGGCCGATGCCTTCAAAAGCGTCCACGTGTTACTCAAGAAGTAACACGGAATCTGCAACGCCAGCCTGAACGATCCGATTCCCCAACCCAAGCGGCTCCCAGCATCCGGGACGCCCCGGACGGGCGAATCAGAAGCCCGGGGCGACCGGGAACGGCCAGGCGTTCGGACGGCAGACGAAGCCGTTCGCGTCGATCGGAGTCCCCTGGTCGGCGACCTGGTTGAGGTCGTGCAGCTCGTTGTTCGACACGCTGAAGGTCTGCTGCATCATCACCGGCGCCAGCGCGCCCTGACCGGGGCAGCCGACGTGCTTGTTACCGAAGACGTGGCCGACCTCATGGTTGATCTGGTACCGGCGGTAGTTGCCGATGTCACCCTCGAAGGCCACCGCGCCGCGCACCCACCGGGCCGCGTTGAGGTAGACCATGTCGCCCTTGCGGCACGAGCTGTCGTAGGGCACGCCGTCGGTGTAGTCGCAGGCCTCGCGGGCCGTCTGCTGGCTGACCAGGATCACCCGGAAGTCCGGGCGCGGGCCGCTGTCGTCGACGCGCTGCAGCGAGATGCCGCCTGCCTGCGGGTTGGTCCAGCTGCGCGGGTCCGACAGCGTCGTCTGCACCAGGTTGCCGAAGTCGGCGTTCGGGTCGGGGATCTGCACGCCGACCTCGATCTCGACGCTGTAGCGGTAGAGCTGGCCGGTGCCCACGACCGGCGAGGTCCCGGGCAGCACCTGGTAGGTGCGGGCGCCGGTCTCCGGGATCGGACCGCCCGGCGGCAGGTCCGCGGAGAACATGTTCACCGGGAAGGTCTGGCTCGGCGGCGCCTCGCGCACCAGCGGCTCGCCCGGTCCCTGCTCGGCGATCGGCGGCGGTCCGGTCAGGGCCGCGTTGACGTCGCCCGGGCGCACGGTCTGCAGCACCGCCAGCGCGGTGATCACCACCAGCAGCGGCAGCGCGTAGACCCGCCAGCCGTAGCGGCCGAGCACGCTCTTGCGGTGCCGGGCCCGGTAGCGGCCCTCCGGCTTCCAGGACGCGGCCAGCGGCTCCCCCCGGGGCGCCTCGCCGCGCCGGCGCGGTCGGTCCGACAGACCACGCGACTCGCTCGCGGACCGTTCCGCCGGGTGGCGGTCATCGGGGTCGCGGGGAGGCTGCGGCGGGCGCGTCACCCCACTAGCGTGCCACAGCCCGACCAGCCCACTTCGTCACACCGGCCACTGCGCGTGAGCATCGCCCGGAAGATCACTCGTGTTGCGCAACCGGGTGTTTCACCAGGTGTCGGACAGCGCCAGACCCAGGACCGCGCGGGCCACCACGGCCGGGCGCTCCATCTGCGCCACGTGGCCGGTCCGCGGGATCACCAGCAGCCGCCCGCGCGGCAGCAGCGTCGCCGTGCGTGGTGCCTTGCGGACCGAAACCACTCGATCGTTGTCACCCCAGATGACCAGCGCGGGCGTGTCGACGCGGGCCAGCAGCCGCCACAGCGAGCGGTCCGGCGCGACCACCCACGACCGCATCAGCTGCACCGTGGTCCGCGCCAGCGCGGCGGCGGCCCACGGCAGCCCGGCCCGCTCGGCGAACTCCGCGGCGGCCTCGTCGAGCCGGTGCGGCGGGATGCGGTCCGGTTCGGCGAAGCACACCCGCAACAGCTGCTCGGCGCGCTCCCTCGGCGTGACCCGGGCGAGCCTGCGGCGGGTCGGCGGGCCGACGAGCGGCAGCAGCGCGAAGAACAGCCGCGGATCGGAGATCCGGCTCGGGCTCGGGCGCAGGTCCGGCACCGCCGGGGAGATCAGCGTGAGCGTGCTGACCAGGTCCGGGCGGCGCGCGGCGACCTCGGCGGCCACCGCCCCGCCGAAGGAGTTGCCGGTCAGGTGCACCGCGCCCGAGCCCAGCTCGGTCAGCAGCCGGATGACCAGGTCGGCGTTCTCCTGGCGGGTGAAGCCGAAGCCCTCGGGCGGCTCCGAGCGGCCGAAGCCGGGCAGGTCGACCGCCACGCTGCGCAGGTGCCCGGACAGCTGGGCCGACAGGTCGGTCCAGTTCGTCGACGACCCGGCAAGTCCGTGCAGGTGAACGGCGGTCTCCGCGCCCACCGGGCCGTCGGTCTCGCGGACGTGCAGCGACGCGGCCGGGGCCTCGGCGGTGGCGGCCAGATCGATCCGGCGGCTCTCCGGCGAACGCCGGTAAGGATCGAGCTCGGGCAGACCGTCGACCATCGGAACCCTGGTCAGGGCGTCGCGGTCGAGCCGGGTGCGCCGGGTGGAGCGCTGCGGCGGGTACTCCGTGGCACGCGTCGTCATCGCACCAGGATGCAGTGCGAACCGGGCGGATTGCGGTAGGTGGCTTTACTGGCGAGTAGAGTCGGGGAAGTTTGGGGGCTGCATGGCCACCGATCGCGGCGGAAGGAAGAGGCGAGGATGACCGGGACCGCGCAGCCGAGTAAGGGAATCCGGTTGCCCCGCGACGCGCGCCGGGCGCAGCTGCTGGAGGCGGCCCAGCACGTGTTCGTGCACAACGGCTACCACGCGGCGGCGATGGACGACATCGCCGAGCGCGCGGGCGTCAGCAAGCCGGTCCTCTACCAGCACTTCCCCGGCAAGCTGGAGCTCTACCTGGCGCTGCTGGAGACCCACGGCAACGAGCTGGTCCGGCGGGTGCGCACGGCCATAGAGTCGACCTCCGACAACAAGCTGCGGGTCCGCGCGGCCATCGGCGCGTTCTACGAGTTCGTGGCCAGCGAGGACCAGGCGTTCCGGCTGGTGTTCGAGTCCGACCTGCGCGGCGAGCCCGCCGTGGAGAAGGCCGTCGAGAACTCGCTGTCCGGCTGCATCGACGCGATCACCGAGGCGGTCACCGCCGACGCGGGCCTGGACGCCGCGCGAGCCCGCCTGCTGGCGGTCGGCCTCGTGGGCCTGGCGCAGGTCACGGCCCGCGACTGGCTCGACGAGCAGCAGAAGATCCCCCGCGACGAGGCCGTCAGCCTCATCGCCACCCTCGCCTGGAAGGGCCTGGCGGGCTTCCCGCTGCAGAGCTCCTGATCGTCAGAGGAGCCCCGCCAGGCGGGTGGTGATCTCGTCGGTGCGCTCCAGCGGCAGCATGTGCCCCGCGCCCGGGTACAGGTAGTACCGGGCGTCGGGCAGGGCCTCGGCGATGCGCTCGGCGTGGTCGGGCGGGGTGAGCCGGTCGGAGCCGCCCGCGAAGATCATCGTCGGGATGCCGCGCAGCCGCTCCAGCGCGCCCAACCGCTCGTGGACCGCGAGGGATTCCCGGTAGCCCGCCATGTTGACCGGGTGGCACCCGGCGAGCCAGGAGGCCGTGGCGGCGACGTCGTCGGCCTTCGGGGCCTTGCCGAACAGCAGCCACCGCACGCCCGGCCGCAGCCAGCCCGACGCGGGGCTGACCCGCTCGCCCTTCGAGCTCGCCAGGTAGCGGCGCAGCAGCCGCTCGCCCGCGTTGAACACGTCCGCACCGGGCTTGGGCAGCCGGAAGCTCGGCGCCGCCAGGTTGCCCGAGGAGGTCGCCACCAGCGCGATGCCGCGCACCCGGTCGAAGATCTCCGGGTGCTGCTCGGCCAGCGCCATGATCGTCATGCCGCCCATCGAGTGCCCGGCCAGCACGATCGGCCCCTCCGGGACCCGCTCGGCGAGGAGTTCGGCGAGGTCGTCGGCGCAGCGGCGGATGGTGGCCTCCCCCGGCGCGGCCGGGGTGCTGCCGCCGTGGCCGCGCAGGTCGAACCGCAGCGTGCGCACGTTGTGCCCGGAGGCCGCGGGCAGGCCGGCGGCGACGCGGTCCCAGGTGTGCTTGCTCAGCGTCCAGCCGTGCACGAAGACCGCGGTGACCGGCGCGTCCGCAGGACCCTCGTCGATCAGCCGCAGGCGGGCTCCGTCGCTGGTGGTGAACTCGGCGGCAGCAACCGTCTGCACTTCCACTCCCCGAAAATTTGCGTGTTACCGTCGGTAACAGTAATCTCGGGTAGCGTGAGTCAGAACGCCCGGCATGTCAAGGCCGTCCGCAACGACGAGCACAAGGGCGACGCCCGCAAGGAGCGGTGGCGCGAGCACCGGCTGGCCCGCCGCGCCGAACTCGTCCAGGCCGCGGTCCGCGCCATCGGCGAGCACGGCGCCGAGGTCGGCATGGACGACATCGCCGCCGAGGCCGGTGTCAGCAAACCCGTGCTCTACCGGCACTTCAGCGACAAGAGCGACCTCTACGTCGCCGTCGGCGAGTGGGGCACCGACCTGCTGATGCAGCGGCTCACCCCGCTGTTCCGGGTCAACGGCTCCGCCAACGAGCTCATCCACCGGCTGCTCGACGCCTACCTCGGCCTGATCGAGGAGTACCCGCACCTCTACCGGTTCGTCGTGCAACGCAACTTCACCGACCGCCCGGTGGCCAGCGACCCGGTGTCGGACGAGAAGACCGTCATCGCCAACTCGCTGGCCCGGCTGCTCGGCCGCTACATGCGCGCGCTGGGCCTGGATTCCGGCGGCGTCGAGGTGTGGAGCCACGGCCTGGTCGGGCTCGTGCAGGCCAGCGGTGACTGGTGGCTCGACCGGCAGACCATGAGCCGCGACGACCTCACCAACTACCTCGCCCAGGTCATCTGGTCCGCCATCGACGGCGTGCTGCGCTCGGCGGGCCTGGAGCTGGACCCCGACGAGAACCTCGACCTGCTCGACGAGGCCTACCTGGAGATCGTCCCCGACGAGGACCTGGGCTGATGCGCGACGAGGGGCACCCGGACGCTCCCGGATGCCCCTCGACCAGCACGTATCAGGTGTCAGCCGACCCCGAAGCCCACGCGCGGCACGTCCGCCGGCCCGATCTCGATGTAGGCGATCTTGGTGGACGGGATGATGATGCGCCGCCCCTTGCTGTCGTCCAGCGCCAGCACGCTCGCGTCGTTCTTCAGCGCGTCCGAGACCAGCGACTCGATCTCCTGCGGGGACTGTCCGCTGTCAACCGTCAGCTCGCGCGGACTGTCCACGACGCCGATCTTGACCTCCACGCCGAACCTCCGTAGGGCACTAGAAACGATGTGACGGGCCAAGGCTATCCCAGCCCCACCGCAGCCCACCGGATCTGCCCATTCGCTCAGAGCGAATCGTCAGCCCAGGCCGAGGTTGCCCATCCGCTTGGTGTGGTTGTTCTGCAGCCGCCGGAACATCGCGCCCACGCCCGTCAGGTCCCCCGAGCCCTTGATGATCAGCTCCGCCAGCGCGTCCCGCTCGACCACGACGTGCTGGGCCTGGGTGATCGCCTCGCCCAGCAGGCGGCGGCCCCACAGGGTCAGCTTGTCGCGCAGCGAGCGGTCGTCGGCGCAGGCCCCCTGGACCTCGCGCTCGGCGAAGGCCGAGTGACCGGTGTCGGCCAGCACCGCCAGCACCAGCTCACGCGTGTCGGCGTCGAGCCACTCGGCGACCTCGCGGTAGAAGTCCGCCGCCAGACCGTCGCCCACGTAGGCCTTGACCAGCGATTCCAGCCACGAGTGCGGGGCGGTCGAGGCGTTGAACTCGTCGAAGGGCTGCGCGAAGGGCTGCATGGCCTCCTCGACGGCGACCCCGCGGTCGGCCAGCGCCTGCTGCAGCATCCGGAAGTGGCCGATCTCCGCGGCCGCCATGCTCGACAGCGCGGCGCGTCCGGTCAGCGTCGGCGCGGTGCGCGCGTCCTCGGCGAGCCGGTCGAAGGCGGACAGTTCGCCGTAGGCCAGCGCCGCGAGCAGATCCACGACGCCTTCCTGGTAACGCTCGTCACTCTCACCCGGTGTGGTGGCCCGCTGGTCAGCCTCGTTCATGGCTGCGAGCGTAACCGTCGGCACGCCCGAGTTATACGCGCCACGTCAGTTTCGCGTTCAGAACAGGTATCCTCGGCCTCGGAGGAGCAATCGGCGTCCTGACGGCGCGGTACAACCACCGCGGGGTCGGCTCCCCGAAACGTCACGATCCGGGCGACGGGCGCCCGAGCGGGACGGCCCCGGGACATGTCGGCGCGACGCGGCTCGAGCGAACGGCTCGACGGCCTTGGCGCGCATGCGACGTCGATGAGACAACGAACCAGCCAGCGGGGTACTCGCCGCTGTAGCGAAACGAAGGCGCGCACCATTACGTCGGTGACCACGAGCACTCCGAGCGGCCGCGACCACGCGGCCACCGTGTGCCGGGAGGACGTCGCCACGGGATCGGCCCGAACCGGGACGCGGGCGCGCAGGTACCGAGAGAGGCGATCATTCTGACGTTCACCAACAGCCAGGCCCCCGGCGGCCTCGAAGATCAGACCGGGGGCGGCACCCCCGACCTCAACAGCACGACCGCGGAGCACCTGCCGCCGACCTTCGCCGAGCTCGACGTCCACCCGGACATCGTCAAGGCGCTCGACGAGGGCGGCATCGAGCGGACCTTCGCCATCCAGGAGCTGACGCTCCCGCTGGCCATGCGCGGCGAGGACCTCATCGGTCAGGCCCGCACCGGCACCGGGAAGACCCTGGGCTTCGGCGTCCCGCTGCTGCACCGCGTCGGCGGTCCCGGCGACGGCACCCCGCAGGCCCTCGTCGTGGTCCCCACCCGCGAGCTGTGCCTGCAGGTCACCCGCGACCTCACCGACGCGGCCAAGCACCTCGGCGTGCGCACCCTCGCCGTCTACGGCGGGCGCCCCTACGAGGAGCAGATCTCCGCGCTGCGCAACGGCGTCGACGTGGTCATCGGCACCCCGGGCCGCCTGCTGGACCTGGCCGAGCAGCGCCACCTGGTGCTGGGCAAGGTCTCCGGGCTGGTGCTCGACGAGGCCGACGAGATGCTCGACCTGGGCTTCCTGCCCGACATCGAGCGCATCCTGCGGATGGTTCCCGAGCAGCGGCAGACCATGCTGTTCTCGGCCACCATGCCCGGCCCGATCCTGACGCTGGCCCGCACCTTCATGACCCAGCCGACGCACATCCGCGCCGAGCAGGCCGACGAGGGCGCGGTGCACGAGCGCACCCGGCAGTTCATCTACCGGGCGCACTCGATGGACAAGCCCGAGCTGATCGCCAAGGCGCTGCAGGCCGAGGGCCGCGGCCTGGCGATGATCTTCAGCCGCACCAAGCGGCAGGCGCAGAAGCTCGCCGACGAGCTCACCGAGCGCGGCTTCGCCGCCGGAGCCGTGCACGGCGACCTGGGCCAGGGCGCCCGGGAGAAGGCGCTGCGCGCGTTCCGCTCCGGCAAGGTCGACATCCTCGTCGCCACCGACGTCGCCGCCCGCGGCATCGACGTCGCCGGCGTGACGCACGTGATCAACCTGCAGTGCCCGGACGACGAGAAGACCTACGTGCACCGCATCGGCCGCACCGGCCGCGCCGGGCGCGAGGGCGTGGCGATCACGCTGGTCGACTGGGACGAGGAACCGCGCTGGAAGATGATCAGCGACACCCTCGGCCTGGGCAAGCCGGAGCCGGTGGAGACCTACTCCACCTCCGCGCACCTGTTCACCGACCTGGACATCCCGACCGACGTCACCGGTCGGCTGCCGCTGGCCAAGCGCACCCGCGCCGGGCTGGACGCCGAGCCGGAGGGCGAGTCGGGCGAGGCCAAGCGCCCGCGCCGGAACCGTCGCCGCACCCGCGGCGGCAAGTCCGAGGGCGGCGCCGAGAACAGCACCGGCCCGCGGCAGGACTCCGACGCCGAGACCCGCCCGACGCGTCGCCGCAACCGCCGCCGCACCCGCGGTGGTGGCGAGGTGAGCGCCGAGGTCGGCGCCCAGCAGCAGGAGACCCCCGCCGCCGAGACCGGCTCGTCCGACGCGGGTGACCGCCCGCGCCGCCGTCGTCGCCGCCGTCGCGGCGGAGGTGGCGGCGAAGGCTCCTCGGAGTCCTCGGACAACGCCTGATCAGCGCACATCCGGAGATCTCGACCTCCCCGGCGGGGGTCGAGATTTCTTCGTGCGAGGCCCGTTCAGCGCGCGGGTAAGCTTCCGCCGGGACGCCTGAGCGATGGGGAGTTGGTTGTGGTCCGGCCTGAGCGGCGCACTCGGGGTGACATCGCCGCGGTCGTGGTGATCGTGGTGGCCGTGCTCGTCGGCGCAGGCGTGCTGTGGCTGCACAGCGACGCGCGCGCGACGATCTCGGAGACCTCCCCCGAACCGCTGCCGAAACCGCCGGAGCCGGCGGCCGTCCCGCCCGCGCTGCACGAGGCGTGGCGCGCCCCCAGCACCGTCACCCCGGTGCCGGTGATCGCGCCGCCCGCCGTCGTCACCGGAAGCGGCAACGAGGTCGTCGGACACGACCCGATGACCGGCCGCGTCGCCTGGCGCTACGCCCGCGACATCCCGCTGTGCACCATCGGCACCGAGTGGGACCGGGCCGTCGCGGTCTACCGCAAGTCGCACAACTGCAGCGAGGTCACCTCGCTGCGCGGACCGACCGGGGAACGCGGGCCGCAGCGCAACTCCGACGCCGAGTTCGGCACCCGGCTGCTCGGCGACGGCACGTACCTGACCGCCACCGGCACCCGCTCCTTCGAGTCCTGGCGCTCGGACCTGGTGCGCACCCAGCAGTTCGGCATCCCGCCGCAGCTGAAGAACCCGGACAACAACATCGAGCGCCCGAACTGCACCTACGGCTCGATCGCCGTCGGGCACGAGCGGGCCGCCGCCGTGGAGAACTGCCCCGGCGAGACCGGCAGGATCACCACGATCAAGACCCATCCCGAGGACGACGAGAAGCCCGAGGAGGTCTTCAGCGTCGTCCTCGGCAGCCGCGACGCCTCCGTGGTGGCGGTGACCGAGAAGCGCACCGCCGTGGTCATGCGCGACACCTCGCAGCTGCTGCTGTTCGACGACCAGGGGCGGATGGTCGCCAGCCACCCGGTCCGGCTCGGACCGCTCACCGGCGACGACAACGTGCGGGTGGAGAGCACCGCGATCGGCAGCCGCGTCTACTGGCACACCGGCGTCGACACGATCGCGCTGGACCCGGTGACGCTGGCCCCGCTGTGGACCGTCCCCGACACCCTCGGCGCGGGGACCTCGCTGGCCGACCGGCTGGTGATCCCGGTGCAGGGCGGCATGGCCGTCGTCGACCCGGCCACCGGTGTCCGCGAGCGCGTCATCCCGGTCGACCGCGGCGGCTACAGCGGTCCGGTGCGGCTCAACTCCGTCGGCCCCGTCGTCCTGGAGCAACGCGGCGACACCCTCGTCGCCCTCCGCTGATCCTGCGGGGCCCTGCGCTGAGCTTGGTCCGTCGCCTCTCCGGGGAACTTCTGGGGAGGACAGTTTTAGCCATAATCACCCATGATCAATGTCCGAAATGTCGGGACAATTATGGCTAAAACTGTCACCACCACCAGAACCAGAGGGAACCGAGCACGACGATCAGCACCCCGGCCACGGCGAGACCGCCGTTGCGATCGCGGTGGCGGTCGGCGTAGGTCTGCAGCGCGAGCGCCACGAGAGCCGCGACCACCTGCGAGATCACCGCGGCGACGCCCGGGCCCTGCTGCCCCTGGCCGGTGGCCCAGAACTGGACGCCGACCAGGATCAGCGCCAGCACCAGCGAACCCATCGCCAGCGCACCGGTGAAGCTGCGCAGCGCCGTCCCGGCGGGGCTCACCCGGCTCGGCCGGGACAGCTCGTGCCGCGCGTAGGGCGGCCGGGGCCGCTGGGCCTGCGGGGCCGTGCGGCGGGGTCGAGGGGGTGTCATGCGGCGCGCGCCGTCGTCCGGCGGCATGTGCCGGGTGCGCGGCGGGGTGCGGCGTTGCGGGGCTGGTGCGTGCATCGGCCCGTCCTCCGGTCGAAAGCTCATCCGTCCCCCAGCAGCGCCCAGGGCCGCAGATCCGGCGCGGCCTGCTGTCCCCGAGTGCAGTGTGCCCGGAAATCGCACCACGAGCAGTGCGGTCCGGTGCGGACCGGAAACGCCTCCTCCGCAACGTCGTTCGCGTTCGCCGAGTCCAGCGCGTCGGTCGCTTCCTGGATCTCACCCGCCAGCCGTTCGGCCCGCTCCCGGAGGCCGTCGAGGGATTCGGCGGTGTGATCCCAGGCCGTGACCGTACCGGTGGGCAGGTGGTGCAGCTCCACCCGGTTGCACCGCCGGCGCAGGGTCTTGCGCACCGCCATCGCGTACAGGCCCAGGGCCAGCGAGTTCTTCGCGTCGTCGACCCGGAGACCGTGCCTGCCGGTCTTGTAGTCGACGATCACCAGCTCGCCGTCGCGCTCGTCGACGCGGTCCACCCGGCCCTCGGCGATGATCTCGCCGACCGGCGCCGACACCCAGCGCTCGACGGCGACCGGGGTGAAGTCCGCGGGCAGCGCGGACACGTAGTCGTGGACCCAGCGCTGCGCGCGCCGCCGGTGCTCGGCGGCCTGCTCGGAATCGGCGAACCCGTCGGACTTCCAGCACCGGTGCACCAGCAGCTCGGCGCGCTGCGGGGTGCGCTGGTCCCGCGGCAGCTCGAAGTAGGCCTTGAGCGCGTTGTGCACGACCGCGCCGAGAGTGGCGTTCGCCCAGGCCCCACCGCGTTTCGGCGCTGGTCTGTCGAGGTAGGCCATCCGGTAGCGGCGCGGGCATCCCGCCCACGTCGACAGGCGGGCCGGGGTGACCCGCACGAGCTTGTCGGGGATGCCTTCCAGGCCGAGCTGCTGCTGCACGCCGACCACACTACGCAGAACGGCCGACGCGGGGTTCAGCTGATCACCTTGCTCCCGGTGCAGCGCGCGATGATCCGCTCCAGCGAGTCCGGGGCGGTGGTCTCCTGGCCGATCCGGATCGTCTTGTTGGTGCCGTGGTAGTCGCTGCTGCCGGTCGGGATCAGGTCCAGCTCGGCGGCGAGCTCGCGCAGCTTCGCCCTGGTCGGCTCGTCGTGATCGGGGTGATCGACCTCGACCCCGGCGAGGCCGTGATCGGCCAGTTCGGCGATCACCTCGGCGTTGACCACCGGTCCCCGCTTGTAGGCGAAGGGGTGCGCCAGCACGGTCGCCCCGCCGGCTTCGGCGATCATCGTGATCGCCCGCCGCACGGGGGTGTCGGTGCGCGGCAGGTAGTAGCTGCCGCCGCTGCTGAGGTACTTGGCGAAGGCCTCGTCGACGCTGGCGACCGTGCCGGCCGCGACGAGCGCGCGGGCCAGGTGCGGGCGTCCGCCCGGCGAGTCCGGCGGCAGTCCCGCCATGATCGCCTCGGGGTCGATCGGGAAGCCGTCGTCGGCCATCTGCCGGGCCATCTGGTGCAGCCGCTCGCGGCGTTCGGCGCGCAGCCGCGACTGCTCGCGGACCAGGGCGGGCGAGGCCGGGTCGAAGAGGTAGGCGAGCAGGTGGACGGTGACCTTGCCGCCGTTGCCGTCGGGGCTGGAGCAGGACAGCTCCGCACCCGGGACCAGCCGGAACGTTCCGGGACGACCGAGTTCGCGCACCGCGCGCTCGGCCTCCGCCCAGCCGGCGGTCGTGTCGTGGTCGGTGATCGCGATCGCGTCCAGCCCGGCCGCGACGGCCGTCGCCACCAGCTCGGACGGCGTGTCGGTCCCGTCGGACTCGGTGGAATGCGCGTGCAGGTCGATGAGCACACCTCAGTGTGACCCATGACGGACTGCGAGGAAGCCTCGAGCCGGTGATCCCGGACACGCCGGGACCACCGGTCCCCGAGGACTACAGCTTGGCCGTCTTCCGCTTGCCCACCGCGGCTCGGCGAGCCTTGAGCATCGAGAAGCGGTCTTGCTGCTGGCCCTTCTTGTCGCCGAAGACCAGGCCGGAGATCGCGTCCTCCACCTCGGTCGGGTTCGGGACGTACTCGATCCGGTTGAGCGCCTGGATCTGACCCGCTGATTCGACGATCAGCGTGCCGTAACCCATCATGCGCCCCATCAGCGAGCGGTGGAAGGTGAGGTCCGTGACCTTGGTGACCGGCATCATCGCCACGTTGGTGGTGAAGATCCCGGTCGTGATCAGGAACCGCTTGTCGGTCACGACGATGCGCTCCACGTACCAGTCGAGGACCTGGTAGGTGAAGCGGATCAGCACGACCAACCCGGCGTACCAGAGGATGTTCTGGAACAACCAGGAGCTGCCGGCGGGCAACAGGTACGACACCAGGACGAGACCGACGAGAAGACCCGCCGCCTCGAACAGGTCCCACACCAGGGCTGCCCAGTGACGCCGAACCCGGATCACCCGGCGTTCGGAGTCCAGCAGGTACTCGTCGGGATCCCTAGGAGCGAACATGGCACCCGCCTCCCGGTTCTCGTTTTAAGCCTGGAAGAGGTTCTGCATGAAGGTGATGACGGCTTCTGCAGCACCACGAAGACTCGCCAGGATGCCGTTCACGACATTGCTGGCTTGGTCCGGCGCGGAAAACAAGAAGAACAGGAGGAACGCAACCACTGCCCAGGTGAGGATTTTCTTCATGTTCACTGTGACGCACCCCGTCCGAAAAAGCCCTTGAGTAGCACAGGCGCCTGCTGATCCGTTGTACCGCACTCCGCCCCTTAACGGCAGCTTTGTACCGCACTTGGGTCAGTCGTTTCCGGGCAGGCCCGGACCAACTACCCTCCGTGTTGATGATCGTATCCGAGAATCCCGTGATCCGCTGCGTCGGAGCTCTCATTTTTGATCCGCGCGGCCGGTTGTGCCTGGTCAAACGCGCCAACGAGCCGGGGAGGGGCAAGTGGTCGATCCCCGGGGGCCGGGTGGAGCACGGAGAAACCGATCATTCGGCGGTACGGCGCGAGGTTTTCGAGGAAATCGGTCTCGTCGTCACGGTCGGTGATCTTGTGGGCCGGGTGGAGCGCCCCGCACCCCGGGGAACCTTCGAGATCCTCGACTACTCCTGCTGGAGCAAAGAATGGGAACTTTCCCCTGGTGACGACGCTGCGGACGCAATGTGGGCGGACAGTGCGACTTTCGCCACACTCGACCGGAATGGAGCCCTGACGGACGGATTGGCCGACGCTCTGCGGTCCTGGGATTGTTTACCCCGCAACGAGTGAGCGCGAATCCCGGCGGGTTACCCGACTCCGGCCGAGTTCGTGACGATCGGTGGCGCAACCCCCGTCCGGACCCCTTTTCCGGATGCCCGAATCAGTCGACTGGTCCGCTTTCGCGCGGCGCGATCGCTGCCACCTGTGACGTGCGCACGACGCGGTTGTCACCTGCCCACTCGGACGGAGTATCGTTGCCGGTTGGCTGATGCAGCGCCCACCCAGAGTGGGCCCACCCGCGCGGTGGATGACCTTCGGGAGGTGAGGGATCGTGAGCAGTAGTACCGACAGCGCGCTTCCGTGCAGTACCAACCGCATCCCCGCCGTGAAGGCCTGCCGCTGATCCAGCGCGGTTGTTCTTCTCCCCGGGCCGGGATGCGACCCCCGCAAGCGAGAGTGATCTCCGCCCGAGGGAGCACCGCTGCGGCGCGCGAGTCCGGACCGCCGTCCGGATGACCGTCGACCGGACCACCGGTCCCGCCGTGCACGCCCCGGGCCCCGGAACCCCCTGGAGGCCGTCGTGCCGAACCTGCCTTCGCTCGGCCTGCGCAACCGCACCGGTCGCGCCGCCCAGCCCGCCGCCACCCGCGCGCCCGCGCCGGTGTCCGCCTACGTGGTGGACTGCGGCGTCTACGTCGACGGCCACCGGCTGGAGGGCACCTGGAACCACGCCGACGCCATCGAGGAGGTCCGCGGGCGCGGGACCGGGTTCGTCTGGATCGGCCTGCACGAGCCGACCGAGGAGCAGATCAACGGCATCGCCGAGACCTTCGGGCTGCACGAGCTCGCGGTCGAGGACGCGGTGCACGCGCACCAGCGCCCCAAGCTGGAGCGCTACGACAACACGCTGTTCATGGTGCTCAAGACGGTCCGCTACGCCGACACCGAAACCCGCACGGCGACCAGCGAGATCGTCGACACCGGTGAGCTGATGGTCTTCCTCGGCCGGGACTTCGTGATCACCGTCCGGCACGGCAAGCACGCCGAGCTGGGCGAGCTGCGCTGCCGGCTGGAGCAGGACCCGGAGCAGCTGGCGCTGGGCCCGTCGGCGGTGCTGCACGGGGTGGCCGACACGGTCGTCGACAACTACCTCGACGTCACCGAGGCGATCCAGGACGACATCGACGAGATCGAGGCCGAGGTCTTCGAACCCCGCACCAAGATCGACGCCGAGCAGATCTACCTGATGAAGCGCGAGGTGATGGAGCTGCGGCGGGCGGTGCAGCCGCTGTCCAAGCCGATGCAGCGGCTGGCCGAGGGCTACACGCCGATGATCGCCGAGGACGTCCGCTCCTACTTCCGCAACGTCGAGGACCACCTGGCTCGGGTCTCGGAGATGGTCGGCTCCTTCGACGAGCTGCTGACCACGCTGGTCGACGCCACGCTGGCCAAGATCACGCTCCAGCAGAACACCGACATGCGCAAGATCTCGGCCTGGGTCGCGATCATCTCCACGCCGACGATGATCGCCGGGATCTACGGCATGAACTTCGACTTCATGCCCGAAACCGGTTGGAAGTTCGGCTATCCGATGGTGATGGTCGTGATGCTCGTGGCCTGCATCGTGCTGTTCAAGATCTTCCGGAAGAACAAGTGGCTGTAACGATTCCGGCCGCTGAGACGATGTTCCAGTTGACAGTGAGGAGGACCGACATGCAAGCGCTGAACGTCTGCGCGCCGATGCGGCAGCGGCTCCTCAACTCGCGGCGGTCCCCGGTGTCGCGCCGGCAGACCGCCGAGAAGTTGTTCCGGCACTCCGCTTGGGTGCAGCGAAAACCCGGCGCGATGTGGGACGTGGTCCCCGCGCCGAGCGCGTCCGCGCGCTGACGGCACCTGCCCGGGTAGACCGCGGGCCCGCATCGTGAAAACGGATCTGCAGCAACCAGACTCTCGTTTTCCCGTTGGGAGGCACCGCCATGACTCGCCTGCTCTCCAGCAAGCTCACCTTCCTCGTCGCCCTGCTCGCGGGCTGGATCGCCACGGAGTTCGTGCTCATCGCGAACCAGCTGTAGCGGCGCGAAGCGCAGCAGTTTCAACCGAAAACTGGTGTTCGTCGTGGGGTGGGGGAAGTTTTCATGAAAACTTCCCCCACCCCACGACGGCGTCCGAGGACCGTCAGCGGATCGTGTCGCCCGTGGCCGGGTCGAACAGGTGGATCTTGCCGGTGTCGAACCAGACCGTGAGCGGCTCCCCCTCCCTGGCCCGCGAGGGCACCGACAGGCGGGTGACCACCTGGCCCTCGTCGGTGGGGACCTCGGAACTGCCGCTGTCGGCGGCGAGTTCGTCGAGCTGATCGCTGCTGGCCTTGGCCCCGGCGAGGGTGAAGTAGACGTACTTGTCCGAGCCCATCTCCTCGACCACGTCCACCTCGGCGGTGAACGTCGCGCCCGCGGACTTGGCCGCGTCGTCGACCAGGGCGGCGTCCTCGAAGTGCTCCGGGCGGATGCCCAGCACCAGCTCGCGAGGGGCGTTGGCGGCCTCGACGGCCTTGCGCAGCCGGTCCGGCAGCGGCACGTCGCCCAGGGCGCTGCGCAGCGTGCCGTCGGCGAGCTCCACCGGCACGAAGTTCATCGCCGGGGACCCGATGAACCCGGCCACGAACAGGTTCGCCGGGTTCTCGTAGAGGTGCTGCGGCGGACCGACCTGCTGCACCACGCCGCCGCGCAGCACCACGACCCGGTCCCCGAGGGTCATCGCCTCGGTCTGGTCGTGGGTGACGTAGACGGTGGTGGTGCCCAGCCGCTTCTGCAGCTTCGACACCGAGGTCCGCATCTGCACCCGCAGCTTGGCGTCCAAGTTGGACAGCGGCTCGTCCATCAGGAAGGCCTTGGGGCTGCGCACGATCGCCCGCCCCATCGCCACCCGCTGCCGCTGGCCGCCGGAGAGGTTCGCGGGCTTGCGGTCCAGATGACCGGACAGGTCGAGGATCTTCGCGGCCTCGGTGACCTTGTCCTTCACCGTCGCGTCGTCCACTTTGGCCAGTCGCAGCGGGAACGCCATGTTCTCGAACACGGTCATGTGCGGGTAGAGCGCGTAGGACTGGAACACCATCGCGATGTCGCGGTCCTTCGGCGCCCGCTCGTTGACCCGCTCGCCGCCGATGCGCAGCTCGCCGCCGCTGATGTCCTCCAGCCCGGCGATCATGTTGAGCGTGGTGGACTTCCCGCAGCCCGAGGGGCCCACCAGGATCACGAACTCGCCGTCGGCGATCTCCAGGTCGACCTCGTCGACCGCCAGCGCCCCGTCCGGGTAGCGCTTGGTCACCTTGTCCAGCACGATGTCGGCCACTTGCTTACCCCTTCACTGCGCCGGACGTCAGCCCGGACACGATGCGTCGCTGGAAGAACAGCACGAACAGGATGATCGGGATGGTGATCACCACGGCGGCCGCCGAGATCGTCCCGGTCGGGTCCTCGAACTGCGAGTCGCCGGTGAAGAACTGCAGCGCCACCGGAACCGTCCGCGAGTTCTCCGTGGACGTCAGCGAGATGGCGAACAGGAAGTCGTTCCAGCAGAAGATGAACACCAGGATCGCGGTGGTGAACACGCCCGGCGCGGCCAGCGGGGCGATGACCCGGCGGAAGGCCTGCGCGGGCGTGGCGCCGTCCATCTTGGCCGCCTTCTCCAGCTCCCAGGGGATCTCCCGGAAGAACGCCGACAGCGTGTAGATCGCCAGCGGCAGCGAGAAGGTGATGTAGGGCAGGATCAGCCCCGGCCAGGTGTCGAAGAGCCCGACGGTCCGCTCGATGTCGAACAACGGCGAGACCAGCGAGACCTGCGGGAACATCGCGATCAGCAGGGACGCCCCGACCAGCGCTCGCTTGCCGGGGAAGTCGAGCCGGGCGATGGCGTAGGCCGCCATGGTGCCCAGCGCGACGGCGATCGCCGTGGCGATCAGCGCGATGCCGATGGAGTTCAGCAGCGCGCGGGTGAACTCGGTGGTGGTGAAGATCGCCGCGTAGTTCTCCAGCGTCCACTCGCGCGGGATGAGGTTCCCGTCGGAGAGGGTGTCGGAGGTCTTGAACGACAGCGACAGGATCCACAGCACCGGCAGCAGCGCGTAGGCCACCACGATGACGTTGAGCGCGGCCCACTTGGCCTTGCGCGCGGGCGTCGGTGTTCCGCCGAGACCGGCCATCAGCGCCTCCCCTCCTCGTCGCTGCCCGGGGCGGCGGTGCCGAAGAGCTTCACGAAGATCCACGCGATGAGCGCGACCGCGATGAAGATCAGCACCGACATGGTCGAGCCGATGCCCAGGTTCAGGCCCTTGATCAGGTTGTTGTAGGCGAGCACCGACACCGAGGAGGTGTCCTGCGCTCCGCCGGTGAGCACCACGATGTGGTCGAAGACGCGGAAGGCGTCGAGGGTGCGGAACAGCAGCGCGACGAGGATCGCCGGCTTCATCACCGGCAGCATGACCTTGACGAACCGCTGCCAGGCGCCCGCGCCGTCCATCGCCGCGGCCTTGAGCAGGTCGTCGGGCACCAGCGCGAGACCGGACATCAGCAGCAGCGCCATGAACGGCGTGGTCTTCCAGATCTCGGCGACGATGACGATCGCCAGCGCGCTGCCGTACTCGGTCAGCGGCGCCCCGTTCGGGGCGATGGCGTTGGCGAGGTAGCCGGTGTCGGGCGTCCAGGCGTAGCGCCAGCTGAACGCGGCGACGACGGTGACGATGCCGTACGGGATGAGGCTGACCGTGCGCACCAGTCCCCTGCCGACCAGCGCCCGGTGCATGATCAGCGCCAGGCCCATGCCGAGCGCGAACTCGATCAGCACCGACACGGCGGTCACCAGGACCGTGACCGCGAAGGCGTTCCACCAGTAGCCGTTGCTCAGCACGGTGATGTAGTTGTCGAACCAGATGAACTCGCGCTGGTCCGGGTACTTCAGGTCGAAGCGCTGGAAGGACAACCAGAACGCGTAGAGGATCGGCCAGCCGGTGACCGCGATCATCACCAGCGCCGCGGGCGCGGCCAGCGCGAGACCGAGCCTGCGCTCGGCCTTCTTGCCGTCGCTGAGGGAGGTGCCGGTCGCCATCAGGGCATCACTCCCTTGGACTCCAGGGCGTTCTGCACCTCGTGGCGCATCCGCTCGGCGGTGGCCTGCGGGTCGATCTCGCCGATCGGGCTGAGCATGTTGGACAGCACCGTCGAGACGTTCTGCGCGGCCGGGGTCACCGGCCGCATCCCCGGGTCCTTGAGGGCTTGCAGGATCGTCTCGTGCATCGGGTACTCGGCCTGCAGCTCCGGGTCGGAGTACAGCGACTCGATGGTGGGCGGCACGCCGTCGTTGATGGCGGAGAACTTCTGGCTCTCCTTGTCCCGCAGGCACTTCGCGGCCTCGAAGGACAGCTCCGGCTTGGTGGAGTAGCTGCTCACCGCGTAGTTGGCGCCGCCGATGGTGGACTTGCTGGGCACGCCGGCGTCGAGCCCGGGCAGCCGCGCCCAGCCGACCTTCTTCGCCAGCTCGGGCTTGTCCTCCTGCATGGAGGCGTAGACGAACGGCCAGTTCAGCTCGAACGCCGACTGCCCGGTCTCGAACTCCTGGCGGGCGTCGTCCTCCTCGGCGTTGTTCATGCCGGGGCTGGTGACGCCCGCGGTGCCGAGGTCGCGCAGCGCCTCCAGCCCGCGCACCGCGCCCTGGTCGACCACGGCATTCTTGCCGTCCTCGCTGAGCACGTGCCCGCCCGCCGATTCCAGCAGCGTGTTGTAGTGCACGTACAGGCCCTCGAACTGGGCGCCGGTGAGGCTGATCCAGTGCGGCTTGCCCTCCTGCTTCAGACGCTGGGCGGTCGAGATCATCTCGTTCCAGGTCTTCGGCGGTTCGGGCACCAGGTCCTTGCGGTACCAGAGCAGCTGCACGTTGGTGTTCTTCGGCGCCGCGTAGAGCTTGCCCTGCCAGGTCGCGGTCTCCAGCGGTCCGGGGAGGGTGTCCCGCTCGACCTCGGCCTTGTCGGCGCCGGTCCACTCGCGGACCCAGTTCGCCTCGGCGAACTCGCCGGTCCAGGTGACGTCGAGGTAGAGCAGGTCCATGCCGGTGTCACCGGCGGCGAGCCGGCGCACCATCTGCTCGCGCTGACCGTCGGCGTCGCGCGGCAGCTTGTGGTAGACGATGTCGTACCTGCCGCCGGACTGCGCGTTGCAGCGGTCGACGTTGTGCTGCAGGTTCTCCTCGGGCGCGCTGTAGAGGTTGATCGTGTTGGCGCTGCTGGCTTGGCCGCACGCGGTCAGCGCCGACGCGCAGACCAGTGACGCGCCCAGCAGCGCCGCCGTGCGAACGCGGCGAACTTTCACTCTCGGTCCTTCCGGTGCACTGGCCGCGGACGCGACCGAGCTCCCGGGATTCGCCAACGCTCCGTCGCATCGCGGACACCGGCGGTCAGCCGGTGGCTGGAAAGCTAGGCGCGATGATCACGGAGGGCAAGCGCTCTCGCGCCTTGTTGCCAACCCGTGAAGAAAGCGGGAACAACAGGCGCACCGGCTCCCCCGTCAGCCGCACCCCGCTTACCCGATTCGGGGGCTGGACCAGGGGTTTCGCTACCGACCGGTAGGGGTTCTCAGGGGTTCTGCGGGCGCATCGCCAGCTTCGCGAGCAGGTCGCGGCCCTGCTCGGCGTGCTTGGGCTGGGCGAGCACGTCGTAACGCCCTGCGACGAGCTGGCTGGCCGAGGAGAAGTCGCGGCGACCGCGCGTGGAGGCGTAGCCGACGGCGGCGAAGACCAGCCCGAACACGATGCCCGCGCCGAGACCGGCCAGCACCGGGGCGATCCAGCTGCCCTGCGGGGTGAACATGCCCATGATCAGGCCGACGAACAGGCCGAACCAGGCGCCGGAGGCGGCACCGCCGCCGAGCACGCGTCCCCAGGTGAGCCTGCCGGTCACGCGCTCGACCAGCATCAGGTCGACGCCCACGATGGTGACCTCCTGCACGGGGAAGTCGCTGTCGGCCAGGTGGTCGACGGCGCGCTGCGCCTCCTCGTACGTGCCGTAGGAACCGATCGGCCACCCGGTCGGCGGCGTGGGCAGGTTCGGTGTGCCCGGCGCCGGCCGGCTGGAGCCGGGGAAGGGGTTGGACACCGCTGACACCTCCGTTGAGCTTGATCCCGGGGACCGCGCGGGGGCCGTGGCCCGATTCCGGCGCAATGTCCGCTCCCCCAGGCTACCGCGCAGCACTCCCCGGGGATCATGAACGTTCTCTCAACGATGCGCAGCCGCAACCCGGACGGGTGGCTTCTCGCCGCGCGGCGCCTCCCGCTGCGGCCGGGGCCGCGGGGCGAGGACGTCGACGGCGCTCACGTGCAGCGCGTGCGCGAAGGCCAGGACCACGACCGTCACCGCCAGCCACGTCCCGGCGCCGAGTCCGGCGTCGGCGCACGCGGCGAGGGCGACGAGGCCCGGCACGAGGGTCACCAGCACCGCGCAGATCCGCGCCGGGCTCCGGTAGGCGACCGCGGCGGGCCAGGTGAGCGCGGTGGCGACGAGCAGGACGCCGAGCGGGCCGAGGCGCAAGCCGGTCTGGTCGAGGGCGAACGCGGCGGCCAGCAGCAGTCCGGCGATCGCCAGGGCGGGTGCCCAGCGGGCGAGTCCGGTGCCGAAGCGGCTGGCCAGGCGACGTCCGGCCCAGACGGCGCAGCCGATCGCGAGCAGCACCGCCCACGGCGTCCAGGCCGTCGTCGGCGCGGCGGAGAAGTCCCCCGGCGCCCACCAGGGCCTGCCCGGTCCGCCCAGGCACATCGCGCCCGGCGGGCAGTCCCCCGGCAGGAGCCCGGAGACCGTGTCCGGCATCGCGCCGGTCCTGGTCAGCGCGACCGACACCGCTGCGGCGAAGCCGAGCAGCGCGGTCCGGGCGGGTGCGGCGATCGCGTGGGCGACGAGCAGCAGCAGCGGCTTGACCAGCACCAACGCGGCGCGGGCGAGCACCCGCAGGACTCCGTTGCCCTGCGGCCGGATCGCGCGCTGCGCCACCAGGCCCACGCGGGTGGCCAGCGACAGCAGCCGGGGTTCGCCGAGGTCGCGGACCCGCTGGCGGCCCACGTCGAAGCGCTCCACCGACCGCGACAGCTCGCTCGGCGCGGGCGGGGCGGGATCGGTCCCGCCCGACGGGTCGGCGCCGGAGGGCACCGACGCCACGTGCGGGATCTCGGCGGCGACGATCGTCCACTGCAGACGTTCGGTGAGCAGCGCGCGGGTCTCGGTCAGCGGGTGCCGGTCGTCGGGGGCGGCGAACAGCGCGTCGAGCTCGCCGCGCACCTCGCCCGCGTGCCGGGCCCACACCTCGGCGAGGAACCCGCGCCACTGCCGCGTCTGCTCCTCGTCGAGCGCGCCCAGCTCGGCCTCGGTCGGCCTGCTGACCACCGACTGCAGGACGTCGCCGAGGGCGTCCGCGTCGCCGTGGCGGGTCAGGCGTTCCGGGTCGGCGAGCATCCCGACGAGCGTGGCGGCGGCGTCCATCCGGCCCCACATCCAGTCGTTGGCGCGCCACTTCGCCGACAGGAACGCGCCGAAGCTGCCCAGGTCCAGGCCCCGGATCTTGTCCTCGATGCGCAACCGGCCGTCCCGGCGCAGCGCGGTGAACGGCAGCGGGGTGTGCTCGTCGCTGACCACGCGCAGCAGGTCGATGCGGTTGGTGGGGACGCGACCGACGTCCAGCGGGGCGGTGAGCACCACCAGCTGCCGCAGCACCTCCGGGATCCGGTCGGTGGTCTCCAGCAGCGCGTATCCGACCCGCTCGGCCTCGACGGGTTCCGCGCGCGGCGGCGCGGCCTCGGCGAGGCGGCGGGCGATGTCGTGCAGCACCTCGCGGGCGCGCGCGACCGCGTCCACGCCCTCGGCGTCGGGGGCCGCATCGGCGCCCGAGGAGTCCACGATGGACTGGAGCTCGGCGGCGAACTCCGCCAGGGCCTGCTGGAACCCCTCGCCGTCGGCCACCGCGCGCAGCACCGCGCCGAGCAGCGGTTCGATCGGCGACGGCAGCCGGTGCTGGAGACGTTCCCGGCGGCGCCGCACCCGGCGGATCCAGTCGTCGAGCTCCGCGGTCTCCACGATCGGCTCCAGCCGGGCGCCGTTGATCCAGTACCGGTCGGCGTGCCCGGCGAGCACGGTCGCGAACGTCCGCAGCCGGTACAGCTGCGCCTTGCACGGCCCCACCTGGGCGGACCGCTCGACGTCCCAGGACCAGCCGAGGCATTCGGCGATCGCCGCCCGCAGCCCGTGCGCGTCGTCGAAGATCTCCAGCCCGGTCTCGGCGGCCAGCGCCGAGAGCCGTTGCGGCAGCCGGTCGCGGGCCTGCGCGGACCACTCCGCGAGCGGATCACCGATCACCGGCGGCAGCAGCGTGCCGTCCTCGCTGCCCGCCGGGTCGATCAGCAGCTCGTGCACGGCCTGGGCGTCCAGCTCCGCGCGCACCACCGCGTTGTCCGAGGCCACCGCCGAGCTGAGTTCGCCCAGAGCGCTGGGGTTCTCGCGCAGCGGGGCGAACAACGCCCTGCGGCGCAGCGCGTTCCGCTCCACGGCCCGGTTGTGGTCGGCGAGCACGTCCAGGTCCGACAGCAGCGACTCCTGGGTGAACCGGCCGCGCAGCGCCGCCGCGGTCACCGGCAGCGCGCGGCCGGACCCGCGCTGGCCGTGCGAGACGACCGGATCGGGGTTGAGGTAGAGCAGGAAGCGCTTGGTGGGGCGGTCGGCGGGTGCCGCGGCGATCGCCTCGATGGCGGCGGCGACCGGGATGTTGTCCAGCACCCCGCCGTCGATGACGCGGAACGGCGTTGCGCCCGTGCTGGTCTCGGAGAACAGGCCCAGCATGTCCGGCTCCCCCGCCGGGGGTGCGCCGGGCCCGGAGCGCACCTGCGCCGGTTCGAAGGCGAACGGGAACGACGAGGTGGCGCGGGCCGCGTGCGCCAGCCGCAGCGCGGTGTCGCCGACGTCGCCGAAGTCCGACAGCGGATCGCCCGCCCGGCCCTCGTGGTGGAACGTCAACCGCGCGGCCCGCTTCTCCAGCGGCATCGGCCCGACGCGGGCGTCGTAGCGCCGCTCCACCAGCGGGTCCAGCAGGGTCGCGGTGAGCAGCATGTCCGCGCGGCGGCCCGGGTGCTCCTCGACCGGCGGGACGTTGTCGCGGATGATGCGGGCGAGCTCGGTGCGGAAGTACTCGTCGCCCTCCAGCAGCGAGACCGGGCCGCGCTGCCAGAACTTCGGCACCGGCCGCGACATCGCCTTCAGGTCGGCCAGCTGCACCCACATCCGGCGCATCAGGTCGAACGGCAGGCCGTAGACCAGGGTCGCCGACATCAGCGCGGCGTTGAGCCCGCCCGCCGACGCCCCGGCCAGCACGTCCACGCTCGCCGACCGGTACCCGGCCGCGCGCGCCAAAGCCGCCCAGGGGTGGTCGGTTTCGCCCTCCAGCGACTCCCGGAACCGGTTGATCTCGGCGACCGCGCCGCCGATCCACACCGCCATGCTCGCGCCCCCGCGCATGGCAAGAGCCAGACGCAGTTCATCACCGTCGCCCACGATCACCAACGTAGCGCTTTTCAGAGACTGCTGGACTCACTTTGCTCAGCGGTGCGGGTAGCGGAACCTGAGCGCTTCCGTGGACTCCGTGCGCCGCTCCTGATGTATGCCAATACACGGCGTCCCGGCGTACTCGCCACGAAAGCGCTCAGAACCCGCGGCGGTGCAAGCTGAGTCCCACACCTGAAGACGTGATCAGCCTTCCGGCGGAGTCCAGCGGTCGGTGCGGGACATGCCCGCCGCCCGGCCCTTCCCGGCGATGACCAGGGCCATCTTGCGGGAGGCCTCGTCGATCATCTCGTCGCCGAGCATCGCCGCACCGCGCGCGCCACCGGCGGCGGAGGTGTGCCACTCGTAGGCGTCGAGGATGTTCTCGGCGTGGTCGTAGTCGGCCTGGCGCGGCGAGAACAGCTCGTTGACCGCGTCGACCTGCGCGGGGTGCAGCACCCACTTGCCGTCGAAACCGAGCGCGGCGGAACGACCTCCGACCTCGCGCAGCCCGTCGACGTCCTTGATCTGCAGGTAGGGCCCGTCGATGGCCTGCACGTCGGCGGCGCGCGCCGCGGTGAGGATGCGGAACAGCGTGTAGTGGTAGGCGTCGCCGACGTCGTAGCCGGGCGGCTGATGCCCGACGACCAGCGAGCGCATGTTCACCGAGGCCATGAAGTCCGCCGGCCCGTAGATCAGCGCCTCCACGCGGGGAGCGCGGGCGATCGCGTCGATCTCGACCAGGCCGCGCGCGTCCTCGATCTGCGGCTCGATGCCGATCCGCCCGATCTCCAGGCCCATCGCGCGCTCGATCTGGGTGAGCGTGAGGTCCAGCCAGCGCACGTGATCCGGGGTGGAGACCTTCGGCAGGATGATCGTGTCCAGGTCCGCGCCCGCGCCCTCGACGACGGCGACGACGTCGCGGTAGGTCCACTCGGTGTCCAGGGCGTTGACCCGCACCGACCGCACCTTGCCGTCCCAGCCGCCCTCGGTGAGCGCGCCGACGATCCGCTCCCGCGCCTCGGCCTTGGCCAGCGGCGCGACCGCGTCCTCCAGGTCGAGGAAGAACTGGTCGACGGCCAGCCCGCGAGCCTTGTCGATCATCTTCGCGCTCGAACCGGGCACCGCCAGGCAACTGCGCCGGGCACGACGACCGTCCACGTCGACCTCCACATCTCTAAGAGCAGCGCTAGCTGTCTATCACGTGGGGTCGAGGTCGGCGTAGAGGTCGAGGATCGCCGGGGCTGTGACGTGGTGCCGCTCGTACTCGGCGCGGGTGAACCAGCCGAGCTCGGCGATCTCCGCCGAGGCGACCGGTTCGCCGTCGAAAGTGCCCGTGTAGCAGGCGAGATCGACCTTCACGCCCTCGCCGCGCCCGACGGCGTCGTTGAAGTAGCGGGCGTAGAACTCGGCCTCGCCCAGGACGACGCCGAGCTCCTCGGCGACCTCGCGGTGCAGCGCCTCGCGCTCGGTCTCGCCCGGTTCGATGCCGCCGCCGGGCAGGTAGAAGGCCTCCTGGTCGGCGGAGCGGACCAGCAGCAACCGCCGGTCGCAGAACCGCACCAGGCCGACCGCCTTGATCAGTGAGCTCACCCGCTCATGCTTGCGCACGCTGACCGGGTGGCGAGGGCACACCCCCGTCCGCCAGCCGTTCGCAGGCGCGCACCAGGGTTTCGAGCTCTCCGTCGGCGGCGTTGAGGAAGTACCGCGCGACACCGTGCCGGTGGGTCGCCGCGGCCATCCGCAGCCGTCCCTCACCACGCTCGGTGATCACGGCCTGCACGCCGCGCCCGTCGGAGTCCACGCGCACGCGGCGCACCAGCCCGAGCCGTTCGAGCCGGTCCACCAGCCGGGTCACCCCGGACCGGGACAGCAGCACGACATCGGCGAGTTCGGTCATCCGGAGCCGCTGCTCCGGTGCTTCGGCCAGCGCTTCCAGCACGTCGTAGGCGGCCAGGGTGAGCCGCTGCTCCGCGATGAGGTCGCCTTCCAGGCAGCGCGTGACCCGGGCGTGCGCGCGGAGGAAGCTGCGGTACGCCAGCAGTTCGCTTCGAGTGGGTAATCGGTCCAAAGCCGTCTCGGCCACGTGACGGATATTACTGTCCGCACGCACTTGACTTCGCAGCGCCCCCGGTTTAGAGGCGAGCGATCGCCCTACCGGCGCAGATGGTGGGCTACTGGTCCGTAACATGGGATTGCCGGAATCGGGTGTGAGACCCTTTTCTGGTTCGGCGGGACGCGTCCCGTCCCCACCACGTTCACCAACGCTTGTCGAGGTAACCGTGACCAGTACGCAGTCCGCACCGACCGAGGACGCCGTCCGCCAGGCGCTCACCAAGGTCGAGGACCCGGAGATCCGCAAGCCGATCACCGACCTGGGCATGGTCAAGAGCGTGTCCGTCGGCGACGGCGGCGCGGTGACGGTCGAGGTCTACCTGACGGTCCAGGGCTGCCCGATGCGCGAGACGATCACGCAGCGGGTCAACGACGCCGTCGCCGCGGTCGACGGCGTGTCCTCGGTGCAGGTCGAGCTCGACGTGATGAGCGACGAGCAGCGCTCCGAGCTGCGCCGCAGCCTGCGCGGCGACTCCGAGGAACCCCGCATCCCGTTCGCCGAGCCCGGCTCGATGACCCGCGTCTACTGCGTGGCCTCGGGCAAGGGCGGCGTCGGCAAGTCCAGCGTGACGGTCAACCTGGCCGCCTCGATGGCCGCCAGGGGCCTGTCGGTCGGCGTCGTCGACGCCGACATCTACGGCCACTCCGTGCCGCGGATGCTGGGCGCGGGCGGCAAGCCCACCCAGGTCGAGAAGATGATCATGCCGCCGCAGTCGCACGGCGTGAAGGTCATCTCGATCGGCATGTTCACCCCCGGCAACACCCCGGTGGTCTGGCGCGGGCCGATGCTGCACCGCGCGCTGCAGCAGTTCCTCGCCGACGTCTTCTGGGGCGACCTGGACGTGCTGCTGCTGGACCTGCCGCCCGGCACCGGTGACGTCGCGCTGTCGACCGCCCAGCTCATCCCCAACGCCGAGATCCTGGTGGTCACCACCCCGCAGCAGGCCGCCGCCGAGGTGGCCGAGCGCGCGGGCGCGATCGCCATGCAGACCCGCCAGCGGCTGGCCGGCGTCGTGGAGAACATGTCCTGGATGGAGATGCCCGACGGCCAGCGCATGGACGTCTTCGGTTCCGGCGGTGGCCAGATCGTGGCCGACTCGCTGAGCCGCTCGCTGGGCACCGAGGTGCCGCTGCTCGGCCAGATCCCGCTCGACCCGAGGCTCCGCGAGTGCGGCGACGCGGGCGAGCCGTTGGTCCTGCAGGAGCCGGACTCCCCGGCGGGCGCGGCCCTCAACGACATCGCCAAGCGCCTCGGCACCCGAGCCCGGGGCCTCGCGGGCAAGCTCCTGTCGGTGTCGCCCGCTTAAACCTTCGCGACGGCGAGAAGGCCTGGTCCGGTGGGTAATGTCACCGGGACCAGGCTTTCGTCGTCTTGGACGGCTTTGACCAGGTCGCGGATGGCCGTGGCCAGGGCGCTCCGGCCGTCGTCGGGGTCGCCGCCGAGCTGGACGCCGGCGAAGACGATGACGCCGCCCGGGCGCAGCAGCCGGGTGCCCAGCTCCAGGTAGGCGGGGTAGTCGGTGCTCGCGACGCCGACCGAGACCAGGTCGTAGCCGCCTTCGGTGAAGCGCGGCAGCATCTCCACCGCGCAGCCGGTGATCAGCCGCGTGCGGGATGGGGCGACGCCCTCCTCGCGCAGCGCGGCGCGGGCGATCCGCTGGTTGACCGGGTCGGCGTCGATCGAGGTCAGCACGCCCTCGGGCAGCATCCCGCGGAGCAGCCAGCCCGCGCTCTCGCCGGAGCCGGTGCCGATCTCGACGACGGCCTTGGCCCGCAGCGCGGCCGCGAGGAACCGCAGCACGTGCAGCGACGACGCACCGACCGGCGAGTCCTGCGGACCGTCGCCGACCGGGCGAGCGCGCGTCCGCTCCCCCATCGCATAGCCGCCCATCGAGTAGCGGGCCACCGACCTCTCGGGTATCACAACGCGAAAGGTTATCGGCGCCGCGCGCACAAATGATGTTTCCGGGCGACATCGTTAGAAGCCCGTTTCCATGCGCGACATTTCCTCACCCTGAGTGACCAGCGCGGCGCGGCCGAGTGGGTGAGGGGTGGCTCACCCGGACTCTCAGGCCCTTCTCAGGCGGCTTTCATGCCCACTTCACCAGGGAGGACGACAGTGGACGTCATACACCGACACCCATCGGCGTCTCACCGGTGGGCGGGTCGCGGGAACAACGCTCCAGCGCCGCTCGTTCTGGTAGATGCAAGCCCACAGGAGGTGGCTCTTCGCCCGATGGCAACACAGCCGATGAGCGTGGCCCCCGGCACCGACCGGACCCACGAGAGCAGCGCTTCGCCGAGTCCCGTCTCACCCGGCGCGGAGGAGGCGGCCTGGACCCCGCCCAGCTGGGACGAGGTGGTCCGGCAACACGCGGACCGGGTCTACCGGCTCGCCTACCGACTGTCCGGCAACCAGCACGACGCCGAGGACCTCACCCAGGAGACCTTCATCCGGGTGTTCCGCTCCCTGGCCTCGTACAAGCCGGGCACGTTCGAGGGCTGGCTGCACCGCATCACCACGAACCTGTTCCTGGACATGGCCCGCCGCAGGTCCCGCCTGCGCATGGAGGGCCTGCCCGAGGACACCGACCGGCTGCCCGGTGGCGGCCCGACGCCCGAGCAGGTGTTCCACGACACCCACCTCGACCCGGACCTGCAGGCGGCGCTGGACAAGCTCCCGCCGGAGTTCCGCGCGGCCATCGTGCTCTGCGACGTCGAGGGCCTGTCGTACGAGGAGATCGGTACCACCCTGGGAGTGAAGCTGGGTACCGTGCGCAGCAGGATTCACCGCGGTCGCCAGATGCTCAAGAGCTCCCTCGAGGCGACCCGAGAACAAGCCGGGAGGAAAGACGGATGACGGTTCTGCGGGGGTGGGGGCTGTCCGAGCAGCACCTCGCGCTGGACGCTCTCGTCGCGTTCGTCGACGGTGAGCTCAGCCCGAGCGCCCACGACCGCGCGGTGGCCCACCTGGCCGGGTGCCCCGCGTGCGCGGCGGACGCCGCCGCGCAGCGGCAGGCCCGCGCGGCGGTCCGCGCCGCCGACGCGCCCTCGGTCTCGCCGCAGCTCCTGCAGGCGCTGCAGGCCATCCCCTCCAGCGCCGAGCTCCCCGCACAACCTGAGAACCTCGCGCTGACCGACGACGGTCAGCTGGTCACCGTGTCCCGCCCGAACCGCGTGAAGGGCTTCGGCAGCGGGCCGGTGCTGGGTTCGTCCACCCCGCTCGGCGGCTCGCAGCAGCCGCTGGGCACCTCAGTGACCTCCTACGACGACTCCGAGGACGGCGAGCGCCGGGCCGCCCGCCGCACCCGGCAGGGCGCCGGCGTGGTCTTCTCCGGCCTGGTCCTCGGGGCCCTGACGCTGCTGAACGTCCCGGTCACCGACGACGACGGCCAGCCGCTGCAGGGCGCGCCGATGCCGATGCCCGGCGGATCGTTCACCAACGCCGTCATCCCGGCCGCGGGCAACACCGCGCTGCCGTCGGAGAGCACGCCCGTCTCCAGCCAGACCGCTCCCGCCCAGGTCCCGGACGCTCCCCGGGTCCCCGACACGCCTCAGCTGCCCGACGCGCCGCCGGATCCCTCGGCCGCGCTGCCGTCCACCGCGGCGAGCGCCCCTCCCGCCGGGTAACGAACTGGCGAGTTCGCGCCCACTCCACACCGACTTCACCGCGCTGCGGGCAAAATGGGGGCGTCGGCACCATGCCGGTGAGGCGGGCCGCGCGCCCGTGTGATCCACTCGAAGCGACGAGCCCGATCGGACAGCCCGGGGAGCGATGAGCGACCAGCCAGGAACGCCCGCGCAGGGTCCCGACGCGCGCCGGGACTCCCCTGCGCCGGGTCAGCAGGACTCCGAGCCGGTGCACCCCTGGCAGGGCGGCACCATGACCGGTCGCGGCGTGCCCGCGGACCGGTTCGCACCCGCACCGAGCTCGCCCGAGCAGTCGGCTCCCGAGCAGCCCCCGACCAACGGTCACCCGGCGGATCGGCTCGCGCCGCGTCCGCTGGAGCGCCCCGAGGTCGACCCCGCTCAGCAGCACGCCTTCGCCCGCCCGCGGGGCGTGTCCGGCAGCTTCGACCCCGACCAGCACGGCCTGCCCGCGCGCGGGATCGAGCAGGCACCGCCTCCGCCGGACGCGCTGGTGCAGGCCTTCGGCCGCCCGTCGCAGGACGGCGAGTCGCTGCAGCGCGCCCCGGGCGAGCAGCCGATGACACCGGAGACCGAGCCGGACCCGCCGCTGTGGCGGTCGGGTGATCAGGATCCGTGGCGGAACCCGGCGGCGGGCGCGATCCTCGGCCCGCCCGCGGTGCCCGAGCCGCAGTCGGACGACGACGGCGAGCGCGCGGCGGGCCCGCTGCTCAGCGCTCGCGAAGTGCTCTTCGGCCGTCGCGTGCACCCGCGCGCGCTGGCCATCCTCGGCGTGGTCGCGCTGCTGGTGGGCGTGGCGGGCGGCTTCCTCGGGCGGATCACCGCCGAGGAGGGGAACCCGCTGGTCAACCCGGACGTCACGCTCGCCGAGGTCGATCAGGGCGCGACCGACCGGCCGCGCGGATCGGTGTCGCAGGTGGCGCAGCGGGTGGTGCCCGCGGTGGTGTCCATCGAGGTCCGCATCGGCGGTCAGGGCGGTTCCGGATCGGGCGTGGTCATCGACGGCAACGGCTACGTGGTCACCAACAACCACGTGGTGTCGATGGCCGCCGACACCCCGAACGCGCAGGTCTCGACGGTCTTCCACGACGGCACCCGGGCTCCGGCCCGCGTCGTGGGCCGGGACGTCAAGACCGACCTGGCGGTGCTCAAGGTCGAGGTCTCCAACCCGACCGTCGCCCAGCTCGGCGACTCGGACAAGCTGAAGGTCGGCGACGACGTGATCGCCATCGGCTCGCCGCTGGGCCTGGCGGGCACCGTCACCACCGGCATCGTCAGCTCGGTGCACCGGCCGGTCCGGCTGGCCGGGGAGGGCACCGACACCAACGCCGTCATCGACGCGATCCAGACCGACGCGGCCATCAACCCGGGCAACTCGGGTGGCGCGCTGGTCGACGGGACGGGTGCGGTGGTCGGCATCAACAGCGCGATCCGCACGCTCGGCTCGGGCGGCGAGGGCGGTTCGATCGGTCTCGGGTTCGCGATCCCGATCGACGACGTCCGGCGGATCGCTCAGGAGCTGATCCGCACCGGCACCGTCCGGCACGCCGATCTCGGCGTCAACGCGAAGTCCGTGAGCGACGGGCTGGCCGACGGTGCGCAGGTGCAGAACGTGCAGGACGGCAGTTCCGCCGCAGGAGGCGGGATGGCCGAAGGAGACGTCATCATCAAGGTCGGCGACCGCAAGGTCGGCAGCGCCGACGAACTCATCGTGGCAGTGGACCGGCACCAGGTCGGCGAGCGCGTCCCCGTGACCGTGGTCCGGCAGGGCCGCGAGCTGGTGCTCGACGTGACGCTGAAATGACCGATCACATCGGCGTGAACGGCCGGACACCACTCGAGCACGGGGCGTGTTTCCGCCAGTTCCCGTACTCGATCCGTGTCACCCGGTCGGTACTCTGGTGCTGTCGGCAGCTCGGTGTCGGTCCCCGAGCCACGAGAATCCCAGAGGAGTCGAGAGGTGTTCGATAGCGTCGGCTGGCCCGAGCTCCTGGTTCTCGCCCTGGTCGGGCTGTTCGTGCTCGGCCCGGATCGGCTGCCGCAGGGCGCCGCGTGGCTGGGCAAGACGATCCGGCAGGTCAGGGAGTACGCGACCGGGGCCCGCGAGCAGATCCGCTCGGAGGTCGGCCCGGAGTTCGACGAGCTGAAGAAGCCGCTGGAAGAGCTCCGCAACGTCCGCAACTTCAACCCGAAGACCGCCGTCACCAAGCACCTGCTGGACGGCGAGAACCCGTTCGAGGAGTTCTCCAGGAACTCCTCCCCGCTCAACGGCCACACCCCGTCCACCAACGGCCACACCCCGGCGCCCACGCCGCCGAAGCCGGCCGAACGCCCCCTCGCCCCCGGCGAGCGTCCCCCGTACGACACGGACGCCACCTGACCTGGCTCTTCACCGGCATGACCGGTTCCGGCCGCAGGGGCACGCCCGTCACCTGACGCGGATTACGCCCGTATTCCACCACCGGAATACGGGCGTTTTCCGTCGCCACCCCGGATTGCGGCCGTATTCCGGGTCCGGATTGCGGCCGTATTCCGGGTTCCGATCAGCAGGGTGGTGCTGGTTGGCGGCGGGAGAAGGTGACCGCGAGGGCGGCGAGGGCGAGCCAGATGCCGAGGAGCAGGGTCATGCCGGGCCAGCCCCAGGCGCCGTAGGCCATGCCGCCGAGGACTCCGCCGACGCTGCTGCCGCCGTAGTAGGCGAGCTGGTAGAGCGCGGAGGCCTGGCCTCGGGCCTCCTTCGAGGCGCGGGTGCCGACCCAGCCGTTGGCGACCGAGTGGGCGCCGAAGAAGCCCCCGGTGAACACCACCAGGCCGATCAGGATCACCGGCACCGAGTCCGGCAGCATCAGCAGCAGTCCGGCGACCGCCACCGCGAGGCTGGTCAGCAGCACCCGCACGCGTCCCCAGCGGTCGGCGGCGCGCCCGGCCAGCGCCGAGGTGACCGTGCCCGCCGCGTAGGCGAGGAAGGCCAGCGCGGCCAGCGCCGGCGGGAGCAGCAGCGGCGGGGCGGTGATCCGGAACCCGAGCACGTTGTAGACCGTCACGAAGCTGCCCATGCCCAGCGCCGCGACCAGGTACGGCGGGTACAGCCCGGGGTCGCGCAGAGCGGCGCCCAGACCGCTGAGCAGCGGTCTCCAGCGCAGCGGTTTCCGCTGGTGGTGCTGCTCGGACGGCAGCAGGACGACGAACGCGACGGTGCACACCGCGCCCAGCAGGCCCACCGCGAGCACCCCGCCGGACCAGCCCCAGAAGTCGCCGACGATGCCGCCGAGCAGCCGTCCGGTCATGCCGCCGATGGTGGTGCCCGCGACGTAGAGCCCGACGGTGGCGCCCAGCCGCACGCCGCCGGTCTCGTCGGCGAGGTAGGCGGTGGCCACGGCGGCGAGCCCGGCCACGGCCGCGCCCTGCACCAGCCGCAGCCCCACCATCAGCGGGAACGAGTGCACCCACGGCAGCACGAGGCCGAGGAGTTCGGCGACGATCAGGCTGGTGATCATGGTGCGGCGGCGGCCGACCGCCTCCGACAGCGTGCCCAGCGGGATCGCCGAGACCGCCAGCCCGAGCGTCGCCGCCGACACCAGCAGCGCCGCCGAACCCGGGCTCAGCCCGTACTCGCCCGCCAGCTGCGGCAGCACCGGCTGCGGCGCGTAGAGCAGGGCGAACAGGGCCAGCGCGCCGAGCAGCAGCGCGATCCGAATTCTGCGCACACGTCCGGCCGACACCATGGTTTAGACGTTAAACACCACCGGATCACTCGCGCCCGGAGGCGTGCCGGTCGTCACCAGTGGCGCTCGACTCAGCTCAGGCCAGCCGGGCCGCCAGCTCCGCGAGGGTGCGGGCGGCGAAACCGGTGCCGCCGACGGTGACCTCCGCGTAGTCCTTGTCGGCCCGCGCGGGTCCGGCGATGTCCAGGTGGGCCCAGCGCACGCCCTCGGTGAACTCGCGCAGGAACAGCGCCGCGGTGACGCCGCCCGGCCCGGCCGGGGTCTGCTTGACGTCGGCGAGCGCGCCCTCGACGGCCGCGGCGTGGTCCTCCAGCAGCGGCATCCGCCACCAGGTCTCGCCGACCCGCTCGCCCGCTCCGGTGATCTGCTCGGCGAGCTCGTCGTCGGTGGCGAACAGGCCGCCGGTGCGCAGACCGAGCGCGACCTTCATCGCGCCGGTCAGGGTCGCGACGTCGACGAGCACGTCGGGCTGGAGCTTGTCGACGGCGTAGGCCATCGCGTCGGCCAGCACCATCCGCCCCTCGGCGTCGGTGTTGCCGACCTCGGTGGTCTTGCCGCCGTAGTGCCGCACCACGTCACCGGGCCGGTAGGCGGTGCCGGAGACGTGGTTCTCGGCGGCGGGCACCAGGCCGGTGACCTTGACCGGCAGGCCCAGCCGGGCGATCGCCAGCAGCGCGCCGATGACCGCCGCGCCACCGGACATGTCGGTGCGCATCAGGTGCATGCCCTCGGCGGGCTTGAGCGAGATGCCGCCGGTGTCGAAGGTGATGCCCTTGCCGACCAGCACCAGGTGCGGACCGGTCGCATCCTGCGGCCGGTAGTCGAGCTGCAGCAGCCGGGGCGGGCGGGACGAACCGCCGCCGACCGCGAGGATGCCGCCGAAACCGTTGTCGGCCAGCCACTTCTCGTCCCGGACGGTCGCGGTGAGGTTCGCGACCGGCCCGGCGAGCTCGGCGGCCACCCCGGTCAGCCAGGCCGGGTCCTTGACGTTGGAGGGCGCGTTGGCCAGGTCGCGCGCCAGCGCGGTGGCGGCCGCGAGTTCGCGGGCGCGGCGCACCGGCTCGCGCAGCGCGGCGACGTCGGCGCCCTCCGGGGCGACCAGCAGGACCTTGCGCAGGCGCGCCGGCGCGGGCTCACCGGTGACCTTGAACCGGTAGCCGCCCAGCGCGAGCCCGAGGGTGAGCTCGCCGATCAGCTCGTCACCGGCGTCGTCGGGCAACCGGACCTGCAGGTAGTCGGCGTCGGAGGCGTCGCCGAGGTCCCCGGGTTCGGAGTCGGCGTCGCCCGCACCGGTCAGCTTCTCGCGCACCGCGCGGGCCAGGCCCGCACCCGCGGCACGCCACTGCGCCGGCTCACCGGACCCGACGCCGACGAGCCAGCCGATGTCGCCGGAGCGCAGCGGGAACGCCTTCGCGTCCCCGGCCGAGGCGGAAGCGCCGAGCGCGGTGAGCACCTCCGCGTCCACAGAGAACCGTTCGGCCGCAGCGGCCAGGTCCGGGCCGGACTCGCCGTCGAAGACCGCCGTCGCGCCCGGCACTCCGTCCCGCCACCGCTGCACCACGTCCACTTCGACCAGAGCGGTCGGGACCACGGGCAGCTCGGGCTCCACGCCGCGAGCGGGCTGGCCGCCGCGGGAGGACGGGGCGGAACGGAACACGGAGGCACCGGGCACGAGAAGACCTTCCTGCACGGACTGGCCGTGCGAACTCGAACTGGGGCGCCGACGAGAGACCCCGGCACCGCGCTCGGCACCGGGGCCCGACGAGCGCGCTCGTCGCTCGTCGACGTGATTTTCAGTTGTCGCCTCGACCGGGAGGCGCCGCGACCGGCATCGGCCCGGCGGGCAGCGCGTCCCGATCCGCCTGGCGGCCTCAGCCGGTGGCCGACTCCAGCGCGTCGCCCAGGTTCTTGGCCTCCTCGAGCGACATCTCGACGACGAGCCGCCCACCACCCTCAAGCGGGACGCGCATCACGATGCCGCGTCCCTCCTTAGCCACCTCGAGGGGACCGTCACCGGTCCGGGGCTTCATGGCCGCCATAGCGTGCTCCCTCCGTGAAATCTTCCCCCGCTGGTCGCCACAACCAGTTCGGGTCCACCCCCATTCTCCCCCATCCCGAGGCGTGGACGAAACCGAACCGATCAACTCGTGTCGCCCGTGCGCTGGTCGAATATCGCCGACGGCTGGCAGACTCACCGTTCGTGTGGGGTGTTTCGGCGCCGTTCGGCACATCGCGGACACCGTCCGCGATCACCGTGCGGAGCAGATCCACTCCGGCGTGTCACCGACATCACGGCGGCCGTCCCGGCGACCAGCGGGGACACCGTCCAACCGGGACGGCGCGCCGGCCGCGCGGTCCACTGTGGAGGTGTTCGCGCGTCCCGCCGCAACGGACGTCAAGGCAAGGAGCTGGGAGTGACCGACGTACTGCTGACCGAGGACACCGCTGGTGTGCGGCTGCTCACGTTGAACCGCCCCGAGTCGTTCAACTCGCTCAACATCGAGCTCAAGCAGGCGCTGCTGACGGCCCTGCGGGAAGCCGCGGCGGACGACTCGGTGCGCGCGCTGGTGATCACCGGCGCGGGGAAGGCGTTCTGCGCGGGGCAGGACCTCAAGGAGCACATCGAGCTCCTCTCCAGCGGTGACCCGAGCCCGCTGAAGACCGTCGAGGAGCACTACAACCCGATCACCAAGGCGCTGGCCACCATGCCCAAGCCGGTGATCGCCGCCGTCAACGGCACCGCGGCGGGCGCGGGCGCCTCGATCGCCTACGCCAGCGACCTGCGGATCGCCGCGACCGGCTCGAAGTTCCTGATGGCCTTCGCCAACGTCGGCCTGTCGACGGACTCCGGCGCGTCCTGGACGCTGCCGCGGCTGATCGGCTACGGCCGCGCGATGGAGATGCTGCTGCTGGCCCAGCCGGTGCAGGCCGACGAGGCGCTGCGGATCGGCATGGTCAACCAGGTCGTCGACGACGCCCTGAGCGTGGCGATGGAGCTGGCCACCCGGATGGCCTCCGGCCCGACCTTCGCCTACGCCCGCATCAAGGAAGCCGTCCAGGCGGCCTCCGCCGAAGCCCTCGACGAAGCCCTCGCGGTCGAAGCGGGCGCCCAGAACGAAGCAGGCCTCACCGAGGACCACAAGGAAGCGGTCGCCGCCTTCGTCGACAAGCGCACCCCCCACTTCACCGGCCGCTGACCGACCACCCCCGACAAAACCTGCGGTATTCGACCGGTCGAAAACCGCAGGTTTTGTCGGGTCAAAAACCGCAGGTTTTGTCGGGTCGAATACCGCAGGTTTTGACCCTGGATCAGGCGCGCCAGCAGTGCTGGAGGTGGTCGTCGACCATGCCCGTGGCTTGCATGAGGGCGTAGCAGGTGGTGGGGCCAACGAAGACGAAGCCGCGGCGTTTGAGGTCCTTGGCCATGGCCTTGGACTCGTCGGTGACGGCGGGGACGTCGCCGAGCTTGGCCGGGCGTTCGGATTCCGGCCTGCGGGGTGGGGCGAAGGACCAGAGGAGGTCGTCGAGCGGGACGTCGAGGTCCAGGACCGCGCGGGCGTTGGTGATGGCGGCGTCGATCTTGGCGCGGTTGCGGACGATCGAGGCGTCGGCGAGCAGCCGCTGCCGGTCGTCCTCGCCGAAGGCCGCGACCGTCTCGGGGTCGAAACCGGCGAAGGCCTCGCGGAACGCGGGCCGCTTGCGCAGGATCGTCAGCCACGACAGGCCGGACTGGAACGACTCCAGGGTGATCCGCTCGTAGAGCTCGGGGACCCCGCGCAGCGCGACTCCCCACTCCTGGTCGTGGTAGGCGGCGTAGTCGGGTTGCGCGGCGCCCCACGGGCACCGGGCGCGGCCGTCCTCGCCGATGACCACGGATCCGTCACTCATCCTCGGCACCGCCCCGGGCGCGCGCCTTGTCGAGCTCCTGCCCGGCGACGTCGAGCTGGCGCTCGAGGACCGCGATGCGGCCGTGCAGCTCGTCGAGCTCGCCGGCGAGCCGGTCCAGCACCCAGTCCACCTCGGTGACCTTGTAGCCCCGCAGGACCTGCTGGAACCGGACCGCGCGCACGTCGGAACCCTCGACGTCGGACGAGGGAAGCCGGGTGGGCGTGGAGCCGGGCGGCAGCGGCGCGAGCTGCTCGCCCCGGCCGAACACCAGCGAAGCCAGCAGGTACACGACGGCCGCGACCGCCAGCACCACGAACACGTAGATGAGCGCACTAGCCACGGAGCAATCGTGGCACGCCCCACCGACCGCCGAGCAGACGCCCGGAGCCGCGAGGTGTGCAAACCGCCCTCGCGGCCGCGAACGATCAGGTCTTGGCAGGAGCCGCGAGGACTCCTTCGATGGCGTGGGTGAATTCTCGCCAGGCGCGGCGTTCCGCCTGGAGTGTTTGGGTGCCCGCCTGGGTGAGCCGGTACGTGCGCCGCTGGCGGCCGCCAACGGTGCTCCAGGTGCTCTGCACGAATCCGGCTCGCTCGAGTCTGCGCAGCGCCGGGTAGACCGTTCCCGTGGGCAGGTCCAGAGCGCCACCACTGCGTTCCTGCAAAGCCTCGATGATCGCGTAACCGTGCAACGCCCTGCCGTCTAGGGTGGCCAGGAGCAGGGCGTCCAGGTGGCCGCGGAGCGCATCAGCCTTCACAGGTAGCGACTCTACGGATATTTCCGCGCAGTGTCACCGCCTCCACACAAGAGGACCAAGGTCCTTTCCCGATCAGGACCCCCATGATGTGAGTCACAGCATCTTGAGTCGGCCGATCGGGTGGTCTGACCCCGAACGGACGCTCACGATCGGCTGAATCGAGCACACTCGGGGATCGTGAAGCGGAGGAGGACCTTCCTCTGCGAATCCCCGACCAGGAGCCGATCCCCCGTGCCCGATCGCGAAGCGGAAACGACCAACGGCGCCGGCCTGCTCGACCGGGCCGCCCCGGCCACCCCGACCCCGCGGGCCACCGACCAGAGCGACCGCCAGGCCGCCCTCGATCAGATCCGCGTCTACCTGAACTCGCTGGTCGACGTCCTCGACCAGCACCCCGTGCCCAGCCTGGACCTGGACGAGGCCTCGTGGCGGCTCGCCGAGATCGTCGACGAGCTGGCCGTGGAGCGGCCCAGCCCGCCGCGCGTGCAGTCGCGCTGGATCCGGCTCGAACCGGTCCTGCGCGAGGTCCGCCCCGACATCCCGTTCCCCGCGCTCACCCACCTCATCCGCACCGCGCTCGGCGTGGCCTGATCAGGCCAGACCGCGCAGCACCTGGTCCGGCTGCCGGGTGCCCGCGATGCCGGCGACCATGTCGACGACCCGGCGGGTCTCGCGCACCTGGTGCGCGCGGAAGACGCGGGCGCCCTGCCACGCGGCCACGGCCGTCGCGGCCAGGGTGCCCTCCAGCCGTTCGGTGACCTCGGTGCCGAGGGTTTCGCCGACGAAGTCCTTGTTCGACAGCGCCATCAGCACCGGCCACCCGGTGGCGACCAGCTCGTCCGCCCGGCGCAGCAGCGCCAGCCCGTGCCAGGTGTTCTTGCCGAAGTCGTGCGTCGGGTCGATGAGCACGCCCTCGGCGGGAACGCCCAGTGCCACCATCCGCTCGGCCCGCTCGACGAGCTCCGCGGTCACCTCGGCGACCACGTCGGCGTAGCGGGAGCGGTAGGCGTCGGTGCGCGGGGCGAGCCCGCCGGTGTGCGAGCAGACGACCCCGACCCGGTGCTCGGCGGCGACCTCCGCCAGCTTCGGGTCGGCGCCCGCCCAGGTGTCGTTGAGCAGGTCGGCACCGGCCTCGCAGACCTGGGCGGCGACCTCGTGCCGCCAGGTGTCGACGCTGATCACCAGGTTCGGGTGCCGCTCGCGGACCGCGGTCACGAACGGCACCACCCGGGCCGCCTCGTCGTCGGCGTCGACGCGTTCGCCCTGCGCACCGGCGCGGACACCGCCGATGTCGACGATGTCCGCCCCGTCGGCGACCGCCCGGTCGACCGCGGCCAGCGCGGCGTCGGCGGCGAACGTGCGGCCGCGGTCGAAGAACGAGTCGCGGGTCCGGTTGACGATGCCCATCACCAGCGGCCGGTCCGACGGCATCTCCTTGTCCCGGAACCGCAGGGGTCGTGCGCTCATGCGACCAGGGCGTCCAGCGCTTCGTCGACGTCGGCGGTCACGGTCAGCACGTCGAGCGAGCGCTGCGACGCGAAACCGGTCTCCACCAGGCCGTTGAGCCAGTCCAGCAGGCCCTGGAAGTGGCCGTCCGGGTCGAGCAGCACCACCGGCTTGGCGTGCATCCCGAGGTAGCGGGCGGTCCAGATCTCGAAGAGCTCCTCGCAGGTGCCGATGCCGCCGGGCAGCGTCAGGAACGCGTTGGCGTGGGCGTCCATCAGGCCCTTGCGCTCGCGCATGGTGTCGACGACCAGCAGCTCGTCGGAGTCGGTGTCACCGACCTCGCGGTCGACCAGGGCGCGCGGGATGACGCCGATGGTGCGCCCGCCGTCGGCGCGGGCCGCGCGGGCGATCTCGCCCATCATCGAGACCTTGCCGCCGCCGGAGACCAGCGTCCAGCCGCGCTTGGCGATCTTGCGGCCCACCTCGGCGGCCAGGTCCAGGTAGTGCTGCGGCACCGGCCCGGACGCGCAGTAGACGCAGACCGATACGTCCGCCGAAGGGGTGTTCAATGCGTCGCCTCCCACGCCTCGTAGGCCTCCTGCACGATCGACACCGCGTCGTCGATGTCGTCGGTGACGTGCAGCAGCGCCATGTCCTTCTCGCCGATCTTGCCGCCCTCGAGCATCCGGTCCCGGATCCAGTCGTAGAGGCCCTGCCAGTAGTCGCTGCCGAACAGCACGACCGGGAACTTCGTGACCTTCTTCGTCTGCACCAGGGTCAGCGACTCGAACAGCTCGTCCATCGTGCCGAAACCGCCGGGCAGGCAGATGAAGGCCTGCGCGTACTTCATGAACATCGTCTTGCGGACGAAGAAGTACCGGAAGTTGACGCCCAGGTCCACCCACGGGTTCAGGCCCTGCTCGAACGGCAGCTCGATGCCCAGTCCGATGGATAGCCCGCCGGCTTCCGAGGCGCCGCGGTTGACGGCTTCCATCGTGCCGGGGCCGCCGCCGGTGATGGCCGCGCAGCCGATCTCGGCCAGCGCCCTGCCCAGGGCGACGCCGGTGGCGTACTCGGGGTGCTCGCGCGGGGTGCGGGCGGAGCCGAAGACGGTGACCGCGCGCGGCACCTCGGCCAGCGCGCCGAAGCCCTCGACGAACTCGGCCTGGATGCGCAGCACCCGCCACGGATCGGTGTGCACCCAGTCGGAGGGGCCTCTGGAGTCCAGCAGGCGCTGATCGGTGGTGGTCGGCTCGCTCAGTCTCGAGCGGCGCAGCACCACGGGTCCGCGTTGCTTCTCGTGCGGGCGCTCCGCGCCGTTGGGTTCACCCCACTGGCCATCGACTGTCATGCCGTCGAGCGTACGCAGCCGCCGATCGTTCTCCGAGTCGCCCCGCCGCTGTACGCGGACGGTGAAATGCCTGTTCACGGGGGATTCACAGGGCCGTATCGCGGCGTACGATACGAAGAAAAGATCTAGCGGCGCCGGCGACGCGAGCCGGGCGCCATCCGCAGATCCGCTCCTGATCTACGCAGGCGCTCAGCGCCGTCGGGCCGTTCCCCCACGAGCCCGGGAGCCGATCATGCTCATCGAACTGCTCATCGCAATCCTCGTGCTCGGTGCCATCTACGTCGCCTCGAGCGTCAAGATCATCAAGCAGTACGAGCGGGGCGTGGTGTTCCGCTTCGGACGGCTGCAGGAGCTCACCCGCGGCCCCGGCATCACCATGATCGTTCCCGCGGTGGACCACCTGCGGAAGGTCAACCTCCAGATCGTCACGATGCCGGTGCCCGCGCAGGAGGGCATCACCCGCGACAACGTCACCGTCCGGGTCGACGCGGTCGTGTACTTCAGGGTCGAGGACGCAGCGCGGGCCGTGGTCAACGTCGAGGACTACCTGTTCGCGATGGGCCAGCTCGCCCAGACCTCGCTGCGGTCGATCATCGGCAAGAGCGACCTCGACGACCTGCTGTCCAACCGCGAGCGCCTCAACCAGGGGCTGGAGCTGATGATCGACAGCCCGGCGCTGGAGTGGGGCGTGCACATCGACCGGGTGGAGATCAAGGACGTCTCGCTGCCGGAGTCGATGAAGCGCTCCATCGCCCGCCAGGCCGAGGCCGAGCGGGAGCGCCGTTCGCGGGTGATCTCCGCCGACGGCGAGTTCCAGGCCTCCCGCAAGCTCTCCGACGCGGCCCGCGTCATGTCCGACACCCCCGCCGCGCTCCAGCTGCGCCTGCTGGAAACGGTCGTCGAGGTAGCGGCCGAGAAGAACTCCACGCTGGTCCTACCGTTCCCGGTAGAACTCCTCCAATTCGTCGACAAGATCCAACAACAGAGCACCCAACAGGCTTCCAGCGAGACCCCCACGAAGTCCCAACCCCAGAACGAACCCCAACAACTCACCGAACCCGACCCCGAACCCCAGGAACTCACCGAAGCCGAACGCCAAGCCGCCGAACTCCCACCCGAAACCACGCCCACCCCGGCCCTCCCCCAGCAAAGAGCCACCGAAGAACCCACCGACGCAGAGGTCCTCGGCACCGCCTAACCCCTCCCGCCCCGCAGGGGGTCCCCGATTACTCCGGTAATCCGACACCCGATTCCGGCGGTATTCGGGGACCCGATTACTCCGGTAATCCGGTACCTGAATACGGCGGTATTCCGTGCACGACACGGATTACTGCCGTAATCGGGGGACGGATTACCGGAGTATTCGGGGACCTCCCGGGCGGGGTGGGTCAGGTGAGGAAGCGGTGGAGGGTGGTGGCGCAGTGGCGGATCTCCGCCGTGCGGACGTGTTCCTGCTGGGTGTGGGCGAGGGTGGGGTTGCCGGGGCCGAAGTTGACCGCGGGGAGGCCGCGGGCCGCGAAGCGGGCGACGTCGGTCCAGCCGAGCTTGGCGACCGGTTCGGCACCGGAGGCCTCGACGAGTTCGGCGGCGGCCGGTGACGTCAGGCCCGGCAGGGCACCGGCCGAGAGGTCGGTGACCACGACCTCGTAGCCCGAGAACAGCTCCCGCAGCTCGGCTTCGGCCCGCTCGGCGGACTTGTCGGGCGCGAAGCGGTGGTTGATCGTGACCACGCACTCGTCCGGCACGACGTTGCCCGCCACACCGCCGGTGATCTTCACCGCCTGCAGCCCTTCCCGGTACTGGAGGCCGTCGATCACCGGGTTGCGCGGCTCGTACTCCGCCAGCCGCCGCAGGATCGACTGCGCGGCGTGGATCGCGTTCTCCCCCATCCACGCGCGCGCCGTGTGCGCGCGCGTGCCGGTGGTGCGGACCTCGACGCGGATCGTGCCCTGGCAGCCCGCCTCGATCGACGCGTTCGACGGCTCGCACACCACCGCCAGGTCCCCGTCGAGCCATTCCGGCAGCTCGCGCTCGATGCGGCCGAGACCGTTGCGCTCGGCCTCGATCTCCTCGCAGTCGTAGAACACGAACGTCAGGTCGTGGCGCGGTTCGGTGAGCGTGGCGGCCAGGTTCAGCATCACCGCGTCGCCGCTCTTCATGTCGGTGGTGCCGCAGCCGTGCAGCAGCTCGTCGTCGCCGGAACCGGTGCGGTGCGACGGCAGGTTGTCGTTGACCGGCACGGTGTCGAGGTGCCCGGCGAGCACCACGCGCGCGTCGCGGCCGAGGTTCGTGCGCGCCAGCACGGCTTCACCGTTGCGGACGACCTCCAGGTGCGGCGCCTGCGCACGCAGCGCCTGCTCGACGGCGTCGGCGATGGTCTTCTCCGAGCCGGAGACGCTGGGGATGTCGACCAGCGCGGCGGTCAGCTCGACGGGGTCCGAGGTGAGGTCCAACGAAGCGGTCACGCCCGGCAGGCTACTCGGGTGACCTGCGCGACCTGCATCGGTGGGAACCGAATCGCCCGACTCGCCATCACAGTCGAGATCAGCGGGCTAGGCTCCCGCATCGGACCGGGCGGCGCGGAGGCGGACATGGGGTACAGGGCGGAACCGGAGGCGCTGCGCGCCGCGGGCCGGAAGGCGGTGCTGGCCGGCGAGCAGGCCGAGCAGGTCCGGCTCGGCGACCCGGCTCTCGACATCGCCGAGGCGATGCCCGGCGGCAAGAGCGAGGACGCGGCCAAGCGGGTCGCGCAGAGCTGGCAGCGCACCCTCAAGACCTGGGGCGGCGACGCCCGCGACCACGGCGAGGCGCTGGCCGGCGCCGCCGACGAGTACGAGCGCGGCGACCGCGAGAACGCCCGCGGCATCGACGCGGCGGGGCGGTGAACGACGTGGTCAGCTACGCCGACGTGCGCCGCTGGAAGCCCGAGCAGCTCGACGCCGTGCACCAGCAGCTCGGCAACCGCCGCGACGACCTGGTCAACCTGCAGGACGAGCTCGACGCCTCCCGCAACCCCGACGGCTGGAACGGCGACGCCGCCCAGCGCTCCGCCGAGCAGCACCGCGAGCTCGTGGAGCGGATGCGTTCGCTGGTCGCCGAGGTCGCCACGGTCCGCGCTGCCGTCGCCACCGCCGCCGACGAGGTCACCGCGATCAAGCGCCGGGTGGAGATGGCCGACCGGGAGGCCGAGGGCCACGGCTTCCAGATCACCGAGGAAGGCGGCGTCCGCGACGTCAAGCCACCGGAGAACGTGCCGGCCGGCGAGGCGGAACAGGTCCGCGCGCAACGCATCCGGGTCCGCGACGACCTGGTCGACGAGATCGAGAAGATCCTCGACCAGGCAGAAGCCACCGACGCGGCCCTCGCCGAAGCCCTCGACGCGGCCGACGAGGACGAAGTCCGAGCAGGCGCGGGCACCACCCTGGCCAGCGCGGCGAAGACCGAAGATCTGACCGCGCTCGCCGACTCCGCCGGTCAACCACCGCACAACACCGCGAAGGCCAACGCGGCGTGGTGGAAGTCCCTGTCGGACGAGCAGCGCTCGGCGCTCCGCGAGAACCCACCACCGTGGCTCGGCAACCGCGACGGCATCCCCGCCGTCGTCCGGGACGAGGCCAACCGCGCGAACTTCGACAAGACCCGCTCCCAGCTGCGCGACGAACGAAACCGACTGGCGCAGGGTGGGATCAGCGAGGACGAGCAGGCCGAAGCCGACCAGCTCGACGCGAAGCTCAAGGACCTCGATGCCGTCGAGGACACGATCGCCCGGGACAACCGGCAGCTGCTCGTCCTCGACGCGAGCGGCGAGCGGGTGAAAACGGCTGTCGCCGTCGGAGACGTGGACACCGCCGACCACGTCTCGGTGTTCACGCCCGGCTTCACCACCACTGCCGCGGACAGCCTCAAGGGGGCCGACGCCGAGACCCAGAACCTGGTGGCCGAGTCGCAGCGGGAGATGATGCGCGCCGGCAAGGACGGCGAGGTCGCGGGCGTGTTCTGGCTGGGTTACGAGGCCCCTCAGACGGACGAAACCGCGGATGTGACCGGCGATTCCGTGGTCAGCTCGGAATCGGCGAAGGAAGGTGGGGAGAAGCTCAACGAGTTCTACAAGGGCATCAACAGCTCCCGCGACACAGACCCGCACCTGACCGCCATCGGCCACTCCTACGGCTCCACGACCACCGGCTACGCGTTGCAGGGAGGCGGGCACGGCGTGGATGACGCGATCATCTACGGCTCCCCCGGCGTGGGCACCAACGACATCGAGGACCTGCACGTCCCGGAGGGCCACACCTACCGGTTGGAGGCCAAGGACGACTTCGTCGCAGACCTGTCCCGGTTCGGCGGCGACCCGTCGCACATGGACGGGTTCACCGATCTGTCGACGGAGAAGTCCGACGAAGGCGCGCAGGTCACCGGGCACAGCGACTACCTCCACCCGGACACGACGAGCCAGCACAACATCGCCTCGGTGGTGGGTGGCGTGCCGGAGAACGCGGTGGAGGGCAAGACCGACGGCGTCGGCGATGCCCTGTCCTACGTCCCCCACCAGGTGCAGGAAGGCGCTTCGGCTGTGCACGACTGGGGCAGCGACCGCATTGCCGACGTCAAGGACCTGTTCTCATGAGGCGACTCGCACCACTGATCCTGGCCGCCGCGCTCCTGACGGGGTGCGCGGGACAGCCCGACGGGGGAAGCATGGAAGACCAGCTCAACGCACTGCGGCAGCGTCCCACCTTGGGAGAGGTCACCGCCGACTACGACCGGATGCAGCAGGAGCTCCGAGAGCGGTTGGTGGCCGAGCTGGGGCTGCCGGAGTTCAGCGACAAGGGCAACACGGGCCAGTCCGCCTGCACGGACTTCGCCGACGTGCCCGGCGCCGAGCAGCGCACTCTCGCGACGTGGATGCAGGAAGGTGGCATCCCGGACGAGAAGTGGGAGCGGGCGCTGCAGATCGCCACCGAGGTGGGCAGCACGCGCGGGTTCACCGAACTGCACGTGGTGACCGACCGCCCCGGCGACCACAAGATCGAGCTGCACAACTCCTACGGAGCGAAGCTCCAACTGGGTTCGGCCGCCAACACCGTCCTGAGCGTCCGCACCGGGTGTCATCTGGTGGTGAAGGGATGAGCGACGTGGACACCAGCGGGCGGACCGCTGCGGTGATCTTCGCCGTGATCGCCACCCTCGCGGCGTTCCCCGCGATCTGGTTCACCGGCGTGATCGGCGTCTTCGCCGCGTCCGTCCCGTGCGATTCCGGCTCGTCGGGCACCTGCCTCCCGGTCGGGGTCGCTGCGATCGTGGCCGTGCTGGTCCTGCTCGCCGCGCCGATCCTGCTGTGGATCAGGGTGGTCCGGCCCGGCTCGACCGGGGGCGCGGTGGCGACGGGGTTGATCACCCTGATCGTCGCCCCGCTGCTGGCCTTGGGGGCGATGAGCCTCGGTCTGGCCATCTGAGAGCGGCATCACACGTCCGTGGCGTCGTCCCGTCACGGCTCCGTGACAGCGGTCCGGCATCATCCGAAGACGTCCGCTAAGACGTGTGTCTCTGACGGGGGTACCGGTGTTGGACCCGCGAAGTGCGCTGCAGCAGCGACCGAGCATCGAGCAGATCATCGCGCAGTACGACCAGATGCAGGACCGGCTGCGCGACCTCCTCGACCGGCTGGTCGGACCGCTCAGGTGGGCGGTGTCGGCGCCGGAGACGAGAGTGGACTGCACCGAGTTCGCCGGGTCGGACGCCGAGAGCCGGGTGTTGCAGTCGTGGCGGGCGGCGCAGCCGATCGCCGACCGCGACTGGCCGAGCGCGGTGTCCATCGTCCGGTCCATCACCGCCGAGTACGGCTTCGGCGAGCCGGAGATCATCGTCAACCGGACCGGCGACCACGAGGTCACCGGCAACGACGGCTACGGCGCCGTCTACACCTTCGGGACCGCGAAGGCGACGATCCTGACGCTGACCACGGGATGCCACCTGCCGAGCGCCCTGAAGTCCTGACCCCGTGCGGGCCGAGCGGGGTGTTGCCGATTACCGTTTTGGGCATGAGCGCGAACATCCCCGACCCGCAGACCACGGGTGCCCACGGCGTGGGTCTGGCGACCGTGACCGACGACGGCACGGTTCTCGACACCTGGTTCCCCACCGTCAAGCTCAGCGAGTCCGGCGAGTCCGGCACGACGAAGCTGACCGCCGAGCAGGCCGCCGAGTCCCTCGGCGAGGCCGGTGTCGCGCTGCTCGGGCGGGATGACGCCCGCGGCGTCGAGGTCATCGCGGTCCGCGTCGACATCGCCAAGCTGGCCGACGCCCCGGCCGACGCGCACGACGTCTACCTGCGGCTCCACCTGCTCTCGCACCGCCTGGTGCGCCCGCACGGGGTGAGCCTGGACGGCCAGTTCGGCCTGCTCGCCAACGTCGTGTGGACCAACCACGGGCCGTGCCCGGTGGAGGGCTTCGAGGCGACCCGGCTGCGGCTGCGGGCGCGCGGTCCGGTGACCGTGTACAGCGTCGACAAGTTCCCGCGCATGGTCGACTACGTGGTGCCCTCCGGCGTCCGCATCGGCGACGCGGACCGGGTCCGGCTGGGCGCGCACCTGGCCAGCGGCACGACCGTGATGCACGAGGGCTTCGTGAACTTCAACGCCGGGACGCTGGGCGCCTCGATGGTCGAGGGCCGCATCTCGGCCGGTGTCGTGGTCGGCGACGGCTCCGACGTCGGCGGCGGCGCGTCGATCATGGGCACGCTGTCGGGCGGCGGCAAGGAGGTCATCTCCATCGGCGAGCGCTGCCTGATCGGCGCCAACGGCGGCATCGGCATCTCGCTGGGCGACGACTGCGTCGTCGAGGCGGGCCTGTACGTCACGGCCGGCACCAAGATCACGCTGCCGGACGGCACGCTGACCAAGGCCTCCGAGGTCTCGGGCAACGACGGCCTGCTGTTCCGCCGCAACTCCACGACCGGCGCGGTCGAGGTCGTCAACAAGACCGGCGGCAAGGTCGAGCTCAACGCCGCCCTGCACGCCAACGACTGATCATCCGCTAGCTCGCGAGGGCCCCTTCCGCCGCAGGTGGGAGGGGCCCTTCGGGTTGATTTTGGCCCGTTCGGAGCAAGCCTCGGGGTGAGTTGTCCGGTTTAGCATGGGGGATGGCTGCTACCCGGCTTCTCGAGGACGTGCTCGCCGCCGAGCCGGTCGAGGTGGGGCGCAAGGCCCCGATCGCGGCTCACGTTCGCGCCGGGCTGGACCAGCGGTTGCGGGCGCTGCGCGCGCACGAGGCCGGGACTCGGGTCGGGGAAGATCCCGAGGAGCTGCACCAGATGCGGGTGTCGGTCCGGCGGATGCGGGCGATGCTGCGCTCGGCGAGGCCGTTCCTGGACCGGGAGGAGTCCGAGCCGCTGCGCGCCGAGCTGGGCTGGCTGGGCAGGGCTCTGGGCCCGGTCCGGGACCTGGACGTGCTGCTGGAACGGCTCCGGGCGGAGTCGGCCGACCTGCCGGAGTCCGAGCGCGGCGCCGCGGAACGGCTCATCTCGGGGCTGGACGGCGACTACCTGCGGGCCCGGGACGACATGCTGGCGGCGTTGGACAGCGACCGCTACGACGAGCTGCTGGAACGACTCGCCCGGGCGACGCGGGAACTTCCCGGCCGGGATTCCGGTGCGGACGCGGCGGCCCAGCTGCGCAAGCTGGTGCGGCGCGAGTTCCGCAAGCTGGGCAAGGCCGTCGGCGCGCTGCCCGCCGAACCCGCCGACGCCGAGCTGCACGCGCTGCGCATCGACGGCAAGCGGCTCCGCTACACCGCGGAGCTCGCCGAACCGCTGCTCGGCGCCCCGGTGAAGCGGCTGATCAAGGCCACGAAGGGCTTCCAGGACGTCCTCGGGGAGCACCAGGACGCGTGCGTGGCCGAGGAGCGGATCCGCGCGCTGCTCGACGGTCTCGGGCCGCGCCCGGACGCCTCGATCGCCTTCGCGGCAGGGCGGCTGGTGGAGCGCGAGGAGTTCCGCAAGGCGGACCGCCGTGCGCGGTGGCCCGAGTCCTGGGAGGCGCTCAGCTCCGCCGGGGACGCGGTGTGAGGACAGTTTTAGCCATAATTGACCGGACAAAAGGGACTTCGATCATGGTCAATTATGGCTAAAACTGTCGGGATCAAGCACCCAACCGCTTCGCCGCGGCCGCGATCCGCTCATCGGTCGCGGTGAGCGCGATGCGCACGTGACGGCCGCCGTCGGGGCCGTAGAACGTGCCCGGCGCGGCGAGGATGCCGCGCTCGGCGAGCCACTCCACGGTCGCCCAGGCGTCCTCACCCCGGGTCGACCAAAGGTACAGCCCCGCCTGGGAGTGCTCGATGGTGAACCCGGCGGCCTCCAACGCGGGCCGCAGCACGGCGCGGCGCGCGGCGTAGAGCTCGCGCTGGGCGGCGACGTGCTCGTCGTCGTGCAGGGCGGCGGTGACCGCCTCCTGCACCGGGCGCGGGACGATCATGCCCGCGTGCTTGCGCAGCTCCAGCAGCCGCGCGACCAGCACCGGGTCACCGGTGACGAACCCGGCGCGGTACCCGGCCAGGTTCGACGACTTCGACAGCGAGTGCACCGCCAGCAGGCCGTCGCGCGCGGCGCCGACCGAGGGGTGCAGCATAGAGACCGGCTCGGCGTCCCAGCCCAGCGCCAGGTAGCACTCGTCGGAGGCCACCGCGGCGCCCATGTCCTGGGCGGCGCGCACCATCCGGCCGAGCTCGTCGGCGGTGAGCACGCGGCCGGTCGGGTTGGACGGCGAGTTCAGCCAGAGCAGCCGGGTGCCCGCGGGCGGCAGCTCACCGGGGGCGAGCCGGACCACCTCGGCACCGGCGATCTTGGCCCCGACCTCGTAGGTCGGGTAGGCCAGGTCCGGGATGGCGACGACGTCGCCGGGACGCACGCCCAGCAGCGTCGGCAACCAGGCCACCAGCTCCTTGGAACCGATGGTCGGCAGCACCGCGTCCGGCTCCAGGCCGGTGATCCCGTAGCGCCTGCGCAGCGACGCCACGGCCGCCTCGCGCAGCTCGGCCGTGCCGTGCGTGGCCGGGTAGCCCGGCACGTCGGCGACGGACGACAACGCCTCCTGGAGCTTCGCCGGAACCGGGTCGACCGGCGTGCCCACGGACAGATCGACGATGCCGTCCGGGTGAGCCTGCGCGGTCGCCTTGTGCGGCGCCAGCGAGTCCCAGGGGAAGTCGGGAAGCCGGGGCCCGGGCGTCGCTGCGCCCGGGCCGGTCGTGGAACTCATTCGCCCTGAGGCGGCAGGCTCGTGACGGGCTCGACGTCCTTGTTGACCTTGCCCACCTTCGCAGCACCGCCCGGCGAACCGAGGTCGTCGAAGAAGTCCACGTTCGCCTTCGTGTAGGCGGTCCACTCGTCCGGGACGTCGTCCTCGTAGTAGATGGCCTCGACCGGGCAGACCGGCTCGCAGGCACCGCAGTCGACGCACTCATCGGGGTGGATGTAGAGCATCCGCCCGCCCTCGTAGATGCAGTCGACAGGGCACTCCTCGATGCATGCCTTGTCGAGCACGTCCACGCACGGCTCGGCGATCACGTAGGTCACGGTTGCACTCCAGCTCGAAGCGTTGTCCAACTCGCGCGCAGGAATCTCCTGCCGCGACTGCTGACAGTATCTCGCGCACCCCCGCGAGCGGGTAACTGGTCCCACAGCTCGGGAGTCCCGACGACTCTACTTCGATCGAGTTAACGGCGTAAACCGTTCCGGCTCAGCCACTCCGCGCCCTTCCGGCCGATGCGCTTGAGCGCCGAGCGTTCCCCCAGGTAACCGCCGACGACGCCGACGACCGGCAGGTTCCCGATCAGCTGGTGGTGCAGACGTCCCTGCGGCCGCTTGTCGAGCTCCGAATCGATTTCCCAGAGCGCACGTGCCATCCGCCACACCGTGCGCACCACGGCCTTCACGGTCGCTTTACCGTGCTTGCGCTTCGCGGCGTCGAGGTCCTCGGTGAGCTCCCGCGCCTGCTCGTCGTCGGCGGCGGTGCCGGCGGCCAGCTCGGGGCTGATCTCGCGCCCCAGCAGCACCTCGGCGATGAGCCGCACCTTCACGGCCGGGTCGGTGACCTCGTGCTCACCGGCGATCGCGCACAGCACGAGGCTCTGCCCGGTGATCCCGAGCGCGTTGCGCAGCGGCAGCCGCGAGGTGATCGCCCCGCCGAACCGGGGCAGCCCGGCGGCCAGCGCCAGGAACCGCCCCACCCGCAGCGTCCACCAGTCGCAGCGCTCGTCGACGCTCATCGAGTCCCAGGTGGAGCTGCCGGGCAGCTGCATCGAGTCGAGCTGCCGGAGCAGCTTGTTCACGGCCCCGTCGCCGAGCGCCTCGATCTCCCGCCCCCGCAACCGCACGGGGTCGGCCTCCCGCAACGCGCTCAGCACCGGCGACGCCGCCCGCACGAACGGCCGCAGCACCCCCGCGATCCGCTCGTCGGTCAACACCTCGGTCATGCACCCATTCTGCAGACCCCCACGTCGAGAACCGCAACATTCGCCGTGTCGAAAACCCCGGTTTTCATCGCGTCGAAAACCCCGGTTTTCGTCGCGCGAATGTTGCGGTTTTCGACGGCCCTGGGGTGGGCCGGGCGTGTTGGGGAGGTCAGGGGGCGGGTTTGGCGAGGACCATGCCGAGCATCATGGCGCTGGGCAGGGCGCCGCCCGCGATGAACAGCAGGGTGCGCCAGTCGCTGCCCATGAGGACCACGTCGCCGCCGGGTCCGAGGACGCCGAAGATCAGCACCACCGCGAACCAGAGGACGAGCGGGGCGCCGGCGACGCGGCGGCTGCGCGAGATGCGGCCCGCGGCGGCGACCAGCAGCGGTGTGGTCACCGCGGCCACGGCGGCGGTGATCGGGAACTGCACGGAGCCGATGTAGAGCGGCAGGAACATCAGTTCCAGGATCGCCAGCAGCACCGCGTCGAGCAGCAGGAATCCGAACACCACGGCGTCGGAGCGGGTCACCGCTCCCCCACCGGTTCGGTGCCGCTCACCCCGAGCCCGCCGAACAGGTCCGCTTCGCAGCCCTCGGACGGGCCGGTGGCGAGCACGTAGTGCTCGGTGGTCACGATCGGGTGGGCGACGCCGTTGGACAGCGCGTAGGAGGCGACGCCGTCGCCGTTGCGCCACTGCTCGACCCAGACCTTGACCTGGGTGCCGTGCGCCCGCAGCGCGCTGATCTTGGCGGGCAGGTGCTCGGCGATGTCGATGACGGTGGTGATGGTCTCGTCGGCGACGCTGGCCAGCTCGTGCGGTTCGGGCAGGTCGAACGGCAGGTCGTCGGCCCGGGCGAGGTCGGCGAGCCCGGCGGCGAGCGCGTCGCGCGAGGGCACCGCGTAGAACAGCCGCTCCACGTCCGGCACCCGCTCGACGGCGGCCCGGGTGATCTCGTGGGCGCGGATGTGGTCGGGGTGGCCGTAGCCGCCGTCTTCCGCGTAGGTCACGACGACCTGCGGTTTCACCTCGTCGAGGATGTCGGCGAGCGCCGCGGTCTGCGGCTCGGGGTCGCCGACGGCGAAGGCCCGCGGGTGCGCGTCGGGGCGGGAGGTCGCCTGCCCGGGCTGCTCCCAGAGCATCCCGGAGTCGCGCCACCGGCCGACACCACCGAGGAACCGCTGGTCGGCGACGCGCAACGCGGCGCAGGCCGAGCGAAGCTCACCAACCCGGTAACCACCGAGCTGGTCGGCCTGCTCGGACACCAACCCCTGCAAGCTCTCCGGGATGACCTCGCCCTCCTCGCCGAGCGTGCAGGTCACCACGAACACCTGCACCCCCCGCGCCGCGTAGCGGGCGATGGTCCCACCGGTCCACAAGGTCTCGTCATCAGGATGCGCATGTACCAGCAGCAACCGAGGTGGAGCCGTCAGCGTCACCACCCCAGCCTAATCGAGACAGCACAACCCCCAACCAACCACCGTCAGGCAACCGCCGAAGGCGGTTTCGAACCGCCCAAGCAACCCAACCCAACCACCGTCAGGCAAGCGCCGAAGGCGCTTTCTCACTACCCCACCTGAGCAACCCGCACCGCCGCGGGTTCTGACACGTCTTCTGGGGAGGACAGCCGACGCGCCGTGTATTGGCATACATAAGCCTCGGATCCCGGAGCCAGAAGGCGTGTCAGGTTCCGCTACCCGCACCGCCAAGCAAAGGGACCACAGAGTAGTTGTCAGTAGACAAGACCCCTGACCACCAGCAACAACACGCGAAAAAGGAACCACAGGACGACAAAAGAGAATTAATAACCATCATTCTCAGCAGGAGTCCCCAACCAGTCCGCTGCCGTGGAGAAAGGCCCGGCAAACCCATTCCCCGGCAACACCCCCCGAGCCTCCTTGGTCAACGCCAACACCTGAGCCTGCTGATACAGCGGCAAGGCGATCGCATCCCGCCACAGCACGGATTCGACGTTGGTGGAGGCCTGCTGGAAGGACATCTTCCCGCTGAGCGCGGCGTCGATGGTGGGCTGCAGGAGTTCGTCGCAGAACCCGGCGGCGTTGTAGGGCAGCGGCTGGTCGTCGGCGTCGACGCCGGGGCAGCCGTAGGAGGAGGCCATGGTGGCGGCGGGGTCGCCGCCCGCGGGGCGGGGCGCGACGGCCATGTCGACGGTGCCGGAGGTGCCTGCCTCGGCGGAGTGGGGGTCGGTGGCGAGCATGTCGCCGAAGAGCTGGTCACCGGTCGGTGTGACGACGGTGGCTTGGATGCCCTGGTCGCGGAGCTGCTGGGCGGCGGTCTCGGCGATCTTGATGTAGCCCTCGTGCTCGAAGGGGGCGGCGATGACCAGGTTGAGGGGGCGCCCGTCGCGGATCCAGGAGCCGCCGCTGCGCTGGTACCCGGCTTCGGTGAGCAGCCGCTGGACCTGCGCGGGGTCGGGTTTCTTGGGCAGCGCTCCGGCGGGTTCGGTGGGCGTGTAGCCGTGCTCGGAGGGCGCGAGGACTTGGGCGTGGGCCTGCAGCTGGTCGCCGGGGCCGCCTTCGGTGCCGGCTTCGATGAGGGCGGGGCGGTCGAGCGCGGCCATGACGGCTTGCCGGACCTTGGTGTCGGCGAGGGCCCGGCTGTCCTGGCGCAGCAGCATTTCCATGGTGGCGGGGCGCGGCACGGTCATGAGCTGCACTTGGTCGCCGAGGTCGCGCAGCGATTGGATGGTGCGCGCGTCGGGGCTGAACAGGGCGAGGTGGCTGTCGCCGCTGCGCAGCGCCTCGACCTGGCGGGGTTTGTCGAGGGCGCGCAGCACGATGCGGTCGGACTTGGCGGGCGGTCCCCAGTAGCGGTCGTTGCGCTCGAGGATGATCTCGCCGCGGTCGAGGTCGATCTGCCGGATGGCGAAGGGCCCGCCGGAAGCGGGGTAGCCGTCGTCGAGGACGGTGGCCCAGCCGCGCGGGGCGGAGCGCAGCAGGTGCGCGGGCAGCAGGTTGTTGAACAGGGTCTGCCATCCGGCGAAGGGTCTGCTGAAGGTGACGTCGACGGTCTTGCCGCCTTGCCGGGAGGCGACGTCGTCGATCAGCCGGTATCCGGCGGGGTCGGCGACGCCAGGCTGGGACCGGAGCTGTTCCCACAGGTAGACGAAGTCCTCGGCGGCGATGGGCGCGCCGTCGGACCAGCTGGCTTCGCGCTTGATGCGGTACCGGACGGTGAACTTCTCGGTGTCCGGGACGATCTCGGCGGAGTCCATGAGGTTGGTGTCGAGCTGCAGCGCGCCGTCGGCGCCGGGCCGGAACACCGAGGGCAGCATGAGGCCGGCGAGCGCGGAGCTGGTGGGCGACAGGTCGGCGAGGGTGTGCGGGTTGAACCCGCCTTCGAGCTCGTCGAGGCCGACGACGACCTCGATCGGCATGGGCTGTGCCGGGGTGCTGGTGCTGGGCGGGCTGGTGGTGGGGTTCGGCGCCACGAGCTGCGGCGGCGGTGCGTTGGTGCATCCGGCCACCAGGCTGAGCGACACCAGCGCGGGCACCACCAGCGGGGGAACCGTGCCACGTGTGCGGCGTCGACCCTGGGACACGCCGAACCTCCCCTCACATCGGCCGCCGGAGGATCACCCCGGGGCGGGCGCCCCGGCCCGGACGGCTGTCCGAACGCAGGACGCGCGAGAGCCCTCCATGGTTCCGCAAGCGTTCCGATGATCGTCACCGGGGTCGGACCGTCCGGCAACCGGCGAAGCCGGTTTCTCTGTCACCACCTGGGGCACTGGCACCGCCGGGGGTTCTGAGCGGTGCTGTGGCACGCGGGGTCCACAGCACCGCTCAGCAAGAGCTACAGCAGTGTCGACAGCCGTCAGCTGTTGTCGCGGGCCTTCTGGCGGGAGCGCTCGCGGCCTCGGGTGGTGCTGTCGAGGATGATCTTCCGGACGCGGATGGCCTCCGGACCGACCTCGACGCACTCGTCGCCGGAGCAGAACTCCAGCGCCTCCTCCAGGGAGAGGGTCCGCGGCTTGGCCAGCTTCTCCAGCTCATCGGCGGTCGAGGACCGCATGTTGGTGAGCTTCTTCTCCTTGGTGATGTTCACGTCGAGGTCCTCGGCGCGCGGGTTCTCGCCCACGACCATGCCCTCGTAGACCTCGCTGCCCGGCTGGACGAAGAACGAGCCGCGGTCGGCCAGCTGCAGCAGCGCGTAGTTGGTGGCCGGGCCGGAGCGGTCGGCGACCAACGAGCCGCTGTGCCGGGTGCGCAGCTCGCCCACCCACGGGAAGTAGCCCTCGAAGACGTGGTTGGCGATGCCGGTGCCGCGCGTCTCGGTGAGGAACTCGGTGCGGAACCCGATCAGGCCGCGCGAGGGGACCACGTAGATCAGCTTGATGCGGCCGGTGCCGTGCCCGTCCATGGTCTCCATGCGGCCCTTGCGGCCGGCCAGCAGCTGGGTGACGGCGCCGAGGTGCTCCTCGGGGGTGTCGATGGTGAGCCGCTCGAACGGCTCGCACAGCTTGCCGTCGATGGTCTTGGTGACCACCTGCGGCTTGCCGACGGTCAGCTCGAAGCCCTCGCGGCGCATGTTCTCGACCAGGATGGCCAGCGCCAGCTCACCGCGGCCCTGGACCTCCCAGGCGTCGGGCTTGTCGGTCGGCAGCACCTTCATGCTGACGTTGCCGATGAGCTCGGAGTCGAGGCGGGCCTTGACCTGCCGGGCGGTGATCTTGGAACCGCCGTTGCGGCCGGTCAGCGGCGAGGTGTTGACGCCGATGGTCATCGAGATCGCCGGGTCGTCGACGGTGATCCGCGGCAGCGGCCGGGGGTCGTCGGGGTCGGTGAGGGTGTCGCCGATGGTGATGTCCGGGACGCCCGCGATGGCCACCAGGTCACCCGCGGAGGCCTGCTCGGCGGGGACGCGGTCGAGGTTCTCGGTGATGAGCAGCTCGGTGAGCCGGACCTTCTCGACGCTGCCGTCCTCGCGGCACCAGCCGACGGTCTGGCCCTTGCGCATGGTGCCGGAGTGGATCCGGCACAGGCCGATGCGGCCCAGGAACGACGAGGCGTCGAGGTTGGTGACCAGGGCGCTCAGCGGCGAGTCGTAGTCGGCGACGGGCGCCGGGACGTGGTCGAGCAGCACCTTGAACAGCGAGTCCAGGTTCTCCTCGTCGGGCAGCTCGCCGTCGACGGGCTGCTCCATGGAGGCGCGGCCGGCGCGGGCGGAGGCGTAGACGACCGGCAGGTCGAGGATGGCCTCCATGTCGAGCTCGACCTCGCCGTCGAGCTCGCTGGCGAGCTCCAGCAGCAGGTCGTGGGCCTCCTCGACGACCTCGGCGCAGCGGGCGTCGGGGCGGTCGACCTTGTTGACGACGAGGATGACCGGCAGCTTCGCGGCCAGCGCCTTGCGCAGCACGAAGCGGGTCTGCGGCAGCGGGCCCTCGCTGGCGTCGACCAGCAGGGTCACGCCGTCGACCATCGACAGGGCGCGCTCGACCTCGCCGCCGAAGTCGGCGTGGCCGGGGGTGTCGACGACGTTGATGGTGACCGGGCCGTCCTCGGTCTCACGGCGGATGGCCGTGTTCTTGGCCAGGATCGTGATGCCCTTCTCACGCTCCAGGTCGTTGGAGTCCATGACGCGGTCGACGAGCTCGGCGCGTTCGGAGAAGGCCCCGGACTGGCGCAGCATCGCGTCGACCAGGGTGGTCTTGCCGTGGTCGACGTGCGCGACGATGGCTACGTTGCGCAGATCACTGCGCGTGGGGGCGGCGACGCTGGTGGCGGACACGCGGGTACTCCATGGCTCGGCGCGGAAAGGGCGCGGCGGTTCGTCGATGTGATGCACCGCTGGGCGATGGCACCGGATGCGGTTCTCCCGCATGGCGCCTGCGGAACTTCCAGACGCCGGCCGCGGCTCCACTGCGCCGCTGCTGCGGAGCTCATTTCGGGCGACACCCCGCTGCTTCCGGGGGCGCTACGTCGACACGCGGCCCCGTCCAGGGTAGTGCAAGCGCTTCCGGGACCGGCGAGCACGTGCTCAGCGCAACAACGAACAGTCGGCGAACATCAAGTTCGCGATCCGGGGTTAGGTTCACCTACGCTCGGCCGTGACGACCGACTCCGCGATGAAAGAAGCACCGTGGGCAAAGGCACCATCAAGGTCAAGAAGAAATGTTGCCACTCGCAACCACCGTGCAAGAGCTGCCCCATCGTGGCTCTGCGCAAACTGCTCAAGGATCAAAAAGCGGAAGAGGTCAAGAAAAAGCAGAAGAAGGCTCTGAAAGCGGGCAAGAAGAAGGACGCGAAATGACCTGGCCGCGGCGCCGGCGCCGCGGCGGGAACAGGCCTTCCGCTCAGCTCTGCGCGACGGTGGTCAGCGGGTCCGCGTAGGCCGCCAACTCCGGGATCGTGCGCAGCGCCTGGAACTCGATGACCTCGTACCGGACCAGTTTGTGCAGGGCGAACGGGTCGGTCGCCAGGATCGCGTCCAGCTTGCCGCGGGACATCGCCCTGGCGATGATCACCGCCCCGTTGCGGGGGTGCCGGTGACCGGCGGCGATGAAGTCGCCTGCGTCGTAATGCTGGGTGACCCATTCGTAGTGATCTACCAGTTGGGCGTCGATTTCCGATTGGGGCGCGGTGTATTGCAGCAGCACTACAAACATTCTTTCAATGTAACTCCGCGAGCCCGTCGCTGCCGATCACATTGACGTGTTCTTATCGCGCGGAACAAGATCAAGAATCCGAAAAACGGACGCCCCGGCACGCACCCCCCGAATCCCCTCACTCACCCGGAGCAACCACCCCGAAGCCCACCCCATTCCACGCGACCGACGCCACCACCCCGTCCGCATCGATCAACCGCGCCACCGCGGACGGGTACAACGCACCTGGGCTTCACCACTGCGGCGGCAACACCTCGGCAGGGGACAGTTTTTCCTCGAATCACCCATGATCAATATCCGTTTTGTCCGGTCAATTCGAGGAAAAACTGTCCCCTGCCGCGGTGCACCTCACCGCAGCAGCTCGCGGAGGTGGTGCAGCAGCACCCGGTCGGTGTCGAGCCAGTCGAGGGCGGGGAGGTCAGCGGCGGTGAGCCAGCGCACCTCGCGGTGCTCCACCGCGCGCGGCACCTGCCCGGCGTCCACGAGCTCGGCGGTGTGGATGCGCAGCAGCATCCCGTTGTCCAGCGGGACGTCGGTGCCGAGGCGCCCGGTGGGCCGCACCTCGACGTCGAGCTCCTCGCGGCACTCGCGGACCACCGCGTCGGACTCGGTCTCGCCGGGCTCCACCCGGCCGCCCGGCAGCTCCCAGCGGCCCGCGTGCGCGGCCGGGTAGCCGCGCTGCTGGGCCAGCAACCGCCCCTCGTGTACCAGGGCCGTGCCCACCACGACCGGCCTGCTCGCCCAGGACTCGGCGAGCTCGCGCACCGCGCGGACCCGGGCCGCCAGCACGTCGAGCACCAGCTTCCGGCCCAGGACGACGTCGCCGACGCGGCCCAGCGGCCCGAGCGGCGTCGTCCACCGCACCGAGTCGGTGAGCAGCGTGCGCGGCCCGACCTGCGCCAGGACGGTGTCGTGCTCCAGCCGCCGCAGCGGCCCGCCCACCAGCACCGAGCTCAGCCGGTCGGCGTCGGCCCGCACGATCCGGGTGGTCAGGGAGAGCCCGGCGAGCCGGAACGCCAGCTCGTCACCGGGCACCAGCAGCGAATCGGCGCGGGTCAGCGCCTCGCCCCGGATGCCGAGCGCGGCCAGGCCCGCCTCGGCGGTGCGGGTGTGCCGCAGCGCGGCCCCCACGGTGGCCAGTGGTGCCTCGATCAGACCGGTGTTGCGCAGAACCGCCACGCCGGTGAATCTTGCCCGACGTCAGGGAGCGGCGGGCCAGCGGACCTCGATGCGCGCCCCGCCCTCCGGCGACTCGGCCGCCCGCGCGGTGCCGCCGCGCCTGGTCACGGCCTCGGCGGCCAGCGCGAGCCCGAGCCCGGCGCCACCGCTGGTGCGCGCCCGGTCCTCCTCCACCCGGTAGAAGCGGTCGAACACGCGCGCCCGGTGCTCGACGGGGATGCCGGGCCCGTCGTCGTCGACGACCAGCCGCACCCCCATGCCCGGCTCGGCCTGCACCGACGCCCGCACCAGCGCGCGGGAGTAGCGCAGCGCGTTGCCGATGATGTTCTCCAGCACGCTCGACACCTCGGCGGGCGCGGCGAGCACCAGCACCGGCCGGTCCGGCACGTCGAGCTGCACCTCCTCGCCCAGCCGCTCGGCCACGGCCCGCACGGCCGCGGCCAGGTCCACCGGCTGGGTCGGCTCGGCTTCCCGCTCCGCCCGGGCGAGCGCCAGCAGGCTCTCCACCAGCGTGGACAGCCGCTGCGCTTCGAGGGCGATGTCCTGCAGCGTTTCGTGCGCGATCTCCGGGTCGGGGTGCACGACCGCGACCTCGGCCTGGGCGCGGATGGAGGCGACCGGGTTGCGCAGCTCGTGCGCGGCGTCGCCGGTGAAGCGCCGCAGCCGCTCGGTGTCGGCGTCGCGGCGGGCCAGCATCGTGTTGAGCTCCTCGGCCAGCGCCCGGATCTCGTCGGCGGCCTCGGGCACCGGCAGCCGCTCCCCCTCCGGCAGCACGGCGGCGGCGCTGCGGATCCGGTCGACCGGGCGCAGCGAGCGGTGCACGACGATCCAGGTCGCGAAGCCGACCAGGGCCGCGGCCAGCACCGATCCGAAGCTGAGCAGCTTGCCGGTGCGCCCGGCGGTGTCGGCGAAGCCGACGAGGCGGGACTCGGCGGCCACCAGCAGGTGGCGCCCGGCGGGGTCGGTGACCGGGACGCCGCGCCAGCGGTGCAGCTCGGCGGGCGCCTCGAAGTCCAGCACCCCGGTCCCCGCGCTGAGCTCGATGATCTGCCACTCGCTGAGGCTCGGGCCGGGCAGGCCGTCCACCGGCTTCCCGGTCCGGTCCTCCAGCACGCGCACGTCGGGCCTGCCGACGACGGGCGCACCGGCGGCGACCTGGTCGGCGGTCCCGGCGGCGATCCGCTTGAGGTCGGCGTCGACGGAGTCGATCAGCAGCCAGCTGACGATGCCCGCCCCCGCGTGCGCGACGACGCCGAGCCCGATCAGCGCGACGGCCGCGGCCACGACGCTGGTGCGGAACTGGATGGTGCGGCGCTGCCACCAGACGCGCAGCCGGCCGATCATGCGTCGACGCAGACTCTGTAGCCCTGACCGCGCACGGTCTGCACGACCTCGCCCGCGCCCACGGCCGACAGCTTCCGCCGCAGGTAGCCGACGTAGACCTCGACGACGTTGCGGGTGACGAACTGCTCCTCGCCCCACACCATGCGCAGCAGGTCGTCCTTGGGCACCACCGACTCGGGGTGGCTGGCCAGGGCGACGAGCAGCCCGAACTCGCGCGGCGAGAGGGTCACGGGCTGACCGTCCCAGTGCACCTCGCGGCTGGTGCGGTCGATCTCCAGCGCCCCGACCCGCAGGCAGGCCTGCTGACCGGCGTGGTCGCGGCGGCGCAGCATCGCCCGCACCTGGGCGACGAGCACCAGGAACGAGAAGGGCTTGACGAGGTAGCCGTCGGCGCCGAGGTCGAGACCGTCGGCCTGGTCGACCTCGCCGCTCTTGGCGGAGATGAGCAGCACGGGCGTGGTCACGTCCTGCTCGCGCATCTTCTCCAGCACCCGGTAGCCGGACATGCCGGGCAGCATCACGTCGAGCAGCACGACGTCGAACGCCCCGGTGGTGGCCAAGCGCAGCGCTTCGGGCCCGTCGGCGGCGACGCTGACCTCCATGCCCTCCGCGGTCAGGCCGCGGCGCAGGGCGGTCCGCACTCCCGGCTCGTCGTCGACAACCAGAACCCGAGGCAACATGGTCACCAGGATGCCGACCTCGACCCGGCCGGGGCATCAGGTCTCAGGGGCTTCTCACAGTGATCCGCCGGATTCTCAGCCCGATCTCAGACTGACCAGTCGATCCGGCCGGTCTCGGGCACCATGTGGTCATGACCGAACTGCTCACCGACGCGCAGATCTCCGAGGCCCTGGAGCACCTGCCGGAATGGCACCGGGACGGCGACAAGATCGTCCGCGAGGTGGAATTCCCCGGGTTCCCGCAGGCCATCCAGGCCGTCACGCGCATCGCGGAGATCGCCGAGAACGAGAACCACCACCCCGACATCGACATCCGCTACAAGACGGTGACGTTCATGCTCTCCACCCACTACAAGGGCGGCATCACCGGCAACGACACATCGCTGGCCCAGGAGATCGACGCGGTCGTGGAGCAGTTCGCCTAGGGACCGCCGCTTCGCTCAGCCGTCCTCGATGAGGTCGGCGACCTCGAAGGCGCAGCCCCACGAGAGCCCGACGCCGCAGCCGGCGTGGCCGTAGTCGTGGATGATGCGGGCGCCTTCGTAGTCCTCGGCGCACAGGCGCACCGAGTCGCGGCCGGGTCGCAGTCCGACGGTCTCCTCCAGGACCTCGACGTCGGCCAGGCGCGGTTCGAGCCGGGCGGCGCGGCGCAGGATGCCGTCGCTGATGTCGGGTCGCGGCGTCCGCCGCCAGTCGTGGTCCAGGGAGATGCCGCCGAGCACCAGCCGGTCCCCGTGCGGCATCCACGAGGTGAACTCGCCGCCGTCGCTGAGCTCGATGAAGTACTCGTCGATGCCAGGGTTGCGCACCACGACGTGCTGCCCGAGCAGCGGGTGCACGCCGGGATCGCCGACGAGTTCGTGCGCGCCGACTCCGGTGCAGTTCACCACGACGTCGGATTCGGCGGCGGCGTCGGCCAGCGACTGCACCGGGCTCAGCCGGATCTCGCCGCCCGCCGCCCGGAACCGCTCCAGCAGGTGGTCGAGGTAGCGGGGCATGTCGATCAGCGGCACGGTTCCCCGGTAGCCCCAGACGAAGCCGTCGGGGAGGTCCTGCTCGCCGCATCGCCGCAGGTCGGGGATGAGCTTGGTCTCCGGCGGGACGACGTCGCCGAGGTCGAACCGCGCCGCCATCCGGCCCGAGGCCAGGTGCACGCCGGAGTTCTCGTCGCGCGCGAGCCCGGTGAACTCGGCGTGCGACAGGGTCGCCCAGTACAGGACCCGTTCCGGGGGTTTGAGCCGCGCCGGACCCCACATCGCCCCGGCCACGGCGGACGTCGTCTCGCGCGGCCGCTCGGCGGTGCGGATCAGCACATCGCGGCCTGCTTCGGCGAGCACGACACCGCAGGTCAGGCCGTGCACACCCGCGCCGATGACGAGTACCGGGCTCACCCGTCCGACGCTAGCAGTCCCGGGGCCGCGCGGACCCCGGGAAATCGCGGGTTCACCCGGCCGCCCGGTCGGTCGTCATCCGTCATTCGTAGTCGCGGAGCACGTCGGCCAGTTCGATCAGCGCGTCGGCCAGCCTGTGCCGCTCGGCTCGGGAGACCTCGCCCCGCGGCAGCCGGAACGCCACCCGGTCGAGCTCCCACTGCGCTTCCCGCAGCACCACGGCGAACTTCGCCGATCGGCACATCGGCCTGCCGATCCTCCGGTCTCCGTCGATCATCACCCTCACCCGCCCCAACATCGGAAGTACCACAATGTTGCAGGTCAGAAGGGCTGTCCCGGCAGCGTTGAAGAACGCCTCCGAGCTGAGTAGACCTACCCCACCACACCCCACAATTCCGCCGAGCCCGAACGGCGCACAACACGTTCCACACGGCTCAGACGATCGCTGCGTCGGCTACGCGCAGGCGGAAGACTATCGTCGATGATACTTACATCGATGAAAGTATCATCGATGATACTAATCCTGGCCGCTTCGGCGAAGGCCCTGGTCGGTGAGGGTTTCGGCGAGGAGCCGGAGGGCTTTGGGGCCGAAGCCGTGGAGGGCGAGGAGGTCTTCGTCCGACCACGTGGCGGCTTGGGCGAGGGTCGTGATGCCCGCGCCGTGCAGAGCTCGCGTCGCGGGGCGGCCGATCGAGGCGGGCAGGTCCGAGTCCGCCGGCTCTTCCCGCTCGCGGACGAGGCTCTTCGGCGCGCGGCAGCGCCAGGCGAGGTGGATCAGCTCGTTGAGGTCCTTGCCGTTGATGTCGGCCAGCGGCACCGCGATCCCGAACGGCTTGCCCGCCCGCGCCAACCGCTCCCCCGGCACTTTCGCCAGGAACCGCTCGGCGTCGTCATCGCCGACCCACGCCTGCACCACACCGTCCCCGGTCAACGAGGCGAATCCCTTGCCCCGCACGGAGAACGACACCATCCCGAAGTGAGTCCCCTCCTCCACCCCGGGCAACCCCAAGGCCGCTTTCCGCAGCTGCTTCTCCGACGTCATCGCGCCTCCCGTTCCCCCGTGGTCCGCGCAGTATTCATGAAAACTGCGCACCCCCACGAGACCGAAGCCCCAACCGAAACTCCCCACCAACCCCATGACCAGGTGAAACCTCACCTCGTGCACGGGGTGGGGGAAGTTTTCATGAAAACTTCCCCCACCTCAACGCGACGGGGCCTTGAGCCCGATCCGGTGTCCATCGGGGTCGAGGACGATGGCGAAGCGCTGCCCCCAGGGCATGTCGGTGGGGTCCTTGATCACGGGTGCGCCGAGGTCGGCGACCGTCGCGTCGAGGACGTCAGCGGAGTCGAGTTCGAGATCCACCTGAGGCCCGCCGGGTGACGGCTGCGGGGCCGACTCGTCCCACCACGCCGCGAAGCCCGTCGAGTGCAGCACGATCGTGATGCCCGCGTTGGTCGAGACCCAGGCCTCGGCCGGCCCCTCCCCGCGCCTGTTGCGGGCCTGGAAGACGACGCCGAGGCGTTCGTAGAACTCCCGGCTGCGCTCCAGGTCCGCGACCACGAGGTTGACCTGCACCGCGGCGACCACGGCCATCACCCTGCCACAACGTCGCGAGTGGCGTTCAGATCAGCGCGGTGACGTCGGGTTCGGGGCCGGTGGGGATGGTTCCGGTGACCGTGAAGGTCGTGAGGTCGAGGATGGCGACGGTGTTGACGTCCAGGAGGGTGACGAACGCCGTCGGTTCCGAGGGGTGGAACGAGATCCCGGCGGGCGTGCCGTCGAACCCGACGGAGCGCTGTTCGCCGAGGTCGGGGCCGTAGCGGGTGACTCGGCGGTGGTCGATGTCGGTGGTCAGCAGATCCCCGTCGCCCGGGATCACGTAGACCCGCAGGGGGTCACCCGGCACGGTCACGCGGTTGCGCTCGCGCAGGCTTCGGGCGTCGAGCTCGACGAGCGCCTTGTCCTCGCGGGCGCCCACGTAGAGCACGCGCTCGTCCTCGCTCAGCGCGCAGCTCTCCGGCAGCCGGCCCGGCGTGGCGACCACCGGTTCGACCGAGGCGTCGTGCGGGTCGAGGAGGCTGACGGTGTGCGACAGCAGTCCCGTGACGTAGGCGCGGGAGCCGTCTTGCGTCGTGACCACCATGTGCGTCTTGATCCCGCCGGTGTCCACGGCCGCGGACGGCGCTTCGGCGCCGGCCGGGTCGTCGATCTCCAGCAGGACCGCCTTCTCCTCGCTGAGCACGTAGAGGCGGTCCCGGTCGTCGATCGCGATGCCGTGCAGCCGGTTGAACGGGCTCAGGTCGATCGTGCGCACCAAGCGGCGCTCGGCGAGGTCGACGACGAACACGCTCGAACCGCCCGCGCCCGCGTCACCGGACATCCGCACCCCGTAGTGCCCGATGTAGGCGTGCCGGCGGGCGCTGTCCACGACCATCTCGTGCGGGTACTCGCCGAGCGGAACCCTGCTCAGCAGCTCCCCGGTCGCCACGTCGTGGAACGCGACCGCGTGCCCGCTCTTCTCCACCACCAGCAGCGTCCCGGTAGTCCCGCCGCTCGCCGCGCTCGCGGGAACGGTCAGGTTCGCTCCCACTCCGGCGGCCAGCAGCCCGCCCCCCATCGCGCGCAGCACAGTCCGTCGTGTCGTCACCGTCGAATTCACCCTTCCGGTGCCGAAAGTCCCCCATGTCCGTTCTGATCAACACTATGAGCAACCCGGAACAGGATCAATCGCCTTCCACTTCCGGAAACCGACGCCTGACGAAGTGCAAGGCTTAATCTCGGCGCATGAGTTGGGAGAGCCGTGCCGATCGCGTGGACCACGAGTCACCGGAGTACGTCTGGCAGCAGATCGCGGACGACCTCCGCGCGGACATCGAGTCCGGCGCGCTCTCGCCCGGGTCCCGGCTCCCCAGCGGCCCCGAGCTCGGGGAGATCTACGGCGTCGCACGCCTGACTGCGATCAAAGCGGTGAACTCGCTCCGCGAGGAAGGCCTGCTCAAGGTGCTCTCGGGCAAAGGCACCTTCGTCACACGATCGATGCGCTAGCTCGGACACGCTTTCGAGTGGCGTTCCCGATTTCCGTTGAAATCGGAGCAGCGCAGTACAAGACAGTTGTTCGCATGTGGGAGAGCCGGGCTGGGCGGATTGAGAAGGACGGGCCGGTGACCGTCTGGCAGCAGATCACCGACGACTTGCGGGCCGACATCGAGTCCGGCGAGCTCGCGGCGCGCAGCCGCCTCCCCTCCGGGACCGAGCTCGCGGAGATCTACCAGGTGGCGACGGTGACCGCGGTGAAGGCGGTCAAGGCGCTCGAAGCCGATGGGCTCGTGATTCGAACGCAGGGACGGGGTTCGTTCGTCCGCAAGTAGCCCCCAACGGTTTGACCAGTGTTGTGGGCGCTGGTCTCGCATACTCGCTGGGTGGCTTGGCGACGGCGAAGGCGACTCTCCCTGCTGGGGCGCATCTACGCGCTCGCCGCAGCCCTGATCGTCGTCTCCGCCGTGATCACCGGTGGCACGTTCGCGCTGCGCCAGCGGGTCGAGGACTCGACGACGTACCTGATCACCCGCGTCGTACCGGCGCAGAACGACACCGCCAGCCTGATCACCGCCTACGCCCAGCAGGAGAGCCGGGTGCGGGCGTTCCTGCTGACCGACGACCGCTCGTTCATCCACGCCTACGAGGCCGACCAGGCCAGCGCCGCCGACATCGAGGCCCGGCTGCGCCGGCTGCTGGCCGACGACACCGCCGTTCAGGAACTGCTGGGCCAGGTCATCAAGGCGGCGGAGACGTGGCGGGACCAGTCGGTGAACCCGCTGCTCAACCGGGGCGCCGGGCCCGGCCCGTCCGACCTGTCGCAGACCGAGCAGCGCGCCGAGGAGCAGCTGGCCAACGAGCTGCGGGACCGGCTCAACGAGCTGCACGCGCGGGTCGACGAGCTCGCCCGGTCCGAGGAGAACCGAGCCGCTGCGGCGCGCGCCGCGGCGAACTGGCTCACGTTGGCGCTGGTCATGGCCGGTCTCATCGCCTCGGCGGGCGCGATCCTCACCCTGCACCTCTCGCTGAGACGGCCGCTGCGGACGCTCCTGTCGCACGTCAACGAGGTGTCGCAGGGCAACCTCGACCGCCCGGTCGAGGAGGACGGGCCGTCGGAGCTGGCGACGGTGGCCCGTGCCGTGGAGTCGATGCGCAGGCGCATCCTCGGCGAGACCCGGCACATCGCGCGGATGCAGGAGGAGCTCGCTCGGCACGAGAAGGCCGAGCGGCACCGCGCGGAGCAGGACTACGCGACCGTGGTCGACGCGCTCGACGAGGGCGTGATCGTGGTCGGGCCCCAGCACGTCATCGAGTCCGCCAACCCCGCCGCCCAGCGCATCCTGGGCGTGCCCGGGCCGGAGATCGTGGGCACGCGGCTCACGTCCTGGCGCATGTTCGACGAGCACGGCGAGAAGCTGCAACCGCAGGACCGCGACCCGCTGCAGGTGACCTCCGAGGTGCTCCGCCTCGAGCGCAAGGACGGCCGCAGCGTGTGGCTGGCGGTCACCTCGCGCGCGCTGACCAACGCGGAGGACGTGCCCACCAAGACGGTCATGTCGTTCACCGACATCACCGACCAGCGCGCCGTCCAGAACCGGCTGGAGCACGAGGCCACGCACGATCCGCTGACCGGTCTGGCGAACCGCACCCTGGTGCTCCGGCACCTGGAGCAGGCGCGCCGCCGCGGGCGGCCGACGGCCGTGCTGTTCCTCGACCTGGACAACTTCAAGCTCATCAACGACTCCCTCGGGCACGGCGTCGGCGACGACGTGCTGCGGCACGTCGGGCTGCAGCTGGTGCGCTCCACTCCCCCGGACGACCTGGTGGGGCGGCTCGGCGGCGACGAGTTCGTGGTCCTGGCCCACGACCCCGGCGACCGCGAGGACCTGGGCGAGCGCTGCGCCCGGCTGCTCGACAGCGTGGCCGAACCGCTGCGCACGCAGGGCAGGCTGCTGCACGTCGCGGGCAGCATCGGCGTCGTCGTGTTCGGCCCGGGCGACGACCGCACCGGCCAGGACCTGCTCCGCGACGCCGACGTGGCCATGTACCAGGCGAAATCCCGGGGCGGCGGCTGCCACGCGTTCTTCGACGTGGGGTTGCGCAAGCGGGTGCAGCGGCACATGGACCTGGAGCAGGACCTCCGCCACGCGGCCCGGCTCGACCAGCTGTGGGTGGCCTACCAGCCGGTGGCGGAGCTGAGCACCGGCCGCACGGTGGCGGTGGAGGGGCTGCTGCGGTGGCAGCACCCGGTCCACGGCGCGGTCTCCCCGGGCGAGTTCATCCCGGTCGCCGAGGAGACCGATCTGATCAACCGCATCGGCGCGCACATGCTGCGCACCGCGACCGGCCAGATCGGCGCCGAGCGGCCCGGTCTCGACGTGGTGCTCAACGCGAACCTGTCACCGCGCCAGCTCGACGACCCCGGCCTGCACGCGCTGGTCCAGGGCACCCTGACCGACTCGGCCCTGCCCGCGGGCGACCTGTGCCTGGAGGTCACCGAGGAGGCCATCATGCGCGATCCGACGGCAGCGGCCCGCGTCCTCAACAGCCTTCGCGAGCTGGGCATTTCCCTGGCGATCGACGATTTCGGCACCGGCTACTCGTCGCTGGCGCAGCTGCGCAGGCTCCCGCTGGACATCCTCAAGATCGACCGCTCGTTCATCACCGACCTGCCCGAGTCCGGCGAGCTGCGGGTCATCGTCTCCAGCATCATCACGATGGCCCACGCGATCGGTCTCGCCGTCGTCGCCGAAGGCGTCGAGACCGCCCAGCAGCTCGACCTGCTCCGCGACATCGGCTGCGACCACGCCCAGGGCTACTACCTGAGCAAACCGGTCCCGCTCGACGAACTCCTGACCTCCGGCCTCACCTGAGCGGTCAGAGCAGACCGACCGCCAGCGCGAGCACGCCCAGGAGCGGCACGACGCCCTGCTTGACGGCCGCACCCGCCTTGCCGGGGCTCGACAGGATCAGCACGAGCGCGGCCGCGACCATCGACCCGGCACCGGTGAAGACCAGCGTCGCCCCGACCGCGATGTTCCCGCTCGCGCAGAGAGCGGTCCCGACGAACACCGCGATGGCCAGGAAGAGGTTGTAGAAGCCCTGGTTGAAGGCGAGTTCCCGCGTCGCCTCGGCCTCCTCGGCGGTGCCGGTGCCGAAGACCGCCCGCGCCCGCTCACCCGTCCACGCGATCGACTCCAGGTAGAAGATGAACACGTGCACGACCGCGGCGACGCACGCGAGGACGAGCCCTACGACAACCACGCGATTCCCTCCAGGTGATCACGCGAAACCCGGGCCCGTCGGCCCAGCGCTCTCCCAGTGCCTTCCCCCAGATCATCGCCCGACACCACCACCACGGCGAACCGAACCACCCCGCCAGCTTCCTATGAGCACTGGACTGACCACATCGGCCAGTTATGGCTAGCACACTGACCACAAGGAAGGCCGGGAACGAGAGAACCCCGGACGCCACAAGGCGGCGTGTGGAGCTCAGTTGCGGACGAGGCGCTTCGTGTAGCCGCGTTCGACCAGGCGGTTGTAGGCGTCGTGGACATCGCTCGGAACGTTCTGCGGGATGGCGAAGCCGCGTTCGGCGTAGAGGGTGATCCGCTGAGTGTCTCCGACGAGCATGTTGATCACGCGATCGACGTCGCCGATGGAGCGCACGTACTCGTCGAGCGGGGTTCGCTGGGAGCTGCAGACGATGTCGACTTCCGGCCAGATCTTCCGCGCCGTCGCGAAGGCCCTGCGCTGCTGGTAGGGCCGGGAGACGAGCAGCAGGCTTTCGACCTCGATCTTCCGCTCCGCCAGGAGCCCGCGGGTGAACTCGATGTTCTCGGCGGTGTTGGTCGCCCGCGGTTCCACGAGGATCGCCTCGTCCGGCACACCCAGCTCAAGCGCGCGCTCGCGGTAGTGGACGGCCTCACCACGTGGGAACCGCTCGACGGTGGTCGGGGCATGGGCACCCGTGAACACCACGCGCGGCAGCCATCCCTGCCCGTACAGCTCCGCAGCGTGGTCGGCCACGCCCAGATCGTGACTCCCCAGCCCCACCCCCACATCGCATCGTCGGAGTTCGTGGTGCAGATCGTGGTAGTCCCACAAGGCCTGCACATCGGCCCGGAACTCGTCGGGGATGCCGGCTGTCGGCGCGTTCATCGCACAGCCCTCGAAGTCGCTCACTCCGGGATCTTGCCGCCCGGTTCGCGTCAGTGCCGAACCAGGGTGCGCCCGTCGTGAGACGATCAACGCCATGACGACGCCAGTCCAGCGGTGGGAAGCCGATGTCGCCGATCTTTGGGCGCGTTTCGACTCCCTCGATCGTGACGACGGCGTGGCGGCCATGCGCGCGCTGGCGGCGGCCTGCCCAGCCACCGACGGACGAGCCGCTTTCGAACTCGCCGGCATGTACGACTCGATGGGCTTCGAAGCCGAAGCCGGCAAGGAGTACGAGCGCGCACTCGAACTCGGCCTCGACGAGGCCCGGCACGCGCGACTGGCCGTCCAGTACGGATCGACCTTGCGCAACCTCGGCCGCCTCGACGAGGCGATCGCCGTCCTGGAAGCCGCACCGACGCACGAGTCGACCGGCTCGGCTCCTCGTCTCGTCCTGGCCCTGGCCCTGCACAGCGCCGGACGCAAGGACGAGGCCCTCCGGGTCGCCATCGAAGCGCAGATCGATGCGCTACCGCGATACCAGCGCTCCATGCGGAACTACGCCGCCGCACTCACACGTTGAGCCGAGGCTCCACCACGTTCCGCAGCCGAACAACCTTTTAACGAGCTATGTCCACAGGCCGCCGCGCTCCTGCCAACCTTCCGGCACGCCCATGTGGGAGATCGGGACGAACCGCACCGTGGGAAAGCTCCTCAGCACCGAAGACAGAAGCTTGCTCCGCCCGACACCCAAGCGATCCGCGAGGAACTGCACGAGCGTGAGTTGCCCGAAGGTCCGAGTCCAATCGGTGCCGACGGCGTCGAGGTCCGGATGCACGCCGACCTTCGGGAGCTTCGGAGTGATCGTATGGACCCGGTTGAATAGACGACCATGGTGGGCGCAGGTGTTCCGGATGATGTTGAGTGCTTTGAGCCAGCTCAACAGCTGCGGAGCAGAGAGCCCGCGCTCGCCTGCGACGGCGTCCTGCACGGGGCGAGGGGAGAAGCCGTAGAGGTACGTGAGGCTGCCCCAATCAAGCAGTTCGACGGCCGCCCACACAGGCAGTCGTCCGCCGTACTTCTTCGTGTGGTGAGCGACGAAATCCTCGCGAGACTGACGGAGTTCGCGCTCGTAGCGCACAAGCCAGTTCGCGTAGTGCGGTCCCTTGCGCGCTGTGGGCCCGAGTTTCGTCGGATCCAGGTGCACGGTGGAGTCGATTCGCCCGAGCTCGTGACCGAGGTGCGCGCGGACGGCGAGCTCGACCGGCGTGAGGGCCGCGAAGGTCGCGGAGCGCAGTCGTTCGTCGAACTCGTAGAGCGCGACAACATCGTCGAACCGGGTCCCGTCGTAGAACTCATCGCGTCGGCCCGATTCGGTGAGCACCCGGAACGGGTACCAATATCCGCTGAGGCGATAGTAGTTCACACGCCGTAATGCCTGCTCAGCCCGTACGACGTCGCCGATCTCCATGCCACGTGAAGCCAGGATGGCGACCTGCTCGGCGTAGGTCTTGTACTCCTTGACGTCGCCGGTCACCATCACCACCTGGAGAAAAAATGAAGACCGGCCCTGGACCTACCGAAGTAGGCGGAACCGGTCGTAGTGAGTTCATTCTCGCACGTGCCGACCCCGGTGGACAACGTGGCGTCACGCAAGTCGCAAGACATGCTCCAGGTTGCCGCCGCCGCGCTCACACGTTGAAGCGGAACTCGACGACGTCTCCGTCGGTCATGATGTAGTCCTTGCCCTCCATGCGGACCTTGCCGGCGGACTTGGCTTCGGCCATGGAGCCCGCGGCCATGAGGTCGTCGTAGGAGACGACCTCGGCCTTGATGAAGCCGCGCTCGAAGTCGGTGTGGATGACGCCCGCGGCCTGCGGGGCGGTGGCGCCCTGCGGGATCGTCCAGGCGCGCGCTTCCTTCGGGCCCGCCGTCAGGTAGGTCTGCAGGCCCAGGGTGTGGAAGCCGGCGCGGGCCAGGGCGTTGAGGCCCGGCTCGTCCTGGCCGATGGTCTCCAGCAGCTCGCGCTGGGACTCCTCGTCGAGCTCCTTGAGCTCGGCCTCCACCTTGGCGTCCAGGAACACCGCGTCGGCCGGGGCCACCAGGTCGCGCAGCTCCTTCTGCTTGGACTCCTCGGCCAGCACGCCCTCGTCCGCGTTGAACACGTACAGGAACGGCTTGGTCGTGAGCAGGTTGAGCTCGCGCAGGTCCGGGTCGTCCTTGCCGATCCCGGCGGCGAACAGCGTCTTGCCGTCCTCCAGGATCGTCTGGGCCTTCTTCACGGCCTCCAGCGCGGGGCGCTTGTCCTTGTTGGTCCGGGCTTCCTTCTCCAGCCGCGGCAGCGCCTTCTCCAAGGTCTGCAGGTCGGCGAGGATCAGCTCGGTGTTGATCGTCTCGATGTCGCCCGACGGGTCCACGCGACCGTCGACGTGCACCACGTCCGGGTCGTCGAAGACGCGGATGACCTGGCAGATCGCGTCCGCCTCGCGGATGTTGGCGAGGAACTTGTTGCCCAGGCCCTGCCCCTCGGAAGCACCCTTGACCAGGCCCGCGATGTCGACGAACGACACCGTGGCGGGCACCGTCTTCGCCGAGCCGAACACCTCGGCGAGCTTGTCCAGCCGGACGTCCGGCAGCGGCACCACGCCGACGTTGGGCTCGATGGTGGCGAACGGGTAGTTCGCCGCGAGCGCGTCGTTGCTGGTCAGCGCGTTGAACAGGGTGGACTTGCCGACGTTGGGCAGACCGACGATTCCGAGGGTGAGACTCACGCCTGGGGAGTCTAGGCGTTCCTCCCCGAGACCATCGGGCCCGGTCGCCCCCGCCATGTCCGATTCCCGCCAGTACCGGCTCCCCGGGCCTGGGAACATCGAGGTCGTGCTGGTGGGAACAGAGGAAGCGCTCAGGGCCGTGGCCGCGCGCGACGCGCGGTTCGACGGCACCTTCATCCACGCCGTGCGCTCGACCGGCATCTACTGCCGACCGTCCTGCCCGGCGCGCACGCCCAAGCGCGACAACAGCGAGTTCTACCCGACGGCCGCCGCCGCGCAGGCCGCCGGATACCGCGCCTGCCGCCGCTGCCTGCCCGACGCCGTGCCCGGCTCCCCCGAGTGGGACCTGCGGGCCGACCTCGCCGGACGGGCCATGCGGCTGATCGGCGACGGCCTCGTCGACCGCTGCGGGGTGCGGGGCCTCGCCGACGCGCTCGGCTACTCCGAACGACACCTGACCAGGGTGCTCACCGCCGAGCTCGGCGCCGGGCCGCTCGGGCTGGCGCGGGCCAACCGGGCGCACTCGGCGCGGGTGCTCATCGAGACCACCGACCTCCCGTTCAGCGACATCGCCTTCGCCGCCGGGTTCGCCAGCCTGCGGCAGTTCAACGACACGATCCGGGAGATCTTCGGCCGCACCCCTACCGACCTGCGCGGACAGCGGCGCGGCACGCCCGGCGGTGCCGGGACGGTGCCGCTGCGGCTGCCGTTCCGCACGCCCTGCGACACCGACGGCGTGCTGCGGTTCCTGCGGCGGCGGGCGCTGGGCGGCGTCGAGGAGTGCCGCGACGGCTCCTACGCGCGGTCGCTGCGACTCCCGCACGGCACCGCCGTGGCGACGCTGCGACCTGCGGAAACGCACTTCTCGTGCACGCTGCGGCTCAGCGATCTGCGGGACCTCGGCAGCGCGGTCGCCCGGCTGCGGCGGTTGCTCGACCTCGACGCCGACCCGGTCGCGGTCGGCGAGGTCCTCGGCGCCGACCCGCTGCTGCGGGGCGCGGTCGCGCGCTCCCCCGGCGTTCGGGTGCCGGGAGCCGTGGACGGGCTGGAGATCGCGGTGCGGGCGGTGCTCGGGCAGCAGGTCTCGGTCGCCTCCGCCCGGGCGACCGCCGAACGGCTCGTCGGTGAGCTCGGCGACGAGCTCACCCATCCCGAAGGCGGGGTGACCAGGCTGTTCCCCACGGCCGAAGCGCTCGCCGAGCACGCGGTCCCGGGGCCGCGGCGGCGGGCCGAGACGGTGCGGGACCTGGCGGTCGCGGTCGCCGAGGGCCGGCTCGCGCTGCACCCCGGGCGCGACGAGGCCGAGCTGCGCTCCGACCTGGAACGCCTCCGCGGCGTCGGCCCGTGGACCTCGGGGTACGTGGCGATGCGGGTGCTCGGGGCGCCCGATGTGCTGCTTTCCGACGATTTCGCCCTGAGGCGAGGTGCGGGACTGCTAGGAATCCCCGAAGAACCCACCGCTCTGCACGCGCACGCCCAGCGCTGGAGCCCGTGGCGCTCCTACGCCGGAGTGCTGCTGTGGGAGACCGCGAGCAGCGGGCCGCCTGGGGGCCCGACGGCATGACGCGGCAGAAGTCCTTCGCACACTGGGAGAAATCATGATCAAGTGGTCCACTGTGGATACTCCGGCGGGCCCGTTCTGCGCGGTGGTCGACGCCGACGGCGTCGTGCTCGCCTCCGGCTGGACGGCCTACACCGACGACCTGCTGCCGCAGGTGGCGCCGTCGCTGATGTTCGAAACCCTCGTGGAGGCACCCGATCTCGGTCCGGTCACCCGGGCCGTCACGGCCTACCACGAGGGCGATCTGGAGGCGATCGACGACATCCCGGTCAACCAGAGCTCCGGCCCGTACCTGCAGCACGCGTGGAAGGTGCTGCGCACCGTCGCGCCCGGGAAGCTCACCAGCTACGCCGAATTCGCCTCGCTCACCGGCAAACCCCGCGCGGTCCGCGCCGCCGCCTCGGCGTGCTCGCGCAACGCGGTCGCCCTGTTCGTGCCCTGCCACCGCATCGTCCGCAGCGACGGCTCGGTCGGCGAGTTCCGCTGGGGCCCCGACCGCAAGAAGTGGCTCCTCCACCACGAACGCACCCACTCCTGACCCCACCCGCGTCGAAAACCCCGGTTTTCATCGCGCGAAAACCGGGGTTTTCGACCTGGCGACAGCCGACCGGGCGAATCCGCAGGGTTCGTCGGGTCGAATACCGCAGGTTTTGACCGGTCGAAAACTGCGGTATTCGACCGGTCGAAAACTGCGGTATTTGACCCGATGAAAGTGGCGGGTTTTGACCGTGGGGGTCAGGAGGTGGCGAGTTCGAGGGTGGAGCCGTGGCGGGACTTGCGGACCCGGAGGCGGACCGCGATGCGCTGGCGCATCTCCTCGACGTGGGAGACCAGGCCGACGACGCGGCCGCCCGCGCGGAGTTCGTCGAGGGTGTCCATGACCAGGTCCAACGTGTCCGCGTCCAGAGTCCCGAAGCCCTCGTCGATGAACAGCGTGTCCAGCAGCGCACCGCCGGTCTCGGCCGCCACCACGTCGGCCAGGCCCAGGGCCAGCGACAGCGACGCCAGGAACGACTCGCCGCCGGAGAGCGTCTTGGCCGGGCGGACCTTGCCGGAGTAGTCGTCGAGGACGTCCAGGCCCAGGCCGCCGCGAGTCCCGCGCGCGCCCGCCGCGTCGGAGTGCACGAACGAGTAGCGGCCGTCGCTCATCCGCTGCAGGCGGCGGGTCGCCGCGATCGCGATTTCCTCCAGCCGGGCCGCCAGGACGTAGGCGCGCAGCGACATCTTCCGCGCGTTCTGGCCGCGCCCGTTGACCACGTCGGCCAGCGCCTCCAGCTCGGCGTGCTCGGCCATCGCCGGCCCCAGCTCCGCCCACGCCTCCCGGAGCCGTTCGCCCAGGTCGGAGAGCTCGGTGTGCCGGCGCTCGGCGGCGTGCGCCGCGGCCGCCGCGCTCTCGGCGGCCGCGGTGGCCGTGGCGGCGGCCTCGGTCGCCTGCTCCAGCCCGACCTCGGTGTCCGGGTCGACGCCGAACAGGTCCGCACCCGCCAGCGCCTCGCGGGCACCGGCCGCGCGGCGGTCGACCTCCGCGAGCGATTCCTCCAGCTCGGCGAGTCGCCGCTCGTCGCGCTCGGCGGCCAACGCCGCGTCGGTGTCGGCGAAACCCGCTGCGGTGGCGGCCTCGGCGAGGGCCGCGCGAGCCTCGGTCAGGCGCTGCTGCGCGTCGTCGCGCGCGGTGCGGGCGGCGACCAGCCGCTCCAGCCGGTCGGCGACGTCGAGCAGGTGCGCGCGGCGGTCGGCGATGCTGTCGAAATCGCCGCGCCCGTCCCGCAACCGCGCCTCGCGCTCCTCGATCGACGCGGTGAGCGCGGTGTTCTCGCTGCGCGCGGCCGCGATCCCGGTGCGCAGCGCGGAGATCTGCTCGCCCAGCTCGTCGGTGGCCGCTTCCAGCTTCGCCAGCTCGGCCTCGCGCTCGGCCAGGGCCGCAGCGGTGTCGTCGAGCCGCTTCCGCTCGGCGCGCAGCTCCTCCAGCTCCTCGGCGAGCGCGGATTCGGTGTGCTCGCCGAGGCGTTCGCGCAGGGTGGCGAGCTGCTGCTCGGCCTGCTGGGCGGCGCTGGTGGCGCGTTCCCGCTCGGCCTGGGCGCGCTGCTCGGCCGTCTGGGCCGCCTCCTCGTCCTCGGCGCGCACCTGGTCGTCGACCGGCTCACCGGGAGCGGGGTGCTCGGCGGAACCGCAGACCGGGCACGGTTCGCCGTCGGCGAGCCGGGCCGCGAGCTCGGCCGCCATGCCCGCCAACCGCCGGGAACGCAGGTCCTGCAGCACGTCCCGGGCCTGCTGGTGCGCGTCGACGGCCTGCTGCGCGCGAGTCCGGGCCGCGTCGAGTTCCCGCTGCGCGGCGGGGATCTCGCGGGCGGTGGTCAGCAGCGCGGCGACCTCGGTGCCCCGGGTGCGGACGGTCTCCAGCCGCAGCCCGGCGTGCTTTGCCTCCTCGACGCGCGCCCGGGCGGCGGTGATCCGGTCCGGCAGGCCGTCGCGCTGGGCCACCAGCTCGGTCTCGCGCTTCTCGTCGGCGGTGATCCGCTCGGCGAGCTCGGCGAGCTTGCGGCGGTCCGATTCCTGCTGCTGCGCCTCGGGAATCAGCTGTCCGAGCGCACCCGCCCGCTCGCGCTCGGAGTTCGCGCGGGCGCGCAGGTCCTCCAGCGGCGCCTCGGGTTCGACCCCGCAGCGCGACGCCCAGGTGACGACCTCGGCCTGCGCCCGGTCGCGTTCCTGCTCGGCGCGGTCGGCGGTGCGGCGGGCCGAGACGACCGGGATCGCGCGGGTGGCGGCCTCGCGTTCGGCGCGCCACGCCTCGTGCTCGGCGCGCTTCGCGTCGATGTCGGCGAGCGTCGCGTTGGCCTCCCGCACGCGGCGGACCTTGTCGGCGAGCTCGCGGCGCTCGGTGCGCACCGCCTCGGCCGCGTCGCGTTCCCGGCGCAGGCGGGTGAGCTCGGCGCGGCTGTTCTCCAGGTCACGCAGCGCCTGCTTCTCGATGTCCTCCAGCCAGTTCGCCTCGCCGACCTCGGACACCTGCTCGACGCCCGAGACCTGGGAGACGCGCGCGTTGAGCTCGCGGACCCGCTGCGACTGCTCCTCCACCGCGCGCCCGCGCTCGCGACGCCGGTCGACGAACCAGCGCTCGACCTCGCCGAACCGCTCGGTGCCGAACAGCCGCTCCAGCAGCTTCTCCCGCTCCCCGGTGTCGGCGCGCAGGAACTTCGCGAACTCGCCCTGCGGCAGCATCACGACCTGGAAGAACTGGTCGACGCTCATCCCCAGCAGCCGCTGCACCGTGCGGCCGACCTCGTCGATGCGGGTCAGCGGCTCCGGAGACTGGCCGTCGGGCGTGGTCCCGACCCAGGTCAGCGAGGCCTTGGCCTGCTGGGTGGTGTAACCGTCGCCGCGCTTCTTCGGGCGCTGGTACTCGGGGCTGCGCTCCAGCCGCAGCCGCTGGCCCTGGATCGTCAGCTCCAGCACGACGCTGGTGTTGACCTCGTCGGCGGCGGTGTCGCAGCGCAACCGCTTGGCGTCGTTGCGCGCGCCCGGGACCGAGCCGTAGAGGGCGAAGGCGATCGCGTCGAGCAGCGTGGTCTTGCCCGCTCCGGTGTCGCCGTGCAGCAGGAACAGGCCGTCGGCGCCGAGCTGGTCGAAGTCCACGACCTGGTGGTCGTTGTAGGGCCCGAAGGCGGTGACTTCCAGGCTGTGCAGCCTCATTCGGCCCCCTCGGCCGCGGTGACCGCGTGCAGCGCCTCGTCGAGCAGCGCACGTTCGGAATCGGTGGGTTCGGCGCCCCGGCAGTCCTCGACGAACCGGGCGGCCAGCGAGTTGTCGTCGCGGCCCCGCACGATCTCGGCGTAGCGCAGCGGCGCGGTGGCCTTGCCGGTGGCCGGGCGCCACTCCAGGTGCACGGCGTGCGGGAAGCGCTCCTGCAAGCGGCGCATGGCCTCCAGCGGGCGGACCTCGTCGGTCAGGGTCGCGGAGACGTAGCAGTCCTCGGCGGCGGTGTGCTCGGGGTCTTCCAGGAGCTCGTCGAGCTCGCCCTCGATGGTGGCCAGCTCGCGGGGCACGGGCAGCTCGCGGCGCCGCACCTCGGCGAGACCGTCGGCGTCGAGGTCGACCAGCCACACCGATTTGCGGTGCGCGGCCTCGGAGAACGAGTAGGCCAGCGGGCTGCCGGAGTAGCGCAGGTGCTCGGCGAGGGTCTGCGGACCGTGCAGGTGGCCGAGCGCCACGTAGTCGACGCCGTCGAAGACCGCGCCGGGCACCTGCTCGACGCCGCCGACGGCGATGGTGCGCTCGGACTCGCTGCCCTCTCCGCCGGTGACGAAGGCGTGCGCGAGCACCACCGACCGGGTTCCGCGCGGGCGCTCGGCGAGGTCGGCCCGGATGCGGTTCATCGCCTCGGTGAGAACCGCTGTGTGGCCGCGGCTTTCGATATCCTCGCTGGCTCCGGCGACGTCCGCGCTGGCCTTCAGGGCGTGCTTGGCGGGGTCGGGTTCGAGGTACGGGATGCCGTAGAAGGCGACCGGGCCGTGCTCGTCGTCGAGCAGGACCGGCTCGTGCAGCGCGTCGATGCGGGTGCGCAGGTGCAGGCCGCCCGCGGCGGCGAAGTCGGCGAACGCGCCGACGCGCGGCGCGGAGTCGTGGTTTCCGGAGGTGATCACCAGCTGGGCGCCGGCCTCGCGGATGCGGGAGAGCACGCGCACGCAGGTCTGCACCGCTTCGCCGGAGGGCACCGCGCGGTCGTAGAGATCGCCGGCGACCACCACGACGTCGACCTGCTCCTCGGTCACCAGCTCGGCCAGTCCGCCGAGCACGGCTTCTTGATCTCCGAGCAGGTCACGGCCGTGGAAGGTCCGCCCCACGTGCCAGTCCGAGGTGTGCAGTACCCGCATGACCACCAAGCTAGCGGCGCCCCGATCACCCCGTCCCAACCCCCCAGGACACTCCGGCGTGTCGCACCGCAGCGTGATCCGCTGTTCACCGGAAGCGATCAGGGGTCACCTGGCCGAGTGGGGATCTCCCTGCGCGGCGAGGTGATCTTGTCGGCCCGTTGCTGGATGATTCGGGGCAGTCGTTCCCGAGGGAGGTCGTGTGGGCACCGGAGTGCTGGTCGCGTTCGTCGTCGTGCTGATCCTGCTGGTCGCGGCGGCGCTGTTGCTGATCTGGCGGCTCTACAGCGACAGCGCCCGCAGAGCCGACGAGGCGCTGCGGATGGTCGAGGCCGAGCGGGCGCGCAGCACCGCCCAGCAGGCGGCGTTGCGGCGCTACGAGGTCGCGTTCGCCTCCATCACCGGGCGCGGCGAGCTCGGCGAGCAGGTGCTGGTGGAGACCGCCCGGTCGCTGGGGTTGCGCGAGGGCATCCACTTCACGCTGCAGACCGACCTCGCCGGTGGCGGCGCGGCCCGGCCGGACATGGTGCTCGAAGTCGGTGGTGGGCGGCAGGTCCCGGTCGATTCCAAGGCGAGCCTGGCGGTGTGGGCCGAGGCGATGGAGACCGACGACGCCGAGGAGCGCGCCGACGCGCTGCGGGTGCACGTCCGCAACATCCGCTCGCGCGCGACGGAACTCGCGAGCAAGGGCTACCAGCGGTGGGCGGACGCGATCTACGGCTCGATCATGTTCGTGCCCTCCGACGCCGCCGTGATCGCCGCGCTCGACACCGACCCGCAGCTGCTGTCCTGGCTGCTCGGCAAGCGCGTGTTCCTGTGCGGCCCCACGGGTTTCGCGGTGCTCGCCTCGGCGGCGATGTTCGCCTCGACCGAGCGCACGCTGGCCGAGGACATCGAGCAGGTCCGCGCCCAGGCGGTCCGCTCGCAGCGCGCGGCGGGCAACGCGGTCGAGGCGGTCAACCTCTCCAGCACCCACCTGCAGCGCTTCGTCTCCGCTCGCCGCCGCGAGCTCGACGCCCTGGAGACCTTCCGCAACGCGGTCCAGCCCCTCGCCGAGACCGCCTCCTCCGGCGAGCTCCCCGAACTCCGCCGCGAAGAAGACGCCTCCCTCAACGGAAACGATTCCTCCGACCCCACCCGGAACTGAGCGGTCCTCCTGCGGCGTGCCCTCCCGGGCCGCGAACAGTTTTAGCCATAATTGTCCCGACATTTCGGACATTAATCATGGGCAATTATGACTAAAACTGTCCACTGCCTCACACGTGCGCGCGCACGAAGACGTCGAGGGCATCCACGATGAGCGACACCTGGGGGCCTTTCCCGAAGCCGTGGTCGAGGCCCTGATACGGGTGCATCTCGGCGGTGACGCCGTGAGCGCGCAGCGCTGCCGTGAAGTCGAGGCTCTGGTCCAGCGGCACCAGCGAATCGGCCGTGCCCTGCTGGATCAGGAACGGCGGCTCGTCGCCGGAGAGGTTGCGGGCCGGGCTCGCGGCGTCGGCCACGTCGGGGCAGTCGACCGGCATGCACCCGAGCAGCCCGGTGATGGCGCGCCGCGCGTAGTCCTGCAGCTGCGGGTGCGCGTGCTGGGCCTCGGCGCTCAGATCCGTCGGCCCGAACCAGTCGACCACCGCCCGGATCCCGGTCAGCCCGCCGCCGGGCGCGCCCGGCTCCCCGGCGACCGCCCCGAGCTGCGAGACCAGGTGTCCCCCGGCCGAGGCACCCCAGAGAGCGACCCGGTTCGCGTCCAGCCCCCAGCGCCCGGAGTTCTGCTGCAGCCAGCGCACGGCATCGGCGACGTCGACGACCTGCGCGGGCGAGCGCGCCACCCCGCTCAACCGGTAGTCCACAGTGGCCACAGCGTAGCCGCGCTGCAACAACCGTTGCGCCGCAAGAGCTTCTGGCGAGAGCGGATCGGCGTCGAGCGTCCGCTCCCCCGCGTCCCAGCCACCGCCGTGCACGTACACGACCAGCGGAACCGCCTCCGCCCCTCGGCGAGGCAGGAACAGGTCCAACCGCAACGCCCCAGTCTCCCGCTGCGCGTACACCTGATGCCGGAAGACCTTCTGCGCGCCCAGATCCGGCGCGGGCGCAGCGGGAACCACATCGGCCTCCGACCGCGAACACCCGGCGATCACCACAACGGCCAGCAACACCAACCCGGCCGCGAGAACACGCCGCGCCACCACGACCTCCCACGACCTCACGTCAAGCCACTCGGACGAGTGAGCCTAACAAGGTCACGCGACTACCACTCGTGAACGCGAAAACCGGGGTTTTCGACCCGACGAAAACCCCGGTTTTTGACCAGGCGAATACCGCAGGTTTTGACCGGTCAAAAACCGCAGGATTTGACCAGGCGAATACCGCGGTTTTTGACCGGAGTCAGGGGGTGTGGTCTGCGGCGTGTTGTTCTGCTGCGAGGAAGTGGGTGATGCGGGTGGTGGCCTCGTAGAGGTCGCGGTAGTGGCCGTAGTAAGCGTTGTAGCGGTCGGTGTTGGCCGGGTCGGGACGGACCGTGTCGACGACCGGGTTCCAGTTGTCCGGGTCGATCGCCGCGCCGGTGCCGACGCCCGCGAGCAGGGCGTTCCCGTAGGCGGCGCCCACGGTCTCGGCCGGGATCTGCTGCTCCTGACCGGTGATGTCGGAAACGATCTGCGTCCAGAGACCGCCCTGGGTCCCGCCGCCGACCGCGACCAGGCGGCTCGCCGAACCACCCGCCTGCCCCATGGCCTCGAGGTTGTGGCGGACCCCGAACGAGATGCCCTCCAGCGCCGCCCGGTAGAGCTCGGCGCGCCCGTGCTCCAGCGTCAGCCCCGCCAGCACGCCGCGGGCCGACGGGTCGAAGATCGGCGTGCGCTCACCGGCGAAGTACGGCAGCAGCAGCAAACCCCGCGACCCGGCCGGGACCGTCGAGGCCTCCGAGACCAGCTGCGCGAAGTCGCCGTCGACGAGCCCGCGCAGCCAGTCGGTGACCGCACCGGAGGTCGCCATGCCCGCCGCCAGCGTGTAGGTGCCGGGGAACGCGCCGCAGGTTCCCCACAGCGCGGGGTGCGGCGTGACCTCGTCGAGGACCTCGACGAAGAACATCGTCGTCCCGTACATCAGCATCACATCGCCCGGGCTGCGGACGCCGACGCTGGTCGCCTCCGCCCACGCGTCGACCGTTCCCGCGGTGACCGGAAGTCCTTCCGGCAGACCGGTTTCCGCTGCGGCCTCGGCTCCGATGCGGCCGACGACCTCGGTGGGCCAGGCCAGCCGAGGCAGCGGCAGGTCGGGCGCGACGCGCGCGGCCCAGTCCGCCGACCAGTCCCGGGCGGTGAGGTCGTAGATCGGGTCGCACTGGCTGGCCGAGTGGTGGTCGAGCACGTACTCCCCGGTCAGCCGGTGCACCAGGTAGGAGCTGCACATCAGCAGCATCTCGGTGCGCCGGTAGACCTCCGGCTCGTTCTTGGCCAGCCAGCGGATCTTCGGCCCGACGGCCTGGCTGGACAGCGCCGAACCGCCCCGCCGCAGGATCTCCTCCGCCCCGAGTTCGGCGGTGAGCTCGTCGATCTCGGCGGTCGCGCGGGTGTCGACGCCGTAGAGGATCGCCGGGCGCAGCGGTTTTCCGCTGCCGTCGGCCGGCAGCAGCACCGGGCCGATGCCGCTGACGCCCAGGCCCGCGAGCTCGTAGCCCTCGGCCGCGGGCAGCAGTTCCCGGGTCAGCTCCAGGAAATCGGCCCACCACACGGCTTCCGCGTCGTGCTCCACCCAGCCCGGGTGCGGGTGCGAGGTCTCGTGCGGCCGGCTCGCCCTCGCCAGGATCGTGCCCGACGCGTCGACCAGCACTCCCTTGGAGCTGGAGGTGCCGATGTCGATGCCGAGCAGGACCGCGCGTGAGTGCTGAAGCCGGCCCGCACCGGCTTCAGCACTCACGACCCCGACCCCCGGCTCCACTCGTCCAGGCGAACGTCCAGCTGCTCGGCGACCGCCCGCAGCGCGGCGCGGTGATCACCGGGCACGGCGTGGATGTGGTTCGCGCCGAACTTCGACAGAAACACCTCTCCCGGCGCGTCCAGCCGCGCGAACGCGTGCGGCCACTCCGGCGTCGACTGGTCGACCAGCGTCTTGTTGGTCGCCTCGTCGTAGTTCTCGAACTCGCCCAGCATCATCTGCAGCCGGTACTCGCCGTTCTCCCGCGTCAACCGGCCGAGCGTCATCTCACCGGGTGCCGCGATGTGCTGCACCGAGGCGCCGCCTGCCGGGAAGAAGAACACCTCGGGGTAGAAGTTGACCTTCGCGAGGTTCTCGGCCGGGTCGTCGCTGCGCGCGGCGTACCAGGTGGCGTGCTGGCCGGAGTTGCACAGGTCCCAGATGTCGCGGTCGGCGTGGTAGTGCCGGACGTCGGCGAACAGCACGGGAGTCCCGGAGATGGCCTTGAACAGCTGCATCGTCAGCGCGCCGTCCATGTCGGCCTCGGTGGCGCACACGTGCGGCTGCTTCGGGCCGTTCCAGTCGTAGGGGTCGTTGAGGAACGCCTCGGTGACGTCCATCGTGGCGAAGTTCTCGGTCAGCTCGGGCTGGGCCTTGATGCCGGAGAAGCCGATGGCGCGCTCGTCGATGATGTCGCGAATCGCCAGGTAGGAGCGGATCTGGCGTTCCAGCAGCTCGGGCGTGAGCTTGTCGCCGTCGTAGTGCACCCCGGCCGCGTGCTGCTCGATCCACTCGCGGGCCTTCTTCGCCTCGGCCCCGTCGGCCTGCTCGGCGCGCAGCACCAGCTCGTACTGGTCGATCTCCTCGACGTCGACGCCGAACTTGCGCATCCACTGGTCGGTGTTGGCCACGGCGGTGTTCATGCCCATCGGGCGACCGCCGAAGCGGCCGAAGGTGGAGCCGTGCAGCGAGCTCACCGCGGCCGAGGCCTGCGCCTGCACGCCGATCGCGGCGGCCAGCTCGGCGTCGTCCGGGGCTCCCCAGGCGCGGGCGTGCTTGCGGCCGATCTGGTCCAGGGCGCCCCCGGCGGCGAGCATGCCGACCAGGCCCGGCTCGGTGGGGTCGGTGCTGGCGACCAGCACGAGCGGGCTGCGGGTGGCGTCCGCGGCCAGCATCGTGAAGTGCGGGAACGACCAGACCGCGTAGTAGAAGACGGTGACGTCGACATCGGCCGCGGCGACCTCGCGGGCGACGGAGACGGCCAGGGAGTTGGTGGCGACCAGATCGGCGCCGACGACGACCTCGTGCCCGGCCGCGCGCAGCGAGGCCACCAGAGCGTCCTGTTTGGACTGGATGAAATCCGCGTTGCGGGCGTGCACGTGACCACGCCCGTCCGAGATGCTGACGACACCGATGCGAGCCACAGTTCCTCCAAGTTCGCTTCACAGACGGCGTTGACTGCTGCAGAACCGGCGGTGCGCAGACGCCCGGTCGATTCACCTCGAAAACCTTGCGAACCAACGCGAGCAATCGTTTTCCCGGACGCTATTCTTGCGTGATACGGGCTGTCAAGGCGGGTGGCGCACCGTCACTCGCCCAGCGGTGAGGGAGGAAGCCGTGGCGACCATCAGCGACGTGGCCAACCGCGCGGGGGTGTCCACGGCGACCGTCTCCCGGGCCCTCAACGGCAAGGCGACCGTCGACCCGGAACTGGCCGCGCGCGTGCTCGCCGCCGCCGAGGAGCTCGGCTACCGGCCCAACGGCCCCGCCCGCAACCTGCGCAAGCAGGAGACCGCGGTGCTGGCGCTGATCATCTCGGACGTGGAGAACCCGTTCTTCACCGCGATCGCCCGCGGCGTCGAGGACGTCGCGCACGAGGCCGGGTACTCGCTGGTGCTGTGCAACTCCGACGACACCGCCGACAAGGAGCGCCAGTACGTCGACGTCGCCCTGCAGGAGCGGGTGGCCGGAGTGCTGCTCTCGCCCACCGGCAGCGCGGAGACCGCCGAGCTGCTGGCCCGGCACAGCACGCCGGTGGTGGCGGTGGACCGGCCGCTGCCGGACCACCCGAGTGACACCGTTCTGGTGGACAACCGGCTCGCCGCCAAGCACGCGACGCTGCACCTGTCCGGCCAGGGCTACGGGCGCATCGGCTGCCTCACCGGCCCCAGCGGCGTGCCCACGGCCGACGACCGGCTGGCCGGCTACCGCGACGGGCTGCGCGCGTCGAAGCTGCCCGGTTCCGCGTCGCTGGTGCGGCGGGCGAGCTTCAAGGCCGAGGGCGCGCAGCGGGCGGCCCACGCCCTGCTCACCCAGGCCGATCCGCCGGACGCGCTGCTGGTCGGCAACAGCGCCATGGCCGTCGGCGTGCTGGAGGCCCTGGCCGCGCTGCGCCTCAAGCCGGGCCGCGACGTCGGCGTGGTCGCCTTTGACGACGCCCCCTGGACGACGCTGCTGGACCCGCCGCTGTCGGTGGTCGCCCAGCCGGCGTACGACATGGGCGCTTTAGCGGCTCGGCTCCTCCTCGACCGCATCTCCGGTGACCGCGCGGAGACGTCCACCACGACCCTCTCGGCGCACCTGGTCGTCCGCGGCAGCTCGTCCCGGTGAGCGCGCCCCTCGCCACTGGGCAGTTTTAGTGAAAACTGTCCGCCCTCGATGCCCGAAATGTCCGGACAGTTCTCACTAAAACTGTCCTGCTCCCGGACCCCCGACGCCCCAGGACGCGAACCACGGCCCCCAGACCCCTGCCGGGATCCGGAGGCCGTGGTTGTTCGGTTTCAGCGGTTCTTCGGTTGTGGGGTGGTCAGTTCCAGTGCGGTAGGAGGCCTTGGTCCTCGGTCTCCGTGGGGTTGGAGGGAGTGGGGTCGCTGGGGTTGGACCGGGTCGGGTCCTGCGGGGCCGTGGGGACCGGCTCGGACGGCGGAGCCGTGGGGGCCGGTGCGGACGGCGGGGTTGCGGGAGTCGGCTGCTCGGACGGGAGCGGGGCCGGCGGGAGGGACGGGGGGACTTCCGGCCCCGAGGGGAGGCCGCCTCCCGCGGGGAGGCTGCGGCCCGCTGGGGCGCCGTACCAGTACGCCGTGGAGCTGTAGTCGCCCGGTTCGTCGTTGGCCGGGCCGTGCTCGATGCCCGCGACCAGCCCGTTGCGGAACGACACCGCATCCCCGGCCATCAGCCGATAGGCGCCGGTGCAGTCGAACTGGCAGCCGTCCTGGTTGACCTCGTGCGCCGGGTTGCCCGCCTGCGGCATCGAGAACGTGGTCCCGAACCGGAAGTACCAGCCGGACTCGTAGAAGTCCTCGGTGCCGGTGCCGTGCCAGGCCGGTTCCTGCGCGCCGTCGACGTAGAACCGCTCGTCGCCCTCCAGGTAGTTGCGCGGGTTGGCGGCGGCCAGCGGCGTGGAGTGCGGCAGCACGCTCGCCCGGGTCTCGTTGAGCGGGATCAGGCCGCGCATGGTGTGGCTGACCCCGTAGAACGTGCCCGCGCCGCCGGTGTCGACGAAGTTCCAGTCCTGACCGGGTGTCGTCAGACCGCGCTTGTGCGTGGCGTGGAAGTAGCCGCTGCCCGCGTCGACCCCGCCGGGGCCGGTGACGATCTCGGCGGTCGCCCCCTGGATCGGGATGCCGCCGCCGTTGACGATCTCCACCTTCGCGTTCTGGTTGAACGGCATCGGCCACCACGCGGTGTACCAGCCGTCCATGCCGGGATCGACCGAGCTCATCATGGTGCGCACGTCGTGCTCGCCGAGCCCGGTGCCGAAGAACTCGCCGATCGGGGCGTCCACCGTGGTCTGCCCGTCGAAGGTGATGCGCACGCGGGCGTTCTCGAGCACCGCGTCCGAGGCCGCGACCTGCTCCGGCGGGATCGCGTAGCGGCCGAGCAGCTGCGAGCGCTCGAAGACCGGGTTGTCGATCCGGTACCCGTGCGCGCTCTCCTCCCCCGGGTGCCCGGGGCCGAGGTCGAGCACGTCGGTGCGCACCCACTCGCCGTTGACCAGGCTCTGCACGTCGTAGCGGAACTCGTTGACGTCCAGCGACGAGGACACGAACCGGTTCTCGACGTCGATGGAGGACTGCCCGGCGGTGAGCTCGGCGGGCACGTCCAGCGACTGCACGCCCCACTGGCCCGGGGCGGCGGCGCCGCTGCGCCACTCCCCGACGGGCTGCCCGTTGACGGTGAGGCTCGCGACCTGGTCGGCGACCTGCGGGTCGAACCGCCGGATGATCCGCACGCCCTGGTTGTCGGGGGCGACCCGCATCCGGAACCGGCTGCCGCCGCCCTGGCCGAAGGCCATGCCGTCGTCGACGACCTGCGGCGCGGCCTGCACCTGCGGCAACCGCACCCGCAGCTGGTTGATCCGCGCCGGGCCGGACACCTCGGCCACGGTGTGCGAACCGCCCGCGGGCAGGTCGAAGTCGCTGCGCACCGGGGTTCCGCCGGAGGCGTTCTTCGGGTCGGCGACGCCGAAACCGCGCAGCTTGTCGAGCACGTCGGTGGCCGGGTCGCCGGGGTCGAAGGTCTGCACGCCTTCGGCGTCGGGGAAGGTCCGGTAGTTGACGTGGTAGAAGTCCGGGTTGTTGCGCACGGTCACGCGCATCGACTCGCGGAACGGCATCGGCACCTTGCTGACCACACCGCCCGCGGCGTCGTCGGCGTTGCCGACCAGCGGCCACTCGAACGGCGCGCCGAGCTTGCCGTTGACGAGGTCGATGAACGGGGCGTCGAGAACGGTGCGGCCGTCGAGCTCGACGACGATGTTGCCGGTGGCGGTGACGTCGCCCATCGGCTCGCGGGTGCTCCACAGCCCGGAGATCTCGCCGGGCCCGTTGTGCTCGGCGATGACGCAGCCCTGCTCCGATTCGCGCAGGCAGGAGTAGGTGCCCTCGAAACCGTCGTCGTTGCCGCCGGAGCGGTCGTAGCTGGAGAACTGGAGGGACTGCTCGGCGCCGCGCAGCCGCGGCATCCCGTCGAGGTCGCGGTAGGTGTCCCAGCCGACCGGTCCCTTGCTGGGCGGTGCGGGCTGCTGGGCGTGTGCTCGGACGCTCGCGAACCCGGCGTCGGCGACCACCGCGGCAGCGGCGAGCGAGAAGACACCCAGGTAGGCGGCGAGGCGGTGGGACCGCTTGCGGACGTCGCTTCGCGACGGTGCGGAGCGTGTTGTCATCGTGCTCGCCCTCCCCTGCGGACAGCTCTGTCCACAGCAGACAGTTCTGCCGCTGATTCCGGTTCCGGTGAATCGTGATGCGCTCTAACCAAGTGGTTTCCAACCATCACGGATACGACAAGATCTCAAAGCGCGATCAAGCGCAGCGTAAGAAATGGCCTCCCCGACGGCAACCAAACAACGGACGCGGAATAGTCATCGATGCGCGAATTCACTCAATAAGATGGTCTCCGGTGTGTCGTGTTCACGACAGCCGCCAACCAGGTGTTTTTGGTTGCCGCACAGTGGAATTCAGCTGATCGAATGGTGTATCGAACCAGTTCCGGGGATTCGGGCGCGAAAAAGCCGCAGCGCGCGACAAACGAGCGCTGCGGCGGGATTCCGGTGCGGACGGGGTGGCCTTTCCGGTTCGGTCCCGGAAAGGCCACTCCGCTGTTCTAGCCCTGGTTGAGCCGGTCGTAGACCTGGGCGGCGTTGTCCTTCGTGATCAGTTCGGTGCCCAGGGTCTGGGTCTTGGGCACCTGCTGGCAGTCCACGAGCAGCTTCTTGGCCGCCTCGACGGCCTCCGCGCCACCCGTCGGGTAGAGGTTCGTGGCCTGCAACCGGCCCTCCTCCACGGCCTTGATGCCGCCGGAGGGGATCGGGAGCCCGTCGATGCCCACGAACTTCAGGTCCGGGCGGTTGGCGGCCTGCGCGGCCAGCCAGGCGCCTTCGGCCATCGGGTCGTTCTGCGAGTACACGGCCTGGATGTCCGGGTGGGCCTTGAGCAGCGCGTCCATCTTCTGCTGCCCGACCGAGCGCTCCCACTCGCCGTCGGCGGTGGCCACGATCTCGATCTTCGAGCCCGCGATGCCCTGCTGGAAGCCCTCTTCCCGCTCGGCGGCGGGCGTCGAGCCGGACAGGCCCTTGATCTGCACGATCTTGCCGCCCTGCGGCAGCAGCGTGTTCTTGAAGAACTCGCCGGCCTGCTTGCCGATCGCGACGTTGTCCGCGCCGATGTAGGTCGTGTAGGCGTCGCCGTCGACCTTGCGGTCCAGCACCACGACGGGGATGCCCTGGTTGTAGGCCTTGCGCACCACGTCGGTGAGCGGCGCGGCCTCGTTCGGCGAGATCATCAGCAGGTCGACCTGCTTGGTGATGAAGTTCTCGACGTCGGTGACCTGCTTGGAGTTGTCCTTCGCGGCGTCGGAGAACTGCACGTCCTCGAACTGCGGGACCTTCTGCGCGGCCTTACGGATGTCGTCGTCCATCCGCACCCGGTAGGGCTCGGCGAGGTTGGCCTGGCTCATCCCGATCGTGTACTTGCCGTCGGGCCCCTGGCAGTTCTTCGTCGGGTCCTGGGGCTGGGCCTGCCCGGTGTTCTCGCTGGTGGTCCCGCAACCGGCGGCGGCGAACGCGACCGCGGCGCACGTGATGGCGACCAAGGACTTCGTTGTCTTGCGCATCGTGCTCCCTTCGGAAATCTCCCTCACGCCGTGGGACGCAGGCGCTGCAGCGCCGCAGCCGCGACGATCACCAGTCCTTTGATGAGCAGTTGCAGATCGGTGTTGACGCTGTTCAGGCTCAGGATGTTGTTGAGGATGCCGAGCAGCAGCGCACCGGCGATGGTGCCGATGACCGAGCCCCGGCCGCCGGCCAGGCTGGTGCCGCCGACGACGACCGCGGCGATTCCGTCGAGCTCGTAGGCGGTTCCGTCGTTGGGGCTGCCGGCGTTGAGCTGCCCGGCGTGCACGATGCCGGCCAGCGCGGCGCAGAACCCCGCGATGACGAACGCGATGATCTTCACCCGGTTCACCGGCACACCGGACAGCCGAGCCGCCTTCTCGTTGCCGCCGATCGCGTACAGGTGCCGGGAGTAGGCGCTGGAGCGCAGGAACAGGATGGCGAGCACGGCGACCGCGGCGAAGATCAGCGCCGGGATCGGCACCACCCCGCCGAAGGTCCGCTCGCCCAGCAGGGAGAACAGCATCGGGGCCTGACCGGGTCCGTCCCCGTAGGAGATCTGCACGGTCTCGCCGCCGGACCACATGCGCGCCAGACCGCGCGCGATCTGCAGCCCGGCGAGGGTGACGATGAACGCCTGCACCCCCAGCAGCGCCACGGCGGCGCCCTGCAGGAACCCGAAGACGATGCCGGCCAGCAGCACGATCGCGACCGCGGCCCACACGCCGAAGCCGTCGTTGACCATGAGCACGGCCGAGCCGACCGCCGCCAGCCCCAGCACGGAACCGACCGACAGGTCGATCCCGCCGATGAGGATCACGAAGGTCAGCCCGATCGCGATGATCCCGATCTCGGAGACCGCGCGCACGATGTTGAACAGGTTGTCGCTGCTCAGGAACAGGATCTGACCGTCGTTGCGGGGCGAGAAGATCACCGCCGCGATGAACACCGCGACCAGACCGAAGAAACTCTGGAACTTGAACAGGGTCTCGACGGTGTCGGCCCGCTTGGAGCGCTGCGCGGGCAGGTCGCCGGGCACGGGCCGCTGCTCCGTCTGATTGCTCAATTCGCACCTCCCCCGGTGCTCTGCCCGGTGCCGACGGCCGGCCCCGGTGGCTTCCCGTTCCGCTCTCCCATCGCCGCCGCGAGCAGTTCGGCCTCGCCCGCGTGCGTCGTGTCGAACTCGGCGACGCTGCGGCCGGCCCGCAGCACCACCACCCGGTGGCACACCCCGACCAGCTCGGGGAGTTCGGAGGAGGCCAGCAGCACTCCGATGCCGCGCTCGGCGATGTCCGAGAGCAGTTGGTAGATCTCGGCCTTCGCGCCGATGTCCACGCCCCGCGTCGGATCGTCGAGCAGCAGCAACCTGGGTTCGGTGAGCAGCATGCGCCCGAAGACGACCTTCTGCTGGTTGCCGCCGGAGAGCGTCCCCACCGCGTCGGAGATGCGATCCAGCTTCACCTTCAGCTGCTCGACGCTGCGCTGGGTCGCGGTGATCTCGGACCGGCGGCGCACCAGCCCGCCGACGCCGAGCCGGTCGAGCACCGAGAGCACCGTGTTCGCGGTGACCGAGTGCCCGAGCACCAGGCCCGAGCTGCGCCGGTCCTCCGGGACGAAGGCGATGCCCGAGCGCAGCGCGCGGCGCGGACTCCCCGGCCGCACCGCGCGCCCGTCGAGCTCCACCTCACCCTCCCAGGTGCCGGGCGACCCGGCGCCGTAGAGCGATTCCAGGAGTTCGGTGCGGCCCGCGCCGAGCAGCCCGCACAGCCCGACGATCTCGCCGCTGCGCACCGTCAGGTCGATGCCGTCGGGTTCGCGCCGCCCGACCCGGTTCCGCTTCGGCCGGACCGCGAAACCCTTGACACGCAGCAGTTCCTCGCCGAGCTCGACGGTGCGGGAGCGGAAGCGGGTCTGCACCGAGCGGCCCACCATCGCCTCGGCCGCCTCCTCGGCGGTCATCGCCTGCGCGTCGAACTCGGCGACCTTGCGCCCGTTGCGCAGCACGGTGGCGCGGTCGGCGATCTGCCCGATCTCGTCCATCCGGTGCGAGATGTAGACGATGCCGGTGCCGGTGCGGCGCAGCTCGCCGATGACGGAGAACAGCCGCTCGACCTCCGCTGTGGACAGCGCCGAGGTCGGCTCGTCCATGATCAGCACCTTGGCGTCCAGCGACAGCGCGCGGGCGATGGTGACCAGCTGCTGCTCGCCGACCCGCAGCTCGCCGACCGGGCGGTGCGGGTCGAGCTCGATCCCGGTGCGCCGCAGCAGCTCTCGGGTGCGCTCGGCCATCGCGCGCCGGTCCACCACGCCGAGCCGGGTGCGCGGTTCGCGTCCCAGGTGGAGGTTCTCGGCGACGCTCAGGCCGGGGACCAGGTCGAGTTCCTGGTGGATCATCGCGATCCCGGAGTTCTGCGCGTCGGCGGGCTTTCCGAACTGGATCGGGTGACCCTCGATGGTGATGACCCCGGTGTGATCGGTGATGTCTCCGGAGAGGACCTTCATCAAGGTGCTCTTCCCCGCGCCGTTCTCGCCGAGCAGGGCGTGCACCTCGCCGCCGCGCACGGCGAGATCAACGGCGTCGCAGGCGAGCACACCGCCGTATCGCTTGGTGATGCCGGTCATCTCGACCAGCGGTGGCGCCGTGTCCATTCCGCCCCCCGTCTCGTCGCACACCCGGGCGAGAAAACGATTGCTCGGACGCTAAGGTCGTCCTGCTCCCTGTGTCAAGGCTCACACGCTCGACCGGGCGATACGGCATCCATTTGGCTGCACGGAGATCACGCGCTGATCACGGCGAGTTGTACATGAACCATTACTCGACGTGGGGTAACGAGTCCGTTCCACGAGACCGCTCTCGCCCTGAGGCACTGGACCGTTACCGTTGGGGACTGTGACCGCGATCCGCGAGAGCCAGAGCGCTTCGACTACCGGCAATGGTGCGCCCCAATGGGGTGCGCGCTCCGCGTTCAGCACCCTCGGGGTGCCGCTGTGGGGCGCCGTGTTGCTGGCTGCCGTCCCGACCGCGATCGGCACCTTGCTGGACACCCTCATCTGGAAACAGCCCGGGTACATCTTCAAGACGGCCTTCTTCCTGGGTTGTCTCGCCGCGGTCCTGCTGGTGCAGCGGCGCAGCGTCTTCGGTCCGATGGTGCAGCCACCGCTCGTCCTCGGCATCGTGATGCCGGTTCTGGTGCTCATCACCGGCGCCGGGAGCACCTCCGGCGCGGGCATCGCGGGCAAGGCGCTGTCGGTCGCGCGTCCGCTCATCACCAGCTTCCCGATCATGGCCGGGGCCACCGCGGTCGCGCTCGGCATCGGTCTGCTGCGGATGTTCGTGACGCAGAAGGCCGAGCCCGACGAGGACTTCGACCTCGGCGTCGACCCGGACGCCAAGACGAAGAAGGCCCGGCCGGTCCCGCCGCCGCGCAAGAAGCCGGCCCGCGACGACGAACCGCGCAAGCGCCCCCAGGACCGCAAGCCGCCCGAAGACCGCAAGCGAGGCGGCGACGCGCGCAGGTCCCGCGACGAGGGTCGCGGCGGCGAGCGCCGCGCCGACGGCAGGCAGCAGCCGCGCGGCACCGGTCCGCGCGAAGCCCAGGGCCGTCCGAAGGGCGACGCCCCGCGCCGCGACGTCCCCCCGGCCGGACGGCCGCCGCGCCCGGCCAACGACCCGCGCGCGGGAGGCCCCCGTCCGCCCCGTCAGGGCGCCCCAGGACGGCCGCGGCCCCCGGAACCGCCGCCCGGCCGCCGGCCGCGCCGCCCGGGCCCCTGAGAGACGCGAAAAAGCCGCCCGGCTCCGAACTCCGGAGCCGGGCGGCTTCTCGTCGGGATCAGGTCAGCGGACCGACTTGGGGCTGGCGTTCTCGTCGAGGTCCTTGCGCAGCTCGCGGGGCAGCGCGAAGGTGACCTTCTCGTTGGCCGTCGTGACCTCCTCGACGTCACCCCAGCCGCGCTCGGCGAGGTGGTCCAGGACCTGCAGCACCAGCACGTCCGGCACCGAGGCGCCGCTGGTGACGCCGACCGTGGTCACGCCCTCCAGCCAGGAGTCCTCGATCTGCGAGGCGTAGTCGATCAGGTGCGAGGCCGACGCACCGGCCTGCAGCGCCACCTCGACCAGCCGCTTGGAGTTCGAGGAGTTCTGCGAGCCGACCACGATGACCAGGTCGCACTGCGGGGCCATCACCTTCACCGCCTGCTGGCGGTTGGAGGTGGCGTAGCAGATGTCGTCGCTCGGCGGGGCCTGCAGCGTCGGGAACTTCTCGGTGAGCTGGTCGACCCGCTCCATCGTCTCGTCGACGCTGAGGGTGGTCTGCGACAGCCAGACGACCTTGTTCGGGTCGCGGACCTCCACCTTGTCGACGTCCTCGGGCTTGTCTACCAGCTGCACGCGCTCGGGCGCCTCACCGGCGGTGCCCTCGACCTCCTCGTGGCCCTCGTGGCCGATCAGCAGGATGTCGTAGTCGTCGCGCGCGAAGCGGTTGACCTCCTTGTGCACCTTCGTCACCAGCGGGCAGGTGGCGTCGATGGTGCGGAGGTTGCGCTCCTCGGCCTCCTGGTGGACGGCCGGGGACACGCCGTGCGCGGAGAACACCACGAGAGCGCCCTCCGGCACCTCGTCGGTCTTGTCGACGAAGATCACGCCGCGCTCGGTCAGGGTGTCCACCACGTGCCGGTTGTGCACGATCTCCTTGCGGACGTAGACCGGCGGGCCGTAGGTCTCCAGCGCCTTCTCGACGGTGATGACAGCGCGGTCCACCCCCGCGCAGTAGCCGCGGGGCTTGGCCAGCAGGACCCGCTTGGTCCGGCCGGCGTCGTCAACGGTGTCGGTGCCAACGGGGTCGGTGTCGAGGTCGCGGGCCTCGGGCGTGCTCGTCATGCCATCAAGGGTACGGATCCGCGCCGTCCCGCTCCGCCGCCGGTCGTGGCACGCTGTCACTCCATCGAGGGGCGTATTCGTGCTCCTCCGGACGCCGGGCCGGACCTATTCCCGGGGTCACATTCCGGGGCCGAAGTGATGGCCTGGCGACCGCTTCTGGGGCAGGCTTGGGCCCATGTCAGAGTTCCCCCTGCCGGTGCGGGTGGCCGCCGGTCTGGCCGCGACCGCCGTCGAACAGGCCCGCGCGCTGCCCGCGACGCTGCTCGGCCTGCCCGTGACCGTGGCCAGCCAGACGCTGCAGGCCTCGATGCGCGTCCAGCAGCACATCACCGAGCTCGCGATCAAGGGCGACGAGGCGCTGTCGGTGCTGCGCACGCCCGAGGAGCAGCCGGAGTGGGCCGTCTTCGACGAGGACACCATCCCGGAACCCGCGCCCGCCCCGGAGCCGGAGCCGGGGACGAACTCGCTGATCGCCGACTACGACGAGCTGAGCCTGCCCCAGCTGCGGGGTCGCCTGCGCTCGTTCACCGAGGACGATCTCGCCGAGCTGCTCGCCCATGAGGAGAGCACCGCGCAGCGCCCGGACTACCTCCGGATGCTGCGCAACCGCCTCACCCGCCTGCGCGAGCAGTAGCGAGCGACGAGGTCCGCGTCCCCTCGTCGCTTGCGCCACCGAGCACAATGAGCTCGGGAACGATCCTGAGGAGGAACGCTGACTTCGCCGACTAGTGCCGAGGAGCCGTGGCCGGTTCGGACCGTGGCGCGCAAGATCGCCGACTGGATCAACCGGCTCGGGCAGATCTGGGTCGAGGGGCAGATCACCCAGATCTCGATGCGGCCCGGCGCCCAGACGGCGTTCCTGACCCTGCGCGACCCCTCCGCCGACGTGTCGCTGACGCTGACCTGCGCGTCGTCGCTGCTGCGCAAGATGGACCCGCCGCTGACCGACGGCAGCCGGGTCGTGGTGCACGGCAAGCCGACGTTCTTCGTCGGCCGCGGCACGCTGAGCCTGCGGGTCGACGAGATCCGGGCCGTCGGCATCGGCGAGCTGCTCGCCCGCATCGAACGGCTGCGCCAGCTGCTCAAGGCCGAGGGCCTGTTCGACCCGGCCCGCAAGCGGCCGCTGCCGTTCCTGCCGAACCGGGTCGGGCTGATCACCGGCCGGGCCTCCGCCGCCGAGCACGACGTGCTCACCAACGCGCAGCTGCGCTGGCCGAACGTGCAGTTCGAGGTCCGCAACGTCGCCGTGCAGGGCACCAGCGCGGTGCCGCAGATCCTGCCCGCGCTGGAGGAGCTCGACCGGATGCCCGAGGTCGACGTGATCGTGCTGGCGCGCGGCGGCGGCAGCGTCGAGGACCTGCTGCCGTTCTCCGACGAAGCGCTGTGCCGGGCGGTGGCGGCCTGCACGACCCCGGTGGTCAGCGCGATCGGGCACGAACCGGACTCGCCGCTGCTCGACCACGTCGCCGATGTGCGCTGTTCCACACCGACCGGTGCCGGCAAGCGCGTGGTGCCCGACGTCGCCGAGGAGACCCAGCGCATCGGCCAGCTCCGGGACCGGGCGCGGCGGGCGCTGCACGGGTGGGTCGATCGCGAGCGCAGGCTGCTCGACCAGCTGCGCAGCCGTCCGGCGCTGGCCGACCCGCACAAGCCGCTGCAGCAGCGCGCCGAGCAGGTCGCGCAGCTGCGCGATCGCTCCCGGCGGGCGATGAGCGCGGTCCTCACCGCGGAGGGACATGCGCTGAGCGCGACTCGATCACGCTTGACGACCTTGGGACCTGCGGCCACTCTGGCTCGTGGATACGCGATCGTGCAGCGCATCGAGGACACCGACGAGGTCGACGGCGTGCTGCGCTCCGTCGACGACGCGCCCGCGGGAACCCGGTTGCGGGTGCGGGTCGCCGACGGCGCGATCCAGGCCGTCGTACCGGACTGACCAAGGACTTCCACGTGCACCCCAAGCAGGAGCCCTCGTTCCTCCCCCTCACCGTGGGCGCGGCGCGCAGCCGAGAACGGGCGGGTGAGGTCCGGCGCTGCGCCGAGACGGCCGACGTCACGGCCGAGGGCACCTGGGAGGCGCTGCTCGGCGGGTGCGACTCGGCCGACCGCAAGGACCTGCCGGGGCGGCTGCGCGCCCTCATCGACGCGACCTCCGACTACGTCGGCCCCGCCTGGTGGGAGACGTCGGCCCACCGACGTAGGGTCGCGGAGGCCCAGTTGCGCATCAACGACGCGGTGCGCGAGGGCGACGGTGCCGAGTTCGCGGAAGCGTTCGTCGGCTACGACCAGGCGATCGCCACCGCGGTGGTGTCCGTGCGAGCGAATGTGGAGAGCCCCGCCCCGTGACCGAGAACCAGCCCGACGAGCACTTCGACCCCGTCGCCGAGCACCCGGAGGTCGCCGAGCTCGGCTACGAGGCCGCCCGCGACCAGCTGGCCGAGGTCGTCAAGCAGCTGGAGGCCGGTGGCCTGTCGCTGGAGGACTCGCTGGCCCTGTGGGAGAAGGGCGAGGCCCTGGCCGCGGTCTGCGAACGTCACCTCGCCGGAGCGCGCGAGCGCGTGGACCGCGCCCTGGCCTCCGTCGAGGACGAGGCCTGACTCAACCCACCTTCGGGGCCGTCAGGGCCGCTTCGGCGAGGGTGCGGAACTCGGGTTCGGTGGCGTTGCCGGTGATGAGCAGGCGGACGCCGTCGCGCTCGCTCACCCACGCCTGCTCGTCGCGCACGCCCTGGTAGCGGACCCACTGGTGGCCGCCGACCTCGGTCGTGCCGAGCGCGTGCGGCGGCTGCCGCGTCTCGCCGGTGACCAGCTCCTCCTCGGCTGCGGTCGACTGGGCCAGGCGCAGGTAGCGCGCCTCGCCGGTCAGCCAGCCGACCCGGACGACCTCGGTATGCGAGGGCAGCGTGGCGCTGTTGCTGGAGTTGGCGCGCCAGGTGCCGGGCAGCTTCGGGTCGACGATCGGGAAGTCCACCCCGGCGGCCGCGTCGCGCAGCTCGGCCGGGACGTCGACGGTGGGGACCGATCCGCTGTCCACGGTGGGCCCGTTCGGGGTGAACGAGCACTGCGTGAACAGGCCTGCGATGCCGAACGAGACCAGCACCAACGGCAGGATGGCGAAGATCATCGCCGACATCGTCCGCGGCGGGCGGGACGGAGCCGGTTGCTGGTTGCGGGGTTCAGCCACGCCACCCATGCTCTCACCAGCGGCACCGCAGCTCACCGGGCAGGGCCGGAGGGAGTGGGCTGCCCCACGCGAGCGATCCCCGAACCCCGATGATCTGGGAAGATCGCTGCCAACATGCCTGGGCGCGGGGCGTTTTCCCGCCGGACTCGGGCGGTACCGACGATGCCTGACCACGGGGAGGCGCGATGACGCAACGACACCCGGAAGCACCCGATCGCAACCTGGCGATGGAACTCGTCCGCGTGACCGAGGCCGCCGCGATGGCCGGCGGCCGCTGGGTGGGCCGCGGCGACAAGAACGCCGGTGACGGGGCCGCGGTGGACGCCATGCGCAAGCTCATCGGCACCGTGTCGATGCGCGGCACGGTCGTCATCGGTGAGGGCGAGAAGGACGAAGCCCCGATGCTCTACAACGGCGAGCAGGTCGGCAACGGGGAAGGCCCCGAGGTCGACGTCGCCGTGGACCCCATCGACGGGACGACGCTGCTCAGCAAGGGCATGCCGAACGCGCTGGCGGTGCTGGCGGTGTCCGAGCGCGGCACCATGTTCGACCCGTCCGCGGTGTTCTACATGGAGAAGATGGCGGTCGGCCCGGAGGCCGCGGGCGTCATCGACATCAGCGCCCCGATCGCCGAGAACGTGCGCCGGGTCGCCAAGGCCAAGCAGGTCGACGTCGCCGACGTGACCGTGTGCGTGCTGGACCGACCGCGGCACGAGCAGATCGTCAAGGAGGTCCGCGAGGCCGGCGCCCGCGTGCAGTTCATCTCCGACGGCGACGTGGCGGGCGCGATCGCCGCGGCCCGCCCGAACAGCGGCGTGGACATGCTGCTGGGCATCGGCGGCACGCCCGAGGGCATCATCGCCGCCTGCGCGCTCAAGTGCCTCGACGGCGAGATCCAGGGCCGGCTGTGGCCGCGCGACGACGAGGAGCGCGCGAAGCTGCGCGAGGCCGGGCACGACCCGAACCAGGTGCTGACCACGTCGGACCTGGTGCGCGGCGACAACATGTTCTTCGTGGCCACCGGCATCACCGACGGCGCGCTGCTGCGCGGCGTGCACTACCGCGCCGACCGCTGCACCACGCAGTCCATCGTGATGCGGTCCAAGTCGGGCACGACGCGCGTCGTCGACGCCTCGCACAAGCTCACCAAGCTGCGCGAGTACGCCGATGTGGACCTCGGCGAGGCTGACGAGTAGTCGACTCCACCGGGAAAGGCGGCAAAAACCCCTGACCCGACCGCGATCAGGGCGGTGACCTGCGGGTTGTCCGCCGGTCACCGCCCTTTTCGCGCCCTGCCTACGACCTTCGTGGGTACGACCCGGTGATCAGCGCGATTAGCGTCAGCGGCCAGCCGGCCTTCGGAGCCGGGGAACCACGGAGGATTCGACACCCCATGCGCATTCGTTCGGTTCTCATCTCCGCGGTCGCCGCGGTCAGCGCCGTGGGCGCGCTGAGCATGCCCGCCGTCGCGGCCGGTGACGACGTCGACCCGATGATCATCGGTGGTCACGACGCGACCGAGACCTACTCGTTCATGGTCTCCCTGCAGCAGCAGGGCAGCCACATCTGCGGTGGCGCGCTGATCAAGCCGGACTGGGTGGTGACGGCCGCGCACTGCGTGCAGAGCGGTGGTGACTTCACGGTCCGCGTCGGCAGCAACGACAACACCACCGGCGGCGAGGAAGCCGCGGTGACCAAGACCCAGATCCACGACACCGCCGACCTCGCGCTGATCCAGCTGGACAAGCCGCTGAGCGCGGCCCCGATCAAGGTCGCCGCCGAGTCGGGTGCGACCGGCACCCCGACCCGCATCATCGGCTGGGGCCAGACCTGCCCGGAGACCGGCTGCGGTGAGGTGCCGACGAACCTGCAGGAGCTCGACACCAGCATCGTCGACGACTCCGGCTGCCAGGGCATCGACGGCGCGGGCGAGATCTGCACCGACAACCCGGGCGGCGACTCCGGTGCCTGCTACGGCGACTCGGGCGGCCCGCAGATCAAGGGCACCGAGGGCAACTGGGAGCTGATCGGCGCCACGAGCCGCTCCGGCAACGGCAACTCCACCTGCGCCACCGGCCCGTCGATCTACACCGACGTCACGGCCTTCGCCGACTGGATCACCACCACCACCGGCGCCTGATCCACCCCGGACGCGGCACCCGGAGACCCCCACGTCCCGGGTGCCGTTTCACGTCCGGGTCACCAGGTGACGGTTTTAGCCATAATTGACCGGGCAAAAGGGACATCGATCATGGGTGATTATGGCTAAAACTGCCCCCAGGTGACGCCCTCAGCCCAGGTTCGAGGAGTGGCCGGGGAAGAGGTGGGCGTCGGGGTTGAGCTCGACGGCGATGTTGTTCACCGCGGTGGCGGCCTCCCCGAAACCCGTCGCGATGAGCTTGACCTTCCCCGGGTACGACGCGACGTCCCCGGCCGCGTAGACGCGGGAGCGGCTGGTGCGCATCGTCGTGTCGACCAGGACGGACCGCTTCTCCAGGTCCAGCCCCCAGGCCTCGATCGGCCCGAGGTCGGCGGTGAACCCCAGCGCCGCGACGACGGTGTCGGCCGGGAGCACCCGCCGCTCGCCGCCGACGTCGATCTCCACCTCGCTGAGACCGCCGTCGTCGCCCCGGATCTCGGCGACCTCGGCGGGCACGATCAGCGGCACCCCCAGCTCCTCGACCTTGGCGACCAGCCCGGCGTGCGCGCGGAACCGGGTGCGGCGGTGCACCAGCGTCACGCTGCGCGCGACCGGCTGCAGCGCCAGCGCCCAGTCGAACGCGGAGTCCCCGCCGCCGACGACGACCACGTCGTGCCCGGCGTGCGCGGACAGCTCGGGGATGAAGTGCACGACTCCCCTGCCGGCCCACTCGTCCCCGGCGGGCAGCGGTCGCGGGGTGAACTCGCCGATCCCGGCGGTGATCAGCACCGCCCCGGCGCGCACCCGCTCCCCCTCGCCGACGTCGACCAGCAGCCCGCCGTCCACATCGGACAGCGACAGCGCGGGACGTCCCAGCAGGTAGCGCGGGCCGTACTGGCCGGCCTGCTCGACCAGCGCGGCGATCAGGTCGCGCCCGCGGATCTCCGGGAACCCGGCCACGTCGAAGATCATCTTCTCCGGGTACATCGCGGTCACCTGACCGCCGGGCTCGGGCAGCGCGTCGACCAGCGCCACCGACAGCCCCCGGAACCCGGCGTAGTAGGCCGCGTACAGCCCCGTCGGGCCCGCGCCCACCACCAGCAGATCGACCTCGTGCGCCATCTCGGCATCCCGTCGCCGGCTCTGTGATTCCGATCTCAGGCTAGTCCGCCGCGGCACCGCACTCACACCCCTGCGCTGATCGGCGCAATCCGCTGCGGCGCACGGCGGTACCTGGTGCTGCACCTCACCCCTAACTTCCCCCGAAAGGGGATCACGTCGGGGAGGGGAATCTCTGTGAAGAAGACGTCCGCGCTGCTCAGCGGCATCGCCGCGGTCGCGCTCAGCGCCGGTTTCGCACCGGCCGCGCAGGCCATCGACAACCCGGGGGCGCTGATCGTCGGCGGCCACGACGCCACCGAGTCCTACGAGTGGATGGCCTCGCTGCAGCGGGAGGGCTCGCACAGCTGCGGCGCCTCGCTCATCGACGAGCAGTGGGTACTCACCGCCGCGCACTGCGTGGTCGACGCCCAGCCGGGTGACCTCTCGCTGCGCATCGGCAGCCCCACCTGGAGCAGCGGCGGCACCGAGGCCGGGGTGTCGAAGATCGTGGTCAACCCGAACTACGAGGCCCAGACGCCCAACGGCGACATCGCGCTGCTCCAGCTGGACCAGGCGGTGCCGGAGCAGCCGATCGAGCTGGCCGGCTCCTCCGGCGAGGCCGGGACGCCGTCGCGGATCATCGGCTGGGGCGTGACCTGCCCGATCCGCGGCTGCGGCCAGCCGCCGGAGCAGCTGCAGGAGCTCGACACCAGCGTCGCGCCCGACGCGGGATGCACCCTCAGCGGCATCGACGAGCCCACCGAGATTTGCACCACCAGCAAGGAGCTGCTGGCCAACGCCTGCTTCGGCGACTCCGGCGGACCGCAGCTGGAGGGCACCCCGGGCGACTGGAAGCTCACCGGCGTGACCAGCAGGCTCGGCAGCCCGGTCCCGGTCTGCGGCACGGCGCCCTCGGTCTACACCGACGCCACCGCCTACGCGGACTGGATCTCCGAGACCATCGGCTGAGCCGGAACCGCAGGCCCCGTCCCGCTCGCGGGGCGGGGCCTTGTCAGATCAGCCACCTAGATCGTTTCAGAACGCGGTTTTCCCCCGGATGTCGCTGGTCAGTGGGGCGCGCCACGCTGACCCGCGGCGTTGATCGGCGGGACACTCGGGACATGGCTGAAACCCAATACCGGATCGAACACGACACGATGGGCGAGGTTCGGGTGCCCGCCGACGCCCTCTACCGGGCGCAGACCCAGCGGGCCGTCGAGAACTTCCCGATCTCCGGCCGGGGCCTGGAGCGCGCGCAGATCCGCGCGCTCGGCCTGCTCAAAGCCGCCACCGCCCGGGTCAACGGGCGACTGGGCGTGCTCGACGCCGAGGTCGCCGAGGCCATCGCCCGCGCCGCCGACGAGGTCGCCGAGGGCGCGCACGACGACCACTTCCCGATCGACGTCTTCCAGACCGGCTCGGGCACCTCGTCGAACATGAACGCCAACGAGGTCATCGCGACCCTGGCCTCCCGCGCGCTCGGCCGCGACGTGCACCCGAACGACGACGTCAACGCCTCGCAGTCGTCCAACGACACGTTCCCGACGACGATCCACGTCGCCGCCACCGAGGCCGTGCTCGCCGACGTCATCCCGGCCCTGGAGCACCTGGCCACCACCATCGAGGGACGCGCGAAGGACTGGACAGAGGTGGTCAAGTCCGGCCGCACGCACCTGATGGACGCGGTGCCGATCACCCTCGCGCAGGAGGCCGGCGCGTGGGCCTCGCAGGTCCGCTTCGGCGTCGAACGCCTGCGCAGCGGCCTGCCGCGGCTCGGCGAGCTGCCCATCGGCGGCACCGCCGTGGGCTCCGGGCTCAACGCCCCGGAGGGCTTCGGCCAGGCCGTCGCCGAGGAGCTCGCGCGGGTGACCGGGCTGCCGCTGACCGAGGCCCGCGACCACTTCGAGGCCCAGGCCGCGCAGGACTCCGTGGTGGAGACCTCCGGCCACCTGCGCACCGTGGCGGTCAGCCTCACCAAGATCGCCAACGACCTGCGCTGGCTGGGCTCCGGCCCGCGCACCGGCCTGGCCGAGCTGGCGCTGCCGGACCTGCAGCCCGGCTCGTCGATCATGCCGGGCAAGGTCAACCCGGTGATCCCGGAGGCGACGCTGCAGGTCGTCGCCCAGGTCATCGGCAACGACGCGGCCGTGGCGTTCGCCGGGTCGCAGGGCAACTTCCAGCTCAACGTGATGCTGCCGGTCATCGCCCGCAACGTGCTGGAGTCCGCCCGGCTGCTCTCGGCGGTCTCCCGCCAGCTGGCCGACAAGGTCTTCGCCGACGTGCAGGTCAACGCCGAGCAGACCCGCGCCTACGCCGAGGGCTCCCCGTCGATCGTCACCCCGCTCAACCGCTACATCGGGTACGAGGAGGCGGCGGCCGTGGCCAAGCAGGCCCTCAAGGAGCGCAAGACCATCCGCGAGGTCGTCCTCGAACGCGGCCACGTCGACGACGGCAAGCTCACCCTCGCCCAGCTCGACGAGGCCCTCGACGTCCTCCGCATGGCCAACGGCGGCTGAGCGCCCGGCCACTTGTCGGTGGCTGTGCGCACCATGGGGGCATGGTGCTGCTCTCGGACGTCGTCGCGGTCTCCTCGGAGGTCGCGGCGACGTCCTCGCGCAAGGCGAAGACCACCGCCCTCGCCGGGCTCCTCCGCAGGCTCGAACCGCCGGAGGTCGCCACGGCGACCGCGCTGCTGGCCGGCGAGCTGCCCGGCGGCAAGGCCGGCGTCGGCTGGTCCACGCTGGCATCGCTGCAGGTCACCCCGGCCACCGAGCCGACGCTGGGCGTCGCCGACGTCGACAGCGCGATCGACGAGGTGCGCGCGATCAGCGGTTCCGGATCCGGGCAGCGACGCGCCGAGGCGCTGACCGGGCTCCTGGGCCGCGCCACCGAGGACGAGCAGCAATTCCTGATCCGCCTCTTCGGCGGCGAGCTGCGGCAGGGCGCGCTGGAAGGGGTGATGGTCGAGGCCATCGCCGCTGCCGCCGAGGTGCGGACCGAGTCGGTGCGCCGCGCGTTCATGCTCTCCGGCAGGCTGCCCGCGACCGCGGAGGCCGCGCTCAGCGGCGGTGAACCCGCGCTCGCCGAGTTCCACCTGGAGCTGGGCCGCCCGATCCGGCCGATGCTGGCCTCCCCCGCCGACGCGCTCGACACCGCGCTGGCCGAGTTCACCGAGTGCAGCCTCGAGTACAAGCTCGACGGCGCCCGCATCCAGGTGCACCGCGACGGCGACGACGTGCACGTCTACACCCGCACGCTGCGCGAGATCACCCGCAACGTCGGGGAGCTCGTGGAGCTGGTGCGCGGGCTGGACTGCCGCTCGGTCGTGCTCGACGGCGAGACCCTGGCCCTCGACGACGCGGGACGTCCCCGCCCGTTCCAGGAGACGATGGCCCGCTTCGGCGCCCAGGAGCAGCGCGAGGAGCTGCTGCACCCGTACTTCTTCGACTGCCTGCACCTCGACGGCACCGACCTGCTCGACCTCCCGCTGCGCGACCGGCTGAAGGCGTTGTCGCAGGTCGCGGGCGCTCACCGGATCCCGGGCGTGCTCTCCCCCGCCCCGGACGAGGCCGCCGCGCTGTTCGAGGAGGCGCTGGCGGCCGGCCACGAGGGCGTGGTGATCAAGGACCTCAACTCGCCGTACGCGGCGGGCAGGCGCGGCAAGGCGTGGCGCAAGATCAAACCCGAGCACACCCTCGACCTGGTGGTGCTCGCCGCCGAATGGGGCCACGGCCGCCGCAGCGGTTCCCTGTCGAACCTGCACCTGGGCGCCCGCGACCCCGACGGGGGACCGCCGATCATGGTCGGCAAGACCTTCAAGGGCCTCACCGACGAGCTGCTGGCCTGGCAGACCGCCGAGTTCCAGCGGCGCGCCACCCGCGACGACGGCTGGGTCGTGCACGTCGCCCCGGAGCTGGTGGTGGAGATCGAGCTCGACGGGGTGCAGACCAGCAGCCGCTACCCCGGCGGCGTCGCGCTGCGCTTCGCGCGCGTGCTGCGCTACCGCCCGGACAAGGAGGCGGCCGAGGCCGACACCATCGAGGCGGTTCGCGGCATGCTCCGCGGCGGGTGAGATCCTGGGCGCATGAGCAGCGAGGACTTCGAAGGTTCGATCGACATCGGCCCGGGCACCATCGACCCGCGCGACTTCCAGCAGCGCTCGGCCTCGGTCGAGCTGGAGCACTACGTCGCGGTGCTGCTGCTGGAGTCGGAGTCCGAGGGCCAGCCGCCGCTCTACGAGGAGTCGTTCGTGCTGCTCACCGCCGAGACCGCGGAGGAGGCGGCGGAGAAGGCCCGCGAGTACGGCAAGCAGCAGGAGTCGTCCTACGAGGACGAGAACCACCGCCCGGTGACCTGGAAGCTCAAGCAGGTCGTCGAGGTCAAGCCCCTCGAGGACGCCACCTTCGACGACGGCGCGGAGCTCTACAGCCGCTTCTTCCGCAACCACGACGCCTACCGCTCCCTAGACCCCCTCACCGACGACGACTGAGCGCGTTTTCGCCACGGGCCGGTGGTGGGCCGTATTGTGGTGAGACGTGCAGTTCTTGAACGGGCAAGAGCCCTCCACCGACCTGACCTACGACGACGTCTTCCTGGCGCCCCGGCGCTCGGGAGTCGAGTCGCGCTTCGACGTCGACCTGGGCACCAGTGACGGCACCGGCGCGACGCTGCCGATCGTGGTCGCGAACATGACCGCCGTGGCCGGCAGGCGGATGGCCGAGACCGTCGCGCGGCGCGGCGGACTGGTCGTCCTGCCGCAGGACGTCGACACCGGCGCCGTCGGCGAGATCGTGTCCTGGGTGAAGACCCGGCACCCGCTGTGGGACACGCCGCTGGCGCTGCACTCCGAGGACGCGGTCGCCGACGCCCTGAACCTGCTGCCCAAGCGGGCGCACGGAGCGCTGGTGGTCGTCGACGACGAGGACAAGCCGCTCGGCGTCGTCGACGAGGCCGCCTGCACCGGGGTCGACCGGTTCGCGCGGGTCGGCGAGGTCGCCGACGCCCACCCGGTGGTGCTGCCGCTGGAGACCGACTCCCGCGAGGTCTTCGAGCAGCTGCACAAGCAGGGCCGCACCGTGGCGATCGCCGTCGACGCCGACGGCAGGCTCGCCGGGATCATGACCAAGAAGGGCGCCCTGCGCGCCGCGATCTACACCCCCGCGCTCGACGCCGAGGGACGGCTGCGGGTCGCCGCCGCGGTCGGCGTGAACGGCGACGTGGCCGCCAAGGCCTCCGCGCTGCTGGCCGCCGGGGTGGACACGCTGGTCGTCGACACCGCGCACGGCCACCAGGAGAAGATGATCGCCGCGCTCAAGGCCGTGCGCTCGGTCGACCCGGCCGTCCCGGTCGTCGCGGGCAACGTGGTGACCGCCGAGGGCGTGCGCGACCTGGTCGACGCGGGTGCCGACATCATCAAGGTCGGCGTCGGGCCGGGCGCGATGTGCACGACCCGGATGATGACCGGGGTCGGCCGCCCGCAGTTCTCCGCCGTCGCCGAGTGCGCCGCCGAGGCGCGCAGGCTCGGCAAGCACGTGTGGGCCGACGGCGGCGTGCGCCACCCGCGCGACGTGGCGCTGGCGCTGGCCGCCGGGGCGTCGTCGGTGATGGTGGGCTCCTGGTTCGCCGGGACCTACGAGTCGCCCGGCGACCTGCAGCGCGACGAGCACGGCCGCGCCTACAAGGAGTCCTTCGGCATGGCCTCCAAGCGCGCCGTGTCGGCCCGGACCCGCACCGACAGCCCCTACGACCAGGCCCGCAAGGCCCTGTTCGAGGAGGGCATCTCCAGCTCGCGGATGCGGATCGATCCGCAGAACCCGGGCGTGGAGGACCTGCTGGACCAGATCACCTCGGGCGTGCGCTCGTCCTGCACCTACGCGGGCGCGCACACCCTGGAGGAGTTCCACGAGCGCGCGCTGGTCGGCATCCAGTCCGCGGCGGGCTTCAACGAAGGCCGTCCGCTGCCCTCCGGCTGGTGACCGCCCGGGAGGGCGCCTTCCCGGAGGAAGGCGCCCTCCTCGCGGGTCAGGGGGTGTGCTCGCCCTCCAGGAGTTCGGTGACCAGGGCCGCGATCGGGCTGCGCTCCGATCGGGTCAGGGTCACGTGGGCGAACAGCGGGTGGCCCTTGAGCTTCTCGATGACCGCCGCGATGCCGTCGTGCCTGCCGACCCGCAGGTTGTCCCGCTGCGCGACGTCGTGGGTGAGCACCACCCGCGAGTTCGCGCCGAGCCGCGAGAGCACCGTCAGCAGCACGTTGCGCTCCAGCGACTGGGCCTCGTCGACGATGACGAAGGCGTCGTGCAGCGAACGGCCGCGGATGTGGGTCAGCGGCAGCACCTCGAGCATGCCGCGGTCCATGATCTCCTCGAGCACGTTCTCGCTAGCGTGCGCGCCGAGCGTGTCGAAGACGGCCTGCGCCCAGGGCGCCATCTTCTCGCCCTCGGTGCCGGGGAGGTAGCCGAGCTCCTGCCCGCCGACCGCGTAGACCGGCCGGAACACCACGACCTTGCGGTGCTGCTGGCGTTCCAGCACCGACTCCAGCCCCGCGCAGAGCGCGAGCGCCGACTTGCCGGTACCGGCGCGACCGCCGAGCGAGATGATCCCGACCTCGGGGTCCATCAGCAGCTCCAGCGCGATCCGCTGCTCGGCGGACCGGCCGTGCAGGCCGAAGACCTCGCGGTCCCCGCGCACCAGCTTGACCTGCTTGTCGGCGGTGACGCGGCCGAGCGCGCTCTGCTGGCCCGCCAGCACCCGGACGCCGGTGTTCGGCGGCAGGTCCCTGGCCTCGTCGAGGTCGGCGACGCCGTCCTTGAACAGCGAGTCCACCGACTCCGAACCGACGTCGATGTCGGCCATGCCGCTCCAGCCCGAGGACACGACGTCCTGCGCGCGGTACTCCTCGGCCGCCAGGTTCACCGACGCGGCCTTGACCCGCAGCGGCATGTCCTTGGTGACCAGCACGACCTCGCGACCCTCGGCGGCGAGGTTGAGCGAGCACGCCAGGATGCGCGAGTCGTTGGAGTCCGTGCGGAAGCCCGGCGGGAGCACCGACGGGTCGGAGTGGTTCAACTCCACGTGGACGTGGCCGCCCTCGGGGTTGACCAGCACCGGGTGGTCCAGCCTGCCGTGCTCCACCCGCAGGTCGTCGAGCACGCGCAGGGCCTCGCGGGCGAACCAGCCGAGTTCGGGGTGGTGGCGCTTCCCCTCCAGCTCGGAGATGACCACCACCGGGAGCACCACGTCGTGCTCGGCGAACCGGGCCATCGCCCACGGGTCGGACAGCAGGACCGAAGTGTCCAGGACGTAGGTGCGGACCTCGATGTCACCGCCGGTCGGGGCGGTGTGCGCGGGCTCGTCGCTGCGGACGGCGCTGTGCGCCTGAGGCTGGGAACGTCGTGCGGTCACGGCTACTCCCTCGCGGACGTGCCGAACACGCCCGCTCGTCGGTGGGCCGGGCCTGCCCCCGTCGCGCTCCGGCTGGACCGTCCGGTCCACCGGCCGCGCGAGGGCCGGGCACCGACCCCCTCCGCGACCAAGGTGGACGTGTGAACGTCCCTCCAGCCAACAGCCACGATCAGGGCCTCCCGGACGGGCCGCGTTCGGACGTGCAAGGCAACGGCCCGTCACCGCGAACGCTACCTGCGTGATCGCATTTCGGCAGACAGCCACTTAGGTGATTCGAACCATTCCCGCGCTCACGGCGTGCGACTGGCACGTTTCCGCAGGTCACGTGGTTAATAGCAGGTTGCCAGACGATTCGTCAGCAGGTCAGGAGGCGTACGCGGGCGCGGACGAGACCGAACGGAATTCAACACTCCCGGTGAAGATCGCTGCTCTTTCCGGGTGAACTTCGGGGCCGCCCGCGCGCCTCACTTTGCGCTCCGGGGCCACCCGGTGCAGACGGCGGTCAAGCGGTCGGCGGTAACGATCAGTGCTCGATGTCCCGGCCGGGTGGTGCGACCGGCCCCGCGCCCGGGTCGCTCATACATCAACGCGCGCTGTGATCAACGGCCACTCCAACGGTGGAGGCAATTCCCGAATTCGCCCCACTCCGAAATGCGCGCGCCTTTGTCGGCGAAAAGCGGCGAGCACCTGAGGGATAACTCCGTCAATACACACAATGGTGTTACCCGAGTGTCGCACCCCCGGAGCCCTGGATACGTTTCGAGCCAGGTGCTTCACTCGCTTCGGAATTCACTCCTCCGGGCAGAAGCACGCACTTGCTCGACTCATCTGACCAAGGAGCAACGCTGTGCTGAAGAAAGCAGTGATTGTCGCCGGCGCCGCTGCTGGCCTGCTCGCGCTGGCCCCGATGGCCAACGCCGACAGCCAGGACAACGACGGCATCAACCTCCTGAACGACAACAACATCAGCGCCGTTCCGGTGCAGCTGTGCGGCAACAACATCGCCGCGCTGGGCGCCGTCATCCCGGTCGCCTCGCCGAACTCCAGCGAGTGCGTGAACGCGCCGATCGTGGACCACCCGAGCGGCGGCTGAGGCCTCACCGCGACGAAGAGGAGCGCCGGGAACGACCCCGGCGCTCCTTTTTCGCGCCCGCCGATTCCCCTTCTACCAGGGCGGGAAGAATTCGCGTTCACACAATGGTGTCATGGAATTTGGACGAACCGCGCGTTCGCTGTAGTTTGCGACCGGAACACACCGCGGTCGGCTTGCCGACCCGGGCTTCGCAATTGAGCCCGCTGGTGTGAACTCCGAATCCCGCGGAATTCCAGAGGAGAGTGACCCAAGTGCTGAAGAAGGCTGCGATTGTCGCCGGTGCCGCCGCCGGTCTCCTGGCCCTGGCGCCCGTCGCCAACGCCGACAGCTCGGACAACGACGGCGTGAACCTGCTCAACGACAACAACCTCAGCGTCCTGCCGGTGCAGGCCTGCGGTAACAACGTCGCGGTGCTGGGCGCGGTCGTCCCGCTGCTGTCGCCGCAGAGCAGCGAGTGCGTCAACGCCCCGGTCGTGGACCACCCGGGCGCCTGATCGAGCTGATCACGTGCGAGAAGGCCAGGTCGTCACCGACCTGGCCTTCTCTCCGTTCCGGGGGTGTCAGCGGCCCAGGCGGCGGTGCCGGACCGCGTAGTCGCGCAGCGCGCGCAGGAAGTCGATCCGCCGGAACTCCGGCCAGTAGGCCTCGGTGAACCAGAACTCCGAGTGCGCCGACTGCCACAGCATGAACCCGGACAACCGCTGCTCGCCCGAGGTGCGGATGAGCAGGTCGGGATCCGGCTGGCCCGAGGTGTAGAGGTGCTCGGCGATGTGGTCGACGGTGAGGACCTCGGCGAGCTCCTCGATGGTCGTGCCCGCCTCGGCGTGCTGCTGCAGCAGCTTGCGGACCGCGTCCGCGATCTCCCGCCTGCCGCCGTAGCCGACGGCCACGTTGACCTGCATCCCCGTCCGGCCCTTGGTGCGCAGCGCGCCCGCGGTCAGCCGCGCGGCGGTCTCGGTGGGCAGCACGTCCAGCGCACCCACGATCCGCACCCGCCACGACTTGCCCGGGCCGGTGAGCTCGTCCACCACCCCGGCGATGATCTCCATCAGGGCGTTGAGCTCGTCCTCGCTGCGGTTGAGGTTGTCGGTCGACAGCAGCCACAGGGTGGCCACCTCGACCTGCGCCTCCTCGCACCAGCCGAGCATCTCGGCGATCTTGCGGGCGCCCGCCTGGTGGCCGCTCGCCGCGTCCAGGCCGGCCTCCTTGGCCCATCTGCGATTGCCGTCCAAGATGACGCCGACGTGCCGCGGATGCTGCAGTCCGTCGAGCTTCCGGCTGAGCCGTCGCTCGTAGACCGAGTACATGAGTTCTTTCAACCGAACCTTGAGCGCCACGCCAGATGAGACTACGCGGACGCCGACGACCATCGGCGCCGAGCCCAAGCGGCGCAGCCTCCCCCTCCGCCCCGCCGTGCGGCCGGACCACAGGAGGAGTCCCTTGCAACGGACGTCACAGCACGCGAAACCTACGGTCCCGTAACCTTTCAAGCGTGACCAACGCCCTCTCCTCTCGTGTCCCTTCGGCATTCGTGAAGCCCCGGATGCGCGGCTGGATCCACTTCTGGTCGCTGCTGGCGTTCTTCGCCGCCGGGGCCACGCTGATCTCGCTCGCCGCCTCGACCGTGTCCGCGCAGGCCGCGCTGGGCACGTCGATCTACTCGGCGACCGTCCTCGGCCTGTTCGGGGTGAGCGCGCTCTACCACCGCAAGACCTGGAAATCGGTCGGCGCGCGCACCTGGATGCGGCGACTCGACCACTCGATGATCTTCCTGTTCATCGCGGGCACCTACACGCCGCTGGCGATGATCGCGATGCAGCCGACGACCGGTGCGGTCGTGCTCGCCGTGGTGTGGGCGGGCGCGCTCGGCGGCGTGATCCTCAAGCTGGCCTGGCCGAACGCGCCGCGCTGGGTCGGTGTCCCGGTCTACATCGCGCTGGGCTGGGTGGCCGTGTTCGTGCTGCCGGACCTGCTGCACAACGCCGGCGTGGCCGTGCTCGTGCTGCTCATCGTCGGCGGCGCGCTCTACACCGCGGGCGCGATCTTCTACGCGACCCGCTGGCCGGACCCGTGGCCCAAGACCTTCGGGTACCACGAGTTCTTCCACTCGACGGTCACCGCGGCGGCCATCTGCCACCACGTGGCGATCTGGCTGGCCCTCTACGCCTGAACGAGGCGCCCCACGAGGTCCTCGGCGCTGGTGACGGGGCGGTCGCAGACGTAGCCGTGGCAGACGTAGGCGGCCGCCGACCCGTCGACGAGAGGACGGTCGGCCAGGAGGGGAACCCCGGCCGCCTCCGGGGTGGACCCGACGACGACCGTCCCGCCGGGCGCCCGGCGGTGGGCCACCGCGAGCAGCTCGGCCCGCGCCGACTCATCCGGCCCGACCACGGCGACCTGCAGCGGGCCCTGCGCCCGGGCCTCGGCGGCGGTCAGCCAGTGCCCGGCGAAGCGCGGCGCCCGCTGAGCCAGCAGTCCCGCGCGGGAGAGCCCCTGCTCGGCGGCGGTCCGGTAGCGACCGGTGCTCTCCGGCCCGACCAGCGCCGAGGCGGTCAGCAGCGCGGAGGTCAGCGCGGCGGCACCGGACGGGCTGGCGTTGTCGGTGGGATCCGACGGCCTGCGCACCAGGGCTTCGGCGTCGGCGGCGGTGTCGTGGAAGGTGCCCGGGTGCTCGGCGTCGGCGAACTGCTCCAGCGCCACGTCCAGCAGCTCGCAGGCGGCGGTCAGCCAGCGCGGATCGGCGGTGGCCTGGTGCAGCGACAGCAGCCCGTCGGCGAGGCAGGCGTAGTCCTCCAGCACCCCGGCGGCGGTGCCGGCGACGCCGTGGCGGGAGGTCCGCAGCAGCCTGCCGTCGACCCGGTGCGTGGCCAGCAGCAGCTCAGCGGCACCGGCGGCGGCCTCGACCCAGGACGGCTCCTCCAGCGCGGTCGCGGCCTCCACCAGGGCGGTGATGGCCAGGCCGTTCCAGGCGGTGACGACCTTGTCGTCCTCGCCCGGCTGCGGGCGCTGCTCGCGCGCCGCCAACAGCCGCTGCCGCACCAGCGCCCAGCGCTCCGGGTCGTCCGGGTCGCGCGGCAGCTGCAACGTCGACGCGCCCTCCTCGAAGGTGCCGTCGGGGGTGACGACCAGCAGCGACGCCGCCCACTCACCGTCGGCCTCGCCCAGCACCTCGCGCAGCTGCTCCGGCGTCCACACGTAGGTCAGGCCCTCGACGCCGTCGGTGTCGGCGTCGAGCGAGGCGGCGAACCCGCCCTCCGGGGTGCGCAGGTCGCGCAGCAGGAACCCGGCGGTCTCCCGGGCGACGCGGGCGGCGAGCTCGTCGCCGAGCCTGCCCAGGTGCGCGTAGGCGCGCAGCAGCAGGGCATTGTCGTAGAGCATCTTCTCGAAGTGCGGGACCACCCAGGCCGCGTCGACGCTGTAGCGCGCGAACCCGCCCGCGAGCTGGTCGTAGATGCCGCCGCGCGCCATCGCCGCGCAGCAGTCCCGGGCCAGCTCCAGGGCCTGCGCGGAACCGGTGCGCTCGTTGTGGCGCAGCAGGAACTCCAGCACCATCGACGGCGGGAACTTCGGGGCTCGCCCGAAACCGCCGTGCTCGCCGTCGGCCTCGGCCCGCAGCCGGCCGACGGCGCCGGTGAGCACCTCGTCGTCGAGGATCGTCTCGGGCAGCGGTGAGCGCTGCGCGCTGAGCTGCTCGACGATGCGGGTCGCCGAGGCCCGGACCTCGCCGCCGCGGTTCTCCCAGGCCTGCGCGACGGCGGCGAGCAGCTGCGGGAACGACGGCATCCCCGGCATCGGCTCCGCCGGGTAGTAGGTGCCGCAGTGGAACGGTTCGCCGTCGGGCGTGAGGAAGCAGGTCATCGGCCAGCCGCCCTGGCCGGTCATGGCCTGGGTGGCCTCCATGTAGACGGCGTCGATGTCCGGGCGTTCCTCCCGGTCGACCTTGATGTTGACGAAGTGCTCGTTCATCAACCGGGCGGTGTCGTCGTCCTCGAAGGACTCGTGGGCCATCACGTGGCACCAGTGGCAGGCCGCGTAGCCGATCGACAGCAGCACCGGCACGTTCCGGCTGCGCGCTTCGGCGAACGCCTCCGGGCACCACGGCCACCAGTCGACCGGGTTGTCGGCGTGCTGCAGGAGGTAAGGACTCGTCGCGTCCGCAAGCCGGTTCGCCATGCCCCCAGCCTCGCATCTCGATCTTCCGGACGCACCGCTCAGGTGCCCAAACCCGGAATACCGGAGTAATCGGGTCCCGGAATACCGCCGTAATCGGGTACCGGATTACGGCGGTATTCGGGTACCGGATTACCGGAGTATTCGGGTCCCCGAGTACCGCCGTAATCCGGGCTCGGGACGCAGAACGGGGCCACCCGGTGGTTCGGGTGGCCCCGTTCGGAGTGGGGGGTTCTACTCGGCCTTCGCTCCCGAGGACTTGGTCTCGGAGGTCTTGGCCGTGGCCTCGGCCGGTTCGCCGGGCTCGGGCTCGGATTCGGACTCCGAGGTCTTCGCCTCGGCTTCCTCCGGCTCCGACTCGGCCTTCTTGGCGGCTTCGGCTTCGGCTCGTTTGACGTGGGCCGGGGCGGCGGCGTTGGCCTTGTCCTCGTCGAAGACCGTCGGCACCTTCTTGAGGTGCTTGGTCATCGACCGGATCAGGAACACCACGGCGATGGCGAACACGATCAGCAGCACCAGGCCGAGCGGCGAGGACTTGCCGAAGTCCTCACCCTGCCCGCCCGGGTCCTGCGGCGGTGCCGGGGCCTGGGCCAGCACCAGTGCGACGGTCTCCTGGGCACTCATGCGCACACCTTCTCCTGGACGCCGTCGAACAGGTCGTCCTCCGGCAACGTGGTGTCGACCAGCGAGCGCACCAGCTCGTAGTCCTCGGTCGGCCACAGCTCGCGCTGGACGTCGCACGAGACCGCGAACCAGCGGCTCGTCGGGTCGATCTGGGTCGCGTGGGCGCGCAACGCGTCGTCCCGCTTCTCGAAGTATTCCCCGCACGGCACGCGCGTGGTCACCCGGTCGTCCGGGTCGGGGCGCTTCTGCTCGTCCCAGCGGGCCAGCCAGTCGGTCCAGGGCGATTCCTTGCCCTCGGCCAGCAGCGACTCGTGGAACAGCTGCATGCGCTTGCGGGAGAAGCCGTGCGAGTAGTACAGCTTCAGCGGCTGCCACGGCTCGCCCGTGCCCGGGTAGAGGTCGGGGTCGCCCGCGGCGTCGAAGGCCGCCACCGAGATCTCGTGGCAGCGGATGTGGTCGGGGTGCGGGTAGCCGCCGTTCTCGTCGTAGGTGATGAGCACGTGCGGGCGGAACTCGCGCACGACCTTGACCAGCTCGCGGGTGGACTCCTCCATCGGCACGGTCGCGAACACGCCGTCCGGCAGCGGCGGCAGCGGGTCGCCCTCCGGCAGCCCGGAGTCGACGAAGCCCAGCCAGCGGTGCTGCACGCCCAGGATCTCGGCGGCCTGCGCCATCTCCTGGCGGCGTACCTCGGTCAGGTTCGACACGACCTCCGGCCGGTCCATGGCCGGGTTGAGGATGCTGCCGGCTTCACCGCCCGTGCAGGTGACGACCATCACCTCGTGGCCCTCCGCCGCGTAGCGCGCGGTGGTCGCGGCCCCCTTGCTGGACTCGTCGTCGGGGTGCGCGTGCACCGTCATCAGTCGCAGCTTGTCCGCCATCGCCCGCTCGTTCCTCCCGCTAGTAGCAGCTTGCGCCCACACCGTCCGCGCCGCGCACGGCCGGCCCGCGTCCGCGGCCCCGCCGTCGGTCAGCTGAACGGTCCAGGGATACTCAACGTGGACGTCGTGCTCCATTGTTCCCGGTGGAGCCGACGAACCGGCCGCGACCCCGTGTGGTCCAGGCCGCAGATCCACCACTCGCGTCGAAAGGCCGCCGTGACGCAGCAGCAGGTCCCCTCGGACCGGTACGGATCGCGCGCTCGCAGCGCGCGCAGCCGTCCTGCGCTGCGCTGGGCCCTGACCGCGGTCGTCCTGCTGGTCCTGGTGGGCGTGTCCGTGGTCGGCTACCGCAACCTCGGCTCTGCTCCGATCGAGGGCAAGCAGGTCGCCTTCGAGATCATCGACGACCACTCCGTTCGGATCACCCTGGAGGTCCAGCGGGACGATCCGCAGCGGCCCGCCGACTGCGTGGTCCGCGGTCGCGCCAAGTCCGGCGAGGAGGTCGGCAGGCGCGAAGTCCTGATCCACCCGGCGAACGGCGTCACGCGGCAGGACACTGTGCTCCGTACATCCGCCCCGGCTGGTGTTGGGGAGGTGTACGGCTGCACTTACAACGTTCCTGAATATTTGTCCACTCACACGCGGCCAACCGGGTGAAGCGTCCCCTTGCACGTCGGACGCCAGCAGAATCCCACCCCTTCGCGTGCTGATTCGTGCTATCGTCGAGCGCAGCACGGCCCCCGGTGAGGGCCGTGTTTTTCCGTTACTTGGCATTGGCTGAGAAAAGGCGGAATTGCAATTTGGCTCGCAGTGAGAGCGGGCCGGAAGTCGACGAGGAGTGGTGACCGTGAGCGAGACCCAGGTGACCTGGCTGACCCAGGATGCTTACGACCGGCTCAAGGGTGAGCTGGACGAACTCGTGGCCAACCGCCCGGTGATCGCCGCGAAGATCAACGAGGCCCGCGAGGAGGGCGACCTCCGCGAGAACGGCGGCTACCACGCGGCTCGCGAGGAGCAGGGTCAGATCGAGTCTCGCATCCGCCAGCTGCAGGAGCTGCTGCGCACCGCCAAGGTCGGCGACGTGCCCACGGAGTCCGGCATCGCCAAGCCGGGTTCGGTGCTGACCGTCCGCTACGACGGCGAGGACGAGACCGAGCAGTTCCTGCTCGCCAACCGCGAGGAGGGCGCCCACGGCGACCTCGAGGTGTACTCCCCCAGCTCCCCGCTGGGCCAGGCTCTGCTGGACGCCAAGGAGGGCGAGAGCCGGGAGTACGAACTCCCCAACGGCGGCAACATGAAGGTCACGCTCGTCAAGGCGGAACCCTTCAACGGCTGATACCGCTGAATCCGGACTCCTTTCGCGTGCGGTCGGCGCGCGCCTTTGTTGATCTGGCTTCACCTGGTCTATGCGGGCGAAACCACCTAGTGGTTTCGGCGCAATTAAGAATCGATTCCGGGCTTATGCGCTCGGGCTGCGGGCGTTCCGGTTTCCGGGACGCCCGCTCCTTTTTCCCCGGAAAGGCGGCGCAGCAGCGGACGCACCCTCGGCGGCACCGGTGTGGACAGCGCGATGGACGTCGACGTGCGGCGCACCCCCGGCACCCCGACCACCTCGTCGATGACCCGCTGCAGGTCGTCGTTGGACCGCGCGACCATCCGCACGAACAGGTCGCCCTGGCCGGTCGTGGCGTGCACCTCGCAGACCTCGTCGATGGCGGCCAGCTGCTCGGAGACGGCCGTGCGGTGCCCCTGGGTGATCTCCAGCCAGGCGAAGGCGGTCAGCCCGTAGCCCATCGCCGCCAGGTCCAGCTCCGGCGGGAACCCCTGCAAGACGCCGCGCTGGACGAGCCGGTCGAGCCGCGCCTGCACGGTGCCGCGCGCGACGCCGAGGCGCCGCGAGCACTCCAGCACGCCCAGCCGCGGCTCGTCGGAGAGCAGCAGCAACAGCCGGGCGTCGAGCTCGTCGGGACCGTTGGTGGTGGCCACAGCGCTCCTCAGCGGCGGGCGAGGATCGTGTACCCGGCCGCTTCGAGCTGGGTGACGACGTACTCGCAGTGTTCCTGACCTCGGGTTTCCAGCGACACCTCGACGTCGACCTCGCCGAGCGCGAGGGCACCGGAGATGCGCGAGTGCTCGATGTCGATGACGTTGGCGTTGACCTCGCCGAGCGTGCCCAGCAGCGCCGCCAGCGAGCCGGGCCGGTCGGGCAGCCGCACCCGCAGCGACAGGTAGCGGCCCGCCGAGGTCATGCCGTGCTGGATGAGCTGGAGCAGCAGCAGCGGGTCGATGTTGCCGCCGGAGAGCACCGCGGCGGTCGGCGACGAGATCTGCTCGGGGTGCTCCAGCAGCGCGGCGACGGCGGCCACGCCGGCGGGCTCGACGACGAGCTTCGCCCGCTCCAGGCACAGCAGCAGCGCCCGCGACAGCGACTCCTCGCTGACCGTGAGCACCCCGTCGGCCAGCTCGTTGACGTGCGCGAACGGCACCGCACCGGGCTCGCCCACGGCGATGCCGTCGGCCATCGTCTGCGTGTCGGTGACCGGAACCGGCTTGCCCGCGGCCAGCGAACCCGGCCAGGCCGCGGCGCGTTCGGCCTGCACCGCCACCACCTTCACCTCGGGGCGCTTGGCCTTCACCGCGGCCGCCACGCCCGCGACCAGCCCGCCCCCGCCGGTGGGCACCAGGATGGTGCTCACCTCGGGCAGCTGGTCCAGGATCTCCAGGCCCACGGTGCCCTGACCGGCGACGATGTCCGGGTGGTCGAAGGGGTGGATGAACTCGGCCCCGGTGCGCTCGGCGTGCTCCTTGGCGGCGGCGAGGGTCTCGGCGAGCACCGCGCCGTGCAGCTTCACCTCGGCGCCGTAGGCCTTGGTGGCGGCCAGCTTCGGCAGCGGCACGCGCTCGGGCATGTAGACGGTGGCGGGGATGCCGAGCAGCTGAGCGGCCAGCGCGACGCCCTGGGCGTGGTTTCCGGCGCTGGCCGCGACCACCCCGGCCGCGCGGCGCGCCGGGTCGAGCCCGAGCAGCCGCACGTAGGCGCCCCGGAGCTTGAACGAACCGGTCCGCTGGAGGTTCTCGCACTTGAGGTACACCTCGCCGCCGGTGTGCTCACCGAGCACCCGGGAGTGCTCCATCGGGGTCCGCCGCGCCACCTTGGCGAGCAGGGCGTCCGCTTCGCGGATTCGGTCGAGGTCGACGAGCTGCATGAGGCAATCGTGCCACCGTCGATCTACCGGTACTAGCGCGTGACGTTCGGTACGCTCGGTGGGCGGGACGGTCACCGAGCGCAGTGCCGGGAGGGAATCATGGCGCAACCGAGCACCGGCGCGTTGTCCCTGCTCACCGGCGCCGTCATGGCCGCGGCCCTGTCCGGCGCGGCCGTCCTGGCGGTCCTGGGCTCCGGCTGCGACGACCCGGGCACCTACACCGAGCACGACGGGGTCGTCGAGCTCATCGGAGGCTGCCTGCACCCCAGCGACCTCCCGATCACCCCGCAAGACCCCGCGAACACCCCCGACCCGGGCACAGCGGACCCCTCCCTCGCCAGGTGACCCCGGCCCCACCGGTCAAATACCGCAGGTTTTGTCGGGTCGAATCCTGCGGTTTTCGACCCGACGAATACCGCAGGATTTGACCGGGCGAATACCGCGGTATTCGCCCGGTCAGGAGGTGGTGGGGGTCAGCCGAGGGCGGTGAGGAGGTCTTCGACGAGGTCGTCGGCCTCTTCGATGCCGACCGAGAGGCGGACCAGGTCCGCCGGGACCTGCAGCATCGAGCCCGCCGTGCTGGCGTGGGTCATCTTGCCCGGGTGCTCGATGAGCGACTCGACGCCGCCGAGGGACTCGGCGAGGGTGAACAGCCGCGTGCGGGCGCACACCTCCAGCGCCGCCTGCTCGCCGTCGGCGTGCAGGAACGACACCATGCCGCCGAAGTGCTTCATCTGCTTGGCCGCGACCTCGTGGCCCGGGTGGTCCGGCAGGCCCGGGTAGAGGACCTTGGCGACCTTCGGGTGGCCGGTCAGCGCGCCGACGATCCGCTCGGCGTTCGCGCTGTGCCGCTCCATCCGGACCGCGAGGGTCTTGAGACCGCGCATCGTCAGGAACGCGTCGAACGGGCCGGGCACCGCGCCCGCGCCGTTCTGCAGGAACGCCAGCTGCTCGGCCAGCGCGTCATCGGAGGTCACCACGGCACCGCCGACCACGTCGGAGTGGCCGCCGAGGTACTTCGTGGTGGAGTGCACGACGGCGGTCGCGCCCAGCTCCAGCGGCTGCTGCAGGAACGGCGAGGCGAAGGTGTTGTCGACGACGAGCTTCACGCCCGCGTCGGCGGAGACCTGCGCCAGCGCGGCGATGTCACCGATGTTGAGCAGCGGGTTCGTCGGGGTCTCCAGCCACACCAGCTTGGTGTTGTCCTGGATCGCCGCGCGCACCGCGTCGACGTCGGACACCGGCGCGGGCGTGTAGGAGATGCCCCAGCCGGACAGCACCTTGTCGATCAGCCGGAACGTGCCGCCGTAGGCGTCGTCGGGGATCACCAGGTGGTCGCCCGGGCGCAGCAGGGACCGCAGCACCGCGTCGGTGGCGGCCATGCCGGAGGCGTAGGCCCGCGCGTGCCTGCCGTTCTCCAGCTCGGCCAGGCAGCGCTCCAGCGCGGTCCTGGTCGGGTTGCCAGTGCGGGAGTACTCGTAGCCGGAGCGCATCCCGCCGACGCCGTCCTGGGCGTAGGTCGAGGTCGCGTGGATGGGCACGATCACCGAACCGGTCGTCGGGTCTGCCTCCTGGCCCGCGTGAATCGCGCGGGTGGCGAAGCCGTCACTCATGCGGAGCAGCGTAGTGCTCCAGCGCGGTCCTGCCGATTCGGCCCCGCGAAGCGAAGTGCCCCCGACCTGCGCAGGTCGGGGGCACTTCGGGTGCTGCGCTCAGCTCACCACTGCGGCGGCTGCGGGGGCTGGCCCGGCTGCTGGCCGCCCTGCTGCGGGTAACCACCCGGCTGGGGGAACCCGCCGGACTGGGGGTAACCGCCCTGCTGCGGGTAGCCCTGCGGGGGCTGCTGGCCGAAGCCCTGCTGCGGGGGCTGGCCGAAGCCCTGCTGGGGCTGCTGACCGAACTGCTGCGGCGGTCCGGGCTGGCCGAACTGCTGCGGCGGCTGCGGCTGACCGAAGCCCTGCTGCGGCTGCGGCTGGCCGAAGCCGCCGAGCTGCGCGTTCGCGGCACCGGAACCGGCGTTGGCCCACTCCCGCACCGCGGGCAGGAACGCCAGCACGGCCAGGGCGATGCCGAACAGGATGCCGAGCCAGGCGGTGAAGCCGCTCGGCATCATGATGACCTGGATCAGGGCGACGACGGCGCTCGCGGCCGCGGCACCACCGATCAGCAGCGCACCGAGGGAACGCCGCTTCAGCAGCAGGACACCACCGACCACGTAGGTGACGGCCAGCAGCATGCTGAGGATGACCAGGACGTAGAGGAGACCGACCGGCGGGACGTCGATGCCCATCGCCTCGGCCTGCGACGACATCGCCGACAGCGTGGCCAGGCTCGCGATGCTGATGAATCCGCCGATGAGGCCCAGACCGCCGAAGACGATCGCCAGGATGGCGCACAGCTTCGCTAGCTGGGGGTTGCCCACCTCAGCGCCGCTCTGACCCGGGAAGCCGCCCGCCTGCGGCGGCGGGAAGCCGGCCTGGGCCTGCGGGGCGGGGAAACCGCCGCCGGGGGTGCCCGGCTGCTGCGGGGGCTGCGCCGGGAAGCCACCGGGCTGGCTCTGGGTGCCCGGCTGCTGGTACATCGGCTGCGGGGGCTGCATCGACGGCGGCACCATGGCCGTCGCGTCCGCGCCGCCCTGCTGCTGACCGGGCTGCTGGTACATCGGCTGCGGCGGCTGCATCGACGGCGGCACCACCTGGGTGGAGTCACCGCCCTGCTGCGGCTGTCCCGTCGGCCGGACCACCTGGGTGGCCTCGGACGGCGGCTGCTGCCCCTGCGACTGGACGGGCCGGACGACCTGCGTCGAGTCACCGCCGGCCTGGTTCTCGTCCTGGGGGTCCATCCGGTTCGAGATCGGGTCCGAACCCTGCTGACCGCCGTCCGGCGGCTGCGGAGAGCTCATCGGGTACTACTCCCTTGCGGCGTCCAAAGTCCTGGGCATACTGCGGCCCCACGCTATCCGATGGGATCGGAGCGCAGTGGCGCAAAGCGTCAAGTCGTCATCATCGACCGGCGATGAATCCAAGCACATCCTGGCGGGTCACGACCCCGGCGGGCTTGCCGTCCATCAGCACCATGGCCCCGTCCGCGCCGGTCAGCGCCGACATCGCCGAGCTGATCTCCTCACCGGCGCCGATGGTCGGCAGCGGCGGCGACATGTGCTGCTCGACGGTGTCGGCGAGGTGCGCGCGGCCCGCGAACAGCGCGTCCAGCAGGTCGCGCTCGTTGACCGCGCCCGCGATCTCGGCCGCCATGATCGGCGGTTCGGCGCGCACGACCGGCATCTGGGAGACGCCGAACTCGCGCAGGATCGCCACCGCCTCGGCCACCGTCTCGCTGGGGTGGGTGTGCACGAGCTCGGGGACCGTTCCGTCCTTGCGGCGCAGCACGTCGCCGACGGTGCCCCCGGTCTCGTCGGGCGAGAGGAAGCCGTAGGAGGCCATCCAGGAGTCGTTGAAGATCTTGGTGAGGTAGCCGCGGCCGCCGTCGGGCAGCAGCACCACGATCACGTCGTCCGGGCTCGCGGTCTCGGCGACCTTGAGCGCGGCGGCCACGGCCATGCCGCAGGAACCGCCGACCAGCAGCGCCTCCTCGTTGGCCAGGCGGCGGGTCATCTCGAAGGACTCGGCGTCGGAGATCGGCACGATCTCGTCGCAGATGCCGCGGTTGTAGGTGGTCGGCCAGAAGTCCTCGCCGACGCCCTCCACCAGGTAGGGGCGGCCGTGCCCGCCGGAGTAGACCGAGCCCTCCGGGTCCGCGCCGATGATCTTGACCTTGCCGCCGGAGACCTTCTTCAGGTACTCGCCGGTGCCCGAGATGGTGCCGCCGGTGCCGATGCCGGCGACGAAGTGCGTCACCTTGCCCTCGGTCTGCTCCCAGATCTCCGGGCCGGTGGAGTGCACGTGCGACTCGGGGTTCTGCGGGTTGGCGTACTGGTTGGGCTTCCAGGCGCCCTCGATCTCGGTGACGAGGCGGTCCGACACGGAGTAGTAGGAATCCGGGTGCTCGGGCTCCACGGCCGTCGGGCACACCACGACCTCGGCGCCGTAGGCCTTGAGGACGTTGCGCTTGTCCTCGCTGACCTTGTCCGGGCACACGAACACGCAGCGGTAGCCCTTGCGCTGAGCCACCATCGCCAGGCCGACACCGGTGTTGCCGGAGGTCGGTTCCACGATGGTGCCGCCGGGCTTGAGCTCACCGGAGGCCTCGGCGGCCTCGATCATCCGCACCGCGATGCGGTCCTTCACGCTGCCACCGGGGTTGAGGTACTCCACCTTCGCCAGCACCGGGGTCTTGCCGGTGGCGACAGCGTTCAGCCTGACCAGCGGGGTGTTTCCCACCAGGTCGGTGACGTGCTCGACGTAGTCCACGCCTCGTCCTCAATCGTCGGGATCGTCCCGCGCGCGGGACCGGCGCGCGGGTGTGATGCCGAGCGTAATCGCCTGGTCAGGCGCTAACCCACAGGACCTTCCGGACGACACACTGATCAGGGAAGTTTTTCCGGTCCGGCGGCGTCTTCCCATCAGGGGACGCGGCGTTTCGCCGGGCGCGCTCCGGGTCGGATGGGCGAGCATTCCCAGTCCCCGGGGTGGTTGCGAGGGAGGGGCCGAGATGATCGTGACGAAGGCTTTGCGGCTCGCACTGATGGCGGCCGGCACCGCGGGCGGACTGTCCGGCGCGGCCTACGGCCTGCTCAACGGCCAGGCCGGGCACGCGCGGAAGGTCATCGGACCCCCGATCGCCGAACCGCTGCGCGCCGACGGCGTGCACCTCCCCTCCGGCGTGGGCCCGGTGCCGCGCCGCGAACTCCCCGAAGGTGTGGAACCGCTGGAGCTCGCGGTGCTCGGCGACTCCTCGGCGGCGGGTCTGGGCGCGAACTTCCCGGGCGAGCTGCCGGGCGTCGGGGTGGCGCGCGGGCTGGCCGAGGAGCTCGGCGGGCCGGTCGCACTGACCACGCACGCGATCGTCGGCGCGACCACCCAGGAGCTGTCCGGGCAGGTGGACGCGGTGCTGCGGCGTCCGCCTGCGGTCGTGCTGGTCATCATCGGCGCCAACGACGTGACCTCGAAGCTGCCGGTGTCCCGGTGCGCCGAGCTGCTGGGCGAGCAGGTCCGCAGGCTGGTCGACGAGGGCATCCCGGTCGTCGTGGGCACCTGCCCGGACCTGGGCGCGATCCGGCCGATCCCGCAGCCGCTGCGCTCGGTGGCGAGCCGCTGGAGCCTCGCGCTGGCCCGCGCGCAGCGCCGGGCGGTCGAGACCAACGGCGGCTACGCGGTCCCGTTGGCCGACCTGCTGTCGCCGGAGTTCCTGGCCCGGCCCGCGGAGTTCTTCTCCCCGGACCGCTTCCACCCCTCCGGCGCGGGTTACGAGGCCGCCGCGGAGATCCTGCTGCCGGTCGTCTGCATCGCGGTCGGCGCCTGGCAGGGCGGACCGCTGCCCCCGGCCCCGACCCGCTCGGAGACCGCCGAGGCCCGCCGCCCCACCAGCCGGGTCGTCGCCCACCTCAACCGCCGCCTCCACCTCCACCGCCCCTGACCTCCCCGGGTCAAAACCTGCGGTATTCGCCCGGTCAAAACCTGCGGTTTTTGTCGGGTCGAAACCTGCGGTATTCGACTGGGCGAATACCGCAGTATTTGACCGGAGGAGGGATGCGTCGGGTACCGACCGGTCGGTTTGGGGGTTGTTGGTGAGTGGCGTCACCGACAGGATGGGGGCAGCGGCTCTAAAGTGACTCGTCAGTAACCGCATCTCCGCGCCCCGGCGAACGAAGGAGTTCCCCATGCCCGAAGCAGTCATCGTCTCCGCTGCGCGCTCCCCCATCGGCCGCGCCGGGAAGGGATCGCTGAAGGACATCCGCCCGGACGACCTCACCGCGCAGATCGTCAAGGCCGCGCTGGACAAGGTCCCCGAGCTCAACCCCGCCGACATCGACGACCTCATGCTCGGCTGCGGTCTCCCCGGCGGTGAGCAGGGCTTCAACATGGCCCGGGTGGTCGCCGTGCTCCTCGGCTACGACCAGCTCCCCGGCACCACCATCACCCGCTACTGCTCGTCCAGCCTGCAGACCACCCGGATGGCGCTGCACGCCATCAAGGCCGGCGAGGGCGACGTGTTCATCAGCGCCGGTGTCGAGACGGTGTCCCGCTTCGCCAAGGGCTCCTCGGACTCGCTGCCCGAGACCCACAACCCGATCTTCGCCGACGCCGAGGCCCGCACCCAGCAGACCGCCGAGCAGGGCGCCGAGAACTGGACCGACCCGCGCGAGCTCGACGTCGTCCCGGACGTCTACATCCCGATGGGCCAGACCGCCGAGAACCTGGCGCGGCTGAAGGGCATCACCCGCGACGAGATGGACGACTTCGGCGTCCGCTCCCAGAACCTCGCCGAGAAGGCCATCGCCAACGGCTTCTGGTCGCGCGAGATCACCCCGGTCACCCTCCCCGACGGCACCGTCGTCTCCGCCGACGACGGCCCGCGCGCGGGCGTGACCAAGGAGGGCGTCTCCGGCCTCAAGCCGGTGTTCCGCCCCGACGGCCGGATCACCGCGGCCAACTGCTGCCCGCTCAACGACGGCGCCGCCGCCCTGGTGATCATGAGCGACACCAAGGCCAAGGAGCTCGGCCTGACGCCGCTGGCCCGCGTGGTCTCGACCGGCGTGTCCGGCCTGTCGCCGGAGATCATGGGCCTCGGCCCGGTGGAGGCCTCCAAGCAGGCCCTCAAGCGCGCCGGCATGAGCATCGACGACATCGACCTGGTGGAGATCAACGAGGCGTTCGCCGCGCAGGTCATCCCGTCCTACCAGGACCTGGGCATCCCGCTGGAGAAGCTGAACGTCAACGGCGGCGCGATCGCCGTGGGCCACCCGTTCGGCATGACCGGCGCCCGCATCACCACCACGCTCATCAACTCCCTCCAGTTCCACGACAAGCAGTTCGGCCTGGAGACCATGTGCGTCGGCGGCGGCCAGGGCATGGCCATGGTCCTCGAACGCCTCTCCTGATCCCCGCGCGGTGACCCGATTACGGCCGTTTTCAGGGACCCGATTACGGCCGTTTTCGGGGATCCGATTACGGCCGTATTCGGGGAACGGATTACGGCGGTAATCCGTGTTCGCGAGCGGAGCGAGCAAAGACAAGGCCGCCATCCCCGGTGGGGGTGGCGGCCTTGTCGGGTCTTGCGGGGATCCGCGTCAGTCGCTGCTGGTGAAGTACGACAGCAGGCGGAGGATCTCCAGGTACAGCCAGACCAGCGTGGTCATCAGGCCGAAGGCGATGTACCAGGCGAACTTGGCGTCGACACCGCTGCGGATCGCCTTGTCGGCGGCGTCGAAGTCCAGCAGGAAGCTGAACGCCGCGATGCCGATGCACAGCAGGCTGAAGCCGATGCCCAGCGGGCCCGCCTCGCGCAGCCCCAGGCCGCCCGCGGTGAAGAAGCTCGCGACCAGGTTGATCAGCATCAGCACCGCCGCACCCGCGACCGCGCCGATGATCCACTTGGTCAGCTTCGGCGTCACCCGGATCGCGCCGGTCTTGTAGACGACCAGCATCGCGGCGAAGACGCCGAGCGTGCCGACGACGGCCTGCATGATGATCGCCGAGCCGAAACTCGAGCCGAACACGTAGCTGATGCCGCCGAGGAACACGCCCTCGAACGCCGAGTACGCGATCACCAGCGCCGGGCGGACCTTCTTGGTGAAGACGATGACCAGCGAGATGACCAGCGCGATCAGCGCAGCGGGCAGCGCGAGCACGACCGCGGGCGGGCCGACCAGGTAGGTCAGCGCCGCGGTGATCACCGCGAGGGTGAGCGTGATCGCGGTCTTGGTGACGACGTCGTCGATCGTCATGGGGCGCGCGGCCTGCGGCGGAGCAGCCGGCGCCTGGCCGTAGCCCTGGGGGCTACCGCCGTAGTTGAAGTTCGCGTAGCCACCGGCCATTTCCGGCAGCTTGCGGAACGCGGGGTTGCTCGTTGTGCGCAACTCATCCTCCTGGGCGTTCTTGCGCCGTCACCAGGTCCAACGACCGGCCGTCCCGATCGGTTCCCGTTTCGGTAAAACCGGACTTTACCGGACGCAGAAGGCCGGTGGACACAAGATCCACCGGCCTTTACCTGCGAGTTATCTAACGTCGCTTCTTCGCTCTGGACGCCTGCTTGCCCGGGCGGTTCTTCGGCTGGTTCTTCTTGCCACCCGGCTTGCCGCCCGGTCGCTGCCCCGGCGCGGGCTTGGCCGGCTTGGCCTCGGTGGCGGTGGCCGTGGCCGACTCGCCCTCCTCCGAGGCGGGCTTGCCGCCGTCGCGGACCGGCTTCTGGCCCGGCTTCGGGCGAGGCGTGGACTTCTTCGCCTCGATCTCCTTCTGCCGCTCGCGCTCCTGCTCGGCGTCGATCTTCTTGGTCAGGAAGTGCTGCTGGCCCAGCGTCCAGACGTTGTTGGCCAGCCAGTACAGCAGCACCGCGATCGGCAGGAACCAACCCGAGATCAGCGCACCGATCGGCGCGATGTACATCATGAACTTGGCCATCATGGCCGACTGCGGGTTGGCCATCGAGGCGTCGGTCTGCTTCTTCACCGACAGCCGCATGGTGAAGAAGGTCGCGATCGAGGCGATCACCATCAGCGGGATCGCGACGATCATCATCGACGTCCGGTCGGTGCCGAACAGCGCCAGCTCCTGCTCGGGCTGGGTGATCCAGTTCGAGAGCTTGGCGCCGAAGATGTTCGCCTGGATGAACGAGTCCACCCCGGCCTTGTCGAAGACGAAGTTGCTCTGCGCGCCCGGGTGGAAGTTCCGCAGGACGTGGAACAGGCTCAGGAAGACCGGGATCTGCAGCAGCGCGGGCAGGCAGCCGCCGAGCGGGTTGACCCCGTGCTCGGACTGGAGCTTCTGCATCTCCTGCGCCATGCGCTGGCGGTCGTTCTTGTACTTCTCGCGCAGCTTCTGGATGTGCGGCGAGAACTTCGCCATCTTGCGGCCGGCCCGCATCTGGCTCAGCGCGGGCTTGATCAGCACCGTGCGCAGCGTGAACACCAGGAAGAACACGGCCAGGGCCCACGCGAAGCCGTTGTCCGGCCCGAGCACGGCTCCGAAGACCTTGTGCCAGAACCACAAGATCGCCGAAACCGGGTAGAGGATGAAGGAGAAGAAACTTTCCACTCAGCTACTCCTGGTCATGGGCCGCTGGAGAGCAAGCGCCCGATCGTTTCCGTCCGGCGCAACCCGGGCCGTGCGTGCGCGGCTGAACCCGCCTGACATGCAGGTCCGGCCAGTTCAAGGGTGCCATGCCCCGACGCGGGACGGCGTCCGCCCCCTGACAGCCCGCTCCGCCGCAGTCCGGTCGCGGAACGTTTACGCAGGTCACGCGGATGGGTGACGTGCGCAATACCGGACCCGGCGAGTTCCGGGTCCGGTTCGACGCAGAGTCACCGGCGGAGGGCGCGAGCGATGATCCGGCCGGCGAACAGGTAGATCAGCGCGGCGAGGCCGTAGTTGAGCACCAGGCCGATCGTCGCGTCGCCGGGCGTGAACACGTCGCCCAGGCCGAGCACGAAGAACTTCGCGGTGCCGTAGGTGAAGGCCACGAAGTCGTTGTCCTGGTTCGCCCCGCTCACCGAGAAAACGATGTGCAGCACGAACACCAGCGCGATGAGCGCAGTGAGCACCTGCACCGTGCGGCCGATCGCGTCCGCGCTGGGGCCGCGGAACGAGTCCCGGTCCCGGCGGTCGTAGTCGCGATCGCGGTCGCGGGCCCGCTCGCGGCGGTCGTAGTCGTCGCGGTAGCGGTCGCGCTCCGGCTCGCGGTAGCGGTCGTCGTACCTGTCGTCGTAGCGGTCGTACCGGTCGTCGCGGTAGTCATCGCGGTAGTCGTAGGGATCGGCGTACGGGTCGTCCCGGTACCCGCCGACGCGCGTCTCCGGGTACGGGTTGTTGGCTGGCGGCTGGTACCCGGGCACCCCGGCCGGGGGCTGCTGCTGCGGGTACTGCGGCGGCTGGCCCTGCGGGTACTGCGGAGGCTGCGGAGGCATCTGCTGCGGCGGTCCCGGGGGCTGCCCGCCCGGCGGCTGGGGAGGCATCTGGCCCGGCGGGACCTGCGGCGGCCTCGGCTGACCGCCCGGCGGCGGTCCCGGCGGGCCGGGCGGCTGCGGACCGCCCTGGGGCGGTCCCGGCTGCTGCGGTCCTGGCTGTCCCGGCACCGGTCGTCCGGTCCGGGGGTCTCGCTCGTAGGCCATGAGCGCGCATTGTCGCGGTTACCCCGCCCACCGCGAAACCCCCACCCCGCAGCGGCACTCGATGAGGCGCACCACAGGGATCGCGGGTGCCGGCGGACGTCACGGCACGACTGCCGCGACCCCGCCGACGCGCCCGGCCGCGCCGGTCAGCCGACGTCGAAGTGGTCCTTGCGGATCATCCCGTGCACCCCGACGGTCTTGTCCACGACCTGCGACAACTCGAAGTCGGCGGCCGCGGACAGGTAGGCGTAGGCGACCGCGCGATCCATCCCCCGATCGTGCTCCAGGAAGTCCAGCGCGTTGACCACGGCGCGCCGCATCGCGACGTCGAGATCGCCGCCCTGGCCGTGCTGCGCACCGTCCGGATCGGACAGACCGACCGGGATCCACGCGTCCGAGGTTTCACCGAACGGATACCGGAACGCGACCGAGGGGGCATCGCCGGAACCGGGTTTGCACACCGTCAGCCGGAACGTCGCCCGCAGCGAACCCTCCATCGCGGTGAGCGCGACCTCGCCGCCGCCCATCGCCATGTGCGCGTCGCCCGCGTAGAACAGCGCGCCCTCGGCGAACACCGGCAGGAAGAGGCTGCTGCCCACGACCAGCCGGTTGATGTCGATGTTGCCGCCACCGAGCGTGGGCGGCACCGAGTTCAGCGCCGGGTCGTCGAGCTCCGCGGCCTCGGCGAACGCGACGCCCATCGTCCCCATGAACGGGTCCAGCGGGAACCGGACCCGCCCGCTCCCGGCGGGCAGCACTCCCCGATCGCCCTCGATCGGGGCGAACACCGAGACGTTGCCGTACCGGGTCGGGTCCCCGGTGTCGCGGCCGTCGGTGCCGACCGGCGGCATGATCTCCGCGCGGTCGATCCCGGCGGGCACGCCGTCGTCGGGCAGGCTCGGCAGCGCACCCTTGCCGTGCCTGCTGGAGATGACGCCGTAGGGCACGCGCGGGCGCATGGAGAGCATGTCGACCTTGAGCACGTCGCCGGGTTCGGCGCCGTCCACGTGGATCGGCCCGGTGATCACGTGCGGGCCGTCGGCGTCGAAATCCCTTGCGGTGCGGTCGTAATCGCGGGCGATGAGCACCGCGTCGTCGAGCACCCGCTCGCGCGGGACGCCGTGCCGGGCGAAGTAGCCGACCGGGTCGCGGCCCTGGTCCTCGAGGATCCCCTCGTGCGAGACGGTGTCGACGGTGACGGTCTCGCCGGAGCGCATCCGCAGCACCGGTTCGCTGCCGAGCGCCGGGACGTAGCCCCAGCGGACCTCCTCGGGCAGCGAGCGCAGGTAGTGCTCACCGTCGACGGGACCGGTTCCGGGCTGCAGGATTTCGCGCGACATCCGGACCGGTCCCGCAGGGCTCGGCGCCGCGTTCGCCGGTAACGCCGTCGCCGCGGTTCCGGTCGCGCCGATGGCGGTCGCCGCGCGCAGGAAGTTGCGCCGGCCGATCCCCGCGACCAGCGCGTCCCGCAGGTTCCCGGCTTCTCCTGATACCACGTGCTCTCCTCGTGCTCGCCTGGTCGGGCGAGACCACGCTAGGAGCCCGGCGATGTCACCTGCGTAAACGCGTGTGACGAAGGGGAAACGGTTGATCCCGGGCGAAAGGCGTTCGGCCGCAACCGGAAGCGGTCACCACCAGAACCCGAGAGGATCACCCGAAAGAGAGTGCACGACTTGCACGGAAGGGGGAGGTGTGAGCCGAGATGACCCGTTAGATTGGAAAAGTGCCCCCGGTCGGGTTCGAACCGACACTCTGACGATTTTAAGTCGTCTGCCTCTGCCAGTTGGGCTACGGGGGCCAGGCTTCGCGCCGGCACGTGTGCCGGTACGCCATTACGACGCGGCCGGACCCCGTAAGGTTCCCGCGGTCGTGAAATTTCCACGCACTTCTGGTCTGGTCACCAGCTGCCCCATTCGCCCACCGTCGCCGACTCCGCCAACTCGTCGTACCGCGACCGGACCCAGTCGTGCACGGCTCCGGAGACGTCCTTGCTGTCCGCGCGCTGCTCGAACCAACGCCAGTCGCAGTTGACGTTGACCTCGAGGAACACCCACTCGCCTGCCACGCGCAGCACGTCGAACCCCGCCACGTCCAGCTGCCAGCGCTCGCACAGCCGCAGCAGCGGCTCGGTCAGCTCCTCGGGCACGTCGACCGGTTCGACCACGACCGACTCGGGATCGACCCACAGCTGCGCCGGGTCGAGCTTGTGCACCCGGAACCCGATCGCGCGCCCGCCCACCACGAACACCCGCAGCTCCTCGTCGGCGTCGAGGAACTGCTGCACCAGCACGGGGGCCGGTTCGCGCGCCTCGCCGCCCGTGCGGCGGACGTCCAGCGGCTGCGGGAACAGCCCGCGCAGCGCACCGGGTTCCGGTTCGAGCATGTGGTGACCGGCGGTCTTGACGATGCACTGCGCGCCACCGGGACGGCTGCGCCCGGGCATCGTGGTCACGGCGGTGCGCGGCACGCGCAGGCCGACCGACGCCGCGCCCTGCAGCTGCGTCAGCCGGTCGAGGCCTTCCCTGGACCGCCGCGTGTTCACCTGTCCCCAATCGTCCCGAGTGGTCAGCCAGTCACCGACCGCCTGCCACTGCTCCCGAACATAGGACCCGTAGACGGTTGCGGGATCAACGGGTACGGCGGTCATGTCGAAGTGTCGCCGCCAGATCAGTACCGGGCGCAAGAGCCAGCGCTGGAATTCGATCAGAGGAGTATCGGCGTAGACCGTCAGTGGCAGGTCGAGACACCGATCGGCGTCGATGCGCACCATTCGGATGTCGTGCTCGGCCAGCGCCAGGGAGAGGTCGTTCATCTCCATGTCGGTGGCGCGCGAGAGCACGACGACGCAGGGAACCGGATCGCCCGGCTCCTCCTCGACGAGACCCGCCTGGTACATCCGCTCCTGGAAGTCCAGCGGGGTGTCCGGTGCGCGGACGAAGTAGTCCTGTCCCTGGAGCAGCACCGGTGTCGGGCGGAGTTCGGGTTCGGCCCGTTCCCCCATGTCAGCAGGCCGGTGTTCGGCCGCGCACATGGTCAGTCGTCCTTCTTCCGGAAGACCTTCGACGCTTCGGCGTAGTCGGCTTCGAAATCGGCGATCGGGCCGTCCTGCGCTTCCCCACTGCGCAAGATCGCGGCCAGCTCTTTGAGCGTCAAGGGATTCACCCCTTCCCCCGTGTGACGCATCCTTTCAGGTGAAGACCTGAGTTCAATCTTCGTTCCCGCTACTGATTGTCAAGGATAGCGGGTCGGCTGTCCACCGCCTGGACGAGGATCTTGGAAAACATGAAGGCCGCGCGTCATCATCGACGCGCGGCCTGGTGTCCATCGGCCCGGTACGGCGTCAGCTCGCGGCGGCCCGCTCGAAGGCGGCGCGCGGGTTCTCGATCTGACCCATCGACACGGCTTCCCGCTTGAACAGGAAGGCCAGCGTCCAGTCGATGACGATCCGCATCTTCCGGTTGAACGTGGGCATCCGGCTCACGTGGTAGCTGCGGTGCATGAACCAGGCGACGAAGCCCTTGGCCTTGAACCCGTAGACGTCGGCGACGCCCTTGTACAGGCCCAGACCCGCGACCGAGCCGGCGTAGGCGTGCCGGTACTCCTTGGTCGGCTTGTCCCGCAGGGTCGCCAGCACGTTCTTGGCGAGCTGGTCGGCCTGGCGGACCGCGTGCTGCGCGGACGGGGCGCAGGTGGCGTTCGGGTCCTCGTCGGTCTTGGACAGGTCCGGCACCGCGGCGACGTCACCGGCGGCCCAGACCCCCGGCAGACCCTCGACCTGCATGTGCGCGGAGGCCTTGACGCGGCCCCGCTCGTCCAGCGGCAGGTCGCTGTTCTTGACCACCGGGTTGGCCTTCACACCCGCGTTCCACACCAGGGTGTCGGTGTCGAACTCGGTGCCGTCGGACAGGACCGCGTGACCGCCCTCGACCGACTTCAGGAAGGTGTTCAGGTAGACCTTGATGCCGCGCTCTTCGAGCGCCTTGACGACGTAGACGCCCATCTTCTCGCTCACCTCGGGCATCACCCGGCCGGCGGCTTCGACGAGCACCCAGGACATGTCCTCGGGGCCCACGTTCGGGTAGTCACGGCTCGCGTAGCGGGCCATGTCCTCCAGCTCGGCCAGCGCCTCGACACCGGCGAACCCGCCACCCACGAAGGTGAAGGTCAGCAGCCGCTTGCGCAGCTCCTCGTCGTCGGTGTTGGCCGCGGCGTCCATCTTGGCCAGAACGTGGTTGCGCAGGTACGTCGCCTCGCCCACGGTCTTGAGCCCGATGCCTTCCTCGGCGAGGCCGGGGATTGGCAGCAGCCGGGACACCGAGCCCAGCGCCACGACGAGGACGTCGTAGGCGAGCGTCTCGGTGCCGCTCTGCGGGTTCTCGATCGTGACGAGCTTCTCGTCGTTCTTGATCTCGGTGACAGATGCGGTGATCACATGGCACCGCTTCAACACTCGTCGCAGTGGCGCTACCACGTGGCGGGGTTCAACCGAACCCGCGGCCGCTTCCGGTAGGAAGGGCTGGTAGGTCATGTGCGGCTGAGGATCGACGACCGTCACGGAGGCCTCACGGCGACCCAGCTTCTTCTGCAGCTGAAGTGCCGTGTACATGCCGACGTAACCGCCGCCGAGGATGAGAATCCGCGTGGGATCGGATTTACCAGCCATGGCTTTATCGTCGCACCACATACCGTGACCGCGCTGCAGCTACCCCCCTTAATGTGACGCCAGTCGCGAGTGGCGTCGATCACGATCAACGCGCGGTAGGCATCCATACGCGCTGCGTACGCGCTCTGTAACGAACAAGCGCGGAAGGGTGAACCGGGCCTGGGCTGCACCGTTGATGTCCGGCGAGCCGGTTGCCGCCACCCTACCGAATCTTCGGCGAGCGGGGCCGGACTCGAACCGATTCTTGACGAAGGTGACCGCCACCGGGGCGAACTTGTCAGAGAACGGCAACATCCAGGAAATTCCTCGTTGTTGATCAAGTCTACCGCCCGGCCCCGACCCCCACCGAACCTCCCACCGAACTCAACACCCCGGGAAGCAGAAGGACAGCTCCAGCCACAACCGCCCGTCTCTTCCACCGCTGACCCCGAACATGCGTAAGGCCAGGGTCCCGGTCTGCCCCGGGTGCACCTGGCCTTACGACTCGCCCGACGCCCACGACGCCGCGCTCCTGCGCCGAAGCTATCCCAGGAGCGCCCTGAGCTCCAGAACTCGATCGACTGATCCCAGCCACGCCCCTCGAGCGTTCCCGTCGCCCGTGCGCACGTGGTCGGTGCCCTGACGCTGACGGTCGTGCGGTGGGTTTCGGACCGTGCTGTCGGGCCGGGGTGTCAGGCTGCTGCGAGTCCGGTTCGGAGAGGGAGGGCGTGGGGATGTTCGGTTACATCGCTTCGATGAAGGCGAAGCCCGGTAAGCGGGACGAGGTCGTGGCGTTGCTGGTGGGTGGGGTGGAGAACCTGCGGCAGCACGGGTGCGAGTCGTACGTGGTGGCGACCTCGGCGACCGATGACGACACCATCTGGGTCACCGAGGTGTGGCGGAGCGAGGAGGACCACGCGGCGTCGCTGGAGCTGCCCGAAACCCGGAAGGCCATCGGCGAGGCGATGCCGCTGCTGACGGGGGAGTTCACCGGACAGGCGACCTCGATCGCCGGAGGCCTCGGCGTGTGACGGCGGTTGCCGGTGGGCGGTGACAGACAGCTGTCACCGAAGATCACCCATGATCAAGGACCGGAACGTCCGGACGACCTCGGCCGCACTGCGCCGTTCCGGCGTCAGCCGGCGGCTTGGTCGTAGACGTACCCAGCGACCTGCTTCCGGTACTCGGAGTACGTCTCCAAAGCGAGCGGTACCGCTGCGGCAACGATGTCGTAGTCGATGCGCAGGTACTCGTGGACGATCGCGTTGCGCATGCCCACCGAAGGCTTGATCTTCTCGACGAGTTCCCCGGTCAGCGCACCGGCCTGTTCCATCAGGTCGAAGCTTTCGCGGTAGTTCTCCGGGGCACGACCGAGGACCACCGAGCCGATGTGAGTGTTGACGTCAGCAGCCAGATCGACCAGGCGGCAGGTCAACCGCTCGACAGCGGCCGCCGTCACCGGCTCCGACCGGAGCTTGTCCGCGTCGAGCGGCGTGATGCTCTGCAGGGTGGTGGTTGCGCGGTCGACCGCGTCGAGCTTGTTTCGGAGGACTTCGACGTCCAGGCGTCTGGGTGTCATCGACCAGCCATCAGTTTGAGGTCGAGGAGGCGAAGGTGTTTGGTCTCCATCTCCGTCGTCAGGGCCGCGATCTGCGCCAGCGTGAACAGACTCGGTTCCGCCTCGTACAGCAGCACGCTCTGCGGGCTGAGCGCGCGGGCGCTGGCGACGACACCGGCCGAGTTCAGCACGAGGAGATCGATGCCGTCGAAGCCGGTCAAGTCCATCAGGTCGTTGATCAACCCGATGACGTCCAACTCGGTTCCGGGAAGAGAGCGACAGGCGATGTCGAGGTCGCCCGGAGGCCGCATCGGCGCTTCTTCGACCGCGCTGCCGTGCACGACGAGCAGATCGAGGCCGTGCCTGGCGCACAGCTCCTCGATCTCGCCGGACTCCGCTGCGGAGTCGAGTCGTCCCAGCGCTTCGCGCGGTGTCGTCATCGCTCACCAGCATAACCGGACGGTGCAGTGGTGGACCGGGTGCGAGCGGGCGCGGTTTTGCGGTTCAGCTGCGGTAGGGCTTGCGGGCGAGGGGTAGGGCTGCGGCCCAGATGCGGCGCCAGAGGGGGCCGGGGAGGTAGCGGCTTCGCTCCTCCCGGGCCACGCGGGCTCGGGGGTGCTCCTTGAAACCGGCCGAGCCTGCGCTGTAGGTGAGGCGGTATTCGAGGGCGACGAGGTGCTTCACGCTCTTGTAGCCGTACTGATCTGCGGAGACGAGGCGGAGCGGGGCTCCGTGCTCGGGCGGGAGCTCGGCGCCGTTGAGACGGGTGGCGGCGAGAACCCGGTCCGCGCAGGCGTCTTCGAGTGCGAGGCACGAGCGGAAGCCGTCCAGTCCCGTGGCCATCAGCCACGTCGCGCGCGGGTGCGGGTGGACCGCGTCGGCGATCCGGGCGGCGAGGTCGCGGAACCGGAACCCGGACCAGTGCAGGTCGAGCGCGCTCCACGTGGTCACGCAGTGCAGGTCGCTGCGCTGCTCGTGCTCGGGCAGCCCGTCGAGGAGCTCCGCGAGGTCGAACTGGGCGGGCCGCCGGACCGCGCCCTGGACGGTCAGGACCGGGCGTTCCGGCACGGCGGCGAGGCGTCGTGCGAACTCCGGGAGCCCGAACCGCTCCAGCTGCGCGACGCGCTGGCCGGTGGGGAGTTCTCGGTCCACCCTCCGAGCGTCCCACCGTCGGGGCCGGGTGTCCGGAGGACGGCAGTTTTAGTCCAAACTGCCGAGGGTCGATGCCCGAAATGTCCGGACAGTTTGGACTAAAACTGTCCCCTGGTGAGGAACGCACCCGAACCCTCTCGTTGCCCCGAGTGGTAATAGCGGGACGTTTCATGCGGTGGGAGTGCTCGGATCAGTCGGCCGCGGCCAGGGTTTTCGCCTGGGTGAAGACCTCTTGGAGCATCTCCGGGGTGAGTTTTCCGGTGAAGGTGTTCTGCTGGCTGACGTGGTAGCAGCCGAGGAGGTGGAGCGGGGCTCCGTCGTCGGTGGCGGGGAGTTCGGCGTGGGCGAGGTGGCCGAACTTCGGGCGCGGGCGGGGAAGCTGCCAGGCCGCGTTGGCGAGGACCGGGAGGAGGGCCTGCCAGCCGAAGGCGCCGAGGACGACCACGACCCGCAGCGTCGGCCGGAGCAGGTCGAGTTCGCGGACGAGCCAGGGGCGGCAGGTGTCGCGTTCGGCCGGGGTGGGCTTGTTGGCCGGTGGAGCGCAGTGGACCGGGGCGGTGATCCGGACGTCGCGCAGGGTCAGGCCGTCGTGCGATGAGACCGCGTGCGGCTGCGAGGCCAGGCCGACCTCGTGCAGCGCCCGGAACAGGACGTCGCCCGAGCGGTCCCCGGTGAACATCCGGCCGGTGCGGTTGGCGCCGTGCGCGGCCGGGGCCAGGCCGACGATCGCGATCCGCGCGTCGTGCGGGCCGAAGCCCGGGATCGGACGGCCCCAGTACTCCTCGTCGCGGAACGCGGCGCGCTTGACGCGGGCGATCTCCTCGCGCCAGGCGACGAGCCGGGGGCAGGCCGTGCAGCGGGTGACGAGTTCGTCCAGTTCGGTCAGATCACCGGCGCGCGGGGCCGCGTCGGCGGGCGAACCCACCGGGGAGGAGATCAACTCCGATGTCGTTTCCACGCTCCAAAACTGACAGAAGACGCCTCCGGTGGCACGTACTGTGGGCGGCATGGCAGAGGAGAAGGCCGCCGAGGCGACGCAGCAGGAAACCACCCCCGCCGAGCCGGTGGACGACCTGGTCAGCACCCATCACGCGATCACCGTGGACGGCACCGAGCTGTCCTACACCGCCACCACGGGACGCCTGGTGCTGCGCGACGAGGTCTACGCCGACGGCAAGTTCGACGGGCACAAGGCCAAGGCCGAGGTCTTCCTGACCTCCTACGTCCTCGACGCCGCACCGGATTCGAACCGCCCGGTGACCTTCGCGTTCAACGGCGGACCCGGGTCGGCGAGCGTGTGGCTGCACCTGGGCGTGCTGGGGCCGCGCCGGGTGATCTCCGGCGACGCCGGGGACCTCGCGCCGCCGCCGTACGGGCTGGCCGACAACCCCGAGACGCTGCTCAAGCACAGCGACCTGGTGTTCATCGACCCCGTCTCCACCGGCTACTCGCGGGCCGTCGAGGGCGGAAAACCCGGCGACTTCCACGGTTTCCAGGGCGACGTCGAGTCGATCGCCGAGGTCATCCGGCTGTGGACGACCCGCAACAGCCGGTGGATGTCGCCGAAGTACCTCGCCGGCGAGTCCTACGGGACGCTGCGCGCGGCGGCGCTGGCCGATCACCTGCAGTCGCGGCACGGGCTGTACCCGAACGGCCTGCTGCTGATCTCGTCGGTGCTGGACATGGGCACGATCCGGTTCACCGAGGGCAACGACCTGCCGTACTCGCTGTACCTGCCGACCTACGCCGCCATCGCCCACCACCACGGCAAGCACGGCGACCGGCCGCTGCGCGAGGTCCTCGACGAGGCCGAGAAGTTCGCCGCCGAGGACTACCCGTGGGCGCTGGCCCGGGGCGCGCGGCTCACGCCGGAGGAGCGGGCGGACGTGGTGCGCAGGCTCGCCGAGCTGTCCGGCCTGTCCGAGGACTACGTGGACCGCGTCAACCTGCGCATCGAGCACATCCGGTTCTTCACCGAGCTGCTGCGCGACGAGCGCAGGACCGTCGGCCGGATGGACGGCCGGTTCACCGGGTGGGAGCCGGACGCGGCGGTGGAGCGCTTCACCGACGACCCGAGCATCTCCGGCATCCGCGGCGCCTACTCGGCGGCGATCAACCACTACCTGCGCGAGGAGCTCGACTACCGCAGCGACCTGCCCTACGAGACGCTGACCGGCCGCGTTCACCCGTGGTCCTACAAGGAGTTCGAGGGCGCGGCGGTGTCGGTGGTGGACAAGCTGGGCTCGGCGATGCAGGCCAACCCGCACCTGCGGGTGCACGTGGGCTGCGGCTACACCGACGGCGCCACGCCGTACTTCGCCGCCGAGCACGTGCTGGCCCGGCTGCCCGTCCCGGACGAGCTGCGCGACAACATCGACGTCCGCTACTACCCGGCGGGCCACATGATGTACGTCCACGAGCCGTCCCGGCTCCAGCAGTCCGAGGACCTCGCGCGCTTCGTCAGCGGAACCTGACGCGGGAAATCGCGCGGCACGGCCCTCGCTTGCGATTGACAGGGCCGGTCGGTGGGTGACACTGATCGGGTGGTCAAGACGCTGCACCCGCAGAACTACCAGGACGTCTACTACGTGGGCGACTACTACCGGCAGGGCAACGCCGTGCTGATGGACCTCAGCGGCGTTCCGGGGTCCGAGGCGACGCAGCTCGTCGACTTCGCGGCGGGCCTGGTCGTCGCCCGCGGCGGCGAGATGCAACGGGTCGCGCCCAGGGTCTTCCTGCTCAGCCACCCCGAGCAGCAGAGCTGACACGACGCGGGCGCCCCCTCCGGAGAACCGGTGGGAGCGCCCGCGTCTCGTCGGATCAGGCCACGACGTGGGGGTGTTCCTCCGCGAAGTGGCAGGCCGCCGGGTGGGTGCCGGTGCGGATCTCCAGCTCCGGCGCCTTCTCGGCGCAGATGTCCTGCGCCTTCCAGCAGCGGGTGCGGAAGCGGCAGCCCGACGGCGGGTTGGCCGGGCTGGGGACGTCACCGCTGAGCCGGATGACCTCGCGCTTGCCGCGCAGGGTCGGGTCCGGCACCGGAACGGCCGACAGCAGGGCCTGGGTGTACGGGTGCTGCGGGTGCTCGTAGATCTCGTCCTCGGTGCCGACCTCGGCGATCTTGCCGAGGTACATCACCGCGACCCGGTCCGACAGGTGCCGGACCACACCGAGGTCGTGGGCGATGAACACGTACGACAGCCCGAACTCGTCCTGCAGGTCGCCGAGCAGGTTCATCACCTGCGCCTGGATCGACACGTCCAGCGCCGACACCGGCTCGTCGCAGACGATCACCTTCGGCTTGAGCGCCAGCGCGCGGGCGATGCCGATGCGCTGCCGCTGACCGCCCGAGAACTGGTGCGGGTAGCGGTGGATGTGCTCGGGGTTGAGGCCCACGACCTCCAGCAGCTCCTGCACCTTGCGCCGCCGCTCGCCCTTCGGGGCCACCTCGGGGTGGATCTCGAAGGGCTCGCCGACGATGTCGCCGACGGTGCGCCGCGGGTTCAGCGAGGTGTAGGGGTCCTGCAGCACGATCTGCATGTCCCGGCGCAGCTTGCGCAGCTCGGACCCGCGCATCTTGAAGATGTCGCGGCCCTCGAACGTCGCGGTGCCGCTGGTCGGCGGCTCCAGCCGCATCAGCACCTGCGCCAGCGTCGACTTGCCGCAGCCGGACTCGCCGACGACGCCGAGGGTCTCGCCCTTGTTCAGGTCGAAGGACACGCCGTCGACCGCCCGCACGTGCCCGACGGTGCGACGCGGGAAGCCCGCGCGCACCGGGAAGTGCTTGACCAGGTCGTTGACCTGGAGGATCGGCTCAGCCACGGCTCATCATCTCCTCCGCGAAGTGGCAGGCGCTGACCCGGCCCAACCCGAGGTCGTGGTCGGTCGGCACCTCCGTGCGGCACTTGTCCTCCGCCCGCGTGCAGCGGGGGTGGAACGGGCATCCCGGCGGCACCGCCATCAGGTTCGGCGGCAGGCCCTTGATCGTCTCCAGCTCCTGGCCCTTGAGGTCCAGGCGCGGGATCGACCGCATCAGGCCGTCGGTGTAGGGGTGGCCCGGTTGCTTGTACAGCGAGTGCGCGTCGGCGGACTCGACGATGCGGCCCGCGTACATCACCACGATCCGGTCCGCGACCTCGGCGACCACGCCCAGGTCGTGGGTGATGAGGATCAGGCCCATGCCGCGTTCCCGGCGCAGCTCGTCGAGCAGGTCCATGATCTGGGCCTGCACGGTAACGTCGAGCGCCGTGGTGGGTTCGTCGGCGATGAGCAGGGCCGGGTCCAGGGCCAGCGACATCGCGATCATCGCGCGCTGCCGCATGCCGCCGGAGAACTGGTGCGGGTACTCCTTCACGCGCTGCTTGGCGTTCGGGATCTTCACCTGGTCCAGCAGCTCGACGGCCTTGGCCGTGGCGTCCTTGCGGGACATGCCGCGGCGGGTCCGCAGCTGCTCGGCGATCTGGAACCCGACCGTGTAGACCGGGTTCAGCGCCGAGAGGGCGTCCTGGAAGATCATCGCCATCGAGTCGCCGCGCAGCTCGCGCCTGCGCTCCTCGGTGGCGGTGAGCAGGTCCTCGCCGCGGTAGCGGATCGCGCCCCCGGTGATCGCTCCCGGCGGGATGTCCAGGATGCCCATCACCGTCTGCGCGGTGACGCTCTTGCCGGAACCGGATTCGCCCAGCACGGCGAGGGTTTCGCCGGCGTCGACGTGGTAGTTCACGCCGTTGAGGACCTTCGCGACGCCGTCCCGGGTGCGGAATTCGACGTGCAGGTCCTCGACCTCGAGCAGACGTCCCGCCGAGGTCTCGTGTTCGTGTGCGGACACAGCGGTCACTCCTACTTCTGCTTCGGGTCGAGCGCGTCGCGGACGGCGTCGCCGAGCATCACGAACGCCAGGACCGTGAGCACCAGGAAACCGGCCGGGAAGAACAGCAGGTGCGGCGCCGACTGGATGTAGTTGCGCGAGTCGGCGATCATCACGCCCCAGGACACGACCGGTTCGCGCAGGCCGATGCCGAGGAACGACAGCGTCGCCTCCGCACCGATGAACCCGCCGAGCGCGATGGTCGCGTAGACCATGACCGGCGCGAGCGTGTTGGGCAGCACGTGCCGGAAGATGATCCGGCCCGAGCTGGCCCCCAGCGCGCGGGCGGCCTTGACGTAGTCCTGCTGCTTGGCCGCGATCGTCGCCGACCGCATGATGCGCATCGACACCGGCCAGGACAGCACCCCGATCGTGAGCACCACCTGGGTGACGATGCGAGTCCCGCTGGGGATCTTCACCTCGGCGTTCATGGTGGTGAGGATGACGATCGCGCCGAGCACGAACGGCAGGCCCATGAAGATCTCGGAGAACCGGGAGATCAACGTGTCCACGACGCCGCCGAAGTAACCGGCGATGATGCCGATGAACCCGCCGAGCAGCACGGTCAGCAGGGTCGCCGCCAGACCGACCAGGATCGACGCGCGGGCGCCGATGATGGTGCGGGCGTAGAGGTCCCGGCCGAGGTTGTCGTACCCGAACCAGGCGTCCGCCGACGGGGTGTCGCGGGCCTTGGTGAGGTCCTGGAAGTTCGGGTCCACGTGCGTGAACAGCTGCGGGAACGCGGCGATGATCAGCAGAGCCAGGATCAGCACCGAGGCGATCAGGAACAGCGGACGGCGGCGCAGGTCGCGCCAGGCGTCGCTCCAGAGTCCCCGGGGCTTCTCGTTCTTGGTCTCCTCGGAGACGGCCGCTTCGGTGTGCGCGGCCGCCGAATCGTCGGCCGCGAGGGTGGTGGGGGTTCGGTCAGTCATATCGGATCCTCGGGTCGAGCACCGCGTAGAGAATGTCCACCAGCAGGTTCATCAGCAGGTAGACCAGCACCAGGACGGTGACGATCCCCGTCACCGTGGTGCCTTCCTGGGTGGTGATCCCCTTGAAGACGAGGCCACCGATACCACGGATGTTGAACACGCCTTCGGTGACGATCGCACCGGCCATCAGCGCGCCCAGGTCGGTGCCCAGGAACGTGACGACCGGGATCATGGAGTTGCGCAGCATGTGCACGCCGACGACGCGGCGGGGCGTGAGGCCCTTCGCGACGGCGGTGCGCACGAAGTCGCCGTGCTTGTTCTCCATCATGCTCGTCCGCGTCAGCCTGGACACGTAGGCCATCGACAGGGATCCGAGGACGAACCCGGGAACGATGAGTTCGCCGATCGAGGGATCGGAGGAGACGGTGGGCCTGATGATGCCGAGCTCGGAACCGAGCACGATCTGGGCCACGAAACCGGTGACGAACACCGGCAGCGCGATCAGGAAGAGCGTGGACACCAGCACCAGGTTGTCCAGGAAGCCGCGCCCGCGCAGGCCGGTCAGAACACCGGCGGCCAGACCGATGACGCCCTCGATGATCAGGGCGACGATGGCGAGCCGGACGGTGATCGGATAGGCCTGTTCGAGCAGCGAGGAGATCGCGGTTCCGGAGTAGGTCTCCCCGAAATCACCCGTCAGCAGCTTCCCCAGGTACTTGATGTACTGGACGATGAGCGGATCGTCCAGGTTGTACTTCTGGTTCATCTCCGCGATGTAGGCGGGAGGACAGCCGCGGTCGCCGCACTTGCCCGCGAACGGGTCGCCGGGAATCGCCCACACCAGCGCATAGATGATAAAAGTCGTCCCGATGAAGACCGGGATCAGTTGCAGCAGCCGCCGCAACACGTAGCGACCCATCCTGGGCCTCCTCCATCAACAGCAGCGCGGGACCCGGCCCACCGGGTTTCGGTGGGCCGGGCCCGCACTCGGTTTTACGGGTTCAGGCGGACCGTGGTCAGATCGAGCTCACGGTAGGCCTTGACCTCACCTGCGGCGACTCGCTCCGAGAAGCCGTACTGCACCGGCTGGGTCCACAGCGGGATCGCCGGCAGGTCCTCCGCCAGCAGCTTCTCCGCGTCGGCGTAACCGGCGGTCGCGGCGGCCATGTCGGGAGCCGCGTTCGCCTTGTCCAGCGCGGCGTCGAACGCCGGGTTGGAGTACTTGTAGTCGTTCGACGACGCGTCCGTGCGGTACAGCTGCGTCAGGAACGTCTCCAGGTTCGGGTAGTCGGCCTTCCACCCGGTGCGGAACAGGCCGTCGAACTGGAACGCGTTGGCCTTCTGGCGGAACTCGCCGAAGGTCGGGACCGGCACGAACTGGGTCGGGATGCCCAGGTTCTGCTGGATGCTCGCGGCCACGGCCTGCACCCACTCGTCGTGCCCGCCGTCGGCGTTGGTCTCCAGGGTCAGGGTGCCCGGGAAACCGCCGGCCTGGGCCAGGTACTGCTTGGCCTTCTCCGGGTTGAACTCGCAGGCCTCACCGCACTGGCCGGGCCGGTAGCCGTCGACGGCCGGGGTGGCGAAGCCGTCCGCCGGGTCGCGACCGCCCGCGAACACCTGCTGGGTGATCGTCTTGCGGTCGATCGACATCGAGATCGCCTTGCGCAGCAGCGGGTTCTTGAACTTCTCGTCGTAGATCGGGATGCCCAGGTTCTGGGTGAGCAGGCCCGGCTTCTGCTTCGCGCGGTCGCCGAGGTCCTGCTTCCACTTGTCGCCGACCAGCGCGGAGACCGGGACGGCGCGCAGGAAGTCCAGGTTGCCCGAGACGAGGTCCTGGTAGGCGGTGTCGAGGTTGTCGTAGACCTTGAACTTGGCGCCCTTGATCGTCGGCTTGTCGGCGCCGGCGTACTGGTCGTAGGCGGTCAGGTTCAGCTCGACGTTCGGCTGGCGGTCCTGGAACTTGAACGGACCGTTGCCGATCGGGTGCTCCTCGAAGCCCTTAGGGTCGGCGAAGAACGAGTCGGGAAGCGGCATGTAGGCGGAGTAGCCCAGCACGACCGGGAAGATCGTGAGCGGCGCCTTCAGCTTGACGGTGAACGTCGTGTCGTCGACGACCTTGAGACCGGACATCTCCTTGGCCGGCGGCGGCGGGGCCTGTGCCGGGCCCTCCTCGCCGTCCGGGTCCTCGGACTGCAGCTGGTCGTAGCCGTCGATCTGCTCGAAGAAGCTCGCGCCCTGCATGCCGTTGGGACCGTAGGCGGAGTAGTTCCAGGCGTCCACGAAGTTCTTGGCCTTGACCGGCGTCCCGTCGTGGAACGTCCAGCCCGGCTTGAGCTTGATCGTGTAGTTCTGGTGATCGGTGGTCTCGATCTTGTCGGCGACCGCGTTCTCGACCTTGAGGTCGCTCGCGCGGTACTTCACGAGACCCGTGAACATGGAGCTCACGATGAAACCACCGTTTTCCTCGGTGGTGTTGGCCGGGACAAGAGGGTTCTCCGGCTCGCCCCAGTCCAGGGTGATGACGCCGTCCTCTCCCGAGCCGCTGCCGCCACCGCCGCAGCCGGTGGCGAGCAACGCCACCGCCAGCGGGGCCGCGACCAATGCGGCCAAACGTCCCTTTCGCATGTAGGTCCTCCCGCTTCCACGCGCGCCCCAGGTTGATTTTCCGGGGTCATCACGCACGACGGTTCTTCACCGTCGCGTCAGACGTGCGTAAACATAAGTGAGAACCGGGCGGCGGCAATGCAGTGTCACAAAGCCGTCACTTTCTGAATCGATTCACCATTCCCATTCTTTGCAAGTGAAACCACCTGTCCACGATCTGGGAACTAGCTGATGGACAGGGCAATACCGTCGAGGATGTCGTGCTCACTGGCTGTCATCGACGAGATGCCGCTGCGCTCGGAAAACTCCTGCGCCAGAACCTTGACCACCAGCGCACCGCCCCCGATGACGTCCACCCGGCCCGGATGCATCGATCCGATCTTCGAACGCTCTTCGTGCGTTGAAGAAAGAAGGCGTTCGGCGATTTGTTCGACACGATTCTGGGAAATATGGGAAAGGTGAATCGCCTGCGGGTCGTATTCCGGCAAATCCTGCGCGATGGCGGAGAGCGTGGTGACCGTTCCGGCCACCCCCACCCACGTCTTCGCCTCGCTGACGTCGACCCGCGCGAACGCCTCGTCGAGGATCTGACGTGCGACTTTCTCCGCTTCGAGGACTTCCTCGCCGGTCGGCGGGTCGTCGTGCAGGCACCGCTCGGTCAGCCGCACGCAGCCGATGTCGGCGGAGTGGGCGGCGGTGATGTCGGCGTTCGCGCCGTCCCAGGTGCCCACCACGACCTCGGTCGAGCCGCCGCCGACGTCGGTGACCACGAACGGGCCGTCCAGCGGGTCGAGGTCGCCGACCGCGCCGACGAACGACAGCCGCGCCTCCTCGTCACCGGTGATCACCTCGGCGTCGACGCCCAGCGTCTCGCGGACCATCGAGAAGAAGTCCTCGCGGTTCTCCGCGTCGCGGGTCGCCGAGGTCGCCACCATCCGGACCCGCTCGACGCCCTTGCGCGCGGCCATCGCCGCGTAGTCGACCAGCGCCTCCCGGGTGCGCTCGATGGCCTCCGGCGCCAGCCGGCCGGTGGCGTCCACGCCCTGGCCGAGCCGGACGATGCGCATCGTGCGGTAGATGTCGCGCAGGTCCTTGCGCCCGTCGTCGTGGACCGTGACGTCCGCGATCAGCAGGCGAATCGAGTTCGTCCCGCAGTCGATCGCCGCAACCCGTGCCATCGCACCCTCCTCGACCAGCTGCGCACCGGCGTTTCCGGCCGCTCCCCCAACGCTATCGGGACCCGGCCACCCCGGAGACAGCGCCGGGCCGCGCGCGTTGACGGCAACGCGCGCGGCCCGGTTCCGGGGTCCGGCCGGTCAGCGGGGCTGGTAGTCCTCCGGGACGGTGCAGGGTGCGGCGACGCCGCCGGCGTCAGTGAAGACCTGACCGCCGGCCTGCGCCAGCAGCGGCAACGACTCGCCGGGCTGGACGTCCTCGCCCGCCTCCGGTTCGAGCAGCGAGAACTCGCCGCGGTCGAGCAGCTCGGTGTCGCACGGCTGCGGGACCTGCGAGCCGGGAGCCTGCGAGGTCGGCGGCTCGGCGCTCGGCTCCGAGGACGGGGATTCGGTGCTCGGTTCCGGAGTCGGGGTGCTCGACGAGCTCGGCGGAGCGCTCGGCGCGGGCTCCGATGTGGACGGCTCCGGCGTCGGGGTCTCCGAGCTCGGCGGCGTCGTCGGGACCGTCGGGGTCGGCGCGGGTTTGGTCGTCGGCTCGTCGCCCGGCAGCTGCGGCGGCGCGGGCTCGACCGGCGGCACCAGCGGCGGCTCCGCCAGGCCGGACTCCGGAACGGGCGCCGGGGCGGGCTCCTGCTGCTCCGGGGCCGGGGTGAGCGGCGGGAGGGCCTGCGGCTGCGGGTCCTCCACCGGCGGGACCGGTTCGATCCCGGGAACGGTCAGCGGCGCGGGCGCGGGCATCGCGAGCGCGCCCGGATCGGCGGACACCCGCTCCCCGGCGAGCACGTCGCCGGCCGCCGGGGCCAGCTCCGCCGGGGTCGGCGTGACGCCGCGGCGGTAGGCGTCGGCCCAGACCATGACGGTGCGGACGTAGCTCTCGGAGTGGTTGTAGCGGAACACCGCTGCCGCCAGCTCGCGCGGATCGCTGAGGTCACCACCGCCGCTGCACAGGTAGGTCCCGGCCGCGGCCGCCGCGTCCGGCAGGTTGTGCGGGCTCGCGACGCCGTCCTCGTTGCCGTCGGTGGCGAACTTCCGCCAGGTGGACGGGATGAACTGCATCGGACCCACGGCCCGGTCCCACACCGGGTCGCCGTCGAAGCGGCCCGCGTCGGTGTCCGGGATCGCCGCGATGTTCGGCCCGCCCGACAGCCGCGGCCCGAGGATCGCGTGCGTGGTCGTGCCGTTGACGTCGATGTCGCCGCCGCGGGCGTGCCCGGACTCGATGCGGCCGATCGAGGCCAGCACCGACCAGTGCAGCCCGCACGCGTGCGTCTGCTCCACCGAGCGCGCCGCCTGCATGTAGGCGGCCAGGACGGGTTCGGGGATGCCGAGCTCACCGGTCGGCAGCTCCACCCGGGGCGCGGCCTGCGGCACCGCCGCCAGCTGCTCCGGGTCGGCGGCCTCGTCGAGCACGCGAGGGCTCAGCGCCGGTGCCTGCGGCAGGTTCCCGCTCACCCCCAGCTGCCGGAGATCCGGCGAGTGCTGATCCATCGCGGTCGGCAGCGCGGACGCGCTGACCAGCGCCGCCGGCAGCGCCAGGACCGGTGCCATCGCGGTGGCCGCCAGCCACTTCCGCGCCCGATCCCCCACCACGGCGCGCGTCTGAGCCTTCCGCCGGATCTTGTTCTTGCGGTTCGCCACCCGTGAAACCCCCACACCAGAGTTCGAGCCTCCGCCAGAGCCGAGTCCCTGGATACACCAGGTCGGGAAGCTCCGCCGACCGGAGAACGGGCAGGTTCACCCGACCGAGCCGACCGCCCGGGGACGGGGAAGTTTTCATGAAAACTTCCCACCTCACGATCTCTCCCGACCCGTTCAACTCGGAAGTGGTTGTGCCTAGGCTCCGGAGCATGACGCTCACCGACGAGCTGCGCGCGTTCAGCACCCACCAGGTCTCCAACCAGTCCGTCCCGCTGTCCGGGTTCGACCCGCTGGCCTGCGATCCCGCGCTGGGCTCGGCGCTGACCCGCTACGCCGTCGGCGACCTCACCCCGCTCGCGCTGGAGGCCGGGTCGGCCGAGGCCCGCGAGCACGGCAGGCTCGCCGACGAGAACCCGCCGCAGCTGCGCACCCACGACCGCTACGGCAACCGGATCGACGAGGTCGAGTACCACCCGTCCTGGCACTGGCTGATGGAGCGGGCCATCGCGCACGGCCTGCACGCCGCGCCGTGGGGGCAGGGGCCGGGCGCGCACCTGCGCCGGGCCGCCGGGTTCTACCTGTGGTCGCAGGCCGAGGCCGGGCACGGCTGCCCGATCTCGATGACCTACTCCTCGGTGCCCGCGCTGCGCTGGTCGCCCGAGCTGGCCGCCGAGTACGAGCCGAAGCTGACCGCGCCCGGATACGAGTTCGGTCTGCGGCCGCCGCAGGAGAAGTCGGCGCTGCTCGCGGGCATGTCGATGACCGAGAAGCAGGGCGGCTCCGACGTCCGCACCAACACCACCACCGCCGAGCCGCTGGCCGACGGGACCTACCGGCTCGTCGGGCACAAGTGGTTCACCTCGGCGCCGATGAACGACCTGTTCCTCACCCTCGCCCAGACCGCGAACGGGGTGAGCTGCTTCCTGGTGCCGCGCGTGCTGCCCGACGGCAGCCGCAACGAGATCCGGCTGCAGCGGCTCAAGGACAAGCTCGGCAACAAGTCCAACGCCTCCTCGGAGATCGAGTACACCGGCGCCATCGGGCACCTCGTCGGCGAGGAGGGGCGGGGGGTCCGCTGCATCATCGAGATGGTGTCGATGACCAGGCTCGACTGCGTTCTGGGCGCGGCGGCCAACGTCCGCATCGCGCTGTCGGAGGCCGCCCACCACGTGCAGCGGCGCAGCGCGTTCGGCGCGCGGCTGGCCGACCAGCCGCTGATGCAGCAGGTCATCGCCGACCTGGCGCTGGAGTCCGAGGCGGCGACGACGCTGGCGATGCGGCTGGCCGCGGCGGTGGAGCAGCAGGAGCACGACCTGCTGCGGCTGGCGCTGCCCGCGACGAAGTTCTTCGTCTGCAAGCGCGCGCCGTACGTGGTGGCCGAGGCCCTGGAGTGCCTGGGCGGCAACGGCTACGTCGAGGAGTCCGGGATGCCGCGGCTCTACCGGGAGGCGCCGCTGATGTCGATCTGGGAGGGCTCCGGCAACGTCACGGCCCTCGACCTGCTGCGAGCCCTGGCCAAGCAGCCGAGCAGCCGAGACGCGATCCTCGCCGAGCTCGACGCGGCAGGCGGCGACAACGCGATCTACGACGGAGCCGTCCGCCGGGTCCGGGCGGAACTGGCCGACCCCCGGCCGGAACGCGCGAGGGCGCTGGCGGAGTCCCTGGCCCTGACCCTGCAGGCGGCACTGCTCCAGCGCTACGCGCCCGCAACGGTGTCGGACGCCTTCATCGCCACCCGCCTCGGCGACCCCGGCCGCACCTTCGGCGCGACCCCGATCCCGAGCCCCAAGACCCTCGTCGACCGCATCGCGCCGGGGAGGTGAGGGCCGTCGGACAGTTTTAGCCATAATTGTCCGGACAAAACGGACATTGATCATGGGTGATTATGGCTAAAACCGTCACCGGTGGAACCCGCGTTCCGAAGTGCGGAAGGAATCTGGCCTCAGCGGGCGAGGAGGTAGCGGTGCTCCGGCCAGCGTTCGGCGATGAGGTCGATGGCCTCGTCGCCGAACGGGTTCACCCCCGGCCCCTTGGCCAGGGCGTGGGCGATGTGGACGTGCAGGCACTTCACCCGGTCCGGCATCCCGCCCGCGCTGACGTCCGTGCCCAGCGACTCCAGGGCGTCGCGCTCCGCGAGGTAGGACTCGTGGGCGCGCCGGTACACCTCGGCGAGCTCGGCGTCGGTGGCCAGCCGGTCCTGCATCTCCTTCATCAGCCCCTCCGCCTCGAACGTCGAGGCGTGGGCGGTGAGGTCCGGGGCCGTCAAGTAGTACAGCGTCGGGAACGGGGTGCCGTCCTCCAGCCGCGGCCAGGTCTGCACCACCGTCGGCTCACCGGAGGCGTCGCGCGCCGCGATCGCGTGCAGCCCCCGCGGCGGCCGTCCGAGCTGACGCCGGACGCACTCCCGGTCGGCCTCGCTGACCAGCGACGTGTCCACCTTCACGAATCCTTCCCCAACACCGAGTTCCACATCTCCTCGTACCACGGCACCCCGTCGTCACCGGGTGCCCGCGGAGGCGGCGGGGCCGGGGCCTGCGGCACCTCCACGATGTAGGGCGTCTCGCCCGGGCGGACGTAGCCGAGGCGCGCCCGCGCTTCGGCCTCCACCTGCTCCGGGTCGGACAGCTCCTGCTTGCGCTGCTCCAGCTGGCGGACCTGCACCTCCAGCTCGGCGCGCTGCGCCTCCTGCGCGTTGAGCTCGTCGCGCTGGCTGAGGTAGGTGCGCAGCGGCACCGCCACGCTCAGCGCCATCACGCACACCAGCGTCGCCAGCACCGCCGCGCGACGCGTCGAGGAGAGCTGGAACGCGCCGCCGGTGCTGGACCGGGGCCTGCTCGCCGGACGCCGCTTCGGCGGCGGCTTGCGCTGAGCCGACTTGCCCTGGGAAGCCTTGCCCTGGGCGGCTCGGCCCTGGGCCGAGTCCCGGCGGGCGCGCACCGGCCGGCGCGACGGCGGAACCTTCCGCTCGCCGCGCCCCTGCGAATCGGATGCGCGCCCGGCCGGCATGACTCAGCTCTCCGCGTTGAACCGCGGGAACGCCAGGTCACCCGCGTAGCGGGCGGCGTCGCCGAGGCCCTCTTCGATGCGCAGCAGCTGGTTGTACTTCGCGACCCGCTCGCTGCGCGCCGGAGCACCCGTCTTGATCTGGCCGCAGCCGGTGGCCACCGCCAGGTCGGCGATCGTGGTGTCCTCGGTCTCGCCGGAGCGGTGGCTCATCATCGACTTGTAGCCGCACGAGGTCGCCAGGCTGACCGCGTCCAGCGTCTCCGACAGGGTGCCGATCTGGTTGACCTTGACCAGCAGCGCGTTCGCGGCGCCCTTGTTGATGCCGTCCTCGAGGCGCTCCGGGTTGGTGACGAACAGGTCGTCGCCGACCAGCTGCACCTTGTCGCCGATCTGCTTGGTCAGCTTGGCCCAGCCGTCCCAGTCGTCCTCGCCCAGCGGGTCCTCGATGGACACCAGCGGGTACGCGGAGACGAGCTCCTGGTAGTACTCGGCCATCTGGTCGGCGGTGCGCTTGCTGCCCTCGAAGTTGTAGGTGCCCGCCTCGAAGAACTCGGTGGCGGCCACGTCGAGGGCCAGCACGATGTCGCGGCCCAGCTTGTAGCCGGCCTTGTCGATCGCCGAGGCGATCAGGTCCAGCGCCTCGCGGTTGTTGGGCAGGTCGGGGGCGAAACCGCCCTCGTCGCCCAGGCCGGTGGCCAGGCCCTTGGACTTCAGGACCGACTTCAGCGCGTGGTAGGTCTCGGCACCCCAGCGCAGCGCGTCGGCGAAGGTGTCCGCGCCGATCGGCGCGATCATGAACTCCTGGATGTCCACCCCGGTGTCGGCGTGCGCGCCGCCGTTGAGGATGTTCATCATCGGCACCGGCAGCACGTGCGCGTTCGGGCCGCCGATGTAGCGGAAGAGCTCCAGTTCCGAGGCCTCCGCGGCGGCCTTGGCCACCGCCAGCGAGACGCCGAGGATCGCGTTGGCGCCCAGCCGGGACTTGTCCGGGGTACCGTCGAGGTCCACCAGCTTCTGGTCGACCACGCGCTGCTCGGTGGCGTCCAGGCCGGTCAGCTCCGGGCCGATCTCGTCCAGCACGGCCGAGACGGCGTTCTCCACACCCTTGCCGCCGTAGCGGCCGGCGTCACCGTCGCGCAACTCGACGGCCTCGTGCTCGCCGGTCGACGCGCCCGAGGGGACCGCCGCACGGCTGAGCGTGCCGTCCTCCAACGCCACTTCGACCTCGACGGTGGGGTTACCGCGCGAATCGAGGATCTCGCGGGCGCCGACCTGTTCGATGATCGCCACGTGTGCTCCTAACCAGCTTGGATCCATAGGACGGGAGCAACCGCCACGACGTTCCCGCACGCCGCGCTCCGGCCGTCCGCCCCGACAACCGACTACGAGCCTAACCGGGCCGGTACCGCGCTCGCCGCAGACTCGCGATGCGGTGATCTGCGCCGCTCGTTCTCCGCTCCCGTGTCGCGTCCGCGACATCTGCCCGTCACCGCAAGACCATCCGGTCGGACGTCTCGGAACAGCCGATCGCGGATTAACGTTGTCGGCGCCATGACGACAGAAGGCACGGTCACAGCGTTCCGCCGAGCGGAGGAACTGCTCGCGCAACGACGCCCGCTGGAAGCCCTGACAGTCCTCGAACCCGTTGTCGACGTCGCCTCCGAGCAGCCCAGCGTGCAGCTGCTGCTGGGACGGGCCTACTTCTTCTCGGCGCAGCTGCGCCGGGCCGAGCGCGCGTTCCTGCGCGTCCTGGAGTTCGACCCCTCGGACCACTACGCGCGGCTGGTCCTGGGCCGCACCCTGCAGCGCCAGGGCCGCCTCACCGAGGCCCGCGCCCAGATCCGCCTCGCCGCCACCATGTACCCGGACCCGGCCTACCAGGAAGCCCTGGGCGAGATCAACGCCCACATCGCCGTCCACTCCTCCTGACCCGACCCGCTCCCCCGGGGTGACCCGAATACCGGAGTAATCCGCCGTAATCCGTGTCCCACCCGGAGTACCGCCGTAATCAGGGGACGGAAAACCGCCGTAATCGGGGGACGGATTACTGCCGTAATCCGGTCACCCGGTGCGGAGCCGGGGGGTGAGGAGGGGGTCAGGGGCGCTGGTTGCCCGCTGCTGCGTAGGACTCGGCTAGGCCGAAGACCTTTTGGGCGTATTCGACGGAGTTGTTGTAGGACATGACGCCCTGCCACCAGCCGGAGCCGGTGGACATGTCGCGGCCGTTGGCGCACAGGTAGCGGGCCGCCGAGACGGCCGCGTCGTCGAGGTTCTGCGGGTCGCCGCGGCCGTCGCCGCTGCCGTCGGTGGCCCACTTGCGCCAGGTCGAGGGGATGAACTGCATCGGCCCCACGGCGCGGTCGTGCTCGACGTCGCCGTCGAGCACTCCCCCGTCGCTGTCCGGGATGAGCCGGACGTCGGGGCCGCCGTCGAGCTTGATGCCGATGATCGGCGTCGACGGGCGGGCGTCCTCGCGCAGCTGCCGGTTGGCGAAGCGGCCGTGGTTGGACTCGATGCGGCCGATGCCGGCCAGCGTGGTCCAGGAGATCCGGCAGCTCGGCTGGTGCTGGCGCAGCGCCAGGTCGGCGTTGACGTAGGAGACGACGGCGCGGGCCGGGATGTCGACCACGGCCGAGATCTGGTTCGCCCACTCGCGCACCGGGTCGACGCCGGGCTGCGGCTGCGGCTGGGGCTCGACCTGCGGGGCCTGCACCGGGGGCGCGACCGAGCCGGGCTCGACCGGCGCGGGCTCGGGGTCCTCGGGGCGCGGCGGCGCGGCGACCGGCGCTTTCTCGGGCGTGCCGAGGAGCTGGACCAGGGCGACGCCGACGACCATCGCGGCCAGCAGCGAGACGACCAGCGCGAGGCGACCGAGGGCCGCGAGCACCGTTGGCGAGATCCTGATCACCAGCACAGGCTACTTGCAGGTAGCCCTCGGGTTCCAGCACTTCAGGGCACCGAACACCCTCCGGATTCAGCCCTCCGCCGGGAGTGACCGGCTGGTCCGCCCGTAGTGGTCGGCGTAGTCCAGGACCTCCTGGCCGTAGCTGCGGGACTGGTTGTAGTCCAGCAGCGCCGACCAGAACCGGTCGCCGTCGCGCATGTCGTGCCCGACCGCGCACAGGTAGCGCCCGGCGGTCAGCGCCGCGTCGTCGATGTCCTGCGGGTCGGCGACACCGTCGCCGTCGGCGTCGGCGGCGTACTTGTTCCAGGTGGAGGGGATGAACTGGAGCGGCCCGACCGCCCTGTCCCACACCGGGTCGCCGTCGAGGACGCCGCCGTCGGTGTCGTGGATCTGCTTGACCCCGGCGCTGCCGTCGAGCGGCAGCCCGATGATCCGCGGCGTCGGCCTGCCGGTGTCGTCGAGCCGGGCGCCGCCGTGCCTGCCGTGGCTGGACTCCACCGCGCCGATGCCCGCCAGCACCGTCCAGCTCAGCCCGCACTCGGCCGTCTCGGCCCCCAGCGCGACCTGCGCGTACCCGTAGGCCTGCAGCGCGGCGCGCGGGATGTTGAGCTCATCGGACATCCGCTCCGACCACTCGGTGAGCTGCGCCTGCGGCCGGTTCGGCGTCCGGGCGCCCGCGGCGAGCACCTCCACCGGCGGCGGGTCGACGCCCGGGTCCGGCGGCGCGGAGGCCGACGGGATCTCGAACGGCATCGAGGGCTGGGGCGAGCAGGCGGCCAGCGCTAACAGCAGCGGGACGGCGACCAGCCTGCGGTCAGGCATCGGATCCGCTCAGCAGCTCGCTCCAGTCGGCGGCGGTGAGGTCGGTGCGGCCGGTCTCGCGGGCGCGGCGCTCGGCGGCCCGGATGCGCGTGGCGAACTCCAGGGCGACCGAGCGCAGCGCGTCCTCGGGGTCGATGCCGTCGAGCTTGCCCCGCGCGGCCAGCGCGAACAGCGCCGAACCGGTGTCGTCGCCGGAAGGCATGGCCTCCAGCGGGATTCCGGCGCGCGCGGCGCGCTGGGTGAGCTTGGCGGCCAGCGCCACGGCGGGCTGGCCCAGCGCGACACCGTCCACGATGGACTCGCGCTGCTTCTCCCGCTGCTTGAGCTCCTCCCAGCGCGCGTGCTGGGTCTCGGTGTCGACCACGGCGGTGTCGTCGGCGAAGACGTGCGGGTGCCTGCTGACGAGCTTGCTCACCAGCCCGGCCGCGACGGCGTCGATGCCGAACGGGTCGTCGGGGTCCTCGGCGGCGACCCGCGCGTGGAACAGCACCTGCAGCAGGACGTCGCCGAGCTCTTCGCGCAGCGCTTCCCGGTCCTTCTCGGCGATGGCGTCGAGCAGCTCGTAGGCCTCCTCGACGAGGTACTGGCGCAGCGAGTCGTGGTCCTGCTCGGCGTCCCACGGGCAGCCGCCGGGCGAGCGCAGCCGGTCCATCACGGTGACCGCGTCCAGCAGCTCGACGCCGTCCGGCGCGGGCGCCCCGACGACGAGAGCACCGGCGGCGCGCAGGGTTTCGGCGGCCGGACCGATCTCCCCGGTGACGAGCACGACCGGCGCGTCAGCGGCGCGCGCGACCACGTCCTCGGGCGCTTCGGGCACCTGCAGCGCGGCCTTGGTCGCGGCCGACAGCCCCGCGTCGGCGTAGACCTCCGCGGCCTTGCGGACCAGCGGCAGCGCGGCTGCGGGCAGCGCTTCGTCGAGTCGATCGTCGACCAGGACGATCGCGGTCCCTTCGGCCACCCGGAGCTCGCTCATACCGCGATTGTCCCAAGCCCGCTTCACCGAGGCGCATTGACGTGCACCACACCCAACCCCCACGAACCCTCCCCACCCCGGCGGTCCCCGAGATCCCGAAGTTTTCATGAAAACCTCCCCACCCCAGTGGTCCCGAAGATCGGGAGGTTTTCATGAAAACTTCCCCGTCCCTGTGGTCCTGGGGATGACGCAGTTTTCATGAAAACTTCGGGGCCCCTGGGGCGTGGGGTGGGGGAAGTTCATGAGAACTTCGCCGGGGTCAGGAGGACTTGTCCTCGGGTTCGAGGCGGAAGCCGGTGGTCTCGCCCTCGTTGGGGGCGGCCTGCAGACCGATCTGGTCCCAGACGCCGTAGCGGGGGCTGAGCTGGACGCCGACGCGGTCGGCGGTCGCGCCCAGCAGGAAGCTGCCCACGCCCTGCAGCGTCTGGTCGTCGACGGAGCTCGTCGGGTTCGGCGACGGCTTCGCCTCGCGCTGGCGGATGAGCGCGACCAGCCACTGGCCCGAGTTCGGCTCCGGCTCGAACGCCAGCACCGTGCCCGGCTCGGCGCCGAACAGCGGGGTCGAGGCGGCGAGCTTCGGGCTGTCCACCGCCCGCAGGTGCTGCCCCGCCGCCGCGGGGACACCGGCGCGGGCATCGGCGGCGATCAGGTCGCGGACCGCGGCGTCGCCCCGGGCCATCTGGTGCGCCTTGCGCTCGGCCTCCGCGCGGGTCGTGGCCTGGGTGAAGTCGAAGGTGACGGCCAGGCCGTCGAAGTAGCGGCGCCCCAGCTCGGTCACCAGCGCCTCGCTGCGCGCCATGTCGTGCAGGTTCTCCGGCGTGAAGATCTTGCCCCGGGTGGCCTGCGGGCCGCCCCACTGGTTGATCATGTCGGTGACCTGCTGCTCGGACACCGTCAGCCCGTCCTGCCGCGCGGCCTGCGCGACGAGCTCCTTGCGCACCAGCTGCCCGGCCAGCGTCCGGCCCAGCTCGTCGTACTGGCCCTGCTGCCGCAGCTGGGGCTTGAGCTCCGGTTCCTTGGCCAGCACCTCGGAGAACCAGGACTGCACCTCGGACACCGGGATGCGCTGGTCACCGACGATCGCGGCGGCACCCGCGTGACCGGGCCCCGACCCGCAACCCGACAGCAGCACACCGGCAACGGCGAGAGACGCGAACAAGCGGCCACGGCGCAGCGAGATCGTCACGCGGGCACCCTCTCACGTCATCACCCTGAGATGAAGACTCAACACAGAACGAAGTCAACATCTCGCCACCACGACCGATCCCAGGCTCGGAAAGCTCGGTCGCTTGCCCGACGTCAGGCGGGCACCGGGTTGCTGGTGAGGGTCTCCAGGAACGTCGCGCACCACTCCAGCAGCGCCTCGTCGCGCAGCTGCGGGGCGCCCATCCGGCCCCCGGCCGCGCCCTCGGTGGGGCGGGGCAGCGAGATCGTGCGCAGCGCGGGCTTGTACACCGCCTTCGGGTACAGCCGCTTGAGCCGGACCTGCTTGGAGTCCGGCAGCTCCAGCGGCGAGAAGCGCAGCGACGAGCCCTGCAGCGTCACCTCGCGGACCCCGTGCTCGCGGCAGATCTGCCGGAACCGGGCCACCTTGAGCAGCCGTTCCACCGGCTCCGGCAGCGGGCCGTAGCGGTCGGTGAGCTCGGCCCGCACCGCCTCCAGGTCGTCGGTGCCGGCCGCGGCGGCCAGCTTCCGGTAGGCCTCCAGGCGCAGCCGCTCGCCGGGCACGTAGTCGTGCGGGATGTGCGCGTCGATCGGCAGGTCGACCCGCACGTCGGTGAGCTCCTCCTCGCCCTCGGCGGGCTCGGCCCCGGCGTGCTTGCGGAAGGCGTCCACGGCCTCCCCCACCAGCCGCACGTACAGGTCGAAGCCGACGCCGGCGATGTGCCCGGACTGCTCGGCGCCCAGGATGTTGCCCGCGCCCCGGATCTCCAGGTCCTTCATCGCCACCGCCATACCGGCGCCCAGCTCGGAGTTCTGCGCGATGGTGGCCAGCCGGTCGTGCGCGGTGTCGGTCAGCGGCTTCTCCGGCGGGTACAGGAAGTACGCGTAGCCGCGCTCCCGCGCCCGGCCGACGCGCCCGCGCAGCTGGTGCAGCTGGGCGAGGCCGAGCATGTCGGAGCGGTCCACGATCAGCGTGTTGGCGTTGGAGATGTCCAGGCCGGTCTCGATGATCGTGGTGCACACCAGCACGTCGTGCTCGCGCTCCCAGAAGCCCTGGATGATCTTCTCCAGCCGCTCCTCGTTCATCTGCCCGTGCGCGGTGACGATCCGCGCCTCCGGGACGAGCTCGCGCAGCTGGCGGGCGGTCTTCTCGATGTCGTTGACCCGGTTGTGCACGAAGAACACCTGCCCGTCGCGCAGCAGCTCGCGGCGGATCGCCGCGCCCACCTGCTTCGGGTCGTAGGCGCCGACGTAGGTCAGCACCGGGTGCCGCTCCTCGGGCGGGGTGAGGATCGTCGACATCTCGCGGATGCCGGCCATGCTCATCTCCAGCGTCCGCGGGATCGGCGTGGCCGACATGGTCAGCACGTCGACGTGCGTGCGCAGCGCCTTGATGTGCTCCTTGTGCTCGACGCCGAAGCGCTGCTCCTCGTCGACGATCACCAGCCCGAGGTCCTTGTAGCGGACGCCGGTCTGCAGCAACCGGTGCGTGCCGATGACGATGTCGACCTCGCCGTCGGCCAGGCCCTTGATCGTCTGGTCGGACTCGGCCGGGTCGGTGAACCGGGACAGGCCCTTGATGGTCACCGGGAACGAGCGCATCCGGTCGGCGAAGGTCGTCAGGTGCTGCTGGGCGAGCAGCGTCGTGGGCACCAGCACCGCGACCTGCTTGCCGTCCTGCACCGCCTTGAACGCGGCGCGCACCGCGATCTCGGTCTTGCCGTAGCCGACGTCGCCGCAGATCACCCGGTCCATCGGCACCGAGCGCTGCATGTCGCCCTTGACCTCGTCGATCGCGGCGAGCTGGTCGCCGGTCTCGGTGTAGGGGAAGGCGTCCTCCAGCTCGCGCTGCCACGGGGTGTCGACGCCGAACGCGTGCCCGGGCGAGGACTGGCGGGCGGCGTAGAGCTGCACCAGCTCGGCGGCGATCTCCTTGACCGCCTTGCGCGCCTTGGCCTTGGTGTTCTTCCAGTCCGAGCCGCCGAGCTTGTTCAGCGTCGGCGTCTCACCGCCCACGTAGCGGGTGACCTCGTCGAGCTGGTCGGTGGGCACGAACAGCCGGTCGCCGGGCTGCCCGCGCTTGCTGGAGGCGTACTCCAGCACCAGGTACTCGCGGGTCGCGCCGCCGACGGTGCGCTGCACCATCTCGACGTACTTGCCGATGCCGTGCTGGTCGTGCACCACGAAGTCGCCGGTCTTGAGCGCCAGCGGGTCCACGGCGTTGCGGCGGCGCGACGGCATCCGCCGCATGTCCTTGGTGGAGGTGCCGCCGCGACCGCCGGTCAGGTCGGCCTCGGTGAGCACCACCAGCGCGATCTCCGGAGCGGCGAAGCCGTCCTCCAGGCCGCCGCGCACCACGGTGACCACACCGGCGGCGGGCTCGTCGGCGAGCCCGTCCTCGACCAGCGCGGCGGGCAGCTCGGCCTCGCGGAGCTGCTGCGCGGCGCGCTGCGCGGTCCCGGCACCGGCCACCACCAGCACGGCCGCGCCGCCCGAGGCGGTGTGCGCGCGCAGGTCGGCGTAGGCGCGCTCGATCTCGCCGCGGTAGGCGTCGGGCTGCTTGAAGGTGAGCCGGACGACCTCGTCGTCCTCGCCTTCCTCGCTGGTCAGCTGGGTCAGCGGCCACCAGGGCAGGCCGAGCGAGCGGGTGTGCTCGGCGACCTCGGCGAGGCCCCGGTAGGCGGAGGCGCCCAGGTCGATCGGGGCCTTGCCGCCGTCGGCGGCGACCATCCAGGACGCTTCCAGGAACTCCTGCCCGGTGCGCACCAGGTCGGCGGCGCGGGCGTGGATCTTCTCCGGGTCGGCCGGGATCACGTGCGTCCCGGCCGGGACGAGGTCGCTGAGCAGCTGCATCTCGCCCTCGCACAGCGCCGGGATGAGGGCCTCCATGCCCTCCACCGGGGCGCCACCCGCGATCTTGCCGAGCATCTCGGCGAGGTTGGCGTCGGCCTGGTGCTGCTCGGCGAGCTTGCCCGCGCGCTCGGCGACCTGCTCGGTGATGAGCAGCTCGCGGCAGGCGGGCGCGATCAGGTCGGTGTCGGACGCGTCGGGCAGGGAGCGCTGGTCGGCGACGGAGAACGGGCGGATCTCGGTGACCTCGTCGCCCCAGAACTCCACCCGCAGCGGGTGCTCCTCGGTGGGCGGGAAGACGTCGACGATGCCGCCGCGCACGGCGAACTCACCGCGCTTCTCGACCATGTCGACGCGGTCGTAGGCGAGCCCGGCCAGGCGTTCGACGGTCTCCTGGAAGTCGACCTCGACGCCCACCGACAGCCGCACCGGCGCGAGTTCGCCGAGGCCGGGGGCGATCGGCTGGATGAGGCTGCGGACGGTGGTGACCAGCACCCGGATCTGCCCGCACGGGTGCTCCTCGGGGTGGGCGAGCCTGCGCAGCACCGACAGCCTGCGGCCGACGGTGTCGGCGCGCGGCGACAGGCGCTCGTGCGGCAGCGTCTCCCAGGACGGGAAGACCTCCACGCCGTCGGGTCCGAGCAGGTCGGCGATCGCGGCGGCGGACTCCTCGGCTTCCCGGCCGGTGGCGGTGACCAGCAGCACCGGGCGGTCGGCCCCGGCGGCCAGCGCGGCGGCGGTCAGCGGGCGCGCCGCGGCCGGGCCCTCCACGACCAGGCGCGGGCTGTCCGCGGCGTCGACGAGGCGACGCAGGGCGGGATCGCGCAGCACGTTGTCGAGCAGTCCGCGCAGGGGACCGGCCTTGCTCATGGAGCTACCTCGCAGCGGAGAAGAGCGAATGCGGACACACCTCGGCCCGGACGCGAGCGCGAGGTGGCGGCCACTCAAGCGGTGGGAACCCCAGACTACGACTCCGGGGTGACACGAACAGCCCGCCCCAGGTCACCGGGTCATCGGCTTGGGCTTGTGCTCCAGCCCGGACAGCCCGTTCCAGGCGAGGTTGACCAGGTGAGCGGCCACCTCCTCCTTCTTGGGCTTGCGCGCCTCCAGCCACCACTGGCCGGTCAGCGCGACCATGCCCACCAGCGCCTGGCTGTAGAGCGGGGCGAGCTTGGCGTCGTAGCCGCGGGCGCTGAACTGGAGCCCGAGGATGTGCTCGACCTGGCTGGCGATGTCGTTGAGCAGGCTGGAGAAGGTGCCGCTGCTGCTGGCCACCGGCGAGTCGCGGACCAGCACGCGGAAGCCGTCGGTGTTCTCGTCGATGTAGTCGACCAGAGCGTGCGCGGCCTGCTCCAGCAGCACCCGCGGGTGCCCGGCGTCGAGCGCCGAGACGATCAGGTCCAGCAGGTCGCGCATCTCGCGGTCGACCACGACCGCGTAGACGCCCTCCTTGCCGCCGAAGTGCTCGTAGACCACCGGCTTGGAGACCCCGGCGCGGTGCGCGATCTCCTCGATGGAGGTCCCGTCGAACCCCTTCTCCGCGAACAGCGCGCGCGCCACGTCCAGCAGCTGCTGCCGTCGTTCCTTGCCCGTCATCCGGGCACGAGGCCGCGCTGGAGCCCGCGTGGGCGCCGCCGCTTCGGGCGCGTTCCGCCCACGTCTCCGTCCTGCCACTCGACCCACCCTAAGCGAGGGACCCGCACTCGCGGTGCAGGCCCGAGACACAGCGGTGCCCGCGCGGTGATCACCGCGCGGGCACCGGCAGCCTGAGCGGTCAGCCCTTGTAGTCGGTGACCGCGATGCGCGCGAGGCGCTTCTCGTTGGGCCAGCGGACCTTCCACGCCCAGCCGACCTTCTCGAAGAACCAGATCACCCGTGCCGAGATGTCCAGCTGGCCGCGCAGCACGCCGTGCCGCGCGCAGGTCGGGTCGGCGTGGTGCGAGTTGTGCCAGGACTCGCCGAACGACAGGATCGCCAGCGGCCAGAAGTTGGCCGCCTTGTCGCGGCTCTTGAACGGGCGCTCGCCGATCATGTGGCAGATCGAGTTCACCGACCAGGTCACGTGGTGCAGCAGCGAGGCGCGCACCAGACCGGCCCAGAAGAACGCGGTGAGACCGCCCCAGACGGACCAGGTGATCAGGCCGCCGAGGACGCCCGGCAGCACCAGGCTCAGCGCCGTCCACAGCGGGAACAGCTTGTCGACGCGCACCAGCTCGGCGTCCTTCTTCAGGTCCGGCGCGAAGCGGTCCTGGTTGGTCAGGTCGCGCTCGAACAGCCAGCCCATGTGCGCGTACCAGAAGCCCTTGGCCAGGGCGACCGGCGAGGAGCCGAAGCGCCACGGCGAGTGCGGGTCGCCGTCGCGGTCGGAGTAGGCGTGGTGCCTGCGGTGGTCGGCGACCCAGGTGATCACCGGCCCCTGCACCGCCATCATCCCGGCGATCGCGAGAGCGATCTTGACGCCGCGGTTGGCCTTGAAGGAGCCGTGCGTGAAGTAGCGGTGGAAACCGACCGTCACGCCCAGCCCGGAGACGACGTAGAAAACAGCGGCCAAGCCGATGTCGACCCAGCCCAGCCCCCAGCCCCACGCGGCGGGGACCGCCAGCAGGAGCGCCGCGAACGGGACCAGGACGAACAGGTACACCGACAGGTGCCCGATCAGCGGGCGCTGCCCGGCGGTCAACGGCTTGGGTCCGGACTCACGGCTGGCTTGAGTTGGGGTCACCGACTCGGTAGCTGCGGTCATGCTCAATACCTCGAATGGCTTGAGGAGGTGGGAAAACTTCGGTTCCACGCCCGACGATCACGGCCTCCGCAACACCTCCACCCTACGGGACCGTAACCTACGCTAGCGTAAGTTGTTCGATGCGAAATCGTCACCCCCCGGAGGAAAAAAAGTGGCGTGTCGCTGCATTCCGGGCGTGTCTCGGGTTCTGCGTTCACCCGATCGTCCGCATCCCGCGGTGCAACCGGACGCAGTCGATCTCCGTCCCCACGGTGTGCGCGCTCAGAACCAGCCGTGCGGGCTTCCGAGCCTGAGTCCCCGGCTGCCCAAGACACCCCGTCCGCAACGGCGGCAACCCCTCGCGCCGCCCTGCCGCCCGGCACCCCGGCCGCGGCCCGACCGCAAGCCCGATCGCGACACCGATTCCGCCGACCACGTGATGATCTCGACAGGGCGACACCGGTCGTTGTCACGGACCGGTAAGCTCACGCTGCGGCGCCGGCGCGCAACGCCCGGTTCCGGGGGCCCGACGCGCCCGATCCGCCGTGGTGTAAAGGCAGCACCTCGGATTTTGGTTCCGATGGTCCAGGTTCGAATCCTGGCGGCGGAGCGAGCAGCCCTCCCGGGCCCGACGCGGTGCGCGGCGACGCGCACCGCCCGGGCAGCCCGGGAGACAAGGTGAACAGGGGGTGTGCGCCGCTGCGCGACGACACTGCCGCATTGCGCGACGATCCCGTGACCACGCTGGGCGAGGTGTCCGACGCGTGGTTGGTCGGTCGTGCCCGCGAACTCAACGCCGTCGGCCAGCACGGCGACCCGGCCGGCCAGTCCAACACGCTCCGCGAAGCCGACAACCTGCTCCTCGAGGCCCAGCGCCGGGGCGAACCGCGCATCGTCGCCCAGCTGCTGCGGCACTGCGCCGCCATGCGCCTCAACACCGCCGAACTGGTCGACAGCGCCGACGAACTGCTCGACGAGCTGCTCACCCACACCAAGCGGCACGGCCTCGAAGTGCTGCAGGCCGACGCGCACGCGCTGCGCGGCCGCCGGGCGCTGCTCGTTGGCGCCGAGGACACCGCGCTCACCGAGGTCGCGCACGGCCTGGCGATGCTCGACGAGGAGCTGGCGCCCGACCGCACCCTCGGCCGCCGGTCCTGGGAGCGGCTGCTGGCGACCTCGCTGATCGACATCGGCCTGGTGCTCACCCAGCTCGGCGTCTACGAGATGGCCGACGAGGTGATGGCCCGCGCTCACCAGCGCATCCGCGAGAGCGGCGGCCCGCACGAGATCGCCGTGCACATGATCAACCGCTGCCGGATGCAGCTGGGCTGGGGACTGCGGCTGGAGCGGGTCGGGCTCGCCGACGAGGCGGCCAGCCAGTTCTCCACCGCCTCCGCGCTGGCCGTCGCGGTCGAGGGCCCGTGGCGGGAGTCGCTGTTCCCGCGCGTGTCCAACCGGACCGCCGCCGAGCAGATGCCGGTGCTGGGCGCCGCGCACGCGCTGGCCTCCCCCTCCGCCGACCACATCACGCGGCTGGAGGAGATGCGCCACCTCGACCGCTCGATGCACCCGCGGGAGCAGATCATCATGGCGATCGCGCTGTCCCGCTGCCTGGTGCGCGGCGATCACCGCGACGACGCCGTGCGGGTGCTGTCGGAGACGCTGACCAGCCTCAGCCACGACTCCTCCGAGCCGACCCTGCGGATCTCGCTGGCGCGGGAGTTCGCGCTGCTCACCGAGCTCGCGCCGGACCGGCCGCGGGACGCGCTGCGCGACTACGCCCTGGAGCTGGAGACCGAGCTGTGGGCGATGCGCGAGACGCGGGTGTCCACTTTGGCCACTCGCCTGGAGAACTCGCGGCTGAGCCACAAGCACGACGCGATCACCCGGCAGGCCCGCGAGGACCCGCTGACCGGCTTGTCCAACCGGCGCGCCCTCGACGACCGGCTGGAAACCCTGCTCAGCACGCCCGACGTGCAGCCGCTGGCGGTCGCGCTGGTCGACCTGGACGGCTTCAAGGGCGTCAACGACCGCTGCTCGCACGCCGAGGGCGACGACGTGCTGCGCACCGTGGCGAGCAACCTGCGCGACACGCTGCGCACCGACGACTTCGTCGCCCGCTACGGCGGTGACGAGTTCGTGGTGCTGCTGCCCGGCGCCACGCTCTCGGCGGCCGAGCAGGCGCTCAACCGCACCGTCGAGGCCGTCGACGGGCTGGCCCCGGAGCTCTCCCGCGGCGTGACGCTGTCGATCGGCGTGGTCGCGATGCGCCCGCAGGAGTCGGCCGCTCAGGTGCTGGCGCGCGCGGACGCCGCGATGTACCAGTCGAAGCGCAACGGCGGGAACCGCGTCACAGCACTCTCCGGAGTCAACGACCCCGCCGAACCTCCCCCGGTCGAGCAGCCCTCCGAGATCGATCAAGCCGTCTGGATCCCGCCGGACGCGCGCTGAACACCCCTGTCAACACATCGGGGCAAGATCACATCGGCCCAGCTAGAGGCCCGTTTCGTCCGCATCGGAACGTCCGAACGGCGGTACCATCGGCGCTGCTGCCGGAAGGGCAGGGGCGCCGGAGGTGCGGGGCGACCGGTCCGGTTACCCTTCACCCGCTTGGACGCAACAGGCACGTCGGCCGGCGCCGGGACTCCGGACTCGGCAGGCCGCATCTAGAGATCAAGGGAGAGCGCTGATGCTCCAGGGCGACACCGCCCAGCCCTCCTCTCAGCGCGCTGCTGCGCATCCGGATCCGGTCAGCACCGTGGTGCTGGCGGCCGGAGAGGGCACCAGGATGCGATCGGCGACACCGAAGGTGCTGCACCGGCTGGCCGGGCGCCCCCTCGTCGAGCACGCCGTTCGCGCCGCCGCAGGAGTCGATCCGGATCAGCTGGTCGTCGTGCTCGGGCACGGCCGCGACGCCGTCGCCGAGCACCTGAGCTCGGTCGCCGGCGCGCTGGGCCGGCCGGTCACCACCGCCGTCCAGGAGGAGCAGCTGGGCACCGGGCACGCCGTGTCCTGCGGCCTGTCCGAGCTGCCCGACGGGCTCACCGGAACGGTGCTGGTCAGCTACGGCGACGTGCCGCTGCTCGACGCCGACACGCTGCGCGCGATGCTCGACGAGCACGCGGGCACCGGCAACGCCGTCACGGTGCTCACCGCGGTCGTCGACGACCCGACCGGCTACGGGCGGATCACCCGCGACGCCGACGGCCAGGTCACCGGCATCGTCGAGCAGAAGGACGCCACGCCCGAGCAGGCCGAGATCACCGAGATCAACTCCGGGGTCTACGCCTTCGACGCCGAGGTCCTCACCGGCGCGCTCAAGCGGCTGTCCACCGACAACGCCCAGGGCGAGCTCTACCTCACCGACGTGCTGTCCATCGCGCGTGGCGACGGGCTGCGCGTCGGCACTCTGATCTGCGCCGACCCGTGGCTGGTCGAGGGCGTCAACGACCGGGTGCAGCTGTCCCGGCTCGGCGCCGAGCTCAACCGCCGCCTGGTCACCGGCTGGATGCGCGAGGGCGTCACCGTCGTCGACCCGGCCACGGTGTGGCTGGACTGCGACGTGACGCTGGCCCGCGACGTGACGCTGGAGCCGGGCGTGCAGCTGCGCGCCGGCACCACCGTCGGCGAGGGCGCGACCGTCGGCCCGGACACCACGCTGGCAGGCTGCACGATCCACCCCGGCGCCTCGGTGGTGCGCACCCACGGCGAGGGCGCGGAGATCGGCCCGAACGCGAGCGTCGGCCCGTTCTCCTACCTGCGGCCGGGCACCTCGCTGGGCACCAAGGGCAAGATCGGCACCTTCGTCGAGACCAAGAACGCCAGCATCGGCGACGGCACCAAGGTGCCGCACCTGAGCTACGTGGGCGACGCGACGATCGGCGAGCAGTCCAACATCGGCGCCGCCACCGTGTTCGTCAACTACGACGGTGTGAACAAGCATCACACCAAGATCGGATCCCACTCTCGCACCGGAGCCGACAACATGTTCGTCGCACCGGTCGAGATCGGCGACGGCGCCTACACCGCCGCCGGTTCGGTGATCACCCAAGATGTCCCCCCGGGCGCGATGGCGGTCGCCCGCGGGAGGCAACGCAACATCGATGGCTGGGTGGCCAGGCGCCGCCCGGGCACCGCCGCCGACCAGGCCGCCCAGCGGGCTATGGGCGATGAACCGACCGATGACGCAGAGACGTCGAACGGGGAGGGACGATGACCGTGAGTGCCATGTCTGCGACCCCGAAGAAGAGCCTCAAGCTCTTCTCCGGCCGCAGCCACCCGGAACTTGCCGAGGAGGTGGCCAAGCAGCTCGACGTGACGGTCACGCCCCAGGCCGCGTACCAGTTCGCCAACGGCGAGATCTTCGTGCGCTACGACGAGTCCGTTCGTGGCTGCGACGCCTTCGTGATCCAGTCGCACTGCACGCCGCTGAACGACGCGATCATGGAACAGCTGATCATGGTGGACGCGCTCAAGCGCGCCAGCGCCAAGCGCATCACCGTGGTCATCCCGTTCTACGGCTACGCGCGGCAGGACAAGAAGCACAAGGGCCGCGAGCCGATCTCGGCGCGGCTGATGGCGGACCTGTTCAAGACCGCGGGCGCCGACCGGATCATGGTCGTGGACCTGCACACCGACCAGATCCAGGGCTTCTTCGACGGTCCGGTGGACCACCTGATGGCGCAGAAGCTGCTCGCCAGCTACATCAGCGAGACCTACACCGACCAGAACATCACCGTGGTCTCCCCCGACTCCGGTCGTGTTCGCGTCGCCGAGAAGTGGGCCGACGACCTGGGTGGCACGCCGCTGGCGTTCATCCACAAGACCCGCGACCCCAGCAAGCCCAACCAGGTGGTCGCCAACCGCGTCGTCGGTGACGTCGAGGGCCGGCTGTGCGTGCTGGTCGACGACATGATCGACACCGGCGGCACCATCACCAAGGCCACCGAGCAGCTGCTCGAGGCCGGTGCCAGCGACGTCATCATCGCCTCCACCCACGCCGTCCTGTCGGGCCCGGCCGTGGAGCGGCTGTCGTCCTGCGGCGCCAAGGAGGTCGTGCTGACCAACACGCTCCCCATCCCGGAGGAGCGCCGGTTCGAGAACCTGACGGTCCTGTCGATCGCCCCGCTCGTCGCCGAGGCGATCCACCAGGTCTTCGAGGACGGCTCGGTCACCAGCCTCTTCGACGGCCGCGCCTGACGGTCCACCCACGCGAGAGGCCCCGGTCCATCTGGACCGGGGCCTCTCGTCGTCTCGAGGTGGGGGAAGTTTTCATGAAAACTTCCGTGATCCCGAGTCGGGACGGTTTTCATGAAAACTTCCCCACCACGGGAGTCCGCAGGGACCCTCCGTCCCCACGGGGAGGGAGGTTTTCATGAAAACTTCCGTGATCGTGGGTGGGGGAGGTTTTCATGAAAACTGTCCCCCCGCCGGGGTCAGAGGGTGGTGATGACCTCGTCGTAGTCGAGGCGGGGGAGCCGGTCCATCCAGGGGTTCTCGCCGGGCTTGCCGATGTTGGCGACCATGAGCGTCCGGTGGGTGCCCTCGGGGAAGAACTCGGCGTCGATGCCGGCGGCGTCGAGACCCGTCATCGGGCCGACGGCCAGGCCGGCGGCGCGGACGCCGAGGAAGAAGTAGCCCGCCTGCAGCGTCGCGTTCAGCTTCGCGTTCTGCTCCCGGAAACCGGGGTCGGCGAAGATGTCCTTGGCCTCGGGCTTGTGCGGGAAGACCTTCGGCAGGTTCTCGTGGAACTCGGTGTCCGCGGCCAGGATCGCCACCAGCGGAGCCTGCTCGGTCTTGGCCCGGTTGCCCTCCATCAGGTGCGGCAGCAGGCGCTGTTTGGCCTCGGCGGAACGCACCAGCACGACCCGCAGCGGCTGCTGGTTCATCGAGGTCGGAGCCCACTTGACCAGGTCGTAGATGGCCTGGACCTGCTCGTCGGTGACGGGCTCGTCGCTGAAGGTGTTGGCGGTGCGGGCCTCGCGGAACAGCAGGTCCTGGGCCTGCTGGTCGAGCACGAGCTCGGACTGGGTCGCGGTCATCGGATCACTCCTGGGACGGGGGACGAGGTCTGTCCACCCCACCGCAACATCCGTGACCGTTCAACGATTTCCGCGCTCGCCCGCGTGTAATCCGAGTCACCGATCGGGTGGGGATCCACCCGTGCGAAAACGGCTATGCAGGCACCGTTTAGACTGTTCGGGTTGCCTCGGCGAGGTCGGGACGTCCGCCCGGCGTGATCGGCGCGGTGGCACGGTGATGGTCGGTCAGGGTTCTCCTCCGGCGCACTGATGTCGCGCACTCCCTGGTGCCGCTTTTCCACCGGCGCCCGTCGATCCCTCCAGAAGCGCGCCCCACCGCCGCAGGCCAGCGAACAACTCACGTTCCGCCCGACGTCATCAAGGAGAGCACCACCGTGTCCGAGGTACGCATCGCAGTCGAGCAGCGCAACGAGTTCGGCAAGGGAGCGGCCCGCCGCACCCGCCGCGCCGGCAAGATCCCCGCGGTCCTCTACGGCCACGGCTCCGACCCGAAGCACCTGTCCCTGCCCAGCGTCGAGTTCGCCCGCGCGGTCCGCGAGAACGGCCACAACGCGGTGCTGACGCTGGAGGTCCAGGGTTCGGGCGACGAGCTCGCGCTGACCAAGACCATCACCGCCCACCCGATCAAGGGCTACATCGAGCACGTCGACCTGCTGCTGGTCAAGCGCGGCGAGAAGGTCACCGTCAACGTCCCGGTCGTGGTGACCGGTGACGCCGCCTCGGGCACCCTGGTCAGCCAGGAGCTCACCGAGGTCGAGGTCGAGGCCGAGGCCCTGCACATCCCGGAGCAGATCGAGCTGTCGATCGAGGGCGCCGAGATCGGCACCCAGCTGCACGCCTCCGACCTGCAGCTGCCGAAGGGCACCACCCTGGTGTCCGACCCGGAGACCATGATCGTCAACATCACCGAGGCCGCCGCCTCCATGGAGGAGGAGTCCGCCGAGGGCGAGGGCGAGGCCGCGGAGTCCGCCGAGGAAGCGTCCTCCGAAGAGGCCTGAGCCTGACGACGTCGGGCGCACCCGCGCCGCCCCCAGCCGGGGCGGCGCGGGGCGTGCCTCCGCTTGAGGGAGACTTACTTCCGTGACCACTGCGGACGCGGTTTCTGTGATCGTCGGGCTGGGCAACCCCGGTCCGCGCTACGAAGGCAACCGGCACAACATCGGCTTCCTCGTCGCCGACGAGCTCGCCGCCCGCATCGGCGGCAAGTTCAAGTCGCACAAGTCCGGTGCCGACGCCGTCGAGGGACGCCTGTCCGGGTCCCGGTCGGTGCTGGTCAAGCCGCGTTCGTTCATGAATCTCTCCGGCGGCCCGGTCGCCGGGGCGGTGAAGTTCTTCAAGACCCCGCCCGAGTCGCTGATCGTCATCCACGACGAGCTGGACCTGCCGTTCGGCACGATCCGGATCAAGAAGGGCGGCGGGGAGAACGGCCACAACGGCCTCCGCTCGATCTCGAAGTCCCTGGGCACCCGCGACTACCTGCGGGTCCGCTTCGGCGTCGGCCGCCCGCCGGGCCGGATGGATCCGGCCGACTACGTGCTCAAGGACTTCTCGACGGTCGAGCACAAGGAGCTCGCCTACTTCATCGATCTCTGCGCGGACGCGACCGAAGCCCTGGTCACCAAGGGTCTCGAAGCCGCCCAGAACGAGTTCCACTGACGTCCCGTCGCTGACCTCCTGTCGGGAGCCCTCCCGGGCACCGGACAGTTTTAGCCATAATTACCCATGATCAATGCCCGAAATGTCGGGACAATTATGGCTAAAACTGTCCGCTAGTGACCCGGCACCAGCTCCGCAGTGGCCGCGCGGCGGAGCTTCCCCGAAGGGGTCTTCGGCAACGTCCCGGGCGGGAGGACGACGACCTCCGCCGGGCGCACGCCGACAACGTCGACGACGCGGGAGACGACCTCCTTGCGCAGCGCCTTCTCCGCCTCCTCCGAGCCCGCCCGCTTCGACTCCAGGACGATCGCGAAGCGCTCGCGCCTGCTCCCCGCCTCCAGCCGGACCGCCGCGGCGTTGCCGGCCCGCACGTCCGGGACCTCGCAGGCCGCGCGCTCGATGTCGACCGGGTAGATGTTGCGGCCACCCATGATGATCACGTCCTTGCGACGCCCGCAGATCACCACCTGACCGTCCGCCAGGTACCCCTCGTCGCCGGTGTCCAGCCAGCCCTCGGCGTCCTGCACCTCCCGCGGCCCGTCCACCGTGAGGTAGCCGGGGGTGACGGCCTCGCCGCGGATCCGCAGCCGCCCGACCTGCCGGTCGCCCAGCACCCGCCCGTCGTCGTCGACGACGTCGACCTCCAAGCCGGGCAGCGGACGCCCCAGCAGCGCGAACCGACGCGCCCGCGGCGTGCCGGGATCGACCGGCTCGGCCACGTGCCGCTTCTCCAGGGACTCCGCGTCGACCGAGTCCGTCTCCACGCCCCGCCGCAGCGGCGCGAACGACACCGCCAGCGTCGCCTCGGCCATGCCGAACGCGCACACCATGCAGTCCGGTGCGAGCCCGAACCGCGCGCCCGCGTCGGTGAACTCCTGCGCGGCGGCCGGGTCGATCGGCTCCGCGCCGTTGAGCGTGAACCGCAGGCTCGACAGGTCGAACTCCTCGTCGGTGCGCGCCATCCGGCGCCCCACCACCGCGTAGGCGAAGTTCGGCGCGGCGGTGACCGTGGCGCGGTACTTGCTGATCAGCTTCGGCCACAGCAGCGGTCCGGCCAAGAAGTCCGACGGCGTCACCTTGACCGTGGACATCCCGATCGCCATCGGCACGGTCAGGCAGCCGACCATCCCCATGTCGTGGAACAGCGGCAGCCACGACACCGCCACGTCCCGCTCCGGGTCGAGCTCGGCGGCGGTGACCATCGCGCGCAGGTTCGCGTGCAGGTTGCGGTGGGTGATCCGCACGGCCTTCGGGTCGGCGGTGGAGCCGCTGGTCAGCTGCAGCAGCGCGGTCGCGTCCTCGTCGACCTCGACGGGCGCGGGCAGCGGAGCGGTGTCGGCGTCGGCGAGCCCCGCGAGGTTCCGGTAGGCGATGCCGTTGTCCTCCAGGACCCCGCCGAGCTGCTCGAACGGCGGGCCGAGCAGCACCAGCCGCGCGCCGATCATCGACAGCACCTTGAGCGTGTCCTCGGCCCAGTGGCCGAGGTCGGTGCGCGGGGTCGGCTGGTGCAGCATCGTCACGCTGCCGCCGCCGAGCCACACCGCCTGCACGGCGGGCCCGATCAGGCCGGGATCGGCGGCGAGGATCGCGACGGCCGTGCCGGGCCGGAGCTGATCGCCCAGTCCGCCGGCCATCCGCAGCGCTTCGTCGTGCACCTGCGCCCACGTGCGGAACCGGGGCTCCTCGGGTTCTCCGGTGGTGAGGCCGCGAGCTCCCTCCCCGGAGTTCCGCCGGGCCGACGCCACCAAGGTCTCCACGAACCGACTCATGTGACGCAGCTTACGCAGTGGGGCCTGTCGGGGCTCCTTTTCCGTAGCGGTGCGGGTAGCGGACCGCTACCCGAGCTGGTCGGCGAGCTCCATCCAGCGGGTTTCCAGGTCGTCCTTCTCCTGGTGCAGCGACTGGAGCTCGGAGTTGAGCGCGGCCAGCCGCTCCGGTTCGGTGGCGGCCTCGGCGAGCTTCTCGTGCAGGTCGGACTCGCGCTTGGCGAGCTTGTCGAGCTGCCGCTCGAACCGGGCGAGCTCCTTGCGCGCCGCGTGCTCCTCCGCGCCCGACAGGCCGCTGCGCGACGCCGGGGCGGCGTCACCGGCCTGCTTGCCGACGCTGCTCTCGGCCGCCAGCAGCGAGTGCCGCTTCCGCAGGTACTCGTCGATGCCGCCGGGCAGGTGGGTGAGCTTGCCGTCGCCGAACAGCGCGAACACGCTGTCGCAGACCCGCTCGACCAGGTACCGGTCGTGCGAGACCACGATCATCGTGCCCGGCCAGGTGTCGAGCAGGTCCTCCAGCTGCTGCAGGGTGTCGATGTCCAGGTCATTCGTCGGCTCGTCGAGGATCAGCACGTTCGGCTCGGCCATGAGCAGCCGCGCCAGCTGCAACCGGCGCCGCTCGCCGCCGGAGAGGTCCCCGACCGGCGTCCACTGCCTGCCCTTGCCGAACCCGAACCGCTCCCCCAGCTGCGAGGCGGACAGCTCGTACTTGCCGAGGGTGACGGTCTTGGCGACGTTCTCGATCGCCTCCAGCACCCGCCACTCGCCGGGCAGGTCGTGCAGCTCCTGGGTCAGGTGCGCCATCCGCACCGTCTTGCCCTCGGTGCGCTTGCCCGCGTCCGGCTCGCGCTCCCCGGCCAGCAGCTTGAGCAGGGTGGTCTTGCCGGAGCCGTTGACGCCGACCAGACCGATCCGGTCGCCCGGGCCGATCCGCCAGGTCACGTTCTCCAGCAGCGCCCGGTCGCCGATGCGCAGGTCGACGTCCTCCAGCTCCAGCACCGTCTTGCCCAGCCGGCGCTTGGCGAAGGCCAGCAGCTCGACGGTGTCGCGCGGCTCCGGGACGTCGGAGATCAGCGCCTCGGCCGCCTCCACCCGGTAGCGCGGCTTGGAGGTGCGGGCCTTGGCGCCGCGCTGCAGCCAGGCGAGCTCCTTGCGGGCCAGGTTCTGCCTGCGCTCCTCGGTGGCCTGGGCGATGCGGGCGCGCTCGGCGCGGGCGAAGATCCAGTCCGCGTAGCCGCCCTCGTACTGCTCGACCTTGCCGTCCACGACCTCCCAGGTGCGGTTGCAGACGGTGTCGAGGAACCAGCGGTCGTGCGTGACGATCACCAGGGCGCACTTGCGCTCCAGCAGGTGATCGGCCAGCCAGCGCACGCCCTCGACGTCGAGGTGGTTGGTGGGCTCGTCGAGCACCAGCAGGTCCAGGTCGCGCACCAGCGCGGCGGCCAGCGCGACCCGGCGGCGCTCGCCACCGGAGAAGTCCCCGACCGGGGTGTCCAGGCCGAGGCGGGTCATGCCCAGCCCGCTCAGGACCGACCGGACGCGCGCGTCGGCGGCCCACTCGTGCTCGGCGGTGAAGCCGTGCGGGTCGAGCACGGCGTTGCGGACGGTGGCACCCTCGGGCAGCTCGGTGCGCTGGGTGACCACGGCCATCCGCAGGTCGCGGGACTGCGAGACGCGGCCGTCGTCGGGTTCGGCGAGCCCCGCGAGGACCTCCAGCAGCGTCGTCTTGCCGCCGCCGTTGAGGCCGACGACGCCGATCCGCTCGCCGTCCGACACGCCCAGCGAGACGCCGTCGAGCAACGGGCGCACGCCGTAGGACTTGCTGACCGTTTCCAGGTTGACCAGGTTGACCATCGAGTTTTCGACTACTCCGTCACGCGTGGACTTGGGGCGGGGTGGGGCGGTTGGCGGGTTCCTCGGAGAGGACCTTCGCCCCCGGCACAGGACCGTGCGCGACCCGGACGGTGCGGCACACGCCGGCACCGGAGAGCTCCGCGGCCACCCGCACCGCCTCCTCGGCGTCGGTGCACAGGAAGGCGCAGGTCGGGCCGGAGCCGGAGACGATCCCGGCCAGCGCGCCCGCCTGCACGCCCGCGCGCAGCGTGCGGCGCAGGTTCGGGCGCAGCGAGACCGCCGCGGCCTGCAGGTCGTTGCCCAGCAGCAGCGCGAGCTGCCGGGGATCGCCGGAGGCCAGCGCCTCCAGCAGCGGCTCCACCTCGCCGATCCGGCCGTTGCCGTTGTCGGCGCGGAGCCGGTCGAGCTCGCCGTAGACGCCGGGAGTGCTCAAGCCCTCCTTGTCGAGGGCGATGACCCAGTGGAAGGTGTGGCGGGCCAGCACGGGCACGAGGCTCTCGCCGCGCCCGGTTCCCAGCGCGGTGCCGCCCTGCAGCGAGAACGGGACGTCGCTGCCGAGCTGGGCGGCGAGCTCGCTGAGCTCGTCGCGGCCGAGCTCCAGCCGCCACAGCTGGTTGACGGCCTGCAGCGCGGCGGCCGCGTCGGCGCTGCCCCCGGCCATGCCGCCGGCGACCGGGATGCCCTTGTTGATCGAGATGCGCAGGCCCGGGTCCTCCGGGTCGCGGCCGCTGTGCTCGGCCAGCAGCCGGACGGCCTTCCACGCGAGGTTCTCGGGGCCGGTGGGCACGGAGTCCGCCCCCTCGCCCTGGACCTCGAGGACCGGCTCGTCGGACGCCAGCACCGTGAGGTCGTCGGTCAGCGACAAGGCCTGGAAGACGGTGACCAGCTCGTGGTAGCCGTCCGGACGCGCGTCACCCACCGAGAGGTGGAGGTTCACCTTCGCCGGGACGCGGACGGTGATCGGTGTAGGAACCACGGAGAGCACACCAAGAGCCTACGTGCCCGGAGAACCCCACCGCCCACTTCCCTGCGCACACCGCCCCCGAACCCCGGCTCACCCACGATCAACCCGACGGTCTCCCCCGATTACCGCCGTAATCCGGCCCCCGATTCCGGCGGTAATCCGGCACCCGATTACCGCCGTATTCCGGTACCCGATTACGGCGGTATTCCGGTGGCGGATTACGGCGGTAATCGGGTCTTCCCCGGGTGGAGGAACGGAATACGGCCGTAATCGGGGGTCCGATTACGGCCGTATTCGGGTCACCCCGCGGGTCGCTCCGCGGGTCGCTCCGCGGGTCAGGAGGCGGGGACGACGGCGACGCCGCCCCACTTCTGGTTGATGAAGTCCTTGACCTGCTGGCTGCGGAGGAGCTCTGCGAGCTTGAGGATCCGCGGGTCCTTGGCCAGGGCCGGGGTGGTGACCAGGCCGTTGGCGTAGGGGTTGCCCTGCGCGTTCTCCACCAGCAGCGGGTTCGTCAGCTTCGCCTTGATCGCGTAGTTGCCGTTGACCACCGCGGCGGCGGCGTCGTCGACCGAGCGCGGCAGCTGGTCCGGGGAGAGGTCCTTGAGCTGCAGGTGCTTCGGGTTCTCGGCGATCGCGGCGTCCAGCCGGGTGCCGACGCCGGCGTCGGGCTTGAGCTTGATCAGCCCGCCCTGCTCCAGCAGCTTCAGGCCGCGGAACTGGTTGGCCGGGTCGTTGGACAGCGTCACCGCGGCCCCGTCGGGCAGCTCGGCCGGCGACTTGACCTGCTTGGAGTACATCGCCAGCGGCTCCAGGTGCACCGGCGTGACCCAGGCGAAGTCGCCGCCGCGCTGCTTGCGGTACTCGTCCAGGTAGGGCTGGTGCTGGAAGTAGTTGGCGTCGAGCTCGCCGTGGGCGACGGCCTCGTTGGGCCGGTTGTAGTCGTCGAACTTCTCGATCTCGAGGTCGATCCCGGCCTGCTCGGCCAGGTTGTCGTCGACGTACTGCAGGATCTCGCCGTGCGGGGTCGGGCTGACGCCGATCCGCAGCGGGGCGTTGGGGTCTTCGGCGGCGGAACCACCACCGCAGGCGGCCAGCAGCACTCCGGCGGAGGCGAGGAGTGCGGCGAAGCGCACACGCATGTCGTGCGTCCTTTCGGTACGAGCCTGGTTTTTCAGGCAGGAAGGGGTAGCGCACCGTCCTCGTGAGACGGGTGCGCTCGAACGGGGTTGGTCAGCCGGCGGCGGTGCGCCGGCGATCGACGAGCTTGGCGGTGCGGTCGGTGATCAGCTGCATCCCGAAGGCCAGCACGCCCAGGACCAGGACCGATCCCCACAGGATCCGGTCGTCGTAGCCCTGGTAGCCGTCCTGGATCGCGGTGGAGCCCAGCCCGCCGCCGCCGATGGCACCGGCCATCGCGGCGTAGCCGATCAGCGCCACGGCGGTGACGCCGACGGCGCCGACCAGCGCCGCCCGGGCTTCCCCGAGCAGCACCGTCCACACGATCCGCAGCCTGCTGGATCCGGTCGTGATCGCGGCTTCGACGACGGTGAACCCGACTTCGCGCAGCGCGTTCTGCGTCAGCCGCGCGAAGAACGGGATCGCGCCGATGGTCAGCGGGACGATCACCGCGCTGCTGCCGATCGAGGTTCCGATCAGCAGCCGGGTGAACGACGCGAGGATCACCAGCAGCACCACGAAGGGCACCGAGCGCACCACGTCCACGATCACGCCGAGCACCTTGTTGAGCACCGGTTTGGGGTTCAGCCCGACCGGTGAGGTCAGGTGCAGCAGCACACCCAGCGGCAACCCGCCGACCACGGCCAGCGCGGTCGCCACCAGCACCATGTAAAGCGTTTCGAGCGTTGCTTCGCCCAGTAGTTCGCCGACCTCCGACCAGGGGGTCACATCAGTCACGCAGCAGCAACTCCGTCAACGCTCACCGGGGCGCGCCGAACGTGCGCGTCCCGATCGATCATCCACTTCAGCGCCGCCTCGGAACGCTCACCGGTGAGGCCGATCTTGAACTTGGCGACCGGGGTGTCGCCGAGGCGGGTCAGGCCACCACCGAGGATCGCCAGGTCGACGGCGAACCGGTTGGAGGCCTCGGGGAGCAGCGCTCCCACGGCGGCGAAGCCGACCAGGACGACCTCGGCGACCACGTCGTGGCGGCCGGAGGTCGGGCGCAGCTGGTCGGCCTGGTCCGTTTCGGGCAGCAGGGTGCCGCTGATCCTGCTGGTGGGTTCGGCGACCAGGTCCAGGACCTTGCCCTGCTCGACGACCTGGCCGTCCTCCAGCACCGCGACGTCGTCGGCGAGCTTGCGCACCACCGCCATGTCGTGGGTGACCACCAGGACGGTGACGCCGAGCTCGGCCCGCGCGCGGTCCAGGACGGTCAGCACCGAGTCGGTGGTGGACGGGTCCAGCGCGGAGGTCGGCTCGTCGGCCAGCAGCACCGAGGGCTTGGCGGCCAGCGCGCGGGCGACCGCGATCCGCTGGCGCTGCCCGCCGGAGAGCTGGTCGGGGTACACGGAGGCCTTGTCGGTCAGCCCGACCAGGTCGAGGAGTTCGCCGACGCGCTGGCGGCGCTGCGGCCCGCCGATGCCGGCGGCCTCCAGCGGCAGCGCCACGTTGCCGGCGGCGGTGCGCTGGCGCAGCAGCGAATCCCCTTGCGGCACAACGCCGATCTGCCTGCGCGCGGCGCGCAGGGCCTTGCCGTCCAGGGACACCAGGTCGGTGCCGTCGACGCGGATGGCGCCGCTGTCGGGCTTCTCCAGCAGCGCGATGCACCGCGCCAGGGTCGACTTCCCCGCGCCGCTCGGGCCGACCACGCCGACGACCGAACCCGGGTTGACCTCCATGGACACGCCGTCGAGGGCGCGAACGGTGCTGCCGTTGTGCTGGAAGGACTTGGTCAGGTTCTCAACAGAGATCACGATCTGCTCCACATCAGCTCGCGACGGCCGCGCCCGCGTTCGGGCAGCAGCCAGGGGGAACTTCTCGGGAAGGAAAAAGGGGAAGAGGACCGGGTCACATCTCGCGACGACAGGCGCAGGTCGTGCGCCGCCCGTGGTCGATGACCCGCCGCTGCGTGAGCAGTTCCCGGATGTGGGGTACCTCGAACCGGACGTCGCCGGAGGCAGGCAGGTTCGCTAACCGCGCGTTGGAATCCACAGCTACTCCATCGGTCCTGGCGTTAGCACCTGCCCGCGTCGGGTGGTTGCTGCGGCGTCAACAAGCCAGGTCTCTCGGCCGCTCGGGATGGATTTCCCGAATAGTAGACCCCATCGACAGGGTCAGGCGCAAGCTGATAGCCGTCACAGACCGAAATCGTTTGACAGATCACATACCTGGTGGAGCGGGAATTTTTCCGCGCGGGGTGGTGTTTTGATCACCCTCGGTGATGTCGCGGCGCGTGTGCGCAAGCCGCCGGACGAGTGGTTCAGCTCGGCGAGCCGGTGGACGCGACCTCCGCGATCCGGGCGAAATCGGCGATCCGCAACTGCTCCCCGCGCGCCATCGGATCGACCCCGGCCGCGCGCAGCAGCTCCTCCGCACGCGCCGCCGAACCGGCCCAGCCGGACAGCGCGCCCCGCAGCGCCTTGCGCCGCTGCGCGAACGCGGCGTCCACCACGCGGAAGACGTCCTCCCGCGCCGCGCTGGACGGCGGGTCGACGCGCTCGAAGGCGACCAGCCCGGAATCGACGTTGGGCACCGGCCAGAACACCTTGCGCGGCACCGGTCCCGCGCGGCGCACGTCGGCGTACCACGCCGCTTTCGCGCTCGGCACGCCGTAGACGCGGCTGCCGGGCTCGGCGGCCATCCGCTCGGCGACCTCCGACTGCACCATGACCAGTCCGTGCCGCAGGCTCGGCAGCTCGGCGAGCAGGTGCAGCACGACCGGCACGGCGACGTTGTAGGGCAGGTTGGCGACCAGCGCGGTCGGCGGCTCCGGGAAGTCCTCGGCGCGCACCTTCAGCGCGTCGGCGGGCAGCACGGTCAGCCGGTCGGCCAGCCGCGGCGCGAATTCGCGCGCGGTGCGCGGCAGCCGCTCGGCGAGCACCGGGTCGATCTCCACGGCGGTGACGGCACCGGCGGCCGGGAGCAGCGCGAGCGTCAACGAGCCCAGCCCCGGGCCGACCTCCAGCGCGACGTCGTCCGCGCCGACCTCGGCGGCCGAGACGATCCGGCGCACCGTGTTCGGGTCGTGCACGAAGTTCTGCCCGAGCTTCTTGGTCGGCTTGATGCCGAGCTCGTCGGCCAGCCGACGCACGTCGGCCGGTCCCAGCAAAGACGCCCCCTGCTCATCCACGCCGATGAACCTACCCGCGCCGATTTCGCGAGGTCAGCGGGGGTGATGCAAGAAGGCACCCGCCGAAGTCGGCGGGTGCCTCCAGGAAAGCGATCTCAGCTCAGTCGAGACCGAGCTTCGACGAGCAGGACGGCCAGGCCCCGTAGCTGCCGCCGCGGGCGGCGCGGACCTTCTCGGCCACCGCGATCTGCTGCTCGCGGCTGGCCTGGTGCGGGTACGGGGCGTACTGGTCGCCGCCGTAGGCGTCCCAGGTGGACTTGTCGAACTGCAGCCCGCCGTAGTAGCCGTTGCCGCTGTTCATGGCCCAGTTGCCGGTCGCCTCGCACTGGACGAGCTTGTCCCAGACACCGCTGTTGGGCGCGGGCTTGCCACCGACGCGGACGACCTTCTCGACCGGCTGCTTGGTGACCTTCTCGTCGACGACCTCGCGGCCGGACTCGTCACCGTTGACCTTGGTGACCCGGGTGAACTGGATCTTCTCGCCGGCCTCGCCGGGAGACTCGACCCGCTCCTCGCCCTTGAACATCGAGTTGTCGACGATCTCGCGGACCGGCGGCTGGATCGGCACGGTCACGCTGACCACGGAGCTCTGCGTGCGGTCGATGCGCACCTCGGCGCCGGTGACCAGCTTCGCGTCGGAGCCCGGGGTGACCTTGTCGTCCGGGCCGAGCTTGAGCTTCTGCTCCTTGACCAGCTCATCGATGTTGGCCGCGGTGGTGCTCAGCTGCTTCGGCGCACCGCCGCCGTCGATGAGGGTGATGTCCTTCTTGGTGCGGACCGACAGCTCCATGCCCTGCTCGGGCACCGGCATGTTCCGGTCGGCGTTGAGGACGGCGCCGTCGGCGTTGACGCCGAGCTGGCGCAGGGCCTGCTCGACGGTCACCGAGCGGACCCACTCCTCGCGGACGTCGCCGTCCACGTTGAGCTTGATCAGGCGACCGCGGTCGAGGGTGATGGTCTCGCCGTGGCCGACCTCGGCCTGCGGCGACGGGCTCAGCGCGTCGTGCGGGCCGACGGTGATGCCCTGGTCCTCCAGGACCTCGCCCACGGTGTTGTCGTAGGTGCTGACGGTCTTCTCCTGACCGTCCACCTCGACCGTGACCGACTTGTCCATCGCGGCGGCCGCGCCGCCGGTGCCGGTCAGCGACAGCAGCACACCGGCCACCGCGCCCTTGAGGAAGCGGCGCTTCCAGGCGGTCATGCCCTCGGCGACCTGCTGCGGGGGCAGCGCACCGGCGGCGTCGCCCTCGGGCATCGCCTCGAGGAAGTCCATCGGGGGCAGGACGGTGGTCTCGGCGTTGATCAGCCGGATGACCTCGTCCACGTCGATCTCGGCGGTCGCCAGCACGTCCTCGGCGTCGGGGCCGAGCACGTCGTAGACGTCCTGCGCGGTGATCTCGAAGCCACCGGGCGGGAAGCTCGGGTGCTCTTCGGACCACTGCTGGTCCGGGCGGTCGAGCAGGCCTACCGCGGTCTGCTGCGCGGTCGGCTGGACCGGGGTGAACCAGTCGGTCGCCGCATCGAAGGAATCGGCCCAGTAGCCGTCGTTCCGCGGGGTCGCGAAACCGGCATGGCTGGGCTCGCCACGTCCGTTCACAGGGTCGTTACCTCCCGAAGGCGCAAAGTCGCGTCCGCGACGTGGAGAACGTGAGAACCGTTGGGCGAGTTCATGTCTCCTCGCTCAACCCCTCTCGTTCGTCGCGTGCGCGCAACCTTCGTGCTTCGTGTCTGTATCCGACTCCCGCAAGCCAATTGCCGCCTAGCCCCGACGAGCTCGGACGAGCTCACCGCGGACTTCCCCGACGTACACCGGCGAGACTAACGGGCGTTCCCCATGACTGGATGTCATCGGTTACGGGGCCGAGACTCTACCGTGATCATGCGGGGGCGCCAAGCACCTGATTCGGACATGTGAGTCCAGTAACCCCGGAATGCCGAGCAACCCAACACGATCTGTAGTCAAGATCGGGAAAAATTAGTCCATTCGGGGGGCACCTGCAGGATTCGTTAGCCAGCGCTCGAACCCCTTGCGTGACATATAACACGGCCTCGCGAGCTGCGATTCCTTGATCAAACCGGGGCTCGGGCCAGCGGAAACGCCCCGGCGCACCGGTCCGGCCCGGGCGCTGCGCGCACCCGGGCCGGACCTCCCCTCCCCTCGCACGAGGGAACCGCGGTTCCCTCGCGACGATCATTCGCGGTATTGAGGCGAATTCACGTCATCGCGGCAGGCCGAGCTTCCGCGAGCAGGCAGGCCAGGCGCCGTAACCACCGCGGTCGGCGCGCACCTGCTCGGCGATCTCGATCTGCTGCTCCCGCGATGCGCGGTGCGGATAGCGGTTGTACCGCTCTCCTCCGTAGGCGGCCCAGGTGCTGCGACTGAACTGGAGGCCGCCGTAGTAACCGTTGCCCGTGTTCGCGGACCAGTTACCACCGGATTCGCACCCGGCGAGCCGGTCCCACACCGCGGCTCGATCGTCGGTCGGGGCTGCCGCGGCGTTCGGGGCCACCGCGACCAGGGCACTACCGCTGACAGCGATAGCAGCCGCCACAGTCCACTTCGTGAATCTATGGAACTCCACTGTGCATCCTCACAACCGATGGTCCGGTCTGGAGGACCTCCACCGGGAAACCCCGGCGGAGTTCGGGGTGTCCCCCGTTCCGGCTTCCACAGTGGACGGTAGAAGTCGGCGTGCGGACCGCAAGCGGACGATCCTGAGCATCGCTTACCAGGAATCGCAGCGTGGCGGACTACAGGGGTGTGATTACCCTCGTTCGAGGCCGAAGACTCGCTCGGCCGTGGCGGTGGTGGCTACGGCCAGCTCATCGACCTTCATGCCGCGGAGGTCGGCGAGGTCACGAAGGGTGTAATTGACGCAGTACGGCTGGTTGGGGTGTCCCCGGAAGGGGTGCGGGGTCAGGAACGGCGCGTCGGTCTCCACCAGCATCTGCTCCAGCGGAACCGCTTTGGCCGCCTCACGAAGGCTTTTGGCGTTCCGGAAGGTCGCCGTGCCGGCGAACGAGAGCACGTATCCCTTGGCAACGCAGGACTTCGCGAACTCGGCGTCGCCGGAGAAGCAGTGGAACACCACCGTCTCCGGGGCGCCCTCCTCGTCCAGGATGCGCAGGACGTCGTCGTGCGCCTCGCGGTCGTGGATCATCAGCGGCTTGCCGGTCCGCTTGGCGAGGTCGATGTGCCAGCGGAACGCCTCCTGCTGCGGTTCCGGCGGCGAGTAGTCCCAGTAGTAGTCCAGGCCGGTCTCGCCGATGGCCACCACGCGCGGGTGCGCGGAGAGCTCCTCCAGCGCCGCCTTCTCCTCGTCGCCGAAGTCCTTGGTGCGGGTCGGGTGCAGCGCCACGGCGGCGAACACCCGCTCGTCCCAGGTCGCGGCCTCGACGGCCCAGCGGGCCGAGTCGAGGTCGTCGGCGACGGTGACGACCCGGCCGACACCGGCGCCCTGCGCGCAGTCGACCATCGCCCGGACGTCCTCGGCGGTCTTGGCGCCGCAGGCGTCGAGGTGGGTGTGGGAGTCGACGGCGGCTGCCGCCAGCGCCTCGGGCACCGGCGGCAGCTCGTTCCGGGAGGTCTTCTTGCCCATCAGTCCTGCTGGATCGGGGCCCACTCCGGGCCGGTCTCGCCGAGTTCGGCGTCGAGCTTGGCGAACAGCGGCTTCGGCTTGTTCAGCGGGCGGCCCACCTCGATCTCGGTGGACTCCCACTTGGCCTGCTCGGCGGCGTACTCGCCCATCAGCACCGGGTAGGACAGCGAGGCGTCGTCGAGGTCGTCGACCTCGCGGATCTCCGGCTGCGCCGCCCACACGCCGGTGCCGCCCAGCAGCTCGTGCACCTTCTGCGCGGAGTGCGGCAGGAACGGCGTGAGCAGCGTGTTCGCGTCCGAGACGACCTGCAGCGCGGTGTGCAGGACGGCGTCGCGGCGGTCCGGGTCCTCCTTGAGCTTCCACGGCTCCTGGTCGGACAGGTACTTGTTGGCCGCCGAGACGACCCGCATCGCCTCCTGCGAGGCCGCCTTGAACCGCGAGCTGCGCAGGTGGGCGCCGACGGTGTCGAACGCGGCGCGGGACTGGGCCTTGAGCTCCTCGTCGGCCGGGGCCGGGGAGGTCGGGGCCGGGACGGCGCCGTTGTTCTTGGCCGCCATCGAGATGGACCGGTTGACCAGGTTGCCCCACTCGTTGGCCAGCTCGAAGTTGGTGCGGCGGACGAACTCGTCCCAGGTGAAGTCGGTGTCGGTGTTCTCGGGACCGGCCACCGAGATGAAGTAGCGCAGGGTGTCCGGGCCGAACTCGCGCAGGAAGTCGCGCACGTAGATGACCGTGCCGCGCGAGGTGGAGAACTTCGAGCCGCTCATGGTGAGGAACTCGCTGGAGACGACCTCGTCGGGCAGGTTCAGCTCGCCGAACGGACCGACCTCACCGCCCTTGTCGCCCTGACCGTTGTGGCCCATCAGCAGGGTCGGCCAGATCTGGGCGTGGAAGGTGATGTTGTCCTTGCCCATGAAGTAGTAGCCCTGGGCCGACGGGTCGGTCCACCACTGCTTCCAGGCGTCGGCGTCGCCGGTGCGGCGCGCCCACTCGACGCTGGCCGACAGGTAGCCGATGACGGCGTCGAACCACACGTAGAAGCGCTTCATCGGCTGGTCGCGCCAGCCGTCCAGCGGGATCGGCACGCCCCAGTCCAGGTCGCGGCTGATCGCGCGCGGGCGCATGTCCTCGACGAGGTTCTGGGCGAACTTGAGCACGTTCGGGCGCCAACCGTCGCGAGTGGACAGCCACGTGCCCAGCGACTCGGTGAACGAGGGCAGGTCGAGGAACAGGTGCTCGGTCTCGACGAACTCGGGCTTCTCGCCGTTGATCCGCGAGACCGGGTTCTTCAGCTCGGCCGGGTCGAGCTGGTTGCCGCAGTTGTCGCACTGGTCGCCGCGCGCGCCGTCGTAACCGCAGATCGGGCAGGTGCCCTCGATGTAGCGGTCGGGCAGCGTGCGGCCGGTGGACGGGCTGATCGCGCCGGTCGTGGTCTTGGGCAGCACGTAGCCGTTGCGGTGCAGCGCGAGGAAGAGGTCCTGCACCACCTTGTAGTGGTTGCCGGTGGTGGTGCGGGTGAACAGGTCGTAGGACAGGCCGAGTCCCTGCAGGTCCTCGGTGATGACCCGGTTGTACTTGTCGGCGAGCTGGCGGGTGGTCAGCCCCTCGTTCTCGGCCTGGACCGAGATCGGGGTCCCGTGCTCGTCGGTGCCGGAGACCATGAGCACCCGGTTGCCGGCCATTCGCTGGTAGCGGGAGAAGACGTCCGAAGGCACACCGAAGCCGGAGACATGACCGATGTGACGCGGACCGTTGGCATAAGGCCAGGCCACAGCCGTCAACACAGAGGCACTCATGGTGTTCAAGGGTAGTCGGCCGCTTCTCTCGCGTGACCGCGCGGGGGCAGGGGACAGTTTTAGCCATAATCACCCATGATCAAAGTCCGTTATGCCCGGTTAATTATGGCTAAAACTGTCCCCATCCTGGGCAAACGCCCGCACGTTCCCGCACGCGGCGAAGTGCCACCGAAACCCTCCGGGCGTCACTTCCGCGCGGCGAGGACCGCGTCGTAGAGCTCCTTCTTGCGGACTCCCGCGAGCTCGGCGACCTCGGCGACGGCGTCCTTCAACCGGATGCCGTCCGCGGCCCGCTCCTCGACCCGGCCGACCAGCTCCGCCGGGTCGGTCGGGGCGGCCTGCTCGGCTCCGGCCAGGACCACCGTGATCTCACCGCGAACGCCGTCGGCCGCCCATTCGGCCAGCTCGCCGAGGGTGCCGCGCTTGATCTCCTCGTAGGTCTTGGTGAGCTCGCGGCACACCGCGGCCCGCCGCGACTCGCCCAGCACCGACACCGCGTCGGCGAGGGCGTCGGCGAGCCGGTGCGGGGCCTCGAAGAACACGCTGGTGCGCTCCTCGGCGGCCAGCCGCCCGAAGAACTTCCGCCGGTCCCCGGGCTTGCGCGGCGGGAACCCCTCGAAGCAGAACCGGTCCGACGGGAGCCCGGACACCGCCAGCGCCGTGGTCACCGCCGACGGCCCGGGCAGGCAGGTCACCGGCAGGCCCTCGGCCACGCACGCCGACACCAGCCGGTAGCCGGGATCGGACACGCTGGGCATGCCGGCGTCGGTCACCAGCAGCACGGACTTCCCGTCCCGCAGCGCGTCGAGCAGCATCGGCGCGCGGGCCGACTCGACGGCCTCGTAGTAGCTGACGACCTTGCCCTCGGGGGCGACGCCCAGGGCGCTGGCGAGGTTGCGCACCCGGCGGGTGTCCTCGGCGGCCACCACCTCGGCGGAACCGAGGGCCTCGACCAGGCGTGCGGAGGCGTCGCGGGCATCACCCAGCGGGGTGGCGGCGAGGAGCAGGGTGCCGGAGTCCATGACCGCACAGCGTAGGCCGGTCGCGGGGCGTGCCCCGGTCGAGGCGTGCCTGCCCCTTACGATCGACGGTGTGAGCGTCCCAGTCCGCAGGTTCGGCGGTGCCGACGAACTCGTCCAGGTAGGCCGCGCACCGGCGGCTCACCGGCCGGGCGAGACCGACCCGCTGCCGCTGCTGGACACCTCGATGCCCACCGACCGCAAGCGCGCGTGGATCGTGACGCTGGTGATCACCCTGGTCGCCGGGCTGGTCCGGTTCTGGGACCTCGGCCGGGCGACCGACGAGGGCACGCCGGTCTTCGACGAGAAGCACTACGTCCCGCAGGCGTGGCAGATGCTGCGCAACGGCGGTTACGAGGACAACCCCGGCTACGAGCTGGTGGCGCACCCGCCGGTCGGCAAGCAGATGATCGCGATCGGCGAGTGGCTGCTGGGCTACACGCCGTGGGGCTGGCGGCTCATCGCGGCCCTGTTCGGCACGCTGATGGTGCTGCTGATCATCCGCATCGCGCGCCGGATGACGCGCTCGACGCTGCTCGGCGCGCTGGCCGGGATCCTGCTGATCTGCGACGGGCTCAGCCACGTGCAGTCGCGCGTGGGGATGCTCGACATCTTCCAGGCGCTGTTCATCCTCGCCGCGTTCTCCTGCCTGCTGGTCGACCGCGACCAGGTCCGCGAGCGGCTGTGGCAGGTCTGCTCGGACGGCCGTCTCGACCCGGCGACCTGGGGGCCTGCGCTGGGTTTCCGCTGGTGGCGCTTCGGGGCCGGGCTGATGCTCGGCCTGGCCTGCGGGACCAAGTGGAACGGCATCTACTACATCATGGCGTTCGGCCTGCTCAGCGTGTTCTGGGACGCGCTGGCCCGGCGCGCGGCGGGGGTGCGGCGGCCGTGGCGGGCGGCGCTGGTGCGCGACACCGCCCCGGCGCTGTGGGCGCTGGTGGGCATCCCGCTGCTGCTGTACTTCGCGACCTGGTCGGGCTGGTTCGCCAGCGAGACCGCCACCGACCGGCACGCGGTGCTGCTCAACGACGACGTGGGCATGAACGGCCTGCCGGACGCGCTGCGGTCGCTGCTGTACTACCAGCTCAACGTGCTGGACTTCCACACGCACCTGACCACCCCGGCGACGCCGCACCCGTGGGAGTCGAAGCCGTGGGCGTGGCCGATGGGCATGCGCCCGATGCTCTACTACTACGAGTCGGGGATGCCGGGCTGCGGCCGCAACAGCTGCGTGCAGGCGACGATGCTGATCGGGACCCCGGCGATGTGGTGGCTGGCGCTGCCGGTCGCGGCCTGGTCGCTGTGGCGCGCGGTGTTCCGGCTGGACTGGCGCTACGCGGCGGTGCTGGTCGGCTACGGCGCCGGGTACCTGCCGTGGTTCACGAACCTGGCGCGGCAGATGTACTACTTCTACGCCACTCCCCTGGTCCCGTTCCTGGTGCTGGGGATCGTTCTGGTGCTCGGCCAGGTGCTGGGCACGGTCGAGGACCACTACGAGCGCCGCAAGACCGGCCTGCTCGCGGTGTCGCTCTACATCGGACTGGTGGTCGCCAACTTCATCTGGCTGTGGCCGGTCCTCAACGGCGACCCGATCACCCACGAGCACTGGCAGGCCGAGCTCTGGCTGCCGTCCTGGCGCTGATCCGGCGCGCGCGGAGCCCGGCGCCGGGCTCCGCGCGCGTCCGGTCGGCTCAGGTCAGGGACGTGAGGGTCTTCCGGAGGGCCGCGACCGCGTCGAGGATCTCCTCCGGGCGGGCGGTGAGCGGCGGCCGGGCGCGCAGCGAGTCCGGGCCCGACGGGAGGAACAGGGTCCGGTGATCGTCCCGGGCGATCGCCAGGGCCCGGGCGCGCTGCTCGGGGTCGCGGAAGCTGATGGCGCACATCAGGCCGCGACCGCGCGGTGAGTGGACCAGGCGCGGGAACTCGGCCGCGAGGTCGCGGAGCTCGCCGAGCAGGAGCTCGCCCATCGCACGGCTGTGCGCGAACAGGTCCTCGGCCTCGATGATCTCCAGGATGCGGGTCGCGCGGACCATGTCGGTGAGCGAGCCGCCCCAGGTGGAGCTGATCCGGCTGGGTTCGCGGAAAGCGTTGTCGGCCACGTCGAGGACGCGCCGACCGCCCATGACGCCGCAGACCTGCATCCGCTTGCCGAAGGCGACGAGGTCGGGTTCGAGCCCGAGCGCCTGGTGCGCCCACGCCCGACCGGTCAGCGCGCCGGTCTGCACCTCGTCGGCGACGGTGAGCACCTGGTGCTCGACGCACAACCGCTGCACGGCCTGCAGGAACTGCGGTCGCAGGTGCCGGTCGCCGCCCTCGCCCTGGACGGGTTCGTAGACGAAGCAGGCGATCTCGGCGCCGTAGCGGCGCAGCGCGGATTCGGCGGCCTCCAGCGCGTGGACCTCCTCGGGCAGCAGGTCGGCGACGTCCCACCGCTCGCCGGGCTCGACGGCGGGGCTGGGGATGCGCGGCCAGTCGAACATCGGGTAGTCGCGGATCTTCGACGGGTCGGTGTTGGTCAGCGACAGCGTGTACCCGCTGCGGCCGTGGAAGGCCTTCTCCAGGTGCAGGACCCGGCTGCCGCGCACGGCGATCCCGCGGCGGGCGTTGACCTTGGTCTTCCAGTCGAAGGCGACCTTGAGCGCGTTCTCCACGGCCAGCGTGCCGCCGTCGATGAAGAACAGCAGCGGCAGCTCGGGGATGCCGACGACCCGCTGGAAGGTCTCGGCGAAGCGGGCCTGCTCCTCGGTGGCGAAGTCGGGGTTGGACGGCTTGACCCGCGAGGCGCGGACCAGCGCGGCTTCGAACTCCGGGGTGCGCAGGCCGGGGTGGGAGTGCCCGAGCGGTGCGGAGCTGAAGAACATGGTCATGTCGAGGTAGTCGGTGCCGTCGCGCACGTCGCGGAGCCGGCAGCCGTCACCGGCGTCGAGGTCCACGACGATGTCCATCAGGTCGCCGGTGACCTGGGCTTTCAGCGCGGTCACGGGGTCGGCTCCGGCGCGCGGGGCGGGGACTGCGGTCGAAACGGTCTCGTGCTGAGCGGTCATGATTCGGCCTCCCGGCTGCGTGGGCGCGGGTCTCGCGCACACAACAAGAATTACACAGAAGTCCGTTGATCGAGCAAGATACTTCAGCTGATCGTCCGAATGAACGAAAGATATTCTTCGGCTCGGGGGCCACGGATCCCCCGGAGCGGAAGAATTCGCGGTGTCAGGCCCGGCCGAGGCCGCCGAAGAGGTAGACCGGCTTCTCCTCGCCGGTCTCCGGCCGCCATCGCGAGCAGGTCACCACGCCCGGTTCCTGGCCCGGGCCGGCGGAGATCGTCCGGATATCCTCGGCGGCATGGCCAGGAGGTCCGGTTCCCAGACGCGCGAGGCGATCCGCGAGGCCGCGACCCGGCTGTTCACCGAGCGCGGCTACGCCGACACCTCGGTCCGCGACATCGCCGCGCGGGCGGCCACCGATCCGGCGCTGGTGATCCGGCACTTCGGCAGCAAGGAACTGCTGTTCCTGGACACCATGCACCTGAGCATCGACGACGAACCGCTGCTGGACGTGCCGCTGGAGCGGCTGGGCGCCCGGTTCGTCGAGGTGCTGCTCGACTCCGACGCCCGCACCCGCGCGATCTACCTCGCGATGGTGCAGGGCAGCGGCCACCCGCAGATCGCCGCGCGGCTGCGCGAGACCCACGAGACCTCGTTCGTGCAGCCGCTGCGGGTGCGGATGGGCGGCGACGACGCCGAGGACCGCGCCCGCTCGGCCGCGGCCCTGGTCGGCGGGCTGCTGTACTCGCTGTGGGTGGTCGGCGACCAGCGGCTGGCCGCCGACCGGGACGGGCTGGTCGAGCGCTACGGCGCTCTGCTGCAGCGGCTGCTCACGCCGTGATCACTGCACCGACCAGCCGCCGTCGGAGGGCAGGATCGCGCCGTTGAGGTTCACGCCGTCGTCGCTGAGCAGGAACGTGATCGAGGCGGCCAGCTGCGGCGCGGTCGCCACCGGCGGCATCAGGCCGATGAACCCGCCGGTGCGCTCGCGGCCGAACTCCGACATCTCCCCCATCGACGAGCCGATGCCGGTGGCCACGCCGCCCGGGGCGACCGCGTTGACCCGGATGCCCGACGGCCCGTACATGAAGGCCGCGTTGCGGGTGAGGCCGAGGACCGCGTGCTTGGAGGCGGTGTAGGCGACGCCGGCGGCGTTGCCGCGCAGCGCCGCTTCGGAGGCGACGTTGACGATGGAGCCCGCGCCCGCGGCCAGCATCGACGGCAGCGCGGCCCGGGTCAGCCGCATCAGCCCGTCGACGTTGATCCGGAAGGTGCGCTCCCAGGTGGCGTCGTCGAGCTCGTGCAGCGGGCTGAAGTCGTCCATCACCCCGGCGACGTTGGCCAGCCCGTCGATCCGCTCGCCCGCGGCGGCCACGATCCGCTCGACGTCGGCGGCCTGCGAGATGTCCCCGGCCACCGCGACCGCGCCGGGCAGCTCGGCGGTGAGCTCGTCGAGCGACCCGGCGTTGATGTCGGCGGCGACGACCCGTCCGCCCTCCCGCGCGATCCGCGAGGCGGTGGCCCGGCCGATCCCGGACGCGGCCCCGGTGACGATGACGGTCTTGCCGTCGAAGCGCCCGGGCACGATCCGCTCCCGCCACCCGGACGCGACGGCGTCGTCCTCGGGCAGCACACCCCCGTTGACCCGCAGCACCAGCTCGTCCACGGCCTCCCGGCTCAACGCCCCCTGGCTGAGCTCCACCAGCTGCTCCAAGGGCAACCCGCTCACCGGCGCCAACGCCTCGGGCTCCTGCCCGGCGGCAGCCAGCATCTCCCGGATCAACGCCCCTCCCTCCGGGTGCGCCAACCAGGCCCCCACCGTGCTCTTCCCGCTCAGCACCTCACCCACGGAACCCTCCAACCCAACAAGTCAACACCGTTGACTTACACCCTACCCACCTCTCGACCCCCGACCTCGGGTCAAAAACCGCGGTATTCGACCGGTCAAATCCTGCGGTTTTCGACCGGTCGAATACCGCAGGATTTGACCCGGGGATCAGATGATGCCGCCGTTGGCTCGGAGGAGTTGGCCGTTGATCCAGCGGCCGTCGGGGCCCGCGAGGAAGGCGGTGGCGGCGGCGATGTCGGCGGGGGTGCCGAGGCGCTCGAGCGGGGGCTGGGCGGCGAGGCGGTCGATCGTCTCCTGGGTCTTGCCCTCGAAGAACAGGTCGGTGGCCGTGGGGCCGGGGGCAATGGTGTTGACCGTGATGTCGCGGCCGCGCAGCTCGCGGGCCAGCACCATCGTCATCGCCTCGACCGCGCGCTTGGTCGCCGTGTACGGGCTGTAGGCCGGGAAGGCCAGGGCGACCACCGAGCTCGAGAAGGTGATCAGCGCGCCGCCGTCGCGCAACCGCCGGGCCGCCTGCTGGGCGACGGCGAAGGTGCCGCGGACGTTGGTGCGGTAGACCTCGTCGAGGTCGGCCAGGTCCAGGTCGGCGACGGTGGACTGCACCATCTTCCCGGCCGCGTGCGCGACCACGTCCACCCCGCCGAACTCGGCCTCGGCCGCGTCGAACATCGCCGCCACCGCGCGCTCGTCGGCCACGTCGGCCCGCACGGCGATCGCGCGACCGCCCGACTCCCGCACCTCCCCCACGGCCTCGGTGGCGAGCTCCTCGTTGCCCGCGTACCCGGCGACGACGGCGAATCCGTCGGCGGCGAGCCGGGTGACGATCTCGCGGCCGATGCCGCGCGAACCGCCGGTGACGATGGCAGTGCGAGTCATGCGTGTTCCCTCTCGTTCGGTGACCTGCACCCACCCTGCGCCGGAACCCCGAGGCCAACCAGTCGCCACCGACCCGGGGGCCACCGTCCCCTGGCTCAGCCCCGCGCCACCGGCGGAGACTGGACGACGTGAACCTGGGCGAGCTCGGCGATTTCCTCAAGAAGCGGCGCGACCGCATCCGGCCCGCGGACGTCGGCCTGCCCACCGGGCCGCGGCGGCGGGTGCCGGGGCTGCGCCGCGAGGAGGTCGCGCAGCTCACCGGGGCCTCGGTGGACTACTACATCGAGCTGGAGCGGGGCGGTGGCGCGCAGCCGTCCGAGCAGATGCTGGCCGCGCTGTCCCGCGCGCTGCGGCTCACCCGCGACGAGCGCGACCACCTCTACGCGCTGGCCGGACGGCCGCTGCCGCTGCGCGGCGGGTCGGCGGCCCACGTGCACCCGGGGATGCTCGACCTGCTGGACCGGCTGTCCGGCACGCCCGCCCAGGTCATCACCGATCTGCACGTGACGCTGGTGCAGAACGACCTCGCCGTGGCGCTGCTCGGGCCGAAGGTGCCGGAGACGGGGATGCGGGCGAGCTTCGTCCACCGCTGGTTCACCGACCCGGGCTCGCGAGCGCTGTACCCGGAGGAGGACCACCCGCACCACGCGTGGACGTTCGTCGCCGACCTGCGCGCCGCCGTCGCCCGCCGCGCCCCGGACGACCCGGAGGCGCGCGAGCTCGTCGACGACCTGCTCCACCGCAGCCCGGAGTTCGCGGACCTGTGGGCCCGGCACGACATCGCCGTCCGGCGGGACGAGCGCAAGCGGCTGGTGCACCCGGAGCTGGGCACGATCGACGTCAACTGCCTGAACCTGGTCAGCGAGGACTGCCGGCAGCGACTCCTGTGGTTCACCCCCGCCGTCGGCACCGACTCGGCCGACAAGCTCGACCTCCTCGGCGTCCTCGGCACCCAATCCCTCACCCCGGACCCGTCCTGACCCCACCGAGGCGGGCCGATCTTTGGCCAGGACTGCGGTTGGTCAATGCTGTGACCTGCGGAGACATCCGGAATTGGCTTGCGGGGAAGACCTGCCCATTGATCTGTGGATCTTCACCCGTTCGAGTGAGCAACATGGGTGGTGACCGAGCGGGACTCCCCGGCCGACCGGGGGTGTCGGGGAGTCCCGCGGTCAGGACCGGAGCCGGACGTCACCGGACCCGGATGTCGAAGAAGACCGGACGGAGGTCCTTCGGGAAGTACTCGCGACCGTCCTCGTCGACCATCTTCCACCCGATCTTGCAGCGGCCGGGCTTCTCGCCGGTGAACACCGGCACGGCGAGCTGGACGGTCTCGCCGGGAGCGACCTCGCCGACCGAGACGCGCTGCGGAGCGGTGCAGGCGGCGTCGCCCTCGCGGAAGACCTGCGCGAGGTAGCGGCCGCTCCACGGCTCGCGGCCGACGTTGCGGACCTCCCAGGTCTTGACGAAGGTCTCGCGCGCGGCGAACCCGGTGCCGTCCGGGACGGTCTCGCTGAGCATCAGCGACGCGTCACCGGGGATCGGGCGCTCCTCCGGCCACGCCCACCAGACCGCGCCCGCCACGACGAGCACCGCCACAACCCCCGCGACCGGCCACGTCCACCACGACGGTCGCCGCGCCGGAGGTTCGGCGGGTGCGGGCTCCCCCGCGGTCCGCGCCGATTCCCAGCGCGCCGACCACTCCCGCCGCGCGGTCTCGGCGTCCTGGCCGAGCACGCCGACGGCGAGGCTGCGGACGAACTCCCACGTCGTCTCCCAGGACGGCAGGTCCTTGCCCCGCGCGGCCGCCGACAGCGCCGACTTGGAGGCCATCGCGCCGAACTCGGTGCGCATCCGGTCGTAGGACGGGTCGCCCGCGGATTCCTTCAGCTCGCACAACCGCCAGGCGAACTCGGCGATCGGGCTCTCCTGCGGGTCCGGCCGCTGCTGCTTGCGGCCTCGCTTGCGCGCCGCGTCGTCCCCGCGCACAGAATCGTCCACGTCGAGCATTCTTGCGCAACGCCGCTCGCCCCCGAGCACGACGGCGGCCGACCCACGTCGTGGATCGGCCGCCGTTCCCGCTGAACCGCCCGGGATCGGGCTCTCGGTCAGCGCAGCGCGTTCAGGGTCAGCGTGAAGACCTCGGGGTCACCGGCGTTGACCTTGCCGCTGTGGTCCTCGCCGGCGTTGGAGCTCACGTCGTCGTAGGCGAACGCGTAACCCTTGCCGTCGGGCAGGTTCTCGTGGACCACGCGGGCGTAGTGGTTGGTGATGTCGTTCTGGTAGAACGTCGCCGGGTCTTCCTCGTGCGGCTGGTTCGGGTTGATCAGCAGCGTCGTGCGGTTGAACGCCGCCGCCAGCCGCGGCACGATCGCCAGGCGCTCCTGCGAGTCGCTCTCCGGGTTGTTGGCGAACGGACCGCTGTTGCAGCCCCAGATGTCCACCGAGGACGGCTTGGCGAAGCGCTCCGAGCCGAACACCAGCTCCTCGCCCTCGACCTTGCCCTCGATGATGCCCAGGTCCTCGCGCTGGGTGTCGACGAACAGCGACTCGCCCGCGTACTTGGCGTAGACCTCGTCGACGTAGGGCTCCATGTAGCCCTCGAAGTCGGCGGCGCGGTGGTTCGGGTTGAGCACCCGCACGACCCGGCCGTCGGCTTCCTGCACCAGGCCGGCCCAGTTGCCGCCCATGCCCTTGAGGGCCTCGGCGACCTTGTCCATGCCACCGGTCGACATGCCGGGAACGCTCTGCTCACCGCTGCCGGTCGTGGTCAGGTGCAGACCGATCGGCGCCGCGACGAAGTCGACGTAGCTGATGTTGGCGTAGAGCTGCTCGGCGTTGAGGGTGAACTCGGCGAACGTCCAGTCCTTGCCGAAGTTCGGGTCCTCGCTGGAGACGAAGTTGGGGTGCACGACCGAAGTGGTGCCGTCGGCGCCCTGCACGACCTGGAACTCCAGGGTGTCGTTGAGCGAGTAGTACACCCGCGCGCCGTACATCCGCGGCACGGTGACCTCGACGGTGCCGTCGACCGGGATCGCGACCTCGTCACCGATGGGCGTCGGCTCGGGGCCGCCCGCCTCGGGGAAGTAGGGGGTGCCGTCCGCCTTGATGAACACGGCCTTCTTCTCGGCGTCCGAGAATCCGGCGATGTAGGCGTTGGCCGGACCGCCGGAGTTGTTCTGCAGCACGAACTTCATGCTCTCCGGAGCCGCGGAAGCGAACGGAGCGCTGATCGCCTGAGCCCAGAACGGCGCCGTCAGGGCCGCAGCGGAATAACCGAGAAACCGCCGGCGAGAAACCATGTGGATACCTCCAGAGACAACGAGACCACCACGTTGGGCAGCCGATCCTCTCTCGTGATCGATCCCGAAGTCTGCCGGTCTGAACCACCCCTTCCATACCCCCAATTGGAGCGAAACAATCACACCTGAACATTATTGAAAGCAACCGCACATTCACGGTTTCTCGCGCAATACCCGGGGCCACAATTCGACAGAAAAATGGGAACGCGGGGCCGGACCCGGGATGAAAATCCGGGATTTTCTCGGGTGAACCGAACACTACCGATTTACGTGCCCGGTGAAAAGGGGCCGGTTCCTCGATCGGGCGGTGCGCGCCGCTCCGCACGCGCGTCGCGACGATCTTCCCGGCGACCTCGTGCGAGCATCCGCTGGTGCGAGCGACGGTCTTCACAGCCAGCCACGTGCCGACTTACCTCGACGAGTGCCACCGCACGGTGCTCGCCCAGACCCACACCGACTGGGAGTGGGTCGTGCTGCTCAACGGGACCGCCGAGTGGTCCCCGCCGGAACCGGACCCGCGGATCCGCGTCCTGCGCGGCACCGCGACCGGGCACGTCGGCGCGATCAAGCGGGAGGCGTGCGCGCTGGCCACCGGCGAGGTCCTGGTCGAGCTCGACCACGACGATCTGCTCGCCCCCACCTGCCTCGCCGAGGTCGTCGCCGCCTTCGAGGCCGATCCGGCCGCGGTGCTGGTGTACTCGGACTTCGCGGAGATCAACGCCGACGGCTCGGCCCGGCAGGAGCGGTTCAACCCGGCGATGGGCTGGGAGTACGAGCCGGTCGACGTCGACGGCAAACCGCTCGACCGCTGCCTGGCGCTGGAACCGAGCCCGCACAACGTCAGCTACATCTGGTACGCGCCCAACCACGTGCGCGCGTTCCGCCGCGACGCCTACGAGCGGGTCGGCGGCTACGACGCCTCGCTGGAGGTCCTCGACGACCAGGACCTGATGATGCGGCTCTACGAGATCGGCGAGTTCCGGCGCATCCCGAAATGCCTGTACCTGCAGCGGATGCACCAGGGCAACACCCAGCGGGACCAGCGGATCAACCGGCTCATCCAGGACGACACCGTCGCCCGGTACCACCGCGGCGTGCGGAGGCTGGCGATCGCGTGGGCGAAGCGGTCCGGGCTGGCGGCGCTCGACCTGCACACCCGCTCGTGGACCGGCCGCGCCGTCGAGCCGGGCGCCGACGAGCTCGAGATCGACCCGGCCCGGCCGGTGCTGCCGCACGCCGACGACTCGGTCGGGGTGATCGTCGCGACCGACCTCCTGCAGCGGATCTCCGATCGCGGCGCCTTCTTCGCCGAGTGCTACCGGGTCCTCGCGCACGGCGGCCTGGTGCTCACGACCACGCCGAGCACCGACGGGCGCGGCGCGTTCCAGGACCCGACGCACGTGTCGTTCTGGAACGCCAACAGCTTCTGGTACCTCACCCAGGCCGAGCGCCGCGACCACGCTTTCCCCGGCAATCCGATGCGCTTCCAGGTCAGCGGGATCCGCACCTACTACCCCACCGACTTCGACGCGGCCCACGACATCTCCTACGTCGACGCGAACCTGCTGGCAGTGAAAAGCGGCCCCCGCCAAGGGGGGCCGCTTCTCTGCTGAGCGGGATCAGTAGGCCAGCACCTGGTGGATGTTCATGCTCGCCACGATTCCGGCCAGGGTGGAGTTGTGCGTCATCGCCACGGCACCGTTCATCAGCGACACGGTCCCGCCGGCGGTGGCGTTGATGGTGACCGTGTTCGACACCTGCCCCTCCAGGCCTGCGGTGGTAGCCGTCGTCGACTTCACCCGCGATCCCTGCAGTTCGGCCCCGTTCCAGTTGAGATAGGCCGAAACGAGCTCCGACTGCACGGTCCCGGTACCGGAAGGATCGCCCTGCAACGTGTAGTCGACCGTGTAGACACCCGGAGCCAACGTCACGCTGCCGTTGCTGTTCAGCGTCACACCGGATCCGTACGGCGCCTGCAGGGTGGACATGGGCACGATCGAGTTCGCCGCGTTGCCGGCCGTGGACGTGGTGTAGAGGTACCCACCGACCGCCGGAGCCGGAGCTCCCTGCGGTCCTTGCGCACCCTGCGCACCGGTGGCGCCCTGAGGACCCACGTCACCCTGCGGGCCGGCGGGCCCTTGGGGTCCGACCGCCCCCTGAGCACCGCGAGCCCCCGCCGCGCCTTGCGGACCGGCGGGCCCCTGGGCGCCCTGAGCACCCTGGGCGCCTTGCGGTCCCGCCGGTCCGGGCAGGCCCGTCGCACCCTGCGGACCGGCAGGACCTTGCGGCCCCGCGGCCCCCTGGGCGCCCGGAGCGCCCTGAGCACCCGGAGCTCCCTGCGCACCAGCAGCGCCCTGCGGACCCGGTGCTCCCTGAGCACCCGCCGCACCCTGCGGTCCGGGAGCGCCTTGAGCACCGGGCGCACCGGTAGCACCTTGAGGCCCCGCCGGACCGGCAGGACCAGCCGGGCCGATCGCGCCTTGCGGACCAGGGGCGCCCTGAGCACCGGGCGCACCCGCAGCACCCTGCGGACCAGGATCACCCTGCGGCCCCTGAGCACCCGGAGCACCATCCGCACCCTGCGGGCCCGCGGGACCAGCAGGACCAGCGGGACCGACCTCACCTTGCGGACCCGCAGCGCCCTGCGGACCGGGCTCTCCCTGCGGCCCAGGCGCACCCGGAACGCCGTCAGCACCCTGCGGACCCGCCGGGCCGACCTCACCTTGCGGACCCGCAGCGCCTTGCGGACCCGCAGGACCAGGATCACCCTGCGGCCCCTGCGGACCCGCCGGACCGGCAGGACCAGCGGGACCGATCTCACCCTGCGGACCCGGAGCGCCCTGGGCACCCTGCGGACCCGGATCTCCCTGCGGGCCAGGCGCACCCGGAGCACCGTCAGCACCCTGCGGACCCACCGGCCCGACCTCGCCCTGCGGCCCCTGCGCACCCGGGGCGCCATCGGCGCCCTGCGGACCCACCGGACCGACCGCGCCCTGCGGACCCGCCGGACCAACATCACCCTGCGGCCCCTGCGCTCCCGGAGCACCGTCAGCTCCCTGCGGACCCGCTGGGCCGACCTCGCCTTGCGGACCCGGAGCACCGGGAGCGCCCTGAGGCCCCGCGGCGCCCTGAGCACCATCGGCACCTTGCGGACCCACCGGACCGGCAGGCCCAGCCGGACCGATCTCGCCCTGCGGACCCGGAGCGCCCTGCGCACCGGGCGCGCCCGCAGCACCCTGCGGACCAGGATCACCCTGCGGACCCTGAGCACCCGGAGCGCCATCGGCACCCTGCGGACCCGCCGGACCGACAGGACCAGCCGGACCGACCTCACCCTGCGGGCCCGCAGCACCCTGCGGACCTGGGGCGCCGACGTCGCCCTGCGGGCCTTGCGGACCGGCTGCGCCGTCGGCTCCGGGAACGCCTTGCGGGCCGATGGGTCCCTGCGCACCGGTCAGCCCCTGTGGACCGGCGGGGCCCTGGGCACCGACGTCGCCCTGCGGCCCCTGCGCACCGGGAGCGCCCGGCGCACCATCAGCGCTTTGCGGACCAACAGGACCCGCCGGGCCCGCAGGACCGATCTCGCCCTGCGGTCCCTGAACACCGGGAGCGCCAGGGGCACCGTCGGCACCCTGCGGACCCGGCGCACCATCGGCGCCCTGCGGACCGGCGGGACCGGTCGCGCCCGGGAGTCCTTGGGCACCGGTGTCGCCCTGCGGCCCCTGCGGGCCTGCGGGACCCGCCGCGCCGTCGGCTCCTTGCGGACCGGCCGGGCCCATCGCGCCGTCGGCGCCCTGCGGGCCCTGAGGTCCCGGCTCGCCCGTGCCCGGTTCTCCCGCCGGGCCCTGCGCTCCTTCGGCTCCCTGGGGCCCGGGCGGTCCGGCCGGACCCGCGACGCCGGGAGCACCGGTTTCGCCTTGCGGGCCAACGGCCCCCGGCGCCCCGGTCCCGCCCTGAGCACCGGTGGCGCCCTGCGGGCCGCGCGGCCCTCCGGCTGGTCCTTGCGCGCCCTGCGCACCGTCCGCGCCCTGCGGGCCCTGCGCTCCTTCCGGACCGGACGGGCCGGAGTAAGGAGCGGACGGCAGTGCCGTCGCGGTCGCCGACCCCGGCTCGCCGAACACCGGTCCTTCCACCCCGGCCGGACCCACGCCGAACCAGGGCTGTTCGGGACCGGCGACGGCCAGCGCGGAGGAAGGAGTGCTCAACACCGCGACGATCGCCGCGGTGGAGCTCACGACGATGTCGACGGTGCGGCGCGCTCGAGCCGCCCTGCGACGACTCACGAGTCACCGCCGACGATCTTGATCGTCCCGTTGTCGGTCAGCTGCTTGGACTCGCCGATCATCGGCGAGAAGACCTCGGTCTGGAATCCCCCGTTCTTGAACGAGAAGTAGGTCGACAGAGACCGGTTGTGGAAGACGGCGATGAGAGCGCCGTCCTCGGCTTCGGCGACGTCGGCCATGTCCTCCTGCGCACCGCGCAACGCCTCGTAGCCGTTGATGGCGTAGTAGGTGGCGACCGTGAGGTACTGGCCGGGATCACCGGCGGGGACGTTCTGCGGCAGGTACCGGACGAAGATCGCGTTCTTCCTGGTGACCGTGACCTCGATCTTCGTGTCGGGGCGCTCGCCCGCCCAGTAGAGCGGGTAGTGCTGACCGGCGAGGTCTTCGAGCTCGCTGGTCGAGACGATGGTCGGCGTCCCGACGGGCACGGGGTTGGAACCGGAGGCGCTGATCGGCCCGCCGGACCGCAGCATCCAGCCGCCCACTCCGGCCAGGACGACGACCAGGGCCACCAGGGCCCACAGGACCTTCTTGTTCCTCGTTCCCATCCGGCACGCCCTCTCTCCGCAAGCGCCGGGTCACGACAACGGCGTCCGCGCGTCACATCCGCGATGTCCGGAGCGAAACCTGCTCGGTCGCAGGAACAAGCGCCCCACATTCGTCCGAAGTGGAGCATCCCCAGATGCGAAGCCAGTGTCGTGGCCCGTGTTTGGACGAACTAACTCGATTAGAGAGTGAAACCTCGCGGAAGATCCGCTCCGCGAGACCGACCATGATCCCCGAACGAGTGATCACGACCTGCGAAAACGTGAATCCACCACAAAAATCCGCACGTTTCGGACGAACCGAGATCGAAAACATGAACAGCGATCTTGATTCGTCTTCTCGGTTTCACACACGATTCCCGGGACCGACGTCCAACGGCGCACCGAGCCAGGTCTCCAACGCCGCGTTCACCGCGTCGCGGTCCGGTTCGCCCGCCCACGCGACGAAGCCGTCGGGACGCACGAGAACGGCCGCCGGGACGTCGTCTCCGCGGGGAGCGGAGGTGATGGTCCGCATGCGGTCGCGATAGGCCTCGGCGGCGTCCCGCAACGAGCCCGCGGGGTCGAGCAGGAGCGCTTTGCCGTCGTGCACGTGGTCGCTGAGCCGGGAACCGTCGGCGAGGTCGTAGTCGGGAACGCCGGCACCGACCAGCGGGTGGTCTCCGGGGAGGTCGTAGCGCTGGCCGATGCCGGCGATCTTCTTCGCGAGGTGAGTGGTGCCGTCAGTGGTCCCGGCGAGATCCCCGACCACCTGGCGCAGCGCGCGGGCGTGCGGTTCGGGGCGCATCAGCGCGATCTGGGCGCGCGTCCAGTCCAGCACCCACGCGCCGAGGGGGTGCCGCTCAGCGGTGTAGGTGTCGAGCAGCCCGTCGGGCGCCGTTCCGCGCGCGGTCGCGGCCAGTTTCCAGCCGAGGTTCACGGCGTCTCCGAGGCCGAGGTTGAGCCCTTGCCCGCCGAACGGCGAGTGGACGTGGGCGGAATCGCCCGCGAGGAGAACCCTGCCCCGCCGGTAGGTCGTGGCTTGTCTGGCGTTGTCGGTGAACCGGGTGAGGCTCGTGATCGCGTTGATCGTGACGTCGGCGCCGGTCACGTGCCGGATCGAGGCCCGCAGCTCGTCGGCGGTGGCGGGCGCGTGACGTTCCGCGGGGGCACCGCCGAAGGCGATGGTGGTGATCCTCCTGCGCGCCGGGTCGTTGATGTAGACGCCGGTCGGGCTCACCTGCCAGCCGACGCCGAGGTCCTGCGTCCCGGTGATGTCGGCGACGGCGTGGTAGGCGGTGATTTCCGGTTCGGTTCCCGGGAAGTCGAATCCGGCGCGCTTGCGGACCTCGCTCCGGCCGCCGTCGCAGCCGACGAGCCATCCGCACCGGACTGGTCCGTCGCTGGTCTCGACGGTCACGCCGTCGGCGTCTTCGGCGAAATCGGTGAGCTCCACGCCCCGGCGCAGTTCCACCCCGAGAGCCGCGGCGTGCTCGGCGAGAATCTCCTCGATCCGCTTCTGGTGGACCAGGGCGACCAGGTCGAGCGGGTGGAGGTCGGAGAGTTCGGGATCGGAGTCGTCGAGGAGCGCTTCGCTGAGCGGGATCGCGGCGAAGTGGCCGGCGAACCTCGGCAGCGCCCGCTCGCCGCCCTCCCCTCCGGAGAGGAACGAGACGAACCACTCGTCCTGCTGCTGGGCACGCCGGAGCGCGGGCAGCAGACCGCGCCGGTGAAGCGCCTCGATGCTGGGCCGGTTCAAGGTCCCGGCCTTGAGCCCGGTGGAGGGCTCGGTCAACCTCTCCACCACCACGACGGAGGCCCCACCCAACCGAAGCTCCGCAGCCAACATCAAGCCCACAGGCCCTCCCCCAGCAACGACCACATCGAAATCAGCAGGAGAAGACCCGGACATCCCAGACATCCCAGGAGTTTCGGTTGACACCGCCATCACGATCCTCCCGACCCGAGCCAGGACACAACCAGAAAGATCCAGAAAAGCACCAAACCAAAACGAAGAAAAGCAAAGAACAGCAAGGAAAGGCGAGGGAAGCAGGAAAAGCCAGCGGAAAGCGGACTGCTGGTCACTGAGCAGGCCGGGAACGGCGCTCAACGAGAGGAGCCGACGCCAAGCGGCCACCGCACCGTGGGGGCCTGCGGGGGCTCGGCCCCCGCAACTAACACATCGGGACGAGCAGGTCCGCGCATTCCGCGGACACAACTCGCCCCGAGTCAATCGCTGGTCACTGAGCAGGCCGGGAACGACGCTCAAGTGAGGAGCCCTCCCCGAGCGGCCACCGCACCGTAGGGGGCTTGGGGGAGTCGCTCCCCCAAAATCATGACAGAGCGATAAAGCGAAACGCCCTGCGTGAGCAGGGCGTTTCCAATCGCGGCGTGGAGCTGAGGGGAATCGAACCCCTGACCTTCTCGATGCGAACGAGACGCGCTACCAACTGCGCTACAGCCCCTCGACCGGTGAGTCGGACCCTCCGGCTTTGTTGTGGGGAAAGCTTAGCAAGAGCCTCCGGGGGCTCTTGCAGCACCCCCTCTTTTCCGGTCGGTCACTCCCCGGCGGCCCTGCGGTAGGGCTCCCAGGTGCGCTCGTCGAGCTCGTCGAACACGGGGTCCTCGTCGTCGATCTCGACGCGGACGCCGGGGACGACGGGGCGGATGTCGGCGGCGCGGTCCTGGGCGGAGACGGGCTCGGGCCTGCGCTCGGCCTCGATCTCGTCCTCGTAGTCCTCGACGAACTCGTCGAGCTCGTCGAACTCGGGGTCACCGGTGTAGTCGTCGTAGTCGTCCCGGTAGTCGCCGTCGCGGTAGTCCCGGTCGCGGTGGTCGCCGTCCCGGTAGTCCTCGTCGCGGTAGTCGTCGCGCTCGTCGTGCCCGGCCTCGTCCAGCTCCTGCTCGTCGAGCTCGCGCTCGCCGTTGATGCGGGCGAGGCGGCGGGCGCGGATGTCCTCCTCGATGCGGACCTGGCGGCGCAGGTAGGTGAGGTAGCCGACCAGTGACAGGTCGACCAGCGCGTGCCCCCACCACAGGACCGGCCACAGCAGGGCGGCCAGCAGCGCGGTGGTGACCGCGAGCAGCAGCATGGTGAGCACGATGCGCTGCCTGCGGGCGTACTTGGCGCGGGCGACGAGCGCCGCGGCCTCGGGGTCGTAGCCGCCCCGGCCCGGCCGGTAGCGACGCCCGGCGCGGACGTCCTCGCTGTTGACGGGACGCCAGTCCTCGTCGTGCTCCTCGACGGTCTCGTCCACGTCCTGCTCGTCGACGTCCAGCCCGGGTTCAGGCATCCCGACCTCCACCCTGTCGGTTGTCGCGGCTTCCGATCTCGCCGGTCGCCGATCACTGCCGCGCCGCACGACTCGGGCCGCGAGCGCGGAATCGGTGGTCTTGGACACTTCCTGCCGGCGGCGCGCGAACATGGGCACCAGGACGACCAACCAGGCCGCCGCCAGCGCAGCGAAGATCAATGAGCTCGGCATCGTCGCCACCTCCCCCTGGCCACCGGCAGTGCACAGATCTGCGATCGCCACGCTAGTCACATCGGCCACTCGTGTCTCGCAGCCACGCCGCGCAACAGGTGCACCTCGGACTACAGAACCGCACGAGCGGAGCGGTCGGGCGCACCATCGACACCGGCGTGTCGGATTCCTTACCGCCGAATGCGCTCGATCAGGCGACCGTTCGGAGCAATCCGCGCCGCATCGGCGCAGGTCGGCGCCGCGGTTGTGCGATCGATCTCAGCCGCTAGAAACGGGTGGCGCCGCCGGAGCGGACGAGCCGGGTGACCGCGCCGTCGGGCATCTCCTCGATGGTCAGCGCGTAGACGTAGTGGTCCCGCCAGGCCCCGGCGACGTCGAGGTAGCGCTGGAAGAGCCCTTCGCGGCGGAAGCCCGACTTCTCCAGGACGCGGATGCTGCGCTCGTTCTCCGGCCGGACGGTGGCCTCCAGCCGGTGCAGCCCGACCGGGCCGAAGCAGTGGTCCACGGCCAGCGCCACCGCCGCGGGCGCCACTCCCCCGCCCGCGAGCCTGCTGGCCACCCAGTAGCCGGTCCACGCCGAGCGCAGCGCGCCGCGCACCACGTTGCCGATGGTCAGCTGCCCGGCGAACTCGCCGTCGACGGTGATCGCGAACGGCAGCGCCTGACCGCGCCGGGCCATCCCGCGCAGCGCCGCCCACTGGGCGGGCCAGGCGGCGGCCGCGTTGCGCTCCCGCCAGCCGCCGAGCGTCGTCGGCTCCCACTTCTGCAGGTAGTCGCGGTCCTGGAGTCGCGTGCGGCTCCAGATCCCGCCGTCGCGCAGCCGGGGCGGGCGCAGCGCCACCACACCGCGGGCGGTGCGCAGCGGACCGAGCCGCGCCGGCCAGCCCGGGTGGCGGCCGATCGGGAACCCATCAGCGTCGGTGGGCTGCATCCCGGCTCACGAACGCTGCGAGAGGAACCGCACCTGCACGTCCTCGCCCGCCGCGACCTCCGTGATGTCCTCGTCCACGACGATCAGGCAGTTCGCCTCGGCCAGCGAGGCCAGCAGGTGCGAACCGGAGGTGCCCAGCGGTTGCACCAGGTAGGAGCCGTTCTTGGGGTCGCGCAGCAGCTGGCCGCGGAGGAACCCGCGACGGGCCTTGGTCGCGGTGATCGGCGAGAGCAGCTCGGCGGAGACGCTGCGGCGGTGCGGGTTCTCCTTGCCCAGCGCGGAGCGGATCAGCGGCCGGACCAGGACCTCGAAGACCACCAGGGCGCTGACCGGGTTGCCGGGCAGCACGAACGTGGGGATCTCATCCGGGCCGAGCCGCCCGAAGCTCTGCACCGAGCCGGGCTGCATCGCGACCCGGTCGTCGTCGAGCGAGCCGAGGTCGGCCAGCGCGGAGCGCACGTCGCCACCCGCGGTGCCGCCGACGCCACCGGCGATGACCACGATCTCCGACAGCAGCAGGCGTCCCTCGACGACCTCGCGCAGCCTGCGCGGGTCGTTGCTGGCGATGCCGACGCGGGTGACCTCGGCGCCGGCGTCGCGCGCGGCCGCGGACAGCGCGTAGGAGTTGACGTCGTAGACCTGGCCCTGGCCGGGCGTGCGGTCGACGTCGACGAGCTCGTCGCCCAGCGAGATGATCGACACGCGGGGACGCGGGTGCACCAGCACCTTGTCCCGGCCGACCGCGGCGAGCAGGCCGACCTGCGCCGAGCCGATGGGCGCGCCGCGGCGGACGGCGACGTCGCCGGTCTGCACGTCCTCCCCGGTGCGCCGGACGAACGCGGCGGACGGGACCGGCTGCTCGACGGTGATCTTGGCCGGGTGCTGGTCGGTGTAGTCCAGCGGCACCACGGCGTCGGCCAGGGTGGGCAGCGGGGCGCCGGTGGCGACCCGCACCGCCTGACCGGGCTGGAGCCTGCGCGGCTGTCGCGATCCGGCTGGGATCTCCCCGACCACCGGCAGCACCACGGACTCCTCGGCTGCCGACTGCACGTCGACGCTGCGCACCGCGTAGCCGTCGACCGCGGCCTGGTCGAATCCGGGCAGCGCCCGTTCGGCCACGACCTCCTCGGCGCACAGCAGTCCCTGCGCCTCGGAGATCGCCACCCGAACAGGGGCGGGCCGGACGGCGGCCGTGAGCACGCGCGCCAGCTGCTCGTCCACTGACCTCATGGCTGTCGCCTCTTCCCCGCTCCTCAACCGGTGCCGGGGTGGGCCTACCCGGCGTTCGGCATCAGCTTCTGTCGATCCGCTCGGCGAGCCAGTCCCGCAGGTCCGGCCCGTACTCGGGATCCGCTAGCGCGAAGTCCACCGCAGCTTTCAGGAAACCGCCAGGATTTCCCAAGTCGTGTCGCCCACCGTGATGGACCACGACGTGAACCGGGTGTCCCTCGGAGATCAGCAACGCTACGGCATCGGTGAGCTGAAGTTCGCCACCGGCGCCGGGCTCGATGCGCCGCAGCGCGTCGAAGACCGCCCGGTCCAGCAGGTATCGGCCGGCGGCGGCCAGCGTCGACGGCGCGTCGGCCGCGGCCGGCTTCTCCACCATCCCGTTGACGATCTTGACGTCGTCGGCGTCGGTGTCGGCGACGTCGAAGACGCCGTAGGCGGAGATGTGCTCGCGGGGCACGTCGAAGGCGCACAGCACGCTGCCGCCGTGCTGGGCGCGGACCTCGGCCATCCGCTTCAGCACCCCGGTCGGCAGCACGAGGTCGTCGGGCAGCAGGACGGCGACCGCGTCGTCGTCCTCGCCCAGCGAGTCCTCGGCGCAGCCGACCGCGTGCCCCAGCCCGAGGGCCTTCTCCTGCAGCGCGGTCTCGGCCTCGATGAGCTCCGACGCCCGGTGCACCTTGGCCAGCAGGTCGTCCTTGCCGCGGGCCTTGAGGGTCTGCTCCAGCTCCGGGTTGGGCTGGAAGTAGTCGGCGACAGCGCCCTTGTCCGGCGAGGTGACGATGATCAGGCGCTGGGCTCCGGCCTCGGCCGCCTCGGTGGCGACCAGCTCGATCCCGGGCGTGTCCACGACCGGGAGCAACTCCTTGGGCACGGCTTTGGTGGTGGGCAGGAACCTGGTTCCCAGGCCTGCCGCCGGCACGATGGCGGTCCGGAACGCGGTCGGCGTGCTCGTCGGGCTGCTCATGACGCCGCAGCTTATCGGTCAAACCTAGAGTGAACCCGTGAGCTCACTGGATGAATTCTGTACGTCGAAAGCGGACTGGCGGAGCCGACTGTTGCGCCAGCGCGACGAACTGGACGAACCAACCCGGCAGGCCGACGACCGGGCTCTGCTGGCGAGCGCGCTGGACTGGCTGAAGCGGCGTGAGCTGGAGGTCGTCGCCGCGTACGTGCCGGTCGGGCCGGAGCCGGGCGCCGATCTCCCGGCGGTGCTGCGCGAGGCCGGGCTGCGGGTGCTGCTGCCGATCGTGCGACGCGGGCAGCCGCTGGACTGGGCCGAGTACACCGGCCCGGACTCGCTGGAACCGGCGACGTTCGGCCTGCTGGAACCCGCGGGCGAGCGGCTGGGAGCGGAGGCGATCGCCCGCGCCGAGGTGATCCTCGTCCCAGCGCTGGGCATCGATCACCAGGGCGTCCGGCTGGGCCGCGGGGCCGGTCACTACGACCGGTCGCTGCCGTTGCGCGATCCGGCGGCGGAGCTGCTGGGCGTCGTGCGGGATTCCGAGTTCGTCCCCTCGCTGCCCGGTGAGGACCACGACGTGCGGATGACCAGCGTCGTCACACCCTCGCGCGGGGTCGTGCGGCTGCCGGTGTGACGTAGCGCTGTTTGCACTGGACACCTGTGATCTAGCATTATCGGGTTAGCACTCCCGTAGCTTGAGTGCCAAGCCCAGATTTCGGAGGTTCGCGGCCGTGCCCACATATCAGTACGCCTGCACCGAATGTGACCATCGATTCGAGCAGGTGCAGTCGTTCAGCGAGGACTCCCTCACCGAGTGCCCGCAGTGCCAGGGTCGACTCCGGAAGCTGTTCAACGCCGTGGGCATCGTGTTCAAGGGCAGCGGCTTCTACCGCACCGACAACCGCTCCTCGTCCTCGTCGAGCACGACCAGCTCGTCGTCGTCGAGCTCCTCGTCGAGCTCCTCCTCGGACTCGTCCAGCTCCTCGTCGTCGAGCTCGTCGTCTTCGGGGTCGTCGAGCAGCACCACCGCCGCGGCTTCCTGATCGCACTCCTTCGCCGCCGGTCACCTCGCGAGGTGGCCGGCGGCTTTGTCGTGCGCGCGAAAAGTCCGAATTCCGCACCCGGGGCGTCCTCGTTCATCCGCAGGGGTGAGCGGAGTTGTCCACAGGCAGCGGGTTGCTCCACAGATTCGCTCTCGCCCCTTCCCCCGTCGGCACGCGCGTCCCTACCTTCGGACGCACCCGATCTCCGCCGAACGCTCGAGGGAGGAGCGCCATGCCCGCACGCTCCGGGCTCGACCCCACGCCGCTGGACCGGCTGCGCGAGACGCTGCTGACCAGGCGCAACGCGCTGTGGCTGCGCCGAACGGCGGCCGCGGCCCTCCTGCTGCTGGCGCTGGTCCTCGCCCTCGGGCAGAGGCACACGGATGTGGACATCGCCACAGGAGTAACCCGAACGGGTGAGCATTTAGCGTCGGCAACGACTTTCCACGATTCAACTACCGTTACGCTGCCCCGCAGTGCCTGAAACCGCGCCGATCGGCGGCGAGAAACGGCGCGATCATCGATCCGGAAATTCCGGACCCGCATTTCTTCGAGAGGAGTTCCAGCGTGCTCAAGGGATTCAAGGACTTCCTGATGCGCGGCAACATCATCGACCTCGCCGTCGCGGTGGTCGTCGGTAGCGCCTTCACCGCCCTGGTCACCGCCTTCACCACCAGCATCATCAAGCCGCTGATCGCCGCCACCGGCGGTGGCAACGTCACCGGTTTGAGCATCGAGATCGTGGCGGGCAACAAGGCGTCGACGATCGATTTCGCCGCGGTCATCAACGCGGTGATCACGTTCTTCATCACGGCCGCCGTCGTTTACTTCCTGTTCGTCCTCCCGATGAACAAGATTTCCGAGCGCCGCAAGAAGGGCAAGGAAGAGGGCCAGTCCGAGCCCACCGACGTCGAGCTGCTGCTGGAGATCCGCAACCTGCTGCGCGCCGAGCAGGGCCTGCCGCACATCGAGGGCCTGGCCAGCACCGAGGAGAAGACCACGGCGGGCAACGGCAGCAGCGCCGCCTCGCGCAACTGATGCCCTAGCGGGCGTCGTGGTGCGGGGGCCGGTTCTCGCGGTACCAGCTCTCGCGGGTGCTCTCCCCGGACGGCTCGGGGCGATCGTCCGAGGTCGTCTCCGGCAGCACGTCGCCGAAGATCTCGGCGAGCCTGCGGCGCCGGTCGCGCTCGGCCTTCTTCTCGGGGGATTCGCTGGTCACCCGTCCATCCTGCCTCGATCGCGGTGGCTCTCGCACGAACCGGTCTCAGCGAGTGTGAAATCGGTTACAGTGAGTGCGTATCTCGCCGTCGCGGGAGACAACGACGCAGGGAGGCTGCGATGAGTTTCCTGGACAAGGCCAAGGAGCTGGCCGGCCAAGCCAAGGGCAAGGCCGAGGAACTCGCCGAGAAGGCGGGCCCCAACGCCGCCAAAGGGCTCGACGCCGCCAAGTCGAGCCTGGACAAAGCCACCGGCGGCAAGTACCACGACCAGATCGAGTCGGTGAGCGGCAAGGTCGAGGGCGTCCTCAAGCGGGACTCCGACAGCGGTGGCTCCGGCAGCGGCAACCCCGGCAACGGGGACTCCGCCGCGAAGGACGACCCCGGAACCGGGTCCAACGGTTCGCAGAACAAGGGCCCGGACGACCCCGCAGGCGGTTCGAAGCCCAGCTGATCGACGAGAAGAGCGGTGGCGGTTCCCCACGCGGGAACCGCCACCGCTCTTCTGGTTCTCCCCCTCGAGGAGTCGTCGGGACCTAGCTCACGGGGTGTCGAGCCCCGAGAGCTGCTCGATCACGTGGGCCACCAGCGGCGTCAGGGTCGCCATGCCGTCGCGGACCGAGGCCCGCGAACCGGCGAGGTTCACCACCAACGTGCTGCCGGAGACCCCGACGAGCCCGCGCGACACCCCGGCGTCGACCGCTCCCGCGGCCAGCCCGGAGGCGCGGAGCGCTTCCGCGATGCCCGGGACCGGCCGGTCCAGGACGCCGGCGGTGGCGTCCGGGGTGACGTCCCGGGGCGACACGCCCGTGCCGCCGACCGTGATCACCACGTCGACGCCGCCGATCACCGCGGTGTTCAGCGCGTTGCGGATGTCCACCGTTTCCCCGGCCACCGCGACGGTTCCGTCGACGATGAATCCGGCCTCTTCCAGCAACTCGGTCACCAGCGGACCGATGTTGTCCTCCTGCTCGCCCTGGGCGATCCGGTCGTCCACCACGACCACCAGAGCCCGCCCCAGCCGCTGCGCGCTGCGTTCCATGCCGGTAACCGTAGTGCCAAGGTCGGGTTCGGTCAGGTCAAAGGAGTCGGTGAGCTCCACCAATTTCGGCGTGATGCCGGTCGCGGTGCGGGTCTTGTCGGACATGGTCCTCCCCAGGGGGTTCTTCGTCTTCACAACCGCCCTCGCCGCCCTGCGGGTTCTCCGGGCGTCGTCGCGTGAGGACGGGCGAGCAGGTGGACACGTCGGCCGGTCCCGCAGCCGCACAGGAAGGGGGCATGGGGCTGCGGGAACTCGGCCGACGCGATCGGGGGTCAGCCCTTCTGGCCGATGAGCGTCACGTCGACCGTGCGCTCACCGCCGGGGCCGGCGACGGTGATCTTCACGCGATCACCGGGGTTGTGCGATCGGACCGCGGCGACCAGGGCGTCCGAGTCGAGGATCGACCGGTCGTCGAGCTTGGTGATCACGTCGCCCGGCTGGAGACCGCCCTGCTGGGCCGGGCCGTTGGGCGTGACCTGGCGGACCATCGCACCGGGCCGGTCGGGGGCGTTGGTGATCATCACGCCGAGCGTGCTCTGGCTGGCCGAGCCGGTCTCCTTGAGCTCGGTGGCGATCCGGCGGGCCTGGTCGATCGGGATCGCGAAGCCCAGCCCGACCGAACCGGCCTGCTCCTGGCCGGATCCGGGGCTGTAGATCGCGGAGTTGATGCCGACCACGCGGCCGTCCATGTCCACCAGCGGGCCACCGGAGTTGCCGGGGTTGATCGCGGCGTCGGTCTGCAGCGCGTTGAGGACGGTGTCCTGGCTGCCGGACTCGCCGCCCGCGCGCACCGGGCGGTCCTTGGCGCTGACGATGCCGCTGGTCACGGTGCCGGACAGGCCGAACGGCGAGCCGATGGCCACGACCTGCGACCCCACCGGCAGGTCGTCGCTGCGGCCGAGCTCGGCCGGGGTCAGCCCGGTGATGTCGGCCTTGACCACCGCCAGGTCCGAGTTCGGGTCGGTGCCGACCACGCGCAGCGGCGCGGTGCGGTTGTCGTGGAACAGCGCGGTCAGCCGACCGCCCTGCCCGCCCTCGGCGACGTGGTTGTTGGTGAGGATGAGGCCGTCGCTGCTGAGCACGATGCCCGAGCCCTCGCCGGAGCCCTGCGCGCTGGAGATCTGGATCTGCACGACGCTCGGCAGGACCTTCTGCGCGACCTGCTGCACCGACCCCTGCGGGGCGGTGCTGGCACTGCGCGCGGGCTTGGACTCGTCGAGCGCGCTGGCCCCGTTGCTGGTGTCACCGGCGAGCTGGTGCCCGACGAAGCCGCCGACACCGCCTCCGACCAGGCCACACACCAGCGCGAGCACGGCCACACCGGTGGCCAGGCCACGGCCGGACTTCTTCTGCTGCGTCGCCTGGCCCGAGGTGTACCAGGGCTGCTGCGCGAACTGCTGGGTCTGCTGCGGGGGCACGCCGTACGGGTGCTGCTGCGCGTAGGGGTCCTGGCCGTACGCGCCCGGCTGCTGCTGGGCACCGGGCTGGTACTGGGTGGGCTGCGTCGGCTGGCTCGCCGCACCGGGCTGGACTCCCTGGTTCGACGGCTGCTGCGCCGAGGCGGCGTTCGGCTGCTGGGACGGCACCCCGGACTGAGGGGTATCGCCCGCGCCGAGGCCTTCTCCGCTCGGCTTCGGCTCTTCCGGCTTGTCGCCGAATTCCGGGGTGTGTTCGGTCATGGCTCCCACTGTGCTCCGGGCGTCTGAGAAGTGCCTGAGATCTGGCTGTGGCCCCGCATGATAAGTCGCCATGATCGTTCTCACCCACCCCGGCGAACCGCCCGAAAGGCGAGAACGGGACGGAGTTTCCGCCCGGACCGGCCGCGCGGGACGGCCGGTCCGGGCGGTGCTCAGCGCAGCCGGGCCGCGATCTGCTCCGGGGTGGCGTCGTTGATCCACACACCCATGCCCGACTCCGAGCCCGCCAGGTACTTGAGCTTGTCGGCGCTGCGCAGCACCGAGAACAGCTCCAGGTGCAGCCACGACAGGTCGCGGCCGGTGCTGACCGGGGCCTGGTGCCAGGCGGCGATGTAGGGCAGCGGCTTGTCGTAGAGCCGGTCCAGGCGCCCGAGCACGTCCAGGTAGGTGGTGGCGAAGTCGTCGCGCTCGGCGTCGGTGAGCGCGACGATGTCGGGGACCTGGCGGTGCGGCACGATCTGCACCTCGACGGGCCAGCGCGCGGCCGCGGGCACGAACGCCGTCCAGTGCTCGGAGTCGACCAGCACCCGCTCGCCGGAGGCGCGCTCGGCGGCCAGCACGTCGCCCATGACGTGCGTGCCGTGCTCGGCGAAGTACTCCTCGGCGACGCGCAGCATCGTCGCGGTCTTGGGCGTGACGAACGGGTAGCCGTAGATCTGCCCGTGCGGGTGGTGCAGCGTCACGCCGATCTCCTCGCCGCGGTTCTCGAAGCAGAAGACCTGCTCGACACCGGGCGTCGCGTTGAGCGCGGCGGTGCGGTCGGCCCAGACGTCGACGACGCCGCGGACCCGCTGCGCGCTCAGCGCGCCGAACGAGGAGTTGTGGTCGGAGGTGAAGCAGACGACCTCGCAGCGGCCCCGCGCGGGCGCGGCCGGCACCATCGGCATCCCGTCCACGACACCCGCTTCACCGGGGATGCCCTGCGCGAACGACGGGAACTGGTTCTCGAACACGACGATGTCGTAGTCGGACTCCGGGATCTCGCTGGGCCGTCCCGGGGTGCTCGGGCACAGCGGGCACATCTCCGCCGGCGGCTTGTAGGTGCGGGACTGCCGGTGCGCGGCGATGCCCACCCACTCCCCGGTCAGCGGATCACGCCGCATCTCCGACGCCGGCGCCTGGGGCGGCAGCTCGCGGGTGTCCTCCGCGGTGCGCTTCGCGCCCGGCTCGGCGTCGAAGTAGATGATCTCCCGGCCGTCGGCCAGGCGGCGCGCGGTGCGCTTCACTCTTCCTCCTCCGTTGGCTGCTGGTCGGCCAGCAGCAGCTCGACGTGCTCGCCCAGCAGCTCGCGCGCCTCGGGCGGCAGCCCCTGATCGCTGATCAGCAGATCGACCTCGTCGAAATCGACGATCGTCGAGATCCCGACGGTCGACCACTTGGAGCTGTCGGCGACCACCACCAACCGGCCCGCGGCTTCGGCGAAGGCCCGGTTGGTCTCGCTCTCGTTGAGGTTCGGCGTGGTGAAACCGGCGCGCGGCGCCATCCCGTGCACGCCGAGGAACACCAGGTCCAGGTGCAGGGAGCGCAGCGACTGCACGGCCACCGGCCCGACCAGCGCGTCCGACGGGGTGCGCACGCCGCCGGTGAGCACGACGGTGCGGTCGACGCGGCCGCGCTGCTGCAGGGCGTCGGCGACGCGGACCGAGTTGGTGACGATGGTCAGGTCCGGGATCTCGTCGAGCTGGCGCGCGAGCGTCCAGGTCGTGGTCCCGGCGGACAGGCCGATCGCGGTGCCGGGCTGGATCTGCTCGGCGGCGAGCGCGGCGATCGCTTCCTTCTCGGTGAGCTGCCGGACGGACTTGGCCTCGAAGCCGGGTTCGTCGGTGCTTGTGCCGATGGTGGAGGTCGCGCCGCCGTAGACCTTCTCGACGAGGCCGCGGCGGGCCAGGGCGTCGAGGTCGCGGCGGATCGTCATGTCGGAGACGCCGAGTCGTTGCACCAGGTCGCCGACCTGGACGGCGCCGGTGCGCCGCACCTCGTCGAGGATCACTTCCTGGCGTTGTCGTGCGAGCACGTCCACTCCCTGGCCGGGCGCCGTCTTTCAGCCGTCAAGTCAACAAAACCAAACAATACCTGACGGAATACCGGACCGGCAGCCGGGGAGCAGCCGCCTGAAATGGAATCAAATGTTCATTGCTGTTCGTTTTGCTGAGAGTTGCCGGGCAGCGTCATGCGCAGCAGCGCACCGCCCTCCGGCGCCTCGGCGGCCAGCACCGACCCGCCGTGCCGCTCGGCGACCTGCTTGACGATCGACAGCCCCAGCCCCGAACCGGGCAGCGTGCGCGCCACCGACGAGCGGTAGAAGCGCTCGAACACGTGCGGCCGGTCGGCCTCGGCGATGCCCGGACCGCTGTCGGCGACCTCCAGCACCGTCCTCCCGCTGCCGTCCTCCGGCCGCAGCTCGACCCGGACGCGACCGCCCTCCGGACTCCACTTCGCGGCGTTGTCCAGCAGGTTCAGCACCGCCCGCTCCAGCGCGGTCGCATCGCCCATCATCACCCACGGGCTCAACGCCACGTCGAACTCGATGCGCGGGGCGCGTCGCCGGGCCCGGCCCAGCGCGCGCTCGACGACCTCGACCAGGTCCACCGACTCGTGCACGGCCTGCGGCGTGTCCTCGCGGGCGAGCTCGACCAGGTCGCCGACCAGCGCCGACAGCTCCTCCACCTGGGCCTGGACGTCGGAGAACATCTCCCGCCGGTCCTGCTCGGACAGCGACGGCGCGTCCGGCCGGGCCGCGGCCTGCAGCAGCTCCAGGTTGGTGCGCAGCGAGGTCAGCGGCGTGCGCAGCTCGTGCCCGGCGTCGGCGACCAGGCGGCGCTGCCGCTCCTGCGACTCGGCCAGAGCGGTGAGCATCCCGTTGAAGCTGGCCGTCAACCGGGCCAGCTCGTCGTCACCGCTGACCGGGATCGGCCGCAGATCACCCGTGAGCGCGACCCGCTCGGTGGCGGCCGTCAGCCGCTGCACCGGTCGCAGACCGGCCCGCGCGACCGCGGTCCCGGCCGCCGCGGCGAGCAGGATGCCCGCGCCGCCCATCACCACGAGGACCACGCTGAGCTGCGCCAACGTTCCCTGGGTGGGCTGCAGCGAGGTCGACATGACCAGCGCCGCGTTGCGCCCGGTGGGCACCGCGACGACCCGGCTGTTGCTGGCCTTGTCGGTGCGCAGCGAGCGCTGCGCCTCGCCCTTGGCCACCGACAGCTCCAGCACGCTCATCGGCGGCCGCTCCTCGGGCCCGAACACGGTGCCGTCGGCGGAGAGCACGTTGATCTTGAAGTTGGTGGCGACGAAGAACGCCACCGGCACCTGCTGGAGGTCGGCGGTGCGCACCAGCGGACCCTCGGCGGCCTCCACCGCGCGCTCGGTGAGGTTGTCATCGAGCTGCTGGTAGAGGCTGTCGCGCACGGTCACGAACGCGCCCACCGACACCAGCGCCACGGCACCGGCCACGCACATCGCGGCCAGCCAGGTGACGCGGTTGCGCAGCGACACCCGCTGCAGCCTGCTCGGCCGCGGCGGTTCGTCCAGCTCGGGCGGGGGTGGCGCGGGAACGGTCATCGGATTGCCCATCATGGCGGCGTCTCGCGGAGCACGTAGCCGACACCGCGCACGGTGTGGATCAGCCGCGGCTCGCCCTCGGCCTCGGTCTTGCGGCGCAGGTAGCCGATGTAGACCTCCAGCGCGTTGCCGGAGGTCGGGAAGTCGTAGCCCCACACGTCCTCCAGCAGCCTGCTGCGGGTGAGCACCTGCTTGGGGTGCGTCATCAGCAGTTCCAGCAGCGCGAACTCGGTGCGGGTGAGGCTGATCGAGCGCTCGCCGCGGCGGACCTCGCGGGTTCCCGGGTCCAGCTCCAGGTCGGCGAAGCGCAGCGCGGCGGGCTGGGCGTCGGGGCCGCCCTCCGGCGGCGTGGCGCGGCGCAGCAGCGCCCGCAGCCTGGCCAGCAGCTCCTCCAGCGCGAAGGGCTTGGGCAGGTAGTCGTCGGCGCCGGCGTCGAGCCCGGCGACCCGGTCGGACACGGCGTCGCGGGCGGTGAGCACCAGGATCGGCAGGTCGTCGCCGGTGCTGCGCAGCCGCCGCGCCACCTCCAGACCGTCGAGCCGGGGCATCATCACGTCGAGGACCATGGCGTCCGGCCGGTTGTCGGCCAGCAGGTCCAGTGCTTGTTGACCGTCCGCGGCGAGCTCCACCTGGTACCCGTTGAACTGCAGGGACCTTCGCAGCGACTCCCGCACGGCCCGATCGTCGTCGACGACGAGGATGCGCATGCGGACAGTGTTACCCGTTGCCCTGAGAACGAGCTGAGAACCCCCTCCACCTCGCGCGTCGCGGTGACGGCGATCTCCGGAGCGGCGCGCGCCGGTCACGCGTGGTGACGACGCGCGCCGGGGCGCTCACCTCTCCTGGAAGTGCCGGATCAGCGCGCGCGGCACCAGCTTCCGCTCGCCGTCGACGACGATCGGCACCAGGTCGGGCGCCTTCGCCTTCCACTGCGAACGGCGCTGGCGGGTGTTGGCCCGCGACATCTTCCGCTTCGGAACGGCCATCTCTCTGTCTTCCTCTCGATTAGCGTCGGCGGTCGCCGTAGCGGCGACGGAACTTCTCGACCCGGCCCTGGGTGTCCATCACCCGCTGGTTGCCGGTCCAGAACGGGTGCGAGTAGGCGGTGATGTCGATCGTGATCAGCGGGTAGGTGTTGCCGTCCTCCCACTCGATGCGCGCCTCGGAGGTCGCGGTCGAGCGGGTCAGGAACGCCTTGCCGGTGGTGCGGTCCTGGAACACCACGGGCTCGTAGCGGGGGTGGATGTCGGGTTTCACTGGTTTCCCTTCAGCTCGGATTCGGCGGGTTCGGCGCAGGGTTCTTCGCGCCAGTCGGCGAACGGGTCCGGGTACCGGGCCCAGACCTCCTCGCCCGCGGCCAGCTCGTCGTCGGTGAGCACGGCCTCGCGCAGGGCGCGGACGATCTCGTGCGGGTCGGCGTCGCAGGAGATGACCACGAGCTCGTTCATCCGGTCGCCGTAGTAGTCATCCCAGCTCAGCGCGGCCTTCATGCGGCGCTCGTCGGACAGGCCGTCCCAGTCGTCGACGGTCGCCAGCCACGGGCCGGCGTGCGCGACGGCCAGCCCGCCGCCCGCGGACTCCAGCCACAGCGCGTCGTCGGGCTGGCTGGCCACCCAGAACCGGCCGCGGGTGCGCACCACGCCGTCCAGCAGCAGGTCGATGGCCTCGTGCAGGCGCTTGGGGTGGAACGGGCGGCGCTCCTCGAACAGCACGGTGGCCACGCCCGCATCGGTGTCCAGCGACGGCTGGCCGCGCAGCAGCCGGCCGTGCGGGCCGTCGACCTCGCCGCGCCGGGAGTCGGCGGGCACGCGCGCCAGCAGGGCGTCCACGTCGAGGTCGTCGAGGTGGGCCAGCGGGGCGGTCGGGGTGAGCCGGGCCAGCACGGCTTCGGTGCGGACCCGCTGCCAGCGGTCCTCGGCCTGCCCGGCGAGCACGATCGCGTCGGCGAACTCGGCCTGGCAGACGGTCACCTGCGCGACGGTCCGCTCGTCGTCGGCGCTGCCGCCGAGTTCGCGCTCGGCGAGTTCCTCCTCGCCGAGGCTGTCCGGCAGCCAGGTCGCGAGGTCGACGGTGGTCAGCACGGCTTCGACAACGACGTCGGTGAGCAGGGGCCTGCCGTCGACCTCGACGTGCCGCAGCGCCCAGCAGATCGCCTCGGGTTCCAGCGCCGGGTCGAGCCGGACGACGATGCGGCGGACGTCGGGGGCGGCGGCGAGCCTGCGCAGCAGCGGCAGGAGGTCTTCGCGCAGGGTGCAGGACACGCAGCCGTGGGCGAGTTCGAGGACGTGGCTGTCGACGTGGTCGCCGTGCCGGACCTCGCGGCGCACCACGCCCTCGGAGACCGAGCGCAGGTCGGCGTGCACCAGGGCGGTGCCGGACGGGTCGCGCAGGCGCGCGGCCTCGGCCGCCTCGGCGACCTGGGGTTCGCGGAGTCCGGCCACCAGCAGCAGCGGCGTCCGCTCGGACGGAACGGTGAACATCCCCACCTCAATCGACAACGGTTTTCATCTTCGCTGCCGACACGCTACCCTGGTCGGCAGTCAGATGAAAATGGATGTCGTTATCGAGAGGTAGGTCATGTCCGTCCGCTGCCAGGTGACCGGCAAGAAGCCCGGTTACGGCAACCAGGTTTCGCACTCCCACCACAAGACCCGCCGCCGCTGGCTGCCCAACATGCAGACCAAGCGCTACTGGCTGCCGTCGGAGAACCGCTGGATCCGCCTTCGGGTGTCCACCAAGGGCATGAAGACGATCGAGAAGCGCGGCATCGACGCGGTCGTGGCCGACATGCGCACCCGAGGAGAACGCTTCTGATGGCCAAATCCACCGACACCCGCCCGGTGATCAAGCTCCGCTCCACCGCGGGCACCGGCTTCACCTACGTGACCACCAAGAACCGCCGCAACACCCCCGACCGCGTCCGCCTCCGCAAGTACGACCCGGTCGCCCGCAAGCACGTCGAATTCCGCGAAGAACGCTGACCCCGCCCCTCCCCCGGTCAAATACCGCAGGTTTCGACCGGTCAAAAACCCCGGTTTTCGTCGGGTCAAAAACCCCGGTATTCGACTTGAGTCGCCGGATCGGGGGACGTCGGGAGCACGACGCAGAGAGGAAGGCATGGCCAAGAAGTCGAAGATCGCTCGGAACGAGCAGCGGAAGGAGGTCGTCGCGCGCTACGCGCAGCGGCGCGGCGAGCTGAAGCGGATCATCGCCTCGCCGGAGACCGAGCCGGAGGCGCGGGTCGAGGCGCAGCGGGAGCTGCAGCGGCAACCGCGCAACGCGAGCCGGACCCGGGTGCGCAACCGCGACGCCGTCGACGGACGCCCGCGCGGCTACTTCCGGAAGTTCGGGCTCTCCCGGGTGCGGCTGCGCGAGGCCGCGCACAACGGCGAACTGCCCGGCGTGACCAAGTCGAGCTGGTGATCACCGTGCGCCGACCCACCGAACGCCGCAAGAAGCCGAACCTCCTGCAGCGCGAGGGCGTCGTCGAGGTCGACTGGAAGGACGTCACGCTGCTGCGCAAGTTCATCTCCGACCGGGGCAAGATCCGCTCCCGCCGGGTCACCGGGCTGACCGCCCAGGAGCAGCGGGAGGTCGCCAAGGCGATCAAGAACGCCCGCGAGATGGCGCTGCTCCCCTATCACCACAAATAGGGCGATCCGCTCGAACACCGTGCGATACCGGTCACCTTGGGCTCGGGTGACCGGTATCGGCGTGCAGCATTGATCGCGATGAAGACCCCTGGACACAACCCCGGCCTGACCGATTCCGCCCCCGCCGCCGAGCTCTACGACGTGATCAACCGCAGAAGGGACGTCCGCCGCGAGTTCTCCGGCGCCGACATCCCCGAGCCGGTGCTGCGCCGCGTGCTCACCGCCGCGCACACCGCGCCCAGCGTCGGGCTCTCCCAGCCGTGGGACTTCATCCTGGTCCGCGACGCCTCCACGCGCCGCCAGTTCCGCGAGCACGTGCTCGCCGAGCGCAGCGTGTTCGCCAGCGGCCTCGACGGCGAGCGGGCCGACACCTTCAGCAAGATCAAGGTCGAGGGCATCGTGGAGTCCTCGCTGGGCATCGCCGTCACCTACGACCCGAACCGCGGCGCGCCGCAGGTGCTGGGCAGGCACGCCATCGCCGACGCGGGCCTGTACTCGGTGTGCCTGGCCATCCAGAACCTGTGGCTGGCCGCGACCGCCGAAGGGCTCGGCGTCGGCTGGGTCAGCTTCTACCGCGAGGAGTTCCTCCGGCGGCTGCTCGGAGTTCCCAGCGAGGTCAGGCCGGTGGCATGGTTGTGCGTGGGGCCGGTTCGCGAGCTCGCCGACACGCCGGATCTGGAACGGCACGGGTGGCGTCAGCGGATGCCGCTCGAGGACGTCGTGCACTACGAAGCGTACGGACGTGGTCGCAACCGGTAACCTCGCACGAGGCCGCTCGTCCGGGCGGCACACGATGACGTGCTCACGGCGAGGTCGCGGTGCAGCTGGAGGATCAACCGCTGGCCGGTCACATCCCGGCCCAGGACCGGCTGGTGAGGCAACTGCTCGACGCAGGCCGCTTCACCAGAGCCGATGCTGCCTTCGACGAGCTGCTGGCGGGCGGCTCGAACTTCGTCGACTCCCGCTGGGTCCGCTCCACGGTGCTGGTGCACCGCGCGGTGCTGGCCTGGCGGCTGGGCCGCATCCCGCTCGCGCTGGAGCTGCTCACCGACGGCTGGACGGAGCTCGACACGCAGCCGCCGAGCGGCGGGTCCGCCGCGCACACGATCAGCATGCTGGGGTTCATGCTGGAGGGCATCGGCCGGCGCGGACCGGCGATGGACCTGATGTCGCTGGCGGTGCAGGTCGCCCGCGAGGCCGGTGACCAGCCGACGCTGGCGCACTGCCAGCTCCGCGAGGGCATCTCGCGGGTGTTCCGCGCCGCCTCCCACCCCGACCAGGCCGCGCACCAGTTCACCGCGGCCCGCGAGCTGTGCGAGGAGGCGCAGTCGCTGGCCAAGCCGGGCCGGGTCAAGCGCAGCGCGCTCGCGGTGCTGGCCCGCGCACTGGCCGGCATGGGCGAGTGGGACACGGCCGAGCGCATCGCGCACGAGTCGCTCAAGCTCGCCCGCGACTCCTCCGACATCTACGCCTCGGCGATGGCGAACTGGGTGCTGGCCGAGATCAAGCGCTCCCAGCAGGTGCTGACCGAGGCCCGCACCTACGCCAGCCGCGCCCTGGAGGGCGCGGAGAACATCCACGAGTCGCTGCTGATGATGCGGTTCTCCCAGGAGCTCGCCGAGATCTGCCGCAGCCTCGGCGACTCGGTGGGCGAGGCCGCCGCGCTGCGCCGCGCGATGGCCGCCGCGTTCGCGGCCGTGGACATCCTCAAGGAGGGCCTCGGCCAGGCGCTGGAGCAGCGCAGGGTCGCCACCCAGGCCCAGCGGATGGCGATGGCGGCCCGCGAGGCCGCGCTGCGCGACCCGCTGACCGGCCTGGCCAACCGGCTCGGCCTGGAGCGGATGGCTCCGGTGCTGCTGGAGCGCACCGCCGCGGCCGGTCGCATCCCGTGGCTGGTGCTGCTCGACGTCGACTGGTTCAAGGACGTCAACGACTTCGCCGGGCACACCGCGGGCGACGTGGTGCTGCAGGAGGTCGCCAACCTGCTGCGCCGCGAGTGCCGCGCCGGTGACCTGCTGTGCCGGTGGGCGGGCGACGAGTTCGTGGTCCTGCTGGTCGACGCCGCCGAGGACTCCCGCGAAGCCGGCCCGCTGGTCGCCGAGCGGATCCGCGCCGCCGTCAACGCCCACGACTGGCGGCTGGTCCTGGGACGGCTGGAGAAGAAGCCGACGGTCAGCATCGGCGTCGCCGCGGGCCCCAGCGACCTCGACCAGCTCTTCGCCTCCGCCGACATCGCCCTCTACAAGGCCAAGCGCGCGGGCCGGAACCGGGTCGAGACCGAGAGTCAGGCCCCGGGCTCCGGCTAGGATCGAGCGTCATGCCGCCCCCGCCGACCCTCGCCGAACCGGCGAATTCCGCGACCCGGCACGGTAAGATCCCACGCTCGCCCAGGAACCAGGAACCAGGAACCAGGAACCAGG
>NZ_FOZX01000002.1:453958-770003 GCF_900116135.1 Saccharopolyspora flava
CCAGGAACCAGGAACCAGGAACCAGGAACCAGGGCGGTGGCGGCTGTGGCCGGTGATCGGGCGCAGCGGTGGGATTCGGCCCCGGTGCAGCGCCGCGTCCTGGGAGCGGTCCGGACGCTGACCGCGCTGGACCGGCTGCTCGACGTGCTGCCGCTGCTGGCGGACGACATGCGGGTGGAGACGCGTTTCGCGGTGTGCCCGGGTTCGGAGTTCTCCGCGAATCTGGCCGATGAGCTGCGCGGTTCGGCCGCGAACGTGGTCGGCTGGGGCTCCGGCGGGTTCGACCTGGCGGTCTCCCCGAGCGGCAACGGCCCGCTGCACGAGCTCGGCTCACCGGTGCTGACGCTGCCGCACGGAGCGGGCCATCACAAGCGGGTGGCAACGGAAACCGGTGTGGCAGAGGAGATCTCGGGACTGTCCCGGCGGCAGTTGCTGCACGACGGCGAGGTCGTCCCCACCGCCATCGGGGTGTCTCATGTGGACAGACTGGAGGATCTGCGACGCCAGTGCCCGGAGGCGGTTCCGCGCGCGGCGGTGATCGGTGATCCGTGCTTCGAGCGGCTGCGCGCGAGCCTGCCGCTGCGCGAGCACTACCGCCGGGCGCTGGGCACGGGTGATCGCCGTCTGGTCCTGCTGGCGTCGACGTGGGGTCCGGAGTCGCTGTTCGCGCGCCGCGGTGATCTGGCGAAGCAGCTGGTCACCGAGTTCCCGGACGCCCAGGTGGCGCTGGCGCTGCACCCGAACGTGTGGACGCGCTACGAGCGTCTGCAGCTGGAGACGTGGCTGAGCACGGCCCGCTCGCGCGGTCTCGTGCTGCTCCCCCGGATCCGCGCGTGGCAGGCGGCTCTGGTGGCGGCGGACGTGGTCGTGTCGGACCACGGCAGCCTCGCCCACTACGCCGCGTGCTTGGGAAAACCGCTGCTGCTGGGCGCTTTCGGCGAGGGCGAGGTGGCGCCGAAGTCGCCGATGGCGCTGCTCGGCGAGCGCACCGCCCGGCTGGATCCGCACGCCGATCCGCGTCCGCAGCTGGAGGCGGCGAGGCCGGTCCCGGGTCACGCGGAGCTCGCCGGCCTCACCTTCGCCGAGGACGCGTGCGCGAGGCTGCGCGCGCTCCTCTACGACCTGCTCGACCTGCGGGAACCGTCGTGGCCGGCGACGCCGGAACCGGTCGAGGCCGTCACCCCGTGAGCTTCTCGCGGACCCGCTCGGCGCGCGGGCTGTGCGCCTGGGCGTAGATCGCCAGGGCGTCCCGCAGCGCCTGCTCGCGTTCGGCGCCGGTCAGCGAGTCCGCGAGCAGTTCGAGCGCCCCGGCGAGGTCGAACGACACCCCTCGCTGCCGCGCGATCGACACCGATTCGCGCAGCGCGCTCACCGCGTCGTCGTGCTCGCCGAGGGCCTGGTGCGCCCGGCCCATCTCGGCCCAGACGCGCTGCACGAGCCGGACGTCGCCGCGTTCTTCGAAGCAGGGCAGGGCTTTTCGCAGCAGTTCCAGGGCCCGCTTCGGCTCTCCGAGAGCGATGTGCGCCATCGCCATCCGGTGCTGCTGGATGGCCTCTCCCCGGGGTTTGCCGAGCTCGCGGTTGATCTCCTCCGAGCGGGTGTGCAGCGCGATGGATTCGGCGAATTCCCCTTGCGCGTAGCGGACTTTGCCCAGGAACTCGACGGCCGAGGCCAGTCCCCGCCGGTGCCCGATCCGCTCGGCGAGTTCCACGGCGGTCTCGCACTCCACCGCCGCCTCGTCGAGCCGGCCGAGTTCGGTGAGCAGCTGCCCGCGCAGGCTCCGCAACCGCACCTCGGCGAGCTCGCCGCCCGGCCGCCGAGCGGATTCGACGCCGATGACCAGCGCGGACAGCGTGTCGGCGTAGTTCTTGTGCTGGTTGTGCAGCGCCCACAGCGGGCTTTCGCAGAGCACGACGACGTCGGAGTCCCAGCCGCGCGCGGAGGCGGCCCGGATGACGGCGAGGAGGTTCAGCCGCTCGCGTTCGAGCCATTCGCGCCCGGTCGTCCGGGTGAACGGGTTGTCGCCTTCGATCCGGTCGTCGACGGCCCGGAACCGATTCGGGTCCATCACGGCCCGGTCGGCGAACCCGCCGATCCGCCGGTACCAGGCGACCAACCGGCGCAGCGCGTCGTCGTCGGCGACGGCGCCGACGTGCTCGGCGGCCAGCGCGGGCAGCAGGTACTGCTCTTGGTCGTTCGCCTCGACGAGGCAGCTGCGGTGCAGCTCGGCGAGGTGGTCGCCGGCGTCGGGGTCGCCGGCGAGCGCCGCGATCGCCTCGGCGCTGAACGCGGTCCCGGGGAACCCGCCGAGCGCCCGGTAGCAGCGCGCCTGCGCGTCGGTCAGCCCGGCGACGGCGACGTCGTAGGCGGTGAGCGCGTCCCGGAGATGGTCGCGGCGGTGCTCCCGCAGTTCCCGCGCGGCCCGCGCGAGGTTCCAGCGGCGCTTGAACATCTGCCCGACGATCAACCGCAGCGCCCGGGGAACCCGCCCGCACAGCTCCACGACCTCCGTCGCCGACGCGAGGTCGTCGTCGACGGCGATGCCGCGTTCCCGCAGGTAGTCGAGGGCGTGTTCGGGTTCGAGCGCGGACAACCGGATCGGCCGCGCCCCGTCGATCGCCAGCTCCGGCGCGTCGGTGGCGGCCGTGCACACCACGACGCACCCGGGCGCCGCGGGCAGCAGTTCCAGCAGCGGTTCGGGATCGGCGACGTGGTCGAACCCGAACAGCACCCGACGACCGCTGGTGCGACTGCGCAACTGCGCGATCCGATCCGCGGCGGAAGCGGGAACGTCCTCGTCGGCGGCCCCGAGCGACCGCAGGCACCGCGCGGCCACGTCGTCGAGACTGCGCGCCCGGCCACCGAAGTCGATCCACAGCACGTCGTCGAACTCGTCGGCCACCTCATGCACCCACATCGTCATCAAGGCGCTGGTCCCGACCCCACCGGCCCCGCTGATCACCACGAACCCGGCCCGCCCGCGACGCTCCTCGGCCAGCACGGCGTCGAGCACCGCCCGAGGCCCTTCCCGATCCACGAAACCCACCGGCGCAGGCGGAACCTCCCGAGCAGGCTCCCGCCGCACCTCCGCGGCGTGGAAGTGCACGTCCCCCGCGATGCCACCCTGCACCACGTTCCCCGCCGAACCGCTGAACTCGTTGCGCATGCCAGCCCCAGAACATCGCGAACAGTAACGATCACCTGACGATACGCGCCCGGATCAACCAGCGGTGCAGCCTCACAGGCACCACCAGGTGCCAAGCCCCCACCCCCACCCAGGTACTCTCCGACCAGGCCCCCGTAGCTCAGGGGATAGAGCACGGCTCTCCTAAAGCCGGTGTCGCAGGTTCGAATCCTGCCGGGGGCGCTTCTGTGACCAGGGGAAACCGTCTCCTACTTGGCGGCAGTTGCTCCGGGTTCGCACACGGACGAAGCGGTCTGATCGCGAGCAGCGGCGACCGTTCCAACTCCCGGCCGCTGGCCAGATCTCGTTCGTCTGTCGGGCTGGTTCCACGAGCGGCGAGTGGTCGGTCACCTTCACCCGTGCAGACCTCGCGGTGGCGCAGAACTCATCGGCGGGGCGGGGTCGCTGTCCTGGAGAACGCGCTTCAGGACTCGCGAACTCCCGCGTGCAGGTAGTCGCTGAGGGCGTGAACGCCCGAGCCCGGGTTTTCCGGAACGGCGCCGTCGAAACGCGGAGCTCTCTTCGACGCCAAGGGCGCATCCTTGTAGGGAAATCCGCTGGGAATGCTCTTACCGTCGACGCCGAACTTTCGGAGCTTCGCTCGCAACTCGCTTCGGGTCGTGTACCGCGTGCAGGCCTCGAAGTGGAAGAGCAGCCACATCTCGAAACAGGGATTGCTCACCGCCACGTTGAACTTCATGCGTTGGGCGAGTTCGACCGCTTCGGGAAGCGTTTCATGGTCATCGACGTCGACGACGCACCACACCGCGTTGAAACCGTCCCGGGCGCCCACCAGCTTTTCGTTCCGGGTCTCCCGCCTCGCGCGGTTGACCACGCTCAGCGGGTCGCGTCCCTCGGTCTTCACGTCAACGCCCGTAACCGACACCCCCGTGGCGCGGAGGAAGCGGCAGAGGCCCTTGAAGTACTGCAGCTCGGTCTGCTCCCCCTCGGTCACGACGAGAATTCGTGACCGCTCGCGACGATTCCCGGTGGGCCTGCGGAGATCGGTTTTCTCGCGAAGTCGCTTCTTCGCCATCTCACTCCCCGCCGGCCAGGGCTGCGCGCAGATCGTCCAGCTCGATCATGGGGACGGCGCCGTAGCGACCTTGCAGGTACCTGCGCTCGACGTTGTCCGAAGCCCTGACGGTGAACTCGCGAAGCGCGTAGAGCTCTGTCCCTCCCGATGCGTCCTTCTCCGTGAACCAGACTTCGTCCGCGCCCAACGTGTTCTCACCGAGCATTCGCCCCAGCAGGGAGGTGTCGTGGGACGTGAAGATCAGCTGCGCTCCGGTCGGGTTGATGACGGGGTCCTTGAACATCGAGATCAACGCCGCGGACAACCGCGGATGCAGGCTCGAGTCGAGCTCGTCAATCACGAAGACGTCGCCGTTGCGCAGTGCCATGAGGGCGGGAACGCAGATGCTGAGCCAGGCGATCGTTCCGCTGCTCTGCGCCGTCAGCGGAAGACTGAACGACTCCCCCGAGCTCTCGGACACGTGCGTGAAGCTGATCTTCTTCTGGAGGTCGCCGAAGAGCACATCAACCGAATCCTCTGGAACGGCGTCGGACTGCTTCAGCGCATCGGCGATCTTCTTGACCAGCTCCCTGTGCGGTCCCGAGGCATCGTTGGCCTTGAGCTCGACACCAGAAATCCCGAGATCCGCGAAGCGCAGAAGCGCCTCCGTCTGCCTGAGCAGCACCCTGTCCTCGATCAGACGGGCCACCATGCGGATCCGGCCCTGCTTGTCGGCCTCGGTGAAACGCGCGTAGCCGACGTGCCTCGCCAGATGCTGCTGCAGCGACGTCAAGGTCGGGTGGTTGTTGTTCGCCGCCACCGAGAGGAACAGCGACGTCGGCTTGACGAGCTTGCTGATGGTGACGTTCTCACCCGGCAGGTGGCGCCCGAACTCGATCTCGGGACGCTCCCCCTGCGACCGCTCGAAGAGGACGCGACGCCGACGCTCGGGGTACGAGTACAGCCACTCGGAACGGATCCCGCTCGCGTTCGACTCGAACCCGTACGTGTAGCGAACGCCCTCCGCCACGAAATCCAATTCGTAGCTGGACGGCTTCGTCCCGCCTCGGGAGTCCAAGGAGAACGGGTGGTACCGGAACGAGTCGTGATCCCCCCACCGCGTGGCCGAGAAGCTCACGGCGGCGATCATGAAGTCCATCGCGTGCAGCACCGTGGACTTCCCCGACGCGTTCGCTCCGTAGATCCCGGCGACCCTGGTGGTCGCTCGCCTCCAGTCGCCGTCCGAGGGCACGGCTCCACGAGCTTGAGATGAGACGAGCGAGAGCTCGGCGGCATCACGCAGCGACCGGTGGTTCTCAACTCTGAAGCGCAGCAGCACGGCACACCCCAAGCGTTCCAAGCCTGCACTTTGAAGGCCTGATGCGTCGTTAATCGACCAAAATGACGTTCTGATCGTACCCTGAAGGAACTCGAGCTAGCGGAAGATCTTCAGCGGTTAGCTGGATCGAGCTAGCGGCCGAGCCCAAGACGTCTTGGCGGCGGGTGGGGTTGTCCTGTGCTGGGAAGGTCACTTTTGTTGGGGTGGGGGCATCGTCGGCGGGGCGGGGGCGTCTTGGTGGGTGAGGACGTCACATCGACCTGGAGGCACCGCATGAGCATCACGTCGAAGTTCCGCCGCGTCGCGAGCGCCGCCGCGCTCAGCACCCTGATCGGCATGAGTGCGCTGGTCAGCGCCGGTGCCGCGACGGCCGCCGAGTACCCGTTCTGCGTGCCGGGTGACCTGAACACCTCGGTCGCCGAGATCCCGTCGCCGAACGGCGGACGGCTGTTCCAGATCGAGTTCGAGGCGAAGCCCGGGGTGTCCTGCCAGGTCGAGGGCGCGCCGTCGGGGCTGACCTTCTTCAACGACAACACCGTCGTGGACGTCCCGGTGATCGTGCCTGAGCCGGACACCGCCGAGCCCTACACGATCGACGAGAAGCACCCCGGCGCCGCCTACGTCGCGATGCCCGCGGAATCGCCCAACCCGATCCCGGCTTCCTCGATCACCTTCAACCTCCCGGCCGGCGGCGGGATCAGCACGGCCTGGCCGAGCCCGATCGAGGGCCCCGTGCGCGTCGGCAACATCGGCCCCCAGGTGAGCTGACCCCGCAGACCGTTCTCACGCCGAAGAGCTGATGCCGCCCGGCGAGCACTGGAAGCTGCTGGGCATGGACTTCAGGTTCTGAGGCACTACCGCACTCCCCGCGGGCGGACCTTCTACAGCGCCGGTGGGTGGGTGAGGCGGCGGAGGGCGTCTGCGACGTGTTCTCGGTGCTTCTGCAGCACCTCTTCGGGGACGCCGTCGGCGGTGGCCGTGGCGACGAGGTGGTCGGTGGATTCGCGCAGGGCTGCGCTGGTCGCCGCTGCCTGCATGCGGACTTCCAGGGAGTCGGCGGGCAGGCCCATGCGGTCGGCCAGGACTTCAGCGAAGGCGGGTTCGGCGCGTTCGCGCAGCACCAGGTAGACGGCGCGTAGCGCGGGTTCGTCGTGGGTCATGCGGATGACGGCCAGGACCGCCTCGATCTCGTCGCCGGAGTCGATGACCGGTGTGTAGGACTCGCGCAGGTGCTCGGCGAGTTCGAGCTCGCGCGGCCAGGTGCGCAGGACCTCCTGGAAGGCGTCGATGGACTTCGCCAGCAGCGGTTCGACGCAGGCCTCCTTGGTGCGGAAGCAGCGCCAGAGGGTGCGCTCGGAGATGCCGGCGGCGCGGGCGATCTGCTCGCCCGAGGTCGCGGCGACTCCGTGCTGCCGGAACAGCGCGACCGCGTGGCGGGAGATGTCGAGCCGCTGCTGCTGTCGTTGCTGGTCACTGGCCGGTGGGCGGCCTCGGCGGGGGCGTTCGACCACGGGGCCCTCCCTCGGACAAACCGGATTCGTGTTGACACACCCTAGTCCGCACAACATTATTGGCAGTGACTGCCAATTAAAATGCACCGAGGAGTGCCATGAGTTCTGTCGCCGAGCGCCCGCAGCTGCCCTTCGCCAGGCCGAACGTGCTCGATCTCGCTCCGCTCTACGAGGTGCTGCGCCGCGAGGCACCGGTCGCCCCGGTGACCACCCCGGCCGGCGACCCGGCATGGCTCGTCACCCGCTACGACGAGGTCCGAGAACTCCTGAGCGACAAGCGGTTCGGCCGCTCCCACCCCGAACCGGAGAAGGCCTCGCGAGTCTCGACCGCTGCGGTGCAGGACGGCCCGAGCGGCAACTACGAGACCGAGGAGGCCGACCACACGCGGATGCGGCGGCTGCTCACCCCGGCGTTCTCGGCCAAGCGGATGCGGATGCTCACCGACCACGTCCAACAGCTCGTCGACGGCTACATCGACCAGCTCATCGCCGAGCACGAGGGCGGCAACGTCGTCGACCTGCACGCCGGGCTCGCGTTCCCGCTGCCGGTCGCGGTCATCTGCCAGCTGCTCGGCGTCCCGGAGAGCGACCGGGAGCTGTTCCACTCGCTGTCGAGCCGGATGGCGACGCTGGCCGACGACGACGATCCGCACAAGGCGCGGGCCGAGTTCAACGCCTACATGACCGGCCTGGCCGAGGGGAAGCGCGACGACCTGGGCGAGGACGTCATCTCCGACCTCGTGCGCGCCCAGGACGAGGACGACGATTACGACTACGAGGAGATGATCCGGCTCTGCGTCGGGCTGCTCTTCGCCGGTCACGAGACCACGGTCAACCGGATCGGCCTCGGCACCCTGTTCCTGCTCACCCAGCCCGAGCACTGGACGTCGCTGACCGCCGACCCGGCAGGCCGGGTCAACCGCACGGTCGAGGAGATCATGCGGCTGGGCGCGCCGGGCGATCTCGGGCTGCTGCGCTACGCCCACACCGACGTCGACATCGCCGACGTGACGATCCGGCGCGGTGAGGCCGTCATCCTGTCGGTCAACTCCGCCAACCGCGACGAATCCGCCTACGCCAACGCGGAGACCTTCGACCCGGACCGCGAGGAGCGCACCCACCTGGGCTTCGGCCACGGCGCGCACTTCTGCATCGGCGCGAGCCTGGCCCGCACCGAGCTGCGGATCGTCTTCGAGACCCTCGCCCGCCGCCTGCCCGGCCTCCGCCTGGCCAAGGACATGGACGAGCTCGAGGTCCGCCCCACCATCACCGGTGGGGTCACGTCCCTCCCCGTGACCTGGTGACCTCGGGGACCTGATGACGTCGTGGGACGGGACAGTTTTCATGAAAACTGTCCCGTCCCGATGATTCGACAGTTTTCATGAAAACTGCACCACCCCTGAGGGAATCGGTGACGTGAGGACGTCTTGTCCCGTCGGGGTGGGGGAAGTTTTCATGAAAACTTCCCCCACCCCCTCAACGACAGGAGACGTCGTCGTCCGGGAGTTCGCCGCCGAGCAGGAAGTCGGTCGTGGTGGCGCGGGCGCAGGCGTTGTCACCGATGAGGTAAGCCCCGTGGCCTCCCGCGTCGACGCTGACGAGACGTGAGCGGGGACCGAACCTCTCGTCCACGAGCTCGCCGCCGCGGTGCGGGGTGATCGGGTCGCGGCGGTTCTGCACGACCAGGACGTTGGCCGGACCCTCGTCCTCGATCGCCACCGGCGGTTCGGCCGGAGGTGGCCAGAAGGCGCACGGGCTGATGTTGGCCGCGGCCGCGCCGAACATCGGGTAGCGGTCGCGGTCCTCGGCGACGGCCTGCCGATACGTGGCCACATCGCCCGGCCAGGCGACGTCGTTGCAGGTCACGGCCAGGAAAACGGACCACTCGTTGTCCCACGGCGACGGTCCCGGTTCGGGGGCGGGCGGCGGTGCCTGGACGCCGTCGCGCACCGCGCGCCAGGTCTGCGCGGTCTGCTCGTACGTCGACTCGCGGAACAGCCCGACGAAGGTGGACAGCCGGAACAGCTTCCCGTCGACACCGTCCACGGCCTGCTGGTCGGCGCGCGCCGCGAGCCGGAAGTAGGTCTGCCGCACCGCGTCCGGGGTCGGCCCGAAGCCGTAGGTCTCGTCCCGCTCGGCGGCCCACCGCGCGAAGTCCGGGAAGGCCAGCTCGAAACCGGAGGCGTAGCGGCGCATTCCGTCGCGGTCGAGGTGGCTGTCGCCGATGTTGCTGTCGAGCACCACGCGATCGGACCGCTCCGGGAACATCGACGCGTACGCGGCGCCGAGCGCGGATCCGTAGGAGTAGCCGAGGAAACTCGTCTTCTCCGCACCGAGCGCGGACCGGATCCGGTCCAGGTCGCGGGCCATGTTCGCCGTGGAGAGGTGCCGCAACCGCGGGTCGTGAGCGGCGCACTGCTCGGCGACCCGGCGGGAGGCCTCGGCCTGCGCGAGCACCGCCGCGTCGTCGACGGCGTAGGGCGGGATGTTGCCCGGGTATCCCTGCTCGGTGGTGAACCCGCAGCTCACCCGGGCCGAGTGCCCGACACCCCTGGTGTCCATGCCGATCACGTCGTAGTGCTCGAGGACGCTCGCGGGCATTCCCAGCGAGACCAGGAGATCCGCGTACGCCAGCCCGGATCCGCCCGGTCCGCCGGGGTTGAGCATCAGCACGTCGCGCTTCTGGCCGGATCGCGCGCTCACCACCCGCGAGATCATGAGGTCGATCCGCTCGCCCCCGGGATCGCCGTAGTCCAGCGGAACCGGGACCTCGGCGCACTCCAGCGCCACCGCCTCCGCCTTCACGTCCGCCGGGCAAGGCCCCCAGGCGAGCCCCTCCCCCATCGCGGGCGGTGCGATCAGCGAGCTCGCCGCGCCGATCACCACCGCCAGAACCACCGCACACCTGCGCTTCATCGTTTCCCCGGTTCCTCGGTCTTCGTCCGACGCCGAAGAGTGGAAACGGTGCCCTCAGGGCAGGGTCAAGCGCTTGACCCTGCCCCTGGGGCACGGTGTGCACTGGTGTCATGGCCTGGAGCACGCGCGAGTTGGCGGAGCTGGCGGGAACGACGGTCAAGACCGTCCGCCACTACCACCGGATCGGGCTGCTCGACGAGCCCGAGCGCAGGCCCAACGGGTACAAGCGCTACGGCGTCGCGCACCTGGTCCGGTTGCTGCGGATCCGCAGGCTCGCCGATCTGGGCGTGCCGCTGTCGGACATCCCCGCGATGGAGGACCCGCGCAACGCGGAGGAGACGCTGCGCGCGCTCGACTCCGAGCTCAAAGCGAGCATCGAGCGGCAGCAGCGGATGCGCGAGGAGGTGCGGCTGATCCTGAGCGGACGCAGTCTCCCCGACCTGCCACCGGGTTTCGACGGCGACGTCGCCGGGATGTCGGAGCTGCAGCGCTCGTGGCTGATGATCTACTCGCAAGTCCTCGACGAGCACGCGATCGCCGCGCTGATGCGCCCGGCCGAGCCGTTCCCGCCGCAGACCGAGTTCGAGGCGCTGCCCGCCGATGCCGACGACGCCACCCGGCAACGCCTCGCCGAGACCTTCGCACCGCTGGTGCGCAGGCAGTTCGCCGAGAACCCGGATCTGGCGGGGGTGGCGAGCAGCGAGGCCCTCGCCACCCCCGTCGTCCTGCACGCCCTCGTCGAGCTCTACAACCCCGCCCAGCTCGACGTCCTGCGCAGGCTGAACGAAATGCTCGGGCTCTAGTCGTCCTTGCGGGCGTCGAGTTCCGCCGCTTCTTCGGGGGTGGGGGCGGTGCCGCCGAGGTGGGCGGGCAGCCACCAGCGCTCGTCCTCGGTCTCGGGCTTCTCGGGGTAGTCGGCCTGCAGGTCGTCGAGGATCTTGGCCATGCGAGCGCGGAGGTCTTCGGTGAGCGCGTCGGGGTCGTCCTGCGGCGTCGGCCAGAACGGTTCACCGACGTGGATGTGGATCGGCACGTGCCGCTTGGTCAGCGTCCGCGGCCTGCTCTTGGTCCACAGCCGGTGCGTGCCCCACAGCGACATCGGCACGACGGGGACGCCGGCTTCGGCGGCCATCCGGACCGCGCCGGACTTGATGGGTTTCACGGTGAACGAGCGGCTGATCGTCGCCTCCGGGAACACGCCGACGACCTCGCCCGCGCGCAGCCGGCGCACGGCCTCGTCGTAGGACTCGCGGCCCGCGGCCCGGTCGACCGGGATGTGGTGCATGCCGCGCATGAGCGGCCCGGCGACCTTGTTGTCGAAGACCTCCTTCTTGGCCATGAAGCGCACCAACCGCTTGGCGGGCTGCGCGCCCAATCCGCAGAAGATGAAGTCCAGGTAGCTGACGTGGTTGCAGGCGATCACCGCACCTCCGGTGCGCGGGATGTGCTCGGTGCCCGTCACACGCAGCCGGTTGTCCAGCACGCGGAACATGGCCTTCGCCGCCAAGATGACGGGCGGATAGACGATTTCAGCCATTTGAGCAGGTTACGCACCCGTAGGTTCGTCCGGTGCGCCCGTGCGTCAACAGTCACATTTCCCGAGGCAGAACGGGCCGTGACGGCTTCCGGCAGGCCCGCGCACACCTGCTCTGGGCTATCCGGGTACCTCTCGCCTTCCCCGCTTCCGGTGCGCGACTGTTCGCGGCACTCTTGAGGCCGATCTGTCGGGGTCTCCGCGAGCGGAGGGGGTCCGGATGCAGAACGAACCTGCACGGCGCGGGGCGCTGAGCGGTGCGGCCATCGCGGTGGTGAGCGGCCTGGTGGTCACCGTGGTGGGCGGAGCGGCGGTGCTGGTGTTCGAGTACGGAGCGGTGCAGAAGTGGTTCGCACCGGCGACCACGACCTGGACGACCGACCGGTCGGTGACCGACATCGCCGGGATGACGGCTTCCGGCGAGGTCGTCCGCAGCGACGACGGCCTCGTCCACCTGACCGGAACCGTGCAGGACACCGACGCCGACGGCGAGGGCGCGGCGCTGCTCATCGACGTCGCGGACGGCGGGCGCCGCGAGGAATTTCCCGAGTACCACACGAGAGGCGCGAACCGGACGATCAACGTCGGCGGCCGGGAGGCGGGACGGGTGCTCCCGGCGACGGTGGAGTCGATCTCGGTCCGCGAGTGCCTGACGACGTGGAAGGACGCCCGCAAGAGCGACGTCGTGCTGGACCACTGCGGCGCCGCGCCGCTGGAGATCTGGAACAGCTCTCGCTCCTGATCCGCTCTCCGGAGGCCGTCTAGCGTTCGCCGTAGATGGTTTCGCAGGGGATGCCGTCGGAGTCGTCGTCCATGTCGGCGGGTGAGCCGAGGGAGTTCCAGTAGCGGGTGACCTCGTCGAAGGACATGCCCTGGGCTTGCAGGGTCGCGCAGTCGTGGGTGGTGGTCTGCGGTGTCGCGGCGGGGGCGTTCTTCTCGCCGTAGACGGTTTCGCAGGGGATGCCGTCGCGGTCGTCGTCCATGTCGGTCGGCGCGCCGAGGCCGTACCAGTACTGCACGACCTGGGGGAAGGTCATGCCTGCGTCCTGCAGCTGCTCGCAGTCGTGCGTCGTGGGCACCGGCGCGGGCTGCTGCACCGTCGGCTGCTGGATCACGGCGGGCGGGACGACTGTGGTCGCGGGAGGCGGTGCGGGTGGCGGCGGAGGGGTGCCCGGGGGCGTGATGTTGATCGTGCAGGCGCTCGCCGACGCCGCGACGAGCGCCGCGCAGCAGATCAGGCGAACCGGAAGCCACCCCACGACTTCGAGCATGAGCTGGGTCTTCGCCGGTCGCAACGACGAGGAATCCGGGGTGTGACCGGAGTTTCCAGTGTTCCTCACTCAGAACTATCTTGCGCGCGAGAGGTAACGTTGCTAGCTTCTATCTAACAAGATGTTGGTCTATGCCCGGGAGGTGTTGATCGGTCCGGCTCGCGCCGAGGCGCTGGAAGCCCAGGACCGAGCCGTGCGGATTGGAAGCATCGGTGACGGCCCGAGAAGCCGTCGACTCCCCAGGCGAGCGGGCGACCCGTTACGCGCGACGGGTCGAACCCACCCGCGCACCAAGCCTGGCCACGCGTCAGTTCCCCCCTCCTGACGCCGGAGTCGTGCGCGGCTTCGCCAGCACCCCAGCCGGCGCTGATCGCTCCAATCCGCACGGTTGCCCTCCCTCTGCGTTTTCGCAGTTCACCCCCTGTTTCCGGGACGCGTGCGCCCTTCACTCTGTGTGACCTGTGTCACAAATCACGGTTCGGTTCTTGCGACGATTCTTCTCGGGATATATCTTTCTGAGAAGAAAACGACATAGAAGAAAGCTTCCGGTGAGATACTTCCGGGTGAGGGTGTTTCGCCGACGCGGCGCTCGGGGCGCCGGAGCTGCGGGAGAAGGACCACTGTGAGGGGGAAAGGCATGCGTCGGTGCCGGCTTGGGGATGCCCGGCACCGACGCATCGCCGAAGAAGAGCCACTGTGAGGGGGAAAGGGACGCGCGCTGGCGTCGGCTTGGGGATGCCCGGCGCCAGCGTGCGTCCGCTAAGAAAGCCACTCTGAGGGGGGTGGACGCGACGCCGGTGTCGACATGGGGATGTCCGACACCGGCGTCGTGTTTTTCAGGGGCGGGCCCAACACGACCGGGGCCCAACGGTTCTCGAGGTCTCAGCTCCCGGCCAGGTAGGCGCGGAACTCCGCCGGCGGGATCGGCCGGGAGAAGTAGTAGCCCTGGTAGGCGTCGACCGACACCGCGCGCAGCAGCTGGTGCTGCGTGGAGGTCTCCACGCCTTCGGCGATGCACATCCGGCCGAGCGTGCGGGCGAGTTCGGTCATGGCGCGGGCGATGCCCAGGTCGTCGGGGTCTTCGCCGACGCCCGAGACGAACATCCGGTCCAGCTTGATGACCTGCGTCGGCAGCTCCTTGAGCACCGCCAGCGACGAGTATCCGGTGCCGAAGTCGTCGACCGCGAACTGCACGCCGTCGGCCACCAGGTCGTTCATCTCCTGCCGCTGCTCGGGTTCGAGCTGCGCGAACACCGTCTCGACCATCTCCAGCACCAGGATGTCCGGCGCCGCACCGGTTTCGGCCAGCACCGAGCGCACGACCTCCGCGAAACCCGGTTGCTCGGGCCGCAATCCGGTCAGGTTCACCGAGACCTTCACCGCTCCCCCGTCGCGACGCCGCCAGGACCTCGCCTCGCGCAAGGCCGTCCGCAGCACGCACGTGTCGAGGTCGGCGAGCATCCCGCCGCGGGAGGCGATGGCCAGCACCACGTCCGGCGTGAGCGGGCCGAGATCCGGGTGCGTCCAGCGCAGCAGCGCCTCGGCGATGACGACGGTGCCGTCGTTGTCCACGACCGGCTGGTAGTGCAGGTCGATCTCGCCGCCGGCGATGGCCTCCCGCAGCTCCTCCTCCAGGGCGAGCTGGTCGTGGCCGCCGCCCCGGGTCTGGCCGCGCACCCGGGCGTCGAGCATCGCCGACTCCGCCGAGCGCAGCAGGCTCACCACGTCGACACCGCTGTCCTCGACCGCCTTGACCCCGATCGACGCGGTGACCTGGACGTGCCTGCCGCGCAGCGGCACGGTCATCCGGAACAGCTCGGCGACGCTCTCGGTGATCGACTCCAGATCGGCCGCGCCGTCGAGGTCGCGGCAGAGGATCACGAACTCGTCGCCGTAGAAGCGGGCGGCTTCGCAGCGCTCCGGCAGCCCCTCCAGCAGGCGTTCAGCGACCTCCGAGAGCAGTTCGTCGCCGGCCTCGTGGCCGAGGGCGTCGTTGATCCGCTTGAAGTTGTGCAGGTCGCAGAACAGCACCGCGACGCTGCCGGGCTTGTCCGGCGGCAGCATCTCGGCGAGCCGCTCCTGGAAGCCGCGGCGGTTGAGCAGCCCGGTGAGGTCGTCGTGCGTGGCCTGGTGGCGCAGGGTCATGGCGCGGGCGAGCTGCTCGGTGATGTCGTGGAAGGTGATCAGCCAGCTGCGGCTGCCGTCGTCGCGGACCGACGCGGCGGCCCGCACCTGGCAGGGCACGGGCGTCCCGTCGGCGCGGGCCAGCAGCCGGTGCGGGACGAGCAGGTCGCCGGTCGAGCGGGTGTCGCCGTCGACGAGCCCGCCGCCGGTGTCGGTGGGGTCGAGGACCTCGACGTCGCGGAGCCCGACGAGGTCTTCGAGGCGGCGGTCGAGCAGGTCGCAGAGCGCGCCGTTGGCGTCGAGGAACCGCCCGCGGTCGTCGAGCAGCGCGATCCCGGCGGGCGCGATCTCGAACAGGTCGGCCAGCCGGCGGCGGGTGCGCTCGACGCGCGCCGACGCCTCGCTCTCGTTGCGCACGACCTTGATGAACCCGTCGAGCTCACCGGCCGGGGTGCGCTGCGCGGCGATGACCACGTGCGCCCAGTACCGGCTGCCGTCCTTGCGCACGCGCCAGCCGCGGTCGATGAAGAAGCCGTTCTCGCTCGCCTGCCGCAGTTCCCAGTCCGGGTAGCCGGTGGCGACCTGGTCCGGCGGGTAGAACCGCGAGAAGTGGCTGCCGATCACCTCGTCGGAGGTGTAGCCCTTGAGACGAGCGGCCCCTTCGTTCCAGCTGGCGACGTGTCCCTCGGCGTCCAGCGCGAAGATCGCGTAGTCCCGCATGTCCTCGGCGGCGAGGATCTTCTCCGCACCTGCCTGAACCGCCCAGGGCTCGCGTTTGTCCTGGTCCATGGCTGGTCCCGTTCCCTCGGCGTGCCCGCAACGTACGGTCCCGAGACCAGTCGTCGCAACCTAGGGAGCCGGTGCGGGCGCGTGCAGTGCTGGGGTTACCCAGCGGTGCAGGAACGCACGCAGATCGGCTCCGTCGCGCCCAGGCAGCGGGTCGTTGGCGAACGACAGCAGCACGCGCAGCAGGAATTCCAGGAGTTCGGTGAGCTCGTCGCCGGAGAAGCCGAGCGCGTCCCAGTCCACATCGGTGCGCGCGAACGCCAGGCGGCAGGCGTCGAAGGCGCGGACCGAGGTGGCGCCGCGCGAGAACGCGTCCGGACGACCGAGGTCCAGGAACAGCCCCAGGTAAGGGTCTTTCGGCACTTGCTCGATGGCGTAGGCCATGGCTTCGACGACGACGTCGGCGGGATCGCGGCGTCCGGCGAGGTGGTCGACGAGCCGTTCGAGGAAGCTGGTGAGCGCGGCGTAGCCGACGGCGACGAACAGCTCCTCGGTGCTCGGGAAGTAGCGGTAGACGGTCTGCCGGATGACGCCGAGTTCGGAGGCGACGTCGGACAGGCTCGTCTTGCCCGGCCCGTGCCGGTCGATGCACCGCATCGCCGCATCGATGATGCGGGCCTTGGCCTCCTCGCCGTCACGCGGCGGCGCACCGTTCCACGCCGGTCGTTTCATGACTCAAGTATGGCCGAGCGGACCTGGTGCGCTGCCCATTGCCTCCGGACAATCATACATCTACGGTATGTCTGTATGACTCGCTTCGGCAAGCCGGAGCGTGATCAACCCCCGCGATCCGCGAGGAGGCAACGGTGCCTGACCCGACGATCCCGGCTGGACTCGACTTCTCCGACCCCGAGCTGTGGGCGCAGCGCACGCCCGTCGAGGAGTTCGCCTCGCTGCGCGCGACCGCGCCGGTCTGGTGGAACGCCCAGACCGACGGCATGGACGCGCCCTACGACGACGGCGGATTCTGGGTGATCAGCAAGCACGCCGACATCCGGGCGATCTCCCGCGACCCGAAGCTGTACTCCTCGGCGGCCAACAACGCGATCATCCGCTTCCCCGGCAACACCACGCCGGAGGCGTTCGAGGCGATCCGCACGATGCTGGTCAACATGGATCCGCCGAAGCACACCAAGATCCGCGGCATCATCAACAAGGGGTTCACCCCGCGCGCCGTGGAGAACCTGCGGGCCGCGCTGACCGAGCGGGCCCAGGACATCGTGCGCAACGCCCGCGAGCAGGGCGGCGGCGACTTCGTCGAGCAGGTCGCCTGCGAGCTGCCGCTGCAGGCCATCGCCGAGCTGCTGGGCGTGCCGCAGGAGGACCGCAAGAACCTCTTCGACTGGTCCAACCAGATGCTCAACTTCGACGACCCCGAGTTCGGCGACCCGGTCCAGGCCTCCGCCGAAGTGCTCGGCTACGCGATGACGATGGCCGAGACCAAGCGCGCGTGCCCGATGGACGACATCGTGTCCAAGCTGGTCACCGCCGACGTCGACGGGCAGGCGCTGACCTCCGACGAGTTCGGGTTCTTCGTGATCCTGCTGTCGGTCGCCGGCAACGAGACGACCCGCAACGCCACCACGCACGGCATGAAGGCCTTCGTCGACCACCCCGAGCAGTGGGAGATCTACCGGGAGCGCCGCCCGGCGACCGCGCCCGACGAGATCGTCCGCTGGGCCACGCCGGTCACCTCGTTCCAGCGCACCGCCACCGCCGACGTCGAGATCGGCGGGCAGCTCGTCCGCGAGGGCGAGCGCGTCGCCCTGTTCTACAGCTCGGCGAACTTCGACGAGGACGTCTTCGACGACCCGTTCCGCTTCGACGTGCTGCGAGACCCCAACCCGCACTTGGGTTTCGGCGGCACCGGCGCGCACTACTGCGTGGGGGCGAACCTGGCGCGGCTGCAACTGGACCTGATCTTCAACGCGATCGCCGACGTGCTGCCGAACCTGCGGCAGGTCGCCGAACCCGAACGGCTGCGATCCAGCTTCATCAACGGAATCAAGCACTGGCAAGTCAGCTACGAGTGAGGAATCCGCATGGCAATCGTGCAGCCGCAACCGGTCACCGAGGACGGACGGCGCCGGATCCGCCTGGACAGCCCGGTGGACCGCCACCACGTCGGCGACCTGGAGATCAGCAGCAAGGCCGAGGTCGACGCGGCGATCGAACGCGCCCGCGCCGCCCAGGCCGAGTGGGCCGCGCGACCGGTCGCCGAACGCGCCCGCATCCTGCGCAACGTCGTCGACGTGCTCGTGCGGCGGCGCGAGGAGATCGTCGAGCAGGTGCGCGCCGAGACCGGCAAACCGCGGGCCGAGGCGCTGACCATCGAGGTCGTGCCCGCCTGCGACTTCGTCAACTTCTGGTGCAAGCGGGCGCCGAAGGACCTGCGCGACGAGAAGCGCCGGCTGCACGGCTACCTGCTGCCGATGAAGAAGCTGCGCATCAAGTACCAGCCGCTGGGCGTGGTCGGGGTGATCACGCCGTGGAACGCGCCGTTCGTGCTGTCGCTGAACCCCGTCGTGCAGGCGCTGCTGGCGGGCAACTCGGTGGTGCTCAAGCCCTCCGAGGTCACGCCCCGCTCCGGTGAGCTGGCCGTGAAGGTGCTGCACGAGGCGGGCGTTCCGGCCGACGTGGTGCAGTGCGTGCACGGCGACGGCGAGACCGGTGCGGCGCTGGTGGAGGGCGACGTCGACAAGATCTCGTTCACCGGCAGCGTCGGCACCGGCCGCAAGATCGCCTCGTCCTGCGCGTCCTCGCTCAAGCCCTACACGCTGGAGCTCGGCGGCAAGGACGCGATGATCGTCTGCGCCGACGCCGACCTGGAGCGCGCCGCCTCGGGCGCCGCGTACCTGTCGATGTTCAACTCCGGGCAGGTGTGCCTGAGCGTCGAGCGGATCTACGTGGTGGAGTCGGTCGCCGACGAGTTCATCCGGTTGCTCAAGGAGAAGGTCTCCGCGCTGCGCTACGGCTCCGAGGACGGCGACGTCGGGCCGCTGTTCTTCGACAAGCAGATGGACGTGGTCAGCGGGCACCTCAAGGACGCCACCAACAAGGGCGCCGAAGTGCTCGTCGGCGGCTCCCGGGTGTCCGGTGAGGGCCTGTTCTTCCAGCCCACGGTGGTCGTCAACGCCACCCACGACATGGAGCTGATGACCGAGGAGACCTTCGGGCCGATCGCGACCGTGATGCGGGTCCGCGACGAGGACGAGGCCGTCCGGATGGCCAACGACTGCAAGTACGGGCTCGGCGGCAGCGTGTTCACCCGCGACGCCGCCAAGGCCGAGCGCATCGGCGGGCAGCTGACCACGGGATCGGTCGTGCACAACGACGCCGCGGTCATCTACGGCGTCCCCGAAGCCCCCTTCGGCGGGCGCAAGGACAGCGGCGTCGGGCAGGTCAACGGCCTGGACTCGCTGCGCGGCTTCACCCACGCCCAGCCGATCCTGCTCACGCGCGGCTCCCCCAAGGGCGAGAGCGTCTGGTACCCCTACACCGACAAGACCATCCGCAACCTCGACGGCCTCATCCGCTACGGCTTCGGCAACAAACTCCTCCGCAAACTCCTCTCCTGAGCGGGTCCTCCCGAACGGATTACGGCCGTAATCGGAGTCCGGATTACCGCCGTAATCGGAGTCCGGATTACGGCCGTATTCCGTGTCACCGGGGATGGCCGTCGTTCGGTCGGGCGGACACGGGCGGGTGATGGTTAGGTGTCGGCATGTCCGGAGCTCAGCACCTGGTTCAGGCCGTGGCGACGCTCAAGCAGGTCGTCGCCGGGATCTCGCCGTCGCAGCTGTCGGCGCCGACTCCGTGCGCGGAGTTCGACGTGCGCGGGTTGATCAACCACCTGCTGTTCTGGGGCCCGTCGTTCGAGGCGGCCGCGCGGGGCGAGCTGGTCCCGGCGCCGGCCGAGGTCGTCGACCGGACCACCGGGGACTGGGCGAAGGTGCTGCTCTCGCAGCTGGACCGCATCGCGCACGCCTGGAGCGCCCCGGACGCCTGGACCGGCGAGACGCACATGGGCGGGCCCACGCGCTACCCGTCGGACCTGGTCGGCGGGCTGATCACGGTCGAGTACACGGTCCACGCCTGGGACCTCACCCGCGCCGCCGACACCGAGGCCACCTGGAGCACCGACACCCTCGGGCACACCCTCGCCGAGGTCACCCGCACCGCCGCCAAGGGCCGCGAGATGGGCGCCTACGGCCCCGAGGTCCCGATCCCGGACGACTCCCCGCTCCTCGACAAGATCGTCGCCAAAACCGGCAGAAACCCCCGTTGGCGCCCTTGATGCCGCTCACCGGCAGCGATTCCTCCGCTGCGGGGCCGCTGCGGGTCACCTGCGGACAGTTTTAGCCATAATCACCCATGATCAATGTCCTTTATGTCCGGTCAATTATGGCTAAAACTGTCCGCGGGTGACGAACGCACTCTCCGGGACCACAGCAACTCCCCGGGGTGTCCGGCTCCGCGGAGCCGGACACCCCGGAGGCGGGGTCACCAGGCCGGGCGGGGGCCCGGGGTGGGGCGGCGGCGGAACTGGCGGGAGGGGACCACGCGTGCGCGGTCCACCGCCAGGGCGAACACCAGGACCCCGGCCACCAGCCAGGCGAGGAGCTGCAGGATTCCGCTGCCCGCGCCGCCGCTTCCGGTGACGATGGCCGAAAGTGCCTGCACCGCACCCTGAGTCGGCAGCAGTCCGCTGATGTCGCGGAGGAATCCGGGCACCGTCGACACGACCCCGGTCGCCGCGGCCAGCACCAGCACCGCGATCGAGATGATCCGCCCGACGCTGCCGAACACCGCGATCAACGCCTGGTTGACGGCCACGAACGCCAGCGCCGCCAGCAACGTCACGCCGGTGAACGCCGCCCAGCCGCCGAACCCGAGTCCCAGGAACGGCGCGAGGACCGTGCTCACCAGCACCGATCCGATCGCCGCCACGGCCACGCCGGGCAGCACCGACCCGAGCACCAGCGCCCAGGTCGACTTCCGCGAGGTCGAGGCGTCGGCGGGAACCGCGCGGGTCACGGCGTAGACGCCGAGCGCGGCGGTCCAGAACGCGATCGCCACCAGCAGCGCGATCAGCGACTTGCCGAAGCCCGGCAGGTTCGACTCCAGCGAGGCCGGGCTCGAGGCCACGGTCTTGAGGTGCTCGCGCTCGGCGTCGCTGTAGCTGGGCAGCTTGTCGCCCGCCGGGGCCATCTGCTCGGCGAACTGCCGGTTGCCGTCGGCGACCTGGCGGCTGCCGTCGGCCAGCGCCTGCACACCCGTGCCGAGCTGCTGCGACGCGCCGTTGAACTGGTTGAGCCCGTCGGCGAGCTGCCGCGCACCGCCGGAGAGCTGGTGCGCGCCGCCGTCGAGCTGCTGCCCGCCCTGGGCGAGCCGGCCGATGCCGTTGACGAGCTCACCGGACTTGTCGGCGAGCATCTGGTTTCCGTTGGCGACCTGCTCGGCGCCGTAGGCCAGGCCGTTCATGCCGTCGCGCATGTCGCGGGCCGGCTTCTGGATCTGCGCCTTGAGCGCGTCCAGCGCGCCCTGCTGCTGGCTGAGCCGGTCGACCTCGGCGCGCAGCCCCTTGCACAGGTCGACGGTGGTGCCTTCCGGCGGGCACTGCGCGAGCAGCTTCTGCAGCCCGTCGAGAGCGGTGGACTCGCTGGGGATCTGGTCGGTGGCGGTGATGATCTGGTCGGCCAGCGGCGCGAACGTGTTGGCCATCTGCCGGTTCCCGGCCGCGACCTGCTTGGCGCCGTCGGCGAGCTGCTGGGTCTGCGAGGGCATCTGCTGGATCTGCTGGTGCAGCTGGTTGAGCCCGCCCGACAGCTGCGACACGCCTCCGGCGAGCTGCTCGGTCCCGTCGGCGAGCTGGTTGCCGCCGTGCGCGAGCTGCCCGGTGCCGCCGGTCAGCTGACCGACACCGCCCGCGAGCTGGCCGACGCCGTCGGCGAGCTGCTTGCTTCCGTCGGCGAGCTGGTTGGCGCCGTCGACGGCGGTGCCGAGCTGGTCGTGCATCTGCGTGAAGCCGCCGTAGAAGCCGTCGAGCAGCTGCTCGAGGATCTGCTTGTTGAACACGGCGACGCTGTCGCGGGCCGCGGCCGAGACGGCGGCGGCGTCGGCGGGGGCGGCGACCGGCGAGGTCTGCACGCTGATGCCCGCGCGGGTGGCGTCGAGCGGCTCACCGGTCATGGCCGAGGCGGCGTTGCGGGAGAACTGCTTCGGGATGAACACCGCCGCCGAGTAGCGGCCTTCGCTGAGGCCTTCGTTGGCGTCGTCGGTGTCGGTCATCTCCCACGAGTAGCCGGACTCGGTGTTGTTGACCAGCTTCGCGGCCATCTCGCGGCCCAGCGGCGCCATCTGACCGTTGATGGTGGCGGGTTCGTCGTTGTTGACCACGGCGACCTTGGCCGCGCCGTGCTGGGACATCGGCGCCCAGAAGGCCCAGGCCAGCACTCCGACGATGATCACCGGCACCAGGACTAAGCCGGTCCAGGTGCGCCAGCCCACCGAGCCGCCCGCGCGGCGGCTCGCGTTGGTGAACGGGTTCAGCATGTCCCTCAAACCTCCAGGAGGCGGCCGGTGAACGCCGGGGAGGCCGGCCGCGTGGAAAGCCGCATGGTGCTCAGCCGGTGCTCCGGCAGCAGGCCGGAGACCAGGCTCGGGTTCTGGTGGGTGACCACGAAGGCCACCGGCTGACCGTCCGATGTGGACGCGTCGGCGAGCAGCCGGGCGATCTCGGTGCGCTGCTCGGTGTCGGCGACGGCGTCGAGCTCGTCGATGAGCACCAGCCGCACGCCGTCGGCCAGGGCCGAGGCGATCTCGGCGGCGGGCGCCTCGCTGTCGCGGCAGCGCACGAGCGCCGTCCGCGAACGCACGGCCCGGGCCCGCTGCGGCAGCAGCAGTCCCAGCACCCGCACGTCGCCCTGCACGCCGCTGAGGCGTCCGCCGAGCGCGTGCAGCAGCGCCGAGGACAGCTCGTCGTCGTCGCCTTGCACGGACAGCACGCCGCCGGGCCGCAGCGCGAGGCGCACGTCTTCGAAGATCGGCTCGTCGCGGTCGTCGCGGACGCCGAAGCCGCGGGCGCTGACGACCTCGTCGTTGCCGGGCCAGTCGGCCAGCCGCAGCTCGTGCTCGAGGGCTTCGCCTTCGACGTCGAGCGCGGGCAGCTTGCGCGCCAGCCACTTCGGCAGCCACCAGGCCCGGTCGTCGAGCAGCGCCATGACCGCGGGCACCAGCGTCATGCGCACGATGAAGGCGTCGACGAACACGCCGACGGCGAGTCCGAAGGCGATGGGCTTGATGTTGGAGTCGCCGTGCGGCACGAACGCGGCGAACACCGAGATCATGATGACCGCGGCGGCCACGACGACCGGCGAGACGTTGGTGAAGCCGGCTTCGATGGCGCGCTTGGCGTCGCGGTTGTGCGTGTAGTCCTCGCGCATCCGGGACACGAGGAACACCTCGTAGTCCATCGCCAGGCCGAACAGGATCGCCATCAGCAGCAGCGGCAGGAAGCTGATCACGCCGCCGACGTGGGTGATGTTGAGCGGTCCGGCCAGGTGTCCCTGGTTGAACACGAACGCCGTGGCGCCGAAGGTGGCGCCGACCGACAGCAGGTAGCCGAGGGCGGCCTTGACCGGCACCCACACCGAGCGGAACACCATCGCCAGCAGCACCAGGGTGAGGCCGACGACGATGATGCCGAAGGGCAGCAGCGCGTCGGAGAGCTTCTCCGACAAGTCGATGCCGATGGCGGTCATACCGGTGACGGCAATGCCCGCGCCGTACTTCTGCTCGAAGTGCGGGCTCATGTCGCGCAGCCGGTGCACCAGGTCCTCGGTCGACTGCGATTCGCCGCCGCCGGTGGGGATGACCTGGATGATGCCGGTGTCGATGGTCTCGTTCGGGCTGGCCATCGGCACCGCGGCCACGCCGGGCAGCGCGCGGATCTCGTCGGCCATGCCGTTGACCTGGCCGAGCGGGTCCTTGGTGCCGATGACGTCGGTGGTGACGATCAGCGGCGCGTTGTAGCCGGGGCCGAACTGCTTCGCGATGGCGTCGTAGGTGTCGCGCGCCGGGGTTCCCACGGCCTGCGCACCGGCGTCGGGCACCGACAGCCGCAGGTCGGCGGCGGGCAGCGTGCAGATGCCCAGGGCGCCGATGACGATCACGATGGTCAGCAGCGGCGCCTTGGTGACGGCGCGGACCCAGCGCAGGCTGAACTTCGCGCGCGGGCGGGTCCGGGTGGAGCGCTTGGCGCGGGGGCGCTTGGGGCGCAGGCGTTCTCCGGCGAAGCTGAGCAGCGCCGGGATGACCGTGAGCGCGGCGGCGACGCCGACGGCGATCGAGACACCGGCGAGGATGCCCATGACGGTCAGGAACGGGATGCCGGGCACGGCCAGCGCCAGCAGCGCGATGATCACGGTGGCGCCGGCGAAGATGACCGCGGATCCGGCGGTGGCCACCGAGCGCGCGATCGACTCGGAGACGTCGAGTCCGTCGCCGAGCTGTTCTCGGTGCCGGGAGACGATGAACAGCGAGTAGTCGATGCCGACGGCGAGCCCGAGCATCAGGCCGAGCATCGGAGCAGCCGAGGAGACGGTGACGAACGCGGTCGACAGCAGCACGATCGTCATCGACACGCCGACGCCGACCAGGGCGGTGACCAGCGGCATCACGGCGCCGACCAGCGAGCGCAGCATGAGCAGCAGCACCAGCAGCGCCACGATCACGCCGACGGCCTCGGTGGCGCCGACGGCGGGCATGTTGACGGAGAAGATCGATCCGCCGGCGTGGACCTCGCTGCCGGGCCCGAGCTGGCGCTCCAGGGCGTCGGCCTGCGCGAGGATGTCGTTCTTGACGTTCTCGGGAACCGAGGTGGCGGGGAAGCTGAGCTGCACGGTGATCAGGGCGGTGTCGCCGTCGCCGGAGACCTGGTTCTTGACCATGTCCGACAGCGGGTTCATCACCGCCGTGACGCCCTCCTGGCCCTCGACCCGGTGGATGAGGTCCTCGATGGCCTCACGGCCCTGCGGCGAGTCGATGCGCTGACCCGGGGGCGCGGTGGCCACGAGCTGGGCGCTGGAGCCACTCATCTGGGGGAAAACGTTGTTGAGGTGGTCGAGGGTGTCCTGCGACTCGGAGCCGGGGATCGACATCTCGGTCTCCATGCCCTGCTGGAAGAGCGCGGCGCCCGTTCCCAGCACCGCGAGCAGGGCTAACCACGCGACCAGCACCCAGGCTCGACCGCGGACCACTGCCCGCCCCAGCCGGTAAAGCAACGAAGACAAGGGGAACACTCCCGGTATTTCGATACACGGTGTATGCGATACAGACTGTATATTTCCCGAGATCCACCTAGCTCGTGGCTCCAGGCAACTGTGAGCCGAAACACCGCAGGAGAATGCCCGGCATGACCGACCAACCGCGCCAACGGGAAACACGGCGGCGGGCGCAGACGCGTCGGCGCTTGATCGACGCAGCGCGCGAGGTGTTCTCCGAGCACAGCATTCGCGACACCCCGGTCGAGCTGATCTGCGAGACCGCGGGCTTCAGCCGCGGCGCCTTCTACTCGAACTTCGACACCAAGGAGGACCTGTTCCTCGCGGTGTACGAGGAGGAGATGAGCCTGCGCATCCAGAAGACGCGCACGATCGTCAACGACGTGCTCGTCGAGGGAGTCGCCGACCGCGAGTCGCTGCACGAGGCGATCGTCAAGGTCGGCACGGCCTGCGCGGAGTCGCTGATCGCCGACCACAACTGGTACATGCTGGTCACCGAGTTCCGCGCGCACGCCCTGCGCGACCCGCAGCTGCGCAAGCGCGCGGGCGAATCCCTGGAGCACCTGACGGATTCGATCGCCGAGCTGCTGCACGAGGCCCTGGACCGTCTCAACCTGCACCTGGTCGTCGACACCCGGGACGCGGTCCGCGCGCTGACCTCGGTCTACGAGGCCCAGCTGGAGCACGCCGCGTTCACCGGCGCCAGCGCGACGTCGAAGCCGCTGTTCACGCAGATCTTCCCGAGGATGGTGCAGTCGTTCATCGAACCCGGCGACCCGGCGTAACGCGATTACGCATCCTTCCGCTTCACAACTTAAGATGGGAAACGATGCAGGAAGATATGTACTCGGTCGAGCAGGTCGCGGCACTGCTGGGCCTGCACGTCCGCACGGTTCGCAGCTACATCCGCTCCGGCAGGCTCAACGCGGTCCGCATCGGCAAGCAGTACCGGATCGCCAAGTCCGACCTGGAGCAGCTCACCGGCAGATCGACCGAGCCCACCGGAACCGCGGGCGCGGTGGAGGTTTCCAGCATCGTCCAGCTGGACGGGGTCGACCGCGCGGCGGCGGACCGCCTCGGCTCCCTGGTCCTGGCCGGGGTGGGAGCCCCGCGCGTGCAGACCCTCTACGACGAGCACCGCCACCGCCTCAAGATCATCGTCATCGGCGAGCTCGCCGAGACCGCCGAGGTGATGCAGCTCCTCGACTCGGTCCTCAACAGCGAAACAGGCCTGCTCACCGGGGAGTAGCGCCCGGTCAGCCGTCGGCCGGCCGGGGCAGGCAGGCGTACAAGATGGCTCCTGGTCTCGGCCCGTCCGGGCTCAGCAGGTGTTGCGATTCCACGGTGAATCCGGCGTCGCGAAGCCACTCGGCGACCCGCGACGGCCGGCGGAGGTAGCCGTGCACGGGCGCGGGCAGGTCGTCGCGGATCCGGGCTTCGCGCCCGTCGCCGACGTGGAAGCCCGCGGCCAGCACCCCGCCGGGCCGCAGCACCCGGCGGAACTCCGCGAGCACACCGGGAACCGCCTCGTCCGGGATGTGGATCAGCGACCACCACGCGATCACCCCGGCCAGGGACTCGTCGGCGATGTCGAGCCCGGTCATCGACCCGACCTCGAACCGCGCCTCGGGGTGCTCGGCCCGCGCGATCTCGATCATCGCGGGCGACAGGTCGACGCCGAACGCGTCCACGCCCAGTTCCCGCAGCAGAGCGGTGGTGTGCCCCGGCCCGCACCCCGCGTCGACGACCGGCCCACCCCCGACGGCCCGCACCAGGTCGGCGAACAGCACGACCCCGGCCCGCACGTGCAGCAGCCTGTCGAGCAGGTCGCGGGTCTCGTCGGCGTACCCGGCCGCGATCTCGTCGTAGGAGTCGCGGACCTCGCTCAACCAGCCCATCAGCGAACCGTAGCCCTTCAACCGGGGATGCGGCCGGGTCAGTCCAGGCAGAACTCGTTGCCCTCGACGTCCTGCATGACCTGGCAGGACTCGTTGAACTCGTCGGCCACCAGCAGCTCACCCCTGGTCGCCCCGAGCGCCTCCAGCCGCGAGCACTCGGCCTCCAGCGCCGCGAGCCGCTCCTCCCCCACCAGCCCCGTCCCGACCCGCACGTCGAGGTGCACCCGGTTCTTCACAACCTTGCCCTCGGGCACCTTCTGGAAGAACAACCGCGGCCCCACCCCGCCCGGATCCACGCAGGCGAAAGCCTTGCCCTGCATGTCCGGAGGCAACGACCGGTCGAACGCCTCCCACGAGTCGAACCCCGGCGGCGGAGCCGGCACGACGTACCCGAGCACCTCGCACCAGAACCGAGCCACCCGCTCCGGCTCAGCACAATCAAAAGTCACCTGAACCTGCCTGACAGTCCCCATCCACCCACGGTAGTACCTCCGTACGCAGGGAAGACGAAGTTTTCATGAAAACTGCGCCCGTCCCCGATCGAGGTGCGTCCGCAGCCAGTTCATAGAGTGATCGCGCCAGTCACGAGCCCGTTGACCAATACCATCGCTGCAACATGTCCGGTTGAGCCTCAGCGACTCGGAGGGTGAACGCGTGCCTCAGGTGTCCCCGAAGCCCGACGTGCTGACCGGAGAGCCCAGGCCACCGCAAGCACCCGTCATCACGACGTGGAAGACCGAGGGCAAGACGGACCGGGCAAGAGCCAAGTTCCCGCCCGCGCCAGAAGGCGAAGGGCCGATCCTGGAGTGGTACCAGGCCGAAGGCAGCGAAGCGGTGAAGGCCGGCTCCGCCCTCAGCGTCCTGGGGATCCTCTACTTGTGCCTGCGCGACTGGGGCATTTCTTGGATGGCCACCTGGTGGCTGTGGCTCTTCATCATCTGGCCGCCCATCGTGTTCTACTTCCTCGGCCGCAGCGGCGGGTACTCGGCAGGCGCGGACTGGCTCGCCACCACCAACAAGACCTACGTCAAGCTCTACGAGCTGAAAACGGTCAAAGTCTCGTACACCGCAGGCGGCCAGTCGATCGCAATCGAGCTGACGGACGTTCACGGCGGCTTCGCCGGAGCGAGCCTGCGGCAGTTGCAACGCCGACGTGCCCTCTGGGACCTCGTGTACAACGGCATCGCCCATTCAGTCCTCCACGGCACGGCAACAGCCAACGAACAAGCCCTGACCAAACTCCAGCTCCGCTGAGCCCACATGGACGATTGGACTTCTTCGGAAGATGAGTACCGAGCTTCCTCCTCGCCCGGATCCGGAGACGGGCGAACCACGACCTCCGGCTGCTCCGATCGTGCTCGGGCCACCTCCGCAGAACAGCGGCGATCTCCTGTCAGCAGGTAAGCCCCCGGTGGGACGCGGCCCAACACTCGAATCCCTCGGTGACCAGCGGCTTCACATGTTGGGCGGCAATGCGATCGCCGTGGTCCTCATCGCGATCGCATTCACCTGGATCCATGGAGATCTCTCCTGGACGCATGACCCCGTCCCGTGGGGGCTGATCAGCCTGTTCGTTCTCGTCGCGGTCCTGCGCGACTGGAACCACACTCAGTTGACGGCAGGAGCCGACTGGCTACGCGTGAACCGTCGATGGGTCGACACGTACGACCTCGCCGAGATCCGCCTGTCCGGCACGCTGAAGGGCTGGACCCTGCATCTGACCGACCGGAGAGGACGAGAAGTTCGCAGCTACATCGCGACCGTGGAAACGAACCGCCAGCTCTGGGCACTGGTCTACAACGGAATGGTGCACTCCGTTCAGAACGGAGCATCGCTGAACAACTTCACAACCGGAATGCTGCGTCTCCGTCCCGATTCCGAAAGGCACCGAACGGCGAATCGACCGCCGATGGTCCCGGACCGCATCGCCTGGACCTTCTTGGCCCTGGTCGTGGCAGTCTTGGCCGCAACCTACGCGCTCCGACCAGACCTTCTCGGCCCTGCACTAGCCACCTTCGCGATCGTCGTGCTCATCGCACTCGTCGCGTTCGGTATAGCTCTCGCGCGAGCAAGAGCACGAGAGAATGCCATCAACGCCGCCGAAGAGACCGACGCATGACCGGATTCAACTGCTCGCCGCGTTCAGACATCGAACCGACCGGCCTTCAACCTCGTTAAGGGGTCACCGGAGTGGACACCGCACTGCCACCGAAACCCGACATCTCGGGTGAGCCGCGGCCACCGCGTGCTCCCGAACTCTACGTCTGGGGCGGAGTCGAGCCCTCGCCGAAGCTCATCAACTCCGATTGGGGTCGACGCGCCATCCCCGCGCCTCCGGACGAGCAAGGGCCTGCTCTGGAATGGTGGCGGGCCTCCCCAACTCGGTTGTTGGCCACGGCAGGGTGGTACTTCGCATTCGGTGTCGTCGTGCTCACCATCAAGAACTGGGGTTTGTCCTGGATGAACAGTGGTTCGCTGTGGCTCGCCCTGCTCGTGATCCCAGCCGCCGCCGTCCTGTTCATGAACAACGATCGGCCCATCGCTGCTGGGGCTCACTGGCTGTACCACAAGCGTCGGTGGATCAGGACGTACGAGCTGGAGAGCGTGCGGATCGCAGGCGGGTTGACCGCCAACGACCTCGCACTGGGCCAAGACGGCAAGGAACTGCTCATCCGGGTCGACAACCTGCAGGAGAACCCCGCGCTGTGGGACCTGGTCTACAACGGGATCCGCCACTCAGTGGCCAACGGAGCCGCAGTTCTCGACGATCCGGGCGCGAAGCAGACGACCCGGAACATGCTCAGGCTGTGACCGCTGTTCCAGGCCGCGGCCCCATCACACGTCGAAACGCCCGGTCTTCAGCTCGGTTAAGAACGCGGTCCAGCTAGCGGGACTGACCGCCAGGCGAGCACCTTCCGGCTTCTTCGAGTCCCGCACCGCGACGGTCTCGACGTCCGCCGCGACTTCGACGCAGTTGGTGGAGGGGCCGCTTCGGCTGCTCTTGCGCCAGTTGAGGTCACGCATCAGCGAAAACTCTCCCATCCCTGCACAAGTCGGCTTTCTCAGCGGCCTCAACGCCTGGATAACCGACCGAGGAACAGATCCCACTGCGGTCGGGTGAACTCGAGCCGGCCTCCGGACCGGTCCTTGGAATCGCGCACGCCCACGACTTCGCCGCCGTGTCCGACCTCCACGCAGTTCGACGTCGAGCCGGATCGACTCGACTTGCGCCACTCCACCCGGTTCCAGTCCACAGCAGCTACCTCAGCTCACGCATCAGTCCCGAGATCAGTTGCTGAGATTGTCTCGCACTGAGCGCCACGGAGTCGAGACGCTCGACGGCTTCCTGGTACGGGCCGTTCATCGGCTCTTCGCCCAGGAAAACCGCGGTTCGCGGTCAGCATGAACGCGAACGCGTTCACCAACTGGCGCAAGTCCACCTACAGCAGCGGCAACCCCCAGCAGTGCGTCGAGGTCGGCGAAGCCCCGGGTCTCCGCGGGGTACGGGATTCCAAGCTGGGCGAAGCAAGTCCGGTCCTGGTCTTCGGGTGCGAGAGCTGGTCGACGTTCATGACCGCGGTCAGGTCGGGTTCGCTCAACCGGTGACCCGGGCTTTCGATCGCGGCGCGGCCGGTTACGCGTCGAAGAGCGCGAGGTCCGATGGCGCTCGCTTCTTGGGCGAGGAGTTCGCCAAGGGCTTCGACTCCCTGGTCTTCTCCCACTCGCCTTCGACAGCAGCGTCGACGTCGTTGCTCTTGACCTCGAGCCCGAGCACCTCGGCCAATGCGTAGACCGCGAGACGTGGCGGGACGGCGTTCCCGATCTGCTGGCCGATATCCCCTCCCGACCAGGGGAAGTCGCTCGGGAAGGTCTGAAGCAGGCCCGCTTCGGGGTACGAGAAGCGGTCGAACTCGTCAGAGCCCTCGGTCACCAGGCGGTTCCTTCTGACCTTCCCGGTGATCGTCGCGGACGGCTGTTCGGACGTTCGCCGTCCGCGGAGTTTCGGATCTCCCCCGGTCCCGTAGTTCGACACGACCTCGAACCGGCCGCGACTCGGAAGCTTGGAACGACGGAACGCATCAGCCATCGACACCCAGGGGTAAATGCCCTCGGCATCAACTCCCTTGGCCCTGGGTACGCCCTTTCGATAACGCTGATGAGTCGGCGAGGGAATTTCGACCTCGCTGTCGAACGAGGCGATCAACAAGGCCCGCCGGCGCGTCTGAGGCACCCCGAATTCCTCGGTGTTCACGACTCCGCACTCGGCCTTGTAGCCGAGCCCCTTCAAGATCTCCCTGTACTTCTTCCAGACGTGACGGACCGCCGGCACCTGCTCCAACACGATCTTCTTGTAGGGCGCACCGGCCTCGTACGCCTCCAGCGCCCAACGCAAGGGCTCCAGAACCAGGCCCGTTCGCTCATCATGATCGCGGCTGGCCCGGCGAATGTCGTCCTGAACCTTGGCATCACCGGCCGCCATCCGGTCGGCGAATCCGAGGACCTCGTCCAAGGCCGCCCGGCCGGCCCCTGAGCCCGCAACCGTGTAGGTCTGGCAGGGCGGGCCGCCCGTCAAGATCGTCGCTTCGGGAAAGTCCTTCGGCCCCCACTCACGGACATCACCCTGGAACGTCGAGAGCCCGGCCTCCCTCCGCGTCGCGCACGCGTCCGCATCCCACTCGATCCCGTCAACGTCCAGACCGAGCCAGGTCGCAGCAACATCAAGCCCACCAGGGCCCGCGAACAGGTCCACCACCCGGCCCTGTTCCTGCTGCTTCGACTCCGACGCGTCCGACACAGCCGATGATCCTAGCCGGCCGGGCCGACGTCCCGGTCGCGACGTGCCGGCAGGGGCGAAAACCCTTGAACCGGACCGAAGACACACCGCCGGCGCAGGCGCTACCACACGGACATCAATCCAGGACGCAATTCAGCGAAGAAAACCGCATTGGACCACTCGGCCACTACTCTCCGATCCTTGAACTGCTCCGAAAGAGTTAGTTCAAACGCCCGCGAACAACAAGGCCCTAATGCCCGTTCAACTCGCTAAGCACACCGTCTACCCTTGCGCTCCTGGGCAGCAATTGGGTCAATGCCCGAAACACTTGGGGAGACGTTTCCGTGGACGACGAGTTCGAGAGCCAGTACGACACGTTTCAAGCTCTGCTTCATTCCTTTCATCCGGCGGAAGCGGTCAAGCGACTGGAGATCCTGGGCATCGGCCAGGAGACCATTCACAAGATCCGAAGCACGCATGAAGCCAAAGCCGTCGCGGTCAAGGAGCTCAAGGAGCCCAAATCCGTCGTCATGGGCAACCGGTACACCTGGTACACCGGCCCCAAGCCCGGCGACAAGTGCTGGCCCGCGCTGGAAAACCTGCTCTCCAAGGGCATGTCCGACAAGGCGCTGAGCAGCCTCAACGACTCGTCGACCAAGATCGTGTCACTCCTCGATCACCCGCGGGAACGCCAGTTCTCGACGCGGGGCCTGGTGGTCGGTTACGTCCAGTCGGGCAAGACCACCAACTTCACCTCGGTGATGGCGAAGGCAGCGGACAGCGGCTACAAGCTGTTCATCGTGCTCGCCGGCATCCACAACGGGCTCCGCAGGCAGACGCAGGCCCGCTTGGAGAGCCAGCTCGTCCACCCGAACCCGACCTTGTGGTCCCAGCTCACCGAGCCGGACAAAGACTTCACCCCTCCCGCGAACCCGGCGTCGTTCTTCGGCAAAAGCAACAAGACGCACGTGCTGTGCGTGGTGAAGAAGAACGCCACCGTCCTTCGCAAGCTGTCCGAATGGATCGGCAAGGCCTCCGATCAGCTGCAGGACTGCCCGACTCTGATCATCGATGACGAAGCGGATCAGGCGACGGTCGGGACCAAGTCGATCAACCCGCTGATCCGCGAGATCCTCGAAAAACTTCCGAAATCCGGCTACGTCGGATACACAGCGTCCCCGTTCGCGAATCTGCTGATCGACCCGAGTGCCAAGGATCTCTACCCCGAGCACTTCGTGGTCAACCTTCCCCAGCCCTCCAGAGCTGATGGCTACTTCGGCACCGAGACCCTGTTCGGTCGTGACGTCCTCGAGGGCGAGTCGGCCGATGACGTTGAGGACGGGCTGGACATGCTCCGGGAGATCCCGGAGGACGACATCCCGTGCGTTCGACCCGCGCCGAAGGTCGATGCCGCGGAGTTCACCCCGGAGATCACCGACACGCTGCGCGATTCGATCCACTACTTCTGGATGGTGACCGCGGCACGGCGCGTACGCGGGACCGGCAACCCGCACAACACGATGCTGATCCACACGAGCGTCAAGACGGCGGTGCACAACAGTTTCCGCAGGCCGCTGGAGTTCCTTCGCGAACAGCTCAAGGGTTCGCTCGACGACCCGCGAACCCTTGAACGGCTCAACGCTCTGTGGACCAAGGAGTCGCTGGCCATTCCAGCCGAGGAGTTCGGTGAGCGCCCCGTCGAGTTCGACCAGCTCTTCGCCGAGTTGCCGGGCGTGCTCGACGACTGCCGCATCATCATGGACAACTCCAGCAGCGAAGATCGTCTGGACTACGACAACGGGCCCGTCGTCGCCATCGCGGTCGGCGGCAACACCCTGTCCCGAGGGCTGACGCTCGAGGGCCTGTCGGTCAGCTACTTCGTCCGCGCCGCTTCCGCCTACGACACGTTGCTGCAGATGGGCCGTTGGTTCGGATACCGGGTCGGTTACGCCGACCTGCCTCGGATCTGGATGACCGAGGAACTTCGCGACTGGTTCCGGCACGTCGCCACCGTCGAAGCGGAGATGCGGCGGGACATCGACGTGTACATGACCGAGGACAAGGACCCGCTGACCTTCGCGGTCCGGCTCCGACTCCACCCGGCCTTGCGGGTCACGGCCGCCGCCAAGATGAAGGACGCGGTCCGTGCGGCATCCGCCTACGGTGGCCAGCGAGTCCAGACCCGCTACTTCGAGCGCGACGCGGACTGGCTCGTGAAGAACCAGGAGGCCGCGAAGAACCTCGTCTCGCAGGCCATGGCGGACTGCACTCGCCACGAGCGTCCGCAAGACGGACTGCACATCTTCCGCAGCATTCCGCACGAGCTCATCCTCGATTTCCTCCAGAACTACTCGTTCCACGAGGAGTCGAAGGAGTGCGACAGCGAGTTGTTGAGCAGGTACATCCGCAAGCGCGTACGCGAAGCCGACTCTCTCGGCCGATGGAATGTCGCCCTGGTGGGAAACAAGGACAGCCGATACGGCACCTTCGAGTTCGCCCCGGGCGCTGAGGTCGGCCGCGTCATTCGTGCCCGACTTCAGTCGGGTCCCGACCCCAAGTTCGTCGACATCAAGACCTTGATGAGCCGCAAAGACGCCGCCCTGGACTTGACGGGATCCATCAGCAAGCTGTCGGAGACCGAGATCAAATCCGAGCGTCGTAGGCAGCTCCCGGACACCGGCCTGATCACGCTCTACGCCATCGACAAGACTTCAAGCCCGCTGCACAACGCGAAGCAGACCAAGCAGCGTCGTGAGCCGCTGGACCTCCCGGAACACGCGATCGGCGTCGGCCTGGTCTTCCCTCGTCCGGCGATGGACAGCCAGGTCGAGTGGAACTACGTCTCCGCCGACCTGTCCAAGGTCGAGGTCGAGGTGGAGGACGAGGACGCAGAAGGCGAATCATGAGCGAGCCGCGCGAACTCATCGAGGAGAAGTGGCTCGAGCTCGAAGCCGAGTGCCCTTCCGACGAACGCGCGTTGCGCGTGGCGGAACTCCCGGCCAAAACCACCAACGGCCCTCTCGCGATCGGGGTGGACCAGGACGGCAACCGGCACCTGCTCCTCCCCGTGACGTCCCATCAAGCCGTGCGGCGGGGACTCGACGGCCCGGTGCTCGTCCTGCGCAAGCGTCCGCTGGAGGACAGCGAGCACTACCAGCACTACGCGGACCTCGGCTGCCTGCGCTCGGACCTGAACGACGTGTTCACCACGTTGTGCGCGGACGTGCTCACCGAGGTGAACGACCACCAGGACAACCCGCTCAAAGCCCTTTACCGAGTCATCGACCGGTGGAAGGCCTTGTTCCGGTCATCGGGGGCTCCGCTCGGCGGCGATCAGGTGGCCGGTTTGTACGGGGAGCTTCTGATCCTGACCAGGCTGCTGGAGATCGACGCCAGCGCGCACCGGTTGTGGAAGGGTCCGTTCGGCACCCAACACGACTTCGCGGGCACGCACACAGCGGTCGAAGTGAAGACGTCGAGCGGAACGACGCAACGTCGGGTTCGGATTCACGGGCTCGATCAACTGCTCGCTCCCGAGAACGGGAAGCTCGCTCTCGCCTGGCTGCGACTCGACCGCACCTCCGAGGAGGGCGACGACCTCCCCGACCTGGTCCAACTCGCCCTCCGCCGTTGTGACGATGAAAGCGCGCTGCTGACCTCGCTGGCCTCGGTCGGCTACTACCCGTCGGACAACCCGCACTACCGGGACGTTCGCTTCGTGGTGGGCGCCGAGAACTGGTACGCCGTCGACGACGCCTTTCCCAGAGTGACGCGGGATCAGCTGACCATTCCCGACGACCGGATCTCGGACGTCGCCTACACGATCGACCTGTCCGGCGAGACGCCGAGCCCGCTGGACGGCACCGCCGTCGCCGGATACCTGGAAGACCTCATTCGGGAGCACGCGTGAGCACACCGCGCTGGTATTCGCAGCCCTTCCCACCGGAAGGGGCGAGCGCTGCGGAAGGCATCCGGAACCAGCTCGGACGCCCCAACCTCGATCTGCTGACCATCCTGGTCCGTGAATCCGCGCAGAACAGCTGGGATGCGGCCATCGGCGACCGCCCGGTCGACTACCGCATCAACCTGCGATCCGTCGGAGCCGCGCACGCCAACGCCTGGCGAGATCTCCTCCAGGAGGGCGCTCCCGACGACACCCGGCTTCCGCTGCGGAAGTCGTTGCGGCAGTCGCGCATCCGCGTCCTGGAGGTGTCCGACCGCGGAACACGCGGTCTCGGCGGCCCGACCCGCGCGGACAGCACCGTGACCGAACGCCACGACTTCGTGGCCTTCGTGCGGAACGTGGGCGAGCCACGGGATAACGCGCTGGGTGGCGGGACCTACGGATTCGGCAAGGGCATCTTCTACTTGCTCGCCAAGACCGGAACCGTCCTCATCCACACGCGATGCCTGTTCGAGGGCCGCTACCAAACCCGCCTCATGGGCTCCGCCTTGTGGCAGAGCTATCTGGCGGAGGAAGACGGCAGTGAACGGCGCTACACCGGACGACACTGGTGGGGCGATACCTCAGGTCACGTCGTTGAGCCGCTGTTCGACGACGAAGCCGACGCGACCGCGCGGCGACTCGGCCTGGAGGCCTTCGGCGAGGAGGAAACGGGGACGACCATCGTGGTCATCGACCCCAAGCTCGACGAACTCGATCCCGATCTGAAGGAAGTGGAAGAGCGCCACGTCGCCGAGTACCTCGCCGACACGATCGCCTGGCAGTTGTGGCCGAAGATGCTCGCGAACAACGCCGGGCAGAGCGCGATGCGGTTTTCCGTCGAGTGCAACGGGACCGAAGTGCCGGTTCCGGATCCCCGCGAGACACGTCCGCTCAACCTCTTCGTCGCAGCTCACGAGAAGATGTCCGGATCGAACGGCACGGTCGTCCAGTGCCTCAAACCGAAGCGGCTGCTGGGACGGCTCGGTCTGGTCAAACGGCACGCTCCGCCCTTGGAACCGAGTCGAGCGGCCCAGACCGCCGGTATCGAGACCTTCCCGCACCACGTCTGCTTGATGCGGTCGGCCGAACTCGTCGTGACCTACCACCCGGGGCCCAAACCGCCGAGCGAGTACCTGTCCTACGCAGGCGTGTTCAAGGCCGATTCGAGCTCGGAGATCGACCACGCCTTCTCGCGCGCCGAACCACCGACGCACGACGCGTGGAACGCCCATTCGCTCGAATACCCGGACAGCACGTACGTGCGGACGGCACTGCGTCGGATCCGCGAAATGGCGAACGAGCTGCTCGGCCTCGACAAGGCGTCCAAGGTCGGGTCGGCCAAGATCTCGCTCGGTGCCGCGAGCACCCTGCTCTCGCCGCTGGTCGGTGGTTCGTGGGGCATCGGGGGAGCCACCGACTACGGGCAATCCGACGGCACCGGGACGCTCCGCACCCGCCGCACCAAACCGAAGCCGGCGAAGACCAGACCGCCGAAGTCCGGTGACTCGCCCGGTTCCGAGTGGTCGGACGGTGAAGAGGTCTCCGATCAGCCCCAGCCCGACGATCTCGACCACGCGCGGTCCGAAGAAGCGGCCGGTCAGGGACTTGACGGCGAGCTCACCTCACCGCCGAAACGCAAGCGCCCGCGGGTGCAGTACCTCGACGAGCCGTACTACGACGAGCACGACGGGCAGGCAGTGCTGATCCAGGAGTTCCGACTTCCGGTCGCCGGACCGCAGGAGGTCGGCATCGAACTCAACGTGGCCATCGCCGGCGGCGACGAGACCGAACCACCGATCGGCGCCGCGATGCCCGAACTGCTGGGTTGGTACGACGGGGACGAGGCACTGGTGACGGAGCCGACCCTGCTCACCGAAGGCGATGCCGAACGTCCCCGTCGAGCCGTGATCCGCCCTGCTCCGGACACCATGACCGACATCCAGCTCAGGGTTAAGGCGGTGACCTCGTGACCCGGCTCGCACCTCCCTACCGGATTCCTCCCGAGAGCGTGGTCGAGGCGGACCACTGGCAGATGGCCATGGAGGACTCCCACGTCCCGATGCCCACCGAGTTGCAGCACTGGGACTACCTGACCAACATCGCGTTGCACCGGAACATCCGCGTCGACGTCGACCGCACGAGGCAGCGAGCGGGTCTGGGCCCTGACTCCGTTCTCATGCTCTCGTCCGTGTGGACATCGTCCGGTTCCAACCTCCGCGGTCCCGGCCGAAGGGTCCGGATCGCGGGCGAAGGCGTGCAAACCATCGAGATCGCCTTCGAGCTGACCGGGGCTGAGCTGGGTGGAACGCTCCTCCTGGAAACCGCCCTGGTCGTCGCGTCCCCGGGGAGTTCTCCGCGTCCCGCGGCTCCGAGACGATCCGGATCAGTGCTGTGGAACGACCACCACTCGCTCCGCTTGCAGGGGGACGCACCGCAGTTCCCGATCGCCGTCATCGACTTCGACAAGACCTCGTTCCCCAGCGACGCCGCGTGGCATCTCCAGATCAGCGACAACCTGGAAAGCGCCACGATGGGCTCGTTGCTGCTCCTCGTCAACGAGCGGAACGCGCCGGCGGTGGCGGCCGTGCAGAACGCCGAGCGCCCGCGCGACACCGACAAGCTCGTGCTCTCGATGATCAAGGCCGACGTCAGCCGCGTCATGGTCGAGCACGCGTTGCGCAACAGCGATTTCCACGAAGACGCGGACTTCCCCGAGGACTCGGTGGGCGAGACCTTGATGACCTTGGTCGGACAGCTCTTCCCGGGTGTGTCGATCACGGACCTGCGGCTCAGCCACGAGAACCAGCCGAACCTGTTCGCTTCGGACGTGCAGAACGCCGTCAAACTCTTCGAGGTGTCCTGATGAGCCTGCTCTACCCACGTCTGCTCGCCGGCCAGGCGAAGCCCCTGTTCGAGGAGTACAGCCGGCTATCCGTCCTCGAACTCGCCGAACGCGTCAGCACCCGGCACGACTCCATGGTCTACGCGGCGACCGGTGGTGACCGGGTGCCCGAGAGCCACCTGCTGCAGATGCGTGAGGCCGTCCTCAACATCGCCGTGGAGTCCGGCTACCCGGAGAAGGGCAGCACGAAGGACAACGCGCTCTTCGACCTGAGAGTCGCGGAGTACCTGCACTCCCATTCCGAGATGATGCCCGCCGAAGCCGCCTCGGGTGACATCTGGGCGTTCCTGGCGTTGATGGTGCTCCCGGACGTGGCGTACTGGCGCTATCCCAAGCCTCCCCGGGATCGCGTGCTGGGGACCGACCTCACCCGCCACGTGTTCGGACGCATGTGGTGGCGCGCTCAGCTGGTCTACACGCCTGAGTCGACGAAGCCCTACGAAGCGTTGACCGTGCTGGGCGAAGCGGCGTTCGATCAGATCTACGCCCGCCGCAAAGCCCTCGGCGGAAGCCCGTTCCTGGTCAAGGCGATCCTCCGGGTTTGGAACGAGCTCGACCTCACCCCGCTGCGCGGCAAGATCACCGAACGCGAGGCGCTCCGCGACTTCCTCAAGCGGCTCCTGCGCCTCGCCCCGTTCATGCTCTTCGAAGCGCTGGACGAGGAGCAGCTGGACAACGAGCTCCGCACGACGGTGCGCGAGACCGTCACAGCGATCGTCGCTTCGACCATCGACCCGGACAAGGTGTCCGACAGCATCGACGCGGTCTTCACCGACAAGTCGACCAAACCGGTCGAAACGCGATGGGAGTTCCCCTCCACCGACCCGGACTCACCCGCTCAGGCCGCTAGCTGACCGACCCGTCCGTCGCTTTCGCACCCCGCACCACGTGCGACACGCGCTGGGCGGCTTCGGCCGGCTGCTCGTGCTCCCAGATTCGAACCACGGCCCACCCCGCCTCCTGCAGGAGGCGGTCGGTCTCGCGGTCACGTTCACGCGTGCGCGCGACCTTCTCGGCCCAGAACTCCGAGTTCGTGACCGCCTTGGTGTGGTGATCGGGGCACCCGTGCCAGAAGCATCCGTCGAGGAACACCGCGACCTTCGCCCTGGTGAAGACCAGGTCGGCCGTGCGCCTGATCTTGGGCAGGGGCCGAACGGACACCCGATAGCGCAGGCCGAGCGCGTGCACCGCTCGACGCAGTGCGAGCTCCGGCTTGGTGTCCCGCCCCTTGTTCGACTGCATGCTCTTGCGCGTGCCTTCGTTCAACGCGCGGGTCGGCTTCGTCGCGGCCACGGGACCACCCTACGACCGGTCACGTTCACCGGCGCTCACGCAGCCTCTTACGGCTCTACCCACTCGACCATGTCCAACCGAAACCGCAAGAAGGAGAGCAGGCTCAGCGCGTCGAGGCAGTCCCGCGGTGAAATCACCTCGAGCTTTTCAAGCGTCGCAGCCGGCTCGTGCGCGATCGGGTTTCGGAACATCTGCCAGATGGCTTGAACCAAGGCACGATTTCCATCATCGAGGCTGGTCGCCGAGCTGTTCGAGATTTTGAGGCTGCCCCGGGTGTAGCCGTGGGCGAACCTCAACCGCTTGCCGCTGCCAGTCCCCAGGAACTGATTGATCACCTTGCCCTCAGGATCATCGTGGTCATCGGCCTTGGTTCGAAGATCCTGAATGTATCCCTTGATCCCCTCGCCAAGCGCCATGTGATAGTGGCCCGCTTTGAATGCGGCCTCGCTTACTTCTTGGATACGCGGGTGCAGGTGTCGCCACACGAAGTCGGCATAAGGCGGCGCAAGCCGCTGCAGGCCGGACAACATCTGCATCCGACTCTCTCGACTCATGTCAGCATCTTCCGAGTGAAGAACGTTCAACATGTCGTTGAGCGGCTCTTTCTCCGGCGTGCTGATCGATCCAACCCACTCGTCGGTGTCGACTCCGGTCGTCTCCGCGACTTCCTTCTTGTTCTGGTCCTCACGCCAGTTCTTCCGGTCCCGCGCGATCTCCTCCACCATCCGCTTCAACTCCTGGCGGATCTGGGCGGCCTTCGGGTGCTCCCAGTTGACCGCCCTGCGGTCGGTGGCGACGACATCGGGTTCGATCGTGTCGAGCAGGTCGACCTCGACGTACCCGGTCATGTAGGCGTAGGCGTAGCTCGAATCCGCGGCCCCGAAGAACTCGGGCTCATTGGCCAGCCTGCCGTTCGTGTACACGGTGATCCCGCGCATCTGCGTGGCCAGCGGCTTCTTGGCGGCGATGATCACCCCCTTGACCTCCCACGCGAGCAACGGCTCGGCGGTCTTCTTCAGCCCGCCCGGGATGTTCCACTTGATCTCCGATTCGATCGACTCCAGCCGGAGATCGCGGGTAACCGGAATTTCCCCACCGTTCCGGTCGATCACAACGAGCGAGACCTCGCTGTCGTTGTACTGGAAGAGCCTCGACAGGCTTTCCGCTAGCGAGCGCGGTGCGATGTCTGTCGTGCGCGTCAGCCGCGAGATCGTCACCTTCGTCCCGTGCCTGGACTTGTCGACCGATTCGGTCGTTGATCCAGGCCGGTAATCCCCGTCCTTGGTGCCGATGAGGTCGTCCCAGTCCATGGTCACGACCAGGCTGTCACCACTACCGGCGCGGGTCGTGACGACTTCGATGTGATGACCGATCCCGAACAGGGCGAGCTTCCCCAGCCCCTTCTTCCCCGAGACACGGCGCTTACCGCTCTCCGACCAACCCGTCAATTCCGTGTCGCGTCGATTTCGACCGATGCGCAGATACTTTTCCCGGACGTCATCGCGCGACATTCCGTGCCCGTCATCTTCTACAACGATGCACTGCTGATGGCCGGTCCCGTTCACTCGCACGGCGATCCGCGTCGCGTCGGCGTCGTACGCGTTCGCCACCAGCTCAGCCACCGCGTTCGGCATCCGCGAATACATGTTCGAACCGAGGTGTGACACCGTGAGCGGGTCGAATCTGAGTTGCAAATCCTTCTTTTCGTCCCGTTCAGGCATGCCCGCTCCCGATCACTCGATATACATGATCATGGTAGAGCTTCTGCCGACCTCGCTGGGCAGATTCGACTACGACGGTCAGTTGATTCTCGGATGACCGGACGTGGTCGAGACTGTCAGCAGCCGGGCGCACGAGGACCAATCCCTAGGAAAGAAGGATCTCCTCGGGACGACGGTTGGTGATCGTCGGCGAGTGCTGCTCGATCAGGTGATCGACGCATGCCTTCAAATCACCCCCGTGATCTTCGCTGGCAATGGCCCGCAGTTCGTGGATCAACGTCGCACCGTTGATGAGGACGATGGGGTACTGGTCTTCGACCATTTCCAACTGTGCCGCTTCGGAGAAGGAGCCCGTGGTGACGTAGACGCCGATCCAGCCTCGCCGAAGGCGAGCAACGACACGAGCGATCTGTTCCGCCGAGATGAGTCCGTCCGGCTTGATGCACTTGGCCTGGCCGAGAACGACGAGGCTGGTAGCGGCCGGTCCCGTTCCGATGTCGAGTCGCCCGACGAAGTCGGCGCCACCATCGCCGGAACGGCGTGTGAGCCAGCCCTGGTGGTAGGCGGTCCCGCTGCCCCGCAGCGCACGCGCGGCCACAGCGGCGGCGAGAGCTTCGAAGGCGTGCTTGTTGTCGTCGAAGCGCCTGTAAACCGCTTGAAGACGTCCCGCCGTGTCGCTCGACGAAGGACGCTGATCACGCACCTTGGTGATGCGAGACCGCGCTACGCGCCTGCGAAGCTTCGGCAACGCCGCACTACCGTTGTCGACCCACTGCTTCCACGCTGAAGGAGCGAGTTCGAGAGCCTCCGAACAGCTCGTCGCATGGGTACGTCGAGCGGTGATCCAGTCCCACTCGACCTGCTCATTTTCGGCGGTCAGGTCAAGCAGTGCGAGATCGTAGACGTAGTTGGTGAACGTTCGGCGGTCCGTTCCGGATCCGGACCACTGCACGACCCGCTCGGCGCGCTCGATGATCCCGACCCCGCAGAACTCCACGTGTCCCTTGGGCTGCTTGTTCCGCGATACCGACCGAAACACCAGCAGGGGCGGAGCGCTCGCGCGTTCCGCCGCGGTCGGTGCGCAATGCAGGTCGAAGGCGGCGAGCAGCGCCGCATTCCCGGGGCTATTTCCGGGATCGCCCGCCGAGGAGTGCTTGTGATCGCCGAAGTAGCGGATGTGCCCGTTGTCCAGGTCGAAGACATCACGCCACGGCGTTTCCTCGCTGCCCGCCTTCCACGGACTGGAGCGGATGAGGACAGCCGGCCGGCGACCGCCGTCCACCTTCGCCATCGGGTTGATCCCGGCCTCCAACAGGGCGAACGGTTTCCCCGGTGAGTGCGTCACGAAGTGGAAGTTGTCGTAGCCCTGAACCTGCGGTTCAGTCGTGCTCTTCTCTCGTGGATAACGAAGCACCTGACCGACGTACAACTTGGTCCCCATCACCAACCCCCACGGTCGCCACAGCTCCACACCAACCGTCGCGGAGCGGATCCAGGGTACGCGCGTAGATCATCCGTTGGTGTTGATCGGAGCCCGGTAGACGCGTCTCGCGACACATGCCGTTCCGGAGCCGCTGGACAACCGGATCGTTCGTATGAACGAACCGGGTCATGTCAGCCGGAGCATTCGCGGCCTGCCGAGGCTTCGCTAGTCGGTCGATGCCGAGCTGGACCTGAATTGCTCCAGAAGTGTCTTGATGTGCCGGTGGAAGCCCTCGGCATCGACGTCTTCAACAACGGTTGCGTTGGGCTCCAGGCCGTGGATTCCCCAGGACATGGCGGCGTAGCCGCGTGTGAGGTCTCCTTGGGTTTCGACGTCGACGTGGTAGTGGCCGGCTCGGGTGATCAGTTCCGGGTGGAGGAGGACTGCTGCTGTCAGGGAGTCGGGGTGGGTGGTGCCGTTGATGCCGACGCTTCGGTCGAACTCGAGGGTTGTGGCGCAGACTCGGGTGAAGAAGCGGGACAGCGGGGTGTCCAGGGCTTCGATCTCGGCGAGCTGCGACGGGCCGAAGACGGCGCGTTCCAACGTGAGCGGGGCCCACGGGATGACCGTGATGTCGAAACCCGCCGCGAACACCGCTTTCGCGGCTTCCGGGTCGACGTAGAAGTTGAACTCGGCTGCGGCGGTGATGTTTCCGCGGGCGTTGTTGCTGCCGCCCATCACGTAGAGACCCTTGACGTTGTCCACGAACGATGGGTCCTTGATCGTCGCCGTGGCGATGTTGGTCAGCGGCCCGATGCAGACGATCGTGAGTTCGCCCGGGGATTCGGCCGCCAGTCGGATCAACGCGTCCACGGCGTGTTCCGGGTCGGGGTCGCAGCCGGTCATGTCCATGGTCATGCCGCCGACTCCGTCGCCGTGGACGTTCTCGGCGCTCTCCCACGGCCGGACCAGGGGCCGCCGGCATCCCAGGTGCACCGGGACGGAACCCAGGTGACCTGCGGCGTTGAGCGTCAGGAAGGCGTTGCGGATCTGCTGGTCGAAGCCGACGTTGCCGGCGACCATCGTGATCGCGCGCAGGTCGGCCCGGGGGTCGAGGAGGCCGACGAGCAGGGCGATGCAGTCGTCCTGGGCGGTGTCGGTGTCGATCACCATCGGGATGGTCACGGAAGTTCCTCCTCGGGCGGATGTCGGTGGTAGCGGCAATACTCGCCCGCGGTCCGCCCGCGCACCAGGGAGTCGCCATGCCCACGCAGATCTCCACGTTCCTGATGTTCCAGAACGGCAAGGCCGAGGAGGCCATGCGCTTCTACGTCGGCCTGTTCGACGACTCCGAGGTGCTGGCCGTCCACCGCTACGGGCCCGGTGAGCAGGGGGCCGAAGGTTCCGTGCAGCACGCCACGTTCACCTTGTGCGGGCGGCAGCACATGTGCATCGATTCGCCCGTGTCGCACGGCTTCGACTTCACGCCGTCGGTGTCGCTGTACGTCGACTGCGTCGACGAGGCGCAGCACGACCGCCTCCACCAGGCTCTTTCCGCCGACGGGGCGGTGCTGATGCCGCCGGGCGACTACGGGTTCTCGCGCAGGTTCAGCTGGGTCAACGACCGGTACGGGGTGTCCTGGCAGCTCAACCTCCCGCACAGCTGAAAGATCTTGCAGCGCTAAGGTCTGCGCATGACGACCGTCAGCGATCGCGCAGCCGAAACGCTCACCGTGCTTCGACCGGACGTCCGGGAAGCCGCCGAGAACGCCGATGCCGCAGTGCTCCGGCCCGAAGACCAGTCCCAGCTGGACCAGACCGATCGGGCCCGGATCGCGCTGCGCGTCGCACTGGTCAACGAATCCCCCTCCTACGCCGACGCCGTGGCCGCCGGGCTCGACGACGCCGAGGTCGTGCGCGACGTCGAGCGCTGGGGTGAGCTGCCGGAGGCCACGCAGGCGCTGCTGGCGCACTGCGAGCAGGTCGCCCTCGACCCCGCCGACGCCGGTGCCGATGAGGTCGCCGAGCTGCTGCAGCACTTCAGCCCCGCGCAGGTCGTCACCGCCACCCAGGTCGCCGCCTACGCGAGCTTCCGGGTGCGGCTGGAGAGCGGGCTGGAGCTCGTCGCGGGCGCGGGCGACGGTCCCGCCTCGCAGCAGGGCATCACCATCGAGGCCGGGGCGGCCGCCGACGGGTTCGCGCTGTCGACGCCCGACCAGGCGTTCCCGTCGATGCGGTGGGTGTCGCGGGTCGTGCCCGGGGGCGAGTTCGTGGAGACCCTCAAGCTCGACCCCGGCGTGCTGTCGGCGCAGACGCTGCTGCGCGAGGCGATCATGACCGGCCGCGGAGCGCTGGACCGGGCCGATCGGGAGCTGGCGGCGCTGGCGACCTCGCTGATCAACGGCTGCGGCTACTGCACCTCCGTGCACGGCAAGCGGCAGGTGGAGCTCTCCGGCGACCCGATGACCGCGGTGGTGCTGGCCGAGGCCGGACCGGCCGCGATCGCCGACCCGCGGTTGCGGGCCGTCGTCGACGTCGCCGGGGCCCTGGCTTACACGCCGTCCTCGCTGCGGCCCGCCGACGTGCGGCGGCTGCACTCGGCGGGGCTCGGGCCCGACGACGTGCACGACCTGGTGGCCGTGGCGTCCATGTTCGCCTGGGACAACCGGCTGATCATGACGTTGGGCAACGCCGTGCGCTCCTAGATCCTCCTGCGGAGCGGCCTCGTTCAGGTGACAGTGGGGGTGAGCCTGAGGCGTGTCGCGACGGGCCCGTCGGGGTAGCCGTTGCGCCCGGAAACCGAGGGAGGCTCCCGATGGTTCAACTCACGACCGAGCCGATGACGGTCAACACCCCTGACGGAACGCTCGAAGGGGACCTCGTGATGCCACCGCCTGCCCGGGCGGTGGTTCTGTTCGCGCACGGTTCCGGCAGCTCGCGGCGCAGCCCGCGGAACCGGGCCGTCGCCGAGCAGCTGCAGAACGCGGGCTTCGGCACCCTGCTGCTGGACATGCTCACCACCGACGAGGCCGCCACCGACCAGCGCACGCACGAGTTCCGCTTCGACATCGAACTGCTCGCCGAGCGGCTCACCCCCGCCATCGACGCGCTCGACTCCTGGCCCGCCACCCGCGGCATGCCCGTGGGCCTGTTCGGCGCGAGCACCGGCGCGGCCGCGGCGATGAAGGCCGCCGCCCGCCGGCCCGAGCGGGTCGCCGCGGTGGTGTCGCGCGGCGGTCGCCCCGACCTCGGCGGCGACGGGCTCGCCGAGGTGCAGGCGCCGACGCTGCTGATCGTCGGCGGCGACGACCGCGAGGTGCTCAACCTCAACCGCCAGGCCGCCGAACTGCTCACCTCGCTGCCGCTGACCGACGTCAAGATCGAGATCGTGCCGCACGCCGGGCACCTCTTCGAAGAACCCGGGGCGCTGGACAAGGTCTCCGAGATGGCGGGCCGCTGGTTCTGCCAGTACCTCGGCGCCGGCCACGACAAGCCCACCGGACCCGACGGCGGCCACTTCAAACCCCCAGAACCCCGCCGCAGACCACCGATGATGTAGTCCGGAACGGCTTCGGTTCAGCGTTCGCCCTCCTGCTGCGCATGCGCAGTGATCTCGTCTCGCAGCGCGACGGCTCGAGGGTCGGTGAGCGGAGCGAGCAGCTGGAGCGCGTCGTTCCAGTGCTGTCGCAACTGCTCGCGGTCACCTGCTTCACCGAGAGCTCGTGCGAGGTGATCGAGGGATTCAGCCCACTGCCACCGATCGTCACGATCACGATGTCCGGCGACGGCTCGTCGGTAGAAGTCCACGGCGTCCTGAGGCCGACCGAGCAGCTGGTAGGCCTGAGCCGTGAGGTCGAACGCGACCGCTTGCCTGCCCGTGTCCGCCAGCTTCCTGTAGAGCGCTGCAGCTCGATGGAGACCGGCGAGGGCATCGTCCGGACGTTCGGCGGCGAGGTTCGCCCTGCCGAGTTCGAGCAGGGCGTACGCCTCTCGGACGGGATTGCTGAGTTGATCGGCGATGTCCAACGCCTGCTGAACGTGCTCGAGGGCCCGGTCAGGCCGACCGCTGTCGCGCTGGATGCCGCTGATGACCATCAAGCAGGCGAACTCGCTGAGGACGTTGCCGGTTTCCCGGTGGATCGCGATGGCTCGTTCCGCCATGCCGAGAGCCTCAGCACCACCCAGGTCGGTAGTGGTGTCGGCGAGATTGCCGAGAGCGATGCCTTCCCAACGCCGCTCGCCCAGCCCGCGGACGAGGGAAAGACATCGTTCGAAGCAGTCACGTGCCCGATCGAGTTGGTGGCTGCGAAGGAAGGTCAGCCCGAGGGCGTTGAGCGTGGTCGCCTCGCCGAAATCATCACCGAGCTCCCGGCGGATCGACAGCGCTCGCCGGTGGTGAGCGATCGCGTCCTCGGTGCGTTGTGCCTGGGTGCAGGCCATTCCCAGGCTCTCGAGCAGATCAGCCTCCGCAGCTCGCGCACCCGTCCGCTGCGCGGCGTCGAGACCGATCACCCCGGTCCTGATCCACTCGTCGACCGGCGTGCGAACCGCGTAGATCCGCCGCAGCGCCAAGGGAAGCCGCCAAGCGAGGTCGCGAAAGCCGTGATCTGCCGCTGCCACGACGGCGGCCACGAGGTTGTCCCGTTCGATCTCGTACCACCGGGTGGCCTCGTCGACGTCGGCGAAGTGCGGGACCGCGAAGTCGGCCTGATCCAGGGGTGCCGGCCGGAAGTGGGAGTCGATGACCGACGCCGCGGAGTGCGTCGCGTGCAAGTACCAGGTCAGCAGCCGACGCAGGACTTCCCGCCTGCTCTCGTCGGTCTCATCGCGCTGCGCCTGGTCGACGGCGTAGGCGCGGAGCAGATCGTGGAACTGGTACCGGTCGGGGTGAATCTGTTCGATCAAGTGGGCACCGGCGAGCACGTCCAGTTCGCGACGAGCCTGCTTGAGGGTGGTACCGACGAGCGCGGCCGCGACGTGCGCGCTGAACTCCGGACGCGGGTGCAGGCCGAGCAACCGGAACAAGCGGGCGGCCGAGCCGGGCAGGGCCCGGTAGGACCAGGCGAAGACGGTGCGGACGGCGTCACCCTCGTGGGCGTCGTCGGCGGTGAGGGCGTCCCAGAGCTCGGATTCGTCGCGAAGATCCTGGATGAGTTCCCGCAGTGGCATGTGCGGGTGGGCGGCGGCCCGTTCGGCCGCGATGCGCAGCGCCAGCGGTAAGCGGGCGCACAGATCGGCGAGTTCAGCGATTTCCTCGGGCGTATCCCGCTCGCGGTAGTGAGAGGTGATCTTCTCCAGCAACGCCGTGGCTTCGCCCGCGCTGAGGATCTCCACAGTCAGGCGCTGCGCTCCGTTCCGCGCAACGAGGCCGGACATGCGGTCTCGACTCGTGATCAGGACAGGACAACCCGAGGATCCGGGAAGGAGGGGGCGCACCTGAGCGACGGATGCCGCGTTGTCGAGCACGACGAGGCACCTCCGCTCGGCCAAGACCGACCGGTAGAGCGCGGCACGGCTCTCCACGTCGGCTGGGATCGCATCGGCGGGAATTCCCAGCGCTTGCAGGAAGCGTTCCAGCACGTCGTAGGAAGACACGGGCGTGCCGGGGTCGTACCCGTGGAGGTTGGCGTAGAGCTGCCCGTCCGGGAAGCGGTCCCGCACCCGATGCGCCCAGCGAAGTGCGAGGGCGGTCTTGCCCACCCCGGCGGTACCGACGATCACCAGCACGGTCGCCTCGTCACGGGAGCCATCGGTCAGCAGCAAGCCGAGTCTTTCCAGCTCGGCGCTCCGGTTGACGAAACCCCACGTGTCACTCGGCAGTTGCCGGGGTACGGGCCCGCCGCCGATGCCGTGCGAGTGGAAGTGAACCCCGCCGTGCACGTCTCTGGCCTGAACCGCGTGCTCTGCGGATCCGGAGATCTCCGACCGCGTGGAACCGGACGCGGGTTCAGGAATTTCGTCGCGGTGCTCACTGACCATGAGGGGGCGGCAGGTCGACGACTCGGCGGGAGAAGACCCGTTCCAGCGGCTCTCCCCGGGCGAAGAGGGCCCGGACGAATCGTTGCTGTTCCTCGACGACAGCTCTTTCGGTGACGCGGACGGCACCGTCTAGGATGCCGTCATCGGTGTAGATGAGCTGGTACAGCACGGCATCGCCGAGCGTGACGATCTCCGGCAGCTGCTCGTCCTGCTCGAACGATGCGACCTGGTCCGCCGAGACGACGTTGATGTGCTCGCCGCACTGCTCACGAATCCGCAAGGAATGCAGCTCCCACTGCAGGTACGGAACGATCGGTTCCTCGACGACCCGCACCCGGTGCACGCTCAGCCCGCTGTCAGCGATGGTCCGGTACTCGGCCGCCACCCCGGGCCCGCTGCGCTCGAGGAGTTGCAGCGCCCTGTCCCAGTTCCCCTCCGAGAAGGCCGTCCAGCTCTCGCTCTCGGGTTGCCGGAAGTGCTGTCGTCGCTCCAGCTTCCACACAGCTCCGCGGGCATCCGCGAACCGCGCGTCGAAATCGTCCAGATAGGCGTCCAGTTCCAGGCGTTCGCCGGGGAGGTCGCTCATCTCACGCATCCGGGATGTCCGGCTTAGCAGCGATCAGCACGTTCCGCGGCAACACCACCAGCCGCTCGTCCTCGGCGATGGCCGCGCTCTCGGGAAGGCGCGATCGGTACTGCTCGGTGAGATCCCGCCCGATCACGGCGACGTCGCCGTTGTCCAGCTCCCAGACGTCGGGGCATCCGCTGATCTTGTCGGTGTTGCCGAGCTCGATCGGCGACTTGCCCCACCTGCGCTTGAGCCCCGCGGAGGGGTCCGCTTCCCAAGGACGTGACATCACTGAACCTCTCCGAGCACCACTACGGAAATCACTCAGTGTAGTCGATCAGTGACCAGCCGGACAGGGATTCCCGCGCGGACGCTGGTCGCGCATGGCTCGGGATCCGGCCGTCACCGGGGCATTCGGCGCCAGATGGGTTGGGGGACGTAGTGCATGGCTGCGAAGACCCAGCGGAGGATGCCGGGGACCCAGACGAGGCGGCGGCCCTTCTGGAGGGCCTTGTCGGTGGCGTCGGCGACCTGGTCCGGGGTCGACGACCACGGGGCCGGGTCCATGCCGGTGGTCATGCGGCCGATGACGAAACCCGGGCGGACGATCAGCAGGTCCACGCCGCTGCCGACCAGGGCGTCGGAGAGGCCGTTCGCGAAGCCGTCGAGGCCGGCCTTGGCCGAGCCGTAGACGTAGTTGGCGCGGCGGACCCGCACGCCCGCCACCGACGAGAACACCACGATCTTGCCGTGGCCCTGCTTGCGCAGCAGGTTCGCCAGGTGCGTGAGGACGTTGACGTGGGCGACGTAGTCGATGTTCACCACGTCGACGGCGTGGGCGGCGTCGTCCTCGGCGCGCTGCTGGTCGCCGAGGATGCCGAAGGAGATCACCGCGGTGCCGATCGGGCCGTGCTTCTGCGCGATGTCGCGCAGCAGGGCCTCGTGGGTGCCCAGCTCGGCGGCGTCGAACTCGACCCGCACGACCTCGGTCGCGCCCGCCTCGCGCAGCGCGGCGTCCTCGCCGTCGAGGTCCTGCGCGCGCCGGGCCGCGAGGATCACCTTGCCGTTGCCGCGGCGCACCAGGCGCTTCGCGACCTCCAGGCCGATCTCGCTCCGGCCACCCAGGATCAGTACCGCGTCACTCATCGCGCGCCAGTCTGCCACTGCCCCGGCCCGCGCGAGCGCGGTGGGACCCGGTAGCTTGCCGTGCAACGTTTTTGCCGCGTCGCAACGTCCCAAGAGGACCGGGACCGCTGGACCGACTCAGTCGCCCAGCTCACCCACGCTTACCCCGATATGGCTGTTTACCCGCCGCAGCCACCGGCATACTGTTGGTACGAGATCGTTCCCCACGAAGCAACCGAGCGGACCCCTCTCATGGCTGACGCCCCTCCCCCGCAGATCGACACGACCAAGCCCAGCATCGCGCGGGTCTACGACGCGTTCGTCGGCGGCAAGGACAACTTCGACGTCGACCGCGAGGTGCTGCGGCAGATCCAGCAGCTGGCGCCCGAGGCCATCCAGGTCGGCAGGCAGTGCCGCAACTGGCTGATCCGCGTCGTGCGCTTCATGGCGGGCAACGCCGGCATCGACCAGTTCCTCGACCTGGGATCGGGCCTGCCGACGGCGGAGAACACCCACCAGGCGGCGCAGCGGCTCAACGCCGAGGCCACGGTCATCTACGTCGACAACGACCCGTCGGTCGCCGCGCACGGGCGCGCGCTGCTGGAGGAGAACGAGTACACCCACTTCGCGGTCGCCGACCTGCGCGACCCCGAGGCGGTGCTGGGTCACGAATCGGTCCGCAAGTACCTCGACCTGGACCGGCCGGTCGGGTTGATCCACAGCAACACGCTGCACCACGTCACCAACGACGAGAACCCCGCGGCCATCATGCGCACCTACCTCGACGCGCTGGCCTCCGGCTCGTACCTGGCGATCTCGCACCTGCACAACCCGGCCGACGGCAGCTCCCGCGCGAAGCTCGCCGAGGAGTCCGAGGTCAAGTTCAACTCGATGATGGGCAGCTGCTTCTACCGCAGCCGCGACGAGATCCAGGCGCTGTTCGACGGCCTGGAGATGATCGAGCCCGGCCTGGTGCACCTCTTCGACTGGTGGCCGGACGGCCCGCGCCTGACCGAGCCCTCGGACGGCGAGTACAACCTGCTCGGCGGCGTCGCCCGCAAACCCTGAAACCCCGGGTTATCCGGGAAATCCGGGAACACCGTTCCCGGAATCCGGTTCGAAAGGCGCCTTTGACGGCGGGAGGGGAAGTTTTCATGAAAACTTCCCCGGAACCCCAAAGGCGCCGCTCGATCACGTCCTGACGTTCGGCCGGATCACATGGCCTGGCGCTGCGTCCAGTGCCGCATCGCGTGCTCCACGAGCGCGATCAGGGTGCGCTTGGTGGATTCCCGGTCCCGGGCGTCCACCGGACCGATCGGCACCTCGGGGCCGATCGCCATCGCTTCCCGCACCTGGTCGAGCGAGTGCAGCATCTCGCCGTCGAACATGTTCACGCCCACCAGGTAGGGCAGACCGCGGTCCTCGAAGAAGTCGATCGCCGAGAACGAGTCCGCCAGCCGGCGGGTGTCGACCAGCACGACGGCGCCGATGGCACCCCGCACCAGGTCGTCCCACATGAACCAGAACCGCTGCTGCCCGGGGGTTCCGAACAGGTAGAGGATCAGGTCCGAGGCCAGCGAGATGCGGCCGAAGTCCATGGCCACGGTCGTGGTGGTCTTGTTCGGAGTGGCGTCGAGGTTGTCGACGCCCTGAGAAGCCTCCGTCATGACCGCTTCGGTGGTCAGCGGAACGATTTCCGAGACCGAACCGACGAACGTCGTTTTGCCCACACCGAACCCACCCGCGACGACGATCTTCGCCGACGTCGAGCTGGTGCCACCCCGGTTGGCAGCCTCCGGCATGGAGCCGAGCTGGGGTGCGCTATAGCCGACGGAGTCCACTCAAAACCCTTTCCATCAACAGCATGTGTGGTGCGCTACCGCTTTCGCTCACCGTGCTGTGCACGGTAATCAATCCGAGTTCGGCCATGTCGGCCAGCAGTACGCGGGCGACCCCGATCGGCACCGACAGCAATGCTCCCACCTCGGCCACCGAACGCGGTTGCTGGCACAGCTCGGCGATCGACTGGTGCTCCAGCCGGACCGGTGCGCCGGGCCGGTAATTCTCGCCGACCGAGACCAAGGTCTCGATGGCCAGTTCGTAGTTCGACTTCGTCCGGCCGCCGGTCCAGGTGTAGGAGCGGATGCTGGACGCCACGGGGGCTTCCGGCACGGCGTCGGCGGGGTCCTGCGACACCGTGCGGGCGCGCTGATCCAGCTCGTTCGCCTGCGAGGAATCCGACGCCGAGCGCTCCCTGCGCTTGTCGCGCTTGGGCGGCTTGGCGCCGAACGTGAAGGCGTTGACGACGTCGGCGAAGCTGTCGTCGCCCGAGTTCTGTCGTCTTCGGTCCCGGCGCGGGTACTCCGAGCGTCTGCTCATCGCGTCCTCACACCAGTTGGCCCGACGCAGCGCTGTTGCTGTTCTGCAGCTGGCTGCGGATCTCCGGGGTGAGCATCTGACCGACGCGCTCGACGAGCATCGTCATCTCGTAGGCGATCAGGCCCATGTCGCACTGCGGGGCGGCGAGCACGGTCAGGCACGAACCGTCGCTGATGCCCATCTGCAGCAGCGTGCCCCGGTCCATCTCCACGATCGTCTGCACGACGCGGCCGGCCTCGAAGCACTTCGCCGATCCCTGCGTGAGGCTCAGCAGACCAGAGGCCACGGCGGCGAGCTGGTCGGCACGATCCCGCGGCAGCGTCGCCGACGCGGTCAGCACGATGCCGTCAGCCGAGACCACGATCGCGTGCGCCACTCCCTGCACGCGTTCGGTGAAGTCCGTGATCAACCAGCCGAACCTGCGGGAAATAGTCTGTGCGCTCATGCAACCTCCTGTTCGTTGCCGAGATGATCACGTGTCTTCTCGAGAGTGTCCACCACTCAGCCCTCGTCGGTCATCCGGTGACGGCCTCGGCTGACACCGCCCTGGAAGTCGGACAGCCTGCTGCGCAAGGCGTTCGGATCGCGCTGGAGCCGTCGCGGCTGACTGGGCTGCTGCGACTGGCTGGACACGCTCCCCGGCACGAGGTTCGCCTTCGGCTTGCGCCGCGGAAGCCCGGCGCTGGTGAACGACGTCTCCTGCGGGTTCGCCGCGGCTTCGGCGGCCTCGCGGGCCTTGTCCGCGGCGAAGTCCCAGGCCTGGGCCTCCGGCGTCTGCGGGATCCAGGGCTTGGCCTCGGGCAGCTCGGGCGCCGGCTCGGACGGGTCCGGCGGCCACGGCTTGAACGCCGAGTCCGGGTCGGTGCTGCCGAACTGGACACCGCCGCGCGCGAGCTGCTTGCTGATGTCCTCGGCGCTGCGCCCCTGCCCGCCGCCCTGCTGGGCGTCCTCGGCGGGCTCGGCGGGCTTGTTGCGCGGCTTGCGCTGCGGCAGGCCCGACGAGGTCAGCTGCGGCTCATCGTCCTCGGACGCTCCCGAGGTGAACAGCGCGGAGTCGCCGTCCCGGGTCTCCGGCCAGTGGAACTCGCCGGTCTCCGACACCGAGTCGGAGGCGGCGGGCATGAACCACTGCCCGGCCAGGTCGTTGCGCACCGGCTCGGGCGCGGGCTCCGGGGCCTCCTCGGCCGCGGGCCGGTCGGCGTCGAGGGACGAACCGAAGAAGCTGTTGGTCGGTGCGTCCTCCGGCCCCGCGGGGGTGAAGAAGTCGTTGGACTGCCCGCCACCGGCCGGTTCGAAGAAGCTCGTCCCGTCGAACTGACCGGAGCTCTCGCCCTGGTCCTGCGGGAAGATCGGCTCGAACAGGCTGGTCGGCTGGTTGGCGTTGTCGTAGTCCTGCGACGAGAAGTCCTGCGCCCCGAAGTCCTGGCCGCCGAAGTCCTGGGCCCCGAAGTCGTGCCCGCTGAAGTCGTGGGCGCCCGAGTCCTGGATCCCGGTGAACGAGGGCTCCTGGGTCTGCCAGCCGCTGTCCTCCGGGCGGTTCCGGTCGGGCATCCGCTGCGGCAGCGGCGAACCGGGACCGGCCAGCGAGCTGGAGCCCGGGAAGGTGCCCGGGTTGTGCAGGCCGGGCAGCGAGTGGCCGTTGACCTGCGCGGGCTGCGCCGACGGCGGCGCCTGCGAGGGCCCCGCCTGGGACGAGACGACGTGCTCGGCGGGCACCAGCACGGTGGCGCGCACGCCCTCGACGTCGGGCCCGCCGTGCAGCTCGACCGAGATGCCGTGGCGGGCGGCCAGGCGCCCGGCCACGAACAGGCCCATCCGGCGGGAGGTCGAGATGTCGTCCTCGGCGACGCGGGCCAGCCGCTCGTTGGCCTCGGCCAGGTCCTCGTCGCCCATGCCGATGCCGTTGTCGAGGATGTCGAGCACCACGGTGCCGTCACCGGACTGGTAGCTGGAGACCGTGACGACGGTGTCCGGCGCGGAGAAGTTCGCGCCGTTGTCCATCAGCTCGGCGGTCAGCCGCACCAGGTCGCTGGCGGTGTTGCCGCGCAGCTTCACCGCCGGGGTCGGCTGCACCGCGATCCGCGGGTACTGCTCGATCTCCGAGACCGCCGAGCGCAGCACGTCGGCGAGGTCGGTGGGCTGGGTGAAGCGGCGGGCGAGGTCGCTGCCGGACAGAACCATGAGGTTCTCGTTGTTCCGGCGCATCCGGGTCGCGAGGTTGTCCAGCTGGAACAGCCGGGACAGCTGGTCGGGGTCTTCCTCGTCCTGCTCCAGCTCCTCGAACAGGCGCAGCTGGCGTTCCAGCAGGGCCTGGCTGCGGCGGGAGACGCTGACGAACGCGTCGCTGTAGCCGCGGCGCAGGTCGGCCTGCTCGACGGCCAGGCGCAGCGCCTGCCGGTTGACCTCGTCGAAGGCCCGCGCCACCTGGCCGACCTCTTCGGTCGTGCTCACCGGCAGCGGCGGCACCTCGGCGTCGGAGCCCTTGCCCTCGCGGACCGCGGTGACGGCTTGCGGCAGGTCGTACTCGGCGGCGTCGAGCGCCCCGATGCGCAGTTCGCGCAGCGACCCGAGCAGCTGGCGGGTGATCATGATGATCACGCCGGCGGCGGCGATCAGCGAGGCCAGCAGCAGCACCGAGTCCCACCCGGCGCGGTTGCTGGCGTCGTCGGCCAAGCCCTGGGCGATCGAGCGGATCTCGGCGGCGAGCTCGCCGCGGCCGCCTTCGATGGTGGCCGCCGAGCCGTCGCTGGAGCTGTTCCAGGCCTCGCGGCTGACGGAGAAGCCGCCGCTGGACTTGTTGTCGGTGCTCTCGCTGATGATCGCGGCGAGCATCTGGTTGCGCTGCACGATCGCCGGGACCTGCAGCTGCTGCTGGAGGCGCTGCTGCCAGTGCTTGGCCACACCGGAACCGGCGTCGTTGATCTTGGACAGCAGCCGGGCGCGCGAGCCGGAGAGGTTGTCGAGCGTGGCGGCGTCCAGCGAGCCGTCGTCCAGACCGGACAGCACCAGCGCCTGCTGCAGCCGGACCTCTTCGGTCAGACCGAGCAGGTCGGTCATGGCGGTCGCGCTGGAGGAGATCCGCGGGTCGGCGACGCTGGTGGTCAGCGCGCGGTCCAGCGCCAGCCCGGCGCGCACCGCCTGGCTGTAGGCGCCGATGGCCTGCACGGCGGTGACCCGGTGAGCCTGCACGCCGGCGCGGACCGCGCCCAGCGCGTCCAGCGCCCGGCGGGCCTCGGTGAACCGCTCGCCGACGACATCCGTGTAGATGTCGTTGTCGGTGATGACGAAGCGCAGGTCCTCGGCGGCCTTGTCGGTGGCCGCGATCTGGTCGGTGTAGGAGCTCATCTGCCCGTCGCCGACCAGGGCGTCGACCGCCCGGTTGCGCTCCCGCTGCAGACCGCTGGTCAGCGGTTCGATCTGCTTCTCGGCGTCGAGGACCTGGGCGACCCGGCCGTAGTCATCGGCCTGCTGGACCTGCCACTGGATCTGCCCGACACCGAGAGTGATCGCGAACAGAACGGGCACCAGAACGACGGCGGCCAGCTTCGTGGGCAGCGACCAGTTGCGCCACTGCAGGAAGCCGGCGGACCGCCGGTCCCCGCTCACGAGCGGACTCCTCGTGCGTCTCCGCGCTGGTCAAGCAGGCGTGTCGAACTAGGCGTAGGCGAACGGCGCATGCGTGCGGTCCCGCAATCGTCGTGCTGGTGGTCAGGGGTGAAAGGCGGGCGTGCGGGGAGGGCGCGACGCCGGGGAACCAACTGAGGACTCCACGACTTCGAGATCTTGTCGATACTCAGCGTCACCGATGGCTTCCCCAGCCGGCACATTCCGGACACTGGTATCGAACCGTGACCCTTCCCGTTCGCACGACTACCTCTCAGTGCCCAAGCACTATATGCCCTCACCGCAAGGAAAGCACCGGGGGCTTTTTCGCAATGCGCTACGCCAATCAGGCGAGATCACGCCGTGTGGCCGTTCAGTTCGGGAGAGCTTCACGCAATTTCACCCGTTCGGCCTAAAAGGAGGCCATAACTCTTCCCCGGAAGGCGATGTAACGCCTGGTCAGCGGCCTTCGATCTTGAAGCTGTAGGGCCTTGACCTGGCCTTACCCGCCAGTAACCGAGCGTTGCCCACCTGTCGCCGCCCGCTGGCTCCGGTCCTGCTCAGACGGGTGAAATGGAGATCGCGAGGTGGCCATCCCCACAGTGTCGATTCAGGTAGAACAGTGGTAATAATTGCCCGCCTCGGCCAGCTCGCCGACCCCGGCCGGCACACCCTGAAGTCCAGGAAGGATGCATGAGCAACGCAACGCAATCCGCGCTGCGCGGTTCCCCCCGCGAGCCCGGAAATCAACGCGCGGCGTTCGGCGGAATCGAGAAGAGCGCGGTTCGCACAACCGCCGACCGGCCCGATTTCACCGCTATCCAGCAGAGCGCCGAATTCCGCAGCCTCCGCCGTCGACTTAAATGGTTCGTTTTCCCCGCGACGGCGTTTTTCCTGATCTGGTACATGAGCTACGTGGTCGCCGCGGCGTACTTCCCCGAGGAGCTGGCCCGCACCGTCTACGGCGAGATCAACGTCGGTCTGCTGCTCGGCATCGGGCAGTTCGTCACCACCGTCGGGCTGACCACCCTCTACGTCCGGTTCGCCCGCCGCCACATCGACCCGCGCGTCGACGAAATCCGCGAGCAGGCCGGAGAGTCCGACCGATGAACCTTGCCCAGAACACCGTCATCCCCGACGACAGCGTGATCATCAACACCAGCGTCTTCGCGGTGTTCGTGCTCATCACGCTGCTCATCGTCTACCGCGTCAGCAGCCGGGGCAGCGCCGGCGACTACTTCGTCGCGGGCAGCGCCTTCAGCGGCGTGCAGAACGGCGTCGCGCTCTCCGGCGACTACCTGTCGGCCGCGTCGTTCCTCGGCATCGCCGGTGCCATCGCCATCTACGGCTACGACGGCTTCCTCTACAGCATCGGCTTCCTGGTCGCCTGGCTGGTCAACCTGCTGCTGCTCGCCGAGCGCACCCGCAACACCGGCCGCTTCACCATGGGCGACGTGCTCAGCTTCCGGATGAAGCAGCGCCCGGTCCGCGCGGCGGCCGCGACCTCCACGCTGGCCATCACGATCATGTACATGATCGCCCAGATCGCCGGTGCCGGTGGTCTGGTCGCGCTGCTGCTCAACGTGCACGGCCACTTCGGACAGATGCTCGTGATGGCGGGCGTCGGCGCGGTCATGATGGTCTACGTGCTGGTCGGCGGCATGAAGGGCACCACGTGGGTGCAGATCATCAAGGCCACCATGCTCGTGCTGTGCGCCGCGCTGATCACGATCTTCCTGCTCGGCAAGTTCAGCTACAGCATGACCGAGCTGCTGCGCGCCGCCGCCGACAACAACCCGAACGGCCGCGCGATCTTCGCCCCCGGCGCCCAGTACGGCGAGTCCGACATGACCAAGCTGGACTTCATCTCGCTGTCGCTGGCCCTGGTGCTGGGCGTCGGCGGTCTGCCGCACGTGCTGATGCGCTTCTACACCGTGCCCAACGCGCGCGAGGCGCGGCGTTCGGTGGTGTGGGCGACCTGGACGATGGCGATCTTCTACCTCTGCACGCTGATCATCGGCTACGGCGCCAGCGCCCTGGTCGGCACCGACGCGATCCTGGCCGCGCCGGGTGCGGAGAACTCCGCCGCCCCGCTGCTGGCCTACGAGATCGGCGGCACCGTGCTGCTGGGCGTCATCTCCGCGGTCGCCTTCGCCACGATCCTGGCGGTGGTCGCGGGCCTGACGCTGACCGCGTCGGCCTCCTTCGCCCACGACGTCTACGCGAGCGTGGTGCGCCGCGGTGAGGTCGATTCCGCCCGCGTGGTGTGGGTGGCGCGCATCACGGCGCTGGTCATCGGTGCGGCGTCGATCATCGGCGGCATCCTGGTGATCGGGCAGAACGTGGCGTTCCTGGTCGGTCTGGCGTTCGCCTTCGCCGCCTCGGCCAACCTGTCGACGCTGCTGTACACGCTGTTCTGGAAGCGGTTCAACACCACCGGCACGCTGTGGGGCATCTACAGCGGACTGATCTCCTGCCTGCTGCTGGTGATCTTCTCGCCGGTCGTGTCGGGCGCCGAGGACTCGATCATCCCGAGCGTCGACTTCGCGTTCTTCCCGCTGAAGAACCCGGGCATCGTCTCGATCCCGATCTCGTTCCTGTTCGCCGCCATCGGCACCTTCATCGGCAAGCCGGAGCGGGATGCCGAACGCCAGGCCGAGATGGAGGTCCGTTCCCTCACCGGTATCGGCTCGCGCACAGGCTGACCTGCGCGAACGCACGTACGAGGGCGCCAGGGGACCACGTGTTCCCCTGGCGCCCTTCGTCGTTGCGCACCGCATCGCCCGAGGCCGCCCGCTCACTCACGAGAGGGGTTGGCCGGCCCTCCCGAACGCTGCGCGTCACCGCGTTTCGTGGCTGTCCCGCACGACATCGCCCTACCCGATCGGATACTGCTGTCGCCGACCTCCGATCCATAAACTGGGAACCGGCCCGACCAGCAAGCACTCCTCGCCGAAAATCCGGTCGAGACAACGAACTGGCGGGGCCGTGGGGGTTCGTGATGATGCGCAAGCTTCGGAACTACCTGTTAGGCGTGGCGGTGGCCGCGATCGTGCCCATCACCGGGCTCGGAACCCACGTCGCGACCATCGCCCTCGAAATCAGGGACGCCCTGGTCCAGGCCGCGCACGCGGCCCCGGAGCAGGACAGGACCGACTTCCTCGCCTTCGGGACCCGGATCCGCTCCGAACCCGGCACCGCCGCATCGGTGCGCGGCATCGGAAATCCGGGCGACACCGCGACGATTCACCGTCGCGTGGTCGGCGAGAGCATCGTGTGCGGTGACGGCCGAACCTTGTCCGAATGGGTCGACCTCACCAACGAGCGCAGCCAGATCTCAGGATTCGTGAGCGGCTGCTTCATCTAGGAATCGCTGTCGCGGGTGCGGGACTCGCAGGTCCCGCACCCGCGCAGGTCAGCTCACCGCCGCGGCTGCGGCTCGTCCCGCTCGCCTGCCGGAGAACAGGCAGCCGCCCAGGAAGGTGCCTTCGAGCGCGCGGTAGCCGTGCACGCCGCCGCCACCGAAGCCGGCGACTTCGCCTGCCGCGTAGAGCCCTTCGACCGGTCGCACGCCGTTGGTGAGCACCCGCCCGTCCAGGTCGGTCTCCAGGCCGCCGAGGGTCTTGCGGGTCAGCAGGTTGAGCTTCACCGCGATCAGCGGCCCGGCCGCCGGATCCAGCAGGCGGTGCGGCTCGGCCACCCGGATCAGCTTGTCCACCGCGTAGCGGCGGGCCTCGCGGATCGCGTTGACCTGCAAGTCCTTTCCGAGCCCGGAGGCCACCTGGCGGTCGCGCTCGACGATGGTGCGCTCCAGCTGCGCGGCGTCGATGTGCCCGTCTCCCAGGCGGTTCATGGCCTCGGCGAGCTCGGCGACTCCGTTGCGGACGATGAAGTCCTCGCCGCGGCGGACGAATTCCATCACCGGCCCGGGTGTGGCTCCGCCGCCGCGCTGCAGCAGCTGGCGGACGCTGCGGCCGGTCAGGTCCGGGTTCTGCTCGGAACCCGAGAGCGCGAACTCGCGGCTGATGATCTTGCGGTTGAGCACGAACCACGTGTGCTCGTGGCCGGTTCGGACGATGTGCTCCAACGTGCCCAGGGTGTCGAAACCGGGGAACAGCGGCGCGGGAAGCCGGTTGCCGTCGGCGTCCAGCCACAGCGACGACGGTCCGGGCAGGATGCGGATGCCGTGCTTGGTCCACACCGGGTCGTAGTTGCGGATTCCCTCGGTGTAGTGCCACATCCGGTCCGGGTTGATGATCCGGCCACCGGTCTTGGCCACCACCTCGAGCATCCGCCCGTCGACGTGGTCGGGCACCCCGGCGATCATGTTCTTCGGCGGCTTGCCCAGGCGCTTCGGCCAGTTCTTGCGCACCAGCGGGAGGTTCCCGCCGATGCCGCCGGAGGTGACCACGACCGCCTGCGAGGCGAGTTCGAAGTCGCCCTTGGACTTGCGCGGCGTCGGCTGGCCGCGTTCGGCGTCGCTGGGGATGAGCACCTTGCCGCGCACGCCGGTGACGGCGCCGCCGGTGGTGACGAGCTCGGTGACGCGGTGCCGGAAGCGCAGCTCAACCAGGCCCTTGGCCTCGGCGGCGCGCACCCGGCGCAGGAACGGTTCGAGCACGCCGGGGCCGGTGCCCCAGGTGATGTGGAAGCGCGGGACCGAGTTGCCGTGGCCGTAGGCGAGATAGCCGCCGCGTTCGGCCCACTGCACGAGCGGGAAGAACTTCACGCCCTGGGCGGCCAGCCAGGACCGCTTCTCACCTGCGGCGAAGTCGACGTAGGCCTCGGCCCACTTGCGCGGCCAGTGGTCCTCGTCGCGGTCGAAGGCAGCGGTGCCCATCCAGTCCTGCAGAGCCAGCTCGTGCGAGTCGCGCACGCCGAGCCTGCGCTGCTCGGGCGAGTCGACCAGGAACAACCCGCCGAAGGACCAGTGCGCCTGGCCGCCGAGCGAGGCCTCGGGCTCCTGGTCGACGAGCACCACCCGGCGACCGGCATCGGCCAGTTCCGCGGTGGCGACCAGGCCCGCCAGGCCCGCTCCCACCACGATCACATCAGCGTCCAGCGCCATCGCCGACCTCCGCTATTACCGACGGGTAGTGAGGGACTTTATACCTCAATCGTGGTGTATCCGGCAGGGATGGCGAGTCGATCGAGCTCCGGACCGGAATGCGCTTCCACGCCTGCGAATCCACCCATAGGTGGTGTATCCACCGAATTCGCTGGAATCGGTTGACGGGCGCCGCCAATCTTGCTGCAGCGATCGGAACGGATCGAAATCCCCGCACCGAGAGGAATTTCCACCATGCTCAGCCACGCCCTCACCCACCGGTTCAGGCCGTCCTTCGCGCTGGCCCTCGCGCTGTCGGTGGCGCTGTCGCTGGCGGCGCTGCTGGCGAGTCCACCGGCCGATGCCGACGAGGCCGAGAACCGCTGCGCCACGGGCTCTTTCTGCGTCTGGCCGGAGGCCGGGTTCGCCGGCGAGCCGCGCGAACTCGCGCTGCGCACCACCGGCATCGAGCAGTGCGTCGCGCTCGAAACCGATTGGGAGGTCAAGTCCTTCGCCAACAACACCGGTCATCCGGTGACCGTCTACCAGGACCCGCAGTGCGATGAGGAGGCCGATTTCGACACGCACCCAACGGGTTCCCAGACCCCGCAGGCCGGTTACGTCGCCCGGGCCATCAAGGTCTGGACTCACTGACGCGACGTCGCGGCCAGCCCGCGCACCAGTTCCAGGAGTCGTTCGGCGGAGTGCCGCCAGGTGAACTTCGCCGCCTGGGTCCGGGCCGCCGCGACGAGGTCGGCGCGCACCCCGTCGTCCTCCAGCGCCCGCACGGCGTCGGCGAAGTGCTTCGGCCTCCCCGAGTCGAAGAACTTCGCGTGCCCGCCGGTGACCTCGTGGAAGATCTCCAGATCGCTGCAGACCACCGGTGTCCCCGCGTTCATCGCCTCGATGACCGGCAACCCGAATCCCTCGTCCCGCGACGCCGTGACCAGCGCGCTCGCCCGAGCCAGCAGCCGCTGGTAGTCGTCCTCGCCGATCCCCCGCCAGAACACCACGTCCGCCCCCGGCGGCACCTGCTCGACCAGCTCGGCCTCGCGCTGCGGGGCGATGCGGCTGACCAGGTGCAGCCGGTATCCCGGGAGGAAAGCCATGCCCGCCAGCAGCGTTTCGACGTCCTTGTACGGCATGAACGAACCCATGTACACCAGCTCGCGCGCTCCACCGGCCGCGGCATCCGGCAGCTCCTGCTGGGCCCGGGGCTGAGGTGCGTTGGGCACGACCACGACCGGCCGGCGGGTCAGCCGGTGGCGCTGGATGAGCCGCCGCGTGGTCTCGCTGACGGTCACCACCGCATCGGCCCGGTTGAGCATGACGCGCTGCGGCCAGAAGGCCTTGTGGTACAGCCGCCAGGCGATCTTCACCGGCGTCGGCAGGAACCCGGGCGGTTCCGGGTGCCGGTAGTAGATGAGGTCGTGCAGCGTCAGCACCAGCCGGTAGTCGCGCCGGAACCCGCCGATGATCTGCAGCGGGCTGAACACCACGTCGGCCCCGAGCCGGTTCAGGGTGCGCGAGAGCCACAGCTCGCGCGGCGAGAACGGGCTGTTGATCAGCACGTGCGGCACGCCCTCGGGCAGCAGCTCCAGCTGCCGCTCGTCGTGGATCAGCATCGTCACCGGGTGCAGCTCGTGCAGCGCCTCGATGAGGCTCGCACCGTAGCGGCTGATGCCGTCGTGCTGATCGGTGCGCGTCCAGCGCGCGTCGACCACGAGGTTCATCGGGTCTGCTCCGGGATCGCGGGCTTGCCGCGCTCGCCGCGGTTGAGGAACCGCTGGATCTCGGCCGCCGCGGCGTCCGGGGTCTCGTAGTGCACCAGGTGACCGACGTCGGAGATCACCACGAGCTCGGCATCGGGCAGCCGGCTCGCCAGCACGCGCTGCCCGGCCAGCGGAGCGATCTCGTCGTGCTCCCCGGCCACCAGCAGCACCGGCATCGGCAGCTGGTCGGCGTAGTCGGTCACGGTGTGGGTCACCGACGCCTGGAACGACTGGTTGACCACGGCCGGTGAGTGGAACCGGCTGAAGTGCCGCAGGTGGTTGTCGTCGATGAAGCCGCGCAGCTGCTTGTCCCGGGTCCGGGTCATCGCGCGGCTGGCCGCCAGCACCACCCAGCGGTTGGTCAGCAGCGACCGCCCGGCGCGGGAGGGCAGCCGCTCCCCCAGCGTGTAGTAGGCGGCGGTCAGCCCGGCCATCGCGGCGTGCGGTCCGCGCAGCGCGGACTGGGCGATGGGGTTGATCAGCACCAGCCGGCGGATCAGCGACGGGCGCATCGCCGCCAGACGGGAGGACACGATCGAACCGAAGGAGTGCCCGATCAGCACGATCGGCTGCTCGTCAGCGCCGAGCCGGCCGAGCAGTTCGAGCAGCGCCTCGGCGTAGCCGGTCACGTCGTGCTTGCCGGACATCGGCCCGGAGTCCCCGAAACCGGGCAGGTCCGGGATCACGACGCGGCGGCCCTCCAGGCCCGCAGCGATGAGCTCCAGGCCGTGGTGGGTGCCGCGCAGACCGTGCACGAGCAGCACCGTCTCGGCCGAGGAGCCCAGCTCCTCGCGGTAGACCCAGTAGTGCAGGTCGGAGCCGTTGATCCGAGCCGCGCGCTCCGCTGGGTGCAGATCGGGGAGGCTCATGGTCAGCTCGCCAGTTCGGTGCTGATCTCGTCGAGCTCGACGGTGCTGTTCGGGTCGATCACGTGGTGGTACAGCGACTCGAACCGGCCCAGGATCTGGTCGATGTCGTGCCGCGAGACCAGCCGCTGGCTGGCCTGGCCCATCCGGTCGATGGTGGCGCGGTCGTCGAGCACGTCGTCGATCGCGGCGGCCAGCGCGTGCACGTCGCGCGGGGCGTAGAGCCAGCCGTTCTCGCCCGGGCGGCACAGGTGCGGCAGGGCCATCGCGTTGGCCAGCACGACCGGAGTGCCGGCCGACATGGCCTCCATGGTGGCCAGGCTCTGCAGCTCGGCGATGCTGGGCATGCAGAACAGGTCGGCGCGGGCGTAGGCCTCCAGCAGCTCGTCGTCGCTGAGGAAGCCGTGGAAGTGGACCCGCTCGGCGATGCCGAGCTCGTCGGCGAGCTGCTCGAAGGCCTCGCGGCGGGCGCCGTTGCCGACGATCTCCAGGCGGGTCTCGACCTCGGTGCGCAGCAGCGACATGGCGCGCAGCAGGTCGTCGATGTGCTTCTCCTCGTCGAGCCTGCCGACGAACAGCACGGTCCGCGGCCGCGGGTCCGGGTTCTGCTCGCGGAACCGCTCGGCCGGGCCGCGGTAGCGCTCGACGTCGATGCCGCAGGACACCGGCAGCGCGGTGCGGTCGAAGCCGTTGTCCTGCAGCAGCTGCACGGCGCGCGGCGTGGGCGCGGTGACCATCTGCGCCTTGCGGTAGTGCTTGACCAGGTTGTGCCAGAGCAGGCGCCCGGCGGCGTTCTGCAGGAACGGAGGGATCTTGAAGTAACCGAAGATGTTCTCCGGCATGAAGTGGTTGGTGGCCACCAGCCCGATGCCGCGCCGGCGGGCGGAGTCGATCAGGCCTCGGCAGATGAAGAAGTGCGACTGCACGTGCACGATGTCGGGCTGGATCTCCTCCAGCATCGCGTCGGCCTGCCGCGCCTGCCACGGCATCAGGCCGCGGATCGTCGGGTGGAACGGCGAGCCGTAGGAGCCGACCCGGTGCACCAGCACGCCGTCCTCGACCTCGGTGCGCGGTTCGCGGGTGTCGGAGTGGCACACCACGTGCACCTCGTGCCCGCGGGCGGACAGGCCGGTGGCCAGCCGATGCCCGAAGTTGGCGGCGCCGTTGACGTGCGGCGGGTAGGTGGTCGCGCCGACCACGATCCGCAGCGGGCGCCTGCGCGACGGTTGCGAAGTCAAGAGGAACTCCCGTTAGGACGAGGGGACGTGCGGTGTCCGGCGGTACCGGCGGGAACGTCGTTCGTGGGTCCGGTCGTGGGCGTGCGGCCCCCGGGCGGGGCCTCTTCCAGCGTCGCCGACGCGCGGCGCTCGGTGGTGTCCGGGTGGTGGCGGGCCAGGGCGAAGACCCCGGCGCAGGCCACCAGCGCGCACAGCGCCTCGGCGGTGGCGACCCAGCCGCTGACCTGGTCGGCCTCGCCGAGCAGGCCGATGCCCAGGCCCACGGCCACCAGCGGGTCGATCACGGTCAGGCAGGCCACGACCAGGTCGGGCGGGCCGCTGGCGTAGCCGTGCTGCAGCAGCCAGCCGCCCACGACCATCGCGACCGCGATGCCGAGCACGGACAGGAGGTTGATCGCCAGCAGGTCCCCGGTGCCGACCTGCTGGGCCACGGCGCGGGCCATCAGCGACACGTACCCGTAGGCCACGGCGCAGCCGGCGGCGAAGAGCACGCAGCGGACCTTCGAGCGGGTCGCGGCGGCGACCAGGCCGATCAGCAGCACCGCCACGGCCACGATCTGGGTGGCGGTGAACTGGTCGTCGTCACCGACCGGGGTCGGGGTGGCGCTGCCGGCGGCCAGCAGCACGAACACCGCCAGTCCGCCGGTCGCGGCCAGCACCGCCAGCACCATGCTGGGGTGGACGTCGCGCCGGGTGTAGCCCTGCTCGCGCAGGTTGAGCAGCACGGTGATGGGCAGGGCGAGCACGCCGACCGGCTGGACCACGCTCAGCGGGGCCAGGCCCAGCGCGCTCACGTGCAGCACGGCGCCGCTGCCCAGGGCGGCGAGTCCGGCGAGCCAGCGCGGGTTGCGCACCAGCTGCGCCTGGCTGCGCAGCCCGAGGCCGCCACCGGCCATCGCGGCCTGCACGGCGGCGTGCTGCAGTCGCGCTCCGAAGGCGTATCCGCAGGCGCCCAGCGCCGCCAGCACCACCGCAAGTGCGGTCATCGCGGATCACGCCCTAGCGCGCGTTGCATGACACTCTGTCCGTCCACACCGCTCAATCTCGCGTCTCGCGAGCCCGGCTCGCATCCGGGGCCGGACCCCCAATTTCCCTGAGGCCATCCGGCCTCGCGCCTCAGCGACCGCCCGTGGCCGCACCGCTCCGCCGGGCCACGCCCCCGGCGTCTGGCTGCGGAGATCGGGTCCAGCCGTCCCCGGGGGATTCCCCGACGGGCTCCGGGTGAACCCCGGGCGATCCCGCAGTTCCCTCCACCGGAGATCACAGCGAAGCACGAATTGTTCGCCGCCGGTCCGACTTTGAGCGGAATTCGCGGCAATCGATCCGGTGAACACTCCGCGACGCCCCGGCGAATCGAGCTCAGGCGAGGCGCTGCGAGCGCGCGCACCTGCGTCGACGTCGGCCGGAATCACGCCGCCGACTCTAGAACAAGGAGTCTGAGGACTTTGTCAGCAACACATCGCACAACCGTGCCCTCACCCCTCCGACCCGCTCCCGGCAATTGCCTCGCACGCGAACCATTTCCGCGAACATGCCTGGGGAGCAGGCAGATCACCGATAATGAAGATCAACATTTCCGGGCCGGAAACGGTGATCCAAACGACATGGGGAGAACATCACGCCGGGAACCCGTACCTCGCTCTCGGGAACAGTTCCATCACGAGGAGTGATCCGCGCCGACTCCGGCCCCCGCACGCACGTTCGGGTGACATCATGCGGAACGTGGCAGTCCACGAAGCGATCTCCGGGAACGAACAGGCCGAGCGGGACCGCCCGCGCACCGCGAAAGCGCTGGTCGTCGTGGCCCTGGTGGGCGCGGCGCTGCTGACCGCGCTGGCCGCCACGGCCTACACCGACGTCGGCACCATCCCCGGCCTGCCCGCGCTGCCGCCCCTGGTCCGCTTCGGCATCCCGATCGCGCGCGCCGTGCTCGACCTGGCCGCGCTGGCCACCGTCGGCCTGTCGATGCTGCCCAAGCTCGTCGGCTTCGACCGGCCCGAGCGCACCGAACCGGTGCTCGCCCAGGCCCGCCTGCTCACCGTGGTCACCGCCCTGGTGTGGATGCTCGCCGCGCTGTTCTCGCTGGTCCTGCAGGCCCTGGAGGCCAGCCCCGGCGCCGCGGCCACCACCGGGCTGCTCGTCGACTACGTCGACAACGTCCCGGCCGGACCCGGCCTGCTCACCAGCGCGGGCGCGGGCCTGCTGTGCGCGGTGGTGGGGCTGCTGGCGGTGCGCTTCGGCGAGTCGGTGCCCACCGAGCTGCGCACCATCATCGCCCTGCTCGGGCTGCTGCCGATGCCGCTGACCGGGCACGCCACCGACTGGCAGTACCACGACTTCAGCATGATCTCGATGGAGCTGCACGTGGTCGGCGCCGCCATGTGGGTCGGCGGTCTGGCCGCGGTGGCACTGCTCGTCGCTCCGCGTCGCGGCCTGCTCGCCGAGGCGGTGCCGCGCTTCTCCAAGCTCGCCGGGCTGGCGCTGTTCGTCGTCGGCGCCTCGGGGCTGTTCAACGGCCTGATGGAGCTGGTCATCACCCCGAACGTCGGGCTGATCGGCCTGGTCACCACCCAGTACGGCCAGATCCTCGTCGGCAAGTTCGTCTGCCTGGTGCTGCTGGCCGCGATCGGCGCCCAGATGCGCTTCCGGCTCCTGCCGCGCCTGGCGCGGCAGGAGCGGACCGCGCTGCTGACCTGGGTGGCCGTGGAGGTCGCGGTGATGGGCGTCGCCTACGGTCTCGGCGTCGTCCTCTCCCGCGCCCCCGTCCTCGTCTGACCGGCCCCGGCGTCTGACCGGACTCAGCGGGGGCTGAGGCCGCCGCCCCGCCGCTCGCGGATCGCCGCCAGGTGCTGCTCGATGCGGCGCACACCGCCCGAGCCGAGGTGCTCGAACAGCCACCACAACCCGGCCAGCAACACCGCCACGTACAGCGCGGAGGCGTAGTCGGCGGGCGGGGCGGCGATGTAGGCGCTCTGCAGCCACAGCGCCGCGTAGGCCGCGGCCGTCACCGCCACCGCACCGATCAGCGGCCGCAGCCGCGTGATCAGCTGAGCCGACAGGTCGACGGCCACAGCCCCGATGAGCAGGAAGAACGGCACCGCGGAGATCGGGAAGTCGGCGGCGGCCAGCAGCGCCCACGCCACGCAGCGGAACACCAGGTAGCCGGTGGCGATGATGGTGGCCGTCCAGCGGCGGCCGACGAGGGTCCGCGCGAGCACCAGCGTCCCCAGCCCGGTCAGCACGGCCCAGACCGGGTAGAGCCAGTCGGGCATCGGCAGCGTGAAGTTCTCCACCGCGATGTAGTCCAGCGGCCGGTGCAGCTGGTCGGCGGCGAACTGCAGCAGGCTGTCCTCGGCGTAGGGCGTGCCGCGCTCCCAGGCGGCCAGCCCGAGCACGCCGTACTCCTGGTGCTGGTTGAGGAACATGAAGTTGTCCAGCACGGTGAACCACAGGAAGTACGTGATCGGGTAGTAGTACCGGTCGCCGCGGCCCCGCCGGTACCAGCCGAGCAGGAGACCGATGCTCATCATCCCGGTGCCCAGGTACAGCAGCGCGTGCGACGGGCTCCAGGCGGTGATGTCCAGGCCGTTGACCCGGTGGTTGATCACGTCCAGCGGCGCGGCGACGAGGAAGATCCCCAGCCCCCACTGCATCCAGCGCAGCGTGATCTTGTCGACGCCGATGCCGGTGTAGCCGTGGAAGATCACCAGGCCGATCACCATCACGGTGCCGACGGAGTTGAGCAGGTGCGGCGGCGCCAGGTCGTCCCGCAGCCAGCGGAAGTGCCAGCAGATGTCCCAGGTGGCGCCGAGGATCTTGAGCACCATCGCGACGACCCACCAGCGATACAGCGCCGTGACCAGTTCGGCCGGCGCTTCCCTGCCGGGTTCACCGCGAGTCCAGTGGGCCCGGACCAGCGCAGCGACCTCCGCCATCGCGTTCACCTCCACCTCGGGTGATGTTCACGAAAACGGTAACCCGAGTTGATCGTGGCGGAACCGGTTACGGCTGATCCGTGGACCAACCTTTTCCGAAAGGAAATGCGAGCGCTGAAATGTGATGCCCGGCACCGCATTTCACGACTGGGTGCCGGGCTCGAACTGAGAGGAATCTCAGCGGGGAATGATCAGGACCTGCCCCACGTAGATCAGATCCGGGTCGGCGATTCCGTTCACGCGCGCGATCTCCCGCCAGTCGACGCCGAGCTTGGCGCCGATCTCCGACAGCGTGTCGCCGGGCTGCACCACGTAGGTCTCCTGCGGCGGCGCGGGCGGCGGGGGCGGCGGTGCGCCCGCGCCGGTGAGCACCTCCAGCGGCACCAGCGACACGTTGAGGTCGGTGTCGCCTGCGATGCCGGGAACCTGCCCGTCGGAGGCGTGCTGGTGCATCACGACGCGGTCGGTCAGGTACCCGGGCTCACCCGGGTTGCGCCCGTAGTGCGCGACCCACAGGAACACGCCCGGGTCGACCCAGGTGTCGGTGGCGAGCTTGTCCTGGAACCACGAGGTGGACGCGTAGACGACGATCTCGTTGCGGCCGGTGTGGCCGCGCAGCGCGTCGATGAACCCCTTGATCCACCCGCCGAGGTTGGGCGCCTCGGTCTCCATGTCCAGGCACGGCGGGAGGTTGCCGGGTCCCGCGGAGTTCGTCCGCGCCAGCTGCGCGGCGAAGTCGGCGGCCTCCTGCTGCGGAGTGTTGGTGTCGGGCCGGGCGAAGTGGTACAGCCCGGTCACCATGCCGGCCCCGCGCGCCCCGTTGAGCTGGGAGTCGAGCGTGGGGCTGACGTACCCGATGCCCTCGGTGGCCTTGATGTAGCTGAAGACGTAACCGGCGCCGCGCACGGCTCCCCAGTCCGGTTCGCCCTGGTATCTCGCGACGTCGATACCGGGAATGCGTTCGGCCATGATTCTCTACCCCCTGAAGTTCTGGCCGCCCTGACTTCGTGGCCTCTGCCGCTGCTCAAACTATCGAAGTCAAACAAAAAGGAAGTTCCGCCATCCGGGTTAAGATCACAGGCCGAAAGCCCGAGGAAAGCGGCACGCAATGCAGTCGGTGCGTATTTCTACTCACCCGATCGCGCTATCCACTGATCCCAGTCGCGAGTTTTCTTCACACGATGCACAGTGGGGTCGGACCCGCGGAGCACCGCCGATTTCCCGGCGCGGGCAACCATTTCCGCCGGCGGACGTCTACCCAACAGAAGGACCCGAACACCAGGGCCCGAACACGCGAACCCGCTGGGGGCGGCGGGAACGGGGGTGATGGTCGTGAACCGGCACATCGGTACGCGCATTCTGCAGACGTCCGCAGGCCTGCTGGCCGCTGGAGCGCTGGCGGGCTCAGCGCTGCCGGCCCACGCGCAGGACGCGCCGCAACCGCGCGATCCGCGCTGCCACACCTCGCAGCTCAGCGGCAGCATGTCGCGGGTCGACGCGGGCGCGGGCCAGCGCTACGCGGACCTGACGCTGACCAACTCCAGCGGCGCCTACTGCACGCTCTACGGCTACGGCGGCATGCAGCTGGTCGACGACGCGGGCAACCCGCTGCCGACCGAGGTCACCCGCACCGACAACCCGGGACCGACGCTCATCGGCCTGGACCCGGGCGAGTCGGCCTCGGCGTCGCTGCACTGGACGGCCGTGCCGCACGAGGGCGAGGGCTACCCGTGCCAGCCCACGGCCACCGGCCTGGAGGTCATCCCGCCCGACGAGACCGACTGGCTCCCGGTCGCCTGGACCGGCGGCGCCGTGTGCGGCGGCGGAGCCATCGACGAGAGCGCCTACCACCAGGGCTGAGACCCCGGAGCGGAGCGCCGCGCGAACCGACCGCGAAAACTCCTTCAGGCGGTGGTGGCCCCGGCAAGGTGTTTGTGCTGTGGTGGCCACATGATCGAGTCAACTGATCGCGAGGTGGCGGGGAGTCTGGGACCGCTGGCCGTGCGGGAGTGGTCGGCGGAGAACCCGGGGTGGATCGCGCTGATCGCGCACGGCTACGGCGAGCACTCCGGGCGCTACCAGTGGGTCGCCGAGCAGCTGGTGCACGCGCGGGCGCTGGTCTGGGCGCCGGACCACATCGGCCACGGCCGCTCCCCGGGCGACCGGGTCCACTACGAGGACGCCGAGGTGCTGGTCGGTGATCTGGAGACGCTGCGCCGCGAGGTCACCGCGCAGCACCCGGGTCTGCCGGTGGTGCTGATCGGGCACTCGATGGGCGGCATGCTCGCCGCGCGCTACGCCCAGGAACACCAGCGGCAGCTGGCGGCCGTGGTGCTGTCGGGTCCGGTGCTGGGCACCTGGCACGTGCTGGACCTGCTGGAGCACGACGAGATCCCGGACACCCCGATCGATCCGGCGACGCTGTCCCGGGACCCGGAGGTGGGTGCGGCCTACCTGGCCGACGAGCTGGTGTGGCACGGCCCGTTCAAGCGCGCGACGCTGCGGGCGATCGACGACTGCCTGCTGGCGATCAACGAGGGGCCGACGCTGGAGATCCCGACGCTGTGGATCCACGGCGAGGACGACGAGCTGGTGCCGGAGGCCGACACGCGCACCGGCATCGACCGGATCCGCGGCGCCGAGTTCCACGAGCACATCTACCCGGGCGCGCGCCACGAGCTGTTCAACGAGACCAACAAGGCCGAGGTCATGGCCGATGTCCAGAACTTCATCGGACGAGCGCTGAATTCTTAGATCCGTTACTAATACTGACGATCATTACTCGATCGGGTGAGGCGTGTCGCTTGCGCGGTTGCAGCCCCCCGCTCTCCCGGGCAGCTTGAAATCCGGAGAGCGGGGGGCTGCCATGAACGTCGAGCGCGCGCAGGACCTGATCGGCACAACGGTTTTCGATCAGGACGGTAACCGGGTCGGCCGGGTCGGCAACGTCTACGTCGACGACCACACCAACCAACCCGAATGGGTCACGGTGCGACTGGGTCTGCTCGGCGTCCGCGAGACCTTCGTCCCGCTCGACGGCGCGACCAAGGCGGAGAACCGGCTGGACATCCCGGTCTCGCGCGCCCGGGTCCGCAACGCTCCCACCGTCGAGGCGATCGGTGGCCGGCTCACCGACAGCGAGGGCCGCGACCTCTACGCCTACTACGGTCTCGCCGACCCGGACGAGACCGATATCCACTCCTGACCCGCTCGGCCGTTCGAACTCGCGGGCACATGCGGAAGAATCTTCCGCGATGGACGCGCACAGCGAGCTCGAACTGCTCATCACGGTGGTCGTCGGAGCCCAGGACGAGGCCTCGGCCAGACAAGCCTGCGAGGGCCTGCTCAGACGCGTCGGCGCCGAGGTCGTCACGGTCGCCGACTGCTCCGACGAAGAACCCGGCTGCTGGTCGCTGACCATGAGCCGCGGCACCGGCGAGACCGGCTGGCACGTGGCCGCGCTGTCCCGCGTCGTGCGCAACTTCCTGCGCGAGCTCGGGCCGGAGTACGCCCGCTACCGGGTCGCCTGCGCCCCGCCCACCGCGTGGTCGGTGGTCGACGACCCCGAGCTGATCGGCGAGCTCGTCCCGGCCGGCGAGCGGCTGCTCATCGAGACGTGGTCGGAGGAAGCCGAGCGGGCACCCCTGCTCAACAATCCACAGTAGACAACTCATTCCAACATCCCTGCAGGGCAGGAACGAACAGTGATCAACAAGGGCGGCCCGGCCGCGCGATGATCTCGGCTGGGCACTACCTTGTGCACCGTTGCAGAGCCGTACCGCCCTTGGAGAGGACCACATCCGCATGGCAGGCGTGGAAGAAGTTCGCGCGGGCATCTCGCTGGCCAACCAGAAGATGCAGGAAGGCGTCGCGTCCATCCAGCAGACCGCCCTCGTCCTCGAAGAGGCCCAGGCCGCCCTCTCCGGCGCCATCCAGGGCACCGCCCAGGACGAGATGCAGCACGCCTACGGCATGCTCGCCGAGGTCCTGCAGACCCTCAGCGGCGCGCAGGGCACGTTGCAGGCCACGATCACCTCCACCGAGAGCTACGCCGGACGGCTGTAGCGGTGTCCTCCGTCGACGAACTCCGCCAAGTGCTGCAGGAGATCGAGCGCAGCCTCGAGGAGGCGGGTGCCCACCTGGGCACCTGCCAGGGCAAGCTCGACGAGGCCCGGCAGGCGCTGGTCCAGCTCGACCCCGAGCACCCCGAGACCGTCCTGCCCACCGGGCTCCCCCGCACCCACGACCAGGTCGAACGAGCGCAGCGGATGATCGACCTGGTGCTGAGCACGATCCGCGACTTCACCACCCGCCTGTAGCGGAGAGCCGGTGCGGAGAATTCCGTCCCACTGCGCGGTATTCGTGCTCACGCATGGGTTAGGCGGGGCTTACTCCGAGGTGGTACCTTGATCACGTTCCGTAACCCGGTGTCCGAGGGTGGCGTGTGGTGAAACGCAGTGACCGGCGAAGTCGCATCGAATCGGCCTTCGAGCACCTGCGCCGCAGCATCTCCGACGCGCTCGGGGCCGCCGAGAACGCCCACCAGCGGGTGCTCGACACCTTCGCCGAGCAGGAGCACGCGCTGCGCATCGCGCAGACCGGCGCCGCCAAGGCCGAGCGCGAACCCGAGCAGGTCACCGACGACCCGGCCGACCCGCGCTTCCAGGCCGCGCTGGCCCGCGCGCTCGCCGACCGCGACGAGATCTACCGGGACTGGACCGAGCAGGGCCCGCCGTCGCTGGCCAAGCTGGTCGAGGCCAACTCCCCCGGCAGCGCCTCGGAACCCTTCGACACCTGGCTCGGCGGCTTCGGCGACGGCGACGCCGCCAACCCGCCCGAGCTGTGGCGGATCGGCACCGCGAGCGTGCCGGACTCCCCGCTGTCGCCGGACTTCCCCGCCGTCGTCCCGGCGCTGGACTTCGCGCACCTGCGCATCACCACCGACGGCGTGCCCGAGACCGCCGAGACGCTGGTGCAGAACCTGCTGCTGCGCATCGTCAGCCACTTCCAGCCCGGCCAGGTGCGGATCCACAGCTGGGACATCGCCCGGCTGACCGGCACGCTGCCGGACCTGCACCCGCTCAGCAGCGCCGGGCTGCTCACCGCCCACGACTCGACGCGGCTGAGCGACATGCTCGACGTGCTCTCCGACCACATCAAGCGCATCCACTCCCACGACCTGCTCGGTGAGCACACCACGCTGCGCGCGCTGGCCGCCGCGCACGGCAGGCGCAGCGAGCCGTGGCGGATCGCGGTGCTGTTCGGCAACGGCGACCCGCTGCGCGACGAGCAGCAGCAACAGCTCCAGCGGATCGCCCGCAACGGCCTGGCCTGCGGCATCCAGCTGATCACCGTCGACCTGCCGCTGACCGTCAACAGCTCCATCGAGTCCATCACGCTCATCGGCGAGAACCGCGCCCGCACCAGCATGACCGGGCCGGAAGCCGTTGTGGCGCTGGACGATCCGCCCACCCGCGGCCAGGCCGCCAAGGCCTGCGGGTCGATCGCGGCCGAGTTCGAGTCGCGTCGCGCCCGGGTCCGCACCTTCGACGACCTGCTGCCCGACGAGCTGTGGCAGTGCCACTCGCGGTCCGAGCTGCAGGCGCCCGTCGGGTTCAACGAGGGCGAGGAGGTGTGGGTCCGGCTAGGCGACGCCAGCCCGCACACGCTGATCGGCGGCCCCAGCGGGTCCGGCAAGACCAACTTCCTCTACGGGATGCTCGGCGCGATGGCCGCCCGGTACTCGCCCGACGAGCTGGAGCTGTACCTGCTGGACTTCAAGGAAGGCGTGTCGTTCGCCCAGTTCACGCCGGGCAAGCGCGACCCCAGCTGGCTGCCGCACGCCAAGCTGGTCGGCGTCAACGTCAACACCGACCGCGAGTTCGGCCTGGCGCTGCTGCGGTTCCTGTCCGACGAGATGCGAAGACGCGCCGACGTCGCCAAGCAGCACGAGGTCACCAAGCTCGAAGAGCTGCGCGCCGAGGACCCGTCCGGCCGCTGGCCGCGGATCGTCGCGGTGATCGACGAGTTCCAGTACCTGTTCGCCGAGCGCGACCCGGTGACCGCGCAGGCTACCAAGCTGCTGGAAGACGTTGCGCGGCGCGGACGTTCGCAGGGCATCCACCTCGTGCTGGCCAGCCAGGACGTCTCCGGCATCGAGGCGTTCTGGGGCAAGCCCGCGATCTTCGAGCAGTTCATCCTGCGCATCGCGCTGCCCAAGGCGCGGCGGGTGCTCACTGAGCACAACCAGGCGGCGATGGAGCTGCCGCGCTGGCACGCCGTGGTCAACCACGAGTCGGGCGTCAAGCACGGCAACGAGATCGCCCGCATCCCCGACGCCACCGCCCGCGACACCTTCCACGAGCTGCAGCAGAAGCTGTGGCAGCGGCGCTCGGCCGGGTCGCACGCGCCCCGGCTGTTCGACGGCTCCAACCTGCCGAAGCTCTCGGAGCTGGCGGACTACCGGAAGCTGACCACGTCGGTGAGCACGCCGCGCGCGCTGCTCGGGCAGATCATCGACGTCGAGGGCACCGCCGCCGCGGTCCGGTTGTCGCGCTCGCCGGGCCGCAACGTCGCGGTGATCGGCTCGGTCCCCGAGGACACCACCAGCGCGCTGGGCGCGGCGGCGCTGTCGCTGTCGCGGCAGCACGAGCCGGGGACGATCCGGTTCACCATCGGCTCGCTGCTCGACGACGTCGACGACGCCGCGCGCTCGGTGGCCACCGAGCTGGCCGAACGCGGCCACCAGGTCGACGTGGTCGGGCTGGACGGGATCGCCGAAACGCTCGACGGCATCGCCGCCGGCATCGGTTCGGGCGCGTCGGCGGTCCGGCACTGCGTGGTGCTCTACGCGGTCGACGCGGCCCAGACGACGCTGGAGCGCAAGGATCCCGTCACGCGCGCCTGCGCGCTGGACTCGCTGCGCACGATCCTCAAGCAGGGCCCCGAATCCCGGGTGCACGTGCTCGGCTGGTGGCGCAGCGCGCAGCGGGTGAAGAACACCCTGGGCATGGGGCCGGTGGACGACATCGGCGCGTGGGTGGCCTTCGACGTGCACGGCCAGGAGCTCAGCGCGTTCGCCGCGGGCCAGCCGGTGAACTGGTCGCCGCGGTCGCGTCGCGGCCTGTTCTTCGACCGGTCGGTGCACTCCCGGCCCGAGGTGGTGCTGCCCTTCGACCTCGGCGGCGTCCCGACCGTCCCGGCCCAGCGCTCGACGGAACCCGGGGAGACCTCGACGAACGCCCGAGCCGAAGTGCGGGAGGAAGCCGGTGACTGAGACCGCCGCGGAGCGCTACCGCGAGCTGACGGCCCTGGCCACGGCCGCGGGCAAGGAGATGCGCAAGCACGAGCGGGAGATCGCCAAGGAGCTCGGCGAGCAGGTCGCGAAGGGCAACCAGCGCAAGGAGGAGTCCGAGCAGACCCGCGACGAGCTGGTCAGCGAGGTGAAGGGCCTCTGGAAGGCCGCGATGCAGGTCGTCTGGGACGAGCGCTGGCTGCGCTCCTCCGGCGTCCCGGCCCCGGACCGCAGCGCCCCCGACGCAACGCCGATGGAGTCCCGCATAGCGGTGCACGAGGCCTACGACGCCCTCCGCACCGCCATCACCAAACCCCGCCTCCCCCTCGGACGCCGCCGAAAGTGACCCTCCGCCGGTACGTTTCGAAAGGAACGCGACCGAGGCGACCCAAGCTTCAGTAGAGGCGACCCACTACGAATACGTTTCGCAACGAACGCAACCAAGGCAACCCAAGCTTTGGTAGACGCGACCCACTACGGATACGTTTCAAAAGGAACGCAACCCAGGCGACCCAAGCTTTGGTAAACGCGACCCACTACGAGTACGTTTCGCAAGGAAATGCGACCGAGGCGACCCAAGCTTTAGTAGAGGCGACCCACTACGGATACGTTTCGATAGGCAGTGGCAATTTCTTCTGAAATTGGCAGACCGCACAACGCGAGAAAACTACGAAACGAAGCCAATTTCTGGAGAAATTGTCACTCCGCACGCACCCAAAGTACCCCGCGGAGCGCTCCCAAGACGACCCCCGAGGGGTCGGGACAGTTTTCATGAAAACTGTCACCCCACCCACACGACGGGACCCCAAAACCCCAGATCAACCACCTCGAGGGTTGGGATCTTCTCCACAGAGGAACCCCGTGGGGGTGGTGACAGTTTTCATGAAAACTGTCACCACCCCCACGGGGTTCTTCGGGAGCGCTTCGCGGGGTCGAGCTGCTTGCGTGCGGAGTGGCAATTTCTCCAGAAATTGGCTTCGTCTTGGGGTTTCCTCGCGTTGTGGGGTCTGCCAATTTCAGAAGAAATTGCCACTGCCTCTCGAAACGTACCCGTAGTGGGTCGCGTCTACCAAAGCTTGGGTCATCTTGGTCGCGTTCGTCGCGAAACGTACCCGTAGCGGGTCGCGTCTACTGAAGCTTGGGTCGCCTAGTCGCGATCGTCGCGAAACGTATCCCAGAACCGTCCCCTGGCCACCACCGTCGGTGCGGGGCCGAGGTGCCCGGCGGCACTAGGCTCCACGTCGTGGACGAGCTGGGATCGGCGGCGGAAGTGGCCGCGGTGTCGTCGGATTTGATGCTGCGGTGGGCTGCTCAGGCGCTGGAGCCCGGGTATCCGCACGAGCGTGGGAGGGCTTGGCGGCGCGGGAGTGCGGTGGCGGTGTTCGCGCCTCGGTTGAACCGGTCCGACCGGCTCGTGCACGCCGGTGAGGTCGACGACGTGGTCGCGCTGCTGCGCGAGGTCCTGCCGACGGTGCGCGGCGAGAAGGTCCGGTTGCTGGCGCAAGCCCCGCTGGCCGAGCGGGTCGCCGAACGGCTCGGGACCGAAGTGCTGGCGACCTTCGGCTGGATGCACCTCGCCGCCGACCCGCCGCGACAGCCCGTCCCGGGCGTCGAGTGGCTGACCGAGGCCGACGTCCCGGCGATCGACGCGCTGCTGCGCGCGGCCAACCCCGGTTCCTACCTGTTCCCCGACGACCCGGGCGCGCTGCGGTGGGCGGGGATCCGCGACGCCGGCGGCACCCCGATCTCGGTCGCCGGCGACTCCTGGCCCGCCCCGGGCCTGCGCTACATCTCCGGCGTCGCCACCCACCCCGACCACCGCGGCGAGGGGCTCTCGACCCGCGTGTGCACCTTCCTCACCCGCGAGCTCGCCCGACTCGGCGACGTGGTGCTGATGGCCGACTCGGACAACGAACCGGCGCTGCGGGTGTACCGGCGGCTGGGCTTCCGGTACACCGCGATCTCGGCCGCCCGCCGGTGAGCAGCGGTGCTCAGTCGCGGATCAGCTTGCCCGGGTTGAGGATTCCGGTCGGGTCGACCGCGCGCTTGGCCGCCGCCAGCACCGAGACGCCGAGGTCCCCGATCTCCTCGCGCAGCCACGGCCGGTGGTCGACGCCGACGGCGTGGTGGTGGCTGATGGTGCCGCGCCCGGCGATGGCGTCGCAGGCGGCCTCCTTCGCGCGCTGCCACTGGCCGAGGGCCTGCTCGGAGTCGCGCGGGGCGAGCACCGTGAAGTACAGCGAGGCGCCGGTCTCGTAGGCGTGCGAGACGTGGCACATCACGATCGGCGGCCTGCTGCTCGAGTTGAGGTTGCGCACCAGCGCGGTGCGCACGGCCGAGCGCAGCTCGCTCAGCCCGCTCCACGTCGTGGCGGTCTCCAGGGTTTCCACGCACACGCCCCGGTCGAGCAGCGCGTCGCGCTGCCGGGGTCCGGCGAAACGGTGCGCGCGCCAGGACTCGCCGACCGCGCGGCCCAGCCGCACCGTCCGCACGTCCCGCAGCGACCGCAGCGCGGCCTTGCGGCGCTGCGCGAGCTCGGCGCGGGAACCGGCGTCCCAGCCCAGCACCAGCAGGCACGGGTTGCGGACGCCCTTGGCGCGCAGGAAGTTCCCCAGCGCGCGGGCCTTGAGCTGCCCGGACAGCGCGAACTGCACCTCGGTCTCGTCCGGGTCCGACAGCCGGGTCACGTCGGGCAGCACCCGGTCCTGCGCGAGCGCGCGCACCGCGTCGCCACCGGCCTGCCAGCCGTCGACGACGAGCGCTTCGTAGCGGGTCCGGCGCGGGACCGGTCGCACGCGCACGGCGACCTCGGTGATGACGCCGAGGGTCCCCTCGCTGCCGATCGCCAGCTGCCGCAGGTCGGGCCCGGCCGCCGAGGCCGGTGCGACGCCGAGCTTCCACTCACCGGCCGGGGTCGCCAGGCGCACGCCCTCCACCATGTCCTCGAACCGCCCGTACCCCGAGGACGCCTGACCGGCCGAGCGGGTCGCGGCGAACCCGCCGATGGTGGCCCGCTCGAACGACTGCGGGAAGTGCCCGAGGGTGAAACCGTGCGCGGCCAGCAGCGATTCCGCTTCGGTGGCGCGCATCCCGGCCTGCAGCACGGCGATCCGCGAGTCGGGGTCGAGGGAGACCAGCCGGTCCAGCCGCACGAGGTCGAGGGCGACCACGGCGCTCTTGCCGCCGCGCAGCGCGTCGACCCCGCCCACCACCGAGGTGCCGCCGCCGAAGGGCACGACCGCGATGTCGTGGCGGGCGCAGATCTCCAGCACGCCCTGCACCAGCTCGGGTTCGGAGGGCAGCAGCACCGCGTCGGGAACGGCGAGCTCGGCGCCGTCGCGACGGCGCATCAGGTCGCTGTAGGACATGCCCCCGGCCCGGCCGAGGCGCGCGGCGGCGTCGGTGAGCACGTGGCGCTCGCCCAGCAGCGCCTCCAGCTCGGCGCGCGGGGTGTCGCCGAGGGCGCTCGCGGGTACGTCGAGCAGGGAGGACGGCACCGCGGGGGTGGTCGTCTCGGCGAGTCCGATGCGGTTGCGCAGCCAGCGCAGCGCCGCCGGGGACAGGTGCGCGGCGGCGGCCCCCGACGGGGTCCAGCTGCCGCGAAGGGTGTGTTCGATCTGGCCGTTCACGGGCTAGAGTGTGACACATGAAGTCGGAATGTCACAGCGTCGATCGGGTCAGCGGGCACACCGGCAGGCGCCCGGCGGCCAACCGCGTCGACGACGCCGACCTGCTGCGCGCGGCCCGCGAGTGCGTGCTCGCCAAGGGCGTGCGGCGCACCACGCTCACCGAGGTCGCCCGCACCGCCGGGGTCAGCCGGATGACGCTCTACCGCCGCTTCCCCGACATCGGCAGCATGGTGACCACCCTCGTCACGGTCGAGTTCGGCGAGGTCCTGGCCCGGGCCCAGCAGGCCGCGGGAACCGGTGACGCGCGATCGCGGCTGGTCAGCGGCATGGTGCGCGGCATCCGGCTGCTGCACGAAGCCCCGCTGCTGCAGCGGGTCCTCGACACCGACGCCGAACTGCTGCTGCCCTACCTGGTGGAACGGCTCGGCAGCACGCAGCTCGCCGCCGACGGGTTCCTGCGCGAACACCTCGCGGCCGGGCACGCCGACGGGTCGATCCGCCCCGGCGACGTGGCGGTGCAGGCCCGTTCGCTGCTGCTGCTGACCCAGTCGTTCGTCATCTCCGCCGGACCGGCCAGCCAGGACCTCGACCTCGACGCCCTCACCGACGAACTCGCCCTCCTCCTCGACGGCGCCCTCCGACCCGAAGGCGCCCTCCAGCCAAGGAGCCCCGCATGACCACCACGCCGCTTCCCGCCGGATCGCTGCGCGCCACCTCGCTGAACTCCGCCCGGTTGAAGGACGACCTGCACGCGGCGGCGGAGCAGGAAGTCGACCTGCTCGTCGTCGGCGGCGGCGTCACCGGCACCGGGGTCGCCCTCGACGCGGCCGCGAGGGGACTGTCCGTCGCGCTCGTCGAAGCCCGGGACCTCGCGTGGGGAACGTCCCGCTTCTCCAGCAAGCTCGTGCACGGCGGCCTGCGCTACCTCGCGCACGGCGACGTCGCCCTGGCCCGGGAGAGCGCGGTCGAGCGCAACGTGCTGATGACCCGCACGGCCCCGCACCTGGTGCGCCCGCTGCCCCAGATCATCCCGCTGCACGAAACCGTGTCCCGGCGGCAGGAACTCGTCCTGCACGCGGGTCTGCGGGCCGGGGACGCGCTGCGTCGCGCCGCGCGGACGCCCTCGGACGTGCTGCCGCCGCCCAAGCGGATCCCGGCGGCCGAAGCCCTCGCGCTCGTGCCGGGCATCCGGCAGGCCGGGCTGCGGGGCGGGCTGCTCAGCTTCGACGGGCAGCTCGTCGACGACGCGCGGCTGGTGGTGGCGCTGGCGCGCACGGCGGCCGGGTTCGGCGCGCGCGTCCTCACCCGCTGCGCGGTGGAGTCCCTCGACGGCGGTGGCGCCGACGTGGTGGACGCGCGCAGCGGCGAGTCGCTGCGGATCCGGGCGCGGTCGGTGGTCAACGCCGCGGGCGTGTGGGCCGGGGAGCTGGTGCCGGAGGTGCGGCTGAGCCCGTCGCGCGGTTCGCACCTGGTGATCGACGCCGACGCGGCCGGGGTGGCGGGAACCGCCGTGGTGGCGCCGATGGCGGGCGAGTCGGGACGCTTCCTGCTGCTCATCCCGCTGCCCGACGGTCGCGCGATCCTCGGCCTCACCGACGAGCCCGCGCCCGGACCGGTCCCGCACGTCCCGGAGGTGCCCGAGTCCGATGTGGACTTCCTGCTGGCCGGGATCCGGGACTCGCTGGGCGTGCCGCTGACCCGCGAGCACGTGCTCGGCTCGTTCGCCGGCCTGCGGCCGCTGCTGCAGCAGGACGGCAAGGACTCGGCGGACCTGTCCCGCCACCACGCGGTGCTCACGTCGGAGGAAGGGATCGTCACGGTCGTCGGCGGCAAGCTCACGACCTACCGGAAGATGGCCGCGGACGCGGTGGACGCGGCCGTGCGCACCCGCGGCCTGTCGGCGGGCCCGTCGCGCACCACCGAGATCCCGCTGGTCGGGGCGGCCCATCGACGGCACCTCACCGACGTCGAGGCCCCCGCCACCCTCGTCGCCAAGTACGGCACCGAGGCCGCCCGCGTCGCCGCGCTCGCCGAGCTCGACCCCGACCTCGCCGAGCCGGTCGCCGACGGCGTCCACCTCACCGCCGCCGAAGTCCTCTGGGCGGTCCGCCACGAAGGCGCCCTCGACGCCGACGACGTTCTCGACCGCCGCTCCCGCCTCGGCCTCAACCCGACCGAACGCACCGCAGCCCTCCCCAAGGTCGAAGACCTCGTCACCAGATCCCTCACCGGAATCGAAACCCCCTGACACCCCTCCCAGGTCGAAAACCGCAGGTTTTGTCGGGTCAAATCCTGCGGTTTTCGACCCGACAAAACCTGCGGTTTTCGACCCGACAAATCCTGCGGTTTTTGACCGCTGGGGTGTGTCGGGTGCCGGGGGTGGATGCAGAAAGGCCCCGGGGCCGGCCTTGTGGCCGGGCTCTCCGGGGCCCATTGCGTGGTCAGAGACCGTGGCCTCCGACTGGATTCAGGTAACGATTCAGGCCGGACCGAGCAGGCCGGTTCCGAATCGGATCAGCGCTGGTCCATCGGCGTGTAGGCGCGCTCGGCGGAACCGGTGTAGACCTGACGCGGACGGCTGATCTTGCGAGCCGGGTCCTCGATCATCTCGCGCCAGTGCGCGATCCAACCGGGCAGGCGGCCGAGGGCGAACAGCACCGTGAAGTACTTCGTCGGGAAGCCCATCGCCTTGTAGATCAGGCCGGTGTAGAAGTCCACGTTCGGGTAGAGCTTGCGCGAGACGAAGTAGTCGTCGGCCAGCGCCTTCTCCTCCAGCCGCAGGGCGATGTCCAGCAGCGGGTCGTTGGCGCCCAGCTTGGACAGCACCTCGTCGGCGGTCTTCTTGACGATCGCCGCGCGCGGGTCGTAGTTCTTGTAGACCCGGTGGCCGAAGCCCATCAGGCGAACGCCGGGCTCCTTGTTCTTCACCCGCTCGACGAACGCGTCCACGTCGCCGCCGTTGGCCTGGATGCCCTCCAGCATCTCCAGCACCGCGCTGTTGGCGCCGCCGTGCAGCGGCCCGAACAGGGCGTTGATGCCGGCCGAGACGCTGGCGAACATGTTGGCCTCGGACGAGCCGACCATGCGCACCGTCGAGGTCGAGCAGTTCTGCTCGTGGTCGGCGTGCAGGATGAACAGCAGGTCCAGCGCGCGCGCCAGGGTCGGGTCGACCTCGTAGGGCTCGGCGGGGAAGCCGAAGGTCATCCGGAGGAAGTTCTCCACCAGCCCCAGCGAGTTGTCCGGGTACAGGAACGGCTGACCGACCGACTTCTTGTAGGCGTAGGCCGCGATGGTGGGCAGCTTCGCCAGCAGGCGCACCGTGGACAGCTCGACCTGGTCCTTGTCGAACGGGTCGAGCGCGTCCTGGTAGAAGGTCGACAGCGCCGAGACCGCGGACGACAGCACCGGCATCGGGTGCGCGTCGCGGGGGAAGCCGTCGAAGAACTGCTTGAGGTCTTCGTGCAGCAGCGTGTGCCGCTTGATGCGCTCGGAGAACGCGTCGTACTCCTGCTGCGTCGGCAGCTCACCGTAGATGAGCAGGTAGCTGACCTCGATGAAGTTCGACTTCGCCGCGAGCTCCTCGATGGGGTACCCGCGGTACCGGAGGATGCCGGCGTCGCCGTCGATGTAGGTGATGTCGGAAAGGCAGGCTGCCGTGTTGACGAAGCCCGGATCCAACGTCACCAAACCGGTCTGAGACAGCAGCTTGCCGAGATCGACGCCAGGCGCGCCCTCGGTCGGTTGCGTCACCTGCATTTCGTGCTCGCCGGCGTCATAGCGCAGCGCGACGGTACGTTTGGCGGTCACGTCGTCGGGCATTCGGGAACCTCTCGCGCTCGTCAAGGGGTGCGTGGTGACGACCGCGATTGCCCAGCCAAGCGGCAGGGCTCGTGTCGCCCGCGCTCCGGTCGGGGTGTCCGAACCGTCGCAGCACCACCCCGTTGGGGTCCTGTCAGTAGTCACGCTAGACCGCGAGAGGGTCCCCGCGCAGCAATCGCGTTTCCTCTTTTTTGCAGGTGGGACCACGATCACATCACACTTACCGGTAGCCGGAGCGCCGTTGTCGACGCTCCGCCACCGCGTGAGACCACCATCGTGACCACGCGTGAAATCCGATCGGTCTAATCCGGACTCCGTCTTCCGCAGTCAGGCGCGTGAGCTCACAGGGCGTGTTCGCCACCCCCCGGATGGATTTCGATCACGCATCGAGCTCCGAGGACCACGGCGGCTCGGCGCCCGCGCGCGAGACGGTGATCGCCGCGGCGGACGCGGCGAACGACAGCGCCCGCTCCCACTGCCCGGCGTCGAGCGCGCGGACCTTCTCCGGCGACAGCGCGTCGTTGCGGTCCAGCCAGGCCAGCAGCGCGGCCTGCACGGTGTCGCCTGCGCCGATGGTGTCGGCGACCTCGACCCGGCGGCCGGGCACCGTGACCTCGCCCTCGGAGGTGACCGCGGTAATCCCGTCGGCACCCCTGGTCACCACCACCGCGGCCGGTCCCTGCGCCTGCCACTCGCGGGCCGCGTCGAGCACGTCGCGGCCGGGAGCGAGCCATTCGGCGTCGTCGTCGGAGACCTTGAGCAGGCCGACCGAGGGCAGCCAGGAGGCGAACCGCGCGCGGTAGGCGTCCGGGTCGGCGATGAGGTCGGCGCGAACGTTGGGGTCCAGCGCGATGAACACGCCCCGCTCGGCCTCGCGGAACAGCGCCTTCTCGTAGGTGGTGGCGCCGGGTTCGAGCACCATGCCCAGCGTGCCCAGGCACAGCGCGGTGGTCTCGGCCGGCAGCGGCTGGTCGGCGACGAAGCGCGCGGCGGTGCCCTCGGTGTGGAAGCTGTAGCGGGCCGAGCCGTTGGGCTCCAGCCCGACGACGGCCAGCGTCGTGGGCTCGGGCCCGCGCTGCACCAGCGACGTGTCCACTTCGGACTCGGTGAGCCGCGTCAGCATCCGGTCGCCGAACTGGTCGGTGGACAGCTTCGCGTAGAACGCGACGGGCGCACCGAGCCTGCCCAGCGCGATGGCCACGTTGTACGGGCCGCCGCCGAGCAACGGGTGCAGCGGGCCGAGCTCTCCGTCCGGGGTGGACGGATGCGGCACGAGGTCGACGAGGGCCTCTCCGCCGATGACGATCACTTTTCCTCCACTGTGTCCACGTCTGATGGGTCCACGCCTGATGGATCCGCTTCGAATGGGTCTGCTTCGGACTTCTCGTCCTGGGCCAGCCCGCCCAGCAGGAACTGCGACAGCGCGGCGAACGCGGCGGCGTCGGACAACCCCGTGCGCTCGCCGATCTCGCCGCGCTGGATGCCGGCGATGGTCCGGCCGACCATCTCACCGACGAATCCGGCGTGGACTTCGCGGAACACACCTTGCCGCACGCCCTCGGTGATGAACCCGCGCAGCCGGTCTCCGGCGGCGTGCGCGTTGGCCTCGTAGGTGGCGCGGGTCGCGAGGTTGGCGGCCATGTCGTTGATGAACTCCCGGGACGCGGGCCGCAGCGCTTCGGCGGCCGAGTCGAGGTAGGCGCGCACCTTCTCGCGCGCGTCCTCGGCGACGCTCGTGCGGCGCTCGATGTCCTCGGTGGCGTTCTTGAAGTAGTGCGCGACGACGCGGACCGCGAGCTGGTCCTTGCTGCCGGCCAGCGTGTAGAGCGTCGACTTCGAGCAGCGCAGCCGCGCGGCCAGGTCGTCGAGGGTGAAGTGAGCGAAGCCCTCGGCCAGGAACAGATCGCGCAGCCGGTCCAGCAGATCGGCTCGTCTCGGATTCAGCGTCCGCTCGGCTCGTGAGGTGCTCATCAGCGCAAAGCCTGCCACAGGAACTCTAGTCATCCGAGCAGACCTTTTGACAGTACTGGCGTACCGCCTACAGTACTGATTGCAGTACGCACACCGGCTACGCACACTGGACCGCGGGAGCGCGCCATGACCGTTGACCGCCTGCTTCCCACCGAGGAAGCCGCAGATCTGCTCGCGTTGACCCGCGAGATCGCCCGCGAGGAGCTCGCCGGCCGCGCCGCCGAGGACGAGGCCGCGGGCAAGTTCCCGCGCGACGCGTTCCGGCTGCTCGGCGAGGCCGGGCTGCTCGGCCTGCCCTACCCGGAGGAGCACGGCGGCGGCGCGCAGCCCTACGAGGTGTACCTGCAGGTGCTGGAGGAGATCAGCAGCGCCTGGATGACCGTCGGCGTGAGCCTGTCGGTGCACACCATGAGCTGCTTCCCGCTCTCCCGCTTCGGCACCGCCGACCAGCGCGAACGGTGGCTGCCGGAGATGATCGGCGGCGCGAGCCTGGGCGCCTACGCGCTGTCCGAGCCGCACGCCGGGTCCGACGCCGCCGCGCTGAGCACCCGCGCCGAGCGCAGCGGCGACGAGTACGTGATCAACGGGCAGAAGGCGTGGATCACCCACGGCAGCGAGGCCGACTTCTACACGCTCATGGCCCGCACCGGCGACGGCCCGCACCGCATCAGCTGCCTGCTCGTCGACTCCACCACCTCGGGCCTGACGGCGGGACCGCCCGAGCACAAGATGGGACTCACCGGGTCACCCACGACACCGCTGTACTTCGAGGACGCCCACGTCCCGGCCGACCGGCTGATCGGAGCGGAGGGCGACGGACTCAAGATCGCGCTGTGCTCGCTCGACTCCGGGCGCCTGGGCATCGCGGCCTGCGCGGTCGGGCTCGCCCAGGCCGCGCTGGACCTCGCGGTGGACTACGCCAAGCAGCGCAGCCAGTTCGGGCAGCCGATCATCCGGTTCCAGGGCGTGGAGTTCATGCTGGCCGACATGGCCGCGGCCATCCACTCCGCCCGCGCGACCTACCTCGACGCCGCCCGCCGCCGCGACGCCGGACTCCCCTTCGGCGAGCAGGCGTCGGTGGCCAAGCTGGTGGCCACCGACGCGGCGATGAAGGTCACCACCGACGCGGTCCAGGTCCTCGGCGGCGCCGGCTACACCACCGACTTCCCCGCCGAGCGCTACATGCGCGAAGCCAAGGTCCTGCAGATCTTCGAAGGCACCAACCAGATCCAGCGCATGGTCATCGGCCGCCACCTCGCCGGGTGAGTGCCGGTAGCGACCTCCACGCAGGTCAGAGGGGCGTGAGGCCCCAGTGGGCGGTCCAGGCCTCGCCCGGGTTCAGGGTGATGAGGTCGGTTCCGGAGTTGAGGGCGTCCGGCGGGCAGGTCATCGGCTCGATGGCGATGGCCCGGCCGCGCTCGGGGAAGTTCTCCGCCGTGTAGACCTGCACCCACTTGAACACCGGATCGGCCCACAGCTGCACGCCGTGGCCGTCCGGGCCGGTCAGCGAGTGCCGGACCAGGCCCGCCGGGTCGTCGGGGGCCGGGGCGGCGCCGCCGAAGGCGGTGTCCAGCCAGACCCCGGCCAGGCGGCGACCGGAGCGGAAGTCGACCTCGTCGCCCTCCAGCGCCCGCGGCGGGCGGACCGGCAGCAACCGGTCGGCGTCGACGGGCAGCACGGTCGAGGCGGCCAGCCGCAGCGTGCACTCGTCGGTCTCGACGTTGCCCGCGCGCGGGTACGGGTGCACCCCGACGCCGAAGGGAACCGCGCGCCCACCCAGGTTCTCCACGGTGTGGGTCACGGTGAGCCCGTCGCCGTCGAGCGCGTAGCCGATGGAGGTCAGCAGCGGCACCGGCCAGCCCGGACGGGGCGAGACGGTCGCCTGCAGCACGACGGCGGAGTCGGTGTGCTCGACGATCGACCACGGCTCGTGCCGCAGCAGGCCGTGGATGGCGTTGTGCCGGTCGGGCTCGGTCAGCGCGAGCTGCTGCGGTTCGCCGTCGAGCGCCCAGCGCCCGTCGGCGACCCGGTTCGGCCACGGCACCAGCACCGCGCCCGCCGCCGACGGCGGGAGCCGCTCGGCGTCGAAGGTCTCGGTGAACGGCACGCCGTCGACGGTGTAGGAGCGCAGCGCAGCGCCGAACTCGGTGATGACCGCCCTCGCGGTCCCCGAGGCGATCTCGAACTGCCTGCCGGTGGCGGGAAGAGGATCATGCACGCCGCCACTCTACGACCAGGAGGCGATCCCCGGCACCGCGAACGGCACCGGGAACCGCCTCCCGATGGTCGAAGAAACTACTTGCTCAGCGCCTCGGCGTCGAAGTCCGCCTTGCCCTTGATGAAGTAGTTGATCAGCCAGAAGATCACGCCGATGCCGAGCAGGATGCCGGCGATGATGTACTCGGTGGCCGGCCGCCCGGACAGCGGGCTGGCGAAGAACGCGCAGGTCAGCGCGCCCAGCACGGGCGCCCAGGTGGGCGCCTTGAAGTGCTCGTGCTCGACCTCGTCCTTGCGCAGCACCAGCACCGCCACGTTGACCACGGCGAAGACCACGAGCAGCAGCAGCGAGGTGGTGCTGCCGAGGTCGGAGATCTCCAGCGAGCTCACCAGGATGATCGCGATGATGCTGGTGAACAGGATCGACACCCACGGCGTGCGACGGCCCTTGTGGACCTTGCCGAACAGGCTCGGCACGACGCCCTCGTTGGCCATGCCGTAGACGAGCCGGCTGGCCATCAGCATGTTGATCAGCGCCGTGTTGGTGACGGCGAACAGCGCGATCAGCGAGAACAGGATCGGCGGGAACCACGGGGCGGCGGCCTTGACGACCAGCAGCAGCGGCCCGTCGGACTCGGCGAGTTCCGCGGTGGGCACCAGCGTCGAGGTGATCAGCGCGATGATCAGGTAGATCGTCGCGGTGATGATCATGCCCAGGAGCAGGGCGCGCGGGAAGTTCTTCGCCGGGTCCTTGGTCTCCTCGGCCATGTTCACCGAGTCCTCGAAGCCGACCATCGCGAAGAACGCGAGCGCCGTGGCCGAGGTGACGGCCAGCAGCGGCGAGCTGTCGGCGTCGAACTGCGTCAGCCTGCTCGGGTCCGGGGTGATGTCGGCGCTGTGGCTGCCGCCGAAGATCGCGATCAGGCCGAACACGATCACGATCGCCAGACCGGACAGCTCCACGCAGGTCAGGACGACGTTCATCTTCACCGACTCGCCGACGCCGCGGAAGTTGATCGCGGCGAGCAGCAGCAGGAAGCCGAGCGCGACCATCCACGAGTAGGGCTCGACGCCCTCGCCGAAGATGCCGCTCAGGTAGTCACCGCTGAAGGCCTGCGCGGCCGACGAGGCCGAGGTGATGCCGGAGCACATCACCGCGAACGCGATCAGGAACGTCACGAAGTGCACGCCGAAGGCCTTGTGCACGTACAGCGGCGCACCACCGGCCTTGGGGTACTTGCCGACGAGCTCCAGGTAGCTGAACGCGGTCAGGAACGCGACCACGAACGCGACCAGGAACGGAACCCACAGCGCCCCGCCGACCTTGCCGGCGACCTTCCCGGTCAACGAATAGATCGTGGTGCCGAGGATGTCTCCGACCACGAAGAAGAGGAGCAGTTTGGGGCCCATCACCTTCTTGAGGCCGGGCTCCTGCGCACCGCCAGGCGCGTTGACGGACATTTCGTTGGCCATGAGTGAGCAGTGTGCAGGGTCCGTTTCCGCCCTGTCTGCCCGCCCCTGGTCGAAACGCACTCCGTCGAGTGGCGCAAGCGCGGCGGAGTGCCCAATCAGGACGCTCCGCCCCGATCACGTCACCCGCCGTCGCCGGTGGGGGCGCGGTACTTCCAGAACGCGGGCAGGCACACCGCCGACAGCGCGGCGGCCAGCACCACGAGCGCTCCCCCGATCATCACCGCCGGGCCGGTGCCCAGGGCGGCGCCGGCCACGCCGTGCAGCGTGTCGGCCAGCCGAGGGCCGCCGGCGACCACGACGGTGAACACGCCCTGGATGCGCCCGCGCATCTCGTCGGTCGCCGCCGACTGCAGGATCGAGCTCCGGTAGACCATGCTGATCAGGTCCGCACCGCCGCCGATCGCCAGGAACAGCACGGCCAGCCACAGCGAGTCGGCGAACCCGAAACCGATGATCGCCACGCCCCAGGCGATCACGGCCCCGGTCACCCCGACGCCGTGCCGCGCGATGCGGTGCAGCCAGCCGGAGAACAGCCCGAAGAAGAACGCGCCCAGCGGGATCGCCGCGTACAGCCAGCCGAGCGCGGCCCCGCCGCCGGGCGGGTCGCCGAAGGTGCGCTCGGCCATCTCCGGGAACAGCGCGCGCGGCATGCCGAAGACCATCGCGATGATGTCCATCAGGAACGACGCCAGCAGCACCGCGTGCAGGCCGAGGTAGCGGAAGCCGTCGAGGACCGAGCGCAGCCCGGCCTTCTTCGGCGCCCCGTCCTGCGGGGGCAGCGCGGGCAGCCGGAACACCGCGATCAGCGCCAGGCACAGCGCGATCGCGTCCACCAGGTACAGCACGGACAGCCCCAGCAGCGGCAGCAGGACTCCCGCCAGCAGCGGCCCGACGATCGACCCGAGCTGGAAGACGGTGGCGCCCAGGGCCTGCGCGGACGGCAGCAGGTGGGTGGGGATCAGCCGGGCGATGGCGGCGCCGCGGGTCGGCGAGTTCACCGCGAAGAAGGTCTGCTGGAGCGCGAACAGGACCAGCACCAGCCACACCGACGGGATGCCGGCGTAGGCGACCAGCCACAGCAGCAGGGAGGTTCCCGCCAGGCCGCCGTTGGTGATGATCAGCAGCTTGCGGCGGTCGACGGAGTCGGCGATCGCCCCGCCCCACAGGCCGAACACCAGCAGCGGGACCAGGCCGAAGATGCCCGCGAGCCCGACGTAGAACGACGAACCGGTGATGTCGTAGAGCTGCTTGGGCACGGCCACGGCCGAGAACTGCGCGCCGACGGCGGTGACGATGTTGGACAGCCACAGCCGCCGGTAGGCCGGGTACTGCAGCGGCCGGGTGTCGATGAAGACCTTGCCGAGCAAGGACTTGACGCTGCGCCGGGGAAGGGTTCCGCTGCTCTGCCGCACGAGAGCAGCAGCGTAGTCCTTCGCGAAGCTAATGGACCACTCGTCCCCACCGCATGTGACCGACCTCTACCCCGCGAAGCGCACAGTTCTCATGAAAACCTCCCCCACCCCAGGTCACCCCGGGTCGGGAGCTGGAGATGACAGTTTTCATGAAAACCTCCCGTCCCCAGGTCACCTCGGGTGGGGAGGTGGGTGGGGAAGTTTTCATGAAAACCTCCCCACCCCAGGTCACCTCGGGTGGGGAGGTGGGGATGGAAGTTTTCATGAAAACTTCCCCGTCCCAGGTCACCTCGGGTGGGGACGTGGAGGGGACGGTTTTCATGAAAACCTCCCCTTCCCCGGGTCACCTGGGGTGGGGAGGTGGGGGACGGTTTTCGTGAAAACCTCCCCGTCTCCGGGTGGGGACGGGGAGGTTTTGACGGGTTCTCAGGGGGCGAGGCGTTCGACCGTCCAGCGGTCGTCGTTGCGGCGGAAGCGCAGGCGGTCGTGCAGCCGGTCGGGGCGGCCCTGCCAGAACTCGACGAAGTCCGGGCGGATCCGCCAGCCGCCCCAGTGCGGCGGGACCGGGACCTTCTCGGCGTCGCCGAAGCGCCGCTCGATGCCGTTCAGCGAGTTCTCCAGCGCCTCGCGCCCGTTGACCACGCGCGACTGCGGGGACGCCCAGGCGCCCAGCTGCGAACCGCGCGGGCGCTCGGCCCAGTACTCGGCGGTCTCGGCAGGCGTCACCTTCTCGACCTCACCGCGCACGTTGACCTGCCGCTGCAGACCCAGCCACGGGAACGTCGCCGCCGCGACGCGAGTCGACTTCAGATCGTGGCTCTTGTTCGACGTGTAGTTGGTGAAGAACACCACGCCGCGCTCGTCGAAGCCCTTGCACAGCACGGTCCGCGACGACGGGAAACCGTCCGGGTCCGCGGTGGCCAGCACCATCGCGTTGGGTTCGACCAGCTCGGCGGCGATGGCCTCGTCGAACCACCGCTGCATCTGCTCGTGCCAGGTGTCGGCGAGCGAGTCCTCGTTCAGCGCCCCCGCTTCGTAGGACACGCGCATGGACGGCAACGCGACCTTGGCCTCCGACATCCTCTTCCTCCCTGACTCGTCCGGCGAACGGCACGACTCGACTTCGACATTCCGGCCTGGACGCACTCCGCCCCCAGCGCCGGACGGTACGGGTTGGACGAGACCGGCGCGCGTGATGCGCCCCGGCCATTCGTTATGACGGTAAACGCGATCGGAACGGGAGCCGAATCGACGATAGATCACGATCGATCCCGCAATCGATGCAGTGATCGTTCCCACACCGCCCGCACCTCACCCGAACAGCCGTTGCGCTGGGACGCGAGCAGGGGAACCTTCCGCTCACCCGCGTCACCAGGCCGGCAGGACCAGGTCCTCGGCGTCCGGATGATGGGACAGCGCCTCCGCGAGGCGGTGCCCGGCCGTGACCGCGTCGTCGGCGACGGCGGTGGCCAGCGCTCCCCCGGCGGCCAGCGGCGCCAGCGACCACCACTGGCCGCTGGCGGGGTCGAGCGGGTCGCGGTCCCAGGCGACGGTCTCGGTGGCCAGCACGCGGGCGCCCGCGAGGTAGCCGGTGCTGGACGCCATCCGCGCGTCACCGAGGTCGAGCCGCTGCCGCAGCAGAGCGGTCCCCGACCGCGTGACGTGCGTGGAGGCGACGAGATGACCGGAAGGTTCCCCGTATCGCCCGAGCACCAGGGTCTCCCTGCACCGCACCCGGGCCCCGGCGGCCAGGTCGACGACGAGCTCCGACTCGTGATCGGCGCGGGAGCTGATCACCGAGGCCTCCGGCAGGTACTCGACCGTGCCGCCCTCGTCGACCTCGATCCGCACGGTGGAGCGGCTGCTCCCGCGACCGGGCAGCGCGACGGTCGCCGCCGTCCCGACCAGCCGCAGCCGGGCCCCGGCCCCGACCCGAACCCGCAGGTCGACGAGGTCTCCGCCGAGCGGGGTCGCGGCCGAGCTCACCAGGTGGACGACGGCGGTCCCGTCACCGGCGGTCGCGCCGCGGCGCGGGACGAGGGTCGTGGGGGCCTGCGAGCGCAGCTCGCGGACGACGCTGCGGTCGCCGGAGCGCTCGACGGTGAGGAGAGCGGTGGCCTTCATCGCGCTGCGCCGGGGACGGTTTTTGCCCGAACTGTCCGGACAAAACGGACTTCGATCATGGGTAATTCGAGGAAAAACTGTCCCCTGCCGAGCTCACGCACCAACGCCGACCTTCACCTGGTCGCGGACCCAGGCGGCGACGTCGGGAGCGTTGGGCGTGCGGGTCAGCGACTGGGTGATGACAGGAAGGTTCCCACGCATCCGATGGGCGTCGGAGACCATCACGTCCATGTCGGCCCCGACGAGCTCGGCGAGGTCGACCTTGTTGATGACCAGCAGGTCGGCCGTGGTGACACCGGGTCCGCCCTTGCGCGGCACCTTGTCGCCACCGGCGACGTCGACGACGAAGACCTGCCGGTCGGCCAGGCCCCGGCTGAACACGGCGGTGAGGTTGTCGCCGCCGCTCTCCACGATCACCAGCTCCAGGCCCGGGTGCCGGTCGGTCAGCCGGTCCACGGCGTCGAGGTTGGCGGTGATGTCGTCGCGGATCGCGGTGTGCGGGCAGGCCCCGGTCTGCACGGCCTCGATCCGGTCGACGTCGAGCACGCCCGCCTTGCGCAGGAAGTCGGCGTCCTCGGTGGTGTAGATGTCGTTGGTGACCACCGCCAGGTTCATCTCCTGGCCCAGTGCCCGGCACAGCGCGGCGGTCAGGGCCGTCTTCCCGCTGCCCACCGGGCCGCCGATGCCCAGCCGGAACGGCCTGCCGAGCTGCGGCGTCGCCGCGTGCGGGTCGGGTCCGGCGGCGGTCGGGTCGAAACCGACCGGATGCGTGTGGCCGTGTCCGTGGCCGTGGTCAGGAAGCAAAGAGACGCACCTCTTCCCGGTGATGACGATCGTGGGCCTCGGCGAGCAGGTCCAGCGCCGGAGCGCCCGGCGCGGGCAGCTCGGCCGGGGCGGTCCCGGCGAGCCGGGCGGCTTCGTCGGCGATCTCGTCGAGCTCGGCGGAGAGCTCCACGAGCGCCGCGTTGACCGCGAACGGGTCCAGCCCCAGCAGCCGGATCCCGGCCGAGGCGGGGCCGCTGATCGCCAGGTACCCGGCGGTCAGCGCGGCCTCGCGGGGTGTCGACCCGGCGGTCGCCGCCAGCACGCCCAGCACGATCGGGTGGTGTGGTCGCGGCGTCGCGGCCACCAGTTCGGTGAGCGCCGGTGAGGGCCAGGCGGCCCGGCCGGCGCGGAGCATCCCCTTCCCCTGCGCGCGCGAGGCCTCCCGCTGCGCCGGGGACGGGGTGCGGGCGTCGAGTTCGACGTCCAGCTCCCTCCAGTGTCCGCTGTGGACACCGCGGAGCGCGGCGTGGGTCGCGGCGGCGGTGAAGACCGCCTGCGGCGAACCCGCGCCGAAGAGCCTGCCGCGCATGAATTCCCGCAGGTCGGCGACGCTGCTGATGAGTCCGCGGGAGGCGGCTTCCTCCACGCCGCCGGAGTGCGCGTGGCCGCCTCCGGGGAACCGGGAGTCGGCCAGCGCCAGCACAGCGAGTCCCATCAGAACAGGAAGTAGCGCTGCGCCATGGGCAGCTCGCGAACCGGGTCGGGCTCGACGAGGTCGCCGTCGATGCGGACGGCGAAGCTGTCGGGGTCGACCTGGATGTCCGGCGTCGCCGAGTTGCGCACCATCTCGGCCTTGGTGATGTCGCGGGTGCTGGCGATCGCGGTCATCGGCGTGCTCAGCTCCAGCCGCTCGGCCAGCCCGTCCTCCAGCGAGGCGGGTGCCACGAAGAACGCGCTGCTCGCGGCGGCCGTGCGCGGCGCCGAGCCGAAGCTGGGCCGGAGCACGTAGGGCTGCGGGGTCGGGATGGACGCGTTCGGGTCACCCATCGCCGCCCACGCCGCGAACCCGCCCTTGAGCACCGAGTGCGGCCGGACGCCGAAGAACTGCGGCTCCCACAGCACGAGGTCGGCGAGCTTGCCGACCTCCACGGAGCCGACCTCGCCGGCGATGCCGTGCGCCAGCGCCGGGTTGATCGTGTACTTCGCGACGTAGCGCTGGGCGCGGTTGTTGTCGGCGCGGGTGTCGCCGTCGAGGGAACCCCTGCGCCGCTTCATCGCGTGCGCGGTCTGCCAGGTGCGCAGCACGACCTCGCCGATGCGGCCCATCGCCTGCGCGTCGGAGCTGATCATCGAGATGGCGCCGAGGTCGTGCAGCACGTCCTCGGCCGCGATCGTCGAGGGGCGGATGCGGCTCTCGGCGAAGGCCAGGTCCTCGGGCACCGACGGGTTGAGGTGGTGGCACACCATGAGCATGTCGAGGTGCTCGTCGATGGTGTTGACGGTGTGCGGCCGGGTCGGGTTGGTCGACGAGGGCAGCACGTTGGCCGCCGCGGCGACCTTGATGATGTCCGGCGCGTGCCCGCCACCCGCGCCTTCGGCGTGGTAGGCGTTGATCGACCGGCCGTTGATGGCCGCGAGGGTGGACTCCAGGAAGCCGGTCTCGTTGAGCGTGTCGGTGTGGATGGCGACCTGCGCGCCGGTCTCCTCGGCCGCGCGCAGCGAGGCGTCGATGACGGCGGGCGTGGCGCCCCAGTCCTCGTGGATCTTCAGGCCGCCCGCCCCGGCGCGCAGCTGTTCCAGCAGCGCTTCGCCGCGCGTGGTGTTGCCCTTGCCGAGCAGCAGCACGTTGACCGGCACGTGGTCCATCGACTGCATCATCCGCGCGAGGTTCCAGGCCCCGGGCGTGACGGTGGTGGCCTTGCTGCCCTCGGCGGGTCCGGTGCCGCCGCCGATGAGCGTGGTGATGCCGCTGGCCAGCGCGGTGTCGGCTTCCTGCGGGCAGATGAAGTGCACGTGGCAGTCGATGCCGCCGGCGGTGAGGATCCGGCCGTTGCCCGCGACGATCTCGGTGGACGGGCCGATGACCAGCGCGGGGTCCACCCCGTCGGTGACGTCGGGGTTGCCCGCCTTGCCGATGCCGACGATGCGGCCGTCGCGGATGCCGACGTCGGCCTTGACCACGCCCCAGTGGTCGAGGATCACCGCACCGGTGATCACCACGTCGGGTGTTCCTTCGGCGCGGGTGGCCACGGCCTGGCCCATGGATTCGCGGATGACCTTGCCGCCGCCGAACACGGCCTCCTCACCGGAGCCCTCGGGGCCGCGGCTGCGGTCCTCGGTGATCTCGATGAGCAGGTCGGTGTCGGCGAGCCGGATGCGGTCGCCGGTGGTGGGGCCGAACAGCTCGGCGTAGCGGGATCGGTCGATGGAGGGCGTGCTCACCGGGTCCCCTCACCTTTCTGCCCGTAGGCGATGTCGCGGGCCTGGTGGTCGCGCTGGTCGAGGTCACCGGCGAACTCGGGGCGCAGCCCGGGCACCAGGCGGGCGCCGGTGATCGGCACCAGGTCGATCTCGCGCTCCACGCCGGGTTCGAAGCGCACGGCGGTGCCGGAGGGCACGTCGAGCCGGTGGCCCCACGCGGCGGCGCGGTCGAACTCCAGGCCGGGGTTGACCGCGGCGAAGTGGTAGTGCGAGCCGACCTGCACGGCCCGGTCGGCGCGGTTGACGACGGTGAGCCGGACGCGCTGCCTGCCGGGGTTCAGCGGGATCGGCTCGTCGGCGGTGATGATCTCGCCGGGACGCATGCGCAGCTCCTGCTCAGGTGATCGGGTCGTGGACGGTGACGAGCTTGGTGCCGTCCGGGAAGGTGGCCTCGACCTGCACGTCGTGGATCATCTCCGGCACGCCGTCGAGCACCTGGTCGGCGCGCAGCACCTCGCGTCCGCTCTGCATGAGCTCGGCGACGGTGCGCCCGTCGCGAGCGCCCTCGGTGACGTGGTGGGTGATCAGCGCGATCGCTTCGGGGTGGTTGAGCTTGAGGCCGCGGTCCATCCGTTCGCGAGCCAGCTGCGCTGCGACGTAGACGAGGAGCTTGTCGCGCTCGTGCGGGGCGAGGTGCATGCCTGAATCCTTAACACACCGCGCCGGGGCCAGCCCCCGATCGAGTGCCCGATTCGTCCTGATCGCCACGTTGCGAAACAACAATTTTTCCGGAATTTTTCCACGGGGAGCAAAAGCATCCATTCACCCCGCGTCAACTCATCTCGGAATTTTTTCCCACCCCGACTCCATTGCCGCTTCTTCCCCCAGCGGTGCACTGTGAGCGGACACCCCCGCCACGCAGCCCGCCCCAACCGCACGCGCGCACCCCAACGACGAGGAGACGAGGCAGTCATGAGCGAATTCCGCCCCGGTCTGGAAGGCGTCGTCGCCTTCCAGACCGAAATCGCCGAACCCGACCGCGACGGCGGCGCGCTGCGCTACCGGGGCGTGGACATCGAGGACCTCGTGGGCACCGTCTCGTTCGGCGACGTCTGGACGCTGCTGGTGGACGGGACGTTCGGCGGCGGACTGCCGCTCGCCGAGGACCTCCCGCTGCCGGTGCGCACCGGTGACGTGCGCGCCGACGCCCAGGCGGCGCTGGCCATGACCGCACCCGCCTTCGGCTTCGAGCCGGTGCTCGACATCGAGCCCGAGCAGGTGCGCGAGCAGCTCGCGCGGGCCTGCTCGCTGGGCCTGTCCTACATCGCCCAGTCCGCGCGCGGCGACCAGACGCCGGTGCCGCACGCCCGCATCGCCGAGGCCACGACCACCACCGAGCAGTTCCTCACCCGGTGGCGCGGCGAGCCGGACCCGGCCCACGTGCAGGCCCTGGACGCCTACTGGGTGTCGGCGGCCGAGCACGGGCTCAACGCCTCAACCTTCACCGCCCGGGTCATCGCCTCCACCGGAGCCGACGTGGGCGCGAGCCTGTCGGGCGCGGTCGGCGCCATGTCCGGCCCGCTGCACGGCGGCGCCCCGGCCCGGGTGCTGCCGATGATCGAGGAGGTCGAGCGCACCGGCGACGCCCGCCGCGTGGTGGCCGGCATCCTCGACCGCGGTGAGCGGCTGATGGGCTTCGGGCACCGCGTCTACCGCGCCGAGGACCCGCGCGCCCGCGTCCTGCGCAACACCTGCGACCAGCTCAAGGCCCCGCGCTTCGAGGTGGCCCGCGAGTTGGAGCAGGCGGCGCTGGCCGAGCTGCGGGAGCGGCGCCCCGACCGCCAGATCGAGACCAACGTGGAGTTCTGGGCCGCCGTGATCCTGGACTTCGCCGAGGTGCCCACGACGATGATGCCCTCGATGTTCACCGCCGCCCGCCTGGCCGGATGGTCGGCGCACGTCCTGGAGCAGAAGAAGACCGGGCGCCTGGTCCGGCCGTCGGCCCAGTACGTCGGCCCGGCCCCGCGCTCGCCGCAGGACGTCGCGGGCTGGGACACCGTCACCCCGGTCATCGCACCGGTGTGACGCCCCGGGGTGGGCCGGTCCGGTGACCGGCCCACCGGGGTTTACCTTGACCGCGTGACCGAATCGCGGAGTACGCACGTGCAGAACGCCGAGGCCCTCGAGGAGGACGCGGCGCTCAGCGACGACCCGTGCTCCGAACTCGTCCAGGCCGCCGAGAACTGGCACCTGGCCGGCGAGCACGAACGCGAGCGCGACGCCGTGACCAGGGCGTTCCGTCTCGACGTCGACGCCGGTCCGCTCAGCGGCAGGGGCGCCTACATCGCCTACCTGCTCACCCACGGGCGCGCCGACGAGGCCGCACCGCTGCTCGACGAGCTGCGCCGGACGCCGAGCAAGGTCGCGATGACCTACATGGACGTCCACTACGGCTTCGCCACCTCGGGCGACGTCGCCGAGGGGATGCGCTGGCTCAACGTGGGCGCGACCCACCTCGTCCCGTCGCTGGACGAGCCCCTGGAGGCGACCGACCCGGGGTTCGACCTGCTCCTGGAGCGCTGGCACGCCCGCCGCGACCAGGAGCTGCCCGTCGACGCGATGGACGAGTTCGTCCAGCGCTGCTCCGAGCACCGCCGGGAGCTGAGCGAGGGGATCCACCGGCTCTCCGGAGACGTCCCCGACGGTCCGGCCGAGGGCGACCTGGACGGGCTCGTGGACGAGCACGGGAACCTTTCGCTCACCCTCTACCCGGTCCCGCTGTGGACGGCGGAGGAATTCGCCCGCTCGGTGTCCGAGCACCCGGAGTGGTGGAACGAGGGCACGACGCACGAGGACTACCGGCGCTCGGTGCAGCGCGAGCTCGCCGACGTCGCCACGGGTGCCTGCCTGGTCCCCACCACCGTCGCCGCCGTGGAGGAGTTCGCCGCCGCCGTCGGCATCGAGTCGGCCGACCCCGAGGCGCCGGACGACTTCGTCTTCGAGGAAGCCCACGACGGCCGGTATCTGCCCTGGCCACCGGGCCGCAACGACGCCTGCTGGTGCGGCTCGGGACGCAAGTACAAGAAGTGCTGCGGAGCGCCCGGATTCGCCTGATCCGTCCGACCCGAACGGGCCTCGTGGGCCACAGTGTGGTTGGCCGGGGAGGCGAACAGCAGTAAGTTGCGGTGCGGCAGCAGCCGCCGGACACCGCGCGGTAACCCTGCTGCAACACTTGAGCCGAGCCGGCAATGGCGCCGGCGGACCTGGCCACTGGCGCGCGGGGACGGGATTCTCACCGACCCGCACAGTCACCACAACAACGCCCGGAGGCGCCGGAATGACGCAGGCCGAGACCACCGACCCGACCACCCTGAAGCTGCCCGACGAACTCCAGCCCTCAGACGGCCGCTTCGGCTGCGGACCTTCCAAGGTGCGCCCGGAGCAGCTGGCGCGGCTGGCGAACGAGGGTGCCGCGGTGATGGGCACCTCCCACCGGCAGAAGCCGGTGAAGTCGCTGGTCGGACGGGTCCGCGAGGGCCTGCGCGAGCTGTACTCGCTGCCCGAGGGCTACGAGGTCGTGCTGGGCGTCGGCGGCACCACCGCGTTCTGGGACGCCGCGACCTTCGGCCTGATCCGCGAGCGCTCGCTGCACCTGACCTACGGCGAGTTCTCCTCGAAGTTCGCCAAGGCCGCCAAGACGGCTCCCTTCATCGGCGAGCCGGTCGTGGTCTCCGCCGACCCGGGTGACGCCCCGGAGCCGGTGTCGGACCCGAGCGTCGACCTGATCGGCTGGGCGCACAACGAGACCTCCACCGGCGTCATGCTGCCGCCGTCCCGCCCGGCGGGCTCGGAGAACGCGCTGATCGCCGTGGACGCCACCTCGGGTGCCGGTGGCCTGGGCTTCAACGCCGCCGACGTGGACGTCTACTACTTCGCGCCGCAGAAGTCCTTCGCCTCCGACGGCGGGCTGTGGCTGGCCGCGATGAGCCCGGCCGCGATCGAGCGGGTCAACGAGATCGGCGCCTCGGACCGCTGGGTCCCGGAGTTCCTGTCGCTGCCGACCGCGCTGGACAACTCGCGCAAGGACCAGACCTACAACACGCCGGCGGTGGCCACGCTGTTCATGCTGGCCGACCAGATCGAGTGGATGAACGGCCAGGGCGGCCTGTCCTGGTGCGACGCCCGCACCAAGGAGTCCTCGAAGCGCCTCTACGACTGGGCGGAGGCCTCGGAGCACGCCAAGCCGTTCGTCACCGACCCGGCGAAGCGCTCGCAGGTCGTCGGCACCATCGACTTCGACGACTCGATCGACGCCGCCGCGATCGCCAAGGCGCTGCGCGCCAACGGCATCGTCGACACCGAGCCGTACCGGAAGCTGGGTCGCAACCAGCTGCGGATCGGCATGTTCCCGGCCATCGAGCCGGACGACATCACCCAGCTGACCAAGTCCATCGACTGGGTGATTTCGCAGCTGTCCTGATCGCGCTAGGCGGCCGTCGGGCGACATCCGCGACCTGCGGATTTCCCCGGCGGCCGTTGCCGTTTCGCGGTCGCGATCAGCGACGAAGTTGATCACGACGAGTGATAGTCGCAGGAGTTGAGTAGTTCAACTCATTCGCGCCGCCCGCGCGCATAGGGCAAGATCGAAGCCGACAAGGCGACCAACGAACGACACGAGGACCCGGCGTGCCTCCCGCGTCAAGGCGGCGCGCCGGGTTACTGTCACAGCTTGGTGACATGTAGGTCGGCGGGAGGCTGGCGTGATGCGAGCGCTGCGAGTGGTCGGGCTCGACGAGGACGGTGAATCCGTCATCTGCGAGGACCCGGAGAACGGTGAGCGATTCACCGTGCCCGCCGACGAGCGGTTGCGCGCGGCTTCCCGCGGCGACCTCACCCGGCTGGGCCAGGTGCAGATCGAGATGGAGCAGCAGATGCGGCCGCGCGAGATCCAGGCCCGCATCCGCTCCGGGGCGTCCGTCGCCCAGATAGCGGCCACGTCGGGCCTGCCCGAGCACCGCATCGAGCGCTACGCCTACCCGGTGCTGCTGGAGCGCGCTCAGATCGCCGAGATGGCCCAGCGCGCCCACCCGGTCCGCGAGGACGGCCCCGACGTGCAGACGCTCGGCGAGGTCATCGCGCACACCTTCGGGATGCGCGGCCACGAGTACACCGAGGCCAACTGGGACGCCTGGCGCGGCGACGACAACAAGTGGGTCGTGCAGCTGGCCTGGCAGGCCGGTCGCTCGGAGAACAGCGCGCACTGGGTGTTCCACCCGGGCGCGCACGGCGGCACCGTCGCCTCGCTCGACGAGCACGCGGTCGACCTGCTCGACCCGTCGCCGAACCGGCCGCTGCGCACGGTCCGCCCGGTCACCGAGCTGGCCCGCGAGGCCCTGCAGCTCGACCAGCAGCCGGCCTCCGCCCCGGCCGAGCCCGAGCCGGAGCCCGCGCTGCCGGAGGCCCCGGCGGCCCGCGCCGAGCCGACGCTGCAGCGCGTCGAGCCACCGGAACCCGAGCCCGCCGAACCGGCCGAGCCGACGCTGGACCTGGAAACCCCGGCGCCCGAGGAACCGGCCAAGCCCGAGACCGAGTCCGCCGAGGACACCAAGGCCGAGCCCAAGCGCAACGGCCGCAAGAGCCATCCGATCGTGCCGTCGTGGGAGGACGTGCTGCTGGGCGTCCGCTCGCACCGCTGAGCAGGATCACCGGACAACGGCCAGGCCTTCGCGGCCTGGCCGTTCTTCGTTCTCAGCCGGGTCCGAGCAGGCTCAGCAGCCCGACGATCCAGGAGGCCACCAGACCCGCGGCGGTCCCGTACGCCACCCACCGCCACACCGGCACGTGGCGGCCCAGCCAGATCGAGGGCGCGAACCCGGCGGCGATGGCGATGTTGACGAACACCGCGAGGACGCCGCTGGCGTCGGCCAGTCCCTGGGTGACGACGCTGAGCGTGACGGCCACGATCACCGCGATGACCGCGCTGATCGTCAGCCCGGTCCCCCACGGCGTCGGGTTCACCGGCGCGACCGGCCGCCCGCCGCGGCGGATCGCCTGCGCCGAACGCGGCCGCCCGATCTGCACGAGCTCGCCGCTGAACGGATCGACGTACCCGACGCGGCCACCGGTCTCGGCGGCGAGCCGCGTCGCCAGCTGCCGCCCGCGGCGGGACACGATCTCCCCGGTCTGCACCGAGTCGCCGCTGTTCACCAGCTCGGCCACACCGGCCCACTCGTGCAGGGCGGCGATCAGCACCTCAGGCAGTCGCAGCCGCGCCGGGTCGTACTCGGTCCCGTCGCCGCGCACCAGCACGGCCCGCCCGGAGCGGGCGTGCAGTTCCCAGCCGCCGTCCATCAGGTCCCGCTCAGCGCGTGGAAGGTGATGGCCCCGGCGGTGGCGACGTTGAGCGAATCGACCCCGTCCGCCATCGGGATGCGCACGGCGACGTCGGCGGCGTCGATGGCCTCGTCGGTCAGGCCGGGCCCTTCGGAGCCGAGCAGGACGGCGACCTTCCCGCGATCCAGCCCGGCGTCGCGCAGCGGCCGGGAGTCGCCGCGCGGGGTGAGCGCGGCGATGCTGAACCCCTCGTCGCGGAGCATCTTCAGGTCGGCGGGCCAGGAGCCGAGGTGGGCGAAGGGCACCCGCAGCACGTGCCCCATCGACACCCGCACGCTGCGCCGGTAGAGCGGGTCGGAGCACCCGGCGCCGAGCAGCACGCCGTCGACGCCGAGCGCGGCGGCGTTGCGGAACAGCGCGCCGAGGTTCTCGTGATCGCCGATGCCTTCGAGCACGGCGAGCCGCTGCGCGCGGCCGATCAGCTCGGCGGGCTCGACGACCGGCGCCCGGTCGGCCACCGCCAGCACGCCGCGGTTGAGGTGGAACCCGACGACGCGGGCCATCACGTCGGCGTCGGTGACGTAGGCGGGCACGTCGAGCCCGGCGGTGGCCTCGGCGAGCTCCTCGATCCGGCGGCGCACCCCGAACAGCGCCCGCACCGGGTACGGCGAGGCGAGCAACCGCTCGACCACCACGACGCCCTCGGCGATCACCAGCCCGCGCCCGCCCGGCCGGTCCGGCCTGCGATCCGCGCGGGACAGATCGCGGAAGTCGTCGACCCGAGGATCGTCGACGTCGCTGATCTCGACCATCTCCGCCACGAACGGCATTGTCCCATCCGCGCCGCGCGGGCCGATGACAGGAAGGTTCCCTTGCTCCCCGCGCGCCCGGCCCGGCGTGAGCGAAAGGTTCCCACGCGCTCCCCCGCCCGCGGCGGCGTGACAGGAAGGTTCCCTTGCTCGCGTCGCCCGTGACAGGAAGGTTCCCCTGCTCCGCCCCGGGCCGGGATTCGGTGGGTGAAAGGGGGCCTTGTTGTTTTCGCCGTGGCGGGAGGTGTGGCGTTATGCACGATTTCGGATTCGGCTCGGGGGATTTGTTCAGACCTCGGCGTGCGGCGGTCGTGAGGAGTTCGCGAGCGCTGAACGTAAGTGGTGGGAAAGTTCTCGCCCCAACAGACGAGAGGGCGACGCTGCGTGATGCCGCGACCGTTCGGTTCTCGCAGGACCGGTCGTCGTCCGGTTTCGGCTCGGATTGGACCGATTGCCCGTGCGGGCAACACCGAACAGCGCGCGGGAATGCTCCCGGCGGCCCATTTCTCCGCGTTTCAGCGGAGCGGGAAAGTCCGAATGCCGTGCGGGTTCGCGGGGGTGGCGGCGTAGCGCGGCTGACACCGTTTTGGCCGCTGGCTACGCAGGTGGGGATGTGTCACGGTGGTTCCCCCAGCGCTGGCCGCTGACGTGCTGCCGAAAAAGGGGAGACGGCATGGGACGGCACGTGGACGATCGATCCTTCAAACCGATTGATCGGCAACGCTATCGGAACAAGATGCAACGCGGACTGGACGCCCTGGCCCGCATGCTCGCCGATGGTGAATTCTCCTTCCCGCATCAACAGATGGGGCTGGAGATGGAATTGTGCTTGGTGGACGAGCGCATGCAGCCGTCGATGAACAACGTCGTGGTGCTGGAGAAAATCAGCGAAGCGATTTTCACCACCGAGCTGGGGCAGCAGAACATCGAGCTCAACGTCGAACCGCGGGTGCTGGCCGGCGACAGCGCGCTGCGCTTGGAGGAGGGCGTGCGGGCGGCGCTGCGGCGCGCCGACGCCGGGGCGCACGACGCGGGCGCGAAGATCGCGATGATCGGCGCGTTACCGACGCTGAGCAGCCTGCACTTCGACCCGTCGACGTTGACGAGCAATCCGCGCTACTCGGTGCTCAACGACCAGATCATCATGGCCCGCGGCGAGGAGATGCTGCTGGACATGGAGGGCGTTCCGCTGGCCGACGCGGGCCCGGAACGGCTGCGCTCCTACGCGGATTCGATCGCGCCGGAGTCGGCGTGCACGTCGGTGCAGCTGCACCTGCAGGTGGCGCCGGAGGACTTCGCGGCGCACTGGAACGCCGCCCAGTGCTTGGCGGGCGTGCAGGTCGCGATCGGCGCGAACTCCCCGTTCCTGCTGGGCAAGGCGCTCTGGCACGAGACGCGCATCCCGCTGTTCCTGCAGGCCACCGACACCCGTCCGACGGAGCTGCGCAACCAGGGCGTGCGGCCGAGGGTGTGGTTCGGCGAGCGGTGGATCACCTCGATCTTCGACCTGTTCGAGGAGAACGTCCGCTACTTCCCGGCGCTGCTGCCGGAGCCGGAGGAGGAGGACCCGGTCGCCGCGCTGGACAACGGTCGCGCCCCGAAGCTCAACGAGCTGCGGCTGCACAACGGCACGATCTGGCGCTGGAACCGCCCGGTCTACGACCTGGTCGAGGGCGTGCCGCACCTGCGGATCGAGAACCGGGTGCTGCCCGCGGGCCCGTCGGTGGTCGACATCGTGGCGAACGCGATGTTCTTCTACGGCGCGCAGCGGGCGCTGACCGAGCAGGACCGTCCACTCTGGACTCAGATGTCGTTCGCCGCGGCTGAGGAGAACTTCTACGCGGGCGCCCGGCACGGTTTCGACGCCCACCTGTACTGGCCGGGCGCAGGCTGGGTGACGCCGGACGAGCTGGTGCTGCGCCGCCTGCTGCCGATGGCCCACGAGGGTCTCGCCGCCTGCGGGGTGTCCGATGAGGCCCGCTCCCGATACCTGGGCGTCATCGAGCAGCGCTGCCTGACCCGCCGCAACGGCGCGAGCTGGCAGCGGGACGCGGTGGCCCGGCTGGAGGCCGACGGCGCCGATCGGCATTCCGCGCTGACGACGATGCTGCGCCGCTACATCGAGCTGGCCGATCACGGCGATCCGGTGCACAGCTGGCCCGCGGGCTGACACTCCGAGGGCACCTGTAGCCACACCTGAGCAATTGCCATAGGGTGGCAACAACAAGATGGTGTCGACTACGGAGGGAGACTTCGGTGCCCGAGTACGTGCTGCCGGAGTTGGACTACGACTACGCGGCGCTGGAGCCGGCGATCTCCGGCGAGATCAACGAGCTGCACCACAGCAAGCACCACGCGACCTACGTCAAGGGCGCGAACGACACGATCGACAAGATCGCGGAGGCCCGCGACAAGGGCGACTTCTCCTCGATCGTCGGCCTGGAGACGACGCTGGCGTTCAACCTCGCCGGGCACTCGATGCACCTGGTGTGGTGGAAGATCCTGTCCCCGAACGGCGGCGACAAGCCGACGGGCGAGCTGGCGGCGGCCATCGACCAGGACTTCGGCTCGTTCGACAAGTTCCGCGCCCAGATGGAGGCGGTGTCGACCACGATCCAGGGCAACGGCTGGGGCGTGCTGGCGTGGGACCCGGTCGGTCAGCGGCTGATCACCCAGCAGCTGCGCGACCACCACTCCAACCTGTCGATCGCCACCACTCCCCTGCTGGTGTTCGACATCTGGGAGCACGCCTACTACCTGCAGTACCGCAACGTGAAGGCCGACTACGTCAAGCAGCTGTGGAACGTCGTCAACTGGGACGAGGTCGCCAAGCGCTTCGACGACGCCCGCAAGGGCCTCAACGGCCTGCGCCTGCCCACGGCGTGACCCGATTTCCGCTGAAATCGCGGCCCGGCTCGGCGGTGAGTGCTCCGACAAGTTCTTGCCGCCGGTAATGATCGAGCCCCGGTCTCCCGCAGGAGGCCGGGGCTCGATCTGTTCCCGAACTGACTACCGCTCCCACCACGAAGCGGACATGTATTAGGTTAGCCTAACCTTGCGGTTGGATCAACCCCTTCTTGCGCTGCTGAGACAGCACCAGGGCCCCGCCCACCGCCGCGGCCAGCGACAGCAGACCGCCGAGCAGCACCGGCCAGCGCGGCCCGAAGACCTCCGCCAGCCAGCCCGAGGCGAGACCCCCGAGCGGCTTGCCACCCATGAACAACAGCATGTAGAGACCCATCACGCGACCGCGCATCGTCGGCTCCACCGCCAGCTGAACGGTCGAGTTCGCGCTGGTCGTGAAGGTCATGACGGCGATGCCCATCGGGATCAGCGTCACCGCGAACAGCCAGTAGGACGGCATGACCCCGGCCAGCGCCTCCAGAGCCCCGAACACGGCCGCGCCGATCAGCATCAGCCGCAGCCGGGAACCGGGCTTGGCGCTGCGGCGGGCGGCCAGCGTCGCACCGCTGAGCGTGCCCACGGCGAGCATCGTGATGAGCATGCCGTAGCCGTCGGCGTCGTGGTGGAACACGTTGCGGGCGATCACCGCGAAGGTGCTCTCGAAGTTCATCCCGAAGGTGCCGATGCAGAACATCAGCACCAGCACGACGATCAGGTCCGGGCGGCCGCGCACGTAGCGCAGACCGGCCCGGAGCTGACCTCGTTCCTTGCCCGAGGGCTTCGCCCGGTGCAGCAGGGCGGTGTCCATCAGCAGCAGTCCGGCGACCACGGCCACCGAGCTCAGCCCGTTGGCCAGGAACACCCAGCCGGTGCCGATGGCGGTGATGGCCACGCCGGCGATCGCGGGCCCGACGATGCGGGCCAGGTTGAAGGTCATGGAGTTCAGCGCGACGGCGTTGGTCAGTTGCGCGGGACCGACCATCTCCACCACGAAGGACTGCCGCACCGGCGCGTCCACCGCCGAGAAGCATCCGAGCACGAAGCACAGCACGTAGACGTGCCAGAGGGCGACGATCCCGGTCACGTCGAGCGTCCCCAGCGCGAAGCCGCAGAGGCCCAGGGCGCTTTGCGTGACGATCAGGATGCGGCGCTTGTCGAACCGGTCGGCGAACACCCCCGCCCAGAGCGTGAGCGCGAGCGTGGGCAGGAACTGCAGCGCGACGGCCAGGCCGAGCGCGGCCGGACTGCCGCCGGAGAGCTCCAGGACGAGCCAGTCCTGCGCGGCCCGCTGCATCCAGGTGCCGGTCAGCGAGACGACCTGCCCGGATGCGTAGTAGCGGTAGTTGCGCTCGCGCAGCGAGCGGAACATCCCTCCGCCGGTGTTCACGTCGCGGTCCCGCGACCGCTGGTTGACCGAGTCTTCGGTGTCTTCGCCTTCCGCAGACCTTCGAACTTGGTCAACCACGCTTCCGTGTACCGCCTCTCAGTGCTCGATCGGGTTCACCGGCCGGCGAGCCGGTCGATGATCTCGGAGGCGCGGGACAGCACCTCCAGCTCTTCCGCGTTGAGCTCCGCCAGCTGCTGGTCGAGCCAGCGCTCGCGGATCGTGACCTCTTCTTCGACTCGTGCGGCGCCGGCTTCGGTCACCTCGACGATGGCCTGCCGGCCGTCGGTGGGGTGCGGCCGCCGGACGACCAGACCGTTGTCCTCCAGCGCCGCGATGACCCGGGTCATCGAGGGCGGCTGGACACCTTCCTTGGACGCCAGCTCTCCTGGCGTCATCGAACCGGCCTTGTGCAGGCAGGACAGGGCCGACAGCTGGGACAGCGTGAGGGCCGAATCGGCCCGCTGCGCGCGCAACCGCCGGTTCAGGCGAACGACCGCGAGCCGCAAGCGGCTGGCCAGGGTGCGTTCGCGCTCCGCGATATCGGACACGTCGTTAGTCTACCAAACTATCTCGGGAATTCGGACAAACTGATCACGAGGACCAGTGGTCGCATACCTTAGCCAGCGGATGCCCCCGTTCGGAGCATTTGACGTGAATGTGGCTCATCGCGCCAAAAGGTCAGGCCACAACCCGTGTCCGAAGCGCGAAAAAAGGCACCCGCGTCCGGGTTTTCCTGGACGCGGGTGCCTTTTTCGGCGGCGGGTCAGACCCCGAGCACGGAGCTCAGCGGGCCCGACGCGAAGTACAGGACGAAGGCCGCGGACACGACCCACATCAGCGGGTGCACCTCGCGGGCCTTGCCGGTGAAGGTCCGCAGCAGCACGTAGCTGATGAACCCGGCACCGATGCCGTTGGCGATCGAGTAGGTGAACGGCATGACCGCGATGGTCAGGAACGCCGGCAGCGCGACGCTGAAGTCCGACAGGTCGATCTGGCGGATCTGCGACAGCATCATCGCGCCCACCACGACCAGCGCCGGAGCCGCGGCCTCCACCGGGATCACCTGGTAGAGCGGAGTCAGGAACATCGCGGCCAGGAACAGCACGCCGGTGACGACGTTGGCCAGACCGGTGCGCGCGCCCTCGGCGATGCCGGAGGCCGACTCCACGAAGACCGTGTTCGAGCTCGCCGAGCCCACACCACCGGCCACCGCGCCCAGACCCTCGACGGCCAGCGCCTTGCCGATGCCCGGGAGGTTGCCCTTCTCGTCGGCGAGGCCGCCCTCCTTGCCGAGGCCGGTCATCGTGCCCATGGCGTCGAAGAAGTTCGCCAGGACCAGCGTGAACACCAGCATCGCCGCGGCCAGCGCGGGCAGCCGGGTGAAGGCGCCGAAGGAGATGTCGCCGACCAGCGACAGGTCCGGCAGACCCGCGACCTGGTCCGGCAGCGCCGGGTAGCCCAGGTTCCAGCCGGTCTCACCGGAGTCGCTGGAGGAACCGGCGTGGAAGACCGACTCGACGATGATCGACAGGATCGTGGTGACCACGACGCTGATCAGGATGCCGCCCCGCACCTTGCGGGCCACCAGGATCGAGGTCAGCACCAGGCCGAAGACGAACACCGCGGTCGGCCAGGAAGCGATCGACCCGTCGATGCCCAGGCCCACCGGGACGGTGGTGTCGGCCGCGTCCGGCAGCCGCCGCACGAAACCGGCGTCGACCAGGCCGACGAAGGTGATGAACAGGCCGATACCGACGGCGATCGCGGCCTTGAGATCGGCGGGCACCGCGTTGAACACGGCGGTGCGGAACCCGGTCGCGACCAGGATCAGGATGACGATGCCGTCGACGACCACCAGGCCCATCGCCTCGGGCCAGGTGACCTGCGGCGCGATCGTCACGGCCAGCAGGGTGTTGATGCCCAGGCCGGTGGCGATGGCGAACGGGTAGTTGGCGATCAAGCCGAACAAGATCGTCATGACGCCGGCGACCAGCGCCGTCGCCGCCGCGACCTGCGGGATCGGCAGGATGTTGCCCAGCACGTCGTGCTTGGCGCCCGCGTCGGTCGGCGAATCGCTGCCGAGGATCAGCGGGTTGAGCACGATGATGTAGGCGACGGTCACGAACGTGACCAGCCCACCTCGGACCTCTCGGCCGACGCTGGAGCCGCGCTCGCTGATCTTGAAGTAGCGGTCCAGCAGCGAGGTCTTGCTCTCGGTTCTCTCCACCATACGAAACTTTCCCATCACGGTGGCCTGTGCGCGGGCCGTTGTTACCGGGAGTAGCCTGCCTGACGTGGCACAAGACGGCGAACGCGCCCCCTCCGACGCAGATCACCGCCCGGTCCCCTCGCTGCCGCGCAGGCTCGCGGACCCGACGCCGGTGGTGCTGTTCGGGACCTTCCTGTGGTTCGCGGGAGCGGTGCTGTTCGGCTGGCGCGACCTCGCCGACGGCACCTTCGACATCCAGTTCTTCAGCTGCGTGGCCGGCACGGCGCTCGGCATCATCGGCTACGGCGTCTTCCGCTGGCAGCGCAGCGCCGCCCGCCGAGGCTCCCGAGGCTCCTGGCAAGGCCTCTCGGGCCTGGACACCTGACAGTTTTAGCCATAATTGTCAGTGCCCCGGCACGACAATTATGGCTAAAACTGTCCCCTGGTGACGCCCGAGAGCAACGAAACCCCAGCACTGCGGAGTCGAAAACCGGGTCCGAGAATCCCCCATCAACCCTCCTTGAGGATTTTCCAGCAGGTGTTGCAGGTGGGTTCCATGATCCAGTCGATCTCCGTGGCGTCGTGCAGGCGCGCGGCTTGAACTTCCTCGCCGCAGTGGGATTTCACCTGGTCATCAAGGCTGTTCCGGAGCGCTGAAGCCGGGAAGGCGTGGCGGCCTCCGGGGACCGGACGCCAGATGTGGGTGAGGTGCTGCGTCATTTCTCCTCCTTGGTCGAGGACATGAGATCGTCCCAGCGATCGAGGAGGCAATGTCGTTCATTAGATTGTGTAATGGCCGCGTCTCAGGCCCTGAAATAGATTCTGCGTATGACAACGGCACGTGCCCGGGGATTGGGCGTGGAGATCCGGCGACTTCGGAAGGACGCCGGACTGCGGCTGGAGGAGCTGGCCGAGATGTGCGGCTGGTCGCGAGCGACGTTCGGACGCATCGAGACCGGCGAGAAGGTGCCCACCGGCATCGAGATCGCGATCATCCTGGGCGCACTCGGCATCCGAGGCGGCGAACGCAAGCGCCTCCTCGAACTCGCCCACGACGCCCACCAGAAGCACTGGTGGGCGGTCAGCCGCCCGGGTTTGCCGTCTCACCTCATCTCGTTGCTGGAGTTCGAGCAGCGGGCCACGAAGATCACCGACATCTCGCCCGGGTTCGTCCCGGGACTGCTGCAGACCGCCGACTACACCCGAGCGGTGATGCGCAACGGCGGACTGGACGAAGAGGTCGTCGAGTCCAGGGCGTCGCTGCGCATGGGCAGACAACGCCTGCTGACGAGAGCGAAACCGGTTGCGCTGCACGCCTTGTTGGACGAGTCGATCCTCTGGCGTCCGGTCGGCGGTCAGCGCGTGATGGCCGGACAGCTGCGCCACATCGCGAGGATGAGCAGGTACGACCACATCACCGTGCAGGTCGTGCCCTTCAGCGCAGGAGTCCACTGGGCCTTGTACGGCAGCGTCCTGATCCAGGAGTTCGCACGGCAGCGGCCGATCGTCTACCTCGAACAACGCCGGTCAGGACTCTTCCTCGACGAACCCGAAGAGATCTATCCGTTTCTCGAAACCGCAACTAGCGTGGGAGAAGCGGCGCTGTGCCCGGCGGATTCCGCCGACCTCATCCTGGCTCGCGCGGAAGCGATGGAGGTGGACGGGTGATCGACAACTGGCGCACATCCAGCCACAGCGGTCAGGAGGGCAACTGCGTCGAAGTCGGGCGGGGTTCCGACGAGGTCGGAGTGCGCGACACCAAGGACCGCGACGGCGGGACGCTCCGCTTCAACCCCGACGCCTGGGACCGCTTCCTGCGTTCCCTGGAGGACTAGCGCAGCAGGGTCGTGGCTTCCGGGTCGGCGAGCAGGGCCGCCAGGGCGAACCGGTGCTCCCAGGCGTTCGCCGCCCACGCCAGGGCGCGGGCCAGGCCGTCCGGGGTGCGTTCGGCGTGGACCTTGCCGGTCGGCTCGACCCACCAGTGGACCTGGTGCTCGCCCGTGGACGCCTGGACGCGCAGCTTGTCGTGCAGCGCGATCTCGCCGTCCGGGACGTCGACGCCCAGCAGCTCGCAGCCCGACGGGACGCGGGCCACCTCGGACCAGCGCTGCACGCGGCCCGGGTCCGGGACCCGCAGCGTGTTCTCCTCCGACGCCAGCGGCAGGTCCAGGAGCTCGGCGAGCGCTTCGGCGTCGAACTGGTCCGGGCTGCCCCCGGCGATGACCAGCGGCGCTTCGAGGACGCTGAGCATCCACGGCTCGTCCAGCACCACCGCGCGGCCGGTGCTGACCACCGCGCCCGACACCGAGCGGACCATCTCCGGCGGCTCCAGGTCGGAGGCGTCCACCACGCCCGCCGCGACCGCCTCCGCCAGCGCCTGGTGCGCGCGCAGGGCCGTGCCCGCGCGGATCGCGCGATCCGGGTCGCCGAGGCGTTCCAGCAGGTCCTCGGCGTCGTCGCCGTCGTCGATGCGCAGCTCGGCGCGGACCCCGGCCAGCCGCAGCGCCTCGACGTCCAGCTCCACGTCCGGGACCGGGTCGTAGACGCCCGCGAGCTCGTCGGCCTCGGGCAGCCGCCAGTGCCGCGGCGGGTGCCCCTCGATCAGCGCGAACCGGGAGAGCCACCAGGCCGAGTAGCCGTGCGGCTCGCGGAGCGCGCGCAGCGTGTCCGGGTCGCGGGTGAGCAGGCTGATCGCGGCCGGCCACGCGTCGTCGGCGACCAGGTCGAGATCGCGGATGCCGACGAACCGCGCCGGCGGCCACTCCTCCGGCCGGTCGGCCTCCTGCTCGGCCCACCACTGCGGGGCGTCGGGGAACCGGTCGTCGGGCTCCACCGGGTCGTCCTCGACGTGCACGCCGAACCCGTCCAGCACGCCGATCGAGGTCAGCAGCTCCGTGGGCCAGCGCCGGGCCACCTCGTCGTCGAGCACCGACAGCGGGGCGCCCTCGCCGAGGTGCTCGGTGTCGATGACCGACAGCAGCGCGGCCTCCGGCAGCAGCAGCTCGTCGGCGCGGCGGAAATCGCCCTCGTCGTCGGGCAGGGCGAGCGCGCCCAGCCAGTCGCGCGGGTGGGACTCCTCGACCAGCCGCAGCACGGCCTCGGCCAGCGGGCCGACGTCGACGCCGGTCCGCGCGTCGGAAACGCTGCTGCGCACGGCCTCGGCCAGCGGCGGGGCGTCGAGCAGCTCGGCCGGTCCGGCCGGGTGCGCGCCCAGCTTCTCCAGCAGCGGGTGGGTGGCCTCCGGGTGGGCGATGCGCAGACCCGAGATGTCCAGCGCCGACAACAGCGCCGCCGGGTCCAGGTCGCGTTCCGGTCGGCTGAGCAGCACGTCCCGCACGCCGTTGACGGTGCGGCCGTCGGCCAGCGGCACCGGCAGCGCCGAGAACTCCTCGCGGGCCTGCGGATCGGCCTCGGCGGCGGGCGCCAGCGCGTCGTAGAGGCGACGCCACCAGCCGGGCTCGCGGCTCAGGCCGGTGACGGACTCGACGATCTCGGCGGCACCGAGCCTGCGGACCTCCAGCGCGTGCAGCGAGCGGCGGTGCCGGGCGTCGGAGAGCTCCGGGTCCAGCAGGCCCGGCACGAGGTCGGCGAGCAGCTCCACCAGCTCCGGCGAGACGTGCTCCAGCGCGCGGGCCTCCAGCGGGGCGACCGGCTTGTCCCGCGCCCCGGGCAACCAGGCCGAGACGCGCAGCCGGTCGTTGACGCCCTGCCTCAGCTTGTCGTCCACATCGGACAGCGGGAACCCCGGCAGCGGCACCAGCGCGGTGCGGTGCGCGGCGGGCAGCTTGTCGACCAGCGCCGGGTAGCACTCGGCGGCGAAGGTCAGCACCTCGTCGGTCGCGGGCGAGGCCGCCGCGCGCCTCCGATCGGCCTCCACCGGGACGCTGGCCAGCAGCCGCGCGGGCAGCGACAGCCGCTCCTCGGTCGGGGTCGGGGTGTGCAGGACGTCCTCGGCCAGCGGGATCGGCGCGCCCTCGGCGTCCAGCGGAACGGCCCACGTGACCTGCCAGTGCGCGGCCGAACGGCTCTCCGCGCCCAGCCCGGACAGCACCGACTGGCTCAGCGCGCCCGACGCCCGGTGCACCAGCCAGCGGTCGCTGCGGACCGGTCCGCGCACCTCGACCCGGTCGGTGTCCTCGTCGATGCGCCGCCAGGTCTGGCGGCCGATCCGGATCTCGGTCAGCGCGGGCAGCGACAGCAGCAGACCCGGGGCCTGGTCGGCGCAGGAGTCCAGCAGCGCGGTCGCGTCCACATCGGAGCGCAGCGGCAGCCTGACCTCGGTGCTGAAGCCCTCCGGCGGGGCGCCGTCGACCTCCCACGGCAGCCGCAGCACCGGCACCGCGCCCTCGCGGCGGGACAGCTCCTCGGCGGGTCCGGGCAGCTGCGCGGCGGCCTCGCGGGTGCGCTCGGCGGAGAACGCCACGCCACCCGAGGTCGACAGCACGCTGGGCGCCTCGGACACCGCGAGCACCGCGGCGAACCCGACGCCGAAGCGCCCGACCGAGGCGCCTTCGCGCTTGGCCGACGCGCGCAGCGACGCCAGCGCCGCCACGCCCTCGGCGGTCAGCGGGGAACCGGTGTTGGCCACCCGCAGCTCGTCACCGACGAGCTCGACGCTGAGCACACCACCGGAACCGGCGGCGTCGGCGGCGTTCTGGGCGAGCTCGACCAGCAGCCGATCGCGGTAGCCGCCGAGGCGCAAGTCCTCCTCGGCGTTGGCGTCCTCCCGGAACCGGGTCGGCGAGCTCTCCCAGGACTGCAGCACGGCGCGCCGCAGTCCGGCCGCGCCGAAGCGGTCCGGCTCGCTCACCCGCGCTCCGTGCCGCGCGGCTCGAACTCCAGCGTGGCGTCGTCGTAGACGATCTCGGCGACCGGAACCGTGGACGAGACGTCCACGTCGACCTCGGAGTGCGCGCCGCAGCCGAACTCGACGCTGACCACGCGGCCGTCGGCCGGGGCGTACTCGTTGGCGCACACGCCGAACGCGCCGCCCATCGACCCCGCCAGCTTCAGGAAGAAACCGCAGGTCCCGCAGGCCGCGGGCGCGAGCTTGGCGGTGTCGGCGCGGGGGCCGAAGTCACCGGAGTGCCAGCGCTCGGCGGCGTCGGTGCGGCCCTCGAAGCTGAGCACCCGCTTGCGGCCGAGCCCGACCTCCTTGGCGACGTCGCCGAACTGCTCGTCGTCGGTGGTCAGGTGGCCCGGGGCCAGCCGCGGGTCGTCCGGGCTGGTCGGCAGCAGGTCACCCGCGCCGAGGTCACCGGGCTGGACGCGGTCGCGCCACGGCACCCAGTCCGGCGCGGTCAGCGCCGACGGACCGGGCAGCAGCACGACCTCGCTGACCGTGACCGGCTCGCCGGGACCGACGCCGGCGACCGTCACGGCCCAGCGCCAGCCGACGTATCCGGGGTAGTTCGACTCGAAGTAGTGCGTGACCGCGTTCGGGCCCTCGGGCTCGACGCCGACGTGCGCACCGACCGGCGACGTCGCGCTGTCGGCCACGTCGCCTTCGGTGGTGTCCAGGGTCAGCACCGGCGAACCGATCGGATCGTCGCCGGGACGGGCCTCGTCCTCCGCCGCGGCTCGGGCGACGTCCTCGGCCGCCGCGAGCTCCGGGTTCAACGGCTCGGCGGCAGGCTGCCCCGCGTCGTCGTACGGAGCGTCCGCGCCCGGGCTGGTCATCGGAGCAGGCATAGGCGTCACATGCTCGATTGTGCCGTACGGGTTCTGCGGCGCAGTCGGCTGTGTCTCCGCCGACACCGTCGGACCGCTGATCCGGAGCGGAGTGGCACTCGGAGTGACCGGGCGTGTCAAGCTTTCGGGGTGCGACTTGCTCAAACTGGCCGTCTCTTGTGCGGAGTGCTGCTCACCTTCGGACTCGGCGTTGCGTGCACGGCGCAGGTACCAGCGCAGCACGACGGCCAGGACGACCGCGAGCAAACCGATCAGGGCGTTGGGCACGCGGGAAGCCTGCCACACCTTCGAGTCGAGGTGATCAACGTGCTCCCGCACGACCGCTCCTCGTTCACTCAGGGCTTGGAAATCGCCGACGGCACCCTCTACGAAGGCACCGGCCTGCGCGGCTCCTCGGTGCTGCGCGCCGGCGATCCGCTGAGCGGCGCGGCACGGCACGAGGTGCGGCTGCCGGCCGAGTTCTTCGGTGAGGGAATCACCGTCACGGGTGACCGTATCTGGCAGCTCACCTGGCAGGAAGGGGTTGCGTTCGAGCGCGATCGCGCGACCCTGCGGGAACTGCGCCGAGTGGAGTACCCGGGCGAGGGCTGGGGCCTGTGCTTCGACGGGAACCGGCTGGTGATGAGCGACGGCAGCGACCGGCTGACCTTCCGCGATCCGGAGACGTTCGCGCAGGTCGGCGAGGTGTCGGTGACCCGCGAGGGCTCGCCGGTGGAGGAGCTCAACGAGCTGGAGTGCGCGGGCGGCCAGGTGTGGGCGAACGTGTGGGGCAGCGACGAGATCATGCGGATCGATCCGGCGAACGGCCAGGTCACGGCCGTCGTGAACGCCGAGGGGCTGCTGCCGCCGGAGCAGCGGGCCGGGGCCGACGTGCTCAACGGCATCGCCGCTGTGCCCGGGACCGACGAGTTCCTGATCACCGGGAAGAACTGGCCGTCGATGTTCCGGGTGCGCTTCGTGCCCGCCTGAGCCCGCGATCACTCGCCGGGGTGATCTAGGCCGCATTTTCGTAGCCTGATCGTGTCCAGCTGTATTTTTCGGCGGCTTCCCGCCTCTTTATCCATGAGGGCGAACCATCGGCGGTTCGCCCGCAACCCGGTCGTGTCGAGAGGAGGTGGGGCAGGATGGCGGACATGGGGACGCGGGGACGTGACCGGCGGCCGGACGAGCCGCGCGGTCGGCCGGGCTGGGGAGCCGGGCAGCGCGGGAAGCGCGGTTGGTACGCCGACCGGCAGCGATCCGGGCAGCGCTTCGAGCCGCCCCAGGACACCGAGCCGCGCCGGTATCCCTGGCAGGACGACCCCGACTACGACGACCGGCCCGATCACGGCGACCGGCCCGGCTACGGCGATCGGCCCGGCGGGACGAGCCCGCTGCCGCCGCTGCCCGAGGACCACCCCGGGACCTCCGAGGACACCGCGGAACCGGAGGCGCCCGAGGCGGAGGAACGCCCGCGCGGGACGACGCCGCCGCCGAAGAAGCTCACGGTCACCCGGGTCGCCGCGTGGCGCAGCAAGGACCTGACGCAGCGGATGGTGCGGCTGTTCTTCTCGCTGGCGCACGCCGACGGGGCGGACCGGTCCGGGCTGGCCAAGTTCACCTACGCGTGGATGGGCAACTACGCGGTCGACGCGGCGATGGCGGTCGCGCTGGCCAACACGCTGTTCTTCTCGGCGGCCACCGCCGAGAGCAAGGACAAGGTCGCCCTGTACCTGCTGATCACGGTCGCGCCGTTCGCGGTGATCGCCCCGGTGATCGGCCCCGCCCTGGACCGCCTCCAGCAGGGCCGGCGGCTCGCGCTGGCCGCCTCCTTCGGGGTGCGCGTGGTGCTGGCGGCGGTCATGGCGCTGAACTTCAACAGCTGGCTCCTCTACCCGGCCGCGCTGGGCTGCATGGTGCTGTCGAAGTCCTTCGGCGTGCTCAAGGCGGCGATGACGCCACGGGTGCTGCCCGGGCAGATCACCCTGACCAAGGCCAACTCGCGGCTCACCGCGTTCGGCCTGGCCGCCGGGGGCGTGTTCGGCGCGATCGCCTCCGGTTTCGCCTGGCTGTGGGGCTCGGAGGGCGCGCTGTGGTTCATGGCCGCGATGGCCGCGGGCGGCGTCTGGCTGTGCCTGCGCATCCCGGGCTGGGTGGAGAGCACCGAGGGCGAGGTCCAGACGTCGATCGGCGATCCGGGGCGCTCCCGCAAGGTCGCGCTGAGCGACCACGTCGTGGTGGCGCTGTGGGGCAACGGCGGCATCCGCGTGCTCACCGGGTTCCTGACGCTGTTCGCCGCGTTCGTGATCAAGCACGACACCCAGCACGAGCCGTTCATGCAGCTGGTGCTGCTGGGTCTGGTCGGCGGTGCCGCCGGGGTCGGCAGCTTCCTCGGCAACGCGCTGGGCTCGCGGATGACGTTCGACAAACCGGACCGGCTGATCATCGGCTGCCTCGGCGCGACGGTGGCGGTGGCGGTCTGCGCCGCGGTGCTGGCCGGGCTGCCGCTGGCGGTGATCGTCGGCCTGATCGGCGCGACCGCCTCCGCGCTGGCCAAGGTGTGCCTGGACGCGGTGATCCAGCGGGACATGCCGGAGGCCTCGCGGGCGTCGGCGTTCGGCCGCTCCGAGACGATCTTGCAGCTCAGCTGGGTCTTCGGCGGCGCGCTCGGCGTATTGCTGCCACCGGTGTACTGGATCGGGTTCCTGGTGGTCTCCGCGCTGCTGGCCCTGGTGCTCACGCAGACGGTTGTGCGCGGGCGCGGCGGCACGCTGATCCCGGCGATCCCGCTGCCACCCCGGCTGCGGCGTTCGGCGAGCGCACCGGCCACCGCCCGCTCGACCCCCGGCCCGTAGGCTCAGGCCGTGCATCGTGGACTGAAGCCGCTGCTGGCGGTCGCCGCTGCCGGGCTCGCCGCCGGCTGCGCCTCCCCCAACCAACCGCAGGTGACCTTCTACTCGCACGGGGACTCGGTGGCCGTCGACGCCGCCCAGTACTGCGACCCGACCGGCGACCAGTGCTCTCCCCCGAACCAGGAGGCGGTGGGTGAGCTGCGGATGGCCAACCGCGACCCGCTGCAGATCTCCGTTCCGGCCGAGGTCTCCCAGGCGCCGTGGCAGGTGGTGTTCCTCTACCAGGGGCTCGACGGCAAGCAGCTGGACGGGCGCAGCCCGGTGTTCACGCCGAACTCGCGGCACGCCTACACGCTGCAGCTGCCGCCGGACGGCGCCCGCATCGAGCACGTCGAGGTCCAGCAGTTCTCGGCGGTGCTCACCCAGGGCGCCGACGGCGGAGTCGACTTCGGCATCGGCGGCAGCTGGGTCCTCGACGTCAAGCAGTGAAGCCGAGCGTCAGGCGAGCGCCGGCACGGTGCTCGCCTGACGCATCACGGAGCTTCCCCTGCGGGTCAGTTCCCGCCCGGGTCGAGCTCGCGGGCCACGGCGCGGACGACTTCGCCGATGCGCTTGGCGGTCTTGCGGTCCGGGTAGCGGCCTCGCGCCAGGTCGGGCTGCACCTTCAGCTCGAGGAGCTTGATCATGTCCTCGACCATGCCGTGCAGCTCGTCGGCGGGACGTCGGCGCGCCTCCGTGACCGAGGGCAGCGGGTCCAGTAACTTCACCTTCAACGCCTGCGGGCCGCGTCGGCCTTGCGCCATGTCGAAGTCGACGCGCTGGCCGGTCTTGAGCGCATCCACACCAGATGGCAACGCGGAAGCACGCACGTACACGTCCTCCCCGCCATCCTGGGTCAGGAAGCCGAAGCCCTTGTCCGAGTCGAACCACTTGACCCTGCCGGTCGGCACTGTCCTCACCGTTCCCTGTCGAATGCGCGCTGACCCGCTCGCGGGCCACGTACCCTGCCGTTTTTCCCACCGCAACGCGGCAAACGCCCCGTCACGACGAAAGCGCCCCGATAACGCCACGCAAGTGCGCGCGCCGGGACGCGTCCCACCAAGCGTACCGCGAAGGTGGACCACGTCACCCATCCTTATCGACCCAGACCGGTTGCAGCGGTCGGCGCTGATGTGAATACGCTGCTCACATGGCGAGCAGCTCACCCAGATCCGCAGTGCTTCCGATCGCGATGACGATGTTCGGCGTCGGCCTGCTCGCCATCATCGTGATCTTCGCGCTCTTCGCCGCCGGTGTTCAAGACCTCCCGGCGTGGGTGAGCCTCACGACGCTCCTGTGCCCGGCGGGGCTGATCTTCGGCGTGATCGCGACCGTGGTGCGCGCCCGCCGGAACTAGCCGCGGGCGGCCAGCCAGGCCGGGAACTCGGTGAGGTCGTTCAGCGCCACGTCGGCTCCGGCCTCGCGCAGCTCGGGCGCCGAGTAGGGCCCGGTGGCCACGCCGACAGCGGTCGCCCCGGCGGCGTGCCCACCGGCGATGTCGCCGAAGTGGTCGCCGACGTAGACGCTCGCGCCCTCGGCCAGCAGCACGTCCCCCTTGCCCGCGCCGAACACGCCGCCGGCGAGCCGGTCGACGCTCCAGCCCAGGGCCTTGAGGTGCAGCGCCGCGTTGGGCTCGTACTTGCCGGTGACCACGAGCGTCCGCCCGCCCGCGGCGCGCACGGCCTCCAGGGCCTCGGCCGCGCCCGGCAGGGCGATCGTCTCGCCGATCACGACGGTCGGGTAGATCGCGCGGAAGTGGGTGACCAGCCGCGCGACCATCGGTTCGTCGAACCCGTAGCCGCGGAGCACGTCCTCCAGCGGCGGCCCGAGGTTCGAGGCGAAGTGCTGCCCGTCGAGCTCGGTGCCGAACTCCTCGTTGAGGGCCTCGAAGGCGCGGACCATGCCGGGCCGCGGGTCGATGAGGGTCATGTCCAGGTCGAATCCGACCGTGAGTGCGTTGCGCTCGTCCATCGCGGCCAGCCTACGGATGCGCACGTGAGGACCTTGACGCGAAACTGTCCGGTACCGAAACTGGCGGGAGTAGCGCACCTCACACCACGGCGAGCCGGAGTCGTTCAATGACGAGCACGCACCCCGCCCAGCGCGAGAGCTTCCACTCCCTCCAAGCACGCGGCCTGAACTGGGATTCGCTGCCGTTGCGGCTGTTCTCGAAGGGCAACGCCCGCTTCTGGAACCCCGCCGACATCGACTTCACCCAGGACGCCCAGGACTGGCAGCAGCTCACCGACGACGAGAAGCGCGGCGTGGCCGGGCTCTGCGCGCAGTTCATCGCGGGTGAGGAGGCCGTCACCGAGGACCTCCAGCCGTTCATGGCCGCGATGGCCGCCGAGGGCCGCTTCGGCGACGAGATGTACCTGACCCAGTTCTGCTTCGAGGAGGCCAAGCATACCCAGGTGTTCCGGCTCTGGATGGACGCCGTCGGCCTCACCGAGGACTTGCACGAGTTCGTCGCCGAGAACCCCGGCTACCGGGAGATCTTCTACAAGGCGCTGCCGGAGACGCTGCAGGCGCTGCACACCGATCCCAGCCCGGAGAACCAGGTCCGCGCCTCGGTCACCTACAACCACGTGGTCGAGGGGACGCTGGCGCTCACCGGCTACTTCGCCTGGCACAAGATCTGCGTCAGCCACGGCATCCTGCCCGGGATGCAGCAGGTCATCAAGCTCATCGGGGACGACGAGCGCAGGCACATGGCCTGGGGCACCTTCACCTGCCGCAGGCACGTGGCCGCCGACGAGCGCAACTGGGCGGTGGTCGAGGACCAGATGGCGACGCTGCTGCCGCACGCCATCGCCCAGGTCCAGTGGCAGCCCGCCGACGCCCCGGAGGTGCTGCCGTTCGAGCTCGACAAGGAGGAGCTCACGGCCTACGCCTCCGACCGCGCGACCCGCCGGCTCGGCGCGATCTCCAGCGCCCGCGGCATGCCCCTGGCCCAGATCGACGTCGACTCCGAACCCGAAGCCCTCGAAGACCGCTTCGGCGCCGAAGACGCAGCAGAACTCGACAAACTCCGCTCCTGAGAAGAACGACAGTTCTCATGAAAACCGTCCCCATCCCAGAACCCCTGGGTCGTGACAGTTTTCATGAAAACTGTCACCTCCCCACCACCGACCCGAAGGACTCTCACCCTTCCACGATTTTGATCCTTTCGGGCGGACGCAGGTGGTGAAATCCGCCTGCGGAGCGGGAAACTGAGCACAGCCGGTGATTGAAGACGGACTTCGCCGAGGATCCCGGCATTGATCACCGGCAGAAAGGACCTGGGGAACACCGCGCAGAAACGCGAAACCCGGCCCACCTACCGTCCGGAAGGCTGCCGGGTTCACTTCTCAAGGCTATTGCCTTGAACACGAGCAGAATACAGCACCCGCGAGTTGTCCGCACCGACTGTTTTCCGGCAACAGCCGAATGAGCGGGTGGTGCGGAAACCGAGGTGGTTCCCGCACCACCGGGGTCAGGCTTTGAAGGGGTCTGTGACGTGGTCTCGGAGGTCGGCGATGGAGCGGACGACCTTCGTCGGGCGGTAGGGGAACAGCTCCGCCGTGTCCTCGTCGGAGATGCCGGACAGGACCAGGATCGTCTGCAGGCCGGATTCCAGGCCGGAGCGGACGTCGGTGTCCATCCGGTCGCCGATCATCAGCGTGTTCTCCGAGTGCACGCCCAGGTGGCGCAGCGCGGAACGCATCATCAGCGGGTTCGGCTTGCCCACGTAGTACGGCGCGCGGCCGGTGACCCGCTCGATCAGCGCGGCGACGGCGCCGGTGGCCGGCAGCGTCCCCTCGCGGCTGGGGCCCTTCTCGTCCGGGTTGGTGGCGATGAACCGCGCGCCGTTCTCCACCAGCCGGATGGCCTTGGTGATGGCCTCGAAGCTGTAGGTGCGGGTCTCGCCGAGGATCACGTAGTCCGGATCGCGGTCGGTGAGCACGTAGCCGATGTTGTGCAGCGCCGTGGTCAGCCCCGATTCACCGACCACGAACGCCGAACCACCGGGTCGCTGCTGCTCCAGGAACTGCGCCGTGGCCAGCGCGGACGTCCAGATCGCCTCCTCCGGGATGTCCAGCCCGCTGCGCAGTAGCCGGGCCCGCAGGTCCCGTGGGGTGTAGATGGAGTTGTTGGTGAAGACCATGAACGGGATGCCGTTCTGCCGAAGAGCGGCCACGAACTCGTCCGCGCCGGGCACCATGTGCTCCTCGTGGACCAGCACGCCGTCCATGTCCATCAGGTACGTCCAGGTGGATGGCTCAGTCACGCCCCTGATGATCCTCCGGGGACGGGGTGTATGGCCACCTCGGTCGCCTTGATCACGAACCACACGTCCTCACCTGCGGAGAGTCCGAGCTCGGCGACGGCCGCCGGGGTGACGTCGGCGGCGAGACCGCTCTCGGCCCGCACCCGGACCACGTCGCCGCGCGGTTCCAGGGCCGCGACGGTCACCGGCAGCGCGTTGCGCGGGCTGCCGTGCGGGCGGTCCCGGTGCACGGCCACCGCCGCCGGGGCGAACACCGCGGCGGCCGGTTCCCGCGCGTCGAGCTCCTCGACGACCCGGCCGCTGATGATCTCCTCGCCGATCCGCACTCCCCCGTCGCTCGCGGTGCCCGCGAGCAGGTTCAGCCCGGCCAGGCGGGCGGTGAAGGCCTCGCGCGGCCGGGACAGGACCTCGCTGGTCGGCCCCTGCTCGACGATCCGACCGTCGCGCAGCACCAGCAGCCGGTCGGCCAGCACGACGGCGTCGAGCACGTCGTGGGTGACCAGCACCGTCGGCGTCTCCTGGCGGCGCAGCACCTGGTGCAGCAGGCCGCGCATCGCCGGGGCCGCGTCGACGTCCAGCGCCGCCAGCGGCTCGTCGAGCATGAGCAGCCGGGGATCGCCGGCCAGCGCGCGGGCCAGCGCGACCCGCTGCGCCTGACCTCCGGACAGCCGCGCCGGACGACGTCCGCCCAGCTCGGCGACACCCGTCTCGGTCAGCCAGTGCTCGGCGATCTCCCGCGCCCGCGCCCGGCTCGCGCCCGCCGCGCGCGGGCCGAAGGCGACGTTGTCGCGCGCGGTGAGGTTCGGGAACAGCAGCGGCTGCTGCGCCAGCAGCCCGACACCGCGCCGGTGGGTCGCGACGTGGACGCGCCGCTCGGTGTCCAGCCACGGCGTCCCGTCCAGCTCGACGACGCCGCGGTCCGGCACCAGCTGCCCGGCCAGCACCGACAGCAGCGTCGACTTGCCCGCGCCGTTGTGCCCGAGCACCGCCAGCACCTCGCCGGGCGCCACCTCGAAGTCGGCGCGCAGCGAGAACTCCGCGCGGTGCAGCTCGACGTCCACCCGCAGGCCGCTCACAACCGTCCCTCCACAGCCCTCGGGCGGGCGATCACGATCACCAGCAGGGCCACCACGACCAGCAACAACGACATCGCCACCGCAGCGTCCACATCGGACTGCGCGGTGGTGTAGATGGCCAGCGGCAGGGTTCGGGTGCTGCCCTGCAGGCTGCCCGCGAAGGTGATCGTCGCGCCGAACTCGCCCAGCGCGCGGGCGAAGGTCAGCACCAGGCTCGACCCGAGAGCGGGCAGCAGCAGCGGCAGCGTGACCCGCCGGAACGCCAGCCAGGGACCCGCGCCGAGCGTCGCCGCGACCTGCTCGTAGCGACCGCCCGCCGTGCGCAGCGCTCCTTCCAGACCGACCACCAGGAACGGCATCGCGACGAACGTCTGCGACAGCACGACCGCCGCGGTGGTGTAGGGCAGCCGGATGCCGGCCACCGCCAGCACGCCGCCGAGCGGCCCGGTCCGGCCCAGCAGGTAGAGCAGCGCGAGACCGCCGACGACCGGCGGCAGCACCAGCGGCAGCAGCACCAGGGCCCGCACCACGCGGAGTCCGCGCATCCGGGAGCGGGCCAGCACCACCGCCAGCGGCACCCCGAGCAGCGCGGCCAGCGCGGTCGCGATCAGGCCCGTGACCACCGACAACCGCAGCGCGTCCAGGGCCGACGGGCTCAGCAGCAGCGCGGGCAGCCGCGCCGGTTCGACCCGGGTGAGCAGGCCGAGCACCGGCAGCACCACCAGCGCCAGCGCGAGCGTCGCAGGCACCCACAGCACGGCGGGCACCTGCGACGGACGACGCTCGATCACGGAACGTCGAAGCCGTGCGCGCCGAGGACCTCGTGGCCGACCGGGCCGCGCACGTACGCCACGAACTCGTCGGCGGCCTGCGCCTGCTGCGAGTCCTTGACGGTGGCGATCGGATAGCTGTTGATGACCTGCGGGGACTCCGGGAAGTCGATCGACTGCACCTTGTCGCCGGCCGCCTTGGCGTCGGTGACGTAGACCAGGCCCGCGTCGGCCTCACCGGCCACGACCTTCTGCAGGACCTGCTTGACGTCGTTCTCCTCGCTGACCGGCTGCAACCCGACCCCGGCGGCCCGGGCGACCTGCTGGGTCGCCGAACCGCACGGCACCTGAGGTGCGCAAACGACCAGCTTCTTGCCCGCGAGGTCGTGCAGCGAGGTCACGTGCGCGGGGTTTCCGGGAGGCACCACCAGCGTCAGCCGGTTGGTGGCGAAGGTCTGCGGCGGCGAGACGAGATCGGCGACCTTGGCCATGTTCTTCTCGTCGGCCGAGGCGAACACGTCGCCCGGGCGGCCCTGCTTGATCTGCTCGGCCAGCGTCGAGGAGCCCTGGTAGTCGAACTGGACCTTGACGTCGGGGTGCTCGGCGGTGAACCGCTTCCCCAGCTCGTCGAAGGACTCGGTCAGCGACGCGGCCGCCAGCACGGTGACCGTCCGCTGCGGGGCCGGGGCCTGCGCGGACTGGCCGGATGTGGCCTGCCCGCACCCCGCCAGCAGGGTCAGCGCGAGCATCCCGCCCGCGATCATCTTGAGCTTCGACATTCAGCCCTCTCCCGGTGTTTCCACCACGACGTTGGTCGACTTGACCACGGCCACCGCGAGCGACCCGGGCACCAGCCCGAGTTCGCGGACCGCCTCGGTGCTCATCAGCGACACCACCCGGTGCGGACCGCACTGGATCTCCACCTGCGACATCACCTTGTCCGAGACGATCTCGGTCACCAGACCCACCCAGCGGTTGCGCGCCGAGCGCCCCACGGCCGACGGGTCCGGTGCGGTCCGGGCCTGGTCGCGGGTGAACTCGGCGAGCGCGGCGCCGTCGACGACCAGCCGGCCGGCCGAGTCGCGCTCCGCGGGTAACTGCCCGCCGTCGACCCAGCGGCGAACGGTGTCGTCGCTGACGCCGAGCAGCGAGGCGGTTTCTGCGATCCGATAGTGCGGCACGCGCAAGACGATACTTCCGCAGCTGCGGCGAAACCAGGGGCTCCCGATCCGCGAACTCGGATCGTTAACACCCGTCACACCCCGCTTGACCAGCGCTGTTGTCGCGCCCGAATCGTCGCTCGCGATCGAAAACCGTCGGTGCGAGGAGATAGGGTCGAGTTGTGAACGCGGTGGACTTGGGAATCCCGCTCGTGCGCCGCTCGACCGACTCCTCCGAACGGCCGGACACGCCGGAACTGGTGGACCGCTTCGGCCGAGTGGCGACGGACCTGCGCGTCTCCCTGATCGACAAGTGCAACCTGCGCTGCACCTACTGCATGCCCGCCGAGGGACTGCCGTGGCTCAAGCGCGACGAGATGCTCGGCACCGACGAGATGATCCGGCTGATCCGGATCGCGGTCGAGGAGCTGGGCGTGACCACGGTGCGCTTCACCGGCGGCGAGCCGCTGCTGCGCCAGGACCTGGTCGACGTCATCGCGGCCACCTCGTCGTTGCCGAGCAGGCCCACGACCTCGCTGACCACCAACGGCATCAACCTCGGCGGTTTCGCCGAGAAGCTGGTGACGGCCGGGCTGAACCGGGTCAACGTCTCGCTGGACACCCTGGATCGCGCGGTGTTCAAGGAGCTGACCCGGCGCGACCGGATGCAGGACGTGCTCGACGGGCTCGCGGCGGCCAAGACGATGAAGCTGGAGCCGGTCAAGGTCAACGCGGTGCTGATGCGCGGCGTCAACGAGCACGAGGCCCCGGACCTACTGCGGTTCTGCATCGAGCGCGGCTACCAGCTGCGGTTCATCGAGCAGATGCCGCTGGACGCCCAGCACGAGTGGGATCGCGGCGCGATGATCACCGCCGACGAGATCCTGGAGATGCTGAGCAGGGACTTCACCCTGACCCCGGACGTCGCCGAGCGCGGTTCGGCCCCGGCCGAGCGCTGGCTGGTCGACGGCGGCCCGGCCACGGTGGGCGTGATCGCCTCGGTGACGAGGCCGTTCTGCGCGGCGTGCGACCGGACGCGGTTGACCGCCGACGGACAGCTACGCTCGTGCCTGTTCTCGACGACGGAAACGGACCTGCGCGGACCCATGCGCGACGGGGCCACCGACGCCGAGCTGATCCGGCTGTGGCAGGGCGAGATGTGGGCCAAGGCCGCCGGGCACGGGATGGACTCCGGCGAGTTCGCCCAACCATCCAGGCCGATGAGCGCAATCGGGGGTTAGCGGAGATGACCGCGGTGTCGGAGCAGAGCGCCGGTCCGGCGGAGGACGCCGTCTCGGTCCAGGTCCGCTACTTCGCCGGCGCCCGCGCGGCGGCCGGCGTCCCCGAGGAGACGGTGCTGCTGACCGGCGCGGCGCCGACGGTTTCCGACGCCATCGCGGCGGCGCTGAACCAGCACGACGAGAAGCTGGCGAAGGTGATGCCGGCGTGCAGCTTCCTGCTGGACGGCGTGGCCGTGCGGGACCGCGGCACGTCGATCCCGGCGAACGCGACGCTGGACGTCCTGCCGCCGTTCGCGGGCGGCTGAAACCCCGCGCACTGTTTCTTCTGCGCGCGTGCGGGTGCGCGCGGATACAGCATGCCCTGGCGTGTCGTACAGCCTCGTCCGGGTGACTTCTCGGTTGATTCTTCCCTCATTCGATCTTGGTCCGCGGGGCGCCTCTCCGAGCCCCCGCCCGTCCGCCTGAACGCCACCCGATCCGGCGACTAGACCACTCACGGTGCGTCAGAACGCGAACACAGATCGCGTTGGCGCTCTGCCACCCGTGTCCCCCACGACCCGGGGTGGCCCAGCCTCGCTCGACGGTTGGTGACGGCGTGACGGACGTTCCCCAGTGGGAGCAGCGAGGTGACCCAAGCCTCACTTACGGTGATCGATATCAGCCCGGAAACGGTCCGGTAACGACGTCCTGATCAGCGAAAATGATCGGGATCGCCACCCCTTGGGCCGGTGTTACTGTGACCAGCGTCACATGCTAGAAGATTTCCGATCTTCGGATTGGTTACGTAGTGTCGCTCCTCGGTCGGCCCCGAACCGATCAGCAAGGAACCCGAGAGCCCGTGGCGCCGAGCCTGTCCAGCGGGCCCTCACCCCGAAAACGAAAACGAACCGGACAGGAACGAGGGACATCTCAGGGCTCCCCGAAAGCTCCGAGATGCCGCCGGCTCCCCCGAGACCGGCGGGCACGAACCCGGCTCCACCCGAAGGAGCCAGACGAGGGTTCGACCCGAGGCGCGGCTGGAGAGAGGGACATGGGCAAGCACCGCAAGCCTTCGAGTACCAAGCGCACCTTCGCCCGGATCGCCGTTGCCGGCGCTGTGGTCGCCACCCCGATCGCGATCGCCGCACCCGCCAACGCAGCGGACTGGGACACCCTCGCGCAGTGCGAGAGCAGCGGTAACTGGAGCGCCAACACCGGCAACGGCTTCTACGGCGGCCTCCAGTTCACCCCGTCGACCTGGGCCGCGTACGGCGGCACTCAGTACGCCAGCAGCGCCCACAACGCCACCCGCGAGCAGCAGATCGAGGTCGCGGAGAAGGTTCTCGCCTCGCAGGGCAAGAACGCCTGGCCGGGTTGCAGCGCGAAGATGAACTGGACCAGCGGCTCGACCAAGTCGAGCACCAAGACCACCACCACGCCGAAGAAGAAGACCACCACGACCACGAAGTCCACGGTCAAGGCGGACGGCGCGGACTACACCGTCAAGGTCGGCGACACCCTGGGCAAGATCGCGCAGCAGTTCGGCGTGAACTACCAGGACATCGCCGCCAAGAACTCGAGCATCATCAGCGACCCGAACCTGATCTTCCCGGGTCAGCAGCTCGACGTGAAGTAAGACTGCGCGGTCAGGCATCCCCCAACGCCGACCGGCAAGAGAAGCACGCGCCGTCTCCCCCGACACAGCACGTGCTTCGCCAGCAGAACCCCTCCACCGCAACGCCCCCAACGCGGTGGAGGGGTTCTCTGCTGTTGAGGGAAGGGGCGAGGGACGAAAACCGCAGCACGTCAGGCAAGCGCCGAAGGCGCTTTCTCACTACCCCACCTCAGACGCTTGCACCGCCGCGGGTTCTGACACGTCTTCTGGGGAGGACAGCCGACGCGCCGTGTATTGGCATACATAAGCCTCGGATCCCGGAGCCAGAAGGCGTGTCAGGTTCCGCTTCTGGCACCGCCAAGCAACAAGACCACAGAGCAGTTTCAGTAAACGAAAGCCAGAACTACCTGCAACGACACAGGAAAACGGCAAGAGGAAACCCTCAAGGACAGTTAACCCATTCCTCAGAGTTGTCGTCGAAGACCTGCCGCTTCCAGATCGGCAACCTCCGCTTGACCTCATCGACCAGCTCGGAGCACGCGTTGAAGGCCTGCTTCCGATGCTCAGCGGCGACGGCACAGCCGAGCGCCACGTCCCCGATCTTCAACATCCCGATCCGGTGCGAGGTGGCGATCGCCCGGACGCCCTCGAAGCGCCCGGCGATGTCGGCGGCGACCTCCTGGATGACGTCCTGTGCGATGGGGTGCCCGGTGTACTCGAGCTCCAGGACGCCGCGTCCGCCGTCGTGGTCGCGGACGACGCCGTTGAAGGTCACCACGGCGCCGGCGGCGTTGTGCTCGACGAGCCGCGCGAGCGCTTCGACGTCGATGGCCTCGTCGACCACGTCGGCGCGGAGCACGTCGGCCACCGGGTGCGCGGGAGCCGTGCCGGAGCCGGGGTGGTCGCCGCCGTGGAGCTGGTCGACGGCGTGGTCGAGGACCCCGTCGAGCACGCCGAGGCCGTCCTTGACGCCACCGCTGGAGCCCGGGAGGTTCACGATCAGCGTGCGGCCGGCGACGCCCGCGAGGCCGCGGGAGAGGACCGCCGTGGGGACCTTGGGCAGCCCGGCGTCGCGGATGGCGTCGGCGAGGCCCGGGATCTGGTGGTCGAGGACGTCCGCGGTGACCTCGGGGGTGCGGTCGGTGGGGTTGATGCCGGTGCCGCCGGTGGTGATGACGACGTCGACGCCGCCGTTGACGGCGGTGCGCAGCTGGTCGCCGACCGGATCGCCGTCGGGCACCACGAATGGGTCGGGGGTGTCGTAGCCCCGGTCGCGCAGCCACTTGACGATCACGGGACCGGTGCGGTCCTCGTAGACGCCGGCTGCGGCGCGGTTGGACGCGGCGACGACTCGCGCGGTCCTCGTCATGGTGACCTCCCGTGGTGTTCCCGGTGCTGGTGCGACCCCGCTGCCCTGGTGCAACGGCGCTGCGCGGCGGATTAGTCCGCGTCGCGTTCCCAGAGACCGGTCTTGCCGCCTTCCTTGCGCTCGACCTGGACCTGGTCGAGGACGGCGCCCGGGTCGACGGCCTTGATCATGTCGTGCAGCGCGAGCCCGGCGACGGCGACCGCGGTCAGCGCCTCCATCTCGACGCCGGTGCGGTCGGTGGTCTTGACCGCGGCGGTGATCCGGACGTCGGTGTCGCCGAGTTCGAACTCGACCTTGGCGCCGGAGATCGCGATGGGGTGGCACAGCGGGATGAGGTCGGGGGTGCGCTTGGCGCCCATGATCCCGGCGAGCCGCGCGGTGGCGAGGGCGTCGCCCTTGGGCAGGCCGTCGCGGCGCAGCAGCGCGATCACCTCGGCGGTCGTGCGCACCACCCCGCTGGCCACGGCCCTGCGAGCGGTGCTGTCCTTCTCGGACACGTCGACCATCCGCGCGGCCCCGGCCGCGTCCACGTGCGTGAGCTCCTCCTGCGCCATACCCCGAGCCTAGAGGACCCCCGTCCCCCGACCGAGTGCAGGCAACGTCAAAAACCGCAGGATTCGACCGGACGAATCCTGCGGTTTTTGACCCGACGAATACCGCAGGTTTTGACCGGTCGAATCCTGCGGTATTTGACCTGCGGGGGTTAGAAGTCGAGGTCTTCGGCCATGCTCCAGGGGAGGGAGGAGCCGCCTCGGGAGGTGGGTTCGGCCGGTTTGGTGGCCAGGGCCGCCTTCTTGACCGCGTCCGCGACTGCGGGGGCTACCGCGTTGTCGAAGACGCTGGGGACGATGAAGGAGGCGTTGAGGCGTTCCGGGTCGACGACGTCGGCGATGGCGTTGGAGGCCGCGAGCATCATGTCGTCGGTGATCTCGTGCGCGTGCGCGTCGAGCAGACCCCGGAAGACGCCGGGGAAGGCCAGCACGTTGTTGATCTGGTTCGGGTAGTCGCTGCGCCCGGTGGCCACGATGCTGGCGTGCTGCTGGGCCTCCAGCGGGTCGATCTCCGGGTCCGGGTTGGCCAGCGCGAACACGATCGCGTCGGAGTTCATCGAGGCCACGTCGTCGGCGGAGAGCAGGTTCGGCGCCGAGACGCCGATGAACACGTCCGCGTCGCGGACCGCGTCGGACAGCGTGCCGGTGCGGCCCTCGGCGTTGGTGGTGGCGGCGATGTTCTGCAGGTTCTCGTCGGTGTCGCCGCGGCCGGTGTGCACGATGCCGTTGATGTCGACGGCGATGATGTCGGCGGGCTTCTTGTTCTGCAGCAGCCGGATGATCGCCGAGCCCGCGGCTCCGACGCCGCAGACCACGACGCGGCAGTCGGTGATGTCCTTCTCCACCACGCGCAGCGCGTTGCGCAGCGCGCCGAGCACGACGATGGCGGTGCCGTGCTGGTCGTCGTGGAAGACCGGGATGTTGAGCTTCTCGCGCAGCCGGGCCTCGATCTCGAAGCAGCGCGGCGCGGCGATGTCCTCCAGGTTGATGCCGCCGTAGACGGGGGCGATGAGCTCGACGGCGCGGATGATCTCCTCGGTGTCCTGGGTGTCCAGGCACACCGGCCAGGCGTTGACGCCGGCGAACTTCTTGAACAGCGCCGCCTTGCCCTCCATGACCGGCATCGAGGCCTCCGGGCCGATGTTGCCCAGGCCGAGCACGGCCGAGCCGTCGGTGACCACGGCGACCGCGTTGCGCTTGACGGTCAGGCGGCGGGCGTCGTCGGGGTTCTCGGCGATCGCGGTGCACACGCGGGCGACGCCGGGCGTGTAGGCGCGGGAGAGGTCGTCGCGGTTGGCGAGCGCGACGCGGGAGTTGACCTCGATCTTGCCGCCGAGGTGGACCAGGAAGGTCCGGTCGGAGACCTTGCGGACGCGCACGCCGGGCAGCGCCTCGAGGACCTCGGTGACCTCGCCGGCGTGGTCGGCCGACAGCGCGTTGCAGGTGATGTCGACGACGATGCGGTCGGCGTGCGACTCGACGACGTCGAACGCGGTGATGACCCCGCCCGCGCGACCGATCGCGCTGGTCAGGTCGCCGGCGGCGGTCGTCGACGGCGGTGCCTCGACGCGAACGGTGATCGAGTACCCAGGACCTGGAACCGGCATTGGCACACCCCTGTCGAGCGAACGGCTATGGACGTGGGTGGCGTTCTCCAGCGGCGCCCGTTGCAGATCAACCGCACGAGGCGCAAGCCCCTCGATCCCGCTAAGCGGCCGGAACTTCACCCAGCACGAAAAAGCCTAAAACTTTCCCGACTGTGAGCTAGATCCGGTCCGCTACTGGCCGGTCGGCCTTGACAGGTCCCGTTCGGCGGGGAGACGAAACAGCCGAACCGGCGGGATGCCGGTTCGGCCGCGGAGGTCACTTGTTGATGACGGTGACCGGGTGCTCGTACGGGACGACGTCCTCGTTGAGCGGGAACGTGGTGTCCCCGAACGGCGACAGCGCGCCCTGCTTGTCGGCCACCAGCTCGCTGACCGCGTGGTCGTCCTGCGGCCAGTTCGGGTCGATGCGGTCCTTCTTCGTCTTGCCGGCCACGTCGTCCTCCTGTGCGTTCCAGCTGCGGGTCCCTGCTCACGGGCCCCGGCTACGGGTACTGCCAGTTTGCCGGATCCGAGCGATCGAACTCACCCAAGGGTGTCCCAGCTCGCGCGGGAACAGGTCACCTCAGGACCCGGGGTGACCCGATTTCCACGGAAGTCAGGGGCCCGATTTCCGTGGAAATCGGGAAACCGCCGGTGGCGGGTGGGGTGAGCGCGGGGAGCCGGGGGCGGGTCCTGGGTATCGTGGGCGTGATGCCTCCTGTCGGAACTTGGCTTCGCGATCGCAGCGATGAGCAGCTCGTGGCGTTGCTGCGCGCTCGCCCGGATCTCGCGACGCCGCCGCCCGCGGACCTGTCGGTGCTGGGCTCCCGGGTCGCGCAGCGGTCCTCGGTGGCGCGCGCGTGCGAGGAGCTGGATTCCTTCGCGCTGAGCGTGATGGAGGCGCTGGTCCTGCTCGACGCCGATCAGCAGCCCGCCTCGCTCGACGCGGTGGCGCAGCTGCTGGGCGCCGACGTCACCGTGCAGCGGGCCCGGCGGACGGTGACCGCGCTGCGCGACCTGGCCCTGGTGTGGGGCGACGACGAGGCGCTGCAGATCGCGGGCACGGCGCGCGAGGTGCTGCCGACGTTCCCGGGCGGCCTGGGCCGACCGGCCGACGACCTGACCGAGGTGACGGCGAAGGCCGCGCTGGCCGACCTGGACGAGGAGGAGCGGCGGCTGGTCGGCGCGCTCGCCGACGGCTCCCCCATCGGCCGCACCAAGGACGCCTCCGCGCACGTGCCGCTGGAGCGGGCGACCAACCCGATCCAGCGCCTGCTGGCCAAGGGCCTGCTGCTGCGCCGCGACACCGAGACCGTGGAACTGCCCCGCCAGCTGGCCCTGGCGGTGCGCGGCGACCACCCGATGGGCCGGGTCGAGCCGGAGGAACCCGCCCCCGAGCTGGTGCAGACCGACCGCGAGCGGGTGGACTCGACGGCGGGCGGCGCGGCGCTGGAACTGCTGCGGCACGTCGAGGAGCTGCTGCACGCGTGGGAGGCCGATCCGCCGGACGTGCTGCGCTCGGGCGGCGTCGGCATCCGCGACCTGCGCCGGACCGCCAAGGCCGTGGAGGTCGAGGAGCAGCACATGGCGCTGCTGGTCGAGGTGGCGGTGGCGGCCGGGCTGCTGGACCGCACCGAGGACGCCGAGCCGCGCTGGCTGCCGACGATCTCCTCCGACACCTGGCTGGCCTCACCGGTCGAGCAGCGCTGGGCGGCGCTGGCCGCCGCGTGGCTGGACCTGCCCCGGCTGCCGGGGCTGACCGGGGCCCGCGACGAGAAGGACCGGTTGATCGGGCCGCTGTCGGACGAGCTCAGCCGCCCGCTGGCGCCGAAGGACCGGCGCCGCATCCTCGACTACCTCGACGAGCTGCCCGGCGGCTGCGGTGCCCGGCCGGACGACGTGGCCACCGTGCTGGCCTGGCGCGCGCCCCGGCACGCGGGCCGGCTGCGCGACGACCTGGTGCGCTGGACGCTGTCGGAGGCGACCGCTCTGGGGATCGTGGCGCTGGACGCGATGACCACGGCCGGTCGCGCGCTGCTGTTCGACGGCCCGTCCGAGGCCGCGCACCGGCTCGGCGAGGTGCTGCCGGAGCCGCTGGACCACGTGCTGGTGCAGGCGGACCTGACGATCGTCGCCCCGGGCCGGCTGGAGCCGGACCTGGCGGCCGAGATGAAGCTGGTCGCCGACGTGGAGTCGGCGGGCGGTGCCACGGTCTACCGGGTGGGCGAGGCCAGCGTGCGGCGGGCGCTGGACGCCGGGTACACCGCCGACGACCTGCACGCCCTGTTCCGGAACCGGTCCAAGACGCCGATCCCGCAGGGCCTGACGTACCTGATCGACGACGTGGCCCGCCGCCACGGCAAGCTCCGCGCCGGGACCGCGTCGGCCTTCCTGCGCTGCGACGATCCGGTGGTGCTGGCCGAGGTGCTGGCGACCCCGGCGGCCGAGGAGCTGGAGCTGCGGCGGATCGCGCCGACCGTGCTGATCAGCCCGCTGCCGCTGGCGGACCTGGTGGACGGGTTGCGCGCGGCCGGGTTCGCGCCGGTCGCGGAGGGACCCGACGGCAGCGTGCTGGACCTGCGGGCGAGCGGTCGCCGCACCCGCGGCAAGACCCGGCAGCGCCCCTCCTACGGGCCGCCGGTGCCCGGTGCCGAGCAGCTGGGGGCGATGGTCACGCAGCTGCGCGCCAACGACATCGCCGGGTCGGCCCGCCTGGGCAGGGCCGTGATCCCGGAGCGGGGACGGCCGAGTGCGGAGGCGACGCTGGCGCTGCTGCGCGACGCCGCGGCCGAGAAGCGCAGCGTGTGGCTGGGGTTCGTGGACACCCACGGGATGCGCAGCCAGCACGTGGTGCGCCCGGTCAGCGTCGGCGGCGGCATCCTGCAGGGCGTCGACGCGGCGAACGACGAGCTGGGCAGCTTCCCGCTGCACCGCATCACCTCGGTCGCCCTCGTCGAGGAGTGACGCGCGAGGGTCAGGCCTGGGTCGCCAGGCGCTGGCGCATCGCGTGCTCGACCAGCGTGATCAGGGCCTTCTTGGTCGATTCCCGGTCCCGGGCGTCGACCGTGATCATCGGGACGGTCTCCGCGATGGTCAGGGCCTCGCGGACGTCCTCCATGCGGTGGTGCGTGACGCCGTCGAAGGTGTTGACCGCGACGATGTAGGGCAGTCCCCGGTCGTCGAAGAAGTCGATCGAGGCGAACGCGTCCGCCAGCCGCCGGGTGTCGACCAGCACGACGGCGCCGATCGCGCCGCGCACCAGGTCGTCCCACATGAACCAGAACCGGTGCTGGCCGGGCGTGCCGAACAGGTAGAGGATCAGGTCCTGGTCGAGCGAGACGCGGCCGAAGTCCATCGCGACGGTCGTGGTGACCTTGCCCGGCGTGGCGGTGAGGTCGTCGACGCCGACGCTGGCCTCGGTCATGACCGCTTCGGTGGTCAGCGGCACGATCTCGGAGACCGAACCGACGAACGTCGTCTTCCCGACACCGAAACCACCGGCGACCACGATCTTCGTCGAGGTCTTCTGGTTGCTCGGTTGCTGCGACCGGGGATCAGAGCCTGCGAAGCCCACTGAGCACCCTCTCCAAGAACTCCATGGACGGCCGATCACCGACGACCATGCCACTGTCATGAATCAGAACCAGCCCGGTGTCGGCCATGTCGCCGATCAGCACCCGCACCACGCCGAGCGGCAGCCGCATGTGCGCGGCGACCTCGGCGACCGAACGGGCCTCCAGGCACAGCTCGGAGATCGAGCGGTGCTCGGGCCGGGATTGGGTCGCCTGGTTGCGACCTCGTTCGCTGGTGCTTACCAACGTCTCGATAGCAAGATCATAATCGGTGCGGGTACGCCCTCGGGTACGGGCGTACGGCCGAACGAGTGAACCGCCGCTGTCCTCGGCTTCCATGTCGTCCATCGCCGGGATCGCCGGCATCGAGCCGGAAATCGACGGCATGGACTGGGAAATCGGTGACATCGGCTGCGAGATGGACGGCATCGACACCGACGGCGGACCGCTGTCCGGACGCGGACGCGGCGCCGGGGTCCCGCCCTGGGAACCCCATCCGTCCTGCGATCCCCAGTTGTCCTGCGGCGCCCAGTTGTCCTGGGGGCCGCGCGGGTCCTGGGACTGAGCCTGGGGCTGGGACGGGGTGTTCCCGCCCGAGGAGTCGCCGTAGCCGCCCGACCCGAACAGGTCGGCACCCGGTCCCCCGAACAGCGCGCGGTCGTACCCGCCCATGGCGTCACTCCCCTGCCCGGACGGGGCGTCGTCGACGAAGTCGTCCTGCCAGGACTCCGCGCTCAGCCGCTTGTTGTAGAGGCGGAACAGGTCACCGTCCCAGCTGGGCTCGGAACCGGCGTTCATGGTCAGCTCCCCTCAGCTCTCCCAGCCGGAATCACCGGCGGCCCATGCCCTGCAGCTGCGCGCGCAGTTCAGGCGTGAGCTGACGTCCGACCCGCTCCACGAGCAGGGTCATCTCGTAGGCGACCAGGCCGATGTCGGCGTTCGGCGCTGCCAGCACGGCCAGGCACGACCCGTCGCTGATCGACATCAGGAACAGGTAGCCCTGCTCCATCTCGACGACGGTCTGGGTCACCTCGCCTGCTTCGAAGCAGCGCGCGGCGCCTTGGGTGAGGCTGACCAGACCGGACGCGACGGCGGAAAGCTGCTCGGCGCGATCACGGGGCAAGCCCTGGGAACCGGCCAGCAGCAGACCATCCGCGGACACGACCACCGAGTGCGCGACGCCGGGCACCCGGCGCACGAAGTCGGTGATCAGCCAACTGAAGCTGTTGCTGCTCATCGGTTGCTGCACGGACCCGTTCACTCCTGCTCCTCGGGACGGCTCGGATTCGAGCGGGGAAGTTCGGTGGAAACCGGTTCGGCCTTGGCGTGCCTGCCCTTGTGGACGCCCTGCTGGAAGTTCGCCATGCGTCCGCGGACGGCGTCAGCCGAACGCGGGGCGGCGGGCTTGCGGCGAGGGGTCTGCGGGGTGCGAGGCGCTGCCGAGCCGGGCACGAGGTTGGTCTTGGGCACCCGCTTGGGAAGTCCGGCCGCGGTCGTCTCCTGGACCTCGGGGGTCTGCAGGAGCGCCTCGGCGGCTTTCCAACCGACATCCGCTTGCCCCCAGCCCGGGTCGGGCGTGGTGGTGCGCGGAACTTCATCGACCACCGGCTCCGACGCGGCGCTCGACGAGGTCGAGGGCGCGGCGGCTGCCGGATCGGCGGGCTTGGGGTCGGCAGCGGCGGACGAGTCCTCCACATCGGACTCGCGGAACCACTGCGAGAGCACGGCTTCGTAGATCGGCAGGCGCTGCGTGGGCGCATCGTCCATGTCCCAGGACTCCCTCGGCTCGTCGTCGGCATGAGCCGCCGACCCGCCGTCGAAGCCCGGGGTGCCCGGACCGGAAGTGCCTCGCGGGGATGCGTTCTCGGACTCCCGGGACTCCGACGCCGGCTCGGGCCGGCTTCCGTTTCCCGGGGCGCCCTCGGGGCCGCCGCCGAAGGCCGCGCCGATTCCACTGCCGTTCAGGCCGCTCCCGTTCAGCGAGCCGCCGTTGAGGGAGCCGCTGTCGTGCTCGCTCCCGTTCAGGCCGCCGCCGAAACCGTTGCGGTCCTCGTCCGAGCCGAACGGCCGGGACGGGGCGAAGTTCTTGGTCTTCTCCGCCTCGAACGGGCTGTGGAACAGGTCGGTCGACGAGGTCTCCGACGGTGCACCGCATTGCCCGTCGAAGCCGGGGTCGATGTCCGGCCAGGCTTCCGCCCCGACACCGTCGTCGTGGGGCGCCCGATCGTCATCCTCCCATCGGGGGACGCTCGTTGCACCGAACGAATCGCCGGATGTCGTCGTGATGGAGTACTGCGGCGGCTCCGCGCCGAAGTCGTCGGGCTGGTCGCTCCCGTCGAAGCCCTGGCCGTCGAAGCCCTGGCCGTTGAAGGACGCGATGCCCGGCATCGAGATCTCGGAGTCGCGGGCCGCCTGGTTCATCGAGGTGAACGCGGTCGGCGGCTCGGAACCGCTCAGGCTGGGCAGCTCGGCGCGGGAGGTCGGCGCGTCCAGGCTCGGCTGCTGACCGTTGGTGGCCGAGCGACCGCCGAAGGCCGCGGCCAGGCCCAGCTGGCCGCCGGCCTCGCCGCGCTCCTCCGGCTGCGGGGTGCGCGGCATGTCGGGCATCGGCACCGGGCCGTCCGGGGTGAGCTGGACGACGAGGTCTCCGGACAGGCGCACGGTCGCGGTGACGCCGCCTTCCAGGCCGTCGTTGTTGCCGAGCTCGACCTCGATGTTGTGCCTGCGGGCCAGCTGGCCGACCACGAACAGACCCATCCGGCGGGAGACCGCGACGTCGATCTCCGGCGGCCGCACGAGCCGCTCGTTGATCTCGTCGATCTCGGCCGCGTCGATGCCCACGCCGCGGTCGCGGATCTCGATGACCAGCTGCTGGCGGCGGTAGGCGGTGCGGACGGTGACCTCGGTGTCGGGGTTGGAGAACACCGTGGCGTTCTCCAGCAGCTCGGCGACCAGGTGCACGAAGTCGTTGACCACGCGGCCCTGCAGGGCCAGCTCGGGGGCGTCGACCACGGCGACCCGCGCGTACTGCTCGACCTCGGAGACGGCGGCGCCGAGGACCTCGGTGAGCGGGACCGGGCGCATGGTGCGCCGGGTGAGGTCGGTGCCGCCGAGGATCAGCAGGTTCTCGTTGTTCCGCCGCATGCGGGTGGCGAGGTGGTCCAGCTCGAAGAGGCTGGACAGCTGGTCCGGGTCCTGCTCGTCCTGCTCCAGGCGGTCGATGAGCGCCAGCTGCCGCTGCACCAGGGTCTGCGACCGGCGGGCGAGGTTGACGAACAGGTCGTTGACGTTGTTGCGCAGCATGGCCTGCTCGACGGCCAGGCGCAGCGCCTGCTGGTGCACCGCGTCGAAGGTACGGGCGACCTGCCCGATCTCCTCGTCGGTGTAGACGGGCACGGTCGGGACCGTGGTCTGGTGCGAGGCGCCCGGGTTCTCGGTGACCCGGTTGATCGCCTCCGGCAGGCTCTTCTGCGCGATCTCCAGCGCGTTGTAGCGCAGCGTGCGCAGCGGCCGCAGCATCGAGCGGGCGATGAAGGTCGCGACGCCGAACGCGATGATCAGCAGCAGCGCCACCAGCGCGGAGTCGCGGACCAGCGTCCAGGTGGCCGAGTCGGCCAGCGCGGCGGCGTCGGAGTGCAGGTCGTCGAGGACGTCGGACTCGACCTCGCGGACGAGGTCGGTGCGCTCGCCGGACTGCTGCCCCCAGTCGGCCGGGGAGACGCCGAGGTTCTGGTCCTGCTGATCGTTGTCGTAGGCGATCAGCGCGCTCTGCTCCATCTGCTCGGTGCGGTCGATCGCCGCACCGGCGACCCGCTCGGCGAACAGCGCCCGCTGCTCCTGGGTGGCCGAGGCCTGGAACTCGCTGTAGGCGGCCTCGTAGCGGGCGTTGGCGGCGCGCATCTCGTCGGTCTGGCCGGTCAGGAACTCATCGCGCAGCGCGGCGCTGAGCAGGATGGAGCGCTGCCGGGCGAGCTGCTCCTTGGCCTGGCCGAGGGAATCGGCGGCGCGCGCGGTCTGCGCGGTGTCGGTGTTGGCCGCGGAGTTGGCGACCTGGTTGTTGATGGCCAGCAGGGTGTCGATCACCGAGTTGTAGGCGATCATCGTCTGCGGGCTGGTGAAGCCGCTGTTGACGGTGCCGCGCAGCGCACCGAGGCTGCCGAGCCGGTGCTCGGCGCTCTGGAAGGCGAACCGGACCTCGGGGGTGAAGTTCCCGACCTGGGAGTCGAAGGCCAGCACCTGCTGGGCGGCGGAGTCGACCCGGCCGGCCTGGTTGGCGTAGTCGGTGCCCGCGCTGCCGCCGTTGGCGGTGGTGAGCACGATCGCGAAGTCCCGCTCGCGCTGCAGCTCGTGGGTGAGGTTCGAGGTCCGCTGCGCCAGTTCCACCTGGTCGACGATGGTCTGCATCTGCGACTGGGTGTTGAGGCCGTCGTAGATGCGCACGCCACCGACGCCGAGCGCGGCCAGGGTCGGCACGAGCAGAACGGCGGCCATCTTGTACCGGAGGCGCCAGTTGCGCAGCCACCACTTCTTGGTCCGGGCGGCAGCCGGATCGGCTGCACCGGCTGCGGTCGCGGGGTCGTTGTTGAGCATCCCTGTTTCCTGCGCTGCGGCGGACATGTGCGGAACCGCCACGGCTAGCTGCCCTTCCTGGCCGTGACAGTGGAGATCATCGTGCTGGGAATGTGCCCGCGAACCGACGCTGCCGCGTCGTCTACCCACGAGCGGGTCCACGTCGTCTCGGCGATCGAGCTTCCGCAGACCCCGACTCTGTCAGCCGGGCTTGCCATCACACTCCCTGGTCACAACGTGCATTCCCCCGAAGCAGAGGCCAGCCACCTCGACGGGCGAGACTATACTTAACCCGGCGTCACAAGTCAGGCCCCCAATACGGGTGTCCGTCACTCTTAAGAGTGCCGTGGATAACAGCTGGGCCGAACGTGTGACCCATAGTTAGTTACGCCTGGTTGTAACCCGATAGTTCAAACCTTTACAGTCCTTTTTGCGCCCCACCCGTCACGGCTGTCGGAGTTCGAGCCCGGACCGCACCGGCGCGCTCAGTCGAAAGTCGTGGCCACGTCCACAGTGCACAGACGCACCTGCGGGACCCTGACCGGGGTTGTCCGCGCCCCACGGCGGGGAGTTCCGCCGGCGGCGCGCCATGTCGTGCGTTTCGCAAGGAGGACTCGATGACCCTGGCCAGTCGCGCTATGTCGCGGAGAGGTCTGCTCAAGCTCGCCGGCGGCACCGCCACCGCGGGCGTTCTCATGGGCGCCAGCGGCTGCGGCCTGCTGGGCGGCTCGCAATCGGCGGGTGGCGGCGACGGCCAGGTCGAGAAGCCGAACATCAAGGTCGGAGCCATGCCGGTCACCGACCTCGCCCCGCTGCACCTCGCCGTGCGCAACGGCATTTTCAAGGAGGAGGGCCTCAACGTCGAGATCGTCACGACCTCGGACGGCAGCGCGGCTCTGACCAGCACCATCGGCGGCGACTACGACATCACCTACGCCAGCTACGTGCCCTTCTTCGCCGCTCAGGCGCGCGGCGTGGCGGACCTCAAGATCGTGGCCGACTGCGGTGCCGGCGCGCCGAACACCACCACGATCATGACCTCGCCGAACTCCAAGGTGCGCACGCCGCAGGACCTGGCGGGCAAGACCATCGCCATCTCCGGCCCGCGCACCATCTCGGAACTGCTGGTCAAGGCCACCATGCGGGCCTACGGCGTGGACTTCTCCAAGTCCGAGTTCACCGCGATCCCGTTCATCAACATGCCGGCCGCGCTGCAGCAGGGCCGGGTGGACGCGGCGATCCTGACCGAGCCGTTCCTGACCCAGGCCGCGCGCAGCAGCGGAGCCGTCCCGGTGGCCGACACCAACACCGGCCCGCTGGAGGACCTGCCGCTGACCGGCTACGGCGCGACGGCGAAGTTCGTGCAGGACAACCCCAAGACGGTGGCCGCCTTCCAGCGCGCGATGGACCGCGCCGTGGCCGAGTCGCAGGACCGCTCGAAGATCGAGCCGCTGCTGCCGGAGTTCGCCAAGATCGACAAGGACACGGCCGCGATCATCTCGCTGCTGAAGTTCAACTCGCGGGCCGACGCCACCCGCCTGCAGCGGGTCCCGCGCCTGATGAAGGACTTCGGGTTCCTGGACAAGGACATCGACGTCGCCCAGATGATCGTGCCGCCGCCGCAGGCCTGATCCGCACCGCAGGGCTGAGCGCCGAGCTCAGCCGCAGGACTGAGCGCCGGGCCTCCCCAGGGATGAGCCCGGCGCTCCTGCTTCTCCGCCGAAATTCTGGTCCAGACCGGAATTCGAGGTTCTGAAGTTGTCCGGAACTCGCCAGGAGTTCCCGCCGAGCCGCAGACGTCGCGTCCGATTCGCGACGTCTGCGGCTTTCGTGTTGCGCCATCCGTGTATTTCCCGTTTTCCCCGTAGACTCACCCGGTCGCGATGTGGAAGACACGCTTCGTGTTCTTTGCTCTCGCGAATGAGTGATAAGAGCCACACCTTCGGCTACTCGTCACAACGAGGCAATTACGTCTTGTTGTTCGCCCCTGGTCAGGTATCTAGAGTTCTGCACGCACCGATGCAGCCGGTGACCTGGGGACCGCGGGACGTGCACGCCCGGCGGACGTCCGCCGGCCCCGCCAGCGCCGCCACCCGCAGCGCCCGCACCTCCCGCCTCCCAGCTCGGCAGGCCTCGGTCCACGCAAGTCGCTCCATCCGACAGGCCCCACCGGGCCACACCCCGCCTTGCCAGGAGGAACACGATGCGTCCCACTCACCGCCCGCTCGCGCGCCGAGACCTGTTGAAGATCGCCGGTGGCGTGGCCACTGCGGGAGCGCTGATGGGATCCAGCGGCTGCGGACTGCTCGGCGGCTCGGAGCAGCAGTCCTCCGGCAACGGGCAGGTCGAGAAGGCGCGCCTGCGCGTCGGCGCGCTGCCCACCGCCGAGCTCGCCCCGCTGTACCTGGCCGTGGAGGCCGGTCACTTCCAGCGCGAGGGCCTGGAGGTCGAGATCGTCTCCGCCCCCGACGGCGGCGCCGCGCTCAACAGCGCCATCGGCGGCGACCTGGACATCACCTTCTCCAGCTACGTGCCGATCTTCGCCGCGCAGGCCAAGGGCGTCGCCAACCTCAAGATCGTCTCCGACTGCATGTCGGCGGTGCCCAACAGCTGCCTGATCATGTCCACGCCGAACTCCGGCGTGCGCACCCCGCAGGACCTGGCGGGCAAGCGGATCGCCATCTCCGGCGCGGGCACCATCTCGGAACTGCTGGTCAAGGCCTCGATGAAGGCCAACAACGTGCCCTTCGACAAGGTGCAGATGGTGCCGCTGGGCTTCATGAACATGCCCAACGCGCTCAAGACCGGCCAGGTCGACGCCGCGATGGTCGTCGAGCCCTTCCTTACGCTGGCCGCCCGCGACGCCGACGCCGTCCCGGTGCTCGACACCACCTCCGGCCCGCTGGAGGACCTGCCGCTGGGCGGCTACGTGTCCAACTCCCAGTTCGCCGAGCAGAACCCGAAGACCGTCGCGGCGTTCCAGCGCGCGATGACCGCGTCGGTGGCCGAGGCGCAGGACCGCTCGAAGATCGAGCCGCTGCTGCCGAAGTTTGCCAAGATCGACAAGGAAACTGCGTCCATCATCACATTGCTGAAATTGAACGCGCGCGCAGATGCCACCCGCTTGCAGCGCGTTCCCCGATTGATGCTGGAATTCGGTTACATCAATAAGGACGTCGACGTGGCGAGCATGATCGTCCAGCCGCCGCAGAGCTGATCGGGACATGACCAGAACAATCCGGGGTCTGCTCGGACTGCTGGGCTTCCTGCTGTTGTGGGAGGCCTTCAGCAGATCCGGGCTCGTCGACCCGCAGTACTTCCCACCGCCCTCGGTGGTGCTGACCAGGTTCGTCGAGCTGCTCGGCGACCCGTCCTTCCTGCTCGACCTGATCGCGAGCGTGCTGGCCTGGGCCATCGCGCTGGGGATCTCGATCGCCATCGCGGTGCCCGCGGGCCTGCTGCTGGGCAGCGTCCGCGGCATCCGGGTGGCCACCCGGGCGATCATCGAGTTCCTCCGGCCGATCCCGTCGGTGGCGCTGATCCCGCTGGCCATCGTGCTGGTGGGCTCCGGCCCGGAGACCAAGATCGCGCTCGCGGTGTACGCGGCGGTGTGGCCGATCCTGTTCAACACGATCTACGCGTTGGACGAGGTCGACCCGGTCATGGTGGACACCGCGCGGTCCTTCGGGTTCGGGCGGGCGCGCACCATGTTCACCGTGCTGCTGCCCAACGCGGCGCCGTTCGTGCTCACCGGCATCCGGATGTCGGCCTCGGTCGCGCTGATCCTGGTGGTCAGCACGGAGTTCCTGGCCGGCGGCGGTTCCGGCCTGGGCAGCTTCGTGCTGGACGCCTCCACCGGCGCGGGCCGGATGGACCTGGTGCTGGCCGGGACGATCGTGGCGGGCATCGTCGGCTACCTCATCAACGAGGCGCTGGAAACGGTGCACAAGCGCGGCCTGGCGTGGAGCGCGGTCGATCGGGAGGCAGTGTGACGGGCCACCATTTTCCCGCCTTTCACCATTCTCCGGGAATGGCGATCACGAATTCACCGGAAAGCAACATCGCGTTGCGGGGTGCGCAATGAAGAGGACGCGCGGATTTCTCCGCCAGTGGATCGTGTTCATCATCGCCGTGCTGCTGTGGGAATTGGTCACCCAACTCGCGCAGCACCCGTTCTTCCCGGCGCCGAGCAAGATCCTCGCCACCGCCGGGCAGAAGTGGTTCTCCGGTCCGCCGCAGTCGCTGTTCCTGACCGGCGAGGCCACCGGTGACCTGCTGGCCAGCCTCGGGCGGGTCGCGCTGGGCTGGGTGCTGGCCGCGGCCATCGGCATCGCCCTGGGCACGCTGCTGGGCCGGTCCCGGACGCTGCTGGACTACGTCGGGCCGCTGATGGCGTTCATGCGCGCCATCCCGTCCCCCGTGCTGGTGCCGGTGTTCATCGTGCTGCTGGGCATCGGGTCGTCGATGCAGATCACCGTGATCGTGTTCAGCGTCGTGTGGCCGATCCTGCTCAACACCGTCGACGGCGTCCGCTCGGTCGACCAGGTCAAGGTCGACACCGCGCGGTCCTTCCGGATCCCGCGCGCGCAGTGGATCACCGGCGTGGTGCTGCCCGCCGCCACGCCCAAGATCTTCGCCGGCCTGCGGGTGAGCCTGTCGCTGTCGCTGGTGCTGATGGTCGTCTCGGAGCTGGTCGGCTCCACCAACGGCATCGGCTACCGGCTGATGTTCGACCAGCGGCAGTTCGACTTCCCCGCGATGTGGGCGGGGATCGTCCTGCTGGGCGTCCTCGGATACGTTTTGAACACCCTGCTGCTCGTGGTGGAACGCCGTGCGCTGAGCTGGCAACCCTCGCAGGCGTCGGCGGACCAAGTTGTCGGAGGCTGACCAATGACCCGAACGAACACGATGCTGGAAGTCTCCGGACTCGGTCACCGCTACGGCGGGGCGAACGGGCACCAGGCCATCGCCGACCTCACCTTCGAGGTCCGCACCGGTGAGCTGGCGTGCATCGTCGGCCCGTCCGGCTGCGGCAAGTCGACGATGCTGCGGGGCATCTCCGGCCTGATCAAGCCGACCAGCGGCGACGTGACCCTGCACGGCGAGCCGGTCGACGGCGTGCCCAGCGACCTGGCCGTGGTCTTCCAGGACTACAGCCGCTCGCTGTTCCCGTGGAAGTCGGTGCGCGCCAACGTCGAGTTCCCGCTGCAGTCCCGCGGGGTCGGCCGGGCCGAGCGGCGCGAGCGCGCCGACGAGGTGCTGGAGTGGGTCGGCCTGTCGGGTGCGGCGAAGAAGTACCCGTGGCAGCTCTCCGGCGGCATGCAGCAGCGGGTGTCCATCGCCCGCGCCCTGGCCTGCCGGCCGGCGCTGCTGCTGATGGACGAGCCGTTCGCGTCGGTCGACGCGCAGACCCGCTTCGAGCTGGAGGACCTGCTGCTGCGGGTCCGCAAGCAGTTCGACAGCACGGTCCTGCTGGTCACCCACGACATCGACGAGAGCATCTACCTCGCCGACCGGGTGTTCGTGCTGTCGAAGTCCCCGGCGACGATCGTCAAGGACCTGGAGATCCCGCTCGGCCGCGAGCGCGACCAGATCACCACGCGAGAGTCGGAGACCTTCGTGCACCTGCGCAGCGAGGTGGCCCGCCTCCTCGACGTCAAGAGCGCGGGTCCGGCCCCGGCCTCGGCCGCGGAGACCACCCAGATCATGTGACGCCACGACGAGAGAAGGGCGGTCCCGGTTGCTCCGGGACCGCCCTTTTTCGTCGCCTCAGTACAGGAAGCGCTGGCCGGGGTCGACCTTGATGTGCAGCAGGCTCGGGCCCTGCTTGCCGGAGAACTCCTCCGGCAGCGCCTGGGCCAGCTCCTCCGGGGTCTGGATGAGCTTGGCCGGGCAGCCGAGGCTGGTGGCCAGGCCGACGAAGTCGATGCCGCCGAGGTCCACGCCCGGCAGCTTGCTGCCGCCGGCGGCCTCGCCCAGCACCGCCACCGCCGCGTAGCGCGAGTTGTCCATGATCACGAAGGTGACCGGGGCCTGCTCGCGCACCGCCGTCCACAGCGACTGGATGCCGTACATGCTGGAGCCGTCGCCCAGCAGCGCGACCGTGCGCCGGGCCGGGTTCGCCATGCCGACACCGACCGCCGCGCCCACGCCGTAGCCCAGGGCGCCCGAGAAGCCGGTGAAGAACCCGCCGTCGGTGGAGCGCACCGGGAAGTACTCGTGCAGGTCGTTGCGGTGGCTCGGGGTCTCCTCCACCACCGCCGCGTCGGCGGGCAGCTGCTCGACGAGGGTGTCGAAGACGTAGGAGGCGGTCATCGGCGTGCTCGCGGCGGGCTTCTCCGGCCGCGGCATCGTCTTCGGCGCCTGCCGCTCCAGGTCCTCCAGCTGCGCGTTGACCTGCGGGACCGCGTGCGCCATCGTGCCCATCACGCCGCGCCCGGAGCGGGCCCGCGCCAGCACGTCGGCGTCGTCGTGGACCAGGAACAGCTCCGGCAGCGCGACCTCCGCCTCGCCCCGGTAGACGTGGTAGGTGAACGCGGGCGCGCCCCACACCACGACCAGGTCGTAGTCCTGGAGCTCCTGGCTGAGCAGCCGCTGCTCGGGCTGCAGGAACCCGGCGAAGCACGGGTGGTCCTCCGGGAAGGAGCAGCGCGGCGACATCGGCGGCGCGAACACGGAGGCCTTGGTCTTCTCCGCCAGCCGCACCATCTCGTCCACCACGCCGTCGGCGTCGACCGCGGGACCGGTCACGAACGCGGGCCGCTCGCAGCGGCGCAGCGCCTCGGCGAGCTCGGTGATCGCGGCCGGGTCCGGCGCGAACCCGGGGGTGCGCGGGCGGGCGGCGACCTCCACGCCCGGCTCGTCCCAGTCGTCGGCCGGGATGGACAGGAACACCGGGCCGAAGGGCGGGGTGGTGGCCATCTGGTAGGCGCGCACCAGCGCGGCCGGGACGTCCGCGGCGCGCGCGGGCTCGTAGCTCCACTTCACGTACGGCTTCGGGAAGTTCGGGGCCTCGGTGGCGCCCAGGAACGGCTCGTCGAACAGCAGGCTGCGAGTCTGCTGACCTGCGGTGATGACCATCGGCGTGCGGTTGCGGTAGGCGGTGAACACCGCGCCCAGCGCGTGCCCGACGCCCCCGGCCGAGTGCAGGTTGACCAGCACCGGCTCGCGGCGGGACTGGGCGTAGCCGTCGGCCATGGCGACCACCGCGGACTCCTGGAGCCCGAGCACGTAGTGGAAGTCGTCCGGCCAGCCGGTCAGGAAGGGGACCTCGGTCGTTCCCGGGTTGCCGAACACCGTGGTCAGCCCGAGCTCGCGCATCAACCCCCGAGTGATGTCGCGGACCGTGCGATCCTCGCTACCCATGTCCATCCCCTCCTCGCCGCGCCCGATCGCGGCAGACCCGAATCGTTAGCGGTGCTCAACTCTAAACGCCCTGGACGTCGCCGAAGCAGACGGTTTTCCGGCTGAAGACGTAGTAGCCCTCGTTGTCCTCGCAGGCCGCTTCCGGGTCCTGGCCGCCGGTGACCCGGGTGACCTGATCCTCGGCCTTCGAGCACTCCAGCTTCAACGGCAGGACCGACTCGTCCTGCTGGAACGGCGTCAGGCAGTCGCCGGCCCGGACGTCGAGGACGATGCAGTAGGTGTTGCCGTCGGCGAAGTTGACGTAGTCGTCGCCGCAGCCCGCCAGGTTGCGGCCCTCGCGGACGTCGACGACCTCGTAGTCGGACTCCGGGGAACCGCACTCGGCCACATCCATGCTGCCGCCGCGCTCGTCGGCCAGCGCCATGCAGTCGCCCGCCTCGATCCGGTTGCTCGCCGACACCGCGAGGACGATCGCGACGGCGCTGCCCAGCAGCAGCACCACGGCGCCGATCGCGAGACCGATGATCAGGCCGGTCCGGTTCTTCTTCGGCGGTGGCGGCGGCTGCTGCTGGCTGCCGGCGACCTGCCGCCAGAACGCGTCCGACCCCTGCTGGTAGCCGCCCTGCGGGTGCTGACCCTGCTGCCAGCCACCCGGGTACGGGCCGGACTGCGCGCCGTAGGGGTCCGGTTGCGGTGGGTAGGTCACTGGTCCTCCGTGGTCGAGTTCGCCACGAGCAACCTACCCGGCCAGGGAAAACACCTGGTTACGCGGCATCACGACGAAGCACGAACAGGAACGGCACGTTTCGAAACGAACGCGACCAAGACGACCCAAGCTTTGGTAGAGGCGACCCACTACGGGTACGTTTCGAAACGGACGCGACCGAGGCGACCCAAGCTTTGGTAAACGCGACCCACTACGGGTACGTTTCGAAAGGCAGGGGAAATTTCGTTTGAAATTGGCGGACCGCACAACGCGAGGAACCCCCGAGACGAAGCCAATTTCGGACGAAATTGCCCCTCCGCGCGCACTCAAAGTACCCCGCGGAGCGCTCCCAAGACGACCCCGAGGGGGTCGGGACAGTTTTCATGAAAACTGTCACTCCACCTACACGACGGGACCCCAAAACACCAGCTCAACCACCTCGAGACCCTGGAGTCCCCTCCACAGAGAGACCCCGTGGGGTCGGGAAGTTTTCATGAAAACTGTCACCACCCCCACGGGGTTCTTCGGGAGCGCTTCGCGGGGTCGAGCTGCTTGCGTGCGGAGTGGCAATTTCTCCAGAAATTGGCTTCGTCTTGGGGTTTTCTCGCGTTGTGCGGTCTGCCAATTTCAGAAGAAATTTCCACTGCCTATCGAAACGTATCCGTAGTGGGTCGCGTTTACCAAAGCTTGGGTCGTCTTGGTCGCGTTCCTTGCGAAACGTACCCGTAGTGGGTCGCGTTTACTGAAGCATGGGTCGCCTTGGTCGCGTTCCTTTTGACCGTATCCTTAGTCTGAACCACCCATGATCAATGTCCGTGAGGCGCGCACCCGTCGGGATCAGGCGATGTGAGTCACTTTGGGCGGTTCTGGGGGTCGGACCCGGGGGGAGCGGCGCCGAGCGAGTGGAATACTGGGTCGGGAGTCCGGTTGGTGGTTGCCGACAGCGCTGATCACCTGCGGAAACGCCGCCCGAATCCCGAGGGAGCGCTCACCTTGACCGACGGACCTCTCATCGTCCAGTCCGACAAGACGTTGCTGCTGGAGGTCGATCACGACCTCGCCGAGGACGCGCGCACCGCCATCGCACCCTTCGCCGAGCTGGAGCGCGCGCCCGAGCACGTGCACACCTACCGGATCACGCCGCTGGCGCTGTGGAACGCCCGCGCCGCCGGGCACGACGCCGAGCAGGTCGTCGACGGGCTGGTCCGCTACTCCCGCTTCCCCGTGCCGCAGCCGCTGCTGGTCGACATCGTCGAGACCATGGGCCGCTTCGGACGGCTGCAGCTGGTCAACGACCCCGCGCACGGACTCGTGCTCAGCTCCGTCGACCGCGCCGTGCTCGAAGAGGTGCTGCGCAACAAGAAGATCATCCCGATGCTGGGCTCGCGCATCGACGACGACACCGTCGTGGTGCACCCCAGCGAGCGCGGCCGGCTCAAGCAGATGCTGCTCAAGGTCGGCTGGCCCGCCGAGGACCTCGCCGGCTACGTCGACGGCGAAGCCCACCCCATCGAGCTGCAGCAGGACGGCTGGAACCTGCGGGACTACCAGCGCCAGGCCGTGCAGTCGTTCTGGGCCGGCGGCTCCGGCGTCGTCGTGCTGCCCTGCGGCGCGGGCAAGACCCTCGTCGGCGCCGCCGCCATGGCCGAGGCCGCCGCGACCACGTTGATCCTGGTCACCAACACCGTCGCGGGCCGCCAGTGGAAGCGCGAGCTGATCGAGCGGACCTCGCTGACCGAGGAGGAGATCGGCGAGTACTCCGGCGAGAAGAAGGAGATCCGCCCGGTCACCATCGCCACCTACCAGGTGATCACCCGCCGCTCCAAGGGCGAGTACAAGCACCTGGAGCTGTTCGACTCCCGCGACTGGGGTCTCGTCGTCTACGACGAGGTGCACCTGCTGCCCGCCCCGGTGTTCCGGATGACCGCCGACCTGCAGTCCCGCCGCCGCCTCGGCCTCACCGCCACGCTCGTCCGCGAGGACGGCCGCGAGGGCGACGTGTTCTCGCTGATCGGCCCCAAGCGCTACGACGCGCCGTGGAAGGACATCGAGGCGCAGGGCTGGATCGCGCCCGCCGAGTGCGTCGAGGTGCGGGTGACGCTCACCGACGACGAGCGGCTGCGCTACGCCACCTCCGAGGCCGAGGACCGCTACAAGCTGTGCGCGACCGCGCGCACCAAGGCCCCGGTGGTCAAGGCCATCCTCGACCAGCACCCGGGCGAACCGGCCCTGGTCATCGGCGCCTACCTGGACCAGCTGCACGAGCTCGGCGAAGCGCTGGACGCGCCGATCGTGGAGGGCTCGACGAAGAACAAGGAGCGCGAGGAGCTCTTCGACGCGTTCCGCCGCGGCGAGATCAACCGCCTCGTGGTGTCCAAGGTCGCGAACTTCTCCATCGACCTGCCGGAGGCCTCGGTCGCCGTGCAGGTCTCCGGCACCTTCGGCTCCCGCCAGGAGGAGGCGCAGCGGCTCGGGCGGCTGCTGCGGCCCAAGAGCGACCGCAAGCAGGCGCACTTCTACTCGGTGGTCTCGCGGGACACGCTGGACACCGACTACGCCGCGCACCGGCAGCGCTTCCTCGCCGAGCAGGGCTACGCGTACCGGATCGTCGACGCCGACGACCTGCTCGGCCCGGCCCTGCCGGACGCCGGGTGATGTCCCGCGGACAGTCGTCATCCAAAAGGGATCCGCGTTCGGCTGCTTTGCAGCTACCGTTGCGATGAACGAACGCAGCGTCTGAGCTGCAAGACACTGGAGATCGGATGGAAACCGAGCACGAACGACCGGCGATGATGGGCGGTGCGCACCGCTTCGTCGGCCTCGCGGAGAACCTGGAACGCTACGCCGGGACGCCCACCGGTGCCGAGCCGCCGAACGTGCACGGCAGCAACCGCGGCTACGGTCTGGTGTTCTTCTTCCTCGAGGAGCTCCATCTGACGACGGTGATCAGCAGCGGCCTGCGGTTCCAGCCGCTGGGCGCCGAACCGGCCCAGGAACTGGCGTGCACCGTCTACAAGGAGCAGGCCGAGGCCGCCCGCCACCTGGTCGACCTCACCTCCGAGCTCCTGGTGCAGCAGCGCACGTTCCTGGTCCCGGACCAGATCGTCCCGAACGAGAAACCGCTGCTCCCGGGCACGGAGTTCCACGGCGTTCTGGCCAGCGGCCACCCGATCTTCCCGTCGGAGTTCACCCGCTTCACCGACCCCGAGGGCAACGAGCAGCTCCAGGTCTTCACCCTGCTGCCGGTGACCCTGGGCGAGCTCAACTACATCCTCGACCACGGGGTCACCTCCCTCCGCCAGCAGTGGGCCCGCTTCGAGGTCGACGTCTTCGACCTCGGCCGCCCCAGCATCGCCTGACTCCTTCCCGGACCCCGCCCCGCGGACAAATACCGCAGGTTTTGTCGGGTCGAATACCGCAGTTTTTGACCGGTCGAATCCTGCGGTATTCGACCCGAGTCGGGGGCGCGGGTGGCGGTGCGGGCTGAAAGGATTGGGGTATGGCGAGCTTCGATCCTGCGGCGTTGGACGCGGTCCGGGTGTACGCGTTGCCGATGCGCAACCGGTTCCGGGGGATCACCGTGCGGCGCGGGGTGCTGATGTCGGGTCCCGCCGGGTGGGGTGAGTTCTGCCCGTTCGAGGACTACGACGACGCCGGTGCCGTGCCGTGGTTGCGGGCCGCGCTGGAGGCGTGCACCGAGACCTGGCCGGAGCCGGTGCGGGACCGGATTTCGGTGAACTGCACGGTGCCCGCGGTGTCCGGTGAGAAGGCGCGGGAGATCGTGGCGGCCTCCGGCTGCCGGACCGCGAAGGTCAAGGTCGCCGATCCGGGGCAGTCCGCCGCCGACGACCTGGAGCGGGTCGCGGCCGTGCGGGACGCGCTCGGGCCCGGCGGGGCGATCCGGGTCGACGCGAACGCCGCGTGGGACGTCGACACCGCGATCGAGCGGATCCGCGAGCTCGACAAGGCCGCCGGGGGCCTCGAGTACGCCGAGCAGCCGTGCCCGAGCGTCGAGGAGCTGGCCGCCGTGCGGCGCAAGGTCGACGTGCGCATCGCCGCCGACGAGAGCATCCGCCGCGCCGAGGACCCGCTGCGGGTGGCGGTGGCCGGGGCCGCCGACGTGGCGATCATCAAGGCCACCCCGCTGGGCGGGGTCCGCCGGGCGCTGCGGGTCGCGGAGGCCTGCGGGCTGCCGTGCGTGGTGTCCTCGGCCGTGGAGACCAGCGTCGGCCTGTCCGCCCAGCTCGCGCTGGCCGGCGCCCTGCCGGAGCTGCCGTTCGCGTGCGGCCTGGGCACGATGGCGCTGCTCGACGGCGACGTCGTCACCGACTCGCTGATGCCCGAGCAGGGCGCGCTGCCGGTGCCCACCGCACCCCCGGAGCCCGACCCGGCGCTGGTCGCGGCCGCCACCCCGCCCGCCGACGTGCAGCGCTGGTGGCTCGACCGGATGAGCCGGGTCGGCGCCCTCCTGGAAGCGTGAGTTCCGCGGTACCCCACCCACGTCAGGCAAGCACCGAAGGTGCTTTCTCAGTACCCCGAGCAAGCAACCGGCACCGCCGCGGGTTCTGAGCGCCTTCGTGGCGAGTACGCCGTGACGCCGTGTATTGGACATACATAAGGAGCGGCGCACGGAGTCCACGAAGGCGCTCAGGTTCCGCCACCCGCACCGCTGAGCAGGGCGACCAGAGAACTAGATCAAGCCGCGCGCTTGCGGGCGCGGCGCTTCTTGAAGCGGCGCAGGACGACGAAGGCGACGAGCAGGCCGATGGCGGCCGGGGCGATCCGCTTGAGGACCGGGGCTCCGGCGGTGCCCAGCAGGTCGATCGCCTCGTCGTTGGCGGCGGGCGCGGCGGCCGGGGACGCGCTCGACTCGGCCGGGGTGACCCGCCAGCTGGTGTCCTTGCGCGCCGACGCCGACCCCACCGCGGCACCGGCGGCGGCCGCGCCCGCAGCGGCGGCGGTGCCGTTGCCGCTGGAACCGCTGGGTGCCTCGGTGCTCTTCGACTCGGTGGCCGAAGCCGATTCCTGGGCGGCCGGGGCCTCCTGCTCCGACTCCAGCTTCTTGGCGAGGTTGTCGGCGAACTGGTTGAGGATCTTGCCGCCGACCTCGGAGATCAGGCCCCGGCCCAGCTGGGCGGGCTTGCCGGTGACCTTGAGGTCGGTGTCGACCGTGCCGTGGGTGGTGCCGTCCTGCTCGGTCAGGTTCACCACGACCGTCGCGGCCGCCGTGCCCGCGCCGCGGGAGTCCTTGCCGCTGGCGTCGATGACGAGCTTGCGGCTCTTCTCGTCGACGTCCTTGAAGACGCCGGTTCCCTTGTACAGCAGGGTGACCGGGCCGAGCTTGACCTTCACCGATCCGGCGAACTCGTTCCCCTCGGCCTTGGTCAGCGTGGCGCCGGGCATGCACGGAGCGACCGCCTCGGGGTCGGTCATCGCCTTCCACGCCGCATCGATCGGCACCGGAACGCTGAACGTGTGCTGCATCTCCACTGGAAGGTCCTCCTGGTTGACCGTGCTCGGCTCAGGCGCAGAGCCGTCGTTGAGTCTGAAGCTATAACGCAGTCCGCCCACCAGCCTCCCAGGCCGGACGGCGCGCCGGTAGCCCGTTCGGCGCAGCGAGGCGGACCACCCGCCCACAAGAACGATTCGGGCCTGGCGACGATTCCTCGGAACCGCCGCCAGGCCCGGATCGGTTGATCGCGATCAGCCGCCGGCCGCCGCCAGCACGGCGCGACCGGTGAGCACCTCGGCGAGGTGCTCCCGGTAGTCGGCGTCGGCGCTGGAATCGCCTGCCGCGCTGGTGCCTTCGGTGGCGTGCCGGGCCGCTTCGCGCACCGCTTCGGCGGTGGCCTGCTTGCCGACCAGCGCCTGCTCGACGCCCATCGCCCGGATGGGGGTCGCGCCCATGTTGGTCAGCCCGATGCGCGCCTCGGCGATCGCCCCGCCGGAGACCCGCACCGCGGCGGCGACGCCGACGATCGACCACGCCTGGGCGACGCGGTTGAACTTCTCGTAGTGGGCGTTCCAGCCGGTCCACTTCGGCATCCGCACCTCGACCAGCAGTTCCGAGGGTTCGAGGGCGGTGGTGAAGTAGTCGACGAAGAACTCCGACGCCGGGACGGTCCGGCGGCCGGTGGGCCCGGCGATGACCATCTCGCAGTCCAGCGCGAGCGCCGGGGCCGGCAGGTCACCGGCCGGGTCGGCGTGCGCCAGCGAGCCGCCGAAGGTGCCCCGGTGGCGCACCTGCGGGTCGGCGACGGTGCGGGTGGCCAGCGCGATCAGCTGGGCGTGCTGCCGGATCAGCGGATCGCGCTGCACCTCGTAGTGGGTGGTCATGGCCCCGATGACGAGCCGGTCGCCGTCCTCGCGGACGCCCCGCATCTCCGGGATGCGGCCGACGTCGACGATCGTGCCGGGGTCGGCCATCCGCATCCGCAGCACGGGCAGCAGGCTCTGCCCGCCGCCGAGCACCTTGGCGTCCTCGCCGGCCGCGGCGAGCGCGGCCACCGCCTCCTCGACGGTGGAGGGCGCGGTGTATTCGAACTGGGCCGGGATCACTGGACACCTCCGGGGTTCATCGAGCCGAGTCCGCCGCCCGCTTCGGGCGCGGTCTTCCCGGACGCGCGAGCGCCGGTCATCGCCCGCCACACGCGCTGCGGCGAGCAGGGCATCTCGACGTCGTTGACGCCCATCGGGCGCAGCGCGTCGACGATCGCGTTGACCACCGCCGGGGTGGAGGCGATGGTGCCCGCCTCCCCCACGCCCTTGACGCCCAGGGCGTTCGAGGTCGCGCGGGTCTCGGTGCGGTCGGTGACGAACTCCGGCAGGTCGGCCGCCGAGGGCACCAGGTAGTCGGCCAGGGTGCCGGTGGTGAGCGTGCCGGTCTCGTCGTGGACGGCCTCCTCGAAGAGCGCCTGCGCGATGCCCTGGGCGAGACCGCCGTGCACCTGGCCCTCCACGATCAGCGGGTTGATCACCGAGCCGATGTCGTCCACGCACACGTACTTGCGGATCTTGACCTGCCCGGTCTCGGTGTCCACCTCGGTGGCGCAGAGGTGGGTGCCGTGCGGGAAGGAGAAGTTCTCCGGGTCGAACGTGGCGTCGGAGTCGAGGTTCGGCTCCACCCCGTCGGGCAGGTCGTGCGCGGCGAACACCGCGAGCGCGACCTCGGCCATGCCCACGCCCCGGTCGGTGCCGCGGACGCCGAACTTGCCCGCGGTGAACTCGAGGTCCTCCTCGGCGCACTCGAGCATGTGCGCGGCGATCGGCCGGGCCTTGTCGATGACCTTGTCGGCGGCCGCGACGACGGCCATGCCGCCCACGGCCAGCGACCGGGACCCGTAGGTGTCCATGCCGCGCGGCGAGACCTGGGTGTCGCCGTGCAGCACCTCGACGTCCTCGAACGGCACGCCGAGCCGCTCGGCCACGATCTGGCTCCACGCCGTCTCGTGCCCCTGCCCGTGCGGGGAGGAACCCGTGACGACCTCGACCTTGCCGGTGGGCAGCATCCGGATCGCCGCGTGCTCCCAGCCGCCCGCGCCGTAGGACAGCGAACCCAGCACCCGGGACGGCGCGAGGCCGCACATCTCGGTGAACGTGGAGATGCCGATGCCCAGCTGGACGGGGTCGTTCTCGCGGCGGCGGCGCTCCTGCTCCTCGCGCAGCGAGGTGTAGCCGAACAGCTCCATCGCCTTGTCGGTCGCGGCCTCGTAGTTGCCCGAGTCGTAGGTCAGCCCCGCGACGGTGTCGTACGGGAACTCCTCGTGGGCGATCCAGTTCTTGCGCCGCACCTCCATCGGTTCCATGCCCAGCTCGGCGGCCAGCTCGTCCATCATCCGCTCGATGCCGAAGGTGGCCTCCGGGCGTCCGGCGCCGCGGTAGGCGTCGGTCGGCGTCTTGTTGGTGAACACGTTGGTGCAGCTGAAGTGGTACGCCGGGATCTTGTAGATCGAGTTGAACATCAGCGCGCCGAGGATCGGCACGCCGGGCGTGACCAGGCGCAGGTAGGCGCCCATGTCGGCGAGGAGTTCGACCTTGAGCCCGGTGATCCGGCCGTCGCGGGTGGCCGCCATCGACAGCTTCTGGATCTGGTCGCGGCCGTGGTGCGCCGAGACCATCGACTCGGAGCGGGTCTCGGTCCACTTGACCGGGCGGCCGAGCCGCTGGGCCATCACGAACGCGAGCACCTCCTCCGGCGTGACCTGCAACTTCCCGCCGAAACCGCCGCCGACGTCGGGGGCGATGACGCGGATCTTGCCCTCGGGCACGCCGAGCGTCATGGCGAGCATGACGCGCAGGATGTGCGGGACCTGGGTGGCCGACCAGACGGTGATCTGCTCACCGGTCGGGTCGACGACGACCGAGCGCGGCTCCATGAACGCCGGGATCAGCCGCTGCTGCCGGAAGGTCCGCTCGACGCGCACCTCCGCGCTCGACAGCGCCTGCTCGACGTCGCCCCCGGTGCCGGCCTCGGCGGAGTCGAAGGTCCACACGGCGTTGGTGTTGGTGCCCAGGTCCTCGTGGACCAGCGGCGATCCGGCCTGGATCGCCGAGGGCATGTCCAGCACGACCGGCAGGTCCTCGTAGTCGACGTCGATGGCGTCCATCGCGTCGCGGGCCTCAGCGGCCGAGCGGGCGGCGACCATCGCCACCGCCTCACCGGCGAAGCGCACCTCGTCGACGGCCATCGCCGGGGCCGCCGGGGCCTTCATGTCCTCGGTGATCGGCCACGCGCAGGGCAGGCTGCCCTGGACGTCGGCGATGTCGCGCCCGGTGACGACCGCGACGACGCCGGGGGACTTCCTGGCCGCCTCGGTGTCGATCGAGGTGATCTTGGCGTGCGCCATCGGCGAGCGCAGGATCGCCAGGTGCAGGGTTCCGCTGGGCGCGAGGTTGTCGGTCCAGCGCGTGCGGCCGGTGATCAGCCGCGCGTCCTCCTTGCGCTTGCGGGAACGACCGAGTTCCGGCTCTGCCACAGCGGTCATGACTGGCGACCTCCCGTTGCCTCGGCACCGGTCCGCTCGTCGGCGGGCCTGCGCTGCATGGGCGTGTCGTCGGTGTGCTCGGCCGCGGGCCCGGCGCCGGGTTCCATGCGCTGGGCGGCGTCGCGCACCGCTCGGACGATGTTCTGGTAGCCGGTGCAGCGGCAGAGGTTTCCCTCCATGCCTTCGCGCACGGCCTGCTCGTCGGGTTCGGGCACCTCGGCCAGCAGGTCCAGGGCCTGCATGATCATCCCGGGGGTGCAGTAGCCGCACTGCAGGGCGTGGTTGTCGTGGAAGGCCTCCTGCAGCGGGTGCAGCTTGCCGTCCTGGGACAGCCCTTCGATGGTGGTCACGTCGTGGCCGTCGGCCTGCACGGCCAGCACGGAGCAGGACTTGACGCTGTGCCCGTCCATGTGGACGGTGCACGCACCGCAGTTGCTGGTGTCGCAACCGATGACGGTGCCCGTCTTGCCGAGCCGCTCGCGCAGGTACTGCACGAGCAGCGTTCTCGGTTCCACTTCGTCGGTGTACTCGGTGCCGTCTACGTTGACGGTGATGCGGGGCATGGAACGGCCTCCTCGCCAGGAGCGTTCGGGAACGCGACTGTCCGCCGAGTGACGGGTGTCACTCGGCTAGAGGGTCCTACTCCGTCCCGGCGAGAGCAAGAGGACCCGGCGAGGGGTGCGCGCGCTCAGTCGTGGTGGTGGATCGGACCCTCCACGTCCGAAAGCCTCACACCGCGGCCGCCCCAGCGCAGCGCGATCAGCTCGGCGGCGATGGACACCGCGGTCTCCTCGGGCGTCCTGGCACCGAGGTCGAGGCCGATCGGCGAGGACACCCTGGCCAGCTCCTCCTCGGTGACGCCTTCCTCGCGGAGCCGCTGCATGCGGTCCTCGTGGGTGCGGCGTGAGCCCATCGCGCCGATGTAGCCGACGTTCTGGCGCAGCGCCTCCTTGAGCACCGGCACGTCGAACTTCGGGTCGTGGGTGAGCACCATGACGGCGGTGCGCTCGTCGAGCCTGCCCTGCTCGGCCTGGTCGGCGAGGTACCGGTGCGGCCAGTCGACGACCACGTCGTCCACGCCCGGGAAGCGGCTGTTGGTGGCGAACACCGGGCGGGCGTCGCACACCGTGACCCGGTAGCCGAGGAACCCGCCCATCCGGGCCATCGCGGCGGCGAAGTCGATCGCGCCGAAGACGAGCATCCGCGGCGGCGGCTCGAAGGAGTTGACGAACACCCGCATGCCCTCGCCGCGGCGCTGGCCCTCCGGGCCGTACTCGATGACACCGCTGCGCCCGCTGGCGAGCATCCCGCGCACGTCGTCGACGACCGCGTCGTCGATCCGGCTGGAACCGAGCGTGCCGCGCACCCGCTCCCGCCAGATCAGCAGGTGGGTGCCGACCTGGGACGAGTCCGGGTGCTCGACGACGGTGGCGACCGCGACCGGCTCCTCCGCGCGCACCGAGGCTGCGACCTCGTCGAGATCGGGGAAGGTCTCGCGATCGATCCGCTCGACGAAGACGTCGAGGATGCCGCCGCAGGTCAGGCCCACCGCGAAGGCGTCGTCGTCGCTGACGCCGTAGCGGCGCAGCACCGGTTCCGATCCCTCCAGGACCGTGGTGCCCTCCTCGTAGACGGCGCCTTCCACGCACCCGCCGGACACGCTGCCGACGGCCTCACCGTCCTGGGTGACGAGCATCGAGGCGCCCGCCGGACGGGGCGCGGAGCGGAAGGTGGCCACCACGGTGCCCAGCCCGACGGACTCGCCGGCCTCCCAGCGCTTGGTCAAGTCGTCCAACACGTCACGCACAGCACACCTCCACGGGCCTCACCGGCCCCGTTCAAGCATCCACCCGGGCCGGTGTCAGGCGAAACCGGCCGGTGCGCCGGGGAGCTGCTCCCCGGACTGGGAAAGTCCGCGAACCCATGACCAGATGTCTTCCAGCGACCTCAGACTGTGACCGGCCACCATTCGGTCAACGTGCGGGAGGGCCGCCACAATTCCGGATTGCACGGGTTGATATCCGTCGTGCCCGGCGTGCGGGTTCGCCCAGATCACTCCCCGGGCCAGGCGGCGCAGCCTGCGCATCTGCTCGGCCAGGTCGGAGGCGTCGCCGCGCTCCCACCCGTCGGAGAAGAGCACCACCACCGAGCCGCGCGCCATGCCGCGCTGGCCCCACCTGTCCAGGAACACCCGGAGAGTGTCACCCAACCGGGTGCCTCCGGAGAAGTCGGGGACCGCTCGGGACGCCGCCTGCAGCGCCGACTCCGCGTCGCGCTGCCGCAACTGCCTGGTCACCCGCGTCATCCGGGTCCCCAGCGTGAACACCTCGGTGCTCGCCGGGGACCGGCGGACCACGACGTGCGCGAAGCGCAGCAGGGCGTCGGCGTACGGGCTCATCGAACCCGAGACGTCGATGAGCAGCACGACCCGGCGGGCCCGCCGGGAGCGGCGCTGGCGCGGCAGGCGCACCGGCTCGCCGCCCGAGCGCAGCATCGCCCGCAACGTCGCCCTCGGGCTCAAGGCACCGCGCTTGCCCGGCTCGCGCCGCAGCGCCGGGCGCGTCGGCGGGTCGGGGCGCAGCACCGCCAGCATCCGGCGGAGGTGGTCGCGCTCGGCGGCGCTGAGCTCGGTGACGTCCCGGTTGCGCAGCACCTCCGCGTCGCTGGCGGCCGCGGCCAGGGGGTTGTCCCCCTCGCCTTCGCCGTCGGCGCCCTCGGCGGTCAGCGCCGCGATCTTGGCCTGCCGCGCCACCGGCTGCCCCGGCTGCTCCACCGGCATCGGATCGGTGCTGAACCAGGTCGCGAACGCGGCGTCGTAGCGGGGGACGTCATCGGGCTCGGAGCACAGCGTCAACCGCCCGGCCCAGTACACGTTCTCCCGCTCGTCGACCCCCACCTGCTCCACGGCCGACAGGAAGCTCTGCACCCGGTTCGGCCCCACGGCCATCCCCGAGTGCCGCAAGGCCCGAGCGAACCCCACCAACCCGGTCACGGTCTCCACCACGCACCTCCTCTGCTCACCTGGGGTTTCACGATTACCGCCGTAATCCGCCCACGGAATACCGCCGTAATCGGGGACCCGAATACCGCCGTATTCCGGTCCCCGAAAACCGCCGTAACCGGGGACCGGAATACCGGAGTAATCCGGTCACCCCGAGGTGGACGGGCACGGGAGTCCGGGTCAGGGGGCGAGGACTCCGGAGGACTGGACTCGTTCCGCGTCCTCGCGGTACTTGAGGACCGCGCCGAGGGTGGTGGCGGCGGTTTCGGTGTCGAGGGAGTCCGCGCCGAGGGCTTGGAGGGCCTGGGTCCAGTCCAGGGCTTCGGCGACGCCCGGGGGTTTGAGGAGTTCCATCTGGCGCATCCGCTGGAGGGCCGCCGCGACCTGCTCGGCCAGGCGTGCGTCCACGCCCGGGAGCCGACGGCGCAGGATCGCGACCTCGCGCTCCAGGCCCGGGTGCTCCAGCCAGTGGTAGAGGCAGCGGCGCTTGAGGGCGTCGTGGACCTCGCGCGTGCGGTTCGAGGTGAGGATGACGATCGGCGGCTCGGCGGCGCGCACCTCGCCGTACTCCGGGATGCTCACCGCGTACTCCGACAGCACCTCCAGCAGGAACGCCTCGAACTCGTCGTCGGCGCGGTCGATCTCGTCGACCAGCAGCACGCACGGCGCCTCCTGCAACGCCCGCAGCAGCGGCCTGGCCAGCAGGAATCGCGGCGTGTACAGGGAGGACTCGGCGGCGTCGGCGTCGAGCTCACCACCGGACGCGGCCTCCAGGGTCCGCAGGTGCAGCAGCTGCCGGGGGAAGTCCCAGTCGTAGAGCGCCTGGGCGGCGTCGATGCCCTCGTGGCACTGCAGGCGGATCAGGTTCACGCCGAGCGCCACCGACAGGGCCTGGGCGAGCGCGGTCTTGCCGGTGCCCGGTTCGCCTTCGGTGAGCAGCGGGCGCCGCATGCTCATCGCCAGGAACGCCGCGGTCGCGATCCCGTCGTCGGGCAGGTACCCGGTCTCGTCCAGCGCCGCCGCGACCTCGGCCGGTGATTTCATCTCGAGAGCGTCAGCCACACCCCGAGCCTATTCGACCGCACGGCATCACCCCATAGGATGCGCGTCGGTCCGATCAAGAGGTGGTGCATGAGCAGGTTCCAGGGGTTCCCGGCGCACGTGGAGAAGCACGTCGGGAGGGTTCGGGGCGCCGACAGCCGCAGCGCCGGAGGGCGCGAGCGCGCCTACAACCTCGTGTACTGCGACCACTACGACGACGCGCACGTGACCGTGCTGACCAGCGGACTCCGCGAGCACACGGCCGGGGCGCCGCTGCCGCAGGAGCTGCTGTGCACGCTGCGCCGCGACCAGGAGATCTACGCCAAGCACCTGGTGGGCGTGGTCGCCGAGCTGCTCACCGAGTCGCGGGCGCGGGTCGGCTACGGCGCGCTGATCATGAACGACCGGGTGCTGCTGCCCGACACGGCGATCGCGGGCGCGCTGGCCGCGCCGCACCCCTACCTCGGCGACGAGTTCGACGTGCTGCTCGACGCCGGGGAGCCGGTGCTGCAGCTGATCACGCTCATCCCGATCACCCGGGCGGAGTCCCAGCTGGTCGCCCGCTTCGGCCGGGACGCGCTCTACGACCGGTGGGAGGCGGCGGAGACCGATCTCGTCGACATCTTCCGCGAGGACGTGGGCACGGGACGGTTTTAGCCATAATTGTCCGGGCAAAACGGACATTGATCATGGGTGATTATGGCTAAAACTGTCCCCTGCCAAGTCACCGCATACCGGGAGCCTGGGCGATGAAGGTGTCCAGGACCCCGTCGGCCACGAGGACCTGGCCCGCGGGGCGGACCTCGGCGGTGGTGGTGCGGATGCGCTGGGCCGCGTCGACGGCCCAGCGGGCCTCGTCGAAGCGGGCCTTGGCCATCGCCTCGTCGCCCGAGGCGCGGGCCTGGAGCCCGTCGGCCGTGGCGAGCAGCGCCTGACCCCACTGGTCGGTGGCCGCCAGCCAGTGATCGGTGTCGGTGACGAAGTCCTTCGGCGCCCCGGCCCGGATCTGCCGCGGCGCGGTGGCGACGACCTCGGCGTAGGCGCGCAGGTCGCGAACCGCCGCACCGCGGTCACCACCGGCCCACGCCGCGCGGAACGCGTCGAGGCGGCGCGAGAGCTCCGGCGCCGGCGGCAGCCAGGCCGAACCGTTGGCGACCGGAGCCATGTGCTCCAGGTCGAAGAACGCCAGCAGTGCCTCCGCCGTCTTCGGATCGGCCTGCAGGCCCGGGTCGTCCCCGGCGAACCGCTTGCCCGCCAGGTACTCGGCGGCCTGCCGCCACGACCGCTGCGGGTCGAAGTCCTCGTCGTTCCAGGAGAAGTCGGCCGCGCCCAGCTCCACGACCTTGCTCGCCGCGGCCTGGTTCATCGGGTTCACGACGTCACCGGCGAGCTGCTCGCTGAGCCCGCGTTCCCGCTTGTCGTAGGAGCCGAGCATGATCCGGCCGCGCGACCCGTTGAAGTCGTTGACCGGGTAGTTGTCCCACAGGAACACCTTCCGGCCCCACACCCGCTCGGCCTGCTGCGCGTCGGAAACGGTGATCTGGCGCGGGATCACGCCGTCGCCGGTCCACATCACCCGCACCCGCGGGTCCAGGACCTCGCGGATCGCCGTCTTGTACTCGGAGTCCTCGACGTCGGAGTACTCGGTCGGCACGAACTGCAGCGGCGCCACGTCCCGGTGGGTGTCGACGAACTCCCGCTGCACCCGGTTGAGCAGGTCGGCCTGCGCGCGACCGGCCGCGCCCTCCGACGGGCGGCCGTAGGCCCGCTCGTCGCCGTCGCAGTTCCAGCGCGTGTAGGAGATGTCGTCCAGCGGCAGCGAGAAGTCGCGGACGCCCTCGTCGTACATGGCCTGCAACTTCGCCTGCAGCGCCTGGAAGTCGCGCGGATCGCTGTAGCAGATGGAGTTGCCCGGCGAGAGCGCGAAGGTGAACTTCACGTGGTGCGCCCGGGCCTGACCGATCAGCTCGCGGACCTCGCCGATCTCCCGCTCCGGGTAGGGCTCGCGCCACTTCTCCCGGTGGTACGGGTCGTCCTTGGGCGCGTAGATGTAGGTGTTGAGCTTGACGTCGCCGTAGAACGCCAGCTGGTCCATCCGCTCCTGGTGCGTCCACGGCGGGCCGTAGAAGCCCTCGATGGCGCCGCGCAGCGGCATCGCCGGGCGGTCCAGCACGCCGACGCCGGCGATGCGGCCGGGCGAGGCGAGCTGCCGCAGCGTCTGCACGCCGTAGTAGGCGCCCGCCGGGTCGGAGGCGCCGATGAACACCTCGGCGTCGGCGTCCGGCCGCACCGCGAGCACGTAGGCCTCGTTCTCCATCGGCACCGGCGCGCCCATCCGGGCCTCCTGCAGGCCCTTGACCACGGTCGGCGCGGTGCGCTCGCCGATCCGCACCCGCAGCGCGGCGTCGTCGGCGGGCGCGCCCGGCTCGCGGATCTCGACGTCGTCGGCCCCGGCGAGCTCGAAGACCTGCTTGGCGAGGTCCCGGGTCGGCTCGTCGACCAGCGGGTCGACGACGATCTCGACCTTGCCGCGGACCGCGACGTCGTCGCCGAGGCGGTCGATGCTCTCGGGCTGCGGCACGACCGACGGCAGGCCCTCACCGGGCAGCGCGTCGGAGCTCTGCGGCGCGGGCTGCTCCGGCGGCGCGGAGTTCGTGCATCCGGCCAAGGCCATCACCCCGGCCACGCACACCGCGAACGACCTGGCAAAACCGCGCATCGAGCTCCCCATCCCATCCAACGTCGACGTCCCAGTCCAACACACCCGGGTGTGCCCCGAACGGGTCACCTGCCCGGGTGGCGCGAAGACGAAGGGCCGCCCCCTGGTGGGGACGGCCCTTCATCAGCTGCGGGGTGGGATCAGAAGCCCATGCCACCCATGCCGCCGGTCGGGTCGGCGGCCGCGGCCGCGTCCCCGCCCTTCTCCGGCTTGTCCGCGACCACGGCTTCGGTGGTCAGGAACAGCGCGGCGATCGACGCGGCGTTCTGCAGCGCCGAGCGGGTGACCTTGGCCGGGTCGATGACGCCGGCCTGGACCAGGTCCTCGTACTCGCCGGTCGCGGCGTTGAGGCCGTGGCCGGAGGTCAGGCCCTTGACCTTCTCCGCGACGACGCCGCCCTCGAGACCGGCGTTGACCGCGATCTGCTTGAGCGGGGCCTCGACGGCCAGCTTGACGCTGTTGGCGCCGGTGGCCTCGTCGCCCTCGAGCTTGAGACCGTCGAACGCGGTCTGGGCGGCCTGCAGCAGGGCCACGCCACCACCGGCGACGATGCCCTCCTCGACGGCGGCCTTGGCGTTGCGGACCGCGTCCTCGATGCGGTGCTTGCGCTCCTTGAGCTCGACCTCGGTGGCCGCACCCGCCTTGATGACGGCGACGCCGCCGGCCAGCTTGGCCAGGCGCTCCTGCAGCTTCTCGCGGTCGTAGTCGGAGTCCGAGCGCTCGATCTCGGCGCGGATCTCGTTGACCCGGCCGGCGATCTGCTCGTCGTCACCCGCACCCTCGACGATGGTGGTCTCGTCCTTGGTCACCACGACCTTGCGGGCCTGGCCCAGCAGGCTCAGGTCAGCGGTGTCCAGCTTCAGGCCGACCTCTTCGCTGATGACCTGACCACCGGTGAGGATGGCCATGTCCTGCAGCATCGCCTTGCGGCGGTCGCCGAAGCCCGGGGCCTTGACGGCGACGGACTTGAAGGTGCCGCGGATCTTGTTGACCACCAGGGTCGACAGGGCCTCGCCCTCGACGTCCTCGGCGATGATCAGCAGCGGCTTGTTGGCCTGCATGACCTTCTCCAGCAGCGGGAGGAGGTCCTTGACGTTGGAGATCTTGCTGCTCAGCAGCAGGATGTACGGGTCGTCGAGGACGGCCTCCATGCGCTCCGTGTCGGTCACGAAGTACATCGAGATGAGGCCCTTGTCGAAGCGCATGCCCTCGGTGAGCTCGAGCTCGAGCCCGAAGGTGTTGCTCTCCTCGACGGTGATGACGCCTTCCTTGCCGACCTTGTCCATCGCCTCGGCGATGAGCTCGCCGATCTGGCGGTCGCCGGCGGAGATCGCGGCGGTGGCGGCGATCTGGTCCTTGGTCTCGATCTCCTTGGCGTTCTTGAGCAGCTGCTCGGCGATCGCCTCGGTGGCCTTCTCGATGCCCTTCTTCAGGGCGATCGGGGAGGCGCCGGCCGCGACGTTGCGCAGGCCCTCGCGAACCAGGGCCTGGGCGAGCACGGTGGCGGTGGTGGTGCCGTCACCCGCGACGTCGTCGGTCTTCTTCGCGACCTCCTTGACCAGCTCGGCCCCGATCTTCTCCCACGGGTCCTCGAGCTCGATCTCCTTGGCGATCGAGACGCCGTCGTTGGTGATGGTCGGCGCGCCCCACTTCTTCTCGAGCACGACATTCCGGCCCTTGGGGCCGAGCGTCACCTTGACGGCGTCGGCGAGGGTGTTCATGCCGCGCTCAAGACCGCGGCGGGCGTCCTCGTCGAACGCGATCATCTTGGCCATTGCGGTGTGGTCCTCCACCTGTCTGGACGCCGACGGTGCACACTGGTGGTGCACGACGGCAGGACTCTGCTCGGCCAGGCTCGGTGCCCGCGACGGACGATCGCGCGGCGGCGCCGTCATGTGGCACCACCGGAACGACCTCACCGTCCCGACCTGGCACTCAACCCTGATGAGTGCCAGTACCGTGTTTAGCACTCACAGGGGTCGAGTGCAAGCGACCCGTCCCGGACTCACCCGCCGGCGGTCGGCACCGAGGTCGGCAACCGGTCGGAGGTGGGCGTCGACGTCGAGCCCGAGCCGCCGCCCGAGGTGGCCATCGCCACGAACAGCAGCACGATCACCAGCAGCGCCACGACCACCAGCACCGGCACGATCCACTTCGCGGCACCGCCCGACGAGGTCTTGGTGAACGCCGAGGACCCGGCGGGCACCGGCGGCCGCACCCGCACCGGCTGCTGGTACCCGGCCGCGTAGGGCTGCGGGTAGGGACCGGACTGCTGCTGCATCGGCTGCGGCCCGGACTGCGGGGACATCGGCTGCGGGGGCATCGGCTGCGGAGGTGCGGCGACCTGCGGGACCGGCTGCTGGGCGAGGCGCGGCGGCGCCGGGGCCTCACCCACGACCGGGCCGAGCGCGGCGCGGGCCGCGGCGACGAGGTCCTGGCAGCTGGCGTAGCGCTGGTCGGCGCGCTTGGCCATGCCGCGGCGCAGCACGTCGTCGATCTGCGGCGGCAGCAGCACCAGCGATCCCGGCGTCGGCGGTTCCGCGGCCAGGTGGCCCTGGATGACCTCCTGCACCGAGCCGCCGAACGGCGGGCGCCCGGTCAAGCAGGCGAAGAGCACGCAGGCCAGCGCGTACTGGTCGGTGCGGCCGTCGACCGGCTCGCCGCGCAGGTGCTCGGGCGCGGCGAAGGTCGGCGAGCCGAGGAAGTCGCCGGAGGAGGTGCGGTGCCCGGTGGCGCCGCGCCGGGTCAGCCCGAAGTCGGCGAGGTAGACGTGCTCGTGCGCCGACTCGCGCGAGGTGACCAGCACGTTCGCCGGTTTCAGGTCGAGGTGCACCAGACCGCGCTCGTGCAGCAGGTCCAGCGCCTCGGCGATCTGCGCGAGCAGCTCCAGGGTCCGCTTCGGCGAGATCGGCCCGTCGGAGATCAGCCCGGCCAGGTCGGTGCCCTCGACCAGCCGCATCGCGATGTAGAGCATGCCGTCGACCTCGCCGAAGTCGTACAGCGGCACGATGTTGGCGTGGTCGATGGCCGAGGTGTTGCGGGCCTCGTCGACGAAGCGCTCGCGGAACTCGGAGTCGCCGGTGATGTGCTCCCCCATCACCTTGAGGGCGACCTTGCGACCGAGCCGGACGTCGGTGGCGCGGTACATCACGCTCATCCCGCCGCGACCGAGCACGCCGTCGATCTTGTAGTGGCCGAGCTTGCGACCGGTCAAATCATCCGAGGACACGCCCGGCAGCGTAGTCGCCGGAGATGCCGGACGTGGGCAGGTTTCGCGGACTCCGCGTGCTGCGGCCCGGTTCCCCGCTCAGGAGAACCGGGCCGCACGACGACCTGATGCGCAGTTCTTGTCAGACTTTGCGAACGCCGTCGGCTTGAGTGCGGCCATCACGGCCCGCCTTGACCTCGAATTCGACCCGATCCCCCTCGGAAAGGGTGCGGAAACCAGACATGTTGATCGCGGAGTAATGGACGAACACATCGGAACCACCGTCCGTCGCGATGAATCCGTAGCCCTTCTCCGAGTTGAACCATTTGACCGTGCCGACCGCCACGGCGTCCTCCTCAAGAAAATGTGATGCACGACGCTAGCGTCGCTGGAGCATCGGCCACACTACTCTTGAAAATCTGCCTCGTCGCGGGTTCAGCAATACGACTTTTCCGTTAAACGCTGGGCCGAACGGGTGGCCTCGGCAGCCACGGTGCGTTATCGAACGGAGCCAATTCCCCCGAGTGTCGCAATGGTTTTCCACTCGGAGCGAAAAACGGTAACGAACGTTCTCCGGGTGAAACGCGCGAGCAACGCCGAACGGATAGGTCAGACCATTCGGCCGGCCGACGGGCATTCGCGAATGCCCGTCAGAACGCGATCAGGAACGCGGTCCGAGACCATTCGACTTGAGCCAGCCGACCAGTCCGCGCGGATTCCGGGTCTGGGTCAGCACCTGCCCGGGACCGGCGAAGTCGAAGACCAGACCCTCGCCGCTCTTGAGCGACTGCACCGCGCCCTGGTTCATCTGCCGCAGCTGGCTCTGCACCGTGTCGGCGTAGGCCACCACGTGGCCGGTGTCGATCGTGACGTACTCGCCGGGCTGCAGCGTCACCACGTCCAGCGCGCCGTAGCAGGCCACCACCGCCGAGCCGTGCCCGCTGAGCCGGGTGAGGAACCCGCCCTCGCCGCCGAAGAGGTTCTGGAACCCGCCCCACTGCGTCTCCACCTGCACGGTGCTCGCCGAGGCCAGCCAGCTGCCCTTGGTCACGCACCAGCCGACCCGGCCGTCGAGCTCCAGCACGTTGAGGTCGCCGGGCAGCGTCGGCGCCACGTCGACCCAGCCGCCCTGCTGCGGCGCGGTGTAGGTCGAGACGTAGAACGACTCGCCGCCCAGCGCCGAGCGGGCCAGCGATTTGAAGAAACCGCCCTGCGCGCGCGATTCGGCGGCCACGCCGTAGCTGGTGGCGAGCATCGCGCCGGACTCCACCCGCACCGGCTCCCCCGGGGCCAGCATCAGCCGGGCGACCCCGTACGACGGCGTGTGACGAGTGCGGACCTGCACGGCGAACCCCCTTTCGAGCACCCCGCGGTTCGGGGCACGGCGATTCTATGTAGCCCGTCTCCCGCTCGCGGGAAGTCCGCGCGGCCGGCGCGGAAACGGGGCCCGGCAGCGCGGAAAACGGGCGCCTGGTCGAGGAGAATTCGGTTCCCCTGACGGAAAAGGGCCGCATTGTGCCATCCCGTCGCGCGCGGCGGACCCCACGCCGATGGCGACAGGACGCGCCCGATGACAGATGATGCGTGCGTGTCCAACAACACCGCTCCCGAGCTGAGGTCGGTCGCCGATCACCGCGCGGAGGTCGCCTCGCTGCTGACCCGCACGCCGGTCGAGACGCGGCCGCTGGAGAACTGCCTGGGCTTGGCGCTGGCCTCCGACCTGGTCGCGCCGATCTCGTTGCCGCCGTTCAGCAACTCCGCGATGGACGGCTACGCGGTGCGCTCGGTGGACCTGACCGAGGCCGCCCCGGAGTCGCCGGTGACGCTGCCGGTCGCCGAGGACATCCCGGCGGGCCGGGTGGACGTGCCGCCGCTGCAGCCGGGCACCGCGCACCGGATCATGACCGGCGCGCAGCTGCCGCCCGGCGCCGACTCGGTGATCCCGGTGGAGCGCACCGACGCGGGCACCAAGACGGTGGCGCTGTTCGGCTCGGTGCAGCCGGGCGCGAGCGTGCGCCGCGCGGGCGACGACGTCACCGAGGGCACCACCGTGCTCACCGCCGGGACGCGGCTGGGCGCGGCGCAGCTGGCCGTGGCCGCGGCCGTCGGCGTCGCCGAGCTGCCGGTGCACCGGCCGGTGCGGGTGCTGGTGCTGTCGACCGGTTCGGAGCTGGTCGCGCCGGGCGGGAAGCTGGAGCCCGGCCAGATCTACGAGTCCAACGGCCTGATGCTCGCCGCCGCGGTGCGCGAGGCCGGGGGCGAGGCGACGGTGCTGCGGTTCGTGCCCGACGACGTCGAGGCCTTCCACGCCGCGCTGGCCGAGCACCTGGACTCCGCCGACCTGCTGCTGACCTCGGGCGGGGTCAGCGCGGGCGCCTACGAGGTGGTCAAGGACGCGCTGTCGGGCAACGGCGTGGAGTTCACCAAGGTCGCGATGCAGCCGGGGATGCCGCAGGGCTGCGGCCGCTACCGGGACGCGTTCGCGGTGGTCACGCTGCCGGGCAACCCGGTGAGCTCGATGGTGTCGTTCGAGGTGTTCGTGCGCCCGGCGCTGCTGGCCGCCGCCGGGCACGCCAGGACGTCCCGGCACGAGCGGCAGGCGGTGCTCACCGAGGCGCTGACCGCTCCGGCGGGCAAGCGGCAGTTCCGGCGCGGGGTGTTCGACCCGGCGACCGGCGAGGTCGGCCTGCAGGGCGCGTCCGGTTCGCACCTTCTGGGCAGTCTGGCGAAGGCGGACTGCCTGCTGTCCATCCCCGAGGAGGTGACGGACCTGCCCGTCGGGTCCACTGTGGACGTGGTGTTGCTGGACTAGATCAAGTCGATATCGCTTGTCACACCGTTGTTGACGGGTCGACGCGCGGTCGCCAAGACTGCGAGCCCGACCTTCCGCTTCCCCTCCGGAGTTTTGCACGTGCGTGGCCCCTGGCGCGCCGCCTTGGCGCTGGCGTTGCACATCGGTTTCTTCGTCGTGTCCCTCGGCCTGGTCGCAGGCCTGCTGATGATGGCGGGCATGACGTTCCGCCGGGACACCGTCGGAGGGCTCAAGGTCGCCTTCGCCGCCCTCGTCGTCGGCGCGACCCTGCTGTTCTGCCTGCGCGCGGTGCTGCGCAACAAGGTCCGGCCGCGCGGCGTGCCGCTGGACCGGGTGAACCAGCCCAACCTGTGGCGGACCGTCGACCAGCTCGTCGACGCCACCGATTCCCCGCTGCCCGACGAGATCCGCATCACCTCCGAGCCGAGCGTCACCGTCCGCGAGGACACCGCCCTGCTCGGCCTGCGCACCCGCACCCGCTACCTGGAGATCGGTCTGCCGCTGCTGGCGGCGCTGACCACCTCCGAGCTCGGCGCGCTGCTGGCGCACGCCGTCGGCCGCCTCACCGGGCGCAGCAGGCTCGCCGTGACCGCGCACCGGGTGCTGGCCAGCGTCCAGCGCACCCGCGACGGCCTCACCGCCGGGCCGGTGAAGTGGCTGTTCGCCGGGTACGCGCGGGTGTTCACCGCGATCGCCGTGACCACCAGCCGGGAGCTGGTGCTGGCCGGTGACGCCGCGGCCGTGCGGGTCGCGGGCAAGCGCAACGCGGTGATGGCGCTGCGCAAGTCGGTCGCGGTGGAGCTGGGCTGGCAGGACTACACCGACGAGTACCTGAGCATGGCCGCCACGATCGGCCACGCGCCGGACGTGCTGCTGGGCTTCCGCAGCTTCATGGACCACCCGGCGCGCAAGCCCGCGCTGGCCGAGCGCGCCAAGCAGGCCATCGCCGAGGAGACCGGCGAGCTGCCGGTGCGCACCCGCGTCGAGATGATGAAACGACTCAAGTCCTCCGACAAGGAGGTCGACGAGCGCCCGGCCTTCGCGATCCTGCGCAAGCCCCGCAACGCCGTCCCCGAGCTGGAGGACAACCTCCTGGTGGACTCGCTCGGCCCCCGGCTGCCGTGGCCGGACGTGGTCCGGCAGGCCGGTGCGGCGCAGGCCGCCGAGAAGGCCGCGCAGCTCAGCGCCGCCGCCCACCAGTGCGGGCTCGGCGTGGACCCGACGATCCAGGGCGTGCTGGTGGCCATCCACCGCGGTCACGGCCGCGACCTGATCAACCCGGTGCTCAACCCGGGCCTGCACCCGTCGATGATCGACCAGACCGCCGAGGACACCCTCACCGACCTGCTGGGATGCACGGTCGTCGACGCGCTGGTCTGCGCCGGGCGCGCCCACCACGAGCTCGACTGGGGCGGTCCGCCCGGGGTGCGGCTGGCCAACGGCCGGCCGATCGACCCCGACCGCCTGGTCCGCCCGGCCGTCACCGACCCGCGGCTCATCCCCGGCCTGCACCGGGTGCTGGTCGATCTCGGCGTCCCGCTGCACCACACGCGCGAGCCCGCCGAGGAACCCGAGCCCGTGCTGTCGGGCATCGTCAGCCCGGTGCAGTGCTCCGGCGAGTCCTACGACCTGCTGGTCACCGACCGCGGGCTGCTCCTGCTGCCCAGCGACGCCAGCGCCGCCAAGCGGCTGCTCGCGGGCACCCTCGCGATGCTGCGCGAGGCCGAGGAGGAGCAGCTCAGCGAGCTCGCCTCCCGCCCGATCCCCGAGCTGCGGGAGCGCTCCGGCGCGCAGTGGGTGGACAGCCGCGACGTGGCCAGCGCCCGCCTCGACCAGGACAAGACCGGCTGGTCGCTGGAGCTGGACCTCTACCTCGACGAGTACGCGATGTCGACGCTGGACGAGGTCCGCGTGGTCTCCGGCCGCGACGAGGGCGTCTCGGTGCTCGCGCTGCGCAGCACCGCCGACGGCGTGGAGCACGGCGAGCCGTACCACGGGCTGTCCGAGCTGATGGGGGCCCGGATGGAGCTGGACGAGCCCGCCCTGTCGCTGGACTGACGCCCGCCCGCAGGACTAGGCCGCCTGGGCCGCCTCAGACGGACAAAGAGGCCGTTCGGAACCTCCCCGTAGGTGCCGAACGGCCTCTTTGTTTTCGGGTCCGTGCGCCCCCCGACGGCGCACGGCCCTCTTTTTCCGTGGTCCGCGGCACCGGGCAAGCGACGGTGCCGTTCGCGGACACGAAGGAGATGAAGTGATCAACGTTTCGTGACGCGGTTTCTAGTGTAATCGAGTTCACAGCCTGTCCGTAGCCGCTATCGGAGGACGTTGGCGACTCTTTTGGTGACTCCGCGTCAACGAAATCACTGTTCACTTCACGACCGGGTGCGGTCACTCCAGGGACGGAACAGGCCGCTCGGTTGGTTGCACGGGCAAGGAGGGCCCGCGAAGTCGTTCACCCGTCCGTGTGACTTCGCGAGGGCGGGGCGGTAGAGTTCCCGCACGAAATACGTGCAGGTCAGACGGCGCGTCCTTGATCGACTCCGGCCCCTGGCGACGGAGCCGATCGGACGTCGGCGATGCTGTACGTCTACGGCGCAGGCTGGACCACCCCGCCGCGCTGACATGACCTCCGACGCAGGGGCGCGACCACCTAGATGAGCAGCACCCAAGAGAGCCCGCTGGCGCACCTGATCGCGCTGGCCAAGGACACCGTTCCGCCGATGCACCCGGCAGGCAGGCCGTTCGTCATCGGCGCCGCCGTCGCCACGCTGGTGCTGCGCCGAGTCTGGCGTCCGCTGGGCGCCGTCGGCGCCGTGCTCACCGCCTGGTGCGCGTGGTTCTTCCGCGTGCCGGAGCGCACCACGCCGACCCGCGAAGGCCTGGCCGTGGCCGCCGCCGACGGCGCCGTCGCGCACGTCGAGAGCGCCGTCCCGCCGGCCGAGCTCGGCCTCGGCGACGAGCCGATGACCCGGATCAGCACCTTCCTGACCATCTTCGACGTGCACGTCCAGCGCGCGCCGGTCAGCGGCCGGATCGACTCGATCGTCTACCGGCCCGGCAAGTTCCTCTCCGCCGACCTGGACAAGGCCAGCGAGGACAACGAGCGCAACTCGATGGCGCTGCGCACCGACGACGGCACCCGCGTCGCGGTCGTGCAGATCGCGGGCCTGGTCGCCCGCCGCATCGTCTGCGAGGTCGCCGCGGGCGACACCGTCGCCGCGGGCTCCACCTACGGGCTCATCCGGTTCGGCTCCCGCGTGGACCTCTACGTGCCCGCCGACAGCAAGATCCTCGTCGAGCCCGGCCAGCGCACGATCGGCGGCGAGACGCCGATGGCCGAACTGCCCGGGGGGAAGCGCGACCGATGAGCATGCGGACCACCCCCGGCGTCCGGCTGCTGCCCAATGCGATCACCGTGCTGGCGATGTGCGCCGGCCTATCCGCGATCCAGTTCGCCCTCAACGGGCAGCTGGACTTCGCGATCGGGTCCGTCGCCGTCGCCGCCGTGCTCGACGGCCTCGACGGGCGGATCGCCCGGCTGCTCGACGCCACCTCCAAGATGGGCGCGGAGCTGGACTCGCTGGCCGACGCGATGTCCTTCGGCGTGGCACCGGCGCTGACCCTCTACGCCTGGCACATGCAGGACAACCGGGCCGGCTGGGTGGTCTCGCTGATCTTCGCGGTGTGCATGGTGCTGCGCCTCGCGCGGTTCAACACGCTGCTCGACGACGCCGAGCAGCCCCCGTTCGCCAAGGAGTTCTTCGTCGGCGTGCCCGCCCCGGCCGCGGGCCTGCTGGCGCTGCTGCCGCTCGCGCTGACCGCGCACTTCGGCTACCCGGGCTGGTGGGCGAACCAGCCGGTGGTGATGGTGTGGATGGTGCTCATCGCCGCGCTGGCGGTCAGCCGGGTGCCGACGCTGTCGCTGAAGACCGTGAAGGTGCCGCCGAAGCTGGTGGCCCCGCTGCTGGTGGGCGTGGCGCTGCTGGCCGCGCTGGTCGTGGTGTTCCCGCTGATCTCGCTGGCCATCGCGATGGTGCTGTACCTGCTGCACATCCCCTACGCGGTCTACCGCTACCAGTGGCTGGCCCAGCACCCGGAGGCCTGGGACGCCGCCCCGCGCGAGCGCCGCGACATCCGCCGCCGCAACCAGCGCCGCCTGGGACTCCGCCCACCACTCCGCCGCAGCGTCGCGGGCGCCGCCCGCCGAGTCAGGCTCCCCCGCCGCCCCGCAGGCCCGGGCCACCCCCGCCGCAGCTGGCGCCGCCTCGAACTCCGCCGAAACCGCGACGACACCTGAGGCAGGAACGGTTCTGGGCTACGTTTCGAAAGGAACGCGACCGAGACGACCCAAGCTTTAGTAGAGGCGACCCACTACGGGTACGTTTCAAAAGGAACGCGACTAAGGCGACCCAAGCTTTAGTAGACGCGACCCACTACGGATACGTTTCGAAACGAACGCGACCAAGGCGACCCAAGCTTTAGTAGAGGCGACCCACTACGGGTACGTTTCGATAGGCAGTGGAAATTTCTTCTGAAATTGGCAGACCCCACAACGCGAGAAAACCCCAAGACGAAGCCAATTTCTGGAGAAATTGCCACTCCGCACGCAAGCAGCCCGACCCCGCGAAGCGCTCCCGAAGAACCCCGTGGGGGTGGTGACAGTTTTCATGAAAACTTCCCGACCCCACGGGGTCTCTCTGTGGAGGGGACCCCAGGGTCTCGACGTGGTTGAGCTGGGATTTTGGGGCCCCGCCGTGTAGGTGGAGTGACAGTTTTCATGAAAACTGTCCCGACCCCTCGGGGGTCGCCTTGGGAGCGCTCCGCGGGGTACTTTGAGTGCGTACGGAGGGGCAATTTCGTCCGAAATTGGCTTCGTTTCGTGGTCCTCCTCGCGTTGTGCGGTCCGCCAATTTCAAACGAAATTTCCCCTGCCTTTCGAAACGTATCCGTAGTGGGTCGCCTCTACCAAAGCTTGGGTCGCCTTAGTCGCGCTCCTCGTGAAACGTATCCGTAGTGGGTCGCCTCTACCAAAGCTTGGGTCGCCTTGGTCGCGTTCCTCGCGAAACGTACCCTTGGCGGGAACTTTCCGGGCACAACGGACTTTGATCATCACGGACAGTTTCCACTGAAACCGCCCCCTGCCCACGATCGTGATCACCGCGACCGCGGGTCGCGGGGGCTAAGGTCGGTGGGGTGGCTTCGATCAGTTTGACTGCGCGTGTGTCCGCCTCCGCTCGCGATACCCGCCGCGGGGTGGTGCGGCTGCACCCCGAGGTGCTCGACGCGCTGGGACTGCGGCCGTGGAGCGCGGTGCGGTTGACCGGGGCCCGGGAGACCGTCGCGCTGGCCGCCGCCGCGGAGCGCACCTCCCCCACCGGATTCCTGCTGCTCGACGACGTGGCGCTGCTCAACCTCGGCGTCACCGAGGGAACCTCCGTCGCGGTCGCCCCCGCGCAGGTGGAGGTCGCCAAGCGGGTCCGGATCACCGGGTCCCGGATGGCCAGGGCGACGGTGTCGCCGGAGACCGCGCGGCTGGCGCTGACCGGCAAGGTCTTCTCCCCCGGCGACGCGGTGTCGCTGCTGCCGCAGGACCTCTCCCCCGCCTCGTCCACCCGGGCCGGGGAGGTGCGCAGGCAGATGTCCGCCGCGATCGGCCTGACCTGGACCAACGAGCTCATCACGATCGCCTCCGCCGAGCCCGCCGGAGCCGTCGCCGTCCAACCGTCCACTGTGGTCGAGTGGCAGGACGGCACCACCGAGACCCCGCCGGAGACCCCGGCCGCCGAGCCGGAAACCCCGCAGCCCGCACCCGAGCAGGAGCACGCCGCCGTCCCGGTGGCCGACCTGGTGGGCTCGCGCGAGACCGCCCGCAGGCTCACCGAGTGGCTGCGGCTGGCCTTCGACCAGCCCGACCTGCTGCGCAGGCTCGGCGCCGAACCCCGCCTCGGCGCGCTGATCAGCGGCCCGCCCGGCGTCGGCAAGGCGACGCTGGTGCGCGCGGTGTGCGCCGAGGCGGGCGCCGAGCTCGTCGAGGTCGCCGCGCCCAGCATCGCCGCGCTCGAGGCCCGCACCGCCGCGGCCCGGCTGCAGCAGGCCGTCGACCGCGCCACCAGCGCCTCGGGCGATCGGGTCCTGCTCATCACCGACGTCGAGGCGCTGCTGCCCGAGTCCGACCCGCCGCCGCTGGCCACGGTCGCGCTCGACGCGCTGCGCGGCGCCCTCGGCAACGACCGGCTCGCGGTGATCGTCACCAGCGCGAACCCGCAGTCGGTCGATCCGAGGCTGCGCGAACCCGGCGTGGTCGACCGCGAGCTGACCCTCGGGCTGCCCGACGACGCCACCCGCGCCGACCTGCTGGGCGTGCTGCTGCGCGGCACCCCGCTCGACGAGGACGTGCGTCTCGACGACATCGCCGGTCGCACACCGGGTTTCGTCGTCGCCGACCTGCTGGCGCTGTGCCGGGAGGCCGCGCTGGGCGCCGCGCTGCGGCACGCCGACGACCCCGCCGACCCGCGGCTGCGCCACCAGGACCTGCTGGACGCGCTGTCCTCGGTCCGCCCGATCTCGATGTCCACTTCGGACAACCTGCAGACCGGCGGGCTCACTCTCGACGATGTCGGCGACATGACCGAGGTCAAGCAGGCCCTGACCGAGACGGTGCTGTGGCCGCTGCAGTACCCGGACTCGTTCACCCGGCTGGGAGTCGAGCCGCCGCGCGGCGTGCTGCTCTACGGCCCGCCGGGCTGCGGCAAGACCTACCTGGTGCGCGCGCTGGCGGGCAGCGGCCGGCTCAACGTGCTCACGGTCAAGGGCGCGGAGCTGATGGACAAGTGGGTCGGCGAGTCCGAGCGGGCGGTGCGGGAGCTGTTCCTGCGCGCCCGGGGTGCCGCGCCATCGCTGGTGTTCCTCGACGAGGTGGACGCGCTGGCCCCGCGACGCGGCCAGTCCTCGGATTCCGGCGTCGCCGACCGCGTGGTGGCGGCTCTGCTCACCGAGCTCGACGGCGTCGAGCCGATGCGCGACGTCGTGGTGCTCGCGGCCACCAACCGCCCGGAGCTGATCGACCCGGCCCTGCTGCGCCCGGGACGACTGGAGCGCCTCGTCTACGTCCCACCACCGGACGCCGACGCCCGCCAGGCGATCCTCGCAGCGGCGGCCAAGAACACCCCGCTGGCCGACGACGTCGACCTGGCCGAGCTGGCCGCGACGCTCGACGGCTACTCAGCAGCCGACTGCACGGCCCTGGTCCGCGAAGCCGCCCTCACGGCCATGCGCGAATCCCTCACAGCAGCCGAGGTCACGAACTCCCACCTGACCAAGGCCCGCGAAGCGGTCCGCCCCTCCCTCGACCCGGCCCAGCTCGAAGCCCTCGCCTCCTACGCCGACGGCCAGCGAAGGTGACCACAGATCACTTCCCGACAGAAGGACCCTTGTAGTCGTTGGTGATGATGGCGATCAAGCCGGGAGTGGCGTCCTGGATCCCGTCGAACCGGGCGTCGGCGCGGGCGCCGATCCGGGCGGCGAGCTCCTTGGCCTGGCGCTCCTCGTCGGTGCCGGGGCGGAAGTAGACCGTGGTGGTCGGGATCGTGCCCGCGGCGTAGTTGCCGACCTCGGGCACCTGGTAGCCGGCCTTGCGGAGGTCCTCGGCGGCGCGGTGCGCGAGACCGGAGATCGTCGAGTTGTTGTAGACCCGCACGATGATCTGCTCGCTGCCCTTGCCGGACCCGACCGGGATGTCCTGCGACTGGCCCGATCCCGTCGACTCGCCCGAGCCCGAACCGGTCGACTGGCCGGCCCCGGGGGCCTGGCCCGGTCCCGGCTGCGCGGACTGCGGCGGCTCGCTCACCGGTGGGGGCGCGACCGGCGGCGGCTGCACGGGCGGGGCGACGGTGGACGGGGCGGGTTTCGGCGGCGACTGCACCTGCGAGGAGGGGTCCGGCGGCAGCGGTTGGGCGGTGTCCGAGGACTCGCCGGACATCAGGCTCACGGTCCCGAACACGGCGGCGAGCACGCCGACTCCGATCAGACCCAGGCCGATCAGCTTGGCCCCGCCTGGCCCGCCGGACGGTTCCCCAACACTCATCAGTGCAACTCGATTCCCAGTCGTTGAGCGGCCCTGGCGCGCTGCCGCGCCGCCCGTGCCTTGCGCAGTCTCTTGATCAGCATAGGGTCCGCGCGGAACGCCGCGGGTGAATCCAGCAGCGTGTTGAGAAGTTGGTAGTAGCGCGACGCGGACATGTCGAACAGCTCGCGGATCGCGATGTCCTTCTTGCCGGAGCGCTTCCACCACTGCGCCTCGAAGGCGAGGATGCCCAACTCCCGATCGGTGAGCTCCCGATCCGCCGGTTCCGGTTCCGCGGGGGCGGGTTCCGGTTCGACGATCCGCTGGATGGGCTGGGTGATCGGTTCCGCGAGCTGCAACCGCCGGCGTTCCGGAGCCTGCTGCCGCCCGTGCGTCCGCGCGAGCTGCTCGCACTGACGGGCGATCTCCTTCGCGGTCAGCATCTGGGCGGCGTCCATCCGGCTCCTCGCCTCGCGATCGGTCGCGGAGAATCACACGGCTGTCATTCCCGGACCAATTGAACCATGCCGTGATCTCGACGGTGAGCCGATCACACGCGGTTTTCACGCGCAAGAGCGGCTCGGGTGCCTCACCTGCGCAACCGATAGAGTCCGCGCATGGCTGTTCACCCCATCCGCGTCTACGGCGACCCCGTGCTGCACCACCCGACCCGGCGCGTGGAGAACTTCGACGCCGAGCTGCGCACGCTCGTCGAGGACATGTTCGAGACGATGGCGGCGGCGAACGGGGTCGGGCTGGCGGCCAACCAGATCGGCGTCGACCTGCGGTTGTTCGTCTACGACTGCCCGGACGACGAGGGCGTGCAGCACCGCGGCCTGGTGGTGAACCCCGAGCTGACCACCTCGGAGATCCCGGAGACGATGCCGGACCCGGACGAGGACTGGGAGGGCTGCCTGTCGGTTCCCGGCGAGTCCTACCCGACCGGCCGGGCGAGCTGGGCGAAGGTCACCGGGTCCGATGTGGACGGAAATCCGGTCGAGGTCGAGGGCACCGGTTTCTTCGCGCGCTGCCTGCAGCACGAGACCGACCACCTCGACGGCTACGTCTACCTGGACCGGCTCACCGGCAGGCACGCGCGCGCGGCGAAGAAGATGATCAAGCGCAACGAGTGGGGCGTGCCCGGCCTGAGCTGGGACCCGGCCGAGATGGGCGACCCGTTCGCCGACGACTGATCCGGATGGCTGAGGCTCCGGATCGGGCTGTTGTCCCCGGAGCCCCTGCGCCGTAGCCTCGGGCACTGCACAAATCAATCCGCGGGAGCTCGCACCGAAAGCGGGCTGAGAGGGTGGCTGGAGCAACTCCGGGGCCGCCGACCGCAGAACCTGACCGGGTAATGCCGGCGTAGGGAGTGAACGGCAGTGGCCGACGTGTATCCGAACGCATCCGGAATCACCACGGGACCCGTCGAGGGATCCCGAAAGGTCTTCAGCAGCACCGAATCCGGGCTGCACGTGCCGTTCCGCCGCATCGAGCTGACCAACGGTGAGCACCTCGACGTCTACGACACGTCGGGGCCCTACACCGATGACGACGCCGCCGTGGACGTCCACAGCGGTCTGGCTCCGACGCGCGCGGAATGGCGGGACGGACGCGAGCACAACACCCAGCTGGGCTGGGCGAAGGCGGGCGTGATCACCCGCGAGATGGAGTACGTCGCGCACCGCGAGGGCCTCTCGGCGGAATTCGTCCGCGACGAGGTCGCCTCGGGCCGCGCGGTGATCCCGGCGAACCGGTGCCACCCGGAGAGCGAGCCGATGATCATCGGCAAGAACTTCCTGGTGAAGGTCAACGCCAACATCGGCAACTCCGCCGTCACCTCCTCGGTCGAGGAGGAGGTGGAGAAGATGGTGTGGGCGACCCGCTGGGGTGCCGACACCGTGATGGACCTGTCCACCGGCAAGCGCATCCACGAGACCCGCGAGCGCATCCTGCGCAACTCGCCGGTGCCGATCGGGACCGTGCCGATCTACCAGGCGCTGGAGAAGGTCAACGGCGATCCGGCCTCGCTGACCTGGGAGATCTACCGGGACACCGTGATCGAGCAGTGCGAGCAGGGCGTGGACTACATGACCGTGCACGCCGGGGTGCTGCTGCGCTACGTGCCGCTGACCGCCCAGCGCGTCACCGGCATCGTCTCCCGCGGCGGGTCGATCATGGCGGCCTGGTGCCTGGCGCACCACCGGGAGAGCTTCCTCTACACGCACTTCAGCGAGCTGTGCGAGATCCTGCGCGCCTACGACGTGACGTTCTCGCTGGGCGACGGCCTGCGGCCGGGCTCGATCGCCGACGCCAACGACCGCGCCCAGTTCGCCGAGCTGGAGACCCTCGGCGAGCTCACCCACATCGCCCGCGAGCACGACGTGCAGGTGATGATCGAGGGCCCGGGGCACGTGCCGATGCACAAGATCGCGGAGAACGTGCGGCTGGAGGAGGAGCTGTGCGGTGAGGCGCCGTTCTACACGCTCGGCCCGCTGACCACCGACATCGCTCCCGCCTACGACCACATCACCTCCGGGATCGGCGCGGCGATGATCGCCCAGGCCGGCACGGCGATGCTCTGCTACGTCACGCCGAAGGAGCACCTGGGCCTGCCCAACCGCGACGACGTGAAGACCGGCGTGATCACCTACAAGATCGCCGCCCACGCCGCCGACCTCGCCAAGGGGCACCCGCGCGCCCAGGAGCGCGACGACGCCCTGTCGCGGGCCCGCTTCGAGTTCCGCTGGACCGACCAGTTCAACCTGTCGCTGGACCCGGACACGGCCCGCGCCTTCCACGACGAGACGCTGCCCGCCGAACCGGCGAAGACGGCCCACTTCTGCTCCATGTGCGGGCCGAAGTTCTGCTCGATGAAGATCACCCAGGACGTTCGCGCCTACGCCGAGGAGCACGGCCTGACCAGCGTCGAAGCCATCGAAGCGGGCATGGCCGAGAAGTCCGAGGAGTTCACCCGGACCGGAGGCGAGGTCTACCTCCCGATCACGACGCAGTGACCCCGACGGGGGCGGCTCCACCGGAGCCGACCCCTCGTCACCAGCACGCTCCGCAGCCGATCGATGCGGAACGCACTCGACGTAGCATTTCAGGAATGCATGAGATGACCGCTCCGCCCACCGCGCTGACGATCGCCGGGTCGGATTCCGGGGGTAGCGCGGGGATGCACGCGGACCTGCGGACCTTCTTCGCCTGCGGCGTGCACGGCATGACCGCCGTGACGGCGGTGACCGTGCAGAACACCACCGGCGTGTCCGGGGTGGTGGAGGTCCCGGCGGAGACCGTGGCCGCGCAGATCGACGCGGTGGCCTCCGACATCGGCGTGGGCGCCGCCAAGACCGGCATGCTCGCCTCGGCCGCCACCATCGACGCGATGCTGGAGGCCTGCGACCGGCACGGCATCGGGCGCGGCGGCACGACGCCGTTCGTCGTCGATCCCGTCGCCGCCGCGCGCAGCGGTGAGCCGCTGCTGCACCCCGACGCGCTCGACGCGCTGCGCCACCGGGCGTTCCCGCGCGCCACGCTGGTCACCCCGAACCTCGACGAGGTGCGGCTGCTGACCGGCATCGACGCGCGCACCCGCGACGACCTGCTGGACGCGGCCAAGGCGATCTACGACTTCGGCCCCGAGTGGGTGCTGATCAAGAGCGGGCACCTGCCCGACGACCCGGAGTGCGTCGACCTCCTCTTCGACGGCACCGAGGCCCTCGCGCTGCCCGGCCCGCGCTACGCCACCGAGCACACCCACGGCGCAGGCGACGTGTTCGCCTCGGCGATCACCGCCGCGCTCGCCAAGGGCGCCTCGATGCCGGACGCGGTGCGCGGCGGCAAGCGGTTCGTCACCCGCAGCGTCGCCGACGCCTACCCGCTGGGGTCGGGCGTGGGGCCGGTGTCGACCTTCTGGCGCATCAGCCCTCGCTCGTACTGACCAATCAATAGGGTGATTCTCGCCCCCACCCTGTAACCCGATAGGTGTTACTCGTCGACATATGTTCGAGAGACGCGTAATCCCAGGGCGCGGAACCTGGAGCGCGGCGAGGGACGACAGGGGTTTGCGAGAGCAGTGGCTAAAGCGGTGTTGACACGAGCGCGGGGATGGCTGGCCACCGAGGCGGGTGCGCCGGATCCCCGGCAGCGCCAGTACGTGCTGCTGGTGGTGCTCGCCGTCGTCGCCGGAACCGTCGCCGGATGGTTCTTCGAACTGCAGACCCCGATGCTGCTCGGGGCGCTGACGACCGTGCTGGCGCTGACCGCCACCAGCGGTCAGGCGCTGCGCTCCGACCTGCGCCGGTTCATGTGGCTGACGCCCGCGCTGGTGCTGATGATGGCCGTCGGCCCGATGCTGACCAAGGTGCCGGTGCTGGCCGGGCTCGCGGTCGCGCTGGTGGTGTTCGGCACCGGGATGCTGCCGGCGCTGGGCGAGCACTACCGGATCGGCGGGCAGATCTTCGCCGCCGCGACGCTGGTGACCACCACGACCGGCATCGGCAACGACCAGCCGTTCCTGGTGCTGCTGGCCTCCACCGCCGCGGGCGGGCTGTTCGCGCTGCTGCTGCGGGTGATCGTCGGGCTCGGCGATCCCGGCCACGCCACGCGCGTCGCGGTGGCCCGCACCCTGCTCACCCCCGGACCCGGCGTGCTCGAAGGGGCCGCGGCGGCGTGGCGCGCCGACGGCTCCAGCACCTGGCTGGGTCAGGTGCTGGCGGGCTCGGCCCGGTTCCGGGCCGCCCGCGAGACGCTGCTCGCGCAGGCCCAGCAGAGCGACCGGATCGAGGCCGAGCGGCTGCGCGAGATCGTCGCCGAGGCCGACAAGGTCGCCGCCGAGCTCGCCCGCGCCGTCCGCTCCCGCGCCTGCACCGGCCTGCCGATGGCGGCCCGCCGCGACCCGGCGCAGCTGGTCGTCGCCCGCGGTGGCAGGCAGGACCTGCCCGACGCGGTCGCGGGCGTGAACCAGGGTCTCGACCGGATCCGGGCCGCCGTGGTCAACCGGGACGAGTCGCCGGTGCCGCCCGCCGAGGACGGCGCGCTGAAGGAGCGGCTGGTCGGGGCGGTCCGCGCGCACCTGTCGTTCCGGTCCTCGCTGTTCCGGCACGCGCTGCGCTGCACCCTGGCCGTCGCGGTCGGCATGGTGATCGTGCTGCTGATGCGCGACCCGTCGGCGTCGAGCCTGCTGCTCGCGCTCTACGTGGTGCTGGCGCCCGCCGCGCGCGACAGCATGACCGGTGCCCTGGAGCGCACCGGTGGCGCGGTGCTGGGCGTGACCGCGCTGGCCATCCTGATCACCCTGCTGCCGGGCGCGTACCTGCTGGTGCCGCTGGTCATCGGCGGGATGCTGCTGAACATGCCGCGGCTGCGCGCCGAGTACCAGGTGGTGCTGGGCTGCCTGATCGTGATCACCGTCGTGGACCAGGCGATGGCGCTGGACCGGCCGCTGGTCAACGTCGGCATCAGCTTCGCCGCCAACACCGCGGTGGGCGCGGCGATCGCGCTGATCGTCGGCTACGTGAGCTACCTGGTGCTGCCCAGCAGCATCCTCCCGGACGTGCGCGGCGCGGTCCGCTCCACCGTGTGGTCGGTCTCGGAGCTGCTGCGCAGCGTCCGCGCGTCCGGTCAGGGCGCGGACCTGCCGAAGGCGCTGCAGGCCGCGAACGTCCTCGCGCTGCGCCGCACCCAGGACCTGCTGGGGATGCCGGCGCTGCTGGACGGCACCGGCGAGGAGACCGACGACAACCACGCCACCCGCGCCGCCGCGATCGCCCTGGACGCGCTGCGCCAGGACGTCTCCACCCTGGCGTTCCGGCCCGCCGAGGAGCGCAAGGTCGCGGTCCCCGCGCTGCGCTCGGTCGACGACCTGCTGGGCGGCAAGTCCACGGCCAAGATCCCCGACATCCCGGCAGGCGGCGCCCCGGCCTCGGAGCTGCTGGCGAGCTCCCTGGTGGAGAACGCGCTGCACGCCCGCCAGGCCATCGACCGCTCCTTCGGCTACGACAACCCGTGGAAGAGCTACACGATCAGCTTCGTCCGCCCCGAACGCCTCCACATCCGCTGAGCAGCCGCCGCGGCTGGTCGCGCGGGGTTCGGTGGCGCGGCTGGGGACGGTTTTTGCCAGAATCGCCCGGGATTTCGACTCCGAAATCCCGGGCGATTCTGGCAAAAACCGTCCAACTCCCCGACCCTTCGGGTCCAGAACTAGCCCATCGGGGTGCCGGGGCTGGAGGCTTGGGCCCAGAAGCGCTGGGGGATGCGGCCCGCTTGGGAGGCGAGGCGGCCCGCTTCGACCGCCGAGCGCATGGCGGTGGCCATCCGCTCCGGGTCCTGGGCGCGGGTGACCGCGGTGGCCAGCAGGACCGCCGAGCAGCCCAGCTCCATCGCCAGGGCCGCGTCGGAGGCCGTGCCGATGCCCGCGTCGAGCACGATCGGGACGTTCGCCCGGGAGACGATTATCTCGATGTTGTGCGGGTTGCGGATGCCCAGGCCGGTGCCGATCGGCGAGCCCAGCGGCATGACCGCCGCGCAGCCGGCCTCCTCCAGCTTCAGCGCCAGCACCGGGTCGTCGTTGGTGTAGGCGAGGACGACGAAGCCCTGGTCCACCAGCTGCTCGGCGGCGTCGAGGAGCTCGACCGGATCGGGCAGGAGGGTGTCCTCGTCGGCCACCACCTCCAGCTTCACCCAGTTCGTCTCCAGCGCCTCGCGGGCCAGCTGGGCGGTGAGCACGGCCTCGGCCGCGGTGCGGCAGCCCGCGGTGTTGGGCAGCGCTTCGATCCCGAGCTTGCGCAGCAGGTCGAGCACGCCGGTGCCGCCACCGGCGTCGGCGCGGCGCATCGCGACGGTGGTCAGCTCGGTGCCGGACGCGATCAGCGCGCGTTCCAGGACCGCGAGGTTGGTGGCCCCGCCGGTCCCGGTGATCAGACGCGAACCGAACTCACGACCGGCGATCACCAGTGGGTCGTCCACGGTCAGCCTCCTTGCACTGCGGTGAGGACTTCGATGGTGGCGTCGGCGTGCAGCGCCGTGCCCTGCCAGGACGCGCGCGGCACCACCGCGCCGTCCAGGGCCACGGCCACGCCCCGTTCCGGCACGCCGAAGTCGTCCAGCGCCGACGCGAGCGTGGCGTCGGCGGCGACCTCCCGCGCCTCGCCGTTGATCACGATCTTCACTGCTGCCCTCCCAGGCGACTCGGATCGGTGGCCTTGATGAGCGCGCCGGGCTCCTCCCCGCGCAGCAGCGCCAGCACCGCCTCGACGGTGACCGGGGTGAGCAGGAACCCGCCCCGGTGATGCCCGGTCGCGGCGAGCACCCCGGGTTCCAGCCAGCCGATGAGCGGCAGGTTGTCGGCGGTGCTCGGGCGCAGCCCGGCGGTGGCCTCGACGAGCGTGTACTCGGCGATGCCCGGCATCACGGTCTCGGCGTCGGAGAGCAGGTCGCGGACGCCGCCGACGGTGACCTCGGTGTCGAAGCCGACCTCGTACTGGGTGGCGCCGAGCACCACTCCCCCGTCGTCGCGCGGCACCAGGTAGCAGGGCCTGCCGTGGACCGGGCCGCGCACGGTGCGGACCGGCGGCGGCAGCGCGGTGGCGCGGCGCCGCAACCGCAGGATCTCGCCCTTGACCGGCCGGATCGCGCCGCTCAGCGCCGGGTGCAGGTCGCCGGAGCGCACGCCCGCGGAGATCACCGCGACGTCGCACTCCAGCTCGGAGTCGGCGAGTTCCACGGCACCGGGCCGGACCCGCTCGGCGCGCTCGGCGACGAACTCCACGCCCGCGGCCTCCGCCGCCGCCCGCAGCGCGGTCAGCGCGAGCCGGTTGTCCACCGCGAGATCACCGGGGATCTCCAGACCGCCGCGCACCGCCGGGCCCAGCGCGGGTTCGCGCTTGCGCAGTTCGCGGCCGGTGAGCCGGGTGACGCTGCGGCCGAGACCGGCCAGGTGCCCGGCGACGGTGTCGAGCTCGCCGCGATCGGCGCCGTCGATGCCGATCATCAGCGTGCCGTCGGTGCGCAGCCCGGACGGCATCCCGGCGGCGCGGGCCAGCTCGTCGGCGAAGCCGGGCCAGAGGTCCAGCGACGTCGTGCCGAGCTCCAGCAGTTCCTCCTCGCCGGGCCACGCCTCGGCCAAGGGGGCGAGCATCCCGCCCGCCACGTGCGACGCACCGGAGGCGGGGGCCGGATCGACCAGGCTCACCCGGTTCCCGGCCGCGGCGGCGCGCCAGGCCACCGACAGACCGACGACTCCGCCGCCCACCACGGCGACATGATCAGTGCTCTTCCCAGACAACTCCACGCTCCCTGCGCCGGCATGACCCGGATCAGGTTCGACGGTCGGAGCCCTGCGCTCCCTCTCAGCCCGGTCCGCCGGGCTCCCGTGCTCACCGCCTCCCACAGTACCCGTCCGCAGATCACGACGTCAGCGGTTGGTCGGACCTGTTGCGCAGGCCGCACCGCCGGGGAAGGCGACCGCGACGACAGCCCTTAGGGTGAGGGCATGCCTGGTTTGGACGGCTTCGGGATTCGCGCTCGCCTCGCCGAGGCGAAGCTGTACTTGTGCACCGACGCGCGCAGCGAGCGGGGTGATCTCGCGGAGTTCGTCGACGCCGCCCTGGAAGGCGGGGTCGACATCATCCAGCTGCGGGACAAGAACCCGAACGGCGCTCCGCTGGAGGCCCGCCAGGAGCTCGCGGCGCTGGAGGTGCTGGCCGAGGCGTGCGTCCGGCACGGGGCGCTGCTGGCGGTCAACGACCGCGCCGACGTGGCGCTGGCGGCCGAGGCCGACGTGCTGCACCTCGGTCAGGACGACCTGCCGGTGGAGCTCGCCCGCCGCGTCGTCGGCGACCAGGTGGTGATCGGCCGTTCCACACACGACATCGCGCAGGCGGACTCGGCGGCGACCGAGGCGGGCGTGGACTACTTCTGCACCGGCCCGGTGTGGACGACGCCGACCAAGCCCGGGCGTCCCGCCGCGGGCATCGACCTGGTCCGGCACGCCGCCGAGCACCGCGGGCACGGTCGTCCGTGGTTCGCCATCGGCGGCATCGGGCTGGACAACGTCGACGAGGCCGTGCAGGCGGGTGCCGAGCGGATCGTGGTGGTCCGCGCGATCACCGAGGCCGAGGACCCCGTCGCGGCGGCGCGCGAGCTGCGGTCGCGACTCCCGTGACATGACGCGACCCCCGGGGGGTGGTCTCCGGGGGTCGCGCAGTTCTCATGAAAACTTCCCCCACCCACGACACGGGCCGCGAGCGGGGGAAGTCTCGGATCACTCGATCAACGGGGGATCACTGGGTCAGCAGGGAGACGCCGAAGGCGGACAGGGCCTCGCCGACCGGCTGGAAGTAGGTCGTGCCACCGCTGGTGCAGTCGCCCGAACCACCCGAGGTCATGCCCTGGGCCTGGTCGCCCGAGATGAACGAGCCACCGGAGTCGCCCGGCTCGGCGCAGACGTCGGTGCGGGTCAGACCCTCGACGGTGCCCTCCTGGTACTGCACGGACTGGTTCTTGGCCTCGACCGTGCCGCAGTGCCAGCCGGTGGTGGAACCGGAACGGCAGATCGACGCGCCCTCGGCCGCCTCGGAGGAACCGGCGACGGCCTGGGTGCCGCCCTCGTAGTTGTTCACCGCGGGCTGCGGGGTGTCGTCGTCGCCGACGGAGATGTACGAGTAGTCGTCACCCGGGAAGGACGAGCCCTCGAAGGTGCCGCTCGGCTCGGAGGTGGTGTCGCCGGTGCTGCCGCAGTGGCCGGCGGAGACGAAACCGCCGTCGACGGCGAAGCCGACGGAGCAGCGGGCACCGCTGCCGATGTAGTAGGCGTTGCCGCCGACCACGTCCATCAGCGTCTTCGGCTGCTCCTGCGACTCGACGATCTTCACCGCGCCGTCGGGAGCGCCCGCGGCCTTGGCGAACTGCGCGGCCTCGGCGGCGGCACCCGGCTTGACGGTGACGACGACCGCGTTCTGCCGGTTGCTGGTGTACCAGCCGGTGACGCTCTTCGGAGCCTGCGCCTTGCCCGCGTTGAGGCCGTCGATCACGCCGGTGAGCTGCTGGGCGCTGAAGGCGACCTGGCGGACCTCGGCACCGGCGGCGCGGACCTGCTCGGAGCGGGCCGCGTCGGTCACGCCGACGACGAGCTTGCCGGTCGCGGCGTCGAAGTAGGAACCGCCGAAGGCGTCGGCCAGCGCGCCGCGCAGGGTGCTCTCGGTGCGCTGAGCGGCGGTTTCGAGGTGGAGCCGGTCGAGGGCCTGCGCCTCGGTGAGGCCGAGGTCGCGCTGCATGGCCTCCAGCATCGTCCCCGCCACCGGAGCGGCGGTGGGTGCGGTGGCGGTGGCCGGCACGGTGAGCGCGGCGACCGTGCCCGCGGTGACCAGAACGGTCCCGGCGATGCGAGCCGCGAGTCTACGTTTCATCTCGTGTCTCCCTTGTAGTGACCTGATCTCTCAAGCCCCCGTCGCCGGTCCAGTATCAGATCCTCACAGGGAAATCACATCCAGCTTTTAGCGCAATGTGCGCAAAACAACTCGCTTTTCTGGAAGATCACCTGGGGAATCGCTTCATTTCACCGTTTTTCGCATTTATCCGAGCGGAAGTCCGGGCAGCGTCGACTGCGGAGCGGAATCGGTCGACTCCGGAGCGGATTCAGTAGCCGGGGGTTGCGTTGTGGGAGAACCGGATTCGGTCGGCGGCGCGCTGGGCTCCGGCCGCTCGGTGCTCGGCGGCGCGGACGGCTCGGTCGACGGGTTCTCGCTGGTCGGGGCCGGTTCGCTGCTGGTGGGGTCGGCCGGGGCGACCCGGACCGGGGCGGGCTGCAGCACCTTGCCGAGCGTGGTGCCGTCGCCGCCGGACAGCGGGCGGCCGGTGAGCCCCTCGACGCCGGTGACCAGCACCATGCTCACCACGAAGGCGAGCGCGCCGGTCGCGCCGACCAGCGCCCAGCGGCCCCACCTGCGGCGCGGCACCGGCGGGGAGAGCAGGGTCCGGGGCTCCTCGACCGGGCGGGGCTCTTCGACCGCCTCGCCGCCGGGCCACCGCAGGCCGGTGACCTCGATCTTCCGGGTGGGGCCTTCCGGCGCGCTCAGCCGGGTGCGGCGTTGCCGCAGGCCGGAGGCCTTGGCGGCGGCCGCGGCGGCCTTCTCCCGGGTCGTCTCGATCGAGCGCTGGTACAGCGCCCCGCCGACGGTGATGATCACGCTGGTCAGGCCCGCGCCGACCACGGTCCCGGCCACGCCGAGCCGCGACCCCAGGAACGCCGCCGTCACCGACGCCAGCGCGGTCCCGCCGACCTGAGCCGGCGAGACCTTCGTCTTGTTCTCGTTCTGCTTCTCCGGCCGATCTTCCGCCGAATCCGCGTTGCCCTTCACCATTTCCCTCACACGCGCGATGGGACTCGCTCCGCACGGACCAACGCGCGCACCGGAGCGGTTTCTCCCGGTCCGGGCCTTTCGTGAGCACTCCCACGACGTGTAACGAAAAGCGGTGTGACTGCGCGGATTTCCCATTGCGCGCAGCGTGAGGGAATCAGGCGGGCGGATTCAGCCGCGCGACGAACTTGTAGCGATCACCGCGGTAGATCGAACGCACCCACTCCACCGGCCTGCCCTCGGTGTCGAAGGAGTGCCGGGACAGCAGCAGCATCGGCAGGCCCACGTCGGAGCCGAGCAGCTCGGCCTCCTCGGGGCTGGCCAGCGCGGTCTCGATGGTCTCCTCGGCGTGGCCGAGCTCGACCTCGAAGGACTCCCGCAGCACCTGGTACAGCGAGCCGCCGGACTCCAGCTGCGCGGTGAGGCCGCGGAAGCGGGCCAGCGGCAGGTGGGTGGTCTCGATCGCCATCGGCTCGCCGTCGGCCAGCCGCAGCCGGCGCAGCCGGAGCACCGCGGAACCGGCCTTGGTGCCGAGCAGGACCGCGAGCTCCTCGTCGGCGGCCTCCTCGACGACCTCCAGCAGCCGCGAGGTGGGCTGCCTGCCCTGGGCGCGCATGTCCTCGGTGTAGGAGGACAGCTGGAGCCGCTGGGCGACCTTGGGCTTGGCGGCGAAGGTGCCCTTGCCCTGCACGCGCAGCAACCGGCCCTCCACGGTCAGCTCCGCCAGCGCCTGGCGGACCGTGGTGCGGGAGACGTCGAACTCCGAGGCCAGCGAGCGCTCGGTGGGGATCGGCGAACCCGGGGGCATCGAGCGCAGCAGGTCGAGCAGGTGCTGCTTGAGTCCCCAGTACTTCGGTTCCCGCGGCGCGCGACCCTGCGAATCCGCCCCGCCGGACACGGTCGTGTCGAGCATCGTTCCTCCTACCCGCCGCAGCCTGACCATCGAGCATGCCCGACCGCGGCGCCGGGCGGAACGCGCTCGGCGCAGATCGTGCGTGCTGATCAATTCAGTCTTTGGTGTGCGAGCACACTAACGCCGATTCCTGTTGACAATGAGTGTCGCTCACCACAATCCGTGATGCCCCGGCGGTCGCGGTGAGGCCGTCCATCGGACGAACGCCGGTGCTCGCCGGTTCCGGACCGAGTAGAATTGGTCTGGACCTTACGAAGGGATGGGACCGAGATGTCCGCCACCCCCGGCACCCACATGAAGGACGAGATCGAGCAGCAGCCCGCGGTCTTCGCGGACCTGCTGGCAGCGCGCGAGCAGTTCACCCAGGTCGCGGCGGCCGTGGCCGAGCGGCGCCCGCGGTTCGCGCTGCTCGCCGCGCGCGGCTCCAGCGACCACGCCGCGCTCTACGCCAAGTACCTGATCGAGGTGCTGCTGGAGCTGCCCGTCGGCCTCACCTCGCCGTCGACGACCACGCTCTACGGCGCCCGCCCCGACCTGACCGACGTGCTGCTGGTGACCGTCAGCCAGAGCGGCGGCTCGCCGGACCTCGTCGCGGTCACCGAGGCGGGCCGGGCGCGCGGCGCGCTGACCGTCGCGGTCACCAACACCGCCGACTCGCCGCTGGCCTCGGTCGCCGAGCTGTCGCTCGACATCCGCGCGGGCGCCGAGCGGGCGGTGGCCGCGACCAAGACCTACAGCGCCACGCTGCTGGCGTTGTACCTGCTCATCGATGCCATTCGGGGCGGGGACGGCGCGCACGCCCGAGCCCTGCCGGACCTGGCGGCCACCGCGCTCGACGAGGCGCGCGACCCCGTCGAGGAGGCCGTGCAGCGGTACCGCTTCGCCGGGCGCCTGGTGACCGCCGGGCGCGGCTACTCGCTGGCCACCGCGCACGAGGCCGCGCTGAAGCTCGCCGAGACCAGCTACCTGTCGGCCCGCTCCTACAGCGGCGCCGACCTGCTGCACGGCCCGGTCGCCGCCGTCGACAGCGAGACCGCGGTGCTCGCGGTCTGCAGCGCGGGCCTGGGCGGGGAATCGACCCGCGAGGTCATCGAGGCGGTGCACCAGCGCGGCGCCGACATCTGCGCCATCGGCTCAGCGGCGTCGAAAACCCCCGCCGCGCAGCGCATCCCGCTCCCGGAGACGGCCGAGGAGGTCGCCCCGATCCTGGAGATCCTGCCCGCCCAGCAGCTCGCCCTCGGCCTCGCCCTGGCCAGGGGCATCGACCCCGACAACCCCCGAGGCCTCCAGAAGATCACCAAAACAACCTGACCCCCCCACACACACAAGGGAACCCAAGATCTCCCGAAGTCCCCGTGGAACCTTCCAACGAGTTCCCCGGGACAACTTCCGTCGCGTTGGGGTGGGGGAAGTTTTCATGAAAACTTCCCCACCCCACCCACACGACGGGAGGGACCCGGGAACAGACGGGAGAGGCCCGGGATCAGACGGGAGGAGGCTGGGGTCAGAGGTTGTAGATCTCTCGGGCGGTGGCGTCGAAGATCGCGGTGCGCTCGGTGTCGGTGAGGCCCGAGGTGAGGTCCTTGGCGATGCCGAGGACCTCGGTGTAGGAGGCCGCGAGCAGGCAGACCGGCCAGTCGGAGCCGAACATGACCCGGCCCGGCCCGAAGGCGTCCAGGACGACCTCGGCCCAGGCGCGCAGCCGCGACGGGTCCGGCTGCGCCGCCCACTCGTCCTCGGTGACCAGGCCGGACAGCTTGCAGACGACGTTCGGGTACGCCGCCAGCGCGCGGATCCGGCTCGCCCACGGTTCCAGCTCACCGCCGGCCACCGGCGGCTTCGCGCAGTGGTCGAGCACGAACGTCAGCTGCGGGAACTGGCCGACCGCCTTGATCGCGGCGGGCAGCTGGTGCGGGCGGACCAGCAGCTCGTAGATCAGCCCCGCGTCCTCCACCGCGGCGAGCCCGGCGAGCACGTCGGGCCGGACCAGCCAGTCCGGGTCGGCCTCGTCCTCGACCTGGTGCCGGATGCCGCGCAGCCAGCCGCCCGACGGGTGGGTCTGCAACCGGCCGATCCGCTCGCGAGCGTCCTTGGCGGTGAGATCGACCCAGCCGACGACGGCGGCGATCCGGTCGACGGTCTCGGCCAGCACCAGCATCTCCGGCGTCTCGTCCGGGTCGGCGACCGTCTGCACCAGCACGGTCGCGTCGACGGAGGTGCCGCGCAGCGCGGCCTGCAGGTCGGCCGGGCGGAAGTCGCGGCGCAGCGGATCCATCTCCGGGCCGGTCATCCAGGGTTGGTCGCGGACGTCGAGATCCCACAGGTGGTGGTGGGTGTCCACGGTCATCGAGCGCCTCCGCGGGTGTCTACATCAGACGGAGCGCTCGGACGGGCGTCGCGCATGTTTTCTCTTCTCCCCGACGGTGACACGACGCCTCGATGTATAGCGGCTCCCCGCCCGCGAGACCAGGCCCCGGATTGATCACTTTCCGTCGTATCGCCCGCCTCTTCCGCGCCGCCGGAGTAGAAAAGAGCCCATGCACGGTGAAGACCCCACGGCCCTCGTCCTCGGTCTGGACGTCGGCGGCACCAGCAGCCGCGCCCTGGTCAGCGACCTGTCCGGCCGGGTGCTGGGCGTCGGCGAGGCGGCGGGCGGCAACCCGAACTCACACCCTGCCCCCGACGCCGTCGCGCAGATGGCCGGCGCCGCGAGGCAGGCCCTGGGCACCCACGACCCGGCGGCGGTGCGCGGCTGCGTGCTCGGCATGGCCGGGGTGAGCAAGATGGCCGACCCCGCGTTCGGCGAGTTCTTCCGCGACGAGTGGTCCCGGCTGGGCCTGGGCTGCGAGACGACGCCGGTCAGCGACGGCGTCGTCGCCTTCGCCGCCGGGACGCCCGAGCCGAAGGGCACGGTGCTGATCGCCGGGACCGGAGCGGTCGCCGAGCGCGTCGAGGAGCACCGCACGACCGCCACCGTCGGCGGCTGGGGATGGCTGCTGGGCGACGAGGGCTCGGCGTACTGGCTGGGCCGCGAGGCCGTGCGCGCCACGCTGCGCGCGCTGGCGCGCGGCGCGGTGATCGAGGGCCTGACCGAGTCGGTCTGCGCACACCTGGGCGTGCCGCCGGAGCGCAAGGCGCTGATCACGGCGGCGAACGCGCGCGAACCGATCCGCCTCGCCGAGCTCGCGCCGCTGGTCACGACCGCCGAGGACGACGCGGCGGAGGACATCGTGCACCGCGCTGCGGTGCTGCTGGCCGACACCGCCGCCACCGCCCGGCCGGACCCTAGCTGCCCGGTGGTGCTCGCCGGGGGCCTGCTCGGCCCGGACGAGCGCGTCGGCCAGGCCCTCCGCGCCGAGCTCGAAGCCCGCTCCTGGCCGGAACCGCTCACGGCGGGACCGGGCGCGGCGGGCGCCGCCTGGCTGGCCGCTCTCCCCCTCTCCCCCGACCCGAACGCGCTGCACAAGACGCTCCTGGGCTGACCCCGCACACGACGAACCCCGGTTCTCGACCACGAGAACCGGGGTTCGCGACGTACCGGCTACAGGAGACCGGTCTCGGTGAGCGCTCCCCGGATGACCTCCAGCTCGCCGTCGTCGGCCGCCACCAGCGGCAGCCGCGGCTCGCCGACCCGGTGGCCGAGGAGGTTCAGCGCCGCCTTCACCGGGATGGGGTTGGTGGTGACGCCCAGCGCCGAGTAGAGCGGCTTGAGGCTCGCGTCGATCTCGGCGCGGCGGGCCGGGTCGGTGACCATCTGCTTCATCTGCGGCCCCACCAGGTGGCTGGCGACCAGGATGCCGCCGAGCGCGCCGAGGTCCAGGGCCTGGGCGAAGCCGTCGTCGTTGCCCGCGTAGAGGCCGAGGCCGTCGATCTGGGCGAGCGCGTCGTTGTCGGCCTGCTTGACGTAGTCGAGGCCGTCGACCTGGCCCAGCTCGCGCAGCAGGTCGTGGTCCAGCGACAGCCCGATCCGCGACGGGACGTTGTAGAGCACCACCGGCTTGTCGGTGGCCTTGCCGATCTCGGTGAAGTGCCGCACCAGACCGCGCCGGTTCGGCTTGTTGTAGTACGGGGTCACCGACAGGATGCCGTCCGCGCCGATCTCGGTGCAGCGCTCGGTCATCCAGCACGCGTGCGCGGTGTTGTTGGAGCCCGTCGAGGCGATCACCGTGACGCCCTCGGGCCGTTCGCCGACGGCCAGCTCGACCAGCCGCAGGTGCTCGGCGTCCGACAACGTCGGCGCCTCGCCGGTCGTCCCGCACACCACGACCCCGTCGGAGCCGTTGTCCAGCAGGTGCCGGAACAGGGTCAGGAAGGCTTCTTCGTCGACCTTCTGCCGGTCGTCGAACGGGGTCACGATCGCGGTGATCACGCTGCCGAGAGACATGTGCGCATTGTGCGCCCGCACCCCGGAGGTGTCACGCCGCGGGTTCCCTCGGGTGACGCATGCCCGGGTGATCCTCCGGCAGCGAGCGGCGCAGCACCCACCAGCTCGCCGCGACGCACACCGCCACCAGCGGCCAGGTCAGCACGACCTGCGCGATCGTCAGCGGCCCGGTCGCCCCGGCCAGCCACAGCGGGATGAACACCACCAGCCGCACGACGTACTGCCCGACCCACACCCAGCTGGCGCGGCTGTAGCCGCGCACCAGATCGGGGTCGCGCCGCCACTTGCGGCCCTGCCCCAGCGCGACGCCGACGACGACGCCGAGCAGCGGCCAGCGGATCGCGATGCTGGTCATCCAGGCCAGCGCGCTCAGCGCGTTGCTGGCCAGGCGGGGCAGGAAGAAGTCCGCGGCGTCACCGGTGCGGATCGCGATGAGCGCACCCAGCATCACCGCCAGAAGGCTGATCAGGACCGCCAGCGGCCGGGCTCCCCGGGAGAGGCGGAAGCCGCCGATGAGGGCTCCGACGACCACCGCGGCGGCGCCGCCGATCACGATCGACTCGCCGCCGAAGAACCAGCCGGCGCCGAAGGCGATGGGCGGGAGGCTCGCGTCGATCGCGCTGCCGCGGCCGCCGAGCAACCGCATGAACGAGTCGCGGTCGTCCCGCTCGATGTCCGTCTCCTGCGTCACGACACTAAGCCTGCCCTAAGTCCCGGCCGAACCAAAATGTCCGATCCCGGTCTCCAGCTCTACCCGAGTTGGCGGGCGCGTTCCACCAGGGTCGCGATCTCGGCGGCGATGGTCGGCTTGTCGGCGGGCTGGCAGGCGACGGCGTCCTGGCCGTCGACCCGCTCCCCCTGCATCGCGTAGCGGCCCTGATCGGTGTCGAACCAGATGAGGTGGGGCACCCGCGCCCGGCGGGCCCCGGCGACGACGAAGTGGCCGAAGCGGAACTTGGGTCGCGAGGTGACCGCGCGCAGCTCCGGCAGGCCCTCGATGTCTGCGTCGGCGGGCATCCCGCCGCGCCGGTCGGCGACCGCGCGCAGCGCGGGCCCGGAACCGACGGGCGCGTCCGGGAGCAGGTCGGCGGCGGTGCGCGGCAGCGTGCTCGGCGACAGGAAGGTCATCCGCATGCCCCGGCCGTCGAAGACGCCGAGCACCCCGACCTCACCCGTGGCCACGACCCGGGCCGCGAGCCGGTAACCTGCGCGGACGTCGAGCAGCCCGGACGCGGCGATCGACACCTCGGAGCTGCACAGCAGGTAGAGGGCGTCCTCGACCTCCGGTTCCGGGCGGCCGTTGCGGGCCAGGCCGGTGGACTCCAGCTCCTGCCAGACGCGCTGGGCGACCTGGTTGCGGTCCTCGGGCAGCTCGGCGATGCGCGGCAGCTCGAACGGGTACTGCCGGACGGCGAGGTTCAGCTGCTCACCGAGCAGGTCGACCGCGGGGGCCGACAGGGTGATCGTCTCAACCATCACAGCTCACATTTCGCGTTGGCGGTACCCGGTGTTATCAGTGCGTGGTTCGTGCGGGCCCAGTCCGTGTGGACGCAGTTGGTGCGGGCCCTGTTCATGTGGACGTGGTTCGTGCGGGCGCGGTTCGCCCCGGGACGCGGCGTCCCGGGGTCACCCGCCCGTCAGAAGTCCCGGAAGCTCGCCGGGGACTCGCCGAGCACCGGCGGCGCCACGAGCCGGCCGCCGTCATCGTCGTCCCACAGCTCGTCGGCCTCGATGAGGAACTGCGGCACGGCACCGCTGCCGGACTCGCCCGGCTTGTAGCCGGACCCGGCGCGCAGGTCGTCACCGCCGTCGCGGCGCTCCTCCTTGAAGTCCTCGGCCGACCACGAGGTGTTGCGCCCGTAGCCGGGACGACCCGCGCTGCTCGATCCCGCGCCTGCCGATCCCATCGGCCCGAACCCGCCGTCGGCCCGCTCGGTGACCTTCGGCGTCCGCACCGTCCGGGTCTTCGGCCGCTGCTGCTCCTGCCGCTGCTCCGGCGCTTCCGGCGGCTGCTGCGCGCGCTGAGGCGCGGGCACCTGCGGAGCAGCCGGGCCGGGCCGCGGCGGCCCGGGCGGCTGCGACATCGGCGGCTGCGACACCGGCGGTTGGGGCCCGGACTGCTGCTGAGCAGGCGGAGGCGGAACCGGCGCGGACTGCTGCGGCGCAGGAGCCTGCGGCCCGGACGGCTGCTGGCCGACCGGCGGTTCCACCGGCTGCTCCGCCTGAGGCGGCGGCATCGGAGGCCCGGCCGGACGCGCCGGAGGCGGCCCCACCGGCGGCGCCCCCTGGGGACGCGGCGGCCCACCGTTCCCAGCCCCAGGCATCCCCGCAGGAGGCGACGAAGGCGACAACGGCGGCTGCGCCCCCGAAGGCGCCTGACCCTGCGGACCCGAGGGCGGTTGCCCCTGCGCTCCCGAAGGCGGCTGCGGACCCGACGGAGGCTGACCCTGCGGACCCGACGACGGCTGCGTCCCGGAAGCGGGCTGCGGCCCGGAGGACGACTGCGGTCCCGAAGGTGGCTGCGGACCCGACGGTGTCTGCGGTCCGGAAGGCGTCTGGGCCTGCGGTCCCGACGCCGGTCCCGGTCCCCCGGACGGAGGTCCCACCTGCGGCATCGGCCCGCTCGGCGGCCCCGGCGGAAGCCCCGGAGGAGGTCCCATCGGTCGCGGACCCGACGGAGGACCCGAGGGGGTCCTGTTCTGTGGTGGGGGCGAAGTTTTCATGAAAACTTCCCCCTCCGAGAACGACGGATCCGAAAGAGGACCTTCGTGACCTGGGGTTTCCGAGGTCGGTGCGGGTGCGTGGCGGGGTGGGGAAGTTTTCATGAAAACTTCCCCACCCGAGGGAACCTCGGGTCCGGGTGGAGGGGGAACGTCCGAGTTCCGGGGGTTCGGTGCCTGCGGGATCGGACCACTCGAAGGACGGTCCACCGGACGTCCGTCCACCGGACGGTCCGACGGAGGTGCGTCCACCGGGGACACCTCCGGAAGAGGTGCGTCCGCGAGCGGTGGGTCAGGCAGGCGTCGTCCGTCGGCGCGAGGTGCGTCCGACAGAGGTGCGTCGGGCAGTGGGGTGTCTGCTGAGGGGGTGTCTGAGAGGGGGCCTCGGAGGACTCCGTCTCGGACTTGGCGGCCGGTTTCCGGGGTGGGGACCGGGGCGGGGTTCGACATCGGGGTCGCCGCCGGGCCGGAAGTCGGTGCGGGGCCGTGGTTCTCGGACGGCGGGAGCAGCGATCCGCTCAGCTTCGGGCCTTCCGGGCGGCCGTGGCGCGGTTCGTCCGACTCCGCGAGGGAGCCAGACAGCCCGGCGGATCCCGACAACACGGCGGAACCGGGCAGCCCGGCGGAACCCGGCAGGTCGGCGGGCCCGGGGAGGTCGGCGGGCTCGGGCGCCGGGGGTGCCGGCTGCGGCGGGGCTCCGCCGCCTAGGTCGCCGGAGAGCGAGGGGAGCCCGCCGGTCGACGGGCGCGAGGGCTCGGGGCGGGCGTGCCCGGAGCCCGCTCCGCGCTGCTCCTGCTCGAAGCGGTCCGGGAGCTGTTCGGCGCGCTGCCAGAAGGCGAACGGGTGCGGCTCGGCGGCGAGCGCGGCCAGTTCGGCGCGCACGTCGAAGCGTCCCGGGCGCTGTGCGGGCGGACCCGGGCGCGCGGGAGGTGCGGGAGGCGCGGGCGGAGGTCCGCCCGGCCCGGCGTCGCTGAGCGATCCGCGCAGCGGTGGTTCGGCTCGGCGCCTGCCCCCGGTCTCGGGACCACCCCGCCGGTTCGGCGCCTCGAAGCCCGCCGGCCCCGGCGCGGACGCCGGATTCTGCGGTGCCGTCACGATTCCCCCAGCTGTAAAGGAAGGTTGCGGAGACCGACGATCAGAGTCGCGGCCACAACGGAATCGACGCAATGCCCCATGTCGTCGTTCCCCATCAACCGGCCACGACGGCGAGAGCGCGCAGCGGCCGCTCCGGCGTCCTGCGAGCGGACGCGCGTCGAGCTGTGACCTGCAGCGATCGCGTCATCGTGGGCTCCCTTGTCACTTCTGTTACCGCCGAAGGACACTAGCAGCTGACGTTCACCCGTATCGGTGTTTCCCATCAAGATCCGACCTCTCGGCCGACCGGCGAGCGGATTCCCCGCTCGTCAAGGAAAGGCCTCGTTTCGATCAAGTCAACCGACCAATCGGACATATTTTCTAGACTGGCCAGTGCCGTTAGTCACTCGCCGGGAACCTTCGGTGGCGTAGGTACGTTCCGGAGAGCCACTGTTGATTGGGCACCAACACGAGGTGGGGAAGAGCAGGGAGGACGAGCGACATGGGATCGGGGCGCTGGGACAGCTTCATCGCGCTGGGTGACAGCTTCACCGAAGGTCTGGCCGATGCGACGGAGGAGCACGACGTCTACCGAGGCTGGGCCGATCGGCTGGCGACGCACCTCGCCGAGCAGAACCCGGATCTGCGCTACGCCAACCTGGCGGTGCGGGGGAAGCTGATCCGCCAGATCGTCACCGACCAGGTCCCGCAGGCCATCGCGCTCGAACCGTCGCTGGTCGCGCTGACCGCGGGCGGCAACGACATCATCCGGCCGGGCAGCGACCCGGACCTGGTGGCCGCGCTGTTCGACGACGCGGTCGCCCGCATCCGCGCGACCGGCGCCGACGTGCTGATCGGCACCGGTTTCGACACGGCCGGCACCCCGGTGCTCAAGCACGTGCGCGGCAAGATCGGCACCTACAACTCGCACCTGCGCTCGATCGCCGACCGGCACGGCTGCTACGTCATGGACCTGTGGTCGATGCGCGTCCTGCAGGACCCGCGCGCCTGGTGCGAGGACCGGCTGCACCTGTCCGCCGAGGGCCACCGCCGCGTCGCGCTGCGCGCCTGCGCGGCCCTGGGCGTGCCCACCGCCGAGGACTGGAACGAGCCCTGGCCGGACCTGGACGAGCGCAGCTGGCAGGAGCAGGCCGCCGAGGACATCAAGTGGGCCCGCGAGTACCTCGCCCCCTGGATCAGCCGCCGCCTCCGAGGCGTCTCCAGCGGAGACGGCCGCACGGCCAAGCGCCCCTGCCTGGAAAAGCTGCCGACGAACTGCGGATAAGAAAGACCAACCCACGTCAGGCAAGCACCGAAGGTGCTTTCTCTTTCACCACCTAAGACGCTTGCACCGCCGCGGGTTCTGAGCGCTTTCGTGGCGAGTACGCCGTGACGCCGTGTATTGGCATACATAAGGAGCGGCGCACGGAGTCCACGGAAGCGCTCAGGTTCCGCTACCCGCACCGCCAAGCAAAGGGACCACAAAAAGAAACGAGCACTCGGGCGGCTCCCCCGAACCGTCCGAGCGCTCGTCACATCCCCCCGCACCCGGCTGGCCGGATGCCCCTGCGGTCGTCCCGACCGCGGACGGCCGGGACGACCGGGGCGACAATCCCCCCTTGGACTCCCCCCAGAGCCGCCCGTGCGCGGATCAAGCACGGATCGATCCGCACGATCAAGTTCCCAGGCGGCCCTACACGTCCGCTAAACGCGCGCTAAACGGTCGTCAGCCGGCCTCGTCGAGCCGCTGTCGAACCTCTCTGACCTGCGGAGATCCTTCGGCTTCGAAGATCGACAGGGCGGTTTCCCAGCGGGTGCAGGCGACCGCGATGTCGCCGCGGAGCCGCGCGGCGTCGCCGAGGCCGAGGTTCGCCGAGGCCTGCCGGACGGCGGAGCCGCACTGCCGGGCGACTTCGAGGGCTTCGTGGTGGAAGCGCTCGCCGTCGTCGAGGTTGCCGAGCTCGATGCTGACCTCGCCGCAGTTGTTGAGCACCATCGCGAGGGTTTCGAGGTCGTCGGCCTCGCGGTAGAGGTCCTCGGCCTCGCGCAGGTGCCGCAGCGCGGCCTCCAGCTCGCCGTTGACCTGCTCGACCATCGCGAGGTTGTTGAGCGCTCCGGCGACGAAGTAGCGGTCGCCGAGCGAGCGGTAGACCTTGAGCGCGTCCTTGGAGTGGATCTTGGCCTCTTCGTAGCGGCGCAGCCGGAACAGCGCGCTGGAGAGGTTGACCTGGGTCATGGCCAGCCGTTCGGAGTCGCCGGTCTGGACGGCGATCCGGTAGGACTCCTCGTAGTGGGCGAGGGCTTCGTCGAGCTTGCCGGAGCGGGCGCAGGCGACGCCCAGACCGGCGGACATGAGCACCTTGCCGACGGGATCGCCCACGGCGCGGGCGGATTCGGCGCCGTCGGTGTAGACGCGGATCCAGTCCTCCCACGGGCAGCGGACCATCAGGTAGTTGAACTGCAGGCGGGCCAGCGGCCAGGCCATGTCGTGCAGCCCGGCGAGCTTGGCGGCGCGCACGGCGGCGACGAGGTTCGGCCACTCGGCGTCGAACCACTCCAGGGCCTGCGAGCGGGATCCGACCTCGGGCCGGTGGTCGCCCTGCGCGCTGAAGTCGAGCTCGTCGCGCGCGGGTCTCAGGAAGCGGCGGGCGTGGTCCGCCGCGCACAGGTAGTGCTCGAGCAGCCTGCGCAGCGCCTCGACGTCCGATTCCCCGGTGGCCGCGGGGAGTTCGCGGGCGTAGGCGCGCAGCAGGTCGTGCATCCCGAAGCGGTCCGGTTCCGGCTCGGTGACCAGGTGCGCGAGGGCCAGCGCGCGCAGCCTGCGCTGCGCGGAGGCCGGGTCGGTGTCGCACAGCGCGGCCACCGCGTGCGCGGTGAACGTCTGGCCGGGGATGAGCCCGAGCATCCGGAAGGTCTCGGCGTGCACCGGCGGCAGGCTGCGGTAGGAGATGTCGAAGGCGCGCCGCACGCTGGTGTCGGCGTCGTCGTCGATGTCCAGCGCCTGCAACCGGTTTCGCTCGTCGGTGAGCTCGTGGACCAGGTCGGACACGCCGCGCGCCGGGTTGGCGGCCAGCCGGGCGGCGGCGATGCGCAGCGCCAGCGGCAGCCCGCCGCACAGCTCGGCGAGCTCAGCGGCGGCGTCGGGTTCGGCGGCGGACTTGCCGGGAACCCCGGCGCGGTCGAGGAGTTCGATGGCGCTCTCGGTGGACAGCGTCTCCAGCGGCAGCACCCGCGCGCCGGAGCGGACCACGAGCCCGTCGAGCCTGCGTCTGCTGGTGACCACGACCAGCGAGGCCGCGCTGCCCGGTAGCAGCGGCAGCACCTGGTCGGAGTCGAGCGCGTTGTCCAGCAGCACCAGCACCTTCCGCTTGGCCAGCAGCGACCGGTAGAGGGCGGTGCGGTCGTCGAGCTCGACGGGGATCGCGTCGGAGGCGACGCCGAGCGCCTTGAGCATGCTGGTCAGCGCCTCACCGGGGGTGAGCGGCTGGTGCTCGGGGTCGAAACCGCGCAGCGAGGCGTAGAGCTGGCCGTCGGGGAACTCCTCGGCGACCCGGTGCGACCAGGTCAGCGCCAGGGCGCTCTTGCCGACGCCTGCGGTGCCGGTGAGCACGGTGATCAGGCTGGAGCCCTTCTCGCGGGTCTCCAGCATCGCGTCGAGCGTGCCGACCTCCAGGCGCCTGCCGACGAAACCGGCCGGGGCGGGCGGGAGTTCGGCCGGGACGGGGCGGCGGATGCCCAGGCCGGGTTCGGTGCGGCTGCGGTGGTTGCGCAGCCCGGGGTCGTCGCGCAGCAGCTTCTCGTAGAGCTCGCGCAGCTCGGGGCCGGGGTCGATGCCGAGCTCGTGGGACAGCCGGTGCCGCAGGTCGTGGTAGCGGGCCTGCGCTTCGGCGCGGTGCCCGGCCCGGTAGTTGGCCAGCATCAGCTGCCCGGTCAGGCGTTCCCGGATCGGGTGCTGGTCGACCAATGTGGACAGTTCCGCGATGAGCTGGTGGTGCCTGCCGAGTTCGAGGTCGGCGGCGATGCGCTCCTCCAGGGCGAGCAGCCGCAGCTCTTCGAGGTTGGGCGCGACCATCCGGTGCAGCCCGCTGCCCGCGATGTCGGCCAGCACCGCGCCGCTCCACAGCTCCAGGGCCTCGGTGAGCAGGCGCGATCGCTCGGCGGGTTCGAGGCCGTGGGCCCGGTTGATGAGGCTGCGCGCGCGGTGCGCGTCGATCCGGTCGCCGTCGACGCGCAGCAGGTAGCCGGGCGCGCGGGTGATGATCTCAGGACCGCTGGTGCCGAAGAACTTCCGCAGCCGGGACACGTAGCCCTGGATGATGGTGCGGGCGCTGGCGGGCGGTTCGTCGTCCCACAGGGTGTCGATCAACCGGTCCATCGGGACGACCTGGTTGGGCTCCAGCAGCAGGCAGGCCAGCAGCGCGCGCACCGGCGTGCGACCCACTTCCAGCTGAACGCCGTCGAGGTGCACCTCGAGCGGGCCGAGCAGGCGGAACTCGAAGCCCGCGGCCCCTCCTAAGCTGCCCAGCGGCGTCATCTTCACCCAAATCCGACTTCCGGCCTACTTCTGGTGCGACCGACACACGGTAGCGATCCGAGATGGACTCGAGACCAAGGCGTTCACAACGCTCACACCAATGGAGTATGCCCGATTCACCAGGCGGAACTTCACACTCCGCTTCCGTCTGCGGTGAACGTCTCCCGGCCGCCGAAGCGGGCAAGTAAAGTCTGAGGGCGTCGATCACCCGAACGAGTGGCGTAGTGGGACGCCGCGGAAGGAGCACCACCCGTGCCGACGACGTCCGCAGTGGTCGATCGGGCGGTGGGTTGCCTGCTGGGCGGCGCCCTCGGCGACTCGCTCGGCACCCTGGTGGAGTACTCGCCGCTGGAGGACATCCGCGCCGAGTTCGGACCGGACGGACTCACCGAACCCGCCCCCCAGGCACTGCTCGGCGACGCCACCCAGATGGCGCTGTTCGCCGGCGAGGGCTACCTGCACGCCTGGACCACGGGCAACAGCGGTGGCCAGTGGCGGCCCGTCGAGTCCACCGCGGCGGCGCTGCGCCGCTGGCTGCTGACCCAGCAGGAGGACAAGCCCGCGCCCGGCGCCACCGGGCTGCTCGCCGAGCCCGAGCTCTACGTCAGCCGCGCACCCGGCCTGACCAGCCTGCGCGCGCTGGAGGAACCCGAGCTCGGCACGCCGGACCGGCCGCGCAACACCTCCAAGGGCTGCGGCGGCCTGGACCGCAGCACCCCCATCGGCTTCTCCCCCACCGGCGAGATGGCCTACCAGCTGGCCTGCCAGTGCGCGGCGCTGACGCACGGCGGCGTCGGCGGCTGGTCCTCGGCGGGGGCGCTCGCGCTGATCGTGCACCTGGTCGCGGTGCAGCAGCGCCGGTTGCCCGCGGCCGTCGACCAGGCCGCAGGACGCGTGCTGCGGGAGGACTTCGAGACCGCCAACGCGCTCGCCGAGGCCGCCACGCTGTCCCGGCTCGGCGCCAGCGTCGGTCACATCGAACGCCTCGGGCAGGGCTGGATCGGCCCGGAGGCGCTGGCCATCGGCGTCTACTGCGCGCTCGCGCTGCCCAAGCCCGAGCAGTTCGCCGACGCGATCCGGCTGGCGGTCAACCACTCCGGCCACAGCGACTCCACCGCGGCCGTCACCGGCAGCATCCTCGGCGCCCGCCACGGCACGGCCGTGCTGCCGCGGAACTGGCTGGCCCGCCTGGAACTCGCCGACGTCATCGAGCGCATCGGCCACGACCTCGGCGCCTCCTGCTCGGGGGAGCCGTTCAACGAGCGCCGCTACCTCGGTCTCGGCTGAGCCCGGTCAGGCCGCGGCCGGGACCCGCGAGGCCCGCGCGAGGCGGCGGGTGCCGACGGCCCGGCAGACCAGGTAGATCACGAACGAGATGATCGTGACGAACGCGCTCACCGGCGCGCCCGGCGCCAGCGACAGCAGGATGCCGCCCAGCACGGCGACTTCCGCGAACACCACGGCCAGCACGGTCGCGCGCACCGGGCTCGCGGTCACCCGCGCGGCCGCCGCGCCCGGCGTGACCATCAGGGCCAGCACCAGCAACGCGCCCACGGTGTAGACGCCCAACGCCGTCGCCACGCCGACCAGGACCGCGAACAGCGGGGTCAGCACGCGGGTCGGCACACCGCGCGCGGTGGCGACGTCGGGGTCGACGCTGGCGAACAGCAGCGGCCGGTACACGAAGGCCAGCACCAGCAGCACCACCACCGCGCAGCCGCTGAGCAGCAGCACGTCGGCCGAGTCCACGCCGACGATCTGCCCCACCAGCAGGCTGAACTTGTTCGCGGTGCGCTCGGGGTTCAGCCACAGCAGGAACACGCCCACGCCCAGGCCGAACGACAGGATCGCGCCGATCACCGAGTCGCGCTCGGTCTGCTTCTGGCCCAGCAGGCCCAGCAGCAGCGCGGCCACCACCGCACCGGCCAGCGCGCCGACGCCGACGCTCACCCCCACCAGCAGCGCCGCGGCGGCGCCGGTGAAGGCCAGCTCGGCGGTGCCGTGCACGGCGAAGGACATCTTGCGGGCCACGACCAGCGGCGCCAGGCAGCCCGACACGAGGCCGAGCGCGGCGGCCGCCAGCAGCGCCTGCTGCACGAACGGGTAACCGAGCAGGTTGATCATGGTGTCGAAGTCGAGCACCTTGCTCAGCGACTCACCGACGTCGTTCACGCTTCGTCCGCCCCCACCACGTGGTGCTCGTCGTTCTCGGCCCCGGCCACCACGAGACGACCGCCGACCCGGGCCACCTCGATGTCGGTCCGGTACAGCTCCGAGAGGGTCTCGGAGTTCATCACCTCGTCCGGCGTGCCGATCCGGAACCGGCCGTCGACCAGGTACAGCACCCGGTCCACCAGCGGCAGCACCGGGTTGATCTCGTGGGTCACGAACAGCACGCCCGCGTCGGTGCGGCGCGCCTGCTCGGCGATCAGCCGCGACACCTTGCGCTGGTGCGAGAGGTCCAGCGACAGCAGCGGTTCGTCGCACAGCAGCACCGACGGGTCGCTGACCAGCGCCTGGGCCACCCGCAGCCGCTGCTGCTCACCGCCGGAGAGCAGGCCGACCGGCATCTTCGCGTACTCGGTGGCCTCGACCGCGCGCAGCGCGTCGGCGACCCGGCGCTTGCGCTCCCGGCGGCCGCCGAAGCCCAGACCCCAGTGGTGGCCGTCGAGGCCGAGGCCGACGAGGTCGCTGCCGCGCACCGTGACGTTGGCCTCCAGCGCCCGCTGCTGCGGGATGTAGCCGATCCGGTCGCTGCCGCGCCGCGCCGGTTCCCCTCCGATGTGGACGGTCCCGGAGTTGAGCTCCTGCAGCCCGAGCAGCACCCGGAGCAGGCTGGTCTTGCCCGAGCCGTTCGGGCCGAGCACGGCCACGAACTCGCCCGGTGCGACGTCGAGGTCCAGGCCGGACCACAGGGTCCGCTCGCCGTAGGCGAGGGTCGCGCCGCGCAGCGAGACGGCCGGGGACCCGGCGCCGTCCTGCGCCGCCGCCGGGTCCGCTTCTGCGAGTTGTTCGGAGGTCATCGGTTGAGGGCACCTTGCAAGGCGGTGATCTGCGCGTCCATCCACTGCACGTAACCGGCGCCCTCGGGCAGCGTCTCGGTCATCTCCACGACCGGGATGCGCTGCGCGTCGGCGGCGGTGCGCACGTTGCGGGTGACCGGCGATTCGGTCTGCGGGTTGTAGATGACGGCGACGGCCTGACGCCCGTTGATCGCGTTCTGGACGTCGGCGACGGCCGCCGCCGAGGGGTCGGTCTCGGCCTCGATGGCGTTGACGAACGACGGCGGGGTCACGTCGTTCAGCTTGGCGGATTCGATCATGTAGTGGGCCACCGGCTCGGTGACGATCACCGGCTTGCCCTGGTGCGCCGCGGCGATCTCGCCGACCCGCTTCTCCAGCCCGGCGACCTGCTGCTCGAAACCGGCGGCGTTGGCCTCGAACTGCTGCGCCTTGGCGGGCTGGATCCTGCCGAGCTCGGCGGCGATCTTGTCGGCGACCTCGTGCACGGCGTGCAGGTCGTACCAGACGTGCTCGTTCACCGAGTGGTCGTGCCCGGCGTGCTCGCCGTGCGGCTCCTCGGCGTGCTCGCCCGCGTGCTCACCGCCGTGCTCACCACCGTGTTCGCCCTCCGCCGGGGCGGGCTCGGGGTGCTCGGAGTCGACGGCCTGCACGGTCGGCTTGGCGCTCTGGCCCAGGATCTGGGTCATGAACTCGTCGTAGCCGCCGCCGTTGAGCACCACCAGGTTCGCGTCGCTGATCTTGGCGGCGTCCTGCGGGCTGCTCTCGTAGGAGTGCGGGTCGGCCCCGGCGTCGTTGATGATCGACTCGACCTCGACGGCGTCGCCGCCGACGGCCTGCGCGACGCTGCCCCACACGCTGGTCGAGGCGACGACCTTGACCTTGTCGTCGGGCCCGGGTGCGGCGGGCTGACCCGCCGAGCAACCGGTCAGCGCGATGACGCCGACGGTCATTCCGGCTAATGCGGTCACAGCTGTGCGGCTGCGGACGGTCATGGATGGCACTCCCGGGTGATCAGGCAGGACGCTGTCGAGCGACTCCAGATGCGAACGGTAACGGTAACCGTTGTCAACAGCAGTCTAGGCGCCCTTCAACCAAACGCACCAGAACCCGTCGTATTTCCGAACGCGACATGCCCCACAAGCAGCAACAACGCCCCCGCCCGGAAAACCAGGACGAGGGCGTTGACGCGATCGCCGACCCCGCAGGAGACGGCGGCGATCGAAACCGATCAGGCGGCCAGGCGGACACCCGTTTCGGGGTGGAACAGGTGCACCTCACCGGCGTCGCGGAGGGCGACCTTGACCTTCTGGCCCAGCGCCGGGGGCGTGCGGCCGTCGGCGCGCACGACGAAGCGCTCCGAGGAGCCGCCGACCGTGATCGAGCCGTGGATGAGCGCGTCGGCGCCCAGCTCCTCGACCAGCTCCACGGTCATGTCCAGGCCCTCGGCCTCGCTGGAGGTCAGCTCCAGGGCCTCGGGACGCACGCCGAAGGTGACCTCCTTGAGGTCGCCCGCGGCGGCCAGCGACTCGCGGGACAGCGGGACCGTGGTGCCGTCGAGCACCGCGCCCTCGCTGCTCAGCGGCACCGTCTTGAGGTTCATCGCCGGGGAGCCGATGAAGCCCGCGACGAACGCGTTCGCCGGGTTCTCGTACAGCTCGCGCGGCGAGGCCACCTGCTGCAGCAGGCCGTCCTTGAGCACCGCCACGCGGTGGCCCATCGTCATCGCCTCGACCTGGTCGTGGGTGACGTAGATGGTCGTGGTCCCCAGGCGCTTCTGCAGCGCGGCGATGTTCGCGCGGGTCTCCACGCGGAGCTTGGCGTCCAGGTTGGACAGCGGCTCGTCCATCAGGAACACGCTGGGCTCGCGGACGATCGCGCGGCCCATCGCGACCCGCTGGCGCTGACCGCCGGACAGGGCCTTGGGCTTGCGGTCCAGGTACTTCTCGAGGTCGAGCATCCGCGCGGCCTCGGTCACCTTCTCGTTGATGACGGCCTTCGGGGTCTTGCGCAGCTTGAGCGCGAAGCCCATGTTCTCGGCGACCGTCATGTGCGGGTAGAGCGCGTAGGACTGGAAGACCATCGCGATGTCCCGCGCCTTCGGCGGGGTGTTGGTGACATCGCTGCCACCGATGGAAATACCGCCCTCGTCGATGTCCTCGAGCCCGGCCAGCATGCGCAACGCGGTGGACTTCCCGGACCCGGAGGGCCCCACCAGAACGAGGAACTCGCCGTCGGCGACGTCCAGTTCCAGCTGGTCAACGGCCTTGACCGGCGGGCTGCCGGGATAGACGCGCGAGGCGTTGACGTACGCGACCTCAGCCATATGTGACACCCTTCACTACAAATGGTCCAGAGGACGCTATCCGCCGAAAGTGTTTCCGTCACTCCCCCGAGCGAACCATTTCGGACAGTGATCAGCGTACATCGCGCCGTGTTCAGCGTTCGAACATCAGTGGGACGTAGGTCATGCTCGCTTCACCCTCGGGATCTGAACCGTTACGGTTCCTCCATGGCGCGGTCAACGAATGCCCGGCGGCCTGCGACCCTCGCGTCGCTCGCTGCGGAACTCGGGGTTTCCCGGACGACGGTGTCGAACGCCTACAACCGTCCGGATCAGCTGTCTCCTGAGCTGCGCAAGCGCGTCCTGGAGACGGCGCGGCGGCTCGGCTATCCCGGGCCGGACCCGGTCGCACGCTCGCTGCGCACCCGCAAGGCGGGTGCGGTCGGCCTGCTGCTCACCGAGAACCTCTCCTACGCCTTCCGCGACCCGGGAGCCGTCGGCTTCCTGGAAGGGCTCGCGCTGGCCTGCGAGGACGCCGGTCAGGGGCTGACGCTCATCCCGGCCAGCCCGGAGCGCGAGGACGTCGCCTCGGTGCACCGCGCCGGCGTCGACGGCTTCGTCGTGTACTCCGTTCCCGAGGACGACCCGCACCTGGCAGCCGTGCTGGAGCGCCCCGTCCCGGTCGTGGTGTGCGACCAGCCGCGCCTGGACAACCTGGACTGGGTCGGCCCGGACGACCGCAAGGCCATCAAGGCCGTCGCCGATCACCTCATCGGGCTCGGGCACCGCCGCATCGGCGTGCTGTGCATGCGCCTGGCGCGCGGCCGCAACGACGGTCCCGCCACCGTGCAGCGGCAGGCCAACGCCAGCTTCCACGTGCAGAAGGCCCGCCTGACCGCGCTCGCCGAGGAGTTCAGCGAGGCCGGCGTGGACTGGACGACGGTGCCGGTCGTGGAGCGCTTCGACCACACGCTGGACTCGGGCGCCTCCGCCGCCGCGCAGGCGCTGGAGATCGACCCGGAGATCACCGCGCTGGTGTGCACCTCCGACATCCTGGCGCTGGGCGCGCTGCGCGAGGCCCGCAACCGCGGCCTGCGGGTGCCCGAGGACCTCACGATCACCGGTTTCGACGGCATCCCGGACGCCGAGCGCGCCGGGCTCACCACGGTCCGCCAGCCCTGGCTGGAGAAGGGCCGCGCCGCCGGTCGCCTCCTGCTGGAGACCGCCGAGCCCAGCCGTCCCCGCCACATCCAGCTCGAGACCCAGCTCATCACCGGCTCGACCTCGGGCCCGCCCCGCTCCGGCGAGGAGTTCTGGTTCGGCCCGTGACCCGCGGTGGACCCGATTTCCGCGGAAATCGGGCCGGGTCAGTAGTTGGTCCACTCGCCCTGGGCGTAGTCGAGGATCGTCGGGTGCATCAGGGTCGAGGGCCGCAGGTCCGGGAGGCGGGCGCGGTCCGGCGGGAACGTCCGGGCCGCCCGCAGCGTGTCCGCGTCGAGGGAGCGCAGCGGCGGGACGTCGTCGGGCAGGCGCGGTTCCGGGGGCGTTGAGCCCTGGGTGACCAGGTGGAACCCCCACTCGCCGAAGGCCGGGACCGAGACCTCGTAGGGCGTGGTGGCCAGGCCGAGGGAGCGCAGCGTCGCCTCGACGCACCAGTAGGCCTTCGGCGCGAAGTACGGCGACCCGGCCTGCACGACCATCCGCGCCCGGTCGGTCATGGCCTGCCGGACCAGGCCGTAGAACTCGGCGGAGTACAGCTTCGCGGTCGCGGTCGAGTCGGCGTCGGGCATGTCGACGAACACCACGTCGTAGCGGTCCCGGTTCTCCCGCAGCCAGCTGAACGCGTCGGCCGGGATCGCGTGCACCCTCGGGTCGCGGAACGCGTCGTGGTTCAGCGAGGAGACGCGCTCGTCGTCGCGGGCCAGCTTCAGCACCGCCGGGTCGAGGTCGACCAGCGTCACCTCGCGCACGTCCGGGTAGCGCAGGATCTCCCGCAGCGCCAGGCCGTCCCCGCCGCCGAGCACCAGCACGCGCCCGCGCGGCCCGCACATCGCCGGGTGCACCAGGGCCTCGTGGTACCGGTACTCGTCGACCGAGCTGAACTGCAGGTCCCCGTTGAGGAACAGCCGCGTGTCCCGAACCCCGCTCAGCGACACCGATTCGGTGAGCACCACGTCCTGGTAGGGCGTGCGCTCGGCGTGCACCACCGGCGCCGAGTACAGCGCTTGCCGCGCGGTGACCTCGAAGTCGTCGGCGTAGGCGTAGGCGCCCAGCAGCAGGCCCGCGACCAGCGCCGACGCGCCGATCAGCAGCAGCCGGGCGCGCTTGGACAGCTCCCGGCGGAACACCGTGAGCACCAGGCCCAGCCCGGCGGCGGCGTTGAGCATCCCCACCAGCAGCGCGCCCTGCACCTGCCCGAACAGCGGCAGCAGCAGGAACGGGAAGGCCAGCCCGCCGACCAGGCCACCGACGTAGTCGGCGGCGAACAGGTCGGCCACCGCCGACCCCGCGTCCTGGCTGCGGATGCGCTGCAGCAGCACCATGAGCAGCGGGATCTCGGCGCCGATGAGCAGGCCCAGCACCAGCGCGGTCGCGATCAGCGCCGGCAGGTACAGGCTCAGCCACGCGAACGCCGCGTAGAGCCCGAGGACGCTGAGCCCGCCGAGCAGCGCCAGCGCCAGCTCGATCCCGGCGAACGAGGCCGCCGCCCACGGCTGGAGGGGTTTGGCCACCAGCGCGCCGACGCCCATCGCGAACACCATGAGCGACAGCACGATCGAGGCCTGCCCGATGGTGTCGCCGATCAGGTAGCTGCCGAGCGCGACCAGCGCGAGCTCGTAGACCAGGCCGCAGGCGGCGCAGACGAACACCGCCACCAGCACCGCGAACCGCGCCCCGCGGTTGGGCGGCGCCGGGGCCGAATCCTGTTGTGCCGGAGCGGCTTCGGTCGTCGTCACGGGTGGATCAGTAGATCGACGCGGCCATCAGGACCGCGATCACCAGGTGCGCGGACGCCGACACCCAGGTCGCCGGGTGCATGTCCGGCGAGGCCAGCTCGTCGCCGAGCTTGCCGGGCGTGATGGCGTCGATGAGCAGGAAGGACAGGCTCATCAGGATCAGCCCGAGCAGCCCGTAAACGACGGTGCCGACCAGGCCGACGAGCAGGTCGTTGGAGCTGGCCATGATCGCGGTGGTGAGGATGATGCCGACGCCGAGCAGGCCGGAGACCAGCAGCAGCGCGGCGTTCGGGTTGCGCTGCACCCAGATCAGGTCGCGCAGCCTGCCGGGGGTCGCGAGGTCGACGAGCACGTAGCCGAGGGCCATCATCGCCACCCCGATCACCCCGTAGGCGACCGCGGCGAACAGGCCGGCGAGCAGTTCGTGGAGCAAGGTGGTGCCCTTCCCGTGTGGTGAGTGCGTCAGCGCGCGGCCGGAACCGCGCGCGGAGGTCGAGGTGCGGTGGCGGGGCCGCGCGTCACTTGCCGACTCCCGGACCGCCGCCCCGGAAGGTCTCGCCGCGCGTGGAGCTCCAGCCCCACACGTGCGCGACGTGGCTGTGGTAGTGGCGGTAGGCGCGGTCGGCGTCCATCAGGTGGATGACCGAGCCGGTCCGCTGCGGCTGGATGATCACCGCGTCGTCCGAGTAGCGCAGGTAGACGCCCGAGGCGTCGGTGGTCTGCGCCTGGGGCCGCCACTTGGCGGTGATCTCGCCCGCGACGGTCCGCGGCGGCTTCGGGCTGGTGTAGGCCTCGTTGTCGTCGTCCCCGGCGATGTCGAGGTGCGCGGCGCGGGTGTAGTGCTGCTGCACGTAGCCGCGCGGCCCGCCACCACCGGCGAAGATCAGCACCATCGCGACGATGAGGGCGATCACCGCGGCAGCGCCCGCGATGACGAACCAGTACCTGGGTTTCATCGATCAGTCCGCCGTCGGGTAGATGAGCACGTCGTAGCGGCCGAGCTTCTCGCCCGCGGTGGCCTCCCACGCTGCACCGCCGTAGGACTCGAAGCCCAGCAGCGCGCCGTCGGCAGCCTCGTAGTCGTGGTAGCGCACGGTCCCCTGCGCATCCAGGCCCGTGGTCGCCTCGCTGCGGAAGCTCGCCGAACCCGACTCGCCCGAGCGGTAGGTGCGGCCCTCGTGCTCGATCGTCGGGGCGCCCGGCGCTCCGACCCCGGTCACCGGCGTCCACATGGTCAGGATCAGATCCGGGTCCTCCTCCACCGCCAGCCACACCTGGGTTCCCTTGGAGTCGTCGAGCAGGTGCTCCGACCAGCTCCAGCCGCCCTCGTCGAGGCGCAGGCTGCCGCGCACGGTGTAGGTCGTCGAGCGGATCTCCACGATGTCCCCGGCCTTGAGCGCGCGCGGATCACCGCGCAGCGAGTCCTGGTCACCCGTGCCGAAGGGGTCCTGCGGCGTTCCCGCCGTCGACTCCCCCTGGCGCTCCGCGCGCCGCGCCCGCATCCCGAGCACCACGGCGACGACCGCGACCACGATCAGCAGCAGCACCAGCACGACCAGCAACGCCGTCATGGCTTCCCCCTTTCCGCAGGATCTCGCGCCGAGGCTAACCGGACGAGATCACCCGAGTGGCCCAAAACCCCGAAACGTGACCAACCGAAATGGAAAGGGCCGCCCACCGGGTGGTGGGCGGCCCTTCTCGGGAGGTGCGTCAGGCGGAGAGCAGCTGGGCGCAGCGGATCAGGCCCAGGTGCGAGTACGCCTGCGGGTGGTTGCCCAGCGAGCGCTCGGCGATCGGGTCGTACTCCTCCGACAGCAGGCCCGTCGGACCGGCGGTGTCGACGATCTGCTGGAACAGCTCCTCCGCCTCGGTGCGGCGGCCGGTGAGCAGGTAGGCCTCGATCAGCCACGCCGCGCACAGGTGGAACCCGCCCTCGTCACCGGGCAGGCCGTCGTCCCGCCGGTAGCGGTAGACGGTGGAGCCGCTGCGCAGCTCCGCCTCGATGGCGGTGACGGTGGCGCGGAACCGCTCGTCGGACGGGTCGATCAGGCCCGACAGCCCGACGTAGAGCGAGGCCGCGTCCAGGTCGGAGCCCTCGTAGGCGGTGGTGAACGCCTGCACGTCCGGGTGCCAGCCGTTCTTCACCACGTCCTCGGCGATCTGGTCGCGCAGCGGGACCCAGGCGTCGTCGAGCTCGCGGCCGTAGGCCTCGGCGATCTTGACGGCGCGGTCCAGCGTCACCCAGCACATCACCTTGGAGTAGACGTGGTGGCGCGGCGCGTCGCGCTCCTCCCAGATGCCGTGGTCGGGCTCGAACCAGCGCTTGCCGACCGCGTCGGCCATCGCCGTGACCAGCTCCCAGTCGTTGTCCCTGACCCGGCCGGTGGCCTGCGCGAGGTGCGCGATGAGCTCCACGACCGGCCCGAACACGTCGAGCTGGACCTGCTGGTCGGCGAGGTTGCCGACGCGCACCGGACGCGAACCGGCGTAGCCGGGCAGGCTGTCGATCACGGCCTCCGGGCCGAGACCGGTGCCCTGCAGCGAGTACAGCGGGTGCAGCCGCTCCGGCCCGGGGACGCTCTCCAGCACCCGGTGCAGCCAGTCCAGGAAGTCCTCCGCCTCGGTGTTGGAGCCGAGCGTGACCAGCGCCTGGGCGGTCATGGCGCCGTCGCGCAGCCAGCAGTAGCGGTAGTCCCAGTTGCGGACACCGCCGATCTCCTCGGGCAGCGAGGTGGTGGCCGCCGCCATGATCGCGCCGGTGTCGGAGTGCACCAGGCCGCGCAGCGTGAGCGCCGAGCGGGCCACCAGGTCGCGCTCGACCTCCGGCAGCGACAGCGTCTTCATCCACTCCGACCAGTAGGCCTCGGCCTCGGCCCGGCGGGCGGGCTCGTCGGTGGGCGTGAGGTCCTCGGTGCCGCCGCGCATCTCCAGCACCACCGGCTCACCGTCGGTGAGCTCGATGACGGCCTTCGCCGACTGGTGCATCCCGTCGGAGGTGATCTCCCACTGCACGCCCGGCGAGTACAGCACCATCGGCTCGGAGGTGCCCTGCACGCGCAGGCCCCCGGCCTCGGGCGTGATCCGCACCGGCACCTGGCCGAACTCCGGCCGCGGCGCGAAGTCCACGGTCACCGTGGTGCTGCCGCTGATGACGCGCACCAGGTCGGTGCGGTGGCTGTCGGTGCCGTGCGCGAGGTAGTCGGTGACCAGCAGCCGCGACCAGCGGGTCTCCACGGTCATCGTGTTGGGCACGTAGCGCTGGCCCAGCGGCAGCGGGCTGCGCTGACCGCCGTTGCCGCTGGCGTGCGGGCGGATGCTGAAGTGCCCGGCGGTCGGGCCGCCGAGCAGGTCAGCGAACACCGCGGCCGAGTCCGGCCCGGGGTGGCACATCCAGGTCACCCGGGCGTCCGGGGTGACCAGCGCGATGGTGCGCTCGTTGGACAGCATGGTCAGCCGCTCGATGGGCGGAGCCTGCTCGCCGTAGAGCCAGGTGCGCCGCTCCTCCATGAGGAACGCCAGCACGGTGGCCACGTCGGTGGTGCTGCTGATCCGGTGCGCCGCCAGCGACTCCCCGTCGCCGACCTTGATGCCCAGGTCGGGTCCCTGCAGGCGGGCGAAGGCCTTCTCGTCGGTGACGTCGTCGCCGAGGAAGATCGCGGCGGTGGCGCCGACCTGGTGGCGCAGCGCCTCGAGCGCGTTGCCCTTGTCGGTCTGCACCACGGCCAGCTCGATGACGGCCTTGCCCTCGGTGACCTGCACGCCGTCCCACTGGGCGGGGCCGGAGCGCACGGCGTCGAGGACGGCCTCGGCCACGTCGGGCTCGGCGCGGCGGACGTGGACGGCGACGCTGGCCGGCTTGGCCTCCAGCGTCACGCCGGTCCGGCCGCGCACGACGTCCTGCACGGCGACCTGCAGCTCGGTCCGGAGCTGGGTGGCCTCGGGTTCGAGTCCGTGCACGAAGCCGACGTCGAACTCCGAACCGTGGCTGCCGACGAGGTGGACCTCCGCGGGCAGGCGGGACAGGGTCGCGAGGTCGCGCAGCGCACGACCGGAGATCACCGCCGTGGTGGTCGCGGGCAGCGCGGCGAGCGAGCGCAGCGCGTGCACGGATTCGGGTAGCGGTTTGGCCTGGGTCGGGTCGGCCACGATCGGCGCGAGCGTGCCGTCGTAGTCGCAGGCGACCAGAAGTCGAGGCGTCCGCGCGAGCTGCACGATCACGCGTCGCAGCTCCGCAGGCAGGGCTTCGGCGGTCAACGCCATACTCCTTGGGGCAGGTCAAGTCTGGATGGATCGATCCGGAACGCCTGAGGCGATAACCATCTGCTGGCGACCGGTTCTGCTCAGTATCGCCGACGTGGCGCGTTCCGCTGTTGCGGACCGGTTACCGTCAGCTACTCCACGAGGGGCGCGCCCAACGCTTCGAGGAACGACCGCGCCCAGCGGTCGACATCGTGCGTGAGCACTTGCCTACGCAGAGCGCGCATCCTACGGCGACCCTCCGCCTCGTCGATCTCCAGGGCGGCGAGCAGAGCGTCCTTCACCCCGTCCAGGTTATGGGGATTCACCAAGAACGCACTCGTGAGCTCGGCGGCCGCCCCGGCGAACTCGCTGAGCACCAGCGCCCCGCCCAGGTCGTACCGGCACGCGACGTACTCCTTGCAGACCAGGTTCATCCCGTCGCGCACCGGGGTCACGACCATCACGTCGGCCGCGGCGTACAGCGCGACCAGGTCCTTCTTGTCCACAGAGGTGTGCAGGTAGTGCACGGCCGGGTGACCGACGCGGCCGAACAGGCCGTTGATCCGGCCGACCTCGCGCTCGATGCCGTCGCGCATCTGCTTGTAGTGCTCGACGCGCTCCCGGCTGGGCGTGGCGACCTGGATCATCGTCACGTCCTCGGCCTTGATGTGGCCCTCGGCGAGCAGCTCGTGCATGGCGTGCAGCCGCACGTCGATGCCCTTGGTGTAGTCCAGCCGGTCCACCCCGAGCATGATCTTGCGCGGGTTGCCCAGGTCCGCGCGCAGCTTCTTGACCCGCTGCTGGACGTCCTTGCTGCGCGCGAGCCGGTCCAGCTCGGTGGAGGCGATGGAGATCGGGAACGCGCCGACCCGCACCGTCCGGTCGCCCACCTGCACCACGCCCGGCCGGTTGCGCACGCCGACCTGGCCGCGGCTGGGCTCGAAACCGGCGAGCCTGCGGGCCAGCCACAGGAAGTTCTGCGCGCCGCCGGGACGGTGGAAGCCGACCAGGTCGGCGCCGAGCAGACCGCGCACGATCTCGGTCCGCCACGGCAGCTGCATGAACAGCTCGACCGGCGGGAACGGGATGTGCAGGAAGAAGCCGATCCGCAGGTCGGGCCGGAGCTCGCGGAGCATCGCGGGCACCAGCTGCAGCTGGTAGTCCTGCACCCACACGGTGGCGCCCTCGGCGCTGACCTCGGCGGCGGCCTCGGCGAAGCGGCGGTTCACCCGCTGGTAGGCGTGCCACCAGGAGCGGTCGAACACCGGCGGCACGACCACGTCGTGGTACAGCGGCCACAGCGTCGCGTTGGAGAAGCCCTCGTAGTACTCGGCGAACTCGTCCGCCGACAGCCGCACCGGGTACAGCTGCATCTCGTCGTCGTCGAACGGCTCGACGTCGACGTCGGCCACGCCGGGCCAGCCGACCCAGGCGCCGCGCCGGGCGCGCAGGAACGGCTCCAGCGCGGTGACCAGCCCGCCGGGGCTGTGCTTCCAGCGCTCGGTGCCGTCCTCGAGCTTCTCCAGGTCGACGGGTAGCCGGTTGGCGACCACGACGAAGTCCGCTCGCTTCGAACTCCTCTGGGGCCCGTCGCCCTTGCTCACCGGAAACCCTCCCGCCCTGTGTCCACCTGGAGTGGTGAGGCTACTTAACCGGCCTCGTCATCGCGTGCTTCGTGTGGCCCAAACACACTCGTGTGTTTCGGTCCGGATGGGGCCTTAACTTCGTTGCGGTTGCGTTGCGCGGCAAGTTCTCATCAGTCCAGCCGCCTCCTGCTGGGGCGCAGCGGACCGGACAGCCTCGGGCCGGAGATCCGCCGCTCCAGGTTGCCGAGCCTGCTGCGCACCGGCTGCGCCAGGTACTCGCCGAGCACCACGCCCGCGCCCAGCGCCAGACCCGTGGCCACCGCCAGCATCAGCGTGGCGACACCGGTCGGGCTGCCCAGCACCGACAGCTCGAACAGACCCCGGTAGGTCGCCAGACCGGGCAGCAGCGGCGACACCGCGGAAACCGCGATGACCAGCGCCGGGATCCGCAACCGGCGGGCGACGATGCCGCCGACGAAACCGACGACGGTGGTGGCCACCGCACCGGCCAGCACGGGGTTGAGCGCCGGGCCGTCCGCCATGGTCAGCGTCGCGTACACCCCGGCGGCCACGCCGCCGCCGATGCCGGCGACGAGCAGCGGTCGCGGCGGCGCGTAGCTGGCCAGCGCGAAGCAGGCCGAGGTGGAGGCACCCGCGAGCACCTGCACCGACAGCACCAGGCCGGGCGCGCTCACCTGCGCTCTGCCCAGCGACTGGGCGTCGAGCCCGGCGACCTGGTCGCCGCCGATGCGCAGGCCGATGTAGAGCGCGAGCACCACGCCCGCGATCAGCCCGGCGGTCATCATCGCCAGTTCCGCCATCCGGCCCGCCGCGGTGACGTTGTAGCCGGTGATGGCGTCCTGCATGGAACCGACGACGGTCATCCCGGACAGCAGAACGATGATGCTCGCGGCGATCGCCAGCGGCGCGCTCCCCAGCAGGCCCAGCGCGTAGGCGCCGAGCGCGATGGTGGTCGCCACGGCCCCGCCGACGGCCTGCTGGAAGAAGAACGGCAGCGCTCGCTTGTTCAGCAACCGGCCGACGCGGTCGACGAGGGCGGTGGTGCCCGCGGCGACCAGCGGCAGGAACGGGTCGTTGCCGCCGCCGAGCAGCACCGCCAGCGAGGCGGCCATGCCCGCCCAGGCCAGGGTGGCGACCCAGCGCGGGAACGGGTGCGCGGCGGTGGTGATCTGGTCCAGCTCGGCGTAGGCGTCGTTGGCGCTGATCTCGCCCGCGGTGATGCGCCGCAGCAGGTTCTCGACGTCGGCGAGCCGGGTGTAGTCGATGGAGCGGTTGCGGACCACGCGCAGCGAGGTGATCGGCGGCTGCTCGGTGCCCCGGTAGCAGGAGACGGTGATCGACGTGTAGATCACGTCGACCTCGCAGTGCGGCAGACCGTAGGCGCTGACCACGCCGATGATCGTCGCGGTGACGTCGGAGGCACCCGCGCCGCTGGCCATCTGCACCTCACCGATGCGCAGGCCGAGGTCGAGGACCAGGTGGACGGTTGACTCGTCGGGCAGCGAGGGCCCGTAGACGACGTTGCGAGAGCCCGGGACGATCGTCTGCTCGGGGTCGCGCCGCCGCAGCACACCACGCGCGCGCTGCGTGATTCCCACCGCGGTCTTTCCTTCCTGCCGCGCCCCGCGAGCGGAGCGCCGCCGTGGCTGATCTTCCCCTCGGGCATCGCCCGTCATGAGCGGACCGTTGCAGTCGGCATCTGTGGCTTCCATCACTGGTCGTGGGCGCAGGCGCGGGCGCTTCCCGGGCCGAGCGCGGCGGCGCTTACGATGTTCGCGCACACCTCGTTGTCGCGCGCCGCTGTAGCTCAGTTGGTAGAGCGCCCGCCTTGTAAGCGGATGGTCAGGGGTTCGAGTCCCCTCAGCGGCTCCGAGCGTACCTGACCAGGCCTTATGACCGAGCGGGTACGGCCGTGTCCGCTCCGCCACAGTCCGCCCGCGGGAATTCTGGTCCCGGGACCAGCAGAAATTCTTTGCAGCGCTCACAACCTGCGATCACGAGCTGATTTCCGACGCGTTGAAGATCACCTTCGACGGGGCGGCTGGACATCGGAGGACCCCGACCTATACCGTCCCTGCGGTTGTCGATCGTGAATTCTGGTGGGGTTGCTCGTGCGCATCGTCGTTGACGATCTGACAGGTCCGGAGATCGAGGCTTTCCTGCACGGCCACATCAGCAAAATGCGGGCGGTCTCGCCGCCGGAGAGCAAGCACGCGCTGGAGCTCAGCTCCCTGCGCCGACCTGGGGTTACGTTCTGGTCCGCGCGCGAGGGCGACGCGGTGCTGGGCTGCGGAGCGATCAAGGAAATCGACCTCGAGCACGCCGAGATCAAATCAATGCGGACCGACCCCACGCACAAGAATCGGGGAATCGCGTCGCAACTGCTGACGCACATCATCGACGAATCGAAACTCATGGGCTACACGCGCCTGAGCCTGGAAACGGGATCCGCCGATTTCTTCGAACCCGCCCGCAAGCTCTACCTCAAGCACGGCTTCGACTACTGCGAACCCTTCGCCGAATACCGCAAAGACCCCAACAGCGTCTTCATGACCAGAACCCTCTGACCCGGACCCCGTCGGGCGGCGCGTCCGCGCAGGGCGGGGCTCGGTGGGCGCATCATGGGGTCGTGGCCGGTGAGCTGACGCTGACGGACAAGCTGTTCCGGGTCGCCGTGTGGATCAAGGGCCTGGACGCCGTGGGCCAGCTGCTCGGCGGGGTGCTGCTGATCTTCTTCACGCCGCGGGCGCTGACCCGGATCGCGCACGGCATCGTGACGCGCGATCTGCTGGGCCCGCCGACCGGACCGCTGGCGGGCCACTTCGAGGAGGCCGTCCAGCACTTCGCCGGCGGCGCCCGCGCCTTCGTGATCGGCTACCTGCTGGTGCACGGCCTGATCAAGCTCGGACTGGTGATCGCCCTGCTGCGCAAGGAGATCCGCTGGTACCCGGTGGCCATCGCCGCGCTGGGACTGTTCGTGCTCTTCGAGCTGATCCGGGGCGTGCAGACGCACTCGCTGATCCTGCCCGCGCTCACCGTGCTGGACATCGCGATCATCGTGATGGTGGTCAAGGAGTACCGCGAGCTCCGCCGGGACTCCGCCGAACCGGAGGGGAATCCGAACCGCCGGGGTTGAATTCCGTTGGGAAATACTGGGAATTGCCGGGTGCCGCATTTCCCATTGATTGGCGAGTTGTGCTCAAGCAATGGACACCGCCACCCGATCGAGTGAAGGTCGATTTCGGCTCTCGCCCATCCGCGAACCGAAGGAGACCAACGTGTCGCTCGTCCGCAATCTCGCCGGACTCGCCGGTGCCGTGATCGCCGGCGGCCTGCTGGCGGTGCCCGCGCAGGCAGCTACCACCCCGCAGGACGTCCAGCCGCTCATCATCGATGGCCACGAGGTGGACAGCGCGCCGTGGGCGGCCCGGTTGTTCGTCGACGACCAGGAGACCTGCACCGCGTCGATCATCGCCCCCGAGTGGGTGCTCACCGCGCAGCACTGCGTCGCCGACGCGGCCGACGGCAACGGCCTGAGCTTCAACATCGGTGACGTCGACCAGACCAAGGGCGAGCACGTCAACGCCATCCCCGGCGAGGTGCACATCCACGACACCGCCGACATCGCGCTGGTCAAGATCGACAAGGCGGTGCAGACCGACTACGCCCCGCTGGGCGACCCGGACACCGTCAAGACCGGTGACACCGTGCAGACCTACGGCTGGGGCGCGACCTGCACCGACAAGCCGGAGATCGAGTGCCAGGCGCCGATCCTCAAGGTCGCCGACGTCAGCGTGACCGGCGTGAACGGCGACTGCACCGACTACCGCGGCGGCCAGGCCATCTGCGCCTCGCGCGGTGACGGCATCCCGGCCGGCGGCGACTCCGGCGGCCCCATGTTCGCCGGTGACAAGCAGGTCGGCGTGGCCTCCACCAGCGACCGCGCGACCTCGACGGCCTACGTCAACATCACCGAGTACCGCGACTGGATCTCCGGCCTCGCCGGGGTCTGATCGACCTCCCACCGGGGACCGCGACGCAGGCAGGGGTCCCCGCTCCAGCGGGCGCATTCGCCCGGGGCGTGCCGGCCCCGGCGGGTGCGCCCGCTTCCATTTCTCACTCGATCCGAGCAGTATTCACAACACCGGAAGATTTCCTGCACCGCACTGATCCACTGCGCCCGAATACTAAGTTTCCCCTGGTCAGACCCTGCCGGAAATTGTCCGCCAAATCGTGGCAGAGGCGGGCTAGCACCGGCTCAGACGGCGAATCAACGTTTCTGTAGTGCTTCTCACGTGTAAAATCCAGAATCGCCTGGTAGATGCCGGAAGAAAGGCGTGAGAACCTGACTCACGACGGATGTTCTGTTAAGTTGGCACAACATGACCGGCGATAAACCGAGCCATAAACACGAAGATCGGAATGGCGGAAGCGGTTCAGCCGGACGGTTGGAGATCGACGCTCCGGTCGTCGCGGACGGCCCTGAGCTCTACCGGATCACTCGCGATTCGGCAGTGCTCGATGTGAACTCGTCCTACGCATATTTGTTGTGGTGCCGGGACTTCTCGCAGACCTCCGCGGTGGCGCGTGTCGACGGTGCGGTCGTGGGCTTCGTGACCGGGTTCATCCGGCCCGACGCCCCGGACACCCTCGTGGTGTGGCAGATCGCCGTCGATGCCTCCCAGCGCGGTGGTGGCGTGGCGGGCAAGCTGCTGAACCACCTGGTCGACCGCGTGCAGGGGCGAGGCGTGCGTTTCCTGGAGACCACGATCACCCCGGACAACACCGCATCGATCAAGCTTTTCAGCGCACTGGCGCGCGACCGAGCGACGCAGATCACCAGCAGCGAGTTGTTCACCGCTGACCTGTTCCCGGACTCGCACCTGGGAGAGGACCTGTACCGCATCGGGCCGTTCGACGCCGCCTGAGGCACGAGCCACCCCACTCTTTCTCGTCTTGAAGCGCCGGGCGCCCGCGCGCCGCCGGCCGAACGGAGGATCCGTGAACGACATCTTCGCCACCCTCGAGTCCGAAGTCCGCAGCTACAGCAGAACGTGGCCGACCACGTTCGACCGCGCGGTCGGCAGCTACCTCTACGACGAGGACGGCACCGGCTACCTCGACTTCTTCGCAGGCGCGGGTGCGCTCAACTACGGGCACAACAACCCGAAGCTGAAGCAGAAGCTGCTCGACTACATCGCCCGCGACGGCGTCACCCACGGTCTCGACCAGGCCACCAAGGCCAAGGCCGAGTTCCTGGAGTCGTTCAACACGAACGTGCTGCAGCGCCGCGGGCTGAACTACAAGGTCCAGTTCCCCGGCCCGACGGGCACCAACTCGGTGGAGTCGGCGCTGAAGCTGGCCCGCAAGATCACCGGCCGCGAGTCGATCATCAGCTTCACCAACGCCTTCCACGGCATGACGCTGGGCTCGCTGTCGGTCACCGGCAACTCGATGAAGCGCGGCGGCGCGGGCATCCCGCTGGTGCACGCCACCCCGATGCCCTACGACGACTACTTCGACGGCCAGGTCCCCGACTTCCTGTACTTCGAGCGGATGCTCGAGGACAGCGGTTCGGGCCTCAACGAGCCGGCCGCGGTCATCGTCGAGACGCTGCAGGGCGAGGGCGGCATCAACTCCTCGCGCCCCGAGTGGCTGCGCGGCCTCTACGACCTGTGCCAGAAGCACGGCATCCTGATGATCGTCGACGACGTGCAGATGGGCTGCGGCCGGACCGGCCCGTTCTTCTCCTTCGAGGAGGCCGGCATCCAGCCCGACATCGTCTGCCTGTCGAAGTCCATCGGCGGCTACGGCATGCCGCTGGCCGTGACGCTGATCAAGCCCGAGCACGACGTGTGGGAGCCGGGTGAGCACAACGGCACGTTCCGCGGCAACAACCCCGCGTTCGTGACCGCCGCCGAGGCCTTCCGCCTGTACTGGTCGGACGACCAGCTGGAGAAGTCGACCATCGCCAAGGGCGAGCGGGTCGGCCAGGTGCTGGAGGAGATCGCCGCCGAGCACGGTGGCGCCATCGCCAAGGGCCGCGGCCTGGCTCGCGGCCTGGGCTTCGAGGACACCAACGTGGCGGGCAAGGTCTCCAAGGCCGCGTTCGACCGCAAGCTGCTGATGGAGACCTCCGGTCCCTCCAGCGAGGTCCTCAAGATCATGCCGCCGCTGACCGTCACGGACGACGAGCTCGAGAAGGGCCTGGAGATCGTCCGCGATTCGGTTCGTGCCGTTTTGGCCTGATTTGACGTTGCTTCCGCGGGTCGGGAGGGTGAAAAAGCCATTCGAACGGCTTTCGCCTCTCCCGGCCCGAGCACGTCGTGCGGCAAGCTGCGTGTGGCGCGTTCCCGCGCAGTGCACCAACCAAGATTCACAGGAGGAAACGTGATCGTCCGGCACCTCTCGGAGATCGAGGACACCGACGCCGACATCAAGACCGAGAACTGGCGCAGCAAGCGCATTCTCCTCGCCAAGGACAAGCTGGGCTTCTCGGTGCACGAGACCACGCTGTACGCCGGCACGGTGAACGACTTCTGGTACGCCAACCACATCGAAGCCGTGTTCATCACCGAGGGCGAGGGCGAGGTCGAGAACAAGGCGACCGGTGAGGTCCACCAGCTCAAGCCGGGTTCGATCTACGTGCTCAACGACGCCGACAAGCACCAGGTGCGCCCGAAGACGACCATGAAGACCGTGTGCGTGTTCAACCCGCCGGTCACCGGTCGCGAGGTGCACGACGAGAACGGCGTCTACCCGCTGATCGTCGAGGACTGATCGTCGCGGGCTGATTCAGCTCCACGCGCGGCGGGTACCCGGAGACCGGGGACCCGCCGCGCTGTCTTTCACCACCTGGGGTTTCCCCACGCGCGACGTGGGGGTACGCGGGCACTCGACGTGTGCCGCTTCTCAACCGAGGAACCGAGAACGGCGGGCGGTGTCATCCGGACATCGATCCGCTCCGGCGGTAATTCGCGAAGGAGGCGCAACCCATGACCGTCGCTGATCTGAGCACCACGGACCGCTACCCGACGCGGGGCTCCGATTCGGCGCTGCTCGAACGGACCGATCCGACCGTGTGGTCCCGTGTGCCCACCGGCCCGGCCACGCGCGACGAGCTGGCCGAGCACGACGCCAAGGGCTTCCACGTCCACGAGGGACTGCTGTCCCCCGCGGAGGTGCAGACCTACTGGCAGGAGCTGGAGCGGCTGACCCGCGACGAGCAGGTCCGCAACGACGAGCGCACGATCATCGAGCGCTCGTCCGACGAGGTCCGCTCCATCTTCGAGGTGCACCGGATCAGTCCGCTGATCGGCGATCTGGCCCGCGATCCGCGGGTGCTCGACCGCGCCAGGCAGATCCTGGGATCCGAGGTGTACGTGCACCAGAGCCGGATCAACTACATGCCCGGGTTCCGCGGCACCGGCTTCTACTGGCACTCGGACTTCGAGACCTGGCACGCCGAGGACGGGATGCCGTCCCCGCGCGCGGTGAGCATCTCGATCGCGCTGACCGACAACCACCCGTTCAACGGCGGCCTGATGATCATGCCGGGCGCCCACCGCACGTTCGTCTCGTGCGCGGGTGAGACCCCGGAGGAGAACCACAAGACCTCGCTCAAGCAGCAGAAGGTCGGCGTCCCGTCCGAGGACGACATCACCAAGCTCGCCTACGAGCACGGCATCGAGCAGTTCACCGGCCCGGCGGGCTCGGCCCTGTGGTTCGACTCCAACTGCATGCACGGCTCGGGCAACAACATCACGCCCTACCCGCGCTCGAACATCTTCATCGTGTTCAACAGCGTGGACAACACCCTGGAAGAGCCGTACGCGGCGAAGTCCCCACGCCCCAACCACATCGCATCCAGGGACTTCACCCCACTCCACCGCTGACGCCCCACCCCGGAGCGGAGCCCCAACCGCCGCTCCGCTCCGGGGCCCGGCTCGGGTGCGTCGTCGCGTTCGAAGCGACGTCGCGGCGGCGACGTTCGTTGCCAGGGGACAGTTTTAGCCATAACTGTCCGGACATTTCGGGCATCACCCCCGGACAGTCCTGGCAAAAACTGTCCCCTGCCCTCACCTCACCGGGTGAGCGGCGAGGACCTGGCCGACTTCGGCGGCGACGTCGGGGTTGAGGAGGGGGTAGCGGCCTCCGGCTACGAAGCGTTCGGAGAGCTCGAAGGTGACGACCTCGCCCTGCGCCAGGAGATCAGCCGTGGCTGCGGGGTTGGTGGCGACGTTGTCCGGGTGGGTGATGGTGATGTCGGAGTACGTCGCCGCCAGGTAGGGGCTGGCGAACTGGGTGAAGGAGTCGCCGACCATCCGCACCGGTTTGGTGATCATGCCCGGCTTCGGCGTTGACCTCAGGTGCAGCGGTTCGTGGAAGTCGCTGGGCTTGAACTGCGCGTTGTCCTCTCCCCCGTCCGGCGCCAGCGCGTAGGCCTGGATGTCGACCGTGCGGTCCTGGCCGAGCAGGTCCGGGATGTCGGCGCTGTGCGGGTAGCGCCGCGACGGCGTCATCCGCCACGTGCCGGTGATGCCCGGCGAAAGCCGTTCCGCCAGCTGGTAGACCATCGTCGCGCCGCCCTCGTGGGTCCAGTGCGTGTCGATGTCGTGGTAAATCGGGTGCCCGTTGCGCTCGGCGGCCCGGCGCAGCGCCCCGCGCAGGTCGATCGCGCCCGTCGCCTCCGGGACCCGCCGCCAGAACTCGGCCCTGGCCGCCTCCGAGCAGTCCTTCCCGGCGTAGTCCTCCGGCAGGTGCTCCGGGTACTCGGTGGACTTGTCGGGGGCGATGACCAGCTGGAACGTCCGCCCCGACGACTCCACCGCCTTCCGCCACGCGCGCAATCCCGCGATGACCTCGTCCATCGTGCGGCTCGGCACGCAGCGGTACGAGACGTCGTGACCCAAGTACAGCCAGCCGTCCCGGCCCTCGATGACCGGCGGGAACACGCTCTCGTCGATCGGCGGCTTGGCGTCCACCTGCCCCGCGCCCACCGGCGATCCGTGCGAGCCGCCCGCCAGCGGCGCGGGCTCGCCGAACACTCCCCTGCTGATGCCGCTGACCGCCTGCACCGCTCCCTTGCGGAACGGCAGATGATCGGTGGCCCACCCGTTCAACCCGGTGAAGAACCCGAAACCCTCGGTGACGCTGGGGAACTCGGCCAGCGGCCGGTTCTCCAGCTGCTCCGGCCGGGCCCCGAACAACCAGCTGCTCAACGGCGCGCTGAAGAACGCCAGCGCGCAGATCAGCGCCACCAGCTGACGCCGGCCGTGCCGGGGCCGGTGCAGCGGGTGATCCCGCGGCAACCACGCCTCGTGCACCGGCGGCAACTCCGGAGTCCGCACCTCTCCCCCTCTAGAACTGGTAGTACAGGAACGGGCTGAACGTGCCGGTGGCGACCAGCAGGCCCGAGTAGCCCAGGCCCGCCGTGAGCACCGCCGCCCGCGCGGCGTAGGCCTCGCGGGTGCGCACCGCCTCCAGGAACGGGCCGGTGCCCGAACCCGCGGGCAGCAGCACCACGATCAGCGCGATCAGCAGGAAGAACAGCCGCTGGTGGGTCACCGACGCCGAGACGACGTCGGTCAGCCCCGCCAGGTCCGGGACCAGCATGTGCCCGAGCATCCCCAGCGCGCTGCCCAGGTCCGGCGCGCGGAAGAACACCCAGCCGACCACCACCAGCAGCAGCGTCAGCGCCCGCCGCGCCCACCGCGCCCGCACGTCCGCGGGGGCCGCCGACCAGCCGAAACGCCGCTCCAGCACCAGCAGCGCGCCGTGGAACAGCCCCCACACCAGGTAGGTCCACGCCGCGCCGTGCCAGAAACCGGTGAGCACGAAGATGATCGTCAGGTTCCGGTACGTCGTCGCCGCGCCCCGGCGGTTGCCGCCGAGCGGGATGTAGACGTAGTCGCGGAACCAGCGCGACAGCGACATGTGCCAGCGCCGCCAGAACTCGGTGATCGTCACCGACGAGTAGGGCCGCGCGAAGTTCTCCGGCAGCCGGAACCCCAGCATCCGCCCCAGCCCGATCGCCATGTCCGAGTAGCCGGAGAAGTCGAAGTACAGCTGCATCGCGTAGCCGATCGCGCCCAGCCAGGCGATCGCGAACGTCATGTCCTGCGCGGGCGTCGCGAAGCACGCGTCCACCATCGGCGCCAGCGTGTCCGCGACGACGACCTTCTTCGTCAAACCCCAGGCGAAGCGCGGGAAACCGGCGGCGATGTCGTCCAGCCGGTGCGTGCGGCGCTGCGGCAGCTGATCGGCGATCTCCCGGTAGCGCACGATCGGGCCCGCCACCAGCTGCGGGAACATCGCGATGTAGGTGACGAACGAGACCGGGTTCCGCAGCGCCGGGCGCTCACCCCGGTAGACGTCCACCACGTACGAGATGTGGTGGAACGTGTAGAACGAGATGCCGATCGGCAGCGCCAGGTGCAGCACCGGGTAGTCGCCGCCGAACCAGCGCGCCAGCACCGCCAGCTGCTCGGTCGCGAACCCCGCGTACTTCCAGATCAGAAGGATCGCCAGGTTGAACGCGACCACGCCGATCAGTACCCACCGGCGGCGTTCCCGCGCGCCCGGCCACTGGGCACCCGGTTCCAGGTGGCGACCGGCCAGGAAGTTCACCGCGATGCACGCCAGCAGCAGCACCGTCGTGCCGCCCGCCCCGCTGGCGTAGAACACCAGGCTGGCCAGCGCGACGACGGTGTTGCGCCCGCTGCGGGGTGCCACCAGCACGGCCGCGAGCACGACCGGCAGGAAGTACCAGAGGAACAGCGGGGAAGCGAACGACATCGAAGGGCCTCGGTCGCGGGAGGCCCACGCCTCCTCGGTTCGGTTGCCGCAGCAGCCTAACCGAGGTCAGCGCGCCGCAGGTCCGGAATGGACCCGGCTCTCACCGCTCAGCGAATCCTGCGGCGCCGGGCGACCTCGGCGAGCACGACGCCCGCCGCGACCGAGGCGTTGAGCGACTCGACGCCGGTGGCCATCGGGATCGACACCGTCTGGTCACAGGTCTCGCGGACCAGCCGCGACAGGCCCCGCCCCTCGGAGCCGACGACGACCACCAGCGGACCGGTGGCCAGCTCCAGCTCGTCGGAGGTGATGTCGGAGTCGGCGTCCAGGCCGACCACCATCAGCCCGGCTTCCTTGTAGTCCTTGAGCGTGCGCGTCAGGTTGACGGCCTTGGCGACCGGCAGCTTCGCCGCCGTGCCCGCGCTGGTCCGCCACGCCACCGCCGTGATCCCGGCGCTGCGCCGCTGCGGCACGACCACGCCGTGCGCGCCGAACGCCGCCGCCGAGCGGATCACCGCACCCAGGTTGCGCGGGTCGGTGACGCCGTCGAGCGCCACGATCAGCGGCGGCAGACCGGTGTCCTGCGCGGCCGTGAGCACCTCGTCGGGGTGGGCGTAGTCGAACGGCGGCACCTGCAGGGCCAGGCCCTGGTGCAGCGCGTTGTGGGTGAGCCGGTCCAGCTCGACGCGCGGCACGTCGACCACCGGGATGCCCCGGTTGCCGGCCTCGCGCACCGCCTCGGTCACGCGGTCGTCGACGTCGATGCCCTGCGCCACGTACAGGCCGGTGGCCGGGACGCCCGCGCGGACGCACTCCACGACCGGGTTGCGCCCGGCGACGAGCTCCGGCGCGTTCTCCGCCGCGGCCTGGCGCTTGGAGCGCTGCTGATCGGCCTTGGCGCGCTGGTCGGCGCGCTTCTTGGCCGGGTGCGTGACGCGGTCCTCCGCCTTCGGGGTCGGGCCCTTGCCCTTGAGACCGCGCCGCCGCTGCCCGCCGGAACCGACGACCATGCCCTTCTTGTTGGTCTTGCGCACGCCACCGCGGCGCTTGTCGTTGCCGGCCACGAGTTACCCGTCTTTCAATGTCCACGTCGGACCGTCGGGGGTGTCCTCGACGGCGATCCCGCCCTCCTGCAACCGGTCTCGCAGCAGGTCGGCGGTGGCGAAGTCCTTCTCCGCGCGCGCCTTCTGGCGCTGCTCCAGCACCAGGCGCACGGCCTCGCCGAGGGCCTCGTGGGCGGCGTTGCCGCCGTCCTCGGCCCACTGCGGCGACAGCGGGTCCAAGCCGAGCACCCCGGTCATCGCGCGCACCGACGACGCGGCCGCCCGGGCCGCCTCGTCGTCACCGCGGTCCAGCGCCGCGTTGCCCTCGCGGACCGCGGCGTGGATGGCCGCCGTCGCCTGCGGCGTCCCCAGGTCGTCGTCGAGCGCCGCCGCGAACTCCGCGGAGACATCGCCGGGCTCGACCGAACCGGCCCGCGAGACGACCTTGCGGACGAAGTTCTCGATCCGGCCGTACGCCGAAGCCGCTTCCTGCAGGCCCGCTTCGGAGAACTCGATCGTGGACCGGTAGTGCGGGGTGACCAGGTAGTAGCGCAGCTCGACGGCCCGCGCTCGCTCCAGCACCGCCGGGATGGACAGCACGTTGCCGAGCGACTTCGACATCTTCTCGCCGCTCATGGTGACCCACGCGTTGTGCATCCAGTACTGGGCGAACCCGTCGCCCGCCGCGTGCGACTGCGCCAGCTCGTTCTCGTGGTGCGGGAACACCAGGTCCAGGCCGCCGCCGTGGATGTCGAACTCGCCGCCCAGGTAGAACGTCGCCATCGCCGAGCACTCCAGGTGCCAGCCGGGACGCCCGTGACCCCACGGCGTCGGCCAGCTCGGCTCGCCCGGCTTCGCGCCCTTCCAGAGCGTGAAGTCGCGCGGGTCGCGCTTGCCGGAGGCCAGCGACTCGCCCTGCTGCACCTCGTCGAGGCGCTGCCCGGACAGCTTGCCGTACTGGTCGCCGTAGGAGGCGACGTCGAAGTAGACGTCCCCGCCGGATGGGTAGGCGTGGCCCTTGTCGATGAGGCGCTGGATCAGGTCGATCATCTGCGTGACGTGCCCGGTGGCGCGCGGCAGCACCGACGGCGGCAGGCAGCCCAGCCGGTCGTAGGCCGACTCGAAGGCGCGCTCGTGCGTGGCCGCCCACTCCCACCACGGCCGGCCCGCTTCGGCGGCCTTGGTGAGGATCTTGTCGTCGATGTCGGTGACGTTGCGCACCAGGCGCACGTCGTAGCCCGAACGCTGCAGCCAGCGGCGCAGCACGTCGAAGTTCAGCCCGCTGCGGACGTGACCGACGTGCGGAACGCCCTGGACGGTGGCACCACAGACATAGATCGACGCCACTCCGTCGCAGCGCGGGTGGAACTCGCGCGTCGTGCGGGTCGCTGTGTCATGGAGGTGCAGGCTCACACCCCCGATGGTACGGGGAACCACTTCAGGGCAATCACGACAGGCCGACCGAGCTGATGGTGGTCACCCTGCTCGGCGGTGCGGGTGGTGCTTGCCCGACGGTCAGCGCAGCAGATCGCCCACCGCGTCGATCAGGCCGGTGGTTCGTTCGCTGGTCGGAGCGGGGTCGACGATCGCGACCTCGCAGCCGACACCGGCCGCGCCGCCGTCGGCCTCCTCGCTGTCGCCGACCATGAGCGCCTCCTCCGGGGCGACGCCGAGGCGCTCGCAGGCCCGCTGGAAGATCTTCGGATCCGGCTTGATCACCTCTTCGAGGTACGACAGCAGGAACTCGTCGACGTGCTGCGCGACGCCCAGTCGCTCGAAGGCCGGGCGGATGTCGAAGGCGATGTTGCTGATCACGCCCACCTTCACGCCGCGCCCGGACAACCCGCTCAGCACCTCGGCGGCGTCCGGGTAGGGGGTCCACTGATCGGGGTCGATCAACCGGGCGTAGAGGGCCTGGGCCTGCTCGTCCGGGACGCCGGAGCTGCGCAGCACCTCGACGTAGACCTTGCGATGCAGCTCGGGGTCGAGGTCGCGCTTGTCCCACGCCTCCTGGAACTCATCGCCGAGCTCGGCGATCCGCCCGGTCGGGGCGGTCATCCGGCGCATGATCTCGGCTTGGGCGGAGAGGTCGAAGGGGGTTCCGTCGGAGTCGGTGAGGTCGGAGTACCAGGACGGGTTCTCCTCCAGTCGGAACAGGGTGCCGGAGAAGTCGAAGATCACCGCTCGCAGAGTCACATCGCCACGGTATGCGGGCCGGGCGAACCCGACATGAACTTGCGGTCTAGCTCACGACCTCCGCCGCGGATTTCCCCCGTTCGCCGAGGTGCGGACCTCACCAGGGGACAGTTTAGTGAAAACTGTCCATGATCAAAGTCCGTTTTGCCCGGACAGTTCTGACTAAAACTGTCCGCACTGCAGCGATGAGTCCGAACTGCGGAAGCACTCCCGATCAGAGCCGCTCTTCATCGGCACGACGATGGCCGCGACGCTCGCCGCGGCGCTGAGCCACAGCAGCACGACCGCCAGCGCCAGGTCGAGCTCATCGCCCAGCGACCACAGCACCACCGACACCGGCCACAACACCAGCGGCTGCGCCACGAGCAGCCGACGCACCCACCGGTTCCGCTCGATCACCATGCTTCGAGGATCGCGCGCGAGAACCCGCACCAGAAGGGTGCGAGCCCTGAGTTTTCCCCGACTCCAACTCCCCGTCACACCCGGGTGGCCGGTCGTTACTCAGCGGAAAACCAACGCGGTCGCCACCGCCGCGATGCCCTCGCCGCGCCCGGTCAGACCGAGCCCGTCGGACGTCGTGCCGGACACCGACACCGGCGCGCCGATCGCCTTCGACAGCACCTGCTGCGCCTCCTCGCGACGCTTGCCGATGCGCGGCGCGTTGCCGATCACCTGCACGGTCGCGTTGCCGATCGCGAAACCGGCCGCGTCGATCCGCGAGCGGACCTCCTCGAGCAGCTCCGCGCCGTGCGCACCGGCCCAGCGCTCGTCGCCGGTGCCGAACACCGCGCCCAGATCACCCAGGCCCGCGGCCGACAGCAGCGCATCGCACAGCGCGTGCGAAGCGACGTCGCCGTCGGAGTGGCCCGCGCAGCCGTCGGCGTCCGGCCACTGCAACCCGGCCATCCAGCACTCGCGACCGGCCTCGATCGGGTGCACGTCGACGCCCTGCCCGACGAACGGCAGACGATCAGTCACTTCGGGGAACTCTCCTCGGTGGCCAGGACGGCCTCGGCGACCGCCAGATCGAAGGCGGTGGTGATCTTCAAGGCGTTCGGGTGACCGTCGACGGTGTGCACCTTGCCGCCCACGCGCTCGACCAGGCCTGCGTCGTCGGTGGCGATGTCACCCGCGGCGGCGTAGGCCTGCCGCAGCACGTCGATGTTGAAGCCCTGAGGGGTTTGCACCGCCCGCAGCGGTGCGCGGTCGACGGTCTCCACGACGGTTCCCGACTCGTCGACCCTCTTGATCGTGTCCGTCACCGGCAGCACCGGGATCACGGCGGGCGCACCGGCCTCCACCGCGGACACGACATCGCCGATCACGCTCGCCGGCGTGAAGCACCTCGCGGCGTCGTGCACCAGCACGACGTGCGCGTCCGGCGCCACGTCGGCGACGGCGCCGAGCGCCAGGCGCACCGAGTCCGTTCGCTCGGCACCACCCGGCACCACGTGCGCGTTCGGCAGCGCGGCGAGCTCGGCCGCCACGACCTCGACCTGGTCGGGCGGCGCGGCCACCACGACGTGCTGCACGCAGCCCGGGGCCAGCAGGCCGCGGACCGCGCGCAGCAGCAGAGATTCACCTTTGACCGGAACCAGCGCCTTGGGCACCTCCAGCCCCAAGCGCACCCCGCGTCCAGCAGCGGGGACCAGCGCGACAACGCTCACGCTCTAGCCGTTCCGATTCACACCGCAGTGGCGAGGACTTCGTCCAGCAGCGTTTCCGCTTTGCCCTCGTCAGTGCCCTCGGCCAGCGCCAGCTCGCTGACCAGGATCTGACGGGCCTTCGCCAGCATTCGCTTCTCGCCTGCGGACAGGCCACGATCCTTCTCGCGTCGCCAGAGGTCGCGCACCACTTCGGCCACCTTGTTCACATCGCCGGAGGCGAGCTTCTCCAGGTTGGCCTTGTACCGACGAGACCAGTTCGTGGGCTCCTCGGTGTGCGGGGCCCGCAGCACGTCGAAAACTCGATCCAGACCCTCTTGACCCACTACGTCCCGAACACCGACGATCTCGGCGTTGTCCGCGGGAACGCGCACCGTGAGGTCACCCTGCGCGACCTTGAGGACGAGGTACTGCTTCTCCTCGCCCTTGATCACACGAGTCTCGATTGCTTCGATGAGCGCGGCACCGTGGTGCGGGTAGACGACGGTCTCTCCGACCTTGAAAACCATGTGTCCTCTGCCCCTTTCGCTGGCCCCACTTTACCACGTAGGGCAACCGGACCTCGACCGCCTCACCATCCGTAATCGCAGGTCAGAGCGTGGGCGGGACTTGACAAGAAGCGCTCCGACGTGCAAGGCGACCCCTTTCGACCCTGTGAAACCGTCCATGATGGACCGCCCTTCCGGGTGGTCGTCCGGGCCTGTCGGGCCCCTCCGATACGTAGTTCGGCAAGCCCCTGCGCGACCCCCGGCGGACGGGGACTAAGCTCCACGTGGTTGTCCGGCAATCAGGAAGGGACGCTGCAACCGTGAGCCGCCCTCAGCACCTCAAGGCCGTCCGCCTGCGGTTGATCCCGGCCGCACTCGGACTCGGCGCCGTCGTCGCCCTCGCCGGCTGCAGTGCCGGTCAGGTCACCGAGACCGACACGCAGGTCGCCGCCGTCAACGGCGGTAGCGGAGATGCGCAGCAGGTCGCCGTCCGCAACGCCACGCTCGCGTTCCCGACGGAGGGCACGTTCTACCGCGCCGGCTCCTCGGCACCGCTCGAGCTGGTCCTGAGCAACACCGGCCCGGACGACAAGCTCGTGCAGGTCACGAGCCCGTACGCGGCGTCCGGCCAGGTCGGCGGCACCACCGACCTGCCGACCAACACCTCGCTGCACGCCTCGGGCCCGACGACCAAGCCCGCGGGCAACGACCAGCGCACCGTGCAGATCACGCTGAACGGCCTCAAGCAGGACCTCACGCCCGGCGTGACGGTCCCGGTGACGTTCGTGTTCGAGAAGGCCGGCCAGGTCACCGTCCAGGTCCCGATCGGCCCGGACCACAACCCGCGCCCCGAGCACGGCACCCCCGCCGAAGGCCACGAGGCCGGCGGCGGTCACTGACTCCGGTTCCACCGCGCGAAGGCCCCCGGACCCCAGGTCCGGGGGCCTTCGTCGTCCCCACCCCGGTCAAAACCTGCGGTATTCGTCGGGTCGAAAACCGCAGTTTTTGACCGGTCGAATACCGCAGGTTTTGACCCGACGAATCCTGCGGTATTTGTCCGCCGGAGGGGTGCGGGTGAGTCGGTGGGGGTGATCGTCGGGGTGGGTGGTTAGCCTCGCGGCGTGCCTCCTAAGACCTCTCGCTCCCGTCCTGCCTTCCGGTGCGCCGACTGCGGCCACGAGGTCGCGAAGTGGGTGGGGCGGTGTCCCGGGTGCCAGGCGTGGGGAACGATCGAGGAGGCCGCCGCCGCCCGGCCCGCGCTGGCGAAGGTCTCCGCCGGGGCGCCGAGCACCCCGGCCCGGCCGATCGCCGAGGTGGACCTCGACTCGGCCCGGTCCGTGTCGACCGGGATCGGCGAGCTGGACCGGGTGCTGGGCGGCGGGATCGTGCCCGGGGCCGTGGTGCTGCTGGCCGGTGAGCCCGGTGTGGGGAAGAGCACACTCCTGCTGGAGGTCGCGCACCGCTGGGCCTCCGGCGCCTCGCCCGGAGCGTCGCTGTACGTGACCGGTGAGGAGTCCGCGGGCCAGGTGCGGCTGCGCGCCGAGCGGACCGACTCGGTGCACCCGGAGCTGTTCCTCGGCGCCGAGAGCGACCTGTCGGCGGTGCTGGGGCACGTCGACGCGGTCAAGCCGGGCCTGCTCATCGTCGACTCGGTGCAGACCGTCCAGTCCCCCGACGCCGACGGCAGCCCGGGCGGCGTGACGCAGGTGCGCGCGGTGACCACGGCGCTGGTCGCGCTGGCCAAGGAGCGCGGGCTGCCGGTCGTGCTGGTCGGGCACGTCACCAAGGACGGCGCGGTCGCCGGTCCGCGCGTGCTGGAGCACCTGGTGGACGTGGTGCTGCAGTTCGAGGGCGACCGGCACTCGTCGCTGCGGATGCTGCGCGGCGTGAAGAACCGCTTCGGCCCCTCCGACGAGGTCGGCTGCTTCGAGCAGCGCGACGACGGCATCGCCGAGGTCCCGGACCCGTCGGGCCTGTTCATCAACCGCCAGGAGGCGGCCGTGGACGGCACGGCGGTGACGGTCATGGTCGAGGGCAAGCGCCCGCTGCTGGTGGAGATCCAGGCGCTGCTGATGAAGACCGAGATGGCGATGCCGCGGCGCTCGGTGAGCGGCCTGGACTCGGCTCGGGTGTCGATGATGCTGGCGGTGCTCGGCAAGCACGGGCACATCCCGACCGGCTCGCACGACGTGTTCGCGGCGACCGTGGGCGGCACCAAGATCGGCGAACCGGCCGCGGACCTGGCGATCGCGATGGCGGTGGCGTCCTCGCAGACCGGACGCCCGCTGCCGCCGAACCTGGTGGTGATCGGCGAGGTCGGGCTGGCCGGGGAGATCCGCCGCGTCAACGGCGTCGGGCGGCGGCTCGCCGAGGCCGCCCGGCTCGGCTTCGACCGCGCCCTGGTCCCGCCGGACCCGGGCCCGCTGCCCAAGGGCATCAAGGTCACCGAGGTCGCGACGATCAAGGACGCGCTGAAGCTCGTCCGCCGCCGCAAGCAGGACTCGGACTAGGGCACCACGCGGAACGGCACGGGCTCGCCGGTGATCGAGGTGAGGCGGGAGACCGCCCGGTAGTCGCCCGCCGGGACGCGGTTCTGCGGGGCGGCGCAGCCGGGCGCCGAGGTCAGGCCGGTCCACAGCACGTCGTTGCGGACGGGCTTGCCGGGTTCGAGGACGGGCTGCTCGTTGGTCGACTCCGAGTAGCAGTCGTTGCTGGACCACACGTGCCGCCCGGCAGGCGTGGTCACCTCGATCTCGCGGAGCATCCGGTTGAGGTCGCGCACGCAGGGCTGCGGGCCGGTGTTGGTGACCACGAGGGCCAGGCCGATCCGCTCGCCGACCCGGAACGCGGGCTGAGCGACCTCGGTGGTGACGCGCACCGCCTCGTCCGGGCAGGCCTGCGGCGTGCTGGCGGCGGCCACCGCGACCGGTTCGCCGGGAGGCCCGGCGGGCGGTTGCTGCGCGGCCGGTTCGTCGGAGCCGGTGGCCAGCGCGATCACGCCCCAGCCCAGCAGTCCCACCACTAACAGGGACACCGTGATCGCCACGATGCGGCGACGCCAGTACACCGCAGGCGGCAACGGACCGTTCGGATCAATCACGAACTGACAGTAACTTGTCGAATACTCTGAATGGACCCCCAGATGATCGCCCGATGGGGCGCATCCGTTGCTTCCGAGAGTGATCACCGGGCGTCCTCCGGGCGATCACCGGTCACCTGGCAGGATCTGCAGACGCCATGAACAGTCCCACCACCGCAGCCGACACCCGGCTCGACCTCGACGCACTGGCCGACTGGTTCACCGCCACCGCCCGCCCGCTGCCCTGGCGCGCCGCGGGCGTGACCGGATGGGGCGTGCTGGTCAGCGAGACGATGCTGCAGCAGACCCCGGTCAACCGGGTGCAGCCGATCTGGGAGGAGTGGATGCGCCGCTGGCCACGTCCCTCCGACCTGGCCGCCGAGTCGCAGGGCGAGGTCCTGCGCGCCTGGGGCAAGCTCGGCTACCCGCGCCGCGCGCTGCGGCTGCACGAGGCCGCGGCGACGATCGCCGCCGAGCACGACGACGTCGTTCCGTCCGATGTGGACACCCTCCTGGCGCTGCCCGGCATCGGGACCTACACGGCCCGCGCCGTCGCGGCCTTCGCCTACGGCAAGCGCGCCCCGGTCGTCGACACCAACGTCCGCCGGGTGGTGGCGCGCGCCGTGCACGGCGCCGGTGACGCGGGCCCGCCGTCGACCAAGCGCGATCTGGCCGATGTGGACGCCCTGCTGCCCGACGAGGACAAGCCGGCCGCGCTGCTGTCGGCGGCGCTGATGGAGCTCGGGCAGGTCGTGTGCACGGTCCGCACGCCGAGCTGCGAGCGGTGCCCGCTCGCCGCGGACTGCGCGTGGCAGCACAACGGTCGCCCGGCCTACGCGGGCCCGCCGAAGAAGGTGCAGAAGTTCGCGGGCACCGACCGGCAGGTGCGCGGCAGGCTGCTGGACGTGCTGCGCGGCGCGACCGGCCCGGTCACCCGCGAGCAGCTCGACGCCGCCTGGGACGAAGCCGGTCAGCGCGACCGGTGCCTGGACTCGCTGCTGGTGGACGGCCTGGTCGAGCAGACCGACGACGGCCGCTTCGCCCTGCCCGGGGAGCGCTGATGGCCGACGCGCTGGTCTGCCACTTCGACGACGAGACCGAGTCGCGCCTGCGGGAACTGCGGAAACGCCTCGGCGAGGCCGGGATCGACGTCCCCGGCGAACGGCCGGGCGTGACGATGGCGCGAGCCGGGAGCATCCCCGCCGCCGCCCGCACGGCGCTGCGCGGCGAGCTGGAGCTGCTGTCGATCCCGGACCTGTGGCTGCACACCCTCGGCACGCTGCCCGGCGACGAGCGGATGCTGCTGCTGGGCGCGGTCGTCGACACCGAGCTGCTGGCGGTGCACTCGGCCGTGCACGACGCGCTGGCGGGCAAGGTGAAGAACCCGTCGGCCTACTACTTCCCCGGCGCCTGGATCCCCTACTGCGCGCTGGCGCGCGGTCTCGACGCCGACCAGCTCGCCCGCGCCTTCACCGCTCTCCTGCCGCCCGAACCCGTCCGCGCGGCGGTGCGGGAGATCAGCGTCGTCGACACCCGCACCGGGGACTCGGAACCTCTCCTGGCGATCTAGCCGCAGATCATCACGAGTTGCCGATCAGTGGCTCAGCGGCCACTTTGGACGTGCACTGTGCCTCCACGCAATCGAAGGAGGGTTCATGTACGTCCTCGGCGCGGGAATCCTCGCGCACGGGATCGCCGCGAGAGGCCCGGAAGGCGTCGTGTTCGCCAACCTGGACCTCCGCGTCGAGCCCGGTTCGCTCACCGTGGTGGCCGGGCCCAGCGGTTCCGGGCGCACGTCGCTGCTGCTGGCGCTGTGCGGGCGGCTGCGGATCATCACCGGTGAGCTGGACGTGGACGGTTTCCCGCTGCCGCGCAAGGCCGCTCGGGTGCGCAAGCTGATCCGCCCGGCGCGGCTGCGGCCCGGCTGCGAGCTGGAGGACCGGCACCGGGTCCGGGAGGCGATCACCGAGCGCAGGCTGATCAGCGGCACCAACAAGGCCTCCATCGAACTGGGACTGGAGCTCGTCGGGCTGGACGTGGACCGGTCGCTGCTGATCGGCGAGCTGCCGCCGGAGGAGCGGCTGCTGCTCGCGGTCGGGCTCGCCGCGGCCCCGGCGCCCGCCGGGATCGTCGTGGACGACGTTGACGCCGGGCTCACCCAGTCCGGCCGGGCGCGGGCGTGGGCGGCGCTGCGCGAGGTCACCGGGATCGGGATGACGGTCATCGCCAGCACCACCGACCGCCCGGCCGGCGCCGCCAACGTGGTGCGCCTGCCCGCGGGCCGGTTCGCCGAGCCGACCGCCGAGATCGAGATGCCGGGCGAGGCGGGGCGGTGAAGGCCGTCCGGCTCGCCTGGCTGGAACTGCGGCGCTTCCGCGGCTCGCTGCTCCGGCTGATCCCGTTCGTGCTGATCCTGGTGCCGCTGCTGTACGGGTCGCTGTACCTGTGGTCGAACTGGGACCCCTACGGCAAGCTCAACCGGGTCCCGGTGGCGGTGGTCAACAACGACCGGGCGGTGGACGCACGCGGCGAGCACCTGGACGCGGGCGTGCAGTTCGTCAAGCAGCTCAAGGTCAACGACGTCTTCGACTGGCGGTTCGTGCGCGGCACCGACGCGCGCCGCGGTCTGGCCGAGGGGCGCTACTACTTCATCATCGAGGTGCCGACGGACTTCAGCGCGAAGCTCGCCGCGGCCGCCGACGGCAACCCGCAGCGGGCGGCGGTGCGGCTGACGAAGAACGACGCGAACGGCTACATCGCCGGGATCATGGCCGACACAGTCAAGAGCGAGCTGCAGAACCAGATCAACGCCGCCGCGCACGCCAGCTACGCCCGCGCCCTCTACGGCGAGCTCGGGCAGATGCGGGAGAAGCTGCAGGTCGCCTCGGAGGCGTCGAAGCAGCTCGTGGACGGCACGGCGCTGAGCCAGCAGGGCACGGCCGCGCTCACCCGGGGCCTCGGCGGGGTGCGGGACGGCACCAGCCTGGTCTCGCGCGGCGTGGAGGACATCTCGCAGGCGACCGGGCAGCTGGACCGGCAGCTGGGCACCGTCGCCGACTTCGCCGCCGACGAGCTGCCTGCGGCGGTGAACTCGCTGGTCAACGCCAGCGGTGTGGCGGTGAGCAGCCTGACGTCGATCTCGACGGCTACGGCGATGATGGAGCAGCAGGCCGCCGACGGGTACTCGGCCGTGCAGGGTCTGGGCAACTCGCACCCGGACCTGCGCGGCGATCCCGCCTACGAGCAGGCTCTGGACACCTCGCGCCGACTCGCCGCCGGCGCGTCGGAGGCCGACTCGCGGGCGCGGGAGGCGCTGCGGACCGCGGAGGAGGCGAACCGCCGGGCCCGGGCGGTGCAGAGCAGCATGGGGCCGCTGCAGGAGCGGGTCCGGTCGATCACCGCGCCGGTCGACACGCTGCACTCCGGCACGACGCAGGTCGCCTCCGGTTCGCAGGGCATCGTCGGCGGGCTGAACTCGCTGGTGGCGGGCAGCAACGTGCTGCAGACCGGGGCGGGACAGCTCAACGACGGATCGCGCGAGCTGCAGAAACTGATCAACGACACGCTGAACAAGATCCCGCCGACGAACCCGACGGAGGTCTCCCGCGCCGCCGACGTGCTCGGCTCGCCGACCGAGATCCGCACCGACAACCTCAACCCCGCCCACGTCTACGGGCGCGGGCTGGCGCCGTTCTTCTTCGCGATCGCGCTGTGGGTGTTCGGGCTGTTCGCGTACCTGCTGCTCAAGCCGGTGAACCTGCGGGCGCTGGCGGACAAGGTCAACCCGTTCACCATCGCCCTCGCCGGGCTGCTGCCCGCGGCCGCGCTGGGGGTGATCGGCGGGATGGTGCTGTACCTGGTGGTCGACGTCGGGCTCGGGCTGAACCCGGTGAGCGTCGGCTGGACGATCGGGTTGCTGTCGCTGGCGGCGGTGACGTTCGTGGCCATCGACCACCTGCTGCGCACCGCGCTCGGCGCGGTCGGCGACCTGCTGTCGCTGGTGCTGCTGATCGTGCAGCTCACGGCGTGCGGCGGCCTGTACCCGATGGAGACGGCACCCGTGCCGTTCCAGGCCGTCCACCCGTTCCTGCCGATGACCTACCTCGTCGACGGACTGCGCGTGACGATCTCCGGCGGTCTGGTGTCCCACCTGCAGCACGACCTGATCGTCCTCGGCAGCGTCCTGGTCGTGGTCGTGCTCCTCACGACCCTGGTGGTCCAACGCCAGCGCACCTGGACCCTCGCCCGCCTCCACCCCCAAATCGAACTCTGAGGGTCGACAGTTTTCATGAAAACCTCCCGACCCCAGGGGAACGACAGTTTTCATGAAAACTTCGATCCTCCGGGGTCGGGACACGTCGGTGAGATCGAGGAGACAGGGTGGTCGGGGGCGTCGCCTCGTAGGGTGGGTGCATGGCTGTTGTGAAGATCAATGCGATCGAGGTTCCCGAAGGGTCCGGCCCGGAGCTGGAGAAGCGCTTCGCGTCCCGGCACGGCTCGGTCGACGACGCGCCCGGCTTCCTGGGCTTCGAGCTGCTGCGCCCCGTCCAGGGCGACAACCGCTACTTCGTCTACACGAAGTGGGAGACCGAGGAGGACTTCCAGAACTGGGCCAACGGCCCGGCCAAGGAGGCCCACGCGGGCGAGCGCAAGAACCCCGTCGCCTCCGGCTCCAGCCTGCTGGAGTTCGAGGTCGTGCTGGGCTCCTACCCGGAGAAGTGAGTCACCCGGCGACGCGCAGGGTCGTGAGCACGGCCCTGTGGTCGCTGCCGGGGACGTCGAAGACCTCGTAGTCCTCCGGCCGCACGCCGCCCGAGGTCAGCACGTGGTCGATGGTGACCGGCGGCGCCGTCCAGCCCGACGGCCACGTCGGCGTCAGGCCCTCGCCCAGCGCCCCGGCGGCGTCGACGTAGCCGCGTCCGATGAGGTCCTTGAGCCGGGTGTGGTCGAGCGTGGCGTTGAAGTCGCCCGCCATCACCCGCGGCCGCCCGGTCAGCGACGGCTCGGGCAGCGACGCTAGGTCGCGCGCCCAGATATGCGCGGTGCCCTCCCCCATCGGGTAGAGCGGGTGCACCGCGACGAACTCCACGTCCCGCCCCACCGGCACGTCCACCAGCGCCGACGGCTGCGCCAGCGTCGTCGGCGGCACCAGCGCCAGCTCGCGCAGCGGGTAGCGGGAGACGATGCCGGTGCCGTCGGCCTGCGGCCCGGGGTGCAGCACCCGGTTCGGCAGCTCGGCGAACAGGCCCGCCCCCTCCAGCTTCGCGACCATCTCCGGGGTGAGCTCCTGGAGGCTGAGCACGTCGACCCGCCGGGAGCGGACCGCGTCGACGATGGTGGTCGCGTCGGCGCGGCCGAAGTAGGTGTTGACCGACAGCACCCGCAGCGGCTCGCCCTCGGCGGCGATCCCGTCCGGCAGCGCCCGCGGCGCGACCGTGTAGGCCAGGGCGACCGTCGCGACCAGCGCGATGAGCACGTTCAGCCAGCGCCGCAGCAGCATCCCCAGCAGCACCAGGACCGCGCCGACGACCACCGCGTACTGGGCCAGGGCCGTGAGCGCGACCGTGTAGCGCTCGACGTCGAGCTCGACGACCGGCAGCGCCGCCCAGACCGCGAAGGCCAGCGTGACCAGCGACAGCAGCGCCGTCGCGCAGCCACCACCCGGCCTGCGGGCGACGTCGTCCGCCACCTCGTCGGGCACCTCGTGCGCCACCCGCGTCATCGCCGCCTCCGTCTTCCCCGTCGCACTCCGCCACGTGGACGTCCGACGTCCCCGCATGGTTGTGCCACCAGACTTCCAGAGATCAACCGACACGCCGGAGGGTGCCGCAGCTCACACGTGATCAGGGCGAATCCTCATCTTCCGCTGGAATCATGGAAGAAACGGACACTCGACCCCGGAGTTCAACCCCGCATGGATCTGACGACGACAGCCGCCGCATCCGCCCAGCCCACCGGCTTCACCGCCTGGGTGATCGGGGTGATGGAAACCCTCGGAGGCCCCGGCGCGGGCATGATCATCGCGCTGGAGAACCTGTTCCCGCCGATCCCGTCCGAGCTGATCCTGCCGCTGGCCGGGTTCACCGCGAGCCAGGGCGACATGTCGCTGATCGGCGCGATCCTGTGGACCACGATCGGCTCGCTGGTCGGGGCGCTGGCGCTGTACGGGCTCGGCGCCTCGCTGGGCCGGGAGCGGACGCGGGCGATCGCGGCGAAGCTGCCGCTGGTGAAGCTCTCCGACGTGGACAAGACCGAGGCGTGGTTCGCCAAGCACGGGGTGAAGGCCGTGTTCTTCGGCCGGATGATCCCGCTGTTCCGGAGCTTCATCTCGCTGCCCGCCGGTGTCGAGCGGATGCGGCTGAGCACGTTCGCGCTGTTCACGACGCTGGGCAGCCTGATCTGGAACAGCGTGTTCGTGATCGCCGGCTACCTGCTGGGTCAGCACTGGTACCTCGTCGAGGAGTACGCGGGCCTGCTCTCGCGCGCCGTGGTGATCACCGCGGCGCTCACGGTGGTGGCGTTCGTGGTGATCCGGATCCGCAACAACCGCCGCGAGCGGGAGCTCTCCGAGGCCCCCACGGTGCAGCTCGCCCGCGTCCAGGCCGACCAGCCCACGGAGGAGTTCCGCCGCATCCGGTGAGCGCCACCGGGAGCTCTCCCGGGCAGTGGGGCAGTTTTAGCCATAACTACCCATGATCAATGTCCGAAATGTCGGGACAGTTATGGCTAAAACTGCCCCGCTGCCCCAGGCCCGAGAACCGAGGCACCGAACGCGAACGGCCCCCGCACCGAGGTGGTGCGGGGGCCGTTCGGTCGGGTCCTGGGATCAGGACTCGGTGTTGCCGTTGTTCTGCTGGTCCTCGCCCTGGGCGGAGACGCCGACCGGCGGGGTGTCCGGAACCGCGGACGGCTTCGGCTCACCGCGGAAGGTGAACACGGCCTTGTCGTCCGCGCCTTCGCCGTCCCAGCCCTCGACATCGACGATGACGATCTGGCCCGGCTCGACCTCGCCGAACAGGATCTTCTCGGACAGCTTGTCCTCGATCTCCCGCTGGATCGTCCGGCGCAGCGGCCGCGCACCCAGCACCGGGTCGAACCCGCGCTTGGCCAGCAGCTTCTTCGCCGTCTCGGTGAGCTCCAGGGCCATGTCCTTGCCCTTGAGCGCCTTTTCCACGCGGCCCGAGAGGAGGTCGACCATCTGGATGATCTCGTTCTCGGTGAGCTGGTGGAAGACGATCACGTCGTCGATGCGGTTGAGGAACTCCGGCCGGAAGTGCTTCTTCATCTCCTCGTGGACCTTGGACTTCATCCGCTCGTAGTTGGACTCAGCGCCCTGACCACTGGAGAAGCCCAGGCCGACGGCCTTGGAGATGTCCTGCGTGCCGAGGTTCGAGGTGAAGATCAGCACCGTGTTCTTGAAGTCCACCGTGCGGCCCTGGCCGTCGGTCAGGCGACCGTCCTCCAGCACCTGCAGCAGCGTGTTGTAGATCTCCTGGTGGGCCTTCTCGATCTCGTCGAACAGGACCACGGAGAACGGCTTGCGGCGGACCTTCTCGGTGAGCTGGCCGCCCTCCTCGTAGCCGACGTACCCGGGCGGGGCGCCGAACAGCCGCGAGGCGGTGTAGCGGTCGTGGAACTCACCCATGTCGATCTGCACGAGCGAGTCGTCGTCGCCGAACAGGAACTCCGCCAGCGCCTTGGACAGCTCGGTCTTACCGACACCGGACGGGCCGGCGAAGATGAACGAGCCGGACGGGCGCTTCGGGTCCTTCAGGCCGGCGCGGGTGCGGCGGATCGCCTGGGACACGGCCTTGACCGCGTCGTCCTGGCCGATGATCCGCTTGTGCAGCTCCTCCTCCATGCGGAGCAGACGGGTGGTCTCCTCCTCGGTGAGCTTGAAGACGGGGATGCCGGTCCAGTTGGCCAGCACCTCGGCGATCTGCTCGTCGTCGACCTCGGCGACGACGTCCAGGTCACCGGCCTTCCACTGCTTCTCCCGCTCCTCCTTCTGGCCGAGGAGCTGCTTCTCCTCGTCCCGCAGGCGGGCGGCCCGCTCGAAGTCCTGCGCGTCGATCGCGGACTCCTTCTCGCGGCGGACCTCGGCGATCTTCTCGTCGAACTCGCGCAGGTCCGGCGGAGCGGTCATCCGGCGGATGCGCATCCGGGCGCCGGCCTCGTCGATCAGGTCGATCGCCTTGTCCGGCAGGTACCGGTCGTTGATGTAGCGGTCGGCCAGGCTGGCCGCCGACACCAGCGCGCCGTCGGTGATCGACACGCGGTGGTGCGCCTCGTAGCGGTCCCGCAGGCCCTTGAGGATCTCGACCGTGTGCTCCAGCGACGGCTCGCCGACCTGGATCGGCTGGAAGCGGCGCTCCAGGGCCGGGTCCTTCTCGACGTACTTGCGGTACTCCTCGAGCGTGGTGGCGCCGATGGTCTGCAGCTCACCGCGGGCCAGCATCGGCTTGAGGATGCTGGCGGCGTCGATCGCGCCCTCGGCGGCACCCGCACCGACCAGCGTGTGGATCTCGTCGATGAACAGGATGATGTCGCCGCGGGTCTTGATCTCCTTGAGCACCTTCTTCAGGCGCTCCTCGAAGTCACCGCGGTAGCGGGAACCGGCGACCAGCGAACCCAGGTCGAGGGTGTAGAGCTGCTTGTCCTTGAGGGTCTCGGGGACCTCGCCCTTGACGACCTGCTGCGACAGGCCCTCGACGACGGCGGTCTTGCCGACACCGGCTTCACCGATGAGCACCGGGTTGTTCTTGGTGCGCCGCGAGAGGACCTGCATGATCCGCTCGATCTCCTTGTCCCGGCCGATGACCGGGTCGAGCTTGCCCTCGCGCGCCGCCTGGGTGAGGTTGCGTCCGAACTGGTCCAGCACCAGCGACGACGACGGGGTGCCCTCGCCGCGGCCGCCGGCCTCCGCGGGCTCCTTGCCCTGGTAGCCGGACAGCAGCTGCAGGACCTGCTGGCGCACCCGGTTGAGGTCCGCACCGAGCTTGACGAGCACCTGGGCGGCGACGCCCTCGCCCTCGCGGATCAGGCCGAGCAGGATGTGCTCGGTGCCGATGTAGTTGTGGCCGAGCTGCAGCGCCTCCCGAAGCGACAGCTCCAGCACCTTCTTGGCCCGTGGGGTGAACGGGATGTGTCCGCTGGGGGCCTGCTGGCCCTGGCCGATGATCTCCTCGACCTGCTGGCGCACTCCCTCCAGCGCGATACCCAGCGACTCCAGCGCCTTGGCGGCGACACCCTCACCCTCGTGGATCAAGCCCAGGAGAATGTGCTCGGTGCCGATGTAGTTGTGGTTGAGCATCCGGGCCTCTTCCTGGGCCAGGACAACCACCCGCCTCGCGCGGTCGGTGAACCTCTCGAACATTCGCACTCCCTGACTGCTGCGCCGGCGGTCTAGTTCCGGGACACGGCTTTAGCGCTACGCCGCGATCCACGACGGGTTCAGCACTCTTGGGGACCACTGTAGTAGCCAACCCCGGTCGCGGTCCGTGCCCGCTGCGCCACATTCTTGCGCGGCACACTGCCCAACGGCGCGTTGGCCTGCAGGATTCCTGATCTCGGCGCCGTTCCGCTGAGCGCGAACAGCGCGCGTCGAGCCGTCACGCACCGTGTTCACGCCTCGGTCCCGGCTCCTTCTCCGGCCCGCCGTCCTCCGATCGGGACCACCATCGGGGTACCCGCGACGGGGTCCGGAATCACGCGGGCGCGGAGATCGAAGACGTCGGCCAGGAGCTCCTCGGTGAGCACCTCGCCGGGCTCGCCGGAGGCGACGACGGCGCCGTCCTTCATCGCCACCAGCCGGTCGGCGTAGCGGGCCGCCAGGTTGAGGTCGTGCAGCACCATCACCACGGTGCGCCCGCTCTCGTCGTGCAACCGGCCGACCAGCTCCAGCACGTCGACCTGGTGCGAGAGGTCCAGGTAGGTCGTCGGCTCGTCGAGCAGCAGCAGGTCGGTGCCCTGCGCGAGCGCCATCGACAGCCAGGCGCGCTGGCGCTGACCGCCGGAGAGCTCGTCGAGGCTGCGGTCGGCCAGCTCGCCGATGCCGGTCATGGCCAGCGCCTCGGCCACCGCCGACTCGTCGTCACCGGACCACTGCCGGTACCAGGACTGGTGCGGGTGCCGCCCGCGCGCGACCAGGTCGGCCACGGTCAGGCCCTCCGGCGCCGACGGCGACTGCGGCAGCACGCCGAGGATCCGGGCGACCTCCTTGGTCGACATCTTGTGGATCCGCTTGCCGTCGAGCAGCACCTCGCCGCGCTGCGGCTGCAGCAACCGGCCCAGCGCGCGCAGCAGCGTCGACTTGCCGCAGCCGTTCGGGCCGATCACGGCGGTGATCGTGCCGCCGACGACCTCGAAGTCCAGGCCGTCGACGACCACCCGGTCGCCGTAGCCCAGCTTGAGGTCGCGGGCCCGCAGGCGGTCGGCGGTCTCGATCCGCTCGGACTGTGCAGAGGCGGACGCGGTCATGCTCGGACCTCCCGGTACCGACGGACGAGCAGGTAGATCAGGTACGGGGCGCCCAGGATCGCGGTCACGATGCCGACCGGGAGCTCCAGGGTGCCGAAGGCGGTGCGGGCGATCACGTCCGAGCCGACCACCAGCGCCGCGCCGAGCACGGCCGAGGTCAGCAGCGGCGGGCGCGAGGTGCGCGCGACCCGCAGCGCGATCTGCGGGGTGGCCAGCGCGACGAACTGGATCGGCCCGGCCGCCGCGGTCGCGATCGAGGCCAGCACGACCGACGCGAACAGCAGGAACCCGCGCGCCAGGTCCATCCGCACGCCCAGGCCGCGCACCGTGTCGTCGTCGAACTGCAGCGCGCCCAGCACGTGCGCGCCCACGAGCGTGAGCGGGACCAGCACGGCCAGCGCGATGCCGGTGGGCACCACGTGCTCCCAGCCGCGCGCGTTGAGGCTGCCGGTCAGCCACACCATGGCGCGACCGGCGTCGTTGACGTCGCCGACGGTCAGCAGCCAGTACACGGCGTTGCCCGCCAGCGCGCTGACGCCCACGCCGACCAGCACCAGCCGGTAGGAGTCCACGCCGCGCCGGTAGGCCAGCAGGTAGACGGCGATCCCGGTGACCAGGCCGCCGACCAGCGCCACCACCGGCAGCCCGTAGTCCGACAGCGCCCCGGCGAGACTGCCCGCGGTCCCGGCGAACACGATGACCGCGACCGCCGCGCACCCGGCGCCCCAGGTGATGCCGAGCATGTCCGGGCTGGCCAGCGGGTTGCGGGCGAGCGCCTGCATGATCGCGCCCGCCAGGCCGAGGGCGGCGCCGACGAACAGGGCGGTCAGCCCGCGCGGCATCCGCAGTTCCCAGATGATGATCGATTGCGCCCGGTCGCCGCCGCCGAACAGCGTGCTGAGCACCTCGGGCGGGCTGATCTGGTACTCGCCGATGCCGACGTCGAGGACGAACACCGCCAGCAGCACCACCAGCCCACCGGCCAGGGCCAGCAGCGGCCGCATCCGGAGCACGCCGGAGAACGGGCCGATCCGCAGCGGTCGCCGCCCGGCGACCCGCTCGGCCGGCCGGTCCTGCACGGTCGCCGTCATAGCCGCACCAACTTCCGGCGTCGCACGAGCGCGATGAAGAACGGGGCGCCGACCATCGCCAGCATCACGCCCACCTGCACCTCGGCCGGCCGGGCGACGATGCGGCCGAGCACGTCGGTCAGCAGCACCAGCGAGGCGCCGAGCAGCGCGGCGAAGGGCAGCAGCCAGCGGTAGTCGGCACCGGTGAAGTAGCGGGCCACGTGCGGCACGACCAGGCCGACGAAGCCGATCGGCCCGCAGATGGCCACCGCGGCGCCCACCAGGACGCTGACCGCGGCGATCCCGGCGCGCCGCGCCCAGGCCACCCGGTGGCCCAGCGAGCTCGCCACGTCATCGCCCAGCGACAGCGCGTTGAGGCTGCTCGCGTTGGCCAGCCCCAGCACCAGGCCGACCACCAGGAACGGCGCGACCTGCGGCAGCACCGAGGCGTCGGTGATGGCGATCGAGCCGACCTTCCAGAACCGGTAGGTGTCCATCGTCTGCTGGTCGGTGAGCACCAGCGCGGAGGTGATGGCGTGCAGCAGCGAGCTGATCGCGGTACCGGCCAGCGCCAGCGTCACCGGGGTCGGGCCGCCGCGCCCCATCGAGCCAATCCCGAACACCGCGACCGCGCCGATGAGCGATCCGGCGAAGCCGAACCAGATGAAGCCGAACAGGGTGGAGATGCCGAAGGTGTAGACGGCGAGCACGACGCCGAGCCCGGCGCCCTGGGTGATGCCGAGGATGCCCGGGTCGGCGAGCGGGTTGCGGGTGTGCCCCTGCATCAGCGCCCCGGCGAGGCCCAGCGCGGCACCGGCGAGCACGCCGGCGATGGTCCGCGGGATCCGCAGCTCCTGGATGATCAGGTCGTTCTCGCCGCCCCCGGGGGCGACCAGGCCGTTCCAGACGTCGGCGAGCGGGATGGTCTTGGCGCCGATCGCGACGCTGAGCACGGCGCTGACGACCAGCACGAGCAGCAGGATGCCGAGGCCGGTGAGGCGGCGGGAACGTCTGCGCTGGAGGCGCTCGCTCGGTGCGGCGGACGCGGTTTCCGACGTGGGCGGCTCGGCGAGAGCCTCCGTTCGAGCCACGTCCCACTCCCCTTCGGTGTTCACCCGGACGTCGCCCAGGTTAGGACAACCTAAGCCGCACCGACAGAGCGGGTTCGGATGTCCGCCGTCACAGTCGCGGGCGAGTGGAGCGGTTCCGCTCCGAGCGGGAAAAGGGGAACGGCCGTTGCGGAGCCGAGGCCGAGCGGTGATGGCGCCGTTTTTCGGGAAAGTTGATCAGCGGCGCTCAAACGTGGAAATCAGTTATCCGAACGCAACGAGAGGCGTTCACCGGGCCCCGACGACCCGGTGAACGCCTCTCGTCCGCGATTCAGTTCGCCTGGTGGTACTGCTCGACGATGTCGGCCGGGATGCGACCGCGGTCGGAGACCTTCAGGCCCCGCTTCCGCGCCCATTCCCGAATGGCCTGGTTCTGCTCGCGGTCCGCGCTGGTGGAACCGCCACCAGCGGTGGAACGCGACGCAGAACCCGGACGCGGGCCCGGCTTCTTCCGGCCGCCCGCGCGCCGCGCGTTGGAGACGTAGTTGGCCAGCGCCTCCCGCAGGTCTCCGGCATTGTCGGCGGAAAGGTCGATCTGGTACGACACGCCGTCCAATCCGAACTCAACGGTTTCGTCGGCCTGCCCACCGTCCAGATCGTCGACAAGGGTGACAGTGACCTTCTGCGCCATCTTCGAAGTCCTCCCCGAGCAAAATTGTGCATTAGCGGGACAGCAACCATCTGCCGGGAGCGGAAACTCCCTCGCCAGAACGCCAGCCGCACTTGGCGGGTACGTCAGCCGCACTTGTACAAGTGCGGCCGCCACAAGGACAAGTACGTCAAAAGCCGTCGCCGACACATTCTGAGGTCAGGTTAGCGCAGCAACTCCGATAATGCACTCATCCTGTCCACAAAATTCTGTTGAGCCACCCTGATCGGGTCATTCCGGGCGGACCAAGGGGAACAGGATCGTCTCCCGGATACCGAGACCGGTCAGCGCCATCAACAACCGGTCGATACCCATTCCGACGCCGCCGCTGGGAGGCATTCCGTACTCCAGAGCGCGCAGAAAGTCCTCGTCGACCGGCATGGCCTCGTCATCCCCGGCCGCCGCCAGCCTCGCCTGCTCCTCCAGGCGCTGCCGTTCCACCACCGGATCCACGAGTTCGGAGTAACCGGTCGCGAGCTCGAAGCCGCGAACGTAGAGATCCCACTTTTCCGCGACCCCGTCCTTCTCGCGGTGCTGACGGGTCAGCGGCGAGGTCTCGACCGGGAAGTCGCGGACGAACGTCGGAGCCTTCAAATGGTCGCCGACGGTGTGCTCCCACAGCTCTTCGACGAGCTTGCCGTGACCCATCTTCGGATCCACCTGCAATCCGAGCGCATCCGCGTGCTTGCGCAGCGCCTCAACAGGAGTTTCCGGAGTGACCTCGGATTCCAGGGCTTCCGACAACGACTCGTACATCGTCAGCGACGCCCACTCACCGGAGAGGTCGTACTCGGTTCCGTCGAACCACGTCACGACCTGCGAACCGGTGACCCGTTCGGCGGCTTCCTGGATGAGCGACCTGGTCAGAACGGCCATGTCGTTGTAATCGGCATAGGCCTGGTAGAACTCCAGCATCGCGAACTCGGGCGAGTGGGAAGAATCACTGCCCTCGTTGCGGAAGTTTCGGTTGATCTCGAAAACCTTCTCGATCCCGCCGACAACGCAACGCTTCAGATACAACTCCGGCGCGATGCGCAGGAAGAGGTCGATGTCGAAGGCGTTGGAATGCGTGGTGAACGGACGAGCCGCCGCACCGCCCTGCAGCGTCTGCAGCATCGGGGTTTCCACCTCGACGTATCCGCGACCCTCGAAGGAATCGCGCAGCGAACGCTGCACCGCGGCGCGAGTGCGGACCGTGTCGGCCGCCTGCTTGCGCACGATGAGGTCCACGTAGCGCTGCCGGACCCGCATTTCCTCGCCGAGTTCCTTGTGCATGACCGGCAGCGGGCGCAGCGACTTCGCCGCCATCCGCCATTCATCGGCCATCACCGAGAGCTCACCGCGCCGCGAGGTGATGACCTCGCCGTGCACGAACACGTGGTCACCGAGGTCGACCTCGGCCTTCCAGCGCACCAGCGAGTCCTCGCCGACCTGCTTGAGGCTGAGCATCGCCTGCAGTTCGGTCCCGTCGCCGGCGCGCAGCGTGGCGAAGCAGAGCTTGCCGGTGTTGCGCAGGAACATCACGCGGCCGGCCACGCCGACCTGCTCGCCGGTCGCGGTGTCGGGCTCCAGCCCCTCGTGGGTGGAGCGGATCTCGGCCAGCCCGTGCGTGATGGGCAGCGTCACCGGGTACGGATCGACTCCGGCGTCGAGCAGGCGCTCCCGCTTCTCCCGCCGGATCCGCATCTGTTCCGGCAGGTCTTCGACGCCGTCAGCGCTGGTTGCCGGGGGATTGGAAGTGTCCTGGTCAGTCACGCAAAACAGGGTACGTAGTGCTGTGATCGCAGGGTTGACCGGCCTGCTTGGCGGTGCGGGTGGCGGAACCTGAGCGCCTTCGGTGCTTGCCTGACGGTTAGCGGAAGTTGCGGTCGTACACCAGGCGCAGGCCCAGGAGGGTGAGGTCCGGGACGTGGTGGGTGATGGTGGTTGACTCGGAGAAGACCAAGGGGGCCAGTCCTCCGGTCGCCAACACCGTCGTGGGTCCTCCGTGAGTGGCTTCGAGCTCGTCGACGATGCGCCGGACGAGGCCGTCGACCTGGCCCGCGAATCCGAAGAGAATTCCGGATTGAAGGCATTCGACGGTGTTCTTCCCGATGACCGAGCGCGGACGCACGAGTTCCACCTTGCGCAGCTGCGCCGCCCGCGAGGCCAACGCGTCCAGCGAGATCTCCACGCCGGGCGCGAAGGCGCCGCCGAGGAACTCGCCCTTCGCCGAGATCACGTCGACGTTGGTCGAGGTCCCGAAGTCCACCACCACGCAGTTCGTGGAGTGCAGGTGGTGCGCCGCCAGGGTGTTGATCACCCGGTCCGCGCCGACCTCCTTCGGGTTGTCCACCAGCAGCGGGACACCCGTCCGCACACCCGGCTCGACGACGACCCGGGGGACGTCGGTCCAGTACCGCTCCAGCATCACCCGCAGCTCGCGCAGCAGCGCCGGGACGGTCGACAGCGCCGCGATGCCGGTGACCTTCTCGGCGTAGTCGCCGATCAGGCCCCGCATCGTCAGCGCCATCTCGTCGGCGGTCATCCGCGGCTCGGTCCGCATCCGCCAGTCGCGCACCAACGTCGCCGCGAGATCCGGCGGGTCATCGACGTCGTCGTACAGACCGAGAACGATGTTGGTGTTTCCGACGTCAATGGCCAGAAGCAAGGAAGAACCCCTTCACAAAAAGCGCACGTCAGGCAACCGGCGAAGCCGGTTTCTCCTTACCCCGAGCAAGCAACTGGCACCGCCGCGGGTTCTCAGACGTCTTCTGGGGAGGACAGCCAACGTGTCGTGTATTGGCATACATAAGCCTCGGATCCCGGAGCCAGAAGGCGTCTGAGGTTCCGCTACCCGCACCGCCAAGCAACAAGACCACAGAGTTCTTGATCAGGTGCTTTGATCAGTGCTCAGGCTGCTGGAGAAGAGCGTCGAGCTTGGCGGCATCATCGGTCTCCGCATCAGCCTGAGACGACAGAAGACCGGACCCCTCAGGCGCATGACCAGGGTTGACCCCGAGATCAACAGGCCGGTTGTCGGCATCCACGAAGATCACCTTCGGCTGGAACGACCGGGCCTCCAGCTCGTCCATCACCCCGTAGGCGATCAGGATGACGATGTCCCCGGGCTCGATCAGGTGCGCGGCCGCCCCGTTGATCCCGATGACACCGGACCCCCGCTCACCGGTGATCACGTAGGTCTCCAGCCGAGCGCCGTTGGTGACGTCGACGATCGCCACCTGCTCGCCCTCGAGCAGGTCGGCGGCCTCCATCAGGTCCTTGTCGACGGTCACCGAGCCGACGTAGTGCAGGTCGGCCTGGGTGACGGTGGCCCGGTGGATCTTGGACTTCAACATCGTGCGGAACATCGCTGACCTCCTAAGGGCCGGGCTTCACTCGCCGAGCAGGACCATCGCGTTGTCGATCAACCTGGTGGATCCGACCTTCGCAGCCACCAGCAGCCGCGCCTCACCCGTTTCCGGGGCCGGGCCCAACTCCGGGTCGCGCAGCTCCAGGTAGTCGAGCTGCACCAGGGATTCGGTGGCCAGCACCTCGCGGGCCGCCTTGAGCACCGCCTCCGGGCCGCCGACGGCCGCGTGCGCGCCGGCGGTCAGCGACGCCGAGATCACCAGGGCGGCGCGGCGCTGCTCCTCGTCGAGGTAGACGTTGCGGCTGGACAGCGCCAGACCGTCGGACTCGCGGACCGTGGGGATGCCCTGGATCTGCGAGTCGAGGTTGAACTGCCGCGCCATCTTCCGGATCAGCACCAGCTGCTGGTAGTCCTTCTCGCCGAAGAACGCCAGGTCCGGGCGCACGATGTTGAGCAGCTTGAGCACCACGGTGAGCATCCCGTCGAAGTGCCCCTTGCGGGTCGCGCCCTCGAGCTCCTCGCCCAGCGGCCCGGCCTGCACCGACAGCTCGCGGCCGCCGCCGTACATCGCGTCGACCGTCGGCGCGAACACCAGGTCCACCCCGGCCTCGCGGCAGGCCTCGACGTCGGCCTCGAACTGCCGGGGGTAGCGGTCGAAGTCCTCGTTCGGCCCGAACTGCAGCGGGTTGACGAAGATCGACACCACCACGACGACGTTGGCGTCCTTCGCCCGCTTGATCAGCTCCAGGTGGCCGCGGTGCAGGGCGCCCATCGTGGGCACCAGGTGCACCCGGCGCCCGGTGGCCCGCAGCGCGCGGGTGACGCGGGCGAGCTCGGCCGGATCGGTGTGCACGGTGAGCTCTCCGCGCTGGTAACCGGGGTTGTTGGTCATCGTCGACTCCATGTCTTCGCCGCGCCGGGCGCGGTCAGGCCTGTTCCTCGTCGAGGGCCTCGCGCACGCGCGCGGCGACGTCACCGCGCAGCAGGCCGCTCCGCTCGGCCCGCAGCGCCGTGCGCCGGGCCAGCTCCCGATACCCCGGCACCACGTCCGGGTCGGCGTCGGACAGCGCGCGCAGGTGCCCGCGCACGGTCCCGGAATCGCCGCGCACCACCGGGCCGGTGTAGGCGCGGTCGCCCAGGCGCAGCGCGTTGTCCAGCGAGGCCGACAGCAGCGGCGCCATGACCCGCCCGGGCACCTCCACCCCGGCGTCGCGCAGCAGCTGCTGGCACTCGTTGACCAGCGTGATCAGGTGATTCGCCCCGTGGGTCAGGGCAGCGTGGTAGAGCGGGCGGGACTCCTCCTGGATGCGCACCGGCTCCATGCCCAGCTCGATCGCGATGCTCTCGGCGACGCTCCAGCCGGTGATCTCGGTCGCGGTGACCACCATGCACGCGTCGGAGAGCCGGTGGACGTCCTCCGGACGCCCGGTGAAGGTCATCGCCGGGTGCATCGCCATCGTCAGCGCGCCGATCGCGGCGGCCGGCTCCAGCGCGGTGACGCCCTGCGAGCCCGAGGTGTGCACGACCAGCTGCGACGCGTGCAGCGCGTCGGCGGAGACCAGGCCCTGCACCATGCCGGGGATGGCGTCGTCCGGGATGGCCAGGACCAGCAGTTCGGCGTTCTTGGCGACCGCGTCCGGCGGCTCGATCGGCACGCCCGGAAGCAGTTCCTCCGCGCGGCGCAGCGAGGCGTCCGAGACCGCGGAGACCGCGACGACCTCGTGCCCGATCCGCTGCAGCGCGGCGCCCAGCACGGCACCCACCCGACCGGCGGAGACGATCCCCACCCGCAGTCGAGGGCCCGTGGGTTCAGCAGACATCGCCACGTGTTCCTCCAAAACCGTTCCAGTCCCGATCCCGGGTACCAGACAGCGCCGCGAGAGTAGCCCCACCACCCGGGGCGGAGGCCACCCCGCGCCCGGTAAAGGTGGCGAGAACCACGCGAACGTGCCCGCTCACTCGCGGGGTTTGGGCACGCGGCTGGTGAGGACGTCGATGTTGATCTTCGCCGTCTGGATGGCCTCCTGACGGCCCGCCGCCGAGCGCCGTGCCTGCTTGAGGTCGGCGATCAGCTTGTCCCGCCGGGCCCGGCGCGCGGCGCTCGTGGTGCGCCCGGCCTCCGAGCGGTGCTGCAGGAACGCCAGCTCGGTCACCGCGATCTGGTAGTCGCGCACCGACTTCGCCGCCTGCGCGCCGGCGCGCTTCTTGACCTTGCTCAACCAGCCCTGCCTGCCGGTCAGGCTCGCCAGCAGATCCATCTCGCTGCGCGCGATCAACCCCGCCCGCTCCAGCTTCGGCAGCTGCTCGATGACGATCCGCTGCTCGCGCTTGCGCTGCCAGATGATCAGCGCGAACGTCCCGAGGAACACCGGGACCATGATCAGGAAGTAGACGTTGATGAACCCGGTGCCGCCCAGGAACGTCGCCGAGTTCCACACCGCGTGCAGCAGCACCGCCACCAGGTACCCGCCGAACAGCCAGCCGACCTGCTGCAACCGCGTCCGCGCGCCCCACGCGAAACCGACCGCGATGCCGAACATCGACGTGAACAGCGGGTGCGAGAACGGGGCCAGGACACCGCGCAGCACGAACAGCGCCACGACCGCTCCCCCGGTCACGCCGCCGTCGGCGAAGGCCTTGCCGAAGTACAGGATGTTCTCGGTGAACGCGAAACCGGCCGCGGTCAGCGAGGCGTAGACGATGCCGTCGACCAGGCCGTTGAACTCGGCCCTACGACGCATCCACAGGCCGGCCACGAACACGGCCTTCGCGAACTCCTCCACCACCGGGCCCATCACCGCGGTCAGGAAGAAGCGGTGATCGGTCTGCCCCATCACCAGGTTCGCCACCGACTGCGAGGTGTTGTTGAGCAGCAGCGAACAGGCCGTCGCACCGCCCGCGCCCCACAGGAACGCGCCGACCATCAGCATCGGCGGCTCGGGCTCCCAGCGATCGATCCACACCGTCGCGGCGACCACCACACCGACCGGCAGCAGCGCGGCGACCGCGCCGAACACGGCGGGACCCGCACCGACCCTGGACGTGGTGATCCCCAGCATGATCAGCCCGATCATCCCGAGCAGGATCAGACCGGCGATGGGCCAGCCGACGGCGTGGTGCTTGCGGCTCTGCAACCGGCGCGCGCGGGAGACGTCGGCGACGGGCCCCGCGGGATCATGACTCGACACGCCCCAGACCCTATTGAACCCGGCTCGCGGCTGACCGAATGGTCGCCTTCTCGCAATGTTCCGGTGCGCTGAGCGGTGCTTCAGGAGCGGCAGCGCCTGCGGCGCTGCATGTCCGGCGCACCGCCGTAGGCGGCGATGAGGTCGTTGACCGAGGTGCCCGCGGCGTGCGCGCCCTCCGGCTCCGGCTCGGCGGCCTTCGCGTAGGCCGTGCGGTCGGGCCTGCGGGCCGCGCTCGGAACCTGCTCCGGCTCTTGCGGTTTCGCGGCCTGCGGTTTCGCGGCCTGCGGCTGGGCTGCCTGCGGCTGGGCGGGTTTCGGCTGGGCGGCCTGCGGTCCGGGGGCCTCCGGCAGCGGGACCTCGCCGGAGAGCTTGGCCATCACGTCGGTCTTCGCGGCGGCCGGGACCGGCTCCTGCTTCGCCGGCCGGACCGGCTGCTGGACGGTCGTCTTCTGCTGCTGGACCGGCTCGGGCCGCGGGATCGTCGTCGTCCGCTGCGCCGCCGCGGCCTGCTGAGCGGGCTTGAGCTGCGCCGGTTTCGTCTGCTGCACCTGCTTGGCCTGCTGGGGCCGGAGGAACTTCGTCTCGCCCTGCGCCCGCTCCGGCAGCGAGCGGACCCGGGTGGACTCGGCGCGCAGCGCGACCCGCTCGAAGAGCACGTCACCGCCGATCACCTGCTCCAGCGTGGTGCGCAGCTTGGTGAGCTCGGACTGCAGCGCGCGGATCTGGGTGTCGGAGTTCTCCGAGGCGCGGCGCTGGGCCTCCGCCTCGGCCTCCAGCTCGAACTCGCGGCGCGCGGCGATCTCGCGCTCCAGCTCCAGCTCGTAGATCCGCTGCCGGTCGGCGGCCGCCTGCTCGCTCTCGGAAACCCGGTGGCGCAGCCGCGCCACGGCGAACGCGCCCAGCAGCGCGCCCCACAGCGCGGCGATCAGGCCCAGGCGGAGCAGCCGGGCGTCGTCGCTGAGCACCAGCACCGACGTGGCGGCGGCGGCGAGCACGAGCGCGCCGCCCCACAGGAGGTGGGAGCGCCCGCTGTCGGGGTCGGTCTCGGTGGTGCCGGGCTCGGACATGGCGCCCACCGTACAAGGCGGTTATCAGTTCGAGACCTGAAGGTCCACCAAACCGTTCGCACGTTGCCCGACCCGGATCAGCGGTCGCTGCTCCGAACGGCCCAGTTCGTGGGCGGTTTCACTCGTCGTCGTCGAGCTCGTCCGGGTCGTCCGGATTCCGGAGGCAGTGCTCCAGCCACAGCCCCGCGCCGATCAGCGCGGCCGCGCTGATCAACCCGACGACCGCCGCGAGCATGTCCGATCGCGCAGCCTGCACGGTGCCCATCATCGGCAGCAGGTACCCGAGCAGACCGAGCCACACCCCGGCCATGATCGCCCCGGCCAGCGACGACGCCTTCGCCAGCGCCACCGCCCGCGCCGCCGTCAGCGCCTCCACGGGCTCGACCCCGGGCTTCCGCTGAACCCGAGGCCGCAGCACCAGCGCCAGCACCACGTCCACGGCGGCGATCAGCAGCAAGGTCGCCCCGGCCAGCAGCGGCAACGGGGGCAGATCCCCGTAGCTCAACCGGCAGGCCAGGAACACCACCACGGCCGCCACCAGCCCCGAGGCCACCAACTGCCCGGGCTTGGTGAACGACATCTGCTCAGTACGTCGAGGCGACACACCCCCAGCATCCCACCCGACCCAACTCCACGTTCCGGTCCCCGAACCCACCCCCGTCAAATACCGCAGGATTCGTCGGGTCAAAAACCGCAGGATTCGCCCCGACAAATACCGCAGTTTTTGTCGGGGCGAATACCGCAGGTTTTGACCCGAGGACGGGGAGATCAGCGGAGGGTGAGGTCGTCCCGGCGGTGGACGTCGTTGAGGTCCGAGGCCGGGAGGGCCTTGAGGAGGTCGGTGACCTGGCCGTGGTCTGGGAGGGTGGCGTTCGGGTCGATCGCGAGCCAGGGGATGAGGACCGTGGCTCGGCTCGGGGTTCCGGGGTGCGGGAGGAGGAGGTCGGGGTGGGTGCTGCGGACCTCGTCGACGGTGACGACGTCGACGTCGAGGGTGCGGGGTCCCCAGCGCTGCTCGCGGACGCGTTCCGCCCGCTGCTCCAGGGCCTGGGCGCGGCGCAGCCAGTCCCACTCGTCGAGGTCCGGGGACTCGGCGAGGACGATCGCGTTGAGGAAGTCCGGCTGATCCGTCACGCCCCACGGGGCCGTCTCGTAGACCGGCGAGACCGCCACCAGCACGTCGGAGAGGCCCTCGACGGCGAGCCGCAGGTAGCTCAACCGGTCGCCGAGGTTCGAACCCAGCGACAGCACCGCCCTGCTCACGCCGGCACCACGTTCCCCCGGCCGCCGCGGCGGGAGCGGCGGATGGTGACCGCGACGTCGGCGAAGGTCAGCGGGATCGGCGCGTGCGGCTTGTGCAGCGTGACCTCGGTGGCGTAGGCGCGCTCGTCCTCCATCACCCGGTCGGCGATCTCGGCCGCGACCGTCTCGATGAGGTCCCGCGAGGGGCCGCCGACGACGCCCGCCGCCATCTCGGCTAGCTCGCCGTAGTGCAGCGTCTTGGTGAGGTCGTCGGTCGCGGCCGCGTCGGCCAGGTCGAGCCAGACGGTGATGTCGACCAGGAAGTCCTGGCCGTCCTGCTTCTCGTGGTCGAAGACGCCGTGGTTGCCGCGCACCGACAGCCCGGTCAGCGTGATCCGGTCAGCCACGGCTCTCTCCCCCGCTGCGCCAGGCGGCCGTCGTCGCGACCGCGTCCAGGGACCGCCGCACGTCGTGCACCCGCACGCCCCACGCGCCCCGGTCGGCGGACAGCGCCGAGACCACCGCGGTCGCGGTCTCGCGGCCGTCCGGCGGGCGCGGCGTGCCGTCGTCGTCGGCCAGCAGCGCGCCCAGGAACCGCTTGCGCGACGCCCCCACGAGCACCGGAAATCCCTGGTCGACGAGGCTGTCGAGGTTCTGCAGCAGCTGCCAGTCGTGCCTGCCGGTCTTGGCGAAGCCCAGACCCGGGTCGAGCACGATCGCCTCCTCGGCGACGCCCGCGCGCACCGCGACGTCGACCTGCCGGAGCAGCTCGTCGCGGACGTCGGCGACCACGTCGTCGTACTCGGCCAGCGCGTTCATGTTCTTGCTGTGCCCCCGCCAGTGCATGAGCACCCACGGCAGCCCGGTCTCGGCGGCGACGTGCGCCATCTCCGGGTCGGCGAGCCCGCCCGACACGTCGTTGATCACCGACGCACCGGCGCCCGCGGTCACCTCCGCGACCTTGGCGCGCGTGGTGTCGACGCTGACCGGCACGCCCGCCGCCACCAGCTCCCGCACCACCGGCAGCACCCGGTCGATCTCGGTCGCGGCGTCCACCCGCTCCGAACCGGGCCGGGTGGACTCGCCGCCGACGTCGATGATGTCGGCGCCCATCCGGTGCATCTCCACGCCGTGCGCCACCGCGGCCTCGCGGTCCAGGTAGCGCCCGCCGTCGGAGAACGAGTCCGGCGTGACGTTGAGGATGCCCATCACCGCGCACCGCGCCGGGTTCGGCAGCTTCGCGTGCATCAACGCCCCCTGATCAGCGACAACGCCTCGGAGCGCGAGGAGGCCGAGCTGCGGAAGATGCCGCGCACGGCCGAGGTCGTGGTCGTCGAGCCCGCCTTGCGCACGCCGCGCATACCCATGCACAGGTGCTCGGCGTCGATCACCACGATCACGCCGCGCGGCTCCAACCTGCGCACCAGAGCGTCGGCGACCTGCGAGGTCAGCCGCTCCTGCACCTGCGGGCGCTTGGCGTAGAGGTCGACCAGCCGCGCCAGCTTCGACAACCCGGTCACCCGCCCCTGCTCGTTCGGGATGTACCCGATGTGCGCCGTGCCGTGGAAGGGGAGCAAGTGGTGTTCGCACTGTGAATACACCGGGATGTCGCGGACGAGGACGAGTTCTTCGTGGGCCTCGTCGAAGGTCTTGTCCAGGACCTCGTCCGGGTTGGTGTAGAGCCCCGCGAACAGCTCGCGGTAGGCGCGGGCGACGCGCTGCGGCGTCTCCCGCAGACCGTCGCGGTCGGGGTCCTCACCGGCTGCGATGAGCAGTTCCCGGATCGCGGCCTCCGCGCGGGCCTGGTCGAACTGGGGCATGTGAAACGAGCCGTCGGGGCGGGAGTCCCCCGCCCCGATCGGCTCGTCGACCGCATTGGTCACAGTTGCTGTCCTCCACTGGCTTCGCAGCGCCCGGCGGGCGCTGCGCCCGCCAGTATCAGCGGCCGTTGTTGCCGCTGCCGTTCTCCCTGGCCGAGTCCTGGCCCTCGGGCCGGTCGGACTGCGGTTCGCCCTGTTCCGAGGACTGCTGACCGCGTTCCCAGGAAGGCGTCCAGTTGTAGTTCGAACCGGACGGGTTGGTCGCCGGGGTCCATCCCGGAGGAGCACCGTAGTTCGGCGGCACCGCGGAGGGAACCTGCTGACCGGACTGCGGCTGCTGGACCTGCACGTTGCCCTGGTTGGCACCGGCACCCGCCGGGGCCTGCTCCTGGGTCTGCGCCGGGGCGCCGTTCTGCTGGGCTCCCGAGGTCTGCGCGGACGGGGCCGGGGTCGGCTCCTCCTTGACCGGGGGCCACGGCTCGCCGCGCTCCTTGGCCAGCTCGCCCGGGGTCTTGATCGGCGGCTTCTCCGACGGGGTGCGCCCGCCGAAGTCGTTGAACGCGGTGATCCGCGGCCGCTTCTCGACCCGGGAGAAGATCCGCTCCAGATCCTTGCGGTTGAGCGTCTCCTTCTCGATGAGCTCCAGCACGAGGTCGTCGAGCACGTCGCGGTAGGTGTTGAGCACCTCCCACGCCTCGGTGTGCGCGGCCTCGATGAGCCGGCGCACCTCCTCGTCGATCTCGTGCGCGACCTCGAGCGAGTAGTTCGGCTGCTGACCGGCGGTGCGGCCCAGGAACGGGTCGCCCTCCTCCTTGCCGTACTTGACGGCGCCGAGGCGGGCGGTCATGCCGTACTCGGTGACCATCGCGCGAGCGATCTTGGTGGCCTGCTCGATGTCGCTGGAGGCGCCGGTGGTGGGCTCGTGGAACACGAGCTCCTCGGCGGAGCGGCCACCCAGCGCGAACACCAGGCGACCGATCATCTCCGAGCGGGTCATCATGTCCTTGTCGTCCTCGGGGACGACAAGCGCGTGACCGCCGGTGCGGCCGCGCGGCAGGATCGTGAGCTTGTAGACCGGCTCCAGGTCGGGCATCGCCCACGCGGCCAGGGCGTGCCCGCCCTCGTGGTAGGCGGTGATCTTCTTGTCCCGCTCCGAGATGATCTTGCTCTTCCGGCGCGGGCCGCCGACGACGCGGTCCACCGCCTCCTCCATCGCGGAGGCGTTGATCAGCTGGCCGTTCTCGCGGGCGGTGAGCAGCGCGGCCTCGTTGACCACGTTCTCCAGGTCCGCACCGGAGAAGCCGACCGTGCGCTTGGCCAGGCCCTCCATGTCGACGTCCTGCGCGAGCGGCTTGCCCTTGGAGTGCACACCCAGGATCGCCTTGCGACCCCGCAGGTCCGGCGCCGAGACGGGGATCTGCCGGTCGAAGCGGCCGGGACGCAGCAGCGCCGGGTCCAGGATGTCCGGGCGGTTGGTGGCGGCGATCAGGATGATGCCGCCGCGCGAGTCGAAGCCGTCCATCTCGACGAGCAGCTGGTTCAGCGTCTGCTCGCGCTCGTCGTGACCACCGCCGAGGCCGGCGCCGCGCTGGCGGCCGACCGCGTCGATCTCGTCGACGAAGATGATGCACGGCGCGTTCTGCTTGGCCTGCTCGAACAGGTCGCGGACGCGGGAGGCACCGACACCGACGAACATCTCGACGAAGTCCGAACCGGAGATCGAGTAGAACGGCACCCCGGCCTCGCCGGCGACCGCGCGGGCCAGCAGCGTCTTACCGGTACCGGGCGGGCCGTAGAGCAGCACGCCCTTGGGGATCTTCGCGCCCAGGGCCTGGTAGCGGCCCGGGTTCTGCAGGAAGTCCTTGATCTCGTGCAGCTCCTCGACGGCCTCGTCGGCACCGGCGACGTCGCCGAAGAGCGTCTTGGGCATGTCCTTGGTCAGCTGCTTGGCCTTGGACTTGCCGAAGTTCAGGACGCGGTTCCCGCCGCCCTGGACGTTGTTCATCATCCACATCAGCAGCAGCACGAGCAGGCCGATGGGCACCAGGTAGAACAGCATCTGCACCCAGAACGAGTCCTGGGTGACCTTGGTGTTCCAGGTCGGCACGTGCGCGTTGCGGATCTCGCCGACGACCTGCTCGGTGGCGCCGGCCGGGTAGTTCGCGATCAGCTGGTTGCTGCCCTGGAAGTTCTGGCCGTCGTTGAGGGTCAGCCGGACCCGCTGCTCCTTGTCCTCGATGGTCGCTTCCTTGACCTTGCCCTGGGAGATCTGTTCCAGGGCCTGCGAGGTGGAGACTTCGCGGTAGGCGCGAGTCTCGTCGAAGAGCACGCTGAAGGCGTAGACCAACAGAAACGCTGTCAGGATCCACAGCAGCGGGTTGCGGAGCAGGCGCTTTCGGTCCATTCACTTGCGGCCGACGGGCGGCCTCGACCCTCCCTGACTGTTACTTCGGGTGACGACCCCTGATGCGGACACCCGCCGTCAACCCCTTCAGACCAGCGTACCGGCCGATGCGCGGGCACGACCATGCCGCGCCCAGCACGGGGCGCAGATTACTAGGACCGCCCCGCCTCACGCGGGCGGGACGATCCATTCCGCGCGCATCACACGCCCGAGGTGTACACCTTCGGATCGAGAGTGCCGATGTACGGCAGATCACGATAGCGCTCTGCGTAGTCGAGACCGTAGCCGACGACGAACTCGTTCGGGATGTCGAAGCCGACGTAGCGCACCGGGACGTCCACCTGCACCGCGTCCGGCTTGCGCAGCAGCGTGCAGACTTCCAGCGACGCGGGGTTGCGCGCGTTGAGGTTCTTGAGCAGCCACGACAGCGTCAGACCCGAGTCGATGATGTCCTCGACGATCACCACGTGCTTGCCGGCGATGTCGCGGTCGAGGTCCTTGAGGATGCGCACCACACCGGACGACGAGGTCGACGAGCCGTACGAGCTGACCGCCATGAACTCCAGCTGCGCCGGCTGCGGGAGGGCCCTGGCGAAGTCGGTCATGAACATGACGGCGCCCTTGAGCACCCCGACCAGCAGCAGATCACCGCCCTGCTGGTAGTCCTCGTCGACCTGCTTGGCCAGCTCCGCGACCTTGTCCTTGATCTGCTGCTCGGTGATGAGCACAGAAGCGATATCGCCGTCGTACACGGCTCGGCTTCCCCTCTTGTCGGATCAACAATTCCCCAAACCGGAGACCCGCCCCGACGCTCGTGCCGGTGCACCGTCAGCCATTCGGCGGCTTGCGGTCCGCCGTCTCCACCCGAAGCCTGCCATGCGCCCGGCGCAGCACAAAGTCGCCCGGCAGCGCCGGACCTCCCTGCCCGCGCCAGTCCGCGACGAGCGCGTCGGCGGAGCGCAGGTGGGCATCGGTCATTTCGGGCACTCCTTCGGCGCTGAGCCACTCCCGCAGCACCCGCCGCCGCACGGCCGCCGGGAGCAGCCGGAGCTCGGCGCAGTCGAGGCCGTGATCGGCGCGGACCCGGGACAGCTCGCCCTCGGCGACCTCCCCCAGCGCGTCGGAGTCCTCCCGCAGCTGACGCGCGGTGCGGGCCAGCGCCTCGGCGACACCGCCCTGCAGCACCTCCTCCAGCAGCGGCAGCACCTCTGTGCGCAACCGCACACGCGTGAACCGGGGATCGGAGTTGTGCGGGTCCTGCCACGGTTCGAGGCCCTGCGCCCGGCAGGCGGCCTCGGTGGTGGCGCGGCGCACGCCCAGGAACGGGCGCGCCCACGGCGGGTCCAGCGGACGCATCCCGGCGATCGAGCGCGGGCCGGAACCCCGGCCCAGCCCCAGCAGCACCGTCTCGGCCTGGTCGTCGAGGGTGTGGCCGAGCAGCACCAGGGCCCCGCTCGGGCGCTCGGCCCGCAGCGCCGTGTAGCGGGCCTTGCGGGCGGCGGCCTCCAGACCGCCCATCCCGTCCACCGCGACCTCCACGACCTGCGCGGACATCCCGATCCCGGCCAGCTGCTCGACGGCCCGCTCCGCGATCGCGCCGGAACCCACCTGCAGGCCGTGATCGACCACGATCGCCTGCGCGGGAACGTCGAGATGCCGGGCCACGTGCGCCGCGGCCGCTGCGAGCGCCAGCGAATCCGCGCCGCCGGAACAGGCCACGACCAGCGGAGATCCGCGGAACGGCGCCGCATCGGGGGACTCCAGCAGCCGCCGCACGGCGGTTCGGGTCTCGCTCACGGCGGGCTCGGGCGGCATCCCCCGATTCTCCCCGCCCTCCCGGAACCCGCTCGTCCCGGTCAGCCGTGGACCCGGCGGATCCACGCGTCCGGATCGGTGATCTCAGCCCTCGCCGGCAGGTTGCCGGGCTCGGCCCAGACGGCGTTGAACCCGCTCATGCCGACCCGGTCGACGACGTGCTCGGTGAAGGCCGCGCCCTGCGCGTACTGGCGGATCTTGGCGTCGACGCCCAGCAGGCTCCGCAGGATCCGGTCCAGCAGGCCACCGCCCGCGCGGCGCTCGGTGAAGCGGCGCCGGATGGTGCCGACGCTGGGCACGACCTGCGGGCCGACCGCGTCCATCACGTGATCGGCGTGGCCCTCCAGCAGCGTGGAGATCGCGATGATCCGGTCCAGCGCGGCCCGCTGCTCCGGCGACTGCAGCAGCTCCAGGATCCCCACCACGCCCGGGCTGGAATCGGCGCGGCGAGCCGTGCGGACCTCGCGCACCGCGTTCGGCAGCCGGGTCAGCAGCTCACCGGTACCGCCCTCCATCTGCGTCAGCAACTCACCCAGCCCGGCCGCGAAGTGCTCCCGCAGCCACGGCACGGCGTTGAACTGCAACCGGTGCGTCGACTCGTGCAGGCACACCCACATCAGGAAGTCGTCGGCGGGCACGCCCAGCGACTGCTGCGCGGCCACGATGTTCGGCGCGACCAGCAGCAACCGCCCGCGCTGCCCGTCCACCCCGGACTCGCCGTAGGGGTCGAACTGGCCCAGCACCTTGCCGCCCAGGTAGGCCAGCACCACACCGGCCTGCACCCCGGCGCTGCGCGCGCTCAGCTCGCCCAGCAGGTCACCGCCGCGCAGCGACTGCGACTCCACCGTCGCCAGGGCCGCGCTGGTCATCTCGGACAGGCCGAACGCGGCACCGCGCACCCAGTCGGGCCGGTCCACCACGTCGCCCTCGGCGATCGGCAGGTCCAGGCCCAGACCGGTCTGCTCGCGCACGTGCGACTCGGCCTCGACGCTGCACCGCCGCAGCGAGCGCACGGCTCGCGCGGCCTCCGACCTCGGCACCTCGGGGCCCGGCTTCATCAACCGCACCGCGGTGCCCACGGCGACGTTCCAGTCCAGCGTCCGGGGCGCCTCGACGGCGGAAGTGGCGTTCACCCCACCGACCGTACCGCTCCGGAGGTGGGAATTGTCATGTCTCACCCTGCTCAGCGGTGCCGGCGGCCGCTATCGGCAGCCGCAGCCCCGGAGGGCGTCGGCGAGGGCGTCGAGCGCCGGGCGGGCCGAGGAGGAGCTGGTGCCGTTGGACATCATCGCGAACACCAGCAGCCGGCCGTCCTCGGTGACGACGCTCCCGGCGAGGCTGTTGGCGCCGTCGAGCGTGCCCGTCTTGGCGCGCACCCAGCCCTGACCGGCGCTGTTCTGGTACCGGTCGGCGAGGCTGCCGCTGCCGCCCGCGATGGGCATGCCCGGCAGGAGGTCCCGCAGCTTCGCCGAGGCCTCCGGCAGCACGCCGTCCGGCCCGGCCGGGGCGGTCGCCTTCTGCAGCAGCTGCCCGAGCAGCCGCGGCGTGATCCGGTCGTCCAGCGACAACCCGCTGCCGTCGGCCATCGTGGTGCCGCTGACGTCGAGCCCGTTGCGCTGCAGCACCTCGCGGACCGCCTGGACGCCGCCGGCGAACGACGGCTCCTTGCCGGTGGCGATGGCGACCTCGCGGGTCAGCGCCTCGGCCAGCACGTTGTCGGAGTGCTGCAGCACGTTCTCCACCAGCTCCGACACCGGTGCCGACTGCACCTGGCCGAGGACCTGCGCGTTCGCCGGGGCGCTGCCCGGGGCGGCGTTCGCGGCGCCGAGCCGCTTGGCCAGCTCCTGCCCGGCCTGCAGCGCGGGCGTCTGGGTGCGGGGACTGTAGTCCGTGGTCGGGTCGGCCCGGCCGCCGTCGAGCATCACCGGTTCCATCGGCGCGTAGAAGCCGGCCGCCACGTCCTCCGGCAACCAGCCGGGCGCCGCCGTCGGACCCCGGTACCTGCTGGTGTCGACCAGCACGGTGTTCACCGAACCACCGGAGGCGGCCTTGACCTGCGCGACGAGGTCGTCCAGCTTCGGCGCGCCCCGGTACACCGACTCCCGGTCACCGGACAGCGCCGACAGCGTCGGGTCGCCGCCGCCGACCAGCACGACGGTGCCCGGCTGACTGCCGCGCACGACCTTCGTCGTCAGCCGCGCGTCGTGGTCGAGGGTGAGCATCGCGGCGCTCATCGCCAGCAGCTTGCCCGTCGAGGCCGGGGTCAGCGGCTGGTTCGGGTTCTGCTGCCAGAGCACGTCGCCGGTGCGGGCGTCCATGACGACGCCGCCGAGCGTGCCCAGCGCCGGGTTCGACGCCGGAGCGGCCAGGGCGGCGCTGATCCCCGACGGCGCGGGCGTCGGCGCGTTCCGGCCCAGCGGGGTGATCTTCGGGTCGAGCCGGACCGGCGCGGGCGGGTCGGCGATCTGCGACTTGCTCAGCAGCGGCGGGATGAGCGCCACGGCCGCGCCCAGCAGCAGGACCACGCCGATCGCGATGCCGATCAGCGGCCCGCGACCCTTGCGGCCGGTCCGCGTCCCGTCCTGCTGGGACGGGATGCGCTGCGGCACGGCCCGCGAGTCGACCGGGTCGGTCGTGTCCTCCGGCTGGTACGGCAGCCCCGCGAAGTCCTCCGGGCTCGCGTAGGCCTGCGGGCGCGGCGGCTGCTGGGCCTGCTGGGCCGGGGGCTGTTGGGGCGGGGCCTGCGGGGTCTGGGTGTTCGGCGGTGGGGCGGTCGGCGGCGCGAGCCCGGCGGTCGGGTCGGCCTGCGGCACGGCCAGTCCGGCGAAGTCGGAGGCCGACGCGGTGCGCGGCTCGGCGACGTCGATCCGGTCGATCCACTGGGTCCGCTCGGCCGGTGCCTCGGACGGCGCCTCGCGGAGCTGCTTGAGGTCGATCCGCGTCGTCTGCTCGGCGGCCGACTCCGGCGGCTCCTCCTTCTTCCCGTCCTTCGCCAGCGCGGCGTCGAGCTCGGCCCGCGAGATCTGCTGAGTCCGCTCGGCGGACTCCTCCTCCGCCTCCCCGGACCCGCTCTCGTCCCCGGCCCCCGAGTCCTTGCTCTCGGAGTCCGCCTTGGTCTCGGTCCCGGCCTTGGTCTCGTCCCCGGTCTTGCTCTCGGTCCCGGACTTGGCTTCGGTCCCGGCCTTGGAGTCGCTCTCGGTCTTCGGGTCGGTCTCGGTCTTCGGCTCATCGATGACGACCGGCCGCATCACCTGCGTCTGCTCGGCGGGCCACTCCGGCTCCACCCGAGTCCCGGCAGCGGGAGTCTCGTCCTCGTCCGCCTCGGGCTCCTCCACCTTCCCGGCGGATTCCCCCTCCGCAGCGGATTCCCCCTGCTCAGAGGCCCCCTCATCAGAGGACTCCTCCTCCGCGGACTCGTCGTCCGCCGAGGACTCACCCCGGTCGGAGGACCCCTGATCCGTGGTGGGAGTGGGGGAAGTTTTCATGAAAACTTCGCCCTCGTCCGAGGACCCCCGGTCCGAGGAGTCCTCGACGTCCTCAGCGGTCTTCGCGCCCTCAGCGGAAGCCTCCACCGGAGCCTCGGAAGCCGAGGACTCCTCCCCGGAGTCCGTCTCCTCCGAAGCCTTCTCCTCGGTGGAGCTCTCCTCGGAGACCTGCTCCTCGGTGGTCTTCTCCCCGACCTCGTCGGACTCGGTGGACTCGGTGACCTCGGCGGACTCGGCGGCCTGCGCGGACGAGTCCTGCTGCTCGTCCTCGGTGCCCTCCTGGGACTTCTCGTCCTGGGACGTCCCTTCCTCGGACTTCTCGTCCTGGGAGGTGTTGTCCGGGGCGTCGGCGTCTTCCTCCGGGAAAGCGGCCTCCGGTTCCGCGGGCGCGTCCTCGGTAGCGGTCTCGTCCTTCGAGCCGGAGTCCTCCGCCTCGGGCTTCTCCTCCGCCGAGACCTCGGCGGTCTGCTCGTCCCCGTCGTCGGAACCAGTGTCGCTCGAGTCGGTGTCCTCGGAGCCGGTGTCGTCGGAGTTGGAGTCGGCGTCGTCGGAAGCCGCGGTCGTCTCGGCCTTGTCCTGGCCCGTCTCGCTGGAAGTCGCGTCCTTCGCCGCTTCCGCGTCCTCGACGGGCTCCTCCGCAGCGGCGTCCTGCTCGGCGGCTTCCTGCCGAGGGCCTTCCTGATCTGCGGTTTCCTTCTCGGGCTCCGGCTCGGCGGGGCTCTCGGCCGAGTCCTCCGAACCGGGTTTGGTGAGCTTCTGCGTCTGGGCGACGGCGCTCTGCACGGCGGACTTCGCGAGCTTCACCGTGCTCTCCGGACGAGAGCCCGACGCCCCGTCCCCGGACTTGGCGTCCCCCGACTCGCCGTCGCTCGCCGGGGCGGCGTCGAACAGGCTTCCGGCGACGCGGACCGTGGCGGTGGGGGCGTCGGCGGATGTGGTCTTGGTCCCAGAATCGGCGGCGGTCGCATCGGAGGATGCCGCGTCGGAGTCGGCCGGAGCGCTCGACCCCGGTTCCGGTTCGGCTTCACCGCTGCCCGCGGAGCCGGCGCTCGCCGTGGGGTCCGCAGGGTTCACCGAAGGCTGCGCCGGGTCGCTTGCGGGCGGGGTGTTCTCCGACGTCTCAGCAGCTCGTTCCGGGGACGGCGCAGCGGTGCGCGACCGGTTCCCCTGGTCCGGCGAGGCCGCTTGGACGTCGGTTTCGGACACCTCACCCCGGGTGTTCTGGGGTTCGGGCACGTGCTCCTCCTCGACTGGAGGTCAGACTGCCAGATTGCGAGCTCTCGCACTGCGGTGGGGCCTGGGACCCGAGCGTGGTCCACACTAGACGTGGTCGCGCGCGCGAGCGTGCGGTTGCATCCGACGCAAGACGAGTGAGGAACCGCGTGGACTTCGACGTCACGATCGAGATCCCCAAGGGGAACCGGAACAAGTACGAGGTGGACCACGAGACGGGTCGTATCCGTCTCGACCGGACGTTGTTCACCGCCACGCAGTACCCGGCCGACTACGGGTTCGTCGACGACACCCTGGGTGAGGACGGCGACCCGTTGGACGCGCTGGTGCTGGTCCAGGAGCCGACCTTCCCGGGTTGCCTGATCAAGTCGCGCGCCATCGGCATGTTCCGCATGCGCGACGAGAAGGGCGGCGACGACAAGGTCATCTGCGTGCCCTCGGACGACCCGCGCCAGGAGCACCTGCGGGACATCCACCACCTCTCCGAGTTCTACAGGCTGGAGATCCAGCACTTCTTCGAGGTGTACAAGGACCTGGAGCCGGGCAAGAGCGTGGAGGGCGCCACGTGGGTCGGCCGCGCCGAGGCAGAGGCCGAGATCAAGAAGTCGTACGAGCGCGCCAAGGAAGCGGGCCACTGACGCCCCTCCTAGGCCACATCGGAAGACCCTCCTCGCGGATGCGTGGAGGGTCTTTTCGTGTCCCGGGACTTCTCCCCGGTCGAGTTCTCCACAGTTGTGGATGGATTTCCCCAGGCCTGTGGACAACTGGGGACAACCTTGTGGACGAACGCTCACCGGTACCGCATCTTCCCAGGTCGGGGCACTCTCCCCAGGGGTGATCCATCGGTCCGGCGGAGCACCACCATGGGCTTGTCAGACGCGTGTTTTCCACAGCCTCGGACGTAGGGCCGCTGCGTCCGAGGCTGGTAGAACCAGCTCATCTCGACCTTCGCGCGAGCCACCGATCGCCTCCGCACCACGTGCCGCCGGAGCCACCGCGCCATCCCCACGACCGCGGCTCCCGCCGCCGCGGCCAGCATCAACCACGCCATCTCGCTCCTTCCTCCGCGGTGTAGGGATGCCCCGGGTCCAAGATCATGACGACCTCGCGGGCGGAGATCACCCTGATGGCCCAAATTCAACACCCGTTGAGCCGATCGCCGCGGCGGAGTTACCGTCGAGACGACGCACGAGGAGGTGGTCGTCGTGCCGGTGCTGCGAACCGAGCGGGTCCTGGGGCTCGACGAGGTCGACGCGGCGATGGGCGAGCTGGTCGGCGGGAAGGCCGCCAACCTCGGCGAGCTGCTCGCCGCCGGCTTTCGCTGCGGAATCTCGCGCGCGCCCGCGAGGAGGCGTTCCGCCGGGTCGACGAGCTCCGGGCCGATCTCGCCGCCCGCTACCGGGACCGGGACCTGCCGCCCGAGGTCCTGCTCGGGTTCGACGAGTTCCTGGCGCGGCACGGGCATCGCACCGCCGCCGAGATCGACGCGGGCGTGCCGCGCTGGTCCGAGAACCCCGAGCCGGTCCTGGCGCTGGCGGAGAACTACGCCCGCACCGGCTCGGCCGGACACGACGCCCTCCAGCGCTTCCGCGCGGCGGCCGACGAGGCCGAGGTGAAGGCCGCCGAGATCGTGGCCCGGCAACCGAGCCCGCCGCGCGCCCGCGTCACGGCCTGGCTGCTGGACCGGGTCCGGGGACTGATCGGGATGCGGGAGCTGCCGAAGTGCTGCGCCGTCCTCGGCATCGCCGCCGCCCGCAAGCACGTTCGCGCGATCGGATTCGAACTGGCCGGTGCGGGTTGGGTTTCCGATCCGGACGACGTGTTCTTCCTGAACTACGAGGAGCTCTCGGACGTCCTCGACGGCGTCGACCACCGCGACCTCATCGCGGCCCGCCGGGAGACCCGCGCCCGGGAGCTCCGCCGCAAGCACCTGCCGCGGCTCCTGCTCTCCGACGGCACGGAACCGGAAACCCTTCTCCCCCAGCAGAACTCGGCGAACACGCTGCGCGGCACCTCGGCCTCACCGGGCACGGTCACCGGCACCGCCCGGGTGATCCACGACCCCGCGCACGCACGCCTCAACCCGGGCGAGATCCTCGTCGCCCCCTCCACCGACCCGGGCTGGACCCCGCTGTTCCTCACCGCCGCAGGCCTGGTCATGGAGATGGGCGGTCCGAACTCCCACGGCGCCACGGTCGCCCGCGAGCACGGAATCCCCGCCGTCGTGGGCGTCCCCCACGCCACCACCGCCATCCCCGACCACCACACCATCACCCTCCACGCCTCCACCGGCACCATCGACCTCTGAGGGACCCCGGATCGAAAACTCCGGTTTTCATCGCGTCGAAAACCCCGGTTTTCGCGCGACGAATGTTGCGGTTTTTGACGTGGAGTGGGGTGCGGGAGGGGCGGAGACGCGAAAAGGGCGGTGCGCGACGGGAAACGCGCACCGCCCTCTGCGATCTCAGCCTCGCCGGGAGGGGCTGGGCGAGGACTGGATGCCGTCGTGACGGGGGCCGATCACCCGGATCGTCCGGCGGGGAAGGGGATGCGCCGGGACGACGCGCGGGTGGGCGGGTCGTTGTTGGGGGATGTCAGTTGCCGAGCTGGGTGGCGCTGCCGAGCGGGCCGTGCGAGACGACGTCGTTGACCTTGTCCAGCGGGGAACCGGCCTTGCCGGTCAGGCCCTGGACCTGGTCGACGACGGGCAGACCGCCGGCGAGACCGCCGACCGGGTCGCCGGACTTGCCGGTGGGCAGCGCGTTCCCGCCGACCTGGGTGTTGTTCTCCAGCACGTTGCTCACGGTGTCGCCCACGATGTTGGTGGGCAGCTGGCCCGGCTTGGTCTGGGGCGCGCTCTGGGTCACGTGGTCCAGGGTGCCGGTGAGGCTGGTGGGCAGGGCGTCGGTCGCGCCGCTCTTGCCGACGGGCAGACCGCCGGGCGCGACACCGCCGATGAGGTCGGTGACGGGCTTGAGGACCTCACCGCCGGGGAGGCCGCTCTTGCCGACGGGCAGCGAGTCCGCGACGGGCAGACCACCGGCGACGTCGCTGACCGGGCCGAGGGCGTCGAGGCCCGGCAGGCCGCTCTTGCCCGCGGGCAGGGTCGAACCGGCCGGGAGCGGCAGCTCGTCGAGCGCGGAGGCCGGGTCGAGGTTGTGGGTGTGGCCGGTGCTGGCGTCCTGGACGGCGTCGACGACCGGCTTGATCAGGCCCGCGGCGGGCGTGCCGCCGACGACCTGGCTGACCGGGTCGCCGGAGCGGCCGGTGAGCTGCTGGTCGAGCGGAACCACGTCACCGACGGTCTTCTGGGCCGATGCGAGGGTCCCGGCGGCGTGGAACACGGTGTTGGCAACGCCGTTGTCGGTGGGCAGCGATGCCGGCAGCTGCGGGGTCTCGGCAGCTGTGGCCGTGGCCGCGAAGCCGACGGCGCCGGCGCCACCGACCAGTACGGCGGCCGCCGCGGTAAAGGTGCGCTTCATCGCAATGCTCCTCTCTGCACAGGCCGAGTCCTGTGCGCCCGGCGGAGATTACGGAAGAAACACCTGCCACTATTCAGCGATCACTTAAGAAGGAAATATCAACAACGCGTGATCACCACGCGCGGACCTTCCTTCACTATCGAGGGAAGGTCCCACCGGACTTGATTACTGCATGAGCCCGTCATTGACTGCCGACGGCAACCGCCGGGCGCGTTCGGCGCGCAACGCCTCGACCGCTTCGGCGAATTCGGCGTAGGCCTCGCGCTCGGAACCGAATCGGCGGTAGCGGCCGACGCGCAGTTCCACCGCCTCGTACTCGCGCTCCAGCGCGTCGGCGGTCTCCTGCCAGGAGGCGCTGCGGTCGCGGTGCTTGGCGTAGCCCGCGTACGCCGCGGCGACGGCCACCAGCAGGCTCAGCACGATGGCGACCCAGCGGATCTCCGGCACGGAGGCCGCGGTCGCCGTCGCGGTGGCGGCGATGATCGAGCCGCCGATCACCACGGTCTGCAGCGCGCTGTCCTTCCAGCGGTCGCCGCGCGCCTCGTGGCGGTAGCGCTCGATGAGCTCCGGCAGCTGCGCCCGGTAGCGCTTGTGCGCGTCGAGCAGGTCGCCGGTCCCCAGTTCGTCCATCAGCTGTTCGCGGTGCGCACCTTCGAGTGCGCGCAGGTCGGTGTCCACCGCGCGAACCCTAAAGTGCTGGCGGTACACGTACACCGCCGCCACGCCCGCCGAGGTCGCGGCGACGAAGAACGCCACCGCCGCGGGCACCACCGAGGCCGATAACGCCAGCAGCGTGACCCCCACCGCCGCCAGCACCAGGTTCCCCGGGACGGCCCACGCGAGCAGCAGCCGCTGCACGATGCGCTCCCGGTAGAGCTCCTCGGAGCGCTGCGCGATGCGGCGCTCCCAGTCCCCCTGGTGGAGGCCGTCCCCCTGCTGGCGGTCCTCGGCGAGCACCCCACCGCCGACGATCCCGGCCGTTTCCACTCGCTCCATCACATGTCCTTCCAGCGCGTTAGTGCGATCGAAGTGTCTCCCGGAGTTCCACGACAATCGGCCAGGAGGGTGACTCTCGACTAGGCCTAAAGGTCCACTCTCGGCTGCGCCGAGTGATCACCGCTGGACTCGAATGCCGCGAACCCCGCAATACCCGGCAGTGATAACAGTGAGTGGCGCGATGCCGGGGAGTGCTGCGCGGTTCCGGGTTCCGACACTGTGGCAGCGCCGCCGGATCGCCGCTCAACCGGGTGGGCCGAACGGCGTTCCGGCGGCGCCGGTGCGCTGGATCTTTCGTGAGCTGTGCGAACCGGACCGGTTCCTATTGCGAACCCTGCTCGGGCCAGTCGGTCAGCATCCGCGAATCCCCGTAGAAGGAAACGGGATCGACCGGCTCGCCCTTGATCTCGATCTGGAAGTGCAGGTGCGGTCCGGTGGATTGGCCGCGATTGCCCATCGCGGCGATGAGATCACCTGATTGGACCTTCTGGCCCACTTCCACGTAGGCCGAATCGATGTGGCCGTAGGTGGAAACCGTGTCGTTGGGGTGCTGGATTCGGATCCACAGCCCGTACCCGCTGGCCGGGCCGGAATCGATGACGGTGCCCGCCGAGGCGGCGCGGATGGGCGTGCCGATGTCGTTGGCGATGTCGACGCCCTTGTGCATCTCGCCCCACCGCATCTCGAAACCGCTGCTGATCACGCCGCGCGTCGGCGCGACCCAGGGCGCGGGGCGGGGAGCTGGTGGTCCGGATTCGATCGGGGGAATCGCGGTGGCGTGCGCGATGGTCCGCACGGCTGGGATATTCCGTTCAGGGTGGGCATCCTGCACAGCAGCGGAAGCGGCGGTGATTCCTCCGGCGCAGAGTCCGGCGCTGAGCAGGATTCCGAGGACCTCATTGATGACGGGTCTTTCTCGCAATGCCATTGTGCTTCGCTCCTGGCACCCCGGCGCGTTTCACGCCGCGGCTCGGTGAATTCCGGTGGCATACGCCGGACGATTCGTTTTCCGGCGTCGGGGCAGCCCGGACAAGATTGGAGCCGAGTTCGTCGCGGCGTGCATTTCCGCATTCGCCGGGCGCTTTCCCGACTTGTGCTCTTCACCGTCGGCTGGATCGGTGCGCGAATCCACCACAGGAATCACATCGACCACTGAGCGTCCACTGTGGTCGCACTCGCAGGTGCACGATCCGGGACCGGTCCCGCACGGTCCGGGGAGGTGGCACGGAGGGTGCATGGGAGTGAAGGAGTTTCCGGTTAGCGGCCCGGAACCCCAGACCACCCGACCGAGAGTCACCCGATCAGGTCAAAACCGATGGCCTTCCCGGCGCGTCGGCGCGTTCCTAGGCTGACGAACACGGCTCAGAGGGAGGGCGCGACGGATGGACGAGGACCGGATCGAGACCCGCGCGGTGCACGGCGGCGAGCGCCGGCCGGGACCCGAGGGATCGGTGGTGTACCCGATCTACCAGGGCACGGTGTACTCGGTGCCGAGCGGAACCGACTACCACGACCTCCGCTACATCCGGCTCAACTCGACGCCCTCGCAGTCCTACCTGCACGACAAGCTCGCCGCGCTGGAGGGCGCCGAGGCCGGGCTGGCCACCGCCTCCGGGATGGCGGCGATCACCACCGCGCTGCACAGCGTCCTGCGCAGCGGCGACCACCTGCTGGTCGGCGACTGCCTCTACGGCGGGACGCACGACTTCCTCACCCACCACGCGGCCGATCTCGGCTGGGACGTCACCTTCATCGACCCGCACCGCCCGGACACCTGGGAGGCCGCCCGCACCCCGCGGACCAAGGCGGTGCTGGTGGAGAGCATCACGAACCCGCTGGTCAGGGTGGGCATGCTGCCCGAGGTCGCCGAGTTCGCGCGCGCCAACGGGCTGGTCAGCCTGATCGACAACACCTTCGCCACCCCGGTGAACTTCCGCCCGGTGACGGCGGGTTTCGACCTGGTGCTGCACAGCGCCACGAAGTACCTCAACGGGCACTCGGACATCGTGGCCGGCGCGATCGTCGGCCGGGCCGAGCACGTCGAGCGGGCGCGCACGACCGCCAACCACTTCGGCGGCAGCCTCGACCCGCACGCCGGGTTCCTGCTCGCCCGGGGCATGAAGACGCTGGCGCTGCGGGTGCGCGCGCAGAACGAGAACGCGCTGCGGCTGGCCGAGTTCCTGGCCGGACGCCCCGAGATCGCCCAGGTCAACCACCCGGGCCTGGCCTCGCACCCGGACCACGCGCGGGCGGCGGAGCTGTTCGACGGCTTCGGCGGGATGCTCAGCCTCCGCCCGGCCGGCGGGGTCGCGGCCGCGCGGAAGCTCATCGACGCGCTGCGGCTGCCGTTCGACGCGCCCAGCCTCGGCGGCGTCGAGTCGCTGATCACGCGCCCGGCCGTCACCTCGCACGCGGGCATGAGCCCGCAGGACCGGCTCGCGCTCGGCGTCACCGACGACCTGGTGCGGGTGAGCGTCGGCGTGGAGAGCCCGGAGGACCTCCTCGCCGACTTCGACCAGGCCCTGGCGGCGCTGTGACCACCGGGCGCGCTCCGGCCGCACCCGGTGGCAAGTTGTCGCAGACGACGGTTTCGTCCAGCGGCTCCTAGGTAGGTTGCCGGGTGTGACTCCTCCGCTCGGCGGGGCTTCTGGCCCGTACTACACCGTGGGTGAGGTCGACGACCACGACGAGGTCGTCCCGTTCATCCCCAGGGATCAACCGTTCGTTCCGCCGACCGCCGTCGAGAGAGAGCTCTGCGCCGCCGTCGTCGACGAGGACCCCTGGTCCTACCTGTGCGTGCTGGCCGCGGTCGGCACCTACCACCCGGTGGCGCTGGTGCACGCGCACCGCGACCCGGCGAAGCGGCAGATGGTCACCTCGACGCTGGGCGACGGCCGGATCGCGACCTTCGTCTACACCCAGGACATGCTGCCGCGACCGCACCCGTACCTGGTCTACGAGTTCTCCTCGGTGCGCACGCTGTCGGAGATCGTGCCGGACGAGGTCGAGGTGCTGGCGGTCAACGCGAACACCCCGTGCGAGATGTACCTGGAGGTCACCGACGACGAGCGGGAGCGCTGGCAGGAGGCCCACGAGCGTTACGGCGCAGCGGGTTTCAGCGGGAACCGGCTGGTCACCCGGATGAGCGGGGGCGCGGAGCCGACGGAGCTGCTGCACGGCCTGGCCTGCGGCGCCCACCTCTGCTACCTCAACGGCGACGCGTGGAACAACCTCGACTGGCACGGCCTGGGCTACAGCGGCGAGGTGGAGCGGCTGGCCGAGGGCTGGGGCGTGAAGATCCGGCAGGACTGGATCACCCTGCAGAACCGGCTGCTCAACTGCGACGTCAGCACCTCGGACTGGGACTTCGTGCTGGGCGCGCGCACCTTCCTGATCTCCACCGAGGGACCGCAGGTCGATCCGCAGCGGTGGCGGGAGTGCGTGGACACCACGATCCGCAACAACATCGCCGCGAACGTCCCCGGTGCCTCCGCCGAGCGCGGCGGCAGCCCGGAAGTGGACTCCTACGCGGATTTCCTGTGCGGGCTGGTCGGCAAGATCGTCCGCTACGAGGCGCGGTTCCGGGCCGACGAGCTGCTGCCGCCGGACGGTCACGTGCGCACGGTCGCGGCCTGGGACCTGGGCCGGGCCTCGAAGATGGCCCGCTGGGGCCGGGGCGCGCGGTACGCGACCCAGGCGGAGATGTACGAGGCGCTGGACCTGGTCGGCCGGGAGGTGCGGTCGCGCTACTCCTCGTGGGCGGAGTTCTCCGTCGGCTACGTGCTGGGCCGCTGCCTGCACTTCGACGACGAGGCCTTCGGCCCCACCTACACCGACGCGCTGGAGGCGCACCGGGCGCTGCTGGCCGAGAACGGCAGTCCCTGGCGCACGGTCCCGTTCGACCTGGCGGGGTCTTGAGTTGCCACTCAAGAAGAGCACAAAATTTGGCCGCGCGACCGTCAGCACCAACCGACAGTCGCACGCGCTCATTTCCCACTTCGGCGAGGAGTTCTGTCCTTAGTCGCCCGCATCACGGGCTTCGGGCGGTTGTTCCAGGTTCTGCTGCCGCTTCTTTTGTTCAGCCTTCAAGCGATGGACTTCCTCAACAAACTCTGCCAATGCTTCATCTTCGCTCTCGCATCGCTTGTAACGACCAACGCCAATCTCAACCGCCTCCCACTCCTGCTCAATTGCGTCAGCGGTTTGCTGCAAATAGAAGCTGCGCTCCTTATATTTGAAATACCCCATGAAGCCACTTGAAATCCCCACCGCGAAGGTAATTCCGACAGTCACCCAACGTAAGGTCACAGCATCAACCGCTACCCCAGAAGTCGCAGTGGCACCAAGCGAACCGATGATTATGACGCCTTGGAGAATGTTGTTCGTACGCCGATAACCCTTGCTTTCGCTTCGCAGTTGGTCAATGTCGTGGTAAGCTTCTTCCTTGTACGCTACACGTCGGATCTTCGGCGTTATTGCAGAGCTCGCAATAAGTAAGCGCCGCGCATCGCGCTCCTGAGAAAGAATCAACTCAAGATCGTCTTCGCTTTGGCGAAAGAAATACACCTCGCCGTTCTGGCGATTCCCTTTCTGCAAAGGGCCGCCCGGATACCGCTTTAAACGATACGAGGCAACGCAGCACGCGACCGCAACAGGAATTGTCGGCAGGTACACAGCCTGAAGGACAGTACCGCTGACCCCTGGGACCCAGTAGAGGCAGTAGAGCAGCACCGCTAGCACTGGGCCGAACACTAGCGAGAGGTTGGACCACCTCCTACGACGACGCGCGATCCGGAGATCATGCTCGATCTTCCGAATCTTGTGGTCGAAAACCAACTTCTGCTTGTTACCGGAGTCCGTAATATCGACACTTTCGGTCAAAACATCCCCAACGATAGGCGTGTTCACTATTCAGAAAGAAGCTACCTGGATCCAGGTGGATTCAAGACAACCACTTCGTCAGCAACTCTAAATATCCACCCCGATCTAGCTGCCACCATCCCGCTAACAAAATCAACCAGCCTCGACGCATCCCGTTTATCCATATCACTTAGATCTACGGACACAACTCGCCCAAGCAAGTAAAGCTTCAGGATCTCTTGCGTTGATTTTTTATACTCAGTGGGCTTAATGCTCGCCACCGATTGAAGATTAACGGTTGGATCGGCAGAGGAGGTCGGGTCGAAACCATTCAGAGTCGCGGCGTCTTCCAGGGCCACTGCAAAGCCGCCACCGAACTCCAAGGGCGTGGGCTCCCGGAAATTCTGCCCCGCCTGCGACCCTAAAGCTCCCGGGTAGATCGCATTCCTCAATAACCGAAAGAGCAAAACCACCAAAACTAGCAGAACCAGGGAAGGCCCCAGTGCCTGAAGGGCAGAAAGCACCCAGTGCGCAAGATCCACATCGGCACCGTAGCATCCCTACTTCCTCGCCGTACCTCATTTGTGGAAGTCGGATAAAATTGCGCTATCTAGGTGAACGTAGCCGCCGATCAAACGAACTTAGAGTCGGCCGTAAACGCCATTGGATCGCGACTCTGAGGAAGTTATAGGTTCATCACCTGATCAGGAGGTCAGCGCCTCGACCAGCGTCTTGCGGTGCTGGCGGGTCTGCTTGGGCATGTTCCAGCCCAGCACGCCCACCGGGCGGCCGTCGCGGTGGTGCAGCTCGACGAAACGCCGCTCGGCGCGGTCGCCTTCGACCACCGTCACCTCGTCGTCGGGCGAGAGCACGCCGTAGACGTGGATCTTCGCGTCGAACTGGTCGGTCCAGAAGTACGGGATCGGGCTGTAGGCGCGGTCGGCGCCGAGGACGTTGTCCGCGACGGTCATCGCCTGCTCGCTCGCGTTGGTCCGGTTCTCCAGCCGGATCACGCCGAACTCGGGGTGCTCCCAGCGGGCCACGTCACCGACCGCGTAGATGCCCTCGGCGGCGCGGCAGCGGGAGTCGCAGACCAGGCCGCGCTCGACCTTCAGGCCGCTGCCCTCCAGCCAGTCCGTCGCCGGGTCGGCGCCGATCGCGACCACCACGACGTCGGCGGGCAGCACCTCGCCGGTGCCCAGCCGGACCCCGCCGACGCGGTCCCCTTCGGCGACCAGCCCGTCCACCGCGGCACCGAGCCGGAGCCGGACGCCCCGGTCGGCGTGCAGTTCTCCCAGCACCGCACCGGATTCCGGGCCGAGCTGGGCCGCCATCGGCGCGGCGAGCGGACCGGTCAGCGTCACGTCGAGGCCCATGCCGCGCGCGGTCGCGGCGATCTCGCTGCCGAGCACGCCCTCCCCGACCACGACGAGCCGCCGGGCGTTGAGCAGGTCGGCGCGCAGCGCGAGGCTGTCGTCGAGGGTGCGCAGCACGTGCACCCCGGCGAGCCCGTCGTGACCGGGCAGCCGGCGCGGCCGGACGCCGGTGGCCACCACGATCGACTCGGCCGACAGCTCCCGTCCCGCAGCGGTGCGGACGGTGCGCCGGGCGGCGTCGAGGGCGACGGCCGGATCGCCGAGCAGGAACTCCGCGTCCAGCTTCTCCAGCGCCTCCGGGCTGCGGAGCCCGGTCCGCTCGGCCTCCCACTCCCCGGCCAGCACCTGCTTGGACAGCGGCGGCCGGTCGTAGGGCAGGTGCGCCTCGGCGCCGAGCACCGTCAGCGCGCCGTCGAAACCCTTGCGCCGCAAGGCGTCGGCCGTGGTCAACCCTGCCGCGGCGGCTCCCACGATCAGCACTGCGCTCACGTCGTCGTTCCCCTGTTCACTCGGTGACGGGCGCCAGCCAGAGGCCGGTGAGCGCGTCGATCACGTTCTGCGCGGTTTCTTCCCAGGTCAGGCGGGCTGTTCCCTCGGCGAGGGCGCGTTCCTGCTCGGCCATCATGTGCACCAGCACGTGCCGGGTCATGTCGTTGCGCACGAGCTTGGCGCGCAGCGGCAGGTCCGGCAGGCAGTGGTTGAGGCCGTCCATGACCTGCATCAGCGTCGGGCCGGACAGGGTCTCGGCGACCACCAGCTCGCGCAGCGACGGGTCGCTCATGAGCTGGGCGGTGAAGCGCGCCAGCGCGGAGTCGCGCAGCGAGATGTGGTGCTCGACGGTGGGCCACACCAGGCAGACCAGCCAGTCGCGGACCTCGCGGGAGCCGCCGCGCTCGGCGACCAGCTCCTGCCTGCGCGCCTCGACCGGCTCGGCGTGCCTGCGCACGATGGCGCGCAGCAGGTCGGCCTTGGTCCCGAAGTGGTAGCCGACGGCGGCGTTGTTGCCCTGACCTGCGGCTTCGCTGATCTGCCTGTTGGACACGGCGAAGACGCCCTGCTCGGCGAAGAGCCGTTCGGCGACGTCGAGGATGCGCTCCTTGGTGGCACTGGCCCGGGAGGTCGCATTCATGGCGCCCACCTTAAGTCACGTGACTGATTCGGTGCTACCCAGCAGAGTCGCATATCGCTCCAGGTCGACGTTGCCTCCGCTGATGATGACACCCACCCGCTCGCCCTCGATCTCGGCGGCGGCGTTGCGGACGGCGGCGAGCCCGAGGCAGCCGGTGGGCTCGACGACGATCTTGAGGTAGGTCGCGAACAGCCGCATCGCCTCGACGAGCTGGGCGTCGGTGGCGGTCCGGATGTCGTCCACGGCGTTCCGGATGATCGCGAAGGTGTGCTCGCCGAGGTGCTGGGTCTGCGCCCCGTCGGCGATCGTGCGGGGCGTGTCGATGTGCACGATCTCGCCGCCGCGCAACGACCGCAGCCCGTCGTCACCGGCCTCCGGCTCGACGCCGAAAACCCGGCAGCCGGGCGACAAAGCCCTGGTGGCGAGGGCTGTTCCGGACAGCAGACCACCGCCGCCGAGGGGCGCGAACAGCGCGTCGAGCTCCCCGACCTCCTCGAAGAGCTCCTTCGCGGCGGTGCCCTGCCCGGCGATCACGTCCGGGTGGTCGTAGGGCGGGATCAGGGTCAGCCCCTGCTCCTCGGCCAGGGCGGTCCCGATCGCCTCGCGGTCCTCGGCGTAGCGGTCGTAGCGCACGATCTTCCCGCCGTAACCGCTGGTCGCGGCCACCTTCGCCGCCGGAGCGTCGTGCGGCATCACGATCGTCGCCGGCACCCCGAGCAGCCGGCAGGCCAGCGCGATCGCCTGCGCGTGGTTGCCGGAGGAGAACGTCACCACACCCCGCCGACGCTGCTCCTCGGGCAGCGACGCGACGGCGTTGTACGCCCCCCGGAACTTGAAAGCCCCCATCCGCTGGAAGTTCTCGGCCTTGAAGAACACCTCGGCCCCCACGGCCTCGTCCACCAACCGGGACCGCAGCACGGGAGTCCGATGAGCCACCCCCGCCAACCGCTCCCCGGCAACCACCACGTGCTCGAACTCGACCATCCCGACCCCTTCGCACGTCACGGTGAGAGCCCTCCCGGGCTGCGGACAGTTTTAGCCATAATTGACCGGACAAAAGGGACATTGATCATGGGCAATTATGGCTAAAACTGTCCGCAGCCCCACACCACCACCCAGGACCCCACCGAACAACGGCCACCCGCGAAGCCGTGGCCTTCGCCGACGGCCCCTCCTCGCGGAGCCGAGTTGTCGATACGCTCGGGAGGACCCGCTGCGGAGAGTGGTGATCCGTCGTGACCGACGCTGTAGGGACGAGGCTTCGCGAGATCCGCAAGGCGCGCGGCAAATCGCTCGCGGTGATATCCGGGCTGGCCGGGATCTCCCCCTCTTACCTCTCCCGGCTCGAATCGGGCGATCGAGCGCTCGACCGCCGATCGCTGATCGCGGCCCTGGCCACCGCGCTCGACGTCGCGCCGAGCGAGATCACCGGCGTCACCCTGACCGCGCCCCAGCAAGCCAGCGAGGATCGCGCCTTGAGCGATCTCCGGCTGACGCTGCTCGCGGTGAGCATGGGCGAACCGCGCGGACAGGTCCAACCCGTCGACCAGCTCCGCGCGCGCGTCGACGAAATCCTGGCGGCGCAACGGCAATGCGACTACGCGGCCGTGGGCGCACGACTCCCCGACCTCGTCCGCGACCTGCACCAGTCGCTCGATGCCGGACACGACGAGCGAGAGCTCCTGCGGATGCTGGTCCTCACCCATGTTCAGGGCACGCAGGCCTGGCTCGGCGACATCGGTGCTCCGCTGGATCTCTCCTGGCAGGCGGTGACTCTCGCGCAACGCGCGGCGCAACGGCTCGACGAACCGACCTACACCGCCGTGTGCGCCTTCGGCACCGCGTTCGGCCTGCTCGGAGCCGGAGGTTTCGACCTCGCGTCACGAGCGCTGGACAAGGCCGACCCCGGAACCGCCACCGACGAGTCGATGCAGGTCTCCGGGATGCTCACGCTCACTTCCTCCCTCGTTCTCGCGGCCCAACGCGACGAAGCGGGACGACGCGCGGCGCTGGAGGCGGCCGCCGATCTCGCCCGGCACACCGGCGAGGGCAACGCGTTCGACTTCGGCTTCGGCCCGAGCAACGTCGGCGTGTGGCGCATGTCCGTCGCCTTGGAAGCCGGTGAGCACGCGGAAGCCGCGAAGATCGCCGAGACGGTGGACGTCGACGCCTTGCCATCGCCGACCCGGCAGAGCGCGTACTACCGGGAGTACGGACGCGCGCTGGCACGGCTGCCGAAGCAGCGCGACGAAGCGGTTCTGATGCTGCGCCGCGCCGAGAAGATCTCACCGGCACGAATCCACCGGCACCCGTTCATGCGGTCGGTGCTCGCCGAACTGCTCACCAAGGTCAAGCGGGACGCGATCGGTCGCGAGCTGCGCGGCATGGCATACCGCTCGGGACTGCACGTGTAACCCGGTCGAGCGATTGCCTCGGTGGCAAAAACTCCGTGGTCAGCGGCGCAAGAGTGCTCCCATGAACAACACGCGTCTCTATTCGCCTCATCCGTTCTGCTGGCGGCCTGGTGCTGGGGAGCGGCATGCGACCGCTGAACGGCCCGGGGACGGGGAGGCCTTCACCGCGTTGTGCGGACTCGAGACCGAGGCCGATCTCAGCGAGGTCGCCTGGTTCTTCGCGACCTGCGGGACGTGCAACGCGCGGGCGCACGAACTCGCGGCCGTGCCGATGCGGTCGGGGGATCTCACCGGCGACGGCGAGCGGATCTAGAAATCTCCGCGCCGGGGAACAACCTCCACCCCGCTCGCCGCGTCTTCTGAGCGAAGACCGTCACGCAGCCGGGCCTTTCAACCCGAGACGGAACTTGAGCAGCGGAAGACCGCAGGTCACTGGGGGTGTCCTGCGGTCTTCCGCAGAACTCTCCCCATCACACCCGAAAACGAGTCCGGCCCCTTCCCGCGTTCGGAAAGTGGCCGGTCACTGCGAGCCGCCTGAGGGAATCGAACCCTCGACCTACGCATTACGAGTGCGTCGCTCTGGCCGACTGAGCTAAGGCGGCAGTGCGTGCACAAGTGTAGCTGGCGCCCTCGCGGCGCTCGCCGGGGGTCCGGTACGGCCCGGGCCACCGACACACGGGCGGCGATCCGACCGTCACCTGCGGGCGATGTGATCGTTGATACACCGCTGAGGCAGTGACGCCTATCACGGAGGAAGTCGGATGCGTGCGATTCGTCGGCTCTGCGCCTGCACCGCGGTGACCCTGGCGCTGACCGGGATGTCGATGCCCGCGGCCCTGGCCCAGGGCTCGTACCCCACGACGCCGACACCGCAGCCCGTCGACCCCGCCCAGCCGCCCGGGCGCATCCCCGACACCACGCCGCGTCCCGTCATCGGCGACGCCGGGACGATGCTCGGCATCGTGCGGCTGCTCCCCGCCACCGCGCCCGGCGACTCGTTCTTCGACGAGCCCGAGTTCGAGGACAAGCTGCCCAAGCAGTCCGTGCTGGAAGCCGGCATGGGCCGGGCCATCGCCCAGGTCAACTCCGAGGCGTTCCTCGCGCACGAGCACTCCCTCGCCGAAGCGTCCCCGTTCGGCGTCGCGTTCATGGGCGACGTGCCGCAGATCCCCGGCGGGATCGCGCAGGCCGCGCTGCCCGACCGCGAAGGACCGATCACCAACTCCCTCACCCCGCCCGCCCCCGGCGAGGTGCCGCTCAAGCTCAACGGCCTCAGCGGCAGCGTGCACGCGCGCTGGAACGAGCAGACCGGGCCGTGCGGCGTCGCGCCGCTGTCCGACGCCCGCTACACGATGGGCAGCGGCTCGGTTCCCGGTCTCACCGGCCCGCTCGTCGACGTGCCCTCGCTGGCCGAGGCGCACTCGAACGTGCAGCTCGCCGACGTTCCCGGGCAGGCCACCAAGGCCGTGGTGTCCACCTCCGAGCTGCAGATCTCCGAGGTGAAGCTGTTCAGCGGCACGCCGCAGGAGGTGACGATCCAGGTCGTCGGCAAGCCCACGCTGACCGCCACCGCCACCGGTGATCCGGCGACCTCCCGCGTCGACTACACCGCGCCCGTGCTGCGGATCAGCCAGGGCGGCAAGGAACTCGCCGTGCTCGACGCCGCCAACCCGACGAAGGACATCCCGATCCCCGCGATCCCCGGGCTCGACAAGGGAGTTCTGGACCTCGGGGTGCTGCGGCTCAGCGTCGGCGAGTTCAAGCAGGAGACGCAGGGCACCGAGATCCGCGGCACGGCGCGGCTGTTCGACCTGAAGGTCCTCGACGGTTCCAAGCTCGGACTGCCCGCCTCGCTGGCCCAGATCTCCTTCGGCGAGCAGGTCGCGCGCGCCGCCGCGCCCGCGGGCGGTGTCGACTGCACACCCCCGGCCGCCGGAGCCGGCGGCGCCACCGGCGACGACGGCGCGGGAGCCATCCCCGCCGGCTACTACCAGGGCCGCACCGAACCCCTCGCCCTCACCAGCGGCAGCTACTTCGCGGTCCCGCTGTTCTGGACCGGAGCCGGACTCCTCCTGCTCGGCTCGATCCTCGTCGCCGCCTTCCCCCGTCGCCGAGACGCCAAGCACTGACCTCCCGAACCGGGCGCAGTTTTCATGAAAACTGTCCCGTCCACCACCCAACTCGACACCCCGGATCGGGGTCTCGGGGGACGACAGTTTTCATGAAAACTGTCGTCCAAGCACCCAACCCGACACCGAGGTTTGGGGTTTCTCGGTGTGGTGACAGTTTTCATGAAGACTGTCACCACACCGGGAGTCGCGGAGGTCAGCCCGTGAAGAGGGTGGCGAGCATGGCTTCGACCGCGATGAGGGGTTTGACGTTCTGGTTGAGGGCCGTGCGGCACTCCAGGACCGCTTCGAGACGGCGGAGCGTGGACTCCGAGGTCCACTCGGTCGCCGCCTCGCGGGACGAGCGGGCGAAGTCCGGGTGGTTCAGGGCCGAGCCCGAACCGGTGCGGGTGACCAGCACGTCCCGGTAGAAGCCCGCGAGATCGACCAGTGCCAGGTCCAGGGCGTCCCGCTGGGACCGGGTGGCGCGGGACTTCTGGCGCTTCTCCAGTTCCTTGAGCGCCGCGTTGGCGCCGCGGGTCGCCGACGCCGTGCCCTTGCCGGTGCCGCCGGCGCCCATCGCCGTCTTGAGCTCCTCGCGCTCGGTCTCGTTGCGCTCCTCGTTGGCCGTGACCGCCTCCGTCTCGGCCAGCTTGACCAGGCCCGACGCCGCGGTGAACACGTCCGAGAAGCGCCGCAGCCCGAGCGGGATCCGCAGCACCGACTCGCGGCGCTCGCGGGCCTGCTCATCGGTGGCCAGCCGCCGGGCGCGCCCGATGTGACCGCCGCAGACCTCCGCCGCCCACTCCGCGAGCTGCGGGTCGATGCCGTCGCGCTCGCGCAGCACCTCGGCGATCGCGCCCGCCAGCGGCGTGCGCAGCTGCACCACGCGGCACCGCGAGCGGATCGTCACCGAGACGTCCTCCGGGTGGTCCGACGGCGCGCACAGCAGGAACACGGTGCGCGGCGGCGGTTCCTCCACCGCCTTGAGCAGGGCGTTCGCCGCTCCCTCGGTGAGCCGGTCGGAGTCCTCGATGAGCACCACCCGCCACTGCCCGGTGCTCGGGCGGCGGGCGGAGGCCTGCACCAGCGCGCGCATCTCCGCCACCGAGATCGACAGGCCCTCCGGCACCACGAGCTTCACGTCCGCGTGCGTGCCCTGCAGGACCGTGCGGCAGGCGGTGCAGCGACCGCAGCCCAGCTCGCTCGGGTCCTCGCACTCCAGCGCCGCCGCCAGCGCGCGGGCCGCGATCGACCGGCCGGAACCGGGCGGCCCGGTGAACAGCCACGCGTGCGTCATCGCGCCGGGCGGCACCGGTTCGCCGCGGACCTGCTTGCGGGCCGCGTCGGCCGCCGCGTGCAGCGTGCCGACCGCGTCCGGCTGGCCGACGACCTCCGCCCACACCCCGGTCGCGGGTACCTCCGGAGCGCCGGTGCGCATCGCGTCAACTCCCTCGTGCCGAGCTATCGGGACCCGACTCTACGATGCCGCACCGACGCGACCGTCAGGACTTCGAGGTGGTCGACTTCGACGACGTGGTCTTCTTCGCCGCGGTCTTGGTGCCCGTCGACTTCGACGCCGTCGTCTTCTTCGCCGCCGTGGACTTCGAGGCCGTCGACTTGGAGGTCGTGGACTTCTTCGCCGCGGTGGTCTTCGACGTCGTCGTCTTCTTCGCCGGGGCCTTCTTCTTCGCGGGGGCCTTGGCCCGCCGCTCGGCCAGCAGCTCCACCGCGCGGTCCATCGACAGCTCCTCCACCGAGTCGCCCTTGCGCAGCGACGCGTTGGTCTCGCCGTCGGTGACGTACGGGCCGAAGCGACCGTCCTTGATCACCAGCGCCTTGCCGGTGTCCGGGGCCTCGCCGAGCTCGCGCAGCGGCGCGGCGGCGGCCCGGCGGCCCCGCTGCTTGGGCTGCGCGTAGATCTTGAGCGCCTCGTCCAGGGTGATCGAGAAGATCTGCTCCTCGGTCTCCAGCGACCGCGAGTCCGTGCCCTTCTTCAGGTACGGGCCGTAGCGACCGTTCTGCGCGGTGATCTCGTTGCCCGACTCCGGGTCGGTGCCCACCACGCGCGGCAGCGACAGCAGCTTCAGCGCGTCGTCGAGGGTGACGGTGTCCAGCGACATCGACTTGAGCAGGCTGCCGGTGCGCGGCTTGGACTTGTCGCCCTCCGGCAGCACCTCGGTCACGTACGGGCCGAAGCGGCCCTCCTTGGCGACGATCTCGTGCCCCGACTCCGGGTCGGTGCCCAGGCTGCGGCCCTCCATCGGAGTGGCGAACAGCTTCTCGGCGATCTGCACGGTCAGCTCGTCCGGCGGCAGGTCGTCGGGCAGGTTCGCCCGCTGCGCCGTCTCGTCCTCCAGCGTCCGCTCCAGGTAGGGCCCGTAGCGGCCGACGCGGACGTAGATGGTGCGCCCGTCCTCGTCGTCGAACATCGGGATCGAGTTGATCGCGCGCGGGTCGATCTCCTCCACCGAGGAACCGACCAGCTTCTTGAGCCCGCCGGCGCGACCGATCGAGTCCTCCGGGCCCACGTCGCCGCCGAAGTAGAAGCCCGACAGCCAGCGGGTGCGCTCCTCGCGCCCCTCCGCGATGCCGTCCAGCTCGTCCTCCAGCGCGGCGGTGAAGTCGTAGTCGACGAGCCTGCCGAAGTGCTGCTCCATCAGCCCGACCACGGCGAAGGCGATCCACGACGGGACCAGGGCCGAGCCCTTCTTCCAGACGTAGCCGCGCTCCTGCACGGTGCTGATGATCGACGCGTAGGTCGAGGGACGTCCGATGCCCAGCTCTTCCAGCGTCTTGACCAGGCTCGCTTCGGTGAAGCGCGGCGGCGGGTTGGTGGTGTGCCCGTCGGGCTCCAGCTCCGGCGCGGTGATCGGCTGGTCCTGGGTGAGCTGCGGCAGCCGCGACTCGGCGTCGTCGGCGACACCACCCGCCTCGGAGTCCACGGCCTCGACGTAGGCCTTGAGGAAACCGGGGAAGGTGATGGTGCGACCGGACGCGGCGAAGGTGCACTCCTCACCGCTGGTGGCGGTGCCGGTGATGCGCACCGACAGCGTGGTGCCCTTCGCGTCGGCCATCTGGGAGGCGATGGTGCGCTGCCAGATCAGCTCGTAGAGCTTGAAGCCGTCGACGTCGTTGGACAGCTCGTTGGCGACCTCGCCGGGGGTGCGGAAGCTCTCGCCCGCCGGGCGGATCGCCTCGTGCGCCTCCTGCGCGTTCTTGACCTTGCGGTTGTACTGCCGCGGCTGCGGCGACAGGTACTGCTCGCCGTAGAGGTCGCGGGCCTGGTTGCGGGACGCCGCGATCGCCGTCTCGGACAGCGTCGTGGAGTCGGTTCGCATGTAGGTGATGTAACCGTTCTCGTACAGCCGCTGCGCGGTGCGCATCGTGCGGTCCGCCGAGAAGCGCAGCTTGCGGCTGGCCTCCTGCTGCAGCGTGGAGGTCATGAACGGCGCGTACGGCTTCCGGGTGTAGGGCTTCTCCTCGACGCTGGAGACATGCAGCTGCGCGTCGGTCAGCGCCGCGGCGAGCCGCCGGGCCTCGGCCTCGTCGAGCACCTTGGTGTCGGCGTTCTTCAGCCGGCCGTCCGGACCGAAGTCGCGGCCGGTGGCGAGCTTGGCGCCGTCGACGGTGACCAGGCGGGCCCCGAAGCGGCGCGGCGAGGCGTCCGGGCCTGCGTCCATGGTCGCGCCGATGTCCCAGTACTCGGCGGAGACGAAGCGGATGCGCTCGCGCTCGCGCTCGACGACGACGCGGGTCGCCACGGACTGCACGCGGCCCGCCGAGAGCTTCGGCATGACCTTCTTCCACAGCACCGGGCTGACCTCGTAGCCGTAGAGGCGGTCCAGGATGCGGCGGGTCTCCTGGGCGTCGACAAGGTCCTGGTCGAGGTCGCGCGGGTTGGCGGCGGCGGCCTGGATGGCCGACTCGGTGATCTCGTGGAAGACCATCCGGCGCACCGGGACCTTGGGCTTGAGGGTCTCCAGCAGGTGCCAGGCGATGGCCTCGCCCTCGCGGTCACCATCCGTGGCGAGGTAGAGCTCGTCGACCTGCTTGAGGGCGTCCTTGAGCTCGGTGACCGTCGACTTCTTGTCGGCGCTCACCAGGTACAGCGGCTCGAAGTCGTTCTCGACGTCGACACCCAGGCGCGCCCACGCCTGGCCCTTGTACTTCTCGGGCACGTCCTTGGCGTTGCGCGGCAGATCGCGGATGTGCCCACGCGAGGACTCCACGATGAAGTTAGAGCCGAGGTAGGAGGCGATCTTCTTGGCCTTCGCCGGTGACTCGACGATCACCAAGCGCCGGGTAGCGGAGCCGTTCCCGTTGGGAGACCCCGAAGCCCGACCGGCCCCGCCGCCGGCCTTCTTCGTACGTGTCGACCCAGCCAACGCTTACCTGCTCTCTTCTTCCGGAAGCATCCCTTGCACCCGGCGCCCATCCGTTTCGTCCCCGGAGTGTGCGCGCTGCACGGTTAGTCGTGCCGCACCGGGAAGGCACAGGGTTGCATATAACACGCCGATATTCGTCGACGTCTTGTTGTACGAACGTATCGGGTTACCCAGGTGTTCCGTTTCGTGACCTGGCGTGATGTGCGTCAACCCGGTCAGGAGACGAGCGGAATCATTCCCTCGATCGCACCATCGGGCAGCGGTCCTACCAGCTCGGCGAGCCTGGCCAGGCGCCTGCGGCCGGTCACGCGCAGCGCCGGTCCGCCCGCTCTGGCACCCACGGTCTTGGCGGGCAGACCGCAGCCGCGGAGCGCTTCGGCGAGCGCCTCGTGCGTGTCGGGCGCGTGCGGGTCGAGGCCGAGCCGGTAGCCGTGCGCGTCGGCGGTGCCGGAGGTGAGCGCCCAGAGCCGCAGGGCCCAGCCGTCCGGCACGAAACCGGCCGGGACCGATTTCACGGCGCCGCGCAGCCAGCGGGCGGCGATGCCGGTGAGGTCGGAGCGGAACGCGGTGCGGACCAGCGGGCGGCCTTCGTCGGAGCGGCCGAGCTCGGCCTGGACTCCCCGCTCGGCGCAGGCGGCGAGCAGGCAGCGGGCGCGCCACTCGGCGTCGACGACCACCGACAGCCGCGCGGCGGTCCCGCGGCCGAATCCGACGGCCTGCCCGGGTCCGCACAGCATGCCCGCGAGGTCGGCGACGTCCGCTCGCCGCGCCTCTGCCGAGTAGAAGGACAGCTGGTCCACGAACGGGATGCTAGAACAGCAGTTCGAGATTATCCACCACTGTAACCCGATCGAATGAGTCCCGACGCCGGGAGGACACGATTTCAAGGGAGACCAGGTTCCCGATTTCCCTTGAAATCGTGTCGTTCACCCAGGTGAGAGGATCACTGGCCGGGCCGGGCCGGGTCGTGCTGGACCGGTGCGGGTTGCGCGGGCGCCGGCTGGCCCGGAGCGGGCTGGGCCGGTGCGGGGTTGAAGAAGGGCTTGCAGCCCGGGGCCTGCTTGGCGGCCTCGGCGAGCGGCTTGTTGGCCTCCAGAGCGCCGAACTTGCCGTTGAGGTCGACCTGCGAGGTCTTCTTCAGCTCGCCCTGCAGGGCCGTCATGCCCTCGGTGAACTTCTGCTTGTCGTTCGGATCGATCTGATCGGCCTTGCCGCGCGCGCCCGCCATGAGATCGCGGATCTGGCTGAAGGCGTCCTGGATGCCCTGGCTGACCTGGTCCCCGCCCTGGATCGGCGACGGCGGCAGCTCGTGCAGCCCGCGGACCGTGTCGTCGGCGGTCTTGGTCGCGCTGTCGAGCCGCGTGACCACGGAGTCCTTCATCGTCGCCGTGTTGGTCTTGTCCACCGGCGGCAGGTTCTTCTGGGACGCGGAGAAGTCGTTCACCAACCCGCACAACCGGCCCGCCCACTCGATGCCCTCCGGGCCCGCCGCCTGGGGCGCCGGTACGGGCTTGGGCGCCGGTGCCGTTCCGCAAGCGCTCAGGGCCAGCGGGATGGCCGCGAGCGCCGCGAGGGACGTCGCACGGAACCTCATTGCGAACTCCTCACATGGATCGGAGTAGCTCTCGCTCTGCGCTCGGACTCTCTCGTACCGCCACTCCTCCCGGTGAAGCCGGGGTCGCCCGCCGCGACAACACCCCTGCGCACAGCGATGGGCGCCACCCGAGCCGGGTGACGCCCATCGACGGGGACCGATCTAGGCGGGAGCGCCGTTGATCGTCTTGTCGTCCGCGGGCTCGTCCGCGATGGCGGTCGAACGCCGCTTGGAGATCACCACGGCGGCCACGATCACCACGACCGCGACGACCGCGATGCCGATCCGCACCGCCGGGTTGGCGGCGTCGCCGACGGCGAAGTAGACCACGGCCGGCGCGATCAGCACCGACACCAGGTTCATCACCTTCAGCAGCGGGTTGATCGCCGGACCAGCGGTGTCCTTGAACGGGTCGCCGACGGTGTCACCGATGACCGTGGCCGAGTGCGCCTCGGACCCCTTGCCGCCGTGGTAGCCGTCCTCCACCAGCTTCTTGGAGTTGTCCCAGGCACCGCCCGAGTTGGCCAGGAAGATCGCCATCAGGGTGCCGGTGGCGATGGCACCGGCCAGGTAGCCGGCCAGCGGACCGACGCCCAGGCCGAACCCGACCGCGATCGGCGCCAGCACCGCCAGCAGACCCGGCGTGGCCAGCTCGCGCAGCGAGTCGCGGGTGCAGATGTCGACCACCCGCCCGTACTCGGGGCGCTCCGAGCCGTCCATGATCCCCGGCTTGTCCTTGAACTGGCGCCGCACCTCGTAGACCACGGCACCGGCCGCGCGGGACACGGCGTTGATCGCCAGACCGGAGAACAGGAACACCACCGCGGCACCGATGACCACGCCCACCAGGACGTTCGGCGCGTAGACGAAGAACTCCGCGGTGGACAGCTGCCCGGCCACGTCGGCCAGCGCCGCACCGATCGCGTCGGTGTAGGAGCCGAACAGCGCCGTCGCCGCCAGCACCGCCGTGGCGATCGCGATGCCCTTGGTGATCGCCTTGGTGGTGTTGCCGACCGCGTCGAGCTCGGTGAGGATCTTCGCGCCCTCGCCCTCGACGTCACCGGACATCTCGGCGATGCCCTGCGCGTTGTCGCTGACCGGGCCGAAGGTGTCCATCGCGACGATGACGCCGACCGTGGTCAGCAGGCCGCAACCGGCCAGCGCGATCGCGAACAGCGCCACCGGCAGCGAACCGGACAGCAGGAACGCGCCGAACACGGCCGCGCCGATGACCGCCGCGGTGTAGACGGCGGACTCGAAACCGACCGACAGACCGGTGAGGATCACCGTGGCGGCACCGGTCAGCGAGGACTTGCCGACGTCCTGCACCGGGCGGTGCTCGGTGGCGGTGAAGTAGCCGGTCAGCTTGAGGATGACGACCGCGAGCAGGATGCCGATGACCACGGCCAGCAGCGCGACCAGAGCCGGGCTGCCCGGGGTGGCGCGCACCTCCTCCGACACGCCGGAGAGCTCGGCGAAGGTGCTGGGCAGGTACAGCATCGCGGCCACCGCGCACAGCACCGCCGAGATCCCGGCGGAGATGTAGAAGGAGCGGTTGATCGCGGTCAGCGCGCTCTCGCCGGAGCGGGCCTTGGTGATGTAGACGCCGATCACCGCGGTGAGCACGCCGATGGCGGGCACGATCAGCGGGAACAGCAGGCCGTGCGCGCCGAAGGCGGCGGTGCCCAGGATCAGCGAGGCGACCAGGGTCACCGCGTAGGACTCGAACAGGTCCGCCGCCATGCCCGCGCAGTCACCCACGTTGTCGCCGACGTTGTCGGCGATGGTGGCGGCGTTGCGCGGGTCGTCCTCGGGGATGTTCTGCTCGACCTTGCCGACCAGGTCGGCGCCCACGTCGGCGGCCTTGGTGAAGATGCCACCGCCGACTCGCATGAACATCGCCAGCAGCGCGGCGCCGAAGCCGAAGCCCTCCAGCACGCGCGGGGCTCCGCCCGCGTAGACCATGACGACCAGCGCGGCGCCGAACAGGCCGAGGCCGACGGTCATCATGCCGACCACGCCACCGGTGCGGAACGCCACCCGCATCGCCTTCTCGCGGCCCTCCCCGGACTCGCGGGCGGCGGCGGCCACGCGCACGTTCGCGCGGGTGGACAGCCACATGCCCAGGTAGCCGATGACGGCCGAGAACGCGGCTCCGAACAGGAAGAAGATCGACCGGCCGACGCGCTCGCCGATGGTCTCCGCGGGCAGCGCGAACAGCACCAGGAACACCACGACCGCGAAGATCGCCAAGGTGCGGAACTGCCGGTTCAGGTACGCCGACGCTCCTTCCTGCACGCCCTTGGCGATGTCCTGCATCTTGGCGGTGCCCTGCCCCGCGGCGAGCACCTCCCTGATCAGGACGTAGCCGAAGGCCAGTGCGGCCAGCGCGATGACCATGACGACACCGACCAGCGCGTAGTCGATGCCGGCGAGCTCGATGCCGGTGGGTTGTTGGGCGAGGTCCATCCGGGTTTGCGAGCTCGGTGGTGCAGCGCCCTGGGCCCAGCCGTGCTGGACCGGGGTGAGCAGGGACATCCGTCCTCCTGGGTTGTGCTCGGTTCTCACACCGGCGGCCCCGCACGCTCTTGCAACTCTTACCGGGCCCCGATGCGCGGTAGGCGGCCCCGCCCGGTACGGCCCGTGTTCGTCCGCTGGCCGTCCGTGGCGACGTCGTGGCTCGGGAGTCTATTCAGACCACGAGTGGCTTACCTCACGGTGTGATACGCACCTCATCTCGACGTGGGTTTTCGTTACCGAATGATCGATTCAGAGCCCTACTTGATCCCCTGATCGGCCATATTTCGATTTGGTACGAACGGGTGACGTGAGGTAGGGCGTGTCGCCCCGCCACCGGCGCGGACTCGGCCATCTCGCGGAACACGGAGAGAAATTCCCCCGAAAGGGGACATGCCCGACTCGCGGAGGGGAACACCTGTGCGGGTGCGGATCAGGTTTGTGCAAGGCTGGCGACGTGCGCGAGGAGGACAAGGGACAGCGGCTGCTCGGCCGCGTCCTCGCCGGGATCCCGGCCGACGAGTCGCCCGTGACGCACGTCGAGCACCGGCCGGCCCGCAGCGCCCGCACCGCCGACTGGCCCAAGTGGGCACCGCCCCGGCTCGTCGAGGCGTTCCGGGCGCGCGGCGCGGACGAACCGTGGATCCACCAGGTCGAGGGCGCCGAAGCCGTGCACGACGGCGAGAACGTCGTCGTCGCCACGGGCACCGCGTCCGGCAAGTCGCTGGTCTACCAGCTGCCGGTGATCTCCCGGCTGCTCGACGACCCCAAGGCCACCGCGCTGTACCTCTCCCCCACCAAGGCGCTCGCCGCCGACCAGCTGCGCAGCATCGCCGAGCTGGAGCTCACCGAGATCCGCGCGGCGAAGTTCGACGGCGACACCCCGCAGGCCGAGCGCGACTGGGTGCGCCAGCACGGCCGGTGGGTGTTCACCAACCCCGACATGCTGCACTTCGGCGTGCTGCCCGCCCACGGGCGCTGGGCGCAGTTCTTCCGCCGGCTCACCCACGTCGTCATCGACGAGTGCCACACCTACCGGGGCGTGTTCGGCTCGCACGTCGCGCTGCTGCTGCGCAGGCTCCGCCGGATCGCCCAGCGCTACGGCGCCGACCCGGTGTTCGTGCTCGCCTCGGCCACCGTCTCCGACCCCGCCGAGCTCGCCGAGCGCCTGACCGGCACGCGCTGCCGGGCGATCACCGAGGACGGCTCGCCGCGCGGCGCGCGCACCGTCGCGCTCTGGGAACCGCCGCTGCTCGACGACCTGGTCGGCGAGAACGGCGCCCCGGTGCGCCGCAACGCCGGATCCGAGGCGGCGCGCATCGTCACCGAGCTCGTCGTCGAGGACGCCCGCACGCTGGCGTTCATCCGCTCCCGGCGCGGCGTCGAGCTCGCGGCGCTGGCCGCGCGACGCGCTCTGTCTGAAGTGGACTCCTCGCTGCCGGAGCGGGTCGCCGCCTACCGCGGCGGCTACCTGCCGGAGGACCGCCGCGAGCTGGAACGCTCGCTGCTGACCGGAGAACTGCGCGCGGTGGCCACCACCAACGCGCTGGAGCTCGGCGTCGACATCTCCGGGCTCGACGCCGTCGTCGTCGCCGGGTACCCGGGCACGCTGGCCTCGTTCTGGCAGCAGGCCGGGCGGGCCGGGCGCGACGGGGACGGCGCGCTCGTGGTGTTCGTGGCCCGCGACGACCCGCTGGACACCTACCTCGTGCACCACCCGCCCGCCGTGCTGTCCCGGCCGGTCGAGGCCACCGTGCTCGACCCCACCAACCCCTACGTGCTGGAACCGCACCTGGCCTGCGCGGCCGCCGAGCTCCCGCTCACCGAGGAGTCCTTCGAGATCTTCGGCGGCGACCCCGCGCGGGAGGCCGTGGCGGCGCTGACCGCCGACGGCGTGCTGCGGCGCCGCCCGCACGGCTGGTTCTGGACCGAGCGGGAACGCCCGCACCGCACCGTCGAGCTGCGCGGCTCCGGCGGCCCGCCGATCGCGGTGGTGGAAGGCGAGTCCGGGCGCATGCTCGGCACCGTCGACGCGGATTCGGCGTGCTCCACGGTGCACCCGGGCGCGGTGTACCTGCACCAGGGCGAGTCGTTCGTGGTCGACGAGCTCGACCTGGAGTCGGCGATCGCGCTGGTCCACGAGGAGAGCCCGGACTGGACGACCTCGCCGCGCGACGACGTGGACATCTCCGTGCTGCGCACCGTGGAGAGCAGCGACACCGGCGCCGGGGTCACGATCAACCTCGGCGAGGTGGAGGTGACCTCGCAGGTCGTCGGCTACCTGCGGAAACGACCCACCGGCGAGGTGCTGGACCAGGTCCCGCTGGACCTGCCCGCGCAGACGCTGCGCACCCGCGCCGTCTGGTACACGGTGAGCCAGGAGCTGTTGATGAGCAGCGCGCCGGGGGGCGCCGGGCTGGAACCGGCGCGCATCCCCGGCGCGCTGCATGCTGCCGAGCACGCGGCGATCGGCCTGCTACCGCTGTTCGCGACCTGCGATCGTTGGGACATCGGCGGGGTCTCCACCGCGCTGCATGCCGACACCGGGGAGGCAACGGTGTTCGTGCATGACGGCCATCCGGGAGGGGCCGGATTCGCCGATCGCGGTTTCGCCGCATTGGTCCCCTGGCTGGTCGCGACGCGGGAAGCGATCGCTTCCTGCGACTGCCCGGCCGGATGCCCGTCCTGCGTTCAGTCGCCCAAGTGCGGGAATGGCAACGAACCGCTGGACAAGGCAGGGGCGGTGGCTGTTCTCGACGCGGTGTCCGCCGTGCTTCGGGGTAGCACCGACGGTCCGGGTGGGCTGCCCGACCAGGCACGATGAGCGCGCAGGGCTGGTGCGTGCTCGCGGGAATCTCGTGTCGGGTCGGGCCGGGGAGCCCTGGGCGCGGTGTCCGGACCGCTCAGCGCGTCACGGCGGCAGGTTCTACCTGCTCGCTCCGAGAAGTTCCGCCACGTCATCCGGTTGGTGATCGATCTCGAGCGCGGTCCGGAGCGCGTCCTGGACGAACTCCGGGCTGGGCAGCTGCCAGGCGCACACGTCGGGCTTGACCCGCCAATGCACCGCTCCGCCGGTGTAGGTCGACGGTGGCAGCGGAACCCAACTCCCCTTGCCGTGCAAGCGGATTCCGCTCTCCTCAGCCAGCTCGCCGTTGAGCTGACCCCCAGGGGTTGTCAGGAAGAACCAGCTCCCGGTCGGGGTCGCCACGATCGGCACCGGGAAGCCGCCGGCCCGCAGCACCTTGGCCGCCTGCCGTCCGGTCGCGGTGTCGACCTCGATCGCGTCGACCTGAGAACCGGTCGCCAGCAGGAGGTTGTACGGGTGCTCGTCCCACCAGGACATGACCTCGGCGAGGTCCGCCCCCAGGCGGTCCTGCCAGTCGGCGTGGACCGGGGTCGGACCGTGCAGCTGCATGCCGCGGCGGCCGAACCACTCGCCGTCCTTCGGGAACGTTCCGGGCAGCACCGACCAACCGCGCGACGCGAAGTCGATCGCCTGCACGCGCAGATCGATCCGGCTGCTGGTCAGCCCGGCCGGGTGGGCCGGGACGCCGCGGAAGGCGCTCTGCCACCTCTCCGCAGACCGTTGCATGTTCTCCGCCTCCTTGTTCAGCTGCGAGCGGCGTGGTGCTCCCTGAGATCGATCGGCCGGATTTCGGGGTTCCGGCCGATCCCCCGACCTCCTTGTCGGGTGGACCTCGGTTCGTGGCGAACCCGGGCTCGCCGCTCACACATTCCAAGAAACGTCATCAAGCCCCGGGGAGTACAGCCCCCTTGCGACGACCGGTCGTTCGGCGGCGATGAGCGCGAGGAGCCCAACACGCGCGCTGAAAAATCGGAAGTGGCACCGAACTCCGCCGGTGAAGCGTTCGTCGACCGCCGCACTGCCCGCAGGACCGCTCACCGACCGCTCGTCGTACACCCGCTGCGATACGCGCCGCTCAGCGAGGTGCGGGTCCGGCGCGCGCACGTGCGCTGGGCGGTGCGCCCCCGATCACCGCGCCGGGCCGCTCGCCGACGACCTCGACCCGGGCCTCCCGCCCGGCCAGGGTGCAGGTGATCAGACGGGTCCGCATCCCGCCGGTCACCCACGCGGCCTGCGCGCAGGCGACGTCGGGTCCGCTGATCGCGTGAGCGGCGGCGGCCAGCGCCGCCAGGTCGGCGGCGCCCTCGGTGCGGTGCCGGGCGGCGGTGGCCGCGCCGAGCTGCACCAGCCACCCCAGCAGGAGCAGCACAACCAGCGACAGCACCGCGGCGAGCGCGGTCGCCGAGCCCCGATCGTCCATCACCCCTCCCCCGGTTCCGGCACCTGGCCCGGTTCCAGCACCGCGACCGCCTCGGCGCGCGTCCAGTGCGCGCTCACCCGCACCCGGACCTGATCCCCGCTGATCGCGTGCTCGTACCGCGCGTCCGCGGGCGCCAGGTCCCGCACCGCCCGCTCGGCCCGGGGCGCGTCACCCCGGGCGAGCAGGCGGGCGGCCTCGACGGCGGCGTCCTGGCAGCGCACCTGTCCCAGCACCGCCGCGCACCCGAGCAGCAGGAGCCCGAAGACCGCGACCAGCGAGCAGATCCCCAGCGCGGCCTCGACGGTCACCGAGCCGCGGTCGTTCACGTGCCCGCGCCCTGCAGGCCGCGCTGGATGATCCCGGTGAGCGCTTCCTCCACCGAACCGCTGGTCACCACCGCGTACAGGGTCGTCGCGAAGGCCACGGCGGCCAGCGTGCCGACCGCGTACTCCGCCGTGGACATCCCGGCGTCGCCGGTCAGGGCGGCCCGCAGCCGCCGGATCAGGTTCCGCATCGTCGTTCTCCTCCTCGTGTCTACAGTGGAGCGATCGGGAGTTGCGCGAGCAGGCCGAGCACGACCGGCAGCACTCCCAGGCACAGGAACGCGGGCAGGAAGCACAGCCCGAGCGGCGCCGAGATCCACACCGCACCGCGCTGGGCGCGCGCCTCCGCCAGGTCCGATCCGCGCGAGCGGGCGCGGTCGGCGAGTTCGGCCGCGACGTCGGCGAGCGCGCTGCCGGTCCGCGCGGTGCGCCGCGCCGCGCGGGCGAGCTCGGCGGTGTCGGGGTCGCGCAGCGCCGGTTCCCAGCCGGTGGCGGCGTCGCAGCCGAGCGCCAGGTGATCGGCGACCTCGTCCAGCGTTCGCCGCGCGGTGCCGCCGACCTCGACGGCCACCGCCCGCACGATCACCGGCACCGGCAGGCCCGCCCGCATCCCCGCCGCCAGCAGGTCCCACCCGGCGGCGAGCACCAGTGGATCGGCCCGCCGGGGCCGCTGCGGGCGGGATCTCGCCGGTGCGCGCGGACGGGGCAGCCGCAACCGGTGCCGGGCCGTGGGGACCGGCACCAGCAGCACCGCGACGGCGGCGATCAGCGCGACCACCGCGTTCACGACCGCACCACCGCTCGGGTCAGCCGCGAGCTCCACAGCACCCCGGCGATCAGCAGCGCCACCCCGGCCAGCAGGAGCAGCTGACCGCCCGGGCCGCTGCCGAACACCGCGAACGGCGAGGCACCGGCGGCCTGCCCGAACAGCAGTCCCAGCACGGGGAGACCGGTGAGCACGCCCGCGGTGGCGCGCGGACCGGCCATCTTCGCCGCGACCTCGCGCCGGAACGCGGTGCGCCGCTCGACGTCGCGGCGCAGCGAGTCCAGCAGTTCGGCGAGCGCGACGCCGTGCCGTTCGGCCAGTTCCCAGGCGCGGGTCAGCCGCCGCACCGGCTCGCGTGGTCGCCCGGACAGAGGCGTCTCGGACAGGGCGGTGACGTCGCCGCCGAGCCGGGCGGTGGCGGCCAGGTCGCGGAAGAGCCCGGCGACCGCCGGTCCGGACTCGGCCGCCGCGCCCTCCGCCGCGTTCGCCGGGTGCGCTCCCGCGCGCACCTGGGTCACCAGCAGCCGCAGGGCTTCGGCGAACTCGTCGTGCAGCGCGAGGTCCCGCTGCTCGTCGCGGTTCTCCCGCAGGTACCGGCCGGCGAGCAGGGTCAGCGCGAACGCCGCGCACATCCCCGCCGGACCCGCGCAGACCGCTCCGGCGAGCCCGGTCGCCCAGGGCAGCAGCCGGGCCGGACGCGGCATCCGCAGCGGTGCTCGCGGGAGTCCGGGCAGCCGGTGGCGGCCGGTCGGCGCCGGCCAGCACAGCAGACCGGCCGCCGCCAGCAGGGCGCTGGTGATCAGCACGGCAACCCACCTCCCCGGGATTCCAGCAGGTCCGCGAGGTCGTTCCGGCCCACGCCCCACCCGGTTTCGCGTTCCCACGCGGGCCGGACCGCGACCTGATCTCCCGCGCGGTGCAGCACCCCGATGGCGGCGAGGCGCCGGTGCCGGACCTGCAGCACGATCTGCACGGCCGCGGCGAGCTGGCTGTGCAGGGCGTCGCGGGACAGGCCGCCGAGCGCACCCAGGGCTTCCATCCGGGCCGGCACCTCGCGCGGCGAGTTGGCGTGCAGCGTGCCGCCGCCCCCGTCGTGCCCGGTGTTGAGGGCGGCCAGCAGCTCGCGCACCTCGGCGCCGCGCACCTCGCCGACGACGAGGCGGTCCGGGCGCATCCGCAGCGCCTGGCGGACCAGGTCGCGCACGCCGATCTCGCCCGCGCCCTCGACGTTGGGCGGCCTGGTCAGCAGCCGCACCACGTGCGGGTGACGGGGCCGCAGCTCGGCGGCCTCCTCGACGCAGACGATGCGCTCGTGCCCGCCGACCGCGCCGAGCATCGCCGCCAGCAGCGTGGTCTTTCCGCTGCCGGTGCCGCCGGTGATCAGGAACGCCAGTCGGCGCGCCACGATCTCGCGCAGCACGGCGGAGATCCGCTCGTCGAACGTCCCGGCCCGCTGCAGCGCGGCGAGGTCGTGGTCGGCCGGCCGCAGCACGCGCAGCGAGAGGCAGGTGCCGTCCCCGGCGACCGGGGGCAGCACGGCGTGCAGCCGGACGGCGCCGGTGTCGCGGTGCGGGAGCCAGGCGTCGACCCACGGTTGGGCGTCGTCGAGCCGACGCCCGGTGGACATCGCCAGGCGCTGGGCGAGCCGGCGCACCGAGTCCTCGTCGGGGAAGCGGACCCGCGCGGGCACCAACCCGTCGCCGCGGTCCACCCACACCTGGTCGGGCGCGGTGACCAGCACGTCGCAGGTCTCGGGGTCGTCCAGCAGCGGTTCGAGCGCTCCCGCGCCGGAGAACTCCTGCTGCACGAGGCGCAGCGCGGCGAGCACGTCGGCGTCGGCGACCAGGCCGTCGGACTCGGCCCGGACGGCCTCGGCCACGGCGGCGGGGCTGAGCGCGGCGCCGCTGCTCACCAGCCGGGTGCGCACGCGCGCCAGCAGGTCGCGATCCACGGACATGGTGATCCTTCCCCTTCCCCTGCCGGTTTTCCGGCAGGACGGCATGGCCGATCGAGCGAGATCGGCTGCGGTGCAGCGGGTTTCAGAACGGCGCGGGCAGCGCCGGGATCGAGCGCGGGCTCGGTGGCTGCGCCGCGGCGAGTTCGGCGAGAACCGCGCCTGCGGCGGTGGCCAGCGGGCCCCGGCGCAGCGCGGAGACGAGGTCTCCGCGGTCGAGAGCGGCGGCCAGCCGCGGCTGTGGTCGCATCGTGGTGAGCACCGCCGCACCCGCCGCGCGCGCCACGTCGCGCGGGCGCAGCCCGCCCGGTGCCGGGCCGCGCACCACCAGCCGGACGGGACATCCGGCGCGCTCGGTCACGGCGGCGACGACGCGGGCGGCCGCGGCGCAGGCCCGCACCTCGGCGGGCACCACGACGACGGCGAGCTCGGCGTCGCCGAGCACCGGTTCGTCGGGGTCGCCCGGCGCCGGGCAGCGCGGCAGGTCGCACACCACGGTCGCGCCCGCCCGGCGGCCGGCGCCGAGCACCGCGCGCACGCCCTCGGGGGTGAGCCCGCTGGATGCGCGGTCGCGATCGCAGGCCAGCACGGCCACCTCGCCCGCTCCGACGCGCTTGCGCGGCAGGGCTCGCCGCAGGGTTCCCGCGCCGAGCCGTCCGGCGCCGACCGACAGCCCGGACCAGCGCAGCCCGTCCTCCCGCTCCAGACCGGTGGCGAGGTCGAGCCCGCCGCCGAGCGGGTCGCAGTCGACCAGCAGCGATCGGCCTCCGGCCCGCGCGGCGGCCACGGAGGTGGCGGTGGCCAGCGCGGAGGCGCCCGCGCCGCCGCAGCCGCCGAGCACGGCCAGCACCCGGCCCTCGCCCTCGGGGCCGTCGGCGGCGTCGGCGAGCAGCTCGATGAGCTCGCGCTCGTCGTCCGGGAGGGTCAGCACGCGTTCGGCTCCGACGTCGAAGGCGGTGCGCCACACGCGTTCTCCGGTCCGGCGGCACAGCAGGGCGACTCCGCGTCGGCGCGGCAGCGCTCGGGCGGCGGTCGCGGTGCTCTCGTCGAGCAGCACCAGCGGTGCGGTGCGCCAGGCGGTCGGCAGCAGTCGTGGCGCGCGTTCGAGCTCGCCACCGGAGGCGGCGGCGAGCCGGGAGATCTCCTCGGCCAGGTCGGTGTCGTGCACCACCAGCAGCGGGCGCGCGGTTTCCGGCTCGGTTGATCGTGCGGCCATGACGGACTCCCAGGATCGGGATTATTCGGAGGAAAACCACTTCCGGATCGGCCGGAAGAAGGAGCGTGGTGCCGCGAATGGCCGCTCGTCGTCCAAAGTGACCGCAGGCAGGTCCGATCGCCAAGCGATTTCTGAAATCTGTGGACTAACCCCCTCGCTGTGGATAACTCGCGCCACTCGAAAGAGTTGCACGAGGTCCGCAAAAGGAACGAGGGGAATTCACATTTCGCTCACTCGGAAACTGTTGCGCGAGCACGGACTTCGCGCAGGTGAGAACACCCGCATACGAGACGACCCCCGCCAGGGGGGAGGGGCGGGGGTCGTCGTAGTTCAGCTCCGGGGGGTCGAGCTGAACTGGTCCGGTCACGCCGGACTCCCCACACTGTATCCCGCAGATCCCCAGTAATGCCTCCCGTCCATTTGAGGGAACGTCTTTGCTCTCAGTGCCCGATAGCTCGCTCAGATCCATTCATTCGTGGCATGAAAATCCATCTCTTCGCCAGCAACCCGCCATCCGCAGCACGGTGTGTGAAAAATCGCCTTCCCGAAGGGAGACACCGCACAACCCGTCCGGGTCCCCGCGGAACGGCTCCCGAAACGCCCCCCTCGCCCGGCTCGTCGGCGCGCACCCGGCTCGTATGCTGTCCCCGTGACCGAGCCCGCGAACCCCGCCGCCGCTCCCGGACGCCGGGTGGCCGCGTTCTTCGACCTGGACAAGACGATCATCGCCAAGTCGAGCACGCTCGCCTTCAGCCGCCCGTTCTTCCAGGAAGGGCTCATCAACCGCCGCGCGGTGCTCAAGAGCGCCTACGCGCAGTTCGTGTTCATGCTCGCCGGCGCCGACGCCGACCAGATGGACCGGATGCGCGCCCACATCACCTCGCTGTGCGCGGGCTGGGACGTCGACCAGGTCAACGCCATCGTCGAGGAGACCCTCCACGACATCGTCGACCCGCTGGTCTACAAGGAGGCCACCCAGCTCATCGCCGACCACCAGGAGCAGGGCCACGAGATCGTGGTGCTCTCGGCGTCCGGCCACGAGGTGGTGGCCCCGATCGCGAAGCTGCTCGGCGCCGATCACTGGTTCGGCACCCGCATGGTGGTCTCCGAGGGCCGCTACACCGGCGAGGTCGACTTCTACTGCTCCGCGGAGAACAAGGCCGTGGCCGCCCGCGAGCTCGCCGCCGAGCACGGCTACGACCTCGACGAGTCCTACGCCTACTCCGACTCGATCACCGACATGCCGCTGCTGGAGGCGGTCGGCCACCCCACGGTGGTCAACCCCGACCGCGGCCTGCGCAAGGAGGCGGTCCAGCGCAGCTGGCCGTCGCTGGCCTTCGAGCACCCGGTCTCGCTGCGCGCCCGCATCCCCACCCCGTCCCGCGCCGCGGTGACCGCCGCGGGGGTCGGGCTCGGCGCCGTCGCGGCCGCCGGCGCCACCTGGTGGGGAGTGCGCGCCTGGCGCCGTCGCCGGTGATGGCCGAGCGTGACCGAAGGCCCTGGTGATCACCCTCGCGGTTCGCCCTGACAGGCCCTTGCAGTGATGGGCATCACCGTCTACAAAGGGAAGTGCGGACCCTGATTGGCCAGGGACGTTACGGAGGAGAAGTAACGTCCACCCCTCTCAGGCTCCGCGCGCGAGACTTGGAGAACCCACGCGTCGCCGCAGATAAGGCTGTCGTGCACAGGGTTGCGTCACCGGGACGCCGGACGCCTAGCCCGAAAGTTACGACGAATGAGCACGCTTGGTACCCCAGGACCTCGCGCGAGGGGGCGGCGCCCGGAACCGGGCGCCGCTCTTTTTGCGCCCGCCCGCGTCTGGACCCCGGAAATCGATCCGCCCCGGAAATCCGCCTCGCGCAGACCGATCCAGAACGTTGACCTCCACATTCATGGTGAGTAATTTCCTACTTCCGCTGTATTTGTGGTGAACAGTTCTCGTTTTGGAGGCCGATGTGGCGTGGCGATCCCCGACCCGACGTGCCGTGATCGCGTTGAGCGCGCTGGCCGTCGGCGCCGCCGCACTGACCACGACCGGGAGTGCCCTGTCCCCCCAAACCCCGAGGGCGCAGACCGCTGACGAGCTGCTCCGGCAGATGACGCTGGAGCAGAAGGTCGGCCAGCTCTTCGTCACCTACGCCTACGGCCGCACGGCCGACACGCCGGACCCGGTGAACCGCGAGGAGTTCGGCGTCGACACCCCCGCCCAGGTGGTGGAGAAGTACCACCTCGGCGGCATCATCCACTTCACCTGGTCCAACAGCCTCTACGACCCGAAGCAGATCGCGGAGCTGTCCAACGGCCTGCAAACCGCGGCGACCAACTCGGGCGCCCGGGTGCCGCTGCTGATCTCCACCGACCAGGAGCAGGGCCAGGTCACGCGGATCACCGAGCCCGCCACCCAGCTGCCCGGCAACATGGCGCTGGGCGCGGGCCGCGACCCGGTGGCCGCCGAGCGGTCCGCGGCGATCACCGGCCAGGAGCTGCGGGCGATGGGCCTGAACATGAACTTCGCGCCGAGCGGGGACGTCAACGTCAACCCGGCGAACCCGGTGATCGGCGTGCGCTCCTTCTCCTCCGACCCGGCGCTGGCCGCGCAGTTCACCGCCGCCCAGGTGCGCGGCTACGAGGACGCCCAGCCCGCGGGCGAGGGCGTGTCGGCCTCGGTCAAGCACTTCCCCGGTCACGGCGACACCAGCACCGACAGCCACACCGCGCTGCCGGTGATCGAGCACGACCGGCAGCAGTGGGAGCAGCTGGACGCGCCGCCGTTCAAGGAGGCCATCGCGGCAGGCACCGACTCGGTGATGAGCGCGCACATCGTGGTCCCCAAGCTCGACGACTCCGGCAGGCCCGCGACGCTGGCGCCGAACGTGCTCACCGGGATGCTGCGCCAGGAGCTCGGCTACCGGGGCGTGGTGTTCACCGACTCGCTGCAGATGGAGGGCGTCCGCCAGCAGTTCCCGGACGCCGAGATCCCGGTGCTGGCGCTGCAGGCCGGTGCCGACGTGATGCTGATGCCGCAGAACCTGCAGGCCGCCATCGACGGCGTGATCGCCGCGGTCCGCGACGGGCGGCTGACCGAGCAGCGCATCGACGAGAGCGTGCGGCGGGTGCTCGAGCTCAAGGAGCACCGCGGCGTGCTGGCCAACCCGTTCGTCGACGTCGCGAAGGTCGACTCGGTCGTCGGCAGCCGCGAGCACCTCGACGAGGCCCAGCGGATCACCGACCGGACCACGACGCTGCTGCGCAACGACGCCGCGCTGCCGCTGAAGTCGCCGGGCTCGGTGTTCGTCACCGGCGCGAGCGAGAAGGGCACCCGGGCGCTGTCGGACTCGGTGCGGGCGCGCGGTCCGCGCAGCTCCGCGCTGGCCACCGACCTGCAGCCGACGCCGGAGCAGATCGGTCAGGCCGTCGAGCAGGCCAAGGGCAGCGACGTCGCGGTGGTGCTCACCAGCGCCGCCTGGAACCCGGACAACGCGAGCCAGCTGGACCTGGTGCGCGCGCTGCAGCAGACCGGCAAGCCGGTGATCGCCGTGGCCACCCGCGACCCCTACGACGCGGCCCACGCCGACGTCCCGGCGTGGATCGCCAGCTACTCGGACAAGCCGGTGGCGATGGAGTCGGTGGCCAAGGTCCTCTTCGGCGAGACCACCCCGGCGGGCAAGCTGCCGGTGCCGGTCCCCGAGCCCGGCAAGCCGGGCACCGACCGGTACCCGTTCGGCTTCGGCCTGGGCTGGTGATCGGCGTGAGCGGCATCGGCAGGCGGCGCTTCCTCACCGCCTCGGCGCTGGCGGTCCCGGCGGTCGGCGTGGCGTCCAGCTCGGCGTGCGCGGCCAAGCCCGCGCAGGTCGCGCCCGGGCAGGTGCGCACCGGCGCGGACGTGCTGGCCGGGCGGGACTTCTCGGACCTGGCCGGGCGCAGGCTCGGCGTCATCACCAACCCGACGGGCGTGCTGTCCACGCTCGATCACCTGGTGGACGCGATGCACGGCGGCGGCAAGGTCGACATCGCCGCGGTGTTCGGCCCGGAGCACGGCTTCCGCGGCACCTCGCAGGCCGGCGGGTCCGAGGGCGACGTCCGCGACCCGCGCACCGGGCTGCCGGTCTACGACGCCTACGGCGCCGACGCGACCAAGCTCGCGGAGCTGTTCCGCAAGGCGGGCGTGGAGCAGGTGGTATTCGACATCGCCGACGTCGGCGCCCGCTTCTACACCTACATCTGGACGATGTACACGGCGATGCGGGCCGCGCAGCAGCTCGACCTGGGGTTCGTGGTGCTCGACCGGCCGAACCCGATCGGCCCGCTGGTCGCGGGACCGACGCTGGACCCGCGCTTCGCCTCCGGCGTCGGCGCGCTGCCGATCGTGCAGCAGCACGGCATGACGGTCGGCGAGCTGGCCCGCCTGTTCGACCGGGTGCACCTGCCCGCCCCGCTGCCGGAGCTCACCGTCATCCGGGTCGAGGGCTGGTCCGGGCGCACCGCCGACACCGGCCTGCCGTGGGTGCCGCCGAGCCCGAACATGCCGACCCGGGACACCGCCGCGGTGTACCCGGGCACCGGGTTGTTCGAGGGCACGACCTGGTCGGAAGGGCGCGGCACGACCCGCCCGTTCGAGATCATCGGCGCTCCCGGCGTCGACTGGCGGTGGGCCGAGGAGCTCAACGGCATGGGGCTGGAGGGCGTGCGGTTCCGCGAGACCTACTTCGTCCCGACGTTCTCCAAGCACGCCGAGCAGACCTGCGGCGGCGTGCAGCTGCACCGCACGGGTGATCTCGACCCGATCGAGGTGGCGGTTGCGATGTTGGTCACAGCCCGACGGCTCTATCCTCAGCTCTTCGCCTGGCGCGACGATGGGATGGTCGACAAGTTGTCCGGTTCCGACCGGTTGCGCGGCATGGTGGACGCGGGAGCCGACGCAGGCGAGATCACCGATTCCTGGCGGCAGGACGTCGTGGACTTCCGCAGACAACGCGATCCCTACCTGCTCTACCGCTGAGGGGGCTGACTTGGGCAAGACCGCGCTGGCGGCCGTGGCGCTGCTGTCGTTGACCGCGCTGAGCGGCTCGGCGGTGGCCGGGCAGGGACGCGCGGCCGGGCACTTCGACCGGCCGCAGGACGGCTTCGCACCCGCGACGACGGTGCTGCAGGACGGCACGCCGTCGGGCATCGGCCTGGACCCGAAGCCGATCGACGACGCCTGGGCGCAGATCGCGGCCTGGACCGAGAAGACCCCGGACACCGAGCACCCGATGTACGCGGGCGCGGTGGGGATGCTCGTGCACGACGGCGTGGTGGTCAGCCGCACCGCGGCGGGCAAGGAGCTGCGCTACGCCGACGGCAGCGGCACCGAGCTGCCGCCGCAGGAGCAGGAGCCGATGCGGCCGGACACGATCTTCGACGTCGCCTCGATCAGCAAGCTGTTCACCTCGATCGCCGCGCTGCAGCTGGTCGACGACGGCACGATCTCGCTGAGCGACCGGGTGGCCGAGCACGTGCCGGAGTTCGCGGTCAACGGCAAGCAGGACATCACCGTCCAGCAGCTGCTCACCCACACCTCCGGGCTGCAGGCCGAGGTGCAGCTGTGGAAGCTGCCGCCGGAGCAGCGCATCCCGTCGGTGCTGGCGCTGACCCCGGAGCACCCGCCGGGCACGCACTACGAGTACTCCGACCCGAACATGATCACGCTCGGCGTGCTGATCGAGCGGGTCACCGGGCACCCGCTGGACCAGGTCGTCCAGGAGTGGATCACCAAGCCGCTGGGCATGACCGACACCGGCTACAACCCGCCGGCATCGAAGCTGCACCGGATCGCGGCCACCGAGTTCCAGGCCGACCCGCCGCGCGGCATGGTGCGCGGCCAGGTGCACGACGAGAACGCCTGGTCGCTGGGCGGCGTGTCCGGGCAGGCGGGGGTGTTCTCCACCGCCGACGACCTGGCCAAGCTCGGGCAGACGCTGCTCAACGGCGGTGCCTACAACGGCACCCGGATCCTGTCGCAGCGCACCGTCGAGAAGATGCTCACCGACTTCAACGGCGAGTTCCCGGGCAACGCGCACGGTCTGGGCTTCGAGCTGGACCAGCGCTGGTACATGGCCGGGCTGAGCGCGCCGCGCACCGCCGGGCACACCGGCTACACCGGGACGTCGCTGGTCATCGACCCGGCGTCGCGGTCGGTGGCGGTGCTGCTGACCAACCGGGTGCACCCGTCGCGGGAGTGGGGCTCGAACAACCGCGCCCGCCAGACGCTGGCGCAGGGCATGGCCCGGGCGCTGGCGGTGTTCCCGCGCGAGGGCCGCGAGTCGTTCTACGCGCCGGGCGCGGCGACGCTGACGAGCGCGCCGCTGGGTCCGGTGAACGGGCCGCTGCGGGTCTCGTTCGACGCGTTCGTCGACACCCAGCGCGACCCCGACGGCACCGACGCGCTCACCGTGGAGTCCAGCTCGGACGGGGTGACCTGGCGGCCGGTGCCGCTGACCGCGACCGGGCCGGGCGCGCCGGACGGCCCGCAGCAGGAGCTGGCGGGGTCCGGGCACCGGGCCTGGTGGCAGGTCGGCGGCGAGGTCCCGGCCGCACCGGGCGAGAAGGTGCGGCTGCGCTGGCGCTACGGCCTCGACGAGCAGTACGAGGGCCGGGGCGTGAACGTCGACGACCTCAAGGCCACCGACGGTCACCGCACCCTGCTGGACTCCGAGCGGGATTCCACCGAGCTGCACCTCGACGGCTGGACCGCCACCTCGCGCTGACGGCTTTTCCCGGTATTTCCACCGGTCAGGAGGCCGGGAGCACCAGCTTCCCGGTCTTGTCGGTGGTCACGCACAACGAGCAGACGATCTTGCCGGGCTCGGCGCTGGCGAGCACGTCCGGCCGCTCGAACTCCTGCGCGCAGTAGTCGCAGGTGTAGAGGGTCGCGACCGGGGTGCCGCTCGCGTCGAAGCGGGGCTCGTCGATGCCGTCGTCGGTGCGGCGCAGGTAGAAGCGGCCGCGGGTGACGATCGCCATCACCGGGGTGAGCACCACGGCGATGATCACGGCGGCGATCGGCGAGTAGGGCTGGATCGCCTCGCCGAAGGCCCCGAAGTACATCGCGATCGAGATGATCGCCGAGGCCAGGAAGGCCGTGACGCCGACCGGGTTGACCGCGTGCAGCATCCCGCGCCGGAACTCCGGTTCCTTCGGGGACAGCTTCAGCGCGAACTTGTTGATCAGGATGTCGGCGGCCACCGTGCACACCCAGGCGATCGCGCAGTTGGCGTAGAAGCTCAGCACCGAGTTGAGGAAGGCGAACATGTTCGCCTCCATCAGGATCAGCGCGACGGTCAGGTTGGCCAGCACGAACACGATCCGGCCCGGGTACCGCTTGGTGACGCGGGTGAAGGAGTTCGTCCAGGTCAGCGAGCCGGAGTAGGCGTTGGTGACGTTGATCTTGACCTGGCTGAGCACCACCAGCACCACGGCCAGCGGGATCGCCAGCCAGACCGGCATGAACAGCTCGTAGATGCCCATGAACTGCTGCACCGGCTCGGTCGCCGCGGCCCCGGCCGCGCCCATGATGAAGAACGCCAGGAACGCGCCGGTGGCCTGCTTGACCGCACCGAACACCACCCAGCCCGGGCCCGCGACCAGCGTCGACAGCCACCAGGTGCGCTTGTTGGCCTCGGTGCGCGGCGGCATGAAGCGCAGGTAGTCGATCTGCTCGCCGATCTGGGCCATCAGCGACAGCGCCACGCCCGCGCCGAGCATCACCGAGGCCGCGCTGAGACCGCCGCCCTCCTCGCCGGCGAAGGCCAGCCAGCGGCTCACCGAGTCCGGGTCGACGACCACCAGGTACCCGATCGGGCCGACCATGAGCAGCAGCCACAGCGGCGTCGTCCACACCTGCAGCTTGCTCAGCGCCTTCATGCCGTAGATGACCAGCGGCACGACGATGAGCGTGGTGATCAGGTAGCCCAGCCACAGCGGGACGCCGAGTCCGGCGTGCAGGCCCTGGGCCATGATCGCGCCCTCGGTGGCGAAGAAGATGAAGGTGAAGCTGCCGAAGATCACGCTGGTCAGCACCGAGCCGTAGTAGCCGAACCCGGAGCCGCGGGTGATCAGGTCGAGGTCGATGTTGTAGCGGGCGCCGTAGTAGGCCAGCGGGACACCGGTGACGAAGATGATCAGCGCGGCGACCAGGATCGCCACCAGCGCGTTCACGGTCCCGTAGCTCAGGCCGATGCCCGCGCCGATCGAGAAGTCGGCGAGGTAGGCGATGCCGCCCAGCGCCGTCGTGGCCACGACCCCGGGCTTCCAGCGCCGGTAGCTGCGCGGCGCGAAGCGGAGCGTGTAGTCCTCCAGCGTTTCGCGCACCGCCGCGTCCTGCGACGAGTCCGTGCGCGGTGTTTCGACGACCATCCGGTCCCTCCTCCGGTCGAACGCGCGTGCGGCCGGAAGTGTCCGGGTCCGATGTTTCCGGAGGCGGCAGCCCGCGTTTCTGTCAGATGACAAGAACTGCGCGGCGCGCACGGGCGGAGGAGGTGTAGATGTCGATCGCGGAGTCGGGCCGTTGGTCCCCACCCGACCGCGGACCGATCGTGCAACCTGGACACAGGCGGGGACCGTCTACCCGACGGATACTGCGACGAGATGCATTGACCTGCACGAGAAACGGTTAGTAAGTTTCCCACATGGCCACTTCCGAGATCTCCACCGAATCAGGCGAGGGCAGCCCCCTCGTCACGATTCGCTCGCTGCTGCCGGGACTCGCTCGGGCCGAGCAGCGCGTGGCCAACATCGTGCTCGCCGACCCGGCCTCGATCTCGCGACGCAGCATCACCGAGGTCGCCGAGGCCGCGGGCACCAGCGAAACAACCGTCACCCGCTTCTGCAAGGCGATCGGCGTCGGCGGGTACCCGGACCTGCGCATCGCACTGGCCGCCGACACCGCGCGCACCTCGACGCGCGACCGGGAGCTGGGCGGCGACATCGGCCCCGACGACGGCATCGGGCAAATCATCTCCAAGGTCGGCTACGCCGACGCCAAGGCCGTCGAGGAGACAGCGGGCCAGCTCGACGCCACCTCGCTGAACGCGCTGGTCGAGGCCGTGGCCACCGCCCGCCGGATCGACGTCTACGGCGTCGGCGCCAGCGCCTTCGTCGCCCTCGACCTGCAGCAGAAGCTCCACCGCATCGGCCTGGTCAGCTTCGCCTGGTCGGACACCCACAACGCGCTGACCTCGGCCGCGGTACTCGAACCCGGCGACGTCGCGATCGGCATCTCGCACACCGGCGCCACCACCGAGACCGTCGAGGCGCTGCGCGAGGCCAAGCGGCACGGCGCCACCACCGGCGCGATCACCAACTTCGCGCGCTCCCCGATCACCGAGATCACCGACCACGTGCTCACCACGGCGGTGCGGGAGACGACCTACCGGTCCGGTGCGATGGCCAGCCGGATCGGCCAGCTGACCGTGATCGACTGCCTGTTCATCGGCGTCGCCCAGCGGCACCTGGACCAGACCAGAACGGCGCTGGAGGCGACGCGCGAGGCGGTCTCCGGACATCGCCTCGACAGCCGGCCCGACCGGCGCAGGCACAAAGAGGCGTGACGCGCGAGCGGCCTCGAACAACCGAATCAGGAGGCATGAATTGAGCCGGGATCACGCGATTCGCGTCGTTTCGCCGACCGAGCAGACCAACCCGCACACCCGCGACATCGACCTGCTGCCGACGCTGGACGTCCTGCAGCTGTTCAACCGCGAGGACCGCACCGTTCCGGAGGCCGTCGGGCGGGTGCTGCCCGAGCTGGCCGAGGCCGTCGACCTCGCGGTCGCCGCGCTGCGCTCCGGCGGGCGCGTGCACTACGTGGGCGCGGGGACCTCGGGCCGGCTGGCCGTGCTCGACGCCGCCGAGCTGATCCCGACGTTCAACGCCCCGCCGGACTGGTTCGTCGCCCACCAGGCGGGCGGGCCGGAGGCCTACCAGCAGGCGGTGGAGAACGCCGAGGACGACGCGGACGCGGGTGCCCGCGAGATCCGCGCGCAGGGCTCGGACAAGGACTTCGTGTTCGGCCTGGCCGCGTCCGGCCGCACCCCGTACGTGATCTCGGCGCTGGCGGCGGCCAAGGAGATCGGCGCGAGCACCGCGCTGCTGACGTCGAACCCGAACCCCGGCCCGGTGCCCGCCGACGTGGTCATCGCCGCCGACACCGGCCCGGAGCCGATCAGCGGCTCCACCCGGATGAAGGCCGGGACCGCGCAGAAGCTCGTGCTCACCTCGTTCTCCACGGCGGTGATGATCAAGCTGGGGCGGGTCTACTCGAACTTCATGGTCAGCATGCTCGCCACCAACGCGAAGCTGCGCGGCCGCACGATCAACATCCTCCAGGAGGCCACCGGCGCGACCGAGCAGGAGTGCTCGACGGCGCTGACCGCGGCGGGAGACGACCTCAAGACGGCTCTTGTCCACCTGCTCTCCGGCGCCGACGTCGAGCACTCCGCAGCAGCGCTGGCGGTCGCCGACGGCCAGGTCCGAGACGCCCTCAGCAGCCTCCGGGAGAGCTGACGGGTCAGCCCATCGCCTTGGCGACCACCCGGAACGCCTCGGCCATCAGATCCCAGAAGCGCTCCTGGTCCAGAACCGTCGGGACCAGGGCGTTTCCGGTTTCGGCCTTGAAGTCGGTGACCGTCATGCCCGAGGTGAACCGCCCCTGGGTCTCGACGTCGACGCGGGCGGGCACGGCGTCCATCAGCGTCGGGTCGATCAGGTAGGCGATCGCGCACGCGTCGTGGATCGCCGGGCCGAGCTCCTGGTAGTCGGGGAACCGGCCGTAGAAGTCCAGGCAGGGCGTGAGCAGCTCGGACTCCAGCCGGCCGAGGCCCTCGAAGCGCCTGCGGACCTCGGCGTTCGCGCGGGCCTGGTGGGTGAGGTCGAGGCCGACCATCACGGTCGTCCAGCCCGCCTCGAACGCCACGGCGGCGGCTTCCGGGTCGGCCATGATGTTGAACTCGGCGGCCGGGGTGCGGTTGCCGCGCGAGTAGGCGCCGCCCATGATCACGAACTCGGCGGCCCACTCGACGATCCGCGGCTCCTTGCGGACGGCCAGCGCGATGTTGGTCAGCGGACCGGTCGCGACCAGGCTGATCTCGCCGGGTGCGGCGGCCAGCGTCTCGATGATCAGGTCCACCGCGTGCCGCGGGTCCAGCTCGCTCGCGGTCTCCGGCAGCACGACCTCGCCGAGGCCCATCACGCCGTGGACGTTGCCCGCGTTGATGCCCTCGCGCACCAGGGGCCGCCCGGCACCGCGCGCCACGGGCGCGGTCATGCCGTAGTAGTCGCGCAGCCGCAGCGCGTTCTCGGTGGTGAACTCCAGCGGCACGTTGCCGCCGACCGCGGTGATGCCCACGACGTCCAGGTTCGGGTCGCCGTGCGCGAGCGCGATGGCCAGCGCGTCGTCGATGCCCGGGTCGCAGTCGATCAGGACCTTCTTCACCGTCATCCCTCCTGGACCGCGTCGGCGATCGAGGCCGCCTCGCGGGCACCGGACTCCAGCGCGGAGCAGCAGTGCACGATCCACGCCGCCACCGCGTCCGGTTCGCCGGTGGCGAATCCGAGGGCGCGCTCGGCGTAGTCCTCCTGCCTGCGGAAGTAGGCGACCTCCGGCACGACCAGGCCCTTGGGGTCCAGTCCGCTGCCGATGACCGCGAGCCGGGCGGCGGCGCGGGCGATGACGCCGTCGGCGTGGCCGAACGGGGTCAGCGCGAGCAGCTCGCCGTGCACCACGGCGGCCAGCACCGGTCCGGCGCCGTGCGCCTGGGGGTCGGTGATGATCTCGCTGAGCAGGTCGAGCCGTTCGGAGATCACCGGGTCGGCCTGGGGGCGGCCGAGCTGCTCGGGGTCGTCGACGAGGTCGCTGGCGGCGAGCAGGTGCATCCGCGCCAGGGCCTGCCGGGGAGCGCGCTGCCAGGTCGGCAGCAGCGTGCCCATCGCCTCGGCGACGCGCAGCGAGCCGGCGAGCAGCGGGTCGCTGACCTCACCGGACTCGGGGATCTCGGTGGCGCCGCCCGCGACGGCGGCCGAGGCGCGGGCCGCGCGCACCGAGGCCTCGGCGGCGGTGGCGGGCCAGCCGCGCCGGTTGGCCGGGTGCCGGTGCACCTCGTCGATGGCGGCGCGGGCGGAGGCGACCGCGTCGGTGACCCCGTCGAGTTCCAGCAGCGGTGCCAGCGATGGCTTGTCGTTCACGGGTCCAGACGCTACCGGCCGGGACGTGAAACCCCGGCGAGCGGCCCAGGTGCGAGTTGTGCCACAGTTGCGAGCGCGTTGCACGTCGTGGACGCAGCGTTACCGCTGGGCAACTCACCGGAACCGGCGCGAAAACGGACAGTGGCGACGTGCGTTCGGTCCGTTGCGACCGATTGGTCTGAACCAATTAAGCGAAACCTCTGTTGCGGTGAGCGAGATCGCACTACGGTGCGTCTATCACTGCATTCACATCTCCAGGGAGGTTCTGGGCAATGAGCCAGCCCGACGGGCAGAGCAACACGCTCGACAACCTGCTGACGGAAAGCAGGACATTCCCGCCGTCTGAGGAGTTCGCGGCGCAGGCCAACGCCACGTCGGCGCTGTACCAGGCCGCTGATGCCGATCGCGAGGCGTTCTGGGCCGAGCAGGCCGGGCGCCTGTCCTGGCAGAACCGCTGGGACCAGGTCCTGGACTGGTCCAACGCACCCTTCGCGAAGTGGTTCGTCGGCGGCACCCTCAACGTCGCCTACAACTGCGCCGACCGCCACGTCGAAGCAGGCCACGGCGACCGCGTCGCCATCCACTGGGAAGGCGAACCCGGCGACTCGCGCACCATCACCTACGCCGAACTCCAGCGCGAGGTCTCCCGCACCGCCAACGCCCTCGCCGAACTCGGCGTCGGCAAGGGCGACCGCGTCGCCATCTACCTGCCGATGCTGCCCGAGGCC
>NZ_FOZX01000021.1 GCF_900116135.1 Saccharopolyspora flava
AACTCACCCCAGTCGAGTTTGAGACCATCTACACCGCCGCTACAGCGGCCTGACACCACTCAACCCCGCGTGTCAACCAAAGCCTGGGCAGTCCCATCTCCCTCTGCGACACCTCTGGGGCGCCAGCGACTGGCGGAGGTGTAACGCCCTGTCCTCCAGGGCATCCCGAGGGGCATGTGGTGTGCCGGTGTCGGTGCTGTGGTGGGCGTGGTCTTCGGGGCTGTCGCCCGGATGAGGCGCGGCAAGCCACTGCACCCGCACGGCACGGTGTACGAAGCCGTGCTGCGGCGAGCGGGGTCGCCGCAGCCGTGGACTGTGGAATGGCTGGACGAAGCCGGCGAGAATCACGGGTTGGTCCGCATCTCCAGGTCGATGGGTCTCCCCAAGCTCTTACCGACGTGTTCGGCCTCGCGTTCACGTTCAGCGGGCCCTCCGGCGACCGCCACGACCTCTTGCTCGCCACCACCGGTTTGCGGCCAAGCCTGCGCTTTTTCCTCCTGCCCCGCCGGGAACCGTTTTCGGGTACGTACGGTTCCCTCCTGCCGTACAGTGCAGCGGGTGGTTTGGTCTTGCTCGCTGCCGTGCCGTTGGCTCCAGACGGCTCGGTGGCGAGTTTCCGGCTGCTCGCCGCCACGCCGACTGGACGGTGGTGGCCATTCGGCAGGTTGGACCTAACGGGCCGCGCCGCGGCGACGGCCGACCAGCCCGTCCGCTTCGATCCGATCCTTCACGTCCTACCGGGATTCGCCTGGCCACCTGCGATCGAGCAGCTTCGCGAGCCCGCGTACGCGGCCGCGCGTCGAACGTGAGCGTCGCTCCATCGCCCGTGGCGGCATCTGCAATCAGGGCGACCACTCTGCTGCGCGCCGCACAACCGTAGTCGCACAGAGGAAGTGGGCCAGCCGTTGACGTGCCACCATGAATGACTGCTGCGTGGGTGAGCCGTTGTGAGCGATGGTGCGCTGCCGACGAGCGTCTGCCGACCTGATTGGTCGATCTGCGGTGTGAGCCGGCCGCACCGCAGATCGAGACGACGCCACAGCAATGTCGAACGGAACCGCTAGACCGAGGCCAGCACCATTTTCACGAAGAGGACTCCCCAGAGCGGGTGTGGCTTCAGGATCTCATTCCGCCGGACAGCAATACCACTCTAGAACGAGTGGCCTTTGGCGGGGTAGCGGAGAAGTAGCCACCCGCTCGGCCCTTGGCCACAAGTTGTGCGCTGCGGGATCGTCGGCGGTACTCAGCTTGCCCAATGGCCGCGATCGCAAGCTGAGTGCTGGTAGCGATGACCATTTCCGGTTCGTCGCGGTCGTGGATGTCGCCCATGGCCGTGCGATGTGTGAGGCGTTCACCGGGCGATGAAGATTCTGAACACCGATATCACTCCCGTTCGCGGGAGTCGGTGTCTTCGTGAATGTGCTGCACCTCTTCCCAATAATCGCCAGCGTGCCGCATAGCTGAATCGAGAATTACGGTCATGCCTTCGAGATCTCTGACCGCCCGATCGAGAGCTTCGTGGGGACGGTCGCGCAGCGCTTCCCGGTACAGGTTCTCTCGGTCCACCTGGTCGAGCTTGTTGGTCAACTCGCCAGCCAGGTGGTGCAAAGACCCCAGAACTCCGAGGAGCGCCGCACCGAACGGAGGCCAATCTAGTTGAGTGAGGTCAGTCCTTGCACATCTCCGAGCGGCCCGGTCGAGCGCGTCCCGGGCGGCGTACATATCTTCGAGAGGATGGTGAGCCATGGCTCCTGCCTTTGCCAAAATCGATCCAGCAAAAATGCCATCGTCAGCGGCGATGCCGAATCGGGGCCGCCGCTACTACGTGCCAGCCCACACACTCTGTGAGTCCTAAGAGCCTGTTCCTGAACTAGCGAGTGAGGCGCTTGCTGATGGTGTGGATCATGGCCCAGCGGACCATGGCTTCGTGGTGTTCGGGGCGGCGT
>NZ_FOZX01000003.1 GCF_900116135.1 Saccharopolyspora flava
GTTTCCAAGGCTTATCCCAGAGTGCAGGGCAGATTACCCACGTGTTACTCACCCGTTCGCCACTAATCCACCACCGAAGCGGCTTCATCGTTCGACTTGCATGTGTTAAGCACGCCGCCAGCGTTCGTCCTGAGCCAGGATCAAACTCTCCAACAATGCCTTGTTGAAACAATCCCAGCACACACTCAACAACCCAAAGGTCGGAGCGTGATACTCAAAGAAACCACCAACCACCAAGACACGGAAAACCCGCGCCCAGTTGGTTAGGGGCATAAAAGAACACTAACCAAAACAGTCCACTGTTGAGTTCTCAAAGAACACACCCACACCATCGCCACAGGCCCTCAAGCCCGCCAACTCCGGGGAGTCATTTCTTTTCGTTCGCGCTTTCGCTGCAGTGAAGACTAGCAGGTCGATTTTTCGGTCTCACCGGGGGGTATCCCTTATCCGGTGGCCGCCGAAATCTCGGCTCACTATTCTGCCCGGCAGCGTACCAAGCGCTATTTTCAATCAAATTCTGGGTGGAAAACCGCGTCCACGTCCGCGAGCAGCGAAGCTCGCCTCTGCTTTTCTTGGTTTCCCGTTCGGGGCGCCCACTCTACCATCCGGAGACAGGAGCTTGGTTCGCAACCCCGTGTCAGGCCCGGCCCGGTGTTCCCAGTCCGTGTCGCGCTGACTTGGAATAAGTTACACGACCCGTTCTCAGGCCCTTGAACCGGGGGGTCCTTAACGCGAAACGGGGCGCGAACCCGCAGGTCAGCGCCCCGTCTCGCGGTCTGCGTCAGCTCAGGACCCGAGCACCCGCCGTGTTGCGCTTGCCGCGGCGGACGACGAGCCAGCGGCCGTGCAGCAGGTCGTCCCGGCTCGGGGCCCACTCCTCGTCGGAGATCTTGACGTTGTTGACGTAGGCGCCGCCCTCCTTGATGGTGCGACGCGCCGCGCCCTTGCCGTTGACCAAGCCCGTCTCGACGAGCAGGTCGACGATCGTCGGCTGGTCCCCCAGGCGCAGCTCGGCGTTCGGCACCGCGGCCATCGCCGAGTCCAGGGTCGCCTCGTCGAGCTCACCGATCTCACCGCGCCCGAACAGCGCCTGGCTGGCGGCGATCACCTTGCGGGTCTGGTCCTCCCCGTGCACGAGCGTGGTCAGCTCCTCGGCGAGGCGCTTCTGCCCGGCGCGCAGCTGCGGGCGCTCGGCGGTGGTCTTCTCCAGCTCCTCGATCTCCTCCCGGTCGAGGAAGGTGAGCAGCCGCAGGTAGTGGGGCACGTCGGCGTCCGCGGCGTTCACGAAGTACTGGTACCAGGCGTAGGGCGTGGTCAGCGTCGGGTCGAGCCACACGTTGCCGCCACCGGTGGACTTGCCGAACTTGCGGCCTTCGGCGTCGGTGACCAGCGGGGTCGTCAGGGCGTGCACGGTCGACCCGTCGACCTTGCGGACGTAGTCGACGCCGCCGATGATGTTGCCCCACTGATCGGAGCCGCCGGTCTGCAGCTTGGCCCCGTACTTGCGGTGCAGCTGCAGGTAGTCGTACGACTGCAGGAGCATGTAGCTGAACTCGGTGTAGGAGATCCCGTCACCGGCGAGCCGGCGCTTCACGGTCTCCCGGCCGACCATCGTGTTGATCGAGAAGTGCTTGCCGACGTCGCGCAGGAAGTCCAGCGCCGAGACGTCGTCGAACCAGTTCAGGTTGTTCTCCGCGATCGCGCCGGTCGGCGAGTCGTCGAAGCTCACGAACTTCGCGAGCTGACCGCCCAGCGACTCCAGCCGCTCCTCGATGACCTCCCGCGTCACCAGCGTCCGCTCCCCCACGTCGCGCGGGTCGCCGATCTGGCCGGTGGCACCACCGGCCAGCACGATCGGCCGGTGCCCGGCGCGCTGGAACCGCGCGAGCGTGAGCAGCTGCACGAGGTTGCCCGCGTGCAGGCTGGCGGCCGTCGGGTCGAAGCCGGCATAGAGAGTGAGCGGGCCCGCGTCGAGGTCTCGGCGCAGCGCGTCGAGGTCGGTGGATTGCGCGATCAGTCCGCGCCAGGCCAGCTCGTCAAGGATGTGCTCACTCACGGGGTTCAGTTTCGCGCATCCCCGCAACCCGGTTTACGCCCGGGCTCGGATGCGGCGACGCCCACCACGCCGGTAGGCGCTGACGGCCTCGGAACCGTCGACCCAGGACCGCCACGGCAGGTCCATCGCGGCGGCCACGCCGACCCGGGGCCCGCTGCGGATGTCGTCCTCGGCGACCTGGTCGCCGTCGTAGAGGCGCACCGGCGAGTCCGGGTCGGTCAGGTCGATGCCGTTGTGCTCGCGGGTGATGCCCAGAACCCCGGCGAGCCGGGCCGGTCCGCTGGCGAGCTGGACGTCCTTGCGCGCGGCGGGCCTGCGGCTGCGGGCCAGGTCGCGGCCGGTGGTGATCTCCCCGGCGCGCAGCAGCACCGCCCCCGGGACGCCGTCGGTCAGGCTCACCACGTTGATGCAGAAGTGCATCCCGTAGACGAAGTAGACGTAGAGGTGGCCCGCCGGGCCGAACATGACCGAGTTCCGCTCGGTCCGGCCCCGGTAGCAGTGCGAGGCCGGGTCGTCGGTGCCCCGGTAGGCCTCCACCTCGACCAGGCGCACGCCGACCTCGCCCTCCGGGCTGCTGGACCGCAGCTCGCAGCCCAGCAACCGGCGCGCGACCCACAGCGGGTCGCGCGCCAGCTCCTCGCGCGTCATCAGGTCCACGCTCAGCACCCTACCGGGACCACCGGCATGTCGATCAATCCGCGAGCCACCCGCGGTGCTCGTCGACGGCGGCCACGACCTGCTTGCGCTGCTCGTCGACCCGGGACGGGGCGGTGCCGCCGTGCGAGTCGCGGGACTCGATGGACCCGGCGACCGTGAGCACCTCGCGGACCTGCGGGGTCAGCGCCGGGTGGGCGGCGGCCAGCTCCTCGTCGGTGAGCTCGTCCAGCCCCACGCCGCGCGCCTCGGCGGTGCGCACGCACTCGCCCGACGCCTCGTGGGCCACCCGGAACGGGACGCCCTGGCGCACCAGCCATTCGGCGATGTCGGTGGCGAGGGTGAACCCGGCGGGGGCGAGCTCGGCCATCCGCTCGGTGTGGAAGGTGAGGGTGCCGAGCATCCCGCTCATGGCCGGCAGCAGGAGGTCGAGCTGCTCGACGGAGTCGATGACCGGCTCCTTGTCCTCCTGCAGGTCGCGGTTGTAGGCCAGCGGCAGCGCCTTCAGCGTGCTCAGCAGACCGGAGAGGTTGCCGATGAGGCGGCCGGACTTGCCGCGGGCGAGTTCGGCGACGTCGGGGTTCTTCTTCTGCGGCATGATCGAGCTGCCGGTGGCCCACGCGTCGTCGAGGGTGATGTAGCCGAACTCGGCGGTGTTCCAGATGATCACCTCCTCGGCGATCCGGGAGAGGTTGACGCCGAGCATGGCCAGGCAGAACGCGGCCTCGGCGGCGAAGTCGCGGGCGGCGGTGCCGTCGATGGAGTTGTCGGTCGCGCCCCGGAAACCCAGTTCGGCGGCGATGGCCTGCGGGTCCAGGCTCAGCGAGGAACCGGCCAGCGCACCGGAGCCGTAGGGCGAGTAGGCGGTGCGGGCGTCCCAGTCGCGGATCCGGGAGACGTCGCGCAGCAGCGCCTGGCAGTGCGCCAGCAGGTGGTGGCCGAGCAGCACCGGCTGGGCGTGCTGCAGGTGAGTGCGGCCGGGCAGCACCGCGTCCGGGTGCGCGGCGGCCTGGGCGACCAGCGCGTCGACGACGTCGAGGACACCGGCGGCGACGCGCCGGTTGGCGTCGCGCAGCCACATCCGGAACAGGGTGGCGACCTGGTCGTTGCGGGAGCGGCCGGCGCGCAGCTTGCCGCCCAGGTCGGCGCCGACGCGCTCCAGGAGGCCGCGTTCGAGGGCGGTGTGCACGTCCTCGTCGTCGATGACCGGGGTGAAGGCACCCGATTCGACGTCGGCCGCGAGGGTGTCGAGCCCGGCGAGCATCGCGTCGAGCTCTTCGCTGGTCAGCAGCCCGGCCTGGTGCAGGACGCGGGCGTGGGCGCGCGATCCCGCGATGTCGTAGGGGGCCAGTCGCCAGTCGAAGTGCGTCGACAGGCTCAGCGCGGCCATCGCCTCGGCGGGGCCGGAGGCGAAGCGGCCGCCCCAGAGCTTGGTGGGCTCACTGCCTTGCTGCGTCACGTTCGGTTCCTCGGTGCTCTCTCGGTAGGTGGTCAGGACAGTTTTAGCCATAACTGCCCATGATCGATGTCCGTTATGTCCGGTCAATTATGGCTAAAACCGTCAGCTGCCAACGGACGTTGTCACGGTGCCCAGGAGTTCAGCCCTCATCCTCGTGGTCCACCTCGCCGGCTGCCATCGCGGTGAAGCGGTCCGCGAGCTCGTGGCCCGTGAGCGGCTCGCGGGCCACGATCATGACCGTATCGTCGCCCGCTATGGAACCCACGACCTCGTGCAGGGCGGCGCGGTCGATGGCGCTGGCCAGGAACTGCGCCGCTCCGGGCGGTGTGCGCAGCACCGTGAGGTTGCCCGCGCCGTCGGCACTGGCCAGCAGCTCGCCGAGCAGCCTGCTCAGCCGCGAGGTGCCGCCCTGGACGCCGCGCACGGGGCTGCCGTCCTCCGGGATGACGTAGACGGCCGCCCCGCCGTCCGGGCCGCGCAGCTTGACCGCGCCGAGCTCGTCGAGGTCCCGGGACAGCGTCGCCTGGGTGACCTCGATGCCGGCGTCGCCGAGCAGCTTGGCCAGTTCGGTCTGACTGCGGATGTCCATCGAGGACACGAGTTCGACGATGCGCGCCTGCCGCGCGACCCGGGTCGTGCTCACGATCGTCGCACCAGCCAGGCGAGCAGGGCCTTCTGCGCGTGCAGCCGGTTCTCGGCCTCGTCGAACACCGCGCTGGCGGGTCCGTCGATCACCTCGTCGGTGATCTCCAGGCCGCGGTGCGCGGGCAGGCAGTGCAGCACGCTGGTGTCGGTCTTGCCGGTGGCGGCCAGCAGTTCGGCGTTGACCTGGTACGGCCGGAACGGGCTGACCCGGTCCTTGCCGTCGTTCTCCTGCCCCATCGACGTCCACGCGTCGGTGACCAGGACGTCGGCGCCGTCGACGGAGCTGAGCGGGGTGTTGTGCAGCTCGACGGAGCCGCCGGTCTCGGCCGCGCGCTGACGCGCCGCCTCCAGCACCCACTCGACCGGGCGGAAACCCTCGGGCGCCCCGATGCGCACGTGCATCCCGGCGGTGACGCCGCCGATGAGCAGCGAGTGGGCCATGTTGTTGGCGCCGTCGCCGAGGTAGGTCAGGGTCAGCCCGGCGAGCTTGCCGTGCCGCTCGCGGATGGTCTGCAGGTCGGCGAGGACCTGGCAGGGGTGGAACTCGTCGGTGAGCGCGTTGACCACCGGGCCGCGCGAGACCGAGGCCATCGCGTCGATGCGCGCCTGGGCGAAGGTCCGCCACACCACGGCGTCGACGTAGCGGGACAGCACGCGCGAGGTGTCCTCGATGGTCTCCTCGCGGCCGAGCTGCATCATCCGCCCGTCGACCACGATGGGTTGTCCGCCGAGCTGGTGAATGCCGACCTCGAAGGACAGCCGGGTGCGGGTGGAGTTCTTCTCGAAGAGCACCGCGATGGACTTGCCCTTGAGCGCGTCGGACCCGAGCGGGTCGGCCTTGAGCTCGTCGGCGAGGTCGAGGACCTCCGCCTGCTCCTCGGGCGTGAGGTCGTCGTCGCGGAGGAAGTGCCGGGTCATTCAGTTCTCCTTGCCAGCGGACAGCAGTTCGGGGAGGTCGGTGAGCAGCCGCTGCACCTGCTCGCCGCGCACGACCAGCGGCGGGCACAGCCGGATGGCGTCCGGCTGGATGGGGTTGACCAGGTAACCGCGCTCCTGCGCGGCGGCGGCGACCTTGGCCGCCACGGGTTCGGTGAGTCCGATGGCGACGAGCAGCCCGGCGCCGCGCACCTCGCGGACCAGCGGGTGGCCGAGGCCCCGGACACCGGTGACGAGCTCCTCGCCGACCTTCTGGACGTGGTCGAGCAGGCCGTCGTCGACGATGGTGTCGAGCACCGCCAGCGCCGCGGCGCACACGATCGGGTTTCCGCCGAAGGTCGTGCCGTGCTGACCGGGGTGCAGCAGGTCGGCCGCGGCTCCGATGCCGATGCAGGCGCCGATCGGCAGCCCGCCGCCCAGCCCCTTGGCCAGGGTGATCACGTCCGGCGTGACGCCCTCGCGCTGGAAGGCGAACCACGATCCGGTGCGGCCGATGCCGGTCTGCACCTCGTCGAGGACCAGCAGCGCGCCGTTGCGCGAGGCGATCTCGCGGGCGGCCCGCAGGTATCCCTCGGGCGGGACGACGACGCCGTTCTCGCCCTGGATCGGCTCCAGGAACACCGCGGCGGTGTTGTCGTCCACTTCGGACTCCAGCGCGGCCACGTCGCCGTAGGGCACGTGGACGACGCCGGCGGGCATCGGCGCGAACGGCTCCTGCTTGGCGGGCTGACCGGTGAGCGCCAGCGCGCCCATCGTCCGGCCGTGGAACCCGCCCTGGGTGGAGACGATCTTCGGGCGCCCGGTCAGCCGCGCGATCTTGAACGCGGCCTCGTTGGCCTCGGCGCCGGAGTTGCAGAACAGCACGCGCCCCTGCCCGGTCGCCCCGGCCAGGTCCAGCAGCCGCTCGGCCAGCGTCAGGCCGAGCTCGTGCACGTAGAGGTTCGAGACGTGCCCCAGCTTGGCGACCTGGTCGGACACCGCCCGCACGATGGCCGGGTGGGCGTGCCCGAGGGCGTTGACGGCGATGCCGCTGACGAAGTCCAGGTAGGTCTTGCCGTCGGCGTCGGTCAGCTCGGCACCGGAACCGCTGACGAAGGTCAGCTTCGGGGTGCCGTAGTTGTCCATCATGGACGCCTGCCAGCGCTGCGCGCCGGTGGCATTGGTGGTCATGCGTCCTCCGTCTCGACCGGGAACACCATCGTTCCCACTCCGGCACTGGTGAAGACCTCGAGCAGCACGGAGTGCGCCAGCCGCCCGTCGATGACGTGGGCCCGCGGCACTCCCCCGCGCACGGCGCGCAGGCAGGCCTCCATCTTGGGCACCATCCCGGACGCCAGGTTCGGCAACAGCTCGGCGAGCTGGTCCACGTCGAGCCGGTCGACCAGCGACGACTTGTCCGGCCAGTCGGTGTAGAGGCCTTCGACGTCGGTGAGCACCACGAGCTTCTCCGCGCCGAGCGCGACCGCCAGCGCCCCGGCGGCGGTGTCGGCGTTGACGTTGTGCACGACGCCGTCGGCGTCGGGCGCGACGGTGGAGACCACCGGGATGCGTCCCGCGTTGATCAGGTCGAGCACGGCGTCGGCGTTGACGTCGACGACGTCGCCGACCAGGCCGACGTCGACCGCTTCGCCGTCGACGGTGGCGGTGCGGCGGGCCGCGGTGAACAGCCGGGCGTCCTCACCGGACATGCCGACGGCGTAGGGCCCGTTCTGGTTGATCAGGCCGACGAGCTCGCGCCCGACCTGCCCGACCAGCACCATCCGGACCACGTCCATGGTCTCCGGCGAGGTCACCCGCAGTCCGCCGCGGAACTCGCCCTCCATGCCGAGCCGGTCGAGCATCGAGGTGATCTGCGGCCCGCCGCCGTGCACGACGACCGGGCGCAGACCCGCGAGCCGCAGGAACACCATGTCCTGGGCGAACGCGGCCTTGAGCTCGTCGTCGATCATGGCGTTGCCGCCGTACTTGATCACGACGGTGGCGCCGTTGAACCGCTGCAGCCACGGGAGTGCTTCGACGAGGACGCTGGCCTTCTCGGCCGCGGTGGCCAGCCGATCGCTGGTGTCACTGGTCATGAGGAGTACGCGCTGTTCTCTTCGACGTAGTCATGGGAGAGGTCGGTGGACAGGATCGTGGCGGTGTGCTCGCCGAGGTGCAGGTCGATGACGATCTCGATCTGGCGGCCGGACAGGTCGGCCTCGCTGCGGTCGCGGGCGGTGGCGCCGTCGGCGTAGAGCGTGACGCCGTTGGTGGCGATCTCGACCTTGTCGACGTCGATCTCGGCCTGCGCGCGGCCCAGCGCCATCGCGATCCGGCCCCAGTTCGGGTCGGAGCCGAACATCGCGGTCTTGACCAGGTTGTCCTCGGCGACGATGCGGCCGATGGTGACCGCGTCGGCCTCGCTGACCGCGCCGCGCACGGTGATGTCGATGGTCTTGGTCGCGCCTTCGGCGTCGTCCTGCAGCTGGCGCACCAGGTCGTGGCAGACCTCGGTGAGCAGCGCCGTGAACTCGTCCTTCGAGGCCTCCACGCCCGAGGCGCCGGAGGCCATGACCAGCACGGTGTCGTTGGTGGAGGTGCCGCCGTCGACGTCGAGCCGGTCGAAGGTGACCCGGGTGGCCGCGCGCAGCGCCTCGTCGAGGTCGGCGCCGCTGATCGCCACGTCGGTGGTGATCACGCTGAGCATGGTCGCCATGTTCGGCGCGAGCATTCCCGCGCCCTTGGCGAAGCCGCCGATCGACCAGCCGCCGTCGTGCGCCCGGTGGGCCTGCTTGGCCTTGCTGTCGGTGGTGAGCACGGCGGTCGCGGCGTCGAGCGCGGCCTGCTCACCGGTGTCGAGGGCCTTCGCGGCGGAGTCGACGCCCGGCAGCAGCGCGTCCATCGGCAGGCGCTCGCCGATCAGCCCGGTCGAGCAGACCGCGATCTCGATGGCTCCGACGCCCAGGACGTCGGCGACCTTCTCCGCGGTGGCGTGGGTGTCCTGGAATCCGCCGGGGCCGGTGCAGGCGTTGGCGCACCCGGAGTTGAGCACGATCGCCCGCAGCTTGCGCTCCTGCAGCACCTGCTGGGACCACAGCACCGGTGCCGCCTTGACCTTGTTGGTGGTGAACACGCCGGCCGCCGATTGCTGCGGGCCGTCGTTGACCACGAGTGCGAGATCGCGCGCCCCCGCTGCCTTGATGCCCGCGGCGACCCCGGCCGCCCGGAAACCGGCGGGACCGGTCACGCTCATGTCTTCTCCTCGGTTCTGGCTGGCGTTCTGGTGGCGCGGGTTCACGGGGCGATGCCGGCGGTGGGCAGCCCGGTGGTCTCGGGCAGGCCGAGCGCGAGGTTCATGCACTGCACGGCTCCGCCCGCGGTGCCCTTGGTGAGGTTGTCCTCGGCGCCGACCACGACCAGCCGACCGGCGTCGGGGTCGACGGTGACCTGCAGGTGGACGGTGTTGGCGCCCAGCGTCGAGGAGGTCTGCGGCCAGGTGCCCTCGGGCAGCACGTGCACGAACGGCTCGTCGCCGTAGGCGTCGAGGTAGACCTTGCGGGCCGCGGCGGTGTCGACGTCGCCGCGCAGCGGAGCCGAGCAGGTGGCGAGGATGCCGCGCGCCATCGGCGCGAGGACGGGGGTGAAGGAGACCTTGACCTTCTCCCCCGCGGCGGCGCTGAGGTTCTGGATCATCTCCGGGGTGTGCCGGTGCGCGCCGCCGACGCCGTAGACGCTGGCCGAGCCCATGACCTCGGCCGACAGCAGGTGCGGCTTGAGCGCGCGGCCCGCGCCGGAGGTGCCGGTGACCGCGGTGACCACGACCTCGGGCTCGACGAGCCCCGCGGCCAGCGCGGGCACGACGGCCAGCGACGACACGGTCGGGAAGCAGCCGGCCACGGCGACGCGCTTGGTGCCGCGCAACCGCTCGCGGGCGCCGGGCAGCTCGGGCACGCCGTAGGGCCAGGTGCCGGGGTGGTCGCCGCCGTACCAGCGGGTCCAGTCCTCGGCGTCGTTGAGCCGGTGGTCGGCGCCGCAGTCGACGACCACGACCTCATCACCGAGCTCGGCGGCGATGGCCGCGGAGTGGCCGTGCGGCAGCGCGAGGAAGACGACGTCGTGGCCGCGCAGCTGCTCGGCGGTGGTCTCGGTCAGCTCGCGGTCGGCCAGCGGCAGCAGGTTGGGGTGGTGCTGGCCGAGCCTGCTGCCCGCGTTGCCCCCCGCCGTCAGCGCACCGATCTCGACCTCGGGGTGCGTCAGCAGCAGGCGGAGCAGTTCTCCGCCCGCGTAGCCGCTGGCACCCGCTACAGCTACCCTCACCGTCATACGGATGATTATGCACTGTCATGCAAAATCAATCAAACGACTTTGCGCCAGGTCACCATCCTCCCACGTCACCCCCTCGCCGAACCTGTGATCCGACCCGCCTCACCACCCGGGGCCGACCGGATTTCGAGGGAAATCAGGAACCCGACTTCCACTGAAATCGCGCCACCGACGCCGGGTGGCGCTCTCGTCGCTGTCGCGGCGCGATGGGCTCCGGAACATCGCGCGTGAGCGGGATTCTCACCGCTCGCGATCATCCGGCGCCGATGCCGTCGCGGATTCACCCGCAATAGCGGCATTTCGGGCGCCGCCGTTGACGGGCGGTAACACCGCGGCCATCCAGGTTTCACACCGCTTGCACGAGGTCACAGCACGTGGACCCCGCTGTGGATTCGGTCCGTCCCGGAAGGCATCATCGAGATCGATGACGATGATCCCGCCGCACCCGAACCTGGGGGCCCGCCACGGCGCGGCGCCGATCACGACGTCGTCCTGGGTCGGTCGGCAGGTGCTGTTACGCCGGGTGGCCGCCGCCGATCGGCGCATCCTCGCCGGTTTCGACCAGGACCCCACCCGCGCCCCGTACGCGCAGACTGACGGCTACCGGCACTGGGCCGCGCACCGCGCCAACCACGTCGACTCCCCCGACGACTTCCAGCTGGCCATCGAAACCCGCCGGGACCAGGTGCTCGTCGGCTCGATGTGCATCAGCAAGGCCGACGACCCGGACGTGTTCAGCTACGGCGTCGGCATCGGCCCGATGCACCGCCGCCACGGCTACGCCGACGACGCGATCATCACGCTGCTGGCGGTCATGTTCGGCCGCCGCCGCTTCCGGCACTGCCAGGTCGGGATCTACCAGGAGAACGTCGCCTCGATCGCGCTGCACACCAAGCTCGGCTTCCGCGAGGAAGGCCGCGCCAGCGAACCCGACTCGCTCTCCGACCGCACGCTCCACCTGGTCATCATGGGCCTCTCCGCCGAGGACTTCACCGCCCGGCACCTCCCCCGCAACCACTGACACCGACGCAGAACGGCCCCGTCCCGCGGAATTTCCGGGAACGGGGCCGTTCTGCGTCGTGCGGTCAGGCTCGGAGGGTGGCTCCGAGGCGGTCGGCTGCGGACTTGACCGCGGCGTCGCGGGCCTCGGTGGCCTCCTCCTGCTTGAGGGTGCGGTCCGGGGCGCGGAAGCGCAGGGCCAGGGCCAGCGACTTCTTGCCCTCGTCCAGCTGCTCGCCGGAGTAGACGTCGAAGAGCCGGACGTCCTCCAGCAGCTCGCCGCCACCGGCGCGGACCGCGTCGACCACGTCCGAGGCCGCGACCGAGGAGTCCACGACCAGGGCCACGTCCATCAGCACCGGCGGGTAGGCCGAGATGTCCGGGGCCGTGCGGCGCTCCACCAGCGGCAGGGCGTCGAGGTCGAGCTCCATCGCGCTGGTGCGCTTGGGCAGGCCCAGCGCCTCGACGACCTTCGGGTGCAGCTCACCGGCGTGGCCGACGACCGTCTCGCCCACCAGCAGCTCGGCGCAGCGACCCGGGTGCCACGGGGCGTGCTCGGCCTTGCGGACCGTCAGCTCGGCACCGGCGGCCGAGGCCACCACGCGCGCCGCCTGGATCGCGTCCGCCCAGTCGGCGGCGCGGCCCTTGCCCCACCAGCCGGCCTGCTCGCGCTGACCGGCCAGCACCGTCGCCACCCGCGTGGGCTGGGCGGGCAGGGCCGCCAGCAGCCCGGCGAGCTGCTCGTCGCTGGGACGACCGTCGACGCCGACCTCCGGCACCGCGGGCTGGCCCGCCGACGGCTGGCTGATCTGTCCGATGTGGAACAGCGCGACGTCGCGGTGACCGCGGGAGACGTTGCGCTGCAGGATGTCCAGCAGTCCCGTCAGCAGCGTCGTGGTCAGCTGCGACTTGTCGCTCTCCAGCGCGTTGAGCACCTTCACCGTGCGGCGGCGCTCGTCGTCGGCGGCCAGGCCGAACGCGTCCAGCGTCTCCTCACCGGTGAACGGGAACGGCAGCACCTCGACGTACCCGGCGCCGGCCAGGGCGCGGGACACGGCGCGCTTGCGGCGCTGGGTGGCCGACAGGCCGTGACCGGGCGGCGCGGCGGGCAGCACCGACGGGATCGTGTGGTAGCCCTCCAGCCGCAGCACCTCCTCGACCAGGTCGAACGGCTGCGTCAGGTCCGGGCGCCAGGACGGCGGGGTCGCGGTGATCAGGCCCACGCCGTCGTCGGAGGTGCTCAGGTCGATCTTGCAGCCGATCTGGGTCAGCCGGCGCGCGGTCACCCCGCGCTCGTAGGAGACGCCGGCGACCTTGTCCGGCAGCGCCAGCGGCATCGTCACCGGGGCCGGGGTCGTCGGCTCGCCGACGTCGGTGCGGCCCGGCGCAATGGTGCCGTCGCCGTAGCGGACCAGCAGCTGCGCGGCCAGCTCGGCGGCCACCGGCGCGACCGCCGGGTCCACCGTGCGCTCGAAGCGCTTGCCCGCCTCGCTGGGCAGCTTGTGGCGGCGGATGGTGCGGGCGATGTTCGCCGGGTCCCAGTTCGCCGCCTCGATGAGCACGTCGTGCGTGCCGTCGCCGATCTCGGTGCTCTCGCCGCCCATGACACCGGCCAGCGACACCACGCCGGAGTCGTCGGCGATGACGATGTCGTCGGTGTCGAGCGCGCGGACCTGCCCGTCGAGGGTGGTCAGCTTCTCGCCGCTCTCGGCGTGCCGGACGACCAGGTCACCGGACACCTTCGTCGCGTCGAAGGCGTGCAGCGGCTGGCCCAGCTCCAGCATCACGTAGTTGGTGACGTCCACCGACAGCGAGATGGAGCGGATACCGGCCAGCGCCAGGCGGCGGCGCATCCACCACGGGCTCGGCGCCGACGGGTCCACGCCGGTGACCCGGCGCAGCACGAACCGCGAGCACGCCCGCTCGTCGCGCAGCTCCACGCCGCGCGAGGGCTTGTCGTCCTCCGGAACCGGGCGGGTGCCCGGGTCGCCGAAGGGCACGTCGAGCGCGTTGGACAGCTCGCGCGCCAGGCCGCGCACCGAGAAGCAGTAGCCGCGGTCGGGGGTGATCGCCAGCTCGATGATCGAGTCGTCGAGCCCGACCAGCTCCACCGCGTCGTCGCCCGGGTCGGCCGAACCGGGCGGCAGCACCAGGATGCCGTCGTGGTCCTCGCCGAGACCCAGCTCCTTGGCGGAGCAGATCATGCCCTCGCTGAGCTTGCCGTAGGTCTTGCGCGAGCTGATCTCGAACTCGCCGGGCAGCACCGTGCCGGGCAGCGCGACGACGACCAGGTCGCCCTCGGCGAAGTTGCGGGCACCGCAGATGATGTTCTGCAGCTTCTGCTCGCCGTCCTCGGAGGCGCCGATCTCGACCTTGCAGTACCGGATCGGCTTCTTGAACTCGGTGAGTTCCTCGATCTCGGCGACGCGGCCGGCCACGAGCGGGCCGCGCACCTGCGTCAGGTGCTCGACCTCCTCGACCTCCAACCCGATCCGGATGAACGCCTCTGCCAGCGTCTCCGCGGTCGTCCCCTCGGGCAGCTCGAGGTGCTCGGCCAACCAGGAAACCGGAATCCGCACTTGGTCAGGCCCTTCTCTCGTTCAGGTAGGTGGGGTCAGATGCCGTAGGGCTGGGTGAAGCGCACGTCGCCCTCGACCATGTCGCGCATGTCGGGGATGCCGTTGCGGAACATCAGGGTGCGCTCCAGGCCCATGCCGAAGGCGAAACCGGTGTAGACGTCCGGGTCGACGCCGCAGGCGCGCAGCACGTTGGGGTTGACCATGCCGCAGCCGCCCCACTCGACCCAGCCGGCGCCGCCCTTCTTCTCGGGGAACCAGATGTCCATCTCGGCGGACGGCTCGGTGAACGGGAAGTACGACGGGCGCAGCCGGGTCTTGGACTCCGGCCCGAACATCGACCGGGCGAAGGCGTCCAGGGTGCCCTTGAGGTGCGCCATGGTCAGGCCCTTGTCGACCGCCAGCCCCTCCACCTGGTGGAACACCGGGGTGTGGGTGGCGTCGAGCTCGTCGGTGCGGAAGGTGCGGCCCGGGCAGACCACGTACACCGGCAGGTCGCGGTTGAGCAGCGCGCGGACCTGCGACGGCGAGGTGTGCGTGCGCAGCACCAGCCCGGAGTCCTCGGGCGCCACGTAGAAGGTGTCCTGCATGGTGCGCGCCGGGTGGTCCTTGCCGAAGTTCAACGCGTCGAAGTTGAACCACTCGGCCTCCAGCTCGGGGCCCTCGGCGACCTCCCAGCCCATGGCCACGAAGGTGTCCTCGATCTGCTCGGCGAGCTGGGTGATCGGGTGCCGGGCACCGGTGGGCACGCGGTCCCAGGGCAGCGTGACGTCGACCGACTCCTCGCGCAGAACGCGCTCGTCGCGCTCGGCCTGCAGCGTGGCGCGGCGCTCGTCGAAGGCGCCCTGGATGGCCTCGCGGGCCTGGTTGACGCGCTTGCCGGCCTCGGAGCGCGCCTTGGGCGGCAGGGCTCCGATCTCGCGGCGCGCGGTCAGCAGCGGCGAGCGGTCGCCGAGGTGGGCGGGCTTGACCGCGGCCAGCTCGTCCAGGTCTGCGGCGGCGACGAAGGCCTTCTTGGCCTCCTCGACCGCGGCGTCCAGCGTCTCCGGCGACAGCGCGGCGACCTCTTTCGGGTCGTACGAGTCGTTGGCTCCAGACATCGTTAGTGCGTGACTCCCGTTGATCCCACAGGCATCATCGGCCAGGTCCCTGTTCTGCCAGGTGGCTGGGCCTGCGAACCTGCTGAGGTTGCATACGACTCTTCGGTGCGAAGCCGCAAGCTGACATGGGCGATTCTAGGCGACGGCGTCCACGGCGTTTCGCGGTGATCCGCCTCCGCCCGAGCTCAGCGGTGCTGGGCACGCGCCGAGGCGTAGAGGCAGACGGCCGCGGCGGTGGCCAGGTTCAGGCTCTCGGCCCGACCGTAGAGCGGCACCCGCAGCGTGGTGTCCAACTGGGCCTTGACCTCGTCGGACAGCCCGTGCGCCTCGCTGCCGAACACCCACGCGGTGGGTTCGGCGAGCTCGCCCGCCCGGTCGGCGGTGTCGAGGTCGCCGGTGGCGTAGCCGTCGGCGCCGACCAGCCGCAGCCCGGCGTCCCGGCAGGCGGCCAGCACGGCGCTGACGTCGCGGTCCCGGGCCACCGGCAGGTGGAACAGGCTCCCGGTGGAGGCCCGCACCGCCTTGCCGTTGTAGGCGTCGACGGTGTCCCCGGCGAACAGCACCGCACCCGCCCCGGCGGCGTCGGACACGCGCACCACGGTTCCGGCGTTGCCCGGGTCGGCGATGCCGACCAGCACCGCGACCAGCGCCGGGCGCTGCGCCAGGGCGCTCACCGGATCGGTGCGGGGCAGGTCGCAGACGGCGACGACGCCCTGCGGGGTGACCGTCTCCGACAGCGACGCGGCCGCCTTGTCGGTGACCTCGCGCACCGGGATGCCGGCCAGCACCGCGCGCTCGGCGAGCTCGGCGTGTCGCGGCTGCTCGGTGACGAACAGCTCGCGCACCCGCAGCCGGTCGTCGGCGTGCGCGGTCAGCGCCTCGCCCACGGCCTGAGCGCCCTCGGCGAGGAACGCGCCCGCCTTGTCGCGGCCCGCGCGGCGGGTGAGCTTACGAGCGACCGCGACCCGGGACGATCGCTCGGTGAGCGGGGTCCCGGGTCGCGGATCGGAAGTGCGTTCGGCGATCAGGCCGCACTCTCCGGCAGGTTCTTGCGCGCCACGTCGACCAGCGCCTCGAAGGCCTGCGGGTCGTTGACGGCGAGCTCCGCCAGGATCTTGCGGTCGACCTCGACCTCGGCGGCCTTCAGGCCCTGCACGAACTTGTTGTAGCTGAGGCCGTGCTGCCGGGTCGCGGCGTTGATGCGGGTGATCCACAGCTTCCGGAACTCGCCCTTGCGGGCGCGGCGGTCCCGGTAGGAGTAGGTCATCGAGTGGAGCATCTGCTCCTTGGCCTTGCGGTACAGCCGAGAACGCTGACCGCGGTAACCGCGGGCCGACTCGAGAACTGTGCGGCGCTTCTTCTGGGCGTTGACCGCTCGCTTGACGCGTGCCACGGGGTCCGTCCTGTTATCTCATCGGGGGCGGCGGATGTCCGCCCGGTTCGGGTGGCTGGTTGATGCGATGCCGAACTGCTCCCTCACGGGTGCAGCGGGGAAGTCGGCGTCAGCGACCCAGCAGCTTGTTGATGCGCTTGACGTCGGCCTTGGCGACGGCCTCGGTGCCCTCGAGGCGGCGGGTGACGCGGCTGGACTTCTTCTCCAGGATGTGCCGGCGACCGGCCTGCTCGCGCCGCAGCTTGCCCGAACCGGTCACCTTGAAGCGCTTCGAGGTGCCCTTGTGGGTCTTGTTCTTCGGCATCTTCCGTCCTCGTTTCGTACTGGAGCCGGGAGGGGGCGCTGCCGGCGTCCCGACCCGGCCTCACATCACGAGCCCTGGCTGTCCGCGCTTACGCGTTGGCCTTGGGCTTGGTCTTGTTGGTCTTGTGCGGCGCTAGAACCATGATCATGTTCCGACCGTCCTGCTTCGGGTTCGCCTCGATGAACCCGAGTTCGGACACGTCATCGGCCAGTCGCTGCAACAGGCGGAAGCCCAACTCGGGCCGCGACTGCTCGCGCCCGCGGAACATGATCGTCACCTTGACCTTGTGACCCTGACCGAGGAAGCGGGACACGTGGCCCTTCTTCGTCTCGTAGTCGTGCGGGTCGATCTTCGGCCGGAGCTTCTGCTCCTTGATGACGGTCTGCTGCTGATTGCGACGCGATTCGCGAGCCTTCTGCGCGCTCTCGTACTTGAACTTGCCGTAGTCCATGAGCTTGCAGACCGGCGGGCGCGCCTGCGGGGCGACCTCGACAAGGTCCAGATCCGCTTCCTGGGCCAGGCGCAGGGCGTCCTCGATGCGGACGATCCCGACCTGCTCACCGTTGGGTCCGACGAGACGGACTTCCGGAACCCGGATGCGGTCATTGATGCGCGTCTCGGAGCTGATGGGGCCTCCTCGGTTCGATGGCTGTGTTACTGCACACCACGGCGTGTAGAGCTCACCCCGGAATGCAAAGGTCCCGCCGATGATTCCGCATTGCGCGGACACCGCGGGACCCTGACTCCAAACCGATCGAACCGGTATCAGCCGATACCGTTCGCACCACCGACGCCGCACGGGCGTCGACAGGACCGGAACCCGGCGGCCTCGGCGGCTGCTCGGGTGGGAGCGGGGCTCCACTTTGCCGCCCCCGCCGCAGCAGGGGCTGGTCGTGCGTGTCAGGGTAGCAGGCGTGAGCGAACCGCAGCCAACCACTCCCCCGAACGCCACGACCGGTGCCGGTGAGCCGGCACACGACGCGGATGTCGACCTCAACGTACGCGACCTCTCGGATGTTCCCAGCGTCGAGGTGATCAGCCGTGCTGCGGTGATGCTGATGTCCGCCGCGGCGGAGAAGCTCGGGCTCGCCGGCGACGACCCCGACTCCGCCCCGGAGCGCGACCTCGACGAGGCCCGCCGCCTGATCACCGGCCTGGCCGGGCTGATCACCGCCTCGGTGGAGTACCTCGGCCCGCACGCGGGCCCGCTGCGCGAGGGCTTGCAGTCGCTGCAGCGCGCCTTCCGCGAGTCCTCGACCCACCCCGACGCGCCCGGCCAGGGCCCGGGTGAGAAGTACACCGGTCCCGTCTACTGATCTACTGGCGGTTGCCGAGCTCCCGGGAGATCTCCGCCGCGGTCCGGCGGAGATCCGGGAGCCAGCCGAGCAGGTCCTCCCAGGACAGCAGGACCTTCGGCACCGAGATCGACATCGCCGCGACCGTCTCGCCCCGGTGGTTGTGCACCGGGGCGGCGATGCAGTGGGTGAACTCCTCGTGCTCGCTGCGGTCGGTCGCGTACCCCCGGGCGCGGACCCGGTCGAGCTCGGCCAGGAAGCGCTCGGGTGAGTCGATCGTCCCCGGCGTGAGCTTCGGGTAGCCGATGCGCCGGACAAGCCGCTCCCGCTCCTGCTGCGGGAGTTCGGCGACCAGCGCCTTGCCGACCGCCGTGCAGTGCAGCGGGGCGCGGCGGCCGATCCGGGAGTACATCCGGACCGGGTGGATGCTGTCGACCTTGTCGATGTAGACGACCTGGTCGTCGTCGAGCATCGCCAGGTGGACGGTGTGCCCGCTGCGCTCCCCCAGCCCGGTCAGGAACGAGCGCGCGACCTCGCGTGCGTCGAGGTCGTCCAGCGCCTGGTGGGCCAGCGCGAACACGGCGCTGCCGAGCCGGTACCGGTGGGCGTCCTCGCGGCGGACGAAGCGGCCCGACTCCAGCGTGCGCAGCAGGCGCATCGCGGTGGTCTTGTGCACGCCGAGCCGCTGCGCGAGCCCGTCGAGCGTCTGCGGGCCCTCGGCCAGCGCGGTGAGCGCGGCCAGTCCGCGTTCCAGGCTCTGACTCACCGGCGTCTCCGATCATCGTTGACTCGACGAAGCGGGCAATGCTACACACCGGAGTCGTTCGTCGCGCAACAATCGTTGCGACATACGCAATAGGAGGCCGGGCGTGCCCGAGAGGATCAACACCGGAGCGGTCCGCGCGCTGCGCGACGAGACCATCGACTGGCGGTTCAAGGGCATGCCTGCCGAGGCGTTCGGCTCGACGGCGGGCGAGTTCCTGGCTCGGCGTCCGCGGCTGTTCGAGGCCGGTTTCGTCGGCCCGCTGCTGACCTTCGACGACGCCGCGATGGAGCACAACCTCCGGACGATGGCCGCGTGGTGCGACGAGCACGGGCTGCGGATCGCGCCGCACGGCAAGACCACGATGGCGCCGCGGCTGTTCGAGCGGCAGCTGGAGCACGGGGCGTGGGGCATCACCGCCGCCAACGTCAGCCAGCTGCGGGTGTACCGGGCGTTCGGGGTGCGGCGGGTGCTGTTCGCCAACGAGCTGGTCGACCCGCACGGACTGGCCTGGGTGTCCGACGAGCTCGACGCCGACCCGGACTTCTCGTTCTGCTGCTACGCCGACTCGCCGCGCGGGGTCGAGCTGATGGCCGCCGCGCTCGCCGAACGCGGCGGGCGGCGGCCGGTGGACGTGCTGGTGGAGTTCGGCGTGCGCGGCGGCCGGACCGGTGCGCGCACCGCCGAGCAGGCCCGCGAGGTGGCCGCGGCGGTAGCGGCCGAACCGCGGCTGCGGCTGGTCGGGCTGTCGGGCTACGAGGGCGAGGTGGCGCACGACATCGCGGAGTCCTCGCTGTCGGCCATCGACGACTACTTGGAGGAGTTCCGGGGACTGGTCGCCGAGTTCGCCGGGGCCGGGTACTTCGACGGGCTGGACGAGGTGATCGTCAGCGCGGGCGGCAGCGCCTACTTCGACCAGGTCGCCGAGGCGCTGACCCGGCCGTGGCCGGAGGGCCTGCCGGTGGTGCCGGTGCTGCGCAGCGGCGGATACCTGCTGCACGACGACGGTTTCTACCGGGTGCGCTCGCCGTTCGGCCGCGAGCACCGGCTGGCGGGCTCGGAGTCGCCGTTCCGCCCGGCGATGCGGATCTGGGCGCAGGTGATGTCGAAGCCGGAACCGGATCTGGCGCTGCTGACGATGGGCCGCCGCGACGTCTCGTTCGACCAGGGACTGCCGGAACCCCAGGTGATCCGCGGCGACGACGGCGAGATCCGGGACCTCGCAGCCGATTCCTGCCACGTCTCGGGCCTGGCCGACCAGCACGCGTTCCTGAAGCTGACCGGGGCCGAGGTCCGGGTGGGCGACTGGATCGGCTTCGGCCTCTCGCACCCCTGCACGGTCCTGGACAAGTGGACGCTGATCCCGGTCGTCGACGGCGACCAGGTCACCGACCTCATCCGGACGTACTTCTGAGGTGGTGGGGACAGTTTTCATGAAAACTGTCCCCACCCAACATCAGTCCAGGACGGCGAGGGCGTCGATCTCGCAGAGGAGACCGGCCGGGAGGCCGACGTAGACGGTGGTGCGGGCCGGGAAGGGCTCGCCGACGACACGGGCGTAGACCTCGTTCATCTCGGCGAACTGCGCGGTGTCGGTGAGGTAGACGCGCAGCATCAGCACGTCCTCCCACGAACCGCCCTCGGCCTCGATGATGGCGAGGACGTTGCGCAGGCACTGCTCGGTCTGCTCGGCGACACCGCCCTCGACGACCTTCCCGGTCGCCGGGTCGACCGCGGTCTGGCCGGAGACCTGCAGGATGTTGCCCTTGCGCACGCCCTGCGACAGCGGGATGGTCGCCGGCGGCCTGGGGGCGGCGTCGGTGCTCACCACGGTCCTGCTCATGTCGGTGTCCTTCCGGGTTTTCGGCGTCGTGCAGCGGAAATTCGGCCGGAACCGATCTCCATTGCTTTCCCCCGGAATGGTACTTACCATTCGACCACCCGGTGCAGACCAAGCGCCCGGCGTGTGACCGGAGGAACAGATCCACTGTGGACATCGTCTATCGCGGCGCGCGAGTGGTCGACGGCGACGGCGGTCCCGGGTTCCTCGCCGACGTCGGCGTCACCGGCGGGCGCATCGCCGAGATCGCCGACGCGGGAACGCTGAGCGGACGCCGCCGCGTCGACGCCGACGGGCTCGTGCTCGCTCCCGGATTCGTGGACATGCACGCGCATTCGGACCTGCGGCTGCTGGCCGAACCGGACCACACCGCGAAGGTCTCCCAGGGCGTGACCCTGGAGGTCATCGGCCAGGACGGGCTGTCCTATGCCCCCGTCGACGACGCCACCCTGGAGACGCTGCGCGCGCAGCTGGCCGGGTGGAACGACGACCCGCCGGGTTTCGACTGGAACTGGCGCAGCGTCGCCGAGTACCTCGACCGGCTCGACGACGGCATCGCCACCAACGCCGCCTACCTCGTCCCGCAGGGCACGCTGCGACTGCTGTGCGCGGGCTACGAGGACCGGCCGGTGACCGAGGCCGAGCTGGACCGGATGCGCGAGGTCCTGGACGACTCCCTCGCCCAGGGCGCGTTCGGGATGTCCTCGGGCCTGACCTACACGCCCGGGATGTACGCCGACACCGCGGAGCTGACGGCGTTGTGCGAGGTCGTGGCCGCGCGCGGCGGCTACTACTCCCCGCACCACCGCAGCTACGGCGCCGGGGCGCTGGCCGCCTACCGGGAGATGATCGAGGTCTGCCGCTCCGCCGGCTGCGCCCTGCACCTGGCGCACGCGACCATGAACTTCGGCGTCAACGCCGGGCGCGCCGGCGAGCTGCTGGCGATGCTCGACGCGGCGCTGGACGACGGCTGCGACATCACCCTCGACAGCTACCCGTACCTGCCGGGCAGCACCTCGCTGCACGCGCTGCTGCCGAGCTGGGCGATGGCCGGTGGCGTGGCGGCCACGGTGGACCGGTTGCGGGATCCCGCGCAGCGGCAGCGGATTCGCGACGTGCTGGAGGTCGAGGGCTCCGACGGCTGCCACGGGGTCCCGGTGGACTGGAACACCATCGAGATCAACGGCGTCCGCGAGCCGGGCAACGCGCACCTGGTGGGCCGCAGCGTGGCCGACTCGGCGCTGGCCGTGGGCGCGCAGCCGACCGAGTTCTACTTCGACGTGCTGGTCAGCGAGCGGCTGGGCGCGTCGTGCCTGATGCACGTGGGGCACGAGGACAACGTGCGGGCGATCATGCGGCACCGCACGCACACGGCGGGCAGCGACGGGCTGCTGGTCGGCGCTCGCCCGCACCCGCGCGCGTGGGGCACGTTCCCCCGCTACCTGGGCCACTACGTGCGGGAGCTCGGCGTCCTCGGGCTGGAGGAGTGCGTGCGGAACATGACCTCGCGCCCGGCCGACCGGCTCGGGCTCACCGATCGCGGCCGGGTCCGGGTGGGGCACGTGGCCGACCTGGTGCTGTTCGATCCCGAGACCGTGCGCGACACCGCGACCTTCGACCAACCCCGGCAGCAGGCCGTCGGCATCCCGCACGTGCTGGTCAACGGCGTGCCGGTGATCGACGACGGACATCGGACCGACGCTCTTCCCGGACGCGCGCTGCGCAAGACCCGCTAGGAGTTCCCGTGTTCCTCGACTGGCTGCAGCACTCGACGTCCGGACTGCTCGCGCTGTGCGCGGCCGGGATCGCGGTGCTGCTGGTGATGATCATCCGGTTCCGCATCGAGCCGTTCATCGCGCTGCTGGTCAGCGGCCTGCTGATCGCGCTGGCCGCCGGGCTGCCGGTGGAGGACATCGTGGGCACCGCGCAGAAGAGCAGCGATTCGCTGCTGGAGGGCGGTTTCGCGAGCATCCTCGGGCACATCACCGCGATCATCGGGCTCGGCACGATCCTCGGCTCGATGCTGGAGGCCTCGGGCGGGGCGCAGCTGCTGACCCGCACGCTGCTCGCCGCGTTCGGGGAGAACCGGGCTCCGCTGGCGATGGGCCTGTCGGGGCTGATCTTCGGCATCCCGGTGTTCTTCGACATCGGCATCTTCGTGCTGGCGCCGCTGGTGTACGTGGTGGCGCGGCAGGGCAAGCGCTCGATCCTGCTGTACTGCCTGCCGCTGGTGGCGGGCCTGTCGATGACGCACGCGTTCCTGCCGCCGCACCCCGGTCCGGTGGTGGCGGCCGGGCTGCTCGGCGTGGACCTCGGCTGGATCATCCTGATGGGACTGGCCTGCGGGCTGCCGGCGTTCGCGGTGGCGGGCCTGCTGTACCCGGTGTGGATCGGCAAGCGGATCGTCCTGCCGGTGCCCGCCGACATGCTGGCCACCGCCGACGAGCTCGCCGCCCGGCGCGAGGGGCAGCGCGATCCGTCGCTGGGCGTGGTCGCGCTGATCATCGGGTTGCCGATGGTGCTGATCCTCGGGGCGACGTTCGGCAGCATCACGCTGCCGGAGGGCAGCGGGCCGCTGGCGGTGCTGACGTTCCTGGGGAACCCGACGGTGGCGCTGACGATCGCGGTGCTGCTGTCGTTCTGGCTGCTGGGGACCCGGCGCGGGATGACCGGCCGCGACCTGTCCGAGCTGACCGCCGGGGCGCTGCGCCCGCTGGGGATGCTGCTGCTGGTGGTCGGCGCGGGCGGTTTCTTCGGCAAGGTGCTGGCCGAGACCGGCGTCGGCGACGCCCTGGCCGGGTCGCTGCAGGGCATCGGCCTGCCGGTGCTGGTCTCGGCGTACGTGATCAGCAGCGGGCTGCGGATCGCCCAGGGCTCGGCGACGGTGGCGATCGTGACCACCGGCGGCATCGTCGCCCCGCTGGTGGCCACGGCGGGCCTGTCCCAGCCGCAGCTCGCGCTCATCGCGGTGGCCATCGCCGCCGGGTCGATCATCGCCTCGCACGTCAACGACGGCGGTTTCTGGATCATCTCCCGCTACTTCGGCATCCCGGTCTCCGACATGCTCAAGACCTGGACGGTCCTGGAAACCCTCCTCTCCCTCACCGCCTTCGCCATCGCCGCCACCCTCTCCCCCCTCCTCCCCTGACGTCCCCGGGTCAAATCCTGCGGTATTCGTCGGGTCGAATCCTGCGGTTTTTGACCGGTCGAATACCGCAGGATTTGACCCGAGGACGGGCCGGATGCGCGGTGCGGGTGGCGATTTCGCGCAAATCCGCTGCGGGGTGAACTTTTTCGGGGTTAGAGCCATCGGGGGTGGGCCGGTTAGGCCGTTTTGGTCTAGTCCACGTGGTGGGGCTGCGACAGACTTCGCTTCTGCTCTGTCCTCTAGCTGGGAGAACGTCGTGGCTGGTTCGTTTTCGCGTCGTGGGTTCTTGAGCGCGGTCGGCGCCCTGGGGGTCGCCGGGGCGACCGTGGGGTGCGCGTCGGCCGCCGGGCGGTCGGGCGCGGCCGCGGTGCACGCGCACGCCCCCGCGCACGAAGGTCTGATGACCTTCATCGGCAGCTACACCAGCTCGCAGCCCGCGGGCCGGGGCGTGGACGTCGCGATGCGGGACATGAACGGGGTTCTCGCGCCGTCCGGGACCCTCGACGGGGTCGCCGACGCGTCGTTCTTCGCCTGGTCCCCGGACCACAAGTTCCTCTACGTCACCAACGAGCAGCCGCAGGGCTCGATCACGGCGATCGACGTCAGCACGCACGAACCGCGGATCATCAACACCGCGCCCAGCGGCGGCAACGCGCCCACCCACCTGTCGGTGCACCCCGACGGCGAGTACGTGCTCACCGCGCACTACGGCGACGGGACCGTGGCGGTCCACCGCCGCAACCCGGACGGCGGCATCGGCGAGAACACCGCGCTGGTCCGGCACCCCGGCGCCGAACCGCACGCCCACCAGGTCCTCGTCGACCCCAGCGGCAAGTGGGTCGTGTCCGTGGACCTCGGCGCGGACTCGGTGTTCGTCCACGCCTTCGACGCGGGCAAGCTCACCCAGCACCAGCAGCTGGCGCTGCCCGCCGGGACCGGCCCGCGCCACCTGGTGTTCAAGGGCACCACCGCCTACCTGGTGGCCGAGCTGAACTCGACGATCACCGTGCTCGGCTGGGACCCGGAGGCGGGCAACCTCACCGCCGGGCAGGTCATCAGCAGCCGCGCGCCCGAGGCCGCCGGGGAGAACTTCCCCGCCGAGATCGTGATCAGCCGCGACGGCAAGTTCGTCTACGCCACCAACCGCGGCGACGACACCGTCGCCGTCTTCGCCGTGAACGACGGGCAGCTCACCTTCCACTCCGCGGCACCCAGCGGCGGGAACTGGCCGCGGCACTGCGCGCTGGATCCCGAGGAGACCTCGCTGTTCGTGGCCAACCAGCGCGCCGGCACCATCACCCGGCTGGCCCGCGACCCCGAGACCGGGGCGCTCACGCCCACCCCGGACAGCTACGCCTGCCCGTCGGTCGCGGCCATCACCTTCCACGGCTGATCCGTCCACAGCGGTCCCTTCGAACCCGGAGACCAGTCATGCGCACAGGAAGAGCCGTCATCATCGCCGCCGTCGCCGCGCTGCTCGCGGCCTGCGGACCCCCGCAGGTCCAGCAGGCGGGGCCGGCCGTCGACGAGCGCACCGGAACCCTGCGCGTGTGGCTGTTCGACGAGGCCAACCGCGGCCCCAAGCAGGCCACCGTGGACGAGGCGGTGAGCCGCTTCGAGCACGAGCACCCGGGCGTGGACGTCGACGTGCAGTACATCGCCGTCGAGACCCGGTCGGAGCGGTTCACCGGCGCGTTCAACGATCCCGCCAGCGCACCCGACGTCGCCGAGGTCGGCAACACCGACCTCGCGGGCTACGTCGCCGCCGGCGGTCTGGCCGACCTGACCGAGAAGCTGCCGCAGTGGCCCGAATCCGCCGACCTGTCGCCCTCCGCGCTGGACACCGCGCGGGTGGACGGCAAGGTCTTCGGCGTGCCCTGGTACACCGGCGTGCGGGCGCTGTACTACCGCACCGACGTGTTCGCCGAGCTCGGCCTGCAGCCGCCGCGCACCACCGGCGAGCTGCTGGCGACCGCGCAGCGGATCCACGAGCAGCGCCCCGACCTCTACGGCATCGCCACCGGCGGCAAGTACCACTACGCGCTGATGCCGTTCATCTGGGCCGCGGGCGGTGACCTGGCCCGCCAGGAGGGGCGGCGCTGGGTGTCGGCCATCGACAGCCCGGAGGCGCAGCGCGGCATCGCCACCTACGCCCGGTTGATCTCCAGCGGGGCGTGCCCGCCCGAGCAGTGCGCCGACATGACCGGCAGCCAGAGCGTGCAGGCGTTCGCCTCCGGCAAGGCCGCGATGACCATCGGCGGCGACTTCAACCGCAAGGCCGTCGACGCCGGGGTGCCCGGCAAGTACGGCGTCGTGCCGCTCCCGGGTGACCAACCCGGTTCCACCGCACCGGCTTTCGCGGGCGGCAACCTGCTGTCGGTGCTGAAGTCCTCGCAGCGCGCGACGTTGGCGCGCGAGTTCGTGCAGCTGCTGGCGGGCAAGGAGTACCAGCGCCGGATGTACGACGCGATGGGCAACCTGCCCACGTTCCTCGACGTGCAGAGCGAGGTCGCCGACCGCGATCCGGCCGCCGCGCCGTTCGTGCGGACCCTGCGCGGCGGGACGCACTTCGTGCCCGCCACCGCGGCCTGGTCGACGATCGACGCGCAGGGCGTGCTGCCCACGATGGTGCAGCGGATCGTCGGCGGCACACCGGTTCCCGAGGCAGCCGGGCAGGCGGCGGCGAGCATGAACGCCGCCTTCGAGGGCCGATGATGGCGCTGCTCTACCTGGCGCCGGCGGCGCTGCTGCTCGTCGCCATGATGGGCTATCCGCTGTACCAGCTGGTGCAGATCTCGCTGTACGAGTACGGCCAGGCGCAGGCCTCCGGCGGCGCGCCGCTGGAGTTCCTCGGCGCGGGCAACTACCTGGAGCTGCTGGGCGACGAGCGGTTCTGGGTGGTGCTGCTGCAGACCTGCGCGTTCGCCGCGGTCTGCGTGCTGGGCAGCCTGGCGGTGGGCATCGGGCTGGCGGTGCTGGCGACCCGGATCGCGCCGCTGCCGCGCATCCTGCTGTTCCTCGCGGCGATCGGCGCGTGGGCGACCCCGGCGGTGGCCGGATCGACGGTGTGGCTGTTCCTGTTCGACCAGGACTTCGGGATGGTCAACGAGGTGCTGACCGGCGTCGGCATCAGCGCCGCCGAGGGCCTGTCCTGGACCTACGACAAGTACCTGGCGTTCGGTCTGGTCGCCGCCGAGGTGATCTGGTGCTCGTTCCCGTTCGTGCTGGTCACCACCTACGCGGGCCTGACCGGCATTCCCGGCGAGGTCGTCGAGGCCGCGGCGCTGGACGGGGCGTCGGCCTGGCGGACCGCGCGCAGCGTGCTGCTGCCGATGCTGCGCCCGGTGCTGCTCATCGCCACCGTGCAATCGATCATCTGGGACTTCAAGGTGTTCACGCAGATCTACGTGATGACCAACGGCGGCGGGGTCGCCGGGCAGAACATGGTGCTCAACGTCTACGCCTACCAGGAGGCCTTCGCCGCTTCCCGCTACGGCATGGGGTCGGCGATCGGAGTGGTGATGACCGCGCTGCTGCTGGTGATCACGCTGGTCTACCTGCGGGTGCAGCGCCGGGCCGACGGGGAGGCGCAGGCATGACGCGCGCCCGCTTCGCCGCGAACACCACCGCGGTCGTGCTCGCCGCGGTGATCGCGTTCCCGCTGTACTGGATGGTGCTCTCGGCGTTCAAGCCCGAAACCGAGCTGCTGTCCGGCGATCCCCGTCCGTGGACCACCGCGCCGACGCTGGAGAGCTTCCGCCGCGTGTTCACAGTGGACGGTCTGGGCGGTTACTTCCTCAACAGCCTGCTCGTCGCGGGGGCGGTGGTGCTGCTGTCGCTGCTGATGTCGTTCCTGGCGGCCGTGGCGCTGACCCGGTTCCGGATCAGGGGCCGGGCGGTGCTGCTGCTGATGCTGCTGGTGGCGCAGATGGTCCCGGTCGAGGCGCTGACGATCCCGCTGTTCTTCCTGATGCGCCAAGTGGGTTCGGCCGCACCGGCTTTCGGTCTCAACCACCTGGGGTCGCTGGTGCTGGTGCACCTGGCGTTCAGCCTGCCGCTGGCGATCTGGATGCTGCGCGGTTTCGTCGCCGCCGTCCCGGTCGAGCTGGAGGAGGCGGCCACGCTCGACGGCGCGAGCCGCACCCGCTTCACCTGGCAGGTGCTGTTCCCGCTGGTGGCGCCGGGACTCGTTGCCACGAGCGTGCTTTCGTTTATCCACGCGTGGAACGACTTTTTGTTCGCCAAGACCTTCATCATCTCCGCGACCGAGAACCAGACGCTGCCGATGGCGGTCCTGGTATTCTTCAGCCCGCAGGGCAACGACTGGGGCGCGATCATGGCAGGCTCCACGCTGATGACCATTCCGGTTCTGATCTTCTTCGTGCTCGTCCAGCGGAATCTGGTGTCGGGAGTGTCCGGCGCGGTGAAGGGATGAGCTTCCACTCGCTGCTGCCGCGACCGCGGCGGGTCGAGTACGCCGAGGGCCGGCTGGTCCTCGACATCCGCACCAGCGTGGGCGGTGAGCCGCGCGTGGCTCGCTGGTTCCGCAGGCACGTCGGTGCCGCGACGGGACTTCCGCTGCCGCTGGCGGCCAAGCCGACCATCGAGTTCCGCATCGACCCCGAGGTCAGCGGGCACCGCATCGAGATCGGGCCCGAGCAGGCGCTGGTGACCGCGCAGCACAGCGCCGCCGCTCACCACGCGGCGCAGACGCTGCGGCAGCTGCTGCCACCGGACGCGTTCCGCCGGGCGCCCGTCCACGACGAGCCGCTGTCGCTGCCGTGCGGGGTGATCGAGGACCACCCGCGGTTCGGGTGGCGCGGCTGCCACCTCGACGTGGCGCGGCACTTCGTGCCCAAGCGGGACGTGCTGCGGTTCATCGACCTGCTGGCCATGCACAAGCTCAACGTGCTGCACCTGCACCTCACCGACGACCAGGGCTGGCGCGTCGAGGTGCCGCAGTACCCGGAGCTGACCCGCATCGGGTCGTGGCGCGAGCGCTCCATGATCGGTCGCGGCGAGGTGCCCGAGTACGACGAGCAGCCGCACGGCGGCTTCTACACCACCGAGGACCTGCTGGAGATCGTCTCCTACGCCGGCGAGCACCACGTCACCGTCGTGCCGGAGATCGACGTGCCCGGTCACAGCCAGGCCGCCATCGCGGCCTACCCCGAGCTGGGCAGCGGCGAGCCCGTCGCGGTGTGGGACTCGTGGGGCGTCAGCGACCGGATCCTGGTGCCGCGCAGGACGACCGTGGACTTCTACCGCGACGTGCTCGACCACGTGATGGCGGTGTTCCCGTCCCCGGTGATCTGCCTCGGCGGCGACGAGGTCCCCGGCGCCACCCCCGCGCACGGCGCGCTGCTGCGGCGCCTCATCGAGCACGTGCACGCCCGAGGCAGGCGCACCTCCGCCTGGGACGACGCGATGCAGATGACGACGCTGCCCTCGGGCACCATCGTGATGGCCTGGGACGACGCGGAATCGATCACCCGCGCCGCCGAGGCGGGCAACGACGTGCTGCTGTGCCCGGAGACGCACTTCTACCTCGACCACCGGCAGTCCGACCACCCCGACGAGCCGATCCCGGTCGGGTTCCTCAACACCCTGGAGAACGTCTACGACTACACCCCGCCCACCGAGCGGGTTCTCGGCGTGCAGGCGCAGGTGTGGACCGAGCACCTCGACTCCACCGCCCGCATCGACTACGCGGCCTTCCCCCGGCTGTGCGCCTTCGCCGAACTCGCCTGGAGCCGCGACCGCGACCCGGGCGAGTTCCACCACCGCCTCACCCAGCACCACCTGCCGCGGCTGGACGCCTTCGGCGTCGACTACCGCCCCCTCGACGGCCCCTACCCCTGGCAACTCCGCCCCGGCATCCCAGGCCGCCCCCGTTGATACGACGAGGGCGGGGATCCGATCGGATCCCCGCCCTCGTGGTCGTCGCCCGTCAGGCGTCGGTTGTGGTCTTCTCCTTCGGGTCCCAGCACTCGACGCCGGTGAGCTCCGGGAGCCGGTCGCGGGTGAAGACCGGGTCCAGGCCCTGGCGCCGCTGGTCGTTGTAGTCGCGCAGCAGCTTGAAGGCGACGGCGCTCAGCGGCGCGATCGCCGCGAGGTTGACCAGCGCCATCACGCCCATGGTGGTGTCGGCGAGGTTCCAGATCAGGTCCGAGGAGCCGATCGCGCCCAGGAACACCACGACGAGCACGCCCCACTTGTAGCCGGTCAGCAGCCCGGGCTTGCGGGTCAGGAAGCCGACGTTGGACTCGCCGTAGTAGTAGTTGCCCAGCACCGAGGTGAACGCGACCAGCAGGATGATCAGCGTCATCAGGTGCAGCGACCAGTTGCCCAGGTTGGCCTGCAGCGCCTCCTGGGTCAGCGAAGCGCCCCGGTCCCCGTCGCCGTAGGCCGGGTTGGACAGCAGCACGATGAACGCGGTGGTCGAGCACACCAGCAGCGTGTCGACGTAGACGCCGAGGGTCTGCACCAGGCCCTGCTTGACCGGGTGGCTCACCGACGCGGTGGCACCGGCGTTCGGGGCCGAACCCAGACCGGCCTCGTTGGAGAACATGCCGCGCCGGACGCCCTGCACGATCGCCGCGCCGATGCCGCCACCGGCGATCGCCTCGAAACCAAAGGCGTGCGCGAAGATCTGGCTGATGACGCCGGGCAGCGCGTCGATGTTGAGCACCACGATGACCAGGCCGAGCAGCATGTACAGGCCCGCCATGAACGGCACCAGCAGCTCGGCGACGTGCGCGATCCGGCGCACCCCGCCGAAGATGATCAGGGCGGTCAGCGCGACCAGCGCCACGCCCAGCACCGGCGCCAGCCAGCCGTCGCCGCTGACCCCGGTGGCCTCGGCGGAGGTGACGATCGCGTCGACGATCGTGTTGGCCTGCACCGCGGTGAACACGAAGCCGAAGGTCACGGTGATGACCACGGCGAACAGCACGCCCATCCAGCGCGCCCGCAGGCCGTGCAGCATGTAGTAGGCCGGACCGCCGCGGAATCCCGCCTTGTCGCGCACCTTGTACAGCTGCGCCAGCGTCGACTCGACGAAGCTGGCCGCACCCACGACCAGGCCCATCGTCCACATCCAGAACACCGCGCCCGGACCGCCGAGCGCGATGGCCGTGGCCACGCCGGCGATGTTGCCGGTGCCGATGCGGGCGGCGGCGGAGATCGCGAACGCCTGGAACGACGAGATCGCCTTCCCGCCGTCCTCGGCGACCTCGGCCTTGCCGACCATCGCGCGGACCATCTCCGGGATCATCCGGATCTGCACGGCTTTCGACCGCACCGTGAAGTACAGGCTCAGCACGGCGAGCACGGGGATGATCAGGTACAGCCAGAACGTGTCGTTCAACGCGACGATCGCGTCGTTGAGCGCTTCCACCGGCACTCCCTTTCCGCATGTGGCGCGGGGAATCTCGGTCACCGGGCAGCGCAGGTGCGACGCCCGGTGACTTCACCGCGTACGTACTCAGCGCGGGCCGCCAGAGGTGGTGGCGGCCCGCGCATCGGCGGAAAGGCTACAAACGGGGTGAAAACAACCGGTCAGGGGGTGCCGGAATGGCGTTCGGACCATCGTCGCGGTTCGGGTCGTTGCTCCGTTTCGACCCAGAATTTCCCATCTGACCGGGGTTTCCGATCTCTCCCGATCAGTCCAGCACTTCGGCGAGGAAGCGGCCGGTGTGGCTCTCCTCGACCTCGGCGATGTCCTCCGGCATGCCCTCCGCGAGCAGCAGACCCCCACCGTTGCCGCCTTCCGGACCCAGGTCCAGGATCCAGTCGGCGGTCTTGATGACGTCGAGGTTGTGCTCGATGACGATCACCGTGTTGCCCTTGTCGACCAGGCCGTTGATCACGCCGAGCAGCTTGCGGATGTCCTCGAAGTGCAGGCCCGTGGTCGGCTCGTCGAGGATGTAGACGGTCTTGCCGGTGGAGCGCTTCTGCAGTTCGCTGGCCAGCTTCACCCGCTGCGCCTCACCACCGGACAGCGTCGGGGCTGGCTGGCCGAGCCGCACGTAGCCGAGGCCGACGTCCACCAGGGTCTTGAGGTGCCGGTGGATCGCGTTGATCGGCTCGAAGAACTCGGCGGCCTCCTCGATCGGCATGTCGAGGACCTCGGCGATCGTCTTGCCCTTGTAGTGCACCTCCAGGGTCTCCCGGTTGTACCGGGCGCCCTTGCACACCTCGCACGGGACGTAGACGTCGGGCAGGAAGTTCATCTCGATCTTCAGCGTGCCGTCACCGGCGCACGCCTCGCACCGGCCGCCCTTGATGTTGAACGAGAACCGGCCCGGCTGGTAGCCGCGCACCTTCGCCTCGGTGGTGGCCGCGAACAGCTTGCGGATGTGGTCGAACACGCCGGTGTAGGTGGCCGGGTTGGACCGCGGCGTGCGGCCGATCGGCGACTGGTCGACCTGCACCAGCTTGTCGACGTGCTCCAGGCCCTTGACCCGGGTGTGCCGCCCGGGCACCTGGCGGGCGCCGTTGAGCTTGTTCGCCAGCACCGACGCGAGGATGTCGTTGACCAGCGTCGACTTGCCCGAGCCGGACACGCCGGTGACCGCCGTGAGCAGGCCCAGCGGGAACGACACGTCAATCTTGCGGAGGTTGTGCTCGCGCGCGCCGACCACGGTCAGCTGCCGCTTGCGGTCGGGCACCCGGCGCTCGGTGGGCACCGGGATCTCCTTGCGCCGCGCCAGGTACGCGCCGGTCAGCGACTGCTTGTTCTTCAGCAGCTCCTTGTACGGGCCGCTGTGCACGACCTCACCGCCGTGCTCGCCGGCGCCGGGGCCGATGTCGACGACCCAGTCGGCGGCGCGCACGGTGTCCTCGTCGTGCTCGACGACGATCAGCGTGTTGCCCAGGTCGCGCAGCCGGCTCAGCGTCTCCAGCAGCCGGTGGTTGTCGCGCTGGTGCAGCCCGATCGAGGGCTCGTCGAGCACGTAGAGCACGCCGACCAGGCCGGAGCCGATCTGGGTGGCCAGCCGGATGCGCTGCGCCTCGCCACCGGAGAGCGTGCCCGCGGCGCGGTCCAGCGACAGGTAGTCGAGGCCGACGTCGAGCAGGAAGCCCAGCCGGGCCTGGATCTCCTTGAGCACCGCACCGGCGATCATCTGCTCGCGCGGGCCCAGGACCAGGGCGTTGAGGAACTCGGCGCACTCCCGCACGCTCAGCGCGCTGACCTCGGCGATGGACAGCTCGTCGTCCTCGTTCTCCATGGTCACGGCGAGGATCTCGGGCTTGAGGCGGGTGCCGTCGCAGGCCGGGCACGGCACGTCGCGCATGTAGCCCTCGTACTTCTCGCGCGCGTAGTCCGACTCGGTCTGCTCCAGGCGCCGCTCCAGGAACGGGATGACGCCCTCGTAGCTGGCGTAGTAGGAGCGGGTGCGGCCGTAGCGGTTGCGGTAGCGCACGTGCACCTGGTCGTCGGTGCCGTGCAGCACCGCCTTCTTGACCTTGGTGGGCAGCTGCCGCCACGGGGTGTCCATCCGGAACCCGATGGCCTCCGACAGCGAGGTCAGCAGCCGGGTGAAGTACTCGGCGGTGTGTCCCCCGGCCCAGGGCGCGATGGCGCCGTCGCCCAGCGACAGGTCCTCGTCGGGCACGACCAGCTCGGGGTCGACCTCCTTGCGGATGCCCAGGCCCGCGCACTCCGGGCAGGCGCCGTAGGGCGAGTTGAACGAGAACGAGCGGGGTTCGAGCTCGTCGACGCCCAGCGGGTGCCCGTTCGGGCAGGCCAGGTTCTCGGAGAACTTGCGCTCGCGGCCCGGGTCGGACTCCTCCAGGTCGATGAACTCGACCAGCACCAGCCCGTCGGCCAGCCGCAGCGCGGTCTCCACCGAGTCGGTGAGCCGCTGCTTGGCGCCGGACTTGACGGTGAGCCGGTCGACGACGACCGCGATGTCGTGCTTCTCCTGCTTCTTGAGCTTGGGCGGGTCGTCGAGCGAGTGCACGACGCCGTCGACGCGGGCGCGCGCGTAGCCCGAGGAGCGCAGCTGCTCGAACAGGTCGACGTACTCGCCCTTGCGGCCGCGCACGACCGGGGCCAGGACCTGGAACTTGGCCCGCTCGGGCATCTCCAGCACCTGGTCGACGATCTGCTGCGGGGTCTGCTTGCTGATCGCCTCGCCGCAGGTGGGGCAGTGCGGCTTGCCCGCGCGGGCGTAGAGCAGACGCAGGTAGTCGTAGACCTCGGTGATGGTGCCGACCGTGGACCGCGGGTTGCGGCTGGTGGACTTCTGGTCGATCGACACCGCCGGGGACAGGCCTTCGATGAAGTCCACGTCGGGCTTGTCCATCTGGCCGAGGAACTGCCGTGCGTAGGCGGACAGCGACTCGACGTAGCGGCGCTGCCCCTCCGCGAAGATGGTGTCGAAGGCCAGGCTCGACTTGCCCGAGCCGGAGAGCCCGGTGAACACGATCAGGCTGTCGCGGGGCAGGTCGAGGTCGATCCCGCGCAGGTTGTGCTCACGGGCGCCGCGAACGACGAGGCGGTCAGCCACGGTGATCCCTTCGGAAAAAGTTCTGGTGTTGCGCGAACGCGCCGGCTGCGAGCGGCCGCCCGCTGCGGGCAGCGGGACCGCCGGCGCGGCATCGGGTCGCGACGTTGCGACGTCCATGCTATTCCGGGGGTCCGACAGTCCCGGACCGGTGGCGTCCGCGGCCGGTTCCCGGCGCGGCGTGTCACCCCAACGTGTGAGATGCGGCGCGGTCCAGAGGTGGCTGCCCCCTCACGACGATACGCAATGTCCCCCGGATCGAGCACTGTCCCCGGCATGGCCTGCGCGTTTACGCTCGGAGCTTCACGTTCGGCGAAATCGCTCCCCTTCTCCCCACGCGAGGTAGAGCCATGGCTGACAGCGCTCTCGGCACCGGCCGGTGGTCCGCAGCCGCCCTGACCGACGAGGTCGCCGACCACCTGGCCGCCATCGACCACGCGAGCGAGATCCTGGCGCGCTCGGCGTCCGGCCTCGACGAGCTCTCGGTCCGGCAGCCCAGCCTGCTGCCCGGCTGGAGCCGCGCGCACGTGCTCACCCACCTGGCGCGCAACGCCGACGCCTGCTCGAACCTGCTGCTGTGGGCGCGCACCGGCATCGAGCACCCGATGTACGCCAGCCGCGACGACCGGGACCAGGCCATCCACCAGGGCGCCTCGCGCAGCCACCAGCTGCTGCTGGAGGACCTGACGGCCTCCGGCGACCGGTTCCGCGCGGCGACCCGCGCCATGCCCGACTCGGACTGGACCGCCGAGGTGTCGCTGTCCGGCGGCGACGTCATCCCGGCGGCGCACGTGCTGCGGATGCGGCTGCTGGAGCTGTGGGTGCACCTGGTCGACCTGGACCACGACGTCGACTTCGACGACATCCCGCGCGACGACCTCGAGCGCCTGCTGGAGGACGTGGTCCAGTTCTTCGGCGGCCGCGCCGACGTCCCGGCGGTGTCGCTGGAGGTCGACTTCGGCACCCACCGCCGGTCCTGGGACCTGCGCGGCACCACTTCGGAACCGGCCAGGATCGAGGGCGAACCGGCCGCGGTGCTGGGCTGGCTGCTCGGCCGCACCGGCCCCGACGAGCTCAGCGGCGACGCACCGGAGCTCCCGCCCTGGATGTAGTGGGGGCCTCCTCGTAGGCTCGGCCGCGTGGAGCTTCAAGCTGAGTACACCGGACACGTGGAGCCCGGCGGCGCGGCCGCCCGCCGGGAGCTGGACGCGCTGACGATCACCAAGATCTCCGTCGGCCCGATGGACAACAACGCCTACCTGCTGGTGTGCAAGAGCACCGGCGACGCGCTGCTGATCGACGCGGCCAACGACCCCGACCGGCTGAGCGACCTGCTCGGTCACGACGAGCGCAGGCCGCGGCTGCGCACCATCGTCACCACCCACCAGCACGGCGACCACTGGCAGGCGCTGGGCGCGGTGGCCGGCGCGACCGGCTGCTTCACCGTCGCGCACCCGGCCGACGCCGAGGAGCTGCCGGTGCCCCCGGACCGCCTGGTGGAGCACGGCGACACCGTTGCGGTCGGCGACTCGGAGCTGTCGGTGATCCACCTGCGCGGGCACACCCCGGGCTCGATCGCCCTGGTCTACCGCGACCCGGCGGGCCACCCGCACCTGTTCACCGGCGACTCGCTGTTCCCGGGCGGCGTCGGCCGCACGACCTCCCCGGAGGACTTCCGGTCGCTGGTCGACGACGTCGAGAACCGGATCTTCGCCGAGCTGCCCGACGACACCTGGTTCTACCCGGGCCACGGCGACGACTCCACCCTCGGCGCCGAGCGCCCCAAGCTCCCGGAATGGCGCGAACGAGGCTGGTGACCCGGCGCGGGGCGGCCGAGCCGATCAGGCCGGCCGCCCCCGGCGCCCCGCCTTCCCCGCGAACGAGTCCAACGCCAGCAGCACCTCATCGCTGCGCCAGCACCGGTTCCGCTTCATCCCGCTGAACTCGGTCACGATCCCCACCCCCTCCAACTCGGCGAACGCCCGCCGCGCCGCCGACGCGCTGATGTCCAACTCGCGCTGGGCGAAGGCGGCGTCCATGACCGGCTGCCTGGCGAGCACGTCGAGGATGCGGTGCCCCGCCGAGTCACGGCGGAGCCGCAGCTTCTCCTGCCACTCGGCGCGGATCGCGCGCAGCTCCTCGACCAGTTCGCGCCCGTTGGCGATCGCCCGGAACGACGACTCGGCGAACGAACGCGCGATGGGCTCGATGTCGCCGGCGCGGTAGGCGGTCAGCGCCTCGAAGTACCGGTCCGGGTGCGTCAGCAGCCCCGCCGAGACCGGAACGGTGATGTTCTTGGTCAGCCCTTTCCCCCGCAGCATCGCGTGGACCAGCGCCCGGCCCGTGCGCCCGTTGCCGTCGCCGAACGGGTGGATGGTCTCGAACTGCGCGTGCGCGACGGCCGCGTGGCACAGCACCGGAACGTCGTCGCGGTCCATGAACCTGACCAGGTCTTCGATCGCAGCGTTCATGGCCCGGGCGTTCCCGGTGGGGTTCCGCTTACCGCCGTCGTTGACCTCGGCCGGCGCCGCGCTCTTCGCCACTGCGCTGAGCTCTTCGAGCTTCACCGAGGCCGCAGCTTCGATGCGTGGCAGCACGGCCTCGAACGGGACGATCCCCAGGCCCGCCTCCCCGTCGAATCGGGCAATCTCGGAGGCTGCCTCGATGACTAGCGCGACGATCGACGTCGGCAGCAGGAGATCGAGGTCTGCGATCTCGCGAACGGCGTCGGTCTCCACAAATCCCCTTGCGATTTGGGGCGTGCGTCCGGAGATTACTTCCACTTCTGCGGTAAGTGGGTGTAGGAGGCGTGTGGTGGCGTGGCTGCGGGGGTCGGGGGGCGGGCCTAGTCTGGCCTTCGGAGGGCGAGCACCGGAGGTCGTCGTGGGCGAGGCCGTGACGTTGGACGTCGGGGGCACCGCGGTGCCGGTGTCGCACCCGGACAAGGTGTTCTTCCCGGCGCGCGGCGAGACCAAGCTGGATCTCGTGCGCTACTACCAGGCGGTGGCCGAGCCGCTGCTGCGCACGCTCGGCGGCCGTCCGCTGCTGATGGAGCGCCACCCCGACGGGGCGAGCGGCAAGTCCTTCTTCCAGAAGCGGGTGCCCGCCTCGGCGCCGGAGTGGCTGCGCACGACCGTGGTCGAGACGCCCAACGGGACCACGAGCCACGCCCTGGTCGCCGCCGATCTCGCGCACGTCGTGTGGGCGGTGAACATGGGCTGCCTGGGCTTCCACGTGTGGCCCTACCAGGCCGGGCACCCCGAGATCATCGACGAGCTGCGCATCGACCTCGACCCCTCACCGGGCGTCGGGTACGCCGAGGTCCGCGAGGCCGCCGCGCGGACCCGCGAGTTCCTGGCCGAGGACGGCATCGACGTGCGGGTCAAGACCTCCGGTTCGCGCGGCCTGCACCTCTACGTCGCGCTGGCCCCGGAGTGGGACAGCTACCGGGTGCGGGCCGCGGCCGTGGCGCTGGCGCGCGAGCTCGAACGCCGCCACCCCGATCTCATCACCGCGCAGTGGTGGAAGGAGCAGCGCGGCAGGCGGGTGTTCGTCGACTTCAACCAGAACGCCCCGCACAAGACGGTTTTCGGCGCCTGGTGCGCGCGGCCGAAGGTGGGCGGGCAGGTTTCGACGCCGATCGGCTGGGACGAGCTGGACGACGTCGCCCCCGATCAGCTCACCATCGCCACCGTGCCCGGCAGGCTCGCCGAGCGCGGCGACCCGTGGGCCGATGCCCGGCCGCAGACGATCGTGCCGCTGCTGGAACGCTACGACCGGGACATCGAGGGCGGGATGCAGGACGCGCCGTGGCCGCCGGTGTACCCGAAGCAGCCCAACGAGCCGCCCCGGGTGGCACCCAGCAGAGCGAAGCGCGACTGACCGAGAACCCCTGCCTTGCACCTGATTTCGCTAGACCGACATGCGCGGCACCTTGAGCACCGCTTCGGCGACCCTGCGGGCCTCGGAGTGGCAGTCGTCGCACGTCCGCCACAGCCAGGCCTCCTGGGTCGCGTCGGCGACGACCTCCTGGCTGCACAGGGTGCTGACGAGCATGCCGCTCGGGTAGGCGTTGCCCCACGGGCGCTTGTCGAGACTCGCGTGCCGCCGTCCATCCGCCGGCACCCAGTGAAACGGATACATCGCGATCCACAGCCCCCTCTTGTCGTGCCCGGGGCGCGCGGTCGCACCCCGGACCGAGGACCGCGGCCGGATCCCTCCCGAACCGGTCGCGGTCTCGATCAAACCGGGACCAATGGTCATGGTCTCGGGACCACTGCGGCAATTCCCCGAACGGATGACGCCATTCGGCGGGCACATCTGTGCGTGATCGCCCGCTTTCCCACTTCTTGACCCACTGTTCTGGTCCACTGCGCACCTGAAATAAGCTGTGGTGCATGAGCGAGACCACTCCGGCGCCGCGGGCATACGTTCTCGGTGCGGAAATCCGGGATGCGCGATCGCGCACCGGTCTCGGGCTGCGCCAATTGGCAGGACGTCTCGACGTGTCGCACTCCGTCGTGGTCCGCTGGGAACGCGGCGAACGGGTGCCCTCCACCGAGTCCGTGTCCGCCGTGTGCGCCGTGCTGGGCTTATCCAGCCCGGCTCGCGACCGGCTGCTGCGACTCACCCGCGAGGCGCAGGCCGAGCCTCCCAACTCGGTGTCGGTGGGATCGGTCGGCGAAGCCGATCAGCTCACCGCGCTGCTGGAGTTCGAGCGGATCGCCACGGCGATCACCGACGTCTCCCCCATCCTCATCCCCGGCTTGTTGCAGACCACCGACTACGCGCGCGCGATCATGGGCACCGGAATCCCGGAGCACGAGGTCGCCACGCGGGTGGCGGTCCGGCTCGGCCGGCGTGAGGTGATCACGCGCAGCCAGGAACCCGTGCGCTACACGGCTTTCCTGCTCGAATCCGTGTTGCACCAGCCCATCGGCGGGCGCGCCGTGCTGCTCGACCAGCTGCGCCACGTCCGCGAGATGAGCAACCGGGACAACATCGACATCCGCATCATCCCGCTGTCGGCGGGGTGGACGCCCGCGCACGCCGGGCCCTTCGTGCTCCTGGAGTTCGCCAAGGCCTCGCCCGTCGTGCACCTCGAACACCACCGGTCCAGCGCATTCCTGCGGGATCCCGGCGACGTGACGGCATTCGTCAAGGCCGGGAAGGACCTGGGGCAATTCGCGATGAGCAGCGACGACTCGGTTCGCCTCGTCGACGAGATCATCCACCGAGAGGAGACAACACCGTGACGTTGCTGCAGTCGCCGGTCGGTTGGCGCAAGTCCAGCCGGAGCAGCCAGGAGACCAACTGCGTCGAGGTCGGCCGCGTCATCGGAGGTGCCGCCGTGCGCGACACCAAGGACCGCGCCGGGGGCCACTTAACGGCCAACTCGGCGCAGTGGCACTACTTCGTCAGAGCGATCAAGACGGGTCGCTTCGACCGATAGCGCCGGCCTCACCGGCCACGAACCGGGAGCGTTCCGCCCAGCGCGGAGCGCTCCCGGTTCGTGCTGGGCGAATCAGGCCACCCGCTCGACCACGAGGCGGGTGGCCTCGGCCAGCAGCGCGTTGTTCGCCGCGTCCTCCGCCCGGGGACGGCCGGTCAGCAGCGAGATGACGATCGGCGTTCCGGTGCCGGTCCAGGTCACGGCGAAGTCGTTGGCGACGCCGTAGGCGCTGCCGCCGCCGGTCTTGTCGGCCGTGCGCCAGTCGCCGGGCACCCCGGCGCGGATCCGGGCGTCGCCGGTGGTGTTGCCGAGCATCCAGCGGGTCAGCAGGTCCCGCTCCGGGGCGCCGAGCACGTCGCCGAGCAGGAGCGCCTGCAGCCCGTCGGCCAGCGCCTTCGGGCTGGAGGTGTCGCGCTCGTCGCCGGGGACGGCGGTGTTGAGCTCGGTCTCCCAGCGGTCCAGCCGGGTCACCGGGTCGCCGATGGAGCGGGCGAAGTCGGTGATGGCCCGCGGACCGCCGAGCTCGCGCAGCAGCAGGTTGCCGGCGGTGTTGTCGGAGTGCTGCAGCGCCGCCGCGCACAGCTCGCCGACGGTCATGCCGGTGCCCACGCGCGTCTCGGTGATCGGGGAGTACTCGACGAGCTGCCCGGCGTCGTAGCGGATGACGCGATCGAAGTAGCCGCCGGCCAGGCCGTGGGCTCGCAGCAGCGCGGCCGAGGCGTAGACCTTGAACGTCGAGCACAGCGCGGCCCGCTCGTCGGCCCGGTGGGCGAGGGTGCGCCCGGTGGCGGCGTTGCGCGCGAACAACCCGAGGCGCGCGTCGTAGCGCCGCTCCAGCTCCACCAGCGCCGGGTCCGGCCCCTGGGCGGGCGCGGGAGCCGCGGGTGTCCGCGGCGCGCACGCGGCGATCGGCGCGGCCAGCAGCGCCCCCAGAACCGCACGACGCGCCAAGCGAAATTCAGTGTGCTGCAACTGCTTTCCCTCCAGTAGTGCCAACGCCCCCAACCAACCACCCCCGCTCCGATAGCACCAATAAGAACGCACCCCACTCCTGATATCCGTTCCCTATCACCCCAGCTCCGCACCGCGCCCCAGCCCGACTCCCCTCACGAAAAAACTCCTCCGGAGGCTCCGTTCCGGGACGTCGGGTTCCGGGAGGGGGACAGTTTTAGTCCAAATTGTCCCGACATTTCAGGCATTGATCATGGGTGATTCGAGGAAAAACTGTCCCCTGGTGAGGTCACAGCCGCCCGGAACGCAGATCCGTGACCGCGAGGCGGGCGCACTCGGCGATGGCCTCGTCCACGCGGGGCAGGGCCGGGTCCGCCCGGGCGGCGAGGGTGAACACCGCCACCGCCACCGGGGCCTCGCCGTCGAACTCCACCACCGAGACCTCGTTGCGGACCGCGCCGATCGTCCCGGTCTTGCCCGAGACCTGCACCCCGCGGAACGGGAACCCCGCGCGCACCCGGTGCATCCACGCCTGCTGCCCGAGCAACCGGCGGACGAACGCGCACTGCTGCGGTGAGGCCACCGCGTCGGCCCAGATCAGCTCCATCAACCGGGTCATCTCGCGGGGCGTGGTGGCGCTGGCGTAGGACGGGTCGTAGGCGCGGACGGTGCGGGCCGCGTCGTTGTCGGCGAGCAGCGCGAACGCCTCGGCCGCGCTGCTCGCACCCATCTCGCGGACCAGCGCGGCGTTCGCGTCGGCGGTGCCCCCGACCACCCGAGTCCGCTCCAGCCCCAGGTCGGCCAGCGTCTCAGTGACCGCGTCCAGGCCGATCGCGCCCAGGATGACGTCGGCGGCGGCGTTGTCGGACACCGACACCATCGACGCCGCCAGGTCGCGCCAGGACAACCGGACCGGGTCCTGGAAGATCGCCACCCCCGTCGGTCCGGGTGTGCACGCGGTGGGGTCCAGCCGGATCGTCTCGCGCGGGTCGAGGGTTCCGGCGTCGAAGGCGCGGGCGAGCGCGACCAGCAGCGGCAGCTTGTAGACCGAGGCGGTGACCACCAGGTCGTCCGCCCCGGAACCGAGCTCGTGCCCACCACCGCCGAGCCGCACCGCGTGCACCCAGCCCTGTGCACCGGCATCGGCGAGCACCTCCCGGATGCGCTGCTCGGTGCTCACGACAGCTCCCGCAGCGCCGTTTCGAGCGCCTCGCACACCGCGGACTGCGGCGACGGGTCCGGCCACACCACCCTCACCCGCAGCGCGAACTCGTCCCCGGCGGGCACGGCGACCACGCCCGGTGCGCGCAGGTCGGGGTCGGTGCTGAGCGCGAAGGCGCGTCCGGCCGCGACGGCGCCGAGCGCGTCGCGGTCGCCCGGCGCGGGCAGGAACTCGGGATCGAGCCCGCGCTCCCGGAGCGTGTCCACCAGCAGGTCGAAGGCGGCGGTGCCGTGGGCGCGCGGGGCGGTGGCGCAGGCCAGGCCGCGCAGCGCCCGGATGCCGTGCTTGGTCGCCGCGGGGTGATCGGCGGGTACCAGCAACCGGCGCGGGATCTTGATCACCGGGGAGGCCTCGAGCTCGCCCAGCAGCGCCGGGTGGTGCACGACGGCGCAGTCGAGCCGTCCGCCGGCCACGGCGTCGACGAGGTCGACGGTGGCGGTGGTGCTGACGATGACGGTGCGAGCCTGGGGATCGGGTGCGCGCAGCGCCGCGACCAGGCCGGCGACCTGGCGGTCCCCGAGGGCGGCGATGACGCCGATGCGCACCGCTCCCCTGTTCTCCCGCTGCCGCGCCGCGGCCTCGGTGAACTCCTCGGCCTGGTCCAGCAGCGCCCGCGCTCGCGGCAGCAGGTCGGCTCCGGCGGTGGTGAGCCGCACGCCGCGCGAACCTCGGGTGAGCAGGGTGACGCCGAGCCGGTTCTCGAGCCGCTGGACACCTTGGGACAGCGGCGGCTGGGTCATGCCGAGCCGGTCGGCGGCGTGCCCGAAGTGACCTTCCTCGGCGACCGCGACGAAGAACCGGAGATGGCGCAGCAGGTCCACACCGCCGATCCAAGCACAGGGTCCGAACGCGCGAGGGCCCGGAACGCCGCGCGCGTTCCGGGCCCTCGCGGACTTCCGCGTGTCAGGGAGCGTGGTACAGGGCGCTGCCCTTGACGTACTCCTCCCACGGCACGGTCCAGTCCCAGATGTCTCCGTCGGCCTTGGTCAGCGGCTTCTCGGTGCCGATGATCTCCACCGGGTCTCCGATCTGGGTGAACTCCAGGAACCACCTGCCGTCGGTGCTGGAGAGGTTGACGCAGCCGTGGGTGACGTTGCTGTTGCCCTGCGCGCCGGTGCTCGCGGTGTTGGTGTGCACGTACTCGCCGTTGTTGGAGATGCGCACGGCGTTGGGCAGCACCTCGTCGTAGGAGCCGGGCGCGCCGCGGGCCGGGCCGCCCCAGCTCCAGGAGTTCATCCGCACCGAGTCGTGCCGCTCGGTGGCGACGTGGATGCCGTACTGCGTCGGGTAGGCGGACTGCCCGTAGGAGGCGTCCATCTTCCGGATCTCCTGGCCGTCCTGGTAGACGGTGAAGGTGTGGTTGTCGATGTCGCCGACGGAGCGCTGATCGCGTCCGATGGTGAAGTTCGACTCGAAGTTCTTGTCGCCCATGACGCCGCCGCCGGTGTCGATGCCGTAGAGGTTGGCCTTGACCTTCACCTGGGTGCCGGCCTTCCAGTACTCCTTGGGCCGCCAGTTGACCTGGTCGTCGGAGTACCAGTTGAACGAGCCCTCGGTGGGCACGGAGGTCTCGATCTGCAGGCGGCGCTCGACGGCGGCCTTGTCCTGGACGGGCTTGTCGAAGTAGATGGAGACGGGCATCGCGATGCCGACGGTGTCTCCGTCGCTGGGGCGGGTCCGGTCGACGTTGACGATGTCGGTCGGGGTGGCGGTGGTGAACGTCGAGTTCAGCGGGATCGACGGGCGGCCCTCCTGATCGTGGGCGACGGCCTGCACGTGGTAGGTCGTGCCGAAGGCCAGCGGCTCGTTGATCTGCCACTTGTGCCCGCTGCGGTCGATCTCGCCGGGCACCGGGGCGCCGTTGGCGGTCACGTTGACCGAGGTCAGAACTCCGCGGTGCGCGGTGAGCACCAGCGGGTCACTGGGCGCCAGCTGCGCCGTCTTGTCCGGGATCGAGGTCGTCACCGACGCCTCGGATGGATCCGGTCCGCCGCACGCCGTCACCGCGCACGCGACCAGACTCGCGATGGCTAGTTGGCACGCAACAACCCCCCGCATACCGGCCTCCCCACAAACCCTGCACCGTCTCGTTGGTAGTCAGTAACTCTCCGGGCGCCGAGCGGGGTTCTCAACACGATCAAGCGCGACGACGTGGGGATTTCCCGGAGCGCCGTTGACCAGCGCGGGGCCGCGGAACCGCGAGGAACGCTCCATCGTGTGGATTGAAGCCGGGCGAACTCATTTAGCAACTACCCGCAGTCGACTGCAAGCACGACACACCTTGATCGGGTCATACGATCGGTGGACATCAAGTTTCCTCGCCGGACCCGGCGGCTCGCAAAACGCGAACATCCATCACGGTGCGGGTGGGGCGACTGGGGCGGGAACCGGGTAGCGGATCGCGTTCTGCGAGCCGCGGACGCCCGTCGGACTGCCCGCGGGCTCGTCGCAGCGGAGATCGCTGTTGGTCGGGCCCTCGGAGGTGTCCGAGCCGTACTTGCGCGGCGTGCCCTCGTAGCCCTTCGTGCAGGAGGGCGGGTTGAACACGTTGAGCACCAGCCCGAGCCGTCCCGTGCCGTCCGGCGACAGGGTGTGGGTGAACGCCGAGATCATCGGCAGCGCCACCAGCGTCTGCTCCAGCGCGGGTTGACGGACGCTGGTCAGCTGCATCGTGGTGAGCAGGTTGGCGGCCACGATCCCGAAGTCGGTGCCCATCGACTTCGTCAGCTCCTGCGCCTCGGTGGCCGCGCCCGGCGCCTCCTGGATGGCCTTGCGCAGGTCGGGGTCGGACTGCTTGAGCTGCTCGGAGATCTGGCGCAGCCCGGTGCTGAACTCGGTGAGGTTCTGCGCCTGCTCCTGCTGGGTGCGCAGCACGACGTCGCTGTGGTCGAGCAGCCCGGTGGTCTGCGGGAGGTTCTGCTGCGCGGCGGCGGTGAACGAGCTGGTGGTGTCGAGCAGCTTCTGCAGGTGCGGACCGGTGCCGTCGAAGGCGGTGCCGACCTCGGTGACGACGGTGCGCAGCTGGTCGGTGGGCACCCCTGCGACCAGCCGGTCGACGTTGACCAGCAGCGATTCGGGCGCCGGCGGGATCGCGGTGCGCTCGACCGGGATGACCGAACCGGCGCGCAGGTAGGGCTCGCCGCGGCGCTGCGGCTGCAGGTCGACGTACTGCTCGCCGACCGCGGAGCGGTTGGCGACCACGGCGCGCGCGTCGGCGGGGATCTCCGGCGCGTCGTCGTTGATGTGCAGCTCGGCGTTGATGCCGTCGTGGGTCAGCCGCAGCGCGGTGACCCGGCCGATTGCCACGCCGCGGTAGCTGACCTCGGAGTTGGTGAACAACCCGCCGGACTCCGCCAGCTGCACGGTCACCGGGTAGCCGTTGGAGCCGAAGAACCGGTCCAGCCCGGCGTAGCGGCCGCCGACGAAGCCGACCCCGACCACGGCGATGACCAGGAACAGCGCCAGTTGCACCTTCACCTTGCGGGCGACCATCTACGAGCCTCCTCCGGACAGTCCCGGCAGCAGCCCGCCGTCCGGCTGCGTCCCGGGGATCGGCAGCGGCGGCAGCGGTGGTGTGCCGGGCGGCTGCGGGATGTTGGCGCCCGACTGGCCCGTGTCCGACAGCCCCGGGATCGGGATCGGCGGGCCCGAGGAGCGCGCGAAGTTCTCGTAGAGCCCGGACAGGTCCAGGTCGATCATCACGTTGGTGTTCACGAAGTCGCCCTTGAGCGGGACCATCGCGTACTCCGGGAACGGGTAGGTCGACAGGAACGCCATCGCCTTGGGCAGATCGGTGCCGGTCTTGGCCAGCTGCTGCAGCGTCGGCGCCAGCGCCTCCAGGTCGGCGACCAGGTCTTCGCGGCTGGCCTGGACGGTGTGGGTGGCGGTGCCGGAGAGCTTGTCCAGCGCCTGCAGCATGCCGACGAGCTGCCCGCGCTGGGCCTCGATCTCGCGCAGCCCGGGCGAGAGCCCGTCGAGCGCGGTGTTGATGTTGCCGGTCTGCTCGCGCAGGTTCGCCGACAGCCGGTTGAGCCCGTCGAGGGCCTTGGTGATCTCGCCGCGCTGCCGGTCCAGCCGGGTGACGACGTCGTTGACGTTGCCCAGCAGCGAGCGGATCTCCTCCTCGTTGCCGGTGAAGGCCTTGTTGAGCTCCTGCACGATGGTCTGCAGCTGCTCGATGCCACCGCCGTTGAGCAGCAGCGACACCGCGCCGAGGACCTCCTCGATCTGCGGGTTGCGGTTGGTGCGCTCGATGGGGATCACCGCCCCGTCGGCCAGCCGCCCGGTGGCGTTCTCCGGCGGCGGGGTGAGCTCGACGAACTTCTCCCCCAGCAGGCTGGACTGGCGCAGTCGCGCGTAGGCGTTGGCGGGCAGCCGCACGTCGCCGTTGACCCGCAGCACCACCAGCGCGGTGCTGTTGTCGGGGCTGAGCTCGATGCGGTCGATGCGCCCGACGGCGACGTCGTTGACCTTGACGCTGGCCTGCGGGACCAGGTCGAGCACGTCGCGGAAGTGCACGGTCACCGAGTACGGGTGCTCGCCGAGCTCGGCACCGCCGGGCAGCGGCGTGTTGTAGAGGCCGGTGAAACCCGCTGTGCCGCAACCGGACACCAGCAGCACCGACAGCGATCCGGCCAGCAGCGCGCAGCGCTTGGCGGTCATGGCGTCCCCGCCCCTCGTCTCATCGCGTCCACCAGCGGCAGCGGAACCGGGTTGGGGCCCTTCCCGATCTGGTCGGTGACGTCGCCCGCCCCGGTCTGGATCTTGCCGAGCAGGTCGCCGACCGACGGCAGCGGCGCGACGCCCTGGACCACCGGGTTGAGCTTCTCGCAGGTGTCGCGCAGCGATTGCGGGATGGGTTCGGGCAGCGGCGAGACGTTGGCGATCAGCCTGCACACCATCAGGATCGGCGGCTGCGCGAGCTCCTGCGGGTTCCACCGCGAGGCCACGGTGCCCGACGCCGAGTCGTAGGCGTTGATGAAGTTCGTGGACGCCAGCGGCATCAGGTCCAGCACCTCGGCCAGCGCCTGCCGCTGGTCGACCAGCGCCTGGGTGACGCCGGTGAGGTTGCGGATGTTGGAGGACATGTGGTCGCGGTTGTCGTGGACGAACCGCTGCACGTCGTCGAGCGCGAGGGCCAGCGAGTGCAGCGAGGTGCCCAGCTGCTCGCGCTCGGAGGCCAGGTAGCCGGTGGTGTCGGCCATCCGGCCGTAGAGCTCGCGGATCTGCTGGTCGCTCTGGGCGAGCGTGGCGGTGAACCGGTTGAGGTTGTCCACGGTGGCGAACAGGTCGTCCTGGTTCTCCGAGAGGGTCGCCGACAGCTCGCCGAGGCGCTTGATCGTGGTGTTGAGGTCCTGGCCGTTGCCGTCGAGGGTGGCCGCGGTGGTGTTGAGGACGTCGTTGAGCGCCCCGTCGCGGTTGGCCCCGTCGGGCCCGAGCGCGGTCGACAGGGCGTTGACGCTCTTGTAGAGCTCGTCGAGCTCGGCCGGGGTGGCGGTGCGCTCGCGGTCCAGCACGGCACCGGAGGCCATCACCTCGCCGCGCGTGTAGGCGGGGGTGAGCTGCACGTACCGGTCGCTGACCAGGCTGGGCGCGACGACCACGGCGTTGGCGTCGGCGGGGATGCGCACCCCGCCGTCGACGTGCATGTCCACCCGCACCACGGGTCCTTCGGGCGTGACGGTGTCGATCTGGCCGACCTTCACGCCCAGCACCCGCACGCTGGATCCGGCGTAGAGCCCGACGGCCTTGTCGAAGTAGGCGGTGATGGTGGTGCCGCTGGAGGACAGCGTCCACCACAGCGCTCCGGCGGTGACCAGCGCCAGCGCGCACAGCACGGCGATCATCCGGGCGATCCTGCTCATCGGCCACCTCCTTCGGGAACCGGGATGTCGCACTCGGGGGTGTTGGTCTGGATCGGCCCGGCGTGGATCGGCGGGGGCAGCAGGCCGCAGAAGTAGCCCTCGAACCAGCGGCCGTTGCCGATGGTGTTGTTGAACCCGCGCACGTAGGGCGCCAGCGCGCCGAGGGCGTGGTCGAGGTTGTCCTGGTTGCGCTTGAGCATCGCGGTGAGCTGGTCGAGCTGGTCGAGGGCCGGCTTCATCTGCTGCTGGTTGTCGGCGACCAGGCCGCGCAGCTGGTTCGACAGGTTCTCGGTTCCCACCAGCAGCCCGCTGATGGCCTGCTTGCGCGCCTGGACCTCGGACAGCAGCCGGTTGCCGTCGCCGACGAGCTTGCTGACCTGCTGGTCGCGATCGGCGACGATGCCGGAGACGTTGCTGGCGTTGTGCAGCAGGTCCGCGAGCTGCTGGTCGCGGGAGGCGATGGTCTGCGACAGCTGCGAGAGACCGTTGACCGCCTGGTCCATGTGCTGCGGGGCGCCGCGCATGGTGTCGGACATGACCCGGAAGCTCTCGGCGAGCTTGGCGCTGTCGAGCTGCCCGGTGGTGCGGGTCAGCTGGTCGATGGCGTCGGGGATGTCGAACGGAGAAGTCGTGCTGCGCACCGGGATCGGTTCGGACAGCTCCTCGTTCCCGGCCGGTTGCAGGCCGAGGAACTTCTCGCCGAGCAGCGTCTTGATCTGGATGTCGGCGCGGGTGCGGTCCCCGATCTCGCGTCCGTCCACTGTGAACTTCACCAGCACGCGGTTGCCGTCGAGGGCGACGTCGTCGACCTCGCCGACCTTGACCCCGGCGATCTGCACCTCGTTCCCCGGTTCCAGCCCGGCGGATTCGGCGAAGTAGGCCGAGTAGGTGTTGCCGGAGCCGATCAGCGGCAGGTCCTTGGCCGAGAACGCCGTGAGCGTTCCCAGCACCAGCAGCGCGATCGTGACCAGGCCGACCACGACCTGGTTTCGCGCCCGCAGCGGTTTCATCGGCACCTCTCCGGCAACTGGGTCGTCGGGACGGGCAGGATCGGGACGTTGATCTTGAGCTGGTCGATGCGGATGTTGCCGGTGACCTGGCACGAGTAGTAGTTGAACCAGCCGCCGTAGCTGACGGTGCGGGTGAGCCGCTCCAGCCGGTGCGGCATCGTCTGCAGGGTGTGGTCCAGCAGCGGAAGGTCGTTGTTGAGCAGCCCGGTCACGTCCCGCAGCGCCGAGATGTCCTGCTGCAGCGGCGGTCTGGCCTGCTCGACGAGCCCGGCGGTGGTGTTGGTGAGCTCGTCGAGCGCGCCGATCGCCTCGCCGACGGGTTTGCGCTGCTCGGCGAGCCCGCTGCTGAGCCGCTGCAGCGCGTCGATGAGCTCGGCCAGCTGCGGCCCGCGCTGGTTGACGTTGCCCAGCACCGCGTTGAGGTTGTCGATGACCTGACCGATGACCTCGTCCTTCTGCGCGAGCGTGCCGGTGAGCGAGGCGGTGTGGGCCAGCAGGCTGTCGACGGTGCCGCCTTCGCCCTGCAGCACCTGTACGAGTTCCCCGGACAGCTGGTTGACGTCCTCGGGGTTGAGCGCCTGGAACAGCGGCTGGAAGCCGTTGAACAGCGCGGTGAGGTTCAGCGCCGGGTGGGTGCGCTCCAGCGGGATCTCACCACCGGGCGGCAGCACGTCCTTCGGATCGCGCAGCGCCGCGTCCAGCGAGAGGTAGCGCTGGCCGGCGATGTTGCGGAACTTCACGGTGGCCTGCGCGTCGCGCGGCAGCGAGCGGGCGGACTCGACGTCGAAGTGCACCAGCGCGTGCTGGTCGTCGTCGACCTCCAGCTCGGTGACCCGGCCGACCTTGACCCCGGCGATGCGCACGTCGTCGCCCTCGCCGAGCCCGGAGGCGTCGGCGAAGCGCGCGGTGTACTCCCGGGCGTCGCCGGAGGAGTTCGCGGCGATTGTGGACACCAGGATGCCGGTCAGGGTCAGCGTGACCGCCACGAAGGCGATCAGCTTGATCAGCGGTGCGGTGATGGACCTCATCGCACGGTCACCTCCGCGTTCCGGAACAGCGGTCCGACCAGCACGCTCGTCCAGTCGGGCACGGACCGGGGCTGGACCTGCAACTTCGGCGCCAGCAGCGCGGCCAGCAGGTCGCGCTCGGGCCGGGAGTTGGCGACCGAGGAGCTCGCCGACTGCGGCGAGGTGCTCGCCGGGGCGCTGCCGGTGGACTTCTTCCAGGGGAACAGCGCGTCGCGGTCCAGCGGCGGTTCGGGCTTGGTGGAGCCGTCGTCGAGCGGACCGCCCGGCGGGTACTGCGGGAAGGTGTCGGGCGCCTCGACGAACGGGTAGCAGCGAGGACCGCGCTGCTCCAGGTTCTTCGGGGTGTCCACGCCCGGCAGGTACTTGCCGCGGCTGGCGGTGATCTCCAGCGTCATCCGCGCCATGTTCGGGGTGTCGGTGCCCTTGCCGAAGGTGAGATCGGCGTTCTTGGTGCCTGCCTGGAACTGCTGCAGCATGCAGGGGTATTCGGGCGAGTACTGCGCCAGCAGCTCCAGCGTGGACCGCGAGGTGCCCGCGAGCCGGATGAAGTTGGAGCTGTTGGCCGACAGGAACCGGTCCATCTCACCGCTGGCGCTGGTCACCGTGCTGGTCATCTGCTGCAGCTGGGTGCGCTGCTCGACGATGGTGCGGCTGGTGGTCGTCAGGTCGTTGACCGCCTGCATCAGGTCGGGCGCGGCGTCGGCGTAGTTGTGGGCGACGTCGTCGACGCGGCTGATCACCGACTCCATCTTCGGCAGCGACGGGTCGAAGTCCTCCAGGTAGCGGTCCAGCTGCACCAGCGTCTGGCCGAGCTGGTCGCCGCGGCCCTGCAGGGCCTGGGAGACGGCGTTGAGGGTGGTGGCGACCTGCTGCGGCTGCACCGCCTGCAGCACCGGCATCAGGTCGGACAGGACCTTCTCGACCTCCAGCGCCGAGGCGCTGCGGTCCTGCGGGATGACGTCGCCGGAGCGCAACGTGTCCGATGTGGACTTCTTCGGGATGTCCAGCGCGACGTAGCGCTCGCCGAAGAGGGTCTTGGGCAGCAGCCGGGCCGAGGCGTCGGCCGGGATCATCCCGGCCTTGTCGGGCTGCAGCGCCAGTCTCAGGTCGGCGTGCCCGTTGCCCGCGTCGATCGAGCGGACCTCGCCGACGACCACGCCGCGCACCTTGACGTCGGCGCCCGGCATCATCTGGTTGCCCGCCGTGTCGGCGCGCACGGTCACCGGCACGAAGCGGGTGAAGACCTTGTTGTACATCCCGATCGTGCCCGCCAGGAACAGCCCGGCGACGACCAGGAACGCGATGCCCATCGCTTGGTAGCGGCGTCTGCTGCGCGATTCGATCATCCTGCGATCCGCACGGTCGTGGTCGATCCCCAGATCGCCAGGCTGCAGAAGAAGTCGAGGACGGTGACCAGCACGATCGAGGTGCGCACCGCGCGCCCGACGGCCACGCCCACCCCGGCCGGGCCGCCGCTGGCGGTGTAGCCGTAGTAGCAGTGGGTGAGGATCACCGCGATGCTGAACACCATCACCTTCCCGAAGGACCACAGCACGTCCTCGGGCGGCAGGAACAGGTGGAAGTAGTGGTCGTAGGTGCCGGCCGACTGGCCGTAGACCCACACCGTGATCTGCCGCGAGGCCAGGTAGGACCCGAGCAGCCCGACGACGTAGAGCGGGATGACGGCCGCGACCCCGGCCAGCACCCGGCTGGTCACCAGGTACGGCACGCTGCGCACCCCCATCACCTCCAGCGCGTCGATCTCGTCGGAGATGCGCATGGCGCCCAGCTGCGCGGTGAACCCGCAGCCGACGGTGGCCGACAGCGCCAGGCCCGCCGACAGCGGCGCGACCTCGCGGGTGTCGAAGTAGGCGGCGATGAAGCCGGTCAGCGCGGCGGTGCCGAGCTGGTTCAGCGAGGAGTAGCCCTGCAGGCCGACGACCGCGCCGGTGGCCATGGTCATGCCGACCATCACGCCGAGGGTGCCGCCGATGATGGCCAGCGCGCCGCTGCCGAAGACGACTTCGGTGAGCAGCCGCAGGGTTTCCTTGCGGTACTTGGTGAGCGTGACCGGCACCAGGGCCAGCGCGCGCACGTAGAACGACAGCTGCCAGCCGAGGTTGGCCAGCACGTCGCCGGGCCGGGACGCGGCCTTGGCGATGCGTCGCTGCATCGGGGTGGGCGTCGGCGGGGGCGCCGTCTCCAGGACTGCCATCTCACAACCCCTTCGGCGGCACGAGTTGCAGGTAGATGCCGGTGACCAGGAGGTTGATCATGAACAGCAGCAGGAACGTGATCACCACCGCCTGGTTGACCGCGTCGCCCACGCCCTTCGGGCCGCCGGACGGGTTCAGGCCGCGGTAGGCGGCGACCACACCGGCGACGAAGCCGTAGATGGCCGCCTTGATCTCGCTGACCCAGATGTCGGGCAGCGACGCCAGCGCGTTGAAGCTGGCCAGGTAGGCGCCGGGCGTGCCGCCCTGCAGCACCACGTTGAAGAAGTAGCCGCCGAGCACGCCGACCACGCTGACCAGGCCGTTGAGCAGCAGCGAGATGAGCACCGCGCCGAGCACCCGGGGCACGATCAGCCGGTGGATGGGCGAGATGCCCAGCACCTCCATCGCGTCGATCTCCTCGCGGATGGAGCGCGCGCCGATGTCGGCGCACACCGCCGATCCCCCGGCTCCGGCGACCAGCAGCGCGGTGATCAGCGGGCTGGCCTGCTGCAGGATCGCCAGGGCGCTGGCCGCGCCGGTGAACGACTGGGCGCCGATCTGCTGGGTCAGCGAGCCGAGCTGCATGGCGATCACGGCGCCGAACGGGATGGCGACCATCGCGGTCGGCAGGATCGTGACGCTGGCGAAGAACCACGCCTGCTGGATCCACTCGCGGACCGCGAAGGGCCTGCGCGGCGTGTAGCGCACGACCTCCCAGGCCAGCGTGGCGATCTTGCCCACGTGGCCGAGGGCCGTCGAGACTCCGGCGACCGGCGCGCTCATGCCCGCCACTCCTCGATACCCATGCTTCCTCCCGGCCTCGTTGACGTGAGAAGTGGTGCGTACCCGCGCGATCGGCTACGGGATGTCGAGAACTCCGTTGGCGGCGAAGGACTTCTCCGGGTCGCGGTCGGCGAAGTAGGCGCCGAGACCGGATTCCAGCTCGTCCTGCGTCCAGAGCTCGCCCGACGCGGCGAACTTGCGCTCGATGGTGGGCGGCGCCAGCAGCGCCACGGTTCCGCTGTGGACCACGAACACCTGACCGCTGATGGCCTGGGCGGACGGGCCGGCGAGGTAGGTCACCAGCGGGGCCACGTGCTCGACCGACATCGGGTCCACGCCGTCGCTCGGGGCGTCGCCGAAGGTCTCGGCGGTCATCGCGGTGCGGGCGCGCGGGCAGATCGCGTTGGCGCGCACGCCCATTCGCGACATCGCGCGAGCGGTGGAGACGGTCAGCGAGGCGATGCCGCCCTTGGCCGCGGCGTAGTTGGGCTGCCCGGCCGAGCCGAGCAGGAACGCCTCGGAGGCGGTGTTGATGATGCTGCCGTAGGTGGCGCCGGAGTCCTTGTACTCCTGGCGCCAGTGCGCGGTGGCGTTGCGGGAGAGCAGGAAGTGCCCGCGCAGGTGCACCCGCAGCACGTCGTCCCACTCCTGGTCGGACATCTTGAACAGCATCCGGTCGCGCAGCAGGCCCGCGTTGTTGACCACCACGTGCAGCCCACCGAGCTGCTCGGTCGCGGCGGCCATCATCCGGCCGGAGACCTCGGAGTCGGAGACGTCGCCGACGACCGCGACCGCCTTGGTGCCGATCTCCTCGATCTCGGCGACCACGGCGTGCGCCGCGTCGGTCACGTCGTTGACCACCACGTTCGCCCCGGCTCGTGCCAGCGCGAGCGCCTCGGCTCGCCCCAGCCCGGCACCGGCTCCGGTGACGATCGCGACCTTTCCGTCCACACTCGACACGTGCGCCTCACCTCGGGTCGTGGTCAGCCCCGCCACGTCGCGGGGAGGTGTTAGCCACCACACAGTAGAATGTGTTCTCGCTCAGTATCAAGTGCCGCGTTCAGAACCGGCGAGTGCGCAGCGCACCCAGCAAGAACAGGTCACGAATGCGTACAAAAACGCGTTCTACTTATGCGGACGTTTCGGTCACCTTTCGGTCACGTCGTCCGCCGCCTGGTGACTCTGCTCGCTCAACGATCCGGGACCCGCGCCGGGTACTGCTCCATTCGGACGCACCGTCCGCGAATCTAGAACACGTTGCACATTCGATGGATCTACGGTGACCGCTCGGTCTCGACCTCATCGCGCCCGGCGGTCTATGATTTTAGAAACGTGTTTCACACGGCGTCCGACCCCGGGAGGATGCATGCGCATCGCCTACACGCCCGAGCACGAGAAGCTGCGGGAGGAGCTGCGCGCCTACTTCGCCGACCTGATGACACCCGAGCTGCGCGAGGAGCTGTCGCAGGGAGACTACGGCGACGGCCGCGCCTACAAGCAGCTGGTCCGGCAGATGGGGGCCGACGGCTGGCTGGCGCTGGGCTGGCCCGAGGAGTACGGCGGGCAGAACCGCTCCATGCTCGAGCAGCTGATCTTCACCGACGAGGCGGCCATCGCCGGCGCCCCGGTGCCGTTCCTGACGCTCAACAGCGTCGCGCCGACCATCATGCGGTTCGGCACCGACGAGCAGAAGTCCCACTTCCTGCCCAAGATCGCGGCCGGGGAGATCCACTTCTCGATCGGCTACTCCGAGCCCGAGGCCGGCACCGACCTGGCCTCGCTGCGCACCACCGCGGTCCGCGACGGCGACGACTACGTGATCAACGGCCAGAAGATGTGGACGAGCCTGATCCAGTACGCCGACTACGTCTGGCTGGCCTGCCGCACCGACCCGGAGGCGCGCAAGCACCGCGGCCTGAGCGTGCTCGTCGTGCCCACCTCCTCCCCCGGCTTCTCCTGGACCCCGGTGCACACCGTGTCCGGGCCGACGACCAGCGCCACCTACTACTCCGACGTGCGGGTTCCGACCTCGGCGCTGGTGGGCACCGAGAACGAGGGCTGGCCGCTGGTGACCAACCAGCTCAACCACGAGCGCGTGGCGCTCACCTCCGCCGCACCGCTGCAGCTGGCGCTGTCGGAGGTCCGGGAGTGGGCGGCGCAGACGCGGTTGTCCGACGGCCGCCGGGTCATCGACCAGGAGTGGGTGCAGCAACACCTCGCGCGGGTGCACACCGGCGCGGAATTCCTCAAGCTGATGAACTGGAAGATCGCCACCACGGCCGAGAAGCACCCGACGCCGGCCGCGGCCTCGGCGACGAAGGTCTTCGGCACCGAGTTCGCCACCGAGGCCTACCGGTTGCTCATGGAGGTGCTCGGCACCGCGGCCTACGTCCGCTCCGGTTCGAAGGGCGCGGCCCTGGCGGGACGGATCGAGCGGATGCACCGCTCGGCGCTGATCCTCACCTTCGGCGGCGGCACGAACGAGGTGCAGCGCGACATCATCGCCGCCGTCGGACTCGGCCTCCCGCCCGCGAAGCGCTGACCCCGGGGACAGTTTTAGCCATAACCGTCCATGATCAATGTCCTTTTTGTCCGGACAGTTGTGGCAAAAACTGCCCCGCTCCCCACCACCTCCAGGAGGCGACATGGACTTCACCTCGACCGAGGCCCAGGAGGACCTGGCCGGGCTCGTCGGGCGGATCCTCGGTGACAAGGTCACCAACGAACGACTGCGCGAGATCGACCGGCAGGACGACCGCTTCGACCGCGACCTGTGGGCCGAGCTGGCCAAGGCCGACGTGCTCACCGCCGCGCTGCCCGAGGGCGGTTTCGGGCTGTTGGAGCAGTGCAGCGTGCTCATCGAGATCGGCCGCGCCGTGGCCCCGGTGCCCTACCTGCCCTCGATCACGATGGGCGCCACCGCGCTCGCCGAATCCGGCACCGACGAGCACCGCCGCGCCTGGGTCGAACCCGCCGCGCGCGGCGAGGTCGTGCTCACGGCCGCGCTGGCCGAGGACGGCGGCGCCGAGCCCGACTCCCCCGCCACCCGCGCCGAGCGCGACGGGCAGGACTGGCTGCTCACCGGCACCAAGGTGAACATCCCCGCCGGACCGGTCGCCGACCTCGTGCTCGTCCCGGCGAGCACCCCCGACGGCCCCCGGCTCTTCCTCGTCCGGCCGGGTCGACCGGGGGCCGAGATGCAGCGCCAGGAGATCGTCGACGGCGACGCCGAGGGCTGGCTGGAGCTCGCGAACGCCCGCGTGGCCGACGCCGACGTCCTCGACGCCGACGCGCTGCGGCGGCTGATCGTGCGCGCCACCATCGGCGTGTGCGCGCACCAGGTCGGCGTGCTCACCGGCGCGCTGGAGCGCACCAGCGCCTACGCGGGCGAGCGGGTCCAGTTCGGCCGCCCGATCGGCAGCTTCCAGGCCGTGGCGCAGCGGATGGCCGACGGCTTCATCGACGTCGAGGCCGCGAAGCTGACCCTCTGGCAGGCCGCGTGGCGGGCCACCGAGGGACTGCCCTGCGCCGACGAGGCCGCCACCGCGAAGTTCTGGGCCGCCGAGGCCGGGCACCGCCTGGCGCACACCGCCGTTCACGTGCACGGCGGCGTCGGCATCGACCTCGACCACGAGCTGCACCGCTACTTCGTGGCGGCCAAGCGCGGCGAGTTCGCGCTGGGCGGCGCGACGGCGCAGCTGCGCCGGATCGGCGCGAGCCTGGCGGCGCGATGAGCTCCCCGCTGCAGCGGCCCGAGGTGATGCCGACGGTCACCGAGCTGCTGCTGGCCCGCGCCGACGACACCTCGCCGGGCCTGCGCACCGAGGACCGCGAGTGGACCTGGGCCGAGCACGTCCGGCACAGCGCCGAGCACGCCGCGCTGCTGCGCGAACTCCTGCCCGGCGACGCGCCGCCGCACGTCGGCGTGCTGCTCGACAACGTCCCGGAGTTCTCGTTCCTGCTGGGCGGCGCGGCGCTGTCGGGGTCGGTGGTGGTCGGGCTCAACCCGACCCGGCGGGGTGCCGCGCTGGAGCGCGACATCCGGCTGGCCGACTGCCGGATCGTGCTCGCCGACAGCCGCTACGCTGCCCTGCTCGACGGCCTGGACCTGGACGGGATCCGGGTGTTCGCGCTGGATTCCTGGCGGCAGGAGCTCACCCGCCACGCCGGTGCCGCGCTCGACCCGGTGCCCGCGAGCGGCGAGGACCTGCTGGCGCTGGTGTTCACCTCGGGCACCGGCGGCGATCCGAAGGCGGTGCGCTGCACGCACGCCAAGATCGCCTTCCCGGGCCGGATGCTGGCCGAGCGCTTCGGCCTCGGCGGCGAGGACGTCACCTACATCTCGATGCCGATGTTCCACTCCAACGCCCTGATGGCCGGCTGGTCGGTGGGCCTGGCCGCGGGTGCCGCGCTGGCGCTGCGGCCGAGGTTCTCCGCGTCCGGTTTCCTGCCGGACGTGCGCCGCTTCGGCGCGACCTTCGCCAACTACGTCGGCACCCCGCTGTCCTACGTGCTGGCCACGCCCGAGCGGCCGGACGACGCCGACAACCCGCTGCGGGTGGTCTACGGCAACGAGGGCAACCAGCGCGACATCGCCCGCTTCGCCGAGCGCTTCGGCTGCCACGTGGTGGACGGGTTCGGTTCGTCGGAGGGCGGGATCGCGGTCACGCGCACGCCGGACACGCCGCCGGGCGCGCTCGGCAGGGCCACCGACGGCGTCGCGGTCCTCGACCCGGACACCGGGAAGCCCTGTCCCGCCGCGGAGTTCGACGAGTCCGGCCGGTTGCTCAACGGCGACGCGGCGATCGGCGAGCTGGTCAACACCACCGGCCCGGGCTGGTTCGCCGGCTACTACGGCGCACCGGAGGCCGACGCGCAGCGGATGCGCGACGGCATGTACTGGAGCGGGGATCTGGGCTACCTGGACGCCGACGGCTTCTGCTACTTCGCGGGTCGGTCGGGCGACTGGCTGCGGGTGGACGGCGAGAACCTGGGCACGGCGCCGATCGAGCGAATCCTGCTGCGCCACCCGCACGTCCGCGAGGCCGCGGTCTACGCGGTGCGGGCGGAGGTGGGCGACGCGGTGATGGCGGCGATCACCACCACCGACGGGTTCGACCCGGCAGGCCTGGCCGATTTCCTGGGCGCCCAGCCGGATCTGGGCCCGAAGCAGTGGCCGAGCCACGTGCGGCTGGTGGCCGAGCTGCCGCGCACCTCCACGCACAAGGTGCTCAAGCGGGAGCTGGCCGCCGAGGGCGTGCGGACCTCCGACCCGGTGCTGTCCCGCGTGGACGGCACCTACCGACGCCAATAGCTATAACTTGTTCTAACTTTCCTGCGATTGAGCGGCAGCGCACGATGGCGCTTTCGCCCCTTATTCCTATAACCTGTTTCACATACAACACGTGACTTGATGGAGGGACGCGATGAGCGGGACGGAGCGTGAGCACGGGGTGCGCACGATCGATGCCGGTGCCCCGCCACAACGGTTCGCCCGGGGGTGGCACTGCCTGGGACCCGTCGCGGAGTTCCAGGACGGCAAGCCGCACGCGGTGACCGCGTTCGGCACCAAGCTGGTCGTCTTCGCCGACAGCCAGGGCGCGCTGCACGTGCTCGACGGGTACTGCAGGCACATGGGCGGCGACCTGACCCAGGGCGAGATCAAGGGCGACTCGGTCGCCTGCCCGTTCCACGACTGGCGCTGGGGCGGCAACGGCCGCTGCACCTCCATCCCCTACGCCAAGCGGGTTCCCGGCCGCGCGCGGACCCGGTCCTGGCTGACGCTGGAGGAGAACAAGCAGCTGTTCGTCTACCACGACCCGCAGGGCAACCCGCCTCCGCCGGAGGTCACGATCCCGCGGATCGACGAGGTCTTCACCAGCGAGTGGTCGAACTGGACCTGGGACCGGGTGCAGATCGACAACTCCAACTGCCGCGAGATCATCGACAACGTCGTGGACATGGCGCACTTCTTCTACGTGCACTTCGCCTTCCCGACGTACTTCAAGAACATCTTCGAGGGCCACGTCGCCACCCAGTACCTGCACTCGCGCGGCCGCCCGGACGTGGGCGCCTCGCAGGGCAACTACGCCGGCGACGACACCCAGCTGCGCTCCGAGGCCAGCTACTACGGGCCGTCGTACATGATCAACCGGCTGTGGACCGAGTTCAAGGGCACGCCGATCGACGCGTATCTGATCAACTGCCACTACCCGGTCTCGCCGACCAGCTTCGTGCTGCAGTGGGGCGTGTCGGTCAAGAAGCTGCCCGGCCTCGACGACGAGCAGGCCGACATGGTGGCCGGCAAGTTCGCCAAGTCCTTCGGCGTCGGGTTCCTGCAGGACGTGGAGATCTGGCGGAACAAGTCGCGCATCGACAACCCGCTGCTGGTCGAGGAGGACGGCCCGGTCTACCAGCTGCGCCGCTGGTACGACCAGTTCTACGTGGACGTCGAGGACGTCACCGAGGAGCAGACCGCCCGCTTCGAGTTCGAGGTCGACACCACCCGCGCCGTGCAGGCCTGGGAGGCCGAGGTCGCCGAGAACCTGGCCCGCCGCGAAGCCGAAGAGGTCGGCAACTCATGACGGCCGCCCGCACCGACGTCCCGGCCGGCACCGCCGCCGACCAGCGGCTGTACCTGGAGGGAGGCCTGCGCCCGCTGCCCTGCGCCACGTGCGGGGTGCGGGTGCTGGTCAAGAAGCTCAGCCCGGAGCAGACCAGCATCCAGTGGACCACCTCCACCGAGTCCTGCCCGGAGATCTCGGCGCGCATCGCCGAGGGCGAGCACCCGGCGCTGGTCGACACCTGCCCGCGCTTGCGCGCCACCATCGAGCACGCGATCAGCGAAGGAATTCTCGACGTCTCCGACACGGGTGCGTGAAGTCGAAACGCAGGTGAAACGAGTTACCGATTCCACCGTGTTAACGTGATCTTGCGGGTGGCGCGATCCGCCTTTCCGCCGACGGGCTAGGGGGCTTTGCGTCGATGACTTCTGCGGCCAACCGGAACGGTCAGGGCGGTAATCCGCTCCACGCCGTGCCCGAGGACGAGCTCACCGCCACGGCCCAGCGGGACCGCCGCAAGCGGATCATCGACGCCACCATGACCCTGGCCGACAAGGGCGGTTTCGACGCGGTGCAGATGCGGGCCGTGGCCGAGCGCGCCGACGTCGCCCTGGGCACGCTCTACCGCTACTTCCCGTCCAAGATCCACCTGCTGGTGGCCAGCCTGGTCCGCGAGCTGGAGCGCATCCAGGAACGCCTGGACCGCGCTCCGGTGCGCGGCGAATCTCCCTACGAGCGGCTGCTGTTCGTGCTGGGCAGGCTCACCCGCGCGTTCCAGCGCAACCCGAACCTCTCCGAGGCGGTCACCCGCGCGCTGATGTCGGCCGACGCCTCGGCGGCGACCGAGGTGGACGCGGCGAACCGGATGATGGAGGGCATGTTCATCGCGGTGCTGAGCGACGGCGAGCCCACCGAGGAGCAGGTCGCGGTGGCCCGGGTGATCGGCGACGTGTGGCTGTCGAACCTGGTGGCGTGGGTGACCCGGCGCGCCTCGGCCACCGACGTCTCCAACCGCCTGGAGCTGACGGTCCGACTCCTCCTCCGATGAATTCCCACCACGTAGAACGCGTTATCGTTCTGTCGTGCTTTGCCATAAGCGGCGGAGCCGCTTTCTCTTCCACCACCTAAGCAACTGGCACCGCCGCGGGTTCTGAGCGCTTTCGTGGCGAGTACGCCGGGACGCCGTGTATTGGCATACATCAGGAGCGGCGCACGGAGTCCACGGAAGCGCTCAGGTTCCGCTACCCGCACCGCCACGCAAAAAGACCACGTTAGGCTTTCCAACATGACCGAACCCGTTCGCCAGGTGGTCGAGGGCAAGCGCGCCGATACCGTGCGGCGTTTGCTGGACGCGACCGTGGAGGAGCTGGCGGAGCGCGGGTTCGGGTCGATGACCGTGCGCTCGGTGGCCGAGCGGGCCGAGGTCTCCCGCGCCACCGCCTACTCCTACTTCTCCTCCAAGGAGCACCTGGTCACCGCGGTGTTCTGGAAGCGCATCCAGGCGCTGCCGCCGAGCGAGTCCGAGCGCACCGGCAAGCCGGGCGCCGACGTGGCGCAGGTGGTGGACACGATCGCGCGGATGCTGGCCGCCGAGCCCGCCCTGGTGCGGGCGTGCACGACGGCGCTGCTGGCCGATCAGCAGGAGGTCAAGCGGCTCCGCGACGAGATCGGCAAGGAGGTCTACCGGCGGCTCACCGACGCGGTCGGCGAGGCCGATCCGACCGCGCTGGACGCCGTGATGACGGCCTTCGTGGGCTCGCTGGTGCTGGCGGGCAGCGGGTACCTGCCGATGGACCGGATGGCCTCGCACCTGGCCGGCATCACCGACCGGGTGCTGCCGCGGGCCTGATGCTGCGCCGCACGCTCTCCCGCGCCGCGGGCGGCAGCTGGTCGAGCATCCCCATCACGCGGTCCTGGCGTCGCCGCACCGCCTGACGTTCCGGCATCCCGGCGCTGACCGGCAGCTGCTCCGGCACGCCCACCACCCGCTCGGCGGCGGAGATCCGGCCGCTGGCCAGCCACTGCTGCTCGCGGTCGATGCTGGCCTGGTCCTTCTCCTCGCTCATCCCGATCGGGCCGGTCCGGTCGCCGCTGAGGAACTGCGCGACCACCGGGTCCTCGCTGGTGAGCAGGACTTCGCGCGGCCCGAACAGGACGAGTTCGCGGCGGAAGAGCATCCCGAGGTTGTCCGGGACGGTGCGGGCCAGGTTGATGTTGTGGGTGACGATGAGGATCGTGGCGTCGAGCTGCGCGTTGATGTCGATGAGCAGCTGCGAGAGGTAGGCGGTGCGCACGGGGTCGAGCCCGGAGTCGGGCTCGTCGCAGAGGATGATCTCCGGGTCGAGCACGAGCGCGCGGGCCAGGCCGGCGCGCTTGCGCATGCCGCCGGAGATCTCCCCGGGCAGCTTGTCCTCGGCGCCGGTGAGCCCGACCATCTCCATGCGTTCCAGCACGATCCGGCGGATCTCGGCCTCGGTCTTGTGGGTGTGCTCGCGCAGCGGGAACGCGACGTTGTCGTAGAGGTCCATCGACCCGAACAGCGCGCCGTCCTGGAACAGCACGCCGAAGAGCTTGCGGATCTCGTAGAGCTCGTGGTCGCTGCACGAGCAGATGTCGACGCCGTTGACCAGGCAGCGCCCGTTCTCCGGCTTGAGCAGGCCGATCATGGACTTCAGGAACACCGATTTCCCGGTGCCCGAGGGACCCAGCAGCGCCGAGACCTCGCCCTGCGGGAGGGTGAAGCCCACGTCCCGCCAGATCGTCTGCGGGCCGAAGGACTTGCTCAACCCCTCGATCACGACTTCAGCACCCATACCGCGCTCCTCGCGACGTCGTTGTCGTGCGTGCTTCGGGAAAGGCCCTGTCAGCGCTGGAATTTCTCAGCGGCGGTAGTAGGCGTGGGTCGCCGTCGCCCCGCCGTCGGCGACGAATTCGGCGCCGGTGCAGTAGGTGCTCTCGTCGGAGGCGAGGAAGATGATCAGCCCTGCGATGTCCTCCGGCTGGCCGATGCGGCCCAGCGGCACCATGTCGCCGATCGGGCTGAGGTCGGTGTCCTCACCGGTGAACTGGCGGGTCATGCCGGTGTCGAACATGCCCGGGTGCACCGAGTTGACGCGGATGTTGCGCGGGCCGAGCTCGGTGGCGGCGGCCTTGGTCATGCCGCGGATGGCGAACTTGCTGGCGGTGTAGGCGACCAGCTGCGGCATCCCGCCGAGACCCTCGACCGAGGAGAAGTTCACGATCGACCCGCCCCCGGCCGCGGTGAGCGCGGGCGTGGCGGCGCGCATCCCGAGGAAGGTGCCGAACTGGTTGACCCGCACGATGCGCTCGTAGTCGGCCAGCGAGGTGTCCTCGAGCGCGGAGAACATGAGCACGCCTGCGTTGTTGACCAGGACGTCGAGCCGCCCGAAGGTCTCGGTGGTGTGGTCGACCGCGGCGCTCCAGTCCTGCTCGTCGGAGACGTCGAGGTGCGCGTAGCTCGCGGACGCGCCGAGCTCGTCGGCGAGTTCCTTGCCGGGCGCGTCGAGGATGTCGCCGATGACCACCGACGCGCCTTCGGCGACGAAGCCGCGCGCGATGGCCGCGCCCTGCCCTCGCGCCGCTCCGGTGACCAGCGCGACCTTTCCCGCGAGCCGTCCCATGCGCCGCCCTCCCTGCCGAGTCGAACCGTACCCGCACGAGACTAGAACACGTTCTCGACATAAGGGAAGGTTCGTTGCCCCACGGGTCGATCAACGGCGGAACTTGTTCTCGATTCAGTCGCGGGCAGGCTTGCCTGAGCCGAGCGAACCGTACTAGCGTCTGGACACATGTCCAGCGACGTGGTGTTCAGCCCCTACGACTACGCCGTGCACGACGACCCCTACCCGGCCTACGCGCGGCTGCGCGACGAGGCGCCGGTGTACCGCAACGACGAGCTCGACTTCTGGGCGCTGTCCCGGCACGCCGACGTCGCCGCGCTGTTCCGGGACAACACCCGGCTGTCCAACGCCAACGGCGTCTCGCTCGACCCGGCCGCCTGGGGACCCGGTGCGCACCGGACCATGTCGTTCCTCGCGCTCGACGACCCCCGGCACAACCGGCTGCGCTCGCTGGTCTCCCGCGGGTTCACCCCGCGCCGGGTCCGCGACCTGCAACCGCGCATCCTCGAACTCGCCCGCCACCACCTGCTTCCCGCGCTGGAGGCCGGGGAGTTCGACTTCGTGGCCGACTTCGCGGGCAAGTTCCCGATGGACGTCATCTCCGAGCTGATGGGCGTGCCCGAGGCCGACCGCGACCGGCTGCGTGAGCTCGCCGACACCGTGATGCACCGCGAGGAAGGCGTTTCCGACGTGCCGCGGGCGGCGATGGAGGCCTCGCTGAACCTGGTCGGCTACTACACCGACCTGCTCGCCGAGCGCCGCCGCTCCCCCACCGACGACCTCACCTCCGCGCTGCTGGCCGCCGAGATCGACGGCGACCGGCTCAGCGAGGAGGAGATCATCGCGTTCCTGTTCCTGATGGTCGTCGCGGGCAACGAGACCACCACGAAACTGCTGGCCAACGCCGTGCACTGGGCGCACCTCAACCCCGGCGAGCAGGCCAAGCCGTTCAGCGACCCGGAGCGGGTGACCGACTGGATCGAGGAGACGCTGCGCTACGACACCTCGACCCAGATGGTCGCGCGCACCGCCACCGAGGACATCCCGCTGGACGGCGGCACGATCCCCGAGGGCGCCCGGGTGCTGCTGCTGGTCGGGTCCGCCAACCGCGATCCGCGCGCCTTCGCCGACCCCGACCGCTACGACCTCGACCGCCGCGGCGAGATCCCGCTGGTGAGCTTCGGCGGCGGTACCCACTTCTGCCTCGGCGCGCACCTGGCGCGGCTGGAGGCCCGGATCGCGCTCACCGAGTTCGTCGGGTTGGTCAATAGCTACGAGGTCGACCTCGACCGCGCGCGGCGGGTGCACTCCAGCAACGTGCGCGGCTTCGCGACCCTGCCCGTTCGCGTGGAAAGCAGGTAGCCATGCCCAGATTCGAACCGAACCCGCAGCGCAGGCCGACCGTCGTGGCCGGCGCCTCGGCCGGGATCGGCGCGGCCACCGCCCTGGCGCTGGCCGCCGACGGCCACCCCGTGGCGCTCGGCGCGCGCCGCGTCGAGGTGTGCGAGGAGCTCGCCGCCAAGATCCGAGCCGACGGAGGTCAAGCCGTCGCGCTGCCGCTGGACGTCACCTCCGACGACTCGGTGCGCTCCTTCGTCGCCCGCACCCGCGAGGAGCTCGGCGAGGTCGAGATCCTGGTCTACGGCGCGGGCGATCTCGACGCCGACCCGGTGCACGAGATGGACGCCGCGCGCTTCGCCGGTCAGCTCGACGTGCACCTCGGCGGCGCGCACCGGCTGGTGTCGGCGATCGTGCCCGGCATGGTCGAGCGGCGGCGCGGCGACGTGGTGCTCATCGGTTCCGACGTGGTCGTCACGCCCCGGCCCCGGATGGGCGCCTACGTGCCCGCCAAGGCCGGCCTGGAGGCGATGGCCCACGCGATGCGGATGGAGCTGGAGGGCACCGGGGTGCGCGCCAGTGTCGTGCGGCCCGGGCCCACCTCCACCTCGATGGGCATGAAGTGGGACCACGACACCACGCAGGCCGTGCTCGACGACTGGGTGAAGTGGGGGCTGGCGCGGCACCCGTACTTCCTGCGCGCCTCCGACATCGCCGAGGCCGTGCACCACGTCGTCTCGGCGCCGCGCGGCGTGCACCTGAGCCTGATCGAGGTCCAGCCCGAAGCACCTCTGGAGGAGACATGACGCCGCTCGCCCCGAAACCGGTCTCCGGCGGCCGTCACGAGCACGGCCACCTCGACGAGCTGCGCACCGATCCGATCGCGCTGATGCGCCGGGTCCGCGAGGAGTGCGGCGACGTGGGCTCCTTCGACCTGGCAGGGCGCCGGGTGGTGCTGCTGTCGGGTGCGGAGGCCAACGAGTTCTTCTTCCGCTCCTCCGACGACGACCTGGACCAGGCCGCCGCGTACCCGTTCATGACGCCGATCTTCGGTGAGGGCGTGGTCTTCGACGCCCCGCCCGAGCGGCGCAAGGAGATGCTGCACAACCAGGCGCTGCGCGGCGAGCAGATGCGCGGGCACGCCCAGACCATCGACGCCGAGATCGCCCACGTGGTGGCGGACTGGGGCGACGCGGGCGAGATCGACCTGCTGGACTTCTTCGCCGAGCTGACGATCTACACGTCCTCGGCGTGCCTGATCGGCAAGCGGTTCCGCGACCAGCTCGACCACCGCTTCGCCGAGCTCTACCACGACCTGGAGCGCGGCACCGACGCGCTGGCCTACGTCGACCCGCACGCGCCGATCGAGAGCTTCCGGCGCCGCGACGAGGCGCGGGCGGGCCTGGTGCGGCTGGTGCAGGAGATCATGGACGGCCGGGCCGCCGCCGGGAAACCGCCGCGCGAGGACCGCGACATGCTCGACGTGCTCATGTCGGTCCGCGACGAGGACGGCGCGCTGCGGTTCAGCGCCGACGAGATCACCGGCATGTTCATCTCGATGATGTTCGCCGGGCACCACACCAGCTCCGGCACGGCCGCGTGGACGCTCATCGAGCTGCTGCGCAACCCGGGCGTGCTGGACGAGGTGGTCGGCGAGCTCGACGAGCTCTACGCCGACGGCTCGGAGGTGAGCTTCCGCTCGCTGCGGGCGATCCCGCGGCTGGAGGGCGCGATCAAGGAGGCGCTGCGGCTGCACCCGCCGCTGATCCTGCTGCTGCGGGTCGCCCGGGGCGACTTCGAGGTGTGCGGGCACCGCGTCGAGCGCGGCGATTTCGTGGCGGCCACCCCGGCGATCTCCAACCGGATCGCCGAGGACTTCCCCGATCCCGACGCCTTCCGCCCGGACCGCTACGCCGAGCCGCGGCAGGAGGACCTGGTCAACCGGTGGACGTGGATCCCGTTCGGCGCCGGACGGCACCGCTGCGTGGGGGCGGCGTTCGCGATGATGCAGCTCAAGGCGATCTTCTCGGTCCTGCTGCGGGACTTCGAGTTCGAGCTCGCGCAACCGCCGGAGACCTACCGCAACGACCACTCGAAGATGGTCGTCCAGCTCGCCCAGCCGTGCCGGGTGAGGTACCGCCGCCGGAAGGAGTCCTGATGCGAGTCGTGTGCGATCTCGACCTGTGCCAGGGGCACGCGATGTGCGAGCTGGAGGCGCCGGAGGTGTTCTCGGTGCCCCGGCGCGGCAAGGTCGAGGTGCTGGTCAGCGAGCCTCCCGCGGATCTGCGCGGCGAGGTCGAACGTGCCGTGCGGGAGTGCCCCACGCGGGCTTTGAGCATCGAGGAGGCTTGACATGCCCGCTTACCCTCGGGAAGAACTGGAACGCATGGTCCGGCTCTGGCTGGACGAGAACGCGCGCTGCGAACGGCTCGGCGACTGGAAACCGTTGGCGCGCCTGTACACCGAGGACGCCACCTACGGGTGGAACACCGGGCCCGGCGAGGACTTCATGACGGTGGGGCGTGAGGAGATCCGCGACATCGCCCTGGGCGTGGAGATGCGGGGCCTGGAGGGCTGGAGCTACCCGTACCAGCGGGTGCTCATCGACGAGGAGCAGGGCGAGGTGATCGGGTTGTGGAAGCAGGTCGCCGACGCGAAGCGACCCGACGGCACCCCGTACCAGGTGGCCGGCATCGGCGGGAGCTGGTTCCGCTACGGCGGCGACCTGATGTGGTCGTGGCAGCGGGACTTCTTCGACTTCGGCAACGCCGCGCACCTGTTCCTGGAGATGATCAAGGCCGACGTCCTCTCGCCCGGGATGAAGAAGCGCATGGAGGTCGCCGCGTCCGGCGAGCCGCAGCCCGGTCACTACCGCAGGGGCACGGCGCCGGTCGAGCTGTGGTGAACCGCGACGGAACGGGAGGGTTTCATGAGGATCGAGGTCGACTTCGACCTGTGCGAGGCCAACGGCATGTGCGAGGCCGTGGCGCCCGACGTCTTCGAGATCGATGACGAGGACAACCTGCACATCGTCGCCGAGCCCACGCCGGAGCTGCGGGACTCCATCGAGCAGGCCGTGCAGTCCTGCCCGAAGGCCGCGCTGTCGCTGAAGGACTGATCGGGTGCCGAAACAACGTCCGAAACAACTGGATTCACCGGTGGTCGGCAAGGTCATCAAGGTGGCCTCGCGGGCCAACACCAGGCTCTACCGCGCCACCGGTGGGCGACTCGGCGGGAACTGGCGGATCGGCGCCGGTTTCCGCAAGAGCGTCCCGATCTGCCTGCTGACCACGATCGGCAGGCGCAGCGGTCAGCCGCGCACGGCTCCGCTGCTGCACATGCGCGAGGGCGACCGGATCGTCCTGGTCGCCTCGCAGGGCGGGCTGCCCCGGCACCCGGACTGGTACCACAACGTCCGGGCGAATCCCGAGGTCACGATCCAGGTCAAGCGCGACGTCCGGCGGATGCGCGCCCGCACGGCGACCCCGCAGGAGCGAGCCGATCTCTGGCCGCGTCTCCTGGAGGTCTACGCGGACTTCGACGACTACCAGTCCTGGACCGACCGCGAGATCCCGGTCGTCATCTGCGAGCCGATCACCTGATCCGAGGTGATCCTCCCGTCGCCGCCGTCTCGGCAGCGGCGACAGTTTTAGCCATAACTGTCCCGACATTTCGGACATTGATCATGGACAGTTATGGCTAAAACTGTCCACTGCCTCACGCTGCGATGCCGAGCTTGGCCGCGAGGCGCTGGAAGTACGCGGCCACCGCATCGGCGTCCTTCTCCGGGAAGCCGAAGAGCACTTCGGTGACGCCCAGCTGCTCCCAGCGCGCGAGCCGGTCGAAGTCGGGTTTGCCCGAGAGGGCGACGATCTGGGGATCACCTTCGCGCCCGGCTTCCTTCCAGATGCGCTTAAGGAGCGCGACCTTGTCGTCGATCTCGCCCTCGGTGGGCGTGGTGATCCAGCCGTCGGCGGAACGGGCGATCCAGCTGAAGGTCTTCTCCGTGCCGCCCGCGCCGATCAGCACCGGCGGGCGCGGCTGCTGGACCGGCTTCGGCCAGGCCCAGCTGGGGCCGAAGTCGACGTGCTCGCCGTGGTACTCGGCCTCCTGCTGGGACCAGAGCCGCTGCATCGCCTCCAGGTACTCCCGCAGCACGGTGCGCCGCTTCGCCTTGGGAACGCCGTGGTGGGTGAGCTCGTCGATGTTCCAGCCGAACCCGGCGCCCAGGCTCACCCGGCCGCCGGAGAGGTGGTCCAGCGTCGCGATGGTCTTGGCGAGGGTGATCGGGTCGTGCTCGACCGGCAGCGCCACCGCCGTGGCCAGCCGGATCCGCGAGGTCACCGCGGCGACCATCGACAGCGCGACCCAGGGGTCCAGCGTCCGCAGGTACCGGTCGTCGGGCAGTTCCGCGGTGCCGGTGCCGGGGTGCGCGGCCTCCCGCTTGACCGGGATGTGGGTGTGCTCGGGCACCCAGAAGGAGTGGAAACCCGCCTCCTCGGCGGCTTTCGCGGCCACGGCGGGAGCCAGTCCGCGGTCGCTGGTGAACTGCACGATGCCGTACTTCATGAGCGGTCCTTCTCTCCCAGGATCTTCTCGATGCGCATGGTGAACTTGGTGCCCAGCGGCCAGCCGACGTAGTGGGTCAGGAACAGCCCGATCTCGCGCAGCTGCTCGGCGTCGAGCTCGTCGTTGCCCAGCGCCGCCCGCACCTGGATGTCGGCGACGTCGTCGAGTCCCTGGGCGGCCAGCGCGCCCAGCAGCAGCAACCGCCGGTCGCGCAGGCTCAGGCCGGGCCGGGACCAGATGTCGGCGAAGAGGTGGTCGACGGTGACGCCGAAGAACTCCCCCGGCCCGTCGGAGACCTCCCAGCCGTAGACCTCGCCCATCTTGGCCAGGCCTCGCGCTCGTCGTTCGTCGGTCATGACACCTCCGCGGAGACACCGAGTCCGGCCGCCAGGTCGCGCAGCGCCCGCTGCCCCAGCGGCAGCTCGACGCCGAGCCGCTCGCCGAGCCGCAGGGCCAGCGCGAGGTCCTTCTCCCCGAGGTCGCGGACGTTGCTGAAGATCGGGTACCAGTCGTCGGACGGGGACAGCTGCGCGGTGTCGCCGCGCAGCATGATCGCGCCGGGCCCGCCGGTGATGGCGTCGGTGTGCCGCACGATCTCGCCGAGCGCCCGCAGGTCGAGCCCGGAGGCCTCGGCGAGCCGCTGTGCTTCGGCGGTGGCGGCGAAGGCGATGAAGTGCAGCAGGTTGCGGGCCAGCTTGCACCGGGTCCCGGCGCCGACCTCACCGGCGTGCACCACGAGCCCGGCCCAGTGCGAGAACACCTCCTCGCAGCGGGCGAACGACTCGGCGTCACCGCCGATCATGACCGCCAGGTTCCCGCGATCCGCGCCGGCCGCACCTCCGCTGACCGGCGCGTCGACCACCGAAACCCCGTGCAGCGCGGCGAGTTCCGCGATCCGGGGCGCCGTGGTCTCGTCGATGGTGGAGTGCACGGCCAGCACCGTCCCGGGAGAGGCGCCGGCGAGCAGGCCGTCCGGGCCGCACACCACCTCCTCGACCTGCGCGTCGTCGCGCACCATCACCGACACGACCCCGGCCTGCCGCGCGACCTCGGCCGGGGTGTCCGCCGCGCGGGCACCCCGGTCGACGAACTTCGCGACGACCTCGGGCCGGACGTCGTGCACCACCAGACCGTCCGGCCAGCTCAGCAGCTTGCGCGCCATGGGCGCGCCGATCTGGCCGAGGCCGATGAAGCCGACCGCGCTCACGAGCGGATCACCTGCCCGCCGTCGACGTTGAAGATCTGCCCGGTCACCCACGACGCCTCGTCGGACAGCAGGAACAGGCACATCCCCACCAGGTCCTCCGGCTGCCCCATGCGCTTGAGCGCCGTGCCCTTGACCAGCTTCTTCACCATCTCCGGCGGCGTGGTCTCGCGGGTGGCCTCGGTGTCGGTCGGGCCGGGGGCGATGGCGTTGATCCGCACGCCCATGCCGCCGATCTCGTGCGCGAGCTGCTGGGTGAGCCCGTTGACCGCGACCTTGGCCAGCCCGTAGAAGCCGGAGTAGACCCAGGCGGCGGTCGAGGACTGGTTGACGATGGCGCCCCCGCCGCGCCGCTGCATGTGCGGCAGGCACGCGCGGGTGCACAGCAGCGCGCCGTCCATGTTCACGCTCAGGAACCGCTTGTAGTAGTCCCAGTCCACGGTGCACAGCAGGTCGAGCTTCATGCCGCCGTAGATGGCGGCGTTGTTGACCAGGTGGTCGATGCCGCCGAAGCGCCGCGCCGCGAAATCGGCCATCGCCGCGGTGGATTCCGGCGAGGACACGTCGACCTCCGCGAACGCCGCGCTGCCGCCGTCGGCGGTGATCGACTCGGCGACCTTCTCGCCGGACTCGGTGTTGAGGTCGGCGACCACGACGTGCGCGCCCTCGGCGGCCAGCGCCCGCGCGTAGGCCTCGCCGATGCCCTGCGCCGCGCCGGTCACGACGGCGACCTTGTCTTGGAAACGCCCCATTGCGCCCTCCTACGCCGGTTCGGCGATCAGCTTGGTCTCCAGGTACTCCTCGAACCCGGCCACGCCCATCTCGCGGCCGATGCCGGACTGCTTGTAGCCGCCGAACGGCGCGTCGCCGCCGTACCAGACGCCGCCGTTGACGCCGACCGTGCCGGTGCGCAGCCGCGCGGCCACCGCCCGCGCCCGCTCCAGGTCACCGCCGTGCACGGCGCCGGACAGGCCGTAGGGCGAGTCGTTGGCGATGCGCACCGCGTCGTCGTCGCCGTCGTGCGGCAGGATCACCAGGACCGGCCCGAAGATCTCCTCGCGGGCCACCCGCGCGTCGTTGGTGAGCCCGGCGATGAGCGTCGGCTCGACGAAGAACCCGCGGTCCCGCTCGGCGCGCCCGCCGCCGGTGACGAACTCGCCGCCCTCCCGGCGCGCCAGCGTCAGGTAGCCCTCGACCCGGTCGCGCTGGCGCGCCGAGATCAGCGGCCCGCACACCGTCCCGGGGTCGCCGGGGTCGCCGACTCCGATGCCGCGCAGCGCTTTCGCGGTCGCCTCGACCGCCTCGTCGTAGCGGGCCCGGGGCACCAGCAGCCGGGTCGTCAGGGCGCAGCCCTGCCCGGCGTGGGTGCAGACGGTGAACGCCGCGAGCCCGCACGCCGCGCCCAGGTCGGCGTCGTCGAGGACGACGAACGCCGATTTCCCGCCCAGTTCCAGGAAGGTCCGCTTGATGCCGGGTGCCGCGGCGGCCATCACCGCGCGGCCGGTGGCCGTGGAGCCGGTGAACGACACCAGATCCACCCGCTCGTCGGCCGACAGCTGCGCGCCGAGGGCGTGGTCGTCGGAGGTCACGACGTTGACCACACCCGGCGGGATGTCGGTCTCGCGGTGCAGGATCTCGGCCACGGCCGCGGCGCACCACGGCGTGTCCGGGGCGGGTTTGAGCACGACGGTGTTGCCCGCCGCCAGCGCGGGACCGAGCTTGGCGAGGTTGATCTGGTGCGGGAAGTTCCACGGCGTGATGGCCCCGACCACGCCGACGGCCTCGCGCCGGGTCCAGCGCCTGCTCGGCATCCCCATCGGCGCGGCCACGCCCAGGTCGCGGGTCCACTCGTACCCGGCGGCGAGCTCCGCGAAGTAGGCGAGGTCGGCGACCGGCGCGTCCAGCTGCGCGCCGTGGGTGAGGAAGCGCGGCGCCCCGACCTCGGCGATCGTCAGCTCGCGCAGCTCGTCGGCGTGGTTGTGCAGCGCGGTGCCGAGCTGCTCCAGGCAGCGCACCCGCAGGTCCACGTCGCGGGACCACTCGGTGTCGTCGAAAGCCCGCCGCGCGGCGGCGATCGCGCGGTCCAGGTCGGCGGGAGTGGCGTTGGCCGCCGTGCCGAGGACCTCCTCGGTGGCGGGGTCGGCGGTCTCGAACCGGCCGCCCGATCCGGGGCACCACTCCCCGTCGACCAGCAGGTTCGCGGTCTTGTCGGTCCAGACGCTCATCGGCACCACATCCGGTTCCTAGACACGTGTCAAGACTAGGGTCCATCCACACCGGTGGCAATAGAACCGGTTACCCCTTCTTCGGCGAGCTCCCGTTGACACAGCATAATCAAGCCGTAGAACATGTTCTAGATATTCGGATCAGGAGGGGAACCACCGGATGACCGACGAGAGACCAGGCACGACCTCGCTGCCGACCGCCGGACCGGTCCCGGTCATCCCGGAGATCCCGGCCGAGACCACGCTGCTGGCAGGCCGGATCCGCGAACTCGTGGAGGCCAGCGTGTTCACCGACACCGACGGCGCGGACCTGCGCGAAGCCGCCGAGCACGTCGCCGCCGCCACGGCACTGCTGCGCGAGCGCACCCGGGACCGGCCGCTGCTGCTCTCGCACGTCGACGGCCACCAGGTCAGCGTGCACAACCCGGTCGAAGGACCCGGCAACCCGCTCGCGCCGCCGATGGTCGGCGTCGAGATCGACGACTCCGGCACGACCACCTCGACCGCGCTGCTCACCGCCGCTTACGAGGGCCCGCCGGGACGCGTGCACGGCGGCTGGGTGGCCTCGCTGCTCGACCACGCCGTGGGCCGCGCGGTCGCGGTCGCCGGGCACCCGGCGATGACGGTGTCGCTGACGGTGGACTACCGCCGCGGCACCCCGCACGGCGTGCCGCTGACCGTGCACGCGCGGTTCACCGGCAAGGAGGGCCGCAAGGTCTTCGCCCGCGGCGAGATCGTCGCCGACGGCGAGGTCACGGCCGAGGCCACCGCGATCCTGGTGACCTACTGACCAGCGAGGAGAGTTGCGATGCCTGAGTTCCACCGGCTGCGGGTGGCCGAGGTCGTCGAGGAGACGGCCGACGCCCGCTCAGTGGTCTTCGACGTCGGCACCGACCGCCTGCCCTACCGGCCCGGCCAGTTCCTGACGCTGCGGATCCCCAGCGACCGCTGCGGTTCGGTGGCGCGCGCGTACTCGCTGTCGAGCTCCCCGGTCACCGACGGGCGGCTGGCCGTCACCGTCAAGCGCACCGCGGAGGGCTACGCCTCGAACTGGATCTGCGACAACGTCGCCGCGGGCAGCGAGATCGACGTGCTCGAACCCGCCGGGGTGTTCACCCCGAAGTCGCTGGAGGCCGACCTGCTGCTGTTCGCGGCGGGCAGCGGCATCACGCCGATCATGTCGATCCTGAAGTCCGCGCTGGCCACCGGTTCCGGGCGCGTCGCGCTCGTCTACGCCAACCGCGACGAGCGCTCGGTGATCTTCGCCCGCGAGCTCACCGAGCTGGCCGCCGCGCACCCCGGCCGGCTGCTGGTGCTGCACTGGCTGGAGTCGGTGCAGGGGCTGCCGACGCAGGAGGCGATGCAGTCGCTGGCCGCGGCGTTCCCGGACCACGACGCGTTCCTGTGCGGGCCGAAGCCGTTCATGGACACCGCCCGGAAAGCCCTGCGCGAGGCGGGTTTCCCGAAGTCATCGATCCACCTGGAGCGCTTCGCCTCGCTGGCGGGCAACCCGTTCGACACCGCCACCCCGGCCGACGCCGTCACCCCGGCCGAGTCCGAGGCCGAGGAGGCGCAGCCGGAGGACTCGGTGGTCGAGGTGACCATCGACGGCGAGGCGCACACCTTCACCTGGCCCGCCGACAAGCGGCTGCTGGACCTGCTCAAGGAGAACGGGATCCAGGCGCCGTCGTCGTGCGCGGAGGGGATCTGCGCGGCCTGCGAGTGCCGGGTCACCGAGGGCGAGGTGACGATGGTCAACAACCAGGTGCTGGAGCAGGAGGACCTCGACGAGGGCTACCGCCTGGCCTGCCAGTCGCTGCCCAAGACGCCCAAGGTCAAGGTCGACTACGACTGATCACGTGGAACGCGTTCTCCACGCGAATGACGCTGGGACGTAGCGCTGAACCCGGCAGAACTATAACCTGTTTCAGTATCGTAAGGGTCACCTGGAGGGTGCCATGACAGAAGCGACCTTCGATGTCGTCGTGGTCGGCTCCGGCGCCGCCGGCATGACCGCCGCGCTCACCGCGGCGGACCGGGGGTTGTCGGCGCTGGTCGTGGAGAAGGACCGCTACTTCGGCGGCTCCACCGCCCGCTCCGGCGGCGCCGTCTGGGCCCCGCACAACGAGGTGCTGCAACGCGCGAAGGCCGGCGACACCCCGGAGAAGGCCGCGACGTACCTCCGGCACCTCATCGGCGACGAGATCGCCGCCGACCGCCGCGAGGCGCTGCTGTCGCACGGCCCCGAGATGGTCTCACTGGTGCTGCGCCGCACCCCGATGAAGCTCAAGTGGATCCCCGGCTACTCCGACTACTACCCGGAGACCCCCGGTGGCACGCCGATGGGCCGCTCGCTGGAACCGAAGCCGTTCAACGGCAAGCTGCTCGGCGACGAGCTGGCCAACCTGCAACCGCCGTACCTGCCCGCACCGGCCGGGATCACGGTCACCGCCGCCGAGTACAAGTGGATGAACCTCATCGCCCGCCACCCGCGCGGCGTGTTCACCTCGGCGAAGGTCGGCCTGCGGCGGGTGGTCTCGCTGGCCACCAAGCGCCCGCTGCTGGCGCTGGGCCAGGCGCTGGCCGCCGGACTGCGCACGGGCCTGCTGCGCGCCGACGTACCGGTGTGGCTCAACAGCCCGCTGACCGAGCTGCACGTCGAGGACGGCGCGGTCACCGGCGTGCGGGTGCGGCGCGGCGACGAGGACGTGCTGGTCCGCGCCCGGCACGGGGTGATCATGGCCGCGGGCGGGTTCGAGAAGAACGAGCGGATGCGCAAGCAGTTCCAGCGCGAACCGATCGGCACCGAGTGGACCGTGGGCGCCGAGTCCAACACCGGCGACGGCATCGAAGCCGGTCAGCGCGTCGGCGCGGACGTGGACCTGATGGACGACGCGTGGTGGGGGCCGTCGATCCCGCTGCCCCGGGGCCCGTACTTCTGCCTGTCCGAGCGCAACCTGCCGGGCTCGATCATCGTCAACGCCGCGGGCGAGCGCTACGTCAACGAGGCCACGCCCTACGTCGACGCGGTGCACGCGATGTACCGCGGGCACGAGACCGGCGTCTCGCACATCCCGTCGTGGCTGATCGCCGACCAGCGCTACCGCAACAACTACACCTTCGCCGGATTACCGCCCCGGCAGCGCTTCCCCGGAAGCTGGTACAAGGCCGGGATCGTGCACTCGGCAGGCACTCTCGAGGAGCTGGCCGCCAAGATCGGGGTTCCGGCCGAGGCGCTGCGGGCGACGGTGCAGCGGTTCAACGGCTTCGCCGAGCGGGGCACCGACGAGGACTTCGGGCGCGGCGACAGCGCCTACGACCGCTACTACGGCGATCCGAAGCTGCCGAACCCGAGCCTGGCCGCGCTGGAGGTCGCGCCGTTCCACGCGGTGCAGATCGTGCCCGGCGACCTGGGCACCAAGGGCGGGTTGCGCACCGACGCGCAGGCGCGGGTGCTGCGCGAGGACGGCTCGGTGGTGCCGGGGCTGTACGCGGCGGGCAACGCGAGCGCGGCGGTGATGGGGTCCACCTACGCCGGGGCCGGGGCGACGATCGGGCCCGCGATGACCTTCGGGTACGTGGCCGCGCTGGACATCGCCGCGCGGGCAACGGGCAGCTTTTCCTCGAATTGACCGGACATTTCATACATTGATCATGGACAGTTCTGGCAAAAACTGTCCGCAGGCAGGAGGCGCAATGACCGCGACCACGGACACCGAGCAACCGCACTGCCTCGTCGAGCAGCGCGGCGGCGTGCTGGTGGTGACCATGAACCGCCCGGAGGCCAAGAACGCGCTCTCCGGCGAGATGATCAAGATCATGATCGAGGCCTGGGACCGCGTCGACAACGACCCCGACATCCGGGCCTGCGTGCTCACCGGTGCGGGCGGGGCGTTCTGCGCGGGCGCCGACCTCAAGAGCATGAGCAACAACCACCCCGGCGACCAGCACGCCCAGGGCTCGTTCAACCCCGCCAAGATCGAGGGCCTGCTCAAGGGCCGCCGGCTCACCAAGCCGCTGATCGCCGCGGTCGAGGGACCCGCGATCGCGGGAGGCACCGAGATCCTGCAGGCCACCGACATCCGGGTGGCCGGGGAGAGCGCGCGCTTCGGCGTCTCCGAACCCCGCTGGGGCCTGTTCCCGCTCGGCGGCTCGGCGGTGCGGCTCACCCGCCAGATCCCCTACACCGTGGCCGCCGACCTGCTGCTCACCGGACGGCACATCAAGGCGCCGGAGGCCAAGGAGCTCGGGCTGATCGGTCACGTCGTGCCGGACGGAACGGCCCTGGACAAGGCCCTGGAGCTGGGCGAGATGATCGCCGCGAACGGCCCGCTGGCCGTGCAGGCGATCCTGCGCACCATCCGCGAGACCGAGGCCGTCCCGGAGGAGGAGGCCTTCGCCATCGAGGCCGAGCACGGCATCGGGGTCTTCATGAGCCAGGACGCCAAGGAGGGCCCGAAGGCCTTCGCGGAGAAGCGCAAGCCGAACTTCCAGGGCAAGTGACCCCCGAGGGGGCGTCCCCGGGCGGGGCGTCCCCTGATCGGTCCAGCAGCACCGGGACCGGGCCACGGTCGTTGCAGTGTCGAACGTCCCCGCAATGTCGCGAGGTGCACGGATGCAGAGCCGCCACGCCACCCCGAGCCGCTACGCAACGCTGTCCCGGTCCCGGCTGGCCGTCCTGCTGCCGGAGTTGCTGCTGGCGGGCCAGCTGATCGACCGGTCGGCGATGGCCTGGTGCATCTCGGCGTTCGGCCGCGAGGAGATGACCCGGATCGCCATCGAGGAGTGGATGGCGGCCAGCCCGATCTACACCCGCCGGATGCAGGACGCGCTGGACTACCGCGGCGACGACGTGGTGACGATCTTCAAGGGCCTGCAGCTCGACATCGGGGCTCCCCCGCAGTTCATGGACTTCCGCTACACCGTGCACGACCCGTGGTCCGGCGAGTTCCACCTCGACCACTGCGGCGCGCTGATGGACGTCGAGCCGATGGGCGAGCGCTACGTGCGCGCGATGTGCCACGACATCGAGGACCCGACCTTCGACGCCACCGCCGTCGCCACGAACCCGAAAGCGCAGGTCCGGCCGGTGCACCGGCCGCCGCGGGTTCCCGCCGACCGGCGACCGCACTGCGCGTGGACGGTGCGCATCGACGACGCGCACCCACCGGTCTCCCCCAGCGCCGACTGCGTGGCGCTGCGCGAGTCCCGGGCGGCGACCCTGCCGCTGCCGCCGATCGACCCGGCCGAGCCCGGGCGCGGGGACTACACGGGGCCGCTGCTGAGCGATCTGGACTTCGCCGAGTTCAGCCACTCGGCCCTGGTGCGCATCGCCGACGAGGTGTGCCTGCAGATGCACCTGCTCAACCTGGGTTTCGTGCGCGCGGTGTCGCGGCGGACCGGTGATCCGCGGGAGATCTGCACCAAGCAGCTGGTGGGCATCGCCGGGGTCGCCGCCGAACGCCTGCACGCGGCGCTGGGCCTGCCGGGCGGTGTCGAGGGGGCGTTGCGGACGCTGGAGCTGCACCCGCTGCTCAACCCCGCCGAATACGTGCGCGCGTCCCGCGAGGACGGCGCGATCACCGTGCGGCCGGGCCCGGCGCACGACGACGGGGCGTGGATCTCGTTGTGCGGGCCCGATTCCACCGCCGCGCTGCAAGCCGTGGTGCGGGCGGTCGATCCGCGGCTCGACGTCGTCGTCGAGGGCTCGCCCGATTCCTGGACGGCGCGGGTGCTCACCCGCGAGGACCCGGCACCGGAGTTCGACGAGGTGGCCGTGACCCGCATCAGCACCGGCGCGAGCTTCCGGTTCCAGCCGCGGAAGTCCCTGCCCATCACGCCAGTTCGGTGAGGAGCTGCACGATGACCGGCACGAGCTTCACCCTGTCCGAGGTCTTCCAGACGGTCGCCGAGGCCGTGCCCGACCAGGAGGTGCTGGTCTGGGGCGAGCGGCGGTTCAGCTACGCCGAGCTCAACGCGCGCATCGACGGCGTCGCGCGCTACCTGGCCGCGCAGGGCTTCGGCTGCCACACGCCGCGCGAGCGGCTGGCCGGGCATGAGTCCGGGCAGCACCACGTCGGGCTCTACCTGCACAACGGCAACGAGTACCTGGAGGCGCTGGTCGGCGCGGTGCGCGCCCGCGCGGTGCCGTTCAACGTCAACTACCGCTACGTCGCCGAGGAGCTGCTGTACCTGTTCCGCGACGCCGGCGCCGAGGCGCTGGTGTTCCACTCCGCGTTCGCGCCGCAGGTCGCCGAGATCCGGGATCGGTTGCCCGGGCTGCGGCTGCTGATCCAGGTCGACGACGACAGCGGGAACCCGCTGCTGCCGGGCGCGGTCGCCTACGAGTCCATCGTGGACACTCCCGGCGAGCTGCCCGAGCCGAGCGGGGACGACCTCTACCTGCTCTACACCGGTGGGACGACGGGGATGCCCAAGGGCGTGATGTGGCGGCAGCACGACGCCTACGTCAGCGCGATGGGCGGCACCCCGTTCGGCAGCACCGAGCCCTACCGGTCCTACTCCCAGATCGCCGAGGCCGCGGTGGCCGGGGGCGGCGTGATGCGGCTGATCATGACCGCGCCGTTCATGCACGGCGCCGCGCAGTGGTCCACCTTCCACATGATCACCCAGGGCGGCGCGATCGTGCTGCCCACCGACCCGACGCGGCTGGACTGGCCGGACGTCCTGCGCACCGCCGAGCGCGAGCGGGTGGTGAGCGTGCCGGTGGTCGGCGACGCGATGGCGCGCCCGCTGGTGGCCGAGCTGGAGCGCGGCGACTACGACCTCTCCGGTGTGTTCGCGGTGCAGAACGGCGGCGCGCCGCTGACGCCGGCCGTGCGCGCCCGGTTGCAGGAGCGGCTGCCGAACGTGCTGGTCGTCGACACCGTCGGCTCGTCGGAGACCGGCATCCAGATGAGTCAGGTCGCCGACGGCAACGGCGCGGAGACGGGCGTTTTCACCCCCGACGGCGACACCACCGTCCTCGACGACGAGCTCACCCGCGAGCTCTCCCCCGGCGAGGGCCAGGGGTGGCTGGCCCGGCACCGGCTGCTGCCGCTGGGCTACCTCGGCGACGCCGACAAGACCGCCCGCACGTTCCCGGTCGTCGACGGCAGGCGCTACAGCGTTCCCGGCGACCGCGCGATCCGGCTGGACGACGGGCGGATCCAGCTGCTCGGCAGGCAGAGCATCACCGTCAACTCCGGCGGCGAGAAGATCTTCGTCGAGGAGGTCGAACGCGCCCTCGCCGCCCACCCGGCCATCGCCGACGTCATCGTCACCGGCCGCCCCTCCGACCGCTGGGGCAGCGAAGTGGTGGCCATCGTGGAACTCCTGGAGGGCCAAGAGGTCTCGGACGAAGCCCTCCTCACCGAAGCGGCCCACCACATAGCCCGCTACAAGCTCCCCAAAGCCGTCATCCGGGTCCCCCAGATCCAGCGCTCCCCCAGCGGCAAAGCCGACTACCGCTGGGCCAAGACCCAAGCCGAGAAGTCCGCGATCGAGGCCTGACCCCACCCCGGGGAGGCGGCGTCGCGTTGCCGACGTCCGTTGCCAGGGGACAGTTTTAGCCATAATCACCCATGATCAATGTCCCTTTTGTCCAGTCAATTATGGCTAAAACTGTCCTTTGGTGAGGAACACCGCCACCACGACGCCACCCCCGGGAGGTGCCGGACGTGAGAAACCCTCCCGGCCGGGGTGCGGGCCGGGAGGGCGTCGGAGGTGAATCTCAGCGGAGCTTGTCCAGGCGGGCGAAGGTCTCCTCCACCTCCCGCAGCAGGTCGTCGAAGACCTCGGCCACCGGGCGGATCTCATTCATGCGGCCGACGATCTGGCCCACCGGCATCGACACCGCCTGCGGGTCGTTGGCCCTCATCATCCGCTGGTGGGCGTCGGCGACCAGGATGTTCTGCAGCGGCATCGGCAGCGGATCCGGGGCGTCCGGGGCGGCCCAGGCCTCGGTCCACTTGGTCTTGAGCAGCCGCGCCGGTTTGCCCGTGTAGATGCGGGAGCGGACCGTGTCGCTGGAGTTCGCCGCCAGCAGCGCCTCCTGGGTGACCGAGTCGCCCATCGTCATCCCGTACTCGGCCGTGGTCAGCCAGTACGAACCCATCCACGCGCCCGACGCGCCGAGCGCGAGAGCCGCGGCGACCTGCCTGCCGGTCCCGATACCGCCCGCGGCCAGCACCGGGGCGCGACCGGCGAGGGCGTCGACGATCTCCGGCACCAGCACCATCGTGGCGATCTCGCCGGTGTGCCCGCCGGCCTCGTGACCCTGGGCGACGACGATGTCCACCCCGTTGTCCACGTGCCGCTTGGCGTGCTCGGCCTTGCCGGCCAGCGCCGCCACCAGCACGTCGTGCGAGTGGGCCTGCTCGATGATGTCCACCGGCGGCGAGCCCAGCGCGTTGGCGATCAGCGCGATCGGGTGCCGCAGCGCCACGTCGACGTGCGAGCGGGCCACCGAGTGCAGCCAGCCCAGCACACCGCCGCGCTCCTGCTCGTCCTCGGGCAGCTCCGGGACGCCGAGCTCGGCGAGGGTCCGCTCGACGAACGCGCGGTGCTCGGCCGGGATCAGCGAGTCCAGGTCGACCTGGGTGCCCTCGGTGGGGATCTTGGCGGGCATCACGACGTCGACGCCGTAGGGCTTGCCGTCGGTGTTGGCGTCCATCCAGTCCAGCACCCGGTCGAGCTCGTCCGGGTCGTTGAACCGCACGCACCCCAGCACGCCCAGCCCACCGGCCTTGCTGACCGCGGCGGCGACGTGCTCGGACGGCGTGAACGCGACGATCGGGTGCTCGATCCCGAGCGTGTCGCACAGCGAAGTTCGCATCGTGTTCCTCTCAAAACCCTGTTTCGTGCTCGTTCTGCGTAGCGGTGCGGGTAGCGGAACCTGAGGCGCCGCCTGGGTCCGGGCGCCACTCCTGATGTATGCCAATACACGGCGTCGCGGCGTCCTCCCCAGACGGCGCCTCAGAACCCGCGGCGGTGCCAGGTGCTGACGTGGTGAAAGAGAAAGCGGCTCCGCCGCTTGCGCACAGCGCCTTAAAGACGCATCAGCGCGCGGCGGATTTCCGCGTGGGTTCGTTGACTTCCGTGGGGGCGTGGGTCTCGGTGTGCTTGCGCGCCCACGGGTAGTCGGGCTTGCCGCTGGGCGAGCGGGTGATCTGCTCGACGATCCACAGGCTGCGCGGCACCTTGTACCCGGCGATGACCTGGCGCGCGTGGGCGTCGAGCTCGGCGAGGCCCGGCGAGGCGCCTTCGCGCGGCTGCACGAGCGCGGCCACCCGCTGGCCCATCCGCTCGTCGGGCACCCCGACGACCAGCACGTCGAAGACGTCGGGGTGCGATTTCAGCGCGCTCTCGACCTCCTCGGGGAAGACCTTCTCGCCGCCGGTGTTGATCGACATGTTGCCGCGGCCGAGCAGCGTGACCGTCCCGTCGGCCTCCAGCCGCGCGTAGTCGCCGGGCACGACGTAGCGGGTGCCGTCGACCTCGACGAACACCGAGGCGGACTTCTCCGGGTCCTTGTAGTAGCCCAGCGGCACGTGACCGGACTTGGCCAGCCAGCCGACCTGCCCGGTTCCCGGCTCCAGCGGCTTGTTGTCGTCGTCGATGACGATGAGCTTGCGGTCGGCGGTGACGCGCGGGCCCTCGGTCTGCACGCCGTCCTTGGTGACGATGCCGATGCCGCCGAACCCGGTCTCCGACGAGCCGATCGCGTCGGTGATCACCACGTTGGGCAGGGCGTCGAGGTACTGGTGCTTGACCGAGGTGGAGAACAGCGCCGCAGTCGAGGAGATCGCGACCACCGAGGACGCGTCGTACTCGCCCTCGTGCAGCGCCTCGATCATCGGTCGCGCCATCGCGTCACCGACGATGGCCAGCACGTTGACCTTGTTGCGCTCCACCGCCTTCCACACCTCGTGCGGGTCGAACTCGGGCACGAAAACGGTGGTGGCGCAGGCAAAGAGGTTGCCGAAAGTGGCCCACTGCGCGGCGCCGTGGATGAACGGAGCGGCCGGAAGTCGCACCAGGCCACCGGTTTCCGCACCGGTGCGCGCGAGTTCCCACTCGTCCTTGACGTATTCACCGGTCATGAAGTCGATGCCGCCGCCGAGGACGCGCCACACGTCCTCCTGGCGCCACATGACGCCCTTGGGCATCCCGGTGGTGCCGCCGGTGTAGAGCAGGTAGAGGTCGTCGGAGCTGCGCTCGGCGAAGTCGCGGTCGGCGCGCGAGGCCGCCAGCGCCGACTCGTACTCCACGCCGTCGTAGCGGGCGTAGTCGGCGTCCGAACCGTCCTCGATCACTAGAACATGATCCAGTCCGGGAACCTGCGGCAGCACCTCGGCGACGTGGTCGCTGTAGCGCCGCTCGTGGACCAGCGCGACCATGTCCGCATTGGAGAAGATGTACTGCAACTCAGCGGGCACGTACCGGTAGTTCACGTTGATCGCGACGGCCCGCAGCTTGTACGCCGCGAGCATCGCCTCCAGCGCCTCGATGGAATTCCTGGAGTACACACCGATGTGCGCGCCCGGCCCGACACCGCGGGCGGAGAGGTGGTGCGCCAGCCGGTTGGAGCGCTCCTCCAGTTCCGAGAACGTCACCTGGCGCTCGCCGCAGACCACTGCGACGCGCTCAGGGACCAGGTCGACTGCGTGCTCGAAGAGATCTGCGATGTTGAGTGCCACTCGAAAAAAGTAGAACGTGTTATCGCGGAAGACAAGGGGGCAGAAGGGCTACCGCGAAATGGGCGATTCGTCATCCGGACCCGCCGGGCAGCGCGAAACCGCGTGCGGCGGCCGGGATCGCCGCCGCACGCGGTCGCGCACGGGATCATCGCAGGTCAGATCGCCTTCTCGCGACCTTCCCAGTACGGGTCGCGCAGCTTGCGCTTGTAGAGCTTGCCGTTGGGGTCGCGCGGCAGCTCCTCGACGTAGTCGACGCTGCGCGGGACCTTGAACTTGGCCAGCCGCTCGCGGGCGTAGGCCAGCAGCTCCTCGGACAGCGCGTCGCCGGGCGCCACGCCCTCGGCGGGCTGGACGACGGCCTTGACCTCCTCGCCCCAGTCGTCGTGCGGCACGCCGAACACGGCCACGTCGGCGACCTTGTCGTGCACCGACAGCGCGCTCTCGATCTCGGCCGGGTAGATGTTCACCCCGCCGGAGATGATCATGTCGTTGCGCCGGTCGCACAGGTACAGGTAGCCGTCCTCGTCGAGGTAGCCGACGTCGCCCAGGGTGAACAGGTCGCCCACCCGCGCTTCCTGCGTCTTCTTCTTGTCGTTGTGGTACTCGAAGGTCGAGGCGCCCATCTGCATGTAGACGGTGCCGATCTCCCCGGCCGGCAGCTCCGCGCCGTCCTCGCCGAGGATCCGCACCACCGACCCCGGCCACGGCTTGCCCACCGAACCGGGCTTGCGCAGCCACTCGTCGGCCATGATCGTCGTGCCGCCGCCCTCGGTGGCCGCGTAGTACTCCACGACCACCGGACCCCACCAGTCCAGCATCGCGCGCTTGACCTCCTGCGGGCACGGCGCGGCCCCGTGGATCATGGTGCGCAGCGAGGAGACGTCGTAGCGCTCGCGGGTCTCGGCGGGCAGCGCCAGCAGCCGGTGGAACTGGGTCGGCACCATGTGGCTGTGGGTGACGCGGTGCCGCTCGATGAGCCGCAGCATCTCCTCGGCGTCCCAGCGGTCCATCAGCACCGCGGTGTGCCCGAACTGGATCGAGATGCTCACGAAGTTGAGCACCGCCGTGTGGTACAGCGGCGAGCCGCACAGGTGCACGTGGTCGTCGAACGGTTTGAGCCCGAACACCCCGAAGAACCACGCGTTGGCGGCGGGCACGTCGTCCGGATCGGCGCCGGTCAGCGGCCTGCGCACGCCCTTGGGGCGACCGGTGGTGCCGGAGGTGTAGAGCATCGGCGAGCCCGTGGTGCGCACGTCGGGGCGCTTGGCGGGCTCGTCGGCGCCGAGGTTGGCCAGCGGCTGGAAGCCCGGCACCTCGCCGACGGCGAAGCGGGCCTCGCTGGACAGGCCGCTGCGCGCGGCGGCGTCGGCGGCGGCCTCGGCGAAGCGCTCGTGGGCGATGAACGCCTTGGCCCCGCTGTCCTCGACGATGTAGGCGACCTCGGGCCCGACCAGGTGCCAGTTGACGGTCACCACGTACAGCCCGGTCTGGATGGCCGCGAAGTAGGCGGCGAGCAGGTCGGCGCCGTTGGGCAGCATCAGCACGATGCTGTCGCCCGGCTCCAGCCCCATGCTCTGCAGGCCGCGGCCGTACCGGTCGGCGGCTGCGGCGAGTTCGGCGTAACTCACCGCGGCGCCCTCCGGCGTGACCACGGCCGTGCGGTTCGGCTGCTGGTCGGCGATGTTCCACAGTCCTATGTCGGCCACGGCGACTCCTGTCGACGGCGAGAGCGTTCCCCAGCCCAGCAAACCTAGAACGTGTTGCAGTTCCAGGGCAAGCCCACCCCAAGAACCACCCCTGACACCGCATCCCACACGACCCCCACCCCCAAGAACACATTCCACCCCACTCCCCCAAGATCACCACCCCACCCGGATTACCGCCGTAGTCGGGCACCCGAATACCGGAGTAATCGGACACCCGAATACCGCCGTAATCGGGTCCCCGAATACCGGGGGAATCGGGGGTGGGGTTACGGCGGTAATCCGGTGACCGGTTACGGCGGTAATCCGGGGTTTGGGGCAGTTTTAGCCATAACCGTCGCGTTGGAGTGCCCGAAATGTCTGGACAGTTGTGGCTAAAACTGCCTCCTTCGTCGCAACCCCGTGTGCGGGAGCCGGTGGTGGTCCGGCTCCGGCGCCGGTGAGGTCGGGGTGTTCTAGGTGAGGACTTCGGCGACGGCTTTGACGTGGTCGGTGTCGCGGCAGCCCACGAGGAGCATGTCCACGCCCGACTTCTCCCAGACCGCGATGCGCTCCCGGACGTGGTCGCGGTCGCCGATGATGGCGACGTCGTCGACGGCCTCGTCCGGGACGGCCGCGACGGCCTCCTCGCGTCGCCCGGCGGCGAAGAGGCGCTCGATGTCGGAGACCGCCTCGTCGTAGCCCATGCGGCGGAACAGCTCGGCGTGGAAGTTCATCCCCGGCGCCCCCATCCCGCCGATGTAGAGCGCCACCGACGGCTTGAGCTTCGCCCGCTCGGCCGCCGGGTCGTCGGTCACCACGACCTGGCAGGTCGCGGCCACCTCGAACTCCTCGCGAGTGCGACGCGCGCCCTTCCGGGCGAAGCCCTCGGCCAGCCACTCCTCGTACATCCCGCCGACCCGCGGCGAGTAGTAGACGGCGATCCAGCCGTCGGCGATCTCGGCGGTCTGCGCGACGTTCTTCGGCCCCTCCGCACCCAGCCAGATCGGCAGGTCCGCGCGCAGCGGGTGGGTGATCGGCTTGAGCGGTTTGCCCAGGCCCAGCGAACCCGGCCCGTCGTAGGGCAACCGGTGGTGCACGCCGTCGTTGCGGATCGGGCCCTCGCGCGCCAGCACCTGCCGCACGATCGAGACGTACTCCCTGGTCCGGGCCAGGGGCTTGGCGAACGGCTGGCCGTACCAGCCCTCCACCACCTGCGGCCCGGACACGCCCAGCCCCAGCACCGCGCGGCCGCCGGAGAGGTGATCGAGGGTCAGCGCGTGCATCGCGCACGAGGCCGGCGAGCGCGCCGACATCTGGGCCACCGAGGTGCCCAGCCGCACGTTCGCGGTGTCCGAACCCCACCAGGCCAGCGGGGTGAAGGCGTCCGAGCCCCACGACTCGGCGGCGAAGACGGCGTCGAACCCGACCCGGTCTGCTTCGAGAACGAGTTCCTGCGCGTTCTGCGGCGGGGCCGCACCCCAGTACCCCAGTTGCAGTCCTGCTTTCACTTGTGAACCTCCCTTTCCCGACCGCACGCGGACTCCGCCCATACTGCACCGGATATTGCCGGGATGGCGAGAACATGTTTCACTTCGGGTTGTGACTGGGATCTCCGAACCGCTCAGCGCCCCGCTCAACATCGGCTTCGACTACACCCGCTCCCTCGGGACCGCGCACAGTCGATTCGCCACCGCGCTGCGCGACGGCGGCATCGTCGGCGTCCGCGGCAGCGACGGCCGGGTGCACGTGCCGCCCCTCGAATACGACCCGGACACCGCCGCCCCGCTGGACGACTTCGTCGACGTCGGCACCCAGGGCACGGTGGTGAGCTGGACCTGGATGCCCGAACCGCTGCCCGGCCAGCCGTTCGACCGGCCCTTCGCCTGGGCGCTGGTGCGCCTCGACGGCGCCGACACCCCGCTGCTGCACGCCGTGGACGTGCCCGGACCGGAGGCCATCTCCACCGGGATGCGGGTGCAGGTGCGCTGGGCGGCCGAGCGCGGCAACGGGATTCACGACATCGCCTGCTTCGAGCCCGCCGGTGAGACCGCCGCGCCCGCACCGGTCGGCGGTGACCCGGTGACGATGGTGACCACGCCGGTGAAGCTGGACTACACCCACTCCGCCTCGCCCGAGGAGAGCCGCTACCTGGAAGGGCTCGCCGAGGGCCGGATGCTCGGCCAGCGCTGCCCCGCCTGCGAGAAGGTCTACATCCCGCCGCGCGGCGCCTGCCCCACCGACGGCGTGCCGACCGTCGAGGAGGTCGAGCTCCCCGACACCGGGATCGTGACCACCTTCTGCATCGTCAACGTGCCGTTCCTGGGCCAGCGCATCAAGCCGCCCTACGTGGGCGCCTACATCCTGCTCGACGGCGCCGACATCGCGTTCCTGCACCTGGTCCTGGGCTGCGAGGCCGACCAGGTGCGGATGGGCATGCGGGTCAAGGCGTCGTGGAAGCCGCGCGAGCAGTGGGGTCACACGCTGGAGAACATCGACCACTTCGAACCGACCGGGGAACCGGACGCGCCGTTCGAGACCTACGCCCACCACCTGTGAAGGAGCTGGAATGACTGACGTCGCCGTCGTCGGCTTCGCACAGGCACCGAACGTGCGCGCCACCACCGGCACCACGAACGGTGTCGAGATGCTCGTCCCCATCTTCCAGGACGTCTTCGCCCAGACCGGGCTGTCCAAGACCGACATCGGGTTCTGGTGCTCGGGTTCGTCGGACTACCTGGCGGGGCGGGCGTTCTCGTTCATCGCCGCGGTCGACGCGATCGGGGCGTTCCCGCCGATCAACGAGTCCCACGTCGAGATGGACGCCGCGTGGGCGCTGTTCGAGGCCTGGGTGAAGATCCAGACCGGCGAGGTCGACACCGCGCTGGTCTACGGGTTCGGCAAGTCCTCGGCCGGGAACCTGCGCCGCACGCTGGCCATGCAGCTCGACCCGTACTCGGTCGCGCCGCTGTGGCCGGACTCGGTGAGCATCGCCGGCCTGCAGGCGCGGATGGGCCTGGACTCCGGGGACTACACCGAGGCCGACATGGCCGAGGTCGCGGTCCGCAGCCGCGCCGCCGCCAAGGGCAACCCCAGCGCGCAGATCTCCGGTGCCTACGACGCCCGGCAGCTGCTGAGCGAGCCCTACCTGGCCGATCCGCTGCGCGCGCACGACTGCGCGCCGATCACCGACGGCGCGTCGGTGATCGTGCTGGCCTCGGCCGAGCGGGCGCGGGAGATCCGCGAGCGGCCCGCCTACATCGGCGGCATCCAGCACCGCATCGAATCGGGCAGCCTCGGTGCCCGCGACCTGCGCCGATCGGTCTCCACCGAGGCGGCGGGCAAGGCGCTGGGCACCGACGGCGTGGAGATCGCCGAGCTGCACGCGCCGTTCACCCACCAGGAGATCGTGCTGCGCCGCTCCCTCGGGCTCGACGACGCGGTGGCGATCAACCCCTCGGGCGGCGCGCTGTGCGGCAACCCGATGTTCGCCGCGGGCCTGTCGCGCATCGGCGAGGCGGCCGGGCAGATCTTCGAGGGTCGCGCGGGCAAGGTGCTGGCGCACGCGACCAGCGGCCCCGCGCTGCAGCAGAACCTGGTGTGCGTGATGGAGGGACGGGCCTGATGAGCAAGCAGTTGGCGGCCGTGCTGGGCACCGGCCAGACCCACCACACCAGCAAGCGGCTGGACGTCTCGATGGCCGGGTTGTGCCGCGAGGCGATCGACCGCGCGATGGCCGACGCCGGCGTGGACTGGCCGGACATCGACGCGGTCGTGGTCGGCAAGGCGCCCGACCTGTTCGAGGGCGTGATGATGCCCGAGCTGCACCTGGCCGACGCGCTGGGCGCGACCGGGAAACCCCTGCTGCGGGTGCACACCGCGGGCTCGGTCGGCGGGTCCACCGGCAACGTCGCGGCGAGCCTGGTGCAGGGCGGCGTGCACAAGCGGGTGCTGGCGGTGGCGTTCGAGAAGCAGTCCGAGTCCAACGCGATGTGGGCGCTGTCGATCGTCCCGCCGTTCACCATGCCGGTCGGCGCGGGCGCGGGCGGCTACTTCGCGCCGCACGTGCGCTCCTACATCCGCCGCTCCGGGGCGCCGACGCACACCGGGGCGATGGTGGCGGCCAAGGACCGGCGCAACGGCTCCCGCAACCCCTACGCGCACCTCAAGCAGCCCGACATCACGGTGGATTCGGTGATGTCCTCGCAGATGCTGTGGGACCCGATCCGCTACGACGAGACCTGCCCGTCCTCCGACGGGGCGTGCGCGGTGGTCATCGGCGACGAGGCCAGCGCGACCGGCCGCAAGGCGGCCTGGATCCACGCCACCGCGATGCGCACCGAGCCGACCACCTTCGCCGGGCGCGACCAGGTCAACCCGCAGGCCGGCAAGGACGCCGCGGCGGCGCTGTGGAAGCAGGCGGGCATCACCGATCCGCTGTCCGAAGTGGACTGCGCCGAGATCTACGTGCCGTTCTCCTGGTTCGAACCGATGTGGCTGGAGAACCTGGGTTTCGCCGCCGAGGGCGAGGGCTGGAAGCTCACCGAGGCCGGAGAGACCGCGATCGGCGGCAGGATCCCGGTCAACCCGTCGGGCGGCGTGCTCTCGTCGAACCCGATCGGCGCCTCCGGCCTGCTGCGCTTCGCCGAGGCGGCGCGGCAGGTCACCGGCGACTCCGGCGACAACCAGGTCGACGGCGCCCGGGTGGCGCTGGGCCACGCCTACGGCGGCGGTTCGCAGTACTTCTCGATGTGGGTCGTCGGATCGAACAAACCGGGAGCCTGACATGAAGTTCACGATGTCGGTGGCGATGACACCGCTGGATCAGCTCACCGAGCTCGCGCGCACCGCCGAGGAGTGCGGTTTCGCCTCGATCGCGCTGCCCGACTCGCTGTTCTACTCCGAGAAGGTCTCCGCCGAGTACCCCTACACGCCCGACGGTTCGCGGATGTGGAACGCCGACACGCCGTGGGTGGACCCGCTGATCGCCACCGCGGCGATGGGCGCGGTGACCTCCCGGCTGCGGTTCTACACCTCGGTGCTCAAGCTCGGTCCGCGCAACCCGGTGCTGCTGGCCCGCCAGCTGTCCTCGGTCGCGGCGATGACCGGCGACCGCTTCGGGCTCGGGCTGGGACTGGGCTGGGCGCCGGAGGAGTTCGAGTGGTGCGGCGCGCCGTACGCCAAGCGCGGCGCCCGGGTCGACGAGATGATCGAGATCATCCGGCTGATCCTGGGCGGCGGGATGGTCGAGTACCACGGGAAGTTCTTCGACTTCGACAAGCTGCAGATCTCCCCCGCCCCGGCGAAGCCGATGCCGCTCTACGTCGGCGGGCACACCGAGCCGGCGCTCAAGCGCGCGGCCCGGGTCGGCGACGGCTGGGCGTCGGCGATGATGAAGCTCTCCGAGCTGCGCGAGACCATCGACCGGCTCGGTGAGCTGCGCGCCTCCTACGACCGCGCCGACGTGCCGTTCGAGATCCAGGCGGTGTGCATCGACCGCTTCGGCGTCGACGGCTACCGCGAGCAGGCCGAGGTGGGCGTCACCGACGCGATCGTGGTGCCGTGGATCTTCGACGGGCACGGCTTCGACGCGCCGCTGGAGGCCAAGCTGGACTCGGTCCGCAAGTTCGCCGCCGACGTCATCGAGAAGGTCTGAGGAGGCCGCATGAGCGGAGTGCACTGGAAGGCCACCCGCGCCTCCCACCCGGCCCGCGACGCCGCCCTGGCGTCGATGGACGCCGTCTCGCGAGGTGCGAAGGACGAGTGGCTGTCGCTGTTCGCCGACGACGCCGTCGTCGAGGACCCGGTGGGTCCCTCGGCGTTCGACCCCGACGGCAAGGGCCACCACGGCCGGGAGGCCATCGCCGCGTTCTGGGAGACGGCGATCGCCCAGGCCGAGCGCATCGAGTTCACCATCGAGGACTCGTTCGCCTGCGGCAACGAGGTCGCCAACACCGGCACCATCACCACCCACCTCCCCGACGGCTCCGCGATGGACGCCGAGGGCGTCTTCACCTACCGGGTCGACGACCAGGGCCGGGTCACGGCCCTCAGGGCCTTCTGGGAGTTCGACAGAGCAGTCGCCACCCTCCGCTGACCCCCGTCCGAGGGTCCCCCAGTTGAAAACCCCGGTTTTCGCGCGACGAAAACCGGGGTTTTTGACACCGCGAAAACCGGGGTTTTCGTCGCGGGGATGGGGTTGGGTACGACTACGCCCCTCGGCTCGGAGGGAGCCGAGGGGCGTCGTGGTGTTGGTCAGCGGTACTGGACCCGGTATTCCTTGATGCCGTTGAGCCAGCCGGAGCGGAGGCGGCGGGGTTCGGCGAGCTGGCGGATGTCGGGCATGTGGTCGGCGATGGCGTTGAAGATCAGGTCGATCTCCAGCCGCGCCAGGCTCGCGCCCAGGCAGTAGTGCGCGCCGGTACCGCCGAAGCCGACGTGCGGGTTCGGGTCGCGGGTGATGTCGAAGCGCTCCGGCTGGTCGAACACCTCCGGGTCGAAGTTGGCCGAGCTGTAGAACATCCCGACCCGCTCGCCCTTCTTGATCTGCACGCCCGACAGCTCGACGTCCTCCAGCGCGGTGCGCTGGAACGACACCACCGGGGTGGCCCAGCGGACGATCTCGTCGGCGGTGGTCTGCGGGCGCTCCCGCTTGTAGAGCTCCCACTGGTCGGGGTTCTGCAGGAACGCGTGCATGCCGTGGCTGATGGCGTTGCGGGTGGTCTCGTTGCCGGCCACCGCCAGCAGGATCGTGAAGAACCCGAACTCGTCGTCGCTGAGCGCGCTGCCGTCGACGTCGGCCTCGACGAGCTTGGTGACGATGTCGTCCATCGGGCACTTGCGCTTCTGGTCGGCCACGCCCATGAAGTAGCCGAGCATCTCCGCCGCGGCCGTCTCCGGGTCGATGTCGTACTCGGGGTCGTCGTAGGCGACCATCTGGTTCGACCAGTCGAAGATGTCCTTGCGGTGGTCCTGCGGCACGCCCAGCAGCTCGGCGATGGCCTGCAGCGGCAGCTCGCAGGCGATGTCGGTGACGAAGTCGCCGGTGCCGGACTCCAGCGCGCCGGTCGCGATCGCCTCGGCCCGCTGGTGCAGGACCTCCTCGAGGCTGTTGACCGCGCGCGGCGTGAACCCGCGCGCCACCAGGCGCCGGACCTTGGTGTGCTCCGGCGGGTCGATGTTGAGCATGACGAACCGCTGCATCTCGATCTGCTCGCGGCTCATCTCCTCGTTGAACCGGATGATCGCGGTGTTCTGGTAGGTCGAGAACACGTCGGTGCGGCGCGAGATCTCCTTGACGTCCGCGTGCCGGGTGACGACCCAGTACCCCTCGTCCTCGAAGCCGGACTTGCGGAAGGGCTGCTTGTTCCACCAGATGGGCGCGGTGCGCCGGAGCTCCGCGAGTTCCTCCAGCGGCACCCGCTCGGAGTAGAGGTCGGGGTCGGTGAAGTCGAAGCCTTCCGGAAGGCTCGGTGCTGCCACGGCTACCTCCTGCGCTGCACGAACTGAAACGAGTTCTATGTGAAGAGAACCACAAGATGCCAGCTCGGTAAACCCCTTTCACCGCACATGAATCGTACAAGCAAAGGGAAAGATCGTCCGACCTCGAACTGCACCGTGGCGCACAGGGATAACATGTTCTAGATTCATCTGGGTAGTGATCGCGCGCGAGAGGAGATTCAGGTGGGCACTCCGGTGATCGTGGAGGCGGTGCGCACGCCGATCGGCAAGCGCAAGGGCTGGCTGTCCGGGCTGCACGCCTCGGAAATCCTCGGCGCCGCCCAGCGCGGCCTGCTGGACCGAGCCGGCATCGACCCGGCGGCGGTGGAGCAGGTCATCGGTGGCTGCGTCACCCAGGCCGGCGAGCAGGCGGGCAACGTCACCCGGACGGCCTGGCTGCACGCCGGGCTGCCCGAGCAGACCGGCTGCACCTCGATCGACGCCCAGTGCGGGTCGGCCCAGCAGGCCACCCACCTCATCGCCGGGCTCATCGCCACCGACGCCATCGACGTGGGCGTCTCGTGCGGCGTGGAGGCGATGACGCGGGTCCCGCTGGGCAGCAACATCGGCGTGGACGTCGGCAAGCCCAAGCCCGATTCCTGGGACATCGACCTGCCCAACCAGTTCCTGGCCGCCGACCGCATCGCCGGCCGGCGCGGCATCACCCGCGAGGACCTGGACCGCTTCGGCGTCCGCTCGCAGGAACGCGCGCAGCGGGCGTGGCAGGAGGGCCGCTTCGACCGGGAGATCGTGCCGGTCCGCGTCGGCGGCGAGGACGTCACCCGCGACCAGGGCCTGCGCGAGACCAGCCTGGAGGCCCTCGGCGGTCTCAAGCCGGTCCTCGACGACGGCCTGCACACCGCGGGCAGCTCCTCGCAGATCTCCGACGGCGCCGCGGCGCTGCTGCTGATGGACTCCGACCGCGCCCGGGCCCTGGGGCTGCGCCCGCGCGCCCGGATCGTGTCGCAGTGCCTGGTGGGCGCCGAGCCCTACTACCACCTCGACGGGCCGGTGCAGGCCACCGAGCGGGTGCTGGCGCGCAGCGGCATGAAGGTCGGCGACATCGACGTCTTCGAGGTCAACGAGGCCTTCGCCTCCGTCGTGCTGTCCTGGGCCGGTGTCCACGGACCGGACATGGAGCGGGTCAACGTCAACGGCGGTGCCATCGCGCTGGGCCACCCGGTCGGCAGCACCGGCGCCCGGCTGCTCACCTCCGCGCTGCACGAGCTCGAGCGCAGCGACGGCACCACCGCCCTGGTCACCATGTGCGCGGGCGGTGCACTCTCGACGGGCACCATCATCGAACGCCTCTGACCCCGACGCGCAGTTATCATGAAAACTGCGCTCCCCCTCGGGTGGGGAGGTTTTCATGAAAACTTCCCCACCCGAGGAACGACAAAGTCCACCGTGCCCAGCGCACGGTGGACTTTTCGTCATCTGGACCCGGTCGACCACCGGGTGGTGAGGTGGGTGGAGGAGGGAAGTTTTCATGAAAACTGTGTCCCCCACAAACGGACGGGACCTCGGGGTCTCGTGCTGGGGGTGGGGAAGTTTTCATGAAAACTTCCCCACCCCCAGCACTAGAGGTGACCGTTGGTCGGGGGTGGGTCAGAGCCAGTCTTCGGGGGTTCCGGTGAGGAAGTCCTCCGGCCAGTAGCGGGCCGGGGTGGTGGGGTGGGTGATGCCCGTGTAGGAGCCCTTGTAGAACAGGAGGGGGTCTTCGTCGGTGGGTTCGCCCAGGGTGCGGACTCGGCCCACGACGATGTGGTGGTCCCCTCCGTCGAGGACGTTGTCGACCTCGCAGTCGAGCCAGGTGAGGGCGCCGTCGAGGACCGGGGCGCCCGACGGGGCCGGGGCCCAGCCGAGGTTCGCGAACTTGTCCTCGCCCCGGCGGCCGAAGACCGCGGAGACCTCGCGCTGCTCGGCGGACAGGACGTTGACGCAGAAGTGGCCGGCGCGTTCGATCAGCGGCCACGTGCGAGACGTCTTGCCGGGGCAGAACAGGATCAGCGGCGGGTCCAGCGACAGCGCCGAGAACGACTGGCAGGCGAAGCCCACCGGTCCGCCGTCCCCGGCGGCCGTCACCACCGTCACGCCGGTGCAGAAGTGCCCCAGCGTGCGCCGGAACCCGGCCGCCTCGACCTCCGCGCCGCTCACCTGCGGAACCACCGCTCCCATCGCCGCTCCCCTCACTGGCCCGGGGGCCGGTTGCCGACCGAGAAGTCGTGGCCCCACAGCGAGACCGCGGTGCTCTCCCGGGCGATCCAGTCCTCGTCGTCGACCTGCCGCCCCTCGCACCCGAACTCGACGTCGAAGCCGCCCGGGGTCTTCATGTAGAACGACAGCATCAGGTCGTTGACGTGCCGGCCCAGCGTCGCCGACATCGGCACCTGACGCCGGTAGGCGCGGTCGAGGGTGAGCCCGACGTCGTCGACGTTGTCGACCTCGACCATCAGGTGCACGATGCCGCTGGGCGTGGGCATCGGCAGGAACGCCAGGCTGTGGTGCCGCGGGTTGCAGCCGAAGAACCGCAGCCACGCGGGATCCCCGTCCGCGGGCCGCCCGACCAGCTCCGGCGCCAGCCGCATCGAGTCGCGCAGCCGGAACCCGAGCACGTCGCGGTAGAACCGCAGCGCCGCCTCGTCGTCGTGGGTGGACAGCACCACGTGCCCCAGGCCCTGCTCCTCGGTGACGAACCGGTGCCCGTACGGGCTGACGACCCGGCGGTGCTGCAGGGCCGCGCCGTGGAAGACCTCCAGCTCGTTGCCGGACGGGTCCTGGAAGCGGATCAGCTCCATCACCCGGCGGTCGGCCAGCTCCTCCTTGGTCCCCTCCTTGAACGCGATCCCGTTGGCGCTCAACGAGTCCCGGACCTCCTGCAGACCCGCGGCGTGCTCGGCCTCCCAGCCCGCGCAGGACAGCCGGTCCTGCTCGCCGGGCACGATGACCAACCGCGCCGGGAAGTCGTCCATCCGCAGGTACAGCGCGTTCGGGTCGCTGCCGCTGCCCTCGACCATGCCGAGGACCTTGAGCGCGTAGGTCCGCCACGCGTCGACGTCGGTGGCCTCGATGCGCAGGTACCCGAGCGAGCGAATCCCCATCGGACTACCTCCCTAGTTGAGCAGGAAATCGCGGGTGAGCTTGTTGAACTCCTCGAACTTCTCCAGCTGGGCCCAGTGCCCGCACCCGCCGAAGACGTGCAGCTGCGCGCGCGGCAGCAGCTTGAGCGCCACCAGGGCCCCGTCGAGCGGGTTGACGCGGTCCTCGCGGCCCCAGATCAGCAGCACCCGCTGCCGCAGCTTGTAGGCCTCCCGCCACAGCAGGCCCTCCTCGAAGGTCTCGGGCTGGGCGAAGGACTTGCCCATCGCCTTCATCGCGGCCAGCGACTCGGGCGCGCTGGCGGCGGCGAAGCGCTCCTCCAGCAGCTCCTCGGTGATCAGCGACTGGTCGTGGACCATCGTCCGCAGGAAGGCTTCGAGCTTGTCCTTGCTGGGCCCGGGCGGCGCCCCGAACTGGCCGAGCTTGGACACGCCCTCGGTGGGGTCCGGGGCGAACACGTTCAGGCTCAGCCCGCCCGGCCCCATCAGCACCAGCCGGCCCGCCCGGTCCGGGAAGTTCAGGGCGAACCGCACCGCGGTGCCGCCGCCGAGCGAGTTGCCCAGCAGGTGCGCCTTGCCCACCCCGAGCACGTCGAAGAGCTCGTGCAGCGCGCTCGCGCTGTGGGTGAAGTACTGGCCGTGCTCGGTGGGTTTCGAGGACTTGCCGAACCCGGGCTGGTCCACGGCGATGACGTGGAACTCCTCGGCGAACGCCTCGATGTTGCGGCTGAAGTTGCTCCACGCCGAGGCACCGGGCCCGCCGCCGTGCAGCATGACCACGGTGGTCTCGTTGCCTGCGCCCGCTTCGTGGTAGTGCAGCGTCAGCCCGGAGGGCAGCGTCGCGTCCTGGCTCTTGATCTCCACCATCAGACCATCGAATCCTTCACCGGTAGACCGAATTCCCCGCTGCCGAACATCGTGTAGGCGCGCTCGGCGTCGTTGGCCGCGTGCACCCGGCCTGCGTGCGCGTCCCGCCAGAACCGCTGGATCGGGGTGCCGGCCGCCAGCGCGCGACCGCCGGAGTTCTCGAAGAGCCGGTCCACCGCGGAGATCGCGCGCGCGGTGCCGCGGACCTGGTCGCGACGAGCCTTGAGCCGCAACGACATCGGCACTTCCTCGCCCGCCTTCAGCAGCGCCAGCTCGTCGGCGATGTTGGTCGACAGCTGCAGCCAGGCGGCGTCGATCTCGCTGGCCGCCTCGGCGATGCGGACCTTGGCGAACGGGTCGTCCTTGGCCTGCTCGCCCGCGTAGGCGGCGCGCACCCGCTTGGCCTGGTGCTCCACGTGCGCGTCGTAGGCGCCCTGGGCCATGCCGATGATCGGGGCGGTGATCGTGGACGGGTGCACGGTCCCCCACGGCAGCCGGTACAGCGGCGCGGTGTTGATCTCGTGACCCGGGCAGTTCGTCTTCGACATCGCCATGAAGCTCAGCGCCCGGTGCTCGGGGATGAACACGTCGTCGACCACGATGTCGTTGCTGCCGGTGCCGCGCAGACCGACGGTGTCCCACACGTCGTTGATGGCGTAGTCGCCCAGCGGCAGCAGGTAGGTGCAGAAGTCGACCATCTTGCCGTCGCCGTCGAGGGCGGGACCGCCGACGAACACCCAGGTCGCGTGGTCGCAGCCGGAGGAGAAGCTCCACTTGCCGGACAGCCGATAGCCGCCGTCGACGACGGTGGCCTTGCCCATCGGCGCGTACGACGAGGAGATCCGCGTGTTCTGGTCGGATCCCCAGACGTCCTCCTGCGCCTGCTGCGGGAACAGCGCCAGGTGCCAGGGGTGCACGCCGAGGATGGAGGCGACCCAGCCGGTGGAACCGCAGGCGCTGGCGATGAGCTTGACCGCGGTGTAGAACTCCACCGGATCGGCCTCGTAGCCGCCGTAGCGCTGCGGCTGGAGCAGCTTGAAGAAGCCCGCGTCCTGCAGTTCGGCGATCGATTCCGCCGGGATCTTGCGTCCGTCCTCGGCCTGCTGCGCCCGATCCCGCAGCGCGGGAAGGAGTTTGCGCACTGCCTCGAGGACTTCGGTGCTGTCGCTCATGCGGTGCTCCCGTCTCACTTGGTCTGCTCGCGCTGCAGCTCCAGCGCGATGTCGATCAGCTGGTCCTCCTGGCCGCCCACGAGCTTGCGCTCGCCGGCCCGCACCAGCAGCTGGGCTTGGCTGACGCCGTAGCGCTCGGCCTGGTTGGCGGCGTGCTTGAGGAAGCTGGAGTACACCCCGGCGTAGCCCATCATCAGCGCGGAGCGGTCGAGCAGGCATTCCTCGGGCATCGCCGGGCGCACCACGTCCTCGGCGGCGTCGGCGATGGCGAAGAAGTCGACGCCGGTGCGGTAGCCGAGCTTGTCGCAGACGCCGACGAACGCCTCCACCGGCGTGTTTCCCGCTCCCGCGCCGAAACGCCGTGCGCTGCCGTCGATCTGGACGGCTCCGGCGCGCGCGGCGGCGACCGAGTTGGCGACGCCGACGCCGAGGTTCTCGTGCCCGTGGAAGCCGATCTGCGCGTCACCGCCGATCTCGGCGTCGATGGCCTGCACCCGCTCGGTGACCTGCTCCAGCACCAGCGCCCCGGCGGAGTCGACGACGTAGACGCACTGGCAGCCCGCGTCGACCATGATGCGGGCCTGCTTGGCCAGCACCTCCGGCGGCTGGGAGTGGGCCATCATGAGGAACCCGACGGTCTCCATGCCCTGCTCCCGCGCCAGCCCGAAGTGCTGCACGGACACGTCGGCCTCGGTGCAGTGGGTGGCGATCCGGCACACCGAGGCGCCGTTGTCGCGGGAGATGACGATGTCGTCGGTGACGCCCACCCCGGGCAGCATCAGCACGGCGATCTTGGCGCGGCGCGCGGTCTCGGCCGCCAGGGTGATGAGCTCCTGCTCGGGCGTGCGGGAGAAGCCGTAGTTGAACGAGGACCCGCCGAGCCCGTCGCCGTGGGTCACCTCGATCACCGGCACCCCGGCGCCGTCGAGAGCGGTGACGATGCCGCGCACCTCGTCGGCGGTGAACTGGTGGCGCTTGTGGTGCGAGCCGTCGCGCAACGACGTGTCGGTGATGCGCAGGTCCCGCTCAGCGCTGAAGGTCTTGGGCAGTCCGGTCACCGCGCGGCCTCCTTCTGCAGCGCCCCGGTGCGGGCGAGCTCGTCGCCGACCCGCACCGCGGCGGCGGTCATGATGTCGAGATTGCCGGAGTACTTCGGCAGGAAGTCGCCCGCGCCCTCGACCTCGACGAACACCGCGACGCGCGCGTGCCCGCCGGTGACGGCCGAGGGCGGGTCGAACTGCGGCTCGGACAGCAGCCGGTAGCCGGGGACGTACTCGGCGATGTCGCGCGCCATCCGGGTGATCGACTCGCCGACGGCGTCGGTGTCGGCGTCGGCCGGGATGGCGCAGAAGATGGTGTCGCGCATGATCATCGGCGGGTCGGCGGGGTTGAGCACGATGATCGCCTTGCCGCGCTCGGCTCCCCCGATGACCTCGATGCCCTTGGCGGTGGTGCGGGTGAACTCGTCGATGTTGGAGCGGGTTCCGGGCCCGGCCGACACCGAGGACACCGACGCGACGATCTCGGCGTAGGCGACCGGCACGACCCTGGACACGGCGTGCACGATCGGGATCGTGGCCTGCCCGCCGCAGGTGATGAGGTTGATGTTCGGCGCGTCCAGGTGCTCGCCGATGTTCACCGGCGGCACCACGTAGGGCCCGACGGCCGCGGGCGTGAGGTCGATGGCCCGGATGCCGCGCTCGGCGTAGCGCGGCGCGTTGGCCTTGTGCACGTAGGCCGAGGTGGCCTCGAAGACGATGTCGGGACTTTCGTTGTCCAGCAACCAGTCCACGCCCTCGGCGCTGGTCGCCACGCCCATGTCGGCGGCCCGGCGCAGCCCGTCGCTGTCCGGGTCGATGCCGATCATCCAGGCCGGTTCGACGTCCTTCGACCGGCTGAGCTTGTAGAGCAGGTCGGTGCCGATGTTGCCCGACCCCACGATCGCCGCTTTGGCGGCCATAACGCCCTCCCTAGGGTTTCGCGGTGAGACCGACGGTGCCGAGACCGGTGAACTCGGCCCGGAACGCGTCGCCGGGCCGCAGGTCGATGGCGCGGGTGCAGGAGCCGGGCAGCACGACGTTGCCCGCTCGCAGGCGCACCCCGAACCCGGAGACCTTGTCGGCCAACCAGGCCACGGCGGTGGCGGGGTTGCCGAGCACAGCGTCGGAGCGCCCCTCGGCGACGACCTCGCCGTTGCGGTGCAGCACGGCGTCGATGCCGCGCGGGTCGAGCTCGCCGGGCGCCACACGCGCGGCACCGAGCACGTAGCCGGCGGAGGAGGCGTTGTCGGCGATGGTGTCGGCGATGCCGATGCGCCAGTCGCGGATGCGGCTGTCGATCAGCTCGATGGACGGGATCAGCGCCTCGGTCCGGTCCAGCACGCCCTGCTCGTCGCAGCCCGGCGGGACGTCCTCGGCAAGCAGGAACCCGACCTCGACCTCCACCCGCGGGTAGCAGTAGGCGCGGGCGTCGAGGGGGACGTCCTCGTCGACGGCCATGTCGGTGAGCAGGTGCCCGTAGTCGGGCTCGTCGACGCCCATCATCTGCTGCATCGCCGGTGAGGACAGCCCGACCTTGTGCCCGGCGACGGGGGTGTTCCGGCGGCGGATGTTGATCAGCTGGATCTCGTAGGCGTCGACCACGTCGATGTCCGGGTGCGACTCGACCAGCGGCGGGATGGGGTCCCGCTCGCGTTCGGCCCGCCACAACCGCTCGGCGAGCCCTGCCCGGGTCTCGGCACTGAGCATGCGACCTCCACGCCACCGACTGGAACAGGTTCCCCTTCACGTAAGAAACCGGTTCACGTGCTGATATTGGCCCATCATACCGCTCGACGCGGCGAAATCTATAACATGTTTCAGTTGCTTGTGAGCACCAGTCCGCTGGTGGGGACCCCGGTCCCCGCGGTCACCAGCACGTTGCTCACCTCGTCGACCTGGTTGACCGCCGTGCCGCGGATCTGCCGGACTCCCTCGGCGATGCCGTTCATCCCGTGGATGTAGGCCTCGCCCAGCTGACCGCCGTGGGTGTTCAGCGGTAGCCTGCCGCCGTGCTCGATGGCGCCGTCGGCGATGAAGTCCTTGGCCTCGCCCCGCCCGCAGAAGCCCAGCTCCTCCAGCTGGACCAGCACGAACGGCGTGAAGTGGTCGTAGAGGATGCCGACCTGCACCTCGTCGGGCCCGATCCCGGACTGCTCCCACAGCTGACGGGCCACCAGGCCCATCTCGGGCAGCCCGGTCAGCGAATCGCGGTAGTAGCTGGTCATGGTGAACTGGTCCGGCCCGCTGCCCTGCGCCGCCGCCGACACCACGGCCGGCGGCTGGGCCAGGTCCCGGGCGCGGTCGAGGCTGGTGACCACCAGCGCCACCCCGCCGTCGCTCTCCTGGCAGCAGTCCAGCAACCGCAGCGGTTCGGTGATCCACCGCGAGTTCTGGTGGTCCTCCAGCGTGATCGGGCGCTCGTAGAACCAGGCGTGCGGGTTGGTGGCGGCGTGCTTGCGGTCGGCGACCGCGATGCGGCCGAAGTCCTCGCTGGTCGCGCCGTACTCGTGCATGTAGCGGCGGGCGAACATGGCCACCTGCGCGCCCGGCGTGCCCAGGCCCATCGGGTAGGACCAGCTGTTGTCCACGCCGGTGGAGGTCGCCTGCCCGGACAGCCCGGCGTTGAACTGGCCGAACCGCTGCCCGGACCGCTCGTTGAACGCCCGGTAGCAGACCACGACCTCGGCCATCCCGGTCGCCACCGCCATCGCCGCCTGCTGCACGGTCGCGCAGGCCGCGCCACCGCCGTAGTGGATCCGGCTGAAGTAGCTCAGGTTCGGGATGCCGACCTCGCGGGCCACCGCGACCTCGGTGTTGGTGTCCATGGTGAAGGTGACCAGCCCGTCCACATCGGACGGTTCGAGTCCGGCGTCGGCCAGCGCCGTGCGCACGCACTCGGCGGCCAGCTGCAGCTCGCTGCGCCCGGAGTCCTTGGAGAACTCGGTCGCGCCGATGCCGGCGATGGCGGTCTTGCCTGAGATCATCGGGCCACCTCCGGCAGCTCCAGCCGCACCCGGCCGGTGACGTGGGTGCCGAGCCGGTTGCGGCCCAGCACCTCGACGACGAACACGCCGTCGGCGCGTTCGAGGACCTGGCCGTGCATCGTCAGCGTGTCGTAGGCGTAGCAGGGCACGCCGAGCTTGATCGACACCCCGCGCACCAGCGCCTCCGGACCCGCCCAGTCGGTGACGTAGCGCTGCACCAGCCCGGTGGTGGTGAGGATGTTGAGGAAGATGTCCTGCGACCCCTTGGCGTGCGCCAGGTCCCGGTCGTGGTGCACGTCCTGGAAATCGCGGGTGGCGATGGCCGTGCTGACGATGAAGGTCGGGGTCGCCTCGATGCGCTCCTCCGGCAGGGAATCACCGATCGCGATCTCCCCCGCAGTGCGCGTGTGCGCCAAAGTCATTCCGCCTCCACGGGTTTCCAGTACGGCAGGGTCAGTTCGTCATCGACGCGCTGGTAGGCGACCTGGACGCGCTGCCCGATCGTCACCTCGTCGGGCTCGACGCCGTGCAGCTCGCCGAGGATCCGGACGCCCTCGTCGAGCTCGACCAGCGCGATCACCAGCGGGAGCTTCTTGCCGGGGATCGCGGGCCGGTGGTGCACGACGTAGCTGTAGACCTCGCCGAGCCCCTCGGCGACCAGGTGGGTGCGCTTGGTGGCACCGCACTCCGGGCACATCGGGCCCGGCGGGTGGCGCAGCAGCCCGCAGGCGCCGCAGCGCTGGATGCGCAGCTCACCGGCGGCGGCGCCCTCCCAGAAGTAGGCGGTGTCGCGGTTGATCGCGGGCCGGATCACCTCGGCGGGCGGCTCCGGATCGGGCTTGGCCTGCGCGGGTTCGGCTTCGGCGGGCCGGAACTTCAGGACCCGGAACATCATCTCGGCGACCGGTTCGTCGCCGACGTACCAGGTGTTGCGGGTGGTGACGAACCAGCCCTCGCCGAGCCCGGTGGTCTTCGGTCCGACCACGGAGTCGAGCTTGGTGGTGACCGCGACCTGCTCGCCGTGCCGCAGGTAGCGGTGGTAGGTCTGCTCGCAGTTGGTGGCGACCACCGAGACGTAACCGGCCTCGTCGAGAGCGCCCATCATCGCGTAGAGCGGGTCGTCGGGGTCGCGCTGCGGGTGCAGCCCGCCCATGGTCCACACCTGGGCCATCGCCGGCGGCGCGACGAGTCCACCGTGGACGGAGGCCGCGGCGGCCTCGGCGTCGGTGTAGACCGGGTTGGCGTCGCGCAGCGCCTCCACCCAGTTGTTGATCATCGGCAGGTTCACCGGATCGCGCCCGGAGCGCGGCGCGGAGGCACCGCGCTCGGCGATCCGCTTGGCCGCCGCCCTGATCTCGTCGGCTTCGGTGGCGGTACTGGTCATGTCACTCCATTCCTCAGCGCGGCACCCGCGGCAGTCCCAGTCCGGCGGTGGCGATCAGCTCCCGCTGCACCTCGCTGACCCCGCCGCCGAAGGTCAGCACGAGGTTGCGCTTGGCCTGGACGTCGAGCCAGTGCAGCAGTTCCGCGGTGTCCTCATCGGACGGATCGCCGTGCCTGCCGACGATCTCCTCCAGCTCGCGGCCCAGCTGCTGCACGGTCTCGGAGGAGAACACCTTGGTCGCCGAGGCGTCGGCGACCTCCACCGGGCCGAGCGAGGCCGAGGCCGCGACCTGCCAGTTGAGCAGCTCGTTGACCCGCTCGAAGGCCCGCACGCGCGCGAGAACCCGCCGCACGTCGGGCTCGTCGAGCAGGCCGCGTTCGCCCGCCCACGCGCGCACCCGCTCGCGCAGGCCCCCGGTGCGACCGGACGGGCCGAGCATGACGCGCTCGTGGTTGAGCTGAGTGGTGATCAGCTTCCAGCCCCGGTCCTGCTCCCCCACCAGCATCGACGCCGGGACGCGAACGTCGTTGTAGTAGGTGGCGTTGATGTGGTGCGAGCCGTCGGCGGTGATGATCGGCGTCCACGAGTAGCCCGGGTCGCGGGTGTCGACGATGAGGATCGAGATGCCCTTGTGCTTGGGCGCGTCCGGGTTCGTGCGGCAGGCCAGCCAGATGTAGTCGGCGTCGTGCCCGCCGGTGGTGAAGATCTTCTGCCCGTTGACCACGTAGTCCTCGCCGTCGCGCACGGCGGTGGTGCGCAGCGAGGCGAGGTCGGTGCCTGCCTCGGGTTCGCTGTAGCCGATGGCGAAGTGCACGTCACCGGAGAGGATCTTGGGCAGGAAGAAGGCCTTCTGCTCCTCGGTGCCGTAGGTCTGCAGGGTGGGCCCGACGGTCTGCAGCGTCACCGACGGCAGCTGCACGTCGGCCCGGGAGGCCTCGTTGGCGAAGAGGTAGTTCTCGACGTCGCCGAACCCGCGACCGCCGTACTCGGTCGGCCAGCCCACGCCGAGCCAGCCGTCGCGACCCATCCGCTTGACGATGTCGCGGTGGGCCTGGTCGTGCCGGTCCGCGGCCAGCGCCTCGCGCTCCTCGGGCGTGACCAGCGCGCTGAAGTACTCGCGCAGCTCGGCCTGCAGCGCCCGCTGCTCCTCGGTGAGTTCGATGAACACGGCTTCTCCTCAGGCGTGTCGGGCGAGGACGTCGACGCGGTGCGCGGCGCCGCCTGCCAGCCGCGCCAGGTCCTTGACCTGCGAGTAGTAGCGGTGCATCGGGTAGGTGATGTCGACGCCGAGCCCGCCGTGCAGGTGGTGGCAGGTGTGCATGGCGGCCGGGGCCTGGTCGGTGAGCCAGAACGCGGCGACGTCGAGGTCCTCCCCCGCGTCGCGTCCGGTGCTCAGCCGCCAGGAGGCCGACAGCGCGGCGAGATGCAGGGTGCGGTTGACGACGTAGACGTCGGCGATCTGCTGCGCCACGGCCTGGAACGCGGCCAGCGGCTTGCCGAACTGCTCGCGGGTGCGCAGGTGCTCGGAGGTGAGCTCCAGCGCCCCGGCCACCGCCCCGTCGCCGAGCGCGCACATGCCCGCCAACGCGCAGGCGTGCACGTCGTCGAGCACGGATTCCCCGGCCTCGCCGAGGGTTTCGGCCGCCACGCCGTCGAGGTCGACGACCCACTCGGTCCCGGCCGAGGACTTCACCGAGTGCAGGGTGACGCCGTCGGCGTGCGGGTCGACCAGCGCGATCGCCGGGTCAGCGTCGGTGCCGACCGAGACCAGCAGCCGGTGCGCGGTGTCGGCGTGCAGCACCCCGACCTTGCGTCCGGTCACCCGCGAATCCCGCAGTGTCGCAGCGGGTTTCGCGGGCAGCGGGTTCGAGACCTCGTTGAGCGCGGCGCTGAAGACCCGGCCGGGTTCAGCGAACAGCTCCCGCTGCTGCGCCGGGCTGCCGTGCCGCGCGATCGGCAGCACGCCGAAGGCGAGGGTGGCCAGGGCGGGGACGGCGACCCCGGCCCGGCCGATCTCGGCGAGCACCAGGCCGACCTCCAGCGGGCCGAGCCCGGCGCCGCCCAGCTCTTCCGGGACCGGCAGCGACAGCAGGCCGGCTTCGCCGAGCGCCTTCCACACCGACTCGTCGAAACCGATTCCAGTTGAGGCGGCCGACCGCTCGGTCTCCCGCGCCAGCACTTCAGCCGCGAGATCCCGCACTGCCTGCTGCGTCTCTCCGAGCGTGAACTCCATCCCGCCCCCTCGACCAACCCCGGACACGTTGTGAAACTTGTTCTACTTCTACCGCCTGGGAGACCTCCCGCGCAAGCCTCAGCGAGGCAGCCCGAGGATTCGTTCGGCGATCACGTTGAGCAGGATCTGGGTGGTGCCGCCCGCGATCGACAGGGCGCGGGTCAGCAGCACCTCGTGCACCGGTTCGGCCTCCATCACCAGCGCTTCGGTGCCGAGCAGCTGCACGCCGAGCTCGGCGACGTCCTGGCGGTGCCAGACGCCCAGCAGCTTCTCCACGCTCGATTCCGGGCCGGGACCCCGGCCGTGCAGGCTGCGCAGGGTCGCGCGCAACCGCAGCAGCGAGCCCGCCAGGCCCTCGACCACGGCCGAGCCGAGGCGTTCCCGCATCGACGGGTCGGTGTCGCCGGAGACCGCGAGCAGCCGCTCGACCTCCTGGCCGAGGCTCGAACCGCCGCCCAGCGCGACGCGTTCGTTGGCCAGCGTGGTGCGGGCGAGCTTCCAGCCCTGGCCGGGTTCGGCGACCAGGCACTCGTCGGGAACGAAGACCTCGTCGAGGAACACCTCGTTGAACCGCTCCACGCCGGTGATCTCGCGCAGCGGGCGGACCGTGATGCCCTCCGAGCGCATGTCCACCAGGAAGTAGCCAATCCCCTTGTGCTTCGGCGCCTCGGGGTCGGTGCGGGCCAGGCAGATGCCCCAGTCGGCCTCCTGCGCCAGCGACGTCCACACCTTCTGGCCGGTGAGCTTCCAGCCGCCGTCGACGCGCTCGGCCTTGGTGCGCAGCCCGGCCAGGTCGGAGCCCGCGCCGGGTTCGGAGAACAGCTGGCACCAGGTGATCTCGCCGCGCAGCGTGGGCCACACGAACCGCTCGCGCTGCGCGTCGGTGCCGTGCTCGACGATCGTGGGCACCGCCCAGTTCCCGACGATCATGTCGGGTCGCCGCACGCCCGCGCGCTCCAGCTCCTCGTCGATGAGCAGCTGCTCGTGCGGGCTCGCCCCGCAGCCGTAGGGGCGGGGCCAGTGCGGGGCGAGGAAGCCGGTCTCGGCGAGCCGGATCCGCTGCTGCTGCGGGGAGAGCGCGGCGATCTCCTCGACGGTGCCGCGGATTTCGCCGCGACGGTCCTCGGGCAGTTCGCCGGACAGGCTCAGCGTGCGGCGCGCTCCCCCGGCGGAGAGCTCGGCGACGCGGCGGCGCCAGCCGGCGGTGCCGCCGACGGTCTGGCGCAGCGCCAGCGCGCGGCGCAGGTAGAGGTGGGCGTCGTGCTCCCAGGTGAAGCCGATGCCGCCGAGCACCTGGATGCAGTCCTTGGCGACCTCCACGGCCGCGTCGAACACCGCCGCCCCGGCCACGGCGGCGGCCAGCGGGTGCTCCTCGGGGGCGTCGTCGGCGGCGCGGGCGGCGTCCCAGGCCAGAGCGGCGGTCTTCTCGACCGCGCACAGCATCCGCGCGCAGAGGTGCTTGATCGCCTGGAAGGACCCGATGACCTGGCCGAACTGCTCGCGGGTCCCGGCGTAGTCGACGGCGGTGCGCAGGCACCACCCGGCGATGCCTGCGGCCTCGGCGGCGGCGAGGGTGACGGCGAGGTCCCGGACGTCGCGCTCGACGACGTGCCGGGCGGGCACCGCGACCTCGCGCAGCACGACCTCGGCGACCGGGCGGGACAGGTCCAGCGACGGGCGCGGGTTGCGCTCGGCCGCCTCGGCGGGCACGAGGACCCAGACCTCGCGCTCGCCCGCCCGCGCGGGCAGCAGCAGGTGGGTCACGCCCATCGCGCCCGGAACGGCGGCGATGCGGCCGGAAACGACCAGCCCGTCGGCGTTCTCGGTGGCGACGAGCTCGCCGGGGTCGAGCGAAAGCGCGGCGGTGGCCCGGCCTTCGGCGAAGTCGGCCTCGCCCAGCAGCGCCACGGCCACCGCCGTGGACCACACCGGGCCCGGCAGCAGCGCGTCGGCGGCCTGCTCCAGCCCGGCGGCGAGGTCGACCGTCGTGCCGATCCCCTCGGCCAGCAGGGAGAACACGCCGATCTCGGTGAGCCCGGTCCAGGTCTCCTGCTCGTGCCAGATCGGGGTGTCGGAGCTCTCCAGCTTGCGCACCGGGTCGGTGCCGAGCCCGTCGGCCCAGGACCGGATGGACTCCTGCAGGGCCCGCTGCTCGTCGGTGATCGCGATCGGCACAACGCCTCCTCGTCCGCGCCCGCACTGCGAGAATTAGAACATGTTCTAACAAGCTAGCGCCTGGACCGGGTACGCTGCAATGCGCACCAGTACCGATGTGAAAGAGGCACCACGTGACGCAGGGATCGACCACCGACCGCGAGCACCACCCGTCGATGCCTGCGGACCTGCTCGACCTCGCCGAGCGGGCGACCGGGTTCATGCCCACCGACGAAGGCCTGGCGCTGCACGAGACCGCCGTCGCGCACCTCGGCGACGGCGTGGGCGTCGAGATCGGCACCTACTGCGGCAAGTCCACGATCTTCCTCGGCGCCGCGGCCCGGATCACCGGCGGCCGCGTCGTCACCGTCGACCACCACCGGGGCTCCGAGGAGCACCAGCCCGGCTGGGAGTACCACGACCCGACGCTGGTGGACGCCGAGGTCGGCAAGCTCGACACCCTCGGCGAGTTCCGCCGCACGCTGGCCCGCGCGGGCCTGGAGGACGAGGTCACGGCCGTGGTCGGCCGCTCCCGCGACGTCGCGGGCTTCTGGCGCACGCCGCTGACCTTCCTGTTCATCGACGGCGGCCACACCGAGGAAGCGGCCGTCAACGACTACGAGGGCTGGGCCCACTGGGTCGCCCCGGGCGGCGCCCTGGTCATCCACGACGTCTTCCCCAACCCCGAAGACGGCGGCCAGGCGCCCTACACGATCTACCGCCGGGCCCTCGACACCGGCGCGTTCACCGAAACCCGGGTCACCGGCTCGCTCCGCGTCCTCGAACGCACCTCGGGAGAGCCCGGCTCGCTGCCCTGACCGGGCACCGGACGCGACGATCCCCACCTCGCCGAGCGGTTCGGCGGGGTGGGGATCGTCATCGGGTCAGCGGGAGCGCTCGTACTCGCAGCAGGAGGCGTTCTCCACCGGGAGCCCGCGCGGCAGGTCCTCGCCCCGGAAGATGCCGTTGCCCGGCGAGGTCCGGCTCAGGGCGTCGGCGGCGAGGACGACCGCGGCGGCGGTCCAGGAGGACTGCTCCTCCGGCCAGCGCTTGCCGTCGGCGAAGACGAAGCCCGTCCAGTAGGAGCCGTCGGGATCGCGCAGGTGCTGCATCGCGGCCAGCTGCTGCAGCGCGCGGTCCCGCTCGCCCAGGGCGTCCAGCGCCAGCACCAGCTCGCAGGTCTCCGCGCCGGTCACCCACGGGTGGTCGTCGACGCAGCGAATCCCCAGGTCCTGCACCACGAAGTCGTCCCAGCGCTCCTCGATGCGCCGCAGCCCGTCCTCGCCGCGCACCGCGCCGCCCAGGATCGGGTAGTACCAGTCCATCGAGTACCGGGTCTTGGGCGTGAACGCCTCCGGGTGCCTGCGCAGCGCGTGCCCGAGGCGGCCAACGGCCACCTCCCAGCCCGGCTGCGGCGCGCCCACCCGGTCGGCCAGCGCCAGCGCGCACCGCAGGCTCTGGTGGATGCTGGAGCTGCCCGACAGCAGCGCCTCACCGGTGGGCCCGGCTTCGCCGATGCCCCAATCGATCTCGCCGCGCGGGTGCTGCGCGGTGAGCACGAAGTCGACGGCGTCGCGCACCATCGGCCACATCCGCTCGGCGAACGCGTCGTCGCCGGTGATGAGCACGTGGTGCCACACCCCCACCGCCGGGTAGGCGCAGTAGTTGGTGTCGGCCCCGGCGTCCTCGACCACGCCGTCGCGCACCTGCAGCGGCCACGAGCCGTCGGCGCGCTGCGTGGCGCGCAACCACTCGTAGGCCTTCTCGGCCTCGGCGAGCTGACCGACGACCGACAGCGCCATCGCGCACTCGACGTGGTCCCACGGGTCGGTGTGCCCGCCCGGGAACCACGGGATCTCCCCGGAGGGCAGCTGCACGGACGCGATGGCCTTGCCGGTCTGGACGAGCGCCTCGGCCGAGACCACGCCCGGCAGCTCAGGCGCCGGCACGAGGTTTGCCCAGGTAGACCGCGATGCTCTTGCCCGCCACCGGGTTCAGCAGCTTCTCGGCGGTGCGCGAGATCCACGGGGCCTTCATCATGTCCCACACCAGGAACGCGTGGTAGGCCTTGGCCAGCGGGTGATCGTTGTTGTCGGTGCCGACGGCGCACTTGATCCACCAGTACGGCGCGTGCAGCGCGTGCGCGTAGTCGCGGAAGACGTAGCGCAGCCCGGCGTCGGTGAGCTTGCCGATGAGCTCGTCGGCGGAGTAGATCCGCACGTGCCCGCCCTCGACCTGGTGGTACTCGTCGGACAGCGCCCAGCAGATCCGCTCCGGCCAGGCGCGCGGCACGGTCACCACGACGCGACCGCCGGGCTTGACGACGCGGACCAGCTCGCGCATCGCCTTCTCGTCCTCGGGGATGTGCTCCATGATCTCCGAGGCGATGACGACGTCGAACTCGCCGTCGGCGAACGGCAGGGCCAGCGCGTCACCGGAGACGGTCTGGGCCTTGGCGCCCTCGGGCACCTCGCCCTCGTCCTTCATGGCGGCGAACATCGCGGCCACGTTCTCCAGCTCCTCGACGTCCTGGTCGAAGGCGGTGACGTCGGTGCCGCGCCGGTACAGCTCGAAGGCGTGCCGGCCTCCGCCGCAGCCCAGGTCCAGCACCCGCTGTCCCGGCCGCACGCCGAGCCTGTCGAAGTCCACCGTCAGCAACGCGTTGCTCCCTTCCCACCGCGCGGGCTGCGCGCGATCGCTTCGGCGTAGCAGTCGACGGTCGCCGCTGCCACGGATTTCCAGCTGTAGCGGGCCAGCACCCGCTCGCGTCCGTTGGCGCCGAGGCGGGCGCGGCGCTCCGGTGAGTCCAGCAACCGCGCCAGGGCCTTGGCCAGCGCTTCGGCGTCGCCCGGCGGCACCAGGTCTGCGCACTCGCCGTCGGGGCCAGCGACCTCGGGGATCGCGCCCGCGCGGCTGGCGACCAGCGGCGTGCCGCAGGCCATCGCCTCCACGGTCGGCAGCGAGAAGCCCTCGTAGAGCGAGGGAACGCTGGCGACCTCGGCCGAGCCGAACAGCTCGGCCAGCTCCTCGTCGCTGATGCCCTTGACGGTGCGCACGACGTCGCCGATGGCCAGCTCCTCGATGCGCTGCTCGGTCGGCCCGCCGGGGGTCAGCTTGCTGACCAGCACCAGCTCGACCTCGCGCTCGGTGCGCAGCTTGGCCACCGCCTCCAGCAGCGTGCCCACGCCCTTCATCGGCGTGTCGGCGCTGGCCATGGCCACGATCCGGCCGGGCACGCGCGGTTTCTCCGGCGGCCGGAACACGTCGGCGTCCACGCCCAGCGGCACCACCCGCAGCTGCTCGGGGCGCACGCCGAAGTCGTCGCGGATGTCGTCGGCGGAGTTCTGCGAGACGGTCAGCAGCTGCGGGATCTGCCGGGCCACCCGCGCCTGCATCCGGGTGAAGCCGTACCAGCGGCGCACGGTGAGCTTGCGCCAGCCCTTGGCGTCGGCCAGGTCCACCCGGCGGTCGTGGGTGATCGGGTGGTGCACGGTGGCCACCAGCGGGATCCCGGCGCGCTGCAGCGACAGCAGCCCGCTGCCCAGGCACTGGTTGTCGTGGACGACGTCGAACTCGTGCGCGCGGGCCTTGAGCAGCCGGGCGGCGCGCATGCTGAAGGTCATCGGTTCCGGGAACCCGGCGGTCCACATGGTGCCGACCTCCAGCAGGTCGATGTGGTCGCGCAGCTCGCGCCAGTGCGGGGTGCGGAACGGGTCGTCGTCGTTGTAGAGGTCGAGGCTGTCGACCGGCGTCAGGTCCACGCCCGGGTCCAGATCCGGGTAGGGCTGACCGGAGAAGACCTCGACGTGATGCCCCAGTTCGGCGAGGCCGCGGCTGAGATAGCGGACGTAGACACCCTGTCCGCCGCAATGCGGCTTGCTCCGGTAGGAAAGCAGCGCGATCCGCACGATTCACCTCACACTGCCCGGGTGCCGCGGGCTGGGTAGACTGGAACATGTTTCGGTCGAGGTAACCAGCTCACCCTAACCCGTGAGTAGCCCCGGACGATGAGTCGCGTGGCGACGAACACGCTTCGCCGTCACCGGATGTCCGTCGAAAGTTCAAGGAGAACCCCGGTCCATGGAAAGCTCGCAGAACGTGCTGGAGGCGCTCCGGGGCAGTGCCACCGGCACTACGGCCCAGGCCGAGCGCCGCAAGCGCATCATCGACGCCACGCTCGCGCTGGCCGCCAAGGGCGGCTACGACGCGGTGCAGATGCGCGCGGTCGCCGAGAAGGCCGACGTCGCGCTGGGCACCCTCTACCGGTACTTCCCGTCGAAGATCCACCTGCTGGTGGTGGGCCTGGCCCGGGAGTTCGCCCGCGAGCAGGAGAAGCTGGACCGCGCGAAGATCCCCGGCGACACGCCTTACGACCGGGTGCTGCACGTGCTCAACCGCACCACCCGCCAGCTCCAGCGCAACCCGGAGCTGACCGAGGCGATGACCAGGGCGTTCATGTTCGCCGACACCTCGGTCGCCAACGAGGTCGACACCGTGGCGCTGCTGATGGAGCAGCTGTTCACCCGGGCCATGACCAACGACGAGCCGACCGACGAGCAGAAGGCGATCGCGCGGGTCATCGGCGACGTGTGGCTGTCGAACCTGGTCGCCTGGGTGACCCGGCGGGCCTCGGCCAGCGACGTGTCCAACCGGCTGGAGCTGACCGTCCGGCTACTGCTGGCCTGAGTACTCCACGGCGTCGCCGTTCTGGGTGGCGGTGAGCTCGCCGCGCCGCACCAGCAGGTCCAGGTGCGCGCTGGTCTCGCCGACCGCCAGCACCTGGTTGAACAGGTCGAGGTCGGCGAAGTCGCGGTTGCGCCGGGTCCAGCCGAGCTTGAGCGCCGCCTCGTAGGCCGTTCCGGCACCGTCGGCGATGACCTCGGCGGTCTGCCGCAGCCGCTCGTCGTGGTGGCTCAGCAGCTCCTCGATGCGCTGGTGGGAACTGCCGCCGACGGGTCCGTGCGCGGGCAGCAGCCGCAGGTCCGGGTAGGTCTGCATGAGCCGCAGCGAGTCCAGGAAGTCGCCGAGCGGCAGCTCCGGCCGCGCAGACTCGACGCCGATCGACGGCGTGATGTGCGGCAGCACGTGGTCGCCGGAGAACAGCACCTGCGAGTCGGCGTCGACGAACACGACGTGGCCGCGGGTGTGCCCGGGCGTGGGCACGGCGAGCAGGGTGCGCGAGCCCAGCGGGATCTCGACCTTGCCGTGCAGCCACTCGTCCGGCGGCTCGTAGGGGTTCTCGCCCTTGCGCTCCGGCGGTTTTCCGCCGTAGGCGTCGGCGAGCTTGGTGATGAGCTCGTCGGCGCCCCAGCGCTGCAACCGCCGCAGCTCGGCGAGTTCGGTGCCCCCGGCCAGGATCGCGTCCATCGTGGGCTGCTCACCGGCGCCGAGGCTGATCTTGGAGCCGAAGCTGCGGCGCAGCTGCACCGCGAGCGTGTAGTGGTCCCGGTGCACGTGGGTGACCAGGAACCGCTGCACGTCGGCGAAGTCGTAGCCGATCTCGCCGAGGCCCTTCTCCAGCTGGGTGCGGGCTTCCTCCAGCGCCCAGCCGGAGTCGATGAGCACCAGCCCGTCGGAGTCCTCGATGGCGTAGACGTTGACGGCGCGCAGCCCGTCGTTGGGCAGCGGCAGCGGGATGCGGTGCACGCCTGGCCCGACCTGCTCGACGCCGGGCTCGATCCACGCGTGCCGATCGCTCACCGCTGTCCTCCGGGTTTTCGTGCCGAAACTCCTAAAAGAGATGTACCACTCCGCCCTCTCAGGTGCCGTAGACGGGGTCGGGAACGGGGGCCTTGGCGAGCAGTTCGGAGACCACGGGGCCGAGCTCGTCGGCGTTCCAGCGGCGGCCCGCATCGCGCGACGGACCGCGGGTCCAGCCGGTGCCGACGGTGATGTCGCCGCCCGCGACCTCGAAGACCCGGCCGGTGACCTCGGCGGACTCGACGCTGCCGAGCCAGGCGACCAGCGGGGAGACGTTCTCCGGCGCCATCTCGTCGAACCCCTGGTCGGGCTGGGCCATCATGTCGGCGAAGACGGTCTCGGTCATGCGGGTGCGCGCCGAGGGTGCGATGGCGTTGACGGTGACGCCGTAGCGGGCGAGCTCAGCGGCGGTGTTGAGGGTCAGCGCGATGATCCCGGCCTTGGCGGCGGCGTAGTTGGTCTGCCCGACGCTGCCCAGCAGCCCGGCGCCCGAGGTGGTGTTGATGACGCGGGCCCGCACGGTCTCCCCCGCCTTGGTCCGGTCGCGCCAGTGCTGCGCGGCGTGCCGCATCGTCGCGGCGTGGCCCTTGAGGTGGACGCGGATGACCTGGTCCCACTCGTCCTCGGCGAGGTTGACGAACATCCGGTCCCGCACGACCCCGGCGTTGTTCACCAGCACGTCGAGCCGGCCGAACCGCTCCGCGGCGAACTCCACGAGCTCCCGCGCCTGCTCCCAGTCGGCGACGTCGGCCCCGTGCACCGCGGCCTCACCTCCGAGCGCCCGGATCTCCTCCACCACCTCGGCGGCCGCGGACCCGTCACCCCCGCTCCCGTCCAGCTGCACCCCGATGTCGTTGACGACGACCTTCGCCCCCTGCCGGGCGAACTCCAGCGAGTGCGCCCGCCCGATCCCCCGGGCACCCCCGGTCACGATCACAACCCGATCTTCGCAAATCACGTGAATCCTCCTCGAAGTTCGCAACGTTCAACAGACCGCCCCCGCACTCCGCCCCGACCGCGAAGACGGCCCCCCTGGCACCGGGGTTGACGGATTACTCCGGTAATCCGTCCCCCGAATACGGGAGTAATCCGTCGGCGGAATACCGGAGTAATCCGTCAACCCCGTGGGGACGGGCGGATTACCGCCGTAATCGGGTTGTCGAATACGGCCGTAATCGGGGTTGGTGGGTCAGGTTCGGATGGTGTTGAGGTAGGTGGAGGTCTCTCCTCCGCCGTGGACTGTGAGGTCTGAGCCGGTGATGTAGGCCGCGAGGGGTGAGGCGAGGAAGAGGCAGGCGTGGGCGACGTCGGCGGGTTCGGCGAGGCGTCTCATGGGGACGATCGACGCGAGGTCGGAATCGCCGTAGTGGTCGGGTTGGTCCTCGGAGCTGACCAGGCCCACGACGACTCCGTTGACTCGGACGTCGGGGGCGAGTTCCTGGGCCAGGGTCGCGGTGAGGTTGTCCAGGCCCGCCTTGGCCGCGCCGTAGGCTGCGGTGCCCGGTGAGGGACGGCGGCCGGAGACGCTGCTGATGTTGATGATCGAGCCCCGCGTCTCCGCCAGCGCGTCGCGGGCGTGCTGGGCGAGCAGCAGCGGGGCGACCAGGTTGAGCTCGATCACCTTGCGGTGCAAGCGGATCGAGGACGTGGCGGTGTCGGCGACCGGGGTTCCGCCCGCGTTGTTGACCAGCACGTCCAGCCGGCCCGAGCGCCGCCGGATGCCGTCGATCAGCTCGGCGACCTGATCGCTCTCGCGGACGTCGACCTGCGTGAAGTGCGCCGTGGCCGACCCGTGCGAAGGCAGGTCGTCGACCGGTTTCCGGGCGCAGACGTGCACTTCGGCGCCTGCGCGCAGGAACGTCTCGGCGATGCCCGCGCCGATGCCGCGCGTTCCGCCGGTCACCAGCACCACCCGGCCGGTGAGGTCGATCTCGATGCCCATCCGCCGCTCCCTGCGTTCTCGCCCCTGGCGGGGTGTCCTGCGGTGTTGCTACGGTAACAACCCAACCAAACAAGTGCTAGGTTTGGCAGGTGGCATGGGCACGCACATCGAACGGCGGGACGGCGGCATCGTCGTCCTCACCGTCGACCACCCACCGGTGAACGCACTGCCGGTCAAGGGCTGGTTCGACCTCGCCGAGGCGCTGCGCGACAGCGGCGCCGATCCGCAGACCCGAGTCGTGGTGCTGCGCGCCGAGGGACGCGGCTTCAACGCGGGTGTGGACATCAAGGAACTGGCCGCCGATCCCGGCCACGACAAGCTCGTCGCCGTCAACAACGGCTGCTACGAGGCCTTCAAGGCCGTCTACGAGTGCCCGGTGCCGGTGATCAGCGCCGTGCAGGGCTTCTGCGTCGGCGGCGGCATCGGTCTGGTCGGCAACTCCGACGTCATCGTCGCCAGCGACGACGCGACGTTCGGGTTGCCGGAGGTGGACCGGGGCGCGCTGGGCGCCGCCACCCACCTGTCCCGGCTGGTGCCGCAGCACATGATGCGCGCGATGTTCTACACCGGGCAGACCGTCACCGCCGGTCAGCTCGCCGAGCTCGGCTCGGTGCACCGGGTCGTCGCGCGCGACGGGCTGCTGGAGGCCGCGCTGGAGGTCGCCGCCGACATCGCGGCGAAGAACCCGCTGGTGATCCGCAAGGCCAAGGCCGCGCTCAACGGCATCGACCCGGTCGACGTCAACCGCAGCTACCGGTTCGAGCAGGGCTTCACCTTCGAGCTCAACCTCACCGGGGTGTCGGATGCGATCCGCGCCGAGTTCGGCCGCGACGAGGAGGCGTAGGTGCAGGACAAGCAGCTGACCGTCGACGAGGTGGTCTCCCACCTGCGCGACGGCATGACGATCGGCATCGGCGGCTGGGGTTCCCGGCGCAAGCCGATGGCCCTGGTGCGCGCGATCCTGCGCTCGGACCTCGAAGACCTGACGCTGGTGTCCTACGGCGGCCCGGACGTCGGACTGCTGGCCGCCGCGGGCAAGCTCCGCAAGGTCGTCTACGGGTTCGTGTCGCTGGACTCGATCCCGCTGGACCCGCACTTCCGCGCCGCCCGCCAGCGCGGCGAGCTGGAGGTCGCCGAGTACGACGAGGGCATGGTGCTGGCCGGGCTGCGCGCCGCCGCCGCGCGGCTGCCGTTCCTGCCCACCCGCGCCGGGCTCGGCTCCGACGTGATGGCGCTCAACCCGGACCTGCGCACGGTCCGCTCCCCCTACGCCGACGGCGAGGAGCTGGTGGCGATGCCGGCGCTGAACCTGGACGTGGCGCTGGTGCACATGAACCGCGCCGACCGGTACGGCAACGGCCAGTACCTCGGCCCGGACCCGTACTTCGACGACCTGATGTGCGCCGCGGCGCGGACCAGCTTCCTGAGCTGCGAGAAGATCGTGCCCACCGAGGAGCTGACCGAGACCGCCCCGCCGCAGACGCTGCTGATCAACCGGCTGCACCCGCAGGGCGTGGTGGAAACGCCGAACGGCGCGCACTTCACCAGCTGCGTGCCCGACTACGGCCGCGACGAGGCGTTCCAGCGGCACTACGTCGCCAGCGCGAAACCCGGCCAGTGGGAGGCGTTCCGCGCCGAGTTCCTCGACGGGGACGAGACGCAGTACCAGGCGGCGGTCGAGAAGTTCCACGCACGCGCGGAGGTGCCGGCATGACGATCACCCGAGCCGAGGTCTGCGCGGTGGCCTGCGCGGACAGCTTCGCCGACGCCGGGACGGCCATCGCCTCCCCGTTCGGCACGATCCCCTCGATCGGCGCCCGCCTGGCGCGGCTGACCAGCGCGCCGGAACTGCTGCTCTCCGACGGCGAGGCGATGCTCATCGCCGAGACGACGCCGCTGGGCGAGGAGTCCACCGCCACCGTCGAGGGCTGGCTGCCCTACGGCAAGGTTCTCGACCTGCTGGCGGGCGGCAAGCGCCGGGTGATGATGGGCGCCTCGCAGGTGGACCGCTTCGGCAACCAGAACATCTCCCGCATCGGCGACTGGGCGCAGCCCAAGGTGCAGCTGATCGGGGTGCGCGGGGCGCCGGGCAACTCGGTCAACCACACCACGAACTACTGGATCCCCAACCACAGCACCAAGATCTTCGTCGAGTCGGTGGACCTGGTGGCCGGCGTCGGGCACGACCGGGCGCGTCAGGTCGGCGCGCGCTACCACGACGTGCAGGTGGTGGTGACCGATCTGGCGGTGCTGGACTTCCGCGGCCCGGACGGCGCGATGCGGCTGCGCTCGGTGCACCCCGGGGTGAGCGTGGACGAGGTGCGGGAGAAGACCGGTTTCGAGCTGGCGGTGGACGAGGTCGCCGAGACGCGGCTGCCCACCGACGAGGAGCTGTCCTTGATCCGCGACCGGATCGACCCGAAGGGGTTGCGGGACAAGGAGGTTCCGGCGTGATCGAGCAGCGGCTGCGCACGCCGCTGTGCGAGTTGACCGGCGTGCGCCATCCGATCGTGCAGACCGGCATGGGCTGGGTCGCCGGGCCCAGCCTGGTCTCGGCGACGGCCAACGCGGGCGGTCTGGGCGTGCTGGCGTCGGCGACGATGACGCTGCCGCAGCTCACCGACGCGGTCCGCGAGGTCAAGGAGCGCACCGGCGAACCGTTCGGGGTGAACCTGCGGGCCGATGCCGGGGACGCCGAGGAGCGCTGCGACCTGCTCATCCGCGAGGGCGTGAAGGTCGCCTCGTTCGCGCTGGCGCCGTCGCAGCGGCTCATCGGCAAGCTCAAGGACGCCGGGGTCGTGGTGATCCCGTCGATCGGCGCCCGGCGGCACGCGGAGAAGGTCGCGGGCTGGGGCGCCGACGCGGTGCTGGTGCAGGGCGGCGAGGGCGGCGGGCACACCGGTTCGGTGGCCACGACGCTGCTGATCCCGCAGGTGGTGGACGCGGTGGACATCCCGGTGATCGCCGCGGGCGGGTTCTTCGACGGCCGCGGCCTGGCCGCCGCGCTGTGCTACGGCGCGGCGGGCGTGGCGATGGGCACGCGCTTCCTGCTCACCACCGACAGCCGGGTGCCCGACGAGGTCAAGCGCTCCTACCTGGACGCGCAGGTGGGCGACACCGTCGTGACGTCCAAGGTGGACGGTCTGCCGCACCGGATGCTGCGCACCGATCTCACCCACTCCGCCGAGTCGCAGGCGCTGCTGCGGCGTCTCCCCCAGGCGCTGCGGCAGGCGGTCGCGTTCAAGGCGCTCACCGGCATGTCCTGGCGCCGGCTCATCTCCGACGGGTTGGCGATGCGCAAGGCCCAGAAGCTCCCGCTCAACCGGGTGCTGCTGGCGGCCAACACGCCGATGCTGATCAAATCGGCCCTGGTCGACGGCCACCCGGAAGCCGGGGTGCTGCCGGCGGGTCAGGTGGTCGGCATGATCGACGAGTTGCCCAGCTGCGAGAAGCTCATCGACTCGCTCGTCACCGAGGCGGCCGAGGCCCTGCGCCGGGCCGGTTCGCTGAGCAGCTGATCGCGCGGTTCGAGCCCGGCCGGACCGGGCTCGAACCCCCGGCTCAGCGGGTGACGATGCCGTCGCAGAGGATGTTGATGTACTGGTCGGCGATCGACTTGATGCTCAGCTTCCCGTTGGGGTTGAACCAGTGGACCGTGGTCCAGACGGTGTCCCGGATGAAGCGGTAGGTGAGCTTGAGGTTGAGGTCCTCGCGGAACACGCCGGACTTCTGCCCCTCCTGCAGCACGCGCAGCCAGGTCTTCTCGAACTCGTCGGCCACGCCCGGCAGGTAGTCGAAGCGCTCGAACTGGGCCAGGTAGTTGGCCTCGTTCTGGAAGATCGCGATCGCGGCCGGGTGCTTGCGCAGCGCCGAGTAGGACCGCTTGATCAGCTCGGTGAGCGCGGTGCGCGGGTCCGGCGCGTCGGCGATGATCTTGGCGTTGGCCTGCCGCTGGTCGTCGAGGAACTCGCGCAGGATCTCGTCCACCATCGCCTCCTTGGAGTCGAAGTGGTGGTAGAGACTCCCCGAGAGGATGCCTGCGGCGTCGGCGATGTCGCGGACCGTGGTGGCCAGGAAGCCACGGGTCGCGAACAGCTCACCGGCGATGGCGAGCAGTTCGGCGCGACGTTCGGAGCCGTTCTCCCGCGCCGGGCGGTTGCGTGCGGACAAGCGCTTGGTCGAGACCACGGGGCCATCCTCTCAAAGCCCCTCCGGCGGTGCTCACCGGAGGTTCACGGGTGCTGGTTGGAGACCGAGATGACCTCGCCGGTGAGGTACGTCGAGTAGTCCGAGGCCAGGAAGACGATCACGTTGGCGATCTCCCACGGCTCGGCAGAGCGGCCGAACGCCTCGCGCTCGGTGAGGGTGGCCAGCAGGTCGTCGGAGGTGACCTTGGCCAGGTTCTCGTGCATCACCAGGCTCGGCGCCACGGCGTTGATCCGGACCCCCAGCTCGGCGGCGTCCATCGCCGCGCAGCGGGTCAGCGCCATCACCCCGGCCTTGGCGGCGGCGTAGTGAGCCTGCCCGGCCTGGGCCCGCCAGCCGACCACGGAGGCGTTGTTGACCACGACGCCGGCATTGCCCTGCTCGCGGAAGAGCCGGGTGGCCGCGCGGGTGCAGCGGAAGGTGCCGCCGAGGGTGACGTCGACGACCTTGTCCCACTGCTCGTCGGTCATCTCCAGGATCGAGGCGGTGCCGCCCAGCCCGGCGTTGTTGACCACCACGTCGACCTGCCCGAACGTGGCGGTCGCGGTGTCGAACATGCGCTGCACCTGGGCCTCGTCGGTGACGTCGCAGGCCACCGAGGCGACCTTGGCGCCGGGGATCTCGGCGAGCTCGGCCTCGGTCTCGGCGAGCCGCCGCTCGTGCCGGTCGCTGATGAGCACCTGCGCGCCCTCCTCCAGCATCCGGCGGGCGACGGCCGAGCCGATGCCGGTGCCGGCCGCGGCGGTGACGAGGGCGGTCTTGCCGTTGAGCAGCCCGTGCGCGGGCGGGGCCTGGGTCATCGGGTGACCTCCTGGGGTCGGGGTTCGCGCGGCAGGCCGAGCACCCGCTCGGCGATGATGTTGCGCTGGATCTCGTTGGAGCCGCCGTAGATCGTGTCGGCGCGGGTGAACAGGAACAGCCGCTGCCCGCCGTCGAGGTCGTAGGGCGGACCCTGGGCCACGAGGCCGTCCGGACCGGACACGGCCATCGCCAGCTCGCCGAGCTCGCGGTGCAGGGTCGACCACAGCAGCTTGACCACCGAGGACTCCGGGCCGGGCGGTCCGTCACCGCCGAGCAGCCGGAAGACGGTGCAGCGCAACGCCTCCAGGTCGGTCCAGGCGCGGGTGATGCGGTCGCGCAGCAGCGGGTCGTCGAGGGCGCCGCCGGCCCGGGCCCGCTCGGTGATCTCGGCGAGCTCGCGGCGGAAGACGACCTGCTGGTCGACGGTGCCGATGCCGCGCTCGAAGCCGAGCGTGCCCATCGCGACCTTCCAGCCCTGGCCGACCTCGCCGACGACGTTCCCGGCGGCGGTGCGGGCGTCGTCGAAGAACACCTCGTTGAACTCGGAGGTGCCGGTGAGCTGCATGATCGGCCGCACCCGGATGCCGGGCTGGTCCATCGGCACCAGGAAGTAGGACAACCCCTGGTGGCGGCTCTGAGCCGGGTCGGTGCGGGCGAGCACGAAGCACCAGTCGGCGACGTGGGCCATCGACGTCCACACCTTCTGGCCGTTGAGCACCCACTCGTCGCCCTCCAGGCGCGCGGTGGTGGCCACGTTGGCCAGGTCGGAACCGGCCCCGGGCTCGGAGTAGCCCTGGCACCACAGCTCGCGGGCGCCGACGATCTCGGGCAGGAACCGCTTCTGCTGCTCGGGGCTGCCGAAGGCCATCAGGGTCGGGCCGAGGAGTTCCTCGCCGATGTGGCCGACCCGCACCGGCGCCTCGGAGCGGGCGTACTCCTCGTGGAAGATGATCTGCTGCCCGACGCTCGCCTCGCGCCCGCCGAACTCCCTCGGCCATCCCAGGCAGGTCCAGCCGTGCTCGGCCAGCAGCCGGTCCCAGGCCAGCCGCACGTCGAACCCCTCGTGCTCGCGACCGGGCCCGCCGAGCCCCCGGGCTTCGGCGAACTCGCCGGTCAGGTGCTCGGTCAGCCACTGCCGCACCTCGCGGCGGAAGGCCGCTTCCTCGGCGCTGTCGGTGAGGTCCACAACCGCCTCCTCGGCGTCGTTCCCGCCTCGGCACTCTACCAAGCACTTGCTTGTTCGGCTAACCTCGACGTGCCGCAATCGCAAGGCCGAGCTAGGAGCGCCCGATGGCAGCAGACAAAGCGGTCGTCCACTACGAGGTCCGCGACCAGGTCGCCGTGGTGACGATGAACCGGCCCGACTACCGCAACGCGCAGAACTCGGTGATGACCTACGCCCTCGACGACGCGTTCTACCGCGCCTGCGAGGACGACCGGGTCAAGGTCATCGTGCTGGCGGGCGAGGGCAAGCACTTCTCCGCCGGGCACGACATCGGCTCCCCCGAGCGCGACATCGACGTCAGCTACCCGCGCCGGGCCGGCCTGTGGTGGGACCACACGACGCACTCCGGCGGCGAGTCCCGCTTCGCCCGCGAGCAGGAGGTCTACCTGGGCATGTGCCGCCGCTGGCGGGAGATGCCCAAACCCGCGATCGCCTCGGTGCAGGGCGCCTGCGTCGCGGGCGGGCTGATGCTGGCGTGGGTGTGCGACCTGATCGTGGCCAGCGAGGACGCGTTCTTCGCCGACCCGGTGGTCAAGATGGGCATCCCCGGCGTGGAGTACTTCGCGCACCCGTGGGTGCTCGGGCCGCGCATCGCCAAGGAGTTCCTGTTCACCGGCAGGCGGATGAGCGCGCAGCGGGCCTACGAGATCGGCATGGTCAACGACGTCGTCCCGCGCGACGAGCTCGCCGACGCCACCATGCGGCTGGCCGGCGACATCGCCGGGATGCCGTCCTTCGGGCTGTCGCTGACCAAGAAGGCCGTCAACCAGGCCGAGGACCTGATGGGCATGCAGAACGGGATGGACTCGGTGTTCGGCCTGCACCACTTCGCCCACGCGCACAACGCCGAGGTCGGCAAGGACTCCCTGGCCGGCATGGACGCGCGCAGCATGAAGAAGTCCAACGAGGAGCGTGGCTGAGCCGTGGACCTGGAGCTCTCCGAGGACGACCTGGCCTTCCGCGACGAGGTGCGGGAGTGGCTGCGCGAGCACGTGCCCGCCGAGCCGCTGCCCTCGCTGGAGACCGCCGAGGGGTTCGCCGCCCACCGCGAGTGGGAGAAGCTGCTGCACTCGGCGGGGTTGTCGGTGGTGTCGTGGCCGCGCGAGTTCGGCGGCCGAGGGGCGTCGCTGCTGCAGTGGGTGCTCTTCGAGGAGGAGTACTACGCCGCCGGGGCGCCCGGCCGGGTCAGCCAGAACGGCATCTTCCTGCTCGCGCCCACGCTGTTCGAGCACGGCACCGACGAGCAGAAGCAGCGCTACCTGCCGAGGATGGCCGCCGCCGAGGACATCTGGGCGCAGGCCTGGTCCGAGCCCGAGGCGGGCAGCGACCTGGCGGGCCTGCGCTCGACCGCGCGGCGCGTCGACGGCGGCTGGCTGCTCAGCGGCAACAAGACCTGGAGCTCGCGGGCGGCGTTCGCCGACATCGCCTTCGGCCTGTTCCGCAGCGACCCCGACGCGCCCCGGCACAAGGGGCTGACCTACTTCCTGTTCCCGCTGGACGCGCCCGGGGTGACGGTGCGGCCGATCCAGCGCATCGACGGCAAACCGGCCTTCGCCGAGCTGTTCCTGGACGAGGTCTTCGTGCCCGACGCCGACGTGCTCGGCGGGGTCGGCGACGGCTGGCGGGTCGCGATGAGCACCGCGAGCAACGAACGCGGCCTGACCCTGCGCAGCCCGGGACGGTTCCTGGCCACCGCGCAGCGGCTCACCGAGGTGCCCGGCGCGCTCGACGACGACCGGGTGGTCGACGCGTGGATCTCCGCGCAGGCCTACCGGCTCGCGACGTTCGAGACCGTCACCAAGGTGCTCGACGGCGCCGGGCTGGGCGCCGAAGCAAGCCTGAACAAGATCTTCTGGTCCGAACTGGACACCGCGATGCACGAAACCGCCTGGGACCTGCTGGGTCCCGAGGCGGAGTCGAGCTCGTGGGTGGAGGGATACCTGTTCTCGCTGGCCGGGCCGATCTACGCCGGCACCAACGAGATCCAGCGCAACATCGCCGCCGAGCGGGTGCTCGGCCTGCCGAGGGGGTCGCGATGAGGTTCGTGCTCGAACCCGAGCAGCAGGACATGGCCGACACCTTGCGCTCGGTGTTCACCACCGCCGACGTGCCGGGCATCGCCCGCGCGTGGGCCGACGGGGACGCCGAGGGCTGGCGGAAGCTGTGGCAGAGCCTGGCCGAGCTCGGGGTCACCGGTGTGACGCTGCCCGAGGAGCGCGGCGGACTCGGGCTCGGCCCGGTGGAACTGACCCTCTGCCTGCAGGAATGCGGGTACGCGGGACTGCCGGGACCGGTGATCGAGTCACTGGCGCTGCTGCCCGCGCTGGTGCCGGACCTGGCGGCCGACGCCGCCGTGCGCACGGCCGTGGTGGCACCGCACGTGCCGTGGGCGCTGGACGCCGACCTGGCCGACGAGGTCTACGCGTGCGGGCCCGGGTCTACGCGGAAGCTGTCCGGGATCTCGGTGCGGCGCAGGGAATCCTTCGATCCGGCGCGGCGGTTGTTCGAGGTCTCCTCGACCGGCGGCGAGGAGGTCGCCGGAGCGGACTTCGAGCGCGCCTTCGACCTGGCGGTGCTGGGCTGCGCGGCGTACCTGCTCGGGCTCGGCCACCGGATGCTGGACCTGGCCACCGAGCACGTCACGCAGCGGCAGCAGTTCGGGAAACCGGTCGGCGAGTTCCAGGCGGTCAAGCACCACCTGGCCAACGCCCTGCTCAAGCTGGAGTTCGCCCGCCCCCTCATCCGCGGCGCGGCCCTCTCGGCCGGAGGCCCGCACGGCGGCCGGGACGCCTCCGCGGCCAAGCTCGCCGCCGCCGACGCGGCCCACCTCACGGCCCGCACGGCCCTGCAGGTCCACGGCGCCATCGGCTACACCGCCGAGCACGACCTCCACCGCCACCTCACCAAGACCGCGGCCCTCCGCCAGTCCTGGGGCACCCCCACCTGGCACCGCCGCCGCATCGCAACGTCCCTGGCCACCGACCCGAAAACACCCGTAGGCACCCCCTGAACGGGTGTCCGCCAGTCGAAAACCCCGGTTTTCACGCGACGAATGCTGCGGTTTTCGACACGACGAATGTTGCGGTTTTTCGACCGGAGTGACTCGGACGTGGGAGGTTGTTGTGCGGTTTGCGTTCAGCGAGGAGCAGGAGGAGCTGCGAGGCGTCGTGCGGCGGCTGCTGGAGCGGCGGGGCGGGCCCGTGGTGGGTGAGCCGGAGGAGGTCGCCGAGGGGTTCGACCGGGAGGTGTGGTCCCAGCTGGCCGAGCAGGTGGGGGCGCATTCCCTGGGGATTCCCGAGGAGTTCGGCGGTGGTGGGTTCAGCCTGCTGGAGACGTTGATCGTGGTGGAGGAGCTGGGGCGGCGGCTGTCCGACATCCCGTTCCTGAGCAGTGCCGTGCTCGCCGCCGAGGCGCTGCTGGCCACCGGGAACGCCGAGGCGTGCGAGAGGCTTCTGCCGGGCATCGCGAGCGGGGAGACGATCGCGGCGCTGGCCTGGGCCGAGCCCGGAACCGGCTGGCGGACGGATGGTTTCAGCACCACGGCGACCGACGACGGAGGGCTCACCGGGCGCAAGGCGCACGTGCTCGACGGGGCGCAGGCCGACGTGCTGCTGGTCCTGGCCACCCGCGACGGCGAGCCGGTGCTGTTCGAGACCGACGCGGCCGCCGCGGTCGCCACCACTCCCCTGGACCTGACCCGCCGGATGGCCGAGGTCCACCTCGACGGCACGCCCGCGCGCCCGGTGGGAGCGCTGCCGGTGCAGCGGCTGGTCGACGTCGCGGCCGCGGCCGTGGCGGCGGAGTCGGTGGGCGCGGCGCAGCGCTGGCTGCACGAGACCGTCGAGTACACCAAGATGCGCACCCAGTTCGGCCGTCCGATCGGCTCGTTCCAGGCGCTCAAGCACCGGCTGGCCGACTGCTACGTCGCCGTGGAATCGGCCCGCTCGCTGTCCTACGCGGCGTCCTGGGCGGTCGCGACCCACGACGAGCGGGCGAGCGAACTGGCGGCGATGGCGAAATCGGCCTGCACCGAGGCGCACTACGCGATCGCCGCCGAAGGGGTGCAGCTGCACGGCGGCATCGGCATCACCTGGGAGCACGAGGCGCACCTGCAGCTCAAGCGCGCCCACGCCGCGACCCAGCTGTTCGGCACCCCGAGCGCCCACCGCGCGACCCTGCTGCACGCGTGAAAGAGCGGCTGCTCCACCGGGGAGGCGGAGCAGCCGCTCGTGGTGGTTCCTAGGCGAGCCGGACGACCGCCCTGGCCTTGGCCAGGACCTCGACGCCACCAGAGGTGGCCGACAGCTCCACCACCGCGCGGTTGTCGTCGAGCTTCTCGGTCACCCGGCCGGCGACCTCCACCTCGACGCCGGTGTCGTCGTCCGGCACGACGACGGGCTTGGCGAAGCGCACGCCGTACTCCTCGACCGCGCCCGGGTCGCCCACCCAGTCGGTGACCAGCCGGGCCGCCTCGGCCATCGTGAGCATGCCGTGCGCGATCACGTCCGGCAGTCCCGCGGACTTCGCGATCCGCTCGTTCCAGTGGATGGTGTTGAAATCGCCCGAGGCACCGCAGTAGCGCACCAGCGTCAACCGCTGGACGGGATAGCGCTCGGACGGGATCTCGGTGCCGACCTCGACCTGGTCGAACGCCACGCTCGCGGCCATCATCGCCCTCCTTCCGCGGTTCCCCGCGAGATGATCGTGTTGACCGCGGTCCCGACCAGGTCGCCGTCGACGTCGACGATCTCGGTCTCGATGCGCACCAGCTCGTTCTTGCCCGCGTCGCGGATCTCCACGATCCGGCCCCGGGTGCTGAGCACGTCCCCGGCGCGAATCGGCCTGCGGTAGCTGAACTTCTGCTCGCCGTGCACCACCATCCGGTAGTTCAGGCCGAAGTCCGGCCGCAGGATCGGGTTCTTCTCCGACGCCGCACCGGTCGCCACGATCCCGAAGGTCGGCGGCGCGATCACGTCCGGGTGCCCGAGCGCGCGTGCCGCCGCCGGGTCGCGGTAGGCCGGGTTGGGGTCACCGATCGCGTCGGCGAACTCCCGGATCTTGCCGCGGCTGACCTCGTAGGCCTCGTCCGAGGTGAACTCGAAACCGATGTAGTCCCTGTTGATCGACACGTCGCCTCACAGTCGTTCGATGATGGTGACGTTGGCGGTGCCGCCGCCCTCGCACATGGTTTGGAGGCCGTAGCGGCCGCCGGTGCGTTCGAGCTCGTGGAGCATGGTGGTCATCAGCTTCGCGCCGGTGGCGCCCAGCGGGTGGCCCAGGGCGATCGCGCCGCCGTTGGGGTTGACCCGGGCCGGGTCGATGTCGATCTCCTTCAGCCAGGCCAGGACGACGCTGGCGAAGGCCTCGTTGATCTCCACGACGTCGATGTCCGAGGCCTTCAGGCCGGTCCGCTCCAGCGCGTGCTTGGTCGCCGGGATCGGCGCGGTCAGCATCTTCACCGGGTCGTCGCCGCGCACGCTCATGTGGTGCACGCGGGCGCGCGGGGTCAGCCCGTGCTCGCGCACCGCCTGCTCGGAGGCCACCAGCAACGCCGCCGACCCGTCGGAGATCTGGCTGGCCACACCGGCGGTGAGCCGCCCGCCGTCGCTGAGCGTCTTGAGCCCGGCGAGCTTGTCCTTGGAGGTGTCGCGGCGCGGTCCCTCGTCGTGCTCGACGCCGGCCAGCGGCGCGGTCTCGCGGTCGAAGTGCCCGCCGTCGACGGCGGCGATCGCGCGCAGGTGACTGGTCAGCGCGAACTCCTCCATCGCCTCGCGGGACAGGTCCCACTGCTCGGCGATGAGCTCGGCGCCGCGGAACTGGGTGACGACCTCGTCGCCGTAGCGCTTGGCCCAGCCCTCCGATCCGCAGTCCGGCCCGTAGGCGCGGGGGAATCCGAGCTGGTCGGAGCCGCGCAGCGAGCTGCCGATCGGGATCGCCGACATGTTCTGCACGCCACCGGCGATCACCAGGTCGTTGACGCCGGACATCACGGCCTGGGCCGCGAAGTGCACCGCCTGCTGCGAGGACCCGCACTGGCGGTCCACGGTGACGCCGGGGACGTGCTCGGGGTAGCCGGCCGCGAGCCAGCCGGTGCGGCCGATGTTGCCCGCCTGCGCGCCGACGGTGTCGACGCAGCCCCACACCACGTCGTCGACCGCCGCGGGGTCGATTCCCGTGCGGTCCACCAGGTTCTGCAGCACGTGCGCGGACAGGTCCGCCGGGTGGACCCCGCTGAGCCCGCCGCCGCGCTTGCCGACCGGTGTGCGCACCGCGTCGATGATGTACGCCTCCGCCATGAGGAGTCCCTTCCGTCGCCACCACTGGCAGGGTTCGAGAGTAGTCCCGGACGACGCCCGAAAACAAGCAAGCGTTTGGTTGTACCGAGCCGAAAGGCGTTCGCCCTGCGAACGCCTGGTGCACTCACTCCGCGTGATCGACTGGTTGCTCTCCGCTGTGTTAGAGTCTGCGGATTGCACGTGCACGTGCGGATGATCTGCGACGAAAGAATCTGGGGGAGACAGATGCTCTCGTCAGACGAGGCGGACGAACCCGACCCGAGCATGTGGCTGCGGCAGCTGGTGCTGCGCGGCTTCCAGCTCATGCCACCGGTGCGGGACGGTTCCGGCGAGCTCGAGGCGCTGATCTACGTGCGCCCGCACGGCGATGTCATCGACATCGTCGAAGTCCTGGCCGAGGACCACGTCCGCGCCGCCCGCGTTCCCCGCCGCGGCGAGATCCGCACCGACGACAGCGCAGCCTACTGGCGCGTGGCCGGTGGTGTCATCGAGGTCGTCGACCAGGTGCTGGCCCTGCCGGAGAGCCTCATCCGCGTCTGAGTCAGCGCGCTTCCCTGCTGCCCACGGGCGTCTCGTCCGCGCGCAGCTCGTTGAGCCGGTAGTTCGCCTGCGCCGCCAGGTGCTCGCCGGCACCCAGGACCCGCTCGTAGGCCTGCCGGGCCCCGGCCAGATCACCGCGCCGGTGCAGCGCCTCGCCCAGCGCCAGCACCGCTTCCGGCGACGGGTCCGGTGCGCCGATCTCCACCGCGCAGCGCAGGTACACCAGCGCCGCCTCCGCGTCGTCGGCGGCCAGCAGCGCCGATCCCGTCTCCTGCGCCCACTCCGCGACGTGCTCCTCCGGCACCACCTCGGTCATCCGGCGCAGCGTGTCGGCGGCCTCCAGGTGATCGCCGTGGGCGCGCTGCTCGTCGAGGACGACGCGCACGTTGTTCATCGCGTCCTCCCCCAGCTCGGCCTCCGGCACGTGCCCGGCGGCCTTGACGAACGCGTGCACCGCGCCCGGCATGTCCCCGGCCTCGTAGCGGATCAGGCCGATGCCGAACTCGCCGCGCGCCGCGACCTCCGGGTCCTCGCACGCGCTGACCCGCTCGAAGTGCCGCCGGGCGGTCTCGGTGTCGCCGTCCTCCAGCAGCAGCTCGCCGAGCCTGCTGCGGGCGGAATCGGAGTGCACCGGCACGCCCAGCTCGATCGCGCGCTCCAGCCAGCGGGTCCGCTCGGCGCGCTCCTCGGTCCGGTCGGCCAGCAGCAGGTGCGCCACCACCGCGGTGCCCGGGTCCTCGGACTCGGCGGCGCGCAACAGCATCTCCGCGGACTCCGGCGCGGTCTCGCCGACCGCGCGGATGCGGCGGTGCAGCGCCACGCCGAAGATCTCGGGCGACTCGGCGGCCGCCTCGGTCTCGTCCCACGCCTGCTTGGCCGCGGCGGGTTCGCCGACCCGGTGCTGCAGATGTCCCAGCAGCACACCGGCTTCCACCACCGCGGTGCCGGTGCCCTCCGCCTTGGCGTGGCGGGCGACGGCGATCGCGCCGTTGAGGTCGTGCACCCGGATCAGCAGCTGGGCCACGAGCACCCCGGCCCGGGCGATGGCGGCGGGCTCGCCGGTGCGGATCGCGCGGCGGTACCAGCTCAGCGCGATCGCGTTCTCGCCGCGCTGGTCGGCGAGCTTGCCCAGCGCGATCTGCGCCTTGGGCAGCGCGGCGGGATGACCGTGGTCGGCGACCAGGCGGAAGTACGCGGGCGCGTCGGCTCCGCCGGAGGCCTGCGCGCGGCGGCCGAAGTCCAGGGCCAGCTCGGAGCACGCGCGGGCGTCCTCGCCGTCGGCCTCGGCCAGCAGACGCGCGGCCGCGGCCAGGTCGGTCCCGAGCGCGCACCAAAAGTCGGCGACCCGACCGGAGCCGAGGTGCTCGGCGATCGCGGCCCGCGCCGCCTCGACGTCGCCCTCGCGCAGCAGCCGCTGGGCGCGCTCCTCGACGTCGTCGTCCTCCTGCGGCTGCTCGGCTGCTTCCTGTTGCGGTGCCGGAGTTTCCGGGGTGGTGGCCCGCAGTTCGGCGAGGATCGCGACCGCCCGTTCGGAGCTGGTGACCCCGGCGGCGGCCACCTCGGCCAGCAGCTCGGCCGCGCGCTCGTCGTCGCCCTGGCGGCGCAGCAGCTCGGCGGTGCTGACCTTCGCCACGGCGGCCTCCTCCGGATCGGCGCCCTCGGCGGCCTGCTTCCAGGCCCGCAGCGCGCCGTCGGTGTCGCCGTTCTCCTCGCGCAGCGCGCCGAGGAACAGCAGGCCCTGCTGGCGCAGCTCGGCGTGCCCGGCCTCGGAGACCAGCCGCAGCGCCCAGTCGGTGAAGTCCGGGATGCCGCGCCGCAGGTAGCGGTGCGCGAGGGTGAGGCACAGCTGGGTGGCGGTGTAGTGCGGTTCGTCCTCGTCGGCCAGCAGCAGGAAGCTCGACCGCGCCGGTTCGAGCTCCTGGCGCAGCGCGCGCATCGCGAACACCGCGACCGGTGCGGCCGTCGAGGACGACCCGGCGGCGCGGGTGAACAGCTCCAGCGCCTGGTCGAGGCGGTCGTGCTCCACGTGGTGCTCGCCGAGCAGGAACGCGGCACGCGGCCCGAACTCCGGGTGCCCGCTGGCGGCGGTGCGCTGGTAGAGGTCGGTGAGTGCCTCGGTGCGCTCCAGCGTGCGGTAGATCAGCGAGAGCTTGCCGAACACCTCGCCGAGGATCGCGGGATGCCTTGTGGCCAGGGCGGTTTCGAACGCGGCGATGGTGCCGTCGGGTTCGCCGTGCTCCATGAGCAGCTCGCCCAGCCGGCACGCGGTCCACGGGCGCAGCGCCGGGTGCCCGGCGTCGACGACGCGCTGCAGCAGCCCGCGCGCCTGCTCGTGCTCCCCGCGGCCGACCAGCTCCTCGGCGAGGGCGGTGCGCGCGGTGGTGGCGACCAGCGTGTTGGGCGATTCGGCGAGCCGAGCGAGCCCGTCGGCGGGGGTCTGGCCGGTGCGCTCGACGCGCGCCGCCTCGGCGAGCTCGCGCACGGCCGGTTCGGCCCCGGCCAGCATGGAGTCCACTTCGGACTCGTCGTCGCGTTCCATGCGCAGCAGCACCGGCAGGACGCCGCGCGCATCCGGTTCGGCGAGCAGCGCTTCGACGAACGCGGCGCGACGGGCCTGGCTCCCGCCCTCGGCGGCGACGCCGCGCAGCAGCTGCCGGGCGCGGGCGGGGTCGCCCAGCGCGGCTTCGGCCAGTCCCAGCGAGATCCGGGCGCGTGCGGCGGTGCCGGGGTCGTGCTCGACGAGGCGCTGGTAGGCCTCCCGGGCGGCCGCGATGTCGCCGGACGCGGCGGCCCGGTGCGCGCGGCGCTCCAGCTCGGCGGCGTCAAGTGACTCGGGTTCGGCGGGTTCCGGCTCGATCGGCGGGACCACCAGGCGCGCGGTGTCCTCCACGCCAGGACCGGTTGCGCCGTCGGGGCTTTGGAAGTCCATCGTGGACAGCGCGAGTTCGGCTTCGTGCGCGACGTTGGTGTCCTCGGCCTGCGCCGCCACGCGGAACGACTCGATCGCCGCGTCCCGCTCGCCGCGCTCGTAGCGCAGCACCCCGACGTGGTAGGCGGCGCGCGGCGCCTTGTCCGGGTGGCCGGAGGCCACGACCAGGCCGAAGGTCTCGATGGCGGCGTCGACCTCGCCGGTGTCGCGCTGGATCTCGGCGAGCACGCCCAGCGCCTCCAGGCTCAGCCGCGGGTGGCGGCTGTCGATGACCCGCTGCAACGCCCGGCGGGCCTCCGGCATCCGCTCCATCCGGCGCAGTTGCAGGCTCAGCTGGATCAGCGCGTGCAGCCGCACGCTGGGCCGCGGGTCCTGCGCGGCGCGCTCGTAGGCGCGCGCGGCCCCGGCCGGGTCGTCGAGCGCCACGAGCACGCCGCCGAGCAGCACGTGCCCCCACGCGAGGTGCTCGGGATGGCCGAGCTCGATGATCTGCTCGGCGAGACGGCGGGTGACGTCGGTGTCGTCGACGTGCAGCGCGTAGAGCTTGCCCGCGCCCAGCGAGCCGTAGTGCGGGTGGCCGCTGTCGAGGAGCTTGCGCAGCAGCGGTTCGGCGTCGTGGTCGCGTCCCTGCTCCAGCATCGCCAGCGCGCGCTGGTAGGCGATCTGCAGGAACTCGGTGCCCTCGGAGCGCTCGGGAGGCAGGGTCAGCTGCTGGGCGGCCTCGACGACCGCCGGGTCCCCGCAGGACAGCGCGCGGGTGCGGGCCTCGCGGGCCCCACCGGTGTCGCCGAGCTGCTGGAGCACCTGGGCCAGCAGGACGTCGGCGCGACCGGCCTCGTCGGGCTCGGCGCCTTCGGTGGCGAAGCGCAGCAGGACCTGGGCGGTGGGCAGTTCGCCGGTGTTGAGCAGCAGGTGGCCGAGGGCGAGGGCGGCGGCTTGGGCGTGCTCGGGATGTCCGGAGTCGATCACCCGCTGGTACACGTCGCGGGCGGCGGTGAGGTCGTCGTTCTCGGTGAGGATCGCGCCGAGCATCAGCCCGGCCTGGGCGGCGGCTTCGTAGTCGCCTTCGTCCAGCACGGTGCGTAACGCCTGCGCCGCGGCGTCGTGATCACTGTCGAGCAGCAACTGCCTCGCTCGAGTGACCTCTTGCTCCCACCGTGACATTCCGCTGCGCCCTCCGATCGGGTGATCGTCGATCACGAGAATATCGCCCTCGGCGCGTCGGGGAACCGGCCGCGGCCACCTTTCGCCCGCACGCGCGAAGGAGCGGGCCGCCCATGCGATGGACGACCCGCTCCTCTCGGTGGTGTCAGCACTCGGTCAGCCGGCGAGCTGCTTGAGGCGCTCGAAGCCTTCCTTGTACTGGTTGATGTCGGTGTTGCCGCTGATGCCGGCGACCGAACCCTTGTCGGTGTACTGCCAGAAGTCCCAGTCCTGGAACCCGGTGGGCACCGTCGGGCTGTCGACCTCGTAGGCGGCCAGCCACAGGTTGTGGTTGCTGAAGGTGTCGGTGCCGCCCATGCACTGCTTCCAGAAGGACGGGTTGGCGTAGATGATCGGGTCCTTGCCGGTGCGCTGCTTGACCGTGTCGTTGAACGCCTTGGTCCACTGGTGCATCTGGTCGACGCTCATGCTGTAGCAGCTGCCGCCGTTGGGGTCGACCTCCAGGTCGAGCACCGGAGGCAGCGTCTTGCCGTCGTTCTTGTAGTCGATGATGTCCAGGAACCGGTTGGCCTGGGTCGCGCCGTCGGAATCGTCGGGCCGCGCGAAGTGGTAGGCGCCGGCGATCAGACCCGCGTCCTTGGCACCGTGGTACTGCTCGGAGTACTTCGGGTTGGTGAAGTCGGTGCCGTCGCTGGCCAGCACGAAGGTGAACTTCTTGTTGTCGGCCGCGACCTGCTTCCAGTCGATGTTGCCGTTGTGGTTGGACACGTCGATGCCCTCGACGGGCGGGCCCAGCGGAGCCGGCGCCTCGTCCTTGGCCTCGGTCTTCGCCTCGGCCTTGGTCTCGGACTTGGTCTCCGCGCGGGTCTGCGGCGGGTCGGCCTTCTTCTGGTCGGCCACCGGGGCCTGCTGCGCGGCGGCCGGGTTCTGCTGGGCGGCCATCGGGGCGGCCACGGCGGCCTCCTCGACGTCGCGCTCGTCACCGCCGGTGACACCGCCGATGATCAGACCGACGACGCCCACGGCGGCGACGCCGGCGGCCACCTGCACGGGGCGCAGGCGGGACGCGTTCTTGACGGACTCGGGGACGTGCGGCGCAACCCTCTCCCGGAGGCGCCGCACGGCGGGGGCGTTGGTGATGCGCTGCAGCAGCGGGGACAGCCACTGCGCGAGGCGCTGGAGCAGCGGCGCCAGCCACTGGCCCACTCGATCCGCGGCGGTCCGCAGACCGGAGTCGGCACCCTGCGCCTTCGCGTGCCGCCCACGCTCGGTCGCCTCGTTCGGGGTCGAGGCGGGATCGTTGTGTTCGGGGGATCTGCTGTGGTCGGGGGTCTCGGGTTTCACGAGCCCCACACTCCGCGACGGAGAGTGGTCTGCCATCGAGGTATATACCTAGACGACTACCTAGTTTCACCCCATCGGGTATCGATGCCCACATGGCCGGTTACGCATCGTGAGACCACCCCGGCTGTTGTCGAATCCTAACCACACCGCTCCCCCACCTCGGCACCACCCCACCTCGGGTTCGAGGGTCGCCAGGGGACAGTTTTAGCCATAACTGTCCGGACATTTCGGGCATCGGGGCCGGGCGGTTCTCACTAAAACTGTCCCCTGGTGAGGATCGCGCCACGGAGCGCCCATCTCCGAGCACCGTGCGTCATGGGGTGCGAGGCAGGGGTGGCGGGCGACCCCGGGGGTCCCGACACGCCGGGTCCAGTGGCACGGTTGCCCAGGTGTCGGGTCGGGCACAATGCTCGATCGGATCTGGCGAAGATCGCAGAGAAGGCGGAACCAGGAAACGTGACGACGACTGTTCATCAGAAGATCGCCGAGGAGCTCGGGGTCCGCGAAGGCCAGGTGGCCTCTGCCGTCGAACTGCTCGACGGCGGGTCGACCGTGCCCTTCATCGCGCGCTACCGGAAGGAAGTGACCGGGGCGCTCGACGACGCCCAGCTGCGCACCCTGGAGGAACGGCTGCGCTACCTGCGCGAGCTCGAGGAGCGGCGCGCCACGGTGCTGGAGTCGATCCGCTCGCAGGGCAAGCTCAGCGACGAGCTGGAGACCCAGATCAACGCCGCCGACTCCAAGGCGCGCCTGGAGGACATCTACCTCCCGTACAAGCCCAAGCGGCGCACCAAGGCCCAGATCGCCATCGAGGCGGGCCTGGAACCGCTGGCCGACCAGCTGCTGTCGGACCCGAGCAACGACCCGCAGGCCACCGCCGAGGGCTTCGTCGACGCCGACAAGGGCGTGGCCGACGTCCAGGCGGCCCTCGACGGCGCCCGCTCGATCCTGGTGGAGCGCTTCTCCGAGGACGCCGACCTCATCGGCGAGCTGCGCGAGCAGATGTGGACGCGCGGCCGGATCGTCTCCAAGGTCCGCGAGGGCAAGCAGGAGGAAGGCGCCAAGTTCGCCGACTACTTCGAGTTCGACGAGCCCTTCACCGCGCTGCCCTCGCACCGCATCCTCGCGCTGTTCCGCGGCGAGAACGAGGAGGCCCTGGAGCTGTCCCTCGAACCCGACGACGGCACGCCGGTCGAGGGCCCGACCTCCTACGAGCTGCGGATCGCCCAGCAGTTCGGCATCGCCGCCCAGGGCCGCCCGGCCGACAAGTGGCTCTCCGACGTGGTCCGCTGGGCCTGGCGGACCCGCGTGCTGACCCGGCTGAGCGTGGACCTGCGGCTGCGGCTGCGCCAGCACGCCGAGGACGAGGCCGTCCGGGTGTTCGCGGCGAACCTGCGGGACCTGCTGCTGGCCGCCCCGGCCGGCTCGCGCGCCACGATGGGCCTGGACCCGGGCTACCGGACCGGCGTGAAGGTCGCGATCGTCGACGGCACCGGCAAGGTCGTGGCCACCGACACCATCTACCCGCACCAGCCGCAGCGGCAGTGGGACCAGGCGCTGGCCAAGCTCGCCGAGCTGGCCCAGCGGCACGAGGTGGACCTGATCGCGATCGGCAACGGCACCGCCTCCCGCGAGACCGACAAGCTGGCCGGTGAGCTGATCGGCAAGCACCCGGAGCTCAAGCTGAGCAAGGTCTCGGTCTCCGAGGCCGGCGCCTCGGTGTACTCGGCCTCGCCCTACGCCTCGCGGGAGCTGCCGGAGCTGGACGTGTCGCTGCGCGGCGCGGTGTCCATCGCCCGCCGGTTGCAGGACCCGCTGGCCGAGCTGGTCAAGATCGACCCGAAGTCGATCGGCGTGGGCCAGTACCAGCACGACGTCTCCGAGTCGAAGCTGTCGCGCTCGCTGGACGCGGTGGTCGAGGACTGCGTGAACGCCGTCGGCGTGGACGTCAACACCGCCTCGGCACCGCTGCTGACCCGCGTGTCGGGCATCAGCGAGACCCTCGCGGAGAACATCGTCAGCCACCGCGACGGCAACGGGCCGTTCCGCACCCGCAAGGCGCTCAAGGACGTGGCCCGGCTCGGGCCGAAGGCGTTCGAGCAGTGCGCGGGCTTCCTGCGCATCCCGGACGGCGACGACCCGCTGGACTCCTCGGCCGTGCACCCCGAGGCCTACCCGGTGGTGCACCGGATCCTGGCCTCCACGCAGAGCGAGATCGACGCGCTGATCGGCAACGCGAAGGTCCTCAAGCAGCTGCGGCCGCAGGACTTCGTCGACGAGCAGTTCGGCCTGCCGACGGTCACCGACATCCTCGCCGAGCTGGACAAGCCGGGCCGCGACCCGCGTCCGGAGTTCAAGACGGCGACCTTCGCCGAGGGCGTCGAGAAGATCGCCGACCTGCAGCAGGGCATGACGCTGGAGGGCGTGGTCACCAACGTGGCGGCGTTCGGCGCGTTCGTCGACGTGGGCGTCCACCAGGACGGCCTGGTGCACGTGTCGGCGATGTCGAAGAACTTCGTCAACGACCCGCACGACGTGGTCAAGTCCGGCGACATCGTCCGGGTGAAGGTCCTCGACGTCGACATCCCGCGCAAGCGGATCTCGCTGACGCTGCGACTGGACGACGAGCCGGGCAAGGGCGGCAAGCCCGAGCGCGCCGAGCAGGGCGTCCGCGCAGGTGGCGGCCGCGGCAACAGCGGCGGCAACGGTGGCGGGGGCAACCGCAACGGCGGCGGCAACCGCGGCGGCGGGAAGCAGAACCGCGGCGGTGGTGGCCGCCAGCGCAACGACGCTCCCAGCGGGGCGATGGCCGAGGCGCTGCGCAGGGCCGGTTTCGGCAAGAACTGATCGCGAACCGACGAGGGGCTCCCGGCGATGCGCGTCGCCGGGAGCCCCTCTTGTCATGTCACCGGTCGAAACGTCCGGCCTTGATGGCGTTCACGAAGGAACGCCACTGCTCGGCCGAGGCGGTGATGCTCTCCTGCCGCGATGAGTTCCGCACGGCGATACCGGGTCTCAGGGGGCCGACTTCCAGGCGGGAACTCAGGTTGTGAGACCGCGACGAAGCTCGCCACAGGGCCGGGTTCGCTGTCATGTTCTCGCGCCTTCCAGCTGATCGAGGATCACGGCGTCGGATCCGTTGTCTCACACGGACCCGCCACCAATCTCAGAAGGGTAATCACCGCCCCGGAGCGGACGATCACTTCCTCACCCGCCGCCGCGAGCCTTCTGAACCGATCTTGAAACCGCGTTCGTCCACAGTGGACGAACGGGAAAGCGCGGGGAAAGGCCGTCCGCCGAAACCGGCCCGCAGGAAAGTGGTGGGAAAGCGAGACGCGGCGGCACCGGCGAATTACGCGCCCGATCAGGACACCGAAAACCCGAAAGCGTCAGCGATCGGCGGTTTCCCTGCCGGACGAGGCGACCTCGCGCTGAGACATGACCTCGGCCATGCGTTCTCCGACGACGGTGGGGATGAGGCGCTCGGCCGAGCGGATCGCCGCGGCCTGCAGCGCGTTGAACACCAGCGGGCGCAGCCGGTCGATGACCTCGCCGTAGAACGGAGTGGCCTCCTCGGCGCTCGACGCGCGGGTCACCACGTGCTGCCGCACCAGGTCGGCGAGGTCGTCACCGAGCGAATCCACCTTGCGCAGCAGTTCTTCGGCGATCGTCAGCGTCTCCGACAGCGGGATGCCGAGGTCGACCATCTCCACCGCCGCGTCGTAGAGCAGCGGGCTGGTGGTGACGAAACCGCGTCCGCGCCGCTCCAGGATGCCCAGGTCGATGACCCGCTTGATCGCGCTCGGGGTGATCTGGGTGCCGAAGCGCTTGCGCAGCTCGCCCAGCGTCACCGTCCGCGGCTGCTCCTTGGCCCAGGTGCGGTCGGCGACCGCCTCCTCCAGGCCGAGCACGTCGCCGAGGCTGCGACCGGACTCCCAGGCGCCCAGCATCTCCTTGATCTGCGCGAACGCGTATCCGCGCTCCAGCATGCTGATGATCAGCTTGAGCCTGGTCAGGTGCGCGTCGGAGTAGATCGCCGTGCGACCCTCCTTGCGGGGCGGCGGCAGCAGGTCGCGATCCTGGTAGACGCGAACGTTGCGCACCGTGGTTCCCGCTGCCCGGGCGAGGTCGTCGATCCGATAGTCCACCACGCCGCGAAGTGTAGTTACTCGTCGCAAGCCGTGCCGCTCCCCGTGCGCGCCGGGATTCGGCGGTTCAGGACAGGAAACCCCGCAGCAACGCGGCCGTTCCCTCCAGGTGTTCGGCCATCGCGACGCGAGCCTTCTGCGCGTCTCCGTCCAGCACGGCGCGCACGACGGCCTCGTGCTGCTCGTTTGAGTGCTCGATGTTGCGCTCCAGCAGCGGAATCGCGTCGAGCAGCGCGTTGATCCGCATCCGCACGTCGGCGATCGCCGAGGTCAGCGACGCCGATCCGGTCAGCTCGGCGATCGCGAGGTGCAGACGTGAATCCATCCGCCGGTAGTGCCGCAGTGCGCAGTCGCCGGCCTCGCCCAGCCGCGAAACGAGATGCGCGCGCTCCGCTTCGCCCAGCTCGCGGGAGGCGGCCTGCTCGGCCGCGCCGACTTCCAGCACGTGCCGGTGCGTCAGCGCGTCGTGCAGGTCGACGCCGAGTTCGCGCGCGATCCGGCGCGGCCCCTTCCTGCTGGACCGCGCCGGTTCGGCGTTGACGAACGTGCCACCGTAGCGACCGCGCCGGGACTCCACGTAACCGGATTCCTGCAGCGCCCGAATGGCTTCCCGCAAGGTGACCCGGCTCACCCCGAGCCGTGCGGCGAGTTCGCGTTCGGCGGGGAGCCGTTCCCCGGGTGCGACGACGCCGAGCCGGATCGCCTGCAGCAGCCGCTCCACGGTCTCCTCGAAGGCGTTGCCCGCGCGCACGGCGCGGAACAGCGCCTCCTCGGCCCGGTCCCGCAGCACCAGCGGTTCCCCCGGCACGTCGCCTCCTCGCTCGCTCACAGCGGTGTCACGTACGCCCCCGAGATCCCGCCGTCGACCAGGAACTGCGAGGCGGTGATGAACGAGGCGTCATCGCTGGCCAGGAACGCCACGGCCGCGGCGATCTCGGTGGCCTCCGCGAATCGTCCCATCGGCACGTGCACCAGGCGCCGCTGGGCGCGCTCGGGGTCCTTGGCGAACAGCTCCTGCAGCAGCGGGGTGTTGACCGGGCCGGGGCACAGCGCGTTGACGCGGATGCCCTCGCGCGCGAACTGCACGCCCAGCTCCCGCGACAGGGCCAGCACGCCGCCCTTGCTGGCGGTGTAGGAGATCTGCGAGGTCGCCGCGCCCATCACCGCGACGAACGAGGCGGTGTTGATGATCGAGCCCTTGCCGCGCCGCCGCATGTGCGGCAGGACGTGCTTGCAGCACAGGTAAACCGACGTCAGGTTCACCTCCTGCACCTTCTGCCAGGCCTCGATGCCGGTGTCGAGGATGGAATCGTCGTCGGGCGGGGAGATCCCGGCGTTGTTGAAGGCGATGTCGACGGCGCCGTGCTCGGCCTCGGCGGTGGCGTAGAGCCGCTCGACGGCGGTGGCGTCGGTGACGTCGGTGTGCACGAACATCCCGCCGACCTCCTCGGCGGCGCGCTCACCGGTCTCGGCGTCGAGATCGGCGATGACCACGCGGGCTCCTTCGGCGGCGAAGCGGCGCGCGGTGGCCAGCCCGATCCCGCTGCCGCCGCCGGTGATGACGGCGACCCGGTCCTGCAGACGTTCCGGCATGACGTTCCTCCTGACTCACGCGGTGGGGATGAAGACGTTCTTCGTCTCGGTGAACGCCTCGGCCGCGTCCGGGCCGAGTTCGCGGCCCAGACCGGACTGCTTGAAGCCGCCGAACGGCGTGGTGGGCCGGACCGAGGCGTGCGAGTTGACCGACAGGTTCCCGGCCTGCACGCCGCGCGAGACCCGCAGCGCGCGTCCCACGTCGCGGGTCCAGATCGAGCCGGACAGGCCGTAGCTGGTGTCGTTGGCGATCCGCACCGCGTCGTCCTCGTCGGCGAAGGGCACGACCGCCACGACCGGCCCGAAGATCTCGTCGGTGAACGCGGGATCGTCGAGCGTGGTGGTCAGCACCGTGGGCGGGAACCAGAACCCCTCTCCCGCAGGCGCTTCGGCCTGAATCGCGACGTCGCCGCGGACGTAGGAGGCGACCTTGTCGCGGTGCGCGGCGGAGATGAGCGGGCCCATCTCGGTGTCCTCCTCGGACGGGTCGCCGACCTTCACCCCGCGCACCGCGGGTTCCAGCAGTTCCAGGAACCGGTCGTGGACGGACCGCTGCACGAGGATGCGGGAGCGCGCGCAGCAGTCCTGACCGGCATTGTCGAAGACCCCGTAGGGCGCGGTGGCCGCGGCCCGCTCCAGGTCGGCGTCGTCGAAGACGACGTTGGCGCTCTTGCCGCCGAGTTCGAGCGTGACGCGTTTGACCTGGTCGGCGCACCCGGCCATGATCCGCTTGCCGACGCGGGTGGAGCCGGTGAACACCACCTTGCGCACGTCGGGGTGGGTGACGAAGCGCTCCCCGACCACCGGGCCCTCGCCCGGCAGCACCGTGAGCAGCCCTTCGGGCAGGCCGGCTTCGAGGGCGAGCTCGCCGAGGCGGATCGCGGTCAGCGGGGTGAGCTCGGCGGGTTTGAGCACCACCGCGTTGCCCGCCGCCAGGGCGGGCGCCAGTCCCCAGCCGGCGATGGGCATCGGGAAGTTCCACGGCACGATCACCCCGACCACGCCCAGGGGTTCCTGGAAGGTCATGTCGATGCCGCCCGCGACCGGGATCTGCCTGCCGAAGAGCCGTTCCGGGGTGGCCGCGTAGTACTCGAGCACGTCGCGGACGTTGGCCGCCTCGCCGCGCGCGGAGCTGATGGGGTGCCCGGAGTTGCGGACCTCCAGGCGCGCGAGGTTCTCCAGGTCGCCGTCGACGGCGTCGGCGAACCGCCGCAGCAGCCGAGCCCGGTCGGCGGGCGCCAGGGCGGCCCAGTCCCGTTGCGCGGCAACGGCTCTGGCGATGGCCGCGTCGGTCTGCTCGACGGTGCGCAGCGGCACCACCGCGATGGTCTCCCCGGTCGCCGGGTTGATGACGTCCTGCACGTCGTTCACGCGCCTTCCTCCTCGGCCGCCGCGACGAGGGCGGCGAACAGCCGGTCGTCGGTGCGGTCCTCCTCCGGATGCCACTGAACGCCGATCGCGAACCGCCCGGGCAGCTCCACCGCCTCGGGCGTGCCGTCCTCGGCCCGTCCGGTGACCACCAGGTCCCGGCCGATCTCGGCGAGGGCCTGGTGGTGGTAGCAGGGCACCTCGACCTGCGCGCCGAGCACGGCCGCGACGCGGCTGCCGGGGGCGAGCCGCACGCGGGTGCGGCCGAACTCGGCGGGTGCCGGTTGGTGCCCGGCGTGCTCGACGAGGTCGGGCAGGTGCTGCCGGAGCGTGCCGCCGAGGGCGACGTTGAGCACCTGCGCGCCCCGGCACACGCCCAGCACCGGCGTGCCCGCCGCCAGCGCGGCCCGCAGCAGGCGGCTCTCCCAGTCGTCGCGCTCGGGACTCGTGGCGCCCAGCAGCGAGTGCGGGGTCTGGCCGTAGCCGGCGGGGTCGAGATCCGGTCCGCCTGCGATGATCAGACCGTCCACTGCGGACACCGCGTCGTCGGCGGAGTCGGGCAGGACGGGCAGCAGCACCGGAAGTCCGCCCGCCCGGTGCACGGCGCGGACGTAGCCGGTCGGCAGCAGGGCCGCTTCCCGGTCCCACACTCCCCATCTCGCGCGTTCGACGTAGCTCGTGATGCCGATGACCGGCCGGTCAGAGCCGTTCGAAACCACGGACTCGCTCCCAGTCGGTGACGGCGGAGTCGAAGGCCGCGAGCTCCACGCGCGCGGCGTTGAGGTAGTGCTCGACGACGTCCTCGCCGAACGCCTTCACCGCGACCTCGCCGGCGGCGAGCCGGTCGGCGGCCTCGCGCAGGGTGCGCGGAACCGAGGGGCGGTCGGCGGCGTAGGCGTTGCCCTCCAGCATCGGTTCCAGCGGCAGCTCGGCCCGGATGCCGTGCAGCCCGGCGGCCAGGATCGCCGCCACCGCCAGGTACGGGTTCACGTCGCCGCCCGGGACGCGGTTCTCCACCCGCAGGCTCTCGCCGTGCCCGACCACGCGCAGCGCGCAGGTGCGGTTGTCCCGGCCCCAGGCGATCGCCGTCGGCGCGAAACTCGCTGCGGCGTAGCGCTTGTAGGAGTTGATGTTGGGCGCCAGGAAGTACGTCAGCTCCGGCAGGCACGCCAGCTGCCCGGCGATGAAGTGCCGCATGATCGGCGAGAACCCGTGCTCGTCGTCGCCGGTCAGCGCCGAGCTGTTCGCGTCGCGGAGGCTGACGTGGATGTGGCAGGAGTTGCCCTCGCGCTCGTCGAACTTGGCCATGAAGGTCAGCCCGAGCCCGTCGGCGGCGGCGATCTCCTTCGCGCCGTTCTTGTACAGCACGTGGTTGTCGCAGCTGGTCAGCGCCTCGTCGTAGCGGATCGCGATCTCGTGCTGGCCGAGGTTGCACTCGCCCTTGGCCGATTCGACGTAGAGGCCGGCGCCGGTCATGTCGTTGCGGATGCGGCGCAGAAGTCCTTCCACGCGGCCGGTTCCGGCGATCGAGTAGTCCACGTTGTACTGATTGGCCGGGGTCAGGTCGCGGTAGCGCTTGTCCCAGGCCTGCTCGTAGGAGTCGCGGAACACCCGGAACTCCAGCTCGGTGCCGACGTGCGCGGTGAGCCCGAGCTCGGCCAGCGCGTCGAGCTGGCGGCGCAGGACCTGGCGCGGCGACGGGCCGACCGGTTCGCCCGAGTGCCACAGCACGTCGCAGAGCACCAGCGCGGTGGCCGGCTGCCACGGGATCAGCCGCAGCGTCGCCAGGTCGGGGCGCAGCACGAAGTCGCCGTAGCCGGTGTCCCAGGAGGTCAGCGCGTAGCCGTCGACGGTGTTCATCTCGACGTCCACGGCCAGCAGGTAGTTGCAGGCCTCGGTGCCGTGCGCCAGCACCTCGTCGAGGAAGTAGCGGGCGGCGCAGCGCTTGCCCTGGAGCCTGCCCTGCATGTCGGTCAGCGCGACGACCACCGTGTCGACGTCGCCGGAGTCGACCAGCTCGCGCAGTCGATCCACGGTCAGGGGTTCCTGCTGCGGCACCGCGCCTCCCGGAAAGGTATGCGATCAGACCTTTGGCCCGGTGCGATCACAGCAGCAGCCGAAACCCGCTGTCAATGCGGCCATTGGGGTTATCCGAGGCGGTAACCCGACGGCAACGCGCGACACCTTGACAGCGCCGAGGCAACCTCGGGAAGCTTCCGGATCAACCGCAATGGGCCAACTGAATACCAATCGGAGGAACCGTGGCGGACGCACCGAGATCGGTCGACTACGAGCGGGCGGGCAGCGACTACCTGGACAAGCGGCGGCTCAAGGGCGGCGCCGCCGGGTGGGTCCTGCTGGCGGGACTGGGCGTTTCCTACGTCATCTCCGGCGATTTCGCCGGGTGGAACTTCGGGCTGGCCGAGGGCGGCTGGGGCGGGCTGCTGCTCGCCACCGCCCTCATGGCCGCGATGTACACGTGCATGGTGTTCGGCCTGGCCGAGATGGCCTCCGCGCTCCCGGTCGCCGGGGCCGGGTACGGGTTCGCGCGGCGCGCGCTGGGCCCGCTGGGCGGTTTCGCGACCGGCACGGCGATCCTCGTCGAGTACGCCATCGCCCCGGCGGCGATCGCGGTGTTCATCGGCGGATACGTGGAATCGCTGGGCCTGTTCGGCCTGACCAACAGCTGGCCGGTGTACCTGGCGTGCTTCGCGATCTTCATCGGGGTGCACCTGTGGGGCGTGGGCGAGGCGCTGCGGCTGATGTTCGCGATCACCGCGGTGGCGGTGGTCGCGCTGGTGGCGTTCGTGGTGGGGATGATCCCGCACTTCTCCCCCGCCAAGCTCGTCGACATCCCGGCCACCGAGGCCTTCGGCGCGAGCGAGTTCCTGCCGTTCGGCTACGCCGGTGTGCTGGCGTCGCTGGTGTACGGGATCTGGTTCTTCCTGGCGGTGGAAGGGGTTCCGCTGGCGGCGGAGGAGGCGCGCGACCCGCGCCGGGACATGCCGCGCGGCATCATCGCGGCCGTCTCGGTGCTGCTGGTGTTCGCGGCGGCGATCCTGCTGGTGGCCCCGGGCGGGTCGGGGTCGGCGGCCATCGCCGAGGCCGACAACCCGCTGCCGGAGGCGGTCCGGGTGGCCGCCGGTGAGGGCAGCGTCCTCGCCGAGGTCGTCAACTACGTGGGGCTGGCCGGGCTGGTGGCGAGCTTCTTCTCGATCATCTACGCCTCCTCGCGCCAGCTGTTCGCGCTCTCCCGGGCGGGCTACCTGCCCCGGGTGCTGTCGGTGACCGGCACGCGCCGGACGCCGTACCTGGCGCTGCTGGTGCCGGGTGCGATCGGGTTCGTGCTGGCGGCGGCGACCGGGGACGGCGCGCTGCTGATCAACATCGCGGTCTTCGGCGCGACCGTCTCCTACGTGCTGCTCAACCTCTCGCACATCGTCCTGCGGTTGCGCGAGCCCGGGCTCGACCGCCCCTACCGCACCCCGGGCGGCGCGATCACCACCGGGATCGCCCTGGTCCTGGCCCTGGCGGCGGTGGTCGCGACGTTCATCGTGGACATGCTCGCGGCGGCCATCACGGCCGCGCTGTTCCTCGTCGCGCTCGGCTACTTCTGGTTCTACAGCCGCCACCACCTCGTCGCCGACGCGCCCGAGGAGGAGTTCGCCGCGCTGCAGGCCGCCGAATCCGAGCTCGGCTGAGCGGAAAAGGGAGGTGGCCCGGTCGGACGGGGGAAGCCGACCGGGCCACCTCGCGAGCGGTGGAGATCCGGGGGATCTAGACCTCCACCTTCTCCCCCTCCTGGGGAGCGTCCTGCCCGCGCCGGGGCAGCAGCCGGGCCAGCAGCGGCCACAGCAGGATCAGCACCACGATGCAGTAGACGGTGATCGAGAACGGCGTGTTGACCAGCCCGCTGAGGCTGCCGTCGCTGATCTGCAGCGCCCGCCGCATCTGCTGCTCCGAGGTCGGCCCGAGGATCACCGCGATGATCGCGGGCAGCACCGGCAGGCCGTAGCGGCGCATCGCGAAGCCGATCAGGCCGATCACGAACAGCACCAGCAGGTCCAGCGGGTCACCGCCGACCGCGTAGGCGCCGACGCTGGCGAAGAACAGGATGCCCGCGTACAGGTACGGCCGCGGGATCTGCAGCAGCTTCGCCCACACCGGGGCCAGCGGCAGGTTCAGCACCAGCAGCAGCACCGAACCGATGAACATGCTGGCGATCAGCGCCCACACCAGGTCCGACTCGCGCTCGAACAGCAGCGGACCCGGCTGGATGCCGTACTGCTGGAACGCCGCGAGCATCACCGCCGCGACCGCCGTGGTCGGCAGGCCCAGCGTCAGCATCGACACCATGGTGCCCGCCGCCGACGCGCTGGCCGCCGCCTCCGGACCGGCCACGCCCTCGATCGCGCCCTTGCCGAACTCGTCGCGGTGCTTGGACAGCCGCCGCTCGGCCACGTAGGACAGGAACGTCGGGATCTCCGCACCACCGGCCGGGATCGCGCCGAACGGGAACCCGATGAACGGGCCGCGCAGCCACGGCTTCCAGGTCCGGCGCACGTCCGAACCGGACAGCAGCGCGCGGCCGACCGGGATCGGTTCGGCGTTGCTGCGCCGCAGGTGCGCGGCGACCCACAGCGACTCGCCGATCGCGAACAGCCCGACCGCGACGAGGACGACGTCGATGCCGTCGGACAGGTGCAGCATCCCGAAGGTGAGCCGCTGCTGGCCGGTCATCTCGTCCAGGCCGATGATGCCGAGCGTGAGACCGATGAGCAGCGAGGCGAACCCGCGGATCCGGGACTTGCCGAGCACCGAGGTGATCGCGATGAAGGCGAGCACGGTGATCGCCAGGTAGTCCGGTGCGCCGATGTCGACCGCCAGCGACGCCACGGTCGGCGCCAGCAGCACCAGCAGGGTCAGGCCCACGATAGCGCCGATGAAGTGCCCGACGGCCGCGGTCGCGAGCGCTTGCGCGCCACGACCCTTGCGCGCCATCGGGTTCCCCTCCAGCGCGGCGATCACCGAGAAGCTCTCGCCCGGGGTGTTGAGCAGGATCGAGGTGGTCGATCCGCCGAACATGCCGCCGAAGTAGATGCCGGCGAACATGATGAACGCGCTGGTCGGTTCCAGGGCGTAGGTGACGGGCAGCAGCAGCGCCACCGCCATCGCCGGGCCGATGCCGGGCAGCACGCCGATGGCGGTGCCCAGCAGCACGCCGAGCGCGGCCCACACCAGGTTCATCGGGGTCAGCGCGGTGGCGAACCCGTCGAGCAGCAGGTTGAACGATTCCATCAGTTACAGCACCCCCATCAGCGGGCCGCCGGGCAGGGGGACACCGAGCAGGTTGTTGAACACGAAGTACGTCGCCACCGACAGCACCGCCGCCAGCAGCGGGTCCCGCACCGCGTTGCGGCTGCCCAGCGCGTAGGCGCAGCCCCAGAACAGGATCATCCCGGACAGCGGGAAGCCGATGATGTTGATCAGCACCGCGTCGGCCAGGAACGACGCCGACAGCAGCAGCACCGTGCGCCAGTCGCTCGGTGCCGACAGGTCGACGTCCTCACCGGTCTCGGACTCGCCGCGCCCGCCGCGCAGCACGTCGCGGGCCAGCAGCGCCGCGACGAGCAGCAGCAGGCCGCCGATGAGGAACGGCACGGTCTTGGGCCCCACCGGCCCGCGCTGGGTGAAGTCGGTCGAGATCGACGCGGCGTCGACGAGCACCAGCACGCCCAGCAGCGCCAGCAGCACGCAGATGCCCAGCTCGGAGTGCTCGCGCAGCCAGGTGCGCTTGGAGCCGGTGGTGGTCGTGGTTTCGGTCATGCCAGCCCCAACTCCTTGAGCACCGAGGCCACCCGGTCGTTCTCCTGCCGCAGGAACTCGCCGAACTGCGGGCCCGGCTGGAAGGCCTCGGTCCAGCCGTTGCGCTGCATCGCGTCCTTCCACTCGGGGGTGGTGTTGAGGCGCTCGAACAGCGACACGAGCTTGGCGCGGTCGGCCTCGTTCATCCCGGGCGGGGCGACGACGCCGCGCCAGTTGGTGAAGTTGACGTCCACACCGGACTCGATCAGCGTCGGCGCGTCGACGCCGGGCAGCCGCTGCGGGCCGGTGACCGCCAGCACGCGCAGCTCACCGGCCTCGATCTGGTCGCGGTACTCGCCGATGCCGGAGACGCCGAAGGCGACCTTGCCGCCGAGCACGGAGGCCAGCAGCTCGCCGCCGCCGTCGAAGGGCACGTAGTTGACCTGCTTCGGCGCGAGCCCGATGGCCTTGGCCATGAGCATCGGCGCCAGGTGGTCGGGCCCGCCGGGCGAGGAGCCGCCGCCGACGGGAACGCCGCCGGGGTTGGCCTTCCAGTCGCTGAGCAGCTGGTCGAGGCTGCGGTACGGCGAGTCCTTGCCGACCACGACGACGTTGGACTCCTCGACGAGCTTGGCGATCGGCGTGGTGTCCTGCAGCGACACCGGCGAGTGGTTGGTGTAGACGCTGCCGACGACGCCCAGGCCCATCGACATGGCGAGCTTGCCGTTGCCGCGCTCGTTGACCACGCGCCCGAGACCGACCGTGCCGCCGGCGCCGGGGAGGTTGAACACCTCGGTGTTGCTCTGCAGACCGGCGTCGTCCATGGCCTTGACCGCGGTGCGAGCGGTGATGTCGTACCCGCCGCCGGGCGAGTTGGGCACCAGGACCCGCAGTCCTCGGATCTGCGCTTCGGCGCTGCTGTCTGTGCTGGTGCTGACCAGTGGTGGCACCAGGAGCACGAGCAGCACGGCCGCGATCGCAGCCAGCGCGCTGCGTAGCCGCACGGGCAATCCCGCCTCTCCATTGTGGTCGGAACGTGAGCCGGCTCATGCTGCACCGCCGGTCGGTGATCTGTCTCCCTTAACGTCGTAACGACACTTCCGAAACTTGTGTAACCGGGCCGCGGCGGCCAACGATCGATACCCGCGAAACGCGCGCCGACCCGCCCGATTCCTCCCCCGCGACTCGCTGACCAGTGTCTTTGCGACTTCTCGACGAGCGCGGGTTAACGTTCCCGCGAGGAGGTGCGCGGTGCTGCGTGTGCAGGGGAGCTTGTCGCGGCAGCTGCTGAGCTGGCAGCTGCTGATCATCCTCGTGCTGCTCGGCACCGTCGCGGTGTACTCGGTGTCGCAGAGCGACGCGGCGTTCCGGGCCACCGAGGGCCGCAAGATGCTCTCCGTCGCCGAGGACCTGGCGGCCACCGAGACCGTCCGGGCCGGCTTGCAGGACCCCTACCGGCGGGACGCGCTGCCGATCCTCGCCGAGAGCGCGCGGAGCCTGTCCGGCGCCGACCAGGTGATCATCGCCGACGCGCGCGGCCGGGTGCTGACCTCGCCCGATCCCGGGCAGCGCGGGCATCCGCTGCCGCTGGGCGAGTCGACGGTGCTGCGCGGCGCGGCGTGGGTCGGCGAGGTCCGGGCCGACGGCACCGACACGCTCGTGGCGCACGTGCCGGTCATCTCCAACGACGCGCGGATCGTCGGCGTCATCGCCGCCGGCCGCAACACCCCCGACCTGCTGCAGGGGTTGCGCAACGCGCCAGAGAACCCGCTGGCGCTGCTGGCGTTCGCCGCGTTCCTCGGCATCGCCGGGTCGGTGCTGCTGGCGCGCCGGGTCAAGCGGCAGACCCTCGGGCTGGAACCGCAGGAGATCACCCGGCTCGTCGAGCACCGCGAGGCGCTGCTGCACGGGGTGCGCGAAGGCGTCGTCGGCGTCGACGAGCAGAACCGGATCACGCTGGTCAACGACCAGGCGCTGCGACTGCTCGCGCTGCCTGCCGACAGCCTCGGCCGGCACATCGACTCCCTCGACCTCGGTGACCGGGCGCGCGACGTGCTCACCGGGCGCTCCGACGGGGTCGACCAGATCGTGCTGCGCCGGGGACGGGTCGTGGTGCTCAACCGGATGCCGATCTCCGCGGTCGGCGCGGTGGTGACGATGCGCGACCGCACCGAGCTCGTCGACCTGCAGCGGGAGCTGGCGGTGCACCGCGACACCACCGACACGCTGCGCGCGCAGGCCCACGAGTTCTCCAACCGGCTGCACACCATCTCCGGGCTGGTGGAGCTCGGCGAGTACGAGGAGCTGCAGCGCTACGTGCAGCGCATCAGCGGCCACAGCGAGCGCTGGCACGCCGAAGTCACCTCCCGGGTGCACGACCCGGCCACGGCGGCGCTGCTCATCGCCAAGTCGAGCCTGGCCGCCGAGCGCGGGGTGGGGCTGCGGCTCCACGAGCAGAGCCACCTCGGCGAGATCGACGAGGAGCTCTCCGCCGACGTCGTCACCGTCCTCGGCAACCTCGTCGACAACGCGCTCGACGCGCTGGAGTCCGCGCGGGACGCGTGGATCGAGGTGGAGCTGCACCACACCGACGAGATCACCGTCGTGGTGCGCGATTCCGGGCCCGGGGTGGCGCCGGAGATCGTCGAGGAGGTGTTCCGGCACGGGTTCACCACCAAGGCGGCGCGCGGCGGCGAGCGCGGGCTGGGCCTGGCGCTGACGCGGCAGATCTGCCGCCGCCGCGGCGGATCGGTCGAGGTGCACAACGCCGACGGCGCGGTGTTCACCGCGCGACTCCCCCTGGAGGCGGCATGATCAGAGTGCTGGTGGTCGACGACGACTTCATGGTCGCCAAGGTCCACAGCGGCTACGTCTCGCGGGTCGAGGGCTTCGAGGTCGTCGGCACCGCGCACACCGGGGCCGACGCGGTGGTGGCCGTCGACGAGCTGCGGCCGGACCTGGTGCTGCTGGACATCTACCTGCCCGACCTCGACGGCCTGTCGGTGCTGCGGCAGCTGCGCGGCCGGCCGTCGGCGGACCCGGACGTCATCGTGATCACCGCGGCCCGCGACCTGGACACCGTGCGGGGCGCGATCCACGGCGGCGCGCTGCACTACCTGATCAAGCCGTTCAGCTACGAGGCGCTGCGGGAACGCCTGGAGAGCTTCCGCTCGGTGCACCGCGCGCTGGCCGACCTGCCCAGCGACGCCCCGACCGCCCAGCAGGACGTCGACCGCCTCTTCGGCACCCGCACCCGCGGCGTCACGCCCCCGAAGGGCCTGTCGCCGGAGACCTCCCGCATCGTCGAGGACATCCTCCGCGCCCGCTCCGCCGGCGGCGGTGACGTCTCGGCCGCCGAGTGCGCCGAGGCCACGGAGCTCTCGCGGGTCAGCGCCCGCAAGTACCTGGAGCACTTCGTCGAGACCGGCCGCGCCGAAGTCCACCTCCGCTACGGGGGCACGGGCCGCCCAGAACGCCGCTACCACTGGCTCTGACCCGCAAAACCGTTGCTGTGGTTGCTGTGCTCAGCGGTGCGGGTAGCGAAACCTGAGCTCCTAGTGCGGGGAGAACGTCACCGGTAACGACGTGAGGCCTCGCATGAGGACCGAGGGGCGCCAGGTGAGGTCGTCGGGGTGGACTCCCAGGGTGGTGTCGGGGAGGCGGTCGAGGAGGACCTCGATGCCGGTGGTAGTGATGGTGCGGGCGATCTCCTGAGCCGCGTGCGGGCAGCCGTGCTCGCCGTGGCTGAACGACAGGTGGGCGTGGTTGCCGAGCGCGCCCTCGTGGCCGCACGGGCGGACCTGCGGGTCGGCGTTGGCCGCCGCCAGGCACAGGACCAGCAGGTCTCCCCGCCGGACGGCCTGGCCGCCGAGCTGCACGTCCCGGGTCGCCCAGCGGCCGACGTGGTTCTGGATCGGCGTGTCCTCCCACAGCACCTCGTTGAGCGCGTGGCCGACGCTGCTGCGCCCGCCGGCGAGGTCGATGGCGAAGCGCGCGTCGGTGAGCATCAGCCGCAGCGCGTTGCCCATCCAGTCCGATGTGGTCAGATGCGCCTTGCCGAGGGTGATGAACAGGTCCGCGGCGATCTCGTCCTCGGAGAAGCCGATCGGGTGCTCCACCAGGTGCGAGACCAGGTCGTCGGACGGTTCGGCGCGTCGCTCGCGGACCAGCCGCAGCATCCGGGCCACGGTGCGCTCGTGCGCGCGCACCGCCTCCTCCCCCTCCTGCCCGGACAGCGCCACGTCGTGGGTGAGCATCGGGGCGTCGTCGTCGGGCAGGCCGTAGACGGCGGCCATCGCCAGCAGCGGGATCTGGTGGGTGTACTCGACGACCAGATCGGCGAAGCCCCGGCCGGCGAACCGGTCGATGAGCCGGTCGCAGATCCGCTCCACCGACGAGGCCAGCTCGAACCGGTCGACCGCGGCCAGCGCCTCGTGCACGGCCGCGCCGCGGGTCCGGTGCTCGGCGACGTCGGTCAGCAGCGCCGACGGGCGGGGTTCGACGTAGGCGCGCAGCGACCAGTTCTCGGGGATCCGGTGCCACTGGTTCCAGCGTCGCGGATCGCGGCTGAACAGCTCGGGATTGCCCACCACGTAGTGCACTTCGCGATAGCCGAGCACCGACCACGCCGGGACACCGCCCTCCAGCCGCACCGGGGCGACCGGGCCGTGCTCGCGCCGCAGCCACCGGTACACCGCCGCCGGGTCGCGGTGGAACTGCTCGCCGAAGAACGGGGTCGCGCCCACTCCCTGGTCCATCACCGGCCCCCGGCCAGCGACAGCTCGCGCAGGTGCTCCACCAGGCGCACCAGCACTCGCGCGCTGGAGTCGCGGTCGCGGGCGTCGCAGTCGAGCATCGGCACGTCGGCGGGCAGGTCCAGCGCCTCGCGCACCTGCTCCAGGGTGTGCTTCGGGACGCCGAAGTTGTTGCGCGCCACCACGAACGGCGTTCCCTGCTCCTCCAGCCGGTCGAGGGCGTACCAGCAGTCGGCGACGCGGCGGGAGTCCACCAGCACGACCGCGCCGAGGCAGCCGCTGAACAGCTGGTCCCAGATGAACCAGAACCGCTCCTGGCCCGGCGCGCCGAACAGGTACAGCACCATCCGCTCGTTGAGCGTGATGCGCCCGAAGTCGAAGGCCACCGTGGTGGTGGTCTTGGCGCCGACGCCGGCGGTGGAGTCCACGCCGACGCTGGCGACGGTCATGGTCTCCTCGGTCTCCAGCGGCCGGATCTCGCTGACCGAGCGCACGAGGGTTGTCTTGCCGACCGCGAAACCGCCGATCACGACGATCTTGAGCCCGTCGGCGGCGGTGGACCGCAGCGGGACGCGGTCAGATGTTGCGAAGTCCAACTAGCACCTGCTCGAGGAAATCCGGGGTCGGTATCTCCGACGGGGCGCGGCGGCTGGAGGGGTGCCGCGCGGTGATCTTGCCCAGCGCCTGGAGGTCGCCGAGCAGGATGCGCACCACGCTCACCGGCAGCCGGAGCTCGGCGGCCAGCTCGACCACCGAGATCGGCGAGCGCGCCAGGCCCAGGATGGTGGCGTGCTCGGACTGCATGCCGGGCGTCGGTTCCCCCTCGGTGACCACGAGGGTCACCGAGTCGAACGCGTCGTCGGCGGGACGGGTGCGGCCGCCCGTGACGATGTAGAGCCGGTCCGGGTTCTCGTCGTCGAGCAGCCGCCGGGTCATGAGACCTCGACCCGGTTCGGACTCCGCAGGTACTCGCCGATCTGCTCGACGAGCTCGTTCATGTTGTGGCCGATGATGCCCACGTCGGCCTCGTCGGAGGCCAGCACCGCGAGGTGGGCGCCGAACCCGGCTTCGACGATGCACAGCACACCGCCGTAGAACTCGGTCATCGACTGCCGCACTCCCCCGCTGCCGTCGCCGAACTCCACCGACGCGCCGTAGGACAGGCTCTGGATGCCGGAGGCGATCGCCGAGAGCTGGTCGGCCTGGTCGGGTCCGAGACCGGCGGTGTGGCACAGCTTGAGGCCGTCCTTGGACAGCACCAGCGCGTGTCTGGTGCCGGGGGTGTTCTGCAGCAGGTTCTCCAGCATCCAGTCGAGCTCACGGGTGTCGATGGTCATCGCGGCTGCGGGACGGCGGGCGGGGTGCCCCGCGGTCCCACACCTCCAATCGGGGCTGTCGGGGGGTTCATCGGGGCTGATCGTCCGATGTGGACGATTCGTCGCGGCGGGCGCGGGAGAACGCGCCGAAGCGGGTTCCCGCGTCCGGACGCGCGGACTCGGCCCGCCTGGGAGCCGGGGTCTTGCGCGCTGCGGTGAGGGTGCTCCCCCGGCGACGCTTGGGGAGCTCGCCGGGATCGGTGGTCTCCGAAGGGGTTTCGGCGTGGGGGTCGAGGGTGTGCGGGACGGGTTCTTCGGCGGGGGCTTCGGGTTCGGCGCGCGGCTCGGTGATCAGCTTCTGCGGGATCATCATCACCACGCCGGTGCCGCCGCGCGCCGAGCCGCGGAAGGACACCGACAGCTCGTGCTTGCGCGCCAGGCACCCGACCACGGCCAGGCCGAGCCGGCTGCCGGCGAGCTCGGCGAGGTCCAGCGGGGTGCCCGAGACGGCCTGCTCGGCGCGGGCCAGCGCGGCCTCGCTCATCGCCAGCCCGCTGTCCTCGACGGTGATGACCACGCCGCTGTGCACCTCTTCGACGTAGACGTGCACCTCTTCGGTGGGCGGGGAGAACTTGGTGGCGTTGTCCATGATCTCGGCCAGCGCGTGCATCACGCCCTCGGCCGCGTAGCCGACGACGGCGACGGTGCTGGTGGAGTGCAGCCGGATCCGCTGGTAAGCGCTGATCCGGCCCATCGCACCGCGCAGCACGCTCTCCATCACGATCGGCTTGGTCCAGCGGCGCCCGCTGCGGGCGCCGGTGAGCACGGCGATGCTGTCGGCCAGCCGCCCGGCCTGGGCGGTGGTGTGGTCGAGCTTGAGCAGGTCGGCGAGCACGTCCTCGGACTCGTGCCTGCCCTCCATCTCGCGCAGGTCGGCGAGCATGCCGGTGGCCAGCGCCTGCACCCGGCCCGCGGCGTTGGAGCAGGTGGACAGGGCGGCGGCGCGCAGCTTCTCGGCCGCGGCGAGTTCCTGGGACAGCGCCTTGATGACGCGGCGGTGCGGGATGCCGAAGCTCTGGTTGAGCTCCTTGGCCGCCTCCTCGGTCCCGGTCCCGGCGCGCAGGTCGCGGGCGAGGGCGGGCAGCGCCTCGTCGGCCAGCCGCACCAGGTCGGCGTTCATGCCGGTGGCGGCGAGGCGGTAGTGGCGGGTCATCTGCACGCCCCGCACGACTCCGCCGACCGCGGCCGACAGGGCGACCACGAGCAGCGCGCCGACGGCGGCGACGGGGCTTTCCAGCGGGCCCTGGAACAGCGCCCAGCCGAGCAGCGCGCCGGACAGGCCCAGCGTGATCAGGAACGCGACGACCACCGGATACCGATAAGGGAACTCTCCTCGGGGCACGGGGTTGTCGGTCGACATCAACGGTTCCTCATCGCCGGATGCGGGGTGGGGGCTCGCTTGGGCGCGCGGGTACGCGACGCAGATAGTAACGGAGAGCATACAGCTGATGACTCTCTTTTGGGTGATACTCGCCTCACTGCGGCGAACCAACGCCATTTTCGATCTTCAATCCGGACACCAACCCGCCGCTTAGTGCCGTAGTTCTTTCGGTTTTCCACAGAAGAGGAAACGCATTTTTCACCCGTTCCCGGAAGGCGTCGCGGCCCGTTCGGAGATCTTGCGCGTTACTCCAGAGAGGTGACGCTGCGTCACTGCGCTGCGGATTTTTCACCTGATCAGGACGAGGTCCGATCACTACGCTACGCATCAGTGAAGTCACTCGCAGACACCTTGGCGGCCGACCGATGATCACCAGGACCCTCGACCTGGACCGCCCGAGCGACGCGCGGGTCCACGACTACCTGCTCGGCGGCGGCAGCAACTTCGCCGCCGACCGCGCGCTGGCCCGCCGCATCCTCACCGCCGCGCCCTCGGCCCGGCTCGACGCGCTGGCCAACCGCGACTGCCTGCGGCGGATGATCCGCACCTGCCTCGACCACGGGGTCGACCAGTTCCTCGACCTCGGCTCCGGCATCCCCACCGCGGGCAGCGCGCACGAGATCGCGCCGGACTCCCCCGTGGTCTACGTCGACAACGAGCACCTGGCCGCCACCCAGGGCGAACTCCTGCTGCGCGGCAGCGGCACGGCCGCGATGGTGCACGCCGACGTGCGCGATCCGGACGCGGTGCTCGGAGCCGAGCGGACCCGCGAGCTGCTGGACCTCGACCGCCCGGTGGCGGTGCTGCTGTTCGGCGTGGCCCACCTGTTCGGCGAGCACCACCACCCCGCCGAGGTGATCCGCGGCTACACCGAGGCGCTGGCGCCCGGCTCGTTCCTGGCGTTGTCGCACCTCACCGACGAGTTCACGCCGCGGCGGGCCCGCGACCTGCTCGCCGTGCTGCCGGACTGCCCGCCCTCGGTGACGCGGGACCGGGCGACGGTGCTGTCGTTCCTCGGCGGTCTCGAACCGCTCGAACCGGGCGCGGTGCCGGCCTCGGACTGGAGACCCGACGACGCCTCCGAGGACCTGCGCGTCGACGAGCCGCTGAGCTTCGCCCTGCTCGCCCGCACCCCTCCTCGCCCGAACAGCCCAGGAAGCTAGACTGTTCGCTCGAAGCCCACCTCTACCTGCGGTTTCTTCGGACAATCCCGACCTTCGAGGTAGCGAGCGTGCAGGAACTCATCCCCGCGGCGGCCGCGCCGAAGCGCAGCAACCGGAAGGTCAGCTGGGACGTGGTGCGCACCGCGTGCGTGGTGCTGGTGATGCTCTACCACGCGACCTACATGAGCCGGGTGACTCATCCCGACCTCTCCCCGCGCACGCTGTACTTCCCGTACCAGGTGGGCGCGAGCCTGCTGCTGGTGATCTCGGCGTACTTCGCGGCGGCCACCATCCGGCGCGGCAGCCTGCGCCGCTACTGGTGGAAGCGGATGGCGCGGCTGGTCCCGCCGTTCGCCGGGGCGGTGGTGCTGATCTGGCTGGTCCTGCGGTTCCTGCGGCCGCCCGGGTGGGTCGAGCCCACCGGCGCCGACCTGGCGCACCACCTGCTCATGCTGTGGAACTGGAAGCCGCAGGTCTACGCCTTCCTGGACGGTTCACACTGGACGGTCCCGCTGCAGCTGATGGGCTTCACCTTCGCCGCCGTTCTCTACGCCACCAAGTGGGGCCACGGCAACAAGATCGTCTGGGTGATGTGGACAGCTGTACTACTTCCGCTCGCCCAGTGGCACTTCCGCATCTCCGGGGTGCCCGAGACCTACCGGATGCTGGTGGACGGGTTCGGCGCGCACCGCTGGCACCTGTTCGTCGCCGGGGTGGCGATCTGGATGGTCTCCACCGGTCGCCTGGGACGCGGGCACTTCGCGCTGCTGCTGGCCGCCTGCATGGGGGCCCAGGCGCTGCACAACTACATCCGGCTCCCCGACGGCGCGCTGGACTGCGACTGGGGTTCGACCATCGCCGTCTGGATCGGACTGCTGGTGCTAACGCTGGTGGCCTGCGGGCCGGACTGGCCCCTGCCGCCCGCGGTGGCGCGCGCGGTGACCTGGTTCGCCGGCATCTCCTACGGCGTGTTCCTCACCCACCAGACCATCGGCTACATCCTGCTGCACTACCTCGACACCAACGGCGTGCCGTCGCTGCTGCAGACCCTGTCGGTGCTGGTCACCGGCACGGTCGTGGGCTGGGCGCTGACCAAGCTGGTCGAGCGCCCCGCCCACGACTTCCTGATCCGCCTCTACGACCGCACGTTCAGCGAGCGGAACCCGGCCCGTCAGAGCGGGTGACGTTCCAGCGGCCGCTGGTCGAGAGAGGTGCTGCGCAGCGCCGGGGCCTCCACCCCGGCCCAGCGGCGCACCGTCGCCTCGGCCTCGGCGCGCTGCCCGGCAGGCAGCCCCGCGATGTCGGCGCCGTGGTTGGCGCCCGGCACCAGGTAGGAGTGCGAGTCGAGGGCGCTCGGCTCGAACGGTTCGGCGCTCCACGGGTCGTTCTGCCCGTTGACGAACATCAGCTCCGAACCCCGGCTGCGCACCCAGCCGTCGACCTCGCGCATCGCGCCCGGCTCGAACCGCATCGGGATCTCGCGCGGCACCAGGTTGCGCGGTTGGCTCAGCTCCCGGTGGTGCAGCAGGTCGGCCAGCGGTTCGTCGGAGACGTCGGGCCAGCCCAGCTGCGTTCCCGCCTGGTAGTAGTACGGCGTGTAGGGCTCCATGCCCTGGTCGGTGTAGAAGGCGAACTCGACCGTCTCGTCCAGGAACCGGTAGATCTCGTCGGTGCTCGCGCTCGGCGCCGGGATCCGCCCGCAGTCCTGCTGACCGCGGTACTGCCAGAAGCTCCACGGCGCGTCGAGCACGACCAGCTCCAGGCCCCGGTCGATGTCGCCGATGATCCGGTCGAAGGTCAGGCCCTGCTCGTCGGCCTGGGCCTGGAACTTCGCGATCATCTCCGGCCGGCGCAGCAGCGCCTCCCACTGCACGGCGGTCAGCGCCTCGCGGCACGCTGGATCGGTACCGACCGATGAGAGGAACCCGTCGTAGGCGTCGTGAGCGTTGTCCACATCGTTCGGTGCGACGTACGCAACGGTTCCGTCCACGTCGTCCGGGTAGAAGTGGCGGTGGTAGACCGCCGTCATGCCACCCTTGCTCGCGCCTGTGGTGATCCACTGTCGATCGAAGATCCCCCGCAGCGCCGAGATCACCTCGTGCTCGTCGGTGGCGGCCTGCCAGATGTCGAGATCGGTCCAGTCGGCGGGTTCCGGCCGCGACGGGGTGAAGAAGCGGTGCTCCAGCGTGATCTGGTTGCCGTCCACGAGCTGCGTCGGCTCGGTGCGGTTGGTGCTGGTCGGCAGCCCGTAGCCGGTCGTGTAGACGACGGTGGGGCGGGAGACGTCGCGGTGCAGCAGGGTGAGCCGCTGCTGGAACGTCCCGGCCTCCGGGTGCCGGTGATCGGCCGGCTGGGCGAAGGTCAGGTCGAACAGCCGGAAGCCCGGTTCGGTGGGCCGCTCGCCCACCACCGTCAGGCCCGGCACCTGCTCCAGCCGCTGCGCCACGTCCTCCGGCGGGGCCGCTCCCGCGGGCATCCCGACCAGCAGCAACGCGCAGACCGCGACGGTGGTCCCCCATCCGCGCCAGTTCATCCGACCTCCCGTGAGCACGACGATCGGAGCAAGATAGCCAGCCGGGCGGAGCACCGGGAAGCGCGCGGCGTGTTCTCGTCACGTCCCCCGCACGCAGCAACGGGCCGCCCGCCGGGTGTCGGGCGGGCGGCCCGTCGCTCACCCGGGGTGCGCGCGGTTGCGCACCCCGGGTGACGCGGTCACCTCAGACGGTGGCTTCGGCCTCCTGCGGCAGCGTCTCCTCGTCGCGCTGTTTCGGGACCTCCACGTCGGTGTCTCCACTGTGGACAGTGTCGGTCACGTACGCGTCCGAAGCCTCGCTGTCCGAACCGGTCTCGGTGGCCACCAGGAACGGCTCGGCGTTGCCGAGGATCTGCTGCGCGGTGCGCACCTGCTCGGCCAGCTGCTGCCGGGTCTTGAGCATCGTCGCCGCGTACTCGTCGGCGCGCACGATCCGGCGCTCGCCCTCGGCCGTGGCCTCGCGGACGCGGCGCTGCGCCTCCTCGCGGCTGGCCTGCTCGCGCTCGGCGAGGATGCGCATGGCCTCCTCGCGGCGGGCGGACATGGACACCTCGAAGTCGTGTTCCACCTGGACACGGCGCTCTTCGGCCTCGGTGTCGAGCTGCCTGCGCTGCTGCTCGGCCTGCCGGGCCATCTCCTGCACCTCGGAGCGGGTGCGCGCGATCATGTCGTTGCGCTGCTCCTCGGACTGGCGACGCCACTCGTCGGCCTCGGCCACGAGCTTCTCGTAGCGGTTGCGCAGCTCGGCCGCGGCCTGCTCGGAGCGGGCCCACTCGTGCTCGGACGCCGCCTGGGCGCTGGCCACGATCTCCTTGGCCTCGTCCTGCGCGAGCCGGACCATGCGGCGCATGCGGTCGGACAGGGCGTCCATCGAAATGGGCTCCTGCGCCTGCGCGTCGAGCTCGCTCTTGAGCTCCTCGACCTGCGCCCGCGCCTGGTCGAGCTGCGCGGACAGCTCGTTGACCTGGCTTAACGCCGAGTCCCTGTCCTCGGTGACCAGCCGCAGCTCGGCCTCGGTCTGCTGGATGTAGAACTTCACCTGCGAACGGCGGTATCCGTACCAGACGGTGTCGAAATCAGCCTTCAGCGGTACCAGTTCGCGGTCCTCGATGTGCCCCACGGTCTCACCCCACCTGAGTTGATCAATTGTGCTGGGAGCGAGCCACGCCCCGACGCGGCAAGTCCGTGCGCCACCGGTGATTCCTCCGCTGATGCGACCGCCGGGCCGAAACCGACAACCGCGACGACATCACCGAACACCGATGCCACGGATCGCTATGGGTCCATCTTCCTCGCCGAGGCCATTGAGATCAACTGCCCCGATTCCGGTGCAATGCAACGGACATCCGATGTTGACCATCCGGACACCCACCCTGAAATGCCTGTTGGAATCAGGTTTTCGCGCCGGGTTCCAGCATCCGCCGAAAAGTAGTCTCGATTTCGTCTCGGCTCGGCACCGATTCCCGGACGATCCCCTGCAGCTGCCAACCGCAGAACAGCACCGACAGCGCGCGGCCGGTGGTCTCGTCGGTGTAGGAGGCGAACAGCTCGGCCAGCCAGGTGTCCCACTCCTGGCTCACCTGGCGCAAGGCCGGCTTGTGCAGCGCGGCGATGTAGAGCTGGTGCTCGACGGCGGTCTGCGCGCGGGCGTCGCCGAGGTAGTGCAGCACCAGGTCGGTGAGCGCCTCGGCCAGGTCGCAGCCGGGTTCGAGCTCGTCGGCCCACCTGCGCATGTGCTCGACGTCGTCCTCGGCGGCCTGCCGCAGGGCGCTGGCGAGCAGGTCGTCGAGGGTCGCGAAGTAGTAGGTGGTGGAACCGAGCGGGACCCCCGCGGCAGCCGCGACGCTGCGGTGCGTGAGCTTCTCGACGCCGCGTTCGGCGACGACCTCGATCGCGGCGCGCGCGATGCGCTCCCGGCGGTCGGGGTCCTTGCGGCGAGCGGGCGGCGCGGGCTGCGTGGTCGACATGCGCTCGGTGTTCCTCCCCTGTCACAGCGCGTGAACGTCATCGGCATCCGGGTGGTGGGACCGGAGGAACGACCTGGGGCGATCGGCCGATCCGGAGATCCAGCTTGCCACGTCGCGGCCGATACCGATGCGGTCCACGTCACCGGACACACGTTTGACCAGTTCAGAACGCATTTTTCCACGCGTTCCGGCATCGATGACCCGCAGATGATGTACAGATGTACATCAATGGTGTTAGTGTCCTTCCCCGGCAGCGCAGCCAAAGGCTCCGCGCGGCGGAAAGAATTGCGTCGCGCGGAATGGGAGAAAACGCGCCCGGAAGCCACCGAATGGAACACCAGGAGGTGAATTCGAGACCGATGCGTGCCCGAGATGGGCACCATTCGGCGAATTGCTCCGCATCATCGCCCGGTGCGGATTCGCGTGGCGACGAATCGGCGTCCGCCGCATTGTGAACTCGCCGCCGGGGGCGGCGCGTGTTCCACACGCGGATGAGGACGCGGACACACAAGCGACTTTTACGGGGAAGAGCCATGCCGCAAGCAGACAATTCGGCAGCCACGTGCTACATCGACGGCGAGTGGGTCCCGGCCGCCGACGGCCGCACCCGGCAGATCCACTGCCCCGCCGACGGGCAGCTCGCCGCCACCGTCTCCGAGGGCGGTCGCGCCGACGCCGAGCGGGCCATCGCGGCCGCGCGCCGCGTCTTCGACGAGGGCACCTGGTCGACCGGCTCCGCCTGGGAGCGCGGTGACCTGCTGCTGCGCGTCGCCGACATCCTGGTCCGGGACAAGGACGAGTTCGCCCGCGCCGAATCGCTCGACACCGGCAAGCGCCTGGTGGAGAGCGAGTACGACATGGACGACATCGCCGCCTGCTTCCGCTACTTCGGCAAGATCGCCGGCACCGACGCGGGCGCCCTCGTCGACACCGGCACCCCCGACGCGATCAGCCGCGTGCAGTACGAGCCGGTCGGCGTGTGCGGGATGATCACACCCTGGAACTTCCCGCTGCTGCAGGTGGCCTGGAAGGTCGCGCCGGCCATCGCCGCGGGCGACACCTTCGTCCTCAAGCCCAGCGAGCTCACCCCCTCCACCGCGATCCTGCTGATGCGCGCGCTGGACGAGGCCGGTCTGCCCGCCGGGGTCGGAAACCTGGTGCCGGGCACCGGTTCCGAGGTCGGCTCGGTGCTGGCCGAGCACCCCGACGTGGACCTGATCTCGTTCACCGGCGGCCTGCACACCGGCCGCAAGATCTCGGCGATGGCCGCGCCTACGGTCAAGAAGGTCGCGCTGGAGCTGGGCGGCAAGAACCCCAACGTCGTCTTCGCCGACGCCGACTTCGACACCGCCGTGGACTTCGCGCTCACCGCGATCTTCCTGCACTCCGGCCAGGTCTGCTCCGCGGGCGCCCGGCTGATCGTGCAGGACGAGCTGCACGACGCGCTGGTGGACGAGATCGTCCGCCGCGCCGAGCAGATCCGCATCGGCGGCCCCTTCGACGAGGACGCCGAGACCGGCCCGCTGATCTCGGCCGCGCACCTGCAGAAGGTCGACGACTACGTCCAGAAGGCCGTCTCCGAGGGAGCGGTGCTGCGCACCGGCGGCAAGCGCCCCGAAGGCGAGCGCTACGCGAACGGCCACTACTACCTGCCCACCGTCCTCGACGAGGTGAAGCAGGGCAGCTACGCGGTCACCGAGGAATCGTTCGGCCCGGTGCTGACCGTCGAGCGCTTCACCGACGAGGACGACGCGATCCGCATCGCCAACGACACCCACTACGGGCTGGCAGGCGCGGTGTTCACCGGCGACCCGGCCAAGGCGCAGCGGGTGGCCAACCGGCTGCGGCACGGCACCGTCTGGATCAACGACTTCCACCCGTACCTCCCGCAGGCCGAGTGGGGCGGCTTCAAGCAGTCCGGCATCGGACGCGAACTGGGCCGCGCCGGTCTCGGCGAGTACCAGGAGGCCAAGCACGTCTACCAGAACCTGCGGCCCGGTCCGCAGAACTGGTTCTCCGCGAAGTAAGGAAAGGAATCTTGTGTCCGGTGCGGCGGACAGCGTTCCGCCGCACCGCCCGCAAACGCATTGTGGGAAGCGGGATTTCGCGCTAGCAAACAACCAACCCGCGTCGTCGCTCCTGCCTCCCGGCGGGAGGGTGCGGCCGGGGAAGGAGTTCGGGGCATGAGCGCGCCCACCAATCACGACGCCGGGCTCAACGAGTTCGGCTACACCAACAAGCTGAAGAGAAGCCTCGGCAGCTTCCACACCTTCGCCGCAGGCATCAGCTACATCTCGGTGCTCACCGGCGCCTTCCAACTCTCGTACTTCGGCATCGGCTTCGGCGGACCCGCCTACGTGTGGTCCTGGCCGATCGTGTTCCTCGGGCAGTTGCTGGTGGCGTTGAGTTTCGCCGAGCTGGCATCGCGTTACCCGATCGCCGGTTCCATCTACAACTGGGCCAAGAAGCTCGGTGGCCCGCACGTCGGCTGGTTAGCCGGCTGGATGATGCTGCTGGCCTCGATCGTGTCGATCTCGGCCACGGCCCTGGCCTACCAGAACACGCTGCCCCAGATCTGGGCCGGTTTCCAGTTCATCGGGGACGGTTCCGACGCCACCGACTCCGCGGTCAACGCGGTGCTGCTGGCGCTGGTGCTGATCCTGTTCACCACGCTGGTCAACGCCTACGGCGTGAAGCTGATGGCGCAGATCAACTCCACCGGCGTGTTCATCGAGCTGGCCGCCGCGGTGCTGCTGATCATCGCGCTGGCGCTGGTCGTGGTGAACCCGCCGACGGTCATCCTCGACACCAACGGCACCGAATCGGCCTTCGGCGGCAGCTACCTGAGCGCCTTCCTGGTCGCCGGCATCGCCTCCTCGTACGTCATGTACGGCTTCGACACCGCCGCCTCCCTCGGCGAGGAGTCGATCGACCCGCACAAGAACGCCCCGCGCGCCATCCTGCGCGCGCTGATCGCCTCGTTCGTGCTCGGCGGCCTGATCCTGCTGTTCGGCATGATGGCCACCCGCGACTTCAACGCCCCGGAGCTGGCGGAGTCCGGTCTGCAGTTCGTGCTCAGCGACGCGCTCGGCCCGTTCGTCGGCCGGCTGTTCCTGCTGGCGATCTTCGTGGCGATCACCGTGTGCGTGCTGGCGGTGCACACCGCCGCGATCCGCATCATGTTCGCGATGGCCCGCGACAACGCGCTTCCCGCGGGCAAGCTGCTGGCCCGGGTGAGCCCGCGCTTCCAGACCCCGGTGCTGCCCGCGGTGTTCATCGGCGTGGTCGCGATCGTGCTGCTGCTGGTCAACATCGGCCAGCCGCAGATCTTCACCGCGATCACCTCGCTGGCGATCATCCTGATCTACATCTCCTACCTGCTGGTCACGATCCCGATGCTGGTGGCGCGCCTGCGCGGGACGTGGAAGCCGGTCAAGGAGAAGGGCCGGTTCAGCCTCGGCAAGCTGGGCCTGCCGATCAACGTCCTGGCCGTGCTGTGGGGCCTGGGCATGTCGATCAACCTGGCCTGGCCTCGCACCGAGGTCTACAACGCCGAGCCCCCGTACCACTGGTACCTGCAGTACAGCTCGGTGCTGTTCGTCGGGATCGCGGCGGTGGCCGGTTTCGCCTACTACTGGTTCGTCCAGCGGCACAAGGTGGGTGTTCTCGCCGACCACGCGTCGTCCGAGAAGGACACCGCGGGCGACGAGACCACGTCCCTCGTCTGAGTTCGGAAAGGAATGACCATGACCGATCAGTTCGACTACGTCGTGGTGGGCGGCGGCAGCGCCGGTGCGGCGGTCGCGGCACGGCTGTCGGAGGACCCCGGCACCACCGTGTGCCTGCTCGAAGCCGGCCCGTCCGACGTCGGCGACAGCAACGTCCTCGAGCTCAAGAAGTGGATGGCGCTGCTGGAGTCCGGCTACGACTGGGACTACCTCATCGAGCCGCAGGAGAACGGCAACTCCTTCATGCGCCACGCCCGCGCCCGGGTGCTCGGCGGCTGCTCCTCGCACAACTCCTGCATCGCGTTCTGGGCTCCGGCCGAGGACCTCGACGAGTGGGAGTCGATGGGCCTGCCCGGCTGGGGCTCGAAGGACATGTTCCCGCTGTACAAGCGGCTGGAGACCAACGACGGACCGGGTGAGCACCACGGCCGCTCCGGCCCGGTGACCATCCGCTCGGTCCCGCCGAAGGACCCGACCGGTGTGGCGCTGCTGGAGGCCTGCAAGCAGCAGGGCATCCCGACCACCGAGTTCAACTCCGGCACGACGGTCACCCACGGCGCCAACTGGTTCCAGATCAACGCCAAGCAGGACGGCACCCGCTCCTCGTCGTCGGTGTCCTACCTGCACCCGATCATGGACCGGCCGAACCTGGAGATCCGCACCAACGCCTGGGCCAAGAAGGTCACCTTCGACGGCACCCGCGCCACCGGTGTGGAGTACCTCAGCGACGACCTGATCCACTCCAAGACGGTCACCGCCCGCAAGGAGGTCGTGCTCTCCACCGGCGCGATCGACACGCCGAAGCTGCTGATGCTCTCGGGCATCGGCCCGGCCGAGCACCTGCGCGAGTTCGGCATCGACGTGCTGGTCGACTCCCCCGGCGTCGGCTCCACCCTGGAGGACCACCCCGAGGGCGTGATCAGCTGGGAGGCCAAGAAGCCGATGGTGGAGGACTCCACCCAGTGGTGGGAGATCGGCATCTTCACCCGCACCGAGGACGGCCTGGACCGCCCGGACCTGATGTTCCACTACGGTTCGGTGCCGTTCGACATGCACACCGTGCGGCAGGGCTACCCGACCTCGGAGAACGCCTTCTGCCTGACCCCGAACGTCACCCGCGCCCGCTCGACCGGCACGGTTCGGTTGCGCAGCAAGGACTTCCGGGACAAGGCCAAGGTGGACCCGAAGTACTTCACCGACCCGGACGGTCACGACATCCGCGTCATGACCGAGGGCATCAAGCTGGCCCGCAAGATCGTCGCGCAGTCGGCGATGCAGGAGTGGGCCGGCGAGGAGCTCTTCCCCGGCAAGGACGTGCAGACCGACGACGAGATCGCCGACTACATCAAGCGCACCCACAACACCGTCTACCACCCGGCCGGTTCGGTGAAGATGGGTGCGGCCGACGACGAGTCGAAGCCGCTGGACCCGCGGCTGCGCGTCAAGGGCGTGCAGGGCCTGCGCGTCGCCGACGCCTCGGTGATGCCGTTCCTGGTGGCGGTCAACCCGAACATCACTACCATGGCCATCGGCGAGAAGTGCTCGGACATGCTCAAGCAGGACAACGCCTGAGCCGGGCGGGCGTCCTCCCCCACCGAGGACGCCCGCCCGCGGACCCCGGACCGCCCCGAACGCGTCCGGGATCCGGTGATGAGAACCCCTCCGGTCCCCCGTCCCGGAGGGGTTTTCGTTTTCCTGAACACAGTTCGCCCCGCTGCGGGCGGTCGCGATGCGATCGTGGTCGTTCGCCGAGAGAACGGACGGGGTTGTGCGGTCAGAGCAGCGGGTTCGGATGATGCCGGTCTCCACCCTGGTCTCCGGGTTCATCACGACGCTGGTGGGCGTGGTGAGCTCGGCGGCCATCGTCTTCTCCGCCGCGCAGGCGCTGGGGGCGTCGCCCGCCGAGATCTCCTCGTGGATCTTCGCGCTGGGCATCGGGATCGGCGTCGTCTCGATCGCGCTGTCGTGGCGCACCCGCGCTCCGATCGTGCTGGCCTGGTCGACGCCGGGCGCGGCCCTGCTGGCCGCCAGCGGCCACGGGCTGTCGATGCCGGAGGCCGTCGGCGCGTTCCTGCTGGCCGCGGTGCTGTCGCTGCTGGTGGGCGTGACCGGGTTGTTCGAGCGGGCGGTGAACCTCATCCCGCCCGCGATCGCCGCCGCGCTGCTGGGCGGTGTGCTGCTGCGCTTCGGCCTCGACCTGTTCACCACGATGCGCGAGCAGTTCGCGCTGGTGGCGGTGATGCTGGCCGGGTACCTGCTGGCCAAGCGGTTCCTGCCGCGCTACGCGGTGCTGGTCGCGCTGGTGCTGGGCGTGGCCGGGACGGCGCTGGCCGGCACCCTGCGGGCCGGGGAGGTCGACCTGGCCCTGGCGACGCCGGTGTGGACGTGGCCGGAGTTCTCGGTGCACTCGGTGGTGGGCATCGCGATCCCGCTGTTCGTCATCACCATGACCTCGCAGAACCTGCCCGGCGTCGTGACGCTGCGGGCGCACGGCTACACCACGCCGATCTCGCCGGTGCTGTCCTGGACCGGGTTGGCGAACGTGCTGCTGGCCCCGCTGGGCTGCTTCGGCATCAACCTCGCGGCGATCACGGCCGCGCTGGCGATGGGCGAGGAGGCCCACGAGGACCCGGCGCAGCGCTACAAGGCCGCGATCACCTCGGGCGCGCTGTACCTGCTCATCGCGGTGTTCGGGGCGACGCTGGCGAGCCTGATCGCCGCGTTCCCGGGTGCGCTGATCGCCGCGCTGGCCGGGATCGGCCTGCTGGACACCATCGGCGGCTCGCTGGCCAAGGCCACCGCCGAGGCCGAGGACCGGACGGCCGCGCTGATCGCGTTCCTGGTCACCGCCTCGGGCATCACGGCCTTCGGCATCGCCTCGGTCTTCTGGGGCCTGGTCGCGGGCGTCCTCGCGCACCTGATCACCCGCAGGTGAGCGGCGGGGACATCGCCCCCGCCGCTCCCGCCGGTCAGCCGATGGTCGTCGTGGTCAGGGTCGGGTTCGGGTTGGGGAAGCACGCCGACGGGACGTCGACGTCGCCGACCACCGAGGACACCACGGCGGTGAAGGTCAGACCCGGGTCCTCGTAGCTGCTGCCGGCCAGCTTCGTCTCGATCGTGCCGGACTCACCGGCGGTGAGGTGCACGGTGATGGTGGGCAGCTCGAACTCGCTGTCGCCGGCGATCGGGCCGTCGAGGTGCAGCGTGGCCACGCCGTCGGCGACGTCGATGGTCGGCGCGGCGTCGCCGAGGCCCGAGCCGCCCTCCAGGTCGGCCGAGACGTAGGTGGAGTTGGCCGGGATCGGGATCTTGAGGTCGAAGCCGCCGACCTCCTTGACGGTGTTGCCGTTGACCTCGCCCGGGATGGTGTTCACGGCCGGGTCGACGACGACGTCGAACGCGGCCCCGGGGGCGACGGTCTCGGGCGCGGTGACGTCGGTGCTCTGCTGCAGGCTGAACTGCTGCGCGCCGAGCGGCGAGTCACCGGAGCAGTCGAAGTTGACGTCGAAGGGCGCGGCCGCGGCCTGCGGGACGACGGCGAGCGCCGCACCGGCGGCGAAGGCGGCCGCGATGGCGGCGCGCTTTCCACTGAGGACGGACTTCATTGGCCTCTCCTGCACGTTCGTGGGAATTCGAAAAGTGCTGGCCGCGCGGCGGATTCGAAACCTACCGACGGGTTAAAAGCCCGGTCAACGACGACGTTTTTGCCGGAGTTACCACCTTTGACCCACCGTCACCGCGCTCGGCCGGACGAGGCCGCGCAACCGCCGTCCCGACGAGGACCACCACCCCTCGATCACACCACCGATCCGGATGAACCGGACACCCGCGAACGCGGCGTGAGCGCCGTGCGGCCGTTCGGGCGACCGCGACATCACCCCGGCGCCTTGACGCCACGCGGACGCCCGAACTGGGGCTAGCGCGACATACCGTCTAGTCGGTACGGTCCAGTTCATGGGTTCCAGTGTCGCCAACCCGGCCGTGCGCGCGGTCGTCTTCGACTACGGAGGTGTGCTCACCACACCCACCCGCGACTCGATCAACGCCTGGCTGACCGAGGAGCGCATCCGCCCGGAGCTGTTCTCCGCCGCGCTCAAGGAGTGGCTGTCGCGCAACGCGCCCGAGGGCACGCCCGTGCACCGGCTGGAGACCGGCGAACTCGACGCCGCCGGCTTCAACGAGGCGATGGCCGCCCGCCTGCGCACCCTCGACGACCAGCCGGTCTCCCCCGATGACCTGCTCGGACGGCTCTTCGGGCGGATGCGGCCCGAACCGGCCATGCTGACGCTGGTGCGGGACCTGCGGGAACGCGGGATCCGCACCGCACTGCTGTCCAACAGCTGGGGGAACATCGACGCCTACCCGTGGGAGCAGCTGGCGGGGCTGTTCGACTCCACCGTCCTCTCCGGCGAGGTCGGGCTGCGCAAGCCCGACCCCCGCATCTACCGGATGAGCCTGGACGCGCTCGGCCTCGACCCCGAGCAGACCGCCTTCGTCGACGACGGCGCTCCCAACGTCGACGCCGCCCGCGAACTGGGCATGCACGCCGTGCTGCACACCGGCCCGGCCGACACCCGAACCCGGCTGGCGGAGCTGCTGCCCGCCGGTTCCGTACCGCAAGAGGAGATCAGGTGAACGCACCAGAGCCCGACGAGCTGCCCGGACTCGACCTCCACCGGCTGCGGGCCTACCTCGACGTCGAGATGCCCGGCATGGTCACCGGCGAGCTCACCGGTGAGCTGGTGCAGGGCGGCCGCTCCAACCTGACCTACATCGTCGGCGACGGCGTCCGGCAGTGGGTCGTGCGCCGCCCGCCGCTCGGGCACGTGCTGGCCACCGCGCACGACATGAGCCGCGAGCACCGGATGCTCACCGCCCTGGCCGACACCGCCGTGCCCGTGCCCCGGGCCGAGCTGCTGTGCCAGAACGAGGAGGTGCTCGGCGCCCCGTTCTACGTCATGGAGTACGTGCCCGGCGCCGTCTACCGCTCGCCCGAGCAGAGCGAGGCGCTCACCGAGCAGCAGCGCCACGCGCTGTCCTACCAGCTCATGGACGTGCTGGCGGACCTGCACTCCCTCGACCCGGCCTCGGTCGGGCTCGCCGAGTTCGGCCGCCCGGAGGGCTTCCTGGAGCGCCAGGTGCGGCGCTGGACCAAGCAGCTCAAGGCCTCGCACAGCCGCGAGGTCGAGGGCATCGACGCGCTCTCCCAGCAGCTGGCCGCCTCGGTCCCCTCCGGCGGGCCGGTGGGCATCGTGCACGGCGACTACCGGCTGGACAACGTCATCGTCGGCGACGACCAGCAGATCAAGGCCGTGCTCGACTGGGAGATGGCCACCATCGGCGACCCGCTCACCGACCTCGGCCTGCTGGCCGTGTACTGGGAGGGCTTCAGCGGTCTGGCCAACAACCCCATCGCCAAGGGCGTCGGCCCGGAGTACGGCTTCCCCAGCGCGAAGCAGCTCTTCGCGCGCTACGCCGAGCGCAGCCCGCTCGACCTGTCCGATCTGGACTGGTACCTGGCCTTCGGCTACTTCAAGATCGCGGTGATCCTCGAAGGCATCCACTTCCGCTTCATCCAGAACCAGACCGTCGGCGAGGGCTTCGAGCACGTCGGCGGCCTGGTGGCTCCGCTCGTCGCGCAGGGCCTGGCGACCCTCAAGGAGGCATGACAGATGGATTTCGCGTTCGACGCCAAGACCCAACAGCTGCAGGGCGAGCTGCTGGACTTCATGGACTCGCACATCTACCCCGCCGAGCCGGTGTTCCACCAGCAGCTCGACGAGGCCCCCGACCGCTGGTCGGCGCACCCGCCGATCATGGAGGAGCTTAAGGCCGAGGCCAAGCGGCGCGGCCTGTGGAACCTCTTCCTGCCCGGTGAGCACGGCGCGGGCCTGACCAACCTCCAGTACGCCCCGCTGTGCGAGATCATGGGCCGCTCCGGGGCTCTCGCGCCGGAGGCCACCAACTGCGCGGCGCCGGACACCGGGAACATGGAGGTGCTGGCCCAGTTCGGCACCGAGGCGCAGCGCAAGCAGTGGCTGCAGCCGCTGCTCGACGGCGAGATCCGCTCGGCGTTCTGCATGACCGAGCCCGACGTGGCCTCCTCCGACGCCACCAACATCGGCACCCGGATCGTCCGCGACGGCGACCACTACGTCATCAACGGCCGGAAGTGGTTCTCCTCCGGGGCGATGAGCCCGCGCGCCAAGATCCTCATCGTGATGGGCAAGACCGACCCGGACGCCGAGCGGCACCGCCAGCAGAGCCAGGTGCTGGTGCCCAAGGACACCCCCGGCGTCGAGATCAAGCGCAGCATGCACGTCTTCGGCTACGACGACGCCGACCACGGCGGCCACGCCGAGGTCGTGTTCAACGACGTGCGGGTGCCGGTCGAGAACGTCATCTCCGGTGAGGGCGAGGGCTTCGCCATCGCCCAGGCGCGGCTGGGTCCCGGCCGCATCCACCACTGCATGCGCGCGATCGGCATGGCCGAGCGGGCGCTGGAGCTGATGTGCCGGCGCACCTCCGAGCGCGTCGCGTTCGGCAAGCCGCTGGCCGAGCAGGGCGTGGTGCAGCACTGGATCGCCGAGTCCCGCGTCAAGATCGAGCAGGCCCGGCTGCTGGTGCTCAAGACCGCGTGGCTGATGGACACCGTCGGAAACCAGGGCGCGCACACCGAGATCCAGGCGATCAAGGTGGCGGTGCCGGAGATGACCACCTGGGTCATCGACCGCGCCATCCAGGCCCACGGCGGTGGCGGCGTCTCCCAGGAGTTCCCGCTGGCCGCGCTCTACGCCCACGCCCGCACCCTGCACATCGTCGACGGCCCGGACGAGGTCCACCGCCGCTCCCTGGCCCGCCGAGAACTCCGCAAGTACACCAAGAAGTAACCCACCACCCCTCTCCCCCGTTTACCCCGACGAACCCCCGACCCCGGGTGGTGACCCGATTACTCCGGTATTCCGGACGCGGATTACGGCGGTATTCCGCGTCCAACACGGATTACCGCCGTAATCGGTGACCGGATTACTCCGGTATTCCGGTCACCCCGGTCGGGACCGTGACTGAGGAACAGAGCAGCGAGGAGTTGTCCATGACTGAGAGTCGTGTCGCGATCGTGACCGGTGCCGCTCGCGGGATCGGTGCGGCCACCGCGAAGAGGCTGGCCGAGGACGGCTTCGCCGTCGGCGTCATCGACCTTGACGAGAAGCAGTGCGCGGAAACGGTCTCGGCGATCGAGGCCGGCGGCGGCAAGGCGCTGGCCGTGGGGGCCAACGTCGCCGACGCCGAGCAGGTGCAGGCCGCCGTCGACCGGATCGCCTCCGAGCTGGGCGCGCCGACCGTGCTGGTCAACAACGCGGGCGTGCTGCGCGACAACATGCTGTTCAAGATGTCCGAGGACGACTGGGACACCGTCATAAGCGTGCACCTGCGCGGCTCGTTCCTGATGGCCCGCGCGGTCCAGAAGCACATGGTCGAGGCCAAGTGGGGCCGCATCGTCAACCTCTCGTCGACCTCGGCGCTGGGCAACCGCGGCCAGGCCAACTACTCCACCGCCAAGGCCGGTCTGCAGGGCCTGACCAAGACCCTCGCCATCGAGCTCGGCAAGTTCGGCATCACCGCCAACGCCATCGCCCCGGGCTTCATCGCCACCGACATGACCAAGGCGACCGCGGAGCGCGTCGGCATGTCCTTCGAGGACTTCACCACCGCCGCGATCTCGCAGATCCCGGTGGGCCGCGCGGGCGCGCCGGAGGACATCGCCAACACGGTGTCGTTCTTCGCCGACGAGCGGTCCGGTTTCGTCTCCGGCCAGGTCATCTACGTGGCCGGCGGGCCGAAGGCGTGAGCGGCGTGGACGCCACCGAGCTGCGCGGCCGGGTCGAGGAGTTCCTGGCCGCGCACGACCCGAAGAGCACCGACCGGCTGGAGTTCCTGCGCGCCCGGTTCGACGCCGGGCTGGCGTGGGTGCACTTCCCGGAGGGGCTGGGCGGACTGGGCGCGGCCCGCGAGCTGCAGGCCGACGTCGACGCCGCGTTCGCCGAGGCGGGCGCACCCGACAACCGGCCGCACATGAACGTCATCGGCCTGGGCATGGCCGCGCCGACGATCCTGCGGTTCGGCGACGACGAGCAGCGCCGCCGCTACCTGCGTCCGCTGTGGACCGGTGAGGAGATCTGGTGCCAGCTCTTCAGCGAGCCGGGAGCCGGATCGGACCTCGCGGCGCTGTCCACGCGCGCCGTCAAGGACGGCGACGAGTGGGTCGTGGACGGGCAGAAGGTGTGGACGTCGCTGGCCCACCAGGCGCGCTGGGCGATCCTGGTGACCCGGTCCGATCCGGACCAGCCCAAGCACAAGGGCCTGACCTACTTCATCTGCGACATGACCGCGCCGGGCGTGGAAGTCCGCCCGCTGCGGCAGATCACCGGTGAGGCCGAGTTCAACGAGGTCTTCCTGACCGGGGTGCGCATCCCCGACTCGCAGCGGCTCGGCGAGGTCGGCCAGGGCTGGTCGGTGGCGCTGGGCACGCTGATGAACGAGCGCGTCGCCATCGGCGGCCGCACGCCCCCGCGCGAGAGCGGCCTGATCGGCGCCGCCGCCGAGCAGTGGCGCGAGCACCCGGACAAGCGCACGCCGGGTCTGCACGACCGGCTGCTGGAGCTGTGGGTGGAGGCCGAGGCCGTGCGCCTGACCAGCATCCGGTTGCGCCAGCAGATGGCCGTCGGCGAACCGGGCCCGGAGGGCTCGGCGATCAAGTCGGCCTTCGCCGAGCTCAACCAGCGGCTCACCGGCTACCAGCTGGAGCTGCTGGGCGCGGAGGGCCTGGCCTACGACGACTGGACGTTCCGCCAGCCGGAGTTCGCCGACTTCACCAAGCGCGGCCCCGGATTCCGCTACCTGCGGGCCAAGGGCAACACCATCGAGGGCGGCACGACGGAGATCCTGCGCAACGTCATCGCCGAGCGGATCCTCGGCCTGCCGCCGGAGATCCGCACCGACAAGGACAAGCCGTGGAAGGAGCTGCCGCGATGACGGACCTGCTCTACACCGAGGTCGAGGAGGACCTGCGCTCCGGGGTGCGCCGGGTGCTGCGGGACCGCTGCGACTGGACGGCCGTCCTGGCCCGCGTGGAGACCGACGAGCCCTACGACCTGGACCTGTGGCGCTCGCTGGCCGGCGAGATGGGCCTGGCGGGCCTGCTCGTGCCGGAGGAGCTGGGCGGTGCCGGTGCCACGGCGCGGGAGCTGTCGGTGGTGGCCGAGGAGATCGGCCGCGCCGTGGCCCCGGTCCCGTTCCTGAGCGCGGTGCTGGCGACCGCGACCCTGGTGGGCTGCGGCGAGCGGACCGTGCTGCCGCGGCTGGTGGACGGGTCGGAGGTGGGCACGCTCGCCGTCGGCCTCACCACCGCCCCGCACGCGCCGTTCCCGCGGACCGTCAAGGCCGAGGGCTCGGCGCTGACCGGCCGGGTGTCGGCCGTGGTGGACCTGGAGGTCGCCGACCACGTGGTGGTCCCGGCGGTCGACGCCGACGGGCCGGCGCTGTACCTGGTGGAGGCCGCGGCGGCCACGCGCACGCCGACGACGCCGCTGGACCTGACCCGCCGCTTCGGCACGCTGGAGCTCGACGGCACGCCCGGTCAGCGCATCGCCTCCGGCGCGGAGGCCGAGGCCGCCCTGCACCGGGCGCTGGTCACGGCGGCCGGGATGCTGGCCGCCGAGCAGGTCGGACTCGCCCAGCACTGCCTGGACACCACCGTCGAGTACGGCAAGACCCGCTACCAGTTCGGCAGGCAGATCGGGTCGTTCCAGGCGATCAAGCACCGGCTGGCCGACCTGTGGACCAAGATCAGCATGGCGCGGGCGGTGTCCCGCAACGCCTCCGACGCGCTGGCCTCGGGCAGCGAGGAGGAGCTGGCGGTGGCGATGGCCCAGGCCTACGTCTCCGACCTCGTGGTCCGCGCGGCCGAGGAGCACCTGCAGCTGCACGGCGGCATCGGCATGACCTGGGAGCACCCGGCGCACCTGTACCTGGGGCGCGCGAAGAGCTCGCAGCTCACCTTCGGCATCGCCGAGGTCCACCGGGCCCGGATCGCCGAACTCGTCGACCTTCCCGGAGGAAGCGCATGAAGGTTTTCGCCAGCAAGGACGAGCTCCTGGCGGCCAAGGGCCAGGAGCTCGGCACCAGCGAGTGGTTGACCATCACCCAGGAGCAGGTCAACACCTTCGCCGACGCCACCCACGACCACCAGTGGATCCACGTCGACGTCGACAAGGCCAAGGCGGGGCCGTTCGGCACGCCGATCGCCCACGGGTTCCTGACGCTGAGCCTGCTGCCCAAGCTGAACTCGGAGACCTTCCGGGTCGACAACGTCAAGATGGGCATCAACTACGGCCTCAACAAGGTCCGCTTCCCGTCCCCGGTCCCGGTCGGTTCCCGGGTCCGCTCGACGACCCAGCTCGTCGACGCCACCGAGATCGAAGGCGGCCTGCAGCTCACGGTCAAGGCCGTGGTGGAGATCGAGGGCGCTGAAAAACCCGCCTGCGTCGCGGAATTCCTCTCCCGAGTCCTCCTCTGACACCACAACCGAAGATCGCCTCACGTTTCGGGGTGGGGGAAGTTTTCATGAAAACTTCCCCCACCCCGAAACACATTCACAAACGAAGGTTTTCATGAAAACCTCCCGCCCACCGTCACGGACGACGCGGACCCCACCCCTGGGGATCGAGACCTCGCGACGTCGGGTTTCGTGGGTGGTGGGTGCTGGAGGGGGACAGTTTTAGTGAGAACTGTCGCCGGGTGACGCCCGAAATGTCCGGACAGTTTGGACTAAAACTGTCGCCTGCCCCGCTCCGCACAACCGAGCCTCGAAGCGTCGACCGGGATGTGGCCGGGCGGTGATCCCGGTCGTCATGGGTGGGTGTGGATTTCCACGTCTGGGCCGAAGACTCGGCGAAACCGGGTCACTCGCGCTCGGCCCCATCCGGCCAGACCACGGTGACCGGGATTCCGCGGCGACGAGCCGCCTCGACGACGTCACCGGTACCGCCGTGGCCGCCGGACGGCTTGCCATCCCACACGGCGATCATCGCGTCGACGGAGTTCAGGACGTGCTCGCCGGCGGCCATGTAGGCCTCTCTGTTGGACTCCGGGAACGCCAAGGTGCGGACGGTCGCACTCCTGGCCAGCAGCTCGTCGAACTCCGCAGCGTTGTCCGGCTTGACCTTCCGCTCGCGGTAGTCGGCGGCGGGAAGCACGACTTCGAGCGTTCCACCGGCGTCGAGGACCACCCGAGCGAAAACCTGATCCGCTCCCCTGGCCAGGCAGCTCACACCGATCACCGCATCCCCGCGATGCGCGTCCAGCTCGCGCCCCAACGCCCGATAAACCAGACGACTCGTTTCCGGAGTGAGGTTGGAAGGCCCGGTAATTCCGATACGCACGTGCACTACCTCCCGGCCTCGACCACTCACCCCGCGATCACATCACGAACAGCCGTCCGCACCCCGCTCACGGTTCCGGACCTCGCGAACGACTCCGCCGACCACTTTGACGAACTTCACGGACAGCAGGTAATTCGAGTGAGCAGGATTCCTATCCCGAGCCCCCGTCGGAGACCACAACCGAAGATCACCTCACGTTTCGGGGTGGGGGAAGTTTTCATGAAAACTTCCCCCACCCCGAAACACATTCACAAACCAAGGTTTTCATGAAAACCTCCCTCCCACCGTCACGCGTGAACCCGAACCCCACCGCTGGGGATCGAGACCTCGCGACGTCGGGTTTCGTGGGTGGTGGGTGCTGGAGGGGGACAGTTTTAGTGAAAACTGTCGCCGGGTGACGCCCGAAATGTCCGGACAGTTTGGACTAAAACTGTCGCCTGCCCCGCTCCGCGCAGCCGAGCCGCGAAGCGTCGACCGGGATGTGGTCGGGCGGTCGTCATGGGTGGGTGTGGATTCCCATTCCTGGGCCTAGGGGGAGGTCGAAGGCGTAGAAGATCGTCATGACCAGGGCCCAGAGGAGCCAGAACGGGACGACGAAGGGGACCATGCGGGCGACCAGGGTGCCGATGCCGGCTTCGGGTTCGTAGCGGCGGAGGTAGCCCAGGATGATGATCATGTACGGGTTCAGCGGTGTCATGATCTGCGTGGCCGAGTCGCCGACGCGGAACGCCGCCTGCGCGAAGCCGGGTTCGAAGCCCAGCAGCGCGAACATCGGCACGAACACCGCCGCCATCAGCGTCCACAGGCTCGACCCGGAGATGATGAACAGGTTCAGCACCGACGCCAGCAGCATGAACCCGAGGAACGCCGGATACCCGTCCAGGTTCAGCGACTGCAGCAGGTCGGCACCCGAAACCGCCACCAGCGAACCGAGATTCGTCCAGTTGAACAGCGCGATGAACTGCCCGAGCATGAACGCCAGCACCAGGAACCCGGTCAGGTCGCGCAGCGCCAGCGCCATCAGCCGCGGCACGTCGGCGGCGCGGTTGATCGACCCCGCCTGAGCGCCGTAGGCGATCGCCGGGACGGCGAAGCCGAGGAAGATCAGCGTGGTCACCGAGTCCATCAGCGGTGAGTCCGGCAGGAACCCTCCGTCGGCGTTGGCCAGCGGCGAGTCCGGCCAGAACACCAGCAGCAGCACCAGCGCCGCCGCGATCAGGAACGCCACCCCAGCCCGCACCAGACCGCTCCGCTCGGCGGGTTCGAGCGCGACCTCGAGGTCGGTGTCCTGCTCCCCGTCGACGGCCTCGCGGGACACCCCGCCCCGGACCAGGCGGGGTTCGATGAGCCGGTCGATGAGGAACCCGGCCAGCAGCCCCAGCAGGACCGCGGAGACCGCGTTGAAGTAGTAGTTCGACACCGGCGTGACCAGCGTGCCCGGGTCGGGCAGCGTCTCGGCGACCTTGTTGCTGATCCCGGAGAACAGCGCGTCCAGGCTGGTCACGACGATCGAGGTGGAGTACCCGGCGCCGGTCGCGGCGAACCCGCCCAGCAGGCCCGCGACCGGGTGCCGCCCGGCGGCCTTGAACACCAGCGCCGCCAGCGGCGGGAGGATGATCATCGCCGAGTCGGCCATCACGCTCGCGCTGACGCCGACCAGACCCACCGCGTAGGGCAGCACCGGTCCACGCGCGCTGCCGAAGAACGCCCTGATCAGCGCGGTGAGCATGCCGGTGCGCTCGGCCAGGCCGACCGCGAGCATGATCGTGACGACCGTTTCCAGCGGCGGGAAGCCGATGAAGTTCTCCGGCATCTCGGTGAAGAGGAACTCCAGCCCCTCACCGGTGAACGCGCCGCGGACCGGCGTCGCCTCCGCCGCGCCCGGGATGGTCACGGTGACGCCGAACGCCGCGACCGCCGTGGACACCACGGCCACGACCAGGAACAGCAGTCCGAACAGGATGAACGGTTCGGGGAGCCGGTTGCCGATCCGCTCGATCAGGTTGAGCGCTCGGTCCAGGCGCGAGGTGCGCGCCGCTTCGGTCTCGCTCACGGGTCACTCCCGCCGGCCGGTGACATGCCAGCGGTAGCCAACCGCTCCGGCGCCGAAGCCACAAGCCCCGGCGCCGGAACGAAACAGGACGGAAACTACGGCCGCAGCGAGTCCAGCAGGAGGTCGGCGAAGTGCGCGCCCACCTCCTCACCGGTGAGCTTGCCGTCCTCGCGGAACCAGGTGCCGAGGTGGTGCACCGCGCCGAAGAAGAAGTCCACCACCAGGTCCGCCTGCTTGTCGGTGCGGAACACCCCGCTGGACTGGCCTTCCTCGATCAGCCCGCGCACCCGCTCGTGGTAGCGACGCCGCTCGGCGCGCACCTCGGCCTGCTTGTCGGCGTGCAGCAGGTGCATCGACCGGAAGAAGATGATCGTGTCCTCCAGGTTGGCCGCCGTGGTGGCCACGACGTCCGACGCGGCCGCGTGCAGCCGTTCCCGGACGGGGGAATCGCTGTCGGCCGCGCTCTCCAGCCTGGCCTGCTGGTCGCGCAGCACCCGGGCGTAGATCTCGTAGAGCAGGTCGTCCTTGGAGCCGAAGTAGTGGTACATCGCGCCCTTGGTGACGCCCGCCGCATCGACGATCTGCTGCACCGAGGTGGCTTCGAAGCCCTGCTCGGCGAACAGCCGGGTGGCTACGGCCAGCAATCGCTGGGGTACCGGTTCGGTTCCCGCCTCCGCAGCGGTGGACGTGCGTGCGTTGGCCGACCGCGCCATCGTTCCTCCCTCGTCGATACGTCCCCACAAGCCTAGACGGGTCGTTTCTCGACCTTGCGCTGCAGCTTGCGCATGCCGCCCTGCCAGCGTTCCGGTTGGGCCGCTCGCAACGCGTAGTAGTCGGCGACCTCGGGGTGCGGCAGGATCAGGAACTCCTCGCCGCCCAGCTTCTCGGCGACCATCTCGGCGACGTCGGTGGCCTCGATGGCCGTGGCGCCCATGAGGATCTGCCCGGTCTCGCCGGTGGCCTCCAGCAGCTGGGTGCGCACGCCCTGCGGGCACAGCGCCTGCGCGGTCACGCCCTTGTCCGCGTAGGTGATGTTGAGGTACTCGGCGAAGGCGACCGCGGCGTGCTTGGTCACCGAGTACGGCGCGGAGCCGAGCATGGTGAGCAGTCCGGCGGCCGAGGCGGTGCCGAGGAAGTGGCCCTTGCCGCGCTCCAGCCAGTGCGGCAGGACCGCCCGGGCCGCGCGCACGTGGGACATCACGTTGACCTCCCACGACGCGGCCCAGGCGTCCTCGTCGGCTTCGGGGCCGCCGTTGCGGCCGATGCCGGCGTTGGCGCAGAAGACGTCGATCCGGCCGTGCTCGGCCATCGCCGCCTCGACGAGCGCGTTCACGCCCTGCTCGCCGGCCACGTCACCGGGCACCGCGAGACCGCCCACCTCGTCGGCGACGGACCGCACGGCGTCCGAATCGAGGTCCGCCAGCACGGTTCTCGCGCCGAGCGCGGCGAACTTGCGGGCCATCGCGGCACCGATGCCGTTGCCGGCGCCGGTGATGATCACGACCGAATCGGCGAACTCCACGTCACATACCGCCCTTCAGGGTCGTACCGCCGTCGAGGACCATGATCTGCCCGGTGATCCAGGAGGCCTCCTCGGAGAGCAGGAACGCCGCGGCACCGGAGATGTCGGAGGGAATCCCCAAGCGCCCCAACGGGTATCCGGCGGCGACCTCGGCCTCGTTCTCGGCGTAGAGGGCGGTGGCGAACTTCGTCTTGACCACGGCCGGGGCGATGGCGTTGACCCGCACCTTCGGCGCGAGCTCGACGGCGAGCTCCTGGGTCATGTGCGCCAGCATCGCCTTGGTCGCGCCGTAGAAGCCGATGCCGGGCGCGGGGTTGAGGCCGGCGACCGAGCACACGTTGAGCACCGACCCGCCGTGCTCACCCATCCCGGCCCGGAAGACCTGCTGGGTCCACGACAGCGCCGCGAGCACGTTGACCTGGAAGGTCTTGGCCGCGACCCCGTGGTCGAGGTCGATCATCGGGCCGAAGGCGGGGTTGATGCCGGTGTTGTTGACCAGCACGTCGACCCGGCCGAAGGCCTCCTGGGTCTTGGCGACGACCTCGGCCTGGTGCTCGACGTCGTCGGCCTTGCCCGCGATGCCCAGCGCGTTCTCCTCGCCGAGGCCCTTGACGGCTTCGGCCAGCGGTTCCGGCTTGCGGGCGGTGATGGTCACCTTGGCGCCCTCGGCGACCAGGCGTTCGGCGATGGCGAGCCCGATTCCCCGGCTGGCACCGGTCACGATCGCCACTCGTCCGTCGAAACGCTTGCTCAATGCTTCTTCCTTCCGTGTCACTCGCCGGCTCGCGCCGCGTCGCGCAGCTGCCGGCGCAGGATCTTGCCGGTCGCGGTCTTCGGGAGCTCGTCGAGGATCTCGACGCTCCGCGGGTACTTGTAGGCGGCCAGCTGCCGCTTGCAGTGCTCGACGAGCTCCTCGCCGGTGGCGGAGCTGTCGCGGGCCAGGCTGATGAAGGCCTTCACGGTCTCGCCGCGGTAGGGGTCGGGCACGCCGACGACGGCGGCTTCGCGCACGGCCGGGTGCCCGTAGAGGACGTCCTCGACCTCGCGCGGCCAGACCTTGAAACCCGAGGCGTTGATCATGTCCTTCTTCCGGTCCACCACGTAGAACCAGCCCTGCTCGTCCATGAACCCCACGTCGCCGGTGTGCAGCCGGCCGTCGCGGATGGCCGCGGCGGTCTCGTCGGGCTTGTTCCAGTAGGCCGGGACCACCATCGGTCCCTCGATGACGATCTCACCGACCTCGCCGACGGGCAGGTCGGCACCGTCCTCGTCGACGACCCGCAGCACGGTGTTGTAGGTGGGCACGCCGACGGCGAGGGTGCCGGAGGCGGCGTCGACCGGGGCCTCCTTGCCCAGCGGCACCGAGGTGGCGGTGGCGCTGGTCTCGGTGAGGCCGTAGCCGTTGCGGATGTAGAGGCCGAAGCGCTCCCGGAAGGACTCCACCACCGCCGAGGGCAGCGGGGCACCGCCGGAGTGCACCATCTTCAGCGAGGCGAAGTGCTCGGGCGTGACCTCGGCGTGGTTCATCAGCGCCATGTAGGCGGTGGAGGGCCCGACCATGAACGCGGGCCGGTGCTCGGCCAGGGCGTCGAGCACGACGCCGGGTTCGAAGCGGTAGGCCATGTCGAGCTGGCGCCCGGCGGCCAGCGCGGCGGCGAACTGCACGACCAGGCCGGTGATGTGGAACAGCGGCGCCAGCGCGAAGATCCCGCCCGGGGTGTCCTCGTCCAGCCGCAGGGCCGTGCCCTCGGCGTTGAACACGATGTTGCCGTGGGTGTTGGTGGCGCCCTTGGGGACTCCGCTGGTGCCCGAGGTGTAGACCAGCAGCGCGATGTCGGAGGACGACTGCGCGACCTCGGGCGGGCGTTCGCCGGAGTGCGCGCGGGCGACCGCGAGCAGGTCGACGGTCCCGGCCGCGGGCTTGCGCTCGGTCTTGGCGAACAGCCGGGGGTCGTTGCGGGTCTGCAGGTCGAGCTCGCTGGTGGTGACCGCGATGTCGATGCCCAGGGCGGTGGCGACGCCACCGACGACGTCGTGCCAGCCCAGCTCGGAGGCGATCACGGCCTTCGGCCGGGCGTCGCCGAGGATCTTGGTGAGCTCGTGGACCCGGTACATCGGGTTGAGCGGGACGACGATGGCCCCGATCTTCCACCCGGCGAGCACCGCGATCGCGAACTGCGGCACGTTCTGCAGGTAGACCGCGACCCGGTCGCCGGGGTTCACGCCGCTGTCGGCGAGGTGGCGGGCGAGGCCGTTGCTGAGGTCGTCGAGCTCGGCGAAGGTCAGCCGACCGTCGAAGTAGGTCAGGGCGAGCCCGTCGGGGTTCGTGCGGACCGCGTCGGCGAACAGCTCGACCATCGTGGCGTGCCGCGGCTCGATCTCGGCGGGGAGCTCGCCCTCGTAGAGCTTCAGCCACGGCCGTTCGTCGTACACGCTGCCCAACGCGCCACCTCCACAGTGAGACCGACCAGTCGGTACGTCCAGTCAACGACCCATCGCCGCCCCCGTCAAGAGGCGATCCGCCGACACTTCGCAGTCGGCCGATGCCACCTGGCGGGCGATCAAGGACACGGACGCCGGACCGGGGTGAATCCGGTCAGAGCAACCTCATCGTCACCATCTGCAACATCAGTGCTACAGGCGGTGAGTTTCGCGTGCATCGGCGCACGTTCGCGCACGCATCTCGTGCGCTCTGCGGTATTCTGGGGTCATGTCAGCCGCGCTGGAGACCGTGTTGGCCCGGGCCGGTTTGAAGGTCACCGCCAACGAATTCCTCACCCTCGTCGAGGACGCAGCCAAGAAGCTCACCTCGCCGCAGGTCGACCCAGCCGCGCACTTCACCGAAGCGGAGCGCGACGCCCTCACCGGCACCGGGCTCGACCTGCGCCCGCTGGACGCCGACGAAGCCGACCCCCGCGCGCGCACCGTCGCCGAGCAGACCGTGCTGCGCGACACCGCGCTGTCGGTCGGGCAGGCCGCCGCTCGCATCGGCGTCGACACCAGCCGCATCCGCCACCGCATCGGCGAACGCCGCCTGATCGGCTGGAAGGACCGCGGCGGCTGGCGGCTGCCCGCGTGGCAGTTCGGCGACTCCGACGTGCTGCCGGGACTGGACGTCGTTCTGGCCTGGATGCCGGCCGACCAGCCCGCGCTCGTGCTGGCCAACTTCATGACCACCCCGCAGGAAGACCTGGAGATCCACGACAGACCGGTGAGCCCGCGAGAGTGGCTGCTGGCCGGGGGTGACCCGCAGCGGGTCGCCGAGCTCGCCGCCGCCATCGGCACCCCCGCCTGACCAGCCCCACCGCGACCACCACCGGGACACACTTTGGCACGGCTCCCCCAGCCGCCCGCTCCTGCAGCGCTGCAGGCGATCCTCCGCCGCGCGGAGGACGTGATCGCAGTACCCGCGGGCACCAGGCTCGCGCGCGTGTTCACCTCCGGCGGCACGCACCCGCAGCAGTGGAACAGCTTCCGCTACGCGGGCCCGCTGCCGCACGCCCGCTTCGACCCGCACCTGCCCAACTCGCAGGGCGGGCCGACGATCACCCGCGAGCACGGGGTGCTGTACTTCTCGCTGTCGGTGCAGACCTGCATCGCCGAGGTCTACCAGGCCACCTCCACAGTGGACCGTCGCACCCGCAGCCCGCACCTGGTGCTGTTCCGCCCGCGCCGGACGTTGCGGCTGCTCGACCTCACCGGGCTCTGGCCCACCCGGGCCGGTGCCTCGCAGGCCATCAGCAGCGGCCCGAAGTCCCGCACCCAGGCGTGGGCGCGCGCGATCCGCGCGTCCTACCCGGAGCTCGACGGCCTCTGGTACCGGTCCTCGATGGACTCCGGCAACCCCTCGGTCTGCCTCTGGGACCCGCCGGCGGACACGGCCCTGCCGGACACTCCCGACGTGCTGCTGCCCCTCAGCCACCCGGGCCTCGACGTCCCGCTCGGCCGGGTCTGCCAGGAGCTCAGCTACACCCTCCTGGACTGAAACGGCGGACACCCCGGTCCTCGCCTGCGCGAGAACCGGGGTGTCGCCCTCCGGGATCAGCCGTCGATGCGGCGTCGGCGGACCGTCAGCACGATCACTCCCCCGGCGGTGAGCAGGGCCGCCGCCAGGAACGACCACGCCGTCACGTTCTGCCCGGTCTGGGCCAGCGGTTCCTGCTGCGGGCCCGGCTCCGGTCCCGGCTGCGGCGGAGCCGGAGCCGGGGGCGCCGGCTGCTCCGGCGGTTCGGTCGGTCCCGGCGACGGCGGCGGCGTCGTGTCGACCACCGGCACCGAAGCGCTCGCCGGGTCCGATTCGAGCGGTGCCCCGCCCGGCGCGGTGCCGTGCGCGACGGCGGTGTTGCTGACCTCACCGGCGGCCACGTCCTCGGCGTTGACGACGTGCGGCTCCGCGGTGCACGGCATCTCCTCGCCCGGCGCCAGCGAATCCCGTTCGCACATCACGGTTCCCGCCTGCGGATCCGACACCGTCACCTCGGACGCGGTGGCGTTGCCGGTGTTGGACACGGTGATCGTCCACACGACCTGGTCGCCGAGGCCGGTCACCCCGTCGCCGTCGAGGTCCACCGGCGCGCCGCTCTTGGCGATCTGCAGCACCGGGGCGAAGTCACCGCGCAGCGTCACGCTGCTCGGCTCCGCCTCGACCGCGCGGCCTCCGGGCGCGACGCCCGTCGCGCTCACCTCGTTGGTGAGGCTCCCGCGGTCCACATCGGCCTGGGTCGTCGTGTAGCTCGCGGTGCAGGTCTTCTGCTGCCCCGGCAGCAGCGCCCCCTCCGGGCATTCCACGGGGGACAGCGTTCCGGAGCCGTCGAACGCCCCCTCCACGGCCACGACCTGGCCCAGGATCGCGTTGCCGGTGTTGGTCACCAGCATCGAGTAGGTGATCGGCTGGCCCGGCCCGGTCAGCTCCGTCGCGTCGGCGGTCTTGTCCACCGACAGCCCCGGAGCCAGCTCACCGGGAAGCTCCACCGTGGACGGTGGCGTCGGCGGGATCGGTGCGGTCTCCCCCGCCGGAACGCCGGTGGCGGTCGCGGAGTTGCGCAGCGTCCCGGCGTCGACGTCGGCCTGGGTGATCGCGTAGGTCGCCGTGCAGGTCATCTGCGCGTTCGGCGCGAGCACGTCCGACGAGCAGGCCCGCGCGAGAGCGTGCCGGTGCCGGTGAACTCGGTGTCGTTCACGGTCACCGCGCCCATCGTCACGTTGCCGGTGTTGGTGACCACGAAGCTGTAGGTCAGCAGCGAACCCGGGTAGAAGTCCTGCGGCGTGGGCTTGTCGACGGACTTCACGATGGACAGCGCCGGTGCCGCCGCGACGTCCACCGCGGCCTCGCTGATCGCCGAGTTGATCGGCTCGTTGGTTCCCGGCGGCGTCCCGGTGGCGTTGGCGGCGTTGGTGATCGTGCCGGCGTCGAGATCGGCCTGGGTGGCGGTGTAGGTGGCCGTGCAGGTCATCTCCGCACCGGGTGCCAGGACGTCGCCCGGGCAGGCGGGGACCGGCGGGGTGCCGGTGCCGCTGAACGAGGTCTCGGCGACCGCGACGCCCGACATCGTCACGTTGCCGGTGTTGCGGACCAGGAAGGTGTAGGTCACCTGGTCGCCTTCGGCGTCGATCGACTGCGGCGCAGCGGTTTTCGTCAGCTCCAGGGCCGGTGCGGCGGGGGCGTCGACCACGGCCGAGGCCGGTGCGGAGGTGCGCTGCTCCCCGTTGGGAACGGTGCCCACCGCCTGCGCGGTGTTGGCGATCGAGCCCCGGTCGATGTCGGCCTGCGTGGCCGCGTAGGTCGCCGTGCACGTGGTCGAGGTGCCCGGGGCGAGCGTGGTCACCGGGCAGCTCGGCATCGGCGCCGGACCGGTACCGGTGAACTCGGTGTCGGCCACGGAGACCCCGTTCAGCGTCACGTTGGAGTCGTTGGTGACCGCGTAGGAGTAGGTGATTGACTGGCCCGCGTTCGTCACCGTCGCGGGATCGGCCGTCTTGACCAGGGTCGGACCGCCGGTGGCCGGGACGATCACCGTCGCCGACGACGGGTTCGACGGGACCTGCTGACCGGCCGGGATCGTGCCGACGGCGGTCGCGGTGTTGCTGACGCCTCCGGCGTCGGCGTCGGCCGGGGTGATCGTGTAGGTCGTGGTGCAGGACGTGGACTGACCCGGCAGCAGCGTGGTCTGCGGGCAGGTCACCGGAGGCAGCATCCCGGTGCCGGTGAACTCGGTGTCGGTGACCGCGATGCCCGACATGGTGACGTTGCCGGTGTTGGTGACGTCGTAGTGGAACGTCACCTGCGCGCCCGCACCCGGCGCGGTGGCCGGGTCGGCGGTCTTGACCAGCGCCAGCGAGGGCTCCGCGGCGATGTCGACCCGCGCGCTCGACGGCGCCGAGGCGATCGGGCCCGCCGTGGTCGTGCCGGACGCGTTGGCCTCGTTGGTGATGAAGCCGCGGTTCACGTCGTCCTGCGTGGAGGTGTAGGTGGCGGTGCAGTTCGTCGAGGCGCCGGGCGCCAGCGACGTCACCGGGCAGGTCACCGCCGGGGTCGGGCTCCCGGAGAACTGCGTCTCGTTGATGGTGAGCCCGCTGACGGTGACGTTGCCGGTGTTGGTGACCGCGAAGGTGTAGTTCACCGGCTGCCCGGCCGCGCTGATCGAGGTCGGCGCGGCGGTCTTGGTCAGCGCCAGCCCCGGCGTGCGGGTCGCGGTCACGGTGGCCGCGGCCTCCGGCGAGGTGGCCACGCCGCCGCCCGCGGTGGAGGCGGTGGCGGTGGCGGCGTTGAGGACGGAGCCGCGGTCGATGTCGGCCTGGGTGGTGGTGTAGGTCGCGGTGCAGGTCGTCGAGGCGCCCACGTTCAGGTTCGTGGTCGGGCAGCTGATGTCCGGCGGCGTACCGGAGCCGGTGAACTGGGTTTCGGTGAGCGCGAGGCCGCCGAGCGGCACGTCCCCGGTGTTGGTGACCTCGTAGGAGTAGCCCACCTGCTGGCCGGCCGCGGTCACCGTGGTCGGGTCGGCGGTCTTGACCAGCGACAGCCCGGGCGCTTCGGCCAGGGTCGTGGTGACCGAGGCGGTGTTGTTGCCGGTCGCGGGATCGCTGTCGACTCCCGCGATGCTCGCCGTGTTGGTCACCGAGCTGCCCGTCACCGGGGCGTTGCCCTGCAGGATGATCGGGCCGAACGACGCCCCGGGGTCGAGCACCGACGCGTCGGCGTTCTGCGGGTTCGCGCACGTCAAATCCGCCCACGTGGGACTCGTGGTGTTCTGGGCGACCGTGCAGTTCGGTGGTGCGGCGGAGCAGACCAGGGAGGTGCCGTTCAAGGAGCAGCCCGGCGGCGCGGAGACCAGGGACGCGCCGGTGACGCCGGCCGGGACGGCGTCGTTGATGACGAAGCCGTGCGAGGGCGCCGCGCCGTTGTTGGTGGCGTTGATCGTCCACTGCATGAGGCCGCCGTTGACGGCGGTGGCCGGCCCGGTCTTGGTGATGGCCAGGTCGCTCTGGGGCACGTAGAGGTTGAACATGGCGCGGCCGGAGATCGCCGCCGCCGTCGTGGTGACCTGGGTGAGCGCCGAGGTCATGAAGTAGTCGGTGAGCTCGAAGCTCGTCACCACGCCCTTGAGCTGGAGGTACACCGCGGACCCGTCCGTGGCGTTGGTCGGCAGGGTGTTGCAGGCGAGACCGGCGATGTAGCTCTGGGTCAGCGAGAGCCGGTTCGTGGTGGAGTTGTAGGCGTAGTTGCCGAGCGAGCCGCCCACCACCGAGGTCGACCCGGACGTGGTCGTCGCGCCGTTGACCCGGGACACGGCGGTGTCGAGCCACGAGGCGTTGCAGGCGTCACCGGTCTGCCGGTAGCCGCCGCTGGTGCGGATGGCGATCACGGGGTCGACCACGGCGCGCGGCAGGTTCACGGTCACGTAGTGCGCGCTGCACTGGTTGATCTGGTCGACGGGTTTGTTGGCGATGCACGGGTCGCCGAGGGTGGGGACGGAGGTCGAGTTGACCTGGACGCGCGGCACGACCTGGCCGTCGATGTTGAACTGCGTCGCCGCGGAGGTGTCGAGCAGGTCGGTCGAGGCGGGACTGCTGTCGACGGCGGTGACCGGGCCGAGCGCGGCGCCGTTGTTGGGCAGCGTCGTGGTGACCGGCGACGTGGACGGGGCCGCGTCGGCGCCGTCCCAGGCGGGGACCGACACGTAGCCGGCGGGTGGCGCGGCCTGGGCCTCGGGCCGGTCGACGATCTGCAGGATGGTCAGCAACATCGCCACCGCACCCAGGACCGCCAGAATGCGGTGAGCAGCGCCACCTCCCCACTTCGACGTGAGAATTGTTCCTCGTTTCCGACCGCGCATTCCCGTGCTCCACGACTCGACGTTGGTGTCGGTGGAAAACCGCGCGCGACAGCGGACGGGCACCCGGCAGCGATACCGGAAGCCACGTCAAGAGCACGCCGTTTTCGCTGGTGAACGGGATTCGGAGAAGTCCGGAAGATCCCTGATCACCGGACAAGAGCAGATTGAACAGCCATCGCGATCAGTTCGCCAACCGAACTGTCGACCCGAGCGAACAATGATCCGAAAGGGTGGCGGCGAACAACTCCCCGAATGGGCAACAACCGTCGCGACCGCAAAAAGAAGAATCCCCTTCGGGACAATTCCCGAAGGGGATTCTCGAAATTCCGGAAGATCAGCTGCGGTTGGCTTCCGCCTCCGCCGCGGCCTCGTCCCGCTTGGACTTGGCGAGGCTGGCCCAGGTGGTGATCGCCAGGGTCACCACGATGAAGCCCAGCGACATCCAGTTGTTGATCTCCGCCCACTCGGGCACCAGGTGGTACTCGTGGAACGCGTGCAGGATCAGCTTCAGGCCGATGAAGCCGAGGATGACCGCCAGCCCGATCGACAGGTACACCAGCTTGTCCACCAGGCCGCCGAGCAGGAAGTACAGCTGCCGCAGCCCCATCAGCGCGAACGCGTTGGCGGTGAACACCAGGAACGGGTCCTGGGTGATGCCGAAGATCGCCGGGATCGAGTCCACGGCGAACAGCAGGTCGGCACTGCCGATGGCCACGATGACCACGAACATCGGCGTCAGGTACCGCTTGCCGTCGATCTTCACCGTCGACTTCGCCTCGTGGTAGTCGTCGGTCACCGGGAACACCTTGCGGACCCAGCGGACGACCGCGTTCTCCTTGTACTCCTCTTCCTCGTCCTTCTTGCGGACCATGCTGATCGCGGTCCAGATGAGGAAGCCGCCGAAGATGAAGAAGATCCACACGAACTGGGCGATCAGCGCGGCGCCGACCGCGATGAAGATGCCTCGCATCAGCAGCGCGAGCAGGATGCCGATCAGCAGGACCTTGTGCTGGTGGATCGACGGCACCGCGAAGCTGGACATGATCACCATGAAGATGAACAGGTTGTCCACGCTCAGCGAGTACTCGGTGATGTAACCGGTGAAGAACTCGATGGCGAAGTGCTGGTCGCCGAAGATCCAGACGCCGATGCCGAACAGGATCGCGCAGGCGACGTAGAAGGTGACCCACTTGGCGGCCTCGCCGGTGGTCACCTCGTGCGGCTTGCGGTCGACGATCACCAGGTCGAGCAGCAGCAGCAGGGCGAGACCGCCCAGCGTGGCTGCCCACACCCACCAGTGCACGTGCATCGTGTCGACTGCGGGCTGCTGGGCTTGTACCGCGCGCAGCATCAGGTCGGCACCCATCAATCACCTCCGGTTCAGGGCGAACACGTCCGGGACCGGAGGTCTCTTCCACCGATCTACGTCATCGGTCAGCGGCACCGGGCTTGACCAGGCAAGTTCCGTGATGACGACACCGCTGCGAAGGAATACTCCCCTCCACCACTCGCCAAGATTGTCACGTATGCCGGGGTCGCCGCACCAGGCGGGGTGACCACTCGCACGCAAAGTCACGCACCGAACCTAGGCGGCACCGCCGAACGGGGCAATGCGGACGACGCGGACTGGGCGGGACGGAGGCGTTGCGCTCGGCCCGGTGATCGTTACGATCACGTCGGTCCGATCACACGGGCACCGCACGCGGGGATGCGGCGGAGACCACACATCGACGGGCACGACGAGGTGCCCGATTGCGCTTTGGTCTCTGGTTCATAGCGTCTTGCCTTCCCCCCGCGTCTGGATGAAACCGGTGCCGCTCCGTTCCCCTACTGTCGATGGCGTGTCCGCCTCTCCCCGTCGTCGCACCGGCCTGGCCCTGCTCGCCCTGCCCTGCATCCTCTTAGTGGTGCTGGGGGCGTTCCTGTGGTCGGGCCAGGTCCGGCAGCCGCAAGCGGCCGTGCAGCCGCCGGCCCCGAGAGAGGCCATGGTCGACGTGCTCGACGGGCCCACCGGCTCCGAGCGCGTGCAGATCGACGTCACCCTGCACTCCCCCGTCGACACCCCCGCCCCGGCGATCCTGCTGGCGCACGGCTTCGGCGGCAGCAAGGACGAGACCGACCAGCAGGCGCGGGAGCTCGTCGCGCGCGGCTTCACCGTGCTGACCTACTCGGCGCGCGGCTTCGGCCGCAGCACCGGGCAGATCGCGCTGAACTCGCCGGACTACGAGGTCGCCGACGCCCGGCAGCTGCTGGACTGGCTGGCCCGCCAGCCCGAGGTGCTGCGCGACCGCGACGGCGACCCGCGCGTCGGCGTCACCGGCGGTTCCTACGGCGGTGCGCTCGCGCTGATGCTCGCGGGCACCGATCCGCGGGTGGACGCGATCTCGCCGGTGATGACCTACAACGACCTGGGCCAGGCGCTGCTGCCGAACAACGCGACGCAGGCGGGCATCGGCGGCACGACCCCGGCCGGCGGTTCGTTCAACCCCGACGGCGTGTTCAAGCAGGCCTGGACCGGGCTGCTGTTCGCCGCGGGCGGCGTGCCCAAGCCCGGCGCGCTGCCGACCTGCGGGAACTTCACCCGCGAGGTGTGCGCGGCCTACTCGGAGATCGCCCAGTACGGCCGGGCGAGCCAGGCCACGCTGGACCTGCTCGCCAAGTCCTCCCCCAAGACCTACAACTCGCGGATCACCCAGCCGACGCTGCTGGTGCAGGGCGAGCGGGACACGCTGTTCGGCCTGGACCAGGCGGACGCCAACGCGCGGCAGATCGCCGCGGCGGGCGCGCCGGTCAAGACCATCTGGTTCGCCGGCGGTCACGACAGCACCCCGCCCGGTCCGGAGGTGCGCAACCGCATCGCCGACTGGTTCGCCTTCCACCTCGGCGGCGTGCCGCCGGTTCCGGATCCGGGGACCGGCTTCCAGTTCGACATCGCCGGGCAGCCGCAGCGTGACGGCGACGTCCCGGTGCGCACCATGACCGCACCGAGCTACCCGGGTCTGCGCGAGTCGCGGACGCCGCGCTTCTCGCTGCCGCTGGAAGGACCGGCCACCCCGGTGCTCAACCCGCCGGGCGGGTCCCCGGCCGCGACGAGCTCGCTGCCCGGCGCCGGTCAGGTCCTCGACGCGGCGGGCAGCCTCGGCCAGTCGCTGGCCCGCGACCTGCCCGGGCAGGTCGCGGTGTTCGGCACGAAGCCGCTGGAAGAACAGACCCTCATCTCCGGCACGCCGCGCACCCGGCTCTCGATCGCCTCGGTGCCCGGTCAGCCGCAGCCCACCGACGCGGTGCTGTTCGCCAAGCTCTACGACGTCGGCCCGGACGGGCAGCGCCGGCTGCTCGGCAACGCCGTGTCGCCGATGCACATCACCGACATCCCGCCGGACGGCACGCCGAAGGAGTTCGACGTGGCGCTGCCGGGCATCGTGCACCCGGTGGAGTCCGGGCACCGCGTCGAGCTCGCGGTGGCCACCACCGACCAGGCCTACGCGCTGCCCCGGGAAGCCTCGATGCACGTGGTGGCGCTGGCCGGCGACCGCGCGGTGTCCATTCCGTCGGTGCGCGCGACGTCCTCGAGCGCCGGAACGGTGCCGGTCGGGCCGCTGGTGGGCATCGGGCTGGTGTTCCTGCTGGCGCTGCTGCTGCGGGTGATCTCGGCGATCCGCCGCAAGTTCCACGACGACCCGGACACCCGGCTCGCCGACACGCCGCTGGTGATCTCCGGGCTGACGAAGTCCTACCCGGGCAAGAAGGCCGCGGTGAACGACCTGTCGATCCAGGTCGAGCGCGGCCAGATCGTGGGCCTGCTCGGACCCAACGGCGCGGGCAAGACCACCACCCTGCGGATGCTGCTGGGGCTGCTGCGGCCGAGTCGCGGCGAGATCCGGATCTTCGGGCACCGCCTGCAGGCGGGCGCCCCGGTGCTGTCCCGGGTCGGGGCGCTGGTGGAGTCGCCGGGCTTCCTGCCGCACCTGTCCGGGCTGGACAACCTGCGGCACTACTGGGCGGCCACCGGGCGCCCGATGCTGCGGGCGCACATGGACGAGGTGCTGCAGATCGCCGGTCTGGAGGCCTCGGCCAAGCGCAAGGTGCGCACCTACAGCCAGGGCATGAAGCAGCGGCTGGCGATCGCGCAGGCGATGCTCGGGCTGCCGGAGCTGCTGGTGCTCGACGAGCCGGCCAACGGGCTCGACCCGCCGCAGATCCACCAGATGCGCGAGATCCTGCGCCGCTACGCCGCCACAGGCCGCGCGGTGCTGGTCTCCAGTCACCTGCTGGCCGAGGTCGAGCAGACCTGCACGCACGTGGTCGTCATGCAGGACGGCAAGCTGGTCGCCCAGGGCACGGTCTCCGAGATCATGGCCGTCAACGGCGAGGCGACGTTCCGGGTCGACGACCCGGAGCTGGCCGCCGAGTCGCTGCGCACCATCGAGGGCATGGGCGCGGTCGAGATCGACGGCGACCTGGTGCACGCCGACCTCGCCGGTCACCCGGCGGCGGTGGCGGTCAACGTGCTGGTCGCGGCGGGGATCGCGGTGCACCAGGTGGGACCGCGGCGCCGCCTGGAGGACGCCTTCCTGCAGCTGGTCGGAGAGGAGCAGCCGTGAGCGACGACGAAACGACCACGTCCACCGAGGTGGTCCTTCCCGAGACCGAGACCTCGCTGGTGCGCACGCCGAAGCTCGGGGTGCCGCAGGCCGACGGCGCCGTCGAGGGCTACTCGGCCAAGCGCACCCTGCCGCTGCGGGTCGAGCTGGCCCGCCAGCTGCGCCGCGCGCGGACCCGGCTGACGCTGGCGTTCCTGGTGCTGCTCCCGCTGCTGCTGCTCGCGGCGTTCGAGCTCGGCGAGGACGAGTCGCGGGGCGGGCGCACGTTCGCCGACGTGGCCACCTCCAGCGGGTTGAACTTCGCGGTGTTCACGCTGTTCGTCTCGACCGGGTTCCTGCTGGTCGTGGTGGTGGCGCTGTTCTTCGGCGACACGGTCGCCAGCGAGGCGTCGTGGTCGAGCCTGAAGTACCTGCTGGCGGCGCCGGTGCCGCGGATGCGGCTGCTGCGGCAGAAGGCGAAGGTCGCGGCGCTGCTGTCGGTGCTGGGCATCGTGCTGCTGGTCGGGGTGGCGCTGGCGGTGGGCGTGTTCTGGTTCGGCACCGGGGACCTGATCAGCACCACCGGCGAGGCCCTGGCGTTCCCGCGCGGGGTGCTGAGCCTGGCGCTGGCGACGTTCTACGTCGCGATCCACCTCAGCTGGATCGCCGGGCTGGCGCTGTTCCTCAGCACCAGCACCGACGCCCCGCTGGGGGCGGTGGGCGGCGCGGTCCTGATCTCCATCGTCTCGGAGATCATCGACCAGATCTCGGCCCTGGGGGACCTCCGCAACTACCTCCCCACCCACTTCTCCACCGCCTACTCGGACCTCCTCAGCGAGGACATCGACCCCTCGTCGATGATCACGGGCGTCTTCTCCGCCCTGTCCTACGCCGCGGTCTTCACGGTCCTCGCCCTCTGGCGCTTCTCCCGCAAGGACATCAACAGCTGACCCTCCCCACCCACCCGCGTGACCCCCGGTCGAAAACCCCGGTTTTCGTCGGGTCGAATACCGCAGTTTTTGACCGGTCGAATACCGCGGTTTTCGACCCGGCAAAACCTGCGGTATTCGTCCTCGGTGGGGTGGACGCCCGGTTTTCGGGGGTGGGGCGCGGGGTTCGGGTGGTGTGACCCGGTGCGTTGGGCCGGGCGGCGTAGTGTTGTTCGGCGATGGAGATCTTTCATCTGCGGTACTTCGTGGCCGTGGCGGAGAAGTTGAGCTTCTCGGGGGCCGCCCGTTCGTTGCACATGGCGACCTCGCCGTTGAGCCAGCGCATCCGGGACCTCGAGCGGGAGCTCGGGGTGGTGCTGTTCGAACGCGACTCGCACCACGTGCAGCTGACCGACGCCGGCAGTTCGCTGCTGCCGATCGCGCGGGAGGCGTTGAGCCGCTTCGACGACGTGCCGTGGCGACTGCGGGAGGCGATCGGGCGGACCCGTCCCGTGGTGTACCTGGGGGTGCCGCCCGGCCTGCACTCGACGCTGCGGGAGCGGCTGACCGGTTTCACCCGCTACTGCGCCGAGGTGTGCGAGCTCAAGCGCTGGCCCGGCGGCAGCCGCGAGCTGCTGCTCGGCGTGCAGCGCGGCGAGCTGGCGATGGCGCTGGTGCACCTGCCGGTGCACGCCGAGGGCATCGAGGTCGCCGAGCTGATGCGGGAGCCGCTGGGCGCGGTGCTGCCCGCGCTGGACTTCGCCGGCCGCGAGTCGGTGTCGCTGCACGAGCTGGTGGGCCTGACCTACGTGCGCCCGGCGCCCCGGATGCTGCCGGACTACTGGGACGAGCTGGAGGCCCGGCTCAGCGCCGCCGGGATACACCGCAGGATGACGCTCGACACGGGTGATTACGGCAGCACCGCGGAAGTGATCGCCAACGGCGGCGCATTCGCGATTTCGATGCTGGACCCGCGGAGCGGAATGCAGAAACTGCGTGACGAAAGCATCACCGTGCTGCCCATTCAGGACTTCTCACCCAGTCTCGCAACCGGCCTGATTTGGCGTCAGGACCGCACTGAAGTGCAGCTTGACCTGCAAAAACTCATCGCCGAGGCGAGGGAATTCCTGACAGATCCCGTGGCGTGACCGCTGCGGTCACGCCATTGTTCGCGATACGGTTCCACTGATCAATTGAACACCGCTCCACTGCGGACCTAACGTTGTTAGCGAAGCAAATAAGCCGATTCGGGACGAATTCCCGACGCACTAGGAGTGGTGATGACAACCCCCGCCGACAACGCCTCCGGCCCGCTGGCCGGCGTGCGTGTCATCGACATGGCGACCGTGGTCATGGGCCCGTACGCGGCCCAGGTCCTGGGTGACCTCGGCGCCGATGTGATCAAGATCGAGTCCCCGAAGGACACCGCGCGGATCGGCCCCCTTCACCGCACTCCCGGCATGACGCCGCTGGCGATGAACGTCAACCGCAACAAGCGCAGCGTCGCGCTCAACCTCAAGGACGCCGACGACGCCCAGCGCGCCCGCGACCTCATCGGCAGCGCCGACATCCTCATCACCAACATGCGGATCAACGCGCTGCGCCGGCTCGGCATGGACTACGAGAGCCTCGCCGCCGACAACCCGCACCTGATCTACGCCCACGCCCAGGGCTTCCGCCCGGACTCCGACCGCGCCGAGCTCGCCGCCTACGACGAGACCGTGCAGGCCGCCTCCGGTCTGCTCGACGTCGCCCAGCGCGCCGGGGACATCGGCAAGCCCGTGGTGCTGCCGAGCATCTTCGGCGACAAGGTCGCCGCGCTCACCATCGTCTACTCGGCGCTGGCCGCCCTGGTGCACCAGCGCGCGACCGGGCAGGGCCAGCTGGTCGAGGTGCCGATGGCCGACACGATGCTGGCGTTCAACCTCGTCGAGCACCTGCAGGGCCGGATCTACGAGCCGCCGATGTCCGACACCGGGTTCCCGCTGTCGATGAACGTCGGCCACCGCGCCCGTCCCACCAAGGACGGCTACGCGATGATCATGCCCTACTCGCCGAAGAACTTCCGCGACCTGTTCACCGCGGCCGGGCGCCCCGACCTCGCCGAGGACCCGCGCATCGCCGGCGACTACATCGACACCCGCCAGGACGGCACCGCGCTGGTGGAGCTCATGGAGTCGGTGACGCCGAACCTGACCACCGCCGAGTGGATCCGGGTCTGCGGCGAGTGCAGCATCCCCGTCGGCCCGGTCCTGCGCCTCGACGAGGCCGCCGACGACCCGTACGTCCAGGACGGCCACCTGCTCGACCTCGCCGAGCACCCCACCGAGGGCAGCTACCGCCAGGTGGGCGTGCCGATGCGGTTCTCGACGACCCCGGCCTCGATCCGGCTGCACCCGCCGATCCCCGGCCAGGACACCGACGACGTCTTCGCGGAGCTGAACGAGCGCACCGAGCGCAACGAGGGAGAAGCGGCATGAGCGCCCCGAACACCGCCGTGCTGACCGAGACGCGCGGCAACGTCCTGATCATCACCGTCAACCGGCCCGAGGCCCGCAACGCGGTCAACGCCGACGTCGCGCACGGCATCGCCGCCGCCGTCGACGAGCTCGACGCGAACCCGCAGCTGCGGGTCGGCGTGCTCACCGGCGCGGCGGGCACCTTCAGCGCGGGCATGGACCTCAAGGCCGCCGCCCGCGGCGAGTCGCCCAGCGTCGTCGACCGCGGCTTCGGCGGGATCACCGAGTTCGACAGCGCCAAGCCGCTGATCGCCGCCGTGGAGGGCTTCGCGATGGGCGGCGGTTTCGAGCTGGCGCTGGCCTGCGACCTGGTCGTGGCGGCCTCGGGCGCGTCGTTCGCGCTGCCGGAGGTCAAGCGCGGGCTCATCGCCGGGGGCGGCGGCGCGATCCGCCTGCCCAAGCGCATCCCGCACCACCTGGCGATGGAGCTGCTGCTGACCGGCCGCACCATCGCCGCCGGTCGGGCCGCCGAGCTGGGCCTGGTCAACCGGGTCGCCGACGACGGCGCGGCGCTGGAGGCCGCGCTGGAGCTGGCCGAGGAGCTGACCGCCAACGCGCCGCTGGCGCTGGCCGCGGTCAAGCAGGTCGTCCGGCACTCCGACCGGCTGCCCGAGCCGGAGGCCTTCACCGCCCAGCGCCGCGAGATCCGCGGGCTCTACGAGTCCGCCGACTTCGCCGAAGGCGTCCGGGCTTTCACCGAGAAGCGCGCACCGAAGTGGACGGGACAGTGAACAGCGAAGAGATCCTGCGCCGGGTGGCGACCCCGTTGACGTCCCCGGCCTACGCACCGGCGGTCGCGCGGTTCACCGACCGCGAGTACCTCAACATCGTCTACCGCACCGACCCCGAGGCGCTGCGGGCCGTGGTCCCCGAGCCGCTGGAGTTCGACGAGCCGCTGGTGCGGTTCGAGATCATGAACATGGGCGAGGTCACCTCGTTCGGGCCCTACGTCGAGGCGGGTCAGGCGATCCCGGTGCGCTTCGGCGAGGAGCGCGGCGAGTACCTGCACGCGATGTACCTGAACAACTTCCCCGCCACCGCCGCCGGCCGCGAGGCCAGCGCCTACCCGAAGGTGATGGGCGAACCGGCGCTCAAGGTCGACCACGCCGCGCTGGTGGGGACGCTGGACTACGGCTCGGAGCGGGTCGCCACGGCGACCATGGGCTACAAGTGGTTCCCGATGGATCTCGCGGCCGCCGAGGCCGAGATCACCGTGCCCACCTTCATGCTCAAGCTCGAACCGGGCTACGACCACCGGCCGCGGATCGCCGAGCTGGTGCGCACCCGCATCACCGACATCACCGTCAAGCAGGCCTTCACCGGCCCCGCGCGGTTGCAGCTGTTCGAGCACGCGCTGGCACCGCTGGCCGACCTGCCGGTGCGCGAGGTCGTCTCGGCCAGCCACATCATCACCGATCTCACGCTGTCGGGTGTCGAGCCCGTGCACGACTACCTGGCGGAGGGGAAGCAGTCATGAATCCGAAGTGGACGAACGTCGCGGTGGTGGGCGCCGGGACCATCGGGCTGGCCTGGGCGGCGCTGTTCGCGCACGCCGGCCTCCGGGTCCGGGTGACCGACCCGCGCGACGACCTCGAGACCGCCATCGACGAGGCGCTGCCGATGCTCGCCGAGAGCATCCCGGGCGCCGACGTCGCGGCGCTGCGCAGCCGCATCGAGGCGACCGACGACCTGGCCAAGGCGGTCGAGAACGCGCAGCTGGTGCAGGAGAACGGCCCGGAGCGGGTCGAGTTCAAGCAGCAGCTGTTCGCCGAGATCGCCCGGCACGCCCCGGCCGAGGCGATCCTGGCCTCCTCTAGCTCCGGCATCGTGGCCTCGGCCATCGCCGCCGAGCTGCCGGAAGACGTGGCCGCGCGGCTGCTGATCGCCCACCCGTTCAACCCGCCGCAGGTGGTGCCGCTGGTGGAGATCGTGCCCGGCACGACGTCCGAGGACGTGGTGCAGGAGGCCATCGCCTTCTACCGCGACCTGGGCAAGACCCCGGTGCGGATCCACAAGGAGGTCTCCGGGTTCGTCGCCAACCGGCTGCAGAGCGCCCTGATGCGGGAGTCGATCTCGCTGGTGCAGCAGGGCGTGGTCTCGGCCGAGGAGCTCGACACCGTGATGAAGGCGTCGCTGGGCGGTCGCTACGCGACCATCGGCCCGTTCGAGAGCTTCCACCTCGGCGGCGGGCCCGGCGGCATCCGGCACATGATGGCCCACCTCGGCGTGGGCATGGCGGACCGCTGGTCCGAACTGGGCCGTCCCGAGCTCGACGAGAGGACCATCTCCTCGATCGTCGAGCAGACCGAGACCGCCTACGGCTCGGGCCCCGAGGCCTACCAGGAACGCGCACGACTGCGCGACCGCAAGCACAACGCGCTCAACGACGCCCTCTCCGGCGTCGAAGCGTCTTCCACCGAATCGATCTGACGAGGAACGACGATGCCCAAGCCCGCTATCACCAACCCCGATTTCTTCGGTTTCTACGAGCTGCTCAGCGAATCCGAGCGCAACGAGCTCGCCGAGATCCGCGAGTACCTGGAGCGCGAGGTCAAGCCGCTGGCCAACCGCGCGTGGGACACCTCGGAGTTCCCCTTCGAGGTCGTCGAGAAGTTCGCCAAGCTGCGCCTGGCGTCCTACCAGTTCCCCGAGCACGGCGACGGCGTCAAGCGCAGCCCGCTGTTCACCGGGTTCCTGAGCCTGGAGCTCAACCGGATCGACCCGTCCCTGGCGGTGTTCTCCGGTGTCCACACCGGACTCGCGATGGGCAGCATCTACCACGGCGGTGACCAGGCGCAACGCGACCGCTGGATCCCGGACATGGTGGAGATGAACCGGATCGGCGCGTTCGCGCTGACCGAGCCCGAGGGCGGCTCCGACGTCGCGGGCGGCATGCGCACCACCGCCCGCAAGGACGGCGACGAGTGGGTGCTCAACGGCTCCAAGCGCTGGATCGGCAACGGCACCTTCGCCGACCTGGTCGTGGTGTGGGCGCGCGACGAGGCCGACGGCAACGTCAAGGGCTTCGTGGTGGAGAAGGGCACGCCCGGCTTCACCGCCACCAAGATCGAGGGCAAGATCGCGCTGCGCACGGTGCAGAACGCCGACATCACCCTCACCGACGTCCGGGTGCCGGAGGCCAACCGGCTGCAGCAGGTCAACAGCTTCCGCGACACCGCGAAGGTGCTGGCCATGACCCGCGGCGGCGTGGCGTGGCAGGCGCTGGGCGTGGCCGTGCGCGCCTACGAGCTGGCCCGCGAGTACGCGGTGGAGCGCGTGCAGTTCGGCAAGCCGATCGGCGGCTTCCAGATGATCCAGGACCTGCTGGTCAAGATGCTGGGCAACATCACCGCCATGTTCGGCGTCGTGGTGCGGCTCAACGAGCTGGTGGCCCAGGGTTCCGGCAGCGCCGAGCAGGCCGCGCTGGCCAAGGCCTTCACCACCACCAAGATGCGCGAGGTCGTGGCCTGGGCGCGGGAGCTGTTCGGCGGCAACGGAATCGTCCTGGACTACGAGGTCGCGAAGTTCTTCGCCGACGCCGAGGCGGTCTACTCCTTCGAGGGGTCGCGCGAGATGAACACCCTCATCGTCGGCAAGGCGATCACGGGGCTCAGCGCCTTCGCGTGAGGGACCTGAGCGCTCCCGCCGGGTCCGGACGTCACTCGTGAGGGTGTCGAACGAACATGACCCGTTCGGGTACTTGCACTCAAATCCTCCCGAACTCAACAAAAAATTCGCAGCACGCGCGAGAACGGGCCGCTCACCTCGATTTCCGAGGTGGGCGGCCCTTCTGACGCTCAGCGGCCGCATCGTCCATCCGCCCAATGGCCGCATCGTTGGGCGGAAAGGTCCAATTCACCGGCCCGACGCACTATCATCACGCCGAGTGATACTTTTGATCATTAGTGGAGCACCAGTAGTCCCCGGTGACGCCCCCGACGTTTCGGCCCCCGCCGTCTCGGCACCGCGGTGCCCGTCACCGACACCCCCGTACCAAGGACGCTGATGTCTGAAAGCCCCTTACCCGCGAGCCCATCCGAACGAGCCCCCGAAGCCCCACCCCACAACGATCTTCGGGCGAAGCTGCAGCGGCTGGTCGTGGTGTCCCTGGCCGTGACGGCGCTGCTCGGGACCGCCACGGCGGTCACGCTCGTCTTCGTCCCGCCGCCCGAAGTGCGCTACACCGCGCTGGCCGTCGGCATCGTCGCCTGCATCGCCGTGGTGGTCGTCGGGTTCCTGCGCGCCAACACCCTCGCCGACGAGGTCGACCGCCGGATCCACGAGTCCGGCCACGACGCCCAGGCCAGGCTGCAGGAATCGCTGCGCCACTCCCACCAGTGGATCGAGTCGCTGCGCGGCACCGTCGCCCAGGGCACCCGCGAACTCCCGCACCTGGTCGAGCAGATCCAGGCCGGTCAGCAGCCCGCGCCCAAGTGGCCCACCGGTGAGCCCGTCACCGGCAACCCCTACGAGCTGCTCGCCCACGAGCTCCGGCAGGCCCAGATGGCCGTCGAGTTCGCGCTGGTGCGCATGCAGAGCGAGCCCTCGCAGGCCAACATCGACCCCAGCGTCGCGGTCTTCGCGAACCTGGCCCGGCGCGTGCAGTCCCTGGCCCACCGCGCCATCCAGCGGCTCGACGAGCTGGAGCAGCAGGTCGAGGACCCGGACCTGCTCAAGGGCCTGTTCGCGGTGGACCACCTGGTCACCGGCGTGCGCAGGCAGGCCGAATCCCTCGCCGTGCTCGGTGGTTCGATGCCGCGGCGGCAGTGGAGCAAGCCGGTGGCGATGTACACCGTGCTGCGCTCGGCGGTCGCCGAGGTCGAGCACTACGCCCGCGTCAAGGTGATCCCGCCGGTCGACGGCACGCTGCACGGGCACGCCGTCGCCGACGTCATCCACCTCATCGCCGAGCTGGTGGAGAACGCCACCGCCTTCTCCGAGCCCGACACGCAGGTCACCATCAACAGCCAGATCGTCACCGCAGGCCTGGCCATCGACATCCGCGACCGCGGTCTGGGCATCGACCAGCGCAACCGGGTCACGCTCAACGGGCTGCTCACCAACCCCGACGACGTCGACCGCGACGCCCAGCTGCGCGACGGCCGCATCGGCCTGTACGTGGTCGCCCAGCTCGCCCACCGGCACCACATCGGCGTGGAGCTGGAGAACAACATGTACGGCGGCACCGACGCGCACGTGGTCATCCCCAACAACCTGCTGGGCGAGAACGACGTCGAGGCCGACGACTCGGCCGCGCAGAGCTCCGCCAGCGTGCTGTCGACGACCGAGCCCGGCAGCAACGGGCACGACTCGCGCACCTCGCTGATGCCGTCGCCGCAGACGTTCAACAACAACGGCAGGCACACCGGCCAGCAGCCCGTCTACGCCACCGGCCCGCAGCCGGCGGTCGCCGAGGAGCTGCCGACCCGGCAGCCGTCCCAGCGCGCGCGGCACGCCGGTGTCGTGCCCGAGGCCGCACCGGCCTCCACCCCCACCGCCCCCGCGGCGGCGTCCGGCCCGGTGGGCGCCGACAACGCGGACCGGCCCGCGCTCCCCAGGCGCGACCGCACCCGCACCTACCTGGTCCCGCAACTCGCCGAAGGCACCTCCGCGCCCGAGGACAAGCCGCAGGGCGGGCCGAGCCCGAGCCTGTACGCCTCGTTCCGCTCCGGTGTCGAGGGCGGCGTGTCGGACGACAGAACCGACCAGGGCTGACCTCGCTTACCGCATCCCCCTCCCCCGCACACGATCTGCCCCGGCAGTGAGAAGAGAGTCAGGAGACGTTTTCCAAATGGCCAATGACGCAGCGGGCTCGTCGTCCGACCTGAGTTGGCTACTCGCCGACCTGCTCCGACGAGTCCCGCACACCCGCTGTGCCCTGCTCGCCTCCACCGACGGAATCAAGCGGTACTACCGAGGCCTGGACAACGACGAGGCCGACGCCCTCGCCGCCTGGGCCGCCGCGCAGTGCTCGCTGGCCCGCAACGGCGGCCGCCGGTTCGGCATGAACGGCGGTGGTGTGCGCCAGGTGGTCGTGGAGTTCAACGACCTCGTCGTGTTCGTCTCCGCCGCCGGTAGCGGCGCCGTGCTGGTCGTGCTGGCCACGCCGGAGGCCGATGCCGCCGTTCTCGGCTACGAGATCGCTCAGCTCGTCAAGCGCGTCCCCTCCCACCTGGCTACCCCCATGCGGCAGCCCACCGCCGCGCGGAGCGCCGGTGAGATGGGCAGGTGAGCATGCCCGGCCCCTCGGACACTCCGTGGCTGGACAACGAAGCCGGCCCGCTGCTGCGCCCGTACTCGCTGACCAACGGGCGGACCGAGCCCAGCGAACCGCTGTCGCTGCAGTCGCTGGTCCGGTCCACCGGCCGGTTCTCGCCGGACCGCATCGAGCCGGTGCACGCCAAGATGCTGAACCTGTGCCGGCACGCCACCTCGGTCGCCGAGGTCGCTGCTCACCTGCGGCAGCCCGCCGTAGTGACCAAAGTTCTGCTCTCCGATCTCATCGATTGGGGAGCGCTGACCACCCACGCACCCGCCGACGTGCCGAAGCGCGATCAACTGGAGGCTTTGCTGAATGGGCTCCAACAGCTCTGAGCCATTCCCGACCTCGTTCAAGTTCCTCATAGCGGGTGGGTTCGGAGTCGGGAAGACCACGTTCATCCATTCGGTCAGCGAGATCGAGCCGCTGACCACGGAGGAGACGCTCACCGTCGCCAGCGTCGGGCACGACGACCTGACCGGCGTGGGCGACAAGACCACCACCACCGTGGCGATGGACTTCGGTCGAATCACGTTCAACCCGCAGAACATCGTGCTGTTCCTGTTCGGCACGCCGGGCCAGGACCGGTTCTGGTTCATGTGGGACGACCTGGTGGACGGCGCCCTGGGCGCGGTCGTGCTGGCCGACACGCGTCGGCTGGAGGACTGCTTCGCGGCCGTGGAGTTCTTCGAACGCCGCGGCATCGATTTCCTGGTCGCGGTCAACCAGTTCGAGAACAGCTTCCGCTACCAACCCGAGGAGGTACGGCAAGCACTGGACATCAAACCGCACATCCCCGTCGTGCTCTGCGACGCGCGCGATCGCCGCTCCTCGGCGTCGGTGCTGGTGCAGCTGATCGAGCACGTGCTGGAGACCCGCGCTCTATGATCCCCCGCCCCGAATCCGCCCCCGGATTCCACTGAAATCGGAGCTTCTCGTGACGACTTTCGATGCTGCCGGACACCGGCACCTCAGCCCCGTCGACTCACACGCGTCCGAACGAGCCGCGCGGCTGCGCCAGCTCGGCCTGGGCGACGCCGCCGATCCCGAGTTCGACGCCTTCGCCCAGCGCGTCGCCCAGACCCTCGGCGTGCCCAACGCGATGGTCAACTTCATCACCGACACCCACCAGTACCTGGGCGGGCTGTTCACCAAGGCCGCGGGGATGGAGGACCCCAACGCCGAGACCGACCCGCGGTCGGCGCCGATGGAGACCGGGTACTGCCCGCACGTCATCGCCCGCCGGATGGCGCTGGTCCTCGAAGACGTCTGCGACTACCCGCGTTTCGCGGGCAACGACGTCGTGGACAAGATGAACGTCCGCTCCTACCTGGGCGCTCCGCTCATCGACCGCACCGGCATGGCGCTGGGCACGGTCTGCGTCATCGACAGCGAGGTGCGGCCGTGGGGCCGCGACGGCCTCAACGCGATCAAGGCGCTGGCGGGTGAGGGCGTCGAGCTCATCCACCGCCGCGAGCGCGATCTCCAGGCGGGCTGAGAGCCCCACCTGCGCCGAGGGGGCGGGACCGCGTCGCGCGGTCCCGCCCCCTCGGTGCTTCCTCGGTCGTCAGCCGCGGCGCAGCAGCAGGTCCAGGTCGTGCTGGATACCGGGGCGGCGCTGCTCGACGTTGCCGATGCTGGACTCGAAATCGCCGATGTGGCGGGCGAGTTCGTCGACGGTGGGCAGCTCCACGAACGGCCTGCTGTCCTCGGCGGTGCGCAGCTTGTCGACCAGCTGCTGCTCGCTCCAGGACGCCGTGTGGGCGTACATCGACGAGCGGGTGCGGCCGTCCGCGGTGAGCGCCGACAGGATCGCCCAGCAGGCGAGCTCGCCGATCTGACCGGCCAGGATGTGCCGCTGCTGGCCACCGGTGGTCGTGGTGGTGGTCAGCTTGTCGATGCGGGAGATGTACTCGGCCAGCTTCGGGTCCACGTCGAACTCGTCGAAGATCGACAGGAACTGCTGCGGCTGCTTGAGCACCATCGAGCCCAGGTAGACCGTGATGGCCTCGGTGGTGCCCTCGAAGATCCGGAACAGCCGGTAGTCCCGGTAGAACTGGCCGACGACGTTGGTGTCGACGAAACCGCGGGCGCCCAGCAGCTGCACGCAGCGGTCCACGACCTGCCACATCAGCTCGCAGCCCAGGATCTTGGCCGCGAAGTAGAACGGCTCGGGCACCTCGCGGCCGGCGTCGAGCCGGTCGGCGATGTGCTCGACCAGCGTCTCCACCGCCTGCACGGCCGCCACCGATTCGGCGATGACCTGCTGGATCCGCCCGTTCTCGGCGAGGTTTCCGGTGGCGACCTCGCGGCGGCGGGCGAAGCGCTGGGTCATCTCCAGCGCCCGCATCGCCGCGCCGAGCGCGCCGGTGGCCAGCATCAGCCTGCCCCGGGTGAACGCGGTCTTGGCCGCGAGCAGGCCCTTGCCCTCCTCGCCGAGCAGGCTCTCCGCCGGGACGTGCAGGTTCTCCAGGCTGAGGCTGTTCTGCGGCACGGCCTTGAGGCCGAGGGTGACGACCTCGGGCCCGCGCACGAAACCGGGCGTCGCGGTGTCGACGAGGAAACCGGTGATCCCGGCGTCCTGGCCGTGCTCGTCGGTCAGCCGCGCGAAGAGGTTCACGTAATTCGCGTCGGCGCCCAGCGAGATCCACTGCTTGCCGCCGTTGATGACGTAGGAACCGTCGGGCCGCTTGGTAGCCGTGCTGGTGATGGCCCGGACGTTCGAGCCCATGCTCGGTTCGCTGATCGCGCTGGTCACGAGTCTGCGGCCCTGCGCCAGCTCGGGCAGCACGGCCGCGCGCACGTCCTCCCGGGCGAACTCCTGGATGGGCGGGACGCCGAGGGTGTTGTGCACCGCGAGCAGGATGAGCAGGTTGCAGTCGATGGCTCCGGCCTGCCGCCACACCTTGGTGGTGTCGGAATGCGAGAGTTCTCGTCCCTGGTACTGCTGGGGGATCTGCAGGCCGAACAGCCCGGCCTGGGCGAGATCGGGGATCAGCGACAAATGGAAACCGCGCCGTTCATCCATTCGTCGAGAGTCGAGCTGCTCCCTGCTGTACCTGCGCAGGAAATCGAGCATCTCCGACACCGCGCCGGGGCGCGCGGAACCGATATTGGTCGACTCCATTCCGATAGGTCCTTCCTGGAAAGGCTCTCGCGAGGGGGTTCGCGAAGGGGGTGTTCGCGGCGCGAGCGAAACGACGAACCGGCCGCGCACCGGCAATTCGGTGCGGGTGGATAACCGCGTTCGTCATCTCATTCGTGCCGTTGAGCGGAATGAGGCGTCCCGTCTTCGGGCATGCTCGGTCACCGGTATGAGCAGTGGGGGTGCCGCGTCGCGCCTGCGGCGTCGCTCGACCGGGGAGAGGGGAAGGGCATGCCGTCAGCAATGGGGATGTCGGGGTCGCCTCGTCCTGCCGGGTTCACGCCGTGCGAGCTCGCTCTCTGCCCGGTCCGGTCGCAGGTCCTCGGAGGGAACGAGGTCGTGACCAGAGGCCGGGATCCATCTCGAAAAACTCCGTTTCTTGCACGAGCCCGCAGCGTCCACGTGAGCACAGCAGGAGAGCGAAATTACCCTAACTCGGCAGAACGGGGTACCACCTTTTCGGTGAGCCAACTGACGGACTGTAATCGTGGCTGGTCGGCTCGAAGCGGCGTCCTGTGAGCAATTCGACGGAACGGTTGAGCGGATTCTCAGGAAACGGAGTCCTCTGTGGACCAGAACCGGAATTGTCCGAGGTCAGGACGAGAACTCGGCGGTAAGGAGGAACACCGTTCGGGTACTCGCGAGTAAAGCGGCGCGGAAGCCGAGACCTTGATCACCTTCCGCGCCGCGCGCTCACTCGATGCCCGCGGCGTCCATGCCGCGGATCTCCTTCTTCAGGTCCGCGATCTCGTCGCGCAGCCGGGCCGCGAGCTCGAACTGCAGCTCCCGCGCCGCGTTCATCATCTGGTCGTTGAGCTGCTGCACCAGATCGGCCATCTCGGCGCGCGGCATCGACGAGATGTCGCGCTCCTCCAGCAACCCGGCGCTGGCCACGGCCTCGCCCGTGGGCTTCTTGCCGCGCGAGGTGTTGCGGCCCGAACCGCCCACCGACACCGTCTCCTCGGTGTCCTCGGCCTCGCTGTAGACCCGGTCGAGGATGTCGGCGATCTTCTTGCGCAGCGGCTGCGGATCGATGCCGCGTTCCTCGTTGTAGGCGATCTGCTTGGCGCGACGCCGGTTGGTCTCGTCGATGGCGTGCTGCATCGAGTCGGTGACCCGGTCGGCGTACATGTGCACCTGGCCGGAGACGTTGCGCGCCGCACGACCGATGGTCTGCACCAAAGACGTTCCGGAGCGCAGGAACCCCTCCTTGTCAGCGTCCAGGATGGACACCAGCGAGACCTCCGGCAGGTCCAGACCTTCGCGCAGCAGGTTGATGCCGATGAGCACGTCGTACTCGCCGAGCCGCAGCTGCCGCAGCAGCTCCACCCGGCGCAACGTGTCGACCTCGGAGTGCAGGTAGCGCACCCGGATGCCCAGCTCCAGCAGGTAGTCGGTGAGGTCCTCGGCCATCTTCTTGGTCAGCGTCGTCACCAGCACCCGCTCGTCGCGCTCGGAGCGCTCGCGGATCTCGTGCACCAGGTCGTCGATCTGGCCCTCGGTGGGCTTGACGATGACCTCGGGGTCGACCAGCCCGGTCGGGCGGATGACCTGCTCGACGAACTCGCCGCCGGCCTGCGCCATCTCGTAGGGGCCGGGCGTGGCCGACAGGTAGACGCTCTGGCCGATGCGGTCGGAGAACTCCTCGAAGGTCAGCGGCCGGTTGTCCAGCGCGCTCGGCAGCCGGAAGCCGTGCTCGACCAGCGTGCGCTTGCGGGAGGCGTCGCCCTCGTACATGCCGCCGATCTGCGGGACCGTCACGTGCGACTCGTCGACGATGAGCAGGAAGTCGTCCGGGAAGTAGTCGATCAGCGTCGCCGGGGCCGACCCGGCCTCGCGGCCGTCGATGTGCCGCGAGTAGTTCTCGATGCCGGAGCAGAAGCCGACCTGGCGCATCATCTCGATGTCGTACTGGGTGCGCATCCGCAGCCGCTGAGCTTCGAGGAGCTTGTTCTGCTTCTCCATCCGGTCCAGCTGCTCCTCCAGCTCCCCCTCGATGGCCCGGATCGCCTTGTCCATCCGGTCGGGTCCCGCCACGTAGTGGGTGGCCGGGAAGATCCGCAGCTCCTGCACCTCGCGGACGATCTCGCCGGTCATCGGGTGCAGGTAGTGCAGCCGGTCGATCTCGTCGCCGAAGAACTCCACCCGCACCGCCAGCTCCTCGTAGGCGGGGATGATCTCGACGGTGTCGCCGCGCACCCGGAAGGTGCCGCGGGCGAAGGCGATGTCGTTGCGGCTGTACTGCACGTCGACCAGCGCGCGCAGGAACACGTCGCGGTCGATCTCGCCGCCGACCTGCAGCGGGATCGCGCGGTCGAGGTAGGACTGCGGCGTGCCCAGGCCGTAGATGCAGGACACCGACGAGACCACCACGCAGTCGCGGCGCGAGAGCAGGTTGGACGTCGCCGAGTGGCGCAGCCGCTCGACGTCCTCGTTGATCGAGGAGTCCTTCTCGATGTAGGTGTCGGTCTGCGGGACGTAGGCCTCGGGCTGGTAGTAGTCGTAGTAGCTGACGAAGTACTCCACGGCGTTGTCCGGGAAGAACCCGCGCAGCTCGTTGGCCATCTGGGCGGCCAGCGTCTTGTTCGGCTCCAGCACCAGCGTGGGCCGCTGCACCCGCTCGATCAGCCAGGCCGTGGTCGCCGACTTGCCGGTACCGGTGGCGCCGAGCAGGACCACGTCCTTCTCGCCGTTGTTGATCCGCCGCTCCAGGTCCTGGATCGCCTGCGGCTGGTCGCCTGCCGGCTCGTAGTCGCTGACCACGCGGAAGGTGCCGTCGGCGCGCGGGATGTCGCTGACGGGTCGGAACTCGGAGTGCGCCAGCACGGAGTCGTCGAGTGCGGGGCGCTCAGTCGCGAAAGCCACGGCACCCAGCGTACGAGCCACCCCCGACATCATGTCGCGTCACGGGGTGCTTTCCGAGCCCGGAAGGCGGACAATGGTCTGCGTCACCGGCCCCGACCGATGGGAGGTGACCTGCGAACAGTGGTAGAGAGATCAGCGGGCGCGGCGGGCTTCGAACGTCGCGCCCGCCTCGTGCGCGAGCTTAGAGTGGTCGGGTGACCACTCAGCGGGAGATCGCCGAGAGCCTGGGACTGCCCGTGCACCCGCCGAAGACCGAGGTCTTCGACCTGGCGGAGGGCACCAACACCGACCCCAAGGGCCACGTCCGCACCGTGAGCCGCTTCCACCTCGAGCCCTTCGGGCTCTACATCGCCCGGCCGATGCCCGGTCACCCCCGGCTGGCCGCGCTGGAGTCGTGGCTGCTGCCCGCGCTCGGGCTGCGGGTGTCGCGATTCCACCGGCACCCGGGTCACGAGCGGGACCTCGATTACTACCTGGATCTGGTCGACGTGGAAACGGGTGAGAACCGGTGGCGAACCGTCGACCACTACCTCGATCTGGAAGTGCGCCAGAACCGCGACGTGGAACTGCTCGACGTCGATGAATTCGTGCTCGCGGTGCACGCGGAACTGCTCGATCCGGAAACCGCGGAACGCGCGATGCGACGCGCCTGCGCGGCCGTGGAAGGCCTCGCCCGCTGCGGCTACGACCTGCCGAAGTGGTTGCGCGACAACGACATCGAGCTGTCGTGGGACGCGCAACCGATCAAAGGTCCCGTACCCGAGCCGCGTTCGCTACCGCCATCGGAGTGATCTCCGAACCCGTTTCCTCCGCTATTCCCGGAACGGATCGTCGTGTGCGGAAAAGTTATGTTAAGAACCGGTACTGATGATCACGTTTCCACTTTTCCCGGCTACTCTCTGACGCTGTGAGCGCTGCGATTTCCCCCACGTTGATGGAAGTCATCGATCTCTTCAGCTCGCAGCGCAGGCGCCCGACCGGCCAGGTGCACCGGCTGGAGGTCTGCCACGTGGAGCGGTGGGGTCTGGCCGTGGAGTGCCCGACCCCGGACCACGACGTGGAGATCACCTGGCTGCTGGCCGACCTGGGCCTGCGCCTGACGCGGCTGCGGCCCCGCAACCGGCACTCGCTGCCCGGCCCGAGCACGCTCACCGCGGTCACCATCCACCGCGACACCCGCTCCTGGGCCACCGCCGACCTGCTGCTGAGCCTGGAGGTCCCGGACGGCGGCCGGCCGCGCATCACCCGCGCCGCCGAGTTCGCCTCCGCCGTGGCCGCAGGCGCCATCCGCCCGAGCGAGGCCGACTACGCCTTCCGCACGGTCCACCGCACGCTCGACGAGATCAGCATGCACCGCTCGGTCAACCAGTGGCTCGCCTACCGAGGCATCTTCGACCCCTGGTGAGTTGAGGACTTGCTGCTCGGCGGTGCATGAACGAGCGCGAGCGCTCACCGCTGCGGGGGTGTGCCGTCGAGGCGGATGAGGCGTCGTTCGACGGCGGCGTTGACCGCGGCCACGCGGCTGTCGACGCCGAGCTTGGTGTAGATGTGCACCAGGTGGGTCTTGACCGTGGCCTCGCTGATGAACAGCCGCCTGGCCAGGTCCCGGTTGCCCAAGCCCTGCGCGAGCAGCTCCAGGATCTCGACCTCGCGGTCGCTGAGCGCCTGCTCCGGTGACCTGCTGCGCCGCAGCAGGCGGGAGGCGATCTCCGGCGACAGCGTCGTCTGGCCGCGCGCGGCGGAGCGGATCGCCTGGAACAGCTCCTCCGGCGGCCCGGCCTTGAGCAGGTAGCCGGTGGCGCCCGCGTCGATCGCGCGGTTGATGTCGGTGTCGGCGTCGTAGGTGGTCAGCACCAGCACCTGCGGCGGGTCCTCCAGCGCGCGCAGCCTCCGGGTGGCCTCGACCCCGTCGACGCCGTCGCCCAGCTGCAAGTCCATCAGCACCACGTCGGGGCGGTGGGCACCGGCCAGCCGCACGGCCTCGCCGGCGGTGCGCGCCTCGCCGACGAACTCGACGCCCTCGTCCCCGCCGAGCAGCGCCCGCAGCCCAGCGCGCACCACGGCGTGGTCGTCGACCACGATCACCCGCACCCGCTCCGTCACGAAGCACCTCCCAGCGGCAAGGTCACCGCGACGGCCGTGCCCTCGCCCGCTCCGCTCTCCACCACCAGCGTGCCGCCGCGCTGCTCGGCCCGCGCGCGCATCCCGCCGAGCCCGAACCCGCGTCCCGCGCCGTGCGGCGGGTTCGCCGGGTCGAAGCCGATCCCGTCGTCGCGGACGTCGAGGCTGACCTCGTCGTCGAGGTAGGACAGCGTCACGCCGACCGCGCGGGCACCGCTGTGCTCGCGGACGTTGGCCAGCGCGCCCTGCGCGACGCGCAGCAGCACCGCGTCGTCGTCCGCACCGGTGGGCAGCGGGTCGCCGACGACGTCGAAGCGCACCTCGAGACCGGACTCCGCGGCGGTGCGGTCGGCCAGCGCCCGCAGCGCCTCCGGCAGCGATCGGCGTTCCAGCTCCGCCGGGGGCAGCCCGCGCACGAACCGGCGCGCCTCCTCCAGGTCGTGCTCGGCGATCTCGCCCGCCCGCCGCACGTTGCCGTCGGCGTTGCCGGAGCGCTCGGCGGCCTGCAGCAGCATCCGGATGCTCGACAGGCCTTGGGCGAGGGTGTCGTGGATCTCGCGAGCCAGCCGCTCGCGCTCGGAGCTGATGCCCGCCCGGTGCTCGGCCTCGGCCAGCTCGCCGCGGGTGCGCACCAGCTCCTCGATGAGCCGCCGGCGTCGCTCGCTCTCCCGGCGCAGCTCCAGGAACACCGCGGTGGCCATGGTGGCGACCGCGATCGGCACCAGGATCGAGATCAGCTCGACGCGCTCGGCGATCCGCAGCTGCGCGAAGATCACCGCGGCGGTCAGCAGCACGACCGCGATGATCAGCGGTGTCGGTTTCAGCACCCGCAGGCAGACGAAGAACAGCGGCACCGCGCACCACCCGAAGCTGGGCGCCACCAGCACCAGCGCGCACCACACGACCACGACCGCGCCCACCCAGGCCGGCCGCAGGTGCGCGCTGCGCTCCCAGAAGGCGATGCCGACGGCGTAGACCACGATCAGCGCCACCGACAGGCCCAGCACCAGCGGCGTGAGCCGGGCCAGGCCGTGCGCGTCGACGAAGCGCGAGGCCGAGGCGGCCAGCAGCACGAAGAACCCCGCGTGCATCGCGCGGTACAGCCACCCGCCTGGGGGTGCGGTCTCGTCGGTCACCGGGCTCCTCTCGGCCACTCCGAAGGCTGACACGCCCACGAATACGTCGCGCGCCGCCCTGCGGCATCAACTGATCGGTTGATCCGGGATCAACCGCCCGACGCCGGGGAACGCACCGCCGGATCGACGTCGCGGGTCGTCCCGGCGCCGAAGCTGGAAGCACAACGCAGGAACGCATCACCGAGCAGGGAGCCCTCATCGTGAACACCCGCACCCGCGCCGTCGTCGGCGCCCTCGTCGGCATCGGCCTCCTCGGCGGAGCCACCGGCTTGACCGTCGCCCAGGCCGACCCGGCCCCGCAGCCCCGCCCGGCGGCCGTCGTCCAGCAGCAGGTCCTCAGCGCCGACGCCGCGATCAAGGCCGCCCAAGCCGCTCTGGACGCCGCCGAGGCCAAGGGCCAGCACGTCACCGTCTCGATCGTCGACCGCGCGGGCAACGAGCGCGTGCAGCTGACCGGCGACGGCGCGGGCCCGCAGAGCTTCGAGTCCGCCGAGCGCAAGGCCTACACCGCCGTCGCCTGGGGCAAGCCCACCTCCGAGCTGGGCGAGCAGGCCGGCGGCCAGGGCGCCACGCTGCGCGACATCCCCGGCACCCTGTTCCTCGCAGGCGGTGTCCCGGTCAGCGCCGGCTCCCCGATCGCGGGCATCGGCGTCGCGGGAGCTCCCAGCGGCGACATGGACGAGCAGTTCGCCCGGGCCGGGCTGCAGGCCATCCAGGCCGAGCTGCGCTGAGCCCCGGAGACGGACGAACCCCGGTATTCGCGAGGAATACCGGGGTTCGCGCTCTCGGCGTCAGGGGGTGTGGCCGGTGGAGTCCGCCCAGGCGAGGGCCTTGGGGAGGTTGTCGGCGAACCAGGGTTCCTTGGCCAGGGCGTAGGCCTCGTGATCGGTGTCGTCGGCGTGGGCCTCGGCGACCCGCCGCTTGAGGGCGAGGTAGCTCTCGCGAGCGGCCGGATCGGCGCGGAGCCAGGCGGGGAAGATCAGGGCGACCCGCCAGGACGCCGTGCCCTCGACGCGGACGTGCAGGTTGGCGGGCCGGCCGGGGTCGGCGGCGATGTGCAGGCGCTTGGCCCACTGCTCGGGTTCCGGCGCGAAGTCGTGGGGCGTGTCGAGCTCACCCCCGGGCACGTGCGCGAACCCCGCCTCGGTGAGCGAGTCCGCGAGCGCGTCGGCGTCGGCGAGGGTGCGGACCGTGAGCTGCAGGTCGATGACGTCCTTGGCGGGCATCGGCACCGAGGTCGAGCCGACGTGGTCGACGCGGACCGCGCGCTCCCCCGCCGCGCGCCGCACGCGGGCGATCAGCCGGCGGGCCTGGGCGGCCCACTGCGGGTCGGGATCGACGAGGGACGGCCCGAACCGCGCGGCCCGCTGCCGTCGCCGCAGGTTCTCCTCGAAGGGCACCAGCCGGTCCCGCCACAGCTCGTCGACGCGGGCCAGCAGGTCCTCGACCTGCCCGCTGTTGTCCAGCCACACGTCGGCGACCTCGCGGCGCTGCTCGTCGGTGGCCTGGGCGGCGATCCGGGCGCGGGCGTCCTGCTCGCCGAGGCCGCGGCCGACGAGCCGCTGCACGCGGACGTCCTCGGCGGCGTCCACGATGATCACCAGGTGGTAGTTGGGCGCGTAGCCCGCCTCCACCAGCAGCGGGATGTCGTGCACCAGCACCGAGTCCGCCGGCGCCTCGGCCATCCGCCGCGCGGTCAGCTCGGCGACCTTGGGGTGCACGATCGCGTTGAGGTCCAGCCGCGACCGCTCGTCGGCGAACGCCTTCGCCGCCAGCGCGGGCCGGTCCAGCGCCCCGGACTCGTCGAGGATGCCCTCGCCGAACCGCTCGACGAGCTCGGCCAGCCCGGCGCTGCCGGGTTCGACGACCTCCCTCGACAGGGCGTCGGCGTCGATCACCACCGCGCCGAGCTCGGCCAGCCGCCGCGCCACCGTCGACTTGCCCGATCCGATTCCTCCGGTCAAACCCACCCGCAACATGCGCTACATCCTGCCAGGCTCCGGCGCCGCGGTGAGAGCCGGTTTTGGCCCGAACCGCCCGGCAAACGCGGAACGGCCCCGCATCCGAGGAGGATGCGGGGCCGTTCTCAGACCTCAGCCTTCAGGCGTGAAGTGCTCACGCACCGCCGGAGAGCTTCTCGCGGAGGGCGGCCAGCTGGGCGTCGCTGGCGAGCGAGCCGCTGTCCTGCTGCTCGTCGTTCGAAGCCGACGAGTAGTTGCCGCCGCCGCTCGGAGCCGCCTGCTCCTCGCCGCCACCGGCGGCCGCGGCAGCCGCGGCCTCGGCGTCGGCCTGACGGGCCTTCGCGATCTGGGCGATGTGCTTCTCGTAGCGGGAGTGCGCCTCGGCGTACTGGCGCTCCCACTCCTCGCGAGCCGACTCGAAGCCTTCCTGCCACTCCTGGGTCTCCGGGTCGAAGCCCTCGGGGTAGATGTAGTTGCCCTCGTTGTCGTACTCGGCAGCCATGCCGTACTGGGTCGGGTCGAACTCCGAGTCGGGGCTGAAGCCCTCGTTGGCCTGCTTCAGCGACAGGGAGATCCGACGACGCTCGAGGTCGATGTCGATGACCTTGATCATGACCTCGTCGCCGACCTGGACGACCTGCTCCGGGATCTCGACGTGGCGCTCGGCCAACTCGGAGATGTGGACCAGGCCCTCGATGCCCTCGTCGACGCGGACGAACGCACCGAACGGCACCAGCTTGGTGACCTTGCCCGGCACGATCTGGCCGATCGCGTGGGTGCGGGCGAACTGACGCCACGGGTCTTCCTGGGTGGCCTTCAGCGACAGGGAGACGCGCTCGCGGTCCATGTCGACGTCGAGGACCTCGACCGTGACCTCCTGGCCGACCTCGACGACCTCGGACGGGTGGTCGATGTGCTTCCAGGACAGCTCGGAGACGTGCACCAGACCGTCGACTCCACCGAGGTCGACGAACGCACCGAAGTTGACGATGGAGGACACGACGCCCTTGCGGACCTGGCCCTTCTGCAGCTGGTTGAGGAACTCGCTGCGGACCTCGGACTGGGTCTGCTCCAGCCATGCGCGACGGGACAGGACCACGTTGTTGCGGTTCTTGTCCAGCTCGATGATCTTGGCCTCGAGCTCGCGGCCGACGTAGGGCTGCAGGTCGCGGACGCGGCGCATCTCGACCAGGGACGCCGGCAGGAAGCCGCGCAGTCCGATGTCGAGGATGAGGCCGCCCTTGACGACCTCGATGACGGTGCCGCGCACCGGCTCGTCCTTCTCCTTGAGCTCCTCGATGGTGCCCCAGGCGCGCTCGTACTGGGCGCGCTTCTTGGAGAGGATCAGCCGGCCTTCCTTGTCCTCCTTCTGGAGAACAAGCGCCTCGACGAAGTCACCAACGGTGACGACCTCGGCGGGGTCGACGTCGTGCTTGATCGACAGTTCCCGGGACGGGATGACGCCCTCGGTCTTGTAGCCGATGTCAAGCAGCACCTCGTCACGGTCGACCTTGACGATGGTGCCCTCAACGATGTCCCCATCGTTGAAGTACTTGATGGTCTGGTCGACGGCGGCGAGGAAGTCCTCCTCCGTCCCGACGTCGTTCACTGCGACCTGCGGCTTGGTGGCGGCTGCAGTCGGGACGGTGGTGGTGTCGGTGGACATCAGGTGGGTTGCTCCGGTACGGATAGGTTGGTCGCTGGTTCTGCTCTTGTGCCGCGTCGTCGCCGGTTTCGTCCGGCCCGGTCGAAGACCGGACCTGCGGATTCCGTTCGCCGATCGGCCTTCGCCGCCTCGGTGTGACCCGGGACGCAGAAGCCGATGAGAAAAAGACCCACGGCGCGGGCGGTATCGTACGCGCTTTCTCGATCGTCGGGCAAACCGCGGTACCCCTGGGCGGCAGACGCGTGTCGGACGCACGACACAATCTCTTCACGTCCGCACCGCACGCACCAGTCCCGGGGGCCTCCTTGACACATCCCGACGAGCCGGAAAACGCCAGCTCCCAGAATAGCTCGGCGGAGCAGCGCCTGGGGACCGTCGGCGTGCGCAAGCGCGACGTGGACGCCGCCGAGTCGCGCTCGGCGAACCGGCTGTGGTGGGACGCCGACGCCGACGACTACCAGGCCGAGCACGGCGAGTTCCTCGGCGACGACGACTTCGTGTGGTGCCCGGAGGGCCTGCGCGAGGAGCAGGCGCGGCTGCTGGGCGAGGTGCGCGGCAAGCGGGTGCTGGAGGTCGGCTGCGGCGCCGCGTCGTGCGCGCTCTGGCTGGCCCGGCAGGGAGCCGAGGCGGTCGGTCTGGACATCTCCGCCGGGATGCTGCGGCACGCGACCGAGGCCGCCGCGCGCACCGGGACCTCGATCCCGCTGGTCCAGGCCAGCGCGGACCAGCTGCCCTTCGCCACCGACAGCTTCGACCTGGCCTGCTCGGCCTTCGGCGGGGTGCCGTTCGTGGCCGACGTGGGCGCGGTGTTCCGCGAGGTGGCCCGGGTGCTGCGCCCCGGCGGCCGGTGGGTGTTCGCGGTCACCCACCCGATGCGGTGGATCTTCCCGGACGACCCGGGCCCGACCGGGCTCACGGTCACCCACTCCTACTTCGACCGGACGCCCTACCTGGAGATCGACGGCGACGACCGCGCGACCTACGTCGAGCACCACCGCACGCTCGGTGACTTCGTGCGCGCGCTCGCGGGCGCGGGCCTGCGCCTGACCGATCTGATCGAGCCGGAATGGCCCGAGGGGCACACTCAGCAGTGGGGACAGTGGAGCCCACTGCGAGGCAAGCTGTTCCCGGGCACAGCGATCTTCGTCTGCGCCCTCGACTGAGCCGGTGCCCGCCCCGCGAGGTGGCGCGAAGAGAGAGCGACTTCGTCGCTCGGCCGAGATGGATGTGAGGAGCCCCGGTGGCGACCGCGCAGGAATTGATGGCGGCCCAGTTCGCGCGGTTCGCCGCCCTGGACCCGCAGCTGCCGCACGACCAGTTCGTGCCCTCGGACGCCGAGCCGGTGGCGGCGCGCACTCCCGAGGGCTACGGGGTGGCGGGGCTGATCACCCACACCTCGAACCCGGCGGGCTCGGCGCGCGGGTTGTGGCAGGCCGGTGAGGCCTTCGAGCTGTTCCCGATCGTCGGCGAGCGCCCGCGCGCCGGCCTGGACGCGCTGCTGGGCGCCTGGCGGGAGTGGCTGGCGGCACAAGAGGATCCGGGGCCGAACTCCTCGGCGATGGTGGTCTGGCCGAGCCGGGACGTGCAGGGCACGAGGGCGTTGCTGGATCACGGTTTCTTACCGCTGTCGGTGCTCGCGATTCGATCACCCGCCCCGGTCGCAGATACGGAACTGTCTGGTACCGTAAAGGTGCGCCGCGCGGGACCGACCGATCTGGACGCCGTCGTCGAGCTCACCCTCGCCGAGCTCGAGTACGCCGCCCTCGTCGGCACCGCCACGTACCGCTCCGACGCCGCGCAGCTGAAGCGGGCCGCCGCCCGAGTGCGCCTGCACTCCGACGACCCGGTCTGGCTGGCGGAGCAGGACGGCACGCCCGTCGCGGTCGCGGAATGCGGCTGGATCGACACCGGCAAGTCCCCCAGGGCTTACCGGCTGCGCCCCGGCTCGTGGGCCTACGTCAACTGCGTGTCGGTGCACGAGAAGGCGCGCGGCACCGGTGTCGGCCGGCAGCTGATGGCGGTGGCGCACAACGAGTTCGTGCGCCGCGGCGCCGTCGGCAGCTTCCTGTACTACAACCCGCCCAACCCGTTGTCCTCGGTGTTCTGGCCCCGCCAGGGATACCGGCCGCTGTGGACGATGTGGGAGGTGCGCCCGGCCACCGCACTGCGCTGACCCCGAACCCCGGGGCCCGCGCGGCAGGCTCCGAGAGGATCGAGGACACGTGGAGATCGTCGCCACCGGCGTCGAGGTCATCGGCGCGCACGGGCCGCTGCTGGCGCCCACTTCGCTGCGGGTCACCGACGGGCAGACGCTGCTGGTCACCGGCGAGGCCGGGACCGGCAAGACCGCCCTCGCGCTGGCCCTGTCCGGTCGGCTCAAGCCCAGCTCCGGCAGCGTCCGGCTGGACGGCTCGTCCGACACCGACCGGCTGCGCCGCGCCGTCGCCGTCGTCGACGCCCCGCAGATCACCGAGCCCGACGAGTCGCTGCAGGTCCGCGACGTCGCCGCCGAAGGACTGTCGCTGGCCGGGCGCCGCTCGACCCGCCGCAAGGTCCGCGACTGGCTCGCCGAGCGCGAGCTGCCCGGCGACGTGCGGTTCGAGAACCTGCCCGACCACCAGCGCACCCGGCTGCTGATCGACCTGGCCTGCGAGTCCCGCACCACGCGCGCGCTGGTGCTCGACTGCCCGGACCGCCACGGCCACGACCCGCAGCACTGGTTCGCCCCCGCCACCGCCCGCGCCGCCGCGGGCATGGCGGTGATCGTGCTCTGCTCCACCCACTCCGCCGAGAAGCTCGGAGTGCCCGCCGTCCGCATCGGCGCGAACGACACCGAGTCCGAGGACTCCGAGAAGTCCGACGACACCCAGAAGTCCACTTCGGTCCGTTGACACCTGAAGGTCCGCGATGACTACTTTCCGGCTCGCCGCAACGGAATTGCGGCGGCTCACCTCGGGCAAGCTGCCCAAGCTCGCGCTGCTGGCGGTCACGCTGGTGCCGCTGCTCTACGGCGCGATGTACATCTACGCCAACTGGGATCCCTACGGGAAGCTCGGTTCGGTGCCCGCCGCGGTCGTCATCGACGACACCGGCGCGCAGCAGGAGGACGGCAAGGCGCTCAACGCCGGCCAGGACGTCTACGACGAGCTCGTCGACTCCGACACCTTCTCCTGGACCCGCACCGACCTGAAGCGCGCCCAGGCCGGGGTCGCCAACGGCGACTACACCTTCGCGCTCGTGGTGCCCAAGGACTTCTCGAACGCGCTGGTCTCCCCCGCCGACTTCACGCCGCGGCAGGCCAAGCTGCAGCTGATCACCAACGACGCGAACAACTACCTGGTGGGCACCATCGCCGACAAGCTCGCCGGTGAGGTCCGCAAGGGCGTGGCGTCCAACGCCGGGTCGACCGCGGCCGAGCAGTTCCTGCTGGGCTTCTCGACCGTGCACGACAAGACCGTCGAGGCCGCCGACGGCGCAGGCAAGCTCGCCGACGGCGCCGGGCAGCTGCGCGACGGCCTCGGCCAGGCCCAGCAGGGCGGCACGCAGCTCTCCGACGGCGCGCACCAGCTGCTCGACGGGCAGCGGCAGCTCGCGTCCGGGGCCAACCGGCTCGCCGACGGAACCGGCCAGCTGCACACCGGCCTGCAGCAGCTGCGGGACTCCACCGCGCAGCTGCCGGACCAGACCGCCAAGCTCGCCGACGGCGCCGAGAAGGTCGCCCAGGGCAACGAACAGCTGGCGCAGAAGGCCAACGTCGTCGGCAACCTCTCGCAGGGCATCATCGACAACCTCGACCAGACCAAGGCCCAGACCGCGCAGCAGCTGCACCAGGCGGGTCTCGACGACGCCACCGTCCAGCGCATCGTCGACGGGCTGGACAAGCTCGGCAGCCCCGCCACCGACGCCAACACCAAGCTGCAGACCCAGGTCGGGCAGCTCAACATGCTCGCCGACGGAGCCCGCCAGGTCGCCGACGGCAACCGGGCGCTGGCCAACGCCACCCCGCAGCTGACCAGTGGCATCGAGCAGCTCACCAGCGGCGCCGGGCAGGTCGACGACGGCGCGGTGCAGCTGCGAGACGGCCAGCAGCAGGCCCTGTCGGGCACCGGCAGGCTCGCCGACGGCGCCGACCAGCTCGTCGGCGGCACCCAGCAGCTCTACGACGGCTCCGGGCAGCTCGCCGACGGCTCGACGACGCTGGCCAGCGAGCTCGGCAAGGGCGCGGGCGACATCCCGCACCCCGACGAGCAGACCCGGCAGGCGACCGCCGACACCATCGGCGACCCGGTCGCCGTCGACACCCAGGCGCAGGTCAAGGCCGACACCTACGGCGCCGGGCTGGCCCCGTACTTCATGGGCCTGGCGCTGTGGGTCGGCGGGTTCGTGCTGTTCCTGATCATGCGGCCGATGTCCAACCGCGCGCTGGCCGCGGGCGTGGCCCCGTGGCGGGTCGCGCTGGGCGGCTGGCTGCCCGCGGCGCTGATCGGCCTGGTGCAGGCGGTGCTGCTGTTCTCGGTGGTGGTGTTCGCGATCGGCGTGCACCCCGCGCACCAGTGGCGCACGCTCGGGTTCCTGATCCTGACCTCGTTCGCCTTCACCGCGGTGGTGCACTCGCTCAACGCGGCGTTCGGCCCGAAGGGCAAGTTCATCGCCCTGGTGATCCTGGTCCTGCAGCTGGTCACGGCCGGCGGCACGTTCCCGTGGCAGACGATCCCGGAACCGCTGCACCCGCTGCACCAGGTCCTGCCGCTGGGCTACGTGGTCACCGGGCTGCGCCACCTCATCTACGGCGGCACCGAGGGCTCGGTGACCCAGTCGGTGGTGGTCCTGCTCTGCTACCTGCTCGCCGCGCTGCTGCTCACCACGATCGCGGCCTGGCGCCAGCGGGTCTGGACCCCCAGCCGCCTCAAGCCCGAGCTCTCCCTGTAGCTCCTCACGTCAGAAACCCCGGTTTTCGTCGCGCGAAAACCGGGGTTTTTGACGTGATCAGGCCTCGTCGTCGTAGCGGGCGATCTCGATGAGGTTGCCGTCGGGGTCGCGCAGGTAGAGCGAGGTGATGGGGCCGCGCGAGCCGGTGCGGCCGACCGGGCCCTCCTCGATGCGGACCTCGCTGGTGCGCAGGTGCTCCTGCACGTCGGACAGCGGCCGGCTGGTGACGAAGCACAGGTTCGCCGAACCGGGCACCGGGTGCGTCGCGGTCGGCTCGACGAGCTCGGCGGACGCGTGCAGCTTGATCGTCTGGTCGCCGAAGCGCACCGCACGCCGCTCACCTGGGAACTCCACCGGCTCCATGCCGAGGACGTCCCGGTAGAACTCGACCGCCCGATCCACATCGGCGACGGTGAGGACCAGGTGGTCGACTCGATCGATGCTGATCATGCTCCTCCTCGGGGTCGGCGCGGTACGCGTTCGGGGTGCCCGCGCCCTGCTGGCGCCCCGCCCGGCCACGATCCCGCAGCGGCCGAGGTCGGCCGGAGCGCGTAGCAGGTTATCCGCACCGGTGTTCGGTACCGGACCCAGGGCCCCACCAGCGGTGACGTTCGCCATTGCACAACACGCCCCGGCCGCGCATCCCCGGAACGGGGTAACCGTGATCGACTCGAGATCCGGGGGTCAGTGCGCCGCCGAGTCCCACGACCGGCCCACGCCCACCGAGACCTCCAGCGGCACGTCCAGCGGGTAGGCCGAGCCCATCTGCTCGCGGACCAGCTTCTCCACCACGTCCCGCTCGCCGTCGGCCACCTCGATGATGAGCTCGTCGTGCACCTGCAGCAGCGTCCGCGACCGCAGCCCCTCGGCCTTGATGGCCCCGTGCACGCCGAGCATCGCGACCTTGATGATGTCGGCGGCGCTGCCCTGGATGGGGGCGTTGAGCGCCATCCGCTCGGCCAGCTCGCGGCGCTGCCGGTTGTCGCTGAGCAGGTCCGGCAGGTAGCGGCGGCGTCCCAGGATGGTGGAGGTGTAGCCGTCCTTGCGGGCCTGGTCGACGACCTCGCGCAGGTAGTCGCGGACCCGGCCGAAGCGGGAGAAGTAGGCGTCCATCTGCGCCTTGGCCTCCTCGGCGGAGATCCGCAGCTGCTGCGCCAGCCCGTAGGCCGACAGCCCGTAGGCCAGGCCGTAGGACATGGCCTTGACCCGGCGCCGCAGCTCCTGGTCGACCTCGGCGATCGGCACGTCGAACGCCTGCGAGGCGACGTAGTTGTGCAGGTCCTCGCCGGTGTTGAACGCCTCGATGAGCCCCTCGTCGCCGGACAGGTGCGCCATGATGCGCATCTCGATCTGGCTGTAGTCGGCGGTCATCAGCTCGGCGTAGTCACCGCCGACGACGAACACCTCGCGGATCCGGCGGCCCTCCTCGGTGCGGATCGGGATGTTCTGCAGGTTCGGCTCGGTCGACGACAACCGACCGGTCGCGGCGATGGTCTGGTTGAACGTGGTGTGGATCCGGCCGTCGTCCGAGATGGACTTCGCCAGACCCTCCACAGTGGTCTTGAGCCGGGTGGCGTCGCGGTGCTCCAGCAGGTGCTGCAGGAACGGGTGCTCGGTCTTCTCGAACAGCGTCTGCAGCGCCTCGGCGTCGGTGGTGTAGCCGGTCTTGGTGCGCTTGGTCTTGGGCATGTTCAGCTCGTCGAACAGCACCACCTGCAGCTGCTTCGGCGACCCGAGGTTGATCTCCTTGCCGATGACCGAGTACGCCTCCTGAGCGGCCTGCTTGACCCGGGCCGCGAAGTGCGCGCCCAGCTCGGCCAGCTGCTCGGCGTCCACGGCGATGCCCGCGCCCTCCAGCTCGGCGAGCACCAGCAGCAGCGGCAGTTCGAGGTCGGTGAGCAGCTTGCTGCTGTCGATGCGGGCCAGCTCGGTGTCCAGGGCGTCGGCGAGCTCGGCGACGGCGCGGGCCCGCAGCAGCTCGCCCGAGGCGGCCTTCTCCTTGCTCTCCGACTCGTCCTCCAGCAGCGACAGCTGGCCGTCGTCGCCGTCGCTGTCGGCCCGGAGCTCGCGCTGCAGGTAGCGCACGACGAGGTCGGGCAGCTCGAAGGAGCGCTGGCCGGGGCGCACCAGGTAGGCGGCCAGGGCGGTGTCGCTGGTGAGCCCGGCGAGGGTCCAGCCGCGGTCGCGGATCGCGTGCAGCGGGCCCTTGACGTCGTGCGCGGCCTTGGGCACCTCGGCGTCGGCCAGCCACGCGGCCAGGGCCTGCTCGTCCTCACCGGTCAGCGCGGTGACGTCGACGAACGCGCCGGTGCCGTCGGAGGTCGCCAGCGCGATGCCCGCCAGGTCTCCGCGCCCGCGCGCCCAGGTCCCGGTGCAGGACAGGCCGACGCGGTGACCGCCGCGCGCGTGCTCGTCGAGCCAGGCCGCGAGCTCGCCGGGCTGGACGACGCCGCCGGTGATCTCGAACCCGTCCTCGACCTCGGGCTCGGCGGTGGACAGGGTCGCGAACAGCCGGTCGCGCAGCACCCGGAACTCGAGGTCGTCGAACAGCCGGTGCACGGCGTCGCGGTCCCAGGCCCGCACCTCGAGGTCGTCGGGCCCGGCCTCCAGCTCCAGGTCGCGCACCAGCTCGGTGAGCTGCCGGTTGAGCAGCACCGACGAGAGGTGCTCGCGCAGGTTGTCGCCCGCCTTGCCCTTGACCTCGTCGACCCGGTCCACGAGCCCGGCCAGCGAGCCGTACTGCTGGATCCACTTGGTGACGGTCTTCTCGCCGACGCCCGGGATCTTGGGCAGGTTGTCCGACGGGTCGCCGCGCAGCGCCGCGAAGTCCGGGTACTGCTGCGGGGTCAGGCCGTACTTGGCCTCCACGGCCTCCGGCGTGAAGCGGGTCAGCTCGGAGACGCCCTTGGTCGGGTAGAGCACCGTCACGTCGTCGGTGACCAGTTGCAGCGCGTCGCGGTCGCCGGTGCAGATGGAGACCTGGAAGCCGCCGGCGGTGGCCTGGGTGGCCAGCGTCGCGATGACGTCGTCGGCCTCGTAGTTGTCCTTGCTCAGCACCGGGATGTTCAGCGCGCCCAGGATCTCCTGGATGAGGCTGACCTGGCCCTTGAACTCGTCGGGGCTGGCGCTGCGGTTGGCCTTGTACTCGGCGAAGGTCTCGCTGCGGAACGTCTTGCGGGAGATGTCGAAGGCCACCGCGAGGTGCGTGGGCTGCTCGTCGCGCAACAGGTTGATCAGCATCGAGGTGAACCCGTAGACCGCGTTGGTGTGCTGCCCGGTGCCGGTCTGGAAGTTCTCCTTCGGCAGGGCGTAGAAAGCGCGGTAGGCCATCGAGTGGCCATCGATCAACAGCAGGCGTCGGTCCTCGGAATGCGTCACGGCCGCGAGTTTAGGCTGAAGGCCTGACAGCCAGTACCGCAGGCGACGGGGAGGACCGGCAGTGCCCGCTACCGACAACGGTGAGGCCGTGACCAGCGGCGACGCCGATCTCAACGCCCTGATCAACGCCACCCACGAGCAGTTGAGCGCGCGGATGGGCATCGAGATCGTCGAATACAGCCCCGATCGAGTGGTCGCGACGATGCCGGTGGCGGGCAACCGGCAGCCCTACGGGCTGCTGCACGGCGGCGCCAACGCGGTGCTGGCCGAGCAGGCGGGCTCCATCGCCGCGGCGCTGGGCGCCGGTGAGGGCCGCATCGCCGTCGGCCTGGACCTGCACTGCACCCACCACCGCGCGGCCACCGAGGGCACGGTCACGGCCGTGGCCACGCCGCTGCACCGGGGCCGCTCGACCGCCACCTACGACGTCGAGATCACCGACGATCGGGGCCGGCGCACCTGCTCGGCGCGGCTGACCTGCGTGCTGCGCGACGCGCCGCCGAAGTGATCCGGGCATGAAGAAGGCGGGGCGCCCGTGGGCGCCCCGCCTCGCTCACGTCGTCGATCAGGACAGGTTCTCCAGAACCGCCTGGGCGACCGCCTTCATCGTGGTGCGGCGATCCATCGCGGTTCGCTGCAGCCAGCGGAAGGACTCGGGCTCGGAGAGGTTGTGCTTGCTCATCAGCAGGCCCTTGGCCCGCTCGATGGTCTTGCGCGCCTCAAGCCGTTCGGTGAGGTCGTTGACCTCGGCTTCCAGGGCCTGAACCTCGGTGAACCGGGACACGGCCAGTTCGATGGCCGGCACGAGGTCGCGCTTGGCGAAGGGCTTGACCAGGTAGGCCATGGCCCCGGCGTCGCGCGCCCGCTCCACCAGATCGCGCTGGCTGAAGGCGGTCAGGATGACCACCGGCGCGATCCGGTCCCCCGCGATGTTGGAGGCGGCCTCGATGCCGTCCATCTTCGGCATCTTGATGTCCAGGATCACCAGATCGGGTCGAAGTTCCTCGGCGAGCCGGACGGCTTCCTGTCCGTCACCAGCCTCACCGACGACCTGGTAGCCCTCCTCGCGGAGCATCTCCACCAGGTCAAGCCTGATCAACGCCTCGTCCTCGGCCACGAGTACGCGACGTTCGACGGGCTTGGCCTCGCGTGTGTCCTCGGCAGCCGGCGTCGTCACCGGGATCCTCCAGTAGAACTCGGGGTCCGCCGATGCGGTTTGCATCGGAAACCGCAGCTTACCGGTCCTGACTTCACGCCGAGGTTAAGAGGCGGCGTGACCATTGCGACACCCTTCCGCTCACCCGTTCGACACCTTCCGCCGCACGAACAGCACGTAGATCAGCATGATGGCGGCGACGCTGATGAGGCTCAGCAGCAGCTGCGAGCGGACGTCGGCGACGAAGGCCATGGTGATGATCACGGTGGCGATCAGGGCCAGGGTGACCCACGTCAGGTGCGGGAACAGCCACATCTTCAGCTTCAGCGTCTCCGGCGCCTCGCGCTCCAGGCGACGGCGCATCCGCAGCTGCGAGAGGGCGATCATGCCGTAGATGAACAGCGCCACGGCGCCCGCGCTGTTGATGATGAAGTAGAAGATCGTGTCGGGGGCGACGTAACTGGCGGCAACAGCGACGTAACCGACCAGTGTGGACAGCACGATCGCCTTCCACGGCACACCGCGGCCGTTGAGGTCGCGCACCCACCCGGGCGCGAACGACCGCCGCTGCAGCGCGAACAGCATCCGGGAAGCCGTGTACAGCCCGGAGTTCAGCACCGAGATCACCGCGGTGAACACCACGACGTCGACCACGACCTCCGCCGCGGGGATGCCGAACCGGGTGAACGCCGCGGCGTACGGGCTGCCCTCGGTCGGGATCTGATCCCATGGCGTGATCATCACCAGCAGCGTCACCGAGCCGACGTAGAACAGCAGCACCCGCCACACCACGGCCTTGGTCGCCTTGGCCACCGAGCGCTCGGGCTCGTCGGACTCGGCGGAGACGATGGTGACGATCTCGGTGCCGAAGTAGGAGAAGATCACGATCACCACGCCGTGCAGCACCGAGAAGCCGCCGTGCGCGAAGAAGCCGTCCTTGCCGATGTTGCTCACCGACATCTCGGCCCCGGGCCAGAGCCCGAAGACGAACAGCACCCCGCACACCAGGAAGATCACGATGGTGATGACCTTGATGGAGGCCAGCCAGAACTCGGTCTCGCCGAACGAGCGCACCGACACCAGGTTCGTCCCGGTCAGCACCAGCATCAGCCCCAGCGAGATCACCCACTGCGGCACCATCGGGATCAGCGGGTTGATCAGCTCGGCCCCGGCGACGGCCTCGAAGGCCACCACGCCGACCCAGTAGTACCAGTACAACCAGCCGAGCGTGAATCCCGCCCACTCCCCCAGCGACGTCCGCGCGTACTCCATGAAGGAGCCCAACGTCGGTGCCGCGGTGGCCATCTCACCGAGCATCCGCATCACGAGCACGACGATCAGCCCACCGATCGCGTAGGACACGATCGCCGCCGGCCCGACGGTCGAGATCACCGCCCCGCTGCCGATGAACAGACTCGCCCCGATGATGCCGCCGAGCGCGATCATCTGGAGGTGCCGGTTCTTCAGACTCCTCCGCAGCCCCGGCTCACCCCGGGTCACTTCCTCGACCACCACGTCCTCCGCACGTTCGGCCTGCCACACGCTGCACGATCCAGCGAACCTAGGACGCCGTGATCACCACCACCAGACCCGCGAGGTAAACGATCTTCAGCACCCGTTCACATGAACCTGACCAGGAGTAACGCCCCAGACACCCTCCCGGAAGACCCTGATCGGCCGTCCCGTATGCTGACGACAAGACCAGCCCCCGTAGCCCAACGGCAGAGGCAGCGGACTCAAAATCCGTACAGTGTGAGTTCGAATCTCACCGGGGGCACTCCGTTTGAACTGGGACTTCAGTTTCCTGACCAGGTGTTTTCGTGCCCTGGCGCTTTCCGGGCGTTCGATGTTGGGACTGGCTTTCTGCAGCTGTCCGCGGACAGCGCGCGGACACGCTCGCATCGCCGTGGGCTTCTTCGGCGCGGCCCACGGCGCATCCACGTAGGAACAACCTCACGACACTCGAGAGCGCGCGCAGACGATCGTGATCGCGTGTCGGCCGCCGTACCCACCGGCGCAAGGTGCGGTTTCGGGGTTGCTGCTAAGAGAAGTCCCTGCGCGTGAGGCGCAGGGACTTCTCGTGGGTAGGGATCAATGCCGCACGGGCAGCCGCATCACTCCCTGTTGTGCCTGCGCCGGGTGCTCAGGAACAGCCCGCCGCCCAGCACGAGGAACGCCAGGGCGCTCAGCAACGTCGTTCCCAGCGACGTGCCGGTCACCGCCAGCTCGTCGCCGTCCGCCTCGCCGGACGGTGCCCCGCCGGGTGCGCCGTCCCCGGCACCGCCGTCCCCGTCCCCACCGCCGTCGGGCGGCGGCTGGTCCGCCGGCGGATCGGTCGCGGGCGCGTTCACCTCGAAGGTCATCGAGTCGGGCGTCGAGCGGTTCCCCGCTTCGTCGACCTGGACCACCGAGACGGTGTGCCGGCCGTTGCCGAGCGGATCGGTGAGCTCGAGGCGCCACCTGCCGTCCTCACCGACTTCCGCGGTGCCCACGAGCTGACCGTCCACGGTGACCTCGACGGTCGCGCCCGGCTCGCCTTCGCCCTCGATGACGGGCCTGCTGGTCTCGACGGTCGATCCGTCCGCCGGACTCGTGATCACCGGCGTCGGCGGGGCGACCGTGTCCACCAGGATGGTGACCGGTTCGGACTCAGCCGAGACGTTGCCCGCCGCGTCGGTGGCCGTCGCCGTGAACGTGTAGGAGCCGTCGTCCAGCGGTGCCTCCGGGGTGAACGACCAGTTGCCGTTCGCGTCCACCTGCGTGGTGCCCACCACGACCCCTGCGGAATCGGTGATCACCACGGACGACCCGGGCTCGGCCCTTCCCGAGATCGTAGGCGTGTTGTCGTTGGTCACGGTTCCGTCGGCCGGGCCCGTGATGCTCGGCGGGGCCGGTGCCGTGCTGTCCGTGGTGAACACGAGCTCCGGTGACGGGGCGGACCTGTTGCCCGCCGGATCGGTCTGCGTGGCGGTGGCGGTGTGCTCGCCGTCGCCCAGATCCCGTTGTGAGACCAGGCTCCACGTGCCGTCCTCGCCGACGATCGTGGTGCCGATGCTCTCGCCGTCCACGACGACCTCGACGGTCGCGCCCGGCTCACCGGTGCCCGAGAAGGTCGGCGGTCCGCTGACCACCTCGCCGCTGGTCGGGCTCGCGATCACCGGTGGGGCCGGCGCGGTGAGGTCGACGGTGAACGCGTTCGAACCCACCGGCGAGGTGTTGCCGGCCCCGTCGGTCTGCGTGGCGGTGACCACGTGCCGGCCTTCGGCCAGCGGCGTGGTGGGGTCCAGGCTCCACGTGCCGTCCTCGCCGACCTGGGCCGTTCCGACGGGGCTGCCGTCGATGCTGACCTGGACCGTCGCCCCGGGTTCGCCGGTGCCGGACACGGTCGGTGTCGCGTCCCCGATGGTCGCGCCGTCGGCCGGGGACTGGATCACCGGCGCTTCGGGCATCGTCGTGTCCACGGTGAAGGTCACCTCCGCGGATGGCCCGGAGACGTTGCCGACGGGGTCGGTGGCCGTCGCCGTGATCGTGTGCGACCCGTCCGCCAGCGCGGTTTCGACCGGCACCGACCAGTTCCCCTGCTCGTCGGCCGTGGCGGTGCCGAGCTGGTTGCCGAACGCGTCGGTGACCGTGACGGTCGATCCGGGCTCGGCCGTCCCGGTGATCGTCGGGGTGTTGTCACCGGTCGTCGCGCCGTCGGACGGGCCGGTGATCACCGGCGGCTGGGGTGCCGTGGTGTCGACCGCGAAGGTCGACGACGCCGGGGCGGACGTGTTGCCGACGGGATCGGTTTGGGTGGCCTCGACGGTGTGCCGGCCGTCGGGGAAGGCCGTCGGCACGTCCAGGTGCCAGGTGCCGTCCGGGCCGACGGTGGCGGTGCCGACCGAGGTGCCGTCCACGGTGACGGCGACGGTGGAGCCGGGTTCGCCGGTGCCGGTGATGGTCGGGGTGTTGTCACCGGTCGTCGAGCCGTCGGCCGGGCTGGTGATGACCGGCGGGTCGGCTGTGGTGTCCACCGCGAAGATCACCGAGCTCGAGTCGGCGGAGGTGTTACCCGCCTGGTCGGTCTGGGTCGCGGTGATGGTGTGCTGCCCGTCGGGCAGCGGGGTTTGCACGTCGAAGGACCAGGTGCCGTCGGGACCGACGGTGGCGGTGCCGAGCTGGGTTCCATCGGCGGTGGTGACCGTGACCGTGGCGCCGGGTTCGCCGGTGCCGGAGATGGTCGGCGTGCTGTCACCGGTCGCGCTGCCGTTGGTGGGTTCGCTGATCACCGGCGGTTCGACCGCGGTGTCCAACGTGAAGGTCGTCTCCGACGACGCGGGCGAGGCGTTGCCGACCAGGTCGGTCTGGGTCGCGGTGACGGTGTGCGGACCGTCGACCAGCGCTTGCGGGACATCCAGGGTCCACGTGCCGTCGTTGTTGACGGTCGTGGTGCCGATGACGGTGCCGTCCACGGTGACTTCGACGGTCGCACCGGGTTCGCCGGTGCCCGTGATGGTCGGCGTGTTGTCGCCGACGGCGGAACCGTCGGCCGGTCCGGTGATGGCCGGTGCGCCGGGTGGCGTGGTGTCCACTGTGAACGTCACGGGATCGGACGGTTGCGAGGTGTTGCCCGCGGTATCCGTCGCGGTCGCGGTGATCGTGTGCGGACCGTCCAGGAGCGGTTGGCCGACCTCGACGACCCAGTTCCCATCGGCATCAGCCGTGGTCGTGCCGAGCTCGTTGCCCTGATCATCGGTGACCGTCACGGTCGAGCCCGGTTCGGCCGTCCCCGAGACGGTCGGCGTGCTGTCACCGGTCAGCGACCCGTTCCCCGGTCCGGTGATGGTCGGTGCGCCGGGTGGCGTGGTGTCTACTGTGAACGTCACGGGATCCGACGGCTGCGAGGTGTTGCCCGCGGCATCCGTCGCGGTCGCGGTGATCGTGTGCGGACCGTCCGGGAACGGTTGGGCGACTTCGACGGTCCAGTTGCCGTCGACATCGGCCGTGGTGGTCCCGACCTGGTTGCCCTGATCGTCGGTGACGATCACGGTCGAGCCGGGTTCGGCCGTCCCGGAGACGGTCGGCGTGCTGTCACCGGTGAGGTCACCGGGCGCCGGGGACTGGATGACCGGCGGGTCCGGCGGCACCGTGTCCGGCACGGTGAACGTCACCGAGTTCGACGGATCGGATTGGGCGTCGCCGAGCGCCTGGGTGGCTTGGATCGTGTGCTCGCCCGGCGGGAACGGTTGTTCCGGTGTGAGCGACCAGGTGCCGTCCGGGCCGACGGTCGCGGTGCCGATCGTGGTGCCGCCCTCGGTGACCGTCACGGTGGCGCCGGGAACGCCCGTGCCGGTGATGGTCGGCGTTTCGCTCGTGATGTCGCCGTTCGAGGGCGAGGTGATCGCGGGCGCGTCGAGCCGGTCGCACTCCACCCCGCCAGGAGGTGCGGTCGCCGTGGCGGACAACGGCAGCAGGCCCATGTTGACGTTCGCGAGGTTGACCCCGAGCGGGCCGTTGACGGAACCGGCGAGCCGCAGGAACGTCATCGAGCCGGATGCGGTGGGGCCGCTGGAGTTGTTCACGAGCTGGCCGACGCTGAGCGTGAGATCGGTGCTCAGCACGCCGATGTTGAGCCGGATCGGGATCTCCTGGCCCGCCCGGAGAACGGTCCGCTGGCCGGCGATCGTGACCGCGACGGAGTAGTCGTTGGCGGTGATCTGGCCGGTGGTCCCATCGGAGGTGGCGGTGAGCGTCGGATTGCTCAGCACCTCGACCTGAACCAGCTTGTTGAGCAGGGACAGGGAGCTGAGGTTGCCGGAGCTGCTGGACACCACCGATCCGGCATCCAGCGTGGTCTGCCCGCTGGTCTGCAGCGCTCCCAGGCTGAGCAGTTCCAGGCCCACTCCAGCCAAGGTCAGTCCCAGGGTCGCGTTGGCGAGGTCGGTGCGGGACTGCGCGATCGGCGTGCCGTCCGGCACGCAGGCCGCGTCGCCCGCCCAGTTCGTGCTGCCCGAGCCGTTGATGGCGCCCGTGCTCAGGACGCCGGGCACGCTGATCGTGCCGAAGCCGGTGGTGTAGCTGTCGGTCGGGGTCGCGTTGTCCGAGCTCGCCTCGTCGGACGCCACGGCCAGCGGGATGCCCAACGCGTTCGCGTCCAGATTCGCCGACTCGGCGTGCGCGCGGGGATCACCGGTGCTGTCGGTGGTCGTCGCGGAATGCCCGATCGCGGCGTTGATGCTGGCAATTCCCGCCGCGCTGAGATTCAGCTCCATGACGTCGCCGTGCGTGGCGCCGGAATAGGCGGCGGGAAGCGATTCCGAACGGGCAAGCGGCGGGTTGAACAAAGCCAGAGTTAGGGCGAGAACAGCAGCCGCGACAAGTCCATTCGCATGATTCGAAACATGGAAGGGCCTCTCGAGGGGGTGAAATCACCCTAAACAGGGCGATCACGACCTACCACGCGGCGTCGGCGATCAAAGCCGATAACCACCCGCTCGGGGCATTGTGAAGATCGCTCTTCGAGCTTTTCTCACATTATCGCGGAGCCCTATCCACTTCTCCGAAAAGACCCCGAGAACTTTGCGCTCTCGGGGACTTCTACCGTCGAGATCCAGACCGTCACCCCCGAAAACCACAGCGCCCCAAAACGGCCGCGACCGCCCGTGCCCCTGCTCGGAGCCCGGTCGTTGCGAAACGCGGTCGCCGTTGAACCGTTCGTGAACACGACCACCGCGCTCACGATCGAGACCTCGCCGGAGGGCACACCCGGCAGAGCGTCGGGCCCTCCGCGCCCGGGTGGCTACGCCGGTCGGGGAGCAAGTGTGATCCTCGTTGCGGTAGCACATCCGGTGAGTGGAAATCTGCCAACGGTGGTGATATTTCCGAATTGTGTTGGACACTGTGTGGCTGCGGACGTTCCTGGCGGTGGCCGAGACGGGTGGCTTCAGCCGCGCGGCTCGGGCCCTCGAGCTCGGGCAGCCGACGGTGAGTCAGCACATACGCAAGCTCGAGTCGGTGGTGGGCCGGTCGCTGCTCACGCGAGACAGCCACACCGTGGAGCTCACCGGCGACGGTGAGGCGATGGTCGGCTTCGCCCGGGGCATCCTCGGCAGTCAGCAGCAGGCGCTGGACTACTTCGCCGGTCCGGAGCCGAGCGGCCGGGTGCGGCTGGGTGTGTCCGAAGACCTGGTCACGGGGTGGCTCACCGACATCGCGCAGCGGTTCCAGCGGAAGTACCCGCGGATCGATCTCGACCTCACCGCCGGGCTCAGCGCCCCGCTGCACGACCGCCTCGCGCGCGGTGAGCTCGACATGGCCCTCATCAAGCAGCCGGACGGTGAGCCCTCGGGGCGCGTGCTGTGGCGGGACGAGCTCGTCTGGGTCGGCAGGCCGGACACCGAGATCGTTCCCGGCGATCCGGTTCCGCTGGTGGTGTACCCGGAGCCCAGCATCACTCGGGCCCGGGCGCTGTCCGCGCTGCAGCAGGGGCAGCGGTCGTGGCGCATCAGTTGCAACGCGGACCGGCTCAACGGTCTGAGCATGGCCGTGCGCGCCGGGCTCGGCGTGGCCGTGTTCGCGCGCAGCGTGATCCCGGACGGACTGGTGCCGCTCGACTACGGTCTTCCCGAACTCGAACCGATCGAGTTCGTCCTCAGCGGACGGGACCCGGTGCACGGGACGCCGATGAGCGCTCTCGTCGACATGATCGCCGAAGCCGGCCGTCCGGAGGTGGCGGGCTCGCACTAGGTGCGATCGCATCGCACGATCGCAGCCATCACACCGCGGGCATTGCCGCCGGATCCGCTGCGCCCGAGACTGGTCGAGACCGCGACGGCGGGCGGGCGCGTCGATGCTGACGAAATCTGCTGGACCGCAGGAACATGGCTCGACAGGTCCTGAGTGGACACGTCGCCCGCCGGCTTCTTCGGTCGGAGAAGCGGACTTTCGGATGTGGTGAGGTGCGGGATTCGTGACTGTGCCGGGTGGGTGGCAGCTCGTTCTGCTCATCGGCGTCGTAGTGCTGCTGTTCGGCGCGGGCAAGCTGCCGGAGCTCGCCCGTTCCCTCGGCCAGTCGGCGCGCGTGCTCAAGGCCGAGACCCGGGGGATGCGGGAGGACGAGGAAGTGGCGCGGCGCTCCTCCGACGCGGTCGGTGACAAGCCCCGGTCCTGACGCGAACCACGTGACCGAAACATCACCCCGGCCGAACGACGTCCCGCGTCGCCGATGGAGCCGGAAGCGCGATCCCGACGGGACGATGACCGTCGTCGAGCACCTGCGCGAGCTGCGGTATCGCGTCGGCGTCTCGATGGCGGCCCTCGTCGTCGGCGGCCTCTTCGGGATCTGGTGGTTCTCGCACCGGCTGTTCGGCTTGCCATCGCTGGCCGACATCCTGCTCGGGCCCTACTGCGCACTGCCGCCCACCATGCGGTTCAGCCCCGGAGACGGCGGTTGCCGGCTGCTGCAGACCGCCCCGTTCGAGGTCTTCGCGCTGCAGCTCAAGGTCGGGTTCACCGCCGGGGCGGTGCTGCTCAGCCCGGTGTGGCTCCACCAGCTCTGGGCCTTCATCACGCCCGGGCTGAGAGCAGTGGAGCGGCGGTTCGCCGCTCAGTTCGTCGGCTTCGGCTCAGTGCTGTTCGTCGCCGGTGCGCTGCTGGCCTACTCCGTGGTTCCGGCAGGGCTCGCGTTCATGGTCGGGTTCGGTGGTGACGCGTTCTACACCGCGCTGACCGGCGCCGAGTACGTCCGCTTCGTGCTGCTGATGTTGTTCCTGTTCGGCGTGTGCTTCGAGCTGCCGCTGCTGGTGGTGATGCTCAACCGCGCGGAGGTCCTGTCGTATGCGGCGTTGCGGAGCTGGTGGCGCGGGATCGTCTTCGGGCTGTTCGTCCTGTCCGCCGTCGCCACGCCCCAGGATCCGATCTCCATGCTGGCGCTGGGAACGACGCTGTGCGCACTGTTCGCCGTCGCACTCGCGGTGTGCCGCCGCCACGATCGTCGGCGGCGCGTTGCTGCCCCCGATGTTCCTTCGCCCGAGGTGAAGGCATCACCGACGCCGACCACCGAGACGAAGGACCACGCATGGCTCAGGTAGGGCGCCGCGCACGACCGGACATCACCGCGACCACTCCCCTGCGCTCGCTGAGGCCGACCCGGCGCCGGTCCGTGGCCGCGCGCGCGGCAGTCGCCCTGAGCTCCGCGCTGGTGCTGCTGCTGACCGGGTTCGGCTGGAGCCTGCTGGGCGACCTGGGTGGGTCGACGTCGAGCGCGAACGACAACGAGCCGGTCGATGTTCTGCTGGTGGGCATGGACGGCAGGACCGACGCGCAGGGCAACCCGCTGCCGCCGGAGCTGCTGCGCGAGCTGCGCACCGAGGACAGCGGATCGAGCCTGACCGACACGGTGATGCTGCTGCACGTCTCCGCCGACCGGACCCGCGCGGTCGCGCACTCGCTCCCCCGGGACTCGTACGTGGCGGTTCCCGGGCACGGCTCGCACAAGCTCAACGCGGCCTACGGGATCGGCAAGGCCCAAGAGCGCCGCCGCCTGCAGTCGGACGGCGTCGACGACCAAGCCGACCTGGAGCGCCTGTCCTCCGACGCCGGGCGGGACCTGCTCGTGCGGACTGTGCACCAGCTCACCGGCGTGGACATCAACCACGTCGCCGAGGTGAACCTGCTCGGCTTCTACGAGCTCACCACTGCGATCGGTGGCGTCGAGGTCTGTCTCAACCAGCCCGTGGACGACCCGTACTCGGGCGCCCGATTCGCTGCGGGGCGCCAGGAGGTCTCCGGCGGGGACGCCCTGGCGTTCGTGCGGCAGCGCCACGGCCTTCCGCGCGGGGACCTCGACCGGGTCCAGCGCCAACAGGCGTTCCTGGCGGGATTCGCCGAGCGCGTGCTCTCCGCCGGAACGCTGACCAGCCCGGCGAAGCTGCAGCGGCTGCTCAACGCCGTCGAGCGGTCCGTCGTGCTCGACGACGACTGGGACGTGCTCGGCTTCGCGGGCGATCTGACCGGTCTCGCAGGCGGCAACATCCAGTTCGGCACCATCCCCGTCGCCGATCCCGAATACGACACGCCCGACGGGCAGGCGGTCAAGGTCCTCCCGCAGTCGGTGAGAAGGGCGATCGCCCGCGCCAACGAAGGCCCGCCGCCACCACCGTCGAAGCCCGCCGATCTGGAGACGACCACCGTCGAGATCTTCAACGGCACGAGCACCACCGGCATGGCGGCACGCGCCGAGGAGGAGTTGCGCGATGGGGACGTCGTCATCGGCCACGTCGGCAACGGACCGGAGACCACCGAGTCCCGCGTCCTGCACCACCCGAACGACGCCGACGTCGCCGAGTACGTCTCCGGACTCCTCGGCTCGATCCCCACTGCCGTCGACCCGTCACTCCCGATGGGCAACGTGCGGGTCTTGCAGGGCAAGGACTACGACGACCCGGAGAACATCCAGGAATTCGCCCCACGAGCACCAATCCGCCTCGACGGGCAGCAGGCACCCCTCCCCACCAAGAGCGGCATCACGGCAGATGAGATCCCCTGCGTCAACTGAGCCGGAAATGGGGCTTTCCTGGCGAAATACCGGGCTCCACGTGTTCTGAGGACCGCTCCCCCGAGGGCGGCGCGGTGAGGTGCTGCTGGTAGTACGTAAACACGTATGCCATTCAGCTTCGCCGAGTCGGGGGCACGTATGACTGTCTCGAACACCGTCGATGACGAGCAGTTGAAGGTCCGGGAGGGGCTTGTCCGGGCTGCCAGGGAGATGCGGGATGAGCTCATCGCGCGGGCCGGGCAGGTCGAGCAGGCCACGTTCTACGACGGTGAGGTCCACCGGTGGTTCCAGGAGGCCGGCTTCTACCGGATGCTGATCCCCGAGGCTCAGGGCGGGCTCGAGGTCGATCTGGCGACGTTCTACCGGGTGGTCATCGAGCTCGCGCGGGCGGACATGTCGACGGCGTGGTGCTTCTGCCTGTCCTCCAACCACGCGTTGATGTTCGGGAACTGGTTCCCGCGGGAGATCCACGACGAGGTGTACGACGATGGCCAGCTGATCGCGGCCTCGATGTACGCACCCACCACGCGGGCGACTCCGGTCGACGGCGGGTGGAAGCTCGACGGGACGGTCAACTACTGCTCGGGCATCCCCTACTCCACGCACTTCATCGGGCAGTGCGTGCTGCCTGGCACCAACGCTGACGGGAGTCCGCGCCTCGGTCTGTACGTCGCACCCGAGGATGCGTACACGCGGCTGGACGACTGGGGAAACATGCTGGGGCTCAACGGTTCCGGGTCGCACAGCATCGTGTTCGACGACGCGTTCCTCCCGGCCCGGTACGTGCTCGAGGACGTGAACCTGGCCGACTACGGGTTCGACGGGCATAGCCCGGGCTCGCTGGCCTACGGCAACCCCATGTACTCGGGGCGGCACATGTCCTCGTTCGGCATCGGCGTCGCCGCGCTCACCATCGGCGGCGGCTACAACGCCCTCGACGAGTACGAGAACATCATGCGCACGCGCAAGGCGCCCCTACCGCCTTTCGCGCCGCGCACCGAGGACCCGGATTACCTGCGCTGGTACGGCAGCGCGCTGGTCAAGCTCCAGGTCGCCGAGGCGGCGCTGTTCCACGCGCTCGACCGCTGGATGGATGCGGCACGCGCCAACGTCGCGGGCACCGAACCGTTCACGGCCGCCACCGACAACCTGCTCGGCGGGATCGGCCGCGAGCTCGTCGTGCAGGCGTGGGAAGCGGTGGACCGCGACCTCTACCGCACGGTCGGCGCCTCGGCGTCGAAGCACGGGGAACGCTTCCAGCGGGTGTTCCGCGACCTGGCCCAGGCCGTCGGGCACCGCAACCCGCAGCTCAAGGAGCCCACCTACCGCCTCATCGCGAACGAACAACTCGGGCTGACCTGAGGCTGCGCCGACGACGGTGTTGTTCCACGTTGTGGACTTCGGGGCTGGGTTGTGGTGGGAGTCGTATGGTCGGGGTGGGTCGAGGGAGGTCGTATGAGTGCGTTCGTCGAGCAGTGGCGGGTGTGGCACGCCGAGCGGGAGCGCGCGCTCGCCGACCCGTACGGGTGGTTGGCTCTGATCTCCCTGGACTGGCTGAGCGAGGTTCCGGCCACCTACTCGGCTGCGCCGGGTGTGTGGTGGCAGGACGCCGAGGCGGCTTACGTCGACCCGCGGGGCGACGAGTTGTTCTACGAGGGCGAGCCGATCACCGGGGTGCAGCGGTTCGAGCTGGTCAACAGCGGAGCGGGCGTCCGGGTGTCGGCCGGTGACGTGGAGGTCGAGGTGGCGCGGCGTTCCGGCTACCTCATCCGCGTGCACTCTCCGAAAGCCCCTGCGCTGCGCGAATTCCGGGGTGTTCCGGCTTACGAGCCGGACCCGGAGTGGGCGCTCACCGGTGTTTTCGAGCCCTTCGCCGAACCGAAGCCAACGACCGTCGGTGCCGTCACCCCCGGCTTGAACCACGTCTACCAGGCTCCCGGTGTGGTGCGCTTCGAGCGCGGCGGCGTCGAGCACGCGCTGACCGCGTTCAACGGGAAGTCCGGAAACGGCTTGAACATCCTGTTCACCGACGCCACCAGCGGCGTGACCACCTATCCGGCGAACCGCTCGGTGGCCACCGGGGAACCTGCCGCAGACGGGACGGTCACGCTCGACTTCAACCGGGCGGTCAACCTCCCGTGCGCGTTCACCGACTTCGCGACCTGCCCGTTGCCGCCTGAGGGGAACCACCTGCCGTTCGAGGTGACCGCGGGCGAGCTGCTCCCCTACGAGCGCTCCGGGAAGTGAGCCGGCGGTTTCGGCCGCTCACGGCAAACCGCGTGGCCGAAATCGTGCTCCGGACCGCATCCGGATCAACCGCCCGGAAGGGCTAACTTTCGGGGGTGATCGACGCACGCCTCCGGACCGAAGGGCTCCGCGAACAGCGTCGAATACCAGCACGGATGGACACCGAACTCTCCTCTTCATCGTCGAAGCGGAAGTGCATCACCGAGCAACACGAGCCCGAAATTTTCGGAACTATCAATAAACTTTCAGGATCTTATCCCAAGTAACCGCGCCGCAGTCAACCGGAAATACTGCTGACACGGGAAATTGGGCCATCCTGATGAAGAAAGTTTCGGAGCACAACCTCGCGCCTTCCCGCCGTCATCACCCGAAACCGCTGGGTACGACCCATGCGACCGATTCGCACCAAGTGGCCGTTGACAACCCGGCGCGGAGCCGTAACATTCGAAACCAACACGGCCCGAACACTGTCCGAGCAAGCGAACGTCCCGTTCAGGGCGTCGCTGCGCGCGGTATCCCCCACTCAGCAGGCATTTCCTTGCTTCGACGGGATGGTGTTCACATGTTCTGGCCCGGTCAGGCCCATCGCCGGAGCGTTCCGGAGACGAATGCGGATCGCACCGCCGCGGCGATGAACACCGGTGGGCGGCTCCTCGCACGGACTGCCGATTCGGCTTCCTCACACGGCAACCCGTGCTCCTCCGGTGACGCACTCATGCCACACGCACGCTGATTTCCCGTGCGGTAAAGCGTTTTCCACTCGGTGCTCCCCCGAAAGCACCGCCGTGCCCGGTTGTTCGCGCCGGGTTCCGGCACGGCTCTCGCTGGAGCACCGGCAGAGATGTCCGTTGGAAACCAAGAGAAGGAGTTCTCGTGAAGAACAGTTCGAGCGTTCGACCCCGAAGTCGGACCGCGTTGGCGCTGCTGGCGTCCGGTGTTCTCGCCACCAGCGGTGTCGGTCTCTTCACCGGTACGGCCCACGCGGCCGAGACGCTGGGGGAATCGGCCGCGCAGAGCGGGCGGTACTTCGGCACCGCGATCGAACCCGGCTACTTCGGCGAGCAGCCGTACGTCAACACGCTGAACCAGGAGTTCAACAGCGTCGTCGCCGAGAACAACATGAAGTGGGAGACCACCGAGCCGGCCCAGGGCCAGTTCGACTTCAGCGGCGGTGACCAGGTCGTCGCCCACGCCGAGAGCCAGGGGATGCAGGTGCGCGGCCACACGCTGGTGTGGCACTCGCAGCTGGCGCAATGGGCGCAACAGCTCTCCGGCGACGCGCTCAACCAGGCGATGATCGACCACATCAACGGCGTCGCCGGCCACTACCAGGGCCAGATCGCTTCCTGGGACGTGGTGAACGAGGCGTTCGACGAGGACGGCACCCGCCGCGACGACTCCCATTTCCAGCAGCAGCTCGGCGACGGCTACATCGAGGAGGCCTTCCGCACCGCGCGCGAGGCCGACCCGAACGCCCAGCTCTGCTACAACGACTACAACACCGACGGCATCAACGCCAAGAGCAACGGCGTCTACGACATGGTCGCCGACTTCAAGGCTCGCGGTGTGCCGATCGACTGCGTCGGTTTCCAGACCCACCTCAGCACCAGCAGCGACCTGAGCACCTATCAGGAGAACCTCCAGCGCTTCGCCGACCTCGGCGTCAACGTCCAGATCACGGAGCTCGACGTCGGCGGCTCGGGAACCGCGCAGGCCGACGTGTACCGCGCCGTCACCCAGGCCTGCTTGGCGGTGGAGCGGTGCGAGGGGATCACCGTGTGGGGCATCCCCGACACGTACTCGTGGCGCGCTGAGGAAACCCCGCTGCTGTTCGACGGGAACTACCAGAAGAAGGAGGCGTACTACGCCGTGCTCGAAGCGCTGAACAGCGCTGGCACGCACCAGGGTTGATCCCCGCGCCCCCACCGTTTTCCCGTGTTCGGGCCACCGGCGGCGATTGCCGCCGGTGGCCCCCGGCCGAATCACGAGGGAGTTCTGCCATGCCCGTTCACGCACGTCGCCCCGTCGTCGTGGCGACCGTCGCCGCGCTGAGTTCCGCATCGGTGCTGCTCGCCGGTCCGGCGTCCTCGGCGGCCCCGACCCGCGACGCCTCGCAGTTGCCCGGCAGTTTCGAGTGGTCCTCCACCGGACCCCTGATCGCGCCGGCTCCGGACCTCAACTCCCCCTCCGCCAAGGACCCGTCCGTCGTGCAGGACGAGGACGGCACCTGGCACGTGTTCTTCACCAGGGTCGAGAACGACGACTGGGGTCTGGCCCACACCAGCTTCACCGACTGGTCCCAGGCCGCCACCGCACCGCAGGTCGACCTGGAAACCGCGTCGGCCATCGGCCCCGGCTACCACGCCGCACCCCACGCCTTCTACTTCGCGCCCACCGACGAGTGGTACCTCGTCTACCAGACCGGGTTGCCGTCGTACTCGACCACGAAGAACCCCGACGACCCGACCAGCTGGTCCGCGCCGAAGAACTTCATGGACTCCGTCCCCCAGGTCGTCCAGGACAACATCGGCAACGGCAACTGGCTGGACTTCTTCGTCACCTGCGACGACGCCAACTGCTACCTGTTCTCCGCCGATGACAACGGGCACGTCTACCGGTCCGAAACCACCCTGGCGAACTTCCCGAACGGTTTCGGCAACACCCAGATCGTTCTGGAGGACACCGCCAACAACCTCTTCGAAGGCGGCGCCGTCTACCGCGTCGGCGACACCAACACCTACCTGCTGATGTGGGAGGCCATCGGCACCGACAACAACCGCTGGTACCGCGCTTTCACCGCCGAAGGCCTCGACGGCGAGTGGAAACCCCTGGCGGACACCGAGGACAACCCCTTCGCCCGCAGCAACAACGTCACCTTCGACGACGGCAACGCCTGGACGCAGGACATCAGCCACGGCGAGCTGATCCGCAGCACGAACGACCAGACGATGACCATCGACCCCTGCAACCTCCAGCTCGTCTACCAGGGCAAGGACCCCTCCGCCAGCGGCGACTACAACGACCTCCCCTACCAGATCGCCAAAGCCACCCAAACCAACCCCGACTGCTGAGGTACCCGCGGAACGCCCCGACTTCGTCGGCCGGGGCGTTCCGCGTTGGCTACGTCCCTCATGCAGAAATCAGTTCCGACATGACATCTCGATCGAACTCGCCTCGGGTGATGCCGTCGAGGAACGCGGCGACCTCGGCTTCGGTGAATTCGAGCTCGGCACCCGCGGACGGCGAGGCGTTGCTGCGGAAGGTGTAGGTCCCGTCGGAGCGGGACGTCATCGCCAGGCACAGCCCGTCGGTATCCCCGGAACGCACACCGACCAGGAAAGCGTCGAACTCGTCTTCCGTGAACCGGAGCCGCAGGTCATCGGGCGCGCCGAAAGTTGTCTTGTCGTCGCGTAACTCGACCCAGCCGTCCCGACGAGCGACGCAGACGCACTCCCTGTCAGGCAGGCTGGCACTGGCCTTGTGGAAATCGTTCTCAGCGAAGGTGGGCAGCGTCGTCATCGTCCTCGGTCCCCTCGTGCGCTCACTTCCTGAAGTCCTGCGAGACCGACTTCAGGAACTTCCTGGTCTCTTCGAACCGTAGCGCGGCGTTCGAGACGCGAGCCCAAGCCGCTTCGTGCGCAGCAACCGCCTTCTTGTCATCGAGATACCTGATCTCGCCCTCACCTTCGACGTAGACCAGCTTCAACGAACCCGCCGCGCCGGGCGACGGAACATGGATCACGGTGAACGGATTCACGACAGGCACCCGCTGACCAACTGGCTGGTCAAAGGGCATGACCTGCAGCATGATGTTCGGCCTCTTTGACAGCTTGATCAGGAAATCCATCTGCTCGCGCATTACATCGGCGTCACCCCAAGTACGCCGCACGCACGACTCCGAGATCACGTACTGCACGATCGGCGCCTCAGATCCTGCAAGGATTTCCTGCCGCGCCAAGCGCGCCTCGACCCGTTCGTCCAGCGACACATCGCCGGCTCCGGACCTCTCCTCGTGCTGGGCCCGGACGTAGGCTTCGCACTGCAGCAGTCCCGGGATCACCTCGACGTGCGCCGCGCGGATCTGGTCGGCGTGCTTTTCCAGGTCCACCAGCAGTCGCAGGTCCTCGGAGTAGGCGCGATTGTGGCCCGTGGTCCAGAAGCCTCGCTTGTGGTTGTCGCGGCGGAGTTCGCGGAGGGATTCCTTGTAGCCCTCGTCGTCGAAGCCCAGCTTGTCGGCGAGCAGCACCAGGTCGCCGGGCGAGATGCTGCCGCCGCCGTTGATGAGCAGGGCGATGCGCGACTGGCTCGTCTCGATGAGCTTCGCGGCCTCGCTCTGCGAGAGGCCCGCGGTCTCGATCATGTGCGCGAGCTCGCGGCCGAGCAGCAGTTTCCGGGCGGTGCGAACCGTCGCCGACATGCGTGTGGTCCTCCTGGTCAGTGCGGCAGGCGAAGGCCGTTGGGTGACGGACTCCGAACGCGAGCACAGGGTAAACCCGATGATCACCCAAACGGCATCACCATCAAAGCTTGATGACCAAGTTTCTTTCCACCACCATTGCGGGAACCAGGTTCACCTCGATCAACACCCTTCGGAGGATCCATGCCCAGCACGATCGACGGTTCAGCCGACGAATCCGGCCTCAGCCCGATATGCAGCCGCGCCCGGTTCACCGAACTGATCGAGAGCCTGGTCGCGGACTTCGCGCCGAAGGTGTTCGCGATCGTGCAGGAGTACGGCGACCGACTCGACGCCGAAATCGTCGCCTGGGGAATCGCCTTCGAAGACCGAGCCGAAGTCGTGGACGTCGACGGCGGCCTCCGCATGAGCCTGGAAACACCGGAACGAGCCCTGCTCGGCTTCCGCGCAGGCGACAACTTCACCGAACACCTGGTATGGGTCAACCCCGACGCAGCAACCCCATCCGACCCGGACATCAACTAGACCAGCCAGAGGTTCCCGAGGATCACATCGGCCGCGACCCACAGGTTTCGTGGGTGGTGGGTTCTGGAGGGGGACAGTTTTAGTGAAAACTGTCGCCGGGTGACGCCCGAAATGTCCGGACAGTTTTCACTAAAACTGCCCCCTGCCTCCCCCTCAGGACTCGCGGCAGAAGGCCCCAAGCGGCTAGGAACCCGGACTCGGCGTAGTGATCCTCGGGGGGCGGGGCCGGGTCGGATGGACGACTTGCGTGGGGCGGGGGTGAACGCAACCTGCGCACGGGCGCACATTCCTCGTTTGCAGAACACCAACGCCGGTGGCGACCTGGGGCGATTCCGCCGCAGTCAGCCCGTCTGCACACAGGGGACCCGCCGCTTTCGAGCCGAGTGGCGAGGGAGTGAGGGCGATCTGGGAATGGCCCGGGTGGAATTAGTCGTCGTAGGCAAGGTCGATCACACCGAGGGCCGGGTTCACGTCCAGCAGTCGCTCGGAGCATGAGCCTCGCCGACGTCTTCTCATGCCAGGTCGGGAGGACTTTGTTTGTCGCCCTGGAGGAATCGGGCCGCTTGGGCGAAGTCGTAGCCGCAGCTCTTGCACGTCATCTGGCCTCGCTTGATCGTTCGGCCGCACGCCGGGCAGTCGCGGGTTCTCGGCTTCGTGACCAGCCAGAGGATCCCGAGGATCACATCGGCCGCGACCCACAAGCCGATGACCAGGCCGACTCCGATGGCCGTGCCGACGTTCGCGGCGGGATCGTCGGGATTCGGGCGAGAAGCGATCCCGCCGATGACCCAGACGAGGAAGATCGCGTTGATGACGAGGATGACCCAGGTGAAGACCCGGAGTTGAGGGAACCGCATGACGTGCCCCTATCGTCGAGAGCTCTCACCGCAGCGGCAAGAGCGGTCCCACAACGTGTAAGCGACCACCCGTGAGGCACCCCAGAGGAGAAATGCCCTGCCGACCCTCCCCCTCACCGCAACAGAACCCCAACGTCGACCCGGCTCCTGCTTCTGTGGGGTTGGGTGGGGAGGTTTCGTGGGTGGTGGGTTCTGGAGGGGGACAGTTTTAGTGAAAACTGTCGCCGGGTGGCGCCCGAAATGTCCGGACAGTTTTCGCTAAAACTGCCCCCTGCCTCCCCCTCGGGACTCGCGGCAGGAGATGGGGTTGCGCCGGGTGTGCCATATGCTCGTTTCGTGGTTGCCAAGTCTGATTCGATCGTTGCTGCGCTGCGTGCTGAGATCATCGACGGCACGATTGCCGCGGGTTCGCGGTTGAAGGAGGAGGCGATCGCGTCTCGCTTCGGCGTGTCGCGGGTGCCGATCCGGGAAGCTCTGCTGCAGCTCGAGAGCGAAGGCTTCGTCAACACCGAGAAGTACAAGGGCGCCACCGTCTCGGCGCGGTCGGAGCGCGACGTAGTCGAGTTGATGCAGGTCAGGCGCGGGCTTGAGGTGCTCGCCGCCTCGCTCGCGGCTGAGGTGCGCGGCGGTGACGAGGCCGAGAACCTCCGGGCGGTCGTGGAGCGCGGGCGTCGGGCCGGCGAGTCCGGGGCGGTGGACCGGCTCCCGTCGCTGATCATGGAGTTCCACGAGATCGTCGCGCGAGCCTCGGGCAACGCCGAGCTCGTGCGCATGCTCGACGGGCTGCTCCGCCGGATCGCGTGGGGATTCGAGCTCGAGATCGAGGACCGCATCGACACGTCGTGGTCCGATCACGCGGCGATCGCCACCGCGATCCTCGGCGGGTCGCCGGTGCAGGCCGGCTATCTGATGGGCGAGCACATCCTCAAGGACGAGCAGATCTACCGCCGCCAAGCCAACGCGTAGTTCGTATACGAAACGACAGCGCCGTCCCTGAGTTCATCTCATCGGCACAGGAGTACACGTCGCGGAAACAGTACTCGTATACAAAACGGGTGTTCGTTGCGTGGCCGCCTCTTCCCTCCGCCCGTTCGGCGCGGGGACACCGCCGATGTGGAGCTCAGCCCCATGACCTCGAATCACGCCCCGGAGCGCGCAAGCTCCGGCACCCTCGCCCAGCACCTCGACCGGATCGGCTTCAGCCGCGCCCAGTTCTGGGTGCTCGCGCTCATCCTCGCCGGGATGTTCTTCGACACCCTCGAGCAGAACTCGGTCGGCGCGATGGGCGCCAACCTCAAGCTCGCGCTCGGGATCACCGACACCCAGCTGACCACCATCAACACCGCGACCGTGATCGGCGGCCTCGTCGGCAGGCTCGCGGGCGGCTGGCTGGCCGACCGGTACGGCCGCCGCGCCTCGCTGTCGATCAACCTGCTGCTCTACACCCTCGGCGGGCTGCTCAGCGCCGTCGCCCTGAACTACGAGATGATGCTGGCCAGCCGCTTCGTGGTGGGCATCGGACTGGGCGGGGAGTTCACCATCGGCATCGCGATGCTCGCCGAGATGGTCGCCACCCGGCATCGCGGCACGCTGGTCGCGACGCTCAACATCGGTTCCGGCGGGGTCGGCAACTTCCTGTCCTACGGGCTGTTCTTCCTGCTGCTCGGCCCGCTCGCGCCCGCCCTCGGCGGCGACCACCTGGTGTGGCGGTGGACCTTCCTGCTCCTGGCCTTCCCCGCGCTGCTCGTCGTCCTCTACCGGCGACGCCTCCCGGAAACCCCGCGGTTCCTGCTGTCGAAGGGACGTGTCGAGGAGGCCAACCGCTCGCTGGCGATCCTGGCGTCGAACTCCCTCACCCCCGCGACCGGAGCCGCGCCCGACGGCCCGCTGACCACCGCGGACATCCCCGAGCGCCAGCTCTCCTCGTCGCCCGCGGCGGTGTTCGCCCGCTCCGTCCTCGCGCGCACGGTGTCCATCGGTGTCGCGTCCTGGATGGCCTTCGGCGTGCAGGTCACCCTCAACTTCCTGATGCCGACGTTGCTCGTGGAGCGCGGCTACTCGATCTCGGAGAGCCTGCTGTTCACGATGATCATGAACCTGGGCTCGTTGGTCGGTTCCTGCGCGGCCGCCTGGCTGGCCGGACGAGTCGGCCGCCGCAGCGCCGTCGGCGGGGCGGGCGTGCTCGGCTGCGTCACCGCCGCCGCGTTCGCGATGTTCGGGGACACGACGACGCTGATCCTGATCCTCGGCGGGCTCTTCCAGTTCTTCACCATGATCACCAACACCACGCTGGCCGTCTGGTCGCCCGAGCTCTACCCGACCTCGATCCGCGCCAACGGCACCTCGATCGTCAACGGCATCGGCAACATCGCCGGCGCCGTGATGCCCTTCCTCGCCGTCGCCCTGTTCGGGGCGTTCGGCTTCGCCGGGGTCTTCGGCATGGCCGCGGTCATGTACGCCCTGCTCGTCCTGGCCACGCGGTTCGCTCCCGAAACCCGCGCCCGGACGCTGGAGCAGATCAACGAAGACTCGCCCCGGACCACCCTCGCAGCCTGACGAAACGAAACGGAGCACTCACGTGGACGCCCTTCGCATCTCCGCGACCGCCAACGGTCTGAACTACCTGCCGGAATACCTCGCCGACACCACCGGCCTGTTCCGCGACGCGGGCCTGGCGGTGACCGCCCGCGCCTGCGACCCGTGGACCGGGGTCCTGGACGACCTGGCTTCCGGCGAGGCCGATCTCGCGCTCGGCGGCCTCTGGGTCCCGGGCATGTACGCGGGCAGCAGCCGGGAGCTGACCGTCGTGTGCCAGCTCAACCACCAGGCGCCCAAGGCGATCGTGCACCGCGGCGCACCGGAGTCCTTCACCCTGGGCGACCTCGGCGGGAAGGTCGTCCTCGCGCCCGGCATCGGTGGCAGCGCTCCGTACGCGGTCACCGCGGGCCTGATCCGGGAGTCGGGCGCCGACCCCGACGACGTCACGTTCCTCCGCGACCTGTCGACGCCGATGATGGTCGAGCTGTTCGCCGCCGGCCTCGGCGACGCGATCGTCCTCGACCTCGTCACGGCGCTCGAGGTCGAGGCCACCGGCCAGGGCCGGATCGTGTTCCGCAACCTGGACCAGGGCGGGATCATGCCCAACAGCGTCTACTACTGCCGCACCGACCGCGTCGAGGAGCTGCGCGACCGGTTCACCCGCTTCACGGCCTGCATCGACGCGGCCATGCAACGCCTGCCGGAAACCCCGGCCGAGACCATCGACGAGATCCTGACCGCACGCTGGCCGGGCAAGGACCTCGACATCCTTCGCGAGGCCACCCGCCAGATGTCGGCGAGCACCGTCTGGGACACCGTGGCCATCGACCCCGAGGGCAGCGACCGCTGGATGCGGATGCTCCACGAGAGCGCGATGCTCACCCGGATCCCGGGCTACCACGAGCTCGCCGACGACAGCTTCATGAAGGACTACCGGTGACCGCTGTCGTGCAGGACGACGCCCTGGCCGGGCTCGTCGACCTCGGCGAGCTGATCGAGGCCGTCCGGACCGCGCACCGCGACCTCGCCCTCGGGCGCGCCGCGCAGCCGGTCCCGGCGACCAGCAGCACGGAGGGGGCCACCATCGTGCTGCCGATGGTGGCGACCTCCCACCGGCTCGGGCTGACCGTCGTCAAGGTGCTCACCGACGCGCCCGGCAACCGGGACGCGGGCGGTCCCGTCCAGCAGTCGACCGTCGTGGTGCTGGACTCCCGCACCGGGGACCGGCTGGCGGTGCTGAGCGGCGCGACCGGCACCCGAATGCGGACCGCCGCGGCCAGCGCCGTCGCCACCGATGCGTTGGCGCGCACCGATTCCCGCGTTCTCGGGCTCGTCGGCGCGGGTCCGCTCGCGGTCGAGCACGTCGCCGCGATCCGCCGGGTCCGCGCGATCGACCGGGTCGTGGTCTGGTCGCGCTCGTCCTCGCGGGTCGCCGCGTTCGGCTCGCTGCTCCGGCAGCGCGAGCGGGCCGACGGCGTCCCCGAGATCGAGGTGGTGGCGCTGGAAAGCCCGCGCCAGGTGGTCGACGCCGCCGACGTGCTCTGCACGCTGACCCCCTCCCGCGTCCCGATCGTCGAGGGCGCGTGGCTGCGCCCGGGTCAGCACGTCAACGCCGTCGGCGCACCGCCTCGGCCCGACCACCGCGAGATCGACTCCGGCGGCATGGCGCGAGCGACCGTGTTCGTCGACAGCGCCGACGTCCAGCTCCACGACTCGGGCGAGGTCCTGCTGTCGCTGCGGGACGGCGCGACGACCGAGCAGCACTTCCGGTCCGAGCTCGGCGCGGTGCTGGCCGACCTCGCCCCCGGCAGGACCGGGCGGGAGCAGATCACCCTGTTCAACTCGATCGGCATCGCGCTGCAGGACCTCGCGTTCGCCGCGCTCGCGCTGCGGATCGACCCCGCCGGTGAGCGAGGCCGTCCGTAGGACGGCGGCCGGTGTCCTTCGCCGTTAACGTGGCACCTCATGGGTGCGGAGCACGGGCTGGTGGCGGATCTGCTGTCGGTGTGGTGGATCGCGCTGGCCGCGGCGTTGGGACCGGTCTTCGCGCTCGTCACCCGCCGGACGGTCCCGGACGTGGTGTGGTTGCTGGTGTTCGGGGCGCTGATCGGTCCGCACGTGCTCGGGTTGGCGGGCGAGACCGAGGCCGTGGGGGTGCTGCGCGAACTCGGGCTGGGGTTGTTGTTCCTGCTGGCGGGGTTCGAGGTCCGGGTCGCGGACATGCACGGGGCGCAGGGCAGGCACGCGGCGCTGACCTGGCTGCTGTGCGCCGTGCTCGGCGTCGGGGCGGGTCTGCTGCTGACCGGTGGTCAGGTGCAGGTGGCGATCGTCATCGCGATCGCCTCGACGTCGACGGCGCTGGGCACGCTGCTGCCGATCCTGAAGGACTCCGGCGGGATGGACACCCCGCTGGGACGGGCGATCATGACCCACGGGGCCTACGGCGAGCTGCTGCCCATCGTGGCGATGTCGGTGCTGCTGTCGACGCGCGCCACGTGGCAGGCCGCGGTCGTGCTGCTGGCGTTCGCCGCGGCGGCGGTGCTCGTGGTCGCGCTGCCCGCCCGCATCCTGCGCAGGTTGCCGCTGCTCGGCCGTGCCGTCATGGGCGCTTCGAACACGACGATGCAGACCACGTTGCGCATCACCGTTCTCGTGCTGGTGACGCTGATGCTGCTGACGGCGGTACTCGAACTCGACGTCGCGCTGGGCGCGTTCTCCGCCGGTCTGCTGTCGAACGCGGTGCTGCAGGCGGTCACCCGGCAGCACGCGGAGGAGATCGCGCACAAGATCGAGATCGTCGGGTTCAGCCTGCTCATCCCGGTGTTCTTCGTGACCAGCGGGATGGCCATCGACATCGCCGCGGTCGCGTCGCAGTGGCCGCTGCTGCTCGGGTTCATCGCGGTGATCCTGCTCGTGCGCGGCCTGCCGGTGTTCCTGCGCGAAGCGTGGACCACGACCCGCTCCGGCATCACCGGCACCCGCGACCGGATGGCGCTCGGCCTCTACGCGGCCACGGGTCTGCCGATCATCGTCGCGGTCACCCAGATCGCCGCGTCCTCCCAGCTCATCACCGACGCCACCGCCTCGGTCATGGTCTGCGCAGGAGCCGTGACCGTCCTCCTCTTCCCCCTCACCGCCACCCACCTCTCCCGCGACGACACGGCGAACACCCGATGACCGCTGTCACCGTCCGAGCCTCCCGTCGCGGGAGGGCGTGTCCGGGTCGTGGGCAGTTTTAGCCATAATCACCCATGATCAATGTCCGTTTTGCCCGGACAATTATGGCTGAAACTGCCCACTGCCCAGCACCTGCGGTGACCGCCGGCCGGCCGCCGGGACCTGCTGATCAACCCAGCAGCTGATCCGTCAGAGCGCGGGGTTGATCATGGTCATGCCTGCGACCGTGGCTTGGTCGAAGGTGGGGAGCATGGCGGCTGCGTCGGGGAGGCCGATGGTGCGTTCGACGAGGGCTTGCGGGGCCAAAGCGCCCTGGTCGATGAGGGCGAGCATGCCGGGGTAGTCGGCGGCGGCCATGCCGTGGCTGCCGAGGAGATCGAGTTCCCAGCCGATGACCCGGGACATCGGCACGCGCGGGTGGCCGTCGACCGGCGGGAGGAGGCCGATCTGGACGTGGCGGCCCCGGCGGCGGAGGCTGAAGATCGCGTCCGAGCTGGTCCGCTCGCTGCCGACGGCGTCGACGGCGACGTGGGCGCCGCCGGAGGTCACGTCGTGGACGGCGGCCGGGGTGTCGGTTCCGGCTTCGACGGTGCGGTCGGCGCCGAGGATGTGGGCGACCGCGAGGGCTTCCGGGTTGCGGTCGACAGCGACGACCCGGGCGCCGAGCGCCTTGGCGATCATGACCGCGCTGAGGCCGACGCCGCCCGCGCCGATCACCGCGACCCACTCCCCCTCGGCCAGCCGCGCGCGGCCGACCAGGCCTCGGTAGGCGGTCGCGAAGCGGCAGCCCAAGCTCGCGGCGGCTTCGAAACCGACGCCGTCGGGGATGGCGACGAGGTTGGTGTCGGCGGCGTGCAGGGCGACCTGCTCGGCGAACGAACCCCACGTGGTGAAGCCGGGTTGCTGCTGGTCGGGGCACACCTGGGCGTTGCCGCTGCGGCACCACTCGCAGCGTCCGCAGCCGCAGACGAACGGCACCGTCACCCGGTCCCCGGCCTGGAAGCGCGTCACGCCCGACCCGACCTCGGTGATCACGCCGGCGAGTTCGTGGCCGGGCACGTGCGGGAGGGCGATGTCGTCGTGGCCAGCCCAGGCGTGCCAGTCGCTGCGGCACAGCCCGGTCGCGTGCACCTGGACGACGACGCCGCCGTCGGGGGCGGTCGGCTCGGCGACCTCGCGGACCTCCGGCTCGGCACCGATCGCATCGAAGACGACTGCTCGCACTGCTCACCCTTCCCGGACACCGCTGACGTCGGCGACTGTAACCGCGGGCCGGTGGCGTGCAGCGGGGCGGTCACACGGCGGCGGTGCCGATCAGGCCTTCGCGGGTGACGAGCTCGGCGAGTTCGGCCTCACCGCGACCGCCGGTGCCGTCGGGGCGTCGCGGCAGCACCATGTACCGGGTCTCGGCGCTGGAGTCCCAGACGGTGATCGTCACGTCCTCGTCGAGGTGCAGGCCGAACTCGGCGAGGACGCCGCGCGGATCGCGGACCACGCCCGAGCGGTAGGCCTCGTACTTGTACCAGCTCGGCGACGGGCCCAGCAGCGCCAGCGGGTAGCAGGAGCACAGCGTGCAGACGATGACGTTGTGAGCGGTCGGGGTGTTCTCGACGACCTTGAGCCGCTGCTCCTGCAGCCCGCCGCCCATCGACAGCCCGAGCTCGTGCAGCGCCGAGTTGGCGTCGTCGAGCAGGCGGGCGCGGAAGCCGTCGTCGGTCCAGGCGCGCGCCACGACGCGGGCACCGTTGGTCGGCGAGGCGTTGTCCAGGAAGCTCGCGACGGCCGAGTCCAGTTCGGCGTCGCTGGTCAGGCCGGCTTCGATGAGCCGCTCCTCCAGCCTGCGCACCCGTGCCGCGACCGGCAGGCTCGCGTGATCACCGCTCATGTCTCCTCCGTCAGGTAGGACTCCCACAGGTCGACCGTCACGTGGTGCGCCCCCTCGCCCCACAGGTCGCGGGCGGCGAACCGGACCGTGTAGACCGGCTCGACCCGAGAGTCGGGGAACCGGCGGGCCCGGTCGTCGGGTAGCGGGTAAGCGCCCTGGCACTCGACGACCTCGCCGACCCGGCCCCGCACGTACCTCGGGACGCGGGTGTGGTGCGGCGGGTCGGTCAGCGCGGCGCGGACCCGGCTGCCAGGGGCGAAGCGCGGCTCACTCACGGTCGAGCAGACCCTTCTCCGCCAGCAGCGTCTCGATGCCGGCCAGCCAGCGCTCGTAGTACGAGGAACCGAGGTAGTCGGCGGGCGGCATCCGCTCGACCGCGTCGCGGAACTCGTCGAGGTTGTAGACCCCGCGAGCCAGCAGGACCCGCTGCAGCGCGAACACGCGCGCCTCCCAGTCCGCGTGGAAGACCGGTGCCTCGTCCACGTCGGGCTCGACCGCGCCGAACCCCTGCTGCCCGCCGACGTCGTTGACTCTGCTCACGCCCCGACGCTATCCCCGCGAACCCGCCGACGCACCGGTTCAGCGGCGGCTCTCGCGGCGGCGGGTTCGGATTGCTGTGGTGAGGGTGGTGAGGAGGGTTTCCGTGGTGGGCCAGTCGAGGCAGGAGTCGGTGATGCTCTGGCCGTAGGTGAGGGCGTCGGCCCGGCCGAGGACGAGGTCCTGGCGGCCTTCGACGAGGAAGCTCTCCAGCATCAGGCCGACGAGGCCGGGTTCGCCGTCGGCGATCCGGTCGGCGAGCTCGGCGGCGACTTCGGCTTGGCGGTGGTGGTCCTTGCCGCTGTTGCCGTGGCTGCAGTCCACCAGGACGCGTTCGGGCAGGTTCGCCTTGCGCAGCCGGGCGAGGGTGTCGGCGACGGTGCCCGGGTCGTGGTTGGGGCCGGTGGTGCTGCCCCGGAGGATGACGTGGCCGTCGTCGTTGCCGGTGGTGGTGAGCAGGGCCGCCACGCCGTCGGGGGTGATGCCGGTGAACACGTGGCTCGCCGCGGCCGCGCGGGTGGCGTCGACGGCGACCTGGACGTCGCCGTCGGTGGAGTTCTTGATGCCGACCGGCATCGACAGCGCGCTGCACAGCTGGCGGTGCACCTGGCTGGCGGCGGTGCGGGCGCCGATGGATCCCCAGCTGACCGCGTCGGCGATGAACTGCGGCAGGATCGGGTCGAGGAACTCGCAGCCCACCGGCAGGCCCAGGGCGCCGATGTCCAGAAGCAGCTTGCGGGCGGTGCGCAGGCCCTCGTTGACGGCGAAGCTGCCGTCCAGGTCCGGGTCGTTGATCAGGCCCTTCCAGCCGAGCGTGGTGCGCGGCTTCTCGAAGTAGACGCGCATCACCACGTGCACCTCGTCGCGGACCGCCTCGGCCGCGCGGGCGAGCTTGCGGGCGTAGTCCAGGGCGGCCTCGGGGTCGTGGACCGAGCAGGGGCCGACCACCACCAGCACGCGGTCGTCGCGCCCGGCGAGGACGTCGGCGGTGGCGGCGCGGCCGTTGGCGACCGTCTTGGCCACGTCCGGGGGCATCGGGTGCTCCTGGCGCAGCAGCGCGGGCGAGATCAGCGGGTTGACGGCCGTGACCCGCCGATCGTCCAGGTCGGGGGTGATGTCCGCAGGGCCTGCGGTCAAAGTCATGGCGGGAAGTCCTTTCGGTGACCGGCCCGCCGCAGCGTCCTCGGACCGGTTTCGTCGATCCGGCGCGAGGTGGGACGTCAGCGTGCGGCGAGTGAAGCTCCGCAGGCGGGTTCGTCTCGGGTTGACCGGCCGAACCACGACGACAGCCGCGTTGCTACCGCTCCAGGACGGTAGCACCCCGCCGCAACCGGCCCGTTCGCGTCGACGACAAGCCTTGCGCCTCTTGCGTTGTCGTTCTCGCCACCCCGAAATGGGAATCCACAGAGGACTCCTGAGCCCCGTACTCGCAGCGCACGGGCGTGGCGGCGGACTCGGGCACGCGCGGCCCGCTGCCCGCGATCCGGGCGTTCACACCAGCGCGGTGTTGATCTCCGGCGAGAATCCGGCATTTCCCTAGTTGTTGCGGACATAGGCTGCTGGCGTGCTTCGCGCCAGTTCACGCACGGGCGATGCGCAACGCCCGTGCGCCCGTGGAGCCATCGACCATTGTGGACAGGTTCCGACCGGCTCTCCGGTGTCCGGGCGTCGCCTTCCGCACGCGGGTACTCGGGAGGCTTGACCGATGTTCAGCCGTGTCGCCATCGTCAACCGTGGAGAGGCCGCGATGCGGCTCATCCACGCCGTCCGGGACCTCTCCGCTGAGCTCGGCAGACGAGTCGAGACCGTCGCGCTGCACACCGACGCCGACCGCGAAGCGACCTTCGTCCGCGAAGCCGACCTGGCGATCCCGCTCGGCCCCGCCTCGGCCCGCCCCTACCTCGACCACGCCGTCCTGGAGCGCGCGCTGGTCGACTCCGGTGCCGACGCGGCGTGGGTCGGCTGGGGCTTCGTCGCCGAGGACCCGGCCTTCGCCGAGCTCTGCGACAAGCTGGGCATCACCTTCGTCGGCCCCGACGCGGAGGCGATGCGCAGGCTGGGCGACAAGATCGGCGCCAAGCTCCTCGCCGAGGAGGTCGGCGTGCCGGTGGCGCCGTGGAGCCGCGGCGAGGTCGCCACGCTGGAGGAGGCGCTGCGGGTCGGCGAGGACATCGGGTATCCGCTGATGCTCAAGGCCACCGCGGGTGGTGGCGGGCGCGGCATCCGCAAGGTGGACTCGGCCGAGGAGCTCTCGGAGTGCTACGAGCGGACGCGGCTGGAGGCCGAGCGGGCTTTCGGTTCCGGCGCGGTGTTCCTGGAGCGCCTGGTCACCGGCGCGCGGCACGTCGAGGTGCAGGTCATCGCCGACGGTCAGGGCACCGCCTGGGCGCTGGGTGTCCGGGACTGCTCGGTGCAGCGCCGCAACCAGAAGATCATCGAGGAATCGGCCTCCCCGGTGCTGGAACCGGATCAGGTCGCCGAGCTCAAGGCCTCCGCCGAACGGCTCGCCGTCGCCGTCGACTACCGAGGCGCTTGCACGGTCGAGTTCCTGTACCACCCGGGTGAGCGGCTGTTCGCGTTCCTCGAGGTCAACACCCGGTTGCAGGTCGAGCACCCGATCACCGAGGCCACCACCGGCACCGACCTGGTGCGGTTGCAGCTGCACGTGGCCGGCGGCGGTGCGCTGGACGGTTCCCGGCCCGTCGAGTCCGGCCACGCCGTGGAGGCGCGGCTCAACGCCGAGGACCCGGACCGCGACTTCGCGCCCGCGCCCGGCCGCATCACCCGGCTCGTGCTGCCCGCGGGTCCGGGCGTCCGGGTCGACACCGGGGTCAGCGAGGGCGACACCATCCCGCCCGACTTCGACTCCATGATCGCCAAGATCATCGCCGTCGGCGCCGACCGCGACCAGGCGCTGGCGCGGTTGCGTCGCGCGATGGCCGACACGACGGTGGTCATCGAGGGCGGTGCCACCAACAAGAGCTTCGTGCTCGACCTGCTCGACCGCCCCGAGGTCATCGACGGCACCGCCGACACCGGCTGGATCGACCGGGTCCGCGCCGAAGGCGACCTGGTCACCGACCGGCATTCGGCGATCGCGCTGGCCGCCGCAGGCATCGACGCCTACCAGGACGCCGAGGACGCCTCCCGCGAGCAGCTGCTGGCGACGGCGCGCGGCGGATATCCGCAGGTCCGGCACGACGCCGGGGCGCCGCTGGCGCTGAAGCTGCGCGGCGTGAGCTACCGGGTGAGCGTGGCGCGGACCGGGGCGCAGCGGTTCCGCGTGGACATCAGCGGCGGCGGTGAAACCCGGACCGCCGACGTCGAGATCGAGCGGTTCGACGTCCACAGCGGTCGGATCTCGGTCAACGGGCGCGGTTTCCGGTTCGTCGCGGCCACCCACGGCCCCGCCCACCTCGTCGAGATCGACGGCGTGGCGCACCGGATCAGCCGCGACGAGGGCGGTGTGGTGCGCTCCCCCGCCCCGGCCCTGGTGGTGGCCACTCCCCTGGCCGTCGGCGACGAGGTCGAGTCCGGGGATCCCGTGCTGGTGCTGGAGAGCATGAAGATGGAGACGGTGCTGCGCGCGCCGTTCCGCGCCCGCGTGCGCGAATGCCCCGCCGCGGTGGGAAACCAGGTCGAAACCGGTGCTCCGCTGCTGCGGCTGGAACCGCTGACCGACGACGCCGAGACCTCCGAGACCTCCGCCGAACCGGTGGAGATCGACCTCCCCGAGCGCCCGAAGGCCGACTCCGCCGTCGTGCGGGTCGAGCGCGGACTGCGGGAGCTGCGGGACCTGCTGCTCGGGTTCGACCCCACCGACCGCCGCGCGCTGCTCACCGACTACCTGACCGCCCGCGCGGAACTCGGCGCGCGCCCCTGCGCGGGAGAGCTGGACCTGCTGGCGGTGTTCGCCGACCTCGCCGAACTCGCCCGCGACAAGCCCCGCGACGAGTCCGACCCCGCCGGTGCGCACAGCCCGCGCGAGCACTTCCACCGCTACCTGCAGAGCCTCGACCTCGACCGATCCGGGGTCAGCGTCGGCTTCCAGGCGGTGCTGAGCACCGTGCTCGCCCACCACGGCGTCACCGACCTGGAGCGCGGGCCGGAGCTGGAGACCGCGGTCCTGCGGACCTTCCTGGCGTTGCAGCGACTGTCGGACGACGTCGTGGTGGCCACCGAGCTGCTGACCCGGTTCCTGGGCGCCCCGCCGCCGGACGAGTCGCTGCGGGAACGCTGCGAACTGCTGCTGGAACGCCTCGTCGAGGCGACGCGCACGCGATTCCCCGAGGTCGCGAGCCTGGCCCGCGACGTGCTGCGGCAGTGGTTCTCCCGGGAGCTGCCGCGCATCACCCGCGACCCCATCTCCGGCGAGCGGGAGGACGCGGGCGAGCCGGAGCAGCCCCTCGACGACTACCGGAAGAAGGTGCTGCGGGCCGCGCGGCGCGGCACGGTCTACCCCTACGAGCTGATCGGCCTGCTCACCGGCCCGGACGGGACGTTCGTCGAGCACGACCTGCGCGATGGCGCGCTGGAACCGGTCGAGCGCCCCAGGGGCGGCAACGACGCGGGACTCGTCACCGGCGTGGTCACCACGCCGACGGCGCTGCACCCCGAGGGCGTGAAACGCGTTGTGCTGCTGGGTGATCCGACCCGATCGCTGGGCGCGCTCGCCGAACCCGAGTGCGCGCGGGTGGTCGCCGCGATCGACCTCGCCGAGCAGATGGGCGTCCCCCTGGAGTGGTTCGCGCTGTCGGCCGGCGCCCGGATCTCGATGACCTCGGGCACCGAGACGATGGACTGGATCTCGGTGGTGCTCAAGCGGATCATCACCTTCACCCAGGGCGGCGGTGAGATCAACGTCGTGGTGGCCGGGATCAACGTGGGCGCCCAGCCGTACTGGAACGCCGAGGCCACGATGTTGATGCACACCAAGGGGATCCTGGTGATGACGCCGGATTCGGCGATGGTGCTCACCGGCAAGCAGTCCCTGGACTTCTCCGGTGGCGTCTCGGCCGAGGACAACTTCGGCATCGGCGGCTACGACCGCGTCATGGGACCCAACGGGCAAGCCCAGTACTGGGCACCGCACCTCGCCGGGGCCCGGGACGTCCTCATGGCCCACTACGAGCACACCTACATCGCCCCCGGCGAGACCGCACCGCGCTCGGCGGGCACCACCGACCCGGCCGACCGGGACATCTGCGACTTCCCGCACGAGATCGACGGCAGCGACTTCACCCGCGTCGGCCAGATCTTCTCGCCCGAGCACAACCCGGACCGCAAGAAGCCCTTCGACATCCGCACCGTCATGCGCGCCGTCTCCGACCAGGACCACCAGGTCTTGGAGCGCTGGGCGGGCATGGCCGACGCCGACACCGCCGTCGTCCAGGACGCCCACGTCGGCGGTCACCCGGTGTGCCTGCTCGGCATCGAATCCCGCTCGGTGCCGCGCCAGGGCTTCCTGCCCACCGACGGGCCCGACGCCTACACCGCGGGCACCCTGTTCCCGCTGTCGTCGAAGAAGACCGCCCGAGCCATCAACGCGGCCAGCGGCAACCGGCCGCTGGTGGTGCTGGCGAACCTCTCCGGCTTCGACGGCTCCCCGGAATCGATGCGCAAGCTGCAGCTGGAGTACGGCGCCGAGATCGGCCGCGCCATCGTCAACTTCGACGGCCCGATCGTGTTCTGCGTGATCTCCCGCTACCACGGCGGCGCCTTCGTGGTGTTCTCCAAGGCGTTGAACCCGAACATGACCGTCCTGGCCGTCGAAGGCTCCTACGCCTCGGTCATCGGCGGCGCCCCCGCGGCGGCCGTGGTCTTCGCCCGCGACGTGCGCGACCGCACCACCGCCGACCCCCGCGTCGCCAAGCTGCAGGACCAGCTCGCGGCCGCCGACGACGCCGAACGGGACGCGCTCACCGCGCAGCTCGACGACGTCCGCTCCGCGGTGCGGGCGGAGAAGCTCGGCGAGGTCGCCGCCGAGTTCGACCGGATCCACAGCATCGAGCGCGCCGTCGAGATGGGCTCGGTGGACGCGATCATCAGCCCCGCCGAGCTGCGCTCGCGCATCATCGCGGCCGTCGAGCGCGGCGCGAACTGACCTCGACACTGGAGCGACTTCACCCATGACACAGCAGATCAGCGCCCTGCCCACCGCCGCGTTCGTGCCGCTGGACGAACTCGACGAGATCAGCGGCGTGCTCGGCGCCATCCACTACACCGACGGCGCGAGCGACCCCGACGTCTCGCCCGGGCACCTGCGGCTCGACCTGCACATGGCCCGCGAACCCGCCGAGGGCTTCGCCGAGGTGTGGACCACCGACCGGCCCGTGGAGACCGGCGAGTCCGGCGGGATCGGCTACGCCCACGACGGCGAGCACCTGATCTGCGGCGGCCGCGTCCCGCCGTCCGGGAACTACGCCGAAGCCACCCGCGCCGCCTACACCACGATGCTGGAGCTGATGGAATCCCTCGGCTACCAGCGCTGCGCGCGGATGTGGAACTTCGTCAACGACATCAACGCCGACAACGCCGACGGCCTGGAGGTCTACCGGGACTTCTGCCTGGGCCGGGCGGAGGCGTTCGAGGCCCGCAACTTCAGCGACACCTCCGTCCCGGCCGCGACCGGCATCGGCTCGCTGGGCGGCGGAATCTCGTTCTACGTGCTCGCCTCCCGCAGCAACACGCTGACGCCGATCGAGAACTCCAAGCAGGTATCGGCCTACAACTACCCGAAGCAGTACGGGCCGAGACCGCCCAAGTTCGCCCGCGCCACCCACGTGAGCGCCACCGAGGACCGGGCCGCCGGGCAGGTCTACGTCTCGGGCACCTCCAGCATCCGCGGCCACGAGACGCTGTTCGCCGGGGACGTGGAGAAGCAGACGCTGCTGGCGCTGGAGAACATCGCGCACCTCATCGGGCCGGAAACCGCCGCGGACCACCGGATCGAGCAGCACAGCACGCTCGCCGACCTCGACACCATCAAGGTCTACGTGCGCCACCGCGAGGACATCCCGGCCGTGCGGCGGATCTGCGAGGAGCACTTCTCCCCCGACGCCCAGGTCGCCTACCTCAACGTCGACGTGTGCCGAGCCGACCTGTCCGTGGAGCTGGAAGGCATCGTCCACGCGCCCCGGAACGAGCCGTAACCCCCACCAACGCCGAGAGGTTCCCCATGAGCTCGCCCCCACGGCCGATCCTGTTCGTCAGCCTCCCCGAGGCCGGTCTGCTCAACCCGCTGCTGGTGCTCGTCGAGGAGCTGTCCCGCCGGGGCGTGCCGGACCTGTGGTTCGTCGCCGACGAGAAGGCGCGGGCCGGCGTGGAGGCCGCCCAGGTCGGCTCGCCGATCGAGTTCTGCTCGCTCGGCGACGTCACCCCCGAGATGTCGTCGGTGACCTGGCCCGACGAGGTCTACCGCAAGGTCACCCAGTCGTCCCGGTTCAAGGCCCACCGCGCGGTCATCGAGCAGACCCACCGGCCCGAGCAGCGGGTGCCGAAGTACCGGGCGCTGCAAGAAGCCGTGGAGAAGGTCCAGCCGGCGCTGATGGTCATCGACTGCATGTGCCAGTTCGGGCACGAGCTGGCGATCACCGAGAAGATCCCGTTCGTGCTCAGCGACACCTTCGTGCCCAGCTACCTCTACACCTCGGCCGTGCCGATCGGGAAGTCCTACACGCCACCGGACTTCCCCGCGCCTAACTCCGGGCTGCCGCGGAAGATGAACGTGCGCCAGCGGCTGGCGAACCGGCTGTTCCGGTGGCGCACGCTGAGCCTGGCGTTCTCGTCGATGATGAAGGAGCGCAACGCGCGCGACACCGAGGTCCGCGCCGAGCTCGGCATCGACCCCGCCGCCTACGGGCAGTTCACCCGCGTCGAGGCCGCCGAGATGGTGCTGTGCTACGCGGTCCCGGAGATGGACTACCCGTTCGAGCTGCCCGACGGGCTGCGCACCGTGGGCGCGATGGTGCCGCCGCTGCCGCAGGCCCCCGACGACGACCTCGCCCGCTGGCTCGACGAGCGGAAGTCGGTCATCTACACCGGTTTCGGCACGATCACCCGGCTCACCGCCGAGCAGGTCCGCTCGTTCGTCGAGGTCGTCCGGCGGCTGGAGGGGCAGCACGACGTGCTGTGGAAACTGCCCGAGGACCAGCAGAAGTGGCTGCCGGAGGAGCTGCCGGGCAACCTGCGCATCGAGTCGTGGGTGTCGTCGCAGCTCGACGTGCTCGCCCACCCGAACGTGAGGCTGTTCTTCACCCACGGCGGCGGCAACGCCTACACCGAGGGCGTGCACTTCGGGAAGCCCATGGTGATGCGGCCGCTGTGGGTCGACTGCTACGACCAGGCGGTGCGCGGCCACGACGTCGGCGTCAGCCTCACCCTCGACAAGCCGCGCGACATGGACCCCGACGACGTGCTGGACAAGCTCACCCGGGTGCTCGGCGACCCGTCGTTCCGGCAGCGCGCCGAGGAGCTCGCCGCGCTCCAGCGCACCGCCGGGGGTCGCACCACCGCCGCCGATCTCATCCTCGATCTGCCCGCGCTCGCAGGGAAGTGAACCGCGTGACGAACACCGAAGAGCAGCCCGTCCCGTTCATGCTGCGCAGGCCGGGCGTGTCGTTCCCGCCGCCCGAGTACGCCGAGTTCCGGCAGCGTCCCGGCCTGACCCGGGCCGCGCTGCCCACCGGCGACACGGTGTGGCTGGTGACCCGGCACGAGGACGTGCGGGAGGTGCTCACCGATCCGCGGATCAGCTCCAACCCGGCGCACGAGGGCTTCCCCGCGCCCGGGCGGACCGGCGGGGTTCCCGCCGCCAGCGAGATCCCCGGGTGGTTCGTGGCGCTGGACCCGCCGGACCACGGCAAGTTCCGCAAGCAGCTGCTGCCCGAGTTCACCGTGCGGCGCATCCGCGCGCTGCGCCCGGCCATCGAGTCCATCGTGGACGAATCGATCGACGCGATGCTGGCCCGCGGCAACACCGCCGACCTCGTCGAGGACTTCTCGCTGTCGGTGCCGTCGCTGGTCATCTCGGCGCTGCTGGGCGTGCCGAAGGTCGATCGCGCGTTCTTCGAGGCCAAGACGAAGGTCCTGGTGACGATCAACTCGACCGACGAGCAGCGCGACGAGGCCAGCAAGCAGATCCTGCGCTACCTCAACCGGCTCATCGCGATCAAGCGGAAGCGACCGGGCGACGACCTGCTCAGCAAGCTCAGCGCGGGCGACGGCATGTCGGTCCAGGAGCTCTCGGGCGTGGCGATGCTGCTGCTCATCGCCGGGCACGAGACCACCGCGAACAACATCTCGCTGGGCGTGCTGACGCTGCTGTCGCACCCGGAGTGGATCAACGATCCGCGGGTCGTCGAGGAGCTGCTGCGCTACTACTCGGTGGCCGACATGGTGGCGCTGCGGGTCGCCACCGACGACGTCGAGATCGGCGGGCAGCTGATCAAGGCCGGCGAGGGCGTGGTGCCGCTGGTCGCGGGCGCCAACCACGACTCGACGGTCTTCGAACGGCCCGACGAGTTCGACCCGACCCGGTCCGCGCAGGGCCACGTCGCGTTCGGCTACGGCGTGCACCAGTGCCTCGGGCAGAACCTCGTGCGGCTGGAGATGGAGGTCGCCTACTCGAAGCTCTTCGAGCGCATCCCGACGCTGGAGGTGGCGGTGCCGGTCTCCGAGCTGCCGTTCAAGTACGACGGGATCCTCTTCGGTCTGCACGCGCTGCCCGTGCGCTGGTGACCAGGACCCCTCTCTGAGAAAGGTGACAAAGGCATGACCCAGATCGTCGTGGACACCACGAAGTGCGTCGGCGCGGCGCAGTGCGTGCTCTCGGCCCCGGACCTGTTCGACCAGGACGACGACGGCTTCGTGCTCGTCCTGGAGGAGAACCCGACCGGCGAGCTCGCCCAGTCGGCCGCCACGGCGGCCACGCTCTGCCCCTCCCAGGCCATCACGGTCCAGGACTGAACCGGGGCCGATTCCCGTCCCGCAGGATCGGTTCCGGGCGGTGAAGCCGCTCTGATTCCCTGGCCGCCGGGCTCCGCCCCGGAGCGCCGCCGGCGCGCGGCGCTCGTCCCCTGCCGGTCACGAGCCAGGCGACCAGGCCCCAGATGCCCCGCACCACCCCAGGTGCGGGGCATCGTCGTCTCCACCCGCACCTCCCGAAGGGGAGGCAGTGGACAGTTTTAGTCCAAATTTACCGGACATTTCGGGCATTGATCATGGACAGTTCTCACTAAAACTGTCCCCCTCCAGAACCCACCACTCGCGGAACGCCCCCGCCCAAGCCTCCGACCACAGGGGTGGAAGACCGCCGAGGGCCCGGGGCTCGGAGCGGTGGTGGCTTCGAGCCCCGGGAGCGGGGTGGGGTCAGGCGTCTCCCAGTTCGTTGTCGAGGAGGGCGAACATCTCGTCGTCGGAGGCGTTGTCGAGGTCGATGTCCGCCGCCTGCTCCTGGGTGTTCGTGCGGCGGGAGTCCCAGCGGGTCTTGAGGACGTCGAGGCGTCCCGCGACCTGCTTGTGGATCTCGACGTCGATGTCGGCGCTGCCGAGGGCGTTCTCCAGCCGTTCGAGCTCGGCGAGGATCGAGGTTCCCTCGTCCGGGGCGAGCTCGGTCAGCAGGTGGTCGGCCAGTTCCTGCGGCGTCGGGTAGTCGAACACCAGCGTGGCGGGCAGGCGGGTGCCGGCCGCCGCGCTGAGCCGGTTGCGGAACTCGACCGCCGTCAGCGAGTCGAAGCCCATCTCCTGGAACCGGCGGCCGGGTTCGACGGCGTCCTTGTCGTCGTGGCCCAGCACTTCGGCGGCCTGGTGCTGGACGGCGTCGAGGACGATCTCCGCGCGTTCGGCGGCGGAGCGCCCGGCCAGCTGCGCGGTGAGCACGTCCGCCGCGGCCTCGGTGACCGCGCGGCGGGACCGCCGCCGGACGAGACCCCGCAGCATCGGCGGGACCTCGCCGCGAGACCGGATGGTCGCCAGGTCCAGGCGCACTGGCAGCACCACGGCCCGGTCGACGCCGAGAGCCGCGTCGAACAGGGCGAGGCCGTCGGCGACCGGCAGCGGCGGCATCCCGGACCTGGCCATGCGTTCGGTGACGTCGGCGGCCATGCCGGTCTGCTCCCACGCTCCCCACACCAACGACGTGCCGGGCAGTCCGAGCTCGCGGCGCCGGTCGACGAGCGCGTCGAGGAACGCGTTGCCCGCCGCGTAGTTGCCCTGCCCCGGGTTGCCGAAAGTGCCCGCGAGGGACGAGAACACCACGAACGCCGACAGGTCGCCGGTGAGCTCGTGCAGGTTCCACGCGGCGTCGACCTTCGGTCGCAGGACCGCGTCCACGCGTTCCGGTGTCAGCGAGTCGATCGGGGCGTCGTCGAGCACACCGGCGGTGTGCACGACGGCGGAGACCGGGTGCTGCTCGAGCAGGTCGGCGACGGCGGCGCGGTCGGCGACGTCGCAGGCCGCGACCTCGGCCGACGCCCCGAGGTCGGCGAGCTCCTTGAGGAGCTCCTCGGCCCCGTCGCTGTCCGGGCCGCGCCGGCTGACCAGCAGCAGTCGGCGAACGCCCCGCTCGGCGGCCAGGTGCCGGGCCACCAGGGCGCCCAGTCCGCCGGTGCCGCCGGTGATGAGCACGGTCCCGTCGGCGGCCCACGTCGTCTCGCCGGAGGGGCCGACGCGGGTGAGCCGGGGAACCTGGACCTCGCCGTCGCGCAGCCGGACCTGGGGTTCGCCGGTGGCCAGCGCCCGGGCCAGGGCGGCCGGGTCGGTGGTGTCGGTGTCGATCAGCGCGAACCGCTCCGGGTGCTCGGACTGGGCCGAGCGCACCAGACCCCACACCGCCGACGAGGCCACGTCGCCGCTGGTCACGAACACCAGCCGCGACCCACCGCGCTCGATCCACCGCTGCGCCAGGTCCAGCGCTCGCGCCGTGAGCTCGTGCGCCGACGCGACGACGTCACCGCCGCCGGTGATCGGCACCAGCACCACCTCGGACTCCGGCAGCTCCTCGTGCACCGGCCCGGGCAGCCCCAGCTCGTCCGGGCCGAGCACGGCCCAGTCGGGTTCGGGCGCGTCGGGCGCGGTGATCGTGGTCCAGTCCAGGCCGAACAGGTCGCGCGAGTTCTGACCGGCGAGTTCCGGCGAGATCGGCCTCACGACCAGCGAGTCCACCGAGGCGACCGGGGCTCCGGTGGTGTCGGCGAGGGCGAGGGTCATCGCCCCGTCGTCGGCGACCGTCATCCGGACCCGCAGTTCCGCGGCGCCCGAGGCGTGCAGGGACACGCCGGTCCAGGCGAACGGGACTCCGGCCTGCCCGTCGCCGCCGGTGAGGAAGGCGGTGTGCAGGCTCGCGTCCAGCAACGCCGGGTGCAGCCCGAACCCGCCGGTCGCAGCGTCTTCCGGCAACCTGACCTCGGCGAACACCTCGCCGTCACGACGCCACGCCGCGCGCAGGCCCTGGAACAGCGGGCCGTAGTCGAACCCGGCCTCGGCGAACCGCTCGTAGCAGTCCGCCAGGTCCAGGGCTTCGGCGTCGGCCGGCGGCCACGCGGACAGGCCCGTCGGGGCGGGGTCGTCCCCGGCCGCCAGGACACCCGTCGCGTGCTCGGCCCAGGGCGCGTCGGAATCGCCCTCGGGCCGGGAGAACACCGTGACGCTGCGGCGGTCCGCGTCGTCCGGGGCGCCGACGACGACCTGCAGCTGGACCGACCCGTCTTCGGGCAGGACCAGCGGCGCGGCCATCGTCAGCTCCTCGACCCGGTCGCAGCCCACCTCGTCGCCGGCGCGCACCGCGAGCTCCACCAGCGCCGCACCGGGCACCAGCACCTGGCCCATGACGACGTGGTCGGCCAGCCAGGACTGGGACCGCAGCGACAGGCGGCTGGTGAACAGGAACCCGTCCGTTCCGGCCAGTTCGACCGCGGCGCCCAGCAGCGGGTGCTCGACGGCCTGCAGGCCCAGCCCGGAGGCGTCGCGGGACTGGCCCGCGGGCATCGGCCAGAACCGCTTGTGGTCGAACGCGTAGGTGGGCAGGTCGACCCGGCGCGCGCCGGTCCCGGTGAAGAACGGCCGCCAGTCGACGTCGACGCCAGACACGTGCAGCTGGGCCATCGCGGCGACCGCGGCGACCTCCTCGGCTCCGTCCTTGCGCAGCATCGGCACCAGCACGGCGTCCTCGACGGTCTCCGCGGCCATCGCCGAGAGCACCCCGTCGGGGCCGAGTTCGAGGAACGCGCTCACCCCAGCGTCGGCGAGGTCGGCGACGACGTCGCCGAACCGCACGGCTTCCCGCACGTGCTGCACCCAGAACTCGGGCGAGCACACGTCGCCGGACACCACCACGGGCACGGTCGGGCTCTGGAACGACAGCCCGCTGATGGCGTCCCGGAACTCGTCGAGCATCGGCTCCATCAGCGCCGAGTGGAACGCGTGGGACACGCTCAACCGCTGGAACTTCCACTGCGAGGCGACATCGAGCACGGCGTCCTCGTCACCGGCCAGCACGACCGATTCGGGCCCGTTGACCGCCGCGAGCGAGACGACCCGGGACGGCTCGTCCGACAGGTGCGGCAGCACGTCGGCCTCGCTCGCGCGGACCGCGACCATGGCACCTCCGGGCGGCAGCGCCTGCATCAGGCGTGCTCGGGCGGTGATCAGCGCGCACGCGTCCTCCAGGCTCAGCACGCCCGCCACGTGGGCCGCGGCGACCTCGCCGATCGAGTGGCCGGCCAGGTAGTCGGGGCGCACGCCGAACGACTCGACGAGCCGGAAGAGCGCCACTTCCAGGGCGAACAGGGCCGGTTGGGCGATGCCGGTCTGCGTCAGCGGTTCCTCGTCGGCACCCCACATGACGTCGCGGACCGCCGGGTCGAGGTGTTCCAGGACCTCGTCGAGGGCTTCGGCGAACACCGGGAACCGGTCGTAGAGCTCGCAGCCCATGCCGACGCGCTGCGAGCCCTGACCGGAGAACAGGACCGCCAGCGCGCGCTCCTCGGCGACGCCGCGCGCGGATTCGACGACGCCGGTGTCGCCGTCGAGCAGGACCGCGCGGTGCTCGAACACCGGGCGCGATTCCACCAGGGAGTGCCCGACGTCGACGGCGGATTCCTCGTCGACGTAGGCGCGGATCCGCTCGACCTGACCGGACAGCGCGCCCTCGGTCTTGGCCGACACCGGCAGCGGCACCACACCGGGCAGGACCTGGGTGTCCTCCTCCGGCTCGGCCACCTCCTCGGGCTGCTCCAGGATCAGGTGGGCGTTGGTGCCGCTGATGCCGAACGAGGACACCGCCGCGCGACGGGGCCGTGAGACCTCGGGCCAGTCGGTGGTGTCGGTGAGCAGCGAGACCGCGCCGGCCTCCCAGTCGACCTGGGAAGAGGCGATGTCGGCGTGCAACGTCCGGGGCAAGGTCCCGTGCTGCATCGCGGTGATCATCTTGATCACGCCCGCGACACCGGCCGCGGCTTGGGTGTGGCCGATGTTGGACTTGATCGACCCCAGCAGCAGCGGCTGCTCGCGGTCCTGACCGTAGGTCGCCAGCAGCGCTTGCGCCTCGATCGGGTCGCCGAGAGCCGTTCCGGTGCCGTGCCCTTCGACCACGTCGACGTCCGATGTGGACAGACCGGCGCCGGCCAGGGCTTGCCGGATGACCCGCTGCTGCGACGGACCGTTCGGCGCGGTGAGCCCGTTGGACGCGCCGTCCTGGTTCACAGCGCTTCCTCGCACGACCGCCAGCACGTGGTGGCCGTGGCGGCGGGCGTCGGAGAGACGTTCCAGCACGACGACACCGGCGCCTTCGGACCAGCCGACGCCGTCCGCCGAATCCGAGTACGCCTTGCAGCGACCGTCGGCGGCCAGGCCGCGCTGCCGGGAGAACTCCACGAACGAGCCCGGCGTGGACATCACCGTCACACCACCGGCCAGCGCCATCGAGCACTCACCGCTGCGCAAGGCCTGCATCGCCCAGTGCATCGACACCAGCGACGACGAGCACGCCGTGTCGACGGTGACGGCCGGCCCCTCGAAGCCGAAGGTGTAGGCCACGCGGCCGGAGACGACGCTCGGCGAGTTGCCGGTGCCCTGATGGCCTTCGGAGCTGCCGCTGAGCAGCTGGCTGTAGTCGCTGTACATGACGCCGGCGAACACGCCGGTCCGGCTGCCGCGCAGCGACGTCGGGTCGACGCCGGTGCGCTCCAGGGCTTCCCACACGGTTTCCAGCAGCAGCCGCTGCTGGGCGTCGGTAGCCAGCGCTTCGCGCGGCGACATGCCGAAGAAGGCGGGGTCGAAATCGCCCGCGTCGTGCAGGAATCCGCCGGACCGGGTGTAGGAGGTGCCCGGGTTGTCGGGGTCGGAGTCGAACAGCGCGTCCAGGTCCCAGCCTCGGTCGGCCGGGAACTCGGTGATCGCGTCGACCCCCTCGGACACCAGCCGCCACAGGTCCTCGGGTGAGGCCACCCCTCCCGGGTAGCGGCAGGCCATGCCGACGATGACGATCGGGTCGTCGGCGGTGTCGACCAGGACCGGCAGGTCCGCGGCCGGTTCGGTGCCGCCGAACAGCTCGTCGCGCAGGTGCTCGGCGAGCACGCGGGTCGTCGGGTAGTCGAACACCAGCGTCGCGGGCAGTCGCAGGCCCGTGACGGTGCCGAGCCGGTTGCGCAGCTCGACGGCCGTCAGCGAGTCGAACCCGAGCTCCTGGAACGCCTTCGACGGATCGACGGCGTTGGCGTCGGCGTGGCCGAGGACCGCGGCGACCTCGCCCGCGACGAGCTCGACCAGCGCCGCCGACCGCTCGCTCGCGTCGAGACCGGTGAGCCGGGCGATGAGCGTCTCGGCCGTGCGGGTCTGCGCCAGCGAGCGTCGCGACCTGGTGCGGACCAGGCCGCGCAGCAGCGGCGGCACGTCGCCGCCGGAGCGCAGGGCCGCCAGGTCGAGGCGGACCGGCAGGACCACGGCGCGGTCGGTGGCCAGGGCCGCGTCGAAGAGCTCCAGCCCCTCCTCGGGAGTGAGCGCGGGCATGGCCGAGCGGGTTTCGGCCGCCATGCCCTGCTGCCACGCTCCCCAGGCCAGCGAGGCCCCTGGGAGGCCGAGGTCGCGGCGGTAATCGATCAGGGCGTCAAGGAACGCGTTGCCCGCCGCGTAGTTCGCCTGCCCCGGAGTGCCGAAGGTGCCTGCGGCGGAGGAGAACACGACGAACGCCGACAGGTTCTCGGTGAGCTCGTGCAGGTGCCAGGCGGCGTCCACCTTCGGACGCAGCACGGCATCCACCCGCTCGGGGGTCAGCGACTCGAGCACACCGTCGTCGAGCACGCCCGCCGCGTGCACCACGGCCGAGATCTCTTGCTGTTCCAGAAGATTCGCGACGGCATCGCGGTCGGCGACATCGCAGGCGACCACCTCGACGCGCGCACCGAGGTCGGTGAGCTCGGTGGGAACGTCACCGCCGCGACGGCTCACCAGGACCAGGTCACGAACGCCCTGGTCAGCGACCAGGTGACGGGCCACCAGAGCGCCCAGGCCGCCCGTGCCGCCGGTGATCAGGACGCGGTCGCCCCAGGTGATCGGGTCATCCTGCGGTGTCACCCGGGCCAGGCGCGCGGCCAGGACCCGGCCGTCGCGGATGAGCAGCTGCGGCTCGTCGGTGGCCAGCGCCCGCCTCAGGGCGGTGTCGTCGGGCTCGTCGACGTCGATCAGCACGAACCGGCCCGGGTGCTCCGACTGGGCCGAGCGCACCAGGCCCCACACCGCCGAGGCCGCCACGTCCCCGTTGGTCACGAACACCAGCCGCGATCCACTGCCGCGCTCGATCCACCTCTGCGCCAGCTCCAGCGCTCGCGCGGTGAGCTCGTGCGCCGACGCGACGACGTCGTCGCCGCCGGTGATCGGCACCAGCACCACCTCGGACTCGGGCAGCTCGTCGTGGACCGACCCCGGCAGGCCCAGGTCGTTCGGGCCGAGCACCGCCCAGTCCAGGTCGGCGGGTTCGGCGGTCACCGGGTTCCAGTCCAGGCCGAACAGCGCGTCGCGGCTCACGCCGCCGAGCTGCTCGCGCGCGACCGGGCGCACCGCCAGCGACCGCACCGAGGCGACCGGGGTTCCGGTGGTGTCGGCCAGGTCGAGGGTCATGGTGCCGTCGGTGGAGCGGGTCAGGCGCACCCGCAGTTCCGTCGCGCCTGCCGCGTGCAGGGTCACGTCCGCCCAGGAGAACGGCAGTCCCGCTTCACCGCCGGTCTCGGCGACGAACGCGGTGTGCAGGCTCGCGTCCAGCAACGCCGGGTGCAGCCCGAACCCGCCGGTCGTGACGTCCTCGGGCAGCGCGACCTCGGCGAACACCTCGCCATCACGACGCCACGCGGCGCGCAGACCCTGGAACAGCGGGCCGTAGTCGAAGCCGGCCTCGGCGAGGCGGTCGTAGCAGCCCTCCAGGTCCAGGGACTCGGCGTTGGCGGGCGGCCACTCGCCCAGTTCGGTCGCGTCGTGCGGGAGCGCCCCGGCGAGCACACCGGCGGCGTGCTCGGTCCACGGCGCGTCGGCGTCCTCCGGCCGCGAGTACACCGCGATCGAGCGTCGTCCCGACTCGTCGGGAGCGCCGACGGCGACCTGCAGCCGCAGCGCGGTCTTCTCCGGCAGCACCAGGGGCGCCGCCATCGTCAGCTCCTCGACCCGCTCGCAGCCGACCTCGTCACCGGCGCGGATCGCCAGCTCCACCAGGGCCGCGCCGGGAACCAGCACCTGGCCCATGACGACGTGGTCGGCCAGCCACGGTTGCGCGCGCAGCGACAGGCGGCTGGTGAACAGGAACCCGTCCGAGCCCGCCAGTTCCGCGCCGGCACCCAGCAGCGGATGTCCGAGCGCGGTGAGGCCCAGGCCCGAGGCGTCGTGGGGTTGGGCGGTCGGCGTCGGCCAGAACGTCCGGTGGTCGAAGGCGTAGGTGGGCAGGTCGACGCGGCGCGCCCCCGTCCCGGTGAAGAACGGCCGCCAGTCCACGTCCACACCCGCCACGTGCAACCGCGCGAGCGCCGTGACCGCGGCGACCTCCTCATGACCGTCCTTGCGCAACATCGGCACCGCCAGAGCGTCCGGAGCGGTCTCGGAGACCAACGCCGACAACACCCCATCAGGCCCGACCTCCAAGAACGCCGAAGCCCCAGCCTCCACGAGCTCACCAACAGCGTCCCCGAACCGCACGGTCTCCCGAACGTGCTCCACCCAGAACTCGGGCTCGGTCACATCCCCGGCAGCAGCAACCGGAACCACCGGCTCCCGGAACTCCAGCCCCTCAACAACGTCCCGGAACTCCCCGAGCATCGGCTCCATGAGCTCCGAGTGGAAAGCATGAGACACGTTGAGTCGCTTGAACTCCCAGTTCTTGGCGACCGCCATCACGGCGTCCTCGTCCCCGGCCAACACGACCGACTCGGGCCCGTTGACCGCCGCCAAAGAGATGACACCCGATCGAGAATTGCCATTTTCGTGCGGTCGAATACCGGAGTTTTCGTCGGGTCGAATACTCCGGTATTCGTCCCCCCGAATCTGGGAGTTTTTGACCGACCCAGAATCACCCGACAGGTAAGGCAGGACTTCGGACTCGGTCGCGCGGACCGCGACCATCGCACCGCCCGAAGGCAAGGCCTGCATCAACCGGGCTCGGGCCGTGATCAACGTGCAGGCGTCTTCGAGGGACAACACGCCCGCCACATGGGCCGCGGCCACCTCACCGATCGAGTGACCTGCGAGGTAGTCCGGGCGGAGGCCGAAGGACTCCGCCAGCCGGAACTGGGCCACCTCGATCGCGAACAAGGCCGGTTGGGCGACGCCCGTTTGGTTGAGGGCTTCCTGATCGTCGCCCCACATCACCTCGCGGACCGTCGGGTCCAAGTGGGTCAGGACCTCGTCCAATGCGTCCGCGAACACCGGGAAGCGGGCGTACAACTCCCTGCCCATGCCCAGGCGTTGGGAGCCTTGGCCTGCGAAGAGGACTGCGAGGGAGCCGTCGTGGGGTGTGCCCGTGGCGAGGTCCGTGATGCCGGAGTCGGTGGCGAGGAGGACCTTGCGGTGGTCGAACCGGGAGCGGGAGGTGACCAGGGAGAAGGCGATGTCCAGGGCCGGGGTGTGCTCGGCGGCGGCGCGGATGCGTTCGGTCTGGCCGAGCAGGGCGCCCTCGGTCTTCGCCGAGATCGGCAGCGGCACCGCCGTCGGGCGCACCGTCACCGCCTTCGGCTCCGGGGTGTCCGCGGCGGGGGCCTGCTCCAGGATGACGTGGGCGTTGGTGCCGCTGATGCCGAACGAGGACACGCCGGCGCGGCGCGGCCTGCCGGTGTCCGGCCACTCGACCGGGGCGTTCAGCAGCTCCAGGGCACCGGCTTCCCAGTCGACGTGCGACGACGGGACCTCGGCGTGCAGGGTGCGCGGCAGGGTGCCGAGCCGCATCGCCGCGATCATCTTGATCACGCCCGCGACACCGGCCGCGGCCTGGGTGTGGCCGATGTTGGACTTCACCGACCCCAGCAGCAGCGGCCGTTCCCGGTCCTGCCCGTAGGTCGCCAGCAGCGCTTGGGCCTCGATCGGGTCGCCCAGGGTCGTCCCGGTGCCGTGCGCTTCGACGGCGTCCACATCGGACGGTTCCAGCCCGGTGGAGGCCAGAGCCTGCCGGATGACGCGCTGCTGCGACGGGCCGTTCGGCGCGGTCAGGCCGTTGGAGGCGCCGTCGGAGTTCACCGCCGAGCCCCGCAGCACCGCCAGGACCTCGTGCCCGTTGCGGCGCGCGTCCGAGAGCCGTTCCAGCACCACGAGTCCGACGCCCTCAGACCAGCCGACGCCGTCGGCGGAGTCACCGAAGGCCTTGCAGCGGCCGTCCGGCGCGAGCCCGCCCTGCCGGGAGAACTCGACGAACGAGCCCGGCGTGGACATCACGGTCACACCACCGGCCAGCGCCAGCGAGCACTCGCCCTGACGCAGGGCCTGCGCGGCGAGGTGCATCGACACCAGCGACGACGAGCACGCGGTGTCCACGGTCATCGCCGGTCCCTCGAAGCCGAAGGTGTAGGCGACGCGGCCGGACACGACGCTCGGCGAGTTCCCGGTGCCCTGGTGGCCCTCCGAGGCGTCGGTGAGCAGCTGGACGTAGTCGCTGTACATGACACCGGCGAACACACCGGTGCGGCTGCCGCGCAGGGCGGACGGGTCGATGCCCGAGCGTTCCAGCGATTCCCACGCGACCTCCAGCAGCAGTCGCTGCTGGGCGTCGGTGGCCAGCGCTTCGCGCGGCGACATGCCGAAGAACTCGGCGTCGAAATCGCCTGCGGCGGTGAGGAATCCGCCGGATCGTGCCGTGGAGGTCCCGGCCTGGTCGGGTTCGGTGTTGAACAGCAGGTCCAGGTCCCAGCCGCGGTCGGTCGGGAACCCGGTGATCGCGTCACCGCCCTCGGACACCAGCCGCCACAGGTCCTCGGGCGAGGACACCCCGCCCGGGTAGCGGCAGGCCATGCCGACGACGACCACCGGGTCGTCGTCGGTGGCCGCCAGGACCGGCAGGGCCGCGTCCGCGTCGGCACCGAACAGCTCCTCGTGCAGGTGCTCGGCGAGAGCGTGCGCGGTCGGGTAGTCGAAGACCAGCGTCGCCGACAGTCGCAACCCGGTCGTCGAGCCGAGCCGGTTGCGGAGTTCAACAGCCGTCAGCGAGTCGAAACCGAGGTCCTGGAACGCCTTCGACGGATCGACGGCGTTGCCGTCGGCGTGCCCGAGGACCGCGGCGACCTCCCCGCGCACCAGCTCCAGCAGGGAATCGCGACGGTCGGTCTCGTTCAGGCCGCGCAGGCGGGTCGCCAGCGACTCGGCCGTGCGCGAACCCGTCCCCGCCCTGGCGGTGCGGCTGCGGACGAGTCCCCGCAGCAGCGGTGGCACTTCGCCGCGGGCACGGATCGCGGCCAGGTCGAGGTGCAGCGGCAGCACCACGGGTCGCCCGGTGGCCAGGGCAGCGTCGAACAACCGCAGCCCCTCCTCAGAAGTGAGCGCAGGTGTGGCCGAGCGGGTTTCGGCCGCCATCCCCTGCTCCCACGCGCCCCAGGCCAGCGAGGCACCCGGCAGCCCCTGGGCCCGCCGGTGCTCGACCAGGGCGTCGAGGAACGCGTTACCGGCCGCGTAGTTCGCCTGACCGGGGGTGCCGAAAACGCCTGCGGCGGAGGAGAACATCACGAACGCCGACAGGTCCTCGGTGAGCTCGTGCAGGTGCCACGCCGCGTCCACCTTCGGACGCAGCACGGCATCGAGGCGATCGGCGGTCAGCGACTCGATCACACCGTCGTCGAGCACACCGGCCGCGTGCACCACGGCCGAGAAGTCGTGCTGCCGCACCAGTTCCGCCACCGAGTCGCGGTCGGCCACGTCGCAGGCCACGACCTCGACGTCGGCGCCCAGCCCGGCCAGCTCGGCGGGCAGCTCTCCGGCGTCTCCGCGCCTGCTGACCAGCAGCAGCTCGCGGACACCGTGCTCGGCCACCAGGTGGCGGGCCACCAGCGTGCCCAGACCACCCGTGCCGCCGGTGACCAGCACCCGGCCGTCCCAGACGACCGGCTCGCCCTCCGGCGCCACCCGCGCCAGCCGGGCCGCCAGCACCTCGCCGTCACGGATCAGCAACTCCGGCTCGGCGGACTCCAACGCCGTTGCGAGCGAAGCGAACTCGACGTCCCCGGAGATGTCGAGCAGCCCGAACCGGCCCGGGTGCTCCGACTGCGCCGAACGCACCAGCCCCCGCACCGCCGAGGCCGCCAGGTCGCCGCGCGTCACGAACACCAGCCGGGACTCGGCGGAACGCTCGCCGCTCAGCCAGTCCTGCAGCAACGCCAGGGCGCGGGACGCGGTCGCGTGCGCGGACTCCGGAACGCCGCCGGGTTCCGGGGCGATCGGTGCCAGCACCACACCGCCGGTCTCCGGCCGCAGGTGCGGCTCCACGCGCGTCTCGATCCCGGGCAGCGCGTCGACCAGGCCGAACTCGTCCGAGCCGAGGATCGTCACCGGTGCGGAGAAGGTCTGCGCGGGCACCGAGGTCCACTCGACGCCGAACAGCGACCGCCGCTCCACCCCCGAGGTGGCCAGCTGGTCCCCGTCCACCGGGCGCACCGTCAGCGCCTCCACCGAGGCCACCGGGACGCCGTCGGGGTCGGTCATCGCGAGTTCGATCGCCCCGTCGGGCTCGCGGCGGAGCCGCACCCGCAGCTCGGTCGCGTCCCACCCGTGCAGCGTCACGCCCGACCAGGAGAAGGGCAGGCCCGCTCCCCCGTCCCCGGTGACCGCCGCCGCGTGCAGGCAGGCGTCGAACAGCGCCGGGTGCAGGTCGAAGCCCTCGGTGTCGACGCCCTCGGGCAGGGCGATCTCGGCGAAGATCTCCGGCCCGCGCTGCCAGACCGCGCGCAGTCCCTGGAAGACGGGGCCGTACTCCAGTCCGGCGTCGGCGAGCCGGTCGTAGCAATCGTCCAGCGCGACGGGTTCGGCGTCGGCGGGCGGCCAGACCGCCACGTCGAGCTCGGTCTCCCGGCCGTCGACCGCGAGCACACCGCCGGCGCACGGCGTCCACTCCTGCTCGTCGCCGTCGGGCTGGGAGTACACGTTGACGGTGCGTCGGCCGGACTCGTCGGCCGCGCCGACCCACACCTGCACCCGCACGCCGCCGTGCTCGGGCAGGACCAGCGGCGCGACCAGCGTCAACTCCTCGACACCGCCGCAGCCGAGCTCGTCACCGGCGCGGGCGACCATCTCGACCAGCGCGGCGCCCGGCACGACCGGGCGTCCCACGACGGCGTGGTCGGCCAGCCACGGGTGCGACTGGAGCGACAGCCTGCTGGTGAACAGGGCGCCTTCGCCCTCGGCGAGCTCGACCGCCGAACCGAGCAGCGGGTGCTCGGTCGACAGCAGCCCGAGACCGAGGGAGCTGTCGTGCCGGGCCGCGACCGCGGGCCAGAACCACTGGTGCTGGAAGGCGTAGGTGGGCAGGTCGATGCGGCGCGCGCCGGTTCCGGCGAACAGCGGCTCCCAGGTGACCTCGACGCCGATCGCGTGCAGCCGGGCCAGCGCGGTGACGGCCGCTTCCTCCTCGCCGCGGTCCTTGCGCAGGATCGGGACGAGCACCGCGTCCTCGGCGGTCTCGGCGGCCATGCCGGACAGCACGCCGTCGGGGCCGAGTTCCAGGAACGCGGTGGTGCCCGCGTCGACGAGCTCGGCGATGGCGTCGCCGAACCGCACGGGTTCGCGCACGTGCCGCACCCAGTGCTCCGGCGAGGTCACGTCACCGGAGGCGACGACCGGGATCGTCGGGGCGCGGAACGTCAAACCGCTGACGACCTGCTCGAATTCCTCGAGCATCGGGTCCATATGCGGTGAGTGGAAGGCGTGCGAGACGTGCAGGCGGGTCGACTTCCACCGCGACGCCACCTCCAGCACCGCGTCTTCGTCGCCGGAGAGCACCACCGACGCCGGGCCGTTGATCGCGGCGAGGGACACGCCCCCGACCAGGTGCGGCAGCACCTCGGCCTCACCGGCCTGCACCGCCACCATCGCGCCGCCCGGGGGCAGGGCCTGCATCAGCCGTGCCCGGGCGCTGACCAGGGTGCACGCGTCCTCCAGGGACAGCACCCCGGCGACGTGGGCGGCGGCGATCTCGCCGATGGAGTGCCCGGCCAGGTGGTCGGGCCGCACGCCGAAGGACTCGACGAGCCGGAACAGGGCGACCTCGATCGCGAACAGCGTCAGCTGCGCGGTCCCGGTCCGGTTCAGCTCCTCGGCATCGGAGCCCCACATGATGTCGCGCACGGCGGGGTCGAACCGTTCCAGGACGGTGTCGAGGGCGTCGGCGAACACCGGGAACCGCTGGTAGAGCTCGCGGCCCATGCCGAGCCGCTGCGAGCCCTGCCCGGTGAACAGCAGCGCCAGCGTCCGGGGCTCGGCGACGCCGCGCCCGGCGTGGACGACGCCGTCGCCGGTGGCGATCAGGGCGGCGCGGTGCTCGAACAGCGAGCGCGAGGTGGCCAGCGCGTAGCCGATGTCCAGCGGGGATCCCTCGGCGGAGCGGATGCGGTTGATCTGCTCATTGAGCGCGTCCTCGGAGCGCGCGGAGACCATCCACGGCACGGCGGCCGGCGGCGTCTGCTCGGCGGGTTCTTCGTCGGGTTCCCCGTGTTCGAGGATGAGGTGGGCGTTGGTGCCGCTGACGCCGAACGCCGACACCGCGGCCCGGCGCGGCCGGTCCACTTCGGGCCAGGCGGTGGGGTTGGTGAGGAGTTCGACGGTGCCGGCTTCCCAATCCACGTGCGTGGACGCCGTTTCGGCGTGCAGGGTGCGCGGCAGGACGCCGCGCTGCATGGCGGTGACCATCTTGATCACGCCGGCGACACCGGCGGCGGCTTGGGCGTGGCCGATGTTGGACTTGATCGACCCGAGTCGCAGCGGCTCGTCCCGGTCCTGACCGTAGGTCGCCAGCAGTGCCTGGGCCTCGATCGGATCGCCCAAAGTGGTTCCGGTGCCGTGCGCTTCCACCGCGTCCACGTCCGATGTGGACAGACCGGCGCTGGCCAGGGCCTGGCGGATGACCCGCTGCTGCGACGGACCGTTCGGGGCGGTGAGCCCGTTGGAGGCGCCGTCCTGGTTGACCGCGCTTCCTCGCACGACCGCCAGCACGTGATGTCCGTGGCGACGGGCGTCGGAGAGCCGTTCCAGCACGACCACGCCGACGCCTTCGGACCAGCCGACGCCGTCGGCGGACTCGCCGAAGGCCTTGCAGCGGCCGTCCGGGGACAGACCGCGCTGCCGGGAGAAACCGATGAACGCGCTGGGCGTGGACATCACGGTCACACCACCGGCCAGCGCGAGCGAGCACTCGCCCTGGCGCAGGGATTGCGCGGCGAGGTGCATCGACACCAGCGACGACGAGCACGCGGTGTCGACGGTGACGGCCGGTCCCTCGAAGCCGAAGGTGTAGGAGACGCGGCCGGACACCACGCTGGAGCCGCCGGTGGCCTGGTAGCCCTCGGCGTCACCCGCGAGGAGCTGGGCGTAGTCGTTGTACATCACGCCGGCGAACACCCCGGTGCGGCTGCCGCGCAGGGCGGACGGGTCGATGCCGGAGCGTTCCAGCGACTCCCACGCCACTTCCAGCAGCAACCGCTGCTGGGCGTCGGTGGCCAGCGCCTCGCGCGGCGACATGCCGAAGAAAGCGGGGTCGAATTCGCCCGCGTCGTGCAGGAATCCGCCTTCGCGGACGTAGGACGTGCCTGCGTGGTCCGGGTCGGGGTCGTACAGCGCGTCGAGGTCCCAGCCGCGGTTGTCGGGGAACTCGGTGATCGCGTCGACCCCGTCGTCGACCAGCCGCCACAGGTCCTCCGGCGAGGAGACCCCACCCGGATAGCGGCAGGCCATGCCCACGATCACGATCGGGTCGTCGGCGGTGTCGACCAGGACCGGCAGGTCCGCGTCCGCGTCAGCACCGAACAGCTCGTCGGCTAGGTGCTCGGCGAGGACGTGGGCCGTCGGGTAGTCGAACACCAGCGTCGCCGGCAGTCGGAGCCCGGTCGTGGCGCCCAGGCGGTTGCGGAGTTCGACGGCGGTCAGCGAGTCGAAACCGAGGTCCTGGAACGCCTTCGACGGATCGACGGCATTCCCGTCGGCGTGGCCGAGGACCGCGGCGACCTCCCCGCGCACGAGGTCGAGCAGCGCTGCGGCGCGGTCGGCTTCGCCGAGCGAACCGAGCCGGGCGAGCAGGGATTCGGTGGCGCCCGATCCGGCCAGGCTGCGGCGGGATCGGGTGCGGACGAGTCCGCGCAGCAGCGGCGGCACGTCGCCACCGGCCCGCAGGGTGGCCAGGTCGAGGCGGACGGGCAGGACGACCGGGTCGGTCGTGGCCAGGGCGGCGTCGAAGAGCCGCAGGCCCTGCTCCGGCGACAGCGGCGGCATCCCCGAGCGGGTGAGCCGCTCGGCGTCCGCGGCCATGCCCTGCTCCCAGGCACCCCAGGCCAGCGAGGTTCCGGGGAGGCCGAGGGAGCGGCGGTGCTCGATCAGGGCGTCGAGGAACGCGTTGCCCGCCGCGTAGTTCGCCTGGCCCGGAGTGCCGAAAGCGCCTGCGGCGGAGGAGAACACCACGAACGCCGACAAGTTCTCAGTGAGCTCGTGCAGATGCCAAGCGGCGTCGACCTTCGGCCGCAGCACCGCGTCGACTCGCTCGGGGGTCAGCGATTCGAGGATTCCGTCGTCAAGCACACCGGCCGTGTGCACGACGGCCGAGATGTCGTGCTGTTCCAGGAGGTTCGCAACCGCGTCGCGGTCGGCGACATCGCAGGCAACCACCTCAACGCGCGCACCGAGGTCGGCGAGCTCGGCCGGGACGTCACCGCCGCGACGGCTCACCAGGACCAGGTCACGCACTCCGTGCTCGGCGACCAGGTGGTGAGCCACCAGAGCGCCCAGGCCGCCCGTGCCGCCGGTGATGAGAACGCGTCCGCCCCAGCTGACCGGGCCGCCTTCCGGCGCGACCCGCGCGAGGCGAGCCGCGAGGACCTGGTCGTCGCGGATCAGCAGGTGCGGTTCGTCACTGGTCAGCGCCCGGGCCAGCACGTTGGGCGACACCTCGTCGGTGTCGAGTTCGAGCAGGCCGAAGCGGCCCGGGTGCTCGGACTGGGCCGAGCGCACCAGGCCCCGCACGGCGGAGGCGGCGACGTCGGCGCTGCGCGTCACGAACACCAGGCGGGAGTCGGCGGGCCGCTCGGACAGCCAGTGCTGCAGCAGGCCCAGGGCGCGGTTGGCCTGGGCGTGCGCGGAGGGCACGACGTCGGCGGCGGCGACCACCGGAACCAGGACCAGCGGGGCCGACAGCGCGTCGAGGTCCTCGCCGACCTCGCCGGGCAGGTTCAGCGGGTTCGGGCCGAGGACCTGCCAGTCCGCCTCGTCGCCGGTCAGCGCGGCCGGGGTCCAGCGGAGGCCGAACAGGGAGTCGCGCTCGGCGAGCCCGTCGGTCGACACCGGGCGCAAGGCCAGGGAATCGACCGAGGCGACCGGGGTTCCGGCCGGGTCGGCCAGGGCCAGCGACATCGAGCCGTCAGCCTGCTTCGACAGGCGGACGCGCAGGTGGGTGGCGCCGGCGGCGTGCAGGGACACACCGGTCCAGGAGAACGGCAGGCCCGCCGCCCCGTCACCGGCGACGCCCGCGGCGTGCAGGCACGCGTCGAGCAGCGCGGGGTGCAGGCCGAAACCGCTGGTGTCGGCCTCGTCGGGCAGGACGACTTCGGCGTAGACGTCGCCGCCGTGCCGCCACACCGAGCGCAGTCCCCGGAAGACCGGGCCGTAGCCGAACCCGGCGTCGGCGAACAGGTCGTAGCAGCCGGTCACGTCGAGCGGGCTCGCGTCGGCGGGCGGCTGGAGACCGTCGTCGAACCACGGCTGCCGTTCGCCGGAGGCGAGGGTGCCGGTGGCGTGCTCGGTCCAGAACCCGTCCACGGCCTCGGCCGGGCGGGAGAACACCGTCACGGCACGAGCACCGGACTCGTCGGCGTCGCCGACCACGACCTGCACCTGCACCGCGCCCTGCTCGGGCAGCGTGAGCGGCGCGGCGAGCGTGAGCTCCTCGACCCGGTCGCAGCCGACCTCGTCACCGGCCCGCAGCGCCAGCTCCACGAGAGCGGCACCGGGCACCACGATCTGCCCGAGGATGACGTGCTCGGCCAGCCACGGCTGGGAGCTCACCGACAGGCGGTTGGTGAACAGCACCCCGCCCGAACCGGCGAGGTCCGCCGCGGCCCCGAGCAGCGGGTGCTCGACGTCCACCAGGCCGAACCCGGACACGTCCCCGCTGCGGGTCCGCAGCAGCGGCCAGTACCGCTGGTGCTGAAACGCGTAGGTCGGCAGCTCCACCCGACGGGCCCCGTCGAACGCCGGCGCCCAGTCGACGTCGACACCGGACACGTGCAACCGGCCCAACGCCGTGAACAGCGAGAACTCCTCGTCGCGCTCCTTCCGGAGCACCGGAGCGGCCACGACATCGGCAGCCGACTCGGCCACCAACCCGGACAACACCCCATCAGGCCCCAACTCCAGGAACGCCGAAGCCCCAACCTCAAGGAGCTCAGCAACCGAGTCCCCGAACCGCACGGTCTCCCGCACGTGTTCCACCCAAAACTCAGGCGACGTCACGTCCCCGGCAGCAGCAATCGGAACCCCAGGCTCCCGGAAGCTCAACCCCTCAACAACGCCCCGGAACTCCTCCAACATCGGCTCCATCAAAGCCGAGTGGAACGCATGAGACACACTGAGCCGCTTGAACTCCCACTTACTCGCGACCTCAAGAACCGCGTCCTCGTCCCCGGCCAACACGACCGACTCCGGGCCGTTGACCGCCGCCAAAGAGATGACACCCGATCGAGAATTGCCATTTTCGTGGGGTCGAATACCGGAGTTTTCGTCGGGTCGAATACTCCGGTATTCGTCCCCCTGAATCTGGGAGTTTTTGACCGCAGAAGGTTCACCCGACAGGAACGGCAGGACGTCGGACTCGCTCGCGCGGACCGCGACCATCACGCCGCCCGTGGGCAAGGCCTGCATCAACCGGGCTCGGGCTGAGATCAGCGTGCACGCGTCCTGGAGGGACAACACGCCCGCTACGTGGGCTGCGGCTACCTCCCCGATCGAGTGGCCTGCGAGGTAGTCCGGGCTGAGGCCGAAGGACTCCGCCAGCCGGTACTGGGCTACCTCCAGGGCGAACAAGGCCGGTTGGGCGACGCCTGTTTGGTTGAGGGATTCCTGATCGTCTCCCCACATGATCTCGCGGACCGACGGGTCCAAGTGGGACAGGACCTCGTCCAGCGCTTCGGCGAACACCGGGAAGCGGTCGTACAGCTCGCGGCCCATGCCCAGGCGTTGGGAGCCCTGGCCTGCGAAGACGAGTGCGAGGGAGGTTTCGCGGGCTGTGCCGGTGGCGATGTCGGTGATGTCCGAGCCGGTGGCGAGGAGGACCTTGCGGTGCTCGAAGCGGGAGCGGGACGTGGTCAGGGAGTAGCCGATGTCGGCCGGGGACGCGTCCAGGGCGCGGAGGCGGGTGATCTGCTGGTCGAGCGCGGCTTCGGACTTCGCCGACACCACCCACGGAACCACCTGCGAGGAGGGCTGTTCCACCGGTTCCTCGACGGCGGGCCCCTGTTCGAGGATGACGTGCGCGTTGGTGCCACTCACGCCGAACGACGACACCGCCGCACGACGAGCACGCCCGGTCTCCGGCCACGACACCGCCGAACTCAGCAGCTCGACCGACCCGGCCTCCCAATCCACGTGCGAGGACGGGACCTCGGCGTGCAGAGTCCGGGGCAGCACACCTCGCCGCATCGCGGTGATCATCTTGATCACGCCCGCAACACCGGCCGCGGCCTGCGTGTGGCCGATGTTGGACTTGATCGACCCCAGCAGCAGCGGCTCGTCCCGGTCCTGACCGTAGGTCGCCAGCAGCGCCTGCGCCTCGATCGGGTCGCCCAAGGTCGTTCCGGTGCCGTGCGCTTCGACGGCGTCCACATCGGACGATTTCAGACCGGCGCTGGCCAAGGCCTGCCGGATGACCCGCTGCTGCGACGGACCGTTCGGCGCCGTGAGCCCGTTGGACGCGCCGTCCTGGTTCACCGCGCTGCCCCGCACCACGGCCAGCACCTCGTGGCCGTGGCGGCGAGCGTCCGACAGGCGCTCCAGCACCAGCAGACCGACGCCTTCGGACCAGCCCACGCCGTCCGCCGAGTCGCCGAAGGACTTGCACCGGCCGTCCGGGGACAAGCCTCCCTGGCGGGAGAACTCCACGAACGGACCCGGCGTGGACATCACCGTCACACCACCGGCCAGCGCCATCGAGCACTCACCACTGCGCAACGCCTGCATCGCCCAGTGCATCGACACCAGCGACGACGAGCACGCGGTATCGACCGTCACCGCCGGACCCTCGAAGCCCAGGGCGTAGGCGACGCGGCCGGTGGCGATGCTCGGCGAACTGCCCTGCCCCTGGTGGCCCTCGAAGGCGCCGCCGTCGAGCAGTCCGCTGTAGTCGCTGTACATGATGCCCGCGAACACGCCGGTCCGGCTGCCGCGCAACGACATCGGGTCGATGCCGGCGCGCTCGATCGCCTCCCACGCGACCTCCAGCAGCAGCCGCTGCTGGGCGTCGGTGGCCAGGGCTTCACGCGGCGACATGCCGAAGAACTCGGCGTCGAAGTCCCCGGCGTCCTGGAGGAATCCGCCGGAGCGGGTGTAGGAGGTGCCGACGTGGTCGGGGTCGGGGTTGTAGAGGGAGTCGAGCGGCCATCCGCGGTCGTCGGGGAAGTCCGAGATCGCGTCGACCCCGTCGGACACCAGTCGCCACAGGTCCTCGGGCGAGGACACGCCGCCCGGGTAGCGACAGGCCATGCCCACGATCACGACCGGGTCGTCGGCGGTGTTGACCAGGGCCGGGACGTTCGCGGTGTCCTGCGCGCCCGATCCGAACAGCTCGTCGTCCAGGTGCTCGGCGAGGGCTTGGGCGTTCGGGTAGTCGAAGACCAGCGTCGCGGGCAGCCGCAGTCCGGCGGTGGCGCCGAGCCGGTTGCGCAGCTCGACGGCCGTCAGCGAGTCGAAACCGGAATCCTGGAAGGCGCGAGTGGGATCGATCGCCTTGCCGTCGGCGTGGCCGAGGACGGCGGCGACCTCGGCGCGGACCAGGTCGCGGAGCGCGTCGAGGCGTTCGGTCGGCGTGAGCCCGCTCAGCCGGGCGACCAGGGATTCCGCTGCCCGGGATCCGGCGAGGGAGCGGCGCGCCTTGGTGCGCACGAGCCCGCGCAGCAGCGGCGGGACGGCCCCGCTGGAGCGCAGGGCCGCGAGGTCGAGGCGGACCGGCAGCACCACCGGCCGGTCGGTGGCCAGCGCGGCGTCGAACAGGTGCAGGCCCTGGTCGGTGGTCAGCGCGGGCATCCCCGAGCGCTCAAGCCGCTCGGCGTCGACGTCCGAAGCCATGCCCTGCTCCCAGGCGCCCCAGGCCAGCGAGGTTCCGGGGAGACCGAGCGCGCGGCGGTGCTCGATGAGGGCGTCGAGGAACGCGTTGCCCGCCGCGTAGTTCGCCTGGCCCGGCGAACCGAAAACCCCTGCGGCGGAGGAGAACACCACGAACGCCGACAGGTTCTCGGCCAGCTCGTGCAGGTGCCACGCCGCGTCGACCTTCGGCCGCAGCACCGCGTCGACGCGCTCGGGAGTCAGGGATTCGACCAGGCCGTCATCGAGCACGCCCGCCGCGTGCACGACGGCCGAGATGTCTTGCTGCGCGAGGAGATTCGCGACCGCGTCGCGGTCGGCGACATCGCACGCCACCACGTCGACCTGCGCACCGAGGTCGGTGAGCTCGGCCGGGACGTCGCCGCCGCGACGGCTCACCAGGACCAGCTCGCGCACGCCGTGCTCGGCGACCAGGTGACGGGCCACCAGCGCGCCCAGACCACCCGTGCCACCGGTGATGAGGACCTTGCCACCCCAGGCGATCGGCTCGTCGTGCGGTGCGACCCGCGTCAGGCGCGGGGCCAGCACCTCGCCGTCACGGATCATCAGGTGCGGCTCGTCGGAGGCCAAAGCCATTGCTACGAGCGAGGAATCGACGTCCTTGGAGTCGAGTTCCAGCAGGCCGAAGCGGCCCGGGTGCTCCGACTGCGCCGAACGCACCAGTCCCCGCACCGCGGCGGCGGCGACATCGCCTTCGCGCGTCACGAACACCAGGCGCGACTCGGGGTTGCCGTCGGCGAGCCACTCCTGCACCAGCTCCACAGCGCGGCCGGCCAGGGCGTGGGCGGAGGACACGACCTCGGCGGCGTCACCGACCACCGGCACCAGCACGACGTCGGCGTTCACCGCGCTCAGGTCCTGGTGGACCTCGCCGGGCAGGTGCAGCGGGTCCGGGCCGAGGACCGCGCACTCCAGCTCCGCCTCGACCGGGGAGACCGGGACCCAGTCGATGCCGAACAGGGCGTCGCGGGTGAGCTGGGCGTCGGTGAGCTCGGTCTGCGCGAACTCGCGCACGACCAGGGAGTTCACGCTCGCCACCGGCGATCCGGTGGCGTCGGCCAGTGCGATGAGCATCGATCCGTCGGCCGCGACCGAGAGCCGGACCCGCAGTTCGGAGGCTCCCGAGGCGTGCAGGGAGATGCCGCTCCAGGAGAACGGCACGACCCCGGCCGCTCCCCGACCGGAGAGGGCGAGGGCGTGCAGGCTCGCGTCGAGCAGGGCGGGGTGCAGGCCGAACCCGCCGGCGTCCACTCCCTCGGGCAGCGCGACCTCGGCGAACACCTCGTCACCGGAGCGCCACGCGGCGCGCAGGCCTTGGAAGGTGGTGCCGTAGTCGAAGCCCGCGTCGGCGAAGCGCTCGTAGAAGCCGTCGAGCTCCACCGGCTCGGCGCCCGCGGGCGGCCACGCCTCGGTGCCGGAGGCCGGGGGCAGCGGTTCGCGGCCGAGCAGGCCGGTCGCGTGCTGCGTCCAGGGCAGGTCGGCGTCGCCGTCGGGCCTGCTGTGGATCACGAGGGTGCGGTGGCCGGTGTCCTCCTCGGGGCCGACGCGCAGTTGGAGTTGCAGCGCCCCCTGCTCGGGCAGCACCAGCGGGGAGGACAGCGTCAGCTCCTCGACCCGCTCGCACCCGGCTTCGTCGGCCGCCCGGATCGCCAGGTCCACCAGCGCCGCGCCCGGCACCAGCACCTGCCCCTGAACGACGTGATCGGCCAGCCACGGCTGCGACCGGAGCGACAGGCGGCTGGTGAACAGGAACCCGTCGGCGTCGGCGAGCTCGGCCGACGCCCCGAGCAGCGGGTGCTCCACCGCTTCCAGGCCGGCCCCGCGCACGTCGCCCGCGCGCCCCGTCGTGTCCGGCCAGAACCACTGGCGCTCGAAGGGATAGGTGGGCAGGTCGATGCGACGCCCGCCCTCCAGCAACGGCTCCCACCGCAGGTCAGCACCGGCGACGTGCAGCCGAGCCAGGGCGGTGAGCAGCGTCGTCTCGGCGTCCTGGTCCTTGCGCAGCACCGGCGTGATCACCGCGGCATCGGGCGCCGACTCGGCGGCCATCGCCGACAGCACCCCGTCAGGCCCGACCTCGAGGAACGACGTCACGCCCTCCTCGACGAGCCCGGCAACGGCATCCCCGAACCGCACGGTGTCCCGAACGTGCTCCACCCAAAACTCAGGCGACGTCACATCCCCGGAAGCAACCACCGGAACCCCAGGATCCCGGAACTCCAACCCCTCAACGACGTCCCGGAACTCCTCCAGCATCGGCTCCATCAAAGCCGAGTGGAAAGCATGAGACACGCTGAGCCGCTTGAACTCCCAGTTCCCCGCGACCGCCATCACGGCGTCCTCGTCCCCAGCAAGAACGACCGACTCCGGGCCGTTGACCGCAGCCAACGAGATGACACCCGTTCGAGAATTGCCATTTTCGTGGGGTCGAATACCGGAGTTTTCGGCGGGTCGAATACTCCGGTATTCGTCCCCCCGAATCTGGGAGTTTTTGACCGCCGCAGAATCACCCGACAGGTAAGGCAGCACCTCGGACTCGCTGGCGCGGACCGCGACCATGACCCCGCCTGTGGGCAGGGCCTGCATCAACCGGGCTCGGGCCGAGATCAACGTGCACGCGTCTTCGAGGGACAACACGCCCGCCACGTGGGCTGCGGCCACCTCACCGATCGAGTGACCTGCGAGGTAGTCAGGGCGGACACCGAAGGACTCGATCAGGCGATAGAGGGCGACCTCGATCGCGAACAGGGCCGGTTGAGCGACACCCGTTTGGTTGAGGGCTTCCTCGTCCTCGCCCCACATCACTTCTCGGACCGACGGGTCGAGGTGGGTCAGGACCTCGTCCAGGGCCTCCGCGAACACCGGGAAGCGGGCGTAGAGGTCTCGGCCCATGCCGAGGCGTTGGGAGCCTTGGCCTGCGAAGAGGAGTGCGAGGTGCTGCGTGTCCGCTGTGCCGCGGGCGGCTTCGACGAGGCCGTTGGGGGAGGCGAGCAGGACGGCGCGGTGCTGGAACAGCGAGCGGGACGTCACCAGGGAGTGGCCGACGTCGAGGGGTGAGGCGTCGAGGTCGCGCAGGCGGGAGATCTGGGCGTCCAGCGAGGCCTGGGACTTCGCCGACACCACCCACGGGACCACCGTCGCCGACGATGCCGGGGCCGGCTCCTCGACGGCGGGTCCCTGCTCGAGGATGACGTGGGCGTTGGTGCCGCTCACGCCGAACGACGACACCGCCGCACGACGAGCACGCCCGGTCTCCGGCCACTCCACCGCCGAACTCAGCAGCTCGACCGACCCGGCCTCCCAATCCACGTGGGACGACGGGGCTTCGGCGTGCAGGCTGCGGGGGACGACACCGTGCTGCATCGCCGCCACCATCTTGATCACGCCCGCGACACCCGAAGCCGCCTGCGTGTGCCCGAGGTTGGACTTCACCGAGCCCAGCAGCAGCGGCCGCTCCCGATCCTGACCGTAGGTCGCCAGCAGCGCCTGCGCCTCGATCGGATCACCCAAAGTCGTTCCGGTGCCGTGCCCCTCGACCACATCCACGTCCGAAGTGGACAGACCAGCACCCGCCAGGGCCTGCCGGATCACGCGCTGCTGCGACGGACCGTTCGGCGCCGTGAGCCCGTTCGAGGCACCGTCCTGGTTGACCGCCGAACCCCGCAGCACCGCCAGCACCCGGTGTCCGTGGCGCTGCGCGTCGGACAGCCGCTCCAGCACGACGAGCCCGGCGCCCTCGGACCAGCCCACGCCGTCAGCGGACTCCGAGTACGACTTGCACCGCCCGTCGGAGGCCAGACCGCGCTGCCGGGAGAAGACGACGAACGAGGCCGGCGTCGACATGACCGTCACGCCACCGGCCAGCGCCAGCGAGCACTCCCCCTGCCGCAACGACTGCGCCGCCAAATGCATCGACACCAGCGACGACGAACACGCCGTGTCCACCGTCACCGCAGGCCCCTCGAACCCGAAGGTGTAGGACACCCGGCCCGACAGCACACTCTGCGCGGTGCCCGTGCCCTGGTAGCCCTCGAAGGTGTCACCGTCGAGCAGCGTGCCGTAGTCGTTGACCATCACACCGGCGAACACCCCGGTCTGGCTGCCCTGCAACGAGGTCGGGTCGATGCCCGCGCGCTCGATGGCCTCCCACGCGGTCTGCAGCACCAAGCGCTGCTGGACGTCGGTGGCCAGGGCTTCGCGCGGGGACATCGCGAAGAAGTCGGCGTCGAAATCGCCCGCGTCGTGCAGGAATCCGCCCGACGTCGAGTACGACGTCCCGGCGCGGTCGGGGTCGGAGTCGAACAGCGAGTCCAGGTCCCAGCCGCGGTTGGTGGGGAATCCAGTGATCGCGTCGGCGTCCTCGCTCACCAGCCGCCACAGGTCCTCCGGCGAGGACACGCCGCCCGGGTAGCGGCAGGCCATGCCCACGATCACGATCGGATCGTCGTCGACCGAGCCCACCGGGACCGTCGGGGTGACCTCGAGCGCCGCGCCGAACAGGTCGTCGCGCAGGTGCTCGGCGAGGCGGGTCACCGTCGGGTAGTCGAACACCGACGTCGCCGAGATCCGCAAGCCGGTCGCCGCGGTGAGGCGGTTGCGCAGTTCCACGGCCGTCAGCGAGTCGAAACCGAGCTCCTGGAACGGCCGCCCGGGCTCCACTCCCCCGGCGCTCGCGTGGCCGAGCACCGCCGCGACCTCCTCGCGCACCAGCTCGATCAGCCGCTCGGTGCGCTCGGTCTCGCTGAGCGCGGCGAGCCGGTCGGCCAGCGCCGCGGTCTCGGCCTGCGAGGACGCGGTGGCGCGGCGGATCGGGGCGCGGACGAGTCCGCGCAGCAGGTGCGGCACGTCGCCGCTCGACCGCAGCGACGGCAGGTCCAGGTGCACCGGCAGGACCAGCGGTTGCCCGGAGCCCAGGGCGGCGTCGAACAGCGCCACGCCCTGCTCGACGGACAGCGCCTGCACGCCCATGCGCGAGATGCGCTGCACGTCGGCTTCGGAGAGCCCGCTGGTCAGGCCGACCGTCTGCTCCCACGCGCCCCATCCCAGCGACACCGCGGGCAGACCGCGCTCGTGGCGGTGCCGGGCGAGGGCGTCGAGGAAGGCGTTGCCAGCCGCGTAGTTGCCCTGTCCGGCGCCGCCGAAGGTGGCCGCGGCCGAGGAGAACAGGACGAACGCCGACACGTCGCCGGCCAGTTCGTGCAGGTGCCAGGCGGCGTCGACCTTCGGGGCGAGGACAGTGTCGACGGCCTCCGGGGTCAGCGAGGCGATCACGCCGTCGTCGACGACACCGGCGGTGTGCACCACGGCCCGCACCGGGTGCTGCCGCAGCAGGTCGGCGACCGCGGCACGGTCGGTGACGTCGCAGGCCACCACCCGGGCGGTGGCGCCGAGCCCGGTGAGCTCGGTGACGAGGTCGGCGGCGCCGTCGGCGTCCGGGCCGCGGCGGCTGACCAGCAGCAGGTCGCGGGCGCCGTGCTCGGTCACCAGGTGCCGAGCCAGGACAGCGCCCAGACCACCGGTTCCGCCGGTGATGAGCACGGTGCCGTCGACGTCGAAGGCGGGTGGCTGCCCGGTGGCGCGGGCGATGCGGGCGGCCAGGACTTCCTCGCCGCGCAGCAGCAGTTGCGGTTCGCCGCTGGTCAGCACGCGTCCCAGCAGCGGTTCGGGGTCGGTGCCGGGGACCACGTCGATGAGCGCGAAGCGGCCGGGGTGCTCGGTCTGGGCGGAGCGCACCAGGCCGCGCACGGCGGCGCCGACCAGGTCGTCACCGGAGGTGGCGCCCCGGGTGACCAGCGCGAGGCACGAGTCGGCGAAGCGCTCGTCGGCCAGCCACTGCTGCAGCAGCGACAGCACGCGCGCGGTTTCGGCGTGCACCGAGGTCACCACGTCGTCGGTGTCGGCGGCGACGGGCAGCACGACGGTGGTGGCGTCGACACCGGTCAGGTCGCGGGCGTCGGGGTCGAGTCGCGCCCAGGTCGTGGCGGTCTCAGGCAGAGCGATGGGCGTCCAGTCGAGCTGGAACAGCGCGTCGCGGGTGGTGTCGGGGGTCTGCTCGGTCTGCGGGGCCCGGGTGATGAGGCCGTCGATGCTGGCGACCGGGGCGCCGGTCGCGTCGGCAACGGACAGCACGGTGGTGTCGTCGGGGCCGGGCGCGAGCCGCATGCGCACGCGCGAGGCGCCGGAGGCGTGCAGCGAGACGCCCTGCCAGGAGAACGGCAGGCCTCCCCGGCTGAGGTTGCCGACGTCGCCGAAGCCCGAGGCGTGCATTCCGGCGTCGAGCAGCGCGGGGTGCAGGCCGAACTCGTCGGCACCGGCGTCGTCCGGCAGCTCGGCCTCGGCGAACAGCTCGTCGCCGAGCCGCCACACCGCGCGCAGGCCGCGGAACATCGGGCCGTAGTCGAAGCCGACCTCGGTGAAGCGCTCGTAGCAGTCGGCGACGTCCACCGCCTCGGCCCCGGCCGGAGGCCAGGCACCCAGGTCGAAGGTCGGTTCGGACGGGGTCACCGCCAGCACACCACTGGCGTGCTGGGTCCAGTCGCCCTGCCCGGCGTCGGACGGGCGGGAGAAGATCGCGATCGGGCGGCGGCCCGCGTCGTCGGCGGCGCCGACGGTGACCTGCACCTGCACGTCGCCCTGCGGGGGCAGCACCAGCGGCGCGGACAGGGTGAGCTCGTCGACGTGACCGCATCCCACCTCGTCGCCGGCGCGGATCGCGAGTTCGAGGAAACCGGTGCCGGGGAACAGGACTCGGCCGTGCACGACGTGGTCGGCGAGCCAGGTGTGAGTGCGCAGCGTCAAGCGGCTGGCGAACAGGTAGCCGTCGGTGCCTGCGAGTTCGGCCGCCGCGCCCAGCAGCGGGTGCCCGACGGAGTCCAGTCCGGCGGAGCGCACGTCGGCCCGGGTCGTGGCGGGCCGCGGCCAGTAGCGCTCGCGCTGGAACGGGTAGGTCGGCAGGTCGATCCGCCGCGCTCCGGTGCCGTCGAAGAGCCGCGACCAGTCGACGTCGACCCCGGACACGTGCAGCCGCGCCAGCGCCTCGACCAGCGCGGACCCGCCGTCGCGGTCCTTGCGCTGCGCCGGGACCAGAACGGCGTCCTCGGCGGCGGATTCGGCCGCCATCGCGGTCAGCACCCCGTCGGGGCCCAGCTCCAGGAACGCGTTCACGCCCTGCTCGGTCAAGGTCGTCACGTTGTCGGCGAACCGCACCGCGTTCCGCACGTGCTCGACCCAGAACTCCGGCGACGTCACCTCCCCGCTCACCACGATCGACAGGCTCGGCTCCGAGAACGTCACCCCACCGATAGCCGCCCGGAACTCCTCCAACATCGGCTCCATCAGAGCCGAGTGGAAAGCATGAGACACATTGAGCCGCTTGAACTCCCAGTTCCCCGCGACCTCAAGTACGGCGTCCTCGTCCCCGGCCAACACGACCGACTCAGGGCCGTTGACCGCAGCCAAAGAGATGACACCCGTTCGAGAATTGCCATTTTCGTAGGGTCGAATACCGGAGTTTTCGGCGGGTCGAATACTCCGGTATTCGTCCCCCTGAATTTGGGAGTTTTTGACCGGCGCGGCATCACCCGACAGGTAAGGCAGCACCTCGGACTCGCTGGCGCGGACGGCGACCATGGCGCCGCCCGTGGGCAGGGCCTGCATCAACCGTGCTCGGGCCGTGATCAGGGTGCAGGCGTCTTCGAGGGACAACACGCCAGCGACGTGGGCTGCGGCGAGTTCCCCGATCGAGTGGCCTGCGACGTAGTCCGGGTTGAGACCGAAGGACTCCGCCAGCCGGTACTGGGCCACCTCCAGGGCGAACAGGGCCGGTTGGGCGACGCCTGTTTGGTTGAGGGCTTCCTGATCGTCGCCCCACATGACCTCTCGGACCGACGGGTCCAAGTGGGACAGGACCTCGTCCAGGGACTCCGCGAACACCGGGAAGCGTTCGTACAGCTCCCTGCCCATGCCCAGGCGTTGGGAACCTTGGCCTGCGAAGAGGACTGCGAGGGTGCGGTCTGTGGCGATGTCTCGGAAATCGCCGGAGGGCAGGTGGACTGCTCGGTGGTCGAAGGTGGAGCGGGAGGTGACCAGGGAGTAGCCGATGTCGAGGGGGGTGAGGTGGGGGTTGCGGTGGGCGAAGGTGTCGATGCGGTCGAGTTGGGCGTCCAGGGCCGTGCTCGAGCGGCCGGACAGGACCCACGGGACCTCGGGGAGGTCGGCGACCTCGCGCTCGGGCTCGGTCACCGCCGGGGCCTCTTCGAGGATCACGTGCGCGTTGGTGCCGCTGACGCCGAAGGCCGAGACGGCCGCGCGGCGCGGGCGCTCGCCGCGGGGCCACTCGCGGGCGGAGGTCAGCAGTTCCACCGAACCCGCCGACCAGTCCACGTTGGACGACGGGTTCTCGGCGTGCAGCGTCCGGGGCAGCAGCTCGTTGCGCAGCGCCATCGCCATCTTGATCACACCGGCGACACCGGCCGCGCCCTGCGGGTGGCCGATGTTGGACTTGATCGAGCCCAGCAGCACCGGCGTCTCCCGGTCCTGCCCGTAGGTCGCCTGGACGGCCTGCGCCTCGATCGGGTCACCCAGGGTCGTTCCGGTGCCGTGCGCTTCGACGACGTCGACGTCGCCCGGCGTCAGGGCCGCGTTGTCCAGCGCCGTGCGGATCACCCGCTGCTGCGACGGGCCGTTCGGCGCGGTCAGCCCGTTGGACGCGCCGTCCTGGTTGATCGCCGACCCGCGCAGCACCGCGAGCACCTCGCGGCCGTTGCGCTGGGCGTCCGACAGCCGCTCCAGCACGAGCACGCCCACGCCCTCCGACCAGCCGGTGCCGTCGGCCTCGTCGGCGAAGGCCTTGCAGCGGCCGTCGGAGGCCAGGCCGCTCTGCGAGCTGAACGCGGTGAACGCGTTCGGCGTCGACATCACCGCCACACCACCGGCCAGCGCCAGCGAGCACTCGCCACCGCGCAGCGACTGCATGGCGTTGTGCAGGGCGACCAGCGACGACGAGCAGGCGGTGTCGACGGTGACGGCGGGCCCCTCCAGGCCCAGCAGGTAGGAGATGCGGCCCGACAGCACGCTGGCCGCGAACGCGGTCGTCGAGTACAGCCCGATGTCCTCGGCGGAGTTCGCGAGCAGTTCGCTGTAGTCCTGACCGGTGGTGCCCATGAACACGCCGGTGCGGCTGGAGCGCAGCGAGGTGGCCTCGATGCCCGACCGCTCGACGGCCTCCCACGCGACCTCCAGCAGCAGCCGCTGCTGCGGGTCCATCGCGACCGCTTCACGCGGCGAGATCCCGAAGAAGCCGGCGTCGAAACCGGCCACGTCGGACAGGAAACCGCCCTGGAAGGTGGCGCTCGCGAGCCCCTCGACGTCCCAGCCGCGATCGGCCGGGAACTCCGAGATGCCGTCGCGGCCCTCGGCGACCAGCTCCCACAGCTGCTCCGGCGAGGACGCGCCGCCCGGGTACCGGCAGCCCATGCCCACGATCGCGATGGGCTCCACCGCGGCCGCGATGAGCTGCTGGTTCTGCTTGCGCAGGCGATCGTTCTCCTTCAGGGACGAGCGCAGAGCCTCGACGTACTGCTTCTCAGAGCTGCTCATCGGTTTCCTTTGATCGCCGGGTCTTTCAGTTCGCGGTGTTCTCGTTGACCAGCCGCAGCAGGCTCTCGCCGTCCATCTCGTCGAGCGACTCGGTGTCGTCGGAGGAGGTTTCGGCGGAGTCGCCGTCGTCGTGGGCCAGCCCGAGGACGAGGTCCAGCAGGCCGGCCTTGCGGAGTCGGCTGATCGGGATCGCCGCGAGGGCGTCCCGGATGTGGGCGTCCGGGTCGTCGGAGTCGGTGCCGCCCGGCAGGAGCTGCTGCTGCAGGTGTCCGGCCAGGGCGGCGGGGGTCGGGTGGTCGAACACGAGCGTCGCGGGCAGCGCCAGGCCGGTGGCGGCCTTGAGCCGGTTACGCAGCTCGACGGCGGTCACCGAGTCGTAGCCGACGTCGCGGAAGGCCCGCTGGGCCGGGAACGCGTCGGCGTCGGTGAAGCCGAGGGTCTGGGCGGCTTCGCGGCGCACCAGGTCGAGCACGACCCGGCTCCGCTCGGCCTCGGGCAGGCCCGCCAAGCGCTGGGTGAACGCCGACTCGTCGGCGTCGGCCTCCGGTTCGGCCAGCGCTTCCCGGACCTCCGGGATGCCGGTCAGCAGCGGGCTCGGGCGCCCGGCGGTGAAGCTGGGTGCGAAGCGCTGCCAGTCGGTGTTGGTGACGGTGAGGGTCGTGCTGCCGTCGGCCACGGCCTGCCGCAGCACCTGGATCGCCAGCTGCGGGTCCATCTGCAGCACACCGCGCTTGCGCAGCCGCTCGGCGTCGGCGGCGTCGGAGGCCGCCTTCCCGGCGTCGGCCCAGGCTCCCCAGGCGATCGACGTCGCGGGCAGACCGAGGGAACGCCGGTGCTGCGCCAGCCCGTCGAGGTAGGCGTTGGCCGCCGAGTAGGCGGACTGGCCGCCGCTGCCCCAGCTCGCCGCACCCGAGGAGAACAGCACGAACGCGTCCAGCTCGGTCTCGGCGGTGAGCTCGTGCAGGTGAGCGGCCGAGGTGGCCTTGGCCCGCAGCACGCCGTCGAAGTCCTCGCCGGTCAGCGAGTCGAGCCCGACGCCGCTGTCGAACACGCCCGCGGCGTGCACGACCGCGCGCAGCGGCCGGTCGCCGGGTGTTTCGGCCAGCAGCGCGGCCAGGGCGTCGCGGTCGGCGACGTCGCAGGCCCGCACCACGATCTCCGCGCCGGAGGCCGCCAGCTCGTCGCGCAGCTCGGCGGCGCCGGGGGCGTCCGGGCCGCGACGGCTGGCCAGCACCAGGCGTTCGGCGCCGTGCGCCACCGCCCAGCGGGCGACCTCGGCGCCCAGACCGCCGGTGCCCCCGGTGATGAGGACGGTGCCGCGGGGCTGCCACTCGTCGGTGCGCGGTCCGCGCGGCGCGCGGTGGAGGCGGCGCCCGAACACGCCGGACGAGCGCACCGCGAGCTGGTCCTCGTCCCCGGCTCCGGCCAGCACGGCCGCGAGCCGGTCGAGAACCGGCCGGTCGAGCTCGTCGGGCAGGTCGACGAGTCCGCCCCAGCGACGCGGGAGTTCCAGTCCCGCAACGCGTCCCAGCCCCCACAGCGCGGTCTGGGACGGGCTGCAAGCACCGCCGTCGACCGACGCGGCCCGGCGCGTGGCGCACCACAGCGGGGCGTCCAGGTCGAGGTCGCCGAGCGCCTGCAGCAGCGTCAGGGTGCTCAGCATCCCGACCGGGGTAGCGCCGAACACCGGGTGCGCCGCGTCGTTCACGCCCATCAGCGAGAGCACTCCGGCGATCTCGGTGTCCCGTGCGGCCTCGGCCAGCGCGGCGGCGAGCTTGTCGCGGTCGGCCGTCGGTGAGACCTCGACGCGCACGGCGGCATCGCCGAGCGCGGTGAGCGCGGTCTCGGCCCAGACGTCCGGTGCGTCCGGCACGACGGCCAGCCACTTCCCGGACGGCGTCCCGGCGAGTCCGGTCACCGGTGCCCAGTTCTCCTGGTAGCGCCAGGAGTTGGTGAGCGAGTGGGCGCGCTGCCTGGTGCGCCAGGACGACAGGGCGGGCGTGATGGTCGCCGCCGTCTCGGGGTCCAGTCCCAGCGCCGAGGCCAGGTCGCCGTCCTCGACGAGCTCCCAGAACGCCGAGTCCACCGGGTCGGCCTTCGTCGCGGTGCCCGGTTCGGGCCAGAACCGCTGCCGCTGGAAGGCGTAGGTGGGCAGGTCGACGCGGCGCGCACCGGGCCCGGTGAACAGCGTCGTCCAGTCGACGTCGACGCCGCGCACGTGCGCCTCGGCCAGCGAGGTCGCGAACCGCACGGGCCCGCCCTGCTGGCGGCGCAGCGTTCCCACGGCCGTGACGTCGACCTCGGCTCCCTCGGCGATCTGCTGCACGTTGACCGTGAGCACCGGGTGGGAGCTGGGTTCGACGAACACCCGGTAGCCGTCGGCGAGCAGCGCCTCCACGGCACCGGCGAAGTCGACCGGGCGGCGCGCGTTCTCGAACCAGTACTCGGCACCGAGCTCCGCTCCGTCGATGCGGCCGGTGGTGACGGTCGAGTAGAACGGGACGTCGGCGGCCCCGGGCCGCACGTCGGCCAGCGAGTCGACGAGCACCTCGCGCAGCGGGTCAACGTGGTCGCAGTGCGAGGCGACGGTGGCCACGACCCGCGCCCGCAGCTCGCGGGCCTCGCAGGCGGCCACGAACTCCTGCAGCGCGTCGTGATCACCGGCGACGGTGACCGCGGTGGGCCCGTTGATGCCGGCGAGGGTGAGCCGGTCGGACCACTGCTCCAGCAGCGGGGCGACCTCCTCGCGCCCGGCGGCGACGGAGGCGATGCCGCCGGTGCCGACGAGCTCGTCGGCGAACAGCTTGCTGCGCACGACGATGATGCGGGCCGCGTCGGTCAGGCTCAGCGCTCCGGCGACGTGGGCGGCGGCGACCTCGCCCTGCGAGTGGCCGACCACGGCGGCGGGTTCAACGCCGCAGGAGCGCCACAGCTCCGCCAGCGACACCATGACCGAGAACAGCACGGGCTGCAGGACCTCGATCCGCTGCAGCACCTCCGCGCCCTCGTCGGTGGTGGAGTCGCGCAGCACCTGCAGCAGCGACCAGCCGGTCATCGACGCGACGACCTCGTCGCAGTCGCGCATCCGCTGCTCGAAAACCGGTGCGGTGTCGAGGAGTTCGAGCGCCATGCCGGCCCACTGGGTTCCCTGCCCGGGGAACACCATGACCGGGCCGGGGCCGATCTCGCCGACCTCGCCGCGCACGACGCCGACGTCCTCACCGCCGCAGCGCAGTGCCACGGCGCGGTTCTCGAACCGCGTCCGGCTGGTCAGCAGCGAGTGCCCGATCTCGACCGGGCTGATCTCGGGGCGCGTCGCGGCGAAGTCCCGCACCCGCTCCAGCTGAGCGTCGGCGGCGGACTCCGAACGGCCCGAGACCACCCACGGCACGACTGCGCCCAGCGCACCGGCGAGGGCAGGTTCGTCGGCGGGTTCCTCGGGTTCGGCCTGCTCCAGGATGACGTGGGCGTTGGTGCCGCTGATGCCGAACGACGACACCGCGGCCCGCCGCGCCCGGCCGACCTCGGGCCAGTCCACCTGCGAGTTCAGCACCCGCACCCCGGAGGCGTCCCAGTCGACGTGCGAGGACGGCGTCTCGGCGTGCAGGGTTCGGGGCAGCGTGCCGTGCTGCAGCGCCTGCACCATCTTGATCACCCCGGCGACGCCCGCGGCGGCCTGGGTGTGGCCGATGTTGGACTTGATCGAGCCCAGCAGCAGCGGGGACTCCCGGTCCTGGCCGTAGGTGGCGGCGAGGGCCTGGACCTCGATCGGGTCGCCCAGCGCGGTGCCCGTGCCGTGCGCCTCGACCGCGTCGACGTCCGATGTGGACAGTCCTGCGGACGAGAGCGCTTGGCGGATCACGCGTTGCTGCGACGGTCCGTTCGGCGCGGTGAGGCCGTTGGAGGCGCCGTCCTGGTTGACGGCGCTGCCCCGCACGACCGCGAGCACCCGGTGGCCGCGGCGGCGCGCGTCGGAGAGCCGCTCCAGCACGACGATGCCGACGCCTTCGGCCCACCCGGCGCCGTCGGCGGCGTCGGAGAAGGCCTTGCAGCGTCCGTCGGGCGCGGAGGCGCCCTGCCGTTCGAGCTCCGAGATCGTCGCCGGTGTCGACATGATCGTCGCTCCCCCGGCCAGCGCCATGTCGCACTCGTCCTGGTGCAGCGACTGGGCGGCCAGGTGCATCGCCAGCAGCGACGACGAGCAGGCGGTGTCGACGGTGACGGCAGGGCCTTCGAAGCCGAAGTTGTAGGCCAGGCGGCCGGAGATCACGCTGCCCGCGACACCGGTCAGCGCGTGCCCGCCGGTGTCCTGGTCGGAGCCGGTCAGGACGTTGGCGTAGTCCTGCATGGTGTTGCCGACGAACACGCCGGTCCTGCTGCCGCGCAACGAGTCCGGGACGATGCCGGCGCGTTCCAGCGCCTCCCACGAGGTTTCCAGCAGCATCCGCTGCTGCGGGTCCATCGCCAGCGCTTCGCGCGGGGAGATGCCGAAGAACAGCGGGTCGAAGTCGGCCTGGTCGGCCAGGAACCCGCCGACGCCGGGGATCTCGCCGGAGCCCAGCAGCGCGTCGAGGTCCCAGCCGCGGTCGGTGGGGAACGCCGCGATGGCGTCCTGGCCGTCGACCAGCAGCTGCCACAGCTCCTCGGGGGAGGTGACGCCGCCGGGGAACCGGCAGGCCATGCCGACGATCGCGATCGGCTCGTCCACCCGGTCGCGGCGCTGGGCCACCTCGATCTCGCGGCGGTCGCCGAGCAGGTCGGCGAGCAGGTGCTCGGCCAGGGCACGCGGCGTCGGGTAGTCGTAGACGAGGCTCGCGGCCAGGGTCCTGCCGGTGGCGCGGGCGAGCTGGTTGCGCAGCTCGACACCGGTCAGCGAGTCGAAACCGAGGTCGCGGAAGGCCTTGTCGAGGCCGACCGCCGTCGGGTCGGCGTGGCCGAGCACGGCGCTGACGCGGCTGCGCACCAGGTCGAGCACGAGGTCGGTGCGGGCCTCGTCGTCGAGCTCGCGGAGTCGTTCGACGAAGCCGCTCGACGCGGTGGTGTCGCGGCGGGCCAGGATCTCGCGGGCTTCGGGCAGCTCGGACAGCAGCGGCAGGGGTCGCACGTCCAGCAGCGCGGCGAGGCTCTTCGGGTGCACCAGATCGGCGACGACGGCGGTGGCGGCGGGCCGCGCGACGGCCTGCCAGAGCGCGGTGATCGCCAGGTCCGGGTCCAGCGTCCCGGCACCGCCGCGCTCCAGCCGCTGGGCGACCTCGTCCTGCGCGGCCATGCCGCCGCCCGCCCAGGCGCCCCAGGCGATCGAGGTCGCGGGCCGGCCGGTGGCGCGGCGGCGCTGGGCCAGGGCGTCGAGGACGGCGTTGGCGGCCGCGTAGTTGGCCTGGCCCGGGTTGCCCACGGCACCGGCCACCGACGAGAACAGCACGAAGAAGTCCAGGTCACCGGCCAGTTCGTCGAGCAGCAGCGCGGAGTCGACCTTGGACCGGAACACCTCGGTGAAGCGGTCCGGGGTGAGCTGTTCCAGCACGCCGTCGTCGACGACACCGGCCGTGTGCACCACGCCGGTCAGGTCGACGCCGGTGAGCAGCGCGGTCAGCGCGTCGCGGTCGGCGACGTCGCAGGCCTCGATCCGCACCCGCGCGCCCAGGGCCGTGAGCTCGTCGTGCAGCTCGGCGGCTCCGGGGGCCTGCGGGCCGCGTCGGCTCACCAGGATCAGCTCGTCGACACCGCGCCGGGCGAGGTCGCGGGCGACGGTGGCGCCCAGCGCGCCGGTTCCGCCGGTGATGAGCACGGTCCCGGCCGGGTCGGCGCCGACGCTCCCGGCGCGGGGGCCGGGCACCAGCCTGCGGCCGTAGACGCCGTGCTCGCGGATCGCGACCTGGTCCTCGCCGCCGTCGGCGAGGACTGCGGCGAGCCGGTCGGTGCCGCCGTGCTCGGGCAGGTCGATCAGGCCGCCCCAGCGGGCGGGCAGTTCCAGCGCGGCCACCCGGCCCAGGCCCCACACGCCCGCGCGCATCGGGTCGGTGATCGGGTCGGCGTCGCCGGTGGAGACCGCGCCTCGGGTGACCGCCCAGATCGTCGCGTGGCTGCCGGCGAGCGCCTGGATCAGCTGCGCGGTGCCGGTCGGGTCGAGCAGCGACAGGACACCGGTGGGGTCCTCGGTGAGGTGTTCGGCGAGGTCGGCTCGGGTGTCGGTGACGCGGACGAGCCGGGCGCGGGTGCCGAGGGAGTCGACGATCGCGGTGGTCCACGGGTCGTCGGCGAGCTCGGCGGGCGCCACGACCAGCCACGTCCCGGTCAGCGGGGTCGTGGAGGGGGTCAGCGGTGTCCAGGACTCCTGGTAGCACCAGGAGTCCACGCGGGACTGGCCGCGGCGGCGTTCGCGCCAGGACGACAGGGCCGGGACGAGGTCGGCCACCGCCTGCTCCTCGACGCCGAGTTCGGAGGCGAGGGAGCCGTTGTCGATCAGGTCCCAGAACGCGTCGTCGCCGGTGCGGCGCTCCAGGCGTTCCGGCCAGTAGCGCTGGTGCTGGAACGGGTAGGTCGGCAGGTCGACGACGCGTGCGCCGGTGCCGGTGAAGCAGGGCGTCCAGTCGACGTCGACGCCGGACACGTGCAGCTGCGCCAGGGCCTCGACCAGGGCGGTTTCGCCGTCGCGGTCCTTGCGCTGGGCCGGGACCAGCACCGCGTCCGCACCGGCGGATTCGGCTGCCATCGCGGTGAGCACCCCGTCGGGGCCGAGCTCCAGGAACGCGGTGACGTCGGCGGCGGCGAGCCGGGCGACCGAGTCGCCGAACCGCACGGTCTCCCGCACGTGGGCAACCCAGAACTCCGGCGAGGTCACGTCCCCGTCGGTCGCGATCGGAATGCTGGGCTCCTGGAACGACAGTCCGCTGATCGCCTCGCGGAAGTCAGCCAGCATCGGCTCCATCAACGCCGAGTGAAACGCATGACTGACCAGCAGACGCCTAGACTTCCACCGCCGAGCCACAGCCATCACGGCGTCCTCGTCCCCGGCCAACACGACCGACTCCGGCCCGTTGACCGCAGCCAAAGAGATGACACCCGATCGAAAATTGCCATTTTCGTGCGGTCGAATACCGGAGTTTTCGGCGGGACGAATACTCCGGTATTCGTCCCCCCGAATCTGGGAGTTTTTGACCGGCGCAGCATCACCCGACAGGAACGGCAACACCTCGGACTCACTCGCGCGAACCGCCACCATCACCCCACCCGAAGGCAAGGCCTGCATCAACCTGGCTCGGGCCGAGATCAACGTGCAGGCGTCCTGGAGGGACAACACGCCGGCCACGTGGGCTGCGGCCACTTCCCCGATCGAGTGACCTGCGACGTAGTCCGGGCGGAGACCGAAGGACTCCGCCAGCCGGAACTGGGCCACCTCCAGGGCGAACAGGGCCGGTTGGGCGACGCCTGTTTGGTTGAGGGCTTCCTGATCGTCGCCCCACATAATCTCTCGGACCGAGGGGTCCAAGTGGGACAGGACCTCGTCCAAGGACTCCGCGAAGACCGGGAAGCGGTCGTAGAGGTCTCGGCCCATGCCCAGGCGTTGGGAGCCTTGGCCTGCGAAGAGGATTCCGGTGGAGCGGGGGTGGGCGGTGTTGCGGGCCGCTTCCGTAACGCCGTCGGGCGTGGCGAGCAGGACCGCGCGGTGTTCGAAGGTCGCGCGGGTGTCGGCGAGGGTGCGGCCGATGTCCGTGCGGGACTGATCCGGGTTGTCGCGGACGAAGGTCGTGAGCCGCTCCAGCTGGGCCGCCAGGGCTTCCTCGGAGCGGGCCGACACCGGCCACGGCACCACGGCGGCCGAGGTGTCGGCGTCCTCCACCGGAGCGGGTTCGGCGGCTTCGAGGATCACGTGGGCGTTGGTGCCGCTGACGCCGAACGACGACACACCGGCGCGGCGGGCGCGGCCGGTGTCCGGCCACTCCCGCGGCGACGCCAGCAGCTCCACCGCACCGGTCGTCCAGTCCACTTCGGACGACGGGGCGTCGACGTGCAGCGTGCGCGGCACGACGCCGTGCTGCATCGCCGCCACCATCTTGATGACGCCCGCGACACCGCCCGCCGACTGCGCGTGCCCGATGTTCGACTTGATCGACCCGAGCAGCACCGGCGTCTCCCGGCCCTGACCGTAGGTGGCCAGCACGGCCTGCGCCTCGATCGGGTCACCCAAAGTCGTTCCCGTGCCGTGCGCCTCCACGGCGTCCACTTCGGACGGTTCGAGTCCGGCGTTGGCCAGCGCTTGGCGGATCACGCGCTGCTGCGAAGGCCCGTTCGGGGCGGTGAGCCCGTTCGACGCGCCGTCCTGGTTCACCGCGCTGCCCCGCAGCACCGCCAGCACGCGGTGCCCGTTGCGGCGCGCGTCGGACAGCCGCTCCAGCGCGACCACGCCCGCGCCCTCGGACCAGCCGGTGCCGTCTGCCGCCTCGGCGAAGGCCTTGCAGCGGCCGTCCGGGGCGAGACCGCCCTGCCAGGTGAAGGCCGCGAACGCGTTCGGCGTCGCCATCACCCGCACGCCCCCGGCCAGCGCGAGGTCGCACTCGCCCTGGCGCAGCGACTGCGCGGCCAGGTGCATCGCCACCAGCGACGACGAGCACGCCGTGTCCACCGTCACCGCAGGGCCTTCCAGCCCGAGCAGGTAGGACAGGCGTCCGGAGAGCACGCTCGCGGAGAACGCGGTGGTGGCGTAGAGCTGGAAGTCCTCGCGCGCGGTCGACTCGGTGAGCAGGTCGCCGTAGTCCTGGCCGGTGGTCCCGGCAAACACGCCGGTGCGGCTGCCGCGCAGCGACGTGCCGTCGATGCCGGCGCGTTCCAGCGCCTCCCACGAGACCTCCAGCAGCAGCCGCTGCTGCGGGTCCATCGCCATCGCCTCGCGCGGCGAGATCCCGAAGAAGCCGGCGTCGAAGCCGGCGACGTCGGACAGGAATCCGCCCTGCGCGGTGGCGCTGTCGAGACGGTCCAGGTCCCAGCCGCGGTCGGTCGGGAACGGGCCGATGACGTCGCGACCCTCGGCCACCACGTCCCACAGCTGCTCAGGCGAGGACACCCCGCCCGGGTAGCGGCAGCCCATGCCGACGATCGCGATCTCCTCGTCGGAGGGGGCCGCGCCGACGACGGTCACCGCGACCGGGCGGGTCTCGCCGAGCAGGCGTTCCCGCAGGTGCGCGGCCACGGCCTTCGCGGTCGGGTGGTCGAAGACCAGCGTCGTCGGCAACGCGAGACCGGTGGCGGTGCGCAGCCGGTTGCGGACGTCGACGGCGGTGACGGAGTCGAAGCCGAGCTCCCGGAAGGCGCGCTCGACCGGCATCTCACCGGGGTCGTCGTAGCCCAGGGCCCGCCCGGCTTCGGCGCGCACCAGGTCGAGCAGCATCCGCTCCTGCTCGGCCTCGCTTCGTCCGGCGAGGCGTCGTTGCAGGTCGGAGGCGTTGTCGGGCTGGTCGTCGACGAGGGCCTGCCGGGCTTCGGGGATGCCGGTCAGCAGCGGGCTGGGCCGTCCGGCGGTGAAGCCGGGAGCGAAGCGCTGCCAGTCGGTGTGGGTGACGGTGAGGGTCGTCGTACCGTCCTCGATGGCGTGCTGCAGCACCAGCAGCGCCCGCTGCGGGTCCATCGGCTGCACGCCGACCTTCCGCATCCGCTCGGCCAGCTCGGGGTCGGCGGCCATGCCCGCACCGGCCCACGCGCCCCAGGCGATCGACGTCGCGGGCAGCCCCAGCGAACGCCGGTAGTGCGCCAGCCCGTCGAGGTAGGCGTTGGCGGCGGCGTAGGCGGACTGGCCGCCGCTGCCCCAGCTCGCCGCACCCGAGGAGAACAGCACGAACGCGTCCAGCTCGGTCCCGGCGGTGAGCTCGTGCAGGTGGCGCGCGGCGGTGGCCTTGGCGCGCAGCACCACCTCGAGGTCCTCGCCGGTGAGCTGGTCGACGGGGGCTTCGCCCTCGCCGCTGACGGCGGCGTGCACGACGGCCGTGAGCGGGCAGTCCTCCGGCACCCGCGCGAGCACCCCGGCCAGGGCGTCGCGGTCGGCGACGTCGCAGGACTCGACGGTGACCCGGGCACCCAGCGCGGTCAGGTCCTCGCGCAGCTGCGCCGCTCCGGGCGCGTCGGGTCCGCGACGGCTCAGCAGCAGCACGTGCTCGGCGCCCCGCTCCACGGCCCAGCGGGCGACCTGCCCACCGAGCGCGCCGGTGCCGCCGGTGATCAGGACGGTCCCGCGGGCCCGCCACTCGGCGCCGGTCCCGCCGCGCGGGGCGCGGGTGAGGCGTCGCCCGAACGCCCCGGACGAGCGCACGGCGATCTGGTCCTCGCCGCTGGTCAGCGCGGCGGCGAGGTGCTCGGCGACGCGCTCGTCGAGCTCGTCGGGCAGGTCGATGAGCCCGCCCCACCGGTCCGGCAGGTCCAGGGCGGCGACCCGGCCGAGCCCCCACAGCGCCGTCTGCTCGGGGTGGCGCACCGGGTCGGACTCGCCGATCGACACCGCTCCCCGGGTCGCGCACCACAGCGGAGCGCGAATCCCGGCTTCTCCCAACGCCTTCAGCAGCTCCACCGTCGAGGTCAGCGGGTCGTCAGCCAGCAACGAGAGGATTCCGGCGGGTTCGTCGGTCACCTCGGCGAGGCGGTCGGCCAGCGCGGTCTCGTCGCTCACCTCCAGCAGCACGACGTCGGTGCCCAGCTCCGGAACGGCTTCGCCCGGGCGGGCCAGCACGAGCCAGGTCCCGGACGGAGCGGGGTGCGAGGACGCGATGGGCGCCCAGGTCTCCCGGTAGCGCCAGGTGTCGAGGGTGGCCCGGGTGCGGGAGCGGTCCCGCCACGAGGCCAGCGCGGGGGCCACCACCGCGGCGGTGTCGGCGTCGAGGTCGAGGGCCGCGGCGAGGTTCCCGTCGTCGACGAGCTCCCACAGCTCCGCGTCGACCGGGTCGGCGGTCCCGGCCGGTTCGACCGGGTCCTCCCAGTAGCGCTGGCGCTGGAACGGGTAGGTGGGCAGGGACACCCGCCGTGCGCCCGGGAACAGCGAGGCCCAGTCGACCTCGACGCCGCGCACGTGCGCCTCGGCGACCGAGGCCAGCAGCTGCGCCCACTCCCCCTGGTCGCGACGCAGCGTTGCCAGCACGACGCCCTCGGCACCGGCGTCGTCGAGGGTCTGCTCGACCGCGTGGGTGAGCACCGGGTGCGCGCTGGGCTCGACGAACACCCCGAAACCGTCGGCGAGCAGGGTGCGCGTGGTGTCCTCGAAGCGGACCGTCCGGCGCAGGTTCCCGTACCAGTACTCGGGATCCAGGCCGGCGGTGTCGATCAGCCCGCCGGTGACCGTGGAGTAGAACGGGATCTCGCCGGTGCGCGGGCGGATGTCGGCCAGCTCGCCGAGGACCCGCTCGCGGATGGCCTCCACCTGCGGGCTGTGCGAGGCGTAGTCGACGCTGACCCGGCGGGCCCGGACGCCTTCGGCTTCGCACTGCGCCGCGAATTCGTCCAGCGCCTCGTCGTCACCGGCGACGACGGTCGACTGCGGCGCGTTGACCACGGCCACCGCGAGCCGGTCGCCCCACGGCTCCAGCCGCAGCGCGCTCTCCGGCGCGGCGACCGAGAGCATCCCGCCGCGGCCGGACAGCGAGTCGGCGACGGCGATGCTGCGCAGCGCGACGACGCGGGCGGCGTCGGACAGGCTCAGCGCACCGGACACCGCGGCGGCGGCGATCTCGCCCTGCGAATGTCCCACCACCGCAGCCGGTTCCACGCCCATCGAGCGCCACAGGTGCGCCAGCGACACCATCGTCGCCCACAGCACCGGCTGGACCACGTCGACGCGCTCCAGCGACGGCGCGTCGTCGGCCTCGCGCAGCACGTCCAGCAGCGACCAGTCGACGAACGGTTCCAGCACGGCCGCGCACTCGGCGATCCGCTCGTCGAACGCCGCCGAACGTCCCAGCAGCGCGCGGCCCATGCCGACCCACTGCGAGCCCTGCCCGGGGAAGACGAACGCGACCTTGCCGACCCGCCCGGCCGAGCCGCGCACCACGCGGGCGTCGGGCCGGTCGGCGGCCAGCGAGTCCAGCGCCTCGCGCAGCTCGTCGCGGTCAGCGCCGAGCACCACGGCCCGCCGCTCGAACGACGACCGGGTCGTGACCAGCGAGAACCCGATGTCCTGCGGTTCCGCGTCGACGTCGCGCAGCCGGGCGGCCTGGGCGCGCAGCGCCTGCTCGGAGCGGGCCGAGAGCACCCACGGCACCACCGCGGGCGGCGCGCCCGGCTCGGCGGGGAGGTCGACGTGCGGGGCCTGTTCGAGGATGACGTGGGCGTTGGTGCCGCTGATGCCGAACGACGACACCCCGGCCCGGTGCGGGCGGTCGGTCTCCGGCCACGGCGTCGACTCGGTGAGCAGCCGGACGCCGCCGGTGGACCAGTCGACCTGGCTGCTGGGTTCCTCGGCGTGCAGGGTGCGGGGCAGCATCCCGTTGCGCAGCGCCAGGATCATCTTGATGACCCCGCCGATCCCGGCGGCGGCCTGGGCGTGGCCGATGTTGGACTTCAGCGCGCCCAGCAGCAGCGGGTGCTCGCGGTCCCGGCCGTAGGTGGCCAGCAGGGCCTGGGCCTCGATCGGGTCGCCCAGCGGCGTCCCGGTTCCGTGCCCCTCCACGGCGTCCACATCGGACGGATGCAGTCCGGCGGTCGCGAGCGCCTGGCGGATGACGCGCTGCTGCGCGGGACCGTTGGGCGCGGTGAGACCGTTGGAGGCGCCGTCCTGGTTGACCGCGCTACCGCGCACCACGGCCAGCACCTCGTGACCGTTGCGGCGCGCGTCCGAAAGCCGTTCCAGGACCACGACTCCCGCACCCTCCGACCAGCCCATGCCGTCGGCGGAGTCGGAGAAGGGCTTGCAGCGGCCGTCGGGCGCCAGGCCGCGCAGCCGCCCGAAGATCGTGAAGGCCTCCGGCGTCGACATCACCGTCACGCCGCCGGCCAGGGCCAGGTCGCACTCGCCGGAGCGCAGCGACTGCACCGCCAGGTGCAGGGCGACCAGCGACGACGAGCACGCCGTGTCCACCGACAGCGCCGGCCCCTCCAGGCCGAGGGTGTAGGCGACGCGGCCGGACACGAGGCTGCCGCCGCTGCTGGTCGCGGCGTCGGTGCCGCGCGCGTAGTCGTGGTACATCACGCCCGCGAACACCCCGGTCGGGCTGCCCTTCAGGGCTCGCGGGTCGATGCCCGCGCGCTCGACGGCCTCCCAGGCGACCTCCAGCATGAGCCGCTGCTGCGGATCGGTCTGGGTGGCCTCGGCCGGGGAGATCCCGAAGAAGCCGGGGTCGAATCCCGTTGCGCCGTCGACGAATCCACCGGTGGAGACGTAGGTGCGGCCGACCTTGCCGGGTTCGGGGTCGAAGATCCGGTCGACGTCCCAGCCGCGGTCGGTGGGGAACGCGCCGGTGGTGTCGGTGCCGTCGACCAGCAGCCGCCACAGGTCCTCCGGGGTGGCCGCGCCGCCCGGGTAGCGGCAGCTCATCGACACGACCGCGATCGGGTCGTCGCCGTTCTCGCCGCGCGCGGTGATCTCGTCGTGGCGGGCGACGCCGCGCAGGTCGTCGTCGAGGTGCCGCACGACGTCCAGCGGCGTCGGGTGGTCGAACACGAGGGTCGCGGGCAGTCGCAGGCCGGTCGCGGTGGCGAGCCGGTTGCGGAATTCCACGGCGGTCAGCGAGTCGAACCCGAGCTCCTGGAAGGCGCGGTCGGGTTCGACGGCCTCCGGGGAGGCGTGCCCGAGCACCGACGCGGCGGTGGAGCGCACCAGGTCGAGGAACGCGGCGCGGCGGTCGGCGTCATCGAGCCCGGCCAGGCGGCCGAGCTGCGAGGTCCCGGTGGCGCGGGCCGGGCCGCGCGCGAATCCGCGCAGCAGCGCGGGCACTTGGCCGTCGCGGGCCCGCAGCGCCGCGGTGGACAGGCGCAGCGGGGCGAGCTGGGCGGCGTCGGCGGTCAGCGCGGCGTCGAACAGGGCGAGCGCGTCCTCGCCGGTCAGCGGCAGGAAGCCCTGCTCGCGCATCCGGTCCCAGTCGGTGCTCGTTAGGCCCGCGCTGAGCCCGACGTCGAGCACCCCGTAGTCCAGCGAGATCGCGGGCAGCCCCTGGGCGCGGCGGTGCGCGGCGAGGGCGTCGAGGAAGACGTTGGCGGCGGCGTAGTTCGCCTGCCCGGCGGCGAGCACGAGACCGCCGGCGGAGGAGATCAGCACGAACATCGCCAGGTCGCGGTCGCGGGTGAGCTCGTGCAGGTGCCAGGCGGCGTCGGCCTTCGGGCGCAGCACCTCGTCGAGGCGCTGCGGGGTGAGGGATTCGACGACGCCGTTGTCGGTGATCCCGGCCGCGTGGACGACGCCGGCCAGGTCGTCGACGTCGTCGAGGACCGCGGCGAGCGCGTCCCGGTCGGCGACGTCGCAGGCCACCACCGACACCGCGGCACCGAGCTCGGTCAGCTCCGCGCACAGCTCCTCGGCACCGGGCGCGTCCAGGCCGCGACGGCTGGTCAGCACCAGGCGGCGCACGCCGTGCGCGGTGACGAGGTGCCGGGCCAGCAGGGCACCGAACCCACCGGTACCGCCGGTGACGAGCACGGTCCCCTCCCCCACCTGCGGGGACGTGGTGTCGCGGGCGGTGCTGCGGGTGAGCCGGGGCGCGCGCAGGATTCCCGCGCGGACGGTCGCCTCGGGTTCGCCCGCCGCGACCGCCGCCGGGATGAGGGCGCGGTCGTCGACGTCGAGGAGCTGGAAGCGGCCGGGGTTCTCGGCCTCGGCGGCCCGGATCAGCCCCCACACCGGGGCCTGGGCGAGGTCGACGTCGTCGGTGTCGAGGGCGCCTTCGGTGACCACAACCAGCCGCGAGTCGGCGCAGCGGTCGTCGGACAGCCACGACTGCACCGCCGTCAGCACGGCCGCGGCCACCGAGTGCGCTCCGCTCAGCGGCGCCTCGCCCGCCGGGCACAGCACGGCCACCACGTCGGGGATCTCCGCCGAGTCGAGCAACGCGGGCAGCGCGTCGAGATCGACCACGGCGCAGTCTGTTTCGGCTTCCGGCAGCGGCCGGGTGGTCCACTCCAGGCCGAACAGCGAGTCGGTGCGGTGCTGCGAGCCCAGCTGCTCGGCGGTGACCGGGCGTCCGACCAGCGCGTTGACTGTCAGCACCGGACGGCCCAGCTCGTCGGCCAGGTGCAGGGTCGCGGTGCCGTTGCCGTCGGGCACCATCCGGACCCGCACCGCGTCGGCGCCGGTGGCGTGCAGCGAGACGCCGTTCCACACGAACGGCAGCGACACGTCGTCGCGTCCGAGCAGCGAGACGTGCAGGGCCGCGTCCAGCAGCGCGGGATGGATGCCGTAGTCCTCGGTTCCGGTGCCGTCGGGCAGGGCGACCTCGGCGAACAGCTCGTCGCCGCGCCGCCAGGCCGCGCGCAGGCCCCGGAACACCGGGCCGTAGGCGTACCCGGCGTCGGCGAGGGCGTCGTAGACGCCGGTGACGTCGATCGGCTCCACCCGCGGCGGCGGCCACTCGGCGAGGTCGACGTCAGGTGCCGGGGCCCCGGGCGCGACGGTGCCCTCGGCGTGCAGGGTCCACGGCGCGTCGCCGTGCGGGCGGGCGTGCACGGTGATCCGGCGCCTGCCGGCCTCGTCGGCACCGGCCACCGCCACCTGGATGGCGACGGCGCCGTCCTGCGGGATCAGCAGCGGTGCCCGCAGGGTGAGCTCGTCGACGACGTCGCAGTCCACCCGCTGCGCGGCGTGCGCCGCCAGCTCCGCGAACGCGGTGCCAGGCAGCAGCACCGAGCCGAGCACCACGTGGTCGGCCAGCCACGGCAGCGCGGCGGTGGACAGCGTACCGGTGAAGGTCACGCCGTCGGAGTCGGGCTGCTCGACGACCGCGCCCAGCAGCGGATGCGCGGCCGGGGCGAGACCGCGCGCGGCGAGGCTGCCGATGTCACCGCCGAGCCAGGAGTTCGCCAGGTGCTCGCGCGGATCGAGCCAGAAGCGCCGACGCTGGAAGGGGTAGGTGGACAGGTCGACGCGGCGCGCACCGCTGTCGCGGTAGAACGCGGCCCAGTCGACGTCGGCACCGGCCACGAACAGCCCGGCCAGGCCGGTGATCGCGGCGGTGCGCTCGCTGCGGTGACGCCGCCCGAGCGCGACCGCCACCGGCCGAGTCGCCCCGAGGTCGTCCTCGGCGTCGAGGGTTTCCAGCACCATCGGGGTCAGGGCCGCGTCGGGCCCGACCTCGGCGAAGCGGGACGCGCCGAGCCGGCGCAGGCCGGAGATCGCATCGGCGAAGCGCACGGTGCCGCGCACCTGCCGGACCCAGAACGCCGGATCCGACATCTGGTCGGTGATCTGCTCGCCGGTCACCGCCGACACCAGCGGGATCTGCGGGGTGCCGAAGGACAGCCCGGTGATCTCGGCTTCGAAGGCGGCCAGCATCGGTTCCATCAGCGGCGAGTGGAAGGCGTGCGACACCCGCAGCCTGCGAGTCCGCCACCCGCGCTCGGCGCAGTCCTCGGCGACGGCCAGCACCGCGTCCTCGGAACCGGAGAGGACCACCGAGGACGGGCCGTTGACGGCCGCGATCTCCACGTCGGCGGACAGCAGCGGCAGCACGTCGCGCTCGGCCGCTCCGACCGCGACCATCGCGCCGCCGGCCGGGAGTTCCTGCATCAGCCGCCCTCGCGCGGCCACCAGCGCGCACGCGTCGTCCAGCGACAGCACCCCGGCGACGTGCGCGGCGGCGATCTCACCGATCGAGTGCCCCGCCACGGCGTCCGGGCGCACGCCCCAGGACTCCAGCAGCCGGAACAGCGCCACCTCGAACGCGAACAGACCGGCCTGGGCGAACAGCGTCTCGTCCAGCAGCTCGTCCCCGGCCTCCCCGAGGACGACCTCCCGCACATCCCGCCCGACCAGGGCGCTCAACCGGTCGACGATCTCGTCGAAAGCCTCGGCGAACACGGGAAAACCGGCGCGCAGATCCGCCCCCATCCCGGCCCACTGCGCCCCCTGCCCGGAGAACACGAACGCGGTCCCCCCGGCCACGACCCGCCCGGACACCACCCCAGGCCCGTCCTCACCCCTGGCCAGAGCCCCCACCCCGGCCACCAAACCCGAGCCACTCCCGTCCTCAACCCCCGGATTACCCCGGTTTTCGGGTTCCCGATTACTCCGGTTTTCGGGTTCCGGATTACTCCGGTATTCGGGTTCCCGATTACTGCCGTATTCCGGGTCCTGATTACGGGAGTTTTCCGTGTGCGGGGTACGGGAGGTGTCGTGGTCCGGGGTGTCGGGGGTGGGATCGAGGACGACCGCGCGGTGTTCGAAGACGGGGGTGGCGGCGAGGGAGAACCCGATGTCCAGGGGGTGTTCGGCGGTGCGGTCGAGGAGGTTCCGGGCTCGGGCGCGAAGGGCTTCGGGGGTTCGGGCCGAGAGAGGCCAGGGGGTGGCCGGCAGCGGGCGGCGCTCGGTCTCCTCCGAGTCCTCGGCCGGGGCCTGCTCCAGGATGACGTGAGCGTTGGTGCCGCTGATGCCGAACGACGACACGCCCGCGCGACGCGGGGCCCCGGTCTCCGGCCAGGGCGTGGCCTCGCGGAGCAGCCGGACGGTGCCGGTGGACCAGTCGACGCGGCTGCTGGGTTCGTCGACGTGCAGGGTCTTCGGCAGCACGCCGTGCCGCAGCGCCATCACCATCTTGATGACGCCGCCGACTCCCGAGGCCGCCTGCGCATGGCCGATGTTCGACTTCAGCGAGCCCAGCCACAGCGGGCGGTCGGCGGGCCGGTCGGTGCCGTAGGTGCCCAGCAGGGCCTGCGCCTCGATCGGATCGCCGAGCGACGTGCCGGTGCCGTGGCCCTCCACGGCGTCGACCTGGTCGGCCGAGATCCGCGCGTTGGCCAGCGCCTGCCGGATGACGCGGCGCTGCGCGGGACCGTTCGGGGCGGTCAGCCCGCTCGACGCGCCGTCCTGGTTGACCGCGCTGCCCCGCACCACGGCCAGCACCCGGTGGCCGTTGCGGCGCGCGTCGGACAGGCGCTCGACGACGAGCACACCCACGCCCTCCGCCCACGAGGTGCCGTCGGCGGAGTCGGCGAACGAGCGGCAGCGACCGTCGGCGGACAACCCGCGCTGCCTGCTGAACTCGATGAACGTCTCCGGAGTGGCCATCACGGTCACGCCACCGGCCAGCGCGAGGTCCGACTCGCCGGTGCGCAGCGACCGCACGGCCGCGTGCAGCGACACCAGCGACGACGAGCAGGCGGTGTCGACGGTGACCGCCGGGCCCTCCAGGCCGAACACGTAGGACAACCGGCCGGAGGCGACCGATCCGGAGTTCGAGTTCGCCGGGTAGTCGTGGTACATCATGCCGACGAACACGCCGGTCCGGCTGCCGCGCAGCGTGCCCGGCTCGATGCCCGCGCGCTCGAACGCCTCCCACGAGGTCTCCAGCAGCAGGTGCTGCTGCGGGTCCATCGCGGCCGCCTCGTTCGGGCTGATCCCGAAGAACGCCGGATCGAAATCGCCTGCGTCGTGCAGGAATCCGCCGTGCCGGCTGTAGGTGGTGTTCGGCGCTTCACCGGTGGGGTCGTGGAGGCGTTCGACGTCCCAGCCCCGGTTGGTGGGGAACTCGGAGACGGCGTCGACGCCGTCGGACACCAGCCGCCACAGCTCGTCCGGGCCGGTCACGCCGCCCGGGTAGCGGCAGGCCATGCCGACGATCGCGATCGGCTCGCTGGCGGCGGCGACGAGCTCGCGGTTCTGGGCCCGCAGCTGCTCGGTCTCCTTCAGCGACGCCCGCAGGGCTCCGACGAGCCTGTCCTGGTTTCCGAAGTCCTTGGACTCAGCCATGTTTCAGCCTCACGCTTCCCGTGCGGCGTCGTCGGGTGCGCTCGCACCCTCCAGCGCCATCGTGATCAGGTCTTCTGCGCCCATCTCGTCGATGTCGTCGCCGACACCGGTGGTGCTCTCAGCGGGTGCGCTCACCCCGCCCAGCTCCAGCAGCGCGTCGAGCAGTCCCGCGTCGCGCAGCCGGTGCAGCGGGACGCTGGTGAGCACGTCGCGGACGCGGTCCTCGGTGAGCTCCTCCGCGTCCCGGTCCACCGGGGCCAGCTCGGTGCCGAGGTGCTCGGCGAGCGCGGTGACGCTGGGGTGGTCGAAGACGAGCGTCGCGGGCAGCCTCAGGCCGGTCGCCCTGCCGAGCGCGTTGCGCAGCTCCACGGCGGTCAGCGAGTCGAACCCGAGGTCGTTGAAACCCGCTGCGACGTCGACGGATTCGGCGTCGGCGTGGCCGAGGACGGCCGCCGCGTGCGAGCGCACCAGGTCGACGAGCAGTGCCGCGCGCTCGCTGTCGGAGGCGGTGCGCAGCCGGTCGGCCACCACCGGTTCCGCCGAGGTCGTCGTCCGGCGGCGCCCCGGCCGCACCAGGTCGCTGAACACGCGGGGCACGACCGCGCCGGAGTCGCGCAGCGCTCCCGCTTCCAGGCGCATCGGCATCAGCACCGGGGTGCTGCGGGCGCAGGCCGCGTCGAACAGGCGCAACCCGTGCTCCGGTGTCAGGGCTCCAACACCGTTGCGGGCGGTGCGCTGTCGCGCGGTGTCGTCGAGCTCGTCGGCCATGCCGTCCGACCACAGGCCCCAGGCCAGGGACTGCCCGGGCAGGCCGCGGGCCCGGCGGTGCTGGATGAGGGCGTCCAGGCAGGCGTTGGCGGCAGAGTAGTTGCCCTGCCCGGGGCCGCCGATCGCTCCGGCGGCCGAGGAGAACAGCACGAACGCCGACAGCGGCAGAGCGCTGGTGAGTTCGTGCAGGTGGAGGGCGGCGTCGACCTTCGGCCGCAGCACCGTCTCGACCTGCTCGCGGGTCAGGGTTTCCAGCACTCCGTCGTCGATCACGCCCGCCAGGTGCACGACCCCGGTCAGCCGGTGCTCGGCGGGGATGTCGTCGAGCAGCGCGGCCAGCGCCGCGCGGTCGGTGACGTCGCAGGCCGCGAAGCGGACCTCGGCGCCCAGCTCCTCCAGCTCGGCGCGCAGGTCGGGGTCGCCGCCCCGGCGGCTCGCGAGCAGCAGGTGGCGGACGCCGTGCTCGGCGACGAGGTGGCGGCTGAACAGCCGCCCGAGCCTGCCGCTGCCGCCGGTGACCAGCACGGTTCCGCCGGGGTCGAAGGTGGTGGCGGGTGTGCCGGGTTCACCGGTGGCGCGGGCGAGCCGCGCCGCGTGGTAGCGACCGTCGCGCACCGCGACCTGGGGTTCGCCGGTCGCCAGGACCGCGTGCGCGTCCAGGTCCTCGTCGATGTCGGCGAGCACGATCCGCCCGGGGTGCTCGGCCTGCGCCGAGCGCACCAGGCCCCACACGGCGGCGCCCGCGAGGTCGGTGACCTCCTCGTCGGCGACCGCGACCGCCCGCCGGGTGGTCACCAGCAGCGTCGTGTCGGTGTCGCGGGCGAGGAAGTCGCGGATCTCGTCGAGGACCCGCAGCACCTCGGCATGGATCCCGGGTGCGTCGAGAGCCGGTGTCGTGCGCAGGATCTCGGCGTCGCGTTCCGGCTCGGGCCCGGGTGTCACCGGGGTCCAGCGGAGTGCGAACAGGTCCTCCGCTCCGGTGCCGGCGAGCTGGTCGGGCGTGACGGGCCGGGGGACCAGCGACTCGACCGAGGCCACCGGAACGCCCGTCTCGTCGGCCAGCTCCAGGCTCATCCCGTCGCCGTCGCGGGTCAGGCGGACGCGGACTGCGGTGGCGCCGGTGGTGCGCGCCGAGACGCCCTGCCAGGAGAACGGGAGCGCGGTCTCGGTGGGGTCGGCGGCGTGCAGGCAGGCGTCCAGCAGCGCCGGATGCAGGGCGAAACCGTCGGTGTTCTCCGGCAAACGGACCTCGGCGAAGATCTCGTCGCCGCGGCGCCACGCGGCGCGCAGGCCTCGGAACAGCGGCCCGTAGTCGAGCCCGAGCTCGGCGAGTCGCGCGTAGCGGGCCTCGACGTCGATGCGTTCGGCGTTCGGCGGCCACTCCGCACCGACCCAGCTCGTGCCGGGGTGGTGGGCGGCGAGGGTGCCGGTGGCGTGCTCGGTCCACTCCCCCGTTCCCGCCGGGCGAGCGTGGATCGCCACCGCGCGGCGGCCGTCGTCCTCGGCGCCCACGCGCACCTGGAGGTCGACGGCGCCCTGCTCGGGCAGCACCAGCGGGGCCGCGAGGGTCAGCTCCTCGACGCCGTCGCAGCCGAGCTCGTCGGCGGCGCGCAACGCCATGTCCAGGAACGCGGTGCCGGGCAGCAGCACGCGTCCCATCACCACGTGGTCGCCGAGCCACGGGTGCTCGTCGAGCGACACCCGGCCGCTGAGCAGGACTTCCCCGGATCCGGCCAGTTCCGCGGCCGCGCCCAGCAGCGGGTGCTCGACGGCGGCGAGGCCGAGCCGGGACGCGTCGCCGGTGCGCTGGGCCGGGGTCGCCCAGAACCACTGGTGCTGGAACGGGTAGGTCGGCAGGTCGACCCGGCGCGCCCCGGTCCCGGCGAACGACGGCTCCCACGCCACATCAACGCCCACGACGTGCAGCGACGCCAAGGCCTTGATCAGACCGGCGTGCTCGTCGTGGTCCTTGCGCTGCACCGGCACGACCACCGCCGCGTCCGGAACCTGCTCCCCGACCAGCGCCGACAGCACCCCACCCGGCCCGACCTCCAGGAACGCCGACACACCAGCCCCGGCCAGCTCAGCAACCACATCCCCGAACCGCACCGCATCCCGAACATGTCGCACCCAGAACTCAGGCGACGTCACATCCCCGGAAGCGACCACCGGAACCCCGGGCTCCCGGAACTCCAACCCCTCAACGACGGCCCGGAACTCATCAAGCATCGGCTCCATGAGCACCGAGTGGAAAGCATGAGAAACGTTGAGCCGCTTGAACTCCCAGTTCTTGGCGACCGCCATCACGGCGTCCTCGTCCCCAGCCAACACGACCGACTCGGGACCGTTGACCGCCGCCAAAGAGATGACACCCGATCGAGAATTGCCATTTTCGTGGGGACGAATACCGGAGTTTTCGGCGGGTCGAATACTCCGGTATTCGTCCCCCCGAATCTGGGAGTTTTTGACCGCCGGAAGATCACCCGACAGGAACGGCAAGACATCGGACTCGGTCGCGCGGACCGCGACCATGACGCCGCCTGTGGGCAGGGCCTGCATTAACGAGGCTCGGGCCGTGATCAGGGTGCAGGCGTCTTGGAGGGACAACACGCCCGCTACGTGGGCTGCGGCGACTTCCCCGATCGAGTGGCCTGCGAGGTGGTCCGGGCGGACACCGAAGGACTCGATCAGGCGGTAGAGGGCGACCTCGATGGCGAACAGGGCTGGTTGGGCGACGCCTGTTTGGTTGAGGGCTTCCTGGTCTTCTCCCCACATGATCTTGCGGATGGACGGGTCGAGGTGGGTCAGGACCTCGTCCAGGGCTTCGGCGAAGACCGGGTGGCGGTCGTAGAGGTCTCGGCCCATGCCCAAGCTCTGCGAGCCCTGGCCGGAGAACAGCATCGCGAGCGGCCGGTCTCCGGCGGTGCCGCGGGCGATCTCGACGGGCTCGTCGCCGGTGTCGGAGGCGAGCAGGACGGCGCGGTGGTCGAACGTCGACCGGGACGTGACCAGGGAGAACCCGACGTCCACGGCGGAATCGTCGACCGAGCTCAGGCGCGCGATCTGCTCGTCCAGGGCGGCCTCGGTCTTGGCCGAGACCGGCCACGGAACCGCCCCGGAAACCGGTCGCTCGACGGAAACAGCCTCGACAGGAACGGACTCGACAGGCGCCTGCTCGATGATCACGTGGGCGTTGGTGCCGCTGACGCCGAAGGAGGAGACCCCGGCGCGACGCGGGTGCCCGTGCGCCGCCCACGCGCGGGGCGAGGTGACGAGCTCGACCGCGCCGTCCTCCCAGTCCACGTGCGTCGACAGGGTGTCGGCGTGCAGCGTCGGGGGCACCACGCCGTGACGCATGGCCTGCACCATCTTGATCACGCCCGCCACGCCCGAGGCCGCCTGGGTGTGGCCGAGGTTCGACTTCACCGACCCCAGCAGCAGCGGTTCCTCGCGGTCGCGGCCGTAGGTCGCCAGCAGGGCCTGGGCCTCGATCGGATCGCCCAGGGTCGTGCCGGTCCCGTGCGCCTCGACCACGTCGACGTCCCCCGCGCCCAGTCCGGCGGCGCTGAGCGCCTGGCGGATGACGCGCTGCTGGGAGGGGCCGTTGGGCGCGGTGAGGCCGTTGGAGGCGCCGTCGGAGTTGATCGCGCTGCCGCGCAGCACCGCCAGCACCTCGTGCCCCTGGCGACGCGCTTCGGAGAGCCGTTCCAGCACCAGCAGTCCCGCGCCTTCGGACCAGCCGACACCGTCGGCGTCGTCGGAGAAGGACTTGCAACGCCCGTCCGGGGACAGGCCGCGCTGGCGGGAGAACTCCAGGAACGTGCGCGGCGTCGACATGACGGTGACGCCACCGGCCAACGCCAGCGAGCACTCGCCCTGCCGGATCGCTTGCGCGGCCAGGTGCATCGACACCAGCGACGACGAGCACGCGGTGTCCACGGTCATGGCGGGGCCTTCGAAGCCGAAGGCGTAGGCGAGCCGACCGGAGACGACGCTCGGCGAGCTGCCGAGGTTCTGGTACCCCTCGAACGCGGCACCGGTGAGCAGGGCGCTGTAGTCGTTGTACATCACGCCGGCGAACACGCCGGTCCGGCTGCCGCGCAACGACATCGGGTCGACACCGGCGCGTTCCAGCGACTCCCACGCCACTTCCAGCAGCAACCGCTGCTGGGCGTCGGTGGCCAGCGCTTCACGCGGCGACATGCCGAAGAACGCCGGATCGAATTCGCCTGCGTCGTGCAGGAATCCGCCGGATCGGGTGTAGGAGGTGCCCGCGTGCTCCGGATCCGGGTCGTACAGCGCGTCCACGTCCCAGCCGCGGTTGACGGGGAACTCGCTGATCGCGTCGACCCCGTCGGACACCAGCCGCCACAGGTCCTCCGGCGAGGACACCCCACCCGGGTAGCGGCAGGCCATGCCCACGATGACGACCGGATCGTCCTCCGCACTCACCATGAACGGAACGGGTTGCGCCGCATCGGTTTCCGATCCGAAGAGCTCGTCGTGCAGGTGGTCGGCGAGGGCCTGGGTGGTCGGGTGGTCGAAGCTCAGCGTCGTCGGCAGGCGCAGCCCGGTCGCCGCGCCGAGCTGGTTGCGCAGTTCCACCGCCGTCAGCGAGTCGAAGCCGAGTTCTTGGAACGCGCGGTTCGGGTCGACCGCGTCGGCGCTGGTGTGCCCCAGCGCGGTGGCGACCTCGCGGCGGACCAGATCCAGCAGGGCAGCGGGGCGTTCCGTCTCGCGCAGCGCGGTCAGCCGCGCCACCAGCGACTCGGTTGTCGTCGAGCTCGCCCGCGAGCGGCGCGTCCGGCCGCGCACGAGTCCGCGCAGCAGCGGCGGAACCTCCCCGGAGCGGGTGAGGTCCAGCCGAGCGGGGACAACCACGGGCCGTCCGGCACTCAGCGCGGCGTCGAAGAGGCGAAGCCCCTGTTCCGGGGTGATCGGCGGCATCCCGGAGCGGTCGAGCCGTTGCGCGTCGACGCCGGAGGCCATGCCGAGCTGCCACGGCCCCCACGCCAGCGACACGCCCGGAAGTCCTCGCGCGCGGCGGTGTTCGACCAGCGCGTCCAGGAAGGCGTTGCCCGCCGCGTAGTTGGCCTGCCCGGGGGTGCCGAGGACACCGGCGGCGGAGGAGAACACGACGAACGCCGACAGGTCGGGCACCAGCTCGTGCAGGTTCCAGGCGGCGTCGACCTTCGGGCGCAGCACGGCGTCCACGCGTTCCGGGGTCAGGGTCTCGATCACGCCGTCGTCGAGGACACCGGCGGCGTGGACCACCGACCGCACCTCGTGCTCGGCCAGCAGGTCCCGGAGCGCGGCGCGGTCGGCGACGTCGCAGGCCCGCACCTCCACCCGCGCTCCCTGCTCGGCCAGGTCGGCGACCAGCTCGTCGGCGGTGCCGGTGCGGCTGACCAGCAGCAGCTCGCGCACCCCGTGCTCGACGACGAGGTGCCGGGCCACCAGGGCGCCCAACCCTCCGGTGCCGCCGGTGATGAGCACGGGCTCTTCCCAGCCGACCGGCTCGTCCTGCGGTGCGGTGCGGGCCAGGCGGGCGGCGAACAGCTCGTCGCCGCGCAGCAGCATCTGCGGCTCGTCGCAGGCCAAGGCCCGGGCGAGGGCGCTGCCGTCGACCGGTTCGGGGTCGAGGTCCAGCAGCCCGAACCGGCCGGGGTGCTCGGTCTGGGCGGTGCGGATCAGGCCGTGCACTGCGGCCGCGGCCGGGTCGGTTCCGGAGGTCGCCCCGCGCGTCACGAACAGCAGGCGGGTGCCCTCGCGGGCCAGGCAGTCCTGAACCTGGGCGAGCGCGTGCGCGGTGGCCTCGCGGGCCGAGGTGATCACGTCGTCGCCGCCGGCGATCGGGACGACGAGGAGATCGGCGTCGGGGTCGATCGGGATGCCGGTGTCGCGGAGACCGTGCCGGTCCGGGCCCGCGAGGGCGATCGCGGGCGGCGGTTCGGCGCCGCTGATCGGGGTCCACTCGACGGTGAACAGGGCGTTGTCGGTGTCCCGCGCCTCGACCGGCATCGGCCGGGTGCGCAGCGAGTCGACCGAGGCGACCGGACGTCCGGCGGTGTCGGCGAGGGTGAGGGCGACCTCGTCCTCGCCGCGCGGCGTGATCCGCACCCGCACGGCCGAGGCCTCGGCGGCGTGCAGGGTCGCGCCCTGCCAGGAGAACGGCAGACCGCCGCGTTCGACGGTCTCGGGGTCGGCGACGCCGGAGGCGTGCAGGCAGGCGTCCAGCAACGCCGGGTGCAGGCCGAAGCCGCTGCCGTCGGTGCCGTCCGGGAGTGCGACCTCGGCGAACACCTCGTCGCCGCGACGCCACACCGCGCGCAGCCCGCGGAAGACCGGACCGTAGTCGAACCCGGCCGCGTCGAAGCGCTCGTAACCGCGCTCGACGTCCTCCGCCACGGCACCGGACGGCGGCCATTCCGCCAGGTCAGCAGGCTTATCGTGGGCGCCGTGGGTGAGGGTGCCGCTGGCGTGCCGGGTCCACGGCTGGTCGGTGTCGTCGGGCCGGGACAGCACGGCGATCGGGCGCCGGCCGGACTCGTCGGCCGCGCCCACCGACACCTGGAGCTGCACGGCACCGCGTTCGGGCAGCACGAGCGGGGCGGCGAGGGTGAGCTCCCCGACCTCGTCGCAGCCGACCTCGTCAGCGGCGCGCAGGGCGAGTTCGAGGAACGCCGTGCCGGGGAACAGGATTCGTCCGCCGACGGCGTGGTCGGCGAGCCACGGCTGGGTGTCGAGCGACAGCCTGCTGGCGATCAGGAAGCCGTCGGCCTCGGCGAGTTCGACGCCCGCGGCGAGCAAGGGGTGCTCGACCGCCGTCAACCCGGCCGCCCGGACTCCGCTGCCCGCGGTGAGCTTCGGCCAGTAGCGGCGGCGCTGGAAGGCGTAGGTGGGCAGGTCGACCCGTTGCGCGCGCGTCCCGTCGAAGATCGGGCTCCAGTCCACGTCGACCCCGGCGACGTGCAGCGAGGCCAGCGCCGACAGCACCGACGTCCCCTCGTCCCGGTCCTTCCGCAGCACCGGCACGACGAGGGCTTCCGGCGCGGACTCGCCGGCCATCGCGGACAGCACCCCGTCCGGCCCCAGCTCCAGGAACGCGTCCACACCCCGCTCGGCCAACGTCGTCACGGTCTCGCCGAACCGCACGGTGTCGCGAACGTGCTGCACCCAGAACTCCGGAGACGTCACATCCCCCGAAGCAACCACCGGAACCCGAGGCTCCCGAAACTCCAGCCCCTCAACAACGCCCCGGAACTCCTCCAGCATCGGCTCCATCAGAGCCGAGTGGAAAGCATGAGAAACGTTGAGCCGCTTGAACTCCCAGTTCTTCGCGACCGCCATCACGGAGTCCTCGTCCCCGGCCAACACGACCGACTCCGGACCGTTCACCGCCGCCAATGAGATGACACCCGTTCGAGAATTGCCATTTTCGGGGGGTCGAATACCGGAGTTTTCGTGGGGTCGAATACTCCGGTATTCGTCCCCCTGAATTTGGGAGTTTTTGACCGGCGGAAGTTCACCCGTTAGGTAAGGCAGGACCTCGGACTCGGTCGCGCGGACCGCGACCATCGCCCCGCCTGAGGGCAGGGCCTGCATCAACGAGGCTCGGGCCGTGATCAACGTGCAGGCGTCCTCCAGGGACAACACGCCCGCTACGTGGGCTGCGGCGACCTCCCCGATCGAGTGGCCTGCCACGTGGTCCGGGGTGATGCCGAAGGACTCGATCAGGTGGTAGAGGGCGACCTCGATGGCAAACAGTGCCGGTTGGGCGACGCCTGTCTGGTTGAGGGCTTCCTGGTCGTCGCCCCACATGACCTCTCGGACCGACGGATTCAGGTGGGACAGGACCTCGTCCAGTGCCTGTGCGAAGACCGGGTGGCGGTCGTACAGCTCTCTGCCCATGCCGAGGCGTTGGGAGCCTTGGCCTGCGAAGAGGACCGCCAGGGTGCGGTTGGTGGCGACGGCGCGGGCGGTTTCGGTGATCGAGTCTCGTGCGGCCAGCAGCACCGCGCGGTGGTCGAGCGCGGTGCGGGAGGTGGCCAGCGAGTAGCCGATGTCGACGCGGACGCCGTCCCAGCCGCGCAGGCGGGTGATCTGCTCGTCGAGCGCGGCCTCGGACTTCGCCGAGACCACCCAGGGAACCACCGTCGGCGACACCCACGGCTCGGCTGCCGGAACGTCCAGCGCCGCCGGGTGTTCCAGGATGACGTGCGCGTTCGTGCCGCTGACGCCGAACGACGACACCCCGGCCCGACGCGGGCGTCCCGTCTCCGGCCAGGCCGTGCTGGCGGTGAGCAGCCGGAGCGCGCCCGAGGACCAGTCCACGTGCGAGGACGGCGTGTCGACGTGCAGCGTCTTCGGCAGGACACCGCGCCGCATGGCCATCACCGTCTTGATCACCCCGGCGACGCCGGCCGCGGCCTGCGTGTGCCCGAGGTTCGACTTCACCGAGCCCAGCAGCAGCGGTGCGGCCCGGTCACCGCCGTAGGTGGCCATCAGCGCGTCGGCCTCGATGGGATCGCCGAGCGCGGTGCCGGTCCCGTGCGCCTCCACGGCGTCCACTTCGGACGGTTCGAGGTTGGCCGAGCGCAGCGCTTCCCGGATCACGCGCTGCTGCGACGGACCGTTGGGCGCGGTCAGCCCGTTCGACGCGCCGTCCTGGTTCACCGCACTGCCCCGCACGACCGCCAGCACCCGATGGCCGTGGCGTTGGGCATCGGAAAGCCGCTCCAGCACGAGCATTCCGACACCTTCGGACCAGCCGGTGCCGTCGGCGGAGTCGGAGAACGCCTTGCAGCGGCCGTCGGCGGCCAAGCCGCGCTGGCGGGTGAACTCGAAGAACGCGTGCGGCGTCGACATGACGGTCACGCCACCGGCCAGCGCCAGCGAGCACTCCCCCTGCCGCAACGACTGCGCCGCCAAATGCATCGACACCAGCGACGACGAGCACGCCGTGTCCACCGTCACCGCAGGACCCTCGAAACCGAAGGTGTAGGACACCCGGCCCGACAGCACGCTGGCGATGTGCCCGGTGGCCGCGTGCCCCTCGGGCACGTCCGCGCCGGTGCCCAGCAGCGACGCGTAGTCCTGACCGTTGGTGCCCAGGAACGCGCCGGTGCGACTTCCGCGCAGCTCAGCGGGGTCGAGGTGGGCGCGTTCCAGTGCCTCCCACGCGGTTTCGAGCACGAGCCGCTGCTGCGGGTCCATCCCGGCGGCCTCGCGCGGTGAGATCCCGAAGAAGTCCGCGTCGAAATCCGTTGCCCCGTCGAGGAAACCGCCCTCGGCGGCGAGGCTGGACTCGGCCAGGGCCGTCCGGTCCCAGCCGCGGTCGTCGGGGAACGGGCCGATGGCGTCGACGCCCTCCTCGACCAGCCGCCACAGGTCCTCGGGCGAGCGCACGCCGCCGGGGAAGCGGCAGGCCATGCCGACGATCGCGATCGGTTCGCTGTTGCGGGACTCCAGTTCGGCGATGCGCTCGCGGGCGCGGCGGAGGTCGACGGTGGTGCGCCTCAGGTATTCGACAACTCGGTCCTGCTGATCTTCCGCCACCGGTCCACCTTCATGTCTCGTGTCGAGCTGGGTCTCGTCAGGAGAGGTCGAGCAGCCCGTTGTCGATGCTGTTGAGGAGTTCGTCGACGGGCATCGACTTGATGTCGTCCTCGGAAGGGCGACCGCCGGTCGAGGACTGCCCGCGCTCGCGCAACCAGGCGAGGGTGTCCTCGAGGCGCCGCTTGATCTCGTCGACGTCGTCGGTCGAGGCCCGCAGCGCGGTGTGGAACCGCTCGAACTCGCTGAGCGCGGAGCCGACCTCGGCGGTGTCCTCGACGTCGAGGTTCGCCAGCAGGTGGTCGGCCACGGCGCGCGGCGTCGGGTAGTCGAACAGCAGCGCCGAGGGCAGCGCCACGCCGGTGGCCTTCCGCAGCCGGTCGCGCATCTCCAGGCTGGTCAGCGAGTCGAAACCCAGGTCGCGGAAGGCGTTGTCGACGCCGATCGCGGTCGGGCTCGGATGCCCGAGCACGGTTGCCGCTTCGGTCCGCACCAGCTCCAGGACGGCGGGGCCGCGGTCGGACCGGGGCAGGCCGGCGAGCTCGTCGACGAATACCGCGGTCTCGGTCCCGGCGAGGGCGCGCCGTGCCGCCTCGACGCCCGACAGCAGCGGGCTGGGGCGGACCGCGGTGAAGTGCGGGGCGAACAGCGGCCAGTCCAGGTGCGCCACGGTGAGCGCGGTGCGGTCGTCGGCGACGGCGCGCCACAGGGCGTCGAGGGCGAGGTCCGGTTCCATCGGCAGCACGCCGCGCCGCCGGAGCCGGTCGGCGATGGCGTCGTCGGCGGCCGCCCCCGTTCCCGCCCACGCGCCCCAGGCGATCGAGGTGGCGGGCAGGCCTTCGGCGCGGCGCTGGCGGGCGACGGCGTCGAGGACGGCGTTGGCGGCGGCGTAGTTGGCCTGCCCGGCGTTGCCGATGCTGCCCGCGAGGGAGGAGAACAGCACGAAGAAGTCCAGGTCGCGGTCGCGGGTGAGCTCGTCGAGCAGCAGCGCGGAGTCCACCTTGGACTCGAAGACCTCGCCGAAGCGCTCCGGGGTGAGTTGGTCGAGCACGCCGTCGTCGACGACTCCGGCCGCGTGCACCACGCCGGTGAGGTCGTCGATGCCGTCGAGCACGGCGCTGAGCGCGTCGCGGTCGGCGGCGTCGCAGGCCTCGATCCGCACCCGCACGCCCCGCTCTTCCAGCTGCTCGGCGAGTTCGGTGGCGCCCGGGGCGTCGGGGCCGCGTCGGCTGAGCAGCACGAGCGCGTCGGCGCCGCGTTCGGCCAGGTCGTGGGCCAGGTGGGTGCCGAGCGAGCCGGTTCCGCCGGTGATCAGCACCGTGCCGGAGGGGGGCGCCGTGTCGGCCCGGTGGGAGCGCGGTGCGGGTGCGAGCCTGCGGGCGAAGGCGCCTGCGGTCCGGATGGCGACCTGGTCCTCGGTTCCGGCGAGGACGCCGGTGAGCAGTTCGGCGCTGCGGGCGTCGAGCTCGTCGGGCAGGTCGATCAGGCCGCCCCACCTGCCGGGCAGTTCGAGGGCGGCGACCCGCCCCAGGCCCCACACGCCCGCGTAGGTGGAGTCGCGCACCGGGTCGTCGTCGGCGACCGAGACCGCGCCTCGGGTCACGGCCCACACGCGGGCGTCGACGCCGGCGTCGCCGAGCGCCTGGAGCAGGACGGCGCACTCGATCTCGTCGCCGAGGGCGATCACCCCGGCCGGAGCGGCGGGCAGGTCGGTGAGCCGCTTGGCGAGGTCGTCGCGCCGGGTTCCGGGTTCGACGGGCAGGCGCACCGCGTCGTCGCCGAGGGCGTCGGCGATCGCGGAGGCCCACGGGTCGGTGGCGAGCTCGGTGGGGGTCGCGATCAGCCACTGCCCGTCCGGTGTCGCGGGCCGGTGGGTGAGCCGGGTCCAGGTCTCCTGGTAGCACCAGTCGTCGGTGATGTTCGCGGCGAGCTGTTCCGGCCAGTAGCGCTCGCGCTGGAACGGGTAGGTCGGCAGGTCGACCAGGCGTGCGCCGGTGCCGGTGAAGCAGGGCGTCCAGTCGACGTCCACGCCGGACACGTGCAGCCGTGCCAGCGCCTCGACCAGGGCGGTCTCGCCGTCGCGGTCCTTGCGCTGCGCCGGGACGAGCACGGCGCCCTCGGGCGCGGAGTCGGCGGCCATCGCCGAGAGGGTCCCGTCGGGGCCCAGTTCCAGGAAGGCGTTCACGCCGCGCTCGCCCAGGGTCCGCACGGTCTCGCCGAAGCGCACGGTGTTGCGGACGTGCTGGACCCAGAACTCCGGCGAGGTCACGTCGCCGTCGACGGCGATCGGTGTCGTCGGGGTCCGCAACGACAACCCGCTGATCGCCTCGCGGAAGTCATCGAGCATCGGGTCCATCAACGCCGAGTGAAACGCATGACTGACCAGCAGATTCCTAGACTTCCACTGCCCAGCCACCGCCATCACGGCGTCCTCGTCCCCGGCCAGAACCACCGACTCAGGGCCGTTCACCGCCGCCAAAGAGATGACACCCGTTCGAGAATTGCCATTTTCGTGGGGTCGAATACCGGAGTTTTCGGCGGGTCGAATACTCCGGTATTCGTCCCCCCGAATCTGGGAGTTTTTGACCTCCGGAAGATCACCCGACAGGTAAGGCAGGACGTCGGACTCGCTGGCGCGGACCGCGACCATCACCCCGCCCGAAGGCAAGGCCTGCATCAACCGGGCTCGAGCCGTGATCAGAGTGCAGGCGTCTTCGAGGGACAACACGCGAGCCACGTGGGCTGCGGCCACTTCCCCGATCGAGTGGCCTGCGACGTAGTCCGGGTTGAGACCGAAGGACTCCGCCAGCCGGAACTGGGCGACCTCGATCGCGAACAGGGCCGGTTGGGCGACGCCCGTCTGGTTGAGGGCCTCCTGATCCTCGCCCCACATCACCTCTCGGACCGACGGATCCAAGTGGGACAGAACCTCGTCCAACGCGTCCGCGAAGACCGGGAAGCGGTCGTACAACTCCCTGCCCATGCCGAGGCGTTGGGAGCCTTGGCCTGCGAAGAGGACTGCGAGGGTGCGGTGTGTGGCGGTGTCTCGGATTTCGCCGGAGGGGAGGTGGACTGCTCGGTGGTCGAAGGTGGAGCGGGAGGTGGCCAGGGAGTGTCCGATGTCGAGGGCTGTGTGGTCGAGGGCGTTGAGGTGGGTGATCTGGTCGTCGAGGGCGGTTTCGGTCTTGGCTGAGATGGGCCACGGGATGACGGCCGGGTCGATCTCGGGGGTTTCGGCCGGGACGTGCTGGTCGGGGGCTTGTTCGACGATCACGTGGGCGTTGGTGCCGCCGATGCCGAACGACGAGACGCCCGCGCGGCGCGGGCGACCCGTGTCGGGCCAGTCGACCGCGTCGTGGAGCAGTTCGACCGCGCCGGAGCCCCAGGTGACGTGGCCGGACGGGGTGTCGGCGTGCAGCGTGCGCGGGGCGATGCCGTGGCGCAGTGCCATCACCATCTTGATGACCCCGGCGGCACCGGCCGCGGCCTGGGTGTGCCCGAGGTTGGACTTCACCGAGCCCAGGAGCAGCGGCCGCTCCCGGTCCTGACCGTAGGTCGCCAGCAGCGCCTGCGCCTCGATCGGATCACCCAAAGTCGTTCCAGTGCCATGCCCCTCAACCACATCAACATCCGAAGTGGACAGACCAGCACCGGCCAGGGCCTGCCGGATGACCCGCTGCTGCGACGGGCCGTTCGGCGCGGTCAGGCCGTTCGAGGCGCCGTCGGAGTTCACCGCCGATCCGCGCAGCAGCGCCAGCACGCGATGGCCGTTGCGGCGGGCGTCGGACAGGCGCTCCAGCACCAGCACGCCGGCACCCTCGGACCAGCCGACGCCGTCGGCGTCGTCGGAGTAGGACTTGCAGCGGCCGTCCGGGGCCAGACCGCCCTGCTTGGTGAACTCGACGAACGTCGACGGCGTCGACATCACCGTCGCCCCACCGGCCAGCGCCAGCGAGCACTCCCCCTGCCGCAACGACTGCGCCGCCCAGTGCATCGACACCAGCGACGACGAGCACGCCGTGTCCACCGTGACCGCAGGGCCTTCGACGCCGAGCGCGTAGGCGACGCGGCCGGACGCGACGCTGCCCGCGGTCCCGGTGGTCCAGTAGCCCTCGGTGCCCTCGGGCGCGTCGGCGAGACCGGTGCCGTAGTCGTGGTACATGACGCCGGTGAACACGCCCGCGTCTCGGCCGCGCAGCGTCGTCGGGTCGATGCCGGAGCGCTCCAGGGCCTCCCACGACACCTCCAGCAACAACCGCTGCTGCGGGTCCATCGCCAACGCCTCGCGGGGTGAGATGCCGAAGAACGCGGCGTCGAAATCGGCTGCGTCGTGCAGGAATCCGCCGTGCCGGGTCGCGCTGGTGCCGGGATCGCCCGGCTCGCCGAACAGCTTCGCCAGGTTCCAGCCGCGGTCGGCGGGGAACGGCGACAGCACGTCGTCGCCGTCGGCGACCAGCTGCCAGAGCTGCTCGGGCGAGCGCACGTCACCGGGGAAGCGGCAGCCCATGCCGATGATCGCGATCGGCTCGCCCGGGTCCTGGCGCGGCGCGGCGAGAGCCGGGGCCGGGGTCCGCTCGCCGAGCAGTTCGGCGCGCAGGTGGCGGGCCAGCGCGTCCGGGGTCGGGTGGTCGAACGCCACCGGGGCGGGCAGGTCCAGGCCGGTGACGGCCGTCAGCCGGTTGCGCAACGCCACCGCGCTCACCGAGGTCAACCCGAGCTCGCGGAACGCGCTCCGGGCCGCCGCGGCGCTCAGCGCGTCGAGCCCGAGGGCCTGCGCGACCTCGGCGCGCACCAGCTCCAGCAGCGACGACTCCTGCTCCTGCGGCGTCAGGCCGGTCAACCGCCGCCGCAGCTCGGCGGCCGCCGCCTCGTCCGCCTCGGTCACGCGCGCGGCGCTCTCGACCAGCTCGCTGGAGAACGACTCGCGGTCGGCGAGCAGGCGGGTCGGCAGGTCGCGCAGCAGGTGCCGGGTGACCTTGCCGGAAGCCGTCCGGGGGATGCGCTCGGTCTCGTAGATCCGCTCGGGGATCTTGAAGCTCGACAGCCGCTCCCGGCACACCGCGAACAGCGCCTCGACGTCGACGCCGGTCTCGCGCGGGACGACGTAGGCCACCGGCACCTCGCCGAGCACCTCGTGCGGTTCGCCCGCCGCGGCCACGTCGGCGACGCCCGGGGCGTCCCGCAGCGCGTCCTCCACCTCGCCGGGGTGGATGTTCTCCCCGCCCCGGTTGATCAGCTCCTTCACCCGGCCGGTGATGGTCAGGTAACCGGCCTCGTCCTGCCTGGCCAGGTCACCGGTGCGGTACCAGCCTCCCGGCAGCGCGGCGGCGGTCGCCTCCGGCGCGTTGTGGTAGCCGACCATGAGGTTCGGGCCGCGCACCCACACCTCGCCCTCCGCTCCGGGGGCGACGTCGCGGGCGCTGTCCGGGTCGACCAGCCGCAGCGCCAGACCGGGCACCGGCAGGCCGCAGGACCCGTCGACCCGGGTGCCGTGCTGCCAGTTCACCGCCATCAGACCGCAGGTCTCGGTGCTGCCGTAGCCGTCCAGCAGCGGGACGCCGAAGGTCTCCTCGAAGGCGGTGCGCAGCGAGGCCGGGCACACCGAACCCGCCGTCAGGCAGCGCCGCAGGCCGCTCATGTCGACGTCGTGGCGCCGCGCGGCCTCCAGCAGGTGGTGGTACATCGCGGGCACGCCGGTGAGGAACGTGTAGGTGTCGTCCTGGAACGCGCGCAGCACCTCCTCGCCGGAGAAGCCGTCCAGCACGCGGCAGGTGGCGCCGACCGCGGTCACGCCGATCACGCACAGCACGTGCGCGAGGCTGTGGTGCAGCGGCAGCGGCCACAGCACCCGGTCCTCGCCGGACAGGCCGACGATCGGGGCGTAGCAGGCCGCCACCGACCACAGGCAGCTGCGCTGCGTCGACAGCACGCCCTTGGGCTTGCCGGTGGTGCCGGAGGTGTAGAGCATCCAGGCGACGTCGTCGAGGTCCTGGTCGTCGCGGGCGGGCTGGGCGGGTTCGGCGGCCATCAGGTCCGCGTAGCGGGTGGCCGGGGTGCCCTCGGGCAGCGGGTCGTCGCCGGTGACCACGATCCGCAGGTGCGGGCGTTCCCGCTGCAGCGCCACGACCTGGTCCAGCCGGCCGCGGTCGGTGATCACCACGCGGGCGCCGCTGTCGTCGAGGACGTAGGCCAGCTCGGCGTCGGCCGAGTTCGGGTTGAACGGCAGCGCGACGCCGCTCGCGCGGATCACCGCGAGGTAGGCCTCCAGCGTCTCCACCGAGTTGCCGAGGTAGATCATCGCCCGGTCGCCGCGATCCAGCCGGTCCGCCAGGTGACCCGCGAGCCGGGCGGTGCGCCGCTCGTACTCGGCGTAGGTGAGGTCCCGCCGGTGGTCGCTGAACGCGATCTTGTCCGGCGTCCGCTCGGCGTGCTCCCGCAGCAGCTCGGACAGCGGCCGGATGAGTTCGGTACGTAACACGACGACGACGCTCCCTCGTCCAGTGGCTGATCGGGTCGGCCGCCGCTCGGGCCGTCGGACCGGCCACGCGAACCGGGACGCCTCGGCACCGGACGACGTCGCTTGCAACCAGCCGCGACGCTAGTCCGAGGGGTAGTGAGAATTTCCCTAGCAAGCACCAGGTCCGCGCCGGCGGGAGTTCCAGGACTGGGAGTTCCCCGAGTGTTCTGCGCCTACCGTTGACTCCGCAACGCCGTCCGCGCCACCGACTTCGAGCGGAAGTGAGATGTCGATCCCAGCTGAGTCCCCCAGTTCCGACCGCGGTGCCGACGCGGACGTGGTGATCGTCGGCTGCGGTCCGGTGGGGCTGACCCTCGCCCTGCTGCTCGCGCACCGCGGGTGGCGGGTGGCGGTGCTGGAGCGCTACGCCGAGCAGTACCCGTTCCCCCGGGTCGTCACGATCGACGGCGAGACCTCCAGGAACTTCGCCGCCGCCGGGATCGGCGACCAGCTGCACGATCTCGGCGAGCCGATGGGCGTCTACGAGTTCCGCAACGCGGCGGGCGAGGTGCTGCTCAGCTTCGACGCGCCCTACCGCCCCGGCCACCAGGGGTGGCCGAAAGCCGCTGTCATGCACCAGCCTTCGTACGAGGCGGCGTTGCGGACGCACGCCGAGACGCTGCCGAACCTGAGGATGCTCTACGGCCACGAGGTCGAGGACCTGACCGATCACGGTGACCACGTCGAGGTCCGCGCGTCCGGCCCGGCGCTCGCCGACGGTCGCATCACCGGGACGTGGCTGGTGGGCTGCGACGGCGCGAACAGCCTCGTCCGCGAGCGCATCGGCGCGCAGGTCGACGACTTCGGGTTCTCCCAGGACTGGCTGCTGTGCGACGTCGTGTTCCACGAGCCGCGCGAGTTCCACCCCACCGACGTGCAGATCTGCGATCCGGCGCGGCCGACGACGATCGTCGCCAGCGGGCGCGGTCACCGCCGCTGGGAGTTCATGCTGCTGCCGGGCGAGACCGTCGAGGAGTTCAGCACCGAGGAAGCCCTGTGGCGGCTGCTCGAACCGCACGGCGTGTCCCCGGAGAACGCGAAGCTGACCCGCAACATCGTCTACACCTTCGCCGCCGCCATGACCGACCGGTGGCGCAGCGGGCGGATGCTGCTGGCCGGGGACTCGGCGCACCTGATGCCGCCGTTCGCGGGCCAGGGCATGTGCTCGGGCGTGCGGGACGCGGCGAGCCTGGCGTGGCGACTGGACCTGGTCCTGCGCGGCCGGGCCGCCGAACGCCTGCTGGACGGCTACCCCGCCGAGCGCGCCAAGCAGGTCCGGCGCACCACCGACGCCTCGATCGAGATGGGCAAGCTGGTCTCCGAGCTCGACCCGGCCAAGGCCGCCGCCCGCGACGAGTACCTCATCGCCGCCCGCTCGGAGCAGGACCAGCCGGAGGCCGCCCCGCCGTCGTTCGCGCTGGAGGACGGGTTCCTGCGGCGGTCCCTCGGCCGCACCATCGCCGCACCCGCCGGGCAGCTCATGCCGCAGGGCCAGGTGGCGCGCGGCGACCGGCGCGGCCTGTTCGACGACGTGGTCGGCCGCGGCTTCGTGCTGCTGTCCTCCCTGGACCCGGGCGAAGAGCTCGACGAGGAGTCCCGCGCGTTCCTCGACGACCTCGGCGCGCACCTGGTGCGGGTGCTGCCGTTCGGGTCCGGCCCCAAGCACGCGGGACCGAACGAGGTCGTCGACGTCGGCAACACCTACCTGCCGTACCTCGCCGAGTCCCGGCAGGTCGCCGTGCTGGTGCGGCCGGACTTCTACGTCTTCGGCGGGGCGCGCGACCGCGCCGACCTCACCCGGCTGGTGCGCGAGCTGCGCGCCCAGATCACCGGGTCGCCGTCGCTCCAGCGCAGGCCGCTCGCGGCCCGGCGCGACCCGCGGCACTGACCAGAAAGGGCCGACCACCATGTCGACGAGCACCCAGGACTCCGCGACGGCGGAGGACTTCAGCTCCGGATTCCGCAAGCTCAACGCCAAGCACGACTCCGGCCCGCCGCCGGAGCGGGTCAAGGGCGCGGTGTCGGAGATCTACAACGGCGTCGCCTCCTGGTCCACCCAGGGCGACTTCTGGAACTGGGGCCTGCACGACGACGAGGTGCTGCGCGAGATCCGGTCGCTCATCCCGGGTTTCGACGACCACGGCACCGACGGGTTCTCCGAGCAGCTGTACTTCCAGGCGCTGCGCCGGATTCCGATCCCGCTGTCGGACTACGCGGGCAAGAAGGTCCTCGAAGTCGGGTGCGGTCTCGGCGAGGGCCTGAACTTCGTGTCGCGGGTCGTCGACGCCTCGCAGGTCGTCGGGCTCGACCTGTCGCAGGCCGCCACCGATCGCGCCAACGCGCGGCTGTCCCGGGGCGAGCGGCTGCGCTTCGTGCAGGGCGACGCCGAGGACCTGCCCTTCGCCGACGGCGAGTTCGACGTGGTCCTCAACGTCGAGAGCTCCCACAACTACCCGGATCTCGGCGGGTTCCTGAACGAGGCCGCGCGGGTGCTCAAGCCCGGCGGGTACCTCTCGCACATCGACCTGTTCATCGACCAGTCCCACGAGCTGCTCACCCGGATCAAGCGGGAGGACGGGCCGCTGGAGTGGCTGGAGGACGTCGACGTGACCGAGCGGGTGCGCGCCGCGATCCGGAAACGCCTGGCACCGGGCAGCTTCTACCGCCGGAACTTCTCCGCGAAGAAGCTGTCGGTCAAGACGCGGATCATGATGGGGCGCGGCGGAAGTCACCTCGCCGGAGCCGATTTCGTCGGCCATCGCGACGCTCTCGACCGGGTGCTGGAAGCAACCCGCATCCGGCCCCGGCGCGCCCAGCAGTCCTACCACAGCTACCGGCACCACATCGCCCGCAAGAAGCCCTGATCGGCCGAAGCAGTGGGCGTTTCACTAACGCCCGCGCGCCTATCGTGACCTCGTCCGGCCCTTCCACGCCTTGGAGAAGTCTTGACGGACAACGCGAACGCGGTCAGCCAGCAGCCACTGCTCGATCTGACCACCGGATTCATGCGCTTCAAGACCTTCGCGGCCGCGGTGGAGCTGGAGGTGTTCACCCGCCTCGCCGGTGGCCGCGAGGTCACCGCCGAGGAGTTCGCCGCCGAGATCGGGCTGCAGCAGCGCCCGGCGGACATCCTGCTGCCCGCGCTGGTGGCGTTGGACCTGCTGGACAAGCGCGACGGGCGCTACCGGAACTCGGCGATGGCCGAGGAGTTCCTGGTCAAGGGAAAGCCGTACTTCTTCGGCGGTTTCGTGCAGTTCTACGACCGCGGGCTCTACCCCGGCTGGGAGCAGCTGGTGAACTCGCTGCGCACGAACCGGTCGATGTTCGTCGACCCCGAGCAGCAGCAGGAAACCGTCTTCGCCCCCAACGACTTCATGATGAACTTCTTCTGGGAGGCAATGCACGCGCTGGCCGGCTACACCGGCAAGGAGCTCGGCGCGGCCTACGACTTCAGCCGCCACCAGCGGCTCCTCGACGTCGGCGGCGGCTCGGGCGGCATCCCGATCGAGCTGTGCCGGCGGGTTCCGGGGCTGCGCGCGGGCGTGTACGAGCTGCCGCACGTGTGCACCGTGGTCGAGCGCAAGATCGCCGAGGCCGGGCTCACCGACGTCATCGACGCCGTGCCCGGTGACTTCACCACCGACGAGACCCTGCCCGGTGGTTACGACGTCATGCTGCTCAGCCAGGTCCTGCACTGCGGCGACGAGAAGACCAACCGGGAACTGCTGGACAAGTGCTTCGCCGCGCTCGAACCCGGAGGTGCCGTGCTCATCTGCGAGCTGCTGCTCGACCCCGACCGCACCGGCCCCGCCAACGCCGCGGTGATGGGGTTGAACATGCTGGTCAGCCACCCGGGCGGGCAGAACTACTCGGAAGCCGAGTACCAGGACTGGCTGGCCGACGCCGGTTTCGCCGACCTCGAGGTCATCCGCATCGACGCCGCGGGAGCCGACGGCGCCGTCATCGGCCGCAAACCCCGTTGACCTGATTTCCATGGAAATCGGGACCCCGATTTCCATGGAAATCCCGACTTCCCTTGAAATCCGGTGCCGCAGCGGCGCGGGGCCGGGCAGGAGGAGAGCATGACCGACCCCTGCGACGTGCCGGTGCTCATCGTCGGTGGTGGCGGCGCGGGACTGACCGCGTCGATCCTGCTGTCGCTGCAAGGAGTGGAATCGCTGCTGGTCAGCGCGGCGCCGACGACGTCGACGCAACCCAAGGCGCACGTGCTCCACCAGCGGACGATGGAGATCCTGCGCGACGCCGGGGTCGCCGACGCCGTCTACGAGCGGGGCACGCCGCCGCAGAACATGTCCTACGCGGGCTGGTACCTCGACGGCACCGATCACCCCCAGCGCGGGCGCTGCCTGGCGAAGGTGGAGCTGTGGGGCGCCGGCGGCGCGAACCCGGCGTGGCTGGCCGCCAGCGCCTGCCGCCCCGCGAACCTCCCGCAGATGCGCCTCGAACCGCTGCTCAAGCAGCGCGCCGACGAGCTCGCCCCGGACGGGGTCCGCTTCGGCCACGAGGTCACCGCGTTCGAGCAAAACGCCACCGGGGTGACCACCACGGTCCGCGACCGCGCCACCGACCGGACCTACCGGGTGCGCAGCAAGTGCCTGCTGGCCTGCGACGGCGGCCGGATGATCGGCCCGGCGCTGGGCATCGGCTCCGAAGGCGTGGACGACATCGCCCGCATGGTCTCGGTGCACCTGTCGGCCGACCTGTCCAAGTCGGTGTCGGACCCCGAGGTCCTGCTGCGCTGGCTGTGGCTGCCCGAGACCGGTGTCGGCGCAACGCTGCTGCCCGTCGGCCCCGACTCGTGGGGGCCGGACTCCGAGGAGTGGGTGGTGCACACCAGCCCGGTCACCGGCGACCTCGACGCCCCCGACGACGAGTCGGTGCTGGCGGAGGTGCGCCACATCCTCGGGCTCACCGAGCAGGAGATGACGGTGCACACCGTGTCCCGCTGGACGATGGGCGGCTCGGTGGCCGAGCGGTTCCGCGACGGCAGGATCTTCCTGCTCGGCGACGCCGCGCACCGCTTCCCGCCCACCGGCGGCTACGGGCTGAACTCGGCGGTGCAGGACGCGCACAACCTCGCCTGGAAGCTGGCGGCCGTGGTCCACGGCGAGGCCGACCCGGAACTGCTGGACAGCTACGAGGTCGAGCGCCGCAAGGTCACCGGCCGCACGGTCGGGCAGGCCGTCAACAACATCGTCAACCACCTGCAGGCGATCGAGACCGTCGGCATGGGCCCGGGCAGCGTCCCGGAGGAGAACTGGACGTCGCTGCACCGGTTGTGGAGCGGGCGGCCGGAGGACGCGTCGTTCCGCGCGCTGGTGCGCCGCGCCATCGCCAGCCAGTCGATGGAGTTCAACGCCCTCAACCTCGAATCCGGGTACACCTACGAGTCCGACGCGGTGATCCCCGACGGCACCCCGGAACCCTCCAACCCCGACCCGATCCGCCACTACCAGCCCGGCACCCGCCCCGGCCAGCCGCTGCCGCACGCGCAGCTGGAGGACGCCGACGGGCGGCGCTTCCCGATCATGGACCTGGTGCGGCCGGGCCGGTTCCTGCTCATCGCCGGCGAGGACGACCGCTGGACCGGCGCGGCCCGCGAGCTCGTCGAACGCTCCGAGCTGCCGCTGGACGCGGTGAGCATCGGCCACCTCGACGGCGACTACCAGGACCCGCGCTCGGCGTGGGTCGGGCACCGCGGCGTCACCGAGCGCGGGGCGGTGCTGGTCCGCCCGGACCGGTTCGTCGCCTGGCGCAGCCGCGACGCCGCAGAGGACCCGGTCGCGGAGCTGACCGCGGTGTTCACCCGGATCCTCGGCGGCACCGATCACCGCGAGACCCCCGGGGACCGTTCGGGTTCCGCTCCCCGCATCGCCACCCAAGGCACGTCCTGAACAGTTCTGAGGAGCCGATGATGTCCGAGCAGACGAGCACGTCGAACGCCGAGGCCGTCGGCAAGCTCTACGACCGGTTCGCCGCCGAGTCCCGCGACCTGTGGCCCGACGAGGCGGAGGTGCCGAACTTCGGTTTCGGCGAGCACCTGCACTTCGGCTACTGGGAGGACGAGGACGACGACGCGCCGCTGGGCGTCGCCGCGCTGCGGCTGACCGACATGGTGATCGACCGGCTGCGCGTCGACGACACCCACCACGTGCTCGACGTCGGCTGCGGCATCGGCGGTCCGGCGCTGCGCACGGCCCGGCGCACGGGCGCGCGGGTCACCGGCATCACGGTCAGCGAGGCGCAGATCGAGCAGGCGAAAGCCGCTGCCCTGTCGGAGGATCTGCGGCTGGACTTCCAGCTGGCGGACGCGCTGCGGCTGCCGTTCCTGGACGCCTCGTTCGACGCGGCGTTCGCGCTGGAGTCCATGATGCACATGCCGGACCGCAGGCAGGTGCTCGGCGAGATCGCCCGCGTGCTGCGGCCCGGCGGGCGCCTGGTGCTCACCGACTTCTTCGAGCGCGCCCCGATCCCGGAGGTTCACCGCCCGTTCGTGGACCTGCTGCGCGAGACGTCGCTGCTCACCACGGTCCCGGTCGAGGACTACCCGCAGATGCTGCGGGACGCGGGGATGCTCTTCGAGGAGATCCGGGACATCAGCGACCACACCACCCGCAACACCTTCATCGAGATGTCCAAGCCCTGGACGGACTGGGCCGCCGGCAACCCCGACGCGACCCTGGAGCTCGCGCTGGCGGCGGGCATCCCGGCACCGGGGCTCATCGACGTCGAGGAGCTCGGCTACCTCCTGCTTGCGGCCCAGCGCCGCTGAGGGCGGTTCGGGGTCCGAACCGCCCGGCATCTCGGGCGGTTCGGACCAGAATCACCAGGTGACGGGGAGTTCCCGGACGCTGTAGGTGATCGCCGCGTCCCGGTAGTGCAGGTCTTCGAGCGGCGTGGCCAGGGCCAGGGTGGGGATCCGGCGGACCAGGGTGCCGATGGCGACCTGCATCTCCACCCGGGTGAGGAACTTGCCGACGCAGCTGTGCAGGCCGTGCCCGAACGACAGCGAGATCCCGGTCTCGCGGGTGATGTCGAGGCGGTCGGCGTCGGGGTGGGCCGCGTCGTCGCGGTCGGCCGAGGGCAGCAGCAGGATCACGCCGTCGCCCGCCGGGATGGTGCGACCCGCGATCTCCACGTCCTCCACCGCGACCCGGCCCACGCCCCACTGCATGATGTTCTGGTGCCGCAGCAGCTCCTCCACGGCACCGTTGATCAGGCTCGGGTCCTCGCGCAGCCGCGCCAGCTGGTCCGGGTTCCGCAGTAGCGTCATCACGCTCAGCGAGATCGCGCTGGCCGAGGTGTCGTAGCCGGCCGAGAGCAGCATCATCGCCATCGCGGTGATCTCCTCGCGGGTGATCTCGCCGTTGGCGAGGTGGTTTCCCGCCAGCCAGCCCAGCAGGTCGTCGGTGGGCTTCTTCGCCTTGGCCGTCACGAGCCTGCGCAGGTACTGGAACAGCGAGCTCGCCGCGCCCTTGTTCACCGACGGGTTCGCGGTCGGCTCGTTGAGCTTGTGCACCCACCGGCCGAACGCCACCCGATCCCGGTAGGGCACGCCGAGCAGCTTGCAGATCACCGACAGCGGGACCTCCTTGGCGTACTCGGCCACCAGGTCCACCGGCGGTCCCGCCGCGAGCATCGCATCGATCCGCGCGTCCACGAGTTCCTGCAGGTAGGGCCGCATCTCCTCGGCCCGCTTGCGGGTGAACTGGCCGATCACCATCCGCCGGAAGCGGGTGTGCTCGGGAGGGTCGGACTGGACGAAGGCCCCGGGCGGTGCCGGTTCCGGGAAGAACAGCCGCGGGTAGCCCGGGTGCGCCACCGCGGAGCTCAGCCGCTGGTCGCTGAGCGCGGCCCGCACGTCGTCGTAGCGGCTGATCACCCACGCGTCGTCACCGGCCGAGGTCCGCACCCGGCACACCGGTTCCTCCTCGCGGAGCCGCCGGTACTCGGGAGGCGGGTCGAGCCGGTGCTCGGTGTCGCGCGCCATCGGGAACGGGCACGCCCGGAGCTCTTCGCCCATCATCTTCGGACCTCTCTCACCAGCGGACCGGGAATCGTTCGAGGCCGCCGGCGAGCTTGCCGCCCGCGCGGGATTCCAGCTCCGACTGCGGCACCGCGAGGCTCAGCCCGGGCAGCCGCGAGAACAGGGCCGTGAACCCGACCGCCATGATGATCCGCACCAGCGGCGCCCCCGTGCAGTGGCGCATCCCGTGCCCGAAGGTGAAGTGCGGGTTGGGAGTGCGGGTGACGTCGAACCGCTCGGGGTTGGCGTAGACGCGGTCGTCGAAGTTCGCCAGCGAGAAGTCCAGCATCACCAGGTCACCGGAGGGGATCGTCACTCCCCCGATCTCCATGTCCTCGCTGGCGTAGCGCGGCAGCACCGGGCTGCCGATGGTCGCCCGCATCACCTCGTCGACGGCGCGCGCCATGATCTCCGGGTCGTTCATCGCCAGCTCCCGCTGCTCCGGGTTGAGCAGGAACAGCAGCACCCCGAAGTCGAGGTGGCTGACCAGCCCGGCCAGGCCGGTGAACAGCAGGACCACCACGTGCATGCCGATCTCGGAGTCGGTCAGGCCGCTCTCGACGAACCGGGTGATGACGTCGTCGCCGGGGTCGTCGCGGCGCCGCCTGCCGACCTCGGCGGCGAAGGCGAACACCGACTCCATGCCGCCCTCGGCGTGCTCCCGGTCGACGGCGCCGACCCGGTCCATCTGGGTCAGCAGTTCCTCGCGGGCGTCCTCCGGGATGCCGATCATGTCGCACAGCGCGTTCTGCGAGTACACCGTGGAGAACATCTCGTGCAGGTCGGCGGGCTGACCGGCGGCGATGATCTCGTCGATCTTGGCGTGCGCGATGGCCTCCACCCGCGACTTGCGGTCGAGCACGCGGCGGGCCGCGAAGCTCTTGGTGTAGAGGACCCGCTTCTCCTCGTGGACCTGGCGCTCGGTCTCCACGTCGGTGTCGGTGACGAGCATGTCCAGCATCGGGTTGCGCAGGAACCGCGGCGCGTTGGCCGGGTCCGGGTGGTAGCGGGCGAGCCGGTTGTCCTGCAGCAGCTCCTTGACCTCGGCGTGCCGGGTCACCAGCCACGCCTCGTCACCGGCGGGCGTGCGGATACGGCACACCGGTGCCTTCTGCTGCAGGTCGAGGCGGACCTGGCTGAAGCTGAGGATCGACGGCCGTTCGACCCCCACCAGGGGGAGCTCTTCTTCGTGCGTTGCGGTCATGACACCTCTCCGGGTGCGTTCGCGGTCAGGGTCCGGGTGCCGAGCCAGTCCTCGATCACCTGCGCGGTCAGGTCGGAGTCCTCCTTCACCATCGACATGTGGTCGGTCTGCACCAGCCGCATCGCGTCGTGCGGCACGGCCACGTCCTGGCCGGTGATGACCAGGTCGGTGCCGTCGACCTCCTTGGCGCAGCGGACCAGCAGCTTCGGCGCGGAGGTCTCCAGTCCGATGTCGACGATGCGGACGAACCAGTGCGCCATCGCCGACAGGCGGGCGCTGTTGAGGCTCACCGCGGGGGATTCCATGGTGTTGAAGTAGTTGGCGGTCACCGCGTCGAAGTCCATGCCCTCGTGGCTGTCGTAGCGGAGGCTGAGCGTGTCGAGCATGATCACCGCCTCGGGCGTGATGCCCCAGGTCTCCTCCAGCACGGCGGCCGCGAAGTAGGCCAGCGTGCCGCCGGAGGAGTGCCCGACGAGCGCGAACGGTTCGCCGTCGCTGGCGTGCAGCACGGCCTCGGCGACCCAGCGCGCGGCGGCCTCACCGGTGGCCGGGAGCGGTTCGCCGGGTTCGAAACCGACCAGCGGCAGCGCCGCCACCTCGCGCTTGCCGCGCAGCTGCGCAGCCAGCCGCGCGTACATGTGGATGCCCGCAGTGGCGCCGGGGGCGCTGATGCAGATCAGCTTGGGCTGCTTCGGGCCGTCGGCCATCGACACCGGGGTGGGCAGTTCCTCGAGCTCGGCGGGGTTTTCGAACTGCGGCCGCAGCAGGGCGACGTGCTTGAGGACCTGAAGTCCCTGCAGGGTCTGGCCGGAGCTGACCGACTGCATGAACAGACCGTGCAGCGTGTCGCCCGGGTCGGCGGTCGCCCGCAGCCCCGCGACCGGTGCGGCGCTGGGACCGTCGAGGGAGCCGAGTTCGCCGAGCAGGGTCTTGGCGAGCTGCGCGGGCGTCTTGCTGTCGAACACGATCGAGCTGGAGGGCCGCACGCCGAGCTGCTCGGAAAGCTGGTTGCGCAGCTCCACCGCGATCAGCGAGTCGAAACCCAGCTCCAGGAAGTCGCGTTCGGGGTCGACGGCGCTGGGATCGGGGTGCCCGAGCAGCGCGGCCGACATGCCCACGACGAGGTCGCGCAGCATGCCCTCCCGCTCCCCCGGGTCGGCGTCGCGCAGCCGGTCCCGGACGGTGACCGCGGCCGCGCCGGAGGGCCGGGCGGCGGGTTCGTCGGGGTGCAGGCCGCGCAGCAGCGGGGCGACGGGACCGCGGGAACCGGTCTCGACGTGGGCGGCGACCAGCAGGGACGCGTCCGCGTCGAGAGCGGCGTCGAACAGGGCGTGGCCCTGCTCGGGTGCCAGGGGTGGCATTCCGGAGCGGGTGATGCGGTCCATCGCGGCGTCGCTGAGCTCGCCGGTCATGCCGCCCGTCTGCGTCCACGGGCCCCACGCCAGCGACACGGCCGGGAGCCCGGCGGCGCGGCGGTGGGCGGCGAGGGCGTCGAGGTAGGCGTTGGCGGCGCTGTAGTTGCCCTGCCCGGCGCCGCCGAGGACGTTGGCGACCGAGGAGTACAGCACGAACGCCGACAGGTCGAGCTCGCTGGTGGCGCGGTGCAGGTTCCAGGCGCCGTCGACCTTGGGGCGCAGCACGTCGGCGAGCCGCTGCGGGGTGAGCGCGTCGACGAGCCCGTCGTCGAGCACCCCGGCGGTGTGCACGACCGCGCCCAGCGGGTGGTCGGCCGGGATCGACGCGAGCAGGGTCGCGACGGCGTCGGGGTCGGCGACGTCGGCGGCCGCGGTGGTCGCGGTGGCGCCGTGCTCGGCGAGTTCGGCCCGCAGCTCGGCGGCCCCGGGGGCGTCGCCGCCGCGGCGGCTGACCAGCAGCAGGTGCCGGACGCCGCGCCGGGTCACCAGGTGGCGGGCGAGTTCGGCGCCGAGTCCGCCGGTTCCGCCGGTGATGAGCACGGTGCGCTCGGAATCCCAGTCGCCGTGCGGGGTTTCGGCGCGCGGGAGCGCGGTGAGACGGGCGACGTGGGTGGTTCCACCGCGCACCAGGACCTGCGGTTCGTCGGTGGAGATCAGCTCGGGCAGGGTCGCGGCCGACAGCGGTTCGCCGTCGGAGTCGACGAGCAGGAACCGTCCCGGGTTCTCCGACTGGGCGGAGCGCACCAGGCCCCACGCGGTGGCCGAGGCCAGGTCCTCGCCGGTGGTGGCGCCGTGGCTGACGAACACCACGCGCGCGCGGTCGAAGCGCGGGTCGGCGAGGGCTTCCTGGATCAGGCCGAGGACCCGTTCGGCGAGGGCGTGCGCGTCGGCGGCGGCGTGGCCGCCGGAGAGCGTCACCAGGAAGACGTCGGGGGCGATGCCGGTGTCGCCGGTGGCGTCGGCGAGGGTGTCGCCGTAGCCGGTGACGGTCTGGCCGGCGCTGTAGAGCAGGTGGGCGAGGTCGAGCTCGTCGTTGCCGATGATCGCCCAGCGCGCGCCGGAGGAGGCGGTGCCGACGTCGGTGCTCACCCAGTCGAGGCGGTGCAGCGCGCCTCGCGGCTCGTCGAGCTTGCCGAACGCGGCGCGCGGGTCGATCGCCGACTCCGGCCAGTAGCGCTCGCGGTCGAACGGGTACGTCGGCAGCTCGACCCGCCGCGCCCCGGTCCCGGCGAACACCGGCGTCCAGTCGACCGCGACGCCGGAGACGTGCAGCCGGGCCAGCGCGGTCAGGAACGCCACGTCCTCGCCGCGATCCTTGCGCAGCACCGGAACGCACCCGTCGACCATCGCCGACAACGCCCCGTCCGGCCCCACCTCCAGGAACCGCGTGACCCCGCTCCCCCGCAACGACGTCACGAAGTCGTGGAACCGCACAGCCTCCCGAACATGCCGCACCCAAAACTCAGGCGAAGTCACATCCCCCGAAGCCACCACCGGAACCCGAGGCTCCCGGAACGACAACCCCTCAACAACGTCTCGGAACTCCTCCAGAATCGGCTCCATCAAAGCCGAGTGGAAAGCATGAGAAACCTTGAGCTGCTTGAACTCCCAGTTCTTAGCGACCTCAAGAACGGCGTCCTCGTCCCCAGCCAACACGACCGACTCAGGCCCGTTGACCGCCGCCAACGAGATGACACCCGATTGAGAATTGCCATTTTCGTGGGGTCGAATACCGGAGTTTTCGTCGGGTCGAATACTCCGGTATTCGTCCCCCTGAATCTGGGAGTTTTTGACCGCAGAAGGTTCACCCGTTAGGTACGGCAGGACCTCGGACTCGGTCGCGCGGACCGCGACCATCGCCCCGCCCGAAGGCAGGGCCTGCATCAACGAGGCTCGGGCCGAGATCAACGTGCAGGCGTCCTGGAGGGACAACACGCCCGCTACGTGGGCTGCGGCGACTTCCCCGATCGAGTGGCCTGCCACGTGATCCGGGCGGACTCCGAAGGACTCGATCAGGCGATAGAGGGCGACCTCGATGGCGAACAGGGCCGGTTGGGCGACGCCCGTTTGGTTGAGGGCTTCCTCGTCTTCGCCCCACATCACCTCGCGGACCGAGGGATCCAGGTGGTTCAGGACCTCGTCCAGGGACTCGGCGAAGACCGGGTAGCGGGTATGGAGGTCTCGGCCCATGCCGAGGCGTTGGGAGCCCTGGCCGGAGAACAGGATTGCCAGGGGCCCAGTGCTGGCGACGCCTCGGGCTGCTTCGAGGGGGTCGTCTTCGGTGGTGAGGAGGACTGCGCGGTGGTCGAAGGTGGTGCGGGTGGTGAGCAGCGAGTGGCCGATGTCGAGCGGGTTGGCGTCGAGCGCGCGGATCCGCTCGAGCTGGGCGTCGAGCGCCGCCGGGGACTTCGCCGAGACCACCAGCGGGACCGGGCCGGTGCCCGTCGGGGCGGGTTCGTCGGCCGGTTCGGGGGCTTCGCGGAGGATCACGTGGGCGTTGGTGCCGCTGACGCCGAACGAGGACACCCCGGCGCGGCGCGGCTTCTCGCCGCGCGGCCAGGCCTCCGGCTCGGTGAGCAGCCGGGTGCTGCCGGCCGACCAGTCGACGTGCCCCGACGGTTCGGTGACGTGCAGGGTCTTGGGCAGCAGCTCGTGCCGCAGGGCCAGCACCATCTTGATGACCCCGGCGGCACCGGCGGCGGCCTGGGTGTGGCCGATGTTGGACTTGATCGCCCCGATCCGCAGCGGCTGCTCGCGCTCCTGCCCGTAGGTCGCCAGCAGCGCCTGCGCCTCGATCGGATCGCCCAAGGTCGTCCCGGTTCCGTGCGCCTCCACCGCGTCCACATCGGACGGTCCGAGTCCGGCGGAGGCCAGGGCCGCGCGGATCACCTCGCGCTGCGCGGGACCGTTGGGGGCGGTGAGGCCGTTGGAGGCGCCGTCCTGGTTGACCGCGCTGCCCTCCAGCACCGCCAGCACCGGGTGCCCGTGGCGCTCGGCGTCGGAGAGCTTCTCCACCAGCAGCACGCCGACGCCCTCCGACCAGCCGGTGCCGTCGGCGTCGTCGGAGAACGCCTTGCACCGCCCGTCCGGGGCGAGGCCGCCCTGCCGGGTGAACCCGGCGAAGTTCGAGGAGGTCGCCATGACGGTGACCCCGCCCGCCACCGCCAGCGAGCACTCGCCGCCGCGCAGCGCCTGCGCCGCCTGGTGCAGCGACACCAGCGCCGAGGAGCACGCGGTGTCCACCGTCACCGCCGGTCCCTCGAAACCGAAGGTGTAGGCGACGCGGCCGGAGATCACGCTGGCCGCCGTGCCCATCCCGGCGTGCCCGCCGACGTCCTCCTGCGAGCCGATGAGCACGTGCCCGTAGTCCTGGCCGTTGGTGCCGACGAACACGCCGGTGCGGCTGCCGCGCAGCGAAGACGGGTCGATGCCGGCGCGTTCGACCGCCTCCCAGGTGGTTTCGAGCAGCAGCCGCTGCTGCGGGTCCATCGCCAGCGCCTCGCGCGGGGAGATCCCGAAGAAGCCCGGGTCGAACTCGGCGGCGTCGTAGAGGAAACCGCCCTGCAGGGTGGCGCTGCGACCGTCGTCGCCGCCCGCGAGAGTGCCCAGGTCCCAGCCGCGGTCGGTCGGGAAGCCCGAGATCGCGTCGCGGCCGGACTCCAGCACCTCCCACAGGTCCTCCGGCGTGCGCACCCCTCCGGGGAAGCGGCAGGCGAGACCGACGATCGCGACCGGTTCGTGCTTGCCGGCCTCGACCTCCTCCAGCCGTTGACGGGCCTTGTGCAGGTCGGCGGTGACCCACTTCAGGTACTCAACGAGCTTCTCTTCGTCGGGCATGGCCGGTGTGCCTTCCTTCTCGAAACCAGGGATCAGCGCTCGGCGTCGCGGCCGAGCTCGTTGTCGATGAACGCCAGGACCTCGTCGGCGCTGGCCGCCTGGATCCGGTCGGCGACCGCGACCTCCTCGGTGCCCGCAGCCGTCCCGCCGTACTGGGACAGCAGGTTGCGCAGCCGGGCCGAGGCGCCCGAGCGCGCCCGCTGCTCCGGGTCGCTGGCGGCCAGCAGGGATTCCAGCCGGTCGAGCTCGCCGAGCAGGACGTCCACCGGGTCGGCTTCGGCGCCGAAGAGCTCCTCGGCGAGGAACGCGGCGAGCTCGGCGGGTGTCGGGTGGTCGAACACCAGCGTCGAGGGCAGTTTCACGCCGCACGCGGCCGACAGGCTGTTGCGCAGCTCGACCGCGGTCAGCGAGTCGAACCCGACCTGGCGGAACTCCTTGTCCGGGTCGACGGCCTCCGGTGAGGCGTGGCCGAGCACCCCGGCGGCGTGCCCGCGCACCAGACCCACCAGGTGCCGCAGCCGCTCGTCGGGGTCGAGCCCGGCGAGGCTGCTCGCCAGGTCGACCTCGGGCTGGGCCGCGGGTTCGGGACCGCTGATCAGCCCGCGCAGCACGGCCGACACCGGCCCGTCGCTGCGTCCGCCGACGATGCGGGCGGCGACCAGCAGCGCCTCGTCCCGGCCGGTGGCCTGGTCGAACAGGGCCAGGCCCTGAGCGACCGACAGCGGAGGCATGTCGGACCGCCCGATCCGCTCGGCCGCGCCGTCGGCCAAACCGCCGGTCATGCCGACGGATTCGGTCCACGGGCCCCAGGCCAGCGAGGTCGCGACCAGTCCCCGCGCCCGGCGGTGCTCGGCGAGGGCGTCGAGGAAGGCGTTGGCGGCCGCGTAGTTGCCCTGCCCGGCGGAGCCGATGACCCCGGCGATCGACGAGTAGAGGACGAACGCCGCCAGGTCGTGCTCGCGGGTGGCCTCGTGCAGGTTCCACGCGCCGTCGACCTTCGGCCGCAGCACGGTCTCCAGCCGTTCCGGTGTCAGCGACGAGACGATGCCGTCGTCGAGGACGCCCGCTGCGTGCACCACCGCCGTCAGCGGGCGGTCCAGACCGGACACGAGCCGGTCCACGGCCTCGCGGTCGGCGAAGTCGCAGGCCGCGAGCGCGACCTCGGCGCCGTGCTCGGCGAGCTCGTCGCGGAGTTCGGCCGCTCCCACGGCGTCCGGGCCGCTGCGGGACGCCAGCAGCAGATGCCGCACGCCGCGCTCGGTGACCAGGTGCCGGGCGAGCTCGGCGCCCAGACCACCGGTGCCGCCGGTGATGAGCACCGCGCCCTCGGGATCCCAGTCGCGGGGTTCCGCGCGGTCGGTGAGCCGGTCGAGCCTGCCGACCAGCGGTGTTCCGCCGCGCAGCAGCACCTGGGTCTCGCCGGAGTCGAGCAGTCCCGGCACCAGCGGCAGCGCGTCCGGCTCGTCGAGGTCGACCAGCAGGAACGTGCCGGGGTTCTCGGACTGGGCCGAGCGCACCAGGCCCCACGCGGTCGCGGCGCCGAGGTCGTCGCCGCCGACCGCGCCCCGGGTGGCGAACACCAGGCGGCTGCGGGTGAACCGGTCGTCGGCCGACCACTCCTGCAGCAGCCGCAGCACCGCTGCCGCCATCTCGTGCGCGGCGCGGGCACCGGTGGTCTCGCCTACCAGCGGCACCAGCACGACGTCGGGGACCTCGTCGTCGGCGATCGCCGCGAGCGCGGAGGCGGCCACGACCTGGTGCCCGGCCTTGTCCAGCGCCACGGCGGCCCCGAGCACGTCGTCGCCGAGCACCGCCCACCGGGTCTCCTCGCCCGCGACCGGGGTCCCGGCGGGCACCCAGTCCAGGTTCAGCAGCGAATCCCGTTGCGCCGCAGCGTTCTTCTCCAGCGGAGTCGGCCAGAAGCGCTCGTGCTGGAACGGGTAGGTCGGCAGCGGCACCCGCCGCGCGCCGGAGCCGGTGAACAGCCGCTCCCAGTCGACGCGCACGCCGGTGACGAACAGCCGGGCCAGCGCGGTCACCGCGCACGTCTCCTCGTCGCGGTCCCGGCGCAGCATCGGCACGCACCCGTCGACCAGGGCGGAGAGCACGCCGTCCGGGCCGACCTCCAGGAACGCGTCGGCACCCGCTTCCCGCAGCGCGGCGACGCCGTCGGCGAAGCGCACCGGCTCGCGGACGTGCCGCACCCAGTACTCCGGCGAGGCCAGCTCTTCGGGCGAGGCGAGGCGTCCGCTGAGGTTGGACACGACCGGGATCTGCGGTGCGCCGAAGTCCAGTTCCGCGACGACCGCGCGGAACTCGTCCAGCACCGGTTCCACCAGCGGCGAGTGGAACGCGTGCGAGACCGGCAGCTGCCGGGTGCGGCGGCCCTGCTCGGCGAAGCGCTCCGCGACCGCCAGCACGGCGGGCTCGGCGCCGGAGAGCACCACGGAGTCGGCGGCGTTGATCGCACCGATCGCGACCTCGTCGCTCAGGTGCGGCGTCACCTCGTCCTCGGTGGCCTGGACGGCGACCATCGCGCCGCCGGCGGGCAGCGCCTGCATCAGGCGGGCCCGGGCCGTGACCAGCCGGCAGGCGTCGGTCAGCGACAGCACCCCGGCGACGTGCGCCGCGGTGATCTCGCCGATGGAGTGGCCGCCGACGAATTCCGGTGTCACGCCCCAGGATTCGGCGAGCCGGTGCAGCGCGACCTCGACGGCGAACAGCGCGGGCTGGGTGCGCCCGGTGCTGTCGAGGGCGTCGGCGTCGGTGCCCCAGATGACCTCGCGCAGACCGTCGTCGAGCTCGGCCAGCACGGCGTCGAGGGCGTCGGCGAACACCGGGAACCGCTGGTAGAGCTCGCGTCCCATGCCGAGGCGCTGCGATCCCTGCCCGGAGAACAGCACCGCCACCGAGCGGCGACGGGCCTCTCCCCTGGCGATCTCGCGACCGTCGAGCAGCACCGCCCGGTGCTCGAACGCCGAGCGGCGCAGCAGCGAGGCGCCCACGTCGACCGGGTCGTGCTCGACGGCCCGGAGGCGTTCGATCTGGTCGTCGAGGGCTTCCGGCGTCTTGGCCGACACCACCCACGGCGCCGCGACCGGCCGCCGTTCCTCGGCGACCTCCTCGAGTTCGGGGGCGCGTTCGAGGATGACGTGCGCGTTGGTGCCGCTGATGCCGAACGACGACACCCCGGCGCGCGCGGGCCGCTGCGCCGAGGGCCACTCGGTGGCGTCGGTGAGCAGCTCGATGTCGCCCGCCGACCAGTCGACGTGCGTGGACGGTTCGGTGACGTGCAGCGTCCGCGGCAGCACGCCGTGCCGCAGGGCCATCACCATCTTGATGACCCCGGCGGCACCGGCCGCGGCCTGCGTGTGCCCGAGGTTCGACTTCACCGACCCCAGCAGCAACGGCCGCTCCCGATCCTGACCGTAGGTCGCCAGCAGCGCCTGCGCCTCGATCGGATCACCCAAAGTCGTTCCGGTGCCGTGGGCTTCGACGGCGTCCACATCGGACGACTCCAGACCGGCGCTGGCCAGCGCCTGCCGGATGACCCGCTGCTGCGACGGCCCGTTCGGCGCGGTCAGCCCGTTGGAGGCGCCGTCCTGGTTGACGGCGCTGCCCCGCAGCACCGCCAGCACCTCGTGGCCGTTGCGCCGCGCGTCGGACAACCGCTCGACGACCAGCACGCCGATGCCCTCCGACCAGGCGGTGCCGTCGGCGGTGTCGGAGAACGGCTTGCAGCGGCCGTCGAACGCGAGCCCGCCCTGCTGGGTGAACTCCATGAACGCGCCCGGCGTCGACATCAGCTGCACACCACCGGCCAGCGCCAGCGAGCACTCGCCGTTGCGCAGCGCCTGCATCGCCACGTGCAGCGCCACCAGCGCCGACGAGCAGGCGGTGTCGATGGTCATCGCCGGGCCCTCCAGCCCGAGCACGTAGGACAGGCGGCCGGAGATGATGCTCGGCGAGGTACCGGTGCCCGAGTACCCGGCCATGCTCAGCTCCGAACCGAGCACCAGGTGGGCGTAGTCCTGGCCGCTGGCACCGACGAACACGCCGGTGCGGCTGCCGCGCAGCGACACCGGGTCGATGCCGGCGCGCTCCAGCGCCTCCCAGGACAGCTCCAGCGTCAACCGCTGGTGCGGATCCATCGAGACGGCCTCGCGCGGCGAGATCCCGAAGAACGCGGGGTCGAAGTCGGCGATGCCGGAGATGAACCCACCGCAGTCGGTGGCGCTGTTGCCGGGCCCGTCACCGGAGAGCGAGTCCAGGTCCCAGCCGCGGTCGGTGGGGAACGGGCCGATCGCGTCGCGGCCCTCGGTCAGCAGCTCCCACAGCGCCTCCGGCGTGTCGGCGCCGCCCGGGAAGCGGCAGCTGAGCCCGACGATCGCGATCGGGTCGTCGCGGACGTCGAGGCCGGTCAGCGGCTCGTCGACGGCTTCGACGTCGGCACCGAAGAGCTCGCCGAGCAGGAACTCGGCCATCTCCAGCGGTGTCGGGTAGTCGAAGACCAGCGTCGCGGGCAGCGTCAGGCCCGTGGCCGTGCCGAGCCGGTTGCCCAGCTCCACCGAGGTCAGCGAGTCGAAGCCGAGCTGGCGGAACTCGCGCTCGGCCTCGATGGCCTCGCCCGACGAGTGCCCCAGCACCGCCGCCGCTTCACCGCACACGAGGTCCACCAGCGCCCGCTCGCGCTGCGCCGGCGGAACGCTCTGCAGCTGCGAGGCGACCGCGGCGCCGTCGGTGCCGGACGCGGCGACGCGGCGGCTGCCGCGCACCAGGCCCTGCAGCATCGGCGGCAGCATCCCGGTCAGCGCCCCGGTCCTAATCTGCGCGGGCACCACCAGCGGCTTGTCGACGCCGGTGGCCAGGTCGAACAGCCACAGGCCGATCTCGATCGGCAGCGGCGGCAGCGCCGACTGCTCCAAGCGTTGCAACTGCCGGGCGTCCATCGTGCTGGTCATGCCCAGCGAGGAGGCCCAGGCGCTCCACGCCAGCGACATCGCGGGCAGCCCCAGGTCGCGGCGGTGCGAGGCCAGCGCGTCGAGGAAGCTGTTGCCCGCGGCGTAGTTGCCCTGGCCGGGCGTGCCGAGCAGACCCGACACCGACGAGTACAGGATGAACGCGGCCAGGTCCTGGTCGCGGGTGAGCTCGTGCAGGTGCCAGGCGGCGTCGGCCTTGGGCTTGATGACCTTCTCCAGCCGCTCGTGGGTGAGCGAGCCGATCGCGCCGTCGTCGAGCACGCCGGAGGCGTGCACCACCGCCGTCAGCGGACGCTCCACAGCGGACAGAACACCGGCCAGCGCGTCGCGGTCGGCGAGGTCGCAGGCCTCGATCGCCACGGTCGCGCCGTGCCCGGTGAGCTCCTCGCGCAGCTCCGCGGCACCCGGGGCGTCCGGGCCGCGGCGGCTCAGCAGCAGCAGGTGCCGCACGCCTCGGGTGACCACGAGGTGCCGGGCGAGCTCGGCGCCCAGACCACCGGTGCCGCCGGTGATGAGGACCGTGCCGTCGGGGTCCCAGCCCTCCGGCACGGTGAGCACGATCTTGCCGATGTGCTTGGCGCGGCTCATGAACCGGAACGCCTCGCGGGCCCGCCGCACGTCCCAGGAGCGGATCGGCAGCGGCTCCAGCACGCCCCGGCCGAACAGCTCCAGCAGCTCGACCAGCATCTGCTGGATGCGCTCGGGTTCCACCCAGCCCAGGTCGAAGGGCAGGTAGCGGATGCCGGGCAGGTCCGCCTGGTCCCGCAGGTCGGTCTTGCCCATCTCCAGGAACCGGCCGCCGTCGCCGAGCAACCGCAGGGACGCGTCGATGAACTCGCCGGACAGGGCGTTGAGCACCACGTCCACGCCCTGCCCGAAGCGCTGCTCGAACTCGACGGTGCGGGAGGAGGCGATGTGGTCGTCGGGGATGCCGAAGCCGCGCAGCACGTCCTGCTTGCCCTCGCTGGCGGTGGCGAAGACCTCCGCGCCGAGGTGCTGGGCGAGCTGGATCGCGGCCATGCCGACACCACCGGCACCCGCGTGGATCAGCACCTTCTCGCCGGGTCGCACGGCGGCGAGGTCGACCAGCGCGTGGTAGGCGGTGAGGAACACCAGCGGCACCGAGGCCGCGACCTCGAACGACCAGTCGTCGGGCACCCGCGCGAGGTGCCGCTCGTCGACCACGCCCAGCGGGCCGAAACCGCCGGACAGCATGCCGAACACCCGGTCGCCGACCCGCAGGTCCGCCACGTCCGGACCGGTGTCGACCACCACGCCGGCGGCCTCGTTGCCCAGCAGACCGGCCTCGCCCGGGTACATGCCCAGGGCGTTGAGCACGTCGCGGAAGTTCATGCCCGCGCCCCGGATCGCGACCCGGACCTGCCGCCCGGCCAGCGGTTCCCGGACCTCCGGGCAGGGGGTGAGTTCGAGGTCGTCGAGGCTGCCGCGGTGGGCGATGTCCAGCCGCCAGGAGCCGCCGGTCGGCGGCACCAGACCGCCGTCGGTGGCCATCCGGGCCAGCCGCGCCGCGTAGGCGTCGCCGCCGCGGACCACCAGCTGCGGTTCGCGGGTGCCGAACATGCCGGGCGTGACGGCCGCGTCCGGGTCGAGGTCGATCAGCTGGAACCGGCCGGGCTGCTCGGCCTGCGCGGAGCGCACCAGGCCCCACACCGAGGCCGCGCCGAGGTCGGTGATCGGTTCGCCGTCGATGGACACCGCGCCCCGGGTGACGAACACGATGGGCTTGCGGGCCTGCTGGAGCATGTCCAGCACGCGCTTGGTCTCGACGTGCGCCGATTCGGGGTTCATGCCGCCGGTGATCTCGACGAGGTCGGCCGACGGGCTCTCCACCGAGTCGTCGACCTCCACCGGAACCCACTCGACCCGGTACAGCGGGTCTTCGACGGGCTTCACCGACGCCGGCTCGTCGGTCGAGGGGGTGCGCACGACCAGCGAGGACACCGACATCACCGGCTTGCCCTCGACGTCGACCGCGGCCACCGACACGCCCGACCGGCCCGACCGGGACAGCCGCACCCGGAGCCGGGACGCGCCGATGGCGTGCAGCGACACCCCGTCCCACGCGAACGGCAGGCCCTGTCCGGCGTCGTCGAGGAACCCGATCGCGTGCAGCGCCGAGTCCAGCAGCGCCGGGTGCACGCCGAACGAGCCCGCGTCGTCGATGGTGTCGGGCAGCGCGACCTCGACGTAGACGTCCTCGCCGCACCGCCAGGCGGCCTCGAGGCCCTGGAACACCGGGCCGTAGGACAGGCCGCTCTCGTGCAGGCTGGTGTAGAAGCCGTCGAGGTCGATCTCCTCGGCCCCGTTCGGGGGCCACTCGGTGGTGTCGAGCTCGGCGGTGTGGGCGCCGGAGACGAGCGTGCCGCTCGCGTGCTGGGTCCACTCCTCGGTGTCGGCGGGCCGGGCGTGGATGCTGACCGCTCGGCGACCGCTGTCGTCGGGGTCCTGCACCCGCACCTGCACGTCGACGGCGTCGCGCTCGCCGAGCACCAGCGGCACGACGATGCTCAGCCCGTCCACCCGATCGCAGTCGACCATGTCGCCGGCGCGGAGCGCGAAGTCGAGGAAACCGGTGCCGGGGAACAGCACCGCGCCGCCGACGACGTGATCGGCCAGCCACGGGTTCGTCGACACCGACAGCCTGCCGGACAGCACCAGCTGCTCGGTCCCGGCGACGGTGACAGCGGCGGTGAGCAGCGGGTGCCCGCCGCGGGTGAGCCCGAAGGCCCGCGCGTCGCTGCGCCCGGTGCCGGAGGTCTTGGGCCACAACCGCTTGTGCTGGAACGGGTAGGTCGGCAGGTCCACCAGCCGCGCCCCGCTCCCGGCGAACCAGGCGTCCCAGTCGACCCGCACGCCCTCGACGTGCAGACGGGCCAGCGCGGTGATCGCGGCGATCTCCTCGTCCCGGTCCTTCCGCAGCACCGGCACGGCCCCGGGCACCATCGCCGACAGCACCCCGTCCGGCCCGACCTCCAGGAACCGGCTCACCCCGGCCTCCCGCAACGCCTCCACGTTGTCGTGGAACCGCACAGCCTCCCGAACATGCCGCACCCAGAACTCAGCCTCGGTCACATCCCCCCGAACCTGCACCGGAACCCGAGGCTCCCGGAACGACAGGCCCTCAACGACGCCCCGGAACTCATCAAGCATCGGCTCCATCAACGCCGAGTGGAAAGCATGAGACACGCTGAGCCGCTTGAACTCCCAGTTCTTGGCGACCGCCATCACGGCGTCCTCGTCCCCGGCCAGAACGACCGACTCCGGTCCGTTGACCGCCGCCAATGAGATGACACCCGATCGAGAATTGCCATTTTCGTGGGGTCGAATACCGGAGTTTTCGGCGGGTCGAATACTCCGGTATTCGTCCCCCCGAATCTGGGAGTTTTTGACCGCAGCACCATCACCCGACAGGAACGGCCGCACCTCGGACTCACTGGCGCGGACCGCGACCATCGCGCCGCCCGTGGGCAGGGCCTGCATCAACGAGGCTCGGGCCGAGATCAACGTGCAGGCGTCTTCGAGGGACAACACGCCCGCTACATGGGCCGCGGCGACCTCACCGATCGAGTGACCAGCGAGGTAGCGGGGGCGGACACCGAAAGACTCGACCAGGCGATAGAGGGCGACCTCGATCGCGAACAAGGCCGGTTGAGCGACACCCGTTTGGTTGAGGGCGTCGGCGTCGTCGCCCCACATGACCTCTCGGACCGACGGGTCGAGGTGGGTCAGGGCCTCGTCCAGGGCGTCGGCGAAGACCGGGAAGCGGGCGTACAACTCCCTGCCCATGCCCAGGCGTTGCGAGCCTTGGCCGGAGAACAGCATCGCCAGTGGCCCTTCGGTGGCGACGCCTCGGGCGATCTCGGTGCCGTCGAGCAGCACCGCGCGGTGGTCGAAGGTCGCGCGGCCGGTCGCCAGCGTGTAGCCGACGTCGAGCGGGTCGGCCTCGACGCGGCGGATCCGCTCGACCTGCTCGTCGAGGGCCTCCTCGGTCCGGGCGCTCACCAGCCACGGGGTCGAACCCGATTCCTCGCGCACCGGCGGTTCGGGGGTCTCGACGGATTCGAGGATGATGTGCGCGTTGGTGCCGCTCATGCCGAACGACGACACGCCCGCGCGGCGCGGCCGGTCCGCGACCGGCCACTCGGCGGGCTCGGTGAGCAGCTCGATCCCCCCGGACCAGTCGATGCGCGAGGACGGTTCGGTGACGTGCAGCGTCTTCGGCACCAGCCCGTTGCGCATCGCCATCACGACCTTGATCACGCCCGAGGCGCCGGCCGCGGCCTGCGAGTGACCCAGGTTGGACTTGACCGAGCCGATCAGCAGCGGGTGCCGCCGGTCGTGGTCGTAGGCGGCGACCAGCGCCTCGGCCTCGATCGGGTCACCCAGGGTCGTTCCGGTGCCGTGCGCCTCGACCACGTCCACTTCGGACGGTTGCAGCCGGGCGCTGGCGAGCGCTTCGCGGATGACGCGCTGCTGCGACGGGCCGTTGGGCGCGGTGAGGCCGTTGGACGCGCCGTCCTGGTTGACCGCCGAACCGCGCACCACCGCCAGCACCTGGTGACCGTTGCGCTCGGCGTCCGAAAGTCGTTCCAGCACCAGCATTCCGACGCCCTCGGACCAGCCGGTGCCGTCGGCGTCGTCGGAGAAGGCCTTGCAGCGCCCGTCCTCGGCGATGCCGCCCTGCAGCGAGAAACCGCCGAAGCTGGTGGGTGTGGCCAGCACGCTCACACCCCCGGCCAGCGCCAGCGAGCACTCGCCGCCGGACAGCGCCCGAGCCGCCATGTGCAGCGACACCAGCGCCGACGAGCAGGCGGTGTCGACGGTGATCGCCGGCCCCTCCAGCCCCAGCACGTAGGACAGCCGGCCGGACAGGACGCTGGCGGCCAGGCCGGTGCTCGCGTGGCCCTGCAGGTCTTCGTTGGCGGCCATGACGATCTGCTGGTAGTCCTGCCCGTTGGTGCCGACGAACACGCCGGTCCGGCTGCCGCGCAGCGACGACGGGTCCACCCCGGCGCGCTCGAACGCCTCCCAGGAGGTCTCCAGCAGGAGGCGCTGCTGCGGGTCCATCGCCAGCGCCTCGCGCGGCGGGATCCCGAAGAACTCGGGGTCGAAGTCGGCGACCCCGGTGAGGAATCCGCCCTTGCCGGTGGAGCTGGTCATGCCCGCCAGGTCCCAGCCGCGGTCGGTCGGGAAGTCGCCGATCGCGTCCCGGCCCTCCACCAGCATCCGCCACAGGTCCTCGGGCGAGTCGACGCCGCCGGAGTAGTGGCAGGCCATGCCGACGATCGCGATGTCGTCGTCGGCGCTCAGCGGCGCGGCCTCGGTGACCTGGACGGGTGCGGGCAGGTCGGTGTCGTCGAGGAGTTCGGTGACGAGGTGGTCGGCGAGGACGCGCGGCGTGGGGTGGTCGAAGACGAGCCCGGTGGGCAGTCCCAGCCCGGTGGACTCGATCAGCCGGTTGCGCAGCTCGACGGCCGTCAGCGAGTCGAATCCGAAATCGCGGAAGGCCTTGTCGGGGCTGATCGCGCCCTTGTCGGCGTGCCCGAGCGCGGCGGCGGCGTGGGTGAGCACGAGGTCCAGCAGCACCTCGACGCGGTCGCCGGGGTGCGTGCCGCGCAGCTGCCCGCGCAGTTCGGCGCCGCGTTCCTCGCTGTCGTCGGCCGAATCCAGCCTGGCCAGCACGTCCCGCGCCTCGGGCAGCTCGGCGAGCACCGGGCTGCGGCGCAGGCTCAGCAGCGCGCCGAGCACGCGCGGGCGGTTGAGGTCGGCGACGATCATCGCGGGGCTCGCCTCGGCGACCGCGCGGCGCAGCGCCGACAGCGCGAGCTCGGGGTCCAGCGTGGAGGCGCCGAGCCGGCGGATCTCCTCGGCGGCACCGGTCCTCGACGCCATGCCATCGCCGGTCCAGGCGCCCCAGGAGATCGAGGTCGCGGGAAGCCCGGCAGCGTGCCTGCGGTGCGCGACGGCGTCCAGCACCGCGTTCGCGGCGGCGTAGGTGCTCTGCGAGGGGCTGCCGACGGCGCCGGTGACCGAGGCGAACAGCACGAACGCCGCGAGATCGAGGTCGCGGGTGAGCTCGTCGAGCAGCAGCGCGGACTCGGCCTTGGCGCGGACGACCTCGTCGAACCGCTCGGGCGTGAGACCTTCCAGGAACCCGTCGTCGAGCACGCCCGCCGCGTGCACCACGGCGGTGACCTCGGACAACCCGGACAGGACCTGTCCGAGCGCGGTGCGGTCGGCGGCGTCGCAGGCCACGACCGAGACCTCGGTACCGGTCTCGCGGAGTTCCTCGCTCAGCTCGGCCGCGCCCGGCGCGTCGGGGCCGCTTCGGCTCAGCAGCACGACGTGCCGGGCTCCGCGGCGGGCGACGTCGCGGGCCACGTGGCGGCCGAGCGCGCCGGTGCCGCCGGTGATGACGACGGTGCCCGACGGTTCCCATTCGGCCTGCTCGGTGAGGCCGCCCTCGGGGGCCTGCACGATCCGGCGGCCGAAGGCGCCGCCCTCGCGGAGGGCGACCTGGTCCTCCCCGGAGCCGCCGTCGAGGATCGAGGCGAGGCGCGCGGCGGCGCGCTCGTCGAGGGGCTGCTCGGGCAGGTCGACCAGACCGCCCCAGCGGCGGGGGTGTTCGAGCGCGGCGACCCGGCCGACGCCCCACACCGCGGCCTGCCACGGGCTGAGTTCCGCGTCCGAGCGGCCGACCGACACGGCTCCGCTGGTCAACGTCCACAGCGGGGCCGTGATGCCGACCTCGCCGAGGGCCTGCACGAGAGCGGTGGTGCCGAGAACCGGTGTCAGGTCGCCGGGATCGTCCAGGGCCAGCAGCGACACGACGCCGGTGAACCCGGTCTGCGCGGCGCCGATCCGCTCGGCCAGGTGGGCTCGGTCGAGGGCATCGACCTCGCAGGTGACGGCGGAGTCGAGCGCCCCGACCACGGCCAGCGCGCGCGGGTCGTCGGCGAGGTGCCGGGGCACCACGACCAGGTGCGTTCCGGGCCGGGCGGTGGGCAGGCCGGTGAGCGGCCGCCAGGTCTCGCGGTGCCGCCAGGAGTCCACCTCGGTGCGCGCCCGGCGGCGGCTCCGCCAGGCCGACAGAGCGGGCACGACGGCGGCGACGGTCTCGTCGTCGAGGTCCAGGGTCGCCGCGATGGAGTCCAGGTCCTCCCGCTGCACGGCCTCCCAGAACGCCTGGTCGGCGGGGTCGGCACTGGTCGTCGCGGGGTCGGCGAGCTCGGGCCAGAAGCGCTCGTGCTGGAACGGGTAGGTGGGCAGGTCGACGGACCGGCCGCCCGCGAACATCGTCGACCAGTCGACGTCGACACCGCTGACGTGCAGCCGCGCCAGCGCGGTCAGCAGCGCGGTCCGCTCGTCCCGGTCCTTCCGCAGCGCGGGGATCGCCCCGTCGACCATCGCCGACAGCACGCCACCGGGCCCGATCTCCAGGAACGAGCTCGCCCCGGCCTCCCGCAACGCCTCCACGTTGTCGTGGAACCGCACAGCCTCCCGAACATGCCGCACCCAGAACTCAGCCTCGGTCACATCCCCCCGAACCTGCACCGGAACCCGAGGCTCCCGGAACGACAGGCCCTCAACAACGGCCCGGAACTCCTCCAGCATCGGCTCCATGAGCGCCGAGTGGAAAGCATGAGACACGCTGAGCCGCTTGAACTCCCACTTACTCGCGACCTCAAGAACGGCGTCCTCGTCCCCGGCCAACACGACCGACTCCGGGCCGTTGACCGCAGCCAAAGAGATGACACCCGTTCGAGAATTGCCATTTTCGTGGGGTCGAATACCGGAGTTTTCGGCGGGTCGAATACTCCGGTATTCGTCCCCCCGAATTTGGGAGTTTTTGACCCCGGGAAGATCACCCGTTAGGTACGGCAGGACATCGGACTCGGTCGCACGAACCGCGACCATGACCCCACCTGAGGGCAGGGCCTGCATCAACGAGGCTCGGGCCGTGATTAACGTGCACGCGTCCTGGAGGGACAACACGCCAGCGACGTGGGCTGCGGCCACCTCACCGATCGAGTGACCTGCGAGATAGCGGGGGCGGACTCCGAAGGACTCGATCAAGCGATAGAGGGCGACCTCGATGGCGAACAGGGCCGGTTGCGCGACACCCGTTTGGTTGAGGGCAGCCTCGTCTTCGCCCCACATCACCTCTCGGACCGACGAGTCCAAGTGGGACAGGACCTCGTCCAGCGCCTGTGCGAAGACCGGGAAGCGGGCGTACAGCTCACGGCCCATGCCCAGGCGTTGGGAGCCCTGGCCGGAGAACAGGAATGCCGGGGTGTGGTCGGTGGCGACTCCCCTGGCGATCTCCAGGTCGTCGAGCAGGACCGAGCGGTGCTCGAAGGTGCTGCGGTGGGCGAACAGCGAGTGGCCGATGTCGAGCGGGTTGCCGTCGAGCGCGCGGACGCGGTCGAGCTGGGCGTCGAGGGCGGCCTCGGACTTGGCGCTGACCAGCAGCGGAACCGGACCGTCGGGCTGCTGCTCGACGGTGTCGGGCTCGCTGACCGATTCCAGGATCACGTGCGCGTTGGTGCCGGACAGGCCGAACGAGGACACGCCGCTGCGGCGCGGCCGGTCCAGCTCCACCCACGGCGTGGCCTCGGTGGCCAGCTCGACGGCGCCGGCGGACCAGTCGACGTGCGAGGACGGTTCGGTGACGTGCAGCGTCTTCGGCACGACCCCGTGCTGCATCGCCAGCACCATCTTGATCACCCCGGCGACACCGGCCGCGGCCTGCGTGTGCCCGAGGTTCGACTTGACCGCGCCGAGCAGCAGCGGGTGCTCCCGGTCGCGCCCGTAGGTGGCGATGAGCGCCTGCGCCTCGATCGGATCACCCAAGGTCGTCCCGGTGCCGTGCGCCTCCACTGCGTCCACATCGGACGGCTCGAGGCCGGCGTTGGCCAGGGCCTGCCGGATCACCCGCTGCTGCGCGGGCCCGTTGGGGGCGGTGAGCCCGTTGGAGGCACCGTCCTGGTTGACCGCGGTGCCGCGCACGGTGGCGAGGATCCGGTGACCGCGCCGTTCGGCGTCGGAGCGGCGCTCCACCACCAGCACGCCCACGCCCTCGGACCAGCCGGTGCCGCCGGTGTCGTCGGAGAACGCCCGGCAGCGGGCGTCGGCCGCCAGACCGCCCTGGGCGTTGAACCCGGCGAAGTTCATCGGCGTGGACATCACGGTCACACCGCCGACCAGCGCCAGCGACGACTCGCCCGCACGCAGCGACCGGGCCGCCAGGTGCAGCGCCACCAGCGACGACGAGCAGGCGGTGTCGACGGTCAGCGCGGGCCCTTCCAGCCCGAAGGCGTAGGACAGGCGCCCGGAGATGACGGCGGCGGCCAGGCCGGTGCTGGAGTGCCCCATGATCTCCTCGCGGGAGCGGAGCACCAGGTTGGTGTAGTCCTGGCCGTTGGTGCCGATGAACACGCCGGTGTCGCTGCCGCGCAGCCCGGCGGCGTCGATGCCGGTGCGCTCGACGGCCTCCCACGCGACCTCCAGCAGCTGGCGCTGCTGCGGGTCCATCGCCACCGCCTCGCGCGGCGAAATCCCGAAGAAGCCGGGGTCGAACTCGGCGGCACCGTCGAGGAATCCGCCTTCTGAGGTGGCGCCGGAGGCGAGCGGGTCGTGCTCCCAGCCGCGGTCGGTCGGGAAACCGGAGATCGCGTCGGTGCCGTCGGCGAGCAGCTGCCAGAAGTCCTCGGGCGAGCGCACTCCACCGGGGAAGCGGCAGCTCATGCCGACGATGACGATCGGGTCGTCGCCGGTGTCGGCGTGCTGCGGGGCGGGTCCGAGGTCGTGCTGCTCGCCGAGGAGTTCGGCGAGCAGGTGCTCGGCGAGCTCAGCGGGCGTCGGGTGGTCGAAGGTGAGGGTGGCGGGCAGCGTCAGGCCGGTCGCGGCGGCGAGCCGGTTGCGCAGCTCGATCGCGGTCAGCGAGTCGAAGCCCAGGGCCCGGAACTCCTTGTCGGCGCGCACGTCCGCGCCGGAGGCGTGCCCGAGCACCGCTGCGGCTTCGGTGCGGACCACCTCGGTGACGTGGCGCAGCCGGTCCTCGGCGCGCAGCCCGGCCAGCGCGTGGGCCTCGGCCGTGCCGCGACCACCGGCGGCGGTCGGCCGTCCCGGCCGCACGAGACCGCGCAGGATCGCCGGAACCTCTCCCCCGGCGGGCCGGGCGCCGGTCGCCAGCGGCACGAGCAGTTGCGCGTCGGAGGCGACCGCGGCGTCGAACAGCGCCAGGCCCCGCTGCACCGACAGGGTCGGCATCCCGCGCAGGTCGGCCAGCGTGGAGGTCATGCCCGCGCCGGCCTCCCACGCGCCCCACGCCAGCGACAGCGCGGGAAGCCCGAGACCGCGCCGGTGCGCGGCGAGCGCGTCGAGGTAGCTGTTGGCGGCGGCGTAGTTGCCCTGCCCGGCCGAGCCCATCACCCCGGCCACCGAGGAGTACACGACGAACGCGGCCAGGTCGTGGTCCTGGGTGAGCTCGTGCAGGTTCCAGGCGGCGTCGACCTTCGGGCGCAGCACGGTGCTGAGCCGCTCGGCGTCGAGCGAGCCGATCACGCCGTCGTCGAGGACACCGGCGGTGTGGATCACGGCCGTGAGCCGCACGGTGTCCAGCAGGGCGGCGAGGGCGGCGCGGTCGGTGACGTCGCAGGTCGCCACGGTCACCTCGGCGCCCAGCCCGGTCAGCTCCTCGCGGAGCTCGGCGGCGCCCGGCGCGTCGGGGCCGCGGCGGCTCACCAGCAGCAGCTTGCGCACACCCCGCTCGGCGACGAGGTGCCGGGCCAGGGCGGCGCCGAGCCCGCCGGTGCCGCCGGTGATGAGCACCGTGCCGTCGGGATTCCAAGCGCCGTAATGGTTTTCGCTCAGCTCGGCGCGCGCGAGGCGTGCGACCCGGGCCTGTCCTTCGCGGACGATCACCTGCGTCTCGCCCGCCTCCAGCAGCGCGGGAAGGCCCGGCAGCAGTGCGGCGGACTCGTCGGCGTCGTCGAGGTCGACCAGCAGGAACCGGCCGGGGTGCTCGGTCTGCGCGGCGCGCACGAGTCCCCACGCGGCGGCCGCGGCCGGGTCGTCGCCGGAGACGGCTCCGCGGGTGAGGAACACCATCGCGGGCTGTCGCGAACCCGGTTCGGCGACGCGCTCCTGCAGCAGGGTCAGGACGCGGGCGGTGAGGTCGTGGACGCGGTGCGGTTCGGCTCCGCCCACCAGCGGCACCGCCACCACCGAACCCGCCTCGGGCGCGGAATCCACCGGCAGGTTCGCGACGGCCGTCCTCGGGCCGGGGAAGCCGAGGTCGAGCTCGTGGTCGGCGAGCAGGGACCAGTCGTCGAACCCGACGGGCTCGACGTCCTGCGGCACCCAGTCGAGCTGGTACAGCGAGCGGGGGTGGGAGTCGGCGGCCGGTTCCGGCACCGGGCCGAGCACGGCCCGCGCGGAGAGCACCGGGGCGCCGGTGACGTCGGCGGCCTCGACGGTGATGCCGCTGGAGTCGCCGGTCAGCCGCACGTGCAGCACCGATGCTCCGGTGGCGTGCAGCGTCACCTCGGTCCAGTCGGCGGGGATGCCCCGGGCGTCGAGGAACGTCGCGGCGTGCAGGGCGGCGTCGAGCAGGGCCGGGTGCAGCCCGTACGCCTCGGCGCCGGTGATCTCCTCCGGCAGCGCGACCTCGGCGAAGATCGCGTCGTGGCCGCGCCAGGCGGCGCGCAGGCCCCGGAACGCCGGGCCGCGCAGCACCTCGCCGGGCTCGTCGTAGAAGCCGTCGATGTCGACGACCGTGGCGCCGCGCGGCGGCCACTGCGCCAGGTCGAAGTCCGCCGGACTCGCGTTCGCGCCGAGGGTTCCGGTGGCGTGCAGCGCCCACTCGGACTCCTCGCCGGGGCGGGCGTGCACGCGCAGCTCGCGGCGACCGGACTCGTCCGGTTCGCCCACGCGCAGCTGCACCTGCAGCGGGGCGTCGTCGGGCAGCACCAGCGGTGCTGCCCGGGTGAGCTCCTCGACGCGGTCGCAGCCGACTCGGTCGGCGGCGCAGGACGCCAGCTCCAGCACCACCGAGGTCGGCAGCAGCGCCCGGTCGTCGACGAGGTGATCGGCCAGCCACGGGTGCGCGGCGAGCGACAGCGTGCCGGTCAGGATGAGCTCGTCGGAGCCCGCGACGGTCATCGCCGCGCCGAGCAGCGGGTGGTCGGCGGCCGACAGGCCGAGCCCGGTCGGGTCGCCCGCGCTGACCGACACCGACGGCCAGAACCGCTGGTGGTCGAACGCGTAGGTCGGCAGCGGAACCCGCCGGCCACCGGCGTGCACCGGCGACCAGTCGACGTCGACGCCGGTGACGTGCAGCCGCGCCAGGGCGGTGAGGAACGCGGTCTCCTCGTCGCGGTCCGCGCGCAGCGCGGGAACTCCGTCGCCGACCAGCGCCGACAGGACGCCGTCCGGCCCGAGCTCCACGAACGTCACGTCACCCGCGGCCTCGACGTTGTCGGCGAACCGCACGGTCTCCCGCACGTGCCGCACCCAGAACTCAGGCGAAGTCACATCCCCCGAAGCCACCACCGGAACCCCGGGCTCCCGGAACTCCAGCCCCTCAACAACCTCCCGGAACTCCTCCAGCATCGGCTCCATCAAAGCCGAGTGGAAAGCATGAGAAACCTTGAGCCGCTTGAACTCCCAGTTCTTAGCGACCTCAAGAACGGCGCCCTCGTCCCCGGCCAACACGACCGACTCGGGCCCGTTGACCGCCGCCAAAGAGATGACACCCGATCGAGAATTGCCATTTTCGTGGGGTCGAATACCGGAGTTTTCGTCGGGTCGAATACTCCGGTATTCGTCCCCCCGAATCTGGGAGTTTTTGATTGGCGGAAGATCACCCGTTAGGTACGGCAGGACATCGGACTCGCTGGCGCGGACCGCGACCATCACCCCGCCTGAGGGCAAGGCCTGCATCAACCTGGCTCGGGCCGAGATCAACGTGCAGGCGTCTTCGAGGGACAACACGCCCGCGACGTGGGCTGCGGCGACTTCACCGATCGAGTGGCCGACGAGCTTTGTCGGGGTGATGCCGAAGGACTCGATCAGGTGGTAGAGGGCGACCTCGATGGCGAACAGGGCTGGTTGGGCGACGCCTGTTTGGTTGAGGGCGTCGGCGTCTTCGCCCCACATGACCTCTCGGATCGAGGGGTCCAAGTGGGTCAGGACTTCGTCCAGGGCTTCGGCGAACACCGGGAAGCGGTTGTACAGCTCGCGGCCCATGCCGAGGCGTTGGGAGCCTTGGCCTGCGAAGAGGATCGCGGGGGTTCGGCGGGTGGCCTGTCCCCTGGCGATCTCCTCGCCGTCGAGGAGGACCGCGCGGTGCTCGAAGGAGGCGCGGCCGGTGGCCAGGGAGCGGCCGATGTCCAGGGGATTTCCGTCAAGGGCGCGCAGCCGCCGGACCTGCTCGTCCAGCGATGCCTCGGACTTGGCGCTCACCGGCCACGGGACCGGGCCCGCCGGCGCCACGGCGCCCGGGACCTCGGCAGCGGCCGGGGCTTCGAGGATGACGTGGGCGTTGGTGCCGCTCACGCCGAAGGACGACACACCGGCGCGGGCCGGGCGGTCGTTCGACGGCCACGGGACCGGCGAGGTCGCGAGCTCCACCGAACCCGCCGACCAGTCTACGTGCGAGGACGGCTCGGACACGTGCAACGTCCGCGGCACCGTCTGGTGCCGCATCGCCATCACCATCTTGATCACCCCGGCCACCCCGGCGGCGGCCTGGGTGTGCCCGAGGTTCGACTTGATCGTGCCCACCAGCAGCGGGTTCTCGCGCTCCTGGCCGTAGGTGGCGAGCAGGCTGGTCGCCTCGATCGGGTCACCCAGCGGGGTCCCGGTTCCGTGCGCCTCCACCACGTCCACATCGGACGGTGCGAGCCCGGCCTGGTCGAGGGTCTGGCGGATGATGCGCTGCTGCGCGCGGCCGTTCGGCGCGGTGAAACCGTTCGAAGCGCCGTCGGAGTTCACCGCCGAACCCCGCACCACCGCCAGCACCTCGTGCCCGTTGCGCTCGGCGTCGGAAAGCCGCTCCAGCACGAGCATTCCCACGCCCTCGGACCAACCGGTGCCGTCGGCGTCGTCGGAGAACGCTTTGCACCGCCCGTCCGGCGCCAAACCGCCCTGCCGGCTGAACTCCACCAGCGAGCCCGGCGTGCACATCACGTTCACACCACCGGCCAGCGCCAGCCCGCACTCGCCCGCGCGCAGCGCGTGCACCGCGAAGTGCAGCGACACCAGCGACGACGAGCACGCCGTGTCCACCGTCGCGGTCGGGCCCTCCAGCCCCAGCTCGTAGGAGATGCGGCCGGATTCGGCGCTGGCGGCGATGCCGGTGCCGATGTCGCCGGTCGCGTCCGACACCGAGCGGATCAGCAGGTGCTGGTAGTCCTGCCCGTTGGTGCCGACGAACACACCGGTGCGGCTGCCGCGCAGCGACGTCGGGTCGATGCCCGCGCTCTCCACGGCCTGCCACGAGGTCTCCAGCAGCAGCCGCTGCTGCGGGTCCATCGTCAGCGCCTCGCGCGGCGAGATCCCGAAGAAGCCGGGGTCGAAGTCGGCGATTCCGGGCAGGAACCCGCCGCGCACGCTCACCCGGGTGCCGCGCTCGTCGACCCCGGCGTCACCGAGAGCCCCCACGTCCCAGCCCCGGTCGGTGGGCAGCTCGGAGGTCGCGTCCCGGCCGGAGGCGACCAGGTCCCACAGGTCCTCCGGGGAGTCCACGCCGCCCGGGTAGCGGCAGGCCATGCCGACGATGGCGATGGGTTCGGTCGCCGCGGCCACCAACTGCCGGTTCTGCCGCCGCAGGCGGTCGGTCTCCTTGACCGCCGCCCGCAGCGCCTCGACGACCTTGTCGCTGGAGTCGTTCATGGTCAGCTCCTTCAGTCCTGGCCGTCGAGTGCGGCTTGCACCAGGTCATCGACGGACATCGCGTCGATGCCGTCGTCGTGGGAGGGCTCGGCGTCGTCGCGGCCGATCAGCTGCAGCAGCGGTTCGAGGACGCCGATCTCCCGCAGTTGCGAGAGCGGCACCCTGCCGAGCAGCCGCCGGATCTCGGCTTCCTCGTCGGTGCCGGTGTCGGAAGTGCTTGTGTCGGGCAGCATTTCGCCGAGGACGTGCTCGGCGAGGTCGGCCGGGGTCGGGTGGTCGAACACCAGCGTCGAGGGCAGGCTCAGCCCGGTCGCGGCACCCAGCTGGTTGCGCAGCTCTACCACGGCCAGCGAGTCGAACCCGAGGTCGCGGAACGGCCGGTCGGCGCGCACCGCCTCGACGTCGGGCTGGCCCAGGACGGCGGCGGCGATCGTGCGCACCAGCTCCAGCACCGCGTCGCGGCGCTGGTCGGGGGCGAGCCCGGCGAGCTGCTCGTGCAGCTCCGGTTCGGACGACGTCGCGCTGTCGGCGGCGTCGTCGCCGATGAGTTCGCGCAGCAGCGGGTTCGGCCGGGCGGGCCTGCCGGAGCGGCCGGTGTCGACCGCGGCGACGACCGCGGTCGGTTCCGGTTCGGCGGCCAGCTGCCGCAGCGCGGTGCAGGCCAGTTCCGGAGCCATCGGCTTGATCCCGGCCCGCTGCGCGCTCTGCTCGGCCTCGGCGGATCCGGCCATGCCGCCACCGCCCCAGGCACCCCAGGCGATCGAGGTCCCGGGAAGGCCCTGGGACCTGCGGCGTTCGGCGAGGGCGTCGAGCACCGAGTTCGCCGCCGCGTAGTTGGCCTGACCGGGGCTGCCGACGGCCGACGACGCCGAGGAGAACAGCACGAACGCGTCGAGGCCGGAGGTGAGCTCGTCGAGCAGCAGCGCCGAGTCGACCTTGGCGCGGTAGACGTCGGCGAACCGCTCCGGGGTCATCCGGTCCAGCACGCCGTCGTCGATGACGCCCGCGGTGTGCACGACCCCGGTCAGCTCGCCCGGGGCGGCGTCCAGGAGTTCCCGCAGCTGCGCGCGGTCGGCGACGTCGCAGGCGGCGACGGTGACCCCGACGCCGGTGTCCTCGAGTTCGCGCCGCAGCTCGTCGGCTCCGGGCGCGTCGGGCCCGCGCCTGCTGGCCAGCACCAGGTGCTCGGCGCCGGCTCGGGCGAGGGTGCGGGCGACGTGCCCGCCGAGCGCGCCGGTGCCGCCGGTGATGAGCACCGTGCCGGACGGTTCCCACATCGCGGCCGGTGCGGGCGCGGGTGCCTGCACGAGCCTGCGGGCGAACGCGCCGCCGGCGCGCACCGCCACCTGGTCCTCGCCGTCGAGCCCGGCGAGGATCGCGCGGAACAGGGTCGCGGCGCGGTCGTCGAGCTCGTCGGGCAGGTCGACCAGACCGCCCCAGCGCTCCGGGTGCTCCAGCGCCGCGACCCGGCCGAGGCCCCACACCCCGGCCTGGGTGACGTCCTCGACCTGGTCTGCGCGGTCGGTGGACACGCCGCGGCGGGTCACGCACCACAGCGGCGCGGTGATCCCGGCGTCGCCGAGCGCCTGGACGAGCGTCGCGGTGTGCAGCACGCCGCGCGGTGCCGACCCGGTGCCCGGCGGGGTGTGCGCCAGGAAGGACACGACGCCGTCGACGCCGGTGCGGTGCTCGCGCAGCACGTCGGTGAGGGCGTCGCGGTCGGGTGCGTCGACCTCGACGACGACCGCGCCGGTGCCGAGCGCTTCGACGGCGGCGGTGACGTGCCGGTCGTGCTCGCGCGGGACGACCGCCAGCCAGGTGCCGGTGAGCTCGCCGGTGTGCGCGCCGCCGAGCGGGCGCCAGGCGATCCGGTGCCGCCAGCCGTCGATCTCGGCGAGGTCCTGGTGCTGCCTGCGCCAGTCGAGCAGCGCGGGCAGCACCTCGGACAGGGCGGTGCCGTCGACGTTCAGGACGTTCTCCAGCGACGGGAAGTCCTGGCTCTCCACCGCGTCCCAGAACGCCTGGTCGTCGGTGCCGGGGGCGGCCGCGGTCGCCGGGGACGGGAGGGTGTCGGGCCAGTACCGCTGGTGCTGGAAGGCGTAGGTGGGCAGGTCGATTCGCCGCGCCCCGGTTCCGGCGAAGTACGCCGACCAGTCCGGGGTCGCGCCGGTCACGAACAACCGGCCGAGCGCCTGGGTGAACCAGGCCTGCTCGTCGCGCTCCCGCCGCAGCATCGGGACGCTGTTGCCGACCAGCGTCGACAGCGGCGAGTCGGGGCCGATCTCGACGAAGCTGGTGGCCCCGGACGCGTCGACGTTGTCGGCGAAGCGCACGGTGTCGCGCACGTGCCGCACCCAGTGCTCGGGCGAGGTCACGTCGCCGCTGGTGGCCATCGGGATCCGCGGTTCGCGGAAGGTCAAGCCCCGCACGACGTCTCGGAAGTCGTCGAGCATCGGGTCCATCAGCGGCGAGTGGAACGCGTGCGAGACCTGGAGCCGCTTGGACTGCCAGTTCTCGGCGATCTTGAGCACCTCGTCCTCGACGCCCGCGATCACGACCGAGGAGACGCCGTTGACGGCGGCGATCGAGACGCCGTCGGTGAGCAGCTCCTTCACCTCGTCCTCACCGGCCTGCACCGACACCATCGCGCCGCCCTCGGGCAGCGCCTGCATCAGCGAAGCGCGGGCGTTGACCAGCGCGGCCGCGTCGGCCAGCGACAGGACGCCGGCGACGTGCGCGGCGGCGATCTCGCCGACGGAGTGGCCGACGAGGTGGTCCGGTTCCACGCCCAGCGACTCGACCAGCCGGAACAGCGCCACCTCGACCGCGAACAGGGCGGGCTGGGCGTAGCCGGTCTGGTTGAGCAGGTCCGCGTCGTCGCCCCACATCACGTCGCGCAGCTTCGGGTCCAGGTGCTCCAGCACCTCGTCCAGAGCGGCGGCGAACACCGGGAACCGCTCGTGCAGGCCCCGTCCCATGCCGAGGCGCTGGGCGCCCTGACCGGAGAACAGGAAGGCGAGCTTGCGGTTGCGGGCGGCTTCACCGCGCAGCACCCGCCGGGAGCTCCGGTCCTCGGCCAGCGCGGTCAGCCCGTCGAGCAGCTCGTCCCGGTCGGCGGCCAGCACGGCGGCGCGCTGCTCGAACGCGGCGCGCGTGGTGGCCGCCGAGCAGGCCACGTCGGTGAGCGCGTGCCCCGAATCGAGGTGGTCGAGGAGCCGTCGCGCCTGGTCGCGCAGCGCCGCCGGGGTGCGCCCGGACACCGGGACCAGCACCTCCGACACCGGCACCGTCCGCTCGGCGGCCTCGGGTTCGCCCGGGTACTGCTCGATGATCACGTGCGCGTTGGTGCCGCTGGCGCCGAAGGAGGACACACCGGCGCGGCGCGGGTGCGAGGTCTCCGGCCAGGCGGTGCGCTCGGTGAGCAGCCGCAGCTCGCCGGAGTCCCAGTCGACGTGCGACGAGGGGGTGTCGGCGTGCAGCGTCTTGGGCAGCTCGCCGTGCCGCATCGCCATGACCATCTTCACGATCCCGGCGACGCCCGACGCGGCCTGGGTGTGGCCGATGTTGGACTTCACCGCGCCCAGCCACAGCGGCCGCTCGCGGTCCCGCCCGTAGGTGGCCAGCAGGCCCTGGGCCTCGATCGGGTCGCCGAGCTCGGTGCCGGTCCCGTGCGCCTCCACGGCATCCACATCGGACGGTTCGAGTCCGGCGGCGGCCAGCGCCTGGCGGATGACGCGCTGCTGCGCGGGCCCGCTGGGCGCGGTGAGGCCGTTGGAGGCGCCGTCGGAGTTGATGGCCGAACCCCGCACCACCGCGAGGATCTGGTGACCTCGGCGCTGGGCGTCCGAAAGCCGTTCCAGCACCAGCATTCCCACGCCTTCGGCCCATCCGGTGCCGTCGGCGTCGTCGGAGAACGCCTTGCAGCGGCCGTCGGCCGACAGCGCGCCCTGGGCGCTGAACTCGACGAACCCGACCGGCGTGGCCATCACCGTGACACCACCGGCCAGCGCCATCGAGCACTCGCCGGAGCGCAGCGCCTGCGAGGCCAGGTGCAGCGACACCAGCGACGAGGAGCACGCCGTGTCCACCGACACCGTCGGGCCCTGCAGGCCGAAGGTGTAGGCGACGCGGCCGGAGAGCAGGCTCGCCGACTGCGCGGTCTGCCACTCCATGCCGGTGATCTCGGCCGGTGCCCGGTACTCGCCGCTGCCGCCGCCGACGAACACGCCGGTGTCGGTGCCGCGCAGCCGGCCCGGGTCGATGCCGGCGCGTTCCAGCGATTCCCACGCGGCTTCGAGCACGAGCCGCTGCTGCGGGTCCATCACCAGGGCCTCGCGCGGCGAGATCGCGAAGAAGTCCGGGTCGAAATCGGCGACGTCGTGCAGGAATCCGCCGCACCGGGTGGCGCTGCGGCCCTCGTCGAACAGCGCGCCGAGGTCCCAGCCGCGGTCGGTGGGCATCTCGCCGACGGCGTCGACCTCGTCGATGAGCAGCCGCCACAGGTCCTCCGGCGAGCGCACACCGCCCGGGTAGCGGCAGCTCATGCCGACGATGGCGATCGGCTCGTCGGTGGTCTGCCGGGTGACCTGCTCTACCGGGCCGTCGCTCGCGCCGAGGAGTTCGGCGAGCAGGTGCTCGGCGAGCTCGACGGGCGTCGGGTGGTCGAACACCAGCGTCGCCGACAGGGAGAGCCCGGTGGCGCGGTCGAGCTGGTTGCGCAGGTCGACGGCGGTGAGCGAGTCGAACCCGAGGTCGCGGAACGGTGCGTCGTCCTCGACGGCCTCGGCGTCGCCGTGGCCGAGGACGGCCGCAGCGCGTTCGCGCACCAGGGCCAGCACCGCGCTGCGGCGACGTCCCTCCGGCATGGCGAGCAGGTCGCGCCGCAGCTCCGGTTCGCCCGCGGGCTCGTCGACGCGGGCCTCCGGGATGCCGGAGAACAGCGCCGCGCGCTCGGTCATGGCCGGGGCGAAGGTCTCCCAGTGCACGTCGGCGACGGTCACGGCAGGCTCCTGGCCTGCGACGACGCGGCCGAGCTCGGCCAGCGCGCGCTGCGCGGGCACCGCGGGCAGGCCGCTCAGGCGCAGGTGGGAGGTCATGCTCGGGTCGGTCGTCTCCGCCCACGGCCCCCACGCGACGAAGCGCGTCGGGCGGCCCCGGTCGTCGCGCTGCCGCGCGAACGCGGCCAGCCGCGCGTCGTGGACGGCCTGCTCGGCACCGCCGCGCACGCCCCAGGTGCCGGCGAGGGAGCCGAGCACCAGGAACGCGTCCAGGTCGCGGTCGGCCAGCAGCTCGTCGAGGTGCGCGAGGCCGGTGAGCGCGTGCTCGGGCGCGTCGGCGTGCACGACGGCGGTGAGGTCGTCGCCGACGGTGTCGAGCAGCGCGGTGAGCTCGTCGCGGTCAGCGGGGTCGCAGGCCACGACCTCGGCGGGCAGGTCCTCGGACGGGGTGTCCCCGCCGGTGAGGACGAGGTGTTCGGCGCCGTTGTCGGCCAGCCAGCGGGCGACGAGCCCGCCCATCGGGCCGGTGCCGCCGACGACGAGGACCGTGCCGCGCGGCGTCCAGCGGTCGGCTGCGCTCGCGCGCACCAGGCGGCGGGCGCGGGTGCCGTCGGGGCGGATCGCGATCTCGGGCTCGTCGGCGGGGATCGTGGTGAACCAGCGGTCGACGACCTCGGGCAGGTCGATCAGGCCGCCCCAGCGCTCGGGCTGTTCCAGGGCCGCGACCTGGCCCTCACCCCAGATGTCGGCGTGCGCGGGGTGGCGCAGCGGTTCGTCGCCGACGGCGACGGCGCCCCGGGTCACGCACCACAGGGGCGCGGTGATCCCGGCTTCGGCGAGCGCGTCGAGCAGCGCGAGCGGCCGGTCGTCGCGCAGCGACACGACTCCGGCGTACTCGTCCGCGTCCGCCGCGTCGACGGTCTCGGCCAGGATCGCGTCGACGCCGAGCGCCTCGGCGGCGGTGGTCGCCCACTCGTCGTCGGCGGGTGCCAGCACGAGCCACCGTCCCGCGCTGTCGCGGTTTCCGGTGACCGGGGTCCAGTCGATCGCGTAGCGCCAGTCCGGTTCGGTGCGCTCGACGACGCTGCCGGGCACGGTCTCCGGCCAGTAGCGCTCGTGCTGGAAGGCGTAGGTGGGCAGGTGAACCCGACGCGCCCCGGTTCCGGCGAAGAACGCCGGCCAGTCCATGGCGATCCCGGCCACGAACATCCGCCCGAGCGCCGCGGCGAGGCTCTCCTGCTCGTCGCGTCCCCGCCGCAGCACCGGCACGCCGCCGTCGACCAGCGCCGACAGCGCCCCGTCGGGCCCGATCTCCACGAACCGCGAAGCCCCGCACCTGTCCACGTTCTCGGAGAACCGCACGGTCTCCCGCACATGCCGCACCCAGAACTCGGGCTCGGTCACATCCCCGGAAGCAACAACCGGAATCCCGGGCTCCCGGAACTCCAGCCCCTCAACAACCTCCCGGAACTCCCCGAGCATCGGCTCCATCAAAGCCGAGTGGAAAGCATGAGAAACCCTCAGCCGCTTGAACTCCCAGTTCTTAGCGACCTCAAGAACCGCATCCTCGTCCCCAGCCAGAACGACCGAGTTCGGTCCGTTGACCGCCGCCAACGAGATGACACCCGTTCGAGAATTGCCATTTTCGTGGGGTCGAATACCGGAGTTTTCGGCGGGTCGAATACTCCGGTATTCGTCCCCCCGAATCTGGGAGTTTTTGACCCCAGGAAGATCACCCGACAGGTAAGGCAACACCTCGGACTCGCTGGCGCGGACCGCGACCATCACCCCGCCCGAAGGCAAGGCCTGCATCAACCGGGCTCGGGCCGAGATCAACGTGCACGCGTCTTCGAGGGACAACACGCCCGCCACGTGGGCTGCGGCCACCTCACCGATCGAGTGACCTGCGAGGTAGTCAGGGCGGACACCGAAGGACTCGATCAGGCGATAGAGGGCGACCTCGATCGCGAACAGGGCCGGTTGAGCGACACCCGTTTGGTTGAGGGCCTCCTCGTCCTCGCCCCACATCACTTCTCGGACCGACGGGTCCAAGTGGGACAGGACCTCGTCCAAGGCCTCCGCGAACACCGGGTGGCGGTCGTAGAGGTCTCGGCCCATGCCGAGGCGTTGGGAGCCTTGGCCTGCGAAGAGGAAGGTCGTGGAGGCGGTGGTGCGGGGTAGCGAGCCTCGGGTGAGTTCGATCAGGCCCTTGTCGGTGGGCAGGAGGGCGGCGCGGTGGGTGAAGGCCGTTCGGGTCGTGGCCAGCGAGAACGCGACGTCCAGCGGGTCGCCCTCGGCGGCGCGGATCCGGTCGATCTGGGCGTCGAGGGCCGCTGCGGTCTTGCCGCTGACCAGCCACGGGGCCGGGAGCGGCTGCCGCTGCTCGACCACGGCCGGCTGCTCGTCGGCGGCTTCCAGGACGACGTGGGCGTTGGTGCCGGACAGGCCGAACGCCGAGACGCCCGCGCGCCGGGGGCGTCCCGTGTCCGGCCACGCGACCGGCTCGGTCAGCAGCGACAGGGCGCCGGAGTCCCAGTCGATGTGCGAGGTGGGCTGGTCGACGTGCGCGGTCTTCGGCAGCAGACCCTCGCGCATCGCCATCACCATCTTGATGACACCGGCGACGCCGGCGGCGGCCTGCGCGTGCCCGATGTTGGACTTCACCGACCCCAGCCACAGCGGCCGGTCCCGGTCGGCGAAGGTCGACAGCAACGCCTGCGCCTCGATCGGGTCGCCGAGAGTGGTTCCGGTGCCGTGCGCCTCGATCGCGTCGATGTCCGCAGTGGACAGTCCCGCGTCGGCGAGGGCGCTGCGGATCACGCGCTGCTGCGACGGGCCGTTCGGCGCGGTGAGACCGTTCGACGCGCCGTCGGAGTTCACCGCCGAACCCCGCAGCACGCCCCACACCTCGTGGCCGTTGCGGCGCGCGTCGGACAGCCGCTCCAGGACCAGCACGCCCACGCCCTCCGACCAGGCGGTGCCGTCGGCGGCCTCGGCGAACGCCTTGCAGCGCCCGTCGGCCGCGAGCCCGTCCTGGGCGGTGAACTCGACGAACGAGTCGGGGCTGGACATCACCGACACGCCACCGGCCAGCGCCAGCGAGCACTCGCCGTGGCGCAGCGCGGTGCTCGCCCAGTGCATGGCCACGATCGACGAGGAGCACGCGGTGTCGACGGTGACCGCCGGGCCCTCCAGGCCCAGCGCGTAGGCGAGACGGCCGGACATGACGCTGGCGGTGTTGCCGGTGGCCAGGTAGCCGAGCACGTCGGCGTTGAGCGAGCGGCGCAGCACGTGCTCGTAGTCCTGGCCGTTGGTGCCGACGAACACGCCGGTCTCGCTGCCGCGCAGCGCCGCCGGGTCCAGGCCCGCGCGTTCCAGCGCCTCCCACGCGGTTTCGAGGACGAGGCGCTGCTGCGGGTCCATCGCCAGCGCCTCGCGCGGCGAGATGCCGAAGAACGCCGCGTCGAAGTCGGCGACGTCGCGCAGGAAGCTCGCCTCCCGCGCGGCCGAGGCCCCGGCGCCGAGCGCGTCGAGGTCCCAGCCGCGGTCGCCGGGGAACGGCCCGACCGTGTCGGCGCCGTCGACGAGCAGCTGCCACAGCTCCTCCGGGGAGGAGATGCCGCCGGGGAAGCGGCAGCCGATGCCGACGATCGCGATCGGCTCGTCGGTGTCGGCCCGCACGACCTCCACCGGCGCGACCGCCGGCTCCCCCACGGCCTCGGCCAGCAGGAACTCGGCGAGGTCGGCGGGGGTCGGGTAGTCGAACAGCAGCGAGGCGGGCAGCGTCAGGCCCGTGGTCGCCGACAGCTGGTTGCGCAGCTCCAGCGTGGTCAGCGAGTCGAAACCGAGGTCGCGGAAGGCGCGCTCGGCGTCGATCTCGGAGGCGCGGGAGTGGCCGAGGACCCCGGCGATGTTGGCCAGCAGCAGGTCGAGCATCGCGCGGCGGCGCTCGGCCTCGGGCAACCGCGCCAGTTCCCGCAGCGGCTCGCCGCGCTGCTCCGGGCCGCTCTCGGCCCGGGCACCGCGCACCTCGGGCAGGTCGCCGACCAGCGGTGCCGGGCGGAGCTGGGTGAGGCCGGGCAGGAATCGCGCCCAGTCGATGTCGGCGACCGCGATCGCGGTGTCGCCGCGCTCCACGGCCTGCCGCAGCGCGGAGATCGCCAGGTCCGGCGCCATCGGGCTGAACCCGCCGCGCCGCAACCGGTCCTCGACCCCTTCGTCGACCGCCATGCCGGACCCGGCCCACGGGCCCCACGCGACCGAGGTCGCCGGAAGGCCCTGCGCCCAGCGCATCTCGGCGAAGGCGTCCAGGTAGGCGTTGGCGGCGGCGTAGTTGCCCTGACCGGCGGCGCCGATGACGCCCGCGGTGGAGGAGAACAGCACGAACGCGTCGAGGTCGGAGGTCAGCTCGTGCAGGTTGCGCGCCGCGATCGCCTTGGCGCGCAGCACCCGGGTGAAGTCCTCGGGGGTGAGGGAGTCGACCAGGCCGTCGTCGACGACACCGGCCGCGTGGAACACCGAGGTGACGCGGTGCTCGGCGAGCAGCGCGGCCAGGGCGTCGCGGTCGGCCGCGTCGCACGCGGCGATGGTGACCCGCTCCCCCAGCTCCTCGGCGAGCGCGGCGGCTCCGGGCGCGTCCGCGCCGCGCGTGCCCACCAGCAGCAGGTGCTCGGCGCCGGCCTCGGCCAGCCACCGGGCGACGTGCGCGCCGAGCGCGCCGGTGCCGCCGGTGACCAGCGCGGTTCCGGGCCGGAACTCGCGGCCGGGACCGTCCTGGGCGGCTTCGGCGCGCACCAGCCTGCGGCCGTGGACGCCGGAGGGGCGCACCGCGACCTGGTCCTCGCCGGTTCCGGCGAGGACCGCGGCGAGGCGGCGGGCGGTGTTGCGGTCGAGCCGTTCCGGCAGGTCGACCAGCCCGCCCCACTGCTGCGGGTGTTCCAGGGCGATGACGCGGCCGAGTCCCCACACCGCCGCCTGATCGGGGTTCGGCACGCCGCCGGTCACCGACACCGCGTCGCGGGTGGCGACCCACAGCCGCGCGTCGAGGCCGCTCGCCACCAGCGCCTGCACGGCGCTCGTGGTGTCGGCGAGCCCGCCGTGCAAGTCGGCGTCGAGGGCCAGCAGCGACAGGACTCCGTCGACCGGGGTCGCCAGGTCGCGCAGGGAATCCGCGAGCGCCGCCGGGTCGGTGACCTCCAGGCGGGTGACGTCGACGCCGAGCCCGTCGACGAGCTCGGATTCGTCCTGGCCGGGGCCGTGGAGGACGAGCCAGTGCCCGGTGAGCCTCTCCGCGGGGGTGAGCGGACGCCAGCTGACGCGGTACCGCCAGGAGTCCACCGTGGACAGCTGGTGCCTGCGCCGCCACTCGGCCAGGGCCGCGAAGTCCTCGCGCTCGACGGCGTCCCAGAACTGCTCGTCGAGCGGCGCGGAACCCGGCGTCTCGGCGGTCGCGGGCTCGGGGGTGGCGTCGGGCCAGAAGCGCTCGTGCTGGAACGGGTAGGTGGGCAGGTCGACGGGCCGCGCGCCGCTGCCGGCGAACAGCGCCGCCCAGTCCACCCCGGTGCCGCGCACGTGCACGCGGGCCAACGAGCCGAGCAGCGCGGGCACGTCGTCGCGGTCCGCGCGCAGCGACGGCGCCAGCACCGCGTCGCCGCCCAGGATCTCCTGGGCGAGGGCGCAGAGCGTGCCGTCGGGGCCGATCTCCAGGGCCGCGCGCACGTCGCGCTCGGCCAGCCGCGCCACGTTGTCGGCGAAGCGCACGGTCTCGCGCACGTGCCGCACCCAGTACTCCGGCGAGGTCACGTCGCCGAAGACCGCGAGCGGGATCTGCGGGTCGTGGAACTCCAAGCCGTCCACGACGGCCCGGAACTCGTCCAGCATCGGGTCCATCAGCGGCGAGTGGAACGCGTGGGACACCGTGAGCCGCTTGGACTTCCAGCGACTCGCCAGCTCCAGCACCTCGTCCTCGACACCCGCCAGCACGACCGAGGCCGGGCCGTTGACCGCGGCGATCGACACACCGTCGGTCAGGTGCGGCGCCACCTCGGCCTCACCGGCCTGCACCGCCACCATCGCACCGCCCGAGGGCAGCGCCTGCATCAGCGAGGCCCGCGCGGAGACCATCCGGCACGCGTCCTCCAGCGACAGCACACCCGCCACGTGCGCGGCCGCGATCTCACCGACCGAGTGCCCGACCAGCTGGTCCGGGGTCACGCCCAGCGACTCCACCAGCCGGAACAGCGCCACCTGCACCGCGAACAGCGCGGGCTGGGCGAACCCGGTCCGGTTCAGCGCGTCGGCGTCCTCGCCCCACACGACCTCGCGCAGCGGGCGCGGCAGGTCGGCGTCGAGGTGCGCGCACACCTCGTCGAAGGCGTCGGCGAACACCGGGAACCGCTCGTAGAGCTCGCTTCCCATGCCCAGGCGCTGAGAACCCTGGCCGGAGAACAGAAACGCGGTGCGGCCGCGCGACGCGACACCGCGCACCAGCGCCGGGTCGGTCCGGTCGTCGCGCAGCGCGGTCAGGCCGGTAATCAGGTCGTCGCGGTCGGCGGCGATCACCGCGGCGCGGTGCTCGAACGTCGAGCGGGACGTGGCCAGCCCGGCCGCGAGATCCGTCAGGTGCAGGTCGGGCCGCTCGTCGAGGAGCGCGAGCAGCCGCGCGGCCTGCCCGCGCAGCGCGCCCTCGGCACGCGCCGAGACCAGCACCGGCACGGTGCCGCCGACCGGTTCGTCGGCCGGCTCCGGGGTGTCCGGGGCCTGCTCCAGGATGGCGTGCGCGTTGGTGCCGGACAGCCCGAACGACGACACCGCCGCCCGGCGCGGCCGGTCCACCTCGGGCCACGGGGTCTCCTCGGCGAGGAGCTCGATGGCGCCGGGAACCCAGTCGACCTTCGTCGACGGCTGATCGACGTGCAGCGTCCGCGGCAGCACGCCGCGCTGCAGCGCCTGCACCACCTTGATGACGCTCGCGACGCCCGAGGCCATCTGGGTGTGGCCGATGTTGGACTTGATCGACCCCAGCAGCAGCGGACTCCGCCGGTCCTGGCCGTAGGTGGCCAGCAGCGCGTCGGCCTCGATCGGGTCGCCCAGCGCGGTGCCGGTGCCGTGCCCCTCCACGGCGTCCACATCGGACGCCTCCAGACGGGCGTTGGCGAGGGCCTGCCGGATGACGCGCTGCTGGGCGAGACCGTTGGGGGCGGTGAGCCCGTTGGACTCGCCGTCCTGGTTGACGGCGCTGCCGCGCACCACCGCCAGCACCGGGTGCCCGTTGCGCTGCGCGTCGGAGAGCCGCTCCAGCAGCACCAGACCCACGCCCTCGGCCAGGGTCATGCCGTCGGCGCCCTCGGCGTAGGCCTTGCAGCGGCCGTCGGCGGCCAGCGCGCGCTGCCTGCTGAACCCGACGAACGCGCCCGGGGTCGACATGATGCTCACGCCACCGGCCAGGGCCAGCGAGCTCTCGCCGCCGCGCAGCGACTGGCAGGCCAGGTGCAGCGCCATCAGCGACGACGAGCACGCGGTGTCGAGGGTGACCGCCGGGCCTTCCAGGCCGAACAGGTAGCTGATCCGGCCGGACAGGACGCTGGAGAGCGCGCCGGTGATCATGTGCCCCTCGTCCGGGGACGCTCCGCCGCGCCCGGCCGAGTAGTCCTGGTAGCTGGCGCCGATGAACGCGCCGGTGAGGCTGCGGCGCAGCCGGTGCGGGTCGATGCCGGCCCGCTCGATGGCCTCCCACGCGGTCTCCAGCAGCAGCCGCTGCTGCGGGTCCATCGACAGCGCCTCGCGCGGGCTGATGCCGAAGAATCCGGGGTCGAACTCGGCCGCGTCGTGCAGGAATCCGCCCTGCACGGAGTAGGTGCTGCCCGCCTTGTCCGGGTCCGGGTCATGCAGCAGGCCTTCCCAGCCGCGGTCGGTGGGGAACCCGGAGATCGCGTCGACGCCGTCGGACACCAGCCGCCACAGGTCCTCCGGGGAGCTCACGCCCCCGGGGTAGCGGCAGGCCATGCCGACGATGGCGATCGGCTCGTCGTCGGTGACCGAGGCGACGACCGGTGCGTCGCGGCGGGTCTCACCGCCGCCGATCTGGGCGAGCAGGTGCTCGGTGAGCGCCAGCGCGCTCGGGTGGTCGAAGACCATCGTCGTGGCCAGCCGCAGGCCGGTGGCGGTGGCCAGCCGGTTGCGCAGGTCGACGGCGGTGATCGAGTCGAAGCCGACCTCGCGGAACGCGCGGTCCTCCGGCAGCGCGTCGGGGCTGCTGTGCCCGAGGACCTTCGCGGCCTCGGTGCGCACCAGCTGTAGCACGGCCTGCCTGCGCTCCCCGGCGGGCAGCGCGCGTAGCTCGGCGACCGCGCCGCCGTCTGCGGCCTGGGCCTGCTCGGCGGTGGCGGTGAGCCTGCGGACCTCGGGGATCTCGTCGAACAGCGTCGTGGGCCGGGCCGCGGTGAACACCGGGTGGTAGCGGTCCCAGGCGACGTGGGCGAGGGCGAGCTCGGTCTCGTCGTCCTCGATGGCGCGCTGCAGCGAACCGAGGGCGAGCTTGGCCTTCATGAACTCCAGGCCGCTGCGCCGGATCTGCTCCGGGTCGACGCGGCCGAGGCCCAGGTCGTCGGCCCAGATGCCCCACGAGATCGCGGTGGCGCGCAGGCCGCGGGCGCGGCGGTGGCAGGCCAGCGAGTTGAGGTAGGCGTTGCCGGCGACGTAGGCGGCGTGGTCGCCGCTGCCCCACATGCCCGAGACCGAGGAGAACAGCACGAACGCGTCGAGGTCGTCGTCGATGAGCGCGTCGAGGTTGCGGGCGCCGTGGACCTTGGCGCGCAGCACCTCGTCGAGCACGTCGACGGTGGCGTCCTCGATCGGGTACAGGCCGATGGTGGCGGCGGCGTGCACGACGGCGCGCAGCTCGTGGCCGTCGGCGCGCAGGTCCTCCAGCAGCGCGGCCACGGCGTCGCGGTCGGCGACGTCGCAGGCCACGACCGTGGTCGGGGTGCCGAGTTCGCGCAGTTCGGCGGCGAGTTCGGCGGCGCCGGGCGCGTCCGGGCCGCTGCGGCTGGTGAGCACGAGGTGCTCGGCGCCCAGGTGGGCGAGCCAGCGGGCGACGTGCGGGCCGAGGGTGCCGGTGCCGCCGGTGATCAGCGTGGTGCCGCGCGGCGTCCAGCTCTCGGCCCGGTCGGCCCGGTCGGTCCGGGCCGGGGCGTGGACGACGCGGCGGGCCAGGATTCCGTTGGCGCGCACGGCGATCTGGTCCTCGTCGCCGGGGCGGGCGAGCGCGGCGGCGAACCGTCGGGCGGCGCGCGGGTCGAGCTCGACGGGCAGGTCGATCGAGCCGCCCCAGCGCTGCGGGTGCTCCAGCGCGGCCGACCAGCCCAGGCCCAGCGCCATCGCCTGCGTCGGGTGGGCCACCGCGTCGGAGCGGCCGGTGGCCACCGCGTCGCGGGTGATGTTCCACAGCGGCGCGTCGATACCGGCGTCGCCGAGGGCCTGGATCAGCGAGACGGTGAGCACGAGACCCAGCGGCAGCTCGGCGGTGCCCTCGGCCGGTTCCTCGGCCGAGGGCAGCACCGACACCACACCGGCGAGCTCTGCGCCGTCGAGCTCCGCCTCGGCGAGCTTCCGGGCCAGCACCGCTCGGTCCGCGCAGGTCTCGTCGAGGACGAGGTCCCGCACGTCGGCGCCGTTGTCGGCCAGCGCCGAGCGCACGTCGTCCCCGGCGCCGTCGGTGCCGTCGGAACCGTCTGCGCCGACCAGCAGCCAGGTGCCCGTGAGCGTCGAATCCTGCAGTCCGCGCAGGGGTTTCCAGGTCACCCGGTAGCGCCAGGAGTCCGTCGTGGACTTCTCGCGGCTGCGCTCGCGCCAGGTGTGCAGCGCGGGCAGCACGGCGGCCAGGGATTCCTCGTCGACGTGCAGGCTGGAGGTGAGCGCGGCGAGGTCGGACTGCTCGACGGCCGCCCAGAACTCGGCCTCAGCGGGGTCGCTCGCCTCTCCCCCGCCCTGGCCGCTCTGTCCGTTCTGGCCGGGCAGGGCGGGTTCGATCCAGAACCGCTCCCGCTGGAACGGGTAGGTCGGCAGGTCCACGCGGCGGGCACCGTCGAATCGCGGTGAGAAGTCGACCGGGACGCCGCGCACGAACGCCTCGGCCAGCGAGGTCAGCACCCGGTCGGTGCCGCCGGCGTCGCGGCGCAGCGTGCCGCAGGCGACCCCGCGGACCTCGGCGTCGTCGATCGCGTCCTGCACGCCCGGGGTGAGCACGGGGTGCGCGCTGACCTCGATGAAAGCCCGGTGCCCCGACTCCAGCAGGGACTCGACCGTCTCGGTGAAGCGCACCGTCTGCCGCAGGTTCCGGTACCAGTACTCGGCGTCGGTGTCGGCGCCGTCGAGCCGTTCGCCGGTGACGGTGGAGAAGAACGGCACCTCGGGGCGCTGCGGCCGGATCGGGGCCAGTTCGCGCAGCAGCTCGTCGTGCAGGTCCTCGACATGCCGCGAGTGCGAGGCGTAGTCCACCTCGATGCGGCGGACCCGCACGCCCTCCTCGGCCAGCGTCGCGCACAGCTCGTCGAGCGCGTCCAGGTCACCGGAGATCGCCACCGAGCGCGGGCCGTTGGTGGCGGCCAGCGACACGCGACCGTCCCAGGCCGCCAGGCGCGGTTCGACCTCGGCGGCGGGCAGCGCCACGGAGGCGATGCCGCCGCGCCCGGCGAGCGCGCCCGCGATGGCCTTGCTGCGCAGCGCGACGACGCGCGCCGCGTCCTGCAGCGACAGCGCCCCGGCCACGCAGGCGGCGGCGATCTCGCCCTGCGAGTGGCCGATCACCGCGTCGGGTTCGACGCCGTGCGCGCGCCACACCTCGGCCAGCGACACCATCACGGCCCAGGTCGCGGGCTGCACGACGTCGACGCGGTCCAGCGACTCGCCGTTGCGCACCACGTCGACCAGCGAGAAGTCGGTGAACGGGGCGAGCGCGGCGGCGCACTCGAAGAAGCGGTCGGCGAAGGCGGGCGACTCGTCGAGCAGCTGCGCGCCCATGCCGACCCACTGCGCTCCCTGCCCGGGGAACACGAACGTCACCTTGGAGTCGACGTCGGCGACACCCCGCGCCACCTCGACGCGGTCCGGCGATGCAGAAGAGGTGAGCAGCACGGCCCGCTGCTCCAGCTGCGACCGCAGCATCAGCGAGTACCCGACGTCGGCGGGATCGGCCTCGACCCGCCGCACCCGCTCGATCTGCGCGTCGAGCGCCCGCGGCGTCTTCGCCGAGACCACCCACGGGATCCCGTGGCTGGTCCTGTTGTGTGGGTGAGGGGCAGTTTTCATGAAAACTTCGCCCGGACCCTCGAGAACCACGTGAGCGTTGGTCCCGCTGATGCCGAACGACGACACGGCGCAGCGCCGCGCCCGCCCGGTCTCCGGCCACTCCTGGTCCTCGCGCAGCAGCGACACCGCGCCGGAGTCCCAGTCGACGTGCGAGGACGGCGTGTCGCAGTGCAGCGTGCGCGGCAGCACGCCCTCCTGCAGCGCCATCACCATCTTGATCACACCGGCCACACCCGCCGCGGACTGCGCGTGGCCGATGTTGGACTTCACCGAGCCGACCAGCAGCGGGCGGCCGGCGTCGCGGTGCTTGCCGTAGGTCGCCAGCAGCGCCTGCGCCTCGATCGGGTCGCCCAGCGCGGTGCCGGTGCCGTGCGCCTCCACGACGTCCACATCGGACGGTTCGACGCCCGCGTTGGCCAGCGCCTGCGCGATGACCCGCCGCTGCGAGGGACCGTTGGGCGCGGACAGGCCGTTGGAGGCGCCGTCCTGGTTGATCGCCGAGCCGCGCACCACGGCCAGCACCGGGTGCCCGTTGCGCTCGGCGTCGGAGAGCCGCTCCACCAGCAGCACGCCGATGCCCTCGGAGAGGATCATGCCGTCGGCCGAGTCGGAGAAGGCCTTGCAGCGGCCGTCGGCGGCCAGCGCGCGCTGCTGGCTGAAGGCGATGAGCGGCTTGGGGTTGGGCATCACCGTGGCGCCACCGGCCAGCGCGAAGCTGCTCTCCCCGCTGCGCAGCGACTGGCAGGCCAGGTGCAGCGCCACCAGCGATGACGAGCACGCGGTGTCGACGGTGACGGCCGGGCCCTCCAGGCCGAACAGGTAGGACACGCGGCCCGACAGCACGCTCGGGCTGCTGCCGGTGACCTGGTAGCCCTCGGAGGCGCCGTCCCCGCCGCCGTACTCGATGTAGCTGGAACCGATGAACGCGCCGGTGCTGGTGCCGCGCAGCGACGCCGGGTCGATGCCGGCGCGTTCGATGGCTTCCCAGGTGGATTCCAGCAGCAGCCGCTGCTGCGGATCCATGCCCAGGGCTTCGCGCGGCGAGATGCCGAAGAAGCCGGGGTCGAACTCGGCGGCGTCGTCGAGGTAGCCGCCGGCGGTGGTGTAGGTGGTGCCGGGGTGGTCGGGGTCCGGGTCGTGCAGGGCGGCGACGTCGAAGCCGCGGTCGTTCGGGAACTCGGTGATCGCGTCGGTGCCGTTCTTGACCAGCTCCCAGAACTCCTCGGGAGTGCCTGCGCCGCCGGGGAAGCGGCAGCTCATGCCGATGATCGCGATCGGTTCGTCGGAGGAGCCGTCCTGCTGCGGGCGCCGGGCCAGGTCGTCGTCCGCGGCGCCGAGCAGTTCCGCCACCAGGTGCTCGGCCAGCACCTTCGGGGTGGGGTGGTCGAACACCAGCGTCGCGGGCAGCGACAGGCCGGTGGCGGTGGCGAGCTTCTTGCGCAGCTCCACGGCCGTCAACGAGTCGAAGCCGATGTCGCGGAAGGCCCGCTGCTCCCCCACTTCCCCGGCGGAGCTGTGCCCGAGCACGGCGGCGGCCTCGGCGCGCACCAGGTCGAGGACGTGGCGTTCCCGGTCGTCGGAGGTCATCTCGCGCAACCGCCGGGCCAGGTCGGAGTCCTGGGCGGCCGAGGTCTCCCGGGCGAGCGCGCGCACGTCCGGCAGGTCGGCGAGCAGCGCACTGGGCCGCATGGCGGTGAAGACCGGGTGGAACCGCTCCCAGTCGACGTCGGCGACGGTGACCGCGGTGTCGCCCTGCACCACCGCGCGGTTGAGCTCGGCGACGGCCTGCTGCGGCGGCAGCGGGGTCAGGCCGCGACGCGACAGGTCCTCGGCCACGGCCTCGTGGGTGGCCATGCCGGATTCGGCCCACGGGCCCCACGACACCGAGGTCGCGACGAGCCCCTGCGCCCGGCGCTGCTCGGCGAGGGCGTTCAGCAGCGCGTTCCCGGCGGCGTAGGCGCTCTGCCCGCCGCTGCCCCAGACCCCGGCGATGGAGCCGAACAGCACGAACAGGTCCAGGTCGCGGTAGCCGAGCAGGTGGTGCAGGTGCAGCGCGCCGAGGACCTTCGCCGAGAGCACCTCGGCGAACTCGGTGTGCGAGGTCTGCGCCAGCGGCGCGGCCTGGCCGACACCGGCCGCGTGCACGACGCCGGTCAGCTCGGGCAGGTCGGGGTCGTCCGGGTGGTCGAGCTCCGCGAGCAGGTCCGCCACGGCGACGTGGTCGGCGATGTCGCAGGCCACGACGTCGACCCGGGGTCCCAGCGCTTCCAGTTCGGCGCGCAGCTCGGCGGCGCCAGGCGCGTCGGGGCCGCGGCGGCTGGTGAGCACCAGGCGCTCGGCGCCGCAGCGGGCGAGCCAGCGGGCGGTCTCGGCGCCGAGCGCGCCGGTGCCGCCGGTGATCAGGACGGTGCCGCGGGCGGTGAAGGAGTCGCGGGACGGCAGCGCGTCGACGGTGCGGCGCGCGAGCCGCCTGCCGAGCAGGCCGCTCGGCCGGATCGCGATCTGGTCCTCGGCGCGGTCGCGGCCGACACCGGCGATGGCGGTCACCAGGCGCCGGGCGGCCTGCTCGTCGACCACCTCGGGCAGGTCGACCGCGCCCGCCCAGCGCTCCGGCTGCTCCAGCGCGGCGACCCGGCCGAAGCCCCAGACGGCGGCCTGCGCGGGCGAGGTGATCTCATCAGCGGGACCGGTGCTCACGGCGCCTCGCGTGACCGTCCACAGCGGAGCGTCGAGGGTCTGGGTGAGCGCCAGGGTGAGGCCGAGACCGACCGGGAGCGCGGGGTTCTCGGCGCAGCGGGTCTCGTCGAGCGCGAGCAGCGACACCGCGCCCGCGCAGTCGGTGAGGCGCTCGGTGAGCACCTCCGGGTCCAGGCAGGTCTCGTCGAGCAGCAGCACCGACACCTCGGCACCGGCCGAGGTCAGCGCCTCCCGCACCGGTCCGACCAGCCCCTCCTGGGCGGCCGAGGACGCCAACAGCAGCCAATGCCCTTCCAGCGCAGGGGTTTCCGAGGCGCGCAGCGGCGCCCACAGCACCCGGTAGCGCCAGGTGTCGAGCAGCGCCTTGTCCTGGTTTCCCTGGCGCCACGACGACAGGGCGGGCAGCACCGCGTCCAGCTGCGAGCGGTCGTCGAGGTCCAGGCCGAGCATCGCCGCCAGCTCGGCGGCGTCGCCGCGCTCGACCGCCGCCCACAGGCGCGCGTCGGCCGGATCGTGCTGGGCCGACCGGGCCTGCACGGCGGGGCCGCCGGTGGCCACCGGCCAGTAGTGCTCGTGCTGGAAGGCGTAGGTGGGCAGGTCGACGCGGCGCGCACCGGTTCCGGCGAAGTGCGCGGCCCAGTCGACCCGCACCCCACGCACGTGCGCGCGGGCCAGCGCGGTGAGCAGCGAGGCCGGCTCGTCGCGGTCGTCGCGCAGCAGCGGCGCGCAGTCCTCGACCAGCGCCGACAGCGCTCCGCCCGGGCCGATCTCCAGGAACGTCGTGACCCCGGACTCGCGCAGCGAGGCCACGTTGTCGGCGAAGCGCACGGTCTCGCGCACGTGCCGCACCCAGTACTCCGGCGAGGTCACGTCACCGGAGACCACGAGCGGGATCTGCGGCTCGTGGAACTCCAGCTCCTCGACGACCGCGCGGAAGTCGTCGAGCACCGGGTCCATCAGCGGCGAGTGGAAGGCGTGGGAGACCCTGAGCCGCTTGGACTTCCAGCGCTGCGCGAGCTCCAGCACCTCGTCCTCGACACCGGCGATGACCACCGCGTCGAGACCGTTGACCGCCGCGATCGACACACCCTCGGTCAGGTGCGGCGCCACCTCGGCCTCACCGGCCTGCACCGCCACCATCGCCCCACCCGAGGGCAGCGCCTGCATCAGCGCAGCGCGCGCCGACACCAGGCGGCACGCGTCCTCCAGCGACAGCACACCCGCCACGTGCGCGGCGGCGATCTCACCGACCGAGTGCCCGGCCAGCGAACGCGGCCGCACCCCGAAGGCCTCGACCAGCCGGAACAGCGCGACCTCGATCGCGAACAGCGCGGGCTGGGCGTGCCCGGTCTCGTGCAGCAGGTCCGCGTCCTCGCCCCACACGACCTCGCGGACCGACGGGTCGAGCCGGTCCAGCACCTGATCCAGGGCCTCGGCGAACACCGGGAACCGCTGGTGGAGCTCGCGTCCCATGCCCAGGCGCTGCGAACCCTGCCCGGAGAACAGGAACGCGACCCGGGCGGACTCGGCGTCGCGGTCGGCGACGTCGCGGACCACCGCCGGGTCGGGGCGGTCGGCGGCCAGCGCGTCCAGCGCGCGCAGCAACACCTCGCGGTCCTCGGCGACGATCGCGGCCCGCTGCTCGAACGCGGTGCGCGAGGTGGCCAGCGAGAAGCCCAGGTCGGTCAGGGACGTGTCGTGGCCGTCCAGGTGGGCGCGCAGCCGCGAGGCCTGCGCCCGGACGCCGTGGTGCGTGCGCGCCGACAGCAGCACCGGGACCGCGCCGAGCTCGTCCGTCCCGGCCTCCGGCGCGGGTTCCTCCGGGGGCTGCTCGATGATCAGGTGCGCGTTGGTGCCGCTGATGCCGAACGAGGAGATGCCGGCCCGGCGCGGGCGGTCGCCCCGCGGCCAGGCGGTGCGCTCGGTGAGGATCTCCACCGCGCCCTCGGACCAGTCCACCCGCGAGGACGGGGCGTCGACGTGCAGCGTCTTGGGCAGCACGCCGTGGCGCATCGCCTGCACCATCTTGATGACCCCGGCGACACCGGCCGCGGCCTGCGTGTGGCCCATGTTCGACTTCACCGAGCCGAGCAGCAGCGCCTCGTCGCGGTCCTGGCCGTAGGTCGCCAGCAGCGCCTGCGCCTCGATCGGGTCGCCCAGCGAGGTACCGGTGCCGTGCGCCTCGACCACGTCCACATCGGACGGTTCGAGGTTCGCGCTCGCCAGCGCCGAGCGGATCACCCGCTGCTGCGCGGGACCGTTCGGCGCCATCAGGCCGTTGGAGGCGCCGTCCTGGTTGACCGCGCTGCCCCGCACCACGCCCAGCACGCGGTGGCCGTTGCGGCGCGCGTCGGACAGCCGCTCCAGCACCACGACGCCGACACCCTCGGACCAGCCGACGCCGTCGGCCGAGTCGGAGAACGCCTTGCAGCGGCCGTCCGGGGACAGTCCGCGCTGCCGGGAGAACTCGATGAGCGCGGTCGGCGTCGACATCACCGTCACGCCACCGGCCAGCGCCAGCGAGCACTCGCCCGCGCGCAGCGCCTGCATCGCCCAGTGCATGGCGACCAGCGACGACGAGCACGCGGTGTCGACCGTGACGGCCGGGCCCTCCAGGCCCAGGGTGTAGGAGACGCGGCCGGAGACCACGCTCGGCGAGGTGCCGCTGCCCTGGAAGCCCTCGGCCTCGCCGCCCAGACCCGCGCCGTAGTCGCTGTACATGACACCGGCGAAAACACCGGTCGGGGTGCCGCGCAGCGAGCGCGGGTCGATCCCGGCGTGCTCGATGGCCTCCCAGGTGGTTTCCAGCAGCAGCCGCTGCTGCGCGTCGGTGGCCAGCGCCTCGCGCGGGGACATGCCGAAGAACCCGGCGTCGAACTCGCCGGCGTCGTGCAGGAATCCGCCGAACCGGGCGTAGGAGGTGCCCGGGTGGTCCGGGTCCGGGTGGTAGAGCCGCTCCAGGTCCCAGCCGCGGTTGGTGGGCAGGCCGGAGACGGCGTCGCCGCCCTCGTCGAGGAATCGCCACAGCTCGTCCGGCGAGCCGATCCCGCCCGGGTAGCGGCAGCCCATGCCCACCAGCACGATCGGGTCGTCCGCGACGTTCCCGGTGGTGACGGCGGCGGGACGGCCTGCGGTGGGGGTGGGCTCGTCCAGCTCGTCGAGGAGCTCGCCGAGCAGGTGCGCGGCCAGGGCGGCCGGTGTCGGGTAGTCGAACACCATCGTCGCGGGCAGCCGCAGCCCGGTGACGGCGGTGAGCTGGTTGCGCAGCTCGACGGCGGTCAGCGAGTCGAAACCCAGGTCCTGGAACTGGCGTTGCGGGTCGACGTCGTCGCCACCGGCGTGCCCGAGCACCGCGGCGACGCGGCCGCGCACCAGGTCGAGCACGGCGGTGCGGCGGTCGTCCTCGGGCAGGCCGGTGAGGCGCTGGACGAGGGTGTCGGCGGTCTGCGACCCGGCCGCGCGGCGCCGGGTGCGGGTGCGGACGAGTCCGCGCAGCAGCGCGGGAACCTGGCCTCGGCCGCGCATCGTGGCCAGGTCGAGCTTGGCGGGGACCAGGACCGGTTGGTCCGCGGCGATGGCGGTGTCGAACAACCGCAGGCCGTGCTCGACCGGCAGCGGCGGCATGCCGACGCGCGCCATGCGCTCGGCTTCGGCGTCGGAGAGCATCCCGTCCTGCTGCCAGGCGCCCCAGGCCAGCGACACGGCGGGCAGCCGCTGGGCGCGCCGGTGCTCGGCGAGGGCGTCGAGGAAGACGTTGGCCGCGGCGTAGTTGCCCTGCCCCGCGTTGCCGAAGGCACCGGCGGCCGAGGAGAACAGGACGAACGCCGACAGGTCGCGCTCGCGGGTGAGCTCGTGCAGGTTCCACGCGGCGTCGACCTTGGGTCGCAGCACGGCGTGCAGGCGGTCAGGGGTGAGCGCGTCGATGACGCCGTCGTCGAGCACTCCGGCGGCGTGCACCACGGCGCCGATCTCGTGCTGGTCGAGCAGCTCGGCCAGGGCGTCGCGGTCGGCGACGTCGCAGGCGGCGACCCGCACCCGGGCGCCCAGCCCGGTCAGCTCGTCGACCAGCTCGCCGGCCAGGCCTCGGCGGCTCACCAGCAGCAGGTCCCGCACCCCGCGCTCGGTGACCAGGTGGCGGGCGAGAACCCCGCCCAGTCCCCCGGTTCCACCGGTGATGAGGACCGTGCCGTCCCAGGTCGGGGCGGTGCCGGTCAGAGCGGCGCCGGTCGGGTGCTCGGCCCGGGCCAGGCGCGGTGCGCGGATCTCACCGTCGCGCAGCACCAGCTGCGGCTCCTCGGACCGCAGCACCCGGGGCAGCGCGGCCCGGGACGCCTCGGTGTCGTCGACCTCCACGAAGCCGAACGCACCGGGGTGCTCGGCCTGCGCCGAGCCCACCAGCCCCCGCACGACCGACGCGGCCAGGTCCCCGCTGCGCACCACGAACACAACGCGCTCGGCGCGGTGCTCCTGGACGAGCTCCAGCACTCGCTCAGCGGCCTCGTGCGCCGAGGCCGCCACCTCGTCGCCGCCGACCACGGGAACGACCAGCACGTCGGCCTCGTCGGGAGAACCCGTGCCCAGCCCGAAGACGTCCTCGCCCAGCACAGCGACGTTCCCGGTGCTCCCGGTGCTCCCGGCGTTCCCCGGGTCCTCCGGCACGGCCGCCAGGTCGATCCTGAACAGCGAGTCGCGGTCCTGGGCACCGGCTGCGGGAGCTCCTGCGGTGGGGCGGATGACCAGGGAGTCCACCGTGGCGACCATCGCGCCCGCGCCGTCGGCGGCCGCGAGGCTCAGGGCGCCGTCGTCGCCCAGGGCCAGGCGCACCCGCAGGGTCGTGGCGCCGGTGGCATGCAGCGACACGCCCTCCCAGGAGAACGGGACACCGGACTCGCCGAGACCGGCGACCTGGGCGGCGTGCAGCGCCGCGTCCAGCAGGGCCGGGTGCAGGCCGAACTCGGACCGGTCGACATCCTCGGGCAGCTCGACCTCGGCGAACACCGCGCCGTCGGCGCCACGCCACGCCGCCCGCAGACCCCGGAACGCCGGTCCGTAGGCGAATCCGCGCTCGGCGAAGAGCTCGTAGCAGCCCTCCACGTCCAGCGGCGCGGCGTCGGCGGGCGGCCAGGTCCCGGCGTCGAACGACGCGGTGGTCTCCCCCGCCGCCAGCACACCGGTGGCGTGCTGGGTCCACGGCTGCTCGTCCTCGGACTCCGGCCGCGAGTAGATCGTCACCGAGCGCTGCCCGGCGGCGTCGGGCTTGCCGATCCACAGCTGCACCTGCACGGCACCGCGCTCGGGCAGCACCAGCGGCGCGGTCAGGGTGAGCTCGTCGACGCGGTCGCAGCCGACCTCGTCCCCGGCGCGGATCGCCAGCTCGACGAACGCGGTACCGGGCAGCAGCACCGCGCCGTCGACCGCGTGGTCCACCAGCCACGGGTGCGACTGCCGGGAGAGCCTGCCGGTGAGCAGCACCCCGTCGGAGTCGGCCAGCGACACCGCCGCCGACAGCAGCGGGTGGTGCGCGGTGCCGAGCCCGGCCGAGCGCGGATCGGTGAAGCCGAACCCGCCGTGCTTGGGCCAGAAGCGCTTGCGCTGGAACGCGTAGGTCGGCAGGTCGACGCGCCGCGCACCGGTCCCGGCGAAGTAGGCGGCCCAGTCCACGGTGATGCCGCGCACGTGCGCGGACGCCAGCGCGGCGGTGATCGTCTCGACCTCGGGGCGGCCGGCGCGCAGCGCGGGCACGGCCGCGAGCGCGTCGGGCGAGTCCACGCACTCCTGCGCCATCGCCGACAGCACCCCGTCGGGGCCGAGTTCGAGGAACGTCGTGACGCCGTGGTCGTGCATCCAGCGCACGCCGTCGGCGAAGCGCACGGTCCGGCGGACCTGGTCGACCCAGTAGTCCACCGAGGTGACCTGCTCCAGCCGCACCTGCTCACCGGTCACGGTCGACACCAGCGGGATGCTCGGCGCCTCGATCGCGAGTCCTTCGAGGACGGTGCGGAACTCGTCGAGCGCCGGTTCCACCAGCGGCGAGTGGAAGGCGTGCGAGACGTGCAGGCGGCGGGTCTTGCGGCCCTCGGTGGCGCACGCGGCCTCGATCGCGGCGACGGCGTCCTCGGTGCCGGACACGACCAGCGAGCGCGGGCTGTTGATCGCGGCGATCGACACCGAGGTGTCGGGGACCGCGTCGAGGTGGGGCTGGATCTCGGCTTCGGTGGCGGTCACCGCCAGCATGGCGCCGCCGGTCGGCAGCGCCTGGATGAGCCTGCCGCGCGCGGTGACGAGCTCGGCCGCGTCGGGCAGCGAGAACACGCCCGCGACGTGCGCCGCGGCGATCTCGCCGATCGAGTGGCCGGCGACGAAATCGGGCTTGATTCCCCAGGATTCGACCAGTCGGTGCAGCGCGACCTCGATCGCGAACAGCGCGGGCTGGGCGAACTCGGTGCGCGCCAGCCGGTCGGCGTCCTCGCCCCACATCACCTCGCGGACGGCGGGGTCGAGCTGGTCGAGGATCTCGTCCAGGGCCTCGGCGAACACCGGGAACCGGGCGTGCAGCTCGCGGCCCATGCCCGGGTGCTGCGCGCCCTGCCCGGTGAACAGCTGCGCCAGCTTGCCGCGGCCCTGCGCGACGCCCCGCACGACCCGCGCCCCGGCTTCGCCGCGCGCCAGCTCGCCGAGCGCGGCGCTGAGACTCGCGGCATCGGCTCCCTCGGCGGAATCCTGAGTGTTATCAGCGAGTACGACCGCTCGCTGCTCGAAGCCGGACCGGGTCGTGGCCGCGGAGAACCCGAGGTCGAGCAGGTTCGCTTCCACAGTGGACAACCGCGCGGCCTGCTCCTGCAGGGCGGCGGCGCTGCGCCCGGACACCAGGACCGGCACCACCGGGACGTCCCGCACCGGAACGGTTTCCGGTTCTTCGGCGTCCTGAGCTTCGGGCTCGGGGGCCTGCTCGATGATGGTGTGCGCGTTGGTGCCGGACAGCCCGAACGACGACACGGCGGCGCGGCGCGGTTCGCCGGTCTCCGGCCACGGCGTGTTCTCGGTGACCAGCCGCACCGCGCCCGCCGACCAGTCCACGTGCGAGGACGGCTCGTCGACGCCCAGCGTGCTGGGCACGATCCCGTGCCGCATCGCCATGATCATCTTGATCACACCGGCGACACCGGCGGCCGCCTGCGTGTGGCTGATGTTGGACTTCACCGACCCCAGCAGCAGCGGCCGGTCCGCGTCGCGCTGACGCCCGTAGGTGGCCAGCAGCGCCTGCGCCTCCACCGGGTCGCCCAGCGTGGTGCCCGTGCCGTGCGCCTCCACGGCGTCGATCTGGTCGGCGGTCAGCCGCGCGTTGACCAGCGCCTGCTGGATCACCCGCTGCTGCGAGGGCCCATTGGGCGCGGTGAGCCCGTTCGACGCGCCGTCCTGGTTGACCGCCGAACCCCGCAGCACCGCCAGCACCTCGTGCCCGTTGCGCTGCGCGTCCGACAGCCGCTCCAGCACCAGCACACCGGCGCCCTCGGCCCAGCCGGTGCCGTCGGCGGCGTCGGCGAACGAGCGGCACCGTCCGTCCGCGGACAGCCCGCCCTGGCGGCTGAACTCGATGAACGTCGCCGGGTTCGACATCACCGTCACACCACCGGCCAGCGCCATCGAGCACTCGCCGTGGCGCAGCGCGTGCGTGGCCATGTGCATCGCCGCCAGCGACGACGAGCAGGCGGTGTCCAGCGTGACCGCCGGGCCGACCAGGCCCAGCGTGTAGGCGATGCGGCCGGAGATGACGCTCTGCGAGCTGCCCAGCAGCGCCGCGCCCTCCGCGCCCTCGCCGGGCGAGACCTGGTAGTCCTGGTTCATCGCACCGATGAACACCGCGGCCTCGGTGCCCTTGATGGAGTGCGGGTCGATCCCGGCGCGCTCCAGCGCCTCCCACGCCACCTCCAGCACGACCCGCTGCTGCGGGTTCATGCCCAGCGCCTCGCGCGGCGAGATGCCGAAGAAGTCGGCGTCGAAATCGCCTGCGCCGCGCAGAAAACCGCCCTGGTCGGTGGACGACATCGCCAGCAGCTCCGGGTCCCAGCCGCGGTCGTCGGGGAACTCCCCCACGCCGTGCTCGCCGGCGGACACCATGCGCCACAGGTCCTCCGGGCTGGTGACCCCGCCCGGGTAGCGGCAGCCGATACCGACGACGGCGATGGGTTCCTGCGCCGCGGCCTCCACGTCGCGCAACCGCCGCCGGGTCCGCTGGAGGTCCGCGCTGGCCCGCCGCAGGTAATCCCGGAGCTTCTGCTCGTTGTCCATCTCCACCAAACCCATCTCGACGACGCCCGTTGTCGCGGCCCACCGGGCCCGGACGCGATCACGCAGGAGGAACGACCCGCCGGGAAGTGTTGTGCAGCAACGGCTCAGAAACCCCTAGTTCTCGCGTCCGGCAACGGCTCAGGACGGCTCAAGACGGCTCGCGGCGGCCGGGAACCCGGCGGGGCCGCGAAATCTAGGGATTCCCCGGCCCCGGTGTGCGGTCGACTGGCGCGAGGCCCGCTGACCGCCATCGGAGAGTGCCGATTGCTGATCTCCTTCTTGAAGACCCATCTCCGGCCGTACCGGCGCGCGCTGCTGGTCCTGCTGGTGCTGCAGGTCGTTCAAACGATGGCCACGCTGCTGCAGCCGACGTTCTACTCGCTGGTCGTCGACCGGGGCGTGGTGCGCGGCGACATCGACGCCATCCGCACCCTCGGCACCGCGATGATCGCCGTGGCGCTGGTGCAGATCCTCGCCGCCATCGGCGCGGCGGCGCTGGGCGCGCGGGTGGCGGCCGCGCTCGGCCGCGACCTCCGCTCCCGGCTGTTCCGGCAGGTCATGGGCGTGTCGGCGCGCGAGGTCGCCCGGTTCGGCGCGCCGTCGCTGATCACCCGCACCACCAACGACGTCCAGCAGGTGCAGGCGCTGGTCGTCACCGTGCTCGACATCGCCGTCGCCGCGTCCATCACCTGCGTCGGCGGCGTGGTGATGGCGCTGGTGCAGGACGTGTCGCTGTCGCTGATCATCGTGGCGCTCGTGGTGGTGCTGGTGGTCGGGCTGACGGTCATCCTGGTGCGCATCAGCCCCACCTACGGCCGGATGCAGCGCGGCGTGGAGAACATCAACCGGCTGCTGCGCGAGCAGATCTCCGGCATCCGCATCATCCGCGCGTTCGTGCGCGACGACCACGAGCGCGCCCGGTTCGGCGAGGCCAACACCGAGCTGTTCGGCGTCGGCATGAAGGTCGGCCGCATGATGGCCACGATCCCGGTCGTGGTCATGATGCTGATGAACACCGCGACCCTGCCGATCATCTGGTTCGCGACCCGGCGCATCGACGAGGGCCAGGCCCAGGTGGGGTCGATCTCGGCGCTGCTGGGCTACGTGACGCTGATCATCACCGCGATCATCATGGCCACCGTCGTGTTCGCCGACCTGCCGCGCGCCGCGGTGTCCGTGCGCCGCGTCCAGGAGGTCCTCGACACCGAGACCAGCGTGCCGATGCCCGAGCACCCGGTCCGCGGGTCGCGGCTGCGCGGGCAGCTGCGGGTGCGGGCGGCCGGATTCCGGTACCCCGGCGCGGCGAATCCCGTGCTGCAGGGCGTCGAACTCGCCGCCGACCCCGGAGAGACGGTGGCGATCGTCGGCAGCACCGGCAGCGGCAAGACCACGCTGCTCAACCTCGCGCTGCGGCTCTACGACACCACCAGCGGCAGCGTCCACGTCAACGGCATCGACGTGCGCGAGTACGACCCCGAAGCGCTGCACTCGGTCATCGGCATCGTGCCGCAGGAACCGCAGATGTTCAGCGGCACCATCGCCTCGAACCTCTGCTACGGCAGACCCATCGCCCGCGACCGCGAGCTGTGGCACGCCCTCGAAGTCGCCCAGGCGCGGGACTTCGTGGAGCGGCTGCCCGGGATGCTCAGCGCGCGCGTCACCCAGGGCGGCTCGAACCTCTCCGGCGGGCAACGGCAACGCCTCGCGATCGCGCGAGCCCTGGTGCTGCGGCCCGAGATCTACCTGCTCGACGACAGCTTCTCCGCGCTGGACCGCACGACCGAGGCGCGGCTGCGCGAGGCGCTGGGGCGCGCGGTCCCGCACGCGACCATGATCGTCGTCGCGCAGCGGATCAGCGCCGTGCAGGACGCCGACCGCATCGTCGTGCTCGACCAGGGCCGCGTCGTCGGCACCGGAACCCACGCCGAACTGCTGCACCACAACCGGACCTACCAGGAGATCGCCCACTCCCAGGCGCTCCCGCAGGAGGTCCCGCCCCGCGACGGCCGATCCACCCGAGGAGTTCTGCATGGTCAGCGCGGCTAGTGGGAGCTCGTCGATCGTGGTGCGGCTGCTCGGGCTGCTGCGTCCGCACCGGTTCCGCCTGGTGCTGGTGGCGGTGCTGGGGACCGCGGCGACCGCGTTCAACCTCGCCGGGCCCAAGCTCGTCGGCAACGCCACCGACATGGCCTTCGCCGGCGTGATCAGCCGGGGGCTGCCGCTCGGGGCGTCCAAGGAGGACGTGATCGCCGGGATGCGCGCCCGCGGCGAGGACACGATGGCGAACGTGCTCAGCACCGCCGACATCGTTCCCGGCCACGGCGTGGACTTCCAGGCGCTGTTCCAGCTGCTGGTGGTCATCCTCGCGCTCTACATCGCCAGCGGGCTGTGCATGCTCGGCCAGGGCCGCCTGGTCGCGTTCATCGCCCAGCGCACCATGTTCGCGCTGCGGGACCGGGTCAGCGCGAAGCTGACCCGGCTGCCGCTGGGCTACTTCGACCGCCACTCGCGGGGCGAGGTGCTCAGCCGGGTCACCAACGACGTCGACAACCTCCAGCGCACCCTGCAGCAAACCCTCGGCCACATGGTCAACTCGGTGTTCGCGGTGGTCGGCGTGATGACGGTGATGGTGTGGCTGTCGCCGATGCTGGCCGGTCTGGTGCTGGTGAGCGTGCTCATCGCCGCGGCCGTGGCGCTGCGGATCAGCAGGCGGGCCCGGCCGCGCTTCGCCGAGCGGTGGCAGCGGACCGGCACGCTCAACGGCTACGTCGAGGAGATCTACACCGGGCACTCCACGGTGCTGGCGTTCGGCCGCCGCGAGTTCGTCGAGCGCGTCTTCGACGTGCACAACGACGGCCTGTCCGACGCCTCGTCGAAGGCGCAGACGCTGTCCGGGATGATCGGCCCGGTCACCCGGTTCGTCACCGACCTGAACTACGTGATGGTCGCCGTGGTCGGCGCGCTGCAGGTGGCGGGCGGGTCCATGTCGATCGGCAGCGTGCAGTCGTTCATGCAGTACTCCAGCATGTTCACCCAGCCGATCATCGACATGGCGAACTTCTCCGCCCAGCTGCAGTCCGGGATGGCCTCGGCGCGGCGGATCTTCGAGGTCCTCGACGAGCCCGAGCAGCTGCCCGCGCCGCCGCAGCCGGTGCGGCCGGGCCGGGTTCGCGGGCGGGTGGAGTTCCAGCACGTCGACTTCCGCTACGAGCCGCACGCGCCGCTGATCGAAGACCTCGCGCTGACCGCCGTGCCCGGGCAGCTCATCGCGATCGTCGGCCCGACCGGCGCGGGCAAGTCGACCCTCGGCAACCTGCTGATGCGGTTCTACGAGGTCGACCGGGGCCGGATCCTGCTCGACGACGTCGACGTCGCCACCATGACCCGCGAGGACCTGCGCTCCCAGATCGGCCTGGTTTCGCAGGACTCGTGGCTGTTCTCCGGCACCATCGCCGACAACATCGCCTACGGGCGGCCCGGCGCGACCCGGCAGGACGTCGTCGAGGCGGCCCGGGCGATGTGCGTCGACCGCTTCGTGCGCTCGCTGCCCGACGGCTACGACACCGTCCTCGACGACGAGTCCTCGGCCGTCAGCGCCGGTGAGCGCCAGCTCATCACCCTGGCCAGGGCGTTCCTCGCCGAACCGTCGATCCTGCTGCTCGACGAGGCCACCAGCTCGGTGGACTCGCGCACCGAGGTCCTCATCCAGCAGGCGATGGCCTCGCTGCGGGCCGGGCGCACCAGCTTCGTCATCGCCCACCGGCTGTCGACCATCCGGCACGCCGACCTCATCCTGGTCATGGACTCCGGCCGCGTCGTCGAGCGCGGCACCCACCACGAACTCCTCGAAGCCGGGGGCCACTACGCGCGCCTCTACACGGCGTGAGCCCGGTGTCCCGGTGTCCCGATTTCCCGACGAACTAGGGATTCGCGAGTACCGGGTCGGGTTGGATGGTGGGTGGACGAGGCCACGACCGGAAGGATCGGCGACCGAGTTGAACCAGTTGAACACCATCCAGGACGACGTCACCACCGCGTGGATCCGGCGGTACCGGCCGTCGGCGACGAGCACGACGCGACTCGTGTGCTTCCCGCACGCGGGTGGGTCGGCGAGCTTCTTCCACCCGCTGGCACCGCGATTCGCCCCCGGCACCGACGTGGTGTCGTTGCAGTACCCGGGGCGCCAGGACCGGCGGCGGGAACCCTTCGTCGAGGACCTCGAGTCCCTGGCCGACCTGCTGGCCGACGAGATCGCCGCGCTCAGCGACAAGCCCACCGTCTTCTTCGGCCACAGCATGGGCGCGGCGCTGGCCTTCGAGACCGCCCACCGGCTCGAGCAGCGCGGCACTCGCGCGCCGCACTCGGTGATCGCCTCCGGCCGGCGCGGCCCGGCGACGGTGCGCGACGAGGAGGTGCACAAGCGCGACGACGAGGGCGTCATCGAGGAGCTGAAGAAGCTCAACGGCACCGACATGGCGATCTTCGGCGACGAGGAGCTGCTGCGGATGGCGCTGCCCGCGATCCGCAACGACTACCGGGCCATCGAGTCCTACCGCTGCGAGCAGAGCAAGACCCTGCGCGCCCCGATCGTCGTGCTCACCGGCGACCAGGACCCGAAGACGACCCGCGACGAGGCCGAGGCCTGGGCGAAGCACACCGAGGGCGAGTTCCGGCTCCGCGAGTTCTCCGGCGGGCACTTCTTCCTCACCGAGCACCAGGACGAGGTCAACCGCGAGATCGAGACCGAGCTGGCCGCGGCGCGGAAGGCGGGCGGGCATGGCTGAGACCTCCCGAAACCCGGGTCGCATCGGCGGGATCGCGCTGTGGGTGCTGCAGGGCGTGCTGGCCGTGGTGTTCGTGATGGCCGCGGTCCCGAAGTTCCTCGGTGATCCGACGATGGTGGCGACCTTCGAGGCCGTCGGCGTCGGCCAGTGGCTGCGCTACGTCACCGGTGCCCTGGAGATCGCCGGGGCGATCGGGTTGCTCGTGCCGCGGCTGACCGGACCGGCCGCGCTGGGGCTCATCGCCGTCATGATCGGCGCGACGGTGACGAACCTGCTGACCGCGCCGCCGATCGCGGTGGTGACGGTCGTGCTGGGCGCGCTGCTGGGTCTGGTCGCCTGGCGCCGCTGGTGAGCTACGCCGGTCCCGCCGGGAGCACCTCCGCGAGCTGGGCGCGGCCCGCGACTCCCAGCTTGCGGTAGATCTTCGTCAGGTGCTTCTCGACCGTGCGGGCGGTGATGCGGGCCTCGCGGGCGATCTCGTCGTTGGTGCGGCCGGTGCGCGCCAGCATCGCCACCTGGTGCTCGGAGGGGGTCAGCAGCGGTGCCCGCGCCGGGACCGCGGCGGCCTGCTCGCCCAGTTCGGCGTTGGTGCGGTCGATCATCCGCTGCACCCCGCACTCGATGGCGAGGCTGCGCGCCTCCTCGAAGTGCTTCTCGGCGCCGGAGCGGCCGGTGGCGCGCAGCCGCCGCCCGTACAGCAGATGCGCGCGGGCCAGTTCCATCCGGTTGGCCGACTGGCCAAGCACCGAGATCGCCTCCCGCAGCAGCCGGAGTTCCTTGCCGCCGTCGCTGAGCGCGGCGTGGGTGCGCAGCGCCCGCCCGATCGCGATGGGTGCGCCCCACTGCCGCGCCAGCTCGTACTCCTGCTCCACGAGCGCGTTGGCCTCGTCGACGTTGCCGAGCCGGTGGTGCATCGTCGCCGCCAGCCCGCGCCACGGGCACAGCGCGGGATTGCGCATGCCCCAGTGGTCGAGCTGCTGCCCCAGGTCCAGGATGCGGTGCAGTTCGGGGGCGACTTCGCTGCGCTCGGTGGCGACCGAGCCCTTGAGCAGCCGCAGGGTGGCGGTGACGCACATGTTGTTCTTCGACGCCGCACCGCCTTCCAGCACCCGCCCGGCCAGGTCGTGGTCGGCGGTCTCCAGCGCCAGGAACGCCACGGTGAGCAGGGTCGCGGCGTTGCCGTGCTCCCAGCCCAGCCCGCCCAGCTCGATGGCTTCGCGGGTGACCGACAGCGCCTGGTCGAGCCGGCCGGTGGCCAGCAGCACCAGGCCCTTCTCGGTGCTCAGCAGCGTGCGCGCCACCAGGTCCCCGTCGCCGTGGGGGCGCTGCTGCTCGCGAGCCCGGTCCAGCCACGTCGAGAGCCGGCCCGGGGCGTCGGCGCCGACGAGCACGTTGGCCAGCAGCGGCAGTCCGGTGTGGACGTGCGCGGTGTGGGCCGGTTCGCGCTCCAGGACGCGGTGGGCCAGGCGGGCCACCTGGGCGGCCCCGATCTCGGAGCTGACGGTGGCCGCGTAGAGCAGGACGGCGAGGAGTTCGCGCTGCGCGGCGCTGTCCAGCGGCGGGTTCGGGCCCAGCGAGCGCAACCGGCGCACGTTGTCCGCCAGGCCCAGCGGGTCCTCGATCATGAGGTAGCGCTGCCGGGCCTCCATGCGCAGCACCCGGTCCTCGGACGAGAGGTCCTGCTCCTCCCCGAAGTCCTGGACGATCTCGCGGATCACCTCGGTGATCGGTGCGGGCGAGGTCGCCAGCATCATCGGCGACAGGCGCGACAGCGCCGCGGCCCGCTGGTGGGTGGAGTCGAGCATCGACACCGACTGCGACACGTGGCGCACCGACGCCGACGGGTCGAAAGCCCGCTCCGCGGTGGCGAGTTCGACCAGCAGTTCCGCCCGCTGCTCCCCGCCGGGCGCGCCGTCGAGCAGCGCCCGCCGCAGGTAGGACGCCGCGGTTTCCGGCGCCCCGCAACCGAGTTCGGCCTCGGCGGCGTCGCGCAGCACCCGCAGCGCCCAGTCGTCGACCGGACCGGCGACCTCGACGAGGTAGCGGGCGACCTCGCGCGGCTGGTGCCCCTGCCGGTGGAGCCATCTCGCGGCGCGCAGGTGCACTTCCTCCTGCTCCTCCCCCACCGCGAGTTCCTCGACGGCCGCGCGCACGGCCTGCCGGGCCGGGCCGAGGCAGGATTCGGAGTTGAGCAGGCCCAGCTGGCGCACCACCCGCACGGCGTTGACGTGCTGGTGCTCGGAGAGCCCGGCGACGCGGCCCACGAGTTCGGTGTCGGCGCTCTCGCCGAGCACCGCCGCGGTCCGGATCAGCCGGTGCACCGCCGGGGGCTGCTGGCGCAGGCACGACACGAGGCGTTCGCGCAGCCCGGCCGGCCGCGGCGCGGCCTCGACGGCCTGCGGACCGGTTGCTTTGACCTCGGAGAGCATGGACATGAGGAACAGCGGGTTGCCCGCCGAGCCGTCCCGGCACGCGGCCACCAGGTCCTCGCCGGCGCGGTCCCCGAGCTCGCCGCGCACCACCGCGCGCACCCCGGCCGTCGACAGCGGCTCCGGGCGCAGGACCCGGGTGGCGGTCTCGGCGAGCAGCCGGACCTGCGGGAGTTCCGCGCCGGGGTCGCCGTCGAGCACCGTCACCGCGAGCGTGACCGGGAGGCTCGCGACGCGTCTGCCGAGCTCGGTCAGGCAGGTCAGCGAGGCGCTGTCGGCGGCGTGCAGGTCGTCGACCAGGATCAGCAGCGGTCTCTCCGCGCTCATCGCGGCGATGTGCGACGGCACCGCCGCCGGTGTCAGATCCGCTGCCGCGCCGGGCTCGACGGCTCTGGAAACCCCAACTCCGGGATCGCTCGCGGCCAGCAGCTGCCGCACCACGCCGAGTTCGAAGTCCCGCTCCTGCGGCGCGCACGAGGCCCGCAGCACGCGCAGCCCGGTGCGCTGGGCCCTGGGGACGCAAGCGCTGAGCAGCTCGGACTTCCCGATGCCCAGCGGACCGCTGATGACCAGCAGAGACCCGGTGCCCGCCCGGGTGGCTTCCAGTGCCGCGTCGAGGGTGTCGAGCTCGTGCTCGCGCTCCCACAGCCGCCACGGCTCCCCTGCTGTGCCAGGGCTGCTCGCGGCCGCTGTCGCCGAGGCCGACCGGTTCAGGCCCGGTGCCGCACGTCGCGTCCCGGTCATCTGCATCGCCCCCTCGAACGTCGTCATGGTCTTCCGGCGAGCGGCGCCGCTTCGACCTCGTCGTCGCGGTGCTGAAGTCGTGCCCGGGAACCGCCCAGCACGGCCGCCAGGTCAGCGCGCTTGGACACCCGCAGCTTGCGGTAGGCGTTGGTGAGGTGGGTTTCCACCGTGCGCAGGGTGACGAACAGCGCCTCGGCGATCGCCCGGTTGCTGGCCCCGGCGGCCGCCATCGTCGCGACCCGTCGTTCGCTGCCGGTGAGCAGGTCCACCGGCGAGCGCAGCGGCTGCCCGACCCGGCCGCCCGCGGTCACCAGCAGCGTGCGCGCGCTGTCGGCGATGGGCTTGGCCCCGCACAGGGTGGCCAGGTCGACGCAGCGCCGCAGGTGCTTGCGCGCACCCCGGGCGTCCTCGGTGCGCAGCAGCGCCTCGCCGAGCCGGTGGTGGGCGCGGGCCTCGTCGAGCCAGGCGGGTGATCCGGACAGCACCTCGACGGCCTCGGTCAGCGAGTCCACCGCGAGCACCGGGTCCTCGGTGACCGCGCCGCGCGCCATCAGGTGCCGGCCCCGAGCCCGCGCGGTGCCCCAGCGCTGGGCGGCCTCCCCGTCCTGGTCGAGCAGGTCGGCCGCTTCCGAGCGGCGGCCGAGACCCGCCAGCAGGATGGCCGCGTCGGTGCGCCACGGCACGAACACCGGGTTCAGGATGCCCGCGCCGGTCATGCTGCGGCCGCAGCGCAGCAGCAGTTCCGCGGCCGCGGTGCGCTCGTCGCGCATCCAGTGCACGCGGGCCCGCGCGTGCAGGTAGTAGGGCCATTCGAGGGTCGCCTCGTCGAACCAGTCCCGTTCGATGCGGCCGAGCACCTCGTCGGCCTGGTCGACGTGCCCCTGCTCGGTGAGCGCGGCGGCCCAGGCGGTGTACTGCGCGGCGGTCGAGTCGGCGCAGACGGTCTGCGCGCAGATCTCGGCGGCGGTCCGCGCCTCCTCGGCGGCGCCCCGCACGTCGCCGAAGTGCAGCAGGACCCGGGCGTAGCAGGACAGCGAGTAGGAGTAGTCCCAGCGCGCCCCCATGCTCTCGACCAGTTCCACCGAGCGCTGCGCGGCGGGCAGCAGGTCGTCGGTGGTGTCGGCCAGGTGCAGGGCGAACAGCGCGCACCGCTCGGTCCACGGGTCGGCGTCGCTGGCCTGGAAGTTCAAGGCGGTGCGCGCGTGCTGCACGACCTGCGCGGACGGCTCACCGCGCAGCGACTGCACGAACGCGGTCGCGGCCAGCATCCGGCGCTCGGCCGGGGTGCCGCCGGAGAGCAGCGGGCGCTCGGCGATGCGGTCCTGCACCAGGCCGAAGGTCGACTTCTCACCGCTGCCGATGATCATCAGCATCGATTCGACCGACAGGCACAGCTCGCGCAGCGCCGCCGAGGCGTCGTGCCGGGCCTTGCGGGTCAGCATCGCCAGCACTTCGCCCAGCGCGCGCACGGCCTCGGGATGCCGTTGCGCGGTGACCGCCGTCATCGCGAAGTTCAGCACGAACGACACGTAGATCGTGGGGTCGGTGACCTCGTCGAGCAGTTCCCGCAGGATCGGCAGCGCCGCGTACGGGTCGAGCTGCGCGAGCACCCGGCCCAGGTCTGCGCGCACCCGGATCCGCTGGGGCTCGGAGGTCTCGACGTCGAGCACCCGCCGCAGGTAGCGAACGGCGATCTCGGGGGCACCCCGCTGCTCGGACAGCGCGGCGGCGTCGCGCAGGACCCCGGCCATCCACGGCTGGTTCAGCTCGCCCAGCTGCACCAGGTGCTCGGCGACCTCGATCGCGGGCCGCCCGGTGTCGTTGAGGATGCGGGCCGCCCGCATCCGGTCCTCTTCGGACACCGGCACCACTTCGAGCACCGCCGCCCGCATCCCGTCGTGCGCGAAGTCCACACCGGACTCGGCCATGACGTCGCAGCGCCGCAGCGCCTCGATCGCCTCGGTGACCTGCCACCGGGTCACTCCCGCCATCGCCGCAACGGTTTCCACGCCCGCACCGGGTCCGAGCACGGCCACGGCCGCGGCGACCCGGGCGGTGCGCCGGGGTTGCCCGGCGAGACGGCTCCGCACGGAGGCCGCCAGCACGCCGCGCCCGATCTGCTCGGCCGGGACGGTGCCCGTCTCGTCGGGCCGCACCCCCGCCTGGTGCAGGGCGTCGAGGAGCCGGTGCAGCAGCGCCGGGTTCCCGCCGGAGGTGCGAGCGCAGGTGTCGACGAAATCGCTGTCCGGGGTGACGGGCAGCGACGCCGCCACGATCTCGCCGACCTCGTCGCGGGTCAGCGGCGCCGGTTCGAGCACCGTGCCCGCGCGCTGCGCCACCAGGTCGGACATGGCGGCCCGCGCCGCGCCGTCGAGCTCGTCGGAGCGGTAGCCGAGCACCACCAGCAGCGGCAGGTCGGCGGCGCGGCGCAGCGCGAAGTCCAGCCAGCGCAGCGAGGCGGGGTCGCAGTGGTGGGCGTCGTCGATGACGAGCACCAGCGGGCGGGCGACCATCAGGTTCGCGGCCACCGAGTGCAGGGCGGACAGCGTCGCGTAGTCGCTGGAGTTGCGGGCCAACCGCAGGTCCGGGAACAGCGCCGGAACCGCGGCCCCGGCGACGTCGTCGGCGCCGAGTTCCAGGGGTTCGAAGAGCCTCCGCACCGCGTCGTAGCGCGGCGGACGGGTCGTGGCCGGGCAGCGCACCTGCAGGACGGAGCAGGTTCTCAGGTGCTCGTGCCGCCGGAATTCGCTCAGCAGACGGCTCTTTCCGACTCCGCTCGGTCCCCGGACGATGACGCACCGCGCTCGGCTCGCCCGGGCGTCCGCGAGCGCCTCCGCGAGCACGGCGCACTCGCGGGAGCGACCAACCCAGGGCTGGATCGGCTCGGCGATGCGCTGATGGTCACCCCGCAACCCAACTCACCCCGACTTACACGTTCTGACCAGGGATTTTCCCAGCCGCACTCGCGGGGTTCGTCCGCCGGTAGACCTGCGCAGTCCACCATCGGCCCGCGCAGGAGCGCAAGCGCTGATCAACTTCGGAAACGGGCCTTACTTCACGTAGTCGCGCGGAACGCGGGGAGGCCAGCTTCCGACGCTCAGCAACCCGAGGCTGTAGGCCCGGGACACCAGCGCAGCTCGGTTGGGCGCCTTGAGCTTCTTGAGCATCGCGCCCACGTGGTACTCGACACCCTGCCGGCTCAGGAACAGCCGGGAGGCCAGCCGCACCGTCGATTCCCCGGTGGCGATGCCTTCGAGGATGCGGGCGTTGAGCTCGGACAGGACGCGCTTGCGGTCGGCGACGACCACGTTGGCCTTGTTCAGCTTCTCCGGGGACAGCAGCACGACGAACTGGGTCAGCTCACCGGAGGAGGCGCCGCGCACGGCGACCCCGGTGATGTCGCCGGTGAAGGCGGTCTGATCTGCGCCGACGCCCACGAAGCACTCGGAGAAGCGCTGGCTGCGGCCGTCGAGCAACCGCTCGAAGTTCCGGCTGATCGGCTCCCGCACGCCGGGGTGCAGCAGCTCGCAGAAGTTCCGTCCCACGACCGACTCGCGAGACCGGCCGAATTGATCGACAAAGGCGTCGTTGGCCTGAGTGATCCGCAACTGCAGATCCAAACTCGCCAAGTGAAGCCCTGATCGCTCGAGGAGGGACTGGAACACATCCGCGTCGGCGATATCATTCTTCAATTCATCGCCGCATGCGTTGTCCAAGAGGCGAGAATCGGCGGCAACAGGGGGCATTGACGGTGTACCTCTCTCGAATCCTGAGGAATCCCGACTGCCGGGAAGATCTGTTTGTCCCCGCACGGAGACACCTCCGATCGTATGAAGCGCGCTCTTATGAGGTCAACGCGACGGAGAGGCCGCCTCCTAATGTTGTGGTTGCCGACACCAGCAGTTCGTGCACCTCTCTCAGAAAAAAATTTGAACCGCTTCCTACCTGCGACGACAGAAGAGGTGCGGACCAAACGGGCTCCCTACGTTGGGCCGTTCAGGCTAATTGAACCATGCGGCGTCCGGGGTAGCCATACACGCGTGATCCGCGCCACTGGCGCCCGGGGAGAGTATTTAGTCGTCCGAGGCGCGGCGTTCTAAGCCGGACAAGTCCGAACACTCAGAGCAATTGCTCAAATGAGCCGAGTAGCCGCCCGTGCTCATCTGAGCGCGTTGAAATCCCAGACTTCACAGAATTCCCATATTACCGGACGACGAGCAGGAATCCTTATATTCGCCATTGAACACCACAGCCAAACGGTTCATTCCATCGCGGTAACGAATTGAACCCGCTCGATCAATTCAGGGCGCGGGGCGCTCGGACTGAGCGCTCGGCGGCGCCGGCGCTGTCGCCGTGGTCGCCGCGGTCGGTGCGTCGCCGAACCGCCTTCAGGGGATCAGTTCAGACCGCCCGGCCGCCGGACCCGATCCGCCAACGCCGACAGGGCCATCAAGGCCGACCGACGGTCAAGGCCGACGGGGCCATCGCCGACCGGCCGTCACCATCGAGAGCCGTCGAGAGCCGTCGAACGGCACGAGACCCGGCGACCAACGTCAACAGCAGTGCCACGAACAGGCAGACGCCGGGCAGTGACCGCAGAACGCCGCGATCCGGGGTGAGGGCCCACAGCTCCACCGCGGCGCGGAACAAACAGCGACAGCAAGGCCAACACCGACAGCGAGGCCAACAGGCGGGCAATAACAACTCCGCCGTGCACGACGAGGAATGCGTTCATTCCCCGCGGTCGCCCCGTGCGTCGCTACGCGATCACCACGGGGCTTTCACGCGGGGCCGCTTTCATCACGGCCGGCTCCACTGCGGCCGCTATCACCGCGCGATCTCAGGACGGGACGCGCGGCGAACGAGGAACCCCTCAGAGGGGACGATCAGTTCGCGCCGGCCTCCGGTCGCGGGGTGGCGGAATCGTCCTTCTTGGCCGCTTCCTCGTCCTCGCGCAGACCTCGCGCCTCCGCCTTGAGCACCCGCGCGGACTGCCCCAGCGAGCGCGCGACCTGCGGCAACTTGCTCGAGCCGAACAGCAGGGCGACCACAACCAGCACGATCAACCAGTGCCATGCGCTCAACGATCCCATGCTCGCGCCCTCCCGACATCGGCATTACCGTTCGATCCGTTCACACCCAGTCTACCGAGGCGGGAACAACGATCTTTCGGGGTGTGAACTTCCGCATTTTCCGCGCGGAATGAATGATTTGCCCGCTTTGATTGCATACGGCGCTGTTTCGTTTTCGCCGGATTAGGCGACCTTGGTTTCTTCCACTACTGTCGTTCGCCATGTTCACGTACCGCAAGAAGGCATCTGCGCATTGCGAATCCGTGACCCTCCGCTTGAGGAGGTGGTCGTGGTGACCGGCAAGAAGGAAGATCCCGGATTCTCGCCCGGTATCCGGTCCGTCGGCGGCATCACGGTCGTCGACCCCTCGCTGGTGCGTCGCGCGGTCGCCGCGGCCGCGGTGGGGAACGTGACGGAGTGGTTCGACTTCGGGGTCTTCGCCTACATGGCGACCACGATCGGCAAGGTCTTCTACCCGTCGTCCAGCCCGACCGCCCAGCTGCTGGCGACGTTCGGCACGTTCGCCGCGGCGTTCCTGGTCCGCCCCATCGGCGGCATGTTCTTCGGCCCGCTCGGCGACCGCATCGGCCGCACGAAGGTGCTGGCCACCACGATGATCATGATGGCGGCCGGCACGTTCTGCATCGGCCTGATCCCCAGCCACGCCACCATCGGCCTGGCCGCCCCGATCCTGCTGCTGCTCGCCCGGCTCGTCCAGGGCTTCTCCACCGGTGGTGAGTACGGCGGTGCGATGACGTTCATCGCCGAGTACGCACCGGACCGCAGGCGCGGCTTCCTGGGCAGCTGGCTGGAGTTCGGCACCCTGACCGGCTACATCTTCGGTGCGGTGATCGTCGCGGTGCTCACGGCCGTCATGCCGGAGGAGGCACTGCTGTCGTGGGGCTGGCGCATCCCGTTCCTGATCGCCGGCCCGCTGGGCATCGTCGGCATGTACCTGCGGTTGAAGCTGGAGGAGACTCCGGCGTTCGCGCAGCTCGTCGAGACGCACGAGAAGCGCGAGGCCGAGTCGACCAAGACCGAGTTCCGCGAGATCTTCGTCCGCCACTGGCCGGCGATGCTGATCTGCGGCGCGCTGGTCCTGGTGTTCAACGTGACCAACTACATGCTCACCGCCTACATGCCGACCTACCTGTCGGACGAGATGCCGCCCGGAATCAGCGACACGGAGTCGTCGGTGCTGCAGATCGTGGTCATGGCGGTGATGCTCGTGGTCATCACGTTCATCGGCAGCGCCAGCGACCGCTTCGGCCGCAAGCCGGTCGTCATGACGGGCTGCATCGCCCTGGTGGTCCTGTCGGTTCCGTCGGTGCTGCTCATCCAGCAGAACACGATCCCGACGGTGTTCGCCGGCCTGATGATCATGGGTCTGATGCTGGTGGTGTTCAGCGCCACGATGCCCTCGACGCTGCCCGCCCTGTTCCCGACCAACATCCGCCAGGGCGGCCTGTCGATCTCGTTCAACATCTCGGTCTCGCTGTTCGGCGGCACGGTCGCCACGGTGATGACGGCCCTGATCGCCGCGACCGGTGATCTGATGTGGCCGGGTTACTACCTGATCGGCGCCGGTGTCATCGGCGCGATCGGGATCTGGTTCGCCCAGGAGTCCGCTGGACGGCCTCTCCCGGGTTCGCCGGCTTCGGCGGCCCCGGACGAGGAGGCCTCCGCGGCCCGGTAGTGCGGACGCGTCGGGTGCCGGAGCCGTTGTCCGGCACCCGACGTGCTTGCCCGGCAGATGGAGTTGTCAAACAGCAGGTGCCACGAGGGCGCGTTGGGTCGCCCGGCCAGCGCGGGCCGGTTCAGGTGGCGGGTTCGGGTTGTCGCGGTCTGGGAACGAGTTCCCGGACCAGACGCAGGTGGTCGCTCGGCCGGGCCGTTCCCCCGGGCCGTGGCGTCTGATCCGGGTCGATGCGTCGCGGTGGCGTGAACAGCGTTCTCCCCTCCTCGATGACGATGTTCCAGTGGTCACTGTGGACGGTCCGGTGGTGGAACGCACACAGCATCACCATGTTTCCCGGGTTCGTCTCTCCCCCGTTGAACCACTCGACGACGTGGTGCGCCTGCGAGGTGCCCGGCGGGTGCTCGCATCCGGGGAACGCGCAGATCCCGTCCCTCCGGAACAGCGCCGCCCGCAGCTGGGGCGGCGCGGTCCGCTCCTCCCTGCCGTAGTCGAGCGCGACCCCGTCGCTTCCGAGCACGACGGGCAGGATCCCGGCGTCGCAGGCCAAGCGGCGCACCGCGTCGACGCTGATCGGCTCCCCGTCGGCGAACATGCCCGGGAGAACCCCCTCGGCGTCGGAGTCGAGGCTGCGCACCAGGTCGTCGTATCCGACGGTGACCTGGACCTGCACCCGCTGACCGCCCACCCTCGGCATCCCCTCGGAGCCCAGCGCGAGATCCACCAAGGTCGCCAGACCGTCGGCGTGCCGCTGGGCAGGGGTCCGCGGGTCGGGCGTCCCGTCGTGGGCGGGGCAGGGCTTGGACAGCGGTCGCAGCGCGGCGATGAACTTCCGCCCGACCTCCTTGTCCAACCGCGCTTTGACCACGACGCTGCCGTCGCCGGTGGTGACGTAGTGCAGTTCGCGCGACTCGTGCTGGGCGTCCTCCTCCGACGCGGCCGCACGGCGGTCGTAGCCGGCGTTGATCCCGTTGGCCAACCGGCGCAGATCGCGGGGTCGGCACCGCCGGGCCCGCTGCACCAGCACCGTCTCCACGCGCGGCGCCTCGCCCGCGGCGTGCGCGGGAAGCCGCTTCACGCACGAGGCGATGACCTGCGCGTGCTCCACGCTGATCGCCCCCTCGGCCAGCGCCCGTCGCGCCTCGCTCGCCGCGCTGCTGACGGCGACCTCGACGCGACCGCGCGCCTGCCCGGGATCGACCCGGAGCACGTCCTGCAACCACACACCGGTGTTGCGCGCCCCGTGAGCCCGCGCCACCTCGTGCCTCTCGGCCTCGGCGATCAGCTCACCCTGGACCGAGTGCACGTACCGCGCGAGCGACTCCAATTCCCTGATGGCGCCCGCCAGTTCACTGGCGCGCCTCGGTGACGCCACGGCTCCCGCAACAGCGGCCCGAGCCGTGGCAACGGCATCGGCGAAAACCTGCGTCATCGAACTCATGTTCCCATTGTGCCGCCGAGCCACACCCCACGCCATCGCTAGATCAGGTGATCGAATCCCAAAGAACACAAGGCGTTTTCAACTTCCACCCGACAAACCCCCTCCCCACCACACCAACCGAGAACACACGAGCGAGGTAGAGGTCCCACGTCCAAACGCTGCACCTGTGCGGTGGGGGGGAAGTTTTCATGAAAACTTCCCCACCACCCACCCACCGCACAGGTGTTCCACGAGGTAACGCCCTGACCTCGGGTTTCTGGCGCCACGGATCCGCGTGCGCTCACCTACCATGCGGGACGTACCCGTGTCGCAGGTGAGGAGCAGGCGATGAAGGCGTTGCAGTACCGGGAGATCGGCTCCGCACCCGAGGTCGTCACCGTCCCCGATCCGGAGCCCGGGCCCGGTCAGGTGCTGCTGAAGGTCAGCGCCGCCGGTGCGTGCCACTCTGACATCGCCGTGATGAGCTGGCCGGCCGAGGGCTTCCCGTACGCGCTGCCGATGACCTTGGGGCACGAGGGCGTCGGCACCGTGGCCGCCCTCGGCGCCGGTGTCACGGGTCTGTCCGAGGGCGATGCGGTCGCGGTCTACGGGCCGTGGGGCTGCGGCATCTGCCTCAACTGCGCCGCGGGCAAGGAGAACTACTGCCTGCGCGCCGCTGACCTGGGAATCAACCCACCTGGGCTCGGCGCTCCCGGGTCGATGGCCGAGTACCTGATCGTCGACGATCCTCGCCACCTGGCCCCGCTGAACGGCTTGGACCCGGTCGACGCGGTCCCGCTGACCGATGCGGGCCTGACGCCGTACCACGCGATCAAGCCGACGCTGCCCAAGCTCGTCCCGGGAGCGACCGCGGTGGTCATCGGCGTGGGCGGGCTGGGGCACATCGCCGTCCAGATCCTCCGCGCGCTGACCAGCGCGCGCATCGTCGCCCTGGACGTCACCGAGGACAAGCTCGCCTTGGCCCGCACCGTCGGCGCCCACGAGACCCTGCTGTCGGATGACAAGGCCGCCGCCAAGGTCCGCGAGCTGACCGACGGCCGCGGCGCCCAAGCCGTCTTCGACTTCGTCGGCGCCCAGCCCACGGTGAACATCGCAGGCGCCGTGGCCTCGGTCGAGGCCGACATCACCATCGTCGGCATCGCAGGAGGCACCCTCCCCGTGGGCTTCGGCGCTCTCCCGTTCGAGGCCTCGGTGACCGCCCCCTACTGGGGCAGTCGCAGCGAGTTCCACGAGGTCCTGGAGCTGGCCCGAGCCGGAGCGATCTCGGTCCACACCGAGACGTACTCGCTGGACGAGGCACCCCGGGCGTACGAGCGCCTCCACGACGGCACGGTCAACGGCAGAGCAGTCGTCCTCCCCCACGGATGAGCAGCGCCCGCGGCAACGGTGATCGGGGCCGATCGACCTCGCGCGATCGGCCCTGATCCGCACCGTCAGTCGAGGGTGGGCATGGTGAAGTCGGCTGCTGCGAGACCGCCTGTGGGCCAGGCCGTGGTCGCGGTCTTGTTCCGGGTGTAGAACCGGACGCCTTCGGGACCGTACACGTGGTGGTCGCCGAACAGCGAGCGCTTCCAGCCGCCGAACGAGTGGAACGCCATCGGCACCGGGATCGGGATGTTGATGCCCACCATGCCGGCCTTGACCTGTGAGAAGAAGGTCCTGGCCGTGTTGCCGTCGCGGGTGAACACCGCTGTGCCGTTGCCGAACTCGTGGTCGTTGACGACGGCGAGGGCTTCGGTGAAGCTGTTCGCCCGGACCAGCGAGAGCACCGGTCCGAAGATCTCCTCGCGGTAGATCCGCATGTCCGGGGTGACGTGGTCGAACAGCGTCGGACCGAAGAAGAACCCGTTGCCGGCTTCGGGGATCTGCGTCTTGCGCCCGTCGACGACCAGCTCGGCTCCTTCGGTGACGCCGGCGTCGACGTAGCCGGCCACCTTGTCCCGGTGAGCGGCGGTGACCAGCGGTCCCATCTCGACGCCGTCGTTCATCCCCGGCCCGATCTTGAGGTTCCCGAGGGCTTCCACGAGGCGTTCGCGGAGCGCGTCGGCGGTTTCCGGGCCGACCGGAACGACCACCGAGATCGCCATGCAACGCTCCCCGGCCGAGCCGTAGGCGGCGCCCATCAGTGCCGACACGACCTTGTCGAGGTCGGCGTCGGGCATCACGACCATGTGGTTCTTGGCGCCGCCGAGGGCCTGGACCCGCTTGCCGTTCTCCGAAGCCGTGCGGTGCACGTACTCAGCGATGGGCGTGGAACCCACGAAGCTGACGGCTTCCACGCGGGGGTCGGTGAGCAGGCCGTCCACGGCCACCTTGTCACCGTGGACGACGTTGAACACGCCGTCCGGCAGCCCGGCTTCCTGGAGCAGTCGCGCGAGTTCGACGCTGAGCGTGGGGTCCTTCTCGGAGGGCTTGAGCACGAACGTGTTGCCGCAGGCCAGCGCCACCGGTGCCATCCACAGCGGCACCATGGCGGGGAGGTTGAACGGGGAGATGCCGGCGACCACACCGAGCGGCTGCCGCACGGTGACGGCGTCAATGCCGCGTCCGACGTTCTAGGAGTACTCGCCCTTGAGCAGCTGGGAGATGCCGCAGGCGAATTCGACGACCTCCATGCCCCGGGTGACCTCGCCCTGGGCGTCGTTGAACACCTTGCCGTGCTCGGCGACGATGATCTCGGAGAGCCGGTCCCGGTTGGCTTCGAGCAGGTCGCGGAAGCGGAACATGACCCGGGCGCGCACGTGCGCGGGTGTCGCGGACCAGGCCGGGAAGGCCTGGGCGGCGGCGTCGATAGCGGCGTCGACGTCGCTGTCGGCGGCGAAAGCGACGTGGCCGGTGGTCGCGCCGGTGGCGGGGTTGTAGACCTCGCCGCGCCGCTCACCGGTGCCGGGCGTGCTGCGGCCGTTGATCCAGTGCTCGATGCGGGTGCTGGGGGAAGCTGACATGGTCGTCTCCTGGGTGGTCACGAGTAGATCCGGTGGAACAGGTCCGCGATCTCGTCCGCTGACGGGACGCGCGGGTTGTTGAGGGGCGAGCCGGAGGCGAGGGCCTGCTCTGCCATGAGCGGGACCATCTCGCGGAACCGGACTTCGTCGACGCCGTAGACCTGCGGTGTGGGGACTCGCAGGTCGCGGCAGAGGTCGCGGATCGCCGCGACGAACGCGGTCGCGGCCTCGCCGTCGGCGGTGTCGGTCTCAGCCGCGCCGAAGGCTCGCGCGCAGTCGGCGTACCGCGCGGTGGCGTGCGGAACGGAGAACTCGGTGACGGCGGGGAACAGCATGGCGTTGGACATGCCGTGGGCGATGCCGACGTGGCTGCCCAGCGGCCTGCTCATGCCGTGGATGAGCGCGACGCTCGAGTTGGAGAAGGCGATCCCCGCCTGGGTGGCGGCCAGCATCATCGCCGCACGTCCCGTCGTGCACTGCCCGTCGGCGTAGGTGCTGCGGAGGTGTGCGCCGATCGTGGAGATGGCGGTGAGGCACAGCGCGTCGCTGAAGGGGTTCGCCTTCTTGCTGACGTATGCCTCGACGGCGTGGGTGAGCGCGTCGATGCCGGTGTCGGCCGTCAGCCGGGGCGGCGCGGACAGCGTCAGCTCGTAGTCGATCACCGCGGCGACGGGCAGGAAGGCCGGTCCGCTGCACAGCATCTTCTCGCCGGTTTCGCTGTCGGTGATGATGGTGAACTGGGTGGCTTCGGATCCGCTGCCCGCGGTGGTGGGCACGGCGATGATCGGCAACGCAGGGCCGGTGTTGGTCAGCGGGGCCTTGTAGTCGATCATCTCCCCGCCGCGGATCGCGAGCAGCGCCAGTGCTTTCGCGGTGTCCATGGGGGATCCGCCGCCCAGCCTGATGACAGCGTCGCAGTCGCCGTCCTTGAGGGCTTCGAGCCCGGCGAGCAGGGATTCGCTGGTGGGGTCGGGGACGGTGTCGGCGAACAGCTTCGGCCGCAGCCCGGTCTCGCGCAGCGCGGTCAGAACTCGTTCCGCGAGTCCGGTTCTCACCAGGAAGGCGTCTGTGACGACCAGCGGTCTGGCGCTGCCGAGCTGCTGGGCGAGGTCGCCGATCTGGTCGATCGCGCCTCCGCCGACGCGCATGTCGCGCGGCATCATGATCGTGTTGATCACAGGTGTCTCCTCATCGAGGTGTGGTGATCAGTCGGCGTGACTGCCCGCGCGTTCGCGGGTCGACGGCACGTCGAGCGCGTCGTAGGAGACGCCGTTGGTCTCCCGGGTGACGGCCACCGCGACGCCGCTGATGGCGATCGCGAGCAGGACGTAGGCGGTGATGGGGATCGAGCCGCCGTACCAGGCCAGGAGCGCTCCGGCGATGATCGGCGCCAGTGCTCCGGCGACGATGGAGGTGACCTGCGCGGCGATCGAGATGCCGGTGTAGCGCATGCGGGTCGGGAACATCTCGGTGAAGAACGCCGCCTGCGACCCGTACATCAGCGCGTGCGCGATGAGGCCCAGCATGATCGCGCTCAGGATCGCGGCGGTGCGGCCGGAGTCGAAGATGCTGAACGTGGTGATGGCCCAGGCCACCGAGACCACGAGCCCGGCCGCGATGACGGGTTTGCGGCCCCACTTGTCGGAGAGGTACCCGCACAGCGGCACCGCGACGAGGTGCAGCAGGTGCGCCAGGAGCATGAGTTCGAGGATGTGGATGGTCTCGGTGCCGACGACCACCTTCAGGTAGGTGATCGAGAACGAGACGACCATGTAGTAGAGGGTGTTCTCGCCCAGGCGAATTCCCATCGCCTTGAGCAGCGTCGCCTTGTGGGTGCGGAGGATTTCCCTGAGCGGGGAGTGCTCGTTCTCGGCGGACTTGGCCAGCGCTTCTTTGAACACCGGGGCGTCCTCGACCTGCATCCGGATGTAGTAGCCAAGCAGTACCAGGGCCGCCGAGGCGAGGAAGGCGATCCGCCAGCCCCAGGCGAGGAAGGCGTTCTCGGACAGGGTGACGCTGAGCAGTGCGAGGACCGCTGTGGCGAGGATGTTGCCGGCGGGCACGGCCGCCTGCGGGAAGCTCGCCCACAGGCCGCGACGATCGGAGCCTCCGTGCTCGCTGACGAGCAGCACGGCGCCGCCCCACTCGCCGCCGAGCGCGATGCCCTGGATGAAGCGGAGGGCCACCAGCATCACGGGAGCCCACACCCCGACCACGCCGTAGGTCGGCAGCAGTCCGATGCAGACCGTGGACAGGCCGATCATCAGCAGGCTGAGCTGCAGGAGCTTCTTGCGGCCGAGGGTGTCGCCGAAGTGGCCGAAGATGACGCCGCCGATGGGTCGGGCGATGAACCCGACGGCGTAGGTGCCGAGCGCGGCGATGATCCCCACCAGCTCGGAGCCGGCTTCGGGGAAGAACAGCTTGCCGAAGACGAGGGTGGCCACCGTGCCGTAGATGAAGAAGTCGTACCACTCGACGACGGTTCCCGCGGTGGAGGCCGCGATGATCAGGGTCGAGGGCCGTTGGGAGGTCGTCGCGCCGGCCATCACGCGTCGCCCCGCAACCGGGTGGGGTCCAGGTGTTTCGCGAGTGAGCCGTGCGCGGCCGGGAGTCCGCACAACATCGTTGTTGTCGTCATCTGCTGCTCCGCGTTGTCGAGCACCCGTCGTCTTCGAGCATCGGGTGCGCTGCGAGCACCAATCTCTCCGCCCGGTCGATGAGCAATCAAGCACCACCTTTGCAAGCATCGTGTGCAGATGTGCAAGACTGCAGGTCACGTGCGCATATCTGGGCTGAGGAGCACCATGCCGGGGAACTCGGTGGACCGGAATCTCCGCGTCGACGACCTGCGCTACCTGCTCGCGCTGGCCAACACGGGTCGTTTGGTGGCCGCGGCGAGCCAGCTGGGCGTCGACCACAGCACGGTGTCGCGGCGGCTGCGCGCGCTCGAACGCAGCCTGGGCGCGAAGCTGCTGGAACGATCGCTGGAAGGCTGGGAGCTGACCGAGTTCGGACGCAGGGTCATCGAACGCGCCCGCCCGATCGAGGACGCGCTCAAGGGCGTGGTGCAGGTGGCCGACGGCGCCGCCGGAGGAACTCTCGCCGGCAACTTCCGGATCACCGCCCCGGACGGTTTCGGCACGGCGTTCGTGGTTCCGGCGTTGACCCGGCTGCGGCAACGGCATCCCGGGTTGCAGGTCGAGCTCCTGACGGAGACCCGGCAGCTGAGCCTGCACCAGTCGGGTTTCGACATCGCCGTGGCCATCGGCGGTTCCACGTCACGCCGCTTGTTCACCGAGAAGCTGTGCGACTACCGGCTCGCGCTGTACGCCACGCGAGACTACCTGCACCGCAACGGTTCCCCGAACACCCGAGACGAGCTCCGCGACCACACCGTCGTCTTCTACGTGGACTCGCTGCTCCAGGTCGGCGGCCTCGACCTGCTGCAGTACCTGCCGGGCGTCGAACCGCGCTTCAGCTCCACGAACGTCCTCGCCCAGGTGGAGGCCACCAAGCACGGGGCGGGCATCGGCCTGCTCCCCCGCTTCCTCGCGGTCCGCGAACCGAGCCTCGTGGAACTCACCGACCTGGCGCTCGACGTCACCCTCTCGTTCACCCTCGCCGCCCGCCGCGACGGAATCAGCCGCCCAGCCCTGCAGGAAGTCCGCCGCGCCCTCCACGAAGAAGTCCAGCAACGCCGAGCCGAACTCATGTGACCGCCCACCTGGCCCGGCCGGACACCGGCACCGCTGACCGGTCGGACACGAGACATCGGCGAATCGAGCGCTTCACCTTCGGATCGATCCCCCAGAGGTGAAGCCGTTGCTGCAGACGGGCGTCGTGGAGCGCGTCTGCAGCCGGAACGTCGTGGACGGCTGCGATCATCGCAGTGCACACCACGGCAGCAGGGAGAAGAATGGACCCGCAACCCGGCGAGTCTCAGGCGGCGTCCGGAAACGCCACCGCAGCCAGGTCCGTGCTCGCGCACGCCACATCGTTCCTGGCAGCGGCGAACGCCGTTCTCGCCGCGCCGCAGCAGCTGCGCCGGCGTGCTCGGGAGCAGCACGAGTGGTTGCGGGATCAGGAGGCCCGTCGGCTGCTGCGGGAGATGCCGATCGACAGGCTGCGCGAGGCGAGTTCGGGGCAGGTTCGGCTCAGCGGGTTGGAGAAGGCGGGCGTCCGCACCGTCCTGGACGTCGTGTCTCTGTCGGTCGAGGAGTTGCAGCGCTACCCGGGCGTCGGGCAGAAGACGGCGCAGCAGGTTCGCCGGGCCGCCGACGCGCTGGCCGGTTCCGCGCGGAAGCAGGCGGTGTTCCGGTTCGACGCGGACCACCCCGATCCGGCTCAGGAACACCTCCTCGGCACGCTGCGGGCGCTGGAGGTCGCCGAACGCGAGGTCGGGGAACTGGGCCAGACCGTCCACCCGCTGACCGGTCTCGTCGAGGGGTTGCACAAGCGAGCGCGACGGGCGGGCAGCCGCGTGCGGATGTTCTTCTCGACCTCGCGGAAGAAGTCCGAAGCGCGAGAGGCGCTGGGCGAGCTCGCGAACGTGTTGCGGCGTCCGCTCGCGGAGCGCACCTTCGCCGCGGCCCGACGCGTCGGAGAGGCCGCGGGCCGCGACGGGCGGTCGCCGTGGTCCGACTACCGGCAACGCGCCGCCACCTACAACACGCTGCTGGGCCGCGTCACCGGTGAGGACTCGGCGGAGAGCCCCGCTTCGCGGGAGGAGATGCCGCGCGAGATTCGGCAGCAGATCTCCGCGATCTCCCTCGACACCGGTCGGCTGCGCGTGTCCCTGCGCGGTTACCAGGAGTTCGGTGCCAAGTTCGCGCTCGCGCGCCGGTTAACGATCCTGGGTGACGAGATGGGGTTGGGGAAGACGATCGAGGCGCTCGCGGTGCTCGCGCACCTGACGGCGTCCGGCCGACGGCACTTCCTGGTCGTGTGCCCGGCGGGGGTGCTGGTCAACTGGGCTTCCGAGGTCGTCGAGCACAGTCGCCTGGACGTCCACGTCCTGCACGGGCGGGACCGCGACGAGCGAACGCACGAGTGGGTGCGGGCGGGTGGCGTCGCGGTCACCACGTACGACACGTTGCGGCGGCTGCCCGACTTCCAGCAGGTGCGGCTGGGCCTGGTCGTCGTCGACGAGGCGCACTACATCAAGAACCCCGACGTCAAGCGTTCCCGGACCGTCGCCGCTCACGTTCGCCGCGCGGAGCACGCGCTGCTCCTCACCGGCACGCCGATGGAGAACCGGGTCGAGGAGTTCAAGCAGCTCATCTCCTACCTCCAGCCGGACATCGCCCGCAAGATCCGGACCCAGGACGCGCTCATGGACCCCCGCGCGTTCCGCCGGACCGTGGCGCCGGTGTACCTGCGCCGCAACCAGGAGGACGTGCTCACCGAACTCCCCGAGAAGCTCGAGCTCGACGACTGGGTCGAGCTCGGCGAGGCAGACGGGCGCGCGTACCGGAAAGCGGTGGCGGACGGCAGTTTCATGGCGATGCGGCGAGCCGCCTGCGCCCCGGGCACCGTCGAGGGCTCGGAGAAGCTCGACCGGCTTCACGACATCGTCGAGGAATCGGCCGCCAACGGCTGGAAGGTCGTGGTGTTCTCCTACTTCCTCGACGTTCTCGAAGCCGTGCGCACCGTCGTCGGGCCCATGTCCATGCCACCGCTGACCGGCAAGCTCTCACCCGAGGCGAAGCAGCAGCTCGTCGACAGGTTCAGCGCGCACGACGGTCCCGCGGTGCTCCCCTGCCAGATCAACGCGGGTGGTGTCGGCATGAACATCCAGGCCGCTTCGGTCGTCGTCATCACCGAACCGCAGCTCAAACCCAGCACCGAGGCGCAGGCCATCGCGCGCTGCCACCGCATGGGGCAGACCCGCAAGGTCCACGTCCACCGGCTGATGGCCAAGGACACCGTCGACCAGCGACTCCAGGAGATCCTCGAGGGCAAAACCCGGCTGTTCGACGCCTACGCCCGGGAGAGCACGACCAAGGACCGCAACACGGCCGCCACCGACGTCACCACCCTCAACCAGGACCTCCTGCACGACACCGCCATCCCGATGGATCAGCGAATCGTGCAGGTGGAACGCCAACGACTCCACCTCGACTGACCAACCCAGCGCGGAAAACGATCCGCTGCAGAAGCCCTCACTCCGCACTCACGCGCAGGAGCAGAGCCACCTCTTCGAGCACGCCGGCCACCTGCGACAGGTCGATGTCCACGCCACGTCCTGCCGCGACTTCGAACGCGACGTCGTCGAGGAGCCACTGCGCTTTGCGCAGCAGGCCTGCCAGCGTAGCGGCGTCGCTGGTCACGAGCCCACACCGGCATTGACCAGCACGCGCGCCTCGCGGTAGCACTCCTCGCAGGTCGGCCAGAGCCAGTGGAGCTCGGTTCCCTCGGCGATGGTGACCGAGTTCGCCCGCTACACCTCGATCGTCGCCGACCTCGACCGACTCTCATTGAATCCGCCGGACTCACGGGAGATGCTGAAGGGAGCACTAGCGAGCTGAAGCGAAATTGAAGGGAGCGCCGATGCCCGGCACATACAGCACCTGGCGCAAGTCGAGCAGGTCCGGCACCAACGGCGGCGAGTGCGTCGAGATCGGCTTCGCCGACACCGGCCGCGCCATCCGCGACACCAAGCAGGCGGGCGACACCCACCAGCCGACCCTGGAATTCAGCAACGACGCCTTCGCCACGTTCTTATCCCGCGTGAAATCCGGCGATTTCTGAGGAACATCCCCCCACCGCACCCTCCGTCTTGCTATCAAGATCGGGACGCATCAACGGACCAGCAACCGCGGCAATGTGGTGGAAGCGGCGAGGGGAAGCAGCCATTCCGAGCAGTGACCAGGAGTTCGCGAAGTTCGCCAGGTGGGCGCTCCCGCTCCGCAGCAACGCCACCCGCGGAGTCGTCGCCGAGTGGCTGGTCGCCAACGCGACCGGAGCCGATCTCAGAGAACCCCGCAACGAGTGGGATGACTACGACGTCAGGACGGCCAGCGGTATCACCGTCGAGGTGAAGTCCAGCGCCCGTCTTCAAGTCTGGGACTCGCCGAAGCACGCCCCGACGATCACCTACAGCGGCCTGCGCGGTCAGAGACTCGCCCCAGGAGGCGCCACCTACCTGGCCGGTCCTCCCGAGTTCCGGGCCGAGGTGTTCGTGTTCATGCTGCACACGGAGACGGACCCGGATCTCTACGACGTGTTCAACACCGCCCAATGGGAGTTCCGGGTTGTTCCCCGCGCAGTGCTCCGCTCGCTGAACCAGAGCAGCATCCGGTACTCACGACTGGTTTCGATGGGATACACGCCCGTTCCGCACGCGGAGCTCAGCGCGACCATCGACCGAGTCGGCTACCAACAGAGGACCTCGGAAGATCCGCCGGGCGCCAGGTCGTCGGGGGGACCTGCAGCGCGGCACGTGACCGACACGCGAGCAGCGCTACGGGAGCGCTTCGCTTTCCGAAAGCTCCCAGCACGGACTTCACATCGTTCCCGCAGCGCAGGCCGCCGCGCTCCAGCGGTCGGCGAAATGGTGTGGACCACTGATGTTCACGTTGTGGTGATGTGTTTGTCCAGTTGTCGCAGATCCGCCCCGCGAGGCTGAGGTGCCTCTAGATTCCGAGGCGCCGACTACCTTTCGGGAGGACGTGTGAAGCACAACCGCATCAACCCGGTGATCAAGCTGCTCGTGGCCGCGTTCGCCGTGCTCGGTCTGCTCGGCGGCGGTAGCGCCGTCGTCGCCCCGAGCGCCACGGCCGCGGTCGCCCAGGCCTGCGACGTCAACGGTTGCGACGAGGCTCGCAGCTCGAACGAGATCTGGGCGTCGTTGAACTACCCGTCGGAGCGCGGCTGGGTGGACTGGCCGGACGGGCAGTGCAACTTCGCCGGTGGCACCTACAACAACTACGAGGGCCAGCTCCCCGAGGGCCACAGCTACCTCGAGTTCGACGTGACCCCGCGCGAGTGCGGTGCCCAGCGCCAGGCCTACCGCCTGATCGTGGACACCACCACCAACGAGGTCTACTTCTCCCCGGACCACTACGAGACCTTCCACCTGCTCTGAGGTCCGAGCCGGTTTCAGCCGAAGCGCGGGAGCTTCAGCTGAAACCGGCCTTCCGGGTCCTCCCCCGCGGTCATCCGGCGCTGCCCCTCCTGCGTCCGCGCGCCCACGTCCCTGGTCGTCGAATCGGCCGGGGTCGTCGTCCTCGCCGTGACCGCGGTCCTCGCTCTTCGGTCTCGTGGGGGTGCGCAGTTTTCATGAAAACTGCGCACCCCCACGAGACCGAAGCTCCAACCGAAACTTCCCACCAACCCCATGACCAGGGGAAACCTCACCTCGTGCACGGGGTGGGGGAAGTTTTCATGAAAACTTCCCCCACCCCGGGACCAACGGAGGTTCGGTGCGCTGCCGTTCGTGTCACCAGGCAACACGAGCGGGCACGTGCGGGCTCTGGCGTGGACGCAGAGGGCGTATGAGCTGGTCCCAGGCGGGTCTGAACGTCACCGACCGGTGGAGTGGAACCCTCCGTCCGCGTGGAGGAGAGCGCCAGTGGTGGCGGGCAGGCAGTCCGACAGCAGGGTGCAGAGGGTGCGGCCTACCGGTTCCGGGTCGCTGGTGTCCCAGCCCAGCGGGGCTCTGGCTTTCCACTCCTCTTCGAGGTCGTCGGGACCCCCGATGGAGCGGGCCGCGACGGTGCGCAGAGGGCCTGCGGCGACGAGGTTGACCCGGATGCCGTCGGGCCCAAGCTCTCGGGCGAGGTAGCGGGTGGTGGATTCCAGGGCGGCTTTGGCAACTCCCATCCAGTTGTAGCCGGGCCAGGTGACGCGCGCGTCGAAGTCCACGCCGACGATCGAACCGCCCCGGCGCATCAGCGGGCGGCAGGCATTTGCGAGGGATTTCAGGGAGTAGGCCGAGACCTCCACCGCGGTCGCGACGTCGGCCCAGGGGGCGTCGAGGAAGTCCTCGCCGAGACAGCTCGGGGGCGCGTAGGCGATGGAGTGCAGAACTCCGTCGAGCTGATCCACGTGCTCCCGCAGCTGCGGGGCGAGGTCGTCGAGCATCGCCTGGTCGGTAACGTCGAGTTCGATCACCGGCGGTGGTTCCGGGAGTCGGTTGGCGATGCGCCGGACCAGGCTCATCCGGCCGTAGCCGGTGAGCACGACGCGGGCGCCCTGCTGCTGAGCGACCTTGGCGGTGTGGAAGGCGATCGAGGACTCCGTCAGCACCCCGGTAATCAGGACCTGCTTGCCCGCGAGCAATCCCATGTGCTCCTCCTTCATGATCAGCTCAGTAACCCATGCCCGCGCCGCCATCGACCGGGACGACCGCACCGGTGATGTAGCCGGCCTCGTCCGAGGCCAGCCATCGCACCGTCGCGGCGACCTCGGCCGGCTCGCCGGAACGGCCGAGCGGAATGCCGTCGCGGATCTGCTGCGCACGGGCATCACTGAGCCCTTCGGTCATGTCCGTGCTGATCAACCCGGGTGCGACGACGTTGGCGGTGATGCCGCGGGAGCCGAGTTCGCGGGCCAGCGAGCGGGCCATGCCGATCAGGCCCGCTTTGCTCGCCGCGTAGTTGGCCTGGCCCGCTTCGCCGCGCAGCGCCACCACCGAGGAGATGAAGACCAGCCGTCCTCGATGCTGGCGCAGCATGCTGCGCACACCTCGCTTGGCAACCCGGTAGGCGCCGGTGAGGTTGGTGTCGAGGACTCGGGTGAACTGCGTTTCGTCCATGCGCAGCAGAAGCTGGTCGTCGGTGAATCCCGCGTTGCAGACCACCGTCGTGATCGGTCCGAGCTCGGCTTCGGCCTCGTCGAACGCCTCCTCGACCTGGGCGGGGTCGGTGACGTCGCAGGCCACGCCGAACAGCTCGTCCGGGCAGCTGCCGCGGTGGGTGATGACGACCGGCTCGCCCGCTGCCTGGAACTCACGGGCGATCGCCAGACCGATTCCCCGGTTCCCGCCGGTCACCAGCGCCGCCACCGCTCAGCCCTCCCAGGCGCCGAGGACGACGACCGCGTTGTGACCGCCGAAACCGAACGAGTTGCTCATGGCCACCCGGACCTCGTGCCGCTGCGGTTCGTGGGCGACGAAGTTGATGTCGTCGGCCAGCGGGCGGTGGCAGTTGATGGTGGGTGGCACGATGCCGGTCCGGATCGCCTGGATCGTGGTGATGGCTTCGACAGCTCCGGCCGCGCCGATCATGTGGCCGGTCATGGATTTGATCGAGCAGATCGGGATCTCGGCGGCGCGGGTGCCCAGGACCTCGCGCAGCGAGGCGATCTCGGAGGCGTCGTTGAGCTTGGTGCTGGTGCCGTGGGCGTTGACGTGGTCCACCTGCTCCGGGGTGACCCCGGCGTCGGCGAGCGCCGCGCGCATGGCGCGCTTGGCGCCCCGGCCCTCGGGTTGCGGGGCCGTCCAGTGGTGAGCGTCGGAGGAACAGCCGTAGCCGAGGACCTCGGCGAGGACGGTGGCTCCCCGGCGTTCGGCGCGCTCGGCCTCCTCCAGGACCAGCACCCCGGCGCCGGCGCTCATCACGAAGCCGTCGCGGTCCTCGTCGAACGGGCGGGAGGCCGCCTGCGGGTCGTCGACGCGGCGGGACAGGGCGCGGGCGTTGCCGCTGCCCGCGAGGTCGACTCGAGTGATGCAGTTGTCGGCGCCGCCGACGATGGCCGCGTCGGTGATGCCGAACTGGATCCAGCGGGCCGCCTCGCCGAGCGCGTCGGTACCGGTGGCACAGGCGCTGCTGATGGCGCGGCTGGGCCCGCGGGCGCCGAAGGCCATGCTGATCTCGCCGGCGGCGCTGTCGATCGCGCCGGTGATCGGGGCGTATGGGCTGATCGCGCGCGGGCCCTTCTCGCGGATGGCGACGGAGAAACCGTCGATGGAGTTGACCGCGCCGTAGCCGCTGCCGATGAGCACACCGACCCGGTCCGCGTTGTCATCATCGACGTCCAGCTTGGCCATCTGCGTGGCGCAGGTGGCCGCTGCCATCGCGTACTGGGCGTAGCTGTCCATCCGGCGGGCGAGGGTACGAGGCATGTGCTCGGCGGCGTCGAAGCCCTTGATCTGCCCAGCGATCGAGGTCGGCAGATCGGAGGCGTCGAAGGTGCTGATCTCGGCGACCCCGCTGCGCCCGGCAAGGAACGCCTCCCAGGTGTCCTCGAAGGTCAGGCCGACGGGAGTGACAGCGCCGACACCGGTAACGACGACGCGACGGCGCAGAGAGCGGAGGTTGTCGGAAATCACTGGTTCTCCTCGGGTTTCGGGGCACCGAAGTCACCTTCGGGGCGCAGGGCGGAATCGTCGAGGCTCACCGGGATCTCGATCACGCAGGGGACTCCCCCGGCGGTGAGCCGGAGGGCTTCGGTGAGCGCAGCGGGGAGCTCGTCGCGGTGGTGAACGAGCGCGTGGTGCACGCCCGGAACGCACACCAGCGGTTCGTCGTCGCGGGTGAAGCGGTGGTGCGTCAGGGGTGGTTCGTACTGGTCGGCTTGCTGCTGCAGCCAGCCGTAGCCGCCGTTGCGCAGCACCAGGTAGCAGACGCCGAGGCGTTCGGCGACCAACGTGCGCAGTTCGTTGCTGAACAGGCCGAAGGCGCCGTCGCCGACCAGGGCTAGCACCGGGCGGTCCGGTTCGGCCGCCTTCACCCCGGCCGCCGCAGCGGCGCCGAAACCGAGACTGGTCTGCTCCGACGGCACCACCGAGCCGCCGCGGCGACCGCAGCTGTAGTTGGGGAAGAAGTAGGACCACATGTCCTGTAACCCGTTCTCCTGCACCAGGATTCGCCCCTCGGGGACGACGTCCTGGACGGCGGCGAGCAGGCCGGGGATGCCGGACGTGCGGGGCCGCAGCGCGAGCCTGGTGGTGGTGACCAGGTCAGCCCACTCCGCGCGGTCGCCACCGAGATCGTCGGTCAGCCACGACTCGGCGGTGGTGGCGGCATCGCCGACGACGCACGGGCCCGAGTGCTCGGTCGACAGCTCCTCGGCGGCGATGTTGAGCTGCGCCACGGGAACCGAGTTGCCCACGGATTCGGGCCATTCCAGGGTCGCGGTCTCCTCCAGCCGGCTGCCCAGGGCGATCACGCAGTCCGAGGCCGACCACAGCTCGGCGGTGGCCGGGGCGGCGTAGAGGCCGGAGAGACCGAGGAAGTGCGGGTGGTCCTCGTCGACCGCGCCGCGACCGGTAGCGGTGGTGAAGATCGCCGCACCCAAGCGCTCGGCCAGCCGTTCCACGACGCGACCGGCGTTGCGGTGGCGCATTCCGCCGCCGACCAGCAGGATCGGCCGCCGCGATTCCCGAATCTGCTGCGGCACACCCGTGGTCAGCTCCGGACCGTCGCCGCGCAGCGGGATCTCGGCCGTCAGCAGGTGGTCCGGGACCTCCAAGTACACCGGGCCGGGGGCGCCGTGCTCGGCGACCAGCATCGCCCGGCGAAGGGCCGGGACCAGGCGGTCGGGGTGCTCTACGCGATGCGCCCACTTGGTCAGCGGTGCCAGCGCGCCGACCTGGTCAAGCTCCTGGAAAGCGCGGGCACCGATGTGGTGCGGATCGGTGCCCGCGCCGATCAGGACCAGCGGCGTGCGGGAGCACTGGGCCTCCAGCAGGCCGGTGGCGGCGTTGGTGGCCGCGGGCCCCTTGCCCACGACCGCGACGGAGACCGAGCCGGTGTGCAGGGCGTGGCCGGTGGCCATGAACAGCGCGTTGCGCTGGTCCCGGCACAGCACGAGCCGTGGCGCCTCCCCAGCGCGTTCCAGCGCGGCGAGCAGCTTCAGGTCGTCGCCGGGCAACCCGAACAGGGTGCCGACGCGGTTCTGCCGCAGCACGTGCAGAACCGCGGGCCAGGCGCCTTCGAGGTGGTCAGACATCGACGGCACCGATCAGCTCGCGGCGGCGCGCCCCGGTGCCGAGGTGGTCGGCGACGGCCTTGGACAGCAGCAGCGGTTCAGCGACGCGCTTGCCGCCCACAGCCGCGTAGTTGGCGACGATGCCCCTGCCACCGAAGGGTTCGTTGCCGTCGTCGTGGTCGACGAGCGTGCTGTTGACGGTGACCTGGTGCCGCTTGCGCAGGAACGCCACCACGTCCGGCAGGTCGCCGTAGACGGTGGCCCCCATCGCGCGGTCGATGTAGTACGGCGAGTTCAGCACCGACAGCAGTTCCTCGTCGCTGGAGTAGCGCACCACGTTGAAGATCGGCGCGAACATCTCCGTCGCCTTCTCCTTCGGGTCCAGCGGCAGGTCGAGCACCGTGGGCCGCAGGTGCATGTCGATGATGCTGACCTCGCCGCCGGAAACGATGTGCTGCGCGTGTTTGCGCAGGTAGTCGAAGGAGTCGGCGAAGGCCTCCAGGTAGTGCATGGACCCGTAGTCGCTGGTGGTGTCCCGGTTGTCGCCGTGCCGGAGCTTGGCCACGTAGTGGCACAGCGCGGGCACGAACACGTCCGCCAGCGACTCGTGCACGAAGATGCGGTCCGGGCCGAAGCAGTCCTGCCCCGAGTTGATCATCCGCACGTCGATCAGCGCCGGGATCGCGCTGCGGAGGTCTGCGTCCGGGCCGAGGATGAAGGGGTTCACTCCCTGCCCGAAGAACACGAACAGCTGCTCGGGACTCAGCTGCCCGCGCACCTTCTCTGCGTTGTGGTAGGTGCCGGTGAACACCACCAGCTCCGATTCGGCCACCGGCCCGTTGATGAACTCGCGCTGGGCCATCGAGCAGTCGTGGATCGGCAAGTTGTGCGCCGGCGAGAGCAGCTCGTGCAGCTTGCGGGTGATGTCGGCGATCTTGCTGGAGGCGCGGAAGCTGACGTGGTCGCAGTACAGGCTCGGAATCAACAGGTACAGCACGTAGGAGTACAGCGGGATGTTCGAGGGCATGAACACGGCCGCGCCCTCCACCGGCCGGGGCCGGTGCTTCAGGACCTCGTCCTGAGCGCCTTCCAGGGTCCGGATGCACAGGTCGATCTCACCGTTGACCGTCGCGTGGTGCGAGGCCTCGGTGAGCAGCTCGTGCACCTGGGCGCGCTGGGACTGCAGGAACTCCACAACCGCGCGCAGCGCCTGCAACCGCTCCGGGTGCGGAATCGACGGGGTGGCCTGCGTTCCGCCGCGGGCGATGTCGCGCAGCGCCTCGGTGTCGACCTTGCCGTTGAGGTTGAGCGGGAACTCGGGCACCACCACGACCCGGTTGGGCCGCTCGTACTCAGCGAGCTCGGCGGCGAAGCGGGCCCGCCAGTGCGCGGGGCTGCGGTCCTGCTCGTCGGCGACGACGAACACCAGCTCGCTGCCCAGCCGCTCGTGGTCGAACGGGATCACCCGCACCGGGTTGCCGCAGCGCTCCACCTTCTCCACCAGCGCATCCGGGTAGAGGGTGTGGCCGAGGCGGTGGACCGCCCGCTTGCGGCCGATCAGGGTCAGGTTGCCCTGGTCGTCGAGCCAGCCGAGGTCGTGGGTGCGGTACTCGCGGTCGGTGACCGGAACCGGCTCACCGTCCTCGCCGAGGTAGGCGTTGAGGTAGTCGGGGGTGCGCACCACGATCTCGCCGCGCTCACCCGGCGGCAGCGGGGCGCCGTGCGCGTCCACGATCCTGACGTCGACGCCGTCGAGCGCCCGGCCCACGCCGCGCGGGTCGGGCTCGACCGCGAGCGCGATGTTGCCGGCTTCGCTGCTGCCGTAGCCGTCGAGCAGCGGTTTGCCGATGACCGTGCGGAACCGTCCGCTCAGCGCCGCCGACAGCGGCGCCCCGCCCACGCACCACATCCGGACGCTGGCCAACGAACCGTGGTAACGGTTGCGCTTGCCGTAGATCGACAGCATCGTGTCGTAGCTCGACGGGGTGGCGTCGACGACGGTGACGCCGTGCTCGCTGATCCGGTCCAGCGCCTGGTCGAGCCGGTTGGAGGAGTTGACCACCAGCGTGAACTCCGACCACCACCACAGCAAGATGATCGACAGCCCGTACTGGTGGGAGAACGGGAGCAGCGGCATGAGCACGTCGTCGGCGACGTAGCGCATCCGGGCCTGAGTGCGTTCGATGTTGGCGCGCACCGACGCACCGGAGCGCACGATGCCCTTGGGCGTGCCGGTGGTGCCCGAGGACCACAGGATCAGTCCGTCGGCGCGCGCGTACCAAGCGTCGAACGACAAGGCGTCGTGGACGTCGGCGAACGCGTCCACCGGCCGGGCCAGCCGCACCTCGCTGAGCGCGTTCTCCAACGAGATGACCTCGGCGCCGAGGTCCTCGGCGGGCACGTTGCGGTCGCGCAGCAGCCATCTCGCCCTGGCGTGACCGATGACGCGGCGGTGTTCCTTGGCCGACTGGCGGTGGTCGACGAGCACGATGGAGGCGTCCAGGGCGATCAGCGCGAGCAGCGCCACCACGAACTCCGCGGAGTTCGCCGCCGACAGCACGACCCGGTCGCCACCGCGCACTCCCCTGCCGCGGAGCCGGTTGGCCAGCAGCGCGGAGTCCCAAGCGACCTGGTCGCGGCCGACGACGCCTTCGGTGGTGATGAGCCCACCGCGTCCGTTGTCCCCCATGAGGCCTCGCTTTCCTCGGTTCGATGCGCGAAAAGGTGTGGTGGGCAGGTCAGTTCGCACCAGCGCGCCCCGCCTTCGCCGACGCGGTGCTGATCAGGTGCTGCTGGAATCCCTCGTCGATGCCGATGAGCCGCATGTGGCGGCGCAGGATGTCCAGGCTCATCTGCCGGAAGCCGCGATTGCTGACCGCGGAGGTCTCCTGGTCGATGCGCAGCGCCAGCGGCACCGCCTGTTCCAGGACCTCGCAGATGTCGTCGTGGTGGCCTTCGAGCACTCCGGTGCGCAGGGCGTGCATGCCGAAGCCGACGTGGCGGGATTCGTCCCGGCACATCGCGGTGAAGGCGGTCTTGATGCCGTCGAGCTGGTCGACGTCACGCAGCGCCTGAACCAGGACGCGCTGCCCGACCAGTGCCAGCACACCCTCGGTGATCATGTGGAAGAGGGTCACGGCGCGCAGCCACTGCCGGTAGTCCAGCGGCCGGTGGTGCAGGTCGCGGACGATGCCGGCCTCCAGCAGGCTCAGCTCCCGGTGCGCGGGTGCGGCGAGGTTCCAGCTCTCGGCGAGCATCCGCTTCGGGTCGGGATCCATGCCCAGGATCTCCTCGCCGAGCCGGAACACCAGGTGGGTGTGCCGGGTCTCGTCGGCGATCTGGGTGCCCAGGAACACCGAGTACTGCTCGTCCGGGGAGCCGCTGATGATCGGGCCCAGCATGTCCAACCCGGTGTACTCACCGATGATGAACGTCGCGATGGACTCGGCGACGACCTCGCGGAAGCCCGGGGTGAGCGCGTGGTCGAAGTTGTGCTTGTCGGGTCCCAGCTCTACGTCCACAGCGGACCACTGCTGGCGGTCCCACCGCTCGTAGAGCTCCTTGGGCTTGAGCCGCTGTGCGGCCACCACGTGTGCGTGCTGCATCACCTCGCTCACCGGCAGCTTCGGCATCGCGCTCAGCGACGCCTCGTCCATGAGCAACGGAGTCCAACGACTCATCTCTCAATCCTTCGCACCACATCGGTCGATCCCGCCGCGAAACTCCTTGCGGCAGCGGGAATCGCATGACTTCGACACGGGTTCCGGAGGCGGTGAAGGCGCACCGCCCACCGGCGAGGAGAGACTGAAGCAGCTGTGTTCGCTGGAGCGGGGCCGAGTGAAACAGCCGTCACCGGTCCGGTCAAGCGGATCGGGGAATTGTGGGGTTCGGGCACCCCTACCCCTATTTGGCTGGAAGTGGTCAGCATTCCTCCGAACAGACTCATCGACTTGGGCGGAGCGACCGAATCTGACCGTTTCGCTTGACACCCCATCTAGCGCTCCTTAGCGTTCGCGCCGACCGAAGAGCTTTGCGAATCAGGGGAATTCGAAATAACGGGAATCTGGGGAGATAATCGCGGGAACCGATGATGCCCTCGCCGCGTCGGAGTGGTGACTGAAGCAAGCAAGGCATCGCGGAATCCCGCAATCACCGGGCGAACGTGCGCCCGAAAAAACACCAGCGCGGGCGAACCATCGGTTCGTCCCGTTGACCGACGCTGACCGAAAGACGGTGCCAATGCAGGGAAGACTCGTCCGCATCGAATGGGCCGCCGAGGACGACTACGACCTCATCGCGAGTTGGCTCAAGCCGCTGTCGCCGGCTGCGGCGATGACCGCCGACACCCGCGAGTTCCTGACCCCGGCCAAGGTGAAGGCGGCCAACGAGGACGGGAACGTGCGGTTCTTCATGGCCGTGACCAGCGACGGCGAACGCGTCGGCGCGGTCAACTACCGGCCGGTGAACAGCTCCGGTTCCTACAGCCTCGGCGGTGTCGTCGGCGACTGGCAGAAGTGGAGCCGCGGGTACGGCGCGGAGGCGTTCGGGCTGGTCATTGAGCACCTGTTCAACGGGCTCAACGCGCACCGGGTGGAGTTCACCACCGCGGCCTACAACAAGGAGACGTTGAAGATCCTGACCAAGGGCGGGTTCGTCCTGGAGGGCGTGCTGCGGGACTACCACTACCTCGACGGCATGTACTACGACCGCACGGTCTGGTCGATCCTGCGCGAGGAGTTCGAGGAGTACGCGGCTGCCAGCGCCGAGCACTTCCCGGTGGTCGACGCGATCCCGGCCGAGGACAAGGAGAAGGCCCGCGAGCTGCTGAGCAAGTTCCTGGCCAACGACCCGCCGACGTCGCTGCGCGATTTCGAGCAGCGCAGCGGCCGCGTTCGCGCGTACTGACGCGGCAGGGAGGCGATCGGGCATGCGTGAGGACTTGGAGCTGTACTCGCTGGCGGACACGCTGTTCTACGAGGCGCCGTCGCGCTGGGACACGGCGGAGAGCACGTTCGAGCTGACCGGCGGCGAGGTTCCCGAGGGCTGGGTGCGGGGCGGCAACAGCGATTGGTGCATGTTCCGCCCGGCCGACGTGGAGCTGCCGGCCCAGGGCTGGAAGGTCCACATCTCAGCGACCCCGGAAGGCTCCTCACGCGTCCTGGAGCAGGTGTCGCGGTACTGCTTCGAGGCGGGTGTGGCGTTCAAGTTCCTGCGGACCCGCCGCCTGGTGACCGCCTACAGCTTGAAGTACGCACCGCGCTCGGCCAGCGGGAAGCTGCTCACGCTCTACCCGGTAGACGACGCGCAGCTGGAGACCGCGGTCAAGGCGCTGTCCGAGGCGCTCGACGGTGAGCGCGGCCCGTACGTCCTGACCGATCTGCGAATCGGCGAGGGGCCGGTTTTCGTGCGCTACGGCGGTTTCGCGGTCAAGCACTGCTTCACCTCCGACGGGGAGCAGGTGCTGGCGATCGAGAACCCGGACGGCGCGCTCGTTCCCGACGACCGGAGGCCGTTCTTCACCACTCCGGAGTGGGTGTCCGCACCGGACTTCCTCGAACCGCACCTGCGGGCGCGAACCGGGCGGTCGGCCGAGCTGGGATACCGGATCACCGAGGCGCTGCACTTCTCCAACGGCGGTGGGGTCTACCTGGCGCGACGCGAGAGCGACGACGCCGAGGTCGTGCTCAAGGAAGCACGCCCGTTGGCCGGGCTGGACAACGGTGGCCGAGACGCGATCACGCGGCTGGAGCACGAAGTGCGCGCCCTGCGGGCCCTTGAGGGGATCGCGGGAGTCCCCCGGGTGCACGAGGTCGTGAACGTGTGGGAGCACCGGTTCGCAGTGCTCGACCGCGTTCCCGGCCGCACGTTGCAGGCGTGGGGCGCGCTGCACCACCCGCTCGTCGGACCGCAGGAGTCCCCGGGGGCCCGGCGCGACTACGCCGAGCGCGCGGTGCGGGTGCTGCGCCGGGTGACCGAGCTGGTGGAACGCGTTCACGAGCGCGGCGTGGTCTTCGGCGACCTGCACCCGGCGAACGTCCTAGTCGACGACGAGGACCGCGTAGGGCTGGTCGACTTCGAGAACGCTTCGCATGTTGGCGACCAGCAGCGGCAGCGGATGGGCTACGCCGGTTTCACCGATCCCGAGGCACGCGGCGCCGAGGTGGACCGGCAGGCGCTGGGAGTGCTGGCGCTGTGGTTGTTCCTTCCGCTGACCAGCCTCAACGCCCTGTCCCCCGGCAAAGCGAGCGATCTGCTCGCCGCAGTGGAGGAGCACTTCACCGTGCCCGACGACGTCCGAACGCTCATCCTCGACCGGTTCAGCACCCCCGCTCCGGCCCCAGCGGTCGCGGCGGCGCCCGCGGTGCGCTTCACCGACGAACCGGGCCGCCGGTCGGCCCGGGAGTCGCTGGCCGCAGCGATCCGCGCCACCGCCACCCCGGACCGCGACGACCGGTTGTTCCCGGGTGATGTGCAGGGATTCCTCAACGGCGGCACCGATTTCGCCTTCGGCGCGGCCGGGGTGCTGTGGGCGCTGCGCACCACCGGGCACGAGATCGCACCCGAGCACGTGTCCTGGCTGGCCGAGCACGCCGACCGATCGGCGGGCAGACCCGGTTTCTTCGACGGAGCGCACGGCACCGCGCACGTCCTCGACCTGCTGGGACACCACGAGCGGGCGGCCGAGCTCATCGATCTCGCGGCACCGCACGTGGCGAGCACCCAGGACATGAGCCTGTTCAGCGGGCTGGCCGGGGTCGGGCTGAACCACCTGCACCTGGCCGTGCGCGATCCTGCGCAGCTGGCCCGCGCGCTGGAGATCGCCGATCGGGTCGCCGAGGCGGTCGACGGCGGCCGGTCGCACGGCATCGACACCGCCGGCCGGATCGGTCTGCGCGACGCGGGCACCCGCGGCGGTCTGCTGCGCGGATGGAGCGGTCCGGCGCTGCTGTTCCTGCGCTGCTTCGAGGTCACCAAGCGGCGGGAGCACCTCGACCTGGCGGTGCGCGCGCTGCACCGGGACCTGGATCTGTGCGTGACCCGGCCGGACGGAACGCTGCAGGTCGACGGCGGTTTTCGGACGCTGCCCTATCTCGACGTGGGCTCGGCGGGCATCGGTCTGGTCGCCGAGGAGGTGCTGCGGCACGTGCCCGACGATCGACTGTCGACCAGCGCTCCGGGTTTGCTCCACAGCTGCCGCAGCACGCTGGTGGTGCAGTCGGGATTGTTCGCCGGACGGGCCGGGCTGCTGGCGACGCTGGCGCGCTGCTCACCAGGCGGACCGCTGCCGGAACCGGTCGTGGCGCACTTGTCGGTGCTGCACTGGCACGCGCTGGGCTATCACGGGCACCTGGCATTTCCCGGAGAGGGGAATTTCCGGTTGTCGATGGATTTCGCGACCGGCAACGCGGGTGTACTCGCGACGCTGGCATCGCTGGACGACCCGGTCGAATTCCTTCCCTTCCTGAAACCACTACCAACCCCTGAAAATCAACGAAACCCGTTGCCGGAAAGCAATTCCTGATAAGCTTCGGGTTGAACCTGGGGAAAGCGCGACACGAACGCCGATCCGGCCTCGAATCTGCTTGCAGTAAGACCTTTCCCAGGATGTTCGACCAACAACAACTTCGCCGTCGACCGTGCGGCGATGGCATTCCCGAGTGAAAGAGTTAGGTGGTGAATCACGTGTCGATCCTCGAGCTCCAGGCCCTGGAGACCACCGCGGCCGAGGCCTCCGTGCCGGGCAGCACCGCGAGCACCAACTGCTGATCTCTTCGCCTCCCCAACACGGCGAAGAAAGTGACGAGACGAAACGAGAGGAGGTGATCTTCCATGTCGATCCTCGACCTGCAGGCCCTGGAGACCGCGGCCGCCGAGGCCCACGTTCCGGGCAGCACCTGGAGCAGCGGTTGCTGAGGCAATTCGCCTTGAACCGCTGATACCAGCGGGGCGTTCCGCCGGTTCGGCCACAGGGTGCCGAACCGGCGGAATCGCCGTTGATCAGCCACCCGAGAAACGGAAGATCAGCGATACTGTCCCGAGTTGATCTTTTCCCCGATGAGGAACGGGACCACCATGAGCAACACCGCCGACCGCCCGCGATTCGGCCGCGAAGAACGCGTGCTGCACTCGGCCGCCTTCGCAAGCGGCCCGATGGAGGTCTTGGACTTCCTGCTGCCGCTCTACGCCGGAGCCGTGCTGGCCGCAGCCCCGGGCCAGGCCGGGGCGCTGGTCGCGGTGTGCGCGCTGGCCGCGCTGCTGACCCGGCCGCTGAGCGGCCACCTCGCCGACCGCGTCAACGAACTCCTCGTCGCCGCGGCCGGAGCCGTGCTGCACGCGGCCGCGCTGGCCGGGTTCGCGCTCAGCATCGGGCTGCCCGCGGCCTTCGCGATGGCGGCGCTGACCGGCGTCGGCAGCGGGTTGTTCTGGGTAGGTGTCCGCAGCTGGATCGGCGCCCGGGCCGGCGACGACGATGGCCGCGGATTCGGGAGGCTGCTGTCGTTCGAGGGAACCGGCCAGCTCATCGCCTACATCATCTGCTTCACGATGCTCGAAGACCTCGGCTACCCCGCGGTTTTCGCGCTCGGCGCAGCCTCCGCGCTGATCGCCGCCGCGATGCTCGGGTTCACCGCGCGCGGCGGCGACCCGCGCCCACCGGCCCCGTCCGATCCGGTGTCGACGCGAGACCTGCTGCCGTTCCTGGGGATCTGCGGAGTGACCGCGGCACTGGAGGCCGCGATGGGTCTGCTGCTGCTCCTGCACCTGCAGACCGCCCACCACTACGGCCCCTATGCGATCGCCTCCGCGCTGGCACCTGGCTTCATCGCGTTCATCCTGGTCCCGAACATCGCCCACCGCGTGCTCACCCGGATCGGCAAGCGCACCGCGGTGATGGCCGCGCTGCTGGCGAGCGCCCTGGTCACCGGTGTGCTCGCGGCCGCGCCCGAACCGTGGGTGCTCAGCGTCGTGTGGATCTTCGCCGCAGCCGCGTTGGGCATCGCCGTCCCCGCCGAGCAGTCGGCCATCTCCGAGCGGGCCGGTGCCCGCATCGCCACCCGCCTGAGCCACTACGAGAGCGCCCAGTTGGCGGGCGTTGCCGCGGGCACCGCGGCGATCGGCGCGCTCTACCAGGCCGCAGGGATCGCCGTCTCGGGTGCCGTCGCGGCCGTGGCGCTGGCCATCACCGCCGCGGCCGTGCCCGTCGCCTGGCGTTCGCTGACCTCTGCGGCCGCGCTGCGGGACACCTCCCGGTAGAGGTCGATGGGACGACACCGCGCGCACGCCGACGCCCCCACGGTGCGATTCCGGAAGCACCCGCTCAAGCGGGGCCCGTACCGGGGACTGCTGACCGGCTCATCGATCAACGTCCTCGGCGACGTCATCGGCACTGCGGCGTTGCCGCTGTTCGTCCTGGAAACCACCCACGACCTGGCGCTGACCGGCTGGATCGCGACGGTCAGCGTCGGCGGGTCGGTGATCACTGGCCTGCTGCAGGGCCCGCTGATCGACCGGCTGGGCTTTCGCGCCAGCATGCTGTTCTCCAGCGTCTTCGCCGCCGCCACGACCCTGTCGGTGTACCTGCTGCACATGACGGGGCTGCTCACGCCCTCGCTCCTGGTCCTGCTCGCGCTGGTGCGCAGCGTCGCCGACGAACCCGGGCGGGTGGCGATCTTCGGGCTCGTGCCGCAGCTGGCCGGGCAGGCCGGCGTGCCGCTGGAGCGCGCCAACGCGACGCTGCGCACGGTTACGGCCTCGTCGAACCTGGTGGGCCCGCTGGCGGCAGGCGGGATCGCGGCGTTCGCGGGCAGCGAGTGGACGATCCTGCTCAACGCCGTCACCGGTCTGCTCGGCACGACCGTGCTGCTGCTGGTCGCCCGCACCCCTCGCAGCGGCGGCACCGAACTGGGCGGGCCCGACGAGGACGGGATGAGCTATTTCCGGCGGTTCCGCATCGGGATGCGGTACCTGTTCCAGGACAAGCTGCTGCGCACTCTGGTGGTGGCGACGATGGTGTTTGCTGCGTTCGACTCCAGCTTCGCCACGATCGGCCTGACCGCCTACGCCGCCGAGGTGCTGCACCAGCCCGCCCTCTACGGCGGGTTGATCAGCGCGTTCGGCATCGGTTCGCTCGTCGGCACGATCGGCTACGGCGTCGTCGGGCACAGGCTGCCCAAGCGCCGTACCTACCTGGGCGTCTACCTGGCGTTCGCGGCGCTGGTGCTGCTGATGTCGCTGGAACTCGGCGTAGCGCCGGCGTTCGCGGTGATGGCCGCGGCCGGTCTGGTGACCAGCCCCCTGGACATGCTCTACATGGCCGCGCTGCAGGAACGGGTGCCGAAACGGGTCTTCGGCCGGGTCATCAGCATCGCCAACACGGTCCTGAGCGCGCCGGCTCCGCTGGCGGTCGCCGCCGCGACCGGGTTGATCAGCAGCGTCGGCGTGCGCACGACGATGCTCGTGCTGGGCTGCGGTTACCTGGCACTGGCGGTGGGGTTGGTGTTCGTGCGGCATCTGCACAAGCTCGACACCGCGCTGGCCGACAGCGGCGAGGTCACGCGGCGACTGCCGCGGAAGGTGCTCGCGACCCAGCCCATCCCCCGCCGCTTCGACCACTTGGCAACCCAGCCCATTCCCAGGATTCCCACTTCCCCGCCCGGGCACCGGGTGTGGATGCTGTCGGCGGACGCCGGTCTGACCCAGCCGATTCCGCGAATCGGCGCGGCGCACCTGCCGACGGTGCAATGGCAGCGGCAGGAATACCCGCGGGAATCCGGCGAGTTCCGGCAGAACCGGATTTTCGAGACCTGACCGCTGCTACGATCACGAACGGCATTTGATTCACAGACGGAGGATTCATGTCGAATGCGAAGCACATAGCCATCGGCGCGCTCATGGTGGTGGCCGGTGTCCTGCTGCGGATCTACGGGGGTGAAACCGAGATCGGCCCGTTCGAATTGCGGACGGTCGGCAACGTCATCGCCATCATCGGTGGCATCGAGGCCGTCATCGGCGTCGCCTCGATCTTCTTCCCCGAGAAGAAGCTCAAGTAGCGCTCCGGGAAGCTCTGGGGAGATCATCCCGCTGACCTGGTGTTATTCGGGCGGGACGTCGGTGGTCGCGGTGGCGACCACCGACTCCACTCACACTTTTCGACGACAACCCCTACTACCCCGACGATCACCTCGAAATCATTGCCGATCAATTCATTCCACTGGTAGGTTCACCGCATGGGACTGGGGCTGGAACTCGCGGGCACGAATGCCACCTGGGTGTTCGAGCACGACAGAATCGAGATCAATTACTCCAGCGGACTCGGGCATCCCCGCCTGCTGCGCAAGCTCAAGCACAGAACCATCCCGTACCACGCCATTTCCCGCGCCACCGCGGCCGGCGGTGACGGTCATCCGCAGCTGTCGCTCCACTTGCGACCCGGCGCGGATCCGCTCACCGAGATCGCCGCGGGCCAGCTCTCCGACGATTCCGAACCGAACCAGATCGAGCTGGAACCGAACCAGCAGGAACTGGCGGCCTACTACGCCGACCACATCAACGATCACTGCGATCTCAACCCGGATTCCGACGCGCTCGCGCCGCGTTTCCTCGTTGAGGTCGACCAGTCGCCGCGACGTCTCAAGGGCTACGACGGCGAGGCGTCCTTCGACGGTTCCGCGGTCGAGTTCCAGTGGCACCCGGACGCGTCCCGAGTCAAGCACCGCTCGCCGAAGCGGCGTCACGAGCTCACCGAGCTCGTCGGCGTCGAATGGGTCAAGCCGGGCCTGACCTCGGGTCACTTCCTGCTGGTGCCGCACGGCGACCGGAACGAGGCCCCGCCCGCCGACAACATCCGGGCACTGCTGTTCGGCTTCGGGTTCGGCACCACCGCCAACTCGCTGCCGTTCGCCGCAGCCGTGCTGGCCGCGATCCAGCAGGCCCAACCGAAGCTGACCGCGCTCGGCGCCGGCCCGGTTCCCCGGATGCTGCCGGGAGCGCCGCAGCGACCGGAGATGTCGCGGGAGGAGATCCTCGCGACGATCCGCGAGCTGGGGCAGCTGCACGCCGACGGCATCCTCACCCAGCAGGAGTTCGAGGCCAAGAAGCGGGAACTGCTCGACCGGCTCTGATCGCGCCCGCCCATCGCAAAGCCAGAGAGGTGAACACCGGTGCGCCGTGACGCGCTCTACTTCCCGGGCCTGGTGCCGACGAAGTTCTCCGCGATCGAGGACTTCCTGCGCACCAGCGACCATGCCCGCACCCGGATCGAGATCGCCGACGACGTGCTCGGCTACTCGCTGCTGGACGCCTATGCCGAAGCCGAGGTCTACGACTGGGAGGTCTACGAGTCCGGGTTCCTGGTGCTGACCCTGGCACTGGCGGACTGGGCTCTCGACCACGTCGAACTGGACCCGGTGCTGTGCGGCGGGCAGAGCTTCGGCGCCATCATCGCTGCGGTGTTCAGCGGTGCTCTGTCCTACGAGGACGGTCTGCGGCTGGTGCGGTCGAGCGCGGCGGTGGAGGTCGACTACTTCACGGCCGTTCCGGAACCGCTGGGCTGCCTGTTCTTCTACCGGCTGGACTCGCGGACGGTCGACGCCCTGGTGGCCGACTTCCCCGGCGAACTGGAGGTGTCGATCTACCTCGACGACTCCGTGCACGCCGTGTCGGGCACTCTGGCCGACCTGCGGTTGTTCGAAGACCGCGTGCGCGAGTCCGGCGGTTACCCGTTCTACACGATGAACCGATCGGAACACTGCTCCACCGTTCGGCCGCTGCGCGATCGACTCGAAACCGAGGTGTACGACCGCGTTTCGTGGAACAGTCCGAAGTGGCCGATGCTGTCGGACGTCAGCGGGAGACTGCTGACCGATCCGGCGGAGATCGAGCAGGACCTGCTCGACGGGTGGGTGACCCCCGTGCGCTGGACCACCGTGGTCGAGGGCATGCGCGCCGCCCGCGCCGAGCGCGCGCACATCATCGGGCCGCGGAACATGTTCGCCCGGATCACCAACAACGAGCTGCCCACCGATGTGATCACCCCCAAGAAGGTCGCCGACTCGGCGACGACGAAGCGAGTCCACCGATGATCACCCGATTACCCCCGGGGCCGTCCCTCCCGGCACTGACCCAGACCTGGCGCTACTGGCGCTCCCCCGCCGAGTTCGTGCGCCGCTGCCACGAGGAGTTCGGCGCGCGGTTCACCGTGCGGCTGTGGCCGTTCGGCACCGTCGTCGTCCTCGCCGATCCCGACGACGTGAAGTCGCTGGTGCGCAGCGACCCGTCGGTGTTCCAGGCCGGTCGCGCGAACAGCTTCGGGGAGATGGTGCTGGGCCGCGAGTCGGTGTTCGTCATCGACGACGAGGAGCACAGCCGCACCAGGGCGCTGATGATGCCCGCGTTCCACGGCAAGGCGGTCCGCGACCAGGTCGAGCTGATGCGCGAGATCACCACCGCCAACCTCGCGTCCTGGCCGGTGGGCGAGCCGATGGAGGCGCTGCCGCAGATGCAGGCGATCTCGCTGGAGATCATCTCCCGCAACGTGATGGGCATCGACGACTCCGCGCTCAAGGAGCAGGTGCAGGAGGCCGTGCTGCGGCTGCTGCGCACCGGGTCCGTGTTCGACGTGCTGCCCGGTCACGACCGGTTCCCGTCTCTGCACCCCGGCAGGCTCAAGCGCAGGCGGATGCGCGCCCGCGCGGACGCGCTGCTGCGCCGGCAGATCTCCGCGCACCGGGCCGACCCGAGGCTCGCCGAGCGCACCGACGTGCTGGCAATGCTGCTGCGCGCGTCTGAGGCCGAGGGCGGGTGGATGTCGGACGCCAACATCTGCGACCAGCTGATCACGTTGCTGCTGGCCGGGCACGAGACGACGGCGACGGGCCTGGCGTGGTGCCTGGAGCGTTTGGTGCGGCACCCGGAGGTACTGGCCGAGGCGCAGCGCGCCGCCGACACCGACGACGACGCCTACCTGGACGCGGTGATCAAGGAGGCGTTGCGCTGCCGCCCGGTGGTGCCGGACGTGGGCCGGAAGCTGTCGCGCGACGCGGACTTCGCCGGGTACCGGCTGCCCAAGGGCACGAGCGTGTGGCCGAGCATCGCACTGCTGCACTCCTCGGCCGAGTCGTTCCCGGATCCCGGGGCATTCCGGCCGGAACGGTTCCTGGAACGAGGCGCCATGGCCGACTGGGTGCCCTTCGGCATCGGCAACCGGCGCTGCCTGGGCGCCACCTTCGCTCAGGTGGAGTCGCGGGTGGTGATGCGGGAGTTGTTGCGCCACTTCGAGTTCGAGCCCACCGACGCCCCGGGAGAGGACGTCAAGGCGCGACACGTGACTCAGGTCCCGGCGGGATTCGCGACGGTGACCGTGCGGCGGCGCGACGCGGCATGAGAACGATCTGCGTGGTGGGCGCGGGCCCGCGCGGGACGTCGGTGCTGGAGCGGCTGTGCGCGTGGGCCGGGAACGAGCCGCTAGTGCTCCACGTGGTCGACCCCTTCCCGCCGGGCCCGGGACGGATCTGGCGGCGCGCCCAGTCGGATCTGCTGTGGATGAACTCCGCGGTCGCCGATGTCCGGATATTCACCGGCCCGGACACGGCGCGCTGCGGTCCAGCCGGGATGGTCCCGACGTTCGAGGAGTGGCTGGGATCGGTCGCCCCGCACGAGCTGACCGATGAGTTCACCGAGCTGACCGGGCAGTCCTTCGCACCGCGGCCGCTGGTGGGCGCGTACTTCTCGTGGGTGTTCGAGCACGTCGTGGCCACCGCTCCGCCTTCAGTGCGGGTGGTCGTGCACCGCACCCGCGCTATCGAACTCGACGATCACGCGGACGGACAGCTGGTGGTGCTGGGAGACGGGACCCGGCTGGTCGTGGACCAGGTGGTGCTGACGCAGGGCAACTTCGAGTCCGCGGCCACCGACGAGGAACGGGAGCTCGCCGGGTACGCCGAGCGTCACGGCTTGAGATACTTCCCGTCGGGCTACTACGACGAGGACCGGCTGGCATCGCTTCCGGCCGGCGAACCGGTGCTGCTGCGCGGTTTCGGGCTGACCTTCATCGATTGCATGGCGCTGCTGTGCGAGGGCCGGGGCGGCCGGTTCGAGCCGGATCCGGTGCACGGTCTGCGGTATCGGCCGTGCGGCCGGGAACCGGTGCTGCACGTGGGCTCGCGGCGCGGTCTGCCGTATCGCGCCAAGTTCGGTTTCGAGAGCGAGGCCCCGCCGCTGCCGAGGTTCTTCACCGCCGAAGCCGCGCGGGCGATGGGGGTTCCGCTGGAGTTCGATCGGGACCTGCTGCCTCTGGTCTCGAAGGAGACCGCGGCGGCCTACTACCACGAGTTCTTCCGTACCCGGCCGAACCGCGTGCGCTGCTCCTGGCCGGACTTCGCCGCCGCTCTCGATGGCGTGGTCTGGGGCGGCCGGGAGTGGGACGAGCTGGTCGCCGACTGCGTGCCGGCACCGTCCGACCGGTTCTCCTGGGACCTGCTGGACCGCCACCTCACCGACCCGGGCCCCGATCTGCAGGCCGCGATCCGCACCCACGTCACCGACGACCTACGTCGTCGCGGCGACCCGGTGTTCAGCCCGGAACTGGCGGCGGTGCAGGGGTTGCTGTCGTCGGTGGGGGTGCTCATCGAGCTGGTGGAGGCCGAGGAACTGTCGGCTCGGTCTCTGGTGGTGGAGCTGGAGCACGGTTTCCTGCCGCTTCTGAGCTACATCAGCAGCGGGCCGCCGCCACGCCGTTTGTCGGAGCTGCTCGCCCTATCCCGCGCCGGGGTGGTCCACTTCCTCGGCCCCGGTACCCGGGTTCGCGCCGAGGACGGTATCTTCCGCGCCACGAGCGCGTTCACGTCCGAGCCGGTTCAGGCGCGCGTGCTGGTCGAGTCGCGGCTGCGCACGCCGTCGCTGCTGGACACCTCCGACGAGCTGCTGCGTCGGCTTCGGGAAGCCGGTGAGTGCACCCCGCAGACCCACCTCGACGGCGACGGCACCGAGCACACCACCGGTAAGATCAGCGTCCGCGCGGGCGACCACCGGCTGCTGCGATCCGACGGCACCGCGCACCCGAATCGCTTCGCCATCGGCCCCTACGTCGCCGGCATTCACACTCCCACCAGCGGCCCCGGCGCCTCCGGCTTCTTCGCCGGCAGCGATCTCCTCGCCCGCACCGCCCTCGAACCACTAGTACCCGCGCACTAGATCCACCGCTCCGCCCCGGCGGAGAGAAGCCGCACCCCGGATCATCCCAAGGCTAACGCCGAAAACCCCGGTTTTCGCGGGGCGAAAACCGGGGTTTTGGGGTGTGGGGTCAGGAGAGGTGGGAGGTGATGGCGTTGATGATGCTGGGGCGGAGTTCGGCGGCGGTGACGATGGCGTCGACCGAGCCGACTTCGACTGCGCGCTGGATGCTGTGGACGCGGTCGAACTCGGCGGCGACCTCGCTGAGCTTCTCGGCGCGGACCTCGGCGCGCACGTCGGCGAGCTTGAGGCTCTGCGCCGCGCGTTCCGGGCCTTCGGCGTTGGCGACGAGCTCGTCGAGCTCGCGGACCCGGGGGTCGTTGGCCGTGCGCTCGTTGACGTCACCGGCGAAGACCACCGCCGCAGCCGGGGCGCCGCCGATGACCGAGGCGTAGGAGCCCTCGACGGCCAGGACCGTCATGTTCGGGTTCAACGCCTTGGAGAACACCACGAACGCGCCGCCGTGGTAGCGGGAGATCACGCAGAACACGATCGGGCCGTCGAAGTTGACGATGGCGCGGCCGATCTCGGCGCCGTACTCCAGCTGCAGCTTGCGCATCGACTCCGGGGAGCCGTCGAAGCCGGACAGGTTCGCCAGCACCACCAGCGGCCGGTTCCCGCTGGCCGCGTTGATCGCGCGCGCCACCTTCTTCGAAGAGCGCGGGAACAGCGTGCCCGAGGTGTAGGTGTCCGGGCCGTCGGTGGGCGGGAACCCGCGGCGGGCCACCGACTGCGACTCGATGCCCAGCAGGCACACCGGCTGTCCGCCCAGGTGGGCGTCCTGCACGACGGCGGTGTCGGCGTCGGCCATGCCCGCCCAGCGCTCCAGCACCTCGTGGTCCTGGTCGGCGACCGCGCGCATCACGGTGCGGATGTCGAAGGACTTCTTGCGGTCCGGGTTGGCGGTGGTGGAGAAGATCTCGCCCACCGTGGTGAAGTCGCTGCCGGCCAGCTCGTGCGGGAAGTCCGAGATATCGCGGTCGCTCGGGTCGCTGGTGCCCGCGCTGCGCGGCCCGGACTCGCCGGGGGCGATGTAGGTGTGCTCGTAGTGCGCCATGAGCACCTCGGCTGCGGCGCCCAGGTTCGGCGCCCAGTACTGCGCCTGACCGTTCGGCCCCATGACGCGGTCGTAGCCGCCGATGCCGAAGTTGTCCTCGGCCGAGACACCACCGGAGAAGTCCAGCGACTGCTTGCCGGTGAGCACCATCGCCGAATCCGGCGTCATCACCAGGATCCCCTTGGTGTGCATCAACATCGTGGCCTCGGCGTTCCAGTACGGCTGGGCGCCCACGTTGATCCCGGCCACCACGACGTTGATCTCACCGCCGTCCTGGGTGAACCGCACGATGCGCTTGAGCGCGGCGGCGACCCAGTCCATGTTCTCGGTGCCCGACGACATGGAGATGCGCGCACCGGCCGACAGCGCGAACCACTCCAGCGGGACGCCCATCGACTCGGCCAGGTCGATCGCCGCGATCACCCGCGCGCACTCCGGCTCCGACAGCGCGCCCAGCGCCTTGGTCGGATCACCCAGCAGCACAACGCGTTTCACGCCCTCGGGGTGCAGGTCCGTCGGCGTGCTGACGACACCGGCGACGATCGCCGCCGAGTTCTGGCCCTTCGGCCGGTCCACCGGGACCAGGGCACCGGAGTCGTCCAGGTCGTGCTCGACGAACGAACCCGAGGCGCCGGCGAGCATCCCGGTCAGCTCGTAGGGGTAGACCGTGCCGCGGTTCTCGGCCCGCAGCACCTTCTGCCGGTAGCTGTCCAGCGGCTTGATCGGCTCGGTGGAGGGCTCTTCGACCGAGATGTGCACGCCCGAACCGGGTTTCGACCCGATCCGCACCGCGACCTCGGCGAGCTCGCCGGTGTCGGCGTCGCGCTGCCGCACCAGGAACAGCACCTCTTCCAGCCCGGCCCCGGCCGCGGTCGGCAGCACGCGCTGGGCGACCACGTCGAGCTCGTCGAGCGACAGCTCGTTCGGCGGCCAGACGTAGACGACGATCCGGTTGGTCCCGGCGCGCTTCTTGGACTTGGGCTTCTGCGCCTTGCGGATCGCGTCGAGGCAGGCGGTGAGCACGCCTTCGGCGGCGGGCAGGGCGACGAGCCTGCCGTCCTCCTCCCGCAGCGGGGTGAGGTCCCGCACCTGGGCCAGCGCCACCAGCCGCTCGTCGGCGGGGTTCTCCGGCGCCACGCAGCGGAACAGGTAGACCTCCTCGTCGGAGGAGGGCAGGCGGGTCAGGTCGAACTCGCGCAGCCGCTCCAGCTGCATCCGCTCGGCGATCAGCGGGTGCAGGCCGCGGATCAGCCGTTCCTCGGCGAAGCCGTCGACGGAGGGCCGGAACGTGAAGTGGTGGTGCATCACGGCGCCGCTGGGACCGGCCACGGTGGTGGTGATCCGGTTGACGGCGGCGGGAAGCGGCTGCGCGGCGAGCACCTCGCCGAGGCGGGCGGCCATGGCGTCGGTGTCGTCGGGCTGGCCGTCCCACACCAGGTAGACGTCGGCGACCAGGTCACCGTCGGCGGCCAGCTCGCCGATGGCGCGCACGACGTCGGGCAGCGCGGCGAAGTCCACCGCGGTGCTCACCACGCGCGATCCGGCGCTGCGGTGCTCGGCGCTGACGAAGGTGCAGCCTGCGGCCTCGAAGGCACGGACCTCGTCGAGCTCCCGGTTGCCGTAGTAGCGGCGGGCCAGGACCTCCAGCAGCGGCGCCGGGTCGGTGCCCGGGCGGCCGATGCGCTGGCCGACGAGGCGGACCAGCGGTTCGGCGCTGGCGACCATCGCCGAGATGCGCTCGGCGCGGTCCGGCGCGGCCGGGTTCTCGTCGAGGTGCCGCAGGTGCTTGCGCACGCCCGCGTAGACCTCGGCGCGCTGGCGGCGCAGCATCGGCTGCGCGAACCAGCGGAACGCCACGGTGCGGGCCAGGTCGCACAGCGCGGGGAAGCGGACCTGGGTGGCGGCGACCAGGTGTTCCAGGGCGAGCCCGGCGGCCTGGCGCTGCGCGCCGGACGGCGGGGCCTCGGCCAGCCACTGCCGCAGCAGCGTGGCCACGGCCGCCTCGTCGGAGGAGGCGCGCTGCTGGGCGAGGAAGATCCGGAACACGGCTTCTTCCAGCTCAGGAGTGCGGTCGAGCTCGGTGACCCCGTAGTGGCCGAGCACCCGGGTCAGGCGTCCCTGGAAGGTCTCGGACAGCCCGGCGCGCTCGACGTCGAGGCTCTGCAGGTAGGTGTGGAAGTACTCGCGCGGGCTGTGCACCCGGGAGTCGGCGGCGGTCTCCTCGCCGACCGGCCGGTTGCGGCTGAGCTCGGAGAGGTCGGCGAACACGCCCAGCAGCTCGATCTCCTCGTCCAGCGGGCGCTTTCCCGCCTCGACGAGCTCTTCGCGGGCGCGGAGGTAGTCGTTGAGGACGCGGCGCTCGTCCTGCGGGTCGACGTCGAAGCCGAGCAGCATGCTGCGCAGGTCCTGCCGGTTGCGCTCGGCGCGTTCGGCGGCGGTGAGTCCGTCGGGGGCGCTGGGCAGTGCGAGGTCGGCGGTGTCCTCGCTGGTCTGCTCGGCGGTCTCCTCGCCGTCGCCGAGCGGTTCCAGCCGCAGCAGCGGGGCACCGGTCTCGACCTGACTTCCGGTGCGCACCAGGCATTCCCGCAGCTTCGCGCGGAACGGGGCGCGCAGCACGGTCTCCATCTTCATGCTCTCCAGCACCAGGACCGGAGCGCCTTCCTCGACCTCGGCGCCGACCTCCAGCGGGGTGGCGACGACCAGCGCGGGGGCCGGGGCGCGCAGCACGCCACCCTCGTCGCGGCTGACCCGGTGGGCCACGCCGTCGACCTCGGCCAGGCACACCGGCCCGTGGGTGTCGGTGACGACGCGGAACCGCTGGCCGTTGACGTTGAGCTGGCGGACGTGCGAGTCGAACCGCTCGACCTCGACGTCGGCGGTGTGCACGGCGGCGCCGCTGCTCGCGCTGATGCCGATGCGGAACCGCTCGTGCCCGATGCGGGCGACCTGCACGCGGTAGCCGACGCCGCGCAGCTTGAACTCCAGGGGCCGTCCGCTCTCGTGCTGGGCCTGCGGGCGGCCGCCGTGCGCGGCGGCGAGGAACCGCTGCCGCTCGACGAGCTCGGCGTCCTCGTAGGCCTCGATGCCGGCGGCGGCCAGGGCGATCGCGGAGTGCCGGTGGGCCTGGAGGTCGCCTTCGGCGCGGACGCGGTCGATCCAGCCGGTGTCGGCGGAGCCGTCGATGACCTCGGGGCGATCGAGCAGGTCGAGCACGAAGCTCTTGTTGGTGGCGCCGCCGGAGACGATGACGGTGGTCTGCGCCATCGCGCGCCGCAGCCTGCCCAGGGCCTCGTCGCGGTCGCGACCGACGGCGATGATCTTGGCGATCATGGAGTCGAAGTCGGCGGGGATGCTGTCGCCCTCGCCGACGCCGGTGTCGACGCGGATGCCCGGGCCTGCGGGGAAGTCGAGGCGGACGATCTTGCCGGGCGAGGGCGCGAAGTCGCGCTCGGGGTCCTCGGCGTTGAGCCGCGCCTCGATCGCGTGGCCGGACTCGGCGGGCGGCTCGCCCTCCAGCTTGCCGCCGGAGGCGACGTGCAGCTGGGCCTTGACCAGGTCGATACCGGTGGTGGCCTCGGTGATCGGGTGCTCGACCTGCAACCGGGTGTTGACCTCGAGGAACGCGAACAGCCGCTCGCCCGGGTGGTACAGGAACTCGACCGTGCAGGCGCCGCGGTAGTCGACCGCCACGGCCAGGCGCTCGGCGGAGGCCTTGAGCTCGCGGGCCTGCTCGGCGGTGAGCACCGGGGACGCGGATTCTTCGATGATCTTCTGGTTGCGGCGCTGCACCGAGCAGTCCCGCACGCCCAGCGCCCACGCGGTGCCCTGGCCGTCGGCGATGACCTGCACCTCGACGTGCCGAGCCCCGGTGACCAGGCGTTCCAGGAACACCGCGCCGGAACCGAAGGCCCGCTCGGCCTCCAGCCGGGTCCGCTCGTAGGCCTCGGTCAGCTCGGTCTCGTCGTGGATCACGCGGATGCCGCGCCCGCCGCCACCGGCGGTGGCCTTGAGCATCAGCGGGTAGCCGATCTCACCGGCGCTGCGGATCGCGGAGTCGAGGTCGGCGACCTCGCCGCGGCTCCACGGCGCCACCGGCACGCCGACCTCCTCGGCGATGAGCTTGGCGCCGATCTTGTCGCCGAGCTTGCGCATCGCCTCGGCGCTGGGGCCGATGAAGGTCACGCCCAGCTTGTCGCAGAGCTCGGCGAACGCCGGGTCCTCGGCGACGAAGCCCCAGCCGACCCACGCGGCGTCGGCACCGGTCTCGGTCAGGGCGCGCTCCAGCACCGCCATGTCCAGGTAGGGCCGGTCGCGGGCCAGGCCCAGGTCGTAGGTCACGTCGGCCTCGCGGACGAAGGCGGCCGCGCGGTCGGCGTCGGTGTGCAGCGCGACGGTCTCGATCCGGTCGCCGGTTTCCGCCTCGACCTCCCGCACAGCATGAATCAGCCGCATCGCGGCTTCCCCGCGGTTGACGATCGCCACACGACGGAACACCGACCAGACCTCCTAAGCTCATCGCGGGAGCAGCCGCTCCCGACCTTCAAGAACACCCTCCCGGTTACCGGCTAGTAGGGATATGTAGCCGGTGCCGCGCGGTGGGGCCGAAATTTAGTCGGGACCCACCAAACGGGAGGTCGCCCGGGCACCTCGCCGAAGCCGATCGGGGACACTCGGAGCACGCGCGCAGTGCCGTTTGCCCGGACGGGCGCGGCACCTTTCGGAGGAGCAGATGGCGTTCACCCCGCAGACCTGGCCGGGCCGGGTCATCCCGGCCGACCGGGAGCAGGCCGAGCTGGCCACCCGCAAGCTCTTCGGCGAGCTCTTCCCCGGCCACCCGGTGACCTCCCAGGCGATCGCGATCCTCAACCGCTGGTTCGACGCCGGCTGGTGCGTGGACGCGATCAAGGTCGCGCTGGACAACCTCCCGGAGGGCCGGGAGGGCTTCCAGCCCAGGCGCGGCGACCAGGAGTCGCCGGAGGACTTCCTGGTGCGGCGCCTGCGCAAGTGGTTCCGCGAGGAGGACGACGACTTCGAGCGCAACGCCCGGCTGGCCCCGCCGCGCGCCGGGCAGTCGCTGGACATGCACCTGCGCCTCAAGCGCCAGCAGCAGATCAACGACGGTCTGGTGTCCCGGCCCCGGCGGCTGACGGAGGCCGGGCAACAGGCTCGCAGGCAGGTGCGGGAGCGCGCGGGCAAGGGGCGGCCGGACCCGATCGCCCGGGCGCGCGCCCGCGACGCGCGGGTGCAGCAGGCGCTGGACGCCCTGGCCGTCGACGTGCCCCCGGCCCACGCCGGAGAGGGCGAGAACGCTCCCGACGACCGCCGCGACTCGCAGCTGGTCGCCGCCTACGCCGCCCGCACCGCGACGGTCCGGCACGACCCGACCGTCCGCCGCATCCTCGCGCGCCTCACCGAGGAACGCCGCCGCCCCAACGCCCAGGAGACGATCATCCTGCGCCGCGCGGTCCGCGCCGCCCAGCAGCGCGCCTCGCTCGGCACCCTCGCCGCGGCCACCGCCGACGCGACCAACGAGGTCCTCAACCCCGACGCGCAGCGCATCCTCACCTACCTCGACCACGCGCTGAACTCGGGGCTCACCCTCGACCAGACCCTCGCGCTCATGCACACCCAGGTCGACACCCTCGACACCCCCTGAGCCGTTCGCCGGATCACTCGTTCGGCCGAGCGGCGGCGGAGAAGTTCTCCCGAATACGAACGCGTTCCACCATTTCGCGTACGGGACACCATGTCCGGACGGTAATGTCGCGACCTCGAAGAGTAACCCCCTGAAGGAAGAGGTCATGACGACTCCGGCTTACACGCCTCCCTCCGCTCCGGTGCAGCCTCGCAACGGAATGGGAACCGCCGCACTGGTTCTGGGCATCATCGCCCTGCTGCTGGCCTGGATCCCGCTCATCGGTTTCATCGGATTCATCCTGGGCGCGCTCGCGATCGTTCTGGGGATCATCGGCATCGTGCGCGCCCGCAAGGGGCGTGCGACCAACCTCGCCGTCGCGGCCGTCGGCACCGGGTTGGGCGCCGTGGCGTTCGTCCTCAGCACGGTGGTGTTCGGGTTGTTCGCCACGGCGGTCAACGACCAGATCAACGCTCCCGGAAGCGTCGTCGGCACCGGCATCACGCCCGGCTCGCCGCCCGCCGTACCGGGCACGCCGCCGACCGTCGCGTTCGGGCAGGGCCACACCTGGGGCGGCGGCGAGACCATCGCGATCTCCGCTCCCCGGGAGTTCACCCCGGACAACCCGTTCCTGCAGGCGTCTTCGGGCAAGCGGTTCGCGGCCGTGGACGTCACCGTCCACAACGGATCCAGCCGGCCGTACCAGGTGATGATGGCGCAGCTGACCGCTCAGCACTCCGGCCGCGTCGCGCAGGAGAACTACACCGCGGGCGATCCGCTGCCCAACACCGAGGTCCCGCCGGGTGGCGAGACGACCTTCACCAAGGTCTGGGAAGTCGACGAGCAGCCCGGCGAGCTCCAGGTCTCGGTCAAGCCGAACCCCGTCGCGGGCCAGACGGTGTTCTTCAATGGCGAGTTCTGATCCCACGCCTCACCCTGGGTGGGGGAAGTTTTCATGAAAACTTCCCCCACCCGGGAGAACGAATCCTCAGCGCAGCACGGGGTTTCACACCTCGGGGCCGGTGATGTGCTCCTCGGCGAGGCGGGCGAAGTCGGTGATCAGCCGGTTGCGCTCGCCCGCTCGGGTCGCCAGCACCACGTGGCTGGGTTCGACGTCGACGAGCGGGATCGCCACCAGGTCGGGACGCATCCGCGCGACCGCGCGCACCGCGACCACCACCGCTTGGCCGGAGGCGACGGCCTCGAACTTCTCCTCCAGCGCGGTGATGCTGGGCCCGGCGGGGGCGGTGCTGCCGTCGGGGCGGGGTTCCAGCCGCCAGTACGCGGTCCAGGCGCCGTCGGCACCGGGGATCTGCGGCATCGGCTCGTCGGCGATGTCGGCGAGGGTGACCGAATCCCGTTCGGCCAGGCGGTGTTCGCGCGAGACCACCACGGCGCGAGGCTCCTGGTAGAGCAGCGTCACGCGCAGCCCGTCGGTGGGGAACGGCAGTCGCGCGACGACGGCGTCGGCGCGGTGGTCGAGCAGCGCGGTATGCGGTTCGGTGAAGTCGATGTGCTTGGTCCGCACCTCGGCGTCGGGGTGCAGCCGTCGCATCGCCCGCGCCGCCTCGGTGATGATGAGCCCGTTGGCGTAGCCGAGGACGATGCGGTGGGGTCGCGCCGCCGCGCGTGCCTCGGCCGCCGCGCGGGCGGCCGAGCGCAGCAGCGACTTGGCGCGCGGCAGGAAGGCCTCCCCCGCTTCGGTCAGGACCGTGCCGCGCGGTGTCCGGTCGAGCAGCCGCGCCCCGAGCTGCTGTTCGAGGCGGCGGATCTGCCTGGACAGCGACGGCTGGGCGATGCGCAGCTCGTCGGCGGCCCGCCGGAAGTGCTGGTGCTCGGCGACGACGGTGAAGTACCGGACCAGCCGCAGGTCGAGGTCGGTCATGCTTTCAGGCTATCCCGCTCACACCCGCAGATGCCTTCGATCAGGATTCTGAACTGCTGTGATGCCTGTTCTGCATGTCGGATTCCGGAACAGGACTTGGACGTCGCGCGATGCCCGGGCGCACTCTGGAGCCATCCGATGAGCACGTTCCGGGAGTGAGCACATGCGAGTCTTCGTCACCGGCGCGACCGGCATGGTCGGCACCGCCGTCATCCGCGAACTGCACGCCGCCGGGCACGAGGTGCTGGGGCTCGCGCGATCGGAGGCCGCCGCGGCGAAGCTGACCGCCGCGGGCGTGGCCGTCCACCGCGGTTCCCTCACCGACCTCGCCGGCCTCCGCGACGGCGCGACCCGAGCCGACGCGGTGATCCACACCGCGTTCGTCCACGACTTCACCGACTTCGAGGCCTCCGTCGCCACCGATCGCGCCGCCGTGGAGGCGCTGTGCGAGGCGCTCGTCGGGTCGGACAAGCCGCTGCTGATCACGTCGGGAACTCCGGGCGACGGGTCCGACGAGGACACCGTGCCGCCGCTGGATTCCCCGGTGGCGGGACGTTTCGTCACCGAGGAACTGGCGCTGTCCTACGTGGAACGCGGCGTGCGGGTGGCGATCGTGCGGCTGCCGCGCTCCGTGCACGGTGAACCCGACACCAACGGGTTCGTCCCGATCATGATCGAGGCCGCGCGCAGGTCCGGTTTCTCCGCCTACATCGACGACGGGACGAAGAACTTCTGCGCCGTGCACCTGCTCGACGCCGCCCGCCTGTACCTGCGGGTGCTGGAAGCGGCGCCCGCCGGGGTCCGCGCGCACGCGGTGGGCGACGGGGCGATCCCCGGCCGCGAACTCGCCGAGACCATCGGACGACGGCTGGACCTGCCGACGAAGTCGCTGCCCGCCGCCGAAGCGGCGGACCACCTGGGGTTCGTCGGCCTGATCATCTCCACCGACCAGAGCACCTCGGCCGAGGCCACCCGCGCCCGCTTCGACTGGGAGCCCATCCACCCCGGCCTCCTCGCCGACCTCGAACAGGACCACTACTTCGCATGACCACCCCCAACGACACCCGCCGCGCGCTCGGACCGGTCGGGGTCTACCTGCCGGTGGAGTTCGCCGACATGCCGCCGATCTCCGAACAACGCGAAGCCGCCCAGCGCCTGGAACGGGCGGGCTACACCGCGATCTGGGTCAACGAAGTCCTCGGCAAGGACGCGTTCACGCAGGTCGCAGCCTTGCTGGCGGCCACCGACCGGGTGGTGTTCGGCACCGGGATCGTCAACATCTGGGTGCGCGAGCCGCAGACCGCCCACGCGGCGGCCGCGACCCTCGCCGAGGCCTACCCCGGCCGGTTCGTGCTGGGGCTGGGCGTGGGGTACCCGGAGCAGGCCCGAGCGGTCGGACGCGAGTTCGGCTCGCCGGTGGCGACGCTGCGCGACTACCTGAGCCGGATGTCGGAGCCCGGAGCCGTCCCCGCTCCGCGTGCGCGTTATCCGAGGATCATCGGGGCGATGGGCCCGAAGCTGACCGCGCTGGGTGCCGAGATGGCCGACGGCACGTTCCCCGCCATGCGGACACCGGAGTACACCGCCGAAACGCGGAAAGCGCTGGGCCCGGACAAACTCCTGATCGTCGGCATCGACAACGCCGCACAACCCCAGGAGGTCGCCGACCAGGTCCGGCAACATCGTGATGCCGGAGCCGATCACGTGGTGCTCATGTCCTCCGCGCGAGTCGGACTCGCGGCGCGAACGGAAGAACTCGCCCAACTCGCCCCGGAATAGCTCGATCACGTTTTTCCCACGATCACAACGGTTCTCGTGGAGAAGTGGGGAATTCGTGAATCGGGATCGACTCCTGGAATATTTCCGCGCCCCGGTGTCTTATGGAGTTCGTGCCCGCTTCGTCTTCCGCTGTCGGGCTGCGCTCCGAGCGCGGCCCCATCCTGCTCGCACTGATGTTGTCCACCGCTCTCGTGGCGCTGGACGCGACGATCATCGCCACCGCGTCGTCCACGATCGCGCGCGATCTCGGCAGCTTCGCGCAGGTCCCGTGGCTGTTCTCGGCCTACATGCTGGCCCAGGCGGTGAGCACGCCGCTGTTCGGCAGGCTCGCCGACGTGCTCGGCCGCAAGCGGCTGATGCTGGCCGGCGTCGGGTTCTTCCTGGTCGGGTCGGTGCTGTGCGGCGCGGCGTGGTCGATGCCCGTGCTGATCGTCGGCCGCGTGCTGCAGGGCTTGGGCGCGGGCGCGGTGATGCCGGTCTCGCTGACCATCGCCGCCGACATCTACACGCTGCAGGAACGCGCGAAGACCCAGGGCTACCTGGCGTCGGTGTGGGCGATCTCCTCGGTGGTCGGCCCGACGCTGGGCGGCGTGTTCAGCGAGTTCGTGAGCTGGCGCTGGATCTTCTGGATCAACCTGCCGCTGTGCTTCGCTGCGGCGACGATGCTGGTGCTCAAGTACCACGAGTCGCCGCGCGAGGGCGACCGCGAGCCGATCGACTACCTGGGCGCGACGCTGCTGACCGCCGGCAGCACGCTGATGCTGCTGGGTCTGCTGGAGGGCGGCACCAGCTGGGCGTGGCTGTCGGTGCCGTCGGTGGCGATCTTCGCGGCGGCGGTGCTGCTGCTGGCCGGGTTCGCGGTGCACGCGCTGCGCTCCTCGCACCCGATGCTGAACCTGCGGCTGCTGCGCAACCGGGTGGTGGGCGTGCCCACGGCGATCGCGCTGCTGGTGGGCGTGATCGTGCTCGGCCTGTCCACCTACGTCCCGATCTACGCGCAGGGCGTGCTGGGCGTCGGCCCGCTGATCGCCGGGTTCGCGCTGGCCGCGATGACGGTGGGCTGGCCGCTGGCGGCGACCAACGCCGGTCGCGTCTACCTCGCGCTCGGGTTCCGGTGGACGGCGCTGATCGGCGCGTCGTTCGTGACCGTCGGCACCGCGCTGACGCTGCTGCTCGGCGAGTCCTCGACGGTGATCACGGTCGGGATCTTCACCTTCGTGGTCGGCATCGGGATGGGCCTCACCGCGGTCCCGACGCTCATCGCCTCCCAGTCGTCGGCCCAGTTCAGCGAGCGGGGCGCGGTGACCGGGATCAACATGTTCGCCCGGTCGCTGGGCTCGGCCGTGGGCGTGGCGATCTGCGGTGCCATCATCAACGCCCGCACCACCGCCTCCGCCGACGGAACCCCGTCCGGACCAGGCCTGATGGACGCGCTGCACGTCGTGTTCGGGCTGCTGTTCCTCGTCGGAGCGACCCTGCTGGTCCTGGCCTACTTCATGCCCCACGACCACCCCGCGGAGCAGAGCGCGAAAACCGATCAAACCGACCAAACCACGACGTCGGTCTGACGGTCACAGCAGGCTGCTTCAGGGCTCGGTCACGTCGTGCCGAGGGCAACCCGCGGCCTAGTGACGGGACTAATCGTGAGCAGGTCGTCCAAGCCCTTGAAGTCGTCGGGGTTAGTCGTGAAGAGCGGAAGCCCCTCGGCAATTGCGATCGCTGCGATCATGAGGTCAGCAACCCTCCGTCGAGGCTTGCGGCCCGCACTGACGACCGCTGCTGAGACTCTCCCGTAGATGCGAGCGGCCTCAGCATCGAAGGGGATCGGATCGAACTCGTTCTCAGCCCGCTGCAGGACCTCCATGCGTCGAGCTCGTTCAGCGTGCTCGTCGTAGTCATCCTGCTCCGCATTGCTGCGCACCTGACTCGGGCCAGCCGACAGTTCGGCCAAAGTGATCGCGGTGATGGCCATCTCAGCAGGAAGCTCATCGACGTTGATCCACCGACGCAAGACCATGATGTTGGTGTCGAGGATTCCCTGCTGGTGCTCAGCGGGCATAGGGGTCGTCCAACTCCTGTTCAGCGATGGTGTCCTGGTCAGCGCGGAATGCTTCCAACGAGACATCGGGCGCGGCACGTGACATTGCCGCGAACTCGCTTCGAGAGACGAACCGGCGACGGCGCCGCAGTGGAATCAGCTCGCCGATTTCATGCCCGTCTCGGGTGACTGTGAATGCCTGTCCGCCCTGGACAGCATCCATGATCTCTTTGGATCTCGTGCGCAAGTCGCGCTGGGTGATGTCGGGTTGAACGGTCATGTCATCGATGCTACCCGCATGTGCCACCTGGTGCCACCTGATAGCACATGATTGTTTACCGCGTTGCGTCGAGCACACCGATACCCAGATGCCGCCTCGAGGAACATCCCGAAGCACGTCGTTCATGGTTATCCGGGTGTTCACCGTGGCATTCATGTTCTGGGGAAAGACTGCGCCGCATGAATCGTCTCGTGGTCGTTTCGGTGTCGAGTGCGCTGGTCGTGGGGTTGGTGACGTCCGGGGTCGCCCTCGCTGGTGATGACGGTGATGCCGTCGAGGTGTTCCCGACCGACCTGCCGCCGTTGGCGACGGTCGACGGGGTGAAGATCTCCGGTGGCGCCTACGGCTCGTCGCTGGCCCCGGTGCCGGGTTCGCCGGACGAGTACTTCGGCATCACCGACCGCGGGCCGAACGTGGACGGGCCGGACGACGTGAAGGTCGAGCCGATCCCGGACTTCACCCCGCAGATCGGGCGCTTCCGGCTCGTCGACGGCAAGGCCGAGTTCCTCGGCACGATCCCGCTGCGCGCCGCCGACGGCACCCCGTACTCGGGGCGCCTCAACAGCGAGGCCGGCACCGGCGAGACGATCGTCGACCGCGACGGCACGCCCCTCGACCCCGACCCGAACGGCTACGACCCGGAGGGCCTGGTCGCGCTGCCGGACGGCTCGTTCTGGATCTCCGACGAGTACGGCCCGTTCCTCACCCACTTCGGCCCCGACGGCCACGCCATCGAGCGCGTCTCGCCGTTCGACGGCGGCCTTCCCGCCGAGCTCGCCCACCGCACCCCGAACCAGGGCATGGAGGGGCTGACGATCACGCCGGACGGTCGCACGCTGGTCGGGATGATGCAGTCGGCGCTGCAGCAGCCCGACCTCACCGCCGAGCAGGACGAGGTCACCGCGACCCGCATCGTCACCTACGACCTGGTCACCAAGGCCACCCGCGAGTTCGTCTACCTGCTCGACGACCCGAAGGAGAACGGGGGCGCGGTCAGCGAGATCACGGCGCTCAGCGACAGCACGTTCCTCGTCGACGAGCGGGACGGCGACTTCGGTCCCGGTGCGTACAAGAAGCTGTTCACGATCGACCTCGCCGGCGCCACCGACGTCCAGGGCCGCGACGTCGACGGCAAGAGCATCGAAGCCCACGTCGGTGCGAAGAACACCGCCGACGCCGCGAGGTCCCTGGCCGACGCCGGCATCAAGCCGGTGGCGAAGGACCTGTTCCTCGACCTCGACGCCGTGATCACCGACGCCGGGGTCTTCAACCACGACAAGATCGAGGGCGTCGCGACCCGGGACGGCGGCCGCACCCTGATCATCAGCAACGACAGCGACTTCGGCATCGACGGCGTCACCAACGACACCCCGCCCTACCAGCTCAAGCCCAAGACCCTCCCCGACGGCACCCAGGACGACGGCGAGTTCCTCAAGATCGACACCACCAAACTCGACGACTGACGTCTCGTGGGGGTGGGGGAAGTTTTCATGAAAACTTCCCCCACCCCCATCGCACTACGCCCGGTCGAACCGCCCCTGCTGAACACCGTCCAGGAACGTGCCCCAGGCGGAGGCGCCGAACGCGAGGTGCGCCAGGTCCGGGTGCTTCGAGTCCCGTGTCCGCACCCATTTGCCGGTGAAAGCGACCTCGACGCAGTTGTTGTCGGGCGCACTCCTGCTGCTCTTCCGCCAGTGAAGACCCTCTCCGGACACGCATGTCTCCTTTCAAGCCAACCTGTCAGCGAGCCCCGAGATGAGCGCTGCTGAATCCCTCGCAGACAACGCGAGTTTACGCAGGTTGACCAAGGCTTCCTCCGCATCAGTGAGATAGCGGGGCTCTTCCAGATACGCGGTCGCGCCCCGGTTCTCGAGGAAGACCAAGTCCTGATGGCCGCCGAACTCCAGAAGCACGAACGGCCCCGACATCCCGGCGTGCGCTCCTAATGCCGCAGGCAGCACCCGAACCTCAACGTTCTCCCGAAACCGCGGCATTCGTCGGGTCAAAAACTGCGGTATTTGTCGGGTCGAAAACCGGAGTTTTTGACCCGAGGGGACAGCAGTGTTCGGAATTCGGACGGCAGACCCTGAGATCGGGTGTGAGAGCAGGCGAAGTCTTGTGCTGTTCAGGCGTCTCACAGCAGCTTCGAGATCGCGTCGAGGCGGGTGTCGGTCCTGATCGAGGGCATGATCGCCGCGTGGTGTTGCGCTCGTGCCACCGCGTCGCGCGCTGCGTCGAGATCGCCGGTGCGGGCGTGTGATTCGGCCAGCCACGTCAGGTAGAGCGCGACCTCCCTGGCGTGCTCGGCCGGGTACTGCGCGACGGCGTGGGACAGCAACGGCTCGGCGTCGTGCGGGCGGCCGAGCTCGATCATGCAGCGACCGGCCATGACGTCGATCTCGCCTTGGTCGAGCCAGTACACCCACTCAGGCTCAGAACCCTCGGCACCGCGACGGCCGTAGGAGTCGTTCACCGCGTCCAGGGCGTGCCAGGTGGCGTGCACGTCACCGGCCTTGACCGACGCCCACGCCACGCGTTCGAGCAGCAGAGCCCGCACCACCGGAGTCGCCCCGTCCGCCCCGCGAACCGCGGTCCGCGCCAGAAGTGCTGCGTCGCGCGGGTTTCCGACATTGGCCAGCTGATAGCTCAGGCTCGACAACAGCTGAGCCGCCAGCACGCGATCACCGGCCTGCTCCGCAGCACCCACGCCCTCCAGGTACGTCCGCTGCGCGTCGGCGTATCGCCCCGCGTCGCCGGCGATCCATCCCGCGAGCTGCGCAAGTTCCCCGACGGCGGTGAACAACCGCCGCCCCACCTGCTCCGAGAAGCTAGCCGTGCCGACCAGCTCCTGGGCTTCGCCGAGCTCCTTCGCCGCAGCGGGCAACAGGTCGCGACTGCTGACCACGTCGTCGAGATGCCGCAGCTCCACGACCCGATCTTCAAGAGCCTTCGCCAGCGACACACCCACCTGCCGACCGGCACGCCGATGAACGACCATCGGCGACTCCGCCACGAGCCATTCATGAGCGATCCGCAGCGGATCACCAAAGTCGGCTTGCAGCGGCACCCCGAGGACCTGCTCGTAGGCGGTGATCACATCCGGTGCCACCGCCCGCTTTCCGGTTTCGACCATGCTCAGGTACGACTTCGCGAAGTGCGTCCGCTGAGCCATCCGCGACAGGCTCAACCCCGCCGCTTCCCGCGCCGCCCGCAGTCCAGCACCCGTTGTCATCAGCCCCACCTCGCAGTGAACGCCTGTGAACAGCCAATGCCTCATGATCACAGCTCGTTATCACGAAACTATTCACAGGCATCTTCCCCGAAAAGGCCGCCCCACTCCTCGACACCGATGGGAGCTCGCATGGCGAATTCACACACCTGGCTGCGCTACTTCTGGCGTCCGGTCCCCGACAGCGACAGCTCGTACGGGCTGGTCCGCCACGCCTTCTTCGGCATCGCCCACGATTCCGGCCCCTCAGCCGAGTCGGTCTGCGAGCGAACGTTCGCCCTGGCCACACCTTCCGAATTCGACTGGATCCACTCCCCGACCTGCCCCGAGTGCAACGAAGTCCTCAAACAGACGAAAGGCCCCTGACCACACCTCAACCCGGAGAACTGACCATGATCGCACTACGCCCGGTCGAACCGCCCCTGCTGAACACCGTCCAGGAAGTTTCCCCAGGTAGACGCACCGAACGCGAGCTGGGCCCGCTCCGGGGACTTCGAGTCTCGGGCGCGCACCTCGTTCCCGGTGAAGGCGACTTCCACGCAGTTGCCCTGCATGCTGCTGCGACTGCTCTTCCGCCAGCGAGTACCACGCTCATCAACGGCTGCCACGACGTGCTCCTCAGTCACTGCGTGAGACCACTTTCGACGCCCTCGCCCCTGCGTGAGACACCCACCTCACGCAACCGCCGAAGCGGCCCACCCGCGCCCGGCGTCAAAAACTGCAACTTTCGCGGGGTCGAAAACTCCGGTTTTTAACCGGTCGAAAACCGGGGTTTTTGACCCGTGGGGACACCGGTGTTCGGTAGTCGGACAGGTGGTGGGAGTCCCCGCTAGACCAGGCCCAGGTCTTTGACGGCTTTCCAGGCGAGGTGTGCTTGGCGTTGTTCGGTGTCTGCTCGTTCTGTGGCGTCGTAGCCGTCGTCGGCCATGTGGCCTGCTTGGTAGCGGGCTCGGACTCCGGCGGTGATGCAGCAGGAGCGCCAGCGCTGGAAGGCGACGTAGAACGGGAGGTCGGCGAGGTCTCGGCCGGTGAGCGAGCGGTAGCGGGTGATGAGGTCGTCGCGGGTCGGGAAGCCGCCTTCGGCCGTGGGGCCGGGGGTGACGGCCGGGAGGTCGTCGCCGGGTTCCTCCCAGGTGGCGATGAGCCAGCCGAGGTCCGCCAAGGGCTCTCCGAGTGTGGCCAGTTCCCAGTCGAAGACCGCCAGGACCTCGCCGTCGAGTCCGTAGGAGAGGTTGCCGGGGCGGAAGTCGCCGTGGACGATGCCGGTGGTCTGCGGCGGGACGTTGGCGGCCAGGGCGTCGTGGACCGCGTCCAGCAGGGCCAGGTCCGGGGCGCCGGAGGCGTGGACCTGCTTCTGCCAGCGGCTCAGCTGCCGTTGCAGGTAGCCGTCGCGGCGGGCGGCGTCGCCGAGTCCGACGGCGTCCGGGTCGAGGTTGTGCAGCGCCGCCATGCACTCCACGGTCGCGATTCCCGCGCGGTGCCGGGCTTCTCGGGAGAACGGTCCGGCGGAATCCCGGTCGGCGAGGACGTGGCCGTCGACGAAATCCATCACGTAGAACGTGGCGCCGGTGATCTCAGGATCGTCGCAGTAGGCGATCGGCGTGGGAACCGGGACGCCGGTGCCGTGCAGCGCGGAGATGAACCGCCACTCGCGGCTCATGTCGTGCGCGGTGCTCAGCACTCCCCCGGTCGGCGGCCTGCGCAGGGCGCGCACCCGGCCGTCGGCGCCGGTGACCCGGTAGGTCAGGTTCGATCGACCACCCGAGACCAGCGAGAACTCGACGGGCGCGGGCACGCCGTGCCGGTCCAGCCAGCGGGTGACGGCTTCGCGTTCGATGCCTTGCAGTTCCACCGCTGTCACCCCTGCTGCACGATCTGCTCTCGGAGCCGCCGCTTGAGGACCTTGCCGGTCGCGGTGCGCGGCAGCGGGTCCTCGCGCACCACCACGTGCGTCGGAACCTTGAACCCGGCCAACCGCTCTCGCACGTGCGTGCGCAGTTCCTCCACATCCGCGGGGGTTTTGAGGTTCACCACCGCGCACACCTCCTCGCCGAGAGTGCGGTGCGGCAGCCCGATGACGGCGACGTCGGCGATCGCCGGGTGCTCGTGCAGCACGGCCTCGACCTCGGCGCAGTAGACGTTCTCACCACCTCGGATGACGACGTCCTTGAGCCGGTCCACGACGTAGACCCACTCGTCCTGGACGTAACCGAGGTCGCCGGTGTGGAACCAGCCGTCGGTGAAGGCCTCCGCGGTGGCCTCCGGCAGGTTCCAGTAGCCGCGCACGACGTTCGGACCGCGGAACCACAGCTCGCCGATCTCGCCGTCGGGCACGTCGTCGCCGGTGGCGGGGTCGACGACGCGGATCTCCGCGCCCGGCATCGGCTGCCCGACGCTGTGGGAGTGCTCCTGGTAGCCCTCGCCGGAGTTGCCCACGACGGTCGAGGTGGTCTCGGTCAGCCCGTAACCGCTGGAGGCGCTGCTGCCGAGCCCGCCGATGCGTTCGACCAGGTCGGGCGGGATGGGCGCACCGCCCATCGTCACGCCGTCCAGGCCGCGCACGGCGTCGCTGTTCTCGACGAGATCGCGCATCACCGTCGGCACCCCGGCAGCGCTGGTCAGGCCGTGCTCGCTGATCAGCTTCTCGGCCTGCGCCCGGTCCCACCGGTACATCGTGGCGAGCTTCGCCCCGGCCAAGGTGGCGAAGCAGAGCACGGTGATGCCGGCGATGTGGAACATCGGGAAGGTCAGCAGCGCCCCCGGCTGCGGATCGTCCGGGCCGGGTTCGGGGAACGTGCCGCCGTTGGTGACCGCCATGCCGATCTTGCGGTTGACCACGGTGTTGAGCAGGTTCGTCACGTGGTTGCGGTGCGTGCCGATGGCGCCTTTGGGGCGGCCGGTGGTGCCGGAGGTGTAGAGGATCGTGGCGTCGTCGTCGGCGTCGATGTCGACCTCCGGCGGTCGCCCGTCGTCGGGCAGGCCCGCGACGAGGTCCGACCAGGCCCGCACACCGGGACCGGGCGCGCCCCCGCGCACCTCGACGATCGGGACGTCGCGGCCGAGCAGTGCGGTGCGCTCGGGGTCGGCGAAGACGAGCTTGCTGCCGGAATCGGTCATGCCGTAGCGCAGCTCGTCGGCGCTCCACCAGGCGTTGAGCGGGACCGCGACCAGTCCGGCGACCTCGATGGCCCAGAAGATCGGCACCCATTCCGGGAAGTTGCGCATCGCGATCGCCACGCGATCACCGCTGGTCAGCCCGTACTCCTCGCGCAGCGCGCGGGCGAGCCCGGCCACCAGCCGGTGGTGCTCGGCGAACGTGCAGCGGTAGTCCTCGTAGAGCAGGAAGTCCTTGTCGCCGTGGAAGGCGCTCAGCAGCGCGGCGTCCCGCAGCGTCCCGAGCGGTTTCGCGTAGACGCGCATGGGGATGCCGCGGACGACGGCGTCGGTCATCTCGAAGTCGCCGCCGGGTCCGGTGAGTTCGTTCAGCAGGCGTTCGCGCAGCTGGTCAGGCACCGTTGCCTCCCCTGGTCCTGGACTGGATGTGCTTCGGGTTGGCCACCGCGAGCCGGTCGAACACCTCCGACCACAGCACCGCGGCCACGTCCTCGTTCCACGGGTCGATCTCGCCCGCCCGCAGCGCCGCGGCGAAGCCGGCCCGGTCGGCGAAGCCGAGCTCGCCGAGCCGTTCGGCGTGCCGCCGCTCCTGCTCGCCGCCGAACCGCAACTCGCGTTCCACAGTGGACAGCACGTTGGCGGCGACGAGCGACTGGAACCGCATCCGCCCCTCGGCCCTGGCGAGGACCTCGTCGCGCAGGAAATCCCGCGTCGCCACGACGAGTTCGGCCGCGGTCGGCCGCCCGTGCAGGTCCGAGGCGCCGGATTCGACCTGCGGCAGTGGTGCGGGTTCGGGGACGGCGAGCGCTTCCAGCAGGTCGAGTTCCTGCTCGCAGACCCGGCGTCCGATCGCGGCGAGCTCCATCGACGGGTGCGCGCCGCTGAGGTGCTGCTCGGCCTGGGACCGGCAGATCACGCCCCACTTGGCGGTGCCCAGCACCTCCCACCAGCGCACCACCTCCGGGTCGGGGCGGGTTCCCGCGACCTCGGCGTAGCCGTCGAAGAGCTCGTCGAGCGAGCCGAAACCTCCTGCGGGGAGCGGAGATCCGAAGCGCCAGGCCTTGGTGCACAGCCAGCCCAGGTCCTCCATCGGGTCACCGGCGTGCACGAGCTCCCAGTCCAGGACCGCGCGCAGTCCGGTCTCGTCGACGATCAGGTTCCCGTTGCGGAAGTCGCCGTGCACCAGCGTTCGCCCGGACCCGGCGGGCCGGTGCTCCCGCAGCCAGCGGAAGGCGATCTCCACGGCCGGGATCGGGTCGCCGAGCACGTCGTAGTCGGCGATGAGCTGCTCCAGCGGGTCGGGTTCGGGGAACCCGTCGGGCACCGGGATGCGGTGGATGCGCGCGGCCGCCCGGCCGAGCTCGCGAGCCAGTCCGGCGCGGGCGTCGGCGTAGGCGTCGTCGCGCAGCAGCCGTCGCGGGATCGTCTCGCCGTCGACGTGCCGGGTGAGCACGTACGGCGAACCCAGCACGGCCGCGTCGGTTCCGTGATCGACCAGCTCCGGCACCGGAACCCCGGCCTGCGCCGCGGCTTCCAGCACGACGGCCTCGCGCGCCATGCCCTCCGGTCGCGTCAACCCGGGCGGGTCGCGACGCAGCACCAGACGCTCACCGGTGTCGAGCTCGACGAACCACGTCTCCCGGCTCGCACCCCCGCTCGCCTGCTCCAACCCCACCACCCGCACCGGCCCGGACCCCGGATTACGCCGGTATTCCGGTTCCCGATTACCGCCGGAATCCGGGGGTGGGTGGCGGAGGGTGGTGAGTCGGGCGGCGAGGAGGTCGCCGAGGCCTGGAGCGCTCATGGGCGCTTTCCCGGGCCGGCGAAGCCGAAGAGGTAGGCCGCGACCTTGCGGATCTGGACCTCCTCGGCGCCTTCGGTGATCCGGTAGCGACGGTGATGGCGGTAGATGTGCTCGAACGGCGCGTGCCGGGTGTAGCCGAGTCCGCCGTGCACCTGGATCGCGCGGTCGGCGGCGTCGCACACGAGCCTGTTCGCGCGGTAGTTGCACATCGAGACCTTGTCGCTGATCTCGAAGTTCGGGCGGCGGTCCATCTCCCACGCGGTCTTGCGCACCAGGCCGCGCACCATCTCGGCCTCGGTCTGCAGCTCCACCAGCGGCCACTGGATCGCCTGACGCCGTGCCAGCGGCTGACCGAAGGTGACGCGCTGCCGGGCGTACTCGACGCTGCGGTCGATGCAGAACTGCGCCGCGCCGACGCCGGAAGCGGCCTGCCGGATGCGGTTCTCGTGCACGAAGCACTGCGCCAGCTCCAGGCCCGCGCCTTCCTCGCCGAACATCGCCGACGACGGGACGCGCACGTCGCGCAGCGACACCTCGGCGTGGTCGGTGGGCATGTTGAAGGTCCACCAGTGGAAGTCCACCGAGAAACCGGGCGTGTCGGTGGGCACGATGAACGCGGTGATCCCCCGGGCCTGACCGGGTTCGCCGGAGGTGCGGGCGAACACGACGTCGTGGGTCGCCGAGTGCATCCCGGAGTTGAAGCGCTTGCCGCCGTTGATGATCCAGTCGTCGCCGTCGCGCACGGCGGTGGTCTCCAGCCAGGTGGCGTCGCTGCCGTGGTCGGGTTCGGTGAGCCCGAAGCCGATCCTGGCCCGCCCGGTGAGCATCGGTTCCAGGAACTCCTGGCGCTGCGCGGCGGTGCCGAACTCCAGCATCATGTGCACCACGGGGAAGTTGCCGACGACGGAGGCCTCGTTCTGCAGGTCGTTGTGCAGGCCCAGGCCTTTCGCGGCGAGGTGTTCGCGGATCACGGCCATCTCGAAGTTGCCGCCGCCCCCGCCGCCGACCTCCTCCGGGAGGCCGTAGCGCAGCCAGCCGGCGGCGTCGGCTCGGCGGGCCATCTCGCGCAGCAGGTCTTCCCACTCGGGCCGCGGCGTGCCGCCGGCCTCGAAGTCGGTCCGGGCGTACTCCCGCCGGTGGTCGAAGAACCGCTCGTTGTCGTCCTGCTGCTGGAGCGGGACGATCTCGGACTCGATGAACGCGTCGAGCTCACCGAGCAGTTCGACCAGCTCGCTGGGCAGTGAGAAGTCCATGCCGAGCCTCCTTAGCGCCCGTTCAGCGACCTTAAGCACACGTGCGCGGCGGCACAAGGGGACGTCAGTCGACCAGCCATTCGCCGGTGAACTCGGGCTCGGTCTTGTTCGTGAAGGCCTTGAACGCGGCCGGGGCGTCGGCGGTGGCGAAGTTGACGCTCTGCGCCCGCGCCTCGCTCTCCAGCGCCTCCCGGAACGATTGCTGACCTGCGGCGTTGAGCATCGCCTTGCTCTGCGCGAGGGCCACCGGGGCACCCGAGGCGAGCCGGTCGGCGAGGTCGTCGACGAAGCCGTCCAGCTCGTCGTCGGGCTTCACCCAGGTCACCAGCCCGAGCTCGCGGGCCTCCTCGGCGTCGATGATCTCGCCGAGCAGCGCGAGCCGCTTGGCCTGCTGCAACCCGACCACGCGCGGCAGCAGCCAGGAGCCGCCGAAGTCCAGCGACAGGCCGCGCTTGGCGAAGATCTGCGAGAACCGCGCGTCCGGGGTCGACACCACCAGGTCGCAGCCCAGCGCCAGGTTCCAGCCCGCCCCCACGGCCACCCCGCGCACCTTGGCGATCACGGGTTTGGCCAGCTCGTGCAGCGCCAGCGCCACGTCGTTGACCCGGTGCATCCGGGTCAACGGGTGCCCGTCGCGCCCGGCGGAGAGATCCGCCCCGGCGCAGAAGTCACCCCCGGCCCCGGTCAGCACCACGGCCCGCACGTCCTCGTCCTGCTCGGCGCCCCGCAGCGCGTCGTGCAGCGCGCCCCAGGTCGGCCCGTCGATCGCGTTCTTGCGATGCGGCCGGTTCACCGTCACCACCTGCACGGACCCGCGCCGCTGAACCAGAACGGTGTCACTGTCCACTGTGCTCACACGCCCTCCGCAGAACAAGAACCCCGATGTCCTTATCGATCGCTAAGTTAACACCCGGAACCCGAGAACGTAACCGCCCAGAGGACTGCTCCGGAGCCCACTTCAGCCGACGACTCCGCGAGCACCGCGGAGTCGTCGGGCAGCCGCCGCGCGCAGCGCGACCTGCCGCGAATGGCCGCCCACGAGTTCAGCGTGGGCGTTCGGCAGGGGGCAGTTTTAGTGAAAACTGTCCGGGCAGAACGGACATGATCATGGGGCAGTTCTGGCAAAAACTGTCCCCTCCTGAGGTGACCGCCTATCGTCGCCCTTGCCGTTGAGCGGGAGGAGTGCTGGTGGGGGTTCCGTTCGGGGAGCGCCGTGGGGTTTCCGGCGGGGCGATGTGGGTGCACCGGTCCGGCGGTGGGCCCGAGGTCGTGTTCCTGGCCGGTGGCGGGATGTCCGGGGCCTACGGGTGGAAGGTGCACGAGCAGGTCGCCGCGTTCGGGACCGCCGTGAGCTACGACCGCCTCGGACTCGGGTGGAGCGATGCCGCCGAACTGCCTCGCAGCGGCGCGGCCGTGACCGACGACCTGCGGGAACTGCTTCAGACGGTGGGCGTGACGGGACCGGTGGTGCTGGTCGGGCATTCGCTCGGCGGGCTCCACGCCCGGCTGTACGCGAAGCGCTTCGGAGCCGCAGGCCTGGTGCTGCTCGATCCGACGCACGAGGACATCGTCGAGCGCCTGCCCGAGCCGGAGGCGCGGCGACTCCGGAACCTGAGCCCGGACGACCTGCCGCCCGCCGAGCAGCTGGAGCCGATGCGCGAGCGCTACCGCGCGGCGTTCGGCCGCGTGCTCAGCGACTGGCCCGACGAGATCCGAGAACCGTTGCTGGACCGCTGCTTCAGCACCGAGGGGTACCGGAACTCGATGCTGGAGCCGCTGAACCTGCCGTCGGTCTTCGAGGAGGCCCGCCGAGCCGGCCCCGAACCCGACGTTCCCACGATCTTCCTCTCCGCGATGGGCGCCGATCCGGTGGCCGACGAGCTGGTGCCACCCGAGGCGCGCAGGCCACCAGCGGAGTCCGGACGAGCCAAGCACCAGCTCTACACCGATCTCGCCGCGACCCTGCCCCGAGGCGCGCTCCGCCGGGTTGACGACGCCGGCCACTCGGACATCCTCTGGGCCAGACCGGACGCGGTGGCCGACGCCGTGCGCGACGTGCTGGTCAGGGGGTCGTGCCCAGGCCGGTGAGGGTGGTGGTGTCGAGGTGGGTGAGGCCCGTTTCGTCGAGGCGGGCGAGGTAGCAGTCTCGGACCCGGGCGATCTGATCCGGGGTGAGCTCGTCGAGGGCACCCCGGTAGCCGGAGCCGAGGACGAGGAGCCAGGCGACCTCGGGGGTCATGGTCAACCGGCGCTCGTGGGTGACCACGTCCACATCGGACAGACCGAGCCCGCTCAACCAGGGGGCGAAGGTCGTCGGCTGGTTGATCGCGTCGACCGGCCCCCTCGGACGTTCGCCCGGGGGCTCCACCCCTGTCACCTCGGCGACGGAGAGGGTGAGCTGCCTGCCCGCCGGCTCGACCGCACCGCGGCGCCAGATCGTGAAGGCGACGCGCCCACCGGGCCGGGCGGCGCCGTTGAGACGCCTCGCCCCGGCCGCCACGTCCGGGAAGAAGAAGATGCCCAGCACCGACTGGACGAGGTCGTAACCCGTGCCTTCCCAAGCGGTGACGTCGGCCTCGTGCGCGTGCAGCTGCGGCAATCCCGAGACCCGTTCGCGCAGCTCAGCGACCATCGGGCCGGAGATGTCGACGGCGTCGACGTGACCCTCGACGTCCACCCGACGGGCGGTGGGGATGGCCGACGCCCCGGTCCCGCAGCAGGCGTCGAGCACCCGCTCGCCGGGCCGGGGGTCGACGAGTTCCACGACATCAGCGCCGATGGGCTCCCAGAGGTGACGGCCGAGCGCGGCGAAGTCCGCCGCCGCGGCGTCGAAAGCGTCCCGCGAACCGACCTGACTTCGCCGCGCCATATCCACTCCCCTTCAGCCCTGGCGGGCTTTGTAGCGGGGGTTCTTCTTGTTGATCACGAACGTCTTGCCGTGCCGCCGGATCACCTGGGCGCCCGGCTTCTGTTTCAACGACCGCAACGACTTGCGCACCTTCATCCCTGACCTCCTTCTCGACGACCACTGTACACGATAATGAAAATCATTATCGCGTAGAGGCCAAGGGATGCCCCCGGTCCTCGGCAGGGGGCGGTGATGGTCCCTGCCGAGGAGTCGAAGACGGGAGGTCAGAGGCCGACCATCGACATGCCGGTCTCGTTGTAGCGGTTGCCCTGGACTCCGGTGCGGGAGGCGAGGGCGTTGAGGTCGGCGATCTCGTCGGCGCTGAGCGCGACCCGCGTCGCGCCGGCGTTCTCGTCGAGGCGCTCGCGGCGGCGGGTTCCGGGGATCGGGACGATCCACGGCTGCTGCGCCAGCAGCCAGGCCAGCGCGACCTGACCGGGCGCGGCCTCCCGGGCCTCCGCCAACGCGCGGACCTGGGCGACCAGCGCCTGGTTCGCGTCGAGGTTGCCCGCCTCGAAGCGCGGGATGGCGTTGCGGATGTCGCCCTCGGTGAACTCCGAGGTGCTGACCGTGCCGGTCAGGAACCCGCGGCCGAGCGGGCTGAACGGCACGAACCCGACGCCGAGCTCGGCGCAGGTGGGCAGCACCTCGGGTTCGGGGTCGCGGGTCCACAGCGAGTACTCGCTCTGCACCGCGGTGACCGGGTGCACGGCGTGGGCGCGGCGGATCGTCGCGGCCCCCGCCTCGGAGAGCCCGAAGTGCCGGACCTTCCCCGCCTGGACCAGCTCGGCCACCGTTCCCGCGACGTCCTCGATCGGCACGTCCGGGTCGACCCGGTGCTGGTAGAACAGGTCGATCGCGTCGATGCCGAGCCGCCCCAGCGACTCGTCGGCGACGCGGCGGATGTGCTCCGGCCGGGAGTTCGTGCCGACCGTCTTGCCGTCCTGGATGTCCCAGCCGAACTTGGTGGCGATCACGACGCGGTCCCGCAGCGGCCGCAGCGCCTCGCCGACGAGCTCCTCGTTGACGAAGGGCCCGTAGACCTCGGCGGTGTCGACGAAGGTGATGCCCGCTTCCTCCACGGCGTAGCGGAGCACTCCGATCATGTCGTCGCGACTGCCCGGGTTGGGGCCGTAGCTCTGGGACATGCCCATGGCCCCCAGCCCGACCGCCGAGACCTCCAAGCCCTGTCCGAGCGTGCGCGTGTGCATTGCTGATCCTCCTCGTGGTCCTCGAACACCCCCGACGCTATTCCCGATCCGCAACACGAGCGAGCGCCCCTCACCCCCTGCGACGACACCACCCCACCGCGGCGACTCCGCCCCCCACCACCACGACCGAGACCCCACCACCAGGTGACACCCGGTCGAAAACCCCGGTTTTCGTCGGGTCGAATACCGCGGTTTTTGACCGGTCGAAACCTGCGGTATTTGACCGGGTCGTCGTGCTAGGTGGTGACGTAGGGGATGGTTTGGGGGCCTTCGGGGAGGACGCAGACTCGGGCGTCCGGGCCTCGGGCGGCGAGTTCGGCGTGGACCGCTTCGGCGATGTCGTCGACCCGGTAGAGGTGGGCCGTGCGGAGGTCGGCGTCGGTGAGGTGGGTGGTGTGGACGCCGACCCGGGCGGTGGCCAGGACTCGCGCGAGGATCTGGACCTGCCACTGGTCGGGGACCGTCTCGGTCCTGCCGGAGATGGTGCGCAGCAGGGCTTCCGGCGTCGGTTCGGAGGCCAGGACCTCGCGGAACGAGCCGTGATCGGGGAAGCCGTCGCTGCACTCGGCGGCGCAGATGATCAGCCCGCCCGGCTTGACGACGGTCGCCGCGGCCGTCATGCCCTTCACCGCCTGGTAGACGTTCTGGTCCAGCGGGAAACCCGAGTTCGTGGTCACCACGACGTCGTAGCGCTGCGGAACCGGTTGCATCGACAGCTCCCGCACGACCTCCCGCGCGGCCGCGTGCATCGGCAGCAGGTCACCGCCGAAGGCCTCGACCACCCGCTGCTCGCGGTTGAGCACCACGTCGAAGGCGAAGTCCACGCCGGTGCCGTCGGCGATCGCGCGGACGTCGTCGTGCACCGGGTTCCCCTCGCACACCGCCCACGTCGCCCGCGGGCTGGCGATGCGCGCGGCGTCGTGCAGCGTGAGCACCGTGTCCAGCCCCGCCAGGCCGGGGGCGACGAGCTTGGGGCCGCCGCTGAAGCCAGCGAAGAAGTGCGGTTCGACGAAGCCGGTGGTGATCCGCACGTCGGCGTCCACCCAGTGCCGGTTCAGCGACACCTCCACCCCGTCGCCGAAAGTGCCCACGTGGCGCAGCATCTCGGGGTCGCGGCAGTCGTGGTTGACGATGCGCATCGTGTCGACGAGCTCGTCGCCGAGCATCGCGCGCAGCTCCGCGTCGGTGTTGCCGCGGTGGGTCCCGGTGGCCACCAGCAGCGTGAAGTCCTCGCGCGTCGCGATGCCCTCCAGCTCCGCCAGCAGCGCGCGCACCATCGCCTCGCGGGGCTGCGGGCGCGTCGCGTCGCACAGCGACACCGCGATCCGCTGGCCCGGCCGCACCCGCTGCCGCAGCGGCGGTCCGGCGACCGGGTCGGACAGCGCGCCGCGCAACGCGACGTCGGTGTCGGGCGCGGCGGGCGGGTTCGCGGGCGCCACCACGGTCGTGCGCTCGCCCGGCAGTTCCACCGTCAGCCCCGACCTGCCGTAGGCCAGCTCGACGGTCACGTTCTCCGACATCCACCGCTCCAGTTCCGCTCGGTCCTCCCGGCGATCCTGCCTTCGCGAACATCGCGCCGGGAGAACCGGACCCCCGGAGTGATCACCCTCTCCCCCGTTCGGAGCCTTGAAATTCAGCCGTCCCGTCGAATCCGGAATTGTTCGATCCGATTCTTCGCGGAAATTCCGAACAACCGCAGATCAACGCCCTGAGGAGAATTCGGCAGGAGAATGCCCAGCGGAATGTGAGCAGCCGCTTCCACCCCTCCGATGTGCTGTGGCTCTCCGAGATCACTCCTGTTAAGTTAGGCTTACCTTTGTTAGCGTTTTCGGTCGTAGCAAGGCCCTTTCGGTTGTCGATCTGAGGAGAATCGTGGCCGTCGACACCCAGACCGAATCCGTCGTCGGGTCGGTTCTCGACTGCGTGGGAAACACGCCCGCCGTCGTGCTGAACCGGCTCTTCCCCCAATCCGATGTCGAGGTGATCGCCAAACTCGAGCTGATGAACCCCGGCGGGAGCATGAAGGACCGGTCCGCGCGCCACATCGTCGAATCCGGATTGCGCAACGGGTCCATTCGGCGCGGCAGCCACCTGGTCGAGTCCAGCTCCGGCAACTTCGGGATCGCGCTGGCGATCGCCGCGCGGCTCCACGGGCTGCGCTTCACCTGCGTGCTCGACCCCAAGGCCGCGCGCGCCAACGTCGCCATCCTGCGGCACCTGGGGGCCGAGGTGGAGGTCGTCGACCAGCCCGACGAGACCGGCGGCTACCTGCACACCCGCATCCGCCGGGTCCGCGAGATCGTGGCCGGCTCGCCCGGTGCGATCTGGATCAACCAGTACGCCAACGACCGCAACTGGCAGGCCCACTACCACGGCACCGGCGACGAGCTGAGCCGTCAGCTCCCCGAGGCCCCGTCGTACCTGTTCGGGGCGGTCAGCACCACCGGCAGTCTGCTGGGCTGCTCCCGCCGCTTGCGGGAGAACTTCCCGGACCTGCGGGTCATCGCGGTCGACGCCGTCGGATCGGTGATCTTCGGCGGGCCGCCCGGGCAGCGCGACGTGCCGGGCATCGGGGCCAGCCGGGTGCCCGAGCTGTTCAGCCCGGCCGAGATCGACGACGTGGTGCACGTCAACGACTTCGAGGCCGCCGTGGGCTGCCGGGAACTGCTGGCCACCGAAGGCATCTTCGCCGGCGGCTCCACCGGAGCCGTCGTCGCGGCGATGCAGCGCACCCTGCCGCGGCTACCCCGCCCGTGCCGGGCGGTGGCCGTCTTCCCCGATCGCGGGGACCGCTACCTCGACCTGATCTACGACGACGACTGGTTCGACGCGGCCCGGCAGCGCTGCGCGAACTGACGACAACACCTCTACCAGAAGGAGAACCAGTGTCCTCTGAGGACTCACCGCAGATGCTCTACCTGAGCCGCAGCGACATCGCCGCCGTCGGCGGTGACGCCGCCGAGCTCTACGTCGACGCCCTCAACGCCGGTCTGATCGCGCACGCCGAGGGCAAGACCGTGCAGCCGCTCAAGCCGTACCTGCGGGTGGCGGGCAAGCAGGGCCACATCGCCGACCGGATCATCGCGATGCCCGCGCACGTCGGCGACCCCGGCTTGTCCGGCATCAAGTGGATCGGCAGCAAGCACGACAACCCGGCCGAGCGCGGACGGGAGCGCGCCAGCGCCGTCATCGTGCTCAACGACCCGGCCAGCAACTACCCGGTGGCGGTGCTCGAAGGCAGCCTGATCAGCGCGTGGCGGACCGCGGGCGTGACCTGCCTGGCCGCCCGGCACCTGGCGCGGGAGGGCTTCACCGACGTCGCGCTGGTGGGCTGCGGCGTCATCGGCAGCACTCAGATCACCGCGCTGCTGCAGCAGTTCGGCTCGATCGAGCGGGTCCACCTGCACGACCAGAGGCCGGAGGCGGCGCGGGCGCTGGCCGACCGCGTCGGCCGCGAGCACCCGTCGGTCGAGGCGCGCGTCGCGGAGACCGCCGAGGACGCCGTGCGGGCCGGTGACCTGGTGGTCCCGTGCACCGTCACCAGCGAGCCCTACATCGCCTTCGACTGGCTCAAGCGCGGTGCGCTGCTGTGCAACGTGTCCATCATGGACGTGCACAAGGAGGTCTTCCTCAAGGCCGACAAGGTCGTCGTGGACGACTGGGAGCAGAGCAACCGCGAGAAGAAGATCATCAACCAGCTGGTGCTGGAGGGCTCGTTCTCCCGCGGGCAGCTGCACGCCGAGCTCGGCGAGATCCTCGCGGGCGCTCGGCCCGGCCGCACCGAGGACGACGAGATCATCGTGCTCAACCCGATGGGCATGGCCGTGGAGGACATCGCCTGCGCCGGCGCGGTCTACGAGCGCGCCCGCGAGCGGGGCGTCGGCACCTGGCTGGACCTGTACTGATGCGGGTGGGATCGGCCGAGCTGGTCATGCGGGACCTCGTCGACGTGCTGCTGCAGGAGGAGCTGGTCGAGCTCACCGGCGACGCGGGCCGGGCCGTCCTGCGCACGTCCGCCGGAGAGGTGAGGGTGCCCGTCCGGCCCGGCGGCGCGCTGCAGCGCTACCGCTACGACACCGGTCCGGTCCTGCTCGACGGCACGCGGCCGCTGACCCCGGCCGAGCTGCTCGCCGCGGTGCGCGAGGACTCGGCCGCGGTCGCCGCCGACCTGCGGGCCGCGGTCGAGCACACCGAGGTGCTGCGCGGGCAGCGCTCAGCCCTCGACCTCACCCCGACCGGCGGGATGCTAGCCGGTGAGCGGCTGGCCGCCACCCGCAACCGCCCGTTCCACCCCACGGCGCGGGCGGCGGCCGGGTGGTCGGCCGAGGAGGTCGCGCGCTACGGGCCGATGCGGGCCGAACCGCTGGGGCTGGACTGGGTCGCGGTGCGCCGCGACCGGCTCGTCCACGGCGGCGACCCGCTGTCGCAGCGCCTGGCCGAACTGGTCCTCTCCCCCGCCGAGCTGCGCTCGCTCGGCGCGATCGGCGACGACCTCCAGGCGATCCCGGTGCACCCGTGGCAGTTCCAGCACGTGCTGGGTGGGTGCTTCGCCGACGAGCTGGCCGACGGATCGGTGGTGCCGCTGGCGCGCGAGCTCGGCGGGTTCCACCCGACGTCGTCGCTGCGCACGCTGACCACCTCGCCGGAGTCCTCCCGGCACGTCAAGCTGCCGCTGGGGGTGGCGACGCTGGGCGCCACCCGGCTGCTACCGCCGCGCTACCTGGCCAACGCCGAGCGGGCGCAGCGCTGCATGACCGAGGTCCTCGACCGGGATCCGGCGCTGGGCGAGCGGGTCGCGCTGTGCGACGAGCGGGTGTGGGCGGGGTGGCACGACCCGGACGATCCCTTCGGCGACCGGCCCGGCCAGCTCGCCGCGCAGGTGCGGATCTACCCCGAGCTCGACGGGCTGGTGCTGCCGATGGCGGCGCTGGCCGCGCACGAGTGGGACGTGCTGGGGCCGGTGATCTCGGAGCGCTTCGACCCGCTGTCGTTCTTCGGGGACCTGGCGCGCTCGTTCTGCGAGGTCGCCTTCGGGTTCCTGAGCCGGGGCGTGCTGCCGGAGCTGCACGGTCAGAACGTGGTGGTGCAACTGCGCGGCGGCCGGGTGCGGCGGTTCGTGCTGCGCGATCACGACACGCTGCGGCTGTTCGGCGAGTGGATGCGGCTCGCGGGCACGCCCGATCCGGAGTACGTCATCAAACCCGGTGCGCCGCAGTCGCTTCGGCTCGACTCGGCGGAGTCGCTGGTGGGGTATCTGCAGACGCTCGGTTTTCAGGTGAACCTGCACGGCATCGCCGACGCGCTGCGTCGTCACTTCGGTCTGGACGAGCGGGAGCTGTGGAACCTGGTGCGGGAGACCGTGATCGAGCACCTGCCCGCCCAGCCCGCACCGGTGCGGGCGGTTCTGCGCGATCGGCTGCTGCGGGCCGGGACGTGGCCGAGCCGCCGGGTCCTGGAACCGCTGCTGCGGCAAGGCGCCTCCTCCGGCGTGAGCATGCCCGCCGGGACCGGGACGGTGCCGAACCCGCTGGTGGAGGCGTGATGCGGGGACGGACCTATCCGGTGCTGTGCCTGGGGCAGTTCGCGGCGACGGCGGGGCTGACGATCGTGGTGCCGCTGCTGCCGTTCTACCTGGCCGGGATCGGCACGCCGCGCGGCGAGATCCCCTGGTGGACGGCGGTGTCGGTGGCGGCTCCGGCGGTGGTGCAGCTGGTCAGCGGGCCGCTGTGGGGCTGGGTCGGCGACCGGTTCGGGCACAAGGCGATGGTGGTGCGCGCGCACGCCGGACTGGGCCTGGCGATCGCGCTCATGGCGGTGGCCGACACCCCGGAGGAGTTCCTGGGGTGCCGGTTGCTGCAGGGCGCGTGCGGCGGGGTGGTCAGCGCGACCGCCTCGTACGCGAGCGCGGCCGCCTCCACCGACCGGCGCGGCCGGGCGCTCGGGATGCTGTTCGCCGCCACCGCGGCGGGGTCCCTGCTGGGGCCGCTGGTGGGTGGTCTGCTGGCCACCCGGCTCGGGTTCGCGCCGCTGTTCGCGGCGGTGGCCGGGATGCTCGCGATCTCCAGCGCGCTGGCTGCGGTGTCGCTGGCCGAGGCGCACGCGCACGCGCGCGAACGGCATTCGCCGCGCGCGATCGCCGCGCTGCTGCTGCGTCGCCGGGAGACCCGGTGGATGCTGCTGGCCGGGTTCGCCGCGCAGGCCGCGATCTACGCGCTGGTGGTGGTGTTCGCGCCGCAGGTCGAGCGGATCTCGGGCTCGGTCGCCGCCGCCACGACGTGGGTCGGCGTGCTGCAGGCGGTGACGTGGGCGGCGTCGTGCGTCGGAAGTCCCTGGTGGGGGCGTCGCAACGACCGCGGGTCCGCGCAGCTCGGGTTCGCGGTGGCCGCGGCGTGCTGCGCGGTCGCGGTGGCGCTGCAGGGCGTCGTGCCGGTGGAGCTGCTGCTGCCGCTGCGGGTGGCGCAGGGCTTCTGCTTCGCGGCGTTGCTGCAGTCGGTGCTGCACGTCAGCTCCCGGCACGCCCCGGAACGAGGCTCGGGCACGGCGTTCGGCTTCAGCACCGGCGTCCTGGACCTCGGCCAGGTCTTCGGACCGCTCGCCGGTGCCGCCCTGGCGGTCCTGCTGCCACCGTCGGTGGTGTTCGCGCTCATCGGCGCGATGCTCGGTACCGCCGCGCTGCTGGCCGTCGCGGGCCGCGCGAAACCGGAGGTTTCCGCAGGAACCTCACCCCACGACCCGGTTGGAACTCACGAGAAGGTGTTGCGGTGAACGAGGAAGCGGCACGCGCGGCAACGCGCCAACGCCTGCTGAACGCGATCGTCAGAGAGCTGGAGTGCGAACGCACCCCCCACACCCTCCACATCCCCCTCCGTTCCCGGGGGAACGAAGTTTTCATGAAAACTGCGCACCCCCACGACCCGGAACCGAGGGAAGTTTTCATGAAAACTGCACCACCCCGGGGTTCGGGACCAGACGCAGTTTTCATGAAAACTGCGTCCTCCCCGGACCCCGGACCAGGGGGTTCACCTGCGGAGATCGCATCTCGCCCGGGTTCGGAGGTGGGGGAAGTTTTCATGAAAACTTCGTCGTCCCTGGTCACGGGACCGGGGGAGGTTTTCATGAAAACTGCGGATTCCCCGGACACCGGACCGAGGGAGGGGTCCGGGGAGACCTCGTCGGTTCTGGTGGTGGGGGTTCGGGTTTGGTCTGCTGCCGGGCATCACGTCTTCCGGGACGAGGTGGTGCTGGACGGGGTGGTGTTGGGGCACGAGGAGTTCGTGTCCGTGGTGGCTCGGGAGTTGGGCTTGCGGTGCGGAGTGGATGAGGGGGTTGTGGAGCGGTTCCGGCGGCAGGTCGGGAACAGCGTGGCGCGGTCGGCGCGCTACCTGGATCGGGACCGTCGCCCGGAAGCGGCCACACCGCAGGAGGTCACCCGGCAGGCGGAGCAGTCGTTGTTGCTCGGTCACCCGTTCCACCCGACTCCGAAGAGCGCGGAGGGCATCAGCGACGAGGACCTGGAGCGCTACGCCCCGGAGCTCAGGGCGTCGTTCCGGCTGCACCACTGGGCCGTGAGTCCCGAGCTGCTGGTCGAGGACCGGGTGTGCGACGGGCCGTGGTTGCCCGGCGAGCCGGAGTCGGTGCTGCCCGTGCACCCGTGGCAGGACCGCTACCTGCGGGAACAGCCCCGGGTGCGGGAACTGGTCGCGGCCGGGGCGCTGACCCCGCTGGGTCCGGTGGGCGCCGAGGTGTACGCGACCTCGTCGGTGCGGACGGTGTGCGATCCGGACTTCCCGACGTCGTGGAAGCTGCCGCTGCACGTGCGCATCACCAACTTCGTGCGCAACAACCCCGTCGAGCACCTGCGCCGCGCCGCCGACGCCGGACGACTCGTCTCCGCGCTCGAAAAGCACTGGGACCACAACGGTTTCGAGGTCCTCGTCGAGTCGGGTTACCGCACTCTCGACCCGGGGGAGGTCGGTGACCTCGCGTCGGACTTCGGGGTGCTGTTCCGCCGGAACCCGTTCCCCGGCACCGACCTCGCCCCGCGGGTGCTCGCCGCGCTGCTGGAGGAACGACCCGGCGAACGCCCGGCGCTGATCGACCTGGTCGAGCAGGCCGGTCCGCTCACCGCCGAGCACACCGCCGCGTGGCTGGAGCGCTACCTGCGGATCTCGCTGGCACCGCTGCTGGCGATCTTCACCGAGGACGGCGTCGGGTTCGAGGCCCACGTGCAGAACAGCCTGCTGCACACCGAGAACGGCTGGCCGAGCCGCTTCTGGGTGCGCGACATGGAGGGCACCAGCGCCGACCGGGACCGCGTCCCCGACGGCGTGCTGAGTCCGGACAGCCCGGTGCTCTACGACGACGCGGAGGCATGGCTGCGGCTGCGCTACCACCTGGTCACCAACCACCTCGGCCACCTGGTCGCGGTGCTCGGCCGGTGGAGCCCGGCCGGCGAACGGCGGCTGTGGCCGGTGGTGCGCGAGTTCCTGGGCGGCCTGCCCGGGCGCTACGCGGCCGAGCTGCGCGAGGCGCCGACGCTGCCCGCCAAGGCGAACCTGCTCAGCCGCTTCGCCGAGCGCGGCGAGAGCCCGCTCTACGTCGACATCCCCAACCCGATCCGAGAGGTGACCCGATGACCGCCGAGCTCGTGCGGGCCGCGCTGACCGATCCCCGGTTCCCGGAGGTGCGGCGCCGCGTGTTCCGCCAGCTGCTCGAATCCCTGCTCTACGAAGGAGCTCTCACCACCGAGCAGCACGACACCGGGCACGTCGTGATGGGGACGAGCGGCGACGGCACCCCGGTCCGCTACGAGTTCCGGGCGGTGCGCCGGTTCGGCTTCGACCGGGTGGGGGTCACCTCACCGGTGCTGCGCGACGGTGTCGAGGCCGACTCGGTCACCCGGTTCCTCACCGAGGTCCGCGACTCCCTCGACGCCGACCCGGACCACCTCACCGCGTTCGCCCGCGAACTCGAGGAGACGCTGTTCAAAGACGCCCTCTCGGAACACCTCCGGGAAGACCCACCGTCCACAGCGGACCACGACGCGCTGGAGACGGCGATCACCGACGGGCACCGCTACCACCCTGCCTACAAGTCGCGCATCGGCTTCGACGTCGCCGACGACCTGGCCTTCGGCCCCGAGTTCGCCAACCCGCTGCGACCGCTGTGGCTGGCCGCGCACCGCGACATCACCGAGGTCAGCGCCTCGCGCTCGCTGGACCGGCGGTACCTGGCCGACCAGCTCGGCGGGGAGGTCACCCGCTTCCACCGGCTCATCGAGGAGACCGGCGATCCCGACGAGTACGTGCTGGTGCCGGTGCACCCGTGGCAGTGGCGGGAACGGCTCGCCCGCGCGTTCTCCGAGCAGCTGGCGCGCGGTGAGCTGATCCCGCTGGGACCGGACCCGCACGAGTTCCTCCCGCAGCAGTCCATCCGCACCCTGACCTGCCGCGACGTGCCCGAGCGGCCGTATCTGAAGCTGTCGCTGTCGATGGTGAACACCTCCACCTCCCGCGGTCTGGCCGCGCACACCGTGCGCAACGCGCCGCGCATCACCGACTGGCTGCGCGAGGTCGTCGCGGGCGACGCCTACCTGTCCGGGGAGCTGCGGCCGATCCTGCTCGGCGAGGAGCTGGGCGCGGCGGTCACACCGGAGTCGGGGCTGCTGCGGCCCGACACCTACGGCGCGCTGGCCTGCATCTGGCGGGAGAGCCTGCACCCGCACCTCGAACCCGGCGAGCGGGCGATGCCGTTCACCGGCCTGACCTCCTGCCTGCGCGACGGGACCCCGCTGATCGCCGAGTGGCTCCGGGACCAGGGCGCGGAGAACTGGGTGCGCCGGCTGGTGCGGGTCGCCGCGCTGCCGCTGGTGCACCTGCTGTGCGCGCACGGCATCGCGCTGGAGTCGCACGCGCAGAACATGGCGCTGGTGCACGTCGACGGGGTGCCGGAACGCTTGGTGCTCAAGGACTTCCACGACGGCGTGCGGTTCTCGCCGCAGCACCTCGCGGGCGAGGCGCCGGAGCTGGCCGCTCCCCCGGCGCACCACCAGAACCGCAACTCGTTCGTCGAGACCGACGAGCTGAGCCTGGTCACCGACTTCCTGCTGGACGCGTTCTTCTTCATCAACCTCGGCGAGCTCGCGATCTTCCTCGACGACCGGGACGAGCTGGCCGAGCGGGACTTCTGGCGGATCGTCGCCGAGGAGATCCGCGCCCACCAGCGGCGATTCCCCGAACTGGCCGAGCGGTTCGCGCTGTTCGACCTGTTCACCCCGGCGATCGAGGTGGAGAAGCTGACCAGCCGCAGGCTGCACCCCGACACCGAGCTGCGGCTGCACGCCGTGCCCAACCCGCTCGCGGAGGTCGAGAAGTGCTGAGGACCAACACCGTCAAGCAGCGGCTTGCCGGGACCGGGGAGAGCCACGGCCTGTTCTGCTCGATCCCGTCGCCGGTGCTGGTGGAGATGATCGGCTGCGCGGGCTACGACTTCGTCGTCCTCGACAGCGAGCACGCTCTGGTCGACCCGCAGCAGCTGGAGAACCTGATCCGGGCCGCCGAGGCCGTGGACCTCGTGCCGTTCGTGCGCGTCCCCGAGTCCGATCCGGGCGCGATCCTGCGGGTTCTGGACGCGGGAGCGCTGGGCGTGGTGGTGCCGCACGTGCGGTGCCGGGCCGACGTGGACGCGGCGATCCGCGCCGCCCGCTACGCGCCGGAGGGGATGCGCAGCCTCAACGGCGGCCGGGTTCCGGGGTTCGGGCGCATCGAGCTCACCGAGTACGTGCGCCGCGCCAACGCCGAGACGATGGTGATCGCGATGATCGAGGACGCCGAGGGCGTCGAGCAGCTGCCGTCGATCCTCGACGGCGGTGGCGTGGACCTGGTGCTGGAAGGGGCCGCGGACCTCTCGCAGTCCTACGGGGTGCCGTGGCAGACCCGGCACCCGCGGGTCCGGGACGCGCTGGCGCGGGTGCACGCCGAGTGCCGGGCGCGCGACGTGCCGTTCTGCGCGCTCCCGCGCAGCCCCGAGGACCACCGCGAGTGGCGCGCGGCCGGGGTGCGCGCGTTCGTGCTCGGCGAGGAGCGCGGCCTGGCCGCCCGCGCCCTGCGCGCCCATCTGGACCTGCACCGGGAGAACCATGAGTGAGCGACTGGAAGACCTCGTCCGGAAGCGGGCCGGCGGCGAACCGGTGTGCCTGTTCGCCTACGACCTGGACCGGCTGACCGATCACGTCCGCGCCATCACCGCGACGCTGCCGCCGCGGTGCCGGATGTTCTACGCGATGAAGGCCAACAGCGCCGATCCGCTGCTGCGCGCGCTGGCACCGCTGGTCGCGGGCTTCGAGGTGGCTTCAGGTGGTGAGCTGGACAAGGCGCGGGCGGTGAGCGGGAACGTTCCGGTGCTCTTCGGCGGTCCGGCGAAGACGCCGTCGGAGATCGAGCGGGCCCTGGAGCAGGGGGTGCTGCGGCTGCACGTGGAGAGCGCGCTGGAGCTGCACCGGGTGTCGGCCGCGGCGACCCGGCTGGGCGTGACCGCCGAGGTGCTGCTGCGGGTCAACTTGGCCGGGCCGTTCCCCTCGGCGACGCTGGCGATGGCGGGCAGGCCCACCCAGTTCGGCATCGCCGAGGAGGACCTGCCCGGCGTGGTCGAGGCGGCTCGCGCGCTGCCGGGTCTGCGGTTGTCCGGGTTCCACCTGCACTCGCTGTCCAACAACCTCTCCGCCGACGCCCACCTGGAGCTGGTGGCGCACTACGGGCGGACGGTCTCGGCGTGGGAGCGGGAGTTCGGGCTGCGCTGCGAGGTGGTCAACGTCGGTGGCGGCATCGGCGTCGACTACGCCCGGCCGGACCGGCGGTTCGACTGGCCGCGCTTCGCCCGGGGACTTCCGGGCGTGCTGGCGGAGTTCCCCGCGCACGTGCGGGAGGTCGACTTCGAGTGCGGGCGCTACCTGGTCGCCGAGTGCGGCAACTACGCGGTGGAGGTCCTCGACGTCAAGCGCAACCACGGCGTGCAGTACGCGCTGGTGCGCGGCGGGACGCACCAGTTCCGGCTGCCGTCGTCGTGGCAGCACAGCCATCCGTTCACCGTGCTGCCGGTGGACGAGTGGGACTCGGCGGTGCCGCGTCCGCAGGCCGAAGGCCCGGTCACGGTGGTCGGCGAGCTGTGCACGCCGAAGGACGTGCTCGCCCGCGACGTGCCGGTGTCGCGGGTGCGGGCCGGTGACGTGCTGATCTTCAGCCACGCCGGGGCCTACGGCTGGGAGATCTCGCACCACGATTTCCTCAGCCACCCGCACCCGGAGATGGTCTTCCACTGAGGATTTCTGGTCATCGACTTGGCGCGGCGGGGGTCGGCGGTCATGCTGTGGGGCGCGTCGACGCCTGGAGGTTGATCGTGCGTTCCCGGCTGGCCCTGTGCGCGGCCGTCCTCGGCCTGCTGCTCGCGGGTTGCACCGCCGCTCCCCCGTCCCCGCCGCCGGACGAGCGCCCGCCGAACATCGTGCTCGTGCTGGTCGACGACATGGATCAGGGCCTGCTGCGGTTCATGCCGCAGGTGCAGCGGATGCAGCGGGAAGGCGTGACGTTCTCGAACTTCACGGTCACCGACTCGCTGTGCTGCCCGTCGCGCGCGTCGCTGCTGACCGGGAAGTACCCGCACAACACGGGCGTGTTCACCAACGCCGCGCCGGACGGCGGGTTCGGGGTGTTCCACCGGCGCGACGAGCGCGACACCGTCGGCACCCAGCTGCAGCAGGCCGGCTACCGGACGGGGTTCCTCGGCAAGTACCTCAACGGCTACCAGCCGGGCCAGAAGCTCGGCGGGGAACGGCCTTTCGTGCCGCCGGGCTGGGACGAGTGGGCCGTGGCGGGCAACGGGTACCAGCAGTACGACTACAAGCTCAACGTCAACGGCCATCTCGAGCCGCACGGGCACCGGCCCGGCGACTACCTGACCGACGTGCTGGCCGAGCGCGGCGAGGACTTCATCCGCACCCGCGCCGCGCAGGGCGATCCGTTCTTCCTGGAGGTGGCCACGTTCGCGCCGCACGGCCCGTTCACCCCGGCGCCCCGGCACGAGGACGCCTTCCCCGGGTTGACCGCGCCGCGGCCGCCGTCGTTCGACGAGGCGGACCGCTCGGACAAGCCGGACTGGCTGCGGCAGCTCCCGCCGCTGCCGCCGGAGAAGGCCGCGGCGGCGGATGAGAAGTTCCGCAAGCGCGCTCAGTCGTTGCAGGCGGTGGACGAGATGCTGGCCCGGTTCCAGCGCACCCTCGCCGACACCGGCCAGGCGCAGCGCACGCACGTCATCTTCACCTCCGACAACGGTTTCCACCTCGGCGAGCACGCGCTGGCCGAGGGCAAGCAGACCGCGTTCGACCACGACGTGCGGGTTCCGCTGGTCGCCACCGGCCCGGGTGTTCCGGCCGGGCGGACGGTGCCGGATTCGGTGCAGAACATCGACCTGCGGCCGACGTTCGCCGAGATCGCCGGTGCGCCACCGCGTCCCGGCGTCGACGGCGCGAGCTTCGCGCCGCTGCTGCGCGGCGAACCGGGCACCGGGCGGGACGTCGCGCTCGTCGAGCACCACGAGCCGCCGGCGACCCGCGACGACCCGGATCATCAGGACAAGCCCGACGGGGTGCCGCCGACGTACACGGCGATCCGGATTCCGGAGGGCACCTACGTGGAGTACGTGACGGGCGAGCGGGAGTTCTACGACGACCGCGCCGATCCGTTCCAGCTGAACAACGTCTACGAGACCTTGCCGCCGCAGCGCCGGGACGAGCTGCACCGCACCCTCGTCGCGGTGAGCTCGTGCCACGGTGCTCAGCAGTGCACCGCTGCTGCGGTGAGCCCGTAGCTCGGCAGGGGACGGTTTTTCCTCGAATTACCCATGATCAATGTCCGAAATGTCGGGACAATTCAAGGAAAAACTGTCCCCGGTCACGGAAGAGGCTCCAACGTGGGCCGTTTCGCCGAACGTCCGTCGCCGGAGGAGCGGCCGGTGAGGCGGCGCCACAGCCACGGGGCGAAGAAGGTGGCAGCCCAGCGGAGTTCGCCCGCGACCGCGCGGACGAGGCCGGGATCCGGGCGCGGCGGCAGCGGGTGAGTCCAGGAGTCGTCGCTGCCGGGGAGGCCCAGGGCGTCGGCGAAGCCGGACGCCAGGAGCGCGTGGCCCGACGGGTTGAGGTGCAGGCGGTCGGTGCTCCAGATCCGCCGGTCGGCGCAGACCGGGTGGCGGTCGGCTTCGACGACGACGGCGCCGTGCTTCGCGGCGATCTCGCGCACGCGCGCGTTGAACTCGGTCAGCCGCGGCTGCCAGCGCCGCGCGATCGGCACGATCTCCCCGATGTCCGGGTAGGTCACCGTCGCCACCCGCGCGCCCGCACCCGTCAGCGCGCCGATCATCTCCTCCAGCTGCGCGGCGACGGCATCCCCGTCGTACTCGCTGCGCAGCACGTCGTTGAGCCCGGCGACGACGGTGGCCAGGTCCGGAGCGAGCGCCAGCGCCGGTTCGAGCTGCTCGGCGCGCACCTCGCCGATGAGCTTGCCGCGCACCGCCAGGTTCGCGTACCGGAAGCCCGGATCGAGCGGGGCCAGCTGCTCGGCGAGCCGGTCGGCCCAGCCGCGCAGGCCGCTCCGGTCGTCGCCGTCACCGACGCCCTCGGTCTGGCTGTCCCCGATCGCCACGTACTTCGCGTACATGCCCCACCTTCGCGCTCCCGACGACGACTCCGCGAGCACAGCACATCACGGCGCGTCGAAAGAAGGCGTGCAGCCCGCGCTTTCGTCACGTTCAGTCCGGTTTTGACCGCGCAGCGTCACATTCGGCGACTGGGCGTAGTCGTCACCGCGTTTTTCACAGGCCGCCAACCGGCGTAACCGCGGATGTGTCATCGTCGGACACATGGGGACCGAGGTTTGGTTGACGTGGATCCCGGCAATTCTGGCCCTCGTGGCGGCCGGGGTCGCCGGTTGGCTGCTGTGGTCGGCCCGCAAGACCGCCGAGGAGACCGCGCAGCGCGCCGACGCGGTGCGCCGGATGGCCGGCGCCGTGGAGGCCAACGCCGACAAGACCGGCCGCGCCGCCACGACCGCCACCGAGCAGGCCGAACGCGCCTGGGAGCAGGTCAAGCTCACCCGCAGCCAGCTCGACGACGCCCGCCAGGAGCGGCAGGCCAGCACCCAGGCCGAGCAGTGGGAGTGGGCCTACGCGCTGACCACCGCCGCCCGCGAGCTGGTCAACAGCTGCCACGAGCTCATCCGCGTCTCGCTGGACACCCAGGTCGCCCCGCACTACCGGCAGTCCGCCGACCGGCACTACCGCCAGGCGGGTCAGCGCTGGCAGGACACCATGATCAAGGCGATCGCCCGCACCCAGCCGCCGCTGGAGATGCAGCAGCAGGTCGCCACGTTCGCCGAGGTGCACCAGCGGCTGCACGGTCACATCGGCGTGCTGCTGCGCGCGGTGGAGACCAACACCCTCGGTGAGGGCGACACGCTGACCAAGCAGATCCACGGCATGCGCCACGAGCTCAACAACGCGCACCGCAATCTGCAGCGCATCGTCAGTTCGAACCTCTCCACCCCGCAGCAGGCCCCCGGCCAGAACGGCGGCTACCAGGTCGGCGGCTCCCCGAGCAACGGCGCCGCGACCAACGGGGCCGTGACCAGCGGAACCGCCCAGACCCAACTGACCCAGGCCCCGAGCGTCCCGCAGCCCGACGCCGAGCAGACGCAGCTCACCCAGGCGGTCCCGCCGAGCGCCGCTCAGACCGGCCGAACCCACCAGTCCGGCAAGCTCGCCCCGGCCGAACCGTCCACCCAGCAGCTCGCCAACCGCCCCGCCCGCACCTGACCGGACGCCCGAAGCTCAGGGTTTGCGGGCGATGGCCGCGTACATGGCGATGTCGGCTTCGGGGATCTTGAGGTGTTCGAGGTCGTCCGGGCGCCACTTGTGCATCTGGACCAGGCCCGGGTCGAGGATGTCGAGGCCGTCGAAGAAGCGCAGCGCCTTGTCGTAGGTGCGGAACTTCAGGGTCTCGCCGTGCTCGTGGTAGGCGCGGCGGACCTCGGCGAGGAGTTCGGGCGCGTAGTCGTCGGTGGCGATGGTGGCCGCCACGTAGCTGCCCGAGGGCAGCACGTCGACGATGCGGCGGACGACGTCCAGGGCCTCGTCGTCGTCCTCGATGAAGTGCACGACCGCGATGAGCATCAGGCCGATCGGCCGCTTCGCGTCCAGGGTCTCGCGGAACTCCCGCGAGTCCAGGATCGTGTCGGGATCCCGCAGGTCGGCGTCGACGTAGGCGGTCGCGCCCTGACCGGTGCGCGACATCAGCGCGCGGGCGTGGGCCAGCACGATGGGGTCGTTGTCGGTGTAGACGACGCGAGCTTCCGGCTCGACCTCCTGGACGACCTCGTGCAGGTTCGGCCGGGTCGGGATGCCGGTGCCGATGTCGAGGAACTGGTCGATGCCGCACTCGGTGGCCAGGTAGCGGCCCGCGCGGTGCATGAACTCGCGGTTGGCGCGCATGTGCACCGGCAGCGCGGGCCAGACCTGCTTGGAGGCCTCCGCGGCGGCGCGGTCGACGGCGTAGTTGTCCTTGCCGCCCAGGATGTAGTCGTAGATCCGCGCGCCGTGCGCCACGTCCGTGCGCAGGTCCGGTGTGCCCTCGGTCATCGTGCTCCTCCCACCGCCGACGTCACGGATCATGTCAATGATCAACACGCGGCGTCCACCGATCCTCGCACCGCGAACGTCACACCGGCGCACGGGAGGGGCGGGAACCCGGATCCGGGTTCCCGCCCCTCCAGCAGGACGAGATCAGGCGGCGAGGCCGAGAGCGTCCAGAGCGGCGCCCACCGACGACAGGGTGTCGGCGACGGTGGCGTCCAGGGCCTCCGCGATCGGCGTGAGCTCGGCGGCGTTGGCCGGCAGGGCCAGGCCGATCATCAGCGCCGGGACGGCCACGGCACCGAAGGCCAGGCGCTTGGCGCGCGACGCGGTCTTGGCCTCGGTGTGCTCGACGGTGTTGCTCATGGTGGTTCTCCTGTTCTCGCTCGTGTTGCGCAGGCAGTGAGAACCCTCCCCGAACCGGGAATTCCCGAACAAGGGGATTAACCGGCACTTAGCAGGCTTTGAACACCGTCCACTCGATCGTGGTTCGCGGCACAGACCTTCGTAGGTGGTGTGCGCGCATTCCGTTTCCTCCGCGAAACATCCCCCCGTCAGGAGCAACGACAACTGGGCCATCCGGGTGCTTCGGGAACGGGAAATCCGGTGGTTCACCCCACAGGACGATCTTTTCCTGAGATCGTGGGCGAACATGGGTTGATCGCCAGCGCAGCCGACCGTCCGGCCAGGGGGAACGCCGACGGCATCCCTCGTCGCCGTGCTCGCGCGAGCGTTGCGCAACCCGAGCACGACCAGGATGAGGGACCCCATGGACTACGGAATCGACATCAGCCACCACAACGCCGTCGACGACTGGGCGGCGGTGCGCGGCAACAACATCACCTTCGCGAGCATCAAGCTCACCGAGGGCCAGTCGTGGGTCGACGACGCGGCGGGCGCGCACACCGCAGGAGCGCGCGGAGCGGGCGTGGTCACCGGCGCGTACCACTTCGCCCGGCCCGGCGCGATCGACCCGCAGGTCGGCCACTTCGCCTGGTGGATGGGCCAGCACGGTCTCAAGGAACCGGGCAACATGTGGCCGATGCTCGACATGGAGGACCCGGAGATCCCGGACCCCAACGGGTTCATCGCCGAGTTCGTGCGGCTGCTGCGCATCGCCACCGGCGTGCGCGGCGTGCTGGTGTACTCGAGCCTGAACTGGTTCCAGAACATCATCGACCCGAACCTGTGGGCCGGCGACGACGTGCTGCTGTGGATCGCCCGCTACAACGGCGACCCGGGCAACCCCGGCTGGAGCCACCCGCGCCTGGCGCTGCACCAGCACAGCGACGCCGGTCAGGTCCCGGGCATCCCCGGCGGAGTCGACCGCAACGCCACCGTCGGCGCCTACAACCTGGCCTCCTTCACGCTCTGAACCGGATCTCCCGAGCCCCCGCCGCCGACCCGGCGGCGGGGGCTCCTCACGTCACGGCTGGACGTGCGCGCACAGCACCAGGACCGGCAGGAGCAACAGCAGCGTCGCGACGAGCACGAGCGTCGGCAGGCCCTCGAACGGCGGCCGGCGGCGCTCCACGCGACCCGAGGGCGGGAGATCCGGGTGGTGCCGCGCGCAGTGCCGGGTCCGGCGTTCGGCGGCCTGCGACGCGCTCGTCCACGGGGTGCGGAACGGGCACTCGCCGCACCGGTAGCGGTACCTGGCCGACACCTCGCCCTCCCCTCCGGCCGCGCGGATGACCCGATCCCGGCCGGTCGGACGACCCCTCGCACGCCCGACCGACCGGGAACGCCCCCCCGGCACGGGGAGGTTCCGGCGCTGCCGGGCGAGCCGGCGCCACCGTCGTCCTCCCGACGTCGTGAAGACTGCCGTTTCCGGTGGTCAGCACACCAGTCCAGGAACCGGCAATTCGTGGCCGGTCACGCGCTAGAGTCCTCTCCGGACGTCCGGCGGTCGGGGAAGGCGAGGATGAGCAGTCCGTTCGGCACGGTTCTGCGGCGGCTGCGCGCCCAGGCGGGCATGACGCAGGAGCAGCTCGCGGAGCAGTCCCAGATCGCGGTGCGGACCATCCGGCGGCTGGAGACCGACCCGTCCGCCGAGCCGCGGGTGAAGACGGTGACGCTGCTCGCCAACGCGCTCGACACGAGTCCGGACAGCCGGCGCGAGCTGCTGGCGGCGATCAACGCCGCTCCCCCGCTCGACCCCGAACCCGCCGCGACACCTCCCCCGCCGCCCGCTCCGCTTCCGCGCACCGCGTCGCAGGAGGCGCTGCTGGAGGCCGCCGATCAGCTCCGGCAGGTGCTGCAGGCCCGGTGGCAGCGCGAGGAGGAGCAGCGCCGCATCCACGACCCGTTCCCGCTGCCGGTGCGGTTCCGCTCGGTGCCCGCTCGGCTGGCCGACGTCGACTCCGGGCCGTCCGGGACGCTCGGCGACATCGCCGCGACCTACCGGCGGCTGACCTCCGGGCGGCTGGTGGTGCTCGGTTCCGCCGGGTCCGGCAAGACGATCCTCACCACCCGCTTCGCGCTGGACTTCCTGGCCACCCGCGAACCCGACGACCCGGTGCCGGTGGTGTTCAGCCTCGGCTCGTGGGACCCGACGAGCGCGGTGCTGCGGGACTGGCTGATCGAGCGGCTGCTGCGCGACCACCCCGGCCTGGTCGCCACCGCCCCGAACGGTTCGACGTTGGCGAAGGCGCTGGTCGAGGCCGGTCTGATCCTGCCGGTGCTGGACGGTTTCGACGAGATCGCGGGCGGGCTGCACCGGGTCGCGCTGGACGGGCTCAACGCCACCACGCTGCCGCTGGTGCTGACCAGCAGGCGCGAGGAGTACGAGAAGGCGGCCCGCGCGACGACGCTGGCCCGGGCCGCGTGCGTCGAACTCACCCCGCTCGCACCGTCCGATGTGGACGAATACCTGCCGCGCACCACGCCCGGCGACCACGGCGGCGCGTGGGCGGAGGTGCTCGACGCGCTCCGCGACCGGCCCGGCGATCTCGCCGCCACCAATCTCGCGCAGGTGCTGCGCACGCCCCTGATGGTCGGGCTCGCCCGCACCGCCTACAGCGACGCACCGGGTCAGGACCCGGCGGAACTGCTGGACACCGCGCGGTTCCCGACGCCGGAGGCCATCGAGGACCACCTGCTGGACCGCTTCCTCCCCACCGTCTACCGGCCGCTTCCGGCGGCGAACCCGCTGCTGGACTGGGATCCCGAGCTGGCGCGCCGCTGGCTGGGACACCTCGCGCGGCACCTCGACCGGCTCGGCACCACCGACATCGCGTGGTGGCGGCTCGGGCTGTCGCTGAGCCGCTCGACCCGGATCCTGGCCGTGGCGCTGGGCGGATCGATCGCCACCGGCCTGATCCTGTTCCTCAGCTACGCGGTGCTCTACCTGGTCAGCGGGCAGGGCTTGGGTTCGCTGCGGGTGGCGCTCAGCGACGGCCTGCTGGTCGGCCCGGAGGTCGGGCTGGCGTTCGGCCTCGCATACGGGGTGATGGTGGTCTTCCGGGGCGCGGAGTTCGAGCCCGCGCGCATGCGGGTGCGATTACCGGGCAGGCGCCGGCGCGGCACCGGGAGATCGGTCCGCGAACTGGGCGTCCGGTTCCGCGCGGGCACGCTCACCGGCCTGGCCGTCGCCCTCGGCTACGCGCCCGGCTACACGGCGACGCAGATCGTCCACAACGGATTCCCGGTGACGCTCGACGAGATCGTCCGCACGACCCTGATCAACGGCTTCCTGTACTGCCTGATGTTCGGGCTGACGACGGGTCCGCTGTTCGTCCTCGCCTACGCGCTGGAGGCGCCGGTGGACATCAGCTCGGCGACCAGCCCGACGACGATGCTGGCCACCAACCGCAGCACCGTGCTGCGCTCGATCCTGCTGCTGACACCGGTGCTCGTGCTCGCGGTCATCCTCGGCGGGCAGCTCCTGGTGACCGTCTTCGACGGCGTGCTGGGACCGCTGCGCTGGCTGCCCGACGGCATCGTCGTCGGCGTCCTGGCCGGGCTCACCGGCGCCGCCTGCTACGCGCTGACCTTCACCGCCTGGGGCCAGTGGCTGCTGCTCACCCGCCTGGTCCTCCCCCTCACCGGCCGCCTCCCCTGGCCAGTCACCACCTTCCTCGACGACGCCTACCAGCGCGGCGTCCTCCGCCAGGCGGGCGCGGTCTACCAATTCCGCCACACCCGCCTCCAGCAGCACCTGGCTCACGCGACGAACCGACGGTGAGGCTCCGCGAGCACTGAGCGATCAGGTCTCCGGACGTCGGCCCGGACGCACGACTGCGGCGGTCCCCCGGGGGTGGGGACCGCCGCAGTTGTCGTGCGGGAGCGTCAGGCGACGTAGCCGCGAGGCTGGACCAGGGAGGTCAGCTGGTCGAGGCTGAGCCAGTACTCCTTGTTGCCGCTGAAGTTCGCCGGGTCGGCGATCTGCACGTTGTTCTTCTCGGCGTCGTAGCCGACGATCGAGACGTAGTGGTAGATCGTCTGGCTCGACGGGTACCCGGGCGGCTGGTTGCCGGGCGGCGCGACGATGTTGGCGACCATCGCCTTGCCGCTGTCGATGTTGCGGACCGTGTCGTCCCAGAGCTCCTTCTTCATCTCCGGGGACACCTGGCGGCTGCTGAGGTCCTTGGCCACGTAGTGCGTGCCGGTCGGGCCGAGCAGCTTGTTCAGGCCGTCGGCGACCTGGCCGACGTGGTCGGTGCCGTTCTCGGTGGTGCCGAGCAGGCTCGCCAGATCGGTCTGGGACGGCAGGTCGCCGGTCTTGCTCGACATCGCGATGCGCGTCGCGGCGGGACCGCACCAGTAGCCGGTCACCTGGGCCTCGTAGTTGACGGGGAGGGACTTGGTGACGGCCTGCGGCACGACCTCGGCAGGCTTCTTCTCGGCCTTCTTCTCGGCCTTCTGGTCCTTCTTCTCCGCCTTCTTGTCGGCCTGGGGAGCGGCCGGGGCTGCGGGGACAGCGGCGGGGGCCGGAGGGGCCAGCGCGATGGGCGCGTGGGTTTCGGGGGTCAGGGCGGGGGCGGGGCTCTGCACACCGACCGGTTGCGTAGCGGCGTCAGCGCTGTGCGGGGTCGATGTTTCGGCGCTTGCCAATGCACCGAGGCCCAGTGCTGCGGCCAATCCGATCGGGGCGACCGCAACTGCGAGCCGGGGCATCTAAGTCTCCGTTTCGGGGCGGGAACATTACAACTTCATATCCTTACGCCAAGCGACGATCCTTTAATGGGCCGAATGGAGCAATCCATCGAGACCCGCGCCACCTTCTCACTCCCCGTCACGTGATCGTTCCCCCAGGTCACAGGCAGGATCGACGATCACGCGAGAGCGATCGACTTCCCCGTTCCAGAACTGTCGGTAAATGCGTCAACACGATCCGCAACTAGCGCAATGCGATGCGCGAACCAGCAATTAACGGAGCGTTGCCCCGACTGCGAACCGGTGCGTAATCACCCGACCACGAATCGTCGAACGGGTAATCAGCGTCACATTCCGGCGAGGCCTTCCAGGCACGTTCCGATCACTCGGAGAACCGTCGATCACGACATCGGCGACCACTCCGCGCGAACGCTCCGCAACCGGGCGGCCACCCTCTCCGCCCGAATTGATCTGCATGGGGCCAGATCATCTGTTCATCCTTTTCGATCTCCGGACGAACGGGGCGGGAATTTCCCATTTGATCGAACCCGCATGACGACGAACGCCGACATGCCCGACAGCTGGACGGCCTAGCCGATTCCGGACCGCCACTCCCCCGAACGCTCACCACCAGCGACGACGAGACGCAGGACACACCACCAGGATTCTGGGAAGAACCGATGTGAACCACGCGAATCCGACTCGTGCGCAACACGAACGCAAAAAACAGATGACTAGTATCTCCCCGCCGGATGACCTAGCACCGGCACGAAAAACGCCTGGACGTCGCTTTTCTCCGACATGTCCTGGTCACGAAAGGACTTGATTTTCGTGGATTCATCGCTGCGGTCGGGGCCGGATGCTGCGCCCACGACCGACTCCGAGGGCTATTCGAAGTCCCTCGGCAACCGACAGGTGCAGATGATCGCCATCGGTGGAGCGATCGGCGTCGGGCTCTTCCTGGGTGCGGGAGGCAAGCTCGCCACGGTCGGCCCCTCGCTGGTGGTCGCCTACGCGCTGTGCGGTCTGGCCGCGTTCTTCGTCATGCGCGCCCTCGGTGAACTCGTGCTGTACCGGCCGGTCGCGGGCAGCTTCGTCGAGTACGCCCGCGAGTTCATCGGCCCCTGGGCCGGTTTCGCCTCCGGCTGGATGTACTGGCTGAACTGGGCCATGACCGGCATCGCGGAGATCACCGCGGTCGCCATCTACGTGCACCGGTGGCTGCCCGACCTGCCGCAGTGGATCACCGCCCTGATCGCGCTGGGCGTGCTGCTGGCGGTCAACCTGGTGTCGGTGAAGCTGTTCGGCGAGCTGGAGTTCTGGTTCTCGCTGGTCAAGGTCGTGGCGATCCTGGTGTTCCTGGTCGTGGGCCTGGGCCTGGTGTTCACCGCCACCGACATCGGCGGCACGCCGGCCGGTCCGGCCAACCTGACCCAGCACGGCGGCTTCTTCCCCAGCGGCTTCGGCGTGACCCTGATGGCGATGCAGTCGGTGGTCTTCGCCTACTCGGCCATCGAGATGGTCGGCATCGCCGCCGGTGAGGCCAAGGACGCGCGCAAGGTGCTGCCCAAGGCCATCAACGGCGTCGTGTGGCGCATCGCGATCTTCTACGTCGGTTCCGTGCTGCTGCTGGCGATGCTGCTGCCGTGGACCGTCTACAGCGCCGACGAGAGCCCGTTCGTCACCGTGTTCTCGCACCTGGGCATCCCCGGCGTCGGCGACCTGATGAACGCGGTGGTGCTCACCGCCGCCCTGTCGTCGTGCAACTCCGGTCTGTACTCCACCGGCCGGGTGCTGCGGGCGCTGGCCAACGACGGCGAGGCGCCGAAGTTCGCCGCGCGGATGAACCGCAACAACATCCCCTACGGCGGAATCCTGTTCACCGCGGTCGCTTTCGTGCTGGGCGTCATCCTCAACGGCGTGGTGCCGGAGCAGGCGTTCGAGATCGCCACGGCCATCGCCTCGCTCGGCGTGGTCGCGACCTGGGCGACGCTGGTGATCTGCCAGATGCGGTTGCGCACCAAGGCGATCCGGGGCGAGATCGAGCGGCCGACCTACCGGATGCCGGGCGCGCCGTACACGAACTGGCTGACGCTGGCGTTCCTGGCGCTGGTGGTGGTCCTGATGGGCTTCTCCGACGGCGCCGAGCAGATCGCGTTCTACTCGATCCCGGCGATCGTCGTGGTGATCGGCCTGGGCTGGTGGGCCATCTCGCGCAACCGGGCGAAGCGGTCGGCCTCCCTCGGTTCGTAACCGCCGCACGAGAAAACGGCTTCCGGGTGCTGCCCGGAAGCCGTTTTTTCGCGCTGCAGAGCGGGATCAGGCGGGTTCGAGCAGGACCACCGGGATCGTGCGGTCGGTCTTGGTCTGGTACTCGGCGTAGTCCGGGAACGCCGCGACCGCGCGGTTCCACCACAGCTCGCGCTCGTCACCGGAGAGCTCGCGCGCCACGTAGTCCTTGCGCACCGGTCCGTCCTGCAGCTCGACGGTCGGGTTCGCGCGAATGTTGTGGTACCAGACGGGATGCTTCGGCGCGCCGCCCAGCGAGGCCACGACCGCGTAGCGGCCGTCGTGCTCGACGCGCATCAGCGGAGCCTTGCGGATCTTGCCCGACTTGGCGCCCTTGGTGGTCAGCACGATCACCGGGTAGCCGCGCATCGTCGTGCCCTCGGTCCCGCCCGAGCTCTCGTACTTCTCGACCTGGTCGCGCACGAACTCGGTCGGGCTCGGCTCGTACTCGCCCGTCAACGGCATCGTCGTACCTCCATCACGAGAACCGGCTGTGACCACGACAACACCACGGGCCCGGCGGGCATTCCACGCCGGTCACCCCATCGAGGAATCAGCGGCGGCGGGGTTTGCGCCCCTTCGCCGGTGCCGGACCGCGCCGGGTGCCGGGCTTGCGCGGCTGGGCCTTGGCCGGTTGAGACTTCGCCGGGGTCTTCTTGGTCTTGCGCGCCGATTCGGGCTGCTGCTTGCCGCGGGTGCTGTTGACCGTGCGGCCGCGGACGATCCCGATGAACTGCTCCATCAGGTCGGGGGTGTCGTCGGTGACCGGCCAGCTCAGCGCGACGGTGGATTCCGGCACGTCGCTGATCGGCCGGTAGGTGAGGTCCTTGCGGTGGTGCAGCCGGGCCAGCGACTGCGGCACGACCAGCAGCCCGACCCCGGCGGCGACGAGCACGATCGCGTCGGCCGTGGTGGCCGGGCGCTCGATCGCCGGCAGCCCCGGCGGGCCGTCCCAGTCCAGGGTGTCGTCGAGCGGGTGCAGCACCACGTCCTCGGCCAGCTCGTCGGGGGTGACCTCGTCGGCGGCGGCGATGAGGTGGTCCTTGGGCACCACGACCACGGTCTGCTCGGTGTAGAGCGGGATGGCGTGCAACCCGGTGCGGTCGATCGGCAGCCGCAGCAGCGCCGCGTCGACCTCGCCGCGGTGGATCAGGCCGGTCGCCTCGAACGGCGGGGTCTGGTGGAGGGTGAGCGGGACCCGGGGTTCGCGCTCCCGCCACTTGCGCGCCCACTTGTCGGGCGTCACGCCGGGGACGTAGGCGAGGTCGAAGGAGTCGGCCGAGTCTGTCACCTGGCCAGACTACCTACCGGAGTCGCCGGATACGCTGGGCGGATGACGTCGCGCAAATCCGTCCAGACGATGAAGCCCGCCACGGCGGCCAAGAAGCTCGGTGTGCTGCTGGAAGCCACCCCCGCCGATTTCCAGGAGGGCGTGGTCTCGCGCGACGAGCTCAACGCGCTGCAGACCGACCCGCCGGAGTGGCTGCGCGACCTGCGCCGCAACGGGCCGCACCCGCGCCCGGTCGTCGCGGCCAAGCTCGGGGTGTCGATCAGCGGTCTCACCCGCAACGGCTACGCCGATCCGCTGACCACCGAGCAGATCAACGCTCTCCGCGACGAGGACCCGGAGTGGCTCCAGCGCGAGCGCACCACCCGCGTCGAGGCCCGCCGCGAGGAGGAGCGGGCGCGCGCCCGCAAGGCCGACAAGGCCGCGAAAGCCGCGCGGGGCCGCGAGAACTCCTGATCCCGATCATCCGCGAGCGGTGCCGGTCGCGAGGCGTGACCGGCACCGCTCGTGACCTGCACCGTTGGTCGCACCGCTGATCAAGTGGTGTTCTGCAGCGGGAAAATATGGGTTACAGTCGTGTTCCTGTTACTTCCAGTACACCGTAGTGCGGAGGTGTGGACATGACCGCTGTCCAGCACGTGGAACCGGACTTCTCCACGCGATTGCTCGAATCCTCGGAGATGCTCTCCTACGACCCGATGACCGAGATCGACTGGGACAGCCCGCTGCCCGACCACCAGTACGGGCTCAACCCCGAGTGGAGCACGCTGTACGGCACGTCCCTGTGGGACGGGCTCACCGAGCAGCAGCGGATCACCCTCACCCGGCACGAGGTCGGCTCGATCATGAGCACCGGGATCTGGTTCGAGATGATCCTGCAGCAGATGCTGCTGCGCGATCAGTACGCCAAGAACCCGGCCAACCCGGAGTTCCAGTTCGCGCTCACCGAGATCGCCGACGAGTGCCGGCACTCGATCATGTTCGCCCGCATCTGCCAGAAGCTGGAGATCCCGGCCTACTTCCCGCACAAGGCGGTCGTCGAGGCCGCGCGGCTGTTCAAGAGCACCGCGGGCGGCGAGGTCGCCTACGGCGGCACGCTCGTCGCCGAGGAGGTCCTCGACGTAATGCAGCGCGACTGGATGCGCGGCGAGAACGTGCTCGACATCGTGCGCACCAGCTCAAAGATCCACGTGGTCGAGGAGTCGCGGCACATGAAGTTCGCGCGCGAGGAGATCAAGGAGCACCTCCAGGGCAAGAACCTGCTCCAGCGGCACGCGAGCGCCTGGCTGATCGGCCTGATCTCCTACGCGATCATCTCCAGCCTGGTCAACCCGCGCGTGTACAAGGCCGTCGGGATCCGCCCGCGCGACGGTCTGGCCGCGGCGCAGGCCAACGAGCACCGGAAGTCCATGCTGCGCAACGCCTGCGCGCCGCTCATGGACTTCCTCGACGACGCGGGCCTGCTCACCGCCCCGGCGGTCAACCTCTACAAGCAGGTCCACATGCTCTGAGTCAGTCGTCGGCTGGATCCGCTTCTGCCAGAGGCAGATTCGGGTCCAGCTCGATGCCGTAGACCTGCAGCGACCGGTCGAGCAGGTGCCAGGTCCAGTCGCAGAGCCAGTCGGTGAGCTCGTCGAGGGTGAGCCCGCCCGGTTCCTCCAGCCAGCTGTTGGCGCCGGACTCGACGAGACCGACGATGCCGAAGGCCAGCGGCTGGACCACCGGCACCTCGATGCCGAACTGCTTCAGGAAGAACTCGAACAGCCCGGTCACCTGGCGAGCGATGACGGTCTTGACGTCGGCGACGACGTTCTGCCCGGACGTGCCGGTCGCCGAGTTCATGCTCAGGTAGCGGTAGAGGTTGCCGTGCTCGGCCAGCCAGTTGGTGTGCGCGCCGATCGCCGCGCGGATCATCTCCGCGGGCGTGCCGCGCGGGTTGAACATCGGCGCCAGCTCTTCGGTGACCATCTCGGCGACCCGCTCGGCGATGGCCGACCCCAGGTCCGCGGTGTCGTTGAAGTACTTGTACAGCCGCGGCCGGGCGACACCGGCCTCCTCGGCCATGAGCTCGACCGACACCTCAGGTCCGTGCTTGGCGATGGCGCTCAGCGCCGCATCCACCAGCTCTTTCCGCCGCTTCTCGCGATACCCGGCCCACCGGGCGCTGCGGCCGTCCACCTGCCGTGTCGTTGATGCGGTCACCCGCCGAGTCTATCCGTCGGCGAAAAGGGACTCCGCAACCGCGGATTTATGGGGTACAGTCTGTTCCTGTTACTTCGAGTACGACGAACTGCGGAGGTGCGCAATGACCGCCGTCGGTGTTGCCGGCCAGAGCGCTGAGCAGGACTTCTCCAGCCGTCTGTTGGAGTCCTCGCAGACGCTGTCCTACGACCCGATCACCGAGATCGACTGGGACGCGGCCCTGCCCGAGGACCAGTACGGACTGAGCCCGGAGTGGAGCACGCTTTACGGCACCCCGCTGTGGGACGAGCTCACCGAGCAGCAGCGGATCACGCTGAGCAGGCACGAGGTGTGCTCGATGATGAGCACCGGGATCTGGTTCGAGATGATCCTGCAGCAGATGATCCTGCGCGATCAGTACGCCAAGAACCCGGCCAACTCGGAGTTCCAGTTCGCCCTGACCGAGATCGCCGACGAGTGCCGGCACTCGATCATGTTCGCCCGCATCTGCCAGACCCTGAAGGTGCCCGCCTACCTGCCCAAGCGGCTGGTGCTCGAGCTGGCGCGCTTCTTCAAGTCGACCGCCGTCGGGGAGACCGCCTACGGCGCGACGCTGGTCGCCGAGGAGGTCCTCGACGTCGTGCAGCGCGACTTCATGCGCGACGACCGCGTGCTCGACATCGTGCGCACCAGCTCCAAGATCCACGTGGTCGAGGAGTCGCGGCACATGAAGTTCGCGCGCGAGGAGATCAAGGAGCACATCCAGGGCAAGAACAAGCTGCAGCGGCAGTTCTCGGCCCTGGCGATCGCCGTCGTCGGCTACGTCATCGTCTCCAGCCTGGTCAGCCCGAAGGTCTACGACTCCATCGGCCTGGACCGCAAGCGCGCCGTCGAGGCCGTCAAGAAGAACGAGCACCGCAAGTCGCTGATGCGCAACGGCTGCGCCGGTCTCATGGAGTTCCTCGACGAGGCAGGCCTGCTCACCCGTCCGGCGATCGCGTTCTACAAGCGCGTCCACATGATCTGAGTCCAGGACCATGACCTACGCGATCACGCAATCCTGTTGCGCCGACGCATCGTGCATCTCGGTGTGCCCGGTCAACTGCATCCACCCGACCCCGGACGAGCCCGACTTCGGGACCACCGACCGGCTCTACATCGACCCGCGCGCCTGCATCGGATGCGGCGCCTGCGCCGATGCGTGCCCGGTCGACGCGGTGTTCCCGATCGACAAGCTCACCGGTGAACTGTCCGTGCACGCCGAGATCAACCGGGAGCGGTTCTCCGAGATCCCGGCCTCCTACCCCTGGGGTCAGCCGCAGTTCCCGCGATCGCTGCCGACGGACGCCGCCGCGCCGAAGGTGGCGGTCGTGGGAACCGGCCCGGCGGCCGGGTACGCGGTGCAGTCGCTGCTGCGCTCGACCGACGCCGAGATCACGCTGATCGACCGGATGACCACGCCGGGCGGGCTGATCAAGTTCGGCGTCGCGCCGGACCACCCCAGCACCAAGCAGATCGAGCACACCTTCGCGACCAGCTACAAGCACCCGCGGGTGCGGATGCACCTGGGCGTGGAGGTGGGCCGCCACATCAGCCACGCCGAGCTGACCGAGCACCACAACGCGGTGATCTACGCCGTCGGCGCGCCCGGCCACCGCACGCTCGGGCTGCCCGGCGAGGACCTGCCGGGCACGCTGGCCGCGCGCGAGTTCGTGGCCTGGTGCAACGGGCACCCGGACATGGCGGCCGACGCGGTGGAGCTGTCGTCGGAACGGGTCGTGATCGTCGGCAACGGCAACGTCGCGCTGGACGCGGCGCGGCTGCTGCTCAGCGATCCCGACGAGCTGGCGGGCACCCCCATCGCCGAGCACGCGCTGGCCGCGCTGCGCAAGAGCAAGGTCCGCGAGGTCGTGCTGCTGGCGCGGCGCGGGCCCGAGCACGCGGCGTACACGCGCTCGGAGTGGATCGGCATCCAGCAGCGGCTCGCCGGTCGCATCGTGGTCGACGGCCACGGCGGCGCGGGCGAGGTCATCGCCGCGGCGGCCGAGGGCTCGACCGCCGGGCTGCTGCGCGACCTGCCGGTCGAGGACGTCGACTGGGACCGGGCTCCGGCCGGGGATCGCCGCCTGGTGCTGCGGTTCTCGTCGGCGCCGGCCGAGGTCGTCGGGGACGCGCAGGTCCGCGCGCTGCGGGTCGGCGACGGCTCCGGCAGCCGCGACCTGGACGCCGGGATGGTGCTGTGGTCGGTGGGCAGCCGCGGGGTGCGGATCCCGCAGCTGCCGTTCGACGAGGCGAGCGGGGTCATCCCGAACGAGGCGGGGCGGGTTCAGCCGGGCACCTACGTGGTGGGCTGGGCCAAGCGCGGCGCGGCGGGCGGCATCGGCGCCAACCGCGCGTGCGCGGCGGAGACCGTCGACGCCCTCATCGACGACGCCGCGGCGGGCCGCCTCCACGCGGCTCCGAAGAACGCCAAGTCCTTCAACAAGCTCCTCCGCTCCCGGAAGTAGAAGTCCTGGAGTCGGACAGTTTTAGCCATAATTGTCCCGACAAAAAGGACATTGATCATGGGTGATTATGGCTAAAACTGTCCACTGGTGAGGAACGCACCGAACTGAACACCAGCAGACGAGGCGGGGGCGCCAGAAAGAGGCCGGGGGTGCGTGGAAACCCACGCACCCCCGGCCTCTTTCGGCGGTTGGGTCAGTGCACCGCTGCTGCCGAGGTGCCCTGGCCGTCGGTCTTGCGGATGAACAGGGCCGTGGCGAACGCCAGCAGGCCGATGCCACCGGCGACGATGAACGCCGTGCGCAGACCGGCCGCGTCCGGGATCCCGGCCGGGTTGGCCGAGCTCAGCGACGAGACCGTCACGAACACCGCCGTGCCGAACGCGCCCGCGACCTGCTGCAGCGTGCCCAGGATCGCGCTGCCGTGCGAGTACAGGTGATCCGGCAGCGAGCTCAGCGTCGAGGTCATCAGCGGCGTCATCATCAGGCTCAGGCCCAGCATCAGCAGCAGGTGGAAGCCGATCACCGCGCCCAGCGAGGACTGCGGCGTGAGCGTGGCGAACAGCCACAGCGCCACCGCCATCGCCGCCGCGCCCGGGATGACCAGCGGGCGCGGCCCGATCCGGTCGAACAGCCGGCCGACCGGCCGCCCCATCAGACCCATCAGCAGACCGCCCGGCAGCACCGCCAGACCGCTGACGAACGTGCTGGTCTTGAGCACCGTCTGCAGGTACAGCGGCAGCAGGATCGCCGCCGCGCCCAGCAGGCACATGAACAGCAGCGCGGCCAGCACCAGCGGCACCACGAACGAGCGGTTGCGGAACGGACGCAGGTCCAGCAGTGCCTTGTCGTCGCGCTGCAACCGCAGCTGACGGCTCACGAACAGCACCAGCGCCACGGCACCCACCACGAGCGGCACCCACGGCGGAACGGCGTGCGCGCCACCGGACTCGCCGAACGCCGACAGCCCGTAGAGCAGGCCGCCGAAGCCGATCGCCGACAGCACCACCGACAGCACGTCCAGCGGGACCGACCGGGTCTCGCTGTCCAGGCGCAGCCACACGGCGCCGATCACCAGCGCGATCACCGCCAGCGGCAGCACGATCCAGAACATCCAGCGCCAGCCCAGCGACGACAGCACCGCACCACCGATGGTGGGGCCCACGGCCGGGGCGACGGCGATGACGATCGAGATCGTGCCCATCGTGGCGCCGCGCTTGTTCGGCGGCACCAGCCGCATCGCCGAGGTCATCAGCAGCGGCAGCATCACCGCCGTGCCCGCGGCCTGCACGACGCGGCCCACCAGCAGCACCCCGAAGCCGGGCGCCAGGCCGCTGAGCAGCGTGCCGAGGCTGAACAGGCTCATCGCGGTGAGGAACACCTGGCGGGGCGTGAAGCGCTCCAGCAGGAAGCCGGTGATCGGGATGACCACCGCCATCGTCAGCAGGAACCCGCTGGTCAGCCACTGCACGGTCGTGGTGGACACGTTCAGGTCGACGGTGAGGTCGCGCAGCGCGACGCTCAGGATCGTCTCGTTGAGGATCATCACGAACGCCGAGGCGACCAGCACGCTGAGCAGCACGGTGGCTTTCGGCGGTGTGGTCTGCCGGTCAGGCTCCGCGATCGCGGCCGTCTCGGTCATGGGCTTGTCGTGCACCTCGCTCGTGTGGGGCCTGGTCGCGGCCGTGTTCCTCCCGGCCGGTGTCCCGGTCGGGCTCGCCGCGTCGCTGACGGCGATTCGGTGGAGTTCTGCGCTCTCAGGCGGCGCGGCGGGTCGACCCGCGCGGTGGGCCGCGGCGGCGTCGGGCGCGGCCGGATCTCGGCCGGCGGGTCAGCGGGTCAGTGCCGGGGCGGCACGTGAACCGTCCCCTTCACGAGCGTGCTCGTCCCCCAAGAGCTCCGTGTCACCTTAACGTCCGGTGCGGACGAAAATTCCCGTCGCGCCGAAGCGCCGCGAATCGGGCGCGGTCTCCGGCGTGCGCGACGTCTTCCATCATCCGGCCTGGTCAAGCGAATTTCTCAGCCGGTGATCGAGTACCCGTGGGCGCGGGGGCGTTTCAGGAAGCGGATGACGAACGTCACGTTAGGCCCGAGCGGCCCGCCAGCGCCCCAGCGCGGTGTCGAGGATCAGGAACGCCAGCAGCGAGATCCCCAGCAGCGGCAGGAAGAACGCCACCACCAGCGTCACCGCGATCAGCGGCAGCAGCACCCGCAGCGGGACCTGGCGCCAGGCACCGCGGGCGACCGGGGCGCCGAAGGTCCCGGCCGGGCGGCGCTTCCACCACATCCGGTAGCCGAGCACGATCGCGGTCAGCAGCGCCACCACCAGAGCGGCCAGCACCAGCTGGTTGACCAGACCGAACAGCAGCCCCATGTGCGCGTCGACGCCCCAGCGGGCGAGCTTGGCCATCAGCGGCCAGTCGGCGAAGCGCAGCGTCTCGACGACCTGGCCGGTGGCCGGGTCGACGGCGGCGGAGTCCTGCTGAGTGGGCCAGTGCCGCTGGATCTGCTGCACCACGTAGGCGCCGCCGTGGCTCGGCGGGGTGATCTCCACCGGCCCGGTCAGGCCCTCCGCCCGGGCGGCGCCGAGCACCCGCTCCGGGCCGACGTCGGCACCGGTGTGCATGCTGTGCCCGCCGTGGCCGTGGTGGCCCTGGTGCTCCGGCGCGACGGCGGAGGCGGAGACCGTCGGGGTCTCCCAGGACAGCGCCTCGCGCAGCGCGGTGACGTTGGCGCCCGCGTAGTTCGACCAGGTCAGCCCGGTCGCCGACAGGAACAGCAGGCCCAGCGCGATCCAGGTGCCCAGCGCGCCGTGCCAGGACAGCAGCCGCTTGCGGCCGGTCGTGCCGGACGGCGGGACGACGAGGGACCGGCGGGTGGCCCGGCGACGCCGGAACCACAGCAGCACGCCGCCCAGCACCACCACCCACAGCCAGCTCGCGGCGAGCTCGCTGTAGAGCCGGCCGAAGTCGCCGAGGTGCAGGCCGCGGTGCAGGTTGTCGATCCACGCGCGCAGCGGCAACGCCTGGCTGCTGCCGTAGGTGTCGAGGACGCCGCGGACCTCGGCGGTGTGCGGGTCGACGAACGCGGTGCGCTGGAAGCTCTCCGGCAGGTCCGGCGCGGCGAACAGGACCTGCGTGGTGTCGGTCGGGGTGGGCGCCGGGCGGATCGACTGCACCGAGGCGCCGGGCAGCGCCGCGCGGGCCGCGGCGACCTGGTCGTCCACCGAGACCACCTGCGGGCTCGCGGGCACGTGCAGCTCGTGGTCGTAGACCAGCTGCTCCAGCTGGGGGCTGAACACGTACAGCAGCCCGGTGGTGGCGGCCACGACCAGGAACGGGGCGATGAGCAGTCCGGCGTAGAAGTGCAGCCGCAGCACCAGCGGGCGCAGCGCCGCCCACGTCCCGGGCGCGGGCGGTGTCGTTCCGGGCGTCTGATCGGCGGCCGGGGTCGCCTCGGTGCTCATCTCGTCTCCGTTCGCGGCGTGGTGCGTCCGTTCGAGATGTCGGTGCCCGCAACGTCCTGGTTCCCGGGAGTTGCCGCCGTCACACCGGAAGCCCTCCTCCCGCGCGTGACGCGCGCGGGTACCGTCGTCGCGCAGCGCAGGACGAGTGCGGGAGGTGCCGAGTGGCGAGCTGTTGTCCCCCGTCGCGTTCCGGTTCCGCGAGCGGGCCGGAACAGCCGATCACGCCGGGCAGCGGCGATCGGGAGGGGATGGTCGTGCTGCCGGGCGGGGTGTTCCGGATGGGCACCGAGGACGCCGACGGGTTCCCGGACGACGCCGAGGGCCCGATCCGCGAGGTCCGGGTGGAGGCCTTCGCCATCGACCGGCACGCGGTGTCCAACGCGCGGTTCGCCGAGTTCGTCGAGGCCACCGGCTACGTCACCGAGGCCGAGCGCTTCGGCTGGACCTACGTGTTCGCCAAGTTCCTGCCGGGGCACCTGCGCAAGGAGTCACCGCGCCCGGAGCAGACCCCGTGGTGGTGCGGGGTGAGCGGTGCCTGCTGGCGGCACCCGGAGGGGCCGGGCAGCGATCTCGACGGCCGCTGGGATCACCCCGTCGTGCACGTCTCGTGGCACGACGCCGCCGCCTTCTGCACGTGGGCGGGCACGCGGCTGCCGACCGAGGCGGAGTGGGAGTACGCGGCGCGCGGTGGCCTGGACCAGGCCCGCTACCCGTGGGGTGACGAGCTCACGCCGGGCGGCGAGCACCGCTGCAACATCTGGCAGGGGCAGTTCCCGGTCCGCAACACCGCCGAGGACGGCCACGTCGGCACGGCACCGGTGGATTCCTTCGAGCCCAACGGTTTCGGGTTGCACAACGTCTCCGGCAACGTGTGGGAGTGGTGCGCCGACCGGTTCGCGGAGGGAATCGAGAATCGCGCGATGCGCGGCGGTTCCTACCTGTGCCACGACTCCTACTGCAATCGCTACCGGGTGGCGGCGAGGACGTCGAACACGCCGGACAGTTCGAGCGGCAATCTCGGTTTCCGCTGCGCCGCCGACGTCTGAGGAATTCCCGCGAACTACCCCGGCGCCCAACCGGAAGAATTCATTCCGATCGGGCGCCGGGGAATGCGCGACTCACATTCCGGTGACGATGACGTCCTCCGGAACCGGGGTGTCGTTGGCGAGCGCGCCGAAGAGCTGCTCGGCCTTGTCGTTGTCCCACTTCACGACGGACGCGCCGCTGCTGGTCTCGCCGAATCCGGACATCGGGACCGTCGTGGTCACGCCCTGCCCGGAGGCGATGCCGTTCATCGCGAACGCGAGCCCGGCGAGGTGCCAGACGTGGTCACCGGTGTCGACGATGAACGCGCCCGAGGTGTCGGTGATGAGCGGGAAGAGCCGCAGCGGGTTGAGGAAAACCGCTGGGGAGGAGGCCTTCTCGGTGAGCGCGGCGAGGAATTCGCGCTGCCGCTCGACCCGGTCCAGGTCGCCGCGCGCCGAGGCGCGGGTGCGCACGTAGCCCAGCGCCTGCGGACCGTCGAGCTCCTGGCACCCGGCCTGCAGGTCGAGGTTGGCCTTGGGGTCCTGCATCGGTTCCTTGACGCAGACGTCGACGCCGCCGATCGCGTCGGTCATGTCGGCGAAGCCGCCGAGCCCGATCTCGGCGTAGTGGTCGACGTGCACGCCGGTGGCGGCTTCGACGGTCCGGGTGAGCAGCTGCGGGCCGCCGTAGGCGAAGGCGGCGTTGAGCTTGTCCTTGCCGCGCCCGGGGATCGAGACGTAGGAGTCGCGCGGGAGGCTGACCATCGTGGGCTTGCCGCCGGCCTGCGGGATGTGCACCAGCATGACGGTGTCGGTGCGGCGGCCCGCGGCGTCACCGGTTCCCAGCTCGGCCTGCCGGTCGGCGTCGAGCCCTTCGCGGCTGTCGGAGCCCACGAGCAGCCAGTTGGTCCCCGGCCCGTCGGCGGGACGGTCACCACCGGCCGGCAGCGCGGCCTCCCGCTTGAGCGAGAAGTCCACGTAGATCAGGAATCCGACGAGCGCGAGCACCAGGACCAGCAGCACGACGAGGATCTTCCTGCCGGTGCGGCGGGGTTTCGGCCGATGATGCGGTGGCCGTGCGTGTACCATCTGTTGCTGAGCGTAGTTCATCTGCCATCCGAGAAGTCGTGTTCCGGCGAGGTTTTTCGCGCTCCCCGACGTGCCGCGCGGCGGCAGAGCATGACAGATGATCACCATTCGGAACAGGACAGATCCCACAGCCCGGAACAACGATGCGGACTCGCTGGAATTGCGCGAGAACAACGTTCGATTACCGGCGCTAAAATGCTCACCCAGAGCGACTTCTCGCATTTCCGGATTCCCGCCGGTAGCGCAAGCCCTCGCATTCTTCCCGGAACCGTTCTCGGTCGTTCCCTCCACTCTCCGCGATCATCGCGGAGTCACCCCGCTCCATCGCGAAACGGCCCGGACGAGAGAGCCGTCCGGGCCGTTTCGCGTTCGGCTCAGGAAGCGGGGGTCGGGGCTCCCGCGAACGGGATGCTCGCCGGGGCGGGTTCGGCCTCGGCGCGGTCCGGGTGCCGCCACAGCCCCTTGCGCTCCAGGATCGGCAGCACGCCCTCGCCGAACCAGTACGCCTCCTCCAGGTGCGGGTGGCCGGAGAGCACGAACTCGTCGATGCCCAGCGCGTGGTACTCCTCGATGCGCTCGGCGACCTCGGCGTGGCTGCCGACCAGCGCGGTGCCCGCTCCCCCGCGCACCAGACCGACACCGGCCCACAGGTTCGGGTAGATCTCCAGCTGCGAGCTGGAGCCGCCGTGCAGCTCCAGCATCCGCTTCTGCCCCTCGGACTCGCTGCGGCCCAGGCCCGCCTGGATCTGCTCGATGACCGACGGGTCGAGGGCGTCGAGCAGCCGCTGCGCCTCGGCCCACGCCTGCTCGGAGGTGTCGCGGCTGATCACGTGCAGCCGGATGCCGAAGCGCGGCGAACGCCCCTGCGCGGCGGCCAGCCCGCGGATCCACTCGATCTTCTCGGCGACCTTGGCGGGCGGTTCGCCCCAGGTCAGGTACACGTCGGAGTGCTTGCCGGCGACGTTGCCCGCGGCCGGAGAGGAGCCGCCGAAGTACACCTGCGGCACCGGGTCGGGCAGGCGGGTGAGCTCGGCGCCCTCGACGCGGACGTGCTCGCCGTGGAAGTCGATCCGCTCGCCGCGCCACAGGCCGCGCACGACCTCCAGGAACTCGTCGCAGCGGGCGTAGCGGGCGTCCTTGTCCAGGAAGTCGCCGTAGGCGCGCTGCTCGTGGCTCTCGCCGCCGGTGACGACGTTGAGCAGCAGCCGCTGACCGGAGTGCCGCTGGAAGGTCGCAGCCATCTGAGCGCCCAGCGTCGGCGAGAGCAGGCCGGGCCGGAAGGCGACGAGGAACTTCAGCCGCTCGGTGACCTCGGCGAGCATCGCGGTGGACAGCCACGCGTCCTCGCACCACGCACCGGTGGGCGTCAGCGCGCCCTCGAAGCCGAGCTGCTCGGCGCTGCGCGCGATCTGCCCGAGGTAGCCCAGCGTGGCCGGGCGGGCGCCGCCTGCGGTGTGCGTGGGCGTGCCGTGGCCGCCGCCGACGAGGTAGCGGCTGTCGCCGTAGGTGGGCAGGAACCAGTGGAAGGTGAGGGACATCTGCTTCTCCAAAAGTCCTCTGTGGACTGTCTGTCCGGTCTGAGCGGGAGGGGAAGTCAGCTGCGACAGGCCTGTGCGACGACGCGGAGCAGGTCCACGTGGCGGCGGCGGGTCAGGGGTTCCACGCGCTTCATCGTTCGGCAGCGGGCGGAGCGAAGTCAACGAACGCGCGACGCATCCCACAACGTGGAAACTTCCTCCCACGCTTCTTGACCGGGTCGGAGTCCGGCGGCGAAGCTCTGCCCCGTGCTCCGCCCCGCACTGCTGACCTCCCGTCACCACGTCGACCTGCTCCGCGTGGCCTCCGCAGCCTGTCCCCAGCCCTGACGACCTCAGACGTGCCCACCGACACCGTTCTTAACCGGCCGGACTCCGGCCTTGGAGGCAGTGATGACCGCGGGCCTGCAGCCTGCTCCGGACGTGCGCGAGGTCTCGCGCCGCGACGTGCGCACCGTGATCGTGTCGAGCCTGATGGGCACGACCGTCGAGTGGTACGACTTCTTCCTGTACAGCACGGCCGCCGGTCTGGTGTTCGACAAGCTCTTCTTCCCCACCGACGACCCCGCGGTGTCGACGATGCTGGCGTTCGTCACGTTCTTCGTCGGGTTCGTCGCCCGGCCGCTCGGCGGCGTCCTGTTCGGACACATCGGCGACCGCATCGGCCGCAAGCGCACCCTGGTCACCACGATGCTGCTGATGGGCCTGTCCACGGCGGCGATGGGCGCGCTGCCCACCTACGAGCAGGTCGGCCTGCTCGCACCGCTGCTGCTGGTGCTGCTGCGCGTGGTGCAGGGCCTGGCGATCGGCGGTGAGTGGGCCGGCGCCGTGCTCATGGCCGTCGAGTACGCCCCGCCCGGCAAGCGCGCCTGGTACGGCGCCTGGCCGCAGGTCGGGCTGGCGCTCGGGCTGGGCCTGGGCACCGGGCTGTTCGCGCTGCTCGGCAACGTCCTCGACGACGCCCAGTTCCTCGGCTACGGCTGGCGGATCGCGTTCGGCGTGAGCATCCTGCTGGTCCTCATCGGCCTGGTGATCCGGCTGCGGGTGGCCGAGACCCCGGCGTTCGAGCGGATGCGCGAGACCCAGGGCGCCGCCAAGACCCCGCTGGTGGAGCTGTTCCGCGACCGCACCACCCGCCGCAACACGGTGCTCGGCCTGCTCTCGCGCTGGGCCGAGGGCGCGGCGTTCAACACCTGGGCGGTGTTCTTCCTGTCCTACGCGACCTCGACGCTGCACCTGCCGCGCAACGGGGTGCTGGTCTCGGTGATGCTGGCCTCGGCGGTGCTGGCCGTGCTGCTGCCGGTGTTCGGGCGGGTCAGCGACCGCATCACGCCGCGCCGCGCCTACGCGCTGGGCGCCGGGTTGTTCGCGGTGTCGGTCTACCCCGCGTTCGTGGCCTTCCAGACCCGCGACCTGCTGCTGTCCGGGATCATCATCGTGCTCGTGCTGGGCGTGGTGCACGCGCTGCTCTACGCGCCCCAGGGCACGCTCTACGCGCAGCTGGCCCCGGTGCGCTCGCGCTACACCGGGATGTCGTTCGTCTACCAGTTCTCCGGGATCTACGCCTCGGGCCTGACCCCGCTCATCGTCACGGCGCTCATCACCGCGGGCGGCGGATCCCCCTGGTGGGCGTGCGGCTACCTGGTGCTCACCGGCCTCATCGGTCTCACCGCCACCATCGCGCTGCGCCCGGCGGACCTGCACGCGACCGAAACCGGTTGATCACGCGCGAAAAGCGGGCGCCGACCGGGGGAGCTTCGAACCCCCGGTCGACGCCCGCGGCGAACTCACAGCCCGGTTCGGTAGAGGAACCGCGCCTTGCCGATCCAGATCTCGTCGCCCTCGTGCAGCTCCGCGGTGTCCACCGGCAGTCTGTTGAGGTAGGTGCCGTTGAGCGAACCGCCGTCGACGAGCACGTGCGACTCGCCGCGCAGCCGGATCTCGGCGTGCTCCTTGGAGACGGTGATGTCGTCGACGACGATGTCGCATATGGCGTCGCGCCCTATCGTGGTGCGCTCGGCCTGGAGCACGAATCCGCTGCCCACCGCGTTGCCGCGGGTGATCACCAGGCGGGGCTTGCCGCTGAGCTCCTCGGCGGAGCGAGGCACCGGAAGTTCGTGAGGAGCGGACGCCCTGGCAGTCTCGGATTGCTTCTCGACTGCGTTCGATGCGGACGCGCCGATCCTGGTCTGTTCCATGGTCGTCTCCCTAGCCAACAAGCGTGAAACCTCCGAAGGCACCTGCTCGTAACCGAGCGGCTACTCACAGCATGCCCAAGGAACGACCGCACTCGCTAGGACCAACGTCCTCAATTCACCGGACCTGACGTGATCTGTGAGCCATGTCTCGGTGAATTCGGGGAGACCTTTCCGGGTGGGGCCGCCGGAAACGCGCGATATCTCCGGCGGCCCCGGTCCGGATTACTTCACCGCGCCCATCGACAGACCGCGAACCAGGTGGTTCTGCGCGATCCAGCCGATGACCATCACCGGCAGCGAGGCCATCAGGGCCGCCGCCGACAGCTGCGCCCAGTACAGGCCCTCGCTGGTGATGAAGCCGACCAGGAAGACCGGCACCGTGCCGGCCTGAGCGGCGGTGAGGTTGACCGCGTAGAAGAACTCCGTCCAGGAGAAGATCACGCAGATCAGCGCCGTCGCCGCGATGCCGGGGGCGACGACCGGAAGGATCACCCGGAACAGCAGCACCGGCAGCGGTGCGCCGTCGACCCGGGCGGCCTCGACCATCTCCTTGGGCACCTCCAGGAAGAACGACCGCATCATCCACACCGCCAGCGGCAGGTTCATCGCCGTGTAGAGGATGACCAGCGCCCAGACGTTGTCCAGCAGACCGATGTTCTGCGAGATGACGTACAGCGGGATGATCGCCGCCACGATCGGAAGCATCTTGGTGGACAAGAAGAATCCGAGCACGCCCTGGGTTCCGGGAACCGGGGCGATGGACAGCGCGTAGGACGCCGGGACCGCCAGCAGCAGCACCAGCAGCGTCGACACGATCGTGACGAACGCCGAGTTGCCCAGGTACGGCAGGAAACCGCGTTCCAGGATGCCGGCGAACTGGCTCAGCGTCGGGGTGAACAGCAGCCGCGGCGGATCGGTGTAGGCGTCGGCCTCCTCCTTGAAGGAGGTCAGCACCATCCACAGCAGCGGGAAGACGAACAGGATCGCCACGACCCAGGTGAACGCGGTCAGCGCCCACCGGCCGATCGGGTTCGAGGTATGCATCAGCGCGCCTCGCTCAGGCCGAAGGTGCGGAACATCAAGCGCAGCGCGAAGTTCGCGACGATCAGGGTCAGGACGACCACGATGACGCCCATCGCCGAGGACTGACCGATGTCGAAGCCCTCGAACGCGCGCTGGTAGATGTAGTAGGGCAGGTTGGTGCTGGCAGTGCCCGGACCGCCCTGCGTCATCAGGAAGATCGCGTCGAAGCTGTTGACGATGTAGATCGCCCCCAGCAGACCCGCCAGCTGCAGGTACCGCGACAGCTGCGGCAGCGTGATGGACAGGAACGTCCGCATCCGCCCGGCGCCGTCGACCGCGGCGGCCTCCAGCACCTCCTTCGACTGGCCCTGCAGGCCCGCCAGGATCAGCAGCATCATGAACGGCGTCCACTGCCAGATGACCTGCGTCATCACCGACGCCAGCGGGAACTCCGCCAGCCAGTCGGTGTCGCCGCCGAAGACGAAGTTCAGCAGCCCGTAGGTCGGGTCGAACATCGTGGTCTTCCACAGCAGCGCGCCGGCCGCGGGCAGGATCAGGAACGGCGTGATCAGCAGGGTGCGGACGACGCCGCGTCCCAGGAACTTCCGGTCCAGCAGGATCGCCAGGCCCAGCCCCAGCAGCATGGAGACGAACACGCACACCACGGTCAGCACCACGGTGTTGAGCAGCGCCCCGCGGAACTGGCTGTCGGCGAAGACGTCGACGTAGTTGCGCAGACCCACGAAGTGCCGCGAGCCCGGCCGCACCAGGTTCCACGACTGGAACGAGTAGACCACCGTCATCAGGAACGGGATCTGCGTGACCAGCACCGTGAACAGCAGCGCGGGCAGCAGCGGCGCGCGGCGCAGCCACGAACCGGCCTTCGCGGGCTCGTTCTTGCGCACCGCGGGCGCCTTGACTTCTTCGACCACCGTTTGGCTCATCGCGTCTCCCGGTAGGACTCGCCGACGGACTCGGCGTACTCCTGGGACTGTTCCAGGGCCTCGTCGACGGTGATCCGCCCGGCGATGGCCGCCGACAACTGCTGGCTGATCCGGGTGCCCAGGTCCTGGAACTCCGGGATGCCGACGAACTGGATCCCCGGGTACGGAACGGGGTTCGCCATCGTGTTGGACTGCTGCGCCTTGTCGATGCCGTAGAGCGTCGGCTGCGCGTAGGCCGAGGCGGCCTGCTGGTACTCCGGGATCTCGTAGGTCGACTTGCGCACGCCCGGCGGAACCCGGTTCCAGCCGAAGTCGTTGCCGACCTGCTTGACGAACTGCTTGGAGGTCATCCAGCTCATGAACCGCCAGGCGGCGTCCTTGTCCTTGGCGACCTTGGGCATCGCCAGCGACCAGGTGTAGAGCCAGCCGGCCTCGGGGGTGCGCTCGACGGGAGCGGCGACGTAGCCGTTCTTGCCGACGACCTTGCTCTCGGCCGGGTCCTCGTTGGTGCCCGCCATGACCGTCGCGTCGTACCACATGGCGGCCTGGCCCTGGGCGTAGTGCGTGCCGCACTCGGAGAACCCGGCGCTGGAGGCACCGACCTCACCGTGCTCGCGAACCAGGTTCACGTAGAAGTTGGCCGCAGCCTTGAACTCCGGCGAGGTGATCTGGGCGTGCCAGTTCTCGTCGAAGTAGCGGGCGCCGAAGGTGTTGACCACCGTGGAGAACGGCGCCAGGCTCTCGCCCCAGCCGGGCTTGCCGCGCAGGCAGATGCCCGAGACGCCGGTGGCGGGGTTGTCGAGCTTGGCCGCGAAGTCGGCGATCTGCTGCCACGTCGGGTGTTCCGGCATGACCAGACCGGCCTGCTCGAACAGGTCCTTGCGGTAGGTCAGGAACGACGACTCGCCGTAGAACGGCACCGCGTACATCGACCCGTCGTGCGACAGCGAGTCCCGGATGGTCGGGATGAAGTCGTTCGCGTCGTAGCCGGGGGTCTTGTCGATGTAGGGCTGGAGGTTCTCCAGCCAGCCGTTGGCCGCCCACTGCGGGGTCTCGTAGTTGCTGATCATCGCCACGTCGAACTCGCCGCCCTGGGTGGCGGTGGAGGCGGTGATCTTCGCGCGCGCCTGGTTCTCCGGCAGCTGCACGAACTTCAGGTGGATGCCCGGGTTCTCCTTCTCGAACTCGCCCTTGAGCGCGACCGCGTCCTCCATCTGCGGGTTGGACACGATCGCGATCACCAGGGTTCGTCCGCCGGAACCCAGCGCCCCGGCGCCGGCGCAGCTGGTCAGCAGCAGGCCGACCATCGCCAGCAGCGCGAGCCGTATCCGCCCGCGCCGTAACGACCTAGGCATCGGCACCTCCCGGCAGGACCTGGACCTTGAGCCCGGCGCCGCTGCGCATGAGCTCCAGGGCCTTGCCGAACTCCTCCAGCGGCAGCGCGTCGGTGAGCAGCTCGTCGCTGTTGATCGCGCCCATCGCCATCAGGTCCAGCGCGGGGCCGAAGCTGTGCAGGACCGCCATCGAGCCGACGATGGTGATCTCGTCGTTGTAGATGCGGAACGGCGACAGCGAGATCCGCGCCTCGGCCGGGGCGACGCCGAAGACCAGCAGCCGGCCGCCGCGGCGCAGCTTGTCGAACGCGGTCTCGATCGCCGGGGCGGCGCCGGTGCAGTCGACGGCCGCGTCGAAGCCGCCCTCCAGCTCGGCGGCGTCCTCGATGGTGGCCACGGCGCCCAGGCGCTCCGCGCGCGGCAGCCGCGAGGCGTTGCGGTCGGCGACGGTGACCTGCGCGCCCGCGCGCTGCAGCAGCTGCTGCATCAACAGTCCCATCGTGCCCGCGCCGATGACCAGGAACCGCTCGCCGGCTTCGACACCGATCTGGCGGACGCCGTGCACCGCGCAGGAGACCGGTTCCACGAGAGCGCCCTGCTGCCAGGTCAGCTCCTCGGGCATCCGGTAGCAGTTGGCCGACGGGACGGCGACGTACTCGGCGAACGCGCCGTCGACGGTGTCACCCGTGGCGCCCCAGTTCGCGCAGAGGTTGCCGTGCCCGTTGCGGCAGGGCGTGCAGTACCCGCAGAACAGCGACGGGTCGACCGCGACCCGGTCGCCCACCTTCCAGTCGCCCGGGACGTCCGGGCCCACCTCGACGACCTCGCCTGCGAACTCGTGGCCCGGCACGATCGGGTAAGGCGTGGGCGGGAAGTGCCCGTCGGCGATGTGCACATCGGTGCCGCAGATACCGGTGGCGCCGACCTTCACCACCAGTTGCCGCTCCCGAGGTACCGGATCCGGTACGTCGCCAACCCGGATCGAACCGGGTTCGTCAATGATCGCGGCCCGCATCACACCTCCGACTCCAGAGCGCTCATCTGAGCGAACTGCGCTGTACTCTGCCCTGAACTTGCCACGCATTGAAGAGGTTCACTGTTGATGACGTCAACCTTTCCTTCAGATTTCACGTTATAGTGCTCAGATGAGCACTTCTCGGCCACGCAGCGGGCTCATCGACACCATGACGGCGGCGTCCATCGCGCACCGGTTCTTCGTCGCCGGGCGCTCGAAGCTGGAGATCGCCGAGGAGTTCGGCATCAGCCGCTTCAAGGTCGCCCGAATTCTGACATCGGCGCAGGAGACCGGCCTGATCAAGATCTCGTTCGAGCTACCTTTCCCGGTCGACGTGGAGCAGTCCGAACGGCTCCGCACCGCCTACGGGCTGCGGCGCGCGCTGGTGCTCAACCGAGCGCATTCGAAGGCCGAGAGGCCCGAGCTGCGCCGCCGGGTCGGTGCGCTGGCCGCGCAGCTCCTCTCCGAGATCACCGTGCCGGGCGACGTCATCGGCCTGTCCTGGGCGCGTTCGGTGAACGCGATGGCCGAGGCCGTCCGCAGCCTGCCGAAGTGCCCGATCGTGCAGCTGTGCGGCGTGCAGGCCGGGATGGACATGCGCGACCGCTCGGTGGAGACGGTGGGCCGGGTCGCCGCGGTCGCCGGCGGCGAGTCCTACCCCATCTACGGGCCGCTGGTGCTGCCCGACCGCCGCACCACCGAGATCCTGCGCAACCAGCCGGGCATCGCCGAGACCTTCGAGCAGTTCCACCACCTCACCAAGGCGGTGGTCAGCATCGGCGCCTGGCAGGAGAACGAGTCGACGGTCTACGACTCGCTGAGCCCCGCCGAGCGCGAGTCCATCCGCGAGCGCGGCGCCACCGCCGAGATCGCCGCCCGGCTCTTCGACGCCGACGGCAACGAGCTGTCCACCGGCCTGGCCCACCACGTCCTGGCCATCCCGCACGAGCAGCTGCGCGCGGTCCCCGAGGTCATCGCCGTCGGTTACACCACGCCCAAGGCCCGCGCGATAGACGCGGTGCTGCGCTCGGGCATCGTCACCAGCCTCATCACCGACTTCGACGTCTCCGAGCTGCTGCTGCAACTGGTCGCCCACCGCCCCCTGCAGACGTGAAGAAGCGGAGCGAGACCCCCAGCCTCGCTCCGCTCTCCCCCCGTTCCCGTTTCCCGTTCACGCTCGAACGGGAAACGGGAAACCGTTGGTGAACCGCCGCTTGTTAATTCCGATCTCCGCCAGAATCCGCCGGTGAACGCAGCACAGCTGATGCGAGCCCGCGGATGTCGATCCAGGCATCGATGATGACGAGGATTGCGGCGGCCATGACGACGACGAGCGCCACCAGAACCGGTCCGGACGCGTGCAACGAGGCCAGCTCGAAGAACGCCCACACCTGCACGGCGGTGAATCCCAGCGTCATCGCCAGGTGTCCGAGCAGGCGCGCGGGTGAAGCGCTGCGCTGTTCGGGTGTGAATTCGCGGGAGAGGTCGTCGGTCAACATCACTTCTCCTAGTGTCGAGCGGTGTTCCAGTTCCAGGACTGAACCCGCTGAACCCACGATCTCCGCTGGCAGGAGCATCCGGCCACCCGTTTCCCGATGCCGGGATGAACGGGAAACGGGCAACCCGGAGGGCGAGTTGACCGAGCGGCCCACACTGTTCGGGGCAGAGCTTCGACGATTGCGGATCGAGGCCGGACTGACGCTCTCCCGGCTCGCGGCACTCCTGCACTACAGCAAGGGTTATCTCAGCAAAATCGAAACCGGTGGCAAGCCACCGACTCCCGATTTCGCGCGGCGAGCCGATACCGCCCTCAAGACCGGGGGCACGCTGTCCGACCTCGTTTCCGAGCACGCGCCGAAAACACCTCTGCCCTCCGAAATCCCGACCGATGGTGATGAGGTGTGGGTGTTGCGACTCGATTCCGACGGAAGCAGTTCGTTCCAACCGATGGACCGCAGGAGCGTCCTGACGGCCGGGGCCGCCTCGGTGGTGGCCTTCGGCGTGGGCGGCTCGCGCGCGGTGGCCGCCGGCGGCGCCACCGAGCCGTTCCAGGCGATGTTCGCCCAGCTCCGCGCGCTCGGGCAGACCGCGAGCCCGTCGCTGGTGCTGCCGAGCCTGATCGCCCAGGCGCACTCGCTGCGGGACCTGGCGCGCAACGCGAATCCGGCGCAGGCGGCCGAGATCCTGGCCCTGACGGCCCGATACGCGGAGTTCGCGGGCTGGATGACCCAGGAGGCCGGGGACGACCGCGCGGCGCTGTGGTGGACCGACAAGTCGGTGCGGCTGGCCGAGGCCGGCGGGGATCAGAGCCTGGGCGCCTACGCGCTGGTGCGCCGGGCGCTGGTCACCCTCTACCGCCACGACGCGCGGGAGACCATCGACGTCGCCCAGCGGGCCAGGCGCGACGCGCTCACCGACCGGATCCGGGGCTGGGCGGCGCTGCACGAGGCGCAGGGGCACGCGCTGGCGGGCGACTACGACCGCTGCATGCGCACCCTCGACCTCGCCCGAGGGCACCTCGACGCGGCACGGCCGGAGCCCGGACCGGTCCTGGGCGCGTCGAACCTGAGCGACCCGGTCTCGATGATCACCGGCTGGTGCCTGCACGACCTGGGCCGCACCGACCGGGCGGCCGAGGTCCTCGACCGCGAGGTCACCGGGCTGCCGGAGCAGGCGCTGCGCTCGCGGGCCCGCTACGGCCTCCGCCGCGCCCTCGCCCACGCAGCTGCGGGCGAGATCGAGCACGCTTGCGCGCTCACCACCGAGGTGCTGCCGGTCGTCGACGCGGTCACCTCCGCCACGGTCCTCACCGACCTGCGCAAGCTCAACCAGCTGCTGGCCCGCCACCACCGCGTCCCCGCGGTCCAGGCCCTCCAACCGGCCCTGATCACCTCCCTGCACCACCACAACAGCTGAAATCACCCCGCCCCCAACCGAACAGGAGAACCGTCGTGCCCGAGATCTTCGTCAACTACCGGACCGGCGACAGCGGCGAGTTCGCCGCCGTGCCCGTGGAGAAGGCCTTGTCCGACCGGTTCGGCGACAAGCTGGTCTTCCGGGACGCCAACATGGATCCGGGCGAGGACTACCGGACGCGGCTGAACCGCGAGTCGTCGACCACCACGGTGCTGCTGGTGCTGATGGGCGCGGGCTGGGCGAAGTTCCCGGACGAGCGCGGACACCCGCGGCTGGCCCGGGAGGACGACTTCATCCGGCTCGAGATCCTCAACGCCATGCGCGCCGGGGCCCGCATCATCCCGGTCCACTGCGGGCGCGGACTGCCGCACCTCGATCCCCGGGACCTCCCCGCGGAGCTGGAGTTCCTCGCCTACCTCAACGCGCTGGACTTCGACGTCCGCAACGCCGAGGACGACCTCGACCGCCTCGCCCGCCACCTCGTGAAACTCGTGCCCGCGCTGGACGACCGCCAGGAGGAACCGAGGTCCTCCGGCGGTGTCCGCAACTACGACTACAGCACCGGGGACGGCCCGCGCGTCCAGGCCGGGACCATCTACGGCGGCCTCCAGATGGGCGGCACCACCACGCACTTCAACGCCCCCACCAGCGGACCGCACCACAGCGGATCGGGCAACCAGTTCGTCCAGCGCCCGAAGGACGACCACCGATGACCGAGAACACCGAACCCGCAACCGGAACCCGCTTCGAACCGGATCCTCTACATCGGACTCGGGTTGGCGGTGCTGATCCCGCTGGTGTTCGGGATTCTGCTGGAATGGCCTGCGTGGGTGGTGGTTCCGCTGCTGGCGGGGGTCGGATGGGGTGCCTTCAAGAAGCTGACCGCAGGTGCGCGAACGCCTTCGGATCACGTCGGTATGCTGCTCGACCAGCTCGGGTTGCACGGTGAGCGCAACCCGGTGCGGCGGTTGACCGCGCAGCGGTTCGCCAAGCTCATCGAGGCGGCCGGGCATCCGCACGTCGCCGAGGACGTGCGCCGCCGGTTCGACGCGCCCGATGCGTGAAACGGACGCCGAATTGGGCATTTCGACCGCTTGACGCGATCGTGATCTTGCTGTGGACGAGAACCGTTGACCTGTTTAACGCTCAACGTTACAGTTCCGCTGTTCGAATGGCCTGGGAAACGCTTTTTCCCAGGCCACGCCCATAATTCCGGCTGCCGGACCCGCTGCGTCCGGCGGAGGGGGAGCGAGATGACGACCGCGGACCGAACCTCACCGCCCTCGGAGCCGGCCGAAGCCGCGTCCCACCACGTCGGGCGTCGCGGTTTCCTCGGCTACGTGCTGGCGGCGCCGACGCTGGTCGCCGCGGCCGACCTGAACCTGACCGCGCAGGCCGCGCAGGCCGAAGGCGCGCCGCCGATCCCCTCGCCCGCGCTCGCCGAGATCGCCGATCTCAGCGACCTGCTCGAGTTCTCCGCCGCGCCCACCGCGAACCTCATCACCGTCACCGTCAACACCGACGGGACCGTGTCCTTCGAGCTGCCGCGCGCCGAGGTCGGGCAGGGCATCACCACCTCCACCGCGATGCTCATCGCCGAGGAGATGGACGTGCCGCTGGAGCACGTCCACGTCACCCTCGCCGACGCGCGCCCGGAGCTGGTGTTCAACCAGATCACCGGTGGTTCCGGCAGCACGCTGTCCACCTACACCCCGATCCGGGTCGCCGCGGCCGTCGCGCGGGGCCGCCTGCTGCAGGCCGCCGCGGTCGAGCTGAACCAGGCGGTGGCGACGCTGCGGCTCAAGCAGGGCGTGATCACCGACCTGCTCGGCAACACCCTCGGCATCGGCGAACTCGCCAAGAAGGCCGCCGGTCAGCGCACCGAGGAAGTTCCGGTGCAGCTCAAGGCCAACGAGGACTTCTCGGTCATCGGCACCCCGCGCAACCGCGTGGACGCGCGCGCCGCGGTGACCGGCAAGAAGAAGTTCGCGATGGACCTCAAGATCCCGGGCGCGCTGCCGACGATGGTGTGCCGCCCGCCGACGCTCAACGGCAAGCCCGGCGAGGTGCGCAACCTCGACGAGGTCGCCACCATGCCCGGCGTCACCGACGTCGTGGCGATCTCCACCGGTGTCGCGGTGCGCGCGGAGACCTTCGGGCAGTGCATCGACGCCGTGCGCGCGCTGGAGGTCGACTGGAAGCCCGGCACGGCCGAGGGCAAGTCAGACGAGTCGGTGCTGAAGGAGCTGCGCGCGGCCGAGATCCCGCTCGTGGCGCCGAAGGGCGACGACAGCGTCGAGGGCGACTTCACCTTCTACTTCCGCAGCAACAGCGCGCTGGAGACCAACTGCGCGGTCGCCGACATGCGCAGCGACCGGGCGGAGATCTGGTCGCCGCAGAAGAACCCGATCGTCACCAAGGAGACCATCGCCGCCAAGTACGGGCTCCCGCTCGGCTCGGTGAAGGTGCACGTCACCGAGGGCGGCGGGTCGTTCGGCCGCAAGCTGTTCAACGACGGCGCGATGGAGGCCGCCGAGATCTCCCACGAGATCGGCAAGCCGGTCAAGCTGATGTGGCACCGCTCCGACGACTCGCGGCAGGGGCGCACCCACCCGATGGCGACCTCGCGGGTGCGGGTCGGCGTCGCCGGGGACAGCGTGCTCAGCTACGAGCAGCGGCACACCAGCGTGTTCACCGACTTCAGCCACGGTTTCGGCGAGATCATCACCGCCAGCGCGGCGAAGCTGCCGATCGCCGACGCGACCTTCTCGCAGACCATCTTCCACTTCACCCAGACGATGCCCTACGGCTTCGGGGCGACGACGATGCTGCTCAACGAGACCGACCACGGTTTCAACACCGGCAGCATGCGCAACATCTACTCCCCCGACGTCGTCACCGCGCGGGAGCTGATCATCGACCAGCTCGCCGCCAAGATGGGTCAGGACGGCTACGAGTTCCGCAAGCGGTTCCTGCAGGAGGAGCGGCTCAAGGCGGTGCTCGACGAGGTCGTCGAGAAGGGCGAGTGGGGCCGGTCGATGCCGTCCGGTCACGCCCAGGGCATCGCGCTGCACAACGAGTACCGGGCGGCGATCGCGACGCTGGTGGAGATCGACTGCACGCCGGAGACGGTGAACCGCCGCATCCGCAACGCGGTGGCCGGTCCGCGCGTGACCAAGGCGGTCTGCGCGGTCGACGTCGGCCTGGCGGTCAACCCGCGCGGTCTGGAGGCCCAGATCATGGGCGGCATCAACGACGGCATCGCCAACGCGCTGACCTCCAGCCTGCACCTGACCGACGGCTACTTCCTGGAAGCCAGCTGGGACAACTACTTCTACACCCGGCAGTGGAACTCGCCGCCGGAGCTGGAGATCATCGTCATGCCGCCGACGACCGGCAAGCCGGGTGGTGCCGGTGAGCTCGGCGTCGCCTCCGCCCAGGCGGCGGTGGCCTGCGCCTACGCCCGCGCGACGGGCTCGGTGCCGACGAGCTTCCCGATCAACCACGGCACGTTGTCGTTCGAGCCCAAGCCGAACGTGCCCCCGATGCCCGAGTCGCCCACCGACGGCCTGCGCCACGCGCAGTGAGGACCTGGAGGAATTCCCGTGCCTGAGCACACTTTTCGACTCAACGGCGAGCAGGTCACCGTCGACGTCGCCGACGACGTGCGGGTGCTGTGGGTGCTGCGCGATCTGCTGGGCGTGACCGGGCCGAAGTACGGCTGCGGGATCAACGTCTGCAAGGCGTGCACCAGCCACATCAACGGCAAGGCGTTCAACCCGTGCTCGGTGAAGGTGGGTGACATCGCCGAGGACGACGAGATCACCACCATCGAGGGCCTGCCTGCCACCGCCGACGCCGACCTGCACCCGATGCAGGAGGCGTGGCTGGAGCAGGACGTCGCGCAGTGCGGCTACTGCCAGCCGGGCCAGATCATGGCCGCGGTGGCGCTGGTGCGCCGCGCGTCCGACGAGGGCCGCCAGATCACCGAGGCGGACCTGGACTCGATCCGCAACATCTGCCGCTGCGGCACCTACTTCCGCATCCGCGAGGCGGTCAAGGCGGGCGCCGCGAAGATGTGAGCCGGTCACGGCAGCGGCCGGTCGTGCCGCAGCGCGTCGAACAGCGCTGCGGCACGCGGTTCGTCCCACCGCAGGACCGAGCCGACGCCGGGCAGGTCGTCGGTGCCGCCGACCGGGACCGTCTCGGTCGCCAGGCCGGTCCCGGCCAGGCTCGCCTGGTAGCCGAGCTCGCCCAGGTCGTCGAGGTGGTCCGGGTCGCCGACGGTGATCGTGTCGGCCAGCCGCCAGGTCATCGGCACCGACCGCAGCGGGTTGAGCAGCACCTCCCGGCTGGTGGCCTTGTCGACCAGCGCGGTGAGGAACTGGCGCTGGTGCTCGGCGCGCTGCAGGTCGCCGCCCGCGAAGTGGCGGGTGCGCACGAACCCCAGCGCCTGCGCCCCGGTCAGGTTCTGGCACCCGGCCGGCAGCGACAGCGAGATCTTGGGGTCCTCGATGGGTTGCGGCAGGCAGACCCGGACGCCGTCGATGGCGTCGACGACCCCGGCGAACCCGCCGAGACCGATCTCCAGGTAGTGGTCCACGCGCAGCCCGGTGCGCTCCTCCACCGTGCGCGACAGCAGCGCCGGTCCGCCGGTGGCGTAGGCGGCGTTGAGCTTGTCGGGGCCGTGGCCGCGGATGTCGACCAGCGAGTCGCGCGGCAGGCTGACCAGCGTCGGAGCGCCTGATCCCGCCGGGATGTGCAGCAGCATGATCGTGTCGGTGCGCGCGCCCTCGGCGTCGGCGGTGCCGCCGGTGACCAGGTCCTGCTCCTGCTCCCGGGTGAGCCCTTCGCGGCTGTCGGAGCCGACGAGCAGCCAGTTGGTGCCGCCGCCGGGTTCGGTGCGCCCGGCGTAGTCGGTGGACGCCGGAACCCGGGTCAGCGCGTGGTCGACGTAGCTGGTGATGCCGAGCCCGGTCATCGCGAGCACGACCAGCACCAGCACCAGCGAGCGCGTCGCGCGCCGCAAGAACTTCCTCACCGCGTGTGTTCACTCCTGTTGTCGGGCGACCTCGCGCACCACCCCGACAACCAGCGCGCCTTGGATCAACGTGACCTGAGCGTTATCGTACCCAGCCTAGATCACCAGAACGAGTGAACGACACCCCCGACATTCGGAGTATCGATGACCTCCCGAGGCCACCCGACGCCCCGGCAAGGATCACCCACCCGGCATCGGCACCGGCGCCGACCGGGCTCGGTCCTGGTGCGCACCGAGCGCGCCGACCCCGCCACCTACCGCGGCGCGGAGACCGTCGGCCTGTCCCCCGACCGGCGGCTCCAGCGCCACTACCACCCGGCGGACCCGGTCTTCGTCGACCGCAGCGGCCGACGGCGCCGCGCGGTGCGGCGGTTCGTGCTGCTCACCAGCCTCGTGCTGACCGGCCTGGCGCTGCTGCTGGCCGCCGCGATGCTCGACTCCCCCACCCCGGCACCCCCGCTGCCGAACACCCCCGAAGCCACCCGATGATTCGGAAACCCCTTGCCCCGCAACCGAAAACCCCGTACTCCCCGATCCCACTGGCTGCTGCTGGGCCTGGCGCTGCTCGCGATCTGCGGCCTGCTCGGACTCGACGTGCTGCTCAGCCGGGTCGGCACCGACGGCACGCCCAGCGGCACCCGGCAGTTCGTGCCCGCGACCGCCTTCGACGGCGGGTCGGTGATCGACCCGCGCGAACCCACCGTGCGCCCGGTACCGCCGCGCACCGTGGCGCTCACCTTCGCCGAAGGACCTGATCCGCGGTGGACGCCGCAGGTCCTGGACGTGCTGGCGCGCCACCGGGTGCACGCGACGTTCTTCGTCACCGGCGCGCAGGCCGCGCGCAACCCCGGGCTGATCCGCGAGATCGTCGCCGCCGGGCACGAGATCGGCAACCGCACGCTCACCCGCACCGACCTGCGCGAGGTCGGCGCCCGCCGGGTGCAGCTGGAGCTGAAGTCCACCGATCTCGCGCTGGCCGGGGCCGCCGGGATCACCACGACCCTGGCCCAGCCCGCGCACCTGACCACCGGCTCGCTCGACCAGGCCGCGTGGAACTCGTTGCTGCGCATCGGGAATCACGGTCATCAGGTGGTGGTGCCCGACAAGGACTCGCAGGACTGGCGAGCCCCGGGACCCGAGGCGGTGCTGGCCGCCTCCACCCCGCGCGACGACCGCGGCGCGGTCCTGCTGATGCACGACACCGCCGGTCCCGACACCGTCGCCGCGCTCGACCGGCTGCTGCCGCAGCTCACCGGCAGCGGGTGGCGGGTCGACTCGGTCGGTGCCGCGTTCGGCCTGCGCACCACCACCGTTCCCGCCGGGCTGCTCGACCGGGTCGCCGGATCGCTGTTCGTGGGCGTGGTGGTGCTGTCGGCCTGGCTGGCCGACGCGCTGCGCGCGCTGCTGTGGGCGGCGGCCGCGCTGGGCGTCCTGCGGATGGTGTTCGTGCTGGTCCTGGCCCCGATCCAGCGGCGGCGCTCGCGCCGCTGGAGCCCGCCGTGGCAGATCAGCCAGCGCGTCGGCGTGATCGTCCCCGCCTACAACGAGCAGGCGGGCATCGCCGCGACGGTGCGCACGATCCTGGCCTCCGACCACCCGGTGGAGGTCATCGTCGTCGACGACGGCTCCACCGACCGCACCGCGGCGATCGTCGAGCGGCAGTTCAGGCGGCACCAGCACGTCCGGCTGATCCGGCAGCGCAACGCGGGCAAGGCCGCCGCCCTCAACACCGGTCTCGCGGCGGCGCGCTCGGAGCTGGTGGTGGTCGTCGACGGGGACACGATCCTCGAACCGGACGCGGTGTCGCGGCTGGTCGACCACTTCACCGACGCCTCGATCGGGGCGGTGTCGGGCAACGTCAAGGTCGGCAACCGCCGCACCATGCTGGGGCGCTGGCAGCACATCGAGTACGTGATCGGGTTCAACCTGGACCGCCGGGTCTACGAGATGCTCGGGTGCACGCCGACGATCCCCGGTGCCCTGGGCGCGTTCCGGCGCTCGGCGGTGCTCGCGGCCGGTGGGGTCAGCGACGACACGCTGGCCGAGGACACCGACCTGACGATGGCGCTGGAGCGGCACGGCTGGCGGATGGCCTACGAGGAGAACGCGATCTCCTGGACCGAGGCGCCCGCCACCACCGGTCAGCTGTGGAAGCAGCGGTACCGCTGGTGCTACGGCACGCTGCAGGCGGCCTGGAAGCACCGGCGGTCGGTGCTGGAGCGCGGCCCGGGCGGCAGGCTCGGCCGCATCGGCCTGCCCTACCTGCTGGTGTTCCAGGTGCTGCTGCAGGTCATCGCCCCGGTGGTGGACGTGGCGGCGTTCTTCGCGCTGTTCTCCGCCGAGGCGCGGACCTTCGCGCTGACCTGGCTGGCGTTCCTGGCGATGCAGCTGCTGCCGGGGATCATCGCGTTCCGGATGGACGGCGAGCGGCTGCGACCGCTGTGGGCGCTGCCGCTGCAGCAGGTCGTCTACCGGCAGCTGATGTACCTGGTGGTGGTGCAGTCGGTGATCACGGCCCTGGCCGGGGCTCGTCTGCCGTGGCAGAAGCTCGACCGCCGCGGCCAGCTCACCCCGGCCCGGAGGTAGACGAAACCGCAGGTGAGCGAGCTATCCTGGAGGTGCCGGCGGGCGCTCCGCGCTGGCACGTGGAGCATTCGGGTCCCCGCGCGGCGGAGCCTCCGGCCCGAGCGACCGGAGGCTCCCCCGAGTGGGGTGTGGGGGAAGTTTTCATGAAAACCTCCCCACCTCTCACCCCCCGAACAACTCCCCGATCTGCTGGTGCACGGTCAGCACCGCCAGCACCCCGAACAGGATGATCGACCAGGTCAGCGCGCCGAGCCGCACGCCGGAGATGCGGATCCGGGCGGGCAGCATCTTGCGGTTGATGGCGATGAGCAGGCCGGAGTAGATGAACATCATGACGCCACCGGTGCAGGCCGAGATGGTGGCGAGCACGAGCGGCTGATCCATGCCGGCGAGGATCACCACGATGCCGATCACGCACAGGCCCCAGACCAGGATCGCGTAGATCTTGCTCTCCGAGGAGTCCGGGAAGTAGCTGGTCTTGAGCACGTCGGCGGCCAGCCGGCTGGTGTAGTCGACGATGCCCAGCGCCGCCGCGAACAGCGAGAACGCGCCCACGACCCAGAAGAAGTAGCCGAACCAGCCGCCGGCCATCTCGGACATCTTCTCGCCCTCGATGCGCAGGAACGACACGTCGTTCTCCAGCCCGGGGTGGCCGAACACGGTGCCGTAGGCGAGCAGCGACATGAACATGATGGACAGGAACGTGATGGCCACGAAGGTCATCAGCTGCTCCTTGTTCGCGAAGCGCCACCACGCCTTCCAGCGGCCCAGGTTCTCGTCGGTGGCCGGGAAGATGAACCCGGCCTGGCCGCGCGCCTCGGACTGACCGGTCAGCGGCGAGACGATCTTGGGCACGTAGTGGCCCATGCCGAAGCCCTTGTCCCTGATCCAGTTGCTCTGCACCAGGTTCTGGCCGCCACCGGCACCGGCGAACGCCAGAGCGCCCATGAGCACGGCGAATCCGAGCTCGGCGGCCGGGAACCCGGGTTCGGTGACCACGGTGGGCAGCGCCTGCCAGCTCTCGGCGCCGATGACGAACAGGCAGCCGATCACGATCAGCAGCACGATCGCGGCGACCTTGAGCATCTCGGCGCGCTCCAGCGCCGTGTAGACGGCGGGCGCGAGGGTGAGGATCAGCGCCACCAGCACCAGGATTCCCACCGCGATCAGGGATTTGTCGCCGCCGATCGCGTAGGTGATCAGCGTCGCCGAGCTCGTCGCCCACGCCGGCCAGAGGTTGGCGAAGTAGGCCATGATCGCGAAAACCAGGCCCCAGTGCTTCCACAGCCTGCTGAAACCGGTCACGGCGGTCTCGCCCGTGGCCAGCGTGTAGCGCTCGATCTCCATGTTGAGGAAGTACTGCGTGACCAGGCCCAGCAGCGCCGCCCACACGAAGGTCAGGCCGACCTGCGACGTGATGTAGGGGAAGAGGATGAACTCCCCGCTGGCCAGGCCGACGCCCGCCGCGACGATGCCCGGGCCGATCAGCCGCCACTGGTCGCGCGGCGGCTCGGGCAGGTCGCGCACCTGCGGTCTCGGGATGTACTTGTCGGGGAACGCCGCCTCCGGGCTCACCGGGCTCGCGTCGTTGCGATCTGCCATCGTCGGCACCCTTGCTCGTTGTGCTTGTCCTGCGAGAGCCGTCAACGTAAGCGCCCGAACAACACAACCCGGCGAAAAGTAATACTTCTGTCGCCTACGCCCGAGCAAAGTCAGCTCCGCTCAACACGCGCCACCGACGAGGAGCGCGACCGGGAGTGCGCCCTTCTCACCAGGGGACGGTTCCTCCTCGAATTGTCCGAACAAAACGGACATGATCATGGGGTGATTCGAGGAAGAACCGTCCTCAGTCCTCGCCCAGGGCCCGGGCGGCGGCGTCCTTGGCCTTGACCGCCCGCTCGTGCTCCTGCCGCGCGGTCTTCACGTCCCGGCGGCGCACCCGGAGCTCCGCCTCGGCGTCGGCGAGCTCCTCGCGCAGCCGCTCGTGGTGCTCTTCCGCCTCGCGGCACGCGGTTTCGGCCCTCGTGAGCTCGGCGGCCGCAACGTCGAGGTGCTTCTCGCTGTCCCGCAGGCGGTTTCGCAGCTCCAGGACCTTCCCCTCGCCGGATTCCTCGCTCTTGCGGGCGGGCCGGGGTCGTGCGGCCTGGCGCTGGATCGCCGCGACGGCGAGGTCGTCGAGCCCGAAGCCGCTGTACTCAAGGGGCTTGGTCAGGGTCGCCCGCTGGACCTCGGCGGCGGCTTCGGGGTCGGAGAGGGCGGCGGTGAGGGTTTGCGTGATCTGCTCGCGGCCCGAGTCGGCGATCCCGTGGCCGCCCTCGACGGCGAGCTCGGCCGCGCGGGTGGTGAGGCGGTCGAGCACGCGGGTCCGTTCGGCGGCCAGGTCGCGGAGCTCGTCGCCGCGCAGCTCGCGCTGCGCGTGGCGGAGCCGGTCACCGAGGTCGAGCAGGGCACCCAGCTCGTCGGGTTCGCGGTCGGCGAGCAGGTTCACCGCCCACGCCGCCGTGGTGGGCTTGCGCAGCTTCTTGATCCGCTCGGCCAGCCCGGTGTCCCCTGACTCGCGGGCGCGCGCGGCGGCCGCGTTCCGGGCGGTGACGAAGTTTACCGGATCGCCCGTGCACAGCTCCCGTGCCACTTCCCGCAGGTCCACGCCTTCAACGTGCCATCCGGACGGGCGGCGCGCGAGGCGCGGGTTGGCGAGATCGTCGGAGCGCGGGCAGGGTGGAGTCATGACGGCATTGGAGCGTCCTCGCAACGGAAAGATGATCGCCGGCGTGTGCGCGGGCCTCGCTCACCGGTTCGGGCTGCCCGTGTTCCTGGTGCGGCTCGCCTTCGTGGTCTCGTGCATCCTCCCGGGTCCCCAGTTCGTGCTCTACATCCTGCTGTGGATCCTGCTGCCGAAGGCTCGCTGACGGGGAGGTCACACGCGCCTGCCGGAATCTCTGGTTCCGGCAGGCGTTGCACTTGAGGTGAGTCCCCGCCTGTCCGTGCTGGACCGCTCGCACATCCCCGTCGGCGGCAGCGCCCAGGAGGCGCTGCGGGAGACGGTGCGCTTCGCGCAGGAGGTCGAGCGGCTCGGCTACCACCGGTTCTGGGTCGCCGAGCACCACGGCGTGCCCGGCGTCGCCGGAGCCGCCCCCACCGTCCTGGCCTCGGCCGTCGCCGCCGCCACCAGCCGCATCCGGGTCGGCACCGGTGGCGTGATGCTGCCCAACCACCGCCCGCTGGTCGTCGCCGAGCAGTTCGGCGTGCTCGCGTCGCTGTTCGGCGACCGCGTCGACGTCGGCCTGGGACGGTCGCTGGGGTTCACCGGAGGCATCCGCAAGGCGCTGGGCGTCGAGGACGCGAGCGGCTTCACCGAGCAGCTCGCCGAGTTGCTGGCCTACCTCGACGGCGGCGTCGCCGGGGTGCACGCGATCCCCGCCGAGGGCCTCGACCTGCCGGTGTTCGTGCTGGCCACTCGCACCGCCACCAGCGCGGCCGAGCTCGGGTTGCCGCTGGTCATCGCCTCACCGCTGGGCGAGAACCAGATGTTGCGCACGATCGACGACTACCGGCAGCGCTTCCGCCCGTCGCCCCGCGCGGCCGAGCCGCACGTGGTCGTGGCCCGCTCCATCGCGGTCGCCGACACCACGGAGGACGCCCGCCGCCTGCTCGTCCCCGAGGCCTGGGCCGGTGTCTGGTCCCGCACCCGCGGCGAGTTCCCACCGCTGGACGACCCGGACCGGATCCTCGCCCGCGACATGACCGACCGCGAGCGCACCCACTTCACCCGAGCCATGCAGGGCCACACCTACGGCACCCCGGACGAGGTCGCGGTGGCCCTCAAGGACCTCGTCGCGACCACCGGAGCCGACGAGCTCCTGGTCACCACCACCGCCCACTCCCCCGAAGCCCGCCTCGACTCCTACCGCCACCTCGCCGCCCTCACCGGGTGAGGCGATCACCCGCGGTCACTTGCGTTCGAGGACGGCCTTGAGGAAGCGCTGGGTTCGTTCGTGCTGGGGGTTCTGGAGGATCTGCGACGGGGGTCCGGATTCGACGACGGATCCGGAGTCGAACATGAGGACGCGGTCGGAGATCTCCTCGGCGAAGCGCATCTCGTGGGTGACCAGCAGCATCGTCATGGCCGTGGTGTGGGCGAGGTCGCGGATGACCGCCAGTACCTCGCCGATGAGCTCCGGGTCCAGCGCCGAGGTGACCTCGTCGAAGAGCATCACCTTCGGCCGCATCGCCAGGGCGCGGGCGATGGCGACGCGCTGCTGCTGACCGCCGGACAGCTGGCCCGGCTTGTGCGCCATGTGCTTGTCCAGGCCGACCAGCTGAAGCAGCTCGACCGCCCGCTGCCCCGCCTCCTCGCGGCTCATGCCCAGCACCTGCACCGGCGAGAGCGTCACGTTGTCCAGGACGGTCATGTGCGGGAACAGGTTGAAGTGCTGGAAGACCATGCCGATCGTGCGGCGCACCTCGGCCTGCTTCTTCGCGTCGAACCGGGCGCCCTCCCTGCAGTCCCACAGCGGTTCCCCGTCGACCTCGATCAGCCCGCTGTCGGGGTTCTCCAGGGTCATGAGCAGCCGCAGGATGGTGGTCTTCCCGGAGCCGCTTGGCCCGATGATCGACACCTTCTCCCCCGGTGCCACCGTCAGGTCGAGCTCGCGCAGCACGTGGTTGTCCCCGAAAGACTTCCCCACGCCGGCGAAGGAGATCATCGGCTCATCTGGGGTGGGCAAGACGCAGCTCCAATCGTGTGATCAGCCTCGCCGCCGGGAGGCTGACCGCGAGGAACAGCAGGGCGGCGATCGTCATCGGCTCCAGGTAGCGGTAGCTGCTGGACCCGACCGCGGTCGCGTGCCCGAGCAGTTCGAACACGGTGATGGCGTGCAGGATCGCCGAGTCCTTGAACATCTGCACCAGGTAGTTGCCCAGCGCGGGGATGACGTCGCGGATGGCCTGCGGCAGCACCACGAACCGCCAGCGCTGCCAGGTCGACAGGCTCAGCGCCGTGCACGCCTCCCACTGCCCGGTCGCCACGCTCTGGATGCCCGCGCGGTAGACCTCGGCGGTGTAGGCGCTGTAGTTGAGGCCGATGACGACGATGCCGGTGATCATCGGCGAGAACTGCACACCGACGCTCGGCAGCACGAAGAACGCGAAGTAGGCCTGCACCAGCAGCGGCGTGCCGCGCACGAACAGCACGAAGAAGGTGAACAGCTTGCTGATCACCGGCACCTCGGAGTAGCGCACCACCGCCACGAACAGCCCCACGACCAGCGCGATCGCCATGCCGATCAGGGTGATCTGCACGGTGACCCACAGCCCCTGCAGCAGGAACGGCACGATCTGCGCGGCGAACGACCAGTCCCAGATCACGACATCACCCGCCGATCCGGCAGCACCCGCTGCCAGAAGCCCCGCGACCCGGCCGGCCGGGTCGGGTCGACGCGGCGTTCCAGCCAGGACGAGCCGAGCGACAGCGCGTAGGCCACGACGAAGTAGAGCACCAGGATCGTGCCGAACACCGCGGCGGTGGCGCCGGTGGTGTTGCGGACCATCTGCGCGGTGAAGGTCAGGTCGGCCACGGTCACCAGCGACACCAGCGAGGTGTTCTTGAGCAGGTCGACCATGACGTTGCCGAACGGCGGGATCATCGCCGGAACCGCCTGCGGCAGGATGACGAACCGCATCCGCTGGTACGGGCTCAGGCTCAGCGCGATGGCGCCTTCCCGCTGCCCGCGCGGCAGCGCCGTGATCGCGCCTCGCACGATCTCCGCGCCGTAGGCGCCCTCGTTGAGCCCGAGCGCGAGGATCGCGGCGGCGAAGGGCACGAGCTGGACGCCGAAGAACGGCAGCGCGAAGAACAACCAGAACAGCTGCACCAGCATCGAGGTGCCGCGGAAGCTCTCGACGAACACCGCCGCGGGCCAGCGCAGCCAGCGGCGGTGCGACATCCGGGCGATCCCGGCGGCGAAGGCCACCACCACCGCGAGCACCATGCCCGCGAGGGTGAGCGCGATGGTGATGAGCAGGCCCTCGCCGAGCAGCGGGAAGTACGGGAGGATCTCCGACATCGGCGGCTAGCCCGCCACGGAGCAGAGCTGGTCGCGGGTGACCCCTCGCGCGGCTTCGCCGGAGAAGCCCCACTTGCCGAGGATCTGGTCGAACTCCGGGGTGCCCTTGAGCGCCTTGAGCTGCTCGTCGTAGGCGGCGACCAGGTCGCCGTCGGCTTGGCGGAACCCGGCACCCGAGCCGGTCTGCTGCACGTCGTTGATGGCGCCGGTGATCTCGATGCCCTCGGTCTTGAGGGCTTCGAGCGACAGGGTCGGCAGGAAGAACGCGTCGGCCCGGCCGGCCTGCACGGCCTCGATCCCGCTGCGGCCGTCGGGGATGTTGACGAGCTGCGCGGCCGGCACTCCGGCGGTCTTGAGCGCGCCGTCCTCGAATCCGCCGGGGAGCACCGCGATCTTGAGCGCGGGATCGGCTTTCACGGCCGCGATCGTGGTGAGTTTCTTGGGGTTCCCGGCGGGAACCGCGAACGATTCGGTGGACACGATTTGCGGTTCGGAGTAGCTGATCTGGCTGCAGCGGGATTGCTTCATGAACAATCCCGCGGCGATGATGTCCCACCGGTTGGCGTTGAGCCCCGGAATCATCGATTCGTAGGGGGTGACGACGCCTTCGATGCGCGGGATTCCCATGCGCTTGAGCACGGCGGCGACCACGTCGGGTTCGGCTCCGGTGACGCTGCCGTCGGGGTTGATCTGGGTGTAGGGAGGTTCGTTGGCGATCGCGATCCGGGCGTATCCCTGCTGTTTGAGCCGGTCCAGAGTGGACCCGGTGGGCTGCCCGGTGCCGGGTTGGGTGAAGCTGCACCCGGCGAGGGCTCCGGCGGCCGGCAGGGCGACCGCGGCCGCGGCACCGGCGCGGAGCAGTTGTCGTCGGGACATTTCGGTCCTGAGCATCGGCCCAAACCTCCCTAGTGCATCGCCCATTCGAGTGATGCGGTTGGGCAGAGACCGTAAGACGCGCGTTTGTCCCTGTCAACGCGAGAACGGGCCGCGACGTGTTACCAAGCGGTTTCCGAAAATTGCGGCTCAGCGGCACGTCGCGCGGCATTTCCAGCGCAAACACGAGAATGTCGGACGAGCGCCCCAGAAAGCGGAGGAAAGGGGTTCGGATTCCGATTCAACACGGACGGGTGAAGGTCTGACCATCATCCGCCGACGGCGACCGCGACGCGTGACTGCCGCGCGATTTCCAGGTCCTCCCGCGCCCGCACCACCACGCTGCGCGCTCCGGCCCCGGCGGCGCTGATCTCCCCCTCCTCGGCGTGGATGTTGCGCGCCGGGTCGATCGCCGCCCCGGCGAACACCAGCGCCGAGCCGACCGCCGCGCGCACCGGCGGCTGGTGCTCGCCGATGCCGCCGGTGAACACCAGCAGATCCAGCCCGCCGAGCACCGCCAGCATCGCCCCGGCGTGCCGCACCAGGCTGTGCCGGTAGACGTCGAAAGCCGTTGCGGCGTCGTGGTCCCCGTTCTCCCGCGCGTCCAGCACGTCGCGCAGGTCGCCCGATCCCCCGGACAGCCCGGCGATCCCGGACCGAGTCGCCAGCGCCTCGAAGACCTCCTGCGGCGCAACACCTCTCGCGTCGATGAGCCAGCCGAGGAGCCCGGGGTCGATGCTGCCGCTGCGGGTGTTCATCACCAGCCCCTCCTCGGGCGTGAACCCCATCGTGGTGTCCACGCTGCGGCCGTCGAGCACCGCGGCCATCGACGCACCGGCCCCCAGGTGGCAGCTGAGCACCTTCCCGCGCCCGGGTTCCAGCCCCGCCAGCTCCGCTCCGCGCCGCACCGCGTAGGAGTGCGAGAGGCCGTGAAAACCGTAGCGCCGCACCCCGTACCGCTCGTTCCACTCGCGCGGCAGGGCGTAGGTCGCGGCGGCGGTGGGCAGCCGGGCGTGGAAGGCGGTGTCCACGCACACCACCGACGGCACCTCGGGCGCGACCCGCCGCGCCACCCGGATCCCCTCCACCGCGCGCGGCTGGTGCAGCGGCGCCAGCTCGGTCAGCGACTCCAGGTAGGACTGCACGTCGTCGTCGACGATCGTCGCCTCGGTGACGCGGTCGCCGCCGTGCACCACCCGGTGCCCGATGACCTCGGCGCCATGGGTGTCGAGGAACTCCGCGATCGGCCCGGGTTCGCCGTCCCAGCGCTCGGCGTGGTGCTCGTCGACGAGCTCGTCGCCGTCGAGCAGCGCCAGCTTGAGGCTGCTGGAACCGGCGTTGACCGTCAGCACCCTCACCGGCCCGGCCACACCCAGTCCCGGATCTCCGGCATGTCCTCGCCGTGCGTGGACACGTAGTGCCGGTGCTCGATCAGCTTGGTCTTCAACGCTTCTCGCGCGTACGCCGCGCGCGGGCCCAGCCGCGGGACCCGGTCGATGACGTCGATGGCGAGGTTGAACCGGTCGATCTGGTTGAGCACGCACATGTCGAACGGCGTCGTGGTCGTGCCCTCCTCCTTGTAACCGCGCACGTGCATGTTCTCGTGGTTGTGGCGGCGGTAGGTCAGCCGGTGGATCAGCCACGGGTAGCCGTGGTAGTTGAAGATCACCGGGCGGTCGCGGGTGAACAGGCTGTCGAACTCGGCGTCGGACAGGCCGTGCGGGTGCTCGCGCTCGTCCTGCAGCCGCATCAGGTCGACCACGTTGACCACGCGGATCCGCAGGTCCGGGAACTCCCGCAGCAGCAGGTCCACCGCGGCGAGGGTCTCCATCGTGGGCACGTCGCCCGCGCAGCCCATCACCACGTCCGGGTCGCCGTCGGCGTCGCTGGAGGCCCAGTCCCAGATCCCGATTCCCTTCGTGCAGTGCACCACCGCCGATTCGACGTCCAGGTACTGCGGCGCGGGCTGCTTGCCGGCGACCACCACGTTGATGTAGTCGCGGCTGCGCAGGCAGTGGTCGACCACCGACAGCAGCGTGTTGGCGTCCGGCGGCAGGTAGACGCGCACCACCTCGGCCTTCTTGTTCACCACGTGATCGATGAAACCCGGGTCCTGGTGCGAGAAACCGTTGTGGTCCTGCCGCCACACGTGCGACGTGAGCAGGTAGTTCAGCGAGGCGATCGGCTGCCGCCAGGCCAGTCCGCCGGTGACCTTGAGCCACTTGGCGTGCTGGTTGACCATCGAGTCCACGATGTGCGCGAAGGCCTCGTAGCAGGAGAAGAACCCGTGCCTGCCGGTGAGCAGGTACCCCTCCAGCCAGCCCTGGCAGGTGTGCTCGGAGAGGACCTCCATCACGCGTCCGTCGCGCGCCAGCGAGTCGTCTCCGGGCAGGATCTCCGCTTCCCAGGTGCGGGAGGTGACGTCGAGGATCGCGCCCAGCCGGTTGGAGTTGTTCTCGTCCGGGGAGAAGATGCGGAAGTTGTGCTCGGTGTCGTTCAACCGCATCACGTCGCGCAGGAACCGCCCGAGCACGCGGGTCGCCTCGCCGGTGGCGGCGCCCGGCTCATCGACCTCCACGCCGTAGTCCCGGAACTCGGGCAGCCGCAGCGCCCGCAGCAGGTGACCGCCGTTGGCGTGCGGGCTGGCGCTCATCCGCCGATCCCCGACCGGGTTGTGGTCGCGGATCGCGCGCACCGGGGCGCCCGAGGACTCGAACAGGTCGGCGGGCTCGTAGCTGCGCATCCAGGATTCGAGCTGCCACAGGTGTTCCGGGTTGCCGCGCGGGTCGGAGATCGGCACCTGGTGGGCGCGCCAGGTGCCGGCGACGTGCTTGCCGTCGACGGTGTCCGGCCCGGTCCAGCCCTTCGGGGTGCGCAGCACGATCATCGGCCAGCGGGGGCGCTGCCCGGACCCGTCGCGCCGGGCGCGGCGCTGGATCGCGGCGATCTCGTCGAGGCAGCGGTCCAGCGTCGCGGCGAACAGGTGGTGCATCGGCGCCGGCTCGTCACCGGCGACGAGGTAGGGCTCGTAGCCGAAACCGCGCAGCATGCTGAGCAGTTCCTCGTCGGGGATGCGCGCCAGCACCGCCGGGTTGGCGATCTTGTAGCCGTTGAGGTGCAGGATCGGCAGCACCGCCCCGTCGGTGGCGGGGTTGAGGAACTTGTTGCCGTGCCAGCTGGTCGCCAGCGGACCCGTCTCGGCCTCGCCGTCGCCGATGATGCACGGCACGATCAGGTCGGGGTTGTCGAACACCGCCCCGAACGCGTGCGACAGCGAGTACCCGAGCTCGCCGCCCTCGTGGATCGACCCGGGCGTCTCCGGCGCGACGTGGCTGGGAACGCCGCCGGGGAAGGAGAACTGGGTGACCAGCCGCTTGAGGCCGTCGTTGTCCTGGGCGACGTCCGGGTAGATCTCGCTGTAGGTGCCCTCCAGCCACGACGCCGCGACCAGGCCGGGCCCGCCGTGGCCGGGGCCGATCACGTACATCATGGCCAGGTCGCGCATCCGGATCGCCCGGTTGAGGTGGGCGTAGATGAAGTTCAGCCCGGGCGTGGTCCCCCAGTGCCCCAGCAGCCGCGGCTTGATGTGCTCGGCTCGCAGCGGTTCCCGCAGCAGCGGGTTGTCCATCAGGTAGATCTGGCCCGCCGACAGGAAGTTCGCCGCCCGCCACCACAGGTGCAGCCCGTCGAGCTCCTGGGGATCCAGGTGCTCGCTCACCGCGGGCGTCATCGTCCAACCCACCTCGGCGACCTCCGCGTCACTGCTCATCCCGGCCCCCCGAACGTCGACCCACGCACTCAGCGTGGTCGACCACGCCCCACGCGCAACTCGGCGTGACGAAGAGTGACCACCCCTCAACCTCCTCACAACGCGAATCACTCTCGCTCATGCGTACGAACGCCGAGGAGCAGACCGGCGCCCAGAGGAGACGCAAGTGAGCGACTTGCGAACGCAACCTGGCGAAAGAGCTCACGCAGCGCGAACGCAGGGCAATGCGTCGAGGTCGCGATCACCCCAACCACCGTCGGCATCCGCGACAGCAAGAACCCCGGCGGGGACCACCTCACCACTGCCCCCACCCAGTGGGCCTCGTTCCTCACCACCCTCAAAGCAGGGCGCTACGACCGCTGAGCACTGCTCGGCGGAGGGTTCTTTGTTCGGCAGGGGGCAGTTTTAGCCATAACTGTCCGGACAAAACGGATGTTGATCATGGATAGTTATGGCTAAAACTGTCCCCTGCCAACGGCCGTTGGCAACGTCAGCACCGCCGCGAAGACCCGGGCCCGGAGGGCGGAGGGGAGGGAGCGGGTCAGGTGAGGGGTTCGAGGGTGTGGTTCTCGGCTGAGCGTTGGGCTGCGGCGATGATGTCGAGGGCCGTGATGGCATCGGCCGGGTCGACCGGGGCCGGGGCGCCCGTGAGCAGGGAGTTGACGACTCCGTCGTAGAAGGCCTGGTAGGTGCCCGGTTCGCTGGGGATCGTGCGGGTGGTCTCGCCGTCGCCGAGTTCGCCCCGGATGTCCTCGGGTTCGCGGCCCCACATGTCGTCGACCGGGCGCTTGCCCGCGCGCAGGTCGGCTTCCTGCGGGTCCGTGCCGTGCTTGGTGAAGGTGCCCCGGTCGCCGAGCAGGCGCAGCCGCGGCCCCGGGACCGCCGCGAGCTTGCTCATCCACAGGTGCGAGCGCACGCCGTTGACGTGGGTCAGCGCGACGAACGAGTCGTCGTCGGCGCGCACGCCCGGCCGGCGGGTGTCGATCTCGGCGTAGACCGAGGCGACCGGGCCGAACAGCTGCAGCGCCTGGTCGATGAGGTGGCTGCCCAGGTCGTAGAGCAGCCCGGCCACGTCCTCGGCACCGCCGGAGTCGCGCCAGGTCGGCTTCGGCTGCGGCGCCCAGCGGTCGAAGCGCGACTCGAACCGGTGGACCCGCCCCAGCTCGCCGCCGTCCAGCACCTTGCGGACCGTGCGGAAGTCGCTGTCCCACCGGCGGTTCTGGAACACGGTCAGCAGCAGCCCCCGCTCGCGCGCGTGCTCGACGAGCTCGCGACCCTCCTGCGCGGTCGGTGTGAACGGCTTGTCCACCACCACCGGCACGCCCGCGTCCAGCGCGGTCCTGGCCAGCTCGGCGTGCGTGCGGTTCGGCGTGGTGATGACCACCAGATCCGGCTCGCGGGCGAACAGCGCGTCGAGGTCGGCCACCGGCTCGGCTCCCGGCAGGTCCGCGCGCACCTGCGCCTGGCGCTCCGGGTTCGCGGTGACCACCGCGTCCAGCCGCAACCGCGGGTGAGCGGCGATCAGCGGCGCGTGGAAGATCTTCCCGCCCGAGCCGTAGCCGACGAGTCCGACCTTGAGTTCGTGCTGTTCCGAGCCGTGCATGTCCCCATTAGACACGCCGGTGAGCTCAGACCGAGACCTGGCTCGGGGGCCGCGCGTTGTCCTGGCCCGGGCAGACCAGGCCCGTCTCGTAGGCGAGGATCACCAGCTGCGTGCGCGAGGAGATCTGCAGCTTCTGCATCACGTGGTACAGGTGCGATTTCACCGTCAGCTCGGCCAGCCCGAGGTTGCGGGCGATCTCGGCGTTGGAACCGCCGCGCGCGACCTCCAGCAGCACGTCCACCTCGCGCTCGGTGAGCACCGACAGCTCGCTGCGCGCATCGCGCACGCCCAGCGCGGCGAAGCGCTGGAGCAGCCGCTTGGTCACCCGGGGCGCAAGCAGCGCCTCACCGGCGGCGACGGTGTGCACGGCCTTGACCAGCTCCTCGGGACTGGCGTCCTTGAGCAGGAAACCGCTGGCGCCGGCGCGCAGCGCGCCGTAGACGTACTCGTCGAGGTCGTGCACCGTCAGCATGATCACCGACGTCGCGCCGTCGGTCTCGGCGAGGATCTCCTGCGCAGCGGCGATGCCGTCCTTACCGGGCATCCGCACGTCCAGCAGCACCACGTCCGGGCGCCTGCGGCGCACCGCCGCCACCGCCGAATCACCGTCCGACGCTTCGGCGAGGACCCGCAGACCCGGCTCGTTGGACAGCAGCGCGACCAACCCGGCGCGGATCATCGCCTGGTCATCGGCAACCAGGACGGTCGTCTCCGCAGTTCCCACCGACGCCTCCTAGTCCTGGCGGCCTGACATTTACGGCTCAGGTCAGGTCCGAATTTTCCGGGCACGGTAACACGGCCTCGAGCCGAAATCCGTTCATGACCGGATGTGCTGTCAAAGTTCCGCCCAGCAGCGCAACGCGTTCCCTCAGCCCGATCAACCCGTGACCCGACTGTTGGGACACCGGCCGCTGCACCTCGCCTTCGGTCGCGGCCAACTCGTTGGTCACCTCGATCCGCAACGTCGCCGCCGCGTACTCGACGAGCACCCGCGCACGCCCGGACCCCGCGTGCTTGAGGACGTTGGTCATCGCCTCCTGGACGATGCGGTAGGCCGTCATCTCCACGCCCGCGCCGAGTTCGCGCACCGGCCCGCGCCGGTCCAGCTTCCAGGTGACCTGCCCGCCGCGAACCGAGTCGACCAGCGCGTCCAGCCCGTCGAGGGTCGGCGTGGGCTGCCAGTCGATGGTCTCCTTGCCGCTGGAATCGCGTTCCCGCAGCGCGGTGAGCATGTCGCGCATCTCCCCCAGCGCCCCGCGCGAACTGCTCTCCAGCTCCTGCAAGGTCTGCCGCGCGTGGTCGGGGTCGCGGTCGATCACCGCCCGCGCCACGCCCGCGCGCAACGCCACCACCGACAGGTTGTGCGAGACGATGTCGTGGAACTCCCGCGCGATGCGGGCGCGTTCGATCGAGGCCGCGTCGGCGGCGAGCTGATCGCGCGCGTCGTCGAGCAGCGCCAGGGTGCGCTCCAGCTGCTCGGCGCGCCTGCGCCCGATCTGCACCGCGTAGGCCAGGCCCACCACGATCACCAGGTTCACCACGGCGCCGATCACCCGCAGCGCCCCCATCAGCGGACCCATCCCGTAGGCGATCGCGTCCGAGACCGGGTAGCACATCGCCAGCGCCGCGGCGGCCACCATCATCGACGGCGTGGTGCGCACGCACACCGTGTAGAGCGCCACCTGGATGACCAGGTTCAGCGCACCGATGCTGAGCTGGAACGCGGTCAGCCCGACCGCCGTGGCGACCAGCAGGAGCAGCACGGTCCACGGCGCGCGGCGGCGCAGCGTCAGCAGCAGCCCGGCCGGACCGCCGATGGCCATCGGCACCCACCACGGGATCGACGGCGGGTGGTCGGCCAGCGCCGCGTCGAAGACGTAGAGCACCGACGCGGCCAGCACGAACGAGACGTCGAAGAGCGTCACGCGGTGGTTCAGCGCCCAGGCCCACAACCCCGAGCGGGAGCGGGAGAACACCAGTCTTCCGGCGACCTGGTCGACCATCGCACCTGCCTGTCTGCAACGGGGCTCGCGGAACCGCGCACGGCTCCGCCGGCAACGCCTGCCGCGAACACCGGAACCGGACGTCCCGGCTCCGCGGCACGCCGCTCCCGCCAGACCGGTGCTGCGGGCGGCGGGCTCCAGATCTTGCCCGCCACCCGGCCCCAGCTCATCAGTCGAAGGTGTGAGTGTAGAACGACCCACCTCGCACCGACGACTGATCAGCGACCCAGCACGTCAGTGGCCCCGCGCCACCCACTCGTCGAACTGACCGCGCACCTCGCCGATCGTGGTCGACTCCCCGTGCCCGGGCCGCACCTCGGTCTCCGGGGGCAGCGGCAGCAGCCGGTCCCGGATCGACCCGGTGATCACCCCGAAGTCCGAGTAGGACCGCCCGGTCGCCCCGGGACCACCGGCGAACAGCGTGTCGCCGGTGAACACCACGCCCAGGCCGGGCGCGTGGAAGCACACCGCGCCGGGCGCGTGGCCCGGCGTGTGCAGCACCCGCAGCTCGCCACCGCCGACCTCGATCACCTCGCCGTCGGCGAGCTCGCGGTCCGGCTCGCGATCGGGGTGGGTCATGTCCCACAGCACCCGGTCGTCCGGGTGCAGGTGGATCGGGGCGCCGACGGCGTCGGCCAGCTCCGGCGCCTTGCGCACGTGGTCGTCGTGGGCGTGCGTGCACAGCACGGCGCGGACCGTCCGGTCGCCGACCAGCTCCCGGATCGCGGCCACGTCGTGCGGCGCGTCGAGCACCACGCACTCCGAGTCGTCGCCGACGACCCAGGCGTTGTTGTCCACGTCGAAGGTCTGCCCGTCCAGCGAGAACGTTCCGGACGTCACCGCGTGGTCGATTCGCAGCGTCATTGTTCACACCACCGGGAAATCGGGGTCGTTTTCGTTCAGAAGGTCACCACGGAGCGCAGGACCTCGCCGCGGTGCATCTTCTCGAACGCCTGCTCCACCTGGTCCAGGGCGATCTCCTCGGTCACGAACTTCTCCAGCGGCAGCCTGCCCTGCTGGTAGAGCTCGATGAGCATCGGGAAGTCGCGCTCGGGCAGGCAGTCGCCGTACCAGGAGGACTTGATCGCGCCGCCGCGCCCGAAGACGTCCAGCAGCGGCAGGTCCAGCGTCATCTCCGGGGTCGGCACGCCGACCAGGACCACCGTCCCGGCCAGGTCGCGAGCGTAGAACGCCTGCTTGAAGGTCTCCACCCGGCCGACCGCGTCGATCACCACGTCGGCGCCGAAACCACCGGTGAGCTCGCGGATCGCCTCGACGCTGTCGTTCTCCGCGGCGTTGACGGTGTGGGTGGCGCCGAAGCCCTCGGCCCAGCTCAGCTTCTTCGGGTCGGTGTCCACGGCGATGATGCGCCGCGCCCCGGCCATCGCGGCTCCGACCACCGCGCCGTCGCCGACACCGCCGCAGCCCAGGATCGCGACCGTGTCGCCCGGGCCCACGCCGCCGGTGTTGACCGCCGCGCCGATCCCGGCCATCACCCCGCAGCCCAGAAGGCCCGCCACCGCGGCTCGCGCCGAAGGATCGACCTTCGTGCACTGCCCGGCGTGGACCAGGGTCTTCTCGGCGAACGCGCCGATGCCCAGCGCCGGCTCCAGCCGGGTGCCGTCGGCCAGCGTCATCGGCTGGGCGGCGTTGTGGGTGTCGAAGCAGTACTGCGGGCGGCCGCGCTTGCAGGCCCGGCAGACGCCGCAGACCGCGCGCCAGTTGAGCACCACGAAGTCACCGGGCGAGACGTCGGTGACGCCCTCGCCGACCTGCTCGACGACGCCGGCGGCCTCGTGCCCGAGCAGGAACGGGTAGTCGTCGCTGATGCCGCCCTCGCGGTAGTGCAGGTCGGTGTGGCAGACCCCGCAGGCCTGGACCCGCACCACCGCTTCACCCGGACCCGGGTCCGGGACCTTGATCGTCACGACCTCGACCGGACTGCCCTTGCCGGTCGAAACCACCGCCTGCACGTCGGACACGACTTGCCTCCCGGGACCACATCGTCTGGGTGCTCGAACTCCTGGGTGCTGACCCCGCCACATCGTCATATGCGCGACCTGCCATCACAAGAGCGCGTTGATCAGTGCCCCCGATCGTTGCGAACACGCATTGTGACAATGCGATTACTGTACGATTTCAGGGGAGAGGGAAGGACGAGCATGGTGGACACGCGCAGCACGGCGATCCGGGAGATGGACATCAACCGTCCCGCCTCGGCCCGGATGTACGACGCGTTCCTCGGCGGCTGCCACAACTTCGGCGTCGAACGCTCCATCGTGGAGCGGCTCGAGGCGGCGCTGCCGGGCATCGGCGGAACGTACCGGGAGAACCGCGCGTTCCTGCGGCGCGCGGTCGAGTACCTGCTCGCCCACGGCGTCCGCCAGTTCCTCGACCTGGGCTCGGGAATCCCGACGATCGGGCACGTGCACGAGGTGGCACGCCGACGCACGCGCCACTTCCGGGTGGTTTACGTGGACAACGAACCGCTCACCGTCGCGCACAGCAAACCCCTGCTGGCCGCCGAGATCAACGCGGCGATCACCCGCGCCGACATCCGCGACCCGCAGTCGGTCCTGACCTCACCGGAGGTCCGCGCCCTGCTGAACCTGGACGAACCGGTCGGGCTGGTGATGTCCTCGGTGCTGCACTACCTCCCCGAGTCCGACCGGCCCGCGGAGCTGATGGCCACCTACCGGGACGTGCTCGCCCCCGGCAGCCACCTGGTGATCTCGCACGTCACCGACAGCCACGACCCCGCCCCGGCGCGCGTGCTGGCCGAGCACTACGAGGAGACCTCCGACCCGATCCACCTGCGCGACACCGCGAGCATCGAGGCCTACTTCGGCGACTTCACCCCGGTCCCGCCGGGCGCGTCCTGCCTCGCCGACTGGCGGCCCGACCCGGGCTCGCCCGCGCCCTCGCCGTACCGGCTCGTGCACGGCGGCATCGCCCGCAAGGGCTGAGCCCCGGTCAGCGCCGGACGAACAGCAGCAGGACCGCCGCGGTGATCGCGCAGAGCCCGGCGGCGATCCAGGCCCCGGCGAGACCGGCGTGCTCGGCCAGCAGGCCGAACAGCAACGGGCCGAGGCTGCCGCCGAAGTAGATACCGGTCTGGGTGAACGAGGTCGCGCTGGCCACCCGATCCGGGGCGATCTTGGCGACGGCGAAGTTCAGCAGTCCGGGCCAGGCCCACCCGGCGCCGAAGCCGACGGCCACGCCGATGAGGAACACCGGCGGCGAGGCCACCGCCATCAGCCCGAACCCCAGCGACCCGATCAGCAGCATCACCGTGATCACGCGGATCAGGTCGGGGTTCCGCCGGTCGGCGGCCACACCGGCCGCCAGGCGGATCGTCAGGCCCACCGCCGAGCCCACCGACAGCACCAGCCCGGCCGACCACGGGCTGAACCCCACCTCGACCGCGGTGGTGGTGACGAACGCGCCCAGCGCGTTGGCCGCCGCCGAGCCCAGGCCACCGGCGATCGCGATGAGCAGCAGCGAGGTGAAGTTCGCGCCCGCCCCGCCCGCGCCCGGGCGGGTGGCCGCGGAGCGCTCGGCCTGCGGCAGCGCCGGGACGACGGCCGCCGCGACCAGCCCGATCACGCCGCCGATCAGGAACACCCAGCGCCAGCCGACGGTGAGCGCGATGGCCGGCACCGCCACGCCCGCCAGCAGCGTGGCGACCGGGATCGAGGACTGCTTGACCCCGAAGCCCATTCCCCGGTGGTGCGCCGGAATGCCTTGCGCGATCAGCAGGTTCGACGCGGGCTGGGCCAGCGAGTTGGGCAGGCCCGCCAGCCACAGCAGGGCCATCAGCCACACCGCGTTCGGCGCGGCGGCCAGCCCGAACAGGCACACCGAGCTGCCCAGCGCGCCGATGCGCATCCCGAGCCGGGCGCCGATGCGCTCGACCACCCAGCCCATGCCGCGCGAGGACACCGAGGCGACTCCGAAGAACCCGGCCGCGCCCACGCCCAGCAGCGCCGCGCCGAAGCGCAGGTCCTGCTGCAGCTGCACGCCGAGCCCGCCGACGAGGAACACCGGGAAGACGCCGACGGTCACCACCGCGGCCACCGAGGACAGCACCCGCGGTATCCCGACGCTGCGCTGCCCGACCGCCACGGCTGACATCCGACCCCCTAGTCCAGGTCCCGTCAGCCTCCGACGCCGATCAGTCCTTAGCAAGGCTAAGGTGACGTACTCATCATCCGCGGAAGGCGGGGATCCCGGTCATCGCCTGGCCGATGGTCAGCGCGTGCATCTCGCTGGTGCCCTCGTAGGTCAGCACCGACTCCAGGTTCGTCATGTGCCGGATCACCGGGTACTCCAGCGAGATCCCGTTGGCGCCCAGCACGGTTCGCGCGGTGCGCGCGACCTCCAGGGCGCCGCGGACGTTGTCGAGCTTGCCGAAGCTGACCTGCTGCGGGCTCAGCTGCCCGGCGTCCTTGCGCTTGCCCAGGTGCAGCGCCAGCAGCCTGCCGTTCTGCACCCGCACCGCCATGTCGGCGAGCTTGGACTGGGTGAGCTGGAAACCGCCGATCGGCCGGCCGAACTGCTCGCGACTCGTCGCGTAGTCCAGCGCCGCCTCCAGGCAGCTGCGCCCGGCCCCGACCGAACCCCACACGATGCCGTAGCGGGCCTCGTTGAGGCAGGACAGCGGCCCGCGCAGGCCGGTGACCTCGGGCAGCACGGCGTCGGCGGGCAGCCGGACGTCGTCGAGCACCAGCTCGGCGGTCACCGAGGCGCGCAGCGACAGCTTGTGCTTGATCTCCGGTGCCGAGAAGCCCGGCGTGTCGGTGGGCACCACGAAACCGCGCACGGCCTCGTCGGTCTGCGCCCACACCACGGCGACCGAGGCGATGCTGCCGTTGGTGATCCACATCTTGCGGCCGTTGAGGACCCAGTCGGAGCCGTCGCGGCGAGCGGCGGTGCGCATCGACGACGGGTCGGATCCGTGGTCGGGCTCGGTCAGGCCGAAGCAGCCGATCGCCTCGCCCGCCGCCATCCGCGGCAGCCAGGTCTGCTTGTGCTCCTCCGAGCCCCAGCGCCAGATCGCGAACATCGCCAGCGAGCCCTGCACCGACACCAGCGAGCGCAGCCCGGAGTCGCAGGCCTCCAGCTCCTCGCAGGCGATCCCGTAGTCCACAGCGGACAGACCGGCGCAGCCGTAGCCCTCCAGGTGCATGCCCAGCACGCCGAGCTTGCCGAGCTCGCGGGCGAGTTCGCGGGCCTGCGGGAACTCGCCGTTCTCGTACCACTCGGCGACGTGCGGCTGCACGTGGTCGCGGCACAGGGCGCGGACGCTGTCGCGGATCGCCAGTTGTTCCGGGGTGAACTCGGCGTCGATGCCCAGCGGGTCGTGCGGGTCGAACTTCGGGCGGGTGCCACCGGTGCTCATTGCGGGTCCCTCCTGGACGAGATCGGGGGAAGCGGTTGCTCGGGGTCCTGCAGCCACGCGAGGACCTCCTTGTCGTGCTGACCCAGCAGCGGTGGCGGGGTCACCTCGGCGGTGCCGTGACCGGAGAAGTCGATGGGCGAGCGCACCTGCATCGCCGCGCCGCCGCCCGGGTCGACCATCGGTCGCAGGCCCAGCGACTCGGCGTAGTGCACCGCTCCGGACAGGTCGTTGACCTGGCCGCACGCGATGCCCAGGCCCTGCAGCCGCCGCTGCCAGTCGGCGGCCGGGCGGGCGCCGAGCACGTTCTCCAGCCGCCGCACCATCTCCTCGCGGTGGGCGACGCGCTGGGCGTTGGTGGCGAACTCCGGCTCGTCGGGCATCGACACCAGGCCCAGGCCGTCGCAGAGCTTGCGGAACTGCGCGTCGTTGCCCACGGCCACGGCCAGGAACGCGTCCTCGCAGCGCAGCGTCTCGTAGGGCGCGATGCTCGGGTGCCGGTTGCCCATCCGTTGCGGGGCGATGCCGGTGGTGAGCAGGCTCGACATCTGGTTGGCCAGCGAACCCAGCAGGCTCGACATGAGGTTGACCTCGACGTGCTGGCCCAGCCCGGTGCGCTCGCGGTGGCGCAGCGCGGCCATGATGCCCAGCGCCGCGTCCTTGCCGGTGAGCACGTCGACGAGGGCGACGCCGACCTTCACCGGTGGCCGATCCGGTTCGCCGGTGATGCTCATCAGCCCGCCGAGCGCCTGCACCACGAAGTCGTAGCCGGGCAGCTCGGCGCCCTCGGCCGAGCCGAAGCCCGAGATGGAGGTGTAGATCAGGCCCGGGTTGAGCGCGTGCGCGGAGTCGTGGTCCAGGCCGTGCTGCGCGAGCGAACCCGCCTTGAAGTTCTCCACCAGCACGTCGGCCCGCCGCACCAGCTCGTGCGCGGCCGCCCGGTCGTCCGGGTCGGACAGGTCGAGGGCGACGCTGCGCTTGTTGCGGTTGACCGACTCGAAGTAGGCGGACCCGTTGTCCGTCCACGGTGGACCCCAGGAGCGCGTGTCGTCGCCGGTGCCGGGGCGTTCCACCTTGATCACGGTGGCGCCGAGGTCGGCCAGCAGCATCGTCGCGTAGGGCCCGGCCAGGACCCGGCTGAAATCCGCGACGAGCACGCCGTCCAGCGGCAGCGTTTCCATGACCCCTCCGACGGCTTGCGCGACCGGAAATTCGGATCCAATATACAGTTGCTCGAGACGCGGTCAAACCCGATTTCGGTGCCCGCGCGTCCGCACCCGACGCTGGAGTTCCGCGATGCGCAGACCCCCCACGACCCAGGCGTTCGTCCTCGATGAGCTGCGCAGATCCATCGTGTCCGGCGAGCTCGCGCCGGGGCAGCCGATCCGCCAGGACACCATCGCGGCGGGCATGGGAGTCAGCCGCGTGCCGCTGCGCGAGGCGCTCAAGACGCTCGAAGCCGAGGGCCAGGTCGTCTACCAGCCGCACCGGGGCTACTCGGTGGCGGAGCTGTCGCTGGCCGACCTGCTGGAGGTCTACCGGATGCGCGAGCTGCTGGAGGCCGAGGCCGCCCGGGTCGCCTCCGAACGGCTCACCGACGCCGACCTGACGCGCATCACCGACGCCGGTCAGGACGTGGAGAAGGCCGCCGAGGACGGCGACCTGGTGGCGATGATCGCGGCCAACCGCCGCTTCCACTTCGCACTGCTGGAACCCGCCGGGATGCCGCGCCTGCTGCGCGTGGTGCGCACGCTGTGGGACGCCACCGACGCCTACCGCGCGGTCTACTACAACTCCGGCACCAACCGCGAACGCGTGCGCCGCGAGCACGAAGCCATCATCTCCGCGGCCGAGAACCGCCGCGCCGACGAGTTGATCCGCCTGCTCGCCGAACACAGAGACCACGCCGTCGAGGCTCTCCGCAGCACCATCGGCGAGCAGGACTGAAAGAACTGCTGCTGCGGTCGTTCCGCCCGGCGGTGACGGGTGTTCCAGCTGCGGAACTCAGCCCGCACCGCCGAGCAGGACGATCACTGGCTCACTCGTACTCGTAGAAGCCCTGGCCGCTCTTCTTGCCCTTGAGGCCTGCGTCGACCATGCGCTTGAGCAGCGGCGGGGCGGCGTAGGTGGGCTCGGCGTACTCCTCGTACATCGAGTCGGCGATGGCCTTGAGGGTGTCCAGGCCGACCATGTCCGACAGCCGCAGCGGGCCCATCGGGTGGGCGCAGCCCTGCACCATGCCGTTGTCGATGTCCTCGGCGCTGGCGTGCCCGTCCTCGAACATCCGGATCGCCGAGAGCAGGTAGGGCACCAGCAGGGCGTTGACGATGAAGCCCGACCGGTCCTCGGCGCGGATGGTCTGCTTGCCGAGCTGCTCGGTGGCGAAGGACCCGGCCCGCTCGACGGTCTCCTCGCTGGTCAGCAGCGACGGGACCAGCTCGACGAGGTTGAGCACCGGCACCGGGTTGAAGAAGTGCACGCCGATGACCTTGTCGGGGCGCTTGGTGGCGCCGGCGAGCTTGGCGATCGGGATCGACGAGGTGTTGGAGGCCAGGATCGCGTCCGGGTTGGTGAGCAGCTCGTCGAGCTCGGCGAAGAGCGTGAGCTTGAGGCCCTCGTCCTCGGCGATCGCCTCGATCACCATGTCGCGGTCGTCGAGGTCGGCGAGCGTGGTGGTGAAGTGCAGGCGCTCCTGCGTGGCGTCGCGCTCGGCCTCGGTCATCTTGCCCTTCTGGACCGCGCGGTTGAGCGACTTCCACAGCCGAGAGCGAGCGGCCCGGGCGGCGTCGTCATCGATCTCGCGGACGATCACGTCCAGGCCCGCGCGGGCGCCGACCTCGGCGATGCCCCCGCCCATCTGCCCGCCACCGACGACTCCCAGGCGTTCGATCTTGGTCACCACACAGTTCCTTCCGGTCCCGGCCGCACTGCCGTCACACGACGCTATCCGCGTCGGATCATGCCAAAAACCGCCGAACGGGACCGATCAACAGTGCTGGAGGGCACATCGGAGGTACCTCTCCGGGGCGAAATGCGCGGAGAGCCGGGTCCTGGCGTGCGGACCCGGCTCCCGGTCGTCCCCCGACTGTCCGACCCTGACCCCCTTGCGCCCACGAGGCTACCGCACTGTCCGTGTCCGGGCGCATGCGCTCCGGTCATGCACAGTGGACGATTGTTTCGGTCGCACAACGCCACCACCTGCGGGAACGCTGATCAGCACCACTGGCTGTCATACTCCGCCACCATGAGCAACAATCTGCCGCCGCTGCGGGGCCGGATGGTCGCGCGCGATCCCGAGGAAGGTCATCGGGCGGCGACGCCGCTGGAGCTGCTGTTCGACCTGTGCTTCGTGGCGGCCGTCGGCCAGGCCGCCGTGCAGCTGCACCACGGGCTCTCCGAGGGCCACTTCGCGCCCACCGCTTTCGGCTACATGATGGTCTTCTTCGCCATCTGGTGGGCGTGGATGAACTTCACCTGGTTCGCCTCGGCCTACGACACCGACGACGTGCCCTACCGGCTGCTGACGCTGCTGCAGATGGGCGGCGTGCTGGTGCTGGCCGCCGGGGTGCCCGCGACGTTCCACGACTACGACTTCCGGATCGTCACCTTCGGCTACGTGGTGATGCGGGTGGCGATGATCGCGCAGTGGCTGCGCGCCGCCGCCGAGCACCCGGAGAGCCGCGGGTGCACGCTGCGCTACGCGGGCGGCATCGCGATCGTGCAGGTCGGCTGGCTCCTGCGGCTGCTGCTGCCGCACCCCTACGGCGAGATCGGCTTCCTGGTGCTGGTCGCGGCCGAGCTGGCCGTGCCCGCCGTGGCCGAGCGCCACTCGCAGACCAACTGGCACCCGCACCACATCGCCGAGCGCTACGGCCTGTTCACGATCATCTCGCTGGGCGAGGTGGTGCTGGCGGTGACCGCGGCGATGCAGGAGGACGTCGCCGACGGCGGGTGGTCGGCCGGTCTGCTGGAGATCGGCATCGGCGGCCTGCTGATGATCTTCGCGATGTGGTGGATCTACTTCAAGCACTCCGCCGTGCAGCACCTGCGGGAGAGCGTGAAGAACGCGCTGACCTGGGGGTACAGCCACATCTTCGTGTTCGCCTCGGTCGCGGCGGTCGGCGCCGGTCTGGAGGTCGCCATCGACGCCCACGCGCACAAGGCGCACGTGGACGAGGTCTCGGCGGCGCTGACCCTGGCGGTGCCGCTGGTGGTGTACCTGCTGCTCATCGGCCTGCTGCACACCGGCTACGCCGACGCGGGCAGGTCCACGACGCTGATCTCGGTGATCGGCGCGGTGCTGCTGCTGGCCACGGCACTGCTGGCGCACGCCCTCGGCATCTCGCTGACGGTGCTGCTGCTGGGCGTGCTGCTGGCACTGATCCTCACCGTCGGGCTGCTCACACAGCGGCGACCGGTCAGCGCAGCGGAGTGAGTGCGGCGCGGGCGGCTTCGGTGAGGTCGGAGATGGCCTCGTCGTAGCCGACCGCGCTGGGCTGGTCGCTGAGCAGGGCGACGGCGTAGCGCCGGCGGCCGGGGTCGACGACCCCGGCGCTGTGCACCCAGACCTTGCCCAGCTGGCAGCACATCCAGCCGGACTTGACCGCCTGGGCGTGCATCGCCATCAGCCCGAAGTTCTGGTCGACGCCGTCGGCCGCCTCCTCCGGCGCCGCGTGCAGCGCGTCGAGCACGAAATCGCGGTCGTCGGACGACATCCGGCCGAGCAGGTGCTGGAAGACCGCGGCGATGTCGCGGGCCGAGGTGAGGGTGTCGCCCCAGCGGCCGGGGTCGGCGGGCGGCCGGGTCTGCTGCAGGCGCATCCGCTCGGCGGCGTCGGTGATGAGCGAGGTCCCGCCGTGGCGGTCCCAGAGGGCGTTCATCGCCTCGTCGTCGCTGGGCCCCAGCGCCCGCTGCAGGAGTTCCCGGTCCTCCGGGCCGACGGAACCGCGTTCGAGCAGCTCGACCGCCACGATGACCTTCGACAGCGACGCCGAGTACATCTGCCGCGCCCCGTCCCGGCCCCAGGACAGCTCGCCGGTCGAGCGGTCCAGCACGGCGATCCCGATGGAGTCGCCCTGCTCCGCGCTGAGCCGGTCGACGGCCTCGATGGCGGCGGCCGGCGCCCCGGTGGGCCGGTTGACGGTCTCGTAGGTGCTCACCTGCTCCTGGCCGATCCCGTGCCACGTGGCCACCGCCGACGGCGAGCACCCGCTCACCAGCACCCCCACGACGGCACCGGCCACCCCCGCCGCGCGCCGGCGCTGCGGTCGTGTCGACTCCCGATGCCCACCGAACACGAAACCCCCGGGATGTCGTGGTCAGGCGCGGAAAGAACACGCGAACCGCGTCCGCGAAACCCCCTCAGGTCCCACCACAGCACACCCCACCCGCCCCCGCAGCTGGATCACCCCACTCCCCCGGTCGAAAACCGCCGCATTCATCGCGTCGAAAACCCCGGTTTTCGTCGCGCGAAAACCGGGGTTTTTGACCTGAGCGGGTTACTGGGGCGGGTTGTCGCAGGTGGGGTTGAGGAGCTTCTGGATCTCCGGGGAGTCGAGGTTGTCCTTGGTGATGAGGGTGGCGCCGGTGTCGGTGTCGGGGGCCTGCTGAGCCGAACCGCGGATCTTGGCGATCGCCTCGTTGACCGCCGCGTAGCCCATCTTGAACGGGTTCTGGGCGATGAGGCCGGTGATCACGCCGTCCCGCAGCGCCTGGATCTGGCCCTCGGAGGTGTCCCAGCCGATGATCTTGACCTGGCCTGCCTTGCCGGACTGCCGGACCGCCTCGGCCGCGCCGAGCACGCTGGGCTCGTTGGCCGCGTAGATGCCGTTGAGGTCCGGGTTCGCGGTCAGGATGTCCTGGGTGACCTGCAGCGCCTTGTTGTAGTCGCTGTCGCTGGACTGCTGCGCCACCAGCTGCAGGCCCGGGTGCTTGGCCAGCCCGTTCTTGAAGCCCTGGCCGCGGGTCTCGTTGGTGCTGGTCCCCGCCTGGAACTCGATGAAGGCCACCTTGCCCCGGTCGCCCAGCTGCCTGGCCAGTTCCTCGGTGCCCTGCTCGGCGGCGGCGACGTTGTTGGTGGCGAACACCGGCACGTCCGGCGGCTGCGGGGTGGTCCCGGAGTCCATGTTGACCACCGTGGTGCCCTGCCCCTGCGCGGTCTTGGTGACGTCGGACAGCGCCTTGGCGTCGGTGGCCGCGTACACCAGCCCCTTCACGTCGCCCTGGGCGAGCATGTCCTGCAGCAGGCTCTGCTGGCCGCTGACGTCGCTCTCCGCGCTCACGCCGTCCCAGTGCAGCTCGACGCCCTGCTGCTTGGAACCGGCGCACTCCGCGCCGACGCGGACCTTCTCCCAGAAGTCGAAGCCGATCGCCTTGGGCACCACCGCGATCTTGATCGGACCGCCGTCCTGCCCGCCGCCTCCGGTCTGCTCCCGCACCCCGACGCTGCAGCCGGTGGCCGCCAGCGTCAGCAGCACGCACGTTGCCGTCAGAACCTTCTTCACCGCAGAGCTCCTTTGCTCATCGCGAAACAGGGCTATCCGGCGTCGCCGCCGAGCTTGCGGCGCTGGTACAGGTCCCACCAGACCGCCAGCCAGATGATCACGCCGATCAGCACGTTCTGGTAGAAGGTGCCGATGTTGAGCTGCACCGCGCCGTTGCGGATGACCGCGACCAGGAAGGCCCCGATCAGCGAGCCCAGCACGGTCCCGCGCCCGCCCATGAGGCTGGCGCCACCGATGACGACCGCCGCGATCACGTCCAGCTCCAGGCCCTCGCCGAAGTTCGGCTGACCCGAGTTGATCCGCGAGGCCGCGATCATGCCGCCCAGCCCGGCCAACGCGCCCGAGAGCACGTACACCGAGGTGATGTAGCGCTTGACCGGGACGCCGGACAGCCGCGCGGCCTCCATGTTCGAGCCCATCACGTAGGCGTAGCGGCCCAGCCGGGTGCGGGTGAGCACCACGTAGCCCAGCACGGCCACCAGGATGATCAGCGCGATCGGGATCGGCAGGATGCCGATGACGCCCTGCCCGAGCAGCCGGAACGAGTCCGGCGCCCCGAACACCGCGACCGCGCCGGTGGCGATGAGCACCAAACCCCGCCCCACGCTGAGCATCCCGAGCGTGGCGATGAACGGCGGCAGCCCCACCACCGACACCAGCAGCCCGTTGACCAGCCCGGCCAGCGCGCCGACGACCAGCCCGCCGACGATGCCCAGCAGCGGGTTGAACCCGTACTCGGCCATCAGCAGGACGCCGATCACCCCGGACAGCGCGGCCACCGATCCCACCGACAGGTCAATGCCGCCGGTGATGATCACCAGCGTCACGCCCACCGCCATCACCGCGTTCACCGAGGTCTGCGACCCGAGGTTGAACAGGTTGTCGGCGGTGAGGAACGACGGCGCGACGATCGACAGGACGATGAACACGACGATCAGCGCGCCCGCGGCCGCGACCTGCGAGACCGCTCCGGAGAGCCGGTCGCCCAGGCCGCCCAGCAGCCCGCGGTCCCCTGTGGACGGTGCCTTGGTCTGCTCAGTCATGGTTGCCCTTCGCTCCGGTCGCGAGCGCGACCACGCGTTCCTCGGAGAACTCCGTCCGCTGCACCTCCCCGGTGATGCGGCCACCGCGCATCACCAGGATCCGGTCGCACATGTTCAGCAGCTCCGGCAGGTAGCTGGAGATCAGCACGACCGCTTTCCCCTGCTCCGCCAGGGAATCCAGCTGCTGGAACATCTCCGACTTGGCGCCGACGTCCATGCCCCGGCCGGGTTCGTCGAAGAACAGCACGTCGGCACCGGTCTCCAGCCAGCGCGCCAGCACGACCTTCTGCTGGTTGCCGCCGGAGAGCGTCTGCGCCTGCCGCCCGACGCGCGGGACCCGGATGCGCAGCGACTCCCGCTCGCGCTCGGCGATGTCCCGCTCCGCCTTCAGGTCGATGAGCCCGAAGCGCAGCATCGGCAGCTTGGCCATCGTGATGTTCTTGTCCACGCCCAGCTGCAGCGCCAGACCGTCTTCCTTGCGGCTCTCGGTGAGGTAGCCGATGCCGGCCGCGATGGCGTCGGCCGGGCCGCGGATGCGCAGCGCGCGACCGTCCACTGTGATCGTTCCGCGATCGGGCGGTTCGGCGCCGAAGACCGCGCGCGCCAACTCGGTTCGGCCCGCACCGACCAATCCGGCCAGTCCCACGATCTCGCCGGCGCGGACCTGGAAGGACACGTCGCGCACCTGCTCGCCGCGGCTGAGCCCGTCGACCTCCAGCCGCACCTCGCCGGGCGCCCGGTGGGTGCGCGGGTAGAGGTTGGCGACGTCGCGGCCGACCATGAGCTGCACCAACCGCGCCTCGTCCAGGCCGTCGACCGGCGCGGTCTCCACGACCGCGCCGTCGCGCATCACGGTCACCCGATCGCCGATCTCGAAGATCTCGTCGAGCCGGTGCGAGATGTAGAGGACGGCGATGCCCTGCCCGGTGAGCTCGCGGACGATGCCGAACAGCTCCTCGGTCTCGCGTTCGGTGAGGCTGGCCGTCGGCTCGTCGAGGATGAGCACTTTCGCCCGCACCGCCAGGGCTTTGGCGAGTTCGACCCGCTGCTGCTCCGCTGTGGACAGCAGCGACACCCGCCGCCCCGGGTCGACGTCCAGGCCGACGCGGGCGAGCAGCTCCCGCGCGTCGCGGCGCTCGGCCGCGCGGGAGATCCAGCCGCTGCGGCCGGGTTCGTGCCCGATGAAGAGGTTTTCAGCTACCGACAGGTCCGGGGCGAGGGCGAACTCCTGGTGCACCATGGACACCCCGAGCCGCCGCGCCGCACCCGGCCCCTGGTGGACGACCGGTTCACCGTCCAGTTCGACGCGACCGCTGGTGGGCGGCTCGACCTGGGCGATCAGCTTCATCAGCGTGGACTTGCCGGCACCGTTCTCACCTGCGAAGACGTGCACCTCGCCGGGTTCGATCTCCAGCGTCACCCCGTCGACGGCGACCACCCCGGGGAACCGCTTGCCGACGCCGCGCAGCGCCACCGCCGGGCGTCGTCCGCTGGCTGTCACGGCGTGCCTCCCTCGATCGTCGTTGATCGTGCTCCAGGTCACGGTGCGCCGGATCATACCCACAGCGCAGCTCATCGTGAAAGGGCTGGAACGAAGCCAAGTAACCGATTACCGACGCGGCGTGTCACCCGGAATCCGGGCGACTCCCGGACAGGGATGCGCTGGGTACGTAAGCTCTCGGTCGGGGACAGCGCGAATGCGACATCGATGATCTAGGGGGCGAGGACGCCGTGCAGCCGTTGCTGGCCAGCGACCCGACCACGGTCGGCGACTACCGGCTGCTGGCCCGCCTGGGCCGCGGCGCGATGGGCGGGGTCTACCTCGGCCGCTCGCGCGGCGGTCGCGTGGTCGCGGTCAAGGTCATCCGCGCCGACCTCGCCGAGGACCCCGAGTTCCGCGAGCGGTTCCGCCGCGAGGCCGACGCCGCGCACGCGGTCGGCGGGTTCTGGACCGCCGCGGTCGTCAACGCCGACCCGGACGCCGAGCAGCCGTGGCTGGCCACCGAGTACGTCCCGGGGCCGACGCTGCACCAGGCGGTCGCCGACCACGGGGCGCTGCCCGAGGCCACCGTGCGCAGCCTGGGCGCGGGGCTGGCCGAGGCGCTGGTGGCCATCCACAACGCCGAGCTGGTGCACCGCGACCTCAAGCCCGCCAACGTCCTGCTGGGGCCGGACGGGCCGCGCGTCATCGACTTCGGCATCTCCCGCGCCATGACCGGGCATTCGCTGACCGCCACCGGCATCTTCCTCGGGACGCCGGGGTTCTTCTCGCCCGAGCAGACGCTCGGCGGCGACGTGGGACCCGCCAGCGACGTGTTCTCGCTGGGCGCGGTGCTGGTGTTCGCCGCGACCGGCTGCGGGCCGTTCGGCGAGGAGAGCACGGCTTCGCTGCTGTACAAGGTCGCCCACGCCGAGCCCGACCTGGAGAAGGTGCCCGACGGACTCCGGCCGCTGCTGGCGGAGTGCCTGGCCAAGGACCCGGCGGACCGGCCGACCCCGACGCAGATGCTGGACCGGATCGGTGAGACCAGCCCCCAGGGCAGCGGTTGGCTGCCGCAACCCATCACCGCGGTGATCGCCCAGCACGCCACCGAGCTGCAGCGCACCGCGCAGGCACCGGACGCTCCCCCGGCACCGCCCGCGCCGCCGAACCCGCCGAAGCAGCAGACCCGGACCTACACCCAGTCCGCACCCGCCCCGTCCGCTCCGGCCCCTTCCGCCGCCTCGCCCTCAGCCGCTCCTGCCGCGCCCGTCGCGGCGGCTCCGGCTTCGCCGATGCGGCAGCCGATCACGCCTGCGGCGCCGCAGAAGCGCGCCACCCAGGCGCAGGTCGTCCAGGTGCGCCGGGACGGGCCCGGCCCCGAGTTCCGCACCGCCGGGCGGGTGTCCGCCGGCTTCTGGGCGGCGTTCTTCGCGGCGCTGCTGGTCGGCGTCGCCTACCTCGCCGAGCGCGTCAGCGTCGACCGGGAACCGCTGTTCCTGCTCGGCGCCGGGCTGCTGGTGTTCGGCGCGATCTGGTCGGTGGGGCGGATGCTGGCGCCGAGCCTGCGGTTGAAGGTCAACGGCGACGGCGTCGTGGTGCACCGGTTCGGGCTGACCCGGGAGTACGCCTGGGGGCAGGTCTCGCGGGTCGGCGTGGTCGGTCGCGGCAAGTCGACGGCGCTGGCGCTGTGGCTGGCCGACGGTTCGGCGCCCAGCTCCACGCTGTGGCATCGGGTGCGGCCTTACCACGGTGGTGGGCGGATCTACCCGATCGGCGCGACCGGCGGGTTCATCGCCCGGCGGCAGGAGGCCCGGCGGCTGCGCACCGCCCTGGAGCAGTACGCCCCGAGCCGCTACGACTCGCGCATCCTGTGACGCCCGCAAGCGCAACGCATCGCCGAATTCACTCGGATCTACGCAACGAACCGACGCAACAAGCAAGGCTCGACGACTGAAATCCACTGGACCGCCGTCATAGCCTTGTGCCCATGGCTACCGTCCACCCGCACCTCGACACCCAGTCCCGCGCCGAGGAGTTCCTGGCGCTCGACGAGCGCTACAGCGCGCACAACTACCACCCGCTGCCGGTCGTGATCGCCGAGGCCGAGGGCGCCTGGATGACCGATGTGGACGGTCGCCGGTACCTGGACTTCCTGGCCGGCTACTCGGCGCTGAACTTCGGCCACCGCCACCCCGACCTGATCGCCGCGGCCACCGAGCAGCTGGGCCGGTTGACGCTGACCAGCCGCGCGTTCCACCACGACCAGCTCGGGCCGTTCTGCCGCGAGCTCGCCGAGCTCACCGGCACCGACCGGGTGCTGCCGATGAACTCCGGCGCCGAGGCCGTCGAGTCGGCGATCAAGATCGCCCGCAAGTGGGCCTACCAGGTCAAGGGCGTGCCGGAGAACCAGGCCGAGATCATCGTGGCCGGGTCGAACTTCCACGGCCGCACCACCACGATCGTGTCGTTCTCGACCGACCCGGAGGCGCGCGCCGAGTTCGGCCCCTACACGCCCGGGTTCACCGTCACCTCCTACGGCGACGCGTCCTCGGTGGAGGCCGCGATCAGCGAGCGGACCGCCGCGGTGCTGGTCGAGCCCATCCAGGGCGAGGCCGGCGTGATCGTGCCGCCCGCGGACTACCTGCCGCGGCTGCGGCGCGCCTGCGACGAGCACGGCGCGCTGCTGATCTGCGACGAGATCCAGTCCGGCCTGGCCCGCACCGGTGAGCTGCTGGCCAGCGCCCACGACGGCGTCCGCGCCGACCTGTACACGCTGGGGAAGGCGCTGGGCGGCGGCATCCTCCCGGTCTCGGCCGTGGTCGGCCGCGACGACGTCATCGGCGTGCTGCAGCCGGGCCAGCACGGCTCGACCTTCGGCGGCAACCCCCTCGCCGCGGCCGTCGGCCGCGCGGTGATCCGCCTGCTGAGCACCGGGGAGTTCCAGCAGCGCTCCCGCGAACTGGGCGCCCACCTGCACGAACGCCTCGCCGGACTGTCCGGTGTGGCCGAGGTCCGCGGCCGCGGCCTGTGGGCGGGCGTCGAGATCGCCCCGGGCGGCCCCACCGGCCGCCAGGCGAGCGAAGCGCTGATGGCCGGGGGCGTCCTCTGCAAGGAAACCCAGGCCACCACGCTGCGCATCGCCCCGCCCCTGACGATCACCCGCGACGACCTCGACACCGGCATCGACGCCATCGCCGAAGTCCTCGCGAAGTGACCGCTCCGCCGCTTCGCTGATGCCGGTACTCGCCCACCGCCCGCGCTCGCCCACCGCCTGTGGTCACGGTGACGACGACCGTGGGCAGTGGACGGTTTTAGCCATAATCACCCATGATCAATGTCCGAAATGTCGGGACAATTATGGCTAAAACTGTCTCCTCCGCAGCACCGCGCCCCACGCAGCACCCCAGGACGCGGTATCTCGGGTGGGGTCAGGGCCTCGGGTGGGGTCAGGACTTGGTGAGGTCTCGGGAGAGGGCTGTGAGGCGGCTGATCGCGCGGAGGTACTTCTTGCGGTAGCCGCCCTGCAGCATCTCCTCGGTGAACAGGCCCGACAGCGGGGTTCCGGAGACGCGGACCGGGATGGCGCGGTCGTAGAGGCGGTCGGCCAGCGCCACCAGCCGCAACGCCACGTCCTGGTCCGGGGCGGCGTGCACACCGGAGAGGTGCACGGCCGTGATGCCGTCGACGAGCCTGCCGTACTTCGAGGCGTGCAGGCCCGCGAGGAACCCGCACAGCTCGTCGAAGTCGTCGAGCGTGGACCCGTCGGTGGCCTCGGCCAGCCGCGACAGCTCGTCGTCGGCCATCGGCGGCGGCGCGTCGGGCAGACCGCGGTGCCGGTAGTCCGGTCCGTCGACCCGCACCACGCCGAACCGGTTGGACATCGCGTGGATCTCCCGCAGGAAGTCCACCGCCGCGAACCGACCCTCGCCGAGCTTGTCCGGCAGCGTGTTCGACGTGGCCGCCACGTGCACGCCGGCGTCGGTGAGCTTCGCGATCAGCTGGGTCACCAGCATCGTGTCGCCCGGGTCGTCCAGCTCGAACTCGTCGATGGCCAGCAGCCGGTGCTCGGAGAGCCGCCGCACGGTCTCGGCGAAGCCCAGCGCGCCGACCAGGTTGGTGATCTCGACGAAGGTCCCGTAGGACTTGGTGCCCTCGGTGGCGTGCCACAACGAGGCCAGCAGGTGGGTCTTGCCGACGCCGAACCCGCCGTCGAGGTAGAGCCCGCGCTTGTCGCCGTCGGTCTTCTTCCTGCCCCCGAACATCCCGCGCAGCCAACCGCCGCCACCGCTGGCGGAAGCGTTGATGCGCTGGGCGAAAGCCGAGCAGTCCCGCACGGCCTCGGCCTGGCTGGGCTCCTCGGGGTTGGGGATGTAGGTCTCGAAGCGGGCCGCCTCGAAGCGCGGAGGCGGCGTCATCGCCTGGACCAGCTCGTCCGGGGTGATCTCTGGACGGCGGTCGACCAGACGGGCGAAATTCATGCGACCGACTCTATAACCGGGGCCCGCCGCGCCAGCTCTCACCGGCACGTGCTCCTGCTCACCGTCGCGTGATCAACCGCGTCCGGGAGCCGGTTCGCCGCCGCTCCCGCGTTGCGGAAGAATGCGCGAGTGACGGATGGGGCACCGTCGCCCGGCACCGAATGGTGCCGTTCCCGCACCTGGGACACCCTCGGATCAGGTGCGACCAGAATTCGCGTCACACCTCGCCGAATCGCTTCGGCGTTACCGGGAAGGAGCTGCATTTCCATGGCCCAGAACAGCGGCACGCCGTCCGGTCAGGCCACCCAGTCGGGATCGAGCACCGAGCGGCGCATTCCGGAGACGCGCACCGGGGGTTCGCCCGCACGGCTCGCCGACGAGACCTCGCAGGGCAAGACGACCATCGCCGCCTCGGTGGTGCAGAAGATCGCCGGGATCGCCGCGCGCGAGGTCTCCGGCGTCTACGCGATGGGCGGCGGAGTTTCGCGGGCCTTCGGCGCCCTGCGCGACCGGATCCCGGGCGGCAGCGGCACCTCCTCCACCTCGGGCGTGCAGGTCGAGGTCGGCGAGAAGCAGGCGGCGGTCGACCTGGACATCGTCGTCGAGTACGGAGCGTCCATCGTGGACCTCTCCCGCGCGGTGCGGCGCAACGTGATCACCGCGGTGGAGCGGATGACCGGGCTCGACGTCATCGAGGTCAACATCGTCGTCAACGACATCCACCTGCCCAGCGAGGACGAGGAGGAGGCGTCGCAGCCCGCGCCCTCGCGCGTGGAGTGACGCCGTTCCCCACCCACACCGCCGAGGAGGCCCAGGTGCCGGAGCAGCACACCGCTCAGGAGCTCGCCGATGCGGTGCTCGCGCACCCGTCGGTGGCGCGGTTGCACGGCGGCGCGTTCGGCGAGATCGCGTCCTACTTCCCCGGTCACCGCATCACCGGCGTGCGGATGTCCGAGGACGGGCCGGTGGAGATCGGCGTGGTGCTGCGGCTGGACCGCCCGCTCACCGAGACCGTGGACGACCTGCGCGGTGCGCTGGCCGAACGGCTCGGCGGGACCCGGGTGGACATCCACGTCTCGGACGTGGACGCCGGCGACGACGCCCCGGAGGCGGGGTGAGCCGGGGCCGGGTGAACCGGACGGACCGGAGGGGAGGCGCAGAATGGTGGACGTGCAGCACGATCCGGCGACGCGTGCCGAGATCCGCGCGTTCGTCCGGGAGAACCACCCGGACGTGGGAGGGGACCCGGAGGCCTTCGCCGCCGGGCTCGCCCGGCTGCGCGCCCGCCTTCCCGACGATGCCCGCGACGACGACCCCCGGTTTTGGGCGCCGATCGTCGTCGAGGTGAGGCCCCGCGGGGTCCGCGGCCTGCTGCACCGCGCCCGGTGCCGGTGGCGGCGCCACCACGCCCCACCCCGAGTTCGATGACCCGCTCGTTTCTTCCACAGGAGGCTCGGAGATGAATGCGACGCAGACCGGACTGATCTCCGGACTGATCCTCGGCACCGCCGCCGCGGTCGGCGGTTTCAGCGGGTTCCTGATCGCGCTGCTGATCGGCGTCGTCGGTCTGGTGATCGGCCGGATCCTCGACGGCGAGCTGGAGATCGGCGACCTGCTGGGCCGCGCCAAGGACCGCCGATGACCGCGACCGCGACCAGCCCCGAGGAGACCGTCCCCGACGAGGACTCCGGCGAGCGCGGCAGCCTGCACGTCAACCGGTCGGTGCTGCGCAAGATCGCCGCGCACGCCGCCGACGTCGACCCGGGCAGCGCGCGCAGCGGCCGCAAGCACACCGCCGGGGCCGAGGTCAGCGGCCCTGACGACGCGCTGCGGGTCCGGCTGACCGTGGCGCTGCGCTACCCGAACCCGGTGCGCGACACCGTGGCGTCGATGCGCGAGCGCGTCGGCACCGAGCTCGCGCGCATCGCCGGGTGCCGGGTGCGCAGCGTCGACGTGACCGTGTCGGCCCTGGTCCCACCGGCCGCACCGCCCAGGGTGGAGTGAGCGATGCGCGTGTTCGTACGACTGATCACCGCCGTGGCCGGCGTCGTGGTGGCCGCGTTCGGCGCGCTGCTGGCCATCGAGTCGGCGTGGTCGCTGATCCGGCCCGGTGCGCGCGGGCTGATCGTCGGTCCCGCGGCGGTGCGCGATGCGCTGAGCGGGTTCTCGTGGGCCGACCCGCCGGTGCGGATCATCGCCGCCGCCCTCGTCGTGCTCGGCGTGGTGCTGCTGATCGCCGCGATCGCCTCGGGCCACCGCGAGCTGCGGCTGCACGACCCGGCGCCGGAGGTCACGGTGACCACCGACCGGCGTTCGCTGGCGCGGCTGGTCGGCCACCAGGTCCGCGACCAGGACGGGGTCGCGGGCGCCACCGTCACCGCGGGCGCCAAGCGGGTGCGGGTCAAGGCCGCCGCGCGCTTCCGCGAACCCGGGGACCTGCGGGAACGGCTGACCTCCACCGCCGAGCGCGCGGTCGGCGACCTGCCGCTGCCGAGCACGCCGAAGGTGCTGGTGTCGGTGTCCACGCCCAAGGAGCGCCGATGACCGAGATCAAGCCGAGCAGCACGCCGATCGGCCGCAGCGCCGCGTTCGAGCGCGGTGCGGTGGTCCTGCTGGGCGTGCTGTCGCTGCTGGTCGGCGCGGCGGCGCTGGTGGTCGGTTCCGGTGCTCTGGGCGTGTTCCGCGCGCGGCGGCCGGTGGCCGACCCGCTGCTGACCGGCTGGCTGGGCGACCACGCGCAGCTCGCCGGGGCGATCGGCCTGGTCGCCGGGCTGGTGCTGTTCGTGATCGGCCTGTGGTGGGTGGTGCGCTCGCTGCGCCCCGAGCAGCGCCCGGACGTGCGGCTGGAGCGCAGCGACGCCGGTGACCTGGACGTCACCGCGGGCGCGCTGGCCAACGCCGTGCGCACCGACGCCGAGCAGGTCCCGGGCGTCACGCGGGCGCGGGTGCGGATGGCCGGGACCGACCGGTCGCCGTCGCTGCGCCTGACGCTGTCGCTCAAGGAGGGCACCAACGTCCGGCACGTGTGGGAGGAGCTGGACGAGAAGGTCCTCGCCCGCGCCCGCCAGGCGCTGGGCCGCGAGACCCTGCCCACCGCGATCCGGCTGCGCCTCGACCGGGGTCCGAAGCAGCGGGTGCGCTGATGCTGCCGCTGCGGCCGCCGGTGAAACCGATGCTGGCCAGCCCCGTCGACGGGGTCCCGCACCGCGAGGGGCTGCTGTTCGAGCCGAAGTGGGACGGCTTCCGCTGCCTTGCCTTCGTCGAACCGGGATCGGAGCCGCTGCTGCAGTCGCGCACCGGGCGCGGCCTGGAGCGCTACTTCCCGGAGGTGCGGTCGACCCTCTCCCAGCAGCTGGAGCGGCCCGCGGTGCTCGACGGCGAGCTGGTGGTGATCCGCCGCGACGAGGAGGGCGACCGGCTGGACTGGGACCTGCTCAGCGAGCGCATCCACCCCGCCGCCAGCAGGGTCAAGACCCTCGCCGAGCGCACCCCGGCCGCGTTCATCGCCTTCGACCTGCTGGCCCTCGACGACCGGGACCTCACCTCGTCGCCGCAGTCCGAGCGCCGCGAGCTGCTGACCGGTCTCGGCCTGGACCGGCCGGGGCTGCGCACCACGCCGGCCACCGAGGACCCGGAGCTGGCCGAGGAGTGGTTCCGGCTGTTCGAGGGCGCCGGGCTGGACGGTGTCGTCGCCAAGCCGCTCGACGGTCCCTACGCGCCGGGCAAGCGGACCATGCTCAAGATCAAGCACTCGCGCACCGCCGACTGCGTCGTCGCGGGCCTGCGCTGGCACGCCAACACCGAACCCGGCACCGCGGTCGGCTCGCTGCAGCTGGGGCTGCACGACGAGCGCGGGGTGCTGCACCACGTCGGCGTCGTCGGCGCGTTCCCCGCCGCGCGGCGGCGCGAGCTGGCCGGTGAGCTCGCCGAGCTCATCACCGGCGGCGAGCACCCGTGGGTCGGCGAGAACGCCACCGGGCGGCGGCTCCCGGGGTCGGTGAACCGCTGGAACAGCACCGAGCAACCGTGGGTGCCGCTGCGCCCGGAGCGGGTCGTGGAGGTCTCCTACGACCACACCGAGGGCGGGCGCCCGGCGCGGTTCCGGCACACCGCGCAGTTCGTGCGCTGGCGTCCCGACCGCGATCCCGAGTCCTGCGACTACGCGCAGCTGGAGGAACCGGCGCGCTACGACCTCGACTCGGTGCTGTTCGGCTCCGCGCACCGCGCGGATCGTTCGGACGAGTAACCTCCGGCCTCGTGGCACAACGGATTGCGGTGATCGGTTCGGGTGGCATCGGGGGCGTGATCGCCGAAGCGGCGCACGCCGCGGGCCACGAGGTGACGATGTGCGTGCGCACCCCGTTCGAACGGCTGGTGCTGGAGACCCCCGACGGGACCTCCGAGATCCCGGTGCGGGTGGCCACCGATCCCGGATCGGCCGGTGAGCACGACTGGATCGTGCTCACCACCAAGGTCCACGACGTGCCCGGCACCGCGCCGTGGCTGCACGAGCTCGACGACGGCCGCACGCCGCTGGTGGTGGTGCAGAACGGCATCGCCCACCGCGAGTCGGTCGCCGAGCTCGGGCTGCGGGCGCCGGTGCTGCCCGCGCTGATCTACGTCGGCGCCGAGCGCACCAGCCCCGGCCGCGTCGTCCGCCGCTCCCCCGCGACCATGCAGGTCGAGGGCGGTGAGCTCGGGTCGCGCTTCGTGGCGCTGCTGGAGGGCTCGGAGGTGAAGCTGCGGGCCACCGACGACTTCCACACCGCGGCGTGGCGCAAGATGCTCACCAACGTGGCGCCGAACCCGATCACCGCGCTGACCCTGCGCCGCCTCGACGTGCTCGCCGACGACGAGGTCCGGGAACTGGCCGCGGGCATCCTCGCCGAGGCGGTCGCGGTCGCGCAGGCCGAGGGCGCGTCGCTGACGCAGCAGGACGCGGACAAGGTCCTCATCGACTACACCGACCGGATGCCCCCGACGAACGGCACCTCGATGCTCTACGACCGGATCGCCGGTCTCCCGCTGGAGCACGAGCACATCACCGGCACCCTCGTCCGCGCCGCCGACCGGCACGGCATCGCGGTCCCGCTCAACCGGACCCTGCTCACCCTGCTGCGCGCGATCCGACCGGCCCCGATCCCGGGCGTCTGAGGTCCCGGGCGGGTCAGTTCGCGGGCGGGTCGCTGTCCTCCGGGGTCCTCCGGGTGGTGGCGACCGAGCCGACGGAGGCGATCACGACGCAGCAGATCGCCAGCCACTGCCAGCCGGTCAGCAGCTCGCCCAGCACCACCAGGCCCGCCAGGGCGGCGACGGCGGGTTCGGTGCTCATGAGGATGCCGAAGACGCGCGGCGGCATCCGGCGCAGCGCCTCCAGCTCCAGGGTGTAGGGCACTACCGAGGACATCAGGGCCACCAGCAGGCCGACGATCAGCACCGTCGGGTTCAGCAGCGCGGGACCGGAGTCGACCGCGCCGATCGGGATCGCCACCAGGGCGCCGAAACCCATCGCCAGCGCCAGCCCGGAGGTCCCGGAGGTGCGGCTGCCGAGCTTGGCGCCCAGCAGGATGTAGCCCGCCCAGCAGGCGCCCGCCGCCAGCGCGAACGCGACGCCGGTCCAGTCGAGCCCGCCCTCGACGCGGGACAGCAGGAACACGCCGGTCCCGGCCAGCAGCGCCCACACGACGTCGAGCTTGCGGTGCGAGCCGAACAGGGCGACCGTCAGCGGCCCCAGGAACTCGATGGTCACCGCCGCGCCCAGCGGGATCCGCTCGAACGCCTGGTAGATGCACATGTTCATGCCGGCCAGCACGGCGCCATAGCCGATGACGACGCGCAGCGTCGGCCAGTCCATCCGCAGCGCCGGGCGGAACACCGCCAGCAGGATCAGCGCGGCGAACACCAGCCGCAGCGTCACCACCCCGGACGCCCCGGCCACGCTGAACAGCTGCTTGGCGAACGCGGCCCCGACCTGGACGCTGATCACCCCGACCAGCACCAGCATCGGCGGAGGCACCGCCCCCAGCGCGGCGGCCGACACCCGGCTCGCGCTGAACCCGCGTTCCTCCCCCGGTCCCCAGGCGACCTGCACGACGCTCCTTCACGATTCGCAGAACGATCCCCAGCACGTTAACCCGGCGAACGACCCACCAGAACCCGCACAGGTGGTCACCTTCACCACCCCGCGGGCGCTCCCCTCACCAGGGCCACACGTCGATCATGGGATGCTTCGGCTTGCGGGCACGTGGGGCGGGCTTCGGATGGTGCTCCAAGTGTGGGACCCAGCCGGCACCGACGCGGCTTCCGAGCCGCTGCCCGCACCGCCGAGCAAAGCGACCACGACACAGTTCTTAGGAGTTCCCGTGCCGCGCTGCATCAACCGGGCCGGGGCCGCGCTGCTGCCGTTGCTGCTGGTGGTCGCCGGTTGTTCGGCCGGGCCCTCGCAACGCCCCGCCGTCGCCTACCACGACGGCGAGCAGCAGGTGGCCCCCGCGCCGCAGCCCCCGAAGCCGCAGCCGGTGCCGCCGCTGGGGGCGGCGGCCAACGACTCGCTGAACTGGCAGGACTGCACCGACCAGACCCGCTCCGAGCTCGGTTCGCTGCCCGCGGGCATGACGTTCTCCTGCGCGCGCCTGCTCTCGACGCTCGACGCGCCGGAGGCCCCCGAGCGCGGCACCGCGCGCAACTCGCTGATCCGCACCGGCTCCGGGAAGGTGCCGCTGGTCGTGGTCGGCGACGTCGGCGGCGAGCCCGGGACGACGTTCGCCGCGCGGCTGGCGACCCAGCTGCCGCCGGAGATCCGCAACACCTTCGCCATCGTCGGCATGGACCGGCGCGGGACCGGTGAGTCCGAGCCCGCGGACTGCGTCCCGCCGCAGCAGCGCGAGCAGGTCATCGGCTTCGACCCGCGCGCCGCGGAGCGCTCGCAGCTGGACCAGTTGCTGGAGTCGGTGCTCAAGGCCAGTCAGGAGTGCTTGCTCAAGCTCGACGAGCGGCTGCAGGCCTACGACACCTGGCGCACCGCCTCCGACCTGGAGGAACTGCGCCTGGAGCTGGGCGTGCCGAGGCTGCACGCGATCGGGCGCGGCGAGGCCGGGCGGCTGCTGACCACCTACGCCGAGCGCTACCCGACCTCGGTGGGCCGCTTCGTCATCGACGGCGCCCCGGACCCGACGCGGGATTCGATGGGGCAAGCCGAGTACCAGGCGCAGGCCGCCGAGCAGACCTTCGACGCCTTCGCCGAGGACTGCACCGGCCGCGGCTGCCCGCTGGGCCCGAACCCCCGCCAGGCGGTCACCGATCTGGTGGAGCGCACCCGCACCGCACCGCTGCCCGCGCCGGGCACGTCGGTGCCGGCGGGCCGGGTGATCCAGGCGGTCTTGCAGGGCTTGGGCGATCGGAACGGCTGGCCCGCGCTGGCCGACGCGCTGGCGGCGGGCACCCGGGGCGACGGCACCCGGCTCGCGGAGCTGTCGGCGCCGCTGGTGAGCCCGCAGGGCGTGAACCCGCCGTGGTTCGACGGCGATCTCATCACCAGCTGCAACGACACGACGTTGCGCGTGCCGCCGCAGCGCAGCACCGAGATCGCGCAGGACTGGGTGGGGCGCTTCCCGCTGTTCGGCGGGGCGGCGGCGCAGCGCGTGGTGTGGTGCGGGTCGTGGCCGGTGCCGCAGCAGCCGCTGCCGTCACCGCGCCGCGCGGACCTGCCGCCGATCCCGGTGATCACCACCGCGCACGACCCGAGGTCGCTGGCGGTGGGCACCGATCACCTGGCCGACGAGCTGCCGACCGGGGTGGCGATGCGCTGGCAGGGCGCCGGGCACGGAGCGATCGCGCGCTCGACGTGCGTGACCGACGCCGTCAGCCGGTTCCTGGTCCAGGGCGTCGTGCCCACCGAGGGCATGGCCTGCCCGGAGTGATCCCGCAACACCCCGGGCAAGCCACCGCCGCTTCAGCCGCAGCTGGAGCAGCAGCCACAGGAGGGGCCGCTGCAGCTGCCGCAGCAGCTGCACCCGCCCTGGTGCGGTGCGTCCGTGCCGACCATTCCCGACCTCCGATCGGTGTGGGGTACCAGCACCTGTTGATGTTCCTCGCCGCTCCGGCGGGCGGAACACCGCTGCTAGAGCGAACCGACGTCGCCCGACGAGCGGAACGCGGCGGCTGCGGTCGGTGACCGGCGACGGCGCCGGGTCGATCAGCCGGCGTAGTCGTACTCGTACTCGGAGGGGTAAGGCTGCGTGGCGCTCACCGCGCCGTTGCCGACGATGGCGAGCACCCCGAGCACGATGAACGCGATCAGCAGGATCCGGCCGCCCCGGGACATCACCAGCGGCCGGGTTCCGGAGGAGACCTTCGCCGGTTCGCCCTCCTCGCGGGCGTCGCCGAACAGCCGCTTCGGGTAGGAGCCGGTGAGCATGTAGGTGTAGGCGTTGGTGCGCAGCGTGAAGCGCAGCGCGGCGGCCGAGGCGTCGAAGATCGGGCGCGGGGTCCGGCCCATGATCAGCACGATCAGCCACAGGAAGAACGCCAGCACTCCCCAGCCGTAGGCGAGCAGGCCCGACAGCAGGGACACGGGGATGATCAGGATGAACCGGAACAGCACGGCCCACCGGTTGAGCCTGCCCGACCGGATCTCGACGTCGACCGGGAATTCCGGGTCGCCGACCACGAACGGCGGGTACCGGTCCACCAGCAGCCACAGCGAGGCGTTCACCCGGATGCCGTAGGCGACGTAGAGGGAGAGGAAGCCGGAGATCCACTCGGGCAGCCGCCCCAGGATCAGCGCGGCGAACCACCCGATGAACGCCACCACGGCGGCCGCGATGCCCAGCGCCCACAGCACGATGAAGTGCGGGATCAGCAGCAGGAACCGCAGCAGCACGGTCCACCGGCGCTGCCGCTCCGGCTGCGTGATCTGCAGTTCCGGCAGGAACCGGCCGTCGGCGGCCTCGGTCGATTCGCTCATCTGCGCCCTCCCAGCACTCCACAGTGGAACCTTCCGAGCGTAGGTGATGAGCGTGTCTCACGAGCGCTCGCGCCACGCCCCCCATTCGGTGAACGCGGCGATTCCGCTCGCCCCGAGCAGGCGATACGGTGTGCCGATGCAGCGCCGCGACCCGGACGAACCCGCACGCTTCGGCGACCTGGCGGACCTCGACCACGAGGATCCGGAGGTCCGCGCGTTCGCCGAGCACCGCGCGCGGATGGACCGGCCGCACTCCGAGGCGACCGTGGAGGGGATGCTGCGCGGCGTCGACGAGTTCGCCCAGAGCGCCAACCGCACCGGCGGCCACCGCAGGCTGCTGGCGGTGTCGGTGGTGGTGCTGATCCTGTTCGGCGTGCTGTTCACGGTGTGGAACGCGCTGGTCTACGTGCTCGGGGTGTTCTTCGGCTGATCGTGGCCTGCGCCTCCCCGGAGCAGGGGCGCTTAGCAATCGATCTTCGATCGCATTAGCGTGGAAGCATGGATCCGGTTGCAGGCACTCCCCAGGTCACCAAGAGCGAGCAGGAGTGGCGGGAGCAGCTCACGCCGAACGAGTACGCGGTGCTGCGCCAGGCCGCCACCGAACCGGCGTGGGTGGGCGAGTACGTCGACACCAAGACCACCGGCGTCTACGAGTGCCGGGGCTGCGGCGCGGAGCTGTTCCGCAGCGAGACGAAGTTCGAGTCGCACTGCGGCTGGCCCTCGTTCTACGACCCGGCCGACTCCGACGCGGTGATCCTGCGCGAGGACCGCAGCATGGGCATGGTCCGCACGGAGGTCCTGTGCGCCTCCTGCCACGGCCACCTCGGCCACGTCTTCACCGGTGAGGGCTTCCCCACGCCCACCGACCAGCGCTACTGCATCAACTCCATCGCGGTCCGCCTCGTCGAGAGCTGATCAGCGAGAGAAAGGGCCCGGCACTCCTGGAGTGCCGGGCCCTCTTGCTCCACGTCTCAGGGGAGGCGGGTGACGAGGTCGGTGACGTCGACGCGGTGGCCCGTGTAGAAGGGGACCTCCTCGCGGACGTGCAGCCGGGCCTCGGTGGCGCGCAGGTGGCGCATCAGGTCGACGATGCGGTGCAGCTCATCGGCCTCGAAGGCCAGCATCCACTCGTAGTCGCCCAGCGCGAACGACGCGACGGTGTTGGCGCGCACGTCCGGGTAGTCGCGGGCCTCCTTGCCGTGGTCGGCGAGCATCTTGCGGCGCTCGTCGTCGGGCAGCAGGTACCACTCGTAGGACCGCACGAACGGGTACACGCAGATGTACTTCTTCGGGTCCTCGCCGGCCAGGAACGCCGGGATGTGGCTCTTGTTGAACTCCGCGGGCCGGTGCAGCGCCACGTTGCTCCAGACCGGCTCGGAGGACTGGCCGAGCGGGGTCTCGCGGCGGAACCCGGTGTAGGCGGCCTGGACGGCCTCGACGCCCTCGGCGTGCCACCAGATCATGAAGTCCGCGTCGGCGCGCAGACCCGAGACGTCGTAGACGCCGCGCACCACGACACCGGACTCGGCCAGAGACTCCAGGTACTCCCGGGTCACCTGCGCGGCCTTGTCCCGGTCCTCGGGCAGGGTTCCCTGCTCGATCCGGAAGACCGACCACATGGTGTAGCGGATGGTGTCGTTGAGCTCGTCGTAATTCAGCCGCGCCATGGTCTCATCGTCCCACTTCGCGGGGACCGGCCTGCAGCAGGTCCCGCGTGACGCTGGTCGCTGCCGCCTCACCGGTCGCTACGCACGCGGGCACGCCGACGCCGTGCAGCGCGGCCCCGGCGATCGCCAGGCCCGGCACCCGCGCCACCTCGCGCTCCACGTCGGCGACGAGGTCCAGGTGCCCGACGCCGTACTGCGGCAGCCCGCCGCCCCAGCGCAGCACCACCGAATCCACCGGCTCGGCGGTGATCCCGGTCAGCTCGGCCAGGTCCGCGCGGACCCGGCGCAGCAGCTCCTCGTCGTCCAGGCGCAGGTCCTCGGTCTCGCCGAAGCGCCCGACCGAACCGCGCACCAGCACCTCTCCCCCGGCGCCGCGCAGGTGCTCCCACTTGGCGCTGGAGTAGGTGAAGGCCTTGGCGGTGAACGGGGTTCCTCCGTCGTGCCGCTCGCCGCGCGCGATCAGCGTGCCCGAGGCCGGGGTGCCGTCGTGCTCGGGCAGCGCGGTGCCCGGCGGCAGGGCGAGACCGACCACGGCCATCGACGCCAGCTCGACCTCGGCGAGCTTCGCCGACGCCTCGGGAACGGGCTCCTGCAGCAGTTTTCGCGCGGCCGGGGCGGGCACCGCGAGCACGACGGCGTCGACGTCGAGGTGCTCCGGCGCGGGCGCCGACCCGATCTCCAGCCGCCAGCCGTCGCCGCTGCGCGCGAGCGCGCGGACCGGCAACCCCAGCCGCACCTCGGGGTCGGCGGCGACCACCAGGCGGTCCAGCAGCTCCCGGTAGCCTCCCCGGAACGCGCCGAAGACGGGTTGCGACGCACCGGGTTTCGGCGCCGGGAGCGACGAGCGCGCGGCCTCGGTGACCCGGCCCGCGCCGTCGTCGAGGGCCTTGGCCAGCGCCGGGATCGTGGCGCGCAGGCTCAGCCGGTTCGCGTCGCCCGCGTAGACGCCTCCGAGCAGCGGCTCCACCAGCCGGTCGACGACCTCGTCGCCGACCCGGGCGCGCAGCAGGTGGCCGACCGAGATGTCGGCGCCGTCGAGCTCGATCGGCGCCATGGCGCTCTCGGCGCGCACCGCGGCGATCCCGTCCTCGGACAGGACCCCGGCGACCGAGTCGGCCTCGGCGGGCACGCCCATCACGGTGCCGCCGGGCAGCCGCTGCGTCCGGCCTCCGGCGCGCACCGTCGCGGCCGCGCGGGCCGGGTGCACGACGTCGGCGCGCACGCCCAGCTCCTCGGCCAGGTCCAGCACCTCGGTCCGCCGGGCCAGGAACGCCTCGGCTCCCAGGTCGTAGCCGCGCCCGGCGAGCTCGACGGTGCGCAGCTTGCCGCCCAGCCGGGAGGTCTGCTCCACCAGCACGATCCGGGCGGCGGCACCCAGCTCCCGGCGCAGGCGGTAGGCGGCCGTCAGCCCGGCGACCCCGCCGCCGACGACCGCGACGCGGCGCGCCATCAGCGCTGCGAGGTCGTGGTGTGCACCAGCTCGACGACCCGGGTCAGGACCTCCGGGTCGGTGGTCGGCAGCACGCCGTGACCGAGGTTGAAGATGTGCCCGCCTGCCTCGCGGCCCTCGGCGAGGATGCGGTGCACCTCGCGCTCGACGGCGTCCCAGCCCGCGAACAGCACGGCCGGGTCGAGGTTGCCCTGCACGACCGGCTTGGCGGCACCCGGCTCGGCGGCGCCCAGGCGGGCGACGGCGGTGTCCAGCGGCACGCGCCAGTCGACGCCGACCACGTCCGGCCCGGCGTTGCGCATCGCGCCGAGCAGCTCACCGGTGCCGACCCCGAAGTGGATCTTGGGGATGTCGGCGAGCTCGGCGACGCCCTCGAAGATGCGGCGGCTGTGCGGCAGCACGAACTCGCGGTAGTCGCGCAGCGAGAGCGCGCCCGCCCACGAGTCGAAGAGCTGGATGGCGTCGACCCCGGCCCCGACCTGCACCCGCAGGAACTCCAGGGTGGTGTCGGCCAGCTTCTCCAGCAGCGCGTGCCAGGTCTGCGGGTCCGAGTGCATCAGCGCCTTGGTGCGCTCGTGGTTGCGGCTCGGGCCACCCTCGACGAGGTAGGAGGCCAGCGTGAACGGCGCGCCCGCGAAGCCGATCAGCGGCGTGTCGCCGAGCTCGGAGACCAGCAGGCGCACCGCCTCGGCGACCGGCTCGACCTGTCCGGCCTCCAGCGACGGCAGCGCGCTGACGTCGGCCGGGCCCTCGATCGGCTCGCTCACCACCGGCCCGGTCCCGGCCACGATGTCGAGCCCCACGCCCGCCGCGTAGAGCGGCAGCACGATGTCGCTGAACAGGATCGCCGCGTCCACGCCGTGCCTGCGGACCGGCTGCAGGGTGATCTCGCTGACCAGGTCCGGCGTCAGGCAGGCCTGCAGCATCGGGGTGCCCTCGCGGGCGCGGCGGTACTCGGGCAGCGACCGCCCGGCCTGCCGCATGAACCAGACCGGCGTGTGCCGGGGCTGTCCGCCGCGAGCGGCCACGAGCAGAGGGGCGTCGGCGAGGTCCCGGCGAGTGGAGACCGGTGCGGAGTTCGTCATCGAAGGTCGGTGTCCGTACGTCGAATCGTCGGATCCCGGTGCGGTCTGCGGGCGGTCTTGGAGCGGATCTGCCACGACGGACGGCCGGGCTTGCGCCGACAATCTTCGCACGCCGCCCGCGCTCCCACTCCGGGCGCCCGCAGCCTCGGTCCGGTCGTCCGATGATCGTTCCCGGCGCGCCTCCACCCACGCGCGGCGGGCGGCATCTAGAGTCGTCGCCGTGACGGAGATGTCGGCGGCGCCCGAAGTTTTCCGGCAGGCGGTTGCCGCGTTGACGTCGCCTCAGCCGCGTGCCGAGATCGAGCTCAGCGAGGTCGGTCCGCCCAAGCGCCTGGCCCCGTGGGCCCACGCGCTGGCCGCGGAGGCGAACGGACCGGCCGGTGAGCTGGCGACGGCGCGTTTCGTGCTGCTGCACGACCCGGACGGCCAGGAGGCCTGGGACGGCGTGCTGCGCCTGGTGGTCTACCTGCGTGCCGAGCTCGATCCCGAGGTCGCCGATGATCCGCTGCTGCCCGCCGTGGGCTGGTCGTGGCTCACCGACGGGCTGGAGAACGCCGGGGCGTCGTTCACCGCGCTCGGCGGCACCGTCACCCTCACCTCCTCGGCGCGCTTCGGCGACATCGCCGGCCCGTCCCGCAGCCACGATCTGGAGCTGCGCGGCTCCTGGACCCCGACACCCTCGGTGTTCGGCGACGGGGGCATCGACCTCCGGCCGCACGGGGAGGCGTTCCACGAACTCATGGCCAGCGCTGCCGGTCTTCCGCCGGAAGGGGTTGCACTGCTCGGCAGGCGCCCGAACGGCGCAGCGCGGCAGGACTGATCGTGGTCGCCCGATCATCGGCTGCGGCGGGTCCGCGCAGCGCGTAGCGTTCGGCTCGCGGCCCTCCCGCAGCCCCGAGAATCCGACACGCCGAAGCGCGACACGCCGATGTCCGATTTTCATTCGCGAAGTTCGTTCGGCTTCTTCGAGATGCTTGTCGGTGCAAGATTTTCACCATGCGCATTCGAAATATGTCGCGTGGCCACGCTCCGCCGTTACGGTCGTTGCTCTGAGTCACCCGAAAGTGCGACAAAAGTATGGTGTCGTCACAACTCGATCGGGATAGATACCCGATTGATCGTCCCGCTGACCCGCTTGGGCGGTTACGCTCACCCCGACGACACCACTTTCGGTCGATCAGTGGCGCGGCTGATTGGTCGAGAGTCCCGGTGCCGGTCGGGGGGCACGACCGACTCCAGGGAGGTAGTGACGTGGCTGCCGTCGGCTTAGGTCAGGCCGCTCGAACCACGCCTGCCGGCGCTTTGCCGGCCAACATGGTCCCGCACCCGCGGGAAGAGCTGTTCACGGTGCTCGTGGTGGATGACCATCCGCTGCTCCGAGAGGCGATCGCCGCTCGGTTGCTGCAGATGGGCGCCGGCACGGTGCACGAGGCCGCATCCATGGCCGAAGCCAGGGCTCGCGCCCTGGCGACCGGTCCGTGCGACCTCGCAATCCTCGATCTCGGGCTCCCGGACGGGACCGGCATCGAACTGGTCACCGAACTCCGGAGCCAGGGATGGCCGCGGATCGTGGTGCTCGCTTCGTCCGATGACCCCTATGCGGTCCGGGCCGCCTTCCAGGCAGGCGCTCAGGCGTACCTGCTGAAGTCGGCCTCGCCCATGGTGGTCACCGACGGCGTGCGCCGCGTGCTCGACGGCGGTGTGTACGCCGACCCCAGCGTGGCTCCGGTGCTCGCCGCCGGTACCCGCGTTCCGGGTACGGACAACACACCTCGCGAGCTGTCCGGGCGCGAGGTCGAAGTTCTCCAGTTGGTGGCCGACGGCCGATCCAACAAGGAGATCGGCGAGGCCCTCAACCTGTCCGCGCTCACGGTGAAGTCTCACCTGTCGCGGATCGGGCGCAAGCTGGGCACGGGCGACCGGGCGCAGATGGTCGCGCTGGCCATGCGCGCCGGCGTGATCCGGTGACGGATCGCTGAAACACCAGCACCGGTGCGGCCGGAACCGACAACGTCGGGCGGACCAGCCACACGACACGGGCCAAAGCACGTAAGGTCTGTTGGCCGTGGAAGCTGCAAGCCCCGAGACCGTCGGATCCGGCCGCCCGGAGCCGGTGCTGTTGACCGAACCCGCCGACGGCGTGCCGCCGGTGGTGGACACCCCGGCCGCGCTCGAAGCGGCCGCGAAAGCGCTGGCCGCGGGAACCGGGCCGGTCGCGGTGGACACCGAGCGCGCCTCCGGTTACCGCTACTCGCAGCGCGCCTACCTGGTGCAGCTGCGTCGTGAGGGATCGGGCACCGCGCTGGTGGACCCGATCGCCCTCAAAGGCGCGCTCGACCCCTTGATCCCGGCCCTGGCCGACACCGAGTGGGTGCTGCACGCCGCCTCCCAGGACCTCCCGTGCCTGGCCGAACTCGACCTGCACCCCTCGAAGCTGTTCGACACCGAACTGGCGGGCAGGCTGGCCGGTTTCGACCGCGTCTCGCTGGGCGCACTGGTGGAGCGCATGCTCGGCTACCAGCTCGAGAAGGGCCACAGCGCCGCCGACTGGTCAAGACGGCCGCTACCCGAGGACTGGCTGGTCTACGCCGCTCTCGACGTGGAGCTGCTGGTGGCGCTGCGCGACGAGATGCACGACGAACTCCAGCGGCAGGGCAAGCTGGACTGGGCCTTCGAGGAGTTCGAGGCCGTCCGCACCGCCGCCCCCGCTCCCCCGCGCGCCGAACCCTGGCGCCGCACCTCCGGGATCCACAAGGTCCGCAGCCCCCGGCAGCTCGCCGCGGTGCGCGCGCTGTGGCAGGCCCGGGACGAATTCGCCCGCGAGCGCGACATCGCGCCGGGCCGCGTGCTGCCGGACTCCTCGATCGTGCTGGCGGCGCAGTCCAACCCCAAGTCCGAGAGCGACCTGGTGGCCATGCCGGTCTTCGGCGGGCGCCAGCAGCGCCGCCGCGCGTCGATGTGGCTGCAAGCGCTGCGCTCGGCCCGGCGGCTGGGCAACGACGAGCTGCCCGCCGCGTCGACGCCGAACGACGGGCCGCCGCCGACCAACCGCTGGGCGGATCGCGACCCCGCCGCCGCGGCGCGGCTGACCGCGGCCCGCGCGGCGCTGAACGCGATCGCCGAGGAGCACTCGCTGCCGGTCGAGAACCTGCTGCTGCCCGACCTGGTGCGGCGCACCTGCTGGACCCCGCCGGAGGACCTCAGCGTCGAGTCGGTGACCGAGCTGCTGCGCGACAAAGGCGCCCGGGAGTGGCAGATCGCCCTCACCGCGGAAGCCCTCGCCGAAGCCCTCCACGCCACCCCCACCCAGAACTCCTGACCCCGGACACCCCGGATCCCGGACTCCCGGATCACCGCACCCGGGATCGCGGGGTTCCGGGGCGAGGGGGTGCTGGAGCAGGGCAGTTTTTGCCAGAACTGTCCGCAGGTGATGCCCGAATTGTCCGGACAGTTTGGACTAAAACTGCCCCCTGCCTCGCTCTGCGGACGGGTGCGCCCTCGGGAAGGATCAAGCGCGCCGGGTTCGGGCTGGTCAGCATGTGAGACAGCCGACAGGGGCAGGCACGTGGTTACCGGTGGGTAATAAGCGCTAGAGTGCGGTTACCGGCCGGTAAGGCGCCGCCCTCCCGCGGACCCCGGCCGAGCACCATCCACCAAGCCAGTGAGGAGCACGCCGTGGCCGCACCTGCGTCGGCACCCGCCGACAGCCGCAGCCGCCCAGCGGTTCGGGACGTGGTCTTCGTCGACGGCGTACGCACGCCGTTCGGCAAGGCCGGCTCGAAGGGCCAGTACGCCCAGACGCGCGCGGACGACATGGTCGTCAAGGTCATCCGGGAACTGCTGCGCCGCCACCCGGAACTCCCGGCGGAGCGCATCGACGAGGTCGCCATCGCCGCGACGACCCAGATCGGTGACCAGGGCCTGACCATCGGCCGCACCGCGGCGCTGCTGGCCGGGCTGCCCAAGTCCGTGCCGGGCTTCGCCATCGACCGCATGTGCGCCGGCGCCATGACCGCCGTGACCACCGTGTCCAGCGGCATCGCCTTCGGCGCCTACGACGTCGTCATCGCGGGCGGCGTCGAGCACATGGGCAACCACCCGATGGGTGAGGGCGCCGACCCCAACCCGCGCTTCGTGTCCGACAAGATCGTCGACCCGTCCGCGCTGGTCATGGGCTCCACCGCCGAGAACCTGCACGACCGCTACCCGTCGCTGACCAAGGAGCGCACCGACGCGTACGCGGCCCTGAGCCAGCAGCGCTACGACGAGGCGATGCAGGCCGGCAAGATCGCCCCCGACCTGGTTCCGGTCGCCACCCGCTCCGACGAGGGCTGGGGCCTGGCCACCACCGACGAGCCGCCGCGCCCGGGCACCACGGTCGAGACCCTCTCCGGTCTCAAGACCCCGTTCCGCCCGCACGGCCGGGTCACCCCGGGCAACGCCGCCGGCCTCAACGACGGCGCCACCGGTGCCCTGCTCGCCGACGCCGAGACCGCCGAGGAGCTGGGTCTGCCGGTCGGCATGCGCCTGGTCGGCTACGCCTTCGCCGGTGTCGAGCCGGAGGTCATGGGCGTCGGCCCGGTCCCGGCGACCGAGAAGGCCCTGCAGCGCGCCGGTCTGACGATCGACGACATCGGGCTGTTCGAGATCAACGAGGCCTTCGCCGTGCAGGTGCTGGCCTTCCTGGAGCACTTCGGCATCGCCGACGACGACCCGCGCGTGAACCCGTGGGGCGGCGCGATCGCCTGCGGTCACCCGCTGGCCTCCTCCGGCGTGCGGCTGATGACGCAGCTGTCCCGCCACTTCGAAGAGCACCCCGAGGTCCGCTACGGCATCACCACCATGTGCATCGGCATCGGCATGGGCGGAACGGTCATCTGGGAGAACCCGAACTACAACGCAGGAGGCGAGCAGTGACTGACTTCGCGGCGCTGTTCCCCGACGAGGTCGTGACCAAGGCGTACACCCGCCTCGTCGACGTTCCCGGTCTGACCGGCAAGCTCGCGCTCATCACCATCGACAACGGCCACGACCACACCAAGCCGTCGACCTTCGGCCCGGGTGGTCTGAGCAGCCTGAACGCCGCGCTGGACGAGGCGTTCGCCGCCGAGCCCGCCGCGATCGCGGTCACCGGCAAGCCGTTCGTGTTCGCCGTCGGCGCCGACCTCACCGGCGTGGGCCAGGTGTCGCAGCGCGAGCACGCGCAGGCCATCGCGCAGACCGGCCACGACGTGTTCCGCCGGCTCACCGAGTCGACGATCCCGACGTTCGCCTTCGTCAACGGCGCGGCGCTGGGCGGCGGCCTGGAGCTGGCGCTGTCCTGCCACTACCGGACCGTGGCCTCCAACGCGGGCGCCATCGCGTTCCCGGAGTGCTACCTGGGCCTGTTCCCGGGCTGGGGCGGCACGCAGCTGCTGCCGAACCTGATCGGCCCGGACGCGGCCGTGACGGTGATCATCGAGAACGCGCTGAGCCAGAACAAGATGCTCAACCCGAAGAAGGGCCTGCAGCTGGGCATCTTCGACGAGCTGCTGGAGGGCGCGGACTTCCTCGAGGAGTCGCTGCGCTGGCTGGTCGGCGTCGTCAACGGCGACAAGACCGTCGAGCGCCCGGAGATCGACCGCGGTCAGGCCTGGGACGACGCGGTGGCGCGCGCCAAGCAGATCGTCGAGTCCAAGACCAAGGGCGCCTCGCCCGCGGTGACCAAGACCGTCGAGCTGATCGAGCTGGCCCGCAACAACGACATCGACGCCGGCTACGCGGCCGAGACCGAGGCGCTGACCGACGCGCTGATGTCCGACGAGCTGCGCGCCGGGCTGTACTCGTTCGACCTGGCCCAGAAGCGCGCCAAGCGCCCGGCCGGTGCCCCGGACAAGGGCCTGGCCCGCCCGGTGAACAAGGTCGGCGTGGTCGGTGCCGGTCTCATGGCCGGTCAGCTGGCGCTGCTGTTCGTGCGGCGGCTGCAGGTGCCGGTGGTCATCACCGACATCGACCAGGACCGCATCGACAAGGGCGTCGCCTACATCCACGGCGAGATCGACAAGCTCGCCGGCAAGGGCCGCCTGTCGCCGGACGCCACCAACCGCCTCAAGGCGCTGGTGACCGGTGAGCTGGACAAGAAGGCCTTCGCCGACGCGGACTTCGTCATCGAGGCCGTCTTCGAGGAGATGACGGTCAAGCAGAAGGTCTTCGCCGAGCTGGAGGAGCACGTCTCCCCCGAGGCGATCCTGGCGACCAACACCTCGTCGCTGTCGATCACGGAGATGGCCTCGAAGCTGAAGAACCCGGAGCGGGTCGTCGGCTTCCACTTCTTCAACCCGGTCGCGGTGCTGCCGCTGCTGGAGATCGTGCGCGGCGGCAAGACCGACGACGCCTCGCTGGCCACCGCGTTCGCGGTCGGCAAGAAGCTGAAGAAGTCCTCGGTGCTCGTCAAGGACGCCCCGGCGTTCGTGGTGAACCGGCTGCTGACGCGGTTCATGGGCGAGGTCATCGCCGCTGTCGACGAGGGCACGCCCTTCGAGGTCGCCGACAACGCCCTCGAAGAGCTCGGTCTGCCGATGAGCCCGATGGTGCTGCTGCAGCTGGTCGGCCCGGCCGTCGCCCAGCACGTCAACGGCACCATGCACGCGGCGTTCCCGGAGCGCTTCGGCATCAGCGACAACCTGCAGCGGTTCGTCGACGCGGGCAAGACCGCGGTGTGGACCTTCGACGAGTCCGGCAACGTGGTCGTCGACCCCGAGGTCGCCGAGCTGTGGAAGCAGGGCGATGCGCCCTCCACCAGCGAGCAGGTCCGCGACCGCGCGCTCGGCGCGCTGGCCGAGGAGATCCGGATCATGCTCGACGAGGGCGTCGTCGCCGAGGCTCAGGACATCGACCTGTGCATGATCCTCGGTGCCGGCTGGCCGTTCTGGCTGGGCGGCATCACGCCGTACCTGGACCGCGCGGGCGTGTCCGAGAAGGTCAACGGCAAGCGCTTCCTCACGCCGGGCGTGGCTTCCCTGCCCGCCTGATCCGAGGAGAACGCGGCGGGGGTCGGAGCACGCGCTCCGGCCCCCGTTCTGCTGCGTGAGGTCGGGCTACCGGGTGCTGCGGCTCTGCGAGGATCACGGCCCGGCGGGGAGTCGGATCGTGATTGCGAGGCCGCCCGCGGGCAGCGCCGCGGCGTGGATCGTGCCGCGGTGGGCCGTGGTGGCGGCCTGGACGATGGACAGGCCCAGGCCGGTGCCGTTGCGGGCCGTGCGCTGAACGCCGGCGCGGCGGAACGGCTCGAAGAGGGCGTCCACCGACTCCGCCGGGATCTGCGGTCCCGACGAGGCCACGCGCAGGGTCGTCCACTGCGGGTCCCCGCAGGTGCTGACCTCCAGCCAGCCGCCGTCGACGTTGTGCCGGACGGCGTTCTCCAGCAGGTTCCCCGCGACCCGTTCCAGCAGCGCCGGGTCCCCGACCGCGCAGGCCGGGGCGATGCGGTTGCGCACGGTCAGCCCGCGCTGCCGGGCCTCCGGTTCGACGACGCGCAGCGCTCGGCCGACGACCTCGGTGAGGTCGACCGGTTCCCGGACCGCCAGCTCCACGCCCTCGGTGCGGGCGAGCAGCAGCAGCGCCTCCACGAGGCGTTCCGCGCGGGCGGTGGCCTCGCGGACCACGTCGGCCATCCGGCGCAGCTCGGCCTCGTCGGCGTCCGGGTCCGACAGGGTCACGTCCAGCTCGGTGCGCACCACCGACAGCGGGGTGCGCAGCTCGTGGCTGGCGTTGGCCACGAACCGGCGCTGGGAGTCGAACGCGGCCTGCAACCGGTCCAGCATCGCGTCGAAGGTGTCGGCGAGGCGGGCGACCTCGTCGCGAGGACCGCTCAGCGCGATCCGCTCGTCCAGCGACTCCGCCGACAACCGCTGCGCGGTCTCGGTGACCTCCTGCAGCGGTCGCAGCACCCGGCCGGTGACCAGCCACGCCAGCAGCGCCGCCGCGGCCACCACGGCCACGAACGCGAACCCGCCGATGATCAGCACCTGCTGCCGGGCCGAGTCGCGCAGCGCCTCGCCGAGCAGCTCGGCGGGCACCTCCACTCCCCCGACCCGCACCGGCGTTCCCGCCGGGAGCCGCGGCACGGCGGCGACGACGTTGCCGACCAGCACCCAGCCCAGCCACAGCAGGACCGCGCTGACCAGCGCGACCAGCGAGGTCGCCAGCAGCGTCAGCCGGACCCGCAGTCCCGGTCCGCGCCGGGTGAGCGCACCCACGATCAGTCCCTGGCGTGCTCGGCACCCGCCGCCGACGGCACCCGGTAGCCGGAGCCGACGACGGTCTCGATGATGCCGGGTTCCCCCAGCTTCTTGCGCAAGGTCATCATCGTGACCCGCACGGTGGTGGTGAACGGGTCGGCATTCTCGTCCCAGACCCGCTCCAGCAGTTCCTCGGAGCTGACCACGGCGCCGCCGGCCGACAGCAGCACCTCCAGCACGCCGAGCTCCTTGCGGGTCAGCTCGATCTCCCCGCCGGAGCGGGTGACCGTGCGGCGGGCCGGGTCGAGTTCGAGGTCGTCGGCGGTGAGCAGCGGCGGCGGGGCGGGCGTGGCGCGGCGGCCCAGCGCGCGCACCCGGGCGATGAGCTCGGGGAACGCGAAGGGCTTGGCCAGGTAGTCGTCGGCGCCCAGCGACAGCCCGGCGACGCGGTCGGCGACCGTGCCCGAGGCCGTGAGCATGATGACCCTGGTCAGGCCGCCGGACCCGACCAGGTCGCGGCACAGGTCGTCACCGGACATGCCGGGCAGGTCGCGGTCGAGCACGACGACGTCGTAGCGGGTGATCGAGGCCTTCTCCTGCCCGCTCTCGCCGTCGTAGGCGACGTCGACGGCCATGCCGTCGCGCCGCAGTCCCCTCGCCACCGCCTCGGCCAGCGGTTTCTCGTCCTCCACGACCAGGATTCGCACGAAACCCACCCTGCCACAGCAGCCGCCCGCACCCGTCGAGGTCAGCGCCGGGGTGACCCGATTTCAACGGAAGTCAGAGACCTGACTTCCGTTGAAATCGGGAACCACCTGGTCAGCCGTGGGCGGCGTCGGCTTCGGTGGCGACGCGGAGCTGCGCGCCGCGACGGCCCGACAGCCAGCCGTTGACCTTGGTCGCGATGTCGGTCTCGGTGAGGCCGAGGTCCGCCAGGACCTCCTCCCGCGAGGAGTGGTGCAGGAAGTTGTTCGGCACGGCCAGGTCGCGCAGCGGCACGTCCAGCTCGGCGTCGCGCAGCGCGGCGGCCAGCGACGAGCCGAACCCGCCGTGCCGTCCCGAGTCCTCCAGCGAGACCACCAGGCGGTGCTCGGCGGCCATCTCCACGACCTTCGAGGGCACCGGCACGACCCAGCGCGGGTCGACGACGGTGACGCCCACGCCCATCGCGGACAGCTTCTCGGCGGCGGCCACGGCGAGCTTGCCGAACGCGCCGACCGCGACCAGCAGCACGTCGGAGCGGTCGTCGGCGCGCAGCACGTCCACGCCGCCGGTCCGCTCCACGGCCGGCACCTCCTCGATGACCGAGCCCTTGGAGAAGCGCAGCACCGTCGGCCCGTCGTCGACGGCGACGGCCTCGCGCAGCTCCTCGCGCAACGTCACCGCGTCGCGCGGTGCGGCCACCTGGATGCCGGGGATGAGGCCGAGGATCGACAGGTCCCACATGCCGTTGTGGCTGGCGCCGTCGTCGCCGGTGATGCCCGAGCGGTCCAGCGTCACGGTGACCGCCTGCTTGTGCAGGGCCACGTCCATCAGCAGCTGGTCGAAGGCGCGGTTGAGGAACGTCGAGTACACCGCGAACACCGGGTGCAGGCCGCCCATCGCGAGACCGGCGGCGGAGGTCATGCCGTGCTGCTCGGCGATGCCCACGTCGAAGCACCGGTCCGGGTAGGCCTCGGCGAACTTCTTCAGCCCGGTCGGCCCCAGCATGGCCGCGGTGATGGCCACGACGTCGGAGCGCTCGGCGCCGATCGAGACCAGCTCGTCGGCGTAGACGTCGGTCCAGCTCTTGGGCGCGGGCTTCTTCGGCAGGCCGGTCTCCGGGTCGATGACCTTGACCTGGTGCATCTGCTCGGCCTCGTCGTTCTCGGCCGGGGCGAAGCCGTTGCCCTTGCGGGTCACGGCGTGCACGATCACCGGTCCGCCGAAGGACTTGGCCATCTGCAGCGCGTGCTCCATGGCGCGCATGTCGTGGCCGTCGACCGGGCCCAGGTACTTCAGGCCGAGGTCGGAGAACATGACCTGCGGGCTGATCGCGTCCTTGATGCCGCTCTTGGCGGCGTGCAGGCCGGTGTAGAGCGAGCGGCCCACGACCGGCATCTTGCGCAGCGTGCGCTTGCCGGACTCCAGGGCCTTCTCGTAGCTGGGGTTGAGCCGCAGCGCCGCGAGGTGCTCGGCGAGCCCGCCGATGGTGGGCGCGTAGGAGCGGCCGTTGTCGTTGACAACGATGACCACCGGGCGCTCGGGGTCGGCGGCGATGTTGTTCAGCGCCTCCCAGCACATGCCGCCGGTGAGGGCGCCGTCGCCGACGACCGCCACCGCGTGCCGGTCGGCCCCGGTGACCTGGAAGGACCGGGCAAGGCCGTCGGCGTAGGACAGGGCGGTCGAGGCGTGGCTGTTCTCGACGAAGTCGTGCTCGCTCTCGGCGCGCGACGGGTAGCCGGACAGGCCGTCCCGCTTGCGCAGCTGGTCGAAGCCGTCCTGGCGCCCCGTGACGATCTTGTGCACGTACGCCTGGTGCCCGGTGTCGAACAGCAGCGCGTCGTTCGGGGAGTCGAAGACCCGGTGCAGCGCGAGGGTCAGCTCGACCGCTCCCAGGTTCGGCCCCAGGTGCCCACCGGTCCGCGACACCTTCTGGATCAGGAACTGCCTGACCTCATCGGCCAGTTCCACCAGTTCGGTGTGCGTCAGGCGCTTGACGTCGGCCGGACTGCGCACGGACCCCAGCAGCGTCACCGTGTTCCACCTCGCTTGTCGTGCCGGTCGGTCACAAGGGCAATCCGGGGCCTGGCCGGCAACCTGGCTCCGTCTGCATAGTGCGCCCCAGTCTACGGAGGGGCCATGCGGCGACCGGGTGTGGTCGCGCACCTGCGGCGATGCTCTCAGCACGCGCCCCACCTGCGAATGTGACGTTCGTGTGGCAGGTATCCCCCGGAAAGCGGTGTTGCTACCTTTCGTCTGATCCCAGGGGAGGCGACATGACTGGTCCGGACGGCCGCAGGGCGGAGCTCGAAGCGCGCAACGCCGCGATGCGCGAGCAGGTGAGCTCGCTGCTGGAGGGGTTGCAACGGCAGACCGCCCAGTTGCGGGAGGCCCAGGAAGACGCCCTGGCCGCGACCGGTGCGGCCACCTCGGCGGACGGGCTGGTCACGGTCCGGGTCAACGCCGCGGGCGTGGTCACCGACACGCAGCTGTCGGCCTCGGCGCTGCGCACGAGCACGCCGGAGAAGCTCGCCCGGAGCTTCACCGAGGCCGCCCAGTCCGCCGCCCGGGACGCCCGCGCGCGGGCCGACGCGGCCGTCGCCCCGCTGCAGGAGAACGTCCCCGACCTGCCGGACCTGTTCCCGGAGGCGCCCTCGCTGGCGCAGCTGATCCCGTCCGCTCCGGAAATGCCGGAACCGAACACCCCGTCGAGTGCGTCCAAGGCGCCGGTGGAGGAGGACTGGGACGACTTCGAACCCCGGTCCCGTTTCCGAAGGGACAGCTGGTAATGGGATTCGAGGTCGACCCCGAGGCGCTGATGGGCGCTTCGCCGAAGTTCGACGCGGCGTCGGACAAGCTGAAGTCGGCGCTGGACAAGCTCAACGGCGTGCTGCAGGCCGAGGGCCGGTGCTGGGGCGCCGACGAGGCCGGCCAGGAGTTCGCCAAGAACTACGAGCCCGGGTCCCAGCAGGGCACCGACGGCATCAAGGGCCTGGCCGAGGCGCTGCACCAGGTCCGCGGTGAGCTCGACGCCACCGCCCGGACCTGGGACGACGTGGACCGGGCGAACGCCGACGGCATCAAGAGCCAGGGCTGAGGGGGACGACGTGGGCATCGAGATCCCGGGTGAGGTCAGCTGGCTGTTCCCGATCGTGGTCGGCGCGAGCTGGCCCGAGGGCGACGAGACGGCGCTGCGCAGGGTCGCCGAGGCGTGGACGCAGTGCGGCGTGGACATCGACGGCGTGATCGGCGAGACCGAGGGCGCGGTCAGCGCGGCCCTGGCGACGATGAAGGGCGACACGCACGACGCCTTCGAGTCGTTCATGAAGGACTTCTGCGACGGCGGGTCGGGTCACCTGCCGGAGCTGAAGAAGCTCTGCGAAGCGCTCGGCGAAGGCGCCGACAGCGCGGCGCTGGAGATCGAGTACACCAAGATGAGCATCATCGCCGCGCTGATCATCCTGGCCGCGCAGATCGCGGCGATGATCGCCTCGGCTGTGGCGACGTTCGGCGCGAGCACCGCGGGCATCCCGATCGCCCAGGCCGCCACGCAGCTGACGGTGCGGACGTTCTTCCAGCAGCTGCTGACCAAGATCGGCCAGCAGATCCTGCTCAACGTGGGGATCAACGTGGGCGTCGACGCCGCGATCCAGGGCATCCAGTTCGCCAAGGGCGACCGGCAGTCCTGGGACTGGTCCAACACCGGCAACGCGGCGGTCTCCGGCGTCGCGGCGGGCCTGGCGGGCGGCCTGGTGGACGGTCTCGCCCCCGGCATCGGCCAGCAGATCGGCAAGGACCTGACCGGCAACGCCACCAAGAACTTCACCGAGGCCGCCGCCTACGGAGCGGCCCGCGGCTCGGTCTCGGGCGTGCTCGGCAACGCCATCAACCAGGGCTTCCACGGCGAGGCGCCGGGGCTCAACGACATCACCTCCGGCGCGATCTCCGGTGGCATCAGCGGGGCGACCGGCGGGATGCAGAGCCGCCACGAGGGCCTCAACGCCACCTGGGACGGCAACGGCCGGGCCGCGACCGGCGACGGCGGCGAGTGGGTGTCGGGCTCGAACACGCAGGGCTGGCGCTTCGAGACCGACGAGGGCGCCGTGGTCGGCGCCAACGTCGACAGCCCTTACAGCAACGACGTCAACTCGGCGACGGTCGGCCAGCACGCCAACGTCGAGGGCGGCCCGAACAACGTCAACGGCAACCCCTACGGCGACGTCGACACCACCGAGCAGCGCAGGCCCGAGAAGCTCGACCTCCCCGACGGCCCGGGCTAGGTCCAGGGCCTCCAGCCCGGGATGGGGGCGACCTCGGGTCGCTGGTCGCCCCAGTCCGGGCTGTTCGGCGGCAGCGAGTGGAGTTCGGCGCGGGCGAGTCGCGTGCGCTGGCGGATCCAGCCGACCACCAGCACCGCGCCGACGACCAGCATGGCCGCGGCGGCGAGCCACGCGCTCGGCGTCCCGGCGTTGCCGGTGATCTGCATGGTGAGCAGCATCAGGCCGAGCACGCCGAAGAAGAACCCGAACAGCGGCCGGAACACCCGGTAGGACTGGGACTGCTTGCCGTTGCGGAACGTCGTGTTCTGCTTGGTGGCCCACCTGCGCAGCGCGTGCCAGGACCCGAGGTCCTGGGGACCGGTCCGCAGCGACCACGCGGCGCTCTGCCGCCTGCGCAGGATCGCGGCGACCAGGCGCGGGTCCTCGACGTTGACGACCCACTGCTGCCGCCCGGCCACGACGCGCACCGCCGGTCCTTCGACGAGCCGGACCGCCGTCGCGCCCGGCAGCGGCCACGCGTCCCCGCCGACGATCTCGCCGGGCTGGGCCAGCGACACCTCGGCGAGCGGGATCGCCTGGTCGACGTGGCCACCGCCGGCCATCCGGCCGAGCGCGAGGACGGCCCGGTCGCGTTCGACCCGCAGCCGCGCGGGCTGGTGCCGGTAGAGCGGGAAGCCGACTTCGACGTCGCGCTCGGCGAGGTCGAAACCCGGTGCGGTGAGGCGCTTCTGCGCGGTTCGCGCGAGCAGCGGGCACACCACCACGGCGACGAGCGCGAGCAGTCCGAGCGGGGCCAGCGAGAGGTTCGCGTAGGCGGCGGCGAACCCGGAGAGCAGGGCCCACCCGACCCAGCGGCGCGGCGTGCGCACGTCGAGCAGCCAGGCGACGGTCGCGACCGCGATGCCGGCCACCCCGGCGATGCCGACGCCGGGCACGAGCTCCCGCATCGCCCACACGACGAACCCGAGCGGGATCACCACGACGGCCAGCGCCCCCAGGCCGAAGGCCTGCACGACGCGGCCCGGGACGACCTCCGGCGCGGTGCTCGGTTCGCCGGGGACCGGGGTGACCTCGGTGCCGGTCTCGGGCGGGGCCGGAAGGACTTCCGGGATGTGCTGCGCGGTCATGTCCAGTCCTCGATGCGTGCGGGTTCCGCGCCGTGCAGGGCGGCTCGCGCCCGCAGCAGCTCGGCGAGTTCGGGGTCGGCGGGGAGCAGCTGGGTGTCGGTCCGGGTGCGGAGGACCAGGACGTCGCCCTCCGGCAGCGAGGCGCCGCGCCCGTCGGCCAGCGGCGCCCAGGCACCGTCGTCGGGACGGCTGGGCCGCACCCCGATCTCGGTGATGTCGGCGAGCCGGACGTCCTTCGTCGCGGCCTGACCGGCGGGTCGTCCGGCAGCGGTGCGCACCGAGATCCGCAGCGCGTCACCGGTGATCTTCACGGAGTCCTCTCCCCCGCCCTGCGGCGACCGGAGGCTCCTCACCAGCACGAACTCGCTGCCCCCGATCTCCCGCAGCGGCTCCGCGAGGATCGCCCGCCGAGCCAGCAAGGTCGCCACCAGCGGCACGGCGAAGCCGATGATCAGGCCACCCACGCGAGCCCACCACGGCGAGTCGGTCACCACGACCGCCGTCCCCATCAGAACGACCCCCTCGACAACCCCGACGAGGATTCCGAGGAAGATCCAGAAATCTGGTTTCAGGCGCCAGTCGATCCCGTCCGGGTCGGGCTTGAGCATGCGCGCGGCCAACACCAGCGGCACCACTGCGAGCGCGACGATGATTCCGTGCGAGAACACGATGTCCGGCGTGTCCCGCGTGTTCAGGGGCGCCACCCAGGGCAGCACCGACCAGCGCGTGGCAGCGGACCACAACGCCGCGACCACGCTCAGCCCAGCTGACACGACGCACCAGACCACGGCGAGCCGCAGCCACAACTTCGCGCGCGACCAGCGACCTCCGACGGCCTCGGCCACCCGCGGATCGACCCGCCCAGGCACCTCACCGAACACGGCCCACCTCCTCAACCAGCGGCAACCCTAACCGCCCGAGTTCCCCGACCGGCGAAAACCCCGAACCCGGACAATCCCACGAGGAGCGGCTAGAATACTTTCTTTGAAGTAACTATCATTGATGAAAGTTTCTTTGGAGAAAGCATCGAGGTCGACGTGGACGGATTCATCGGACGCCGGGCCGAGCTCGGCATGCTGGACGACCTGATCGCCCCGGTCCAGAAGGGCAGCAGGACCGGGCGACCAGGACGCGCCGTGCTCCTGCGCGGTCGACGACGAGTCGGGAAATCGCGCCTGGTGGAGGAGTTCGTCGAGCGGTCCGGGCATCCGCACGTCTTCTTCACCGCCGTCGGCGGTTCGCGCGACGGGGACCTGGACGGCTTCGCGACCGAGGTGTCGGCGTCGGACCTGCCCGAGGCGCACCGCTTCGCCGGCTTCGGCACGCCGCAGTCCTGGGACGCCGCCTTCAGCGCGCTCGCGCACGCTCTCCCGAAAGAGACGCCGAGCATCGTCGTGCTCGACGAGATGCCCTACGTGGTGCGCGAAGACCCGACCTTCGAGGGCGCCTTGCAGAAGGCCTTCGACCGCGAGCTGTCGAAACTGCCCGTCCTACTGATCCTCATCGGGTCCGACATCGCCATGATGGAACAGCTCAACACCTACGGACGGCCGTTCTACCAGCGGGGAACCGAGATGGTCGTGCCCCCGCTGTCACCGCACGACGTCGCGACCACGCTCGACCTCTCGCCGGCCGATGCCTTCGACGCCTTCCTGATCAGCGGCGGTCTGCCGCTGATCCTCGAGGAATGGCCGACCGGCGCGACTCCGTGGGACTACCTCGAAGACGCGCTGCGCCGGCCGACCTCGGCCCTGCTGGTCAGTGCCGAGCGGTCGCTCGCCGCGGAGTTCCCCACGCAGGCGCAAGCCCGAACGGTCCTCAGCGCGATCGGCCACGGCGAGCGCACCTTCACCACCATCGGGCAGGCGGCCGGCGAGCTCAATCCCGGTGCGGTGACCCGAGCGCTGGAACTGCTGGCCGGCAGGAACATGGTCGCCGCCGAACTGCCGCTGTCGACCAAGCCGAGCCGCGAGACCCGCTACCGGGTCACCGACCCGTACCTGCGCTTCTGGTTGTCCTTCCTCGGACCGGGGATGGCCGCTGTCGAACGCGGCCGGGGCGACCGCGTCGTCGACACCATCCGCAAGAGCTGGACCTCGTGGCGAGGCCGGGCGATCGAGCCGGTGCTCCGCGATGCCCTCTGGCGGCTCGCCGACGACCTCCTGCCGGACGGCACCGATGTCGTGGGCGGGTACTGGACCCGCACCAACGACCCGGAGATCGACCTCGTCGGCGCCGACCGCTCCCCCATCGCGAAGAAGATCACGTTCGTCGGTTCGGTGAAGTGGCTGGAGAACAAGCCGTTCGACACCCGCGACCTGGCGAGATTGATCCACCATCGCGACCAGCTCCCCGGCGCGCAGCAGGACACGCCGATGCTCGCCGTCGCGCGCAGCGGCCGCGGGCCCGACGGCGTCACCACCCTCGGGCCCGCGGACCTGCTGGCGGCCTGGGCTTAGCTCTCCCGCTCCAGGAGGGCGATGCACTCGATGTGGTGGGTCATCGGGAAGGCGTCGTAGGACTCCAGCTCGACCATGCGGTAGCCGTTCTCGGCGAACAGCGAGACGTCGCGGGCCAGGGCCGCCGGGTCGCAGGCGACGTGGACGATCCGGGACGGGGCGCGGGCGGTGACGGCCTGCACGACCTCGCGGCCCGCTCCCTTGCGGGGCGGGTCGAGGACGACCACGTCCGGGTCCGGCAGGTCCTCGTCGGTGAGGACGCGCTCGACGGTGCCCGCGCGGAACTGCACCTGCGGCTGGTCGCGGAGGTTGGCCACCGCGTCCTCCACCGCCCGGCGCGAGGACTCCACCAGCAGCACCGAGCCGGTCGGGCCCGCCTGCTCGGCGAGCTCGGCCGCGAACAGGCCCACACCGCCGTAGAGGTCCCAGGCCGTGCCGCCGGAGGGGACCGCGGCGAAGCGGGCCACGACCTCGGTGAAGGTCTCCGGGGCGGCCTTGTGCACCTGCCAGAAGCCCTGGGCGGCCACCTCGAAGGAGCGGCCGCGCACCGACTCGTGCGCCACACCGCTGCCCGCGACCTGCCGGGCCACCGCCTGCTGACGCCCGCGGCGCCGCTGCGGCTTGCGGTCCAGGGCCGTCACGTGCAGCTCCCCTTCGCCGTCGGCGGCCACCGTCAGCTCCGCGCCCGGCCGCCAGCGGCGGTCGGCCAGCTCCTCGACGGCGCCCTCCACGGTGATCGGGCAGTCGGCGACCGGGATCACCCGGTGGCTGCGGTTCGGGCGGAAACCCGCGTTGCCCTTGCGGTCGACGGCCAGCCGCGCGCGGGTGCGCCAGCGCAGCAACCCGCCGGGCAGCTCGCGGACCTCCACCGGCCAGTCCAGGCCGGCGATCCGCTGCAGCTGCTCGGTGATCACCGCGGCCTTGAGCGCGCGCTGCGTCTCGCCGTCGGCGTGCTGGAAGTCGCACCCGCCGCAGCGGTCCGGGCCCAGCGCCATGTCGGCCAGCGGGCACGGCGGGCTGACCCGCCCGGCCGCGGCCTGCACCACCTCGACGGCGTCGGCCCGGCAGAAACCACCGCCGTTGTCCTCGGTGACCTCGGCGATCACGGTCTCCCCGGGCAGGGCGTGGCGGACGAACACCACCCGTCCCTCGTGCCGGGCCACGCAGTGGCCGCCGTGGGCCACCGGGCCGATCTCGACCTCCAGGCGCCTACCGGTCCAGTCCGGTTTTTCGGTCACCGCTCACCTTTCCATTGCTCCCCAGGCCTCGGCGCGTCGCGCCGGGCATCGAGGTGATCCGCTGCGCTCGCACCTTCGTCGACGACGCCAGCTGCCACGGCACGCTGGTGACCATCACTCCCGGCTGGAACAGCAGCCTGCTCTTGAGCCGCAGCGCGCTCTGGTTGTGCAGCAGCTGCTCCCACCAGTGGCCCACGACGTACTCGGGGATGAACACCGTCACCACGTCGCGCGGGCTGTCCCGCCGGATGCGCTTGACGTACTCCAGCACCGGCCGGGTGATCTCCCGGTACGGCGACTCCAGGACCTTCAGCGGCAGCGGCAGGTTCTGCTTCTCCCACTCGGCGGTCAGCTCCCGGGTGTCCTCCTCGTCGACGTTGACGGTGACACCTTCGAGCTCGTCCGGCCGGGTGGCGCGCGCGTAGGCGATGGCCCGCATCGTCGGCAGGTGCAGCTTGGAGACCAGCACCAGCGCGTGGTTGCGGGAGGGCAGCACCGCGTCGGTCTCGGACTCCTCCAGCTCGTCGGTGACCCGGTCGTAGTGCCTGCGGATCGCCGTCATGAGCACGTAGATGGCGGCCATCGCGGCGATGGCGATCCAGGCGCCGTGGGTGAACTTCGTGATGAGCACGATCACCAGGACGCTGGCGGTCATGAACAGGCCGAAGGCGTTGGTGGCCTGCGCCCGGCGCATCCTGCTGCGCGCCGCCGGATCGGTCTCCGAGCGCAGCAGCCGGTTCCAGTGCCGGATCATGCCGCTCTGGCTGAGCACGAACGAGACGAACACGCCCACGATGTAGAGCTGGATCAGCCGGGTCACCTCGGCTTCGAAGGCGAACACCAGCACGATCGCGCTGAAGGCCAGGAACAGGATGCCGTTGGAGAAGGCCAGCCGGTCGCCTCGGGTGTGCAGCTGGCGCGGCAGGAACCGGTCCTGCGCCAGGATCGAGCCCAGCACCGGGAAACCGTTGAACGCGGTGTTGGCGGCCAGCACCAGGATCAGACCGGTGAAGAACACCAGGTACCACACGCCCGGCGGGAACCCGGCGAACACGGCCCCGGCCAGCTGCGCGATCAGCGTCTTCTGCTGGTAGCCGTCGGGCGCGCCGAGGAGCTGGTGCGCCGGGTCCTCGGCGACGACGGCACCGGTGACGCGGGCCAGCATGATCAGGCCGAGGAACATCAGGATCGCCAGCCCGCCCATCAGCGCCAGCGTGGTCGCGGCGTTGCGGGACTTGGGCTTGCGGAAGGCGGGGACGCCGTTGCTGATCGCCTCGACACCGGTCAGCGCCGCGCTGCCGGAGGAGAACGCGCGCAGGATCAGGAAGGCGAAGGCCACGCCGGCGTACTGGCTCTCGTTCTGCACCAGCTGGAACCCGGCGCTCTCGGCGCGCAGGTCCGACCCGAGCACGAGCGTCTGGAAGAAGCCCCAGCAGATCATGCCCAGCACGCCGATCACGAAGGCGTAGGTGGGGATCGCGAACAACGTGCCCGACTCGCGGATGCCGCGCAGGTTCATCGCGGTCAGCAGCGCGATCGCGCCCACGGCGAAGAGCACCTTGTGCTGGGCGACGAACGGGATCACCGAGCCGATGTTCGCCGCGGCCGAGGAGATCGACACGGCGACGGTGAGGATGTAGTCGACGAGCAGGGCGCTGGCCACCATCAGGCCCCACCGGGGGCCGTGGTTGACCGTGGCGACCTCGTAGTCACCGCCACCGGAGGGATAGGCGTGCACGTTCTGCCGGTACGACGCCACCACCGCGATCATCACCAGCGCGACCAGAGCACCGATCCACGGGCTGATCGCGAAGGCCGACACCCCGGCGACCGACAGCACCAGGAGGATCTCCTCCGGCGCGTAGGCGACGCTGGACATCGGGTCGGAGGCGAACACCGGCAGCGCGATGCGCTTGGGCAGCAGCGTGTGCGCGAGGCGATCGCTGCGGAACGGGCGACCGACGATCAACCGTTTCGCCGCGGTTGCGAGCTTGGACACGGTGCAGAGCGTAAGCGGTGGGGGCCGGGGACCGATGAATGCGGCCTTTCGAATTGCTCTCAGGTCACATCCGGGGTGGCGTGATGAGCCCCAGCGGCGGTCACCCGGTACGGTGCACCAGCCCGTGACCGGACGGTCGTGGCGGTCCTCCGATCGCACCCGTCCGGGTACGGTCAGCGGCGACCGAAGAGAGTCGCCCGACAGAGCACATCCGCGCAGCGAGGAGACAAGGTCGTGCACGTGGTGATCATGGGCTGCGGCCGGGTCGGGGCCTCCCTGGCCGCCGCCCTGCAACGGCTCGATCACACCGTGGCCGTGGTCGACAAGGACCCGCAGGCGTTCCACCGCCTGGGCAGGGACTTCCGCGGTCAGCAGGTCACTGGCAACGGCTTCGACCGGGACATCCTGGAAGAAGCGGGGATCGAGCAGGCCAGCGCCTTCGCCGCGGTGTCCAACGGGGACAACTCCAACATCGTCTCGGCCAGGGTGGCGCGGGAGACCTTCGGCGTGGCGCACGTCGTGGCCCGCATCTACGACCCCAAGCGCGCCGAGGTCTACCAGCGCCTGGGCATCCCGACGGTGGCCACGGTGCCGTGGACGACCGACCGCTTCCTGCGGATGCTGCTGCCCGAGGGCGTGGCCACCGCGTGGCGGGAACCGTCCGGCACGGTCGCGGTGCTGCAGCTGCCGCTGCACGAGAGCTGGGTCGGCCGGAAGGTCTCCGAGGTCGAGTCGGCGACCGGGGCGCGGGTGGCGTTCATCATGCGGTTCGGCAGCGGCGTGCTCCCCGACCGCAAGACCGTGATCCAGGCCGACGACACCGTCTACGTCGCGGCGCTGTCGGGCACCGTCACCGACGTCACCGCAGCGGCCCGACGCACACCCGAGGAGAGCGAGTAATGCGCATCGCGATCGCGGGAGCCGGCGCGGTCGGCCAGTCCATCGCGCGGGAGCTGCTCGAGGGCGAGCACGAGGTGCTGCTCATCGAGCGCACCACCGCCAACTACCACCCGAGGCTCATCCCGGGCGCCGAGTGGATGCTCGCCGACGCCTGCGAGCTGGCGTCGCTGGAGGAGGCGGGACTGCAGTCCTGCGACGTGGTCATCGCGGCCACCGGCGACGACAAGGTCAACCTCGTGGTCTCGCTGCTGTCGAAGACGGAGTTCGCGGTGCGCCGCGTCGTCGCCCGGGTCAACGACCCGCGCAACGAGTGGCTGTTCACCGACGCCTGGGGCGTCGACGTGGCCGTGTCCACGCCGCGGATGCTGGCCGCGATGGTCGAGGAGGCCGTCAACGTCGGCGACCTGGTCCGGTTGATGACGCTGCGCCAGGGTCAGGCCAACCTCGTCGAGGTGACGCTGCCGGAGTCCACCCCGCTGGCCGGGCGCCGGGTGCGCGACCTGAAGCTGCCGGTCGACGCGGCGCTGGTGAGCATCCTGCGCGGCGGCCGGGTCATCGTGCCGCAGGCCGACGACCCGCTGGAGGCCGGCGACGAGATGCTGTTCGTGGCCACCAGCAACGTGGAGAGCGAGATCCGCGCGGTCATCCACGACCAGCCGGAGTGACGAAGAAAGGGGCGGTTCCCGCGGGAACCGCCCCTTTCTCACGCCTGCGAGATCTGCGCCGCGGCCGCCTGCTCCTCGGCGACCTTCTTGGCCCTGCGGATCGCCCACACCGTGACGATCAGCGCGATGCCGGTCAGCGGGTAGCCCATCGCGATCCGGGCGAAGGCCAGCCACCCGGTCTGGTCGTTGTCGTAGAGCCACTGCTGCACCACGTACTTCGCGGCGAACACCGCGGTCCAGGACAGCGTGGCGATGTCGTAGGCGCGCATCGCGCGGCGCTGCTTGCGCCAGTTCATGCCCAGCCCGTTGAGCGCCGACCAGGCCACGCCCACCAGCGGCCAGCGCGCCAGCACCGACGCCAGGAACACGCCGCCGTAGATCAGGCTGGTCCAGATCCCCAGCAGGAAGAAGCCCTTGGTCTCGCCGGAGCGGTAGGCGATGAACGAGCACACCGCGACGCCCAGCACGCCGGAGATCGCCGGTTGCAGCGGCTCCTTGCGCACCAGCCGGAAGATCGCGATGGCCACGGCGACCCCGATGGAGGCCCAGATCGCCGGCATCATCGAGGTGAAGGAGCTGACCAGCACGAACACGACGATCGGCACAGCGGAGTAGGCGAGCCCGCTGACACCGCCCATCTGCTCCAGCAGGGTCTGCTCGGAAACACCGGCCTGGCCCTCGGGCCGCCGGTCGTCATCGGCCTGCCGGGGGTTGATCCCGGCTGCCGAGGCGTCGTGTTCGCTCATGCGGTGTTCTGCAACTCGTAGTAGGGGTTGTACAGCACCTTGCGACCGTCCCGGACTGCGATCCGGCCACGGGCCTTGACGATACGGCCTGGCTCGATCCCGGCGATGCGCCTCCGGCCGAGCCACACCAATGTCACCCCTTCGGTGCCGTCGTAGAGCTCGGCCTCCAGGGTGGGAGCGGACGTCTTGGGGCAGAGCTCGACGCTGCGCACCCGGCCCAGCACCACGGCCTCCTGCCCGCACCGGCAGTCGCTGGCCCGCTGCGCACCGCCCGCCTGCGACCGATCGGAGAGGTCGTCGGCGTCCAGTTCGGCGACATCGCTGGTCAGTCTCCGCACGAAGCGTTTCCAGTAGCCGCCTTCGGTCTTGCTCATCTAGCGCTCCTGTGCGCCTCGGGGCTCGAATCCGCAGCCCGTGCACGTCCCAGCGTAACCGCCCGGGTAGGCGGAAACCCACGCCCGGCGGGATTAAGAAACCCAGCCCACAAGGGACTTCCGCCTCACTCGTCCGGGCGAGGGGTGAGGTGGTGCGACCACCTCACCCGACCGCCTCAGACCTGGCCGTTCGGCGTTTCGGTCTGCGCCTGCTGGATGTGCCGCAGGATCGCCTCGGGGAGCTCGATGGGCAGCGGCGTGCGCACCGGCATCGGCTCGGTCCCGCGGACCACCACGGTGTCGTCCAGCACGCCGTAGAGCAGGCGCGCGCACTCCTTCGCCGACTCCGCCGGACCGGCCGCCACGCCGCGCAGCAGCCAGCGCGGGCCGTCGACGCCGACGAACCGCAGCGCCGCCTTCGGCGAGTCGGCCACCAGCTCGACGCCCCAGTCGCCCTGCTCGGTGTGCACGCGCGCGCCGTCCTTGCGCAGCTGGTCGGCCAGCTCGTTGCCGACCTCGTCCCACAGACCGCCGCTGCGGGGCGCGGCGAAGGCGCTCACCGTCAGCCTGCCGACCGGGGTGACCAGGTGCACCGCGCGGACCGGGCCGGACGGATCGACCTCGACCTGCAGCTGGCCGCCCTCGGGCACCGGAACCCGGACCGAGCCGAGGTCCAGCCGTTCCACCCCGGACTCGGGCGCCTCGCTCTCGTCGTACGGCCCGCGGGCGGGAGCCTGCGGCTCCGGCATCGCCTCCTCCTCGACGGCCGCGTCGCGCTTGGACTTGCCCCGGCCCCTTCTGAACATCCCCTCAGACCTCCGTCCTGTGACCGGCACCGGTCGTTCCCGACGCCGTCAGCACCTCGTGACCACCTGTGGAGCCATAGCCACCGGCACCGCGCGACGACTCGGGGAGCTCGTCGACCTCGGCGAACACGGCGTGCTCGACCTTCTGCACGACGAGCTGGGCGATCCGGTCACCTCGTCGCAGCGACACCGGCTGCACCCGATCATGATTGATCAGGCAGACCTTGATCTCACCGCGGTACCCGGAATCGATCGTGCCGGGCGTGTTGACCACGCTGAGGCCGGTCTTGGCGGCCATGCCGGAGCGGGGGTGCACGAAACCCGCGTAGCCCTCCGGCAGCGCCACGGCGACTCCGGTGCCCACGAGGGCTCGTTCACCCGGTTCGAGAACCACATCACTGGTGGTTACCAGATCGGCACCGGCATCCCCCGGTTTGGCGTATTCGGGAAGCGGCACGTCGGGGTCGACTCTGGTAAGCAGGACCTTCACGTTCGACACGGGCGGCGAGACTACCCTGAACACGTGTCGGAAAGCGCAGAAGCAGCCATCACCAACGGGGACACCCCCGGTCAGGCGAACGCGAAGGGGCGAGCCGTGTTCCGCGAACGGCTGTACGCGTCCTGGTGGACCTGGCCGTTGCCGCTGATCGCGGCGGTGCTGATGGCCGCGCAGGTGCACATGGGCTACCCGGGCGTGCGGGCCTGGCTGCCCTACGTCGTGCTGGTGCCGCTGGCCATCGTTGTGCCGCTGTGGCTGGGCAGGCTCAAGATCGAGGTCGTCGACGACGAGCTGTGGGTGGGCGACGCCCACCTGCCGCTGCGGTTCATCGACGAGGTCGAGATCGTCTCCGCGTCCGAGCAGCGCCGCGCGCTCGGCCCGAACCTGGACCCCGCCGCGTTCCTGGTGCACCGCTCCTGGGTGCGGACCTCGGTGCGCGTCTGGCTCGACGACCCGGACGACCCCACCCCGTACTGGGTGATCAGCACCCGCAGGCCGGAACAGCTCCGGGCCGTCCTGAGCGGCGAGTCCTGAACGCGCACCGGCGCCGGGCAACCGGCCCAGCCGATTGCTCCGAGCACGGCGGTCCGCGGAACCTCTCCCCGGGAAAAACACTGGGCACACGCCCCGCGTGTGCCCAGCTACTTCCCGCTTGTACGTCGTCGAATACGCCTCAGGCGGCGCAATCACGGCAGATGAACTGACCGTTCTTGGTCTCGGCCAGTCGGCTGCGGTGATGAACGAGGAAGCAGCTTGAGCAGGTGAACTCGTCAGCCTGCTTCGGGAGCACCTTGACGGTCATCTCCTCGCCGGACAGGTCAGCGCCCGGCAGTTCGAAGTTCTCCGCGATCGCCCCTTCGTCTTCGTCGACGACGCCGGATTGCGCATCGTTGCGTCGCGCCTTCAGCTCCTCCAACGAGTCCTCCGCCAAGTCCTCGGACTCGCGGCGAGGAGCGTCGTAGTCGGTCGCCATCGTGATTCACCCCTGCGTTAGTGGAGACTGCAATGGTGTGCCGCTGGTAAACGTTCCAGGACCCGAATTTGTGCCCGATGGGACAGTGATCGCGGTCTCGCCCTGCAACGCGTCTAGTTCCCCCGTAAAGAGCGACTCGCCTCAACTCGGCACTCCGTGAGGCGCCGAGAGGGTAGCTCATTACATCTGCGAACACGCAGCAGGTCACCCGTAGGTGTGGCATTACGCGCATCCGGCGGGCATCGTAGATCAAGATCCGAGGTGCCGGACGGCTCCGCCGACCGGCCCGCCCGGTTGCTCTCCCGATCGCCTCGTGATGCGATGCGCTCGCGGTTTCCCGGGCGGCATCGGCATCGCGACGATCACGGGAAGATCAAGACACGGCAGCGGCTACCAACACCGCGCACCACAGGTTCAACCCCTAGGCTGATCCAGTGCGGACGGGAGCACGCGGATCCGAGGCATCCAGGGAGGGCGGACGTGGCAGCCGTAGGTGCAAGGTCGGGTCGTCGGGTCGGGTATCGCCGGCGTCGACCGCTGCCCGCGCTGGTCGTGCTGGTGGCGCTGGTGGTGTTGTCCGGACTGCTGTGGACGCGCGTCTTCGGCTCGGTCGAGGACATCGACGCCGCCACCACCTGCAACCCGCCCGGAGCTCCGACCGCTCCGCCCGAGGTCAGCGGGCAGCCCGCGCAGGTCCCGCTGGGCACCATGCTGCAGCGCGACGCGCTGGACTCCACCACCCCGGTGCCGCCGCAGGACGTGCACGTGCGGGTGCTCAACGGCAACGGCGAGAGCCGCCAGGCCACGATGGTCGGTGACGAGCTCGGCAGCCTCGGCTTCACCCCGGCCGGCGCCGACAACGACTCCGTCTACGTCAACTACGACCTGAAGTGCCACGGCCAGATCCGCTTCGGCGCGGCCGGGCAGAGCGCGGCGCGCACGTTGAGCCTGATCGCGCCGTGCGCGCAGCTGGTGCGCGACGAGCGCGAGGACGCGGGCGTGGACTACGCGCTGGGCTCGGACTTCGACGACATCAAGAGCACCCAGGAGGCCAAGCAGATCCTGCAGCAGCTGCAGAACTGGGTGCCGCAGCGCGACCAGCAGGAGAGCGCGCAGCAGGAGGTCACCCCGCCGAAGATCAGCGAGGACCTGCTCAGCAAGGCGCGCGACGTGCACTGCTGATAACGATTCACCACAGAGGCGGCAACAGCCGCTCATCGATTCCGTGGCGGGAACCCGGCCGAGAATGGCGGGTTCCCGCCACGGTCGTCTTCGGCCCCTCGCGTCGGGGCCCGCGCCTCAGACCCCGCCGGCGTCGGCGGCGCGCAGCGCGGCGGTGAGCCCGTCGGCCACGCCCGGGGTGGCGCACACCAGCATCTCGTCGCCGAGCCCGTCGGTGGATCCCGCCGTCGGCAGCCGCAGCGTCGCGCCGGCTTCCTCGGCGACCAGCGCCCCGGCCGCCCAGTCCCAGCGGTTGAGGCCGACCTCGTAGGTGGCGTCCAGCCAGCCCGCCGCGACCGCGCACAGGTCCAGCGAGGCGGCTCCGGCGCGACGGATGTCACGCACCTGCCCCAGCAGGTCCCCCACGACCCGGGCCTGGGCGGTGCGCCGCCGCACGTCGTAGGCGAAGCCGGTGCCCACCAGCGCCAGGTCGAGCCGGTCGGCGCCGGAGACGCGCAGCCGCTTGCCGTCGAGGAAGGCGCCCCGGCCGACCGCGGCGCTCCAGACCCGCCCGGAGACGGGTTCGACGACGGCACCCGCGATCGAGCGGCCGTCGAGCTGCGCCGCCAGCGAGACGGCGTAGAACGGGAATCCGTAGAGATAGTTCACAGTCCCGTCGATCGGGTCGACGACCCAGCGCAGCCCGTCCAGCGCTCCGTCGCCGCCCTCCTCCTCGCCCAGGACCGACTCGCCCGGACGCAGTTCGCCGAGGCGCTCGCGCACCAGGCGCTCCACCGCGCGGTCGCCCGTGGTGACGACATCGGTCTCGGTGCTCTTCGTGTCGACACCATCGGTCACCGCCTCATCACGCACGGTGCGAGCCAATTCGGCGGCCTCGCGCGCGATCCGCACCGCGACCTCGGACAAAGCTGTTGCGTCCACATCATTTGCCAATCCCACGCAGACATCGCAACACAGTCCCGTTAAGGTCTCCACACCTTGGTCTGAATCGAATAGGAAGGATCAGCCATGGCGACAGCCCGCGGGTTCGGCGTGGATATCGGCGGATCCGGCATCAAGGGATCGCCGGTCGACATCGATGCCGGAGTGCTGGCCGAGGAGCGCATGCGCATCCCGACGCCGCAACCCTCGACCCCGGACGCGGTTGCCGATTCCGTGGCCGAGATCGTCGAGAAGTTCGCCTGGACCGGCCCGGTCGGAGTCACGCTTCCCTGCGTCATCAAGGACGGCACGGCGCTGACCGCCGCCAACATCGACAAGGGCTGGATCGGTACCGATGCCCAGTCGCTGTTCGCGGAGCGCCTCGGACGTTCCCGCGACGAGATCGTCGTGCTCAACGACGCCGACGCGGCCGGCGTCGCCGAGATGCGGGTCGGCGCGGGCGTCGGGCACCAGGGCCAGGTCGTGGTGCTGACCTTCGGCACCGGGATCGGCAGCGCGATGTTCATCGACGGCAAGCTCGTGCCCAACACCGAGTTCGGCCACATCGAGGTCGACGGCCACGACGCCGAGTCGCAGGCCGCCGCGTCGATCAAGGACGACCTGGAGCTCTCCTACGAGGAATGGGCGCCGAGGGTGACGCGCTACATCCAGTCGTTGGAGAAGTTCATCTGGCCGGACCTGTTCATCGCCGGTGGCGGTGTCAGCCGGAAGGGCCACAAGTGGATTCCGCTGCTGGAGACCCGCAGCCCGGTGGTGGCGGCGGCGCTGCGCAACGACGCCGGCATCGTCGGCGCCGCGATGGCCGCCGCGAGCAGCGAGAAGAGCTGATCCGACCGCTGCCGGGCACAGCGACGACCGCGCGCTGGGCCCGGCTGCGACGGGGTTGATCGAGCGACCCCCGTCGGAGTGTTCGGCACGGCTCGAAACGGGGAACCGGAGCCGTGCCTAGCACACATCGGGACCCGCGAACTCCGCCTTGCAGCGGAACCGCACCCCCGCATCGCGGTTACAATGGAACGCGACCCACTTGGTTCGAAGTCCTTTTGGCTGGTGAACGCTGGTGAGCCCGCCCGCTGGTGCAACACCGACACCGACGGCGGGAACCGGTGCGGCGGCGAGCCGATCACCCGGTATTCCGGGTGATTGTTCGTCAGCCAGGACGCCGAATCTGGTGGGCTGTTCCCCGACCTTTGGCGGCCGAGGTTTCGCGCCCTCCGGCCAGCCCTGATCGACCGTCGCGAAAGGGCGTACGTGGCAGCCGCAGAAACCGCAACCCGACGCTCCAGCACCGCCGCAACCGCCGGCGGCGCCCAAGCCGAGTCGGGCCAGTCCCAGGCCACCCCAGCTTCGGAGGCGGCTGCTTCGTCTGACGTCGAGCAGACGAAGCCTGCCGCGCGCAAGAGCACTGCCAAGAGCTCCACGGGTGCGAAGTCGACGACACGCAAGACCGCAGCCAAGAAGAGCACCGCCAAGACCCCGGCGAAGAAGACGGCCAAGTCGGCTTCCGCCAAGGGCAACGGCGAGGGCATGGAGATCGACGAGCCGATCGAGACCGACCTGACCTCCCCGGAGGTCGGCGATCTCGCGGACGTCGAGGTGGAGATCCCCGAAGAACCGGTTCCGGACGAGGACTCCAAGGAGTCCGGCGACTTCGTCTGGGACGAGGAGGAGTCCGAAGCGCTCCGGCAGGCGCGCAAGGACGCCGAGCTCACCGCGTCCGCGGACTCGGTGCGGGCCTACCTCAAGCAGATCGGCAAGGTCGCGCTGCTCAACGCCGAGGAAGAGGTCGAGCTGGCCAAGCGCATCGAGGCCGGCCTCTACGGTGCCGAGCGGTTGCGCCAGATCGAGGAGTCCGGCGAGCAGCTGACCACGCAGATGCGGCGCGACCTGCGCTGGATCGTGCGGGACGGCGAGCGCGCCAAGAACCACCTCCTGGAGGCCAACCTCCGGCTCGTGGTCAGCCTCGCCAAGCGCTACACCGGCCGCGGCATGGCGTTCCTGGACCTGATCCAGGAGGGCAACCTCGGTCTGATCCGCGCGGTCGAGAAGTTCGACTACACCAAGGGCTACAAGTTCTCCACGTACGCGACCTGGTGGATCCGCCAGGCCATCACGCGTGCGATGGCCGACCAGGCTCGCACCATCCGCATCCCGGTGCACATGGTCGAGGTCATCAACAAGCTCGGCCGCATCCAGCGCGAGCTGCTGCAGGACCTCGGTCGCGAGCCCACGCCGGAAGAGCTCGCCAAGGAAATGGACATCACCCCGGAGAAGGTGCTGGAGATCCAGCAGTACGCCCGGGAGCCCATTTCGCTCGACCAGACCATCGGCGACGAGGGCGACAGCCAGCTCGGTGACTTCATCGAGGACTCCGAGGCGGTCGTCGCGGTCGACGCGGTGTCGTTCACGCTGCTGCAGGACCAGCTGCAGTCGGTGCTGGCGACGCTGTCCGAGCGCGAGGCGGGCGTGGTCCGGCTGCGCTTCGGCCTCACCGACGGCCAGCCGCGCACGCTGGACGAGATCGGCCAGGTCTACGGGGTGACCCGGGAGCGGATCCGGCAGATCGAGTCCAAGACGATGTCGAAGCTGCGCCACCCGTCGCGGTCCCAGGTCCTGCGGGACTACCTGGACTGACCGGATTGTCCGGAATCGGCCGTCGATCCTCCGGGATCGGCGGCCGTTTTCGTGCGTCCACTTCGGCCCGCCGAAGGCGTTCTCGACGCTTCCGAGGCCGAATTCCGGTCCGCGGGCTGAGATTTGCTGTTCGCTTCCAGAGGAACACGAGCGACCACAGATCGTCATATTTGTGATCCGCAGCACGGCGAATGCTCTTGACTCGCCGCGACGTTTGCGCAGCTAGATCCGTCGACCTTCGCGTCATCGCAGGTCAGAGCAGCACTGCGACTGTTGATCACGCTCCGCAAGGTCGGCTGCTGCAACCGGGTACTTCATGGTGACGACCGTCGCTAGCCCGCGCGGGAACACTGACTCCGGCCAGAACGTCTGGAAGAGTGGAGCCAACGAGCACCGACCCTGCAGCCAGTAGGACACCGGTGGTCGTAGCAGGATCGAGGGCGTCGGGATGAAATCCGACGCCGGGACGGAGGGAGATATCGATGCCGGGAACGCTCACCCGCCCCGAGCTGACCGCCGCCGACCGCTGCGACCGCTGCGGGGCCGCTGCCAAGCTTCGCGCCGTACTGCCGTCCGGTGGCGAGCTTCTGTTCTGCGGGCACCACGCCCGCGCCTACGAGGCCGGACTGAAGGACGTTCAGGCCGACCTCCAGCAGGACGAGCAGTGACAACCTGATCAGCCAGGTCACCGGGCCCCCGCAGCCGCGCGCTGCGGGGGCCCGGTGCGTTTCGGGCCGCGGTCAGGCGCTGAGCTCGCCCAGGGCGGTCAGCAGGCGGTCGACCTCCTCGGTGGTCGAGTAGTGCGACAGGCTCGCCCGGACGCCGCCCTCAGGGCCGATGCCGAGGGCGTGCACGAGCTCCCACGCGTAGGAGTGGCCGGCGGAGACGTTGAGCCCCCGCTCGGACAGCGCCGCGGAGACCTCCGCCGGGGCCTTGCCCTGGACGCTGAAGAACGCCGTGGGCGTCGTCGGGCCCTGCGGCGCACCGTGCCGCCGCACGCCGCTCACCCCGGCCAGACCGTCGAACAGGCGAGTCGCCAGCCGCGCCTCGTGGGCGGCGACGGCCTCCCGCGAGATCGCGAGCCGTTCGGCGCGGGTGCCGGTCGCGTCGGTGTCCAGGTCCGCCAGGTGCTCGACGGCGGCGACGACGCCGGCCATCGCGGCGAACGGGTTGGTGCCGAGCTCGAAGCGCTCCGGGGAGCTCTCCGGCGACGGCTTGAGCTTGTCGGGGTGCAGGTTCTCCAGGCCCCACGGGTCGGCCGCCACGACGGCGGCCAGGTGCGGCCCCGCCCACTTGTAGGCGCTGGTGGCGTAGAAGTCCGCGCCCAGGTCGGCGATGCGCACGTGCGCGTGCGGGCAGTGCTGCACCCCGTCGACGTAGGACAGCGCGCCGACCTCGCGGGCCCGGTCGGTGATGGGCTTGAGGTCCGGCATGATGCCGAGGACGTTGGAGGCCGCGGTGACGGCGACGAGCTTGGTGCGCTCCCCGATCAGCCCGACGACGTCGTCGACCGGCAGCTCACCGGTCGCCGGGTCGATCTCGGCGGTGCGCACGGTCGCGCCGGCCCGCTGGGCGAGCTGGACCCACGGCCGGACGTTGGCGTCGTGGTCCAGGTTCGTCACGACGATCTCGTCGCCCGGGTTCCAGCCCAGCGCCAGGACACCGGCGAAGCGGTAGGTCAGCGAGGTCATGCTGGGCCCGAACGTCACGCACGCCGGATCGGGCGCGCCCACCAGGTCGGCCACCGCGGCGCGGGCCTCGGCCACGATCCCGGACGAGCGGCGGCTCGACTCGTACGGCCCGCCCACGTTCGAGAGCCCCGCCCGGTAGGCGTCGCTGATCGCCTCGATCACCGGCTCGGGCACCTGCGTGCCCGCCGCCCCGTCCAACCACGCGCGGCCGTCGGCCAGCGCCGGGTACTGCGCCCGGATCTTGTCCACGTCGAATCCCATGCCGCGACCCTAGAAGACCGGACACCCCACCAAGATCATCGCCCTCCGCCCCCGGGTCGCCATGCCGACGTCCGTTGCCATGGGGCAGTTTTAGCCATAACTGTCCATGATCAATGTCCGAAATGCCCGGACAGTTATGGCTAAAACTGTCCCCTGCCGAGGTCCTCGGGACCCGGGCCGCGGGATCACCAGGAGCGCAGCGTCGCGATGCGCTCCTCGAGCTGCTCGACGGTGGCCATCGCCGTCGGCGGGCCACCGCAGGCCTTCTGCAGCTCGTTGTAGATCTTGCCGTGCGGCTTGCGGGTGCGGTGGTGGTGCAGCGACACGAGGGTGTTGAGCTCCTTGCGGAGCTTCTGCAGCCGCTCCTGCACGCTCTGCGGGCGCGCCGCCTGCTCCGCCTGCTCGGCGGCCTTGGCCGCCTTCGCCTCGGCTTCGCGCTTGCCGACGTCCTGCAGCTGCTGCGACTGCCGCTGCCGCAGCAGCGCCTTGACCTGGTCCGGTTCCAGCAGACCGGGCAGACCGAGGTAGTCCTGCTCCTCCTCGGTGGTGCTGAACGCGGCCGTGCCGAACGACGAGCCGTCGTAGATCACCTGGTCCAGCTCGGCCTCGGCGCCCAGCGACGTGAACGCCTTCTCCTCCTCGCCGGGCTCGTCGCGCTGCGCGTTGGCGGCGGCGACCAGCTCGTCGTCCCAGCCGTCCTTCTCCCGGTGCGGTTTGCCCAGGACGTGGTCGCGCTGCGCCTCCAGCTGGCTGGCCAGCTCCAGCAGCACCGGCACGCTGGGCAGGAAGATGCTGGCCGTCTCGCCGGGTCGCCGCGACCGCACGAAGCGGCCGATGGCCTGGGCGAAGAACAGCGGCGTGGACGCACTGGTCGCGTAGACGCCGACGGCCAGGCGCGGCACGTCGACGCCCTCGGAGACCATCCGCACCGCGACCATCCACTTGTCGTCGGACTCGGCGAACTCACCGATCCGCGAGGAAGCCTGCGGATCGTCGGAGAGCACCACCACCGGCTCCGAACCGGTGATCTCGTGCAGCGCCTTGGCGTAGGCCTTGGCCGTCGGGTGGTCGGTGGCGATCACCAGCCCGCCCGCGTCCGGGATGCCGCCCTGGCGGAGCTGCTCCAGCCGCGTGTCGGCGGCCTTGAGCACGGCCGGGATCCACTCCCCGGCCGGGTCCAGCGCGGTCCGCCACGCCCGCGCCGTCTGCTCGGCGGTCAGCGGCTCGCCGAGGCGGGCGCTGAACTCGTCCCCGGCGTTGGTGCGCCAGCGCGCCTCGCCCGAGTAGGCCAGGAACAGCACCGGCCGCACGACGCCGTCGGCGAGCGCGTCGGAGTAGCCGTAGGAGTGGTCGGCGCGGCTGCGCAGCGAGCCGTCGGCGTCGGGCTCGTAGCCGATGAACGGGATCGGCGAGTCGTCGCTGCGGAACGGCGTACCGGTCAGCGACAGCCGCCGGACCGCGGGCGTGAAGGCCTCGCGGATCGCGTCACCCCAGGACTTGGCGTCACCGGCGTGGTGCACCTCGTCGAGGATCACCAGCGTCTTGCGCCGCTCGGTGCGCACCCGGTGCAGGTTGGGGTGCGCGGCGACCTGCGCGTAGGTGACCACCACGCCGCGGTAGTCGCTGGAGGTGACGCCGTCGGCGTTGCGGAAGTTCGAGTCCAGCGGGATCCCGGCGCCCCCGGCCGCCAGCGCCCACTGGTGCTTGAGGTGCTCGGTGGGCGCGACCACGGTGACCTGCTCGACGGTCCGGTCGGCCAGCAGCTCGGCGGCCACCCGCAGCCCGAAGGTCGTCTTGCCCGCGCCGGGCGTCGCGACCGCCAGGAAGTCCTGCGGCCGGTTGGCCAGGTACTTGGTGAGGGCTCGCCGCTGCCAGGCTCGGAGTGGCCGGGACGGCGCCTGCGAGGGGTCGCTCAGAACAGATCGGACGGAATAGTCGAGTTGCGTTTCGGACACGCCGGCTCGCCGCTCCCTTCCTCGTCTCCCCAAACCGGATGGTGCGGGCACATCCGTTGAGCCCCGCGACCGCCACGCTCCCCCGGAGCCACCGGAACCGGATCAACCAGCACCGATCAACTTGTGGCGGGCCGCCGTGCAGCTTACCTTCGCGGTTCGATCAACACCGGTTCGGCCGATCGAGACGGTTCCGACACTCCGGTTTCAACACCTCGACGCCTGCGCGCGCCGGGCATGCAGCATCCTTGTAGGCGAGATGGGTTCGCCAGGTTCGCCAGACAGTCGGGGGCGCAGCGCGACCGCAGCGCGGGACGAGGTCCCGGTGCGCCGCGGTCCTCTGCGCCTGATCGCGCGCACCCTGGACAAGGCGTGGTGGGACAACATCTTCTCGGAGTCGGCCGCGGCCGCCTTCTGGCAGACGATGTCGCTGCCGCCGCTGCTGCTGGGTCTGCTGGGCAGCCTGGGCTACCTGGGCGACTGGTTCGGTCCCGCGATCGTCGACGCGGTGCACGACAAGATCCTGGCGTTCTGCTCGACCGTGTTCACCAGCAGCGTCGTGGACCAGATCATCGGCCCGACCGTCGGGGACATCCTCACCAAGGGGCGCAGCGAGATCGCCTCGATGGGTTTCCTGCTGTCGCTGTGGGCCGGGTCGTCGGCGCTGGCGTCGCTGGTGGACTCGATCACGCAGGCCTACGACCAGTACCTGGTGCGCAACAGCGTCTGGCAGCGGATCGTGGCGCTGCTGCTGTACCTGGTGGGCCTGCTGCTGGCGATCGTCGGGCTGCCGGTGATCGCCCTGGGCCCGGAGTGGCTGCCGACGGTGTTCCCGCACTTCCTGCAGGACGACGTCACCTGGCTGATCCACGCCATCTACTACCCGGCCACGGCCGCCGCGCTGGTGATCGCGCTGGCGACGCTCTACAGCGTGGCGCTGCCGCGCAAGCTGCCCTGGCACCGGGGCGTGCCGGGCGCGCTGCTGGCGATGGTGCTGTTCCTGGTGGCCAGCTACGGGCTGCGGGTGTACATCACCTGGATCACCAGCACCGGCTACACCTACGGCGCGCTGGCCACGCCGATCGCGTTCCTGCTGTTCGCGTTCTTCATCGGGTTCGCGATCATCATGGGCGCGGAGTTCAACAACGCGATCCAGGAGATGTGGCCGGCGAAGATGACGCGCCGGGAACGTCGTCGCTGGCGCCGCCTGGAGATGCGGCGGCTGGCGCAGCGGATGCACACCGAGGACGGCTACCGGGCCTGGCGCGAGGACAACACTCCCCCGCCGGAACCGGAGACCCCGGAGAAGCCGAGCTCCTCGACGGAGTCGGAGCCGCCGTCGGATCCGGAACCGCCGGCCAACGGCAAGCCGGTCGCGTTCAAGCGCGCAGGTCAGCCCGAACCGCACGGCGGCTGACCCGCGGCGGTTCGGGGAGCACCCGTCCTACTCGTCGCCACCGCCCGGGGGCAGGGATTCGAAGATCTCCTTGCAGTCCGGGCAGACCGGCGAGCCCGGCTTGGCGGACTTGGTCACCGGGAAGACCTCGCCGCACAGCGCCACCACGAAGGTGCCCATGACCGCGCTCTCGGCGATCTTGTCCTTCTGCACGTAGTGGAATACCTCGGGACGATCATCGCTTTCCTGGTCAGCGGTCTCGTTCCGGGTGTCGGTCTCCGGCAGCGTCATCGTGCTCATGGCACCAATGATGCCGCACACCGCATGCGTCTGTCCGCAGCGGTGGCGCACCGGTCTCGGCGAAAGCGAAGGTCAGGCGCCCTCGATGACCTGGTGTCCTGGGGATTCGAGGCTGCGGTGCGAGCGGCGGAACCGGTTGACGTGCTCGGTCTTGCGCGCGGGCCGGTCGTTGGCGATCAGCACCGCCATCCACGGCAGCGGGATGGAGATCGCCAGGATGATCAGTGACAACCACCACAGCTGCCACAGCTGGAACACGACCACCGCCCCGACCAAGCACGGGATGCGGCTGGCCATCATGATCGCGTATCGGCGGCGACGCATCGCCTGCTGATCGTCCATCGACGGCTGGGCCTCGGTGATCAGCACCGGGGTGTCGTCACGATGTGAAGTGTTCACGACGCTACCTCCGAGTTCCATGCTCCCACCCGCGCCTGCCCGCCGATACCCCCGGGGGAGACCGATTGCCCCCACCGGTTGACCCGCGAGACCCGCGCCCGAAACCTCCTGGGGTTAGATTCGATGCGGGAGCGAGAACCAGCGGGAGAGGCAGGACGATGCTGTACGCGGTGAGCAAGCGGGTCGTGGGTGCGGTTGCGCGATCCGTCTACCGGCCGGAGGTCATCGACGCGGACAAGGTGCCCGCCACGGGCCCGGTGATCCTCGCGCCGAACCACCTCGCCGTGCTCGACAGCTTCATCGTCCCGCTGGTGCTGCCGCGGCCGGTGGCGTTCCTGGCCAAGGCCGAGTACTTCCAGGGCACCGGCGTCAAGGGCGGCCTGAGCAGGTGGCTGTTCAGCTCGCTGGGCGCGATCCCCGTCGAGCGCGGGCGCGGCCGGGCCGCGATGGAGGCGATCGGCGCGGCCGAGCAGGTGCTGCGCGACGGCGGCGCCTTCGGCATCCACCCGGAGGGCACCCGCTCCCCCGACGGCCGCCTCTACCGGGGCCGCACCGGCGTCGCCCGGCTCACGCTGAGCACCGGAGCCCCGGTCGTCCCGGTGGCGCTGACCGGCACCGACAAGCTGCAGCCGCGCGGCACCAAGATCCCCCGCCTGGCTCCGGTCACGGTCCGCTTCGGCGATCCGCTGGACTTCTCCCGCTACGCGGGCATGGAGTCCTCGCTGCCGGTCCTGCGCTCCATCACCGACGAGATCATGTACTCCATCGCCGAGCTCTCCGACCAGGAGTACGTCGACAAGTACCAGAAGCCGGGCGCAGCAGCCGCCTGACCTCCACTTCTCCTCCCCAGGGTCGAATACCGCAGGATTTGTCGGGTCGAATCCTGCGGTTTTTGACCCGACGAATCCTGCGGTATTCGACCTCGGTGGGTCAGGTGCGGGTGCGGCGGCGGAGGGTGTCGGCGGCCTCGCGGATCTCGGGCAGGCCTTCGTCGCCGACACCGGCGGCGCGCAGGGCGGCGTCGGCACCGGCGCGGGCGAAGTCGTCGGGGTCGAGGCGGTGCGCGTCGCGGCGGAGGAGGATGACGCTCTCGACGACGCCGAAGACGAAGTCCGCGCGCGAGGTCTCCTCCGGTCCGGCGAGGGTTTCGACCAGAACCCGGTAGGCGTCCTTGAGCTCGGCGCGCTGGCGGCGGAACTCCTCGAACCGCGGCCCGGCGATCTCCGGCAGCAGGTACAGGGCGCCCAGGTTGTGCTCGCCCCCGGCCAGCAGCGCGATGTCGGTGCGGCACAGCGCCCACAACCGCACGGCGGGGTCCTCGGGGCGCTGCAGCAGCGCGGCGGCGAACTCCGCCGACGGCCGAACGGTGCGTTCCAGGAGCGCCGCGAGCACGTCCTCCTTGGTCTCGAAGTAGTGGTACAGCGCCGCCTGCCGCAGCCCGGCCCGCTCGGCCAGCGCGCGAGTGGTCGTCGCCGCGAAACCCCGCTCGGTGAACAGCGCAGCGCCCGCCGTCAGCAGGTCCTCCCGGGAATCACCCGTTCCCGCCGATCCCGCCCTGGGCCGCCCCACCCTCGTTCGCACACCCCCATCATCCCCGACGACACCGCGACCCGAGCAGCCGACAGGCGGCCCCACCGCTTCCCGAAACGCGGTTCTCACACCGCCTAACCCAGACGTGACCTCGTCGGCACGTGCACGTCTCCGCGGCTCCCTAATTTCTGTCGTGCGACAGAAATAGACCTCGGGGAGGTCGCATGACAGCCACCCACACCGATGAGCTGACCGCCTTCGGCTACCGGCAGGAACTGAGGCGAACGCTGGGCTCGTTCAGCGCGTTCGCCGCGGGGTTCTCGTTCGTGTCGATCCTGACCACCGTCTTCCAGCTGTTCGGGCTCGGCTACTCCTTCGGCGGCACGATGTTCTTCTGGACCTGGCCGGTGGTGATCGTCGGCCAGCTGCTCGTGGCGCTGAACTTCGCCGAGCTCGCCGCCCGGTACCCGCTGGCCGGGTCCATCTACCAGTGGGCCAAGCACGTCTCCCGCGGCTTCGCGGGCTGGCTGGCCGGATGGATGATGCTGCTGGGCTGCACGGTGGCGCTGGCCGCGGCGGCGATCGCGCTGCAGGTCGTGCTGCCGTCGGTGTGGAGCGGGTTCCAGCTGGTCGGCGGCGATCCGTCGATCACCTCCCCGACCGGGGCGACCAACGCGGTGCTGCTGGGCAGCGCGCTGATCGTGTGCACCACGGCCGCCAACGCCGCCGGGGTGCGAGTCATGGCGCGCATCAACGACATCGGCGTGGCCGCCGAGCTCGCCGGCGTCGCGGTGCTCGTCGTCGGGCTGGCGCTGTTCGCCGTGCGCGGCCCGCAGGTGGTCACCGAGCCGCTGCCGGACACAGGGACCGGCGCGGGACTGCTGGCCTCGGCGCTGATGGCCGGTTACGTCCTGTACGGCTTCGACACCGCCGCCTCGGTCGCCGAGGAGACCGTCAACGCACGCAAGGCGGCGCCCCGAGCGGTGCTGCGGGCGCTGCTGATCTCCGGCCTCGGCGGCCTGGCGGTGATCCTGGTGGCGCTCATGGCCGCGCCGAGCCTGACCGACGGCAACCTCGCCGACCAGGGCCTGCCGTACGTCATCCAAGCGGTCTTCGGCGACGTGCTGGGCCGGGTCTTCCTGGCCGACGTGGCGATCGCGGTGGTGGTGTGCACCCTGACGATCCAGACCGGCACCATCCGGCTCTGCTACTCGATGGCCCGTGACGGAGCGCTGCCCGCCTCCGCGCGACTGGCCAGGGTGCACCCGCGCACCGGCACCCCGCTGCTCCCCGCACTGGCCTCCGGCGCGATCGCGATCGCGCTGCTGCTGGTCAACCTGGGCAACCCGACGATCTTCAGCGCGATCACCGGCACCTCGGTCGTCGTGGTCTACGTGGCCTACCTGCTGGTGACGCTGCCGCTGCTGCGCCGCCGGTTGCGCGGCGAGTTCGTCGCGCAACCCGGGCTGTTCTCGCTGGGCCGCTGGGCGCTGCCGGTCAACCTCGCCGCGGTCGTGTGGGGCGTGGTGATGATCGTCAACATCGCCTGGCCGCGCCCCGAGGTCTACGACACCGCCGGCACCGGTTCCGCCTGGCTGCTGCTGTTCCCCCTCGAATTCCTCGCGCTCGCGGTGCTGACCGGCTGGTTGTGCCGTCGCCGCGCCGAACCGACTCCCGAACCCGTCGAAGCATGAAGGAGGCGAACGTGACCACCGCGACCACGTACGGAGCCCGCGAGCACGCGCGGGCGCAGGAAGGGGCCACCGCCGAAGCGATGCCGGTGCTGCCCGCGTCGGCGTGGCCGAGCCCGCCGGAGGACGTCGCACCGGAGTCGCTGGTGTGGGCCGAGACCGTCGCAGGCGGCGGCTACACCCACAAGGTCCTGGCCCGCGGCACGCACCTGCGGCTGACCGACCCGCGCGGTGACGCCTGCGCGAACCTGCTGCTGCACAACGCCTTCGAGCCGATCGAGCGGCTCAACGTCAACGACACCGTGAAGGTGCAGTGGAACGCCTACCTGGGATCCGGCGACCTGCTGCTGTCCGACCAGGCCCGGGTGCTGGCCGCGATCGTCGCCGACGCCTCGGGCGCGCACGACGCGCTGTGCTCGGCGTCCACGCTCGCGGGCAACACCGCCCGCTACGGGGCGGGCGAGCCGCACAGCGACTCCCCCGCCGGGCGCGAGCTGTTCAAGCTCGCTCTCGCCAAGCACGGCCTCGGCCCGCGCGACGTGCCGCCGAGCCTGGCGCTGCTCAAGGGCATCCGGGTCGCCGGCGACGGCGGGCTGGAGTTCACCGGCGGCGCCGGGGCGGGTGCGTCGGTGACGCTGCGGGTGGAGATGCCGGTGATCGTCTCGATCGCCAACACCCCGCACCCGCTGGACCCCCGCCCGGACTACACCGCCTCGACGCTGGAGGTCCTGGCCTGGCGCGGCGCCCCCACCGGCCCGGACGACGCCCTGTGGACCCGCACCCCGGAGGGCCGCCGGGCCTTCGCCAACACCGCCGACTACCTCACCGCGAGGGGGATCGCATGAGCACCGTGCTGGACCAGGTCGTCGCCCCGCGCGCCCCCTTCTCGGCGGTCGTCGAGCGCGGGCACGTGCTGCACATCATCGACCTGCAGGGCAACCAGGCCGTGGACTTCCTCGTCTACGACGCCGCCGACACCTCCCGCCGCTACAGCGCCGGCACCACCGTCGCGGGGCAGGGCAACATCTTCCTCACCACGGGCAGCGTGCTACGCAGCCACGAGGACGACCCGCTGATGACGGTCGTGGCCGACACCTGCGGGCGGCACGACACGATCGGCGGCGCCTGCAGCAAGGAGTCCAACACCCTGCGGTACGGCCACCACACCTACCACCAGCACGGATGCGCGGAGAACTTCCTCATCGAGGGGTCCCGGTGGGGTCTGGGCAAGCGCGACCTGGTGGGCAACGTCAACTGGTACATGAACGTGCCGGTCGAGGACGACGGCACGCTCGGCATCGTCGACGGCATCTCCGCGCCGGGCCTGCGGGTCGCGCTGCGCGCCGAGACCGACGTGCTGGTGCTGGTGTCGAACTGCCCGCAGATCAACAACCCGTGCAACGGCTTCAAGCCGTCCGAGGTGCGGATGGTGGTCACCGATTCCGAGAGCGAGGTGCCGCGTGGTTGACAAGCTGCTGGTCGCCAACCGGGGCGAGATCGCGGTCCGGATCCTGCGCAGCGCGCGGGAACTGGGCATCGCGACCGTCGCGGTGCACTCGGAGGCCGACCGCTGCGCCCCGCACGTCCGGCTGGCCGACGAAGCGGTGCTGCTGGGCGGTTCTCCGGCCGAGGAGAGCTACCTGTCGGCGGAACGCGTGCTCGACGCCGCGCGCCGCACCGGCGCCGACGCGATCCACCCGGGTTACGGATTCCTCAGCGAGGACGCGGGTTTCGCCCGCGCCGTGGAGGACGCGGGCATCACGTTCGTCGGCCCGACACCGCGTCAGCTGGAGCTGTTCGGCAGCAAGCACACCGCGCGCGAGCAGGCCATCAGCGCGGGGGTGCCGCTGCTGCCGGGCACCGGCCTGCTGTCCACGGCGGAGGAGGCCGTCGCGGCCGCCGAGGAGATCGGATTCCCGGTGATGCTCAAGGCCACCGGCGGAGGCGGCGGGATCGGCATGCGCGCCTGCCGCGACGCCGGCGAGCTGCGCTCGGCGTGGAAGTCGGTGCAGGACGTGGCCGCCAAGAACTTCGCCACCGCAGGCGTTTTCCTGGAACGACTGGTGGAGCGGGCGCGACACGTCGAGGTGCAGGTCTTCGGCGACGGCAGCGGGCACGTGCTGGCGCTGGGCGACCGGGACTGCACGCTGCAGCGCCGCAACCAGAAGGTCGTCGAGGAGTGCCCGGCACCGGATCTGCCGGAACACCTCCGCAGGCAGATCACCGAGGCGGCGCTGACGCTGTGCTCGTCGGTGTACTACCGCTCGGCGGGAACGGTGGAGTTCGTCTACGACGTCGAGCGCGGCGAGGTGGCGTTCCTCGAGGTCAACACGCGGTTGCAGGTCGAGCACACGGTGACCGAGGAGGTCTTCGGCATCGACCTGGTGGCGTGGATGCTGCGCGTGGCGGGCGGTGACTCGGGCATGCTCGACGCGCCGCCGCGACCGCGCGGGCACGCCGTGCAGCTGCGGATCTGCGCCGAGGACCCGGCTCGCGACCACCGGCCCAGCGCCGGGCTGCTCACCCGCGTGCACTTCCCCGCCGGGGTCCGGGCGGACACGTGGGTGGAGACCGGGACCGAGATGACCTCCCACTACGACTCGCTGCTCGGCAAGCTCGTGGTCACCGGCGAGACCCGCGCCGAGGCGCTGGAGGCGGCCGCGCGGGCGGCGCGCGCGACTCGCGTCGACGGGATCCGCACCAACCTCGGGCTGCTGCGCGCGGCGCTCGACGAGCCGCGGTTCCGCGACGTCGTCCACGACACGGCCACCCTGGCCGAGGTCAGCGACGACGAACCGTCGATCGAGGTGCGCCGGGCCGGGACCATGACCACCGTGCAGGACTGGCCGGGCAGGATCGGGTTCTGGCACGTCGGGGTGCCGCCGTGCGGGCCGATGGACGACCTGTCGTTCCGGCTGGGCAACACCGCCCTGGGAAACCCGGAGGGCGCACCCGGCCTGGAGTGCACAGTGGACGGTCCGGCGCTGCGGGTCTCGCACCCGGTCACGGTCTGCGTCACCGGCGCGCCCGCCCCGGTCACCATCGACGGCGCGGCGATGCCGATGTGGGAACCGTTCGAGGTCCCGGCCGGCGGGGTGCTCGACATCGGAGCCACCGAAGGGCCAGGACTGCGCACCTACCTGCTGGTCTCGGGCGGTGTCGACGTACCGGAATTCCTCGGCAGCGCCAGCACTTTCACGCTCGGCCGCTTCGGCGGGCACGGTGGTCGCGCGCTGCGCGTCGGCGACGTGCTGCAACCCGGCGCTGCCTCCGGCGAACCGGCCGGTCCGGTTCCCGTCGAGCAGCGACCGCACCTGGCCCAGGCCTGGGTGATCGGTGCTCTGGAGGGGCCGCACGCGGCTCCGGAGTTCTTCACCACCGAGGACGTCGAGACCTTCTACGCCACCGACTGGCAGGTGCACTTCAACTCCGCGCGCACCGGCGTGCGGCTGGTCGGGCCGCGTCCGACGTGGGCGCGCAGCAACGGCGGCAAGGCGGGACTGCACCCGTCCAACATCCACGACACCCCGTACTCGGTGGCGGCGGTGGACTACACCGGCGACCTGCCGATCCTGCTCGGCCCGGACGGACCCAGCCTCGGCGGTTTCGTCTGCCCGGCCACGGTGGCCACCGGCGAGCGGTGGAAGCTCGGCCAGCTGCGCCCGGGCGACACCGTCCGGTTCACGCCGATCAGCCCCGACCACGCCGCTGAGCTGCGACGACGTCCCGATTCGGGCCTGGCGGCGAGTCGCCCCGCGGTGGACGACGGCGGCGTGCTGGGGACGCTGGAAGCCGACGAGACGCGCCCGTCGGTGACCTACCGCCGCAGCGGGGACGACAACCTGCTGATCGAGTACGGCCCGATGAAGCTGGACCTGGCGCTGCGGATGCGGGTGCACGCGCTGGCCGAGAAGCTCCGCGAGCAGCGGCTGGGCGGCATCGTCGACCTCACCCCCGGCATCCGCTCGCTGCAGCTGCACGTCGACCCGGACGAGCTGCCGGTGCACAAGGCCCTCGGGCTGGTCCGGGAGCTGGAGGCCGAGCTGCCGCCGACCTCGCGGCTGCGGGTGCCGAGCCGGACCGTGCACCTGCCGCTGTCCTGGGACGACCCGGCCACCCGCGAGGCCATCGAGCGCTACATGGCCGGTGTCCGCGACGACGCGCCGTGGTGCCCGTGGAACATCGAGTTCATCCGCCGCGCCAATGGCCTGGCCAGCGTGGACGACGTGTACCGGACGGTGTTCGACGCCGACTACCTGGTGCTGGGTCTGGGGGATGTCTACCTGGGCGCGCCGGTGGCCACCCCGCTGGACCCGCGGCACCGGTTGATCACCACGAAGTACAACCCGGCGCGCACCTGGACTGCGGAGAACTCGGTCGGCATCGGCGGCGCCTACCTGTGCATCTACGGCATGGAGGGCCCCGGGGGGTACCAGTTCGTCGGCCGCACGGTGCAGGTGTGGAGCGGGTGGCAGCAGCGCGGCTCGTTCGAGCCGGGAACGCCGTGGCTGCTGCGGTTCTTCGACCGGATCAAGTGGTACCCGGTCTCGGCGGAGGAGCTGCTGGACCTGCGCGCCGACTGCGCGGCCGGACGACTGGAGCTCGACATCACCGACGGCGAGTTCGTGCTGGCCGACCACGAGCGGTTCCTGGCCGAGAACGCCGAGAGCATCGACGAGTTCCGCAGGACGCAGGCCGAAGCGTTCGAGGCGGAGCGTCAGGCCTGGGAGGCCGCGGGCGAGTTCGACCCGAAACCCGAACCGGACCTGGCGCCCGCGACGACCGCGACGGTCGAGGCCCCGGCGGGCGGGCAGGTGGTGGAGGCGCCGTTCGTCGCCACCGTCTGGCGCACCGACGTCCGGCCGGGTCAGCGCGTCGAGGCCGGCGAGTCGTTGCTCGCGCTGGAGGCCATGAAGACCGAAGCCCCGATCACGGCCCCCGCGACCGGCACGATCGCCGAGCTCCTTGTCGCGCCCGGGGACCAGGTCGGCCCCGGCACGCCCCTGCTCACCCTCGCCCCCTGACACCCGGTGGTGGGACATCCCTCGGGGTGTCCCACCACCCCGCTCAAGCAAGGAGATGCCGTGTCGTCACTGGAGTCGTTGCGCGCCCGGGTGCGGACCGCCTACCGGCGCATCGCCGAGGTCGATCGACCCGAGGTGTGGATCGACCTGCGGCCCGAACCGGAACTGCTGGACGAAGCGGTCGAGATCGCAGCCCGGCTGCGCGCGGGCGAAGCGCTCCCGCTGGCCGGGAAGCTGGTCGCGGTCAAGGGCAACATCGACGTCGCCGGGCTGCCCACCACCGCGGGCTGCCCCGCCTACGCCTACCGGCCCGCCGCCGACGCCCCGGCGGTGGCGCGGCTGCGCGCGGCGGGTGCTCTGGTGCTGGGCACCACCAACCTCGACCAGTTCGCGACGGGCCTGGTCGGGACGCGGTCCCCGCACGGTGCCGTTCGCAACGCCGTCGATCCCGACCGCATCTCGGGCGGGTCGAGCTCCGGCTCGGCCGTCGCGGTCGCGCTGGGCATCGCCGATCTCGCGCTGGGCACCGACACCGCCGGGTCCGGCCGGGTCCCGGCCGCGCTGAACGGGATCGTGGGGCTGAAGCCCACCAACGGACTGATCTCCACCGAGGGCGTGGTGCCGGCGTGCGCGAGCATCGACTGCGTGACGGTCTTCGCCCGCACGGTCGGCGAGGCACACCGAGCGCTGGACGTGCTCGCCCCGCCGGTCCCGGCGTCGACCCCGGCCGCCCCGCACCGCATCGGCGTCCCGGCCCCCGAGGACCTCGGCCGGCTGGCGCCCGGCTGGGCGGAGGCGTTCGCGGACGTAAGCGAGCGGTTCCGGGCCTCGGGCGCGGAGCTGGTGCACGTCGATCTCACACCGTTCCTGCGCGCGGCGGAACTGCTGTACCAGGGCGCGTTCGTCGCCGAGCGGTACGCGGCGGTCGGCGAGTTCGTCGACGCCCACCGCGACGAGGTCGATCCGGTGGTCGGCGAGATCATCTCCGCGGCAGGCCAGATCCCCGCGCACCGGGCGTTCACCGATCAGCGGCGGCTGGCCGAGCTCGCGGCCGAGGCCGAGGTCCAGCTCCGCGGGGTGGACGCGCTGCTGCTGCCGACCACCACGGGACATCCCACGATCGCCGAGGTCGCGGCCGATCCGGTCGGGGTGAACAGCGCGCTGGGGCGGTTCACCAACTTCGCGAACCTGCTGGGGCTCGCGGCACTGGCGATCCCGGCGGGCCGGGTAGGTGGTCTGCCGTTCGGCGTGACGCTGGTCGGCGCCGCGCACCAGGACCGCGCCCTCGCGCACGTCGCGGACCTGCTGGCGGAGACCGAACCGGTGCTGCTGGCGGTCGCCGGGGCGCACCTGAGCGGTCAGCCGCTGAACCACCAGCTCACCGACCGCAACGCCCGCCTGGTGCGCACCACCACGACAGCGCCGGTCTACCGGCTGCACGCTCTGCGCACGACACCGCCGAAACCGGGCCTGGTGCGCGCCGAGGCGGGCAAGGCCGTCGAGGTCGAGGTCTGGGAGCTCACCGCGTCCGCGTTCGGGTCCTTCGTCGCAGCACTGCCCGCGCCGATGACCATCGGAGCGGTGGAGCTGTCCGACGGCTCGACGGTCCGGGGCTTCCTCTGCGAGCCCGCCGCCCTGCACGACGCGGAGGACATCACGCACCACGGCGGCTGGCGCAACTACCTCGCGGAACGCTGAACCCGGCTGAGGGCAGTTTTAGCCATAACTGTCCGGACATTTCGGGCATCAACCCCGGACGGTTAGGGCAAAAACTGCCCCGTGGTTACTTCGCGGCCTTCGCGGCGGCCTTCTGCTCCTTCTTGAAGGAGCGCACCTCCTGGAGGGTCTGCTCGTCGACGACGTCGGCGATGGAGCGGCGGGAGCCCTCGTCGCCGTAGGCGCCGGCGGCTTCGCGCCAGCCCTGCGGCTGGACGCCGCGCTGCTTGCCGAGCAGGGCGAGGAAGATGCGGGCCTTCTGGTCGCCGTAGCCGGGCAGGGCCTTGAGCCGCTTGAGGACTTCCTTGCCGTCGGGGTCGCCGTCGGTCCAAATCCGCTCGGTCCGGCCGTCGTAGCGCTCGACGACGTGCTGCGCGAGCGCCTGGACGCGCTTGGCCATCGACCCGCCGTAGCGGTGGATCGCCGGTTTCTGCACGCAGAGCTCGACGAACTCCTCGGGATCGCACTCGGCGATCTTGACGACGTCGAACCCGCCCATCCGATCGGCGATCTTCTTCGGACCGGCGAAGGCGAGCTCCATCGCCACCTGCTGGTCCAGCAGCATCCCGGTGAGCAGCGCGAACGGGTCGTCCGAGAGGAGCTTGTCGGCCTCGGCGTCGCCGGTCAGGTTGAGCTTGTTCGGCATGCCCCCATCCTGGCACGCACAACCGCCCACAACGCCCGGAAGGGCTCGCCGAGGTCTCGTTCGCTCATGCGGTGGTGAAGTCGACCTCGGCGGTGGTGATCGTCCCGGCCGTGCGGCCGGGGGCGGCCTGGTACTGCCAGTACAGGTTGGTGTGCGCGATGACCTCCTCGGGCGCGGGCGCGCCGTAGCGGGTCAGGTCGCTTGTGGTGTGGGCGTCGCTGACCAGCGTCGCGTCGTAGCCGCGGGTGAAGGCGCCGTGCAAGGTGCACCGGACGCACTGGTCGGTCTGCGCGCCCGTCACGATCACGCGCCCGATGCCGCGCTCGGCGAGCACCTCCTCCAGGTCGGTGTCCTCGAAGGCGTCGCCGTAGGACTTGTGCACCAGCGATTCGGCGGCGGCCCGGTCGAGCTCGGGCACCAGGTCCCAGCTCTCGCTGTCGCGGGTCAGGCCGTCGTCGTGGTGCTGGACCCACACCACGTCCACCCCGGCGCCCCGGGCGCGGTCCACGAGATCACCGATGTTGGCCACGACCCGATTCCGGTCGTGGGCGTCGGCGACCACGCCGTTCTGCACGTCGATGACCAGTAGCGCGGTGTTCGGCCTGTTCTGCAGAGTCGTCATGATCTCTCCCCCGTTCGCCGATGCCCCGATGCTAGGTCGCGGCACCGACAGCGCCCGCCGCCGCGAACGTCCCCGGTCGAGTGAGCGGATGCGCCGGTCGGCGGCCGTGTGAGGATTCAGGGCGTGATTCCAGATCTGTCCGCTGACCGCATCGACCGACTCCGCGACGCCTTCCGCGCCGCCTCCTACGACGCCGACGGCGTCCTCGACCTGCTCGGCCACTCCGCGCACGCCGCGCTCGGGCGCGGCGAACCGGTGCCCGCGCTGCGCGCCACCGAGGGCGCCGGGACCCTGGGCACGCTCGTCCGGCTGTTCCTGCTCGGCCAGGCCGAGACCCGCGACGACGCGGGGGCCGCGCTCGGCTCGCTGAGCGTCGACGACGCGCTGGCCGCCGGCATCCTGACCGCCGACGGCGAGCTGCTGCGCGCCGGCCTGGACATCCGCCCCTACGGCGAGGGCGAGCACTCCTGGTGGGTGGTGTCGGACCTGGACTCCGACCTGCGCGGCGGGCGTCCCGTCGACCCGGACCACGTGCTGGGGGTCGGTCACGCGTCGCTGAGCCTGGTGCGGGCCACGACCCGGCGGCAGGTGGGCTCGGTGCTCGACCTGGGCACCGGCTGCGGCGTGCAGGCCCTGCACGCCAGCACGCACGCGCGGAGCATCACCGTCACCGACGTCTCGAAGCGGGCGCTGGCGCTGGCCGAGGCGACGTTCCGGCTCAACGGGGTCGACGCCGAGATCGGCGAGGGCGAGTGGTTCGAACCGGCCCGCGGCCGCAAGTTCGACCTGGTCGTGTGCAACCCGCCGTTCGTGGTGGGCCCGCCGCGCACCGACTTCACCTACCGCGACTCCGGGCTGGCCGGCGACGACGCGAGCGCGCTGGTGGTGCGCCAGCTGCCGTCGTTCCTCAACGAGGGCGGCACCGGGCAGCTGCTGGCCTCCTGGGTGCACCGCGAGGGCGAGGACTGGGAGGACCGGGTGGCCTCGTGGCTGCCGCCGGGCGCCGGGGTGGACGCGTGGTTCGTGCAGCGCGACGTCGCCGACCCGGACCTGTACGTGGGCACCTGGCTGCGCGACGCGGGCTACGACCTGCGTTCCGAGCAGGGCCTGCGCAAGGCCGCCGAGTGGCTGGACTGGTTCGAGGCCAACGACGTGATCGGCATCGGTTTCGGGTTCATCACCCTGCGCCGCACCGACGGTCCCGGTGAGGTGGTCTGCGAGGACCTGCGGCACGCGTTCGACGACCCGCTGGGCCCGGAGTCCGACGCGTGGCTGCGCCGCGTCGACTGGTTGCGCGACCACGACTCCGACGACGACCTGCTGGCCGCCCGGCTGGTCACCGCCGACAGCACCGTCCTGGAGCAGGTCTCCCAGCCCGGCGACGAGGGCTGGGAGCCGATGGTGCACCGCCTGCACCGCACCGACGGTCCCGGGTGGCAGCACGAGATCGACGAGCTCGGCGTCCGGTTGCTGGCGGGATTCCGCGGTGCGCTGCCGCTGGAGGAACTGCTGGAACTGCTGGCGATGGGCTACGGCGAAGATGCGGAGGAGTTGACCTCCGCCGCGATTCCGATGGTGCGGGAACTCATCCGGCACGGAATGGTCGTTCCGGCCGAATGGCGAGGTGTTGATCAATGAGGGCAATCGTCACGCGGGTCACTCGCGCCTCGGTAACGGTGGAGGGCGAAGTCGTCGGGAAGATCGAAGAACCCGGGCTGTTGGTCCTATTGGGTGTGACCCATTCCGACGGACGTGAGGAAGTCGCAAAAATGGCCCGGAAACTGCACGAGATTCGTGCGCTCCGGGACGAGGAGTCCTGCGCGACGACGGGTGCCCCGCTGCTGGTGGTCAGCCAGTTCACCCTCTACGGGTCGACGCGGAAGGGGCGCCGCCCGTCGTGGACCGAGGCCGCCCGGCCCGAGCAGGCCGAACCGCTGGTCGAGGAGGTCGTCGCGGAGCTCCGGGAGCGGGGCGCGCGGGTGTCCACCGGGGTGTTCGGCGCGATGATGGCCGTCGAAAGTGTGAACGACGGGCCATTCACACTTCTGGTTGAGGTCTAATGTAACGAGAGCTCTCAGGAAATCCTCAGACTCAGGGCACAACCGATGTGACGGCCGCGACGTCTTCGAATCGAGAACTTCGGGAACGAATTCGTCGCGCCCGTCGTTTTCCAGGTAACGAAGCTTCGACGGCCATGCCGTCCGCGGTGACCGAACAGTCCGGCACCGACTCGGCACCCGGAGAAGAACGTAGGCGCGGAAGCCCCGGTAATCCCGAGCGTACGCGTCCTGCACACCGCGCACCGATGCGCCGGTGTGAATTGCGCCCCGCTAGCCAGCCCGCCAGGGAGGGAGCTCATGACCGTCCCGCAGACCACCAAGCCAGACGTCGCCGTCGCCGAAGAATTGGACACCCAGGGTCCATCGGCCGACCTGGTGCGCGTCTACCTCAACGGCATCGGGCGCACCGCGCTGCTCACCGCACAGGAAGAGGTCGACCTCGCCAAGCGCATCGAGGCCGGGGTTTTCGCCAAGCACCTGCTGGAAACCGGCAAGAACCTCTCCCCCGAGCGGCGCTCGGACCTCAATGCCGTCGTCCGGGACGGTCGGCGAGCGAAGAACCACCTGATGGAGGCCAACCTCCGCCTGGTCGTCAGCCTCGCCAAGCGCTACACGGGCCGCGGCATGCCCCTGCTGGACCTCATCCAGGAGGGCAACCTGGGCCTGATCCGCGCGGTGGAGAAGTTCGACTACACCAAGGGCTTCAAGTTCTCGACCTACGCGACCTGGTGGATCCGGCAGGCCATCACCCGGGGCATGGCCGACCAGAGCCGCACCATCCGGCTGCCCGTCCACCTCGTCGAGCAGGTCAACAAGCTGGCCCGCATCAAGCGCGACCTGCACCAGAAGCTGGGCCGCGAGGCCACCGACGAGGAGCTCTCGGAGGAGGCCGGCATCCCGGTCGAGAAGATCCTCGACCTGATGGACCACTCCCGCGACCCGGTCAGCCTGGACATGCCGGTGGGCACCGAGGAGGACGCCCCGCTGGGCGACTTCATCGAGGACGCCGAGTCCGCCGACGCCGAGAACGCGGTGATCTCCGGCTTCCTGCAGGACGACCTGCGCCGGGTCCTGTCCACGCTCGAAGAGCGCGAGCAGGCGGTCATCCGGATGCGCTACGGCCTCGAGGACGGCCAGCCGCGCACCCTGGACCAGATCGGCAAGGCCTTCGGCCTGTCCCGCGAGCGGGTCCGCCAGATCGAGCGCGAGGTCATGTCCAAGCTGCGCCAGGGCGACCGCGCCGACAAGCTCCGCGCCTACGCCAGCTGACCCATCGGGGCGCCCTTCACGACGAAGGGCGCCCCTTTTTCGTCACGGATGTGACTCCTGAGGCGTCCGGTGCCCGTTTCGGGGGAGCGCGGCGTCACTTTGCACCCGAACGGCTCGTTGACCCGAGCGGCCCCGCGGAGCGAAGATCTTCTTCCGCGACTTGAGCGGTGGGGTCCTCCACCGCTTGCTGGAGGAGGCCGGACTCGTCGAAAGGACGGGTCCGACCTCCTCACCTACTCCTCCAGGAACTTCTCCCGCCAGCGGTGCAGCTCGTCGTCGGTGACGCCGTGGCCGGCCAGCCAGCCCGCGGCCGCGTCCGGGTGCTCGTCGAAGACCTCCAGCACCCTCTCGATGGCCTGCGTCGGCGTGGCCATGAGCTCGGCGACCGCCTCCTCGTCCACGCCCGGCGGCAGTTCCGGCAGCTCTTCGAGCCGTTGCAGCACGCGCAGCATGTTCTCGTCGGTGCGCACGTAATCGGCGATGATCGCGTCCGGTCGCACGCCCGCGGCGCTGAGCAGCACCGCCGAGACCACCCCGGTGCGGTCCTTGCCCGCCGCGCAGTGCACCAGCGCCGGGCCGTCAGCCTCCAGGACGTGCCGGAAGACCTCCACCAGCTTCGTCGGCGCGCCCAGCAGCATCCCCTGGTAGAGCGTGGTCAGCTCGTGCACCGACTCGTCGTCCTCGTCCGGCTTGTCCAGGCCCTCCAGCACGCGCACGCGGTGCACCAGGCTGGCCGGGGCCATCGGGTGCTCGTCCCGGGTCTCGGCGGCTTCCCGCAGGTCGACGACCACGCGCGGCGGCCACCCGGGCAGCCCGCCCGGGTCGCGGTCGCCGAGACGCGGGGCGTCGCTGCGGTAGACCACCCCGGGCCTGGTCAGCGCACCGGTTCCGGTGGGCTGACCGCCGAGGTCGCGCAGGTTGACCAGTTCGTCGAGCGCCATGAGGCCTCCGAGGCGGGACGGCAGCGATCCGGGTTCGAGAATCTCAACCCGGGCGCGTTTCGACCAGGTGCTCCTCACAGGTCCCCCGCACGGGTCTCCGTCACACATTGCCGACCCGTGTGGACGTCGTGATCCGCTGCGCGGTTACATGAGTGCACGCGTAACCCGAACGCGCGCAAAGGAGCCGCGACGTGACCACCACGAATTTCGACTTCACCGAGGTGCTCCCCCTCGGCCCCGACGACACCGAGTACCGCTTGGTGACCGATGAAGGCATCAAGGTCGTCGAAGCCGCTGGGCGCCGCTTCCTGGAGATCGAGCCCGCCACGCTGACCTCGCTGGCCGCCGAGGCGATCAAGGACATCCAGCACCTGCTGCGTCCCTCGCACCTCGCCCAGCTGAAGTCGATCGTGGAAGACCCGGAGGCCAGCGCGAACGACCGGTTCGTGGCCACCGATCTGCTGCGCAACGCCTGCGTGTCGGCCGGCGGGGTGCTGCCGATGTGCCAGGACACCGGCACGGCGATCGTCATCGGCAAGCGCACCGAGACGGTGCTCACCGGCGGCCAGGACGAGGAGTCGCTGGCGCGCGGCATCTTCAACGCCTACCAGGACCTCAACCTGCGCTACTCGCAGATGGCGCCGTTGAACTTCTGGGAGGAGCGCAACACCGGCAGCAACCTGCCCGCCCAGATCGAGCTGTTCAACAAGCCGGGCACCGACCCGTTCTACGAGCTGCTGTTCATGGCCAAGGGCGGCGGCAGCGCCAACAAGACGTTCCTCTACCAGGAGACCAAGGCGCTGCTGAACCCGACGCGCCTGGGCCGCTTCCTGGAGGAGAAGCTGCGCTCACTGGGCACCGCGGCGTGCCCGCCGTACCACCTGGCGATCGTCGTCGGCGGCATGTCGGCCGAGTACAACCTCAAGGTCGCCAAGCTGGCCTCGGCCCGCTACCTCGACGAGCTGCCGCGCGAGGGCTCGGGCTCCGGCCACGCGCTGCGCGACGTCGAGATGGAGCAGCAGGTCCTGGAGATGACCCGCCAGTTCGGCATCGGCGCGCAGTTCGGCGGCAAGTACTTCTGCCACGACGTGCGCGTGATCCGCCTGCCGCGGCACGGCGCTTCGCTGCCGGTCGGCGTGGCGGTGTCCTGCTCGGCGGACCGGCAGGCCAAGGCCAAGATCACGCCGGAGGGCGTGTTCCTGGAGCAGCTGGAGCGCGACCCGGCGAAGTACCTGCCGGAGGTCTCCGACGAGCAGCTCTCCGATGAGGTCGTCAAGATCGACCTCAACCGGCCGATGGACGAGATCCGCTCGGAGCTGTCGAAGCTGCCGGTGAAGACGCGCGTGTCGCTGACCGGCCCGCTGGTGGTGGCGCGCGACATCGCGCACTCCAAGATCGCCGAGCGGCTGGAAGCCGGCGAGCCGATGCCCGACTACATGCGCGACCACCCGGTGTACTACGCGGGCCCGGCCAAGACGCCCGACGGCTACGCCTCGGGTTCGTTCGGTCCGACCACGGCCGGCCGGATGGACTCCTACGTGGAGCAGTTCCAGGCCGCGGGCGGCTCGATGGTGATGCTGGCCAAGGGAAACCGGTCCAAGCAGGTCTCCCAGTCGTGCCAGACCCACGGCGGGTTCTACCTCGGTTCGATCGGTGGTCCGGCGGCGCGGCTGGCGCAGGACTGCATCCGCAAGGTCGAGGTGCTGGAGTACCCCGAGCTGGGCATGGAAGCGGTGTGGCGCATCGAGGTCGAGGACTTCCCCGCCTTCATCGTCGTCGACGACAAGGGCAACGACTTCTTCGCCAACTCCACGCAGCCGACGCTGCAGATCTCCTTCGGTCGCTGAGGTTTCGCACGACCGGTCCCGGGTTCACCCGCGCACGAGGCGCGGGTGAACCCGAGCGGCCGCGGTCATCCCGCTGTGCTGATCCCGCGAAAGACGGGCTGCCGAACCCGGTGCGCCGTGGAGCCCCACCTCCGGCGGCGAACCGCTTCCGACGCGCGGCGGCGGCAGGTTACCGCCGCGCTGCAGCCGAATCAGCGCGGAACCTTCACATCCTTCTGCTCCAGGACCACCTTTCGCCCTTCGAGCGGCGCGCTGAGGCTCACCGCCACCGGCGGGTACCGCAGGTCCATCGTGCAGATTCCCGGCGGATCCGGGGTTTCCTCCACCAGGAGGATCTTCACGTGGTCGGCGGTCTGCTCCGCCACTTCGGCGTGCACCTTGCTGCAGCCGCCCTCCTGACCGGTGGCGACCACTGCGGTACCGTTGTCCTGGGTCCAGACCTTCTTCGGATATCCTCGCGGTAGCTGCGAGAGGTCGATGGCCTCTGCGGCCACCGGCGTCCGCTCCGGTTCAGGTTTCGGCTGAACCGGTCCGGGTGGCGCCGGCGGTTGACCACCGAACCCCACGTCGTTGGTCGGCTGTTGGGCGCAGGCTGCCAGCACCAGTAGCAGACTCCCCGCGCCCACTGCGGTTCGTAGGCGTCTCATGCCCAGTAGACGGACGCGCGGGAGCTTCGGGTTGCGTCCCGGCCGAGGTGGATCGGTCCTCGGATTTCACACAATTCACCCGGCCGGGCCGAACTCCCGGCCTCGTCGCCGGAACGCCGGTCAGCGCTCGAGGACGCCGTTCATCCAGTCCTGGATCCAGGCGGCCAGCTCGGCGGAGCTGCGGGTCCACTTGAAGTGGTCCACCGGTCCTCCCGCGTCGTCGGCGGTGTAGTGGCGGCTGGTGCGCTCGGCGCGGGTGGAGTGCTTGACCAGGTCGTCCATCGCCGTCTTCGGGGCCAGCTCGTCGTTGGCCACGGTCACCGTGAGCAGCGGGGTGGTCACCTCGGCCATGGCCGCGTCGTAGTCGAGGTCGGAGCCGCGCAGCCGCCAGCGGCCGGTGCGCGCCTGGCGCGCCCAGTCCCGCATCAGCCCGGTCGCCTGCTTGCCGCCGAAGACGTAGCCGGGCCAGTAGCCCAGCAGCGTCGAGGCCAGCGCGATCGTCTGGGTTCCCAGCAGCGAGTAGTAGTACTTGGCCAGGCTCGGGTAGCCGCGGTACCAGACCGACCCCGTGGCGATCAGGGCCGCGCCGCTGATCCGGCCGGGGTGGGCGGCGGTGTGCAGCAGCGCGATCTGGCCGCCGAGGCTGTGCCCGAGGACGAACCGCGGAGCGCGGGGGAAGACGGACTCGACGAGGTCGAGCACGGCGTCGAGGTCGTCGACGAAGTCCTGGTACCCGAAGTGCACGCCGCGCTGCGCCCGGGGCTTGTTCTCGCCCTGGCCGCGCACGTCGAACGACACCACGGTCATGCCGAGCCGGTGCAGCTCGGCGACGAACGGCCGGTAGTAGCCGGCCGGCACGCCCATGGCGGGCGCCAGCACCGCGACGGGCGCGGTCGGGTCGTCCTGCTGCACCGCGCGCACCTTGATGCGGTACTGGCCCGCGGGAACCACGCCGAGCACGGGTGCCGGTGTGTCGACTTTCCGGGTCGTGACCTCATCCACGGCCCCAGATTAACGGAACCACCCGGTTTCGATCTGCGGGTCTGTGGCTCCCGTCGCAGTCGGCCCCAACGCAGGTGGCCCTAGCGCAGGCGACGCGGTCCGGTGTCCAGAGCGGCGGGCGATTCGCCCAACGACACCTTCGCCCCGGTGACCGACGCCCCGGTCGGCGAGGCCAGCACCGGCTGCAACGCCAGGTACCGCACCTCGGGCAGGTCCTCGGCCAGCGTCGCCACCCGCAGCACCAGGTCCTCCAACGCCGAGAGGTCCGCGGGCTCCACGCCCCGGTAACCGACCAGCAGCGGCGCCGCGCGGGGCGCGCGCACCAGGGTCGCCACGTCCACATCGGTCAGCGGCAGCGCCCGGTAGGCCTTGTCCCCCAGCAGCTCGCTGGCCACGCCGGAGAGCCCGAACGACACCAACGTGCCGAACGAGGGGTCGTCGAGCAGGTCGATCACGCAGGAGGTGCCGCGCCCGGCCATCCGCTGCACGTAGACCTCCTCGGCACCGGACACCCGCCGCACGTCGGCGTAGGCCGTGCGCACCGCGTCCGGACCCGTCAGGTCCAGCCGCACGCCGACCAGGTCGTTGCGGTGCCGCAGATCGGTGCTGGTCGACTTCAGCACCACCGGGTAGCCCAGCTCCTCGGCCGCCGCGACCGCCGCGTTCACGTCGGCGACCTTGCGGAAGGGCACCAGCTCGATGCCGTAGCACTCCAGCAGGCGCACCATCCGGTCGTCGTCGAGCTCGGACACGCCCTCGACCAGCCACTGCTCGACCAGCTCGCGCGCCTTCTCGGCGGCCACCTCCGGGCGCACGAAGTGCCCCTTCGGGGCGGCGCGCCACTGCGCGTAGCGGGCCACGCGCGCCAGCGAGAGCACCGCCCGCTCAGGGCTCGGGTACGACGGCACCGACCCCTTGCCCGTCGTGCCGTCCGGTCCGAGCACCCGCAGCTCGTCCGGCACGCCCTCGGCCGCCAGGAACGTGGTCACCACCGGCTTGGAGCGGGTCGCGTCGGCCTCGTGCAACGCCTCCCGCAGCGCCCGCGCGTAGGTCGAGCCGGGCACCGCCACCGGCGGGGCGAACACCGTGATCAGCGCGTCGACGTCATCGCGCAGCGCGGCGTCGCGCACCGCGGCGGCGAACTCGTCGGGCTCGGCCGAGGCCCCGACGTCGACCGGCTCGTGCGCCAGCTGCAACCCCTGCGCCTGCGCCACGTCGGCGGCGATCATGCCCAGCGCCGAGGAGTTGCCCACGATCGAGACCCGGTCGCCCTGCGGCAGCGGCTGGTGCGCGAGCAGCAGCGCGGTGTCGAACATCTGCGCCACCGACTCGACGCGGATCACGCCGGACTGCTCGAACAGCGCCTGCACGCTCGTCTCGTCGATCTCCACCGTCGAGGCCGCCAGCCCGGCGCGCACCGAGTTGCGACCCGACTTGACCACCACGACCGGTTTGCTGCGGGCGAGCCGCCGCGCCAACCGGCCGAACTTGCGCGGGTTGCCGAACGACTCCAGGTACAGCAGCACCACGTCGGTGGCCGGATCGGTCTGCCAGTACTGCAGCAGGTCGTTGCCGGACAGGTCGGCGCGGTTGCCCGCCGAGACGAACGTCGACAGCCCGAGCCCGCGCTCGGTGGCGGTCTCCAGGATCGCCACGCCCAGCGCACCGGACTGGCAGAAGAACCCGGTCCGGCCCCGCCCGGGCAGCTGCGGCGCCAGGCTGGCGTTGAGCCGGAACTCCGGGTCCGGGTTGACCACGCCGAGCGCGTTCGGGCCGACCACGCGCATGCCGTGCACCCGCGCGGCCCGCACCATCTCGCGTTCCACCTCGCGCCCCTCGGGACCCGTCTCGCTGAACCCGGAGGACACGATGACCAACGTTTTCACACCCTTGGCGAGGCAGTCGTCGAGGACCTCGTTGACGCCGGCGGCCGGGATCGCCACCACCGCCAGGTCGACCTCGTCGGGGATGTCGAGCACCGAGGCGTAGGCGCGCACTCCGCGCACCGCGCGGTGCTCGGGGTTGACCGGGTACACCGGGCCGGTGAAGTCGGCGGTGAGCAGGTTCGTCAGGACCGCGTGACCGATCTTGCGGTGGTCGGTGGAGGCGCCGATGACCGCCACCGCCCGCGGCCGCAGCAGGTTGTGCACGCTGCGCGCCTCGGCGGCCTGCTCGCGAGCCCGGGCCACCGCCACGGACTCCTCGGTCGGGTCGATGTCGAACTCCAGGTGCACCACGCCTTCCTCCATCGCCCGGCTCACCTGGTAGCCGGCGTCGCGGAAGACCCGCACCATCGTGGAGTTCTCGGCCAGCACCTCGGCCACGAAGCGCCGCAGACCGCACTCCTGCGCCGCCGCCGCGAGGTGCTCCAGCAGGATCGATCCCAGACCGCGCCCCTGGTGCCCGTCCTCGACGACGAACGCGACCTCCGCCGACTCCTGCTCGCCGAGCCGGTCGAAGCGGCCGACGGCGACGATGTCGTCGCCCAGCAGCGCCACCAGCGCGACCCGGTTGACGTAGTCGACCTGCGTGAACCGCCGGACGTCGCGCTCGGGCATCCGCGGGTACGGGCCGAAGTAGCGGTAGTACCTGGTGCGATCGCTGAGCCGCCCGTGGAAGGCGATCAGCTTGTCCTTGTCGGCCGGGGTGATCGGCCGCATGTGCACCGTGCCGCCGTCGGAGAGGACGACGTCGGCCTCCCACTGCCGGGGGTAGTCCTGCTCCGGCCCGGTCTCCTCTCTCGGCTCTTCGTCCACTTCGGGCACTCCTCAGTCGCGACTGTCAGCCGGGTCCAGGCCGAGCAGCGGGAACACCGCGTGCCGGGCGTCGCGGATCGCGGTGTCGACCGCGGAGGCGGTCACCCCCGACCAGCGCTCGAAGGACGGGTCGGCCCCGTCCGACATCGACGTCGGCATCGGCACGTTCTGAGCACGCCGGACGGCGTGCGCGATCCAATCCTCGGGGATGGTCGTCTCCGGCGCGATATCCCGGTTCAGCAGCGTCGCCAGCAGGTGCGTCCAGGCCCGCGGCACCACCCGGAACAGCGAGTAGCCCCCGCCGCCCAGCGCCAGCCACTTGCCGCCGGCGTAGCTCTCGGCCAGCTCGCGCAGGTCCTGGTAGGTCGCGCGCTGCGCGTCGACCGTCAGCGCCAGGTCGGCGAGCGGGTCGTCGCGGTGCGCGTCGGCCCCGCACTGGGTGACCAGCACCTGCGGCCGGAACTGGTCCAGCACCGACGGGACCACCGCGTGGAAGGCGCGGCGCCAGTCGGCGTCACCGGTGCCGGGCGGCAGCGGGATGTTGACCGCGCTGCCGTCGGCGTTGCCGCGCCCGACCTCGGTGGCGAAACCGGTTCCCGGCCACAGCGTCACCGGGTGCTGGTGCAGCGAGATCGTCATGACCCGCGGGTCGTCGTAGAAGGCCGCCTGCACCCCGTCGCCGTGGTGCACGTCGACGTCGAGGTAGGCGATGCGCTCCACGCCCTGCTCCAGCATCCAGGCGATGGCCACCGAGCAGTCGTTGTAGACGCAGAACCCGGCGGCGTGATCGGCCATCGCGTGGTGCAGGCCGCCGGCTATGTTGACCGCCCGGTCCGCCGCGCCCGAGACGATCTGCTCGGCGGCCTTGATCGACGCTCCCGCGATCAGGGCGGAGGCCTCGTGCATCCGGTCGAAGACCGGGTTGTCGTCGGTGCCCAGGCCGTGCCCGACCTCCCAGGCGCTCAGCGGTGCGGCGCGCACCGCGGCCATGTACTCGGCGGTGTGCACGCGCAGCAGGTCCTGCTCGGTGGCGGGCTCGGGCTTGATCGTCTCCACGCCGTCGAGGACGCCGAGCGCGTTGGCCAGCCGCATGGTCAGGTCCAGGCGGATCGGATGCAGCGGATGGTGCCCGCCCAGGTCGTACTCGAGCACCGACTCGTCCCAGACCACGGCCAACTGAGAACCCATGTGCGGGACGCTACCTCCCGGCAGCGCCCCGACACAGGGGCTCGACCGTCCGAAATGCCCGGCGGGATGGCGTGCGCGCCGAGGGCTCAGCCGGGCTCCGGCCCGGTCGCCGCCGGTCGTGACGGGTCCGCCGCCCAGTTCGACCACGAGCCCGCGTAGAGCGCGGCAGGCGCCTGGGCATCGGTGACGCCGGCGTGTTCCAGCGCCAGCAGCACCGAGCAGGCCGTGACGCCCGAGCCGCAGTAGGCGCCGACGGCGGTGTCACCGGTGACGCCCAGGTCGGCGAAGCGCTCGGCCAGCTCCGCGGGCAAACGCCACTTGCCGGTGGAACCGGTGTGCTCGCCGAACGGCGCGTTGCGCGCGCCCGGGACGTGCCCGGCCCGCGGGTCCATCGGTTCCACGTCGCCCCGGTAGCGCTCCGGGGCCCGGGCGTCGAGCAGCACGCCGTCGCGGGCCAGCGCAGCAGCCTGGTCGGCGTCGATCACAGGCATCGACCCGGGACGCACCCGGAACCCGCCATCACTCGGTCCGGGGACATCGGTGGTGGTCGGCTTGCCCTCGGCGGTCCACGCCGCGTAGCCGCCGTCGAGCACGGCCACCGACCGGTGCCCGGCCCAGCGCAGCAACCACCACGCGCGCGCCGCCGCCGAACCGTTGTCGGCGTCGTAGACCACGACAGGGCGGTCGGCATCGACCCCCGCACGGCGCAGCACCTCCTGCAGCGCGGCCGGATCGGGCAGCGGATGCCGCCCGGCCGGGCCGGGCTCGGCGGCCAGCTCGCCGTCCAGGTCCACGAAAACCGCTCCGGGCAAATGCCCCACCGCGTAGTCGTCGCGGCCCGGTGGACCGAGCAGGGACCACCGCACGTCCAACAGGGTCGGGTGCGGCTGGGCACCCAGTGCGGTCATGAGATCATCGGTACTGATCAAGGGATGCATGACGGCCTTTCGAAGCCCGCCGACGAGGTCGGTCGCTGATCCTGGCTGTCAACTCCCCGGCCACTGACCGTTGTCGCTGGCAGCGACTAGCATCGTGGTTGGGACTTGAATGGGGAGCCGACGTGAACGATCTCATCGATACCACTGAGATGTACCTCCGCACCATCTACGACCTCGAGGAAGAGGGCGTGGTGCCGCTGCGCGCGCGGATCGCCGAGCGCCTGGAGCAGAGCGGACCGACCGTCAGTCAGACGGTGGCCCGCATGGAGCGCGACGGCCTGCTCACGGTCGCCGAGGATCGCCACCTCGAGCTGACCAAGGCCGGCCGCGCCCGCGCGATCAGCGTGATGCGCAAGCACCGGCTCGCCGAGCGGCTCCTCGTCGACGTGATCGGTCTCGAGTGGGAGCACGTGCACAACGAGGCGTGCCGCTGGGAGCACGTGATGAGCGAGGCCGTCGAGCGCAAGCTCGTCAAGCTCCTCGGCGGCCCCACCACCTCCCCCTACGGCAACCCCATCCCCGGCCTGGACGACCTCGGCGTCGACCACGTCGACGGCGGCTCCGAGGGCGAGCTCCAGCGCGTCGATGAGATCGCCCGCAACGGCGGTGGCCGCGCGGTCATCCGCCGGATCTCCGAGCACGTGCAGCTGGACCCGGATCTGATGACCGACCTGAAGGAGGTCGGGGTCGTCCCGGGCAACGAGGTCGAGATCATGTCGGTGGTCGGGGCGAACAAGCCGATCGAGGTCCGGGGCCAGAGCGGTGCCGCCGAGCTGACCTCCAGCATCGCGCACGCGGTCATGGTGACGGCCAAGTGAACGTCTCCACCCGAGCGGCGGAGCTCTTCGCCGCCGAGCACGGCCGCGCGCCCAGCGCGGTGTGGTCCGCACCCGGCCGGGTCAACCTGATCGGCGAGCACACCGACTACAACGACGGTTTCGTGCTCCCGATGGCGATCCCGCACCGGGTCGCGGTGGCCCTGGGGCCGCGCGACGACCGCAAGCTCGTGGCCGCGACGTGGGGCGACGACGGTCAGCTCCACCAGGCGGACGAGCTGGTCGTCGACGACCTCCGGCCCGGCTCCTCCACCGGCTGGCAGGCGTTTCCCGCAGGCGTCGCATGGGCCCTGCGCGAAGCCGGCCACGCCGTCCCCGGCCTGAACCTGATGATCGTCGGTGACGTCCCCACCGGCGCCGGTCTGTCCTCCTCCCACGCGCTGCAGTGCGCCCTGGCGCTGGCGATGCTGGATCATCTTGGCCTGCCACCGGGCGATCCGGGCGCGCCGAGCCTGGCGGAGATCGCCCGGCTGGTGCAGCGCTCGGAAAACGACTACGTCGGGGCGCCCACCGGCCTGCTCGACCAGACGGCGTCGCTGCGCTGCGTCGAGTCCCACGTGCTGTTCTTCGACGTCCGCTCCGGCGACGCCGAGCAGGTCCCGTTCGACCCCCGCAGCGCGGGGCTCGAACTGCTCGTCATCGACACCCGCGCCAAGCACTCGCACAGCGAATCCGGCTACGGAGAACGCCGGAAGGGATGCGAGCGGGCGGCGGACCTGCTCGGGGTCAAGGCACTTCGGGACATCTCGGCGGCGCAGCTGCCTGCGGCGAACCAGAAGCTTCCGGACGAGCTTCAGCCGCTGGTCAAGCACGTGGTGACGGAGAACGAGCGGGTGCTGAGCACCGTCGAGCTGCTGCGTTCCGGCGGCTACGCCGAGGTCGGCCCGCTGCTCAACGCCTCCCACGCCAGCCTCCGCGACGACTACCGCGTCTCCTGCCTGGAACTCGACGTCGCAGTGGACGCAGCGGTGCAGGCCGGCGCACTGGGCGCGCGGATGATCGGCGGGGGCTTCGGCGGTTCGGCGATCGCCCTGATCCCCACTTCCGAGCGGGCCCGCGTCGAAGCGGCCGTCCGCGCCGCGTTCGCCGAGCGGAGCCTGACGGAACCGCGCGTGTTCATCGCGATACCCTCCGCCGGTGCGGGGCGGGACCGGTGACGACCCGGTCCTCGGCCACCGCTTCCCGCTGAGTCGATAGGTTCTCCCACGGAAGGCAGTGCGCAGTTGAAGCTCCTGGTCACAGGCGGTGCCGGTTACGTCGGAAGCGTGTGCGCGGCACGCCTGGTGGAAGCAGGCCACGAGGTCGTCGTGGTCGACGACCTGTCCACCGGGCACGCCGACGCGGTCCCGGACGGCTGCAAGTTCGTCGAGGCGGACATCGCCTCGGCGGCCGGTGAGCTGCTCGCCGAGCGGTTCGACGGCGTGCTGCACTTCGCGGCGAAGTCGCTCGTCGGCGAGTCGATGGAGCAGCCGCAGAAGTACTGGCAGGGCAACGTCGTGACGTCGCTGCGCCTGCTGGACGCGATGCGCGAACACGGCACGCCGCGCCTGGTGTTCTCCTCCACGGCGGCGACGTACGGCGAACCGGAGGCCTCCCCGATCACCGAGGACCTCCCGACGCGGCCCACCAACACCTACGGTGCGACCAAGCTGGCGATCGATCACGCGATCACGTCGTACGCGACCGCCCACGGCATCGGCGCGGTCAGCCTCCGGTACTTCAACGTCGCCGGTGCTCACGGCGCCTTCGGCGAGCGGCACGCCGTGGAGACCCACCTGATCCCGATCGTGCTGCAGGTGGCGCTGGGCCAGCGCGAGCAGGTGCAGATCTTCGGCGAGGACTGGCCCACCGCCGACGGCACCTGCGTCCGCGACTACATCCACGTCACCGACCTCGCCGACGCCCACCTGCTGGCGCTGGAAAACGCGACGAGCGGCCAGCACCGCATCTACAACCTGGGCAACGGCACGGGCTTCTCGGTCAAGCAGGTCATCGACACCTGCCGCGAGGTCACCGGGCACCCGATCCCCGCCGCCGTCGCGCCCCGCCGGGCCGGCGACCCCGCGACGCTGGTGGCCTCCAGCCGGCGCGCCCGGGACGAGCTGGGGTGGCAGCCCCAGCGAGCCGACCTCGGCGTGATCGTCGGTGACGCGTGGGAGTTCACCCGCGCCCGCCACGCGTCCTGAGCGCTTCTTCCGCTTCTTCGCGCACATCAGCAGGGTCCTTCCTCGTCGAGCAGGAGCTGGACGTCATCGGCCGAACCTCGGGCGATGCGGGCCAGCTCCGCCGGCGGGACCCCCGCGTCCAGCGCCCGCCGGAGCAGAACCCCGAGGTTGTGGTCGAGCTTGACCTTCTCGATGCGCTCCAGGGCGACGCTGGCCAGCGAGCCCTCGCCGCGGACGTAGGCCGAGAACGCCAGCAGCGCGGCGACTTCCACCACCTCGGGTTCGGGAGCCTTGCGCACGAGGGTGAGCCAGAGCTCCTCGGCCGGGCGCGCCAGCTCGGTCAGCGCCGCGCCGATGACGACGTCGCGGACCCCCACGTCCGACACCGCCTGCAGCACCCCGAGCAGGTCGTCCTCGGTGAGCGCCGAACCGGCCGCGATGCGCCGCATCGCGGCGAAGACCGTGCGCACGTCGCGGTCGTGGCGTGAGGGGTCGTAGGAGTCGATGGCGTCCTCGACGAGCGCGTCGAGCTTCGCCGACCAGCGGTTGAGCACTTCCGGTGATTCGGGCGCGACGAGCTCGCGCAGCTCGTCGCGGCTGCCGAAGGTGACGGCCCCCTCGGAGGCCATCAGCGCTCCCATGGGGGATTCCTTCGGGTCCGCGACGACGCCGCGGCAGTCCGGGTCGTAGTAGCACGTCCACGGCTCGCCGACCGCGATCTCCGGGACGTGCACCGCGTGGGCGGTGATGATTCCCGCCTGCAGCAACGTTTTCCGGAGGACTTCGACGACGTCGGCCAGCGGCGTGCCGGAGCCGTCGCCGGGGGTGTCGGTGGCGTGGCAGGAGCCGCCGCAGGTCTCCGGGCACGCGGCCAGGTTGGGCCGGTCCCCGATCACGACCATGAACACGCCTTCGGCCTGTTGTCGGCTCACGGGCCCGGTGAGCAGGAGTTCGCTGAACGTGCAGGCCTGCGAGGGGCACGGCAGGTCGACGCGCATGGTCGCGCCGAACCTCGGTGTCCCGGTCAGGTCGTGCATGGTGATCAGCACGAACGAGTCGGTCGGGTGGAAGCCGAGCATGTGCGGGATCGCGGCGAGCACGTCCCCGGGATCGCTCAGCGAGAGCTGGGTGTTCAATCGCGTCGTCATGTCCACCACGATGCGGACGAAAATGCCTCGGCCGAAAGGGAATTCGGCAATCTGCGGACAACTTCGTCCGCTGTGGACGAATCGGGGTTGAAACGCTTGAAATCACGCCGATCAGCGACGCCCGGTCAGGTCAAACTTCCACCGGACCGGGCATCACCCTCGGTCATGACAGCGGTTTTCGCGAAGAACCGTCACGAAATCCGCCCGACGACGGGCACCGAGATCCGCGTGCGCGCCAGGTCCAGCGCCAGCCCCGCTCCCGGACGCGGCCGCAGCGTGAAGTCGTGATCGCTGGAGAGCAGCACGACGCCGAGCCGGTGTCCCGGCGCGAACACGTAGTCGTCGGGCTGCATCCGCACGGTGATCTCGTACGGGCGGCCCGGTTCGATCGGCGTCGTCCGGTCCAGGGCCTCGCGGTTCTGCGGGTCCGCCCAGCCCCGGGTGACCACCGAGACCGACCCGTCCGGGGCCTGATCGACCAGCAGCGCGGTCACGTTGGCGGCAGGCCGGTCGAAGGTGAGCCCGAGCTCGGCGCGCACCTCGCCGCTGATCCGCGCGCGCTCGGCGAGCGGTTCGGTGAAGTAGGCCAGCCGGTTCGGCGAGCTCGGGGCGGCGGCGAGGTCCTCGGCCTTCTGCCCCGCGTCGTCGGTGAGCCCCTCCACGCCCTGCCGAACAGCGGTTCCGACGCTCAGACCGCCGCGCTGCGGGCCGCCCGCGGACGGGCGCAGCACCGTCTCGGCTGCGCCCGGAGCAGGCCATTCGGCCTCCTCGGTCCAGCTGCCGTCCTCGCGCTGGACCGTGGCGCGGGGCTCGTCCTCGACACCGTTGGGCACGCCGTGCAGGTAGCGGGTGAACCACCGGTTGAGGGTCCGCAGCCAGTCCTGCTCGCGCAGTTCGACGGGGTCGGTGTGGCCGGACTGGTGCCACCAGATCTTGTGCGGCACGTCGTGCTCCCGCAGCGCCTCGTACCACTGGGCGGCCTGGCGGGTCTTGACGTTCCAGTCGTTGAGCCCGTGCACCGACAGCACCGCCGCGTGCACCCGGTCGACGTCGTCGAGGTAGTTGCGCCGGTCCCAGAAGGGGCTGTAGTCGCCGGTGATCCGGTCCTGCTCGGCGGTGAGCCCGTCGATCACCGGCCGGCAGGGCTCGCGGTCGGCGCGGGTGTGGACGTACTCGGCCAGCACGTCGGCGTCCTCGCCCTGGTAACCGCCGGGTGCGACCACGGCGCCATCGGAGCGGTAGTAGTCGTACCAGTTCGAGATCGCCCCGATCGGCACGATCGCCTCCAGCCCGTCGACGCCGGTGGCGGCGACCGCGTTGGGCAGGGTCCCGTTGTAGGAGACGCCCATCATGCCGACCTTGCCGGTCGACCAGGTCGCGGGCACCTCGGCACCGGACGCGTCGCGGCCCGGTGCCCGGCCGTTGAGCCAGTCCACCACGGACTTCGCGCCGATCGTCTCGTTCTCGCCCCCGGTGGTCGGGCAACCGGTGGACTCGCCGGTGCCCAGCGACTCCGCGTAGACCACGGCGTAGCCCCTGGCCAGCAGGTACTGCTCGTAAGCCCAGTCGATGTCGGCGGCGGCCGCGATGCGCTCGTCACCGGCGGCGCTGAGCGTCGTCCGGGAACCGGAGCGCTCCGGCACGTGCAGCTCGGTGTCGACGTTGTGGTTGGGCACGTCGTTGCCGCCGGAGAAGTACGGGCTGGCCTGGTAGACCACCGGCACCCGCAGCCCCTGGTCGGACTCGGCGGGCCGGACCACCTGGACGTGCACCCGGTCCTGCTCGCCGTCGTGGTCGCTGTCGACGGGCGCGGTGACGAACAGGTCCTGCCGGACCGCGCGTGCCGGGTCGAACACCGGCTGCGCTTCACCGTCGGCGAACACCGGCCCCTGCGGTGGCTGGGCCGCCGCAAGAGAGCCGACCAGGGGCAGGGCGATGATCGCCGCGAGCAAACCCGTCCGAACGCGCCGCATGCAGGCTCCCGAAACTGGAAAAGGGGACGATATCGGCACTGTTCTTAGCGCGGATCGGCGAGTCAATCACCGATGCGGCGCGTTCCCGCCACAACCACCTGACCGGCAGTAAGGTCGAAGCATCCGAACGGAAGACCTAGGAGTGCTCATGTCGATTCCCTCCAGCGTGCTGACCTCGGCCGGGTTGATCGGTGGCTTCGCGGTGGCCCGCGCCTCGCAGCACCGGCACTGGGGCGGAGTCGTCGCGGCGGGCGCCGGTCTGGGAGCGATGGAGATCTGCCGACGCCGGGCCGGTGTCGTGCCCGCGCTGGCACTGGGCGCGACCTACGGGACCGCGCTCGCGGGGTCGCACCCGCTGGCCAAGAAGATCGGTGCCTGGCCGTCGGTGTTCGCCGTGACCGCGGCGACGGCCACCGCGGCGCACCTGCTCACCCGCCGCTGAGGAACTCCTCGAAGGTCACCCGGCCCACCGCGCGGTCCGGGACGAGGTTCGCCCCGGACCGCAGCGCCCGGAACGTCGAGCCCGGCGGGCGCAGTCGCAGCACCCTCCGGCTCAGGCCGTTGGCCTGGAAGTACGCCCTGGTCAGGTCCTCGTGGGTGCGCACCTGCGGGCCACCCATGTCCGCCACGCGCCCCGCCGCGTCGCCGCGGGCCAGCTCGGCCAGCCGCTCGGCGACGTCGCGCACCGAGATCGGCTGGAACCGCACGCCGGACAGCGCCGCCACCAGCGGCGAACGGCGCTGCACCGAGCTGAACCTGGCGACGAGGTCGTGGAACTGGGTGGTGCGCAGGATCGTCCACGGCAGGCCGGATTCGCCGATCAGCCGCTCGGATTCGAGCTTGGCCCGGTAGTAGGACAACGGGATCCGGTCGATGCCGACGATGGAGATGTAGACCACGTGCGGCCGGCCGGAGCGGCGGGCGAGATCGACCAGGTTCCGGGTGGCCTGCACGTCGTGGCCGCTGTTGGTGGTCGCGCAGTGCACGATCACGTCCGCGCCCGCGACCGCGTCGGCGACGCCCTGCCGGGTGCGCAGGTCGCCGACCACCCTCCCGATGCCCGGACGGCGGCTGAGCACCGTCGCGTCCTCGTCGTCCGCCCGCAATCGGCGCACGAGCGCGCCACCCAGCGTTCCGGTCCCGCCGGTGACCAAGATCGACTTCCCCACGCCGCGCTCCTCTCCTCGAAGTCTCACCGGTCAGACGAGCCGGGAGCCGTGAACGTGACGCCATGACCAGCGCATTCGGTGACCCAGGTCATAGAGGCGCCGTGCGGTGCGGATTCGACCGCAGGTCGTGCTCACACCGGCCCGCCACAACGACTAGGCTGTTTCCTGCTCGTTACCCGATACGGCGAAGGATTCACCGGTGCCCGATCCAGCTTCAACCATCGAAGAGCTGACCGCCCAGCGCGACCGCGCCCGCCAGGAGTTCGCAGACCTCGTGGCGCGTGGCCTGAAACTGGATATCACCCGAGGAAAGCCCTCGCCGAAGCAACTCGACCTCTCCAACGAGCTGCTCGACCTCGGCAGCGGGACCGACGCCGACGGCGCCGACCTGCGCAACTACGGCGGCCTCAACGGCCTGCCCGAACTGCGCCGGATCTTCAGCACCGACCTGCAGGTGCCGGTCGAGCAGCTGCTCGCGGCCGGCAACTCCAGCCTCGAGCTGATGCACGACGCGCTGGTCTTCGCGCTGCTCAACGGCGTTCCCGGCGGCTCACAGCGCTGGGTCGCCGAGCCGGAGATCGCGTTCCTGTGCCCGGTTCCCGGTTACGACCGCCACTTCGCGCTCTCCGAGCGCCTCGGCATCAAGATGATCACCGTTCCGATGACCTCGGACGGCCCCGACATGGACGTCGTCGAGCGGCTCGTCGCCGAGGACTCCCGGATCAAGGGCATCTGGTGCGTGCCGAAGTACAGCAACCCGGACGGCACCGTCTACTCCGACGACACCGTGCGGCGGCTGGCCGCGATGCGCACCGCGGCCCCGGACTTCCGGATCTTCTGGGACAACGCCTACGCGGTGCACCACCTCACCGACGACGAAGCCGAGATCGCCGACCTGCTGGCGCTGTGCGCCGAGAACGGCAACCCGGACCGCGCGCTGGTGTTCGGCTCCACCTCGAAGATCACCTTCGCGGGCGCGGGCGTGGCGTTCTTCGGCTCCTCCCCCGCCAACATCGAGTGGTGGCTGGCGTCGACCTCCAAGCGCAGCATCGGCCCGAACAAGGTCAACCAGCGGGCGCACGCCCGGCTGCTGGGCGACCGCGACGGGTTGCGCGCGCACATGCGCAAGCACGCCGCGCTGATCCGGCCCAAGTTCGAAGCCGTGGACAAGATCCTCAGCGCCGAGCTGGGCGGGACCGGTCTCGCCCGCTGGAGCAACCCGGCCGGCGGCTACTTCATCAGCCTGGAGGTTCCCGAGGGCTGTGCGAAGGCCGTCGTCGCCAAGGCCAAGGAAGCCGGCATCGCGCTCACCCCGGCCGGGTCGACCCACCCCTACGGTGACGACCCGTCCGACTCGGTGATCCGCGTCGCGCCGACCTTCCCGGAGCTCGCCGACGTCGAGGCCGCCACCGCGGGCCTGGCCGTCTGCGTCCGCCTGGTCGCCACCGAGAAGCTGCTGGCGGACAAGCAGTCCTGACCCCGAACGTGAAGAAGGCCGGTGCGGTTCCTCGGGAACCGCACCGGCCTTTTTCACCGCGATCAGCCGGAGCTCTCACCCTCCAGCACCAACGGCCAGGCGTCCTCGTAGACGACACCGGGCTCCGGCGGGATGGGATCTCCGGTCTCCGGGTCCACGCAGCCGAGGTCGAACGCCTCGGCCGCGGTGACCGGTGAGATCACACCGCCCTCGATGAACCAGCCGTACACGTGCTTGACCAGCACGTCCTCGCCGCGCGCATCGGTGAACGCGACCTCCTCGCTCAGCGAGTGCAGGACGAGCGACACCGCCGCCTCCTCGTCCAGCAGCTCGTCGAGGTACTGCTCGGCCTCGGGGTCCTCCAGCGCCAGGTCCCCGGCCAAATCGATCGCCGCCAGGGTGGTCACGGATCGTTCCGGGTCCGGGAGCCCGGTGACGGTCAGGACGTGAATCCCCGGTGCCGCGAAGAGAATCGCGTTCTTCATCAGGTTGCGTGCCCGCATCTGCACCTCCGCTTGTTCGGTGCGGATGAGCGTGCCGAACAAGCGCGGCCCCGCCGGGTTCTTCCGGAGCCCGCTTCGCCGGACTCCCCCGGCCGTGAACGCCTCACCTGGACAAACGCGAACACCGTTGACACGAAAGAAGTCCGGGGCGGGTGTGTTGGTCACACCCGCCCCGGACTTCGGTCATTCAGCTCTCAGGCTCAGCTGCAGCCCGAGGTGGAGCCGCAGCCCTCGCAGAGGTAGCAGGAGCCGGACGGGCGCATCTTCGTGCCGCAGGTCATGCACAGCGGCGCGTCAGCGGCCTTGCCCAGCTGCAGCTCGAGCAGCTCGGTGGAGCTGCCCGCGCGGACCTCCTCCTTGGACTCGGACTTCTCCTCGGCCTTCGCGTAGTCCACCGTGGACCGCATGGTGTCCAGGTCGACGTTGTCCGACGCCGGAGCCGGTTCCGCGTTGTTGACCTGGGCTTCCCGCTCGTCCACGGTGAAGATGCCCAGCTGGGCGCGCTTCTCGTAGGGCAGGTAGTCCAGCGCCAGGCGGCGGAACAGGTAGTCCAGGACGCTGCTGGCCATCCGGATGTCCGGGTCGTCGGTCATGCCGGCCGGCTCGAAGCGCAGGTTCTGGAACTTCGAGACGTAGAACTCCAGCGGGATGCCGTACTGCAGACCCACCGAGATCGACATCGAGAAGGCGTCCATCACACCGGCCAGGGTCGAGCCCTGCTTGCCGAGCTTGACGAAGATCTCGCCCAGCCCGTCGTCCGGGTACGAACCGGCGTGCAGGTAGCCCTCGGCACCGCCGACGGTGAACGAGACCGTCTGGCTCGGGCGCTTCTTCGGCAGGCGCTTGCGGACCGGGCGGTACTCGATCTGCTTCTCGACCGCCTTCTCCGACTCGCCCTTGTCGCCCTTGCCCGCCGACAGCGGCTGGCCGACCTTGCAGTTGTCGCGGTAGATCGCCAGCGCCTTCAGGCCCAGCTTCCAGCCCTCGAAGTAGAGCTCCTCGACCTCTTCGACGGTCGCCGACTCCGGCATGTTGACCGTCTTGGAGATCGCGCCGGAGATGAACGGCTGCACCGCGGCCATCATCCGGACGTGGCCCATCGGCGCGATCGAGCGCTCGCCCATCGCGCAGTCGAAGACCTCGTAGTGCTCCGGGCGCAGACCCGGCGCGTCGATGACGTGGCCGTGCTCGGCGATGTACTCGACGATCGCCTCGATCTGCTCCTCCTGGTAGCCCAGGGCCTGCAGAGCGCGCGGCACCGTCTGGTTGACGATCTGCATCGAGCCGCCGCCGACCAGCTTCTTGAACTTCACCAGCGCCAGGTCGGGCTCGACACCGGTGGTGTCGCAGTCCATCATCAGGCCGATGGTGCCGGTCGGGGCCAGCACCGACGCCTGGGCGTTGCGCCAGCCGTTGCGGCCACCGATCTCCAGACCCTGCTGCCAGACCTCGGTGGCCAGCTTGTGCACGGTCTTGTCGTTGTGGTGGTAGGTGCGCACCAGGTCGTTGGCCGCGGCGTGCTTGCGCATGACCCGCTGGTGGCCCTCGGCGTTGCGGGCGTAGCCCTCGTACGGGCCCACGACACCGGCCAGCTCCGCCGAGCGCTTGTAGGCGGTGCCGGTCATCAGCGAGGTGATCGCCCCGGCCAGCGCACGACCGCCGTCGGAGTCGTAGGCGTGGCCGGTGGCCATCAGCAGCGCGCCGAGGTTGGCGTAGCCGATGCCCAGCTGGCGGAACTTGCGGGTGGTGACACCGATCGACTCGGTCGGGAAGTCGGCGAAGCAGATCGAGATGTCCATCGCGGTGATGACGAACTCGACGGCCTTGGAGAACAGCTCGGCGTCGAAGGTCAGGTCATCGCGCAGGAACTTCATGAGGTTCAGCGACGCCAGGTTGCAGCTGGAGTTGTCCAGGTGCATGTACTCCGAGCACGGGTTGGACGCGGTGATCCGGCCCGTCTCCGGCGAGGTGTGCCAGTCGTTGATCGTGTCGTCGTACTGGATGCCCGGGTCGGCGCACTCCCACGCGGCCTTGGCCATCTTGCGGAACAGCTCGCGGCCCTTGACGGTGCTGATCACCTCGCCGTCGGTGCGGGACCGCAGGCCGAAGTCGCTGTCGCTCTCGACCGAGCGCATGAACTCGTCGGAGACGCGCACCGAGTTGTTCGCGTTCTGGTACTGCACCGAGTTCGAGTCCGCGCCGCCCAGGTCCATGTCGAAACCGGCGTCGCGCAGCGCGCGGATCTTGTGCTCCTCGCGCGACTTGGTCTCGATGAACTCCTCGACGTCGGGGTGGTCGACGTCGAGGACGACCATCTTGGCCGCGCGGCGGGTCGCGCCACCGGACTTGATGGTGCCCGCGGAGGCGTCCGCACCGCGCATGAACGACACCGGGCCGGAGGCCGTGCCGCCGGAGGACAGCAGCTCCTTGGAGGAGCGGATGCGGGACAGGTTCAGGCCGGCGCCGGAACCGCCCTTGAAGATCAGGCCCTCTTCCTTGTACCAGTCGAGGATCGACTCCATCGTGTCGTCGACCGACAGGATGAAGCAGGCCGAGACCTGCTGGCGGGAGCTGGTGCCCACGTTGAACCAGACCGGCGAGTTGAAGCTGAAGACCTGGTGCAGAAGCATGTAGGTCAGCTCGTGCTCGAAGATCTCGGCATCGGCGTCGGTGGCGAAGTAGCCGTTCTCGACGCCGGAGGCGACGTAGGTCTTGACGACCCGGTCGATCAGCTGCCGCAGGCTGCTCTCGCGCTCATCGGTGCCCACCGCACCGCGGAAGTACTTGCTGGTGACGATGTTGACCGCGTTCAACGACCAGAAGTCGGGGAACTCGACCCCGCGCTGCTCGAAGTTGACCGACCCGTCCCGCCAGTTGGTCATCACCACATCGCGGCGCTCCCACTTCACCTCGTCGTAGGGGTGCACCCCCTCGGTGGTGTAGACGCGCTCCACCCGGATGCCCTCGCGGGCACCTGCTTCCGGCTCCCCCGCTGCGCCGGCCGGGCTACCGACGGTCTCTGTCATGACCTGCCCCTTTTCGTTCTTCATCGCTCGCTCAGTCGATCGCGTTGTGTCGGCCCCGTCCGGGCTCCCCGTCCGGTTCGGTCGCGGCTCTGTTCTCTTCGGCGTGCCCGCCCGGGACGCCGAATGGCGTTTCGCGCTTCCGCCCCCTCTGCGGGACGCGCGCCGTCGCGGCTTGCTCAACCGCCGCTCTCCACGTCTCGTTGCTCGCCGTCCCGCTGGGTCTCCCTCGCGGCCCGCAGGTCGGCTATTTCCTTCTCGAAGTCCTCCACCGAGGAGTACGCGCGGTAGACGCTGGCGAAGCGCAGGTAGGCGACTTCGTCCAGCTCCCGCAGCGGACCGAGGATGGCCAGCCCGACCTCGTGGCTGGGCAGCTCGGCGATGCCGGAGGACCGGATCGCCTCCTCCACCTGCTGCGCCAACTGCTGCAGCGCGTCCTCTTCTACCGGACGCCCCTGACAGGCCCGGCGCACGCCGGTCACCACCTTGTCCCGGCTGAAGGGTTCGGTGACGCCCGACCGCTTCACGACCGACAACACCAGTTCTTCGATCGTCGTGAACCGCCGACCGCACGCCGAGCAGGACCGCCGACGACGGATCGCCTGGCCGTCCTCGACCTCGCGCGAGTCCACGACCCTGGAGTCATCGCCGCGGCAGAACGGGCACCGCACCGGCCATGCACCCCCTTCCCCCTGGGCGGCCGCCGACCGACTCCCACCGGCCCGCGACCACGTACGCCCATGGAGTACCCGGAAGACCGGAAGCCCAATCTATGGACTAACCACATGGACGTAACTACTAGATGTTGTGGTCGACTTTAAACCCGCGTCTGACCGCGTTGCAAACCGACACACCCTTATCGCCCGGCCGGATGACGCTCCCCTCGCGCCAGCTGCGAAAACCCGGCGAACCACAACATCTAGTGGCTCGGTCAGCTACCGACCGGCACCACCAGGTGACGCCCCGCTTCGGCGGACGCGCCCCCGAGACCGTTGAGCTCGACGATGCGGTCGACCACCGCGCGGGGGTCCTGGCCGGGCGCCATCCGCGTCGCGATGCCCCAGAGAGTGTCCCCCGTTCGCACCTGCACGACGGTGGTACCTCCGGTCACCGGCGCGTCGCCCGCGCCGAACAGCCCCACCATCAGCACGACCAGGAAGGTCGCGGCCGCGACGCCGCCGAGCACGACCCACTCGCCGGCTCTGCCGATCTCGCGCACCGGCCGCGCGCACGATCTGGACCCGCCGACCCGGCCGCGACCGGCCACCTGGATCACCCGCCCATGTGGGCGACGGTCCGCGGTGCGCCGGCGGGGCGACACGATCGGTTCGACTTCCGGCCGCACGGCGAGCGTTTCCCGCTCAACCGGCCGAACTCGCCGTACTGTGTCGATGAACGTGGTCATGTCGCCTCCCGCGCGGAAAACCATGATCGAAAGGTTGTTCGATCGAACCTCCGTGCGATTGTGTACCAAGAGTGGCCTTCAACGCGAGACCCCCGCCTGAAATTAACTCGAACAGGTGTTTGATCTCCGTGTTTGTCCCGTCTACTGTGGAAAGCGAGCGGCGAATCGCCGTCTCCGGCGACCGGAGCCGGGGCGACGCACCGCTCGACCCACACCAGCACCGCAGTTCACACGGATTCAGGAGGCAGCGGTGGCGACGAATGCGACCGGCTCTGTCGGGGGCCGCGTACACGACATCAAGGACTCCCCTGCCGAGGTGGACACCGTGCCGGAACAGGCCACCGCGGCCGAGGAGCTCAGCGACCGCCAGCTGAAGGTCCTCGAGGCCATCCGGGAGTGGATGAGCGAGCACGGCTACCCACCGAGCGTCCGGGAGATCGGCGACGCGGTCGGCCTAACCTCCACCTCGTCGGTGGCCTACCAGCTGCGCGTGCTGGAGCGGAAGGGCTTCCTCCGCCGCGACCCGCACCGCCCGCGCACCGTGGGCGTGCTCGTCGGCGGCGAGACCGAGAACGAGGCCCAGGCCAAGCCGGCCTACGTGCCGGTCGTCGGCCGCATCGCGGCCGGTGGGCCGATCCTCGCCGAGGAGTCGATCGAGGACGTCTTCCCGCTGCCGAAGGAGATCGTCGGCGACGGGACCCTGTTCCTGCTCAAGGTCGTCGGCGACTCGATGGTCGACCTGGCGATCACCGACGGGGACTGGGTCGCGGTGCGCCAGCAGCCCGAGGCCGACAACGGTGAGGTCGTCGCGGCGATGATCGACGGCGAGGCCACGGTCAAGACGCTCAAGCGCACCGACGATCACGTCTGGCTGATGCCGCACAACTCGGCCTACGAGCCCATCCTCGGTGACGACGCCCAGATCCTCGGCAAGGTCGTCGCGGTCCTGCGCCGCCTCTGACCGAAGACTCCGACAGCGGTCAGCAGTCCGCTCCGGGCCGGTTCCGCTCCGGAGCGGGGTGTCAGGAACGCCTGCGGCGCCAGCCCACCAGGTACACCAGCAGGGCGGCGATGACCCCGGCGAAGAGCAGCGAGCGCCCGGTGGACATGCCGTCCTCGTTCGCCGGCTGATCCTGATCGGACTGTGCCTGGTCGCCGCCACCGGGTGCCGGGTTCGCCTCGGTCTCGTCGGACGGTCCTCCGTCCGCGCCGGAGACGCGGCGAATCGGCTCGTTGCCCTCCGAACCCGACAGCAGCCCGCCGTCGGGTTCCCAGGCGATGGCCTCGCCCTGTTCCTCGTTCGGCAGCGGGATGCGGACGGGTTCGCCGCGGAGCGCCTCGAGCACATCGGCGTTGGGCGAGCGGTACACGTAGGCCTCGGTGTAGGTGCGCAGCGCGACCAGCGTGCCATCGGCGCTCACCGAACCGCCGGTGACCAGAACCGATCCCATCGATCCGTCCAGCGGCCCGCCGGGCGTCTTGGTCGCGCGCAACGACACGGTGCCGACCCGCTCCATCGGGACGGTCGCGTTCGGGTCCAGCGGTTGCGCGGGCCGGTAGACGCCCGCCCAGCCGAGCGGTTCCTTGGTGACGAGGTAGGGCACTCCCGCGCGATCGAGCAGAAGCGCCTCGGCGTCGTGCGGGCTGTCCGGGTACGACATCCGGTACAGCGTCGAGCCGCCGCCCGGGGGCACCACGTGCAGCGCGACGGTCTTCCGGTCGTGCCGGTTGTCGCCGGTGTCGGCGAGCCACACCGACCCGTCCGGCGCCAGCGCCAGGTCCTCGACGTCGTAGGGGTCGACCGGGCTGGTGCGCTCGGACACGACCTCGCAGGTCTGCGGGTCGAGCACGAACACCTGCACCGCCGATCCGCCGTCGCCGACGGCGTACCAGTGGCTGCCGTCGGAGGCCAGGCCCGACAGCTCGGCCAGATCGGAGTCCTCGACGTCGCACACGTCGACCGGTGCCGACTGCGCGTGCGCGGGCATGCCGGTGACGATCACGCACGCGGCGAGCAGCGCGGCCCCGGTCAGGCCGCTGGCTCGGTCAGGCCGCACCGTCGGCCGCGAACGGCTCGATCAGCGAGGCCAGGTCCGGGCGGACCTTGGCCTGGATGCGGGTGCCCTCCGGCGTGTGCTCCTCGACGACGACCTCGCCGTCGTTGTGCAGCCGCGCCACGAGGTCGCCCCGGGTGTAGGGGATCAGGGCGTTGACGAACAGCTCCGGGCGGGGCAGCCGGTCGGCGATGATCTCGCGCAGGCCCTCGATGCCCTTGCCGCTGTGCGCGGAGACGAACACGGCTTCCGGGAGCAGGCGGCGCAGCTCGGCCATCCTGGTCGCGTCCACCGAGTCGATCTTGTTGACGACCAGCAGTTCCGGCGGCATCTCCGAGGCGTGCTCCTCGGAGATCTCGCTGAGCACCTCGCGCACGGCGGCGACCTGCTCGTGCGGCGAGGACTCGGAGCCGTCGACGACGTGGACCAGCAGGTCGGCGCTGGCGACCTCCTCCAGGGTGGAGCGGAACGCCTCGACGAGCTGGTGCGGCAGGTGCCGGACGAACCCGACGGTGTCGGTGAGCGTGTGCGGCCTGCCGTCCGGGGTGACCGCCTTGCGGGTGGTCGGGTCGAGGGTGGCGAACAGCGCGTCCTCGACCAGCACGCCGGCGCCGGTCAGGGCGTTGAGCAGGCTGGACTTGCCGGCGTTGGTGTAGCCGGCGATGGCCACGCCCGGGACCTCGTTGGACTCGCGGCGGCTGCGCTTGGTGCCGCGGACGGTCTTCATCGCCGCGAGTTCCTTGCGCAGCTTGCTGATGCGCTTGTGCACGCTCCGGCGGTCGGTCTCCAGCTTGGTCTCACCGGGACCGCGGGTGCCCACGCCGCCGTTGGCGCCCGCCCGGCCACCGGCCTGACGGGACATCGTTTCACCCCAACCGCGCAGGCGCGGCAGGAAGTACTGCAGCTGGGCCAGCTCGACCTGCGCCTTGCCCTCCTTGGAGCGCGCGTGCTGGGCGAAGATGTCGAGGATCAGCGCGGTCCGGTCGACGACCTTGACCTTGAGCTTCTCCTCCAGCTGCCGCAGCTGGCCGGGCGAGAGCTCACCGTCGCAGATGACGGTGTCGGCGCCGTGCGAGGCGACCAGGTCGCGCAGCTCGCGGACCTTGCCGGAGCCGATGTAGGTGCCCGGGTCGGGCCGGTCGCGGCGCTGGATGATGCCGTCGAGCACCTCCGACCCCGCGGTCTCGGCGAGGCGCGCGAGCTCGGCCAGCGAGGCGTCGGCGTGCTCGGCGTCGCCTTCGGTCCACACGCCCACGAGCACGACGCGCTCCAGGCGCAGCCGCCGGTACTCGACCTCGGTGATGTCCTCGAGCTCGGTGGACAGACCCGAGATCCGCCGGAGGGACGCGCGTTCCTCCAGCTCCATCTCGCCGGTGGACGGCTCGTCCCCGTCGAGGATGGGTTCGAAATCGTCGACGTCGGCCAGGTCCTGGTCCCACGCCGGGTCCTGGTCGAGTCCTGCGTCCTGGTCGAGCTCTGGGGATGCGGTCAAGGAATCTCTCATCTCAGGGTCATTGTCCCACGCTGCGCGACCCATTTTCATGCGCAGCGCTGGTCCGCACCCGCTCGCGAGGCTCTGACCTGCGCGTTCGGAGGAGCGGTCGGTGCGGGAGTCGTCACGGGTTCTGCCACCATCCGGCGTCGAGCCGTCCGCCGCCGACGAGGACGGCCGGTCCGGTGAGGGTCGAGCCGTCGGCGGTGATCTCGACCTCGACGGTGCCGCCGGGGACGTACACGATCCGGCGCCCGGTCATCTGACCCGCCGCGTGCAGGGCCGCGGCGGTCGCGGCGACGGTGCCGGTGCCGCAGGAGCGGGTCTCGCCCACGCCGCGCTCGTGCACCCGCATGCGCACCTCGTCGCCGCCCAGCGGCCGGACGAACTCGACGTTCACGCCGTCCGGGAACAGGTGCTCGTCGTGCGGCGGGGCGGTCTCGAGGTCGAGCGCGTCGAGGTCGTGGTCGCCGACGCACGCCAGGTGGGGATTGCCGACGTCGACGGCGACCCCGGAGAACACCTGGCCGGACACGGCGGTGTCGGACTCGCCGAAGATCTTGGCCTGCCCCATCTCGACGGTCACCCGGCCGTCGTCGTGCGTGCGCACCGGCCGGATGCCCGCGCGGGTGCCGACCGGCAGCTCGCCGGGTTCGGCGAGGCCGGACTCGACGAGGTACCGGGCGAAGACCCGCACCCCGTTGCCGCACATCTCGGCGATGGAGCCGTCGGCGTTGCGGTAGTCCATGAACCACACGTCACCGGCGACGTCCGCGGGGGCGTCGGGCAGGTTGGCCGCGCGGATCACGCGCAGCACGCCGTCGGCTCCCAGGCCGCGCTGCCGGTCGCACAGCGCGCGCACCCGGTGCTCGGTGAGCTCCAGCTCACCGTCCGGGTCGGGGAGGATGACGAAGTCGTTCTGCGTCCCGTGGCCCTTGATGTACTCGGGTCCTGCGAAGGCGTGCACGTGGCCAGTCTACGGATTCACCAGGGCAAGGACATCGTCGGCAAGGGAGGCCTCGGCGGCGTCGAACCAGCGGATGCGGTCGTCGCGGCGGAACCAGGACCGCTGCCGCCGCACGAACCGGCGGGTCAGCCGCGCGGTCTCGGCGGCCGCGGCGGTCATGTCGCCCGCTCCGTCGAACTCGGCGAGCACCTGCTGGTAGCCCAGCGCGCGGGAGGCGGTGCGGCCGTGCCGCAGGCCCTGCTCCTCCAGGTGGCGCACCTCGTCGGCCAGGCCCGCGTCGAACATGCGGGTCACGCGCTCGTCGACGCGGTCGTCGAGGTCCTCGGCGGGGCGGTCCAGGCCGATCAGCACGGTGCCGTAGCGGGCGGGGCCGGGCGTGGGCAGGTTCGCCGAGAACGGCCGTCCGGTGATCTCGATGACCTCCAGCGCGCGCACGATGCGCCGTCCGTTGCTGGTCAGGATGGCCGTCGCGGCGGCGGGGTCGAGCTCGGCGAGCCTGCGGTGCAGCGCGACCGGTCCCAGCCGGGCCAGCTCGTCCTCGTACTTCTGGCGCACCTGCGGGTCGGTCCCGGGGAAGGACAGGTCGTCGACGATGGCCTGCACGTAGAGCCCGGAGCCGCCGACGAGGATCGGGGTGCGGCCGCGCGCGAGGACGTCCTCCACGTCGGCGCGGGCGGCGCGCTGGTAGGCCGCGACGGAGGCGGTCTCGGTGACGTCGAGGACGTCGAGCTGGTGGTGCGGGATGCCGCGTCGTTCCTCGGCGGTGAGCTTGGCGGTGCCGATGTCCATGCCTCGGTAGAGCTGCATCGCGTCGGCGTTGATCACCTCGCCGTCGAGGCGTTCGGCGAGCGCTACTGCCAGGTCGGACTTGCCGGTCGCGGTGGGGCCGACGACGGCGACGGGGTGCGGGAGCGGGGACACACCAGAACCTTAAGAGCTCGCCCGGCGCCTCAGTCGGCCCTGGTCCAGGTGGCGACCTCGTAGGTCACCCCGAACGGGGTGCCCGAGTAGAGCAGTTCACCCCTCCAGGTGCCGTCGGCGACCACTCCCGGTAGCACCTGCAGGGCCTCGCGAGGCACCCCGACCTCGGCGCACAGCGCGGGGTCCAGCTCCATCAGGGCCTGGGCGTCGACGCCGGCAAGCGCGGTGGCCAGCAGGTCGTCGAGCGGGGCCGCCCGGTGGTCGGGCCGGTGCGGGGAGCGCTCGTCGGAGCAGTTGCTGCCCTCGGCCAGGACCAGCAGCGCGGTGTCGGCTCCGGCGAGCTCGGCGCCCAGGTCGCGGCACTGCTCGGCCGGGGTGCCGGGGGCCAGCAGCCGCACGTCGACGGCCCGGGCTCCCGCCTGCTCGCGCAGCAGGCCCGCGATGAGAGCGGGCAGCGGCAGGTCCGGGTCGGGTTCGACCCCATCTCCGGGCGTGGCATCTCCGAGCGAGACGCGCACGTCCCGTCCGTAGGCGGCGAAGGTGCCCGCGGTGTTCGAACTGAATCGGATCGGGCCGGATGGATCTACGCCAACGGCCACCCATTCGGCGCTCGAATCCGCCAGACTGGACACGGCGCGCAAACAGGCGCCCCGCAACCGCTCGGTTTCGGCATCGGCCCGCACGGTCAGGGCGGGAACCAGCAGCGGCGGGTACGGCACGACGGCGACGCGGGTGATCACATCCGTGCACGTTAAGAGGTCACGGTCGAGTTGGCTGGAGCGGGTGGCCGCGGTGGGCGGCGAGACGGTCCGATGCGCGGCATCGGCACCCTGCTCGCTGCCGCCGGGTGGTCCTCCGATGACAATGAAGCCGTGCAGGTCACGACGTCGCGAGGTTTCGGCCGGGCACTGATTCGGGCGCGGAGTACCGGATCGGCTGCTGACCTGTTTGAATGCGCCAGCGGAAGCCGGACCATCCGACGGTTCGGGCTAACGCTTGCTGGGCCCCGCCGATGCGGGGCGCCCGTGCCGGACACGGGCATCGGAGCGGGCACGCAAGGAGGAAGCCGGCCATGACGCACCAGGACACGACCCCCGAGTCGGTCGCCAGCAAGGCGGTCGCGGACTCGACCAGCAGCAGCACCGGGTCACCCGCGGTCGCGCCCGCAGTACCGAAAGCCTCCTCGGACCCGACCAAGTGGGGACGGGTGGACGCCGACGGCACGGTGTACGTGAGCACCGCCGACGGCGAGCGGGCGATCGGTTCCTGGCAAGCCGGTGATGCGGCCGAAGGCCTGGCCCTCTACGCCCGCAAGTTCGACGACATGGTCACCGAGGTCGAGCTGCTGGAGACCCGGCTGGGCACCCACGCCGGGGACCCGAAGCACACGCTGACCAGCGCGAAGCACCTGCAGGAGGCGCTTCCCGACGCGGCCGTGATCGGTGATCTCACCGCGCTGGCGGCGCGCCTGGAGCACCTGGTGGCCCGGGCCGAGGAAGCCGTCGAGGGCGCCAAGCACGAGAAGGAGCGCGCCCGCGCGGAGGCCATCGCCCGCAAGGAGGCGCTGGTCGCCGAGGCCGAGGAGATCGCGCACGAGTCGACGCACTGGAAGTCGGCGGGCGACCGGCTGCGGCAGATCCTCGAGGAGTGGAAGAAGGTCCGCGGCGTCGACCGCAAGACCGACGAGCAGCTGTGGCGGCGGTTCTCCAAGGCCCGCGATGCCTTCAGCCGCCGTCGCGGTTCGCACTTCGCCGAGCTGGACCGCCAGCGCGCGGCCTCGAAGGCGCACAAGCAGGAGCTGGTCGAGGAGGCCGAGTCGCTGACCGAGTCCAGCGACTGGGGCGAGACGGCCAACCGCTACAAGCAGCTGATGCAGGAGTGGAAGGCCGCGGGGCGCGCACCCAAGGACACCGACGAGGCGCTGTGGCAGCGCTTCCGCGCCGCCCAGGACCGGTTCTTCAGCCGTCGTTCGGCGGCGTTCTCCGAGCGCGACGCCGAGTACGCCGCCAACGCGAAGCTGAAGGAGGAGCTGCTGGTCGAGGCCGAGCAGATCGATCCGTCGGCGGATCTGAAGGCGGCGCAGTCGCAGCTGCAGCGGTTGCAGGAGCGCTGGGACGAGATCGGCAAGGTGCCGCGCGAGCGGATGCGCGAGCTGGAGGGACGGCTGCGCGCGGTGGCGGACAAGGTCCACGACGCCGCCGACGCCCAGTGGCGTCGCACCGACCCGGAGGCCCAGGCCCGCGTCGACCAGTTCCGGGGCCGCGTGGAGCAGTTCGAGGCGCAGGCCGAGAAGGCCCGGGCCAAGGGCGACGAGCGCCAGGCGAAGAAGGCCGACGAGCAGGCCGCGCAGTGGCGCGAGTGGCTGCACGCCGCGGAGCAGGCCATCGCGAGCCGCTGATCACAACGCGAACGAGCCCCGCACCTGATCCGGTGCGGGGCTCGTTCGCGCGAGGTCTCAGTCGCGGGACCAGACGATGCGCATCCACTGGACGGCCAGGACCAGCATGCACGCGACCGCGAGGAGCAGGCCGACGCCCGGGCCCTCGGTGCCGCTGGTCTGCCGCGACCAGATCGCGATCATGCCCTCGAAGGTGACCACCACACCGGCGAGACCGGCCACGAACGCCGCTCCCCAGAAGCGGGTGATCAGCGCCAGGGCTCCGAAGCCGAGTCCGATGATGGTGGAGTTGATCGCGAACAGCCGCGGCAGCAGGCCGACCTTCAGCTCCGGGTCGGTCTGCCCGGCCAGCACCTGCCAGCCCGCGCTGTCACCGGCCCACGGCAGCAGCGCGCTCACCACCAGCACGAGCATCACCATGGCGATGATCAGGGCCTTGGGGCCCGGGTCGAAGCGCCGCAGCACCGCGATGCGGGGTTTGACGTCCTGTTCCTCGCTCAACACGCACATCCCTGCTGGGCCGCCGGCTGCGGGGCCGGGGCGCCGATGGAGGGCAACCCGAGGCTGACCCCGGAGGTCTTGGGCCGCACGCCCTCTTCCCAGTGGTCGCCGGCGCGGGTCCGGCGGTGGCCGGTGATCTCGGTGTCGGCGACCAGGTGGTGCGGGGCGGCGCGGGTGATCGTGGTGCGCACGAGATCGCCGGGGCGGATCTCGCCGTCGAGGGCGCCGGTGGGCGTGAAGTGCACCAGGCGGCCGTCGCGGGCGCGGCCGGTGAGCCGGTGGGTCTCGGCGTCCTTGCGCCCCTCCCCCTCGGCGACCAGCAGCTCGACCTCGCGGCCGACGATCTTCTTGTTCTCGTCCCAGGAGATCTCGTTCTGCAGCGCGACCAGCCGGTCGTAGCGCTGCTGGACGACCTCCTTGGGCAGCTGGTCGGGCATGTCGGCGGCGGGGGTGCCCGGGCGCTTGGAGTACTGGAAGGTGAAGGCGCTGGAGAACCGGGCGCGGCGCACGACGTCCATCGTGGCCTCGAAGTCCTCCTCGGTCTCCCCCGGGAACCCGACGATGATGTCGGTGGTGATGGCCGCCTCCGGCATGGCCTGGCGGACCTTGCCGACGATGTCGAGGAAGCGCTCGCTGCGGTAGGAGCGGCGCATCGCCTTGAGGATCCGGTCCGAGCCGGACTGCAGCGGCATGTGCAGCTGCGGGCAGACGTTGGGCGTCTCGGCCATCGCCTCGATGACGTCGTCGGTGAAGTCGCGCGGGTGCGGCGAGGTGAAGCGAACCCGCTCCAGGCCGTCGATCTCACCGCAGGAGCGCAGCAGCTTGCCGAAGGCGAAGCGGTCCCCGAACTCCACGCCGTAGGCGTTGACGTTCTGGCCCAGCAGGGTCACCTCGAGCACGCCCTCGGAGACCAGCGCCTCGACCTCGGAGAGGATCTCGCCGGGACGGCGGTCCTTCTCCTTGCCGCGCAGCGACGGCACGATGCAGAAGGTGCAGGTGTTGTTGCAGCCGACCGACACCGAGACCCAGCCGGAGTAGGCGGAGTCGCGCCGGGCGGGCAGCGTGGACGGGAAGACGTCCAGCGACTCCAGGATCTCGACCTCGGCCTCCTGGTTGTGCCGCGCGCGTTCCAGCAGCGTCGGCAGCGAACCGAGGTTGTGGGTGCCGAAGACGACGTCGACCCAGGGCGCCTTCTTGACGATGGTGTCGCGGTCCTTCTGCGCGAGGCAGCCCCCGACGGCGATCTGCATGTCGGGGTTGATGTCCTTCTGCGGACGCATGTGGCCGAGCGTGCCGTAGAGCCGGTTGTCGGCGTTCTCGCGCACCGCGCAGGTGTTGAACACGACCACGTCGGCGGGCGTCTCCCCGCCGCCGGCGGCCCGCACGTATCCGGCGTCCTCCAGCATGCCCGCGAGCCGCTCGGAGTCGTGCACGTTCATCTGGCAGCCGAAAGTGCGGATCTCGTACGTCTTCGTGCTCACCGTTCCACGGTAGCGCCTGGTCAGATCGCCGATTCACCCGCCCGGACCGATGATGGAGCGGCACCGGGACACACCAACCAACTACGGAGAGCGACGAAGATGTTCCGGTTAAGCCGTTACGTCGACAACCACAACTGCATTGCGTAACTGAGTTGAAACAACGTATCGATCCCAACCACTGGACTCCGGCCACGCGGCAGGCTTAAGTTTCGGCCAACGAAATCCACATACGACGCATTCGGGAGCACTGAATGACCGCAGCCCCCACGGACGCTCCGATGATCCGGATGTCCGCGGTCGACAAGTTCTTCGGCTCACTGCACGTGCTGCGGTCGATCGACCTCGAGGTGCCCAGGGGCCAGGTCGTCGTCGTGCTGGGTCCCTCCGGCTCCGGCAAGTCGACGCTGTGCCGCGCCATCAACCGGCTCGAACCGATCGACTCCGGTTCGATCGAGATCGACGGCGTGCCGCTGCCCGCCGAGGGACGTGCCCTGGCCGAGCTGCGCGCCGACGTCGGCATGGTCTTCCAGCAGTTCAACCTCTTCGCGCACAAGACGATCCTGGACAACGTCACGCTCGGGCCGATCAAGGTGCGCGGGCAGAACCGGGACGAGGCCAAGCGCGAGGCCACGAAGCTGCTGGAGCGCGTGGGCATCGCCGACCAGGCCGACAAGTACCCGGCGCAGCTCTCCGGCGGTCAGCAGCAGCGGGCGGCGATCGCCCGGGCGCTGGCCATGAAGCCGAAGGTGATGCTCTTCGACGAGCCGACCTCCGCGCTGGACCCGGAGATGGTCAACGAGGTGCTCGACGTGATGACCGGCCTGGCCGACGAGGGCATGACGATGGTCGTCGTCACGCACGAGATGGGTTTCGCCCGCCGCGCCGCGCACCGCGTCCTGTTCATGGCCGATGGCGAGGTCGTCGAGGACGCCGAGCCCGAGAAGTTCTTCGGAGAGCCGAAGAGCGACCGGGCCAAGGACTTCCTCGGCAAGATCCTCACCCACTGAAGTGTCACCACCCACTGCACAGAGAGGCGTTAAGCAGATGCGAGGCAAGAGGTTTCGTCTGGTCACGGTGCTGACGGCATCGCTGGCCCTGGCGTTGTCCGCCTGCGGCGGGGGCGGTGAGAACCAGCTCGCCGGCGGCGGTGGCGCTCCGGAGATCCCGGTCGACCAGAACGCCCAGTTCGAGCCCGGCACCACGATGGCCAACCTCAAGCAGGCGGGCACCATCCGGATCGGCACCAAGATCGACCAGCCGCTGTTCGGCCTGAACGACCTCGAGGGCAAGCCGCAGGGCTTCGACGTCGAGATGGCCAAGCTGGTCGCGGCCAAGCTGGGCATCCCGGCCGACAAGATCCAGTGGGTCGAGGCGCCGAGCAAGACCCGCGAGGAGATCATCGAGCAGGGCCGGGTCGACATGGTGGTGGCGACCTACACCATCAACGACTCGCGCAAGCAGCGGATCAGCTTCGCCGGGCCGTACTACACCGCCGGTCAGGACATCATGGTCAAGTCCGACGACTCCCGGATCACCGGTCCGGAGACGCTGCGGCCCACCGGCGCGAAGGTCTGCTCGGTGACCGGCTCGACCCCGGCCGAGAAGATCAAGGAGTACGTCGACCCGCAGAACCTGGTGCTCTTCGACGTCTACTCCAAGTGCGCCGACGCGCTGCGCACCGGCCAGGTCCAGGCCGTGACCACGGACAACGTGATCCTGATGGGCCTGGTCGAGAAGAGCGGCGGCCAGTTCAAGCTCGTGCAGAAGCCCTTCACCGAGGAGCCCTACGGCATCGGCATCAAGAAGGGCGACACGAAGTTCTGCGAGTTCATCGACAAGACCCTCGCGCAGGCCGGCCAGGACGGCACCTACGCGAAGGCCTGGCAGGCCACGGCCGGGAAGGTGTCGCCGCAGACGCCGAACCTGCCGCAGCCCGACCCCTGCAGCTGACCTGATCGCGGAATGAGGGTGCCGCCCGATCGGGTCGGCACCCTCATCTCTTGGGCCCCATCTCTTCGGCCGGAGTGGAATCTGTGCAAGTCATCATCGACAACCTGCCGCTGTACCTGAGCGGCCTCGTGCGCACCTTGGAGATCTGCCTGCTGGCGGGTCTGCTCGCGCTGGTCATCGGCACCATCGCGGCCGGTTTCCGGGTCTCCCCGCTGCCGCCGCTGCGGGCGGCCGGGACCAGCTGGGTCACCGTGCTGCGCAACTGCCCGCTGACCGTGGTGCTGTTCTTCATGGCCTTCGGGCTGCCGGAGCTGGGGATCAACGGCTCCTACTTCTGGTTCGGCACGATCGGCCTGGCGCTGTACACCTCGGCGTTCGTGTGCGAGGCGATCCGCAGCGGGATCAACGCCGTCCCGCCCGGTCAGGCCGAGGCCGCCAGGGCGGTGGGCCTGACCTTCGGCCAGTCGCTGTCGCTGGTCGTGCTGCCGCAGGCGGTGCGCACCGTGGTGCCCCCGCTGGGCAACGTGATCATCGCGATGATCAAGAACTCGGCGCTGGTCGGTGCCTTCGGCGTCGGCGGCGACCTGTTCTCGGTCGGCGACACGCTGACCTCGGCGCGCGGCCTGGCCGCGCTGCCGGTGCTGCTCGGCGTGGTGCTGTTCTACCTGGTGCTCACCATCCCGGCCGGCCTGCTGCTGGGATACCTGGAGCGGAAGGTGGCGATCGCGCGATGACCAACTCGGTTCTCTACGAAGCCCCCGGACCGCAGGCCAAGCGCCGCTCGCTGGTGGCCAGCGCGGTCGTCGGCCTGCTGCTGCTCGCGGTCGTCGGCTGGGTGCTCTACACGCTGGGCACGCAGGGGCAGCTGACCGCCGAGAAGTGGGGTCCGCTGCTGGACCCGACCAACGGCACGTTCACCGCGCTGTGGGGCCTGCTGGGCACCGGCCTGCTGGGCACGCTCACCGCGGCCGCGCTGGCGATGGCGTTCTCGCTGGTCATCGGCACGCTGCTGGCGATCACCCGGGTCGTGAGCGCGCCCTGGTACCGCTGGCTGGTGGTCGGCGTGGTCGAGCTGCTGCGCGGCATCCCGGTCGTGATCATGGTCTTCTTCGCCTTCCGGGTGCTGCCCTCGGTCGGCCTGGACCTGCCGCCGATGTGGTTCCTGGTGATCGGCCTGACCGCGTACAACTCGGTGATCATCGCCGAGATCGTGCGCGCCGGGATCCTGGCGCTGCCCAAGGGGCAGAGCGAGGCGGCCTACGCGATCGGACTGCGCCGGGGTCAGGTGCTGAGCTCGGTGCTGCTGCCGCAGGCGTTCCGGGCGATGCTGCCCGCGCTGATCAGCCAGCTCGTGGTGATCGTCAAGGACACCTCGCTGGGCTTCATCGTCGCCTACGTCGACGTGGTCCGGGAGGCGCAGGTGATCATCCAGAACCTGAGCAACCCGATCCAGACCTACGTCGTGGTCGGCGCGATCTTCATCCTGATCAACTACGCGTTGAGCAGGCTGGCGACCTACACCGAGCGCCGCCTCAGCCAGGGCCGCAAGGGCAAGCTGGGCAAGGTCGAGGCCGCCGAGGGCGCCGAGACCGCCCGGGTGTGAGCTCCACCCGATGAAGCGGGGCGCCTCCCACACCGCGTGGGAGGCGCCCCGCTTCGTCATGGCCGGGCCGAGATGCCCTGGGGTGTCAGGTTCGCGTCGGCGAGGCGTTGCCAGGTGCCGTCGGCGACCGCGGCCTGGAGCATTCCCCGGAGCTCGTCGGCGAGCTTGGGGTCGTCGGACTTGATGACCAGGTTCCGCTCGGTGTCGGTGACCGCGTAGGGGATCTGGGTGAGCTGCGGGACGTCGGCGGTGCCGCCGAGCAGGACGTCGACGTTGCCCGCGCCGACCGCGTCGCGCAGCAGCGTCGGGGGCAGGCGGCGGAACTGCACCTGGGTGTCGGGGTTGAGGCCCATCCGCTGGGCCAGGTCGCGGGCGAGGTCGGCGTCGAAGCCCCGGTACCCGCCCGCCGGGTCGCGGGTGACGAACGCGGGCTGGTCGGCGCGCACCCCCACCATCAGCTTCTTGCGCTGCTTGATCGCCGTCAGCGTCGGCGAGCTGCCCAGCTCCACGTCGCTTCCCGCGGCGGGGTCCGGCGCGGGGGCCGGAGGCTGCTGGACGGGCGGAGCGGGTGGTGGCGCGGCGGGTTCCGCGTGCCCGCATCCGGCCAGAACGACGGCCAGCGCCGCCACTGAGAGCAGGCGAATCCTCACAACCACTCCTTCACCATCGGGGCGTCGCCGACCATGATCGCGCACCCGCCGTGGCCTGCGGGAACGCATTCCCCTCTACTGGATCGATTGTGAAATCCAGGCCACACCCACTAGTGTGACCGGCGCCATGTGGCGCCAACGTCGTCGCCCGTTTGTCCAGCTCAACCTCGGAGGCGATCATGGCGCCGCTGCATCCCGTCGTGGATCAGGTCACTCGCCGCATCGCAGAACGCAGTGCGCAGACCCGCTCCGCCTACCTCGACCGCATCACCGCCGCAGCCGCGGAAGGCCCCGTCCGCGCCGAACTGCCCTGCAGCAACCTCGCGCACGGCTTCGCCGCCTGCAGCGGATCGGACCGGCTCGCCATCCGCGGCGCGCGCAAGCCCGGGGTGGCGATCGTGTCGGCCTACAACGACATGCTCTCCGCGCACCAGCCCTACGCCGAGTTCCCGGCGTGGCTGAAGGACTCCGTCCGCGAGGCGGGCGGCGTCGCGCAGTTCGCCGGTGGCGTGCCCGCGATGTGCGACGGCATCACGCAGGGCCGCACCGGCATGGAGCTGTCGCTGTTCTCCCGCGACGTGATCGCGATGGCCACCGGCGTCGCGCTGTCCCACGAGATGTTCGACGGGGCGCTGCTGCTCGGGGTGTGCGACAAGATCGTGCCTGGCCTGCTGATCGGGGCGCTGTCCTTCGGGCACCTGCCGACGCTGCTGGTGCCCGCCGGGCCGATGCCGTCCGGGCTGCCGAACCGGGAGAAGAGCCGCATCCGGCAGCTGTTCGCCGAGGGCAAGGCCACCCGGGAGGACCTGCTGGAGGCCGAGTCCGCCTCCTACCACTCCCCCGGCACCTGCACGTTCTACGGAACCGCCAACTCCAACCAGCTGGTCGTCGAGGTCATGGGCCTGCACCTGCCCGGGTCGAGCTTCGTGCCGCCGGGCACCCCGCTGCGCAAGGCGCTGACCGAGGAGGCCGGGCGGCAGGTCGTGCGGCTCGGCCAGGACGAGCAGCGCACGCCGATCGGCGAAGTCCTCGACGAGAAGGCGATCGTCAACGGGGTCGTCGCGCTGCTGGCCACCGGCGGCTCCACCAACCACACGCTGCACCTGCCGGCCATCGCCGCCGCCGCGGGGATCGAGCTGACCTGGGACGACTTCTCCGACCTGTCGGCGGTCGTGCCGTCGCTGGGCAAGGTCTACCCGAACGGTTCGGCCGACATCAACCACTTCGCGGCGGCGGGCGGCGTGCAGACGCTGGTCGGTGAGCTGCTCGACGCGGGCCTGCTGCACGCCGACGTGCGCACCGTCGCGGGCCCCGGCCTCGACCGCTACCGGCAGCAGCCGTTCCTCGACGACGGCGAGCTGGTGTGGCGGGACGCGCCCGCGAAGAGCCTCGACACCGAGGTGCTGCGCGGCGTCGACGAACCGTTCGCGCCCGACGGCGGCCTCCGGGTGCTGGAGGGCAACCTCGGCCGCGCGGTGATCAAGGTGTCGGCGGTGGCCGCCGAGCACCGCGCCGTGACCGCACCGGCGCGGGTCTTCGACGACCAGCACGCCTTCAGCGCGGCCTTCTCCGCCGGGGAGATCGACCACGACGTCGTCGTGGTCATCCGCAACCAGGGCCCGCAGGCCAACGGCATGCCCGAGCTGCACGGGCTCACCCCCGCCCTGGGGGTGCTGATGGATCGCGGCCACCAGGTCGCGCTGGTCACCGACGGCCGCATGTCGGGCGCCTCCGGCAAGATCCCGGCCGCCATCCAGCTCACCCCGGAGGCCACCGCGGGCGGACCGCTGGCGCGGATCCAGGACGGCGACGTGCTCCGGCTCGACGCCGACCGCGGCACGCTGGAAGCCCTCGTGCCCGACGACGAGCTCGCCGCCCGGCAGCCCGCAGCGGGTGCGAACCCCGCTCCGTTCGGCACCGGGCGCGAGCTGTTCGCCGCGTTCCGCCAGGCCGTCGGCCGCGCCGACCAGGGCGCGAGCGTGTTCGGGCAGGCGCAGCCGCGAACCGACCAGGTGCGAGCATGACCAGCGGCGGAACCACCGCCCTGACGCGATTGGAATCGAAGATGAACACCGCAGCCGACGTGTTCGACCTGGCTCCCGTGGTGCCGGTCGTGGCTCTCGACGACGTCGAGCACGCCGTTCCGCTGGCCGAAGCGCTGCTGCGCGGCGGGATCCGGACCATCGAGGTCACCCTGCGCACCCCGGCCGGGCTCCCCGCGATCGAGCGGATCGCCGCCGAGGTTCCCGACATGGTCGCCGGGGCCGGCACCATCACCGAGATCGGGCAGGCCAAGCAGGCCGCCGACGCCGGTGCCCGCTACCTGGTCACGCCGGGCACGACCGACCGGCTGCTGGACGACCTGGACGCCTCCGGCGTGCCGTACCTGGCGGGTGCGGGAACGGTGTCGGAGGCGATGCGGCTGGCCGAGCGCGGGGCGAGCGCGATGAAGTTCTTCCCCGCCGAGCCCAGCGGCGGCGTGCCGTTCCTCAAGGGCATCGCCGGTCCGCTGCCGCAGCTGCGGTTCTGCCCGACCGGCGGAATCAGCCCGGCGACCGCCCCGGACTACCTGGCGCTGCCCAACGTCGGCTGCGTCGGCGGTTCCTGGCTCGCGCCGAAGGACCTGCTCGCCGCGGGCGACTGGGCCCGGATCGAGCAGCTGGCCGCCGAAGCCGCCGCCCTCCGCTGACCGGCACCCGCTCCCGAGCAGGTGCCCTCGTCGAAAACCCCGGTTTTCATCGCGTCGAAAACTGCCGCATTCGTCGCGTGAAAACCGGGGTTTTCGTCACGGGGTGAGGAGGGCGAGGGCTTGGGGGATGGAGTCGACGACCGGGTGGCCGGCGGTCTCCAGCTTGGCGCGGTCCATGACCCCGGTGGTGACGAGGACGCAGCGGGCGCCCGCCTCGTCGGCGGCGTGGGCGTCGTCGAGGACGTCACCGATGAGGACCACCTCGGCCGGGTCCAGCTGCTGGGCCCGCAGGTGTTCGCGCAGGTGCGCGGCCTTCGAACCGCCGCCGATCGAGCTGCGCAGGCCGTCCATCCGGGCGAAGCGCTCGTGCAGTCCCCTGGCGGTGACGAGGTCGACCAGCTCGTCGTGGAACCACATCGACAGCAGCGACTGCGAGCCACCCGCCGCGGCCCAGTCGTCCAAGGCGTGCGGGACCCCTTCGGCCATGCCGCACGTGTCGAGGAGCCCGCGGTAGTTGTCGTGGTAGAGCACGTCGATGCGCGCCCAGTCCTGGTCGTCCAGCTCGCGGCGCAGCAGCTGCTCGTAGCACTTCGACAGCGGCCGCTCGTACAGCGAGCGCCACTCGTCGATGTCGATGTGCTCGCGGTCGAAGGCCGTGCACACCTCGTTGACCGCGGACACCACGGCGTGGTTGTCGTCGAGGAGCGTTCCGTTCCAGTCCCACACGATGTGCTGGGGGCTCGACTTGGTCATGACCACGGACCCTACGACGCACCACCGACTTTCTGGTACCCGCGTCCCACGGTCAGAGAACTCCGGTGAACCGCACCGGTTCCTGGGAGTAGGCCGGTTGCACCTCGACCTGCAGCTCACCGGGCTCGCTGCTGATCTCGAAGACCACGTCGTAGGCGATGTCGCCGCCCGGTGACAGCTGCGCGACCGGGACCGGGTCGCCCGCGCCAAAGTGCTGCTTGGCGACGCGTCCGCGATGGGTGACGGTGATCGTGGCGGTCACGACGTGGTAGGCGTCCGGACCGCCGTTGTGCACCGCGACGGCGAACTGGACGTGCCGCATGCCCTCGGGAGGGCGGGAGAACTCGCTGGTCTCGACGTACGGGACCGGCGGCAGGACGCTGATCGTCCGGCCGTCGGGCCAGGTGTGCCGCTCGCCGAACGGCAACCGGACCGGTGGGGCGGGAGCCGCCGGGCTCGGCGTCCGGTTCCCGGCGAAGCGGTCGACGACCGCCGCACCCGAGAGCACCAGTGCCGCCACGCACAGCACCGCACCGATCGAGGCGAGGACCTTCCGGTCCCCGACCAGCGCGATCACGGCCACCACCAGGCCGAGGAGCGCGACCGCCACCGTCGCGACGGCGCTGATGGGCAGGACCGATCCGCACAGCGCCAGGGCGCCGAGCAGCAGCGCCGCGATCGCCAGGACACCGAACTTCGGCTTGGGCGGCGGTAAGTACGGGTTCCGGGTGCTCGCGGCTTGACCCACTGGTGTCCCCCAGTCCGTCGAGCGCGCCGACGTCCGCTGCGCCGGTCCGCGCTGACGCAGCAGCCTAGGAAGACCGATCCGCCCTGATCGCGGGATTCGTCCGGCTTCACCCCAACGGCCCAGAACCGTTCCAGCGCCCCGGAATCGAGTCAGCCGGAACGCATCAGCCGGACACGGGTCCGGGCCGGGACCGGGTCAGGGCAGGTCGAGGTCCGAGTCCGCCGCGGGGTCGCCGGCGTTCTCGATCTCCTCCTTGACGATCCGGTAGGCCAGACCTTCGGAGTAGCCCTTGCGGGCGAGCATGCCGACCAAGCGGCGCATCTTCGCGGTGTGCTCGACCGAACCCATGCCGCGCAGCTTGCGCTGCACGAGCTCGCGGGCCCGCTCGGCCTCCGCATCGCTGTCCACCGTGGACAGAGCGGACTCCACCAGGTGCTCGTCGATGCCCTTGCGACGCAGCTCGAAACCCAGCGCCTTGCGCCCCAAGCCCTGCGAGCGCTGGCGCTGGTTGACCCACTCCTCGGCGAAGGAGGCGTCGTCGACCAAGCCGGCGTCGACGAACTTCTGCAGCACGGCATCGGCGATCTCCTCGTCGATGTCCTTGCGCAGCAAGGCCTGCCGCAGTTCGAGACGGCTGCGCGCCCGGCTGGCCAGCAACCGGTACACCACGTCGCGAGCCTGGGCCGCGGAATCGTCCGGCTTGCGCGGCGGCTTCTCCCGCCCCGGAGCGGCCCCGTCCGGGGAAACCCCGTCCGGCGAGGCGTCCCGAGGTCCGGCGCCGGGGGTGCGACGACCGCTCCCCCGGCGCTGTCCTTCGTCGTTCATCCGTGCCAAGGCGCGGATCAGAACTCGACCGGGGCGGGTTCGGCCGCGGCCTCGGAGTTCTCGGCGTCGAGGGTGGCGCCGATGCCGAGCTTCTCCTTGATCCGCTTCTCGATCTCGTTGGCCACGTCGGGGTTCTCGCGCATGAACTTGCGGGCGTTCTCCTTGCCCTGGCCCAGCTGGTCGCCCTCGTAGGTGTACCAGGCGCCGGACTTGCGGATGATGCCCTGCTCGACGCCCATGTCGATCAGCGAGCCCTCGCGGCTGATGCCGACGCCGTAGATGATGTCGAACTCGGCCTGCTTGAACGGCGGCGCGACCTTGTTCTTGACGATCTTCACGCGGGTCCGGTTGCCGACCGCGTCGGAACCGTCCTTGAGCGTCTCGATCCGGCGCACGTCCAGTCGCACCGACGAGTAGAACTTCAGCGCCTTACCACCGGTGGTGGTCTCCGGGGAGCCGAACATGACGCCGACCTTCTCGCGGAGCTGGTTGATGAAGATCGCGGTGGTCTTGGCGTTGTACAGCGCGGAGGTGAGCTTGCGCAGCGCCTGGCTCATCAGCCGGGCCTGCAGACCCACGTGGCTGTCGCCCATCTCGCCCTCGATCTCGGCTCGCGGCACGAGCGCGGCCACCGAGTCGATGACGATGATGTCCAGCGCGCCGGAGCGGATCAGCATGTCCGCGATCTCCAGCGCCTGCTCACCGGTGTCGGGCTGGGACACCAGCAGCGCGTCGGTGTCGACACCGATGGCCTTGGCGTACTCCGGGTCCAGCGCGTGCTCGGCGTCGACGAAGGCCGCCGTGCCGCCGAGCTTCTGGGCGTTGGCCACGGCGTGCAGCGCGACCGAGGTCTTACCGCTGCTCTCCGGGCCGTAGACCTCCACGATCCGGCCGCGCGGCAGGCCGCCGATGCCCAGCGCGACGTCGAGCGAGATGGAACCGGTCGGGATGACCTCGACCGGCGGCCGCGAGTCGTCGCCGAGCCGCATGACCGATCCCTTGCCGAACTGCTTGTCGATCTGGGCGAGCGCCAGCTCCAGCGCCTTGCCCTTGTCCGGTGTCGCTGCTGCCATCGGGGTCCACCTCGGTGAAGTCTTCGAGTCGGGTCTTCGGCGACTCTCCAGTGCGGGCGAGTCGTTCACGTCGTTTCAGACGCTACGGGCTGGGACCGACAATCCGGCTCGCGGGGTTTGCGGGCGCTCCCGGTCCCGTGGCACCCATACTAAGCGAACGGATGTTCGAGCATCGCACCGACACGCCGGTCGAATCACCTGGTCGTGTGATGATGCGATCAGCGAATCGCGCGAGCACACTCGGAACGACCTCGAGTTATTCCAGGAGGTGCTCACCATGCGCATGGATCGCTACCTTCCGCCGGAGCACCCGCTGAACCGCTTCTACCGGGTCGCCGCCGCCGTCTTCGGCGCGTGCCTGATGGCCTTCGGCGTGCTCGGGCTGGCCAACCGGGTGCCGCTGTTCACCACCGACGGCATCGACGTGCTGGGCCTGTCCAGCAACGGCCTGCTCGCCGTCGTCTCGATCGTCGTCGGCGCGGTCCTGGTCGCCGCGGCCGCCTGGGGCGGGGCCGTCTCCTCCACCACCACGGCCGTCATCGGGGTGCTGTTCTTCCTGTCCGGGCTGGTCAACCTGGGCCTGATCAGCACGTCGTGGAACATCTTCGCCTTCGAGATGCAGAACGTGGTGTTCAGCTTCATCGCGGGCCTGGTGCTGATGTTCTTCGGCTTCTACGGCCGGGTCAGCGGCGGACTGCCGCAGGACAACCCCTACGTGCGCTACCGGCACCACGAACCGCCGGTGCAGGAGGACCCCCGCTCGGTGCTCGCTGACGAGCGGCGGATCTCCGAGCTGGAACCGCTGTGCAACGACGAGATGGCCGTCGCCGAGGGGCACGCCACCCCCGAGCAGCAGCGACGGGTCGCCGCCGAGCGGATGAAGCACCTGCGCCAGGAGCGGCGCCGGGCCTACGAGCACTACCGCGAGTCCGGCCGCACCGACGAGCAGGAGATCAGCGCCCAGAACCCCTGGGCCGACTTCCAGGACGAGAAGGAACCGGAGAAGCCCAGCCCCGCGAGCTGAGGGTCAGCGCCGCTCGGGCGGGACCTCGAAGGCCTCGCAGACCGCCGCCCAGACCTCCTTGGTCGTGCAGCCGGCCTCCAAGGCCTGGTCGACGGTGCGCCCGCCCAAGGACGAGAAGACGTGGTCCTGGGCGAGCATCTCGGACCTGACCCGGCCGAACTCCTCGGCCATGCGTTGGCGGAAAGCGGTGTGGCGCATCGTCGACCAGCCTACGTCTCGCCCGTAGCCTGGTGGTGTGCTGCTCCTGCAGGCCGACCCGACCGGCATGTCCACACCCCTGGGCAAGCTCGTGATCGCCGCGACCCTGATCGCGGTGATCGTCCTGGCCATCCGCTTCTTCTGGCAGAACCGCCGCTAGGCCGCCTGTCGGTGGTGTGGTCCAGCATGGGGACGTGAACGACGTGCTGGAGGGGTTCTCCGCGGCGACCCGCGACTGGTTCCGCGGGGCCTTCGACGCGCCCACCGAGGCTCAGCGGGGCGCGTGGGAGGCCATCGCGGCGGGCGAGCACGCCCTGGTGGTGGCGCCGACCGGCTCCGGCAAGACGCTCGCCGCGTTCCTGTCCGCGCTCGACCGGCTCGCCGCCGAGGACGTGCCCGCCGACCCGAAGAAGCGCTGCCGGGTCCTCTACGTGTCGCCGCTGAAGGCCCTGGCCGTCGACGTGGAGCGCAACCTGCGCGCGCCGCTGGCCGGGATTCGGCAGGCCACCCAGCGCCTGGGCGGCGAGCCGCCGGACGTCCAGGTCGGCATCCGCACCGGCGACACCCCCGCCGACCAGCGGAGATCCTTCGCGCGCAAGCCGCCGGACGTGCTGGTCACCACCCCCGAGTCGCTGTTCCTGCTGCTGACCTCGGCGGCGCGCGAGTCGCTGGCCGGGGTGGAGACGGTGATCGTCGACGAGGTGCACGCCGTGGCCGGGACCAAGCGCGGCGCGCACCTGGCGCTGTCGCTGGAGCGGCTCGACGCGCTGCTGGAACGTCCCGCCCAGCGCATCGGCCTGTCGGCGACCGTGCGCCCGGTCGAGGAGGTCAGCACCTACCTCGCCGGAGGCCGGCCGGTGCGCACCGTGCAGCCCGCCCACCCCAAGGAGGTCGAGGTCCGGGTGGAGGTGCCGGTGCCGGACATGGCCGAGCTCGGCGCGACGTCCGGCGACGACGGCGATCAGGCGCCCGACCAGCACATTTCCATCTGGCCGTCGGTGCAGGAACGCGTCCTGGAGCTGATCCGGCAGCACCGCTCGACCATCGTCTTCAGCAACTCCCGGCGGCTCGCCGAGCGGCTCACGGCGGGCATCAACGAGCTCGCCGCCGAGCAGCCGGAGCCGATGTCCCGCTTCCCCGCCGAGGCGATCGGCGGCTCCGGGGTCGGCGCGGGAGCCCCGGCGGTGGTGGCCAAGGCGCACCACGGGTCGATGTCGAAGGAGCAGCGCGCCGTCGTCGAGGAGGAACTCAAGTCCGGGACCCTGCCGTGCGTGGTGGCCACCTCGTCGCTGGAGCTGGGCATCGACATGGGCGCGGTGGACCTGGTGATCCAGGTCGAGACGCCGCCGACGGTGGCGTCCGGGCTGCAGCGCATCGGCCGCGGCGGCCACCAGGTGGGCGCGGTGTCGCGCGGCGTGGTGTTCCCGAAGTTCCGGGGTGATCTGGTCGGGTGCGCGGTGGTGTCGGAGCGGATGGCCGACGGGCTCATCGAGTCGATCGCCTACCCGCGCAACCCGCTGGACGTGCTGGCCCAGCAGATCGTGGCGATGACGGCGATGGACGACTGGCCGGTCAGCGAGCTCGCCGCCCTGCTCCGCCGGTCGGCGCCCTACGCGGGCCTGCCGGATTCGGCGCTGCACGCCGTGCTGGACATGCTGGCCGGGCGCTACCCCAGCGAGGAGTTCGGGGAGCTGCGCGCGCGGATCGTGTGGGACCGGGTCAACGACGAGCTGCGCGCCCGGCCGGGGGCGCAGCGGCTCGCCGTGACCTCCGGCGGCACCATCCCCGACCGAGGTCTGTTCACCGTGACCACGCCGGGGGACGAGGAAGCCGGCCGCGGCGGTGTGCGGGTCGGCGAGCTCGACGAGGAGATGGTCTACGAGTCCCGCGTCGGCGACACGTTCCTGCTGGGCACCAGCGCGTGGCGGGTCGAGGACATCACGCACGACCGAGTCGTGGTCACGCCCGCGCCGGGCCAGCCGGGGCGGATGCCGTTCTGGCGCGGCGACCAGCCGGGCCGCCCGCTGGAGCTCGGCCGCGCCCTGGGCGCCTTCGTCCGCGAGCTGACCGGCGCCGACGCGCAGACCGCGCGGGACCGCATCACCGCCGCCGGGCTGGACGAGTGGGCCTGCGACAACCTGCTGTCCTACCTGGACGAGCAGCGGCGGGCCACGCGGCACGTGCCCGACGACCGGACGATCGTGGTCGAGCGGTTCCGCGACGAGCTGGGCGACTGGCGGATGGTGGTGCACTCCCCCTTCGGCGCCCAGGTCAACGGCCCGTGGGCGCTGGCCGTCGGCGCGCGGATCCGGGAGCGGCGGGGCGTCGAACCGCAGATCGCCTCGTCCGACGACGGCATCGTGATCCGGCTGGCCGACGCGATCGACGAGTCCGGGGCCGAGGTGCTGCCCACCGCCGAGGACGTGCTGCTGCCGCCCGGAGAAGCGCAGCAGCTGGTCACCGACGAGGTCGGCGGGTCGGCGCTGTTCGCCGCCCGGTTCCGGGAGTGCGCGGCCCGCGCGCTGCTGCTGCCGCGCCGCGATCCGCGCCGCCGCACCCCGCTGTGGCAGCAGCGGCAGCGGTCGGCGCAGCTGCTGGCCGTGGCCGCGCAGTACGAGCAGTTCCCGATCGTGCTGGAGGCGATGCGGGAATGCCTCCAGGACGTCTACGACGTGCCGGGGCTGACCGAGCTGATGCAGCAGGTGGCGGCCCGCAAGGTGCGCGTGGTGGAGGTGGAGACGCCGACGCCGTCGCCGTTCGCGCGCAGCCTGCTGTTCGGCTACATCGGCATGTTCCTCTACGAGACCGACGCTCCGCTGGCCGAGCGCCGGTCGGCGGCACTGAGCCTGGACTCGACGCTGCTCGCCGAGCTGCTGGGTTCCGAAGCCCTGCGCGAACTGCTGGATCCGGAGTCGCTGGAGGAGATCGAGCAGCAGTTGCAGCGCCTCGACCCGGACCGCCACCCGCGGGACGCCGAAGGCGCGGTCGACTTGCTGCACTTCCTGGGCGATCTGTCCACATCGGAGGCCGAGAAGCGCGGTGTGCGGCCGGAATGGCTGGAGGAGCTGGCCGCGCAGCGCCGCGTGCTGCAGGTCCGGATGGCCGGGGAGCAGCGCTGGATCCCGATCGAGGACGCCGGCAAGGTGCGCGACGCGCTCGGCGTCGCGCTGCCGGTGGGCGTGCCCGAGGCGTTCACCGAACCGGTCGCCGACCCGTTGGGCGACCTGCTGATCCGCTACGCGCGGTGCCGCGGCCCGTTCACCGCCGAGGCCGCCGCCCAGCGGTTCGGGCTCGGCGTGGCGGTGGTGCACGGCGTGCTGGACCGGCTCAGCGGTTCCGGACGTCTGGTGCGCGGCGAGCTGCGCCCGCTGGAGTCCGGTGGCGGCGGTGCGCTGGAGTACTGCGACGCGGAGGTGCTGCGCCGGTTGCGGCGGGCGTCGCTGGCCCGGCTGCGCGCCGAGGTCGAACCGGTGGAACCCGCTGCGCTGGGCCGGTTCCTGCCGGTGTGGCACGGCATCGGCGCCCGGTTGCGGACGGCTCCGACCGTCGACGACGTGTACGCGGTGGTCGAGCAGCTGGCCGGGGTGCCGGTTCCGGCGAGCGCGCTGGAGTCGCTGGTGCTGCCCGCGCGGCTACCCGGCTACTCCCCCGCGCTGCTGGACGAGCTGACCGCCACCGGTGAGGTGAGCTGGGTGGGCTCGGGGTCGCTGGCCGGTGGTGACGGGTGGATCGCGCTGGCGCCCACCGACGTGGCGGACCTGCTGCTGCCGGATCTTCCCGAGGAGCCACCGGATTCGCCGCTGCACCGCGCCGTGGTGTCGTCGTTGGAGGGCGGCGCGCTGTTCTTCCGGCAGCTGGCCGACCGGGCGGGGGCGCTGCTGCTGGAGCAGGAGGAGAGCGCTCCGGCCGACGACGCGGTCACGGCCGCGCTGTGGGACCTGGTGTGGGCCGGGACGGTCACCAACGACACGCTGGCCCCGCTGCGGGCCCTGGTCTCCGGCCGGGGTGCCGCGCACAAGCCGCGCCGGAGCGCGCCGCGCGGCCGGTACGCGCGACTGCGGGCGGGGCGTCCGTCGATGCCGCCGCGCAGCGGGCCGCCGACGGTGTCGGGGCGCTGGTCGCTGGCGCCGCGGCCGGCCGCCGAACCGACGCGTCGCGCGCACGCGCGCGCCGAGGCGTTCCTGGAGCGGCACGGGGTGCTGACCCGGGGTGCGCTCGACGTCGAGCGGGTGACGGGTGGTTTCTCCGCCGTGTACAAGGTTCTTCGGGCGATGGAGGAGTCCGGGCGCTGCCGTCGCGGCTACGTGATCGAGGGATTGGGTGCCGCGCAGTTCGCGGTGCCGGGCGCCATCGACCGGCTGCGGTCGCTCGCCGGTGACGACGAGTCGGGCGGCGAGGCGGTGGTGCTGGCCGCCGCCGATCCGGCCCAGCCCTACGGCGGCGCGCTCGACTGGCCCGCCGCGATGGGCGAGACCCGGCACCGGCCCGGCCGCAAGGCGGGCGCGCTGGTGGTGCTGGTCGGTGGCGAGGCCGTGTTCTACGTCGAGCGCGGCGGCAAGTCGCTGCTGTCGTTCACCGAGGACGAGTCCGCGCTGCGGGAGGCCGCGGCCGGGCTGGCCCGGGTGGTGCGGGAGGGCTGGCTGGACCAGCTCGCGGTGGAGCGCGCCGACGGCGAGGGCGCCTGGGGCTCGAAGCTGGCCGAGGTCCTCACCGAGGCGGGGTTCCGGGCCACGCCGAAGGGCCTGCGCCTGCGGGCGTGAGACCTACAGCTCCAGGAACGGTGCTGCGTAGACGAATTCGCCGCGCGCGGACGCGTCGTGGGCGGTCAGCGCGCGGACCTGGAAGTGCGGGGCCCACTCGGGCACCGGTGGCGTGATGCCGTGCTTCGCGGCCGGTTCGAAACCGAACCTCGGGTAGTAGTCGGGGTGCCCGAGCAGGCCGACGAGCGGTTCGCCGAGGGCGTCGGCGGCGCCGAGGACGGCGTGCATCAGCGCGGACCCGACGCCCGTGCGCTGCGCGTCCGGGAGCACGCCGAGCGGGCCGAGCGCGAGCACCGGTGCGTCTCCGACGTGCGCCCGGCTGCACACGACGTGCCCGAGGACCTCGCCGTCGCGCTCGGCGACCAGCGACAGTTCCGGCAGCCACGCCGCGCTCGCGCGCAGGGTGTCGACCAGCCCCACCTCGACCGGGAGGGTCTGCGGCTTCGCGGCGTCGGCGAACGCCTCGGCGTGGACCCGGCGAATCCCGGTGAGGTCGGCGGCGAGCTCGCGGCGGATCAGCATCCGCCCACGATGGGTCTCCCTCTCGTTCCGGGCAACCGAATTTCGCGGCGGAGGGCGGTCATCGGGTGGCCAGTTGGAGCAGGCCCCAGAGCTGGGCGATGGCGTCGGGGTCTCCGCTGGTCTCGACGGCGCGGTTGGGCAGCCTGCCCCACATCCACAGGTAGACGGCGCTGGGATCGCCGCCGACGACCGCGTCCGGCGTCGTGGTCGCCACGTCCTGCGAGCTGGTGACCGCGGCGCCGCTCGGGTCGGCGGTGATCAACCAGTTCCGGCCGGGCACGTGCACGCCCACCGAGCAGGGCCGCGTCGCGGTGATCTGCAGCGAGTGCAGCCGGTAGCCGAAGAAGACCCGCAGCACCTCGTCGACGCCGTCGGTGGCGACCTCCGGGTCGATCGGCGTGCGCTCGATCCCGGCCGCCGTCTGCACGTCTACCCGGTGCGCGGTGGTGGCGTGCAGCATCCGGCGCACCCAGAAGGCCGCGGTGTGCTGCTCGGGCCACCAGGTCGGGCACGGGTCGTGCGGTGGTCGGGTGACGAACTCGGCGAGCAGGTCGGCCATCCGCACCGCGAACCGGTTGGTCAGCTCCCGCAGGTCGGGCTCGCGCGGGAGGTCCCAGCGCCGGTGCGCTTCCGGCGAACCGAGCCAGGACAGCACGTCCTCGCACAGGTCGCCGAGATGCCGGACCGTCTGGCCGACGGTGCGCCCGGACGCGCTGAACACCGGCGCGTCGACGTGCGCGTCATGCGTCGCGGCGGTCAGCAGCTGCGCCTCGATCCCCAGTTGGTCGAGCATGCGTTCGTGTTCGAGTGCCACGTCAGTACCGTTCACGCGTTGCCCCCAGCAGGCTTCGTCCCACGATGCCGAGGAATTCCCGGCTGTTGTCCAGCAGTTCGTCGGCGTGCGCGTCGGTCGTGGTCGGGATTCCGGCCTCGGCGGCGGCGCGCCGGTTGGTGTGCGCGGCGAAGTAGGCCGCCCACTCGCGCAGTTCGGGAGCGGCCGCGGTCAGCAGCTGCCAGACGCTGGCCGGGCGCTTGCCCTCGCGGCAGGTCGCGCGCGCCACGACCACCGCCGTGGCGGCACGCAGCGCCGCCAGGTGCGCGGCGATGAACCGCTCGCCCGGGCGCTGGGCGTTCTCGGCCTCGTGCAGGCAGGTCCGCGCGTGCAGCAGCAGCGAGAGCGCACCGGCCGGCGTGTCGGCCTCGGGCGTGGGCCCGTCCTCGGCGGACCTGCGGTTCTCGGCGGAGTGGCGCGGGGACGGGATCGACAGGTCGGTGGGATGCGACATCGGCTCTCTCCCTTCGGCTGTGGGGCCCGGTGGCGGGGCGCTTCCCCCACCCCGCCGCCGGGCCGTTGTTCGAACGTAAGTTCGTCGAACTGCCGTTCGAACATGACCAGATTAGCGACCAGCGATGATCGACTCAAGCGATGCGCTATAGCTCACCTGTTCGAGTGGAGAACCGGCATCGGTGATCATGGGAGCGGAACCGGAAACGCCTTGTCCGGGAGCGAGAAGGACCGCGCGTGCGAGAGGAGTTAGTGTTCGGCCGTGACCGCTGCGCCCTCCCCCAGCTGCGACCGGGTTGTCGAACTGACCACCGAACAGTTGCGAGCGAGACTCCCCGAGGCCCTCCGCATCTACGTGACCGCCATGGGCTACCCGCCCGTGACCGCGCAGCAGCGCGCCCCGATGTGGTCGGCGCACATGCTGCGCGCGGGCTGGCGCTGCATCGGCGCCTTCAACGAGGACGACGAGCTCACCGGCATCGGGTACGGCTACCTCGGCGCCCCCGACCAGTGGTGGCACGAGCAGGTCCGCCGCGGCCTGGAGGACACCGGCGGCGACCCGGATGCGTGGCTCGAGGACTACTTCGAGCTCACCGAGCTGCACGTGCACCCCAGCGCCCAGGGCGCCGGGCTCGGCGAGGAGATCCTGCGCAGGCTGCTCGACGGCGCGCCCGGCGGCAAGGTCCTGCTGTCCACCCCGGAGGGCCCGACCCGCGCCTGGAAGCTCTACCAGCGCGTCGGTTTCCAGGACGTCCTGCGCAACTACAGCTTCACCGGCGACCCCAGGCCCTTCGCCGTCCTCGGCCGTCCTCTGCCGCTGTGAGTGGTCGCCTTGCTTGGCGGTGCGGGTAGCAGAACCTGATCGGCTCCGCGGACTCCGTGCGCCGCTCCTTGAGTATTCGACTCCGCCGCATAGCAGGACCTAGTCCTCGACGTCGAAAACCCCGGTTTTCGCGCGATGAAAACCGGGGTTTTCGACGGCCGCGTCAGAGGTGGGCGAGCTGGTCTCGGAGGGTGTCGAGGCCCATCGAGCCCATCTTGAGGGCTTCGGTGTGGAAGGCCTTGACGTCGAACGCCGATCCGTGGCGCCGGCGGGCCTCGTCGCGGGCGGCGCGCCAGAGGCGTTCGCCGAGCTTGTAGGACGGGGCCTGACCCGGCCAGCCCAGGTAGCGGTCGATCTCGTCGCGGACCTGCGCCGGGTCGGTGATGGTGCGGGAGAGCATGAACTCCAGCCCCAGCTCCGGCGTCCACCGCTCGCCCTCGTGGAACCCGGTCCCGGCCGGGATCTCCAGCTCCAGGTGCATGCCGATGTCGACGACCACGCGCGCGGCGCGGAACAGCTGGTCGTTGAGCATGCCCAGCAGGTCGCCGTCGTCGGAGAGGTAGCCGAGCTCGCGCATCAGCCGCTCCGCGTACAGCGCCCAGCCCTCGCCGTGCCCGGACACGAAGCAGGCCAGCCGCTGGAACTTGTTGAGCCGCTCCGCCTCGTGCACCGAGGTCGCCACCTGCAGGTGATGCCCCGGCACACCCTCGTGGTACACAGTGGACACTTCGCGCCAGGTCGGGAAGTCCTCCCGGTCGGCAGGCACCGACCACCACATCCGGCCCGGGCGCGAGAAGTCGTCGGTGGGACCGGTGTAGTACGCGCCGACACCGCCACCGGGCGGGGCGATCTTGCACTCCAGCCGCATCAAGGCGTCCGGGATCTCGAAGTGCGTTCCGCGCAGGTCCGCCAGGGCCTGGTCGGACAGCCGCTGCATCCACCGCTCGAACTCGCGCTGCCCGCGCACCCGGTAGCGCTCGTCGGCGTCGAGCGCGGCGGCGGCCTCGGCCAGCGACGCCCCCGGCTTGATCCGGTCGGCGACCTGCTTCATCTCCGCCTCGATGCCGGAGAACTCCTGCCAGCCCCACTCGTAGGCCTCGCGCAGGTCCAGCTTCGCGCCGGTGAAGTAGCGGGACCACAGCCGGTAGCGCTCCTCGCCGACCGCGTCCTTCTCCGGCGCCTTGGGCAGCAGGTCGCCGCGCAGGAAGTCGGCCAGCCCCGCGTAGGCCTCGGCGGCCGACTCCGCGGCGGTGTCGAGCTCCCGGCGCAGCGAGTCGTCGATGCCCTGGGCCCGGCCGACCATCGCCGCGAAGAACGACTCGCCGCCGGTGCGCCCGGACCAGGTGTCGCACTGCTCGGCGACCTTGCGGACCTGCCGCGCGGCCGAGACGTCGCCGGAGGCGGCGGCTTCGGCGAGCCCGGCGCGCAGGCCCAGCACCGCGCGCGGCATCGCCTCCAGCCGGCGCCCGATGGTCCGCCAGTCCTCGGCGGTGTCGCCCGGCATGAGGTCGAAGACCTGACGCAGCTCCTGAGCGGGGCTGGCGATGACGTTCAGCGAGGACATGTCCGCGCCGATCTCGTGCAGTTCGAGATCGAGACCCACGCGCTCGGTGAACACCGCCTGCGCGATCCGCTCGGAGTCGTCGGCCGGGGTCGCCTCGCGCACCGCCGCCAGGCTGCGGGCCGCCAGGTCCGCGCGGGCCCGGTGTCCGTCGGGCGAGTAGTCGGTCAGCTCCTCTTCCCCACCGGGCACGCCCAGGTAGGTGCTCGCGATCGGATCCAGCGCCGCCAGCTCGTCGACGAACCGGTCGCTGATCGCGTGTACGCCGTTGTGGTCAACTCCCATGCCGCCACGCTAGCGCGCGCCGAAAGAACCGACGCGATACGACGAAAAGCGGACACCGGAGACGATCACACGAACGGCGAAGGTCGCGCTTCGGTGGCAGCATCCCTCGCGTGGAGGGGAACACACCGCGCCGCGCGCTGAAGTTGATGCTGGTCGTCGTGCTGTGCACGCTGCTCAGCGGCTGCCTGCACGTCCGGGCCGCCATGACGATCTCCGGCCAGGACAAGGTCTCCGGCGACGTGCTGGTGGCCACCGAAACCCCGGACGGCAAGGTGCCGTTCGAGCTGCGGCCCCCGGCCGATCTCGCCGATCGCGTGCACGTGAGCCCCTACAAGGAGGGCACCCGCGTCGGCGCGTCCCTGTCGTTCGACGACCTCTCCTACGACGAGGTGGAGAAGCTCGCCTCCGCGATGAGCCCGACGGACTCGCGCTTCTCGCTGAAGATGTACCGCACCGGTTCGCTGGTGGTCTTCGAGGGATCGGCGGACCTGACGCCGCTGGCCGACACCGACTCCGGCATCGAGCTGAAGATCAGCGCGCCCGGCGAGATCACCACCACCAACGGCGAGGAGAGCGCGGGCACGGTCACCTGGCTGCTGCAGCCGGGCGAGATCACCCAGCCGCAGGCGACCTTCCAGTTCACCACCGGCTCCGGCCTGGACTGGATCGGCTGGGCGCTGCTCGTCTGCGGCGTCGCCATCGTCTCGGCGGCTCTCGTCGGCGCGCTGGCCTTGCGCAATCACCTCCGAACCAGGCCCGGAGCCCGCCTGTAGATCCGTCACTCTCCGGAGTTTTCCCAGCTACGGGGAGCGACGCCGTGGCCCCGCAGGAAGCTGCGCGAACGCATCGCGCAGGATGGAGGTGTGCCTCCCATGTATTCGGCCACCATGCGGGCCCCCGGCGGCAACGCCGACTTCGAAGCTGATCTGCCCGGTCACGTCCAGCGGACGCTGACGGCCTACCTGCAGGCCCGGCGCGACGAGGCGGCCGACCTCGATCCCGCCGTCGGGGCGGCCGTGGCCGAGCTCAACGACTTCGTGCTCGGCGGCGGCAAGCGCATCCGCCCGACCTTCGCCTGGTGGGGCTGGCGGGCCTGCGGCGGCCCGGCCGACGGGCCGGAGGCCGCGGCGATGCTGCAGGCGGCGAGCGCGCTGGAGCTGATCCAGACCTGCGCGCTGGTGCACGACGACCTCATCGACGAGTCCGACACGCGGCGCGGCAAGCCGACCGTGCACCGGCGCTTCCAGCAGCAGCACCGCGACTCCGACTACACCGGCGACGACACCCAGTTCGGCATGGCCGCCGCCGTGCTGCTCGGCGACCTGGCGCTGGCCTGGGCCGACGACATGCTGCACACCTCCGGCATTCCCGCCCAGGCGATGCAGCGGGCGCTGCGGCCGTGGCGGGCGATGCGCACCGAGGTGCTCTCCGGCCAGTACCTGGACGTGCTCGGCCAGGTCGACGTCGACGAGTCGCCCGAGGCCGCGCTGAAGATCTGCCAGCTCAAGGCCGCCTCCTACACCGTGCAGCGACCGCTGGAGATCGGCGCCGAGATCGCCGGGGCGACCCCCGAGGCGCTCGCGGCGCTGCGCCGCTTCGGCTCCGACATCGGCGTGGCGTTCCAGCTGCGCGACGACCTGCTGGGCGTGTTCGGCGACCCGGCGGTCACCGGCAAGCCCGCCGGGGACGACCTGCGCGAGGGCAAGCGCACGGTGCTCATCGCCGAGGCCGTGGCCGAGGCCCGCAGGCGCGAGGCCCAGGACGAGCTGGACCTGCTGCACGAGGTGCTGGGCGACCCGCTGCTCACCGAGGACCGGGTGGAGGCGGCCCGCGAGGTGCTCACCGAGCTGGGCGCGGTCGCCGCCGTGGAGAAGCGGATCACCGAGCTGACCGGGTCGGCGATGCTCGCGCTGCACACCGCCGGACTCGACGAGCCCGCGGCGTCGCGGCTGGCCGAGCTGGCCATCGCGGTCACCGACCGCAGCCACTGATCCGGTGCGCTCGGTCACCGGTCGCACCGACCACGTGGTGATCGTCGGCGCCGGTCTCGCGGGCCTGTCGGCCGCGCTGCACCTGGCGGGCGCCGGACGTCGCGTGACGGTGCTGGAACGCGCCGACGTGCCCGGCGGGCGCGCCGGGCTGCACGAGCTCGACGGCTACCGGATCGACACCGGGCCGACGGTGCTGACCATGCCGGAGCTGCTCGACGAGGCGCTGCACGCGGTCGGCTCGTCGGTGCGCGAACGCCTCGACCTGATCCCGCTGCACCCCGCCTACCAGGCGCGGTTCGCCGACGGCTCGGCGCTGGCGGTGCACACCGACGCCGAGGCGATGGAGCAGGAGGTGCGGCGGCTGGCCGGGCCGCGCGAGGCCGAGGGCTACCGGCGGCTGCGGCGCTGGCTGACCGAGGTCTACCGGGCGGAGATGCACCGGTTCATCGACGCCAACTTCGACTCGCCGCTGGACCTGGTGTCGCCGGAGCTGGCGCGGCTGGTCGCGCTCGGCGGGTTCGGCAGGCTCGGCCCGGCGATCGGGCGGTTCCTGCGCGACGAGCGGGTGCGGCGGGTGTTCTCCTTCCAAGCGCTCTACGCGGGGCTGGACCCGCGCCGAGCGCTGGCGCTGTACGCGGTGATCTCCTACATGGACACGGTCAACGGCGTGTGGTTCCCGCGCGGCGGCATGCACGCGGTGCCGACCGCGATGGCCCAGGCGGCCGCCGGTGCCGGGGTGGAGTTCCGCTACGGCACCGAGGTCACCGGGCTGGAGCGCAGCGGCGAGCGGATCTCGGCGGTGCGCACCGCCCAGGAGCGCATCCCCGCCGACGCCGTGGTGCTCACCCCGGACCTGCCGGTGGTGCACCGGCTGCTGGGCAGCGCCCCGAAGCGCCGGCTGCGCTGGTCGCCGTCGGCGGTGGTGCTGCACGCGGGCACCACGCGCGACTGGGGTTCGGCGCACCACACGATCTCGTTCGGCGAGGCCTGGGCGGACACCTTCACCGAGATCATCCGCGACGGCCGCCCGATGAGTGATCCGTCGCTGCTGATCACCCGGCCGACCGCCAGCGACCCCTCGCTGGCGCCGGAGGGCCGCGATCTGCACTACGTGCTCGCGCCGTGCCCGAACCTGCGGACCGGGCCGATCGACTGGGAGCGCGTCGGCCCCCGCTACCGCGACGAGCTGGTGGGGGCGCTGGAACGGCGGGGTTTCGCGGGTTTCGACGCCGCGATCGAGACCGCGGAGCTGGTGACGCCGCGGGAGTGGGCGGCGCAGGGGCACGCCGCCGGGACGCCGTTCTCGGCCGCGCACACCTTCGCGCAGACCGGACCGTTCCGGCCGCCGAACCTCGTGCGGGGCATGAGCAACGTCGTGCTCGCCGGGTCCGGGACGACGCCGGGCGTCGGCGTTCCGCCGGTGCTGATCTCGGGCAAGCTCGCCGCCCGGCGGATCACGGGCTGACCTCCCCGGTTGGCGAGGTCCCGGCGAGGTGGCGATGATGCGGAGCGGGCCCCGGAGATCACTTGTGTGATCAACTCGTCGGGCCCGCAACACCGCCCAGTGAACTAGGAGTTCGCATGTCCAAGCCGCCGCTGCCGCCCGACGCCGTCGAGCTGCTGCGCCGCGCCAACCCGTCCGTGATCACCACGCTGCGCTCCGACGGAACGCCGGTCTCGACCCCCACCTGGTACCTGTGGGAGGACGACGGCCGAGTGATGATCAACATGGATGCCGGCCGGGTTCGCCTCAAGCACGTCCGGCGCGACCCGCGCGTGACGCTGAGCGTCCTCGACTCCGACGACTGGTACACCCACGTGACCATCGTGGGCCGGGTCACCGAGTTCAAGGACGACGAGGGCCTGGTCGACATCGACCGGCTCGCCCAGCACTACCTCGGCGACAAGTACCCGAACCGGGAGAACCCGCGGGTCACGGCCTACATCGAGGTCGACAAGTGGCACGGCTGGGGCTCCATGAAGGACAACAACCAGCCCGGTTGAGCCGCACCGGCCGCGGGTGGCGCGCGCTGGGCGCCACCCGCGGCGGCGTCAGAAACCCATCGCCTGAGCGCGGCGCTTGACCTCGCGGCCCCGGTCGCCGCGCAGCGCGTCGATCGGGGTGCCCGGGAGCGTGTCGTCGGCGGTGAACAACCAGCGCAGGATCTCGTCCTCGTGGTAGCCGGCGTCCCGGAGCAGGGTGATCGTGCCGGGCAGGCCCTTCACGATCTCGTCGTCGAGGAAGAAGGCGCTGGGCACGCCCAGCTCCTTGTTCCGGCGCAGGGCGAGCAGATGACCATCGCGAATGAGTTGATGCACCCGGGTGACGGACCGGCCGAGCTTCTCAGCCACGGCGGTCAGCGGCACAACCTCCACGTCGGGAGCCAGCACGTCCGGGGCAGCAGGGATTGCAACCACGTCGAACACCTTGCCACATCACCACCCGGCGTGCCGAGCACCGCACGGGTAATCTCGTTGATCAACACCATCGCCCGACCGAGCACCGGTATCGTGCGCGTACCTGCCACAATCGGGGGTGGCAAGGAACCCGGGGAATGGCGAGCGATGACATCTGAGACGCGGCAAGGACAGGGCAACGGCCTCGTCGGAGCCTTCCTCGAGCGTCGCTACCGGGTCGACTCCGTCATCGCCCGCGGCGGCATGTCCACCGTTTACCGAGGCCTGGACACCAGGCTGGAGCGCCCGGTGGCGCTGAAGGTGATGGACGGCCGCTACTCCGGCGACCGCTCGTTCGTCGACCGCTTCGAGCGCGAGGCCCGCGCCGCGGCGAAGCTGCACCACAACGACGTCGTCGCCGTCTACGACCAGGGCGTGGACCACGGCGCCGACGGCGACCACGTGTTCCTGGTCATGGAGCTGGTCGAGGGCTGCACGCTGCGCGACCTGATCATGGACCGGGGCGGCAAGCTGCCGCTGGCGATGGCGCTGAGCGTCATGCAGCCGGTCCTCTCGGCGCTGGCCGCCGCGCACCGCGCGGGCATGGTGCACCGCGACGTCAAGCCGGAGAACGTGCTCATCGGCAACGACGGTTCGGTCAAGGTCGCCGACTTCGGGCTGGTCCGGGCCGCCGCCGAGGCGGGCACCACCAGCGGCAGCATCATCCTGGGCACCGTCGCCTACCTCTCCCCCGAGCAGGTCACCACGGGCGCCGCCGACGCGCGCACCGACGTCTACGCGGCCGGGATCGTGCTCTACGAGCTGCTGACGGGCCGCCCGCCGTACGTCGGCGACACCGCGATGTCGGTGGCCTACCAGCACGTCAACGAGGACGTCCCGTCTCCCGCGCAGACCTCGCCGGAGGTGCCGCCCGCGATCGACGCGCTGGTGCTGCGCGCCACCCGGCGCGACCCGGAGCAGCGGCCCGCCGACGCCGGGGCGTTCCTGGCCGAGCTGGAGCAGGCGCGGACCGATCTGGGCATCGAGCCGGTGGCCGTGCCGGTGCCGGCCTCCGAGGCCCGGACCGCGCTGATGCCGCCGGTCGCCGACCCGCCGACCGAGCAGTTCCCGACCGTGCGCGCGCAGCCGACGCGGATCGAGCAGGTCCCGCCGGCGCAGCCGCCGCGCCAGCACACCCGCGCGCTCGCCCGCCCGGCCACCGACGACTACCACGCCGCCCCGCCGCCCGGCGCGGGCGTGGACCCGCAGCGCCGCCGGGGACGCCGCAGAGGCGCGATGTGGGCCCTGGTCGTGCTGGTGGTGGCCGCGCTGGTGGGCGGGGCCGCGTTCTGGCTCGGCTTCGGCACCTCCGTCGCCGTGCCCAAGGTCGTCGGGGTCTCCGAGCAGCAGGCCGTGCAGTCCCTGGAGGGCGCGGGCCTGAGCGCGAACGTGTCCAGGGAGAACGACAACGACGTGCCGGAAGGCATCGTGCTCAGCTCCAACCCGAGCGAGGGTTCGCAGGTGCGCAGCGGTGGCTCGGTCGACGTCGTGGTCTCGCTCGGCAAGCCCGCGGTCCCGCAGATCGAGGCGGGCATCACGGTCGCCGAGGCCGAGAACCTGATCCGCAACGCCAAGCTGCAGCCCCAGCAGGACTCCTCCAACTCCCGGTACGACCGCAACGTCCCGGAGGGGCGCGTGATCGGCGTCGACCCGGCTCCGGGCACGCGGGTGAACCTCAACTCCGAGGTGTCGCTGATCGTCAGCAAGGGCCCGCCGCCGGTGCAGGTCCCGGACGTGCGCGGGATGAGCCGCGAGGACGCGTTCACCACGCTGAGCAACGCGGGCTTCGACCCCTACGACGCCGGTCAGCAGTTCGACGGCGACATCGACGCGGGCAAGGTGGTCTCCACGAACCCGGCGATCGGCACCGAGGTGAAGCTGGTCGGCAAGCCGCGGATCGGCGTGATCGTGTCCAACGCGGTGCCGGTGCCGAGCCTCAACGGCATGAAGGTCACCGAGGCGCAGGCGCAGGTCGCCCAGCTCGGGTTGCAGCTGAGCGTGCAGGCGCTGTTCCAGCGGGACGACATGGTCATCCTGGGCCAGTACCCGCTGCCGGGCAGTCGGGTGCAGCCGGGCTCGGCCATCCACGTCACGGCGTTCTGATCACCGCAGCGGGGGTCGTCTCTTCAGGGCAAGATCTCCACTCGGCCGTGTGATCCTGATCTCGTGTCCGACTTGTAACGTTTCTCCGACGTGCGGATCTACCTGGGGCGACCCGGGTTTCGAAGATCAGCTCCGGGAACCCGCTCCGACGCGATCTGGCCTGGTCAAAGCCGGATGGGCGGCCGCTTGTGGAACTATTGAGAGCACAATGGCCCCGAGCGTCTCCGTGGAGTCGGCACCCGAACGGTCCGAGCGGACCACCACGACAGCCGACCTGTTCAGTCTCGGCGGGCGTCACCCCGGACGTCCGCTGCCCCGGCGCACCATCGCGCTGGGCGCGATCGGTTCCCTCCTGCTGCTGGCCGGTTCCATCGGCGCCGCCGGAACCCTGATGCACGACCCGATCCTCGGCGACGGCCCGCTGTCGGTGCTGCGCTACGGCCACGGCCGCGACGTCGCCATCACCGCCGTCTACCTCGGCTTCGCCCTGCTCGTGTGGGCGTGGGTGCGGCTCGGGCGCGGCGTGCTCGCCGGACTGGTCACCTCGCGCGGGGTGCTGTGGGCGACGGCCACGTGGCTGGCTCCCGTCCTCGTCGCACCGCCGCTGTTCACCCGCGACGTCTACAGCTACCTCGGGCAGGGCCTGCTGGCGCTGCACGGGCTCGACCCCTACGGCGTGGGCCCGGCGATGCTGACCGGGCCGATCCCGGAGAACGTCCACCCCACCTGGCAGACCACGCCCGCGCCCTACGGGCCGCTGTTCATCGGCGTGGCCAAGGGCGTGATCCTGCTCGCCGGCCACGACGTGATCGCCAGCGTCATCGTGATGCGGCTGGTGCTGCTCGGCGGCCTGGTGCTGCTGATCTGCACGCTGCCGGGCCTGGTCGAGCGGCTGGGCGGGCGGCTGCCGGTCGCGCTGTGGCTGGTGGCGGCGAGCCCGATGACCGTGGTGCACCTGGTCGGCGGCCCGCACAACGACATGCTCATGATCGGCCTGCTCGCGGCCGGGACGCTGGCGATGCTCCGGGGCCGCAACGTGCTCGGCATCGGCCTGGTGTCGGCGGCGATGGCGGTCAAGGCGACCGCGGGCCTGGCCCTGCCGTTCCTGGTGTGGTTGTGGGCCGAGCGGCTGGAGGGCCCCCGGCTGCGCCGCTTCGTGCACGCCGTGGTGCCCGCGCTGGGCGTGTTCGTGGTGGTCTTCGGCGCGTGCACGGCGCTGGCGAAGGTCGGTTTCGGCTGGCTGTCGGCGCTGTCGGCGCCGGGGATGATCGTGAACTACCTGTCGGCGCCGACGGCCGTCGGACAGGCGGTGCACACCGTGCTGTCGCTGTTCGGCGAGCTCAACATCTGGCCCATCGTGGGCACCACCCGGACGCTGGGCTCGATGCTGCTGCTGGCGCTGCTGGCCTGGCACTGGTGGCAGGCGCGCGACGGCGGCACCGAGGCCGTGCGGCGCGCGGCGATCGTGCTGTGCTGCGGCGCGCTGCTCTCCCCCGTCGTGCTGCCCTGGTACCTGACCTGGGGGCTGGCGCTGGGCTCGGCGTTCGCCTGGACGCCGCGAGCCCTTTCCTACGTGGTGGGCGCCTCGATCGCGCTGGTGCTGGCCTACTACCCCGACGGCGAGCAGGCGATGTACAACTGGCCGTTCGTCGCGGTCGGCATCGGCGCGGCCGTGCTGGGCGGGGTGTCGCTGGTGCGCTTCGACCCGCTCGGCCTCAGCGGCCCGATCCGGGACTTCACCCGAGACCTCCGCACCCCGCAGCTCCGCCGCTAGCAACGACGAAGCGGGGCCCGGACGAATCCGGACCGCGCTCGTGTCGATCTGCTCAGCCGCGCAGCATCTCCGCGACGAGGAACGCCAGCTCCAGCGACTGCTGGGTGTTCAGGCGCGGGTCGCAGGCGGTCTCATAGCGGCCGGCCAGGTCGGAGTCGGAGATCTCCTGGGCGCCGCCCAGGCACTCGGTGACGTCCTCGCCGGTCAGCTCGATGTGGATGCCGCCCGGGTGGGTGCCCAGCCGGTTGTGCACCTCGAAGAATCCCTGCACCTCGTCGACGACGCGGTCGAAGTGGCGGGTCTTGTAGCCGGTGCTGGCCTCGTGGGTGTTGCCGTGCATGGGGTCGCACTGCCAGATCACCTGGTGCCCGGAGGCGGTGACCTTCTCGACGATGTCGGGCAGCACGTCGCGCACCTTGCCGTTGCCCATCCGGCTGATCAGCGTGAGGCGGCCCGGCTCGTTGTTCGGGTCCAGCCGCTCGACGTACTCCACGGCCTGGTCGGGCGTGGTCGTCGGGCCGATCTTGAGGCCGATCGGGTTGGAGATCAGCTCGGCGAAGGCGATGTGCGCGCCGTCGAGCTGGCGGGTGCGGTCGCCGATCCACAGGAAGTGGCCGGACAGGTCGTAGAGCTTGGCCTGGTCGCCGCTGGTGTCCAGGCGCAGCATCGCGCGCTCGTAGTCGAGCACGAGCGCCTCGTGGCTGGCGAAGAACTCCACCGAGTGCAGGCTGGAGTCGTCGACGCCGCAGGCGTGCATGAAGCGCAGACCGCGGTCGATCTCGGCGGCGACGGACTCGTAGCGCTCACCCGCCGGGGAGTTGAGCACGAAGTCCTTGTTCCAGTCGTGCACCTTGGTCAGCGCGGCCATCCCGGCGCTGGTCATCGCGCGGGAGAGGTTCATCGCGGCGCTGGCGTTGGCGTAGGCGCGGATGAGCCGCGACGGGTCGTGCCGCCGGGCCTCCTCGGTGGCGACCAGCGAGTTGACCATGTCGCCGCGGTAGGACGGCAGGCCCAGGGCGTCGGTGTCGCTGGAGCGCGGCTTGGCGTACTGACCGGCGATCCGCCCGAGCTTGACCACCGGCATGCTCGCGCCGTAGGTCAGGACGACGGCCATCTGCAGCAGGGTCCGGATGTTGCCGCGGATGTGCGGTTCGGTGTTGTCCGCGAACGTCTCCGCGCAGTCACCCCCCTGCAGCAGAAAGGCCTCGCCGCGCGCGACCGCGGCGAGGTGGCGACGCAGCTGGTCCACCTCCGTGGGCACGGTCACCGGGGGAACGCTCTCCAGCACCTTGCGAACGCTGCCGACCTCTTGGTCCGGCCACGTCGGCTGCTGGGCCGCCGGGCGAGCGAGGGCGTCGTCGAGACGCGCGCGCATCTCCGAGGGCAGCGGAGGCAACTCGGGCAGGTCATCTACGGGGACGTCGACGGTCCAGTTCACGCAGTAAAGAATAGGCGCTCGGTGCCACTGGTTTTCCGCCGGGAGCGCAGTCTCACACTCGGACCCGGGACGTCCGCTACCGGTCGGCGTCGATTCAGATTCCGCCCGCCCACCGACGAGCCACGCTCGTCACACCTCCCCCGCCGAACCGCCGGCGGTTCACAGCCCGCTGACCCCGGCCCACCGCGCGAATCCCTTCAACCCACCGGAAGGCCGCCGCTCCCCGGCGAGCAGCGCGCGCACCGTCTCCCGCACCGACGGATGCGCCCGGACCTGGTGCGGGGAAACCCTGCGCGCGGAGTGGAGCGCGTCCAGCGCGCGATCCCGATCCCCGTGCAACGCCCACGCACGAGCCTGGTCGATGTGGTGACGCGCAACACGCTCCGGCCTCCCGGGGTCGACGATCGTCACCCGGGCACCCCGGCTGACGGCCTCGGTCGCGTCGTAGCGCTCGACCGGGACCGCGCACCAGTGCACGTCGACGTTGAGCTCGCTCGCATCGGTGTTGCAGTAGGGGGCCGCGTCGGCTCCCGCCCGGACCAGCTCGCGGGCCGACCGAACGTGCTCGTCAGCGCGGTCGCCATCACCACCGCGAGCGGCGAGCACCGCCGCGCGCAGGTGCAGCTGCGCCCGCACGCCGAGTCCCCGCGGGTCCGACCGGTCGGCGATGCGGGTCAGCGCGCGATCGAGCAGCCGCGCACCGGACGCGTGGTGCCCGGCCTGGAGGAACTGGCCGGACCGGTGCCAGGCCGAGACCTCCTGGCGGAGCGGATCACCGGTCTCCGGCGCGATCGCCACGTGCCGCTCGGACGCGACCGCGGCGAGGTCCGGATGCCCGAACCTGCCCGCGACGGACGCGCTCAGCCGGTAGGTGTCGTGCAGCATCGCCCGCGCCCGCTCACCGTCGGCCGTGCCCGGTGACGTGTCGCCGACCAGGACGAAGAGGTGGTGCAGGGCCTGCGGGAGCACCCGAGCGAGTTCGGCGTAGCGCTGGGCGGCGCGGAGCTCTTCGGCTCCGTCGAGCGCCGTCCGCAGCTCCGGACCGGTCAGCTCGCGTCCGCTGGGCTGCGGGTCGTCGAAGGCGTGCAGCGCTTCCCGGAGTTCGGGGATGTCGGCCCGCTCGCTGTGGAAATCGGCCACGACGTCGGCCACCCGCACGCCGTGCAGTTCCCGGGCGTCGACGCCGAAGGCCTTCGCGCAGGCCGCGAGGAACGCGGGACTCGGCGGCGTCCGCCCCTGCTCGACCTTCTTGACCAGGCTCGTGGACACGAAGGTGCGCGCGGCGAGCTGCTGCTGCGTCCACCCGGCGAGCTTGCGCAGCACGGCGATCCGAACCCCGGCACCCTCCACCCGAGCATTGTCCCCGCGTTGTCCCTCAGGACCGCAAGTCACTCCTAGTGTCATTCTCGCAACGTTACGTAATCACCAGCGATGGAGGCACGAATGACCCTCGCCGCGCGCCACTTCTGGCTCCCGGTCGCGGACGACTCGCACGGCTACGGCCTGACCCGGCACGCGTTCCGCGGGCGCAGAGCCGACGCCGGTTCCGCCGAACCAGCGCACTGCGGCGAGGTCTTCGCCCTGGCAACACCGTCCGAGATGGACTGGATCTGCGCCCCCACGTGCCAGACCTGCAACGACACGCTCAAATCCGGGTACGCCGACTGATCGCCTCCGGGGCGAGGTTGGTCACCTGGGGACAGTTTTAGTGAGAACTGTCCGGACATTTCGGGCACTGAGCCCCGGCAGTTTGGACTAAAACTGTCCCGCTCCCGGGCCACGACGGCACGTGCGGTCCGAGCGCGCGTCAGTACGCACCGCCGAGCTTGCGGTGGTCCCAGGTGATGGTTCGGGTGGGGGTGAAGCGGAGGCCGACGCGCTTGGCGGCTCGGCCTCGCATGAGTTCGCGGACCCCTTCGTCCTCGGCCTGGGCTTCGGTGAGCTGGCCGTAGCGGACCGCGATGGCCAGGCCGAGGCGCTCGATCTCGTCGGGGCCTTCGAGGACCTCGACGTCGCACTCCAGCGACACGCCGCGCAGTTCCCGGTAGTCCGTGCCGGTTTCGAGCAGCAGGGTGGCGCGCGGGTCGCGGCGCAGGTTCACCGTCTTCTGCGAGGTGCCGTAGGACCAGACCTCGATCGTCGTGCCGTTCGGCACGAACCACATCGGCACCAGGTGCGGACGCCCGTCGGACTTCACGCTGGCCAGGATCACGACCCTGCGCTCGCCGATGAACTCGACGACCTCGTCCTCGGACATGGTGATCTGACCGCGCCGCGACATTGAGCACTCGCTTCCGTTGAGCCGGTGGTGCCTCAATCCTGTGTCGCCGCACCGTCCCCGGTCAACGTGACAGCGTTGCTGTCACATAACGAAGATCAGCGCACCGCCGCCGCTTCCGCTTCCAGGGCGTCTGCGTCGTGGCCGACGGGTTCCCAGCGCTTGGCGAGGAGGGCGACCAGGCCCATGAGCGGGGCGAGGGCGATCACCCAGAAGACGCCGCTGCCCAGAGCCGTGCTCAGCACCGGGAAGAAGAACAGCGCCAGCGTCGAACCGACGCGCAGCGTGCCCTGGTTGAAGCCGAGGCCCGTGCCGCGCATCGACGTCGGGTAGCTCAGCGACGCGAAGCTCATGAAGTGCGCGCCCGGGCCGGAGGCCTGGGCGAACATGAACGCGCCCAGCGCGGCGATCGCGAACAGCACGTAGGCCGCGCCGTCGGGCTTGCCGATCAGCGCCAGCACCACCAGGGAGACCAGCTGGACGGCGAAGCCGACGAAGGTCAGCCTCCACGCGCCGGCCCGGTTCGCCAGCCGGATCCCCAGCACCCCACCGGTGACGGCGAAGACCAGGTTGAGCACCAGCGACGCGCTGATCGTGTTCAGCGCGCCCTGCGCCAGGATGCTCGCGATGATCACCGGCAGCCCGTAGGCGACCGCGTTGTAGCCGAAGGTCTGCGCCAGCCCGATCGTCAGCGCCTGGAAGGTGCGTGCCCGGTACCGCGGCCCGAAGAGCCGCTTGACCTCGGGAAGCCCCTTGCGCTCGGGCTTGCGCGGGACCTCCGCGTCCTCGGCGACCGTCGCGTTCACGCCGTAGGAGCGGGTGAGGATCTCCGCCGCGCGGTGCAGATCGCCGTTGTCGGCCGCCCAGGACGGCGACTCGTTCATGTACTTGTTGCGCACCAGCAGGATCACCAGCGCGGGCACCGCGCCGAAACCGACGGTGAACCGCCACAGCAGACCGTGGTGGGAGTCCGGCAGCAGGAAGTACAGCGCCATGATCACCACGTAGCAGCCGCTGGTCGCCACGTACCAGGCCGTCGACCAGGACGCGGTGCGCGCACCCTTGCTGCCCTTGCCGCGCAACCGGGAGAACTCGGCGAGGAACGCCATCGCGACCGGGATGTCCATGCCCACGCCGATTCCCATCAGGAACCGGCACACGATCAGCACCTCGGCGTTGGGCGCCAGCGCGCAGCCGATCGCGGAGACGACGAAGAACAGCATGTCAGCCATGAAGACCCGGTAGCGGCCGAGCCGGTCCACCAGCACGCCGCCGAACCAGGCGCCGATGATCGCGCCCACGCTGATCGACGCCGTCACCGCACCCGCGCCGAACGAGCTCAGCCCGAACTGCTGCTTGATGTCGGTGATGCCGTAGGCCAGCGAGGTCAGGTCGTAGGCGTCGAGGAAGATCCCGCCCAGCGCCAGCAGCACGATCATCTTCGCGTGGCTGCCGCGCGCCGCACCCGAGTTGACCAGTTCGGTGACGTCCTGCGCCGAGCGGATGAGCACCGGCGGGCGCTCGGCGGCGGATTGGGTGGACACGCGGGCTCCTTCGCGGGGAACGGGAACACGGCCGCGACCCCGGCGAGGGGCCTACGAACCGTTCGAACGGCGAAGGAAGAGCCTAACCGGACGAGCACCCTCGTCCACATGCTGGAACGCGGGGCACCGCGGTGGGTGCCCCGCGTTCGCGTGGGGATCAGCCGAAGAGGACTTCTGCTTCGGCGAGGCGTTCCTTGGGGACCGTCTTGAGGGAGGCCGTGGCCTCGCGGAGCGGGACCCGGACGATGTCGGTGCCGCGCAGGGCGACCATCTTGCCGAAGTCGCCCTCGGCGACGGCGTCGATGGCGTGCAGGCCGAAGCGGGTGGCCAGCACCCGGTCGTAGGCCGTGGGGGTGCCGCCGCGCTGGGTGTGGCCGAGCACGACCGCGCGGGACTCCTTGCCGGTGCGGTGAGCGATCTCCTCGGCCAGCCAGGTGCCGACGCCGCCGAGCCGGACGTGCCCGAAGGCGTCCTTCTCGCCGCCGGCCAGCAGCTCCTGCCCGCCCTCCGGGATGGCGCCCTCGGCGACGACGATGATCGGCGCGTACTGGCGCTCGAAGCGCTGCTGCACCCAGTCCACGACGCGCTCGACGCTGAACTCCTGCTCCGGCACCAGGATCACGTTGGCGCCGCCGGCCAGACCTGAGTGCAGCGCGATCCAGCCCGCGTGCCTGCCCATCACCTCGACGACCAGCGCGCGGTGGTGCGACTCGGCGGTGGTGCGCAGCCGGTCGATCGCCTCGGTCGCGATGTGCACCGCGGTGTCGAAGCCGAAGGTGTAGTCGGTGGCGTCGAGGTCGTTGTCGATCGTCTTGGGCACGCCCACCACCGGCACGCCGTCGGCGGTGAGCTTCTCGGCCACGCCGAGCGTGTCCTCACCGCCGATGGCGATCAGCGCGTCGATCCGATGCTCGGCGACGGTGGCCTTGAGCCGCTCCACTCCCCCGTCGACCTGGTAGGGATTGGTGCGGGAGGAGCCGAGGATGGTGCCGCCCCGGTTGAGGATCTCCTCCACCTTGTCCAGCGTCAGCGGCGTCGTCAGGCCCTCGATCGGACCGAGCCAGCCGTTCCGGAATCCGATGATCTCGTGGCCGAAGACCGAGATCCCCTTGCGGGTCACGGCGCGGAGCACCGCGTTGAGCCCCGGGCAGTCGCCGCCACCGGTCAGTACTCCGACACGCATTCCAGCGGGCATCGCTGTTGCCGCCTCCTCGAATCCAACCCATGAGTGATCCACGTCTCCCCCTCGGGGACAGAGTTTCACGGACTGGATCGGTGCAGCAAGGACTTGGCCCGATTACCCTCCGGTATTCACCTGTTCACAGCGAGTGCCCGGCTCAGAGCGGGTATCCGCGCTTGCGCTGGATCTCCTCGATGACCTTCCAGCGCTCCAGGTTGTGCTTGGCATCGGCGAGCGCGTCGTGCGCGTTGTCCGGGGCCGACGGCAGCTTCGGCTTGCCGACGTCCTCCCAGCGCTGCCTCAGGTCGCGGGTGAACTTGGGGATGCGCGAGGGCAGCGTCGGCATCGGGCCCCACAGCTGGGCCAGCGCCACGTGGTCGTAGGCCGCGTACCAGGCCCACAGCTCGATGTTCCCGCTGCGAGAGGTCAGGAACTTGTAGAGGTCCTCGCGGATGCGCGCCCGCGACTTCCACACCTGCTCGGCCGGCGGCGGCAACTGCGGCAGGACGTGCTGGCGCACCCAGGCGCCCGCCCGGGCGGCGTCGAACTCGGTGGACACCGCGTAGAACTCGCGACCGGTCTCGTCGACCACACCGATCGACACCAGATCGATGGTCCGCCCGTCCTCGATGAACTCGCAGTCGTAGAAGTACCGCACCCGGAAAGCGTATGCGCCGCTGCTCCGGCGCTCGGGCTCGGCCCGTCAGCCCGCCTTGGACTCCGGCAGCCGGGACGCGGAACTGCTGCTCCAGCCGCCCAGGTCCTTGCCCTGCGCGGCCAGCTCGTCCTTGACCTTCGCGGCGTAGACGTCGACGTACTCCTGGCCGGAGAGCTCCATCAGGGCGTACATGATCTCGTCGGTGATCGAGCGCTCCACGAAGCGGTCACCGGCCATGCCCTCGTAGCGGGAGAAGTCCAGCGGCTCGCCGACCTTGACCACGACCTTGTGCGGCCACCACATCTTGGAGCCGATCGGGTTGACCTTGTCGGTGCCGAACATCGCGATCGGGATCACCGGCTTGCCCGACTCCAGCGCCATCCGCGCCACACCGGTCTTGCCCTTGTAGAGCCGGCCGTCGGGCGAGCGGGTGCCCTCCGGGTAGACGCCCAGCAGCTTGCCCTCGCTGAGCAGCCGCACGCCCGTGTCGAGGGCGGCCTGCGCGGCGGCACCGCTGGAGCGGTCGATCGGCACCTGGCCGACGCCGGAGAAGAAGGCCTTCTTGAGCTTGCCGCGCACGCCCTTGCCGGTGAAGTACTCGCGCTTGGCCAGGAACGTCACCCGGCGCGGCATCATCAGCGGCATGAAGAACGAGTCGGCGACGGCCATGTGATTGCTGACCAGGATCGCGCCACCGTCGCGCGGAACGTGCTCGACCCCGTCGACGCGCGGGCGGCAGAACAACTTCATGAGGGGACCGAGCAGTAGGTGTTTCATCACCCAGTACATCACGGCGCCGCCGCCTCCTCACGCGTGAAATGGTGCTGTTCAGCCTACGGAGCACCCACTTTGCGCACAATGCGCACCCGCCCGGAAACCGATCACGTCACACCTGGTATGGACGAATTCCGGTCCGCGGATCGTCCGGGCGAGCCGGTCCCGAACGTCGGCGACGCGTGCGACGATAGGTCCGGCTTGACCGGTGCCGCGGTGCGCGACCGGATTGGGAGGTACGCCGGTGGGAGGTGCAGGGTCCGTGCTCGTCGGGGCAGAACCGTTCGCGCACGAGGGGTCCGAGGACATCGGCGTGCTGCTGTGCCACGGATTCACCAGCACTCCGCAGAGCATGCGGGCGTGGGCCGAGCACCTGGCCGAGGCCGGGTTGTCCGTGCGCTGCCCGCTGCTGCCCGGGCACGGCACGCGGTGGCAGGACCTCAACCGCACGACCTGGCGCGACTGGTACGGCGCCGTCGAGCAGGCGCTCGACGAGCTGCGCGGCCGGTGCCGGACGGTGTTCGTCTTCGGCCTGTCGATGGGCGGCACGCTGACGCTGCGGCTCGCCGAGCAGCACCCGGACATCGCCGGGATCGTGCTGGTCAACCCGTCGGTGATGACCTTGCGCAAGGAGGCCAAGCTGCTGCCGGTGATCAGCCGCGTGGTGCCGTCGCTGGCGGCGATCGCCGGGGACATCGCCAAACCCGGGGTCGTGGAGCTGGCCTACTCGCGGATGCCGCTGCGCGGCATGGCGAGCCTGCAGCAGCTGTGGGGCGTGGTGCGGGCCGATCTGGCATCCGTGCGGCAACCGTTGCTTCTGCTGCACTCGGCGGTCGATCATGTCGTGGAGCCGGAGAACTCCGCGATCGTGCTGAACGAGGTGGGCAGCGAGGACGTCACCGAGGTGGTGCTCGACGACAGCTACCACGTCGCGACCCTCGATCACGACGCGCCGCGGATCTTCGGCGACAGCGTCGAGTTCGTGCACCGTGTCCATCGCGAACGGGTCGGGGAAACCGTATGAGCGCGCGCCACAACCCCTCCGACGGTCCGGAGGACATCGATGCCGCCTTCGCGGAGATCGTCGCCGACCTGGAGCGCGACGAGAAGTTCGGGAAGTGGCCCGGCGACGACGAGCGGTCCGGCGAGGACGGGTCCGCTGAGGACTCCGGCGCGACCGAGGCCCCGAAACCGGCCGAGACACCCGCCGCCCGGCCGCAGTCCGAGGGGCCGCGCGACTGGACCCCGGCCGAGGAGGAGGAAGAGCACTTCGTCCCTCCGGAGCCCCCGCCGATGCCGATCCCGAGCGCGGCGACGTTCCTGGGCATCGGCATCGTGGTCGTCGGCCTGCTGGTGCTGCTCGTGCCCGGCATCGCGGGCATCGGGGCGACCGCGAAGCTCCCGCTGGGCCTGGTGCTGATCAGCGCCGGGATCGGCTGGCTGCTGTTCCGCCTGCGCCGGACCCCGCCCCAGGACGAGGACGACGACGGCGCGCAGGTCTGAGGCGGCCGTTCCTCCGGGCCCCGATCAGCGGACCTTCGGTCCGGTGAGGACGTGCTCGCGGGCTATGGCCGCCGCGCCGATCATCGCCGCCGGGTCGCCGTGGTGGGCGACGCGGACGCGGGCGAGCGGGCGGTGGCCGGAACCGGTGACGGCGGCGGCGTAGCGCTCGCGGGCCCGGTCCAGGAACAGGTGCGCCGAGTCCGAGACACCGCCCGAGATCACCACGACCTCCGGGTCGTAGACGTCGGCGACCAGCGCCAACCCCTCCCCCAGCCAGCGCGCCAGGTCGTCCACGGCGCGCAGCGCGAGCTCGTCGCCGGCGTCGGCCGCGCGGGCCACCTCGACACCGGTCGGCAGGTTCGTGGCGCCGAGCTCGGCGGCCGTGGCGGCCAAGGCGGTGCCGCTGCAGTAGCGCTCCCAGCAGCCGCGCTTGCCGCACGGGCACTCGCGGCCGTCCGGCACCAGGCGCAGGTGGCCCAGCTCGGGGGCGACGCCGAACGCGCCGCGGAAGACCTCGCCGTTGATCACCAGCGCCCCGCCGATGCCGGTGCCGATGGCCACCAGCGCGGCCACCCGGGCGCCGACGGCGGCGCCGAAGCGCTGCTCGGCCACGGCGGCCGCGTTCGCGTCGTGCTCCAGCACCACCGGCAGGCCCAGGCGGTGGGAGAGCTCGTCGGCGACGGCGACGTGCCGCCACGGCAGGTGCGGCGCGAACCGCACCATCCGCAGGTCCTCGCTGACGAACCCGGCCACCGCCAGGCCCACGCCGTCGACCGGGTAGGTGTCGGTGAGCACCCGGACGGTGTCGGCGATCGCCGAGTTGAGCTCGGAACCGGTCTTCGGGGTCGGCACCCGGTGCGTCCGCAGGATCTGGCCGTGCTCGTCCACCACGGCCGCGCGCGCACTGGTCCCGCCCACGTCCACGCCGATGGTCAGCACACCGCGTCGCTCTCCGCCAGCACCGGTCCCGAGACCCGCTCGACCTGGATGCGCTGCACCTTCGGCTCCTCCGGTTCGGTCTCCTCGTCGGCGGGCGTCTCGTTCGCCGCGGTCCCGGAGTGCTCGATCAGCGCCTGGCGCAGCAGCTGCACGATGCCCAGCAGCTGATCGTGGAGCTCGGGGCGCTGCCCGCGGGCCAGCGCCATCGCCGCGCACAGCGGGCACCAGCCGCAGCCGGCCTCGCCCCGCTCCGGCGTCTGCTCGCAGCCGCGCAGGTACTCCTCGGCCTTGCCGGCCAGCGCGTCCAGCAGCAGCCGCAGCTCTTCGAGCAGTCGATCGTGCTCGCGCATCTCGCCTCACCGCATCCAGAGATCGGGGTCGGGACGGAACCGCACCGTCAGCCCGTCGTCACCGGCCACGGCCGAGGTCACCACGCACCGCTGCAGCACAGCGGGCAGGGCCACGAGCCGTCGCCGACCGTCGACGGTAATCGCCAGCTCCGGGCCGATCCGGGCCAGGTCCAGCTCGGCCGCCGGGTGCAGCGGCAGTCCGATGCGCAGCGTGTACTCCGAGTCCAGCGACCGGCCGCCGCCACCGACGCGCATCTGCGGGACGTCGGCGTCGTTGGCGAGCGGGTCGCCGTCGCCGTAGAGCTCGGCGCCCAGGTCCAGCAGCTGCTCGGTGCCGACGGGTTCGGCGGCCCGGTGCTCCACGGTGCGCAGCGGCAGGTCGGTAGCCGCGCGCAGCTCGTCGAGGACCTGCTCCTGCTCCCGGCGGCGGGTCCGCAACCAGCTCGCCGCGTCGCCGCGGGCCGGACCCGGGTGCGGGACCAGGCGGTTGGCGACCAGCCCGTCGACGCGGATGCGCTGCAGCGCCAGGGCGGTCAGCGTCCGGCGGGTCTCGGCGGCGACCACCGATTCCGGCGTGAGCACCAGGCGGACGCTGGTACCGGGGTCGGTGAGCATGTCCTTGAGCGCGGCCAGCTGCTCGGCGAGCCTGCCGAGCCCGTCGGCCACGGCGTCCCAGCGGTCGACCTGATCGCTGCCCGCGATCCCGGCCAGCAGACCGCGAACGGCCCTGCGGTGCGCGGGGAACAGCCGCTCCAGATATCCGGCCAGGGACTCCGGCAGGGCCAGCAGCCGCAGCGTCTCGGCGGTCGGGCCGCAGTCGACGATGACGGTGTCCCACAGGCCTGTTCCGGCGAGCCGGTGCACCTCGGCCAGCGCCAGCAGGTCCTCGACGCCCGGCAGGACGGTGAGCTCCTCGGCGTCGACCTCGCCGATCCCCGCGCCGCGCAACAGGGTTCGCAGGTGTTCCCGCAGTTCGCGCCAGGTGCCGTCGACCAGTCCCCGGGTCTGCACCTCGGCGGCGTGCAGGGCGGCGCCGGTCTCGCCGACGCGGACCTCGCGGGGCTGCGCACCGAGGTCGGCGCCCAGCGCGTCGGCCAGCGAGTGCGCCGGATCGGTCGACACGGCCAGCACCTTGCCGCCCTCGCCCGCGACGCGCGCGGCGGTGGCCGCGGCCAGGGTCGTCTTGCCGACCCCGCCCTTTCCGGTGAACAGCAGGATGCGCAATGGGCGGTCTATTTCGCTTCCACGCGGCGCTTGAGCTCCTTGAGCGCCGTATCCATGATCATCTTCTCGGCCTTGCGGCGGAACATGCCGATCATCGGGATCGCCAGCGTCACCGCGAGGCTGTAGGTCACCTCGGTGCGCTCGTCGCCGAGCGGCTTGAGCGTGTAGCTGCCCTGCTGGGCCTTCTGCACCTGGCCCTCGGTCAGCTCCCAGCTCACCGACAGGCCGTCGGCCGCCCAGTCGTAGACGTTGGTGTAGGTGTCCTTGACCACGCCCGCGTCCAGCACGAACCGGACCCGCTCGGCGTTGCCCGCGGAGTCCTCGGAGAGCACCTCGGTCTCCTTGACCGCTTCCGCCCACTCCGGATACGCCGGGAAATCCGCGATGACCGCCATGATCCGCGCAGCGGGGGCTTCGATCTCGATGGACTGGGTGGACTGATCGACCATGCGCGCAGGTTACCGGGTAGCCCCCGGCGCGACGTCAACGAGGAGCAAGGTTTCTGCGAAGTCCGCGAAACTCACCTCCCCGAGGGGCATCACCACCGCAGCACGTACGGCGTCCCCGTCCGCTTGAAGTGCCCGGCGTTGACGCACTCGGTGAGCCCGATCCGCATCCGCTGCGACAGCGGCTGGTGCACGTGCCCGAACAGCGACCACCGCGGCTGATCAGCGCGGATGCGCTCCAGGACGCTGGGCGCACCGGCCTCCTGGTTGCGCGCGACGACGTCGTAGGTCAGCTCCGGCACGGCGGGCGGCTGGTGCGTGCACAGCACGTCCACCGGCGGCAGCCCGGCGACCGCCGCGTCGTACTCCTCGGCGACGCGCAGGTAGGGCACCCACGCCGAGTGGGTGCGCAGCCTCGCCCCCTCCGGCAGCCGGACGCCGCCGACGAAGCCGAAGGTCAGCCCGCCGATCTCGACGGTCTCGCCGTCGAAGACCCGGACGCCCTCGTTGGCAAACTCCGGCCACAGGTGCGGCGCGTCGACGTTGCCGGGCGTGGCGTAGGTGGGCGCGGTCATCGCGCCGAACAGCTCCGCGTACTGCTCGCGCACCGCCTCGGTGATCGTCTCGGCCGGGTCGGTCAGGCTCGCCCACAGCGAGCGGATGTAGGCCCCGAACTCCGGTCCGCGACGGCTGCGCCGCAGCTCGGCGAACCGCGCGACCTTCTCCGCGCCGAAGATCCGGCCGAGGATCCCGTTGCCGTGGTCGTGGTAGTCGACGAAGTCGATCAGGTCGCCGAGCACCACCAGCGCGTCGGCCCCGTCCCCGGCGCGTTTCAACGCCTCGACGTTTCCGTGAACGTCCGTCACGACGTGAACGCGCAACCTCAACCCCTTTTTTTTCCGACGACGGGCCTCCCCCGAACCTAATCCGCCGAGGTGCCGGATCGCATCGCCCGTAGTGCACTTGTTCGTGCCCGCCCGGTCGTCGGCATGTGTGACGCCGGTGACCGGTGGGCGATCATCCGAATCCGCGAGGTCTAGGCTGTGGCCGCTGGTGTGGCCTGAGATAACGGGGGCTACCGCCCAGTAACTATCAGCGTTAGGTTGTGCCCACTAGACAGGCTTTTTTCCCGGAGGTTTCGACGTGCGAGAGTTCAGCGCACCCGCCACTACGACAGTGGCAGAGGACGAGAACCTCACCGACATGGTGTGGGCCAACGCGGAGCGTTTCGGGAGCACGGTGAGCTTCCGCCGCCGGGTGGACGGCACCTGGGTCGACGTCACCGCCGCCGACTTCGCCGCGCAGGTCCTGGCCGTGGCCAAGGGCCTGATCGCAGCCGGGCTGGAACCCGGCGACCGGGTGGGGCTGATGTCCCGCACCCGCTACGAGTGGACGCTGCTGGACTTCGCGATCTGGACTGTCGGCTGCGTCACAGTCCCGATCTACGAAACCTCCTCGTCCGACCAGGCCGAGTGGATCCTCACCGACTCCGGCGCGACGGCGGCCATCGTGGAGACCGAGACCCACCGCGCCGAGGTCGACAAGGTGATCGACCGCCTCTCCGAGGTGCGCCACGTGTGGCAGATCGAGGGCCCGACCAGCGGCGGCGCGGCCGGCGCCGTCGACGAGCTCACCGCCCTCGGCGCCGAGGTCTCCGACCAGCAGGTGCACGAGCGCCGCAAGGCGGTCAACGCCGAGAACCCGGCGACGCTCATCTACACCTCGGGCACCACCGGCCGCCCCAAGGGCTGCGTGCTGACCCACCGCAACATGCTCGCCGAGGTGCGAGCCGACATCGACGCGTTCCCGCAGCTGACCAAGCCGGGCAACTCGCTGCTGATGTTCCTGCCGATGGCGCACGTGCTCGCCCGCGCGATCACCATCATGTGCATCTACGGCAAGGTCACCCTCGGCCACACCCCGGACGTCAAGGACCTGATCAACGACCTCGGCTCGTTCCGGCCGACGTTCGTGCTGGCCGTGCCGCGCGTGTTCGAGAAGGTCTACAACACCGCCAAGCAGAAGGCCCACGGCGACGGCAAGGGCAAGATCTTCGACGCCGCCGAGGAGACCGCGGTCCAGTACTCCAAGGCGCTGGACGCCGGCGGCGCCGGGCTCGGCCTCAAGATCAAGCACGCGGTGTTCAACAAGCTCGTCTACGGCAAGCTGCGCGCCGCGCTGGGCGGCCGCTGCATCGCGGCGGTGTCCGGCGGTGCTCCGCTGGGCGAGCGGCTCGCGCACTTCTTCCGCGGTGTCGGCGTGCCGGTGCTGGAGGGCTACGGCCTGACCGAGACCACCGCGGCCGCCGCGGTCAACGTCGAGGACGGCTTCAAGGTCGGCACCGTCGGCCGCCCGCTGGCCGGCACCACGATCCGCATCGCCGAGGACGGCGAGGTGCTGATCAAGGGCGACGTGGTGTTCAAGGAGTACTGGAACAACCCGACCGCCACCAAGGAGTCCATCGAGGACGGCTGGTTCCACACCGGCGACCTGGGTTCCCTGGACGACGAGGGTTACCTGCGCATCACCGGCCGGAAGAAGGAGATCATCGTCACCGCGGGCGGCAAGAACGTCGCCCCGGCCGTGCTGGAGGACGCGCTGCGCTCCCACCCGCTGATCAGCCAGTGCATGGTGGTCGGCGACCAGAAGCCGTTCATCGGCGTGCTGATCACGCTGGACCCGGAGTTCGTGCCGTCCTGGCTGGCCAACAACGGCCGTCCGGCCGACACGCCGATGTCCGAGCTGGTCAACGACCCGACCCTGCGGGCCGAGGTCCAGGGCGCGGTCGACGAGGCCAACAAGGCGGTCTCGCGGGCGGAGGCGATCAAGCAGTTCCGCATCCTCACCGAGGACTTCACCGAGGCCACCGGCGAGCTCACGCCGAGCATGAAGCTCAAGCGCAACAAGGTCGCCGAGAACCACGCGGCCGACATCGAGGCCATCTACTCCTAACCCCACCGACGGACCCCCGGTCGAAAACCGCGGTATTCGTCGCGTCGAATACCGCGGTTTTTGACCGGTCGAATACTGCGGTATTTGACTTGAGGGGCCGGTTCGGGTGAACTTCGGCGGTGCGATCACCGGGTTGATTCCCGGGGTCGTGCCGCCGTTTTCGTGCGTGCGGAGGGATCTGATCGAGGAGTCCGCGCGGGAGCGGGTGCGGGTCAGGTGAGGGTGTGGGGGAGGTCTTGGCCCCAGGCTTGGAGGAGTTGGGGGCTGGTGAGGCCGGTCGTGTCCACGAGGGCTGATTCCGCGGCCTCCGGTGTGGTGGCCGCGGCGATGCGGCGGTAGAGGTCGATGAGGCGGTCCTCGCCGATGCGCCGGGACAGGTACTCCACCACCGACCAGGACTGCTGGTAGGTGAGGTCCAGGCGGCTTCCGGACTGGTGGAACTCGGCGTTGGTGGGCAACCGCAGCGGCGGGCCGACCTCGCGGACCACGCGGGCCAGTTCCGGGGCGATCTCACGCGGCGTCAGCCCGCTCTTGCGGTAGCCGACGTAGTCCGGGAAACCCTCCAGCATCCACATCGGAGCGCCGTCGGCGGTGACCGCGCGGGCCGCGACGTGGGTGATCTCGTGCCGCAGCACCACGCCCAGCGCCACGTCCGGCAGCTCCTCCGAGGTGCGCGGGGTGAGCACCACCCGGGCGCCCTCCACCCGCTTCGTCCGGGTGTCCACCAGATCGGCGACCGCCACCCCGGCGATGCCGTCGACGGCGAACTCCGGTCCCACCAGCGACCGCAGCTCCTCCTGCGAACCGGGCACCAGCACGCCCACCCGCTGCGCCCAGCCGCTCCCCCACACCTCGGTGACGTCGGCGACCGTCGAGTCCAGCTGCGCCGCCACCCGGTCCACGGCCTTCGCGTCGTGGCCGACGACCAGCCCGCGATCGGTGCGCCGCACCTGGCAGGGCCCGAAGTCCCACGGCCCGCGCCAGGCGTCGGGCACGACGCCGGTGTCCTCGGCGAGGTACCAGGACGGGCCCCGCCGGGCGAACAGGTAGCCCTGCGGGCGCTCGGTCGGCACCGAGTCCGCGCCGGACAGCGCGTACCGCAGCATCACCCGGGACGCCAGCACCCCGTCGGCGGCGGGCACCGGGGCGTGCGGCAGCGAACCGCCGTCGAGGCGATAGGAGAACGACGTCAGCGGAACCGTCTGCAGGTTGTGGAACAGCTGCATCTGCCGCTGCTGGAACTCGGCAGGCGCCTCGGGGTCCACGGTGGCCGCGAAGGCCGCTTCGTCGCCGCTGCGGATCGCGTCCTCCCGGCGGGCCAGCAGCTCGCGCACGGCGATCTCAGGGGCGGGAAGCCGGGCCGCCAGACCCGCGTGCTCGGCCGGGGCGGGCCGCGGCGCGACCGGGGCCGGTTCGGGAAGGCCGACGAGCGCGAGCCCGCCGAGCATCGCGGCCGACGCGGCGAGCACCAGCCAGCCGCGCGCTTTCCCGGTCGAAGACACGGCTCGCATCGTAAGTCCGATCATCACCGGGGTCGACGTGGCCCGGAAACGCGACGGGGCCGGTACCCGAAGGCACCGGCCCCGAAGGAGTGCTGGATCAGCCCGCGACGCGACGGATCGCGGTCACGTTGCCGATCTTCTTGTAGTCGCTGACCTTGACCACGTCGCCCGAGGTCGGGGCGTGCACGGCCTTGCCGTTGCCGATGTACATCGACACGTGGCTGACCGGGCTGTAGTAGAAGATCAGGTCGCCCGGCTTGAGCTGGCTCGCCGACACCGACTTGCCCTCGGTGACCTGGGTCTTGGTGGAACCGCCGATGCTCACGCCGGCCTGCTTGTAGGCCCACTGCATCAGGCCGGAGCAGTCGAAGGTGCTCGGGCCCTTGGCGCCCCAGACGTAGGAGGCGCCCTGCTTGCTCAGCGCGGCGTTGACGGCCTCGATCGCCGCGCCGGCGCCGGCGATGGAGCCGACACCGGTGTCGCCGTCGGAGATCAGCGAGTCGCGGTCGGTGCCGCTGAGCTCGGCGTACTTCTCCTCGACCTTGTCGATCTGGTCCTGCATCGCCTTGGACTTGTTCTTCAGGTCCTCGGAGATGCGCGCGGCGTCCTGCTCGGCCTGCGCGGCGCGGTTGCGCGCGTCCTTGGCCGTGCGCTCGGCCGCCTCGGCCTGGTGCGTGGCCGCCGCCAGCGCCTTGACCGCGTCGTTGTTGTCCTTGGCCAGCGCGTCCAGCGCGGAGGCGCGGTCGAGGAAGTCGTCCGGGGTCTCGCTCACCAGCAGCGCGGAGAGCTTGCTCATCCGCGCGCCCTGGTAGGAGGCGTGGGTCAGCTTGTCGACCTGGCCGCGGAACTTCTCCTCCTCGCCGCGGGCCTGGTTGGCGACCTGCTCGGCCTGCGCGGCCTGCGCCTCGGAGCGCGCCAGTTCGGCCTTCTTGGCCTCGTGGTCGTCCTCGGCCTTCTTCTTCTCCTCGGTGAGCTGCTCAGCCTGGTGCTGGAGCTCGCGGACCTGCTTGGCCGCTTCCGAGGCGGTGTTCGGGAGGGGCGGATCGGCGAGGGCGGCTCCGCCGGAGGTCATGCCGACGACGGCTGCGACCGCGGTTGCGGCCAGGGCACCTCGCAATGAGCGCTTGATTCCGTGCGACGCCACGTCGCGCACAGCTCCTTCATGCGTCCGACCGCCTGACCGCGCGCGGAAATCCCGCTGGAACGCGGCCCGGTTCCCCCGACAAAACCGAATCAGCGGCGCCTCGCGTGTCGCCCGGTCTGAGCGACTGATCGCCACGAGGACTCAGGTAGGTTACGAAAGGTGAAGCCGCACGTCTATACGCGGGTCCTGTTTTCTGCTGAGCGCGCCTGATCTCCCCTAACGGAGGATAGTTGCTCGCTCACCGTGACGGATCATTCGGACTTATCACCTGGACCGGTGAGGACAACACGCCCACCTTCGGGATACGGAGCGTGCGCGAGTGATCCACTATGACTTCCGCCACATCACGGCCATCGCCAGGCGGTCCGTTCGATCGGCGAACGGTCAGACCCTGTTCAACCGCGCCAGCAACATCGCCGAGGACACCGCGTACGCGCCGCGCCGCTGCACCGAGGTCACCACCGCCCGATCCGAGGTGGCGACCACGACCTGCCTGCCCTCCGGCTCGGCCGCGACCAGATCGCGGATCACGTCATCGGCCTGCACGCCCGACTCGCTGAACAGGACCCGCACCCCGCGCGGCCCGGCCGTCGGCACCGCCAGCACGTCCGCTCCGTCGAAGACCAGCGTGACCTCGGCCCCCGTGCGCGCGGCCAGCGCGGCGAGCTGGTGCCCCAGCCGGTCCCGCTGATCGGCCAGCGGCAGCTCCGGGTACCCGGTCTTGGTGACGTTGTAGCCGTCGACGATCAGGTGCACCGCGCGCAGGCCCAGCAGCCGGTCCAGCGCGGCCACGTCCGCCACCGCACCGGCGACCGCGGACTGCTCCCGCACCCGCTGCACCACGTCGGCCGGGCGCGGACCCGACCCCGAAGCACCCAGCTCCCGGCGCAGTCCGCCGACCGCCCCCTCCAAGGTCTCCAGCAGCAGCGCCAGCCGGACCTCGTCGCCCTGCCGGGCCTCGCGGGCGCTCTCCCGCGCCACCTGCACCTCGGCGGCGGCACGATCGGCGCGCTGCCGGTCCTCCCGCGCGCGTTCCCGCTCCCGGTCCCGCTCGGCGGCGATCTCGGCGATCGCCGACTCGCGGTCCGCGCGCGCCCGGTCGAGCTCCTCGCGCGCCGCCTCGGCGGCGTCCTTGGCCTCCCGCAACCGCATTCCCTGCTCGCGCAGGCGCTTGCGCAGCCGGTCGGCCTCCTCGTTGCCCGCGGCCTGATCCGCCGACTCCCGGGCCTCGGCCAGCTCGCCCTTGAGCCGCTCGACCTCCGCGGTCAGGCGCTCGACCTTGGCCAGCGCCGAATCCCGCTCGGCCCGCAGCTGCCCCTGCTCGCTGCGGAACCCGATCAGCTCCACGTAGTGCGGCGCGATCGCGGCGCCCTGCAACACCGCCGCGGCCCCGACCACCACCGGATCCGGGTCCTGCAACGACAGCGCGTCCGGCCGGTGGTGACGGCACCAGTCCAGCACCGACGTCCGGAACACCGACGAGTCGCGCAACGCCGCCAGCAGCGCGGGCTGGCCCAGCTTGGCGCGCTTGGCCGGGGCGAAGCGCACCACCGGCCGCAGCGCCGTCGGCACGTCCGACGGGCGCATCTCGTCGAGCGCCCCGGCGGCCAGATCGGCCAGGCGCGCGCGCAACGGCGGCGGCAGGTCGTCGACGTCGACAGGCGCGGCACCGGAGGTCCGCTGTGCACCGTCCACAGCGGACTCCTCAGGGGTGGGACCGTCCGGTCCCGAACTCGCCGTCGCCATCCCCCCAGGCTAATCGTCGCGGTCCCCCACCCGTGCCACCGCCGCGTTGTCGGTAGGAGGACGTAACGTGCCGATGATGTCCGCGCACCGCCAGCTCAGCTTCGACGAAATCGCCGTCAGCGACGAAATCCCGCTGCACGCAGCGACGTTCGTGGTGGTCGACCTGGAGACCACCGGGGGTGATCGGGAGGGCGACGCGGTCACCGAGATCGGCGCGGTGAAGGTCCGCGGCGGAGAGGTGCTCGGCGAGTTCGCCACCCTGGTGAACCCCGAGCGCGGCATCCCGCCCGCCGTCGTGTCGATCACCGGCATCACCGAGGCGATGGTGCACGACGCCCCGCGCTGGGACAGCGTGCTGCCCGCGTTCCTGGAGTTCTGCCGGGGCGCGGTGCTGGTCGCCCACAACGCGCCGTTCGACATCGGGTTCCTGCGCGCCGGCTGCCAGAAGCTCGGGCTGGAGTGGCCGAAACCGCAGGTCGTCGACACCGTGCGGCTCGCGCGCCGGGTGCTGACCCGCGACGAGACGCCCAACCACAAGCTCGGCACCCTCGCCCGCGTCCTGGGCGCGCGCACCCAGCCGGTGCACCGGGCGCTCGACGACGCCCGCGCCACCGTCGACGTGCTGCACTCGCTGCTGGAACGCGTCGGCCCGCTCGGCGTGCGCACCCTGGAGGACCTGCTCGGGCACCTGCCCGACGTCACCCCGCAGCAGAAGCGCAAGCGCGGGCTCGCCGACGCGCTGCCCAACTCGCCGGGCGTGTACCTCTTCCGGGGGCCCAACGACGAGGTCCTCTACGTCGGCACCGCCTCCGACCTGCGGCGCCGGGTCCGGCAGTACTTCACCGCGGGCGAACGCCGGGCGCGGGTCAAGGAGATGGTCGGCATCGCCGAGCGCGTCGACCACGTCGAGTGCGCGCACCCGCTGGAAGCCGAGGTCCGCGAGCTGCGGCTGCTCTCGGCGCACCAGCCCCGCTACAACCGGCGCTCGAAGTTCCCGCAGCGCGCGTGGTGGGTGGTGCTCACCGACGAGGCGTTCCCGAGGCTGTCGATCGTGCGCACCCCGCGCGAGGACGCGCTGGGACCGTTCGGGTCCCGGCACGCCGCGAGCGCCGCCGTGGAGGCGCTGCAGTCGGCGACGCTCGTGCGGCGCTGCACCGACCGGCTCTCGCCCCGCAAGCTCCTCCGCCCGTGCGCGCTGCACGAGCTGGGGCGCTGCGGCGCTCCCTGCGCCGGGTTGCAGAGCGCCGAGGACTACGAGCCCGAGGTGGTCGCGATCCGCGACGTCATCCGCGGGCGCAGCGGGGACCTGCTGGAGCGGCTGCGCGAGGAGCTGCAGCGGCTGTCCGACACCGAGCGCTTCGAGGACGCCGCCGCCCACCGCGACCGGCTCGCCGACCTGGTCCGGTCGCTCGACCGCGGCCAGCGGCTGTCCGCGCTCGCCTCGATCCCGGAACTGGTCGCGGCCCGCCCGGACGGGCGTCGCGGCTGGCACCTGGCGGTCATCCGTCACGGCCGCCTCGCCTCCGCCGGAGTCGCCCGCCGAGGCGTCCCGCCGATGCCGGTCGTCGACATGCTCCAGGCCTCGGCCGAAACCGTCCTGGACGGCCCAGGTCCCCTCCACGGCGCCACCGCCGACGAGACCCGGGTCCTCTACCGCTGGCTCACCACCGGCGGTACCCGCCTCGTCCGCACCACCACGCCCTGGACCGAACCGGCCTCAGCCGCCGCCACCTGGCGCACCTGGCTCGACAAGGCCACCACCGGCAGAACCCCCTACGCCGCCGTCGACTGACCCCGGGTCAAATACCGCAGTTTTTGACCGGTCGAATCCTGCGGTTTTTGACCGGTCGAATCCTGCGGTATTTGACCCGGGGACGGGGTCAGGCGGTCATGTCGAAGGCTGCGTTGATCTTGGTGGGGCGGAGGCGGACGACGAGTTCGCCCGGGACTCCGTTGCGGCGGCCGAACTCCTCGGCCTTGTCCGGGCCCATGTAGCGGGCGGCGATCGCGGTGGCCGTGTCGACGAGGTCCTGGGGATCCTCCGAGATCTCCGCCGTGCCCTGGACCTGGACGAAGGCGAACGGCGGCTGGGGCAGGTCGACGCACAGCGCGAGCCGCGGGTCGCGGAGGATCGACTTGCCCTTGGCGGTGTCCTTGCCGGTGTTGAACACCAGGACGTCGCCGTCGACGACGAACCACACCGGCGTCACCAGCGGGCGCCCGTCGGCGGCCGTGAAACCGAGCAACCCGGTGCGGGTGCCCTGGGAGAGGAACTCGCGGACCTTCGGATCCTGCAGCGTAGCCATGTCCGGGACGCTACCGACCGGCGTCGGCCCCCGCCGACAGCGAAGCGGCCCGGCACCCTCTCGGGGTACCGGGCCGCTTCGACCGCAGTGCTTACTCCGCCGACTGCGACTTGCCGGCGGCGAGCTGCGCGCGCTCCTCGGCTTCGCGGGCCGCGTCGTCGTGACGGGCCTGCTCCAGAGCGGCGGTCTCGTCGGCCGGGTCGGGGCGCAGCAGGCTGCCCTCGACCGGGTGGCCGGCGGCACCCAGCTTGTTCATCTTCTTCGGCACCGGAGCGCCCTGGTACGGGAGCTCGTGCGGGTGACCGTGGTCGTCCACCGGGCCGAGCGGCTGGTGGACCTCGATGAACTCACCGTGCGGGAGCCGCTTGATGATGCCGGTCTCGACACCGTGGTCGAGCACCTCGCGGTCGCTGTGCTGCAGACCCAGGCACATCCGGTAGGTGATCCAGTACGCGATCGGCGGTGCGACCAGCAGGCCGATGCGGCCGGCCCAGGTCATCGCGTTCAGCGAGATGTTGAACTCGAACGCGATGATGTCGTTCGTACCGGAGATCATCAGCACCATGAAGAACGTCAGCGCCATGACGCCGAGCGAGGTGCGTACCGGGTTGTCGCGCGGACGCTGCAGCAGGTTGTGGTGCGCGCTGTCGCCGCTGAGCTTGCGCTCGATGGCCGGGTACATGATCGCCGTCGTGAAGATCATGCCCATGAACAGCACGGTCGGGAAGAACACCGCCGGGATCGTGAACGGTCCCAGGTAGACCTCCCAGGCCGGCCACAGACGCGACGAACCGTCCGTCCAGATCATGTACCAGTCGGGCTGCGACGCGGCGGAGATCTGCGAGGCGATGTACGGGCCCAGGTTCCAGATCGGGTTGATCTGGAAGACACCGGCCATGATCGCGCAGACGCCGACGACCATCGCGAAGAACGCACCGGCCTTGACCGCGAACACCGGCATGATCCGGACGCCGACCACGTTGCTCTCGGTGCGCTTCACGCCCGGGAACTGGGTGTGCTTCTGGTACCAGACCAGCGCCAGGTGCGCCGCGACCAGACCCAGGATCAGGCCCGGCAGCAGGAACACGTGGAACAGGTAGAACCGCGGGATCAGGTCGGTGCCGGGGAACTCGGCGCCGAACAGGATCCAGTGCACCCAGGTGCCCAGCACCGGGATGGACATCGCGATGCCGGAGGCGATCCGGACACCGGTACCGGAGAGCAGGTCGTCCGGCAGCGAGTAGCCGGTGAAGCCCTCGAACATGCCGAGGATGAACAGCGTGACGCCGATCATCCAGTTCGTCTCACGCGGGCGCCGGAACGCACCGGTGAAGAAGATGCGCAGCATGTGCGCCACCATCGACGCCATGAACAGCAGCGCCGCCCAGTGGTGCAGCTGGCGGGCGAACAGACCGCCGCGGACCTCGAAGGAGATGTCCAGGGCGCTCTCGAACGCCCGCGACATCTCCACGCCGCGCAGGTTGGTGAACACGCCCTGGTACTCGACCTCCTGCATGGAGGGGTCGAAGAAGAACGCCAGGTACGTGCCGGTGATCAGCAGCAGGATGAACGTGTAGAGCGCGATCTCGCCGAGCAGGAACGACCAGTGCGTCGGGAAGACCTTGTTCAGCTGCCGCCGCATGCCGGGAGCGAGCCGGTAGCGCGTGTCCAGCTCGTCGGCGGCGTGCGCGACTTTGCCGTACAGCTTGCTCTCTCCCTTCGTGGGCGTGGTGATCGAACTCATGACTTACGCTCCCAGTACGCCGGACCGACGGGCTCGATGAAGTCGCCTTTCGCCACGAAGTAGCCGTCCTCGTCCACCGTGATCGGCAGCTGGGGCAGGGCACGCGTGGCCGGGCCGAACACCGGCTTCGCATAGGTGTTGACCACGTCGAACTGCGACTGGTGGCACGGGCAGAGCAGGCGGCCGGTCTGCTGCTCGAACAGCGAGGTCGGGCAGCCCAGGTGGGTGCAGATCTTCGAGTAGGCGTAGTAGTCGCCGTAGTTGAAGTTCTCCTGCCCCTTGCGCTTGACCGGCTTGCTGCCGGGGCGCAGCCGGATCAGCATGACCGGCGCGTCGCCCTTGCGCATCGAGGTGATGAGCTCTTCCTCGTTGTGCCGCCAGGACTCGCGGAACGGGAAGACGGTCTCGAAGCCACCGGCGTCGATGTCCTCGGGACGCAGCAGCGAGACGTCGTGCGGGTTGCCCGTGTCGCGCCGCAGGTAGACCTTCTCGCCCGGGTGCTCCGGCATCCAGCCGGTGTGCAGCAGCGACGCCTGGCCCTCCTCGGACCAGGGGTTGCGCACCATGCCGCCGAGGGCGAACACGCCGGCGCCGAGGCCGAAGGCCCCGAGGCCGAAGCCCGCGGACCGCGTGATCATCTTCCGGCGGGCGATGCCGCTGCGCTCCCCGGCGTCGGCCAGGATCGCGGCGGTCGTCTGCCGGTCCACCTCGCTGGAGCCGTGGCCGTCGTGGCGCTGCTGCACCGCGACCTCGTGCGGGATGAACTTCTTCTGGTACTGCACGACGCCGATGCCCACGGCCAGGATCGACAGGCCGAGGAAGAAACCGATCAGCGGGTTGTACAGCGAGTAGATGAAGTGCGCCGTCGGGTCGCTCGGCGGCTGGTAGCCCCACGGCCAGAAGATGAACACCGCGATGAAGGCCAGCGCGGACAGGCCCGCCAGCGCGAACCAGGCGGCGACGTTGCGCTCCGCCCGGCGCTCGGCGCGGGTGCCCTTGACCGGCCAGTTGTCCCGGTACTCGACGAGCTCGACGTCGTCCAGGGCCAGGCCCAGGCGCATCTTCTCGTCGCGGCTCATCTCGGCCAGTTCGGCCTCGGTGTAGTCCTTGTTCTCTTGGTCACTCATGCCCTGGCTCCGATCCACAGGGTGAGGCCGATCAGCGCGCCGAGTCCCACGACCCAGGCGATCACCGTCTCCGGTCCCGGCCCGTAGCCGCCGAGGTCATTGCCGCCCGGGTTGTTGTTCCCGTTGGTCACGGACTTGACGTAGGCGATGATGTCTTTCTTCTCTTCCGGGGTGAGCTGCCGGTCCGAGAACTTCGGCATGTTCTGCGGGCCGGTGAGCATCGCGTTGTAGATGTCCTGCTCGGTCGCCTCGTGCAGGTTCGGGGCGAACTTGCCGGAGGACATCGCGATGCCGCGCCCGGTGAAGTTGTGGCAGGAGGAGCAGTTCAGGCGGTAGAGCTCGCCACCGCGGGCGGGGTCACCGCCCTGCAGCGCCTCGCCGGACTGCTTCGGCGACTCCGGCCCACCGCCGTAGGTCTGCACGTAAGCGCCCAGCGCGTCGATCTCCTCCGGGCTGAACTTCGGCGGCTTGCGCATGGCCTGCGCCTCCTGGCGGACCATCGGCATGCGGCCGGTGGAGACCTGGAAGTGCACGGCGGCTTCGCCGACGCCCGTCAGGCTGGGACCACGGTCCTGCACGCCTTGCAGGTTGGATCCGTGGCAGCTGATGCAGGCGTTGTTGTAGAGCTGCTCGCCCTGCCTCACCAGCGCCGGGTCCGCTGCGGCGTGCGCGGTCTGCGGCTCGGGAGTCACGACGGTGTACAGCCCACCGGCACCCACCAGCGCGATGCCCAGCGCCAGTACACCGGAGATCCGCCGCTTGAGCTTCGAGCCCGCGCGGTTCCGTTTCTTAGTGGTGGTCATGAGTGCGGCAACCCTTGCTGTCCGGTTCGGGGTGTTCGTTTCGGCCTCGTTCGTGCCGGGCGATCGAGGTTCCTCGCTGGAGGAGCGATCACGGGACGAGGTAGATCACGGCGAAGAGGCCGATCCACACGATGTCCACGAAGTGCCAGTAGTACGACACCACGATCGCTGCGATGGCTTGGGCCGGCGTGAACTTGCTGAGCTTCGTCCGGATGATCAGGAAGACGAACGCGACCAGCCCGCCGATGACGTGCAGCCCGTGGAAGCCGGTCGTCATGTAGAAGACCGTTCCGTAGGCCGACGACGCGATGGTGGTCGCGTGCTCGGTGACCAACTGGTAGTACTCACCGGCCTGCCCGAGCACGAAGATCGTGCCCATGATCAGCGTGATCACGTACCACCGGCGGAGACCGAAGACGTCACCCCGCTCCGCCGCGAACACGCCCCACTGGCAGGTGAACGAAGACGCCACCAGGATGATCGTGAACGGGAGGGCGTACGGGAGGTTCAGGTGAGTGGGCGGTGGTGGCCACTCGCCCTCGTTCTGCGCCTTCACCGTGAAGAACATGGCGAAGAGCCCAGCGAAGAACATCAGCTCGCTGGCCAACCAAACGATGGTGCCGACGCTGACCATGTTGGGTCGGTTCAGCGAGTGCACGCGTTGACTGATTGAGGGCGCTGCCGTTGTCACGCGACGCATTATGTCTTGCAGCTTTTCCGCTCGCGCCCTCGGGGCCTCCCCTACGACCGCGCGGTGATCTGATTGCGATCTGGAGGTAACTCAACGTGAAAACTCTTCGGTCGCTGTTGGCCGCCGCCGGAATCGGCCGCCGCGGCTCCCGCAAGCCCGTGATCAGCGCCGATGATCCCGAACTGGTGGTCGTGGTGCGGTCCTACGACGACACCGAGCCCGCCTCGACGGCGTTGGAGCGGGCCACCGGCTGGGACCCCGAGGCGCCCGCGGTGCTGCGGCACCACCTGGCACTTCCGGGTGACGTGGTCGACACGGTGACGGCCGTTCTGGCCCAGGACGAGTGGGTCGTGCGCCCCGGAGGCCGCGCGGAGGAGCTCTCCGTGCCCGAATTGCGCCCGTTGGTCGCGCTCCGTGTGCAGCGATTGGATGCGTTGCATTGCTCACAGGAGAGCTCCCGGATGGCCGGGCTGGCGCAACGGCACGGCGGCGGCGCCTTCGGCTGGGACGCGCTGCAGCCCGCATCGGAATGATCGAATCCGGCGAGGTGACTACTGCCACACCCGCTCGGGCGGCTAGCATTCGGACCCGTCAACCCCGTGCTGCGCAGACCGGGTGCGGGCGTCCCGCCAGCTCGACGAGGAGCCAGTGATGAGCACCGCAACAACGAACGTTCTCGTGTTCAGCCACCGCGCCGAGGTCCGGGAGGCGATCATCAACGCCGTCGGGCGGCGCCCGGCCCCCGATCTGGACCGGCTGCACTACGTCGAGGCGGGCACCGTCGCCGACGTCCTCAGCGAGGTCGACGCGGGCAAGGTCGACCTGCTGATCCTGGACGGCGAGGCGCAGCCCACCGGCGGCATGGGCGTCTCCCGGCAGCTCAAGAACGAGATCGCGCAGTGCCCGCCGATCGTCGTCGCGGTCCGCCGCAAGGACGACCGGTGGCTGGCGACCTGGTCCCAGGCCGACGCCGTCCTGGTCCACCCGCTGGACCCGCTGGCCTCCGCCGAGACGGTCGCCGAGGTCCTGCGCACCCAGGGCAGGCCCGTCCCCGCCTGACCCCACCTCCGCACGCGGTGACCGGATTTCAGCGGAGGTCGGGACTCCGATTTCCGCTGAAATCCGGTCACTGCGTTGCGATCCACGCCATAACCGGCGGATCAGGAGCGGCGGCGGGAGGCAGGGTAGTTTCTTCGAGCAGGCAACACCGACGGAGTAGATCGTGGGAACCATGGCGGGAAGTTGGGCAGGGCTGCTGGGCAGCCTGGTCGCGGGTACGGACCTGTCCGCGGAGGACACCGCCTGGGCCATGGACCTGATCATGTCCGGCGAGGCGACCCCGGCCCAGGTGGCCGGCTTCGTGGTCGCGCTGCGGGCCAAGGGCGAGACGCCCTCCGAGGTGCGCGGCATGGCCGACGCGATGCTGCAGCACGCCCGCACCCTGGACATCACGCAGCGCGCGGTGGACATCGTCGGCACCGGCGGCGACCGCAGCGGCAGCGTGAACATCTCCACGATGGCCTCGATCGTGCTGGCCGCCTCCGGGGTCACCGTCGTCAAGCACGGCAACCGCGCGGCCTCCTCGAAGTGCGGCACCGCCGACGTGCTCGAAGAGCTCGGCGTGGCGATCGACCTGGCGCCGCGGGACGTGACCCGCTGCGTGGAGGAGGTCGGCATCGGCTTCTGCTTCGCGCCGGTGTTCCACCCCGGCTTCAAGCACGCCGGTTCGCCGCGCCGCGAGATCGGCATCCCGACCGCGTTCAACCTGCTCGGCCCGCTGACCAACCCGGCCCGCCCGGCCGCCGGCCTGATCGGCTGCGCGGACCGCCGGATGGCGCCGGTGGTCGCCGACGTCTTCGCCGCCCGCGGCAACTCGGCCCTGGTGGTGCGCGGCGACGACGGCATGGACGAGATCACCACCACGGCCGCCAGCACGGTCTGGGTGGTCCACGACGGCACGGTCCGCGAGGACGTGCTCGACCCGCAGGACTTCGGCATCAGCCGCAGTCGCGCGGAGGACCTCCAGGGCGGCGACGCCGCGGACAACGCCCGGGTCGTGCGCGACCTGCTGGCCGGGAAGAAGGGACCCGTCCGCGACGCGGTCCTGCTCAACGCGGCCGGCGCCCGCGTCGCCTACGACGGTCCCGGACCGGACCTGCAGACCCAGTTCGAGGCCGGTCTGGCCCGGGTGGCCGAGGCCGTCGACTCCGGCGCCGCAGCGGCCCTCCTGGACCGCTGGACGACCCTCTGCGCCGAGCTGCGCTGACTCACTCCTCCTCGAGGCCGATGGAGAACGCGGCCTCGGTGTCCCTGCGGGAGTAGGAGCGGAAGGCGATGTGGGTGTCGGTGTCCTCGACGCCCGCCACCTTGTTGATCTTGCCGGGGACGATGTCGGCCAGGTCCTCGTGCTTGGCGACCCGGAGCATGGCGATGAGGTCGACGTCCCCGGCGCAGGAGTACACCTCGTCCACACCGTCGAGGTCGGCGATCTCCTGAGCCGCCTCGGCGAGGCGGTCGGCGGCGGTCTTGATCAGCACGATCGCGGTGATCACGAGGAACGTCCTCCCGGCAGCGTGATGGTTCGACGGACGAATCCTAGGCCGTGCCGAAGCACCCGGCGGAGCCGCGTTCTCCTCCCCCGCCCCCGATGACCGCTGAACGCGAAGAGGCCCCTCGGTCGGAACCGAGGGGCCTCTTCGCGCAGTACTTCGCGTCAGTGGCTGCTCTGGCCGGTGTGGTACTCGAACACCAGGCCCGCGACCATGATCAGCAGGAAGCCGACCGCGAGCACGATCATCCAGACGTGGAAGAACGCCAGGGCGATGCCCGCGAACGCCGCGCCTGCGGCCAGGCCGACCGGCCAGTAGCTGCCCGGGCTGAAGAAGCCCAGCTCGCCGGCACCGTCGCTGATCTCCGCGTCCGGGTTGTCCTCGGGGCGGTCCTCGATCCGGCGAGCCACGAAGGACAGGTAGCTGCCGATGATCAGGGACAGACCGCCGACCAGGATCAGCGCCACGGTGCCCACCGGCTCCTTGGCCCAGAGCCCGTAGACCACTGCGGACAGGAAGAAGAAAACGGTGATGATGTTGAAGATCTTCGCTTCGACCTTCATGGAGTCCTCGCTCTCACGCCGTACGCCCCGTCGAGGGCACCCCTAGCTGTTCGTCCCGATGCCGGAGGGCTGACCACCGGTGCGATCGGTGTTGAACGGAACACCGGTCACCGCGTGCGGCGTGCACAGCTCACCGCAGTTCATCTCGCCGAGCGCCTCGGCCGCGGTGTACGGCTGACGCGTCCGCGGGTTCACCTGCGTGCGCAGCTGCATGTACCGGTCGAACTTGTCCTTCGACAGCGCGCGGACCTCGAAGTTCATCATCGAGTGGTAGGTGCCGCACAGCTCGGCGCACCGGCCCACGAACGAACCTTCGCGCTCCACGGTGTTCTGGAAGACGTTGTCCTGGTTGTTCTTCTCCGGGTACGGGAAGGTGTCCCGCTTGAAGTGCCACTCCGGCACGAAGAACGAGTGGATGACGTCGGTGGACCGGATGTTGTACTCGACGCGCTCGCCGACCGGCACGACCAGCAGCGGGATCTCGCTGCTGCTGCCGACGGTGCGCACCGGCTGCCCGTCCGGCGTCTTGTAGTCCGGGTAGTTGAACTCCCAGTTCCACTGGAACGCGACCACGTTCACGTTCTGGTCCGGGTTGGCCGGCTTGGCCAGGACCGTGTTCTGGGTGACCGCCGTGAAGTAGAAGAGCACGACCACCAGCACGAACGGAATCGCCGTGTAGATGAGCTCGAGCGGCAGGTTGTACTGGAACTGCCGCGGCAGCTCGTCGTCCTTCTTCTTGCGGTGGAAGGCGACCGACCAGAAGATCAGCCCCCACACCAACACACCGACCGCGAGTGCTGCGATGACCGACCAGGTCCACAGGTTCCGCATCGCCTCGGCCTGCGGGGTGACACCCTGTGGCCATCCGAACCGCAGGACCTCGTCGGTCGTGCAGCCAGTGGCCGCGACACCAACCAGGCCGATCAGACCAGCGACCTTGACCAGCCGTGGCACTCGGGTCCCCTCCTTCAGGCCCACTGCGCGACGCCTCCTCGTGCAAAACTCACCGAAGCGGCTTGGGTTGGACCCCCGCTCGCCCGCAGGCGACCGCGGATCCGCCGCCGGAATCCTGGGCAGAGCCTAGCCCAGGTGTAGCCGCGATACTGCTCCGGGGGCGTTGATCGCACCCTCAGCACGCGCGTGCAGCGCGCGAGCGAAGGTTCTGCATACTGGACGCAGCCTTTTCCCCCCGACTCGGAGAGGTGCACGAGACGCGTGTGCGGCCTGCTTGGACTCATCTGTCCCACCGAAGAAACTGCCGGTTACAGCGTGAACGCCGTGGCCAACGCGCTGCCGTGTCAACGCCACCGGGGCCCGGACGAGAGCGACACCTGGCAGGGCGGTGAGGTCGTCCTCGGCTTCAACCGCCTGTCGATCATCGACCTGGAGCACTCCCACCAGCCGCTGACCTGGGGTCCGCCGGAGAACCCGCAGCGGTACACCATCACCTTCAACGGTGAGATCTACAACTACCTGGAGCTGCGCGCCGAGCTCATCGAGCAGTACGGCGCCCGCTTCGGCACCGACGGCGACACCGAGGTCATCGTCGCGGCCTACCACTACATGGGGCCGCACTCGGTCGGCCGGCTGCGCGGCATGTTCGCGTTCATGATCTGGGACAGCGAGCGCAAGGTCGTCTACGGCGCCCGCGACCCGTTCGGCATCAAGCCGCTGTTCTTCGCCACCGGCCCCGGCGGCACGGCCTTCGCCAGCGAGAAGAAGAGCCTGCTCAGCCTGGCCAGCACGCTGAAGATCAGCGAGGAGCTCGACCACAAGGCGATGCAGCACTACTTCGTGCTGCAGTACGTGCCGGAGCCCGAGTCGCTGCACCGGCAGATCCGCCGCGTCGAGTCCGGCACCTCGTTCACCGTCTCGCCCGGCGGCCAGGTGGTGACCGAGCGGTACTTCCAGCCGAACTTCCGGCCGCGCCCGGCCAACACCGACGCCGACGTGCGGCGGCTGCAGAACGAGATCGTCGATGTGATGCGCGACTCGGTCGCCAAGCACATGCGCGCCGACGTCACGGTCGGCTCGTTCCTGTCCGGCGGCATCGACTCCACCGCGATCGCGGCGCTGGCCAAGGAGCACAACCCGAACCTGATCACCTTCACCACCGGTTTCGAGCGGCAGGGCTACTCGGAGGTGGACGTGGCCGCCGAGTCGGCCGCGGCGATCGGGGTCAAGCACGTGGTCCGCACCGTCTCCCCGCAGGAGATGATGGAGGCGCTGCCGCTGATCACCTGGTACCTCGACGACCCGGTGGCCGACCCGGCGCTGGTCCCGCTGTGGTTCATCGCCCGCGAGGCCCGCCAGCACGTGAAGGTGGTGCTCTCCGGCGAGGGCGCCGACGAGCTGTTCGGCGGCTACACGATCTACCGCGAGCCGCTGTCGCTGGCGCCGTTCGAGAAGGTGCCGGGCGCGCTGCGCAAGGCGATGGGCAAGGTCTCCACCCGGATCCCGGAGGGCGTGCGCGGCAAGGACCTGCTGCGTCGCGGCGCGCTGGACCTGGAGGAGCGCTACTACGGCAACGCGCGGATCTTCCGCGACGACCAGCTGCGCAACATCATGCGCGCGTTCGACCCGGGCGTGTCGCACAAGGACGTCACCGGCGCCCCGTACTCCCTGTCGAAGAACTGGGACCCGGTGACCCGGATGCAGCACGTGGACCTGTTCACCTGGCTGCGCGGCGACATCCTGGTCAAGGCCGACAAGATGACGATGGCCAACTCGCTGGAGCTGCGGGTGCCGTTCCTGGACCCGGAGGTCTTCCGGGTGGCCAGCACGGTGCCGCTGGAGCAGAAGATCACGAGCGAGACCACCAAGTACGCGCTGCGGCAGGCGATGTACCAGGTCGTCCCGGCGCACGTGCTCAACCGGCGCAAGCTGGGCTTCCCGGTGCCGATCCGGCACTGGCTCAAGGACGAGATGCACGACTGGGCGCGCAACATCATCCAGCAGTCGCAGACCGATCACCTGCTGGACCGCCGCGCGATCCTGCAGCTGCTGGAGGAGCACCGCTCCGGCGTCCTCGACCACAGCCGCCGCCTGTGGGCCCTGCTGGTGTTCATGCTCTGGCACGCCATCTTCATCGAGGGCCGCCTCTCCCCCGAGGTCCCCGAGCCGCACTACCCCGTGCGCCTCTGACCCGAACCCACAACGGCCGGTCCCCTCACCCGAGGAGGACCGGCCGTTGTCGTGTCGCCTGATCGTGAAAAGTCGGCGAACTCTAGCTTCATCCCATGAACCACGAATCGTGGGAGAAGATCCGCGCGGACCGCATGGCCGAGCCGGGTGCGGCCGAAGCGTACGAAACCGCTCGCCGAACGTACGAAGCCGAGGTGGCTGCGCCCGACGTCGACATCCCGGCCGACCGAAACGATCGCACTGGGGTCAGCAGTTGTTCTTGCTGGTGAACGGGGTGTGGCCGTAGTAGGGGACGGCCTTGCCGTCGAGGACGACCTTGCGGTCGGCTCCGTCGAGGATCTGCTCGTAGTGCAGGTGGGGGCCGGTGACGCCGCCGGTGGCGCCGGCTTCGCCGATCTTGGCGCCCGCCGAGACCTTCTCCCCGACGGAGACGCCCTGGCTGGACAGGTGGGCGTAGCGGGTGCGCCAGCCGTTGCCGTGGTCGAGCTCGATCCAGCGGCCGTAGCTGGTGTCGCCCTCGTTCTCCGACCGGGTCACGGTCCCGCCCGCCGAGGCGAGGACGGCCATGCCGGTGATGCCGTCGCGCTGGAAGTCGACCGAGTTGGCCGGGCTGTGCCCGCTGAACGTGGCGGCCGTGACCTCGACGCCGCACTTGAAGGGCACCTGGAAGTTCGGCGCGGCCGAGGCCGGCGCCTGGAAACCGACCACGGCGACGGCGGACAGGGCCGCCGCTGCTGCGGTCGTGCCTAATCGTCGCATCATGCGAATCACCTCCGTGTTGTTGGTGATTCACATGTGACCACGTTCAGTTGGGCGGAAATAGACCCACGCGGCGTTCACCTTTCCCGGTTTTCCAGCCAGATCGTGGTGTTCGGCGCCAGCTCACCGGTCCACGCGGCGAGCCCGTCGCTGCTCATCAGCAGCTCACCGGGCAGGTCCAGCGCGACCGGGGCGTCGCCGAGGTTGGTGGCGCAGGTGAAGCCCGGTTCGCGGCGGAACGCCAGCACGCCGTCGGGGGCGTCCAGCCAGGTCAGCTCGCCGTCGCCGAGCGCAGGCAGCTCGCGGCGGCGCGCGAGGGCGTCGCGGTAGAGCCGCAGCACCGAGTCCGGCTCCGCGCCTTGGACCTCGACCGTCGAGTCCGCCCACTCCCGGGGCGCGGGCAGCCAGCTCCCGCCGGGGCCGAAGCCGAACGGGGGCTCGTCGCCGGACCAGGGCAGCGGCACGCGGCAGCCGTCGCGGCCGACGTCGGTGCCGCCGGAGCGGGTCCAGATCGGGTCCTGGCGGACCTCGTCGGGCAGCTCCAGCACCTCGGGAAGTCCCAACTCCTCGCCCTGGTAGACGTAGACCGAGCCGGGCAGCGCGAAGCTGAGCAGCGCGGCCGCCCGGGCGCGGGCCAGGCCGGTCTCGCCGTCGCCGTAGCGGGTCACCGGCCGCTGGACGTCGTGGTTGCCCAGCACCCAGGTCGTGGTCGCGCCGACCTGGGCGGTGGTGGCCAGCGACTCGGTGATGACCTGCCGGAACTCGGCCGCCGACCAGGGCGCTTCCAGCAGCGCGAAGTTGAACGCCTGGTGCAGCTCGTCGGGCCGGACGTAGCGGGCCAGCCGCTCCTGGGTCGAGGCCCACGCCTCGGCGACGCCGATCCGGCCGCCCGGGTAGGAGTCGAACAGCGCTCGCCAGTCGCGGTAGATCTCGTGCACCTCGTCCTGGTCGAAGTAGGGCAGCTCGCCGCGTCCCAGCAGGGAGATCTGCTCGTGCATCCCGGTGTCGGGCAGGTCGGGGTGCTTGATCATGCCGTGGGCGACGTCGATGCGGAACCCGTCGACGCCGCGGTCCAGCCAGAACGCGAGGACCTTGCGGAAGTCGGCGCGCACCTGCGGGTTCCGCCAGTTCAGGTCGGGCTGCTCGGGGGCGAACAGGTGCAGGTACCACTGACCGTCGGGCAGCCGGGTCCAGGCGGGTCCGCCGAAGATGGACTCCCAGTCGTTGGGCGGTCCGTCGCCGCGCCCGTCGCGGATCAGGTAGCGGTCGCGCTCGGCCGAGCCGGGTTCGGCGGCCACGGCCTCGGCGAACCACGGGTGCCGGTCGGAGGTGTGGTTGGGGACGATGTCGACGAGCACCCGCAGCCCGGCGTCGTGCGCCTCGGCCAGCAGGGCGTCGAAGTCGCCGAGGTCGCCGAACAGCGGGTCCACGCCGCAGTGGTCGGCGACGTCGTAGCCGCCGTCGGCCATCGGCGATGGGTAGAAGGGGGTCAGCCAGATCGCGTCGACCCCGAGGTCCACGAGGTGCGGCAGCCGTTGGCGGACGCCGGCGAGGTCGCCGATGCCGTCGCCGTCGGAATCGGCGAAGCTGCGCACGTAGATCTGGTACACCACGGCATCACGCCACCAAGCCATCGTGCTTCCCTCCTGGAGCAGGACAGTTTTAGCCATAATTGACCGGACAAAAGGGACTTTGATCATGGACAGTTCTGGCTAAAACTGTCCTCACAGCCCCCGGGTGGACTCCCGCACGATGAGGTTCGGGCGGAACAACCGGCTGAAGCTCGTCGAGCCGCGCTCAGCACCGTCGGGGTCGAGCTGCCGCAGCAGCTCGTCGACGGCCGCCGCGGCCATGTCGCGGATCGGCTGGGCCAGGGTCGTCAGCGCGGGCTGGCAGTAGGCGGCCATCGGGATGTCGTCGAACCCGACCACCGAGATGTCCTCCGGGGTGGTCAGGCCGCGCCGCTTGGCCTCCCCCATCGCCCCCAGCGCCATCACGTCCGACGAGCACAGCACCGCCGTGGGCGCCGGCCCGTCGAGCAGCCGGGCCATCGCCTCCGCGCCGCCTTCGGCGGAGAACCCGCCGTGCGCGACGAGGTCGGCGGCGGGCTCCACGCCCGCCTCCTCCAGCGCCGCCGCCCAGCCCGCGCGCTTGAGACGGGAGGGCAGCGCGCGCGACGGACCGCTGACGAAGCCGATCCGCCGGTGCCCCAGCTCCAGCAGGTGCCGGGCCGCTGCGTGCCCGGCCAGGTGCTCGTCGACGGTGATGTCCGGGACGTCCAGACTCGGGGCGCCGCCGTTGACGAACACCATCCGGACGCCCTCGCGCCCCAGCTTCTCGTAGTAGCCGCGGGTGCGGCGCTCGTCGGTGTCCGGGTTGGCGATCTCCGGCGACACGAAGATCATCCCCTCGACGCCGCGCGCCTGGAGCATCTGGACGTACTCGCGCTCGCTCATCGCGGCCCGGGTGTTGCACAGCAGCGAGGCGTAACCCGCTTGCGCGGCACGGCTTTCCAGCGCTTCGGCGAAGGCCGGGAACACCGGGTTGGACAGCTCCGGCACCAGCAGGCCGATGACCCCGGTGCGCCGCAGCGCGCCGACGCCCCGCGCGGTGTGCGGCAGCTGGTTGACCACGTCGAGCACGCGCTGCCGGGTCTCCTCGGCGATGCCGGACTTGCGGTTGAGCACGCGGCTCACCGTGGACACGCTCACCCCGGCCGCTTCCGCGATCTCGGCCAGACCCGCCAACGCCGGACTCCCTCCGCTGCCGATGTTCGTGACACGATCCTGCACGGCGGAGCAAGAATTTGCAATCACCTTCCGTTACCGGTTGCCGCAATGCTGTCCATTTCTGCTCGAACACCTTGACGACCGTCACATTCCAGGTATGCAATCTAACGCCGGACGCTCGCAAAAATTTGCACGAGGAGGTCTGGACATGAGACCCAAGACCACGGTCACCGCCGCCCTGGTCGCCACCCTCACCTTGGCCGGGTGCGGCGGATCGGCCGGTGACGCGAACGAGGTCGTGTACTGGGACACCAGCGGCTCCGCCGAGAGCGCGGTGTTCGGCGAGATCGCCCGGGAGTGCGGCCGCACCGGCGGCTACCGGGTGCGCGTGGAGACGGTCGCCTTCGACCAGGCCCTGAACAACTACAAGACCGCCGCCCAGGGCGGCCAGGGACCCGACGTGCTGCGCGCCGACGTCGGCTGGGTCGCGCAACTCGCCCAGGCCGGGCTCGTCCAGGACCTCTCCGGCACGCCGCTGGCCACCGACACCGCCGACTACCTGCCGAACACGCTGGAATCGACGCGGTTCGAGGGCAAGACCTACGCGGTCCCGCAGGTCACCGACGCGCTCGCGCTGTTCTACAACAAGCGCGCGCTGCGGGACGCCGGCGTGGCACCGCCGCAGAGCTGGGACGAGCTCAAGGCCATCGCCCCGAAGCTGGGCGGCGAGAACGCGCTGTTCCTCAACAACGACGAGTACTACGCGCTGCCGTTCATCTACACCCACGGCGGCGACCTGGTGAACCCCGACGCGCGGATGATCACCGTCAACTCCCCCGAGACGGTGCGCGGCGTGCAGGTCGCCAAGGACCTGCTCGACGCCAAGGCCGCGCGCACCTCGCTGGACCAGCCCAACTCCTACACCAGCATGAAGACCGCGTTCACCACCGGCGAGACCGCGATGGTCATCGACGGGCCGTGGGCCGTCTCGGAGTTCACCTCCTCCCCCGAGTTCGCCGACCCCGCCAACCTCGGCATCGCCCCGGTTCCCGGCTCGGCCACCCCGTCGCCGGTCGGCGGGCACGACTACGTGATCCGGCAGGGCAGCGACGCCACCGAGGCCTCCCGGAAGTTCGTGTCCTGCATGAGCAGCACCGCCAACCAGGCCGAGGTCGCCGCCGAGCTGGGCCTGCTGCCCACCCGCAAGTCCGCCTACGGCGACCCTGCGGTGGCGGCGAACCCGATCGTCACCGCGTTCCGCCCGCTGGCCGCCAGCACGCACTCGCGGGCGTGGATCCCGCAGAACGCCGAACTCCTCGAACCGCTGCAGACCGCCTACGGCGACGTGCTCTCCGGCCGCAAACCCGCTCAGGCCGCGCTCGACGAGCTCGCCCAGACCTACCAGTCCACGATCCTCACCGACTACGCGAAGCGCTGATCATGCGGAACTTCCTCGCCCGGTACTGGTTCGGCTACGCGATGGTGCTGCCGGTGATCGCGGTCCTCGCGCTGCTGGTCGTGCTGCCGCTGCTGCAAGGCGTGTATTTCGGGTTCACCGACATCAACGACACCACCATCGCCAACCCGGTGCTGGACCGGGAGGCGCGGTACTCGTTCGTCGGCTGGGACAACTACCTCAACGTGCTGTCGGGCTCGGCGGCGTTCGGGTCGTTCTGGTCGACGCTGGCGCGCACCGCGATCTGGACGTTCGCGTGCGTGGCCTGCCACTACGGCATCGGGCTGGGCCTGGCGATGCTGCTCAACCGCCGGATGCGCGGGCGCGGGCTGTACCGGGTGCTGCTGATCCTGCCGTGGGCGGTGCCGGTGTTCATCAGCGCCTTCGCCTGGCGGTACCTGCTCAACGCCGACTACGGCCTGGTCAACTGGGTGCTGGAGTCGCTGGGGCTGCCCGGGCAGATCTGGCTCGGGCAGTCCGACCTGGCGCTGGTGTCGGTGATCGCGGTCAACGTGTGGCTGGGCGTGCCGTTCATGATGGTGGCCCTGCTCGGCGGGCTGCAGGCCATCCCGCCGGACCTGCACGAGGCCGCCGAGATGGACGGCGCCACGCCCTGGCAGCGGTTCGTGCACGTGACGCTGCCGGGACTGCGGCCGGTGTCGAGCAGCGTGGTGCTGCTCGGGGTGATCTGGACGTTCAACATGTTCCCGGTCATCTACCTGATCACCGGCAACAACCCGCACACCCGGATTCTGGTGACCTACGCCTTCGAGCGGTTCTTCTCCGGCGCCACCAGGGATTACGCCATCGCCTCCACCTACGGCGTGCTGATCCTGTCGGTGCTGCTGGTCTTCGCCGCGATCTACCGCCGCGCGATGGCGCGGCAAGGAGAGGAGCTTTGATGAGCATCGACGCGGCGTCCCTGCGGGCGTCCTCGGCCACGACCCGGCCTCGGGGCCGGGGACGGCGTTCGGCGTGGGCGAGCATCGGGTTGCACGGCGCGCTGATCGTCGCGTCGCTGATCGCGGTGTTCCCGGTGTTCTGGGTCGTGGTGGTGTCGTTCAAGCCGGACGCGAAGGCGATCGAGGCGACGCCGTCGCTGCTCAACGACTCCAGCCTGGACAACTACGTCGACGTGCTCACCGGTGCGAAGGGCTCGTTCCTGACGTGGTTCGGCAACTCGGTGCTCATCGCGGCGCTGACCACGGTGCTGGGCGTGCTGCTGGCGGCGAGCACCGCCTACGCGCTGAGCCGGTTCCGGTTCCCGGGCAGGCACTGGATGCTGCTGTCGTTCCTGGTCGTGCAGATGTTCCCGTTCGCGGTGCTGATCGTGCCGCTGTACAACATCCTGCTCGCGCTGGGGTTGCAGGGCAGTTCACTCGGGCTGGTGCTGGTCTACTGCAGCACCGCGATCCCGTTCTGCACGTTCATGCTCAAGGGCTACTTCGACGGCATCCCGGCCGACATCGACGAGGCCGGCCGGGTCGACGGGCTCTCGCCGTGGGGCGTGTTCTGGCGGCTGGTGCTGCCGCTGGCGCGGCCCGGACTGGCGGTGACCGGGTTCTACTCGTTCATCGTGGCCTGGAGCGAGGTCGCGTTCGCCTCGGCGTTCCTGTCGGCGGCCGACGAGTCGAAGACCCTCGCGGTGGGGTTGCAGGTGTTCGTGCAGCAGAACCGGGCCGAGTGGGGCCATCTCGCGGCGGCGTCGGTGCTGGTGGCGGTCCCCGCGGTGATCGTGTTCTACGCGGTCCAGCGCTTCCTGGTGTCGGGGCTGGCGGCGGGCAGCGTGAAGGGCTAGCGACATCCCCGCGAGATTCGAACGCCCCACGCCGGGTTTCGGAGGGGTCACCGTTCCGCGACACCACTACGCTGGACGGCATGGTGGAATTCAGGCTCGATCGGCCGTTGGTGCTCGACGGCGGGTTGGCCACGGAGTTGGAGGCGATGGGGCACGAGCTCGCCGACGCGCTGTGGTCGGCCCGCCTGCTGACCGATGCTCCGGAGGAGATCGTCGCCGCGCACGCCGCGTTCTACCGGGCGGGCGCCGACGTGGCCACCACCGCCAGCTACCAGGCGTCGTTCGAGGGCTTCGCCGAGCGCGGCCTGGACCGCTCGGCGGCGGAGCGGCTGATGCGCCGCAGCGTCGAGCTGGCCCGGCTGGCCGGTGAGGTCGAGCCGGGCGAGCGCCGGTGGGTCGCCGCCTCCGTCGGCCCCTACGGCGCGACGCTGGCCGACGGTTCCGAATATCGCGGCGACTACGGCCTGACCAAGCAGCAGCTGCGCGAGTTCCACCTGCCCCGGCTGGAGACGCTGGTCAGCGCCGCCCCGGACATCCTCGCTCTGGAGACCGTTCCGGAGGTCTCCGAGGCCGAGGTGCTGGTCGAGGCCGTGGAGGGCCTGGGCGTCCCGGCGTGGTTGTCGTTCACCGTCGAGGGCGACCGCACGCGCGGCGGCCAGCCGCTGTCGGAGGCGTTCGCGCTGGCCGAGTCCGATGCGATCAGCGCGATCGGCATCAACTGCTCGGACCCCGAGGACGTCCTGCCCGCGCTCGAAATCGCGCGCGCCGCAACGGGAAAACCCCTCGTGGCCTACCCGAACAGCGGCGAGGGCTGGGACGCCGAGCACCACGCCTGGACCGGGGACGCCCGCCTCTCCCCGCGCCAAGCCCGACGCTGGCGCGACGCGGGCGCCATGCTCGTCGGCGGCTGCTGCCGAGTCCGCCCGGAAGACATCACCGCGGTAGCGGAAACCCTCCTCGACCCAGAATCCTGACCCGCTCCCCCTGGAAAACGACAGTTTTCATGAAAACTGTCCCCTCCAAAGACCACGACACTCACACGAAAACGCCCCCACCCCCGAGGCGGAAGACGTCGACCCGACGGACTCCCGACCCCAGGGACGGGGAAGTTTTCATGAAAACTGTCCTCCCCCACGAGTCGGGAGGTTTTCATGAAAACTGTCCCTCCCCCGAGGTGGAGACGTCGAGATGACGGTCTCCCGTCCTCAGGGGGAGGGAAGTTTTCATGAAAACTGTCGTTCCCGAGGGGTGGGGAGGTTTTCATGAAAACTTCCCCACCACCCGAGGGAGGCGACGGGCTCAGCCGAGCTTGGCTCCGGCGTGGAGGGCCACGCCCGAGTCAGGGGCGACGGTGGCGGTGAACTTGCCGTCGTCGCCGACCTCGATCGTCTGGCCGGTGCAGGCACCGTCGGCGAGCTCACCGGACATGACGTCGCAGTAGCTGCCCGCCGGCAGCGAGGTCTGGAAGGTCTGCGACAGCTCGCCGCCCTCCCGGTTGATCACCACGAAGCCCTTGTCCTGACGGCCGAACGCGATCTGACCGCCGCCGTTGTCCCACCAGTCGCTGAGACCGGTGCCGGCGACCGCGCCGTGGAACCCGGCCATCCCGGCGATCATCGGGTGCCGGTGCTCGCACACCCACGCCTGGTCGTCGCAGTTCGCGGCCTTGGTCGTGCCGTCGGTCTCCGCGGGCGGGCCCTGGTCGGAGTTGTCGAAGGCGTAGCCGGAGATCAGCTGCGGCGTGCCGTAGGGGTAGGCCAGCTCGAACGCCACGCCCAGGTCGTAGGCCGCGCCGTCCTTGTAGGTCAAAGTCGGCGTGCTGCGCTGGGTGTCGTGGTTGTCGATGAACACCACGGCCTGCTCGCTGGGCAGGGTCATCGAGTCGCCCAGGTTCGCCAGCTGCGCGAGCGAACCGTTCTTGAAGGCGTCGCTGACCTTGCCGTGGTAGGCGAACTCGGTGACGTCGCCGTTGCCGGTGTACTCCCCCGCCGTGGTGGTGGAGTCGGCGATGACCTCCTGGAACACGTAGGGCTTCTGCCCGGTTCCGGGAACGGTGTTGAGCCCGCCGAAGATCGCGCCGACGTCCTCCGGCGGCATGTGCTTGACCCCGTCGACCCGGAAGCCCGACACGCCCAGGCTGATCAGGTCGTTGAGGTAGGCGGTCTCACGCTGGCGCACGTAGTCGCTCTCGGTCTTGAGGTCGGAGAGACCGACGAGCTCGCAGTTGCGGACCTCCCACTTGTCCTCGTAGTTGGCGATGTCGCGGCGGCAGTCGTGGAAGTCGGCGTCGGAGTAGGTGCCCGGGTAGTCGTACTTGGTGAACTCCGATCCCGCGCTGCCCGGGTGGTCGCCGTCGGACCCGGCCATGTGGTTGACCACGGCGTCGGCGTAGATCTGCACGCCGGCGTCGTTGCAGGTCTTGACCATGTTGGCGAACTGCTCGCGGTTCCCGCGGCGGCTCTCGATCTGGTAGCTGACCGGCTGGTAGTCCTGGTACCAGGGGTGACCGGCCTCGGGCAGCACGATGTGCTCCTGCGGCGGCGAGACCTGGACCGCGCCGTAGCCCTTCGGGCCGAGGAAGCTCGTGCACTCGCCGGCGATCGAGTCCCAGTTCCACTGGAACATCTGGACGATCGGTCCGGCCACCGGAGCGGCCGCCGGGGCGGGGGCCGGTGCCGGCGCCTGACCGAACGCGGCGGGGACCAGGGCGGTGCCGACCGCGGCCGCGGCCAGCACTATCGCCGGTAATCGCATGACGTTCTCCTTCGCGTCGTCGAGCGGTGAGGCAAACGTCTACGATCACATTTTCTTGCGCCGGTAAAGTCAATACGCCGAAGGAACCGGCAATTTACCAGCACTAACACTTCGCAAATTCTTGCAAGGAAATTCGTGATCAAGGTCGCGCGGTATCACCGGACCCACCCGGTCCGCGACTACAGCGGCAGCACGGCCCCGACTTCGGCGGCCGCGCCCTCCCCGTAGGTCTCGGCGAAGCGCTTGCGCGCCCGGCCGTGGTCGAGCGACCACTCCTGGGTGCCGGTGACCTCCAGGACGTGCACCGCGATCAGCGAGCCCAGCTGCGCGGCCCGCTCCAGCGACAGCCCCGCCTCGACGGCCGCGAGGAACCCGGCGCGGAACCCGTCCCCGACGCCCGTCGGGTCGGCCCGCGCCACCTCCGGAACCGCCGGCACCTCGAGCCGCTGCCCGTCCCGGTCGACGATCTCGGCCCCGTCGGCGCCGAGCGTGGTGATGCGGACGCCGACCTCGCCGCGCACGTCGTCCTCGCTCCAGCCGGTCTTCTGCAGCAGCAGGCCCCACTCGTAGTGGTTGGTGAACAGGTAGTCGGCACCGGTGACCATCCGCCGGATCTCCTCGCCGCTGAGCCGCGCGAGCTGCTGCGACGGGTCGCTGGCGAAGCGGTAACCGCGCTGCCTGCACTCGTCGGCGTGCCGCAGCATGGCCTTCGGGTCGTTCGGGCTGATCAGCACCAGGTCGATGTCGTGCTCGGCGACGACCGGGGCGAGCTCGATGTTGCGCGCCTCGGCCATAGCCCCGGCGTAGAACGAGGCGATCTGGTTGAAGGCCTGGTCCGTGGTGCACACGAACCGCGCGGTGTGGGCGCACTCGGAGACGTGCACGCCGTCGCAGTTCACGCCGTGGCGCTCCAGCCACGAGCGGTAGTCCGCGAAGTCCTCGCCCACGGCCCCCACCAGCACCGGCCGCCTGCCGAGCACTCCGAGCGCGAACGCGATGTTGGCCGCAGCGCCGCCGCGCCGCACCACCAGGTCGTCGACGAGGAAGCTCAAGGAGACCTGCTGCAGGTTGTCGGCGACCAACTGGTCGGTGAACCTGCCCGGGAAGTGCATCAGGTGGTCGCTGGCGATGCTGCCGGTCACTGCGACGGACACAGCGCGCCTCCATTTCACTACGGAAGGTGACGGAAGGGTCAACCGTAGCGCTCGCGCCGAGGTCCGTCCCCCTGCCCACGCGGGCGCGGCAGACAATGGAGGGCATGCGCGATGTGGAGATCTCCGACGACATGATCCGGCTGGGGCAGCTGCTGAAGCTGTCCGGGCTGGTCGAGCACGGCGCCGAGGCCAAGGACGTGCTGGAGGAAGGCCTGGTCAGGGTCAACGGGGCGGTGGAGACTCGCCGCGGCCGTCAGCTCGTCGACGGCGACGAGATCGTGCTCGACGACGAGGTCGTCCGCGTCGTCAGCACGGCCTGAACAGCAGCGAGGCCGGCACCCGAGCGGGTGCCGGCCTCGCTGCCGGAAAGAGGCTCGATCAGTGGAACGAGTCGCCGCAGGCGCAGGAACCGCCCGCGTTGGGGTTGTCGATCGTGAAGCCCTGCTTCTCGATGGAGTCGACGAAGTCGATGACCGCGCCCTCCAGGTAGGGGGCGCTCATCCGGTCGACGACCACGCCGAGGCCCTCGAAGTCGCGGCGCGCGTCGCCGTCGAGGCTGCGCTCGTCGAAGAAGAGCTGGTAGCGCAGACCGGCGCAGCCACCCGGCTGGACGGCGATGCGCAGGTGCATGTCATCGCGACCCTCCTGGTCCAGCAGGGCCTTGGCCTTCTGGGCAGCAGAGTCGGTCAGCGTGACACCGTGAGCGGGCGCCTCGGTCTCAGTGGTGTTCGGGGCGGTCATGGACACTCCCTCGTGGTCTCGCTCTCCGATTCCGGCGTGACGTTCAACCACGGCCGGATCCGGGGTATTCCCGCGGGCGAACCCGGGGACGGTTTTGTCTCCTCCCTACATGGTGGCATAAGCGCGGGCCGATCAGGTGTGACGTGGTGAGCACGGACGTACCGGACGGTCTCCTGCAAGCCCGCTGAGCGCGTCACATAACCTGGGGGTGTGAGGTTCCTTCGCCGCAGCAGCGCAGAGCAGACCGCCAGCACGGACGCCGAGACCGACGTCGAGCAGTCCGCGGAGGAGCGCGCGCAGAATCACACCCCCAAGAAGGGCAAGCCCACGCCGAAGCGGCGCGAGGCCGAGGGCAAGCGGCGCGGCCCGGTCCCGCCGCCGCCGATGACGCAGCGCGAGGCGGTCAAGCGCGCCCGGGGCAACAAGGAGGAGCGCCGCAAGGCCGCCACCGAGCGCCGCGAGCGCATGATGCAGGGCGACGACCGCTACCTGATGCCGCGCGACAAGGGCCCGGTCCGCGCCTTCGTCCGCGACCTGGTGGACACCCGCAGGCACCTGATGGGCCTGTTCATGCCGCTGGTGCTGATCGTGTTCGCCACCACGCTGGCGCAGAACATGCTGGTCCAGCAGTACGCGACGCTGTTCTGCCTGTTCCTGCTGATCATGATGGTGATCGAGGGCAGCCTGCTGGGCCGCTACGTCAACAAGCGGGTGCGCGCGAAGTTCCCGGACCACAAGGACCGGCCGTTCGCCCTGGGCTGGTACGCCTTCACCCGCGCGATGCAGATCCGCAAGCTGCGGGTCCCGCGCCCCCGCTACACCCCGAAGGACATCGCCAAGCTCGGCTGACCTCGCACCTCATCCGCTGCGGCCCCGCTCACCGTCGTGAGCGGGGCCGCAGTGCTTCACCTGTCTCAAGTTGAGACACGCGCCGCCCACCACCGCGCCCCGGCCGCTCCTACGCTCAGCCGGTCTCATCCCCGGCCTCGAAGGAGCGGCGACCATGACGATCCGCACGATGATCAGCCCGGCCCGGTACGTGCAGGGCCCGGGAGCGATCCACCGGCTCGGCGAGCACGTGGCGCAGATCGGTTCGAAGCCGCTGGTCGTCGCCGACGACGTGGTCTGGGGCTTCGTCGGCCACGACGTGGAGGCGTCGCTGTCCGCAGCGGGCCTGCCGGTGGACCGCCGGGGCTTCGGTGGCGTCCCGAGCGCGAAGGAGGTCGACCGGCTGGTCGGCGAGATCACCTCGTCGGGCGCCGACGTGGTGGTCGCGGTCGGGGGCGGCAGCACCATCGACGCGGTGAAGGCCGCGGGCCACCTGGCGGGTGTGCGCTGGGCGAACGCGCCGACGGTGGCCTCGACGGACGCCCCGTGCAGCGCCCTGTCGGTGATCTACACCGAGGACGGCGAGTTCGAGGCGTACCGGTTCTTCCCCCGCAACCCCGATCTGGTGCTGGTCGATTCGCAGATCGTCGCCAACGCCCCGGCGGAGTTCCTGATCGCCGGTGTCGGCGACGCCCTGGCGACCTGGCTGGAGGCCCGCGCCACGTCGAGATCGGGGTCACCGACGATGGCGGGCGGCCTGCCCACGGTCACCGGCACCGCGCTGGCGCAGCTGAGCTGGGACGTGCTGTGGGAGAACGCGCTGCCGGCCATCGACGCGGTCCGCGACAAGCAGGTGACCCCGGCGGTGGAGAAGGTCATCGAGGCCAACACGCTGCTGTCGGGCCTGGGCTTCGAGTCGGGCGGCCTGGCGGCGGCTCACGCGATTCACAACGGCCTGACCTCGGTCGCCGCCACGCACGGCCTCGCCCACGGTCAGAAGGTCAACCTCGGCTCGGTCGCCCAGCTGGTCCTGGAGGGCGCCGCCCCGTCCGACCTGCGCGAGTTCATCGAGTTCACCACCGCCGCAGGCCTGCCCACCACCCTCACCGAGGTCGGCATCCGCCCCGACGACGCGGACACGATCCGCGCCGTGGCCACCGCAGCCACCGCCGAAGGCGAAACGATCCACTCGATGCCCTTCGAGGTCACCCCGAACGACGTCGCAGCAGCCCTCACCTCGATCGACCGCCACGCCACCAGAATCCGCAACAACGCCCACCTCCCCACCCCAAAGCCCTACACAACCCAGCACTGAGGCGAAGGCCGGTCGGTACGCCAAGTACCGACCGGCCCCACGGCTCAGTACGATGCGAGCCCAACCTCCAAGTCCCGGATCTCCTCGTCCGAGAGCACCGAATCCCGTGGCATCCGGGTTCGGCCGGACCGTTCGCCATCGACGAGATCGCCCGCATCGCGCTCGACTCAGTCGATTCGGCCGCTTTGATCAAGAACGTCATCGACGCAGAATGGACACCATCATGACTACTGACCACTGGTTAAAGTCCAGCCACTCCAGCGCCAACGGCGACTGCGTTGAACTGACACGTTCGCTCGACCGCATTCGTGATTCCAAGGATCCGGACGGCCCGACGTTGAACGTGAACGTTCGCGAGCTCGTCAGGGCCGTCAAAGATGGCCGGTTCGACCACTGACCGTGGGCTCTCACGTTCCGGGCTCGGCGAAGGAGGAAGTCATCCATGATCGACCAGTCACGAGCCGTCTGGTGCAAGAGCAGCCGCAGTGGCAATACCGGCCAGTGCGTCGAGCTGGCCCTGAACATCCCTGGCGTCACCGCCGTCCGAGACTCCAAAGCCCCAGAAGACGGAACGCTCACCTTCGAGCCCCACACCTTCCGAACCTTCTTAACCACCCTCAAGTCCGGAAAACTCGACTCCTGACCAGGTGAGCGGGTGGCGATGCCGGATCAACGCCAGTCCGGGGCTTCGTCCGGGAAGGCGCCTGCGAGCCAGTAGTGCGGGAGGGCTTCCCTCAAGGACACCCAGCGGAGCTCGGTCGGGTCCGAGGGGCCCGGGACGGCCACGAGCACGTCGGGGCCGTGGTCGGCGAGCCGCTCGCGGCAGATCCCGCACGGGCTGAGGACGAGGTGGCGCCCGTCCTCAGCCCGGTGCAGGCACACCGAAGCCACGATCTTCCGGTTGAGCCGGAACGCCGCGCAGCAGGGCTCGACCTCGTGGCAGAGCGACGCGCCGGCGTTGCCGAAATCCGGACTCGACCCGGTCAGCACCTCACCGTCGTCCAGCAGCACCGCCGCCGCTCCCCGCTCCGCGTCCCCGGGGAACCGCCGCGCGATGAGCCCCCGGCACTCGTCGACGGCCCTGGCCAGCAACTCGTCTCGCACCACCACGCGCCTACCCTCCACCAACGGCATGAGCCCACATCGTCGCCGACGATCGCCGTTGCGCGCCCAGGGTTTCGACCCGAACGAACCGAACGAGGCAAACAGCGAAGCCCGCTCACAACACGACGCTGCAGGAACCCGTGGACCCGCTTTCAGCGGAGAAGAGCCGCGCACGCACTTGGAAACCGAACGCCGGCCCGGCCGCCGCACGCATGGCGTGCGGCGGTGGCCGTCACCCTGTCGCAGGCGATCGAATGCACCTGCGAGCTGGGGCGGAAGCTTCAGCCGTCCTTCGGCAAGCCTCCGCCCCAGTTTTCTTCACTCCGTTGCGACAACTCCCCTCCCTTCAGCCTTGCGCCGGTCGCAACCTGCAACCAACTCATCCACGGGAGGGGTGATGTTACGCACTTTCGAGTGACATCAAGCGGCGGGTGGTGTTAGGCCACGTACAGCACGTAGTGCTACATTGATCATGACGAGTGCCGAACCGCACTCGATCGAGGCGAGGTGCCGAGACGTCAGGCGCTGAGCGGGTCGATGTCCGCGCGTAGCTCTCTGAGCCTTCTCCGGCCTTCGGCTGCGGCCTCGTGGCGTCCCTTGCGCTGCAAGACCGTGATCACCACTTCGATGGCTCCGATCTCACCGTCGATGTCACGCATCTGTTCGCAGTGTTCCGCCGCGATCCGGCCGTACCTCAAGCCTTCGTTGAGGAAGGCTTTGTCGAGCGCGCTCTGAGCCACGACCAGGGCAGCCCGACCGCAGGTTCCCTTGTCGCGCATCAGCTCTCCGAGGTGGAGAGCCCGCAGCGCGTACTCCCGGCTCATCGTCGAGTCACCACCGGCCTTGCAGATGAGCGCCAGTTCGGTCAGAGCATCCGCCTGCCCTTGGGAATCGCCGACCTTCTCGTGGTGGAAGATCGCTTCCCTGCAGTTCATGGCCGCGTCGTCGAGCTTGCCCTGACGACGTTGAACCTCAGCGATCCGGCGCTTGGTGCTCCCGATGCGGTATCGGTCACCCGCTGCCGATGCGATGCCCAAGGCCTCGTTGTAGGTGCTGAGGGCGCCCTCGTAGTTCTGAGACTCCGCTTCACAGCGCGCGAAGTTTTGCAGCGCACCATGATGAACAGCCAGATCCTCCGCGTCGCCCGCCATCAGGATCGCCTTCTGCAACAACGCGCGGGCCTCGCCTCGCTCTCCCATCCACAGCAAGCACGAACCAAGGTTGCCCATCGTCCCGGCAACGGCACGGGCATCGTCGTCCTCGTGGGCTGAGTCCAGACCCATCGTCAGGAGCTGCTTGGCCGCGTCCATCCAGCCCGGCAGCCGCAGCAATTCCCACACGGTGTTCGCGAGTCGCCAGCAATGACCATGCAATCCGTTGTCACGGGCGTCGGCTGCGGCGGCCAACAGCTCGGACTGATTCCGCCCGGCCCATCGAAAAGCGTCCTCAACCCCGGTGAACGTGCGAGCCCACGGGCTCGGCCGGAAACCGTCGAGCGGCGGCGCGCTCCTGGTGGGAAAGACCGTCTCGCGCGCTCGCAGCCCGCTCCACAACACGTAATCGGCGAGTCGCCTCGTTGCCGCTGCCGTGATCGAGCGGTCGCTGTTCCAACCCGCCGCACAAGTGCGAATCAAGTCGTGCATCTCGTAGCGGTCCGATGAACGCTCAACGAGGTGCAACGACACCAGCGCGTCGAGCGCCTGCCCTACCTCGGTGGGTTCCCACTGCGTCAAGGACTCGGCGGCTCCGCTGTCGAACTCCCTGCCCGGGTAGAGCCCGAGCAGCCGGAAGAGCGTCTGCTGAGCCGGGGTCAGCGCTCGGTAAGAACACCCCAGCGCCGCCTCAATCGTCGCACCCTCGTCGTCGTTTCCTCCCAGGCGGAGCAGGACGCGGCGATCGGCGTGCAACTCCTCCGCGAGGCTCGCCAGCGATTGCCGCGACCGCGTCGATGCGTGTTGAGCGATGATCCGCACGACGAGGGGAATGCCCGCGCACAGGTCTACGAGACGTTTCGCCGCGTGCGGCTCGACGAGGAACCGCGAGTGCAGCTCTGACCGCAGCCACCGGAACACCTCCGCGGCATCGAGCGGCGGCACTTCGAACGATCGAGCTCCGTCGAGATGTATCAAGCCGTGGAGCTTCTTGCGGCTGGTGACCAGAACCAGGGATTCACGCACGAATCGCAACAGGGGCCTGACGTACTGCGAGTCCTTCGCGTCGTCGAGGACGACGAGGTAACGGCGCCGAGCCAGCTTCTGCCTGAGCCGGTGCACGCGCATGTCCTTGCTGGGTATCCGCTCGGCAACAACACCGAGCTGCGAGAGCAAGGTCCCGACGATCTCGTCCTCCGTGAGCGGGTTCTTCCCGTGGTATCCCTGCAGATCGACGTAGAGCACGCGATCCACCAGGTCACCGGCCGCTCGCCTGGCCCAGTGGACTGCGAGCGCCGATTTGCCGATCCCGGCCGCTCCATCGAGCGCGATCACTCCAGTCGGACGTTCTCGAGCCGCGTCGTTGAGATCGTCCAGCAACTCCGCACGACCGTGAAAGCTCCACGAGCCGGCGGGGAGATCACCCAGGACCGGGATTTCATCCTCATCATCGGGACCATCGCTCATGACCCTCACCTGCGGCGTTCCGGAGGCGAGCAGGGCGTCATGTTCGCGACGGACCCACTCCGGCACATCCTCCCCGACTAGTTCTCGGTATTCCTGAGCGAAGTGCACGTAATAGCCCGAGATCTCAGTAGCGCGCCCGAGACCGCCCAGCGCACGCATCCGCTGCACGACGAGCCGAGGGTTGACGCCATCCGCAGCCATCGGACCGTCGATGTCCGCGAGAGCGTCCGCGAACTGTCCCAACGCCAGTCGGCTGTCGACCAGGCGGAATCTCGCCTCCATTTCCGCGGGGCGGGCCACGCTCTGCCGGAAGTTGCGCGCCGGTTCCGTTTCCAGGTCTGCTAGTGGAGTTCCCGTCCACATCCCGAGCGTTTCCTCGAGCAATCCGATCGCGTCCAGGTGGGCCCCGCTGTCGGCAGCCTCGGCGGCGGTCCTGATCGCTCGTCGGAAGTGGTGGAAGTCAACGCTCTCCGGATCGACCTCCAGCCAGTGGCCGGCCTTGCTCGTGCGCACTTCCGCGGGAACTCCGATCCCCTCGAGGGTGCGCTTGAGCCTGCTGACCAACTGCTGGAGATTGCGACGACGTCGGCCCGAGTCGTCCGCCCAGATCCAGCGGGCGAGTTCATCCCGCGTGAGGCGTCGCTCCCCCGCTTCCAGCAGCAAGACCCCGAGCAGCCCGCGTTCCTGGCGTTTTCCCCAGGTGTCGTCGAAGGTGCCGTTGATGCGCAGGCTGGTGGTTCCGAGGATCTTGAACTGGATGGTCACCAGCACCCCCAGTGCCGTGTCTTCCGCAAACTTTCCGAGCCACCCAGTGTTGCGCGGATGTTCCTCCGCTCATACGTCCATCGAGGCGAAAGTCTGCTGCTCACGGGTGGTTTTGGAAGCTCGACGGCGACAGAACGGCGACAACGCGGCGACATGGTCCCGAGACCAACGCGAATTCGCCCATCACCGCCCCCGGAGGGAGCGCGCGATGGGTTTCGGCATCGAATCGACCTGCGCGTCTACGGGTGCGGCGCAGGCGCGGCGACAGCGGGACGACACGCGCGGGTGATGCTTGTCCGCGTACCCGGTCGATGGGGATAGGGCTTGTCGGGGAGCTCTACGGCCGGGGCATTCGGAGGAAAGATGAACCGGACTGATGTCGTGGTCGTGGGATTGGGGCTCGTCGGCCTGAGTCTCGCGGCCGCGGTGGCCAGAGCGGGTTATCGCGTGTGCGGTGTCGAGACCTCACCCGCACGTCGCGCCGAGATCGAGCGGCCCGGCGCGCGGGCTGCCGGAGGGGAGGATCTGCAGCCGCTGCTCGAATCCGGGCGGCTGCGCGTCCAGGGCGACGGCGAACTGCCGTCCGCCGAGGTCTACTGCCTGAGCGTGCCCAGTCCCTGTCGCGAGGACGGCCACATCGACACGTCGTGGCTGTGCGCAGCGGCGGTGTCCGTGGGGCGGGCGTTGCGGCGCGGTAGCCTGGTCCTGGTGCACAGCACCTGCCCACCGGGGACGATCGAACGGCAGATCGTCAAGGTCCTGTCCCAGCACTCGCAGCTCGTCGCGGGGATCGACTTCCACATCGCGCACGCGCCGGACCGGATCGATCCTGCTCGACAGACCCCTGCCGAAGGGGTGCCGAGGGTGGTCGGTGGGCTCACTCCCACCTGCACGAAAGCCGCGATGACGTTCCTGCGCAGCGTCTTCGGGCACGTTCATCCGGTGGACCGGATCGAAACCGCGGAATTCGTCAAGACCTTCGAGAACACCTTCCGGCTGGTCAACATCGCGTTGGCGCACGAGCTCGCGGAGGTCTGCCACAAGCATGACGTCGATCCCGCGAAGGTGATCGAAGCAGCCGCCACCAAGCCGTACGGGTTCCTGCCGCACAACCCGGGCATCGGCGCGGGCGGGGCGTGCATCCCGGTGGTCGCGGCGTTCTTCCGGGCGACCGGGACCAGGCGGGGGTTCCTTCCGCACATCGTCGACGCCGCACTCGACGTCAACGACACCGTCCCGGGCCGACTCGTCGAGTCGATCCGGGAGCAGTTGGGAGCGTTGCGGCTGCGTCCGCTGCCCGGCAGCCGGGTGCTGGCCGTGGGCGTGACCTACAAGCCGGACGTCAACGACATCCGCAACTCCTGCGCGGTCCGGGTGATCGACGCGCTGGTGGTGGCCGGGGCGGACGTCGCCTACTACGACCCCTTCGTGCCGGAACTGGAGCTGCGGGACGGGCCGGCACTGAGGTCGCTCCCCAAGCCCGATGCGGCGGGGTACGACGTGGTGGTGCTGTTGACCAAGCACTCGTCGGTCAACCACTCGGTGCTGGCCGAGCCGGGTACCGCGGTGTTGGACTGCTCCACCGGTACGCCGATCGTCATCGCCGATGGTCGGCTCTGACCAGGCTCTTCGGCCCGGTCCGCACGCCAGCGGAATCGTGAGCGTTCACGGGTTCGTCGTCGTGTGGACCGCGATCGCCGAGGAATCCTGGTGGGAACTGGGCGACGTGCTGGTCGTACCGGATTCGCCGGAGGAGGTGTTGCGGCGATTTCCGGGATGCCTGGCCGTCATTCGAGTTCGGTCAGGTGTTTCCTGAGCGGTTCGGCGTGCGGACCACCGATGCGTTCGTGCAGTTCGCACGCCTCCCCCAAATGAGTCCGGGCCTGCGCGATCTCGCCTGCCGCTTCATGCGCGGCGGCCAGGGCCACGAGCAGTTCGGCGACGTAGAAGTCGGAGCCGATCTCGCGTAGCACCGCCAGTGCCTCGTGCAGCGGGCCGACGGCGTCGCGAGGCCTGCCCGCGGCCGTGAAGGCCTCGCCCAGCCGGGTCGACACGCGTGCAGCTCCGCCCGGGTCCGGCAGCTCGAGCATCAGGTCCACCGAGCGCGACAGTTCCGCGATCGCGTCGTCGTGCCGTCCCAGCGCAGTGAGCGTTTCACCGATGCGCCGCAGCCGGAGGGCCGCACCTCTGCGGTCGTCGACGCGCAGGTCGATCTCCAACGCACGGCGGAACGACACGAGAGCTTCGTCGAGCTTTCCGCAGTGCCGCGCCAGGATGCCGAGACGCGAGGCCGCGGTGGCCTGGCTCCTCGGGTCGTCGGCTGCTTCCGCGAGTCGCGCCGCCGCGAGCAGCTCGCGCTCGGCCTCGTCGAAGCGGTGCAGGTTGCCCAAGGCGTGTCCGAGCTGACCGCGCAGCCGGGATTCGGCGCGGACGTTCTCCCCGGATGCGGCGTCCACGGCGAGCCGCGTGGTCTCCAGCCAGTCGCCGTAGTGCTTGCGGTAGACGAACAAGCTCCACATCGCCTCGCCGAAGCACCACACCACCTCTCGCCAGCCCTGCTCTCGTGCTTCCCGCTGCGCGAACACCAGGTTCAGCCGTTCCTCGTCCAGCCAGTCCAGGGCCTCGGTGGCAGAGGTGAACGTCAGTCCCGCATCGCGCTTCTCGCCGAGGTACCAGCGGCCCGGGGTGACGAGCCGGTCGGCGGCATAAGCGCTGTTCAGGTACCAGGCGACGAAGCGACCCAGCACCTCGCGACGGTCCAGGCCCGCCTCGGTCGCGCAATCCGAGGCGTGCAGGCGCAACAGGTCGTGGAAGCGGAACCGGTCGTCGCCCACCTCGTCGAGCAGGCTCGCCTCCACCAGCGCTTCCAGCGAGTCCACGACCTCCTCGCGGGGACGCTCCACCGCAGCGGCGGCGACGTCCGCGCCGAACGTGGTGCCGGGGTGGCAGGACAGCACCCGGTACAACTCGGCCTGCTCAGCGCTGAGCTTGCGGTAGGACAGGTCGAACACGGCACGCACCGAGACATCACCACGCAAGGTCAAAGAAGGCAGGCGGTTCCGCTCGTCCTCCAGGTCAGCGGTCATCCGCCGCAGGGTCCACTTGCGGTGCGCGGTCAGCCGCGACGCGGCGACCATCAACGCCACCGGGAATCCCGCGCACAGGTCCGCCATGCGCTCAGCCGCTCCGGACTCGCGGCCGACGCGTTGCTCTCCCAGGACGCTGCGCAGCAGTTCCACCGAATCCGCCGCGTGCAGCGGCGGGAGTTCGACGAAGTGCGCTCCATCAAGGGCGAGCCCCGGCAGCCGGTAGCGGCTGGTGACCAACACCAGCGATTCCGGCGGGATGAGCGGTCGCACCTGCGCTGCGGAGAAGGCGTCGTCCAAGCACACGACGAGCTTCCGGCCCGCGGTGACGTCGCGGTACATCGCGGCGAGCTGGTCGAGGTCTGCCGGGATGGAGTCAGGCTCGCAACCGAGGGAGCGCAGGAAGCTCTCCAGCACCTGCGACACCCTCGTCGGCCGCGACGACGAGAACGCACCGAGGTCCGCGTGCAGCGACCCGTCCGGAAAGCGGCTGCGGCAGAGCGGCACCCACCGCGCCGCCAACGCGCTCTTGCCGACACCACCGGCACCGCTGATCACCACGACGGTCGGCCCGGGGGCCTCGCCGGAGAGCAGGTCTTGGAACTTCTCGGTCTCGGCGACCCGGTTGACGAAGTGCCGTGGCGCGCGCGGGCGCTGGGAAGGGCTGGTTCTGGTGCGCTCGGCCGCGTGGACGTGGACGTCGCCGTGCACCACGCCGGCCTGCACCAGGTTGCCCACGCCGTGCCCCGAGGCCGCGTTGGCGATCGCGCCGGTCTGCTCGAAGTCCATCCCCACCGCCCTTCCCCCAAACGTCCCAAGGCTGCCACTCGGCACCACCTGCTGGAACCGCCGTCGATGTGTGGTGGTGACTCCGATTCGGTGAATGATGCGGGACACGGGTGGGGTGGGGTGCGGGGGTTCTCCGGGTACGGTCTCGGCGGTTGTTGTGCTGGGAGGTTTCGTGCGGTCGTTGGTGCTGGGTGGGGCTCGGTCCGGGAAGTCGGCGCACGCCGAGGGGTTGGTGCCCGAGGACGGTGCCGTGGTGTACGTGGCCACGGGGCGGCGGGATCCCTCCGACTCCGAGTGGGACGAGCGGATCGCCGAGCACGTGGCTCGGCGGCCCGCGGCGTGGCGGACCGTGGAGGCGCCCGATCCCGAGGGGTTGCGGCGGGTTCTCGGCGAGGCGTCCGCGGAGGACCACGTGCTGGTGGACGATCTGGCGACCTGGCTGACCGGGGTGCTCGACGACGCCGGGGCGTGGGAGCGGGATCCGGCTGCGCTGGAGGTCGTCGCGGGGCACTGCGACGCGCTGGTCGCGGCCGTGTCCGCGTGCGCCGGCCGGGTCGTGCTGGTGTCCGCCGAGGTCGGCCTCGGCGTCGTGCCCGGTACGCGGTCTGGAAGGCTGTTCCGGGACGAGCTCGGCTCGCTCAACGCCCGCCTGGCGGAGGTGTGCGACGAGGTGCTGCTGCTGATCGCCGGATGCCCGCTGCGCGTCCGGTGAGCGTTCAGGGCCTTGCTGAGCTGCGGTTTTTCAACACGGAGGTTTTCGCTTGTCCACCGAACAGAACGACCCCGGCATGATCGAGTTCCCGCCGGTCCCGGCGCCCGACGAGCAGGTCTCGCGGGACGCCGCGGCGCGGCAGGCGCAGCTGACCAAGCCGGCCGGTTCCCTGGGACGGCTGGAGGAGCTGGGCGTGTGGTTCGCCGCGCGGCAGGGCGCCTGCCCGCCGAGCCCGCCCGAACGCGCGCGGGTCGTCGTCTTCGCCGGTGACCACGGCATCGCGCAGCACGGCGTGTCCGCCTACCCGCCCGAGGTGACCGGGCAGATGGTCGCCAACTTCCTCGCCGGCGGCGCCGCCGTGAACGCCCTGGCCTCGCACGCCGGGGCGACCGTGCGCGTGGTGGACATGGCCGTCGCCGTCGACACCCCGCAGGTGGTCAGCGAGCACAAGGTGCGCCGCGGCTCCGGGGTCATCGACCGCGAGGACGCGCTCATCGACGAGGAGGTGCGGGCGGCGATCCAGGCCGGGCGCGCCATCGCCGACGAGGAGGTCGACTCCGGGGCCGACCTGCTCATCGCCGGGGACATGGGCATCGGCAACACCACGCCCGCCGCCGTGCTCATCTCGCTGCTCACCGGCACCGAGCCGGTCGCCGTCGTCGGACGCGGCACCGGCATCGACGACCGGGCGTGGATGCGCAAGACCGCCGCGATCCGCGACGCGCTGCGCCGCGCCCGCAAGGTCCACAACGACCCGGTCGCGCTGCTGCGCACCGCCACCGGCGCCGACATCGCCGCGCTCGCCGGGTTCCTCGCCCAGGCCTCGGTGCGCAAGACCCCGGTGCTGCTCGACGGCGTCGTCGTCGGTGCCGCGGCGCTGGTCGCCGAGGAGCTCGCGCCCGGGGCGCGGCAGTGGTGGCTGGCTGGGCACCGGTCGGCCGAACCGGGCGGCCAGATGGTGCTGCAGCACCTCGACCTCGAACCCGTGCTGGACATGCAGCTGCGGCTGGGCGAGGGCTCCGGCGCGCTGACCGCGCTGCCGGTGCTGACCGCGGCGGTGAAGGTGCTGGCCGAGATGGCCACCTTCGACGAAGCCGGCGTCGCCGGGGCCGGGGCGTGATCGACGGGCTGCGCCTGGCGGTCTCGTGGCTGACGGTGCTGCCGGTGCGGGCCGGTCGGGTCGACGACCGCGCGTGCCGGCAGGCGATCTCCTTCGCCCCGCTGGTCGGCGCGCTGGTCGGCGGGATCGGGGCGCTGGTCCTGTGGGGTCTCAGCGCCCTGAGTGCTCCCCCGCTGCTGGCCGGACTGCTCGTGGTGGCGCTGTTGGTGCTGGTCACCAGGGGTATGCACGTGGACGGGCTGGCCGACAGCGTCGACGGGCTCGGCTGCTACGGACCGCCGGAGCGCGCGCTGCAGGTGATGCGCGACGGCGGCGCCGGGCCGTTCGCGGTGGTCGCGCTGATCCTGGTGATCGGTGTGCAGGCGGTCAGCATCGGTGAGCTCGCGGCGACTCCGTGGGCGCTGGTCCTGGCCTGCGCCACCGGGCGCGCGGGGTTCGTGCTGTGCTGCCGCAGCGGTGTGCCGTCGGCGCGCCCGGAGGGCATGGGCGCGCTCGTGGCGGGCAGCCAGCCGCTGTGGCTGGTGATCGGCTGGTGGCTCGTCGCGGCGCTGGCCGCGCTGCTGGTCAGCCCCGCCGCGGCGGTCTCTGTGCTCGTGGCCGCGGGGGTGTTGGTGCTGTTCACCCGGCACGTGCGGCGGCGCTTCGGCGGGATCACCGGCGACGTTCTCGGCGCCGCCTCGGAGCTCGCCACGACCGTGGTCCTGGTGGGTGCGGTGCTCGGCAGCGGACAGTTTTAGCCATAACTGTCCATGATCAATGCCCGAAATGTCCGGACGGTTATGGCTAAAACTGTCCCGTGGTGAGCACCGCACGACGGTGAGCGCTGGGTGTCGTCCCGCGCAACCGCTTGAAGGCGGCGCTGAAGGTGAAGGGGTCGGCGTAGCCGACGGTGCGGGCGATCTCGGCGATCGTCCTGGCACCGTCCTCGGCGAGCAGGTCCGCCGCGAGGGTCATGCGCCAGCGGCTCAAGTAGGTCAACGGCGGTTCGCCGACCAGGTCGGTGAACCGCTTGGCCAGCGTCGAGCGGGACGTCCCGGCCCGGCGGGCCAGCGCGGCGACCGTCCACGGTGCCGCCGGTTCGGCGTGCAACAACCGCAACGCCTCCCCCACCACCGGATCGCGCTGCGCCCGCCACCAGCCCGGCGGCTCACCGCCGGGGCGGTCGAACCACTCGCGCAAGGTGCACACCAGCATCCAGTCCAGCAGCCGGTCGAGCACCAGCTGCTGCCCCGGCGCGTCCACCGCGACCTCGGCCGCCAGGTGGTCGAGCACCGGATCACCGGTCCCGCCCGAGGCCACCCGCAGCACCACCGGCAGCGCGTCCAGCAGCCGGCGGCTGATCTCACCGCGCAGCGGGTAGGCGCCGACGATCAACGTCGCCCCGGCGCCCTCCCCCGGGTCGTGCCAGCCGAGCCGGTGCCGGGTCCCGCCCTGCTCGGGCGCCGAGCAGAACTCGCCGCAGTCCAGCGGTTCCGCCGAGGTCCCCACCTCGTCGACGACGGTGAAGGTCCCCGACCCGCGCACCACGACGGTGTCCCGGTCGCGGAGCGGTTCGGGCTCGCCGTCCTCCGGGACGATCCAGCCGTGCCCGTCGAGGACGGTGACCAGCGTCAGCGGCGCACCGTCGACGAACCGCAGCGACCACGGCGGGGTCAGGGTCGTGCTGCCGAACAGCGAGCCCTGCGCCCGCAGCCCCCGGAAGAGATCACCGAACGCGTCCACGACCGCGACGTTAGACGATGACGCAGGTGCTTCGGCGTCTCGCCCATGTCGTCGTCCGAGCAGACCCGGTTGACTCGACGCCATGAGCACGTTGACCGACGAGGACCGCGATTTCCTCCGCCGCCCGCTGCACGGCTTCCTGACGGTGGCCGCCGGACCCGTCCCGCCGCAGCCCCGGCCGGTGTGGTTCGAGGCCACCGCCCAGGGCACGATCGAGCTGTTCACCGACCCCGCCTCGGCCAAGGTGCCCCGGCTGCAACGCGATCCGCGCGCCTCGCTGGTCGTCGCCGCTCCCGCCACCGAGCGCGAGCGCTGGGTGGCGGTCTCCGGCCGCGCCGACATCGAGTCCGACGGAGCCCCGGAGCTGGTCGAACGCCTCGCCGCCCGGTACTGGGACCTCGACGACCCGGCCAGGAAGGACGATCTCGCGGGCCTGCGCGAGGGGACCTGGCTGCGCATCGTCCTGCACCCGGACAAGGCCACCCGCCTGGACTTCTAGGAACGACAGCGCCCCCTGCCGCTCGGCAGGGGGCGCTGGAAGAGGAGGTCAGCCCAGCTTGGTCATCCAGCCGTGGGTGTCCTCGACCGTGCCGTACTGGATCCCGGTCAGCTTCTCGCGGAGCTTCATGGTGACCTCGCCCGGCCCGCCGTCGGCGATGCCGAACTCGCCGTCGCGGTGCTTGACGTGGCCGACCGGGGTGATCACCGCGGCGGTGCCGCAGGCGAAGACCTCGGTGAGCTCGCCGGTGGTGGCCGCCTTCTCCCACTCCTCGACGGTGATCTTGCGCTCCTCGACCTGCATGCCGAGCTCCTTGCCCAGCTCCAGCAGCGAGGACCGGGTCACGCCGGGCAGCAGGCTGCCGCTCAGCGCCGGGGTCACCAGCTTCGCGTCGGCGCCGGAGCCGAACACGAAGAACAGGTTCATCCCGCCCATCTCCTCGACGGTGTGCCGGTCGCAGGCGTCCAGCCAGACGACCTGGTCGCAGCCCTGCTCGACGGCCTGCGCCTGCGCCAGGAACGACGCCGCGTAGTTGCCCGCGAACTTGGCCGCGCCGGTGCCGCCGGGAGCGGCGCGCACGTACTCGTGGCTCAACCACACCGTCACCGGCTTGACGCCACCGGCGAAGTACGAGCCGGCCGGCGAGGCGATCAGCGAGTACAGGTAGCTGTTGGACGGGTGGTTCACACCCAGCCCGATCTCCGTGGAGATCATGAAGGGACGCAGGTACAGCGAGCTCTCACCGGTGCTCGGGACCCACTCGCGGTCGACCGCGACCAGCTCTCGCAGCGATTCGACGAACAGCTCCTCGGGCAGCTCGGCCATCGCGATCCGCTTGGCGGAGTCGCGGAAGCGGCGGGCGTTGGCGTCCGGGCGGAACGCCGCGATCGAGCCGTCGGGCTGCCGGTAGGCCTTGAGGCCTTCGAAGATCGCCTGCGCGTAGTGCAGGACCGACGTGGCCGGGTCGAACTCCAGCGCGTGGTACGCCTCCAGGCGGGCGTCGTGCCAGCCCTGGTCCTCGGACCACTTGATCGTCACCATGTGGTCGGTGAAGAACTTGCCGAACCCGGGATTCGCCAGTACCTCCGCGCGGCGCTCGGCTGAGGCCGGTTGCGGGTTGGGGTTCCGGGTGAAAGACAGTTCTCCGCTCATGCGCGTACGGTATCGCGTGCTCTGGAGCAGTGAAAACCGGCTCGGGTTCGGTTGGTCATCCAAGTATCGAGCCGTTGTGAAACGGACGCCGAGATTCTGCTGAATCCGGGAACGAACCCGACTTATGATGAGGCCATGACGCAGGCCGACAACACCCCCGCGCCGCAGCCCACCTCCGTTCAGCAGGACGTCCGGGCAGCGGTGATCGCCGCTCTGATGCCGTTCGGCGCGGGCATGCTGCTGGCCCTCGGCTACGCGTGGATCGGCTGGTTCGGGCTGGTGCTCGCGGCCGTCGGCGTCGCGGGCTGGGGCTACTGGTGGCGCGACAAGCACCAGGAGTGGTTCCCCCAGCAGGTGACCACCGGAACGGTCGTCGGTCAGACGGTCCTGATCGCGGTGATCACCCTGCTCCTGTTCGTCTCGATCAGCTGAGCAGCCATCCGGGCAGTGCCGGGCGGGGCCAGGCGGGGTCCGGGCGGGCGTCGCAGTAGGTGCCGTCGAAGGGGAAGGCGCCGTCCTTGGCCCGGGAGATCATCTCCTCGCCCTCGGCGCGCAGCTCCGCCAGCTCGGCGGTGCTGAAACGGCCTGCGGCCAGCGCGTCCTCGAGCTCGTCCTCGTCCTTCCAGGACCAGCTGCCGTCGGGCATCACCTCGACGTCGAGCACCCCGTCGACCCGGCGCACGCCGTGCTCGTCGCGGCCGCGCGGGATCTCCAGGTTGACGTACCAGTTCCGGAACTCGCCGGACGGCTCGAAGAACCACCACACCGACGACCAGCGGTGCTCCTGGACCAGTCGCAGCGTCGACGTCCCGCGCCACGTGGAGCGCGCGGGCACCCGCGGACCGGAGAACCGCTCCGCGAGCGGCATCTCGCGCGGGCTCCTCCCGTCCGGGGAGGTCGTGATCCGGATCGGGGTGTCCGGCAGCACCCAGCACAGCAGGTCCTCGCCGTCGTCGGAGACGACGCGGGCCGGGTGCACGGTGCCCAGCGAACCGTCCAGGCGCCAGAAGCTGTAGAGCACTTCGTCACCCGGGGCCCACAGGTGCCGCGGGGCGTCCCAGGTCTTCTCGTTCACCATCGCGTTGGGCATGACCGCCTCATTTCCACCGGCGTGAAACGACTCCCGCCAGCAACGGACCGACAACAACCACACCGAGCGTCGTCAGCATCGCAGAGATCGGCATGCTCATCGCCAGCACGACCGACAAACCCATCCCAAGGCACGCACCCCGCATAGGCCATGTGGGCCCATCGGAGAGCAGCAAACGGGCGCCTGCGTTGGCGAAAGCGTAGTGCAGCAGCAACGCGCAGGCCGCGAACGACAGCAACGCGATCGGGTCGACCAGCTGCGAGACGATCACCGCAGCGACCCCGAGCACCAGGTCCAGCAGGTACGGCGTGCCGGACGGGCCGGTGCGGCCGAACGCGCGCGGCAGCTCGCGGTCGCGCACCAGCGCGAGCCCGGTCGAGCGCGCGGATTCCAGCGTCCCCAGCAGCACCGGCAGCAGCGCGACGGCCGCGCCGACGCACACCAGCGGCACCAGGTCGGCGGCCGCGGCGGCGGTGAGCACGTCGCGCACCGGCATCGGCGACAGCGCGAGCCGCTCCCAGCCCAGCTGGTAGGTCAGCGCCGCGATCATCAGCGCCACCAGCGCGGCGACCGCGATCAGCGAGAACCGGGTGGCGCTGCGGATCGACACCCACGGCGCGCGGTCCGCCTCGTCGGCGGGCGCGGCGAGCCGCTCGAATCCGGTGAAGGCGAGGAACAGCACACCGCCGGCGCCGATGATGCCCACCGCGCTGTCGTCGGACGCGCCCGGTTCGACGTGCGCGACCGGTCCGCCCGCCGGGGTGATCGCGAAGCAGATCGCCACCACCAGCAGGACCACCACCAGGCTCAACCCGACCCACAACCACGCGGCCACGCCCCGGATCCGCAGGCCGGTGGTCGTCGCGAGCACCACCAGCAGCAGCACCGCACCCGCCACCAGGGCGCTGGCGGAGGGCAGGAAGAACTCGCCGATCACGCGGGCGATCGCGGCCATCGCGGCGACGTGCGCGGCCAGGTACGCCGAGGCGCCGACGCGGGCGGGCAGCAGGCCCATCCGCTCACGCACGCACGCGTACGCCGCGCCCGGGCCCCGGTACCTGCTCGACTGGTAGGCCGTGGCCGACGCCGCGCACACCGCGGTCAGCAGCGCGACCAGCACTCCCAGCAGCGCCCACGGGCCCGCCGCGGCGGCCGCCGGTGCCGGTCCGAGCAGGACGCCGACGCCGATCATGCCGCTGAGCGCGAGCGGGAGCGCGTCACGACCGGTCGTCAATCGGCCGACCGATTCAACCTGTCGGGTCACCGGGCCACCCTTGCAGACGCGTGCGAGTACTTCAGCCGCCTGTCGGCTGACTCATGGCGATCGTCCGTCACGGAGAGTACGACGGAGCCGTCGGGCGCACGCGGGCCGTGTCGTGCTCCCGCCAGTGCGCCACGCCCAGGGTGAACACGCCGATCAGCGGTCGGGTCGGCGTTCTAGAGTGCGGGAAGGCTCTGGGAGAACCAAGCACCGATCCGGAGGATGACCACGTGACGACCCCGAAACTCGCCCTCACCGACACCGCGGTGGCCAAGCTGAGCGTGGACGCGCTCGTCATCGGCACCGTCTCCGGCGCCGACGGCCTGCAGCTCGCGCCCGGTGCGGAGCCGGTCGCCACCGCCTTCGACGGGGACCTGGTGAAGGTGCTGACCGCGCTGGGAGCGAGCGGCAAGGCCGATGAGGTCGTCAAGCTGCCCGCGACCGGCCTGGCCGCGACCGTGCTGGTGGCCGTCGGCCTCGGCAAGGCCGGCGAGGACGGCCCGACCGCCGAGTCCGTGCGGCGCGCCTCCGGTGCCGCCGCCCGCGCCCTGTCCGGCGTCGAGCACGCCGCCACCACGCTGCCCGCCGCCGACCTGCCGGCCACCGTGCAGGGCACGGTGATGGGCGCCTACGGCTTCACCGAGTACAAGTCGAGCAACGGCGACGGCCCGGTGGCCGCGGTGGACTTCGTGGTCGCCGACGCCAAGGCCGACACCGCCACCCACGCCCTCAAGGGCGGCACGGCCATCGGCGAGGCCGTCAACATCGCCCGCGACCTGATCAACACCCCGCCGAACGACCTGTTCCCGGCCTCGTTCGCCGAGCGCGCCACCGAGCTGGCCAAGGGCGCGGGCCTGGAGGTCGAGGTCCTCGACGACGCGGCGCTGCGCAAGCAGGGCTTCGGCGGCATCCTCGGCGTCGGCGCGGGCTCGTCCCGCCCGCCGCGCCTGGTGCGGATCCGGCACAAGGGCCCGAAGGCGGCGAAGAAGGTCGCGCTGGTGGGCAAGGGCATCACCTTCGACACCGGTGGCATCTCGCTGAAGCCGGGCGCGGGCATGGACAACATGACCTCGGACATGTCCGGTGCCGCGTCGGTGATCGCGACGATGGTGCTGGCGGCCAAGCTGAACTACCCGCTGGACATCACCGCCACCGTCCCGATGGCCGAGAACATGCCCTCGGGCACCGCCTACCGCCCCGGCGACGTCCTCACGATGTACGGCGGCAAGACCGTCGAGGTGCTCAACACCGACGCCGAAGGCCGGTTGATCCTGGTCGACGCGATGGTGCGGGCCTGCGAGGACGAGCCCGACTACCTCATCGAGACCTCGACGCTGACCGGCGCGCAGGTCGTCGCGCTGGGCAACCGCACGCCGGGCGTGATGGGCGAGGACGCGTTCCGCGACCGCGTCGCGCGGCTGTCGCAGGCGGCCGGTGAGGGCGGCTGGCCGATGCCGCTGCCGGACGAGCTGCGCGCCGACCTCGACTCCAAGCTCGCCGACCTGGCCAACGTCACCAACCACCGCTGGGGCGGCATGCTCGCCGCGGGCATCTTCCTGCGGGAGTTCGTGGCCGAGGGCGTGCAGTGGGCGCACATCGACATCGCCGGCCCGGCGTACAACACCAACTCGCCGTGGGGCTACACGCCGAAGGGCGGCACCGGCGTCCCGGTCCGCACGCTCGCGGCGGTGCTGGCCGACATCGCCGAGAACGGCTGATCCGGAGCCGTTGACCCTGGGTGTTCGCAGGAGCCGGGATTCCCGCCGGGAATCCCGGCTTTTGTGACTCGAGTCACGAAAAGGTCACCATCCAGGGGTGCTCCGATGTCACGATGGGTAAATGACCGAATCGCAACCGGCCACGCTGACCGCGACCAGGCACGGCTATCAGGTCGACGTGGTGTGGACCGGCAACACCGGCCAGGGCACCAGCTCCTACCGCAGCTACGAGCGCACCCACGAGGTCCGCGCCGTCGGCAAGGACTCCATCGACGCCTCCGCCGACCCCGTGTTCCTCGGTGACGCCGACCGCTACAACCCCGAAGAACTCCTCGTCGCCTCGCTGTCGCAGTGCCACATGCTGTGGTTCCTGCACCTGGCGGCCGACTCCGGCATCGTGGTCACCGGCTACCACGACCAGGCCCGCGGCATCCTCGCGGAGAACTCCGACGGCACCGGCCAGTTCGAGGCCGTCGAGCTCGCACCCGAGGTCACCGTCTGCGACCTCGCCGCGGTCGACGTCGCCGAGGCGCTGCACGCGCGCGCCCACGAGCTCTGCTACATCGCCAAGTCGGTGACCTTCCCGGTGCGGTGCACGCCGACGACCCGCGTCGCGAACTGACATCGATCCCGCGGCGATCGATCACGGGAGAATCGATTCAGCCCTCGGCGACGGCCGTGACGCTGCGAATCCGGGAAATGCGCGATCGCGCGTTCACGGCCGTTCGTCGGCGGCGCGTTGCGCGCGGCGGCGAAGAATGCGCTGCCGGGCCTGGTAATCACGCATCCGCTGCGGATATCCGACTTTCGCGACCTCGTACAGCGGAATTCCGAGCTGCTTGGTGAATCGTCCCGCCGCCGACGGCGAGGCCACCCGGCGACGGGTCCATTCCCCGTCGTGCGCGATGAGCAGCAGCGTCGTCTCGGTGACGAAGGTGCGGGGTTCGAGGTAGCCCTCGACACCGCGGTGCTGCGCCGCCCAGTCGCGGAGGTGGTCGGTGTCCGCGGAAGTGGCACGTCGCCCGGTGCCGGGACGGCGGCTGCGGAACCGGTCGAGAAATCCCACGGCACTCCCCTCCCCGAGCCAATTCAGGCCGGTCTCGTTCGATTTTGCCACCGCGAACATGTGCGGAGTGTGAAAACGAGCTGAGAATGCGCGACCGCGGGTGCCGAATGCAGCACAGATCACCCGGCCCACCGCGCATCGGCCGGTCGGGTGGTGACAAGATGGCCGGTGGTGTGCATGACCCACCAGGTCACGCAACCGACTGCAAGTCAATGACGCCCTGTCGAGGAGTGCGAAGTGACCGACACGTCCGCCGATCTGGTCATTCTCGGCGGCGGTTCGGGCGGCTACGCCTGCGCTTTCCGCGCGGCCGAGCTCGGCCTGTCCGTCGTCCTTATTGAAAAGGACAAGCTCGGTGGGACTTGCCTGCACCGAGGCTGCATCCCGACCAAGGCCCTGCTGCACGCGGCCGAGGTCGCCGATTCCACCCGAGACGCCGACCAGTTCGGGGTGCGCGCAGCCCTCGAAGGCATCGACATCGACGGTGTCAACAAGTACAAGGACACCATCATCTCGGGCCTGTACAAGGGCCTGCAGGGCTTGGCCAAGGCCCACAAGGTCACGATGGTCGAGGGCGCGGGCACGCTCGTCGACGCCAACACCGTCGAGGTCAACGGCACCCGCTACACCGGCAAGAACGTGGTGCTGGCCACCGGCTCCTACTCCAAGTCGCTGCCCGGCCTGGAGCTCGGCGGGCGGATCATCGCCAGCGAGCAGGCGCTGAACCTGGACTTCGTCCCGAACAAGGTCGTCGTGCTCGGCGGCGGTGTGATCGGCGTGGAGTTCGCCAGCGTCTGGGCCTCCTTCGGTGCCGAGGTCACCGTCGTGGAAGCGCTGCCGCACCTGGTGCCCAACGAGGACGAGTTCGCCTCGAAGCGCCTGGAGCGCGCCTTCCGCAAGCGCGGCATCAAGTTCAAGACCGGCGTGAAGTTCACCGGCGCCACCCAGAACGACAACGGCGTGTCGGTCAGCCTGGAGAACGGCGAGACCTACGACGCCGACCTGCTGCTGGTCGCCGTCGGCCGCGGCCCGAACACCGCCGGGCACGGCTTCGAGCAGGTCGGCGTGACCATGGAGCGCGGCTTCGTGCGCACCGACGAGCGCCTGCGCACCAACGTCCCGGGCGTGTTCGCCGTCGGCGACATCGTGCCGGGCCTGCAGCTGGCGCACCGCGGCTTCCAGCAGGGCATCTTCATCGCGGAGGAGATCGCGGGCCTGAACCCGCAGCCGATCGACGAGGCCGGCATCCCGCGCGTGACCTACTGCCACCCGGAGGTCGCCTCGGTGGGTCTGACCGAAGCCGCCGCCAAGGAGCAGTACGGCTCGGTGGAGACCTTCACCTACGACCTGGCCGGCAACGGCAAGAGCCAGATCCTCAAGACGCAGGGCGCGGTCAAGCTGGTCCGCGCGACCGACGGTCCCGTCGTCGGCCTGCACATGGTCGGCGACCGCGTCGGTGAGCTCATCGGCGAGGCGCAGCTGATCTACAACTGGGAGGCGCTGCCGGAGGACGTCGCTCCGCTGGTCCACGCCCACCCGACCCAGACCGAAGCCCTGGGCGAGGCCCACCTCGCCCTGGCCGGCAAGCCGCTGCACGTGCACGGCTGAGCGCAGCCGCACCGCAGCGACAGAACAGCCGCACCCCGCCACACCCACGAGGAGTCAGCAACAGATGGCCTTCTCCGTTCAGATGCCGGCGCTCGGCGAGAGCGTCGCCGAAGGCACGATCACCCGGTGGCTCAAGCAGGAGGGCGAGACCGTCGAGGTCGACGAACCCCTCCTGGAGGTCTCCACCGACAAGGTCGACACCGAGATCCCGTCCCCGGCCGCCGGTGTGCTGCAGCGCATCGTCGCCCAGGAGGACGACACCGTCGAGATCGGTGGTGAGCTCGCGGTCATCGGCGACGCCGGTGAGGCGCCCGCCGCTCCCGCCGCCGAGGCTCCGGCCGCCGCTGAGGCCCCCGCGGCCCCGGCCGCCGAGCCCGAGCCCGCCGCCGAGGCCCCCGCGGCTCCGGCCGCCCCCGCCGCTCCGGCGGGCGGTGCGCAGGGCACCGACGTGACCATGCCCGCGCTGGGCGAGAGCGTCGCCGAGGGCACGATCACCCGGTGGCTCAAGCAGATCGGCGAGTCGGTCGAGGTCGACGAGCCGCTGCTGGAGGTCTCCACCGACAAGGTCGACACCGAGATCCCGTCCCCGGTGGCCGGCACGCTGCTGGAGATCACCGCCGGTGAGGACGACACCGTCGAGGTCGGCGCGAAGCTCGCGGTGATCGGCGCCGCCGGTGCCGCCGCCCCGGCCGCCCCGGCTCCCGAGCCGACCCCGGCGCCGGCCGCTCCGGCCCCGGAGCCCACCCCGGCTCCGGCCGCCGCCGCTCCGGCCCCTGCCGCTCCCGCTGCTCCGGCGGCTCCCGCTGCTCCGGCCGCTCCGGCTGAGGAGGAGGCGCCGGCGAACAACGGTGGCGCGCCGTACGTGACGCCGCTGGTGCGCAAGCTGGCCAACGAGCACGGCATCGACCTGACCTCGATCAAGGGCAGCGGTGTCGGCGGCCGGATCCGCAAGCAGGACGTGCAGGCCGCGATCGACGCCAAGCAGGCCCCGGCCCCGACGGCTCCGGCCGCTCCGGCCGCCGCCACCTCCGCCCCGGCCACCGCGGTCGAGCCGTCGGAGGAGGCCAAGGCGCTGCGCGGCACCACGCAGAAGATGTCGCGCCTGCGTCAGCTGCTGGCCCGCCGCATGGTCGAGTCGCTGCAGACCGCGGCGCAGCTGACCACGGTGATCGAGGTCGACGTCACCCGCATCGCCCGGCTGCGCGAGCGCGCCAAGGGCAGCTTCGAGGCGGCCGAGGGCGTCAAGCTCTCGTTCCTGCCGTTCTTCGCCAAGGCCGCAGCCGAGGCGCTGAAGCTGCACCCGAAGCTGAACGCCTCGATCGACGAGGAGAACAGCTCGGTCACCTACCACGGCGCCGAGCACCTGTCGGTCGCGGTGGACACCGAGCGCGGCCTGGTCTCGCCGGTGATCCACGACGCGGGCGACCTCAACCTCGGCGGCCTGGCCCGCAAGATCGCCGACCTGGCGGCGCGGACCCGCAACAACAAGATCAAGCCCGACGAGCTCTCCGGTGGCACCTTCACCATCACCAACACCGGTAGCCGCGGTGCGCTGTTCGACACGCCGATCCTGAACCCGCCGCAGGTGGGCATGCTGGGCACCGGCACCGTCGTCAAGCGCCCGGTCGTGGTCGCCGACGAGAACGGCGGCGACACGATCGCGATCCGCTCGATGGTGTACCTGGCGCTGTCCTACGACCACCGCCTGGTCGACGGCGCCGACGCCGCCCGCTTCCTGACCACGCTCAAGCAGCGTCTGGAAGAGGGCGCGTTCGAGGCCGACCTGGGTCTCTAAAGAGGGTTCGCACTCGCCTTGCTCGGCGGTGCGGGCTGAGTCCCGCACCTGAAACGAATTGAAGCGACCGCTCACCGGTTCCGGTGGGCGGTCGCTCTTTTCGCGTCCGAAGGGTTCGCACGCCCGGGCCCGGTGCGGGACGATGCCGGGCATGCGCGTCGTTGTCGCCGGTTCGTCGGGATTGATCGGTACGTCGCTGGTGGCCGGGCTCCGCCAGGCCGAGCACGAGGTGGTCCGGCTGGTCCGCCGCCTGCCCACCGCCCCGGACGAGCGCGGCTGGGACCCGGCGACCGGCGAGCTGGACGCCGACGCGCTGGACGGCGCGGACGCGGTGGTCAACCTGAGCGGGCCGGGCATCGGCGACAAGCGGTGGAATCCGGAGCGCAAGCGCCACCTGCTGCAGGCCCGGGTCCGCTCCACCGAGGTGATCGCGAAGGCGGTGGCGGCGGCCGGGGTCCCGGTGCTGGCCAACGCCTCGGCGGTCGGCTTCTACGGCGACACCGGATCGCACCCGGTCACCGAGTCCTCGCCCCCGGGGTCGGACTTCCTGGCCGGGCTGTGCCGCCGGTGGGAGGCGGCGACGGCTCCCGCGAGCGAGGCCGGCGCCCGGGTGGTGCTGCTGCGCACCGGGCTGGTGATCTCGATGTCCGGTGGGCTGCTGGCCCCGCTCAAGCCGCTGTTCTCGATGATGCTGGGCGGGCGGCTCGGGTCGGGCAAGCAGTACATGCCGTGGATCTCGCTGGACGACGAGATCGCGGCGATCCGCTTCGCCCTGGAGAACCCGGACATCTCGGGGCCGGTGAACCTGACCGGTCCGGCGCCGGTGACCAATGCCGAGTTCACCCGCGCGCTGGGCGAGGCGCTGGGGCGTCCGGCGCCGTGGATCGTGCCGGGTTTCGCGCTGCGGATCGTCCTCGGCGAGTTCGCCGAGACCGCCCTGACCGGCCAGCGCGCGATGCCGACGGTGCTGGAGGCCAACGGCTTCGGGTTCCAGCACCCGACGCTGGGTGCGGCCCTGGCCGCGGCTACCGGGAAGTAGCCGACCTTCGGCTGCCGGAGGGTGTCCGGGGCGTAGCCTGACGCCGTGAGTCGTGCCAATTCTTCGTGTCGCGCATCGTCCGAACCGATGGCCGTGCGGCACCTGGGAACCATCGATTACCTGGACGCGTGGGACCTGCAGCGCGAGCTGGCCACCGGTCGCGCAGAGGGCCGCAACCCGGACACCCTGCTGCTGCTGGAGCACCCGTCGGTCTACACCGCGGGCAAGCGGACCCAGCCGGAGGACCGCCCGACCGACGGCACGCCGGTCATCGACGTCGACCGCGGCGGCAAGATCACCTGGCACGGCCCGGGGCAGATCGTCGGCTACCCGCTCGTGCAGCTGTCGGACCCGATCGACGTCGTGGACTACGTGCGCCGCCTGGAGCAGGCGCTGATCCACGTGTGCGACCAGTTCGGCCTGGAGGCGGGCCGGGTCGAGGGCCGCAGCGGCGTGTGGCTGCCGGCCGTGGACGGCCGCCCGGAGCGCAAGATCGCCGCGATCGGCATCCGCGTGCAGCGCGGCGTGACGATGCACGGCCTGGAGCTCAACTGCAACGCCGACCTCAGCGAGTTCGACCGGATCATCCCGTGCGGGATCGCCGACGCCGGGACGACGTCGCTGTCGGCGGAGCTGGGCCGCGACGTCTCGGTCGACGAGGCGTTCCCGCTGGTCGAGCAGGCCGTGCAGGACGCGCTGGACGGCCGTCTGGAGCTCACCGAGCGCAACATCCCGCGCGACCGGCCCGCGGCGGCGGGCGTCACGCTGGCGCTGGATCCGAGCCTGCGCTGACAACACCGACTCCACTCCTCTAGTATTCCGGAAATACGGACTACTGGAGGAGTGGCCATGTCGCTGTCCCGTCGAAGCCTGCTCGTCGCGGCCGGAGCCGCGGCTCCCCTGCTGCTCGCCCGCCCGGCGCTCGCCGCACCGCCGGATCTGAGCACGGCCGAGGGCTGGCTGACCTGGATCTCCGCGCATCGCGCCGAGGTGAGCCTGCGGCTCGACGACGGGCGCGGCAGCGGGCTGAGCCACCGCGCCGACCAAGCCCGGCCGCTGGCCTCGGCGGTCAAGGTGCTGCACCTGGCGGCCTACGCCGACGCCGTCGCGTCCGGCCGGCTCGATCCGCGCGAGCAGATCCGGGTGGGCGACTGGGAGCGCTACTACGTGCCCGTCGACGGCGGCGCGCACCCGGCCGCGCTGCGCCACCTCGGCATCCCGCTCGGCGACACCGGGCTGCACGCCGCCGATCCCGAGCAGCGGGTGGCGCTGGACGACGTGGTCGCGGTGATGATCCTGTTCAGCGACAGCGCCGCCCCCGACCTGCTGCGCGACCGGCTGGGGGTCGAGGCGGTGATCGCGGCCGGGGCGGCGCGCGGCTGGCCCGAGGCCGACGTGCGCTCGCTGTGCGCCGAGTACCTGTTCCTGGTGCTGCCCGAGACCGCGCCTCCCGCAGGGCTTCCGGTGCGGGCCCGGCGGGAGTGGGGGTTCGCGCTCGAACGCAGGTACCGCGACGAGCCCGCACTGCGCGCCGAGGCCCTGCGGCGACTGCCCGGCGTGCCCGGCTACCCGGTTCAGCTCGCGTGGGCGTCGACGACCGCCGCCGGTTCGGCGGACCGGCTGGCCGCCGTGCACCGCGCGCTCAGCGCCGAGGGCGGGATCGCGCGCGCCCACCTGGAGCGGCCGCTGGCCGGGTCGCTGCCGCCGGGCGTGAGCGGCATCGGCCTCAAGGGCGGCAGCCTGCCGGGCGTGCTGACCAGCGGGATCTCGGTGCGCCGCGCGGACGGGACGCTCGGGCGGGGCGCGCTGCTGGCGCACGGCGACATCGGCGCCGAGCAGCTGACCACCGCCGATGCGGGACTGCCGCTGCTGCTGGCGATCGAGGACCCGCGTTGGCGGGACCGGCTGGCGACGGCGCTGAGCGGCTGAGGCAAGCTCGTCGCGTGGACCTGCAACAGCGCGTCGAAGCACTCGAAGCCCGCGTGGCCGCCCTGGAGTCCGGCCGTTCCGCCGAGGCGGAACCGGCCCCGGAGCCCAGCGGCGGCCACCTGCGCTACGAGGGGCACCTGGCCGAACCCGCCGAGCTGGACTGGCGGATCGACGTCGACCCGACGCGGGTGCTCGCGCTGCCCGACGGCCCGCGCACCGACGTCCTGGCCGCCCTCGGCCACCCGGCCCGCGCCGCCATCGTCCGCCTCCTCGCCGCCCAGGGACCCCAGCCCGCCGCGGCTCTCCAGGAGGCGGCCGACCTCGGTTCCCCGGGCCGCCTCTACCACCACCTCAAGTCCCTGACCGCGGCGAACCTCGTCGACCAGGACAAGCGAGGCACCTACCGCCTCCGCCCCCAGGCCACCATCCCGGCCCTCGTCCTCCTCACCGCCGCCTCCGACATCGCCGACCAACTCCGCTGAGCTGCGGCAACGGTGGGCGACACTCCTCACCAGTGGACAGTTTTAGCCATAATTGTCCCGACAAAAAGGACATTGATCATGGGTGATTATGGCTAAAACTGTCGCCCTGCCGAGCCCAGCGCATCGCGGAGGACCTCGGCTAGGTGGGTGGCGCGGCGCTCGGTGCCCTGGGCGATCTGGGTGCGGCAGGAGAAGCCGTCGGCCAGGACGAGGGTGTCCTCCGCCGCCGCGCGGAGCTTCGGGTAGAGCTCGCGCTCGGCGCACGCCTGGGAGACCTCCCAGTGCCCCGGTTCGAAGCCGAAGTTGCCCGCCAGCCCGCAGCACCCGGCGGAGATGACGTCGAGGTCGACGCCGAGCCGCTCCAGCAGCGCCCGATCGGGATCCCAGGAGCCCTTGGCCTCCTGGTGGCAGTGGACCTGGGCGATCGCCGCGACGTCGAGCCGCCCGAACGGCAGCGGGCCGTCGTGCTCGGCGACGAACTCCGCGAAGGTCCTCGTCCGCTCAGCCAGCCGCCGGGCCCGGCCGTCGCCGGGCAGCAGCTCGGTCGCCTCGTCGCGCAGCATCACCGTGCACGACGGTTCCAGCCCGATGACCGCGCGCCCGGCGGCCAGGTGCGGCGCCAGCGAGCTCAGCGACCGCTCCAGCACCTCGCGCGCGCCGTCGAGCTGACCGGTGGAGTGCCAGGTCAGGCCGCAGCACACGAACCCCTCCGGCAGCACCACCCGGTAGCCCAGCGCCTCCAGGACCTCCACCGCGGCTTCGCCCACCTCGGGGCTGAGGTGGTTGGTGAAGGTGTCCGGCCACAGCACGACCGTCTCGCCCCCGCGCTCCGGCCGCCGCCGCAGCCGCCGGGTCAGCGACCGGGGTGCGAAGCGGATCATCTCCCGGCGGGATTCGATCCCGCCCACCCGCTTGACCAGCGACGACACCGGACGCAGCGCCAGCAGCGCGTTGCTCGCCGCCGCCAGGCCCGGCACCGCCGAGACCAGCCGGAGCCACACCGGCAGCCGGCCCATCGAGTAGTGCGCCCGAGGCCGCACCCGGCCCCGGTAGTGCTGGTGCAGGAACTCGGCCTTGTAGGTGGCCATGTCGACGTTGACCGGGCAGTCGCCGGCGCAGGCCTTGCAGGACAGGCACAGGTCGAGCGCGTCCAGCGCCTCGGTCGAGCGCCATCCGTCCACGACGGACTCCCCGCGCAGCATCTCGGCGAGCACCCGCGCCCGTCCCCGGGTGGAGTACACCTCGTCGCGGGTCACCTTGAACGACGGGCACATGCTGCCGGTGTCGAGGTTGCGGCAGGACCCGACACCGACGCAGCGGTTGACCGCGGCCGCGAACGACCCGCCGTCGCGGCTCAGCGCGTGCACCGGGGTGACCTCCAGCGCGCGATGGCCCGGCCCGGGTCGCACCCCGGCGTCGATCGGCGCCGGGTCCACCAGCACCTCGGGGTTGAGCAGGCCGCGCGGGTCGAAGAGGCGCTTGAACTCCGCGAAGCAGTCCCGCGCCTGCTGGGAGTACATGTGCCGCAGCAGTTCCGAGCGCGCCCGGCCGTCGCCGTGCTCGCCGGACACCGAACCGCCGTGGGCGGCGACCAGCCGCGCGGCCTCGGTGATGAACGACCGGTAGGCCGCGAGCCCCTCCTCGGTGCCCAGCCGGAAGTCGACGCGCAGGTGCAGGCAGCCCTCGCCGAAGTGCCCGAACGGCACGCCGCGCAACCCGTGGGAGTCCAGCAGCGCGTAGAGATCGCGCAGGTAGTCGGCCAAATTCTCGGGCGGGACGGCGGAGTCCTCCCAGCCGGGCCACGCCTCACCACCGTCGGCGAGGCGCGTGACGATGCCCGCGCCGCCTTCCCGGATCCGCCACAGCTCGCGGGTGCGCGCGGGGTCGGTGACGACCAGCGATTCGGCCCCGGCGATCCGCCCGGTGGCCAGGCGCGCGAGCTCGGCGGCCCGCTGCTCGGCCTCGTCCTGCGTCGCTCCCCCGGCTTCGCAGTACAACCAGGCCCGCCCGGATGGGAGTTCCCGCCCGGCGTCCTGCTTGCCGGGCCGGGACCGCAGCGCCTCCAGCAGGTCGGCTCCCATGCCCTCGACGGTCATCGCCCCGGCCGACGCCAGCTCGGGTGCGACCTCGGCGGCCCGGTACACGTCCGGGAAGCCGATCACCGCGAGCGCGCGGGCGGCGGGCACCGGCACGAGCCGGACGGTGGCCTCGGTGACGATGCCGCAGGTGCTCTCGCTGCCGACCAGGGCCTTGGCCAGGTCGAATCCCCGCTCGGGCAGCAGGTTCTGGAGCCCGTAGCCGGAGACCTGGCGGCGGAACCGGCCGAGCTCGGTGCGCAGCACCGCGAGGTTGGCGGCCACCAGGTCGCGCAGTCGCGCGTCCAGCTCGGGATCGTCGCTGCCGGTCGCGGTGGCGGTGAGCGGCGAGCCGTCGGCGCGGATCATCCGCAGCGCCACGACGTTCTCGGCGGTCGTGCCCCACACGACCGAGTGCGCTCCGCAGGCGTTGTTGCCGATCATCCCGCCGATCGTGCAGCGGGAGTGGGTCGAGGGGTCGGGCGCGAAGGTCAGCCCGTGCTCGGCGGCGGCCGCCCGCAGGTCGTCGAGCACGACGCCCGGCTGCACCCGCGCGGTGCGCGCGTCCGGGTCGATCTCCAGGATCCGGTCCATCCGCCGCGAGAAGTCCAGCACCGCACCGGATCCGATGGCGTTGCCCGCCACCGACGTCCCGCCGCCCCGCGCGGTCACCGGCACGCCGGACGCGGCCGCCGCCCGCACCACCCGCACGACGTCCTCTTCGGACTCCGGCTCCACGACCGCCGCCGGCACCCGCCGGTAGATCGACGCATCAGACCCGTACGCCGCCAACGACGTCGGATCAACCCGGACCTTCCCGGGCACCGCCCGCTCGAGATCGCCCACCACAGACCGCACCTCCACCCGCACAACCTCCCACCGCGCACCCCGAACGACAAAAACCGCAGTTTTCGTCGGGTCGAATACCGCGGTTTTCGACCCGACGAATACCGCGGTTTTCGTCCGTGGGACACCCGGTGGTGTGGTCGGGGTGGGGGAAGTTTTCATGAAAACTTCCCCCACCCCGACCGCACGAGTCAGAGCTGCGGGGCGACCTCGGAGGCGACGACGTCGAGGTGGTCGAGGTCGGTGAGGTCGAGGACCTGCAGGTAGAGACGGCTGATGCCGGTGCGCTCCCGCCAGGAACCGATCTTGTCGACGACCTCCGACGGGGTGCCGGCGAGGCCGTTCGCGCGCAGCTCGTCGACCTCGCGGCCGATGGCCTGAGCGCGACGGGCCAGCTCGGACTCGTCCTTGCCCACGCACAGCACCATCGCCGCGGACCGGACGATCTCCCCGCTGTCGCGGCCGATCGCCTGGCAGGCGGCGTCGACGCGCTCGAACTGCGCGGCCGCGGTCTCGACGTCGACGAACGGCAGGTTGAACTCGTCGGCGAACCGCGCGGCCAGCGCCGGGGTGCGCTTCTTGCCCGCACCGCCGATGAGCACCGGCGGACGCGGCCGCTGCGCGGGCTTGGGCAGCGCCGGGGAGTCGGTGAGCTGGTAGTGCTCGCCCTCGAAGGAGTAGGTCTCGCCCTCGGGCGTCTCCCACAGCCCGGTGATGATCTCCAGCTGCTCGGCGTAGCGGTCGAACCGCTCCTTCAGCGACGGGAACGGGATGCCGTAGGCGGTGTGCTCCTCCTCGTACCACCCGCTGCCGAGGCCGAACTCGACGCGCCCGCCGGACATCTGGTCGACCTGCGCGACGGAGATCGCCAACGGCCCGGGCAGCCGGAAGGTCCCGGCCGTCATCAGGGTGCCCAGCCGCAACCGGCTGGTCTCGCGGGCGAGGCCGCCGAGGGTCACCCAGGCGTCGGTCGGTCCCGGGTCGCCGGCGACCGACCCCATCTTCAGGTAGTGGTCGGAGCGGAAGAAGGCGTCGTAGCCGGTGTCCTCGGCGTGCTTGGCGACGCGCAGCAGGTCGTCGTAGCTCGCGCCCTGCTGCGGCTCGGTGAAGATCCGCAAGGTGAAGTTCTGTGTCACGACCACCGAGGCTAGTGGTCCGGACCGGGACCCGCCGTAGCGGTCAGGCCACGCGGAGTCCGTTGAGGACGCGTTCCACGCACACCGCGATGTCGGCGCGCTCCTGGATCGGCGAGGCGGAGCCGGCGATGGCGGTCGCCCCGGCCGACAGGGCGCCGAACATGATCCGGGCGAGGGCGTCGATCGGCAGGTCGTCGCCGATCTCGCCGGAGGACACGAGGTTGGCCACGACCGCCCGCAGCACGCCGAAGGTGTAGGCCTCCTCGGCTTCGCGCCAGCGGTCCCAGCCCATCACCGCGGGCCCGTCCTGCACGACGATGCGCTGGTAGGAGGGCTCCAGGCAGACCTCCAGGAAGGCCTGCAGCCCGGATCGGGTGGCGTCCCACGGGTCGCCGGAGTCCGAGACGACCTCCGACAGCCGCGCCACGACCCCGGCCTCCACGGCGCTGAAGGCCGCTTCGAACAGCGCCTGCTTGCCGCCGAAGTGGTGGTACAGGGCGCCCTTGGTGACGCGTGCGAGCTTGGCGATCTCGTCCAGCGAGGTCTGCGAGTACCCGTGCTCGGTGAACAGCTCCACGGCCGAATCCACCAGTGCCTGCCTGGTCGATTCCGAGTACTCGATGCGCCGGGGACGAGCTGTAGCCATGCTCACAACCCTATGACATACCGACGGTACGACGCCGTGCTACCGTGAGTGCAGCGACATACCGACAGTATGTCGCTGCACCTCGGGTATCCCCGACCCCTGGAGAACGCCATGAGTTGGACTGACTTCCACCAGCGGCAACAGGCGTTGGCCGAGGTCCTCGACAACGCTCGTCGGGACCTCTCAGCGGCCTTCGAAACCGTTCCAGGTCCCTTCCGCGACACCGACGAGCTGCTCGCCGCGCTGCACCACAAGTGGATGCTGCAGCTGAACGGCCGGGTCGAGGTCGCGCTGACCGACACCGAGAACGCCCCGCACGGCGACCGCGTCGAAGCCGTCACCACGGCGTGGCGCCGGACCGCCCGGGACAACCCGGGCCTGCGCGCCGCCCTCGACGTCCACGCGGACAACCCGGCGCTGCGGGAGCCCACGGCCCGCGAGCACCGGCTGCTCGCGATCGCCGCCGGTCTGGCCGAGGAGCACGAGCCGTCGCACGACGCCGCGCGCGTCGGCCGCGCGTTCGTCCAGCTGCTGCGCGCCGCACCGGATGCGGACCGGCACGCCCGGCAGGGCAGGCTCCGCAAGCTCATCCCGAGCTTCTGATCTGATGGCGGGGCGCCCCGAGCGTCCCGCCACCAGGCTCTCGGCTCGCCCGCGCCCAGATCTCCGGCGCGACTGTGCACTGTGCCCGTTCCGGAAGCGCCGCGAGCAGCATTCCGCACAGCTTCCGCGCTCGGGGTGACAGCCGTCACGACCTGCGATGATATTCGCTGATCAGCCCCGCACCCTTGACCAACACCGGGGGTGGAGGGCGTAGCCTGGGCGCGTGACTGTGGCGCCTGAGGGTCGCAAGCTGCTGCGGTTGGAGGCCCGCAACAGCCAGACTCCGATCGAGAAGAAGCCGTCGTGGATCAAGACCCGCGCGCGGATGGGTCCCGAGTACAAGGAGCTCAAGGGCCTCGTCAAGCGCGAGGGGCTGCACACCGTCTGCGAGGAGGCGGGCTGCCCGAACATCTTCGAGTGCTGGGAAGACCGCGAGGCCACCTTCCTCATCGGTGGCGACCAGTGCACCCGGCGCTGCGACTTCTGCCAGATCGACACCGGCAAGCCCGCTGCGCTGGACACCTCCGAACCGCGCAAGGTCGCCGAGTCCGTGCAGGCCATGGGCCTGCGGTACTCCACGGTCACCGGCGTCGCCCGCGATGACCTGGAGGACGGCGGCGCCTGGCTGTACGCCGAGACGGTCCGCCAGATCCACGAGCTCAACCCGGGCACGGGCGTGGAGCTGCTGATCCCGGACTTCAACGCCGAGCCCGACCAGCTGGCCGAGGTCTTCGGCTCCCGGCCGGAGGTGCTGGCGCACAACCTGGAGACGGTGCCGAGCGTGTTCCGCCGGATCCGCCCGGGCTTCCGCTACGAGCGCTCGCTCGAGGTGATCACGCAGGCCCGCGACGCCGGCCTGGTCACCAAGTCGAACCTGATCCTGGGCATGGGCGAGACCCCCGACGAGGTCCGCCCCGCGCTGCAGGACCTGCGCGACGCGGGCTGCGACATCATCACCATCACCCAGTACCTGCGCCCCAGCCCGAGGCACCACCCGGTGGACCGCTGGGTCAAGCCCGAGGAGTTCGTGGAGCACACGAAGGCCGCCGAGGAGATCGGCTTCCCGGGCGTCATGGCAGGCCCCCTGGTCCGCTCCAGCTACCGCGCGGGCCGACTCTTCGCCAAGGCCACCACCCACCGAGGCATGCCCCTCCCGGACAACATGGCCCACCTGGCAGAAGCAGGAACAGCAGCCCAAGAAGCCAGCGCACTACTCAACCGCTGACAAGAGGAGAAGGGGGCGCTTCCACAAGGAAGCGCCCCCTTCGCTATGCCCAAAACCCCACGTCAGGCAACCGGCGAAGCCGGTTTCTCCTTACCCCACCTAAGCAACTGGCACCGCCGCGGGTTCTGAGCGGCTCTCTGGGGAGGACAGCCGACGTGTCGTGTATTGGCATACATAAGCCTCGGATCCCGGAGCCAGAGAGTCGCTCAGGTTCCGCTTCTGGCACCGCCAAGCAAAAAGACCACTGAGTAGTGTCACTAGACGCGACCAGCCCCAATCGCAACACATCTCGATCACGGCACCAGGGACGCAACTACAACCCCGCAAAAGAGAGCCGTATCCTGAAGTACATGGCCAAGCAGGACAAGGCCGCTAAGAAAGAGGCGGCCAAACAGCGACGTCAGGCTTCGGTAGGCCGCGTCAAGCAGATCTTCGAGGCGTTCAAGATGCAGCGCCGGGAGGACAAGCTCCTCCTGCCGCTGATGCTCGGGGCGTTCCTCGGTGTGACCGTCGTGGTCTTCCTGCTGGGCTTGATCTGGGGGCTGCACTGGGTGTTCCTGCCGGTGGGGCTGGCGTTCGGCCTGCTCGCGGCCGTGATCATCTTCGGCCGCCGGGTGCAGGCGACGGTGTTCCGCAAGGCGGAGGGCCAGCCGGGTGCGGCCGGTTGGGCGTTGGACAACCTGCGGGGCCGCTGGGTGGTGGCCCAGGCGGTGGCCGGCACGCAGCAGCTGGACGCGGTGCACCGGATCATCGGCCGCCCGGGCATCGTCCTGGTCGGCGAGGGCTCGCCGGGCCGGGTGAAGAACCTGGTCGCGCAGGAGAAGAAGCGCGTGGCGCGCCTGGTGGGCGACACCCCGATCTACGAGATGATCGTGGGCAACGAGGAGAACCAGGTGCCGCTGCCGAAGCTGCAGCAGCGGATCATGAAGCTGCCGCGCAACATCGGCCCGGCGCAGATCGACAGCATCGAGAACCGGCTGGCCGCGCTGGCGAGCCGCGGCAACGCGATGCCGAAGGGCCCGGTTCCGCAGGGCGCGAAGATGCGCAACGTCTCGCGGGCGATGCGCCGCGCCAAGTAACGCGGTCCGGCACAGCGGACGAATCGGGCCCGGGGATCACATCCCCGGGCCCGTTCTCTCGTTCGTGCAGGTCAGCGGCCCACGAGTCAGCGGCGCAGGACGAGGGTGCCGCTGAGCCGGTCGTGCCAGGAGCGGCCGTCGAAGTTCCAGATGACGGCGGGGATGATGAGCACGGTCAGCAGGCCGCGCAGCACGGCGCGCAGCGGGCCGACCATGCCGGTGGAGTCCACGCGGGCGACCCAGATCTTGGTGAGCGCCATGCCGGGGGTGGCGCCGAAGAACGACACCGGCACGACGGTGATGATCAGCCAGGTCAGCAGGCTCCAGTCGCCCGGGTAGGCGGGGGCGGTGAAGGCGGCGGTGATGAGCGCGGCGAGCACCAGGTCGACCACGAAGGCCAGCAGCCGCTTGCCGAGCGGGGCGGCCGAGCCGGGGCCGGATTCGGGCAGGCCGAGCTTCTCGCCGCGGTAGGCGGGCCGGTTCTGGTCGGCCTGCTCACGCGCGTGGTTCAATGCGCTTTTCGGGCCATCCAGCCACGAGCCGAGGACATTTCGCACGTCATCCAGGGTACGCACCGGCGTCGTCAGCCCACCCGGAGCATCGAGTTCAGCCGCGAAGTGTAACCGGGACCACCCGTTCAGGTGGCAGTTAACGCCCGCGAAACATTCAGGAGACGCCGGGGCAACACCCGTGACATACCGTGAGCCTCGAGCCGGCGGCGACCAATCGACGTGGCACCGGTGAGCTGTACGACTGCGTGAAGGAGCCACCGAGCTTGTTCAAGAATCCAGACGAGGTCCTTCGGTTCATCGCCGACGAGGACGTGAAGTTCGTCGATGTCCGGTTCTGCGACCTGCCGGGCATCATGCAGCACTTCACCGTGCCCGCCAAGGCGTTCGACGAGGACGCATTCACCAACGGTCTCGCGTTCGACGGTTCGTCCGTGCGCGGTTTCCAGTCGATCCACGAGTCCGACATGCTGCTGCTGCCGGACCCCTACACCGCGCGGCTGGACCCGTTCCGCGAAGAGAAGACGCTGATCGTCAACTTCTTCGTGCACGACCCGTTCACGCTGGAGCCCTACAGCCGCGACCCGCGCAACATCGCGCGCAAGGCCGAGCAGTACCTGGCCGAGTCGGGCGTGGCGGACACCGCGTTCTTCGGCGCCGAGGCCGAGTTCTACATCTTCGACTCGGTCAAGTTCGGGGAAGCCCCCAACAAGACCTTCGCCGAGGTCGACTCCATCGAGGGCTGGTGGAACACCGGCCGCGACGAGGAGGGCGGCAACCGGGGTTACAAGACCCGGATGAAGGGCGGCTACTTCCCCGTCTCGCCGTACGACCACTTCGCGGACCTGCGCGACAAGATGGTGACCCAGCTGCAGGACTCGGGCTTCGAGATCGAGCGGGCCCACCACGAGGTCGGCACCGGCGGTCAGGCCGAGATCAACTACAAGTTCAACACGCTGCTGCACGCGGCGGACGACTTGCAGCTGTTCAAGTACGTCATCAAGAACACCGCCTGGGCCAACGGCAAGACGGTGACGTTCATGCCGAAGCCGCTGTTCGAGGACAACGGTTCGGGCATGCACACCCACCAGTCGCTGTGGAAGGACGGCAGCCCGCTGTTCTACGACGAGGCCGGTTACGCCGGTCTGTCGGACACCGCGCGCTACTACATCGGCGGCATCCTGCACCACGCGCCGAAGCTGCTGGCCTTCACCAACCCGTCGGTGAACTCCTACCACCGTCTGGTCCCGGGCTTCGAGGCCCCGGTGAACCTGGTGTACTCGCAGCGGAACCGCTCCGCCTGCATGCGCATCCCGATCACCGGCTCGAACCCGAAGGCCAAGCGCGTCGAGTTCCGCTGCCCCGACCCGTCCGGCAACCCGTACCTGGCGTTCGCCGCGATGATGATGGCCGGTCTGGACGGCATCAAGAACAAGATCGAGCCGGCCGAGCCGATCGACAAGGACCTCTACGAGCTCCCGCCGGAAGAGGCCAAGAACGTGCCGACCGTCCCGAGCTCGCTGGCCGAGGCGATCGACAACCTGGAAGCCGACCACGACTTCCTGCTCGAGGGTGGCGTCTTCACCCCGGACCTGATCGAGACCTGGATCCGGTTGAAGCGCGAGGAGGAGATCGACCCGATCCGCCTCCGCCCGCACCCGCACGAGTTCTCGCTGTACTTCGACGTGTGAGTCGATGACCAGCTGAAAAGGCCCCGCCGGTCCCACGACCGGCGGGGCCTTTTCGCATCCCCGGAGCACACCGGCTACTAGTAGCCGGTGATCACAGTCCTTGCCACGGGGTGAGCGGGGTGCCGGTGGCGCCGGGGCGGAAGCGCAGCAGGGAGCCTGCGTAGGGGTCGGCGGTGAGCGCCGGTTCGTCGTAGCCGAAGCAGGCCGAGGTCACGTACAGCTCCTCCAGCCGCGTCCCGCCGAAGGCCAGGCCCGTGACGCGCCTCGTCGGCGCCCACAGCACCGTCTCCAGGTCGCCGGAGGGCGCGTAGCGGTGGATCCGTCCCGACCAGTGCATGGCGACCCACACGCAGCCCTCCGCGTCGACCACGATGCCCTCCGGGCTGCCCTCCGCCTCCGCGCAGACCACCCACTTGCGGCCCGCGTAGGCGCGGGAGCGCTCGGCGTCGTAGTCGTAGATCCAGATGGTGCGCAGGTCCACCACGTACATCCGGGTGCCGTCCGGGCTCCACGCCACACCGCCCGGGGCCGTGAGCCCGTCCAGCAGCAGCCGCGCCCGAGATCCCTCCAGCACGTAGCAGCCGCTGGCCCGCAGCTCCGCGTCGTGGGTCAGGGTGCAGGCCACGAAACGACCCGCCGGATCGCAGCCGCCGGTGCTCATCCGGTCACCGTTGCGGACCTGCACCACCGGCTCCAGCCCGGACCGGCTCAGGTGCACCCGGGCGAACCCGCCGTCCGCGGCGGCCACGAGCTGGCCCTGCCGGGTCGCGGCCAGCGCGGTCACCTTGCCCGGCAGCACGCGGGCCTCGTCCACACCGGTGTCGCGGTAGTAGGTGTGCAATTCGCGCCGCATCAGGTCCACCCAATACACGCAATTCTGGGCGGAGGACCAAAGCGGCCCGGTACCGCACAACGCCTGCCGGTCGACGAGCAGCTCGAAGTCCTCGGACATTTTCCAGTCCCCTCATCCCCGACCGCAGTGCAGTGATCAGGCTAAGGAACCATTCCCGCCGCACGGGACCGCCGACCGGCGGGTTTCCCGCCCACGCGCCCGCTCAGGAGGTCGAACCACTCGTCCGGCCGACTCCCCCGCGCAATTCGAAATCGGACACCGATCCCCGACGCGCAAAAGAAACTCGCGGCGAAGATGAAAATGGTCAGGCCTCGTAGAAGACCCGCTCCACGACGCTTCGCGCGTGCCGGGTGACTCGCAGGTAGTCGTCGACGACCTCACCCGTGTCGACCTCGGCCGAATACCCCAGGGCCGCCGCCACCGCCGCGCGCTCCTGGACGTGCTTGGGCAGCTGATCGCCCGGCTTGCCGCGCACCAGCATCACCGCGTTGCGGAACCGGGTCGCCAGCGTCCACGCGTCGATGAGCTCCTGGGCGTCGGACTCGTCGAGCAGCCCCACCTCCGCCGCCGCGCGCAGCCCGCCCAGCGTCGAGGTCGTGCGCAGCTGCGGCACCGCGTGCGCGTGCTGCAGCTGCAGCAGCTGCACCGTCCACTCCACGTCCGCGAGCCCGCCCCGGCCCAGCTTCGTGTGCGTCGCCGGATCGGCGCCGCGCGGCAGCCGCTCGGCGTCCACCCGAGCCTTGATCCGGCGGATCTCCCGCGCCTTGGCGTCGTCGATCCCGCCCTCGGGATAGCGGATCGGGTCGATCGCGCGGCAGAACCGCTCCCCCAGATCCGCGTCGCCGGCCACCGCCCGGGCCCGCAGCAACGCCTGGAACTCCCACGCCTCGCCCCACCGCCGGTAGTACGACACGTACGAGTCCAGGGTCCGCACCAGCGGCCCCTGCTTGCCCTCCGGCCGCAGGTCGATGTCGACCTCCAGCGGCGGGTCCTGGCTCGGTGCCCCCAGCAACCGGCGCACCTGCTCCACGACCGCGCCCGCGAACTTCAGCGCCGTCGCCTCGTCGGCGTCGTCGATCGGTTCGCACACGAACATCACGTCCGCGTCCGAGCCGTAGCCCAGCTCCGCGCCGCCCAACCGGCCCATCCCGATCACCGCAAGCCGCGCCGGCACCGCGCCCTCCCAGCGCGCCGCGGTGTCGCGCATCGACACGTCCAGCGCCGACTCCAGCACCGCGATCCAGATGTTCGACAACCCCTGGCACACCGCGTCCAGCTCCACCAGGCCCAGCAGGTCCGCGCAGGCGATGCGCAGCAGCTCGTGGCGGCGCAACGACCGCGCCGCCGAGGCCGCGCGCTGCGGATCGGTGTAGCGGCCGACCGCGCTGCGCAGCGACACCGCCGCCTCCCCCGCGCCGCGCTCGGCCAGCGCCGGGGTGTCGCCCAGCAGCCGCAGCACCTCCGGCGCGCGGATCAGCAGCTCCGGCACCAGCTTCGAGGTCCCCAGCAGCTGCGCGAGCCGTTCGGCCACCACGCCCTCGTCCCGCAACAACCGCAGGTACCAGGGCGTTTCGGCCAGCGCCTCGGACACCTTGCGGTAGGCCAGCAGACCGCCGTCGGGGTCAGGGGTGTTGCCCAGCAGGTCCAGCAGCACCGGCAGCAGTGCGCCCTGGATGCTCGCCCGCCGCGACACCCCCGAGGTCAGCGCCCCAATGTGCCGCAGCGCGCCCTGCGGCGAGGTGTAGCCCAGGGCCGCGAGGCGCTCGGCGGCGGCCGACGTCGTCAACCGCATCGCCTCGGTCGGCACCTTCGCCACCGCCTCCAGCAGCGGCCGGTAGAACAACTTCTCGTGCAGTCGCCGAACCCGCTTGGCGTGCCTGCGGAACTCCGCGACCAGCGCCTGCGCGGCGGTGTTGCGCCCGCTGGAGCGAAACCCGACCGCCCGGCCCAGCACGCTCAGCGCCTCGGCGTCGTCGAACTCCGGGAACAGGTGGGTGCGCCGCAGCTGCCGCAGCTGCAAGCGGTGCTCCACGGTCCGCAGGAACCGGTAGGAGTCGATGAGGTCCGCCGCGTCGGCCCGCGCCACGTACCCGCCGTCGCCCAGCGCCCGCAGCGCCTCCAGCGTCGACGACGAGCGCAGCGACTCGTCGCTGCGGCCGTGCACCATCTGCAGCAGCTGCACCGCGAACTCGACGTCGCGCAGCCCGCCGCGGCCCAGCTTGAGCTCCCGCTCGGCCAGATCGGTCGGCACGTGGTCCTCCACCCGGCGGCGCATCGAGCGCACGTCCGCGACGAAGTCCTCGCGCTCGGCCGCCGTCCACACCATCGGCCGCACCGCGTTGAGGTAGCGCACGCCCAGGTCCGCGTCCCCGGCCACCGGGCGCGCCTTCAGCAGCGCCTGGAACTCCCAGGTCCGCGCCCACCGCCGGTAGTAGCTGAGATGCCCGTCCAGGGTGCGGACCAGGGCGCCCGCCTTGCCCTCCGGGCGGAGGTTCGCGTCGATCTCGAAGAACGCGGGCCCGACGACCCGCATCATCCTGCTCGCCAACCGGGTGCCCACCGCGACGTCGGCTTCGGAGTCCGCGACGAACACGACGTCGACGTCGCTGACGTAGTTGAGCTCCCGGCCACCGCACTTGCCCATCGCGATCACCGAGATCCGCGGCAGCTGCTCGACGCCCGTTCCGCGCAGCTCCGCCGCCGCCACCGCCAGCGCCGCCTTGAGCGCCGCGACCGCCATGTCCGAGAGCATCTCGGCGATCTCGTCGTACGGCACCGTCGGCAGACCCGGCTCGGCGATGCTGCCCATGTCGCGCGCCGCCACGTCCAGCAGCAGCGCCCGGTAGGCCGCGCGCAGCGCCCGGACCGCCTCGGGTCCCTGCAGTTTCGCGACCGGCCCGCCGTCGGTTCCGGGCTCACCGTCGCCTTCGGCGCCGACCGCCTCCAGCAGCGCCGCCGTCCACTCGTCGATGGTCTCCGGCGGGGTGGCCTCCGACGTCAGGCGCGTCCAGTCCCCGGGGTGCGCGGCGAGGTGATCGGCGAACGCCGTGGAATCGCCCAGCACGCTGAACAGCCGGCCGCGCAGCCCGACGTCCTCGGCCAGTGCCGCCGACAGGCGCCCCCACTGCTCCGGTGCCGCCTCGTGCAACCGGTCCAGGGAGTGCAGCGCCAAGTCCGGATCGGGCGTGCGCGACAGCGCGGCCACGATCGGTTCGGCCTCACCCGGCCCGCGATCCGACCACCAGCCCGCACGCCGCAGCTGCTCCTCGGAGCGTTCGGCGTCGCTGAACCCGTACCGAGCCGTCGACGGCGAACCGGACCTGGACGAGTTGCTGTTGGCCATGACCGAACCGTAGTCCGCCTCGATCCTCTTCGTGGAGCCACCTGCGCCGCATCACGCCAGCGGCAGGAACCTGCTCGCCTTCCGCTCCTCCGGCGGTGTGGCCGCGATCCGCACGAACCGCTCCGCCACCGGCTGCCACGTCTCCGCCAGATCCGCGTGGAACTCGGCGAGGTGCTCGGGGTCGAGCTGGCCCGGGCGCGCCGTCGCGGCCATTTCGGGCGACATCCGCGCCCACTCCAGCACCACCTCCGGGGAGGTCTCGATGTGGAACTGGAGGCCGTAGACGCACTCGCCCAAGCGGAAGGCCTGGTTGTCGCACTTCGGGGACGAGGCGAGCAGCTGGGCCGACGGCGGCAGGCTGAACTCGTCGCTGTGGAACTGCACGACGTCCGGCGTCAGCGGCAGCGGGCCCAGCAGCGGGTCCTCGGCGGCCACGTCGCGCTTGGCGACCAACAGCGTCCCCACTTCCGGGCCGTTCTTGATCTCGCGCACCTGGCCGCCCGTCGCGGCCGCGAGAAGCTGGGCACCGAGGCAGATCGCCAGCACCGGCATGTTCTTCGACACCGCCGCGCTGAGCATCCGGCGCACGTCCGCCAGCCACGGGAACTCCGCGTCGTCGTACGCCCCCATCTCGCCGCCGAGCACCACCAGCGCGTCGTAGTCCTCCAGCCCCGGCAGCGAGTTCTCCGCGGGGAGGACGACATCGAGTTCCGCGCCGGCGCCGGCCAGCCAGTCGCCCAGGGCGCCCGGGGGATCAGAACGCGACGGCTGCACCACGAGAATCCGGACACCGCTCATGCCACCGAGACTACGTGCGCGCGGTTCTCCGTCTCAACAACGCAAAAAGCGGGGCCGGTAGAAGTTGTCTTCTACCGGCCCCGTCTCAAGGAATGTGTCGGCGGTGTCTTACTCTCCCACACCCTAGCGAGTGCAGTACCATCAGCGCTGGGGAGCTTAGCTACCGGGTTCGGAATGGGACCGGGCGGACCCTCCCCGCCATCGCCACCGACAACCCTGTCACCCACCCGCAGGCGGGAAAACCAAAGGGATGCCAACTGCGTTGACACACATATCTGATTATCAACAACCGTGGGTTGTTGTCTCAGACATCGTATAGTGGGTGCGTAACACCTTCGTGAGCAAGTCCTCGGCCTATCAGCACCGGTCAGCTCCACACATTACTGCGCTTCCACATCCGGCCTGTCAACCCGGTCATCTACCGGGAGCCTTACCCCACAAAGGGGTGGGAGACCTCATCTAGGAACAGGCTTCCCGCTTAGATGCTTTCAGCGGTTATCCCTCCCGAACATAGCCAACCAGCCGTGCCCTTGGCAGAACAACTGGCACACCAGAGGTTCGTCCGTCCCGGTCCTCTCGTACTAGGGACAGCCTTCCGCAAGTCTCCTACG
>NZ_FOZX01000004.1 GCF_900116135.1 Saccharopolyspora flava
ACGGTGTCGAGGAGTTCGGTCCAGGACTTCTCGAACTTGTCGACGCCCTCGGTCTCGAGGACCTTGAACACGTCGTCGAGGTCGATGCCCGCCGCGGCCAGGTCGTCGAAGACCTGCTGCGACTCGGCCGCGGTGCCGGTGACCAGGTCACCGCGCACGTCGGCGTGATCGGCCGTGGCCTGCAGCGTCGACTCCGGCATCGTGTTGACCGTGTTCGGCGCCGCGAGCTCGTCGACGTAGCGGGTGTCGGAGTAGGACTTGTCCTTGACCCCGGTCGAGGCCCACAGCGGACGCTGCGCCCGAGCACCCTCGGCCTTCAGGGCGTTCCACCGCTCGGTCGAGAAGACCTCCTGGTAGGCGGCGTAGGCCAGCCGGGCGTTGGCGATCGCGGCCTTGCCCCGCAGCGGGTGGCCCTCCTGCATCGCGTCCAGGCGCTTGTCGATCTCGGTGTCCACGCGGGAGACGAAGAACGACGCCACCGACTCGATCGAGGCCAGGTCGTGGCCGTTGGCCTTGGCCAGCTCCAGACCCGCCAGGAACGCGTCCATGACCTGCTTGTAGCGCTCCACCGAGAAGATCAGCGTCACGTTCACGCTGATGCCCTCGCCGATCACCTTCGTGATCGCCGGCAAACCGGCCAGCGTCGCCGGGATCTTGACCATCAGGTTCGGCCGGTCCACGGCCTTCCACAGATCGATCGCCTCGGCCACCGTCTTGTCGGTGTCGTGCGCCAGGCGCGGGTCGACCTCCAGCGAGACCCGGCCGTCCACACCACCGGTGGACTCGTAGACGTTGCGGAAGATGTCCGCGGCGTCGCGCACGTCCGCGGTGGTCAGCTCGCGGATGGTGTCGTCCACGCTCGCACCGCGCGCGGCCAGGTCCTTGACCTTGTCGGCGTAGTCGGCGGCGTTGGACAGCGCGTTGGCGAAGATCGTCGGGTTGCTCGTGACCCCGACGACGGCCTGGTCGGTGATCAGCTGGGCGAGGTTGCCCGAGCTGATGCGCTGGCGGGACAGGTCGTCCAGCCAAATCGAAACTCCGGCCTCGGTGAGGGCCTTGAGGTTCGCGTTGGTCGTCACAGAAATTCCTCCGCTCACGCCTGCTTGGCGTTGCTCAGGCTGCGTCGAGCAGCTGCGACAACGGCTTCGGTGGTGATGCCGAACTGCTCGTAAAGGGTCTTGTAGTCGGCCGAAGCACCGAAGTGCTCCAGCGAGACCGACTCACCGGCGTCCTTGACGAACCGGTGCCACGGCATGGCGATGCCCGCCTCGACCGAGACGCGGGCCTTCACCGACGACGGCAGCACCGACTCGCGGTAGGCCTCGTCCTGGGCGTCGAACCACTCGACGCAGGGGAACGAGACGACGCGGGTGGCCACGCCCTCGGCCTCGAGGGTCTCGCGGGCCTCCACGGCCAGCTGGACCTCGGAACCGGTGGCCATCAGGATCAGCTCCGGGTTGCCGTTGGCGGCGTCGGCCAGGACGTACCCGCCCTTGGCGACGCCCTCCTGGCTGGTGCCCTGCAGCGTCGGCACGCCCTGACGGGTCAGCGCCAGGCCGGCCGGGCCGGTCGGGTTCTCCAGGATCGCCTTCCACGCGGCCGCGGTCTCGTTGGCGTCCGCCGGGCGGACCATCGAGAAGCCGGGGATCGCGCGCAGCGAGGCGACGTGCTCGATCGGCTGGTGCGTCGGGCCGTCCTCGCCCAGGCCGATGGAGTCGTGGGTCCAGACGAAGATCGACGGGACCTTCATCAGCGACGCCAGGCGCACCGCCGGGCGCATGTAGTCGCTGAACACCAGGAAGGTGCCGCCGTACGGACGGGTGCCGCCGTGCAGCGCGATGCCGTTGAGGATCGCGCCCATGGCGTGCTCGCGGATGCCGAAGTGCAGCGTCCGGCCGTACGGGTTGGCCGACCAGGCGTCGGTGGAGATCGACTCCGGGCCGAACGAGGGCTGGCCCTTCATGCTGGTGTTGTTGCTCTCGGCGAGGTCCGCCGAACCGCCCCACAGCTCGGGCAGCACGTCGGCCAGCGCGTTGAGGACCTCACCGGAGGCCTTGCGGGTGGCGACGCCCTTGCCGTCGGCCTCCCAGGTCGGCAGCTTGTCGGCCCAGCCGGCCGGCAGCTCGCGGGCGGTCAGCCGGTCCAGCAGCGCCTTGCGCTCCGGGTTGGCGGCGGCCCACTTGTCGAAGGCGGCCTGCCACTCGGCGCGGGCCTTCTTGCCGCGCTCGACGACCTCGCGGGCGTGGTCGAGGACCTCGGCGTCGACCTGGAAGGACTGCTCCGGGTCGAAGCCCAGGGCCTTCTTGACCTCGGCGACCTCGTCGGCACCCAGCGCGGCGCCGTGCGCCTTGCCGGAGTTCATCTTGTTCGGAGCCGGGAAGCCGATGACCGTGCGCAGCACGATCAGGGTCGGGCGGGCGGTCTCGGCCTTCGCGGACTCGATGGCCTCCAGCAGGCCCTGCACGTCCTCGCCGCCGTCGACGGTGATGACCTGCCAGCCGTAGGCCTCGTAGCGCTTGGCGGTGTCCTCGGTCAGCGCGATGCCGGTGTTGTCCTCGATGGAGATCTCGTTCGCGTCGTAGATCACCGTGAGGTTGCCCAGCTGCTGCACGCCGGCCAGCGAGGACGCCTCGGAGGTCACGCCCTCCTCGATGTCGCCGTCGGAGGCGATCACGTAGACGTGGTGGTCGAACGGGCTCTCACCCGCGGCGGCCTCCGGGTCGTAGAGACCGCGCTCGCGGCGCGCGGCCATCGCCATGCCGACCGCGGTCGACAGGCCCTGGCCCAGCGGACCGGTGGTGGTCTCCACACCCTTGGTGTGGCCGTACTCCGGGTGACCCGGGGTCAGGGAGCCCCACTTGCGCAGCTGCTTGAGGTCCTCGACCTCCAGGCCGTAGCCGGAGAGGAACAGCTGCACGTACAGCGTCAGGCTCGAGTGCCCGGCCGAGAGCACGAAGCGGTCGCGACCGATCCACTCCGGGTCGGTGGGGTCGTGCCGCATGACCCGCTGGAACAGGGCGTAGGCGGCGGGGGCGAGGCTCATGGCCGTGCCCGGGTGGCCGCTGCCGCAGTTCTCCACCGCGTCGGCGGCGAGGACGCGCGCGGTGTCCACGGCGCGCTGATCCAGCTCGGTCCAGTCGTTGGGCAGTCGCTTGGTCGTCAAGCGGGCAAGGTCGTCGGTGACGGACACGGACGCAGCTCCAGTTTTCCTTCGGCGGTATTTCCCTCAACGCGGCGAACGGTCCGCTGGACCGATTCGAACCGCAGTTATCCCTCGTCCGTCGGGCAGCCTAGTCTCCTGCGATCAGGCGCCCGGCGGCCCGTTTGAGTAACGGTGTCGCCCCACTGCTGAACCAGCCTCGACCAGCGAGGATCGCCTCGGACGGTGGGGGAGCCGGTGATTCGTCGACCAGCGTGCACCAGATCCGGGCTTCGCGCTGACGGCACACCGGGAGATCGCGGCTGATCGCCGAACCACTCCAGCTTAGCTCGTCACTGGCGTGAACAGGGGCACTCGCACCCGCGCGCGACGGGCTTCTGTAGCGCGACTACTATTGGTTAACGGTTCGGTTCCGTTCTTCGGGAACCGGCGGGAGCGTGATCGGCAAGTGCGGGGAGTGTCATGTCGTCGGTGAGCGCAGCGTCGTGACCACCACCGCCGAAGCCACCCGTCAGCCCACCCGCAAGGCCGCTGACCTGCTCAAAGCCTATCTGAGCCTGGTCAAGCCGCGGGTGATCGAGCTGCTGCTGGTCACCACGATCCCCGCGATGCTGCTCGCCGAGCGCGGCATTCCCTCGCCGCTGCTGGTGCTGGCCACGCTCGTCGGCGGCACGATGGCCGCGGGCAGCGCCAACGCGCTGAACTGCGTCGTCGACGCCGACATCGATCAGGTGATGAAGCGCACGCGGGCTCGCCCGCTGGTGCGCCACACCGTGTCGAACCGGCACGCGCTGGTGTTCGGCATCGCGCTGGGCGTCGGCTCGTTCCTGGTGCTGTGGGCGTCGACGAACCTGCTGGCCGGGGTGCTGGCGGTGGCCACGATCCTGTTCTACGTCTTCATCTACACGATGGTCCTCAAGCGGCGGACCGCGCAGAACATCGTGTGGGGCGGGGCCGCGGGCTGCATGCCGGTGGTGATCGGCTGGGCCGGGGTCACCGGCCGCGTCGACTGGCCCGCGCTGGTGATGTTCGGCGTGGTGTTCTTCTGGACGCCGCCGCACACCTGGTCGCTGGCGATGAAGTACAAGGACGACTACGAGCGCGCGGGCGTGCCGATGCTGCCGGTGGTGGCGCAGCCGGTCGCGGTGTCCCGGCAGATCGTGCTGTTCACCTGGCTGATGGTCGCCTGGACGTTGCTGCTGGTCCCGGCCACCGGCTGGCTCTACGCCGCCTTCGCCGCGATCGCCGGCGCCTGGTTCCTCGTGCTGGCGCACCGCCTGCACGCGGCCACCAAGCGCGGCGTGCCGACCAAGCCGATGCGGCTGTTCCACCTCTCCAACACGTACCTGATGATCGTGTTCGTGGCCCTGGCCGTGGACTCCGCGCTGAGCCTGCCGGTCCTCGGCTGGCCCTGGTAGGCCGCCCCGCTCGCGCGAGGCGGCCCGGCCTGCGATCGGGTCAGGGCAGGATGAGGAGCTTGCCGGTGGTGCGGCGCCCTTCGAGGTCCTCGTGGGCCCGGGCGGCGTCCTCCAGCGAGTAGGTGCCGCTCACCCGGATGTGCAGCGCGCCCGAGGAGATCCAGCCGAAGACCTCGCCCGCCCGCCACTCCAGCTCCTCGCGGGTGAGGACGTGGTGGGCCAGCGACGGCCTGGTCAGGAACAGCGAGCCCGCGCCGTTGAGCCGCTGCGGGTCGAACGGCGGGACCTGGCCGCTGGCGCCGCCGAACAGCGCCAGCGTGCCGCGCGGGCGCAGGCTCGCCAGGCTCGCCTCGAAGGTGCTCTTGCCTACGCCGTCGTAGACGACGTCCACACCGCGGCCGTCGGTGAGGTCCTTGACCTCCGCGGCCACGTCGGCCTCGGTGTAGCGGATGATCTCGTCCGCACCGGCCTCGCGCGCCAGCCGCTCCTTCTCGTCGGTGGAGACGGTGCCGATGACGTTGCCGCCCTTGGACTTGATCAGCTGCGTCAGCAGCAGGCCCATCCCGCCCGCCGCGGCGTGCACCAGCGCGGTCTCGCCGGTCTTGATCTCGTGGGTCGAGGTGACCAGGAAGTGGGCCGTCATGCCCTGCAAGGTCGCGGCCGCAGCCGTCCTGGTGTCCACCCCGTCCGGGATCTTGACCGCGGCGCGGGCCGGGACCAGCGCCTTCTCCGCGTAGCTGCCGGGCGTCATCGCCCACGCGACGCGCTCGCCGACCGCGAACCCGTCGACGTCCGGGCCGACCGCGACGATCTCGCCCGCGCCCTCCGAACCCGGGGTGAACGGCAGCGGCACCGAGTAGACGCCGCTGCGCTGGTAGGTGTCGATGAAGTTGACCCCGGAGGCGGCGACGTCGACCAGCAGCTGGCCGGGCCCGGGTTCGGGCACCTCGACCTCGCTGACCTCGAGGGCCTCGGGACCACCGTGGGACGTCACCCGAATCGCGCGCATGTGCTCTCTCCTTCGCAGGGCTTGCTCGTGGGCCGTCCGGCGCAACGCGGCGGCCCCCGCCGATCATCCCGCCACGCTCATCTCCGGTCGCCGGTGGTCCCCCGCCCGAGATCGAGTGTCGTGCGCAACGACCGGTTCTGCCCGGTGGTGAAACGTGTTTAGGATCCCGGCATGACAGCCGAGAAGGACACCGAGCAGAGCACCGCGCCCACCCCGAAGGCCCTCTCCGCGGCGAAGGCCTTCGTCGCCGACCACGGCGGTTCGGCGCGCGCGGTGGTGGAGAACATCGGCCGGGCGGGCGCCCGCGTGGTGCTGATCGGCGAGGACGGCCGCCTCGGCGACGTCATGGTCACCAGCCCCACCGTCGGCGAGGCCCTGGTCGAGGCCGTGGACGGGCTCACCGCCAGCGAGTGGGACGCCGAGACCACCGCGGCGCTCAAGATCGGTGCCGCGCACCGCCGCAAGATGGCCGGTCCGCTCGCTCGCTGACCTGGCCTTCTCCGGACACGCCGCGCTCACGACTGGTCGAGACCATCGCTGTGGTTTATGTTTTCAGCGGTAACTGAACTCGATCTGGGGGGGCGGCGTGTCCGAGGAGTACCTTCAGCGCACCGACCGGCCGGCCATGTCGGAGTGGATCGAGCAGATGGCGGCCCACTTCGAAGCCACCGAGGGCATGCCGCTCATCGCCGGGCGCATCCTCGCGTTCCTGCTGATCTGCGACCCGCCGGAGCGCACCGCCACCGAGCTCTCGCACGCGCTGGCCGCCAGCACCGGCTCGATCAGCACCAACGTCCGGCTCCTGATGCGCTTGGGCGTGGTCTCGAAGACCACCCGCCAGGGGCGCGAGGCCGCGCTGTACCAGGTGGAGGAGGACCGCTGGCCCGCTCTGGTGCGCCAGCGCATGGAGCGCGTCACCGGCCTGGAGGAGCTCACCGCCTCGGGCCTGCGCATGTTCAGCGGCCAGGGCGAGCGCGCCCGCAGGCTCCGCGCGGTCAACGAGTTCTACAAGTGGCTCTCCAGCGAGATGCCGGAGCTCTGGCGCCGCTGGGAACGAGAAGGCAAGAAGAACCTCCGCTTCTAACCCCCTCCCGACCTCGGGCCCCGACCTTCAGTCCCGACCTTCAGTCCTGACCTCGGGTCCCGACCTCGGGTTCTGTCCCGGGTCCCGACCCGGGGTTCCGAAGTTTTCATGAAAACTGCGTTCTCCCCCGAACCGGGAGGTTTTCATGAAAACTTCCCCCGTCCTGGGAAAACGACCCCTCCTGGGAGGTCTCGTGGTGCTTGGGGTGGGGAGGTTTTCATGAAAACTGTCGTCCTCCTCGGGACGGGAGGTTTTCATGAAAACTTCGGGATCCTTGGGACGGGAGGTTTTGTGGGGGAGGGTTGTGGGGTCAGACCGTGGCTGGGGATTCCTGGGGTTCCGGGACCTCTGGGTGGGGGAGGGGGCCGCGGTTGCGGGACTCGACCCAGAGGGTGGCCGTGGCGATGATGACGCAGGTGGCCGCGGCGACGTGCAGGACGACCAGGAGCTCCGGGACGCCCAGGTAGTACTGGACCGAGCCGATCGCTCCCTGGACCAGGACCATCGCGCACGCGGTGATGTAGGCGCGGATCAGCGCCTTGGTCGGGCGGGCCGAGCGCAGCCAGACACCGAAGACCGCCAGCAGCAGCACGTAGGCCATCACCAGCAGGCCGTGCACCTGCACCAGCGAGGCGACGGCGAAGCCCAGGCGCGGCGTGTCCGGGTCACCGGCGTGCGGGCCGGCGGCGGTGACCAGCGTGCCCGCCAGCAGCACCGCGGCGGTGACCACGACCAGCGCGACCAGCAGGCGGCGCATCGGGCGGGTGACGATGCCCAGCGGCGCGCGGTCTCCCTCGGTGGTCGCCTTGACCAGGATCGCGGCCAGCCAGATCAGGATCGCCGAGGCCATGAAGTGCACCGAGACGCTCCACCAGGCCAGGTTCACCAGCACCGTCATGCCGCCGATGACGGCCTGGGCGACCACGCCGAGCGGCATGATCAGCGCCAGCCCGACCAGGCGCTTGCGGTGCGGGCGGCAGCGCCACGCGGCGAGCAGGCAGGCCAGCGCGATGAAGCCGACGACGCCGGTGAGCAGCCGGTTGCCGAACTCGATCGCCTGGTGCAGGGCCGCGACCTCCGCGTGCGGGACCGGGACCATGCTGCCCGGGAAGCACTGCGGCCAGGTCGGACATCCCAGTCCGGAGCCCGTCACGCGGACGGTCGCCCCGGTCACCGAGATCAGCGCCTGCGTCACCAGCACGGCGATCGCGAGGATCCGCACGGTGCGCGGGGTCGGGCGGGAGATCCAAGTAGGTAGCGCCACGAGGCAATGGTATTCCGCTGCTCGGATCGTCCCGCCCGCAGGTCACGCAGGTGACGACCGCGTCACGAGAACAGGCCCTTCGGCAGGGCTCCCGCCTCGACGAGGGCCTTGCTGAGCTTGCCGCCCTTGTCGATGAGGGCGGCGGTGCGCTCCTCGCCGAGGTGCTGCCACGGGCTCATCGCCATCTCGTCGGTGTGCACCTCGATGGCCTCGCGGTACTCCTTGCCCTCGTCGGTGAGCGCGCCCTCGGCGGTGACCAGGCCGCGCTCGGCCAGCCGCTCGGTCGCCTCGGCCCACTCCTGCTCGGACCACTCGCGCAGGGTGCGCGCGGCCTCCGGGGTGAACCCGCCGCGCATGGTGCTGTGCAGCACCAGCGACTCGATGCCGGAGATGCCCGCGTGCTGCAGGGCGATGAGGTGACCGTCGCCGCGGAACTCGCGCAGCAGCGTCAGCGCGTGCCACAGCTTGAGGTGCGGCACCTCGGGCCAGTCGAGGTCGGCGTGCCCGGCGTAGAGCGGCCGCGCCTCGGGACGGCAGGCCTCGGTGGCGATGCGGGCGAGCTCGGCGGCCTCGGCGACGTCGTCGGAGGCCAGCACCTCGTCACCGAGCAGCCGGTGCAGCGCCGCGTCGACGGCGTCCAGCCGGGCTTCGAGGACCTGGGCGGGGGAGGCGATGTCCCAGGCGGCGGGGATGGACTTGGCGACCGAGACGGGGTTGAAGTTGTAGAAGGTCGCGGCCACCACGCCCGCGCCCACCGGTCCCATCGCGGCCGAACGGCCCGCGTAGTAGCTCATCCGCCCGGGCTTGAGACCCAGCGAGGTGAACCGGTCTTCGGCCTCGGGCGCGAAGTAGATCATCGAGTGGAACAGTTCTAACGCAGCCTTGGCATGCCGAGCGATCTTGGTCATGCCCGCCACTCTAAGACCTAGGTCAGGCGGGTGGTGCGGACCGCGGTGGCTCCGCAGGCGATGCCCCAGGCGAGCAGGACGAGGATCGGCTGGGCTCCTGGGAGCGAGCTCTGGACCAGGACGGCGTCGAGGGCTTCGGCCAGTGCGCCGGAGGGCAGGAAGCCGGCGATGTCGGCCAGCGGGCCCGGCAGGTCGGAGGCGGGCAGGGCGAGGCCGCCCGCGAGCAGCAGGGCGAACCAGATCGCGTTGGCCAGCGCCAGGATGATCTCCGGTCGCAGCGCGCCGCCGACCAGGACTCCGGCGGCGCCGAACACCAGCGTGCCCAGCACCAGCAGGCCGATGCCGGGCAGCAGCCCGGACAGGGCCGGGGACCAGCCCAGGAACAGCGCCGTCACGCTCAGCACAACCGCTTGCAGTGCCACCACGAGCAGCGTCGCCAGCACGCGGCCGGAGATGAGCGTCCAGCGCGGCAGGGCGGTCGCCGACAGGCGCTTGAGGACGCCGTAGCGGCGGTCGAAACCGAGCGCGATGGCCTGACCGGTGAACGCCGTCGACATCACCGCCAGCGCCAGGATGCGCGGCATCACCGAGTTCACCCGGGGCTCGGGCAGGTCGCCGATGTGCACGGTGCTCATGCCGATGAGCAGCGCGATCGGGATGATCAGGGTCAGCAGCGCCTGCTCGCCGTGCCGGATGATCAGCAGCGTCTCGATGCGGGTCTGCGCGGCCAGCATCCGCAGCGCGCGGCCCCGCCCGGGAGCGGGGGAGAAGGTTCCGGCGGGGAACCGGTCACCGAGCTCGGCGGTCACGATCGCAGCTCCCGTCCGGTCAGGTCGAGGAAGACGTCCTCCAGGCTGCGGCGGGTCACCCGCAGCTCCTGGGCCAGCACGCTGTGCTGGGCGCACCAGGCGGTCACCGTGGAGACCACCTGCGGGTTGATCTCGCCGCGCACCACGTAGTCGCCGGGGCGCAGCTCGTCGGCCGTGTAGCCCTCGGGCAGCGCGGCCAGCAGCAGGTCGAGGTCGAGGCCGGTCTGCGAGCGGAAGCGGAGCTCCTGCTTGCCGTCGGCGGGGGCGGTGAGCTCCTCGGCGGTGCCGTCGGCGACCGCGCGGCCGTGGTCGACGATGACGACCCGGTCGGCCAGCGCCTCGGCCTCGTCCATCAGGTGGGTGGTCAGCAGCACGCTCACGCCGTCGCGGCGCAGCGCGGCGACCAGCTCCCACACCAGGCGGCGGGCCTGCGGGTCGAGGCCGGCGGTGGGTTCGTCGAGGAACACCAGCTCGGGGCGGCCGATAAGGGCGCAGGCCAGCGACAGCCGCTGCTGCTGGCCCCCGGAGAGCCGCTTGTAGGAGGTCCGGCGCACCGATTCCAGCCCGAGCATCTCCAGCAGCCAGGCCGGGTCGAGCGGGTTGGCGGTGCAGGCGGCGACGAGGTGCAGCATCTCCTCGGTGCGCACGCCCGGGTAGGCGCCGCCGCCTTGCGGCATGACGCCGATGCGGGGGCGCAGCTGCTCGCCCTGGGTGTGCGGGTCGAGGCCCAGGACGCGGACCTCGCCGCGGTCGGGGCGCTGGAAGCCCTCGCAGATCTCCACGGTGGTGGTCTTGCCCGCGCCGTTGGGGCCCAGCAGCGCCAGCACGCTGCCGCGCGGCACGCTCAGGTCGAGCCCGGCGACCGCGGTGGTGTCCCCGAAGCGCTTCTCCAGCCCGCGCAGCAGGACGGCCGGACTCTCGTTGCTCACGGATTCACAGCCTATTGCTTGACCTGGCGCACTCGGCCGAGGGTGGGCCGGATGGCGGGCATCCGGTGCCTCACCAGCGTCACCGTGATCGCGAACGCGACGATCGCGGCGATCACGGCGAGCGGGATCTGGTACGCGCGCAGCACGAATCCGGCACCGGTGGGCGGGATGAGCAGCGACACGGCGGCGCAGATCGCGGTGGCGGTGTGGCGGAAGCGGGAGTTGTTGGTCGACAGCGCCAGCGGCGCCACCGACCACAGCAGGTACCAGGGCCACAGCACGGGCACGGCCAGCGCGAGGGTGAGGTAGGTGGCGCCCATCGCGACCAGCGGCTGGATGCGGCCGCGGAAGGACAGCCACAGCATCCACAGGCACACCGCGGCCACGATCACGTAGCCGATGAGCTTGGTGATGACCAGCATCGCGTCGGTCTGGTTGCCCAGGCCCAGCAGCGTGGAGATGCCGCCGCCGGTCATGCCGAACGCGGTCAGCGGGGCCATGAACGTCTTGACCCGGTTGGGCACGTCGAAGGTGTCGATCCAGCCCAGGCCCCAGCCGCTGCCGACGGTGATCACCGTCATGGTGGCCAGGAACACGGCGCCGAGCAGTGCTCCGACGCGGAACAGCTCGCGCCAGCGGCCGCCGCGGATCACCACCAGGCAGATGCCGAAGAAGCCGAGCGCGATCCAGCCGGGCGGTTTGATGGCTCCGGCGATGGTGAGCAGCACGCCGGCGGCGATGGTGCCGGGCGCGCTCTGGTGGCGCAGGCCGAGCTCGATGGCGGTGAGCATGATGCCGACCATCAGGGCCTCGTTGTGCATGCCGCTGATGACGTGGAACAGCACGATCGGGTTGGCGACGCTGAGCCACAGGGCGGCGGCCGGGTGCACGCCGCAGCGGCGGGCGAGCTTGGGGATGGCCCAGATCGCCAGGGCCAGGCCGCAGAGCATGACCACGCGCCAGATCAGCACGCCGCCGATCACGTTGTCGCCGATGACGCGGGAGATGAGCTGGCCGAACATCAGGAACAGCGGCCCGTAGGGCGACGGGGTGTCGCGCCAGATGTTGGGCACGTTGCTGGTGAAGGGGTGGTCGACGCCCAGGCCGATGAGCGGGCTGACCACGTAGGGGTTGAAGCCGCGCGCGGCGACCTCGCTCTGCGCGAGGTAGCTGTACATGTCGGTGCTGAACAGCGGTGGGCACAGGGCCAGCGGCAGGCCCCACATGGCGGCGGTGCGGGCGAGCTGGCCGACGCCGAGGACGCGTTCGCGGCCGGGTCTGCAGAGCAGGCCGAGCCACAGCCAGGCGGCGACGATCATGAGCATGCCGAGCCAGCAGATCGCCATCGCCACGGTGGGCATCCGGCTGAGCAGGCCGAGGAAGCGGGCGCCGTAGATGGGGTTGATCACCGGGTTGGCGCCGGCGCCGAACGCCCCGGCGGCCAGGATCAGGGATCCGGTGGTGCCGAAGCGGCGGATGTGGTCGAGCTGCCTCCGTTCGGCGTGATCGAGCGGCTCCGTGCTGGTCCGCTCGGGTGCCTCCGACCCGGGGAGCAGCATCGTCTGGTCCGTCGTTTCGCCTGCAGCCACGGCTTCGCAGCGTAATGGGGTGAGTCAGATCACGTGTCCGCCCCGTGCCCCTGGTGCGTGCGATCGAAATAGGTAACATTCGTGTTGTGAAAAAGGTCGGGACGTCGCAGCCGACCGCAGCCGCCACCGAGACGGGCCCTGCGGGCCAGTCCGGCACGGCTGCGCAAGGCGACGGCCGGACCCGTCACACGGTTGCGCGGTTGCTGCTGGAACGGGGGCCGATCACCGCTGCTGCGGTGGCCGACGAACTCGGGGTCAGTCCCACCGCGGTGCGCCGGCACCTGGACGTGCTGGTCGCCGAGGGCGAGGCCTACACCCGGGAGTCCTCTCCGCGCGGCCGTCGGGGCCGCGGCCGGCCCGCCAAGCTCTACCTGCTCACCGAGTCGGGCAGAGCGAGGTTCGGTCACGCCTACGACGACCTCGCGGTGGCGGCGCTGCGGTTCATCGCCGAACACGAAGGGGAACAGGCGGTGCGCGAGTTCGCCGAACGGAGGATGGCCGCTCTGGTGGCCAACCACCGGGACGCGCTCGTGGCCGCTCGGACCCCGGCCGAGCGCGCGGAGGTACTCGCCGACGCGCTCTCCCGGGAGGGCTACGCTGCCTCGGCGCGCAGCGTCGGAAGCGGCGAGCAGCTCTGCCAACACCACTGCCCGGTGGCGCACGTCGCTGCGGACTTCCCGCAGCTGTGCGAAGCCGAGACGGCGGCGTTCGCCGAAGTCCTCGGCACCCACGTGCAGCGGCTGGCCACGATCGCGAACGGTGATGCGGCCTGCACCACGCACGTACCAACCGCGCGGTTGACGGATCCGGATCAGCACGATCCGGAGTCCGAACAGACCTCTGCCGGTTCGGTCCCGAAGGACCGGCAGAACACCGCCCCGATTCCTGCTGGAGGGGAGTCCGTATGACTGCCGCTGCGGAGCAGCGCAATCCCACCACCGCATCCGATGGTCAGCTCACCCAGGAAGAAACCCTGGCGACGCTGGGCAACTACGAATACGGCTGGGCCGACAACGACATCGCGGGTGCGACCGCCAAGCGCGGTCTGTCCGAGGACGTCGTGCGCGACATCTCGGACAAGAAGAGCGAGCCCGACTGGATGCTCGAGCAGCGCCTCAAGGCGCTGAAGCTCTTCGACCGCAAGCCGATGCCCAACTGGGGTGCGGACCTGTCGGGCATCGACTTCGACAACATCAAGTACTTCGTGCGCTCCACCGAGGAGCAGGCCCAGACCTGGGAGGACCTGCCCGAGGACATCAAGAACACCTACGACAAGCTGGGCATCCCGGAGGCGGAGAAGCAGCGGCTGGTCGCGGGTGTCGCCGCGCAGTACGAGTCGGAGGTCGTCTACCACCAGATCCGCGAGGACCTGGAGGCCCAGGGCGTGCTGTTCCTGGACACCGACACGGCGCTGCGCGAGCACCCGGAGATCTTCAAGGAGTACTTCGGCTCGGTCATCCCGGCCGGCGACAACAAGTTCTCCGCGCTCAACACCGCCGTGTGGTCGGGTGGCTCCTTCATCTACGTGCCGCCGGGCGTGCACGTCGACATCCCGCTGCAGGCCTACTTCCGGATCAACACCGAGAACATGGGCCAGTTCGAGCGGACGCTGATCATCGTCGACGAGGGCGCCTACGTGCACTACGTCGAGGGCTGCACCGCGCCGATCTACTCCAGCGACTCGCTGCACTCGGCCGTCGTGGAGATCATCGTGAAGAAGGGCGGCCGCTGCCGCTACACGACGATCCAGAACTGGTCGAACAACGTCTACAACCTGGTGACCAAGCGGGCCAAGGCCGAAGAGGGCGCCACCATGGAGTGGGTCGACGGCAACCTCGGCTCCAAGGTCACGATGAAGTACCCGTCGGTGTTCCTGATGGGCGAGCACGCCAAGGGCGAGGTCCTGTCCGTCGCGTTCGCCGGCGAGGGCCAGCACCAGGACGCCGGCGCGAAGATGGAGCACATGGCGCCGCACACCTCCTCGACGATCGTCTCCAAGTCGATCGCCCGCGGTGGTGGCCGCACCTCGTACCGGGGTCTGGTCAAGGTCGCCAAGCGCGCCCACCACTCCTCGTCGAACGTCAAGTGCGACGCGCTGCTGGTCGACACCATCAGCCGCTCCGACACCTACCCCTACGTGGACGTGCGCGTCGACGACGTGACCATGGGCCACGAGGCGACGGTGTCCAAGGTCAGCGATGACCAGCTGTTCTACCTGATGCAGCGGGGTCTGACCGAGGACGAGGCGATGGCGATGATCGTCCGCGGCTTCGTCGAGCCCATCGCGCGCGAGCTGCCGATGGAGTACGCGCTGGAACTGAACCGACTGATCGAACTGCAGATGGAAGGGGCCGTCGGCTAACGATGAGCACCACCGAAACCGACGCCCAGCAGCAGCACGGGCTGACCGAGCACTCCCACGGGGGGCCTGTCGTTCCGCAGGCCTCCCGCGGGGAGCGCTTCCGCTCCTACGACGTCGAGGCCTTCGAGGTCCCCGGCGGTCGTGAGGAGGACTGGCGGTTCACCCCGATGAAGCGCCTGAAGGGCCTGCACGACGGCACCGCGACCGCGACCGGCAGCATCAAGGTCCAGGTCACCGGTGAGGCCACCGTGGAGACCGTGGGTCGCGACGACGCGCGCATCGGCAAGGGCGGCGTGCCCGCCGACCGCGTCGCCGCCCAGGCGTGGAGCTCGTTCACCGAGGCCACCGTGGTCACCGTGCCCAAGGAGACCAAGCCCGCCGGGCCGATCACCGTCACCATCGACGGCCCCGGCGCGGACCAGGTCGCCTTCGGCCACGTGCAGATCCACGCGGAGCAGTTCGCCGAGGCCGTCGTGGTCCTCGACTACCGCGGCTCCGGCACCATCGGCGACAACGTCGAGTTCGTCGTCGCCGACGGCGCCCAGCTGCGGGTCGTGTCCATCCACGACTTCGCCGACGACGCCACGCAGGTCAGCTCCGAGCACGCGACCCTCGGCCGCGACTCGGTGTTCCGCCACTTCGCCGTCACCCTCGGCGGCGACCTGGTGCGGGTGAACACCACGGTCAACTACGCGGACAAGGGCGGCGACGCCGAGCTGCTCGGCCTCTACTTCGCCGACGCCGGCCAGCACCTCGAGCACCGGATGCTGGTCGACCACAACGTGCCCAACTGCCGCAGCAACGTCCTGTACAAGGGCGCGCTGCAGGGCGACTCGGCCCACTCGGTGTGGATCGGCGACGTGCTGATCCAGGCCGCGGCCGAGGGCACCGACACCTACGAGCTCAACCGCAACCTGGTGCTGACCGAAGGTGCGCGGGCCGACTCGGTCCCGAACCTGGAGATCGAGACCGGCGAGATCGAGGGAGCCGGCCACGCCAGCGCCACCGGCCGGTTCGACGACGAGCAGCTGTTCTACCTGCAGGCCCGCGGCATCCCGCAGGACCAGGCCCGGCGCCTGGTCGTGCGCGGCTTCTTCGGCGAGCTGCTGCAGAAGATCAACGTCCCCGAGGTGCGCGAGCGCCTGGAGGCCGAGATCGAGGAAGAGCTCGCCGTCGTCGGCGCCTGACGCCACGTCGATTCCCAGACTTTCGGTACCACCACACCAGGAGAACGAGAAGAAATGGCCACCCTGGAGATCAAGGACCTGCACGGTTCGGTCCTCACCGAGGAAGGCGCCAAGCCGATCCTCAAGGGCGTCAACCTGACCATCGACTCCGGTCAGATCCACGCCATCATGGGCCCCAACGGCTCCGGCAAGTCGACCCTGGCCTACGCGCTGGCCGGTCACCCCAAGTACCAGATCGACTCGGGCACGGTGCTGCTCGACGGCGAGGACGTCCTGGAGATGTCGGTCGACGAGCGCGCCCGCGCGGGCCTGTTCCTCGCCATGCAGTACCCGGTCGAGGTGCCGGGCGTGTCGATGTCGAACTTCCTGCGCACCGCGGCCACCGCCGTGCGCGGCGAGGCCCCGCAGATCCGGCACTGGGTCAAGGAGGTCAAGCAGGCGATGTCCGACCTGGACATCGACCCGTCCTTCTCCGAGCGCAGCGTCAACGAGGGCTTCTCCGGCGGTGAGAAGAAGCGCCACGAGATCCTGCAGCTGGACCTGCTCGACCCGAAGTTCGCCGTTCTGGACGAGACCGACTCCGGTCTCGACGTCGACGCGCTGCGCGTCGTGTCCGACGGCGTGAACCGCTTCAAGGCCAAGGGCGACAAGGGTGTTCTGCTGATCACCCACTACACCCGGATCCTCAAGCACATCACCCCGGACCGCGTGCACGTCTTCGCCGACGGCAAGGTCGTCGAGTCCGGTGGCGCCGAGCTCGCCGACGAGCTCGAGGCCAACGGCTACGTGCGGTTCACCGGCAAGAAGGAGGCGGCCGCCCAGTCATGACCCAGCAGCCTCTTCGCACCACTGGTGCGAGCACCCCACTGGACGTGGCACAGATCCGCGCGGACTTCCCGATCCTCGGGCGCACCATCCGCGACGGCAAGCGCCTGGTCTACCTCGACTCCGGGGCGACCTCGCAGCGGCCGCGCCAGGTGCTCGACGCGGAGCGCTCCTTCCTGGAGACCTCCAACGCCGCCGTGCACCGCGGCGCGCACCAGCTGGCCGAGGAGGCCACGGACGCCTACGAGGGCGCGCGGGAACGCATCGCGCGCTTCGTCGGCGTCGGGGATGACGAGGTGGTGTTCACCAAGAACGCCACCGAGGGCGTGAACCTCGTCGCCTACGCCATGAGCAACGCCGCGACGGCCGGGGCGGAAGCCGAGCGCTTCCGCCTCGGCCCCGGCGACGAGGTCGTGGTGACCGAGATGGAGCACCACGCGAACCTGGTGCCGTGGCAGCAGCTGTGCGAGCGCACCGGTGCCACGCTGCGCTGGTTCGGCGTCACCGACGAAGGCCGGTTGGACACCTCCGACGTGGCCTCGGTGATCTCCGAGCGGGCGAAGGTCGTGGCCTTCACCCACCAGTCCAACGTGCTGGGCACCGTCAACACCGGTGAGGAGATCATCCGCCGCGCCCACGAGGTGGGTGCGCTGACCGTGCTCGACGCCTGCCAGTCGGTGCCGCACGCGCCGGTGGACTTCAAGGCGATGGGCGTGGACTTCGCGGTGTTCTCCGGGCACAAGATGCTCGGCCCGTCCGGTGTCGGCGTGCTCTACGGCCGCCGCGAGCTGCTGGACGGGATGCCTCCGTTCATCAGCGGCGGTTCGATGATCGAGCTGGTGCACATGGAGCGCTCCACGTTCGCCCCGCCGCCGCAGCGGTTCGAGGCGGGCGTGCCGATGACCTCGCAGGTCGTCGGGCTGGGCGCGGCCGTGGACTACCTCACCGAGGTGGGCATGGACCGGGTCGCCGCGCACGAGCACGCGCTGACCGAGACCGCGCTGCGCGAGCTCGGCGCGATCGAGGGCGTGCGCATCATCGGGCCCACCAGCACCGACAACCGCGGTGGCGCCGTGTCGTTCGTGATCGACGGCGTGCACCCGCACGACGCCGGCCAGGTGCTCGACGACCAGGGCGTGGAGGTCCGGGTGGGCCACCACTGCGCCTGGCCGCTGCACCGGCGGATGGGAATTCCCGCGACCGTTCGCGCGTCGTTCTACCTGTACAACGAACTGGACGAGGTCAAGGCGCTGGTGGACGCGGTGCGCGAGGCGCAGCGCTTCTTCGGCGTCGCCTGAACCGCCGAGGACTGGCGCACATGCAGCTTGAGCAGATGTACCAGGAGATCATCCTGGACCACTACCGCAATCCGCACCGGCACGGACTGCGGGAGCCGTTCGACGCCGAGTCCTTCCAGGTCAACCCGACCTGCGGGGACGAGGTGACGCTGCGGGTCCGGTTGACCGGCGAGGGCGAGAGCGCCAAGGTCGAGGACGTCTCGTACGCGGGGCAGGGGTGCTCGATCAGCCAGGCGGCGGTGTCGGTGCTGACCGACCTCGTCGTCGGCAAGCCGCTCAAGGAGGCCCTCGAGACCGAGGCCGCGTTCAGCGAGCTGATGCACGGCCGCGGCAAGGTCGAGCCCGACGAGGACGTGCTCGAGGACGCCATCGCCTTCGCGGGCGTGGCCAAGTACCCGATGCGGGTCAAGTGCGCGCTGCTGGGCTGGATGGCGTTCAAGGACGCCGTCTCCCGCGCGTGAGCCCGGTGCCAACAGACTTTCAGGAGGCAAAGTGAGCGACGAGACCCAGGTGCAGGACGAGGCGCGCACTGCCGACGCCCTGCCCGAGCAGGCCGCCCCGGCCGCCGAGGTCGCCAAGGTCGAGGACGTCGAGGAAGCCCTCCGCGACGTCGTCGACCCGGAGCTGGGCATCAACGTGGTGGACCTCGGTCTGGTCTACGACGTGCGGGTGGAGCAGGACAACTCCGCCACCGTGGACATGACGCTGACCTCGGCGGCCTGCCCGCTGACCGACGTCATCGAGGACCAGGCCCGCTCCGCCCTCACCGGCGGCCCGGGCGGCGGTGTCGTCTCCGACTTCCGGATCAACTGGGTCTGGATGCCCCCGTGGGGCCCGGAGAAGATCACCGAAGAGGGCCGCGAGCAGCTCCGCGCCCTCGGCTTCACCGTCTGAGAACGCGCACGAAGACCCCCTGATCCGCGAATGCGCGGGTCAGGGGGTCTTCTGCTGGTGCTCCGGCAGGACGAGAACGGGCTTTCGGCGGCTGCCGCTTCCTCATCGAGGAGTGCCGTCGGCCGCCGACGTCATGGTGTCCACGAGGGCGTCGAGCCTGGCAGCCGCCTCGGTCAGCTGCTCGAGCCGTCGCGCGATGCGCTCGCGCTGCCCGCGCACCTCGTCGATCATCCCGGCGCTGACGTGGCCCGTCGACTCGCAGCGCAACAGCAGCGCGATGGAGCTGCTGGGCAAACCCGCCGAGTAGAGGCACTGGATCAGCCGCACCCGGTCCGGGGCGTCCGCGGTGTAGACGCGCTGCCCCGTCGCCGTGCGGTCGGCCGCGAGCAGCCGCTGCTCCTCGTAGTAGCGCAGCGATCGGACGCTCACACCCGTGACGCGGGAGAGTTCTCCGATCTTCATCTCCGATCCCTTCGATGACTTGACCCTCACATGGATGTGAGGTCCTACGTTCGGCGGAGCCTCGCAGGTGGCGAGGCGAACCGACGAGAGGGCACTCGATGAGAGTCAGCGGGCAGACCGTCTTCGTGACCGGGGCGAACCGGGGTATCGGGCGCGCATTCGTCTCGGGGTTCCTCGCCCGGGGAGCCGACCGAGTCTACGCCGGTGTGCGTGATCCGCTGTCGGTCGACGCCGAGCTGAGCCGGGACCCGCGCGTGGAGGTCGTGCGGCTGGACGTCACTGATCGCGGTGGGATCACCGCGGCCGCGGACGCGGCCGGCGACACCACCGTCCTGGTCAACAACGCCGGTGCCGTGGTGTTCGAGTCCTTGCTGACGGGGTCCCCCGAGTCCGCGCGGCGACTGTTCGACACGAACGTGTTCGGACCGTGGGAGCTCACCCGCGCCTTCGCACCGGGGCTCCGCGCATCGCACGGCGCCGTCATCAACGTGCTCTCGGCCATCGCGTGGTTCTCACCGCCGCAGAACGGTGCCTACGCGGCGACGAAATCGGCTGCGTGGAGCCTGACCAACGGACTGCGATCCGAACTCGCTCCGTCCGGCGTCTCGGTGCAGGGCCTGCACTTCGGTGCTGTCGACACCGACTTCTCCGCCGGGGTCGACATCCCGAAGATCGCGCCGGAGGACGTCGTGCGCGCCTCGCTCGACGGGTTGGAGGCGGGCGCGGACGAGGTGCTCGTCGACGCCGAGAGTCGGGCCGCGAAGGCCGCGCTGACGGGCGAGCCCAACGGCTACCTCCGGGCGATGCAGGGCTGAACGCGTCAGCGGGATGCGCCGCCACGACGTCTGAACGGCGAAGAGCCCCCGGTCCCAGAAGGGAACCGGGGGCTCTTCGCTGTTCAGAACCGTTCGTGGTGCCGCTGTTCCGGGTCTTGGGTGGGGAAGTCGTGCGGTGGGGATGCCGGGGGAGGGAACTGCGGTGGGGGACCGGCCGGCGGTGGGGGTGCTGGGGATGCTCCCGCGGCCTGGCCCCGGAGGACTTCTATCCGGTCCGATCCGGGTCTCGACATCACCCAGCTGGAGCCGGTGAGCTGCTTCGCCGAGCCCTTGAGCGGGGCGAGCTTGCTGGAGGCCTGGTCGTAGTCGGCGACCGTCTGCGTGGTGCACACCAGCGTGGCCAGCGACAGGGTGACCTCGGTGTCGCCGATCATCCGGGCCGGGCCGAGCACCGCGTCGGCCAGCGGCACCAGGTCGTCGAGGTCGGAGACCAGCAGGAAGTCGTCGCCGCCGACGTGGCCGACCTGCACCGACGACAGCGAGGCCGCGGCGTCGGTGAGCCCGCGGCCGATCGAGCGGATCAGGTCGTCGCCCGCGGAGAACCCGGCGGTGTCGTTGATCGTCTTGAAGCCGTCGATGTCCAGCCAGCTCACCGCGAAGATCTCCTCGGCGGCGATGCGGCGGGACACGTCGCGGGCGATGGCGTCGCTGCCGGGCAGCCGGGTCAGCGGGTTCAGCGCGGCGGCCTCCTCGACCTTCATCTCCGCCATGCCGCGGATGAGGTCGCCGGCCCGCACCGCGCCGAGGCAGCGCCCGGCCTCGTCGACGACGATCGCGTCGTCGTACATCCGGTACTGGTCGGAGCCGGTGACCATGCTCAGCGCCTCCATCGCCGTGGTGGCGGTGGTGACCACGCGCGGCTCGTCGGCCAGCCGGGAGGCGGGGCGCTTGGCGTGCAGGGCGTGCCCGTAGGGGCCGGTGACGGCGAGCAGGAAGCGGTTGCGGTCGATGGTGAACTGCGGCCGGTTGTGCTCGTCGACCAGCACCACGCCGCTGATCTCGGTGTGGTCGGCCAGCACCTCGCGGACCTTGTCGGCGGTGGCGTCGATGGACAGCATCGTCGCGGGGGAGAGGAACTCGGTGACCCGCGGGCCGCTGGCGATGGTGTTCAGCGACGGCGCGTGCGGGTCGGTGACCTCGGCGGCCACGCCCGGCACGGTGCTGGCGGTCGGCGGCCTGCGCCCGGCCGGTGCCAGCAGGTTGCCCTGCACGAGGCGGACGCCGTTGCGGCGCAGCGAATTGAGCTGGCGGTCGCTCTCGACGCCCTCGGCGACCAGCAGGCTCTCGGTGGACTCGCACAGGTGCCGGACCGATTCGACGACGGCGACGCGCGCCGGGTCGTCGGGCAGGCCCTGCACGACGGCGCGGTCGAGCTTGATGGTGGCGGGCCCGATGTCGCCGATGAGGGTCAGCGGGACGTCGCCTTCGCCGACCCCGTCGAGCGCGATCTGGAAGCCGTCCGAGCGCAGCTTGCCGATGCTCTCCAGCAGCTGGTCGGTGTCGATCCGGCCGAACGGCGGACCGATCTCCAGGGTGATCTCCTGCTCGCGCCTGCCGGCCTCGCGCAGCTTCTCGCGCAGGGCCTGCAGCCGCTCGCGGTCGTGCACGACGGTGCCGCCGAAGATGTTGAGGTGCAGCGGGAGCAGCGACTCGTGGTCCGCGGCCGACTGCACCGCCTTGACCGCCAGGTCCACATCGAGCTCGGTGAGCCGTCGCAGCCGCGCCGCTTCCCGGAACAGGTCCTGGACGTGCGCGCCCGCCGGTCTGGCCAACGCCTCCACTGCGACGATGGCACCGGTCTTGATGTTGATCAATGGCTGGAAAGCGAAGCGAACTTCGTCCACCAGCGCGAGCACGGAGTCGATGTTGCCGCGACTCATGCTTCTCCAGCGACCGTGTTCACGATCTGTTCACCGACATCTCAGCTCCTCCTCGTCGGCGGAGCGCCGCCATTCCCGCCGACCAACTTAGCGTGCCTGAGCAGGGTGGAACATCAGCCGCACGAGGCGTGTACCTCAATTGATCTTGCAATTCGGATCGGATCGGTCACCCTGCGTGGACAACGAGCAAAGCCTATCGGGTAGCGCCTTGCACGCTGCGTGAACGTTCAATGAAATGGACGACTCGAAAAAACGGCGTTGCGATTCTCACGTCACCCGGGAAAAGCGGAGGAAATCAACCCGGTTTTCCCGCTCGCGAACAAATGCGAGATCAACTTCCGCCGAGTCCGTGCCGCGCGGGCGGATGTCCCAGTGACATCCCGCCCAGCACGAGACGACGGCGGATGGTCCAGGGTACGCGCGCGAACAGCGCCGACATGGCGCGCGCCGTGCCAGCCAAGGTGCCCTCCCCGGCCAGGAACTCCACCCGGTGCGCCTCCGGCAGCGCGAAGAACGCCTCGAAGAACTCCGGCACCAGCTCCGGCGGCAGCGACAGCAGCGCGCGCAGCGACCGCATCCGCAGCACGTGCGCGGTCACCGCCTCCGTCGGCCACAGCACCTGCCAGCCCGCCCGCGCCGCGGTGGCCGGCCCGGTGGCCAGACCGCCGCTGAGCGCCGCCGCCAGCCACGGCGCCGAGCGCAGCGCCCGCGCCACGCTGAACCCGCTGGCCGGGTGCACGAACCCGGCCGCGGCGCCGAACGGCACCACCCGGCCCGGCCGGGGCAGCGGGTCGTCGACCGGGAACCGCACCCGCTCCTCGTCCAGCCGCGCCTCCGGGTCGATCCCGGCGTCGCTCAACCGCCCGGCGAGCCTGCGTCGCAGCAGCGCCAGCGGCAGCGCGGGACGGCGCGCCAGGGACGTCTCCTCCAGCAGCACCCGGTCCGGCCCCAGCCGCACGGCGTAGAGGAACGTCGGCCAGCCGCCCCTGGTGCGCGGCGCCGAGCTCCAGTCCATGAACACGCCCTCGCCGGGCGCGCACAGCGGTGCGGCGGTGGCCGAGTCGACGACCCAGCCGACCGCGGTCTGCTGCGCGGGCGGGTGCGGGGGACGCCCGCCGCAGAGCGTGCGCGCGGGCCCGGTCGCGTCGACGACCACCCCGGCGGCCAGCCGCCTGCCGTCCTTGAGGACCACGGTGGAACCGGTCGGGCCGTGCTCGGCGCCGACCGCGCGGCCGGTCACCTCGGTGATGTCGGCGCGCCACAGCTGCTTCCACAGCGCGTCGTTGTCCAGCACCGCGTAGGGCCGGTGCCACAGGTGATCGCCGGTGCCGCGCAGCCGCATCCGCTCCATCACCGACGCCGACGCCACCACGCCGGGCGGCAGCTCGTCGGCCCAGGAACCGAAGGTGCTCGCCCAGCCGCTGCGCGGCGCCGGATCCACCAGCGCCACGGTCATCCCGGCATCGCTGCAGGCCGAGGCGGCCGCCCGACCCGCAGGTCCGGCGCCCACCACCACGACATCCGCCACCCGAACATTCGATCACGCCCGCCGGGAGCGGCGCGGGGTGGCTGGCCGATAACGTGGCGTCCATGCAGGAAGTGCCACCACGCGCAGCCCGCCGCAGCGATCGCACCGGGCGCACCATGCCCGGTGACCTGGCCGCGAGCCCGTTCCGCGCCGACCGCGACCGGATCTCGGCCTCGGCGTTCTTCGCCCGGCTGGGCGGGGTCACCCAGGTCGTCAGCCCGTCCGGGTCCGGTCTGCTGCTGCACAACCGGCTCACCCACAGCCTCAAGGTCGCCCAGGTCGCGCGCGCCATCGCCGAGCGGCTGCTGGCCGATCCGGTCAGCAGCGCCCAGGTCGAGGAGCTCGGCGGCCTGGACCTCGACGTCGTCGAGGCCGCGGGGCTGGGCCACGACCTCGGGCACCCGCCGTTCGGGCACCTGGGGGAGAGCGTGCTGGACCGGCTGGCGCGGGAGCGCTTCGCGCTGCCCGACGGGTTCGAGGGCAACGCCCAGACCTACCGCGTGGTGACCCGCATCGACGTGCGCGGCACCGAGGGCAACGGGCTGGACCTGACCGCCGCGGTCCGCGCGGCGCTGCTGAAGTACCCGTGGACGCGGCACTCGGCGGTGCCGCACGAGCCCGAGCGGCTGCCGCGCGGCGCCTCGGAACCGGCCGAGCTGCCGGGCAGCGGGGCGGCGAAGTTTTCCGCCTACAGCACCGAGCTCGACGACCTCGTCGACGCGCGCAGCCCGTTCGACAAGGCCGTGCCGGAGTGGCAGCAGACCGTCGAGGCGTCGGTGATGGACACCGCCGACGACATCGCCTACGCGATCCACGACCTGGAGGACTTCCACCGCGTCGGCATCCTGCAGTTCACGACCGTGCACCACGAGCTGCAGGAATGGCTCGGCCGCTGCGTGGAGTTCGCGGCCGAGGACGAGCTGCGGCCCGGCGATCCCCGGCCCGGGGCCTCGCTGGAGCTGCTGCGGCGCCGGCTGCACGACAAGGACGAGTGGATCGCCGACGACGAGGCCTTCGCCGCCGCGGTGAAGAAGGTGCGCACGGACCTGGCGATCAACCTGCTGGAGGTGCCGTTCGACCGGTCCCAGCAGGCCGAGCAGACCGTGGTGCGCTTCTCCGGCGACTGGACCCGGCGGCTGGTCGAGGGCGTGCGGGTGCACCCGGAGGTCGAGCCGCGCTCGGGTCACGTGTCGCTGGCGCCGGAGCAGTGGCACGAGGTGCAGGTCCTGAAGTTCGTGCACCGGCACTTCGTGCTGCAGCGCCCCGACCTGGCGCTGCACCAGCGCGGCCAGGACCGGCTGATCAGCAACCTGGTCGAGGCCCTCGACGAGTGGCTGATCGACGAGGCCGAGGTGGCCCCGCACCGGCTGCGCGACCTGCTGGACCTGGCCCGCCAGGAGTTCGACGAGCTGCCCGCCGCGCTGCTGCCGGAGGGGGTCGAGGTCTCGACGCTGGCCCGGGGCCGCGCGGTGATCGACTTCGTCGCCTCGCTCACCGACGACCAGGCCGCCGCGCTGCTGGAGGCCCTGTCGGGCCGCACCACGCAGCTGTGGAACGACACCTTCGTCCTGTGAGCCGGGTCCGCGAGCTCGCCGGCGGCGGCCGGGCGGTGGAGGTGGCGCCGCGGCGCGTGCAGGGCTGGTTCGAGCGCTTCGCCGCCCAGCACGACGGCGCCGCCACGACCCTGCTGGAACCGCGGACGGTGCTGGTCACGGCGGGCGACGGCGCGACGGCGACGGTGGCCGTGCCCTTCGGGGACCTGCCGGAGCCGCACGGCGAGCAGCCCGGGCTGGCGGTGTCGTCGCTGGTCGAGCACGTCTCGGCGTCCCGCCGGATCGGCCTGGTGCTGGTGCGGCTCGGCGCGCACAGCGTGGGCGTCGCGGTCGACGGGGTGGTGGAGTCCTCCAGCACCGACCGGCACCTGGTGCACGGCCGCAACAAGGCGGGCGGCTGGTCGCAGCAGCGCTTCGCGCGCCGCCGCGAGGGCCAGTCGGCCCGCTCGCTGGCCTCGGCCGCCGACGCCGTGGCCCGGACGCTGCTGCCGGAGGCCGACCGGCTCGACGGCCTCGTCCTCGGCGGCGACCACAAGGCGCTGCAGGCGCTGCGCGAGGACCGCAGGCTGACCGGCCTGCTCGACCGCGCCGAGCAGCGGGTCCTCGACGTCCCCGAGCCCCGCCGCGCGGTCCTCGACGAGGCCGCGGCGCGGGCCGTCGCCGTCGAGATCGAGATCCGCGACCCGCGGTGAGCTTCACCGCACCGGAAATCCGGTGGCGGGCGACCGGTACAGTGGAGGACGTGGTCAGCAAGCGATTCCTGGTGCGTTCGCGCGCCACGCCGCGCGTCTCCTAGCGCACGCGCCCCGCACGCCCACCCGTTCTCGCCGGTGGGCGCACTCATGCCACGCAGACCACCTCATCTTCGGAGTTCTCCTTGATCTCAGCCACCGGCCTGGAACTGCGCGCCGGTTCCCGCATCCTGCTGTCCGACGCCACTCTGCGCGTCCAGCCCGGCGACCGGATCGGCCTGGTCGGCCGCAACGGCGCGGGCAAGACCACCACGCTCAAGGTCCTCGCGGGCGAGGGCCAGCCGCACGCAGGCGACGTGACCAGCCGCGGCGAGCTCGGCTACCTGCCGCAGGACCCGCGCGAGGGCGACCTGACCGTCACCGCCAAGGACCGCGTGCTCTCCGCGCGCGGCCTCGACCAGCTGCTGCGCGACATGGAGAAGGCGCAGACGGCGATGGCCGAGCTGGTCGACGACCGCGAGCGCGACAAGGCCATCAACCGCTACGGCCGCCTGGAGGAGCGCTTCGGCGCCCGCGGCGGGTACGCCGCCGAGAGCGAGGCCGGGCGGATCTGCAGCAACCTGGGCCTGCCGGACCGGGTGCTCAACCAGCCGCTGAGCACGCTCTCCGGTGGTCAGCGCCGCCGCGTGGAGCTGGCCCGCATCCTGTTCGCGGCCTCCGAGGCCGGTCCGGGCGGCCGGTCGGCGACGACGCTGCTGCTCGACGAGCCGACGAACCACCTCGACGCGGACTCGATCAGCTGGCTGCGGGACTTCCTGAAGAACCACGACGGCGGTCTGGTGGTCATCAGCCACGACATCGACCTGCTGTCGGCGGTGGTCAACAAGGTGTGGTTCCTCGACGCGATCCGCGGCGAGGCCGATGTCTACAACATGGACTGGACCCGCTACCAGGACGCCCGCGCGGCCGATGAGAAGCGCCGCCGCCGCGAGCGCGCCAACGCCGAGAAGAAGGCCTCGGCGCTGATGTCGCAGGCCGACAAGATGCGCGCCAAGGCCACCAAGGCCGTCGCCGCGCAGAACATGGCCAAGCGCGCCGAGAAGCTGCTGGCCTCGGCCGAGACCGAGCAGGCGGCCGAGAAGGTCGCCAAGATCCGCTTCCCGGACCCGGCGCCCTGCGGCAAGACGCCGCTCACCGCCGACGGCCTGTCCAAGTCCTACGGCTCGCTGGAGATCTTCAGCGGTGTCGACCTGGCCGTCGACCGCGGCTCCAAGGTCGTGGTGCTGGGCCTCAACGGCGCGGGCAAGACGACCCTGCTGCGGCTGCTGGGCAGCCAGGAGACCCCGGATTCCGGCGAGGTCGTCCCAGGTCACGGCCTGCGCATCGGCTACTTCGCGCAGGAGCACGAGACGCTGGACCACGACGCCACGGTCTGGGAGAACGTCCGCACCGCCGCGCCGGACGCCCCCGAGCAGCAGCTGCGCAACCTGCTGGGCACGTTCCTGTTCCAGGGCGAGCAGCTGCAGCAGCCCGCGGGCACGCTCTCCGGCGGTGAGAAGACCCGGCTGGCACTGGCCGGCCTGGTCTCCAGCCAGGCCAACGTGCTGCTGCTGGACGAGCCGACGAACAACCTCGACCCGGCCAGCCGCGAGCAGGTCCTCGACGCGCTGCGCAACTTCACCGGGGCGGTCGTGCTGGTCACGCACGACCCGGGTGCGGTGGAAGCACTGGAGCCCGAACGGGTCATCCTGTTGCCGGATGGCACCGAGGACCACTGGTCGGCCGAATACCTGGACTTGGTCCAGTTGGCGTAGCGCTCCGTGCATCTCGCCGGGCTGCTACTACGGATGGATTAGTGCATTCCGGTGATCGCCGCCCCCTCATCTCGACCGATGGCCGATCTTTTTTCCATGATCGCCTGGCGTTCGGGCCTTTCCTGTTCGATCATTGCGCTGACAGGGGTCGCGAGGCCCGACCTGCTCAGAGGGAAGGCGGGGACACCGTGGCTGAGCTGAAGAAGGGCGCGCGCATTACGGGAAGCGCGCGCGACAAGCTGGCCAGTGATCTGAGAAAGAAGTACGAGAAGGGGGCGAGCATCCGCGCACTGGCTGAGTCGACCGGCCGGTCCTACGGCTTCGTGCACCGGGTCCTGAGCGAATCAGGCGTGCAGTTGCGGGGCCGCGGCGGGGCGACCCGGTCCAAGAAGAAGTGAACTCGGCGGCCGACCGGCTCCGGTCGCGCCGTCACCACTGGAGGTCCGCTTGGCGGAGTCGGTAGTGGACGCCGGCCTGTTGGATCGTGGCGGTGTGGGGCTCACGATCCACGGGCGGCGTGCCACCATCACGCTGGACCGCCCGGACAAGCTCAACGCGCAAACCCCGCACACCTGGCAGGCGTTGCGGGAGATCGGCCGATCGCTGGGTGCGGAGATCCGGGTCGTCGTGCTGCGCGGGGCCGGTCGGGCGTTCTCGGCCGGCCTGGACCGGAGGATGTTCAGCCCCGACGGGGCTGACGGTGCTCCGGGCCTGGCGGCGCTGGCCGAGCGCCCCACCGAGCAGTCCGACGCCGAGATCGCCGGCTACCAGCAGGCGTTCAGCTGGTTGCGCGAGCCCGACCGGGTCACGATCGCCGCCGTTCAGGGGCACGCGATCGGGGCCGGGTTCCAGCTGGCCCTGGCCTGCGACCTGCGGGTGCTGGCCGACGACGCGCGGCTGCGGATGGCCGAGACCGGGCTCGGGCTGGTGCCCGATCTCGGCGGCACGCTGCCGCTGGTGCGCGCCGTCGGGTACGCGCGTGCCGTGGAGATCTGCGTGACCGGCCGGGAGGTCGACGCCGAGGAGGCGTTCCGGATCGGCCTGGCCAACCGGGTCGTGGCGCCCGATCAGCTGGACGCGGCGGTCGACGGTCTGGTCGAGGCGGTGTCGGTGCCACCGGAGGGCGCGGTGCGCGAGACGCTGTCGCTGCTGGCGCTGGCCGACGAGGCCGTCGATCCCGAGCAGCAGCTCGCGGCCGAACGCGCCGCCCAGCTGCGCCGCATCGCCGAGCTCGCCCAGCAGCTCGGCGCCCTCGAGTGATCAACCACTGCTAATAGCGCTTTGCGCTGCGGGTCCCCCGCGTGCCTTCGCACCACTGACGTGGTGACGGGGATACGATCTTGGTCAACTCGAGCGAGATCTAGGGGATGCATGACGCAGCGAGGAAACCGTCGGGAACTGCTCGCCGACGCCGCCACCGAGGTGCTCGCACGGGACGGCGGCCGCGGGCTGACGCATCGTGCGATCGATCGCGAGGCTCGCGTCCCGGAGGGCACCACCAAGAACTACTACCCGACGCGCAACGCCCTGTTCGAGGCGATCGCGCACCACCTCGCCGAGCGGCACGTCGCCGCCCTCGAAGCGCTCTGCACCCACATCCCCGACGACGTCGGGCCCGATCACGTCACCGCCCTGTACGCGGCGATGCTGCACCGCATGTCGGGCAACGCCCGCGCCCAGTTCCTCGCGCTGTTCGAGCTGCACCTGGAGGGCGTGCGCAACCCGGAGGTCCGCGCGCTGCTGGGGCGGATCAGCCGGGCGAGCGTCGACACCGCCGTCCAGCTGCACTCCGCGGTCGGCCGCCGGATCAGCCGTCGCGGCGCCGGGCTCCTCGACGCCGGGATGCTCGGGGTCGCGCTGTCCGCGCTGAGCCTGCCGCGGGATCTCGTCGGCGAACTCGGTCTCGACGACGCCGACGGGATCGGCCGCGCGCTGCTGTCGCTGGCCGCGACCCGGGATCACGGGGCGCTGGAAGTGCTCACCGACTGGGCCGGTTGAGGTCGTTCGAAGATCATCCGGATGCGCTGCGAGACCGCCGGATGACGCGCGGTAGCCTCGATGCGAACGAGCTCGGCTTGGGCGCCCGCGCTGGTGCCCGTGATCGAAGTGGATGCAGGGAAGGCATGTCGAATCCAGCACAGGACGAGCCCGACCCGCACGCGATGCTGGAGCCGCCGGCTGTGGTCTTCGCGCGTTTGACCGACGTGCCGGTCGATGCCCTGGACAAGCTGATCGACGAGACCCGCGCCGTCTACGACGACCTCAACAAGGTCCTCGGCCACCCGTACTGGGGTGATCTGGTCTACCACCAGGGCGCGGCGATGAAGGCGCTGACCGAGGCCCGGACCTGCCTGGAAGGGCTCAAGGCGGAGGCGATCGGCGCCCGCAACACCGAGCTCGGCGTCACCGTCACCACCGCGGTCATCGACGGCGAGCGGCACTACGCGCAGAGCGAGGACGACAAGTCCGAGCTCGTCGACAAGCTGCTGCGCTCGCCGAGCCCGGCCGCCGGGCACGTCTACGTCTGGGACCGGCCGCACGCCGACCCCGACGCGCCCGGCCCGTACGAGCAGATCCGGGTCGTCACCGACGCGGACAGCGAGCTCGGAGTCCTCAACTTCACCGAGGAGGACGACGAGGGCGAGATGACGTCCTGGCACACCTGCAACCCGCAGCCGTCGCCGGACGCGCCCGCGCTGGCCTTCGACGCGGGCAGCACGCTGAAGTTCCCGCGCAGCGCCGTGTTGCCGTTCCGTGAACTTCGCGCGGCCCTCGACGAGTTCACCCGGACGGGCGCGCGGCCGGAATGCGTGCAGTGGCAGCCCGCGCGCTGGGGTGACCTGTAGTTCCGCGACGCGCGGGTAACGGTTTCGCGACCGCGCGTGACGCGGGTTGGCGACAACCCGTCGTGAACCATTGACTAACAGCGGCACAAGGTGGTTCCTTCTTTCCATTCGCGCGAGGATGAAGGGGGCCGCACGTGCGTAGACGACTCGTCGCGCTGGGGGCTGCGTTGCTGGTCGGCTTGCTGCTGCCGACACCGGTTTCGGCGCAGGAGGACGGGCAACGCCCGCAGGGCGCCGTGCTGCGCGTCGGACTGCAGCAGCAGATCGACTCGCTGAACCCGTTCCTGGGGTACTCGTTGGCTGCCACGGACATCTTCCGGGCGATCTACCCGACGCTGACCACCTACAACGCCCAGGACTTCGGCGTCGAGCCGGAGCTGGCGGAGCGGTGGGAGTCCACACCGGACAAGCTCACCTGGACCTTCCACATCCGGCCGGGTGTCACCTGGTCCGACGGCGCGCCGGTGACCGCGCGCGACGCCGCCTACACCTACAACCGGATGATGAGCGATCCGGCCGCGGCCACCGCCAACGGCAACTTCGTGGAGAACTTCGAGCAGGTCACCGCGCCCGACGATCAGACGCTGGTGATCCGCACCAAGACGCCGCAGGCCACGATGCTGGCCATCGACGCGCCGATCGTGCCCGAGCACGTGTGGTCGAAGGTCACCGACGTCGCGAACTTCGCCAACGACCAGATGCCCGTCGTCGGCAGCGGCCCCTACACCCTCACCGGGTACCGGGCCGAGCAGGACGTCACCCTCACCGCCAACCCGCGCTTCTGGCGGGGCGCGCCGAAGGTCGCCGAGCTGCAGTTCATCCAGTTCAAGAACAGCGACGCCGCCGTGCAGGCGCTGCGCAAGGGCGACGTGGACGTGGTCCAGAAGCTCACGCCCGCGCAGTACGACGCGCTCGCCGACCAGCCCGACATCAAGCAGGTCAAGGGCCAGGGCCGCCGGTTCTACGAGATGATCCTCAACCCCGGCGCCACCAACAGCGAGAACCAGCCGATCGGCACCGGGCACCCGGCGCTGAAGGACCTGCGCGTCCGGCAGGCCATCGACCTCGGCATCGACCGCAAGGCGCTCGTGGACCGGGTTCTCGGCGGGTACGGGCAGGTCGGCGGGGGATACCTGCCGCCGATCTTCAGCGACTACCACTGGAACCCGCCGCAGCCGCGCACCTTCGACCCGGCCGCCGCCAACCGGATGCTCGACGAGGCCGGCTACGCGCGCGGCCCCGACGGGATCCGCCGCACGCCGCAGGGCGAGCCGCTGAACTTCGACTTCGTGCTGCACGGCGACGAGGCCAGCGACGCGCAGGTCGGTGAGTTCGTCAAGCGCTGGCTCGCGGACCTGGGCATCAACGTCGCGCTGCAGCCGGTGTCGGACAACCAGCTCAACGACCGCACCACCGCCGGTGATTTCGACATGGTCATCAGCGGCTGGTCGGCCAACCCCGACCCGGACTACGTGCTGCGGCTGCAGACCTGCGGCGCCCGGCCCACGCCCGACGGCAACGGCACCCCGGACACGCTGCAGTGCGACCCGGTCTACGACGACCTCTACAACAAGCAGCTCGCCGAGTTCGACCCCGCCAAGCGGATCGAGCTGGTCAAGCAGCTGCAATCGCGGTTCTACGAGCAGGCCACCGGTTTGGTGCTGTACTACGGCAACTCGCTGGAGGCCTACCGCAGCGACCGCTACAACGGCTTCCAGCTGCAGCCGGCCACCGAGGGCGTGATCACCGGCCAGCAGGGCTACTGGGGCTACTACGGCGCCGAACCCACCGAGCAGGCCGTCAACGGCTCCGGCGGCACGGACTACACCACCGTCGCCTGGGTGCTGGGCGGGCTGGTCGTGGTGATCGTGCTGGTGGGCGCGGTGGTCGTGGTGCGGCGCCGGGCCACCGCGGACGACCGGGAGTGACCGCGTGTCGGATCTCCTGACCACTGTGGACGCGCAGGAACCGGCCTCCGGCAACGGAGGCCGGCTGCTGCGCTTCGTCGGCGGCAAGATCGGCGGCGGGCTGGTGAGCCTGCTGCTGGTGGCGGTGCTCGGCTTCTTCCTGTTCCGAGTGATGCCCGGCGATCCGGTGCGTACCATGACCCGCGGCGCGCCGATGACCTCGCAGCAGATCGCCGACCTGCGGGAGCGGCTCGGGCTGGATCAGCCGCTGTGGAAGCAGTTCCTGGACTTCCTCGGCAACCTGCTGCGCGGCGATCTGGGCACGTCCTACACCTACAGCCGCCCGGTGGGCGAGCTGATCCTCGAACGCGTCGGGCCCACGCTGCTGCTGGTCGGCACGGCCACCGTGCTGGCGATCCTGCTGGGGCTGTGGATGGGGTCGCGGGCCGCGTGGAAGCACGGCGGGGCGTTCGACAAGACCGCGAGCTCGGTGGCACTGGCGCTGTGGTCGGTGCCGACGTTCTGGCTCGGTCTGATCGTGCTGATGGCCTTCGGCGTCGGGGTCGGCCCGATCCCCGGGCTGTTCCCGGTCGGCGGCATCTCCAGCCCGGACACGCCGCCGGGACTGCTGCCGCAGGTCCTCGACGTCGCGCACCACATGGTGCTGCCGGTGCTGACGATGCTCGCCGTCATCTACGCCGAGTACCTGATGGTGATGCGCTCCTCGCTGCTGGAGGAGATGGGCGAGGACTACCTGACCACCGCGCGCGCCAAGGGACTTCGCGAGGACCTGGTGCGCAGCAGGCACGCCGTGCCGAACGCGCTGCTGCCGACCGTGACGCTGATCTTCCTGCGGCTTGGTCTGGTGATCGCCGGTGCGATCACCGTCGAAACGGTGTTCTCCTGGCCCGGTCTCGGACTGCTGACCTTCGAAGCCCTGCGGGTGCCGGACCTCCCGCTGCTGCAGGGCATCTTCATCGTGCTGGCGGGGAGCGTGGTGGTGATGAACGTGCTGGCCGACCTGCTCTACCGGGTCATCGACCCCCGGGTGCGTGAATCATGAGCGCTCCCACCGCGTCCCAGGTCGTGCGCGCGCGCCGCAAGGAGCGCCTCGCCGAGGGCTGGCGGGTCTTCCGCGCCGACCGCGCGGGCCTGGCGGGCCTGGTCCTGCTGGCCGCGATCGTGCTGCTGGCGCTGCTGGCGCCGGTGCTCACCGACTCCAGCGGGCTGGACGTCACCCGCGCGACCGGGGCGGCGCTGCAGGCGCCCAGCGCCGAATACCCGCTGGGCACCGACGAATCCGGCCGGTCGGTGCTGCTGCTGACCTGGTGGGGTGCGCGGGTGTCGCTGGTCGTCGGGCTGTCGGCGGCGGTGCTGTCGGTGTGCATCGGCGCGCTGGTCGGCGTTCTGGCGGCGCACTTCGGCGGCTGGACCGCGCGAATCCTGCTGCGCCTCACCGACTTCTTCCTGGTGCTGCCGTCGCTGGTGCTGGCGATCGCGCTGTCGACGGTGCTCGAACGCGGGTTGTGGACGATCGTGCTGGCCATCGGCGTGACGTCCTGGCCGCACACCGCGCGGGTGGTGCGCGCGCAGACGCTCACCATCGAAGCGCGGCCCTACATCGAACGCGCCCGGGCGCTCGGCGCCGGGCACGGGCACGTCATCGTCAAGCACGTGCTGCCCGCCGTGCTGCCGCTGGTGTTCGCCAACACCACGCTGGCCGTGGCGAGCTCGATCATCGCCGAATCCACGCTGTCCTTCCTCGGTCTCGGCGATCCCAGCCGGGTGTCCTGGGGGACGATGCTGAAGTCGGCGATGGACACCGGCGCGGTCACCGGCGGGGCCTGGTGGTACCTGCTGCCGCCGGGTCTGGGAATCGTGCTGGTGGTGCTCGGTTTCACGCTGTGCGGCCGGGCGCTGGAAGCGGTGTTCAACCCGAGGCTGCGGGGGCGGCGGTGAGTCCGATTCTGCGACTGCGCGACGTGTCGATCACCTACGGCGGCGCGAGTGAACCCGCCGTGTCCGGGGTGAACCTGAGCCTGGAACCGGGCGAAACCCTCGGTCTGGCAGGCGAATCCGGCTGCGGCAAGACGAGCGTGGCGATGTCGGTACTGCGGCTGCTGCCGCGCACCGCCCGCGTCGACGGCGAGGTGCTGCTCGACGGCGAGGACGTGCGCGAGATGAGCTTCGGCCGGCTGCGCGCGGTGCGCTGGGCCGGTGCGTCGGTGGTGTTCCAGGGCGCGATGCACGCGCTGAACCCGGTGCGCACCATCGGCGAGCAGATCGCCGAGCCGATCCGGTTGCACGGCGGCAAGGGCGATCTCAAGCCGAAGGTCGCGGAGCTGCTGGAGCAGGTGGAGCTGCCCGCCGACCGGGCGGGCGCCTACCCGCACGAGCTCTCCGGCGGTCAGAAGCAGCGGGTCATGATCGCGATGGCGCTGGCCTGCGATCCGCGGCTGATCATCGCCGACGAGCCCACCACGGCGCTGGACGTCGTGGTGCAGGCCCAGGTGCTGGAGCTGCTGCGGCGGCTGGTCGCCGAGCGCGGCATCGCGCTGGTGATGATCAGCCACGACCTGTCGGTGCTGTCGGCGACCTGCGAGCGGCTGGCGGTGATGTACCGGGGCGAGGTCGTCGAGCACGGGCCGACCGAGCAGGTGATGACCCGGCCGCAGCACGAGCACAGCAAGGCGCTGGCCGAGGCGTTCCCGACGGTGGGCGACAGCCGGTTCCGGCTCACCGGGGGAGGCGCGGCCGGTGAGCCGCTGCTGTCGGCCTCGGGCGTGGAGGTGACCTTCCGCAGCCGGGCAGGCAAGGCCGTGCGCGCGGTGCGCGGGGTCGACCTGGAGGTGGGCGGCAACGAGATCGTCGCGCTGGTGGGGCAGTCCGGGTCGGGCAAGACGACGCTGGCGCGCACGCTGCTCGGGCTGCAGCGGCCCACCGGCGGCGAGGTGCGCTTCGGCGGGGAGCCGCTGCCGACGGGGTCGGCGGCGCTGCGGGACTACCGGCGCAAGGTGCAGCTGGTGCTGCAGGACCCGACGGGTGCGCTCAATCCGCGGCACACCGTCTACGAGGCGGTGGCCGAGGGGCTGCGGATCCACGGCATCACCGATGACGAGCCGGGCCGGGTGACGGCGGCGCTGGAGGCGGCGGAGCTGCGGCCGGCGGAGAAGTTCCTGTCCCGGTTCCCGCAGGAGCTCTCGGGCGGTCAGCGTCAACGCGTGGTGATCGCCGGGGCGCTGGTGCTGGAGCCGGAGGTGCTCATCGCCGACGAGCCGGTCGCGTCGCTGGACGCCACGGTTCGCGGCGAGATCCTCTCGCTGCTGCTGGGCCTGCGCGTCGAGCGGGGCCTGTCGACCCTGGTGATCACCCACGACCTGGGCCTGGCGTGGAACATCGCCGACCGGGTGGCGGTGATGTACCAGGGCGAGATCGTCGAGCTCGGCACCGTCGAGCAGGTCCTCCTCGACCCCCAGCACGACTACACCAAGACCCTGCTCGCCGCCGTTCCGAGCACCTCGCGCGGGGTGGCGTGACTCCGGCATGGCGACAGTTTTAGCCATAATCACCCATGATCAATGTCCTTTTTGTCCGGACAGTTATGGCTAAAACTGTCGTGACGGCTGCGCAACGGCCCCGGCGGACGCTCAGCCGAACGCGTCGATGATCGCCGGGCGGTCGGGGTGGTCGACGCGGACAACGAGGTCCGCCAGGGAGGTGGGGTCGACCTCCTCGGCGTAGCGGTGGAAGGCCGGGAGCGTCCAGTGGCGGTCCTCCGGGGTGCGGCGCCGCAGCGCTCCGTCGGAGAGCCAGAGGTGCACGACGAGGTCGAAGTCCAGGCCGACGCCCTGCAGCAGCGGGCCGTCGACGACGGCCACACCGCGCTCCGGCAGCGAGACCCGGTTCAGTCGGGGGGAGCGGTCGGCGTCGGGATCCCACAGCGCGGGCAGCACCCGCCCGGTGCCGTCCGCGGCGAGCGGGCGCAGGACCTCGCGGGCCAGGCCCGTGGTGTCGAACCAGGACAGGTAGTAGGAGTCCGGATCGTGGTGCCCGTGCTCCAAGCGCACCGACGCGGGACGCAGGTAGTCCGCCGCCCGCACCCGCACGGTCTCGCGGCCCCGCTCGCGCAGCGGGGAGACCAGCCGGTCCGCGAACTCGCCGGTTCCCGCGGCCTCGGCCCCGTCGACGGCCACCCGCAGCCACCGCCCGGGCAGGGCGTCGACCCGCTCGACCACCTCGTCCACCAGTGCCTCAGGAGAGATCGCCCGCACACGCACACCCCGAACCTACGCGAGGTTTTCATGAGAACCTCCCCACCCCCGGGCTCCCGAGAGAGGCGAAGTTTTCATGAAAACTTCCCCCACCCCAGGAGTCCTGGGAGAAGCGAAGTTTTCATGAAAACTTCCCCCACCCAAGAACCCCGTCCTCAGGGGTGGGGTCTCGTGGGGTGGGACAGTTTTCATGAAAACTGCGCACCCCTACGCAGGGGCGGGGCGCAGAGGGGGTCTGCGTCAGATGAGTCCGAAGCGCAGGAGCAGCGCTCGATCCAGGTCCGCGAGCTCGGCTGATCCCAGTGAACCCTCGAAGGAGCCGAGGCGGTCCGGGGAGACCGAGTAGATCTGGTCGGTCAGGATCCGGGTCTTGGAGCCGTTGAGCTCGATCACCGGTCGATAGATGGCCTCGCCGGCGCTCGTGGACGTCATCGCGACGGTGATCGTGCTCGTCGAAAAGCGGCCGGACTGGATGATCAACGCGTATCGACGGCCCTGCTGTTCGTGTCCACGAGCGCCCGGCATGGCCTTGATCTCGCACACGGCGCCCTTGAAGATCACTCGGTGACCCCCATGAAGCGCTGTATCGCCAGCATCTCGGCCTGGTCTTCGGGGTCGTCCTTGAGGCGCTCGGCGTCCTCCGACGCCTGCTCGAGCAGCTGCTCCTTGTACGCGCGCAGAAGCGCGTAGCGCACGGCTTCGGTGCGGCTGCCGCGTTCTCCCGTTAACGCCTTGAGCGCGGTCTCCATCGCCTCATCGGTGCGCACGTTGAGAGTTCCCATGCCCCGAGTGTATCGCAATTTGTAATACGCGAGCCCTACCGCAGGGCGGGTTGGAGGATGGAGAGGCGTTGGGCGTCGGCGTCGAGTTCGGCTGCGACGCCGAGGGGGACGGTGCGCTGGGCTTCGCAGTGGCCGAAGCCCAGTTCCCAGAGGATCGGGACGCCGAGGTCGCCGAGGAGGTCCTCCAGCATCGCGCGGACCTCGTCCATCGGGCCGCAGTCGGTCCACGAGCCCAGCGCGATCCCGGTGGCGCCCCGGAAGAAGCCCGCGCGGATCAGCTGGATCAGGAACCGGTCGAGACGGTAGGGCTCCTCGGTGACGTCCTCCAGCAGCGCGATGCCGCGCTCCGGCGGACGGGCCGCCAGGCCCGCGCCCAGCGATCCGGCGAGCAGGCTCAGGTTGCCGCCGTAGGTGACGCCCAGCGCGCGCCCGGGCACCATCGTCGCGGCGTGGCGGCCGGTCAGGATCGTCACGCCCTCCGGCGCGAACAGGGTGCGGCGCAGGTGGTCGCGCGCCTTGTCGTCGTGGACGAACGCCTTGGTCGCGATCATCGGCCCGAAGATCGTCGCCAGCCCCAGCTCGGCGGCGAACACCTCGTGCAGGGCGGTGACGTCGCTGGAGCCGACGAGGATCTTCGGCGTGGCCGTCGCCAGCTCGCCGAAGTCCAGGTGGTCGATCATCCGCAGGCACCCGTAGCCGCCGCGCGCGCAGAACACCGCCTTGACCTCCGGGTCGCACCAGGCGCGCTGCAGGTCGGTGGCCCGGTCGGCGTCGGCACCTGCGAGGTAGTCCAGCCGCGAGTGGCGGTCCAGCACGTGCTTGCCGACGCGGACCTCCAGGCCCCAGTCGCGCAGCAGGGCGAGCCCGGTCTCCAGCAGCTCGGTGGGCACCGGCCCGGCCGGGGCGACCACCGCCACCACGTCACCCGGGTGCAGCCTCGGCGGGCGGGTCAGTTCGCGCGTGCTCATCGGCGTGCTCCATCCCGGTCGGTTCGAACACCGCTGATCTTGCCGCGAGCGTATCGGCAGTCAGCGCGCCGCGCCGCAGTTCACCGACAGCGAACACGCTCTCGCGCGGGAGGGTCTGCCCAGGTCACCGCGTTGCACGGGAAGGTGATGTACAAAACGGGGGCCGGTCGCGCACGACGTGCGCTCGGTGGCCTAGTGTCGGAGGGGTCATGGCTCGTGTCATCCACGTCTTCCGCCAACCCGACCGATTCGTCGCCGGAACGGTCGGGGAACCCGGCGATCGCACCTTCTACCTGCAGGCGTCCGAGGACGTCCGCACGGTGAGCGTGCAATTGGAAAAGCAGCAGGTCTCGGTCCTGGCCGAGCGGATCGGCGCGCTCCTCGACGAGGTGCAGCGCCGCTTCGACGCCGACCTGCCCGGCTCCACGCCCGAGGAGCTCGTCGACACCGAACCGCTCGCGGTCCCGGTCGACGAGGAGTTCCGCGTGGGCACGATGGGCCTGGGCTGGGACGCCGAATCCGAGGCCGTGGTTGTCGAACTGCTCGCGGTCACCGAGGAGGAGATCGACGAGTCGGTCGTCCTCGACGACACCGAGGAGGGGCCGGACGCGCTGCGCGTGTTCCTCAGCCCGGTGCACGCCCGCGCCTTCGCCGAACGCGCCGAGCGGGTCATCAGCGCAGGTCGCAAGCCCTGCCCGCTGTGCAACGAACCGCTGGACCCGGCCGGCCACATCTGCCCGCGGCAGAACGGCTACCGGCGCTCGGAAGAGGTCTGAGACCCGTGGCCGTCGAGGAGCCCGCGACCTGCGAGCTGCTGCGCCACGGGCGGCTGGAGATCCAGGGCAGGCTCGTGGAGGCGTCCAACGCGACGCTGTTCTGCTCGGTGGAGCTCGACGGCCTCTCCGGTGAGTGCGTCTACAAGCCGGTGCGCGGCGAGCGCCCGCTGTGGGACTTCCCCGACGGCACCTTGGCCGGCCGCGAGGTCGCGTCCTACCTGGTCTCCGAGGCCACCGGCTGGGGCCTGATCCCGCCGACGCTGCTGCGCGACGGCCCGTTCGGGCCCGGCATGGTGCAGCTGTGGATCGACGAGCAGGCCGAGGAGGACGCGCAGCTCGTCGACATCACCCACCCCAGCGAGGTCCGGGACGGCTGGCGGCAGGTGCTGCGCGCCCAGGACCCCGACGGCGACCCGGTGGTGCTCGCGCACGCCGACCACGAGCAGCTGCGGCGGCTCGCGGTGCTCGACATCGTGATCAACAACGCCGACCGCAAGGGCGGGCACATCCTGCGCGCCCCCGACGGCCGGGTGCTGGGCGTCGACCACGGCGTCAGCCTCAACACCGACGACAAGCTGCGCACGGTGCTGTGGGGCTGGATCGGCGAGCGCGTCGGCGAGGCCGAGCTCGAGCGGCTCGGCGAGGTCCGGGCCCTCATGGAGGGGGACCTCGCCGAGCAGCTCTCCGAGCACCTCACGATCAAGGAGGTGCAGGCGGTCAGCACCCGCATCGACCGCCTCCTCGACGCGGGGGTCTACCCGGAACCGTCCGGTGACTGGCCCGCCATCCCCTGGCCTGCTTTTTAGAGGTCAGTCGGTCAGGGCCTGGTACACCAGCTGGTGCAGGTAGGGCCGGATCGGGTGGGTGCTGGAGGGCATCAGCTGGGTGAGGAACAGGACCGTGAGGTCCTCGGCCGGGTCCACCCAGAACGCCGTGCTGGCCAGGCCGCCCCAGGCGAACTCGCCCTGGGAGCTCAGGACCTTCGCCGCCAGCGGGTCGTCGACCACCGAGAAGCCCAGGCCGAAGCCCTTGCCCGCGTTGGCGACCTCGGAGAACGAGCCCATCGCCAGGGTTTCCAAGTCCGCGCCACCCGGCAGGTGGTTGCGGGTCATGAAGTCGACCGTGCGCCCGCCCAGCAGCCGCACCCCGTCGAGCTCGCCGCGGCGCAGCAGCATCTGCTGGAAGCGGTGGTAGTCGCGGGCCGAGGAGAACAGCCCGCCGCCACCGGAGGGCGCCTTCGGCGGCTCGAACGCGGCGTCGTACATCTCCTCGTGCTGGGGGTGCAGCCGCGCCTTGCCCTGCCGGTCCGCCGAGTACAGCGAGGCCAGCCGGTCGGCGTCGGCGCGGTCGACGTGGAACCCGGTGTCGGTCATGTCCAGCGGTTCGAGGATGCGGGTGCGGAAGAACTCGTCGAGCGTCTGCCCGGAGGCGACCTCCACGACCCGGCCGAGCACGTCGGTGGCCACCGAGTAGTTCCAGCGGGTGCCCGGGTCGAACAGCAGCGGGATCTCCGCCCACGCGTCGCAGCAGGCGGCCAGGTCCAGGTCGGGCGCCATGCCGAACTCGAACCCGGCGCGGCGGTGCAGCTCGTCGACCGGGTGCAGGTGGTTGAACGCGTAGGTGAGCCCGGCGGTGTGGGTGAGCAGGTGCCAGATCCGGATCGGCTCGGTGGCCGGCCGGGTCTGCGGGCTGCGGGCCGGTCCGCCGGTGTAGACCGACATCTCCGCGAACGACGGGATGAAGTCGGCGACAGGGTCGGTGAGCTCGAACGCGCCTTCCTCGTAGAGCATCATGGCCGCGACCGAGGTGAGCGGCTTGGTCATGGAATAGATCCGGAACAGCGTGTCGGACTCGACCGGTTTGCCGCTCTCGATGTCGCGCATGCCGTGCGTCGACAGGTGCGCGATCTTGCCCTGGCGGGCGACGAGCACCAGCCAGCCGGGCAGCTTGCCCGTCGTGACGTAGTCCTCGAAGTGCCGGTCGATCCGGCGCAACCGGTCCGCGTCGAAGCCGACCTCGCCCGGCTCCACCTCGATTTCCAGAGCCACCAGGGCCTCCCACTGCGTTGCGCGAAAAACGTTGCCGGGAGAGTTCTACCCCGCCGGTCCACGATTCGAAATCCTGGACTCGGTGGCGGCGTTCACGTTTCCCCCGGAGTAGCGTCGTGGGCGTGACGATCCCGACCCCACCTTCAGGACTGCCCCGCACGGCGGGGGAGCTGCGCGCCAGCGGACACGAACCCCGCAGCATCAAGGCGGAGATGCGCGCGAACCTGCTGACCGCGCTGCGCTCCGGACAGGCGCTGTGGCCCGGCATCGTCGGTTTCGACCGAACCGTGCTGCCGCAGCTGGAACGCGCGCTGATCGCCGGGCACGACGTGGTGCTGCTCGGCGAGCGCGGGCAGGGCAAGACGCGGCTGCTGCGCGGGTTGCACGCGCTGCTGGACGAGTGGACCCCGGTCATCGAGGGCTCCGAGCTCGGCGAGCACCCGCTGGAGCCGATCACGCCGGTCTCGCGGCGCCGCGCCGCCGAGCTCGGCGACGACCTGCCGGTGGCCTGGCGGCACCGCGACGAGCGCTACGTCGAGAAGCTGGCCACGCCCGACACCTCCGTCGGCGACCTGGTCGGCGACGTGGACCCGGTCAAGGTCGCCGAAGGCCGGTCGCTGGGCGACCCCGAGACCATCCACTACGGACTCGTCCCGCGCGCGCACCGCGGTATCGTGACCATCAACGAACTCCCGGACCTGGCCGAGCGGATCCAGGTGGCGCTGCTCAACGTCATGGAGGAGCGCGACATCCAGATCCGCGGCTACAGCCTGCGGCTGCCGCTGGACGTGCTGCTGGTGGCCACCGCCAACCCCGAGGACTACACCAACCGCGGCCGCATCATCACCCCGCTCAAGGACCGCTTCGGCGCCGAGATCCGCACCCACTACCCGACGGAGATCGACGACGAGGTGTCGTTGATGCGCCAGGAGGCGGACCTGCCTGCCGAGGTCGGCGACCACCTGCTGGAGGTGCTGGCCCGCTTCGTGGACCACCTGCGCGAGTCCAGCGCCGTGGACCAGCGCTCGGGCGTGTCGGCGCGGTTCGCCATCGCCGCCGCCGAGACCGTCGCGGCCGCCGCGCTGCACCGCTCCGCGCTGACCGGCGAGGAACCGGCCGTGGCCCGCCCGGTCGACCTGGCCGCGGTGCCCGCCGTGCTGCGCGGCAAGATCGAGTTCGAGGCCGGTGAGGAGGGTCGCGAGGACGAGCTGCTGACCTACCTGCTGCGGCGCTCGGTCGCCGACACCGCGCGCGGCCTGTTCGCCGGGCTGGACCTGAACTCGCTGGCCGAGGCCGTCGTCGACGGCCACCCGGTGGCCACCGGCGAGCAGATCGCGGGCAAGGACGTGCTCACCGCGCTGCCGGAACTGCCGGTGCTGCACCAGGTCGCCGAGCGCGCCGGGGTGCGCGCCGAGGACCCGCCGGGCCGCATCGCCAGCGCGGTCGAGCTCGCCCTGGAGTCGTTGTACCTGGCCAAGAAGCTGGGCAAGGACTCCGACGACGACCGCTCGGTGTACAGCTGATGAGTTCCCGCTACCGGTACTCGGCGTGGCACGGCGGACCCGACCCGCTGGAGCCGCCGGTCGACCTGCGCGACGCGCTGGACCAGATCGGCCGCGACGTCATGGAGGGCGCCTCCCCGCGCTCGGCGCTGGAGGAGCTGCTGCGCACCGGCACCCGCGACTCGTCCGGGCTGGACGAGCTGACCCGCCGGTTGTGGCAGCGGCGCAGCGAGATGCAGCGCAGGCACCGGCTCGACGGCACGATCTCCGAGGTCCGCAGGCTGCTGGAGCGGGCGCTGGAGCAGGAGCGGCTGGCCCTGTCGGCCGACACCTCCGAGGACGCCCGCTTCCGCGAGCTGCAGCTCAGCGCCCTGCCGCCGGACGTGTCCGGGCAGGTCAACGAGCTCGCCGAGTACGACTGGCGGTCCTCGGAGGCCCGGGAGGCCTTCGAGGAGATCCGGCAGATGCTGGGCACCGAGGTCCTCGAGCAGCGCTTCCAGGGCATGAAGGAAACCATGCAGGAGGTCTCGCCGGAGGACGTCGAGCGGGTGCGGGAGATGCTCGACGACCTCTCGGCGCTGCTGGCCGCGCACGCCCGCGGCGACGACGACGTCCAGCGGAAGTTCGACGAGTTCATGGCCAAGCACGGCGAGTTCTTCCCGGAGAACCCGCAGAACGTCGACGAGCTCGTCGACGCGCTCGCGGCCCGGTCGGCCGCCGCGCAGCGGATGCTGAACTCGATGAGCGAGGAGCAGCGCCAGGAGCTGATGTCGTTGTCGCAGCAGGCCTTCGGCGATCCGCGGATCGCGCAGGCGCTGCAGAACATCGACCGGCAGCTGCAGGGGTTGCGGCCCGGCGAGGACTGGAGCGGGCGGGCGCGGTTCCGCGGCGACCAGCCGATGGGCATGGCCGAGGCGACCGCGGCGATGGCCGAGCTGGGCGAGATGGACCGGCTGGCCGAGCAGCTGAGCCAGTCCTACCCGGGCGCGAGCCTGGAGGACATCGACCTGGAGGCGCTGGAGCGCCAGCTCGGCCCGCAGGCCACCGTCGACGCGCAGCGGCTGTCGCAGATCGAGCGCCAGCTGCGCGATCAGGGCCTGCTGCGGCGAGCGCCGGACGGGTCGTTGCAGCTGAGCCCGCGGGCGATGCGGCGGCTCGGGGAGAACGCGCTGCAGTCGGTCATCTCGCAGCTCGGCACGCGCCGGGGCGAGCGGGACACCGACCGCGCGGGCGCGGCGGGCGAGCTCACCGGCACCACCCGGCCCTGGACCTACGGCGACGCCGAGCCGTGGGACGCCGTGCGCACGGTCCGCAACGCGGTGCTGCGGCGGGCGGCCGAGGGCGCGGACTCGCCGATGCTGGACCTCGCGGACCTGGAGGTCGCCGAGACCGAGCAGCGGTCCCGCTCGGCGGTGGTGCTGTGCGTGGACACGTCGTGGTCGATGGTGCAGGACGGCCGGTGGGTGCCGATGAAGCGCACCGCGCTCGCGCTGCACCACCTGGTCGCGACCCGGTTCCGCTCAGACGCCCTGCAGCTGGTCACCTTCGGGCGTTATGCGTCCACTGTGGACGTCGGTGAGCTGGCGGCGCTGGAGGGTACGTGGGAGCAGGGCACGAACCTGCACCACGCCCTGCTGCTCGCGGGTCGCCACCTGCGCAAGCACTCCGACGCGCAGCCGGTCGTGCTGGTCATCACCGACGGCGAGCCGACGGCGCACCTGGAGCCGGACGGGGAGGCGTTCTTCGACTACCCGCCCGACCCGCACACCCTCAGCGTCACGCTGTCCGAAGTGGACGCCCTGCACCGCCTGGGCACGACCCTGAGCGTGTTCATGCTCGGCGAGGACCCGCGTCTGGAGCAGTTCGTCAACATCGTCGCCCGCCGGGGCGGCGGCCGGGTTCTCGCGCCCGACGCCGACGGCCTCGGCGCCGCCGTCGTGGGCGACTACCTCCGCACCAAGCGGCGGCGGTGAGGTGTTCCTCGGCAGCGGACAGTTTTAGCCATAATCACCCATGATCAATGTCCGAAATGTCGGGACAATTATGGCTAAAACTGTCCTCTGGTGAGCAGGGCGCCGCCGGAGACGCCCTGCTCACCAGCGGAGCGGCGGTCAGCCCGCGAAGGACTTGATGACGTCCGGGTTGGCGTCGGCCCACTTCTTGGCCGCTGCCTGCTCCTGGCCCTTGGCGGCGCTGTTGATCTCGTTCTCCAAGCTGGCCAGCTGCTGGTCGTTCAGCTTGAACTTCTTGACCATGTCGGCGACCTCGGGGAAGTCCTGGCTGAAGTTCTGGCGCCCGACGCCGTGGATCTGCTCGGCCGTGCCCATCGCGCCCATCGGGTCCTGCAGGTCCTTGATGGGGTAGCGGGCGTAGGCCCAGTGCGGGTGCCACAACGTCACGACGATGGGCTTCTGCTCGTCGGTCGCCTTCTGCAGCGCGGCGAGCATGGCCGTGGTCGACGAGGTCTGCAGCTGGAACTCGCCCTCCAGGCCGTACTTCGGCAGCGCCTCCTTGGTGGTTCGAGTCAGCCCCGCGCCCGGGTCGATGCCGGTGATCGTGCCGCCCAGCTCACCGCCCTTGCCCTTGAGATCGGCGATCGAGTTGACGTCGGTCATGTAGTTGGGCACGGCGATGTTGAGCGTGGCCTGGTCGTACCAGATCCCCAGATCTTCCAGCTTCGGTCCGTACCGGTTCCAGTAGTCCTCATGCGTTGCGGGAAGCCACGCGTCGAGGAACAGGTCCGGGTTGCCCTGGGCCAGGCCCGCGTAGATGGGGCCGGGCTCCAGCTCGGTCGCGTTGACCTTGTAGCCCCGCCGCTCCAGCAGCTCCTTGTAGAGGTACGTGACGGCGATGTCCTCGTCCCACGCGATGTAGCCGATGTTGATCTGCTTGGCTTCCTGACCGGTCTGCGCCTCGCGGCCACCGCACCCGGCGGCGACCATCACCAGCGCGGCGAGCGCGGCCAGAATCGCCACCAGCCGTCTCGATCTCGTGCGCAACATTGACAACCTGCCTTTCCGCGACGCCGGTCTCAGCCGGTCTTCGCCGCTTTGCGTTCCGCCCGCGCGACCGGCGAGCGGTCCGACAGCACCGCGGTGATCCGGTCCAGGTAGACCGCGAGGATCACCACCGCCAGCCCGGCCTCGAAGCCCTGGCCGAGCTGCACCCGGGTCACCGCCTCGTAGATGTTGGTGCCCAGACCGGGAGCGCCGACCATGCCCGCGATGACCACCATCGACAGCGACAGCATGATCACCTGGTTGATGCCCGCCATGATCGACGGCATGGCCAGCGGCAACTGGATCCCGGTGAGGATCTGCCGCGTGGGCGCGCCGAAGGCCTCGCCGGCCTCGACCACCTTGGTGTCGACCTGCCGGATGCCCAGCTCGGTCAGCCGCACGCCGGGCGGCAGCGAGAAGATCACCGTGGCGACCACGCCCGGCACCACGCCGATGTTGAAGAACACGATCACCGGCACCAGGTAGACGAAGGCCGGCAGGGTCTGCATGAGGTCCAGCACCGGCCGCACGACGCTGCTCACGTGCCGGTTGCGGGCGGCCAGCACCCCGACCGGGATGCCGATGATCACCGCCAGCACGCTGGAGACCAGCACCAGGCTCAGCGTCTCCATCGCGGGCCGGAACTCCTCGATGCTGACCATCAGCCCGAAACCGATCAGGCTGAACAGCGCGAAGCGCCAGCTGCGCAGCCACAGCGCCAGCGCGGTGAACACCAGCACCATCACCAGCGACGGCAGCCAGCTCAGCGCGAAGCTCAGGCCCGCCACGGCGGAGGAGACCACCAGGTCGATGAAGTCGAAGAAGGGTCCGATGTTGTCGTTGAGCCATTCGACGACGGCGGTGAACCAGTCGCCGATCGGCACCCGCGGCAGCTGCGTGAGCGCGGTCATCTCAGGCCTCCTCGTACTCGACGCGATGGCTGAGCGCGGCGAACACCGCCTGCGGCGTGACCACCCCGATCACCCGCCGCTGGGCGTCGACCACGGGCAGCGGCCCGTCCCGGCCGATCCGGTCGAACAGGTCCCGCAGCGGCGCGGTCGCCGCGACCGGTGCGACGCCGTCCGGGGCGGCCGCGCTGGGGTCGGCGATCGAGCCCGCGGTGAGCACCCGGCTGCGGTCGACGTCCTGGACGAACTCGGCCACGTAGTCGTCGGCGGGTTCGCTGAGGATCTGCTCGGAGTCACCGATCTGCACGATCCGGCCGGCCCGCATCACCGCGATCCGGTCGCCGAGGCGCATCGCCTCGTTGAGGTCGTGGGTGATGAAGATGATCGTCTTGCCGAGCTGGGCGTTGAGCTCCAGCAGCTGGTCCTGCATCTCGCGCTTGATCAGCGGGTCCAGGGCGCTGAACGCCTCGTCCATCAGCAGCACGTCGGTCTGGGCGGCCAGCGCCCGGGCGAGGCCGACGCGCTGGCGCATACCGCCGGAGAGCTGCTGCGGGTAGCGCTGCTCCCAGCCCTCGAGGCCGACCATGCCCAGCGCCTCGCGGGCGCGGTCGTTGATCTCGTCGGCGGGGGCGCCGCGGATCTGGAGGCCGTAGCCCGCGTTGTCGAGCACCGTGCGGTGCGGGAACAGCGCGAAGTGCTGGAAGACCATGCTCATCTTCTGCTGCCGCATCGTCCGCAGCTCCCGGCCGGACATCGCGGTGATGTCGGCGTCGTCGACGAACACCTTCCCGGAGGTGGGGGTGAGCAGCCCGTTGAGCATCCGGATCAGGGTCGACTTGCCCGAGCCGGACAGGCCCATGACGACGAAGGTCTCCCCTTCCCGGACCGAGAACGAGGCGTCGACGACCGCGGCCGTGGTCCCCTCGGGCAGATCCGCTGAGTCGGTGCCCTCGTCGAGTCGGCGGACCTGCTCGGTGGGTTGCGGGCCGAAGATCTTGTAGAGCCGTTCCACGCGTACCGAAGTCACCGATCGCCTCCACCTGTGCACGGATCCGGAGATCCCGATTCCGACGACGATCGAACTGAATCGGAGGAATTGTTCGAGCATCCGGATCGCGGTCCGCCGGCCCTGTCCGGGAATTCGTTTCCGCTCCCTTTCGGCGGTGATCGATCATACGAGCCGTTTCGCCGATGTCCACCCGTTCAGGTGAAGATCCGATTGCGATCGTCCGAGTCCGCATGGTCGATGCGCAGGGGTTTTCGATCTTCCAGAACGCCGTTGAACTGGGAGATCGCTCTATTCGGAGCGCCCTTCTCCGCTTTCCTCCCCACTGGCGTGCATCGATTTTTAGGCCGCTCCGGTCCGCTTGTCCACTGCGCGAATTCGATCTTGCAATCGGATATTCGTGCGGAAACGGAAATTGATTTCCGGAATGCGCAGGACCGGGTGCGACTCTGGAATAGGTCTCGACCATCTCAGGATGTGATACGGGCGATGGTCCACATGGCGGCACCGCCTCCGCGCGGACGTTTAAGGTCGGATGCATGCAACCCTGGTCATCGGTCTCCGTCCCCAAGGTGGAAGGCACCCCGCGCCCACTCCAGCTCTTCGACACCTCCGCCGCCGAGGTCCGGCCCACCGCGCCCGGGCCCGAGGCGCGGATGTACGTCTGCGGGATCACCCCGTACGACGCGACCCACCTCGGCCACGCCGCGACCTACCTGGCGTTCGACCTCATCCACCGGGTCTGGCTGGACAACGGTCACCAGGTCCACTACGTGCAGAACGTCACCGACATCGACGACCCGCTGCTGGAGCGGGCCGAGCGGGACAACGAGGACTGGGTGGTGCTCGCGATGCGCGAGACCGCGCTGTTCCGCGAGGACATGGAGGCGCTGCGGGTGCTGCCGCCCGCCGACTTCATCGGCGCGGTCGAGTCCATCCCGGAGATCGTCGAGGCCGTCGGCAAGCTGCTGGCCTCCGGTGCCGCCTACCGGGCCGACGACCCCGAGTACCCCGACATCTACTTCCGGCACCAGGCCACCGGCCGGTTCGGCTCCGAGTCGAACTACGACGAGGCCACCATGAACACCTTCTTCGCCGAGCGCGGCGGGGACCCGGACCGGGCGGGCAAGGAGCACCCGCTGGACGCGCTGCTGTGGCGGATGGCGCGGCCCGGCGAACCGTCCTGGGACTCCGAGCTCGGCGCCGGCCGCCCCGGCTGGCACCTGGAGTGCTCGGTGATCGCGCTGAACCGCCTGGGTCTGGGCTTCGACGTGCAGGGCGGCGGCTCGGACCTGATCTTCCCGCACCACGAGTTCAGCGCCGCGCACGCCGAGGCGCTCTCCGGCGAGTTCCCGTTCGCCCAGCACTACGTGCACTCCGGCATGATCGGGCTCGACGGCGAGAAGATGTCGAAGTCGCGCGGCAACCTGGTGTTCGTCTCGCGGCTGCGCGGCGACCGGGTGGACCCGATGGCGATCCGGCTGGCGCTGCTCGACGGCCACTACCGCGAGGACCGGTCCTGGACCGCGGATGCGCTCACCGCGGGCGCGGCCCGGCTGTCGCGCTGGCGCGAGGCGGTGGCGCTGAGCTCCGGTCCGGCGGCGGCCGAGGCGATCGCGGGGCTGCGCGAGGCGCTGTCGAACGACCTGGACGCCCCGGGCGCGCTGCGCGCGATCGACGCCTGGGTGGAGGCCGCGCTGGTGTCCGGCGGCGACGACGCGGGCGCTCCGGGCGCGATCCGCACGGCGGTCGACGCGCTGCTGGGCGTCGAGCTCTAACACCGCGACCGCGACGAAGGGTGACCGGGAGTTCCGCTCCCGGTCACCCTCGTCGTCTTCCGGCAAAAACGGCAAGTGAGCAGCGACGGAACATCACGCTGCGCTTGATCAAAACGAGTTCCGCTCTCCCTCGACACGCCCGAACGGGTTTGATTTGATCATCGCGTCATCACGGGGAGCGACGACTTTTCGAGGATCGTTCCCCATTTGCCCGAACACGGGGAACTCGAAAGGTGGTCGGGGAGATATGCGGAAGGTCCTGATCGTCGGGGCCGGGCAGTCGGGCCTGCAGCTGGCGCTCACCCTGCAGGCCGAGCAGTACGACGTCACGGTGGTCTCGGCGCAGACGCCCGAGCAGATCCGCGCCGGACGCGTCCTGTCGACGCAGTCGATGTACTACCAGACGCTGGAGATCGAGAGACGGCACGGGCTCGGCCTGTGGGACGACACCGCGCCCCACCTCACCGGGCTGCGCGTGTCGGTGGCCGGACCCGACGGGGAGCGCGCCATCGACTGGACGGCGCCGCTGAAGGACTACGCGCTGTCGATCGACCAGCGCGTGAAGATGCCCGCCTGGATGGAGCTGTTCGCCGAGCGCGGCGGCACGATCGTGCACCGGGCGCTCACCACGACCGAGCTCGACGAGATGGCCGCCGACCACGACCTCGTGGTGGTCGCCGCGGGCAAGGGCGAGCTGGCCGCGCTGTTCGAGCGCAACCCCAAGCGCTCGCCCTACACCGAGCCGCAGCGCGCGCTCTCGGTCGCCTACGTGCGGGGAACGCCCGGTGACCGCGAGGACTCCTCGGCCGCCCGCTTCAACGCGCTCGCCGAAGTCGGGGAGGTCATCAGCTACCCCGGGCTCACCCTCGACGGCCCCTGCGAGATGCTGCTGCTGGAAGGCGTCCCGGGCGGTCCGCTGGACGCCTTCGGCGACCGCCCCGAGCCGCAGCAGCAGTGGGAGCGGATGCTCGGCCTGCTGCGCGAGCACTGCCCGTGGGAGCACGAGCGCTTCGCCGCCGCCGAGCTCACCGACGCCGGCGCGACCCTCGCCGGGGCCGTGACGCCGCAGGTCAGCGAGCCGATCGGGCAGCTGCCCTCCGGTCGTCTCGTGCTCGGCATCGGCGACAGCGTGGTGCTCAACGACCCCGTCACCGGGCAGGGCGCCAACGCCGCCTGCCACGCCGCCCAGATCTACCTGGAGCGCATCGTCGAGCGCGGCGACGGCGCCTTCGACTGGGACTGGATGCAGGGCACCTTCGACCGCTACTGGGACGTCGCCCAGCACATCACCACCTGGGCCAACGCCGCCCTGCAGCCGCCGCCCCCGCACGTCCTCGACATCTTCGGCGCGGCCATGAAGCTGCCCGAGGTCGGCGAGCGCTTCGCCGACGGCTTCGCCAACCCGGACGACATGACCACCTGGTTCCTCGACCCCGAAGCCTCAGAGGCCTTCATCGCCCGCTGCGCAGCAGCCTGACCTGCGCACCAACCCCCTGAGGTCAAAAACCGCAGTTTTCGTCGCGTCGAAAACCGCGGTTTTTGACCGGTCGAATACCGCAGGATTTGACCGGTCGAAAACTGCGGTATTCGACCGGGGGACGGAGGACGGGGTCAGCCCGGGCCGGGGCCGAGAGGGCCCTTGCCGCCGGGGCCGCGGCGGCGGAGGTAGCGCTCGAACTCGGCCGCGATGGCGTCGCCGCTGGCCTCGGTGAGGCGGACCTCGGCGTCACCGCGCTCCTCGAGGGCGCGGACGTAGTTGCGGACGTCCTCGTCCTCCTCGGCCATCTCGCTGACCGTCTCCTCCCACTCCTCGGCCTGGTCGGGCAGGTTGCCGAGCGGGACCTCGACGTCGAGCGCCTCCTCGACCCGGTGCAGCAGCGCCAGCGTGGCCTTCGGCGACGGCGGCTGCGAGACGTAGTGCGGCACCGCCGCCCAGAACGAGATCGCCGGGATGCCCGCCTGCACGCACGCGTCCTGGAAGATCCCCACGATCCCCGTCGGCCCCTCGTAGCGGGTCCGCTCCAGGCCGAAGGTCTCCGCCGACTCCGCGTCGTAGGCCGTGCCGCTGACCGGCACCGGACGGGTGTGCGGCGCGTCGGCCAGCAGCGCGCCCAGCGTCACCACCGTGCGCGCCCCCAGCTTCTCGATCTGCTCGACCAGCTCCGCGGAGAACGCCCGCCACCGCATGTTCGGCTCGATGCCGTGGATGAGGATCACGTCGTGCTCGGCCCCCGGCGGGCGGCACACCGTCAGCCGCGTCGTCGGCCAGGTGACCTGGCGGGTGATGCCGTCGACCAGCTTGACCGTCGGACGCGTGACCTGGAAGTCGTAGTAGGGGTCCGGGTCGATCTCGCTGAGCGACTCGGCGTCCCAGATGAGCTGCAGGTGCTCGATCGCGGAGCTGGCTGCGTCCCCGGCGTCGTTCCATCCTTCGAACGCGCAAACCACGATCGGGTCCGTCAACCGCGGCAGGTCGGCGTTCGGTTCAGGCGTCTGTTCGCGATCGGTCACCGCGCAAGCCTATCGCTTGGTGGTGGTCCCGTCGCTTGCCTGACCGGAGGGTCGGTTTGACGGTTCGGATTCCTGGTCCGAGGCTGGGCTGACCAGTCTGTTCGGGGCAGGTGGCCGTGGATCAGAGCCCGTCGGAGGCGAGTGGCGCGAGCGGTGTGTCGCCGCGGTCGCGGTTGCGGCTGTCCATCGGCAGGCACCCCCGCGACCTGGGAAAACTCGGTGTCGTCGGTGGTCTGCTGGCGTTGAGCGCGCTGCTGGCCCTGGTCCCGGCCAACCCGGTCGAGGTCGCTGTTCACCAACAGCTGATCGCGCTCCCGCGCGTCGTCGAACCCGTGTGGGTGGTGCTCACCTGGATCGGCTCGTGGGCGGGCATCCTCGGCGTGGTCGTGGTGACCTCCTACCTCGGCTGGGTCCGGGTGGCGCTGCTGTGCGGCGGTTCCGGCGCCGTGACCTGGGTCGTCGCGATGCTGATGCACCAGCTGCTGGGCAGGCCCTTCCCGTCCGCGGCGGTCGCGGTGGTCACGGTGCTGGCCGTGGTCGCCACCCCGTACTTCGGACGCGTCGCCCGCTACGCCGGGTGGGGCCTGGTGCTGCTGACCGGCATCGCCGTGGTGCACCTGGACCTGCACCTGCCGCTGGGCGCGGTCGGCGGCGCGCTGCTCGGCTGGGGCGTGGGGCTGCTGTGCCACGTGGTGTGGGGCGCGCCCGGCCGCCGGGTCTCCCAGCTGGTGATCTTCGACGAGCTGGAGCGCGCCGGGCTCGCGCCGGTGTCCATCACCGCGCTGCGGCACCGGCTGCTGCAACCCCGCGAACTCGCCGTGACCACCGTCGACGGGCCTCCGCTGCGGGTGAAGGTGGTGCGCAGGCTCAGCCGCCGGGCCGGTGGCTGGTACAAGCTCAAGCGGCTGCTGATGCTGCTCGACGTGCAGGACGAGCCGAGCCTGTCCACCCCGCACCACGAGATCGAGCACGAGGCCTACGCCGCGCTGCTCGCCGCCCGCGCCGGCGTCCGCACCCCCGAGGTCGTGCTGGCCTGCGACGTCCCCTACGCGCCCGCGCTGCTGGTGATGCGCGAGGTCGCGGGCAGGCGGCTGACCGAGCTGGAGCCCGGCGAGATCGACGACGCGCTGCTGGCCGGGGTGTGGCAGCAGGTGGCGCTGCTGGCCGAGGCCCGCATCGCCCACCACGACCTGCGCGCCAAGAACATCCTCGTCGACGAGCGCGGACGCCCGTGGCTGCTGTCGTTCACCTTCAGCCACCCCGGCGCCGACGAGGCCCGCTGCGCCCAGGACCTCGCCGAAGCGCTGGTGTCCATCGCCGCGCTGGTGGGTGCCGAACGGGCCGTGACCAGCGCGATCGCCGCGCTGCCCGTCGAATCGCTGGCCGCCGCGCTGCGCGCGCTGGTGCCGCTGTCGCTGCCGCGCCGCATCCGCACCCAGGCCCAGCGGGGCCGCTACTTCCTGGCCGAGCTGCGCGAGACCCTCGCCGACCGCCTCGGCCTGCCCATCCCCGGCTTCCGCTCCCCGGTCCGTCCCGGCACCGTGGTCGGGCTGCTGCTCATCGGCGCCGCCGTCTACCTGCTCATCCCCGAGCTGTCCGACACGCGCGAGGTCGCCGAAGCCCTGCGGCACGCGCACTGGGGCTGGCTGGTGGTGGCGGTGCTGACCGGCTTCGTCTCCATCGTGCTCGCGTCGATCTCGGTGCAGGGCTCCAGCCGCATCCCGCTGCCGTTCTGGCCGACCCTGCAGGTCCAGATCGCCGCCGCGTTCACCGGCCGCACCACGCCCGGCGGCGCCGGATTCTTCGGCATCAACGTCGTCTACCTGGAACGACGCGGGCTGCGCAGGCCGCTGGCGGTCGGGGCGACGCTGCTCAACCAGGCCGGGACCGGGGCGGTGGCGGTCGTGGTGGCGGTGATCGGCGTGTTCGCCGTCGGCCTGTCCGGGACCTTCACGCACCTGACGCTGCCCGGCTGGCAGCTGCTCGTCGCCGCTGGAGCGCTCGTGGTGCTCGCCGTGCTGGTGCTGCTGGCGCCGCCGGTGCGCCGCAAGGTGATGCCCTCGCTGCGGGAGGTCACCCGGGAACTGCTGGACACGCTGCGGCACCCGGTCCGCGCGCTGCAGCTGTTCGGCGGGGCGCTGGGCTACCTGATCGTCTCCGGCCTCGGGCTGGCGGCGTCGCTGGCCGCGCTGCACCCGCACTTCTCCTGGACCGCGGTGACCATCGTGTTCGTCATCGGCAACACCCTCGGCCACCTGGTGCCCTCGCCCGGCGGGCTCGGCGCCGTCGAAGCCGTGCTGCTGGCCGGGCTGGGCGCGATGGGCGTGCCGCCGACCGCCGCGATCGCCGCCGTGCTGCTGTCGCGGGTGCTCACCTACTGGCTGCCGGTGCTGCCCGGCATCCTCATGTTCCGCTACCTGCAACACCGGGATGTGATCTGAGAGTCCTTCGGTGGGAATCGGTACAGATGGTCGTGTGTACTGGTGGACGGCCCTGTCCCGCCTCTTCCCACCTCTGCGAACGGAGTGTTCCGCGTGGCCCAGCCCGCAGCCGTGCTGTTCGACATGGACGGCACGCTCGTCGATTCCGAGAAGCTCTGGACCATCGCGCTCGACGACTACGCAGCGCACCGCGGAGGCCGCCTCTCGCAGGCGGTTCGCGAGGAGATGGTCGGCTCCAACATGACCCGCAGCATGCGGCTGCTGCTGGTGGACCTGGGCCTGCCCGACGGCAACTCCGACATCGCCACCGCCGCCAGCTGGGTCGCGCGCCGGATGACCGAGCTGTTCGGCGAAGGCCTGCCGTGGCGGCCGGGCGCGCAGGAGGCGCTGCGCCGGGCCAAGGAGCTGGGCCTGCGCACCGCGCTGGTGACCTCCACGATCCGCCCGCTCACCGACCTGGCGCTGGACACCCTCGGGCACGAGTCCTTCGACGTCACGGTGTGCGGCGACGAGGTCGACGGCAAGAACAAGCCGGACCCTGAGCCCTACCTCAAGGCCGCGCGGCTGCTCGGCGTCGACCCCGCCGACTGCGTGGCCGTCGAGGACTCGCCGACCGGGGTCGCCTCCGCCGAGGCCGCGGGCTGCGTCGTGCTGGCCGTCCCGTGCGAGGTCCCGCTGGAGGAGGGCCCGCGCCGGACGCTGCGCGACTCGCTCGCCGAGGTCGACTTCGCCGAGCTCGGCGAGCTGTTCACCCGGGCGGCGTGAGCATCCCGATCGTCCTGGCCGGTCAGGGACCGGTCGGCCGCGCCTACGCCGAGCTGGTCGCCGAGCGCGGACACCGGTACGGCCTGGACCTGCGGGTGGTGGCCGTGCGCGGCCGGGACCGGCAGCGCGAGTCGGGGGAGTGGGGACCGCTCACCGAGCTGCCGGAGCTGCTGGAACGCACCGGGGCGGCGGTGTTCGCCCAGGCCGTGCCCTCCGACGGCGATGACCGCGCCGCCCGCGAGGCGCTGCAGGCCCTGGAGGCGGGCGCGCACGTGGTCACCGCGACCAAGTCGCACCTGCTCGCGCACTGGACCGAGCTGGCCGAGGCCGCCGAGCGCGCGGGCCGGTCGGTGCGGATCTCCGCCGCCACCGGCGCTGCGATGCCGGCCGGGGACCTCGCTCGCTCGGCGCTGCGCGGTTTCGACGTCGACGCCGTCGCCGGCTGCCTCAACGGCACCGCCACCTTCGTCCTGGACCGCGTCGCCGACGGCGCGGACCTGGCCGGCGCCGTCGCGGAGGCGCAGCGGGCCGGCATCGCCGAGGCCGACCCGAGCCGGGACCTCTCCGGCGACGACGCGGCCACCAAGCTCCGGCTGATCAGCGCCCTGCTGTGGGGCTGGGGCCCGGCCCGCACCCGCGCCGAGACCGAACCCATCACCCGGATCCCCGACGTTCCCGCAGGTCACCGGCTTCGCCAGGTGGCGCGCGCGACGCGCGACGAGCCGGGCGTGGTGCGGGTGGCGCTGTCGGCCGAACCCGAGAGCTCCCCGCTGGGCGCGCTGCGCGGCCCGGAGAAGGCGGTGCGCTACGACTGCGGCGAAGCCGGGCAGGTCGCGGTCTCGGGAGGGCGGTCCAGCCCGCGCGGCGCCGCGCTTGCGATGATCAAGGACACGCTCGGCGCGGTCCTGGAGGCCACCACCGGATTCCGCTGACCGGCCGTGATCGAGCCCGCAAACGGACGGGTCCGATGTGAACCCGCCCAGGACGGATGCAAGGATCGAGGACTGTGAAGACCTTCGACGAGTTGTTCGCCGAGCTGCAGGAACGTGCCCGGACCCGCCCAGAGGGATCCGGCACGGTGGCCGCGCTCGACGCCGGTGTGCACGCCCAGGGCAAGAAGGTCCTGGAGGAGGCCGGTGAGGTCTGGCTGGCCGCCGAGCACGAGTCCGACGAGGAACTCGCCGAGGAGATCTCGCAGCTGCTCTACCGGCTGCAGGTCGTCATGCTGGGTCGCGGGCTGTCCCTCGAGGACGTCTACCGCTACCTGTAGATCACCACTCAACCGCAAGGAGAACAGGTTCCATGCTGCGCGTCGCCGTGCCCAACAAGGGCACCTTGGCCGGTCCCGCGTCGGAGATGCTCGCCGAGGCCGGGTACCGGCAGCGCCATGAGCAGCGGGACCTGACCGTTATCGACAACGCCAACGAGGTCGAGTTCTTCTTCCTGCGGCCCAAGGACATCGCGATCTACGTCGGTTCCGGCGAGCTCGACCTGGGCCTGACCGGCCGCGACCTGGCGCTGGACTCCGGCGCCCCGGTCGACGAGCGGCTGGCGCTGGGCTTCGGCGGCTCGACCTTCCGCTACGCCGCGCCCGCCGGGAACGGCGAGTGGACCGTGGCCGACCTGCAGGGCAAGCGGATCGCCACCTCCTACCCGCGCCTGGTCTCCGACGACCTGGCCCGCTACGGCGTGACGGCCGAGGTCATCCGGCTCGACGGGGCGGTGGAGATCTCCATCCAGCTCGGCGTGGCCGACGCGATCGCCGACGTCGTCGGCTCCGGCCGGACGCTGCGCCAGCACGGGTTGGTGGCCTTCGGCGACTCGATCTGCAAGTCCGAGGCCGTGGTCATCGAGCGCCGCGACTCCGATCAGGAGCAGGCCAAGAGCCGGCTGATCGCGCGGTTGCAGGGCGTCGTGTTCGCCCAGCAGTACGTGATGCTGGACTACAACTGCCCGAAGGACCTGCTCGACGAGGCCACGAAGATGACCCCGGGCCTGGAGTCGCCGACGATGTCGCCGCTGGCCGACGAGCGCTGGGTCGCGGTGCGCGCGATGGTCTCGCGCAAGGACGCCCCGGCGATCATGGACCGCCTCGCGGCCGTCGGTGCCAAGGCGATCCTGTCCTCCGACATCCGGGCCTGCCGCCTCTAGCGGGGACAGTTTTAGCCATAACTGTCCGGACAAAACGGATGTTGATCATGGGTGATTATGGCTAAAACTGTCCGCTGCTGCTCCATTCGGGCGTAACCACCGCTGCGTTCGTGTTCACCTCGCCCTCCGCGGAGGACGCTGGGGCGAGGTGAACACGAGCTGGACCGGTGTCCGCCGGGATGTCGTACCGGGCGAGTATTTTCGACGGTGACGATCTTGGACGACGCCGATGGGGGTTGGCAGCAATGGCAGTTGTGGTACCGGGGAAAACGCCGCCGCAGTGGCAGCTCTACGCAGGAATGCCCTGCTGGATCGAGCTGATCACCACGAACCTCGACAAGGCCCGCGAGTTCTACGCGACGCTCTTCGACTGGGAGTACGAGACCCACTCCGACCCCGTCTCCGGGGAGCACGTCATCGCGCTCCGCGAGGGGTTCCCGGTCGCCAGCCTCCGCGAGGCCTCCGGTGACCAGTCCCAGTGGCGGCTCTACCTCGCCACCGACGACTGCGCCGCCAAGGTCGCCGAGGCCGAGGAGCACGGCGCGGTGCAGACCGTGCCGATCAACTCGGTGCCCAAGATCGGTCGCAAAGCCGTGCTCGACGGTCCCTCCGACGCCGAGTTCGGACTGCTCGAACCCGAGGAGAGCTGGGAGTTCGACGTCGGGCTGCCGGGCACCCTGATGTGGGCCGAACTGGTCACCATCAAGGCCCAGACCGCCGACAACTTCTTCCAGGAGCTCTTCGGCTACACCTACGAGCAGTTCGGCACCGAGCACCGCTCCGACTACTCGGTCTGGTACCTCGGCGACGAGTCGGTTCTCGCGCGCGTCAGCATGATTCGCGACTTCATCACCGAATCCACCCATCCGCACTGGCTGCTCTACCTCGGCGTCGACGCCGAGGTCGGCACCGACGAGCTGGTGCGCACCGCCATCGCCAACGGCGGGCGGGTTCGCGTCGACCCCTACGACTCCAGCATCGGCCGCATGGCCGTGCTGCGGGATCCGACGGGGGCGCGGTTCGCGGTCATCGACCAGACCCAAGCGGGCGAATACGGCACCGCTGCCAACTATGACCCGTACGAGGATTAAATGATCTGTGGTCTTGTTGCTTGGCGGTGCGGGTAGCGGAACCTCAGACGCCTTCTGGCTCCGGGATCCGAGGCTTATGTATGCCAATACACGGCACGTCGGCTGTCCTCCCCAGAAGACGTCTGAGAACCCGCGGCGGTGCCAGCGCCTGAGGTGGGGTACTGCGAAACCGCCTGCGGCGGTTGCCTGACGGGGGCGGGTTTGTCCCTGGGGGCTTCTGTCAGTCCGTGCGGTCCAGGATGGACTCCTCGTTGGCGGTGGGGTCCTCCGGCCAGCCCGGGTAGGGCGGGGGAGTGCCGCCGAACGACGGGCACAGGGCCTTGTGGTCGCACCAGTCGCAGAGCTTGCTGGGATTCGGCCGGAAATCACCGGTCTTGCCCGCCTTGAGGATCGCCTGCCAGATCGCCTCCAGCGTGCGCTCGAAGCGGCGCAGCTCGTCCTCGTCGGGCGCGTAGGCCAGCTTCTGCTTGTTCGCCAGGTACATCAGCAGCAGCTGCCGCGGGATCTCACCCCGCAACCGCCACAGCACCAAGGCGTAGAACTTCATCTGGAACATCGCCTTGGCCTCGCCGATCTCACCGGGGGCCCGGCCGGTCTTGTAGTCCACCAACCGGATCTCGCCGGTCGGCGCCACGTCCACCCGGTCGATGAAGCCGCGCAGCAGCACCCCCGACGGCAGCTCGGTCTCCACCCGAAGCTCGCACGACTCCGGCTGCAGCCGCTGCGGATCCTCCATCTCGAAGTAGGCGTCGAGCAGGCCGCTCGCCGACGACAACCACTTCTCCAGCTCCGGGTCCTCCGGGCCCTCGAAGAGCTCCGCCAATTCCGGCTGCTCGGCCAGCAGCTCCTCCCACGCCGGGGTCAGCATCTCCCCGGCCCGGTCCCGGTCGCGCTGCTCGGCGGGCAGCGCGTAGAGCCGCTCCAGCACCGAGTGCACGACCGTGCCGCGCACCTGCGCGCGCGTGGGCTTCTCCGGGATGCGGTCGACCGCGCGGAAGCGGTACAGCAGCGGGCACTGCTTGAAATCCCCGGCCCGCGACGGCGACAGCGCCGGACGCCGGCGCGTCGTCTCGTCCTGCTGGGCCGGCTGCTCCGCGATCTCCGTCATGGTCCACGACCCTAACGAAGGCCACCGACAGCGATCACCCCACGTCAGGTGGCGAGCGCGTGAACCCTGCCGCGCTCACGGCCTCCTCACCCGCGACGGACTACCCTTCGGCCATGCCGCCGACCGCGTCCACCCCCGCCCGTCCCAAGCTCAACGACGGCGGGCTGCTGCTGTGCCGGGTGGCCGGAGTGCCGGTGCTGCTGTCCACCTCGTGGTGGCTCGGCGCCGCGCTCATCGTGCTGCTCTACACACCGCTGGTCGGTCGCATCCTGCCCGGCGCCGGGGTGTGGGAGTCGGCCGTGCTGGCCGCGGTGTTCACCGTGCTGCTGGCGGCGTCGGTGCTGCTGCACGAGCTCGGCCACTGCATCGTCGCGCTGCGGATGGGGATGCCGGTGCGGCGGGTGCGGTTGTTCCTGCTCGGCGGCCTGTCCGAGATCTCCCGCACGCCGCCCAAACCCGCGCAGGAAGGCCTCATCGCCGCCGCCGGGCCCGCCGTGTCGCTGGTGCTGGCCGGCGCGACCGGGCTCGCCTGGTACGCGATGACGCCCGGCGGCGCGGTCTGGCTGCTGGTCGCCCAGACCTGCGTGGCCAACCTCGCCGTCGGCGTGTTCAACCTGCTGCCCGGCCTGCCGCTGGATGGCGGCCGGATGCTGCGCGCCCTGCTGTGGCGGATCACCGGCCGGCGCGTCGCCGGCACCACCGCCGGGGTCGTCGGGGCGGGCGCGGTCGCCGTCGCGCTGATGGTCTACGCGCTGGCCGGGCTGTTCAGCGGCGCCGACGACCAGTGGCTGCGGCTGGGCGTGTGCGTGCTGATGGCCTGGTTCGTCGTCGCCGGTGCCGGCGCCGAGCACCAGGCCGAGCAGCGCCGCCGGTGGCCCAGCGGGCTGGAGCTGTCCGACCTGGTGCGGCCGGTGCTGCAGCTGCCCGCCGAGAGCCCCGTCGGCGACGCGCTGCTGGCCGCCGCCGGGCGCGGTGTCGTGCTGGTGCGCGCCGACGGCATCGCGGTCGGCCTGCTCGACCAGACCGCCGCCGAGCGGCTGGCCACCCACGCTCCGCACGAGCCCGCCGAACGCGCCGCCGAACCCGTCGACCCGGACACGATCCTGCTCGACAGCGAACCGCCGGACGAGGTCCTCGAACGCGTCCAGACCGTGCTGGCCTGGCAGTTCCTGGTGATCGACGAGGAGGGGCGGCCCAGCGGGGTGCTCCGCCGGGAAGACCTGCGCTCGGCGCTGCGGTCCCGCCGGAGCTGAACCGCTCCCGCCCGGGGCGCAGCCCCCGCCATCTGCGACGATGGTCCGCCGTGCGGTGAGCACGGCAGGCGAGCGCGGAGAAGGTAGGAAGCAGTTGAGCAGCACCGTCAGCGGTGAGTTCCAGCCCGGCGACCGGGTCCAGTTGACCGACCCCAAGGGGCGCAAGTACACGGTCCTGCTGGAAGAAGGGGGCGAGTACCACACCCACCGCGGCGCGCTCGCGCACGACGACCTGATCGGGCAGCCCGAGGGCTCGGTGGTGACCTCGGCGGGCGGCACCTCGTTCCTGGCGCTGCGCCCGCTGCTGGCCGACTACGTGCTGTCGATGCCGCGCGGCGCCCAGGTCATCTACCCCAAGGACGCCGCGCAGATCCTCATGTGGGGTGACATCCGGCCGGGTGCGAAGGTGCTGGAGGCCGGTGCCGGTTCCGGTGCGCTGAGCTGCTCGCTGCTGCGCGCGGTCGGCCCGGAGGGCAGCGTCACCTCCTACGAGGTGCGCGAGGACCACCACGAGCACGCCGAGCGCAACGTCAAGCGCTTCTTCGGCGAGATCCCGGAGAACTGGGACCTGCGGCTCGGCGACCTGCTGGAGTACGACGGCGAGCCCGTCGACCGCATCGTGCTCGACATGCTCGCCCCGTGGGACGTCCTGGAGCTGGTCAAGGAGAAGCTCAACCCGGGCGGTGTCCTCATCGTCTACGTCGCCACCACCACCCAGCTCTCCCGGGTCACCGAGGCGATCCGCGAGCAGCAGAACTGGACCGAACCCCAGGCGTGGGAAACCCTCCTCCGCCCCTGGCACGTCGTCGGCATGGCCGTCCGCCCGGAACACCGCATGGTCGCCCACACGGCGTTCCTGCTCACCACCCGCCGCCTCGCCGACGGAGTCACCCCACCCCGAGTCCAACGCCGCCCCAGCAAGGGCTGACCCCCGAACAGCGGTCCCCCGGTCGAAAACCCCGGTTTTCACGCGACAAATACCGCGGTTTTTGACCGGTCGAATACCGCGGTTTTTGACCGGTCAAAACCTGCGGTATTCGACCCGGGGACGGAAACGGCCCGCGCCGGGGGTTCCGGGGCGGGCCGTTGTGGGTGGTCAGGGGGTTAGCAGAGCTTCCACTCGCCGTTCTCGACGACCAGGTCGTTGGTCTCGTTGACCGGGACGTCCCGGTCCATGCGGCGGCCCATGACCTCGATGTGCAGCGACATGGTGCCGTTGAAGTGCGCGGTGGCGGTGTTGTCGCCGTTGTCCACGACATCGCCCAGCACCAACTTGACCTCCATGCTGTCGATCATCTTCTGGATCTCGGACTGCGGGATCCCCATGTCCTCGAGCTGGTCGAACTGGGAGCCCCTGCCTTCCATCGTGTCGACCATCTCCTGGACCTCGGTGGTCGCCTTGTCGCAGGTCAGGCTTTGAATGCCGGCGAAGTCCTTGTTGTTCATCATGTCCACGGCCTGCTGGGCGACCGGGCGCGGGTCGCCGGGTCCGCCGGTGAGGGCGACGACCAGGGCGATGATGACGCCGACGACGACGATGAGGCCGCCGACTCCGCCGAGGATCCAGGGGAGCGGTGACTTCTTCTTCGGCGGCGGGCCGTAGCCGCCGTACGGGTTCGGGTACGGCTGCTGCGGCGGGTAGCCGGGTTGCTGCGGGTACTGCTGGCCGCCGCTGGGCGGGAACTGGCCGCCGGGCTGCGCGTACTGCTGGCCGCCGCTCGGCGGGTACTGCCCGCCGGGTTGCTGCGGGTACTGCCCGCCGGACGGCGGGAACTGGCCACCGGGTTGCTGCCCCCATCCGCCCTGGCCGGGCGGCTGCTGCGGTGGGTAGGTCACTGGAGATCCCCCATCTTCCTCTTCTGTTGTGCCCCTGTGGCGAGCTCGGTCACTGGCCGAGGTCGCAGATCTTCCACTCGCCGTGCTCGACGACGAGGCCCATCGTCTGGTCCACCGGGTGTGACGCGCCGTCGGCGTCGTAGGTTCCGGTGAGCTTCGCCGAGGCCTTGTCCCCGTTGCGGGTGACCTCGCCCAGCTCGACGTCGAACTTCCACTGGCTGAGCTGGCCCATCGCCGTTTCCAGCTGGGTCTTGTTGGCCTCGCAGAACAGGGCGCCGACGGTGCCGAAGTCGCCCGCGTTGACCTTCGCCACGACCTCCTGGGCCACCGGGCGCGGCTCACCGGGTCCGCTGCCGAGCCAGAAGAACACCCCGACACCGGCGCCGACCAGCACCACCACGGCCGCCACGATCGTCAGGACCAGCGGCAGCCGGGACTTCTGCTCGGCCGGCGGCTCGACGTCGCCGAAGCCGCCCGGCTCCCGCAACCACGACCCGGGCCCGTTCTCGCTGCCCCACTGCGGAGGCAGCGGCTGGCCCGGCTGCTGCGGCATGGGTTGACCCTGGACGGGCTGCCCCTGGACCGGCTGTCCGGGCGTCCAGCCGGTGTGCTGGTTGCCGTACCAGTTCGGCTGCTGCTGGGGCGCCTGCTGTCCTGCGGGTTGGTGGGGCGTCTGCTGGGGGAATCCGTTCCCCGGGGGTTGCTGTCCCCACCCGCCCTGACCAGGCTGCTGCGGCGGATAGGTCATGACTCCTCCCAGGAGTGCTCTTGCGGCTGTCGGCGCCGGGTTGTGCTCGGGCGGCGGTAAGTAGATCAGAGTCGCGGGCCCCGCGAGCGCGGAGTAACCGGATTACAACCTCCGACGATTCCTCCCGGCGAGGGCGGGAATGTCCGGGATCGAGGAGTTGTTCCAAATGATGGGAGAAGTGACGCGACTCGAACGGAAAATGCCACCCGGATGCCGGAGTCGTTAACCCGGATGATCGCAGAGCGCACACGGACCCCGTGGCGCAGCGGAAAAACCGGTGGTCGCGGGGAATCTCCCGGGGACTTGCGCGGTTGTTCGGGAGTATCGAACGGACCATGATCGACAACCCACGGTATCCGTCCCGACCAGCCACGACGTGACGCGCGGGGAACAAAGTTCTTTAGACCGTGTGTATTCCGCGATTTCTGTGGCACGCTGGGCGATCCGGCGGGACCTCACGACGCCGCCGTCGTCGGTGATCGCCGGTACCGTGGTGGTACGAGCACGGGAGGAGGGTGCCGATATGCAGCACGACCGTCCCGGCAGCCGGCCTGAGGAGGGCGACGGCGAGCAGGGTGCGGGCTCCGCGGAGCTCCGCAGCCAGATCCGTCTTCTCGAAGACGAGGTCGCACTGCTGCGCCGCAGGCTCAACGAGTCGCCTCAACAGGTGCGCCTGCTGGAAAAGCGTCTTGCCGAGGCATCCGAGAGAGTGAGCCAGCTCACCGAACGGAACGCCAAACTCACCGAAACCCTGAAGGAAGCGCGGGGCCAGCTGACGGCGCTGCGCGAGGAGGTCGACCGTCTCGCCCAGCCCCCGAGCGGGTACGGCGTGTTCCTGCACGCCTACGAGGACAGCACGGTCGACGTATTCACCTCCGGTCGCAAGATGCGGGTGGCGGTGTCGCCGAACGTCGAGACCGGGGACCTGAGGCTGGGCCAGTCGGTGCGCCTCAACGAGGCCCTCACCGTGGTCGAGGCAGGGGCGTTCGAACAGACCGGTGAGGTGTGCACCTTCCGGGAGATCCTGTCCTACGCCGAGGGCGAGAGCCCGAGGGCCCTGGTCATGGGGCACACGGACGAGGAACGCGTCGTGTGGCTGACCGAGCCGCTGGCCGACTCCGGGCTGCGGGCCGGCGATTCGCTGCTGGTCGACAGCAAGGCCGGGTACGCCTACGACACGGTGCCCAAGGCCGAGGTCGAGGACCTCACGCTCGAAGAGGTGCCGGACGTCGGCTACCGCGACATCGGTGGCCTCGCCGGGCAGATCGAGCAGATCCGCGACGCCGTGGAGCTGCCGTTCCTGCACTCCGACCTCTACGTGCAGTACCAGTTGCGCCCGCCCAAGGGCGTCCTGCTCTACGGGCCACCCGGCTGCGGGAAGACGCTCATCGCCAAGGCGGTGGCGAACTCCCTGGCCAAGAAGGTGGCCGCGGCGCGGGGTGACGACGATGGTCAGGCCAAGTCCTACTTCCTGAACATCAAGGGCCCCGAGCTGCTCAACAAGTTCGTCGGCGAGACCGAACGCCACATCCGGATGATCTTCCAGCGCGCTCGGGAGAAGGCCTCCGAGGGCACGCCGGTGATCGTGTTCTTCGACGAGATGGACTCGATCTTCCGGACCCGCGGCAGCGGTGTGTCCTCCGACGTGGAGACCACCATCGTCCCGCAGCTGCTGAGCGAGATCGACGGCGTGGAGGGCCTGGAGAACGTCATCGTCATCGGTGCCTCCAACCGGGAGGACATGATCGACCCGGCGATCCTGCGGCCCGGCCGGCTGGACGTGAAGATCAAGATCGAGCGCCCGGACGCCGAATCGGCCAAGGACATCTTCTCCAAGTACCTCACCAAGGACCTGCCGATCCACGAGGAGGACCTCAAGGAGTTCGGCGGGGACAACGCCGCGTGCCTGGACGCGATGATCCAGGCGACGGTGGAGCGGATGTACGCCGAGACCGACGAGAACCGGTTCCTGGAGGTCACCTACGCCAACGGGGACAAGGAGGTCCTGTACTTCAAGGACTTCAACTCCGGCGCGATGATCCAGAACATCGTGGACAGGGCCAAGAAGGCGGCGATCAAGTCGGTGCTGGAGACCAACCAGCCCGGCCTGCGGGTCCAGCACCTGCAGGACGCGATCATCGACGAGTTCGCCGAGAACGAGGACCTGCCCAACACCACCAACCCGGACGACTGGGCCCGCATCTCCGGCAAGAAGGGCGAGCGGATCGTCTACATCCGCACCCTGGTCAGCGGGAAGAACCAGGAATCCGGCAGAGCGATCGACACGGCCACCAACACCGGCCAGTACCTCTGAGTCGAATCCGATCGGGGCCGTCGTCCTCCGGGGCGGCGGCCCCGAGCTCGTGCGGGCCCCTCCGCGAGAGGTTAGTTTCCAGACATGATCCCCGCGCAGAATCCCGTGCAGCGACTGGGACTCGGGCTCGCCGCGCTGGGCAGACCGGCCTACATCAACGTCGGCCGCGCCGAGGCCCTGCCGCAGCAGCGCACCGCTCAGGCGATGAAGGAGCGCACCCGCGCCGTCCTGGACGCCGCCTACGCGCGCGGCATCCGCTGGGTCGACACCGCCCGCTCCTACGGCAGCGCCGAGCAGTTCCTCGCCGACTGGCTGGGGGAGCGGGGGCACTCCGACGTCACCGTCTCCAGCAAGTGGGGCTACGCCTACGTCGCGCAGTGGCGCATCGAGACCGAGGTGCACGAGGTCAAGGAGCACTCGGTGGAGCGGTTGCGCACCCAGTGGGCCGAGACCCGCACGCTGCTCGGCGAGCGCATCGACCTCTACCAGGTGCACTCGCTGACCTCCTCCAGCCCGCTGTTCGAGGACCTGGAGCTGCAGCACGAGCTGGCCCGCATCCGCGACTCCGGCGTGCGGCTCGGGTTCTCCACCAGCGGCGCCGCGCAGGCCGAGAGCATCGAGCGGGCCTGGGAGCTGGAAATCGGCGGCACGCAGCTGTTCAGCGCCGTGCAGTCCACCTGGAACACCACCGAGCCCTCGGTCGGCCGCGTCCTCAACGAGGTGCGCACCGGCGGCTGGCGGGTGCTGCTGAAGGAGACGATGGCCAACGGCAGGCTCGCGCTGCACCCGCCGGAGGAGTTCGCCGCCATCGCCCGCCGCCACGGCGTGGGGCCGGACGCCCTCGCCATCGCCCACGCGCTCGCCCAGCCCTGGGCCGACGTGGTCCTGCTCGGCCCGGCCAGCGTCGACCAGCTGGAGACCAACCTCGACGCGCTGCGCGTCGAGCTCACCGACCACGACCTGGCGACCCTGCGGTCGCTGGCCCGCGATCCGGCCACCTACTGGGGCGAGCGCGCCGAACTCCGGTGGCACTGAGGCGGCTCAGGCCGTCGCAGCGCGTTCCCGCAGCCAGCGCAGCGCGAAGGCGCGCCCGTCGGGCACCCAGGGCTGCTGCGGGTCGCTGAGGCGCTCGCTCAGCTCCGAGACGGGCATCCACCAGCCCTCGGCGACCTCCTCGGGCTGGTGGACCACCGGGCCGTCCCAGCGGGCCTGGAACACGAAACCGTGGTAGCGGACGGTGTCCCGCTCGAAGACCTCGCGGAACAGGAACTCCGGTTCGGCGTCCACGCCCAGCTCCTCGGCGAGCTCGCGGCGGGCCCCGTCGAACGGGTCCTCCCCGGCGGCCACCACGCCGCCCGCGGTGCAGTCGTGCAGCCCGGGGTAGACGTCCTTGGTGTCGGTGCGGCGGTGCGCGTAGACGTGCTCGCCGTCGCCGGAGAGCAGCAGCACGGCCGTCGCCGCGTGCCACAGGCCCTTCTCGCGCATCTCGCGCCTCGTTGTCGCGCCCACGACACGCCCGGCCGCGTCGTACAGCGCGACCTGCTCCTCACCGGTGCTCACGTCAGCGATGGTGTCATCCGCGCGCGGCGGGCGTCGCGCTCGGCGTGGTCTCCGTTTTCTTGAGAAATCGGTCCCACCCCGTACTCTGCGAGGTATGCGGCGGATCATGGGAACCGAGGTGGAGTACGGCATCGTCGTACCGGGCGACTCCAGCGCCAACCCGGTGCTGACCTCCACCCACATCGTGCTGGCGTACGCGGCGGCGGCCGAGATCCCGCGGGCCAGACGCGCCCGCTGGGACTACGAGGTCGAGTCGCCCCTGCGCGATGCGCGCGGGTTCGACCTGAGCTCGGCGGCGCAGCAGCCCACCGGCTCGGACGGCGACGATCTCGGGGCGGCCAACGTCATCCTCACCAACGGCGCCCGGCTCTACGTCGACCACGCCCACCCCGAGTACTCCGCGCCCGAGGTGACCAACCCGCGCGACGCGGTCATCTGGGACAAGGCGGGCGAGCGGGTCATGGAGGAGGCGGCGATGCGCGCCGCCAGCGTGCCCGGCACCGCCCCGATCCAGCTGTACAAGAACAACGTCGACGGCAAGGGCGCCAGCTACGGCACCCACGAGAACTACCTGATGGCCCGCAACACCCCGTTCACCTCGGTGATCGGCGGCCTGACGCCGTTCTTCGCCTCCCGGCAGGTGATGTGCGGGTCCGGCCGGGTCGGTCTGGGCCAGGCGGGGGAGAAGGCCGGTTTCCAGCTCTCCCAGCGCTCCGACTACATCGAGGTCGAGGTCGGGCTGGAGACCACGCTCAAGCGCGGCATCATCAACACCCGCGACGAACCGCACGCCGACGCCGACAAGTACCGGCGGCTGCACGTCATCATCGGCGACGCCAACCTCGCCGAGACGGCCACCTACCTCAAGCTCGGCACCACCGCGCTGGTGCTGGACATGATCGAGCACGGGCAGCGCTTCGACGACCTCAAGCTGGCCGACCCGGTGCAGGCGGTGCACCTGATCAGCCACGACCCGAGCCTCAAGCAGTCCGTGGAGCTCGCCGACGGCCGCCGGTTCACCGGCCTGGACCTGCAGCGCGCCTACCACGAGCGGGCCGCGGAGTTCCTCGACGCCAACGGAGCCGAGCGGGCCTCCCGCGACGTGCTCAACACCTGGGGCGAGGTGCTCGACATGCTCGGCACCGACCCGCTGTCCTGCGCCGACCGGCTGGACTGGCCGGCGAAGCTGCGGCTGATGGAGAGCTACCGCAGCCGCGACGGCCTCGGCTGGGCCTCGCCGCGGCTGCACATGATCGACCTGCAGTACTCCGACGTGCGCCTGGACAAGGGCCTCTACAACCGGCTGGTCACCCGCGGGTCGATGAAGCGGCTGGTCAGCGAGGAGGAGGTCCAGGAGGCGGTGACCGCGCCGCCGGAGGACACCCGCGCCTACTTCCGGGGCCGCTGCCTGGAGCGCTACCCCTCCGAGGTCGCCGCCGCGTCCTGGGACTCGGTCATCTTCGACCTCGGCCGGGAATCGCTGGTGCGGATCCCGACGTTGGAACCGCTGCGGGGCACCAAGGCCCACGTCGGCGCGCTGCTGGAGGCCAGCAACAGCGCCGAGGAACTGGTCGACTCGTTGACGAAGGGGTGACGCGCCACCGGCGACGAGCACGTTTCGCGCACGTCAGGTAGTCGGAAAGATCGTCAAAGACGCCCGGCTGGGCGTGGGCGAACGAGTGGTCGGATAGGTAGTGTTCACAGCAGGACATCCCCGATTCCGGGGGTGTTCGGGACTTCAACCCACCGGGAGGCGAGATGTCTCAGGAGAAGGCTCAGCGGACGGGCGGCGGCGACGGCGAGGAAGAGAACGGACCGGAGGCCGCCGGTCAGGAACGTCGCGAAAAGCTCGGCGAGGACGTCGACGCCATCCTGGACGAGATCGACGACGTCCTGGAGGAGAACGCCGAGGACTTCGTGCGCGCCTACGTGCAGAAGGGCGGCCAGTAGGCACCCCGCCGCCGGCGCGTCCGGGCGGAGATCGAAGCGAGAACCGGTCACCGGGCCGGAGAAACACCGGCCCGGTGCCCTTCGCTGCGCATTCGATCATGACTAAAGTGCATCCTGTCGCAGGAGTCCTGTGAGAACGGAGACGATGTCGCTGATGGACCAGAGCTCGGCCCAGTTCCCCGGGCAGGCGCTTCCCGCCGCCTACCTCACCCCCGGATCCTCGTCGTTCACCGACTTCCTCCGCGCCACCGCACCGGAACTGCTGCCGGGCGGGCGCAAGGCGCCCGAGAACGCGGTCCAGGCCCCGCACGGCACCACGATCGTGGCGGTGACCTTCCGCGGCGGCGTGCTGCTGGCCGGTGACCGCCGGGCGACGATGGGCAACGTCATCGCCCAGCGGGACATGGAGAAGCTGTTCATCACCGACTCCTACTCGGCGGTGGGCATCGCCGGAACGGCCGGTGTCGCGCAGGAACTCGTCAAGCTCTACGCCGTCGAGCTGGAGCACTACGAGAAGCTCGAGGGCATCTCGCTGTCGCTGGACGGCAAGTCGAACAAGCTGGCCACGATGCTGCGGGGCAACCTGTCCGCGGCGATGCAGGGCCTGGCGGTCGTGCCGCTGTTCGCCGGCTACGACACCGACGCCGAGGACCCGGACCGCGCGGGCCGGATCGTGTCCTACGACGTCGTCGGCGGGCGCTACGACGAGGCGGGCGGCTACCACGCGGTCGGCTCGGGCTCGCAGTTCGCCAAGTCGGCGCTGAAGAAGCGCTTCGACCCGGACGCCGACCTCGACACCGCCGCGCGCACCGCGGTGGAGGCGCTCTACGACGCGGCCGACGACGACAGCGCCACCGGCGGCCCGGACGTGTCCCGGCGGATCTACCCGTCGGTCATCTCCATCACCGGTGCCGAGGGCGCGGTGCGGCTGACCGAGGAGCGGACCGCCGAGATCGCCACCGCCGTGGTCAACGGACGCCTGGAGAACCCGGGCGGCTGACCAGCGCCGTTCCCTCGATCCCGCCTGCCACAGCGAGCAGATTCAGGAGTGCAGAAGCCGTGACGATGCCGTTCTACACCTCCCCCGAGCAGTTGATGCGGGAGCGTTCCGAGCTCGCCCGCAAGGGCATCGCCCGGGGCCGAAGCGTGGTGGTGCTCAAGTACGCCGGTGGGGTGCTGTTCGTCGCCGAGAACCCGTCCCCGACGTTGCACAAGGTGTCGGAGATCTACGACCGCATCGGGTTCGCCGCGGTGGGCCGCTACAGCGAGTTCGAGGCGCTGCGGGTCGCCGGGGTGCGCATCGCCGACGTGCGCGGGTACTCCTACGACCGCCGCGACGTGACCGGGCGCTCGCTGGCCAACACCTACGCCCAGCACCTGGGCGCGATCTTCACCGAGCAGATCAAGCCGTTCGAGGTGGAGATCTGCGTGGCGGAGGTCGGCGCGACCGCCGAGTCCGACCAGCTGTACCGGCTCACCTACGACGGTTCCATCGTGGACGAACCGCAGTACGTCGTGATGGGCGGTCAGGCCGACACGATCACCAGCGCGCTCAAGGATTCCTTCAGCGACGGGCTGGAATTGGGCGACGCCGTGCGGGTCGCCGTCAAGGGACTTTCGTCCAGCGGGGACTCCGGGCGCGAGCTCGGCACCAAGGCCCTGGAGGTCGCGGTGCTCGATCGCTCCCGTCCTAACCGGACGTTCCGCCGGATCCAGGGCGCGGCGCTGACGGCGCTGCTGCCCGAGTCGACTTCGGACTCCTCGGGTGAGGGCTCGTCCGAGGAGGGCGGCTCGTCCGGCAAGTGAGCGCGCGCTGACCGCTCCCGCACCCCGCCCGGGTGCGGGAGCGGTCTCGTCCCCGGGGTTCCACATCCCGGGAAGTCGTACGGCTGTACGGCGTTCCGGCTGCTCCGTGCGGGGGCGTGCGCGCCCGGGCGGGTGACGGCCTGCTACCGAAAATCGGTGAAGCCGATTCGACAGTTGCCCGAACGGCGGACCGCCGCGAGGGCCTTTTTGCGCCTAGTGTGGAGACATGCAGCGGCGGATCTTCGGCATCGAAACCGAGTTCGGGGTCACCTGCACGTTCCACGGGCAGCGCAGACTGTCCCCGGACGAGGTGGCCAGGTACCTGTTCCGGCGAGTCGTGTCCTGGGGAAGGTCGTCGAACGTCTTCCTGCGCAACGGGGCTCGGCTCTACCTCGACGTGGGGTCCCACCCCGAGTACGCCACGGCCGAGTGCGACGACCTCACGCAGCTGGTCACGCACGACAAGGCCGGCGAGCGGATCCTGGAGGACCTGCTCACCGATGCCGAGCGCCGGCTCTCCGACGAGGGCATCGGCGGGGACATCTTCCTGTTCAAGAACAACACCGATTCGGCGGGCAACTCCTACGGCTGCCACGAGAACTACCTGGTCGGAAGGTCCGGTGAGTTCTCCCGCATCGCCGACGTGCTGCTGCCGTTCCTGGTCACGCGCCAGCTCATCTGCGGTGCGGGCAAGGTCCTGCAGACCCCGCGCGGCGCCGTGTACTGCCTGTCGCAGCGGGCCGAGCACATCTGGGAGGGCGTCTCCAGCGCCACCACCCGGTCCCGGCCGATCATCAACACCCGCGACGAGCCGCACGCCGACGCCGAGCGCTACCGGCGGCTGCACGTCATCGTCGGCGACTCCAACATGTCGGAGGTGACGACCCTGCTCAAGGTGGGGTCGGCGAACCTGGTGCTGGAGATGATCGAGCAGGGCGTGCAGTTCCGGGACTTCAGCCTGGACAACCCCATCCGCGCCATCCGCGAGATCAGCCACGACCTCACCGGCCGCCGCACGGTCCGGCTGGCAGGCGGGCGGGAGGCCTCCGCGCTGGACATCCAGCGGGAGTACCACAGCCGCGCCGTCGACCACGTCGCCCGCCGCGGCTCGGACCCGATGTCGGAGCGCATCCTGGACCTGTGGGGCCGTGCGCTGGACGCCATCGAGCACGAGGACTACTCGCTGATCGACCGGGAGGTCGACTGGGCGATCAAGCTCCGGCTGCTGGAGCGCTACCGCAGCAAGCACGGCCTGGAACTGTCCAGCCCGCGCATCGCGCAGCTCGACCTCGCCTACCACGACATCCGGCGGGGGCGGGGCCTGTTCGACATGCTGCAGCGCAAGGACCTCGTCGACCGCGCCACCGAGGACGGCGAGATCGAGGCGGCCAAGGACACCCCGCCGCAGAGCACCCGTGCCAAGCTGCGCGGCGACTTCATCGCCGCGGCTCAGGCGGCCGGCCGGGACTTCACGGTCGACTGGGTGCACCTCAAGCTCAACGACCAGGCGCAGCGGACCGTGCTGTGCAAGGACCCGTTCCGCGCGGTCGACGAACGAGTGGAACGACTGATCAACTCGTTGTGACCCCCGAACCCGTTCTCCGGGTGTGACGTGGGTGGGGGAAGTTTTCATGAAAACTTCCCCCACCCCCACATCAGCTCTGAGCGGCCTGCCCCACGGGCCGGATCGTCAGCTCGTTGACGTCGACGGTCTCCGGCTGGCCGAGGGCGTAGAGGACGCCGCGGGCGATGTCCTCGGCCCGCAACTTGGGGACGTCGGTGCGGTCGGCGGTCATGTCGGTCTCGACCATGCCCGGCTGCACGAGCGTGACCCGCACACCGGTGCCGACGCACTCGGCCCGGATGTTCTGCGCCATCCCGGTGACGGCCCACTTGGTGGCCGAGTAGAGGTTGCCGGGGCGGATGCCGCGGCCCGCGTTGGAGCCGGTCAGCACCAGGTGCCCCCGGCTGCGCACGAGCGCGGGCAGCGCCGCACGCGCCGTGATGGCGGCCCCGTAGACGTTGGTGAGCACCATGTCGCGCCACTGCTCGGGCTCGGCCCCGCCGCTGCCGAGGAACGACGTCGGCACGCTCATCCCGGCGTTGGCCAGCACCGCGTCGACGCTCCCGAAGCGCCGCTCGGTGCCGGTGACCGCGTCGGTGAGGCTCGCGTAGTCGGTGACGTCGCAGGGCAGCGCCACGGCGGTCTCCGGTCCCAGCTCCTCGACCAGCCCGGACAGCGCATCGGTGTCCCGGGCCAGCAGGGCAACGCGGTACCCCTCGGCGGTGGCGAGCCGCGCGGTGGCGGCCCCGATGCCCCGCGAGGCACCGGTGATCATCAGAACAGGCATGTCCCCACGGTAGGGAACCGCACGACACCTGAACGATTTTCGCATCAACGATGACTTCAGCACCGACCGAAATCGATCCTCGCGTCGAAAACCCCGGCATTCGTCGCGTCGAAAACCCCGGTTTTCGCGCCGATGAAAACCGGGGTTTTCGACAGGGGGTCACTCGGGTGGGTGAGTTGTGGGGACGCGCCCGCTACCCGAACGCATGATCGAATAGGTGGGGTTTAGAGTTTCGGGGTGGCCACTGTGCGTGCTGAACGCTTGGTGAACTTGGTGCTCTGCCTGCTGTCGACGCGTCAGTACCTCACCGCAGAGCGGATCCGGCATATCGTCGCGGGCTACGCCGACGCCCCGTCCGACGAGGCGTTCTTCCGGACCTTCGAACGGGACAAGGCCGAACTCCGCGACCTGGGGATTCCGCTGGAGACCGGGCGCAACTCGGCCTTCGACAACGCCGACGGCTACCGCATCGCCCGCCGCGACTACGAGCTCGGCGACATCGACCTGGAACCCGACGAGGCCGCCGCCGTCGCGCTCGCGGTGCGGCTGTGGGACTCGCCCGAGTTCACCTCCGCCGCCCGGGGCGCGCTGCTCAAGCTGCGCGCCGCCGGGGTCGACGTCGACGAGCGCGCCTCGGCCGCCGTGGAGCCGAAGGTGCGCACCAGCGAACCCGCCTTCTCCGCGCTGCACGCGGCCGTGCAGGCCGGTCGCGTCGTCGAGTTCGACTACCGGCGCCCCAGCAGCGCCGAGGTGCGGCACCGCACCGTCGAGCCGTGGGGCGTGGTGTCCTGGCGCGGCCGCTGGTACGTCGTCGGCCACGACCGCGACCGGCAGGCGCCCCGCTGCTTCCGGCTCTCCCGCATCCAGGGCCAGGTCACCGCCGTCGGCCGCAGCGGAGTCGTGCAGCGCCCGCCCGAGGTCGACCTGCTCGCGATGGTCGCCGGCGAGCAGCGCGAGCCCCCGCCGCCGACCCCGTCGCGGGTGTGGGTCGCCGACGGTCGCGCGCACGGCGTGCGGCGCTTCGGCAAGACCGTCGAGCGGCTGGAGCTCGACGGCGACCCGGGCGAAGTGCTGGAGCTGGACGTGAAGTACCCGGAGTCCGCAGCGACCTGGCTCGCCGGGTACGGGCCCGACGTCGCCGTGCTGCAGCCCGACACGCTCCGCAAGGCCGTGCACGAGATCCACCTGGACGCCGCGGGGGAGGAGCAGCGATGACCAGCGCGACGCAACGCCTGCCCAGGCTGCTGGCGCTGGTGCCGTACCTGCTCAGCCGCCCCGGCATCCCCATCGCCGACGCCGCCGCCGACTTCGGCGTCACCCCGCAGCAGCTGCGCAAGGACCTGGAGCTGCTGTGGATGTGCGGGCTGCCCGGCTACGGGCCCGGCGACCTCATCGACCTGTCCTTCGACAGCGACTCCATCACCGTCACCTACGACGCCGGGATGCGGCGCCCGCTGCGGCTGACCGCCTCGGAGGCGACCTCGCTGCTGGTGGCGCTGCGCGCGCTGGCCGAGACCCCGGGCGTGCCCGACACCGACGCGGTGCAGCGCACCCTCGCCAAGGTGGAGAACGCCGTCGGCCAGGCCCGCCCGTCGGGCGTGGTGATCGGGCTCGGCGCCGAGGACGCGGTGGACCCCGACGTCCGCCGGACGGTCCAATCGGCTGCGACCAGCGGCAAAGCGTTGCGCATCCGTTACTACACCGCCTCGCGCGACGAGATCAGCGAGCGGACGGTCGACCCGATGCGGCTGCTGCTGGTCGACGGCCGCAGCTACCTGGAGGCTTGGTGCCGCAGCGCCCGCGGCGTGCGGATGTTCCGGCTGGACCGCATCGACGACGCCGAGCGCCTCGACGAGCCCGCCCGGCCGCCCTCCGAGGCCGAGCCCACCGATGTTTCCGCAGGTCTGTTCCAGCCCGCCCCGGACCAGCAGGTGGCCGAGCTGGAGCTGGAGCCCGACGCCCGCTGGGTCGCCGAGTACTACCAGGTCGACGAGGTCACCGACCTGCCGGGCGGGCGCGCGCGGGTGCGGATGCGCTACGCCGACCGGGACTGGATGGTGCGGCTGCTGCTCGGCCTCGGTGGGCAGGCGCGGGTGCTCACGCCCGCCGAACTGGGGGGTGACGTGCGTCAACGAGCGAGTGCCGCGTTGAGGCGGACCCGTCACCTTCCGTCAACCTGAGCCCGATACGGTGAAGACGTGCCGTTCGTGTGGACTCTCGTGCTGCTGGCAGCAGGCCTCGTCCTGCTGGTGTTCCTGCTGGTCAGGGCCCTGCTGGAGGTGCGCCGGTTACAGCGCGTGCAGCGGAGCGCGACCAGCGCTCTCGCCGATCGCAGCGGAATGGTCAAGGCGCGCGTCGCCGGCCTGAAAGTGGCGATCGCACAGCGCCGCCGCGGTTGACGAGAACCAGAAACGGACCTACTTGCCGACGCCTGCCGCGCGTACCATGAGCGCTCAGCAGGGACATCACGAAAGGTTGTGTACGGATGGGTTTGCCAGGTGGCTGGGAGCTGGTCCTCATCGTCTTGGTTCTGGTGCTGCTGTTCGGCGCCACCAAGCTCCCGCAGATGGCCCGTTCTCTGGGACAGTCCGCTCGGGTGTTCAAGGCTGAGGCGCGCGGCATGAAGGCCGACGAGGAAGCTGCGAAGAAGGCTCAGTCCGAGAAGGAGCAGAAGCCGGAGCTGACCGCGGGGGAGCCGAGCACTCCGCCGGCGACCTCGCCGGTCGAGGACAAGCAGCAGAACGAGCAGAAGAACTGAACGGGACGGGGCAAGCGAAGTGGGTGACAGTCCACTGCGTCGCCTGAACCCGTTCCGGAGTGATCGCCGTCGGTGGGGACGCAGGCACAACCCCGACGGCACGATGACGATCATCGACCACCTCTACGAGCTGCGGTACCGGCTCGGGGTGGCGGTGTCGTTCGTGATCATCGGGGCCATCCTCGGGTTCATCTGGTTCTCCAGCGCGCCGTTCGGGTGGCCGACGCTCAGCGACGTGCTCCTCCACCCTTACTGCTCGCTGCCTGTCAATCAGCGGCTGAGTCCGAACGGGACCTGCCAGCTGCTGCAGACCGAGCCGTTCGAGATCTTCATGCTGCGCATGAAGGTGGGTCTGTCCGTCGGGGCGCTGCTGTTCAGCCCGGTGTGGCTGTACCAGCTGTGGGCGTTCATCACCCCGGGCCTCTACGCCAACGAGCGCAAGTTCGCCCGCTCCTTCGTGTTCTTCGCGACGATCCTGTTCGTCGCGGGCGCGGTGCTGGCCTACTACGTGGTGCCCGAGGCGCTGACGTTCATGGCGGGCTTCGGCGGCGACGCGTTCTTCACCGCGCTGACCGGTGGCAAGTACATCAACTTCATGCTGCTGCTGCTGGTGATCTTCGGTGTGAGCTTCGAGCTGCCGCTGATCCTGGTGATGCTCAACCGCGCGGGCGTGGTCACCTACGACAAGATCCGGCGCTGGTGGCGGGGTCTGGTGTTCGCGCTGTTCGTGTTCGCCGCGGTCGCCACGCCCGGTCAGGACCCGTTCTCGATGCTGGCGCTGGCCGCGGCCCTGTCGCTGCTGTTCGCGGTGGCGGCGCTGATCTGCCGCTCCCACGACCGGCGCAAGGCCAGGAAGATGGCGGCCGAGGGGCTGACCGGCGTCGGTCTCGACGAGGCCTCGGAGATCGATCCGATGGCCTCCGAGCTGGACACGACACCGTCGGCGATGCCCAAGCACGACGACGCGACCTGACGCCTCGGCCTCTGGCCAAGCGGGCCGCCGGTGGGCTTAGATGCATGCTCATGCGTTGCGTCCTGGTGATCAACCCCGCGGCCGGTGGAGGGCTTTCCGCGAAGGTGGTCGGTGATCTCACCGACCACCTTCGCGCTGTCTGCGAGGTGCGGACCGTGATCGCCACCGACGCGGCGGGCACCGAGTCGGCCGTGCGGCGCGCGGTGGCCGACCGCGCCGACGTGCTGGCGGTGGTCGGCGGCGACGGCGTCGCGCACCTGGCGGTGCAGGCGTGCGCGGAGTCGGCGACCGCGCTGGCGATCATCCCGGCGGGCAGCGGCAACGACCTGGCCCGCAGCCTGGGCATCCCGCGCGAGCCGGTCGCCGCCGCCCGCGCCGCGGCCGAGGCCATCTCGAGCGGGGCGCGGCGGCACCTGGACCTCGGCAAGGTCGCGGGCACCGGCTGGTTCGCCACCGTGCTGTGCGCCGGGTTCGACGCGAAGGTCAACGCCCGCGCCAACCGGATGCGGTGGCCGCGCGGGCAGCGCCGCTACGACCTCGCGCTGGTCCGCGAGCTGCTGGGGCTGCGCACCGGGGCGCTGCGGGTGGAGACCGAGCACGGCGTGCTCGACACCCGGGCCACGCTCATCGCCATCGGCAACACCCGCTGGTACGGCGGCGGCATCCCGATCTGCCCCGACGCGATCGACGACGACGGCCTGTTCGACGTGACCGTGGTCGGCGAGGTGCCCCGGCGGGAGCTGCTGCGGATCCTGCCGCGGCTGCGCACCGGGCGGCACGTGGACCACCCGGCGGTCACCACGCTGCGCGCCAAGTCGGTCCGGATCGGCGGTGACAACGGGTGGCTGGCTTACGCCGACGGCGAACCCCAGGCCCGGCTACCCCTGACGATCCGCTGCGCCCCAGGTGCACTGAGCGTCGCTTGTCCCCCATCACACGGGTGAGGCCGATTCGGTTGAGACACCGGTCGGTGTGATGTGAAAACCTTGGGGTGTGGCTGCCAGCCGTTCCAACCCGACCAAGCTCTCGCCGGCCGATGCGTACGCGGCGCACTCCCGCCGCAACGCCCATCCGAAACTGGCCGACTTCATCGCGGAGCTGTCCTTCGAACTAGACCCCTTCCAGCTCACCGGATGCCAGGCGCTGGAAGCCGGGCGGGGCGTGCTGGTGTGCGCGCCCACCGGTGCGGGCAAGACCGTGGTGGGCGAGTTCGCCGTGCACCTGGCGCTGTCGGAGGGGCGCCGCTGCTTCTACACCACGCCCATCAAGGCGCTGTCCAACCAGAAGTTCGCCGACCTGAGCGAGCGGTACGGCAGCGACGCGGTCGGGCTGCTCACCGGCGACACCTCGATCAACGGTGACGCGCAGGTGGTCGTGATGACCACCGAGGTGCTGCGCAACATGCTCTACGCCTCCTCGCGCGGGCTGGACCAGCTGGGCTACGTGGTGATGGACGAGGTCCACTACCTCGCCGACCGGTTCCGGGGCGCGGTGTGGGAGGAGGTCATCCTGCACCTGCCCGACTACGTGCAGGTCGCGAGCCTGTCGGCGACGGTGAGCAACGCCGAGGAGTTCGGCGAGTGGCTGCAGGAGGTCCGCGGCGACACCACGATCGTCGTCGACGAGCACCGGCCGGTGCCGCTGTGGCAGCACATGCAGGTCGGGCCCCGGATGTTCGACCTGTTCGGCGGCGAGACCGGTGATCACGAGCTGCACATCAACCCGCACCTGCTGCGGCACACCCAGCAGCTGGCGCGCACCCACCTGCCGCAGGGCGGTCGCCGCGGCGGCCCGCCGCACAAGCGCAAGGGCCCGCGCCCGCCCCGGTTCTTCCCGCCGTCCCGGCTGGAGATGCTGACCAGCCTCGACGAGGCGGGGCTGCTGCCCGCGATCGTGTTCATCTTCAGCCGCAACGGCTGCGACCAGGCGGTGCAGCAGTGCGTGCGGGCCGGGCTGCGGCTGACCTCCGAGGACGACGTCGAGGAGATCCGCGAGGTCATCGACGAGCGCACCGCCAACCTGCCCGACTCCGACCTGGGCGTGCTGGGCTTCTGGGAGTGGCGGGACGCGCTGGAGCGCGGGGTGGCCGCGCACCACGCCGGGCTGCTGCCGGCGTTCAAGGAGACCGTCGAGGAGCTGTTCGTGCGCGGCCTGGTCAAGGCCGTGTTCGCCACCGAGACGCTGGCGCTGGGCATCAACATGCCTGCCCGCACGGTGGTGCTGGAGCGGCTGGTGAAGTTCAACGGCGAATCGCACGTGGACCTCAGCCCCGGCGAGTACACGCAGCTCACCGGTCGTGCCGGGCGGCGCGGCATCGACGTCGAGGGCCACGCGGTGGTGGTGTGGCAGCCGGGCGTGGACCCCAAGCAGGTCGCCGGTCTGGCCTCCACCCGCACCTACCCGCTGCGCTCGTCGTTCCGGCCCGGCTACAACATGGCCGTCAACCTGGTGCAGCGCGTGGGCCAGGACGCCGCGCGCGACCTGCTGGAGCAGTCGTTCGCGCAGTTCCAGGCCGACCGGTCGGTGGTGGGGCTGTCGCGCCGGGTGGAGCGCAACTCCGAGGCCCTGGAGGGCTACACCGAGGCGATGGAGTGCCACCTGGGCGACTTCGCCGAGTACTTCGACCTGCGGCGCCGCATCTCCGAGCGGGAGAAGGCGCTGGCCAGGCAGAACCGGCAGTCGCGGCGGGCGGAGGCGGCCAAGTCGCTGGAGAAGCTGCGCAAGGGCGACGTGATCTCGGTGCCCGCGGGACGCCGGTCCGGGCTGGCCGTGGTGATCGACCCGGGTCTGGAGCCGATGGGCGAGCCGCGCCCGCTGGTGGTGACCGAGGACCGCTGGTCGGGGCGGCTGTCGGTCGCCGATTTCACCTCGCCGGTCGAGGCGCTGGGCAAGCTCAAGCTGCCCAAGCACGTCGACACCCGTTCCCCCAAGTCCCGCCGGGACCTGGCGTCCTCGCTGCGCAACACGGGTCTGAGCGCCCCGGGCGGGCGCGGGCGCAAGCGCTCGGACGCCGGTGACGACGCGGAGCTGGCGACGCTGCGGCGGGCGCTCAAGGCCCACCCGTGCCACGGCTGCGACGAGCGGGAGGCGCACGCCCGCTGGGCCGAGCGCTACGAGCGGCTGCGCAGCGAGAACGAGAACCTGCGGCGCAAGGTCAACAGCACCACCCACTCGCTGGCCCGCTCGTTCGACCGGATCGTGGCGCTGCTGACCGAACGCGACTACCTGCCCGCTCCGGGCGGCAAGCCCGGTGAGGACGGGGAGCCGGAGACGCAGGCCGGGCAGGTCACCGAGCACGGGCGGCGGCTGTCCCGGCTCTACAGCGAGTCGGACCTGCTGGCCGCCGAGTGCCTGCGGGTGGGCACCTGGAAGGGGCTCGGCCCGGCCGAGCTCGCCGCCGTGGTGTCCTCGCTGGTCTACGAGTCGCGGCGGGAGGGCCCGGCGCCGCACGTGCCGGGCGGTGCGGTCACCGACGCGCTCATGTCGACCTGGCAGCTCTGGGAGGAGCTGGAGGACGACGAGCGGCGCCACAAGCTCAACCGCACGCGCGAGCCCGACGCGGGGTTCGCCTGGCCGGTGTTCCGGTGGGCGCGCGGCGAGTCGCTGGAGAAGGTGCTCACCGCCGCGGAGTCGGCGGGCACCGAGCTGTCGGCCGGTGACTTCGTGCGCTGGTGCCGTCAGGTCATCGACCTGCTGGACCAGATCCGCGACGTGGTCGGCACGCAGGACCAGGTGGGCGCGGCGGCGGCGAAGGCGGTGACCGCGATCCGCCGCGGCGTGGTGGCCGCCGGTGGGGTGTGAGCCGACTGTGGTTGGATCCCGGCTGTGGTCGGATCACTGAACGTCGGCCGCTCCAGCTGAATTCATCCGGAGGTGTAGATGTCGTCCCCGTACGGCCCGCCAGGGGGTTACCCCCAGTGGGGGCAGCAGCCCCAGGGGCCCGGGATGCAGCCGGGCGGGATGCCGCAGGGCCAGCCGCAGCCGGGCGCGTACGGCGCCCCTCAACCGGTGCAGCAGCAGCCGATGCCGCCGCAGCCCGTGCCGCAGCAGCCGCTCCAACCCCAGCAGCCGCAGCCCCAGCAGCCGCAGTACGGGCAGCCCTACGGCTACGGGCAGCCGCAGTCCTACTACCCGTCGCCGGACGGGTTCGGGTTCCCGCAGGTGCCGCCGAAGAAGCCGGGGCGCTCGAAGCTGCCGTGGATCCTCGGCGGCGCGGGCGCGCTGGTGGTGGTCGTCGCGATCGTGCTGGTGCTCGGTTTCGTGGCGCCCGGGTTCTTCGTGCGCCCGGTCTTCGACGCGGCCAGCGTGGAGAAGGGCGTCGCCCAGACCCTCAAGGGCTCCTACAGCCTCGCCGGGGTCGGCGCCGTGACCTGCCCGGACGGTCAGCCGGTCCAGGCCCAGCACCGCTTCGACTGCCAGGTGCAGATCAACGGCCAGAACAAGACCGTCACGGTCACGGTCAAGGACGAGGACGGCGTCTACGAGGTCGGCCACCCGAAGTAGGCGAGGCTCGCCGGGCGCTAGTTCTCGAGGGCGGTGATGAGGCGGTCGACGCTGGCGCCCAGGCCCCAGGTCTTCTGCAGGTCGTGCAGCCGCGCCAGGTCGGGTGCGGCGGGCATGGCGTCGGAGTCCCGGTCCATCACCACGGGGGCGTCGCGGACGACGTTGACCACCGCCGGGGCCGCGGCCAGGTACTCGGCCGATTCGGTGAGCTTGGTGCGAACGCGTGAGGTGAGCCGGGCGTCGCCCTCGGCGGCGCCGCGCAGCAGGGCCTCGAGCGAGCCGAACTGGGTGATCAGCTTCGCGGCGGTCTTCTCGCCGATCCCGGCCACGCCCGGCAGCCCGTCGGAGGGATCGCCGCGCAGCACGGCCATCTCCGCGTAGTCCGCGCCCGCGCGCTGCGGCGACAGCGCGTACTTCTCCGCCAGCTCCGCCGGGCCGAAGTCCTGGGCCTTGGCCAGGCCCGCTCCGATGTAGATGACCCGCACCCGCGGCTCGTCGCGGACGAGCTGGAACAGGTCGCGGTCGCCGGTGATGACCTCCACCGGGTCGGTCCGCTCCCGGTCGGCGAGCGCCCCGATCACGTCGTCGGCCTCGTAGCCCTCGGCCTCGGCGGTGGCGATGCCCGCGGCGTCGAGCACCTCCATGATCACCGGGATCTGCGGGGACAGCGTGTCGGGCACGTCCTCGGCGTCCGGGTCCTCCACCGCCACCCGGTGCGTCTTGTACGAGGGCAGCGCGTCGACCCGGAACTGCGGGCGCCAGTCGTTGTCCAGGCAGGCCACCAGCCGCGACGGCCGCCGGTCGGTGATCAGCTTCGCCAGCATGTCGCAGAAGCCGCGCACCGAGTTCACCGGCGTGCCGTCAGGGGCGGTCAGCGAGTCGGGCAGCGCGTAGAACGAGCGAAACCACAACCCGGCGGAGTCCACGAGCATCAGAGGTCCGGTCACCGCTCCAGCTTGTCATGCCGGGGCGCTCAGCGGTTGCCGCGGTCGGCCTGCGTGGCGGATGGTTCCGCGTCTTCCAGGATCGCGCGGGCGCGGAGTCGTGCCTGGTCGGCGTCGGGTGCTGAAGCGGCCTCCTCGGCGGCCCGCCGCCAGGTCTTGAGCGGGTGCTCGGCGAGCGACGTGCCGACCGAGGGCAGCGCGGCGGCCGTCATGGACAGGCTGCTCACGCCGAGTCCGGCGAGGACGCCGGCCAGCAGCGGGTCGGAGGCGGCCTCGCCGCACACGCCGACCGGCTTGTCCTGCGCGCCGGAGGCCTCGCCCAGCATCGCGATCAGGCGCAGCAGCGCGGGCTGCCACGGGTCGTTGAGCGCGGCGAGCGCGCCGATCATGCGGTCGGCGGCGCAGGTGTACTGGGCGAGGTCGTTGGTGCCGATGCTCGCGAAGTCCACTTCGGACAGGATCTCGCCCGCGCACAGGGCCGCGGCCGGGGTTTCGACCATGACGCCGACGCGGGCGGCACCGGCGGCGCGGGCCCGCTCGGCGAACCACGCGGCCTCGTCCGGGGTCGCGACCATGGGCGCCATCACCGAGACCTCGGCGCCGGTGTCCTCGGCCGCCGCGACGATCGCGGCCAGCTGCCGGTCCAGCAGGTCCGGCCGGTCGAAGGCGACCCGCAGGCCGCGCACGCCCAGCGCGGGGTTCGGTTCGGCGTCGACGTCCAGGAACGGCAGGGGCTTGTCGGCTCCGGCGTCGAGAGTGCGCACCACGACGGGCTTTCCGGCGAACGGCCGGAGCACCGCGGCGTAGGCCTCGCGCTGCCGGGCCTCGGTGGGTTCGCTCGTGGCGTCCAGGAAGCAGAACTCGGTGCGGAACAGCCCCGAGCCCTCGGCCCCGGCGTCGAGGGCGGCGCCGGCCTCGGCCGGGGATCCGACGTTGGCCAGCAGCTTCACCCGGTGCCCGTCGGAGGTCGTTCCGCTGCCGTGCCAACGGTTCTCGGCGCGCGCGGCGGCCTCGGGGGTGAGCGGTTCGGCGACGAGTTCGACGGTGCCCGCCGCTCCGTCCACGCGCGCCCCGGCCGCCCCGGTGGTCAGCGCGCCGCGCGCGGCGACGACGGCGGGGATGCCCAGCGAGCGCGCCAGGATCGCGGTGTGACTGGTGGGCCCGCCCTCCTCGGTGACCAGGGCGAGCACCATCTCCGGGTCGAGGTCGGCGGTGTCGGCGGGGGCGAGGTCGCGGGAGACCAGCACGCTCGGCGTGCTCGTCGCGGGCACGCCGGCGACCGCGACGCCGGAGAGCCGCGCGACGATCCGGTCCCGGACGTCCTCGACGTCGCGGACGCGCTCGGCCAGGTAGCCGCCCGCGGCGGCCAGCGCCTCGGCGAACTGCGCGGCGGCCTCGAAGACCGCGCGGGGCGCGGGCAACCGCCGGTCCCGCACCGCCTGCTCGGCGGCGGCGAGCAGCGAGGGGTCGGTGGCCATCGCGGCCGTGACTTCGAGGACCGCTCGCGCGTCCCCGCTCGCCCGGGCGGCGCGGTCCTGCAGCTCGGCGGCCACCTCCTGGGCGGCGGGGCGGATCCGCTCGGCCTCGGCGGCGGGGTCGGCGGGCTCGGGGCCGAGGGCGGGTTCGGGCAACCGGTCATGAACCAACACGACCGGGCCGGCCGCCCGGCCGGGGCTGACACCGACTCCTCGTAGCGTCGACATGCACTGCTCCCTACGTGACGCGCTGGCATTCCTCGTGGGGCCGAGGCCTTGACAATATGACAACAAGAGGCAGAATCAGGCAACACCAAACATCAACCGGAGGAAAACGGGCATGTACGGGGCGGAGCGCCAGCAACTGCTGGCGCAGCGGGCACGGCAGGACGGGCGCATCGACGTCACCGCCGCCGCAGCCGAGTTCGAGGTCGCACCCGAGACGATCCGCCGCGACCTCGCCGCGCTGGAACGGCAGGGACTGCTCCGGCGCGTCTACGGCGGAGCGATCGCCGTGGAACGCCTCGACTTCGAGCCCGGCGTCCCGCTGCGCGACCAGACCAACGCCGAGGCCAAGGAGCGCATCGCCAAGGCCGCCCTCGACTCCGTCCCGGACCGGGGCACCGTGCTGCTCGACGGCGGCACCACCACCGCCAAGCTCGCCGCGCTGCTGCCCGCCGACCGGGAGCTGACCGTGGTCACCAACTCGCTGCCCGCCGCCAACCACCTGGCCGCCCGGCACAGCATCAGCGTCCACCTGCTCGGCGGCCGGGTGCGCGGCACCACCCTGGCCACTGTGGACTCCTGGGCGCTGGACGTGCTGCGGCAGCTGACCGTCGACGTCGGATTCTTCGGCACCAACGGCTTCTCCACCGCGCGCGGCTGCACCACGCCGGATCCCGCCGAGTCGGCGGTGAAGTCGGCGATGATCGCCGCCTGCCGCCGCCGCGTGCTGCTGGCCGACCACAGCAAGTACGGCGACGACCAGTTCAGCCGCTTCGCCGAGCTGTCCGAGATCGACCGGGTCATCACCGACGACGGCCTCGACCGCGCCGCGGTCGACGAGCTCCAGCGGATCGAAGCGGAGGTGGTGCTGGCGTGATCGTCACCGTGACGCCCAACCCCAGCCTCGACCGCACCGTCCAGGTCGACCGGGTGGTGCCCGGCGAGGTGCACCGCGCCAAGCAGGTGCAGCTGGATCCGGGCGGCAAGGGCGTCAACGTCGCCCGAGCCCTGGCCGCCGCCGGCGTGCCCACGCTGGCCGTGCTGCCCTCCGGCGGTGCCGAAGGCGCGCGGCTGGCCGAACTGCTGGCGCCCGAGGCGGTTCCGGTCGTGGAGGTCCCGGTGCACGCCGCGACCCGCAGCAACATCGCCGTCGTGGAGGCCGACGGCACCACCAGCAAGTTCAACGAGCCCGGCCCGCGCCTCACCGAGGCCGAGATCGCCGCCCTGGAGACCGCGGTGATCGAACTGGCCGGACGCGCCGAGTGGCTCGTGACCTGCGGCAGCCTGCCCGACGGTTGCCCGCCGGACCTGCACGCCCGGATCGTCGGCGCGGCCCGCGCCGCGGGCACCCGGGTCGCCGTGGACGCCTCCGGCAGGCCGCTGGCGCTGGCCTGCCGGGCGGCACCCGACCTGATCAAACCGAACCTCGCCGAACTCGCCGACCTGGCGGGCGGCCCGCTGCGCGACCTCGGCGACGTCCTCGACGTCGCCCACCGGCTGCGGGCCGACGGGGTGGGGACCGTGCTGGTCAGCCTCGGCGAGCTGGGCGCCGTGCTGGTGAGCGCGGCCGGCGACCTGCACGCGACGAGCACCGCCACCGAGGTGCGCAGCACCGTCGGCGCCGGGGACGCGATGCTCGCCGGGTTCCTGCGCGAGAGCGCGGCCGGGGAGGCCGCCCTGCGCAGCGCCGTCGCCTACGGCACGGCCGCCGTCGGGCTCGCGGGAAGCCGCATGCCCGGATTAAACGACGTCCACCCGCAGCACGTGCGAGTGGACGCAGTGGACGCAACAGTGAGCCTCAGCGGAGTGGCTGCATGACAACGGAACTGATCACCCCGGACCTCGTCGAGCTGGAGCTGTCCGGCACCGACCGGCGAGCCGTGGTCCGCGAACTGGCCCAGCGGCTGGTCGACGCCGGTCGGGTCACCGACCTCGAGACCTTCCTGGCCGACATCGACGCCCGCGAGGCCCAGATGCCCACCGGGCTGGAGGGCGGCATCGGCATCCCGCACTGCCGCTCCGCCGCGGTGACCGCGCCGTCGCTGGCCTTCGGCCGCAGCGGCGCGGGCGTGGATTTCGGGGCAGAGGACGGACCCGCCACGCTGATCTTCCTGATCGCCGCCCCGGAGGGCGGCGGGGAGCAGCACATGACCGTGCTGGCCGCGCTCGCGCGACGCCTGGTGCGCGCCGAGTTCAAGAAGACGCTGGCCGAGGCCACCGACCCGGCCGAGCTGGCCGCCTACATCAGCGGGGAGGTCGCGCCGTGAAGTACGTGGCCATCACCGCCTGCCCGACCGGGATCGCGCACACCTACATGGCCGCCGAGGCCCTGGAGCAGGCCGCCGCCGACGCCGGTGCCGAGCTCAAGGTCGAGACCCAGGGATCGGCCGGGTCCACGCCGTTGTCGGCCGAGGACATCCGCGAGGCCGACGCGGTGATCTTCGCCGTCGACGTCGGGGTGCGGGACCGGGAGCGCTTCGCGGGCAAGCCGCTCGTCGAGGTCCCGGTCAAGCACGCCATCAACGACGCCCCCGCGCTGCTGACCCGGGCGGCCGAGGCCGCCGCCGAGGCCCCCGAGCCGGGTGCCGCGGCACCCGCCGAACCCGCGCTGTCCAGCAAGGTCGCCGCTGGATCCGGGTTCGGCGGCCGGTTGCGGCAGTGGCTGATGACCGGCGTGAGCTACATGATCCCGTTCGTGGCCGCGGGAGGACTGCTGATCGCGCTGAGCTTCGCGCTCGGCGGCTACCAGATCACTGACGCGCCGCCGGTCACCGACCACTTCGACGCGACCAGCCTGGTCTCCTGGGCGGCGCTGGCCAACCAGATCGGCTCGGCCGCCTTCGAGTTCCTGGTGCCGGTGCTGGCCGGGTTCATCGCCTTCGCGATCGCCGATCGTCCCGCCATCGCCCCGGGTTTCGTCGGCGGGGCCATCGCCGTCACCGTCGGCGCCGGGTTCCTCGGCGGACTGGTCGCCGGTCTGCTCGCCGGTGCGGTCATCGCCGGGCTCAAGACCGTCAAGGTCCCGCGCGGCATCGCCGGGATCATGCCGGTGGTGGTGCTGCCGCTGCTGGGCACGCTCGTGGTCGGCATCCTGATGTTCGTGGTCGTCGGCAAGCCGATCGCGCTGGCCATGACCGCGCTCACCGACTGGCTGACCGGGCTGTCCGGGGCCAACGCCGCCCTGCTCGGCGCGCTGCTGGGCGCGATGATCGCCTTCGACATGGGCGGGCCGATCAACAAGGTCGCCTACACCTTCGCCGTCGGCGGCCTGAGCATCGGCACCACCACCTCGCTGGAGATCATGGCGGCCGTGATGGCGGCCGGCATGGTGCCGCCGCTGGCGCTCGCGCTGGCCTCCGCGGTGCGCGGCAGCCTGTTCACCCCGGCCGAGCGGGCCAACGGGCGCACCGCGTGGCTGCTGGGAGCGTCGTTCATCACCGAGGGCGCTATCCCGTTCGCCGCCGCCGACCCGCTGCGGATCATCCCGTCCACCGTGATCGGGGCGGCCACCACGGGTGCGCTGTCGATGAGCTTCGGCGCCACGCTGCGCGCCCCGCACGGCGGCATCTTCGTGACCCCGCTGGTGGGCCACCCGCTGCCGTACCTGGCCGCGATCGTGGTCGGCGTCGTCGTCTCCGCCGCCGCGGTGCTGGTCGCCAAGCGGATCGGCCGCCCGGCCGGTGAGCCCGCCGCCGGACCGGTCGCCGACACCGCCGAGCCCGTCGCCGCCTGAACCCGTCACAATCCCGGTACCCCAACGACTTCCGAGAGGAACCCGCATGCACCGCCGCGTCCGCATCGCCGCCTCCGTCGGCCTGCACGCACGCCCCGCCGCCCTGTTCGCCCAGGCCGCGGCCGCCCGCACCGAGCCGGTCACGATCGCCAAGGTCGTCGACGGCGTGGCGGGCGAACCGGTCGACGCGGCCAGCGTCCTCGGCGTGATGGGCCTCGGCGCCCACCACGGCGAGGAAGTCGAGCTGACCTGCGCCGACGAGGCCTCGCTGGACGAGCTCGCCGCGCTGCTGGAGCAGGACCTCGACGCTGCCCCGGCCTGATCTGAGGCGAATCCACGGCTTCCCGCCGGCACGACGACGTCGGGCGGCGGGAAGCCGGTCGGCAGCGCTCGACGGCAACGGAACCGGAGCGGAGGAGCACCAGTGCGACCACGAGCCCACCACCTTCCCGACCTGCCGCGCCGCCGATTCCTCATCAGCACCGGAGCGCTGCTCGGCCTGAGCGCGCTCGGCGGCCTGACTACGCCCGGCCGGGCCCGCGCGGACGAGACGCCGCACTGGCGTCCGGCCGTGCGCTTCTCGCCCGAGCGCGACTGGCTCAACGACCCCAACGGGCTCGTCTTCTTCGACGGCGAGTACCACCTGTTCGGCCAGCACAACCCCTACGGCGACCAGTGGGGAAACATGTCCTGGCTGCACGCGGTGAGCACCGATCTCGTGCGCTGGGAACAACTTCCGGTCGCGCTCGAACCCGACGAGCTCGGTGCGATCTACTCCGGCAGCGCCGTCGTCGACCACCACGACACCAGCGGGTTCTTCGGCGGGAAGCCCGGTCTGGTGGCGATCTACACGAGCGCGGGCGAGACCCAGCAGCAGTGCATCGCCCACAGCGCCGACCGCGGTCGCACCTGGACCAAGCACGCCGGCAACCCGGTGATCCCGAACCCCGGGGTCGAGGACTTCCGCGACCCCAAGGTGTTCTGGCATGCCCCGACCGGCCGCTGGGTGCTGCTGGTCGCCGCGGGCGACCGCATCGGGATCTACGGCTCGGCGAACCTGCGGGAGTGGGAACAGCTCAGCGAGTTCGGTGCCGAGCACGGGTCGCACGGCGGCGTGTGGGAGTGCCCCGACCTGTTCGAGCTGCCCGTGGACGGTGATCCCGGCCGGACCCGGTGGGTGCTGATCGTGAGCATCAACCCGGGCGGGCCCGCGGGCGGTTCCGCCACTCAGTACTTCACCGGCGACTTCGACGGCACCGCCTTCACCTCCGACGGTCCGGCCGATGAGGTCCGCTGGGTCGACCGGGGCGCGGACTTCTACGCCCCGCAGTCGTTCTCCGACGTGTCCGACGGCCGACGGCTGTGGCTGGGGTGGACCAGCAACTGGGACTACGCCGAGGCGATCCCCACCTCGCCGTGGCGGGGGATGATGAGCACACCGCGCGAGCTGGGACTCGTCCCCGCCGGTGATGGCGTGGCGCTCGTGCAGCGGCCGGTCGCGGAGCTGTCGGCGGTGCGCGCCAACCGGCGGGCGTGGCGCGGCTCGCTCGCCGACGGCACCGGTGCGGAGTTCCGGGGCAGCGCGGTCGACGTGGTCGCCACCTTCCGGATCGGCACGGCCTCGGTCGTCGGGGTGGACGTGTTCGCCGGGCCCGGTGGGCGCACCCGGGTCGGCTACGACGCGGCCGCCGGGGAGCTGTTCGTCGATCGGACCGACGCCGGTGGCACCCGCGTCAGCGAAAAGTTCCCGGCCTGCCACACCACACCCCTGATCGTCGACGAGGGCGTGCTCGACCTGCGCGTGGTCGCCGACCGCAGCTGCGTCGAGGTGTTCGCCGCAGACGGGCGCGCGGTCATGACGGACCTGGTGTTCCCGGACCCCGGCAGCGACCGGATCGCGCCGTTCGCCGCCGGCGGGCGAGCCGAGGTCGAGGTGGAGGTCTTCGATCTCACCCCGTGAGCACGCCGGGCCGGACCGCGCGATCGGCGGGCGACCCCGCCGGGATTAGGCTTGGACCATGGCCACCGTCTCCTTGCAGCAGGACCCCGCCGTGCTCGCCGCGCGCCTGACCCGGGCCGCGAAGACCGCTGCCGCCTCCGACCTGGACGCGCTGCTGATCACGCCCGGCTCCGACCTCCGCTATCTGCTGGGCGCCGGAGGTGAGTCGCACGAGCGGCTGACCTGCCTGGTGCTGCCCGCCGACGGCCGACCCGCCCTCGTGGTGCCCAAGCTGGAGGCGCCCGGCTACGCCGACGTGCCGCTCGATGACCTCGGCATCGACGTCGTGACCTGGGTCGACGGCCAGGACTCGCACGGGATCGTGGCCGACCTGCTGGGCTCGCCGTCGCGGATCGCCCTGGCCGACGCGATGCCCGCCCTGCACACCCTCCCGCTGCGCGGCAAGCTCCCCGGCGCCGAGCAGGTGCTGGCCTCGCCGGTGCTGCGCGAGCTGCGGATGCGCAAGGACGCCACCGAGCTGCAGGCGCTGCGCGACGCCGGCGCCGCGATCGACCGGGTGCACGCCCGGATGGCCGAGTTCCTCAAGCCCGGCCGCACCGAAGCCGAGGTCGGCGCCGACATCGGCGAGGCCATCATCGCCGAGGGCCACACCGAGGCCGCGTTCATCATCGTCGGCTCCGGCTCCAACGGCGCCAGCCCGCACCACTCGGTGTCCGACCGGGTCATCGAGCGCGGCGACGTGGTGGTCATCGACATCGGCGGCCCGATCGCCAGCGGCTACAACTCCGACTGCACCCGCACCTACGCCGTCGGCGAGCCCGCCGGGGCCGACGTGCGCGAGACCTACGCGGTCCTGCAGGCCGCGCAGCGCGCCGCCGTCGACGCGGTGCGGCCCGGTGCCACTGCCGAGTCCATCGACGCCGCCGCCCGCGAGCCCATCGCCGCGGCCGGGTTCGGCGAGAACTTCGTGCACCGCACCGGGCACGGCATCGGCCTGGACGTGCACGAGGAGCCCTACATCGTCGGCGGCAACGACCTGGTCCTGGAAGCCGGCATGGCCTTCAGCGTCGAGCCCGGCATCTACCAGCAGGGCAAGTGGGGCGCGCGGATCGAGGACATCGTGATCGTCACCGAGGACGGCGTGGAGAGCGTGAACAACCAGCCGCACGAGCTGGTGGTGCTGCCGGCGTGAGCGAACGGAGCACCGGCCCGGGTGCCCTGGAGGCCACCGACCGGGCGATCCTGCGCGAGCTCGCGCGCGACGGCAGGTGCAGCTTCACCGAGCTGGCCGAGCGCGTCGGGCTCAGCGTGTCGGCCGTGCACCAGCGGGTCCGGCGGCTGGAGCAGCGGGGCGCGCTGCAGGGCTACACGGCCAAGGTGGACGGTGAGCAGATCGGTCTGCCGCTGACCGCGTTCATCTCGTTGACCCCGATCGACCCGGCCGCCCCGGACGACTACCCGCAGCGGCTGCAGCACCTGCCGGAGATCGAGTCCTGCTACTCGGTGGCCGGTGACGAGTCCTACATCCTCCAGGTGCGGGTGGCCTCGCCGCTGGGCCTGGAGGAGCTGCTGCGCCAGATCCGCGAGGCGGCGAAGGTCTCGACCCGCACCACCGTGGTGCTGTCCACGCCGTTCGAGAACCGGCCGCCCGCAATCTGATTCGCGGGTTGCCGGCTCGCGCGGCCGCGGGCGTCAGCCGTGGGCGTCGGTCAGCGGGACGGCCGTGAGGTTGCCGCGCTCGTCGGGCAGACAGGCCGCGCCGGGCTCGGTGGTGGCCAGGAACTCGCCGAGGCAGCGGGCCAGCTGCGCGTGCCCGGCGGCGTTGGCGTGGAAGGACTCCTGCATCGCGTGCGGGGCGCGCTGCTCGTCCTTGAGCGCCTCCCAGTCCACGGTGAGCCGGGTGAACCACTCGCCGCGGGCCGTTCGCGGATCGCCCGTGCAGGCCTCGTGCCCGTGGCCGGCCCGCGAGAGGTCCAGGAACCGCGCCCCGGCCTGGCGCGCCACGTCGTGCAGCCCGTCGGAGAGCTGCGGCACGCCGACGTCGCGGATCCACGCCAGGTCGCTCGGCTGGAACGGGCACCCGGACAGGCCCTGCAGCTCCGGCCGCACCTCCGGGCCCACCGGGGAGGCGTAGGACTGCACGATCAGCTGGTAGCTGCTGGGCGTGTAGCCGGCGCTGTCCATCGCCTCGCGGATGTCGCGGACCGCGGCGAGCGCCTTCGGCTCCATCCGCTCCACCCGCTGCGGCCACTGGCCCTCCAGCTGCGCCGCGCAGCCCTGCGGAGCGCGGCGGGCCCAGGCCTCGACGCACTGGTTGACCACCTCGGTGAATCCCGGGTCGTCGTTGGCGCCGATCTGCACCACCACGTCGGTGATCCGGAACCGCTGCGCCAGCTCGGCCAGCTGCCGCGACTGGGACTTCTCGGCCCCGACGAACTCCTGGTCGTCGAGCAGCGAGTCGGTGCGCGCGCCGGAGCAGGCCAGGTTGATCCGGGTGACCTCCGGCGGCAGGCGCAGCTGGTGGACCGGGGCGGCGGGGGAGCGGTGGCACCAGTTGTCGTGCTCGCCGTTGGTGCCCGCCTCGTAGTTGCCGCCGCCTTCACCGGACAGCGTGGAGTCACCGACCGTCACCACGGCGGCCGGCAGCTGCTTGGGCTGCAACGGCAGACTCGGCAGGTACTGGTCGCTGATCAGCACCGCGAGGGCCAGCAGGCTTCCCACGAGCAGGAGGATGAGCGATTTCGACTTGTGCGCCCGCATCACCGTGAGTCTACGAAGCCACCTCCGGCCGCCCACCGGCACCTGCGATCGCGGCGGGTCGCGGGGGCCTCCTGAGGGCCGTCGCCCGCGGTGTGAGGTTCGCCGGAAATGTCGCGGGGCGGTTTGGGAGAATTTCGGACCCCTCGTTCGTTGAACGGGTGCAACGCTGTGTCGACTGGAGGTCCTGGGTGCCGATCCTCGTGCTGCTCCTCATCGCCGGGGTCGCCGAACTCGCCGTGCTGATCGCGATGGGTCAGGCGATCGGGCTGCTGCCCACGCTCGGCCTGCTCGTGCTGGGCGCGGTCCTGGGCAGCTGGCTGCTGCGCCGCGAGGGACGCCGCACCCTCGCCGAGGTCCGCGAGGCTGCGCGGCTGCGCCGGTCCGCCGACAAGGAGATCTCCGACGGGATGCTCATCGCGGCCGGTGGGCTGCTGATCGTGCTGCCCGGGTTCCTCAGCGACGTCGCCGGGCTCCTGCTGCTCCTGCCGCCGACCAGGGCGGTGGTGCGCAAGCGCATGATGCGCGCCGCCGAGAAGCGGGCCCAGCAGATGCAGGACCAGGTGTGGCTGCACCAGCAGCGGTTCCGCCGCGCCGGTGGTGGACAGGGCGATTTCATCGACGGCGAGGTCGTCGACGAGACCGACGACACCCCGCCGCGCGACACACCGATCATCCTGCCGCCGCGGTCGGTGCAGGCCGAGCGCCTCGACGAGCCGCCGCAGCGCTGATCCCCCCGGCGCGGCGGGGTTTCTCCGGGGCGGGTCGCCGGGGTGCGTGCTGAGCTTGGTGTTCTCCGTTGTCCCGGCAGGTTCAAGGCCGGGCGCTTCGTGCGGGTAAGCTCGTCAGAACGATCGTTGCCGGTGCGGATCGGGGGCTGAGTTCGATCACGGGATCGGCGCCTTGAGCCGCCTGGCGTGAGCGGACTGCGCAGTTGAACCCCGGAACGCGGAAAGCACGAAGGACATGCCCGAGACCACGTTGTTGCTCGGCGGCCGAATCCACTCGCCCGCCGACGCCGCCGCCACCGCGATGGCCGTCACCGACGGCGTCATCTCGTGGCTCGGCGCCGACGAGGTCGGCCGTGCGCTGCACCCCGACGCCGAGGTCGTCGACCTGGAAGGCGCGTTCGTCGCTCCCGCGTTCGTCGACTCCCACGTTCACGCCACGTCCACCGGCCTGCTGCTGCGCGGCCTGGACCTGACGGGCTGCGCCTCGCTGACCGAGTTCCTGCACGCGCTGCGCGACCACGTGGCCGAGTACCCGGGTGCCCTGGTGTGGGGGCACGGCTGGGACGAGACCTGGTGGCCCGAGCGGAGACCTCCGACGCGCGAGGAGATGGACACCGCTTCCGGCGGTGCCCCGGTGTACCTCTCGCGCATCGACGTGCACTCCGCGCTGGTGTCGACCGCGCTGGTCGACCTGGACCCGCTGGCCCGCGACGCCGAGGGCTGGAGCGAGGACGGGCCGCTGACCCGCGCCGCGCACCACCACGTCCGCCGCGCCGCCCGCGATGCGCTGGGCTCGGGCCAGCGCAAGGAGGCACAGCTGGCGTTCCTGCAGCAGGCCGCCGCCCGCGGTGTCGCCTGCGTGCACGAGTGCGCCGGGCCGGACATCTCCGGTGCCGAGGACCTGGTGGAGCTGCTGGCCCTGTCGCAGCAGGGCGGCGTGCCCGAGGTCGTCGGCTACTGGGGCGAGCTGGGCGCGGTCGAGCGCGCCCGCGAGCTCGGCGCCCGGGGACTGGCCGGTGACCTGTTCGTCGACGGCGCCGTCGGTTCCCGCACGGCCGCGCTGCGCGAGCCCTACACCGACGAGCCGGGCACGGCCGGGGTGCTCTACCTCGACGCCGACGCGGTCGCCGAACACCTGGTGGCCTGCACGCGGGCCGGGATCCAGGCCGGGTTCCACGTGATCGGCGACGCCGGGGTCGCCGAGGTGTGCGCGGGTTTCCGCAAGGCCGCCGAGGTCGTCGGCGCGCCCGCGCTGGCGAGCGTGCGGCACCGCTTGGAGCACCTGGAGATGATCGACGAGGAGCAGGCCGCCGAGCTCGGCTCCTACGGCGTGGTCGCCTCCGTGCAGCCCGGTTTCGACGCCGCCTGGGGCGGTGACGGCGACATGTACGCCCGCAGGCTGGGCCTGCCGCGCGGCACCCGGTTGAACCCGTTCTCGAAGCTGGCCGCCCACGGCGTGCTGCTGGCGCTCGGATCGGACGCGCCGGTCACCCCGGTGGACCCGTGGCGGTCGGTGCAGGCCGCGGTCAACCACCGCACCGACGGGTTCGGGATCTCGCCGCGCGCCGCGTTCACCGCGCACACCCGGGGCGGCTGGCGCGCCGCCGGGATCGACGACGGCGTGACCGGCACGCTGGTGCCCGGGGCTCCCGCGACCTACGCGGTGTGGGACGCCGGTGAGCTCGTGGTGGCCGCCACCGATTCGCGGGTGCAGCGCTGGTCGACCGATCCGCGCTCCGGCGTGCCGCCGCTGCCCGACCTCTCGCCGCAGGCGCCGATGCCGCGCTGCTTGCGCACGGTGCTGCGCGGCCGGACGATCTTCCAGCACGACCCCGAAGACGACGAACTCGTCTGAACCCCGGGTCGTCGATGGAGTTCCCCGATCTCCCGGTCCGCCCGGTCTTGGGTGAGGTCACCTCGGCGCTGACCGAGCACGGCACCGCCGTGCTCGTCGCCCCGCCGGGCACCGGCAAGACCACGCTGGTGCCGCTGGCGCTGGCCGAGGCCGGGCTGCGGGTCGTGGTCGCCGAACCGCGCAGGCTGGCCACCCGCGCCGCGGCCGGGCGCATGGCCGAGCTGCTGGGGGAGCGGGTCGGTCAGCGCGTGGGCTACTCGGTGCGCGGCGAGCGCGAGCGCGGGCCGGACACGGCCGTCGAGGTGGTGACCTCGGGTCTGCTGGTGCGCCGGTTGCAGTCCGACCCGGAGCTGTCCGGGGTGGACGTGGTGGTGCTCGACGAGTGCCACGAACGCCACCTGGACGCCGACCTGCTGCTGGCGCTGCTGCTGGACGCCCGCGAGGGGCTGCGCCCGGACCTGAAGGTGCTGGCGACCTCGGCGACGGTGGCCGCCGAGCGCGTGGCCGACTTGCTCGACGGTGCGCCGGTGCTGCACGCGCACGCCCGCACGCACCCGGTGCGGGTCGAGCACGTGGCGCCGCAGCGCGGGGAGCGCACCGAGTCGGTGGTGTCGCGGGCGACCCGCGCAGCGCTGTCCGAGCAGGACGGCGACGTGCTGGTCTTCCTGCCCGGTGCCGGTGAGATCCGCCGGGTGGCCGGGCAACTCGCCGATCTGTCCGATGTGGACGTGCTGCCGCTGCACGGCAGGCTGGCCCACTCCCAGCAGGACACCGCGCTGCGCGAGGGGCCGCGACGGCGGGTCGTGCTGGCCACCGCCGTCGCCGAGTCGAGCCTGACCGTGCCCGGAGTGCGGGCCGTGGTCGACTCGGGGCTGTCCCGGGTCTCGCGGACCGACGTCCGGCGCGGGCTGTCCGGGCTGGCGACCGTGCGCGTGTCGGCCGCGGTCGCCGAGCAGCGCGCCGGCCGCGCGGGCAGGCAGGGGCCGGGCGTGGTGTACCGCTGCTGGCCCGAGCACGAGCACTCCACCCTCCCGGCCTACCCCGAGCCGGAGATCCGCACCGCCGAACTCACCCGGCTGGCGCTGGAACTGGCCTGCTGGGGCACTCCGGACGGCGCGGCGCTGTCGTGGTGGGACGTGCCGCCGAGCGGGGCCCTGGCCGCCGGGCGCGAGGTGCTGCGGGGGCTCGGCGCCCTCGACGAGTCCGGGGCCGTGACCGAGCGGGGCAGGCGGATGGCCGGTGTCGGCCTGCACCCGCGACTGGCGCGCGCCCTGCTCGACGGTGCCGACAGCGCCGGGCGCCAGGCGGCGGCTGAGGTGGTGGCGCTGCTCGACAACGACAACCTGACCGACGAGGTCGACGTGATCGGCGCGCTGTCGCGGCTGCGCTCCGGCGGGCCCGGTGCGAAGCGGTGGCGGGAGGAGGTCCGCAGGCTCGCCGCGCAGGTGCCCGACGCGCCGGGCGGTGACGGCGACGAGGCGCTGGTGGTGGCGCTGGCGCAGCCGGAGCGGCTGGCGCGGCGCCGGGACGAGGACTCCGCGACCTACCTGATGGCCTCCGGGACCGCGGTGGAGCTGCGCGCGTCCTCGGCGCTGCGCGGTTCGGAGTGGCTGGCGGTGGCCGTCGCCGACCGCGCGCCCGGGCGGTCGGCCGGGGTCATCCGGCTCGCCGCCCCGGCCGACGAGGAGCTGGCGCGCCGCGCCGCTCCCGCGCTGCTGAGCGAGGAGGACGAGATCTCCTGGGCCGACGGCGACGTGCGCGCCGTGCGGGTGCGGCGGCTCGGCGCGATCCCGCTGACGACCCGGCCGCTGCGCGATCCCGATCCGGAGCGGGTCCGCCGGGCCCTGCTGGAGGGCCTGCGCGCCGAGGCGCTGGAACCGCTGCGGTGGAGCGAGGACGCGCGGCGGTTGCGGCAGCGGCTGGCGTTCCTGCACCGGGCGATCGGCGACCCGTGGCCCGCCGTGGACGACGGGTCGCTGCTGGAGGCCGCGGACCGCTGGCTGGAGCCGGAGCTGTCCCAGGCGCGACGCCGCGCGGACCTGAACCTGCCTGCGGGGGAGGCGCTGCGGCGGCTCGTCCCGTGGTCGGAGGTGGGCAGGCTGGACGAGCTGGCGCCCGACCGCATCGCCGTGCCCTCCGGCTCGCGGATCCGGGTCGACTACAGCGCCGAGCAACCGGCGCTGCCGGTCAAGCTGCAGGAGGTCTTCGGCTGGCGGCGGGCACCGCGCATCGCCGACGGGCGGGTGCCGGTGGTGCTGCACCTGCTCTCGCCCGCCGGACGGCCGGCCGCGGTGACCGGCGACCTCGAATCCTTCTGGAGCAACGGGTATCCGCAGGTGCGGGCCGAGCTGCGCGGCCGTTACCCGAAGCACCCGTGGCCCGAGGACCCCACCGACGCGACGCCGACGCGGGGGACCAACCGGCGGCGCTGACCGGCCGCGCCGGTGGGGTTCTCGAGCCGGGCCGTGCCCGCTCCGCGTTGTGCGCTGTGTGGAGTTGTCAAGCAGCAATCGAACTGGTGTGCCCATTGTGCCCCGGCGGAGCCCGCGAAGTCGACCGAAAAACCGCTGCACGATCGGATGGTCCTCACGTCACTCTCCGAATCCGGCTGCAAGACAACACCATTGAGCGACCACTGTGGATGTATCCACAGGTCGCACCGGCTGTTCCGGCCGCGTTGACTGAGGGCCGGACCATCACCCGAAAATCCGAACCCGCGATGCCCGTAGATCGTTAGCATGAGAATTGAGCTCCGCTCAGGAATTCCGTGCACGCTGCGGACAGGTCGTCGACACCTCGACCCGGGAGCGTTCGATGGACACCGCGACACCGGCCCGCCCGTGGCGCACCGCGCTACCGGCCGGCATGGCCTCGTTCCTCGACTCCAGCGCGCTGGTGTCCGCCGGCATCGTCGTCGGCACGCTCTACCCCGATGCGATGTCGTTGTCGGACGGGCAGATCGGGGTGATCCTCGGCGTGCAGACGCTGTCGTTCGCCCTCGGCGCGCTGGTCGGCGGGCGGCTCGGCGACCGCTTCGGCCGCCGCAGGGTCTTCACCTGGTCGCTGGCCGCCTACGCCCTCGGCGCGCTGCTGCTGGCCGTGGCCGCCGGTCCGGCGCTGCTGGTCGTCGGCGCCGCGGTGATCGGATCGGCGATCGGAGCGGACCTGCCGGTGTCGCTGGCGATGATCAACGAGGAGGCGCCGGAGGGCCGCAAGGCCACGCTCGTGGTGTTCTCCTCGGTGCTGTGGAACGTCGGCATCGCGGTGACGATGCTGCTCAGCGCCCTGCTGTCGGGATTCGGCGCCACCGGCGGACGCGTCCTGTTCGGCTACCTCGTCGTGGTCGCGCTGGTGGTGCTCGGAGTGCGGCTGACCGTGCGCGAATCCGCCGAGTGGCGCCGCGCCCGCGATGCCGCCGACGCGGGGGAGTCGGTGCGCTTCCGGGACCTCCCGCAGCTGCTGCGGCCACCGCTGGTGCTGGGACTGCTGGCCACCGCCCTGTACTACGCGATGTGGAACGTCGGCGCGAACACGATGGGCCAGTTCGGCTCGTTCCTCTACGTCAACGTCGGCGGCGGTGAGGTGGCCACCTACTCACTGGTCAGCACCATCGGTCTCGGCGTCGGGCTGGTCGCCGGAGTGGTGTTCATGCGCTACGTCGACACCGCCGCCCGCCGCCCGCTGTTCGCCGCCGGGTCGGCGGTCATCGTGCTCGCGTGGGTGTTCCCGCTGGTGGTGGGCTTCAGCGAGTTCTCGCTGCTGGCGACGCTGCTGCTGTCCGGGCTGGGCAGCGCCTTCGCCGGGGAGACCCTCTACAAGGTGTGGTCGCAGGAGCTGTTCCCGACGCTGCTGCGCACCACCGCGCAGGGGTGCACGATCGCCTTCGGCCGGATCGTGGCGGCGCTGGCCGGTTTCGCGACCCCGGCCGCGGCCTCGGCCAGCGCGGGCGGCACGTTCGCCGGTGTCGCGGTCCTGGCGCTGATCGCCGCCGGCATCGGTCTCCTCTGGATTCCCCGACTTCCGGGTGCGCGACAGCTCACCTCGGTCGATGAGAACGCTACGTGAAAGGAACTCGTGGATTCGCACCTCCCCGACGGCCCCGACCGTTCCGCGCTCTGGATCGGCAGGTGGACCGACCCGGCCCACCGCGTCCTCCGCTCGATCGACTCCGATGACACGGCCTGGATCGGGCCGGGTGAGTCGCTCGGCCAGACCTTCACCGCGCCGGGCAGATTCACCGCCGTCGGGGTCGACCTGGTCTGCGAGGGAGACCCGCGCGGCAGGCTGGAGCTGCGGGACGGATCGGGCGCGGTCCTGGCGAGCGCGGTCATCGAGGTCGGCGGGTTCCGGTGGGACCGGTTCGCCCACTACCTGGAGCTCGCCGAACCCGGCGAGCCGGGCGAGCACCGCGTCGAGCTGACCGTCGACCGGGGCGGCGTCGGCTGGCGCACGCGCAGGCGTCCCGTGGAAACCGTTGCCGACGACGGGGTTTCACCGCTGCCGGTGGACGGCGTGGCGCTGCGCGACGGCTCGGTCGAACCCGGTGTGCGCGCGATCGGCGTGGACACCGTGCCCGCGCCCAACCCCGTGTTCCACACCGAGTTCGACGTCCCCGAGGGGGCGCGCGAGGCCAGGCTGACCGCGGTCGGCCTGGGGTACGGCGTGTTCCGGCTCAACGGGCGGGAGGTCACCGAGGACGTCCTCGAACCCGCCCAGACCGACTACGACCGCACCGTGCTGCACCGCACCTACGAGGTCGCGCTGCGGAGCGGCCGCAACACCCTCACCGCCGAGCTCGGCCGCGGCTTCTACGCCGCGCGCGGCGCCAACACGTGGGGCTGGAACCTGGCGCCCTGGCACCGGGAACCGGTGCTGCTCGCGCACCTGGAGTACCTCGACGCCGACGGCGTCCGCCACGTCGTGGCCTCCGGGCCGGACTGGCAGGTCGCGGCCGGTCCGACCACCGAGGACCTGCTCTACACCGGTGAGACCGTCGACGCGCGCACCGAACTCCGCTGGGAACCGGCCGTCGTCGTCGCCCCGCCGGGCGGGCGGCTGCGGGAGGCGGTCGCGCCTCCGGTCCGGCGCGCGGAAGTGCTGGCGGCGCAACGGGAAACGATCGTCGGGGACGTGACGGTGCACGATTTCGGCACCATCCTGGCCGGACGGCTGCGCTGTGCGGTCCGGGGCGAGCCCGGTGCCGAGGTCGTCGTGCGCTACGCCGAGCGGCTCGCCGAGGACGGCACCGCGCGCACCGACAACGTCCTGGCCGCCGGGCCGTCCCAGGTGGACCGGTACGTCCTCGGCTCCGGCGCGGTGAGCTGGGAACCGCAGTTCTCCTACAAGGGGTTCCGCTACGCGAGCGTGCAGGTCCGCGGCAACGCCGTGGTCAGCGACGTGCGCGCGGTGCGGCTGGCCACCGCGGTGGCCGAGGCCGGCTCGTTCGTGTGCGAGGACGAGACGCTGAGCTGGATCGACGCGGCCACGGCGCGCACCTTCCGGAACAACCTGCACGGCGTTCCCACCGACACGCCGGTGTACGAGAAGAACGGCTGGACCGCCGACGCGCACCTGGTCACCGAGGCGGTGCTGCACCACTTCGACCTGAAGGACTCGCTGGTCAAGTGGCTCGACGATCACGTCGACGCGCGCGACGAGACCGGGATGGTGCCGATGATCGTGCCCACCCCGGGCTGGGGCCGCGAACCCGATCCGGCGTGGAGCGCCTCGATGGTGCTCATCCCGTGGAACCTGTACTGGGAGTACGGCGATCGCGCGGTGCTGGAGCGCTACGCCGACCCGATCCGGGGCTACACCGACCGGCTGCTGGAGCTGTCGGTGGGCGGTGCGTGGCGCGGCGACAGCTGGGGGGACTGGCTGTCGCCGGGGCACTGGCACGCGCCGGAGGGACCGGAGCCGACGGCGACGATGATGCTCTACCGGGTCGCCACCCGCACCGCCGACATCTGCCAGGTGCTGGGCTGGAACGGCGACGCCGAGCGCTACCGCGACGCCGGTCGCACGATCGCCGCCGCCTACCACGCGAAGTTCTTCGACGAGGCCAGCGCCTCCTACCGGTCGCCCTCGGCCGGGTACCGGCAGTCGATGAACGTGCTGCCGCTGGCCTTCGGGGCGGTACCGACCTACGTGGCCGGTGCCGTGGGCGCCGGTCTCGTCGACCACGTCGAGTACCGGAGCCGCGGGCATCTGGACTGCGGGGCGGTGGCGGCCAAGCACCTGCTGCCGGTGCTGGCCGACGTGGGTCGCGCGGATCTGGCGATCACCGTGGCGACCAGGCCGGACCGGCCCGGGTGGGGAATCTGGCAGCGGCTCGGGATGGAGACGCTGATGGAGTCGTGGGACGCCGACGCGCGCTCGCACAACCACTACTTCCTCGGCGCCGCCTCGGCGTGGCTCCAGCAGCGCGTCGGCGGGTTGCGCCCCACCAGTCCCGGGTGGCGGACCTTCGACATCGCCCCGGTCCACGACGACCGCGTGACCTGGGCCGACATCCGGCACACCACTCCGCACGGGCACGCCGGGGTCGTGTGGCGGCGCGATGAGGACACCTGGGATTTCGAGGTGGAGGTCCCCGAGGGCAGTGTGGCGACCGTGCGGTTGCCGGGGCAGCCGCCGTCCCGGTTGCCCGCGGGGCGGCACGGCATCAGCCGGCCGGCCACACCCGGGAGGGATCGGTAGGGCAGACCGGGACCTCGCGTCGCGGCTGCCGGAAGACCTTGCGGCCCAGCGAGATCAGCGAGAAGGCCGCGAGGTCTCGAGCCCGGCTGAGCACCCACGGCACGCCCTTGATCAGCAGCCACCGGACGTGGTCGAGGCGGGTCACCGGAACACCGCCGGAGCAGGTCAGCGACACCTCCACGGGCACCGCCAGGCCTTGGGCGGCCAGTCCGGCGGCGAAGGCGGCGGCCAGCATCCGGTGGCCCAGCTCGGAGGGGTGCAGCCGGTCGACGCTCCAGGCCGCGCGGTGGTAGGCGCCGGGCAGCCGGTCGAGGTCCACCACGGCCGCGCCGTGGGTCTCGGCGACCGAGGTGAGGATGCGGTTGAGGGCGTCGATGCGCCGGTTGAGCAGGCGTCGCAGCGGGCCGGGAAGCCGGAAGACGCGGGCGTGGTCGTGGTAGCGGATCGTCACCACGGCCGCGCCCGCCGACACCAGCGAGCGCACCACGTGGTCGAGCCGGTCGCGCAGCAGCAGCGGGTCGAAGTCGGAGCGCATCGTGTCGTTCATGCCGACCATCACCACCGCCGCGTCCGGCGCCACCCGCAGCGCGGCGGGCAGCTGAGCCCGCCAGACCTCGGCGACCCGCGCGCCGCTGGTGGCGAGGTTGGTGAAGCGGGCGGCCTCGACGGCCTCGGCCAGCAGCGGCGCGAAGCCGCGCCACCGGCCGCCCGCGATCGGGTCGCCCATGCCCGCGGCCACGGAGTCGCCGAGCACCGCGAGGCTGCGGACTCTTCGCGAGCCGGGGAACCCGGCCGTCATCGCGTCGTGCACCGGATCATCGTGAGCCGGGCAGCTCGTGGAGGGGTAAGACGAGGGTGAAGCCGGAACGACTCTTGGGCGAAAACTCCGGTGTCCGCGGAGCGCGGCAGGGGACGGTTTTTCCTCGAATCACCCGTGATCGATGCCCGAAATGTCGGGACAATTCGAGGAAAAACTTTCCCCTGGCGAGGGCGTCGCAGTCGGAAACGCGGTGCTAACGCGGAGGAAAACCCGGAGGTCTCTACTGGGGTCGAGTTGCCATGCGGCCACACTCGAAGGAGCACTGCGATGGGACAGGAGTTCACCCCCACCTACGACCAGCTCGCGACCGTCTTCGACTACGCCCAGCTGCCCATGTCCGCCGACCGGCTCACCACCCACTACGAGACCTACGCCGGCACGCTCGCGCTCATCCGGCAGGGAGCGGCGCGGGAGCTCGGCGAGACCTCGCCCGCCACCGCCTTCAAGGCGTCCTGGGACTGAGAGGGGTTGCGGCGTGGACATCTACGAGCTCCCGCTGAGCGAGATATCCGAGAAGATCCGCACGCGCGAACTCTCCCCGGTCGAGGTCGTCGACTCCTCGCTGGACCGGTTGGCCCGGGTCGAGCCGTCGATCACCGCGTTCGTCACGGTCACCGAGGACATCGCGCGCGGCCAGGCCCTCAAGGCCGAGGCCGAGATCGCCGCGGGTGAGCACCGCGGACCGCTGCACGGCGTGCCGCTGGGCGTGAAGGACCTCTACGACACCGCCGGGGTGCCCACCACGTGCAGCTCGAAGGTGCGCGCCGGGCACGTGCCCGACACCGACAGCGCCGCCGTGAGCAGGCTCTACGAGGCGGGCATGGTGCTGATCGGCAAGACCGAGACCCACGAGTTCGCCTACGGCGCCACCACTCCCACCACCGGAAACCCGTGGGACCCGGCGCGCGTTCCCGGCGGGTCCAGCGGTGGTTCGGGCGCGGCCGTCGGTGCCGGGGTGGTGCACGTGGCCCTGGGCAGCGACACCGGCGGTTCGATCCGCATCCCGGCTAGCGTGTGCGGGGTGGTCGGGCTGAAACCGACCTTCGGCCGCGCCTCGCGGTTCGGGGTGGCGTCGCTGTCGTGGTCGCTGGACCACGTCGGGCCGCTGACCCGCAACGTCACCGACGCGGGCCTGGTGATGGCGGCGATGTCCGGCTACGACCGGCGCGATCCGGCGACCGTGGAGCTCGGCGAACCGGACTTCGTGACCGGTATCGACGCCGGGGTCGCGGGCAAGCGCATCGGTGTTCCGACGAACTTCTACACCGACCACGTCACCGGGGAGGTCCGGGAGGCGACCCGCCGGGCCGCGCTGGAGCTGGAGTCGCTGGGCGCGCGGCTGGTGGAGGTCGAGCTGCCGCTGGCCGAGTACCTGCTCGCGGCGGAGTGGGGGATCTGCAGCGCCGAGGCCAGCGCCTACCACCGGGAGGCGATGCGCGAGTCCCCGGAGCTGTTCACCGACGAGGTCCGGGCGCTCATCGAGACCGGCGAGGCGCAGCTGGCCACCGACTACATCAACGCGCTGCGGCTGCGCACCCGCATTCAGGAGGCGTGGCGGGACGCCTTCGCCGACCTGGACGTGCTGCTGGCGCCGACGCTGCCGGGTCCGGCCGTGCCCCGCGACGACCCGTTCTTCCGCTGGGACGACGGCGCGGTGGAGAGCGCCACCAGCGCCTACAGCCGGATGTCGGCGCCGGCGAACGTCACCGGCCTGCCCGCGCTGCAGGTCCCGGCGGCCTTCAGCGCCGACGGCCTGCCGATCGGCGTGCAGATCATCGGGAAACCGTTCCACGAGGCCGAGGTGCTGCAGGTCGGCTACGCCCTGGAGCAGGTCGGCGACGTGGTGGGGCGCATCGCACCGCTGTGAGTGCTGGGATCAGCTCCGGACCGCCTCGGCGAGACCGGTGATGATGCGGTCGAGGATCGGGCGCGGGGTGGCGAAGTTGAGGCGGGCGTGGCCTCGTCCCTCCTCGCCGCAGGCCGGCCCGTCGGTGAGCACGATCCCGGCGCGCTCGTGGAAGAACTCGCCGGGGTGGTCGCCCACGTCGAGGGCGCGGAAGTCCATCCAGGCCAGGTAGGTGCCCTCCGGCTGCCGGTAACCGACCTCGGGCAGGTGCTCGGCCAGCAGCGACGTGACGGCGCGGCGGTTGCCGTCGAGGTGGTCGAGCACCTCGTCCAGCCACGGCTGCCCGGAGGTGTAGGCGGCGGTGTTGGCGACGACGCCGAGGTTGGAGGCGCCTTCGGTCACGTGCGGGCCGAGGGAGTCCAGGACCTCGGCGTCGGCGTCGTTGGACAGCAGCAGCTGGGCGCACTTCAGGCCCGGCAGGTTCCAGGCCTTCGACGCCGAGGCCGCGGTGATCGTGTGCCCGGCGGCGGTGTCCGACAGCGACGCGTAGGGCGTGTGCCGGTGTCCTTCGTGGACCAGCGGCGCGTGGATCTCGTCGGAGAACACCCGGCCGCCGTGGCGGTCGACGACCTCGCAGACCGCGGTCAGCTCCTGCGGGGTGAACACGCGGCCCAGCGGGTTGTGCGGGTTGACCAGCACTAGCAGGTTCCCGCCCGCCCGGAACGCCGCGTCCAGGCCGTCGAGGTCGAGGACGAACCGCTCGCCGTCGTCGACCATCGGGACGGTGATGAGCTCGCGCTCCAGCCCGCCCGGCACCTTCAGGAACGGCATGTAGGCCGGGGTGGGCAGGATGACCTTGCTGCCCGGTTCGCTGAAGTGCTCGATGGTGAGAGTCAGCGCCCGGATCACGTCGGGGATCGCGTGGACCCGCTCCGGATCGACCCGCCAGCCGTGCTGCTTCTCCTGGTAGTCGGCGCACGCCCGGGACATCTCGGCGGTCAGCCGGGGCGGCAGGTAGCCGAAGTTGAGCGAGTCGACACCGGCGTGCAGCGCCTCCAGCACGGCGGGGGAGGTGCCGAAGTCCATCTCGGCGACGAAAGCGCCGATCGCGTCGCCGTGCAGCGTCCACTTGAGACCGCCGCGCGCACGCAGCTCCTCGATGCTCGGGTCGAAAGCGTTGCCCACACTCATCCTCTCCGCAGGTCCTACTGGAACCAGTGTGAGGCGTAGCGGGCGTCGTTGTAAGCCGGGATCTCGGCGTAACCGCGCGTAGCGTACAGACCACGGGCCTCGACCAGATCGGACCGGGTGTCCAGCCGGATCGCGCGGTAGCCGAGAGCGGTGGCGCGCCGCTCGACCTCGTCGAGCAGCGCACCACCGCTTGAGCTCGGCAGTGGACGCGACGATTCTCGTCGTCGTGTCCACCGATTTCCTCAGTCGCCGCCGAGGCCGAACACCTTGAGCAGGCTGTAGAGGCCCAGCAGCGTGATGGCCACGCTGCTGATCAGCAGGATCACGTTGAACCAGCGTCCGCCGTGCAGCTCCGGGTCGACCTGGGTCCTGCGCAGGTACCAGGTCGCGACGACCACGGCGGGCAGGAAGATGCCGGTCGCCACGCCGCCGATCTGCACCATCACCACCGGTGAGGAGATCGACAGGTACGTCGCGCCCCACAGGATCGGCAGCACGACGATGAACCCGCGCACCCACTTCTCCCGCGCCGCCTGGTTGTTCCAGTCCAGCACGCCGAGGGTGGCCAGCACGTTGGTGTACATCCGCGACCAGCTGGGGATCGAGGCCCACAGGGTGGAGCCGAGCACCGCGATCGCGCCGATCAGGAAGCCGATGGCCGCCCACTCGCCGATGACGTCGGTGTACATCTGGGAGAGCGTGGTGATCATCTCGTTGCCCTCGAGCACCAGGCCCTGCGGGTGCAGCACCGCCGCGCCCATGATGAAGAACGCCAGCGTGCCGACCGTGTAGATGATCCAGGAGACGAAGACGTCCTTGTACATCACGCGGATCCAGCCCTGGGCCCGCGCCTTCCACTCGTCGGAGCCGTCGTTGGGACCGACCCAGCGGGCGTAGCCCTTCTCCACGCACCAGTAGGTGTAGAAGGTGATCTCGTCGGCGCCGACGCCGGTGATGCCGAACATCGCCACCGCCGCGCCGATCGCGCCCGCCGGGATGGTGAAGGTCAGGCCGCTGAGCACGTCGCCGCCGCCGTAGCTGAAGGGCGTGAACGGCAGGCCGAGCGCGATGACCACGGTGGCGATGGAGAACACCACGACCAGCGCGAACGCGCCGCGCTCGATGAGGCTGTAGCGGTTGGAGTACAGCAGCGCGATGCTGCCGGCCACCACGATGGCGGTCCACACGCCCAGCGAGGTGGCGCTGAGCGGATCGCCGCCGACGGGGATGAGCATGCTCAGCGCGGAGGCGGTGCCGCCGACGATGCCGCCGATCTGCAGGAACTTCGACAGCGCCATGAGGATCCACAGCACGTTGATCCAGCCGATCCGGCCGATCCGGGGCGGTACCTCGTTGAAGCCGGTCAGCGCGGGTTTGCCGGTGAGGATCGTCCAGCGCGCGAGCTCGGCCTGCACCGCGACCTTCACGGCGGTGGACAGGATCACCATCCACAGCAGGACGAATCCGACCTTCGCGCCGAGCGCGGTGGTGGCGATGAGCTCGCCGGAGCCGACGATCGAGGCGCTGACGATCAGGCCGGGCCCGAGGTAGCGCAGGCTGCCCGCCCAGCCGGTGGGTGGTTCCTTGATGCCGTCGGCGGTCAGGAGGTAGGGATCGCCGTTTGTGGTCGCGACCTTGGTTCCCATCGGGCACTCCCTTGTGCCTAGAGGTTGTGCGAAAGACACGCGATTTTCACGGTTGTGAAACTTTCGTACGGTTGTGAAAAGCTACCCACGCGAACGGGGCCGGTCAATCGATCCGGGCGATCGGGAATTCCGGGGCCCCGAAAACCGTTGATCACCTCCTGCGACGCGGTTTTCGGTCACTGCCGGTGGCCGTCCGGAGGGATAGGGTTTTTCGCATGGTTGGTTCGCTTCTCGGGACTGAAGTTCAGCGGGTCGAAGACCCCGACCTGCTCCGCGGCCGGGGCACCTACATCGGCAACCTCGCGGCCGACGGCCTGCTGCACATCGGGTTCGTGCGCTCGCACGTCGCGCACGCCGAGATCGTCGGCATCGACACCGCCGAGGCCGCCGCGGCGCCCGGTGTCGTCGGCGCCTACGTGGCCGCCGACCTGGACCTGCCGGTGCCACCGCCGTTCGTGGAGGTGAACCCGAACGTCAAGCGCCCGCCGCTGGCCACCGACCGGGTGCGCTTCGTCGGTGAACCCGTCGCCGTCGTCGTCGGCGAGTCCGCCGCGGCCGTGGCCGACGCGCTCGAGCTCGTCGACGTCGACTACCGCGAACTGCCCGTGGTCGCCGACCTCGAGCGCGCCCTCGACGCCGACGCGGAGTTGCAGTTCCCCGAGCTCGGTTCCAACATCGCCGCCGGATATCGCGACCGCGCAGGCGATTCCGCGCTCGACGGCGCGGACGTGGTGGTGCGGGCGCGGATCGAGAACCAGCGCGTGGCCGTGGTCCCGCTGGAGGGCAACGCCGTCGCGGTCCAGCCGGGCGGACCCGAGCAGGACCACGACATCACCGTGCACGTCTCCACGCAGATGCCGCACGGCGTGCGCGCCGGTCTGGCCAAGGCCTTCGGCTTCGACGCCGAGCGGGTGCGGGTCATCGCCCCGCACGTGGGCGGTGGTTTCGGCGGCAAGGCCGGGGCGATCTCCGAGCACGTGGTGGCCGTCGGGCTCGCCCTGAAGCTGGGGCGCCCGGTGCGCTGGGTCGAGGGCCGCTCGGAGAACATGCAGGGCATGCCGCACGGGCGCGGCCAGGTGCAGTACGCCGAGCTGGGGTTGCGCCGCGACGGCGAGATCGTCGGCATGCGCTGCCGCGTCGTCGGCGACTGCGGCGCCTACGCCGGGTTCGGCGGCTCGCTGGCGCTGGGCCCGACGCGCACCATGGCCCAGGGCGTCTACGCGATCCCGCGGATCAGCTACGACGGCATCGCCTCGCTGACCAACACCACGCCCGTCGGCGCGTTCCGCGGGGCGGGACGGCCGGAGTCCGCGGCGATGGTCGAGCGGATGATGGACCTGGCCGCCGCCGAGCTGGAGATGGACCCGGTCGCGTTGCGGCGCAAGAACTTCCTGGTCCCGGACAGCTTCCCGTACAAGACGGTCACCGGCGCCACCTACGACAGCGGTGAGTACGCGGTGCCGTTCGACGAGGCGCTGCGGCTGGCGGGCTACGAGGAGCTGCGCGTCGAGCAGGCCCGCCGCATCGAAGCAGGCGAGACGAAGCTGCTGGGCATCGGGGTCAGCGCCTACGTCGAGATCACCGGCGGCGGTTCGGGCGAGTACGCCGAGGTCGAGGTGCACGCCGACGGCGCCCGCATCCGGGTCGGCACCTCCGCGCACGGCCAGGGGCACGCGACGGCCTTCGCGATGATCGTCAACGACACGCTCGGCATCCCGGTCGACAAGATCGAGTTCATCCAGTCCGACACCTCCGAGGTCCCGCGCGGCGGCGGCACCGGCGGGTCCCGCTCGCTGCAGATCGGCGGCAGCGCCGTGCGCCAGGCCGGCACCGAGGTGCTGCGGCGCGCCAAGGAGATCGCCGCGTCCCGGCTGGAGGCCGGTGTCGAGGACATCGAGGTGACCGAGGCCGGCGAGCTGGGCGTGGCCGGTGTGCCCAGCGCGACCGTGACCTGGGCCGAGGTGGTCGCCGCGGTGGAGGACGAGCGGCTGGCCGCCAACGTCGACTTCGCCCCGGACGGGGCGACGTTCCCGTTCGGCGGGCACGTCTCGGTCGTGGAGATCGACGTCGAGACCGGCCAGGTGACGCCGCTGCGGCACATCGCCGTCGACGACTGCGGGCGGGTGCTCAACCCGCTGCTGGTGCGCGGCCAGCAGCACGGCGGCGCCGCGCAGGGCATCGCCCAGGCGCTGTGGGAGCAGGTCACCTTCGACGCCGACGGCAACCCGGAGACCGCGACGCTGGCCGACTACTCGATCCCGTCGGCGGCCGAGCTGCCGTTCTTCGAGGCGTCCAACACCGAGACGCTCACGCCGCTGAACCCGTTGGGCGCCAAGGGGATCGGCGAGTCGGCGACGGTCGGGTCGACCCCGGCGGTGCAGAACGCCGTCGTCGACGCCCTCAAGCACCTCGGCGTCCGCCACGTCGACATGCCCGCCACCCCGGAGCGGGTCTGGCGCGCCATCCGCGACGGCGCCTCGGCGGCGTACTGGCAGGAACCCCCGGCGGCCTTCGCCACCCTGCCGCTGCGCCCCGACGACACCCCGGACGAGGAGGAGGCCGTCGTCTGATCGCCGGGACCCGAGATCCGGGCGGCGACAATCGCCTGACGCGCCCGTGTCGGCTCGGCTAGCTTCGGAGCCGGACGTGGCCGAGACGCGCGGAGGTCGGGATGGATTGGGAGCTCGCGGAGGTCTACGAGTCGCCGCACGGGACGGTGCGGTGGGACAGCTTCGGTGAGGGGGAGGACGTCGTCCTGATGCACGGGACGCCGTTCTCCTCCTTCGTCTGGCGGGACGTGGCCAACGCGCTTAGCGCGCGCTACCGCGTGCACCTGTGGGACATGCCCGGTTACGGGAGCTCGGCGAAGTTCGAGGGCCAGGACGTGTCGCTGGCCGCGCAGCAGGAGGTGTTCACCGGCTGGCTGCGGCACTGCGGGCTGCACGAGCCCTCGGTGATCGCGCACGACTTCGGCGGTGCGGTCTCGCTGCGCAGCGCGCTGCTGGACGGGGTCGCGTACCGGCGGCTGGCGCTGCTGGACGCGGTGAGCATCCGGCCGTGGGGATCGGAGTTCTTCCGCCTGGTCAACGCGAACGCCGAGGTGTTCTCCGCGCTGCCGCCGCACCTGCACGAGTCCCTGGTGCGCGGCTACCTGGCCACCGCCGCGCATCGCGAACTGCGGCCCGACGTGCTGGACCGGATGACGGCGCCGTGGCTCGGCGAGGACGGGCAGCCCGCGTTCTACCGGCAGATCGCGCAGGCCGACGAGCGCTACACCCGCGAGGTGGAGGACCGCTACGGCGAGCTGGACTGCCCGGTGCTCATCGGCTGGGGCGAGCAGGACTCCTGGCTTCCGGCGGACCGGGGCAGCGAGCTGGCGCGGCGCATCCCGCACGCCCGGCTGGAGTGGATCCCACATGCCGGGCACCTCGTCCAGGAGGACAACCCGGCCCGGGTGACGGCGCTGATCACGGAGTTCCTCGCCTCCTGACTGCCCACCATGCGGGAGCCCCGTCTCGGGACGTGGTCACCGAGGTTTAGAGTGGCTTCGTCCGTTCGTGTGAAGCAGGAGGTTCGGCGCCATGGCAGTCGGCCACACCTCGTCGCCAGACGTGCGAGGTTCCGGAGATGCGGGGTCCGGGCCCCGACGGAATTCGACCCGGCAGGTCGTGCTCGCCAGCCTCGTAGGCACCTCGATCGAGTTCTACGACTTCTACGTCTACGCCACCGCCGCGGTGCTGATCTTCCCGAAGCTGTTCTTCCCGGCCGGTGACGACACCGCGGCCACGCTGAACTCGCTGGCGACCTTCGGCATCGCCTTCGTCGCGCGGCCGGTCGGCTCGGCGCTGTTCGGGCACTTCGGCGACCGGATCGGGCGCAAGGCGACGCTGGTGGCGTCGCTGCTGACGATGGGCATCTCGACGGTGCTGATCGGTCTGCTGCCGGGCTACGCGCAGATCGGCATCGTCGCGCCGCTGCTGCTGGCGCTGTGCCGGTTCGGCCAGGGCCTGGGCCTGGGCGGCGAGTGGGGTGGCGCGGCGCTGCTGGCCACCGAGAACGCGCCGCCGCGCAAGCGGGCGCTGTTCGGCACGTTCCCGCAGCTGGGCGCGCCGATCGGGTTCTTCTTCGCCAACGGCCTGTTCCTGATCCTCTCCGGCGTGATGTCCGACGCCGCGTTCGCCTCGTGGGGCTGGCGGATCCCGTTCCTGGTGTCGGCGGTGCTGGTGATCGTCGGCCTGTGGGTGCGGCTGAGCCTGAGCGAGACCCCGGCGTTCGCGAAGGTGCTGGAGAACAACGAGCGGGCGAAGGTGCCGTTCGTGCAGGTCTTCCGCACGGACTTCAAGGCGCTGGTGCTGGGCACGTTCATCATGCTGGCGACCTACGTGCTGTTCTACCTGATGACGGTGTTCTCGCTGTCCTACGGCACCTCGGACTCGGGCCTGGGCTACGAGCGCTCGACGTTCCTGGTGATGCTGCTGGTCGGCGTGGTGTTCTTCGGCCTCACCGTGCCGATCGCCGGACTGCTGGCCGACCGCTACGGCCGTCGCTCGACGCTGGTGGTCACCACCACCGCGATCATCGTGTTCGGCCTGCTCATGGGTCCGTGGTTCGGCGCCCACTCGGCGGTGGCGACGGTGCTGTTCCTGGTGGTCGGCCTGGGTCTGATGGGCATGACCTTCGGTCCGATGGGCGCGCTGCTGCCGGAGCTGTTCCCGACGGCGGTCCGCTACACGGGCGCCTCGGTGTCGTACAACATCGCGAGCCTGCTGGGCGCCTCGGTCGCCCCGTACATCGCCACCTGGCTCGCGGGTTCCTACGGCCTGGGCTGGGTCGGCGTCTACCTCGCGGTCGCCGGCGCCATCACCCTCGCGGCGCTGATCGCCAGTCGCGAGACCAAGGAGACCTCCCTGGAATCCTGACCTCCCGCAGAACGAGGCCCCGCCCGGAACCATCCGGGCGGGGCCTCGTCCTTCCCACCGCCCCGCCCTCGTCCGCAGTGCGTGGTCGCGGTGTGCGCGTGCGTCGCCAGGGGACAGTTTTAGCCATAATTGTCCGGGCAAAACGGATATTGATCATGGGTGATTCTGGCAAAAACTGTCCCCTCCGCAGCGGGGCGGCCTTCCGCGACCACGTGCCGAGTGCGCAGGCGCGCGGTGCGGTGGCTGGGGATCAGGGAGTGAGGTGGTCCAGGAGGCGGTCGAGGAAGGGGGTTTGGGCCGGGTTGAGCTTGGTGCGGGCCGTGTCCAGGTCGCACCAGAGGGCTCTGTCGACCTCGGGGAAGGATTGGGTTCGGCCTGAGCGGGGTGGCCATTCGAGGTCGAAGGTGTTGCTGCGCAACGACGTGACGTCGAAGTCGCCCTCGGCCGCCCAGGCCTGGATCCGCTTGCCGCTGCGCATCCTGACCTCGCCCAGCGGCACGAGGTGGTGGTCCGGCAGGGTCGTGCCGGTCTCCTCGGCGAACTCGCGGAGGGCCGCTGCGCGCGGGTCCTCGTCGGGATCGTGCTCGCCCTTGGGCAGGCTCCAGGCGCCGTCGTCCTTGTTCTTGAAGAACGGGCCGCCCGGGTGCACGACCAGTACCTCCGGGCCCTCGGACCGGTACAGCAGGATTCCCGCGCTGCGCTTGCTCACGCCGCCAGTCTCGCGCATCGGCGCGGGACCTGGCGCGATCGGGCGTTTCCGGCGATGCTGACCGGCGTGGAACGGGTGGTGCTGCACATCGACCTCGACCAGTTCATCGTCGCCGTGGAACTGCTGCGGCACCCCGACCTGGCCGGCAAGCCGGTGCTGGTCGGCGGCTCGGGTGATCCGACCGAGCGCGGCGTGGTCGCCGGCGCCTCCTACGAGGCCCGCGCCCTGGGCGTGAAGTCGGGAACGCCGCTGCGCACCGCCGCCGCCCGCTGCCCGGAGGCGGTGTTCCTGCCCGCCGACCGCGAGACCTACCTGGCCGCCTCCGCCGACGTGATGACCGCGCTCGGTGAACTCGGCGGAATCCTGGAGGTCGTCGGCTGGGACGAGGCCTTCATGCTCGTCGACACCGACGACGCCCTCGACACCGCCCGCTACATCCAGCGCTACGTGCGCGAGCGGACCGCGCTGAACTGCTCGATCGGCATCGGCGACAACAAGCTGCGCGCGAAACTGGCCTCCGCCATGGGAAAACCCGCAGGCGTGTTCCGCCTGGACGTGTCCAACTGGGTCGAGGTGATGGCAGGCAAGCCCACCGACGCGCTGCAGGGCGTCGGTGCCAAGACCGCCAAGAAGCTCGGCGCCCGCGGCATCGCCACCGTCGCCGACCTCGCCCGCACCCCGATGGACGAGCTGGCGGGGGAGTTCGGGCCCAACATCGGCCCGTGGCTGGTGGCGCTGGCCCACGGCTACGACTCCAGCCCGGTCAGCGACGAGCCGTTCCGCGCCCGCTCGCACGGCCGCGAGGTCACCTTCCAGCGCGACCTGCGGGAGGTCGAGCCGATGCGCGCCGAGATCACCCGGCTGTCCCGCCAGGTCTCCGAGGACCTGGCCGCCGACGACACCCTCGCCCGCCGCGTGGTGGTCAAGGTCCGCGACTCCCGCTTCGGCACCCACACCCACGGCGTCACCCTCGCCGCCCCCACCCGCGACTTCGAACCCATCGACGTCGCGGCTCAGGAGGCCCTCGGCCGCTTCCCGCTGGACCGGCCGGTGCGGCTACTGGGCGTCCGCGCGGAGCTTGTCCGCGAGTAGCGGGGTCAGGCGGAACTCGACCAGGGTGCGCATCGCCAGCGAGAAGTTCGTGCGCTCCACGCCCGGGGTGTCGAGGATGCGGCCCGCGATGCGGTAGAGCTGGTCGGCGTCGGTGGCCACCACGCGCACCAGCAGGTCCGAGTCGCCGGTGAGGCCGAAGACCTCCACCACCTCCGGGATCTCGGCCAGCTCGGCGGCCAGCCGGTCGAGGTGCTGCTGGGTGACCTGAACGGTGATGAACGCCGTCAGCGGATAACCCAGGGTGGTCGGGTCGATGCGGCGTTCGAACGCGCCGAGTCGCGGTTCCAGCTTCGCCAGCCGAGCCTGAACGGTGTTGCGGGACAACCCGACTCGCTCGGCCAGCGCCACCACGGTGGCGCGCGGCTCGTCCTGCAGCGCCAGCAGCAGGCGGATGTCGATGTCGTCGAGCGGCTCGGCGGTGGGCAATCTGTTCACCTCGTCGGTCGTTCCGGCCCGGCGTCGTGAGCAGATTGCTCGATTCCGCGACCAGGTCTTGTGCAGTGATTGTTGCCTTGGTGTTCTTCTGGGCGCAATGTGGCAACGCGAGGAGGCGTGATGACGAGCGTGGTACCTGCCCGCACCGAGACGGCGGATCTGCGCGAGGTCGAGCAGCGGGTGCTGTGGCTGGCCACCGCGATGATCGACCACGCCAACCGGGTCCGCCCGAACGGCACCGGTCTCAAGGTCGGCGGCCACCAGGCGTCCTGCGCCTCGATGGTGTCGATCATGACCGCGCTGTACTTCGAGCACCTCACCGCGGCCGACCGGGTGTCGGTCAAACCGCACGCCTCGCCGGTGCTGCACGCCATCAACTACCTGCTCGGCTCGCTCGACGAGAAGCACCTGACCACGCTGCGCGAGTTCGGCGGCGTGCAGAGCTACCCGAGCCGCACCAAGGACCCCGACCCGGCCGACTACTCGACCGGCTCGGTCGGCATCGGCGCCACCGCGCCGATCTGGGGTGCCGTGGCCCGCCGCTACGTCGACACCCACGGCGGAGGGGCGGGCACCGGACGCCAGTACTCGCTGCTCGGCGACGCCGAGCTCGACGAGGGCGCCTGCTGGGAGGCGATCCTCGACCCGACCGTGGCCGACCTGGGCGAGGTCGTGTGGATCGTCGACCTCAACCGGCAGTCGCTGGACCGGGTCGTGCCCAACATCGCCGCGAACCGGCTGCAGGGCATGTTCACCGCGGCCGGGTGGCAGGTGATCACGCTCAAGTACGGCCAGGTGCTGGAGGAGCTGTTCGCCCGGCCCGGCGGTGCCGCGCTGCGCGAGCGCATCGACGGCATGAGCAACCCCGAGTACCAGCGCCTGCTGCGCTGCACCCCGGCACAGCTGCGGGAGCGAATTCCCGCCGGGGACAGCGTGATCGAGCGCCTGCTATCCGATGTGGACGACGAGACGCTGGCGGTGGCGATCCGCAACCTCGGCGGTCACGACCTCGACGCGCTGGACTCGGCGTTCCAGGCTATCGACGACACCCGGCCCACCGTCATCTTCGCCTACACCATCAAGGGCTACGGGCTGGCCACCGAAGGGCACCCGCAGAACCACGGTTCGCTGCTCGGCGAGGACCAGATGCAGCAGCTGGCCGCGCAGGTCGGCGCCGACCTCGACGACCCGTGGCACCGCTTCGCCGACGACAGCCCGGCCGGGAAGCTCTGCGCCGCAACGGCTTCCCGCCTGCGGCGGCGCGAGCGCGCCCGGGTGAAGCCGCCGCGGCTGCCCGCCGACATCGGCCGCACCCCCAGCGGCACCACCACGACCCAAGCGGCGCTGGGGCGCACGCTGCTGGACCTGACCCGCGAATCGCCGGAGGCGGCCGAGCGGATCGTGACGCTGGCGCCCGACGTCAGCTCCACCACCAACCTCGGCGGCTGGCTGAACAAGGTCGGCGTGTGGTCGCCGTCGGAGCGCGTCGACTGGTTCGCCGACGACGCCGAGACGATCCTGCACTGGCGGGAACGCCCGGCCGGCCAGCACATCGAGCTCGGCATCGCCGAGACGAACCTGGTCAGCCTGCTCGGCGAGCTCGGGTCGACCTGGAGCCGCTGGGGCCAGCCGCTGCTGCCGATCGGGGTGGTCTACGACTGCTTCCTGGGGCGGGCGCTGGAACCGTGGTCGTTCGGCGTCTACGGCGGCGGCCAGTCGATCCTGGTCGGCACCCCGTCCGGGGTGAGCCTCGCGCCGGAGGGCGGCGCGCACCAGTCGGTCGGCACGCCGTCGATCGGGCTGGAGCAGCCGGGCGTGACCAGCTACGAGCCCGCGTTCGCCGTCGACACCGAGTGGTGCCTGCTCGCGGCGATGTCGCAGCTCGGCAAGCCCGGCGGGTCCTCGTCCTACCTGCGGTTGTCGACCCGTCCGGTGGACCAGTCGCTGGCGTCGGTGCCGACCGACCCGGCGGCGAGGGAGCGTCGTCGCAGGCAGGTCGTCGGCGGCGGCTACGCGCTGCGCCGCGCCGCCGACCCGCAGGTGACGCTGGTCGGCATGGGCGCGCTCATGACCGAGACGCTGGCGGCCGCCGACCGCCTCGCCGAGCAGGGCGTCGACGCCGACGTCATCTGCGTGACCAGCCCGGACCTGCTCTTCCGTGCCCACCGGGGCGACGCCGACCGGGGCGTCCTCGACCAGATCTTCCCGGCCGACCGGGCCCGCCCGATGGTCACCGTCCTCGACGGACACCCGCACGCCCTCGCGTTCCTCGCGGGCATCAACCGGACCCCCTCAATCCACTTGGGCGTCACCGGTTTCGGCCAGTCCGGCTCCCTCGACGACGTCTACCGCCACCACGGCCTGGACACCGACACGATCATCCGCTCCGCTCTGGACCTCACCCACAGTTGAGGAATGCTTCCAGTGGTCCGGCTGCTTGGCGGTGCGGGTAGCGGAACCTGAGCGCTTCCGTGGACTCCGTGCGCCGCTCCTGATGTATGTCCAATACACGGCGTCCCGGCGTACTCGCCACGAAAGCGCTCAGAACCCGCGGCGGTGCCAGTTGCTGGCGTGGTGGAAGAGAATGCGGCTCCGCCGCATGGTTGACACCCCTGACCCACCCCATTCGAGTGACCTCCGGTCAAAAACTGCGGTATTCGTCGGGTCGAAAACTGCGGTATTCGACCCGACGAAAACTGCGGTTTTTGACCTGAGGGGTGGGGATCGTCACTTGGCTGGGGGAGTTCGTCCTGGTTGGGTGGTGGGGGTTCTCAGGGGTGGAGGTTGTGCGGTGGGTTCTGTCGAGGTTCGGGCTGAGGGTGGGAATCTCGTTGACGTGTTCAGCCGGGACATCGCTCCGGTGGTGAGCGTGGAGGCCGGGGACGTGGTGACCGTGGAGTCGCTGGACTGCGCGGGGCATCGGGAGCGGCAGCGGGTGCCGGGGGAGGAGCGGCCCCGGGTGTTCCCCGGACGGCGGGGGCACTGCCTGACCGGGCCGATCGCGGTGCGCGGGGCGAAGCCGGGGATGGTGCTGGCCGTGCACTTCGAGGAGATCACCCCCGCTGAGTGGGGGTGGACCGCGGCCGCAGGCAAGGACAACTGGCTGATGCGCCGGTTGCGGGTGGCCGAGGAGGAGCGAACCTGGTTGTTGTGGGAGCTCGACGGGGAGACCGGGACCGATCAGCACGGGCACCGGGTGCGGCTGGCCCCGTTCCTCGGCGTGGTGGGGATGCCGCCCGCCGAGCCGGGTGAGCACTCCACGATCCCGCCGCGGGCCGAGGGCGGCGGCAACATCGACTGCCGCGAGCTGGTGGCCGGCTCGACGCTGTACCTGCCGGTGACGGTGCCGGACGCGATGCTGCTGCTCGGCGACGGGCACGCGCGCCAGGGCGACGGCGAGGTGGGCGGCACGGCCATCGAGTGCGGCATGACCACGCGGGTTCGCCTGGACCTCGTCGTGGACCGCCCGGCCCCGGGCATCCACGCCGAAACCCCGGGCGGCCTGGTCACCTTCGGCTTCGACGCCGACCTCAACGAGGCCACCGCGACGGCGCTGGGCGCGATGGTCGACTGGCTGCAGATCGAGCGGGCCCTGGATCGCCCGTCGGCGCTGGCGCTGGCGAGCACCACGGTCGACCTGCGGATCACCCAGGTCGCCAACGAGACGTGGGGCGTGCACGCGGTGCTGCCGACCGGCGTACTGCGCTGATCCGTTTCGTCGTCGTTCGTTCGCTCTTCACCTGAACTGTGGTGTTCCGGATGCGAAGAACGTGAAAGGTTTTCTGATCAGTTCCCGGCTGATCAGAGGACTGACATGACGGACTTGAGCAGGCGCGGCTTCATGCTGGCCGCGGGCATGACGGGTGTGGCGCTCGGCCTCAGCGGCACCGCGAGCGCCGCACCGGCCCGAACGACCCTGGACGTGGCCGCCCAGCCCACCTCCGGTGAGGGCTACCGGCGGCTGATCGCGGGACCGGGATGGCCGCAGATCGTGCGCACCGACCTGGCCGTCGCCGACCCCGGCCGGATCGACCGCCGCGTCCCGGTCACCGCGTTCACGCAGTTCACCGACCTGCACATCACCGACGCGCAGAGCCCCGCCCGCTTCGAGTACCTGCACCCGCTGGCCGGGGGCGCCTTCCGCCCGCAGGAGACGCTGGGCGCGCTGGCCGCCGCGCACCTCGTGCAGCGGATCAACCAGCTGCGCACCGGACCCGTCACCGGGCACCCGATGGACTTCATGATCACCACCGGGGACAGCACCGACAACCACGAGCGCGCGGAGCTCGACTGGTACTTCGCCGTCCTCAACGGCGGCCCGCTCGCCCAGAACACCGGTGCCGCGCACTACGAAGGGGTCCAGGACTCCGGCGACCCGCTGTACTGGCACCCCGAGGGCGGGGTGGACGACCGCTTCCGCGAGCGCGGGTTCCCGGTGCTGCCGGGCCTGCTGACCGACGCGCTGCGCCCGTTCGCCAGCCCCGGCCTGGACATCCCCTGGTACGCGGTGTTCGGCAACCACGACAACAGCGTCATGGGCACCCTCGCCGACCAGGCCATCCCGCGCGTCAACGACTGGTACACCGGTGACCGCAAGATCATCGGCCGGGACGAGCGGGAAGCCGCGGCCGTCGCCGAGATGCTGCGCGGCGGCCGCGAGGTCTCCGGCCGGACCATCCTCGGCGGCAACACGATCGTGCGCACCGTGACCCCCGACCAGCGGCGCCACCCGTTCACCACCGAGGAGTTCATCGCCGCCCACCTCGACGACGCCCGCACCGGCCCCGGCCCGGCCGGGCACGGCTTCGACGCCGCCGACCCCAAGCCGCACTACACCTTCCGGATCGCGCCCGGCGTCACCGGCATCGCGATGGACTCCACCAACACCGCCGGGCTCGCCGAGGGATCGCTCGGGCTCGACCAGTACCGCTGGCTGGAGGACGTGCTCACCCGGGGCAGCTCCACCTACTACGACGCGGTCGGGCGCAAGCAGACCCAGCACGTCACCGACGAGCTGTTCGTGCTGTTCAGCCACCACACCTCCGGCACCATGACCGCGCTGTGGCCCGACTTCCGCTCGCCCGGCCAACCCCGCGTCGGCGGCGACGGCGTCGTGCGGCTGCTGCAGCGCTTCCCCAACGTGCTGGCCTGGGTCAACGGCCACACCCACCGCAACACCATCACCCCGCACGGCGCCGACGACCCCGAACGCGGCTTCTGGGAGATCAACACCGCCTCGCACGTCGACTACCCGCAGCTGGCCCGGGTCATCGAGATCGCCGACAACCGCGACGGCACGATCTCGCTGTTCACCACCCTCGTCGAGGCCGACAGCCCCTACCAGGCCGACTACGACGACCGCTCGCCCGCCGCGCTGGCCGCGCTGTACCGGGAGCTGTCGTTCAACGACCCCAACGCCGACCTCGAGCAGCTCGGCGACCACACCGACCGCAACACCGAACTGCTCGTGCCCGGCCGCCTGCCGGTCTGATCCGGAAGGCGCCCGCCGCCCCCGTCGCGCACCCTGGGAGGGATTGACGGGGGAGGCCGGGATGAACGTCGTGGTGGGTGTCGACGGCTCGGCGGTCGCGCGCAACGCCGCCGCCTGGGCCGCGCGCGAGGCCGTGCGGAGAGGCTGCGAGCTGCGGATCGTCTACGCGGACCCGACCGCGCACGCCGGGGAGGACCACGTGCGCGCGCAGGTCACCCGCTGGCTCGCGGACGCCGCCGAGCACGCCCAGACCGCTCAGCCGGACGTGAAGGTGAGCACCGCGGCGCTGCCCGGTTCACCCGAGCGGGTGCTCGTCGCCGAATCCGCCGCCGCCGAACTGCTCGTCGTCGGCGACCGCGGGTTCGGCGGGTTCGCGGGACTGCTGGCCGGGGCCGTGGCGGTCAAGGTCGCCGCGCACGCGCTCGGTCCCGTCGCCGTCGTCCCGGACGTCGGCGACCCGCCGACGTTCCCCACCGCCGGGCCGGTCGTCGTCGGCGTCGACGACGCGGAATCGGCGGCTCCGGTTCTCGCGCAGGCCTTCCGGTTCGCCGACTCGGTCGGCGAACCGCTGCACGTGGTGCACACCTGGGAGGTCGTCGGCATCGACCTGATGTGGCTGCGCAGCAGGCTTCCCGCCGAGGAGGTCGCGGAGAAGGAACAGCTGTTCCTCGCCGAGATCATGGCCGGGTGGCGGGAGCGCTTCCCGAACGTCGCCGTCGAGCGGATCGTCGGCTGCGGCTCACCCGTCGCCGCGCTCATCAACCACTCGTCCGAGGCGCAGCTGGTCGTCGTCGGAGCTCACGGCCGCGGTGGTGTCGCCGGGGCGCACCTGGGATCGACCAGCCACAAGCTGATCCACCACTCGCCGGCTCCGCTGCTGATCGTGCGCTCACGTCCTTGACTTCGCTGTGACCGGGTTCTCATTCTCGGTTGCGCATGTTCTTCCGCACTCGACGAGGAGTGGTTATGAGGACGAAGGCCGCAATCCTGCACGAGCCGGGTAAAGACTGGGAAGTCGCGGAGATCGAGCTGGGCGATCCGATCGAGGGCGAAGTGCAGGTGAGGCTCGCAGCCTCGGGCCTGTGCCACTCCGACGAGCACCTGCGCACCGGTGCCACCCCGATGGCGATCTACCCCGCGGTCGGGGGTCACGAGGGCGCCGGGGTCGTCACGCAAGTGGGCCCCGGGGTGTCCGGGATCAACGAGGGCGACCACGTGGTGCTCACCTTCATCCCCGGGTGCGGCAGATGCCGGGCGTGCGCCAAGGGCATGCAGAACCTCTGCGACGCGGGCGCGGGACTGCTCAGCGGTGAGGCCATCTCCGGCGGTCACCGGATCACCTACCAGGGACAACCCGCCGCGCCGATGTGCCTGCTGGGCACCTTCGCGCCGTACGTGACGGTCAACCAGGCCTCGGTGCAGGTCATCGAGAAGGACATCCCGCTGGAGAAGGCTGCGCTGCTGGGCTGCGGCGTGTCCACCGGCTGGGGGACCGCGACCGAGATCGGTGAGACCCGCACCGGCGACACCGTGGTCGTCGTCGGCTGCGGCGGCGTCGGCATCAACGCCGTGCAGGGCGCGGCGGCCGCGGGCGCCCGCTACGTCCTGGCGGTCGACCCGGTCGAGTTCAAGCGCACCAAGTCCGAGGAACTCGGCGCCACGCACTCCTTCGCGACCATGGAGGAGGCGCACGCCGCGGTCGGCGAGCTGACCTGGGGCCAGATGGCCGACAGCGTGCTGATCTGCATCGGCGAGACGACCGGCGAGCACCTGCAACCGGCGCTGTCGATGACGAAGAAGGGCGGGCAGGTCGTGGTCACCGGCATGGGCCGGGCCGAGCAGCTCGACGCCCAGGTCTCGCTGTTCGAGCTCACCCTGCTGCAGAAGCGCTTGCAGGGCGCCATCTTCGGCGGTGTCAGCCCGCGCACCCAGATCCCGCGCCTGCTGGAGCACTACCGCAACGGCACGCTCAAGCTGGACGAGCTCATCACCGCCGAGTACAAGCTCGAGGACATCAACACGGGCTACGCCGACATGATGTCCGGAAAGAACATGCGCGGGATCATCAAGTACACCGACGCCGACTACTGATCGGTGTGCGCGAGCGCTAGTTCGCGCATGGCCGTTCCGAGCAGGTCCGAGAGTTCCTGCTCGGGGTGGTCCAGCCAGTGCTGGTAGGCCGACAGCGCGACGCCCAGGGTGGCGTGCGCGATGGTCTGCGGAGTCAGCGCGGTGGACGGCCGGCCGAGGCGGTGGCCGACGAATTCGGCCACCACCTCGCGCCAGGCCTCGAAGCGCAGCGTCGAATGCGCTTGCAGCGCGGGAACTCCCAGGATCAGCCGCATCCGCCTGCGGTGGTCCGGGACCTGCTCGGCAGGCACCCGGTTGAACTCGACCAGGCAGTGCCGCACGGCCTCCATCAGCGGGAGGTCCTCGGGCAGCGCGCGGAACTCGGCGCGCATCCGGTCCAGACCGGAATCGAAGTCTCCCCACGGGATGTCGTTCTTCGACGGGAAGTAGTGGAAGAACGTGCGCCGCGCGATGCCCGCCGCGGCCGCGATGTCGGAGACCGTGGTGCGCTCGAATCCCTGTTCGTCGAACAGGTCGAACGCCACCTGCTCCAATTCCGCTGCGGTGGTGACCTTTCGGCGTCCGCCGGGTCGCTGCACTGCTCCAGATGTGTCAGGCCGCAAGGAATTCCGCTCCGCGTCTTGTGAAAGTGCACCGGGTGCAAATACCGTGTCGATGGTAGCTCGACACTGTGAGGAGCATCGCACATGTCTGACCAGCAGATCGAACAGAGCACCGGTACCGAACCCGCCGTCGAGGAGGAGCTCCTGGTCGAGGAGGTCTCCATCGACGGCATGTGCGGGGTCTACTGACCGTGGCCGCCGCGGAGTTCGACATCAGCCGCGGCTACCGGCTGAACCCGCAGGTCGCGTTGCGCCCCGAACCGTTCGGGGCGCTCGCGTACCACTTCGGCAACCGGAAGCTGTCGTTCCTGAAAGTGCCCGAACTGGTGGAACTGGTCCGCGAACTCGGTGAGCACCCCAGCGTCGAAGACGCGCTGGAAACCCTCCCCGAGCAGCGCCGGCCCCAGTTCCGCAAGGCCCTGGCCTCCCTCGCTGCCTCCGACATGATCCGCCCCCAGGCGGAACCGGAGTAGCAGGCGCACGACTCCTCTGCCCGACGACGAAGTCCGGTTTGGATGTGAGCCGCGAAATGACCACCACAGCACCGGTTCCCGCGCTGGTCGAGCAGTTCAAGGGCGGTCTGGACGCCCCGATCTGCTTGACCTGGGAATGGACCTACGCCTGCAACCTCGCCTGCGAGCACTGCCTGTCCTCTTCGGGCAGACGCGATCCGAACGAGCTGTCGACCGACGAGATGAAGGCCGTCATCGACGAGCTGCAGCGGATGCAGGTCTTCTACGTCAACGTCGGCGGCGGGGAACCCACCGTGCGGCCGGACTTCTGGGAACTCCTCGACTACGCCATCGACCACCAGGTCGGGGTGAAGTTCTCCACCAACGGGCTGCGCCTCGACCCGGAGCGCGCCCGGAGGCTGGCCGCCACCGACTACGTCGACGTGCAGATCTCCCTCGACGGCGCGACCCGCGAGGTCAACGACGCCGTGCGCGGCCCGGGATCGTTCGACATGGCCATGACCGCGCTGCAGAACCTCTCCGACGCGGGCATGCGCGACTTCAAGATCTCGGTCGTGATGACCAGCCAGAACGTCGACCAGCTCGACGACTTCAAGGCCATCGCCGACGGTTTCGGCGCGCAGCTGCGCATCACCCGGCTGCGGCCCTCCGGGCGCGGCGCCGACGTGTGGGACGAGCTGCACCCCTCCGACGCGCAGCAGCGGCAGATCTACGACTGGCTGGTCGCGCACGGCGACCAGGTGCTCACCGGTGACTCGTTCTTCCACCTCAACGCCCTGGGGTCGACCCCGCTGCCGGGGCTGAACCTGTGCGGCGCGGGCCGGGTGGTGTGCCTGATCGACCCGGTCGGCGACGTCTACGCGTGCCCGTTCGCCATCCACGACGTGTTCAAGGGCGGCAACGTCCGCGAGGAGGGCGGTTTCGCCCGCGTGTGGCGGGAATCGGAGCTGTTCAACGACCTCCGGCAGCCGCAGTCGGCGGGTGCCTGCGCGTCCTGCTCGCAGTACGACGCCTGCCAGGGCGGGTGCATGGCGGCGAAGTTCTTCACCGGGCTGCCGCTGGACGGGCCCGACCCCGAGTGCGTGCAGGGGCACGGGCAGTCCGCGCTGTCCATCGTGGACAAGAGCGTGCTGCCGAAGTCCACTCAGGACCACTCGCGGGCGTCGCAGCGCAAGAAGGTCGGGCTCGGGATGCCGACCGTCCCGGCCAAGCCGTGCGACTCGTCTCCGCTGGTGAGCGAGCCGTGACACTGGTCGATCCGGTCGAGATCGGCCGGACCCGGGCTCCCTCCCGGGTGCTGTTCGGCCCGCACGAGACCAATCTCGGCCGTGAGCGCGACATCTCGGACCGGCACGTCGCCTACTACGCCGCCCGCGCGGCGGGTGGGACCGGCGTGCTGGTCACCGAGATCGCTGGCGTGCACGACTCGGACTGGCCCTACGAGCGGGCGCCGCTGGCCTCGCGCTGCGGTCCCGGCTGGGCGGCCGTCGCCGAGGCCTGCCGTCCACAGGGGACGGTGGTGCTCGCGGGTCTCGGGCACTCGGGGTCGCAGGGCTCGTCGGCGTTCTCGCAGCGCGTGCTGTGGGCGCCCTCGCGGGTGCCCGACGTGGCCAGCCGCGAGATGCCGATGGAGATGGAGCAGCTCGAGATCGACGCGCTGGTGCGCGGTTTCGCCGACGCGGCCCGGTTGGCGGTCGGCAGCGGGCTGCACGGGGTGGAGCTCAACGCCGGGCAGTTCTCGCTGCTGCGGCAGTTCCTGTCCGGGCTGACCAACCAGCGCGGTGACGACTACGGCACCGACCGCACCCGACTGCTGCGCGAGGTCCTCGCCGCCGTGCGCGAGGCGATCGGCGACGGCGTGCTCGGACTGCGGCTGTCCTGCGACGAACTCGCCCCCTGGGCCGGGATCACCCCGGAGGCCGCGGCCGGGATCGTCGAGTCGATCCGCGACCAGGTCGACTACCTCGCCGTCGTCCGGGGTTCGGCGATGGGCACCTCGGCCACCCGGCCCGACCTGCACACCGAACCGGGCTTCAACATCGATCTGTGCCGCGGCATCCGGGAATCCGCCGGTGACACCCCGGTGGTCCTGCAGGGCAGCGTCGTCGACCCCGGCCAGGCCCAGTGGGCCCTCGACGACGGCGTCGCCGACCTCGTCGAGATGACCCGGGCCCAGATCGCCGACCCTGACCTCGTCGCCAAGACCCGCGACGACGTCCCGGTCCGCCCCTGCGTCCTGTGCAACCAGAAGTGCGCGGTCCGGGACAACCGCAACCCCCTCGTCACCTGCATCGCCAACCCCACCGCCGGCCACGAAACCGACGAGATCCCGATTTCAACGGAAATCGGGTCCTCGGAACCGGTGCTGGTGGTCGGGGGTGGTCCTGCGGGGCTGGAGGCCGCTCGGGTGCTGGCGTCTCGTGGGCGGCGGGTGGAGCTCGTCGAGCGGGACGAGCGGCTCGGAGGCATGGCCCGGACGGCGGCAGAAGTCGCCGGCCGGGAGCGGTTGCTCGGGTTGGTCGAGTGGCTGGAGGGCGAGGTCCGACGGCTCGGCGTGCAGGTGCGTACCGGGGTTGAAGTCGGACCCGAGGAGCTGGACGGGCGGGAGGTCGTGGTGGCGACCGGGTCCGCGCCCGGACCGCGGAACTTCAAGGTCGACGGGGGAGTGGTGCTCGACGTCGTCGAACTGCTCGGCGGCCAGATACCGGACGGCCCGGTGGTGGTGCACGATCCCGTCGGGGACTTCGTCGGGGTCGGGGTCGCCGAGCTGCTGGCGGCTCGCGGGGTGGAGACGGCGATCGTGACGCAGGATCAGGTCGTGGGCACCCAACTCGCGCTGACCGGCGACCTCGCCGACGCCAACGCCCGGCTCCAGCGGGCCGGAGTGGCGCTGGAGAAGCGCTCCCTGCTGCGCGAGGTCCGCGACGGGCACGTGGTGCTGGAGGACGTGTTCACCGCCGAGACCCGCGAGCGCCCGGCCGCCGCCGTCGTCCACTGCGGACACCGGCTGCCCGATCAGCGGGTCGAGGGCCTGCCGATCGGCGACTGCGTGGCGCCGCGCACGATCCACGAGGCGGTCCTGGAAGGCCGCCGGGCGGCGGGAGGTCTGCGATGAGCCGCTACCTGTTCTCCCCGCTGCGGGTGGGGCCGGTGACCGTGCGCAACCGCATCGTGTTCTCCGCGCACCTCACCAACTACGCGCGCGACGGGCACCCGACCGAGCAGCACGCCGCCTACTACGCGGCGCGCGCCGAAGGCGGGGCCGGGCTCGTCATCACCGAGGAGCACTCCACCCACCCCACCGACTGGCCGTACGAGAAGCTCATCCACGGCTTCAACCCGTCGGTCGTCGAGGGCTACCGGCGCATCACCGAGGCGGTGCACGCGCACGGGACGCCGATCTTCGCGCAGCTCAACCACAACGGCGGGCAGGCGTCGTCGATGTACTCGCGGCTGCCGGTGTGGGCGCCCTCGCCGGTGCCCGACCCGATGTTCCGCGAGGTGCCCAAGGCCATCGACGCCCGCGAGATCGCCGAGGTCGTCGCCGGGTACGGGACCGTGGCCGCGCACTGCGCCGAGGGCGGCTTCGACGGGGTGGAGTTGCAGTGCTCGCACTCGTCGATCGTGCGCGGTTTCCTGTCCCCGGCCACCAACAAGCGCACCGACGCCTACGGCGGGTCGCTGGCCGGGCGGGCCCGGATCCTGCTGGAGATCATCGACGCCGTCCGGGACTCCTTGGGCCCGGATCGCGCGCTGGGCGTGCGGATCTGCGGCGACGAGCTGATCGAGGGCGGCACGACCATCGACGAGGCCGTCGAGGTCGCCAGGATGGTCGAGGCCACCGGCGAGGTCGACTACATCAACACCTCCATCGGGGTCGCGACCTCGACGCTGTACATGATCGAGGCGTCGATGGCGATCCCGCCGGGCTACGCGCTGTTCATCTCCAACGCGATCCGCCAGGCCGTGGACCTTCCGGTCGTCGGCGTCGGCCGGATCAAGGACCCGCTGCAGGCCGAACGCGCCCTGGAGGAGGGCCACTGCGACCTGGTCGGGGTGGTGCGCGGCCAGATCGCCGACGCCGACTTCGCCGCCAAGGCCCGCTCCGGGCACGCCACCGACATCCGAACCTGCCTGTCCTGCAACCAGGAGTGCGTCGGCCGGATGGGGCTGAACCGCTGGCTCGGCTGCATCGAGAACCCGCGCACCGGGCGGGAATCGGTGGCGCTGCCGATGCCGCGCAGGCGCGACCGGGTGCTCGTCGTCGGCGGCGGACCGGCCGGGTTGCAGGCCGCGGCCACCGCGGCCGAGCGCGGCCACCACGTGACGCTGTTCGAGCAGGCGCCCGAGACCGGCGGTCAGGTCGCCCAGGCCGCGAGCGTGCCGGGCCGCGCCGAATTCCTCGACGTGGTGCGGAACCTGCGCGCCGAGTGCGCCCGCCACGGCGTCGACGTCAAGACCGGCGTCGCCGCCACCGCGCAGCTGCTGCGCGAAGAACACCCCGACGCCGTCGTCCTGGCCACCGGAGCGCGTCCCGAAAAGCCTTGGTGGGCTGGTGATCTGGACCGGATCGTGGACGTCCGCGACGTGCTCTCCGGGGACGCGAGCCCGGAAGGCGAGGTGCTCCTCGTCGACGAGCTCGGGTTCCAGCAGGCCGCCTCGGTCGCCGAGCTGCTGGCCGACCGGGGCTGCCGGGTGCGGATCAGCACGCCGGGCATGGTCGTGTGCCAGGACCTCGGCGTCACGCTCGACATGGAGACCTTCAACATCCGCGCCCACGCCAAGGGGATCGGGCAGCGCACCGACGAGGTCGTCATGGGCGCCTCGGCCGACGGCGAGCGGGTGTCGCTGCAGATCCTCAAGCACACCACCGGCGAGACCACCGAGCACGTCGTCGACTGGGTGGTGTGCGCGGTGCACCAGAGCCCCGTCGACGAGCTGTGGCACGAGCTGCGCGACGCGCCGTTCCCGGTGCACCGGGCGGGGGACTGCCTCGCGCCCCGCCGCGCGCACGCGGCCGTGATCGAAGGACACCGAGTGGCGGTGGAACTGTGAGCGCCCTGCCCGACACCCTCGCGATCGTCGTCGTCCGCGACGGCGCGCTGCCCGCCGGTGCCGACGAGACCGTCGCCGAAGCCGGCGGAGCCGCGCTGCTCACCGGCACCGGCACGGCCCGCGCCGCCAAGGAGCTCAGCGCCGCCCGCACCACCTGGACCGTCGAAAGCGACGTGGTGGCACCGGGTTCGCTCGCCGCGACGCTCGCGCCGCTGCTCGGCGAGGTGCGGGTGGTGCTGCTGCCCGCCTCGCCCGACGGCCGAGACCTGGCTCCCCGCCTGGCCTTCACCACCGGCAGGCCGCTGCACGCGGGCGCCGTCCAGTGCGGCACCGACACCGCCGATCTGTCCCGAGTGGACGATCGGGTGCAGGTGCGGGTCCGCTTCACCGGCCCCGTCGTCGTCACCCTCACCCCGGGGGTGCGCGGAGTCGGAACACCGCTGCCCCCACCGGAACCCGTCCCGCTCGACGCAGCACCGGGCACCGCCCGCGACGCCGAGCTGGTCGAGGTCCGGCCGCCCGAGCCCGAGACCGTCGAGCTCACCGAGGCCCGCCGCATCCTCGGCGGCGGCGCCGGGCTCGTCCGCCCCGGCGAGGACGGCACCGCCGCGATGCGCACGCTCACCGAGGTCGCCGCCTGGCTCGGCGCCTCCGCCGGGGCCACCCGCGTCGTCACCGACGCCGGCTGGGCCGGGCACGACCGCCAGATCGGCACCACCGGCGTCGTCGTCGACCCCGACCTCTACGTCGCCTTCGGCATCTCCGGCGCCACCCAGCACACCGGCGGTCTCGGACGCCCCGAGCACGTCGTGAGCATCAACACCGACCCGCACTGCCCGATGACCGCCATGGCCGACCTCGGCATCATCGCCGACGCCCCCGCGGTCCTGGCCGAACTCGACCGCCGGAGACGAGATGACTGAAGTCGATGCCGTCGTCGTCGGCGCCGGTCCCGCCGGATCGGCCGCCGCACTCGAACTCGCCCGCGCCGGGCGCAGCGTCCTCCTGCTCGAACGCGGACCGTTCCCCGGCTCCAAGAACGTCTACGGCGGAGTCGTCTACGCCCGCGTGCTCGACGAGGTGCTGCCCGAGTGGTGGCGCGAGGTGCCCGTGCAGCGCTGGGTGACCCGGCGCAGCACCATGATGCTCACCGGCCACCAGGCGCTCACCGTCGACTTCCGCACCGAGGACTGGGGCAGCGCCCCCTACAACGGCATGACGACCTTCCGCGCCGACTTCGACTCGTGGCTGGCGGGCAAGGCCGTCGACGCCGGGGCGCGGCTGGTCACCTCGACCGTGGCCACCGACGTCCTCCGGGAGAACGGCCGGATCGTCGGCGTGCGCACCGACCGGCCCGACGGCGACATCCGCGCGAAGGTCGTGATCGCCGCCGACGGCGTCAACGCCTTCCTGGCCAAGCAGGCCGGGCTGCTGCCCGGCACCGACCCCGAGCACCAGACGCTCGGCGTGAAGGAGACCCTGGCGCTGCCGCGCGCGACCATCGACGAGCGCTTCGGCCTCAGCGGCGACCAGGGCGCCGACTTCGAGATCCTCGGCTGCACCGGCGACATCGCCGGCGGCGGGTTCCTCTACACCAACCGCGACACCGTCAGCGTCGGCGTCGTGCTCTCGCTGACCGACCTGGCGAAGTCGGGCAGGCGGCCGGAGGACGTGCTCGCCGACCTCAAGGCGCACCCGGCGATCGCGCCCTACCTGCGCGGCGCCGAGCTCAAGGAGTACTCCGCGCACCTCATCCCGGAGGGCGGCTACCGCAGCATGCCGCCGCTGTCCACGCCCGGCATGCTCGTCACCGGCGACGCGGCCGCGATGTGCCTGGCGGCCGGGATCTGGCTGGAGGGCGTCAACTTCGCGATCGGATCCGGCCTGGCCGCCGGGCGCACCGCCGCCGAAGCCGTCGCGACCGGCGGCGGGCTCGACGGGTACCGGAAGCGGCTGAAGTCGTCCTTCGTGCTCGCCGACCACGAGCGGCTGCAGCGCGCGCCCGAACTCGTGCTCTCCGACCGGGTGCAGCAGCAGTACCCGAAGCTGCTGTGCGACTTCGCCCAAGGGGTGTTCACCGTCGGCAACCCGGCGCCGAAACCCCGGCTGGGCAAGCTGTTCCGCGACACCGCCGCCCGTCACGGCGTCCGGCTGCGGCAGCTCGCCGCCGACGCCTGGACCGGTCTGCGCACCTTCGGCTGAAAGAGGCGGGCATGTACCGAGACATCTCCTTCGAGGACCGCATGGGCACCGTCGACTTCGACGTCGGTGAGCGCGCCCACATCACCGTCGACACCGAGATCTGCCGGTCCTGCACGACCCAGGCCTGCGTGTCGGCGTGCCCGGCGAAGCTGTTCGTGCCCACCGGCGACGGCGGCATCCTGTTCAACTACGAGCAGTGCTTCGAATGCGGCACCTGCTACCAGATCTGCAACAACGCCGGGGCCATCACCTGGACCTATCCCGACGGCGGCAACGGCGTCGTGTTCCGGAGGGGCTGACAGACATGCGCATCGCAGTGGCGCTGAGCCGGTCGTGGCAGCGCGTCGAGGTCGATCCGCTGACCGGCGCGCTGGGCACCGCCCACCGGGGCGAGACGCCCGCCGAGCACGCGGCGCTGGAGCACGCGCTGCGCCTCGCCGAGCTCACCGGCGGCAGCGTGCACGTGCTGGCCGCCGGCCCGCCGGAGACCGAGGAGGGCCTGCGCGACGCCCTGGCGGCCGGGGCCGACCGGGCCACCCGCGTCGACCTCGACACGCCCCTGAACTCCTTGGCGCACAACGGGTCCGCGGCCCGCTCGCTGGCCGCCGCGCTGCCCGAGACCGACCTCGTGCTCTGCGGCGACCGGTCCGCCGACGGCGGCACCGGTGCGACCCCGGCGTTCCTGGCCGCGCACCTCGACGCCGCCCAGGCGCTCGGCGTGGTCCACCTCGAGCTCGACGGCGACCGGGTGGTCGCGCACCGCCGGCTCGACGGAGGTGCGCGCGAGGTCCTGCGCCTGCCCAGCCCCGCCGTCGTCTCCGTCGAGGGCGGTCTGCGGCTGCGCCGCGCCCCGCTGCCCGCCGTGCTGGCCGCGCGGGAAGCCGAGATCGCCGTCGTGCCCGGCACACCGCCGGACACCGCCGCCGACGTGGTCTCCACCCGGCCGCGCACGCCGCGACCGCGCGCCTACCCGCCGCCCAGCGGCGACACCGCCCACCGCCGGGTCCTGGAGCTCACAGGGGCGCTGGTCGACCGCACCCCGCCCACCGTCGTGGGCCCGCTCGAGCCCGCCGCGGCGGCCGACGAGCTGCTGGCCTACCTGCGGCGTCAGGGGTACCGGTCATGAGCCGCGTCGCGCTGGTCACCGGAGCCGCCCGGGGAGTGGGCGCGTGCGTGGTGCGGCAGCTGGTGGCGGAGGGCTGGCAGGTCGTCGCCCTCGACGTGTGCGCCGACCTGCCCGGCGTGCCCTACCGGCTCGGCACCCGCGACGAGCTGCGCGAACTCGCCGACGCGCACCCGGATTCGGTGCGCGAGGTCGTCGCCGACGTGCGCGACGCCGACGCGCTGGCCGGGGCGGTGCAGGTCGCCGAGGCCGAGTTCGGCGGGCTCGACGCCGCCGTCGCCGCGGCCGCGATCATGGCCGGTGGCACGCCCCTGTGGGAGACCCCCGACGTCGAGCTGGACCTGCTCTTCGACATCGACGTGCGCGGCGTGGCGAACCTGGCCCGCGCGGCCGTCCCGGCGATGCTGCGCCGCCCCGAACCCCGCTCCGGCCGGTTCGTCGCGCTGGCCTCGGCCGCCGCGCACCGCGGCCTCTACCACCTGGCCGGCTACAACGCGGCCAAGCACGCCGTGGTCGGGCTGATCCGGGGTCTGGCGACCGACCTGCGCGGCACCGGGGTCAACGCCACCGCCGTCTCGCCGGGCTCCACCCGCACCGACATGCTCACCGCGACCGCCTCCTACTACGACCTCGACGACGTCGAGGAGTTCGCGACCCACCAGGTCGTCGACCGGCTCCTGGAACCCGAGGAGGTCGCCGCGGCCGTGTGTTGGCTGTGCGACGAGCGCGCCTCGGCCATCACCGGCACCGTCGTGCACGCCGACGGGGGGTTCACCGCGTGAAGCTCGTGGCCGATGCGAGCCTGCGGCGCTTCGACGACGGCCGGACCGTCGCCGGCGGTTCGCCGTACCGCATCCTGCGGCTCACCGCGCGCGGCTCGGAACTCCTCGACGAGTGGCTTGCCGGAAAGCCCGTGACCAGCCAGAACCCGCTCGTGCGGCGGCTGGTGCGCAGCGGGATGGTGCACCCCCAGCACGAGACCGGGAGCCTGCGGGCCGAGGACGTCACCGTCGTCATCCCCGTCCGCGGCCCGCGCCCGAGCGCGCTGCTCGACGCGCTGGCGGGGATGCGGGTGCTGCTCGTCGACGACGGCTCGCCGACACCGATCCCCGGCGCCGCGGTCCGCCACGACACCCCGCGCGGTCCGGGCGCGGCCCGCAACGCCGGGTGGCGGCTCGCCGACACCCCGCTGGTGGCGTTCCTCGACGCCGACACCGTTCCCGAGCCCGGCTGGCTGGACCCGCTGCTGCGGCACTTCGACGACCCCGACGTCGCCGCCGTCGCGCCGAGAGTCCGCAGCAGGAAGGGGGATTCGGCGCTGGAGCGGTTCGAGCGGACCTGCTCACCGCTGGACCTGGGCGAGCGGCCAGGACCGGTGCGCGCGGGCAGCCGGATCAGCTACGTGCCCACCGCCGCGCTGCTCGTGCGCACCGAAACCCTGGTCGAGCTGGGCGGTTTCGACGAGTCGCTGCGCTTCGGCGAGGACGTCGACCTCATCTGGCGGCTGACCGCCCGCCACCAGGCCCGCTACGAACCCGCCGCGATCGTCGAGCACGCCCCGCGCCCCAGCTGGCCCGCGCTGCTGCGGCAGCGCTACGGCTACGGCTGCTCGGCCGGACCGCTCGGCAGCCGCCACGGCGAGAACGTCGCGCCCGTGCGGCTGTCGCTGTGGAGCGCGCTGGTGTGGCTGCTCGTCATCCTCGGCCGCCACCGCTCGGCGCTGGTCGTGACCGGCGCGGCGGCGGTGCTGCTCACCCGCAAGCTCGGCGCGTTCGGCATCCCCGTCCGTGAGTCGATCACCCTCGCGGTGCGCGGGAACCTCGGCGCCGCGCGGCTTCTCGCCGACTGCGCCGGGCGGGCGTGGGCGCCGCTGGCGATCCCGCCGCTGCTGCTGAGCAAGCGCGGACGCCTCGTGCTCGCCTTCGTCGCCGCCCGCCACCTCGCCGAACCGCGCGAACTCGACCCGCTGCGGCACGCCCTCGCCCGCGTCGCCGAGGACGCCGCCTACGGCTGCGGCGTGCTGCGCGGTGCCCTCCGCGAGCGCAGCACCACCGCGCTGCGGCCGGTGCTCACCGACCGGGGCGGGCGCGCCAGCGTCCCCGTCGGCGGTGATCCGGCGTGAACTTCGGCGAGACCACCTGGCCCGAGCTGCGGGAACCCCGGCTGCTCGCGGTCCCGGTCGGCGCCACCGAGCAGCACGGCCCGCACCTGCCGTGCACCGTCGACACCGACATCGCCGTCGCCCTGTGCGAACGCCTCGCCGAGCAGCGCGAGGTCGTGATCGCGCCACCCGTGGCCTACGGCTCCAGCGGCGAGCACGCCGCGTTCCCCGGCACCCTGTCGATCGGGCAGGCCGCCACCGAACTGCTGCTCACCGAGCTCGGCCGCTCCGCCGACGCCTTCAGCGGCGTCGTGCTCGTCTCCTGCCACGGCGGCAACGCCGTCCCGGTCCGCAACGCCGTGCGCACCCTGCGCTCCGAAGGCCGCCGGGTGCTGGCCTGGTCGCCGACCGGCCGCGCCGACGACAGCCACGCCGGACGCACCGAGACCTCGGTGATGCTCGCCCTGCGCCCGCACGCAGTCCGCCTCGAACGAGCCGAAATCGGCAACACGGCACCGCTTTCCGAGCTCATCGACCGGTTGCGCGCCGGTGGCACGGCGGCGGTCAGCGCCAACGGCGTCCTCGGCGACCCGCGCGGCGCGAGCGGCTCCGAAGGACGCCGCATCCTGCGCTCCTGGACCGACGACCTGATCGACGTCATCGACGCCTGGGATTGAATCCAACACGCCCGAGGGGCCGGGTGCGTTGAGAAGGCCCGCACAGGGCTAACCTCTAGGCCGATCAGCCCAGAAAGATACTCCGTGCGGGCCGATTTCATCGTGGATGATCCCGTGCTCGGCAACGCGACCCGGGTCGGTCGCGTGTCGGGTTCCGACGGTCGCTGGGGGCGGCGTCCGCTGGGCGGATCGAGAGGACCTTTCGGGTGACGATTGAGAAGGACCCCGTAGCAACGGATGTGGGACAACCGCAGTGGAGCGCCGTGCCACCGCGGGAGAAGCGGGACCGCGCGATGTGGTTCGTGGCGGGAGGGGCGCTGCTGGCGGGTCTCCTGTTCGCCGTGATCGACGTGCACTACAACGGCGGGCGCTACATCCCGTCGCTCGACGACGCCTACATCCACTTGCAGTACGGCAAGCAGATCGGGCGCGGCGAGTTCCTGCGGTTCCACGACGGCGAACCGATGAGCACCGGCGCCAGCAGCCTGCTCTACGTGCTCGTCCTCGGCGCGCTGTACGCCGTCGGCCTGCACGGCGGCCTGCTGATGCCCGCGGCCGTGCTGCTCGGCGTCGTCTGCCACGCCGCCACCGCGGCCGGGGTGCTGCTGCTCGGGCAGCGCCTGGTCGACCGTGCCACCGGCCGCTGGGCCGGAGCGCTGGTGGCCTTCAGCGGCCCGATGCTGTGGGGCGCCACCAGCGGCATGGAGATCACGCTGACCTCGTTCCTGCTGGTCGCGACGCTGCTGATGGTGGTGCGGGAAGCACCGTCCGGGCTGTTCCGGTGGACCCCGGTGCTCGCCGCGCTGGCGGCGCTGTCCCGGATGGAGGTGCTGGCGTTCCTCGTCGCGCTGGTGCCGCTGATGATGCGCGCCACCCGCCTCCGCAGCGGCCTCGCCCGCATCGGCGCGATGGCCTGGTGCCTGCTGCCGTTCGCGGTCGTCGGCGCGCAGCTGCTGCTCTACCGGCTGGCCACCGGGCACGCCTCGCCCAACGGCTCCCAGTCGAAGTCGCTGACCAGCATCCCGCACTTCAACCTCGGCGAGTTCGTCGGCAAGACCTCGGAGAACTTCTCCCAGTTCCTGCAGATCCTCAGCGGGATCAGCAGGCAGGACTTCGTGCTCCCCGGCGCCCTGCTGCTCGCCGCCATCGGCGTGGTCGCGCTGAGCAGGCACGACGACGCCCGCCGACTCGTCGGCGTCACGATCGGCGCCGGCACGGTCCTGGCGCTCGGGGCGATCTCGACGATGGGCACCGCGCTGTGGCAGCAGGTCCGGTACCTGCAGCCGTTCCTGCCGCTGGTCCTGCTGGCCACCGTGGTCGGCATCGGCGCGGTCGTCGGCGCGCTGCGCCTGCCCGGCCGCGCGGCCACCGGAATCCTGCTGATCGCCGCGCTGTTCACGGCCGTGTCGGTGCCGATGTGGGCGCACGTGATGGTCGTCGAGTCGGCCAGCATCCGGGAACGGCTCGTCACCCTCGCGGCCTGGGCCAAGGGCGGGCTGCCGGAGGGCGCGCGGCTGGGCGTGCACGACGTCGGTGCCGCCGCCTACCTCAGCGGTCACCCCACCGTCGACCTCGTCGGGCTCACCACCAACGACCTCGCGAAACCCGCGCTCAACGGGATGGGCTCGCTCTACGAGAAGCTGCGCACCCTGCCACCCGACCAGCTGCCCGACTACGTCGCCGCCTACGACGCCATGCCCGGCGGCATCGAGCTCGACAAGCTCGCCGCCGCGGGCGTCTACACCGACCCGGTGCTGGCGACCCCGCAGATCACCGTGAGGAAGACCGACTGGAGCCTGTTCGGCTCCGGCGACCGGCCGGAAACCCCTGTGCGGGGCCGGATCCGTGATCACGTCAACGTCGGGTCCATGGACTCCGAGCGCGCGCACGAGCACCGCTTCATCGCCGCGCGCTCGGACTTTCCGCCGATGACCGAGCTGCGCACCGTCGACTCCGGCGGCAGACGGATGGTCGACAGCGCCCGGCACATCTGGGGCGAGGAGGAGTTCACCCTGCACCACCTCGAACCCGGCGAGCCCGTCCAGCTGATCGCCCGGCACGACGCCAGCGGGCCGAAAGGCGGCTTCTACACCGGGATGCGCGAGGTGCGGGTGTTCGCCGGAGGCGTCGACCTCGGCAAGCACGAGCTGGTGCCCGATCCGAAGGGCTGGAACGAGTCCGTGATCGAGATCCCGGCCCGGCTGGTGACCGGGCCGGACCTGACGGTGCGGATGGGCGCGACGCAGGAGTTCGTCGGCCCCTACCCGGACTACAAGTCCTTCGGCTACTGGGCCGCGCAGTGAGCACCGGGTTATCGCGCGGTTACCGGGTTGTTGAACGGTTACCGAGCTGTGCGGTGGCACCCGGCGAATCCGGGAAAACCGCCCTCTATAGTCGATCGCACGGGCCGGCCCAACGGTGTGCAGGCGCGAAAACTCCTGCCTGGAAGGACCCGTTGGGTTGAGCGTGACGAAAGAGCCGGTCGTACCGGAGTTAACCGAAACGACGAGACGCGCGGACGTGCCCGCGCGCCGGTGGCGCCTCGACCGGATCGGGATGTGGGCCGTGCCGCTGGTGGCGCTGGCCGCCGGACTGGCGTTCGTGCTGATCAACGTGCACTACAACGGCGGCCGCTACATCCCGCCGCTGGACGACGCCTACATTCACGCCCAGTACGCCAAGCAGATCGGGCAGGGCCAGTTCCTGCAGTACAACGACGGTGACCCGATCTCCACCGGTGCCAGCAGCCTGCTCTACGTGCTGGTGCTGGGTGCGTTCTACTTCCTCGGGGTGCACGGCGGGCTGTTCCTGCCCTTCGCCGTGCTGTTCGGCGTCGTCTGCCACGCGCTCACCGCCGGAGGCGTCGCGCTGCTGGGCCGTCGCGTCGCCGGGCCCGTCGCGGGCGTGTGGGCGGGCTTCCTGGTCGCGCTCAGCGGTCCGCTGCTGTGGGGCGCCTCCAGCGGCATGGAGGTCTCGATCACCGCGTTGCTGCTGGTCGGCACGCTGCTGATGCTGGTGCGGGAACTGCCCGGCGGAGTCTTCCGCTGGACCCCGGTGCTGGTGGCGCTGGCCGCGCTGTGCCGCCTGGAAGCGCTGGTGTTCCTGCTGCCGGTGCCGCTGCTGATGATCTACCTCAGCGCGCGCCGCGCCCGGCCCCTGCCGGTGCGGATCGGGTCGATGATCTGGTCGGCGCTGCCGTTCGCGGTGATCGGCGCGCAACTGCTGTTCTACCTGGTCACCACCGGTCACTCCTCGCCGAACGGCTCGCAGGCCAAGTCGCACCTGTCCATGCCGAACCTGAGCTTCGGCGAGCTGGCGGGCAAGACCGCGGACAACTTCTCGGCGTTCATGGAGATCCTCGCCGGCCTCAACCGGCAGGACTTCGCCTTCCCCGGTGCGCTCGCGCTGGCCGCGCTCGGCGTGGCGGTGCTGGTGCGCGACGGCGGCCCGCGCCGCTGGGCGGGCTGGACGATCGGCATCGGCACGGTCCTGGCGCTCGGGGCGATCTCGACGATGGGCACCGCGCTGTGGCAGCAGGTCCGCTACCTGCAGCCGTTCCTGCCGCTGTTCGTGCTCGCCGCCGTCATCGGCCTGATCGAGGTCGGCAAGCGGCTGCGGCTGGGCGACAAGACCCCGGTGGCGCTGCTGGCGGTGGCGGCGCTGTTCACGGCCCTGTCGGTGCCGACCTGGGTGCACAACGCCGTGCAGGACTCCGGCGGCATCCGGGAGCGCGTGGTCGCGCTGGCCAACTGGACCAAGGGCAACCTGCCGGAGGACGCCCGGCTGGGCGTGCACGACGTCGGCGCCGCCGCCTACCTGGGCGGGCACCCGACCGTCGACCTCGTCGGGCTGACCACCAACGGGCTGGCCAAGCCCGCGCTCAACGGCATGGGCGCGCTCTACGAGGAGCTGCGCGCGATGTCGCCCGAGGACCGCCCCGACTACATCGCCATCTACGACCGGATGCCCAACGGCGTGCAGTTGGAGCACCTCGCTGAGGCCGGCGTGCTCGGCGCCCCGGTGCTCGCGCTGCCGGTCATGACGGTCTACAAGGCCGACTGGAGCTTGATCGACACCGGTGACAAGCCGATCCGCCCGGTCAACGGCACCATCCGCGACTACGTCGACGTCGGGTCGATGACCTCCGAGGCCGACCACGACCACGTGGTGCGCACCGCGCGCGCCGGGTTCCAGCCGATGACCGAGGCGCGCACCCTCGAAACCGGTGGTCACCAGGTCGTCGACAGCGCCAGGCACATCATCGGCGAGGAGGAGTTCACCCTGCACAACCTGGTGCCGGGCAAGCAGGTGCGGCTCATCGCCCGCCACGACTCCACCGGCCCCAAGCCAGGCCTCTACACCGGTGCCCGCGACGTGCGGGTCTACGCCGACGGCACCGACCTGGGCAAGCACTGGCTCAAGCCGGAGCAGAAGGGCTGGTCGGAGACCGTCATCACGATCCCGGGGAACCTGGTGACCGGCCCGGAGCTGACGGTGCGGCTGGCGCCGATGAGCCCGTTCGGCCCGTCCCCGGACTTCCAGGCCTTCGGGTACTGGGCGGTTCAGTAGCGCGGCGTGACCTGGGCCGGGCGCGGTTGACACACCGCGCCCGGCCTTTGTGTACTCGGCGGGTGGACGAGCGGATGGCGGCCGGGGCCCGCACCAGCGTTCCCGACTGGCCCGCGCAGGTCGCCGTCGACCCGGACGGGACGAGCTACACGCTCGTCGGGATCGGTGACCCGGCCGAGGCGATCGTGGACTCGTGGGTGGGGGAAGTTTTCATGAAAACTTCCCCCACCCACAACAGTCCGGTGTGGACGATCCAGGTCGACAGCGCCGAGGAGGCCTTCGAGGCCCTGGACGAGCAGCTGGCGCGGGCGCGGGTGGGGTGGCGGCTGATGCTGGCCGGTCCGGAGGCCGACGTGCTGTCCCTGCGGGCGCGGGCGATCGCCGCCGGGGCCGTGGACGAGGAGATCCGCTGCCGGGTCACCTCCCGGGATCGGCTGCTGGTGCACTGCGCGCACTGCACCGCCCAGACCCCCGCGACGACCTCGCCGGGCTCCCGCCTCACCTGCTCCGGTTGCGGGCAGCCGCTGCACGTCTACGCCCACGTCTCCCGCCACCGGGGCTCCTACCTGGGGTTCCACGCCGACGTGGAGGCGTTCCGGTGACCCTGCCCGAGCGCGTGCGGCGGTTCCCGTGGCCGCTGGAAGGCGACCGCTACCGCTACGGCGTCAACGTCGAGGCCGCGCCCCGCGCGCACCGCACGGCGGCGGGGGAGTGGGGCGGCACCGTCCTGGACCCGCACGCCGGCTACGAGGCCGAACTCACCGAGCGCGCCGAGATCCTGCGCCGCGACCCCGGCAGGCACGTCGAGCTCCCGCACATGCGCGCGGCCGGGTGGGACGCGCTGCTGCACCTGCTCGCCGAAGCCGCCGCCACCGACCCGGCGATGACCCTGAGCAGCACCGGGGACCGCGAATTCCACTGGGAGAACAGCAGACTCGGCGTGAGCAGGCGGTTCCGGTTCGGCGACGAGGACTCGCTGGGCGAGCCGCCGCTGCGCTTCGCCGCCTCCCAGGTCAACGACGACCTCGTGCTGCTCGACGAGCGCGAGGGGCGGCTGTTCGCCGACGCCGGGGTGGTCACGTTCGCGTCGAACTGGTCCATCGAGTTCGTGCTCGGCATGTCGTTCACCGAGCTGCACGGGCCCGTCCCGCGCGACCTCGCCGACGGCGCGATCCCGCGCGCCGAGCGGTTCCTTCTGGGCCTGCAACCCGGCGACTGCTACCGGCGGCTGAACTGGAGCTCCACCGTCGGGCACCGGCTCGACGCCTCGCTGGAGACCTACGACGAGTGGGGAGCCGAGCGCGGTTCGATCGGCGACCTCGGCGAGACCCTGCACCTGCGGGTGGAGGTGCAGCACCTGATCCGGCTGCCGCTGACCGGCTCGATCCTGTTCCTCATCCGCACCTACCTGCTGCCGATGCGGGAGCTGGCGCTGGTCCCGGCCTGGCGCGAGCAGTTCGCGGCCGTGCTGGCCGAACTGCCCGACGAGATGGCCGACTACAAGGGCTACGGCGAGATCCGCCCGGAGCTGCTGGAGTGGTTGCGGCGATGACCCGGCTCACCGTCTCCGACACCCGCCTCATCGCCGACGGCGTCCGGCGGATCCGGCTGGTCGGCGACGTGCGGTCCTACGTGCCGGGCAGCCACATCGAGGTGGTGCGCGGTTCCCGGCGCCACGCCTACTCGCTGACCGGCGACGGGTTCCGGCCCGAGCACTACGAGATCTCGGTGCGGCTGGGCTCCGGCGACTCGCGCTGGATGCACCGGCTGGCGCCCGGCGACGTCGTCGAAACCGACGGTCCCCGAAGCGGTTTCGCTCCCGTGCAGACCGCTCGGCACCACCTGCTGGTGGCCGCGGGCATCGGTGTCACGCCGATCCTCTCGCACGTCCGGGCCGCGCGGCTCTGGCAGCGCTCGGTCGAGGTCCACCACGTCTCCCGCAACGCCGTGCACGCCGAGGACCTGCCCGGCGCGCACCTGACCCGCTCGCGCGCCGAGTTCTGGCGCGGGCTCGACCTCGCCGACCAGCCGCTGGGCACGCACCTCTACGTCTGCGGCCCGGTGCCGTTCACCGACGAGGTGCTCGCGCGGGCGCGCGCGGCGGGCTGGCCGCGCACCCGGATCCACACCGAGCGCTTCGGCGTGCTGCCCGCCCCCGGCGAGCCGTTCACCGCCCACCTTCGCCGCACGGGTGCGACGGTGCCCGTCGGGGCGGGCGAAACCCTGCTGGAGGCGCTGGAATCGGCCGGTGTCGAGGTCGCGCACCGCTGCCGCCGGGGCGTCTGCGGCGAGTGCGTCACGCCGTTCACCGCCGGCGAGCCCCTGCACCGCGACCTCTACCTCTCCGAACCCGAGACGGCCACCTCGATCGCCCCCTGCGTCTCCCGAGCACGAGGCCCCCTCGAACTCGACCTCTGACCCGCGGTGCGCGAGAACCGCCCCGGGCTCCCGCGGGGCGCGGGGCGGCAGGGGGCAGTTTTAGCCATAACTGACCCGACATTTCGGACATCGAGCGCGGGCAGTTATGGCTAAAACTGTCCCCTGGTGACGTTCGCACCCTGCCGGACCACAGCTCAGGACGCCTTCCAGGCGCGGGGGTGGAGGAGGCGGAGGCCGTTGAGGGCCACCAGGATCGTGGAGCCCTCGTGCCCCGCCACGCCGAGCGGCAGCGGGAGGTGACCGACGAGGTCCCAGGTCACCAGCACCGCGATGAAGGTGCCCGCGATGACGAGGTTGGCCGTGACCACGCGGCGGGCGCGGCGGGAGAGCTCGATGACGGCCGGCAGCGCGTGGAGGTCGTCGCGCACGATGATCGCGTCCGCGGTCCGCAACGTCAGGTCCGAGGCCGCCCCGCCCATCGCGACCCCCGCGTGCGCGGTGGCCAGGGCCGGGGCGTCGTTGATGCCGTCGCCGACGAACGCGACCCGGTGCCCGGCCGACCGCATCGCCTCGACCTCGTCGAGCTTGCGCTCCGGCAGCAGTCCCGCGCGCACGTCGGTGATGCCCACGTGCGCGGCGATCTCGCTCGCCCCGGCGGCGCTGTCCCCGGTCAGCAGCACGGGATCGCCGGTCAGCGCCCGGGTCGCGGCCACCGCCTCGGCGGCTTCCGGGCGCGGCCGGTCGGTGATGGCCAGCAGCCCCACCGGCTCGCCGTCCCGCCGCACCAGCACGGCCGTGCTCCCGGCGGCGACCTCGAAGTCCTCGGGTGCGGCGCCGATCTCGACGTGGTGGCCGTCCACCCGGGCGGTGACGCCGCGACCCGGCAGAGCCGCGAAGCCCTCGGCGGGCGGCAGCGTCAGCTCCGCGCGCTCGGCGGCGCGCACCACGGCCGTCGCCAGCGGGTGCTCGCTGGGCCGCTCGGCGGCCGCGGCCAGCCGCAGCAGGTCCTCGCGCGAGAACGCCGGGTCCAGCACCCGCACCTCGGCGACCTCGGGGGTGCCTCGGGTGAGCGTGCCGGTCTTGTCGAAGGCGACCTTGGTCGTCGTGCCCAGGTGTTCCATCACCACCGCGGACTTGACCAGCACGCCGTGCCGCCCGGCGTTGGCGATCGCGGCCAGCAGCGGCGGCATCGTGGCCAGCACCACCGCGCACGGCGAGGCGACGATCATGAACGTCATCGCCCGCAGCAGCGATTCCCGCAGGTCGGACCCCAGCAGCAGCGGGATGGCGAACAGCGCGACGGTGGCGATGACCATGCCGATCGAGTACCGCTGCTCCACCTTCTCGATGAACAGCTGGGTGCGCGCCTTGGTCTGCCCGGCCTGCTCGACCAGCGCCGCGATCCGCGCGACCACCGAGTCCTCCGCGCGGCGCCCGACCCACACGCGCAGCGACCCGGTGCCGTTGAGCGTGCCCGCGAACACCTCCGAGCCGGTCGTGACGTCCACCGGCAGCGGTTCACCGGTGATGGTCGCCTGGTCGACGTCGCTGGAGCCGGACAGCACGGTGCCGTCGGCGGGGATGCGCTCGCCGGGGCGGATCAGCACCTCGTCGCCGATCTCCAGCTTGGCGGCGGGCCGGACCTGCTCGACGCCACCGGCGGTGACGACGGTGGCGGTCTCGGGGGCGAGGCTGAGCAGCCCGCGCACGGAGTCCTCGGTGCGCGCGGTGGCCAGCGCCTCCAGCGCGCCGGAGGTCGCGAAGATGACGATGAGCAGCGCCCCGTCGGTGATCTCGCCGATGGCGGCCGCGCCGATCGCGGCCAGCACCATCAGCAGGTCGACGTCGAGGGTCTTCTCCCGCAGCGCCTGCAGCCCGGCCAGTCCCGGTTCCCAGCCGCCGGTGGCGTAGCAGGCCAGGTAGAGCGCCCACCAGGACCACTCCGGGGCGCCGGCCAGCTGCAGGGCGAGGCCGGCGAGGAACAGGCCGAGAGCGGCGGCGGCCCACCGCATCTCGGGCAGCGCGAACAGCCTGGTCCGCGCGGGTGGCGCGAGTCGCGGGGCGGCGGGGGCGGACGTGACCACGGGTGAAGACCTCTCCGCAGTTCCGGGCATGACCCGCACAGGAGAACACATGAACATGCGTTCATGCAAACAGCGGTCTAGACTGCCCCGCATGGGACACGGAGTGGATCGGGAGGAGATCAGGCTCGACGCGGAGTCGGCCCAGCACGTGGCGAACACGCTGCAGGCGCTGGCCACCCCGAGCCGGCTGCTGATCCTCGCCGAGCTGCGACGGGGTCCGCGCCCGGTCACCGAGCTCGCCGAGGCCGTCGGCATGGAACAGTCCGCCGTGTCCCACCAGCTGCGGCTGCTGCGCAACCTCGGCCTGGTCGTCGGCGCGCGCTCGGGCCGCAGCATCGTCTACAGCCTCTACGACAACCACGTCGCCCAGCTGCTCGACGAGGCCGTCTACCACAGCGAGCACCTGCGGCTCGGTCTGGTGGACCGCTCCGAATCGGTCAGCTGACCCGCAGTCCCAGCGAGGCCAGTCGCATCCCGGCCAGCTGCGCGATGACCTCGGCGTCGCCCTCGCGCCAGGCCGCCGCGGGCTCGCGGCCGACCCGCCGGAGACGCCGGTGGGGGAGCTCGGTCAGCGCGCGCAGCGCCAGCAGGTCCGGACCCTGGGCGCGCATCGCCACCGCCTGCCCGGCCGCGCGGGCGTAGCGGATGCGGCGCGGTAACCAGACCGCGAGCACCGGGATCAGCGCGAGCACCACGATCACCGCGAAGACACCGCCTGCGGCCAGATCGATCACCTCCATCAGCCGCCCGCCCGCGTCCACGAGGACGTCACCGGCCGCGGTTCCCCTGCCGAGCGCGCCCGCCAGGTCGTCGCCGACGAACGGGACCTCGGAGGCCGTGCGCGCGGCGTCGGTGAACGTCGTCCGGAGCCCGCCCCCGGCCTCGATCATCCGATGGCCCGAGGCCTGCAACTCCAGCACCGCGGACCTGGCCAGGTCCGCGAGCCACCAGAACCCGGCGACCCACCCGATCGCGAGGAGGTCGGAGAGCAGCTGTCCCGCAAGGCGTGTCGGGCGTTCCGCGTAGAAGCGCATGCGCGCTTCCTACCAGAGCCGCGCGATCCGGTCGATCATCCGATGTGGACTAATACTATCCGCTCGCAGCAACGGATTTCCCGCGCTGCGTGATGATCGACGACCCGTCCGGTGCCGATGCCGAACCCGAGCTCGGCATCGGCACCGGTGGGTTCGGCGAGCAGCGCCCACCGCGGGCCCGAGAACCGCGGGGGAGCGCATCGCCGACGTGGTCCACAACCACGGAACAACCATGCACCGGGCAAGTCGGTGCGCGCCACCGAATTTCAGGGCGCGGGCGGCGAGCTAGGCCTCCAGCTCCGGGGGTTGTTCGGTGTGGCGGAGGGAGAGGCCGGTGCCCCAGCAGTTGGGGCAGAGCCGCTGGGCGGTGGTGAACTCGGGCAGCTCGGTCTCCGACCCGCGCCGGACGTGCACGGCCGAGACCTCGCCCTGGCCGGTGCAGTTGCCGCAGCGCTGGCGCGGCAGGTGCTCGGCGGGGACCGACCGCACGTACTCCACGACCTGCTGGCGCAGGTCGCGCAGCCGCTCCGGCTCCTCGTCGGGGTCGGCGTGCCTGCCGAGCAGGTCGGTCTCGGCCAGCGCCGCCTCGAAGGCGCGCAGCAGCTGCTCGACCTCGGCGCCGAGGTCGTCCTGCGCGGTCATCGCACGCCCCACCGGCGCGCGGCGTCAGTGCGTCGTGGGTGCGGTGTGGGTGTCATGGAGCCATCCGAATTCTTCTGCTTTTGCCCGGGATTCGCGGACTTCCGGGGGCGGCGGGCCAGCATCGCAGAGGGCGCTGGAGCGGAATAGGATCGAATTCACATCGGCGAATACGATCCGGGCACGCACCAATCACGGCGGAGTAACCTTGTGTGCCGCACTAAGGGGTGGTTCTGCGCGCCGAACTGCGTTGTTCCAGCGCACGGCGGCGAACCCGGTGCATTCGGTCCTCGGCGGAGGCGACACGTCCGGACAGGTGCCCCGCGTCGGGGCGAAGCCGCTGGTAGGCAGGTACGAGCGAGCGGCAGGGGTCGCCCGGCGAATGCGTCCGGAAATGGATTCGGCAATTCCGCTTCGGTGCCGGTGAAACGGGGCTGAGCGGGCCCTCTGGGGGGAAAGGGCCCGCTCAGCATTCCGCGAGGACCAACGAGGGGGGATGCCGGGGACCTCGCGCAGGTAGCGGCCTCGGGGATTTGGGGGTGAGCCCGCTACTAATCAGCATAGTAGTTGTGAATCCGATTGGCGGTCAACGGGGTTCCTCTCGATGCGGAAGTGCTGGTGGACGGCGTCCGCGATGAACCCGAACCGCATTCACGTAGCGTGCGCGACGTGCGCAGCCCGGACGTACGATGTGGCCCGGGGAGGAGGGGCCATGCGTTGTCTGGGCGAGCTCGAAGCCGCCGTGATGCAGGTGCTGTGGGAAGAGCCGGAGCCGGTCAAGGTGCGCGACGTGCTGGAGCGGCTCGACACCGGCCGATCGCTGGCCTACACGACCGTGCTCACGGTCCTCGACAACCTGCACCGCAAGGGCTGGGTGCAGCGGGAGATGGAGAGCCGGGCCTACCGCTACCGGCCCACGCGCAGCCGCGAGGAGGCCGCCGCGCGGATGCTCGGCCAGGTGCTCGACGCCTCCGGCGCGCCCGAGGTGGTCCTCGGGCACTTCGCCGCGTCGCTCAGCGCCGAGCACGCGCGGATCCTGCGCACCGCGCTGCGCGAGCGGGACGGCTGAACCGACCGGTGTCTCAGGGCTTAGAGGCGACGCCGCCGAGGATCAGCCGCTCCACCAGCGAGACCTCGCGCAGCCGCGGCCCGTCCGGCCACCAGTCGTCAAGCTCCACCAGGCCGGGCTCCACGAGCTCCAGGCCGCTGAAGAGCTCCCCGATCTCCTCGCGCGTCCGGTATCGCCCGCTGCCCATCGACGACTCGCGCCACCGCTGCTCCAGCTCGCGGGCCATCCGGTGGCCCTCGGGCAGCTCGTCGACCGGGTCCCACCAGTGCGAGATCGCCAGGTAGGAGCCGGAGGGCAGCGCGTCGACGTAGTGCCGCATGAACGCGACCGGGTCGTCGGCGTCGTCGACGTGGTGCAGCGTGGCGCACTGGATCATCGCCATCGGCCGGTCGAAGTCGAGCTTGGCGACGTGCGGCGCGGCCAGCAGCGTCGCCGGATCGCGCAGGTCGGCCGTGGCGAAGTGGGTGCGGTCGTTCTCCTCCATCAGCGCCCGGCCGTAGGCGGCGACCGTCGCGTCGTTGTCGACGTAGACGACGGTGGCGTCCGGGTTGTGGCGCTGGGCGATCTCGTGGGTGTTCTCCACGGTCGGCAGGCCGGAACCGATGTCCAGGAACTGGTCGATGCCGACCTCGGGACCGGCGAGGTGGCGGACCACGCGGATCAGCCAGCGGCGGATCGATCTGGCGACGTCGTCGCCGTGCGGCGAGACGGCCTGGATGGACTCGTAGACCTCGCGGTCGACGGCGAAGTTGTCCTTGCCGCCCAGGAACATGTCGTAGACGCGCGCGATGCTCGCCTTGCTGGTGTCGATGCCGGCCGTCGCCCCGCCGTCGGCGGCCTCGCCTTCGCTGGCCATCGGTGCCGCGCTCCCCGTGGAGTTGATCACGTTTTCCGGGAGTCTATCGGTGTTGTCGACCGTGCGGGACCCGGATGGTCCGGGAGGAGCGCGTTTCGGCCGTTCGGGGGCCCGAACTCGCTCCGAACGGTGCAGAACGCGACCGGGTCCTGCGCGAAAGTGCCGCGCAGGACCCGGTTCGTCGTGGTCACGAGGACAGTTGGTGTTGCCGCATCGGGAAGATCGGCGAGGTCGGGTCGGTGCGCGCGGCCTCGTGGTCGTCGGCGCGCATCTCGTAGTCGGTCGCCTGCATCTCCAGAATCGCCGCGGTCGCGACGTGTCCCGCGCCGAACAGCTCGCGGGCGCTCTTGAGCAGCGCGCGTGCGTGCTCCCGGTCGTCCGCGGCCAGTTGGGTGAGCGTGTCCCGCCGCAGCCGCTCCCGTTCTAGCTCCCACCGCGCGGTGCTCCGACGTCCGCTCTCCCGCACGATCAGCACGGCGATGAGCAGCACGACAGCGGAGCCGACGAACGCCAGGCTCATTACCTGCGCCATCGCGACCTCCGATCTCCGAGTAAAGGTAGGTTTTACCTCTGTGGAGAAGATCGCTCCCCGCACCCCGCCCGTTATCGATCCCGACTGTGACCCCGCTCTTCGTCCGATCGGGTACTTCCCCCAAATCCCCAGGTGAGAACCCCCATCACGGGCCCCGGCACCGTCCCCGGGTCAAAACCTGCGGTATTCGCCCGGTCAAAAACTGCGGTATTTGACCGGACGAATCCTGCGGTATTTGACCCGAGGTCGGTCAGGTGAGGGGGCGGAGGGCGTCTCGGGTGAGGTCGCCGAGGGTGGGGTAGCCGTCGACGGCCATGATGAGGTCGGCTTCGGCGAGGACGCTGCGGAGGACGTGGGTGACGCCGGGGGTGCCGCCGAGGGCGAGGCCGTAGGCGTAGGGGCGGCCGATGCCGACCGCGGTGGCGCCCAGGGCGAGGGCCTTGATGACGTCGGCGCCGCTGCGGACGCCGGAGTCGAACAGCACCGGCATCCCGTCGGCGGCGTCGATGACCTCCGGGAGGACCTCCAGGGCCGGGAGGCCGCCGTCGGCCTGGCGGCCGCCGTGGGTGGAGCAGTAGATGCCGTCCACGCCGCCGTCCTTGGCGCGGCGGACGTCGTCGGGGTGGCAGATGCCCTTGACGAGCAGCGGCAGGTCCGTCAGCGATCGCAGCCACGGAAGATCGTTCCAGGTCAGCGGGTTGCCGAAGGTGGAGACCCAGCGCAGCACCGCCGCACCCGGGTCCTCCTCGGGACTCTTGTCCAGACCCGCCCGGAACACCGGGTCGGTGTAGTAGTTGCTCAGGCAGTGACCCCGCAGCTGCGGGAAGTTCGAGGTCGCGAGGTCGCGCGGCCGCCAGCCCGGGATCCAGGTGTCGAGGGTGACGACGATGCCCTTGTAGCCCGCCTTCTCGGCCCGGCGCACCAGGCTTTCCGCCAGATCCCGGTCCTTCGGCGTGTAGAGCTGGAAGAACCCCGGCGTGTCACCGAATTCGCCCGCCACGTCCTCCAGCGGGTCCGACGACAGCGTCGAGGCCACCATCGGCACCCCGGTCTGAGCCGCGGCCCGCGCGGTGGCCAGGTCGCCGTGGCCGTCCTGCCCGCAGATGCCCAGCACGCCGATCGGCGCCATGAACACCGGCGACGGCAGCGTCATCCCGAACAGCTCCACCGACAGGTCCCGCTGCTCGGCGCCGACGAACATCCGCGGCACCAGCCCCCACCGGTCGAACGCCGAGACGTTGGCGCGCTGCGTGCGCTCCGATCCGGCGCCGCCGTGGACGTAGGACCACACCGACGGCGACATGGCGGCCTTCGCGCGCTCCTCCAGCTCCTCGAACTCCATCGGCAGGTCGGGCAGCACCCCGCTCAGGCCGTTGAGGTAGATCTCCAGCTGGTAGTCGCCGTACGCCATGCTTCGCCCTCCGGTGCGTCGAAATTCGCCCGGAATCTAACCGACCGGAGCCCATCCGGCGAAGCGCTCGTCGACCTCTTCTTCCCGCAACCCGAAGTCGGCCAGCGAGTAGCGGTGCGCGGGTTTGGCGTGCCCCGCGGTGCTCTCGGCGTGCAGGCCCCGCATGGCCTGCGTCGCGGCGTCGTCGAGCGGGATCCCGAAGTGCCGGTAGATCCGCTGCACCACGCCGATCGGGTCGGCGGTGAAGTCCTCGTAGCGCACGTCGAAGAAGCGGTCCGGGTCGTGCCGGGCGCGGGCCGCGGTGAACTCGTCCAGCCCGCGGGACCACAGCTCCAGCTGGTCGCGGCCGATGGTCTCGCCGCGGAAGGTCTCCGACCAGTCGTGGGTGGCGTGCGCGGCCAGGCTGCACACCGAGGCGATCGCGGTGCGCGGCTCGCGGTGCGTCTGGATCACCAGCGCGTCCGGGTAGGCCTCCAGCAGCGCGTCCAGCGCGAACAGGTGACTCGGGTTCTTCAGCACCCAGCGCCGGTTCCGGTCCGGCAGGCCGATGAGCTGCAGGTTGCGCTTGTGCCGCGCGTAGGCCGCCGTCCAGTCCTGCCCGGCCAGCCAGCGCGAGTAGGTCGGCAGGTGCGCCAGGCACTCGTAGGAGATCGACCGCATCGACTGCCGCAGCAGTTGCCAGCACTCCTCGACCTGCTCGGCCGACATGTAGTGCACGCCCATGAACTCGGGGTGCTCCACGTGGTGCTGGGTGTAGCCCTGCTGGATGCCCTGGAAGACCGGGTCGTCGGCCCAGGTCTCGCGCGGCGGGCGCGGTTGCGGCACCTCGGTCAGCCACAGCTCCAGGCCCTGGTTGGCCGGGTCGGCGGTGAGCAGCCGGTGCAGCGCCGTGGTCCCGGTGCGCGGCAGCCCGGTGACGAAGATGGGGCGCTCGATGGCGACCTCGGCGTGCTGCGGGTGCTTCTTCCACGCGTCCTCGCTGATCAGCCGCGCGGTCAGCGCGCCCCGCAGGAACGCGCGCGCCACCTTGTTGCCCAGCGGCGTCAGCCCGGCGTCCCGCTCGTAGGACTCCAGCAGCACGCCGAGCCCGTCGGTGTAGTCGTCGGGGCCGAAGTCGTCGAGCCCGACGAGCCGGGTGGCCGAGGCGTGCAGGTCTTCGACGGTGCCGACGTCGTCGCGACCGATGCTCATGAACCGCTCCTCAGTGGTGGAATTCTCCTGCGTTGACGTCCAGGCACTGGCCGGTGATGATCCGCGACAGGTCGGAGATCAGGAACAGGCCCGCGTCGGCGATCTCGTCCGGTTCCGGCAGTTTGCGCAGGTCCGTGGTGGCGGCGGTCTCCTCGTAGACCTCGTCGCGGGTGATCCCGCGCTGCTCGGCGAGGTGGCCGAGGTACCACTTGAGCGAGTCCGCCCAGATGTAGCCGGGGGCGATGGTGTTGACCCGCACGCCCCGCGGCCCGAGCTCGGTGGCCAGGCTCTGCGCCAGCGACAGCAGGCTGGACTTGGCCATCTTGTAGGCCCCGTAGTTGCGGCGGGAGTGCCGCAGCACCGCGGAGTTCACCATGAGCACCGCGCCGCGGGTCTCGGTCAGCGCGGGGGCGAACAGCCTGGTCATCCGCAGCGCGGCGATCGAGGTGGTCTCGAAGCCCTGCCGGATCGCCTCCAGGTCGGTGTCGGCCAGATCGGCCAGCGGCGGGATCGCGAACGCGTTGTTGATCAGCGCGTCGACCTTCCCGAAGTGCTCCACCGAGCGGGAGACCAGGTTCGCGGCGTCGTCCTCGGAGGTGATGTCGGTGGGCACCACCAGCGCCCGACGTCCCAGTTCCTCGACCTCGCCGGCGACCTGCTCCAGCCGCTTCTCGGTGCGCGCGGCCAGCACCACGTCGGCGCCGGCCTGCGCGCTGCGCAGCGCCAGCGACCGGCCCAGACCGGGCCCGATCCCGGAGACGACGACGACCTTGTCGCGCAGCAGTCCGTCCAGCATCGACCTCACCCCAGCATCCGGTAGTGCACGGCGGCCTGCCGCGCGGTGATGCGCTCGCGCCACTGCTCGGGCGTGATGCGCGATTCCTCGTGGTGCGGAAGGCGTTCCGGCAGCTCGGCGAACGGCACCACCTCCACCTGCGGGCCGTCCTCGGGGCCCAGCTCGCGGGAGAGCCTCTGCCAGCGGATCTGCATGTACCCGCGCCGGTGCCCGGTGAGCTCGATCCAGTTGGCCAGCCCGGGATCCCGCTCGGCGAGCACGAAGCGGATCTTGCCGTCGGGATCGGTGCGCGCCTGGTCGGCGGTGAGGCTGGTCTGGTGGTTGATGTAGTCGGTGGAGATGTACCAGGGGCTGCCGAGCTGGAAGCCCTGGTAGGGAGCCTCCGAGCGGGGCACCGTGATGATCATCGCCTGGTCGTCGGCGAGCTCGAAGTGCCCGGCCGAGGACATCTGGGTGGACAGCCCGCCCGGCGTCGAGCGCGGCTCGTTCATCGTGTTCACCGGCTGGTTGAGGTAGAACCACTCCGGGAACGCCAGGAACGTCCGCAACCGGCTGAGCAGGATCTTGCCCGCCACGCCGTAGCGCTTGGTCATCAGGTCCATCGTGCGCGGCGGGGGAGCGGTGCCCGCGGTGTCGGCGCGCCGGATGCGGATCAGACCGCGCCGCTCGGTGTCCCAATCGCTGTAGACCTCGCGCACCACCAGCATCGCCGAACCCGGGGCGAGGGTGAAGTAGTTCGGCCCGGCAGGCCCCGGCCCGAAGCGCACCTCGAACTCGCCGTCGTCGCCGATGTCGATGCGCCGGTCGTCGAAGGCCGCGAGGCTGTCCGGCACGTCCACCGGCGAGTAGTCGCCGTTGAGCACCTGGAAGCTGAGATCCGTTGTGCTGCCGCGTTTCCCGGTCACCACGTACTCGGCGTCGTCGCGGATGTAGGAGTGGAAGTACAGCGCGTCCGGGTTGTCCAGGCCCATCTTGGTGTGCGGGCCGGTCGACTGGATGAAGTACGGGTGATCCCGCTCGAAGGCCCAGGCCAGCATCATCGACGCCTGGATGCTGCCCGCCAGGTAGTCGTAGCCCTCGATCAGGTCCTGATCGGTGCGAATGTGCTTGGCGCCCTTGATGATCTCCTCGGCTTCGGCAACAGCATCAGCGAAAGGCTGCGTGAGCATCTTTTCCTTCTTTGAAACCTGTTCTAATGCTCTGTGGTCTTCTTGCTCGGCGGTGCGGGTAGCGGAACCTCAGACGTCTTCTGGCTCCGGGATCCGCGACTGATGTATGTCCAATACACGGCGCTGCGGCTGTCCTCACCAGAAGACGTCTGAGAACCCGCGGCGGTGCCAGCGCCTGAGGTGGGGTACTGCGAAACCGCCTGCGGCGGTTGCCTGACGGTTGTCCGTTTCGGTCAGGCCCAGCGGTTGGCTGTGAGGGTGAAGTTGGGGAGGTCGTCGAAGGTGTGCAGGAACTCGTAGGTCCGGGTGTAGCCGGTCCGGCTGATGCGCCACGCGCCGTCGGACTCGCGGCGGTAGGTGTCCTCGTAGAAGGCCGAACCCCGGATGATCGTCTTGAACTCGGTGGCGATGACCGTGTCCTCGAAGCACCAGGTGCCGGTGGCGGTGTCGCCGTCGACGTCGATCTCGGGCTGTCCCGCGAAGTGCGTGGTGATGATGCCCGGACCCAGGTTCTCCCGCATGAACGCGAGGATCTCCTCGCGGCCGACGAGGTGGAGCTTCTGGCCGGCGGCCTCGGTTCCGTAGTCGCCGACCGCGTCCTCGGTGATGGTGTCGGCCAGCTCGTGCCACAGCTTCAGGTCGACCGCTCGCAGGTAGCGGTGCTTCAGGCGCTTGATCTCCTCCATCGCGACCAGGTCCACGACGCCTCCTCGCTCGGTCCGTCCGGGGTTCCCCCAGCTTTCCGCGCAGCTTGACCATGCGCAAGAACTTGTTCTACTTTTCTGTGAAACTTGTTCTAGATCAGGTTCTGATCCGAAGGGCGGGTCCGCCGTGACCACGACCTACGAACTGACCCACCTGCGCGGCCTGGAAGCCGAGGCGGTGCACGTCTTCCGCGAGGTCGCCGCCTGCTTCGAACGCCCGGCGCTGCTGTTCTCCGGCGGCAAGGACTCCGCCGTGATGCTGCACGTGGCGCGCAAGGCGTTTTGGCCCGCGCCGCTGCCGTTCCCGGTGCTGCACATCGACACCGGCCACAACTTCGCCGAGGTCATCGACTTCCGGGACCGCACGGTGCAACGCCTGGGCCTGCGGCTGGTGGTCGGCAGCGTCCAGGACGACCTCGACGCGGGCCGCTCCGTCGAGCAGCCCGGGGCCGGGCGCAACCGGTTGCAGACCCGGACCCTGCTGCGCAGCATCGGCGAGCACCGCTTCGACGCCGTCTTCGGCGGTGCCCGCCGCGACGAGGAGAAGGCCCGCGCCAAGGAGCGGGTGTTCAGCTTCCGCGACGAGTTCGGCCAGTGGGATCCGCGCAACCAGCGTCCCGAGCTGTGGCACCTCTACAACGGCAGGCACCGCAAGGGCGAGCACATCCGCGTCTTCCCGCTGTCGGACTGGACCGAGCTCGACATCTGGCAGTACGTCCTCGACGAGGGCATCGAGCTCCCCTCGATCTACTACGCCCACCGGCGCACCGTCTTCGAGCGCGACGGGATGCTGCTGGCCACCAACCCGCACCTGACGCCCGGCGAGGACGAGCAGCCCTACGAGGCCACCGTCCGCTTCCGCACCGTCGGCGACGCGACCTGCACCGGCTGCGTTCCCTCCACCGCGAGCACCGTCGCCGACGTCGTCGCCGAGGTCGCCGCCGCCCGGGTCACCGAACGCGGCGCCACCCGAGCAGACGACCGCATCTCGGAAGCGGGCATGGAAGACCGCAAGCGAGAAGGCTACTTCTAATGAGAGTTCTGTGGTCTTGTTGCTTGGCGGTGCGGGTAGCGGAACCTCAGACGCCTTCTGGCTCCGGGATCCGAGGCTTATGTATGCCAATACACGACACGTCGGCTGTCCTCCCCAGAAGACGTCTGAGAACCCGCGGCGGTGCCAGCGCCTGAGGTGGGGAAAGAGACACGGCTTCGCCGTGGCAACCGGGAACCCGCAGCGCAACCGAAGAGGAGCTCAGATGACGCAGCTGCTTCGCCTGGCCACCGCCGGGAGCGTGGACGACGGCAAGTCCACGCTGATCGGGCGCCTGCTCTACGACTCCAAGACGATCCTCAGCGACCAGCTCGAAGCCGTCGAGCGCGCCAGCCGAGGCGACGAGGGGCCGGACCTCGCGCTGCTCACCGACGGGCTGCGGGCCGAGCGCGAGCAGGGCATCACCATCGACGTCGCGCACCGCTACTTCGCCACGCCCAAGCGCAAGTTCATCATCGCCGACACCCCCGGGCACATCCAGTACACCCGCAACATGGTCACCGGCGCCTCCACCGCCGACCTCGCGCTGGTGCTCATCGACGCCCGCAAGGGAGTGCTGGAGCAGTCCCGCAGGCACGCGTTCGTGGCCAGCCTGCTCGGCATCCCGCACCTGGTGCTGTGCGTCAACAAGATGGACCTGGTCGATTATTCGCAGCAGCGGTTCGACGAGATCCGCGCCGAGTTCGCCTCCTTCGCTGCGAAGCTCGACGCGCCGGACCTGACGTTCATCCCGGTCTCCGCGCTGCGCGGGGACAACGTCGTGCACCGCAGCGAGAACATGCCCTGGTACGAGGGCACGTCGCTGCTGCACCACCTGGAGGAGGTCCACGTCGCCTCCGACCGCAACCTCGTCGACGCGCGGCTGCCGGTGCAGTACGTCATCCGCGACGGCGACGTCCGCGGCTACGCCGGAACCGTGGCCGGGGGAGTGCTCAGGCCCGGCGACGACGTCGTGGTGCTGCCCTCCGGCTTCAGCACCGGCATCGCCGAGATCTGGGGACCCGGCGGCGAACCGCTGCAGGAGGCCTTCACGCCGCAGGCGGTCACCGTGCGCCTCACCGACGACCTCGACGTCGCGCGCGGCGACATGCTGTGCCGGCCGCAGAACCGCCCGCACACCGGTCAGGACGTCGACGCCCTGGTCTGCTGGCTCACCGAGCGGTCCGCGCTGGAACCCGGTGCGCGCTACGCGATCCAGCACACCACGAGCGCCACCCGCGCCCGGGTGCGGCAGCTCGACTACCGGCTCGACATCAACACCCTGCACCGCGACACGACCGCGACATCGTTGTCGCTCAACGAGATCGGGCGGATCCGGCTGCGCACCCAGCAGCCGCTGCTGTTCGACGCCTACCGGCGCAACCGCACCACCGGCAGCTTCATCCTCGTCGACGAGGACACCCACGACACCGTCGCCGCGGGCATGATCACCGGGCCGGACGTGGCCGAGTCCGCCGTGACCTGGGTGTCGACCGCGGTCCGCCGGGAGCAGCGGCGGACCCGGGGTGCGACGGTGTGGCTGACCGGGCTGTCGGCGTCGGGCAAGTCGACCGTGGCCGTCGAGCTGGAGCGCAGGCTGGTGGCCTCGGGCAGGCCGGCCTACCTGCTCGACGGCGACAACCTGCGGCACGGGCTCAACGCCGACCTGGGCTTCAGCGCCGAGGACCGGGCCGAGAACGTCCGCCGCGTCGGCGAGGTGGCGCGGCTGTTCGCCGACTCCGGCGTGGTGTCCATCGTGTCGCTGATCAGCCCCTACCGCGCCGACCGGGAGCGCGCCCGGCAGGTGCACCGGGAGGCCGGGCTGACCTTCGTCGAGGTCTTCGTCGACACCCCCGTCGAGGTGTGCGAGGCGCGTGACCCCAAGGGCCTCTACGCGCGGGCGCGGGCGGGGGAGATCACCGGGTTCACCGGCGTCGACGACGCCTACGAGCGGCCGGAGCGGCCGGACCTGGTGCTGCGGCCCGATTCTGGCGATCCGGGCGAGATGGCCGCGCGGATCGTGTCCATGCTCGACTGACGAGCGACCGGGATCCGTGGTGAGATCCTGTTGATGCGGATCTCGCGGCCGCGTTACACCGGGGACACGGGGGATGTCGACACTGCCAGCCAGACCGGGAACGACGCCGTTCCGCAACGGTACCCGTTTCCCCATCCGGCTTCGAGGAGTTCGTCGTGTCCTACGTGAGTCCGCCAGAGTTCGTCGGCAAGATGATCGACGCCGGCGAGTCCAAGATCTTCATGTCCACCCGGGACACCGTCATCCGCGCCTACATGGCGGGTGCCATCCTGGCGCTGGCCGCGGCCTTCGCGGTGAGCATCACCGTCGAGACCGGGGTGCCGCTGGTCGGGGCGCTGCTGTTCCCGGTCGGCTTCTGCCTGCTCTACCTGCTCGGGTTCGACCTGCTCACCGGCGTGTTCACGCTGGCGCCGCTGGCGTGGCTGGACAAGCGGCCCGGGGTGAAGCTCACCGGCGTGCTGCGCAACTGGGGTCTGGTGTTCCTCGGGAACTTCGCGGGCGCGCTGACCGTGGCCGTGCTGATGGCGATCATCGTGACCTTCGCGTTCACCGTCGACCCCAACGCAGTCGGGCAGAAGCTCGGCTCGATCGGGGAGAGCCGGACCCTCGGCTACGCCGAGCACGGCGCCGCGGGCATGCTGACGCTGTTCGTGCGCGGCGTGCTGTGCAACTGGATGGTCTCCACCGGTGTCGTGGCCGCGATGATGTCGAAGTCGGTGTCCGGCAAGGTGATCGGCATGTGGATGCCGATCCTGGTGTTCTTCTACATGGGCTTCGAGCACTCGGTGGTCAACATGTTCCTGTTCCCGAGCGGCCTGATGCTCGGCGGCGACTTCTCCATCGCCGACTACTTCATCTGGAACGAGATCCCCACGGTCCTCGGCAACCTCGTCGGCGGCATCGTCTTCGTCGGGCTCACCCTCTACGCCACCCACGGCCGCACCAAAACCCGCGGGGACGTGCAGAAAACCCCCTCCGAACTCCCCACCCCAGTCGCCTGACCCCACCACCCGATCTGGGTACTCAAGTCAAAAACCCCGGTTTTCGACCCGACGAAAACCGGGGTTTTTGACGCGTGAAAGTTGCAGTTCTTGACCGGCGTGCGGGTTCGGGAGCCGTCAGAAGTCGATCTGGGACTTGTACTTCTTGGCCAGTTCCTGGAGGTAGTTGACCGTGTCGTGGCGTTCGAGGGCGGCGCCGCGGAGGCGGTCCCAGGCGTCGTTGAAGAGGTTGAAGTCGTCCTCGTCGTCCAGGTACAGCCCGCCCGCCACGTGCTCGACGAACACGAAGTCCTTGGTGCCGTCGGAGAAGCGCATGATCGTGAAGTCGTTGGGCACGTAGGGCAGCCGCACGTCGAACGGCAGGATGTGCACGTACGCCTTGGGATAGCGGGTCTGCAGGTCCAGCAGGTGCTCGACCTGGTCCAGCGCCACCGACGGGTTCGGGCCGCCGGGCATCCGGTGGAAGGCGGCCTCGCTGAGCACGAACCGGTAGTACGGCGGGCGCGGCAGGTCGAAGACCTGCTTGCGGTCCAGGCGGTTGCGCACCAGCGCGGTCACGTCGGTGGCGCGGTCCTCGGAGAACTGCGTGAGCATGAAGTGCTCGGACTGCAGCGGGCCGGGGATGCGCTCGCCGTGCCAGCTCAGGATCTCGGTCGCGGCGGGTTCGAGGTCGGTGAAGGTGCGGAACCACTGCGGCACCGCCGAGCGGTAGCCGGCCCACTGGCCGCGCTGCCCGGAGCTGGAGCGGGCCAGCTCCATCATCAGCTCGGACTCGGCCTTGCCGGAGTTGAACGCCTCCAGCATCTTCTGCAGCTCGGCGTTCTTGACCGCGACCGTGCCCGACTCGATCTTGTTGATCTTGCCCTGGCTGCATCCGAGCAGCTCGGCGACTTCCTGCTGGGTCATGCTCGCGGCCTGCCGCGCGCGCCGGATCTCGTTCCCGAGCTGCCTGCGCCGCGAAGTTACCGTGCTCGGCACCAGATCTCCGCTCGTATGCTTTCGCCGTCACCACGTCTGACAAGCGCAAACGCGTCTGTCAAGAACAACACTCTAATGCACTCGGACGTGGTTGTGCGGCAAACGGGTCACTACCGAAGTGGGGCGTCCGAGGGTGATTAATCCCGAACGCCCTCTGAGCTGCGATGATCTAGTCGATGTCGAACGCGCCGGCGCGCGTGCGGTGCAGAAATCGGCGCCAGCTCGCCGTGTCGAAGTCCAGCGTGACGTCTCCGGTGAGCCGCTTGCTGTCGCGGACGCCGACGTGCCCGGGCACGGTTAAGTTCACCTCGACGCAGTTCCCGCCGTTCGGCCCGCAGGCGGCCGCCGAACCCCAGCCGGTGGCGCCGAAAACCGGGCTTTCCGTCCGTTCCGGGTGAAGCATCGTGGTGCGTCCCTTCCGCGTCTCTCGACTCCGTCGCCCTGATGTGCTTACGATTAATCGTAGTCGATCCGGGGAGGGGTCATGCCACTGAAGATGACCGGGGCCACCCGGGGGGAGAGATCAGAGCAGGCGCAGATCGGGTGTCTGTGGGTCTCGCATACCGCTGAACAGGTGACATTGCGCCAGGCGCACGCGATTTCAGCGGTGGATTGGTACGCGCGGGTGACGCGCACGGCGTGCGGACTCCTGTTGGATCATGAGACGATCGAGAATATTCCCTCAGACGGGGCCTTGCCGTGTGGTCGGTGCCTGGCTGCGACCGCAGGGATCGTGGGTCTTGAATCCATCTGAGTGAGCGATTACCCGGATTGGGTTGTTTTCGGCCGGGCGGCCGACGATCCGGTTCGAATCGGGCAAGACGAGACATACAGTACGGCGTCGGGAAACGGCAGCGAAGGAGAGTGCGGATGCATCCGTTCCATTGGGTTCCGGCCCTAGGGGAGCGTCACGCGAGCACCGACCCCCGGCCTTCCGGGGGTTACCCGGCCGGAAGCACCATCACGACACTCTGCGACCGCCAGATGAACGCCGAAGTCGGCGAGATGGCCTGGCTCTGGACCACCTGCCCGGCCTGCAACGCCGAAGCCCACCGCATGGTCGGCGGCGTTCGGCAGACCGCTTACGCCTGAGCTTCCTTCTGGAAGGCCCCGCCTTCCAGCGCCACCAGCGCCGTTCGGTGACGGGGGATGCGCTCCGACACGTCATCGAGCGGCTGGTAGCGGGAGGTTCCGGAACGCGTGGACTTGGCCCGGTACATGGCCTTGTCCGCGGCGGTGATCAGCTGGTGCATCCGGTGCGCCGGCAGCACCGCCACACCCGCGCTGGCCGTGCAGCGGATCGGCATCTCCGCCATGACCTCGGCGGAGGCGATGCCCGCGCACAGCTCCTCGGCCAGCGCTTCGGCGTCCTCGGCGGCGACACCGCTGCGGGCGTCGGCACCTAGCAGCACCACGAACTCATCTCCACCGAGCCGGGCCGCGCACGCCGCGAGCCCGGTTTCGTGCTGCGTGCGCCGGGCGACGGTCTCCTGGATCTGCTTGGCCGCGGCGACCAGAACGCTGTCGCCGAAGTCGTGGCCGTAGAGGTCGTTGGTCTCCTTCAGCCCGTCCAGGTCCAGCAGGATCATCGCGACGTGATCGCCGGGACGGGACGTGGTGCGCTGCCGGTCCAGCGCGCGGTTCAGCCCCGCGCGGTTGGCCAGGCCGGTCAGCGGATCGGTGTGCGCCGCGCGATCGGCGATCGCGAGCCGTCTCTCGAGGGCGCGTCGCGCCCGGCGCGCGGCGAGCAGCTGCAGCGCGAGGATCAGGCAGAGGGATAACGCGACGACCGTCACGAGCCCGCTCATCAGAAGATCCGATCCTGGGGAGAGGACGGGCGAATCGGGCGTTCGCGGCAGGGGTTCTGACGCCGCGACAAGCGGAACATGCCTCTCGGCCTCCTCCCACCTGCACCGGGGCCGTTTGCCGGACGCCGGTTTCCCGCTGACGGATCAAGATCGGCACTCGACCTGCTGCTGCTACTGTCCCGGACGGACCTTGCAGATGCAAGAACGTTTGCAAGAACACTTGCACGTACGGACGCGATTTCGCCCGAATGTTGGAGGCACTCATGCCGGAGACCGTGTTGTCGGAGGGCCCGCGCTGGGCGGACCTCAACCGGCGGTCCGACCTGCGGTGGCGGAAGAGCGCCCACAGCAACCCCAGCGGCAACTGCGTCGAGGTCGCCGCGCTGGAACGCGGCCGCATCGCGGTGCGCAACTCCCGCTTCGCCGAAGGTCCGGTGCTCGTCTACACCCGCGAAGAAATCGCCCTTTTTCTCGAAGGGGTTAAAGAAGGCGACTTCGATGATCTAATCTGCTGACTGGCTTTGGCGGCGATCGGACGCCGCATTGCTCCCGATGGGGGTATCGACATGATGGGCATCGAGCCGGAGAGTCAGAGCAGATCCAGCGCCGCGCAGAGCGGTTCCACCGCGGGGCCGACGGTGCTGCGCATCGCGCTCGGCGGGCAGCTGCGCCGCCTCCGCGAAGAGCGCGGGATCACCCGCGAGGCCGCGGGCGAGGCGATCCGCGGCTCCCACGCCAAGATCAGCAGGCTGGAGCTGGGCCGGGTCAGCTTCCGCGAGCGCGACCTCAACGACCTGCTCACGCTCTACGGCGTGCGGGACGACAACGAGCGCGCCGCGTTCCTGTCGCTGGCGCGGCAGGCCAACGAACCCGGCTGGTGGCATCAGTACGGTGACCTGCTGCCGTCGTGGTTCGAGACCTACCTCGGCCTGGAGCAGGCAGCCGAGATCATCCGCACCTACGAGGCGCAGTTCGTGCCGGGGCTGCTGCAGACCCCCGACTACGCGCGCGCGGTGATCATGCTGGGGCACGGGCAGGAACCCGCCGCCGAGGTCGACCGCCGGGTCGCGCTGCGGACGCGCCGCCAGGACATCCTCACCCGCCCGGAACCGCCGACGCTGTGGGCGGTCATCGACGAGGCCGCGCTGCGCCGTCCGATCGGCGGGGAGCGGATCATGCGCGGGCAGATCGACCACCTGATCCGCATCGCCGAGCTGCCCAACGTCACGATCCAGATGCTGCCCTACAGCGTCGGCGGGCACGCCGCGGCCGGGGGACCGTTCACCATCGTGCGCTTCCCGGAGTCGGACCTGCCCGACGTCGTCTACCTGGAGCAGCTCACCAGCGCGCTGTACCTGGACAAGCGCAACGACCTGGACCAGTACCAGGCCGTGATGAACATGCTCAGCGTCCAGGCGGCGACCCCGGAGGACACGCCGCAGCTGCTGCGGGAGTTAAGGGACACCTACTGATCCGAGGGATGCGGATGAACCAGCAGGGCGGCCGGCTGCCGGTCGAGATCGACACCACCGTCGCGCACGAGGCCCGCGTCTACGACTACTGGCTGGGCGGCAAGGACAACTTCGAGGCCGACCGCGCGCTGGGCGACGCGATCGCCGGGCACATCCCGACGATCAAGACGATGGCGCGGGCGAACCGCGCGTTCGTCGGGCGCGCCGTCCGGTACCTGGTGCGCGAGTGCGGGATCCGGCAGTTCCTCGACATCGGCACCGGAATCCCCACCAGCGGCAACGTCCACGAGGTCGCGCAGAGCGCCGAACCCGGCTGCCGCGTGGTCTACGTCGACAACGACCCCATCGTCCTCGCGCACGCCCGCGCGCTGATGACCAGCACCGACGAGGGCGCGACCAAGTTCCTCTTCGCCGACCTGCACGATCCGGACGCGATCCTGTCCGACCCGGCGCTGACCGAGACCCTCGACCTGACGCAGCCGACCGCGGTGATGCTGGTGGCGGTGCTGATGTACTTCCGCGAGAACGAGGAGGTGCGGCAGGTGCTGGGAAAGCTGATGGGCGCGGTGCCCTCCGGCAGCTACCTGACGATCACCCACCCGACCGCGGACTTCGACCCCGAGGCGATGGCCGGTGTCGTCGCCTCCGCCGAGCAGTCCGGCATCCCGTTCCAGCCGCGGAGCGAATCCGAGGTGGCCGCGCTCTTCGACGGCATGGACCTGGTCGAACCCGGCGTGGCACCGGTGCTGGCGTGGCGCCCGGATCCCGAACCGGCCGGGGTCACCCAGCTCCACCCCGAGCGCCGGGTCGACCCGCACAGCGCCTACTACTGGGCGGCGATGGGCCGCAAGCGCTGAGAACCTGCTCGCCGGCCTAGCCCGCCTCGCGGTAGGCGGTGGGGCCGAGTTCGCGCGGGGGCGCCGGTTCGTCGGGATCGTCGGCGGTGGCGGTGTGCTCGCCGGACCGGGCGCTGCGGTTCGGTCCGGGGGTCAGGTCGCGGTGGTCGCGGCGGATGATCAGCAGCAGCGCCAGCGCCACCAGCAGCGGCAGGTGCGAGGCCAGGCGTCCGGCCGTGACGACGCCGCTGATCAGGTCCTGGACGCTGACGACGGTGAGCACGGCCAGGAACGCGCCGAGCACCGGCAGCATCCCGGCACCGGCCCGGACCCGCCAGGCCGCCCAGCCGAACCCGGCGCCCAGCGCCAGGTTCCACGCGGTGCTCTCGTGGAACACGTGCCCGGCCATCGCCTCGTGCCCGCCGACGCCCGCGAGCTGCAGCGCTCCGAGGACGAGCTGGACGACGGCGACCGCGCCGAGCAGCACCCGCGGCCAGCGCCGCACGGCGGGCTCGGGCAGCGACCGCAGCACCGACGCGGTCAGGTCGGGCGTGCTCGGCACGGCCCGCACCCGCAACGACCTGCTCAGCGCGACGGCCCGGGACTCCCAGTCCCGGCACTGCTCGCACCCGGCGAGATGCCGCTCCACCTCGACGGCGGCCACCGGCGACTCCTCACCGTCCAACCGCGCCGACAGCGCCTCCCGGCACACAGAACACTCCACACCCCTACTGTCGCCCCCACCCCCGGGAAAGTTCCCACCGGGTACCCACCCCCTCCGCCACGTCCACCGAGACGAGGCCGGGTGCGTGGTCCCGCAAGGACTCGCACCTCACCAGGGGACAAGATACGTTCCGCAACGGACGCGACCGAGGCGACCCAAGCTTTGGTAGAGGCGACCCACTGCGAGTGCGTTTCGCAAGGAACGCGACCGAGGCGACCCAAGCTTTGGTAGACGCGACCCACTACGGGTACGTTTCGCAAGGAACGCGACCAAGGCGACCCAAGCTTTGGTAGACGCGACCCACTGCGAGTACGTTTCGCAAGGAACGCGACCAAGGCGACCCAAGCTTTGGTAGACGCAACCCACTACGGGTACGTTTCGCAACGAACGCGACCGAGGCGACCCAAGCTTTAGTAGAGGCGACCCACTACGAGTACGTTTCGATAGGCAGTGGCAATTTCTTCTGAAATTGACAGACCCCACAACGCGAGAAAACCCCAAGACGAAGCCAATTTCTGGAGAAATTGTCACTCCGCACGCAGGCAACCCGACCCCGCGAAGCGCTCCCGAAGAACCCCGTGGGGGTGGTGACAGTTTTCATGAAAACTTTCCGACCCCACGAGGTTCCTCTGTGGAGAAGATCCCAACCCTCGAGGTGCTTGAACTGGGGTTTTGGGGTCCCGTCGTGTGGGTGGGGTGACAGTTTTCATGAAAACTGTCACGACCCCCACGGGGTCGTCTTGGGAGCGCTCCGCGGGGTACTTTGGGTGCGTACGGAGGGGCAATTTCTCCAGAAATTGGCTTCGTTTCGTGGTCCTCCTCGCGTTGTGCGGTCCGCCAATTTCAGAAGAAATTGCCCCTGCCTTTCGAAACGTATCCGTAGTGGGTCGCGTTTACCAAAGCTTGGGTCGCCTTGGTCGCGTTCCTTTCGAAACGTACTCGTAGTGGGTTGCGTCTACCAAAGCTTGGGTCATCTCGGTCGCGTCTGTTGCGAAACGTACCGTAGCGCCGCCGGACCGGGTCAGCCGGTTTCTTCGTCGGGGTGGGTTTGGGTGGTGAGGAGTTGGTCTCGGGCTCGGGCGACTCGGGAGCGGATGGTGCCGATGGGGCAGCCGGTGATGTGGGCGGCTTCCGCGTAGGACAGGCCCAGGACCTGGGTGAGGACGAGCGCTTCGCGGCGTTCCGGGTCGAGGTCGTCGAGCAGGAGGTTGAGCTCCACGACGTTCTCGAAGCCCGAATCCGGCGAGGCGGGCTCGGCGTCCGGGCCGGTGTGGGTGGTGCGGGGGCGGGAGCGCTCGTAGCGGATCTGATCGACGACCACGCGGCGGGCGATGCTGAGCAGCCACGTGCGGGCCGAGGACCGGGCGCCGAACCGGCGGACGCTGCGGAAGGCGCGCAGGAACGTCTCCTGCGCGAGGTCGTCGGCGAGGTGCGGGCCTGCCAGGTGCGCGACGAAGCGCCAGACGTCGTGCTGGCTCTCCCGCACGAACGCCTCCATCGCGTGCGGGTCGCCGCGGCGCGCCTGCAGCGCGAGCTCGGTCAGCCGCGCGTTCGCGTCCTCGGAACGACTCATAACCGCGCAGGCTAGTCGTCCGCGAGCACGACCTGATCACCTGATCGACTTAGGGTGACCCCTCGCACCGGCTCCGCGCAGGGTTTTCCCGTTCTCCGGGAGTTTTTCCCGCACGCCCGCTCAAGTGCGGGACGAGCCCGCGCCGTGCGCGAAACCCGCCGAGTCCCGGCCGCGCGCCGGAGCGCTCTGGGCCCGCAGCAGCGGCAATGCGCGACGCAGGTCGTCGAGCAGCAGATCGGCCAGGTCGTGGCTGAAGCCGTTGCGCACCACGATCCGCAGCACCGCCAGATCCGTCCGGTTCGCGGGGAACGTGTAGGCCGGGACGAGCCAGCCGCTGGCGCGCAGCGCAGCGGAGATGTCGAAAACGGAATAATCGGTCACCTCGTCGCGGAGCTTGACCGCGAAGGCCGGGACCTGACCGGCATCGGTGAGCGGCTCGAACGGTCCGAGCTCGGCGAACTCGCGCGCCAGCCGCATCGCCACGTCGCGGCACTCCTGCTGCACCCGGCGGTACCCGTCGAAACCCAGCCGCAGGAACGAGAAGTACTGCGCGGCCACCTGCGCTCCCGGCCGCGAGAAGTTCAGCGCGAAGGTCGGCATCTCGCCGCCGAGGTAGTTCACCCGGAACACCAGCTCCTCCGGCAGCGCCTCGGGCGTGCGCCACACGACCCAGCCCACGCCCGGGTAGACCAGGCCGTACTTGTGCCCGGAGGTGTTGATCGAGGCCACCCGCGGCAGCCGGAAGTCCCACACCAGGTCCGGGTCCAGGAACGGCGCGATCATCGCCCCGGACGCGCCGTCGACGTGCACCGGCACGTCCGGCCCGCCGCGCGCGGCCAGCTCGTCGAGGGCGCGGCAGATCTCGGCGACCGGCTCGTAGGCGCCGTCGAAGGTCGAGCCGAGGATGGCCACGACGCCGATGGTGTTCTCGTCGACCCGCTTGAGCGCCTCCTCGGCCGAGAGCGTGAACCGGTCGCCCTCCATCGGCACGTAGCGCGGCTCGATCTCGAAGAAGTTCGCGAACTTCTCCCAGCAGATCTGCACGTTGGCGCCCATCACGAGGTTCGGCGTCCCGGTGCCCTTCCAGCGCCGCTTGAGCGCCAGGCCGGCGAGCATGCAGGCCTCCGACGATCCCGTCGTGGAGCAGCCGACGACGTGGTGCGGGTCGGGCGCGTGCCACAGCCCGGCGAGCATCCGCACGCACCGGTCCTCCAGCGCGGCGGTGCGCGGGTACTCGTCCTTGTCGATCATGTTCTTGTCGAAGCACTCCGACATCAGCCGCGTGGCCTGCGGTTCCATCCACGTCGACACGAACGTCGCGAGGTTCAGCCGCGCGTTGCCGTCGAGCATCAGCTCGTCGTGCACGATCTGGTACGCCACCTCGGGGTCGATTCCGTCGGCGGGGAAGTCGAAGGCGGGCACGTGCACGGGTTCGCGCGCGAAGATCGGGTTCACCGCGAGCTCGTCGCGGCGCGGGTGGGGCGTGTTGTCCGGATGCGTCAGCGGCACCAGCCCAGGTTGCCCGCCGGTCTAGCGCGCGGCAGCGCCGAAGCTCACCCGATCAGGTGGAGACGTGAGCGCGGCGCGGGTTCGGCCGGATCGTCATGGTGCGGCGCAGCGACGAGGGAACGGCGCAGTCCGGCGGCGGGGTCAGCATCGCCAGCGGCGCGTCGGGCGCGCCGGGCTGGGGGAGCGCGAGCACCGCGCGGATCGTCCACTCGGCCGGTGCGTGGTAGTGCCAGGACACGATGCCCGGCGCGAACAGGTCGGCGTCCGGGCACAGCGGCATCCGGTACGCGGTGGCGTCGTCCTCGGCGTGCAGCACCAGGACGTCGGCGCAGGTCTCCCAGCGGTGGGCCAGGCCCACGGCGTGCGGGCTGTCGCGCGGCCCGAACACGTAGGATTCCCAGCCGTTCTTCCGCATCTCGTCGAGCAGAGCGTCGACCTCGGAACTCACGTGCACCGCCCCCTCGCGGCCGTGTGTGCAACGTCGGATGTGCCACTACGCGTTGGTAATGTCTAGCACATCCGGTCCGCCGGTGGGGACGATTGCTCCGTTTTCGGCCCTGACACCGCCGCCCGGAACCGCGTCCCGGGCGGCGGTGATGCCGGGTCAGACCAGTTCAGGCCCGCCGTCCTCGGCGACGAGCTGCGCGATCACGTCGAACTCGTTGAACAGCGACCACTCCTCGACGATGCGGCCGTGCATCACGTAGAGCTGCGACATGCCCCAGAGGTGCGCCCGCTTGCCGGTGGGCTTGCCGTACAGGCCGACGCCGCGGTGGGTTCCGGCTCCCGACCAGCGCACCGAGATGCTGTAGCCGTCGTTGTCGTTGCCCATCCAGTACACCTCGTCGACCTGCACGCCCAGGTCGGGGAAGGTGGCCAGCAGGCTCCGCGCCATGGCGCGCACGTCGGAACGACCCCAGCCGGTGCGGTTGGTGGTGCCGTGCCAGCGCACGTTCTCGGCGTAGAAGCGGTCGATCGCGCTCAGGTCGCGGCGGTTGAACACGTTGTGCCACAACGCCCGGACCGAGCCCTCCACGTCGTAGCCGGACTTGTTGTCCGGCTCCGGCAGCAGCACCGGCTTGCGCCCGCCGACCAGCCGCAGCGCCTCCGAGGAGGGGCGCTCGGAGACCGGGGTGAGCCCGCCCTCGCGGGCGTAGGTGCGCGCCGCCTCGGCGACGTTGACGCCGAGCTGCTGGAGCTTGGCCGCGGTGTTGTAGAGGACCCACTCCTCGTAGATCTCGTTCTGCCACACCACGCAGTTGGCCATCACCCAGGTCTCCAGCTTGCGGCCGGTGGGCGGGCCCCAGCGCCAGGGACCGGTGTGGGTGCCGATGTTGATGGCCCGGTGCGAGGTCACGAACCCCTCGGTGTCGCTGCCCGCCCAGATCACGTCGTCGGCGTAGTGGCGGCAGTCCGGGAAGGCGTTGATGCTCTGCGTCGTGCCGTCGATCAGCCGCTCCACGCCGTACTTCACGCCGCTGTCGTCGTAGAGCCGGCAGCCCTGGGCGTAGGTGTCGTAGATGTAGCCGATGTCCTGGTCTTCCCAGATGCGGTGGGTGATCCGGACGATGTAGTCGACGATGTCGGTGTAGGCGTCCTCGAAGCCCTCCATCGACTGGCGCCGCTCGCCGCCGTAGTTCACCCCGCCCAGCGTCACGCCCGCTCCGGGGCGCACGGCGATGCTGAAATCGCTCGGCATCGTGCGCTTGCCGGAGGTCATGGTGCCGCCGGGGGAACCGGTGGGCTGCTCGGAGATCTCGGTCATCGTGCGTCGCCTTCCCGGAGGCGCTCCAGCCGCAGCGTCGCGGTGGCCTTGTGCGCCGCCATGCCCTCGTAGTCGGAAATGGTCTCCACGGCCTCGGCCAGCAGCGGCGTGGCCTCGCGCGAAACGCGCTGGTAGGTCAGCGGTTTCAGGAACCGCGAGACCGACAGGCCCGCGCTGTGCCGGGCGCCGCCCGCGGTGGGCAGCACGTGGTTGGTGCCCGCCATGCCCTTGTCGGAGTAGGCGACGGTGCTCCAGGTGCCCAGGAAGATCGAGCCGTAGTTGCGCAGCGCGTCGTGGTAGTAGTCGTCGTCGGCGGTCTGGATCTCCAGGTGCTCGGGAGCCAGGTCGTCCATCAGCGCGACGGCCGTCTCGCGGTCCTGCGCCCAGGTCACCGAGCCGTAGTCGCGCCAGGCGGGGCCGGCGATCTCGGCGGTCGGCAGCGACGCCAGCTGCTTGTCGGCCTCCTCGACGACCTTCTCGCCCAGCTCGCGCGAGGTGGTGACCAGCGCGGCGGGGGAGTTGACGCCGTGCTCGGCCTGGCCGAGCAGGTCGGCGGCCACCAGCTCCGGGTCGGCGGTCTCGTCGGCGATCACCGCGACCTCCGACGGTCCGGCGAGCAGGTCGATGGCGACCCGGCCGAACAGCTGGCGCTTGGCCTCGGCGACGAAGGCGTTGCCCGCGCCGACGATCATGTCGACCGGTTCCTCGCCGAGCAGCCCGAACGACATCGCGGCCAGCGCCTGCACGCCGCCGAGCACGAACACCCGGTCCACGCCCGACAGGTGCGCGGAGTAGACGACGGCCGGGTCGGCCTTGCCGTCCTTGCCCGGGGGCAGGCAGGCGATCACGGTCGGCACGCCGGCGGCCTTGGCCACGCCGACGGTCATGAACGCGCCCGCCGTCAGCGGGAAGCGGCCCGCGGGCAGGTAGGCGCCCACGCTGCCCACCGGCACGTAGCGGTACCCGGTGGTCAGGCCCGGGGCGAGCTCGATCTCGGCGTCGGAGAGCCCGGCGCGCTGCAGCTCGGCGAAGCGGCGGGTGCGCTCGGCTCCCAGCTCCAGGGCCGCGCGGTGCTCGGGGGTGAGGGCGTCGCCGGAGGCGCGCACGGCCGCGGGGGAGAGCTCGACGTCCGGTTCCTGCCAGCCGTCGAGCTCGCGGGCGTAGCGCAGCACGGCGTCGTGGCCGTCGCGCTCGATCTCGCCGAGCATCTCCGAGACGCGCTGCGCCACCGCCGGGTCCTGCTGGGCCGCAGGGGTTTCCGAGGGCGCTTTGAGGTGGTCGAACCGCCCGGCGAGGGCGCCGAGCAGCCGTGGGCTGAATCGCATGAGGCGAACGCTAAGCGGGTCTGGACCACAGGACAAGAGCGGAGTTTCTTGTAGTCGGCATAGGGCAACCCTATGCGATCACGATCTGCTAATCCGTATGCACATCGCGTGGTTGCCGCGCGGAACTCTCCGGCAACAGGAAGACATCCGTATGCATGTGGGGCTTGACACACGATTCGGCCGCTGCGACTCTCTTGCGAATCCCGCCGACTCGTCCGATCGAGCAGCAGGCATGCGCGGGCCGCGGAAAGCCCGCCCGGATCTCGGAGCAGCGATTGTCGACCTCAACTCCCGTGCCCGAAAAACAGGCGCAGTCCCCGGAACCGATGCGCAAGGCCGTCACGGCCGGCACCATCGGCAACTTCGTCGAGCAGTTCGATTTCGGCATCTACGGCTATCTCGCGCCGGTCATGGCACCGGTGTTCTTCCCCTCGCAGGACCCCGTCGTCGGGGTGCTGAGCACCTACGCGATCCTCGCCATCGGCACGATCATCCGCCCGCTCGGCGGCATGATCCTCGGCCGCTGGGGCGACCGCTTCGGCCGCCGGTCGGTCCTGCTCTGGACGATCGCCCTGATGGGTCTGTGCACGGCGCTGATCGGCGTGCTGCCCACCTACGAGCAGGTCGGCATGCTGGCGCCGCTGCTCCTGCTGCTGATGCGGATGGTGCAGGCGCTGATCTCCGGCGGTGAGTACGTCGGCGCCATCGCGTTCGTCGTCGAGTGGGCGCACCCCAAGCGGCGGGCGTACTACACCTCGTTCGTCTCGATCAGCGTGTTCGTCGGAATCCTCGGCGGCGCGGGCACGTCCGCGCTCACCGCGGTGCTGTTCGACGACGCCGCGCTGCAGAGCTACGGCTGGCGCATCCCGTTCCTGCTGGCGCTGCCGCTGAGCCTGATCGGGCTGTGGGTGCGCAACCGGGTCGGCGAGACGCCGGAATTCGTCAAGGCCACCGCCGACGGCGCCGAGGTCGTCAAGGCCCCGCTCACCGAGGCCTTCAAGTCGCAGTGGCGCGAGATGCTGGTGTTCTGCGGCTCGTCGATCACCCTGGCGATCGTGTCCTACACCTGGGTCACCTACCTGCCGGAGTTCCTGTCGTCCAACGTCGGCCTGTCGCGGGCGGAAGCGCTGGGCTCCAACGCGATCTCGGTCGCGGTGATCATCCCGCTGCTGCCGCTGGCGGGCGCGCTCTCGGACCGCATCGGACGCCGGCCGATGCTCATCACCGGCTACCTCGCGGCGCTGCTGCTGGTGCCCGCGGCCTTCGCGGTCGCGCAGCTGGGCACGTTCACCTCGGCGGTGATCGCGCAGCTGATCTACGTGATCCCGGAGTTCTTCCTGACCGGCATCGTCACGGTCTGCGTCGCCGAGATGTTCGCGACCAAGACCCGCTTCAGCGCGGGCGGTGTGGCCTACAACTCCTCGTTCGCGCTGTTCTCCGGCATCACGCCGTTCGTCTCGGCCCTGCTGGTGAGCACCTTCGGCACGATCTACGCGGTCTGGGGCTACCTCGCGGTGGCCGCGGTGATCTCCCTGGTCGTGGTGATCAAGTGGATGGAGGAGAGCTACCGCTTGGACCTCACCACCGGCAAGCCGATGGTGCAGCAGTAGCCGAATCACGTGCTCGCCCAGGGAGTCCCGCTGCTGAGCAGGGTTTCCTGGGCGAGTCGCGCGAGTTCCCGGGTCGCCGGGGACAGCGTGCGGTTGCGCCGGTGGATCAGGGCGATGGTGTCGTGCAGCGGTTCGGCGAACGGCGCGGTGTGCAGCTCGGGCGGGAAGCGGTGGCTGTCGACCACCGCGCGGCAGGCGATGGTGTCGCCGATGCCCTGGGCGGCCAGCCGCAGCGCGGACTCCACGTGCTCGACCTCGATCCCCGCGTCCAGCGCGACCCCGGCCAGCTGGGCCCGCTCGGCCAGCTGGCGGCGGGTCGGGTCGTTCCAGCCGTAGCGCGCGTCGTAGAGGATCAGCGGTGCCCTGGTCAGGTCCTCCATCTCCACCGGGCGCCGCACGCGCTCGGGATCCCGGCTGACGTAGAGGACCTCGTCGCGGGCCAGCGGCGTCACCGACAGCGCCTCGTCGTCGATGGGCAGCACGACCAGCCCGGCCTCCAGGTCGCCGTCGCGCACGGCCGCCGCCGTCTCCGCTGAGTTCTGGCCCACCAGGCGGACTTTCACGTCCGGGTAGCGGTCGAGGAACTGCCGCACCAGGTCCGACAGCAGGTAGTAGTCGGCGTTGCGCAGCAGCCCGAACGTCGCGGTACCGCCGCTGAGGGTGTTCAGCGCGCGCACCGCCGCGCCGCCGTGGTCGACGGCGGCCAGCGCCTGCTCGGCGAAGGGCAGCAGCTCCCGCCCGGCCTCGGACAGGGTGAGCTTGCGGCTGCCGCGCGCGAACAGCGCGGTACCCAGCTCCTCCTCCAGGCGGCGGACGAGCTCGGACACCGACGGCTGGGCCATGTCCAGCTCGTTCGCCACCGCCGTGAACGTGCCGAGCCGGTGCGCGAGCAGGAACGCGCGCAGCTGGTTGAGGGTCACGAGCGCACCCTACGACACCGGTAGACGGTTTCCCGAGCGCTATTGACACCGCCGTTCACAGCGCGTTTTATCAATACATACGTATTCACACGGAGGTGCTGATGTCTCAGGTCGAGGTGACCCGGCAGGAGCTGGAGCGGCGGACGATCCGGCGATCGGACTTCGTCTCGTGCAACCAGGCGTTCATCGACTGCCGCACACCGGGCTCCGACCGCAAGGAGAACTACTCGATGATCGGGCCGGGGGTGACCCAGAGCGCGAACCAGGTGGTCAACCTGCGCGAAGCCCACGGCTACAACATCGGTGCCGCCGCGATGCCGCACGGCATCGTCAACAACCTGCACCTGCACTTCACCGCCGAGGTGTTCATCTGCTTCCGGGGCGAGTTCCTGCTGCGCTGGGGTGCCGACGGGCAGGAGGGCGAGCTGGTGCTGCGGGAGGGCGACATCGCCTCGATCCCGACCTGGATCTACCGCGGCTTCACCAACATCGGCCCGGACGACGGCTGGTTGTTCACCTGCCTCGGGCACGACGACACCGGCGGCATCATCTGGGGTCCCAGCGTGCTGCGCGAGGCCGAGGGGCACGGGCTGTTCCTCACCGAGGACAACCGGCTCATCGACACCGTGGCCGGCGACGAGAAGCCCGAGGAGTCCGAGCTCAAGCGGCCGATGAGCGACGAGGACATCGCCGCCCTGACCTCCTACCCGGTGGAGAAGATGCGCAAGCGCGTCGCCACCCCCGATGACCTGGAGTGGTCGGCCCGAGCGCTGCTGGGCGCCGCGCTGCCGGGTGGCGGGGCCGAGCTGGCGCAGGTCATCGGCTTCGGCATGACCGAGGACCGGCTGCAGGAGCCGGTCATCTACAACCCGCACGGCCACAACATCTCCTGGCTGCGCGCGGCCCCGGGCGAGGGCATGCTCACCCACCGCCACCCCGAGACCCAGGTGCTCATGGTCTTCGACGGCGAGTGGGAGGTGACCCTCAACCGCGAGGAGGAGCTCACCGTGACGCTGGGGCCGTGGGACATGCTCTCGGTGCCTGCCGGTGCCTGGCGCAAGGTCCGCAACGCCTCCGACGACACCGCCAGCATGCTGGTCATCAACAGCGGTGACGGCCGGGTCCGGCTGGACTGGGACGACGAGGTCGTCAAGGCCGCCGCGGACGCCGGGGTCGGCGTCGACCACAACGGCTACCTGGCCCCGTTCCACCTCATCCCGCGACCGGTGGGCAAGTGACGCCGACGGTCCTGGTGCCCGGCATGCTCTGCGACGCCGACCTGTGGTCGGACCTGCCGGAGCTGCCGGGCGAGGTGGTGCACGCCGAGATCACCGAGCCCACCATCGGCGGCATGGCAGAGCAGGTCCTGTCCTCGGTGGACGGTGAGTTCTCGCTGGTGGGGCTGAGTCTCGGCGCGATCGTCGGGTTCGAGGTGCTGCGGCGGGCGCCGGAGCGGGTGCGCGCGTTCGGCGCCCTGTCGACCAACGCCGGAGCGCCCCGGCCCGAGCAGCTCGCGGCCTGGGAACGTCAGGCAGCGGGCGACTTCGACGAGGTCGTGGCCGAGATCGGACCCGCGATGTTCGCCGAGCCGAGCAGCCCGCTGCGGGAGCGGTTCCTGGGCATGGCGAAGCGGATCGGCCCGGAGGTCTTCCGCGACCAGCTGGCCGCGCAGGCCACGCGCGTCGCGGCCTACGACGCCGTCGCCGCCTACCCCGGTCCCGTCCGGGTGCTGTGCGGGGATCGGGACGCGCTGTGCCCCACGGGGTTTCACGAGGACATCGTCAACCGGGCCGCGCGGGGGAGGCTGCACGTGCTCTCCGGGGCCGGGCACCTGCTCCCGCTGGAACGACCCGCCGTGGTGGGCGCGCTCATCCGGCGACTACTGGAACGAGGAGAAGCATGACCACACCGCTCACCGGGCGCACGGCCCTGGTCACCGGTGGCGGGAACGGCCTGGGGCGCGCGATGTCCCGGGCGCTGTCCGCCGCCGGAGCCCGGGTCGTGGCCGTGGGCCGCAGGCGCGAGGTGCTGGAGGAGACCCTCGACGGTCTCGACGGGCGGGCCGCGACCTGCGACGTCTCCGACCCCGCCTCGGTGTCGGCGCTGGCCGAGGAGCTGGCGGACGAGGAGATCTCGATCCTGGTCAACAACGCGGGGGTCGCCGGACCCGTCAAACCGCTGCTGGAGATCGAACCCGGCGAGTGGGACGAGGTCTTCGACATCAACGTGCGCGGCGTCTACCTGATGTGCCGCGCGTTCCTGCCGCCGATGGTGGAGCGCGGCAGCGGCGACGTCGTCAACGTCGCCTCGGTGTCGGGCAAGCGGCCGCTGCTGAACCGGACTCCCTACTGCGCGTCGAAGACGGCCGTCATCGGCCTGACCACGACGCTGGCCGGGGAGGTCGGGCCGCGCGGGGTGACGGTGAACTCGCTGTCGCCCGGGCCGGTGGAAGGACCGCGCATGACGCGCAACTTCCGCCTCGAGGCCGAGCGCAGCGGCATCACCGAGGAAGCCGCGGAGCGGGAGTTCGTCTCCCGCGCGCTGCTGCACCGGATGGTGACCGAGGAGGAAGTCGGGCAGGCGCTGGTGGCGATGCTGCAGATGCGCGGGATGTGCGGAGCCGACATCGACCTGTCGGCGGGAATGGTGGGCCGATGACGAGCTTGAAGCAACGGGTCCGGGCGGGGGAGCGGCTGCACGGCGGGCTGCTGCGGCTGCCGTCGGAGGGCCTCCTGGAGATGGCCGCGGTGGCCGGTCTCGACTACGCGGTCATCGATTGCGAGCACGGTCCCGCCGACCTGCTCAGCCTGCAGCAGCACCTGCAGATCGCCGACGCCCACGGGCTCCCGGTACTGGTCAGGGTCGGTGAGAACGAGCCGGCGCTGATCCTGCGGGTGCTCGACCTGGGTGCGCAGGGCGTGATCGTCCCGCACGTCGACACCCCCGAGCAGGCGCGCGAGGTGGTCGCCGCCGCGCACTACCCGCCGCTGGGCGAGCGCGGCTTCGCCACCTACAGCCGCGCGGGCCGCTTCGGCACTCGCTCGATCGCCGAGCACCTGGCCGCCGCCGAGCGGACCACGATGGTGATCCCGATGCTGGAAACACCGCTGGCCTGCGACAACACCGCCGAGATCCTCGCGGTGGACGGCGTGGACACGATCCTGGTGGGCCCGGCGGACCTGTCGGTGGCGATGGGGCGCGAAGGCCCGTCCGACCCGGAGGTCGTGGCCCGGTTGTCGCAGGTGGTCTCGGCCGCCGGGGGTGCGCCGCTGATGACGATCGTGGGCTCGGCCGAGCAGGGGGAGAAGGCCCCGCCGGGGCTGGTGCTCTACAACCTGACCCACATCCTCGTGCAGCTGCTGCGCACGCTGGCTCGCTGACCGCGCGGTCCCTTCCCAGGATTTATCCGGCTGGTGTAGTGTTTATCCAGTCAGATAAAAACCTGGGGAGGGACCGGTCGTGGCACGCAGCTTCACCACCGAGGCCCGGCGGACTCAGATCGTGCGCGCCGCGATCGAGACCATCGCCGAAGTCGGTTACAGCAAGGCGAGTTTCGCGCGGATCACCGAGAAGGCCGGGCTGAGCAGCCCGCGCCTGATCTCCTACCACTTCGCCGACAAGAACGACCTGCTCCGCCAGGTCGTGCTGGAGGTCTTCGGCGCCGCCTCCGAGGAGATGACGCCGCGCATCGACGCCGAACCGACGATGGCCGGCAAGCTGCGCGCCTACCTGGAGTCCAACCTGCGATTCCTGCGCGAGCACCCGGCCGAGATCGCCGCGCTCACCGAGATCGGCCCGCACCTGCGCACCGCCGACGACCAGGGCTACACCAGCGTCGACAGCCAGGACCACAGCGTCACCGGGCTGGCCGAGATCCTCGCCGACGGTCAGCGCAGCGGCGAGTTCCGCGACTTCGACACCCGCTCGATGGCGGTGCTGATCCGCGCGAGCATCGACGCCGCCGCGCAGCGCGTCCGCGACGGATCCGACGTCGACCTGGAGCTCTACCAGCGCGAAGTCGTCACGGCCATCGACCTCGCGGTCCGCGCCGGAGCCGCGGCGTGAAGGCCGGCCTGCGGCCGCTGCTGCGCCGGATCGGCCCCGACCTGCTCGGACCCGTCGCGGTCTACTACCTCGCGCGCATCGCCGGGCTCACCCCGACCACGTCGCTGCTGCTGGCCGCGATCGTGCCGGTGATCCGCGCCGCGCGCTCCTACCTCACCGAGCGGCGGGTCAGCGGGCTGACGCTGTTCATGCTCGGCGCCGTCGCGCTCAGCGTCGTCATGTCGCTGGTGACCGGCGAGCCGCGACTGCTGCTGGTGCGCGCCGCGTGGGGCACCGCCGCGCTCGGAATCCTGCTGCTGGCAACGCTCTTCGCCCGCAGGCCGCTGCTCTACAGCGCGGCGGTGGAGATCTTCGACGACCAGCGCAGGGCCGAGTGGGCGGCCAACTGGGAGCGCTACCCGGCCTTCCGCCGCGTGCTGTGGTCGTGCACCGCGTTCTGGGGAGCGATGTTCCTGCTCGACTCGGCCGGGCGCGTCGTGATGGCGCTGACGCTGCCGATCGACCTGGTCCCGCTGCTCGACGACGTGCTGGTGGTCGTCGTGATCGTCCTGCTGCTGGCGTTCCAGCGCATCGTCGGCCGGCGCATGCTCCGCAACGCCGGGCTGAAGCTCAGCGGGACGACGATCTCAGCGGTGTGAGAGGTGTGCGCGTCTCAGCGCGCGGCGTGGGTGCCTCGCAGGACCAGTTCCGGGGTGAACAGCGTCCTGCGGGGTTCGGTCTCGCGGGACTCGATGCGCTGCACCACCAGGCGCGCCGCCTCCTGGGCGAGCTCGGCGAGGTCGTAGTGCACGGTGGTGAGGTCGAAGGCCTCCCACGCCGCCATCGGGATGTCGTCGAAGCCGATCAGCGTCAGGTCCTCCGGGATGCGCACGCCGCGCGCCTTGGCGGCGTTGAACGCGCCGACCGCGATCACGTCGTTGCCGCAGAACACCGCGCTCGGCGGCCGCGGGTCGTCCAGGATCTCGGTCAGCGCCCGGTACCCGGTGTCGAAGTCGAAAGGACCGCGCCGCACGGCGGTTTCGGGCAACCCGATGCCGGCCTCGGACAGCCCGAGGCGGAAACCCATCTCGCGGCCGCGGCCGGTCGTGGTGTCGGCCGGGCCGCCGATGTGGGCGATGGTGCGGTGTCCCAGCCGCGCCAGCTCGCGGGCGACGAGCCTGCCGCCGAGCTCGTTGTCCACCACGGCGGCGTCGGCGGGCTGACCACCGGCCTCGCGGTTGAGGAAGACGAACGGCAGCTCGCGCCGCTGCAAATCGTCGGGCAGCCGGGACCCGACGGTCGCGGTCGCCAGCACGACCCCGTCGATCGAGCGGTCCAGCAGCCGCTGGCTGGCCACCGCGGTCTCGGAGCGCTCGGTGAACAGCATCATCCGGTAGCCGTGCCGCTCCAGCTCGTCGTGCAGCGGGCCGATCAGGTGCGGGTAGAACGGGTTGGTCAGGTCGGTGACCACCACGCCGATGCGCTTGGTCATCCGGGTCGACAGGCTGCGGCCGGTCTCGCTCGGCACGTAGTTGAGCGCATCGGCCGCGCGCTGGACCCGTTCCCTAGTAGCCTCGGAAACGCGCTGATCGCCGCGCAGCGCCCGCGACACCGTCGGCTGCGACACTCCCGCCAGACGAGCCACGTCGCGACTGGTGATCAAGGCCTTTCCCCTCTCGGCTGAGCTGCATACGAATACTACTCCAGGGTGATCGCCGTTGAACCGGAACATCATCCTCCGCATGAATACGTATGACGAAGCGGTTCCGCACCGACGACAGACGTCGCGAACCGCGGGGTGTCCCGGAGGTGCGTGCCTCGGGTGCGGTCGGGCTGTTCGTCGCCAGGGGACAGTTTTTCCTCGAATCACCCATGATCAATGTCCGTTTTGCCCGGACAGTTTTCACTAAAACTGTCCCTTGGTGACGTCCGCACCCGAGCTGCGCCCCCGGCTCACCGAGGGGGCCGGCGTTGGTCCGGTGGGGTGGTGTTCCGGCGGAACCGGCCACGGCCACCCGATCGAGTGAGGGATCATCGTGCTCCGAACCCGAGCGCAGTGAGGAGTCCGATGGTCTTCGGGATCGTCTACCTGGTCGGCATGGTGGCGACGGTGGTCATGAGCGTGCTGCTGTGGCAGCAGCGAGCCCGGCAGGGCCGCGCGTGGCCGTGGGTGATGGCCGGGGTGGTCGCAGCGGTGATCTGGCCGCTGACGCTCTGGCCCGCCGTCGGCGCCTACTGGTACCGGCGGGGCGGCTCGAAGCGGGCGCCGCTGATCGCCGGTGCGTCCGCGCTCGGCGCCGTGCTCGCGCTGCTGGTGATCGGCGGGTTGTCCGAACCCTCCGAGCGGGCGCAACCGGCCGGGCCGCAGGTGCTGCGGGAACCGAGCTCGCCGCCGCCGTCGGTGGCCGCGCCCGAACCCGTCGTCGCGCCCGCGCCACCGCAGGATCAGGCGCTGGTGCTCGACGTCCTCGACGACGACCGCGTGCTGATCCGGGTGCCCGGCCGGGAACCGCAGGTCGTGCGCCTCGCCGGGCTGCAGACGCCGTCGGCGGGGCAGTGCTGGGAGGCCGAGGCCCGCTCGTTCGCCGAGCGGACGCTGCGCGGCACGACGGTGCGCGCGGTGTTCGGCGTCGGCTGGAGCAGCGGGCGCAGCAACGACCCGGAGGTCTCGCTGTTCCTGCCCGACGGTGCCGAGTACTCCTCGGTCGCTCTGCAGCAGGGCGCGGCGAAGTTCTACCCGCAGTCGTTCCTGGCCGAGGGCCTGACCGCCGAACTCGTCCAGGCCGAGGCCACCGCGAAGATCGCCCACCGCGGCCTCTGGAACGAGCGCTGCAACCCACCGGCCCAGGCCGTCCCGGCTCCGGCTCCGGCCCCGGTTCCCGCCCCGGCACCCGAACCGGCCCCGATCCCGGCCCCCGACACCGGCCGACCCGTCCTCCCCGCCTACTACGCCAACTGCGCCCAGGCCCGCGCCGCAGGCGCCGCCCCGCTGCACCGAGGCGACACCGGCTACTCGTCCAAACTTGACAGAGACGACGACGGAATCGCCTGCGAGTGACCCACTCCCACCCCCGGGTCAAAACCTCCGGTATTCGCCCCGACAAAACCTGCGGTATTCGACCGGTCAAAAACCGCGGTATTCGACCCGACGAAAACCGCAGTTTTTGACCCGACGAAACCTGCGGTTTTTGACCGGGGGAGTGGGAGTGATCAGGTGTTGGTGGGGGGTTCGACGTCGGGGATGGGGAGGGGCATGTTGGGGGTGACGAGGCCGCCGTCGACCGCGAGGACCTGGCCCGTGACGTAGGACGACGCGGGCGAGGCGAGGTAGAGGATGGCCGCCGCGACGTCCTCGGGGGTGCCGATGCGGCGCAGCGGGGTGTGCTCCTCCAGGGTGGCCTTCATCGTCGGGTCCGCTGCGACGACCTCGAGCGCCTCGGTGAGGATGGCGCCCGGGGCGACCGCGTTGACGCGGATGTTCGGGTTGAGATCGGCGGCCATCATGCGGACCGCGTGGTCCAGCGACGCCTTGGCGGCGCCGTAGGCGAGGTAGCCGCGCCCGACGAGATGACCGGTGCTGCTGGAGACCATCACCACGCTCGCCGAGTCCGACCGGGCCAGGTGCGGCACGGCCTCGCGCACCAGCCGGACGCCGTGCACCACGTTGTTCTCGAAGGACTTCCGCAGCGCCTCGTCGTGGGTGTCGGTGAACGGCCGCGGCATCGACCCGCCGGTCACGCTCACCACCACGTCCAGCCTGCCGAGCTCGTCGGCGGCCCGGGCGACCGCCGCCGAGACCGCGTCCGGGTCCCCGGCGTCGGTCGGGATCGCCACGGCCCGCCGTCCGAGCTCGCGGGCCTGCTTCACCACGGACTCGATCTGCTCGGGGGTGCGCGACAGCACCGCCACGTCGGCCCCGGCCTCCGCCAGGCCCAACGCCGTCGCGGCCCCGATCCCGCGCCCGGCCCCGGACACCAACGCCACCCGGCCGTCCAGCCGGAACATGGGCAACGTCGCCACACCCGCCTCCTCACCTCGTGGACCCCGATTTCCGTGGAAATCGGGACAAGCAAGTGCTTGGTAGGCTAGCGGGTCGGTCGGCGGGTTGGCCAGGGTCAGTCCGGGTCGAGTTCGCGGGTGAGGGTGTCGAGTTCGGCCCCGCCGGCCATCTGGTGGGTGAGGTGGTCGACGGTGATGTCGGCCTTCTCGTGGCTGCCGAGGCTGCGCCCGCGCTTGAGCAGCAGGAACCGGTCGCCGACCGGGTAGGCGTGGTGCGGGTTGTGGGTGATCAGCACGACGCCCAGGCCGCGATCGCGGGCGCGGGCCACGTGCTTGAGCACGATCCCGGCCTGCTTGACGCCCAGCGCGGCGGTCGGCTCGTCGAGGATGAGCACCTTCGCCCCGAAGTGCACCGCGCGCGCGATCGCCACGCACTGCCGCTCGCCGCCGGAGAGCGTGCCCACCGGTTGCTCGACGTCGCGGAGCTCGATGCCCATCTCGGCCAGCGCCGCGCGGGTGGTCTCGCGAGCCCGCCTGCGGTCGATCAGGCCCCACCGGCCGGGCTCGGAGCCGAGGAAGAAGTTGCGCCAGACGCTCATCAGCGGCACCACCGCCAGGTCCTGGAACACCGTGGCGATCCCGCGGTCCAGGGCCTCGCGCGGCGAGCCGAACCGCACCGGCGAGCCCTCGAACAGCAGCTCCCCGGCGTCGTGCCGGTGCGCGCCCGCCAGGATCTTGATCAGCGTCGACTTGCCCGCGCCGTTGTCGCCGAGCACGCAGGTGACCTCGCCGGCGTTGACCACCGTCGAGACGTCCCGGAGGGCGGTGACGCTGCCGTAGTCCTTGCCGAGGCCGCGCGCCTGCAGGAGCGGAGTCATCGGCTACCTCCGTTGCCGTTCCGCGCGGCGGCGGAAGGAGTTGTTGACCAGCACGGCGGCCAGCAGCAGCACGCCCAGGAACAGGAAGAACCAGTCGTTGTCCCAGCGCGCGAACACGATTCCCTGCCGCACCATGCCGAAGATCAGCGCGCCGACCGCGGCCCCGATCGCCGAGCCGAAGCCGCCGGTGAGCAGGCACCCGCCGATCACCGCGGCGATGATGAACTGGAACTCCAGGCCCACGCCCTGGTTGGCCTGCACGGTGGTGAACCGCAGGATGTTGATCGAGCCGACCAGCCAGCCGCACAGCGCGGTGGTCATGAACAGCCCGACCTTGGTGCCCAGCACCGGAACGCCGACCGCGCGGGCGCTGGTGGCCGACCCGCCGACGGCGAAGATCCAGTTGCCGAACCGGGTCCGCAGCAGCACCAGCGAGGCAACCAGTGCCGCCCCGGCCCACCACGCGATCGAGATCGGGAACGGCGTCCCGCCGACGTCCACCGTGGAGGCGAAGACGAACCCGGCGGATTCGTAACCGGGCGCCGAGCGGATGCCCGACACCTGCACGGTCCCGGTGACCAGCCGCGTCACGCCGAGGTTGAGGCCCTGCAGCGCGAAGAACGTGCCGAGCGTGACGATGAAGCTGGGCAGCCCGGTGCGCATCACCAGCAACCCGTTGAACGCGCCCACGACCAGCGCGAACAGCAGCGACAGCGCCAGCCCGGCCCAGACGCTCCAGCCGAGCTCGGTGGACGCGATCGCCGTGACCAGTGCGGTGGAGGCGGTCATGACGCCGGCGGAGAGGTCGAACTCGCCGCCGATCATGAGCACCGCCACGCCGACGGCCATGATGCCCAGCGTCGCCGAGTCGTCCAGCCAGGTCGCCACGCCCAGCGGCGACAGGAACTCGTCGGTGATCAGCGAGAAGAACGCGAACACGGCGATCGCACCGACCACCGCGCCCAGCTCGGGACGGGACGACAAGCGTGAGAGCACGGCTACCTCGTTCCGCGTCGCGCGTACTCGCCGACGACGTCCACATTGGACCTGTCGACGAAACCGGGTCCGGTGTAGACGGGTTTGCCGCCGCCCACGGTATTGGCGTTGTCCCAGAACAACTTCAGGTACACCACCGGCAGGTATCCCTGCTCGTACTGCTGCTGGTCGACGGCGAACAGCAGCTCCCCGGCTCGGATCGAGGCCACCACGTCGCCGTTGAGGTCGAACGTCGACACCGCTGCCTTCGACCCCGATTCCCGCACGGCGTTGACCGCGTTCGCCGCGACCTGCGGGTTGAGCGTGAGCACGCCGTCGATCCCCGGATCGGACTGCAACGCGCCCCGGATCCGCGACTGGGCGTCGGTCGGGTTGTTGATGTCGACCTGCAGATCCACCACCCGGCCCGCGGTGAAGCCCTCCCGCGCGCCGCGGCAGCGCTGGTTGAGCGTCTCCACCCCGGCCTGGTGGATCACGCACAGCAGCTCGTGCTTGCCCGCCCGGGAGAACCGCTGCCCGGCGGCCTGACCGGCGACGGTCTCGCTCTGCCCGACGTGGGTGAGCGCGCCGAAGGCGGCGCTGACCTCCTCACCGGCGTTGATGGTGATCACCGGGATGCCCGCGGCGACCGCCCGGGTCACCGAGCTCCGCAGGGCCTCCGGGCTGCCCAGCGACACCACCAGCCCGTCGGCGCCCTGGGCGATCGCGTTGTCCACCAGCTTCGCCTGGTTGCCGGGGTCGGGATCGGCCTGGTACTGGACCTCGACGCCCAGGTCGCGCCCGGCCTGCTCGGCCCCGTTCTGCACGACGTTCCAGAACGCGTCGCCGGGCGTGCTGTGGCTGATCACCGCGACCCGCGGTGGCCCGTCGCGGGAGACGACCCGCTCGTGCGCGCCCGGCAGCGGACCGGACGCCTTGGGGCCGGCGCACCCGGCCAGCGCCAGCGCTCCGATCAGGAGCACCGGCAGCACCCGCGCCGTTGCGGGTCTGCGTGAGGGGATCATCGGCCTTCCTGGATGCGGGAGAAGATCTGGTCCAGGTGGACCAGGCTGCGCGCGGTGTCGCGCCTGGGTGCGCCGTCGGGGGAGTCCGGGCCCAGCGCGATGTCCTGCTCCAGCACGTACCAGCCGCGATACCCGGCGGCGTGCACCGCGCGGACCATCGCCTCGGTGTCGACGTCGCCGTCGCCGAGCGGCACGAACAGCCCGGCGGCGACGGCCTCGGCGAACCCGAGCCGGCCGGAGCGGACCTCGGCGGCCAGGTCGGCGCGGACGTCCTTGAGGTGCAGGTGCCCGATGCGCGCGGGATGCCGCTCGGCGAGCGCGACCGGATCGGTCCCGCCGACCAGCAGGTGCCCGGTGTCCAGGCACAACGGCATCGTCGAGTCGGCCAGGAACCGCTCCACCTCGTCCTCGGTCTCGACGTGGGTGCCGACGTGCGGGTGCAGCGCGACGCGCAGCCCCTCGGCGCGCACGACCTCGCCGACGCGGTGGCAGGTCTCGACCAGCGTCGCCCACTGCGCGTCGTCGAGGTCGGGGCGCCGGTCGTAGCCGTCGAGCCCGGTGGCGGCCGCGAGCACCACGATCTCCCCGCCGCCGCGCGCGATCTTGCGCGCCGTCGCGGTGGCCTCGGCGATGCCGGCTTCGGCGGTTCCGGGGTCGTGCAGGGGGATCGCGAGGAAGCCGCCGACCAGCTCCAACCCGTGCCTGCCGACGATCGTCGGCGGATCCGGCAGGTAGCCGGGCGGGCCGAGCTCGGTGGCGTAGACGCCCAGCCCCGCCATCTCGGACAGGACGCAGTCGGGTTCGAGAATCCGCCCCCAGCCGGGCACTTCGCTCACGCCCCAGGAGATCGGCGCGGCGGCGACCTTGAAGCTCACGCGCCCACCCCCACCGGCTTCCCGGCGCGCAGCGATTCCTCGCACGCCTCGGCCAGCCGCAGGCTGACCAGCGCTTCCCTTGCGGGGGAGGGGTTCTCGGCCTTTCCGGCGATGACGTCGAGGAACACGCGGGCCTCCCGCACGTAGGCGTCGTGGTAGCGCTCGGTGAACGACGTCCACGGCTCGTCGGGGCCGCCTCGGACGGTGCTGAGCGGGGCGCGCTCGTCGAACCCGACGGTGAGGGTGTCCCGCGAGGCGAAGACCTCCAGGCGGCAGTCGTAGCCCACCGGGTCGTGCCGCGCGGCCGACAGCAGCGCGTGCGCGCCCCCGGCGAAGCGCAGCGACACCACCGCGTTGTCGACGTCCCCGGCCTCCCGGAACGACTCGTCGACCAGCACCGATCCGGACGCGTAGACCTCGGCGACCGGTTCGCCGAGCAGCCACGGCACGGCGTCGAGGTCGTGGATCAGGCAGTCGCGGAACAGCCCGCCGGAGGTCGCGATGAACTCCTTGGGCGGCGGCAGGTGATCGTGGCACACCGCGCGCACCAGGTACGCCGACCCGGCGCTGCCGTCGCGCATCCGGCGGTGCACCTCGGCGGTGTCGGGGTCGAACCGGCGCTGGAAGCCCACCAGCACCGGCACTCCCGAGCGCTCGATCTCCTCGACCAGCGCCGACATCGTGGACAGGTCTGGGGCCAGCGGTTTCTCGCACAGCACCGGGGTTCCGGCGGACAGCGCGGCGCGCACCATCGCAGCGTGCGTGTCGGTCGGGGTGGCGACGAGCACGCCGTCGGCGGCGAGCAGATCGTCCACTGTGGTCACGGCGGTGGCGCCGATCTCGCGGGCGGCGGCCTCGGCTCTGCCGGGCGCCGGGTCGAAGAGAAGCAGTTGGTCGACGTCGTCGAGCGCGGCGAGGTTCGTGGCGTGCATGGAGCCGATCCGGCCGACCCCGGCTACTCCGATCTTCATCGCGGCGAGGTCCTCGATTCCTCCGGAGGGAGTGCCTTGGTGTCGATCAATCCCTGGTGCCGATCAATGCTGTGCGGCGCATCACAACGATGTCAAGACCCGGACGCGCGAACCGCTTCCGCAGCGTTGGGTCCACAGTGGACCCACGGTCCGCCACCCTTGCTCCACCAGGTAAGAATGTCAGGACAAACCCTTGACGCAACACGATCCCATCCAGTAAAGCTGAACCAACACCAACTCCCAGCCACCCCAGGTCCGACCGAACCCGCCGACGCCCATGCGCCCGGAAAATGCCTACCGGAACGGGGGTCTCGCGCGTCGCAAGGGGAGCTGAACGGTCTGGCCCGCCCTGGCCCGCGCGCTCACCTCTCCCTGATCCGTGCGGAGGCCCACGTTCCGACGAAGGTCGTCTAGCGGAAGTCCGCGAGCGTCGTCCCGGCGGCTCCCGGGGTCAAAAACTGCGGTATTTGACCGGTCGAATACCGCGGTTTTTGACCGGTCGAAACCTCCGGTATTTGGCCTGTGGTGGTGGGTAGGGGGCAGTTTTAGTGAAAACTGTCGCGGGGTGGTGCCCGAAATGTCCGGACAGTTGTGGCAAAAACTGTCCTCTGCCCGGGAGGATGCCCGCTGTGGCGTTGCTGTCGCTGGGGTTGGGGTGGGGTGTCAGGTGGGGGTGGTGGCGGTGAGGAGTTCGTCGAGGTCGACTGTGCGGGCTGTGTCGACGAAGGCCTTGGCGAGGATGGGTTCGGGGTCCCTGTCGTGGAGGACGAGGCCGATGGTCTTGCTGATCTCGGGGTCCTTGAGGGGGACCGCGCGCATGCCCTCGGGGACGCCGAAGCGCAGCAGCCAGGAGTGGGGGAGGACCGTGGCCCACGGGCCCTCGCGGACGTGGGCGTAGAGGGCGCTGATCGAGTTGGTCTCGACCGCGGGCTGGGGCCGGGCCTGGGCCTGCTCGAAGACCGAGTTGAGGATGCGCCGGTTCTGCATGTCCTCCGACAGCAGGCACAGCGGCAGCTCGGCCGCCTCCGCCCAGGTCGCGCTGTCGCGCTCCTCGAGGTCGTCCTCGGCGGCCAGCAGCAGGTAGCGCTCGTGGTAGAGCGGGACCGTGCGGACGCCGGTCAGCGGCTCGTTGTCGATGTAGGTGACCCCGACGTCGAGCCCGTACTGCGACAGCCCCCGCTGGATCTCGATGGAGGTCATCGAGCTCACCTGCACCCGCACCCGGGGCTGGTCCTGGCACAGCAGCGACGTCAGGATCGGCACCACGCACAGCGCCGTGGGGATGCAGCCCATCCGCAGCCGGCCGCTGAGCCCTTCCCGCATCGCCCCGACGTCCTCGACCAGCGCGTCGCGCTCGGCGAGGATGCGGTAGGCCCACTTGAGGATCCGCTCTCCCTCGGGGGTGAACCCGATGAAGCGGTTGCCGCGCTGGATGATCTGGACGTGCAGCTCGGCTTCGAGCTTGCGGATCGCCGCCGACATCGCGGGTTGCGAGATGTAGCAGGCCTTCGCGGCGCGGGCGAAGTGCTTCTCGCGCGCGAGGGTGGTCAGGTATTCCAGTTGCCGCAGCAGCATGCGGGCATGCTAGTCCCGCGCACGAACGCGAGGCCCGGCCCGCTGGTGGGGCGGGGTTGCGCGCGGTGATCGCCCGAAGCGGATGCGCGGTCTGCCCGTTCGGACTCCGCAACTACCCGAACGGACGGTTTTCCTTGGTGTGCAACGAGATCAATTGCACGCCTGGTCACTGGACCAAGTGGATGGCCGCTCTTGCTTCCACGTATGGCGACCCCTTAGCGTGATCGGGGTCACGCCCAGTGGGCGGTGGCGCATGTCTGGACGACGACGAGGAGGTCGTGATGGCCGGCTTGGTCCCGCCGCTGGAAATCGCACCGAGCACGCCCGGCGGAGATGCGCTGACCTCCACCTCCGCCGTCGCCAAGGCCTGGGAGGCCTTCGCCACCGGTGACGACGTCACCGCGTCGGTGCGCCCCGAGATCCTCGCCTCCTGGTACCGCTGCCGAGATCAGTACGAAGTGGACCCGGGACTGGACGCCGCACCACCGGCCCCCGGCCACCACGACCACGGACCGGACAACGACGTCATCTTCACCCAGCTCGGCGGGCTGGGAGCACTGGCGGGCCGCGACGTCGAGCTCGACGGCGGGGTCGTGGCGGTCACCGACGGCACCGGGCGCATCCTCGGCACCTGGGGCGACCCGTCGACCCGGCGCCGCGCCGAGATGTCGAACATGGCGCCCTGGTCGTCGTGGTCGGAGAAGGCCACCGGCACCAACGGGATGGGCACGTCCTTCGAGGTCGCGGGCCCGGTGACGGTCACCGGACCCGAGCACTGGTGCGAGGGGCTGCACCAGTGGGACTGCGCGGGCATCGCCATCCGCGACGTCGTCACCGGATCGGCCATCGCCTCGATCAACATCTCCCGGTGGGGCGCGACGCTCTCCGAGCAGGTCCCGACCTGGCTGCGCACCGCCGCGGCCGGCATCGAGCAGGAGATCCACCGCAGAGCCGTCGGCGAGGCCCGGCGCGCGGTCGCCGCCTTCAAGCAGGAGCGCACCGACTCCACCGGCCCGCTGGTCGCCCTGGACCGCGGCGGCAAGATCATCGCCGCCAACGCCGCGGCCCTGGCCATGCTGCGCCTGCCGGGCGACGCCCCGGCCTCGCGCGGCGCGCTGGAACCCGGCGAGCGCTCCTGCCCCGAGATCCCCGAGCTCGACGACGTGGTGCGCTGGGCCGCGAGCCGCGCCGCGCAGAATCCACAGTGGAGCGGCTACGCCCAGCTCGGCGTCGCCGCCGAAGGAACCATGCCCGCGACGCTGCGGCCCATCACCGAGGCCAACCGCGTCGTCGGGATGCTCTGCGCCTTCGGTCTCCAAGAGGGCGAACCGTACGGGCGCGCGGGAGAGGGCGCCGCGGTGCCGATGCCCCCGCGGGTCATCGGGATACGCAACGACCGCCTGGTGCTGCTGGCCCCGTCGGAGATCCGCTACGCCGAGGCCGACCGCAACACCGTGTGGCTCAGCACCGACCGCGGCCGGATCCTGGCCGCCACCAGGGGACTGGACCACGTCGACCAGGCGCTGACCCGCCACGGGTTCCGCCGCGTGCACCGCCGGTTCCTGGTCAACCTCCGCCGGGTCGCCGAGGTCGAGCGCGGCACCAAGGGCGAGCTGTTCCTCGTCACCGACCCCCGGGTGCCCGAAACGGTCCCCGTCTCCCGGCGTCACGCGCCGGAAATCCGTCGCCTCTTGGGCGTTTGACGAGCGGCACGCGCTGCCGGAGCGGGCGATCACGCGCAAGCTCGAACCGCACCGCTCGTAGTCCCCGCGGTGCCGCTCGTGGGCGGTTCCACGCCGCCGGTCGGCGATCGGTTGTCACCGCGACGACCGATCGCCGAGGCTGTGAACTGCCCGAACACGTGAACTGCGAGGAGGCATTCATGACCTGGGAGACCCCTGCCTACACCGTGATCGACGTCTGCGCCGAAGTCACCGGCTACCACCACCAGGGCTGACGGTCGATCGTGCTCATCCACTGCCTGGGAGTCGCGGCAGGTGGCGGGTACCCGCAGTGGAACTGCGCCTGCGCCGGATGCCGTAAGGCCCGCACAGCACCGGAGCGCGCTTCGGCGCACGCGGGCCTGGCGGTGTCCGGCACGGGCGACCGCTGGTACCTGCTCAACGCCACTCCCGACGTGCACCACCAGATCGCCGCCGACCCCCGGCTGCACCCCGGACCCGGGGTGCGGGACACACCGGTCGCCGGCGTGCTGCTCACCGACGCCGAGTTCGACCACACCATCGGACTGCTGGTGCTCCGCGAGGGCTCGGCCCTCGAGGTGCGCGGCACGGCACCGGTGCTCGCGGCGCTCACCGACCACTTCCCGGTGCGCGACCTGGTCGCCGACTACGCCGACTTCCGGTGGGAGACCCTCCACGTCGGCAAGCCCGTCGACCTCGACGAACGGCTCCGGGTGACGGCCTTCGCGACCGGCAGCAAACCGCCGCGCTACGTCGGCCGCCTCGCCGGACCCGGCGAGTGGGAGACCGGTTACGTGCTGCACGACCCGGTCAGCGGCGGCACCGCCGTGTACGCGCCGGGCGTGCCGCGGTGGGACGAGCACTTCGCCGAGCAGGTCGCCGACGCCGAGTGCGTGTTCGTCGACGGGACGTTCTGGACCGACGACGAGATGGCCCGCCAGGGCACCGGGGACCGCCCCGGCAGGTCCATGGGCCACATGCCCATCAGCGGCCCGGACGGATCGGCGCGCCGGCTGGCCGCGCTGCCCGCCCGCCGCAAGATCTACGTCCACGTCAACAACACCAACCCCATCCTCGACCCGGACTCCGCCGAGCGAGCTGAACTCGCGGCGCAGGGCATCGAGGTGGGACGTGCGGGTCTGGAGGTCGAACTATGAGGCCCTGGTCGTCGGAGGAGTTCGAGGCCGAGCTGCGGGCGGTGGGCGAGGCGCGCTACCACCACCTGCACCCGTTCAACCAGCGGATGCACGCCGGAGACCTCACCGAGGAGGAGTTCCGCGGCTGGGTGCGCAACCGGTTCTACTACCAGATCAACCTGCCGATCAAGGACGCGTTCATCCTCACCAAGCTCCCCGACGGAGCGCAGCGGCGCCGGTGGATCAAGCGCATCACCGACCACGACGGCACCGCCGACACCGAAGGCGGGATCGAGCGCTGGGTGCGGCTCGGCGCCGCGGTCGGGCTGTCCCGCGAGGAGCTGCACGACGTCCGCACCGTGCTGCCCGGGGTGCGCTTCGCCGTCGACGCCTACGTCGACTTCTGCCGGCACAAGCCCTGGCTGGAGGCGGTCGCCTCGGCGATGACCGAGCTGTTCGCGCCCGACCTGCTCAGCCGCCGCATCGTCGACGTCGAGAAGCACTACCCGTGGCTGGACTCGCGCGGCCTGGAGTACTTCCGGACCCGGTTGACCCAGCAGCCCGCTGACATCGAGCACCTGCTCGGCCTCGTGCTCACCCACGCCGACACCCGCGAGAAGCAGGAAGCGTGCCTGCGCGCGCTGGAGTTCAAGTGCGACGTGCTGTGGACCCTGCTCGATGCGGTGCAGCTCGCCTACGGCAAGGACCGGTGATGGAACCCGAGAGCAGACCCCGACTGGTGACCAAGGCGATGCTCAAGCACGACAAGGTCCGCGACGCCGACCTGCTGCTGCTGCCGGAACGCGTCGTCGAGCTCAACGCGTCGAGCTCGGCGATCCTGCGGCTGTGCGACGGCGACCGGACGGTGCGCGAGATCGTCGAGGTGCTGGAGGAGCAGTTCGGCACCACCGGGATCACCGACGACGTGCTGACGTTCCTGCGCGACGCCCGCGACCAGGGGTGGGTGATGGCATGACCTCCGCGCCCTACGGGCTCCTCGCCGAGCTCACCCACCGGTGCCCGCTGCACTGCCTGTACTGCTCGAACCCGCTGGAGCTGCAGGCGCGTGAGCGGGAGATGAGCACCGAGGACTGGCTGCGGGTGATCCGCGAGGCCGCCGACCTCGGTGTCGTGCAGGTGCACTTCTCCGGCGGCGAGCCGCTGCTGCGCCCCGACCTGGCCGAGCTCATCACCGAGGCGCGCGGCTGCGAGCTCTACACCAACCTGATCACCAGCGGCCTCGGGTTCACCGAGCAGCGCGCGCGGTCGCTGGTGGCCGCCGGGCTCAACAGCGTGCAGCTCAGCGTGCAGGGCGAGAACGCCGAGGCCAGCGAGCTGGTCGCGGCGACCAAGCGGTTCGACAAGAAGCGGGAGGCGGCGCGGATCATCGCCGACGCCGGGCTGCCGTTGAACATGAACGTCGTGCTGCACCGGCTCAACCTCGACCGGCTGGACGCGATCATCGACGTCTGCCGCGAGTGGGGCGCCGAGCGGCTGGAGCTGGCCAACACGCAGTACTACGGCTGGGGCCTGCTCAACCGGGACGTGCTGCTGCCCAGCCGCGAGCAGCTGGCGGCCGCCGAGCAGGTCTACCGCCGTCGCAAGGCCGAGCTGGCCGGGACGATGGAACTGCTGTGGATCCTGCCGGACTACTACGAGCCGTTCCCGAAGCCCTGCATGGGCGGGTGGGCCGCCACGGCGCTGACCGTCGCGCCGGACGGCGGGGTGTACCCGTGCCCGGTCGCCGCCGACATCGACACCCTGGAGTTCCCGTCGGCGAGGGAGCGCTCGCTTTACTGGATCTGGGCGAAATCCCCTGCGTTCGAGGCGTTCCGGGGCACCGGCTGGATGCCGGAGCCGTGCAGGTCCTGCTCCCGCAAGGAGATCGACTTCGGCGGCTGCCGCTGCCAGGCGTTCGCGCTCACCGGCGACGCCTCCCGCACGGACCCGGTCTGCACCTACTCGCCGGACCACCACCTCGTCGAGGACGCGGTGGACAAGGCCAACGCGCCGCGGACCACGACGCCGGACCCGGTCTACCGCCGGGTCACGACCTCGACCCGCTGAGCCCCACGCGACCGCACCCCGGCACCGGGGTGTCCGGGGTGTGCGGTGCTGGGGACGGGACAGTTTTCATGAAAACTGTCCCGTCCCGAACACCGCGAAGTTTTCATGAAAACTTCCCCCGTCCTGACGGGAGAAGGGGTCTCATCATCACCGTTCCCCTCAGGGGTGGTGCAGTTTTCATGAAAACTGTCCCGAGTCGAGGGGGCCGGGGGTGAAATCCCAGGTGTTTCTGGCTGAGAACCGTCCCTCAGCCGTTGCCGACCTCGACGTGGACGACGATCTCGTTGCCGGTGACCTCCACCTGGTGGGTGCGCAGTGGCTCGGTCGCCGGCGGGCACAGCGGTTCGCCGTTGCGGACGTCGAAGCGGGACATGTGCATCGGGCATTCCAGCGACGTCCCGTCGAAGTGGCCTTCGCTGAGGATCGCGTAGGCGTGCGAGCAGACGTCGTCGATGGCGTAGAGGCGGCCGGCGACGTTGAACACCGCCACCGGGGGCATGGTGCGCAGGCGCCGCACGGTGCCGGGCGGCAGCTCGTGGGTCGCGCAGGCTCGGACTCGATGCGTGGCCGGGGGCATCGACGCCACTCCCTTTCACCGGACTCCGGGGATGTCGGTGCCGCAGGGCCGCCCCGAGCCCGAAAACCCCGGTTTTCGTCGCGCGAAAACCGGGGTCGTCGACCAGCGGAGGGCCGGGCCTCGCGGCACCGGGCTAGCCGTGGTGGGAGCGATCGATCAGTCCTCGGACCGGTAGAAGTAGCCGGTGACCTCAGCGCAGACGTCGATCACGGTGTAGTCAGGGGTTTCCCAGGTCATCGCATCTCCTCGGGTTTCGCGGTCCGCCGGAGTTCGCTTTCCGGCGGCGGGAATCGGGGTTGACGGCAATTCCCCGATTCACCGTCGGAATCGAAGTTAGGCGCCCCCGGAAACACCCGGCAAGGCGAACGGGACGAGTGCGCGGCAACCCCGGACGAACGGCGCGGGAGGCCCAACCAGCGGCACCCGGGAAGAAATGATCAAGGATTGACGCAGATGGGTGAAAACGCTGGTCGCGCCCGGTCTCGCAGCGTTCGCGAAATGCGCCGCGGCGGCCCGGGAAAAGTCCGGAAAATGCCCCTGTCCAGCGAAGATGGCACGAATTCGGTGACGGTCGGTGCACAGCGATACTCCGCGCTTATCGCTGCATAAACGAGCGTGCGTTGAACTCCGCGTCCGGCGGCGCGACCGTGGACCCAATCTACAACGGAGTGGAGACGCAGATGACGAGAGCGGAACGGGTGCGCGGCGTGGTCGAAGCGCACCGGGGCGAACGCGGGGCGCTGCTGCCCATCTTGCACCACCTCCAGGAGGAGTTCGGCTGGATCGATCCGCAGGCGGTGCCGATCCTGGCCGAGGAGCTCAACCTCTCGCGGGCCGACGTCCACGGGGTCATCTCGTTCTACACCGACTTCCGCTCCGAACCCGCCGGCGCCACCACGATCAAGATCTGCCGCGCCGAGGCCTGCCAGTCGGTCGGCGCCGAGCGGCTGGTCGCCGACGCCGAGCAGGTCTTCGGCGTCAAGATCGGCCAGACGACCCCGGACCGCTCGGTCACCCTCGACCAGGTGTTCTGCCTGGGCAACTGCGCGCTCGGACCGTCCGCGCAGATCAACGGATGCCTGCACGGCCGGGTGGATCGCAGCCGGCTCGTCGAGATCCTCGCGGAGGGCAGCGCATGATCACCGTGCACGTCCCGCAGGACTCCGCCGCCGTCTCGGTCGGCGCGAACGAGGTCGCCGCGGCCATCCAGCGCGCCGCCGACGAGCCGATCCGACTGGTGCGCAACGGTTCCCGGGGGATGCTCTGGCTCGAACCGCTGGTCGAGGTCGACACCGAGCGGGGCCGCGTCGGCTACGGCCCGGTCACCCCGGGGCGCGTCCCGGAGCTGATCGACGCCGGGATGCTGCGCGGCGCCGAGCACGAGCTGCGCCAGGGCGTGGTCGACGAGCTGCCGTGGATGCGCGACCAGCAGCGGCTGTGCTTCGCCCGCGTCGGCATCACCGACCCGCTGTCCACATCGGACTACGAGGCGCACGGCGGGATGCGCGGTCTCCGCGCGGCGCTGGCCAAGAAGCCGTCCGAGGTCGTCGAGGAGGTCACCGCCTCCGGCCTGCGCGGGCGCGGCGGCGCCGGGTTCCCGGCCGGGATCAAGTGGAACACCGTGCTGCAGGCCGACGGCCCCGACAAGTTCATCTGCTGCAACGCCGACGAGGGCGACTCGGGCACCTTCGCCGACCGGATGCTCATGGAGGGCGACCCGTTCTGCCTCATCGAGGGCATGACCATCGCCGCCCACGCCGTCGGCGCCACCGAGGGCTACGTCTACGTCCGCTCCGAGTACCCCGACGCGGTGCGCGCGCTGCGGCGGGCCATCGACGCGGCCTACGCGGCGGGCTGGCTCGGCGAGGCAATCCTCGGCTCGGACCTGCGCTTCGACCTGTTCGTGCGGGTCGGCGCCGGTGCCTACATCTGCGGCGAGGAGACCTCCATGCTGGAGAGCCTGGAGGGCAAGCGCGGCATGGTGCGCGCCAAACCGCCGATCCCGGCCGTCACCGGCCTGTTCGGCAAACCCACCGTCGTCAACAACGTGCTCACCCTGGCCAGCGTCCCGGCGATCCTCGCCGACGGCGGCCAGGCCTACGCCGAGCTGGGCGTGGAGCGCTCGCGCGGCACCCAGGTGTTCCAGCTGGCGGGCAACGTCGCGCGCGGCGGCGTGTTCGAGACCGCTTTCGGCATCACCATCGACGAGCTGGTCAACGGCTACGGCGGCGGCACCCCGTCCGGGCGGCCGGTGCGCGCGGTGCAGATCGGCGGTCCGCTCGGCTCCTACGTGCCGCCCGAGCGGTTCGGCCTGCCGATGGACTACGAGGCGCTGGGCGAGGCGCAGGCGATGCTGGGCCACGGCGGCATCACGGTCTTCGACGACACCACCGACATGGCGGCGATGGCGCGCTTCGCGTTCGAGTTCTGCGCGGAGGAGTCCTGCGGCAAGTGCACCCCGTGCCGGGTCGGCGCGGTGCGCGGGGTGGAGACCGTCGACCGGATCGTCGGCGGGCAGGACCGCGACGGCAACCTCGCCGTGCTCAACGACCTCTGCGAGCTGATGACCGACGGGTCGCTGTGCGCGATGGGCGGGCTCACCCCGAACCCGGTGCGCAGCGCGCTGGAGCACTTCCCCGAGGACTTCCTGAAGGAGGCGAAGTAGGCGATGGGCCTGTTGAAGGAACCCGACTTCGGCACCCCGGCCCGGGCGGGGGAGGCCACCGTCACCGTCGAGATCGACGGCGTGCCGGTCACCGTGCCCGAGGGCACGTCGGTGATGCGCGCCGCCGCCGAGTCCGGCACCGACATCCCCAAGCTGTGCGCCACCGACAGCCTGGAGGCGTTCGGCTCGTGCCGGTTGTGCCTGGTGGAGATCGACGGCCGCAAGGGCACCCCGGCCTCCTGCACCACGCCGGTGGCCGAGGGCATGAAGGTCAGCACCCAGACGCCGCGGCTGGAGAAGCTGCGCCAGGGCGTCATGGAGCTCTACATCTCCGACCACCCGCTGGACTGCCTGACCTGCTCGGCCAACGGCGACTGCGAGCTGCAGGACATGTCCGGCGTGGTCGGGCTGCGCCAGGTCCGCTACGGCTACGAGGGGGAGAACCACCTCGACGCGCCGAAGGACACCTCCAACCCGTACTTCGACTTCGACGCCTCCAAGTGCATCGTGTGCTCCCGCTGCGTGCGCGCCTGCGACGAGGTGCAGGGCACCTTCGCGCTGACCATCGACGGCCGCGGGTTCGACTCGAAAGTCGTGGCCGGGCAAGGGGATCCTTTCCTGGAGTCCGACTGCGTGTCGTGCGGCGCGTGCGTGCAGGCGTGCCCGACGGCCACCTTGCAGGAGAAGTCGGTGGTCGACCTCGGCATGCCGACCCGCTCGGTGCTCACGACCTGCGCCTACTGCGGGGTGGGCTGCTCGTTCAAGGCCGAGCTGCGCGGTGACGAGCTGGTGCGCATGGTGCCCTACAAGGACGGCGGCGCCAACGAGGGCCACTCCTGCGTCAAGGGCCGCTTCGCGTTCGGCTACGCCACTCACCCGGACCGCAGGCTCAGCCCGATGATCCGGGAGAGCATCACCGACGAGTGGCGCGAAACCGATTGGGACACCGCGATCTCCTACGTGGCCGAGCGGTTCCGCGACATCCAGGCCCGGCACGGCGCCAACAGCATCGGCGGTATCACCTCCTCGCGCTGCACCAACGAGGAGGTCTACGCGGTGCAGAAGATGGTGCGGGCGGCGTTCGGCAACAACAACGTCGACACCTGCGCGCGGGTGTGCCACTCGCCGACCGGCTACGGGCTCAAGCAGACCTTCGGGACCTCGGCCGGGACCCAGGACTTCCGGTCGGTGGCCGCTGCCGACGTGATCGTGGTGATCGGGGCGAACCCGACCGACGGGCACCCGGTGTTCGCCTCGCGGATGAAGCGCCGGCTGCGGGAGGGCGCCAAGCTCGTCGTCGTCGACCCGCGCCGCATCGACCTGGTGCGCAGCCCGCACGTCGAGGCCTCCCACCACCTGCAGCTCTCGCCGGGCACCAACGTGGCGATGGTCAACGCGCTGGCGCACGTGGTGGTGACCGAGGGCCTGACCGATTCGTCGTTCGTGGCGTCGCGCTGCGAGGGCTTCGAGGAGTGGGCGGAGTTCATCGCCCGGCCGGAGAACAGCCCCGAGTCCGTGGAGTCGATCACCGGCGTGCCCGCCGAGCAGGTCCGCGAGGCCGCGCGGCTCTACGCCACCGGCGGCAACGGCGCGATCTACTACGGCCTGGGCGTCACTGAGCACAGCCAGGGCTCGACGATGGTGATGGGCATGGCCAACCTCGCGATGGCGACCGGCAACATCGGTCGCGACGGGGTGGGCGTGAACCCGCTGCGCGGGCAGAACAACGTGCAGGGCTCGTGCGACATGGGCTCGTTCCCGCACGAGCTGTCCGGCTACCGGCACGTCGCCGACGACGCGGTCCGCGAGGTGTTCGAGAAGCTTTGGGAGCGGCCGATTCTCGCCGAACCGGGGTTGCGGATCCCGAACATGTTCGACGCCGCGGTCGACGGCAGCTTCCACGGGTTGTTCGTGCAGGGCGAGGACATCGCCCAGTCCGACCCCAACACCCGGCACGTGCAGGCGGCTCTGTCGGCGATGGAGCTGGTGGTCGTGCAGGACCTGTTCCTCAACGAGACCAGCAAGTTCGCGCACGTGTTCCTGCCGGGCACCTCGTTCCTGGAGAAGGACGGCACGTTCACCAACGCCGAGCGGCGGATCAACCGGGTCCGCCCGGTGATGGTGCCCAAGCCCGGCAAGGACGAGTGGCAGGTGGCCTGCGAGATCGCCCAGGCGATGGGCTATCCCATGCACTACGACCACCCGCGCGAGATCATGGACGAGATCGCGTCCGTGACACCGACTTTCGCGGGCGTGTCGTTCGCCAAGCTGGACGAGCTCGGCAGCGTCCAGTGGCCGTGCAACGACAAGGCGCCGGAAGGCACGCCGATCATGCACGCCGAGGAGTTCGTGCGCGGCAAGGGGAAGTTCGTGCTCACCCCGTTCGTGGCGACCCGCGAGCGCAGCACCCGCCGCTACCCGCTGGTGCTCACCACGGGCCGGATCCTGTCGCAGTACAACGTCGGCGCGCAGACCCGGCGCACCGCCAACGTCGCCTGGCACCCGGAGGACGTGCTGGAGATCCACCCGCACGACGCGGAGGACCGCGGCATCTCCACCGGTGACGTGGTGAACCTGTCGAGCCGGGTGGGCACGACGTCGCTGCGCGCGAAGGTCTCCGACCGGATGCCGGTGGGCGTGGTGTACACGACCTTCCACCACCCGGTGACCGGGGCGAACGTGGTGACCACGGAGAACTCCGACTGGGCCACCAACTGCCCGGAGTACAAGGTGACCGCCGTGCAGGTCGCCCGCGAGGCGAGCCAGGAGCAGGCCGGGGCCGAGCAGCGGGAGGCGGTGATGAGCGAGTGAGCACCGACGTCTCGCCGCAGGTCCGGATGGCCAACGACATCGCCATCCAGTTCGCCCACCTCCCAGCGCGCCAAGCGGCGCAGGAGGTGGCCGACCACATCAGGATGTTCTGGGACCCCCGGATGAAGTCCGAGCTCGACCACCTCGTCGACGCCCCGCCCCAGGACCTCGATCCCCTCGCCCTCGCCGCGGCCCGCCTCCTCCGCAACACCCACGCCACCTCCTAGCCCTCCTCGGGTCAAAACCTGCGGTATTCGACCGGTCAAAACCTGCGGTTTTTGACCCGACAAAACCTGCGGTATTTGACCCGAGGAGGGGGTTTTCGGCGTGGGGTGCGGGGGTAGGTGTGGGGGAGGTGATGATGCGTTCGGGATTGGAGGGGGCTCATGCCGCAGCGTGCGTGGTCCGCGAAGGACGAGCGGCAGTACGAGCACGTCAAGCAGGGGGCGAAGAAGCGCGGGTCCGGTGAGGGCCGGGCGGAGGAGATCGCCGCGCGGACCGTGAACAAGAACCGGGCGCAGAAGGGGACCGCCCGGCAGCGCAGCGAGGTCTCCACCCAGGACATCCCGCCGCAGCGCCGCGGGGGCAAGCGCTCCGGCAACCGCGAGGGCCCGGGCGGGCGCACCAAGCGGCAGCTCTACGAGGACGCCAAGCGCGAAGGCATCGAAGGGCGTTCGAAGATGAGCAAGGAGGAGCTGCGGCGCGCCCTGTCCCGCCGCTGAGGCGTTCGCCCCGGGACGTTTTCGTTCGGGAACAACCGCAGGACTTCACCGCCGTCGCGGAACCGCGTCGCGGCCGGCCCCGTCGGAGCGGGGTGTAGGCGGCGAGTCCGCGCACCGGCACCGGTCACGAGCCGAGAACCGTTGCGCGAGTGGACGTGTGGAGTTCAGGCGATGGTGACCGAACGGATCAGCGAATTAGCCCGATTGTCAGAATCGCTGGCCGACTGCGAGCGGGGACGCGGCCGGGTCGTGCTCATCGGCGGCGGCATGGCCACGGGCAAGACCGCGCTGCTGGACGCCCTCGGCGACCTCGCGGGCGGGCGCGCGACCGTGCTGCGGGCCGTCGGTTCCCGGGCCGAGCGGGAGCTGCCGCTCGGCGTGATCGCCCAGCTGCTCGCCGGCACCGGGCGCAGCGTGCGCGACCGCGCCACCTCGCCGCTCGACGCCCGCGCGCTGGAGGAGATCAGCGCGCTGCTGCCGACCGAGCGGGGACCGCTGGTGCTGGCCGTCGACGACGTGCACCTCGCCGACCCCGAATCCCAGCAGGTGCTGCTCTACCTGCGCAGACGCATCGCGTCCTCGCGGGTGCTGCTGGTGCTCACCGAGTGGGAGCGGCCGGACCTGACCCGCGAGGCGCCGCACGCCGAGCTGGTCCGCCAACCGGACCACCGCCTCGATCTCGCCCCGCTGACGGAATCCGGCGTGGCCGAGCTGATCGGCGACGCCGACCGGGCCGCGACGGCGCTCGCGCTCACCGGCGGCAACCCGTTCCTGCTGCGCGCGCTCGTCGACGACGGCCTGGCCGTCGGCCCGCGCTTCCGCCGCGCCGTGCTGGACTGCCTGACGCGCTGGGACCCCGACTTCCTGCCGGTCGCCGTGGCGGCGGCGATCCTCGGTGAGCAGGCGTCGCGGGCGCTGGTCGCCGACCTGCTCGACCGCAGCACCCGGGCCGTGGGACCCGTCCTGGACGTCCTCGAATCCACGGGTCTGCTGCGCGAGCACCGGCTGCGCAACCCCGACGTCGTGCTGGCGAGCCTCGGTGCCGCCGAGGCAGCCCGGCTGCACGCGCGCGCCGCCGAGCTGCTGCACCGGCGCGGTCACCCGGCCGTCGAGATCGCCCGCCACCTCACCGCCGCGGGCGAGGTCCCGGGCCGCTGGGCGATGCGGCCGCTGCGCTACGCCGCCGAGCAGTCCCTGCTCGACGATGCCGACCTGGCCGTGCGCTGCCTGCAACTCGCGTTGCCCGCCGCCGAGGACGAGCGCGAACGCGTCGAGATCCGCGCCGCCCTGGTGCGCGCGGCCTGGCGGCTCAACCCGTCGCTGGCCGTGCGCCACCTCGGCACGCTCGCCGACCGCGGCGACCTGTCGTGGCGCGACGCGATCCCGGTGGCCCGGCTGCGGTGGTGGCAGGGCGAGCAGCCCTGCGACCTGCTGCGCGCCACCCGCGAGCACGCGGGAGAACCGCAGCCGCGCGACGCCGCCGAACTGCGCATCGCCGCCGAGTGGATCCACGGCGCGCTGCCCGAACCCGCCGCCCTCGACGTCGGCGACACCCGCTGGCAGCGCACCGCGCAGCTGATGGGCGCCTGGACCCAGGACGCCCCGGGCGAGGTGCTGCGCGCCGCCGAGCACGTGCTGCAGAGCTGCTCCGGGGACGTGCTGCCCGAGGCCGCGGCCGCCGCCGTGCTCGCCCTCGACCACACCGGGCACGCCGAGCGCGCCCAGCGCTGGTGCGCGGCCGTGGCCGACCAGGCCCGCAGGCAGGGCGCCACCACCACTCGCGCGCTGATCAGCGCGGTCCGGGCCGACATGTCGTGGCGACGCGGCGACCTCATCGCCGCCGAGACCCAGGCCCAGGAGGCCCTGCAGCTGCTGCACCCGCAGAGCTGGGGCGTGCTGGTCGGACTGCCGCAGTCGACGTTGATCCTGGTCAACTCGGCGCTGGGGCGTCACGACGCGGCCGCCGAACTGCTCGCCCGTCCCGTCCCGGACGAGATGGCCGCGACCACCTTCGGCCTGCGCCACCTGCACGCCACCGGCAGGCACGCGCTGGCCACCGGCCGCACCCTCGCCGCCCTGGACGCCTTCGAGCGGATCGCCGCCCGGATGCGCCGCGGCGACCCGGCGGTGCCGACCGCGATCCCGTGGCGCAGCGACCTCGCCCAGACCTACCTGCTGCTGGGCCGCCGCAAGGAGGCCCGGGACCTGGTCGCCGAGCAGCTCGGGCACGACAGCGGAGGTGCGCGCCTGCGCGCGATCGCCCTGCGCGTGCTGGCCGCCTGCAGCGAACCCCGCCAGCGCGTCGCCGTCCTCCGCGAAGCCGTGCAGCTGCTGGAACGCGTCGACGACCGGCTGGAGCTGGCCCGCGCGCTGGCCGACCTCAGCCAGGCCCACAGCGAGCTCGGCCAGCTCGGCAACGCCCGCCTGGTGCTGCGCAAAGCCGACCAGATGGCCAAGTCCTGCCAGGCCGAGGTCCTGCCGCACCACCTCCGCGACCACCTCGACACCCGCCCCGAACCCACTCCGACCACGTCCGGAACGCCGCTGCTGAGCGAGGCCGAGCGCAAGGTCGCCGAACTCGCCGCCCGCGGCCAGACCAACCGCGAGATCGGCCGCCGCCTCTACATCACCGTCAGCACGGTCGAGCAGCACCTCACCCGCGTCTACCGCAAGCTCAACGTCCGCAGACGCACCGAACTCCCAGCAGAACTCCCCCGCCTCGACCCCGTCACCGACGACCCCCACCCGACGCCTGGCCCTGCCGCCGCCGACGCGGGCGCGTCCCAGTGCTGAGTCCTTCGGCGACGGCAGTTTTAGTCATAACTGTCCCGTCTTCTCAGGGACAGTTATGACTAAAACTGCCCTGCTCCAGGACCCCGTCGAACCCGGAGCCGGGCAGCGGCACGCGAGGCCCCGCCGGGGCCTGGCCGCGAGGTCCGGAGGGGGGTCGGGGTGGGTGGCTCGGGTGGGGGTCACCTTGTTGGAGCAGTGGGTGTGCTGGGGGGTTCCGCTGGGTGGTGTTTCGGGCGGGGGTTGTTGACGTTAAGGGAGCGTAATGCGACTATCGTCCGCACCGCCGAACAGCCGCCGCCGATTGCTACTCGTGCACTTGTCTTTTCGAGCGACCGTCTCTCGTTCTTCTTGCAGTGAATCGCTTTTCGCGTCGTAGTGGATTTCTGCCTGCCCGGGGGAGGTCGGTCGATGGCGAATTCCGGGATGGCCAGGATCAGCGTTCCCGTCGGTTCCTTCTACCGGTTGTCGGCCGAGGTCGTGCGTCAGGGATTCCGACGCCCTTTCCAGCTCCGCGAGTTCCTGCAGCAGTCCTGGATGATCGTGAGCGTGTCGGTGGTGCCGACGCTGCTGGTGGCCATCCCGTTCTGCGTGATCGTCGTCTTCCAGCTCAACCAGCTGCTCACCGAGATCGGTGCCACCGACCTCGCCGGGGCGGGCGCGGGGCTGGCCGTGGTGCGCGAGATCGGGCCCATGGTCAGCGTTCTCGTCGTCGCCGGAGCAGGGGCGACGGCGATCTGCGCCGACCTGGGGGCGCGCAAGATCCGCGACGAGATCGAGGCGCTGGGCGTCATGGGGCTCAACCCCGTGCACCGCCTGGTGGTTCCCCGGGTGCTGGCCTCCACGGTCGTGGCGCTGGCGCTCAACGGACTGGTCACCTTCGTGGGACTGGCGGGCAGCTTCCTGTTCTCGGTGCTCGTGCAGAAGGCCAGCGCCGGGCTCTTCGTCGCGAATCTGACGCTGCTCACCGGAATTGATGATCTTCTCGTCAGCGAGTTGAAGGCGGCCGTGTTCGGATTGCTGTCCGGACTCGTCGCCTGCCACCTCGGGCTCAACGCGAAAGGCGGTCCGAAAGGCGTCGGCGACGCGGTGAACCAGACCGTCGTGTTCAGCTTCATCCTGCTCTTCGCCGCCAATTCCTTGATCACCGCGGTGTTCCTGCAAACGAGGAGTTGAGCGGATGGCGATCGGCGAATCCAAGCGCACCCGGGTGATCCGGGTGCCGCTGCGCAGACTCGAGGACACCGGCAGGCAGGTCGTCTTCCACGGCCGCGTCTACGCCTCGGTGCCCACGGCGCTGATGCGCTACAAGCGCGAGGTCGTGCGCCTCATCGCCGAGGTCAGCCTCGGCACCGGGGGACTGGCCGTGATCGGCGGAACCGTGGTGATCGTGGTGTTCATGACCGCCGCGATCGGCGTCGAGGTCGGGCTGCAGGGCTACTCCTCGCTGGCCAACATCGGCGTCGAAGCGCTGGCCGGGTTCGTCTCCTCCTACGCCAACACCCGCGAGGCCGCGCCGGTCATCGCCGGGGTGGCGCTGACCGCCACCGTCGGCGCCGGTTTCACCGCGCAGCTCGGGGCGATGCGCATCAGCGAGGAGATCGACGCGCTGGAGGTGATGGCGATCCGGTCGGTGCCGTACCTGGTGACCACCCGGATCATCGCCGGGTTCGTGGCGATCATCCCGTTGTACTCGCTGGCCGTGCTCGGCTCGTTCGCCGCGACCCGGCTGGTCGTCACCGTCGCCTACGCCCAGTCCGGCGGCACCTACGACCACTACTTCAGCGCGTTCCTGGTGCCCTCCGACCTGCTGTGGTCGTTCGTCAAGGCGCTGACCATGTCGGTCGTGGTGATGTCGGTGCACTGCTACCACGGCTTCGCCGCGAGCGGCGGTCCCGCCGGCGTCGGTCAGGCGGTCGGCAAGGCCGTGCGCGGCTCGCTGATCGGGGTGATGCTGGTCGACCTGCTGCTCGACCTGGCGATCTACGGTTCCGCCTCCTCGGTCCACATCTCGGGGTGAGGCCGGTGAACTCGCGATACGTCCTCATCGGCGCCGCGTTCGCGGTGTGCGTCGCGCTGCTGGCGGTGCTGTCGGTGGCGCAGTACAACCGGGCCTTCGACCGCGTCCTGCCGATCACCGTGCTCGCCGACCGCTCCGGGCTGCTGATGGAACCGGGCTCGCCGGTCAAGCTGCGCGGCGTCGAGGTCGGCTCGGTCGCCGAGGTCACCAGCGACGGCACCGGAGCCCGCCTCGCCGTCGAGCTCGACCCCGCGCAGGCCGAGCGCATCCCCGCCCAGGTCACCGCGAACCTGGTGCCCGCCACCGTGTTCGGCGCCAAGTACGTCGAACTGCGGCCCGGTCCCGACACCGGCGAGCACATCGCCGCCGGAGCGGTGCTGAACCGCGCGCGCGTCACCGTCGAGCTGGACCACACCTTCGACCACGTCATGGACACCCTGCGCGGCGTGCCGCCCAGCAAGCTCAACGCGGCCCTGACCTCGGTGTCCGGGTCGCTGCGCGGCAACGGCGACCGGATCCGCGCGCTCATCGCCGACACCGACGGCTACCTGCGCGCGTTCAACCCGAACCTGCCCGAGCTCGAATCCCGGCTGCCGCAGGTCACCGCGGTCGCCGAGCACTACCGGGACGTGACCGACGACCTCACCGCCACCGCGAGCAACCTCGGCGGCACCGGCAGCACCCTGGTCGAGCAGAAGCGGGCCTTCGCCGGATTCCTGCTGTCGCTGACCGAGCTCGGCAACGGCACCGGCGAGTTCCTCGACGACAACGGCCCTCCGCTGGTGTCCGCGCTCGACGAGCTGCAACCGACGGCCGGGCTGCTGCGGCGGTACTCGCCGGTCGTGCCGTGCTTCTTCGGCGGCATGGTGCACAACGGCGACCTCATCCGGGCCGTCACCGGCGGGCCCGAGTTCGGCGGCACCCACCCCAACACGCACGTCACCGTGAGCATGCTGCCGGGCATCCCCGCCTACGAGTACCCGCAGAACCTGCCCAAGACCGGTGTGGACACCGGCCCCGACTGCCACGGGTTGCCCGAGGTGCGGGGAATCCCGCCGTACGTCAACTACGACACCGGCGCCAACCCCTACCGCGGCACCGACGAGAGCCCGCGGCTCAACCCCGACCTGCTGGCGGTGTACCTGTTCGGCCCGCTCTCCCCGCTGGGAGGTGGCCGGTGAGAGCCGAGGTCGTCAAGCTCGCCGCGTTCTTCACCGTCGCCGCGCTCGCCGCCGGCTACATCGCGCTGCTGCTCGGCGAAACCCGCAGGGCCGGGGAGGAGACCGAGGTGCGCGCGGTGTTCTTCGACGTGTCCTACCTGGAACCCGGCGACCCGGTGCGGATCGCGGGCGTGCGCGTGGGGCAGGTCGACGACCTGCGGATGCGGCCCGACGCCACCGTGCTGGTGAGCATGACCGTCTCCGGCGCGCCCCCGCTGACCAGCGGCACCCGCGCGGCGGTGAAGTACCGCGACCTCGTCGGCAACCGCTACCTGGAACTCGCCGAAGGCGACGGCGGAACGCCGCTGGGCGAGCAGGTCATCCCGCTGCAGCGGACCTCGCCCGCGCTGGACCTCGACGTGCTCGTCGGCGGGTTCCAGCCGCTATTCCAGGCGCTGTCGCCGGAGCAGGTCAACCAGCTCTCCGGCTCGCTGATCCAGGTGCTGCAGGGCGAGGCCGGGGCGCTGGACTCGTTCCTGACCTCGCTGGCCTCGGTCACCCACACCCTCGCCGACCGGGACCGGCTCATCGGCGACGTCATCGGCAACCTCGACGCCGCGCTGGCCACCTTCGACGCGCACGACCGGCAGGTCTCGGAGGTCATCGGGCAGACCCGGCAGCTGGTCGACGGGCTGGCCGCCGACCGCGGCGCGATCACCGGCGCCGTCGACCACCTGCACGGCCTCACCGCCACCGCCGCCGACCTGCTGCCCCGGCTGCGGCCCGACCTGCGCGCCGAGATCGGCGACCTGGGCACCATCGCGGGCACCCTCGACGCCCACGACGAGCAGGTGCGCTCCGCGCTGCGCGAGCTGCCCGAGGCCTACCGGCGGATCGGCCGGATCGGCGTCAACGGCAACTTCTTCAACGCCTACCTGTGCAGCGTGCGGGTGCGCACCAGCGCCCCCACCGGCGGCTACCTCTACACCCCGTGGATCGACAGCGATGTGCGGCGCTGCGCCGAGGAAGGCGGGAACTGACGTGAACGACTCCCGGCTCGGCGTCGTCGGCTCGCTGCTGATCGCCGTCGTCGTGCTGTTCTCGCTCAGCGGCGACGCGATCTCGCCGCTGCTGGCCGGACGCGGCCTGCACGCCGTGTTCTCCGAGGCCGGTGGCCTCGTGGAGGGCGATCCGGTGGTGGTGTCGGGCATGACCGTCGGCCGCGTCGAGGACGTTGAGCTGCGCGACACCGACGTGCTGGTGTCGTTCACCGTCGACGAACCCGACCTGCGGGTGGGGGAGGGGAGCACCGCGGCGATCAAGGCGCAGAGCGCGCTCGGCGAGAAGGCGCTGAGCCTGGCACCGGCCGGGCCCGGGGAGCTGCCGAACGACGCGCAGATCCCGCTGTCGCGCACCATCGCGCCCTACGACGTCACCCAAGCCCTGCAGAGCCTCACCGACACCACCTCCCGGCTCGACACCGACCGGTTGACGACCGCGCTGACCGCCGTGGCCGACACCCTCGACGGCACCGCGCGCAGCGCACCCCAGGCGCTGAGCGGCCTGCGGCGCCTGGCGGAGAGCGTCAACGCCCGCGACGCCGAACTGCGCTCCCTGCTGGAGCACGCGCGCGCCACCACCGAGGTGCTCGCCGGCCACCAGCAGGACCTGCGGGCGATCTTCGACCAGGGAACCGCGCTGCTGACCGCGCTCAACCAGCGCCAGGCCGCGATCGAGCGGCTGCTCGCCGACCTGACCACGACCGCCGACCAGCTCGACGCGCTGGCCCGCGAGAACGACGCGCAGCTGCGGCCCGCGCTGACCGAACTCCGCTCGGCGGTGGCGATCCTGCGGGACAACCGCGATCAGCTCACCGCCGCCCTGCACGAGGCCGTGCCGATGCTGCGCACCCTCGGGGAGGTGCTGTCCACCATGCCCGCCCTGGACGCCTTCTTCGCCAACATCCCGCCCACCAACGCCGTTCCCGGACTGCAGGACCTGCTGGGGAGGGGGACCCGATGACCCGGCGAGTGCTGGCGCTGCTGATCGGCGCGCTGCTGGTGGCCGCCGCGGCCTACCTGCTGACCGCCGATCGGCAGAAGCACGCCACCGCCTACTTCCCGAGCGCCAGCGGCATCCACGTCGACGACGAGGTGCGGGTGCTGGGGGTGCGGGTCGGCGAGATCGACGAGATCGTGCCCGAAGGCGACCACGTGCGGGTGCGCTTCGGCTACGACGCCGCCCGGAAGGTCCCGGCCGACACCTCGGTGGCGCTGGTGGCGCCGAGCCTGGTCAGCGGCCGGTACCTGCAGCTCGCGCCGGTCTACCGGGGCGGCCCGGTGCTGGCCGACGAGGCCCGGATCCCGATCGAGCGCACCGCGGTGCCCGCCGAGTGGGACCAGACCAACGCCGAACTCACCGAGCTGACGCGGGCTCTGGGCCCGCACGGCGCGAACCGGCAGGGCGCGGTGTCGCGGGCGATCGAGGCCGGGGCGAACAACCTGGGCGGCAACGGCGCCGAGTTCCGCCGCACGCTCGACCAGCTCGCCGGGACGTCCGGCACGGTCGCCGCGGGCAGCGAGGACCTGTTCACCAGCCTGCGGCAACTCGACGAGCTCACCGCCGGGCTTAACGACAGCCGGCAGCAGCTCACGACCTTCTCCACCCAGCTCGCCTCGCTGAGCGCGCTCGCCGACGACAACGGCGCCGAACTGGGCCGGGCCCTGGCCGCCTCGGACCGGGCGCTGGTGACGATCACCGACTTCACCCGAACCCACCAGCAGCAGCTCGGCGACACCGTCGGCGAGCTCCGCGACGTCGGCTCCACGCTGGCCGCCAGCCGCGGGGACCTCGCCGACGTGCTGCACGTCGCGCCGCAGACCCTGGCCAACCTCTACAACGTCTACGAGCCCAGCACCGGCTCGGCCAGCACCCGCATCCAGATGCCCTACACCGCGAGCGTGTCCAGCCTGACCTGCCAGATGGTGTTCTCCGCCGGCGGCACCATCGACGACTGCCGCGCCGCGCTCGACCCGCTGCTCAAACCCCTCGACATGCCCTACCCGCCGGTCGGACTCGACCCGCTGCACCGCACCGGGAACCCGCACCAGCGACCGGCTCCGGGAGGCCCGTGATGCGCGGTCTCGCCCTGCTGCTGATCAGCTGCCTGCTCGCCGGGTGTGCCGTGGACAGCGCCCAGCTGGTGCCGCTGCCCGGCGGTCCCGGCAGCGGCACCGACGCGCGGCGCGTCGTGGTGCGCTTCGCCGACGTCGCCAACCTGGTGCCGCGCTCGGAGGTCAAGGTCGACGACGTCACCGTCGGCGCGGTCCGCCGCATCGGCCTGCACGGCTGGCAGGCCGAGGTCGAGATCGGCCTGGACCCGGGTGTCGTGCTGCCCGCCAACGCCGTCGCCAACGTCGGGCAGAAGAGCCTGCTCGGCGCCCAGTACGTCGAACTCGCCGCCCCGCCCGACCCGGTCGGCAGGCTCGCCGACGGCGCCGTCATCCCCGCCGAGCGCACCAACCGCTACCCGGGCACGGAGGAACTGCTGGCCGCGCTGTCGCTGTGGCTCAACGGCGGCGGACTGCGGCAGGTCCGGGTGATCACCGACGAGCTCAACCGGGCGCTGGGCGGCAACGAGCAGCAGACCCGCGACCTCATCCACCAGCTCGATGCCCTCGCCCGCTCCGCCGACGAGCAGAAGGCCCAGATCGTGCGCTCGATCGAAGCCGTCGACGGCCTGGCCGCGCGGCTGCGCGCGAACTCCCAGCGGCTCGGGCACGCCGTCGACGAGCTGGGGCCGGGCATCCGCGTGCTCAACGAGCAGCGCGACTCGCTGCGCTCCGCGCTTGAGGCCTCCAGCAGGCTCGGCGCCGTCGGCGGCGAGGTGCTCGACCGCTCCCGCGACGACCTGCTGTCGGTCGTCGACGACCTGCGGCCCTCGCTGCAGCAGCTCGTCGCCGCGGGCGACGACGTGCCGAAATCCCTCGACACGCTGGGAACGCTGCTGTTCCCGCTGAGCACCTACAAGAAGGTCGTGCGCGGCGACTTCCTGAATCTGGCCGTGACGCTGGACCTCTCGACGCCCGGCCTCGAATCCGGGCTGCTGGCGGGCACTCCCGCCGAAACCGTCTTCGACGCCGCCCGCACCGCGCTGCAGGCCACCGACCCGATCCGGGGACCGCTGGGCATCGGCTCGCCGATCGAACCCCCGCCGGACTCGCCGCCGCCGGAGAACCCGCCGCCGGACCCGGCGATCCCGCTGCTCGGCGACCTGCTGGGAGGGAACTGATGCTGACCAGGAAGGTGCGGATCCAGCTCGCCGTGTTCACCGCGCTCACCGTGTTCGGCGTGAGCACGGTGCTGATCAACTACCTCGACCTGCGCCAGCTGCTCGGCTTCGGGCAGTACGAGGTCACCGCGGTGTTCCCGGACGCCACCGGGCTCTACCCGGGCGCGATGGTGGGCTACCGGGACGTCGAGATCGGCAAGGTGCGCTCGGTCGACCTCGGCGACGGCACCGCCGTGGCCACCCTCGGCATCGACGACGACGTGCGCGTCCCGGCCCGGGTGAGCGCCGCGATCCGCGGCAAGTCCGCGATCGGGGAGCAGTCGGTCAACCTCACCCCCGACGGCGACGGGCCGCCCTGGCTGCGCCCCGGCGACCGCATCACCGCCACCACGACGCTGCCGCGCACCGACGAGCTGCTCACCAGCCTCGACGACCTGGCCGCCTCCATCCCGCAGGACAAGCTCACCGTCGTCCTCGACGAGCTCACCACCGGGCTCGGCGGGGCGGAACCGCAGGTCACGACCCTGCTGGAGAACACGAGGACGGTGCTGCACCAGGCCGGGCTGAACCTCGAACCCACCGTCGACCTCATCCACCAGCTCGGCCCGTTCCTGCGCACCCAGCAGCAGATCGCGCCCGAAACCCGTTCCGCGCTGCGGGATCTCGCGTCCTTCAGCGAGCAGCTGCGGCGCAGCGACCAGGACCTGCGCGGGCTGCTCGCGCACACCCCGCCCGCCGCCGAGCAGCTCATCGGCCTGGAACAGCGGTTGACGCCCGCGCTGCCGCAGCTGCTCACCGACCTCGGCTCGACGGGCCAGGTCGTGCGCACCCAGCTGCCGGGCGTGGCGCAGACCCTCGTGCTCTACCCGGCGGTGACCGCGGCGCTGCAGCGCGTCGTGCAGCAGCCCGGCGCCGCCCCCGGCAGCGCACACCTGGGCATCCGGGTCTCGGTCAACAATCCGCCCCCGTGCTACTCCGGCTACACGCCGATGGACCGGCAGCGCTCCTTCGACGACGAGTCGCCCGCCGAGGTCCCGCCGGACCAGTACTGCCACGTCGTGCCTGACGACCCGCGCTCGATCCGCGGCGCGCGGAACTACCCGTGCGCCAACGATCCTCGCCGTCGCGGATCGTCCGCCGCCTCCTGCGGGGCGGCTCCCGGCGAGGTCGTGGCCACCTACGACCCGGACACCGGCAACGCGATGCTGCCCGACGGCCACCTGGTGCTGCTGGGCGACGCGCGGCAACACCCGAGAGCGGAGGAGGGGACGTGGCGCGATCTGCTGCTGAAGTGAGGCGCGCGAGCGGACTGGTGCTGGCGGCGCTGGTGCTGATCGGGCTCGCCGTGCTGGGAACCCGGTTCCACCAGACCGCGCAGGCCGCCGCCGACAAGGCGGAGTCCGACCGGCAGGCCGTGGCCGCGGCCCGGCAGGCCGCGCTGGGACTGACCAACCTCAGCGCGCGGACCATCGACCAGGACGCCCAGCGGCTGGCGGGGATGGCCACGGGCGCGTTCAAGGAGCAGTTCGCGTCGCAGGCCACCGCGTTCCGCGACATCGTCACCGGCTCGCAGGTGACCTCGCGCGGCGAGGTCGTCGAGGCCGCGCTGGAGCGCTCCGACGGGCGCACCGCGGTCGCTCTGGCGGCGGTGCGGGCCACGGTCGGCAACGCCGGCGCGCCGGAGGGCCAGCAGCGCCAGTACCGGCTGCGGATCACCGTGGAGAAGACCGCGCAGACCTGGCTCGTCGCCAACCTGGAGTTCGTGCCATGACCGCCACCGACGTCGTCGATGACACCGCCGCCCCCGCGAAGCCGAAGCGCCGCCTGCTCGTCCCGCTGCTGGTCGTGGCGGTCCTGCTGGCCGCCACCGCCGGGGTCACCGTCCTGTACCTGCGGCAGGCCGAGGCCACCCGGGTGGAGGCGGCGCGCGCCGAGGCCACCCGCGCGGCCGCCGAGCAGATCCCCGAGGTCCTCAGCTACAGCCACGACACGCTCGACCGGGACTTCGCCGCCGCGGCCCGCGCCGTCACCGGCCCCTTCGCCCGGGACTACCTCGAACTCCAGCGCACCGCGATCCGCCCCGCCGCCACCCGGGACCGCATCACCACCAGAACCACGGTCTCCGCCCTGGGCGTCGTCACGGCCACGGACGACGAGGTCGTCCTCCTCGCCTTCATCAACCAACTCACCACGAGCTCCCGGCACCCCACCCCTCTCATCGAAGGCGCCAGAATCCGAACAACCCTCACCAAAACCCCCGACAACACCTGGCGAATCTCCACAATGGACACCATCTGACCACCCCTCACCCCGCCTCCGGTCGAAAACCCCGGTTTTCGTCGGGTCAAAAACTCCGGTATTCGACCGGTCGAAAACTCCGGTATTCGACGCGACGAAAACCGGGGTTTTTGACCTGCGGGGGCGTGAGCTGGGGGTTTGGGTCACGATCGGGTGATGTGGGGTGGTACGGGACAGTTCTGGTGTGACATTGACCGCGGGGTGTTGCGGTGCGACTATCGGACGCACGACGTTGCCCACGACGAGCCGTGTCAGAGCCCGTTCCGCTGAGTTCCAGAGCTGATCTTCCTCGCGCGTGCTGAGGTCTCGTCCCCGTCCGATGCCGGGGTGTTGCTCGACGATCGGTGAACAACTCGGCAGGACCCACCCGTTCCCCGAACGGGGCCGTTCTTCAAGGGTGAGGAGCAGCAGTGGTTTTCCAGCTGGAGAAGGTCAACGAAGCGATCCGACGGCGAGTCCCGCCGCTGACGTCGATACCGCTGCCGCGTTCGGTGGATCAGCGCATCCTCGAAAAGCGGTGGCCCGTCACCGAACTCGCCCCGCCACCGCCCGGGAGCGGGCTCAAACCCATCCTCGGCGACGCCGGCCCGCCGCTCATCGGCCACTCCCTGGACTTCATGCGCTACGGGCCTTCCTTCGCGCTGCGCCGCTTCCAGCTCTACGGGCCGATCTCCTGGGCGCACTCGCTGGGGCGCCCGATGGTCACCCTCGGCGGCCCGGAAGCCACCTCGATCGCCCTGATCAACAAGGACAAGGCGTTCTCCCAAGGCGGTTGGCGCGCGCTCATCGACACGTTCTTCCACCGCGGCCTGATGCTGCTGGACTTCGACGAGCACATGTCGCACCGGCGGATCATGCAGCAGGCCTTCACCCGGCAACGCCTCACCGGCTACGTCGACCAGATGGGGCCGACGCTGCGCGAGGGAGTCCAAGCCTGGGGCGGCCAGGAGCGGCCGCGGCTGTACTGGCTGCTCAAGCAGCTCACCCTCGACGTGGCCACCCGCGTGTTCATGGACCAGCGCAGCGGCAAGGACGCCGACCGCATCAACCGCGCCTTCGTCGACTCGGTCCGCGCGGCCACCGCCGTCGTGCGCTACCCCGTCCCGGGCGGCCGCTGGGCCGCGGGCGTGAACGGGCGCAAGCTGCTGGAGCGCTACTTCGCCGACAACATCGGCCGCGCCCGCCGTTCCGAGGGCGACGACCTGTTCTCGGCGCTGTGCCACGCGCGCAGCGAGGACGGCGAGCAGTTCGGCGACGACGACGTCATCAACCACATGATCTTCCTGATGATGGCGGCCCACGACACCTCCACCATCACCAGCACCGCCGTGGCCTACTTCCTGGCCAAGCACCCGGAGTGGCAGGAGCGCGCCCGCGCCGAATCCCTCGCGCTGGGCGACGAGGTCCCCGACATCGAGGCGCTGGAAAAGCTGGAGACCCTCGACCTGGTGATCAAGGAGTCGCTGCGGCTGGTGGCGCCGGTGCCGTCGATGGTGCGCACGACCGTCCGCGACACCGAGGTCCTCGGCCACCACCTGCCGGCCGGGACGATGGTGGGGGTCTCGCCGTTCCTCAACCACTTCTCCGCTGACCACTGGAGCAACCCGTTCGACTTCGACCCCGAGCGCTTCGCCGAGGGCCGCCGGGAGGACAAGTCGCACCGGTTCGCGTGGGTGCCCTTCGGCGGCGGCGCGCACAAGTGCATCGGCCTGCACTTCGGAACCCTGGAGGTCAAGGCGCTGCTGCACGAGATGCTGCGCGGCTACACCTGGACGGTGCCGCGCGGGTACGAGGTGAAGTGGGACTACGTCTCGCTGCCGGTGCCGGTGGACGGGCTTCCGGTGGAATTGCGACGGAGGTGATCTTCCGGGTTCCCGGACGATCGAAGTGCGACTAGCCTCGCTGCTCATGAGGCTGGTCGCACTGTTCCTAGTCCTGCTCGGCGTCACCGCCTGCGCTCCCGCCGGGCAGGACTCCGCGGGTGACGCACTGGCCTCGCCGGTCACCGTCGCGCACCGCTTCGGGACCACCGCGATCGACCACGTGCCGAAGCGCGTGGTCAGCCTCGACCGGCAGTGGACCGACGTGCTGCTCTCGCTCGGCGTGCAGCCGGTCGGCTACGGCGTGGACCGGATGATGCCGGCCGGTCGGGTCCCGTGGGAGCGGCTCGATCCCGGCGCCGTCGGGCTCGACGTCTCCGGCGGCGTGCCGGTCGAGCGGATCCTCGCGCTCAAGCCGGATCTCATCGTGTCGTCCTACGCGATCACCGACCCGGCCACCTACCGGCTGCTGTCCCGCGCGGCGCCCACCATCGCCGCGCCGCCCCGGGCCGACTCGGTGCCCGCCTGGCAGGACCTGGTGCGCACGGCGGGCCGGTTCCTGGACCGGCCCGCCGACGCCGAGCGCGTGGTGTCGGAGGTGGAGGGCCGCATTGCCGAGACCGCGCGGCGGCTGCCGGGGCTGCGCGGCAAGACCTTCGCGATGGGGCAGTACGTGGTCGGCGACGCGATGTACCTCGTCGCCGACGAGAACGACGGCGCCGCGCAGCTGTTCCACTCGCTGGGGATGCACATCCACCCGCCGGTGGTCGAGACCGGAGCCGCCACCCACCAGGCCCGGATCCGGGTCAGCCCGGAGCGCGTGGACCTGCTGCGCGCGGACCTGGTGGCCTTCGTGGTCAACGGCGGTGACCGCTCGGCCCTCGCGGGCATCCCGGGCTTCGCCCAGCTCCCAGGCACGGTCGAGGTCCTCGCTTACCCGACGATCGCGGGTCTCAACACCCCGTCACCGCTGTCGCTCCCGTACGCCCTCGACCAATTCCTCCCGTCCCTGCGAGCCGCCGCGACGTGAGCCGTCCCGCGCCGCGGCGGCCTCGCGGTGGGGAGCTCCTGGGCAGGGGACAGTTTTTCCTCGAATTGACCGGATAAAACGGACGTCGATCATGGGTGATTCGAGGAAAAACTGTCGGCTGCCGCGCGAAGATCACCCGACGTTGGCTCCGAGGAGGGGGAGCGCGCGGAGGTCGTCGATCGTGAAGGCCGTGAGGCCGGCGAGGGCGCAGGTGGCGCGCATGGTGACCGCGAAGTCGAAGTCGTCGGGATCCAGGTAGTCCTGCTCGACCACGCCCGCCGTCTCGAAGGCCGCGCGGAGCTCGTCGGGGAAGCCGGCGATGTCCTCCTCGGTGAGGTCGTCGACCTTGACCCAGGCGAGCTCCTCGCCGTCGACCGCGTAGGCCATGCTCGCGTCGGCGTTGATGGTGAACACGCTGGTCGCGGCGGTGCGGCCGGACGCCGACAGCTCCTCGAGGGCGTCGTGGAAGGTGTGGCCGGAGTCGTCGTAGACGAACGTCCACCCGCCGACGCTGCCCGCGAGCAGCGCCGCCGCCGAATCCGGGTCGCTCCCGAGCGCCAGTTCGGGCAGCGAGGTCCAGTCGTCGGGCTTGCTCTCGGGCAGCTCGCAGCGTTGGATCAGGTGCGGCTCGGCGCCGAGGACCTCCAGCGCGGCCTTCGGGTCCAGGCCGCGGACGACGTGCAGGACGTGGTTGGGGTCGGCGCAGGCCAGCTCGGTGATCCACTTCGGATCGCCGTGGGCGTCCAGCACGCCGGGCGCAAAACCTGGTTCGGGCACGGGGTTCTCGCTTCCTGTCCGTGTGAGGTGCGGGGGACCCCGCGCACCTCACACGTCCCGCGGGTCCCATCCGGATCACCCGGACGGGGACACGCCGAACGCTTGACTTGATTAGTTCAAGAAAATGCGGCAGGGTGGATCACGTGAACACGACCGCGGACTACGAGCGACTGTTGCGCGAGGCGGCTCTGCGCGTGACGCGGCCTCGGGTGGCAGTGCTGTCCGCGGTCCACGAGAACGCGCACGCCGACACCGATTCGATCATCGGACTGGTTCGCCAGGACCTGCCCAAGGTGTCGCACCAGGCCGTCTACGACGTCCTGCGCGCCCTCACCATCGCCGGGCTGGTGCGCCGCATCCAGCCGATGGGTTCCGTGGCCCGCTACGAAGCGCGGGTCGGGGACAACCACCACCACGTCGTGTGCCGGTCCTGCGGCCAGATCCACGACGTCGACTGCTCCGTGGGCGAGGCGCCGTGCCTGACGGCGTCGGATACCCACGGCTTCGTCATAGACGAGGCCGAGGTCATCTACTGGGGGCTCTGCGCATCGTGTGCCCCCGAATCCGCTGAAGAACCGCACTGAAAATTCGGAAGGATTCCCGTGTCTGACAGCCCTGACACCCAAGAGACGAACGAGACCGGCGGCTGCCCGGTCGCGCACGGGGGCCTCACTCACCCCACCCAGGGTGACGCCAACCGCGACTGGTGGCCGAAGCGGCTCAACCTGAAGATCCTGGCCAAGCAGCACCCGAACAAGAACCCGCTGGGCGAGGACTTCGACTACGCCGCGGAGTTCAAGACGCTGGACCTGGACGCGGTCAAGAAGGACATCCAGGAGGTCCTGACCACCTCGCAGGACTGGTGGCCGGCGGACTTCGGGCACTACGGCCCGCTGATGATCCGCATGGCGTGGCACTCGGCCGGTACCTACCGCATCAGCGACGGTCGCGGCGGCGCCGGCGGCGGTCAGCAGCGCTTCGCCCCGCTGAACTCCTGGCCGGACAACGTCAGCCTGGACAAGGCGCGCCGTCTGCTGTGGCCCGTCAAGCAGAAGTACGGCCGCAAGCTGTCCTGGGCCGACCTGATGATCCTGACCGGCAACGTCGCGCTTGAGTCGATGGGCTTCAAGACCTTCGGCTTCGGCGGCGGCCGCGTCGACGACTGGGAGCCCGAGGACGACGTCTACTGGGGTGCCGAGACCACCTGGCTGGGCAGCGACAAGCGCATCTCCACCGCGTCCGGTGAGCGCGAGCTGGAGCGTCTGCTGGGCGCCACCCACATGGGTCTGATCTACGTCAACCCGGAGGGCCCGGAGGGTCAGCCCGACCCGGTCGCCGCCGCTCGCGACATCCGCGAGACCTTCGGCCGGATGGCGATGAACGACGAGGAGACCGTCGCGCTGATCGCCGGTGGTCACACCTTCGGCAAGACCCACGGCGCGGCCCCCGACTCCAACCTGGAGGCCGAGCCGGAGGGCGCGGGCCTGGAGCAGATGGGCCTGGGCTGGAAGAACAACTTCGGCTCCGGCAAGGGCGGCGACACCATCACCAGTGGTCTGGAGGTCACCTGGACCACCACGCCCACCAAGTGGTCGACCAACTTCCTGTGGAACCTCTTCAGCTTCGAGTGGGAGGTCTTCCAGGGTCCGGGCGGTGCCTGGCAGTGGCGTCCGAAGGGCGGCGCGGGCGAGGGCACGGTGCCCGACGCGCACGACCCGTCGAACAAGATCGCGCCGAACATGCTGACCACCGACCTGGCGCTGCGCTACGACCCGATCTACGAGCCGATCGCGCGCCGGTTCATGGAGAACCCGGACGAGTTCGCCGACGCGTTCGCCCGCGCCTGGTTCAAGCTGACCCACCGCGACATGGGCCCGAAGTCGCTCTACCTCGGCCCGGAGGTGCCTGAGGAAGACCTGATCTGGCAGGACCCGCTGCCGGCCAACGACAACGACACGCTGTCCGATGAGGACATCAAGGCCCTCAAGGCCAAGATCCTCGAGACCGGCCTGAGCGTGTCGCAGCTGGTGTCGGTGGCCTGGGCCTCGGCCTCCACCTTCCGCGGCAGCGACAAGCGGGGCGGCGCCAACGGTGCCCGCATCCGCCTGGAGCCGCAGCGCAACTGGGAGGTCAACAACCCGGACCAGCTGGCCACCGTGCTCTCCGCGCTGGAGGGCGTGCAGCAGTCGTTCGGCAAGAAGGTCTCGCTGGCCGACCTGATCGTGCTCGGCGGTTCCGCCGCGATCGAGAAGGCCGCCGCCGACGCCGGCTCCACCATCGAGGTGCCCTTCACCCAGGGTCGCGTCGACGCCGGTGAGGAGCACACCGACGCGGACTCCTTCGACGCGCTGGAGCCCATCGCCGACGGCTTCCGCAACTACTCGAGCAAGGCCGCGGAGCTGCCCGCCGAGTACCACCTCATCGACCGGGCCAACCTGCTCACCCTGAGCGCCCCGGAGATGACCGTGCTGGTCGGCGGTCTGCGCGTGCTGGGCGCCAACTACGACGGGTCGAAAAACGGCGTGTTCACGGACAAGCCGGGCGTGCTGACCAACGACTTCTTCGTGAACCTGCTGGACATGGCCTACACCTGGCGGTCCACTTCGGACGACAAGTCCACCTTCGAGGCCACCGACGCCTCCGGTGCGGTCGTCTGGACCGGTACCCGCAACGACCTGGTCTTCGGTTCGAACTCCGAGCTGCGCGTCATCGCCGAGGTCTACGCCTCGGCCGACGGCAAGCAGAAGTTCCTCGACGACTTCGTCAAGGCCTGGGTCAAGGTCATGAACCTCGACCGCTACGACCTGGTCTGATCCGGACCTCGTAGCACCGGCGAGCCCCCGTCCGCTCCGGACGGGGGCTCGTTCGCGTCCGGGCTCACTTCTTCTTGCGGGTGACCCAGATGGTGATGACGGCGCGGACCACGACCTCGTCGTGCTTGTCGTAGACGTTGACCGGGACGTCGACCTCCTGGCCCTCGTCGCCGAACTCCGGGATCGACTCCAGCTCGGCCACCGCGCGCATGCTCGTCTCGGCCTTGGCGACGTAGTCGACCCGCATCTTCTTCGGCAGCCAGCGGTGCGAGGTGGGCACCGTGGCCTCGGCGACCATGCCCATCGCGACCTCGGCGAGGTTGCACGCGGCGATCGCGTGGTAGGTGCCGATGTGGTTGTGCACGCCCCACCACTTCGGCGAGGTGACCACGCAGCGGCCCGGCTTCATCTCCCGGATCGAGGGCAGGACGGTCCGGAAGTACGGCGCCTTGAGGCTCACGCTCAGCGAGAACAGGGCGCGGCCGCCGGGGATGCCGGACAGCTTGGTCCACAGCGCGTGGGTCGGAGTCTGGGTGCTCATGACCCGAGAGGCTATATTACCCGTCAGTAACCTACGCTCGGCGGTGCCGGACATCACTCACGACAGGAACCGCTTCGCCAGCTTCCCGGCGCCCTTGAGCACCGCGTCCTTGAGCAGACCACCGCTCTCGCCCGGCGGTGGAGGCGGCGGCAGCGGCCGGTCGCCCGGTCGCGGAGCGGTGCCGGCGAACTGCATGGCGCGGTAGGGCCAGTTGCGCTCGGTGTTCCACTGGCTGACCACCAGGTGCAGGTCGTCCAGCGTCGAACCCGGGACGATGTAGCCGCCGTAGAGCTGCGCCACGTGCCCGGCCTCGTGGTCCTCGCAGCCCCACGCGCAGCCGTGCAGCACCGTGCCCCGGACCGCCTCGTAGAGGTTCGCCGTCGGACCGTCCAGGTTGAGCACGTCGATCCGGTAGTCGCCGGCGTTGAACAGCGCCAGCAGCCAGCGGTCCTCGACCCGCCGCAGGCACAGCTCGCCGTAGGCGCCGGTGAGCGCCACCGTCGGCGGGTTGCCCCACGCCCACCGGCCGTCCCGGAAGCCCCAGCCCTGCCACGCGGCGGGATCGGTGATCCGGTCGGCGGGCACCCGCTGCAGGATCAGGCCCTTGTCGCGCTGGAAACCCGTGGAGAAGGCGTAGACGAAACCGTCGTCGCCGAGCTCCCAGGTCAGCATCTGGAACAGCCCGCCGTGCGCGTCACCGGGCCAGGTCGCGCCGGTGTGCTGCCAGGTCTCGCCGTTGTCGGTGGAGCGGTGGATCTCCGTCCAGTGCACGTTGCCCAGCCCCTGGCAGACCATGACGTGCAGGAACATCTGGTCGCCGAGGGTGATCAGGTCGGTCGGCAGCACGGTCGACACCGGGCGCCCGTCGATCACCGAATCGTGCTGGTACGGCAGGGCTTGGTCGGCGTAGTCGCTGCGCGGCCCGAGCGACCCGGTCCACCGGATGCCGCCGCGCGCACCGGCGGCGTCGCCGAACACCACCACCGGCGAGCGCCAGCCCGGCCCGCCGACCCCGGCCCGGTCGAAGGTGTCGCCGAACACTGCCACCAGCCTGCCGTCCGGTGCGATCGCGGTGACCCCCAGGTCGGTGCCGCCGATGCCCAGGTGGTCGGTGATTCCCGGTCCGGTGAGGTCCTTGACCTTGCGCAACACGCCGCCCTTCTCGTCGGAGTCGTCCTCCCCCGACCGTACGTGCCGCGACGCGGTGCGCGCTCAGCCCGCGAGGCCGGAATGCCTGCGGCCGTAGGCGAAGTACACGGCGAGGCCGAGCAGCATCCACCCGCCGAAGGCCAGCCAGGTCGGTGCGCCGAGGCTGAACATGAGGTAGCAGCAGGACAGCACGCCCAGCGCCGGGACCAGCGGCACCAGCGGGGCGCGGAACGAGCGCGGCAGCTCCGGGTTGCGGCGGCGCAGCACCACGACCGCCAGGTTGACCAGGGCGAACGCGAACAGGGTGCCGATGCTGGTGGCGTCGGCGAGCTCGCCCAGCGGCACCACCGCGGCGAGCACCGCGATGAAACCCGACACCAGCGCGGTGTTGGCGCGCGGCACGCCGGTGCGCGGGTGCACGCGCGAGAACAGCGGCGGCACCAGGCCGTCCCGCGACATCGAGAACAGGATCCGGGTCTGCCCGTACAGCACGGTGAGCACCACGCTGGCCACCGCCACGATCGCGCCCGCCGACAGCAGGACCGAACCGGTCGTGCCGCCCAGCACCTTGCTCAGCGCCGCCTCGGTGCCCGCGAACTCCGTCCAGTGCATCGCGCCGACCGCGGCCAGCGCGACCAGGCAGTACAGCACGGTCACCAGCACCAGCGAGAGCATGATCGCGCGCGGCAGGTCGCGCTGCGGGTTGCGCGCCTCGGAACCGGCGGTGGAGGCGGCGTCGAAACCGATGTAGGAGAAGAACAGCTTGCCCGCCGCCGCGCTCACCCCGCCCATGCCCAGCGGCAGCAGCGGCGAGTAGTTGCCGGCTCGCACGGCGGTGAACGCCAGCGCGCAGAACAGCACCAGCGTCGCGGTCTTGATCACCACCATCGCGGTGTTGACCCGCGCGCTCTCCCGCGCACCGCCCAGCAGCGCCACCATCGCCAGCAGCACCACCGCCGCGGCGGGCACGTTGAGCAGGCCGCCGTCTCCCGGCGGGGCGCTCAGCGACTCCGGCAGCTCCACGCCCACCAACAGGTGGAGGAGCTCGTTGACGTACTGGCCCCAGCCGACCGCCACGGCCGCGACCGACACGCCGTACTCCAGCATCAGGCACCACCCGCACACCCAGGCCGCGAGCTCGCCCATCGTCGCGTAGGCGTAGGAGTACGAGGAGCCCGCGACCGGGATCATGCCCGCGAGCTCGGCGTAGGACAGCGCCGACAGCAGCGCGGTGACACCGGCGATGACGAACGCCAGCGCCACCCCGGGCCCGGCCAGCGGCACGGCCTCGCCCAGCACCACGAAGATCCCGGTCCCCAGCGTCGCGCCGACGCTGAGCGTGGTCAGCTGCCACAGCCCCAGCGACCGCCGCAGCGCACCGCCCTGCCCCTGGCCGCTGTCGGCGACCAGATCGGCGACCGGTTTGCGCCGGAACAGCTGCGCTCCACGGCTTTTCCCCGATCCGCGCGACTGCGCGAGCGCGTCCTCCACCACGTGATCCTCCACTGTGGACGCACTCGGCGTCCCGTCCGGATGTGCTCTGCCGCACTTCGCCGGCGCGTCACGTTAGCGAGTCGACCGTGAACTTCAGAAGCCGCTTTCGTTGCGCAGCGGCGGCCGTTGCGGCCGAACGTTGCGCCAACCGGGAATACCGTCGAAAACGCCGCTGCCGTGGTCCGGCGGGGCCGGCGGGTAGGGTCGGGGTTTTCGGAAGAGGTGGCGTTGTGGGGTTGCGGTTCGAGGAGATCGACTGGCGGGAGACGCCGATCGGGGCGATCAGCCTGCGGCGGCGCCGGGACCCGGTGCTGGACGTGGACGTCTTCGAGGTCAAGCTCGACGACGAGTACCTGATGTCGAGCCTGTTCACCGTCGCCGAGGAGAAGCTCGCGCGGCTCGGGCTGGCCGCGGTGTCCGGTTCGGAGCTGGACGTGGTCGTCGGCGGGCTCGGGCTCGGTTACACGGCCCGCGCGGCGCTGGAGGACTCGCGGGTCCGGTCGCTGCTGGTGGTGGAGGGTCTCGGTGAGGTCATCGAGTGGCACGAGCGCGGACTGCTGCCGCTGGCGCGGGATCTCACCGGCGATCCGCGAAACCGGTTCGCGCACGGGGACTTCTTCGCGCTCGCCGAGTCGGACGAGGGCTTCGACGCGGGGCGGCGGTTCCACGCGATCCTGCTCGACATCGACCACTCGCCGCAGCACGTCCTCGACACCGGCCACGCCGACTTCTACACCCCCGACGGCCTGCGCCGGATGGCCGCGCACCTGCACCCGGGCGGCGTCTTCGCCCTCTGGTCCGACGACCCGCCGCACGACGCCTTCACCCGCACCCTGGCTGAGGTCTTCGACGAAGTCACCCCCCACGTCGTCACCTTCGACAACCACTACACCGGAGGAACCTCCGCCAACACGGTCTACGTCGCCACCACCCCCTGACCCCACCTCGTGGTGGCCCAGGTCGTCGACCACGAGCCGGTGGCGGTGGCGACGCAGGTGCTGCTGATGCCGGTGCTCGCCGCGCACCTGGCGCTGGCGGTGCCGGGTCCCCGGCCCCGGCTGGTGCGGCTCGTGCTGGTGGCGCTGGGGTTCTCCTGGCTCGGCGACACCGTTCCCCGGTTCCTGGACGGGGACGCGGAGTTCCTGAGCATGGTCGGCGGCTTCCTGCTCGCGCAGATCGTGTTCGTGCTGGCCTTCCTGCCGGACCGCGACCGCAGCGTGCTCGCGCGCAGGCGCGGGTGGCTGGTGCCGTACCTGCTGGTGTTCGCGGCGCTGGTCGCGGCCTGCCTGCCGCACGCCGGGGTGCTGACGCCGGCCGTGGTCGTCTACGGCCTGCTGCTGCTGTCGATGGCTGTGCTGTCGACCGGCGTGCACCCGCTGACCTGGGCGGGTGGGGCGATCTTCATGGTCTCCGACGGGCTCATCGCCCTCGGCGAGTTCGCCACCGCGCTGCCGGGCGACGCGAACATCATCGCCATCATGGCCACCTACGCCGTTGCGCAGCTGCTCATCGTCCTCGGCGTCACGGCGCGCTCAGCGCAGACCGAGCGCGCGTAGCGCGTTCTCCTTGAAGATCAGCGGCCGCACCTCGTCCTTGATCTCCAGCTGCTCGAAGTCGCGCATCCAGCGGTCCGGCTGGATGACCGGGAAGTCGGACCCGAAGAGCACCTTGTGGCGCAGCATCGAGTTCGCGGCGCGGACCAGCTGCGGCGGGAAGTACTTCGGCGACCAGCCGGACAGGTCGATGTAGACGTTGGGCTTGTGCGTGGCGACCGAGATCGCCGCGTCCTGCCACGGCACCGACGGGTGCGCCATGATGATCGTCAGCGTCGGGAAGTCGGCGGCGACGTCGTCGAGCAGCATCGGGTCCGAGTAGCGCAGCTTGATCCCGTGCCCGCCGGGCAGGCCCGCGCCGATGCCGGTCTGGCCGGTGTGGAACAGGGCGGGCACCCCGCACTCGGCGATGGCCTCGTAGAGCGGGTAGAAGCGCCGGTCGTGCGGTTCGAAGCCCTGCAGGCTGGGGTGGAACTTGAACCCGCGCACGCCGTGGTCGGCGACCAGCGCGCGAGCGCGCCGCGCCGCCGCCTTCCCCTGCCACGGGTCCACCGAGCCGAACGGGATCAGCACGTCGTTGTGCTCGGCTGCGCCCTCGGCGATCTCCTCCACCGAGTTCGCCGGGTGCCCGGTCTCGGAGGCGCAGTCCACGGTGAACACGACGGCCGCCATGTTCCGCTCGCGGTAGTGCTCGGCGATGCTCGCCAGGCTCGGGGTCCGCTCGGCGCCGGACTTGAAGTACTTCTCCGAGGCGGCCATCAGCTCGTCGTCCAGGGAGCGGTGGCCGTGGCTGTCGATCTCGACGTGGGTGTGCACGTCGATCGCGCTGATGCGTTCGAAGTCGATGCCGTACTCGTACCTGCTCATCGCGCTCATCTCCGGCGGCTCGAAGCGGGACCTGCAAGAAGGAGAACATCCATCGTTGCAGAATTCAATGATTGATGTGGTGCTAGTGTGTGCGGCACGGACGAAGGGGAGGACCGAACGTGGGCGCGCATCACGGCCTGGTCGATGACCTGGGGTTCCTGCTGTCGCGGGCGAGCGGTGTGGTGGCCCGCTCGGTCAGCGCCGAGCTGGAGCCCCTGGGCCTGCGGGTGCGGTCGTACTCGGTCCTGGCGCTGTCCGCGGAGGAGGGTGCGGGCATCAACCAGCGCAGGCTGGCCGAGATCATCGGGCTCGACCCCAGCCAGGTCGTGGCGCTGGTCGACGAGCTGGAGCAGCGAGACCTGGTGGCGCGCATCCCCGATCCCCGCGACCGGCGCAACAAGCTCGTCCAGGCCACCGAATCCGGGCGTGAGCTCGTCGCCGAGGCGCAGGCGCGGGTGACCGAGCTCGAGGACGGCTACTTCCACCGGATGTCACCCCGCCGCCTCGACGAACTGCGCGCGATCCTGCGCGAGATCTCCTTCCCGCACGAGCCCCACGCGTAGCCGCCCCGCTCAGCGCATGTGGAGGCCGCCGTTGATGTCCCAGCAGGCGCCGGTGACCGAGTGCGCGCGGGGTGAGGCCAGCAGCGCGACGACGTCGGCGACGAACGCCGGATCGCCCAGGCGCCCGACCGGGATGTTGCGGGCGAACGCCTCCAGGTTCTCCTCGCCGACGATGCCGCGCACCGCCGGCGAGTCCTGCGGGCCCGGCGAGACCGCGTTGACCGTCACGCTGCGCGAGGCCAGTTCGCGGGCGAAGACCTTCGTCGCCGACATGATCGCGCCCTTCGACGACGCGTAGTGCCCGCCGGTGGCCGTGCCGCCGTTCTGGCCCGCCAGCGAGGCCATGTTCACGATCCGGCCGTAGCCCTGCTCGGCCATGTGCGCGCCGAAGACCTGGCAGGCCTGGAACGTGCCGGTGACGTTCACGGCCATCACCTCGTCGAATTCCTCCGGGGTGATGTCGAACAGCGGGGTCGCCTTCGTGCGGGCCGCGTTGTTCACCAGCACCCGCACCGGCCCGAACTCCGCGACCACCGATTCCAGCAGTCCGGTGAGCGCCTCCCGGTCGGTGACGTCGACCGCGCGGCCGCGCGCGGTGGTGGGATCCAGCGACGTGGCCAGCTCCCGGGCGCCCGCGCCGTCGACGTCGGCGATCACCACGGCGTGCCCGTCGGCGTGCAGGCGGCGGGCGATGGCCGCGCCCAGCCCGTTCGCCCCGCCGGTGACCACGGCCGTCACAGCAGGAATCCCGCTGCGGGAACGGCGTCCTCGCTGTTGACCAGCCGGATCACCTTGCGCACCAGCGAGTCCCGCTCGCCGAGCCGGATCGTGTAGTCGACGTCGGCCGCCCACAGGTCGTGCGTCCCGCGCTTGTAGGCCACCAGGACCTGCGCGGCGCGCAACGACACCTCCGCGTCGGAGACCGCGGTGGGCACGAAGCGGGAGACCGTGCGGACCGTGATCGCCGAGTCCACCGCGGCGATCGCGTAGCCCTCGGTCATGCGGTCGACCCGCAACCGCCGCATCCGCGCGTCGTCGTAGGCCATGTTGAGCACGTCGTCGAACTCCTCGGCGTCCCGGTCGATCGGGATCGCGTAGACGCCGTCCTCCGCGTAGAGCTCCTGCCACGCGCGGTAGTCCTTGCGGTCGAGCAGCTCGGCCTCCCGCCACACCAGCTCGATCGCCCGGGACACCCGGACATCACCGTCCAGCACCGGATTTCGCAGGTCAGCCATCGGCCATCATCGCCTTCCACTGCGCGTAGGCGGCGCGCATCCCGGTCTCGTCGGTGACGTGCGAGGTCGGCCAGCCCTCCGGCGACGAGGTCTCGCGGCCCAGGCCGCGATTGACCATGATCGGCATGTCGGGGGCGGCGGTGGTGCCGCGCTGCACCCGGTCCCAGCCCTCGGCGTCGTCGGGCGTGCCGAACCCGAACGGCCCCTGGAAGTGCTCGTGCGCGCGCAGCCGCTCGCGGTTGACCGGCCCGGTGATCTCCGGCGGCCCGTCCGGGCCGATCGCGACGTGCTCGATCTCGGTCTCGCCGACGCTGATCGGCCGCAGCACCCGGAAGAACGAGATCGACATCGACACGTTCGGGAACAGGTTGAGGTTGAACCCGGTTCCGTGCATCGCCCGCACCAGCCGCCGGATCCCGGCTTCGTCGACACCGGCCGACTCCAGCCGGGAGACCAGGGAGCGGAACCGGTCCTGCAGCTTCTCGGTGCCGTCGTCGACGTCGAGATCGGAGTGCTCGGGCACCATCCGCATCACCGAGTGCCCGTGGCCGAGGTCGTGCGTGACGGCCTCCGGGTCGGTCATGAAGCTCATCATGTTCGCCGTCTCGGCGTCCACCGACGCCATCCACGAGCGGTGCACGATCGGGAAGTGGTAGCCGTCCGTGGTGTTCTCCAGCTGGATCTTCCAGTTCCCCCGATACCGGAACCGGTGCGTTCCCAGCACTTTCACCGGATAGCCGCCGCCCTGCTTGAAGAACCGGTCGATCCACGGCCGCGCGTCGCCCAGGAACTCCGCCAGCGGTTCGGCGTCGTCGTCGAAGGTCGCGAAGATCATCCCGCCGCAGGACTCGGTGCGCAGCCGCCGCAGGCCCATGCCGCCGCGATCCAGCACCCCGGTGTAGCCGTCGGGGTAGGGGACGCCGCGCAGCGAGCCGTCCAGCCCGTAGGACCACGCGTGGTAGGGGCAGGTGAAACCGTTGGCGCGCCCCGACTTCCGCTCGCACACGCTGGCGCCGCGATGCCGGCAGCGGTTGAGCATCGTGCGCACCTCGCCGCGCCGGTCGCGGGTGACGATGACCGGCTGCCTGCCGACGTGCGTGGACTTGAACGTGCCCGGCTCCGGCAGCTCGCTGTCGTGCGCCACCCACACCCAGCTGCGCTCGAAGATCCGCGTCATCTCCAGCTCGAAGATCCCGGGATCGGTGTAGAGCCGCGCGGCGACGCGGTCCGGCGCGACGAGCTCGGCGGGCGGCAGGGCGTGGACGTTGCTCGCGGTGATCTCGGCGGTCATCGGGACACCTCAGTACTCGCGCGGCGTGAGCGCCCGGCCGATCCGGGCCTCGATCTTGGTGTACTTCCACAACTTCCACTCCGACTGTCCTACTCGGACGGTGCGGAACAGGTCGCACGCGGCCCGGACGGTCGGCTGGGAGTCGACGTCGGCCAGCAGGTAGCAGGTCCACGGCCACGAGTCCGACGGCCCGACCAGGTGGCTGTCGTCGTCGATGTCGCCGATGAACTCCACGCCCGGCAGCGCCTTGATGCCGTCCATCATCTCGACGAACGCGCTCCAGACGTCTGCGGCGGTGACGCCGTCGCGGGGCAGGTCGAAGAAGTTCTGGTTGATGCCGATGCAGAACAGCACCCGCAGCGGTGCAGCGGTCATGGCGTCTCCCCGGGGTCGAGGTCGGGATCAGCGGAATCCGGGCACCGTCGGCGGACGTCCCAGCAGCACGGACCCGGCGGCGTCGTACATCGAGGGCATCAGGAACGCGTGCAGCGCCGGCACCTGCGAGTCCTGGCGCATCCGCTGCAGCGGATGGGAGTTGTCGATGGTCGCGGTCCCGGAGAACCCGCACACCTCGTGCACCACCCGCGCGGCCGTGGCCGCCACGTGCGTCGCCGACAACCGGATCTGCGCGTTCTGCTCGTCGGAGGCCTCGCCGCCGGCCGCGACGGTGTCCCACACGTCCTGGGCGACCTCGTAGTAGAACGCGCGCGCCGACCGCAGCGACGCCACCGCCTGCGCGTACCCGGTGCGGTAGTAGGCGCGGTCGGCCAGCGGGGGAGCGCCGGTCACCCCGGTGCGCGACCCCGCCCGCGCGGCGAAGTCCAGCGCCGCCCCCGCCACGCCCAGACCCACCGCCGCGTGCACCTGAGCCTGGTAGCCGATCGTGGGGTAGTGGTACAGCGGCTCGTCCACGCACGACGCACCGCCGCGCACGAACGTCCACTCGTGCGGCACCTCCACGTCGCGCACCACCACGTCGAACGAGCCCGAGGCGCGCATCCCCGTGACGTCCCAGTCCCGCACGATCTCCACCTGCTCGGGACGCAGCACCGCCGCGCGCGGCCGGTTGTCGCCGTCGGCGTCGCCCGGGATGCCCACGCTGAGCAGGTCGGCGGCCATGCAGCCGCTGGCGAACCGCCACCGGCCCGAGACCAGGTAGCCGCGCTCGGTGCGGGTGACCGGGTTGACCGGGAACATCGCGCCCCCGTAGACCACGTCCGGTCCCTCGGCGTAGACCTCCGCCTGCGTCTCCGGCGGCAGGCACGCCAGGTAGGTCCCGGCCGAGCCGAAACCCGCCACCCAGCCGGTGGACCCGTCCACCGACGAGATCCGCTCGACGGCGCGCAGGAACTCCGGCGGCGGCAGCGGGGCGCCGCCGAACCGAGCCGGGGTGGACGCGCGGAACAGCCCCAATCCCTTGAGCCTGCCGACGAAGTCGCGGGGGACGTAGGACTGCGCGTGGAACTCCTCGCGGCGCTCGGCGAGCTCGGTCAGCACCGCCTCCCACGCCGCGTCACCGGCGGATCCCTCGAGCATGGCACGCTCCTCGTCGTCGGGGTGCGCTTCGACGCTAAGCAGCCGCGGCGCGCGGCGACATCGGGATTGCCCAGGTGGCGAGTAGGGGAAATCTTCAGCGACGAGGCCGCCGACCGGATCTAGCCTGGGGTGATGGTGGTCGATCCGCAGGCGCCGGAACTGGTGGACTCCGACTTCGTCGCGATGATGCGCGCCTCCCACCTGTGCGTGCTGATCCACGACGCGGCGACCAAGAACATCCTGTGGGCCAACCCGGCCGCGTGCGCGCTGCTGGAGTGGAGCGTCAGCGAGCTGCGGCCGCTCAAGGCCAACCACATGAGCAGCTCCGCCCAGCAGTACGACCGGGTCATCGGCCGGGCCTGGCTGCAGGACGCCGTCGAGCGGGGCATGAGCCGCATCGAGTGGCACTACCGGTCCAGAACCGGGCGCGTCATCCCCACCGACGCCGTCGCCGTGCGCGTCGAACTGGCCCAGGGACCTGCGGTGATGGTGCAGTTCCGGGACGTCGAGCGGGAGCAGCGGGTGGAGGCCGAGCTGCGCCAGACCACCTCCTACGTCGACGCGCTGGCCCGGCACACCTCCACGGTCGCGTTCATGCTCGACTCCGCCGGTGCGATCCGCTTCGCCACCGACACCGCGCTGACGCACCTCGGGCTGTCCGGCGACACCGAGCCGCCCGTCGGGCGGTTGCTGACCTCCTACGCCCGGTTGCGGCGCGACGGCGCCGAGATCGGCTGGGCGGAGGCCGCGGCTGCGGCCGACCCGGCGGCGCCCGTGCGGCTGGAGATCCCCGGCGCCGAACCCGTGACGCTGGAAGGCGGGCTGGAGCGGCTGCGCGACGTCGACGCGTTCCTGATGATCCTGCACGACGTCTCCACCCGGATCCGCGGCGAGGAGCGGCGGGAGCTGGAACTGCGGCACGAGAACCACCTGGCCCGCTACAACGCGATGGGCGACATGGCGATGGCCATCGCCCATGAGCTCGGCCAGCCGCTGGCCGCCGCCGCGAACTTCGTCGCCGGGGTGCGCGCCCACGCCCAGGCGCTGGAGTCGGTCGGCCGCGTGCCGCCGGGCACCACCGAGCAGCTGGAGTACGGGCTGGACAGCGCCGACCGGCAGATCGACCGGGTCTCGGCGATCGTCGGGGCGCTGCGGTCGTTCGTCGGCCACCTCGAACACGTCGAGCAGGTCGTGGACCTCAACGCGATCGTCGACGAATGCCTGTACTTCGTGCGGTTGCGCGCGTCCGCCGCCGGGGTGGAGGTCGGGGTGCGGTTGAGCGAGCAGCCGCTGCCGGTGCGCTGCGAACGCGTGCTGACCGGGCAGGTGGTGCTCAACCTGTGCTTCAACGCCATCGACGAGATGGCCGGGACCGACCGCGCGGACCGCCGGATCGAGCTGATCACCGAGCTCCGCGACGAGGACGGGGCCGTCGTCGTCGCCGACCGGGGGTGCGGGGTGCGGGCGGACCCGTTCGCGGAGTCGTTCACCAGCAAGGAGCACGGCAGCGGCATCGGCCTCGCGCTGAGCTACCGCATCATCAACCGCCAGCACGGCTCGATCTGGTGCGAACCCCGAGACGGCGGAGGCTCGCTGTTCGCCTTCACCCTCCCGCTGGCGTAGGGAAAAGCTTCAGCGGGCGGTGGGGAAGTCTCGATGTCGCCGGGGAGCCGGGGGAACGTAGGTTCGTGGGGAGCCGGCCGGGAGGAGGAGCCGTGGCAGAGCTGATGCCCGCGCAGCGGGAGTTCCGGGCGGCGATGGCGACCCTGTCGGCCGGGGTCAGCGTCGTCACCACCGACGGTCCGGCGGGGCGCGCGGGCATCACCGTCAGCGCCGCCTGCTCGGTCACCGACGAGCCGCCGACGATGCTGGTGTGCGTGCACCGCGCCAGCCGCGCGCACGACGTGCTCGCCGCCAACGCGCGGGCCTGCGTGAACGTGCTCGGTTCCGGTCAGCGGGACCTGGCGCTGCGTTTCGCCGGGGCGCTGCCGATGCACGAGCGGTTCACCGGCGAGGTCTGCGACTTCGCCGAGGTGCCGGTGCTGCGGGACGCGGCCTCCTCGGTGATCGGGCGCCTGAGCCAGGTGCGGGTCCAGGGCTCGCACTCGGTGATGTTCCTCGAGGCCGAGCGGGTGATCACCCGCTCCGGCAGCGGTGGCCTGGTGTACTTCCAGCGCGAGTTCCACGGCCTGGCGGGAGCGCGTCGTGGATGACCGGACGATGACCCTGACCTGCTACGAGGACACGCACGGCTACGGCTGGCGGCACGTCGACCTGTTCGTCCACGACACCGCCGGTCGTGAGCTGGAGTGGGTCCACTGGCTCGTCGACGCCGACGGTCCGGACGCCGCCGACGCCGCCACCGCCGAGGTCGAACCCCTCCTGCGCCGCACCACCCCGTGGCGGCACGGCATCAGCCCCTCGGGCATGCACTACTGGACGGCACAAGCCACCTGGACCGAACCCTGACCGGAACCCGGTCGTGTTGGGTGGGCGCAGTTTTCATGAAAACTTCCCCCACCCAACCACCACCCTCACGTCCCCTTCCCGATGTCAGTTTTCATGAAAACTTCCTCCACCCGACCACCACCCCGACGTCCTCCTCCCGGATGTCAGTTTTCATGAAAACTTCCCCTCCCCACGAGGACGGTACTCATCGAGTCCGATGAAAGACGTTATCCACAAGTGGTTTTCGAGGTGGTCGTCGTGGGGTCTCTCGGTGTCCGTTGGTGTGGGGGTGGGGGGAGTTTTCATGAAAACTTCGCGATTGTGGGGGCGTGACCGAGGGGGTTTTGGGTTTTCGTGGGGGAGTGCAGTTTTCATGAAAACTGCGCGGGGTCAGAGGGGGATCGAGTTCTGGAGGAGGTCTCGGACGAGGGTGCCGAGACTGGTGGAGCCCGTTTTGGACTTGATCCTGGCGCGGTGCACGTCGACGGTCTTCACGCTCGTGCCGAGCCGGCGGGCGATGAGCTGACTCGACAGACCGTCCACGACCAGGCGCAGGACCTCCCGCTCGCGCGGGGTCAGCGTCGAGATCCGCTCGCGGACCCGCAGCCGCTCGGCGTGCGCGGCGAAGCACCGCTCGGCCTCCCGCAGCTGGTCCTGCACCACGTCGAGCATCCGCTGCGGCTCGTAGGGCTTCTCCAGGAAGTCCACCGCGCCCAGCCGCATCGCGCGCACCGACATCGGGATGTCGCCGTGCGCCGAGCAGAAGATCACCGGAGCCGGGTACTCCCGCGCCGACAGCTCCTCCTGCAGCTGGAACCCGCTCGACCCCGGCATCCGCACGTCCACGATCACCACACCGGGCTCGGCCGGATCGAACTCGGCGAGGAAACCGGCCGCGTCCGGGTAGGTCAGCGCCTGCACGCCGACGGTCTTGAGCAGGAACACCAGGGACTGCCGGTGCGCCTCGTCGTCGTCGACGATGTGCACCACCGGGGCGGAAAGCGTCGTCGTCATGATCCCTCCAGGCGAACCAGGGGAAAGGTCAAGACTAGGCACGCGTCACGCGGCCCGACAGGTCCGATCCGCTACGAACCCGGGCCGGGTCGCAGCAGCACCGACGCCGACGGGTGATCTGAGGCGAACCGGTCCGGAAGGGGAGCGACGAACACGTTCTCGGTGCGCGTGCGGGTGATCTTCCAGCCCCCGGGCTCGCGGCGGAAGGCGTTGCTGAGCCTGCTGGAACGCAGCAGACCGGTGCCGTCGGCGAACAGCCACGGCTGCACGTGGATCCACAGCCCGGTCGCCTCGTCGCCGTCGACGTGGATCTGCTCCGAGGTCAGGTAGTGCGCGTTGAGCACCAGCGCGGGATCGCGCGACCAGAACCGCTCGAAGTGCGCCCGGATCTGGTCGTGCCCCTCGGCGCGGCCGAACTGGCCGTCGTAGTGCTCGCCGACGCCCTCCCACACCGCGTCGTCGGCGTAGAGCTCCATGATCAGGTCGATGCGCTCGGCGTCGTCGCGCACCGCGAACTCCGGGCACGGCGTGTCGCACAGGAACAGGTAGCGCGCCTGGATCCGCCGGATCTCCGCCTCGGCCTCCAGGGTCTCGACTCGCCTAGTCAGCGCGGCGATCCGGGCGGTCAACGTCGGGTCGGTCATGCGGTTCCTCCCGTTCGTGCGGGCGCGGTCTCCGGCAGGGCGAGCAGGCACAGCAGCGACACCAGCAGGCCCGCCGCGATGTAGGCGCCGACGGCGTCGGAACTGCCGGTCACCGCGATCAGCCGGTTGGCGATCATCGGAGCCAGCCCGCCGCCGAGGACGCTGCCGAGCTGGAACGCCAGGCCCACGCCGGACTGCCGCTGCTCGACGCCGAACAACTCCGAGAAGAAGGCCAGCAGCGGCCCGAACAGGAACCCGCCGATGGTGAAGCCGATGATCACCGCGACTCCCACCGCGAGCGGGGTGCCGATGTCGGCGATGCGGAACATCACCAGCGCGTAGAGCAGCGCCGCCACCGCGCCCGAGATCATCACCGGTTTGCGGCCCAGCCGGTCCGACAGCGCGCAGGCCACCACGATCGTCACCGAGTGGCACAGCAGGCCGACGACGCTGCCCAGCACGATCGGCTGCCGCGGCAGCGCCAGCCCTTGCGGCGCGGCGGCCGTGGCGTAGGAGAGCATGAACGTGGCGAGGATGAACATGTTGGCGTTCAACCCGAGGTTCACCCCGGCGGCCAGCAGCAGCCGACGCCAGTCGTCGCGGAACAGCGCCGACAGCGGGGTCTTCCGCCGAGGCGGCAGCGCGGCGAACTCCGGGGTCTCGTCGACGCCGCGCCGCGCCCACAGTCCCAGCGCCAGCACCACGCCGCCCACCAGGAACGGCAGCCGCCAGCCCCAGTCGATCACGGCTCGCATCGGCAGCAGCAGGACCAGCGCGAACGCCAGGTTCGCCAGCAGCTGCCCGATCGGCGAACCCAGCGCCGCGAACGACCCGAACACCCCGCGGCGGTGCGGCGGCGCGTGCTCGACGGCCAGGACCGCCGCGCCGCCGATCTCCCCGCCGCGCGCCAGCCCGTGGAACACCCGCAGCACGATCAGCAGCAGCGGCGCGGTGATCCCGATCGCCAGGTACGACGGCAGCAGACCCATCAGCAGCGTCGCCGAGCCCATCACCGCGAACGTCAGCAGCAGCGAGAAGCGTCGCCCCCAGCGGTCACCGATCCAGCCGAACAGCAGCGCGCCCAGCGGGGTGAACAGGAACCCCACGGCGAAGGTCGCCAGGCCCAGGAATGCGCCGAACCATTCGTCGTCGCTGCGGAAGAAGATCTGCCCGAACACCAGCGCGGCCGCCGTGCCGTAGATGGCGAAGTCGTAGAACTCCAGCGTCGCACCCACCCCGCTGGCCAGGCCGATCCGCCCGATACCGGCGCGCGGGGCGCCGTTCTCGCTGAGCACAGGCATGGCGCGTCCTTCTCGGTCGAGGAACCGCCTCGTGCCGATCAACGCTAGGAAGATCCGCGACCCGCCGCCATCGGTGATTTCCCGGTGCGGTGCTGAAGGATTCCCCTACCGCAGCGCCGCCGCCCGCACCGCCAGCAGCAGCGGCAGCGAGCCGTGCTCGCGGATCGGCTGCGGCAGGCTCGGCGCGTCCAGCAGGGGCGAACCGGTGCGCAGCTCCCGGCTCAGCGTGGCCAGGTCGACCTCCAGGAACGACACCTCGTCGCGGTGCAGGCTCGCGCTGGACACCGACAGCCGGGTGATGCCGAAGAACTCCGGTTTCGCGCCGCGCTCCATCCAGCGCGCGAACCCGGTGAGCTCGGTGCCGGCCACCGATCCCCGCGCCAGCCCGGTCTCCTCGCGCAGTTCCCGCTCCATGCCGGTGCGCAGCACCTCGCCCAGCTCACCTCGGGGCGCGCCGTCGGCGGTGAGCAGGTCGCGCGGCTCCAGCGAGCCGCTGCCGGACGGGTCGCCGTCGCCGACGATCACCAGCAGCCCGTCGGTGGTGAACGCCAGCGTCGAGATCCCGACGACGTCGGCGAGCTCCCCGGTGTCGAGCGGGCGCAGTCGGCCCGCCGCGTCGGTCAGCAGCTCGCGGTGCGGGTCGAACACCGCACCGGATTCGCGGTCGGCGATCCGCAGCCCGCACAGCTCGTTGGTGCACTGGAAGTCGAAGTAGCGGGCCCGGTGCAGCCGCACCTCGGCGTCACCGGTGCCCGGTAGCGGGTCGGTGCGCAGGCCCACCACGGGCCCGTTGAACAGCGGGTTCTCCGCCGAGCGCAGCGCGGGCAGGTGCGGTGCGGTGGCGCGCAGCCGCGGCGCGGGCCGGTAGGGCCGCTCGTCCAGGCGCACCGCGAAGCGGCGCTCCCGCACGGCGTGGTCGATCTCGTCGCTGAGCAGAGCGGTCCCGCGACCGGCCAGCGGCACGTACCGGGCATCCGGGTAGGCGGCCGGAACGCCGATCTCGGTGTGCGGAAACGGTGTTTCGGCGGGGGAGAAGTCGTGGCCCGCCCAGCGGCCGCGCACCCCGCGCAGGTGCGTGGTCAGCAGGACGCCGCCCGGCACCAGCACGAGCACCGCCGCCGCGATCCCCGCGGCGGTCGGCAGCAGCACGACCGCGATGAGCAGGGCGCCCAGCGCCACCAGCGACAACGGCCACGCCCGCGCGGCGGCGAACACCGCGCGATCGAGCCCGGACCGGCCGCGCCGCACCAGCTTCCGCACCGACACTCCCCGTTCTCAAGATCAAACACGGGCAGCCTAGCCCAGCGGGGTCTCGGCCCGATTTCGAATCCGGAATGTCGGATGTGCGCGGTACCGTCGCGTCATGCCGCCGGGACTGGGCCGAACGGGGGAAGGTGCCGATGTCGAACGCCGCAGTCGAGGCCGCCTGCTTCATCGCGGGCCACGCCCGGGAACCCATCACGCTGTCCGACGTCGCCGACCACGTCGGCTACAGCCCCTTCCACCTCGCCCGCGCGTTCGAGCGCGCCCACGGCCAGCCGCCCGGCAGATTCCTGGCCGCGCACCGCTTCCAGCGCGCCAAACGGCTCCTGCTGGACACCGACGAGCGCGTCAGCGACATCTGCTGCGAGGTCGGCTTCAGCTCCGTGGGCACCTTCACCCGGCGGTTCACCGCCGACATCGGGCTGTCCCCGGTGCAGTTCCGCAGGCTGCCCGACCTGCTCAGCGACGCCCCGCCCCGGCCCGTCATGACCGGTGAACCCGGCGTCGGCGGCGCCGTCACCGGCGCGGTCCACCTCGGCCCGGACGCCCGCCTCGCGCTCGGCGGGGACGCCGCGATCTACGTCGGCCTGTTCCCGCAGCGCTGCCCGCGCGGCATCCCGGCGGTCGGGGCGCTGCTGGACGAGCAGGGCCGCTTCGCGCTGACCGGCATCGGCACCGGCACCTACTGGCTGCTGGCGACGGCGTTCGCCGCCCGCGCCGAGCACACCGAGCAGCTGGTGCCGGGCTGGAACGTCGTCGGCGGCTCGCCCACCCCCGTGCGCATCGGCCCCGCGCGCCCCGGCGAGGACCGCGACATCACCCTGCGCGTGGTGCCGCCCTGGTCGGCTCCGGTGCTGGTCGCGCTGCCGCCGCTGGCCTCGCCGATTGCGCAAGATCGGAGAAGACAAGCCCTCGCGGCGAGCCTACGTTGAGCGTGACACCAGCCTTGACCAGCGCAGGGAGCCCACTCATGAGTCGTGTCCGAGTCCTCGTCGGCACCCGCAAGGGAGCGTTCATCCTCACCGCCGACGGCACCCGCGCAACGTGGGAGGTGGAAGGCCCGCACTTCGGCGGCTGGGAGCTCTACCACCTCAAAGCCTCCAAGGCCGACCCCGACCGCCTGTTCGCCTCCCAGTCGATGGGCTGGTTCGGCCAGCAGATCCAGCGCTCCGACGACGGCGGCCGCACCTGGAACCCCGTCGACAACCACTTCTCCTACGACGGCACCCCGGGCACCCACCTCTGGTACGACGGCACTCCGCGCCCGTGGGAGTTCACCCGCGTCTGGCACCTGGAGCCCTCGGCCACCGACCCCGACACGATCTACGCCGGGGTCGAGGACGCCGCGTTCTTCCGCAGCACCGACGCCGGCCGCAGCTGGCACGAGCTGCCCGCGCTGCGCGAGCACGAATCCGCCCCGCACTGGCAGCCCGGCGCCGGCGGCATGTGCCTGCACACGATCATCCAGGCGCCGAACAACCCGGACCGCTTCTACATCGCGATCTCGGCGGCGGGCGCGTTCCGCACCGACGACGGCGGCAAGTCCTGGCGGCCCATCAACCACGGCCTGCACTCCGGCCAGATCCCGGACCCGGACGCCGACGTCGGCCACTGCGTGCACCGCCTGGCGCTGCACCGCGACCGGCCCGACGTGCTGTTCATGCAGAAGCACTGGGACGTGATGCGCAGCGACGACGCGGGCGAGTCCTGGTACGAGATCAGCGGCGACCTGCCCACCGACTTCGGCTTCCCGATCGACGTGCACGCCCACGAACCCGACACGGTCTACGTGGTGCCGATCCACAGCGACGAGCAGCACTACCCGCCGGAGGGCAAGCTGCGCGTCTACCGCAGCCGCGTCGGCGGCAACGAGTGGGAGCCGCTGGGCAAGGGACTGCCGCAGGAGCACTGCTACGTCAACGTGCTGCGCGACGCGATGGCGGTCGACGAGCTCGACGACTGCGGCGTCTACTTCGGCACCACCGGCGGCGACGTCTACGTCTCGCCCGACTCCGGCGACACCTGGCAGCCCATCGTCAACAACCTCCCCTCGGTCCTGTCGGTGGAGGTGCAGACGCTGCCATGATCCGCATCCTGCTTCCCGCGCACCTGCGCACGCTGGCGAAGATCCCCGAGCACGAGGTCCTCGTCGAGGTCGACGGGGTTCCGACGCAGCGGCTCGTGCTCGACGCGCTGGAAGCCCGCTACCCGGCGCTGCGCGGCACGGTCCGCGACCACGACACCCGGAAGCGGCGGGCGTTCATCAGGTTCTTCGCCTGCGAGCTCGACCTGTCCAACGCCGACATCGACGATCCGCTGCCGGAGGAGGTCGTCTCGGGCAAGGAGCCGTACATGATCATCGGGGCGATGGCGGGCGGCTGATCGCCTAAGGTGGCCGTCATGCGGGTTCATCATCTCGATTGCGGTCCGATGCGTCCCCTCGGCGGCCGGTTCATCGACGGGCGGGGCTCGGTGCTCGGGCGGGCCCGCATGGTCTGCCACTGCCTGCTCGTCGAGACCGAGCGCGGATTGGTGCTGGTCGACAGCGGTTTCGGCAGCGCCGATGCCGACCCGGCGCAGACCTCGCTGCCGGCGCCGTTCCGGATGCTGATGCACCCGCTGCTCGACCCCGCCTCGACCGCGCTCGCGCAGGTCAAGGCTCTGGGGCACGACCCGGCCGACGTGCGGCACGTGGTGCTCACCCACCTCGACCTCGACCACGCCGGTGGCCTGCGGGACTTCCCGCAGGCCAAGGTGCACGTCCACGCCCCCGAACTGCGCGCGGCCACCGAGGCCTCCGACATGCGCTACCGGGCGAGCCAGTGGGCGCACGGCCCGGACTGGGCCACCTACGAGGGCGCGTCCGGGCAGGACTGGTTCGGCTTCGAGGCGGTGCGCGACCTCGACGGGCTGCCCGAGGAGATCCTGCTGGTCCCGCTCGGCGGCCACACCACCGGCCACGTCGGCGTCGCCGTCGACACCGGATCCGGCTGGCTGCTGCACGCGGGCGACGCCTTCTTCAGCGGCGGCGAGCTTGCCCGGCCCCCGCACTGCCCGCCCGGGCTGCGCGCGTTCCAGCGCGTCATGGCCGCCGACGACCGGGCCCGGCGGCACAACCAGGAGCGGCTCCGCGAACTCGCCGCCCGGCCGGAGGGCATCGACGTCTTCGCCGCCCACGACCCCGCCGCTCTCGACCGGCACGCGGGGAAGACCGCCTGACGCGTCGCTTTCGCACGAAAGTGGTTTGACCGCTTCAGCGTCAGGTCGCAGACTCGGCGGAGTCCTGGATCGATGCTGCGGACTGGGGGAGCGCGTGCCGGTCGAAACGCGGGTCGATCCCGGCGTGCTGCGAGCGCGCAACGCCGTGGCGGTGGTGTTCGCGCTCAACGGGTTCGCGATGGCGAGCTGGATGTCGCGGATCCCGGAGGTGCGGGACGCGCTGTCGGTGACGCCGGGCGAGCTGGGCCGGATGCTGCTGGCGATCTCGGTGGGTTCGCTGCTCGCGCTGCCGCTGTCCGGGGCGGTGGTGCACCGGTTCGGGGCTCGGGCGGTGATCAGCGGGGGAGCCGTGGTCTGCGCTGCCGGGCTGGCGCTGTCGGGAACCGGGGCCGGTGCGTTCGGCAACGTGTGGATCACCGCGGCGGGCCTGTTCGCGTTCGGGCTGGGAACCGGGCTGTGGGACGTGTCGATGAACATCGACGGTGCCTCGGTGGAGCGCGCGATCGGGCGCACGATCATGCCCCGGTTCCACGCGGGTTTCAGCCTCGGCACGGTGATCGGCGCCGGGATCGGCGCGGCCTGCGCGGGCCTCGGCGTGCCGGTCGTGGTGCACCTGATCGCGACCGCGGTCCTGGTGGCCGTCGGACCGGCGCTGGCCGTCCCGGCGCTGCTGCCCGCCCGCGACGAGCCCGAGCGCGACTCCCCTCGGAGGTCCGGTGGCGGCATCCTGCGCGCCTGGGCGGAACCCCGCACGCTGCTGATCGGGCTCATGGTGCTGACGATGGCGCTCACCGAGGGCACCGCCAACGACTGGCTGGCGGTCTCGCTGGTCGACGGCCATCACCTCCCGCCGTGGCTCGGCGCCGTCGGGTTCGCCGTGTTCCTCAGCGCCATGACCGCCGGACGCGTCGTCGGCACCGTCCTGCTCGACCGCTTCGGCCGTGCCGAGGTGCTGTGGGCGACGATGGCCACCGCCGCGGTCGGCGTCCTGCTGGTGGTGCACGGGACCGGGCTGCCGCTGGTGTTCCTCGGAGCCGCGATCTGGGGACTCGGCGCCTCGCTGGGGTTCCCGGTCGGCATGAGCGCCGCGGCCGACGACCCGGCCCGGGCCGCGGCCCGGGTCAGCGTCGTGTCCACCATCGGCTACACCGCGTTCCTCGCGGGCCCGCCGCTGCTGGGTTACCTCGCCGACCACGTCGGCACCCTGCACGCCCTGCTGCTGGTCGCGGTGCTGCTCGTGCCCTCGGCGCTCGCGGTCCCCGCCGCGCGACCGCCCCGCGAGCCCTGACTCAGGCCTCGACCTCGGTGCGGTCGCCTCCCCACAGGGTGTGGAAGGTGCCGTCGCGGTCGGTGCGGCGGTAGGTGTGCGCGCCGAAGAAGTCCCGCTGGCCCTGGGTGAGCGCGGCCGGGAGCCGGTCGGCGCGCAGCGCGTCGTAGTAGGACAGCGCGGCCGCGAAACCCGGTGCGGGAACGCCCTGTTCGGTCGCGGCCACCAGCACCGCGCGCCAATCGTCCTGCGCCTCGGCGATCTCCTCGGCGAACTCGGCGTCGGCGAGCAGGCTCGGCAGGTCGGGGCGGCTGTCGTAGGCGGCGCGGATGCGGTCGAGGAAGGCCGCGCGGATGATGCAGCCGCCGCGCCAGATCGACGCGATGGCACCGAGATCCAGGTTCCAGTCGTACTGCGCGCTTCCGGCCGCGATCTCGTGGAAGCCCTGCGTGTAGGACACGATCTTCGACGCGTACAGCGCCTGCTCGACCCGGTCGGCGAACGTCGCCGCCTCGGTGGGTCCCAGCGCCTGCGGCGTCGGGCCCGCGAGCTGCGCGGACGCCTCGCGCAGGGCGGTGTGGCCGGACAGCGAGCGGGCGAACACCGCCTCGGCGATGCCCGACACCGGCACGCCCAGCTCCAGGGCGAGCTGCACGGTCCAGCGGCCGGTGCCCTTCTGCTCGGCCCGGTCGGCCACCACGTCGACGAACGGGCGCCCGGTCGCGGCGTCCACGTGCGAGAGGACCTCGGCGGTGATCTCGATGAGGTAGGAGTCCAGCCGCCCGGTGTTCCACGCCCGGAAGATCCCGGCGATCTCGTCGGGCGAGTAGCCGCCGACGTCGCGCAGCAGCTGGTAGGCCTCGCCGATGAGCTGCATGTCGGCGTACTCGATGCCGTTGTGCACCATCTTCACGAAGTGCCCGGCACCGTCGGCCCCGACGTGGGTGACGCACGGCGCGCCGTCGTCGGCCTGGGCGGCGATGCGCTCCAGCATCGGGCCGAGCGAGGCGTAGGACTCCTTCGAACCGCCCGGCATGATGCTCGGTCCGTGCAGCGCCCCCTCCTCACCACCGGAGATGCCGGTGCCGACGAAGTGGATGCCGCGTTCGCGCAGCTCCTGCTCGCGGCGGCGGGTGTCGGCGAAGTGCGCGTTGCCGCCGTCGATGATCACGTCGCCGTCCTCCAGCAGCGGCGCGAACTCGCTGATCACCGCGTCGGTGGGATCCCCGGCCTTGACCATGACGACCAGCCGGCGCGGGCGTTCGAGCGCGGCCACGAACTCCTCCGCGGACTCGGTGGGCACGAACGTGCCCTCCTGCCCGAACTCCTCGACGAGTTCGCGGGTGCGGGCGGGCGTGCGGTTGTGCAGCGCGACCGCGTAGCCGTTGCGCGCGAAGTTGCGGGCCAGGTTGCGGCCCATGACAGCCAGTCCGGTGACGCCGATCTGCGCCGTTGTGCTCATGGGTGTCTCCCGAGTCGACTCCGGTGGTGCTCCGATTCTCGACCGCCGGTCACCGGCTCGCAGCGAGTCGCGTGTTTCGGGATCAGGGGTGCGGGGGTAGGCCGGGGGTGCCCGACGAAGAGAGGGAGTTGCACATGTCTGCGATGGACAAGGCCCGTCACAAGGTCGAGGAGACGCTGGGCAAGGCCAAGGAGAAGCTCGGCAGCGCGACCGGCGACCGCCGGACCGAGGTCGAGGGCAAGACCGAGCAGGCCAAGGGCAACCTCAAGCAGGCCGGCGAGCACGCGAAGGACGCCCTGCGCCGGGACGACTGACCGCAGAATCCCTGGAGTCCGCAGGACTCCAGGGATTTCCGATCGGCGGGGGCCGTACGCGCCCCCGCCGACCCACGCCCGGACCAGGAGACCGCGATGCAGGAGCAGGACTTTCCGCTGCCGGACTACGACCAGCTGTCGACGGGTTCGCTGCAGCACATGATTCGGTCGCTCGGCCGCGCCGAGCTCACCCGGGTGCTCGACTACGAGCAGCGGCACAACGACCGCCCGCAGGTCGTCGAACTCATCAACCAGCGGCTCGGCGAGCTCGACCGCGGCGCCGAACCCGCGCCCGGTGAGCACCGGGCCCAGCCCGCCGAAGCGCGCGACACGGCGAAGGGATCGCCGGTAACCCCGGCCGGATCCCCGCAGCCGACGCACCCGCCGCGCCACGGCACCCAGGAACCGCCCGGCGAACCCAAGGGTGAATAGTCCTCGCCGGCAGACCGCGCTGATCACCGCCGACCGGGACCTCAGTCGCTCGTCTTGAGCTTCTTCATGATCATGTGGGAGTCGACCCGGGCCACGGCGCGCAGGGCCATGAGCTTGGTGGTGAGGAAGGTTTCGAACGTGGCGGAGTCCTCGACGGCGACGCGGATGAGGTAGTCGGGACGGCCGAACAGCCGGTGGACCTCGATGACCTCGTCGTAGGCGGTGATCGCCGCTTCGAGCTCCTCGACGGTCTGCCGGTCGTTGATGCTGATCTCCACCGAGACCATCACCTCGAAACCCCGCCCGGCCGCGGCCGGGTCGATGCGGGCTCGGTAGCCCGCGATGATCCCCTCCGACTCCAGGCGCTTGACCCGTCGCAGGCACGGGGCGGGCGTGAGCCCGACGCGCTGGGCGAGCTCGACGTTGGTCAACCTGCCGTTCTGACGCAGGTGAGACAATATTGTTCGGTCGAGGTCATCCAGCGTCATATCATTGCTCTCAAGCTCGAAAACGGGGAACGCAGGGCAACCATATTACCCGGATCGACACCTAAAATTGCAGGCATGCCCGCTCTTCTGGTCGATGAGACCACTGCGCCGCCGCGCGGCGACTTCCGCGCAGCCCTGCGCGATTCGAGCTCCGTCGGACTGGCGATGATCCCGCTCGGCATCGCCTTCGGACTGCTCGTGACGCACGCCGGATTCGACTGGTGGTGGGCGACCGCGTTCACCGCGCTGGTCTACGCGGGCTCGCTGGAGTTCCTGCTGATCGGCCTCATCGCAGCCGCCGCTCCGCTCGCGCAGGTCGCGGTGACCGCCCTGCTGGTCAACTTCCGGCACGTGTTCTACGCGCTGTCGTTCCCGCTGCACCGGGTGCGCGGCCGGATCGGCAAGATCTACAGCACCTTCGCGCTCACCGACGAGGCCTACGCGCTGAGCACCGGACCTGCGGCGCGGGAGTGGAGCGGCAGGCGGATCGTGTGGTTGCAGGTGCTGCTGCAGGGCTACTGGGTGGCGGGCGGAACGCTCGGCGCCCTGTTCGGGGAGCTGGTGCCGGTCCGGCTCGACGGGCTGGACTTCGCGCTGACCGCGCTGTTCGTCGTGCTCGCCCTCGACGCCTACCGGGCGCGGCGCAGCGTTCCCGCGCCGGCGCTGGCGATGATCTGCGCGCTGGTGTCGATGCTGATCTTCGGCGACGGGATGCTGCTGCCCGCGCTGGGGGCGTTCACCGGGTGCCTGCTGCTGAGCCGCGTCCCGCTGATCCGAAACCTGGTGCGCGGGAGGGAATCCGATGCCTGACCCGATCTACGTCGGCTGCGTGGTGGCGGTGTCGGCAGTGGTCACCTGGGCGTTGCGGGCGCTGCCGTTCGCCGCGCTGGCACCGCTGCGCAGCAGCGCCACCGTGCACTTCCTGGGCTCGCGGATGCCGGTGGGCGTCATGGTGATCCTCGCCGTCTACACCCTGCGCGACACCGGCGTCGCGGCGGTCGCGCCGACGGCGCTGTCGCTGGCGGTGACCGTCGGCCTGCACCTGTGGAAGCGCAACGCGGTGCTGAGCATCTTCGGCGGCACCGCCGTGCACGTGCTGCTGAGCAGCCTCTACCCCTGGTAGTCGCGGTAGGCGGCGACGAGCTGGTCCTCGGCGGCGTCGAAGTACGCGTCGAGCTTGTCGGCCGCCCGCTCGCTCTGGCCCGCGGTGAGCAGATCGGCGATCTCGCGGTTGAAGCCGAGGTAGGGGCGGTGGAACTCCTCGGGCCGCGACATCACGTGGAAGGCCAGGCGCAGCTCGGCGAGCAGCTGGCGCATCGTCTCGTTCACCCGGGGGCTGCCGGCCAGCGCCGCCACCGCCTCGTGGAAGCGCATGTTGGCCGTGCCCACGTCCCACCAGCGTTCCTCGGCGGCCGCGCGCTCGCCGTCGCCGACCGCGCGATCCACCGCGGCGACCAGCTCGGGGTTCGCGCCGCGGCGCGCCGCGCTGGTCTCCAGCAGGCGGCGGATCCGGTAGAGGTCGATGACGTCCTCGGCGGACAGGACCCGGACGAACACGCCGCGGTGGAACTCGTGCACCAGCAGCCGTTCGTGCACCAGCAGCCGGAACGCCTCGCGCAGCGTGTTGCGGGAGACGGCCAGGGCTTTGCCCGCGCTCTCCTCGGACAGCCGGGTGCCGGGGGACAGGGCGCCGTCGATGATCCGCTGCCGCAGCACGTCGGCGACCCGCTCGGCGGTGCTGGTGCGGTCCAGCAGCGCGCGGTCGGCCGCCAGCAGATCCGCCCACGGGTCGGTCGCGGTCACCTCGGGCCCCCAGTGCAGTCGGTGCAGGTGATCAACAGTTTAACGGGAAAGTTCCACACGAGGGATTGCGGGATTGTTCAACAATTCTCTATGTTGTCCCGAACCGCAGCAAGCGCGGGAACCGCCCGACCGCGATCGGAGTGCCATGACCGAGACGAGCACGCCCCGGCAGAACGGCTCGAAGGGCAGACGCAGCACCCTGCTCGGTGCCGTGTTCCTCATGGCCACCAGTGCCATCGGCCCCGGCTTCATCACCCAGACGACCCAGTTCACCGTCCAGCTCGGCGCCGCCTTCGCCTTCGCGATCCTGGTGTCGATCCTGGTCGACATCGCCGTGCAGCTGAACGTCTGGCGCGTCATCGGCGTCTCCGGCATGCGCGCCCAGGACCTCGGCAACAAGGTGCTGCCCGGGCTCGGCTACGCGATGGCCGCGCTGGTGGTCTTCGGCGGGCTCGTGTTCAACGTCGGCAACATCGCAGGCACCTCCCTCGGCCTGGACGCCCTGTTCGGCCTCGACGCCAAGATCGGCGGCGCGCTGTCCGCGGTGATCGCCATCGGCATCTTCCTGAGCAGGCGCGCCGGCGTGGCCATGGACCGCATCGTCGTCGTGCTCGGCATCGCGATGATCGTGCTGACCGCGTTCGTCGCCTTCTCCTCCTCGCCGCCCGTCGGGCAGGCGCTGGTGCAGGCCGTGTGGCCGGAGCAGGTCGACTTCCTGGCCATCACCACCCTCATCGGCGGCACCGTCGGCGGCTACATCACCTACGCGGGCGCGCACCGGCTCGTCGACGCCGGAGTCACCGGACCCGACCAGATCGTCGACGTCAGCCGCAGCTCCGTGGTGTCGCTCCTGGTCACCGGCGTGATGCGGCTCGTGCTGTTCCTCGCGGTGCTCGGCGTGGTCACCGGCGGCGCGGCGCTCGGCTCCGGCAACCCCACCGCGGAAGCCTTCCAGCACGCGGCCGGCGAGGTCGGACTGCGGCTGTTCGGCATGATCCTCTGGGCCGCCAGCATCACCTCGGTCGTCGGCGCCGCCTACACCTCGGTGTCGTTCCTGGTGACCTTCTCCCGGTCGCTGGAGAAGGCCCGCAACTGGCTCGTCGTGGCGTTCGTGGCCGTCTCGGCGCTGGTGTTCGTGCTGCTGAAGCAGGCGCCGACCACACTGCTGGTGCTGGCGGGCGCGCTCAACGGGCTGATCCTGCCGGTGGGCTTCGGCGTGCTCATGTTCGTCGCGGCCCGGCGCGGCGACCTGCTCGGCGGCTACCGCTACCCGCGCTGGCTGCTGGCGCTCGGGGCCGTGGCGTGGCTGGTGACGGTGTACCTGGGCGTCAACTCGGTGAGCGGCATCGCCGCCCTCTGGGAATGACCGATCGCGGTGGGGAAGTGAGGACGACGGTGGATCTCAACGCGGATCTGGCCGAAGGGTTCGGCCGCTGGGAACTCGGCGACGACGAAGCGCTGCTGGGCGTGGTGACCAGCGCCAACGTCGCCTGCGGCTTCCACGCCGGCGACGCCACGGTGATCCGATCGGCGGTCGAGCGCGCCGCCGAGCGGGGCGTGGCCGTCGGCGCGCAGGTCGCCTACCGGGACCTGGCCGGGTTCGGCCGCCGGTTCATCGACGTGCCCCGGCGCGAGCTGACCGACGACGTGCTCTACCAGATCGGCGCGCTGGAGGGCTTCGCCCGCGTCGCCGGGACCGAGGTCCGCTACGTCAAACCGCACGGCGCGCTCTACAACGCCATCGTGCACCACGCCGAGCAGGCCGCCGCCGTCGTCGACGCCGTCCGCGCCTACGACCCGGGACTGGCGGTGCTCGGACTGCCCGGATCCCAGTGGCTCGAGCAGGCCGAGCGGGCCGGGCTGCCGACCCACCGCGAAGCCTTCGCCGACCGCGCCTACACGCCCGAGGCGACGCTGGTGTCGCGGCGCGAACCCGGCGCCGTGCTGCACGACCCCGACGAGATCGCCCAGCGCTGCCTGGCGCTGGCAGCGGGCGAACCGATCCGCGCCGTCGACGGCAGCGAGATCCGGGTGCTCGCCGACTCGATCTGCGTGCACGGCGACAGCCCCGGCGCGGTCGACATCGCCCGCACCGTGCGCGACCGGCTCGCCGACGCCGGGGTCGAGCTGCGGCCCTTCGCGGCGGGAGGCCGATGATGCGGTTCCTGCCCTGCGCCGACTCCGGGCTGCTCGTCGAACTCGACGACCTGCGGCAGGTGCACGCCCTCTACGCGGCCCTGTCCGACGCCCCGCCCGAAGGCGTCACCGACCTCGTCCCCGCGGCGAGAACGCTGCTGCTGCACCTGGATCCGCGCCGCGCCGACCCGCGCGCCGTCGAGGACGCGGTGCGCGCCGCCGAACCCCGCGACGGGCTGCGCGACGAGGGCGAGGAGCTGGAAGTGCCGGTGACCTACGACGGCGCCGACCTCACCGAGGTCGCGCGGCTGACCGGGCTCACCGAGCGCGAGGTCGTCGACCGGCACACCAGAGCCGACTGGAAGGTCGCCTTCGGCGGTTTCGCACCGGGTTTCGGCTACCTCACCGGCGGGCCCGAGGACCTGGTGGTGCCGCGCCGCACCGAGTCGCGCACCGCGGTGCCCGCCGGAGCCGTCGGCCTGGCGGGGGCGTTCAGCGGCATCTACCCGCGCGAATCACCCGGCGGGTGGCAGCTCATCGGCCGCACCGACCTGCAGATCTTCAACATCGACCGCGACCCGCCCGCCCTGCTGCGACCGGGCGTGCGAGTGCGGTTCAGGGAGATCGGATGAGCGTGGAAGTGCTGGCCACCGGCCCGCTGGCCACCGTGCAAGACCTCGGCAGGCCGGGCCTGGCCGGGATCGGCGTGGGCACCTCCGGTGCCGCCGACACCCGTTCGCTGCGGCTGGCCAACCGGCTGGTCGGCAACGACGAGGACACCGCCGGCATCGAGATCACCTTCGGCGGACTCGCCCTGCGCGCCGACCGGGACCTGACGGTGGCGCTCACCGGGGCGCCCTGTCCGATCACAGTGGACGGTCGCGGCGCGGCGCCCAACTCGGTGCTGCGCGTGCCGAGCGGAACCGAGCTGCGGCTGGGCGTTCCCGCCGTCGGACTGCGCAGCTACCTCGCCGTCCGCGGCGGCATCGACGTCGAGCCGGTGCTGGGATCGCGGTCCACCGACGTGCTCTCCGGCCTCGGGCCCGCTCCGCTGACGCCCGGGACCGCACTGCCCGTCGGGACACCGCCCGAGCGGTTCCCGGTCGTGGACCTCGCGCCCGTCGCCGACCCGCCCGAGCACGTCGTGCTGCGGGTGCGGCCCGGCCCGCGCGACGACTGGTTCACCGCCGAGGCGCTGTCGACGCTGGTCAGCGCGCCCTACGAGGTGACCTCCGAGAGCAACCGGGTCGGCATGCGGCTCGACGGGCCGGTGCTGGAGCGCAGCATCACCGACGAGCTGCCCAGCGAAGGCATGGTCACCGGAGCCCTGCAGGTGCCGCCGCTGGGCACGCCCACCCTGTTCCTGGCCGACCACCCCGTCACCGGCGGCTACCCGGTGATCGGCGTGGTGGTGGCCGAGGACGTGGCCAAGGCCGCGCAGGCGCGCCCCGGTCAGCACGTCCACTTCCGATACCTCTGAGCACGACAGGAGTGCGCGATGGCGAAGGACTTCTCACCCGAGCAGGCCAGGGCGGCGTTCCGGGACGGGCTGCGGGTGCCCACCTCCGGGTTCAGCGTCGGGTGGACGCAGGCGAACCTGATCTCGCTGCCGCGCGAGCACGCCTACGACTTCCTGCTGTTCGCCCAGCGCAACCCCCGGTCGTGCCCGGTGCTGGACGTGACCGAGCCGGGGGAGACCAGCGCGTCGCTGTTCGCCGGTGACCTGCGCACCGACCTGCCCGCCTACACCGTCTACCGCGACGGGCGGCTCGTCGAGGAACGCACCGAGGTCACCGACCTGTGGCGGGACGACCTGGTGAGCTTCCTGATCGGCTGCAGCTTCACCTTCGAGGCCGCGCTGCTGGAGGCCGGGGTGCCGGTCCGCCACATCGAGACCGGCGGCAACGTGCCGATGTACCGGACGTCGCGGCAATGCCGCCCGGCCGGGGCGCTGTCGGGTCCCCTGGTGGTCTCGATGCGCCCGATCCCGGCCGAACTGGTCGCCACCGCCGTGCGCGTCACCTCCCGCTACCCGGCCGTGCACGGCGCCCCGGTGCACATCGGCTCGCCGGAGCAGCTGGGCATCACCGACCTCGACGCCCCCGACTTCGGCGAGGCGGTGGAGATCCGGCCCGGCGAGATCCCGGTGTTCTGGGCCTGCGGCGTCACCCCGCAGGCGGCGGTCATGCAGTCCGCGCCCTCGTTCGCCATCGGCCACGCGCCCGGGCACATGGCCATCACCGACGCCCGCGACAGCGACTACCAGGTGCCCTGACGAGATCCGGGCACCCCCGATGAGGTCTGGGCCTCATGCGATCCTGGTCATGATTGCGGCGCGCGCGCCGGACCCGCTGCTTACGGTGGGAACGTGACTTTTCGTGTTCCGCTTCAGGTCCGCAGCTACGAGCTCGACGCGCTCGGCCACGTCAACCACGCCGTGTACCACCAGTACGGCGAGGTGGCGCGGGTCGCCGGGTTCCAGGCGGCCGGGTGCGACTGGGACGGGCTGGTCGCGAAGAAGCTGTCGCCGGTGCTGCTGAGCACCACCGTGAACTTCCGGCGCGAACTGCGCGCCAACGAGCACGTCGAGGCCTCCTGCGAAGCCAAGTTCGGCTCGGGGAAGTCCTTCCACCTCGACACGGTGATCACCAAGGCCGACGGCACCATCTCCGCCGACATCACCTGCGTCCTCGGCATCATGGACCTGGAAGCCCGCAAGCTCGTCGCCGACCCGCTCGGCACCCTGCAGGCCGTCGGCTTCGACGCCGACATCCTCGCCCCCGGAGCCTGATCCCCCGGGCCGGGACGCGGGTCAGCGCTTCGCGTCGCTGTTCCGGCCCGGCAGCTCGAAGTCCCGGATGCGGTGGGCGGCGACCGCGGCCTCGCGGTCCAGCCGCCGCCAGTCGTCGTAGGGCTCGGCCTGCTCGCGCAGCGGCGCCAGGTTCTTCAGGATGATGCGCGTTCGCGTGTCGGTGCTCATCGCTCCGCTCTCGTCGGCGGGGTGTCTCCCCGTTGACGAGATCGCGCGGCGACGGCCGGGAATTAGCCGGACGTCGGCCAGGTCACGGACGTGATCACGGTCGCACCGAGGTGATCTCGACCGTCCCGCCGCGTCCCGGGATCATCGTGACGTTGCGGTGCACCGGGCGTTCCGCCGCCTGCGACACGGCTTTCAGGTCGGTGCGGCGCGCGATCTCGGCGGTGAGGATGCGCATCTCCTCCATCGCCAGCGTCGCGCCCAGGCACCGGCGGTCGCCGCCGCCGAACGGGATCCACGTGCTGGAGCCGGGTTTCACGCCGATGAAGCGCTCCGGGTCGAAGGTGAACGGATCGGCGTAGACGTCGTCGCGGTGGTGCAGCGACAACACCCCGACCAGCACCCGCGTGTTCGCCGGCACCACGGTGTCGCCGAAGCGCCAGTCGGCCTTGACCCGCCTGCCCAGGATCGGGATCACCGGCCGCACCCGCATCGACTCGTGGATGGTGGCCTCGACGTAGTTCTCGGCGTCCTCGCCTCTCGCCGCCTCGCGGAGCCTGCCGTAGGGACCCGGGTTGCGCACCAGGCGCTCGAAGGCCCAGCCGATGGAGTTGGCGGTGGTCTCGTGCCCGGCGAGCACCAGCGTGAGCAGCTCGTTGCGCAGCTCGCCGTCGCTGAGCGCCTCGCCCTCGTCGTCGCGGGCGTCGAGCAGCAGCGACAGGATGTCGTGCCGCTCTCCCGGCACGTGCGCGGCGCGCCGCTCGGCGATGACCGCCATGACCGCGCGGTCGAGGTGCGCCAACCCCCACTTCTGCAGCCCGAAGGGCTCGGTCTTGCGCATCGACAGCACCTCGCTGACCCGGGCCAGCGGGCTCACCGACAGGCCCAGCAGCTGCCGCAACCGGGTGCGCAGCAGCTGCTCGGCCTCGCCGGAGCGGTAGTCGATGCCGAACACGCCGGACATGATCACGTCGAGGGTGACCTTCTGGGCGGCGTCGGCCAGCCGGATCCGCGAACCCGGCCGCCACGAGGCGATCTCCCGGTCGGTGGCCTCCCGGATCTGCTCGCGGTAGCGCGCGATGGCCTTGCCGTGGAACGGCGGCATGAGCAGCTTGCGCTTGCGGCGGTGCGGCTCGCCGGTCACCGTCAGCACCGAATCGCCGACGATCGGCCGCAGCATCGACTGCCCCGCCGTCGACGGCGCCAGCGCCGGTCCCGCGGTGAACAGCGACTTCACGTGATCCGGGTGCGCGGTGATGGCCAGCGGCCGCTTCTCCAACAGCGTGGTGACGCCGAAGATGTCGCCGTGCTCGCGGGCGGCCTCGAACAGCAGCGAACCCTGGTCGTGGGCGAACCGCAGGGTCTGGCGCAGGCGCCCCGAGCCGTGCAGCGGGGGCGGCGTGCCCGGCTCGTCGGTCGGGCCCGCGGGCGAGGGCACCCACTCGCGGGAACCGGAGGGCGTCGCGTTCTCCCACCAGCGTCCCCGGTGCGGCGCTGACGGGGCGATCGAGGTCGTCATGCCATCACGCTATCCGGCGGGTGACCGGGCGCACATCGTCCTGCGGGTCCGGTTCCGCCTCCTACCTGAGGAGGAGATCCACCGGGCTCGCGCGGCGTTCTAGGCTGACCGGGATGAGGCGTGTGATCCGCTACGTGCACGGCCGGGCCGCGGCGCTGCCGTTCGGCTACCCGCCGGCCGTCGTGCTGCCCGGGCATGCGTGCCTGGTGGTGGTCGCGGCGGTCGCGGTGGCGCAGCGACTGGCCGCCGGGGTCGCCGACTGGACGCTGGTCGGCGGTCTGCTGGCGATCGTCCCGGTGGTGTACCTGCTGGCCGGCCGCCCCGTCCCGGACGGCGGGCGGCCCCTCGGCGTGGCCGTCTGCGCGCTGCTGGGCACCTCGATCCTGCTGGTCCACCCGGTGGCCAACGACCTCGCGCCGCTGATCCTGGTGGTGATGCTCGCCGAGTGCGCCGCCGTCACCTCGGCGCGGGTGAGCCTGACGACCGCGGCCGTGGCGGCGCTGGTCCCCACGACCGCCGCCGCGCTCGGCCACCTCGGCTACGGGCTGGCGTTCTCGCTGGTGACCGTCGCGCTCGGCTGGGCGACCGGCTACATCATCCGGACCCAGCTGCGGCTGTTCGAGCAGGAGCGCCGGACGCAGGCCGAGCGGACCGCGCAGGCCGCCGACGACGAGCGCCGCCGCATCGCCCGCGAGGTGCACGACGTCGTCGCCCACTCGCTGAGCATCACGCTGCTGCACCTCACCGGCGCCCGCCGCGCGTTGCAGGAGGACCGCGACGTCGACGAGGCCGTCGACGCGCTCACCGACGCCGAACGCCTCGGCCGCCAGGCCATCGCCGACATCCGCCGCACGGTGGGGCTGCTGGACTCCGAACCGTCGAAAGTCCGCCCGGAGCCGGGGATCGGCGACATCGACGAGCTCGTCACCGACGTCGTGCGGGCCGGGGTCCCGGTGGTCTGCGACATCGACGGCGATCCCGGATCCGTCTCGGCCGCAACGGGTCTCGCGCTCTACCGGATCACCCGCGAAGCGCTGGCCAACGTCGTCAAGCACGCGCCCGGCAGCAGCACCGAGGTGCGGCTGGTCCTCGGCGGCGGTGCCGCGCTGACCGTGGCCAACGACCTGTCGGGCGCGCTGCCCGAGGCCGTGACGGGCAACGGCATCGCCGGGATGCGCCAGCGCGCCGAACTGCTCGGCGGGCGGCTCGACGCCGGCCCCGACGGCGGCCGGTGGGTGGTGCGCGCCGAGTTCGCGCCCGACGACGTGCCCGCGGAGGAGGCCCGATGATCAAGGTGCTGCTCGTCGACGACCAAGAGCTGGTGCGCTCGGGGCTGCGGCGCATCCTGCGCCGCAAGGACGGGTTCGGCATCGTCGGCGAGTGCGCGGACGGCTCCGAGGTGGCCCCCGCCGTGGCCGCCGAGCGGCCCGACGTCGTGGTCATGGACCTGCGGATGAAGCACGTCGACGGGATCGAGGCCACCCGCCGGCTGCAGGCCGGCGAGGACCCGCCGCCGGTGCTGGTGCTGACCACCTTCGACGACGACCAGCTGCTCTCCGGCGCGCTGCGCGCCGGGGCCAGCGGTTTCCTGCTCAAGGACTCGCCCGCCGAGGAGGTCATCCGCGCCGTGCGCGCGCTGGCCGCGGGCGAGGCCTGCCTGGACCCGGCCGTGACCGGGCGCGTGCTCACCGCCTACCGCAGCAGCGCGCCCGAACCCGAGGCCACCTCCGCCGAGGAGCTCACCTCCCGCGAGCGCGACGTGCTGGTGCTGCTCGGCCGCGGTCTGTCCAACGCCGAGATCGCCGCCGACCTCGGCATCTCCGAGGTGACCGTGAAGAGCCACGTCGGCCACATCTTCGTCAAGCTCGGCGTGCGCGACCGGGCCGCGGCCATCGTCTACGCCTTCGACCACCGCATCGTCACGCCCAGATAGTCCACTGTCGCGCCGGAACGTGCCGCGCTTCGGCGCGGGTGCCCGACGAGCCGATCAGCCTCAGCGGAACCAGGAACCGGCCCGGGCGCGGAACTCCCCGGGCGGGAGCGAGCCCGCGCCCTCGGGCAGCGCGGCGAGCACCGGCACGCCGGTGACGCGGGGGAGCTCGGTGGTGTTGCACCGCTCCGCCAGGTCCGGCTTCGCGGGCACCGAGCCCAGCACGAGCCCCGCCGGGTCCAGGCCGCGTCCGCGCAGCGCCTCGACGGTCAGCTCGGTGTGGTTGAGCGTGCCCAGGCCGACCCGGGTGACGACCTGCACCCGCACCTCGTGATCGCGGGCCAGTTCGGCGGCCAGATCGGGCAGCGTGCCCCCGGCGGTGTCGAGGCGGACCAGGGCGCCGCCGGCCCCCTCCACGATCACGACCTCGTAGCGGCGGGCGAGCTCGGCCAGGCGCGTCGCGTGCTCGCCGATCGCGGGGACCGCGGTCCCGCGCAGCCGGGCGGCGGTGTCCGGGGCGAGCGGGTCCGGGAGGTGCGCGAGCTGGGCGACCCGGCATCCGGCCAGGCGGCGGACCACCTCGGCGTCGGGCTCGTCGGTGCCGGTCTGGGTCGGCTTGACCACCACCACGTCAGGTCCGAGGTGGACGGCGAGCGCGGCGGTGGCCACGGTCTTGCCGACGCCGGTGTCGGTCCCGGTGACGAAGACGATCACGACCCACCTCCGTGCCGCTCGACGACTCCCGTCAGCACCTCGACCGCGTGCTCCCAGGCGTGCTCGGCGATCCCGGCTTGCGCGGTGATCCGCAGCCGCGACACCCCGTCGGGCACCGACGGCGGCCGGAAGCACCCCACCCGCACACCGGCCTCCCGCGCGGCGGCCTGCGCGGCCAGCGCCCGCTGCGGCGAGGGCATCGGCACCGACAGCACCGCGCCCGTGGACGAGGCGACGCCCAGTCGCTCGGCGAGCCGCGCGGCCCGGAGGTGGATCCGCTCCGGCAGCTCCGGGCGGTCCCGCAGCACGCGCAGCGCCGCCAGTGCCCCGGCGGTGGGCGCCGGGGCCAGCGCGGTGTCGAAGATGAACGGCCGCGCCCGGTTGACCAGGTGCTCGACGAGTTCCGGCGACCCGAGCACCGCGCCGCCCATCGCGCCCAGCGACTTCGACAGCGTCGCCGTCATCACCACGTGCGGTGCCCGCTCCAGACCGGCCACCAGGCCGCGGCCCCCGTCACCGACGACACCGAGCCCGTGCGCCTCGTCCACCAGCAGCAGGGCGCCGCGCTCTGCGCAGATCCCGGCCAGCTCCGCCAGCGGTGCCGCGTCGCCGAGCACCGAGTACACCGACTCGGCCAGCACCATCGCGCGTCGCCCGCCTGCCGAGTCCAGCGCCGCCCGCACCGCGTCGACGTCGTTGTGCGGCACCGCCTCCACCGTCGCGCGCGACAAGCGGGCCGCGTCGACCAGCGAGGCGTGCACGTGCGCGTCCGAGACGATCAGCGCCTCGCGATCGGCCAGTGCCGTCACCGCCGAGAGGTTCGCGTGATAGCCCGTGGAGCACACCAGCGCCGCAGGACGGCCGGTGAAGCCGGCGAGTTCGGCCTCCAGTTCGCCGTGCAGCGTCGTGGTTCCCGTGACCAGCCGCGACGCGCCCGAGCCCGCTCCCCACGACCGGGCCGCACCGGCCGCGGCGGCGCGCACCTCGGGGTGCGCGCTCAAGCCCAGGTAGTCGTTGCTCGCCAGGTCGAGGACGTCCTCGCCGAGCGCGCGCGGGCGCAGGGCGCGCTGAAGACCCGCGCGCTCGCGCTCCGCCCGCTGCTCGGCCAGCCACCGCGGCCAGCTCATCCCGCCTCCGCCGCGGCCGCGATGCCCGCGCACAGCGTCGCGACGTCGGCGTCGCTGCACACGTACGGCGGCATCGTGTAGATCAGGTCCCGGAACGGCCGCAGCCACGCGCCCTCGGCCAGCGCCGCCTCGGTCGCCTTCGCCACGTCCACCGGGTGGTCGAGGCGGACCACGCCGACCGCGCCCAGCACCCGCACCTCGGCGGCGTCGACGTCGTGCAGGGCCTGCAGCCCGGTGTTGATCCGGCGCACGTCCCGTTCCCACTCGCCGGTGGCGAGCAGGTCCAGGCTCGCCGAGGCGACCGCGCAGGCCAGCGGGTTGCCCATGAACGTGGGGCCGTGCATGAGCACGCCCGAGTCGCTGCCGGAGATCCCGCGCGCCACCTCGCCGGTGCACAGCGTCGCCGCCAGCGTCAGGTACCCGCCGGTGAGCGCCTTGCCCAGGCACAGCACGTCGGGGCTCACCCCGCCCGCCTCGGCGGCGAAGAAGGTGCCGGTGCGGCCGAACCCGGTGGCGATCTCGTCGAAGATCAGCACCAGCCCGTGCTCGTCGGCGACCTCCCGGAACACCCGCAGGCACTCGGCGGGGTAGGGGCGCATCCCGCCCGCGCCCTGCAGCAGCGGTTCCACGACGAGCCCGGCCAGCCGGTCGGCGTGCTCGGCGGCCAGCGCCCGGAAGCCCTCGGCCCACGCCGTCACGTCCTCGCCGAGCGCAGGCGGCCGCTCGCCGAACACCTGCCCGGGCAGCAGCGACGACCACATCGAGTGCATGCCGCCGTCGGGGTCGCACACGCTCATGCAGTCGAAGGTGTCGCCGTGGTACCCGCCGCGCACCGTGAGGAACCGGGTGCGCCGCGGGCGCTTCCGGCCGCGCTGGTGCTGCAGCGCCATCTTCATCGCGACCTCGACGCTCACCGAACCCGAGTCGGCCAGGAACACCCGGTCGAGCCCGTCCGGGGTGATCTCCACCAGGCGCCGGGCCAGCTCGACGGCCGGTGCGTGGGTGAGCCCGCCGAACATCACGTGCGAGAACCGCTCGGCCTGCTCCCGCAGCGCCCGGTCGAGCGCGGGGTGCCGGTAGCCGTGGATCGCCGACCACCACGAGGCCATCCCGTCGACGACCTCACCGGTGCCGTCGATCTCGATCCTGCTGCCGGAGGCTCCGGTGACCAGCCGGGTCGGGGCCGGGTCGAGCATCGAGGTGTAGGGGTGCCACAGGTGCTCGCGGTCGAAGGCCAGCAGCGCGGCGGCGTCGCTCAACGCGGGGGTGGTCATCAGGCGTTGGGCAGGACGTCGGTGCCCGCGCCGCGACGGCGGATCGCCGGATCGGCCGGCCGCTGCGCGATCTCCTCTTCCGAGCCCAGCACGACGAACCCGCTGTCCCGGATCATCGCCAGGTCGGCCTCGGCCTCCTGGCCCTCGGAGGTGAGGTAGTCGCCGAGGAACAGCGAGTTGGCGACCTGCAGGGCCACCGGCTGCAGCGAGCGCAGGTGCATCTCGCGGCCCCCGGCGATGCGGATCTCCCGGTCCGGGCAGACGAACCGCGCCATCGCCAGGATCTTCACGCAGCGGGCGGGCGAGAGCTCCCAGGTGTTCTCGAACGGGGTGCCGTCGAAGGGCATCAGGAAGTTCACCGGGATCGAGTCCGACTCCAGCTCCCGCAGCGCGAACAGGGCCTCCACCAGCTGCTCGTCGGTCTCGCCCAGGCCCGCGATGAGCCCGGAGCAGGGCGACAGCCCCGCGGTCCTGGCCTTGTCGACGGTGTCCACGCGGTCGGCGTAGGTGTGGGTCTGGACGATCGAGTCGTGGTGGCTCTCGGCCGTGTTGATGTTGTGGTTGTAGGCGTCCACCCCGGCGTCCTTGAGCCGCTCGGCCTGGCCGTCGGAGAGCAGGCCCAGGCAGGCGCACACCTCGACGTCGGGGTGCTCGGACTTGAGCGCGCCGACCATCTCGGTGACCTTGTCGATGTCGCGGTGGGACGGTCCGCGCCCGGAGGAGACCAGGCAGACCCGGCTCGCGCCGCCCTGGAGCCCGGCGCCGGCCTGGCGCAGCGTCTCGTCCTTCGACAGCCAGGAGTACTTCAGGATCGGCGCGTTCGAGCCGAGCGCCTGCGAGCAGTAGTGGCAGTTCTCCGGGCACAGCCCGGACTTCAGGTTCACCAGGTAGTTGACCTTGACGGTGTTGCCGAAGTGCGCCCTGCGCAGCCTGCTCGCCGCCGCCACGACGGACATCAGCTCGGCGTCGTCGGCGCGCAGCACGGCGAGCGCGTCCTCGGCCGCGGCGGCGCGTCCGGCCAGGACCGCGTCGGCGAGCTGATCGAAGGTGGAGCTCATGGGTGTCTCCCGAAGTCGACCTGAACAGTGTTCACCTGAACGGCGTTCAGGCTAGACTGGGGGAGTCGATCGGTCAACGGGAGGTCTCGAGTGCGCTACCACCGCAGCGACGTCGTGGAACGAGCCGTCGCGGTGCTCGACGAGTACGGGCTGGAATCGCTGACCATGCGCCGGCTCGCCTCCGAGCTCGGCGTGCAGCCCAGCGCGCTCTACCACCACGTCCCCAACAAGCAGTCGCTGCTGGCGGCCGTGGCCGACGAGATCCTGCAGCGGGGGAGCAGGCCCCGCCGGGCCGAGCGCTGGGACCGGCGGGTGATCGAGATCTGCGGCGAGCTGCGCGATGCGATGCTCGCCTACCGGGACGGCGCCGAGGTCGTCGTCACCGCGCACACCTTCGGGCTCGGCGCCCGCGAGCCCGCCGCCGCGCTGCGCTCCGCGCTCGCCGACGGCGGCCTGCCGGAGGATCTGGTCGACGTCGGCACCCGCGCGATCCTGCACCTGGTCTTCGGGCACACCGTCGAGGAGCAGACCGCGATGCAGGCCGCCAGCGCAGGTGCGATTGACCGGAATCCCGGTGGTGCGGCGGATTTCGAGCAGGGACTGCACCTGCTGCTCGACGGTCTGCGCGCCCGGGTGTCGGCCGCGTGAAAGCCGGGCTGGTTACCGTGGCGGGATGGAGCTGTTCACCACGGCGTGGACGTCGCTGCGGTCGGTGGTCGCCGACCTCGCCGACGACGACCTGCTGCGGGCGTCCGGATGCCGCGGCTGGCTGGTGCGGGACCTGGTGTGCCACCTGATCACCGATGCGCAGGACGTCCTGATCACGCTGGCCACACCGGCGGAGTCCGAACCGACCCGCAACGCCGTCACCTACTGGGATCTCGCGCCCGCGCAGCCCAGCGGTGACGACCCGCTGGACGCGCTGACGATCCGGCTGGCCGCCGCGTACCACGATCCGCGGCTGCTGAAGTTCCACCTCGACGACGTCGGCTCGGCCGCGGGCCGGGCCGCGCGGCTCGCCGATCCGCAGGGCCGGGTCGAGACGAAGGGCGAGGTCCTCACCGTCGCCGACTTCCTCGACGCCTACGTGCTGGAGTGGACGCTGCACCACCTCGACCTGGTCGCGCACCTGCCGCACGTGCCCGGCCCGCCCGGCGAGACCCTGGCCGCTTCGCGGCACCTGCTCGACCGGATCGCCGGAACCCCGTTCCCCGCGGCGTTGTCGGACACCGACGCGCTGCTGGTGGGCACCGGCAGGCGCGCCCCCACCGAGTCCGAACTGGACGGACTGCCCGCCGGCGTGCCGCTCGTGCTCGGGTAGCGGCTCAGTCGCGCCGGGGTGTGCGGTGCAGCAGGTGGAACCGCGACCACTGGGCCTCGGCGGCCTCGATGGACCGGCGGGTGCGGTCCGGGTCCACCGTGGACAGCTGTGCGGCGATCGCCTGCGCCATCGCCAAACCCGGTGCCAGCGACGGGAAGAACGCCACGCCCTCGGCCGGGATCAGCACGACCTCCTCGGCGGCCGCGGCCAGGGCGGGGCTGGCCGCGTCGGTGAGCGCGAAGACCCGCGCGCCCCGCTCGTGCGCCTCCTCGGCCGCGGTCACCGTGCTCTGGTAGAGCCGCCAGAAGCTGATCGCGATCACCACGTCGTCCGGCCCGACCCGCGAGATCGCGTTGGCCAGCTCGGCCTCGTCGTGCACGACGCTCGCGTCGTAGCCGGCCAGCTGGACGTTGTGGCCGAGCGCGGAGCCGACCGCGAGGTAGCTGCCGTTGGCCACGATCACCGTGCGCCGGGCCCGCGCGATCGCCTCGGCGACGGTGCGCAGCAGCTGCTCGTCGAGGCGGCGGTTGAGCACCGCCAGCGACTCCAGGTCCCGGCGCAGCGACGCGGTGCCGAGCTCGCCCTCGGTGTGCTGCGCGGAGGCCACGTCCGGTGCGCTCAGCGAGGACAGGTAGCGGGCCCGCAGCTCCTGCTGGAGGTCGGACCAGCCGGTGAAGCCCAGCGCCTGCGCGGTCCGGCTGACCGTGGCGACGTTGACCCCGGCCAGCGCGGCGGCCTCGGCGGCGGAACCGTAGGAGACGCGTCTCGGCTGGGTGAGCAGCACCTGCAGCACGGACGCGCCCTTGCTGCGCAATCCGCGCTCGGGCACGCGTCCGCGCAGCCACGCCTCGAAGCCGTCGGGCCCGCCGTCGGTCATGGGGCTCCTCTCGTCGGGGGCACAGCTTAACGAGCTCTCAACGCAACAGGTATTGCAGTTCGCGATTTGTGCACTATATGTTGCTGTGCACTTTCGCTTGGTGCTGAGACGCATTGGGAGGCACCCCGTGTCCCTGCTGGCCCGACTCGACCGGCTCCCGCTGAGCCGGCCGCACTACCTGCTGCTGTTACTGGGCGGCCTCGGTTACACCTTCGACGGCATGGACTCGGCCGTGGTGGCCTTCCTGCTGCCGAGCGTTCAGGACGAATGGGGCTTGACCAACGCCCAGCTCGGCCTGATCGGCTCCGCCACCCCCTTCGGCTTCCTGTTCGGAGCCACCTGCGCCGGACTGCTCGGCGACCGCATCGGACGCAAGAAGGTCATGATGTGGGCCCTGGCGGTCTACGCCCTGTTCTCCGTGGTCGGAGCGCTCTCGCCGAACTACGAGATCTTCCTCGGCGCCCGCGTGCTCGCCGGGTTCGGCGCCGGCGCCGAGAGCGCGATCATCGCGCCCTTCCTGTCGGAGTTCGTCCCGGCCGCGCGGCGCGGCTGGTTCGTCGGCGCCCTGGCCGGGTTCTTCTCCTTCGGGTTCGTGGCCGCCGCGCTGCTCGGCCGCTTCGTCGTGCAGCCCGTTCCCGAGGGATGGCGCTGGGCGCAGGTGATCACCGCCGCGCCGATCGTGCTGCTGCTGTGGTGGCGCCGCTCGCTGCCCGAATCACCCCGCTACCTGCTGGCCAACGGCCGCACCGCCGAAGCCGAGGAGGTCGTGGTCGACCTGGAGGCGAAGGTTCGGGCGGCCACCCGCGCCGAGCTGCCGCCGGTTCCGGAGGCCGTCGTCGACAAGCCCGCCGAGACGCGCAAGGTCGGGCTGCTGTCCGCGCTGAAGTACCTGTGGAGCGGCTCCATGGCCCGGCGCACCGCGATCACCTGGCTCATCTGGTTCGTGATCACCTTCTCCTACTACGGGTTCTTCACCTGGATCCCGACCTTGCTGGTGCAGCAGGGCATCACGGTCACCAAGAGCTTCGAGTTCTCGATCATCATCTACCTGGCGCAGGTCCCCGGGTACTTCTCGGCGGCCTGGCTCGGCGAGTACCTGGACCGCAAGAACACCATCGCGCTCTACCTCGCCGGTGCCGCCGCCAGCGCGTTCTGGATGAGCCAGATGACCGACCCGGTGCTGATCACGACCTCGGCGGCGGTGCTGTCGTTCTTCCTCAACGGCACCTACGCGGCCGTGTACTCCTACACGCCGGAGGTGTTCCCGACCTGGATCCGGGCCTCCGGGTCCGGCCTGTCCAGCGCGTTCGGCCGGGTCGGCAGCATCATCGCGCCGTCGGTGATCGGGCTGTCGGCGGCCTCGCTGGGCTTCGCCGGCGTGTTCGGCCTGACCACGGCCGTGCTCGCGGTCGGCGTGGTGTGCACCCTGCTGTTCGGGCTGTCCACCGCGGGCCGGTCGCTGGAAGAGCTCACCGAAACCGGCGGAACGAAGGCGGAGGCCCGATGAGACTGTCCGAAGTGGAGGAACGCGTCCGGCGCGACGTCGGAGTGCGGCTGTTCACGGTGCTCGCGTGGTTGCCCGGTCGCCGCGTGCTGCACCGCGCGCACAGCAGTCACCCCGAGCAGTACCCGGTCGGCGGGGAGAAGAGCGTCGAGGTCGCCGCGGACTGGCTGGAGCGCTGCATCGTCGCGCGAGAGCCCTACTTCGGCCCGGACGAGGCCTCGGTGCGGGAGGTCTTCGCCGACCACCGGCTCATCGCCGAACTCGGCTGCGGGTCGGTGATCAACGTGCCCGTGGTGGGCGACTCCGGCGCGCTCGGCGTGCTCAACCTGCTCGACGCGCCGGGCGCCTACCGCCGATCCCAGGTGCCGCGCGTGCAAGAGCTGGCGGTGCTGGCCGCACCCGCGCTGGGCGAACTCGTGCAGCGCATCGACCGACCCGAGGAGGAACCGACCCCGTGACCACACTGCTGCTGCGCTCCGGCGCTCTGCTCGACGTCGAGACCGGCGAGTACGCCGAGGGCGACCTGCTGTGCGCCGACGGCCGCATCGTCGAGACCGGCCCCGGGCTCAAGGCCCCGGATGACGCGCGGATCGTCGACCTCGGCGGGGCGACCGTGCTGCCCGGCCTGATCGACGCGCACGTGCACGTCACCGCCGCCACCGCCGATCTCGGGGCGCTGACCACCTGGTCGCCCGCCTACGCCGCGGCGCACTCCGCGCGCATCATGAGCGGCATGCTCGACCGCGGGTTCACCACGGTGCGCGACGCGTCCGGCGCGGACTTCGGGCTCGCCGACGCGCAAGCCGAAGGGCTCATCCGCGGACCGCGGCTGGCGTTCTGCGGCAAGGCGCTGAGCCAGACCGGCGGGCACGGCGACAGCCGCCCGCGCGGCACGCGCGTGCACGACGGGCACCAGTGCTGCGCCGGGCTCGGCCGCATCGCCGACGGCGTCGACGCGGTGCGCGCCGCCGCCCGCGACGAGCTCCGCAAGGGCGCCCACCACATCAAGGTGATGGCCGGGGGAGGGGTGGCCTCGCCGACCGACCGGATCGACTCCACCCAGTACTCGATGGACGAGCTGCACGCGGTCGTGCAGGAGGCCGAGGCCGCCAACCGCTACGTCGCCGCGCACGCCTACACCGCGCGCTCGGTCAGCCGGTCGCTGCGCGCCGGCATCCGCTCCATCGAGCACGGCAACCTCATCGACGAGTCCAACGTGGCCGAGTTCCTCGAGCACGACGCGTTCCTGGTGCCCACGCTGGTGACCTACTGGGCGCTCAAGACCGAGGGGCGCGAGTTCGGGCTGCCCGAGGACAGCTGGCGCAAGGTCGACGAGGTGCTCGGCGCCGGGCTCGCCGCGCTGGAGACCGCGCACCGGGGCGGCGTGAAGATCGCCTACGGCACCGACCTGCTCGGCGGGATGCACCGCCACCAGAACGAGGAGTTCCGGATCCGCAGCGAGGTGCAGCGGCCGCTGGACGTGATCCGCTCGGCCACCAGCACCGCCGCCGAGCTGCTCGGCATGAGCGGCGAGATCGGCACCCTCCGGCACGGAGCGCGCGCCGACCTCGTGGTCTGCGACGGCGACCCGCTCGCCGACATCGCCGCGCTGGCCGAACCCGAGCGCATCCGCCACGTCGTGCAGGGCGGCGAGCTGGTCTGAGGTCGCGGCCGGGGCGCGTCGCGAGCGGCGCGCCCCGGCCGGCCCCGGTCAGCCGAAGTGCGGTAGCACCAGCAGGATCCACAGCGCCAGCGGCGCCGCCACCACGATGACCCCGCCGTAGACGAGCAGCTGCCGGAAGAAGGAGTCCTTGTCGACGTCCTTGGCGTTGGCCAGCACGATCGCGCCGTTGGTGGAGAAGGGGCTCACGTCGACCACGGTGGCCGCCACCGCGAAGGCCGTGATCATGCCGATCGGCCCGACGCTGCCGCTCTGCAGGAACGGCACCGCCAGCGGGATCAGCGCGCCCATGATGCCCACCGACGAGGCGAAGGCCGACACGATCGCGCCGATGTAGCACAGCAGCAGCGCCGCCAGCAGCGGAACGCCGATGCCGGCCACCGAGTGACCCACGTAGTCGATCGTGCCCATCTTCTCCAGCACGCCGACGTAGGTGAGCACACCGCAGATCAGCAGCACGGTCGGCCAGGCGACCTCGGCCGGAGCGGCCTTGCCCATCTTCGGCGAGACCACGCTGAGCACCACCGCGATGCTCATCGCCATCAGGCCGACGTCGAGGCCGAAACCGAGCGTGGTGATCACCAGGACGGCCAGCCCGGCCAGGGTCAGCACGCGGTCGCGGTTGAGCCGGAGGTCCTCGTCCCGGTCGTCGGCGGCGATGGCGCCGCCGGTGCCGCCCGAACCGGTCGCGATGAGCTGCCGGGCCTCGGTGGCGCGACGCAGCCGCAGCCCGCCGAAGACCACGAACACCACGCCCGCGATCACCGCGTTGGCGGCGAAGCTGCCCAGGAACAGCGCCACCGGGCTGCCCGGCAGGCCGCTGTTGGCCACGACCTCGTTGACGATGCCGCCGTAGATGCTGATCGGGGAGAACCCGCCGGCCTGCGTGCCGTGCACGACCATCGCGCCCATCAGCAGCGGGTTGATCTTGTAGCGGGCGGCGAGGTTCAGCGCGATCGGAGCCACGATCGCCACCGCCGCCGGGCTGACCGCGCCGATCGCGGTGAGCACCGCGCCGATGCCGAACATCACCCACGGGATCAGCGCGATGCGGCCGCCGACCATGCGGACGGCGCGTTGCACGACCCAGTCGGTCGTGCCGTTGGCCCGGGCTATCGCGAACAGGAACGTCACGCCCACCAGGACCACGAACAGGTCCCCGGGGAAGCCGTCGAAGATGTCGTCCTCGGACAGCCCGCCGAAGACCGTGGCGACCAGGAACGCGGCTGCGAAGCACAGCACGCCCATGTTCACCGACAACGTGGTGGCGATGGCGAACGCGGCGACCAGCACCAGGATCGAGATGACTTCGGGCGGCACCTTTGCCTCCTTGCCTGCGCGGGCCCGCGCACCACGAGGGGGTGTGGTGCGCGGCACAGTGGCTCACTGGCTCAGCCACTTTCCGTGAATCGCGCGGCGAAGTCAATACCGAACTGGCCGACTGGCTCAGCCAGTTCCGGTGCACCGGCCGCGGGGCCGGCTCGCCCGGAGGATCAGCGCCAGCCCAGCTCCGGGGCCACGTGGCGGAGGATGCTGTCGATGACGTGGGCGTTGTAGTCCACGCCCAGCTGGTTGGGGACGGTCAGCAGCAGGGTGTCGGCCGCCGCGATCGCCTCGTCCTCGGCCAGCTGCTCGACCAGCACATCGGGCTCGGCCGCGTAGGAGCGGCCGAAGACCGCCCGGGTCTGGGCGTCGATGTTGCCGATCTTGTCCTCGGTGTTGTCCTCATCGCCGAAGTACATGTCGTCGAGGTCGTTGACGATGGCGAAGATGCTGCGGCTGACCGACACGCGCGGCTCGCGCTCGTGCCCCGCGGCGCGCCACGCCTCCCGGTAGGCCTCGATCTGCTTGCGCTGCTGGACGTGCAGCGGCTCGCCGCTCTCGTCGTCCTTGAGGGTGGAGCTCTGCAGGTTCATGCCCAGCTCGGCCGCCCACCGCGCCGTGGCGTTGGAACCCGACCCCCACCAGATGCGGTCGCGCAGGCCCGGCGAGTGCGGTTCGACGCGCAGCAGGCCGGGCGGGTTCGGGAACATCGGCCGCGGATTGGGCTGGGCGAAACCGCCGCCCTTGAGGACCTCCAGCAGCACCTCGGTGTGGGTGCGCGCCATGTCCGCGTCGGTCTGGCCCTCCGGCGGCTGGTAGCCGAAGTACCGGAAGCCGTCGATGACCTGCTCCGGCGACCCCCGGCTGATGCCCAGCTGCAGCCGGCCGTCGGAGATGAGGTCGGCCGCCCCGGCGTCCTCGGCCATGTAGAGCGGGTTCTCGTAGCGCATGTCGATCACGCCGGTGCCGATCTCGATGCGGCTCGTCCGCGCCCCGACCGCCGCCAGCAGCGGGAACGGCGACCCGTACTGCCGCGCGAAGTGGTGCACGCGGAAGTAGGCGCCGTCGGCGCCGAGCTCTTCGGCGGCCACCGACAGGTCGATGGCCTGGTGCAGGGCGTCGGAGGCCGTCCTCGTCTGCGAGTGCGGCGAGTCCGACCAGTGCCCGAAGGACAGGAACCCGATCTTCTTCACACCGGGTTCAACGCTGCCCGGTGGCTTTTGTTTCCCGGGTGTGAGCCGAACCGCGCTGGGTGAAGGGGCGCATCAGCAGTTCGTGGGCGGGTTTTTCCACCACCCGGGTGAGCATCCAGCCCAGCAGGGTGCCGGTGACCAGCATCGCCAGCGTCTGCGTGATGGTGTCCACGCCCACGTCCTGCAGCTTGCGCAGCACGATGTAGCCGATCGCCTGGTGCATCAGGAACGTGCCGTAGGAGATGCCGGCGAACCAGGTCACGGCACGAGCCAGCAGCGGCGGCATCGGCAGGTCGGGGGAACGCGCGACCAGTGCGATCACGCACATGCCGATGGCGACCGCGACCGACGAACCGGTGTCGGCGAGCAGGCCCTCCGGGGTGCGCGTGTAGTTGTGCACCTCCTGGGCCGCCATGCACAGCGCCAGCAGCGTCGCGAAGTGCGGCGTGCTCAGGCGGTTGACCGACCACATCCAGATCGCCACACCGGCCACGAACAGGTGCCAGCGGTGCATGCCGATCCCGTCGACCACCACCCGGTAGCTCTCGACCGGGTCGTTGATGCGGATCGGCCACTGCAGCAGCGGCAGGATCACCGCCACCCACATGATGATCAGCATCCGCCTGCCGTGGCCCCAGCTGCTCTTGTAGAGCAGGGCCGCGGCGGTGAAGCCCATCAGCTGCAACGGCACCGTCCAGTGCGAACCGTCGATGAACGGGTAGTCCTGGGGCTTCCAGTGCCACAGCATCAGCAGGTTCGCCCGCAGGTCCTCGGGCAGCGGGAAGAACCAGCCCTCGATCGGGAACGCGCGCAGCACGAAGTAGCTGATCACCACCGCCGCCAGGAACGACGGCAGCAGCCTGGCGATCCGGCCCCACCAGTAGCGCAGCATCGTGCCGCGCCTGATGGTCACGCACGCGAAGTAGGCGGAGACGACCAGCAGCAGGCTGGCGCCGACCTGGTAGGGGAACTCGACGGCACGCGGTTCCAGCTCCGGGTGAAGGAAAACGCTCAGGCTGGTGGAGTGGTACAGCATCACCAGCACCACGCAGCCGGCTCGAACCAGATCCCAGCTGATCTTCCGGCGGCTCTTCGCCCCGCCGGATCCGGCTGTTGTCACGCTTGTCGCTCTTCCTCTGCCGCAGGTACCCGACTCAGCCTCACCCACACAGGCGGTTTTCGACATCGGGGTTGACACCCATTCCTCGAGCGCCCCCACCCGTATGTGTGTTCGAACCGCGTCCGGTGGTCGAATGAAGGGGGTGTGAGGAGGTGTGGGCGTGTCCTTGTTCTGGCGGGTGTTCCTGCTCAACGCCGCGGTGCTCTCCGGCGCGACGGCGTTGCTGGTGCTCAGCCCGGCCACGGTGTCCACGCCGGTGCTGCCCGCCGAGGGGCTGATCCTGGTCGCCGGGCTGGCCGCGATGCTCGTGGCCAACGCGCTGCTGCTGCGCATCGGGTTCCTGCCGCTGCGGCGGCTGACCCGCGCGATGACCACCATCGACCTGCTGCGGCCGGGCTCGCGCCCGCCGGTGGCCGGGCACGGCGGCATCGCGGACCTGATCAAGGCGTTCAACGCGATGCTCGACCGGCTCGAGATCGAGCGCGCCACGAGCAACGCCCGGGCCCTGTCGGCGCAGGAGGCCGAGCGCCGCCGCATCGCCCGCGAGCTCCACGACGAGGTCGGGCAGAGCCTGACCGCGGTGCTGCTGGAGATGCGCAGGGTGTCCGACGAGGCGCCGGAAGCCGTGGCCACCGCCCTGCACCAGGTGCAGGAGACCACCCGCGACAGCCTCGACGAGATCCGCCGCATCGCCCGGCGGCTCCGCCCCGGGGTGCTGGAGGAGCTCGGCCTGGCCAGCGCGCTCAAGTCGCTCACCGCGGAGGTGCGCGGCGGGGCGGCGCGCTGCCGGATCGACGGCGAGCTGCCCGAGCTGGGCGAGGAGGTCGAGCTGGTCATCTACCGGGTGGCGCAGGAGAGCATCACCAACGCCGTCCGGCACGCGCAGGCCGCCCGCATCGATCTGAGCGTGCGCGTCGAGCGCTCCGCGGTGCGGCTGCGGATCCGCGACGACGGCGTGGGCATCGGTGACGCCGCGGAGGGCGCGGGCATCCGGGGCATGCGCGAGCGCGCGCTGCTCGCCGGTGCCGTGCTGGCGGTCGAGCCCGCTCCCGAAGGGGGTACGGAGGTGCGGCTCGACGTGCCGATCCAGAACGGGAGCGGGCGATGACCGACCCGACGCGCATCCTGCTCGCCGACGACCACGTGCTGGTCCGGCGCGGAGTCCGGCTGATCCTCGACAACGAGCCCGACCTCACCGTCGTCGCCGAGGCCGGTGACGGGGCCGAGGCGGTCGAGCTGGCCCGCACCCACCGGCCGGACCTGGCCATCCTCGACATCGCGATGCCGCGGCTGACCGGGTTGCAGGCGGCGCGCCAGCTGATCCGGCTGCAACCGGACCTGCGGGTGCTGATCCTGACGATGTACGACAACGAGCAGTACCTGTTCGAGGCGCTCAAGTCCGGTGCCTCCGGGTACGTGCTCAAGTCCGTCGCCGACCGCGACCTGGTGGAGGCCTGCCGCGCCGCCGTGCGCGGCGAGCCGTTCCTGTACCCGGGCGCGGTGACGGCGCTGATCCGCAGCTACCTCGAGCGCGTGGAGCACGGCGCGGCGGTACCGGAGCGGGCCATCACCGATCGCGAGGAGGAGATCCTCAAGCTCGTCGCCGAGGGGCACTCCTCGAAGGAGATCGCCGACCTGCTCGTCATCAGCATCAAGACCGTGGAGCGCCACCGCTCCAACCTGATGGCGAAGCTGGGCATGAAGGACCGGCTGGAGCTCACCCGATACGCGATCCGGGCCGGACTCATCGAACCCTGAGCGTCCGGGTTCGCCGTCGTTCATCTCGAACCGGGTTGGTCGGAGGCCGCTTTCGCGTACCGCTCCGCGAGTCGCGCGAAGGCGGCCCTGAGCTCCGCGGGACCGATCACCTCGATGTCCGCGTCGTACTTGCCGATCTCGGCGGCCAGCGCCCGCCAGGACCACGACCCGAGCACGAGCCGGCACCGGTCGTCGGTCAGCGCCTCGACGACACCGTCGTAGGTGTAGCGGGAGACCGTGGCCGCGGGCAGGTCGAGGACGACTTCCCCTCGGCACGGCCAGTCCTGCGACCCTTGGAACCGGCCGCGGACGAAGGCCGCCACGTCCCCGCCCGGCAGCGCGCGGGGCGTGAAGCGCGGTCCGGTCGGCACGCGCGGCGTGATGCGGTCGGCGCGGAAGATCCGCCAGTCCGCGCGGTCGAGGTCCCAGGCGACGAGGTACCAGCGCCCGCCCCAGGTGATCAGGTGGTGCGGGTGAACCCGGCGCGGGGCCTCGGACCCGCTGTAGTCGAAGCGCAGTTCCTCGCGCGCGTGCACCGCTCCGCTGAGCGCCATCAGCACGTCGCTGCCGACCCGGTGCGCCGTGCTGCGCTCCACGGCGGTCACCCGCAGCGAGTCGATCCGGTGCCGCAGCCGGGAGGGCATCACCTGGCGCACCGTGGTCAGCGCGCGGGTCGCGCCCTCCTCGATGCCGGCGCCCGCGGTGGTGGCGATGCGCAGCGCGATGGCCAGCGCGACCGCCTGCTCGTCGTCGAACAGCAGCGGCGGCAGGTCGCTGCCCGCCTCCAGGCGGTACCCGCCGTCGGGTCCCTTGACCGTCGAGATCGGATAGCCCAGTTCCCGCAACCGGTCGACGTCGCGGCGCACCGTGCGGTCGCTGACCTCCAAGCGCTTGGCCAGCGCGCGACCGGGCCAGTCCCGCCGTGCCTGGAGCAGGGACAGCAGCGCGAGCAACCGGGCTGAGGTGGTCGGCATATCTCCCATCGTGCACCCGATAGCGGACACGTCCTGACCGCTACCGGTGCCACCCTGCTCGTATGACTGCTACGAAGAACGCGCTCGAGGTCGAGAAGCGGGACTTGCTCGCCGAACTCGCCACCGCGCGCGAACAGGTGCTCATCACCGTGCGCGGCCTCAGCGACGAACAGCTGGGCGAACGTCCCACCCGCAGCGAGCTGTGCCTGGGCGGCATCGTCAAGCACGTCGCCAGCACCGAGGAGGGATGGCTGCGGTTCGTCGTGGAGGGCTCGTCGGCGATGTCCTTCGACCTGCCCGACGGTGTCACCTGGAGTGACATCGAGTCCGGCACCGCCCGCGAGTACCCGCAGTGGATGACCGACCGGCTCAACGACTTCCAGATGCTGCCCGGCGACACCCTCGACGGGATCCTGGAGCGCTACGCGCAGGTGGCGGCCCGCACCGAGGAGATCGTCGCCGCGCTGCCGGACCTGCTGATCGAGCACCCGGTGCCGGATGCCCCGTGGAACGAGCCGGGCACCGTGCTCAGCGCGCGGCGCGTGCTGCTGCACGTGATCTCCGAGACCGCCCAGCACGCCGGGCACGCGGACATCATCCGCGAAACGCTCGACGGCCGGACCACCACCTGATCCCGTGGTGGTTCTCGACGACCGGGCGCTCAACCGAGCGAGCCTGGCCCGGCAGCTGCTGCTCGAACCCGCGGCACTCGCGCCGCGCGACGCCGTCGCGCACCTGTGCGGCCTGCAGGCCCAGCAACCGCAGGAACCCTTCGTCGGCCTCTGGTCGCGGCTGCGCGCGTTCGACCCGGCCGAGCTCTCGGACCTGCTCACCGCGAAGCGCGTGGTGCGGACGCACCTGATGCGCCGCACCATCCACCTGCTGACGGCGGAGGACGTGCTGGCCTGGCGCACGCGCCACGAGGCGATGCTGCTGCAGCGCGTCCTCGGCGTCTACCGGCGCGAACTGTCGGGGATGGACCTCGACGAGCTCGCCGCGGAAGGGCGGGAGGTGCTGGACGGAGGCGAGGCGCGTTCGATGGCCGAGCTCGGCGCCGCGGTGGCCCGGAACCGGCCTGGCATCAGCCCTCGAGCGCTGGGGGAGACGCTGGTGGGGGCGCTGATCCCGGTGGTCCAGCTGCCGCCGCGCGGGCTGTGGCGGACCGGGGGAGCGGCGCGCTACCTGCCGATCTCGACCTGGCTCGGTCGCGAGGTCGAGCCCGCCTCACCGGACGACGGGGTGGGGCGGGAGCTCGTGCGCCGCTACCTCGCGGCCTTCGGTCCCGCCGCCACCGCCGACATCCGCGCCTGGTCGGGTCTGGCGGGACTGCCGGACGCGGTCAAGGCGCTGCGCGCGGAACTGGTGTCGTTCCGGGACGTGCGCGGCCGCGAGCTGCTGGACCTGCCCGACGCCCCGCGCCCGGACCCGGACGTGCCTGCGCCCGTGCGGTTCCTGCCCGCCTTCGACAACGCGGTCCTCGGATACCAGGACCGCAGCCGCGTGGTCGACGACGAGCACCGCGGTGTGTCGGTGGCCGGTGAGCGCGTCGTCCTGGTGGACGGGCGCGTCGCCGGAACCTGGCGGTGCACCGGCGACACGGTGGACATCGCGCCGCTGCGCAGGTTCTCCCGCCGCGAGCGGACGGAACTGCTCGAACGGGGAGCTGCGCTGGCCGCGTTCCTGTCGGACGGGGCCGGCGACCGCGTGAGGATCGAGTAGGCGCCCGGGGGCGCAACCTCCGTACCTCCCGGGGGAACGGCTCCGCGGTGACCGGCGACGCGCCGTGATGTGGTGGCGATTCGATCAACGGGTGTGCACAGTGGAGGACATGGTGTTCCGCGTACCCGCGCCCTCCGACGTCCTCGGACTCGCGAAGTCGACCGTGGGCTGGGCGACCGAATCGGCCACCGCCGTGGCCACCGCCCCGACCCGCGTCCTCGGTCTCCTCGGTGACGCGGAGCAGCTCGTCCGCCGCATCTCCGCGGTCGTCGACCAGGTCGAGGACCTGGTCCAGCGAGCCAACGGCACCGTCGAGGACGCTCAGGACACGATCCAGGACGCCCGGGCCGTCGCCGTCGCCGCGGCGCCGATCGTCTCCGACGCCGGGCGGGTCTCGGCGATGGCCGAGGCGGTGGTCGGGCGCGCGAGCGGGGTGTGCGACGACGCGGCCAAGACCGTCGACCAGGTGCGGCGCACCTCGGCCGACGCCGACGAGCTGCTCGCGGTCTACGCGCCGACGGCCAAGAAGGCCGCGCCGCTGCTGGACCGGTTCGTCGACGAGCTCTCCGAGTCCGAGGTCGACGCGGCGATCCGGCTGGTCGACGAGCTCCCGCAGCTCACCGAGCACGTGCTGTCGGACATCCTGCCGATCCTGCGCACGCTCGACCGGGTCGGTCCGGAGATCCACGAACTCCTCGAGGTCACCTACGACGTCCGCCGGGCGATCGCCGGCATCCCGGGCTTCCAGTTCTTCCGCCGCCGAGGGGAGGACAAGGTCGGCGACGAGGAGGACGGGAAGCCCGAGCCGGTCAAGGCGGGGGACTGACGCCCGGCGGACATCGCGGGAATCCCGTCAGTTCCGGGGTTCTTCGACCGGTACCGCCGGAATGGCCGGTACCGCCGCGATCATCTCGGCGGCCAGCAACGGCTGCAGGGGCACGGCCGGTGTCGCCGCGGTCGTGGCGAGCGGCGCGGTGCACTCGGTTCCCCGGGCGGTGCGGATGCTCCAGACCGCGACGCCATCGGCGTTGCGCAGCTCGACGCCCTCGTCGCCGACGGTGAGCACGGCACCCGGGTGGCCGTCGGTCCCGGTCGACCACACGATCCCGCCGCGCCGGTCGTAGAGCACGAGATCGCCGCTGTCGAGCAGCTTGCAGCGGCCGGTCCCGCGCCCCTGGGTGTCGGAGGCCCAGAGCGCTCCGCGACCTTCGTTGCTGTAGAGCACCAGGTTCCCGTCGTCCTGGTGGGTCAGCGTGTGACGACCGGACTCGGAGGTCAGCGACTGGCGGCCGAGCGTCTGGCCGGGCAGCATCCGGTCGCCAATCGCGGCCGGTCCCGAGGGCGCGACCGAGGCGCTGCCGGAGGTCCAGACGGTCTCGCCGCCGGCGTCGGTGATGACGACCTCGCCGCTGTCGCGCACCGCGAGCTCGGTGGCCGGGCGCGTCGCCCCGCTGCACCAGATTCGCTTGCCCCGCGGGGAGAACAGGACGAGCCCGTCGGTGTCGCGCAGCGCGCACAAGGCGGTGTCGGCGCCGCAGGTGTTCGACGCCCACCACGCCCGCAGCGACTCGGTGTCGTAGAGCACGATGTTCCCGTCGTCCTGGTGCACCAGCGAGAAGCGCCCGTTCGGCGAGGTGAGCGATTCGCGGCGCAACGTCTGCCCGACGCGCATCCGGTCACCGGTGGCGTAGTCGCCCGGTGCGTACTCCTCCAAGGCGTTCTCGTCCGGGCCGGTGTCCCCGTCATCGCCCCGGTCATCGACCTCGTCCTCCTCGTCGTCGCCGGTGAGGACGAAGAAGTCCGTGACGAAGCAGGTGATCTCACCGTCGGCGTTGCGGCCGACCCAGGTCGGGTAGTGGCCGTCGCCGCCGCCGGAGGAGCACACCACGACGATCGTGCGGTCCTCCTCGTCGGCGAGCCTGCCGACCCCGGTGAAGTCGCGCTCCTCCAGGCATTCCAGGACGCGGTCGATGTAGTCCTCGTCGTCGCAGTGGGCGAGGTTGCCCGCGTCGACGAAACCACCGGTGCCGCCGTCGACCGGGTAGCCGAAGAAGGAGTGGCCGTCCAGCGTCGTCGCGTCCTGCCCGGCGACCACGGCCATCTCCCAGGAGGTGGACGGCTCGTCGCGGACCTGGATCTTGATCGCGGCCACCACCTGGTACCAGCTCGGCTGGTCGGCCTCGCCGAAGCGGGCTTCGGCCAGCACCACCGGGTAGGTGCCCGGCGGGACCTCCTGGACGAACGCCCCGTCCTCGGCGGAACCGAACATGAAGGGCTCACCGGCGTAGACCTTGCCGGAGGGCATCCACAGCGACGTCTCCCGGTGCAGCCGGACGGTGGCGCCGTCGCCGTCGGAGAGCTCGTGGCGGGAACCGTCGACGAAGATCTGGTCGAAGTCGGGGGCGGGGATCGGCATGGGGGCTCTTCCGTTGTGCGGTCGGGTCGTTGTGAACACGTGGCGGGGCCCGCCTTCGGTTCTGATCACCTCGCGCCGCCGGGATGGCGGTCGTCGCGCGGGCGTGATCGGCCCGCGCGACGACCGCAGAGCGCCTCCGGTCTCGTCTTCCCACTCTGGAGTTGTCAAACAGCAAGCCGCGCAGGCATGTTGGGTCAACCGGCCCGGAGGTCGGTGCGGTGCGTCATGCCGTCAGCGGCGGTGGACCGCGCGAAAAAGAATGCGTGGTGGCGAATTCCGGTTGGGGTGCGGGCATCGTCGTGAACATCGGTGCGTTCCTTCCGAGCACTGTGGACCGTCGAGGGGGTCGAATTCCGGGGTTCATCGCATTCGAACTCATGTACTAAATGATGCACGGCGCGGTTCGAAAAGGCGAGCGAATCGGCATCGCTGGATGGGGTGATCGTCGCGATCACTCAGCGAAACGAATTGATGTGAAAGACTTTTCAGTCCGACTCGGTGGAGTGGCGCTGCTCGGGCGGCAGCAACGCCGGGTACCAGATGTCGGTCAGCGTCACCGCGGGATCGGTCTCGCCGGTGTCCAGCGTGCCCTGCACGGCCCAGCGCGTGAAGAACCGCTCCAGCTGGGTCACCAGGAGCCCGACCCGCAGCCGGGCCTCGTCGTCGCGGTCCTGGCCCCACCGCTCGAGGTAGCGCGGCATCGCCGCCGGCAGCTCCGCCACCGCCTCCGTTGCGATCGGCCGGAACGAGGGTTCCAGGGCCACCGCCTCGTCCCACACCGGCAGGATGTCCCGGTTGCGCTCGAACCAGTCCACGGCGCGGCGCAGCCACTCCGCGAACTCGGCTCGCGAGCCGCTCGCCAGCACCTCGTCCAGGTCGGCGTAGACCGAGACCGCGCGCTGCTGCACCGTTTCGGCGCCGATCCGCCGCAGCACGTCGGGTTTTCCGCTGAAGTGCAGGTAGAAGGTCGCGCGGCTGCAGCCGACCTCGGTGGTGATGTCGTCGACGGTGACCGCCGCGTAGCCGCGCTCGACGAACAACCGCCGGGCCGCGGTCAGCAGGGCACCGCGGGTCCGCTGCTTCTGCTGCTGCCGGAGGGTCGTCACGGGCCCGACCCTACCCGGCATCCACTCACTAGACACCGCGTCAGCGAAATGGCAGAGTCGACCGGCGATCGCTCCGCGAGGGAGCGTTCGTCGATCGCATCGCGACGAGGAGGTTGCCGATGGGTTCGGATCCGGTGGTCTGCATCATCGGTGCCGGGTGCTCCGGCTTCACCACCGCCAAGCGGCTGCGCGACGCGGGGATCCGCTACGACTGCTTCGAGGAGTCCGACGACGTCGGCGGGAACTGGTACTTCGACAACCCCAACGGAAGGTCCGCCTGCTACGAATCGCTGCACATCGACACCTCGACCACCCGCTTGCAGTTCGAGGACTTCCCGGCGCCCCCGGACTGGCCGGACTTCCCGCACCACACGCTGATCCACCGGTACTTCCGCGACTACGTCGAGCACTTCGGTCTGCGCGAGACCATCACCTTCAACACCCGCGTGGAGCACGCCGCCCGCACCTCCGACGGCCGCTGGCGAGTCCGGTTGAGCAGCGGCGAGACCCGCGACTACGACGCGCTGGTGGTCGCCAACGGCCACCACTGGAACCCGCGCACCCCGCAGTACCCGGGCGAGTTCACCGGCACCACCCTGCACAGCCACGCCTACCGCAGCCCGTTCTCGCCGGTCGACATGCGGGGCAAGCGGGTCGTGGTGGTCGGCATGGGCAACTCGGCGCTGGACATCGCCTCGGAGCTCTCGCACCGCTCCATCGCCGAGCACGTGTGGGTCTCGGCCCGGCGCGGCGTGTGGGTGCTGCCGAAGTACCGCGGCGGCAAGCCCGCCGACAAGCTCATGATGCCGCCCTGGATGCCGAAACCGCTGGCACTGCGCTTGGCGCGGAAGGCGATTCGCGGCAACGTGGGCGCCATGCGGGACTACGGCCTGCCCGAACCCGACCACGAACCGCTGGCCGCGCACCCCTCGGTGAGCATCGATTTCCTCGCCAAGTCCGGGTCCGGCGACCTGACCTGCGTGCCCGCGATCAGCAGGCTCGACGGCGACGAGATCGAGTGCACCGACGGCAGGCGCATCGCGGCCGACGTGATCGTGTTCGCCACCGGCTACACGATGAGCTTCCCGTTCTTCGACGACGCGGAGCTGCAGCCCGACGCCGAGCACCGGTTCCCGCTGTACAAGCGGATTCTCAAGCCCGGCATCGACAACCTCTACTTCGCCGGGCTGGCGCAGGCCTCGCCGACGATCGTCAACCTCGCCGAGCAGCAGAGCAAGCTCATCGCCGCGCACCTCACCGGCGAGTACCGGCTTCCCGATCCCGCGCGGATGCGGCGGATCATGGGGCAGGACGAGCGCGCGCACCTGCGCCAGTACTACGACGCGCCGCGGCACACCATCCAGCTCGACTTCGCCCGGTACGTCCGCGATCTGCGCCGCGAGATCGCCGCAGGAAGGAAACGAGCCCGATGACCAACGGTCGCTGCGCACCCCGGTTCGCACCGCTGCGGGACCTGCTGGAACGACGACTGGCCGACGGCCAGGAGCGCGGCGCCTCGCTGTGCGTGATCCAGGACGGCGAGACGGTCGTGGACCTGTGGGGCGGCGAGGCCTCCGACGGCGTGCCGTGGGAGGCCGACACGCTGGTCAACACGTTCTCGGTGACCAAGACGATGCTCGCGCTGGTGGTGCTGCGGCTCGCCGACTCCGGCGAGCTGGACCTGGACGCGCCGGTGGCGCGCTACTGGCCGGAGTTCGCCGAGCGGGGCAAGGGCGGGGTGCTGGTCCGGCACGTCCTCGGGCACACCAGCGGGCTTCCGGGCTGGGACGCGACGATGACCGTCGAGGACCTCTACGACACGCGCCGGGCGGCGGCGCTGCTGGCCGCGCAGCGGCCGTGGTTCGAGCCGGGGGACGGGTCGGGTTACCAGGCCATCAGCCACGGCCACCTGCTCGGCGAGCTCGTGCTGCGGGCCACCGGGCGCTCCGCCGGGGAGCTGCTGCGCACCGGGTTCGCCGAACCGCTGGGCGCCGATTACTGGCTCGGCGCACCGGAATCGGTGGACGCGCGGGTCGCGCGGCTCAAGTCGCCGCCGCACGCGCCGGAGCTGGGGGAGTTCGGGCAGCGGGCGCTGCTCAACCCGCTGTTCTCGATGAAGGTGACCACCACGCGGGAGTTCCTGGGCGCCGAGCTCGGCGGGTTCAACGGCCAGGGCAACGCGCGCTCGGTGGCGCGGATGCAGTCGCCGATCTCGCACGGCGGCGAGATCGGGGGCAGGCGCTACCTGTCGTCGCAGGTCATCGAGCGGATCTTCGAGCTGCAGTCCGACGCTCCGGACCGGGTTCTGGGACACCGGATCCCGTTCGGGATGGGCTACGCGCTGCCGACGCCGGAGCTGCTGCCGACGCCGTCCGGGCGGATCTGCTGGTGGGTCGGGCACGGCGGTGCCGTGGTGGTCAACGACCTCGACCGGCGGATGACGCTGGCCTACGCGATGAACAAGATGGCGGCCGAGCTCGTGGGAGCGGCCAAGACCCGCGACTACGTGCGCACGACCTACGAGTGCCTGGGGGTCTGAGCGCGGTACCGGCGCTCCCGCGGGAACGCCGGTACCGCGACCGGCGCGTCAGGCGCCGAAGCCCTTGAAGAGGGTGGTGAACTCGAAGGGCTGCTGCTCGATGCTGCTGCAGGTCGGCGACACCGCGCCGCCCGGGCAGTCACCGTTGTCCCGGCCGGCCGACCAGAACGACAGCAGGCCGATCTTGTTGGTGTTGGCCCAGTCCAGCAGCTGACGCGCGTCGTCCTGGGTGAAGATGTTGCCGTTGAAGTTGCGGCCGATCATCGGCGTCACGCCCAGCCGGGCCCTGAGGTCGGCGTCGCTGAGGTTCGGCCAGATCTCCTTCATCTGCCGCAGCGTGCTCTCGGCGGCGGCGATCACCGCGTCGCCCCAGGGCTTCTGCGAACCGAACTCCATGGTCATCGGGTTGACCAGCACGTCGACGCCGTGCGCGGCGGCGCTCTGCAACACCTGCACCGAGTAGGGGTCGAGACCGGTCTCGTCGGCCTGCACCCGCAGCGTGTAGCTGATCTTGGTGCCGCGCTCGGCCTGGAGCTTGGCCAGCGCCTCGTTGACGAGGTCCTGCGGGATGTTGGCCTCGACGTCGACGTCGAGGTGGTTGGCGCCGGTCGCGTCGAGGATCGCCTTGTAGGCGCCCAGCAGCTCGTCGGCGCTGCCGCAGACGCTCTCCAGGTAGGGGCCCATCGCGCCGCCGGTGGCGACGATGACATCGCCGCCCTTCGCGCGCAGCTCGTCGATCTGGCCCTTGATGGCCGGGTCGTCGACGGCCCGCTCGCCGCCCCACATCGGGGTGCAGCCCGCGGCGCTGCCGAGCACGAAGGCCAGCGTGAAGTGCTGCTGGCCGGTGGCGTCGGCGACCTCGGTGAGGGTCGGCTTCTCCTGCATCACGTCGATGTAGGGCGCGGTCTTGATCTCGGCCGGGGCGGGGGCGAGCGGGGCGGGGGCGTCCTGCGCCAGGGCGGATCCTGCCGCCAGGGGCAGCATCGAACCGGCGACGAGGGCGGTCACGATCTTGCGGGGGATGCGCATGAGGATTCTCCGGGGGATCACTGGAACTCGGCGATGATCTTGGTGAACTCGTAGGGCTGCTGCTCGACGCTGCTGCACTTGCCGTCGGCCCAGCCGCCGGGCTCGGTGCAGACGCGGTCGCGGTTGAGGGCCCAGTAGGAGAGGCGGCCGATCTGCTTCTGCTTCGCGTAGTCGAGCAGCGCGCGGAAGGTGTCCGGGGTGAACAGCTCGGACGGCTGGTCGGTGTGGCCGTTCATGAGGATCACGCCGGTGCGGGCGTAGGCCGCGGCGTCGTCGAACTCGGGGTGGATCTGGCGCAGCTGCTGGTGGAAGGCCTCGGCGACGGAGATGGCGCTGTTGGCCATGTCCTGGCCGGGGCCGCCGTAGTCGAAGTCCATGATCTTGAACAGGTCGATCTCGGCACCCATGTCCTTGGCGCGCTGGATCTCGGCCTTGCCCGCCTCGTTGAGACCGACGGTCGTCATCGGCAGCGTCAGGGTGACGTGCAGGTCGGCGTTGCGCTCCTTGAGGATCTTGATGGCCTCGAAGCGCTTGGTCTCGTTGGGCACGTCGCCCAGGTCGTCGCCCTCGATGTCGAGGTCGATGTGGTTGAGCTCGTACTTGTCGATCACCTGCTGGTAGGCATCGGCGAGCGCGGTGGCGTCGGCGCAGGCCGCGGCGAGCTCGATGCCGTTGTAGCCGCCGAAGGACACCGACAGGTTGCCGCCCGCGGCGCGCACCGCGTCGGCCTTGGCCTTCACGGCGGTGTCGGTGGCGACCTCCTGACCGGGCTTGCCGTCCCAGGTCGGCGTGCAGGAATCGGTGGAGGGCGCCAGGGCGAAGGCGAAGATGTAGTCCTTCTGCCCGCTGGACTGGATCGCCTCGGCGATGTCCTGCGGGTTGTTGTCCAGCGGCATGTAGTACGGAGCCGCCTTGAGATCGCCGGGCGCGGCCTGCGCGGCCTGCCCGGTCAGGGCGCCGGCGATCGGCAGCATCAGCAGTCCGGCCGCCAGCGCGGCCCAGCGGATCGGTTTCCTCGTCACGGGGTCTCCCCTCAGGACGACCCGGTCGCGAATCCTCGGGTCGTGAATCGATCCGGAACGCGGCGCGCTCGGCCCCGGAGAACGGTCAGGTGGAATTCCGATAGCGCGGCAGAACGTATGGTCCGGCCTGTGCGGTGTCAACGGGTCTAGACCATGTTGGCGAAACTGCGAAGCGGTGATCGTCGAGGTCGCGGCGTTGAAAGCGGCTGCGATGGGGAATGATTCGGCTGGTCATCGCAATTTCGCGCGGATGTGTCGCGGTATTTTCGCGTCAGGGGGATCGCATTCTCGGGGAAGTGGCAAAATCCCAGTCTGCGCCGATTCTTCCCGGTTGCGGGCGCTGCGCGGAAGGCCTTCTCCACTACGTCGTTCCGGGGGTGCTGCGCGTTAGCCGAATCGGACGGTGCCGAAGATCACGTTCCGGGGCAGGTTCGAAAGCCGCGCGGAAATGCCCGTTCTCGGCCGGATTCGATGCCGGATTCGTTCACTCGCAACCGATTTGAGCGTCGTTGTCCGCTTCTCCCCGCGCTGCGGGGGCGTTCTACGGTGCCCTCCTCACCGCGCCGTTGGCAGAAGGAGTGAACGAGGCCCCATGACGCACTACGCCAAGCACACGCCGAAGCGCAAGGCGCTGGTGGCGGCAGCGGCTCTGTCCACCGTAACGCTGTCGACCCTGCTGGGCGCCTCCCCGGCCGGAGCGCAGCCCGACCAGGCGGGGTCCGCCTCCGAGGCGGCGCAGAAGCTGCGGGACCTGTCGCGGCAGGCCGAAGAGGTCACCGAGCAGTACAAGAAGGCGCAGGACGACCACGAGGCCAAGCGCCGTGACCTCGACCGGTTCAACGCCGAGGCGCAGCAGGCCGACCAGGTCGCCGCGGGCGCGCACGCGCAGGAGGAGCAGCTGCGCGGTCAGGTCGACCGGCTCAGCAAGGCCTCCTACAAGGGCTCGCGGATGAACTCCATCGCCGCGATCCTCAACTCCGAGAGCCCGGACGCCTTCCTGGACCGCGCCTCCACGCTCGACCTCATGTCGCAGCACAACAGCCGGTCGGTGCACGCCCTCTCGGACGCCACCCACCGCGCCGAGAGCGCCCGGCAGCAGGCCTACACCGCCCGCGCCGCGGCCCAGCGCGCCGAAGCCGACGCGGCCCGGCTCGAAGGCGACATCGCCAACCGCAAGAAGGACATGGACGCCCAGGTGTCCAAGGTCAAGGAGACCTACGAGGAGCTCAGCGACTCGGACAAGGACGCGCTGTCCGGCGTGAAGAGCAAGGTCGGCGCGCTGCTCGGTTCCGGCGTGGCGATCAAGGCGGTCAACGCGGCGCTGAGCAAGCAGGGCTCGCCGTACGTCTTCGGCGCCAAGGGCCCCAGCTCGTTCGACTGCTCCGGTCTGGTGCAGTGGGCCTACAAGCAGGCGGGCGTGTCGCTGCCGGCCTCGACGCAGTCGCAGGTGTCGGTGGGCACCAAGGTGTCGCAGTCGTCGATGAAGCCCGGCGACCTCATCTTCTTCTACTCCTCGGCCAGCCACGTGGGCATCTACATCGGCAACGGCAAGATGGTGCACGCGCCCACCGAGGGCCAGGACGTCATGGTCGAGCAGGTCAAGTACATGGGCGAGGTGCACAGCGTCCGCCGCGTCGCGGGCTGACCTGGTTCGTCGGGGCGCACGTCGTCGCGGCGCCGCCCGGTGTTAGCCGGGAGCGGCGGTGCGAAGGATCACGATCGGCGGATGGCCGGAGGGCCTCCCTCCACTTCGGCCGGTTGAGATCGTTGTCGCAGCGCACGACTTCATCGAGGGGATTTGGCCGGTTCCGGCCTCCGGTTGAGCGGGCATCTAGGGTGACCGCCCACTGCCGCAGTCCCGCTCGAAGGAGTGAACGGCCCCATGTCGAACGCGCACCACGTCCCCAAGCGCACCGCGCTGCTGGCGGTCGCGGCCGTCTCCACCGCGATGCTCGGCGGCGCCCCGGCGGCGGTGGCCCAGCCCGAGTCCGGCGAGGCGTCGCAGGCCGCGCAGAAGCTGCGCGAGCTGTCCCGGCAGGCCGAGGTCCTCACCGAGGACTACAAGAAGGCGCAGGACGATCACGAGGCCAAGCGCCGCGATCTCGACCGGTTCAACGCCGAGGCGCAGCAGGCCGACAAGGTCGCCGCGGGAGCGCACGCGCAGGAGGAGCAGCTGCGGGGCCGGGTCGACCGGCTCAGCGAGGCCTCCTACAAGGGCGCCCGGATGAACTCGATCGGCGCCGTCCTGGACAGCGAAACCCCGGACGCGTTCCTGGATCGCGCCGCCGCGCTGGACCTGATGGCCCAGCACAACAACGAGGCCGTGCACGCCTTCGCCGACGCCACCCACCGCGCCGAGAGCGCGCAGCAGCAGGCCCACGCGGCCCGCGCCGGAGCGGAGCGGGCCGAGGCCGACGCGGCCCGGCTCGAAGGCGACATCGCCAACCGCAAGAAGGACATGGACGCGCAGGTCGCCAAGGTCAAGGAGCAGTACGAGGAGCTCAGCGAGAAGGACAAGGACGCGCTGTCCGGGGTGACCAGCGCGGTCGGCCAGCTCGCCGGGTCCGGTGCGGCGATCAAGGCGGTGAACGCGGCGCTGAGCAAGCAGGGCTCGCCGTACGTCTTCGGCGCCAAGGGCCCGTCGGAGTTCGACTGCTCGGGCCTGGTGCAGTGGGCCTACAAGCAGGCCGGTGTCGACCTGCCCAGCTCGACGCGGTCCCAGGTCTCGGCGGGCCGCTCGGTGTCCCAGTCGGAGATGAAGCCGGGCGACATCGTCTTCTTCTACAGCTCCGCCAGCCACGACGGCATCTACATCGGCAACGGCAAGATCGTGCACGCCCCGACCGAGGGTCAGGACGTCACGGTCGAGGAGGTCGAGTACATGGGCGAGGTGCACAGCGTCCGCCGCGTCGCGGGCTGACCCGGTTGCGCGCCTCGGGTGGTGTTGCCGCCGTTCGTCACCGGATCGAAACCTCCTCCGCTACAGTGTGTGCTGCTTCGATCACCAAGAGGCATGTTCCAGGTCCCCATCCCGCGTGAACTGGGGTTCGGGCCGAGGCCGAGAACGTTGGGAGAACGGATGTTAAGCAGGATCGCGATGGTGTCGGTGACCGCGGCGGCCACCGTGCTGCCCCTCGGTGCGGCGAGCGCCGCCGCCGAGCCGGCGCCGGAGCCGCAGCTGGTTCCCGGCACCCCCTGCACCGCCACCGCGCACGCGTGCGTGAGCCTGTCGCGCAACCGCGCCTGGCTGATCCGCGCGGGCGAGGTCTACTACGGCGAGGCCTCCGCGCTGGGCGGCCGCCCCGACACCCCCACCCCCGCAGGCACCTTCCACGTGACGTGGAAGGACAAGGACCACCACAGCCGCGAGTTCGACGCCCCGATGCCGAACTCGGTGTTCTTCACCAACACCGGCGTCGCGTTCCACCAGGGCAGCCTCACCGATCGCTCCGCGGGCTGCGTCCACCTGTCGAAGAAGTCCTCCGAGGTGTTCTTCGACAAGCTCCAGGTCGGTGACGAGGTCCAGGTCGTGCCGTGATCGAGCGCTGACCGAGCAGGCCCGTGATCCCGTCCGAGTCCGGCGGGGACGCGGGCCTGTCGCGTCTCAGGAAGTCGCCGGCAGGGCGTCGTCGAGGGTTTTCGCCCACTGGGCCACGATGTTCTCGCGGCGCGTGGAGTCGTCGGTGAGGACGTCGGCGAGGCCCAGGCCGCGCGCCATGTCGAGGGTGGCCTGCACCAGGCGCCGGGTGGTGGGATCGCGGTCGTCGGCGCCGAGCATCTCGATCGCCACCTGGTGGACCGAACGCCCGAACCTGGCCTCCAGCGGGACGATCCGCTCCCGCAGCGACGGGTCCGCCGCGGCGGCCGTCCAGACCTGCAGGGCGGCCTTGAACAGGTCGCCGGTGAAGTAGTCGACCACCCGCGCGACCACGGCCTCGGTGCGGCCGGGCCCCTCGGGAAGCCGGGTGCCCTCCGCGCGGATCTCGGCCATCCGCGCGTCGAACATGTGCTCCAGAGCAGCGGTGATGAGGTCCTCGCGAGCCGGGAAGTGGTGCTGCGCGGCGCCCCGCGACACCCCCGCCCGCTGCGCGGCGGCCGTGACCGTCGTGGCGTCCCACCCCTGCGACGCCAAGCAGTCGATGGTGGCCTCCAGCAAGCGCTGCCGCGTCACGCGACTGCGATCCTGCTTCGGCTCACGCGACCTCATCACCGCTGATCCCCCTAGTACGACTTGGGCAGGCCCAGGCTGTGCTGGGCGACGTAGTTGAGGATCATTTCACGGCTGACCGGGGCGACCCGCGCGATGCGGGCGGCTCCGAGCATCGCGGCGAGGCCGTGCTCGGAGGTCAGGCCCGAACCGCCGTGGGTCTGGATGGCGCGGTCGAGGGCGGCGATGCTGGCCTCGGCGGCGGCGTACTTGGCCATGTTCGCCGCCTCGGCGGCCTCCATGTCCTTCCCGGCGTCGTAGAGCGTGGCGGCCTTCTGCATCATCACCTTGGCCAGTTCGACCTCGATCTTGTGCTGCGCCAGCGGGTGCGCGATGCCCTGGTGCGCGCCGATCGGGGTCTTCCACACCTGGCGCTCGTTGGCGTACTGCACGGCCCGGTCCAGCGCGTAGCGGCCCATGCCGGTGGCCAGCGCCGCGCCCAGGATGCGCTCCGGGTTCAGGCCCGAGAACAGCTGCATCAGCGCCGCGTCCTCCTCGCCGACCAGCGCGTCGGCGGGCAGCCGGACGTCGTCGAGGAACAGCGTGAACTGGCGGTCCGGGGCGATGATGTCCATCTCCATCGGCTGCGCCACGAAGTTCGGCGCGTCGGTGGGCACGATGAACAGCGCGGGCTTGAGCTTGCCGGTCCGGGAGTCCTCGGTGCGCGCCACGACCAGCACCGCGTCGGCCTGGTCGACACCGGAGATGAACACCTTCTGGCCCTGCAGCACCCAGTCGGCGCCGTCGCGGCGGGCGGTGGTGGTGATGTGGTGCGAGTTCGAGCCCGCGTCCGGTTCGGTGATGGCGAAGACCATCGTGGTGGTGGCGTCGGCGAGTCCCGGCAGCCAGCGCTGCTTCTGCTCGGCCGTGCCGTACTTGGTGATGATCGTGCCGCAGATCGCGGGGGAGACCACGACCAGCAGCAGCCCCGCGCCCTGGGCGGCGAGCTCCTCCTGCACCAGCGCGAGCTCGTAGATGCCCGCACCGCCCCCGCCGTACTCCTCGGGGATGTTGACGCCGAGGAACCCGAGCTGCCCGGCCTCGTTCCAGAGCTCGGTCAGCGGCTCGTGCGCACGCGCCTTGGGCAGCACGTAGTCGACGTGGTTGTAGCGCTGGGCGAGCTTGGCGACGGAGGCGCGCAGCTCCTTCTGCTCGTCGGTCTCGATGAAGCTCATGCCTTCTCCTCGGTGTCGGGGGAGTCGACCACGGCCAGCACGGTTCCCACCTCGACCTGCTGACCCGCGGTGACGTTGAGCTCGGCGAGGACGCCGTCGGTCGGAGCGGCGACGGTGTGCTCCATCTTCATCGCCTCCAGCCACAGCAGCGGCTGTCCCGCGGTGACCGCCTCGCCGGGGGCCGCGGCCAGCCGGATGACCTTGCCGGGCATCGGTGCCAGCAGCGATCCCTCGCTGACGCGCTCGGCCGGGTCGGTGAAGCGCGGGGTGCGCACCAGCGCGACCGGGCCCAGCGGGGAGTCGACGTGGACGTGCTCGCCGTACCGGGCGACGTCGAAGCTCCGCCGCAGCGCCCCGTGCTCGCCGGGCACGTCCAGCACCACGCGCGACGGGGTGGCCTCCACGACCACCAGCCCGGGGTGGTCGGCGATCTCGGCACCGGTGCGCTTGGCGAGGTAGGACACCTCGATCTCGCGATCACCGCAGGTGTAGGTCTTGGTCTGCGGCGTCGACGGCAGGTTCCGCCAGCCCGACGGGAGTCCGCCGAGAACCCCTGCGGTGCGGCGGTTCTCGGCCGCGGCGGCCATCGCGGCGGCCACCGCCGACAGCGCGACGGCGTCGTCGGTGGCCAGCGGCCGCGCCAGGGCGCCCAGGCCGTGCCGGTCGAAGAACGCGGTGTCGGTGTCCCCGGCCAGGAACGCCGGGTGCCGCAGCACGCGCACCAGCAGGTCGCGGTTGGTGACCAGGCCGTGGATCTTCGCCCGGGACAGGCTCGCGGCCAGCAGCCGCGCCGCCTCTTCGCGGGTGTCGCCGCGGGAGATGACCTTGGCCAGCATCGGGTCGTAGTGGATGCTCACCGCGTCGCCGTCGGTGACACCGGAGTCCAGCCGGATCCCCGGGGAGTCCAGCGCCGCGAACTCGGCTGCGGCGCCGGGGATCTCGATCCGCCGCAGGGTTCCGCTCTGCGGCCGCCAGTCCTGGGCGGGGTCCTCGGCGTAGAGCCGCACCTCGATCGAATGCCCTCGGGAGGCAGGGGGTTCGGCGGGCAGGGCGTGGCCGTCGGCGATCTGCAGCTGCAGCCGCACCAGGTCGAGACCGGTGGTGTTCTCGGTGACCGGGTGCTCCACCTGCAGCCGGGTGTTCATCTCCAGGAAGAAGAACTCGCCCCGCTCGTCGGCCAGGAACTCCACGGTTCCCGCGCCCTCGTAGCCGATGGCCGAGGCCGCCAGCCGCGCCGCCTCGAACAGCCGCTCCCGCATCCCCGGGGTGCGCTCCACCAGCGGCGACGGGGCTTCCTCGACGACCTTCTGGTGCCTGCGCTGGATCGAGCACTCCCGCTCGCCCAGCGCCCACACCGTCCCGTGCCGATCGGCCAGGACCTGCACCTCGATGTGGCGACCGGTCTCCAGGTAGCGCTCGCAGAACACCGTCGGATCGCCGAAGGCGGACTCGGCTTCGCGGCGCGCGGCCTCGATCTGCCCGGGCAGCTCGGCCAGGTCCCGCACGACCCGCATCCCGCGACCGCCGCCGCCGGCGGAGGCCTTGATGAGCACCGGCAGGTCGGACTCGGCGACCGAGGACGGGTCGAGCTCGGCGAGCACCGGCACCCCGGCGTCGGCCATCAGCGCCTTGGCCTCGACCTTCGAGCCCATCGACTCGATGGCCTTGACCGGCGGGCCCACCCAGGTCAGCCCGGCGTCGGAAACGGCTTGGGCGAAGGCGGCGTTCTCGGACAGGAACCCGTAGCCGGGGTGCACGGCGTCGGCCCCGGCCGCCCGCGCCGCCTGCACGAGCCGTTCGGCCCGCAGGTAGGTCTCGGCCGGGGTGTCGCCGGGCAGGCGCAGGGCCGCGTCGGCCTCGGCGGCGTGCGGCGCGCCCGCGTCGGGGTCGGAGAACACGGCGGTGGTGGACAGGCCCATGCGGCGCGCGGTGGCGAACACCCGCCGGGCGATCTCACCGCGATTGGCGACCAGAACGTTGGTGATCATCGCTTCGGACCTCACATCCGGAAGACGCCGAAGTTCTCGGCGCCTTCGATCGGGGCGTTGTGGATGGCCGACAGGCACATTCCCAGCACCGTGCGGGTGTCGCGCGGGTCGATGACGCCGTCGTCGTAGAGCCGTCCGGACAGGAACATCGGCAGCGACTCGGCTTCGATCTGGTTCTCCACCGCTTCCCGCATCGCGGCGTCACCGGCCTCGTCGAACGGCTGGCCCTTGGCCTCGGCGGCGGCGCGGCCGACGATCGAGATGACCCCGGCCAGCTGCGCGGGTCCCATCACCGCGGATTTCGCGCTGGGCCAGGAGAACAGGAACCTCGGGTCGTAGGCGCGCCCGCACATGCCGTAGTGCCCGGCGCCGTAGGAGGAGCCCATGAGCAGCGAGATGTGCGGGACCTTGCTGTTGGACACCGCGTTGATCATCATCGCGCCGTGCTTGATGATGCCGCCCTGCTCGTACTCGGCGCCCACCATGTAGCCGGTGGTGTTGTGCAGGAACAGCAGCGGGGTCTCGGCGCGGTTGGCCAGCTGGATGAACTGCGTGGCCTTCTGCGACTCCTCGGAGAACAGCACGCCGCGCGCGTTGGCGAGGATGCCGACGGGGTAGCCGTGCAGTTCCGCCCACCCGGTCACCAGGCTGGAGCCGTAGCGCGGTTTGAACTCGTCGAAGTCGGAGTCGTCGACGACGCGGGCGATCACCTCGCGCGGGTTGAACGGCACCTTCAGGTCCGCGGGCACCACGCCCAGCAGCTCCTCGGGGGAGTGGCGCGGTTCGCGCACCTCGGCGCGCGGGGCCGGGCCCTTCTTGCGCCAGTTCAGGCGCTTGACGATGGAGCGGCCCAGCCGCAGCGCGTCCGGCTCGTCGACCGCGAAGTGGTCGGCCAGACCGGAGGTGGTGGCGTGCATGTCGGCGCCGCCCAGGGACTCGTCGTCGGCGTCCTCCCCGGTGGCCATCTTCACCAGCGGCGGCCCGCCCAGGAACACCTTCGAGCGCTCCTTGACCATCACCGTGTGGTCCGACATGCCGGGGATGTAGGCGCCGCCGGCCGTGGAGTTGCCGAAGACCAGCGCGATCGTCGGGATCCCCTGCGCGGAGAGCCGCGTGAGGTCGCGGAACAGCGCGCCGCCCGGGATGAACACCTCCTTCTGCGTGGGCAGGTCGGCGCCACCGGACTCCACCAGCGAGATCACCGGCAGCCGGTTCTTCTCGGCGATCTCGTTGGCGCGCAACGACTTGCGCAGCGTCCACGGGTTGGAGGTGCCGCCGCGCACGGTCGGGTCGTTGGCCACGATCATGCACTCGACGCCCTCCACGACGCCGATGCCGGTGACCACCGAGGCGCCGACCTGGAAGTCGCTGCCCCAGGCGGCCAGCGGGCACAGCTCCAGGAACGGCGAGTCCTCGTCGACGAGCAGCTCGATGCGCTCGCGCGCGGTGAGCTTGCCGCGCTTGCGGTGCCGTTCGACCTTCGACGGGCCGCCGCCGGCCAGCGCGGTGGCGTGCGCCTCGTCGACCTCGGCGATCTTGTCGACCATCGCCTTCGCGGCGTCGGCGTACTCGCCGGAACTCGTGTCCACTGCGGACTTCACGATCGTCACGCTCGATACCCCAATCGGTTCGCCGCCAGTCCGGTCATGATCTCGGTGGTGCCGCCGCCGATGCCGAGGATGCGCATGTCCCGGTACTGGCGCTCGACCTCGGACTCGCGCATGTAGCCGAGCCCGCCGAACAGCTGCAGCGCCTGGTGCGCCACCCACTCCCCGGCCTCCACGGCGGTGTTCTTGGCGAAGCACACCTCGACGGTCAGGTCCTGCTCACCGGCGACCGCGCGCTCGGCCAGCCGCCGGGTGTAGACGCGGGCGACGTCGATCTTGCGGGCCATCTCGGTGAGCGTGTTCTGCACGGCCTGCCGGGTGATCAGCGCGCGGCCGAAGGTCTCGCGGTCGCGGCACCACTGCTCGGCCAGGTCCAGGCAGCGCTGCGCCCCGGCGTAGGCCTGCACCGCCAGCGACAGGCGTTCGCTGAGGAACGCCTGGGCGATCTGCAGGAACCCGGAGTTCTCCGGACCCACCAGGTTCTCGACCGGGACGCGGGCGTCGGTGAAGGCCAGCTCGGCGGTGTCGGAGGCGTGCCACCCCATCTTCTCCAGCTTGCGGGAGACGGTGAAACCGGGCGTGCCCTTCTCGATCACCAGCAGCGACACCCCGCCCGCGCCGTCGTCGCCGGTGCGCACGGCGGTGACGACGTAGTCGGCGCGGCAGCCGGAGGTGATGAAGGTCTTGGCGCCGTTGACGACGTAGTGGTCGCCGTCGCGGTCGGCGCGGGTGCGCAGGTGCCCCACGTCGGACCCGCCGCCGGGTTCGGTGATGGCCAGCGATCCGATCAGCCGTCCGGCCAGCGTGGGCTTCACCCAGCGCTCGATCTGGCCGGGATCACCGGCGGCGGCCATGTGCGGCACGGCGATGCCGCAGGCGAACAGCGAGGCGAAGGTGCCGCCGGAGACGCCCGCGTGGTGCATCTCCTCGGCGATGACCGCGGCGTCGATGAGGTCGCCGCCGCCCCCGCCGGCCTCCACCGGCAGCGCCGCGCCGAGAAGCCCCAGGGCTCCGGCTTTCTCGTGCAGGGAGCGCGGTAACGAGCCCGCGCGCTCCCACTCGTCCTGGTGCGGCAGGATCTCGTTCTCGGTGAAGCGCCGCGCGGTCTCGCGCAACCCCCGCCGCTCGTCGGTGTCCCACGGGTTCACAGCAGCGCCTCCGGGATGTCGATGTGCCGGGACCGGAGCCATTCGCCGAGTCCCTTGGCCTGCGGGTCGAACCGGGCCTGGGACGCCGCGCCGTCGCCGAGGATGCCCTCGACGACGAAGTTCAGCGCCCGCAGGTTTGGCAGCGTCGTGCGGGTGATCGGCAGCTCGGCGGCCTCCGGCAGCAGTTCGCGCAGCTTCTCGACGGTGAGCGCGTGCGCGAGCCAGCGCCACTGCTGCTCGGTGCGCACCCACACGCCGATGTTGGCGTTGCCGCCCTTGTCCCCGCTGCGCGCCGCGACGAACGTCCCCAGGGGGACCCGGCGGGTGGGTCCCGGCAGTGGTTCTGGTTCCCGTGGTGGGGTGGGGGAAGTTTTCATGAGAACTTCCCCCACCCCGGACGCGGGAGGGACGTCGACCCGTCGTCCGTCGGGCAGGACCGCGACGTGCGGGACCTCGGCCGGGTCGACGTGGCCCGCGGTGAACACGCCGTAGGGGGAGGCCTTGCCCGGGACCCCGGTGAGGCTGAAGCCCGGGTAGCTGGCCAGGGCCATCTCGACCGCGACGTTGGAGAATGCGCGGCCCACCACGTCCTGGTCGGAATCGCGCACCACGCAGCGCAGGATCGCGCTCGCGGTCTCCTCGGTGTCGGCGTCGGGCCGGTCCAGCCGCGACAGCGTCCAGGTCAGCTCGGCGGGACGCCGGGGGAGCCCGGCTTCGAGCTGGCGCCGGGCGAGCTCGGCCTTGGCCTCGATGTCGAGACCGGTGAGCACGAAGTCCATCTCGTTGCGGAACCCGCCGAGGGTGTTCAGCGAGACCTTCAGCTGCGGCGGCGGTGCCTCGCCGCGCGTGCCGCGCAGCAGCACCCGGTCCTCGCCGTCCTGGACGACCTCGATGGTGTCGAGCCGGGTGGTGACGTCGGGTCCGGCGTAGCGCTCGTCCTGGATCTCGTACATCAGCTGCGCCGTCACGGTGTCGACGGTGACCGCGCCGCCCGTGCCCGGGTGCTTGGTGATCGCGCTGGAACCGTCGCGCCGCAGCTCGGCGATGGGGAAGCCGGGGCGGGTCAGGTCGGCGATCTCGGTGAAGAACGAGTAGTTGCCGCCGGTGGCCTGCGTCCCGCACTCGATGACGTGCCCGGCCGCGACCGCTCCGGCCAGCGCGTCGAAATCCGTTCGCTGCCAGCCGAAGTGCGCCGCGGCGGGTCCGACGATGACCGAGGCGTCGGTGACCCGGCCGGTGACCACCACGTCGGCACCGGAGTTCAGGCACTCCACGATCCCCCAGCAGCCCAGGTAGGCGTTGGCGACCAGGGGAGAGCCGAGATCGAGCTCGGCGGCGCGCGCGGTGAGGTCGTCGCCCTCGACGTGGGCGACCGAGACGTCCAGGCCGAGCCGCGCGGTGAGCTCCCGGATCCGGTCGGCCAGGCCCGCCGGGTTCGCACCGCCGGCGTTGGCCACGATCCGCACGCCGCGCTCGGCGGCGAGACCGAGGCAGTCCTCCAGCTGGCGCAGGAACGTCTTGGCGTACCCCAGATCGGGGTCCTTGAGCCGGTCGCGGCCGAGGATGAGCATGGTCAGCTCGGCGAGGTAGTCGCCGGTGAGCACGTCCAGCTCGCCGCCGGTGAGCATCTCGCGCATCGCCGAGAACCGGTCGCCGTAGAAACCGGAGCAGTTGCCGACGCGCAGCAGGTCGGGATCGCTGCCGATCATGAGTGCTGGCCCGCCTTCCTGCCCTTGCCGGGTGCGCCGGCGAAGGCCTGCGCGATGGTCAGCCAGTGCGCCGCGTCCTCACCGGTGGTCTCGATCGCGAGGTCGTCCGGGTGCCGCCGCTGGGTGACCAGCAGGCAGAAGTCCAGCGCGGGCGCGGAGATCCGCTGCGCGGCCTCGGCCGGTCCCCACTCCCACGCCTCGCCGCCGGGGCCGACGAGCTCGACGCGGAACTCCTCGGCGGGCGGGTTCTGGCCGTGGGTGGCGTAGGCGAAGTCGCGGGTGCGCACGCCGATGTGCGCGACGTGGCGCAGCCGCGCGGTGGGCGCGCGGGTGACGCCGAGGGCGTCGGCGACGTCCTGGCCGTGCGCCCAGGTCTCCATCAACCGCGCGGTGGCCATCGAGGCGACGCTCATCGGCGGCCCGAACCAGGCGAGCTTGCGCCCGTCCTCGACGCCGCGCAGGGCTTCGGCGAGTCGGGCGCGGCCGAGCCGCCAGGTCGACAGCAGGTCGGCGGGCCGGGCCCGGGCCCGCTCGGCGGCCGCGGCGTCGACGAACCCGAACGGGTCCCGCATCGCCTTCTCGACGACGGCCGCGAAGCCGTCGGGATCGGTCGCCGACAGCAGCGCCACGTCATCGGTCCAGGCCAGGTGGGCGATCTGGTGCGCGATCGTCCACCCCTCGGCGGGCGTGGCGAGCGCCCACCTCGCCTCGTCTAGTCCGGTGACGAGCTCGTCGAGCTCATCGCCTTCCGCGCACAGGTCGTCCAGCAGAGCGCCCACGTTGGCCATGCCGACCAGCGTGGGCCCGACACCAAGAAAAATCAAGCACGCTTGATTGATTTTCTCGGGGCGAGCCGGCTGCCCGGGTAGCACTCGGAGGGCGCGGCACGGGCCTTGAAGTGCGCATACCGTGGGTTTCGTGGTTGAGGAGAGCTCGAATTCGCTGGGGGCGTTCCTGCGCGCTCGGCGCGGAGTCGTCGATCCCGGCACGGTGCGGTTGCCGGACCACCGGGAACGGCGGGTGCCGGGGCTGCGGAGGGAGGAGGTCGCCTTCCTCTCCGGGGTGAGCCCGCACTACTACGCGCGGTTGGAACAGGGGCGGAACCGCAATCCGTCACCCGCCGTGCTCGACGCCCTCGCCCGGGCGTTGCAGCTCGACGAGGTGATGACCGCGCACCTGCACGTGCTCGCCGAAGCGCCACCCGTCGGCCGCCGACGGGTGCCGGAACCGGAGACGATCCGCCCGGAGCTCAAGCGCATGGTCGAGGCGTGGACCGAGCAACCCGCAGCGGTCATCGGTCGGCACCGCGACGTGCTCGCCGCCAACGAGCTCGCGACGTTGCTCAACGAGGGCTTCACCCCCGGACGCAACCTGATGCGGGACATCTTCCTCGACCCGGTCGCCCGCGACCTCTACCGGGACCGCGACACCGTCGCCCGCGGAGTGGTGGCCAGCGTCCGGGCCACCGCCGACGCCGACGACCCGCGCCTGATCGAGCTCGTCGGCGAGCTCTCGGCGCGGAGCGAGGAGTTCCGCGAGATCTGGGCGCGGCACGACGTGCACGTCCGCACCGACGGGCTCAAGCACTACAACAACCCGTTCGTCGGGGAGATCGCGGTCAACTACCACTCGTTCGCCGTCATCGGATCCCCTGGGCAGACCCTCTACCTGTTCTCCGCCGACCCGGGCTCGCCCGCGGAGCGCTCGTTGCGGCAGCTGGCCGGGATGACCCGACACCGGGACGGGGAGAACCGTCCTCCGCACGAGGAAGAGCGATGATGCGCCGCTGGCAGATGAACGAGATCGGCCGAGACAGCCTGGAGCTCAGGGAGGTTCCGGTTCCGGAACCGGCTCCCTGGTGAGCTGCTGGTCGAGGTCGGGGCCGTCGCGCTCAACTACCGCGACAAGATGGTCACCGAGAGCGGCCGGGGGCTACCGCTGGCGTTTCCGTTCACCCCGGGTTCGGATCTGTCCGGCACCGTCGTGGCGCTGGGCGAGGGGGTCACGGGGTTCGATCTCGGCGATCACGTGATCTCCACGTTCACCCCGGACTGGACCGACGGCCTGCGCCCCGGCGACGCCCGCACCCCCGCGTACCGGACGCTCGGCGGGTACTACCCGGGCGTGCTCGCCGAGCACGTCGCCTTCCCGGCGGGCTGGTTCGTGCACGCGCCGCCTTCGCTGAGCCACGCCGAAGCCGCCACCTTGCCGTGCGCCGGGTTGACCGCCTGGTTCGCCCTCGTCGAGCGCGGCCGGGTGCGGCCCGGTGAGGTGGTGCTCGTCGAGGGAACCGGCGGGGTTTCGCTGTTCGCCCTGCAGATCGCCAAGGCGCACGGCGCCGAGGTCATCGTTTCCGGCAGCGCGGCGAAGATCGCCCGTGCGCGGGATCTGGGGGCCGACCACGTCATCGACCGCCACGAAGCCGACCTCGTCGAATCGGTCTACGAGATCACCGGTGATCGGGGTGCCGACCACGTGCTGGAGATCGTCGGCGGGGCGCACCTCGGCAAGGCCGTGAACGCGGTGGCCGTCGGCGGGCACGTGCACCAGATCGGTTCGCTGGAGGGGTTCGAGTTCTCCGCTCCGCTCATGCCGCTGCTGCTCAAGGACGTGACCGTCCACGGGATCGCCACCGGTCACCGTCGCGCGCTGCGCGACCTGGTCAGAGCGGTGCGCACCACCGGGCTCAGGCCGGTGATCGACAGCCGTTACCCGCTGGCCGAGCTGCCCGCGGCCTTCGACGCCCTCGATCGGGGGCCCTTCGGCAAGATCGTCGTCGAGATGCGCTGATCCGCTCGGTGCACGACGAGGGGCGGGGCTTCGTTGCCCCGCCCCTCGTTGCGTGGGGGACCTGCCGTGTCAGGAGGTCACTTGCTCAGCTCGTACTTGCCCTGGAAGTCGAGCGAGGACAGGCCACCGGCCAGGCAGCCGCCCGCGGCGGAGGCCATGTCGAACGTGCCGGTGCCCTTGTGCTGGGCGTCGGCGAACTCGCCGTCGGTGGTCTTGCCCTCGAACGCGCCGTTGACCGGCTGGCCGGGCTTGGTCAGGTCGCCCTCCATGTTAAGGGCGAAGTTGGCCTTGCTGGTCTTGGTGCTGCCGTCCTTGAACTTCCAGGTGATGTCGACGTCGCCGCCGACGTCGCGCGGCAGCGAGGTTCACGACATCGTGCCGGAGAGGTCGCCGCTGAAGGTCGCGCTCTGCACGTCGGCTGCCTCGCGTCCGGCCGGTGCGCAGTTCTTGGCCGAGCCCTCGACCTTCATCTGGGTCTGCTCGCCGAGCGGGTTCGCCGACAGCGCCGGGGCGAACTCGGCCGTTCCGGACAGGTCGCAGGACAGCAGCGCCTTGGTGTCCTCGGGCGCGGGGGAGGGGGCGGCCTGAGCGGTCAGGGCGCCGAGCAGCGGGGCGGCGACGAGGGCTGCGGCGGCACCGGCGACGGCGGACTTCTTGCCGAACTGGGACAGCATGGTGATGGAACTCCTTAGTTCTGGTGGATGAAGGACCTCGACGTCCTTCGGTTCGATGTCAGCACGAACATCCGGGCGCAGCAGTCCGAGTCGCACGATCGAGCGCATCGAGCATGCGCACTCGTTGATGTGGATAGCGCTTCGCGGCAAGGGTTTTCGGAATCCGATCGAGGAGCTTCCCGAGACGGCACCGCGCCGAGCGGCTGCTGGAGCACGCGGGGATCGCCGTCGAGGGCGCTCGCGTGCTGCTGCTCGGCGCGAGCTACAAGCCGAACATCGCCGACACCCGCGAGACGCCCGCGCTGCCGGTGGCCTCCGGCCTGCTCAAGTCCGGGGCGGACGTCGTCTACCACGACCCGAACGTGCCCGAATTCGCCGTCGGCGAACGGGAACTGGACCGGGTCGAGCGCGTCGAGGACGGCCTGCGCGAGGCGGACCTGGCCATCCTGCTGCAGGACCACGCCTGCTACGACCCGGTCCGCCTCGTCGCCTCACGGTGCCTGCTGCTCGACACCCGGGGCAAGCTGGCCGGGGAGAACATCCGCCACCTCTAGCGGCTGGCCGAAGCTCAGCCGGGCCTCCGGTCGCAGCTGGAGATCCGCGCCGCTGAGCGGGGTTTCGGCGTGGATGAGGACGTTGTAGTGGTTCGGGAAGTGGCAGGCGTCGAAGCCGAGCACGGTGCCGATCCGGCGATCCCCGAACCACACCTCGTCACCCCGGTCCAGCACGCCGCCCCGGTCGAACTCGGCGAAGCCGAGGAACGCGACCCGGTCGATGCGGGCGCCCTCGGCCGTGTCGGTGTGATCGGTGGTGACCAGCTCGTGCACGTCACCGGCGCGGACGCAGCGGCTCGCGTGCGGCTCCAGCGACATCCCGCGCTCGGCGCGGTGGTGCACCAGGACCTTGACCACGCGAGCCCGCAGCGTCCTCTTCGGACCGTCTTCCTCGGGGTTCACCGCGTTCCCTCCTGGCAGAACCGGTAGGTGTCGTGGACCAGCCGCAGCGCGGCCAGTCCGCCGGGATCGGTCCCGGCGGTCTCGAAGTCGTCGAGCACGCCGTGGTACTCGTGCCACAGCGAGTTCTTGAAACCGGGGTGGCCGGCCAGCATGTCGGCGCGCAGCCGCGTGCCGTCGGTCAGCAGCACCTCGACGTCCTTGGTCTCGCCGGGATGCGACCAGTCCAGCTCCACGACCGCCGGGACTCCCGCGGCCGATTCGAGCTCGATCACGGCCTGGCGGTCGGTGCCGCCCTCGTGCTTGACCACCGCGTGCACCAGGTCGACGTCGCCGAGGAACAGGCGGACCAGGTCGAACGCGTTCGGCCCGTTGTCGGCGACGCACCCGCCGCCGCAGCGCGCCGGGTCGAGGTACCAGGTGTCGCCGCCGAGGTGTTCCTCGATGCGCTCCAGGTAGCGCACCCGCAGCGCCGCCGCACCGCCGCGCGCGGTGACCTCGGCGTGCAGCCGGCGCACGTTGTCGTTGTAGCGGCGGTGGAACGAGGTCAGCAGCGGCACACCGGAGCGGGCCGAGAGGTCCACGAGTTCCCGCGCGTCGTCGAGGGACACGGCGAGCGGTTTCTCCACGCACACCGGGACTTCCCGGCGCAGCGCGTCCCGGCAGATCGCGGCGTGCGCGTCGTTGGGGGCGGTGACGATGAGTCCGTCCAGCTCGACCGAGTCCAGCAGCGCCCGGTGGTCGGTGAACCGCCCGACGTGCGGGGCGAACTCGCGCAGCTTCTCCGGTCGCAGGTCGCAGACCGCGGCGAGCTCCCAGCCCCGGGCTTCGACGGCCGCCAGGTAGTAGGCCGAGATCGCGCCCAGCCCGACGATGGCCACGCGCATCAGCCGGCCACCTCGCCGAGCTCGGCCAGCAGCCGGGTCCGGACCGGGACGCCGTCGCGGCGCCGCTGGTTCGCGCGCTCGGCCTCCTGCCAGCCCGGGTAGTGCACCCGGCCTTCCGGCGGGCAGTCGAGGACCGCGCCGAACATCGTCCGCGCCGCCTCGGCGAAACCGGGGCGCAGCCGTTCGGCGTCGATCGCCAGCAGGAAGTAGCCGATGTCGTCGTCGCGTCCCGCGTCGCCCAGCACGGCCTCCGGGGTGGGGCCCAGCGCCGACCCGGACAGCAGCGCGGCCAGCAGTTCCACGACCAGACCGAGTCCGAAACCCTTGTGGGCGCCCGTGTCCGGGTCGCCGCCCAGCCAGCGCAGGTGCGCGGTGCCGCCGTCGAAGGCGCTCGGATCGGTCACCGCCGCGCCGGAATCGTCGGCCAGCCAGCCCTCCGGGATCGCCGCGCCGTCGCCCGCGGCGACCCGCACCTTGCCGGTGGGCACCACGGTCGTGCTCATGTCCAGCAGGAACGGGTGCCCGGGCAGGGCGGGCGCCGACACCGCCAGCGGGTTGGTGCCCAGCAGCGGGACCGCGCCCAGCGGGGGCCGGGCGATGCGCTGACCGCCGCAGTTGCTCGCGACGACACCGATCATGCCCTGCTCGGCGGCGCGGGCCGCGTGGAACCCGGCGCACCCGAAGTGCGTCGCACCGCGCACCGACACCAGCCCGACGCCGTGCTCGCGGGCGCGGGCGATCGCGTCGTCCATCAGCTCCGCCGCGGCCCACAGGCCCAGCGCGCGACCGGCGTCGACCGTCGCGCAGGCCCCCAGCTCGGCGCGCACGACCGGCTCGGCGGCGGGGTCGGCGCGGCCGGACTCCAGCAGCGGCAGGTACAGGCGGGGCAGGTTGAACACGCCGTGCGAGTCGAACCCGCACAGGTCGCCGTGGCACAGCGCCGAGGCGGCCAGGTCGGCGCGCCGTTCGGGCACGCCGTGCGCGCGGAACCGCTCGGCGACCAGGCCGTGCAGGCGTTCGTGCGGGACGGTCGTCGTGTCAGGGGACGTCGTGGTGGTCGGGTGCATCGTGTTCCTCTCCGGTGCGGTGCCGCGCGAACTCGGTGAGCAGCGCCGAGACGACGGCGGCGAACTCCTCCAGCTCCGCGCGGTCGGCGTGCTCGCCGTCGGCGTGGGCGTGGTTGGTGTCGAGGCGACCCGGGCCGAGCACGGCGGTGAAGCAGCCGGGCAGGTCGTGCAGCCAGATCGCGTCGCAGGTGAAGGACGGCTCGTCGTCGGGCCAGCGCGCCGCGCCCGCGCGTTCCAGCAGGCCCTCGGCCCACGGATCGGCGTCGTCCAGGCACGGCAGGCCGCGCTTGACCCAGTCCAGGTGGGTGATGGCGGCGGCGTCGCGGGCGGTGCGGGCGAACTCCCGGCTGCCGGCGAAGCGCTCCCGGAACTCCGCGACGCCGTCCTCGACCGCGCGCTGCAGCGCCTTCTCGGCGGCCGCGCCCTCGGCCGTGGTGGCGTAGGAGAGGTTGAGCAGCAGCTGCCCGGACCCGTAGACGCGGTTGTGCAGGTCGCCGGTGCGCAGCCCGGCGACGCAGAGCCGCCCGGGCCGGTCGGTGGTGTCCAGCCGCGACGCCAGGTGCTGGGCGAGGAACCCGAGCAGCGCGGTCGCGTTGTGCCCGGCGTCGGGCCGGTCGTCGATCGAGCCCTGCCCGTCCACCCGCACCCGCGCGGTCATCGACGCAGTCGAGCGCGGCAGGTAGCGCAGGCCGGTGGGTTCGCAGCAGATGTTGAGCCGCCCCACGTGGCCCTGCTCGACCAGCGGCCGGGTGCCGTAGGTGCCCATCGCCCCGCCCTCCTCGCCGGAGACGACCTGCAGCAGCACCGACACGTCCTCGCCCAGCGCGGGAAGCGCGTCCCGGATTCCCGAGAGGAGTGCCACCGCAGGGCCTTTCGCGTCGATCGCGCCGCGTCCGGTGAAGCTCCCGTCGCGCAGGGCGACGGGTTCGAGCCCGGCGACGGTGTCCAGGTGCACGTTGAACATCACCGTCTCGGATCGCGGCAGTTCCGGACCCCGCCGCAGCAGCAGGCTCGGCTGCGCGTCGAGGAAACCCGGTCCCGCGCTCCGCACGGTCTCGGGCACGTCGTCGCGGTCGAGCACGCCCGGATCGGGCGGGCCGTGGTGCAGCACCCGGAACCCCAGGTCCTCGGCCGCGCGGGCGTAGCGGCGCTGGGCCTGCCACAGCCGCGGCTCCTCGGCGGTCTCCAGCGGGCTGACGGTGGGCAGCTCCAGCAGCTCCAGCAGCAGGGCGCAGTCGGCGTCGGAGAACAGCATCACGCGACACCGGTCGGTGCGGTGCGCAGCAACCCCTCCAGCCGCCGCCCGGCCCGCAGGAACGGTTCGGGATCGGAGCCGGCCACGCCCTCGTGCGGCCGGGTCACCAGGTGCGGTTCCAGCGACAGCGCACCCCGGTAGCCGTGGTCCAGCAGCAGCCGCAGGCAGTCGTGCACGCGGGCGTCGCCGTCGCCGGGCAGCACGTACTCGGCGCGGCCGGGGCCGCCGACGGCGTCCTTGACGTGCACGTGCTCGACGTGCGGCAGGACCCGCTGCAGGACCTCGAAGGCGTCGTAGCCGTGCTCGATCCCGTTGCCCACGTCGAACAGCAGCCGCAGGCACGGGCCGCCGGCGTCGACCAGCCGGAGCATCCGCTCCGGGTCGGAACCCGCCCAGCCCGAGCAGTTCTCGTGCAGCAGCACCACGCCGTGCCGGGCCGCGCGATCGCCCAGCAGCGCGATGCGCTCCAGCACCCGCTCCCGCCACTCGGTCTCGCCGAGACCGTCGGGGAGGTAGGACATGATCCGGACGTAGCGGGTGCCCAGCGCCGCGCACCGATCGGCCAGCACGTCGAGTTCCCGCAGGTCGGCGTCCGGTGGTGCGGTGATCGGGCGCGCCCAGTTGCCGATCCGCGAGTCCAGGCACACCACCCGCAGGCCCGCTCCCGCGACCGCGCGGCGCACCCGCTGGAAGCGCGAGGAGTCCAGGTCGGCCAGCGGCACCCCGTCGACGCTGCGCAGCTCGATGCCCGGCCAGCCGAGCGCGGTGATCGCGGCGATCTGGTCCGGCAGCGACGCGGCGGCCTCGTCCCCGATTCCGGCGAGCTGATCAGCGTGCATGCGCGAGCGTCCTCTCCTTGGCGGCGGTGAGCAGGCGGATGATGTCGGCGTGCAGGTCGAACGTGCCGTGCTCGCCCGCGGGCCGGTGGTGGTGGACGTAGGCGCGCACCATCCAGCGGGTCAGCGCGTCGTCGCGGAAGACCACCCGGCGGCCGTTGATCTCCAGCTGAGCGTGGTCGTCGTCGGCGCCGATCGGGTAGTGGCCGACGACGGTGCCGGAATCGAGTTCGAGGCTGATCCGGCGGCGCCGGATGGGCGCGGTCAGGTCCGACCGGATCTCGCTGCGCACGCCCCCGGCGTGGTCGAGGACGAGCCGGGCGCTGCCGAGCCGCGGCAGCACCGTGTCGGCGACGCGCATGTCGGCGCACTCGGCCTCGGCGAGCTCGGCGGCACCGGCCAGCCGCAGCACCACGCCCAGTGAGTGCGGCAGCTCGACGTCGAACGCGGTCGGGTGGCCGGTGGTCGCGCAGGAACGCGTGAACCGCGGCTTGTCCTGGTCGAAGGTCACCGAACGCAGTCCGCCGCGGGCCACCAGCCCGATCAGGTGCTCGGTGAGCCGGGACTCCAGCCAGTGGCTCACCACCGCGATGTCCATGTCGTGCCGGTCGCGGATGGTCTCGATCGCCGCGAGCTCCTCCAGGCTCGTGGCCAGCGGCTTCTCGGCGATGACGCGCCGGAAGCCGTGCTCGGCGAGCTCCGCGAGGAGCCCGGCGCGCCCCTGCGGCGGGGTGCAGACGTGCACGACGGTGCGGTGCGGGTCGAGGCTCGCCGCGGCGGCTCCGATCGAGTCGACGAGCGTCACGTCCGGCCGGTGCCGTCGCACGTCGGGGTCGCAGGCCACCACGGGCCCGTCGGCGAACAGCCCCGGCGCGACCTCGCGCGCCTGCGCCAGCACCCGCAGGTGCAGGCCGGAACCGGCGCGGCCGAGCCCGATCACGAATGGTTGCAGCATCGCACGACGTCCTCTGTGGACCGAGAAGCGGAAGGGAGAGGTGCCGGAGAACCCGGCCGCGGCCGACTGTACAGATCGCTCGGGTCGCGGAAGTCGTTCTGCCGCCGCGAAAAACGACGTCTCACTGGAAGGAGTGAAGATGCCTCCTCCAGCCGTCGAAAACGATCAACTCTCGTTAGGTTCGATTCAGGTTCTGAACGCGCACACGGGGGGTTGGTCCAGCGTGTCCCTCGGGACGGAATTCGTTGGGGGAGTGGCGGAAATGTCCGTTCCGTTCTTCTCCCAGGCGCGCACGTTCGAACGGCTCTGGCCGGAGATGAGTGCGCGCATAGCGGAGGTCTTCGACAACGGCAAGTTCTCCCACGGCAAGCAGGTCGGCGAGCTCGAGGCCGCGCTCGCCGACTACACCGGCGCCCGCCGGGTGGTCGGCGTCAACAGCGGGACCGACGCGCTGGTCCTGCTGCTGCGGGCGCTGGGCCTGCGGCCCGGTGACGAGGTCGTGGTGCCCGCGTACTCGTTCATCGCCACCGCCTCGGCGGTGGTGCTGGCGGGCGGGACCCCGGTGTTCGCCGACGTCGACCGCGACACCTACGCGCTCGACCCGGACGAGGTGGCGCGGGTGGCGACCCCGCGCACCCGCTTCGTGATGCCCGCGCACCTGTTCTGCCGGATGGCCGACATGGCCGCGCTCGGCGAGGTCGCCCGGGACCTCGGGCTCACCGTGGTGGAGGACAGCGCCGAGGCCATCGGCATGCGGCAGGGCGGTGTGCACGCCGGACTGCACGGGGCCGGGGGAGTGCTGTCGTTCTTCCCCGCCAAGACCCTCGGCGCGCTCGGCGACGCGGGCGCGGTGCTCACCGACGACGACCGGGTCGCCGACCTGGTGGCCGGGCTGCGCCACCACGGGCGGTTCGGGCGCACCCTCGACGACTTCCCGACGATCTCCACCGAGACCGGGATGACCGGCACCAACAGCAAGATGGACGACATCCAGGCCGCGATCCTGCTGACCAAGCTCGCGCACCTGGACGACGACATCGCGCGCCGGGCCGAGCTCGCCGAGCGCTACCGGCGCGGCCTCGACGGCGTCGTGCGGCTGCCGGTCCCCGGCGACGAGCCGGTGTTCTACGTGCACCTCATCGAGGTGGAGCTGCGCGACGAGCTGGCCGGGCACCTCGCCGAGCGCGGCATCGGCACCGAGACCTACTACCCGGTCCCGCTGCACCTGCAACCGTGCTTCGCCGAACTCGGCCACCGGCGCGGTGATTTCCCGCGCGCCGAATCCGCCAGCCGGCGCGCCCTCGCGCTGCCGCTGCACGCCGACCTCACCGACGAGCAGGTCGACCGGGTGTGCGCGACGATCCGCGAGTTCTACGCCGGGAGGCCCTGATGCAGATCCCGTTCTTCCCGCCCGACCTGTTCGAGGGCGACCGCAAGGTCATGCTCGACCTGATCCGCGAGATCGGCACCGCGCCCGAGCAGAAGTTCATCCTCGGCGAGCACACCCGCGCCTTCGAGGACCTGCTGCGCGCGGAGCTCGGCGCCGCCGACGTGGTGGCCTGCGGCAGCGGCACCGCGGCGCTGGGGCTGGTGCTGCGCGCGATGGGCGTCGGCGCCTGCGACGAGGTCGTGGTGCCGGCGTTCGGCTGCGCCCCGCTGGCCTCGGCGGTGCTGGAGGTCGGCGCGCAGCCGGTGTTCGCCGACGTCGACCCGCGCACCATGGTCGCCGATCCCGACGAGGTGGAAGCGCGCATCACCCACCGGACCAAGGCGATCATGCCCGCGCACATGTTCTCGGTGATGGCCGACATGCCCCGGTTCGCCGAGATCGCGGCCGCGCGCGGGGTGCGGCTGCTGGAGGACTCCGCGGTCGCCCAGGGCGCGGTGCTCGACGGCACCCCGGCCGGGTTGTGGGGCGAGGCCGGGGTGTACTCGTTCGTGCAGGTCAAGTCGTTCGGGATGCCCGGTGAGGGCGGTGCGGTGGTGACCCGCGACCCGGAGCTGGGACGGCACGTGCGGATGCTGCGCAACCACGGTCAGCGCGAGCGGTTCGTGCACGAGGTGGTGGGCGTCAACAGCCGCTTCGACGAGATCCAGGCCGCGTTCCAGTCCTACCGCTACGCCGGGCTCGCCGCGCGGCTGGAGCGCCGGGCCCGCATCGCCGAGCACTACACCGAGCGCTTCAGCCGACTGCCGGGGATCACCCCGCCACCGCCGGGCCGCAACGGGCGCTGCTACTACGTCTACTGCGTGCAGAGCGACCGGCGCGATGAGCTGCGCGAGTTCCTGGCGGACAAGGGCATCGGCTCGCACGTGTACTACCCGCAGCCGCTGCCCGCGCAGCCCGCGTTCGCCCGGCACGCCCCGGTGGGCGAGCGGTGGCCGAACGCCGAACGCGCCTGCGCCCGCATCCTGGCGCTGCCGATCTACCCGCACCTCACCGACGCCGAGGTGGAGCGGGTGGCCGACGCGGTGGAGGAGTTCAGCGCGCATGTCCACTGAAACACTGGGAACCGCAGGGGAATCCCGGTTCCGCAGCTACCTGCGGCTCGGCAAGTTCGACGTCTACGACTACTACCTGGGCATCCTCGTGGTGGCCTCGGCCGCGCCCGCCGAGCCGGGGACGCTGCTGCTGTTCCTGCTCGGCGAGGTTGCGGTGATCGTGGCCGGGGTGGCCTTCGACGACATCACCGGATTCCGCGACGGCAGCGACCTGGTCAACTACGGCCCGGACAACAGGCTGCGCAAGAAGCTCCGCAAGCCGCTGGTGGCCGGCACCCTCACCGAGGCCGAGGCGCTGCGCTTCGCCTGGGGCGCGGCGGCGATCGGCGCGCTGCTGTGGGGAGCGGCGATCCTCACCGCACCGAGCAGTCCGATGTGGACCGTGGTGCTGCTGGTGGTCGTGTTCGCCGCGGCGCTGCAGTACTCCTACGGGATCAAGCTCAGCTACCGGGGATTCCAGGAGGCGTTCCTGGTGGTGCTGGGCGCGACCCTGGTGCTGGCGCCCTACGGCCTGATCACCGGCCAGTTCTCGGGTTTCGTGCTGGTGCAGGCGGTGCTGTTCGGCATGGGGCCGCTGATGTTCGGGGTGTACTCCAACACCAACGACGTCGACGGCGACCGCGCCGTGGCGCGCCCGACGGTCGCCGCGCTGACCTCGCGGCGCGGCAACGCGCGGTTCGTCGCCGCGCTGTCGATCGGGGAGTTCCTGCTGGGTGCGCTGGCCTCGCTGACCGGGGTCGCGCCGTGGTGGTTCGCGCTGCTCCTGCTGCCGGTCACCGCGCTGCGGGCGCGGCAGTACCACCTGGGTTTCTCGGTCGGCGACATCATGCGCGCCCGCAAGCTCGGGTTCACCGTCCACCGCTCCTGCGTCGTGCTGCTGGTGCTGGCCAACGTCCTGGTGGCCCTCGGATGAGCCGCGACGTGGACGTGGCCGTCGTCGGCGCGGGCATCGCCGGGCTGACCGCGGCCCACGAGCTGCGCCGGGCCGGGCTGGACGTGCGGGTCTACGAGGCGGCCGGGCAGGTCGGCGGGCGGATGATGACCGCGCGCCGCGACGGCTACGCCATCGACACCGGTGCCGAGCAGGTCTCCCCGCACGGCTACCCGGCGACCTGGGACCTGCTGCGGCGCTTGGATTTCCGGGCCGAGGACGTCCCGGCGATCGGGCGGCCGATCGGGATGTGGCGGGACGGGCGGGCGCACCTGGGATTCGGGTCGGCGCGCGGTCTGGTCACCGGCGCCGGGCTGTCGGCACGGGCCCGTCTGGACCTGCCGCGGCTGGCCGTGGACGTCGACCCGGAACGGCCCGAGGCCTCGGACCTCGGCGACACCACCGTCGCCGAGCTGGCGCGCCGCCACCACCGCGACCTCGGCGACTACCTCCTCCAGCCCGCCGCCTCGTTCTGCCTGTGGGATCCCGAGAAGTCCTCCGCCGCAGTGCTCCTCGGGATGCAGCGGGCCGTGGGTGCCACCTCCGGCTGGCGCACCTACCGCGACGGCATGGACACGCCCTGCCGCCGCATGGCCACCGAGCTCGACGTGGTCACCGGGCAGGAGGTGACCGAGGTCGTCGCCGACGGGACCGGTGCCCGGCTGCGGGTGGGGCCGGACGTGGTCAGCGCGCGGCAGGTGCTGCTGTGCGTGCCCGCGCCGATCGCCGCCCGGCTGCACCCCGGTGCGCCCCCGGCGGAAGCGGAGTTCCTGGCCGCGTGCACGTTCTCCTCGGCGATCAAGGTGCCGTTCCTGCTCGACGCCCCGGTCGAGCTGCCCGGCAGGCCCTACCTGGTGATCACCCCGCGCGCCGAGGAGGAGTTCCTCGCCGCGATCCTGTTCGACCACCTCAAGCACCCGCGCCGCGTTCCGGCCGGGAAGGGCCTGGTCACGGCCGTGATCAACGTGGCGAACACGGCGGGCCTGCTCGACGCCCCCGACCACGAGATCATCGCGCGCACCACCGAGGCGATCCGGCGCTACCTCCCGATCCGCGGGGAGGCGCAGGTGCACCGGCACCGCTGCGCGCTGCCCGAGTGCACCCCGGCCGCGCTCGCCGCGCTGCCCGCCTTCCGCGACCGCGAACCGGGGCCGGTCGACTACGCGGGCGACTGGGTGAACCTGCGCCCGCACAGCGAAGGCGCCGTGCGCACCGCCGCGCTGGCGGTCTCCCGCACGCTCAGCAGGCTCGGCTCACCGATTCCGGTCTGACGACAAGGAGTTCGCGTTGCTACCGCACGACATGGGTCGGCTCTTCGAGCAGGCCTCGGCCCGAGGCCGCACCACGACCGTCCACCTCGACCGGCCCTTCGACATCGCACCCGAAGCGGGCCGGCGTCACGACGTGACGACGCTGGCCGAGCTCGTGCGCGCCGCCTCGGGCTGGTGGGTCGCGGCCGGGGCGCGGCCCGGCGGCCGGGTGGCGATCCTCAAGGACGACCACTGGGACGTCGACCTGCTGGCCTGCGCCGCCATCCGCGCCGGGGCCGTGCCGGCGAAGCTCTCGCCGCACCTGTCCGCCGAAACCGCCTCGGCGCTGCTCAAACGCCTCGAACCCGACGTGCTCGTGACCTCCCCGCGGGTGCTCGGCCGCGGCGTCGCCGAGGGCGTGGACCTGGCCTCCTTCGCCCGCACCACCGTGAGCACCGCGCCCGCCCCCGGCACCGTCTCCCTCGACGATCTGCGCGGCAGCACCCCGCCCGCGCCGCAGCGCCGCGACGACGACGCGCCGCTGATCATCACCCACTCCTCGGGCACCACCGGCGTTCCCAAGCTCGTCGTGCACTCCACCCGCACGATCATCGGCAACCTCGCCCGCTTCGAAGCCCTGCCGACACCCGTCGTGGGGATGCGGCGCGACGACGTCGTGGCCACCGCCAGCTCCTACGCGCACGGGCGCACCTTCAGCTGGACCGCCGCGACCATCAGCGCCGCACCCGCCGAGATCGTGGTGCTCACCTCCCAGGACCCCGACCGGGCCGACCCGCTGCTGCGCGAGCACCCGCCGACGGTGTTCGAAGGCCTGCCCGCCGCGTTCGTCCGGTTCCGGCCGCTGACCGCGCGGCTGGCCAACCCGTTCCGCCGGGTGCGGCTGTTCATCAGCACCTACGACGCCGTGCACCCGCCGACCCTGCGCGCCTACCTGAAGGCCAGCGGCCGCAAGCACCCGGTGTGGCTGGACGGCTGGGGGCAGACTGAGACCGGGCCGCTGACGTTCCGGCTGCACCACCGCTCCTCGGTGCAGCGGCGCCGCGCCCGCGCGCACCCGGCGGGACGACCGGTGCCGCTGAAAACCCGTCTGCGCGTGGTGGATCCGGCCACCTTCCACCCCGTCCGGCCGGGGGAGACGGGGCTCGTGCTGGCCCGCACCCGCGCGCTGTGCCTGGACTACCTCGGCGAGACCGAGCGCTACGCCGCCAAGAAGCGCGGGCGGTGGTGGAACACCGGCGATCTCGCCATCCGGGGACGCGACGGCAGCGTGCACCTGGTGGACCGCGAGGTCGATTGCGCCGCCGAGGGCAGCTGCCTGGCCGCCGAGGACACCCTCGAAGAACGGCTCCCGCACGCGCTGGAGTGCGTGCTGCTGGCCCGCGCGGACGGGCCGCCGCTGCCGGTCGTGGTCACCGCCGACGGGACGCTGTCCGACCACGCGTGGCGCCACGCCTGCCACGGACTTCCGGAGATGGCCGAGCCGGTGGCGCTGACCTGGGACGAGGTCCCGCGCACCGGGACCGGCAAGGTCCGCAGGCTCGCCCTGCTGGACCGGCTCACCGGCAGCGACGACACCTACGGAACCGGGCGGTGGACATGACTCGCAGCTACGTCTTCACCAGCGAGGACGCGCACGTGGCGGAGCAGCACCGCTGCCTCGCCGAGGCCTACGACGGCATCACCACCGGGCGCTTGGCGGAGACCGGTGTCGGCGACGGCTGGCGGTGCCTCGACGTCGGCACCGGCGGCGGCAGCATCGCCCGCTGGCTCGCCGAGCGCGTCGCCCCCACCGGGAGCGTGCTGGCCACCGACCTCGCGCCCGTCGAGGTCGAGCCGCACCCGAACCTGACGGTGGCGGTGCACGACATCACCACCGATCCGCTGCCGGAGGAGCACTTCGACCTCGTCGTGGTGCGGATGCTGCTGCAGCACTTCCCGCAGCGAGAAGCCGTGCTGCGCGCGCTGGTCCGCTCGCTCAAGCCCGGCGGGTGGTTGCAGGTCGACGAGCTCGACGCCGGCTACGAACCGGTGTTGCTGGCCACCGACGCCGCGCTGTACGAGAAGTTCCTCGCCGCCAAGACTGGGCACATGCGCTCCCGCGGCGGCAACCCGGAGTGGGGCCGCGAGGCCGCCGCCGCGATGCGCGCCGCCGGGCTGGTCGCGATCGACCCGCGCCCGCACATCGGCACCCGGCACGCCGGATCGCCCGAGCTGATGCTGCAGCTCAACCACACCCACCACCTGCGGGACGGCCTGCTCGCCGCCGGGATGACCGACGCGGAGCTGGAGCGGGTGCGCGAGGTGATGCGCGACCCCGGATTCCGCGCGTCGTCGAGCGTTCTGCACTCGGTGCAGGGGCGCAAGCCGTGATCGCCGAGCGCGTGGCCGCCGGGCTGCTCCGCGAGCTCGGCGAGACTCCCGCCGTCTGGTGCGACGTCGACTGGTCCGGGCCGGTGGAGATGACGTTGCGCGACGAGTCCGCGGTGCAGGCCGCATGCGGGATCATGCACGTCCACGGCCGGGCCTCCGGCGAACCCCGCAGGCTCGGCGTCGACTACGCCTCGGCGGTGGCCGGGGTGCTGGCCGCGCAGGCGTCGCTGGCCGCCGAGCTGGCGCGGGCGCGCGGCGCGCGGATCGGGTCCGCGCGCACCTCGGTCGCCCAGGCCGCGCTGCTGGCGGTCGGGCAGTACCTCGCCGTGGCCACCGCCGACGACGACTGGGACGAGCGCTGGGAACCGGGCGAGCGCCCGCCGTTCCGCTCCCGCGACGGCGTCCGCTTCGAGCTGGAGACCCTGCACCCCGAGGGGTGGCAGCGGTTCTGGAGCGGGCTCGACGCGGACCGGGCCGATGTCGCCGCGGGCTGGTGGCCGTTCCAGCAGCGCTTCGCCACCGCCTCCTGCTCGCTGCCGCCGGCGCTGCTCGCCCGCACCCGGCGGTTCCCGTTCCGCGAGCTGCTGCGGGTCGCCGAGCAGGCGGGCGTGAGCGTGCTGCCGATCCGCGCCGACCGCGACCACCCGACCCCCGTCCCCGCGATCACCCTGCACGACCTGCCGGGCACGTCCCGCTCACGCCCGTGGCCGGGCGGTCGGCCGCTGGAGGGCATCGTCGTCGTCGAGTCGACCCGCCGGATCCAGGGGCCGATGGCCGGGCACGTGCTGGAGATGCTCGGCGCCGACGTCGTGCGCGTCGAACCGCCGGGCGGCGATCCGATGCGCGGCATCCCGCCGGTCTCGGGGGACTGCTCGGCGCGCTTCCGGGTGCTCAACGACGGCAAGCGCGTCACCGAGCTGGACCTGAAAACCCCTGCCGGGCAGGAGGGTGTGCGTGAACTCGTCTCCGGCGCCGACGCCTTCGTGCACAACTGGGCGCCCGGCAGGGCCGAGGCGCACGGGCTCGACGCGGACGATCTCGCCCGCGTGCGGCCCGGGCTCGTGCACGCCTGGTCCTCGGGCTGGGCGCCGCTGCCCTGGCCGGATCCGCCGCTCGGCACCGACTTCCTCGTGCAGGCCCACAGCGGGCTGGCGGCCGAGGGAGCACCGTCGCTGATGACGCTCACCGACATCATGGGCGGACTCGTTTGCGCCACAGGCGTTCTCGCCGCGCTGCTGCGCCGCGAGCGCACCGGCGCCGGGGCTCGGGTGGACAGCTCGCTGTACTCGGCGGCGGGCCTGATCCCCCGCCAGCCCAGCGGGACGGGCCGGTTCGTGCGGCGCGACGGCAGGCCCGTCCTGCCCGACGGCACGCCGGTGCGCACCGACCTGCGCGAGCTGGCCGCCGACCCGCGCTTCAAGCGCGCGCTCACCCGCACGACGCACACCGCACCGCAACCACCCTGGGAGTTCGCATGACCTGGACGTCGCGCAACGGCATCGAGATCCGCGACCTGGTGCCCGCCGAGCTGCGCAGGCACTGGGTCGAGCAGGGCCTGTGCCCCGACCGACCGGTCTACGACCTGTTCGTCGAGCGGGTGCGCGCGCACCCCGACCGCGAGGCCGTCGTCGACGGCGACGTGGTGCTCGGCTACTCCGACCTCGACGACGCGGTCCGGCGGGTGGCCGCGGCGCTGAGCGCGGAGGGCTTCGGCGAGGGCGACATCATCGGCATCCGGATGCCCAACGGCTGGCGGATGGTCGTCGCCGAGCTCGCCGTCGCGGCCATCGGCGCCGTCGCGCTGCCCTACCCGGACGGGTCGGGCACCCAGGACACCCGCAGCCTGCTCGGCCGGTCCCGCGCGGCCGCGGGCATCTTCACCGACCCCGCCGACGCCGAGGTCGCCGCCGCGCTGCCGACGGTGCGCCGCGCGTTCCTCTTCGACGACCTCGACAGCGGAACCGATTGGCACCCACCGGTTCTCGAGCCCGAAGCGCCGGTGCGGGTGCTGGTCACCTCCGGTTCGCAGTCCGAGCCGAAGATGATCGCCTACTCGCACAACGCGATGGCCGGTGGCCGCGCCAACTACGTGCGCGAGATCAGCGGCGACGAGCCGATGCGCGCCCTGGTGCTGATGAAGCTCTCCTCGGGCTACGGCTCGCTGGTCACGCACGTGAGCATCGCCGCGCTCGGCGCGACCGTCGTGCTGCAGCACGGGTTCGACGCGGCGGAGGCGCTGCGCGCGGTCACCCGGCACCGGCCGACCCACCTGTTCGGCGTGCCCACCATGCTGCGCAGGCTGGCCGAGCACCCGAGCGAGCCGGGCGAGGACCTGTCGAGCCTGCGCGCGGTGGTCTCCAGCGCGGCACCGCTGTCCGACGTGACCGCGCGCGCCTGCACCCGCCGTTTCGGGACGCGGGTCATCACGATCTACGGCTCGTCCGACGGCATCAACTGCCACACCGCGCTCACCGGCACCGGCAACGGGTCGGGCACCGGGATCCCCGACCCGGAGGTCGCCGAGATCCGCGTCGTCGACGAGCTGGGCCGCGACGTCGGTCCCGGGGATGCGGGGGAGATCTGGGCGCGCGGTCCGATGACGCCGTTGAGCTACGTCGCCGATCCGGGTCTCGACCAGCGCTACCGCACCCGCGGCGGGTGGGTGCGCAGCGGTGATCTCGGGGTGCTCGACGAGCTCGGCCGGCTGCACGTGCTGGGGCGGGTCGAGAACGTCGTCTCGCGCGGCGGGTTCAAGATCAGCCCGGCGGAGGTGGAGCGGGAGCTGGCCGCGCACCCGGACGTGGTGGACGTGGCGTGCGTGCCGGTGCCCGACGAGGAGCTGGGGGAGCGGATGTGCGCCTGCGTCAGCCAGGCCGCGGGCAGCGCCGAGCTGTCGCTGTCCGACGTCACCGAGTTCCTGGAGGGCGAGCGGGGTTTGGAGCGGCGCAAGCTCCCGGAGTTCCTGCTGCGCCTGCCGGAACTCCCGCTGGCCCCGACCGGCAAGGTCTGCCGCCGCACCGTCACGGCGCTGGCGGCGGACCACGTCGCCGCAGGTCAGCCCGCGATGAGCTCGACGTCCAGCCGGCCGTAGTGGTAGTCGCGGATCGCCGCGAGGAGTTCGTCCAGCCCCAGCGTGGCCGTCCCGCCCGCGACGTGCTCGAAGGCCTCGTCGGCCCGGGCGTCGTCGAGACCGAGGGCGGTCAGCCACCGGACGAACTCCGCGCGGTCGATCCGGCCGTCCCCGTCGCGGTCGCACACGCCGATCACGCCCGCCGCGACGGGGCGCAGGGCGCGGTTGAACGCGGCCTCGCCCTGCTCGAAGATCAGGTCCTCGGAGACCTTGAGGAACTGCACCTCGCTGATCGCGGCGTCCGGGGAGACACCGGCCTGGTCCGCGCAGAGGTCGAAGAGCCCGCGCAACGCCTCCCGCAGCCGCACGGCCTCCGGTGCCTCGGGGTCGGCGCCGAACGCCGCGGCGATGTGCCGGGCCTCCCGCTCGAAGTCCTCCCGCCGCAGGCCGCCCAGGCCGTCCCGGTCCCATCGGTCGAAGCGGTTCTTCATCCGTCCCCGGGCAACGCTGCGCACCCTTCAACCCTCCACAGTAGACATCGAAAATCGTTGTTGTGACACGATAATAATTCGAGTTGCGCGACCCTGCCAGCTCGCGCGGCCGGCGGGTACCGTGCGAGGGGTGGAGGAGCTGCGCGCGGGGATCGAGGACATCGCACTGGTGGACCACCACGTCCACGGCGTGGTGCCGGGCAAGCTCGACCGGGCCGGGTTCGAGTCGCTGCTCACCGAGTCCGACCGCCCGATCCCGGGCTGGATGACGCAGTTCGACTCGCCGCTGGGGTTCGCGCTGCGGCGGTGGTGCGCGCCCGTGCTCGGTCTCCGGCCGCACGCCACGCCCGAGGAGTACCTGGCCGCGCGGGTGTCGCTGGGAGCCGAGGAGGTGACCTGGCGGCTGCTCGCGGCCTCCGGCGCGGGCCGGTTCCTGGTCGACACCGGGCTGGGCGGCGGCCTGGCGGAACTGGCCGAGGCGTCCGGGAAACCGGTGCACGAGGTGGTGCGGCTGGAATCGGTGCTGGAGGACGTCGGCCGATCGGGCGTGTCGGCGGCCGACCTGCCCGCGCGGTTCCAGGAGGAGCTGGCGCGGCGGACGGCCTCGGCGGTGGGGCTCAAGAGCATCGTCGCCTACCGCTTCGGCTTCGACTTCGACCCGCGGCCGCCGGAGCGCGCCGAGGTCGTGGAAGCGGCCGGGACCTGGTTGGGCGAGGGCGCGCCCCGGGTGAGCGATCCGGTGCTGCTGCGGTTCGCGCTGTGGGCCGGGGTGGAGCGCGGCCTGCCGCTCCAGCTGCACGCCGGGTTCGGCGACCCCGACCTGGACCTGCACCGCTGCGATCCGCTGCTGCTGACCGGATTCCTGCGCGAGGTCGAGCCGCGCGGCGTGGACGTGCTCCTGCTGCACTGCTACCCGTTCCACCGCCACGCCGCCTACCTGGCGCAGGTGTTGCCGCACGTGCACTTCGACGTCGGGCTGGCCCTCACCCACACCGGTGCCCGCTCGACCGCGGTGCTCGCCGAATCCCTGGAACTCGCCCCGTTCGCCAAGACCCTCTACTCCTCGGACGCCTGGGGCCTGCCCGAGCTGCACCACCTCGGCGCCCGGCTCTGGCGCCGGGGAATGGCCGAAGTCCTGTCCGGGCACGTCGAATCCGGCGACTGGGCGCTCGACGACGCCCTCCGAGTCGCGCGCATGATCGGCCGCGACAACGCCGAGCGCGTGTACGGCCTGGAGAGTCCCTAGGCGGGGCGGAAGATCTGGTCGTCGGGGATGTCGATGCCGAGCTGGGCGAGGAGTTCGATGAGCACGACGGCGATCTGGCGGCTGACCCGGGTGGCGAGCTCGTCCTCGGTCTCGTCGGCGTGGTCGAGCCACCAGATGATGCTGGCGTCGACCATCCCCATCATGCCCGCGAGCACGCCGTCCGGTGGCGCGGCGGGCAGTTCGGCGGCGTCGAGGTAGCCGCGCATGGCCTCCACGATCTCGTTGAGGAAGCGGGTGCGGCCCATCCGGGCGCGGTGCAGCGCCTTGGTCTGCTGCTGGGCGGCGACGAAGCGGTAGAGGTTCGGGTGCTCGGAGGCCCAGGAGATGCTGGCCGCGACGATCCCGCGGATCACCTCGAACGGCGTGCCGGCGCGGGTGAGGTGCGGCCGGACGCGGCGGATGAGCTCGGTGGCGGCGAAGCGGGTGACCTCGGCGTCGAGCTGGTCCTTGCTCGCGAAGTGCCGGTAGACGTTGGGGCGGGGGAGCCCGGCGCGGTCGGCGATCTGCGCCATGCCCACGTGCGGGCCGCTCTCGTCGATGGCCTCGACGGCGGCCGAGACGATCTGCGCGCGCCGCGAGTCGTTGTCCAGGGCTTCCTTCGCCGTCCGGCGCCGCACCGTGGAATCGACCCATCTCGCCACGTTCACCACGGCGACACCGTACCCTCTGATACAGCTTGTACCCAGTCCGACGCGCGTGCTACAACGTGTATCCAGTACCCCAGCGTTCCGTAATGGGAGGATTCGCCGTGCCCGCTCGCCGCTCGCCCTGGATGAATGAGGAACTCGACGACCTGCGCGGACTCGCGCGCACGTTCGCCGAGAAGGAGATCAAGCCGAACACCGAGCGGTTCATCGCCAACAAGCAGGTCGACCGCGAGCTGTGGAACAAGGCCGGCGAAGCGGGCCTGCTGTGCCTGTCGATCCCGGAGGAGTACGGCGGTGGCGGCGGCACCTTCGCGCACGAGGCCGTGGTGATCGAGGAGCAGGGTCGCGTCGGCGACAGCTCCTGGGGCGCCTCGCTGCACAGCGGCATCGTCGCCCACTACCTGCTCGCCTACGGCACCGAGGCGCAGAAGCGCGAGTGGCTGCCGAAGCTGGCCAGCGGCGAGTCCGTCGCCGCCATCGCCATGACCGAGCCGGGCACCGGTTCCGACCTGCAGGGCATCGCCACCAAGGCGATCCGCGACGGCGACGAGTACGTGGTCAACGGCGCCAAGACCTTCATCACCAACGGCTACCAGGCCGACGTGGTGCTGGTGGCGGCCAAGACCAACCCGGAGGAGGCCGCGTCCGGGATCTCGCTGGTGATCGTGCCGACCGACACCCCCGGCTTCAAGCGCGGCCGGGTGCTCGACAAGATCGGCATGAAGGGCCAGGACACCTGCGAGCTGTTCTTCGACGACTGCCGCGTGCCCGCCTCGAACCTGCTCGGCGAGAAGGAGGGCGAGGGCTTCGTCCAGCTGATGACGCAGCTGCCGCAGGAACGGCTCATCGTCGCCGTGGCCTGCGTGTCGGCGATGGAGTTCGTGCTCGACGAGACGCTGAGCTACGTCCACCAGCGGGAGGCCTTCGGGCGCCCGATCTTCAAGTTCCAGAACACCAAGTTCGAGCTGGCCGAGATCGCCACCGAGGCCCGGGTCGCGCGGTCCTTCCTGGACGAGTGCATCGAGCTGCACGTCGAGGGCGAGCTCGACATCCCGACCGCGGCGATGGTCAAGTACTGGTGCTCGGAGCGGGCGATGAAGGTCGCCGACCAGTGCCTGCAGCTGTTCGGCGGCTACGGCTACATGGAGGAGTACCCGGTGGCGCGGGTGTTCACCGACATGCGCGTCCAGCAGATCTACGCGGGCACCACCGAGATCATGAAGGAGATCATCAGCCGGTCGCTGCCGACCCCGAGCTGATCCTCCGCACGTCCGTCCGGCCGCTCGGGTTCACCGGGCGGCCGGACTGGCGTTTTGGCGCCAAGTGCCCGAAGTCACCCGCTGTGAGGTGTTTACGGAAGCCCGGCTGATCGTTAGTTTGGGGGCCGCCGACCGGAGTTAACGCCGATGTTACGGGGAGGGATCGGGCGATGGCGCCTCTTGACCTGCTCTGCGCTGTGCTGATCCCGCTCGCCCTCATCGTCGGCACGGCCGCCGCGATGTCCGGCCGCCGCGTCCTCGCCCAGCGCCTCGCGGTCACCTCGGGTGCACTCGCAGTAGTGGGCCTGGCGCTCGTCTCGGCCGTCTCGCTCTTCGGACTCTGACAGTTTTAGCCATAATTGCCCCGTCTTTTCAGGGGCAATTATGGCTAAAACTGTCCCCTGCCGAGCACCTCCTCACCGCGATCACCCGGTTCGACGCTGCAACTCCACGTCCGGATGGGTAGGAACAGAAGCGACGGAAACCGCCGCTCACCTCCGGGAGGAACCGCTGTGCCCGCAGCCGAATTCGCGCGCTCGCTGCGCGCTCGGGATCAGCTCGTCGGCTACTGGATCGCCCTGGACGCCCCGGCGGCCACCGAGCGGATCGCGAGAGTCGGGTACGACTACCTCGTCGTCGACGTCCAGCACGGCCTGATCGGCCACGTCGGGATGCTCAACGCGCTGATGGCCATCGACGCGGCGGGCGGCGCGCAAGGCCTGGTCCGGGTCGCCGCCAACGAGCCCAGCGGCATCGGCCACGCCCTCGACGCGGGGGCGGCGGGCGTCATCGTCCCGCTCGTCGACACCGCCGAGGACGCCGCCGCGGCCGTCGAGGCGACCCGCTACCCGCCGCGCGGCCGCCGCTCCTACGGCCCGATGCGGTCGGGCCTGCGCATCGGCCCGCGCCCCGCCGACGCCGACGAGTCCACGGTCGTGATCGCCATGATCGAGACCCCGCAGGGCCTGGCCAACGTCCGCGAGATCTGCGCGACTCCCGGCCTCGACGCCGTCTACGTCGGCCCCGCCGACCTGTGCCTGGCCGTCGGCGGCGCCCACCCGGGCGACCCCGCCGTGGCCGCGGAGTTCGAGTCCGCCGTCGACGAGATCCAGCGCGCGGCGGCGGAGGCCGGCATCGCCGCCGGGTTCCACGTCTCCGACGGCGAGGCCGCACCGCCGCGCCTGGCGCAGGGCTACACCTTCGCCAGCGTCTCCTGCGATCTCGTCCACCTGGAGGCGATCGCGGCGCACCACCTCACCGCGGCTCGCCGCTGAAGAACTCCAGCATCCCCACCACCGCGGCCTCCACCATCCGCGACAAGGTGGGTTCGACGACCGGCGCGAAGAACGGGGAGTGGTTGCCGGGCACGACCTCCCCGTCGGCCTCGGCCCGGGCGTGCCGCTCGGGATCGGTGCCGCCGATCGTCCAGAAGCAGTAGGGCACGCCGATGGCCTCGCCGAGCACCCCGAAGTCCTCGCTGCCCATCATCGCCTCGGCCGCGCGCACCGAGCCCTCGCCCCAGTGCGCGTCGAGGGCGGCGGTGACCCGGCCGGACACCGCCTCGTCGTTGACCAGCCTCGGGAACGCCGACAGCTCGGTGATCTCCGGTTCCGGTGCTCCGGAGGCCTCGGCCTCGGCGCGGATGATGCGCCGCAGCGCCTCCAGCACGCGGGTGCGCACGGCGTCGTCGAAGGTGCGCACGTTGAGGGTGAACATCGCCGAGTCCGGGATGATGTTCTCCTTCAACCCGCCCGCGATGCGCCCGACCGTCACCACCGCCGACGACAGCGGGCTCACCTCCCGCGACACCACGCCCTGGATGCGGGTGATGGTGTGCGCGACCTGCACGATCGGGTCCAGCGCGAGGTCGGGCTGCGACCCGTGCGCCCCGCGCCCGCGCACCACGACCTGCCACGAGTCGGCCATCGACGCGGCGGTCCCGGTCGCGCAGCCGACCGCACCGGCCGGGCCGGACATGACGTGCTGGCCGAGCACCACCTCCGGGCGCGGCGCCCGGTCCCACAGCCCGTCGGCGACCATCGCCCGCGCCCCGGCGGCGACCTCCTCACCGGGCTGGAACAGCAGCACCAGCGTCCCCGACCAGGCGTGGCGGGCACCGGACATCAACGTCGCGGCGGCCAGCAGCGAGGCGACGTGGGTGTCGTGCCCGCAGCCGTGCATCACCGCCGTCTCGGTGCCGTCGGGCAGCACCCCGGTGGCCGTCGAGGCGTAGTCGAGCCCGGTGCGCTCGTCGATCGGCAGCCCGTCGGTGTCGGCGCGGAACGCCACCACCGGTCCGGGACCGTTCTCCAGCACGCCCACCACGCCCGTCCCGCCGCAGCGGAACGCCGGGACGCCCAGCGCGGCGAGGCGCTCCTCGATCAGCTCCGCCGTCCGGTGCTCCTGCATCGACAGCTCGGGGTGGGCGTGCAGGTGGCGGTACAGCGCGTGCAGGTCGTCGCGGACGTCGTCCAGTCCGGCCAGGACCTCTTTGACTGCGGTCGCGCTCACGCGGAAACCTCCGCTCTCTCCTCGGTTTCGGACACCTCCGCCTTCGGGCGGAAGACCAGGCACAGCGCCACGGCGGCCAGCACGCACAGCGCCATCGCGAAGGTGCTCGTCGCGGGCGCGAGCGGGACCAGCACGAACACCCCGATCAGCCCGCAGGCCACGGCGATCACCACGGTGCGCAGGTGCCGGGCGGTCATCGCCGACTGCACCAGCACCGGGCCGAAGATCGCGGGCACGACGTAGCCGAAGACCTCCTGCACACCCGGCGGCAGCACCGACACCAGCCAGGTGCCGAGCAGCCCGACGAACACCAGCAGCGAGGCCAGGTGCACCGCGGCCGCGCCGGTGATGGCCACGACCGCGGCGATCTCGGCCTTCCGGGTGCCCTGCTTGGCGCCGATCGCCTGCTGCGCGGCCACCGCCGAGGGCAGCAGCTTGTTGGCGATGTTGCCGATCATGAAGGCCTGGTAGGTCGCCGCCGGTCCCAGCATCGGGTAGTAGGAGATCGGTTCGACGAACCAGATCACGCCGAACACCGCCGCCACCGCCAGCCACGCCTGCGCCACCAGCCCGAAACCGGGCCACAGGCCGGCGCCGAACATCAGGTACACCGGCCCGGCCAGGGAGATCACCAGCCCGGCCGACATCGTCCAGCGGCCCCACCGGGAGGTGGTGCGCTCGAAGTCGTCCGCCATCACGCACCTCCCGCTCACAGCGCGATCCCGGCCGCGGCCAGGCCGACGGCCATCGAGATCCCCAGCGACCACTCCTTGAGCCACCGCGCGCCGAGGCGCCGGGCGAGGAACTGGAGCAGCAGCATCGCCGCGGCCCCGGCGAGGAACGCCACCAGGTGGACGCCGGACTTGGCGGTCTCGGCCAGGCCCAGGTAGCTGAACGCGGCGATCATCGCCGCGCTGGGCACCACCGCCATCACGGTGGGGTTGAGCGCGCGGACCTTCGCGTCGGCGCGCTTGAGGATCGGGGTGAACACCAGCGCGGTGATCATCCACGCGGCCCCGCCGACCGACATGGTGAACAGCACCAGCGCGAAAGCCCGGTCGTCGTAACCGGCGCCGCCGAGCTCGATGCCCGCCGCCTCGGCGGCGGTCTGGGCCGCGGCGGTCTCGAACCCGGCCGACCCGATCAGCCCGATGCGGGTCAGCACGGCGGGGGTGCCGAACAGGGTGATCAGCCCGATCGCGACGAACACGACCGCCAGCGACGGTCCCAGCGCCGACAGGGCCCCGACGCGGAACGCGCCGACCAGCTCCTTCCGGCTCATCCCTGCTTCGGGGGCGCCGCGCACGGCGGCGCGCCAGTACACGGCGGACTGCACGGCGATCACCGCGAACACGGCGAGCGCGGCGAGCCACAGGATCGGTGAGTGGGCGATGCCCGGGGTGCTCATCCCGGCCTCCAGGGGTCGATCACGGCGCACGCCGGCGGCGGGGCCCCGTCGCACCGGCTGGCGTGCTCACTTGCTGGATTCCGGAATGATCCCCCGTTCACGCGCGGGGTCTCGTTGATGCAAAGAACTTCGAATACGGTCGTTTTCGTGCAGGATTCTTCGAAAGTCGACGAGACGGATCTGAGCCTGATCCACGCTCTGCAGATCAACCCGCGCGTCACCTGGACGCGGTTGGGCGGAGTCCTCGACGTCGATCCCTCGACGCTGACCCGGCGCTGGCGGCGGCTCACCCGCGAGGGCCTGGCGTGGTTCAGCTGCTACCCGCGCCGCAACCCGGCCTGGACCGGTCACGGCTGGCAGGCCAACGCGTTCGTCGAGGTGGAGACCGTGCCCGGCAACCGGCGCGCGGTCACCGAGGATCTCGCCAGGCTCAGCAATGTCTGGAACATCGACGCGACCTCGGGGCGCCGGGACCTCATGCTCACCGTCTCCGCCGGCAGCGTCATGGCGCTCGACGAGGAGGTGATGACCTCGATCGCCACGATCCCGGGCGTGCGCGCGACCCGGACGCACTTCTTCCGCCGCATCCTGCGCGAGGGCGGGTCGTGGCGGCTGGACGCGCTCTCGCCCGACCAGCAGCGCGCGTTGAAACCCGCTGGCGGGCAGGGGAAGTCGCGGCCGGGGGAGCGGGATCTCGCGCTGCTGCGGATGCTCGGGCCGAACGCGCGGCTGCCCGCGTCGGAGGCGGCGCAGCGCCTCGGCTGCTCGACGGCGACCGCGAGCCGCTGGATCGAGCGGCTGCTGGCCTCGGACTACGTGTCCGCCCGCTGCGAGGTCGCCCACTACCTGGCCGGGTGGCAGGTGGCCGCGACGCTGTGGCTGGACGTGCCGCAGCGCGAGCTGACGACGGTCGCCGCCGCGATCGCGTCGCTGCCGGAGATCCGGCTGTGCGCCACGATCGGCAGCGAGGCCAACCTGGTCGCGCAGGTGTGGCTGCACCGGCTGGAGGACCTCGACGAGTTCGAGGAGCAGCTGGCCACCGACTTCTCCGGAACCCGGGTGCTGGATCGGTGGATCACGCCGCGCTTCGCCAAGCGGATGGGGCACACGCTGCGGGCCGACGGGCGGCGGAAGGACTTCGTGCCGTTCTTCGCCGAACGCGAACCGGCCTGAACACGCAGCAGCCCCGGAGCCGTTTCCTCCTCGGGGAGGAGGCCGAACCGGACACAGTTCGGGGCTCCGGGGCCGGGTAGCTGCCTGGTATTCGCCGACCGCGCTCCCGTGCGGAGATCCCGCGGGATCGTCGCGCGCTCGGGTCGGCAGGAGTGCCGTGGGCGGTCCTAGCGGACAGCCACCTCACAAGTCCTGTTGGTATTCAACGTCGGACCACCTCCTTTCCTGTGTACCCGCAGGCTATGACTCGTCAGGGGGAGGCGGCAACAGATTTTTTGCGACGCCGTTCGGCCAGGTCAGAGGGCTGCCGGGGAACACCGCGCGTTGCACACCCATACCCCCTGGGGGTATGTTCGGGTCAGTCGGAACGGACCAACCGGGAGGTCGTCATGGACCACCACCACTCCGGGGCCGAGGGGCGGGGGCTGACCCGCTCGGCGATCAGCGCCACGCTGCACTGCCTGACCGGCTGCGCGATCGGCGAGATCCTCGGCATGGTCATCGGCACCGCGCTGGGCTGGGGAAACCTGGGCACGATCGTGCTCTCGGTCGTCCTGGCCTTCGTCTTCGGCTACAGCCTCACGATGGCGCCGGTGCTGCGCGCCGGGGTCGGCCTCACCGCGGCCCTGGGCGTCGCGTTCGCCGCCGACACGGTCTCGATCGCGGTCATGGAGATCGTCGACAACCTGTTCATGGTCCTCATCCCCGGCGCGATGGACGCGGGCCTGACCACCTGGCTGTTCTGGCTCTCGCTCGCGGCGTCGCTGGCCATCGCCTTCGCGCTCACCGTGCCGGTCAACCGCGCCCTCATCGCCCGAGGCAAGGGCCACGCGGTCGTGCACCACTACCACTAGGACCGTGCGGCGATGCCTAGCCGATCTCCATCAGGACCGGGCGTTCGGTGACCGGCATCCGCTCCGACGGGCTCGCGCTGGTGCCGTCGAGGTGGCGGACGCGGGTGGTGCCGGGTTCCGGGGGCAGCAGCGCCGTGCCGTCGTGGGTCCAGCGGATGACGAACGGCCTGCCCGCCCGCAGGAACCGGCACTGCCACACGTTGCCGGGCAGACCCGCTCGCTCGCCCTGGCCGCACGAGGTGATCTCGGCGCCGGTGAGCCAGCGCTGCAGCTCGCCGACGAACAACCCGGCCTTGGTCGGCGCGTAGCCGAGCGGTTGCAGCACCATCGGGACCCTGTCGCTGCCCCAGTTGTAGAAGTAGGTGCGCTCGTAGTCGCTCCACAGGCTCGCCAGGAAGTAGCGCACGGCGTGATCGGCGGCCCGCTCGGGCTCCACCCGCCGCTGCTGGGTGACCTCCGGCGCCCAGCCCGCGTTCCACAACCTGATGCCGCCGCGGCCCCGGTGCAGCGTCGCGTCGATCCGCGCGTGGAGCTCGATCATGGTCTCCGGCGGGTCGGAGGCGCTGCGCGGGTTGACCTTCACCGAGGCGTAGTCGCAGTGCTCGAAGCCGCCGAGCTCGCTGAAGCGCTGCATCCAGTCGTGCCCGGCCGGGCTCCACAGGTCGGCGAAACCGGGGCAGACGACCGCGGCTCCCGGGGCGAGCTCGCGGATCGCGCGGCTGCCCAGGCGCGTCATCTCCACCAGCTGCTCGACCGTGCCGCTGAAGTCGGGCGGACTGCCGATGTCCCACAGCTCGTAGGCGCCGATGCGGTCCCCGGCGTGGGCCACCACGGCGCGCACGAAGCGGTCCCAGTCGGCCATGTCCTGCGGCGGGTCTCTGCGGGAGCCGTCGGACTCGGGCGTGCGCGGGCTGCCGGGGGCCGCCCAGTCCGGGGTGTTGCCGAAGGTCATCGTCACCGGGACGCCGTTGGCTCGGGCGCTGCCGGTCAGGGTGTCCAGGACCGTCCAGTCGTAGCGGCCGCGCTCGGGCTCCAGGTCGTGCCAGCCGGTGGAGGAGTTCCACAGCCGCACCGACCCGACCGGGAACGACGGCATCAGGCCGGTGTTGCTGTTGGTCGTCACGCCCACGAACTCCGGGGCGATCGGGATCGGCGCGCTGGTCCAGCTCGGTGCGGAGATGGCCGATCGCGCGGGCACCGGCCGATCATCACCGGTGGGGAACCACGCGTAGGCGGCCACCAGCGCGACCGCGCACAGCAGCGCCACCGGCAGCCACCAGGGCCATCGCCGGCGCCGAGCACCGGGCTCGCGGGCCTCGGAATCCGCGTCGGGGGTCTCGCGGGCGGCGTCGGCGCGCACCCACAGGTGGTAGAGGCGGGACAGCTCCTCGCGGTCGGCACCGCAGGCCTTGGCGATGTGCTCGATCGCTCCGAACTCCGACGGCACGCTCGCGCCGCTGCAGTACCGGTGCACCGTGGACCGCCCCAGGTGGGCGCGCCGACCGATCTGCTCGTAGCTGTGACCGCTGCGGGTCTTCAGCGCCCTCAACGCCTCCGCCAACGCCTCGACGCTCCGCGTACCCGTCACCCGCGCTCCCGTCACTCCACGAGACCGAGAAGCCAGTGTGGCACGGGTCGGGCCGGTCCGGAATGCGTCCGGAAGGGGCTGTGCGCGTTCCCCGGAACATCCCACGCGTTCGTGTTCGCGCAGGTGGGACACGTGGGAGACGTCCCAGCGTCCCGGAAACCGGTGAGTGCCTGGCGGGCGAGAAGATGACCTGCGAGATTCGGGTGGTCCGGCTCCACCCGACCCCGTCGTCAGCGGAACGAGCCGGTTGCTGGGGGAACTGGGGGGCGGTTGGAGCGGGGGTCGGTCGGGCGGTCCCCGCTTCAACCATGACCGGAAACGTCGCTGGTCGGGGCGGGGGTTAGGCTTCGCGGCATGCCCATTGCAGTACGCCTGGCGACCAAGGAGGACCGGCCCGCGATCCTCGAGCTGCTCCGTTCCGCGCACGAGGACGTGGTGCCGGAGGACAAGCGCGGCGAACAGGGCTTCGTCCAGGGGGAGTGGGACGAGGCGGCGCTGGAAGCGCTCGCCGGCGGGCCGGGCATCTTCCTGGCCGAGGACAAGGACAAGATCGCCGGAGTCGTGCTGACCTCGGAAGGCGACGGCCCCATGCCGCCGCCCGCGCAGCGGACCGTCCAGCTCACGCGCAAGCTCGAAGGCCCCGTCCTCTACTACGGCCCGGTCGTGGTGGCGCCGAAGTACCGGGGCAGGGGAGTGGTCCGGCTCCTGCTCTCCGGCATGGCCCTCATGCTCGGCGACCGCTACCCGTCGGCCGCGTTGTTCATCGAGAACACCAACCAGCGCTCGCTGAAGGTCCACCGCGCCCTCGGCATGACCAAGCACGCCCGCTTCACCCTCGAAGACCGCACCTACACGATCTTCACCTTCACCCCCAAGACCTACCTCCCCAAACCCGCCAAATAACCCCCACACCCTCACCCCCTCACCCACCCGAACGACCCCCGGTCGAAAACCCCGGTTTTCGTTGCGTCGAATACCGCAGTTTTTGACCGGTCGAATACCGCGGTTTTTGACCCGACGAATGTTGCGGTTTTTGACCGCTGGGGTGGGTGGCCTCGGAGTGTGGATCTCGGGTTTGGGGGTTCCGGGGTGTGCGGTGCTCGGCAGGGGACGGTTTTTCCTCGAATTAACAAGACATTTCGGACATCGATCGCGGGTGATTCGAGGAAAAACTGTCCTGTGGTGAGGTTCAGGACTTGACGTCGCCGTCGACGTAGAGCCAGGTCTTGGCGGTGCGGGTGAAGCGGCTGTGCTCGGAGAGGACGTGGGTGCGGCCGTCGTGGCGGTAGCGGGCGAGGAAGTCGACCGTGCCCTCGGTGTCGAAGGGGCCGCCGCCGCTGCGGGAGAGGATCTCCAGGCGCAGCCAGCGCTGCTCCGGGTCGAGGTCCAGCTCCGCCGGTCGGGTCTTCGGGTGCCAGGTGCGCAGCAGGTAGTCGGCGTCGCCGACGGCGAACGCGCTGTAGCGCGAGCGCATCAGCTGCTCGGCGGTGGCCGCCTGGCGCTCACCGGAGTGCAGCGGCCCGCAGCAGTCGGAGTAGGGCTCGCCGAGGCCGCACGGGCACAGGTCCTTGACGTTCACGTGCGCATCCTCGCATCCGGATCACCGCGTCCGCCGGGTGCGCCGGACCGCCGCGTCGCGGTGGCTGAGGACGTCGTCGTTGAAGATCCGCGCCCGCTCGGCCAGCGAGTCGCAAATCAGCGGGTGCGCGGCGGCCACGTCGGTGGTCTCGCCGGGATCGCGGTCCAGGTCGATCAGCATCTCCCTGCCCAGCTCGGGCCAGACGGTGGCCGGCCACAGCAGCTTCCACCGGTCCTGGCGCAGCGCGGCGACGTTCCACATCCAGTCCTGCCGGACCTCGCCCGCCGGCCCTTCCTCGAGATCGCCGTAGAAGTACAGGGTGCGGCCCGGCGGCATCGGCTCGCCCGCCAGCGCCGGTGCGATGCTGACGCCGTCGAGCGGGCGGTCCGAGGGCGGCGCGGCCCCGGCCAGGTCGGCCAGCGTCGGCAGCACGTCGACGAACGCGATCGGGTGCGGGTTCTCGGCGACCGGGACGCGCCCGGGCCAGCGGGCCAGGAACGGCACCCGGATGCCGCCCTCGAACGGATCGGTCTTGCGGCCCCGCAGCCCGCCGGTGCTGCCGGAGAACCACGGCCCGTTGTCGCTGGTGAGCATCACCAGGGTGGAGTCCACCAGCTCCAGCGCCCGCAGCTCGTCGAGCAGCCGCCCCACCTGCCGGTCGACCTCGCGGACGATGTCGGGGTAGCTGCCGTCGACGCCCCCGGTCTCCTCGGGCACGTGGAACGGCTGGTGCACCGCGCTGTGCGGCACGTAGGCGAAGAACGGCCGCTGCTCGGCGACGCTGCGCCGGATGAACGCGATCGCGGCGTCGGTGTACTGCCCGGCCAGCAGCTCCTGCCCGCGCTCGGTGTTGACGTCGTCGACGGCCACCGCGTCGCCGCGGTACAGCGGCAGCCGCTGCTGGTCGCCCCACCCCTGGTCGTTGCTGTAGGGGATCCCGCAGTAGTGATCGAAACCGTGCGCGGACGGCAGGAATTCGGGTTGGGCGTCCCACGGGTTGCCGGACAGCCGCGGATCGCCGAGGTGCCACTTGCCGAAGATCCCCGTGCGATACCCCGCAGACCGCAGCACCTCGGCCACGGTGCGCTCGAACGCCGGGAGCCCGCGCTCCTCCTCCGGCCACAGCACCACCGGCAGCCCGACGCGCTGCGCGCAGCGCCCGGTCAGCAGCGCCGCGCGGGAGGGCGTGCAGATGGGTGCGCCGGCGTAGGCCTGCCGGAAAGTCGTGCCGCGGCGGCCGATCTCGTCGATGCGCGGGGTGGGGATCGACGAGCCGTACCAGCCGAGGTCGCCGTACCCGAGGTCGTCGAGGACGACGAGCACGATGTTGGGCCGTGATCCCGAGAGCGAACCGGACATGTCCCACCTCTTGCTGCGGTGCGCTCGATTCTCCCCGCTGAGCGGGCGATTTCACGTTCTTGCCACACGGACGGCCCACGAAAGTCGATCGTCCGGCCCAACGTTGCCGCTCCTCGCCGCGGGCGGCTGATCGCCGGGTGAAAGAGCGGTGCAAGCGGAGGCTCCTAGCGTCGGAGATCGAGTGGGGAGACGCTATGACCGCTGTAGATCTGTCCGACCTCGACTTCTGGGCACAGCCGCGTTCGGAGTGGGACCGGGTGTTCGCCGCGATGCGCGCGGCCGACGAGCCCGTGCACTGCCCGCTCGACGACGGCCCCGGCTTCTACGCCCTCACCCGCTACGACCAGGTCGCCGAGGTCAGCCGCAATCCGCAGGTGTTCAGCTCGGAACCGGTCGCGGTGGGTCTCGACGACCCGCCGCCGGAGGTCACCGAGCTGCTGGGGTCGATGCTCAGCACCGACGATCCGAGGCACGCGCGGCTGCGCCGCATCGTGGCGCGCGCGTTCACCCCGCGCATGGTCGCCAAGGCCTCCGACGACGTCGCCCTGCTGGCCACCGAGATCGTCGACGCGCTCGTCGAGCGCGGCCCGTGCGACTTCGTCAGCCAGGTCGCCATGCCCATGCCGCTGGAGATCGTGTGCCGGATGATGGGCGTCCCGGCCTCCGCGCGGCCCGAGGTCGTGACGGCCACCAACGACCTCATCGCCGCCGTCGGCGACCCCGACCACGAGGACCCGTGCGGGCGGCCCCGGCCGACGGTGCTGCTCGACAGCGCGCGGTACATGCACGAGCTGATGAGCGAGCTCGCCACCGACCGGCGGGCGAACCCCACCGACGACGTGGTGACCGCGATGGTCCAGGGCGACGTCGACGGCGAAGCGCTCAGCGACCTGGAGCTGGTCAAGCTGTTCGTGCTGCTGGTCGTGGCGGGCAACGAGACCACCCGCAACGCCCTCTCGCACGCGCTGACCCTGTTCACCGAGCACCCCGACCAGCGCGACCTGGTGCTGGCCGATCTCGACGAGCGACTGCCGGCCGCGATCGAGGAGGTCCTGCGCTACGCGACGCCGGTGAACTGGATGCGGCGGACCGTCAAGCACGACGTCGACCTGCTGGGGCAGCGCTACCGGACCGGCGACCGGATGATCATGTACTACGTGTCGGCGAACCGCGACGAGACGGTGTTCGTCGATCCCTACCGGTTCAACGTGCTGCGAAACCCCAACCCGCACTTGGGTTTCGGCTCGCGAGGGCCGCACTTCTGCCTCGGCGCGCACCTGGCGCGCCGCGAGATCGGGCTGATGCTGCGGGAGCTGTTCACCCGGGTGCCCGACATCCACGCCACCGGCGAACCGGTCCGGCAGCGGACCAGCTTCGTCAACGGCGTGATGGAGCTCCCCTGCGCGTTCTAGCGTCCGGCGGCGCGCAGGGCGGTGCGGATCATCGGCCACTGCAGCGGGAGCCGGGCCAGGGTTCCGGCGAAGAACGCCGCGGACTTCGGCCCGGGCTTGCGGCGGGCGCGCTTGCCCGCGTCGACGCTCATCTTGACGTTGCCGGGCAGGATCGCGACCAGCAGGGCCGCGCTGGCGAGCCCCGCGGTGGCGCGGGTGCGCGGGTGCAGCAGTCCGGCCGCGCAGGCGATCTCGGCGACGCCGGAGACCTCCACGGTCGTGCGCGCGGGCAGCGCCGAGGGGATCAGCGGCTCGAAGATCTGCGGTCTGACCAGGTGCAACACCCCCGAGGTGGCGAACAGCCCGGCGAGGCCGGCGATCGGCAGGTCCAGCGGCGTCGAACGAGTGGTCATGCGTCCGAACCTAGTTGACCCGTGCAACCGGTGCGCAACGAGAGGGCGGTCACACCCGGCGCGGAGCGGCCGGTTCGCGCTGTCACCGGAGCGGGTGAGGTGTCCGGTTCGTCGGGACTTTGTTCCCTGTGCGCACCCGGTGGCGGCCCGGAGTCTCGGTGACGGCCGGGGACGTGGGAAGCCCCGGCGGACCGCCCTGGGGTGGGGCGCGTCGTGACGAGGGAGGGTGATCAGATGACTGTCGCGCAGCAGCTGGAAGACGTCCGGGCTCAGGAGCTGGAGTGGACGCCGACGGAGATCGCCGAGCTCTGCGAATCGGTCTCGCGCGCCCCGTCGGTGCACAACAGCCGGCCGTGGACGCTGACGTTGCACCGGCGCACGGCCGTGCTGCGCGAGAACCCGGCCGCGCTGATGGACCACGATCCCCAGGGCCGCGACCAGCGGATCTCCTGCGGCGCGGCGCTGATGAACCTCGTGCTGGCGGTGCGGGACCTCGGCTGGCGCGCGCACGTGGAGTTCGGGGCCACCAGCGGCCTGGTCTCCGCGGTCGTCAGCGCCGGGGAACCGGCGGAGCCGAGCCCGCGCGAGCAGCGCTGGGCCCGATCGATCCCGCAGCGTCACAGCCACCGCGAGCCGTTCTCCCGCAGGCCGGTGCCCGAGCTGCTGCGCGAGAAGATCCGCGACGCCGCCGCCGGTCCGCGCTGCGGAGGGCGCTGGGTCGGTTCGGCCGCCGAGGCGGTCGAGGTCGCGCGGATGCTGAGCCGCTCGGCGCACGCCTTCCACGCCGACACCGGCTACACCCGGGAGCTGACCGGGTGGGCGACGCCGGAGGGCAGGAAGCTGCAGCGCGCGTCCGGTGACCTGCGCGGTCTCGCCGCGGTCGGGCTGACCGCGCTGACCACGCACCTGCCCGACGAGCACGTCCTCGCGCGGCTGCTGCGGGAGGAGTCGGTGCTGCTGGTGGGCACCCGCGGGGACCGGGCGGTCGATCACGTGCACGCGGGTCAGGCCGTGGAGCGGGCGTGGCTGGAGGCCACCAGCGCGGGTCTGTCGGTGTCGATGATGACCCAGCCGCTGCACATGCGGGAGGTGCGCACGGCGCTCGCCGAGAGCCTCGGCACCTCGCTCATCCCGCAGGCGATCATGCGGTTCGGCTACCCGGCGGAGGGCTGAACTCCTGGAGCACGACAGTTCTTCCTCGAATCACCCATGATCAGAGTCCGTTTTGTCGGGTTAATTCGAGGAAAAACTGTCCCCTGGTGAGGTCCCCCTCACAGCGACCCCGGCTCACCTTCGCGACGGTGGGCCGGGGTCGCGCACGTCGTACGGGAAAACCGGCAACGGCACGGCGCGTTAACGGCGCGTGGCCCCCGGTGAACGGCGATCGACCGCCGTGGGCGGAGGGGCTCGTCGCGCGGCGTGGGCACCCGTTTGTGCGCACGCGGACTGCGAGCCGATCATTCGCGTGGTACACGAAGTATGTCTGGTTGAAACCTGACCCGGTGTGCGAATTCGGTTCGGCACTTGGGAAAAATCGGAACTGGCGAGTAATCGTCACCGGGCTTCTCCGGGTGGGGGCGGTCGGCCACCGTATGGATCCAGACGTCCCACGGGATGGACCGGTTCGTCCCCGAGTTGAGGACCGAGGTGCCTGTGAGCGCGAACGGAACGGATGCCGATCATTCGGGCGGGAACGCCGAAGCCCCCGCCGGTCCGCAACGTCGCGCGACCTGGATCCCCGAGCCCGCCCAGCTGTCCGATGTGGAGCTACTGCTGGACGGGGCCTTCGCCCCGCTGCGCGGTTTCCTGTCCGCCGACGAGGTCGAGTCGGTGCGCACCCGGCAGCGCCTGACCGCCGACCTGGCCTGGCCGGAGCCGATCACCCTCGACGTGCCCGAGGAGATCGCCGCCGCCGACGAGATCGAGCTGCGCGACGCCGAGGGCGCCCCGGTCGCCGTCGTCCGCAACGAGCGCCCCTGGGCCGACGAGGCGGGCTGGCACGCGGCGGGCCCGGTGCTGGCCGCCGAGGAACCCACCGGCGTGCTGCGCAGGCTGCGGCCGCCTGCCGACCGGGTCCGCTCCGGCCTGCCCGACGGCCCGGTGCTCGGCGTGCTGCCGTCGGCGCCGCTGCACCACCGCGAGCTCGCCCAGATCCGGCAGACGGCCGCCGAGCTCGGCGCGCACGTCCTGCTGCTGCCGCGGATGACCGGCCCGCGCCCGGAAGCGCTCGTCCAGTCCGTGCTGGTCGCGCGCCCGGAGCTGCCCGAGGGCAGCACGATCGTGCCGGTCCCGCTGGTCCACCGCGCCGACCCGAAGCGCGACGCGCTGCTGACCGCGCACGTCGCCGCCGCCTACGGCGCCACCCACCTGCTGTCCGAGGCCGCCCTCGACCAGGCCCCGATCCCGGTGCTGGAGCCGCCGGAGGTGGTGCGCGACCGCTCCGACCGCTGGCTGCCGGCCGCCGACGTCGCCCCCGCCGACAGTCTGCCCGGGCTCAGCGACGAGCGGCTGCGCGAGCTGCTGGACGCCGGCGAGGAGCTGCCCGGCTGGTTCACCACCCCCGCGATCGCCGAGCAGCAGCGCCGCCTGCACCCGCCGCTGGTGGCGCGCGGATTCACCGTGCTGTTCACCGGCCTGTCCGGCGCGGGCAAGTCCACGCTGGCCCGCGCGCTGCGGGACGAGCTCAGCTGCCACGACCACCGCGCGGTGACCCTGCTCGACGGCGACGTGGTCCGCCGGACGCTGTGCGAGGGGCTCGGCTTCTCCGCCGAGGACCGCAGCCGCAACGTCCGCCGCATCGGCTACGTCGCCGCCGAGATCACCCGGCACGGCGGCGCCGCGATCTGCGCGCCGATCGCGCCGTACCACGCCGACCGCGACGCGGTCCGGCGGATGGTGCGCGAAACCGGCGGTTTCGTGCTGGTGCACGTGGCCACGCCGCTGCGCGAGTGCGAGCGCCGCGACCGCAAGGGCCTCTACCGGCAGGCCCGCAGCGGCTCGATCCCGGAGTTCACCGGCGTCTCCGCCCCCTACGAGGTCCCCGACGACGCGGACCTCGTCCTGGACACCTCCGCGCTGTCGCAGGACGAGGCGGTGGAACGCGTCGTGGCGTTGCTGCGCGAGCGGGGCTGGGTGCGGTCGTGGACCTCGGTGTAGCGGCGACCGGCCTGCTCACCGGCCTGATGGTGGGCGTGACCGGCATGGGCGGCGGCGCGCTGACCATGCCGCTGCTCACGCTGGTCTTCGGCGTGCCGCCGCTGGCCGCGGTGTCCTCGGACCTGGTGGCCGCGGCGGTGATGAAGCCGCTGGGCGCCGCGGTGCACCTGCGGCGCCGCACCGTGCAGCCCGCGCTGGTGGGCTGGTTGTGCCTGGGTTCGCTGCCGTGCGCGGCGGCCGGATCGCTGCTGGCGGGTTCGCTGGGGCGCGGGACCGAGTCGCTGCTCAAGGAGCTCGTCGGTGCCGCGGTGCTGCTGGCCGCGATCACGCTGTTCGCGCGGATGCTGCTGTCCCGCCGCGAGTCCACATCGGACGGAACGCGGGTGCGGCCGGTTCCCACGGTGCTGCTTGGCGCCGTCGCGGGACTCGTCGTGGGTACGACTTCGGTGGGTTCCGGATCGATCATCATCGTGGTACTGCTGCTGCTCAACCGGGGGCTGAGCTCAGCGCGGCTTGTCGGCACCGACCTCGTCCAGGCCGTCCCGCTCGTGCTGGTCTCGGCGCTCGGCCACCTCGTCGCCGGTGACGTCCACATCGGACTTGTCGGGTCGCTGCTGGCCGGGTCGATCCCCGGTGTGCTGGCGGGATCGCTGGTCTCGGCGCGCGTTCCGGATCGCCCGGTGCGGGTGCTGCTAGGCGGCATGCTGGTGACCACCGGGCTGATGATGCTCGGCACCGACGTCCTGACCGGCGTCGCGGCCGGGCTTCTGGTCGTGCTGCTGGGAACGGCGATCCCGCCGTTGCGCAACGCGATGTCGCGGCGATCCGCCGCGCACGAACACAGGGAGGTAGTGGGGTGAGCGTGGACGACCACGAGCTGGCCGCCGGGCTGGCGCAGCGAGCGGGGGAGTGCCTTCTGCGGCTGCGGGAGGAGTCCACTTCGGACCCCAAGGCGCTCGGCGACGCCGGTGACGCCGCGGCCCACCGCCTGCTCGTCGACGCCCTCGCGCAGGAGCGGCCGGACGACCCGGTGCTCTCCGAGCACGGCGTGGCGGGGCCGGAACGCGTTGCGGGACAACGGGTGTGGATCGTCGATCCGCTCGACGGCACCCGCGAGTTCACCGAACCGGGCCGCGCGGACTGGGCGGTGCACGTGGCCCTGGCCGAAGGGCACGAGGTCATCGCCTCCGCCGTCGCGCTGCCCGCGCAGGGCATCGTGCTCGACACCGGTGAGCCGCCCAAGCAGCCCACGCACGGCATCGCGCGCCCGCGCATCGCGGTCAGCCGCAGCCGTCCCCCCGAGTTCGTCACCGAGATCGCCGAGCAGATCGGCGCCGAGCTGGTTCCCATGGGATCGGCCGGGGCCAAGATCACCGCCGTGGTGCTCGGCGAGGTCGACGCCTACCTGCACGGCGGCGGGCAGTACGAGTGGGACAGCGCCGCCCCGGTCGGCATCGCCCGCGCCGCCGGACTGCACACCAGCCGCCTCGACGGCTCCGAGCTCGTCTACGACCGCCCCGACCCGTGGCTGCCGGACCTGCTGGTCTGCCGCCGCGAGCTGGCCGTGGACCTGCTCACCGCCCTGTCCGATCGACCCGAGGGGAGTCGCTGATGCCCGCCGGACTGTCTCGTCTGGACGTGCTGGAATCCGAGGCGGTGCACCTGATCCGCGAGGTCGTCGCCGAACGCGACCGGCCCGCGCTGCTGTTCTCCGGCGGCAAGGACTCCGCGGTGCTGCTCAAGCTCGCCGAGAAGGCCTTCGCCCCCGCCCCGATCCCGTTCCCGGTGCTGCACGTCGACACCGGCCACAACTTCGAGGAGGTCCTCGACTTCCGGGACCGCCGCGCCGCCGAGCTCGGCGTGCGGCTCGTGGTGGCCTCCGTGCAGGAGGCCATCGACGCCGGGCGCACCGTTGAGCCCGAGGGTCTGACCAGCCGCAACCGGCTGCAGACGGCGTCGCTGCTGGAGGCCATCGCCGAGCACCGCTTCGACGCGCTGTTCGGCGGGGCCCGCCGCGACGAGGAACGCGCCCGCGCCAAGGAGCGCATGCTGTCCTTCCGCGACGGCTTCGGCCAGTGGGACCCGCGCAACCAGCGCCCCGAGCTGTGGAACCTCTACAACGGACTGATCCACCCTGGCGAGAACGTGCGCGCCTTCCCGCTGTCGAACTGGACCGAGCGCGACGTGTGGACCTACATCGACCGCGAGGACGTCGAGCTGCCGTCGCTGTACTTCGCGCACAACCGCAAGGTGTTCGAGCGCGACGGGATGCTGCTGGCCGACAACCCGTTCCTGCCGCGCGAACCCGAGGAGCAGCTGGTGGAGCGGTCCGTGCGGTTCCGCACCGTCGGTGACATGACCTGCACCGGCGCGGTCCCGTCGGAGGCCACGACGGTGTCCGAGGTGATCGCCGAGATCGCCGCCACCAGGATCTCCGAGCGCGGCCAGACCCGCGCCGACGACCGCACCAGCGCGGCGGCGATGGAGGACCGCAAGCGGGAGGGATACTTCTGATGAGCACCACCGAACCGGTCTTCGCCCCGGCCGACAGCCTGCTGCGGTTCGCCACCGCGGGCGCGGTCGACGACGGCAAGTCGACGCTGATCGGGCGCCTGCTGCACGACTCGAAGTCGCTGCTGGCCGACCAGCTCGAACAGCTGGAGGTGGCCAGCAAGGAGCGCGGCGACGAGCAGCTGGACCTGGCGATGCTCACCGACGGGCTGCGCGCCGAGCGCGAGCAGGGCATCACCATCGATGTGGCGCACCGCTACTTCGAGACCGCGCGGCGCGCCTTCATCATCGCCGACACCCCGGGCCACGCCCAGTACACCCGCAACATGGTCACCGGCGCCTCCACCGCCGACCTGGCGATCGTGCTGGTCGACGCCCGCAACGGGCTGACCGAGCAGTCCCGCAGGCACGCCGTGCTCGCCGGGCTGCTGCGGGTGCCGCGGCTGGTGCTGGCGGTGAACAAGATGGACCTCGTCGGCTACGACGAGGAGGTCTTCCGCACCATCACCGGTGAGTTCGCGGCGTTCACCGAGCGCCTGGCGCTGCGCGAGGTCACCGCGATCCCGATCTCGGCGCTGCGCGGCGACAACGTCGTGGACCGCTCCACCGAGATGCCCTGGTACGACGGCCCGTCGCTGCTGGAGCACCTGGAGAACGTCGAGATCGCCGAGGAGACGAGCGGTTTCCGGATGCCGGTGCAGTACGCGATCCGCGCGCAGGACCAGGACTACCGGGGTTACGCGGGTCAGATCGCCGGCGGCACCGTCGCGCCCGGCGAGGAGGTGCTGCACCTGCCGTCCGGGATGCGCAGCCGCGTCGTCGCCGTCGACTCCGCCGGTGCCGAGCTGGAGCTCGGGCGGGCGCCGCAGTCGGTGGCGCTGCGGCTCGCCGACGACATCGACGTGAGCCGCGGCGACGTGCTCTGCGCGCCGGAGCAGCCGCCGGCCGCGGCCGAGGAGCTGACCGCCACGGTCTGCTGGATGTCGCCGAAAACCCCGCTCACACCGGGAACCCGGCTGCTGCTCAAGCACACCACCCGGGTGGTCAAGGCGATCGTCACCGAGGTCCGCGAACGCCTCGACGTCACCACCCTGGAGCGCGGACCGGCGGATTCCTTGCAGCTCAACGACATCGGGGAGGTCCGGCTGCGGCTGGCGCAACCGGTGTTCTGCGATCCCTACGAGCACAACCGGTTCACCGGGGGAGCGGTGCTCATCGACACCGCCAGCAACGCGACCGCGGGAGCGGTCCTGATCACCGAGACGCGCTGAGAACACCCGACGAAGGAGCGACACACATGGTCAAGATCATCGGAGCCGGGTTCGGCCGCACCGGTACCGCGTCGATGAAGGCGGCGCTGGAGTACCTCGGATTCGCGCCCTGCTACCACATGTTCGAGGTCATCGCCCAGCCCGAGCGGGCCAAGGACTGGGACCGCGCGCTGGACGGGGCCGTTGACGACTGGGAGACGGTGCTCGGCGGGTTCGAGTCCACCGTGGACTGGCCGGGCTGCACGTTCTGGCGCGAGCTCATGGACTTCTACCCGGACGCGAAGGTGCTGCTGACCGTCCGCGACCCGGAGCGCTGGTACGACAGCGTGTTCAACACGATCTACCAGTTCGTGCAGGAGCCGCCGGCCGACGACGACTTCAGCCTCAAGATGCGGCCGACCATAGAGCGGATGATCTGGAACGGCACCTTCGACGGCCGCTTCGACGACCGCGAGCACGCCATCAAGGTCTTCGAGGCGCACAACGCCGCCGTGCAGGAAGCGGTTCCGGCCGACCGGCTGCTGGTGTACAAGGTCGGCGAGGGCTGGGACCGGCTGTGCGAGTTCCTGGAGGTGCCGGTGCCGGACGAGCCGTTCCCGCACGTCAACGACTCCGGCTCGATCCGCGACCTGGTCGAGAAGACGCAGCGCGAGGGCAAGTTCACCTCGCCGTTCGAGTCCTGATACCCGCCGAACCTTGTCGAGGAGACCCATGTCCACCACGAAGTTAGGCCGCAGATCCGTGCTGCGGATGCTGGCCGCGGCACCCCTGGTGCCTGCGGCGCTGTCGGGCGTGGCGCAGGCCGCGCCGCGCCCGGCGGTCGGCGCGCTGGGCGCCGACCTGGTCACCCGGCCGGACCTGCACCCGCCGCTGATGGAGATCATCACCCCGGCGTCGGGCACCGAGCCGGGGCAGGTGCTGCTCACGCCCACCGGTGCCAGCACGATGGACGTGAACGCGCCCGCGCCGCGCGCCCCGATCCAGCCGGGCGCGATGCTCATGGACGACACCGGCCAGGCGGTCTGGTTCGGCCCGTCGTCGGAGGGCGTGAACTTCGACCTGAAGGTGCAGGAGTACCAGGGCAAACCGGTGCTGACCTTCTGGGAGGGCACGGTCGTGGTCCCGCCGGGCTTCGGCCACGGCAAGTTCGTGATCATGGACGAGACCTACACGCGCATCGCCGAGGTCGTCCCGGCCAACGACTTGACCGGTGACCTGCACGAGTTCGTCATCACGCCGCAGGGCACCGCGCTGATCCTGGCCTACCGCGAGGTGCGGCTGGACACCACCGCGGTGGGCGGGCAGCCGAACTCGAAGGTGCTGGAAGGCGTGGTGCAGGAGATCGACATCGCCTCGGGCGAGCTGATCTTCGAGTGGAACAGCCTGGAGCACGTGGGTCTGGACGAGTCGTTCTACGCGGTCCCGAAGGACTCGGAGGTCTACCACGACTACATCCACCTCAACGCGATCTGCGAGGACGGCGACGCGCTGCTGATCTCGGCCCGCTGCACGCACGCGATCTACCGCATCGACCGCGCCTCGGGCGAGGTGAAGTGGCGCCTGTGCGGGCGCAAGAGCGACTTCGAGATGGGCGAGGACGCGGCTTTCGCCTGGCAGCACGACGTTCGCCGGCACGAGGACGGCACGATCAGCCTCTTCGACAACGCCGACGCCGCCGGCCGCGGCAAGTCCCGCGGCATGACCCTCGACGTCGACGAGACGGCCAAGACGGCGACGCTGCTGCGCAGCGCGGAGAGCCCGGAGGGCCTGCTCGCCCCGAACCAGGGCAACGCCCAGCTGCTGGCCAACGGCCACATGTTCGTCGGCTGGGGCGGCAAGCCGTACTTCACCGAGTTCGGCCCCGACAACGAGGTCCTCTTCCACGGCCGCTTCACCGAGACCATGGCCTCCTACCGCGCCCACCGAGCCCGGTGGGTCGGCAGGCCCACGGACTCCCCAGCGGTCGTGGGCCAACCCGGCGACGGCGTGACCAGCGTCTACACCAGCTGGAACGGAGCCACCGAAGTCACCACGTGGCGTGTCCACGCGGGCCCGGACGACCAGCACCTCACCCCGGTCGCGGACGCCCCCAAGTCGGCCTTCGAAACCAAGATCGACCTCCAGGGCACCCACCCCGTCATCGCGGTGGAAGCCCTGGACGCCTCCGGCGCAGTCCTCGGAAGATCCCCAGCAATCCCGGTCGCCTGACGCGGTTCGCGGTCCGACCTGTCTCACGATCACCGTCCCGATCCCGGGACAGTTCGGACCACAACCGTCCCCACTCCGGTCTCCCGAGAACGCGAAGTTTTCATGAAAACCTCACCCCACCAGGGGTGGGAAAGTTTTCATGAAAACTGTCCCACCCCCACCCACACAACTCCCGTGACCAGCACAAACCGACCTCGAGTCACCTGGTCGCCTCCCGAGAGTGGGGGAAGTTTTCATGAAAACTTCCCCCACCGACGGGACCACTCACGAACCCTCCGTTTTCGTGAGTGGGTGAGGTTTTCATGAAAACTTCCCCCCCGGGAGTCGACCTGGACGGTGACGTGGATGAGGTCCGTGAGGGTGGAATCCTGATTCTTGTCGAGGAAGTCCGGGGTGGTTCTTGTCCTTGGTCGAGCTCACGACTGACCTCTCTGTCGGGCCGGTCTCCGTTGGAGGCCGGCCCGGAGTGTGTGGTCGGGGTCTCGCGTGGGGTTTGGGGAGGTGTTTGGGGGTTAGCATCTTCGCGAGGCTAAGGAGTGTTGTGCTGTGGGTGTGGTGGCGGAGGACGAGCGGGAGGTCCGTCGCCGGTGTCGTCGGGCGCTCGGGGTGACGACGCTCGGGTTGATGTTGGTGCTGGTCAACGCCACCTCGCTGAACCTGGCGCTGCCCGCGCTGTCGGCTTCGTTCCGGGTTCCCGCCGCTACCGCCGACTGGTTCCTCGTGGCGTTCATGCTCAGCAACACCGCCTCGATCCTGGTGTTCAGCCGCATCTCGGACATGCTGGGGCGGCGGACCATCTACCTCACCGGGCTGGCCTGCTTCACCGTGATCAGCCTGCTGTGCGCGTTCGCGCCGAACGCCTCGACGCTGATCGTGCTGCGCGTGCTGCAGGGGATCGCCGCGGCCACGACCGTCACCAACACCACCGCGATCCTCACCGACGTGTTCCCGCCGGACCGGCTGGTGCACGGGTTGAGCCTGAACATCACGGCCGCCTCCATCGCGCAGATGATCGGGCCCGCGCTGGGCGGGCTGCTGGTGACCGTCGCCGACTGGCGCGCGCTGTTCCTGGTCAACGTGCCGATCGGGATCCTCGCCGTGGTGCTGGGGTCGCGGCTGCTGCCGACGATCCCGCGCGCCCGGGGACCTCGCGAGCGCTTCGACGTGGCCGGGGCGCTGCTGTCGAGCACCGGCCTGGCCGTGCTGCTGTTCGGCATCAACCGCATCGGACCGTGGGGAGCGGCCGATCCGCGGGTGCCCGCCGCGATCGTGCTCGGTGTCGCGCTGCTGGTGGCGTTCGTGCTGGTGGAGCGCCGGATCTCGGCTCCGCTGCTGGACCTCCGGCTGCTGCAGCGGCCCGGCCGCGGGCAGGCGTACGCGGCGGCGTTCTTCAACTCCTTCTGCCGGGCCGGGGTCGTGGTCCTGGTCGGGTTGCACCAGCAGATGGTCGAGCACCGGACCGCGCTGGAGGCCGGTGTCGTCGTCATGCCGTTGGCGCTGGTGATGATGCTGTGCGCGCCGCTGAGCGCCCGGCTGTCGCTGCGCTGGTCGGCGCGGACGCTGTCGAGCTTCGGTGCGCTGCTGGTGGTCGCCGGCATCGTCGGCCTGGCCGGGCAGCTGGCCGTGCCCGGGTCGCCGCTGCTGCTCATGGCGCTGTGCCTGGGGTTGATCGGTGCCGGGACGGGGTTGTTCACCGCGCCCAACACCGGGTCGATCATGGCCGGAGTGGGCAGCGATCAGCGGGCGGTGGCCAACGGCATCCGGTCGATGCTGTTCAACAGCGCGCAGGCCGCGGGAACCGCGGTGGCGCTGCTGATCCTCACCGGCTGGCTCGGCTCGTCCGGTGTTGCGTCCTACGCCGCCAACGCCGACGATCCCGCCGTGCGGCTGGGCTTCGCGGTCGCCGCGATCACGATGGGTGTCGCCGCGTTCGCCGGGCTGGTGATGTCGCTGGCGCGCGGAGGTCCGTGGCGGGCCCGCTGAGGAGAACGGAGGGCGCATCCTGTTCACCATCACCGTTCGCGATCACGTCATGATCGCCCACAGCTTCCGGGGCGAGACCTTCGGTCCCGCGCAACGCCTGCACGGGGCGACGTACGTGGTGGACGCGACGTTCCAGCGCGAACAGCTCGACGCCGACAACGTCGTCGTCGACATCGGCCGCGCCACCGAGCAGCTCGGCGAGGTGCTGGCCGAGCTCAACTACCGCAACCTCGACGAGGTCGAGGAGTTCGCCGGGATCAACACCTCGACGGAGTTCCTGGCCAAGGTCGTCGCCGATCGGCTCGCCGACCGGATCGGCTCCGGCAAGCTCGGCGCCTCCGCGCGCGGGTTGAGCGGGCTGAAGGTCGTGCTGCACGAGTCCCACGTGGCGTGGGCCGGGTACGAACGCGAGCTGTGAGGGTCCACTGGGTCGTCCCCGACGACGAGCTGCCCAGCGGCGGCAACGTCTACGACCGGCGCGCCGCCACCGGCCTGGCGGAGCTGGGGTTCGAGGTGCGGGTCAGCGCGGTCGCCGGGGCGTGGCCGCAGCCGGATCGCGCGGCGCTGGACCGGCTCGGCCACGCGCTCGGCGGCATCGCCGACGGGGAGGTGGTGCTGTTCGACGGGATCGTGGCCTGCGGTGTTCCGGACGTCATCGCCGCCCACGCCCGCCGGCTGCGGGTCGCGATCCTGGTGCACCTGCCGCTGGCCGACGAGACCGGGCTCAGCGCCCGGACCGCGGCGCTGCTCGACGCCGCCGAGCAGCGGGCGCTGAGCGCGGCGGAACTCGTCATCACCACCAGCCCGCAGACGGCCCGGCGGCTCCCCGGTGCCCGGATCGCGATCCCCGGGACCGATCCCGCGCCGGTCGCGACCGGCACCGACGGGGTGTCGCGGCTGCTGTGCGTGGCCGCGCTGATGCCCCGCAAGGGGCAGGAACTGCTGCTGCGGGCGCTCGACGACATGCCGCTGACCTGCGAGTTCGTCGGCCCGGAACGGGACTCCGGGTACGCGCGGGTGCTGCGGGAACGCGGCGGCGTGCTGCGCGGACCGCTCACCGGCGCCGAGCTCGACGAGGTCTACGCGAGCGCGGACCTGCTCGTGCAGCCGTCCCTGGCCGAGACCTACGGGATGGCCGTCACCGAGGGCCTGGCCCGGGGCATCCCGGTCATCGCCAGCGCCGTCCCGGACGCGCTCGGCGACGGCGGCCTGCTCCTGCCGCCCGGCGACCTCGACGCCCTCACCGCCGCGCTGCGCGACTGGGTCGCCGATCCCGCGTTCCGGGAGCGGCTGCGCGCGGCCGCGCTGCGCCGCCGCGCGGAGCTGCCGACCTGGGACGCCACCGCGCGGCAGCTGGCCGCCGCGCTCACTAGCCTGGAGGCATGACCGCCGCCGGATTCGACCCGGAGTGGTTGGCGCTCCGCGAACCCGCCGACGCCGCCGCCCGCGCGGCGGACCTCCTCGACCCCCTGCGCGTGGTGTTGGCGCGTCGCTTGGGGGCGGTTTTAGCCAGAACCGCCCGGGATCTCGCCCCCGAAACCCCGGGCGATTCTGGCAAAAACTGCCCCCAGGTGACGATCCGAGATCTCGGGAGCGGCACCGGGTCGATGCGGAGGTGGCTGAGCGGGCGGCTCGGTGTCGCGGAGCGCTGGGTGCTGCAAGACCGCGACCCGGAGCTGCTCGCCCTCGCCACCCGGGACCTTGCCGCTGGGACGGACGGGCTTGAGGTGCGGGTCGCGGAGATCGGGGCGCTGACCGGGGCCGATCTGACCGGAACGTCGCTGGTCACGGCTTCGGCGTTGCTGGACGTGCTCACCGCTGGGGAGGTGGACGTGCTCGTGGACGCGTGCGTCGAGGCCGGGTGTCCGGCGTTGTTGACGCTCACCGTCACCGGCAGCGTCGAGCTCGATCCGCCGGGACCCTTCGACCGCAGGTTTGAGGCGGCCTTCAACCGGCACCAGCGCTGCCGCGGGCTCGGCCCGGACGCCGTCGCCCACGTCACCGCCGCGTTCGAGGAGCGCGGCGCGACCGTGCTCACCCGGCCGAGCCCCTGGCGGCTCGAACCCGGCCCGCTGACCGAGCAGTGGCTGCGCGGCTGGGTCGAGGCCGCCTGCGAGCAGGAACCGGACCTCGCCGAAGCGGCACCCGACTACCTGCGACGGGCGGGGGAGCTCAAGGCCGTCGTCGGGCACGCCGACGTCCTGGCGATCCCGGGGGAGCGGACGTGATCCGCCGGCTGTGGCCCTGGCTGCGCGTGCTCGCGGCGGTCGGGATCCTCGCGGTCCTGGCCTGGCGGCTGGGCACCGACGCGTTCCTCGACGGACTGCGCGCGATCGGTCCGCTGACGGTCCCGGCGGCGCTGGGCATCGGCCTGGCCACCACGGTGTTCAGCGCGTGGCGGTGGTGCGTCGTCGCGCGCGGTCTCGGGCTGCGGCTGCCGCTGCGCGCGGCCGTCGCCGACTACTACCGCGCGCTGCTGCTCAACGCCGTGCTGCCGGCCGGGGTGCTGGGCGACGTGCACCGGGCCGTCAGCCACGGGCACCGCTCCGGCGATCTCGGCGGCGGCGTGCGGGCCGTGCTGCTGGAGCGCTTCGCCGGGCAGATCGCGCTCCTGGTGGCCGGGGCGGTCGTGCTGGTCGCCGATCCGATGCCGCAGGTGCCGGTGCTGCCCGCGGTGCTCGTCGTCGGCGTCCTCGCCGGGCTGGGACTGCTGGTCCCGGCGGTGCGCCGTGCCGCGGTGACGTTCTGGCGGGACGCGCGGCGCGGCGTGCTCACCCGGCGGGCGGTGACGCCGGTGGCGGTGTCGTCGCTGGCCACCGTCGCCGGGCACCTGGCCCTGTTCCTGGTGGCCGCCCGCGCTTCCGGGGCGCAAGCGCCGTTGGGCGTGCTGCTGCCGCTGCTCGTGCTCGCCCTGCTGGTGATGGCGCTGCCGATCAACGTCGGCGGTTTCGGTCCCAGGGAGGCGTTCCTGGCGCTGGCCTTCGCCGCCACCGGGCTCGACCCGGCGCAGGGCCTGGCGACCTCGGTGACCTACGGGGCGCTGACCCTCATCGCCGCGCTGCCCGGCGTGATCGTGCTGTTCAGTAGGCGATCCGGTGGCACAGCGCCGGAAGCCCCGCCGCCAGCAGCTCGGGAAGATCCTCGAACCGGCTCTCGCCGCTGATCAGGTGGTCGAAGACCGGATCGGTCAGCAGCTCCAGCGCCAGACCCATCCGCTGCGCGAAGTCGCGGCGGGGATGGGCGACCGTTCCGACCTGGCTGCCGCGGATCGTCAGCCGCCGCGAGTGGAACGACTCGCCCAGCGGCACGGTCACCGCCCGGTCGCCGTACCAGCTCAGCTCGACCACCCGGCCATCGGTGGCCAGCAGTTCCAGCGAGCGGGCCAGGCCCTGCTCGCTGCCGCTGGCGTGCACCACGAGATCGCACTCGCCGTCGGCGTCGGCGGGCGCGGCGAAGTCGACGCCCAGAGCGCGCGCCGTGGCCTCGCGCGCCGGGTCGACGTCGACCAGCTGCACCCGGACACCGGGGAAGCGGGCCAGGATCGCGGCCGCGCTGCAGCCCACCATCCCGCCGCCGACCACCGCGATCCGGTCGCCGACCAGCGGCGCGGCGTCCCACAGCGCGTTGACCGCGGTCTCCACCGTTCCGGCCAGCACCGCGCGCCGCGCCGGGACCTCCGGCGGCACGATGCTGACCGCCGAGGCCGGGACGACGTAGCGGGTCTGGTGCGGGTGCAGGCAGAACACCGTGCGGCCCACCAGTTCGGGCGGGCCCTCCTCGACGGCGCCGACGTTGAGGTAGCCGTACTTGACCGGCCACGGGAACTCGCCCTCCTGGAACGGCGCCCGCATCCGCTCGTGCTGCGAGCGCGGAATTCGCCCGTGCAGCACGAGATCCTCGGTTCCCCGGCTGATCGCCGAGAACAGGGTGCGCACGGCCACCTGATCCGGCGAACGCCCGGGCAGCGCGGCGCGCCGGATCTCGCCCCGGCCGTGCCCGGTGACCCACAATGCCCGTGCGGTCTCTGCCATCGATGACCTCCGAGAACAGGGTGGACATGATCGAACTCCACCGCAACACCGCCGAGCACCTGGCGTGGGCGGGCGTGCAGGTGCTCGCGCTGCTCGCCGTCGCCGCGACGCTCGGGCTGGGGCCGCTGGGCTGGGCCGCCGGAATCGGTTGCGCGCTGGGCACCCAGGCGCTGGTGCGCCGCGCGATGCTCCGCCACGCAACCACCTGTCTCGGCCCCGCGGACCGGATCACGCTGGTGCGGGCGGCGCTGACGGCGGTGATCGCGGCGCTGGTGGCCGACGGTGTCGGCCCGGGACTGCTGGTGGTGCTCGGGATCGTGGCGCTGATCAGCGACTTCCTCGACGGGCAGGTGGCCCGGCGCACCGGCACCACGTCGGCCTTCGGGGCGCGGTTGGACATGGAGGTCGACGCGTTCCTCATCCTCGTGCTCAGCGTCCACGTCGCGACGGAGCTGGGGCTGTGGGTGCTGGTGATCGGGCTGATGCGCTACGCGTTCGTCGCCGCGTCGTGGCGGTGGTGGTGGCTGCGCGCGGAGCTGCCGCCGAGCCGTGCGCGCAAGACCGTCGCGGCGGTGCAGGGCATCGTGCTGGTCGCGGCGTCGTCGGGCGTCGTTCCGCACGCCGCGACGGCGGTGCTGCTGGCGCTGCTGGCTCTCCTGTGGTCGTTCGGCCGGGACGTGCTGTGGCTCAGGCGTTCTCGGACGTGACCTTCGGGAAGTAGCGCAGCACGGCGACATCGCCGATCTTCGTCACGTCCTCGAGGTGGAAGCGGCGTTCCGGGCCGCCGGGGAACAGCGCCGGGTGCAGGAAGCGCGGCGCGGCCTGCTGGCCGATGAGCATCGGCGCGATCGCCATCCGCAGCTCGTCGGCCAGGCCGGCGCGCAGGAACCCGGTGTGGATGCAGGTGCCGCCCTCGACCATGAGCCGCCGCACGCCCCGCGCCCCGAGGTCGTCAAGCATCTCCCCGAAGTCGATTTCCGGTCCCATCGCGGCGATTTCGGCGAATCGGTCCACAGTGGTCGATGCTGCTCCGGCGTCGGTGGTGTAGACGAGCTTGGCGCCGTCGAGGTGCCACAGCCGCAGCGCGGGCGCGAGGTCGCCGCTGCCGGAGACGACGACCTTCATCGGGTGCTCCGGCAGGCCCCGGGCGAGCCGGGCGGCGCACCGCTCGGCGCTGCGCACCAGGAGCCGCGGGTCGTCGCGCCGGACGGTGCCCGCGCCGAGCAGGATCGCGTCGGACTCGGCGCGCACCTGGTCGACGTGGTCGAAGTCGGCGGCGTTGGACAGCGGGAAGCGCTGCGGGCTCACGTCGTCGATGCAGCCGTCGGCGCTGACGGCGACGCTGAGCAGAACGTGGGGGCGCGTCACGACCGCCACGGTACCGATTGATCGTCGGCAACGCTCCCTCCAGCGGAATCAACAAAGTGTTGACAAAACCCGGTGACGGCCGACACTATTCTGTGGAACGGAAACAAACATCCGCGATACGGAATTAAGGGGACGGCTGCGATGAGTCACGCACTGCCCTACGAGGTGAACTGCTCGATCCTGCTGACCGAGCTGCCGCTGCTGGAACGCCCGGCCGCGGCCAAGGCCGCCGGGTTCGACGCCGTCGAGTTCTGGTGGCCGTTCGACACCGCGGTGCCCGCGCAGCGCGACGTCGACGCCTTCGTCCGCGCCGTCGAGGACGCCGGCGTGCGGCTGGTCGGGCTGAACTTCTTCGCGGGTGACATGCCCGGCGGCGACCGCGGCCTGGTCTCCTGGCCCGAGCGCAGCGGCGAGTTCCGCGACAACGTCGACGTCACCGTCGCCATCGGCGAGCGCCTGGGGTGCACGGCCTTCAACGCCCTCTACGGCAACCGGGTCGACGGCGCCTCCGCCCGGCAGCAGGACGAGCTCGCGGTCGAGAACCTCTCCCTGGCGGCCAAGGCCGCCGCCAGCATCGGCGGCACCGTGCTGGTCGAGCCGGTCAGCGGCCCGCAGCCCTACCCGCTGCGCACCGCCGCCGACGCGCTGGCGGTCATCGACCGGGTGCAGGCGGCCTCCGGCGCGACCAACCTCGGCCTGCTCGCCGACCTCTACCACCTGGCGGTCAACGGCGACGACGTCGACGAGGTCATCGCCGACCACGTCGACCGCATCGCGCACGTGCAGATCGCCGACCACCCCGGCCGCAACGAACCCGGGACCGGGTCGCTGCCGCTGCAGCAGCAGCTGGCCGCGCTCGAACGCGGCGGCTACCGCGGCTGGGTCGGCCTGGAGTACAAGGCCGGCGGCCAGGCGGGCGCCTTCGACTGGCTCCCGCGCGAGCGCCGCAGCTGACACACCGAAGCGTTCCCGAGGAGGAAGCAATGAGCTCGATCGCGTTCATCGGCCTGGGCGTCATGGGCAGCCCCATGGCCGTGCACCTCGCCAACGCCGGCCACGACGTGACCGGCTACAACATCACGCCGCACAAGTACGGCCCGCTCAAGGAGGCGGGCGGCGGCTCGGCCGACTCGATCGCCGAAGCCGTCTCGGGGGCCGAGATCGTCTGCGTGATGGTCCCCGACAGCCCCGACGTCCGCGACGTGCTCACCGGCGACAACGGCGTGTTCGCCAACGCCAAGCCGAACGCGCTGATCATCGACTTCTCCAGCATCCGCCCCGACGTGACCATCGAGCTCGCCGAGGAGGCCGCCGCGAAGGGCTTCCGGCTGCTCGACGCCCCCGTCTCCGGTGGTGAGGCCGGGGCCAAGAACGCGGCTCTGTCCATCATGGTCGGTGGCTCGGCCGAGGACTTCGCCGCCGCGGCGGAGGTCTTCGACCACGTCGGCAAGACCGTCGTGCACGTCGGTCCCAGCGGCGCGGGCCAGACCGTCAAGGCCGCCAACCAGCTCATCGTCGCCGCCAACATCCAGGCCCTGTCCGAGGCCGTGGTGTTCGTCGAGTCCTACGGCGTGGACGTCGAGGCCGCGCTGGAGGTCCTCGGCGGCGGGCTCGCCGGATCGGCGGTGCTCAACCAGAAGCGGTCGAACATGCTCAACCGCAGCTTCGACCCGGGTTTCCGCATCGACCTGCACCACAAGGACCTGGGCATCGTCACCGCCGCCGCCCGCGAGGCCGGTGTGGTCGTCCCGGTCGGCTCGCTGCTCGCGCAGCTCATGGCCGCCGCCCGCGCCCAAGGCGACGGCGGGCTCGACCACTCCGCCCTGCTGCGCGGCGTCGAACGCCTCTCCGGCCGCAGCACCACCTGACCCCGCCGCCCGACGCGGGGACGACGGGGTGCGGCCGCGCACAGGTGACGGACCGCGGCCGCACCCCACCCCCCCGACCACGGCGGTTCCCGGTGACCCGAATACGCCGGTAATCCGTCACCCGATTACTGCGGTATTCGGGGACCCGATTACGGCAGTTTTCGGGGATCCGATTACGGCGGTATTCCGTCACCCGGTTACGGCGGTATTCGGGGACCCGATTACCGGCGTAATCCGCTACTCCCGCAGCGAGACCTGCCCCTGACGCCGAAACGAGGACGAACATGACGCGCATGCGCACCGTGGACGCCGCTGCCCTCATCCTGGAGAAGGAGGGTGCCACCCAGACCTTCGGGCTGCCCGGCGCCGCGATCAACCCGTTCTACAGCGCCATGAAGGAGCACGGCGGCATCCACCACGTGCTCGCCCGGCACGTCGAGGCCGCCTCGCACATGGCCGAGGGCTACACGCGGGCGGAGCCGGGCAACATCGGCGTCTGCGTCGGCACCTCCGGCCCTGCGGGCACCGACATGATCACCGGGTTGTACTCCGCCTCGGCGGACTCCATCCCGATCCTGGCGATCACCGGTCAGGCGCCGGTCGCCAAGCTGCACAAGGAGGACTTCCAGGCCGTCGACATCGAGTCGATCGCCAAGCCCGTCACCAAGTGGGCGGTGACCGTGCTGGAACCCGCGCAGGTGCCGGGCGCGTTCCAGAAGGCCTTCCAGCTGATGCGCTCCGGACGCCCGGGCCCGGTGCTCATCGACCTGCCGCTGGACGTGCAGCTGGCCGAGATCGAGTTCGACATCGACACCTACGAGCCGCTGCCGGTCGCCAACCCGCGCGCCACCCGCGCGCAGGCCGAGCACGCGCTGGAGATGCTGGCCGCCGCCGAGCGGCCGCTGATCGTCGCCGGTGGCGGGGTCATCAACGCCGACGCCTCGGCGCTGCTGGTGGAGTTCGCCGAAACCCTGGGCGTCCCGGTCGTGCCGACGCTGATGGGCTGGGGAGCCATCGCCGACGACCACCCGCTGGCGGCGGGCATGGTGGGCCTGCAGACCTCGCACCGCTACGGCAACGCGACGCTGCTGGAGTCGGACTTCGTGCTCGGCATCGGCAACCGCTGGGCCAACCGCCACACCGGCGGGCTCGACACCTACCGGGGTGACCGGACTTTCGTCCACGTCGACGTCGAACCCACCCAGATCGGACGGGTTTTCGCGCCCGACTACGGCATCGTCTCGGACGCCCGCGCGGCGCTGGAGGTCTTCCTCGACGTCGCCCGCGAGTGGCAGCGCGAGGGCAGGCTGGCCGACCGCGGCGAGTGGGCCCGGCGGTGCCGGGACCGCAAGGCCGCGCTGCTGCGCAAGACCCACTTCGAGTCGGCGCCGATCAAACCGCAGCGGGTGTACCAGGAGATGAACCGCGCGTTCGGCCCCGACACCCGGTACGTGTCCACGATCGGGCTCTCGCAGATCCAGGCGGCCCAGATGCTGCACGTCTACCGGCCGCGGCACTGGATCAACGCCGGTCAGGCCGGTCCGCTGGGCTGGACCGTCCCGGCGGCGATCGGTGTCGCCACGGCCGATCCCGAGTCCACCGTGGTCGCGGTCTCCGGCGACTACGACTTCCAGTTCCTGGTCGAGGAGCTGGCGGTCGGCGCGCAGTTCCACATCCCGTTCGTGCACGTGCTCATCAACAACGCCTACCTCGGGCTGATCCGGCAGGCGCAGCGCGGGTTCGACATGGACTACCACGTGCAGCTGTCGTTCGAGAACATCAACGCCCCGGAGGTCAACGGCTACGGCGTCGACCACGTCAAGGTCGTCGAGGGGCTGGGCTGCAAGGCGCTGCGGGTGTTCGACTCCGACGGCATCTTCGACGCCCTGGAGCAGGCCAAGAAGCTCGTCGCCGAGCACCGCGTCCCGGTGGTCGTGGAGGTCGTGGTCGAGCGGGTCACCAACGTGTCGATGGGCACCGAGATCGACGCGGTCAACGAGTTCGAGGCGCTGGCCGAGTCCGGCGCCGACGCTCCGACCGCGGTAGCGGGCCGGTCATGAGACTGGTCAGGGTGGGCGAACCCGGCGCCGAGCGGCCGGGGGTGTTGGACGCTGCGGGCCTGGTCCGCGACGTGTCCGGGTTCGCCCACGACATCGACGGCGACCTGCTGGCCGACCCCGAGCGCCTCGCGGCGATCGCGGCCGGCCGGCAGGCCCTGCCGGAACTGCCCGCGACGCGCTTCGGCCCGCCGATCGCGCGTCCGGGAACCGTGGTGGGCATCGGCCTGAACTACCGGTGCCACGCCGCCGAGGCCGGTGCCGAACCACCGGCCGAGCCGATCGTGTTCCTCAAGCCCAGCGGCGGGATCATCGGCCCCAACGACGAGATCGTGCTGCCGCCGGGCAGCGCGCACACCGACTGGGAGGTGGAGCTGGGCGTCGTGATCGGCACCCGGCTGCGCTCCTGCCCGGATCCGCGGACGGCGCTGCGGTCGGTGGCGGGTTACGTCGCGGCCAACGACGTCACCGAGCGCGCGCAGCTGGCCAGCGGGCCGACGTGGGTGCGCGGCAAGTGCCACGACACCTTCACGCCGCTGGGCCCGTGGCTGCTCACCGCCGACGAGATCGGCGATCCGCAGGACCTGCGGCTGGAAGCGCAGGTCAACGGGATCCCGCGGCAGCGGGGGAGCACGGCCGACATGGTCTTCGGGGTCGGCGAGCTGCTGGCCCACCTGAGCGGCCTGATGACGTTGCACCCGGGGGATCTGGTGCTCACCGGAACCCCCGCCGGAGTCGCGGCTCTGCAGCCGGAGCCGCGCCCGTTCCTCCGTCCCCGGGACGTGGTCGACATCGAGGTCCAGCACCTCGGGCGCCAGCGATCCACGATCCGGGGATAGGAGGTCCGGGGTGGGAGGCGCTCTGCCGGACGCCTCCCACCCCGGGTCCCGGTGCGTCGGTAGTCCACAGAGGACGGTACTCCGGCGTGCCGGAAAGGCTCATCGGTGTCGCCTCAACGGGTCATTCAGGTGACCCCATCAGGTGATCAAGCGGAATGCGTGCCCCGTGGTTCACTCCGCATCGCATTCATTTTCGCTGGTCAAACGGAATATACCGCCGTTGCGGCGCTGATCGAGTTCGCGTGGCGGCCGGGGTGGTGGCGGGTTAGTGTTCGCGCGAACTTGATCACCCGCTCAGGGGGAACTTCGGTTCCTCCCCGGAGAAGGCAGGTATCGGATGCGAACGCTCCGCGAAAGAAGCTGTTGGACAGCGGCTCTCACCCTCGGTGCCGGACTGGTCGTCGGCGTCCTCCCGGCCTCGGCCGACACGACGGACAACGACGGCATCAACCTCGGCAACGACAACAACACCAGCGTCGCCCCGGTGCAGCTGTGCGGGAACAACGTCGGCGTGCTCGGCGCCGTCGCCCCGATCGGCTCGGGTCAGGACGTGGAGTGCACCAACGCTCCCGTCGTCGACCACCCCGAGGCCGCCGAGGTCCCCGAACCTCCGGCCGAGCAGCCCCCGGCCGAGCAGCCCCCGGCCGAGCAGCCCCCGGCCGAGCAGCCGCCCGCCGAGCAGCCGCCGGCGGACTCGGGCACCGAGGTCCTGCCCGAGCAGGAAACCCCGGCCGACTCCTCGACCCAGGTGCAGGACACCTCCGAAAGCCTCCCGGAAGCCCCGTCCCCCGAGGCGGCCGAAGGCCACGTCGCCGTCACCGGCTGACCACCCCGACCGGTCCAGCATCCCCCGCCCCGGTCTCGCGCAGTCTCGTCAACGCCGGCCGCTCTGCGAGTTCCCCACCGCAGACCGGCCGGCGTTGACGCGTCCGCACCCGGATGGCAGACGTCCCGGAGGTGGAGGCGATGTCGGTACGGTGGTGGGGAGATCGTCTTCAAGGAGTGGGCATGGGTTTGTTCGGTGGCATGATGGGCAACGCCTCGGGGATGGACCCGCAGGCGGCTGCGAAGGAGTTCGGCAGGCTGCTGGCGCAGGGGGAGCAGATCCACGCCGCCTACCAGCTGATCCGGGACTCGCTGATCTTCACCGACCGGCGGTTGATCCTGGTGGACAAGCAGGGCGTGACCGGGCGCAAGATCGAGTACCACTCGTACCCCTACCGCAGCATCACGCACTTCTCGGTCGAGACCGCGGGCACCTTCGACCTCGACGCCGAGCTGAAGTTCTGGGTCTCCAGCATGCCGGAACCGGTGTCGCAGCAGTTCGGCAAGGGCGTCGACGTCTACGAGGTGCAGGCCCTGCTGGGCGCGTTCGTCGCCCGGTGACCACCTGAGGTCGCGCACGGCCCCTGATCCCGTCGGGACCAGGGGCCGTGCTGCGTCTCGCCCACCCGCGCCCGCGGGCCTGAAAGCCGCTCGCCGAATCCATGCCAAAGGGTGAGCGTGTCCTCCGAATTGTGCGTTGCGGATCGTTCTCATTTAACGTCGATCAGGGCTGATCGAAATTCGTTCGCGAGTCCATTCCGCGAGTTGAGTTCGGTGTGGAGCGTGATTCGGGGTGCTGTGAGGGGGAGTCGGACGTTGGGTTCATATGGTCGAAAGATCCACCGCAGCAGCAACTTCGCGATCTCTGTCACGCGCACCGCACAATTCGAGAGTAATTCAGGATCTTGTTCTCGGGCGCCTGGAAATGATCCTTTTCTCGCGTTAACGATCTCGCTCGACTGATCGAATTTCGAGTAGTTGTGTCGGCGAATTGTTAATCTTGCGCGAGTGTGATCAATGGATCTGTCCGTAGTGGTTCCGTGCTTCAACGAGGAGCGCGGACTGGCCGAGCTCCGCGACGAGCTCAACGCCGTGCTGCCCGCGCTCGTCGGGCAGTACGAGGTGGTGCTCGTCGACGACGGCAGCAGCGACGGGACGCTCGACGAGGCCCGCAGGCTGAGCACGCTCGACCCGCGCTACCGGTACCTGTCGCTGAGCCGCAACTTCGGCAAGGAGGCCGCGATGCTCGCCGGGCTCCGCGAGGCCACCGGCGAGCGCGTGCTCATCATGGACGCCGACCTGCAGCACCCGGCGTGGCTGATCGGCGACATGCTCGCCCTGCTCGGCGCCGGGCACGACCAGGTCGTCGCCCGCCGCGACCGGCACGGCGAACCGCGCGTGCGCTCGCTGCTGTCCAAGCTGTACTACGTCGGCGTCAACAAGCTCGCCGACGTCCGGCTCGAGGACGGGGTGGGCGACTTCCGGGTGCTGTCCCGCCGCGCCGTCGACGCGGTGCTGGCCCTGCCCGAGACCAACCGCTTCTCCAAAGGCCTGTTCGCCTGGATCGGGTACCCGACCGCGACGGTTCCGTACCGCAACGTCACCCGCAAGTACGACCGCTCGTGCTTCAGCTTCGGCAGGCTCGTCAACTACGGCATCGACGGCGTCGTGTCGTTCAACAGCACACCGCTGCGCGCGGCGATCTACCTCGGCGGTGCGGTCACGCTGCTGGCCTTCCTCTACGCCGTGTACGTCATCGCCTGCGCGCTCACCGGGCACAGCGGCGCGCCCGGGTACGCGACGCTGATCGTGGGCATCACCGGTTTCGGCGGGATGCAGCTGCTGCTGCTCGGGGTGGTCGGCGAGTACGTCGGGCGCATCTACCTGGAGTCTAAGCAGCGCCCGGCCTACTTCGTCAAGGAGGCCGGTGGTGCCCCGGCGCCGCGGATGGTCGTGCCGCGCAGGCCGTCCGATCCGCCGCTGGTCGCCGACCCGGCCAGCGGCAACGGAGGCCGGTCGTGCGCGGACTGAGCGAAGCGGGCAGGTTCGCCCGGTTCGCGGTGGTGGGTGGGGTGAACACCGTCGTGCACTACCTCGTCTACCTGGCGACGTGGCTGTGGATCGGCTACCTGGTGGCGCACGTGCTCGCCACGATCACCGCCATGTCGGTGTCGTACCTGCTCAACTGCCGGTACACGTTCCGGGTTCGGCCGCGGCTGCGCACCTTCCTGGTCTACCCGGCGTCGAACTGCGTGAACCTCGCGATCAGCGCGACCACCATGTGGCTGCTGGTCGAGGTCGCCCGCGTCCACCCGCTGCTGGCGACGCTGCTCGGCGGCCTGGTGGCCACCCCGGCCACCTACCTGGTGACCCGGCTGATCCTGACCTCGCGGAACCGCGCGCCCCGACCCGGTCCCGGCGAATCGCTGCCCTTGGGGAGGACTTCGTGACTCAACTCGTCGAGGCCGCACCGGCCGAGGACGCGCACCCCCGCGAGCCCGCTCGGGTCCGCGACCGCGGCCGGTTCTCCGCTCCGCTGCTGACCTGCCTCCTGGTGGCGGTGCTGGCGCAGGTGCCGGTGCTGCGGCCGGGCTGGTTCTACTTCGTCGACGACGCCGCCACCCAGGTGCTGCCGATGTGGTTCCACCTCGGCCAGCAGGTGCGCAGCGGGATCTGGCCCCCGGTGCTGGACCCGAACCTGCTCATGGGCGGCAACCTCGCCGCCGAGACCCTGTTCGGCATCTGGAACCCGGTCAACGCCCTGGTGTGGGTGGGGGTGTCGCTGTCGTCGGACGTCGGCGTCGCCGGGATCGTGGTGCGCACGGTCGCGCTGGTCGCGATCGCCCTGGGCGGCTACCTGGTCTCCCGCGAGTACGGGGCCGCCCGCTGGTCGGCGAGCGCCCTGGCCACCGCGCTGCCGCTGACCGGATCGCTGCTGCACTTCGACGCCGCGAAGTGGCCGGCCGCGCTGCTGGCGTTCGTGTGGGTGCCGTTCGTGTGGCTGGCCGCGCGCCGCATGGTTCGCGGGCGCACCAACGCCTTCTGGGTGTTCCTGCTGGGGGCGTTGGCGGTGACGGCGGGAAACCCCTACGGCCTGCTCGGGGTGTGCGTGGTGCTGGCCGCGCTGCTGGTGGAGTGCGGGCTGCAGCGCTGGTGGCGGGCCGCCGGGCGGTTGCTGGTGGTGTCGGTGGCGATCGGCGCGGTCGTGCCGCTGGTGTACCTGCCGCTGGTGCGCTCGGCGCACATGACCTGGCGGAGCACCTCGGGCGGGGTCGGCAACACGGGCAAGCTCGCCCCGCACCTCGACGACCTGATCAACCTCAGCGCTCCCGCCTACGTTCCGGCGATCCCGGCGGTGACCGTGCCCGCGGTGTACTTCTGCTGGTTCGCCGTCCCGCTGGCGTTCTGGTGCGACTGGTCGGTGCTGCGCCGCCGGTTCCGCGAGCTCGCCGGACCCGTGGTGATCGCGCTGGTGTACCTGCTGGTGGCGCTGGGCCCGTCCGAGGTGTGGATGTTCCGCTGGCCGCTGCGGGTGGTGCACTACGGCTACCTCGCCGTGGCCGTTCTGCTGGCCGTGGTGCTGACCGCCGGGCTGCGCCGCGACCGCCTGCGGCTGCGCGCGACCGGGACCGCGGCGTTCCTGCTGCTGTCGGTGTACTTCACCGCCGACCGCACCCCGGACCTGGTGACCCTCGGCCGCGCGGTGCCGGCGGCCGTGCTGGTCGGAGGGCTGGTGGCGGCCGGTGTCGCGCTGCACCGCAAGCGGGGGAACCGGGCGCTGCTGGCGGTGCTGCAGGTGGGCACGGCGCTGACGTTCTGCCTGCAGTGCCTGTGGTTCGTCGGCAACGGGCCGAACGTGCAGTACCACTTCCCGAGCTCGCCGGGTCAGCTCACCGCGGCCTACGCCGGTCGCTACGAGGGGCGGGTGCTGCAGATCGCCGACTCCCGGATCAACACGCCCGGGCCTGGCGAGGAATCGCGGGAGATGTGGCGGGACCTCGTCGTCGGCAACGGTTTCCTGCTGTCCGATGTGGACAGCGTCGGGTCCTACACCGGGATCGGGTTCAGCAGGCTCTCCGACGCGCTGTGCCTGCGCTACGAGGGCACGGCCTGCCCGGGCGCCTACGACGCGCTGTGGCGGCCGCCGCGCGGCGCGCACGTGCAGTTGGCGGACCTGCTGCTGTTGGACACGGTCGTGGTGCAGCACAAGCTCATCCCCCAGCCCGTCGTCCCGCAGGGATGGCACCTCGCCGAGCGCAACGCGCGGATCAGCGTGCTGCGCCGGGACCAGCCGATCGCGACGGGGACGGGCTACCTCAGCTCCGCCTCGCCCGGTGCGCGCGTGCTGTCCGACGTCGCGCGCGGACCCCGCGACGAGGAGCTCGTGCTGCACCGCGACGGAGGTGCCCAGCGCCTGGTGTTCGCCAAGACGGCGTGGCCCGGCTACACCGCGACCTGGAACGGAACCGCGCTGCCCGCGCACGCCGGACCGGCCGGGCTGCTGGAGGTCGTGCTCCCGCCGGGCCCGCCCGGCGAGGGGAAGGTCGAGCTGAGCTGGACGCCACCGAGCCTGCGCCTGGGGCTGGCCGCGGCGGCCGGGGGAGCGCTGCTCGCCGCGGGCACCGGGATCCAGCAGGTCCGCGCACGCCGCCGGGAGGAGCCGCGATGAGCAGGCTGATCGCGTTCGGCATCGGGGTCGCACTGCTGATCGCGGCCGCCTGCCAAGCACCTCAGCAGCGCGGAGCCGAACCTCCGCCGCCGGTTCCCCGGGCGCACTTCGCGCAGGTCGTGGCGCACCCCGACGACGACCTGCTGTTCATGAACCCCGACCTCGCCGAGGGGTTGCGCCGCGGTGTGCCCACGACCGGCATCTACCTCACGGCCGGGGAGGCCGACGTGCCCGACAAGCCCGGCTACAGCGCCGGGCGGCAGGAAGGCAGCCGCGCCGCCTACGCGCAGATGGCCCGCAAGCCCAACGACTGGGTGCGCGGCACGATCCCGCTGGGGCACGGCCGCCTCGCCCAGGTCGACGCGCTGCGCGCCGACCCCGAGGTGCGGCTGGTGTTCCTCAACCTGCCCGAGGACGCCAACTCCGGTCAGGGCCGCCACGTCCTGACCCGGCTGCGCGACGATCCCGCCCTGACCGTGACCACGACCGCCCCGGCGGGGGCGGCCGTGCCGCAATCGCAGGTGTTCGACCGGCGTGCCGTCGTCGAGGCGCTCACCGCGCTGTTCGACGCCTTCCAACCCACCGTCATCCGGTTGCAGGACGACCAGCCCGACGCGCGCTACCAGCCCAACTGGGTCGGCGTGCACGACCACCCCGACCACGTGGCCGGGGCCGCGCTGGCCCGCGAGGCCGCCACCGCGCACCGGCCGCGCGCCTCCTCCCCGATGGTGCTGCACTACCGCGACTACAACGTCGCCGACACCCCGTCGCCGCTGGCCGAGGCGGACAAGGTCACCACGCGGGAGGCCTTCGCCGCCTACGCGCCGCACGACCCGCTCGCCCAGGGGGGCATCTACCGCACCTGGAGCGACAACAGCGCCTACCGGCTGCCCCAAAGCGGCCGGTGGGCCGCGCGCTCCGGAGACGGCTCGGTGCAGGCGTTCTCGGTGCGCGCGCACGGTCTCGCGCGCTGGACCCGCTCGCCGCAGGGCGTTTGGCGCGGCCCCGACCTGCTGCCGGTGCCCGAACCGATCCGGTCCCGCGCGTCGCTGCTGGCCCGGCGGGCGGGGCCGCCGGTGCTGGTGGCGCAAAACCGGCCGGGCTCGCGCGTGCTGCTGCTGGGGCCGGGCGACCGCTGGCGGCCGGTGGACGCGCCCGCCGCGTCCGACCCGTCGCAGACGGGGCCGCCGGCCGCGGTGGTGGACTCCGAGGACCGGGTCGTGCTGGCCGTGAAGAACTCCACCGGCGGCGTGAGCTTCCGCCGGGAGACCGACGGCCGCTGGAGCGACCTCGGCGGCACCGACGTCCAGGACGTCGCCCTCGCGGCCGGAAAGGACGGCGCCGCGCACGTTTTCGCCACGACCCGGCAGCACGTCCTGCACTGGGAGGTGTCGCGCGAGGGTGGCGCGACCGTGGAGCGGGTGCCGATCGGCGGTGCCCGGCCCGCCGGTGCCCCGGTCGCCGACCGCGCGGCCGACGGATCGGTCCGCCTGCTGGTGCGGACCGACCGCGGCGAGCTCGTCGAGCGCTCGCTGACCGCGCAGGGCTGGCACGAGACGACGAGCTCGCCCGCGCCCGGCGGGATCGGCGACCCCAGCGTCGTCGCCCCGGGGCCGCGCGGGCCCGTCGATCTGCTCCGCCTCGCCCGCGACGCCGCGGGCTCCGTGCGCGTCGCGAGCGGAGCCGGTGGCCCCTGGGCCGAGACCGGCGGAGAGCTCGCCGCCCAGCCCACCGCCGTCGTGGAACCCGGCGGCGGGATCACGCTGCTGGGCGTGGGTGTCGACGGCCGCCTGGAGACCAACACCGGCACCGCCGCGCCGGGCGGGTTCCGCTTCGCCGGATGGCGTCCCGCCGTGGATCGCGACCGGCGCGCCGACTGACCGCGGGCGCGGGCGTGGATACTGCCCGGATGGATGTCCACACCAGGATCGTCGACGCCGCGATCCAGCGGATGGCCGCCGCCGGTTTCGAGGGGCTGTCCATCAGCTCCGTGGCCCGGCTCTCCGGCCTGTCCCGGCCGACGATCTACGCGCACTTCGGAACGTTGGAGCAGCTGGTCGCCGAAGCGCTGGAAACCGCTGCCGTGCAGGTGATCTCGCGGGTGACCGAGCGCGCCCGCGAGGAGGCGACGACCGCCGCGGACTACGTCGTGGAGGTCATGGTCGCCGCGCGCTCGGAGTTCCGCAGCAGTCCCGCGCTCGCGCCGATCGCGTTCCCGCAGCGCGGCACGATCCTCTTCGACGGCGACCCGATGGGACCCGGGGCGCTGGAGCTGTCGCGCTCGTTCCTGCTGCCGCTGCTGGAGTTCCAGCCGGAGCTGGAGGACGAGCTGGAGGAGATCGCCGAGACCTGCCTGCGCTGGCTGGTGTCGCTGGTGCAGTTCGAGAGCGCCCGCTCCCGCTCGGACGACCGGCTGCGCGCCTACCTGCACCGACACCTCGTCGCCGGATTGGGCGTTACTCCCTGATCTTTACATCGTTGACAACGGTTGTAAGCCTGCGTCAACGACAGAAAGGTCCGGTGTGCGCGTCTCAACCTCCCGCCGCCGCTTCATGGGCATGGCCGCCCTCGGTTCCGTCTCCGCGCTCGGATTGACCACCATCTCCACCCGCCACTCCGCGCAGGCGGCCGAGCACTCGCCGGCCGTCGTCATCGGAACCGGCTACGGCGCCGCGGTCACCGCGCTGCGCCTCGGTGCGGCGGGCGTGCCCACCGTGATGCTGGAGATGGGCCGGTTGTGGGACACCCCGGCCGAGGACGGCAGCATCTTCTCCAGCATGCTCACCCCGGACCGCCGGTCGATGTGGTTCAAGAAGCGCACCGAGGCACCGCTGGCGTCGTTCCTGTGGCTGGACCTGGCCAACCGCGACATCGAGCCGTACGCGGGCGTGCTCGACCGGGTCAACTACGGCGACATGTCGGTCTACGTCGGCCGCGGCGTCGGCGGCGGATCGCTGGTCAACGGCGCGATGGCGGTGACGCCGAAGCGCTGGTACTTCGAGGAGATCCTGCCGCAGGTCAACGCCGACGAGATGTACGGCCGGTACTTCCCGCTGGCCAACTCGATGCTGGGCACCAACAGCATCGACCCCGACTGGTTCGAGACCTGCGACGCCTACCAGTTCGCCCGCGTCTCCCGCGAGGCCGCGCACAAGGCCGGGTACAAGACGACGTTCGTGCCCAGCGTCTACGACTTCGACTACATGCGCCGCGAGGAGGACGGGCTGGTGCCGCGCTCGGCGCTGGCCTCGGAGGTCATCTACGGCAACAACCACGGCAAGCGCTCGCTCGACAAGAGCTACCTCGCGGCCGCTCTGGGCACCGGCAACGTCACCATCCAGACGCTGAGCGAGGTCCGCGACATCTCCCAGCAGCAGGACGGCACCTACTCGCTGTCGGTGCGGCGGATCGACGAGACCGGCAACGTCCTCGGCGTGCACCAGATGACCGCGAAGTACCTGTTCCTCGGCGCGGGCAGCCTCGGGTCGACCGAACTGCTGGTGCGCGCCCGCGACACCGGCAAGCTGCCGCGTCTCGGCGAGGCGATCGGGCAGGGCTGGGGCACCAACGGCAACGTGATGCTCGGCCGCGCCAACCACATGAAGGACCTGGTCGGACCGCTGGAATCGGGCATGCCGGCGCTGGGCATCGACGCCTGGGACGACCCGGTGAACCCGGTGTTCGCCGAGATCGCGCCGGTCCCGGCCGGTTTGGAGACGTGGGCGAGCCTGTACCTGGCGATCACCCGCAACCCCGAGCGCGGGACGTTCCGCTACGACCCGGGCAGCGACCGCGCCGTCCTGCAGTGGCGGGAGGAGCAGGGGCAGCCGTCGATCGACGCGGCGAAGCGGATGTTCGACCGGATCAACGAGGTCAACGGCACCAGCTACCGCTACGACCTGTTCGGCGACACCCGCGCCTTCGAGAACCGCTTCACCTACCACCCGCTCGGCGGTCTCGTCCTCGGCGAGGCGACCGACGGCTACGGCCGGGTGAAGGGCTACGACAACCTCTACGTCACCGACGGCTCCCTCATCCCGGGCTCCACGGGCGTCAACCCCTTCGTCACCATCACGGCCCTCGCCGAGCGCAACATCGCCCAGGTCCTAGCCCAGGACATCCGCACGGCCTAGGACGCCCCACCCCGCCGGCGCTCCGGCTCCCGTCCCCCGTGGGTGGGGGAAGTTTTCATGAAAACTTCCCTCTCCCACAGGGGTCCTCGGGACAAAAACTGCGGTATTCGACCCGACGAAAACCGCGGTTTTTGACCGGTCGAAAACTCCGGTTTTCGCCTTGAGGGGCCTGATCGGGTGGTTGTGGGAGGGGGTTCCACTCCTCGGAATGATTCTGTCGGAGCCTTGCCGGAAAAATCGGCTGGTTCGAGCATGTGCGGCATGCGGATGCCCGGCGAGGCGCACGCCGTGGTGCGCCGGACTCATCAGGAGCGCGTGCTGCGCGCGCTGCGAGAGCGGGGTGCGCTGAGCCGGGGCGAGATCGCCGACGCCGTCGGGCTGTCGCGCACCACCATCTCCGAGATCACCCGCGACCTGCTGCGGGACGGCGCCGTGGTGGTCGTCGACACCGACGCGGCGCAGCGGGCGGGCAGCGGCAGACCCGCCGAGCGGCTCGCGCTGGACCCGGATTCCGGCCAGTTCCTCGGCGTGGACTTCGGGCACCGGCGGGTGCGCGTGGCCATCGCCGACGCCTCCCACGAGGTCGTGGCCTCCGGCGGCCAGCCCTACTCCGACAGCGCGGGCTGGCCGGAGCGGATCCGGACCGCCTTCGACCTCATCGACCGGCTCGGGGACGAACGCGGCCTGCACTTCCGGGCGCTGCACGGCATCGGCATCGGCGTCACCGGGCCGCACCCGCGCTCCTCGGCACCGCACGCCCCGGAAGGCGCGTTCGGCCCCGGCTTCGCCGCCGCCCGCGACGACGTGGACGTCGCCTTCGCCGAGCGCTTCGGCGCCTCGGTCATCGTGGACAACAACACCCGCTTCGCCGCCCTCGCCGAAGCCCTCGCCGGTGACGCCGACGCCGAGAACCTGCTCTACGTGAGGCTTTCCGACGGCGTCGGCGGTGCCCTGGTGATCGGCGGCCGCATCGTCGCCGGCGCCACCGGCCTGGCCGGGGAGCTCGGCCACGTCACCGTCGTGCCCGGCGGGGCGCGCTGCCGGTGCGGCAAGGACGGCTGCCTGGAAACCGTCGCCTCCGTCCCGGCGGTGCTGGCCGCCTGCCGGGAACGCGGCGCCGACGTCGGCTCGCTCGACGACCTCGCCCGCTCCCGCGACCCGGTGGTCGAGCGGGTGCTGCGCGACACCGCCACCGCGCTGGGCCGGGCCCTGGGGGCCGTGGCGATGGTGTTCAACCCGGCCGAGGTCGTCATCGGCGGCGAGATCGCCCGGCTGGCACCGGTTCTCGTCGAGCAGGTCGCCGAGACCGCGGGACGGGAGCTGTTCCCGTGGGTCGCGGCGAAACCCCGCGTCCGCTGCGCCCGCCTCGCCGACGACGACGGCGCCCTCGGCGCGCTGGCCGCCCTGTTCCGCCGCTCACCGCTGCTCACCGACCACCCGGAAACCGCGCCGATCCGCGCGCTCCCGGCCTGAAGGAGGCTGTGATGGCAGTGCTCAGCGAGCGCCGCACCGCGCCCGGCGCGGCACCGGGCCGCAGCTCCCCGCTGCTGCTCAACACCGCCTCGATCCTGCTCGGCCTGGCCGTGTGGTGGGCGGTGTCGGCGCTGGGCGTGAAGATCCCGGCCCCGCCGGAGGTCGCGATGCGGGCCGCCGAGATGCTCGCCGACGGCACCCTGCTCACCGACACCGGAGCCAGCCTCGCGCGGGTGCTGTCGGGCTTCGCGCTGGGCACGGTCTTGGCGGTCGGCGCCGGGTTCCTGATGGGCTGGTACCGCCCGGTGCGGGCGCTGACCGAGCCGTGGGTGCAGTTCTTCCGCACCATCCCGCCGCTGGCGATCATCCCGCTGGCCATCGTGCTGATGGGCATCGGCGAGGTCCCGAAGGTCTTCGTGATCTTCCTGGCCGCGTTCCTGGCCTGCGTCATCTCGACGCTGCAGGGCGTGGTCACCGTCGACCGGACGCTGATCAACGCCTCCCGGGTGCTCGGCGCCGGCGACGCCACGATCTTCGCGAAGGTGATCGTCCCGGCCTCCGCGCCGTTCATCCTGGTCGGCATGCGCGTGGGCCTGGGCTCGGCGTGGGCGACGGTGGTCGCCGCCGAGCTCATCGCCGCGCAGGACGGGCTCGGCTTCCGGATGCAGAACGCCCAGCTCTACTACGACCTACCGACGATCTTCGTCAGCCTCATCACCATCGGCGTCCTCGGCCTGGTCATGGACCGGTTGCTGCTGCTGGCCGAGCGCAGGCTGACCGGATGGCAGGAGCGGCCGTGAACCCCAAGATCGCCGTGGACGGCGTCACCAAGACCTTCGACCTGGGCCGCGAACGCCTGGTCGCGCTCGACGACGTGTCGCTGGAGATCGCCGACAACGAGTTCGTCACCGTCGTCGGACCGTCGGGCTGCGGCAAGAGCACGCTGCTCAACATCCTCGCCGGGCTGGAACATCCCAGTGCCGGGCGCGCCCTCGTCGACGGCGTGCCGGTGTCGGGGCCGGGACCCGACCGAGGGGTGATCTTCCAGCAGTACGCGCTGTTCCCGTGGCTGACGGTGCGCGGCAACGTCGAGTTCGGCCTCAAGATCGCCGGGGTGCCCAGGGCCGAGCGGCGCGCGCGGGCCGAGCACTTCATCGACGTCGTCGGCCTCGCCGACTTCGCCGACGTGCTGCCCAAGGCGCTCTCCGGCGGCATGCGGCAGCGCTGCGCCATCGCCCGCGCCTACGCCGTCAACCCCGAGATCCTGCTGATGGACGAGCCCTTCGGCGCCCTCGACGCGCTGACCAGGGTCAAGCTCCAGGAGCAGCTGCTGAGCACCTGGGACCGCGAGCGGCGCACCGTCCTGTTCATCACCCACGACGTCGACGAGGCGGTGTACCTGGCCGATCGGGTCGTGGTGATGGCCTCCCGGCCCGGCCGGATCCACGACGTCGTCGAGGTCGACCTGCCGCACCCGCGCACCGAGGAGGTCCGGTTGAGCGCCGAGTTCACCGCGCTGCGCAACCGGGTCTGGAACTCCGTCTACCACCAGGACACCGTCGAGAGGACGTCATGACCCGCAGGAAGAGATGGTTCGCCGCGCTGCTCGCCGGACTCGTCGTCGCGGTCACCGGGTGCGGCTCCTCGGACGCGAGCGAGGTGCGGTTCGGCTACATCGGCGACTACAACGGCGCCAGCCTGCTCGCCGTCGCCGAGGACCAGAAGCTCTGGGAGAAGCACGGTCTCACCGCCGACGTCAGCGAGTTCACCAACGGCCCGCTGCAGATCCAGGCGCTGGGCAGCGGGGACCTGGACTTCGGCTACATCGGCCCGGGCGCGATGTGGCTGCCCGCGTCCGGGCAGGCGAAGGTCGTCGCGCTCAACACCCTCGGCAACGCCGACCGCGTCATCGCCCAGCCCGGCATCACCGACGTCGCGGGTCTGCGCGGCAAGACCGTCGGGGTACCGCAGGGCACCTCGGGGGAGATGATCCTCGACCTGGCGCTGCGGCGGGCGGGCATGACCGAGAACGACGTGAAGGTGGTGCCGATGGACGCCTCGACGATCGTGTCGGCGCTGTCGGCCAAGCGCATCGACGCGGCCGGGTTCTGGTACCCGGCGCTGGACACCGTGAAGAAGCAGGTCCCGGGGCTGGTCGAGCTGGCGAAGAACTCCGATTTCGCCGGGGAGATGGAGTTCCCGACCGCGTTCGTCGCGGGCAACGAGGTCGTGGGCACCGACAAGGCGCGGCGAACCGCGGCCGTGCTGCGCGACGCGATGCGGTACCGCACGGCCAACCCCGAGCGCACCGTCGAGCTCACCGCGGGCCTGCTGAAGAAGGACCCCGCCGAGGTGCGCGCCGACGCGGCGAACGTGCAGGTGCTCGGCGTGGACGAGCTCGACCGCCTGACCCGCGACGGAACCGTGCGGCGCTGGCTGGCGGGCATGGACGACTACTTCACCCGCACCGGGCAGCTCAAGCGCAGCACCGGACCGGAGAACTACTACGCGGGCGAGTTGTTCACCTCGGCGGGCAACCCGTGAGCCGCCGCAACGTGCTGCTGCTGATGACCGATCAGCACCGCGCCGACACCCTCGGCGCCTACGGCAACCCGCTCGGTCTCACCCCGCACCTCGACGAACTCGCCGCCACCGGAACGCGTTTTGACCGCTGGTACACGCCGACGGCGATCTGCACGCCCGCGCGCGCGAGCCTGCTCACCGGGCAGGCACCGTTCCGGCACAAGCTGCTGGCCAACTACGAGCGCAACGTCGGCTACATCGAGGACCTGCCCGCGGGGCAGTTCACCTTCTCGGAAGCGTTGCGGGACAACGGCTACAACTGCGGTCTCATCGGCAAGTGGCACGTCGGCACCGCCAAGACGGCGGGCGACTTCGGTTTCGACGGGCCGGACCTGCCGGGCTGGCACAACCCCGTCGACCACCCCGACTACCTGGCCTACCTCGCCGAGCACGACCTGCCGCGCTACGAGATCAGCGACCGCATCCGCGGCACGCTGCCCAACGGCGGTCCGGGGAACCTGCTGGCCGCGCGGCTGCACCAGCCGGTGGAGGCCACCTTCGAGCACTACCTGGCCACGCGCGCCATCGAGCTGATGGAGCGCTACGCCGCCGATGCCCGGGAGCACGACACGCCGTTCTTCCTGGAGCTGAGCTTCTTCGGCCCGCACCTGCCCTACATCGTGCCGGACGAGTACTTCGACCTGGTCGATCCCGGCGACGTCCCGCTGCCGCGCTCGGTCGCCGAGACCTTCCACGGGAAACCGCCGGTGCAGCGCAACTACAGCGACCACTGGACGTTCGACACGATGCCGCTGGAGACCACCCGGAAGCTGATCGCCGCGTACTGGGGGTACGTGGCGCTCATCGACCACGAGATCGGCCGCGTGCTCGACGCGATGCGGCGACTCGGCCTGGCCGACGACACCGCGGTGCTGTTCACCTGCGACCACGGCGAGTTCACCGGCTCGCACCGGCTGCACGACAAGGGTCCGGCGATGTACGAGGACATCTACCGGACCCCGGGCATCGTGCGCGTCCCGGGCGCCCCCGGGGGAGTGGTGCGCGACGAGTTCGTCAGCCTGCTCGACTGCACGGCCACCATCCTCGACCTGGCGGGCGTGGACCCGGAACCGGCCGTGGACTCCCGGAGCCTGCTGCCGCTGGTGTCCACTTCGGACCCGGTCGACTGGCAGGAGGACATCGTCTGCGAGTTCCACGGGCACCACTTCCCGTACCCGCAGCGGATGTTGCGCACCGACCGCTACAAGCTCGTGGTCAACCCGGACTCGGTCAACGAGCTCTACGACCTGCACGCCGACCCCGACGAGCTGCTCAACCGCTACCCGCACCCGGAGATGGCGGAGGTCCGAACCCGCCTGCTGCGCCGCCTCTACGACCTCCTGCGAGACCGCGGCGACAACTTCTACCACTGGATGACCTCGATGTACGACGTCGGCAACGTCGACCACGACCCCACCCTCAGCGGCCTCGACGACCAGACCTACCAACCCTGACCCGACCCCGACCCGACCCCGACACACCCGGGCGACCCGGGTCACCCGGACGAAAACCGCGGTATTCGACCGGTCAAAAACTGCGGTATTCGACCGGTCGAATACCGCAGTTTTTGACGCGAGGGCGGGGTGTCGGGGTCAGTGGTGGTGCTGGGAGGGGCCCTTGCTCCGGACGAGGGCTCGGACCTTGTCGAGGCGGCCGCAGTCGGCGTCGAGGAGTTCGCGGCGCTTGGCGGTGAAGGTCCGGCCCAGTTCGGCGCGCCGTTCGGGGCTGACCTCCTCACGGGCGTCGTTGAGGACGGTGCGCTCCTCCTCGTCGAGGTGGTGGGTCAGCGACTCGCTGAGCTCCTCCAGCCGCGCGCTCCACTCGTCGCCTTCGAGCTCGCCGCACTCCATCAGCGCCAGCAGCGCTTCGTGGCCCTCGGCGTGCTCCTCGGCGCCGTGGTCGACGTCCTCGGCGTCGTCGGCGGAGAGCTTGCGCAGCACCGGGTAGACCTCGGACTCCTCGGCCTCGGCGTGCGCCACGAGCACGGCGGCGAGGTCGCCGAGCGCGGTGCTGCGGTCGCCCTCGGTGCTGCGGAGCGTGCGCAGCAGGTCCTCGAAGCGGCGGTGGTCGGCCAGGATGAGCTCAACGACGTCGTCGGACACGGGTCTGCCTCGCTGTCTGTGGTGGGGTTCAGGTCCGGGCGGATCATCGAACATCGCTCGTGCGCGCGGCAAGCGGGTGCCCGCAACGTCCGATCCGCCCGGACCGGCCCGGTCACTCCTCGGACGCCCCCGGGTTGAGGTAGCCGCTGACGAAGGCGACGAGTCCGAACAGGACGGCCGCCCCGATGCTCGGGGTGAACAGCGCGTCCGAGGCCCAGCTGATCCAGCCCGGTTGGACCAGGACCAGGCCGAGGATCTGCACGCCCACCAGGACGCTCGCCAGGGCCAGGAAGATCAGCAGGGTGAGGGTGAACGCGGCCCGGCACGCGGCCTGGGCGCGGGTGAGTGCGGTGCTGGACATGAGGCTCCTCGTGTCGCGGTGGCGGGTGTCAGCGCAGGACGGGCAGGGCGCCCCAGGCGATGAGGCAGCCGATCAGCATGATCGGGACCATGTAGTAGCCGATCAGCGGCAGGAACGTCTTCTCCGGCTTCGCGCCGGTGATGCCGGCCGCCACGAAGATCGACCCCGACGCCGGGGGAGAGGCGCCTTCGGTGGAGGCGAACACGAGGATCGCCGTGACCGCCAGGACCGGGTCGACGCCGACCGCGACCAGCGACAGCAGCGCCACGTGCCCGACGGCGGTGAGCGTCGCCGTCGACGACAGCGGGCCCGCCACCACGGCCACCAGCACGCCGACCAGCAGCGCCATCACGTACTTGTTGAGCTGCAGGTCGCTGAGGATGCCGTCGATGTCGTCGGCCAGGCCCAGCTCACCGAGGATCTCGCTGGCGGCCACCGCGAAGAACAGCAGCGCTCCGATGCTGGTGAAGCGCGGCATCGCGTCGGTGATCCACGCGTGCCAGGCGCGAGCGCCGCGCGGCAGCTCGCGACGGCCCACGATCAGGGCCAGGACGGTGATCAGGATCGGGATCCAGGTCAGGATCTCGATGTCGTCGAGCGCATCGCCGATCGGCGTGCTGCCGCTGAGGAATCCCGCGATCGGGCCGATTGTGATGGCGATCGGCACCAGGGCGCCGAGCACGATCAGCAGCGCGGTCCCGCCCTCGCGGAGGGCATGGCGCAGCGGCTGGAGCTCTTCGGCGGGCGAGCGCTGGATGCCGTCCCGGCGGACGAAGAAGAAGATCAGCAGCAGGCGCCAGACCACCTGGTAGATCCCCGCGCACAGCAGGGCCAGGTAGATCTCGCCGGTGGCGACCATCGGACCGGCGAAGCCGATCATGATGACCATCGAGGAGCTCGGCGGCAGGGCCGCGCCCAGACCGCCGTTGCCGGCGAGGAAGGTCGCGCTGCGCTCCGGGGTCCATCCGGTGCGGATCATCCACGGGCCGGTGAAAGCACCGGTCGCGGCGGTGTTGCCGGAGTTGGAGCCGGACAGCGCGCCCATCACCGCCGAACCGATCGTGTCCACGACCACGGGACCGCCGCGGACGCGTCCGAACAGCGAGTTCAGGATTCCGAGCAGCTTTTGGATCAGACCCGTGCGATCGACGACGTAGGCCATGAACACGAACGCGATCGCGGCGTAGAGGACTTCCTCGTCGAGCGCGCCGCGCATGCCCTGGAGCAGGGCCGCCGGGGCGTCGAGCCCGGCGAACGCGGCGGTGACCAGCAGCCCGAGCAGCATCGCTTCGCCCATGTTCCGCTTGAACGCGACGTTCCAGACGATGATGGTGGCGATGAACGCGCCGAGCGCGATGAGGCCGATTGGCATGTTTCAGGATCCCCTCTTCGGCACTGGAGCGGGGTGGACGGGACGGTTCAGGCGGTGCGTTCGGCGAGGATCCGCTGGTAGCGGGCGGCTTCATCCTCCAGGACCGCCCGGGCGCCGATGAGGGAGCGGTGGGCCTCGGCGAGCGGGACGACGATCGCGCCGTCGCCGTCGGCGACGACGATGTCGCCGCGGTGCACGACCACACCTCCGACGGCGGCGTCCTCCCCGGCGCGGCACGGCCCGTTCTTGTAGGGACCGGCGGGGGAGGTGCCCACGGCCCAGACCGGGAACCCGGCTTCTCGCAGGGCTTCGGCGTCGCGGACCGCGCCGTCGATGATCATGCCGCGCACGCCTCGGTTGATCGCGCGATGCGCGATGAGCTCGCCGATCAGCGCCCGCGAGGCGTCACCGCCGCCGTCGACGACCAGGACGTCGCCCGGCTGGACCTGCTCGAGCGCCTGGTGGATGCCCTTGTTGTCGCCCGGGCGGCACAGCACCGGGAACGCCCGGCCCGCGATGTGCGCGCCCGGCCAGACCGACTGCACGCGAGGATCGATGATGCCCAGGCGTTCCCGCGCGTCGCCGATGGCGGCGGTGGGGATCTCGGCGAACGCGTCGAGCAGCGCGGTCAGGTCGTCGACCTCGTGGAACGAGTGGTGGCGGCTCGCGGTCGCCGTGGTCATCACGGGCGCCACGCCGAGCGAGGCGAGCAGGTCGGCGGCGTCCCGGGACTCGTGCGCCCGCCGCAGCGCGTGCTTGCGGGTGCCCTTGTCGAGCCGGTCGAGGGCGCTCTCGCCGCCGGTGAGGGCCTTGGCGATCTGCGCGCGCACCCACTCGGATTCCCCGGCCGCGGCACCGGCGTCCACCGCCTCGGCGATGATCGCGCCCAGCCCCTTCATGAAGACCGTCCGCAGCATCTTCCGCCGCGACGCGGCCCCGGGCTCACCGCCGATCGAGTCGACCTCGGCGCCCAGGCCCCGGAAGGCGTCGGCGACGGAATCGGAGGCCGGGCCGGAGATGATCAGCTCGGTCTTGGCGCCGAACTGGGGGACCGAGCCGATGACCGCGACGTCGGCGCAGCGGTCCGCCGCCTCGCCCAGCGTAGCCGCGACCTCGCTCTTGAGCTGCGGTGACGCCGAGTTGAGGTCGGCGTAGCGGGCGGTCGCGGACAGGTGCGGCGCGCTCTCGGCGGCGACCGCGACGGCCTGCGCGGCGGTCACCAGGCTGATCACCAGGTCCGCTCCGCGCACGGCGTCGGCGACGGTCCCGGCGGCGGTGACCCCGGCGGGCGGCGGAGGAGTGGCCGGGTCGTGGGCCGTCACGGTCGCTCCGGTGGCGGCGAACCCGGCCGCGTAGATGCTGCCCGCTTCGCCCAAGCCCAGCACTGCGATCTTCATCGATCGGACTCCGTATCATTCTATGATAAGAACGTGCATTTAGTGAGAAGCACTGTGCGAGCCCGCTGCGCCGCGTGTCAATGGGAATGAGGAAACTTCTCATGCAGTGATAGGTTCGCCGGGTTCACAGGAGGTTCCATGACGACCGCGAAGAGCAACCCGATGCGCTCGGTGCACCGGGCTTTCGAAGTCCTGAAAGTGCTGGAGCTCGCGCAGCAACCGCTGCGGCTGACCGACCTGGCCCAGCGCAGCGAGCTGCACGTGGCCACCACGCAACGCCTGGTCAACGTGCTCATCGAGCACGGCTACGCCAGCAGGCACGCCAACGGCTACACCGCCGGGCCCGCCTCGCTGTCGACCGCGCACGCGTTCGCGATGACCAGCCCGCTGCGGCTGGTCGCCCGGCCCGTGCTGGAGGAGCTCGCCGCCGCCACCGGCCTGACCGCCTCGCTGTACGTGCGCGTGCAGGAGAGCCGGGTGCTGATCGACCGGGTCGAAGGCGGGCGGCGCCCGCAGTACTCGCTGCCCATCGGGGAGCGGCTGCCGCTCTACCCGGGTGCCGCGGGCAAGGTCTTCCTGGCCGCCGCGGACGATCTCGCGGCGGAGGCCGCGCGGTTCGGCACGGTGACCTTCACCAGCGGGAAGACGGTGGACGAGGCGGGCATTCGTGCGGACCTGGAGCGGATCCGCCGCGACGGGTGCGCGATCTCGGTCGACGAGCGCAAGACCGGGACCACCGCGATCGCTGCGCTGATCAACGACAACGCGGGAAACCTGCTGGGCTCCCTCGGGCTCAGCGGCGCCAGCTCGTCCTTCGGCGACGTCAACGACTCCGCCCTGCCCGGCGAGGTGCGCCGCGCCGCGCAGACCATCGGATTCCGCGTCCCCGCGGCCTGACTCACTTCGTGCGCGTGGGTGGCGCAGTTTTCATGAAAACTGCGCCACCCAAACCGAGGTATCACCTGAAACTCCACCCCACCACGAGAGAACGTGCTGGTGGCAGGGCATCCGGGGTTCGTCGGGGGAAGTTTCGACGGAAGGTTCCTCTGGGTGGGTGGTGGGGGAAGTTTTCATGAAAACTTCCCCCCCCCACCCACGAAATCAGCCCACGGACGCGGTCGTCTCGTTGAGGTCGCGCTTGTAGGTCTCGGCCAGCAGGTAGGTCGAGACGAACGAGATCAGGCACAGCACCACGACGTACCCGGCGATGGACAGCGAGCTGCCGGTGGCGGCGAACAGGGCGGTGCAGATCATCGGGGCGATGCCGCCGCCGAGGATCGCCGCGATCTGGTACGCCAGCGACGCGCCGCTGTAGCGCAGCCGGGTGCTGAACAGCTCCGAGAAGAACGCCGACTGCGGCCCGTACACGGCGGTCCGGCACGCCTGCACGACGATGCCCGCCAGCAGGAACAGCCCGATCACCCCGGTGTCGACCAGCATGATCCACGGCACGGCGAACACCGCGAGCATGAGCATCCCGCCGAGCGCCATGCCGCGTCGGCCGATGCGGTCCGACAGCACCCCGAACGCCATCATCAGCGGGATGTCGATCGCGGCCAGCAGGGCGTTGGCGCTGAGGATCGTGGTGCGCTCGTAGTCCAGGGTCTTGGTGGTGTAGGAGACGATCCAGGTGGTGCCGACGTAGAACGTCGCGTTGGTGGCCAGGAACGAGCCGGCCGCGAGCAGGATCGTCTTCGGGTGGCGGCGCAGCACCTCGACCACCGGCATCCGCTCGGCGCGCTCCCGCTCCTGCCGTTGCACGGCCTGCTCGAACACCGGGCTCTCGCTGATCTTGAGCCGGATGGCGAACCCGACGACGATCAGCAAAGCGCTGCACAGGAACGGGATGCGCCATCCCCAGGCCATGAACGCCTCGTCGGACACCGTCGCCGACAGCACCGTGAACGTCAGGTTGCCCAGCAGCAGGCCCGCGGGCACTCCGACCTGCGGCCAGCTCCCGTAGAAACCGCGCTTGCCCTCGGGTGCGTGCTCTACGGCCATGAGCGCGGCGCCGCCCCACTCGCCGCCGACGCCGATGCCCTGGGCGAAGCGCAGCAGCGTCAGCAGGATCGGCGCCCACACGCCGATGGTGGCGTAGGTCGGCAGCAGACCCATGAGCAGCGTCGCGAAGCCCATCAGCATCAGCGAGGCGATGAGCATGGGTTTGCGGCCGAGCTTGTCGCCGTAGTGCGCGAACAGCACGCCGCCGATGGGGCGGGCGATGAAGCCGACGGCGAAGGTCGCGAAGGCCGCGACGGTGCCGACGACGGGGTCGAACTCGGGGAAGAACAGCTGGTTGAACACCAGCGCTGCGGCGGTGCCGTAGATGAAGAAGTCGTACCACTCGATGGTGGTGCCGATGAGGCTGGCGAGCGCGACGCGGCGCGCGCTTGTCGCGGTGGCGGCCATCCGGTCGTCCTCCGAGGTGTTGATCCGGATCTGCTGTGACCCAGATAACTAACGGTGTAAGTTTTAGCGACGGTAGCCATCGGGACAAATCGCCACAAGGGGTACTTGGCGGACACCCCGCCAGGCGGAAGAAAGTTTCGGAAATGTCTGGCATCAGGGTGGTGATCGAAGCGGGCGCCGGGTTGCTCGCCGCGCGTAATCCCGCTGATGGACACGATTCACTTCGGCGCGCGAGAATCCTTGCGGCCGAAAGTGTTTCGAAAAACTCTCGTTGACCGGCGGTCGGCGGCACCGCATACTCGCTGGTGGCTCTTCCGTCGGCGTCGTCGAGAGGATGCGGTGAACATGTCAGCGAGAGCGCGAGCCTGCGCCGTGAGCGCGGTCCTGGCGGCAGCGGTGGTGGTCGCCCCGGCGGCCGAATCGGCACCCGAATGCTCGGGGTACGTCGGACTCACCTTCGACGACGGACCCGGCGAGACCACCACCCAGCTGCTCGACGCCCTCCTCGAGAACGGGCTGCGCGCAACGATGTTCAACCAGGGTGACCACGCCGACGCCAACCCGTCGCTGGTCGCCGCGCAGGTCGAGGCGGGCATGCAGGTCGGCAACCACAGCTACACCCACCCGCACATGACCGAGCTGAGCCGGTCCGAGATGGACTCGGAGATCTCCCGCGCGCAGCAGGCGATCTCAGCGGCCGGCGGCGGAAGCCCGGTCCTGTTCCGCCCGCCCTACGGCGAGACCAACGAGACCCTGCACGAGGTCGAGGCCGCCCACGGGCTCACCGAGGTCATCTGGGACGTCGACTCCCAGGACTGGAACAACGCCACGGTGGACGAGATCGTCGCGGCCAACGCGAGCCTCACCGACGGCCAGGTCATCCTCATGCACGACTGGCCGCCCAACACCCTCACCGCCATCCCGCGCATCGCCGAAACCCTCAGCACCCAAGGCCTCTGCCCAGGAGTCATCTCCCCAGAAACAGGCCACGCCGTAGCCCCCTGACTCACGCCCGGACCGGTGGTCTTCCGCGAATGATCCGAGGTTCGGCGAGGTCGTTGTTGTCGATGACGACGGAGGCGTGCTCGGTGGGGCGGCACAGTTCGAAGTAGAGGCGCTGGCCCTCGACGTATCGCCGGTTGCTCGGCGCCAGCGGGTCCGCGTCGCCGTACCCTCGCTGCGCGCCACGAGGTATCGAGACCTCGAAATCGACGTGCAGGAACGCGGAATGGTCCCAGTAGCCGAGCAGTTCGGGGCGGTGGAGGAAGATGCCATCGACGATGAGAACGGCGTCGACAGGTGCTCGCGCCCAGGTCTCCTCAACCGGCTGGTCGGATTCGTGGTCGAACACGGCTGTGCGGTAGCGCCCATCGCCACCCGGTGACAGCGGGTCGAGCAGGGCCTCGCGCAGGGAGTCGTAGTCGTAGGAGTCGAGGAAGAATCCTTCTGGTGACGCGCGGCCTCGATGGTGGCGCACGTGCCTGGGGTTGTGGAAGTCGTCGACGCTGGCCCGAACGGCCGGTCTCCCGAGGGCTTCGACGCGCTCGGCGAGTTCGTCGCCGAAAACGGTCTTCCCCGCGCCATCTACCCCGTCGACCCCGACTCGGACCACTCGGTCGGTCTGCGCCGACACCGCTGTCTCGGCTACGCCCTGCAGGACAGCCGTCCGTCGCGGCGTGCGAATTCCCATCGGCGCATCCTAGGTCGGGGGTCATACCTGCTCGTTCCTGCGAGAGTCTTCCTCGTGATCGCGCCGCGTGAAAGACGTCTCATGTCACGTGCTTTCGACTGCGATGAGGCGACCACCCGATCCAGTGATGGCCATTCGCTCGCATTTTCGAATGCGTTGGCGCATCATGGGTACATGAGTTCGAAAACCGAGGCGCTGACCGCCGTTTCCGCAGATAGCGTCACCGACGCGGCATTGACCGATCATCGGCCCACCAACATCGATGACGGGGGAGTCGTGTCGTCCTCGCCTGTCAAGGCGGTGACGACACGGACGTCCCGACTTGGTGGAGCAGCGAGATCTTCCACCCGAGAAATCATCCGGAACGTCATGAGCCGACCACGTGCGCGGGCTCCCGGGCTTGAGGCAGCGACATGAGTCGACCGGGCAGCCGGCCTCCGTGGGGGCATCCCGGCATATCCCAACAGGGCACGACTGTTGTTTGACAATTGCAGAGTGGGAAAGCGGGTCTTGCGGACCACGCCTCACCCTCGGGTGGTTCGGGACTCTCCGTCGGTTAGCGGAGCGTCTTGGCCAGCAGCGTGACACCCAGCGTCGCGTAGGTGGTTGCTGCGAGGTGGTTGAGGAGGGTGCGGGGGCGTGGGCGGTGGAGGAGCCGGTCGCGGACGGCTCCGGCTGCGCAGCCGATCGCGAGGTCGGTGAGCAGGCCCAGGGATTGCAGGAGGAATCCGAGCAGCAGGAGCTGGAGGGTCGGGTTCTTCTCCGCGTCGCCGAGGAATTGGGGGAGGAACGCGGTGAAGAACAGAGCGATCTTCGGGTTGGCGATGTTGACCAGGAACCCCTTCCGGAACGCGCGGGTGGGGGTCGTCGCGATCTCCACCGGGGCTGCGGCGGTGCGCCAGGTCGTCCACGCCAGGTAGGCGAGGTACGCGGCTCCGCCGAGCTGCAGGGCGGTGACGAGGCTCGGCGTGGCTGCGAGGAAGGCGCCGAGGCCGAGGGCGGTGAGCACCACGTAGACGCTCTCACGCCCGCGGTGATGCCCAGAGCTGCCCTGGTCGTTCCGCGGAGTCCGTCGCGCAGACCCGTGGCGACCATGAACGCCATGTCGGGTCCGGGCGCCAGCAGCAGGATCGCCACGGCCGCCAGGAACGCGGGCAGCACGCTGACGTCGATGTAACCCGTGGACATGGTTCAGCAGGTTACATGCCGACGTAACCGGCAGGAAGTGATGTGTCGGTTAGCCTGGGGATGTGCCGGCTGTTCCTGTGCTCGACCTGGGTGAGCTCGTGGAGTTCGTGAACGAGTTCGCCGACGAACCGCGCGCCGCCGCTGGGGAGCAGGGGGCGCCGTACCCGGACGTCGCGACCGTGCTGGGGTGGTCGGCCTCGACGGACCCGGTGTCCGCCGCCAACGCGCTGTTCCGGGTGTTCGCCGCCGAACGCCCGCTCGTCGAGCTCAACGGGCTGCTGCGGGCGATCCGGCCGATCCCGGTCATGACCACCCACGGGCTGACCTGGGCCGTCGAGTCCAGCGCCGACGTCCTGCCCGCCGCGCTGAGCACCTGCCTGCTCGGCTGGCTGCTGCACCACGACGAGAGCCGCCTGGGCACGTGCCAGGCCGCCCGCTGCGTCGACGTCTACGCCGACTCATCCCCGACGGGACGCCGCCGCTTCTGCTCCCCGACCTGCCTCAACCGCCACAAGGTCGCCGCCCACCGCGCGCGGAATCGTTAGCCCGTCAGGAACGGGTGGACGAAGGCGAGGGCTTCTGCGCTGTTGCGCCAGGCCCGGATGTGGTCGGCGTCCGGCATCGACACGAACGGAGTGCCGGTGCGTTCGGCGAACGTGCGCATGGGGTCGTGCCAGGCGTCGGCGGTGCCCGCGTACATCAGCAGCGGTACCGGGCTCTTCGCCAGTGACTCGTGGAGACCCGGCTCGTGGCGGAACGCCTCGTAGTTGGCGTGCAGGGCGGCCGGGTCGGCGGCGTCGATGACTGCCGCGTGGTCGGGATTCGCGCGGGCGCCGTCGCGCATGATCGGCCACGGGTCGGTGTCGGCGGGCAGGTTCAGGGCGCGGAGCATCGGGCCGATCGCCGATTCGAAGCCGTTGAGCGGGTCGAAGGCGCCGGCCACCAGGCGGGTGAGCCGGTCGGGGGCGTGCACGGCGACGGCGTAGCCGGTGAGCGCGCCGAGCGAGTATCCCCAGAACGCGGCCTTCTCGTACCCGAGGTGGTCGAGCACCGCGGTGACGGAATCGGCGCGGCGAGCCGGCGAGTAGTCGGCCGGGTCGACGGGGGCCGAGCTGCCGCCGAGGCCGAGCGGGTCGACGGTGATCACCGTGTGCGTCGCGGCCAGAGCGTCGGTGTACCCGGCCTCGCTCCACCGCCGACCGGTGTGGAACATGCCCGGATGCAGCACCAGCGGAGGACCCGCACCGGTGATCTCGTAGGCGATGTGCACTCCGTTGCGGTGCGCGAGCGGCACGCGTCCCTCCCCTGCACCCCGGTTGGGGAGGAGCCTCTCACGACCGCCTCGTCGGTGGGGAGGTTTCGCCACAACCTCCCCACCAACGACGCATCGGGTGATCAGCGGGTTGCGGGTTCTTCCGGGAGGGCGAAGACGATGAGGGCGCTGCCGTGGCCGGCGCCGAGCATGCCGGGCAGGAAGCCCTCGATCCAGCCGCCCCAGCCGACCGGGACCGCCACGTACTGCCTGCCCTCGACCGAGTAGGTCATCGGGCTGCCGTGGTGGCCGCTGCCGCACTGGAACTCCCACAGCTTCTCGCCGTTGCGGGCGTCCAGAGCCACGAACTCACCCGACGGAGTCCCGGCGAAGACCAGGTTCCCGGCGGTGGTCAGCACCGACGAGCACATCGGCAACGTGTTGCGCCAGCGCCACCTCTCGTTGCCCTCCGAGTCGAAAGCGCTGATGGAGCCGCGCATGTCGTCGGCATCGACCTGAACACCCGCGCCCCAGTAGGGAATTCCTTCGCGGAACTCGCGGCGACGCCGCGTCGCGGTGGCGCCGACGTCCTGCACCGGGACGTAGAACAGCTCCGTGCCCGGGTTGTAGGCGGCGTGCGTCCACTCCTTCGCCCCGGCAGGGCCGGGGTAGAAGTGCACCGGCTCGCCCTCGGCGTCCGGGTACTTGCGCGGGGTCACCTTGCCGTCGCGGGTGATGGTGCCCCAGTCGATCCGGTCCACGTAGGGCGTGACCGACACCAGCTCCCCGTTGGTGCGGTCGAGCACGAAGAAGTACCCGTTCTTGTCGAAGTGGCCGAGCATCTTGCGCCCGCCCTGGTCGAACAGGATGTTCTCCATCGTCGAGTCGTAGTCCCACACGTCGTGCGGGGTGCACTGGTAGTGCCACTGGATGGTGCCCGAGTCGACGTCGACGGCGATGATGCTGTCGGTGTAGAGGTTGTCGCCCTCGCGGACCGCGCCGTCGAAGTCCGGCGCCGGGTTGCCGGTCCCGGCGTAGAGCAGGTTCGTGTCGGGATCGAACGTCGCGGTGATCCACGGGTTCGCCCCGCCGCGCGCCCACGCCTCGCCGTCCGCCGGCCAGGTCTCCGACCCGGGCTCACCGGGCTTGGGGACGGTGTAGCAGCGCCACCGGTGCTGGCCGCTCTCCAGGTCGAAGGCGTCCATGTGGCCGCGCACCCCGAACTCGCCGCCCGCGCTGCCGGTGATGACCATGTCCTTGACGACCAGCGGAGCCAGCGAGGCGCTCTCGCCCGCCCGCACGTCGCCGATCGTCTTGTCCCACACGCGTTCCCCGGTCACCGAGTCCAGCGCCAGCAGGTGAGCGTTGGGCGTCACGGTGAACACCTTGCCCTTGGCCACCGCCACGCCGCGGTTGACGTTGCCGCAGCACAGCGACACGTCGTAGGGCACGGCGTGCTTGTAGCGCCACAGCTGGTCGCCGGTCTTGGCGTCCAGCGCCCACACCCAGCCGTCCCAGCCCGAGACGTACATGACCCCGTCGACGACCAGCGGGGTCGCCTCGAACGCGTAGGTCGACGCGCCCGCGATCATGCCCGCCGTGCCCGCCTGGAAGATCCAGGCCGGTCCCATGCGCTTGACGGTGTCGGTGTTGATCTGGTCGAGCAGGCTGTAGCGCTGCCCGTCGTAGGCGCCGTAGTAGGTCAACCAGTTGTGCGACTCCGACCGGGCATCGAGCAGCCGGTCGTAGCCGACGCGGAAACCCACGTCGGGCGCGTTGCGGGGCACCGAGCTCAGCGTGCCGTGATCGATCGCCTCGCCGGCGTCGACGTATTCGAGAGTCATCGTCGTCCTCCTACGGGCGCATCTGGTCGGGACGGTCGAGCCGGGCCTCCGGCGGCACTTCACCGAGCACCACGATGGCGCCGGTCAGGCCGCGCCCCTCGTCGTTGCCGGTGGGCGAGGAGAACCAGTAGTAGCCGGGCCCGTCGAGGTTGAGCTTCGCGCGTCCCTTGGAGTGGTTGACCAGCCAGATGAACTTGCGGTCGCCGTTGCTGGGCAGCAGCGCGCAGTGGGTGTTGAGGTCGTCGTTGATCAGCGTCAGCTCGAGGTCGCCGCCGTGCGGGAGGACGAGAATCGAAGGGTCCCAGACGATCTCGTCGGGCAGGATGCGAACCGTGGCCTCCATCGTGCCGTCGGCCCGCTCGGTGGCCCGCTGGATGTTGCCGGTGCCGAGCACCCGGCCCAGGGCTGCGCCGTTCTGCGAGTCCAGGCCGACCTCGGTGAGCAGATCGGTGCGTTCCTTGGCTGTCGTCACCGGAGATCACCTCCTTGTGAATCCGTTCGCGACAGGCCGGTGCGCGCGACAGGGGGAACAGCGGTTCGAGCGCCCGGCGAGGGCCAAACCACTTGGCCCGTAACGGAATCGGACACTACGCCGGGTGCCGGGTGGCGGACACTCGACGCCGCCGGGCCGGGGGCCCGCACCGCTCGCAGGGCGAGGCCTACCGCTCAGACCCCGAAGCGACCGAGATTCATGACCTTGTCCCACGCGGCGGCGAAGTCGCGCAGGAATGTGCCCTGGTCACTGGCGTAGACCTCGGAGATCGCGCGGAGTTCGGCGTTCGCCCCGAAGACGAGGTCGACGCGGCTCGCACGCCACCGAGCGGCACCGCTGCCGCGGTCGCGTCCCTCGAAGGTGCCGCCGGTGGCGACCCATTCGGTGTCCATGTCGAGGAGGTTGACGAAGTAGTCGTTGCTGAGCGTGCCCGGCCGGTCGGTGAGCACGCCGAGCGGTGAATTGCGGTGGTTGGCGCCGAGGACGCGGAGTCCGCCGATGAGTGCGGTCATCTCGGGGGCGGTGAAGGTGAGTTGGTTGGCTCGGTCGATGAGGAGGTATTCGGAGGGCAGTGGAGGTTTCTTACCGAGGTAGCTGCGGAAGCCGTCGGCGCGGGGTTCGAGGGCGGCGAAGGAGTCGACGTCGGTCCACTCCTGGGTGGCGTCGGTGCGTCCCGGTGTGAACGGAACCGGTGCGCCCGCGTGCTCGAGGGCCGCGCATCCGGCGAGCACGATGAGGTCGGCGAGCGAGATCCGTTTGTCCCCGGTCTGTTCCGCGTTGAAGTCGCACTGGATGCGTTCCAGGGCATCGAGAACGGGGCCGGTGATCTCGGGATCGTTGGCCTCCCAGTCGCGTTGGGGCTTGAGGCGGATGCGGGCGCCGTTGGTGCCGCCGCGCTTGTCGCTGTCGCGGTAGGTCGAGGCGGAGGCCCAGGCGGTGAACACCAGGTGCGACACCGGCAGGCCCGTGTCCAGGACGCGGTGTTTGAGCTGGGCGATGTCGTCGGTGTCGATGAGCTCGTGGTCGACGGCGGGGACCGGGTCCTGCCAGATCATCGGTTCGTCGGGCACGAGCGGGCCGAGGTAGCGCTGGATGGGGCCCATGTCGATGTGGGTGAGCTTGAACCAGGCGTGGGCGAAGGCGTCTTCGAGCTCGTCGGGCCGGGCGAGGAAGCGCATGGCGATCTGCCGGTAGGCCGGGTCCTCCTGCAGGGCGAGGTCGGTGGTGAGCATGGTCGGCGTGTGGCGCTTGAGCGGGTCGTGGGCGTCGGGGACGGTGCCGTGGCCCTGGTCGCCGCGCGGGACCCATTGCCAGAGCCCGGCGGGGCTGAGCTCGACGTCCCAGTCGTAGGCGAACAGGGTTTCCAGGAAGCCGTTGTCCCAGCGTGTGGGGTTGGGCGTCCAGCTGCCTTCCAAGCCGGTGGAGATCGCATCCGGGCCTTTGCCGGTGCCGTGGTCGCTGGACCAGCCCAGGCCTTGGTGCTCCAGGCCGGCTCCTTCGGGTTCGGGGCCGAGGTGGGAGAGGTCGGCGGCGCCGTGGGTCTTGCCGAAGGTGTGGCCGCCGACGATCAACGCCACGGTTTCGGTGTCGTTGAAGGCCATGCGGGCGAAGGTGTCCCGGATAGCCCGTGCCGCGGCGATGGGGTCGGGTAGTGTCGCCGGTCCTTGCGGGTCGACGTAGATCAGGCCCATCTCGTCGGCGGCGAGGGGTTGTTGCAGGTCGCGGATGCCGGTGTGGCGTTCGTCGCCGAGCCAGGTGCGTTCGGGTCCCCAGTAGATGTCGGCGTCGGACTCCCACACGTCCTCCCGACCACCCGCGAACCCGAGCGTGCGGAACCCCATCGATTCCAGGGCCCGGTTCCCGGCGAAGACCATCAGGTCGGCCCAGGAGAGCTTGCGGCCGTACTTCTGCTTGACCGGCCACAACAACCGGCGGGCCTTGTCCAGGTTCCGGTTGTCCGGCCAGCTGTTCAACGGCGCGAACCGCTGCATCCCCGACGTGGATCCACCCCGCCCGTCAGCGACCCGATACGTCCCAGCGCAGTGCCACGCCATCCGCAGCACCAGCGGCCCGTAATGCCCGAAGTCGGCGGGCCACCAGTCCTGCAAGGTGGTGAGCACCCGGTCGATGTCACGCGCGACCTCATCCAAGTCCAGAGTCGCGAACTCGGCGGCGTAGTCGAAGTCCTCACCCAGCGGATTCCGCCCAGGATGGTGCTTGGCAAGGATCTCCAGGTTCAGCCGATGCGGCCACCAGTCCAGGTTGCTGCCCCCTGCCGCCGGATGTTCACGAGTGCGCTCGTGATGCCGCAGCGCCTGGTCGTAGTTGCGCGTGACGGCCACCGAGTCGGGGTTCTCCGGCAACGCAACACCACCTCCCCGGCCATCCGCTCAGATGTCCAGAGCCCGGCGCACCGCAGGGGCGTTGCGCCGCGAAACGGGCACCATCGTGTTCTCGTCGTCGTCCATGACCAGCACCAACTCGCCCTTGAAGCGGCGCTCCACCTCGCGGATGCGCCCCAGGTTCACCACGTAGCGGCGGTGCACCCGCAGGAATCCGGCGTCGCCCTGCTCGCTCTCCAACTTGTCGAGACCGCCCGAAGCCGCCCGCAACTTCCCCTGATCGGTGGTCAGCCAGACGTCGTTGCCGTCGGACTCGGCGAAGGAGATCTCCGGCAGCCGCAGCAGCACCATCCGGTTCTCCCGGGTCCCCACGATCCGCTGCGGCGGACCGTGCTGGTGCGCGCCCTCGCCGCGCGGCAGCTGCTCGCCCTCCGAGACGCCGAAGAACACCAGGTTGCCGACCAGGTGCCCGGCCAGGAACACCGGGTGCATCGTCACCGGCGTCGGCTCGTCGGACAGGTGCGTGAACAGCTGCGTCGAGCCGACCCAGTCGGGGTTGCGGGACGCCTGCTTCGCGGCGTAGCGGGCGGCGCTGATGAACTCCGGCAACCCCGGATTCCAGCGCACCGCCGGATCTTTCGCCGGGGTGCAGCTCGGCACGCCCAGCAGCACGCTCGCCGTGTCGTCGGCGATGACCACCCGGCCCGCCGGATCGACCGCGGCCAGCGACACGCCCGCACGGGAGCGGGCGTGGTTGAACGCCGCGATCAGCTCGGCGCTGCCGTCCTGGGCGCGCTGGCGCAGCGTGGCCTGGGTGCGGGTGGCGGCGTTGGCCAGCCAGGCGCCGGCGGGGGAGGGCAGGTCACCGCGCCAGCAGGAGATGTTGAGGACCGCGATCGGGTCCTTGGTCACCACGTCCCGCACGGCCACGCCCGCGCAGGTCCACTCGTGGAACGCCTGGCACCAGTGCTCGGCTCCCCGGATCATCACGGGCGTGTGCGTCTCCAGCGCCGTGCCCATGCCGTTGGTGCCGGTGGCCTGCTCGGACCAGCAGAACCAGGTCGCGAGGTTCGCGTCGGCCGCCAGCTTGCGGGTCGCCGGATCGCCCCACTCGGCCAGCACCCGCCCGGTGGCGTCGGTGACCGTGACGATCCCGCCGACGTTGGCGACCTCGTGCGCCACCGAAGCGGCCCGGAACCCCAGGTCGGCGAACACCACGTCGTGCTCGAGGGTGTGGTCGACCTCCGCCACGGCGATCGGGGCCTCCTTGAGGCCGGGATCGACCCGGTACTGGTCGCGGCAGCGGTGCCACGAGATCGCCACCTCGGGCCGCACGCCGCGGATGTCGTCTTCGCCCTGCACGAATCGTTCCCACGCCCCGTACACCGTCGTGGTGCCGGAGACGCGCGAGATCGGGTCGAGCCGGTGCACGTCTGCCATCAAAGACCGCCTTTGGTCTCCTCACCAAGCCGACCGGGAATCGACGGATTCCGCGCTGGCGGATCTCCCGCTCCAAGGTCTGAAACTAAGCTTATTCCCGATTCCGGGACCAGCGCAGTGGGACGAGAGCGGGCGAAGACCGCACGAACGGACCCGATGCGGTAACGAACGGTGGCGAGGAGGACACGCGTGGAGGCGCAGCGGTTGCAGGACGTCGCGGAGGAGGCGGCCGGCGGTCTGCTCGCAGCGGAGCTGGAGCACCCGTTCGGGCCCGACTGCGAGGTGTACAAGGTCGGCGGCAAGATGTTCCTGCTGAGCATGCAGCTGCGCGGCACGCCGCTGGCCACCGTGAAGTGCGCGCCGGAGGACGTCACCGCCCTCGTCCAGCGCTACGACGACATCACCACCGGGTACCACCTCAACAAGCGGCACTGGATCAGCGTCTGGCCGGGCGAGGAGGTCGACGACGATCTCCTGCGGGACTTGGTGAAGAACTCCTACCTGCTCGTCGCCGACTCGATCCCGCGTTCGCGGCGCCCCCTCACCAGCGAGGTCCGCTTCAGCACCGACACGTTCTGACTCACCCGCCGAAGCGGCGGCGCGCCTCGTCGATGTCGGCGAGGCGCCGATGCGTCCACTCGCACATGGCGTCGACCGTGACCAGCAGGCCCCGGCCGGGTTCGGTGAGGGCGTAGTCGACGCGCGGCGGCACCGTCGGGTGCACCGTGCGGCCGACGAGCCCGTTGCGCTCGAGCATCCGCAGGTTCTGGGTGAGCATCTTGTGGCTGATGCCCTCGACGGCGGTGCGCAGCTCGCTGAACCGCAGCGTCCGCTCGCCGAGCGCTTCGATGATGAGCAGCGCCCACTTGTTGGCGACGTCGGAGAAGATCTCCCGCGCCAGCGAGTCCGCTCGCCGGAGATCCGCTTCGTCGGCCGAGCCGCTGAACTGCTTGGTCACCATGAGGTTCCTCGGTTACGAAAAAGTGCGTTCTTCCACGTCAGCGCACACTCTCCTACGGTTTCCCGGTAACCACAAGAGAGCACGGAGGAACGGCATGGCCATCACCACCACCAACGCCCCGGGACTGCCCGAGGTCGACCTCTACCGGCACGTCTCGATCGCCACCGGGTCGAAGCTGGTGTTCATCTCCGGCCAGGTCGCCTGGGACGAGCACGGCGCGGTCGTCGGGGAAGGGGATCTCGCCGAGCAGATCGCGCAGTGCTACCGCAACGCCGCCAAGGCCCTGGCCGCCGCGGGCGCCACCTTCGACGACGTCGCCAAGCTGACCCTGCACGTCGTCGACTGGAGCCCGGAGAAGATGCCGGAGGTCGTCGACGGGATCACCCGCGCCGCCGAATCCCTCGGCACCGCGGCGAAACCCCCGGCCTCCCTCTTCGGCACCACTGCCCTCGACGTCCCCGAACACCTCGCGGAACTCGAAGTCACCGCAGTCCTCGACTAACCCCCGACCCCAACAACTCCCCTGAGAGGACACAGTTTTCATGAAAACTGCACCCACCCACGATCGAGACGGTGGTGACAGTTTTCATGAAAAACTTCCCTCCCCCTCGGAAGGTGAGTGGGTGACCCAACCCGGGTCCGTGGCCTGTTTGTGCTGGTCACGAGCGTCGTGTGGGTGGGGTGGTGTCAGTTTTCATGAAAACTGTCACCACCCCACGAACGAGACAGTTTTCATGAAAACTTCCCCTCACCAGGGACGGGACAGTTTTCATGAAAACTGCCCTGTCCCTGGGGGTGATGGTGTTGGGGGGTGGGGTTAGGTGAGGCGGATTTGGCGGTTGACGTCTTTGTAGAGGAGGTAGCGGAAGGGGTGGGGGCCGCCTGCGTAGCAGGCTTGGGGGCAGAAGGGGCGGAGCCACATGTAGTCGCCTGCTTGGACTTCGACCCAGTCGTTGTTGAGGCGGTAGACGGCTTTGCCTTGCAGGACGTAGAGGCCGTGTTCCATGACGTGGGTTTCGGCGAAGGGGATGGTGCCGCCGGGTTGGAAGGTGACGATGTTGACGTGCATGTCGTGGGCGAGGTCGTCGGGGTCGACGAAGCGGGTGGTGGCCCAGGTGCCGTCGGTGTCGGGCATGGGGGTCGGGGTGATGTCCTGTTCGCGGGTGACGAACGAGGCGGGCACGTCGATGCCGTCGACGAATTCGTAGGGCTTGCGGACCCAGTTGAACGTGGCGTGGCCCGTGCCGGGGTTGGTCAGCGACCAGGTCGCGCCGGGGGCGAGGTAGGCGTACCCACCGGGCTCGACCACATGCACCACGCCGTCGACGGTGAGCCGCAACGTTCCGGTCATGAGGAACACGACGGACTCGACACCGGCCTCGGGCTCGGGGTGCTCGCTGCCGCCGCCGGGGGCGACTTCGACGATGTTCTGGGCGAAGGTCGTGGCGAACCCGGTCACGGGCTTGGCCAGGATCCAGGCGCGCGTGGCGCTCCAGCCGGGGAAGTTGCTGGTCACGATGTCGCGCAGCACGCCGCGCGGGATCACGGTGTAGGCCTCGGTCACGATCGCCCGGTCGGTGAGCAGATCGGTCTGCGGCGGCAACCCACCGGCAGGCGCGAAGTACGACGGCGAGTTCAAGCTGGCTCCTCCTCGACAACCACCCCGACCCCAGTGCAGGCCCATGACCTGCACAATCCATGTATACAAAACCGGGGTTGGCTGCAGGATAAGCAACGGCGGCGTCGCGCGGAAGCCCCGGCGGGAGCGGAGGAGATCACACCCGACTGATCGTTCGGGGAGTGTTGACGAGGTCGTGAACACCGCTTACGGTCTTCCCAACTCTCACGTATACTTTCGCATCGCGAAACTGAGCCCATTCCGTCGGTGTCGCGGAGTGGGGGCTTAGGAGGCGGCTAGTGACTGCCACGAACGACAGATCCGGTCTGGACATCCCTCCCGCCTCGAGCGAGCGGTTGTACAGCTACGACCTCGCCCCGACCAAGAAGGACGGCCGCCGCTGGGGCGCCTACAACGTCTTCACGTTGTGGGCCAACGACGTTCACAGCCTCGGCAACTACGCCTTCGCGATCGGGCTGTTCGCGCTCGGGCTCAACGTCTGGGGCATCCTGGCCGCCTTCGTGCTGGCCTCCGCGCTGCTGTTCCTGCTGCTGACGATGTCGGGCTACATGGGGCACAAGGCCGGCGTCCCGTTCCCGGTGATGAGCCGCATCGCCTTCGGCACCCGGGGTGCGCAGATCCCGGCCGCGGTGCGCGGCGTCGTGGCGATCGCCTGGTTCGGCATCCAGACCTACCTCGCCTCCTCGGTGCTCGACGCGTTGCTGGTGGCGCTGTTCCCGGGCCTGAAATCGCTGGAAGGCCAGTCGGTGCTGGGTCTTTCGCTGCTCGGCTGGATCACGTTCCTGGCGCTGTGGGCGGTGCAGGTCCTCATCGTCAGCTACGGCATGCACGTCATCCGCAGGTACATGGCGGTGGCCGCGCCGACGACGCTGATCACCATGCTGGGCCTGGCGATCTGGATGTTCGCCCGCGCCGACTTCTCCATCTCGATGTCCACCGCGCAGCCGCTGACCGGGGGCGCGATGTGGCTGCGGATCCTGCAGGGCGCCGCGCTGTGGGTCGTCATCTACGGCACCTTCGTGCTCAACTTCTGCGACTTCACCCGCTCGGCCAAGAGCCGCCGGTCGATCGTGCTCGGCAACCTGGTCGGCATCCCGGTGAACATGCTGTTCTTCGCCGGGATCGTGGTGGTGCTCAGCGGAGCCCAGTTCAAGATCAACGGACGGGTGATCACCAGCCCGACCGACATCGTGCAGACGATCCCGAACACCTACCTGCTGGCGCTGGCCTCGCTCGCGCTGATCGTGCTCACCATCGCGGTGAACCTGCTGGCGAACTTCGTCGCCCCGATCTACGTGCTGGTCAACCTGTTCCCGAAGCACCTGAACTTCCGCCGCGCGGGCGTGGTCAGCGCGATCATCGGCCTGGTCATCCTGCCCTGGAACCTCTACGACAGCCCGGTCGTGGTGAACTACTTCCTGGGCGGCCTCGGAGCCCTGCTCGGCCCGCTGTTCGGCGTGATCATGGCCGACTACTGGCTGATCCGGAAGACCCGCGTGAACGTCCCCGAGCTCTACACCGAGGCCGCCGACGGCGAGTACCACTACTCCGGCGGCTACAACCCGAAGGCGGTGTGGGCGTTCGTGCCGGCCGCGGCGATCGCGGTGGTGCTGGCGCTGGTCCCGGCGTTCAGCGCGGTCGGCGGGTTCTCCTGGTTCATCGGGGCGATCCTGGGCGCCATCATCTACGCGATCATCGGTGACCGCAGACCCGACGCCCGGGACGTGGACGGCGAGTCCATCGCCGTCGCGGCCGAATGATCCGCCGCAGCAAGCTCATTTCGAGAAAGTCGAGTCCATGCGCATCCTCGTCGTGAACGTCAACACGACCACCTCCATCACCGAGTCGATCGGGGAGCAGGCGGCCTCGGTGGCCGCCCCCGGAACCGAGATCGTGCCGCTGACACCGTCTTTCGGCGCGGTATCGGTCGAGGGCAACTACGAGAGCTACCTCGCGGCCGTCGCGGTGATGGAGGCGGTGCGCGCCTACCCCGAGCCGTTCGACGCGATCATCCAGGCGGGCTACGGCGAGCACGGCAGGGAAGGGCTGCAGGAGCTCTTCGACGTGCCGGTCGTGGACATCACCGAGGCCGCGGCCACCACCGCGCAGTTCGTGGGCCGCACCTACTCGGTCGTGACCAGCCTCGACCGCACGGTCCCGCTGATCGAGGACCGGCTGCGCGCAGCGGGTCTCAGCGACCGGTGCGCGTCGGTGCGCGCCAGCGGGCTGGCGGTGCTGGACCTGGAGCGCGACCCGCGGGCCGCGGTGGAGGCCATCGCCGAGGAGGCGGTGCGCGCGGTGCGCGAGGACCGCGCGGAGGCGATCTGCCTGGGCTGCGGAGGCATGGCGGGGCTCTCCGAGCAGGTCGTGCAGCGCACCGGCGTCCCGGTGGTCGACGGCGTCACGGCGGCGGTGACGATCGCGGAATCCCTGGTCCGGCTCGGCCTGAAGACCTCCAAGGTCCGCACCTACGCGCCCCCGCGCCCGAAGGAGTTCACCAACTGGCCGCCGTCCTGACGGCCTTGAGCGCGGCGAAGCCGGGTCCCGATCCTCGGGGCCCGGCTTCGCGTCGCGTGGGGTGCGTCCCTCCTGTGGGGACAGTTTTTGCCTGAATTGCCCCATGATCATGTCCGTTTTGCCTGGACAGTTCTCACTAAAACTGCCCCCTGCCAACGGTCGTTGTCACGGTGAGCGTTGGCAGGGGGCGGTTTTCACCAGAACTGTCGTCTGGTGAGGGTCACACCTCGCCGCGGGTGAGGAGCTCGCCTCGGGGGGGGTGTCGGCGCCGTCACCGGCGATCTGGGTGCCGCGCAGCCAGGTGCTGCGGACGACGCCGGCCAGCGGGCGGCCGTGGTAGGCCGAGACCGGGTTGCGGTGCTCCAGCTTGGCGACGTCGACGACGAAGGCGTCGTCCGGGGCGAACACGCACAGGTCGGCGTCGTTGCCCACGGCGATGGAGCCCTTGGTGCGCATCCCGGCGAGTTCGGCGGGCTTGCGCGCCATCCAGCTCACCACGTCCGCCAGCGAGTACCCGCGCTGGCGTGCCTGCGTCCAGATCGCCGGCAGGCCCAGCTGCAGGCTCGACACCCCGCCCCAGGCCACGCCGAAGTCGCCGATGTCGAGGCGCTTGAGCTCGGGCGTGCAGGGGGAGTGGTCGCTGACCACGCAGTCGATGGTGCCGTCGGCCAGGGCCTTCCACAGCAGTTCGCGGTTGGCGGCCTCGCGGATCGGCGGGCAGCACTTGAACTGGGTGGCGCCGTCGGGGATCTCCTCGGCGGTGAAGCTCAGGTAGTGCGGGCAGGTCTCGACGGTGACGCGGACGCCGTCGGCGCGGGCCGAGGCGATCAGCGGCAGCGCGTCGGCGGAGGCCAGGTGCAGGATGTGCACGCGCGCCCCGATCCGCCGGGCCAGCTCGATGACCTGCGCGATCGCGAGGTTCTCGGCGCCCTTGGGGCGGGAGGCCAGGAAGTCGCCGTAATCCTCGCCGTGCGGGGTCGGCGCCTGCTCGATGGCCTCGGAGTCCTCGGCGTGCACGATCATCATCGCGTCGAAGGAGGCCAGCTCGCGCAGCGCGGTGTCGAGCTCGGCGGAGTTCAGCGGCGGGAACTCGTCGACCCCGGAGTGCAGCAGGAAGCACTTGAAGCCGAACACCCCGGCCTCGTGCAGACCCCGCAGCTCGTCGAGCTTGCCGGGGATCGCGCCGCCCCAGAAGCCGACGTCCACGTGCGCCTGCGGCGCGGCGGTCGTGCGCTTGACCTCGAGCGCGTCCGCGTCGACCGTCGGCGGCAGGCTGTTGAGCGGCATGTCGACGATGGTGGTCACGCCGCCCGCGGCGGCCGCCCGGGTGGCGGTCTCGAAGCCCTCCCACTCGGTCCGGCCCGGGTCGTTGACGTGCACGTGCGTGTCGACCAGGCCGGGCAGCAGCACCTCGTCGTCGGCGAGCTCGACGACGCGCTCGGCCGCCAGGTCGGCGTCGTGCGCGTCGACGACGGCGATGCGGCCGTCGCGGATGCCGACGCTGCCCGAGGTCTCGCCGTTCGGTCCGATGAGCCGCCGAGCCCGGAAGACCAGATCGTAGGGCTGAGCCACCGCGCTACCTCCCCTGAAATTCCACGATGCAAAAGTATATTCAAATGTATACGTAACCTACGGCGGTGGAGTTCCGCAGGTCAAGGGTTCGGCGAAGCGGTCAGAGCACCATGCGCTCGAGCACCATCGTGCGGCTCGCGCGCACGTGCCCGCGAGCGAGCTCGGCGGCCCGCTCGGCGTCGCCGGACGCTATGGCGGCGTAGAGCTCCTCGTGCTCGCGGCAGACCCGCGCCGGCTCCAGGTTCAACCGGAACAGCGCGGCGAGCCTGCCGTGCAGCGGTTCGAGCATCGAAGCGAGGAGCTCGTTGCGGGACAGCGCGACGAGCTTGTCGTGGAACTCGGTGTTGGCCTCCGACATGGCGTCGGTGTCCTGATCGTCCAGCGCCTCCCGGGCGCGCGCGACCAGCTCGCCCAGGTGCTCGACGTCGGCTGACTCGCTGCGCTCGGCGGCGAGCCGGGCGGCCAGCGCCTCCAGCGCCTCGCGGACGTCGAAGAGCTCCTCCAGCTGCTGGCGGTCCAGGCTGCGCACGAACACGCCGCGCCGCCGCGGCCGGACCTCGACCATCCCGGCGCTCTGCAGCATCCGGATCGCCTCCCGCACCGGCACGCGGGACACGCCGAACTCGATGGCCAGCTCCTGCTCGAAGAGCCGGTCGCCGGGACGCAACCGGCCGTCGCTGATGCGGGCCTGCAGCTCGTCGTGGACCTGGTCGCGCAGCGGAACGCGGGGCTCCTCCTCGGGCACGTCGGTCACAGCAACAAGCTCCTCCTCGGCAGCCGCGCCCGCGAACTCGGGCACCGGCGCGATCAGTGTGCATGACGCTTCCCGCACGCGTGCGTTCGGGGAGTTGCCGCAACGCCCTGCGCCGTTCGGCGGCGCCCGCTAGACGGGCCGCCGAGCGAGCGCCCGGGGCTCAGGTGTCGCCGCGGAGGGTGAGGTCGAAGGTGTAGCGCGAGGCGCGGTAGGTGTGGGTGCCGAACTCGACGATGGCGCCGGTGTGGTCGTGGGTGATGCGCTGCATGGTCAGCAGCGCGGCCCCGGTGGGCTCGTCGAGCAGCGCGGCCTCCTCGTCGGTGGCGGTGCGCGCGCCGATGGTCTGCTGCGCGGCGTGCAGGTGGACGCCCGCGGCGCGCAGCAGCTGGTAGAGGCCCCGGTCGGTGAGGTCCTCGTCGGTCGGGGCCAGCAGGCCGGCCGGGAGGTAGTTGCGCAGCCGGGCGATCGGCTCGCCGCGGGCGTGCCGGACCCGCTCCAGGTGCAGGACCTGGTCCTGTTCGGACAGTCCCAGCGCGCGGGCCGCCTCCGGGGGAGGCGTGCGCAGCTCGTTGACCAGCACGCGGGTGGAGGGCGCGGCGTCGAGCGCGGTGAGGTCGTCGTGCAGGCTGCTGAGCTGCAGCGAGCGCTTGACGTGGTTGAACACCACCTGGGTTCCCGCGCCGCGCTTGCGGACCACGAGCCCCTTGTCGACCAGCGAGCCGATGGCCTGGCGGATGGTGGGCCGGGAGAGCCCGAGGTTGCCCGCCAGCTCGATCTCGTTGTCCAGGCGCGCGCCCACCGGCAGCGCTCCGGAGGCGATGGCCTCCTCGATCTGGCTGGCCACCTGGAAGTACAGCGGGACGGGGCTGCGGTGGTCGACCGAGATCTGCTTGGCCGGATCCCACTGCGGTTCCTGGGATCGGTGTCGCACGGCGGTCACCGCGCAACACTAGCAAGAACCCACGACGTCACTAAGTCCGTATGTGCTGACAAATCGTTGACAGTGATCTGACGCACCCGTAGACAAGGAACCGTCCGTGCTCCGGCCGCGGCGCGGCCGCTGACCCGACGGAGGGTTCGTGCGATGAGCGAACGGTTCACCGTGATCACGATGGGCAGGATCGGGGTCGACATCTACCCGCTGCAGACCGGAGTTCCGCTGCCGCAGGTGGAATCCTTCGGCAAGTACCTCGGAGGCACCGCCACCAACGTCGCGGTGGCCGCCGCCCGGCTCGGTCACCGCAGCGCCGTGATCAGCCGCACCGGGGCCGACCCGTTCGGCGAGTACGTCCACCAGGCGCTGCGCGGTTTCGACGTCGACGACCGGTGGGTGAGCGCCGTCGAGCAGTACCCGACGCCGGTCACCTTCTGCGAGCTGTTCCCGCCGGACGACTTCCCGCTGTACTTCTACCGCCGCCCCAAGGCCCCCGACCTGGAGATCCACGCCGACGAGCTGGACCTGCCCGCGATCGCCGACGCGCGGATCTTCTGGATGACCGGCACCGGCCTGGCCGAGGAACCCAGCCGCAGCGCGACGCTGGCGGCGCTGCGGCACCGGGCCGAGCGCGGGACCACCGTCTTCGACCTGGACTGGCGGCCGATGTTCTGGCCCGACAGCGGGGCCGCGCGCCGCTGGTACCGGGAGGCGCTGGAGCACGTCACGGTCGCGGTCGGCAACCTCGACGAGGTGGAGGTCGCGGTCGGCACCCGCGACCCGGAGCGGGCCGCCGAACTCCTGCTGGACCTCGGCGTCGAGCTGGCGGTGGTCAAGCAGGGCCCGCGCGGCGTCCTCGCGCGCACGCGCGAGGAGAGCACGGTCGCGCCACCGGTCCCGGTCGACGTGGTCAACGGGCTCGGCGCCGGGGACGCCTTCGGCGGCGCGCTGTGCCACGGGCTGCTGCACGACTGGCCGCTGGCGCGCACCACGCGCTTCGCCAACGCCGCCGGTGCGCTGGTCGCCGGCCGGCTCGCGTGCTCCTCGGCGATGCCCTACGCGCACGAGGTCGAGGAGGTTCTGGCGCAGAACCCGGCGTTGAGCGCATGACCAGGGTGGACGGGTTGACCCTCGCCGAGCTGATCGAGACCCGTGCCAGACATCCCGAGATGATCGCCGAGGCCGCCGCGGCCCGGGTCAGGCGGCCGCTGCTGGGCGAGTCCGGTCGCGTGCTGATCGTGGCCGCCGACCACCCCGCGCGCGGAGCGCTGGCGGCGGGCGGGAACCCGATGGCGATGGCCAACCGCGCGGACCTGCTGGACCGGGTGCGCACCGCGCTGCGGCGCCCGGGCGTGGACGGGGTCCTGGGTACCGCCGACGTGCTGGAGGACCTGCTGCTGCTCGGGGAGCTGGAGAACAAGGTCGTCATCGGCTCGATGAACCGGGGAGGCCTGGTGGGTTCGACGTTCGAGCTCGACGACCGGTTCACCGGCCACCGCGCCGAGGACCTGCACCGGATGCGGTTCGACGCGGGCAAGCTGCTGCTGCGGATCGACCTCGACGACCCGGGATCGCTGAACACCGCGCAGGGCGCGGCGAACGCGGTCAACGAGCTCGCCGCGCGCGGTCTGGTCGCGATGGTCGAACCCTTCCTGGCCCGGCGCGTCGGCGGCCGGGTGCGCAACGACCTGTCGGCCGAGGCGGTGGCGCGCTCGATCGCCATCGCCTCCGGCCTCGGCGGCACCTCGGCCTACACCTGGCTGAAGGTGCCGGTGGTCGACGAGCTCGACCAGATCGGGCGGGCGCTGGAGGCCACCACGCTGCCGACGGTGCTGCTGGGCGGCGAGGTCCCCGACGACCCCGCGGCCACCCGGCGCCGCTGGGACGCGGCGCTGCAACTGCCCAACGTGCGCGGGCTCGTCGTGGGACGCGGCCTGCTCTACCCGCACGACGACGACGTCGCGGGCGCGGTCGACGCCGCGGTCGACCTGCTGCGCGGAAGGGAGAACCGGTGAGCGACAAGCGATTTCACCTCGTCGACGGGGAAACGGCGCGCGAGGAGTACCGCACCTGCGTCGACCCGGGCACGGCCGGGTGGGACCACTGCTCGCTGCGCGTGCTGGACCTGCCGCCCGGGCGCTCGCACACCTTCGACACCGGCGACAGCGAGTGGATCGTGCTGCCGCTCAGCGGTTCCTGCTCGGTGACCTGCGACGACCGGACGTTCGAGCTGGCCGGGAGGGCGAGCGTGTTCGCCGGCGTCAGCGACTTCGCCTACGCGCCCCGGGACGCCCGGGTGCGCATCGACAGCGGGACCGGCGGCCGGTTCGCGCTGACCGGGGCGCGTTGCCGGAACCGGCTGCCCGCGCGCTACGGTCCCGCCTCCGGTGTGCCGGTGGAGCTGCGGGGCGCCGGGCAGGCCAGCAGGCAGGTCAACAACTTCGGCGCCGCGCACGTCTTCGAGGCCGACCGGCTGATCGCGGTCGAGGTGCTGACCCCGGCGGGCAACTGGTCGTCGTTCCCGCCGCACAAGCACGACGAGGACCGCGCGGGCGAGTCGCGGCTGGAGGAGATCTACTACTTCGAGATCGCCGAAGTCCGCGGCACACCCGGCATCGGCTACCAGCGGGTGTCCCCGTCGGGCCCGGGCAGCGACACCGACGTGCTCGCCGAGGTGCGCAGCGGCGACGTCGTGCTGATCCCGGACGGCTGGCACGGCCCGTCGATGGCGGTGCCCGGCTACGACATGTACTACCTCAACGTCATGGCCGGTCCCTCGCCCGAGCGCGCCTGGCTGATCTGCGACGACCCCGCGCACGCGTGGGTGCGCGAGACCTGGGCCGACCAGCCGGTCGACGCCCGCCTGCCGTTCTACCGGGATCCGTCCGAAGTGGAGGAACGATGACGACGCGGAGGCTGACCGTCGCGCAGGCGCTGCTGCGGTTCCTGGCCCGCCAGCACACCGAGCGCGACGGCGTGCGGCAGCGGTTGATCGAGGGCTGCTGGGGCATCTTCGGGCACGGCAACGTCGCCGGGATCGGGCAGGCCCTGCTGGAGTCCGGCGACGAGATGCCCTACCTGCAGGGGCGCAACGAGCAGTCGATGGTGCACGCCGCGGTCGGCTTCGCTCGGCAGCGCAACCGGATGTCGACCTTCGCCGTGACGACCTCCATCGGCCCGGGCGCGACGAACCTGGTCACCGGCGCGGCGCTGGCCACCATCAACCACCTGCCGGTGCTGCTGCTCCCCGGCGACGTCTTCGCCACCCGGCCCGCCGATCCGGTGCTGCAGCAGCTGGAAGTGCCGCACGCGCGCGACATCTCGGTCAACGACTGCCTGCGCCCGGTCTCCCGCTACTTCGACCGCGTCTGGCGCCCCGAGGCGCTGATGCCCTCGGCGCTGGAGGCCGTGCGGGTGCTCACCGACCCGGTGGCGACCGGCGCGGTGACCCTCGCGCTGCCGCAGGACGTGCAGGCCGAGGCGTTCGACTGGCCGGAGGAGTTCTTCGCCGAGCGCGTGTGGCGGGTGCACCGCCCGGCCGCCGATCCCGAGTCGGTGTCGGAGGCCGCCGAGGCGATCCGGGGCGCCCGCAGGCCGCTGATCATCGCGGGCGGGGGAGTGCACCACAGCGGCGCCGAGCACGACCTCGCCGAACTCGCCGGCAGCACGGGAATCCCGGTCGCCGAGACCCAGGCCGGGCGGGGTTCGCTGCGCCACGACCACCCGTGCGCGATGGGCGCGATCGGGCACACCGGCACCGCGATCGCCGACGAACTGGCCCGCGACGCGGATCTTGTCGTCGGGGTGGGGACCCGCTACTCGGACTTCACCACGGCCTCCGGCACCCTGTTCGCCGATCCCGGCGTGCGGTTCGTCAACGTCAACATCGCCGCGACCGACGCCTGCAAGCAGGCCGCCCTCCCGGTCGTCGGCGACGCCCGCACGAGCCTGCGCGAACTCGCCCGCGCCCTGGGAGACCACCGCGTGGCCGCCGACCACGCCGAGCGGGCCCGCGCCGGAGCGCGGAGGTGGGCCGCGGTCGTCGAGTCGGTGACCCGGGGAGCCGGTGACGAGAGGCCCGGTCAGGCCGAGGTGATCGGCGCGCTCGACGAGGTGCTGGACGAGCGGGACGTGGTGATCAACGCGGCCGGGTCGATGCCCGGCGACCTCCACAAGCTGTGGCGCGCCAAGGACCCTCGGCAGTACCACGTCGAATACGGTTACTCCTGCATGGGATACGAGATCCCGGCCGCGATCGGCGCCCGCCTGGCCGACCCCGCACGCGAGGTGTTCGCGCTGGTCGGCGACGGGACGTACCTGATGATGCCGACCGAGCTGGTCACCGCCGTGCAGGAGGGCATCAAGATCAACGTGGTGCTGGTGCAGAACCACGGCTACGCCTCGATCGGCGGGCTCTCGGAATCCGTCGGCGCCGAGCGCTTCGGCACCGCCTACCGCTACCGCGCCGCCGACGGCGGTTTCACCGGCGCACCGCTGCCGGTCGACCTGGCCGCCAACGCCGAGAGCCTCGGGATGCGCGTGCTGCGCGCCGAGACCAACGACGAGCTGCGCAGTGCGCTGCGCGCCTCCCGCTCGGATCCGCGCCCCACCGCGATCCACGTCGAGACCGACCCGGCAAAGCAGGCCCCGCCGCCGGAGGCGTGGTGGGACGTCCCGGTCGCCGAGGTCGCCACCCGCGCCACCACCCGAGCGGCCCGAGATCACTACGAGAAGGAGGCGCGATCCCGGCGCCACCACCTCTGAGCACGCCCCTCCGGACCGCCGGGGCCCTGGAGCACGACAGTTTTTGCCAGAACTGTCCCGATACCAAGATCCCCGGAGCGGGACAGTTTTCGCCAAAACCGCCCCTATATCCCGGGCAGTTGTGGCTAAAACTGCCCTCCGGTGAGCTTCGGGCTGTCCGGGAGGGTGAAGAAGGTGCCGTCGGCGAAGCCGAGGCAGGGGCCCGGCCGCAGGTCGAAGCGCTCGACCTTGCCGAGGAACAGGGTGTGGTCGCCGCCGTCGTGCTCGGCCCACGGGGTGCACTCGAACCAGGACGCCGTCCCCGCCAGCCGGGGAGCGTGATGCCCTTCGACCCAGCCGGGTTCGGCGTTGGGGCGGCCCGCGAAGTGCACCGCGAGGTCGCGCTGCTCGGCCGCCAGGACGTTGACCGCGAACGGCCGCCCGGCCAGCAGGGCGTGGGCGCGCACCGAGCGCTGGATCGCGACCAGCACCAGCGGCGGGTCCAGCGAGACCGAGGTGAACGAGTTGATCGTCAACCCGTGCCGCTTCACCCGCCCGTCGGCGAGGCCGTCGAAGGTCACCACGGCCACCCCGGTGGCGAACCGTCCCAGGCACCCGCGCAGGTCCTGCACAGCACTGTCGGCCGAGGCTGCGGTCATCGTCGATCGCTCCCAGGTCGTGGCGGCCCGGGACGGGGCCGCTCCGGTACCGATCGACGGTAGGAACCCGCGCGAGGCCGGGCAACGGCCGCAGACCGCCGTGCCCGGGTTGCACAGAGCCGTGCGCGGGGAGGACAGCGCCGAGCCCGTCCGGGGTGCCACCTTGACACCCGGCGCAGCAGAGCCGCCCCTGAGCGAACGGCGGCCCGGCGCACTTCCGCGATCGCGCGAACCGGGCCACCATGACCGCGACGAAGGCACGCCTCAACGAGGAGACGCAGATGCCGAACATCGGAATCATCGGAGCCGGAACCGCGGGACTGCACCTCGCGCTGCTGCTCCAGCAGGCCGGGGTGAGCACCCGCATCTACACCAACCAGACCGCCGAGCAGGTCGCGTCGGGACGACCGCAGAACAGCGTCTCGCACCACGCGCCCACCATCGCCCGCGAAGAGGCGATGGGCGTGAACTTCTGGCCGGCCGAGGAGTACGGGTACCAGGTCCACTACCACCACCTCAACGTCCCCGACGGGCCTCCGGTGTTCCGCGGCGACTTCCTGCGGCCCTCGCGCGTCCTGGACTACCGCATCTACCTGCCGCGCCTGATGGCCGAGTACGAGGAGCGCGGCGGCACCATCGAGCAGCGCTCGATCGAACCCAGCGACTTCGAGCAGCTGGCCCGCCACCACGACCTCATCGTCGTCGCCGCGGGCAAGCGCTCCTTCGCCGAGTACTTCGGCGAACGCCCCGACGTCTCGCCCTACGCCGCGCCGCAGCGGCACCTGGCGGTCGGCTTCTGGGACGGCGTGGCGCAGACCGAACCGCGCGCGGTGACCATGTCGATCTCGCCGGGTCACGGCGAGCTGCTGGACCTGCCGATCACCACCTTCGACGGCTGGGCCAGCGCGCTGCTCTGCGAGAACGTCCCGGGCGGCGACCTGGAAATCCTGATGACGCAGAAGGAATCCGACGATCCCGAGGCCTACCGCAGGCTCACCCTCGACAAGCTCAAGGAGCACCACCCGACGGTCTACGAGCGCATCGACGAGTCGCGGTTCCGGCTGATGCGCCCCGGTGACGTGCTGCAGGGCGCGGTCCGCCCGGTGGTGCGCGAGGACTACCGCCTGCTGCCGGACGGAACCGTGGTGCTGTCGCTGGGCGACGCGCACTCCACTGTGGACCCGGTGACCGGGCAGGGCGCCAACTCCGCCTCGTTCGAGGCGCAGGTCGCCGCCGACGCCATCATCGAGGACGGCGTGGTCGACGAGCGCTTCGCGCAGAAGGTCGCGCTGCGCCGCCGGGAACGCGTCGACGGCCTGTCCACCTGGGTCAACACCATGATCGCCACCCCGACGCCGCCGCAACTGCAGAAGCTGCTCGGCGCCATGTCCCAGATGCGCACCCTGTGCGACGAGTTCACCGAGAACTTCAGCTACCCGCACCGCAACGGCGACATGCTCGCCACCGTCGACCGGGTGGACGCCGCGATCGCCCGGCACGCCGCGCTCGGCACCGACCCCACCGACGGAAAGGCCTCCTGATGCACAAGCTCCTCGTCCTGTACCCGCACCCGACCGACCCGGAGGCGTTCAAGGCGCACTACGAGGGCACGCACCTGCCGCTGGCGGCGAAGCTGCCGGGAATGCTGGACCACCGCTACACCTTCGAGGTCCACGCCGAGCCGGAGAGCCCGTACTTCGCGCTGTTCGAGGCCGACTTCCCGGACGCGGCCACGATGGCCGCCGCGCTGGCCTCCCCGGAGGGGCAGGCGGTGCAGGCCGACGTGCCCAACTACGCCACCGGGGGCGCCGTCGTCCTCGACTACCCGGTGCTGACCCGCTGATCCCCGCCGCCGCGCCGCGCTTCTTCCAGCGCGGCGCGGCGGTAGGCGCTGGGCGCCACGCCGGTCTGCTGCCGGAAGGTCCGCGAGAAGTGCGAGGCGTCCGGATAACCCCAGGTGGTGGCGATCTCCGAGATCGGCCGGTGCGCGTGCAGCGGGTCGGCGAGGTCGCGGCGGATCGCCTCCAGCCGCTGCTCCCGGATCCAGGCCGACACGGTGGTGCCCTGCTGGTGGAACAGCGCGTGCAGGTGGCGGGTGGAGATGAACACGGCGCGGGCGATGCCCTCCGGGTTCAGCTCGCTGTCGCCGAGGTTGTCCAGGATGTACTCGCGGATGCGCAGCATGAGCGACAGGTGCTCCCGGTCGTGGTCGTCGGTGCGGGCGAGCGCGGCGGTGCTCAGCAGCGCCGAGATGAGCTCGACGGCGGTGCGCACCACCCGGGTGGAGGCGGGTCCTTCCAGCGCGGTGAAGTCGTGCGCGATCTCGGTCAGCAGCGGGGCGACGAGCCTGGTCAGCGCTTCCTCGGGGCCGAGCGAGGTGGCGGTGATGGCGCGGACGTGATCGGGGCTGGGGTCGACGAGGTCGCGCGGGAACATCACGACGACCGCGTCGATCGGGTCGGCGAAGCGCAGGTCGTAGGGCCGCGCGGTGTCGTAGACGCTGACGCTGCCGGGCAGCATCAGCGCGCGGCGGGTGTCCTGGACGAGCTCGCCGGTGCCCTCCAGCATCAGCGTCACCTTGTAGAACAGCCGCTGCGAGGCGTCGATGAGCGCCCGGGTGCGGTGCACCTCGTGCGGCGTGACCCGCAGGCGGGCGAAGAAGACGTCGTCGAGGACGCGGCCGCGGATGGTTCCGGCGAACCGGCCGTCGCTGAGGTCGTCGACGGTCAGCGGCACGAACGACGACGAGATGACCCGCTGCCACGCGAGCACGGATTCGGTCGCGAACGCGACCGGTGGCAACGGTGCCATGCGCGCCTCCTCGACGTGTCCGATCGCCTGGGATGAGAACCGATCGGATCGGTCCCCGCCAGTGCCGGTTTGGACCTTCGGTGCCATCGACGCAGGTGGGAACGCACTCTATCCGATTACTGAACGATCGTTAAGGGTCTCCGCGCTCGACGATCCCACCCCCGCCAGACTTCGCACGAACGGGCGACTCAAGTCGAAAACCGGGGTTTTCGACCGGTCAAAAACCGCGGTTTTCGACCCGATGAATGTTGCGGTTTTTGACCCGGGGGTTCGGGGTGGGGTGTTGACCGGGGAGTTTGGTGATTCGCGGGGTGGGGAGGGGGTGAGGGGCGTATACGTGGGGGTATGGGATCACTGTCGCGTCGGGGTTTGATCCGGTTGTCCGCGGTGGCGGGGGTTGCGGCCGCGTCCGCGTGCGGCGGCCCGGGGGTGCGGCGGAACGCCGCGGTGGTGGGGTTGCGCTCGGGTGAGCAACCGAACGGGGCGCTGGGGGCGAACTTCAACGGGGACCCGAGCATGATGACCTGGGCTCAGCTGCGCGAGGCCGAGGCGACGTGGGTCCGCGGGTTCGCCGCGATGCCCGAGTTCGACGAGCAGGAGCCCGCGGCCCACCGGGCGATCAAGACGCTGCTGGAGGCGGGCCGCCGCGACCTGCGGACCGTGCTGTCGTTGAAGTTCCCCTACTTCCCGCGCGATGGCCACGACCGGATCCCGCGCCCCGGCACGCCGGAGATGGACGCCGACCTTCGCCGGGTCGACGCGGTGCTGTCGGTGGTGATGGACCAGGTCGATATCCTGGTGATCGGCAACGAGCCGTTCATCGAGTGCCCCGAGGACGACTGGACCAACGGGGCCATCAACGACTTCTACGAGACGATCGCCCGCCACGTCATCGACTACCGGACGCGGAACTTCCCGAACGGCGGCAAGACGGTCCTGCACATGGGGGCGCTGAACCACCTCGACGAGCCCGGCAAGTGGGTCAACAGCGGCACCGACCGCTGGATGCGCTTCGTCCGCGAGACGCCGGAGATCGCCGGCACCGACATCCACCCGCACGTCGCCGCACCCGACGGCGCCCGGGCCTACCTCGACTACGTGCTGCCGAGGCTGGGGGACAAGCGCTTCCTCGTCACCGAGTTCTCCCTGGTGCACCTGTGGAAGGACCACCTGGAGGACCCGGTCTCGACCGCCTACGCCGACGAGTACGAGATTCCCCGCGACACCCCGGTCTGGCAGGTCATCCGCAACGCGCTGCGGGACCCGTTCCCGAAGGAGCGCTGGTACGCGTTCCTGCGCACCAGCCCGTGGTTCGAGAACAACAAGCACTACCTCACCGATCAGATGGCCGAGTTCCGGGCCACCGGCAGGCTCGCGGTCGCCACCTACGGCATCGGCCAGGACGAGGCGATGTCCGGCGCCGACTTCAACGCCGAGAGCACCCCGTGGCTGCTCAACAGCGTCTACGCCTCGGCCACGATCCGTCCCGGACCCGACGGCTCCGCCGTCCCCAACTACGCCTGGCTCCCGGAGTTCAAGGCCCTCCAGCACTCCTGAGCTCAGGCCGGAACCCACACCTCGTTGACGAGCTCCGGGGTGAGGACGTCGTCGGGGTGACCCGCGGCGCGCAGGCGGCCCCGGTGCAGCAGGAGGCAGTGATCGGCTGCGCGCGCTTCGGTGAGGTCGTGGGAGACCTGCACGACCGCGCTGCCCCGGCGGGTTTCGGCGCGGATCGCCTCGGCGATGAGCCTGCGCGCGTGCGGGTCGGCGCCGGCGTCGGGTTCGTCGAGCAGCAGCAGCTCCGCGCGCTGGGCCAGCCCCTGGGCGACGAGGACGCGCTGGCGCTGACCGCCTGAGAGCGCGCCGAGACTCCGGTACGCGAACGCGGTGATCTCCAGCCTTTCCACGGCCTCGCCGATCGCCGCGCGGTCGGCCGCGGTGAGCCTGCGCCACGGGCCCCGCTTGGCCCAGCGGCCCATCGCCACCGCGTCGAAGGCCGTGCAGGGCAGCGCTTCCGGGACCGCGCTGCGCTGCGGCACGAACGCCGGCCGTCCCCGGTAGCGGGTCCGCAGCGCGCCGTCGCCGGGCAGCGTCCCGGCGAGTGCGGCCATCAGGGTGGACTTGCCTGCGCCGTTCGGGCCCACCACGACGGTCAGCGACGCGGCCGGGATCTCCGCCGACTCGATGTCGAGCACCCGTTTTCCCCGGTACCCGGCCCGTAACCGGGTGATCTCCACTGCGGTCGGTGACGGAGCGCTCACGGTTTCCCCTCCGGTCGTCGTGGGCGAAGTCACGCCACAACTTTGAGAACGACAATCATTTCCATTATAGGTTGAACCACATGGAATGGCTATTCGTCCCGTTCGGGGTTTCCTTCGTCGAACGCGCGCTCTGGGCGGGTTTGCTCGTCTCGATGATCTGCGCGCTCGCCGGAACCTGGGTCGTGCTGCGGGGGATGGCGTTCCTGACCGACGCCATGTCGCACGGGATGCTGCCCGGCGTGGCCGTCGCCTCGGTGCTCGGCGGCGACCTGCTGCTGGGTGCGGCGCTGAGCGCGGGCGCGATGGCGGCCGGGGTCTCGGCCCTGGACCGCTCCCGCAGGCTGTCCCGGGACACCGGGATCGGGCTGCTGTTCGTCGGGATGCTGGCCACCGGCGTGATCGTGGTGTCGCACTCGAAGTCCTTCGCCGTGGACCTGACCGGGTTCCTGTTCGGCGACGTCCTCGCCGTCACCGACGGCGACCTGGTGCGGCTCGTCGTCGCGCTGGTCATCGCCGTCGTGATCTCGGTGGCCGCCTACCGGCCGTTCCTGGCGCTGACCTTCGACCCGCGCAAGGCGCACACGCTGGGAATGCGTCCGCGAGCGGCCGGTCTGCTGATGACCGGGCTGGTGACGCTGGCGATGGTGATGTGCTTCCAGGTCGTCGGCACGCTGCTGGTGTTCGGCCTGCTCATCGCGCCACCCGCCGCCGCCCTGCTCTGGGCGAACCGCGTCCCGCTGGTCATGGCCGGAGCCGCCGCCGTCGGAGCCGCCGCCACCGTGCTGGGGCTGCTCGCCTCGTGGCACTGGGGCATCGCCGCCGGGGCCGGCATCGCCGCCACCTCGGTGGCCCTGTTCTTCCTGTCCGCCCTGGTCTCCGCGCTGCGCGACCGGTGGCGGGCGGCGATCACCGGAGAAGTCGAGAAGGAAGTCGAGCCCGTAGCGTGAAACACCGCAGTCTGAGCGCACTCCCGTTAGGCCTGCTGATCCTGGCGGCCTGTTCGTCACCACCACCCCCGCCACCGCCACCGGTCCCGCACGGCTACGTCGAGGGCGCCGAGGAGACCGCCGAGGTGCAGTCCCGGCTCGTCGTCGCCGACGACGGGGGAGCGGTGCGGGTCCTGGACCTGCTCACCGAGGAGGTCCGCGACCTCGCTCCCGTGCCCGGGATCCGCGACGTCGTCACCGACGGCCGGTTCGCCTACCTCTCCGGCGCCGACTCGGTGCGCGTCGTCGACAGCGGCGGCTGGACCGTCGACCACGGCGACCACGTGCACCACTACCGCGCGCAGATCCGCGAGGTCGGCGACGTCGACCTCGCCACCCCCGTCCAGGCGCACAGCGACAAGGCCGTCACCGCGCTGTCCGGTGTGGACGGTGAAACCCTCCTGCTGAACCGGGAAGCGCTGGAGGAGGGCGAGATCGAGCGGGCCGGGACCGCGCGGGTGCTGCCCGGCACCGCGGCCGTGCCCTACGAGCAGCACGTCCTGGCCCCGTCCGAGAACGGGGTGCGGGTCCTCGACCGCGCCGGAACCGAGACCGCGCGCGTCGACGAGCCCTGCCCGGAACCCGCGGGCACCGCGGTGACGCGGCGCGGCGTGGTGTTCGGCTGCGCCGACGGAGCGCTGCTCGTCTCCGCCGAGGACGGCCGTTTCCAGGGCGAGAAGATCGCCTACCCGCCCGGTGCGCCGCGCGCCACCGAGTTCCACCAGCGTCCCGGCAGCGACACCCTCGCCGCGACCGCCGGAACCGACGGGGCCTGGCTGCTCGACCTGTCGAAGCGCGCGTTCACCCACGTCCCCACCGGGCCGGTGACCGGCGTCAACGCCGTGGGGGCGGGTGGTTCGCTGCTGGCGCTCGGCACCGACGGCACCCTGCGGGCCTACCGGGAGGACGGCACCGAGATCGCCCGGAACCGGGTCGTCGAACCCGGCGGGCCACCGCCGAGCATCCTCATCGACACCTCGCGCGCCTACGTCCACGACGGCGGCACCGTGCACGAGATCGACTACAACGACGGCCTCCGCGTCGCCCGCAGCTTCCCGCTCGGCGGACCGATCGCGCACGTGGTGGAGACCGGCCGATGAAGCGCACCGCACTCGCGCTGATCGCGCTGATCGCCCTGCTGCTGACCGGCTGCTCCGCCGGAGCCCAGCCGCGCGCCCAGGTCGTCGTGACCACCAACATCCTCGGCGACATCACCCGCGAGATCGTCGGCGACCGCGCGTCGGTGTCGGTGCTCATGGCGCCCGGTGCCGACCCGCACTCGTTCGGGGTCTCCGCGCAGCAGGCCGCCGAACTCGAGCAGGCGGACCTGGTGGTGCACAACGGTCTCGGCCTGGAGGAGGGCGTGCAGCGCCACGTCCAGGCCGCCGAGGCCGAAGGCGTCCCGACGCTGGCGGTGGCCGAGCGGGTGGACCCGCTGCCCATCGCCGGGCCGGGCTCGCAGCCCGATCCGCACTTCTGGACCGATCCGACCCGGGTGGCCCGGGCCGTGGACGTCATCGCCGAGCAGATCGTGGCCCACGTGGGCGGAATCGACGCAGCGGCGGTGAAAAGCACTGCGGCGCAGTACAAGTCGGAGGTGCTGGCGGTCGAGGAGGAGACGGCGCGGCGGTTCGAGCGGATCCCGCCGGAGCGGCGCAAGCTCGTCACCAACCACCACGTGTTCGGCTACCTCGCCCAGCGCTACGGCTTCGAGGTGGTCGGCGCGGTGATCCCCAGCGGGACCACGCTGGCCTCGCCCAGCGCCTCCGACCTGTCGTCGCTGGCCGGAGCTATCCGCCGAGCCGGGGTGCGCACGATCTTCGCCGACTCCTCGCAACCCGACCGGCTGGCGCGGGTGCTCGCCGAGCAGGCCGGGCTCGACGTGCGCGTGACGCCGCTGTTCTCCGAATCGCTCACCGCTCCCGGCGGCGGTGCCGCCACCTACCTGGAGATGACCCGCGCCAACACCGAGGCGATCGCCTCCGGACTGGGCGCTTGACCTGAGAAGAGGGAGAAAACCGTGAAACGAGTGCGCTTACCGATCGCCGTCGCCACGACGGCGCTGGCACTGGCCGCGTGCGGCACCGAACAGGCCGCGGGACCGGCACCGGCCGAACCCGCCCGGACCGTCGCCGACCCGATCGTCACCACCTACGACGGCGGCATCCTGGTGCTCGACGGCACGAACCTGGCCGTGGCCCAGGACATTCCGCTGCCGGGCTTCAACCGGCTCAACCCGGCCGGCGACGCCGAGCACGTGATGGTGTCGACCTCGACGGGCTTCCAGGTCCTCGACGCCGCGCACGCCGAGCTCACCGACGTGACGTTCCCGGCGCCCAAGCCCGGGCACGTGGTGCGCAACGCCGGCCGGACCGTGCTGTTCTCCGACGGGACCGGCGAGGTGACCTCGTTCGACACCGCCGAGCTCGCCCACGGCGCGCCCGCCACCGACCAGCACACCGCCGCCGAGGCCCACCACGGCGTCGCGGTGGAGCTGTCCACCGGGCAGATGGTGCTCTCGCTCGGAAACGAGGAGGAGCGCACCGGCATCGCGGTCCTCGACGAGCACCGCCACGAGATCACCCGCAACGAGGACTGCCCGGGCGTGCACGGCGAGGCCGTCGCGCAGGGCGAAGCGGTGGTCATCGGCTGCGAGAACGGCGCGCTGATCTACCGCGACGGGAAGATCACCAAGGTCGCCGCTCCGACGCCCTACGGCCGCATCGGCAACCAGGCGGGCAGCGAGCACTCGCCGGTCGTGCTCGGCGACTACAAGCAGGACGAGCACGCCGAGCTCGAACGCCCGCAGCAGGTCGCGCTGGTCAACACCGCCGACTCCTCGCTGAAGCTGGTCGACCTGGGCACCAGCTACACCTTCCGCTCGCTGGGCCGCGGCCCGGCCGGGGAGGCGCTGGTGCTGGGCACCGACGGGCAGCTGCACGTGATCGACCCGGTGCAGGCCCGCGTGGTCCGCAGCATCCCGGTCATCGGGCAGTGGGAGGAGCCGCTGGAGTGGCAGCAGCCGCGCCCGGCGCTGTTCGTGCGCGGCGGCACGGCCTACGTGACCGACCCCGCCAAGCGCGAGATCCACGCGATCGACCTGGCCTCCGGGAACAAGACCGCCACCGGCGCGCTTCCGCACGCCCCCAACGAGATCGCGACCCCGATCGCGGGTCACTGAGCGCACGACGAGGCCCGGCATCTCAGCGATGCCGGGCCTCGTCGTCCCACTAGTTGTTCTGGGCGTGAGTCACGGGCGTGGCTCGGTGGTCGAGGTGAGGGAAGTGGACAGTTTTAGCCATTATTGTCCGGGCGAAACGGACATTGATCATGGGTGATTATGGCTAAAACTGTCCCCTCCGCAGCGCTGAGCGCACTGATGACCACGGCAAGGAGCACCCGTGGTGTTCGGGTGGTGGCGCGTCAGCGGGTGGTGGCGGGGTGGGACAGGAGGCTTCGGGTGCGGGAGCCGTCGGGGTCGTCGCGGAGCGAGTAGAGCTCGAGCCGCTGGTCGGGGCGGTCGGACTGGGCCCAGAGCTGGAAGTCGACAGTGATGTCGCCCGCGCTCGGGTGGCGCATCGGCTTGGTCCCGGCCACGCACTCGCTGACCCGGCCCGAGGCCCACAGGTCGGCGAAGGCGTCGTCGCGGATGCACAGCTCGCCGATCATGCGGGTCAGCGCCTCGTCGTCCGGGTGCTTGCCGCTGGCCATCCGCAGGTAGGCGACGTAGTCGGCGGCCTCGGCGGGCCAGTCCCGGTAGAGCGCGCGGGCCTGCGGATCCAGGAACAGCATCCGCGGCAGCGACGGCCGCGTCGCCGGCGACTCGGGAGCCTCAGCGGGCAGGTGCGGTGCCACCAGGGCGTGGCCCAGCTCGTTCCAGGCCAGGACGTCGTTGCGCCTGCCGAGCACGATCGCCGGGCGCTCCGCCACCAGCGCCAGCAGCTCCAGCGCCCGCGGGCTCGCCGACTCCGGGCCCGGATCGGTCGTGGTGCGGCGGGCGCGAGCCAGGTCGAGGAGGTGCTCGGTCTCGGTCACCGACAGCTGCAGCGCCCTGGCCAGCGCCAGCAGCACCTCGTCCGAGGCGTTGCGGCTGTGGCCCTGCTCCAGGCGCGTGTAGTAGGTCACGCTCACCCCGGCCAGCTGCGCGACCTCCTCGCGGCGCAGGCCCGGGACGCGGCGGCGCACCCCGAAACCGTTCAACGGGGTCGCCTCCGGAGGCAGCGCCGCGCGCTTGCCCCGCAGGAAGATCCCCAGCTCACCCGGATCGCTCACTCCTCCACGGTAGCTCGCACCGGCCGGGGTGAAGGTATCCCCGCGAGTGCCACCCATCGCGGGGAGCCCACAACCGGGCTCTGGTAGCCGCCCGCCGCGCGGCCGAGGCTCGACGTCATGCCATTCCCGATCGTCGCTCTGGCCCTGACCGCGTTCGCGCTGGGCACGGCCGAGCTGGTGCCCAACGGACTGCTCCCGCTGATCAGCGCGGACCTCGCCATCCCGGTGTCGACGGCGGGCTGGGTCACCACGAGCTTCGCGCTCGGCGCGGTGATCGGCGGCCCGCTGGTGGCCGCCGCCACCCTCCGCCTGCCGCGCAAACCCCTGGTCATCGGCCTGACGCTGGTGTTCCTCGTCGCCAACGCCATCACCGCGCTCAGCGCCTCGCTGCCGGTCATCGCGCTGTCGCGGGCACTGGCCGGGGCGATGCTGGGCGGTTTCCTCGGCACGGCGATCACCGTCGCCCGCGGACTGGTCGCCCCGTCGCGGCAGGCCACGGCGATCGCCGTGGTGTTCACCGGCTTCACCGTCTCCAACGTGATCGCCGTGCCGATCGGCAACCTCGCCGGTCGCGCCGTGGGCTGGGAGGCGGCGTTCTGGGTGGTGTCGCTGCTCGCGGCCGTCGGCGTGCTGGCGATGTGGCTGGTGCTGCCCAGCGCACCCGGCGGGGGAGAGGCCGAGGAGCGCGGTTTCGGCGTGCTGCGCAACGGCCGGCTGTGGACGGCGTTCCTGGCGATCGCGCTCGGCTACGGCGGGCTGTTCGTCGTCTACACCTACATCGCCCCGTACCTGACCTCGGTGACCGGGGTGTCGCAGGGCTCGGTGACCTGGTTGCTGCTGCTGTTCGGCGCCGGGCTGATCACCGGCAACGCGCTCGGCGGCCGGTTCGCCGACCGGACCGTGACCGGCACCGTCGTGGTGATCCTCGGCGGGCTCGTCGTGTCGCTGCTGGCGCTGTGGGCGCTGGGCTCGTGGCTGCCCGCGGTGATCGTGCTGCTGGTGCTGCTCGGGGGAACCGGGTTCGGGATGGTGCCGCCGCTGCAGTCCTACGTGCTGCAGGTCGCGGGGGTCGCGTCCGCGCTGGTGTCGGCCCTCGCGGCGGCCGCGTTCAACTTCGGCGTCGCGTTCGGCTCCGCCGTCGGCGGCGGGGTCCTGGCGCGCGTCTCCGACTACCCGGTGCTGGCGCTGGTCGGAGCGGGGATGTCGGCGCTGGGGCTGGTGGCGTTCCTGGCCACGCGGCCTCGGGCTCGGGTCCCGGAGGAGCGGGTGCTGGAGGCCGTCTGACGGGGACGGTTTTAGCCAGAACCGCCCGGGATTTCACTGCGGTGACCCCGGGCGGTTCTGGCTAAAACTGCCCTAGTGCAGGACCGGGCACGCCGGGGGAGCGTCGCGGTGCGTCGGGTTGCGGCGGTAGGAGTCGGGCCCGAGGTCGTCGAGGGCGTAGCCGTCCGGGTAGGTGCGGGGCCGGGGCAGGACCGGGCGCGAGTCCGGCCGCGGTGGGCCCAGCCGGAGGAACAGGCCCCGGGCCTTGAGACCGAGGCGGACCGCGCGGCGGGCGAGCTCGGGCGGGCGGGGCAGGTCGAGGGCGTCGAGCAGGTGCGGGTCCATCAGCAGCCGGGTGGCGTCGGTGACCGCGGGCGAGAGCGGGCGCGGGAACCACGACCCGAACAGCCGCATCGTCGAGTCGGCGACCCGCCTGCCTCCGGCGTCGAAGGCGAACCGCTCGCGCTCGTAGTCGTCGAGCAGCCGCTCGAACCCCTCGTAGGTCTCCGGCATGCCCTCGATGCGCATGCCCTCGCCCATCTTCCGCCACATCGCCGTCAGCGCGCGGATCTCGCGGGGGTGCAGGCGGCGCCAGCCGAACTCCTCGATCCAGCGCACCGGCATCACCACGAACGTGGCCAGCGTGTAGAGGTAGTCGTCGTTGCTGATCCGGTAGCGCCAGTGGATCTGGTTGAGCCGGTCCAGCGCCCGTGCCCGCGAGGCCGGGGACTCCGGGATGAGGATCTCGTAGAGCACCAGCACGGTGTCGTCGTAGCGCTCCTGGGTGCGGCGGTCGAACTCGCCGGTGCGGTCGAGCAGCCGGCCGATGCTCGGCACGGCGTAGGTGCGGAACAGCGCCAGTTCGAGGGAACGCGTGAAGTCCCAGGGGAATTCGTACAGGGACAGCAGCCGATAGATCTCGTCGCAGTCCCTCTCGGGATCCATCGCGAGGATCGTCCTCAGGCGGTCGAATCGCCGCATCCTGCTCCCTTCCCACCGCGAACGACGACTCGAACGTAACCGTCTGTTGTGCGGAGGTCAACAGCGCCGAAGGGCTTGCGGCAGCGGCGATCGAGCGAATTCGAACGGGTTTCCGAGAGCCCTTGTTGACAGAGTGCCAACAGCGCGGACACACTCCGCGGGACCACGACTCGCGCGAGAGCCACGGAGGGCACGCCATGCCGAGAGTCCTGACCGACGAGCAGAGCGACCTGGTCGACGCCGTCGGCGAGTTCTGCCGCCGCGAGTGCGGCACCAAGGAGCAGCGGGACGAGCTCACCGCGCGCGGGACCGAGCCGCACAACCAGGTCCTCTACGACAAGATGGCCGACCTCGGCTGGCTCGGGATCTCGCTTCCCGAGGCCTACGGCGGATCCGGGCAGGGCATGACCGAGCTGTGCCTGTTCCTGGAGGAGACCGCCTACGGGCGGGTGCCGATGAGCGGGTTCGCCACCACGATCATCACCGCCGCCGCCTACGAGAAGTTCGCCTCCGAGGAGCAGAAGCGCACCGTGCTCGAAGGTGTCGTGCGCGGCCGGGTCGAGGCCGTGTCGATGTCGGAGCCCGGCGCCGGCTCGGACGTGGGAGCGCTGACGTGCCGGGCGGAGAGGGCCGACGGCGGCTGGGTGATCAACGGGCAGAAGACCTGGTGCTCCAACGCCCACATCGCCGACCACGTCCTGCTCATCGCCCGCACCTCGCAGGAGGACTCCAAGCATCGCGGGCTGACCCAGTTCATGGTGCCGACCGACGTCGAGGGCTTGCGGATCAGCGGCATCGAGACGATGGGCGGCCGCGAGGTCAACGACCTGTACTTCACCGACTGCTTCCTGCCCGACTCGGCCGTGGTCGGGGCGGTCGGCGAGGCGTGGTCGCAGCTGATGGTTGGGCTGAACCTGGAGCGGATGATCCTCGGCGCCAACATGGTCGGCGCGGCGCGGCGGGCCTTCGACGACACGCTCGACTACGTCAAGCAGCGCGAGCAGTTCGGCAGGCCGATCGGGTCGTTCCAGGCGCTCAAGCACCGCATCGCCGACATGGCCACCGAGATCGAGTGCGCTCAGCTGCTGCTCTACAGCGTCGCCGCGGCCATCGACCGCGAACCCGGCGCGGTCTTCGCCCGCGAGGCGTCGATGGTCAAGCTCAAGTGCACCGAACTCGCCAAGCACGTGTCCCTGGAGGGGATGCAGATGCTCGGCGGCTACGGGTACGCTACCGAGTACGGCATGGAGTCCATGCTCCGCTCCACGGTCGTGTCCACCGTCTACGGCGGCACCAGCGAGATCCAACGCGACATCATCGGCAAGACCTACGGCCTCTGATCCACACGATCGTGCCCTCAAGTCGAAAACTCCGGTATTCGTCCCGTCGAAAACTGCGGTATTCGACCGGTCGAAAACTGCGGTATTCGACTTGAGGGCACGTTCGGGTGGGGTTTAGAGGAGTTGGATGTTGGTGATGAGCCAGCGGTTGTTGTCGTGGGTGAGGGTCATTTGCATGCGGTTTCGGTCGACTCGGGGTTCCGGGGTGTTCTTGTTGGTGATCTTCTGGTCGACGAAGAGGGCCACGACCGCGTGATCCTCGTCGGCGGAGACGACGGCCGTGGTGAGGACCGTGCCCTGGGAGACCGCCTGGTTCTGCCGGATGAGTTCGGTGAGGCTGGCGCTGACCTGCTTGTACTGCTCGGCGAACTGACCCTCGGCGTGGGCGGTGACGGTGGCGAAACCGGAGTCCAGGTGCCGGTAGTCGTAGGTCGAGAGGTCCGTGGCGTAGCGCTTGGCGGCTTCCTGGGCGTCGGCGCGGGCCGACTCGACCGCGAGGTGCTCGCGGAGCTGCAGACCGGTCCAGGCCAGCGCCCCCAGCAGCAGGACGGCGATCACCGCGGTGACCAGAACACGCGGTGCGCGAAGGGATTTCAGGACGGCCCGGCGCTGCTCGGGCTCGGCCCGGGTGGCGGTGTCGGTCATCAGCGGACTCCTTGCAGCGGGATCGAGTACCAGGAACGGGAGCCCAGCACCTCGCTCTGCCCACCCGAGGTGCCGAGGGTGAAGCCGGCGCCGGTGTCGCCGGTGGTGGTGTCGTAGGTGCCGATCGGGCGGGGCGCGTTGGCGGCGCCGCGCTGACCCATCCGAGGATCGTCGCCCGGGCAGTGCCAGTCCAGGGACGGTTCGCGCGGTTCGGCGTCGGCGGGTGAACGCCGCTCGATCGGCGTGACGCACGACGGCCCCTGGGTGAGGACCAGGTCGAAGTCGGCGGTGTCGCCGTGCACGATGCGGCCCAGCCCGCCGAAGGTGCCCGGCAGCGACACCAGCGCCTGCTGCATCGCCGGGCCCCGGACGCTGACGATCTGACCGGTCGTGACGAGGTTGCCCAGCAGCGCCGTCACCGACGGCTCGTTGTCGGCCATCAACCGCGCCACCTGCCGCGTCGTGTCCGGCGCGGTGGCCAGCAGCGACCGCACCTGCGGCTCGTCGGCGCGCACCTGGTCGGTCAGCGACCGCAGGTTCGCCGCCAGCACCCGCAACCGGTCGGCCTGCTCGCCGTTCGGGCCGACCAGGGTCCGCCCGTTGTCGAGGACGCCGCGCAGCCGAGGCACGTTCTCCCGCGTCGCCTTGAGCAGTTCAGCGCTGTTGTCCAGGATGCGGGTCAGCTCCGGCCCGGTGCCGTTGAGCCCGGTGGCCAGCGCCTCGCCGAGCCGGTTCACGTCGCGCGGGTCGACGGTGTCGCCGAGCGCGGTGAAGTCGGTCAGCAGCGTCTCCAGCGGCAGCGGCCGCGCGGTCCGCTCGGGCCGGATGACGCTGCCGTCGTGCAGGAACGGGCCCGCGTCGGTGTCGGCCCGCAGGTCCAGGTGCTGCAGCGCCATCGGCGTGTCCATCGCGATCACCGCCTGCGCGGAGGCGGGCACGCGGGCCGAGGAGTCGATGGCGATGAGCACGCTCACGCCGGTGTCCTCGATGCGCACCCCGGTCACCGCGCCGATCTCCACACCCCGGAACGTCACCAGCGAGTCCTCGGTGATGCCGGCGGCCTCGGGCATCCGCACCGTCACGTGGTGCGGCGCCGAGATCAGGTGCGGGCGCACCACGTTGGTCACCACGTAGACCGTGCAGCCGATGCCGATCAGCACGAACAGCGCGATCTGCGCGAGCATCAACCGGTTCCGCTTCACGGCCCGCTCCTTCCCGGTGCCACGACCTCGCCGAGCGTGCCCGGCACGTCCAGCGTTCCGTTGAACAGCACGTAGTCGCCCGGCGTGGCCCGCTGGAACAGCTGCGAGAACCGGGCGAGGCCGTCGAGGGTGCTCGCGAGGTGCCCGTCGAAGCCGCGCAGCTCGTCGAGCACCGGCCGCAGCTGCCGCACCTCGCCGGTGAGCGTCCCGGCGGTGCGCCGGGTGAGGGAGTCGGCGGTGGCGCTCAGCGACGCGGTGCCGGCCAGCAGCGCCCCGAACCGGTCCCGCTCCGCCAGCAGCACGTCCACACCGGGCTTGACCTGCGTGAACGTGGCCTCCAGCAGCGGCTTGTTGCGGGCGAGCTCCTCGGAGGTGGAGTGCAGGGCGGCGAGGACGTGGTCGATGTCGTCGCGGTGCCGCTGCAACGACCCCAGCACCTCCTGCAGCTGGTGCAGCAGGTCGCGCACCTCGCCCTCGCGCCCGCGCAGCGCGGTGCTGAGCTCGCCGACGACGGTGCGCGCCTGGTCCAGCCCGGAGCCGTTGAGCACGGTGCCCACGGCGGCCAGGGTGTCCTCGATGTCGGGGCCGCGGGTGGTGCGCTCGATCGGGATCACCGCCCCGTCCTCCAGCATCGGCCCGCCCGGCGGCCGGTCGAGCATCACGAACGCCTCGCCCAGCGGCGAGGCCAGTTGCAGCTGCGCGGTGGTGCCGCGCGGCAGGTCGACGTCGGCTTCGACGTCCATCTGCACGAGTGCCCGGAAGTCGCGGGTGCGGATGGCGGTGACCCGGCCGACCTCGGCCTGCCCGGCGCGCACCACGCCGCCCAGCGGCAGCCGCCCGGCGTCGGAGAACACGGCGGTGATCTGCTTGCTCGGTCCGCTGATGCCGGTGCCGACACCGGCGTTCTGCAGGTTCATCCCGCAGGAGGCGGTGGCCAGCACCACGGCGAGGGCGGGGATCGCGCGGGCTCTCATCGGCCACCTCCGGTGGTGCCGGTGGGCAGCGGGAGCGGTGGCAGCGGGATGGGGATGGGGTTGACGATGCCGGGCCCGTCGCACAGCGGCAGCGGCAGTCGCTCGCACAGCGCGGCGGTGGTGTCGAACTGGCGGAGGTTGGTGGAGACGTTGAGCCGCAGGCGCATTCGCTCGTCGGGCGCCAGGGTGCGTTGCAGGTTGTCCAGTCCCAGCGGCAGCACGTCGAGGGTTTCGGCGAGCTGCCGCTGGTGATCGGCCAGCGTCCGGGACAGCCGGGTGAGCTGGGCGACGTCGCCGGTGAGCCGGTCGCCGTGTTCGCGGAGGAGCCCGTCGACCTGCGTCAGCGAGGACGACAGCCGGGTGAGAGTGGAGCTGATCTGATCGCTCTGCGCGGTGAAATCCGCTGTGAGATCGGAGGTGCTGCTCGTCAGCGAGTCCAGTGTGGACTTGCGCTCCACGAGCAGCTGCAGCAGCCGGTCGACGTTGGTGAGCACGGCCTGGACGTCGCCGCGCCCGTCGGCGAGCACCTCGGTGGCCTGCGCGACGCGGGAGATCGCCTCCCGGATCGCCGGGCCCCGCCCGTCCAGCGAATCGGCGCCGACCCGCATCAGCTCACCCACCCCGCCGGGTGCCGCGCCCTGCGGGCCGAGGGCCTTGAGCAGCGTGTCCAGCGAGGCGGTCAGCTCGTCCCACTTGATCGGCGAGTGGGTGCGCGACAGCGGGATCGTCGTCCCGTCGCCGAGCGTCGGCCCGACGGTGTGGGCGGGCCCGAGCTCGACGTAGCGGTCGCTGATCACCGCCGGACTGACGATGTAGGCGTGCGCGTCGGCGGGAACCTCGGTGCCCGGCGGCAGATCCATCGTCACCCGCACCGCGCGGCCCGCCGGTCGCACCTCGCGCACGGTGCCCACCGGGACGCCGAGGATCGCGACCCGGTTGCCGGGGAAGATGCCGTCGGCGAAGGCGAAGTCCGCCGAGAGCTCCAGGGTCTGCTGCGGTCGCAGCACGGTGTACCAGCCGGTGGCCGCCAGCACCGCCAGCAGCGTCGCGGCGGCCACGATCGTCCACGCGCGTCTCATCGGCACCCCTCGAGCAGTCCGGCCACGCACAGCACGTTGTCCGGGATGGGCCCGAGCGGAGCCGCGACCTCGCCCCACGGCCCGGTCCCGGAGGCGTTGGTGACGTAGCGGCTCGCGGGCCCCAGCTGCCGCAGCGTCTCGGCGATGTCGGCGTCGCTGCGCTCCAGCGAGTCGGTGACCGCGTGCAGGTCCTCCAGCAGCGGGCCGAGGACGTCGCGGTTGTCGCGCAGCAGCCCGTCCAGCTGGGCGGTGACGCCGTCGAGGTCGGCGATGAGCTGCCGCAGCACGTCCCGCCGCTGGTGCAGCACGTCGGCGACCAGGCGGGCGTCGCCGAGCAGCGAGACCAGCGAGTCCTGCTCCTCCAGCAAGGTGGAGGTCAGGGCCTGGGTGCCGCGCAGCAGCTCGTCGATCTGCTCGCCGCGCTCGCCGAGGACGCGGGCGGCGTCGCCGATGCCGGTCAGCGCGTCGCCGGTGAGCCGCGAGTCGGTGGGGGCGGCCTGCCGCAGGGTGGCGATCATGCGCTGCAGCGCGGCGGTGTCGAGCCCGGCGGTGGTGGCGGTGGCGCCCCGGCTGATCTCGTCGAGGCTGTAGGGAACGGCAGTGCGCGCCACCGGGATCGGGTCCTCCAGCTCGCCCGGCCCGGCCGGATCGACCTGCAGGTAGCGGGTTCCCAGCACGGTGCGGATCTTGATCCCGGCCCGGGTGGCGCTGCCGAGCCGCTGGCCGGAGTCGACCCGGAAGGTCACCAGCACCCGGTCACCGGCCAGCTCCACCCCGGTCACCCGCCCGGCCGGGACCCCGGCGACGGTGACCGGGGTGCCGGTGGTCAGCCCGGCGGCGTTGGCGAACTCGGCGACGTGCTCCTGGGTGCGGGCGCGGAAGGCCAGCTGCGGCACCAGCACCGCGGCCAGCAGCAGCGCCAGCGCGGTGATCGCCCCGATCGCACCGTTGCGCAGGGCCTTCGGCGGTATCGCGGGGGTCATCGGCACACCTCCGTGTGCGGGCCCGCCCCGAAACCGACCGCGACACCGCCGGCCGAGGCGCTGAGGTTGCAGATGTAGACGTTCATCCACGACCCGTAGCCGCCCGCGCGGTTGATCGCGGTGAGGAACCCGGGCAGCTCGTGCATCGCCGCGGCGTAGTGCTGCTGGTCGCGCACCATCCCGGAGGTGATCTCCCGCAGCGATCGCACGTCCTGCGACAGGCCCGGCCCGATGTCGCCGAGCGCGCCGTCGAGCGACCCGGCCAGCGCGGCGCCGTTGTCGACGGACTCGGCGATCTGCGGGCTCTGCCGCGCGGCCGCCGAGGTCAGCTGCGCGAGCCCGGAGATGAGATCGCGCAGCTGCTGCCGGTTCTGGTTCACGGTGCCCAGGGCGCTGTTGAGGTTGTCCACGACCTGCCCGATGACCTCGTCCTGCTCGGCCAGCGCCGAGGTCACCGCCACGACCTTGGTCAGCAGGTCGGTGATGGTGCCCTGCTCGCCGTCGAAGACCGCGACGATCTCTCCGGCCAGCTGGTTGACCTGGCCGGGGTCGATCGCGTCGAACAGCGGCTTGAACCCGTTGAGCAGCGCGGTCAGGTCCAGCGGAGGCCGGGTGCGCTCCACCGGGATCTCCGCGCCCTCGGGCAGCGCGGGACCGCGCCCGGCCGACAGCGACAGGAACCGGCCGCCGAGCATGTCGGCGTAGCGCACCGCCGCGACGCCGTCGGAGGGGATCCGCTGGTCGGCGGCCAGGTCGAAGGACACCCGCGCCAGCCCGTCGTCGAGCTCGACGTCGGTGACCTTGCCGACGCGCACGCCCGCGATCATCACGTCGCTGCCCGGGATGAGGCCCTCGGCGTTGCTGAACACCGCCCGGTACTCGCGGGTCGCGCCGGTCACCGGGTCGCTGATCGTGTTCACCACGACCGTCCCGCACAGCAGCGCGACGACCGCGAACGCGGCCAGCCGGAACCACCGCACCTGCTTCACGGCGTCATCACCTCCGTTCCGCGCACCACCGGGCCGAGCATCAGCCCGAGCAGGTCCGGCGACGGCGGGGCCGGGGGAGCGTGCTCGGGCGCGGGCAGCAGCGGGGCGAGCCGGCGCATCACGTCGTCCTCCTGCGCGGACCCGACCGGTCCGACGGAGGTCTCCGCGCGGCAGTTCGGCCCGGCCAGCGAGCCGTAGCGGGGGCAGTCCCGCGAGGTGTACGGGTGCGGGTTCTCGAGGCTGCCCTTGGCGCGGATCTTGAAGAATCCCGTGGAGAACGCGCGGTTCGCGCCGTCGAGGAAGGTGTCCACGCCCGCCTTGGCCGCGCCGAGCGCGCCCGGGTTCGCGCCGAGCACGTCGGTGATCGGATCCGCTGCGCGGACCAGCTCCACGGTCCGCTCGCCGTTGGCGTCGAGGAACCGCTGCGCGCGGCCGGTGACCTCGATGCCACCGCCGAGCAGCGCCCCGATGTCCTCCCGCTGCTCGACGACCACAGTGGACAGTGCGACCGCGTTGTCCAGCGAGCGCACCAGATCCGGTGCGGCGGCGCGCAGGTCGTCGCCGACCGCGGCCATCGTCGCCAGGTCCGGGCCGAGGTCGCGCAGGATCGGGTCGGCCTCGTCGGCCAGCGCCGCGGCGTCGTCGATCATCCCGCCGAGCCGCTCGCCCCGGCCGCGCAGCGAGTCGGCCATCGCGGTCAGCGCCACCTGCAGCTGAGCCGGTTCCAGCTCGTCGAGCAGCCGGTACATCCGCGTGTAGGTGGTGTAGAGCTGCGCGGTCGGGCGGGAGGTGTCCCGGGGCACGTGCGCGCCGTCGGCCAGCCGCGTCCCGTCGCGCAGCTCGGGGCCGGTGAGGTCGAGGTACTGGTTGCCGAACAGGGTTCGCGGCAGCAGCCGCACCCGCACCCCGGCCGGGATCTCGCCGATCCGCTCCGGATCCAGCTCCATCGTCAGCCGCGCGCCCGAGTCGTCGGGCACGACCCGCGCCAGCTCGCCGACCTTGATGCCCCGGTACTGCACCGGCGTGTTCTCCCGGACCGGGCCCGCCGAGGCCGGCAGCGTCGTGGTGATCTCGGGTTCGGCGCTGAACACCCCGGCGCTGCCCGCCACGGCGGTCACCGCGCCCACCGCCAGCACCACCACCGCCGCGGCCCCGCGCAGGGCCAGCGACGCCCGCTCGCTCCGCCGCGCCACCGCTACAACCCCAGCGCGGGCAAGGACGGCCGCACGCCCCAGAACAGCAGGCTCAGCAGCACGTCGACCACGGTGATCGTCACGATGCTGGTGCGCAGCGCCCGGCCCGCCGCCTTGCCCACGCCCTCGGGCCCGCCGGTGGCGTAGTAGCCGTGCGCGCAGTGGATCAGCGTCACCAGCAGCGCGAACACCACCGCCTTCACCAGCGAGAACAGCACGTCGGTGGGGGTGAGCACCAGGTGGAAGTACGAGTTGTAGGTGCCCGGCGAGTCGCCGTTGAGGTGGACGATCGCGAAACCCGTCGCCATGTAGGAGGCGAACAACCCCACCAGGTACAGCGGGATCACCGAGATGAACGCCGCCGCCATCCGGGTGCTCACCAGGTAGCGCAGCGACGGGATCGCCAGCGACTCCAGCGCGTCGATCTCCTCGGCCACCCGCATCGTGCCCAGCTGCGCGGTGAACCCGGTTCCGACCTTGGCGGCGAGCGCGATGCTGGCCACGATCGGCGCGATCTCGCGGGTGTTGACCAGCGCCCCCATCAGCCCGGTCATCGGCGACATGCCCAGCAGGTCCAGGCCCCGGTATCCCTCCAGCCCGACCTGGGTGCTGGAGACGAACGACATCGCGAACACCACGCCGATCGTCCCGCCCCCGGCCAGCAGCGACGCCGAACCGAAGCTGATCTCGGTGACCAGCCGCACGACGTGCTTCGGGTAGCGCACCAGCGCGGCCGGCACGCCGGCGATCGCGCGCAGGTAGAAGGTCACGTGCCTGCCGATGAGCACGAGGGCGTCCACGGCGGAGGTGACGGCGGTTGGCATCAGTACTCGCCCTTGGCCGGGATGAGCACCGGGTAGAGCTCGGTGAGCACCGTGTTGGCGATGAACACGCACACGAAGCAGATCACCACGGCCTCGTTGACCGCGTTGGCGACCCCGCCGGGCCCGCCCCGGGCGGTCATCCCCTTGAAGCAGGCCACCAGCGCGGTCAGCACCGCGAACGCGGCGGCCTTGACCAGCGCCATCCCGACGTCCTCGACCCGCGAGTACTGCACCAGCGTCTGCAGGAACATGCCCGGCGAGGCGCCGAGCACCAGGACCTGGAACAGGAAGGTGGTGCCGATGCCGACCAGCATCACGATGCAGGCCAGCAGCATCGTGGTCACCACCGACGCGATCACCCGCGGCGCCACCAGCCGCTCGATCGTGCGCACGCCCATGACCTCCAGGGCGTCGATCTCCTCGCGGATGGTGCGCGCGCCCAGGTCGGCGCACATCGCCGACCCGCCGATCCCGGCGATCATCAGCGCGCACACCAGGGGAGAGGCCTGGCCGACCACGACGAAGGCGACCACGGCGCCGCCGTAGCCCTCCGCCCCGATCTGGCCGGCCAGCGACCCGACGTTGAGCGCCACCACGACGCCCAGCGGGATCGTCACCAGCAGCGCGGGCAGGGTGGTCACCGCGGCCAGGAAGTGCACCTGGTCGAGGGTTTCCCGCCACGCGAGCCTCGCCCGCAGCAGCACCCGCGCGGTGCCCGCGAGCGTCCGCGCCCCGAAGTCCAGCAGCAATCCGGCCTGCAGCAGGGCGTCCACGACCGGCCCGGACGAGCGGCTCATGCAATGCTCCCTCGACGGCGAGGTAACGCTCGTGCGAGCCGGAGCCGGGTCAGTCCTCGCGCACGGCCGGGAACACCTCGTTGACCAGGTGCAGCACGGTCCGGGTGAGCATCACGTGCAGATCGCCGCGGCTCAGGCTGCCGCGCACCAGCCACTCGCGGGAGGCGGCCTTGAGCATGGCGCTGTGCGCGCGGATCATGCCGCGCAGCTTCTCCCGGCCCTCGGTCACGTCGGCCATCATCGCGGCCTCCAGCACCCGGTCGGTGGCGATCTCGTCGGCCTCCAGCATGATCCGCTCGATCTCGTCGTCGTGGCCGATGGCCTCCGAGCCGATCGCCGAGAGCCACATGTCGCGGTTGCGCTCCACCACGTCCAGCCAGCGGTCCACGCAGATCGACAGCCGCTCCTCGGTCGAGGTCGGGGGCAGGCGCTGCGAGACCGAGGCGGGCACGACCATCATCTGCCGCACGACCTGCAGGTAGAGCTCGCGCTTGCTGCCGAAGTAGTGGTTGATCAGCGCCCGCGCCACGCCCGCCTCGGCCGCGATGTCCGAAGTGGACACGGTGGAGAAGCTGCCCGCGCCGAACAGCTTGCGGGCGGCGGCGAGGATCTCGGCGCGCCGCGCGTCGGGGTCCAACCGTCGTCGCTGGACCGGGCGCTGGGCGTTCATGCCGACTCCTCATCTGTGGCCGTACCGACGTCAACAAGATACCGCAACCGCCCTGTCGACACGGCCTGCGGCGCTGGTGGCGCCCGGGATGCGCGGTGTTGGCGCGCTGCCAATACCTCACTCGTACATCCCCTCGACGATCGCCGCGCAGCGCTCGGCGATGACCTTGCGGCGCAGGCTGAGCTTCGGCGTGAGCTCCCCGCTCTCGGGAGTCCACGGGCCCGCCAGCACCCGGAAGTCCTTGACCTGCTCCACCCGCGCCAGCCGCTGGTTGGCCTGGTGCACCGCCTCCTCCAGCGCCGCCCGCACCTCGGGGTGCGCGGCCAGCTCGTCGAGATCGGTGGTGTCGACGCCGTGGGACTTCGCCCAAGCCGGCGCGGCCTCCTCGTCGAGCACCAGCAGCGCGGTGACGTAGCGGCGCCGATCGCCGATCGCGACCGCGTGACCGACCAGCGGGTGCGCGCGCAGCAGCGATTCCACCTTCGTGGGCGCGATGTTCTTGCCACCCGCGGTGATGATGAGCTCCTTCTTGCGGTCGGTGATCGCGACGATCCCGCGCTCGTCGACGGTGCCGATGTCGCCGGTGGGCAGCCAGCCGTCGGCATCGGTGGCGGGTGCGATCGAGCCGCCTCGCCGCAGGTATCCGGCGAAGACCACCAGTCCGCGCACCAGCAGCTCGCCGTCCTCGGCGACCCGGACCTGCACACCGGGTCCCGGCCTGCCGACCGCGCCGAGCGCGAAGACCTCCGGCGTGCTCACCGTCGCCGCACCGGTCGTCTCGCTCAGCCCCCACACCTCGTAGACCGGAAGTCCCGCGCTCGCCAGGAATTCCAGCACCGCGGCCGGGATCGGCGCGGCGCCGCTGAACGCCCGCGCGCAGTCGTCGAGACCGATGGCCGCGCGCAGCGGCCGCAGCACCCGCTCGTCGAGCTCCCGGTGCCGCTCGGCGAGTTCGGCGGGCACCGCCCGGTCGGCCGAGCGCAACCGGAACACCTCCAGCGCGACCTCGCGAGCCCGCTCGACCGCCTCGGCCTGCTCGGCGGGCAGCGCGGCGAGCTTGGCCGACATCCCGGCCACCAGCTTCTCCCACACCCGCGGCACGCCGAAGAAACCGTGCGGGCGCACGGCGTTGAGCGTCGGCAGCAGCTGCGCCTGGTCCTCGCAGAGGGTGACGTGCCCGGCGTTGCAGATCGGCATGTAGATGCCCAGCACGCGCTCGGCGATGTGGGCCAGCGGCAGGTAGGCGACCGAGCGCGGGTGCTCGGCGACCGGCACGAGGTGGTCCTGCATCAGCGATTCGTGGATGACGTTGCGGTGGGTGAGCACCACGCCCTTGGGCTCGCCGGCGGTGCCGGAGGTGTAGACGACGGTCAGCGGCGAGTCCGGCTCGGCCCGGTCGGTGAGCCGCTCGAACGCGGCGTCCGGCGGACCCGGTTCGCCGCGCAGGTCGGCGTAGTCGACGAAGCCGGGGTCGCTGCCCGCGTCGGGCTCGACGGTGATCACGGCCCGCAGGTGCGGGAGTTCGGCGAGCACCGGGCGCCAGCGCCGCAGCTGCTCGCGGTCCTCCAGCACCAGCACGGTCGCCTCGCTGTGCTGGGCGATGAAGCGGAGCTGCTCGGTGCTCAGCGTGTCGTAGGTGGTGCAGGACAGCGCACCGACGTGGATGGCGGCGAGGTCGACGACCCAGTGCTCGGGCCGCTTGGACATCGAGATGAGCATCCGGTCGCCGCGGCCGAGTCCCAGCGCGGTCAGCCCGCGGGTGAGCGCGGCGACCTCGGTGCGCAACCGGGACCAGGTCCAGGTGGTGTCCTTCGATCCGATCCCGCTGGTCAGCGCGGGGTGGTCGGGGAAGTCGCGGGCGTTGCGACGCAGCAGTGCGGGGATGGTCAGTCCCTCGACGGCCCGGTTCACCTGCTCGGCTGTGGTCACGGCCAGTTCCCTCCGTTGCGAACCTGCGTCGACACACGCTGAACCGCTGTTGCCCAGATGTCAACAGACTTCGCCCGATTGTTCGCGAAGGCTGAATAGACGACCGAACAGCTGTGTATACATGAGGAATTGCTATTGACTGTGCGTCAATAGAGGGCATGATTCTCTCGGGGGTCGGGTGGACTTTCCAACGACGGGAGGCGGTCATGACACCGGCGGAGGAGTTCGGGGACGTCATCGTCGGCGCGGGCCTGATGGCCGGCGCCGCGAACGTGATCATGCAGCTGGGCCGGCCCGGAGTCGGCTACGGCGTCTACGAGAGCACAGTGGACAGCGGAAACCTGTTCAAGCACCCGTACAAGCGCACCCGCACCACCTTCACCTACCTGTCGGTGGCCACCCTGGGAACCGACGAGGAGAAGCGCGCCTACCGGCGTGCGGTCAACCGCTCGCACGCCCGGGTCCGCTCCGGCGAGTCGAGCCCGGTGTCCTACAACGCCTTCGACCCCGAGCTGCAGCTGTGGGTCGCGGCCTGCCTGTACAAGGGCTACGAGGACTCGTACGTGGCCATGTCCGGCAAACCGATCCCGGCCGACCGCCGCGAGGGGATCTTCGCCGCCGCCGAGACGCTCGGCACGACGCTGCAGGTCAAGCCGGAGATGTGGCCGTCGACGAGAGCGGAGTTCGACGACTACTGGGAGAAGAACCTCGCCGAGGTCGACATCGACGACACGATCCGGGCCCACCTGCTCGACATCGCCGAACTCCGCTTCCTCCCGGCGATCCTGCGGATCCCCTTCGCCCCGCTCAACAAGTTCCTCACCACCGGCTTCCTGCCGCAGACCTTCCGCGACCAGATGGGCCTGCCCTGGAGCGCCCGCGACCAGCGCCGCTTCGACAGGCTCACCCGCACCATCGGCGCCGTCGCCCTCCGCCTCCCCATCCCGCTCCGCAGGTTCCCCTTCAACTACTACCTCTGGGACCTCCGCCGCAGAATGCGCCAGGGCAAACCCCTGGTGTGATGGCTCCTCGGTATAGGGATCGCCTATTGCCGTCAGCGGTTTTTGGTCTTTGATCCTGCTGGGAAGTCGGTCGTAGCGTGGAATCGTTCGACGCGCTGCGGTGAGAATTGCGCTCCCGCAGCGCATTTCAACGGCAGAGGGAAAGGCCGGTGCGATGAGCGCGGTCGGGATTCGGGAATTCGAAGGCAAGCGGGCGCTGGTCACGGGTGGCTCCCGGGGCATCGGGGCCGCCGTGGTGCGGGGGCTGGTCGAGGCGGGGGCCGAGGTGGTCACCTCCGCGAGGGTGGCCACCAGTGCTCCCGGCGGGGCGACGCTCGTCACCGCCGACCTGCGCACCCGTGCGGGAGCTCAGGAGCTGGTGGAGGCGGCGCAGGACGTGCTGGGCGGGGTGGACGTGCTGGTGGACAACGTCGGCGGCGCGCAGCCGCACCCCGAGGCGGTCGCCATTCCCGACGAGGAGTGGCAGGAGGCGCTGGACCTGAACTTCCTGGCATCGGTGCGGCTGGACGCGCTGGTCGCCCCGGGGATGCGGGAGCGCCGGTCCGGCGCGATCGTGCACATCTCCTCGGCGGCGATCTACAGCCCGCCGCCGCAGTTCCTGCACTACTCCGCCGCGAAGGTGGCGCTGGAGAACTACAGCCTCGGACTGGCCGCCGAACTCGCCCCGCACGGCGTGCGCGTCAACACCGTCACCCCGGGCCGGACCGCCACCCCGGGCGGTGAGCGCACCCGCGAGCTGTGGGCGCGGCTGGAACCCGGCCAGGACGCCGCCCCCGTCCCGCTCGGCAGGGACGGGGAGCCGGAGGACATCGCGAACGCGGTGCTCTTCCTCGCCTCCGACCGCGCGGCGTGGGTCACCGGCAGCAACCTCGTCGTCGACGGCGGCGAATTCCACCGCAGCTGAACCACCCTCGCGAACCGAGGCGTGCCCCCGGGGTGGGTGCCTCGGGTGCGGTGAGGACGTTCGTCACCAGGGGACAGTTTTTCCTCGAATCACCCATGATCAATGTCCGTTTCGTCCGGACAGTTTTCACTAAAACTGTCCCCTGGTGACGTCCGCACCCGAACCGCGTCCCCGGCTAGTCAGGTGAGAAAGGGTGTGGTGCCCCAGGTTTCGTGGCGGAAGAGGTCGAGCAGGGTTGACTCCGCCGGACCGGGAGCGGCGCGCAGGACGGCGATGACGGGCTGGGCGATTTCCGGGGACAGCGGCCGCGTGAGGTGCTCGTAGCCCTGGGGCACCGCGGAGGCCGGGACGACGGCGACGCCGAGGCCGTGCGCGGCCCAGCGGACCGCCGTCGCCGTCTGGGACACCCGGGCGGCCGTGGCGGGGGAGAGGTCGTGGTCCCGCAGCACCGCTGCCACCGCTCCGTCGAGCGCGCTGTCCCGGTCGAACCGCATCCACGGCTCATCCGCGAGCTCGTCCAGCTCCACCTTGTCGCCGTCGAGCAGCCGGTGGTTCTCGCCGAGCACCGCCACGAACTCCTCATCGCCGAGGTGGTGGGCGCGTTCGGGGCTGCGCTCGCAGACGGCCATCAGCGCCAGGTCCACGGTGCCGCGACGGCACAACCGGTCGAACTCGGCGGCGCTCGGCTCCTCGAACACCGTCACCTCCACGCGCGGGAACCGCCTGCGCAACGCGCTCAGCGCGCTGGGCAGCTGCCGGGTGCCGAACCCCATCTGCGCCGCCACCACCAGCTCGCCGACCAGCTCCTCGCCACCGGCCCGAGCCGTCGCGCGGGCCCGCCGCACCGCCGCCACCGCGACCTCGGCCTCCCGCAGGAACGCGTGCCCGGCCGTGGTGGGCACCAGCCCGGTCGGGGTGCGGGAGAACAGCGCCACCCCGAGCTCGCGCTCCAGCCCCCGGATCTGCTGCGAGATCGACGGCTGCGCCACGCGCAACGACTCGGCGGCCGCGGTCACCGAGCCCTGCTCGGCCACGGCCAGCGCGTACTCGAACTGCCGCAGGCTCATCGTCTTCCCCTCCGCACCCGGCTCACCTGCGCACAAACGCTCCCCGACGAGCACCTGTTCCCGATGCCCCGGAACGCGCGAGACCGCGGTCGGCGGCGCCAGTGACGGGAACTTCGTCCAGACGGCCGGGGTTCCGGTCCTGGACGGGCTCGGTGCCGTCGGTGCGGGGGCTCATGCTCGTACCGAGCACGCCACGGTCTTCGGTCTGCTGCAGCGCTCAGCGCTCACCGCCGCCGTGCTGCGGCACTTCGCCCCCTGACCCCGCGCGCGACCGGGAGGGCGTGGGGGTTCAGGTGACGACGTGCGTTGCTAGGGGACAGTTTTAGCCATAACTGTCCATGATCAATGTCCGAAATGTCCGGACAGTTTGGACTAAAACTGTCCCCTGGTGACCATCGGCCAAGGCTGCACGCCCACCTCGCTCCCGAAGTTCCACCCGGGATCTCGCGCTTCGCTCCGGAGTTGCGGTGTGGCTGATTCGGGAATTGGTGGCGATGAAGCGGCGGGGGAGGTTCCGCATTTCGAATTCCGTCGGTGGGTGTCCGAATGATTCTGGTAATCCGTTTCTTGGTGTCCATTTTTCAAAGTGGAGATGGGTTCTCCGGATGTTTTCGAAATGATTCCAGTGGGGGTGTTTGTGCAGGTCGTGACGCGTTGGTGAGGTGCTTGGCGCGGTTTCGGGGTTGGGGATTTCGGTGATGGTGGGCACAGGGTTTTGCCTATGAGGTTAGGCATGCCTATGGTCCCCTCACGTCTCGATCCGAGATGACGAAGAGAGGGGATTCCGTGCTGATCGGCAATGCGTTGATCGGGTTGCGCGAGGGCCTCGAAGCGGTCCTCGTGGTGAGCATCCTGATCGCTTTCCTGGTGCGCGGTCAGCACCGCTGGGCGCTGCGCCTGGTGTGGACCGGGGTCGCCGCCGCGGTGGCGCTGTCGGTGGGAGTCGGCGCGCTGCTGACCTACACCTCGGCGACGATGTCCTTCGAGCAGCAGGAGATGTTCGGCGGCGGGATGTCCCTGCTCGCCGTGGTCTTCGTGACCACCATGATCTTCTGGATGCGCAACACCGCGCGCACCCTGTCGGCGCAGCTGCGCGGACAGCTCGACCAGGCTCTGCAGCTGGGCAGCTGGTCGGTGATCACGGTCGCGTTCCTCGCCGTGGCGCGAGTAGGCCTGGAAACAGCGGTGTTCTTCTTCTCCAGCGTCCAATCCGCCGGTGGCGGAACGATCCTGCCGCTGACCGGGTTCCTGCTCGGCATCGCCGCCTCGGTGGTGATCGGCTGGGCGCTGTACCTCGGCGCGATCACGATCGACCTCGGGAAGTTCTTCACCGCCACCGGAGTCCTGCTGGTGTTCGTCGCCGCGGGCGTGCTCGCCTACGGCGTCCACGACCTGCAGGAAGCCGGGGTGCTGCCCGGGCTGCACGCGCTGGCCTTCGACGTGAGCGCGCAGGTCCCGCCGTCGTCCTGGTACGGCACGCTGCTGAAGGGGATCTTCAACTTCTCGCCGCAGACCACCGTGTTCGAGGCGATCGTCTGGCTCGGCTACGCGCTGCCCGTCCTCGTCCTGTTCCTGCGGCCGCAACGCGCCGACGCCCCGACCCCGACCGGAGAGATGTCGTGAGAACCCTCGCCAAGTCCGCCCTCCCGCTGACCCTGCTCGCGCTGGCCTCCTGCGGCCAGCAGGCCACCCCGGCCACCCCGGCCGCCCCGGGCGCGATCGGCGTCGAAGCCGGTGACGACGCCTGCAAGGTCTCCAGCACCACCGCGCCCGCCGGGACGATCACCTTCGACGTGCGCAACACCGGCTCCCAGGTCACCGAGTTCTACCTGCTCGGCGACGGCGACAAGATCATCAGCGAGGTCGAGAACATCGGCCCCGGCATGAACCGGCAGCTCGTCGCCCAGGTGCCGGAGGGCGGCAAGTACACCACCGCCTGCAAGCCCGGAATGCAGGGCGACGGCATCCGCGGCGAGTTCACCGTGACCGGCTCCGCCCAGGCCGTCACCAGCCCCGAAGCCGCCCGGGCCGTGGCCACCTACAAGTCCTACGTGGACCGGCAGGCTGAGGAGCTCAAGGCCGGGACCGGCGAGTTCGTCCAGGCCGTCAAGGCCGGTGACGTCGAGCGGGCCAAGGCGCTGTACCCGAAGGCGCGGCTGCCGTGGGAGCGCATCGAGCCCGTCGCCGAGAGCTTCGGCGACCTCGACCCCAAGATCGACGGGCGCGAGGCCGACCTCGAACCCGGCCAGCCCTTCACCGGCTACCACCGCCTGGAGAAGGACCTGTGGGTCACCGGCCTCCAGCCCGACAGCCCGGCGATCGCCGACCAGCTCGCCGCCGACGTCGACCAGCTCGTCGCCCAGGCCCGCGGCGTCGAACCCACCCCGGCTGATGTCGCCAACGGCGCCAAGGAACTGCTCGACGAGGTCGCCACCGGCAAGGTCACCGGCGAGGAGGAGATCTTCTCGCACACCGACCTGTGGGACTTCCAGGCCAACGTCGACGGCGCCGAGCAGGTCGTCGAGTCGCTGCGGCCGGTGCTGTCGGCCAAGGACCCGCAGCTGCTCGGCGAGCTCGACCGCGACTTCGCCTCCGTGCGGTCGCTGCTGGACCGCTACAAGACCGGCGACGGGTTCAAGCTCTACCAGGAGCTGACCCCGGAGCAGGTCAAGGAGCTCGCCGCCGCCGTCGACGCGCTCAGCGAACCCCTGAGCACGACCGCGGGGGTCGTGACGCGGTGACCGTCTCGCGCAGGAAGTTGTTCGGGCTCACCGGCGCCGGCGTGGCCATCGCCGGCGCCGGTGCCGGAGTCGCGGTCCACGAGAGCGGGCACGATCCGGCTGCCGAGCAGGTGCCGTTCCACGGCCCGAACCAGGCCGGGATCACCACCCCGGCGCAGGACCGGATGCACTTCGTGGCCTTCGACGTCACCACCTCCGACCGCGCCGAACTCGTCCGCCTGCTGCAGGACTGGACCCGCGCCGCCGAGCGGATGACCGCAGGTCAGGAGGCCGTCGAGCACGGCGCGACCGGCGGCGGGGAGCAGGAACCTCCCGGCGACACCGGCGAGGCGCTCGGCCTGCCGCCGTCCGCGCTGACGCTGACCGTCGGGTTCGGCCCGTCGCTGTTCGACGGCCGCTTCGGGCTCGCCGACCGTCGCCCGCCCGCGCTGGCCGAGCTGCCGCACTTCTCGCAGGACAACCTCGACCCGGCCCGCAGCGGGGGAGACCTGTGCGTGCAGGCCTGCGCGAACGACCCGCAGGTCGCGGTGCACGCCATCCGCAACCTGGCGCGGATCGGGTTCGGCACCGTCTCGGTGCGCTGGTCGCAGCTCGGCTTCGGCCGCACCTCCAGCACCTCCCGCGAGCAGGCCACGCCGCGCAACCTGTTCGGCTTCAAGGACGGCACCAACAACATCAAGTCCGAGGACACCGCCGCGCTCGACGAGCACGTGTGGGTGCGGCCCGGTGACGGTCCGGAGTGGATGACCGGCGGGAGCTACCTGGTGGCCCGCCGGATCCGGATGCACATCGAGACCTGGGACCGCTCCTCGCTGTCCGAGCAGGAGCGGATCGTGGGGCGCACCAAGGGATCCGGTGCTCCGCTGGGCGCCACCGACGAGTTCGCGCCGGTGGACGTGCGCGCGCTGCCCGACGACAGCCACGTGCGCCTGGCCTCGGCGGAGAACACCGGGGCGCGGCTGCTGCGCCGCGGCTACAACTTCACCGACGGCTCCGACGGTCTCGGCAGGCTGGACGCGGGCCTGTTCTTCGTGTGCTTCAACCGCGATCCGCGCAGGCAGTTCGTGCCGATGCAGCGCGCGCTGGCCCGCGACGACGCGATGATGGAGTACTTGGAGCACAACGGTTCCGCGCTGTTCGCCTGCCCGCCCGGTGTGCGGCCGGGGGAGTTCTGGGGTCAGGGCCTGTTCGGCTGACCTGCGCCGGGGTCGTACGACTTTGGTCCTAGGGGTCGGTCTCAGGGTCGGACGCCGAGGTTTCCGGGTTCGCACCTGAGGTTGCGGCGCTCGGGCGTCCATAACGTCTCCAGTGGACATGATCACCCGCGTCTGGGGAGCGGGTGCGCCTACTGGAGGGAGACCCATGCGCGCCGAGGCAGCCGAGTACCGGGGTGGACTCGCGGCGATGTCGGTGAACGCCTCGCTGGACGAGGTGCTGGTCCAGGCCGAGCAGCACGACGCGGCGGCGACCACGGCCGAGGAGCGGGCCGGGGCGCAGCTGGCCATCGCCGAGGCCTGCCGGAGGCTGGGGCGGGTCGACCGCGCCGAGCGCGCCTGGCGAGCCAGCTACCGCACCGCCCGCGACGCCGGGGACCCCGCTGCGATGGCCTGGGCGCTGTGGAGCGGCGGAACCCTGGCCCGCCAGCGCGGCCGCTACACGCTGGCGCACCGGCTGCTCACCCGCGCGGCGACCGCGGCCGAGCGCGGCAACGACGTCGTGGCGCGCGGCTACTCGCTGGCCGGTCTGGCCGAAACCGGGCGCGTGCAGGGGGATTTCGCCGGAACGCTGCGGCTGCACGAGAAGCTGCTGGCCGAGGCCCGCGCCCACGGGCAGCCGCGGCACGTGGTGTGGGCGCTGGAGGGCATCGCGCAGATCCACCGGCACCACGGCGACCACGACCGCGCCCTGACGCTGTTCACCGAGGCGTGCGCGATCGCCACCGACAGCGACGACCAGCGCGGACGCGCCTGGGCGCTGCGCGGCATCGCCGACCTGACCTCGCTGCGCGGTGACGTCGAGGGCGCGCTGGAACTGCTCGCCGAGGCCGAGCAGGTGTGCCGCGACATGCGCCTGGAAGCCGCGCTGGCCTACAACCACAAGATGCGCGGCAACGTCCTCTACCGCGCCGGCCGCTACGCCGAGGCCGAGCGGGTCTACGCGGACACGATCGAGGAGTTCACCCGCATCGCCGAACCCCGGGGTGAGTCCCTGGCCCGCCTCGGTCTGGTGAAATCCCAAGCGCGGCAAGGGATGTCGCGCGACGAGGTGGCCGAGACGCTCACCGCCCTGCGCGCCCGCTTCACCCGGGCCGGGCTCCACCACGCGGTCGAGATGGTCGACGCCGCCCGCCGCGACCTCCTCGGGTAGGGCTCACGCGAGCGCGACCGGCCATTCGGGCAGCGTCAGCGCCGAGTGCTCGAACCGGCCGGTCTCGGGCAGCTCGCCGGGGAGGGAGCGCAGCTCGGCGTTGCGGGTCTCCAGCGCCTCGGCCGTGGCGGGGAACATCACCGCGTCGCCCTCGTCGACCAGCGCCTGGTTGAGCTCGACGAACTCGCGGGTCCCCGCCTCGTAGGCGGCGAAGGCCTCGGCGTGGTCGGCGTGGGTGGCCAGTGCGCGGGCCAGCTCGTAGGCGCCGACCAGCGCCAGGCTCGACCCCTGCCCGGACAGGAACGACGGCGCGTGCGCGGCGTCGCCGACCAGCGCGACCCGGCCGCGCGACCACGCGGGCATCCGGATCTGGCTGACCGTGTCGAAGAACAGGTCGTCGGCCTCCTGCATGGCCTCGACCATCTTCGGGATCTCCCACCCGTCCCCGGCGAACGCCTCGGCGATCATCGCGCGCTGCGCGTCCGGGTCGCGCAGCAGCGCGTCCGCTGGCTGCGGGCAGGCCAGGTCGAGGAACGCGTGCACCGTCTCGCCGTCCTCGACGCCGTAGAGAATCGCGCCCTTGCCCGGCGCGTTCCACATCACGGCCTCGTGGGAGAGCCCGAAGGTGTTGGGCATGGTGAACCCGGCGAAGCAGAACCCCAGGTAGCGGTGGAACCCGGCCTCCGGTCCGAACACGAGCTCGCGGGTCCGCGAGTGCAGCCCGTCGGCGCCCACCACCAGGTCGAAGTCCCGCTCGACGCCGCTGCGGAAGGTCACGCGCACGCCGTCGGCGCGCTCGTCGAGGGCCTCGATCGAGTCGCCGAAGACGAACTCCACGTCCTCGCGCACCGCCTCGTAGAGCACGTCGGTGAGGTCGCCGCGCCGGATCTCCAGGTCCTGCCCGTCGACGCCGCCCACCACGTGCTGCGGGTGCACCGACGCCGCGACCGAGCCGTCGGTGTTGAGGAACGTCAGCCGCCGCGACTCGACGTCGGCGGCCTGCAGCTGGGGGAGCACGCCCATCCGGCGCACGACCTCCAGCGCCGTCCCTCGCACGTCGATCGGGTAGCCACCGCTGCGCACGGCAGCGGCCTTCTCGACCACGGTCACCTCGAAACCGCTGCGCCGCAACCAGAAAGCCGTTGCGGGTCCGGCGATGCTCGCCCCTGATACGAGTGCTCTCATGTCCGCCTCCTACGTCGGCCGGGGGGAGCGATCGGTTCGCTCCGCGCTTCACCGGCTAAAAACTACACTACACGGTGTAGTGTGGAATGGCTGAGAATAGGATGAGAACATGACGAGCCCCAGGACGGTCCCCGAGGCGGGTGCGCAGACGCCCGGCCGGCGCCGGCGTACCGAGATGAAGCGCGCGGCCATCCTGGACGCGGCGGAGGAGCTGTTCGTCTCGGAGGGCTTCGAGGTGACCAGCGTCGACGCCATCGCCGCGCGCGCCGAGGTCTCCAAGCGCACCGTCTACGACCACTTCGGCGACAAGCGCGCGCTGTTCCAGGGGGTGCTGGAGCGCTCGGGCGAGGTGCTTCTGCGCACCGTCCACGCCGCCATCGACGAGGAGCTCACCGACGGGCGCGACCTGCGGGAGGCGCTGCGCGCCTTCGCGCAGCGGGTGACCACCGAGACGTTCCCGTCGTCGGTCTACGTCAACTTCCGGCGCCTCATCGGCCAGAACCCGCCCGTTCCGCGCCTTCCCGGCGGCCTCCACGACGAGCCGGAGCGCGCCCTGGAAGCCCGCTTCACCCGCTACGCCGAGGCGGGTGCGCTGCGCTTCGACAACCCCCGCCGCGCCGTCCAGCACTTCATCGCCCTGACCATGCGCCTCGCCCTCGACGTCCTGGACGAAACCCCCGACCTCGCCCGCGACACCGACGAGCTCGACGACCTCATCACCGACGGAGTCAACACCTTCCTCCGCGCCTACACCTGAATCCCAGAACTCCCCACTCGGGCGCTGGGTGCTCTGGGCTGAGGGGTCTGGGGGTGTCGGTGGTCGCCAGGGGGCAGTTTTAGTGAAAACTGTCCGGACATTTCGGGCATCGACCCCCGACAGTTTTCACTAAAACTGTCCTGCTCCAGGGGTCCCGACATCCGGAGGTGCCTCGCGGGGCGGCTGGGGCTCAGGGGGTGGTGGCGTTGTTGAGGAGGAGGGCCGCGTAGCGGCGGTGGGCGTCGGCGATGAAGTGGTCCTCGCTCCAGCCGCGGTAGTTCTTCACCCGGCGAGCCCGGTGGCAGGCCAGGCAGGCGCGCAGGCCCCGCTTCGCCGAGGCCGTGACGAGGTTCGGCGGCACGAGCAGGTGGCCGCGCGGGCAGCGGGCCTTGCGTCCGTTGTGGTTCACGCCCGTGATCCTACGCGCCACTAGTAACAGTGTGACTAGTGGTCTGATCTCGATCGGAGCGGGCGAGACGGTCGGGTGCTCGCCGCCTCGTGGCCGGGTGAATCCGTTCCGCCGTCAGCAGAACGGCGCGTGGGCGGAGTCCGGCGGTGTCACGATGTGGGCATGGCGGACGTCGTGGACCTCCAGCACAAGCGCAAGCCCGCCCCCGAGCCGCTGTGGCGCGAGGAGCTCGGCCGGACGCTGCGCGCGGCGCGGGAGGACCGCGGGGACCGGCTCGTCGACATCGCCGAGCGCGCCGGGGTCTCCCCGCAGTACCTCTCGGAGGTGGAGCGGGGCCGCAAGGAACCGTCGAGCGAGATGATCGCCGCCATCACCGGCGCGCTCGGAATCGAGCTCCCGGACCTGCTCATCACCATCGCCGGCGACGTCCGCAGCGCGGCCCCGATCGCCCCACCCGCAGGACCAGTCCTGATGGCCGCCTAGGCGAGATGTCACGCGGCGAAGCCGCGTTCTCTTTCATCACCTCAGACGCTGGCACCGCCGCAGGTTCTGATCGGCTTCGTGGCGAGTACGCCGTGACGCCGCGTATAGACATACTCAAGGAGCGGCGCACGGAGTCCACGGAGCCGATCAGGTTCTGCTACCCGCACCGCCAAGCAAGTTGACCCCTCAACAGTCTTTAATTCTCACCCCCGTTCGTCCAGGACGTGGTCGGCTAGTCCGTAGTCGACGGCCTGCTGGGCGTCGAAGACGCGGTCGCGGTCGGTGTCGTGCCGGAGCGTGGCCGCGTCGCGGCCGGTGTGCCGGGACAGGATCTCCTCCAGCTGGGTGCGCACCCGGATCACCTCGTCGGCCTGCAGGATGAGGTCGGGGATCGTGCCCCGGCCCTGCGCGGCCGGTTGGTGCAGCACCACCCGGGTGTGCGGCAGCACGGCGCGGCGACCGGGGGCTCCGGCGGCGAGCAGGACCGCGCTGGCCGCGACGGCCTGACCGACGCAGGTCGTGGCGACCGGGGACTTGACGTAGCGGATGGTGTCGTAGAGGGCCAGCATCGCCGACGGATCGCCGCCCTCGGAGTTGATGTAGAGGTTGATCTCCCGGTCGGGGCTGTCGGCCTCCAGGTGCAGCAGCTGCGCGATGAGCGCGTTGGCCACGCCCGAGTCGATCGGCGTGCCCAGGTAGACGATGCGCTCGGCGAGCAGGTGCGAGTAGACGTCCATGATCCGCTCGCCGCCGCCGTCGCGGGTGATCACGTTGGGGATCGTGTAGCTGCTCATGCCCGCACCCCCGTCTCGGCGCCGAGACCCATCGGGGTGCGCGTGGGCATCACCTCGCCGAGCTCGTCGACGATCCGGTCGACGAACCCGTAGTCGCGGGCCTGCTCGCTGGTGAACCAGCGGTCGTGCAGCGAGTCGGCGAAGATCCGCTCCAGCGGCTGCCCGGTGTCCTCGGCGATGAGCCCGAGCACCGTGTCGCGCGTGTAGCGCAGGTCGTCGGCCTGCACCTCGACCTCGACGGCCGAGCCGCTGATCCCCGACGAGCCCTGGTGCATCAGGATGCGCGCGTGCGGCAGCGCGAACCGCTTGCCGGCCGCGCCCGCCGACAGCAGGAACTGGCCCGCGCTGCACGCCAGCCCGAGAGCGAGGGTGGACACGTCGCAGGGCACCAGGCGCATCACGTCGCGGATCGCCAGCATCGACGGCACGGAACCGCCGGGGGAGTGGATCCACAGCGCGATGTCCTTGCCGGGATCGGCGTGCGCCAGCGACAGCATCTGGGTGATCAGCACGGTGCCGTTGTCGTCGTCCAGCGGCCCGTCGAGCACCAGAACCCGCTGGTCGTAGTACTTCTCGCGAAGCCGGTGGTCGAACATCGGCTGCTTGTCGTCATCGCTCATGCCCCGAGCCTGCCCCCGCAACCGTCACCGCGAGCCCCCTCGCTGCCCCCGGCGGATCCGCTCTCAGCAGCGCGGGAGCGTTCCGGCCCGGTCGGTCATGGCGCTGAACAGGGCGGTCGCGGTGTCGACGAGCTGGTCGCGGGTGACGGTGATGAGGCCGTTGAGCCAGGCGAGGAGGAGTTCGCTGAAGCCGCCGACCAGGATCGAGGCGGTGATCATGCGCAGCGGGTCGCCGGAACCGCCCGCGTTGACGTGGCCGGCGATGGCGAAACCGGTCTCCACGCGGCGGCGGTTGAGCTTCTCGTTGCCCAGCGCCTCGACGTAGAGGACGCGGCCGCGGCGGTGGTCGGCGTCGATGAACTCGACCGTGGCGCGCACGAGGGCGCGCATCCGGTCGTGCTCGTCGGCGGCGTCGACGGCGTCGGTGACCTGCTCGCGCAGCTGGTCGATGAGCTGGTCGTAGAGGGCGATGACCAGGTCGTCGAGGTCGGCGAAGCTCTCGTAGAAGTAGCGCGGGTTGAGCCGCGCGGACTGGCAGATCGCGCGCACCGACGTTCCGGACCAGCCCTCGGTGCCGAGCAGTTCGAGGGCGGCGTCGAGCAGCAGCGCGCGCCGCGCCGACACCCGGTCGGCGGCGGGAACTCCCGCCCAGCGGGTGCTTTTCGCGGAATCATCAGGTCTTGGCAACACGCGTTACCATAACGTATGTTTCTGGCAACGGCTGTTTCCAGTCATCCCGGTTCGCACGCGCGCCCAGGCCAGGAGGCCACGCATGCCCGAACGCACCGTCAGCTGCAACGGCGTGGACCTGCACGTCGTGGAAGAGGGATCCGGACCGCCGGTGATCTTCTCGCACGGCTTCCCGGAACTCGCCTACTCGTGGCGGCACCAGCTGCCCGCCCTCGCCCGCGCCGGATATCGCGCGATCGCCCCCGACCAGCGCGGATACGGTCGCTCCTCGCGCCCGGTGAACATCGCCGACTACGACATCGAGCACCTCAGCGGTGATCTCATCGCGCTGCTCGACGAGCTCGGCGAGGACGAGGCGGTCTTCGTCGGCCACGACTGGGGGTCGATGGTCGTGTGGCAGACCGCGCTGCTGCACCCCGAGCGCGTCGCCGGGGTGTGCGGGATGAGCGTGCCGTTCACGCCGCGCCCGCCGGTCCCGCCGACCCAGGCGTTCCGGTCCCGCTACGGCGAGAACTTCTTCTACATCCTGTACTTCCAGGAACCCGGTGTCGCTGACGCCGAGCTCAACGCCCGGCCCGGCGAGACGATGCGGCGGATGCTCGCCGGAACCCGCGTCGAGCCGGACCGGCCCGGCGGCATGGACGTCGCCGACGACGGGCGCGGGTTCGTCGACCGCTTCCCCGAGATGACCGAGCTCCCCGCCTGGTTGAGCCAGGACGAGCTCGACTTCTACATCGGCGAGTTCACCCGCACCGGCTTCACCGGCGGGCTCAACTGGTACCGCAACTTCGACCGCAACTGGGAGCGGACGCCGCAGCTGGCCGGGGCGAAGGTCGAGGTGCCCAGCTTCTTCATCGCGGGCACGGCCGACCCGGTGATCGTCATGACGCCACCGTCCGTTCAGGACTCCTGGCGGTCCGACAACCGCGGCGACGTCTTCGTCGAGGGCGCGGGGCACTGGGTGCAGCAGGAGGCGCCCGAGGAGGTCAACGCCGCCCTCCTCGGATTCCTCGACTCGATCGGCCACGGGGAGAAAGCATGAGCGCACCGCTGAACTTCGGGGTCTTCTACGCGCCGTTCCACCCGCTCGGCCAGGACCCGACGCTGGCGCTGGAGTACGACCTGGAGCGCGTCGAAGCGCTGGACCGCTTCGGTTTCGACGAGGCCTGGTTCGGCGAGCACCACTCCGGCGGCTACGAGATCATCTCCTGCCCGGAGATCTTCATCGCCGCCGCCGCGCAGCGCACCCGCCACATCCGGCTCGGCACCGGAGTCGTCTCGCTGCCGTACCACAACCCGTGGCTGCTGGCCGACCGGCTGGTCACCCTCGATCACCTCACGCGCGGACGCCTCATCTTCGGCGCCGGACCCGGGGCGCTGCCCACCGACGCCTACGTGCTGGGCATCGACCCGGTCGAGCAGCGGCGGATGATGGAGGAGTCGCTGGAGACGATCCTCGCGCTGTTCCGCGGCGAGGAACCGGTGACCCGCAAGACCGACTGGTTCCAGCTCAACGAGGCGCGGCTGCAGGTCCGGCCGTACCAGTGGCCGCACCCGGAAGTCGCGGTGGCCGCGATGGTCTCGCCGTCGGGACCCCGGCTGGCGGGCAAGTACGGGACGTCGCTGCTGTCGCTGTCGATGTCGGCGGCGAGCGAGGGCTTCGCTGCGATCGGCAAGGCCTGGGGCGTGGTCCAGGAGCAGGCCGCCAAGGCCGGCAACCCCGAGCCCGACCGCTCGACGTGGCGGGTGCTGGGCACCATGCACCTCGCCGAGACCCGCGAGCAGGCCGTCGACGACTGCACCTACGGGCTGCAGGAGTTCGCCGGGTACTTCGGCGGCGGCGCGGGATTCGTGCCGCTCGCCGAGAACACCGACGGAAAACCCAAGGGCCGCAGGGAATTCGTCGAGGAGTACGCCCAGTCCGACAGCGTCGTCATCGGCACCCCGGACGACGCCATCGAGCACATCGAGGACCTGCTGGACCAGGCGGGCGGCTTCGGCACGTTCCTGCTGCTCGGCCACGACTGGGCCTCGCCGGAGCGCACCCTCAACTCCTACCGGTTGTTCGCCCGGCACGTGATCCCGCACTTCAAGGGGCGGTTGGCGGCGCCGCGCGCCTCGCACGAGTGGGCCGTGGGCCAGCGCGACGAGATCTTCGGCCGGGCGGGCAAGGCTGTGGTCAAGGCGCACGAGCAGCACGTCGCCGAGACCGAGGCGAGCTCCTGATGCGCGCGGCGGCGCTGCGCTCCGGACGGCTGGTCGTCCGCGACGACGTGCCCGAACCCGTTCCCGGGCCGGGCCAGGTGCTGGCGCGGGTCGTCGCGTGCGGGATCTGCGGATCGGACCTGCACTTCGCGCGGCACGGCGACCGGATGCTGGCGCTGGGCGAGGAGATGGGGCAGCCCAGCGGGATCGACCTGGACCGCGACGTGTTCCTGGGGCACGAGTTCGCGGCCGAGGTCCTGGAGGTCGGGCCCGGTGTGGACTCCGCGCGGGTCGGGGACCTGGTGACGTCGATGCCGATCCTGCTGGGCGAGGGCGGGATGCAGCCGATCGTCTACTCCAACACCGTCGCCGCCGGTTACGGCGAGCGGCTGCTGCTGTCGGCTCCGCTGCTGCTGCCGGTGCCCGACGGGGTGCCCGCGCATCACGCGGCGCTGACCGAGCCTATGGCGGTCGGGCTGCACGCGGTCACCAAGTCCGGCATCCAGGACGGCGAGAGCGCGCTGGTCCTGGGCTGCGGTCCGGTCGGGCTGTCGGTCATCGCGGCGCTGAAGACGCGCGGCGTGGAGGAGGTCGTGGCCTCGGACCTGTCCCCGGCGCGGCGGGGGCTCGCGACGACGCTCGGGGCCTCCCGCGTCGTCGACCCCCGCGAGGAAAGTCCTTGGGGCGGTGGGAATCCCGTGGTGTTCGAGGCCATCGGCGTGCCCGGTGTCCTCGACGACGTCCTCAAGCGCGCGCCGCGCGAGGCCCGCGTGGTCGTGGTCGGGGTGTGCATGGAGACCGACTCGATCAACCCTCACTTCGGGATCAGCAAGGAGCTCAGCGTCCGGTTCGCCCTCGGCTACAGCCCCGAGGAGTTCGCGGCCTCGCTGCGCAACATCGCCGAAGGCGTCATCGACGTGGCACCGCTGGTGACCGCGCGAGTCCCCCTCGACGAGATCCCGTGGGCGTTCGAGGCGCTCGGAAATCCGGAAGAGCACTGCAAGATCATCGTGGAGCCGTGAATGACCGACTGGACCGAGGTCGCCACCACCCTGGCCGCCGAGTTCGCCGAGACCGCCGCCGAGACCGACCGGGCCGGGCGGTTCCCGGTCGAGAACGTCGAGCGGATGAGGGAAGCCGGTTACCTCACCCTCGCCGTGCCGGAGGAGTTCGGCGGTGGGGGAGCCGATCTGGAGACCGTCGTGCGCTGCCAGCACATCCTCGCCGGCGGGTGCGCGTCGACGGCGCTGGCGATCAACATGCACCTGTTCGGGCTCGGCGCCGCCGCCGAGGGCTGGCGCGACGGGGAGAAGCAGACCGGGCCGCTGTTCGAGATGGTCAGCGACGGCACCGTCGTCGGCGGCAGCCTCACCGACGCCGCCACCGGGCTCAACGTGCGCACCTCGTCGACCCCGGCCAGGCCCGTCGAGGGCGGTTACGTCGTCAGCGGGCGCAAGTCGTTCTGCTCGCTGGCGCCGGTGCTCGGGTTCTTCTGGGGCACCGCCGCCGACACCGAGACCGGCAGGCTGCTGCTGTTCGGGCTCGCCCGCAACACGCCCGGCCTGGAGTTCATCGACACCTGGGACACCATGTCGATGCGCGGAACCGGGTCGTGGGACGTCAAGTTCGACGAGGTCTTCGTGCCCCACGCGGCCGTGCAGCAGGGCGTCGATCCGGCCGAGGCGGCGCTGGTGTGGGACGCGTCGCGGGAACGCGGGTTCGCCTGGTTCGCGCTCAACGTGGCCTCGATCTACCTGGGCGTGGCCCGCGCGGCCGTGCGCTACGCCTACGACCACGTCACGCGCAGGACGGTGACGGGCGCGTCGCTGCCGATGTCGCGGCAGCCCGCGCAGGTCTTCAACGCCGCCGAGATCGAACTCCTGCTGCGCCCGGCCGAGGCCCTGGTCTCCGACGGGCTCCGCCGCCGCGCCGAGACCGGGATGCTCAGCCCGCTGGAGCTCAACACCATCAAGCACACCGCCGTCAACGCCGCGGACGCGGCGGTGGACCGCTGCGTGCGCATGACCGGTGGCCACGGCATCTTCCGGAAGCACCCGCTGGAGCGCTACTACCGCGACGTGCGCGCGGGCCAGTTCCACCCGCCGAACAACGACGTCGCCTTGGAGACCATCGGCAAGTCCGCCCTCGGCATCGACCCCACCGCAGAACCCCGGTGGCCGACGGACTGAGGCCGGAGCGTCACGGGGGTGGGGGTCGGCAGTCGGGCAGTTTTAGCCATAATTGACCGGACATAACGGACATGATCATGGGTCAATTATGGCTAAAACTGTCCCCGGCCTCACCCCGAGGCGCCGCACCCGTGCGCCCGGCCGCGGCGAAGCCCCGCTCCCACGCCTCGCGGCGTTCCGGGGTGAAGCGGCGGTAGCTCGGGGTCGGGCCCCGGCGGAAGTAGACGGGGTCTTCGGTTCTCCAGGCTGCTTGGCGGAGTGGGGTTTTGGCCGTCTTGTTGCTGGCTGTGGTGGGGAGCTCCGGGGTGATGCGGACGAAGCGGGGGAGCCACTTGGTGCCGAGGTCGGGCTGTTCGGCGAGGAAGGCCGCGAAGGCGTCCGGGTCGAAGTCGGTGCGGAGCTGGAGGGCGGCCATGACCTGGTCTCCGGTCGTGGGGTCCGGGACCGGGTAGACCGCGACGGCCTCGACCGGGTCCCAGCGCTGGAGGATGCGCTCGACCGAGGCCGCGGCGAAGTTCTCGCCGTCGACGCGCAGCCGGTCGGCGGTGCGCCCGGCGAAGTAGAAGAACCCGTCGGCGTCGCGATAGGCGAGGTCGCCGGTCCAGAAGTCCTCGCCGCGCACGCGTTCGGCCTGGGCTTCCGGGTTGTTGTAGTAGCCCTCGAACGCCGCCGCGCCGCCGATCGCCACGATCTGCCCGACCGCTTCCTCGGCGTTGACCAGCCGCCCCTGCTCGTCGAACTCCGCCGGTGGGCACTCGGTTCCGTCGTCCTCCCGCAGCACCCGCACGTCGGCGCCGCCGACCGGCAGCCCCAGCGAATCCGGGGGAGTGGCGGGAGTCCGGTTGATCCGCAGGACGCCCTCGCTCATCCCGTAGCCCTCCGACACCCGGCAGCCGAACCGCTCGGCGAACCGCTCCGCCTCCACCGGCGAGGCCTCGGTGCCCACGGCGAGCCGCAACGTGCTGGTCCGGTCCTGCGGCCCTTCGGGCCGGGCGAGGACGTAGGAAAGGGTGCGGCCCACGTAGTTGACGAACGTGACGCCGTAGCGGTGGACGTCGCGGGCGAAGCCCGAGGCGGAGAACTTCCGCGCCAGCACCACCGTCGACCCCACGTGCATCGCGGGCGCGAGGTTCATCATCGCCGAGTTCCCGTGGAACAACGGCATGCACAGGTACGACACCGAGTCCCGGGCCAGCTCGGTGCGCGCGGCCAGCGACTCCGCCAGCGCCCCGAGGCGGCCGTTCGAGCAGATCACGGCCTTCGGCGCCCCGGTGGAACCCGAGCTGAACAGCAGCAGCAACGTCCGCTCCGCCTCGGACGGTTGTGACGGCAGTGCCTCCGCGCGCAGGTCCAGCCCGTCGTCGACGTTGAGCACCGGCACCCCGTGGCCGACGTCGAGCAGACCGATCAGCCGGTCCTCGGTGACGATGAGATCGCAGTCGGTGTGCCGGATGTCGCGGGCGAGACCGGCACCGCGCCGGGTCGGGTTGATCCCGACGATCACCGCGCCCTCCAGCGCGGCGGCCACGATCCAGAACACGTAGTCCGGCACGTTCTCCAGCAGCACCCCGACGTGCCGCACCCCGAGCCGACGCAGCACACCGGCCCGGCTCGCGCCTTCGGCGACCACCTGCGCCCACGTCCACGACCGGTCGCCGAAGCGCAGCCCGACCCGCTCGTCGCGGGCCCGCGCGAGCACGATCTCGGCGAAGGAGCTCATGATTCGCCCAGGTCCCGGCCCCGGGTCTCGGAGATCAGCAGCACCGCGCCGATCGAAACCCCCACGGCCGCAACGATGATCCCGCTCAGCGGCAGGCTCGACCCGCCGGTTCCGGCCACCAGGGCGGCGGCGATCATCGGCGTGAACCCGGCGCCGAGCAGGCTCGCCATCTGGTAGCCCAGCGACACCCCGGTGTAGCGGACGCGGGTGCCGAACATCTCCGAGAGCATCGGTGCCAGCGGCGCGTACATGAGGTTCTGGAAGACCTGCGCGATCACCAGCGCCGCGATCATCGCCGGCACCGTCCGCATCCCCAGCAGCGCGTACATCGGGAACGCGAACAGCACCGCGCCCGCCGCCCCGATCAGCAGTACCCGCCGGCGCCCGATGCGGTCCGACAGCGCGGAGAACAGCGGGATCCCGATCAACCCGGTCAGGCTGATCAGCAGGTGTGCCCGCATGATGTCCGGCAGGGCGTAGCCGAGCCCCTTGGCGTAGGCGACGCTGTGCGAGCCGATCAGCGCGGTCATCGCGAACGGCCCGATGCCCGCCGCGCACGCCAGCAGCACTGCCTTCGGCCGCCGCAGCACCCGCAGCAGCGGAACCTGCTCCCGCTCACCGGCTTTGGCCAGCGCCTCGCGGAACAGCGGGCTCTCCACCACGCTCAACCGCACGTACAGCCCGATCAGCAGCAGCACCGCGCTGGCCAGGAACGGCACCCGCCAGCCCCAGGACACGAAGTCCTCGTGCGGCAGCAGCGTCACCAGCGCCACCGCCCCGTTGGACAGCAGCGAGCCCAGCGGCGACCCCGCCTGCATGATCCCCGCCCACGTGCCGCGACGGCCCGCCTCGGCGTGCTCGATGACCATCAGCGCGGCCCCGCCGTACTCGCCGCCGACGGCGATGCCCTGCACGCACCGCAGCAGCACGAGCAGCACCGGGGCGGTCAGCCCGATCGAGGAGTAGGTGGGCAGCACGCCGATGAGCACGCTGGCGACGCCCATCAGCACCATGCTCGTCACCAGCGCCGACTTGCGCCCGATCCGGTCGCCGAAGTGCCCGAACAGCAACCCGCCCAGCGGTCGCGCCACGTACCCGGCGGCGAGCGTCCCGAACGCCGCGATCGTCGACACGGCCGGGTTCGACCCGGGGAAGTACAGCGTCCCGAACACCAGCGCCGCCATCGTCGAGTACAGCAGGAAGTCGTAGTACTCGATCACGGTCCCCAGCAGCCCGGACAGGGCGACCTTCCGCACCTGACGCCGATCCACCACCCCGGTAGCGACCACCACCAACACCTCCCGAACCAAGCGCTTGCTAGGCAAGCTACGTCCAGGATCACACCAGGTCAAGAACGGACGATCGAACCGAAACCGGCCCGCGTGCGGGAGGATGGTGCGCGTGGTGAACAACTCGCGGGTGGTGCTCGGTGCGGGCGTGGTGGCGAGCCTGGTGCTCACCGCCGCCGTGTGGGCCGGTGGCCTCTGGCTCGGCGACGTGCGGTTAGCACCCGATCAAGGTGCGTCCTGGTACTACTGGAAGCTGCCCGAACCGACCTTCTGGACCAGGGCTTCGGCCTGGACCGGGTACGCGGCGCACCAGCTGGTCGGGTGGGGGCTGATCTACTACGCGCAACGGCACGTGCGCCGCTACACCGGCGGCCTGCACCCGGTGAACGTGGTCGCGCTGATCGCCCACCTCGGGTTCATCGTGCTGCACGAGGTGCAGACGCAGGTGTTCTACGACGGTCTCGCGCAGGACGTTTCGATCTTCTCCTCGCAGGGCTCGGTGATCCTGCTGCTCATCGTCGTGCTGATCATGGAGAACCGCCGTCGCGGGATGTTCTTCGGCCGTCCGGCGCCGATCTCAGCGGAGATCACCCGCTTCTTCCGCGAGTACCACGGGTACCTGTTCAGCTGGGCCGCGATCTACACCTTCTGGTACCACCCGATGGAGACCACCAGCGGGCACCTCATCGGCTTCGCCTACATGTTCCTGCTGCTGGTGCAGGGCAGCCTGTTCTTCACCCGCGCGCACACCGACCGCTGGTGGACGCTGACCCTCGAACTGCTCGTGGCCGTGCACGGGACGCTGGTGGCGGTGATGAACTCCGGGCCGGACGGCATGTGGCCGATGTTCCTGTTCGGCTTTCTCGGCGTCTTCGTCATCACCCAGATGCACGGCCTGGGGCTGTCCCGGACCGTCCGCTGGGTGCTGGCCGGGCTCTACCTCGCCGCCGCGGTCGCGGTGTACTCCGCCGGGCGGTCGCTGCTCGGCCTGAACGAGATCGTCCGCATCCCGCTCATCGAATACCTCGTGGTGGCCGTGCTGGCGCTGCTGACCTGGGTGGTGCTGCGCGTGGTGCGCCGGCGGCGGCGAGAATTCGTCGGAAACGTGCGCGGTTAGGTCTCGACCTGGCGCGTTGTCCCGGCTAGACAGACATCCGACACTTCGACGACGGAACAACGAGGTTCAGCCATGTCGGACTCCCCGCCCCGCGTCGCGCGCTCCCGGGACGAGAAGCGGCTGCTCGCCAGCACGCTCGTGGGCACGACCATCGAGTGGTACGACTTCTTCATCTACGCGCAGGCCGCGAGCCTGGTGTTCGCGCCGCACTTCTTCGGGCCGCTGAGCCAGGAGGCGCCCGGCCTGGCCAGCCTGCTGTCGCTGGCCACCATCGGGATCAGCTTCCTGTTCCGGCCGCTGGGCGCGGTGATCGCCGGGCGGTTCGGCGACCGCCTCGGGCGCAAGGCCATGCTGGTGATGACGCTGATCATGATGGGCTCGGCCACCGCCCTCATCGGACTGCTGCCGACCTACGCCCAGATCGGGGTCGCCGCGCCCGTCCTGCTGATCGTGCTGCGCGTCGTGCAGGGCTTCTCCGCGGGCGGCGAGTGGGGTGGCGCGGCGCTGATGGCCGTCGAGCACGCCCCGCGCGACAAGCGCGGCTACTTCGGCTCCTACCCGCAGACCGGGGTGCCGCTGGGGCTGATCCTGGCGACCGGTGTGCTGTGGGTGATCAGCTCGTCGACCACCGAGGAGCAGTTCAACGCCTGGGGCTGGCGCATCCCGTTCCTGCTGTCGGTCGCGCTCATCGTGTTCGGCTACCTGGTGCGCCGGATGGTCGAGGAGAGCCCGGTGTTCCGGGAGATGCTGGAGCGCAAGGCTCACTCCTCGGCGCCGCTGAGCGAGCTGTTCCGCAGCAACACCCGCAACGTGGTGCTCTCGGCGCTGATCTTCGTCGCCAACAACGCGGCCGGCTACCTGGTCATCGCCTACTTCCTCAGCTACGGCAAGACCCTCGGGCTGTTGCGGCCGACGGTGCTGCTGGCGACGATCGTCGGCGCCGTCGGCTGGCTGGTGTTCACCGTCTACGCGGGGTCGCTGTCCGACCGGATCGGGCGGGTGCGCACCTTCCAGATCGGCTATGCGGCGGTGTTCGTGTGGATGCTGCCGATGTTCCTGATGATGGAGACCGGCTCCGGCGTGATGTTCGCGCTGGCCATCGTGGTGCTGTCGTTCGGCATCGGCCTGTCCTACGGCCCGATGTCGGCGATGTACGCGGAGATGTTCCCGGCCAAGGTCCGCTACTCGGGTGTGTCCATCGGCTACGCCTTCGGCGCCATCCTCGGCGGGGCGTTCGCGCCGACCATCGCCGAAGCCCTCACCCAGGCCACCGGCAGCGCCTACTCCGTCGGCGCGTACATCATGGTGCTCAGCGTCATCTCGCTGCTCGCGGCCACCGCGGTCCGCGAACCCCGCGGCACCGACCTCACCGCGTGACGACCCGCGCCTCGGCACGACCGGGCGCCCGCACCGCGGACCGGCGGCGGGTGAAGACCCAGAGGCGCATCGCGAGGAATCTGGTGGTGCCGCCGAGGAGGGCCATCGCCGTGACGGCGGTGGCCTCCGCGGTGCTGGACGGGTCGGTGACGGCCAGGCCCAGCATCCAGAGGGCGACCTGGTTCGAGGCGCAGTAGAAGCCGAACGTCGCCAGCGTCTGCAGATGCATCCGCATCGGGTGCTCGTCGCGACCGGCGAACACCCAGCGGCGGTGCGCCAGGGTGCTGGCGATCGTGGTGATCAGCACCGAGAGCACGTTGGCGAACCCGGCGCTGAACGTGCCGCGCAGCAGCACGTACAGCGCCGCGTTGCCCAGCGTGGTGGCCGCGCCGATCCCCGTGAACAGTGCGGCCTGGCCGACGACGTGGCCGCGGAGCTCCCCCGAGAGCTCCGCGAGCCGCCTGGTGAGGCCACCCATGATCCGCCTTCCCACGCCTTCCCCGACTGCGCTCACCAAGGTAGGCGGGAAGTGCGGGTGCTCGTGGTGAACGAGCTGGGAAGAACCTGGGAACGTTCGATCAGCGCTGCATCCACTCGTCGTAGAAGGTGGGCAGCTGCGAGGCTCGGCCCTGGAACTCGGCGTCTCGCTTCTCGGTGAAGGCGGCGACGCCTTCCTTGCCGTCGCCGATGCTGGTGTGGAACATCGCCAGCGAGTCGATCCGGTGCGCCTCGCGGGGGTGGTCGTAGGCGCTGTTGCGCCGCATCATCTGCCTGGTCAGAGCGGTGGCCACCGGGGACTTGCCCTTCGTCCAGGCGTCGGCGAGCCGCAGGGCCTCCTGCATCAGCTCGTCGGGCTCGTGGACGGAGTTGGCCAGGCCCATCTCGGCGGTCGCGGCGGAGTCGAGGATGTCGGCGCGGTAGGCGAGGTCCAGGGCCCGGGGCATGCCGACGATGCGCGGCAGGAACCACGTCGAGGCGGCCTCGGGCACGATCCCGAGCCGCCCGAAGACCAGCCCGAACCGGGCCTTGGTCGACACCAGCCGGGCGTCCATCGCCAGCGTCATCGTCGCCCCGATGCCGACGGCGGCGCCGTTGATGGCGGCGATGACGGGCTTGCGGCAGTCGTGGATGGCCAGGGTGACCCGGCCGCCGGTGTCGCGGACGCGGCTCAGCTCGGGGTCGTCGAGGTCGTCCATGTCGGCCAGCGTCGGCGACTTCGACTCGTCGAGCCCGAAGACGTTGCCCTCGCTGCTGAGGTCCATCCCGGCGCAGAACGCGCGCCCCTCGCCGGTGACGACCACCGCGCGGATCGAGTCGTCGTCGTTGACCTGCACGAACGTCCGTTCCAGCTCGTCGGCCATCGTGGGGGTGAAGGCGTTGAGCTGGTCGGGGCGGTTCAGCGTGACGACGAGAACCCCGTCGATGACCTCGTGCCGGATCGTGCTCGGTTCCACACTCGACTCCTCGTGCTGCGCAGGGTTGGGTCCGGCCATCAACGTCCAGGATCGCCGGGGCAGTTTTAGCCACAACCGCCCCAGGTTGATGTCCGTTTTGTCTGGACAGTAATGGCTAAAACTGCCCACTGGTAACGAACGTCGCGGCGTGAGGTCACTCCTCCGGGCGGGTGCGCCAGGTCTCGGTGTAGAGGTTCTTGAGGTCGAGGAGGTGGTCGCGCATCCGCTCCTCGGCCTCGGCGGCCTCGCCGCGGGCGATGTGATCGGTGATCGCGATGTGGCAGGAGTCGACCTGGTCCCACTGCTCCGGGGCGACCGAGGCGCGGTCGAGGCGGGTGCGCAGCACGTCGCTGACCGGCTGGCCCATCATGGTCAGCATCAGGTTCCCGGTGGCCATGAGGATCATGGTGTGGAAGTCCATGTGCGTGACGAAACCGCTGGGATCGCGGGAATCGCGCGGGGCTTCGGCCGCCGCGCGCAGCGCCTCCACGGTGTCGTCGTCGGCGCGCTGGGCGGCCAGCCGGGCCGCGGCCGGCTCCAGCAGCAGGCGCGCTTCGAGGAGATCGCCGATGCCCATCTGCGGGGTGGTGACCAGGACGCCGAGCATGCCGCCGAGGTCGTCGACGAGCCGGGTGGGTTCGGGCGCGGCGACGAACGATCCGCCCTGCACGCCGCGCCGGGTCTCGATGAGGTGCTGGCTGGCCAGGGCGCGCAGCGCCTCGCGGACGGTGGAACGGCTGACGCCGAACATGCCGGTCAGCTCGGACTCCGACGGCAGCCGGGACCCGGGTTCCAGGCTGCCCCGCATGATCTGGGAGCGGAGCTCGTCGGCGACCTGCCGGTAGGCGGGCCGCACCTTCTGCACCCGCAGGTTCGCGCGCGGCGCGGCCTTGGGCGTCTCCTCCGGCGAGGTGGCGGTGCCCCGACGGTCCGGGTTCGGGCTCATCTGTTCACGCTCCGGAGTGCTCCTCGTGGCGCCGCGACCGCGTCGCGACCCTGCCTGCCATTGCATCGTATCCCCACAACACTGTCCCGAGCGGGATTGTTGTGCAAAAGTCTGACGTATGAGTGAACGTTCCCTGATCGGTGCCCGCAGCGTGCTGTTCGTCCCCGGTGACCGTCCCGACCGCTTCGCGAAGGCCGTGGACACCGGCGCGGACTTCGTCGTCCTGGACCTGGAGGACGCGGTCGCGCCGGAGTCCAAACAGGACGCCCGGCGCGCCGTGTCGGACTGGCTGAGCACCGCCCCGCCCAACGTGATCGTGCGCGTCAACCCGCCGTCGACCCCGTGGTACGCCGAGGACGTCGCCGCGGTGCCCGGCGTTCCGGTGATGCTGCCCAAGGCCCAGGACCCCGCGGAGGTCGCCGCGCTGGCCGCCGCGATGGGGCCGGAACCGCAGATCATCCCGCTGATCGAGACCGCCGTCGGCATCCACCGGGCCGCCGAGGTGTGCGCGGTGCCCGGGGTGGTCCGGCCGGCGTTCGGCAGCGTGGACCTGGCCGCCGAGCTCGGCGTGGACCCGGCCGACAACGAGGCCTTGCGCCACGCCCGCTCGGCCCTGGTGCTGGCCGCCCGGGTGGCCGGGGCGGGCGCGCCGATCGACGGCGTCACCACCGCGGTGCGCGACGAGGAGCTGCTGCTGGCCGACTCCGCGCACGCGCTCTCGCTGGGTTGTACCGCCAAGCTGTGCATCCACCCGGCGCAGGTCGAGCCGGTCTCGCGCGCCTTCGCGCCCACCGCCGACGAGCTCGACTGGGCGAGGAAAGTGCTGGTCGCGGCGGGTTCCGGGGGAGTGGCGGTGCTCGACGGCAAGCTCATCGACCGCCCGGTGGAGCTGCGGGCGCGGGCGATCCTGCTGCGCGCCGGCGAGTCCGAATTTCTCGGCTGAACTCTTGCGGTTCTAAATGTCTGATGATTAGTGTCCCCGGTGTGGCCGGGACCACCCGGTCGCCCCGCGCACCACCGGCGCGGGGCCCGAGGGGCGCGCAGCGCAGCGCGCCGGAGGGAGCACGACAATGGCGTCTCGTCCATCCGACCCCGGCACCGGAGCGGCTCCGCCGACCACCGCCGACCTCACCGCCCGCCTCGACCGCATCCCCGTCGTCACCAGGCAGCACCACCGCTGGGCCTGGCTGCTGGGCTCGCTGTTCGTCTTCGACCTCGTCGACCTCAACTCCTTCGCCTTCGCCGCCCCCGCCCTGCGCGCCGAGTGGGGACTGTCGATCGGCGCGGTCGGTGCGATCACCTCCGCCGGGTTCGTCGGCATGTTCGTCGGCGCCATCGTCGGCGGCCGGCTCTCCGACCGCATCGGACGACGCCCGGTGCTCATCGGCGCCGTGTTCTTCTACTCGCTGTTCTCCCTGCTCAGCGCCTTCGCCGTCGGACCGTGGTCGCTCGGGGTCCTGCGCGTGCTCACCGGATTCGGCCTGCAGGCCATGACCGGCGTGCTGCTGGTGTGGGTCAGCGAGATGTTCCCGCGCGCCCACCGCGGCCGCTGGCAGGCGCTGCTGCTGGCCATCGGCCTGGCCGGAGTCCCGATCGCGGCCTGGGCCGCCCGGCTGCTGGTGCCGCTGGGCGAAGGCGGCTGGCGCTGGATCTTCGTGCTCGGCGCGCTGGGCGCCATCGCCGGTGTCATCGCGCTGAAGGTGCTGCCGGAGTCGGTGCGCTGGCGCGCCGCCCACGGCCTCACCGGTGGCGAGGAGGAGCTGGTCGCGAAGCTGGAGGCGCAGGCCGAGCAGCGCACCGGACAGCCGCTGCCGGAACCGGTGGCCGAAAAGCCCGTCGTGGCGGGCAAGGTCGGCGAACTGCTGCGCGGCGCCACCCTGCGCAAGACGATCGTCGCCGCGCTGGGCTGCGTGTTCCTGATCCTGTCGTTCTACGGCTTCAGCTCGTGGGTGCCCACGCTGCTGGTCGAGCGCGGCTACACCACCGCCCAGAGCCTCACGTTCTCGTCGATCCTGGCGATCGCCGCGGTGCCCGGCGCCCTGCTGGCGATGCCGATCATCGACCGCTTCGAGCGCAAGACCGTCATCTTCGGCCTGGAGGTCGCGGTCGCCGTCCTGCTGCTGCTGTTCGGCCTGATCCCGCACTCGGCCGCCATCCTGATCTGCGGATTCGGCGCCGCGATGCTCATGCAGACCGGTGTGGCCACGCTCTACACCTACATCGCCGAGGTCTTCCCGCTGCACCTGCGCGGCCTCGGTTCCGGCATCGCCAACGGCTCCGGGCGGCTGGCCGGTGTCGTCGGCGGATTCCTGGTCGCGGGCCTGTACTCCGGCTTCGGGCTGCCCGCCGTCTACGTCTACCTCGCCCTCGCCGCCCTGGCGATGGGACTGGTGATGCTGCTGTTCGGCGAGCGCACCACCAACCGCCGACTGGAAGAGATCGAACGCGCCTGAGCGCGACGAAGGAGTGTGCAACGCATGTCCGTCAAACCCGGCTGGCAGGGCCGATTCTTCGAGGACTTCGAAGTCGGCGACATCTACCAGCACCCGCTGGGCCGCACCATCACCGACACCGACAACACGTGGTTCACGCTGCTGACCATGAACACCAACCAGGCGCACTTCAACGCCCAGGTCGGTGCGGACTCGGAATTCGGGAAGATGCTGGTGGTCTCGCCGCTGACGATCTCCATCGCGATCGGGCAGTCGGTCACCGACCTGACCCAGAACGCCTTCGCCAACCTCGGTCTCGACGAGCTCAAGCTCACCGCGCCGGTCTTCTCCGGCGACACCCTGTGGTCGGAGTCGATCGTGCTGTCCAAGCGCGAGTCCGGGTCGCGGCCGAAGGCCGGCATCGTCACCGTCAAGACCCGCACCCTCAACCAGGACGCCGTCGAGGTCCTGTCGTTCAAGCGCACCTTCTACGTGCACAAGAAGGAAGCGGGCGGGGCCGGGACGCTGTTCCCGCAGGCCGCCGAGCCGCTGAGCCTGGAGGAGTCATGAGGCCCCTGGAGGACGTGCGGATCGTCTCGCTGGAGCAGTACGGCGCGGGCCCGTTCGGATCGATGCACCTGGCCGAGCTGGGCGCGCAGATCATCAAGATCGAGGACCCGTCGGTCGACGGCGACGTGGGGCGCACCGTGCCGCCGTACGCCGCCGACGGCGACTCGCTGTTCTTCCAGTCGTTCAACCGCGACAAGTCCTCGGTCACCCTCGACATCCGCACCGACGAGGGCCGGAAGGTCTTCGAGGACCTGGTGCGCGAGGCCGACGCGGTGTACTCGAACCTGCGCGGTGACGTGCCGGAGAAGCTGCGCATCCGCTACGACGACCTCAAGGACATCAACCCGCGCATCGTCTGCTGCTCGCTGACCGGCTTCGGCATGACCGGGCCGCGTTCCAGGGAACCCGGCTACGACTACGTGCTGCAGGCCCTCGGCGGGTGGATGTCGCTGACCGGCGAACCCGGTGGCGCGCCGCAGAAAACGGGACTGTCCCTAGTGGACTACTGCGGCGGGTACGTGGCGGCGATCTCGCTGCTGTCGGGCATCCACGCCGCCCGCCGCGACGGCGTCGGCACCGACTGCGACCTGTCGCTCTACGACACCGCGATCAGCCTGCTCACCTACCCCGGCACCTGGCACCTCACCGCCGGCTACGAGCCCGCCCGGACGCGGCAGTCGGCGCACCCGTCGCTGGTGCCGTTCCAGGCCTTCGAGGCCGCCGACGGGTGGCTGGTCATCGGCTGCGCCAAGGAGAAGTTCTGGCATCGGCTCACCGAGGTCATCGGCAGGCCGGACCTCGCTTCCGACGAGCGGTTCACGACCTTCGCCGACCGCGACCGCAACCGCGCCGAACTCCTCCCGGAGCTGGAGGGAATCCTGCGCACCCGCACCGTCGCCGAGTGGCTGGAACCGCTGTACGCGGCGTCGATCCCGTGCGCGCCGATCAACGACGTCGCCGCCGCCATGACCGAACCGCACACCGTCGAGCGCGACCTCATCGCCAGCACCGAGCACCCCGCGTTCGGCACCGTGCGGACCCTCCGCAGCGCCGTGCGCGTCGGCCCGCCCGGTGCCGACCGGGTGCCGACCCGACCTGCGCCCGCGATGGGCGCCGACACCGACCGCGTCCTGCGGGACCTGGGATACACCGACGAGGCGATCGCCGAGCTGCGCGACGCCGGCGTGCTGGGGAAGGGCTGAGCAATGGACTTCACGCTCAACGACGAACAACGGCTGTTCCGCGACACGCTGCGCGACTTCGTCGACCGCGAGATCGTGCCGGTGGCCCGCGACTGGGAGGCCTCCGGCCGGTACCCGACCGAGATCGTGGAGGGGATGAAGCAGCTGGGCCTGTTCGGCCTCGCCGTCCCCGAGGAGTACGGCGGTCTCGGCGCCGACACGGTGTCGTTCGCGCTGGCCTTCGAGGAGATCTCCCGCGGCTGGATGGGCATCGCCGGCATCCTCGGCAGCCACTCGGTGTCGTGCTTCATGCTCGCCCGCCACGGCACCGAGGAGCAGAAGGCCAAGTACCTGCCGGAACTGGCCACCGGGCAGCGCCGCACCGGCATCGCCCTCACCGAACCCGGCGCGGGCACCGACCTGCAGGGCATCCTCACCACCGCCCGCCGCGACGGCGACGACTACGTCATCAACGGCACCAAGATGTGGATCACCAACGCCCGGCACGCCGACCCGCTGCCGGTACTGGTCAAGACCGATCCCACCGCCAGCCCCGCCCACCGCGGCATGAGCATCCTGCTCGTCGACGCCGACACGCCCGGGCTGGAGGTCACCCGCGACATCGGCAAGCTCGGCTACAAGGGCACCGAGTCCTGCGAGGTCGTGCTCACCGATGTGCGGGTTCCCGCCTCCCAGCTGCTCGGCGGCGTCGAGGGACGCGGCATGCAGCAGGCGCTGTCGTCGCTGGAGACCGGGCGGATCAACATCGCCGCGCGCAGCGTCGGCATCGCCCAGCGCGCCTACGAGGAAGCCCTCGGCTACGCCCGCGACCGCACCGCGTTCGGCCAGCCCATCGGCGACTTCCAGGCCGTGCAGCTGCGGGTGGCCGAGATCGCCGTGCGGCTCCAGTCGGCGCGGCTGATGACCTACTGGGCGGCCTCCCGGATGGACGACGGCGTGCGGATGGACACCGAGTCCGGCATGGCCAAGATCTTCGCCTCCGAGCAGGCCCTGGCCTGCGCGACCGACGCCATGCGCATCCACGGCGGCTACGGTTACTCCACGGAGTTCGAGGTCGAGCGGCTGTACCGGGACGCCCCGCTGATGTCGATCGGCGAGGGCACCAACGACGTGCTGCGCGGCGTGGTCGCCAAGGCGCTGCTCGCGGGCAAGGCGACGCTGCGGTGACGCGAACAGGAGGATCGACGATGACTCTGTCCCGCCAGGTGGCCGACTTCGCCGCCAAGGCCACGCTCTCCGACGTCCCGGACGACGTGCTGCTGCGCGCCCGGCACCTCGTGCTCGACGCGGTCGGGCTCGCCTTCGCCTCCACCCGCTACCCGTTCGCGGCGGTCGCGCGGCACGCGCTGAGCTCGTTCGGCGGCGGTGACCAGCCGGTGCTGGCCATGCCTGACCGGCTCCCGGCGCGCGACGCCGCGGTGCTCAACGGCGTGCTCATCCACGGCATGGACTTCGACGACACCCACATCCCGGCGGTCACCCACGTCTCGGCCGCCGCGCTGCCCGCGGCGCTGGCGGCGGCGGTGGCCCAGGGCGCCACCACCCGGGACCTGCTGCTGGCCTACGTGCTCGGCGTGGAGGTCTCGGCGCGGGTCGGCGTCGGCGGCGCGGGCGGGTTCCACGACGTCGGGTTCCACCCCACGGCCGTCGCGGGCGCCTTCGGGGCGTCGGTGGCGGCGGGCAAGATCACCGGACTCGACGCCGACGGGCTCGCCACCGCCCAGGGCATCGTGGGGTCGATGAGCTCCGGGCTGCTGGAATTCCTCGCCGACGGCGCCTGGACCAAGCGGCTGCACCCGGGCTGGGCGGCCATGTCGGGCCTGACCGCCGCCGGCTTCGCGAAGGCCGGCTGGACCGGGCCGAACGAGGTCTACGAAGGCCGCTTCGGGCTCTACAACACGCACCTGACCGGGCGCGAGACGCGTCCGGAGGCCGTGGTCGAGGGCTGGGGCGAGACGTGGGAGCTGATGCGCACCGCCGTCAAGCCCTACCCGATCTGCCACTTCATCCACGCCTTCGCCGACGCCGCGCTCATCCTGCGCCCCGAGATCGGCGACACCGAGATCAGCAGCGTGCGGTGCGCGATCCACCCGGTGCCGGGCAAGGTCGTGTGCGAACCGCTGGAGGCCAAGTGGGCTCCGCGCGACGAGTACGACGCGAAGTTCAGCCTCCCGTTCGTGGTCGCCGCCGCCCTGCGGCGCGGGCGCTTCACGCTCACCGAGCTGGAGGACGACGCGCTGCGGGACCGGGGGATCCTGGATCTGGCGGGCAAGGTGACCGTCGTCGATGACGACGAAAGCGCTTTCCCCGCAGCCTATTCCGGCTACGTCGAGATCGAGCTGGCCGACGGGCGGGTGCTGCGGCACCGCGAGCAGGTCAACCGCGGCCACGACGAGCGCCCGCTGAGCAACGACGAGATCGTCGCGAAGTTCCACGACACCATCGGCACCGCGGCCTCGGCCGCCACCGCCGAGAAGGTGCTCGACGCCGTCCTCTCGCTCGGCGACGACACCCCGGCGGCCGACTTCGCGGAGGCCTGCCGTGGCTGAAGAGGTCCAGGTCGGGGTCTTCCTGACCCACCAGCAGCCCGCAGGGCGCGATCCGGTCGAGGCGTTGGGCGAACAGCTCCGCCTCGTCCGGGCCGCCCGGGACGGCGGGCTGGACTCGGTGTTCGCCGGGCAGCACCACCTGCCCGAGTCGTTCTCCCACATCCAGCCGCTGCCGTGGCTGGCCCGGCTGGCGGCCGAGGCGGGGGAGATGCGCATCGGCACCGGGATCCACCTGCTCGCGCTGCACAACCCGGTCGACACCGCCGAGAACTTCGCGAGCCTCGACGCCGTCACCGGCGGGCGCTCGGTGTTCGGCGTGGGCCTGGGCTACCGGGAGGTCGAGTACGCGGCGTTCGGGGTGCCACCCGAGCAGAAGGTCAAGCGGTTCACCGAGAACCTGCGCATCGTCCAGGAGCTGTGGAGCGGCGAGCCCGTCCACGCCGACAACCCGTGGTGCCGGCTCGACGGCGTCCGCTCCACCTCGCTGCCGCACCGCACACCCCCGGTGTGGATGGCGGCCAACTCCGACGGCGCAGTGCGTCGCGCGGCCCGGCTCGGCGACACCTGGATGATCAACCCGCACGCCACCACGGCCACCGTCCGCAGGCAGCTCGACCTCTTCCACGCCGAACGCGCCGCCGCGGGCCGCGAACCGGTCCGCGAACTGCCGCTCATGCGCGAGATCTACTGCGCCCCCACGAGGGATCGCGCGCTGGAACTCGCCCGGCCGCACCTGGCCCGCAAGTACGAGGTGTACGCCGACTGGGGCCAGGACAAGGTGATGCCGGACCGGGAGTCGTTCCGCAGCGACTACGCCGAACTCGCCGACGACCGGTTCATCGTCGGCTCCCCGCAGGACTGCGTCGACGCGCTGCTGCCGTGGCGAGACTCCTTGGGAGTCAACCACTTCATCCTCCGCACCGACTGGGCGGGAATGCCGATCGACGATGCCCTCGCCTCGCTCCACCGCCTCGCCACCGAGGTCGCCCCCGCCCTCCGCTCGTCCTGACGGGCCCGGGGTGACCGATTACTCCGGTATTCCGGCGACGGAAAACCGCCGTAATCGGGCGACGGATTACGGGAGTAATCCGGTCACGGAATACCGGAGTAATCGGGCGACGGAATACTCCGGTATTCCGTCACCCCGACGGCGGCGGGGGATCGGGCTAGGTGGTGAGCGAGTCGGCTATCTTTCGGGCCTTCTCGTAGCAGGTTTCGCAGGTGGGCCAGAACCAGGCGAGTTCGGAGTTGTCGGCGCTCTGCTCGGTCAGGCCGCACAGCGTCGACACCTCGGTGCCCGTCGGGTAGACGAAAGTGCCCTCCGGGCGCGGGTCTTCGCTCGCGTGGCGTGCCGATGCCGACGGAACCCAATGAAACGGATACATCGCTTCCCCCAGGGTGATCTGCGACTGTCCACATCAGAATCGACGTCTACTAGTCATCGATCAAGTACCTGATCGAGCGATGGATATACCAGTTCAGAGGGTCTACGTTTCGTCTCGTGCCTGTAGACGCCAACACGATGACGCCGAGAGCCCGCGCCCTGGCCGCCGCGATCCGCACGATCCGCGAGGAATGCGGGATCAGCGGCCGCGAGCTCAGCAAACGCCTCGGCATGAGCCACGGCACGATCTCCCACTGGGAAACCGGCCGCAGAGTGCCCACCCCGGAAGACGTCGCCTCCCTCCTCACCGCAGCCGGGGTCACGGGAGCGGAGAAGAGGCGGATCGTCGACCTGGCCAAGCACGCCGGAGAACCCAACTGGCTCACCGTCGGCATGCCCGGCATCCCCCAACAACTCGCAGGCGCAGTCGAATGCGAACGCGCCGCCTCGGCGATCTACCAGTGGGCGCCCATGCTCATCCCAGGGCTGCTCCAGACGACCGACTACGCGCGGGCGCTGATGAGAGCAGCCGGTTTGCCACCCAACGAGATCGAGGCGCGAACCATGGTGCGCATCGCTCGCCGGGAGGTGATCACGCGCAAGAGACCCCTCGACCTGCACGTGCTGCTGGGCGAGAACGCGCTGCGGGACCGAATCGGGTCGAGCGAGGTGATGGTTGATCAGCTCCGCAACATCCGCGAGCTGATGCAACGGGACAACGTGACGGTCCAGCTCGTGCGGCCCGGCGTGGGCTGGCACCCCGGGGTGCTGGGTCCCTTCGTCCTCTACGAGTTCCCGGACGCGCCCTCAGCGGTGCACTTCGAGCACTTCAGCTCGGGAGCCTTCGTCGTCGACACAGACGATGTTCACGAGTATGGACACGCGGTCGACCTGATCGGCAGAGTTGCCATGAGCCCTGAAGCCACCTCAGAGCTCATCGAAGAGATCGCGTGCAGCACGGAGGCCCAGTGGTGAACGAAGTGCGGAACTGGCGCAAGTCCAGCTACAGCGGCCCGAACGGCGAATGCGTCGAGGTCGCCCGATTATCCGGCCACACCGCAGTGCGCGACTCGAAGCACCCGGCAGGCGGCTTCGTCACGGCGACTCCCTCCCAGTGGAGTGCGTTCGTGCGCGCGCTCAAGCTCAACCGCTTCGCGGACTAGAACCACATCGACGACTCGGGTCCTCACCCCGCCCTTTTCCGCGTTCAGTGGGGTGGTCGTCTCTGGAGGGGGACAGTTTTAGCCATAATTGTCCCGACATTTCGGACATTGATCATGGGTGATTATGGCTAAAACTGTCCCCTGTCAACGGCCGATGGCAACGTGCGCCGCGCGGCGCTCTGGGCGAGTCGCCACCGGGGTGACTCGGGGTCGGCGGCCTCGATCTGTTCCGCGATGAGGACCTCGGCTACGCTCGGCGGCTGCGTGAGGCCGGGGTGCCGTGCGACCTGCACGTCGTGCCCGGCACGGACCGCGGGGCCGACGCCGTGGGCGCCGTCGATGCGGCGGTTCCGGATCGAGGTGGTCGAATCGGTGGGGCCGCACGTGGGGTGAACCGAGGAGGAATCGTGGACGCGCCGTTGATCACCGTCGAGGAACCGGGCTCGTTCGGGTGGCGGGTGTTCCACGAGCGGCACCCGGTGATGATCGAGCGGCTGTGCGCGGCCCACCCGTTCGGGCCCGACGTGCGCGACGGCCTGGCCGCGCTGCTGGAGGAGTCCACGCGCGGAGTCGTCACGCCGCTGGACGACGACGCTCCGGATCACGACGTGTGGCACGCCTGGATCGCCGACGAGATCGGAAAGCCCTGGTCGCAGACCTCGTTCCTGTTCGCCGAGAGCTACTTCTTCCGGAAGCTCCTCGCCGCGACCGGGTTCTTCTCCTCCGGACCGTGGCGCGGCGTCGACCCGTTCGCGCCGATGAAGCGGGCCGAGCTGCACAACGCCGCCACCGCCGACACGCTCAAGGCCCTCGACGCGCTGCCGCGGCTCGACGACGCCGAACGCGACGCCGCCGCGGTGCGGGCAGCCGTGTGGGGCAACCAGGCAGACCTGGCGTTCCAGCTGTCCACCGACGCCAGCGGCACCACATCGGGCCTGGTCACCGGCTCACCCGAGGAGTTCTGGGCGCTGTTCGGCGAGCCCGGCGAGGTGCACCTGGTCGCCGACAACGCCGCCGGCGAGCTCGCCGCCGACCTGGTGCTCGTCGACCGGCTGCTGACCACCGGCCGGGCCGAGCGCATCGTGCTGCACGTCAAGCCGACGCCCTACTACGTCTCCGACGCGACGCCCACCGACGTGCTCGAAGTCCTGCACCACCTCACCGGCCTCCCCGGCGAAGCAGGCGAGATCGGGCGCCGCGTCCAGGACTCGTTGCGGGAAGGGCGGATCGCGGTGCGCTCGCACCCGTTCTTCTGCGCGCCGAAGGAGTACGCCGAGATGCCCGGCGACCTGCGCGCCGAGTTCGCCGCGGCCTCGGTCACGATCTTCAAGGGCGACCTCAACTACCGCAGGCTCGTCGGCGACCGCCACTGGCCCGCGACCCGCCCGTTCGCCGACGCGGTGGCGCACTTCCCGGGTCCGGTGGCCGCGCTGCGGGTCCTCAAGTCCGAGGTCGTCGTCGGCCTCGACGCCGACACCGTTTCGGCGCTCGACGCCGAAGGCGAGGCCTGGCGCACCCGGGGATCCCACGCCCTGGTCCAAACCCGCTGATCCCGGTGTGCCGCCGGTCACCTCCGGGCAACCTCGGGATCTCCCGCCGCGAAGCGATCCTGCCTCGGATGGCGGAATCCCGTTCCGCTGCGCCGAGATCGCGGTAGCGTCGATCTCGCGGTCGATGGGGGAACGTCGATCGCGACATCGGAGAACTGGGGAGACAACCATGTTCGATGCGCAGGTGAACCGCCGTTCGGCGTTGATCGGAGGCGTCGGGGCGCTGGGGGCGGCGACCGTCCTGCCCGGGATCGCGTCGGCGCAGGACTACCCGCCGAACTGGCCGGAGTTGGAGCCCTACGGGACCGCCGACCAGCGCGACGACCTGAAGATGCGGGACGACAACTCGCGGGTCCTCGACCTCGAACTGCGGCCGCGCGACGAGGAACTGGGCCGGGTGTGGATCCGCGACACCTACGTCAACCACTTCGTCGTCGACGGCGAGTCCGTCTACGTCGCCACCGGGACCACCCGTCCCGACGGCGCGGAGGCGGCGAACGCCTACAACGACGGGATCTTCGTGTGGACCGCCGCGTCCCTCGACGGTCCTTGGAAGTTGGTGGACACCACGGGGATTCGTCCCGATGCCGAGAAGGGCAAGGTGTGGTCGCCGGAGTTCGTCACCGAGAACGAACCCGGCCGGACCGTCGTCGCCCCGTGGCAGACCTACTGGGGCGAGGGCGAGAACAAGGGCGGTGCCGCGTGGGCGCCGGAGGTCCACCACTTCCGGGGGACCTGGTTCATCGTGGCGTGCATGGGTGACTCGTCGCGGAAGGTCGGGTCGTTCATGCTGCGCAGCGAAGGCGGCCTGGCCGGGCCGTACCGGGTGGTGACCGGGAACCTGGAGAAGCCCTTCGGCGACCTCAACCCCGGAGCTCCCGACGGTGTGGATCCCGAGCGGTACTACCACATCGACGGCGGCCTCTACACCGAAGGCGACAGGGCGTGGCTGGTGCTGCACAACGATCTCTACGCCGAGTTCCAGGACGACATGGAGGACATCGTCCCCAAGACGAACCTGCCCCTGTTCCAGCAGCAGCGCTACGATCCCGAGCCCTACATCGAGGGCGCGTACGTGACCAAGTACCAGGGCAAGTACTGGCTCGTGCAGTCCGTGTGGAACATGAAGGGGCCGAACGGGCGGCAGGCCTACACCCCCGACGGCACCAAGTTCCAGTACGACGCGGTGATCGCGGTCGCCGACCGGTTCGAGGGCCCGTACTCGAAGCGCTGGACCGCGGGGATCGGCGCCGGGCACAACAACCTGTTCGTCGACGCCGACGGGGCGTTGTGGGCGACGTTCTTCCGCAATCCCGCCGCCGGGTACTGGAGCACGCCCGGCCGCAAGGAGAACGCCGCCGTGGCCGGCATCGTGCGCATGGAGTGGACCGGCCCGACCGGGAATCGGGTGTACGTGCAGCGCCGGGCGTGAGCGCGGGCCCGAACCGTCCTGGTCCGAGCGGGACCAGGACGGTTCGGGCTCACCTGCTCCGGTCGACGGACAGGTCGGCGATCGTCCGCATCCGTTCGACCGCCTCGGTCCCGGGTAATCCCGCGAGGCTGTCGCGGGCTGCGGTGATCTCCTCGGTTGCGCGGGAACGGCTGAGCTCCAGCGCGCCGGTCGTCTCCAGCAGCTCGCGCATCAGCCGGTGCGCCTCGGGTGCCGGGAGAGTGCCGGACAGCGCCTCGGTGAAGCGGGCCTTGCCGGTGCTGTCCGCGCGGTCGTAGCCCACCAGCACCGGGTGCGTCGGGCGGAGGTTGGCGACGTCGCTGGTGGCGGGCTTGCCGGTGTGCTCGCCCAGGTAGGGCAGCAGGTCGTCGTAGATCTGGAAACCCAGCCCGAGGTGCTCGGCGTAGCGGGTCACCGCGTCGGTGTGCTCGGGCGAGGCGCCGGCCAGGATCGCCCCGGCGCGGCAGGCTCCCCGGAACAGCGCGCCGGTCTTGAGCGCCGCCATCTCCAGGTAGTCGGCGACCGGGCGGGTCGGATCGCCCGCCATCGCCGACTCCCGCACCTGGCCCCGGCACACGTCGGCGCCCGCCCCGGCCAGCACCCGCGCGGCCTCCAGCACGGCGGCGGGCGAAGCCGGGCACTCGGAGAGCGCGGTGACCATCGTCAGGATCAGGTAGTCGCCGGTGACCAGCGCATTGGGCGTGCCGTAGCGGGCGTGCACGGTCGGGCGGCCCCGGCGCAGCTCGTCGTCGTCGATGATGTCGTCGTGCACCAGCGTCGCCACGTGCAGGTACTCGACCGCCAGCGCGGCGGGCAGCAGCGGGGCGCTGTCCGCGCCGGTGGCCTCCGCCGAGGTCAGCAGCAGGACCGGCCGCAGCATCTTGCCCGGGGCCAGCAGCGCGTGCCCGGCCATCTGCTCGGTGCGGTCGGCCGCGGCGGACCACCGCTCGTCCAACTCCCGGCGGAGCGCTTCGACGAGTTCCGGGGTGAATCGGCCCTCACCCGGATCACATCGCTTGTCGCGCAACGGAATCCGTGACGTCCCCTCGTTCACGGGCGGGTGGTGAATGGTGAGCACAGGCCGATCTCCGTTCGTCGAAAGCGCGCGTGCGCGGTGCCCGCCCGAAATCGGGCGGGGCGAGTTCGCGTAGTTCCCCCAGGCGAGAAGCCTGTTGGAGATCTTGATTCGGAATCTCGTGCGCTGTCAACGAATCCCCGCCATCACCGGGTAAATCTCAGGGGTGACCCTGAAGAACCCGGAACCGACTCGGGGTCGAACAATCAGTCCGCCGTGGATGAATCGGTGTTTTCCCGGAATTCTGGGAAAAGAAGTGTCGGATCTACGACGCCACGACCAGATCCAGGCCTCGGGCGTGGAAGTGGGCCGTGGTGGCCGCGTCCGCTGCGGGGTCGGTGACCAGGGTCCAGTCGGAGCCGAGCGGGGCCTGGGCGCGGAACGGGCGGCGGCCGAGCTTGTCGGCGTGCACCAGCACGTAGACCCGATCGGCGCGCCGCGCCATGAGCTCCTTGAGGCGGGTCTGCTCCAGGTCCGCCTCGCAGATGCCGTGCTCGGCGGTGACGCCGTCGGCGCCGAGGAACGCGCGGTCGAAGGTCCGCCGCTCCAGGGCGGCCTCGGTCAGCGGCCCGACGAAGCCCTGGCTCAGCGGACGCAGCGCACCACCCAGGCACTCGACCCGCAGGTCCGCGTGAGCCAGCTCGTGCAGCACCGTGATCGAGGTGGTGACGACCGTCAGATCGCTGCGGTGCGCCAGCTCGCGGGCCAGGGCGGTGGTGGTGCTGCCCGAGTCGAGCAGCACCGTCTCACCCGGGCGCACCTGCTCGGCCGCCCAGCGCGCGATGGTGCGCTTGGCGTCGGTGGCCTCACCGTTGCGCTGGCCAAGCGGGGCCTCATGCTGCACCGGGATGGCCCCGCCGTAGGTGCGGGCGAGGCGGCCCGCCGCCTCCAGCTGGGCCAGGTCCCGCCGGATCGTCGAGGCCGTCACCCCGAACGCCCGCGACAGCTCCTCGACGCTGGCCAGCCCGGAACCCTCGGCCAGGGCGAGGATCGCGTCCCGCCGTTCCCGTGCTCCGCGTGCCATCCCGCTCATCCGCAGAGGTTCGCGGCCTGCCGGAGGGCTTCGACCATGCTGTCGGCGCTGGCCTTGCCCGTGCCCGCGATGTCGAAGGCCGTGCCGTGATCGACCGAGGTGCGGATGACCGGCAGCCCGACGGTGATGTTCACGCCGGTCTCGATGCCCAGCACCTTCACCGGCCCGTGGCCCTGGTCGTGGTACATCGCCACGATCAGGTCGTACTCGCCGCGGGTGGCCAGGAAGAACGCGGTGTCGGCCGGCAGCGGGCCCTGCGCGTCGATGCCGTCGGCGCGCAGGTTCTCCAGCGCGGGGACGATCTTGGAGTCCTCCTCGCCGTAGCCGAACAGCCCGTTCTCGCCCGCGTGCGGGTTGATCCCGCAGACGCCGATGCGCGGGGACTCCACGCCGGAGTCGCGCAGCGTCCGGTACCCGCGGCGCACGGTGCGCTCCACCAGCCCGGGTTCGATCTTGGCGACGGCGTCGAGGAGCCCGACGTGGGTGGTCACGTGGATGACCTTCATCGTCGGCGCCGCGAGCATCATCGACACCTCCTCGGTGCCGGTCAGGTGCGCGAGGAGCTCGGTGTGGCCCGGGAAGATGTGCCCGGCCGTGTGCAGCGCCTCCTTGTTCAGCGGCGCGGTGCAGATGGCCTGGGCGGCACCGCTGGTCGCCAGCTCGCTGGCCACCCGGATGTAGTGGAAGGCGGCGTCCCCGGCCACCGGCGACACCTCGCCCCAGGGCAGGTCGGCGGGCAGCAGACCGAGGTCGACGACGTTGATCCGGCCCGGGGCGAACACCGCGTCGTCGATCGAGTCGACCGCGACGATCTCGGTTTCGGCACCCAGGATCTCGGCGGCTCGGCGCAGCCGGGCCGCGTCGCCGATGACGACGGGGCGGCAGCGGCCGGCGACGTCGGGGTCGAGGAGCGCGCCGACGGTGACCTCGGGGCCGACTCCGGCGCCGTCGCCCATCGTCACGGCGATCACGGGGGTGGGACTGTTCATGGGGACAACCTTTCGCTTCCTGCGGGACGGAGGTGTTCGACGATGCGGGCGAGGCTGTCGGCCTCGCCGAAGCTGCCGGGACGGGTCACCACCGAGGTGCCCTCCGGCGTGCGGCAGACGACCGCGCCGTGGTGGACCTGACCGACCGGGGTCAGCGAGCGCACGCCGAGCGCGTCGAGCACCAGCCGGGCGGTCTCCCCGCCGGTGAGCACCAGGTCCACCGGGTCCGGGTGGCGTGCGACGAGGCGCGCGGCGGTGGTGGCCAGGTCGCGGGCCAGTTCCCGGGAGCGCTCCGGGGCGAGCGGTTCGGAGGGGCCGATGCGCAGCGCGACCGGGCCGTGGTCCAGCGCGGCGAGCGCGCCCGACGCGTCGTGGTGGCCGAGGACGCGCGTTCCGCGCAGCGCGGCGAGGCGCAGCTGCTCGGCGGCGGTGGGCGAGGCCGTGCCGACCACCATCAGCAGCGGATTTCCCGTTGGCGGGGGCGGGGTTTCGGAAACCGGGTGCGTGCCGGTGCGGCCGAGCGCGGCGGCCAGACCACCGGAACCGGCGAGCCTCGCACCGTCCGGGGTCGCGGCGACCACCGCGTCGAGATCGGAGTCGGTCTCGCCGTCGCAGATCGGAACCTCTTGTGCGGCAAGGGAGTCCGCGATCGCGGTGGCCAGCGCGTCCGAGCGGACGGTGTCCAGCGGGATGCTGCGGCAGGGGAGCGGCGCCAGCGCCTCGGCGATGCTGCGCGGCGGGGCGAGGTCTTCGGCCTGCCACGCCTTCGAGAGGTGCAGCGGGACTCCGCGCACGTGCGCGACGCCGCCGGTCGCGGTCCGGCCCAGCGCGGGCAGCGCCGGTGCCACGACCAGCGGCCGTTCCGCCGCGGCTGCCAGCACCGCCGCCACCGGCCCGCGCAGCAGCGAGTCGATCTTGACGAACACCGGGCACCCGTCCTGCTCGCGCAACGCCTCGCGGGCCAGCCGACCCGCCTCGGCGGCCGGGAGCGCGCGGTGATCGAGGTCCGCCACGACCACTGTTTGCGCGTTGTGCGCAAGTGGAGCGAAATGCGGTCCGCGCAGTTCGACCGTGGCGGAGCGGCCGAGGGGGCGCAGGCACGCGGCGGTCTCCACCGCGCCGGACAAGTCGTCCGCCAGCGCGAACAGTCCCTCGGTCAGCACGCTCAGCTCCTCGTCGCGGTCCCGCCGGCCGGTGCGGCGGAGTGCGCACCACGCTAACTGGTTTGCGCGTTTCGCGCTACGGCTATTGCGCGAAACGCGCAATCCTGCCATCGTGAGCTCCGCAACGAGGCCGGGTGGCCACCGCCGTTCCCCCGAGGAGTTCCCGCATGACCGTTCCGCGTTGGGAGGTGCCCGGCGTCGAGGTGCCCCTGTCGTCCCTCGTGCTCGGGACGATGACGTTCGGCGACACCGCGGACGCCGCGACCGCCGCGAGGATGCTCGACACCGCGCTCGACGCGGGCATCAACGCGATCGACACCGCCAACGGCTACGCGGGCGGTGACACCGAGCGCATCCTCGGCGAGCTGCTGCCCGCCCGCCGCGACCGCGTCTCGCTGGCCACCAAGGCCGGCATGCCGCACCCGGACGCGGGCGAGCACCCGCCGCTGTCCCCGAAGGGCCTGCGCGCGAGCCTCGACGGCAGCCTCGCGCGGCTCGGCGTCGAGCGCGTCGACCTGTTCTACCTGCACCAGCCCGACCGCGCGACGCCGATCGCCGACACCCTCGCCACGCTCGCCGAGCTCATCGCCGAGGGGAAGATCGGTGCCTGGGGCGTCTCCAACTTCGCCGCCTGGCAGATCGCCGAGCTCCGCCACGCCGCCGACCAGGTGGGCGTCCCGCGACCGGTCGTCGCCCAGCAGCTCTACAACCTGCTGGCCCGCCGCGTCGAGGAGGAGTACGTCGAGTTCGCCCGGAGCAGCGGGCTGCGCACGGTCGTCTACAACCCGCTCGCGGGCGGACTGCTCACCGGCAGGCACCGCTTCGAGCGCGACCCGTCCTCCGGGCGCTTCGCCGACTCCCGGCTCGCCGCGATGTACCGCGAGCGCTACTGGGACGAGCGGCTCTTCGACGCCATCGCCCGCCTCGCCTCGATCGCCGACGACGCCGGGATCCCGCTGGTCGACCTGGCGCTGCGCTGGGCGATGGGCAAGCCGGTGACCTCCGCGCTGCTGCTCGGCGGCTCGAAGGTCGAGCAGCTCGAAGCCAACATCGCGGCGCTGGGCGCCGGGGAGCTGCCCGCCGACGTCGTGGACGCCTGCGACGAGGTCGGCGCGTTCCTGCGCGGCCCGATGCCGGCCTACAACCGCTGATCTCACCTGAAGAAGAGGGGAACCACCGTGTCCGCAGCGGAATTCGCGCGCAAGCTGCGCGCCCGCGAGAAGGTCGTCGGCTACTGGATCGTGCTCGACAACCCGATCGGCACCGAACGCATCGCACGCCTGGGCTACGACTACGTCGCGGTCGACGCCCAGCACGGCCTGCTCGGCTACTCGGGGCTGCTGGGCGCCATGATGGCCATCGACGCCGGAGGCGCCTCGGTCGGGCTGACCAGGGTCGAGGCCAACGACCCGGCCGCCATCGGCCACGCGCTCGACGCCGGTTCCAGCGGCGTCATCGTGCCGCTGGTCGACACCGCCGCCGACGCCCGCGCCGCCGTCGAGGCCACCCGCTACCCGCCCCGCGGCCGCCGCTCCTACGGTCCGATGCGCTCGGGCCTGCGGATCGGGCCGCGCCCGGCCGAGGCCGACGAGTCCGTGGTGCTGCTGGCGATGATCGAAACCCCGCAGGGCCTGGCCAACGTCCGCGAGATCTGCGCGACCGAGGGCATCGACGGCGTCTACGTCGGCCCGTCCGACCTGTGCCTGGCCGTCGGCGGCGCGTTCCCGGGCGACCCGGCCGTGGCCGAGGAGTTCGAGCAGGCCGTGGCCGAGGTCCAGCGGGCCGCCGCCGAAGCCGGGATCGCCGCGGGCATCCACACGCCCGACGGCGCCACCGCCGCGCGCAGGCTGGAGCAGGGCTACACCTTCGCCAGCGTCGCCAGCGACCTGACGCACCTGGAGCGCGTGGCCGGCGAGCACCTGGCGGCGGTGAAGCCGTGACCGACATGATCACCGACGGGGTCCTGCGCGAGGTCGCACCGCACCGCAGCGAAACCCACCTCAGCTCCGGGACCGCGCAGTCGCACGCGGCGAACCTCATGCCGCTGCCCAGCGGCGAACTCGCCTGCGCCTGGTTCGCCGGGACGCAGGAAGGGCTGTCGGACATCAACATCTGGTTCGCCCGCCTCGACGCCGAAGGCCGCTGGAGCCGGCCCGTGCAGGTCTCGGCCGACGCCGAGCGCTCCGAGCAGAACCCGGTGCTGTTCCCCACGCCCGACGGTGAGCTGTGGCTGCTCTACACCGCGCAGCACTCCGGCAACCAGGACACCGCCGAGGTCCGGCTGATCACCTCCACCGACGAGGGCCGCACCTGGAGCGCGCCGCGCACCCTGGTGCCCGCCTCCGACACCGGCGGCGTGTTCGTCCGCCAGCCCGTCGTCGTGCTCGACGACGGCCGGTGGCTGCTGCCGGTGTTCCACTGCGTCAAGCCCGAAACCGGCCGCTGGCGCGGGGACGACGACACCAGCGCGGTGCTCGTCTCCGACGACCGGGGCGCCACCTGGTCGCACCACGAGGTGCCGGGCAGCACCGGCTGCGTGCACATGAACGTGGTGCCGCTGGCCGAAGGCGGGCTGCTCGCGCTGTTCCGCAGGCGCCAGGCCGACGCGATCCACGCCAGCCGCTCCGCCGACGGCATCACCTGGAGCGAACCCGAGCCGACCGAGCTGCCCAACAACAACTCCTCCATCCAGGTCACGGTGCTGCGCGACGGCACGCTGGCGCTGGCCTACAACCACAGCAGCGCCGCCGACGCCACCGAGCGCCGCGCCTCGCTCTACGACGAGATCGACGGCGACTCGCTCGCCGAACCCGCTGCGGTGCAGGAACAACCGCCGGGAACCGCCTTCTGGGGCGCGCCGCGCGCCCCGCTGACGGTGGCGCTGTCGGCCGACGGCGGTCGCAGCTGGCCGGTGCGCCGCGATGTGGAGGTCGGCGACGGCTACTGCCTGACCAACAACTCCCGCGACGGCCTCAACCGAGAGCTGTCCTACCCCTCCATCACCCAGACCGCCGACGGTGACGTGCACGTCGCCTTCACCCACTTCCGCCGCGCCATCAAGCACGTTCGCGTGACCGCGGAGTGGATCGGCGGCTGACGTCCTGCCAGTGCAACGGAGCAAACATGGCTAGTGAACTCAAGGCGACCACCGCGGCGCCGCGTCCACCCGACACCTGGGCGGGATTCCTGCGGAACATGGGGCCGGGCATCGTCGTGGTGATGTCCTGGCTGGGCACGGGCGACTTCATCAGCGCGTCGGTCTCCGGCTCCGCCTTCGGCTACGCGCTGATCTGGACGCTGCTGATCGCCACCTTCTCCCGGTACTTCATCGTCTCGTCGATGTCGAAGTACCAGCTGTGCAACGCCGTCGGCGACGAGACGATCCTGGACGGCTACGGCCGGGTGTGGAAGGGATTCCCGATGTTCATCGGGGCCACCACCTGCGTGCTCGGCTTCGTCTACGTCTCGTTCCTGACGCTGGCGGCGGCCACGGCCCTCGACGCGCTGTTCCGGCCGGTGCTGCCGCTGGGCAGCTGGGGCATCCCGCTGTGGGCGGTGTTCACGACCGTGGTGGCCTACGCGCTGGCGTCGCGGCGCGAGGGGCACTTCCGGGGCCTGGAGATCGTCGCCCAGATCACGATGGCCGTGCTGGTGCTGTGCTTCCTGCTGGCGCTGTTCGGCACCGGCCTCGACGTGGGGAAGCTGTTCGGCGGTCTGCTGTTCGAGATGCCGCCGGGGGACCTGGGCTACATCACCGCGGCCAGCACCGCGGTCGGGCTCATCGGCGCCGTGGGCGGTTCGGCCGCGAACCTGCTCTACCCGTACCTGATGCACGAGAAGGGGTGGCGCGGACCGGCTTTCCTCAAGTTGCAGCGGCTGGACCTGCGCTTCGGCAGTCTCGTGATGTTCGGTCTCGTGCTGGCGGTGTGGGTCGTGGCGGCCGAAACCCTGCACGGCACCGGCGAGAGCGTGTCCTCGGCCGACGGGCTGGCGAGCATGATGGAGAAGGCCATCGGCCCGGCCGGTCCGCCGATCATGTGGCTGGCGATCTTCTTCACGGTGTTCAACAACATCGTCACCCAGCCCCGGGTGTTTGTGCGGATGTTCGTGGAGTCGCTGCACAAGTCCCGTCCCGAGCGGTTGGCGCGGCTGCGCGCCCGGCGGGACCTGACCGAGGTGGAGGACAAGGACGCCTTCTCCTACGACCGGCTGTTCTGGATCATCCTCACGGTGATCATGACGGTCCCGATCGTGTTCTCGCTGCCCGGCATGCCCGGGATGGTGATCATCACGCTGCTCGGCAACTCGGTCAACGTCCTCACCGTCCCGATGATCATCGTGGGTCTCATCGTCATGACCACGAAGCGCTCCTTCATGCTCGAAGGGCACGCCAACAAGTGGTGGGAGACGGCGATCCTCGTCGCCATCGGCGCCGTCGGCCTCTGGGCCACCTACGAACTCATCCTCAGCATCGTGGGGTGACGCCAGGGCAGTTTTAGTCATAACTGTCAGTGCCCTGGCACGACAGTTATGACTAAAACTGCCCCCGCACCAAGCAAAACAGCAAAGAAGAAACCACAGCGAAACCCCTCAACCCCAACCCAACGGCAGGAGCACGACGTCCTCGGGCGGCGGACCCTCCGAAGGAGGAAGCACAGCGAGCCCGTCGGCCAGCGTGAGCCCCCGCAGCATCGCGGGTCCTCCGAACGCCAGCGGCTGAGCCACCCCGTCCCGGACCTGCACCGGAACCAGCCGGGTGCTCTCCGGATGCGGCAGCAGATCCCCGGCGCGCGCGGTCCGGTCCTCGACCGCGGAGTGACCCCCGAGCCGGTCGAGCAGCGGCATCGCGAGCGTCACGACGCCGGCGACGGCGGCCAGCGGGTTGCCCGGCAACCCGACCAGCCGACCCCCGTCCGGGAGTGCGGCGAGCAGCATCGGGTGTCCGGGGCGCACGGCCACGGAGTCGACGAGCAGCCGAGCGCCCAGCTCGCCGAGCGCGGTGTGCAGGTGGTCCACCGGTCCGGCGGCGGTGCTCCCGGTCGTGATCACGACGTCGGCGGTGGACGCCGCGATCGCCTCGCGCAGCGCGTCGAGCTCGTCGGGCAGCCGCCGGCAGCCGATGACCTCGGCGCGGGTCCGCAGCCACGGCTGCAGCATGGGGCTCAGCGCGTCCCGGACCCGCCCGTCCCGGGGCGTCCCGGAGTCCAGCAGCTCATCGCCCAGCACCAGCAGCTCCACGCTCGGGCGCTGGTGCACCTCCAGCCGGTCGTAGCCCGCGGCGGCGGCCATGCCGAGCACCGCCGGGGTGATCGCGGTGCCCGCCGGGAGCAGCACGTCGCCTTCCGCGCACTCCCGCCCGCGCGGGCGCACGTCCTGCCCGTCGGTGCGGCCGCCGACCAGGTCGGTCAGCCGCTCGCCGTCGACGCGGCCGTGCTCGTGGCGCAGCACCGAGGTCGCTCCGGGCGGCAGCGGAGCGCCGGTGGCGATGCCGACGGCGTCCCCGGTGGCCAGCGGGCTCGGGGCGTCACCCGCGAGGACCTCGCCGCCGGTGAGCCGCCACGGTCCCGGGCCGGACACCGCCCAGCCGTCCATCGCCGAGGTGTCGAACGAGGGCAGGTCGGTGCGCGCGATCAGGGGTGCGGCCAGGGCGCGGCCGTGGGCGTTGTGCAGCGGCCGGGTCTCGACCGGCAGGGCCTCGCCGGCGTCCCGGGCGGTGGCTCGTGCCCGATCCCAGCTCAGGACGGAGGAGTGCGGTTCCACGACCGGAGCCGCGTTGCCGGCGGACGTGCTCGCCATGCCCGGCATGATTGAACCGGAGGCGCGAGAAGTCAAATCGAATTCGCCGAAGAACCCATAACTCGGAACTATCGCGGTTCCCATTTTCAGCGGAACAATTGGCGTGTCGCCATTCGACGTGATCCTGGGCACACTCAGTGCCGCTTCAAGTCTCTTCGCGGTTCTGCCGATGCGTCCATGAACTGGGGTTTTGATCGATCAAGAGGGTTCTCGGGTCTTGTGCAAAGCGCTGTTTATCAACCCATAGGCGGCGGTTCTTTGACTTCGCCCCCGCCGAGGCCAAAGCTGATGTTCGCAACGATTCCGCTTGCGGCGCACCGGCGCGCGAAGCACGAACAGGGGAACGGCCACAGCATGAGCGTGATGCAAGACCCGAGCGACGACCTGAAAGTCACGCCGCCCAAGAAGTGGGCCACCGGCGCCCCCGCCGTCGCTCACGCGATCCAGTACTCGCTGAGCCAGACCTCCCCGAAGCGCACCGCGCTGACGCTGCTCAACCTCAACCAGGGCAAGGGGATCGACTGCCCCGGTTGCGCGTGGCCGGACCCCGACCCGAACCACCGCCCGATGAACGAGTACTGCGAGAACGGCGCCAAGCACGTCAACGACGAGGCGACCTCCAAGCGGGTCACCCGCGAGTTCTTCCGGCAGCACTCGGTGTCCGAACTGGACGAGAAGTCCGACTACTGGCTCAACCAGCAGGGCCGCCTCACCGAGCCGATGATCAAGCGCTCGGACTCCGACTTCTACGAGCCGATCGGCTGGGACGAGGCCCTCGACCTGATCGCCGGCGAACTGCGCTCCCTCGACTCCCCGAACGAGGCGCTGTTCTACACCTCCGGCAGGCTCAGCAACGAGGCCGCGTTCCTGCTGCAGCTGTTCGCCCGCGCCTACGGCACCAACAACCTGCCCGACTGCTCCAACATGTGCCACGAGTCCAGCGGCTCGGCCATGCAGCAGACCCTCGGCGTCGGCAAGGGCAGCGTCAGCCTCGACGACCTCCACCAGTCCGACCTGATCTTCGTGATCGGCCAGAACCCGGGCACCAACCACCCGCGGATGCTGTCGGCGCTGGAGATCGCCAAGCGCAACGGCGGCGAGGTCGTCGCGGTCAACCCGCTGCCCGAGGCCGGGCTGATGCGGTTCAAGAACCCGCAGAAGGTCCGCGGCGTGCTGGGTCGCGGCACCGAGATCGCCGACCAGTTCCTGCAGATCCGCCCCGGCGGTGACCTGTCGCTGTTCAAGGCCCTGAACCTGCTGCTGCTGGAAGCCGAGGACGCCAACCCCGGCACCGTGCTCGACCACGAGTTCATCCGCACCCACACCAACGGCTTCGAGGAGTTCGCCCGCCGGGCCCGCGAGCTCTCCTGGGACCAGGTGCACGCCGCGACCGGCCTCACCCGCGCCGAGATCGAGCAGGTGCGCGACCGGGTGCTGGCCAGCAACAGCGTCATCGCCTGCTGGGCGATGGGCCTGACCCAGCAGAAGCACGGCGTGGCCACCATCCGCGAGATCGTCAACTTCCTGATGCTGCGGGGCAATCTCGGCAAGCCCGGCGCGGGCGTGTGCCCGGTGCGCGGGCACAGCAACGTGCAGGGCGACCGCACGATGGGCATCTGGGAACGGATGCCGCAGTCGTTCCTCGACTCGATCGAGGCCGAGTTCGGCTTCACCCCGCCCAGCGAGCACGGTCTCGACTCGGTCGACTCGATCCGCGCCATGCTCGACGGCCGCGCCCGGTTCTTCCTCGGCGTGGCGGGCAACTTCGTGCGCGCCACCCCGGACAGCGAGGTCACCGAGAAGGCGCTGCGGCAGTGCCGGATGACCGCGCACATCTCCACCAAGCTCAACCGGTCCCACACCGTGTGCGGCGAAACCGCGCTGATCCTGCCGACTTTGGGGCGCAGCGACCGCGACGTGCAGAACGGCGTCGAGCAGTTCGTCACCGTCGAGGACTCAATGAGCATGGTGCACGCCTCCTTCGGCCGGTTGGAGCCCGCCTCGGAGTCGCTGCTGAGCGAGGTGTCGATCCTGTCGCGGCTGGCGCGGCGCGTGCTCGGCGACTCGCCGGAGATCCCGTGGGAGTCCTTCGAGGAGAACTACGACGCGATCCGCGACCGGATCTCGCGCGTGGTGCCCGATTTCGAGGACTTCAACCGGCGGGTGGCCGACCCGGCCGGGTTCCGGCTGCCCAACCCGGTCAACCGCGGCGAGTTCCGCACCGCCAGCGGCAAGGCCGAGTTCTCCACCAACGAGTTCGAGTGGCTCGACGCGCCCGAGGGCTACCTGGTGCTGCAGTCGCTGCGCTCGCACGACCAGTGGAACACCATCCCGTACGCGATGGACGACCGCTACCGCGGCATCCACAACGCGCGCCGGGTCGTGCTGGTCAACCCCGACGACATCGCGGAGCTGGGGCTGACCGACCGCGCCGAGGTGGACCTGGTCAGCGTCTGGCACGACGGCGTCGAGCGGCGCGCGCCGAGCTTCACCGTCGTGTCCTACCCGGCGGCGCGCGGCTCGGCCGCCGCCTACTACCCGGAGACCAACGTGCTGGTCCCGCTGGACAGCGTCGCCGACGTCAGCAACACGCCGACGTCCAAGGGCGTCATCGTCCGGCTGGAACCGGTGGCCCAGCAGTCCTGAACCGGGAGAGGTGGTCGCGATGGGACGAGTGACGGTGCGGCGTCCGGTGCTGCGCATCCGCGGGGACAAGCGGTCGCAGCGGCCGGACACCCTCGCCGCCGAGGAACCGATGGAGATCCGCGTCGGCGGGAAACCGCTGACGATCACCATGCGCACCCCGGGCCATGACTTCGACCTGGCGGCCGGGTTCCTGGTCAGCGAGGGCGTGGTGCGCAGCGAGTCCGACATCGCCGGCATCCGGTACTGCCTGGGCACCGCCGAGGACGGGAGCAACACCTACAACGTCGTCGACGTGCTGCTGGCCTCCGGCGTGGCGGCCCCGGACGCGTCGCTGGAGCGCAACTTCTACACGACGTCGTCGTGCGGGCTGTGCGGGAAGGCGAGCCTGGACGCGGTGCGCACCACCTCCACCTGGCAGGTCGGCGACGACCCGCTGCGGCTCGACGCCGACGTGCTGGCCGAGCTGCCGGACAAGCTGCGCGAGGCGCAGAAGGTCTTCGACAGCACCGGCGGCCTGCACGCCGCGGGACTGTTCACCGCCGGCGGTGAGCTCCTCGGCGTCCGGGAGGACGTCGGCAGGCACAACGCGGTCGACAAGGTCATCGGCGACGCGGTCCGCTCGAACCGGCTCCCGCTGCGCGAGACGATCCTGATGGTCAGCGGCCGCGCGTCCTTCGAACTCGTCCAGAAGGCCATCATGGCCGGAATCCCCGCCCTCGCAGCGGTTTCCGCCCCGTCCTCCCTCGCGGTGGAACTCGCCGCCGACGCGGGTCTCACCCTCACGGGCTTCCTCCGAGGCGACTCCATGAACATCTACACCGGCACCCACCGCCTCCAGCAATCCCCCCAACCAGCCTGACCATCCCACCCCTCCACCCCTCCCGACGAAAACCCCAACATTCGCCCCGACAAAAACCCCAACATTCGATCCGTCGAAAACCCCGGCATTCGTCGCACCGAAAACCCCGGCATTCGCGCTCACCCACCGTGATCCCCACGTCGGGAGACCGCGCAGTTTTCATGAAAACGTTCCTCCCCCCACACGTCGAGGTGACGGACGTCGACAACTCACGGTCACCGACGATGGTCCGGTGTCCGTGGGGGAGGGAAGTTTTCATGAAAACTTCCCTCCCCCACGAACCGGAGTCGTGTGGGTGGGGTGGGGAGTTCTGTGGGTGGGGTGGGGGAAGTTTTCATGAAAACTTCGCTCTTACCAACCCGTTGGGGTGACGGATGTCGAGAACCTTTGCATTCGCGGGAGGAATGCAGGGGTTGTCGACGGGGGTGGGTCACATGCGAGTGGCGCCGTCCTTGATGGCCTCGCGGATGCGGAAGTAGGTGCCGCAGCGGCAGACGTTGCGGATCTCCTCGATGTCGGCGTCGGTGATCTCGTGGCCCTCGGCGCGGGCCTGCTTCACCTTGGCCACCGCGGCCATGATCTGACCCGGCTGGCAGTAGCCGCACTGGACGACGTCGTGGTCCAGCCACGCCTCCTGCATCGGGTGCAGCTCCTCTCCGACGGTGTCTGGGAGCCCTTCGATCGTGGTGATCTCGTCGCCCGGACCGACGTCCTTGACCTGCACCGAGCAGGGGTTGAACGCCTTGCCGTTGATGTGGCAGGTGCAGGCCTTGCAGACGTTGATCCCGCAGCCGTACTTCGGCCCGGTGACGCCCAGCAGGTCGCGGATGACCCACAGTAGCCGCACGTCGTCCTCGGCCTCGACCGTGATCTGCTTCCCGTTCAGCTTGAAGGTGTGCTCAGGCATGTGTCGTCTCCTCAGTAGCTGTAGTCCAGGCCGTTGGTGGGCGACGGCGGCAGCGGCGGCACGTGCGGGTAGGGCTCGAAGGCGAGCGGGTCCTTGTGGTTGATCGGGAAGTGCGTCGGCGTGGTCCCGGTCGCCGCGCGGTAGGCGCAGGCGGTGGCCGCGAACGCCGGCGCGACGCCCATCTCCCCGCCGCCGGAGGGCATTTCGCTCTCCTCGGCGGGCAGGATGACCGGGGTGAACTCGAACGGCAGGTTCCACTGCCTGCAGTAGAAGAAGTTGTCCCAGCTGGCCTCGGCGATGGCGCCCTTGTCGAGGTGCACGCTGGCGGTGAGCGCCTGGGCGAAGCCGTCGATGAAGCCGCCCTGCATCATCGCCTCCAGGCCCAGCGGGTTGACCACGATGTGCCCGGGCAGCGCCACCAGCACGCCGCGCGTCACGCGCGGTCCCGTCACGCCGTTGCGAACCGGGCGGTTGACGGTCTCGGGCCGGCAGTCGATCTCCACGAAGCAGGCCATCGTGTTCTTGTACTCGTGGTGCAGCGCGATGCCGTGCCCGACGCCCTCCGGCGTCGGCTGACCCCATCCGCCGACTTCGGCGGCCTTGTCGAGGACCTTGAGCAGGTTCTCGTTCTTGACGTACTTGCGCCGGAAGCTGTACGGGTCCATGCCCATCGCCTCGGCGAGCTCGTCGACGAACAGCTCCCGCGTGGTGGCCACGTCCGGCGAGTACACGTTGCGGGTGCTGCCGGTGTTGAACCCGCCGCGCTTCTGGTTGTTCGCCGGCGACTGGTGGGTCTCGGTCAGCAGCGTCTTGGTGACGCCGAAGTTGTACAGCGACGGCGTGGTCAGCGTGAAGATGACCTCCGAGACCGAGTAGCCGCCCAGCGGCAGCCGCGTCGCGGTGGAGGTCAGCGCCTCGCCGAAGCCGTGGCTGAAGTCGGTGCGCACGTTGGCCAGGTGCTGCTCCAGGCTGATCACGTCGTCGGTGAACGACGCGCGGATCGTGCCCACCGACATCGGGTGCACGCGGCCCTGCCTGCAGTCGTCGGCGCGGTGCCACATCAGCTTCACCGGTTTGCCGATCTTCTTGGAGATCTCGGCGGCCTCGGACGCGGCGTCGTGGAACAGGCACCGGCCGAACGACCCGCCGCCGGGAACCACGTGCACGGTGACCTGCTCCTGCGCGAGCCCGAGCTCGGAGGCGATGGCGGCCTGCGCGACGATCGGCACCTTCACCGTCGACCAGATCTCCGCCCGGTCGGACCGCACGTCGGCGATCGCCGAGTTCACGCCCAGGGCGCTGCCGTTGACGAAGCTGAAGGTGTACTGCCGCTCCAGCGTCTTGGTCGCCGGGGTCGGCGGGATCACCGGCGGGGGAGTGGCGGCCTTGAGCTTGCGCTCCACGGTGTCGTCGGACTCGTCATCGACCGGGCCCGGGCCCCACGACACGTCGAGCGCGTTGACCGCGTCGATGCACTGCCCGAACGTCTCGCCGCGCACCGCGACTCCGCTGCTGATCTCCACGACGTCGGTGATGCCGGGCATCCGGCGCACCTCGTCGAGGTTCTTGGCGCCGCGCACGGTGCCGTTGATCGTCGGCGGCCTGCACACCATCGTCGGTTTCGCGTCGGGCACCTGCAGGTCGGTGGTGAACTTCTTGCGCCCGGTGACGGCTTCCAGCGCGTCGATGCGCCGGGTCGGCTTGCCGACGACGGTGAACTCCGACTCCGGCTTGAGCGTCGCCTCGACCTGCCGCGTCGTGTCGCTGGCGGCCCGGTGCACCAGGTCGCCGTAGGGGATGGCGTTGCCCGCGGCGGAGGTGATCGTGCCGAGCTTGGCGGTGAGCAGGTCGGTCTGCTCGCCGAGCACGTGCGACGCGGCCTCCAGCAGCCTGCCCTTGGCGACCGCGGCGGCGGTGCGCACCGGCCAGTACAGCGCGCTGATCGACGCCGAACCACCGGTGAGCTGGTTGAACACCAGCTCCGGGCGGGCGTCGGCGAGGGTGATGTGCACCTTCTCCAGGGGCAGTTCGAGCTCTTCGGCGATGAGCATCGCGATCGCGGTGGTCAGGCCCTGGCCGACCTCGGTGCGGTGCAGCGCGAACGACGCCGAGCCGTCCTCGTTGAGCTGCACGGCGATGAGGTTGGCGGTGGGTCTGGCCGCGTAGACCAGCCCGTCGGTGAGGTCGACGTGGTCGGCGACCTGCGGGGTCGGGGGTAAGCCGGCGCCGGTCTCGGCGGCGTGCGCGGACGGCCCGAACAGCGAGGCGCCGCCGAGTTCGGCCGCCGCGACGAGGGTCGGTGCCGCCAGCAGGTATCCGAGGAAGCGGCGTCGGGTGGGAGCGGTGGCGCCGGGGTCCGGAGCCGCGGTGTCCGCGCGAGAAGATCGCATGGGGCTCAACCTTTCGACGAAGCGGTCGGTTCGGGCGTGGTGGTTTTCGTCGTGCGGGTCGGTTGGCGAGTCATGGTGCAGGAGTGAACGACCGCTCACATACCCCCGAGATGGGGTGGTGATCTCGCGGCGAACCGCGCGCGGCGGGCGGAATCGGATCTCCGGTGGTCAGCGGGCACCACTTCCGAACCCCGATCACGGGGCGTGGCCGCAACTCCACCCGAACAGTCGCCCCCGGACGGGGGTAGTGGCGGCGAAACCGCTGCGGTTCGCGCACGCGGAGAATCGGTTCAGCCGCCAAATGGCCGGTATAGTGTTGCAACTCGATGCCACGTCGGAGTGGCAGGTGTCTTCGGCGCGGGACGGGGAGGCGGACCGGAACGCGCCGATCAGCCGATGGAGGACGGACACTATGACCGGCAGCGGAAACGGCAACGGCGCCGTGGCCCGGGCGACCGCGTCCCGCGGGGCGGGCAACCGCCGTCGCCCGGACGACCGGGACGCGCTGCGCGCCGAATTGCGTTCGGTGGCAACCGATCTGGAGTTCCCGGTCGCCTTCGGCGGGGAGGTCGCCGACGGCGGCGTCCGGCTCACCGAGCACTTCGGAGCCCTGACCCAGCGCCTGCACAACCTGGAGGTCCGCGAGGGCAAGGGCCTCGGCGGGCAGGCCCTGGCGTTCGGCAGGCCGATCGGGGTGGCCGACTACGGCGCCGCCCGCCACATCACCCACGACTACGACGGCCCGGTCAAGGCCGAGCGGCTCTCGGCGGTGCTGGCGGTTCCGGTGCGGGTGCGCGGCAGGTGCCGCGCCGTGCTCTACGGCGCGATCCGGGAGCGCGTCGGCGTCGGCGACCGGGCGCGGGACTCGCTGGTGGCGGCCGGGCGGCGGCTGGCCGCCGAGCTGGCGGTGCGCGACGAGGTCGACCGGAGGCTGTCGACGGCCGAGACGATCGCGGCGTCCAGTCGGCCCGAGATGCCCGACGTCGCGAAGCTGGAGGAGCTGCGCTCCGTCCACTCCGACCTGTGCGCGCTCGCGGGCTCGGTCGAGGACTCCGCGCTGCGCGGCCGGATGTACGAGGTCGCGCAGCGCCTCGCCGACCTGCGCTCGGGCGAGACCCAGCCGCCGCCCGAATTCCGCCTGTCGCGCCGGGAGATCGACGTGCTCGCCCAGGTCGCGCTGGGCTGCACCAACGCCGAGGTGGCCGAGCGGTTGTCGCTGTCGCCGGAGACGGTGAAGGCCTACCTGCGCACGGCGATGCGCAGGCTCGGCGCCCACACCCGGCACGAGGCCGTGGTGCGCGCCCGGTCCGCGTGGCTGCTGCCGTGACTCGGACGGGTGGTACCCCAATTCGGGTGTAACGCGGCTCGGGCGAGGTCTCTACGGTGTGTGGTCACCAGCACACGCCACCTGCCCGGGAGGACGCCGTGACCGCGGTCGAGATTTCCTATTCGTCCGGTACCTCTGACACGCCGCTGCTGGGCGACACCATCGGCGACAACCTGCGGCGCACCGTCGAGCGCGTGCCGGACCGCGATGCGCTGATCGAGCACTCCACGGGGCGGCGGTGGACCTACCGGGAGTTCGACGCCGAGGTCGACGCGGTCGCCCTGGGGCTGCTCGACGCCGGGATCACCAAGGGCGACCGGGTCGGCATCTGGGGGCCGAACCGCGCCGAGTGGACCCTGACCCAGTACGCGACGGCCAAGATCGGCGCGATCCTGGTCAACATCAACCCCGCCTACCGGCTGCACGAGCTGGAGTACGTGCTCAACCAGGCCGGCATCCGGATGCTGGTGGCGGCGCGCTCGTTCAAGACCTCCGACTACGCGGGCATGATCGCCGAGGCGCGGCCGAAATGCCCTGCGCTGGAACAGGTCGTGCTCTTCGACGACCCGGAATGGTTGCAGCTGCTGGAGAACGGGCGCGCGGGCGACCGGAACCGGCTGCGCCAGGTGGCCGAGACGCTGTCGGCCGACGACGCGATCAACATCCAGTACACCTCGGGCACCACGGGATTCCCGAAGGGCGCGACGCTGTCGCACCACAACATCCTCAACAACGGGTTCTTCGTCGGCGAGCTGTGCGGCTACACCGAGGCGGACCGGGTGGCGATCGTGCCGCCGTTCTACCACTGCTTCGGCATGGTGATGGGCAACCTCGCCTGCACCTCGCACGGGTCGGCGATGGTGATCCCGTCGGAGGGCTTCGACCCGGGCACGGCGCTGGCGGCGGTGGCGGCCGAGCGCTGCACGTCGCTGTACGGGGTGCCGACGATGTTCATCGCCGAGCTCGACCACCCGGAGTTCGAGTCGTTCGACCTGTCCTCGCTGCGCACCGGCATCATGGCGGGCTCGCCGTGCCCGGTGGAGGTGATGAAGCAGGTCATCGACCGGATGGGCATGTCGGAGGTGGCGATCTGCTACGGCATGACCGAGACCTCGCCGGTGTCGACGCAGACCCGCGCCGACGACTCGCTGGAGCGCCGGGTGTCCACCGTGGGCCGGGTGGGCCCGCACCTGGAGGTCAAGATCGTCGACCCGACCACCGGGCTGACCGTGCCGCGCGGCGAACCGGGGGAGCTGTGCACGCGCGGGTACTCGGTGATGCTGGGCTACTGGGAGCAGCCGGAGAAGACGGCCGAGGTCATCGACTCGGCCCGCTGGATGCACACCGGCGACCTGGCTGTGATGGACTCCGACGGCTACGTCTCGATCACCGGCCGGATCAAGGACATGGTGATCCGCGGCGGCGAGAACGTCTACCCGCGCGAGATCGAGGAGTTCCTCTACACCCACCCGGACGTGCTGGACGCGCAGGTCATCGGCGTTCCCGACGACCGCTACGGCGAGGAGCTCATGGCCTGGGTGCGGCTGCGCGAAGGGGCTCCCGAGCTGACCGCCGAGGCGCTGCGCGAGTTCTGCACCGGCAAGCTCGCCCACTACAAGATCCCTCGCTACGTGCACGTCGTCGACGACTTCCCGATGACGGTGACCGGCAAGGTCCGCAAGGTCGAGATGCGCGAGCGCGCCCGGGACATCCTCGACCTCGGCTGAGCGGCTACGGTCGGGTCGCACTGCCACGAGGTCGAGGAGTCCGCGATGCCGCACGTGAACGTCAAGTTCTTCCCGAAGGAGGTCAGCGAGGAGCAGAAGAGCTCGCTCGCTGAGTCGATCACCGCTGCGCTAATCGAGCACCTGGGCACCCGTGACGGGGCTGTGTCGATCAGTCTGGAGCCGGTGGAGAAGGACGTCTGGAACGACACCGTCGTGCAGCCCGAGATCGCCGGGCGGCCCGAGCTGCTGATCAAGCGCCCGGATTACCTCTGAGTCCGGGGGCTGGGGAGGTGGAGCGCGCGAACCCGCTGGTCCGCGCGCTCCCGGGCTCCTAGCGGGTGGCCGGGGCTTCGGTGAACAGCTGCGGGGCGATCTCGGTGCCCTCGGCGAAGTTCTGCTCGACCTCGGCCTTCTCCGCCTCGTTGGGGAGGTCGTTGGCGCAGTCGGTGCCCGCGCTCGCGCCCGACATGAGGTCCTCGCAGACGCCGGTGCGGTTGTCCGGCAGGCCGAGGATGTGGCCGATCTCGTGGGTGGCGATGCGGGGGATGTGGTGGCCCTCGTTGACGGCCTCGCGGCCCATCCACACCGTGCCCGAGCCCAGCGAGTCGGTCTGGGCGCGCGGCCAGCCGTCGTCGGCGAGGACCGTGAGGTCGGCCTGGCCGTCGGTGGCCTTCTCGAACTTCACGTTGGTGACCTGGGAGTTCCAGGTGGCGGTGGCCTCGTCGATGGCGGCCTGGAACTCCTGCGCCTGGCTGGCGTCGTAGGTGACGACGTGCGGCTCGGCGGTGTCGCCGACGGCCGCGCCGGCCAGCGGCGCTCCCGTGACCAGCAGCAGCGCCGTCGCCGCGCCGGCGAGCGCGGTGGACGTGGAAAACCTGGGCATCTCGGCTCCTCACTCTCGGCGCCGCCCGCCGGGGTGTGGCGGGCGACGACGGCGAGGCTAGGCAGGATCGCCGCCCCGATCCGGACACTGGCGGATAACCGCCAGGTCAGGCGCTCTCACCGTCCGAAGTGGATCCCGGCTTTCCCGGTGCTCGCCAGGGGACAGTTTTTCCTCGAATCACCCATGATCAATATCCCTTTTGTCCGGTCAATTCGAGGAAAAACCGTCCCCTGGCGACGACCGAGCGCCCCGCGACCACCACTCCGGAGACGCGGCGACGCGCACGATTTCGCGCGGTCTCCGTCGAACGTCGCCGTTGCTTCGGCCAAGTTCGGAGTTCGAGCGGCCTTGGGTTCGTTGCGGTGATCCAAGAGTTCTGCGGGGGAGGGGTTTTCGGGCTCGTGCGGTTGAAGTGCGCAGGGCGGCTTCCGGTTCGTGGTGCGGGGTTCACGCGGGGTCACGCGATGTCCCTGGAGTGTGATGACCCGCACGTGGTCAGGCGTGTGATGCGGCATCGATCACCGGGAGATCGTAGGCTGAACAGTCCGCCGCGCGTGGCTCGTTCGGAGCACGCGCCGGAGACGACAGGAGAGGGACACCGTGGCCGCACCCAGCTCGAGGACCGCGCACCCGGCGAAACGGCGGACCCGGTGACGCTGACCACGGCACGGGAATCCCTGCAGGAGACCTCGACCAGCGCCGTCTACTGGTCCGAGCGCGCCGCCGGCCCCCGCACCCTCGTCGACGTCCTGCACGCCACCGCGAAGCGCCATCCCGACGCCGCCGCGATCGACGACGGCACCGGCGCGCTGACCTACCGCCGCCTGACCGGCGAGGTCGACGCGGTGCGCCGCCGACTCGCCGAATCCGGCATCGGTGCAGGTGACAGGGTCGGCATCCGCATCCCCTCCGGCGCCGCCGAGCTCTACGTCTCGATCCTGGGCGTGCTGGCCGCGGGCGCGGCCTACGTGCCGGTGGACGCCGACGACCCCGACGACCGCGCCGAGCTGGTGTTCGGCGAAGCCGACGTGTGCGCCGTCCTGACCGGCGGAAACGCCCTCGACCTGCGCCGCGCGCCCGGCGGAGACCTGCGCGCGCCCACCCCGGACGACGACGCCTGGATCATCTTCACCTCCGGCTCCACCGGCAAGCCCAAGGGCGTGGCCGTCAGCCACGCCTCGGCCGCCGCGTTCGTCGACGCCGAAGCCCGCCTGTTCCTCACCGACGAACCCATCGGCCCCGGTGACCGGGTGCTGGCCGGGCTGTCGGTGGCCTTCGACGCCTCCTGCGAGGAGATGTGGCTGGCGTGGCGGCACGGCGGCTGCCTGGTGCCCGCGCCACGCGCCCTCGTGCGCACCGGCGTCGACCTCGGCCCCTGGCTGGTCGCCCAGCGCATCACCGTCGTCTCCACCGTCCCCACCCTGGCCGCGCTGTGGCCGGTCGAGGCCCTGGAGGACGTGCGGCTGCTCATCCTCGGCGGCGAGGCCTGCTCGCAGGAGCTCGCCGAACGGCTCGACGTCGAAGGCCGCGAGGTCTGGAACACCTACGGGCCGACCGAGGCCACCGTGGTGGCCTGCGCCGCGCAGCTCAGCGGCGACGAGCAGGTCCGCATCGGCCTGCCGCTGGCCGGCTGGCAGCTGGCCGTCGTCGACGAGGCCGGGCGGCCGGTCGGCATGGGCGAGACCGGTGAGCTCGTCATCGGCGGCGCGGGCCTGGCCCGCTACCTCGACGCCGCCAAGGACGCCGAGAAGTTCGCCCCGCTGCCCTCCCTCGGCTGGGACCGGGCCTACCGCAGCGGTGACGTGGTGCGCGCCGAACCCGAGGGCCTGCTGTTCGTCGGCCGCGCCGACGAGCAGGTCAAGCTCGGCGGCAGGCGGATCGAGCTCGGCGAGGTCGACGCGGCGCTGGCCGCGCTGCCGCACGTCGCCGGGGCCGCCGCCGCGGTGCAGACCACCGCGGCGGGCAACCAGGTCCTCGTCGGCTACGTCGTGCCCAGCGGCGCGGAGTTCGACCACGACGCCTCCGTGCGGCAGCTGCAGGAGCGCCTGCCCGCCGCGCTGGTGCCGCTGCTGGCCGCCATCGACGACCTGCCCACCCGCACCTCCGGCAAGGTCGACCGCGCCGCCCTGCCGTGGCCGCTGCCCAACACCGGCCCCGGCGGAACCCTGTCGGCCACCGAGTCGTGGCTGGCCGAGGGCTGGGCGGAGATCCTCGGCATCGAGGTCGCCGACCCCGCCGCCGACTTCTTCGCCCACGGCGGCGGCAGCCTCACCGCCGCGCAGCTCATCGCCCGCATCCGCACCCGCCACCCGCAGGTGTCGGTCGCCGACATCTACCAGGAACCCACCCTCGGCGGGCTCGCCGCGCACCTCGACGCGCTGGACGCGGCCACCGACAACCCGCAGCACGAGGTCACCCCCACGCCGCGCCGCACCGGGCTGCTGCAGCTGCTCGTCCTGCTGCCGATGTTCTCGCTGGTCGGCCTGCGGTGGCTGACCGCGCTCGCCGCCCTCGGCAACGTGCTCACCTGGATCGGCGCCGTGGACTTCCTGCCCGCGGTGTCGTGGTGGTGGATCGCCGGGGCGTGGGCGGTGCTGTTCACCCCCGCCGGGCGCATCACGATCTCGGCCGTCGGCGCGCGCCTCCTGCTCGACGGGGTGCGCCCCGGCAGCTACCCGCGCGGCGGCGGAGTCCACTTGAGACTGTGGGCCGCGCAGCAGCTCGCCGAGTTCTCCGGCGCCACCGGGGTTTCCGGCGCGTCCTGGACCGCGTTCTACGCGCGGGCGCTGGGCGCCCAGGTCGCCGACGACGTCGACCTGCACTCGCCGCCGCCGATCACCGGCCTGCTCAAGATCGGCAAGGGCGCGGCGGTGGAACCCGAGGTCGACCTCTCCGGCTACTGGGTCGACGGCGACCGGGTGCGCATCGGCAAGATCCGCGTCGGCGCCGGGGCACGCGTCGGCGCGCGCAGCACCCTGCTGCCCGGCGCCCGCATCGGCAAGCGCGCCGAGATCGCCGCCGGATCCACCGTGCACGGCTCGGTGCCCGCCGGTCAGCGCTGGTCGGGCTCCCCGGCCAGCCGGGTCGCCAAGTCCGGCCCGAACTGGCCCACCGGCCGCCCGCCCCGGTCGCGGACCTGGGTGGCGTTCTACGGCCTGTCGTCGATGCTGCTCGCGGCGCTGCCGCTGGTCGCCGCGACACCGGGCGTGGTCCTGCTCGGCCGCGCCCTGGCCGGATCACCGGACCTGGGCACCGCGCTGCTGCGGACGCTGCCGGTCGTGCCGCTGGCCGGTCTCACCTACTTCCTGGGCTACGCGCTGCTGGTGCTGGTGTGCGTTCGGGCGCTGAGCATCGGTCTGCGCGAGGGCCACCACCCCGTCCACGGCCGGGTGGCCTGGCAGGCGTGGACCACCGAGCGGCTGATGGACATGGCGCGAGTGGGCCTGTTCCCGCTCTACGCGAGCCTGATCACGCCGGTGTGGCTGCGGCTGCTGGGCGCCAAGGTCGGCCGCGACGTGGAGGCCTCCACGGTGCTGGCGCTGCCGAAGATGACCAACGTCGCCGACGGCGCGTTCCTCGCCGACGACACGATGGTCGCCGCCTACGAGCTCGGCGGCGGCTGGCTGCACGTGGCGCCCGCCCGCATCGGCAAGCAGGCGTTCCTCGGCAACTCCGGCATGACCGCCGCGGGACGCCGGGTGCCCAAGCGCGGCCTCGTCGGCGTGCTGTCCTCGACGCCCCGCAAGGCCAAGAAGGGCTCGTCGTGGCTGGGCATGCCGCCGATGCCGCTGCGCCGCTCGGTCGACACCGCCGACCGCAGCCGCACCTTCGCCCCGCCGCTGCGGCTCAAGCTCGCCCGCGCCGTCGTCGAGCTGTTCCGCCTGGTGCCGGTGCTGATCCACGCCGGGTTGCTGGTGCTGGTGCTGTTCGCGCTGGCGCAGCTGCACGCGAGCCTCGGGCTGCTCGGCGCCGCGCTGCTGGCCGGGCCGGTGGTGCTGGGCGCGGGCGTGCTGGCCTGCGCGGTGACCACCGCCGTGAAGTGGCTGCTGGTCGGCCGGTACCGGGACGGGGAGCGCCCGCTGTGGTGCTCGTTCGTGTGGCGCACCGAGCTGGCCGACATGTTCGTCGAGGTCCTGGCGGTGCCGTGGCTGATCGGCTCGGTCGCGGGCACCCCGCTGCTGACGCTGTGGCAGCGCAGCATGGGCGCGAAGATCGGCCGCGGCGTGTGGCTGGAGACCTACTGGCTGCCCGAGGCCGACCTGGTGCGGCTCGGCGACGGCGCGACCGTCAACCGCGGCTGCGTGGTGCAGACCCACCTGTTCCACGACCGCGTCATGCGGCTCGACGAGGTCACCCTGGAGGCCGGCGCTACCCTGGGGCCGCACGGGATCGTGCTGCCCGGCGCGAGCATCGGCTCCGACACCACCATCGGACCCGGTTCGCTGGTCACCCGCGGCGACGAGGTTCCGGCCCGCACCCGCTGGCTCGGCAACCCCATCACGGTCTGGACGAACGGGAAGGGACGCGATCGGTGAGCACGGATCCGGCGCCGGGTGCGGATCGATCGACCGACTCCTACCTGCCCGAGCACGGCAACGGCGGCTACCGCGTCACCCACTACGACCTCGACCTGGACTACCAGGTGGGGCCCAACCGGCTCGGCGGGCAGGCCACCATCACCGCCACCGCGACGCAGCCGCTGCTGCGGTTCAGCCTCGACCTCGGTGACCTCCGGGTGCGCCGCGTGCAGGTCGACGGCAAGCCCGCGAAGTTCACCCACAGCGGCGGCAAGCTGCGCATCCGCCCGCAGCGACCTGTCGCCGACGGCGCCGAGTTCCGCGTGGAAGTCCGGTATTCGGGCACCCCGGCGCCGATCGGCGGCCGGTGGGGCGAGATCGGGTGGGAGGAGCTGACCGAGGGCTCGATGGTCGCGGCTCAGCCGATCGGCGCCCCGTCGTGGTTCCCGTGCAACGACCACCCGGCCGACAAGGCGACCTACCGGGTCTCGTTCACCACGGCCTCGCCGTTCTCGGTGCAGGTGACCGGCAACCCGCTGTCGCAGCAGCGGCGCGGCAGCACCACCACGCACGTCTTCGAGCGGCCCGAACCGACCTCGACGTACCTGATGAGCGTGCAGGTCGGCCTCTACGACGAGGTCGAGCTCGCCACCGGTGCGGTGCCGCAGCGCGCGGCGGTCCCGGCGCGGCTGACCCGGACCTTCGCGCACGACTTCGGCCGCCACGGGCAGATCATGGACTTCCTGCGGGAGCTTTTCGGGCCCTACCCGTTCGGCGAGTACGTCGTGGTGGTCACCGACGACGACCTCGACGACCCGGTCGAGGCGCAGGGCATGTCGATCTTCGGCGCGAACCACCTCGACGGGCAGCGCACCCACGAACGGCTCGTGGTGCACGAGCTCGCACACCAGTGGTGCGGCAACAGCGTGGGTCTCGCCGACTGGCGGCACATCTGGCTCAACGAGGGCTTCGCGACCTACGCCGAGTGGCTGTGGTCGGAGCGCTCCGGCGGCCCGAGCGCGGCCGAGCACGCCGCGGACTGGCACTCCCGGATCGAGGGCGACCTGGCGATCGCCGACCCGGGCGTGGACCGCATGTTCGACCCGCAGGTCTACAAGCGCGGCGCGCTGACCCTGCACGCCCTGCGCCACGAGCTGGGCGAGGAGCCGTTCTTCGCGCTGCTCCGCCGCTGGTGCACCGACCACCGCCACGACGTCGTGTCCACAGAGGACTTCACGGCGCTCGCCGCGGAGTTCGGCGCCCCGGACGACGCGTTCACCGCCTGGCTGCACACCGCCGAGCTGCCGCCCCTCCCGCGCTGACCCACTCGTCTGTTGGGCCGCTTGTCAGCGCTGTGACGCGTCGTTAGCGTGCTTGCGCCGGTGGTGGACGACGAACGGGGCGGGATGAGCGGCGTTCTGGTGGCCAATCGCGGTGAGATCGCGGTGCGCGTGGCGCGCGCGATCGCCGAGCTCGGGTGGCGCTCGGTCGCCGTCCACCCGGCCGACGACGCCGACGCGGCCCACGTCGCCGCGGCCGACGAGGCCGTGCCGCTGCCCGGGACCGGCGTCGCCGCGTACCTCGATGGGGAGGCGCTCGTCGCCGCGGCCCTCGCGTCCGGCTGCGTGATGATCCACCCGGGGTACGGATTCCTCAGCGAGAACGCGGGTTTCGCGCGTCGCTGCGCCAAGGCCGGGCTGACCTTCGTCGGGCCCCGGCCGGAAGTCCTCGACGTCTTCGGTGACAAGTCCGCCGCCCGCTCCCTCGCCCGCTCGCTGGGCGTGCCGGTGCTGCCGGGGACAGACGGCCCGACCACCCTCGACCAGGCCCGGGAGTTCTTCGCCGAGCACGGTCCGGTCATGCTCAAAGCCCTGGCCGGCGGCGGTGGACGCGGCATGCGCGAGGTGCGCGAGGCCGCCGAGCTGCCCGAGGCGTTCGAGCGGTGCCGGTCGGAGGCCACGACGGCGTTCGGCAGCGGCGAGCTCTACGTCGAACGCCTGCTGGCGGCGTCGCAGCACATCGAGGTGCAGGTCCTCGGCGACGGCACCGGCGCGGTGCAGCACTGCGGGGAGCGGGACTGCACGATCCAGCGTCGCCACCAGAAGCTCGTCGAGGTCGCCCCGAGCCCCCGGCTCTCCCCGCCGATGCGGGAGGAACTGCTGGTGGCGGCGCTGCGGCTGACCCGCGACGTCGACTACGGCGGCGCGGGCACGGTCGAGTTCCTCGTCGACGGCGAGGAGTTCTTCTTCATCGAGGCCAACCCGAGGTTGCAGGTCGAGCACACGGTGACGGAGGAGATCACCGGTGTCGACCTGGTCAAGGCGCAACTGCGCCTGGCCGGTGGTGCGACGCTCGAGGAGCTCGGGCTGACCGAGCCGCCGCGACCGCGCGGCACGGCGATCCAGTCCCGCGTCAACCTGGAAACCCTCGGCGCCGACGGCCTCGCGCGGCCGAGCAGCGGTGCGATCAGCGCGTTCGACCCGCCGACCGGGCCCGGCGTGCGGGTCGACACCTGCGGCCGCACCGGGCAGAACATCAGCCCGCAGTACGACTCGTTGGTGGCCAAGGTGATCTGCCACGCCGAGGACTTCACCGCCGCCACCGCCCGCACCCGCGCGGCCCTGGACGCGTTCCGCATCGAGGGCGTGCCCAGCAACCTGGACCTGTTGCGCGGACTCGTCCGCAGCGCGGAGTTCACCGAAAACCGCTGGGACACGAGCCTTCTGGACCGGTACGTGGCCTCGCTGCCCGCCCCGGACGAACCCGCCGCCGCATCTGAGGAGGTGGTGGCGCCGATGGCGGGAACGGTCCTCGCCGTCGAGGCCGAGCCAGGCGCGACCGTCGCCGCCGGGACCGCCGTGGTGGTGCTCGAGGCAATGAAGATGGAGCACGTCGTGCGCGCCGCGACGGCGCTGACCGTCGAGCAGGTGCTGGTGGCGCCCGGCGAGGTCGTGGGGGAGGGGACGACGCTGCTGCGCGGCACGCCGTCCGAGCACGACGAGGCGCGGGTTCCGGAACCCGTCGAGGAGGACTGGGCGCCCGAGGTCGCCGAGATCGAACGGCGCCGCGCCCTCGCCCTGGAGATGGGCGGAGCCGAGAAGGTGCGCCGCCAGCGCGATTCCGGGCGGCTGACCGCCCGCGAGCGCATCGACGCCCTCGCCGACGCGGGCAGCTTCCGCGAGATCGGCGCGCTGACCGGCTTCTCCGACGCCACCGGGCACGTGGTGCCCGCCAACTTCGTCGCGGGCACCGCGCGCATCGACGGCCGCAAGGTCGTGCTCGGCGTCGACGACTTCACCGTGCGCGGCGGTTCCGGCGACGGCGCCGTGCACGACAAGCAGATCTTCGCCGAGCAGCACGCCCACGAGATCCGCCTGCCGGTGGTGCGGCTGCTCGACGGCGCCAGCGGCGGTGGCAGCGTCAAGATGATCCGCGACGCCGGCTACACCTACGTCCCGGTCAACCCCGGGTGGGATGCGGTCGTCGACAACCTCTCCGTCGTGCCCGTCGTCGCGGCCTGCCTCGGGCCGACGGTCGGGCTCGGGGCGGCGCGGCTGGTCATGTCGCACCTGTCGGTGCTGGTCTCCGGCGTCGGGCAGCTGTTCACCGCGGGCCCGCCGGTGGTGCGGGCCGCGACGGGGGAGGACCTGACCAAGGAGCAGCTCGGCGGCGTCGAGGTGCACCGCGGCAACGGCACCGTCGAGCGCGTGGTGGCCGACGAGACCGAGGCGTTCGACGTGGTGCGGCGGTTCCTGTCCTACCTGCCGACCAGCGCGTTCGAGACCCCGCCGGTGGCCGAACCGGCCGACCCTCCCGAACGCCGCGAGGAGTCGCTGCTGTCGGCGGTACCGCGCAACCCGCGACGGCCGTACGCGATCGAACCGGTGCTGGAGGCGATCTTCGACGCGGGATCGGTGTTCCGCTACGCCGAGTACGGCGACGGCACGCGCACCGCCCTCGCCCGGCTCGACGGTCACCCGGTCGGCGTCATCGCCGCCGACCCCGCGGCCGGGGCGACGATGTCGGTCGAAGGCGCGTTGGCCATCACCCGGCTGGTGGACCTGTGCGAGACGTTCCACCTGCCGCTGGTCAGCCTCACCGACCAGGCGGGCATGAGCATCGGCGGCGAGGCCGAGCGGCGGGCCACCATCCGGCACGGCGCCCGCGCCCTGACCGCCGTCTACCAGGCGCGGGTCCCGCAGGCCGAGATCATCGTGCGTCGCGTGTACGGCGTCGGCGGGGCGGGGATCATCAACCGGCACCGCGCGTCGCGCAGCTGGGCGTGGCCGTCCGGCGACTGGGGCTCGCTGCCCACCCAGGGCGGTGTCGAAGCCGCCTTCCGGGCGCAGATCTCCGCATCGGCCGACCCGGCCGCCGAGGTGGAGCGGATCGCCCGCGAGCTCGCCGAGCTGACCTCGCCGTTCCGCACCGCCGAGCGCTTCGGCGTGCAGGACATCATCGATCCCCGCGAGAGCAGGCCGCTGCTGTGCGACTGGGTGCGCGACGCCTACCGGGTGCTGCCCTCGCTGACCGGGCGTCCCTCGTTCGGGACACGCCCCTGAGAGTGTGGCGCCGTCCGGACCGGCGGTGGACGATCGTGGGCATGGCCGGTGAATTCAAACGGGACATGAACTACATCGACACCCGCATCACCGCGGACGGGCGGGACGGCTACCCGGTGGAGCCCGGGCGCTACCGGCTGGTGGTGGCGCGGGCCTGCCCGTGGGCGAACCGGGCGGTGATCGTGCGACGGCTGCTCGGGCTGGAGCCCGTGCTGTCGATGGGCATCGCCGGGCCCACCCACGACCAGCGCAGCTGGCGCTTCGACCTCGACCCGGGCGGGCGCGACCCGGTGCTGGGCATCGAGAGGTTGCAGGAGGCGTTCCTGGCGCGCTTCCCCGACTACGACAAGGGGATCACGGTCCCGGCGATCGTCGACATCCCCACCGGCCAGGTCGTCACCAATGACTTCCCGCAGATCACCCTCGACTTCTCCACCGAGTGGCGCGAGCACCACCGGCCCGGTGCGCCCGAGCTGTACCCGGAGGACCTGCGCGCCGAGATCGACGAGGTCGACGACCTGGTGTTCCGGGTCAACAACGGCGTCTACAAGACCGGGTTCGCCGGGTCCCAGGACGCCCACGAGAAGGCCTTCTCGGAGCTGTTCGAGGCGATGGACCTGCTCGCCGAACGGCTGTCCGGGCAGCGCTACCTCGTCGGCGACACCATCACCGAGGCCGACGTGCACCTGTTCCCGACGCTGGTCCGCTTCGACGCCGTCTACCACGGGCACTTCAAGTGCAACCGGCACAAGCTCACCGAGATGCCGGTGCTGCGGGACTACACGCGAGACCTGTTCCAGACACCGGGTTTCGGCGACACGATCCACTTCCCGCAGATCAAGGAGCACTACTACGTGGTGCACCGCAACCTCAACCCGAGCGGCATCATCCCGGCCGGCCCGGACCTCTCCGACCTCCTGCAACCCCACGGCCGGGACCGCCTGGGAGGCCGCCCCTTCGGCAACGGCACCCCACCCGGGCCGCCACCGGAGTCCGAGCGGGTTCCGGGCTTGGGGTGAGGGACCGGCAGCGGGACGGTTTTAGCCCAAATTGTCCGGGCAAAACGGACATTGATCATGGGTGATTATGGCTAAAACCGTCCCACTGCCCAGGGCTCAGCCCTTGAGGTCGGGGAACTGGTCGTCGCGCCACTCCGTCGGTTGGGTGCCCTCGTCCTCTTCGCGGGCGCGCAGCTCGACCCGGCGGATCTTGCCCGAGATCGTCTTCGGCAGCTCGAAGAACTCCACCCGCCGCACCCGCTGGTACGGGGCGAGGTGCTCGCGCGCGTAGCGCAGGATCTCGAACGCCGTGGTCTCGTCGGCCTCGTGCCCGGGGGCGAGCGCGATGTAGGCCTTGGGCACCGCGAGCCGCACCGGGTCCGGTGCCGGGACCACGGCCGCCTCGGCGACCGCCGGGTGCTCGATGAGCACCGACTCCAGCTCGAACGGGCTGATCTTGTAGTCGCTGGCCTTGAACACGTCGTCGGTGCGGCCGACGTAGGTGATGTAGCCGTCCGAGTCGATCGTGGCGACGTCCCCGGTGTGGTAGTAGCCGTCGGCCATCGCCGCGTCGTTGCGCTCGGAGTCGTCGCGGTAGCCGGTCATCAGCGACAGCGGGTTCTGCGCGAGGTCCAGGCAGATCTCGCCCTCACCGGTGCCCTCCACCGGCCGACCCGTGGCCGGGTCGACCAGCACCACCGGCACGCCCGGCAGCGCGCGGCCCATCGAACCGGGCCGCACCTCCGAGCCCGGCGTGTTGGCGACCTGCGCGCTGGTCTCGGTCTGGCCGAACCCGTCGCGCAGCGTCAGGCCCCACGCGCGCTGGACCTGGTCGATGACCTCCGGGTTGAGCGGCTCGCCCGCCCCGATGACCTCGCGCAGCGTGCCGGGCCGCTCGCCGAGGTCGGAGTTGATGAGCATCCGCCACACCGTCGGCGGCGCGCAGAACGTCGTGACCTCCTGCTCCCGCAGCCGCCCGAGCAGCATCGCCGGGTCGAAGCGGCGGTAGTTGACCACCAAGATCGTGGCCTCGGCGATCCACGGCGCGAAGAAGCACGACCAGGCGTGCTTGGCCCAACCGGGCGAGGAGATGTTGAGGTGCACGTCGCCGGGCTTGAGCCCCAGGAAGTACATCGTGGACAGGTGCCCGACGGGGTAGGAGATCTGGGTGTGCTCGACGAGCTTGGGCCGCGAGGTCGTCCCGGAGGTGAAGTAGTACAGCAGCGGGTCGCCCGGAGCCGTGCCCGGGTGGTCCACCGGCGACGCCGGCAGCGACGCGGCCTCGCGCAGGTCGGCCCACCCGTCGGCCGGGCCGACGCTGATCCGCCCGTAGTCGCCGGGAACCTCCGCGAACTTGCCGGTGTCCTCGGGGTTGGCGATGACGTGCGCGGCGCCGCTGCGCGCGATCCGGTCGGTCAGCTCGGCGGGGCCGACGGCGGTCGTGGTCGGGACGATGACCGCGCCCAGCTTCATGATCGCCAGCATCGACTCCCACAGCTCGACCTGGTTGCCGAGCATGAGCACCACCGGGTCGCCGCGGCGCACGCCCCGGTCGGACAGCCACGCGGCGAGGCGATCGGAGGCGGCGGCCATGTCGGCGAAGCTGCGCCGCAGCTCGGACCCGTCCTCCTCGACGATGACCAGCGCGGGGGAGTCGTTGCCGCGCGCGATCGCGTCGAACCAGTCGATCGCCCAGTTGAACCGGTCGCCCAGCTCCGGCCAGCGGAACTCGGTGACCGCCCGCGCGTGCTCACCGCGCAGCCCCAGGAGCTGGTCGCGGCTTTCCCGGTAGGCGCCGGTGACGTCCATGCGGATTCCCCTTCGAGTGCGACGACGCTGTCGGTGAGCAGGGTGCACCGACGTTCGGGTCGGACACTACCCACTCATGGGGGTAGCGAGATCGGGTGCTCACCGGGTATTCCAGCTTGGTGCACCGGCGGGGAGGGCGCATGGACGACGACGTCGCGGTGGCCGAGTGGATCGATCGGTTGCTGCCGGAGCGGCTGAGCTGGCTGGCGCGCTCGACCGGCATCCCGGTGGTGTTCGGCGGCGGCACGTCGACGACGCCGGAACGCCTGGTCATCGGTCGGCTCCGGGGCACGTTCGGGTCGGGTCTGCGGGGCCTGGAGGTCGGGCCGGGCACCGGCCTGGGCGGCCGCGTGCTGCGCGACCGCGCCGCGCACCGGGTCGATGACTACGCCCGCACCGCCGACATCACCCACGAGTATGACCCGATCGTGGTCAGCCAGGAGCGGCTTACGTCGGTGTTCGCGCTGCCGATCACGATCGGCGAGTCGGTCCGGGGAGTCCTCTACGGAGCGGCCCGCGATCACCGCCCGGTCGGCGACCGCACGCTGCGCACCGCCGAGGTCGCCGCGGCCCAGCTCGCCCGCGACGTCGAGGACCGCCTGCGCCCGGAACCGGACGTACCGGACCCGGATTCAGCGGACGATCCCCTGGCCGAGCTCGCCGCGGTCATCGCCGAAACCGGCGACGACGGGCTCCGCGCCCGCCTCACCCGCATCCACCACCGGCTCGGCGGCGATGCCCCGGTCCCGGCGGTCGCGTTGGCGCCCCGCGAGCTCGAAGCCCTGCGCCTGGTGGACATCGGCGCCTCCAACGTCGAGATCGCCGCCCGCCTCGGCCTCAGCCCCGAGACGGTCAAGACCTACCTCCGCAACGCCACCCGCAAGCTCGGAGTCCGCAACCGCACAGCAGCAGTCCACCAAGCCCGCAAAGCCGGCCTCCTGTAACCGGGGTAGTTATCACTAAAACTGTCCTCTGACGACCACCCCGAACACCCGCACGAACCACCGACCCCGGAACGAATGACGCTGCGGTTGTGCTGTGGGTCGCGAAGTTTTCATGAAAACTGCGCCACCCACCACTCACTCCGATCGCGCCCCGTCGACGACCTCACCCGGGAGTTGTTGTTGGCGCAGCGCTGCCGCGAGTTCTTCGAAGACCTCGGCTGCGGAGTCCCGCTCGGCTCGGGTGCAGCGGTGTCCCGCGAGCCGGTGGGCGATGTCGTCGAGGAGCCACTGGGTCTTGCGGACGAGCACGGCGAGTCGGCGTTCGGGCGTCATCGGCGGCTCTTGCGGACGCAGTCGTCGCACCGGGGGCGCAGGGTGCTGGGGTGCCCGGGAGCAGCCCACATGATCGGGGTCCCGCACACGGCGGTGGTGGTGCCCGACGCGGCCAGATGCACGTCCAGGTCTCGCAAGGTCGGTGCCGGAAGCCAGCGGCGCGTGATCATCTCCAGGTCGTTCATGCCGCTGATGTCGGTCGTCTCTCGGCCACGGCGTAGGGCATCCGGGTGGGGCATCTCGGGGCAGCTTGGGGCACGGACGCGGGAGGTGCGAGTCTGAGCGGGTGCACGGACGAAACGACCGCCTGCGCGAGGCCCGGGAGGGCACGCCGTCGCCTCGCGTGCCGGGATCCGGACTGTCCCGTCAGGAACTCGCCGATGCCGTGAACGCGTGGCTCGCCGAGCACACCGGTCGAGCCGGAGCGCTCGACGGGCACTACGTGGCGCGGCTCGAGCGCGGCGCGGTCCGGCGTCCCGGCCGCGACTACCGCGCGGCGCTGCGATCGGTTCTCGGGGGTTCGGACGTCGACCTCGGCTTCGCCGATCCGCCGAACGCGTCGGCGATCGATCCGGAAGGCGTCATGACCCGGGCGGAGACCGACCGCCTCATCGGGATCACCACGAATCCGGCGCGGGTCGATGACGCGGGTCTGGACGCCGTGGCCGGGGTGCTGGCCTCGGTGCGGCGCTTGGAGGACGAGACCTCGGCCGCTGATGTGCTGCCGTCGGTGAGAGCGCAGACCGATCTCGCCGAGCGGATGGCTCGGTGTGCGCGGGCCGGTTTGCGTCGTCGTGCGGTGGGTCTGCTCTCCGAACTCCACCAGTACCAGGGATGGCTGAGCATCCCGATGCAGCGATGGGACGCGTCGAGGACGCACCTGGATCGAGCTGCGGTGCTGGCTCTGGAAGCCGACGACGCGCACCGGTTGGCGACCGCGTTGAGCTTCCAGGCGTACCGGGCGATGCGGCAGGACGACCTGACCGCAGCGTCCGCGCTGTCCGAGGCGGCCTCCAGAGACGACCGGGTCGGCGGTGGCCTGTCGATCTACCTCCGCTTCCAACGCGCGGAGATCCTCGCCCGCTCCGGTGAACGGAGTGAGGCCGCCCGCGCACTTTCCCGAGCCGACGGTCTGATCGACCAACTCCCACCGCAGGAGGAACTGCCCAGCTCCGGTTACTGGTACACCGCCGCCTTCTTCCTGGGGCAGCGCGCTTTCGTGCTCGACGCGCTCGGCGACCGCGCGGCAGCACGAGAAGCAGCCCGCGCTTGCCTGGCGGAAATGCCCGTGGAGTGGGCGAATTCGGAATGGGCCGTCCGCCGCCGAACCCTCGCCGAGGCGTGAACGAGCCTCCTCGACATGTTTTCGTGGGTGGGCGCAGTTTTCATGAAAACTGCGCCCACACAAGGAGGTCAGATGTGGCGTCCTCCGGTGACTTCGAGGACCGTGCCCGTCATGTAGCTGGACATGTCGCTGGCGAGGAAGGTGGCGACGTCGGCGACTTCGTCGGTCGTGCCGGTGCGGCCCATCGGGATCTCGGCGAGCTTCTGGGCCTTGACGTGGTCGGGCATGACCTCGGTCATCGGGGTGTCGATGAAGCCGGGTTGGATGGCGTTGACCCGCACGTTCTTGAACGCGACCTCCTTGGCGGCGGCCTTGGTGAGGCCGACGATGCCCGCCTTGGCGGCCGAGTAGTTGGTCTGGCCGACCATACCGACCTTGCCGGAGATCGACGACATGTTGATGATCGAACCACCGCCGGTTTCACGCATGATGCCCGCGGCCTGGCTGGTGCCGTTCCAGCAGCCGCGCAGGTGCACCCGGATGACCTCGTCGAACTGGTCCTCGGTCATCTTGCGCATGGTGGCGTCGCGGGTGATGCCGGCGTTGTTGACCATGATGTCGAGGGAGCCGAAGCGGTTGGTGGCGGCGTCGAGCAGGCGAGTCACGTCCTCGCCGGAGGTGACGTCGCAGCGGATCCCGAACGCCTCGGTGGGCAGGGTTTCGGCGGCGTCGTGGGCGGTGTCCTCGGCGAGGTCGCCGATGACGACGCGAGCCCCGTGCGAGGCGAACCTGCGGGCGATGGCCAGCCCGATGCCCTGGGCGGCTCCGGTGATGACGGCGGTGCGTCCGGACAGCATGGAGTTCCCCTCCGCAGAAGTGGTCATGACGTGCGCTTCTTCTCGGCTCGGACCAGGCCTCCGCCGATGATGAGGCGCTGGATCTCGCTGGTGCCCTCGTAGAGCCGCAGCAGGCGGACGTCGCGGTAGAGCCGCTCGACGGGGACGTCGCGCATGTAGCCGGTGCCGCCGTGGATCTGCACGGCCAGGTCGGCGGCCTTTCCGGCCATCTCGGTGCAGTAGAGCTTCGCCGCCGACGGGGCGATGCGGCGGTCCTCGCCGGTGAGGTACTTGACGGCGGCGTCGCGGGCGAGCGCTCGCCCGGCCATCACCCCGGTCTGCTGGTCGGCGATCATGGCCTGCACCAGCTGGAAGTCGCCGATCGCGGTCCCGCCCTGGGTGGCGGTGGCGGCGTAGGACACCGACTCGTCCAGGGCCCGCTGCGCGCACCCGACGGCCAGCCCGGCGATGTGGATGCGGCCCCGCGCCAACGAGGTCATGGCCGCGCGGTAGCCGACGTCCCCGTCGGAGCCCACCAGCGACTCCGGTCCCACCCGGACCTGTGAGAACGTCACCGACGCGGTCCGCGAGCCCTCCTGGCCCATCTTCGCGTCGTGGGCGCTGACCTCGATACCGGGCGTGTCACCCGGCACCAGGAACACGGCGATGCCGTTGCCGGATTCCGGGGCCGGTCGCATCCGGGCGAAGACCACGAACAGCCCGGCGTCGGTGGCGTTGGTGATGAACTGCTTGCCGCCGTCGATGACCCAGCCGTCCCCGTCGGCCGTGGCGGTGGTGCGCAGCCCCGCCGGGTTGGAACCGGCGCCGGGCTCGGTGAGCGCGAACGACGCGACGACCTCACCGGAGGCGATGCGCGGCAGCCAGCGGGCCTTCTGCTCGTCGGTGCCGAAACCGACCAGGACCTGGCCCGCGATGCCGTTGTTGGTGCCGAACATCGACCGCAGCGCCAGGGAGGTGTAGCCGAGCTGCATCGCCAGCTCCACGTCCTGCACCAGGTTCAGGCCCAGACCGCCCCACTCCTGGGGGATGGCGTAGCCGAACAGCCCCATCTCGGCTGCTTGCGCCCGCAGATCGGCGGGGACCGCGTCGGTGTTCATGATCTCGGTCTCGCGCGGCAGCACGCGGGTGCGCACGAAGTCGGAGACCTGCGCCAGGACGTCGCGGAAGACATCATCGGGAACTTCGGTGCTCATACCCACCACCGTCGCTCACGGATCAACCGGAGTCCACGCAGAACCCGGGACGCGTCCTGGCTGCGCCGGGTCGCCGAGGGCTTGTCATCGTTCGCCGGTTTTGCGGGCTTGGGTGGCTTCGTGGGCTGCTTTGTTGGCGTCGCCTGTGGTGGCGGCTCTGGTGGCGAGTTCTCGGTAGGTGAGGGGGTTGCGTTCGAAGTGGCCTTCGTGGGCCGCGATGGCCTCTTTGCGGGTGTGGTGCTCCGGGTGGCGGGACTCGAAGTCGCGGCGGGCTTCGGCCGCGCGGCGCCAGTGGGTGATCGTGTCCCGGTCGCCGTTGTTGAGGCCTTCCCAGGACTTCGGGGCCGCCGACATCGCCGGGGGCGGGGCCGCTCGGCCGTGCATCGCCGGGGACGGCGGGCGGCGGCGGGTCGCGGCGCCGCAGTCCGGGCAGGGCGGTGCGGGGGAGGACCACGACGGGACCCGGCGCTCGAACGTGGTGCCGCAGGTGCAGGTGTAGTCGTACATCGGCATGGCTGCTCCTCCGGGAGACCGGCCGGCCCCGCGCGGGACCGGCCGGGACGGTGGGTCAGGTGTAGTAGTTGCCGGGTCCGGTGCGGAGCTGGGTGATCTGCTCCGGGTCGTGCCCGTAGATCACCTGGGCGTTCGTGCGCTCCTGGATGCCGCGGATCTTCTCGGCCGACTCCAGCCAGGCCACCGAGTCGTAGACGATGCCTGCGCCGATCGCCGGTGGGCCGTAGGACTCCTTGCGGTACAAGGCATCCGAGGCGAAGATCATCGTTCCGCTGTCGGCGAGGTCGACCTGCAGGCTCATCGTGCCCCAGGTGTGGCCGGGCGTGCTCAGCAGCGTCACGCCTGGCAGCAGCTCGGTGTCGCCGCGGACCGTGTCGAGCTCCAGGCCGTCGTAGTCGGACTTGATGTGGGCGCCCTTGTTGTAGCCGTCGAAGGAGAAGGCGCCCTCCTTCTCCCGCTCGTCGACGAGGATCCTGGTTCCCGCGCTCTGCCAGAACTTCGCGTTGGCCGCGTGGTCCATGTGCAGGTGCGACAGGACCAGGTAGTCGATGTCGTTGGGTTCCAGCTTCAGCTGCTTGAGGCGGGAGTCCAGCCACTCCTCCTCGGGCACGGTGTCCACCGGGAAGAACTGGTCGAGGCCCGTCGGGCCCCAGCGGTCCTCCCAATCGCGCGGCACGCCCGCGTCCCACATCAGCTTCTGCCCGTTGGGGTGCTCCAGGTAGACGACGTGGGTGGGCACCGGCACCCAGTCGCGCTGCTTGGACGGTTGGGCCTGGCTGGCCATCCGGGACGGGTCGATGAGCAGCCACGTCAGGTCGGCGTGCATCGTTCCGGTCGGGATGATGGTGACCTTGATCTTGTCGTTGTCGGACATGCCGAACCTCCCTCACTCGTGCACGATCACGCCTCGGATGAGCTTGCCCGCCTTGAGGTCCTCGTAGCCCTCGTTGACCTTGTCGAGGGTGTAGTTCTTGGTGATGAGCTCGTCGAGCTTGAGCCGCCCGGTGTTCCACAGCCGCAGCAGCTTGACGATGTCGTACTGCGGGTTGCACGAGCCGAACTGCGCGCCCCGGATCACCTTCTCGTTGCGGGTGAACATCGCGCTCGGCAGCTGGATCGTCAGGTTCTCCGGGTTGGCCTGCCCGACGACCACGATCGTGCCGCCCTTGCCGACGATGTCGAACGCCTGCCGCACCACGACCTCGTCCATCACCCCGACCGTCAGGATCGCCTGATCGGCGCCCTCGCCCCAGGTCAGCTCGTTGACCTTGGCCGCGGCCTCGTCGGCGTCGGCGAAGACGTGGGTCGCACCCAGTTCGAGCGCGGTCGTGCGCTTGAACTCCACCGGATCCACGACCACCACGTACTTGGCCCCCGCGTACGCCGCGCCCTGGACGGAGTTGATCCCGACCCCGCCGGAGCCGTAGATCACCGCCGTGTCACCGGCTTTCACCCCACCGGCGTTGACCGCCGAACCCCAGCCGGTCGGCACGCCGCAGCCCGCCAGCACCGCCACCTCCAGCGGCAGCCACGGGTCGACCTTCACCGCGGAGCGGGCCGGGATCGTGGCGCGCTCGGAGAACGTGCCGAGCATGCACATCCCGCCCAGGTCGCGGCCGTCGCGGTGGAAGCGGAAGGTGCCGTCGGGCATGTGGCCCTTGAGGATGTTCGCGCCGAGGTTGCACAGGTTGGAATGCCCGGAGGCGCAGTAGCGGCACACCCCGCAGCTCGGCATGAAGCTGCACACCACGTGATCGCCCGGCTCGACGTGGGTCACGCCGGGACCGACCGCCTCGATGATCCCGGCCCCCTCGTGGCCGCCCACGATCGGATAGCGCGGCGAATCGCCGTAGACGCCGTCGGTGAGGTGCAGGTCGGAGTGGCACAGCCCGGAGGCGGTGAACTTGATCTGCACCTCGCCGACGCGCGGTTCGTCGACGTCGAGTTCGACGATCTCGAACTCTTTGCTTCCTTCTTCCAGGACTGCAGCACGGGACTTCATCGGCCACCTCTGCGGATCGGGAGGGAACGAGCTCTGATGGAGGAATCCGGGGTCCAGCCCCGCACGCGGGCCCGCCGGGAAGACCGGCTGGGCGGGCGGGATCGACGGCTGGACGGCTCAGCGAAGCACGCACACCGGAGATCGCGCCCGGATATGTACGGCCAAAACTCGGTCAGTTTCACTCCGGCCTGGTCGGGTGTCAAGGTAGCAGCGCGAAAGCGAGTTGTGCCAACGCAGTTCGGCCCGCGTGCTCGGCGTTGACAGGAGTTGTTCGGGCTCGCACGATTGGCCGTACATTCTTCCGCGCTCGGTGAGCCCGGAAGCCGTCCCGCGCGGCCTGCGCTGCGCACGATCGGGAGCGCGGATGGACTCGACCGCTGAGACGCTGGCGCGGTGGGCGCACGAACTCGACCCGGACCCCGACGACCTCGCGCTGGCGCGGCGGTCGCTGCTGGACACCCTCGCCGTCACCCTGGCCGCCCGCGACGACGAGCTGGTGCGGCTCTCCGCCGAGCTGCCGGACGCGGCGCGCTGGGCCGCCGTCGGGCACGTGCTGGACTTCGACGACCTGCACATGGAATCGACCACCCACATCAGCGTGGTGTGCGTGCCTGCGACTTTGGCGGCCGGTGGCGACGCCCGGGCCTACCTGGCCGGGGCGGGCGTGATGGCGCGGATCGGGGTGGCGCTGGGCTGGTCGCACTACAGCAGCGGCTGGCACGCCACCTGCACGGCGGGCGCCCCGGCCGCCGCGGTGTGCGCCGGGATCGTGCTCGGGCTGCCGGCCGAGCGGTTGGCCACGGCGATGGCGCTGGCCGTTCCGGCCGCCGGGGGAGTGCAGCGGGCCTTCGGCACCTCCGGCAAATCGCTGCAGGTCGGCTTCGCCGCCGAGGCGGGCGTGCGCGCGGCCCGGCTGGCCGCCGCCGGCGCGACCGCCGACCCGACGGCGCTGGACGCCTGGTTGCGGCTGGTCGGAGGGGACCCGGACCGGGTTGATGTCACCGGCCCGGCGGTGCCGGGTGGGCTGGCGATCAAGATGTTCCCCTGCTGCTACGCGCTGCAACGCCCGATCAGCGCGCTGCGCGAACAGCTCGCCGACGTCGAGGCCGCGGCCGTGGAGGAGATCCGGGTGCGCACGCCCGCCGGGACCGTGCAGCCGCTCATCCACCACCGGCCGAACACCGGGTTGCAGGGCAAGTTCAGCATGGAGTACGCCGTGGCGGCGGCCCTGCTGGACCCGCACCCCGGTTTCGGGAGCTTCACCGACGAGGCCGTGACCAGGCCAGAGGCGCAGCGGCTCGTGCGCCAGGTGACCGTGGACGAAACCCCGGGCGGTGACTGGCTCCTCGACGGCCGCGTCGAGATCGGCCTCCGGCTGCGCGACGGCACGAGCCGCGAGGCCTCCCTGGAACTGCCTCCGGGATCGCCCGGGCGTCCACCGTCGGAGGCGGACCTGGCCGCCAAGATCGCCGATTGCGGAGCTGAAGCACTGCTGTCCGAAGTGGACTGGACGAGCGCGTCGGCACTGCTGGCCGAACACTTCCCCGGAACCGAGAAGAAGGAAACCGCGTGAGCTCCCTCAGCGAAGAAGAGCAGGCGATCGTCGACACCGTCCGCGACTTCGTCGACCGCGACGTGCGCCCGGTCGCCCGGGACCTGGAGCACGCCAACGACTACCCCGAGGTGCTCATCGAGCAGATGAAGCGGCTCGGCATCTTCGGCCTGGCCATCCCCGAGCCCTACGGCGAGGTCGCGGTGTCGGCGCCCTGCTACGCGCAGGTCACCGAACAGCTGGCGCGCGGCTGGATGAGCCTGGCCGGGGCGATGGGCGGGCACACCGTGGTCTCCAAGCTCCTCCACACCTTCGGCACCGAGGAGCAGAAGCAGCGCTACCTGCCGAAGATGGCCACCGGCGAGATCCGCGCGACCATGGCACTGACCGAACCCGGCGGCGGCTCCGACCTGCAGGCGCTGACCACCAGCGCTCGCCGCGACGGCGACCACTACGTGATCAACGGATCCAAGACCTGGATCACCAACGCCCGCCGCTCGCAGCTCATCGCCCTGCTGTGCAAGACCGATCCCGCCGCCGAACCCCGGCACAAGGGCATCAGCATCATCCTCGTCGAGCACGGCCCCGGCCTGACCGTCTCGCGCGACCTGCCCAAGCTCGGCTACAAGGGCGTGGAGAGCTGCGAGCTGTCGTTCACCGACCACCGGGCCCCGGCGGACGCGCTGCTCGGCGGCGAGGAGGGGCGCGGGTTCGCGCAGATGATGAAAGGCCTGGAGATCGGCCGCATCCAGGTCGCCTCGCGCGCGCTCGGGGTGGCGCGCGCCGCGCTCGACGACGCGCTGCGCTACGCGCAGGAACGCGAGAGCTTCGGCAAACCGATCTGGAAGCACCAGTCCGTCGGCAACCACCTCGCCGACATGGCCACCCAGTACACCGCGGCCCGGCAGCTGGTGCTGCACGCCGCCGAGCGCTACGACAGCGGCGAGCGCTGCGACATGGAAGCGGGCATGGCCAAGCTGTTCGCCTCCGAGGCGGCGATGGAGATCGCGCTCAACGCCGTGCGGGTGCACGGCGGCTACGGGTACTCCACCGAGTTCGACGTGGAGCGCTACTTCCGGGACGCGCCGCTGATGATCGTCGGCGAGGGCACCAACGAGATCCAGCGCAACGTCATCAGCTCCCAGCTGATCGCCCGCGGCGGCCTCGACGCGTGATCCGGACGCCACGGGCCGTCAGGTGACACAATCGCCCGTGATCCCACGGGTGCGGCGAGGTGCGATGAGCAGCAAGGACCAGACCGGCGAAGCGGCGTACAAGGTTCTCGCCCGCGAACTGCGCGAGGCGATCCTGCAGCGCCGCTACGTCGACGGCACGCGGCTGCCCACCGAGGCCGAGCTCGCCGCCGAGCACCGGGTCAGCAGGCAGACCGTGCGCCGCGCCTTCCACGACCTGGTGGCCGAGGGCATGGTCTACCGGGTGCCCGGGCGCGGCACGTTCGCCGCGCCCCGCGACGGCCAGTACCTGCGCCAGTTCGGGTCCATCGAGGACCTGATGGGCCTGTCGCTGGACACCCAGCTGGAGGTGCTGCGGCCGTTGCGGCGCCGCGTCGACGTCGACGCCGCCAGCAGGCTCCGGCTCGACAGCGACGCCGTGCACACCGTGGTGTTCCGGCGCACCCACGACGGAGAAGCCTTCTGCCACACCGCGGTTCACCTGCACCCCGCCGCAGCCGCCGTGCTCGCCGACGTGCCGGAGCTGACCGAGAAGGGCGCGGTCAGCGACGCCACCATCATCGGCCTGCTCGACACCCGGCTGTCCAACCCCATCGCCGAAGCCGAGCAGAGCATCACCGCCGCCGCTGCGGAGAAACCCCTGGCCGACGCGCTGGGCTGCACCATCGGCGATCCGCTGCTGCGCGTGGACCGCATCTACCTGACCACCGACCAGCACCCGGTCGAGCTGGCCATCAACCACTTCCTGCCCGAGCAGTACTCCTACCGCGTCAAGCTCCGCCGCAGCACCCACTGACCCGAACCAACCCCTATTCCCCCGGCAGGTTCGATCATCACGGGTGGTCGACGAGCGGCAGGCGGTAGTGTCGCCGGTCATGGGAGATCATTTCCAGTGGATCGCTGACGTCGAGGTCGGTGAGAGCGAGGAGGCGGAGACCGCCGAGAAGCTCAAGCGATGGCTCGTCGACCTGGGCATCATCGTGCCGGAGGAAACGCCCTGCGCCATCAGCACTCCCGGACACCGGCCGGGTTCCCACTTCACCCGCGCGCTGGAGGACGGGGAGGTCGACGCCGACCCGGCGGGCATGGACGGTGTCGAGATCCACGTCGGCCGGACGGTGTTCTACCCGGGCCAAGGGGAGCCGGGTCCAGCGGAGTGCCCGCGCTGCGACCGCGTGTTCGGCGATTTCGACATGGAGTCGCTGGAGTACGAGGACGATCCGCAGATCCGCGCACTGATCGCGGCAGCGCAGCGGTGGGACGAGGGCGGTGCGGCCGAGGTCGGGTGTCGCGTCTGCGGGCAGAGCTCGCACCTCAACGACTGGCGTTGGGGCTACGGTGCTCTGGCTCTCGGCCGGGTCGGGCTCACGTTCTGGAACTGGCCCGAGCTCTCGGACGACTTCACCCGGCAGATCGGTGAGCGCCTCGGGCATCGGGTCCGTCACGGCCTGCAGCAGAAGCTCTGAGTCCAGCACTCCCAGAGCGGGCCGAAACGGACGATGGATCCGCCGGGTTTTGTTGTAGTCGTGTGACTCGACTCGGGTGAACGGGCCGTTATGTTGCGCCGGAACGGTTCGATGCCCCGAGGGAGTGGCTGTGTACGAACAGGTCCTGGATCCGCTGTTCGGCTCGTTGGGATGGAGTGCGCTGGCCGCCGCGTTGCCGCTGCTGGTGCTGTTCCTCCTGCTGGGCCTGGTCCGGATGGCGGCGTGGAAGGCCTCGCTGATCGCCCTGGTCGTCTCGCTGGCGATCGCGGTGCTGGTCTACCCGATGCCGGTCGGCCCTGCGCTGCTGTCGGCGACGCTGGGTGCGGCGTTCGGGTTCTTCCCGATCCTGTGGATCGTGATCAACGCGATCTGGGTCTACAACATGACCGTCACGACAGGGCATTTCGACGTCCTGCAGCGGACCTTCTCCCGCGTCAGCGGTGACCGCCGGATCCAGGCGGTGATCATCGCCTTCTGCTTCGGCGCGCTGCTGGAAGCCCTCGCGGGCTTCGGCACCCCGGTCGCCATCACCACGGTGATGCTGCTGGCGCTGGGCTTCTCGCCGATCACCTCGGCGGTCGTCGCCCTGGTCGCCAACACCGCCCCGGTCGCCTTCGGCGCCCTGGCCTCGCCGCTGGTGACGCTGGCCAGCGTCACCGACCTGCCGCTGTCCGAGCTGGGCGCGATGACGGGCCGCCAGACCCCGATCCTGGCGGTGGTGGTCCCGATCGTGCTGGTGGGCATCATCGACGGCCTCAAGGGCGTTCGCGAGACCCTGCCCGCGACTCTGACCTGCGGCATCACGTTCGGTCTGGCCCAGTTCGTCGCCGCGAACTACATCTCGGTGCCGCTGGCTGACATCGTGGCATCGCTGGTCGCCGCGGGTGCGACCGTGCTGCTGCTCAAGGTGTGGACCCCGCAGGGCGCCGCCGAGTCCGAGGCCGCTGCGCAGGCCGACTCCCGTGCTGTGATCGCCCGCGCCTACGCCCCGTACCTGATCATCATCGCGGTGTTCGTGGTGGCGCAGATCGGCCCGGTCAGCGACTTGCTGGACGCGGTGACGGTGAAGTTCAACTGGCCGGGCCTGCACGTGGCCAACGCGGCGGGCGAGGAGCTGTCGCTCACCGAGTTCAAGTTCAACTGGCTCACCAGCGCCGGCAGCCTGCTGCTGATCGCCGGACTGCTGAGCATCGCCGCCATCCGCATCAGCGGCCGCGACGCGCTCGACCGCTACCTGGGCACCTACGTCCAGTTGAAGTGGCCGATCGTCACGGTGATGTCGGTGCTGGCCATCGCCTACGTCATGAACGCCTCCGGCCAGACCGCCACCCTGGGCAACTGGATGGCGGGCGCGGGCGGGATCTTCGCCCTCATCGCCCCGATCCTGGGTTGGCTGGGCACCGCGGTGACCGGCTCGGACACCTCGTCCAACTCGCTGTTCGGCGCGCTGCAGGTCGCCGCCGCGAACAAGGTCGGCATCGACCCGGTCCTGGCCGCGGCCTCCAACGGTTCCGGCGGGGTGCTCGGCAAGATGATCTCGCCGCAGAACCTCGCCATCGCGGCGGGTGCGGTCGGCATGTCCGGCAAGGAGGGCGACATCTTCCGGCGGGTCCTGCCGTGGAGCGTCGTGTTCCTGGTGGCGATGTGCGCGCTCGCTTACCTGCAGTCCCTGCCGGTCCTCGCCTGGATGGTGCCGTAGCGGGCCGGTTTTCCCACTCTGAAGTTGTCAAGCAGCAAGCCCTCGCGGGGCCGTGGATGTCGTTGGCGGTTCAGAGATCGGTGTCTGCGGTGCGTGGTCGTGGGATCACCTCCCGGATGAGTGGGCGGTTGGCGGTGGTCAGCGGTGTCGAACGCATGTTCCCCATTGTGCACGGCGGGAATCGAAAACACGAGCGAAAAACCATCGCTCGATGGGGTGATCACCGCTGTCCGGCCCGTGAGGCGATGTCCGCGAGGGGTGCCGGGCCGGTGAGCGCGGGACCTGGTTGACCTCCGCTGGGCGGGAACGTGCATCCTGGGGCGGTGAGAACCGGCGCCGCGAGCGCCTTCCCGGCCACCAGGGGGAATGCATGTCCGACAACGAACGCCCGGAGATCGATCTCTCGCGCGACCCGAACCCGGGCGTCCCGAACCACGCCCGGCCCGAGGGTGCCGGCGTGGACCCGCTGATCGACCTCTCCCGGGACCCGAACCCCGGCGTCCCGAACCACGCCAAGCCCGACGATGAGGACTGAGGCGCTGACGCATGACGGCCCGCGATCGGAATCCGATCGCGGGCCGTCGTCGTGTCGGGGCTCAGCTGAGGCGGTCGTCCTTGATCGCGTCCAGGAACGCCGCGAAGCTCTTCGGCGACGTGCGTAAGACGGGCGAGTCCTCGCCCAGCTTCGAATCCCGGATGAAGGCCGAGCCGGGCACGTTGGTGGCCACCTCGACGCACTGCTGCGCGCCACCGCTGCGACTGGACTTCCGCCACGCCGGGGAGTTGGTCGGGTTGCTCACGTACTAGTCCTTACCCAGGTAGTTTTCGATCAGCTTTCGCGAGTCGTCCGGCGAGACTGAATCGTTTTCGGCTTGATCGAACGCCAGGGTATATGCGCCCACGGACTTGATGTAGTCCGCGCCCGTGATGGTTTCGACGTAGGCGATCGTCGTGCGCGCCTTCTCGATCCAGAGCAACGTGAACGGGCAGCTCAGCCCTGCGATGGCTCAACCGTCCGAAATGGACTGGATACTGGCGCCGTCGTGCCTGGAGTGCGTGCGAGTGCTGTCCGGGCGGCCGGGGGAGTAGTCAGCGGTTCTTCAGCGCCGTGCCGGAGAGGGCGAGCTGGCGGCTCTGGGCGACGAGGCGGCCTCGGGAGTCGTAGACGGCGGCGTCCTCGTTGAACCAGCCGTCGGCGCTGAGCGCGTCGCAGCGGGTGTAGCCCGCGACCGGGCCGGGGGCCGGGAGGGCGCGCAGCTGGTAGGTGAGCTCGACGGTCGGGCACCAGCCGCTCTGGCCGAGGCCGAACACCGTCGGCGGCAGCATGTCGACGGCGACGATGAGCGTCAGCGGGTCGAAGTCGGTGCCGTCGGTGAGCTCCATCCAGCCCCGCACCTCGCCGTCGTCGGTCTCGCCGCGCAGGAACGCGGTGGAGTGCGGGTCGAGGCGCAGGTTGAGGTGGCCGAGGAGTCCGCCGTCGGTGGGCATCCGGTGGTCGGGGCACTCGTCGATCGGTTTGATCGGGGGTTGCTGCGCGGCTTCCCACTGGTGCGCGGCGTCGGAGATCTCGCCGGCGGTCACGGTGGCCTCGATGCAGACCTTGCCGTTCTGGACCAGGCGGGCGTGGGCGGTGCTGAACAGGCGCCCGCGCTTGACCCGTTCGGTGTGCAGCTCGACCTCCCCGGCGTCGGGCGAGCGCAGGAAGTGGGCGCTGACGGCCAGCGGGTGCGACCGCTGCGCGGTCCGCAGCGCGGCCTTGGTCAGCAGCGCCATCATGTAGCCGCCGTGCGGGTTCTTCCCGATCGACCACTCGCTGTCCAGCGCGGCGGTGTGAACGCCCGCGCGGAGCTCGGACAGTGCCGTTGCCTCGGCGAATGAACGCATGCGCGGAACAATACCTGTCCGGACGAGTTCCGGAATGCTGCGCGAATCCGCGCGGGCGGACGTCTTGCGTTGGAACAACCGATGATGTGACCTGGATTACGCAGGTCGGGTTGATCGCTGACGAAGGAGTCGGTCATGAGCAGAATGCGCTTCGGGGTCTTCCTCGCACCCTTCCACCCAGCGGGACAGAACCCGACGCTGGCGATGCAGCGCGACCTGAAGCTGATGGAGCACCTCGACCACGTCGGCTTCGACGAGGCCTGGATCGGCGAGCACCACTCGGCGGGCAGCGAGATCATCGCCTCGCCGGAGATCTTCATCGCCGCCGCAGCCGAACGCACCCGCCACCTCAAGTTCGGCACCGGCGTGACCTCGATCAGCTACCACAACCCGCTGTGGGTGGCCGACCGGATGGTGATGCTCGATCACCTGACCAGGGGTCGCTCGATGCTCGGCGTGGGGCCGGGATCGCTGCCCACCGACTCGGCGATGATCGGGCTCAACCCGACCGACACGCGGGAACTGCTCGACATCAACTTCGACATCATCATGCGGCTGTTGGCCGGTGAGACCGTCACCGAGCAGACCCCGACGCACAAGCTCGTCGACGCCCAGCTGCAGCTGCGGCCCTACACCGAACCCCGCTTCGACATCGCCGTCGCGGCCGTCGCCTCGCCCACCGGCCCGCGCCTGGCCGGGCGGCACGGCACCGGGCTGCTGTCCATCGGAGCCACGCTCACCCAGGAGGGCTTCGACGCGCTCGCCCACCACTGGAACGTGGTCGAGGAACGCGCCGCCCACTTCGGCCAGCCCGCGCCGGACCGATCCGGGTGGCGGCTGGTCGGCCTGATGCACATCGCCGAAACCCGCGAGCAGGCCTACAAGGACGTCGAGTACGGCATCGAGCAGTGGTTCACCTACTTCCAGAAGGTGGCGGCGTTCCCGCAGATGGCAGTGGACGGCACCAACATCCGGGAGATGATCGACTTCATCAACGAGGCCGGCATCGGTGCCATCGGCACCCCCGAGGACGCCCGCGCGCAGGTGCAGCGGCTCGCCGACCAGTCCGGCGGGTTCGGGGCGATGCTGCTGCTCGCGCACGAGTGGGCCAATCCCGAAGCCACCCGGCGCTCCTACGAGCTCATCGCCCAGGACGTCATGCCGCACTTCCAGGGCCCGGGCATCAGCCACCACGAATCGACCGTGCGCGCCAAGCAGCGCGCCCGCGACACCCGCAGCGGGCACGCCCAGCAGCAGCTCGCGGCGGTCGACCACATGACGGAGAAGTACGCCAAGGAAGTCGCCGACAGCTGACCGGACGCACCGACGTGATCGAGGTTCGAAGGAGAACGCGCGATGTCGTTGGAACCCGCCTCCCAAGCCTTCCTCGCCGAACTCGCCGAATCCGGCGACCCCCCGATGCACGAGTCGACCCCGGCCGTGGCCCGGATGAGCGGGCCGATCCTGTCCGGGGTCAGCGGTCCCGGCCCGGAAGTCGGGTCGGTGCGCAACCTCAAGCTCGACGGCGACGGCGGTTCGTTCCGGGTGCGCGTGCTGCGGCCCGAGGGTGAGCCGCAGGCCGTGCTCATCTACTTCCACGGCGGCGGGTGGGTGATCGGTGACATCGACCTGCAGTACGACCACCTCGCGCGGAAGCTGACGAACCTGACGAACTCCACCGTCGTGCTCGTCAACTACCGCAAGGCGCCGGAACACCCCTTCCCGGCCGCGATCGACGACAGCTTCACCGGACTGGCCTGGGCGGCCGAGCACGCCGACGAGCTCGCGCCACCCGGCGCCCCGCTGATCGTGGCCGGGGACAGCGCGGGCGGCAACATCGCCGCGGTGATGACCCTGCGCGCCCGGGAGAAGGCGTGGCCGCGCATCGACTACCAGGTGCTGGTGTACCCGGTGACCGACTGCGACCTCGACCGCCCGTCCTACCACGTGCCCGAGAACCAGCTGATGCTGCGCAGGGACTCGATGCTGTGGTTCTGGGGTCACTACCTGCCCGACGAGAGCGCGCGGCGGCGGCCGGACGCCTCCCCGCTGCGCGCCGGGACGCACGAGGGACTGCCACCGGCGCTGGTCTACGTCGCCGAGCTCGACCCGCTGCACGACGAGGGCGTCGCCTACGCCGAAGCGCTGCGCGCCGCCGGGGTCCCGGTGGCGCTGGAGGAGGCCGAGGGGCAGATGCACGGCTACTTCCAGATGGTCAACATCCTGCCCGGCGCCGAGACCGGGCTGGAGCTGGTCGCCAAGCACGTCAACGAATTCGTCGCGCGCTTCGGGGAGGAGTCGGCATGACCGATCACGACGCGATCGTCATCGGGGCCGGGTTCGCGGGCCTGTACCAGCTGCACCGGTTGCGCCGGGCGGGTTTCGACGTCCGCGGCGTCGAGGCCGGGGGAGACGTCGGCGGGACCTGGTACTGGAACCGCTACCCGGGTGCGCGCTGCGACATCGAGTCGATCGAGTACTCCTACTCGTTCGACCCGGAGCTGGAGCAGCAGTGGGACTGGACCGAGATCTACGCCGCCCAGCCGGAGATCCTCGCCTACGCCCAGCACGTCGCCGACCGCCACGACCTGCGCGGCGACATCGCGTTCAACACCCGGGTCGAGGCGCTGGACTGGGACGACGAGGCGAACCGGTGGACGGTGACCACCGACGACGGGACGACGAGCACCGCGCGGTTCGTGATCGCGGCGACCGGATGCCTGTCGGTGCCGTCGAAACCGGAGTTCCCGGGACGGGAGGACTTCCGCGGCGAGCAGTACTGGACGTCGAGCTGGCCGCACGAGGGTGCGGACCTGTCCGGCAAGCGCGTCGCCGTCATCGGGACCGGGTCGTCCGGGCTGCAGACGATCACCGCGATCGCGCCGGTCGTGGCGAGCCTGGTGGTGTTCCAGCGCACCCCGTCGTACGCGATCCCGGCCCACAACGGACCGGCCCGGGAACGGCTGCGCGAGGTGCGCGAGCACTACCCGGAGTTCCGCGAGCTGAGCCGGCTGGCCAAGACCGGCCGCCAGTGCGGTGACGAAGAAGCCGGCTGGTACGTCGAGACCGATCCCGAGACCGCCGAGCGGGAATTCGAAAGGCGTTGGCTGGAAGGCGGATTGTGCTACACCCAGACCTTCCAGGACCTGCTGCGCGACGCCGAGGCCAACGAGGCCGCCAGCGAGTACGTGCGCGCCCGGATCCGGGCGAAGGTCGACGACCCGGTCACCGCCGCCAAGCTCAGCCCCACGACCTACCCGGTCGGGACGAAGCGGATGTGCGTCGACACCGGCTACTTCGAGACGTTCAACCGGGACACCGTGTCCCTCGTGGACATCAACGAGGAACCGATCCGGCGGATCACCGAGCGCGGCATCGTCGCCGGCGACACCGAGCACGAGGTGGACGTCATCGTGTTCGCCACCGGATTCGACGCCATGACCGGCGCCCTCAACGCCATCGACATCCGCAGCGGTGGGACGACGCTGCGCGAGAAGTGGGCGGCCGGTCCGCGCACCTACCTCGGGTTGATGTCGGCGGGGTTCCCGAACCTGTTCACCATCACCGGTCCGCAGAGCCCGTCGGTGCTGTCGAACATGATGACCTCGATCGAGTACCACGTGGACTGGATCACCGACGCCCTGCAACACCTGCGCGAGCACGGCCTGGAGCGCATGGAACCCGACCAGGCGGCCGAGGACAACTGGGTCACCACCACCAACGACGTCGCCGACCTCACCCTCATGCCCCGGGCGGCCTCCTGGTACATGGGCGCCAACATCCCCGGCAAGAAGCGCATCTTCATGCCCTTCGCCGGCGGCGTCGGCACCTACAAGCAGTACTGCGACGGCATCGCCATCTCCCACTACCACGGCTTCGAACTCACCTGATCCACCCGATCGAGCCACTCAAGACGAAAACCGGGGTTTTTGACCGGTCAAATACCGCAGTTTTTGACCGGTCGAAACCTGCGGTATTTGACGAGGCGCGGCCTAGCCGGTCTTGTGATGGTGGGCGAGGTGTGGCCGGATCTTGTCGTGGCAGACCTGGTCCCGTAGCTTCGCTTGCGCGGGATTCCAGTCGTTGAGCCTGAAACGAACGGGAATCGGGCCGGTGGGGGTGCCTCGTCGCGGGGTTCGAGCTCGCGGAGGATGTCGCACATGAGGCGGTGCGCGAGGACCGCTTTGCCGACTCCTGCGCATCCAAGAATCACCAGGCGTTCGCTGGCGATCTCCCTGTAGGTCTGGAGAATGCTGGTGAACTCACCAGATCGAGGCGCTTTTTCGTGATTCGTGAGAGCCTGTTCCTGAACTTGATCTTGGGTGGTGGGTGGGTGCGGGCATGAGAAGGGACTCCTGGTAGATCGGTTGATGCCTAGTCATCCGCTCTACCGAGGAGTCCCGAGGTGTCATCGTGCCCGAATGCGTCGCTGGTTCACGCGCGGGGTGGGCAATGCTGCCTGCTGGCCACCTCGCATCGCCCTTCACGCAGGTCACGTCGCTATCCCTCGGACATGAGCGAGGCGCAGTGGGCGGTCATTGAGCCGCTGCTACCGACGCCAGGATGGCTGGCCGGTCGAGGCGGACGTCGAACCAAACACTGCCGCCGCGAGATCGTTGACGCGATCCTGTACGTGGTC
>NZ_FOZX01000001.1 GCF_900116135.1 Saccharopolyspora flava
GGGACTGCCCAGGCTTTGGTTGACACGCGGGGTTGAGTGGTGTCAGGCCGCTGTAGCGGCGGTGTAGATGGTCTCAAACTCGACTGGGGTGAGTTTGCCGAGGCGGCGTTGCCGTCGCCGGCGGTGGTATTTGGTCTCGATCCAGGACACGATCGCCAGCCGTAGTTCCTCCCGACTCTTCCAGCGTCTGGTGTTGAGAATGTTCTTCTGTAGTAAGGAAAAGAAGGACTCCATGGCGGCGTTGTCGCCGCAGGCGCCGACCCGACCCATGGAGCCGGTCAGCCCGTGCGAGCGAAGCAGACGCCCGTAGCTTCTGGATCGAAATTGACTGCCCCTGTCCGAATGCACGATCACGCCCTGCGGGTTGCGCAGGGCGATGGCGTTGCGTAACGCGGCCACGGCCAACGACGAGCGCATCCGGGGGCCGATCGAGTAGCCGACGATGCGGTTGGAGTAGCAGTCCTTGACCGCGCACAGGTACAGCTTGCCCTCGGCGGTGGAATGCTCTGTGATGTCTGTCAACCACTTGGTATTCGGTGCGGTAGCGGTGAAATCGCGGTCCACGAGGTCGTCGTGCACCGGCGGTCCGGCCTTCGGATTGCGTGCCTTTTTCTTGGCATGCAAGGAAAAAATCTTCTGCATCGAGCAGATCCGCCATACCCGGTTCTCCGAGGCCGCGAAGCCTCGCCGGGCGAGTTCGTCGGCGATGAACCGATACCCCTCGGTCGGATCATCGGAATGGATCTCGAGGGCGGCCTTGATCAGATGGGCGTCGTCCCAGTCGCGTTGCGAGACCGGGTCGGATTCCCACTGGTAGTAGGCCTGCCGGGAGATACCCAGCACCCTGCACGTCACCGCCACCGGCACCCTGATCGGGGCGTCGGCGGCGGCCAGGTCACGGACGAGCGGGAAAGCTATTTTCCCCGCAGAGCACCCTGGGACAAATACGCCGCGGCCTTACGCAGGACCTCGTTCTCCTGCTCCAGCAGCCGGTTGCGCTTGCGGAGTTCCCGCAGCTCAGCCGGCTCCTCACGAGTCACACCCTCACGGGTGCCCTCGGCGACCTCAGCGGCACGCATCCAGTTCTTCAGGCAACCGATCGAGATCCCGAAATCAGCGGCGACCTGCTTCAACGATGTCTCGCCACGACGGGCCACCGCGACCACGTCATCACGAAACTCCTGCGGGTAGGGCTTGGGCACGACGACATCCTTCCAAGCGAGGCCGAAGCCTCACACATCAGGTGTCAACCAAACCCTGGGCAGACCCATCTGGGATGAGGGTGGGTGGCCCTGTTATGCGTGAGCGACGTCCGAATGCTGCTGCCGAGGCGTTTTTGTTTGCTGTGTCCACGCGGTGTGCGTTCCCGACGTGTCGTACTCCTACGGTCGAGCTGACCGCCGATCGGCGGGCCGATAAGAACGTGCAGGCCGCCCATATCGTGCCGATTTCTCCGTCGATGCCGCGGTGGCGGCCGATGGACGCGGTTGTCCGGGACAACTACGTGAACCTGGTCTTGCTGTGCAAGGCGCATCACGACCTGGTGGACAAGAGTCCCCGCGCTCGCGAGTTCACCGAAGAGATGCTGCTGGAGTGGAAGGGGACGGCTGAGCACGAGTTGCGGGAGAAGTTCAAGGGAATTGACCGCTACAGCTACACCGAGATCCAGGACATGATCACGCTCGCCACGTCGCAGGGTACCGAGGTGATCATGTCGGGTATCGGTGAGCTTGGCACGAAGGTCGATTCGGCAACTGCCAAGGTTCTCACGGTGCTCTATGAGCAGTTCACCGACAAGCGCCGCGATTACGAGGTCGCGGCCATGCTGAACACTGCCTCTGAGCGGCTGGCCTCGGGAAACTTCGCTGATACCGTTCACACGCTCAACGGAGCTGTGGGCCGACTCGACAACTTTAGCGATGACGCAGGGCAGCTCAATGCGGGCGCTTCCATGCTGGAAAACTTCCCACTCCATGCCTTTCTCGCCGCGGCAAGTGACGCTAAGGAAGCTGCCGAGGCGATCGACAACACCTCGTTCGACACCGGCCCCGATACCCGCGAGCTCTCGCACGCCGTCGCTCATCAAGTCACGGCCACCCTGTCCGAGCGCGACGAGCGCCGGCCGACTTCTGAGCCGCAACGGTCAACACCAGCACCCGTGGAATCGAGCTTCGACACCAAGCACGTCTTCCTCACCGGCCTCGGACTCGGCGTCGTCCTGTGCGTGCTGCTCATCTGGGCCACCGTCTGGCTCACCCAAGGGCCGTAGGAGGCCCGTTCCATGGGTGCGGTCGTGGATACGCGGCGGTCAGGGTGAGTCCTACCCGAGCTGACGTACGTAGACAGCTCGGTGCTTGCCAGGCCCCTTGTAATCGGAGATCACGAAGATGCCGTTGACAGTGTGGTCACCGGCTACGTTGGCGAATCCGAGACGGGTCCGGGTGTGATCGGCGGGCGCGTTCTCGGGTTCGGACGTCAGATACAACCGTGTGCAGCTGCCATCGTGGCCTCACCACCCGGCATCACAGCAGGGCAAGCTGGCGCGTGCTATCTCGATCGGCATCGGACTGCAGGGGATTCTCCTGCTGCGTTCGGAAGTTCTCCGATCTTTGCTGGCGCGCCATCCCGTGACGCTCCTTGGCCTGCTCGACCAGTTGCAGGACTTCTCGCTGGTACCACTTCGGCGCATAGGCACCGTTGCAGTACAACCGCTCGTAGAGCGGCAGCAGATCCGGCCGCCGAGCACTCAGCCACTGTTGGAACCACTCGCGCGCACCCGAACGCAGGTGAAGCACGATCGGCGTCAGGTTCGTCGCGCCCGCCTCAGCGATCGCGGCCACCGTCTCGTCGATCTGCTCCGGCGAATCGCTGAGCCCCGGCAGGATCGGCGCCATTAGCACCGAACACCCGATACCCGCCTCCGTGAACCGGCGCACCACATCCAACCGGCGCAGCGGCGATGGCGTTCCCGGCTCCACTTCCCGCCACAGCGCCTCATTCACGGAACCCACCGAAACCGCGACGGAGACCTTGGCTACCTCGGCCGCCTCCGAGATCAGATCTAGATCACGCAGGATCAAGGTGCCTTTGGTGAGAATCGAGAACGGATTCGCACGGTCACGCAACGCCGCAATGATCTCCCTCATCAACCGGTAACGGCCCTCCGGCCGCTGATAAGGATCAGTATTGGTCCCCATCGCAATAGCCTCGCCACGCCAACCAGGCGCGGCGAGCTCCCTACGCAGCAACGCCCCGGCATTCACCTTCACCACGATCTTACTGTCGAAATCGTGGCCCGAATCCAGATCCAAATACTGATGAGTACGTCTCGCAAAACAATAAATGCAAGAATGGGTGCAACCCCTGAAAGGGTTGATCGTCCACCCGAACGGCACCCGCGCCTCCCCCGGCACCCGGTTGATGATCGACTTCGCCTGGATCTCAATCGCGTAGGCTTCATCCGAGCCCGCCTCGATCGGCACCGGATCCGGCAACCGCAGCCCCGCACGCGGACGCTGCTCCGGCGAGCCAGAGGCACCCTCAGACAAGCCCAAGGGCAGCTGGGGAGCGCCCATGGCTTCCTTCGGAGGCACCACCCGCTGACGTTCCCACCGCATGACTCAAGCCCTCATTCCTCAGTAGTTGGCGTCAGTATTGACAGGCGTGCGTGCAGCCGCGGTACGGGTTCACCGTCCACTGGAACGGCACCTGCGACTCCCCTGGCACCCGGTTGATGATCGACTTCGCCTGGATCTCGATCGCGAACGCGTCATCGGTCCCGGCCTCGATCGGCACGGGCTCGGGCAACTTCAACCCGGCCCGACCACTCCCACGCTGAACAGGCTCCGGCAGACCGAGCGGCAACTCCCCCACCCGACCTGCATCAACCCGCTGCTCTTCCCAACGCATACCCAGATTCGAACACAGATTCGACTCGCTGTCGAGCGGACACCCTTCCGCTCACCCTTTCGAGCGGCAAAGCAGGCAGCACAATGCCACCCGAGCGACGAACAGAAGAGAAAAGTGCCCTGAGTTCGCTACGCGACCTAGCGGAGCCAGCTACCGGCTAGTGATCTTGGTCGACCCTCTGATCACCTAAGCGGGCAAAGGAGGCATGATGCTGAGAAGGTAGGCGAGCTTCGACTGCGCGGACGTCGCGTCGATGAAGTAGCTGGGGTAGCGCTCCTTCACCACGTCGAGACTCGGAGCACCCACCAGAAGGACATCCGCTCGCCCCGTGGAGTGCTGCTGCTCCGCCTCCGCATCGCTGTACGCCTGGGCCGCGACCTTGCTGTCGTCGAACCGCCGAACCTCGGTCTTGCCCGCGTCCGGATAGCGCACGAGCAGGAACCACGTATCACTGGTGGTCATGCGAACGCCTCCTCCGTCAGCCAACGACGTACAACAGCTGTCGATTCCGACAGCATAGACGTATCCGCCTCCGCTGGAGCGACATCATTGTCCAGATGACAAAAGTAGTCACTCAGCTGACGGAAATAGTCAAGAGCCTGTCACGGAGCCAGCTCGTGCTTGATGTCGGTACCGAGAGTGGTGTCCCACTCCTCGACGAGCTCAGCCCACTGCTGCTGACGCCCCGTCCTGAGCTGGACTTCGACCTTGAAGTCATCCCGTCGACACCACAAGTGCAGTGCTCTGTACCCGCCTGCGTGCGGATTCTCGTTGTAGTCCCGAACCCCTTCCACTGTCATTTTCCGCGCGCCCTCGATGCAGGCTGCCACTACACCCACCGTTCGAAGATCCGGCAGGACCGCGCGACAACCCGCGATGTCCTGGATCTCGCTCAGACGCGCTTTGTCTCGAACCAGCTTGGCGACGATGCTGTCGTAACGCTTCAAACGCTGGACGACCAGACCGGCCTGGGAGTCACGACCTAGAGAACGTTTGACACAGGTTCCGAGTCCATTTCGCGTCTTCGCGAGCGACGAAGAGTGCATCGACCGCCAGCGCCTGACCAGCCGTTCATCCTCATCGAGCTGATCACCGTCCAGCACCAACGTGCCGGGTTCCAGACGCTTGCGGATCCGCCGTCCGGTTACGTTGAGTTGATTTTTCGACGGCGCATTCTCACTACCAGTCACTGATCGACTATCGCAGGTAGTCCAACCTGAGCGAATGCGGGGCAGCGAACCTCGCCGCCAAGATGGCGCACTGCATGCGCGAACTCGGAGAGCGCCGTGCCGCGGAGCGCTTCGCCCGCCGGTCCCTCGAGATGAGCGCCGAGTACGACCGCAGGAAGCTGTTCAACACCGCTTCGCTCGCCTCGATCCTCGCCACGAGGCAAACCAGCTACCGGAGCACCGGGTTCGGCAGACCTGAACGCCCGCCCGGGTTGGGCGGGCGTTCAGGGGTTCGGGGTCAGGGGCTGAGGACCACCACCGAGTTGTGGCCGCCCATGCCGAGGGAGGACTTGAGGGTGAGGCCGTCGGCGAGGGGTGTGGGGCCGTCGAGGAGGCGGGGGTGGCCGGTGGCGACCTTCGGCGGTGCCGGGAGGGTGCCTCGGTCGTGGGCCAGGGCGGTGGCGGCGAGCTCGACCGCTGAGGCCGCGCCCTGGCAGTGGCCGACGAGGGGTTTCACCGAGTACAGCTCGGCTTCCGGCGGGAACAGGGCGTCGAAGATCTCCGACTCGGCGCGGTCGCACTGGGCGGTGCCGGGACCGTGGGCGTTGAGGTAGCGCAGGTCCGAGCGGGAGACGCCCGCGTTGTCGAGGGCTTCCTCGAAGCAGCGGGTGACGTCGGTCAGGTCCGGGTCGATCGAGGTCACGTGGTGGGCGTCGTGGGACATCGCACCGCCGAGGACGTTCAGGTACGAGGCTCCGCCGCTGCGGGAGAGCACCATCGCCACCGATGCCTCGCCCATCGCGAAACCGCTGCTGCCCTCCTGGAAGGGCCGGCACACCTCGGGCGGTTCGGACTCGGTGAAGGCGACGCCGAGGCGCTCGAAGTGCAGCACGTTCTCCGGCGTCGCCGACACGTCCGTGGCCACGAACACGACGTCGTCGACGATGCCCGCGTCCAGCCAGGCCTTCGCCGTGAGCAGGCCCGCGTTGCCCGACGAGCACATCGCCGAGACGTTCATCGCCGGACCGTGGAAGTCGAACTCCTGCATCAGCAACGACATCGGCGTCGACGGCATCAGCCGCAGGTACTCGCGCTTGCTGAGGTCTCCCCCGCGCCGCAGGTAGAAGTCCTTCCACAGGTCCACTTCGCCGAGCACCACCGCGTGCAGCAGGCCGACGCGGCGGCCTTCGCGCCAGCCCCGGGCGCGGGCGTCGGCGATCGCCTCGCGGGCGGCGCCGCGCATCGCCCGCCCGAACCGGCTCGGACCGTCCGCGTCGTCACCGCCGGGCGGGACGGCGGCGACCCACGCCGCGCGGTCGCGGTCCTCGCCGTAGCCGTCGAGGAGGCTCGCCGCGTGCTTGCCGCCGAGCAGCCCCTCCCACAGCGGTTCGACTCCCCATCCGTAGCCGGTCACGGCACCGAGTCCGCGAACACCTAAACCGGACACCATGTCTCTCACCTCGCACGTCGCGACGGTTGCGCTTCCACGCAGACCGTCGCGGCGGCGAGGTGTTCCGCTACGCCCGGGTGACCGAGCCGATGGCGTCAGGACGGTCGGTTGGTCGTGGGGATCTCGATGTTGATCGGCTTGCCGTCGTTCAGGTAGATCAGCACCGCTTTGCGCAGGAACTCGTCGAACAGGAAGTAGGTCTCCTGCGATCCCGGGAAGTTCAGGCCGGTTTCGCGCGCGATGATGAACGGTCGCCAGAACGTCTCCAGCAGCGGCGACCACACCGGTTCGCGCGGGATCGACAGCCAGTCGGCGATCTGGTCGCCGAGGGTGTAGCGGGTGAAGGCCCCCAGCACGGGCCTGCTCAGCAGCGCGCCGTCGATCGGGGCGCCCAGGTCCAGCAGGATGTCGGCGAGGTTCACGCCCTCCGGTGTGGGAGCGAGGATCGGGGTGAGCACCTGGGCGGCCTGGTTGTTGGCCTCCTCCCAGGACGCCGGGATGTACTCGTCGCTGACGCCGAGCATGTGCCCGGTGACCTGCCACGAGTGCAGGTACGCCGCGGAATCCTCCGGCGCCACCGGCACTTCCCACTCGGTGAGCTTCTGCCGGACCGTGGTGGCCAGGCTGTGCCAGGTGACCATGATGTCGGCCTGGCTGATCGGGATGTCCTCCGGCGCCGCGGCGTTCCAGTGCGGCGACTGCGGCAGCAGGTGGCGCACACCCGCGTGCGTCAGGCGGGTTTTCACGCAGGTGACGGCCATCTCGCCGTCCGGGGAGTAGGCGTTGCGGGTGCCGATGTCGTAGCCGAGCTTGGCGGTCTTGGCGATGCGGTCCTTCATGTTCGCGCCGCCGTAGGAGTGGTAGACCGCCCGCGCCTCCTTCGGGATGACCGTGCTCATCATGCCGCTGGCCATGCCGTAGAGAACGCCGAGGTAGAGGCCGCGGCGCTCGTTGAAGTCGTAGGCCTGGCCGAGCTTGTCGAAGTCCGTCCACGCCGGGACCTGCCGGGCGTGCTCGATGAAGTCCCGCAGGTCGGCGGGAAGACCGTCGGGCAGCGGCTGACCGTTCTTGGTCCAGGCGCTCAGGATCTCGTTGACCCTGCTCACCTCGCCGCGCTCGAAGAGCCCCTCGACCACGGGATCTGCTTCCTCGTCCCACATCCAGCGCGGGTCCACGCCCGCGCCGCTGCCGGCCACCGATCCCTGCGCCGACCAGGTCCACGTCCGGCTCGCGTGAGCGGGTGCGGTGAATCCCAGCGCACCGAGCGCGCTGAGGGCCCCGCCGGAGAGCAATGCCTTGCGTCTGCTGAGTTCGTCCATGCCGCGCACTCCTCCTTGAGCGACGAGCGAACTGGTTGATACTCTGATACGCGTCTTGCTTCCTTGTATCAAGGACAGCACAGATCCGGACGAAACACCAGGCCCGGGACGAAAGAGGCGATTCGTGGATCCCGCACCACCGCTGGCGTCCGAGAACACGAAAACGCTGCTGGAGCGCGCGTTCTCCGACGCCGTCGACCAGGTCGACGACAGCGACGAGACCACCGCGCGCGTGCTCGACGGCGCCTACGAGCAGTTCTGCCGCACCGGCATCCGGCGGTCCACGATGGACGACGTCGCCAAGCGCGCCGGGGTCTCGCGGATCACCGTCTACCGCCGGTTCGCCAACAAGGACACGCTGGTCGAGCACGTGGTCCGGCGCGAGTTCCGCCGCTACTTCGACCGGTTCCTGCGCGACATCCGGCAGGCCCGGACCCTGGCCGAGCGGCTGGAGCTGGGCTTCGCCGGCTCGCTGCGCGCGATCCGCGAGAACCCGCTGATCGGCGGCCTGATGGAGGTCGAGCCGGACGTGGTGGTGCCGTCGATGATCAGCGACGGCGGCCGCACGATGGCCACGGTCAGCCGCTTCCTGGCCGAACGCCTGCGCATCGAGCAGCGCACCGGGCACGTCGCCGCCGAGGTCGACGTGGACCTGGTCGCGGAGATGATGGTGCGCGTGTCGACGTCGTTCCTGCTCACCCCGAGCGAGCTCATCGACCTCGACGACGAGCAGCAGGTCCGCGACATCGCCCGCCGCTTCCTGCTGCCCATGCTCGAACCACCTGCATGATCAACTCCGGACGGGGTTGCCCGCCAACACCTTTCGAACGTGCAGGATGATGTGCGCACGACACCCGGACAGCCCGAACCCGGACGGGGCAGGAAGGAACACGCGTGCGCGCCACCAACACCACGCCGCGGCGGAAGATCACGTGCGGCGAGCTCACCGCGGGCGACCTCTGGATCGGCCCCCGCCCCACCAACGAGACCCGCGCGATCACCGCCGTCACCCCCGGCCCGGCCGGCACGATCACGATCACCTGCGACGACGACACCACCCACACCCACCCCACCGACCACGAGATCACCATCGCCATGACCGGCGAGGAGTGACCGTCAGGCCGGTTCGACGATCTCGGCGACCAGGGTTCCCGCCCGCAGCAGCGCGATCGTCCGCCGCGCGATGGCGTCCAACCGGGCGTCCAGCGCGGCCAGCGAACGGCTCACGTCGCCCAGCTCCCGGATCGCGGTGATCACCTCGCGGACCTCCGGAACGCGGTAGCCGCCCTCGCGGAGGGCCGCGACGATCCGCGCTTCCCGGATGGCCGCGAGCCCGTAGCTGCGCGCCGTGCCGGCGCGGGTGACGATCCGGTCGGGTTCGACGAGCCCTTCGGCCTCCCAGAACCGGAGGGCGGAGGGCCGGACGCCCACCGCGTGCGCGAGCTGGGTGATCGTCATGCGGTCCGCGTCGTCCGCCTCGACATCGGATTCCTCCTCCGCCCGAACGGTTTCCAGGCCCCGGCGGGCGGCGAGTTCCCGCTCGCGCTCGCGGTTCAGCCCGGCGTGGGCGGACGCGACGAGCGCCGCACCGTCCGCGAGCGGCAGCGCGCGCAGGTCCCGCATCACGCGCCGGGCCTCCGCGGGGCCCACCGCGAACGCGAGATCGCGATAGGCGCGCAGCGACCGCACGTGCGCTCCGGAGAACGACCGGTACCCGTTGTCGCGCCGGGCCGCAGGCGGCAGAACTCCCTGTTGTTCCAGGTCACGCACCTGCTGGACGGAATACCCGGACGCCTCCGCGACGTCGCGCGTGCTCATCCCCGCCACGAACCCTCCAGAAGCACTTCAACCACATGCTTGAACCATGAGTGTGCAGCAGATCCTGGAGACCGTGCGCGCGTTCGACGGCGTGCTCGAACTAGCGCCGACCGAAGGCGGCGAGTTCCCCGAGATCGCCTGGGGCGACCACTTCTTCTACTACGCGCCGGACGGTGTCGTGCCGCAACGCGAACAGCCCTACGCCACGATCATCACCAAGAACTACCCCGGCGACGACCGGTGCGACCTCGACAAACCCGATCGGCAGCGGTGGAACATCCACGTGGGCAGGGCGATGTTCACCGAACTCACCGGGGAAGATCCGCGCAGCGAAGCGGCGGAGCGGGATCTCACCGCGACCGACGTCGTCTTCGGGCACCCCCTGTACCGCGCGCAGGGCTGGGTGTCGATCATCAATCCCGGTGTTCGCACGCATGCCCTCGCGATCCGGCTCCTCCGTCAGGCGCACGAGGACGCCCGGCAGCGCCGGGCCTGACGGCGGGCCGTTGTCGGGGTGGGGTCGTACATTTCCGGCATGGAAGTGCACACGACGAACTACCGCGACACGTTCATCGAGGTGGCCGCCGATTGTCCGGTGGCGCAGGCGGAGGAGCCGCCGTTGCGGGCGTCGCCCTCGGTGGCGCGCGTCCAGTTCGACATGCTGGTCGACGCGCCGTACCGGTACACCTCCGACGACGTGGTCTACGAGTCGCAGGGGCGGCGCAAGGGGCTGAGCCGCGAGGAGTTCTTCGCGAAGGGCCAGCCGTGCCTGCGGGCATCGCCGCTGACCAAGCGCTACGGCTGGGGCGTGCACAGCGATGCGCGCGGCCGCATCGCCCTCGTGCCTGCCGGATCGCCGGAGTACCGCCGGTTCGCCGACGACCCGGACCTCGCCCACGTCACGGCCGTGCGCTCCCGGCGTTAGGAGGACGTCGTGCTGGTCTACTCGATGACGGTGTCGGTCGACGGGTTCATCAACGGCCCGGCCGGGGAGCTCACCTGGAGCGCGCCGAGCGAGGAGGTGTTCCGGTTCCACCTCGACCGGACCCGCGAGCTCGGCGGATACCTGTGCGGCCGCGGGGTGTACGAGGCCATGCTGGTGTGGGAGACCGATCCGTCGATGCGCTCCGACGAGCACACCGACGCCTTCGCCGACGTCTGGTGCGCGCTGCCCAAGGTCGTCTTCAGCCGCACGCTCGACCGCGTCGAGGGCAACGCGCGGCTCGCCGAGCGACCGCTGGCCGACGAGGTCTCCGCGCAGGCGGCCTCGACGGAGCTCGACGTCGCGATCGGGGGCGCGACCCTGGCCGCGCAAGCCGTGCAGCAGGGCCTGGTCGAGGACCTGCGCGCGTTCCGCTACCCCATCGCCCTCGGCGGTGGCACGCCGTTCCTGCCACCGGTCACCCTCGGGCTCGACCTGGCCGAGACGCGGAGCTTCGACAACGGCGTGATCTACGAGCACTACCGGGTCAGGCCAGCCAGCCCCGCAGCGTCCGCATCATGACCTCCTCGTACTGAGCCGCGGGGTCGAGCCCTTCGGGCAGGTTGCCCTGGAGTTCGAGGGTGACCAGGCCGTGGACGATGGCCCACAGCCCCATCGCGACCGTGCTCGCCTCGCCGTCGACGACGCCCTGCTCGATCGCGACGCCGACCATCTCCGCCAGCGGCGTGAAGTTGCCCAGGGACTCGCGCTTGGCGTCCTCGTCCGGCTCGAAATCGGGCATGGGGCGGGAGAACAGCACCGCGTAGAGGTTCGGGTTGGCCACCGCGAACTCGCGGTAGGCCAGGCCCAGCCTGCGCAGGTCGTCGGCCGGGTCGTCGCTGCGCTCCACGCTCGCCAGCCGCTCGCCGAAGCGCCGCGACGCCTCCAGGAACACCGCGCGGATCAGCTCCGACTTGCCGCCGAACAGCGAGTACACCGCCGAGGTCGAGGTGCCCGCGTCGGCGGCCAGACGTCTCAGCGACAGCGACGTCGGCCCCTCCTCGGCCAGCAGTCGTCCCGCTTCCTCGATCAGTCGGTCGCGCAGCTTCTCGTCGTGAATCTTCGGCCTGGGCACTTGCCCATCATACCGTAACGGTGTTTCATAACAGTGTTCGCAAACTCGGCGCGTGAAGGAGCGCACGATGGCAAAGATCGACCGAGGACGATGGACCGCGAACCTGGACGAGCACGACGGCGTGGTGCTGTTCCTGATCGGCATGCGCATCAACAAGCCCTGGCGGATCGACCACTGGTTGTGGATGTTCGCCGCGATGGGCGGCATGCTCACCCACCTCGCCAAGCACCCCGAACGCGGAATGATCAAGGCGCGCAACTGGTTCGGGCGCACCACCATGCAGGTCGGCTACTGGCGCAGCGTCGAGGACCTGATGCGCTTCGCCGCCGACGACGACGCGCCGCACCGGCCGGCCTGGCGCCGCTTCTACCAGCGGCTCGCCAAGTCCGGCTCGGTCGGCATCTGGCACGAGACCTACGTGGTCGCACCCGGCAGCGCCGAGTCCGTCTACGTGAACATGCCCGCGTTCGGGTTGGCCGAGGCGACCGAGAAGGTCCGCGTCACGCGGCGCACCGGCAGCGCGAAGCAGCGGCTCGGCGCCCCGGCCTACTGAGTCATCCCCGCTGGATCATCCGCGCAGGGCCGCCGCGATGGTGTCGGCGATGGGCGTGGTGGGGCGGCCGATCAGGCGCGAGAGATCACCCGTGCCGCCCTGCAGGAGCCCCTTGGCGATCGCCGAGACGTCCACGTCGACCAGGACGTCGGCGAAGCCGTCCGGGACACCGGCGCCGGTGAGGATGCCCTTGAGGGTCTCCGGCGGGACGTCGCTGCAGGTGACGGTCTTGCCGGACTGGCGGGAGAGCTCAGCGGCGTACTCGGGCAGCGTCCAGGCCTGGTCGCCGCTGAGCTCGTAGCTGCGGTTGTCGTGCCCGGATCCGGTCAGCACCGCGACCGCGGCCTCGGCGTAGTCCTGGCGGGTCGCCGAACCGACCTTGCCGCCGCCCGCGCTGCCGACCACGCCGTGCTGCAGCTGGGTCGGGATCTGGCTCGTGTAGTTCTCGCTGTACCAGCCGTTGCGCAGGAACGTCCAGGTCAGGCCCGAGTCGAGGATGGCCTGCTCGGTGGCCTTGTGGTCGTCGGCGAGCAGGAAGTCGGCGTTCGGGCCGCCGAGCACGCCGGTGTAGACGATCCTGGCCACGCCCGCCTCCGCCGCCGCGTCGATCACCGCGCGGTGCTGCGGGATCCGCTTGCCGACGTCGGGGCTGGAGATCAGCAGCACGACGTCGCCGTCGTTGAACGCCTCGCTGAAGGTGTCGGGCGTGTCGTAGTCGGCGATGCGCAGCTCGACGCCGCGCGCCGCCAGCTCGGCGGCCTTGGCCGCGTTCCGGACCACCACCGCGACCTCGTCCGCGGGGACCTTCCGCAGCAGGCCCTCCACCACCAGCGATCCCAGGTTCCCGGTGGCCCCGGTGACGACGATGCTCATGTTCTCCACCTTCCAGTCGTGCGCGATGCGCTTCGGACCGACGGTAGCCGTGTCACTAACTTCTGGTTAGTACCCACTTTGAAGTAAGGTAGTGGCATGCCGGTAAGCAACGAGGTCACCACCACCGAGCGGCCGGATGTGAACGCCGCGAACTGCCCCTCGCGCAGCGTGCTCGAGCACATCACGAGCCGCTGGGGCGTGCTCGTCCTCGCCGCCCTGTTGGAGGACGGGCGCCGGTTCAGCGAACTGCGCCGCCTCATCGGTGGGGTGAGCGAGAAGATGCTGGCCCAGACGCTGCAGACCCTCGAACGGGACGGTTTCGTGCACCGCGAAGCACACCCGGTCATCCCCCCGCGCGTGGACTACTCGTTGACCGAGCTGGGTGAGCAGGCCGCGCGCCTGGTCGCCGGGCTCGCCCGGTGGTCCGAAGCGCACGTGACCGACGTGCTCACCGCGCGGGCCGGCTACGACGACCGGAGCTGACCGACCGGGTTCGCCGATCCCGGGAGAGCGACCCGCATAATTGCCCGGTGACCGAGCCACCCGAGATCCCCGGACGTCGGCCTCGCCATCGACAGCCGGGACAGGGCGCGTGGCAGCCGCCAGCTCCGCAGCAGCCCGGCCGCCGGCCACCCCAGCCTCCCCGCGAGAACCAGCCCCCGCGCGCTCCCGGGCAAGCACCGCGCGACCCCCGGCAGGCCCCGCCGCAACGTCCGGAGACGCAACGTCCGGAGACGCAGCGGCAGGAGACGCAGCGCGCACGCCCGCCGCGTCCCCAGCCCGCTCCCCCGGACCCCGCGCCGGAACCGCCGGAGGAACCGCGCTCCCACCACCGCCGCGAGGAACCCGCCGGACACGGCCACGGTCATGGCCACGGGCACACCCCGGCCGCGCCCGCGTCGAAGCAGGTCAAGCGGCTGCTGGCGTTCCTGCTGATCCCGTTCGCGGTCGCCGCCGTCGTCGGCATCGCCGTGCTCTACCCGTGGGGACACCACCAGAAGACCGGCGCCGACCTCGGGTTCGGGCAGTACCCGGTCAACGGCGAGGTCGTCGCCGCCCGGAGCGCCTCCTGCAACGAAGGCGAGTCCGGTTCGGACTGCGTCCAGCTCTCCGTGAAGATGCAGGACGGTCCCCGGCCGAACCAGACCATCGACCAGCTCATGCCCACCGACCCGGGCACGCCGCGCTTCGCCGTCGGCGACCAGGTCGTGCTCTCCTACGCGGGCGACAACCCCGACGAACCGACGTCGTTCCAGGTCGTGGACTTCCAGCGCGGCACCCCGCTGATGGTGCTGGCGCTGGTGTTCGCCGCCGCCGTCCTCGTGCTCGGTCGCTGGCAGGGACTGGCCGCACTCGTCGGCCTCGGGCTGAGCCTGGTGATGCTGGTCGGGTTCGTGCTGCCGGCGATCCTCGCCGGGCAGAACCCGCTGCTGGTAGCGGTCGTCGGTGCCGGGCTGATCATGTTCGTGGTGCTCTACCTGACCCACGGGTTCTCCGCGCGCACCTCCACCGCCGTGCTCGGCACGATGCTGAGCCTGGCGCTCATCGGGGGTCTGAGCACCGTCTTCTCCGCCGCCACCAGCCTGACCGGGCTCGACGAGGACACCTCCAGCCTGATGGGGGCGCTCGGCGCGCCCATCGACGCGCGCGGGCTGCTGCTGGCCGGGATCGTCATCGGCGCGCTCGGCGTCCTCGACGACGTCACCGTCACCCAGACCAGCGCCGTCTGGGAGCTCCGTGCCGCGAACCCGACGCTGACCTGGCGGCAGCTCTACGGCGCGGGCCTGCGCATCGGCCGCGACCACGTGTCCTCGGCGGTCAACACCCTGGTGCTGGCCTACGCGGGTGCGGCGCTGCCGATGCTGCTGGCCTACACGCTGTCCGGCCGGACCTTCGGCGAGATCGTCAGCTCGCAGGCCGTGGCGCAGGAGGTCGTGCGCACCCTCGCCGGCAGCGTCGGCCTCGTCGCGGCCGTGCCCATCACCACCGCCATCGCCGCGCTGGTCGCCAGCCAGGAACCCGCCGGACGACCCGGCGAGGCCGGTGCGCCACGGGCGAAGCGGCGCCGCAGCGCCGCGAGAACAGGTGGTGAATAGGGCTGCGCGACGGCCCCGAGCTGCCGCAGACTGACGGCATGTCCACGCCGTTACCCGCGTTCGGCGACGTCCTGAGCGCGCCCGCCCGGGTCGTCGGCGGGCTGACGTCCCTCGGCGGAGCGGTGCTCCGCGAGGCGACGGCCGTCCTCGCCGCGATCCACGCCCTGCCCCGCCTGGTGGTCGCCCTGGAGCGGCTCGGTCCGCTCGCCGACACGCTCGGCGAGACCCGCGACGCCCTGCGCGAGCTCGCCGACAGCGGCCACGACCTCGGGCCCACGACCGACCAGCTCCGCTTCCTGCACGAGCAGGTCGTCCAGCTGGCCTGCGACCTGCGTGCCCTCGAACCCGACGTCGAGAACCTCGGCAAGACCACGGCCCGGCTCGACCAGACCGCCACCCTGCTCATCGAAGCCCTCGACCGGGCCTGAACCGCGCTCCCGGCGAGGTCAGAGCGCGGCGACGAACTGGGCGACGGCCTCCGGTTGCAGCCGCTGCGCCATGCGGCCCTGCGGCGCCAGCGAGGCGAGCTGGTAGAGCGGCCGGTTCGGCGGGGCTTCGCCCCGGGCCTCGGCGCGGAGCTGGGCGACGACCAGCTGCGAGAGCACCAGGGCCCGGGTGTCGGCGTTGCCCGCGAGGACGTCGGCGAGGCGGCGCAGCGAGTAGACGCCCAGCTCACGACCGCCCGTCCCGGCGTACATGGCCAGCGCGACGCTGATCGCCTTGCCCTTCGGCGCGCCCCCGATGAGCACGTTGACGGTGCGCGCGCCGCGCATGTCGGTGACGAACAGCTCCAGCCGCGTCGCCGCGCGCACGTCGACCACCCGGCTGCCCAGGGCGCGCGCCACCACCTCGTGGCCGCGCAGCGTGATGGTCTTGCGCGACTCGGTCCAGGCCAGCAGCAGCAGCGGCACGGCCACGATCACCAGCGTCGTCAGGAACCCGACGGGCCCCGCGAACAGGCTGACGACGCCGCCGAACGCGGCGGCCACGATGACCGCCGCGATCGCCACGTTGCGGGCCCGGACCCGCACGGTGCGCCGGTCCAGCAGGTCCAGCGGCACCGTCTCGACGTCGCTCATCGGCTCTCCGCGACCGCCGCGCGCACCTCGTCGACCAGCGATTCCAGCGACACCGCGCGCTGCTCGCCGGTGGCCAGCTCCTTGAGCTGGGCGCTGCCCGACTCCAGGTCGCGCTCGCCCAGGACCAGCGCGAACCGGGCGCCCGAGCGGTCGGCGGCCTTCATCGCACCCTTGAGGCCCTTGCCGCCGTAGGCGAGGTCGACGCGCACGCCGTGCGCCCGCAGCCCACCGGCCGCGGCGACCAGCCTGGTCTTGGCGGTCTCGCCCATCGGCACGCAGTAGACGTCGCAGCGCGCCAGGTCACCGACCGACAGGCCCTCGGCCTGGCAGGCCAGCAGCGTGCGGTCCACGCCGAGCCCGAACCCGATGCCCGACAGCTCCTGACCGCCGAGCTCGGCCATCAGCCCGTCGTAGCGGCCACCGCCGCCGATGCCGGACTGCGCGCCGAGCCCGTCGTGAACGAACTCGAAGGTCGTCTTCGTGTAGTAGTCGAGGCCGCGCACCAGCCGCGGGTTCTCCACGAACGCCACGCCCAGGTCCACCAGGTGCGCCTTGACCGCCTCGTAGTGCTCCTTGGCCTCGGTCGAGAGGTGATCGACCATCAGCGGCGCGTCGGCGACCATCTCGCGGACCTCGGGCCGCTTGTCGTCGAGCACCCGCAGCGGGTTGAGCTCGGCGCGGCGCTGGGTGTCCTCGTCCAGCGGCAGCCCGCGCAGGAACTCCTGCAGCTTCGCCCGGTACGCCGGGCGGCAGGTGTTGTCGCCCAGCGAGGTCAGCTCGATGCGGTGCCCGGTCAGGCCCAGCCGCCGGTAGCCCTCGTCGGCGATGGCGATGACCTCGGCGTCCAGCGCCGGGTCGTCCACGCCGATCGCCTCGACCCCGACCTGCTGCAGCTGCCGGTAGCGACCGGCCTGCGGGCGCTCGTAGCGGAAGAACGCGCCGCTGTAGTACAGCTTCACCGGCAGCTGGCCCCGGTCGAGACCGTTCTCGATGACCGAGCGCATGACACCGGCCGTGCCCTCCGGCCGCAGCGTCACCGACCGGCCGCCGCGGTCGGCGAAGGTGTACATCTCCTTGCTGACCACGTCGGTCGACTCGCCGACACCGCGGGCGAACAGCGAGGTGTCCTCGAACAACGGCAGCTCGATGTAGCCGTACCCGGCGCGGCGGGCGGCGTCGGCCAGGGTCTCGCGGACGGCGAGGAAGCCCGCCGAATCCGGCGGGAAGTACTCCGGGATGCCCTTGGGGGCGTTGAACGTGCTCATCTGATGTGCGATTCGTCCTCGTCAGTGGGAAGCGCCGGGCGCGGGGAGTTCCTGCAGGAACGGGTTGCCCGCGCGCTCGCGCCCGATGGTGGTGGTGGGTCCGTGGCCCGGCAGCACGACGGTCTCGTCGTCCAGCGGCAGCACCTTGGTGCTCAGCGACTCGAGCATCCGGCCGTGGTCGCCGCCGGGCAGATCGGTGCGCCCGATGGCGCCGGCGAAGAGGGTGTCGCCGGACAGCACGAGCCGCCCGCCCTCCTCGGTGCCGACGCCGAACAGCACCGACCCGCCGGTATGGCCCGGGGTGTGGGTGACCTCGAAGCTCAGCCCGGCCAGCTCCAGCACATCGCCCTCGGCGATCTCGCGGACCTCGGCCGGTTCGGAACCGGTCATGCCGTCGCCGAACAGCTGGCGGCCCGCGGGCCCCAGCGCCGCGCCCGGGTCGGCGAGCATGAACCGGTCGTCCGGGTGGATGTGGGCGGGCACGTCGTGCTCGGCGCAGATCGTCGCGGCCGAGAGCACGTGGTCGAAGTGCCCGTGGGTGAGCAGCACCGCGGCGGGCGTGAGCCGGTGCTTGGCCAGCTGCTCGTTCAGCGGCTCGACGGCATCCTGACCTGGGTCGACGACCACGCACGGCTCGCCCTCGCCGCGCGCGAGCACGTAGCAGTTCGCCTGCAGCGGTCCGACCGGGAACCCGAGGACAAGCACGTCAGATGGGCCTTTCGTCGAGGATGGGCGAACCCCAGGTTATCGTCCGCCGCCGATCCGCCTGCGCACACCGGCGTGGGCTCTCAGGAAGCGCTCCCGGGGCACCTCATAAACTCGCCGGACAACATCAGATCATGAAGTGCGGGGAGGGGAGCAAGTGCCCAGCAACGAGCAGCGGCGGCAAGCGGCCAAGCGCAAGCTCGAGCGCCAGATGGAGCGGCGCGAGCAGCAGGCCAAGCGACGCCGGGTGATCACCATCGGAGTGACGATCGTCGTGGTCGTCGCGGTCGTGATCGGGGTCTTCTACTTCAGCCGCAGCGGCGACGAGCCCGCAGCTCAGCAGCCGCCGCAGCCGCAGGTCAACATCCCCACCGAGCTCGCCCCGCCGCCCGCGCGCCCGGCGCCGCTGGCCGACCCGGTCTCGTGCACCTACCGCCCGGACGGCCAGGCCAGCAAGCCGGTGCAGCCGCCGGCCAACGGCGAGGTCACCTCGAAGGGCACCGTGCAGGCCACCATCGACACCAACCAGGGCGCCATCCCGCTGACCCTGGACCGGTCGCTGGCGCCGTGCACCGTCAACAGCTTCATCAGCCTGGCCAAGCAGTCGTTCTACGACGGGACGAACTGCCACCGGATCAGCACCGAGGGCCTGCAGATGCTGCAGTGCGGTGACCCGACCGGGCAGGGCTCCGGCGGTCCCGGCTACGCCTTCGACGACGAGACGTTCCCGGAGCTGAAGTACGGCCGCGGCTACCTGGCGATGGCGAACTCGGGTCCGAACACCAACGGCAGCCAGTTCTTCATGGTCTTCGGCGACGCGCAGCTCTCGCCGGACTACACGGTCTTCGGCACGATCTCGCCGGAGGGCCTGAAGGTCATCGACGACGTCGCCCGCGCGGGCCACGACGGCGCCTTCGACTCCTCCGCCGGCGGCGGCCACCCCAACAAGAAGGTCACCTTCAACAAGATCACCGTCCAAGCCTGACCCGCCACGCGGACCCGGCACGCGGACCCGGCACGCGGACCCGAAAAGGGGCATCGTTCACCCGAACGATGCCCCTTTTCCCTGCTCACACACCCGCGGGACAAATACCGCAGGATTCGTCGGGTCAAAAACTGCGGTATTCGACCGGTCGAATACCGCAGTTTTTGACCGGTCGAATACCGGGGTATTTGACCGCGGGGTGAGGGTGGGTCAGGCGGCGGAGGTGACTCGGTAGACGTCGTAGACGCCTTCGATGTTGCGGACCGCCTTGAGGACGTGGCCGAGGTGCTTGGGGTCGCCCATCTCGAAGGAGAAGCGGCTGACCGCGACCCGGTCCTTGGAGGTGGTGACCGAGGCCGAGAGGATGTTGACCCGCTCGTCGGCGAGGACCTTGGTGACGTCCGACAGCAGGCGGTGCCGGTCCAGGGCCTCGACCTGGATGGCGACCAGGAACACCGAGGACGACGACGGCGCCCAGTGCACCTCGACCAGCCGCTCCGGCGTCTTGCGCAGGTCGTCGGCGTTGGTGCAGTCGGTGCGGTGCACGCTGACCCAGCCGCCGCGGGTCACGAAGCCCAGGATCTCGTCGCCCGGGACCGGGGTGCAGCAGCGGGCCAGCTTCGCCCACACGTCCCCGGCGTCCTTGACGACCACGCCCGAATCGCCGCTGCTGCGCCGCTTCCCGGCACCCTCCAGCGTGGACGGCGTGGAGCGCTCGGCGATCTGGTCGGCGGCCTGCTCCGGCCCGCCGATGTGCTGCACCAGCTGCTGCACCAGGTGCTGCGCGGAGAGCTGCTTCTCCCCCACCGCCGCGTACAGGGCGGTGACGTCGACGTAGTGCAGCTCGCGGGCCACCGCTCCCAGCGCCTCGGCGGAGACGAGCCGCTGCACCGGCAGCCCGAGCCGCCGGATCTCCTTGGTGATGAGCTCCTTGCCGGACTCGATGGCCTCTTCGCGGCGCTCCTTGGCGAACCACTGCTTGATCTTCGCCTTGGCGCGCGGCGAGGCGACGAACGACAGCCAGTCGCGGCTCGGTCCCGACCCCTCCGCCTTGGAGGTGAAGATCTCGACGACCTCGCCGTTCTCCAGCTTGCGCTCCAGCGCCACCAGCCGGCCGTTGACCCGCGAGCCGATGCAGCGGTGCCCGACCTCGGTGTGCACGGCGTAGGCGAAGTCCACCGGCGTGGACCCGGACGGCAGCGTGATCACGTCGCCCTTGGGGGTGAACACGAAGATCTCGCGGGTCGCCAGGTCGTAGCGCAGCGACTCCAGGAACTCGCCCGGGTCGGCGGCCTCGCGCTGCCAGTCGAGGAGCTGGCGCATCCAGGCCATCTCGTCGACCTCGACGCCGCCGCCGCTGTTGCGGCCCTTGGTCTCCTTGTAGCGCCAGTGCGCGGCGATGCCGTACTCGGCGGTGCGGTGCATCTCGTGGGTGCGGATCTGCACTTCGAGCGGCTTGCCCTCGGGACCGATGACCGTGGTGTGCAGCGACTGGTAGACGCCGAAGCGCGGCTGGGCGATGTAGTCCTTGAAGCGGCCGGGCATCGGCTGCCACAGCGCGTGCACCACGCCCATCGCCGCGTAGCAGTCGCGGATCTCGTCGACCAGGATCCGCACGCCCACCAGGTCGTGGATGTCGTCGAAGTCGCGACCGCGGACGATCATCTTCTGGTGGATCGAGTAGTAGTGCTTCGGCCTGCCCTCGACCTTGGCGGCCAGCCGGGCGGCGTCGAGCTGCGTGGACAGCTCGTCGATCACGGTGCGCAGGTAGGTGTCGCGGGAGGGCGCGCGGTTGGCGACCAGGCGCACGATCTCGTCGTACTTCTTGGGCTGAAGGATGGCGAAGGCCAGGTCCTCCAGCTCCCACTTGATCGTGGCCATCCCGAGCCGGTGCGCCAGCGGGGCCAGCACCTCCAGCGTCTCGCGGGCCTTGCGGGCCTGCTTCTCCGGCGGCAGGAAGCGCATGGTGCGCATGTTGTGCAGCCGGTCCGACAGCTTGATCACCAGCACCCGGGGGTCCCGGGCCATCGCGATGATCATCTTGCGGATGGTCTCGGCCTCCGCCGCCGCGCCCAGCTTGACCTTGTCCAGCTTGGTGACGCCGTCGACCAGGTGCGACACCTCGTCGCCGAAGTCCGCGCCGAGCCGCTCCAGCGAGTACTCGGTGTCCTCGACGGTGTCGTGCAGCAGGCCCGCCACCAGCGTCGTGGTGTCCATGCCCAGCTCGGCGAGGATCGTGGCCACCGCGAGCGGGTGCGTGATGTACGGGTCGCCCGACTTGCGCTTCTGGCTGCGGTGCTTCTCCTCGGCCACGTCGTAGGCGCGCTGCAGCAGCGCCAGGTCGGCCTGCGGGTGCAGCTCGCGGTGAACCGCCGCCAACGGCTCCAGAACCTGTTTGACCTGGGCGGCGCGCTGGGCGGTGATCCTCCTGGCCAGTCTGGCGCGCACTCGGCGCGTGGCCGAGGTCGCACGCGGCTCGGCGACCGGATCGGTCGCCGAAGGAGAATCAACGTGGTGGCTCACCGCACGCTCCCGGGCTCAGGCGTTGCTCAATCCCAGGTCCGGGGGACCCGGACACTGAGAATAACGCCGACGGGTCGACGACCCATCCCTGGTGTGGTCGTCGATACGCCCAACGGTCACCTCCTGCAGTCGAGATGACCTTGGAACTTCGGTCGAACCGATCACCGACCGCGGTGGCGCTGCCGCGGAGCAGCGCCACCATCAGGACCGCAGCAGGGCTCGGACGTGCTCGCCGACGATCTTGTCGCGGCCCTCCAGGGCCGTCAGCTCCATGACCACGGTGGCCGCGGCGACCTCGGCGCCCGCCTGGCGGATCAACCGGCAGGCAGCACCCAGGGTACCCCCGGTGGCCAGCACGTCGTCGACGACGAGCACGCGCTGACCTGCGCGAAGGGTGTCGGCGGGCAGCTCCAGGGTCGCCCGGCCGTACTCGAGCTCGTACTCGATCCGGTCGGCGACCTCCGGCAGCTTGCCGGGCTTGCGCAGGCCGATCACGCCGGTGCCGAAGGCCTGGGCGACCGCCGCGCCGAGCAGGAAGCCCCTGGCCTCCACCCCGGCGACGACGTCGAACTCCAGGCCGCGACCCAGCGCGTCGGTGATCGCCCGCAGCGCGGCCGGGTCGGCCAGCATCGGGCTGATGTCGCGGAACAGCACGCCCGGCTCCGGGAAGTCGGGGACCTCCCGGATCAGGCGCACCGACTCCTTGAGCGCGACATCATCGCCGTCGACGACCTCGACGGCGGCGTTCTCCTCGGACATCAACGACGACGCTTTCCACTCGGGCGTCCGGCCTTGCCCGCCGGGCGCGCGCCCGGCTGCGGACGCGCGGCACCGGCCGCGACCGGGCGCTTGGGCTCCTCCGGAACCTCCTCGCCGGCCTCGCGGGCGGCGGCCCTGGTCCGGCGCTGCTCGACCTTCTTGGCGTGCGAGCGGTACTTCGACTCGCGCATTTTGAGGTCCACCAGCAGCGGCGTGGCCAGCAGGATCGAGGAGACGACACCGGCGATCATGCCGACCAGCTGCACCAGCGCCAGGTCGCGCAGCACGCCGACGCCCAGCAGACCGGCGCCGACCACCAGCAGGCCCAGCACCGGCAGCAGCGCGATGACCGAGGTGTTGATGGAGCGCATCAGCGTCTGGTTGACCGCCAGGTTCGCGGCCTCCGGGTAGGTGCGGCGGGTCATGCTCAGCAGACCCCGGGTGTTCTCCTTGACCTTGTCGAAGACCACCACCGTGTCGTACAGCGAGAACCCGAGGATCGTCAGCAGACCGATCACGGTGCTCGGCGTGACCTCGAAGCCCACCAGCGAGTAGACGCCCGCGGTGACCACGACGTCGTGCAGCAGCGCGATCAGCGCCGCCACCGCCATCCACTTCTCGAAGTAGAACGCCAGGAAGATCGTCACCAGCACCAGGAACACGCCGAGCGCGAGCAGCGCCTGGGTGGTGATCTCCCCACCCCAGGTGCCGGAGACCGCGCTGTCGCTGATCACCTGCTGGCTGGGCTTGCCCGCCGCGTCCAGCGGCCGGGTTTCGGTGAAGATCTCCTGCTTGACCTTGAGAACCTGGTCGACGGTCAGCGACGAGGCCCGGATCTGGATGCTCTGGTTCGCACCGGTGCCCACGACCTGCACCGTCTCGGCCGGGTGCCCGACGGCCTTGCTGAAGGCCGACTGGACCTGGTCGGTCTCGATCGGGCCCTGCGCGCCGACGGCGGGCATGGAGATCTTAGTGCCGCCCTCGAAGTCGATGCCGAGGTTGAAGCCCTTGAACCCGATCGCGCCGATGCACACCAGCACCAGCAGACCCAGCGCGATGTACCAGCGGGAGCGCTTGCCGACGATGTCGAAGGCACCGGTCCCGGTGTAGAGCCGGTGGAAGACGCTCTCGCGCTTCTGGACCTCTTCGGTGGGAGGAGTCGTCACCTTCACGCCTCCTTGGAGGTGGTCGCGGTGGCCTTGCGCTCGGCGCGGGCCCGGTTGCCGATGCGTTGCACGGCGCCCAGCCCGGAGACCGACGGCTTGGACAGGAACTTGCTCTTCGAGGCCAGCGCCACCAGCGGGTGGGTAACCAGGAAGACCACCACGAGGTCGAGCACGGTGGACATGCCGAGGGTGAACGCGAAGCCCTTCACCTGCCCGACGGCCAGCACGTAGAGCACCGCGGCGGCCAGGAAGCTGACCGCGTCGGCCGACAGGATCGTGCGCCGCGCCCGGACCCACGCCCGGGGCACCGAGGAGCGGAACGTGCGGCCCTCGCGGATCTCGTCCTTGAGCCTCTCGAAGAACACGATGAACGAGTCCGCGGTGATGCCGATGGCGACGATGAACCCGGCGACACCGGCGAGGTCGAGGGTGAAGCCGATCCACCTCCCGAGCAGCACGAGCACGCCGTAGACCACGCCGCCGGACAGGATCAGCGACAGCACGGTGAGGATGCCCAGCAGCCGGTAGTAGGCCAGGCAGTAGACGGCCACCAGCAGCAGGCCGATGCCGCCCGCGATCAGTCCCGCTTCCAGCGAGGCGACGCCGAGGGTCGCCGAGACCGTCTCGGCCTCGGACTGGTCGAAGGCCAGCGGCAGCGAGCCGTACTTGAGGATGTTCGCCAGGTCCGTGGCGGACTGCTGGTTGAACTGGCCGTTGATCTCGGCGTTGCCGCCCAGCAGTGGCACGGAGATCGACGGCGCCGAGACGACCTCACCGTCCAGCACGAACGCGGCCCGCTGTCCGACGTTGGCGGAGGTGAAATCCGCCCAGGTCTTGGCGCCTGCGGACTTGAAGTTCAGGTTGACCGTCCAGGCCGGCGTCCCGCCCGGCTGCGTGCTCGGTGGCTGGGCCATCGAGTCGGCGATCTCCTTGCCCTCCAGGAACACCGGCTCGAGGACGTACTTCGCCGTGCCCTCGCGGTCGCAGGTGACCAGCGGGAGCTTCGGGTCGTCGTTGCCGCGCAGCGGGTCCTCGGCGTTGCAGTCCAGCGCCTGAGCGGCCTGCATCAGCACGTTCGGGTCGGTGCTCTGGCGCGTGGCCTTCGCCGCCTCGATCTCCTGCTGCGAGTCGCCCGGCGGCTGCGCCTGCTGCGGCGTCGTCGGGGCCGGGGGCTGGGTGGCCGGGAGCTGCTGGACGACCTTGCGGAAGTTCAGCTCCGCGGTCTGCCCGAGCTGCTTGGCCTCCTCGCCGCCGGCGCCGGGCACCGTGATGATCAGGTTCGACCCGTCGAGGGCGACCTCGGAGCCGCCGATGCCCATGCCGTTGACGCGCGTCTCGATGATCTGCCGCGCCTGGTTCAGGGATTCCTTGCTGGGAGGTTGCCCGTCCGGGGTGCGCGCGGTCAGCGTGACCCGCGTGCCTCCCTGCAGGTCGATGCCCAGTTTCGGGTTGGGCTTTCCATCACCGGTGAAGAACACCAGTGCGTACAGCGCCACCACGATCAGCGCGAAGATCGCGAGATAACGCCCTGGGCGCAGCTGCCCGGCCGGAGGTGCCACGGTGCGTCGGTCTCCTGTTCAGGGTCTGTTCGGACGCGCCACCCGGCCGGAACCGAGCGCGCGAGCGACGAGCGGTCTCGCCGTCGACAACGTACCGCCGGTCCTACCGGGTTCCGCCCATCGATGCGATCTTGTGGCGATCTTCGCCAACACCGCCCGCCACGTACAGCACCCCAGTCTCGCAGGCCCGGAACGGGCGACGACTACGTGGGGTGGCCGAAACGCAGCGACGCGGGACCGGAGCGTCGTCGCGCCCCGGTGCCCGCGTCGCTGCGATGGTCGCGCGGTCTCCCGGCGGGCCACCGACGTGCGGGCCCGTCGCCGGGATCGACCGATGCGTCAGCTGGTCTTCTGCTTCTCGGCCGACTCGGCGTCCTCGGTCTTGGCGTCCTCGACCTTGGTCTCCTCGGCGGGAGCCTCGGCGGCGGGGGTCTCCTCGACGGCCGGGGTCTCGGCCTCGGTGTTGACCTTCTCGCGCACGGCCTGACGCACCCAGGTGGTGGTCATGCCCGGGGCGATCTCGATGTCGATGGTGTCGTCGCTGGTCGACACGACCGTGCCGAAGACACCGGAGGTCGTCATCACCCGGTCACCTGCGGTGATCGAGTTCTGCAGCTTCTGCTGCTCGGCCATCGCGCGCTTCTGCTTGCGGGCCTGCAGGAACAGCGGCACCGCGAGCAGGACGATCAGCAGCGGCAGGATCAGGGATTGGAGTTGCATCATGCTCCGTTCAGCGGGCGCACGACAGGACCAACCACGCAGTCCGCGCCCGGTTTGTTCGGATGTTCGTAGCCCCAGTCTGCCAGGTCAACGAAAGTGCCAGGTTGACGCGTGGCAATCGGCTGGTCCGCCGCCACCGTAACGGCGGATTGTCACCATTCGGTCACTCCGCGAAAAGCGTTGGCTGACCATCACCGGGGGCGTTCGCCGGCGGCGTCATGCCCAGGTGGAACCAGGCGGCGGCGGTGGCCACCCGACCTCGGGGCGTGCGGGCCAGGAACCCGGCTCTGACCAGGTACGGCTCGCACACCTCCTCCACCGTACTGGGTTCCTCGCCGACGGCGACGGCCAGCGTGGAGATGCCCACAGGACCGCCGTGGAAGGACTTGATCAGCGCGCGCAGCACCGCCCGGTCCAGCCGGTCCAGGCCCACCTCGTCGACGTCGTAGACCTCCAGGGCGGCCCGGGCGACCTCGCGGGTCACCGCGCCGTCGGAGCGGACCTCGGCGTAGTCGCGGACCCGGCGCAGCAGCCGGTTGGCGATGCGCGGCGTGCCCCGGGAGCGGGCGGCGATCTCGGCGGCGCCGTCGTCGCGCAGGTCCACCCCGAGGATCCCGGCCGAGCGGCGAACCACCTGATCGAGCTCACCCGGCGTGTAGAACTCCATGTGCGCGGTGAAGCCGAAGCGGTCGCGCAGCGGGCCGGTCAGCGCACCGGACCGGGTGGTGGCCCCGACCAGCGTGAACGGCGCGAGCTCCAGCGGGATGCTGGTCGCCCCCGGCCCCTTGCCGACGACGATGTCGACCCGGAAGTCCTCCATCGCCAGGTACAGCATCTCCTCGGCCGGGCGGGCGATCCGGTGGATCTCGTCGATGAACAGCACGTCGCCCTCGGTGAGGTTGGACAGCATCGCCGCCAGATCGCCCGGCTTCTCCAGCGCCGGGCCCGAGGTGACGCGGATGGCCGAGCCCAGCTCGGCCGCGATGATCATCGACAGGCTCGTCTTGCCCAGCCCCGGAGGACCCGAGAACAGCACGTGATCGGGCTGGTCGCCGCGCCGCAGCGCCCCGTGCAGGACCAGTTCGAGCTGCTCGCGCACGCGCGCCTGGCCGACGAACTCGCTGAGCTTGCGGGGCCGCAGCGTGGTCTCGACGTCGCTGTCGCCCTGGTCCTCGTGCGCGGCCAGCGACACGGGCTCCAGGGGTTCCGCGGGGGCCGCCGCCCAGTCCTCTTCCTCGTACATCGGCTACCTCACTTGGGCCCGAGGGTGGCCAGGGCCTTGCGCAGCACGGCCGAGGTGTCCAGGTCGCCGCCGCCGTTGGACAGCACGGCCTCGACGCTCTGCTCGGCCTGCTTGGCGGAGAAGCCCAGCCCGACCAGGGCCTCGGAGACCTCGGTGCGGATGCGGCTGCGGTCGACGGTGGCGGTCGGTTCGACGGTGGCGCCCGCGACGACGCCGACCTTGTCGCGCAGTTCCAGGATCAGCCGCTCGGCGCTCTTCTTGCCGATGCCCGGGACCTGGGTGAGCACCGTGAGGTTGCCGTCGGCCAGCGCGGTGCACAGCTGGTCGGGGGTGAGCACGGCGAGGGTGGCCAGCGCGAGGCGCGGGCCGACGCCGGAGGCGGTCTGCAGCAGGCCGAACAGGTCGCGGGCCTCGGCGTCGGCGAAGCCGTAGAGGGTCAGCGAGTCCTCGCGGACGATCAGCGAGGTCCACAGCCGGGTCTCCTCGCCGCGCCGCAGCCCGGCGAGCGTGTTCGGGGTGGCGTGCACCGCCATGCCGACGCCGCCGACCTCGACCACGGCGTGATCCAGGCCGATCGACAGCACCGGTCCGCGCACCGTGGAGATCATCGGGTCTTGCCTCCTGTTCTCGGGCCCTGCGCCCGCTGGGCCTTCTCCTGGGCCGCCTTGATCTTCGCGCGGTGGGTGCGCGCGGCCTCGGCGGCGCGCGCTTCGGCCTGGGCGATCCGGTCCATCATCGGCGCCCGCCACAGGTGGCAGACGCCCAGTGCCAGCGCGTCGGCGGCGTCGGCCGGTTTCGGCGCTTCGGCCAGCCCGAGGATCTTGGTGATCATCGTGGTGACCTGCTTCTTGTCGGCGCGGCCGGAGCCGCTGATCGCGGCCTTGACCTCGCTGGGCGTGTGGAACGCGACCGGCAGACCGCGCCGGGCCGCCGCGAGCGCGACGACTCCGGAGACCTGCGCGGTGCCCATCACGGTCCGCACGTTGTGCTGGCTGAACACCCGCTCGATGGCCACCACCTGCGGCCGGTGGAGGTCCATCCAGCGCTCAACCTCGGTGGCGACGGTGAGCAGCCGGGTGGCGAGCTCGTCCTCCTGCGGACTCCGCGCCACCCCGACGGCCACGCAGGCCACGGACCGGCCCTTGCCGCCGTCGACCACGCCGAGCCCGCAGCGGGTCAGCCCCGGGTCGACTCCCAACACGCGCACGCCGCCACCCACTCAGCCGAAGCCATCGAGAACACTCGTTCGAACCCTAGCGAACCCGGCCCCACCGACCACACCCGACACGCCCTCACCGTCACCCGGCGGGGTGGACCTCAGGGGCCGTCGACCCCGGGCGTCCAGGACTCCGGGAGGCCGGAGTCGGTGAGCACGGGCTGGTACTCGCGGAAGCCGCCCGGGGCGTCGGGCTGCCAGGGGAACTTGGCGTCCTCCGGGCTGGACACGATGAGCTGCACGGCCGGGAAGTCCGGGCCGTTGTAGACCAGGAACGCCGATCCGAGGTATTCCGGGTAGTGCTGCAGCGCGATCTTCTCGAAGGTGACCGGGCAGCCCTGCAGGAAGCCCTCGTAGAGCTGTCCGGGCTGGAAGCGCTCGCCCTGACCGGCGCGCTGCACGTAGGTGTTGACCACCGAGTGCGCGACCTCCTGCGGCAGCCCGATCACGACCACCTCGGGCTTGCCGAAGCGCCGCCACGCGCCCACCGAGAAGGCGTAGGCCGGGCCGCTGTCGTCGCCGGCCACGTGCATGACCGCGGCGCCGTGCTGCTCCGCGGTGTTGACCATCCACTTGCGCAGTGATTCATCGGTGTCGACCACGGCGTCATTCTGCACGTCAACGCAAGAACCGCTCCCCCGGGATTCCCGGAGGAGCGGTTCGTCAGAACGCGTCAGGCGTTGACTTCCGCCATCACGGAGTCGCTGACGTCGAAGGCGGCGTAGACGTTCTGGACGTCGTCGCAGTCCTCGAGGGCGTCGATCAGCTTGAAGATCTTGCGCGCGCCCTCGGCGTCGAGCTCGACGTTGACCGAGGCCAGGAAGTTGGTCTCGGCCGAGTCGTACTCGATGCCCTCGGCCTGCAGCGCCTTGCGGACGTCGACCACGTCCGAGGCGTCGCACAGGATCTCGTAGCTCTCGCCGAGGTCGTTGATCTCCTCGGCGCCCGCCTCCAGCACGGCCGCGAGCACGTCGTCCTCGCTGAGGCCGTTCTTGGGCAGCAGCACCACGCCGCGGCGGGTGAACAGGTACGACACCGAGCCCGCGTCGGCCATCGAACCGCCGTTGCGGGTCATGGCCGTGCGGACCTCGCCCGCGGCCCGGTTGCGGTTGTCGGTCAGGCACTCCACCAGCACGGCGACGCCGTTGGGGCCGTAGCCCTCGTACATGATCGTCTGCCAGTCGGCGCCACCGGCCTCTTCGCCAGCTCCGCGCTTGCGCGCGCGTTCGACGTTGTCACCAGGGACCGAGTTCTTCTTGGCCTTCTGGATCGCGTCGTAGAGGGTCGGGTTGCCCTCCGGGTCACCTCCGCCGGTGCGGGCGGCGACCTCGATGTTCTTGATCAGCTTCGCGAAGAGCTTGCCGCGCTTGGCATCGACGGCGGCCTTCTTGTGCTTGGTGGTGGCCCACTTGGAGTGGCCGCTCATCTCTCCTCCGTCTTTCCACGCCCGCGGCGGGCTTGTCACCGCTCGCGAACGATCCGTACGAAACAGCGGTGCACTCGCTCGTCCCCCTCGACCAGTTCCGGGTGGAAGGCCGTGGCGAGCACCGCTCCCTGCTGAACCGCGACGATCCTACCGGCGAGCCCTTCGCGCTCGGTGGCGTCGGGGGTCCCGAGCGCGTCCGGGACCTCGGGAAGCGTGGCCAGCACGGACACGCCGGCCCCGATCTTGTCCACCCACGGAGCCCGGATGAACACGGCGTGGACCGGGCCGTCGACGCCCTGGAAGTCCAGGTCGGTCTCGAAGGAGTCGACCTGCCGCCCGAAGGCGTTGCGGCGGACGACCACGTCCAGCGCGCCCAGCGGCCGGACCGCGGCGGCCCGGTCGTCGTCAACGCTCGAGGCCAGCATGATCATTCCCGCGCAGGAGCCGTAGGCGGGCAGGCCCTCGGCCAGCCGGGCGCGCAGCGGGTCGTAGAGCTCGAAGGTGTCCAGCAGCCGGGTCATGGTGGTCGACTCGCCGCCCGGCAGCACGATGCCGTCGACCGCGTCGAGCTCCTCGACGCGCCGCACCGGGATCGCGCGCGCCCCGCTGCGCTCCAGCGCGGCCAGGTGCTCGGCCACTCCCCCTTGCAGGGCCAGCACGCCGATGAGGGGCTCAGCCATCGTTCCTCCTCACGTGAGGCGGCCGGGCGGCGCGCTCGCACCGCCCGGCCACGACCTCGTTCACCAGCCGCGCGTGGCCAGGCGGTCGTTGTCGCCCAGGTCGTCGAGGTTGATGCCGACCATCGCCTCGCCCAGGCCGCGGGAGACCTTGGCGACGACGTCGGGGTCGTCGTAGAAGGTGGTGGCCTTGACGATGGCCTCGGCGCGCTTGGCCGGGTCGCCGGACTTGAAGATGCCGGAGCCGACGAACACGCCCTCGGCGCCGAGCTGGCGCATCATCGCCGCGTCGGCCGGGGTGGCGATGCCGCCTGCGGTGAACAGCACGACGGGCAGCTCACCGGTGCGCGCGACCTCGCGGACCAGCTCGACCGGGGCGCGCAGCTCCTTGGCGGCCACGTAGAGCTCGTCGGACTCCAGGGTGGACAGCCGCCGCATGTCGGCGCGGATCTGACGCATGTGCCGGGTCGCCTCGACGACGTTGCCGGTGCCCGCCTCGCCCTTGGAGCGGATCATCGCCGCGCCCTCGGCGATCCGGCGCAGGGCCTCGCCGAGGTTGGTGGCGCCGCAGACGAACGGGACGGTGAAGGCCCACTTGTTGATGTGGTTGGCCTCGTCGGCCGGGGTGAGGACCTCGGACTCGTCGATGTAGTCGACGCCGAGCGACTGCAGCACCTGGGCCTCGACGAAGTGGCCGATGCGGGCCTTGGCCATTACCGGGATCGACACCGAGTTGACGATGCCCTCGATCATGTCCGGATCGGACATCCGCGCCACGCCGCCCTGGGCGCGGATGTCGGCGGGCACGCGCTCCAGCGCCATGACCGCGACCGCGCCCGCCTGCTCGGCGATCTTGGCCTGCTCGGGGGTGACCACGTCCATGATCACGCCGCCCTTGAGCATCTCGGCCATGCCCCGCTTCACGCCGTCGGTGCCGGTGGCGGCGGTGTCCGCTGCGGTAGTCAACGTTGATCTTCCTTCACATTCCGGTGTTGTTCCCGTAACCAACCTAGACACGAACTGGACCACCGCAACGGTCCACTCAACGCCGATTTCAGTAGTCCACTTGACACCGGAGTCCCCCGGGCGCGGCCTTGCACGAGCACACCACCGGGTGTGTGATCGGAGACACACCTCTGCTCGCTGGGTAGTGCAGGAGCTCGCCATGGGAAGCAAACAAGCCGGCACAGCAGCCGGGCCGGACGTACCGGCCCCCACCGATCCCGCTCAGATCCGCAACGTCGTCCTGGTCGGCCCCTCCGCCGCGGGCAAGACCACGCTGGCCGAGGCGCTGCTGAACGCCACCTCGGTCATCCCGCGCCCGGGCGCCGTCACCGAGGGCACCACGGTCTGCGACCACGAACCCGCCTCCATCGACCAGCAGCGCTCCATCGCGCTGTCGATCGCGCCGCTCGGCTACGGCGACACCAAGATCAACCTGATCGACACCCCCGGCTACGCCGACTTCGTCGGTGAGCTGCGCGCGGGCCTGCGCGCCGCCGACGCCGCCCTGTTCGTGGTGGCCGCCGCCGAGGGCGTCGACGCCGCCACCCGCGCGATCTGGCACGAGTGCGCGGCGGTGGGAATGCCGCGGGCGGTGGTCATCGCGCGGCTCGACCAGCCCCGCGCCGATTTCGACACCGCACTGCTGACCTGCCAGGACGCCTTCGGAGGAGGCGTCCTTCCGCTGTACGTGCCGCACGTCGAGGGCGGCGAGATCACCGGGCTGCTCGGGCTGGTCACCGAGAGCGTCTACCAGGACGGCGAGATCCGGCCCGCCGACGAGGCGGCGCGCGCCCGGGTGCAGCAGCAGCGCGGCGAGCTGATCGAGGCGATCATCGCCGAGAGCGAGGACGAGACGCTCATGGACCGCTACCTCGCGGGCGAGCGGATCGACGAGGACGCGCTCATCGGCGACCTCGAGACCGCGGTGGCGCGCGGCGGGCTGCACCCGGTGCTGCCCGTGTCGGCGCTGACCGGCGTCGGCATCCCCGAGGTGCTCGACGGCATCCGCCGCGGCTTCTCCTCACCGCTGGAGCACCAGCTGCCCGAGTTCACCGACCCGCACGGCGGGAATCCGCGACTGCTCGGCCCCGACCCGGACGGGCCGCTGGCCGCCGAGGTCGTGCACACCTCCGTCGACTCCTACGTCGGCCGCGTCTCGCTGGCCAGGGTCTTCTCCGGGACGATGCGCCCGGAGCGGCCGGTGCACGTCTCCGGGCACGGCATGGCCGAGCGCGGGCACCCCGACCACGACGAGGACGAGCGCGTCGCGCACCTGTACTCACCGCTGGGAGCCGCCCTGCGCGAGGTGCCGCACTGCGTGGCCGGTGACCTGTGCGCGCTGACCAAGATCGGTTCGGCGGAGACCGGCGACACGCTCTCCGACCCGTCGGACCCGCTGCTGCTCACGCCGTGGCCGATGCCGGAACCGCTGCTGCCGATCGCGGTCACCGCGCACAACCGCAGCGACGAGGACGCCCTGGCCCGCAACCTCAACCGGCTCATCGCCGCCGACCCGAGCCTGCGCCTGGAACGCGACAGCGAGACGCACCAGCTCGTGCTGTGGTGCATGGGCGAGGCGCACGCCGACGTCGTGCTGCAGCGGCTGCGCGAGGGCGGCGCCGAGGTGGACACCGTGCCGGTGCGGGTGGCGCTGCGACAGACCTTCGCCAAGGCCGCCCAGGGTCACGGCAGGCACGTCAAGCAGTCCGGCGGGCACGGCCAGTACGCGGTCTGCGACCTGGAGGTCGAGCCGCTGCCGCCGGGTTCCGGGGTGGAGTTCGCCGAGAAGGTGGTGGGCGGCGCGGTGCCGCGGCAGTTCATCCCCAGCGTCGAGAAGGGCGTGCGCGCCCAGCTGGAGAAGGGCATCACCGAGGGCTGCCCGGTGGTCGACGTGCGGGTGACGCTGGTGGACGGCAAGGCGCACAGCGTCGACTCCTCCGACGCGGCGTTCCAGGCCGCCGGCGCCCTGGGCGTCAAGGCCGCCGCCGAGCAGGCCGGGCTGACGACGCTGGAACCCGTCGACGAGGTCGCGGTGCACATCCCCGACGAGCACCTGGGGGCGATCCTGGGCGATCTGTCGGGACGTCGCGGCAAGGTCGTGGGCACCGAGCCCGAGGACGGCGGGTGGACCGTCGTGCGCGCGCACGTGCCCGCCAGCGAGCTCATCCGGTACCCGGTCAACGTCCGCTCGCTGACCTCCGGCAGCGCGACCTTCACCCGGCACTTCGAGAGCTACGAGCCGATGCCGGAGAACCTCGTCCCCAAGTGAGGACAGTTTTTGCCCGAATTGACCGGGCATTTCGGGCATCAACCCTGGGCAATTTGGACTAAAACTGTCCCCTGGCAACGCACGGCGCTCCCGGAACACCCCTCCGGGGCGGGAGTCACGCCTGGGCCGAGGCGTGGACGGTGTGGAGGCGTTGGGCGATGGTGATGAGGGTGAGGGCCACCAGGAGCCAGATGGCGACGTCGAGGACGTAGGGGACGCCGAGGCCGTGCAGGCCCGCCCCGGTGAGCACGATGAGGAAGCGCTCGGCGCGCTCGGCGAGACCGCCGTCGGCGCTGAGGCCGTTGGCCTCGGCCCTGGCCTTGACGTAGGAGACGACCTGGGCGCCCGCGAGGCAGATCAGCAGGCCCAGGCCGCGAACCCGGTCGCCGTCGACGACCAGCGCCCACCACACCAGCGAGCCGAACAGGACGCCGTCGACGATGCGGTCGCAGCTGGCGTCGAGCACCGCGCCGAAGCGGGTGACACGACCGCCGACCCGCGCCATCGCGCCGTCGACGAGGTCGAACAGCAGGAACAGCGCGGTCACCACAGTGCCGGTGAACAGCTCACCGCGCGGGAAGAACCACAGCGCCGACGCGGCCGAGGCGACCGTGCCGAGGACGGTCACCGCGTTCGGCGTCAGGCCGACCCGGACCAGGCCGAGGCCGATCGGATTGGTCAGCCGGGACAGGGACGCCCGCGCGAAGATGTTGAGCATGTGCCTTCAGGTGCCAGCCGTGGGTCGGGGGTCGGGTCCGCGCACGCGACGCGTTCTTGCAGATTAACCGGATCTCGATCGACTCGAGGCCGCCGGTGCGCCGTTCCTCGATCCACTTCGGTGAGCCGGCACACACCCAGGAATGGTTGAAGCTTCAACCTAGTTGGTCCACAGTGAGAGCAACACCCCAACGGCTTGCCTGGAGGCACACGATCATGACCGCGACCGCGCAGATCCCCGGCTACACCGTCGGCACCTGGGACATCGACCCGGTGCACTCGGACGTCACCTTCTCCGTGCGCCACATGGGCGTCGGGAAGTCCCGGGGCCGCTTCGGCGCCTTCTCCGCTGAGATCGTCACCGCCGAAGACCTGCTGCAGTCCTCGGTGACCGCGTCGATCGACGTCTCGTCGATCGACACCCGCAACGCCGACCGCGACGCCCACGTGCGCAGCGCCGACTTCTTCGACGCCGAGCAGCACCCCACCGCGACCTTCCGCTCCACCGGCATCCGGCAGGACGGCGAGGACTACCTGATCGACGGTGAGTTCACCCTCAAGGGCGTCACCAAGCCGGTCACGCTGACCGCCGAGCTCAACGGCTTCAGCGACAACCTGCTGGGCATCTCGGCCACCACGACCCTGAACCGCAGCGACTTCGGCGTCGGCCCGGCCGGCGGTGCCGTCGTCGGCGAGAAGATCGCCATCACGCTGGACATCGAGGCCCAGCTGCGGAGCTGACCCCCTCGCAGAAAAAAGCAGGACCGGCATCGCGCCGGTCCTGCTTTTTCGCGCTCGGAAGAACCTCAGTCCACTTCCGACCAGGCGTCGGACAGCAGCTTCCAGGTGTCGCCCAGCAGCTGCGGCAGCACCTTGGTGTGGCCGATGACCGGCATGAAGTTGGAGTCGCCGCCCCAGCGCGGCACCACGTGCTGGTGCAGGTGCGCGGCGATGCCCGCCCCGGCCACCGGACCCTGGTTCAGGCCGATGTTGAAGCCGTGCGGCGCGGAGATCGCGCGGATCACCCGCATCGCGCGCTGCGTGTACTCGGCGACCGCGACCGTCTCCTCCGGCGTGAGCTCGGTGTAGTCGGCGACGTGCCGGTACGGCAGCACCATCAGGTGCCCCGGGTTGTACGGGTAGAGGTTCAGGATCGCGAACACCAGCTCGTCGCGGGCCACGATCAGCGAATCCTCGTCCGGCTGACCCGATTCCAGCAGCCGGCAGAACGGGCAGCCGTCGCTGTCGGTGCCGACCGGCTTGTTCTCGCCCTGGATGTAGGCCATCCGGTGCGGGGTCCACAGCCGCTGCAACGCGTCCTCGACCCCGACACCGTCCTGCTGCGTCATCTCGACGCCGTCACCGCTCACGCCTGACCCGCCCGGAAGTTGTCGGCCGACGGCGAGGCGTTCTCGCGCCGCTGCACCCAGTCGACCAGCGCCGTGATCGCGTCGTCGACGCCGACCCCGTTGATCTGCGAACCGTCGCGGAACCGGAACGACACCGCGTCGGCCTCCACGTCCTTGCCGCCTGCCAGCAGCATGAACGGGACCTTCTGCGTGGTGTGGTTGCGGATCTTCTTCTGCATCCGGTCGTCGCTGGTGTCGATGTCGACGCGGATCCCCTTGGCGCGCAACGCCTTGCGCACCTTCTCCAGGTGGTCGACGTGCTCGTCGGCGATCGGGATGCCCACCACCTGCACCGGGGCCAGCCACGCCGGGAACGCGCCCGCGTAGTGCTCGGTGAGCACGCCGAAGAACCGCTCGATCGACCCGAACTTCGCCGAGTGGATCATGACCGGGCGCTTCCGCTCGCCGTCGGCCGCCTGGTACTCCAGCTCGAAGCCCTCGGGCTGGTTGAAGTCGTACTGCACGGTGCCCATCTGCCAGGTGCGGCCGATCGCGTCCTTGGCCTGCACCGAGATCTTCGGGCCGTAGAACGCCGCCCCGCCCGGGTCGGCCACCAGCTCCAGGCCGCTGTCGTGCGCGACCTGCTCCAGGATCGCGGTCGCCTCCGCCCAGTCGGCGTCGGACCCGGCGAACTTGTCGGGCTTGGAGTCGTCGCGGGTGGACATCTCCAGGTAGAAGTCGTCCATGCCGAAGTCGCGCAGCACCGAGAGCATGAAGTTCAGCAGGTGCTTGACCTCGTCCGGCGCCTGCTCCTTGGTGCAGTAGCTGTGCGAGTCGTCCTGCGCGAAACCGCGCACCCGGGTCAGGCCCTGGATGACGCCGGACTTCTCGTACCGGTACACGTGCCCGAACTCGAACAGCCGCAGCGGCAGCTCCCGGTAGGAGCGCCCGCGCGAGCGGAAGATCAGGTTGTGCATCGGGCAGTTCATCGCCTTGAGGCGGTACTGGTACCCGTCGAAGTCCATCGGCGGGAACATCGTGTCCGCGTAGTAGGGCAGGTGACCCGAGGTGTGGAAGAGCTGGTCGTTCGTGATGTGCGGGGTGCCGACGTACTCGAAGCCCTCTTCGATGTGGCGCTGGCGGACGTAGTCCTCCATCTCGCGCTTGATGATCCCGCCCTTGGGGTGGAACACCGGCAGACCCGAACCGATCTCGTCCGGGAACGAGAACAGGTCCAGCTCGGCACCCAGCTTGCGGTGATCGCGCCGCTCGGCCTCGGCGAGCCGCTCGACGTACTCCTCCAGCTTCTCCTTCGACTCCCAGGCGGTGCCGTAGACCCGCTGGAGCTGCTGGTTGGCCTGGTCACCGCGCCAGTAGGCGGCGGCGACGCGGGTCAGCTTGAAGGCCGGGATGAAGCGGGTGTGCGGCACGTGCGGGCCGCGGCACAGGTCGCCCCAGACCCGCTCGCCGTGCCGGTCGATGTTGTCGTAGACGGTGAGCTCGCCGCCGCCGACCTCCATCACCTCGGAGGTGTCCACGTCGTCCACATCGGACTTGATGTCGACGAGCTCCAGCTTGTACGGCTCGCTCGCCAGCTCCTGCTTGGCGGCCTCGACCGACTCCAAGCGGCGGCGGGAGAACTTCTGGCCGGACTTGAGGATCTGCTTCATGCGCTTCTCCAGCGCCTGCAGGTCCTCCGGGGTGAACGGCTTGTCGACGTCGAAGTCGTAGTAGAAGCCGTCCCGGACCGGCGGGCCGATGCCCAGCTTGGCGTCCGGGAACAGGTTCTGCACCGCCTGGGCGAGCACGTGCGCGGCGGAGTGCCGGATGACGTTGCGGCCGTCATCGGTCTCCGCGGCCACCGCCTCGACCTCGACGTCGGACTCCGGCGCCCAGTCCAGGTCGCGCAGGTCCCCCTCGGCGTCGCGGACCACCACGATCGCCTCCGGGCCCTTCGACGGCAGCCCCGCCTCGGCGACGGCCGCCCCCGCGGTAGTGCCCGCCGGAACCTTCACCCGGGGTGCTTGCTGGGCGTGGGAAGGCTGTACCGACACGATCACTCCTAGACTGGGCCGTTTCACCGGCGCGGATACGTTGCGCAACCCGATGCTATCGGTGACGCCCAACCCATTAACGCCCAGCCCAGCGCCGACGGTCACGCGTCGTGACCGCTCACTCCGGCTCGGCGATGAGCTCGTGGAGCTCCAGCGCGGACACCCGCTCACCTGCGAAGGGGCCGATCGCGCAGCGCACGCCCAGGGCGCCCAGCCGCTGCGCCTGCAGCTCGTCGCCGACGCCGCCGGCGACCACCGGCAGGTTCATCAGCTTCGCCGCCCCCGCCGCCGCGCTCAGCAGGTACTCGTCGAGCGGATCGGGACCGTCCGGGTCGGCGAACCCGGCCAGGTGCGGGCCGTCGATGCGCACCCCGTACAGCGGCAGCCCGCGCAGCCTGGCCAGGCGGGTGTAGTCGTCGCCGAACTGGGAGACGATCAGCTTGATGCCCATCTCGGCGAAGATCTCCACGGTGTCGACCGCGTCGCCCTGGTGGTCGAACAGCGCCGGCTCGGGCATGCCCAGGGCCAGCGACTCCGGCGGCAGCCCGGTCTCGCGCAGCACCCGCTGCACCTCGTTGACCAGATCGGGGTCGCGGCAGTGCCGGTGCGAGAGGTTCATCGCCGCGATCGGCGCGCGCTCGCCGAAGCGCTCGGTCCACTGCGCGGCGTGCCTGCAGACCTCCTCCAGCGCCCAGCCGCCGAGCCGGGTGATCAGCCCGGTCTCCTCGGCGAGGTCCCGGAACGACTCCTCCCCCAGCTCGCCGAACTCGGGGTGGTCCCAGCGGATGCTCGCGGCGGCGGCGAACAGCGAGCCGTCGGCGAGCACCCGCACCGGCTCGTACTCGACGAACAGCTCGCCCTGGTCCAGCGCGGCGGGCAGGGCCGCGGAGAGCTTGAAGCGGTCGCGGGCCTCGGCGTTGCGCTCCGCGTCGAACAGCACCCACTGCGCGCGACCGTCCTGCTTGGCCCGGTAGAGGGTGATGTCGGCGTCGCGCAGCAGCGACTCGGCGTCGGTGCCGACGACCTCGCGCTCGACGACGCCGACGCTGGCCGAGGCCGCCAGCTCGTGCGCGCCGATCCGGGCCGGCCGGGTGACCTCGGCCAGCATCTTCTCCACCAGCGAGACCAGGCCCGCGGCACCATCGGTGTCGGGCACCAGGACGACGAACTCGTCACCGCCCATCCGCGCGGCCAGCGCCCCGAACTCGGCGGTCAGGGCCTGCAACCGCTGGGCGACGGCGCGCAGCAGCTGGTCGCCGACGGGGTGGCCGAGGCTGTCGTTGACGGCCTTGAAGCCGTCCAGGTCGAAGAAGCACAGCCCCACCCGGCGACCGGGGTGGGTGGGCTCCAGGGCGCGTTCCATGCTGGTCTGCAGCTGGGTGCGGTTGGGCAGGCCGGTCAGCGGGTCGTGCACGGCCTGGCGGCGGAACTGCTCCTGGAGCATGTGCCGGTCGGTGATGTCCTCGAACAGCATCACCAGGTAGTCGGGGTTGTCGTGGGCGTCGCGCACCAGCGAGGCCGACAGCTGGGTCCAGATGTGCGAGCCGTGCTTCTCGGTGAAGCGGATCTCCAGCTGGTAGCGGTCGACCTCGCCGCGCACCAGGTCGGCGTTGGCCGCGGCCAGTTCGCCGACCCAGGCGGCGTCGGCGAGGTCGAAGATCGTCCGGCCCACCAGCGCATCGCCGCTGAGCCGGAAGATCCTGGTCATCGACGGGTTGATCTCGTCGACGATGCCGTCGAGGGTGACGATGGCGATGCCCAGCGCCGAGGAGGTGAACACCGCCCGCGACCGCGCTTCGGAGGCGCGCAGGGCCTCCTCGGCGGCGTCGCGGGCGTCGAGCACCGACTGCTTGATGATCTCCTGCTCGGACAGGGTCTGCTCGCGCAGCGCCCCGGCGTAACCGGACCCGATCGCACCCAGCACGTCGACCAGCGCGGTCCGGTCCAGCTCGCGGTACCGGGGCAGCTCGGCGGCCAGGTGGTTGATCGTGCGGTGGACGACGACGGGGTTGGTGAAGTGCACGCCGACGAGGCGTTCCCCGGCCTGGCGAGCGGGTTCCAGCGGCCCGTCGCAGGCGGTCAGGACGTCGTCGAAGCACGTCTCCAGGAACGCCTCGATCTCGGGACGGCCCATCGCCACGTAGCTGGTGTGGATGATCTCGCGCGTCCACTGCGCCACCACGTGCCGGCGATCGTCCGCCCCGCCGGGTCGTTCCTCGTTGTCAGCCATCCCTCACACCTTCTGCCCGGCCACGCCGCCGGTCACGATGAACTCCCACCCCGTCGCGTCGAGAACCCCGGTTTTCATCGCGTCGAAAACCCCGGTTTTCGCGCGACGGATGGTGCGGTTCTCGACGCCGGGGTGCGGTCGGGGCCAGTCTGGCGATCTTGCCGGGTCCTCGCACGACGAGCGTTGTTCACGCCTTGCGACCGACCAGGCCGTAGACGATGGATTCCTCGGGGCGATCGCCGACGTCCTCCGGGGAGTCCGGGCGCCACTCCGGGACGTAGACGACGCCCGGCTCGACGAGCTCGAAGTCGGAGACGAGCTCGGCGACCTCGGTCCGGGTGCGCAGGGTGACCGGGTTGGTGCTGTTCTCGTAGAGGTTGACCAGGCCCTGCACGCCTTCGGGGAACTCCTCGCCGGTGACGTGCGAGAAGCCGAGGAAGCTGCCGGGGGCGAGCTTGTCGTGGTACTGCCGGATGATCTCGCGCGGCCGGGCGCTCTCCGGCACGAAGTGCAGCAGCGCCACCATCATCACCGCGACCGGCTGCGAGAAGTCCAGCATCCGCTGGGTTTCCGGCGCTTCGAGCACACCGGGCACGTCGAGCAGGTCGGCCTGCACGATCGTCGCGTTGTCGTTGCCGTCCAGGATCGAGCGGCTGTGGGCGACGGCGACCGGCTCGTTGTCGACGTAGACCACGCGGGCCTGCGGGTCGACGGCGTGCACGATCTCGTGCACGTTGCCCGCGGTCGGGATGCCCGAGCCGATGTCGAGGAACTGGCGGATTCCCTGGTCGAGGCAGTAGCGCACCGCGCGACGCAGGAACGCGCGGTTGTTCAGCGCCACCTCCTTGACGTTGGGCACCACCTCCAGGACCTTCTTGCCGAGCTCGCGGTCGGCGGCGAAGTTGTGCGCCCCGCCTAAGTAGAAGTCGTAGCAGCGGGCTGCGCTGGGCTTGTCCAGGTCGACGCCCTCGGTCAGCCAGTCGGGTCGCTGCTCCATAGATTCAGCCTCCTGCACGTGGATTCGACACCCGAAAAGGTGATCAAGAAGCCTCATCGTACTGTCACGCACCGCTTCTGAACATGCACCCAGAGTGGATATTCGAAACTGAGCGGTACCAGCTCTTTTCGGGGTTTCGTCGGCTTTTTCAGGATTGCTGAGCCGGATTCGGCTCGTAGCGGGCACCGCCCACGAGCTCGACGACCTCCATCGCCGAAACCCGGTCGCAGACGTGCGGACCCTGGATCAGGCGCACACCGATCTCCCCCAGCCGGTGGGCCTGCTCCGCGCTCGTCACACCGGTGGCCAGCACCGGGAGATCCATCAGCAGCGCCGCGCCGACGGCGCTGCGCACCAGGTACTCGCTGATCGGTTCCGGCCCGCCGGGATCGGCCAGGCCCGCGATGTGCGGGCCGTTGATGAGCACGCCCGCCAGCGGCAGGTCCTTGAGCCGGTCGACGCGGGTGTAGTCGGAGCCGAACTCGTGCACGAACAGCCGGATGCCCATCTCGGCGAAGATCTCGACGGTGTCCACCGGATCGCCCTGGTAGTCGAACAGCGCCGGCTCCGGCAGGCTCAGCACCAGCGATTCGGCGGGCAGACCGGTGTTCTCCAGCGCCTCCCGCACGCCGCGGACCAGCTCGGGATCGCGGCAGTGGCGGGCGGACAGGGTCAGCCCGAGCAGCGGGGCGTGCTCGCCGAGGTCGCGCACCCAGCGGGCCGCGTGCGCGCCGGCCTGCTCCAGCGTCCAGCCGCCGAGCCGGGTGATCAGCCCCGTTTCCTCGGCCAGGCCGAGGAAACGGCTGGAGGGCAGTTCGCCGAACTCCTCGTGGTCCCAGCGCACGTTGGCCAGCACCGCCAGCACCTCGCCGGTCTCGACGTCGGCGACCGGGTCGTACTCGACGAACAGCTCGTGCTTCTCCAGCGCGGCCGGGAGCGCCGCCGAGAGCCGGAAGTTCTCGTGCGCCACCGCGTTGCGCTCGGCGTCGAAGAGCACCCACAGCGCGCGTCCGTCGCGCTTGGCGCGGAACAGCGTGATGTCGGCGTCGCGCAGCAGCGAACCGGTGTCGGTGCCGACGACCTCGCGCTCGACGATGCCGACGCTGGCCGAGGCGGTCAGCTCGTGCGCGCCGATCCACATCGGCCGGGTGAGCTCGCGCAGCATCCGCTCGACGAGGTCGATCACGTGGGCGGCGTCGTAGGAGTCGGGGATGATCACGGCGAACTCGTCGCCGCCGGTGCGCGCCACCACGGCGCTCTCGGTCGAGGCCAGCGCCTGCATCCGGCGGCCGACCTCGCGCAGCATCCGGTCACCGATGCCGTGGCCGAGGCTGTCGTTGACGGCCTTGAACCCGTCCAGGTCGAACAGGCACAGACCCACCCGGCGGCCCGGGTAGACGGTGGTCAGCGCGGCGTCGAGGCAGGACTCCAGCTGCGCCCGGTTGGCCAGCCCGGTCAGCGGGTCCTGCACGGCCTGGCGGCGGAACTGCTCCTGGAGCATGTGCCGGTCGGTGATGTCCTCGTAGTGCAGCACCAGGTGATCGGGCCGGTCGAGGCCGTCGCGGACCAGCGTCGCGGTCAGCCGCGTCCAGACGTGCGTGCCGTCGGCCGTGGTGCAGCGGGTGTCGAGGTTGACCTCCTCACCCGTCCCGTCGGCCAGCTCGGCCAGCGCGCTGATGAGCTCGGGACGCCAGCGGTCGTCGGCGAGGTCGCCGACCGAGGCGCCGTGCAGCGCGGCCTCGGAGAGCCGGAAGATGCGGCGCAGGGCGGCGTTGGTCTCCTCGACGATTCCGGCGGTGCTGGCCACGGCGATGCCGACGTGCGGCGCGTTGAACAGCGCCTCGGTGCGGGCCCGCAGGTCGCGGCCGGAGCGCCGCTCCACGGCTCCGGTCGGCAGGTTCTCGGCGAAGCCGGCGGCGAGGTGGCCGAGCGCGGCCACGATCCGGTCCGGCGGGACCTCGGGCAGCAGCACCGGCAGCTCGGCGGCCAGCAGCTTCAGGGTCCCGGGCAGGACCATCGGGTTGTCGCGGTGCAGCGGCAGCAGCTCCACGCCCGCCTTCTTGGCCTCGCCCGCCCGGTCGGGGCAGGCCAGTTCGCCCAGCAGGTGCTCCAAGCAGGCGCTCAGCAGCTCCTCGACATCGCCGCGGTTCAGCGGTGCGTAGCTGTTGTGCGCGATCTCGCGCTTCCACCGCTGGATGAACTCGGGGCGATCCACCCTGGTGATCACGGTTCGGCTCCGTCGGCGCTCCGGTGTGGCGTTCGACGCACTCGCCCACCCTGTCCTCGACATTTTCGTCACCGCGTGGAGCCGGCGCGGCACGATGCGCACCGACGCGGTCGATCCGGGACCGATCTTACTGTCACTCACCGCGTTCGGTCACGCACTCAGCGCTGAATGGTCGAGTCCGCGATGTCGGGTTTGCGCGCCCGGCCAGCGAAGATGATCTTGAGTGGCGTGGTTCACCGAGGTGATGCCCCAGATCGTCTATGAGCATTGTCACCGGTCCGCAATGCGGGATCGGGGGTAAGGCATCCCTAAGCTGGTATCGATTCCGCGCATGGCCCGGCCCGGACCGCTTCCGGGCGCGGTGCCGCGCGGCTTCGCAGTCGAGCGCGCCGAGCCCGGCGCACCTGGAGGAGATGCATGACCCGCCCGTTGCGTGTCGCGATCGTCGGGGCCGGCCCGGCCGGCGTGTACGCCGCCGACATCCTGACCAAGTCCGAGACCCCGGTCGAGATCGACCTGCTGGACCGGATGCCGGCACCCTACGGGCTGATCCGCTACGGCGTGGCGCCCGACCACCCGCGCATCAAGGGCATCATCAACGCCCTGCAGCGCGTCATGGAGAAGCCCGAGATCCGCTTCCTCGGCCACGTCGAGTACGGCGTCGACGTCAAGCTCGAGGACCTGCAGCGGCACTACGACGCGGTGATCTTCTCGACCGGCGCCGACCAGGACCGCCCGCTGGACATCCCGGGCATCGACCTGCCGCACAGCTACGGCGCCGCCGAGTTCGTCTACTGGTACGACGGCTACCCGGAGGCCCCGCGCGACTGGACCCTGGACGGCGAGCAGGTCGCGGTCATCGGCGCGGGCAACGTCGCGCTGGACGTGGCCCGGGTGCTGGCCAAGCAGGCCGACGACCTGCTCAGCACCGAGATCCCGGACAACGTCCACCGCGGCCTGAAGGACTCGAAGGTCACCGACGTGCACCTGTTCGCCCGCCGCGGCCCGGCGCAGGCGAAGTTCACGCCGCTGGAGCTGCGCGAGCTCGACCACCAGAACGAGGTCGAGATCATCGTGCACCCCGAGGGCTTCGAGATGGACGAGGCCAGCGAGAAGGAAGCCCAGACCAACAACCAGGTCAAGACGATCGTCAAGACCCTGCAGGACTGGGCGCTGCGCGACCCGAAGCACGACACCAAGCGCCGCCTGCACCTGCACTTCCTGCGCGCCCCGGTCGAGGTCACCGGCACCGACCGCGTGGAGGGCTTCAAGGTCGAGGTCATGGAGCTCACCGGTGACGGCAACGTCCGCGGCACCGGCGAGTACGAGACCTACCCGGTCCAGCAGGTCTACCGCGCCGTCGGCTACCTGAGCTCCCCGGTCGCCGACCTGCCCTTCGACACCAAGTCCGGCACGGTGCCCAACGCGGGCGGCCGGGTGCTCGACCTCGACGGCGAGCACATCCCGGGCGTCTACACGACCGGCTGGATCAAGCGCGGCCCGGTCGGCCTGATCGGCCACACCAAGGGCGACGCGCTGGAGACGATCAACAACCTGCTCGAGGACCTCGACGCGCTGCCCAAGCCGGAGCAGCCCACCTCCGACAGCATCATCGAGCTGCTCGAGGAGCGCGGCGTCTCCTACACCACGTGGGAGGGCTGGACCCGCTTGGACGCGCACGAGAAGTCCCTCGGCGAACCCCACGGCCGCGAGCGCATCAAGGTCGTCCCCCGCGAGGACATGGTCAAGATCTCCCGAGCCGAGTGACCGAACCTCCCCGCACCCCCGAGAACGCCCCTGCCCTCCCCCGGGAGAGCAGGGGCGTTCTCACGTCCCCACCCCGCAGACCACCGGCACCCGCAGGCCCGCGACCGCGACCCGGGTCAAATACCGCAGGTTTTGTCGGGTCAAAAACCGCAGGATTCGACCGGTCGAATACCGCAGGTTTTGACCCGATGAAAACCGCGGGTTTCGCGGGGTTACGGGATCGGGTGGGGGGAGGGGTTTTTCGGTGGGATGAGGTTCCGGGGGTTGACGCGGGTCAGGGGCGGGTGTGTTGGTGGCCGAGGAGGCCGCCCAGGGCTGTGATGAGGGCGAGGGTGAGGAGGAGGGCGGCCACTGGCCAGGAGCGGTGGTCGCCTGCGAGGAGCAGGGCGCTGGCCGCGAGGGGGACGAAGCCGCTGAGGGTGCCGCTGAGGTTGGAGGAGATCGCGACGCCGCTGTAGCGCAGGTGCACCGGGAACAGGCCCGCCAGCAGCGAACCCGAGACCGCGTACGGGATCGACAGGCAGTTGATGCCCAGCGTCACCGCGATGACCACCAGCACCGGGTTGCGGGTGTCGATCATCCAGAACACCGGGAACGCCACCAGCGCGGAGACCACGCCGCCCCACAGGCAGACCTTGCCGGGGCTGAAGCGGTCGGCGAGCCTGCCGCCGAAGATCAGCGTCACCACCTCGGCCGCCGCGGCCACCAGCGTCGCGATCAGCATCAGCGACTTCGGCAGCCCCAGCGTCCCCGAGCCGTAGCTGATCACGAACGTGGTCAGCAGGTAGAAGCCGCCGATGCCGATCAGCGACGCCGCGACGCCGATCAGCACCTGCCGCCAGGCGGTGCGGAACAGCTCCAGCGCGGGCACCGAGGCGCGGTCGTGCTCGGCGAGCATCCGCTCGAACAGCGGCGACTCCCCCACCCGGCGACGCAGGTACAGCGCCACGCCCAGCAGCGGGAACGCCGCCAGGAACGGCAGCCGCCAGCCCCACGCGTCGAACGACGAGTCCGGCAGCATCGCCACCAGGTAGAACCCGCCCGAGGACAGCAGCGTGCCCACGGGCGAGCCGATCTGCGGCAGCGCGGCGAACCGCCCGCGCTGCTCCGGCGGCGCGTGCTCGACGGCGAGGGTGACGGCGCCGCCCCACTCGCCGCCGACCGCGATGCCCTGCAGCACCCGCAGCGCGGTCAGCAGCAGCGGCGCCGCCAGCCCGATCGACACGAAGTCCGGCAGCAGACCGATGAGGCCCGTGACGACGCTGATCAGCGTGACCGTGACGAGCAGGCAGCGCCGCCGCCCGATCCGGTCGCCGAGGTGCCCGAAGATCACCCCGCCGACCGGCCGGGCGACGAAACCGATCGCGAACGACGCGAAGGCGGCCAGCGTGGCCACCGCCGGGTCCTCGGTGGCGAAGTACAGCCGGTCGAACACGATCGACGCGGCCGTGCCGTAGAGGAAGTAGTCGTACCACTCCAGCGCGGTACCGACGAAAGCGGCGAACGCGACCTTGCGCGCCTCGGTGGGTTCGATGCGTGCCGTGCTCGCTAACTCGGCCACGGAGCCTCCCTGGATCAGGTGGGATCTGCTGCGAACTCCTCGGCCCCGTGCACCGCATGCCCGGCGACGAACGTGGCGCGCACGCCGATGTCGCCGATCTCCGCGGTGGGGGCGGTGGTGGGGTCGGCGTCGAGCAGCACGAGGTCGGCGAACATGCCCGCGGCGATGCGGCCCCGCTCGTTCTCCTGGCCCGCCGCGAACGCCGCGTGGGTGGTGTAGGCGCGCAGCGCCTCGGTCGCGTCGACCCGCTCGTCGGGGCTGAGCACGCGCCCGGCCTTGGTGGTGCGGTCGACCATCGCCCGCATCCCCAGCAGCGGCGCGCCGTTGGACACGCACGGCCGGTCGGAGCTGCCGGGCACCACGAGACCGGCGTCGACGAAGGACTTCTGCCGGTACAGCCAGGGTTCCCGCTCGTCGCCGACCGCCTCGATCATGGTGTCGCCGATCTCGTGGAGGAACCGCGACTGCGGCACCGGGATGACGCCCAGCGCGGCCATCCGGGGAAGCTGGTCGGGCCGCACCATCGCCGAGTGCTCGATGCGGTGCCGCGCGTCCGGGCGCGGGAGTTCGCGCTGCGCGGCCTCGAAGGCCTCCAGCGTCAGGTCGATCGCGCGGTCGCCGATGGCGTGCGCGGCGATCCGCCAGCCGCCGCGGTGCGCGGCCAGGATGCGCTCGCGCAGCACGTCCGGGTCGTCGCCGAGCACGCCGTGCCCGCCGTGGCCGTGGAACGGCTCGGTGACCGCGGCGGTGCGGCTCGACAGGGCGCCGTCGGTGAAGATCTTCATCGGCCCGATGCGCAGGAACTCGTCGCCGAAACCGGTGCGCAGCCCCAGATCCAGGCCGAACGCGTCGGGTCCGACCGGGTGCAGCACCTCGGTCGCCGGCATCAGCTCGACCCGCTGCAGCAGGTCCCCGCGCGAGCGCGCGAGCTGGTAGGCGGCGGCTTCGGCGGGGCTGTGCCCGATCCAGCCGCCGCCGATGCCGGCCTCGGTGACGTGGGTGAGGCCTTCGGCGGCGTAGCGCTTGGCGGCGCGGGCGATCGCGGCCGCCAGCTCCTCCACCGGGTAGGGCTTGACCAGCGCGTCGACCAGCTGCTGGGCCTGCTCGGCGAGCAGTCCGGTCGGGTTCCCGTCGGCGTCGCGCTCGACGACGCCGCCCTCCGGGACGCGGGCCGATCCGTCGAGAACGCCCGCCTGGTCCAGGATCGCGCTGCTGGCCACGCACATGTGCGCCGACCGGTGCTTGAGCCACACGGGCCTGCCGCCGCCCGCCCGGTCCAGCGCGGCGCGGTCGGGGTGCCCGCCGATGACGAAGTCGTCGTAGCCCGATCCGATCACCCAGCCGTCCGAGGGCAGCGACGCGGCCTGGGAGGCGACGAGGTCGTAGAGCTCCTGGGCGCTCCGGCAGCCGGACAGGTCCAGCTCCGCCAGCGAGAGCCCGTACCAGACCATGTGGTTGTGCGAGTCGGCGAAGCCGGGTGCGGCGACCGCGCCGTCGCCGTGGACCACCCGGCGCGCGGGCAGGTCGGCGATCTCCTCGTCCACCCCGACGATGCGCCCGCCGAGCACGCCGATGGTGTGCGCGGTGGGGCGGTCCGGGTTCATGGTCAGCGCGCGGACGTCGCGCAGGACTAGATCGAGCACGTCGTTCCCTTCTTCAGGCCAGGTGGTGCGTTCGGGTCAACGGCAGCGTGGCAGCCCGGTGCACGTCGACCGCAACCCCGTCGACCATCACCGGCCCCGGTTCGCGCGGGACTTCCACGCGCGGGGTCGCGGTGTTGCGCACCATGTCCGCCCTGGTCAGGCCTCTGCTGCGGCGGGCGGAGGCGTAGTTCGGGCCGCTGGGCAGGTGCGCGCGGTCGGCGGCGTCGGCGACGAACACCGTCGACAGCCTGCGGGCTGCGGCCCCGAGTCCGCCGAAGAAGGGCCGCATGACCCTCGGTTGGGTGAGCCGGGTGGACCCGGATCCGGACCCGCCGGCGCCCCACGCGACGAACCCGGACTTGATCACGAGATCGGGCTGGGCGCCGAACCAGGACGGCTGCCACAGCACGACGTCGGCGAGCCTGCCGGGTTGCAGCGAGCCGACCTCGTGGGCCATGCCGTGCGCGATCGCCGGGTTCAGGGTGATCTTGGCGAGGTAGCGCAGCACGCGCTCGTTGTCGGCGTGCTCGGGCCCGGCCTCCCCGGCGAGCGCGGCCTGGACGTGGGCGAGTTGCCAGGTGCGGCGGGCGGTTTCGGCGATGCGGCCCATTCCCATCGAGTCGGAGTTGACGATGCTGATCGCCCCGGAGTCGTGCAGCGCGTTCTCCGCGGCGATGCCGTGCTCCCGCACCCGGCTGCCCGCGATGCCCCGGTCGCTGTCCATCATGGAGTGTCCCCTGTGGACCGTCATGGTCATCGGCAGCAGCTCCGAGACCGTCGCCGGGGTCAGCGGCAGCGTCGGGGTCGTCGAGGAGGTCAGCACGTGCGGGCTGCCCACGACCTCCAGCAGGTCGGGATGCCCGCCACCGCCCTCGACGTGGTAGGCGTGCACCGTGCGCCCCCGCGTGGCGTCGAGGGTGTCGGCCAGGAAACCGGATTCGTTGAGCGTGTCGGTGTGCAGCGCGACCGGCAGGTCCGCCTGCTCGGCGACGCCCAGGCAGGTGTCGACGATGTGCGGGGTGGCGCCCCAGTCCTCGTGGATCTTGAACCCGCCCGCGCCGGAGAGCACCGCCCGCTCCAGCAGGTCGTTCGAGGACGACGAGCCGCGCGCGAGGAACGCGACGTTGATCGGCACGTCCCGCCAGGCCTCGATCATCGTGCGCAGGTTGGTCGCCGGGTTGGCGCCGACGTCCCACACGCCACCCATGCCCATGCCCACCAGCGAGGTCACCCCCGCGGCCAGCGCGGCCGGCACCACCTCCGGGCTGGACAGGTGGACGTGCGAGTCGACGACACCCGGCGTGGCGATGAGCCCCTCGCCGGTGATCATGCCGGTGTGCGAGTCGACGACCAGCTCCACGTCGTCCATGACGTGCGGGTTCCCGGCCCGGCCGACCCCGGCGATCCGGCCGTCCTTGATGCCGATGTTGGTCTTGCGCACGCCCAGCACCGGGTCCAGCAGCAGCACGCCGAGGATCACCATGTCCAGCGCGCTGTCCCGGCCCGCCTTGGGCGCCACCAGCAGCCCGTCGCGGGTGGTCTTGGCGCAGCCGCCGAGCAGCTCCTCGCCGGGCTCGGAGTCGTCGGCCTCGACCCGCACCCACAGGTCGGTGTCGGCCAGCCGCACCAGGTCACCGGTGGTCGGCCCGTAGAGCGCGGCGTAGCGCTCGCGGGACATGCTCGTCATCGGTGCCCTCCCAGCGCCACGGCGGTGATCTCCTTGCGCTCCCCGGCTTCCAGCTGCACCGCGGTCCCGGCCGGGACGGCGAGGCGGAAGCCGGTGAGGTCGACGTCGCTGCGCACCGCCGGGTTGAGCTTCTCCAGCGGGAAGTGCGAGGAGATCCACACCGGGCGCTCGCCGGTGTTGTGCAGCCGCGCCGTCCGCTGCTCCCGGCCGGCGGCCAGCTCGATCTCGCCGCGCGCGGGACGCACCGCACCGGGCGCGTCGGGGCCGGGCGGGCCGAACGGCTGCGGCACGTGGACCAGCGAGCTGCCGTGCGGGAACAGCGCCTCGACCTGGATCGACGGGACCGCGGCGGCCACGCCGGGCTGGAGCTGATCGGGGGCGAGGAGCTCCCCCGCGCGATCCACGATCTCGTCGAGATCCGTTCCGTCCCAAGCCATCTCGCAGATCTCGTCGCACACGTAGGCCACGGCGTCGGGGGCGCCGAGCAGCGCGCCGCGCGCCAGCCTGCGGCGGGCCAGCTCCGCGGCGCCGAACAGGGTCAGCCGCTCCTGCTCGCGGGGCGTCAGGTGCATGAGAGCACGGTCCTCTGGTCACCGGCCCAGCACAATGATGGATCGACGCCACTTGATCGCCCTAGATTGGGCGGATGCACAGTTCCCTTCACGCGCCGGTCACACCCGACGGCCCGCTGCGCAGGCTCGTGCACTCCTGCCTGGACGACCTCGACGAGCTGGTCGCGGTGTTCCTGGCCGAGCTGCGCTCGATGGAGCCCTACGCCAGCGACGCGGTGCCCTGGACCGAGCTGCGCGAGCACGCCGAGGGCAGCATGGAGCTGCTGCTGCGGCTGATCGGCGGGATGCCGGTGCCGGACCGGCTGGCCGACCTGTGCGAGCGGGTCGGGCGCAACCGCGCCCAGGCCGGGGTGCCGCTGGAAGTGCTGCTGCACGCGGTGCGCTTCGACTTCCGGGTGCTGTGGGACGCCTTCACCCGCCGCGTGTCCGACGACGAACTCCCCTCGCTGGTGCGCAGCGCCTCGCGGGTATGGGCGGCGGTCGACCACCACACCACCCGCATCCACCTCGCCTACCTGGCCGAGGCCGCGGTGGTCGCGCGCGAGCAGGAGCACGAGCGCGCGCAGCTGGTGGCGCGGCTGCTGACCACCGACGCCCGCGACCCGCAGGTCGTCGCGCAGGTCGCGACGGCGCTGGACGTCTCCGCCGAGGCCGATTTCGCGGTCGCCGCCGCTCCCCTGGCCGCGACCCGGCCGCTGCGCGACGCCGTCGACGAGCTGGCGGAGCGCGGTATCGCGGTGCACCTGCAGGACGTCGACCGGCGCCCGGTGCTCATCGCGCAGCTGCCCGCCGGGACGACCGCGGTGCCGTCGCGCTGGTTGCGCGACGTCCCCTGCGGACTGGCACCGGTCGCGCGCACCCTCGCGGGCGTGCCGCGCGCGGTCCGCATCGCCGCCGAGCTCGCCGGGACCGAGGTGGCCGAGGCGGGTCCGCGCGGGCTCACCGACGCGTGGGCGTCGGTGGTGGCGGGACGGCTGGGCGAGACCGGCGACGCGCTGGCGGCGGAGGTGTTCGGGCGGGTGCGCGGCATCGGCGCGGGCGAGCGGGCCCGGCTGCTGGAGACCGCCGCGTGCTACCTGCGCACCGGGTCGGCGGGGGCGGTGGCGGCCGAGCTGTACTGCCACCGCAACACCGTGCTCAACCGGCTCCGCCGGATCGCCGAGCTCACCGGCTGCGACCTCACCCGCCCGGAGCAGGCGGCGCTGTTCGCGGTGGCACGCGAGTGCGGTCCGTGAGACCTCGAAGTTTTCATGAAAACTGTCACCTCCCACGAACCCCCATGCGGGATGTCGGACCCCCTTACGTCATGCCTGACGCCCATGCGGGATGTCGGACGCCCATACGTCATGCCGAACGGTGTGCGGCGTGTCGGTTGTCCGGCGTACTACGGTGGTGGCGGACTTCTCTCGATCGCGCAAAGGATGGGACGTTGACCGCGACGCAGATCCCGGACACCACCCAGGCCGAACTCGACGCCGCGCTGCAGCGGGCGGCCGAGGCCGCCGAGCCGTTCGGCGCGCAGCCCCCGGCCGAGCGGGCCCGCCAGCTGCGGGCCGTCGCCGACGCGCTGGACGCGGCCGCCGGTGAGCTGATCCCGCTGGCCATCAGCGAGTCGCACCTGTCGGAGGGCCGCCTGACCGGCGAGCTCAAGCGGACCACGTTCCAGCTGCGCCTGTTCGCCGAGACCATCGAGACCGGCGAGCACCTGCGGGTCACCTTCGACCAGGCCGACGCAGACTTCGCGCTGGGCCCGAAGCCGGACCTGCGGCGGATGCTGCTGCCGGTGGGCCCGGTGCTGGTGTTCGCCGCCAGCAACTTCCCGTTCGCGTTCTCGGTGGCCGGGGGCGACACCGCCGCCGCGCTGGCCGCCGGGTGCCCGGTGGTGCTCAAGGGCCACCCCGGCCACCCGGAGCTGTCGGTGCGCACCGGCGAGATCGTCGCCGACGCGCTGCGCTCGGCGGGCGCGCCGGAGGGCACCTTCGGCGTCGTGCTGGGCTTCGAGATCGGCACGGCCGCACTGCGCGACGAGCGGATCAAGGCGGCGGCGTTCACCGGCTCGGTCCCGGCCGGGCGGGCTCTGTTCGACATCGCGAACTCGCGGCCGAAGCCGATCCCGTTCTTCGGCGAGCTGGGCAGCCTCAACCCGGTGTTCGCGGCCCCGGGGGCGGTGGCCGCGCGCGGCGCGGACATCGCGAAGGGCTACGTGACCTCCTACTCGGGCAACGCCGGCCAGCTGTGCACCAAGCCGGGCCTGCTGTTCCTGCCCGCCGACCACGGCCTGGAGACCGCACTCGCTGAGGAGTCGGCCGCGGTGGCCGCGCACCGGCTGCTCAACGACCGGCTGCACGAGGGCTACTGCTCACGCCGCGCGGCGGTCACCGAGGTCCCGGGCGTGCGGGTGCTGGCCGAGGGCGCCGCCGGTGACGCGGCGGACGGCGCGGTGCCGACACTGCTGGCCACCGACGTCGACACGCTGCTGGCGAACCGGGAGGCGTTGCTGGAGGAGGTCTTCGGGCCGCTGTCGATCGTGGTCACCTACTCCTCGGAGGACGAGGCCCGGCGCGCGGCGGAGGCGTTCGAGGGCAACCTGACGGCCGCGGTGCACGCGGACGACGCCGACACCGACTTCGTCGCGACCCTGCTGCCGCTGCTGCGGGACCGCGCCGGTCGCGTGCTGTTCAACGGCTGGCCGACCGGCGTGGCCGTCTCCCCCGCGATGCAGCACGGCGGCCCCTACCCGGCCACCACGGACGCCCGCTTCACCTCGGTCGGCACGGCCGCGCTCGACCGCTTCCTCCGCCCGGTCACCTACCAGAACGTCCCGGCCGCGCTGCTGCCGCCGGCGCTGCGGGACGACAACCCCTGGAACCTGCCGCGCGCGGTCCACACCCCGCGCTGACCAATGCTCAGACCCGGCGGTAGCGGGCGACCGTGACCGCCACCGCCGGGACGAGCGGGGCGGGCAGCTCCGCGATCGCGGCGTCGAGCGCCTCGGGCGTGGTGTGCCAGGCGTTGGGTCCCATCGCGATCGCGGCGCGGGCCTCGTCGCGGGTCAGGTGGAGCCGGAACTCCACCGCACGCTGGTCGACCGGGGTGAAGTGGCCCGCGAGCCGGTCGGCGAGCCGGTCCTGCTTGGACTCGTCGACGTGCAGCAGCCCGAGCCGGTCGACCAGCCCGGTCAGGTGACCGGGCTCGGGGGTCACGACGACCAGTTCGCCGCCGGGGCGCAGGGCTCTGCGCATCTCCGGGGCGTTGCGCGGTGCGAAGACGTTGAGGACGGTGCCCGCGGCACCGGTGCGGATCGGCAGCGGCTGCCAGGCGTCGGCGACGGCCGCGCCGATGCGCGGGTGGACCTTGGCGGCGCGGCGGCAGGCGTACTTGGAGACGTCCAGCGCCACGCCGAGCCGCTCGCCCAGGGCCCGGTTCAGGTAGAAACCGGTGCCCGCGCCGATGTCCACGACCGGGCCGTCGCCGGTCACCGCGTCGGCGACCGCGTCCGCGATTGGGTCGTAGTGCCCGGCTTCGAGGAACCCGGCGCGGGCCGCGACCATCTCGGCGGTGTCGCCGACGACCTTGCTGCGGCCGGAGAGCAAGCTGACGTAGCCCTGCCGGGCGAAGTCGAACGCGTGGTTCGAGGGACACCGCAGCGCGCCGCCGTCCCGCCCCAGGTCACCGCCGCAGTGCGGGCAGGCCAGCAGCTCCACCACGTCGTCCAGCACAGCCTTGCCCTCCACACCGCTCGCAGATGCGCGATTCTAGTCGGGGGCGCCCCGGGCGAGAGGAGGTGCGGCGATGGGGCACTGGCTGAGCGCACCCGAGTACCAGGCGGCGCGGTTCGCCGTCACCCACCTGATCGCCTTGACCTACCTGATCGGCTTCGCCTGCTTCCTGCGCCAGTTCCGCGGTCTGCTCGGCGAGCGCGGTCTCACCCCGGTCGCCCGGTTCGTCGAGCGGGTGCCGTTCCGGCGGGCTCCGAGCCTGTTCCACCTGCGCAGCTCCGACCGCTGGCTGGCGGGCGCGGGCTGGGCGGGCGTCGTGGCGAGCTTGCTGGCCCAGTTCGCCGACCTCGCACCGCTGTGGGCGTGGCTGGTGCTGTGGACGCTGCTGTGGGTGCTGTACTCGTCGATCGTCAACGTCGGCCAGGTCTGGTACGGCTTCGGGTGGGAGTCGCTGCTGCTGGAGGCCGGTTTCCTGGTGATCTTCCTCGGCCCGGCGCACCTTGCCGCGCCCGCGCCGATCCTGTGGCTGCTGTGCTGGCTGCTGTTCCGGGTCGAGTTCGGCGCCGGGCTGATCAAGCTGCGCGGCGACTCCTGCTGGCGCGACCTCACGGCGCTGCACTACCACCACGAGACCCAGCCGATGCCGGGACCGCTGAGCCGCGCCTTCCACCACCTGCCGGGCCCGCTGCACCGCGTCGAGGTGCTGGCCAACCACGGAACGCAGCTGGTGGCGCCGTTCCTGCTGTTCGCCCCGCAACCGGTGGCGAGCGTCGCGGCGGTGATCGTCGTGGTGACGCAGCTGTGGCTGATGCTCAGCGGCAACTTCGCCTGGCTGAACCTGCTGACGATCACCCTGGCGTGCGCGGCGATCAGCGCCCCGCCGGTCGTCCGCCCGGACCCGCCGGGCTGGTTCGCGGTCCCGGTGCTGGCGGTGACGGTCCTGTTCGTGGTGCTGGCGTACTGGCCGATCCGCAACATGCTGGGCCGCGACCAGGTGATGAACCGCAGCTTCAACCGGCTGCACCTCGGCAACACCTACGGCGCCTTCGGCAGCGTCACGCGCGTCCGCTACGAGGTGATCGTCCTGGGCGCGCACTCCCCCGACGGGCCGTGGCGGGAGTACGAGTTCCCGGCCAAGCCCGGCGATCCCGCCCGGAGGCCGCCGCAGATCGCGCCGTACCACCTGCGGCTGGACTGGCTGATGTGGTTCGTCGCGATCAACCCGTCCTACGGCCGCGGCTGGCTACCGGCCTTCCTGCGCGCCCTGCTGCGCGGCGAACCCGAGGTGCTGGGCCTGCTGCGGCACAACCCGTTCCCCGACGCGCCGCCGAAGCTGGTCCGGGCCGATCTGCACCGCTACCGCTTCACCACCCGCGCCGAGCGCCGCGCCACCGGGAACCACTGGACCAGGACCAGATCCTCAGACCTCATCCCCCCGACCTCCCTCGACGACGTGGGGTGATGGGGGTGCAGTTTTCATGAAAACTGACACTCACCCCTGAGCAGCGGCCTCGATCTCGGCGATGTCGATCTTGCCCATCTGCATCATGGCCTTCATGGTGCGGTCGGCGACCGCCGGATCGGCGGAGGTGATCAGCTCCAGCAGGCGGCGCGGGGTGATCTGCCAGGACAGGCCGTAGCGGTCCTTGAGCCACCCGCACGGGCCGTGCTCGCCGCCCTCGCCCAGCCGGTCCCAGAGCCGGTCGACCTCCTCCTGCGACTCGCACAGCACCTCCAGCGACACCGCCTCGGTGAAGTGGAACTGCGGGCCGCCATTGAGCGCGACGAACTGCTGCCCGTGCAGCTCGAACTGCACCACCAGCACCGTGCCCGGCTCGCCCGGGCCGGCCTCGCCGTGGTGCATCACGTGCACGATCCGCGACTCCGGGAAGATCGAGCAGTAGTGCTGCGCGGCCTCCTCGGCCTGGTCGTCGAACCACAGGTTCGGCGTGATCTTCTGGGTGAACTCGTACATGGGTCTATCCCTTCCTCCCGGGAGAACCAGGTTGAAGGGATAGACCCGCTCACGCAGCGGAACTCATCGCAACTAGAACGCCGGGCGCAGCGGCATCCCCGCGTCGGTGCCGTCGAGCTTGACGCCCAGCACCTGGTGCAGCTGCACGTTGTTGCGCTCGAAGCCCAGCTGGCACGCGGCCATGTACAGCCGCCAGACGCGCGCCCGCGCGAGACCGGCCTCGGCGACCGCGGACTTCCAGTTGCGCTCCAGGTTGCGGCACCAGTCGCGCAGCGTCAGCGCGTAGTGCTCGCGCAAGTTCTCCTCGTGGCGCACCTCGAACCCGTGGTCATTCATCGCCGACACCAGCGTGCCCACCGGCTCCAGCTCGCCGTCGGGGAACACGTAGCGGCCGATGAACTTGCCCGGCTTGGCCTTCTGGTGACCGTGCGGCCGGGTGATGCAGTGGTTGAGCATCCGCCCGCCCGGCACCAGCTTGTCCTGCAGGAACGAGAAGTAGTGCGGCAGCTGCTTGACACCGATGTGCTCGGTGAGACCGATCGAGCTGACCGCGTCGAACCCGCTCTCCTGCACGTCGCGGTAGTCCATGTGGCGCACCTCGGCGAGGTCGGCCAGGCCGCGCTCGGCGATGGCCTTCTGCGCCCACTGCGCCTGCTGCCGCGACAGCGTCACGCCCAGCGCCCGCACCCCGTAGTGCTCGGCGGCGTGCATGACCATCCCGCCCCAGCCGCAGCCGACGTCGAGCAGCCGCTGGCCCTTCTTCAGGTCGAGCTTGCGGGCCACCAGGTCGTGCTTGGTGAACTGCGCCTGCTCCAGGGTCGCGTCCTGCTCGGGGTAGACCGCGCAGGTGTAGGCCATCGACGGGCCCAGCACGTACTCGTAGAAGCGGTTGGACACGTCGTAGTGGTACGAGATCGACTGGCTGTCGCGGCGCTTGGAGTGCCGCCACCCGCGCGAGGACCGGTGCTCGACCTCGGGAACCCGCACCGGCCACCAGAACCGGTACCCGGCGAGCTTGAACGCCAGCTCCCGGCGCAGTTCCGGCGGGACGTCGTTGAGCGTCACCGTCGGGAACGCCGCCAGCGCGGTGTACATGTCCCCGTGCACCTCGAGGGCCCCGCTGACGTAGGCGCGGGCGAGCCCGAGCTCACCGGGAGCGGTGGCCAGGTGCGACAACGCCAGCGGCGAGCGGACTTCCACGCACACATCGGATCCGGCGGTGCCTGCCCGGCTGCCGTCGAAAGCGCGGATTTCGATCGACAGATCGTCGCCGAGAATCCGCTCGAACACCCCTGCCCATCCCATCAGAGGGTCTCCTCTCCAGTTTGATGTGTCGTTCCCCCGCGAGTCAGCGCTCGCGTACGCACTTCTCGTACAGCCCCGGCAACCGGCCCTTCGGGTCGTAGGTGTCCTTCAGCCGCTGGTAGACCGGGCGGTTGTACAGCCGCCAGAACTCGTCCTCCTCGAAGTAGGAGTTGGAGTACAGCGACTTGTGCCCGTCGAGCTCGGTGACCTTGCGCTCGATCGCGCGGTTGTGCCTGCCGGGCGCCTCCCCCGGCCGCAGCGGCACGGTCGCCCAGAACCCGACGTTGACGTAGAGCGTGTCGGCGTCCATCGGGTACAGCGGCCAGCCGCGGGTGTCGCTCAACCGCACCGGGCACAGCCAGATCGGCGAGATGCCGATGTCGCGGTGGAAGAACTCCAGGAACTCCGGCAACCGGTCGACGGGGATCTCCACGTCCTGGATCACCGGCTCGTTGAGCCCCTTGCCGCGCAGCACCGCGAGCCGGTCGGTCACCGAGTGCTTGCGGTCCCAGGCGACGATGCGCCGGTAGACGTCCGAGCGCTTGTACTGCGCGGGCCAGAACCGGCGGACCAGCGGGTGCTGCACGCCGATGGCGCGCGAGCACCAGAACCAGTCGGTGTCCCAGCGCCACAGGTAGTCGCGGATGCTCAGGTAGTCGGTGCGGCGCTGCTGCAGCGAGCGGTAGTAGATCTGAGTCCCGGTGTAGTCGCTGGTGAACGGCGCCGAGTCCACGTAGGACCCGAGCGTGAGGTAGTGCTCGCTCGGCGTGAACACCGTGCCGTCGACGAAATCGACCGTCTCGCCGTCGAATTCGCCGTCGGCGCAGATCCGGGCGATCGCCTCGGCGCACTCCTCGGCGGTGCCGAACGGGACGTGCCGGAGCTTGACGAAGGGCTTGACCCGCTCCAGCTCGATCTCCAGCCGCAGCGTGTACCCCAGCGTCCCGTAGGAGTTCGGGAAGCCGCGGAACAGCTCCGCGTGCTCGTTGTCGCGGCGGGCCACCACCACCGACCCGTCACCGGTGAGGACCTCCATCTCGCGCACCGACTCGTGCGGCAAGCCGTTGCGGTAGGAGGTCGACTCGATGCCCAGCCCGGCCACCGCGCCGCCCAGCGTGATGGTCTTGAGCTGCGGCACCACCTTCGGGATGTGCCCGGTCGGCAGCAGCGCGTCCACGATCTGCTCGTAGGTCGCCATGCCCTGGACCTGCGCGGTTCCGGCTTCGGCGTCGACGTCGAAGACCTTGGTGAACCGGCCGACGTCCAGCCCCGGCGACTGCGACGGGTCGCGGAACCGGAAGAGGTTCGAGGTGGGTTTGGCGAGCCGGACCGGTGCTCCGGCCGGCAGTTGTGCGTACTGCGCGACCAGTTCGGCCACGTCGTCGGAATGCTCGCCGATCATCGGCGTTACCCGATCCGCCATACCTCGACCGTAATGCCGGAACCGGAGTCAAGCACCCCCTTCGCAGAGGGTGCCGAACCCGCCCGCAAGCCGACGAACAGCCCAAAACCCAGCGGCATCGGGTGGTTCCGCGATCTTCGGTGATCGCAAAACCGCTGGTTGAGACCACGAAAGCCCGCTGATCACCGGTGCTTGCGTGATACATGCAAGTTCAACGATATTTCGATCACATTTGACGTGATCGGAGTAGTCGTGAACTAGCGCCGCTGCAAGGCCCAAGCCCGCAAACCGCGGAAGCTCTGCACCTTCGTCGGGCCCACCGAAATCAGCTTGTAGCTCTCGTGTCCGCGCAGCGCGGCGGCCAGCTCCCGGTCGATGAGCACCGAAGCCGGGCGGGCCACCGAGGTCAGCCTGCTGGCGATGTTGACCGTCGAGCCGTAGACGTCGCCGAAGCGGGCCAGCACCGGACCGCGCGCGAGACCGATCCGCAGCGGCGGCAGCAGATCGTTCTTGGCGATCTCCTCGTTGAGCGACAGCGCGATCTCCGCGCCCTCCTCCGGGGAATCGGCCACGAACAGCACCTCGTCGCCGACGGTCTTGATGATCCGGCCGTGGTTCTGCGCCACCACCCCGCCCGCCAGCGACTCGAAGCCGTCGATCAGCCGGGTCAGCTCCAGCTCGGTGAAGTCGCGGATGAGCCGCGTGTAGCCGACCAGGTCGGCGAAACCCACCACCTGGACGCGCTCGTCGATGCCCGGGTCGCGCTCGTCGAGCTCGCGGGACACGGTGGCGGCCAGGTGCCGCCGCCACACGTAGTCCTGCATCTTCTCCATCACCGGCACGATCGCGGCCGCCACCTCCGAGGTGGTGTCCGCGTCGGTGGCGAAGGCCTCGCCCAGCAGCGACTTGAACAGCCCGGTCTGCCACTCGGCCAGCCGCGACATGGTCTGCGCCAGCGAGCGGGCCACCGCCGATTCGAGCTCGTCGGGGATCACGTCCGCCGACACCAGCGACACCAGGGCGCGCAGGGCCGCCACGTCGGCGTCGGTGAAGATCACCGAGTCGGCGTCGACGTGGGCGAATCCCATCGCCTGCCACAGCTGCTCGGCGCGCTCCAGCGGCACACCGGCGGCCTCGGCGACCTCGTCCTTGGTGTAGAGGGGCGGCGAACCGAGGAGGATCTCCTCGATCCGCCGGATCCGGTCATCGCGATGTTCGGACAACGAGCACGTCGCAATCAGCTCGGCGGGACACTTCGGAGGGCACCGAGCCGAGGATCCGCCCCTTGAGGGTGTTGAGCCCGCGGCTGCCGACCACCAGCAGATCGGCGCTGTGCTTGTCGGCGGCTTCCACCAGGACCGAGACCGGCTCGCCGACCGAGACGACGGTCTCGACCTCGCCGGCACCGGCCTCGCGGGCGGTGTCCGAGGCGGTCTGCACCGTGTCCTGCGCCGGGGCCGAGCCCATGACCTGGAAGGCCTCGTCGCCGAGCTGGTCGGCGGCGCGCTCCAGCTCCTTCGGGTCGGTCGGGTAGTAGGCGCAGACGATCACCAGCCGCGCCGAGGCGGCAGCGGCGACCTCGGCGGCCCGGCTGACCGCGCGCAGCGAAGGCGCGGAGCCGTCCGTTCCCACGACGACGGTGCGGTAACTGGACATCGCTCTCCCACTTCCTCAGGGACCGACATTTCGACGCTCCGGGTGAGAACACTAACGATCGCGCGCCGCTGCGGTCACGCCCCGTGCCCACCTCCGCACCGCCCCGGTCGAAAACCCCGGTTTTCCTCCCGTCGAAAACCCCGGTTTTCACGCGACGAATGTTGCGGTTTTCGTCGCGCGAATGTTGCGGTTTTCGCGCGGCGGGTGGTGCGGGTTCCGGCGGGAGGTGTGGATCACCTGGGGCGTTGTGGGATGGGACAACGCGAGGCGGGAAGTGTCGTCCGAGCGCACAGCGCGACACTCGATCTCGGCGCGTACGTTTCGCCGCGACCTGTGATTCGACCAATGGAGCCGACCGTGTCAGCACCTGGCCTGCAGCCCGGGCGGGGAGTCCTTCGCCGCAAACCCATCGAGACCATCTCGTCCGACGGCGAGGAGACGGGCCTGAGCAAATCGCTCGGCCTGTGGCAGCTCACCGCCATCGGCGTCGGCGGCATCATCGGCGCCGGCATCTTCTCACTCGCCGGCGCCGTCGCCAACGAGAAGGCCGGGCCCGCCGTGCTGATCTCGTTCCTGCTCGCCGGCATCGCCAGCGCCGCCGCCGCGTTCTCCTACGCCGAGTTCGCCGGCATGATCCCCAAGGCCGGGTCGGCCTACACCTACGGCTACGCGGTGCTCGGCGAGATCGTCGGCTGGCTGATCGGCTGGGACCTGCTGCTGGAGTACACCGCGATCGTCGCGGTGGTCGCGATCAGCATCTCCGGCTACTTCAACGAGCTGCTCGGCTACCTCGGCATCGACCTGCCGACGTGGATGCTGGGCGCGCCCGGCACCGAGAGCGACGACGGCGTTGCGCCCGGCAGCTACGTGGTGAACCTGTTCGCGATGGTGCTGTGCCTGTTCATCGCGTTCATGCTGAACCTGGGGATGAAGAGCGCCGCCCGGTTCGAGACCTTCCTGGTCTACCTCAAGGTCGGCGTGGTGCTGCTGGTCATCGGCGTCGGCGCGTTCTACATCAACACCGGCAACTACACGCCGTTCTTCCCGTTCGGCGCGAGCGGCGCCATCACCGGTGCCGCCACCGTGTTCTTCGCGGTCTTCGGCTACGACGCGATGAGCACCGCCGCCGAGGAGTCCAAGGAAGCCCAGAAGCACATGCCCAAGGCGATCCTGTACTCGCTGGGCATCTCGATGGTGCTCTACGTGCTGGCCTGCCTGGTGCTGACCGGCATGATCCCGTTCCAGCAGATCAACGGCGACAGCGCGTTCGCCTCCGCCTTCGCCGACGTGGGCCTGCCGATGCTCGGCGCGATCATCGGCGTCGGCGCGATCCTGGGCATCCTCACCGTGATGTTCACCTTCATGCTCGGCGTGACGCGGGTGGGCTACTCGATGAGCCGCGACGGCCTGCTGCCCGCGTGGTTCGGCAAGACCCACCCGGTGCGCAAGGTGCCCACCCGCTTCACCTGGCTGATCGGCATCGCCTCGGCCGTCATCGCCGGTGTGCTGCCGATCGGCGAGGCCGCGGAGCTGACCAACATCGGCATCCTGCTGGCGTTCGTGATCGTGTGCGCCGCGGTGATCGTGCTCCGCTACAAGCGGCCCGACCTGCCGCGCGAGTTCAAGACGCCGGGCATGCCGGTGGTGCCGATCATCGGCATCGCCTTCTCGATCTGGCTGGTGACGTTCCTGGAGCCGCTGACCTGGCTGCGGTTCGCGGTCTGGTTCGCGATCGGCCTGATCGTCTACTTCGCCTACGGCTACCGGAAGTCGAAGCTGAACTCCTGATCGCCCGGCACCGGGCCGGCGGACCCCGCCGGTCCGGTGTTGATCGGTTGAGTCGTGTCTGCTGCGTCTCAGCGTGCACTGGATCACAGCGTTATCGAGCACCGGACGCCTACTGTTTTCGCGGGCTTCACCGGTCTCCCCGGTGCTGCCGGGAGTAGGACCGGGCCTCGATGCTGAGGGGTGCATGTGACGCGCGTTCGCGAACTGAGCCCGTACGTGGAGCTGAACCGCGCGCAATGGCGGGAACTGCGCGATTCGCTCCCCCTCCCGCTGAGCGAAGACGAGCTGGTCGCGCTGCGCGGCCTCGGCGAACCGGTGGACCTCGACGAGGTCGCCGACGTCTACCTGCCGCTGTCGCGGCTGATCAGCCTGCAGGTCGCCGCCCGCCAGCGGCTGCACGAGAGCACCACCACGTTCCTCGGCGAGGAGGCCGGTGGCACCAAGGTGCCCTTCGTCATCGGGCTCGCCGGCAGCGTCGCGGTCGGCAAGTCCACCACCGCCCGCATCCTGCGCACCCTGCTGGCCCGCTGGCCCGACCACCCGCGCGTGGACCTGGTGACCACCGACGGGTTCCTGCACTCCAAGGCCGAGCTGGTGCGGCGCGGGCTGATGCACCGCAAGGGCTTCCCGGAGAGCTACGACCGGCGGGCGCTGCTGCGCTTCGTCACCGAGGTCAAGTCCGGGGCGCCCGAGGTCTCGGCCCCGGTGTACTCGCACGTGGCCTACGACATCCTGCCCGGCGAGCGGCACGTGGTGCGCCAGCCCGACATCCTCATCGTCGAGGGCCTCAACGTGCTGCAGCCCGGCCCGAGCCTCACCGTCTCGGACCTGTTCGACTTCTCGATCTACGTCGACGCCCGCACCGAGCACATCGCCCGCTGGTACACCGACCGGTTCCTGGCGCTGCGCAGCACGGCCTTCGCCGACCCGGAGTCGCACTTCCACCACTTCGCGGAGCTCTCCGACGACGAGGCCCGGACCGAGGCCGACCACCTCTGGCGCACCATCAACGAACCCAACCTGGTCGACAACATCCTGCCCACGCGCCCCCGGGCCACCCTGGTCCTGCGCAAGGACATCGACCACTCCATCAACCGGGTCCGCCTCCGCAAGCTCTGACCCCGCCCCGGCGATTCGAATTCCGCGCGACATTCGAGCCCGAAGGGCGTGTCAGGGCAGTGGGGCAGTTTTAGCCATAATCACCCATGATCAATGTCCGTTATGTCCGGACAATTATGGCTAAAACTGTCCCACTGCCCGGCCCAACCGCATCGCCCGGCGCAGTCCCGGTGTCAGCGGTGGCGGGTGCGCTTGGTGAGCAGGAGTTGGAGGTGGGTGTTGAGGCGCTCGGTGGGGTCGGCGAGGTCGATGCCGGTGAGGTCGGTGGCGCGCCGGACCCGGTAGCGCAGGGTGTTGGGGTGCACGTGCAGCGCTGAGCTGGCGGCCTTGACGTCGCCGAAGTGCTCCAGGTACGTCAGCAGGCTGCGGGCCAGGTCCGTGGTGTGCTCGGCGTCGTGGTCGTGCAGCGCGGTGAGCCGGGCGTCCCGGTAGCGCTCGTTGCCCTGCAGGACCGTGAGGATCTCGCTGATCACCACCTGCGCGCGCACGTCGGAGATCGTCGCGACCTCGGCGTCGAGATCGTGCACCAGCGCGTCGAGCACCCGGTCGGCCTCGGTGCGGGACTCGGCGACCTCGTCCAGCGTCGGCACCGCCGACCCCACCCCGACCTGCACGCGCGAGGTCAGGTGCTGCCGGGCGGCGGCCACGATCTCGCGGGTCAGCGACAGCGCCGACTGGGCCGCCGAGCGCTCCGGCAGCTCCGGCAGCAGCACGTACACCCGCGACCCGATCGTCGTCACCAGCGCGCTGCGCCGGTAGGCCGAGGCGTGCACCGAGATCAGGCCGGTCATCTCGGCACGCTGCAGCTCCAGCTCCGAGCGGTCCACGCTGCCGGTCGGCCGCAGCGTGAACACCGCGACCACGGCGGGCCGGTCGGAGTCGGCGCCGATGTTGTCGGCGACCGAGCGCGCGTCGACCCGCCCCTCCAGCAGCCCTGCCAGCAGGTTCTCCCGCAGTCTCGGCCCGGCGGTGGCCTCCGAGCGCTGCCGGATGAGCTGCAGCGCGGCGAGGCGGGCGGCGCCCAGCAGCGCGCGTTCGGAGCGCTCCGACAGCGGCCTGCGCCCCTCCTGCACCCAGATCGACCCGAGCGGCTGGCTGCCCGCGTGGATGCCCACCGCCATCCGCCGCCGGATGCCCAGATCCGGCCGCTCGTCGATGCGCACCACGTCCTCACCGGCGCGAAGCCGCTGGTAGACGCCCCACTCGCGGAGCATCGCCAGGTACTGCTCGGGCCCTTGGCGGCCCAGGATGGACAGCCGCCGCAGCTCGTCGACCTCGTCGTCGGAGCGCGAGTAGGCCAGCACGCGGCTGGCGGTGTCCTCGATGCTGACGATGCCGTCGGTCATCGCCGCCACCGTCTGCGCCAGCGAGAACAGGTCGCCGAGCGCCTCGCCGACGTCGGCGTCACTGGTGAGCCGGGCGTTGTCGATCGCGTTGTGCGCGTAGGCCTCCAGCCGCTCCCAGCGGACCTCCGGCCGCACGCCCAGCAGCGCGACGCCACCGGCGATCGCGGTGTCGCGCAGCGCCCGCGCCTCCGATTCCGAGCCGACCTTGACCGCCACCGCCGGGGCTCCGTCCCGCGCGGCGGCCCGCACCAGCGGCGCCGCCGCCCGGCCGCGCGCGCCGATGACCAGCACGAAGTCGCCGTCGCGAGCGCTGCCGGACTCCTCCTCGGGGTCGACAATGACCACGTCGCGCACCTCGACGTCCAGGCCGCGCGGCGCGGCGAGCACGTCCACCAGCGGGTCGCCGACGGCGGTCAGCAGCTGCCGCAGCGGCACCCCGACCTCGGCCACTCCGACCGACTCGACATCACGCGGCATTTGTCCGATCCCACAAACCGACACCTTCAACGATAGCCAACTGCACAAGCTCCAGGCGTGGGCAGGACCCTAATCTCCAATCAACACACCCACTCGGCGTCTTGAGGAGGCGACAAGGCATGGACGCGATCACCTCGGTACCGGTGCCGTACAACGAGCCGGTCAAGGGCTACGCGCCCGGCTCGCCGGAACGCGAATCGCTGCAGAAGCGCGTGGCCGAGCTGGAGTCCGAGCGCATCGAGCTCACCCAGACCATCGGCGGCGAGCAGCGCATGGCCGGCGGCGACCGCTTCGACGTCGTGCAGCCGCACGACCACGCCCACGTGCTCGGCACCGCCGCCCAGGCCACGGGTCAGGACGTCGCCGACGCCGTGGCCGCCGCCAAGGCCGCTGCCCCCGGCTGGGCCGCGACCTCCTTCGACGAGCGCGCCGCGGTCATCCTGCGCGCCGCCGACCTGCTGGCCGGGCCGTGGCGGGACACCATCAACGGCGCCACCATCCTCGGCCAGTCCAAGTCGGTGCAGCAGGCCGAGATCGACGCCGCCTGCGAGTTCATCGACTTCCTGCGGTTCAACGTGCACTACGCCCGCCAGATCATCGCCGAGCAGCCCCGCTCGGTGCCCGGCGAGTGGAACCGGATGGACTACCGGCCGCTGGACGGGTTCGTCACCGCGATCACCCCGTTCAACTTCACCGCCATCGCGGGCAACCTGCCCACCGCGCCCGCGCTCATGGGCAACACCGTGGTGTGGAAGCCGACGCCGTCGCAGCAGTTCGCCGCGCACTTCACCATGCGGCTGTTCGAGGCCGCCGGCCTGCCGCCCGGCGTGATCAACCTGGTCACCGGCGACGGCCAGGCCGTCAGCGACGTCGCGCTCACCGACCCCGGTTTCGCGGGTCTGCACTTCACCGGCTCCACCGCCACGTTCAAGAAGCTGTGGCGCACCATCGGCGAGCACCTCGACTCCTACCGCAGCTACCCGCGCATCGTGGGCGAGACCGGCGGCAAGGACTTCATCGTCGTGCACCCCTCCGCCGACCCGGCCCCGCTGGCCACCGCGTTCGCCCGCGGCGCCTTCGAGTTCCAGGGCCAGAAGTGCTCGGCGGCGTCCCGCGCCTACGTGCCGCGCTCCATCTGGGAGGGCGGGCTGCGCGAGGAGCTGGCCGACCTGGCGCGCACCATCCGCTTCGGCGACGTCACCGACTTCTCCTACTTCGGCGGCGCCGTCATCGACGCCCGCGCGTTCGCCAAGCACAAGGCGGCGCTCGACCGCGCGAAGGCCACCGACACCATCGAGGTGCTGGCAGGCGGCGGCTACGACGACTCGGTCGGCTACTTCGTCGAGCCCACCGTCCTGGTGTGCAGCGACCCGTCCGACGAGGTGTTCAGCACCGAGTACTTCGGGCCGATCATCGCGGTGCACGTCTACGAGGACGCCGACTACTCCTCGATCCTCGACGTCGTCGACTCCTCCAGCCCCTACGCGCTGACCGGTGCGGTGTTCGCCACCGACCGCTCCGCCATCGACGAGGCGCACCGCAAGCTGCGCGGCGCCGCGGGCAACTTCTACGTCAACGACAAGCCCACCGGTTCCATCGTGTCCCGCCAGCCCTTCGGCGGCAGCCGGGCCTCCGGCACCAACGACAAGGCCGGTTCGCTGCTCAACATCCAGCGCTGGACCAGCCCCCGGGCCATCAAGGAGACCTGGGACGCGCCCACCGACCACACCTACCCGCACATGGGTTGACCGGAACGGGGCGCCCCTCGCCGGGGCGCCCCGGTTGGTGCTGAAACAGCTTGAGCGTGGGGAGAACTCGGTGTTGCGCAGTGCATTGCTGGCCGCAGGACGCTCGCCGTCGGTGCGGCGCCTGGTGGAGGCCAACCCGCTGACCAAACCCGTGGTGCGGCGCTTCGTGCCCGGCACCACCCCCGAGGACGCCGTGGCGGCGACCCGGGAGCTGAGCGGGCACGGCATGTTCGTGACGCTCGACCGGCTCGGCGAGGACACCCTCGAAGCCGGCCAGGCCGACGCCACGGTCCGGGACTACCGGCAGGTCCTCGGCGTGCTCGCCGAGCAGGGCCTGGCCGAGCGGGCCGAGGTGTCGGTGAAGCTGTCCGCGGTGGGCCAGTTCCTGCCGAAGGACGGCGAGAAGATCGCGCTGGACAACGCCCGGCTGATCTGCGAGGCCGCCGGTGCGGCGGGCACGACGGTCACGCTGGACATGGAGGACCACACCACCACCGACTCGACCCTGGGCATCCTGCGCGACCTGCGCGTGGACTTCCCGTGGGTGGGCGCGGTGCTGCAGGCCTATCTGCGGCGCACCGAGCAGGACTGCCGGGACCTGGCGCACGCCGGGTCGCGGGTCCGGTTGTGCAAGGGCGCCTACGCCGAACCGGAGTCGGTGGCGTTCCAGGACAAGTCCGAAGTGGACCGCTCCTACGTCCGGTGCCTGAAGGTGCTGATGGGCGGCGAGGGCTACCCGATGGTCGCCTCGCACGACCCCCGGATGATCGCCATCGCCGGTGATCTCGCGGCCCGCCACGGCCGCTCGGCGGCGGACTTCGAGTACCAGATGCTCTACGGCATCCGCCCGGACGAGCAGCGCCGCATCGCCGCCGAGGGCGGCAGGATCCGCGTCTACGCGGCCTACGGCGACGAGTGGTACGGCTACTTCATGCGCCGCCTCGCCGAACGCCCCGCCAACCTCGCCTTCTTCCTCCGCTCCCTCGCCACCCAGGGCTGACCCCGGTCGAAAACCCCGGTTTTCGTCGCGTCAAAAACCCCGGTTTTCGTCGCGTGAAAACCGGGGTTTTCGACAGGAGGACCTCCGATCAGGGGAGGGTTGTGATGCGGTCGGCCGGGGGTGGGGCGATGCCCGGGTGGGCGTCGAGGTAGGCGAGGAAGGCGTCGAGGTCGACCGGGCCGCCGGCGATGTCGGTGCCCTTGGTGAACTCGGTGAAGCCGTCGCCGCCTCCGGCGAGGAAGTTGTTCACCGAGATCCGGTACGGCGCGTTCGGGTCGACCGGTTGTCCGTTGATGCTGATCTCGGTGACCTTCGAGCCGATCGGGGCGCTCGCCGAGTAGCTGTAGCGCAGCCCGGCCGAGACCTGCAGGACGTTGGTCTCCTCCGGGGTCCACTGCTGCTCCAGGACGGCCTTGAGCTGGGCACCGGTGAGCGTCATGGTCTGCATGATGTTGCCGAAGGGCTGCACCGCGAACGCCTCGCCGTAGGTGACCACCCCGTCGCCCTCCCCGTTCGGCGAACCGGGGAACAGCAGGTCGGCGCGGATGCCACCGGGGTTGGTGATGGCGACCTGCGGCGAGTTGGCCGCGGTGGCCTCGAACTGCGCGTCGGCGATGACGTCGCCCAGCGGCGACTCGCCGGACGGGGCACCGGCGCGCGGGAGGTCGGCGGTGATGCTGCCGACCGGGCGGTTGGCGATGGGGGCCGCCTTGGTCGCGGCCTCGTCGATCAGCGCCTGGGCGTCCGGGTCGGCGGGCACGTCGCGGGTGACGATCTCGTTGCGCGCCCGGCTCTCCCCGCGCACGACGTCCTGGGTGGCCCGGTCGATCGTGAGGTCGGCGACCGACAGCAGCCGCCCGTAGGAGGCGCCCTGCAGCACCGGGCGCGGGTTGCCGGCCGGGTCGTCGATGGTGCAGCTGTACTGCGAGTGGCTGTGCCCGCTGAAGATCACGTCGACGTTCGGCGAGGCCGCCTGGGCGATCGCGGCGGCCGGGCCGCCCGGGGTGAGGTCGCAGTCGTCGGGTCCACCGCCCTCGGTCGCGTCCCCCTGGTGCAGCAGCACGACCTGCGCCTTCACGCCCATGCCGTCGAGCACCCGCGAGGTGCGGTTGATGGCCTCGACCTCGTCGCCGAACTTCAGGCCCTCGATGGCGCCGGGCGCCACCACCGACGGCAGGTCTTCCAGCGTCGCGCCGATGATGCCCACGCGCGTGCCGCCGACGGTCCGCACGTCGAAGGGCTTGAGCGCGGGACGCCCGTCGTCGAAGGTGACGTTGGCGCCCAGCTGCTCGAAGTCCGCGCCGGGGAACGACTCCCGGAACTGGCAGCCGTCGACGGGGTGGCACCCGCCGTCGGACATCCGCCGCAGCTCCTCGAAGCCCTCGTCGAACTCGTGGTTGCCGACGACGGAGGTGGTCACGCCGAGCTGGTTGAGGAACGCGATGGTGGGCTCGTCGTGGAACAGGGCGCTGTTGACCGGCGAGGCGCCCACGTTGTCCCCGGCCGAGAGCACCAGCGAGTCCGGCACCTGCTCGCGCAGCCGCTTGACGTGCGTGGCCAGGTACTGCGCACCGCCCGCCTCGACGCTGCTGCCGTCGGGCAGGGTGACCGAACCGGACGAACCGGCCGGCGGTTCGAGGTTGCCGTGCAGGTCGTTGAACGTGATGAGCCGGACCTGGGTCGTCGCGGGGTCTCCCGCGCTCCCCGGGGTTCCGGCGGCGACGGGAGCCGTCACCGCGGCCGCCGCGGCCAGCGCGGCCGCCCCCAGTGCCGTCAGACGGCCGAACCGAGCTGTCTTCACACCCTTTTCCTTCCGCTCCAGCGCCCCGGCGCTCCCCGACCGCCGGGAGGACGACAGCGGCATCCTCCCCCGCCCGAATGTCCTGAACCAGAACGAACAGGTGAATGTCTGGAATCCGTCACGTCCTCGCCGCCGCGCTCCGGTGCTCCGCACCAGGTGAGAAAGCGCCGGGAAAGCCCGCTTCCGCAGGATGGACTCCGATTTGGACGGGGCACCGGCGGACTTCGTTCACCGTGGGGGAGCGATCGGACATGCATTCGGGCACGACGGATCTCTCCACCTTCCCGGGGCTCCCCGGCGGGGGCGAACTGGTCACCGACGGCGACGACCTGCACGCCTCCGACCTGGGCAACATCGTCGACCGCAGGCCGGCCGCGATCCTGCGCCCCCGCTCCACCGCCGACGTCGCCGTCACCGCCGCCTGGTGCGCGCGCAACGGCGTCCCGCTGCGCGCCCATGGCACCCTGCACACCACCGGCGGGCAGGCGCTGTGCCCGTCGGGCGGGGTGCAGGTCGACATGCGCAGCCTCAACCTCATCCACGCCGTCACCGACGAGCACGCCGACGTCGAGGCCGGGGTGCTGCTGCGCGACGTCGTCTGGCACGCGTGGCTGCGCGGGCTCCGCATGACCTCCGGGCCGACCGGGTACCTACAGCTGAGCACCGGTGGCGTGCTCAGCGTCGGCGGGATCTCCAGCGTGCCCGCCGAGGGCGCGATCATCGACCGGGTGCGGGCCGTCGAGGTGGTGACGCCGACGGGCGCGGTGCGCTGGTGCACGCCGCAGCGCAACGGCTCGCTGTTCCGGGCCGTGCTCGGCGGGCTCGGCCGCGCGGGCATCATCACCCGCGCCCGGCTGGCGCTGACCCCGGTGCCGCCGCGGGCCCGGGTCTACGACGCGAACTTCTCGTCGTTGCAGGCAGCGGTGGACACCGCGCGGGTCCTGGTCGACCGCGACGAGGTCGACGACGTGCTGATCCGCTGGTACGCGCCGCACCGCGACCGCTACCAGCTGCGCTTCACCGCCTACCACCACCCGGACCTGCCGCCGGACGACGCGCACCTCGTGCGCGGTCTCGACCTGGCCCCGCAGACCTGGGACATCTCCTACTGGGAGTTCGCGATCAGCACCGACAACCGCTACGACCCGTTCGTGACGGCCGGGTGGAACCGGGTGCACAAGGTGTGGGCGGACTACTTCCTGCCGGACCGCGCGCTGGACGGGTTCCTGGCGGCCACCATGCCCGAGATCACCGAGCTCGACCTCAGCGAGACCAGCATCGGCCTGCTGTTCCCGCACCGCCGCTCCTCGTTCACCCGCCCCGGTCTGCGGGTTCCCGACGACGACGTGGTGTGGCTGTTCGACGTGCTCTCCGACGGGGTGGGCCAGACCGACCCGTTCTGGCTGCCCGACCGGCTCCGCCGCAACCAGCGCTGGCGGCGCCGCGCCGAGTCGATGGGCGGCACGCTCTACCCGATCGGCACGGACCTCGAACCGCACGCCCACGAGCTGGTCCTCCCCCAGCCGGAGCGGATGGCCGCCGACGACCCGTGCTTCAGGTGAGCTCGAGGCCGCGGGCCTCGGCCCGGAACGCCAGCGGGCTCCGGCCGTCGTGCTTGCGGAAGAACTTGCTGAAGTCGCCCGGTGCCGTGAACCCGAGGTGGCGGGCGACGTCGGCCGAGGAGCGGTCGGTGTGCACGAGCAGGCGCTTGGCCTCCAGGATGATCCGGTCGTCGAGGTAGGCCTTGGCCGAGCGGCCGGTGGCCGACAGGGTGGCGCGGGTGAGGGTGCGCGTGCTGTAGCCGAGGCCGGCGGCGTAGTCGGCGACGCGGTGGGTGCGGGTGAAGTCGCGTTCCACGGCGTCCCGGAACCGCTCGAACGGTCCTCCCGACGGGATGCTCGGCGGCGGCGCGGAACCCGCGTGGGCCAGCCTGAGCAGCAGCACCTCCAGCAGCCTGCGCAGTGACCGGTTGTGCGCCTCCAGGGTCATCGACCCCAGGTCGGCGTAGTCGCAGACCAGGTGGCGCAGCGCCAGGTCCACGGCGTTGCGCCGCGCGCCCGCGGGCAGCACCGGCGTCTCCGGCGGGGGCGGGTCGACGGGGACGAAACCGGGGCGCCAGATGACGATCGTGCCGCGCGAGCGGGTCAGCGCGCCGTACTGGTGGACCTGGCCGGGGCGCACCCACAACCAGCCGCCGGGCGGGATGACGTGCTCGGTGAAGTCGACGGTGTGCCGCAGCGGATCGGCGTCGGCGTGGACGTGGATCAGGTGGTGGAAGTCGGGGCGCTGCGGGCCGCCCAGGTCGATCTCGCGGCGCCGCGCCCGCGAGCGCAGCTCGGCGAAGTCGATGACGTCCATGCCGATCGGGGCGTTCAACCCCGGCCGGTAGGCCACGTCGGTGATCTCGGTCATCTCACCGCTGTCCGATTCTGCCCATCATGTGTCGCCAGCATACCCGCTCACCTGCGGGATCGGGACTTAGCGTGGAGTCATCAGCGAGAAGTGACCGAAAAGGAGAAGCGTGCGACTCGTCGTGGGGATGACCGGAGCGACCGGGGCGCCGCTCGGTGTGCGGCTGCTGGAGCAGCTGCGGGAGCTGCCCGAGGTGGAGACCCACCTGGTGCTGAGCCGCTGGGCGCGGGCCACCGCGGAGCTGGAGACCGGGCTGAGCATCAAGGAGATCGGCGCGCTCGCCGACGTCGTCTACAACCCCGACGACCAGGGCGCGAGCATCTCGTCGGGTTCCTACCGCACCGACGGCATGGTGATCGTGCCGTGCTCGATGAAGACCCTCGCCGGCATCCGCGCCGGCTACGCCGACGGCCTGGTGGCGCGCGCGGCGGACGTGACGATCAAGGAACGCCGTCCGCTGGTGATCGTGCCGCGCGAGACGCCGCTGAGCGAGATCCACCTGGAGAACATGCTCGCGCTCTCGCGGATGGGCGTGCGGATCGTGCCGCCCATGCCGGCCTTCTACAACAACCCGACCTCGATCGACGACTTCGTCGAGCACATCACCGCCCGCGTCCTCGACCAGCTCGACCTGCCCGCCCCGGCGGCGCAGCGCTGGGAGGGCCTGCGCGCCGCCAAGCTCAAGGTTTCCTGAGCCCCACGAAGGAGAAGTACAACGATGGCCTACGACGACCTGCGGTCGTTCCTGGACGCTCTCGAGAAGGAGGGGCAGCTGCTGCGGATCGGCGAGGAGGTGTCCCCCGAACCTGATCTGGCGGCGGCGGCCAACGCCGCGGGCCGCATCGGCGAAGGCGCCCCGGCGCTGTGGTTCGACAACGTCACCGGCTTCACCGACGCGCGGATCGCGATGAACGTGCACGGTTCCTGGCGCAACCACGCGCTGGCGCTGGGCCTGCCGAAGGAGACCTCGACCCGCGAGCAGGTCGAGGAGTTCGCGCGCCGCTGGGACGACTTCCCCGTCACCCCGGTCCGCCGCGAGGACCCGCCGTGGCAGGAGAACAGCGTCTCCGGCGACGAGGTGAACCTCTTCGACGTGCTGCCGCTGTTCCGGCTCAACGACGGTGACGGCGGGTTCTACCTGGACAAGGCCGCGGTCGTCTCGCGCGACCCGGACGAGCCGGAGAACTTCGACAAGCAGAACCTGGGCATCTACCGGATCGAGGTGATCGGCACGGATCGCCTGGCGCTGCAACCGGTTCCGATGCACGACATCGCCCAGCACCTGCGCAAGGCCGAGGAGCTCGGCGAGGACCTGCCGGTGGCGATCACCCTGGGCAACGACCCGGTGGTGCCGATCGTGGCGGGCATGCCGATGGCCTACGACCAGTCCGAGTACGAGATGGCCGGTGCGCTGCGCGGTGAGCCGATGCCGATCGCGACCGCGCCGCTGACCGGTTTCGACGTGCCGTGGGGCTCGGAGGTCGTCATCGAGGGCCACATCGAGTCGCGGGTGCGGCAGATCGAGGGCCCGTTCGGCGAGTTCACCGGGCACTACTCGGGCGGCAGGCGGATGCCGGTGGTGCGCATCGAGCGGATCTCCTACCGCACCCGCCCGATCTTCGAGTCGCTGTACCTGGGGATGCCCTGGACCGAGTGCGACTACCTCGTGGGACCGAACACGTGCGTGCCGCTGCTCAAGCAGCTGCGCGCGGAGTTCCCCGAGGTCAAGGCCGTCAACGCGATGTACACGCACGGCCTGCTGGTGATCATCTCGACGGCCAAGCGCTACGGCGGTTTCGCCAAGGCGGTGGGGATGCGCGCGATGACCACACCGCACGGCCTGGGCTACGTCAGCCAGGTGATCCTGGTCGACGAGGACGTGGACCCGTTCGACCTGCCGCAGGTCATGTGGGCGCAGTCGGCGAAGGTCAACCCGTCCGAGGACGTGGTGGTGATCCCGAACCTGTCGGTGGTGGAGCTGGCTCCGGCCTCCCAGCCGGCGGGCGTCACCAGCAAGATGATCATCGACGCGACCACTCCGGTGAAGCCCGACGTGCGCGGCAACTTCGGCACCCCCACCAAGGACCTCCCGGAGACCGCCGAGTGGGCCGACCGCCTGCGCTCCCTGATCGCCCAACGCTGAGACTTCCCGCGCGGAAAGGAATTCCGATGCAGACCCTCTGCCCCCGCTGCGCCGACCCGGAGATCCGCACGGTGACGACCTCACCGGTGCCGGACGCCTGGGAGGTGCTGCAGTGCCCGCGCTGCCTGTACATGTGGCGCACCACCGAACCGGCCCGCCGCACCAGCCGCGAGCACTACCCCGAGCAGTTCCGCCTCACCCCGGAGGCCATCGCGAACGCCTCCGAGGTCCCGACCATCCCGCCGCTGCGGAGCTAGAGCCTCCCCGCGAGGACGCTTCTGCCTTCGCCGTCGAGTTCGGTGAAGGCTGCGGACCGGCCTGCGAGCGTCATCAGCAGCGCTTCGGCCGGTCCGCGCACCTCCGGGCCGTCGCCGCGGCTCCAGTCGAGGTCGGTGGCGACCAGGCGGAGCCCGGCGGCGCGCTTCTTGGCGCCGACCGGCGGCGCTTTCATCGCCAGGTCGAGCACCACTCGGAGCCGTTCCGGCGGGATCTCGCGCGGCTGCCCGAGCGGGCGGCGGATGTCCTGGTGGTGGATCGTGGCGTCCACCAGCGGGATCATGCCGCCGTTGACCGTGATCGGGCCGGTGGGACGCAGGTTCGCGCGCAACCGGTCGAGCAGTTCGCCGGTGCTGCGGGACCGGGACTCGGCGACCAGGCCCTCGTTGATCGCACCGGGCCGGAACCCCGCGCGGACGGCCCGCTTGAGCACGCCCGGCCAGCTCAGGTCGTCGTAGCTGATCACGTGGGCGACCACGTCGCGGACCCGCCAGCCCGCGCACAGCGTCGGCTCCTCCCACTGCCCGCGGGTGAGCGTGGCGAGGTAGTCGGCGAGGTCGCCGCGTTCGGCGACGGCCAGCTCCATGGTCTCGGCGCGGCTCATCGTGCCCTCCAGACTCCGGCGGACCGCATCCTCTCACGACCGGGGTCCGAGGGTGTCCGGTTCGGGCGGGTTCACGGCAGGCCGGGCCCTCGGCAGTCGACGTCCCCGGCCGGAAGCGCGCCGGTGAGCAGGTAGTGCGCCGCCGCGTCGTCCACGCAGGAGTTGCGCTGGCTGGCGAACACGCCGTGCGAGTAGGACTCGTGCAGGAGCACCATCCGCGAACCGGGCAGCCGGGCCTGCATCCGGCGGGCGCCGTCGAGCGGCGTGGTCGGGTCGTGGTCGGCCTGGGTGAGCAGGACCGGCGGCATCGACGGGTGGCCGAACCGGGCTGTTTCCCGGGGTTTCGGCCAGTAGGCGCAGGTGGCGGCTTCGAGTCCGGTGAGGACCGGTTCCGGGTCGGCGGCCCGCAGCGCGCGGATCGAACCGAGGACCTCGCGTTCGTCGGGACGGCCGCTGTCGGCGCACTTGACGGTGCGCAGGGCGGCCTCGTAGTTGCGGGATTCCGGGTCGGACTCGGGCAACGCCGGGCTCAGCGGGGTGCCCTCGTGCAGGTGAGCGGCCAGATCGCGGGCGAAGGGCTCCCAGCGCTCGGTGCGGGAGAGGGTCTTGTAGACCAGGTTGTCGAACTCCGCCGGGCCGAAGTCGCCGGAGAGGTTCGCACGCGCGGCCGAGTAGTTCCGGCGCACCTGCTCCTCGGTGTCGCCGAGGCCGAATTCCGGGTGAGCGGCGACCCATTCGAAGAGGACGTCGCGCTGGTCGAGCATCGCGAAGGCCTGCCGGACGTCGAAGTCGTGCCAGCGGTCGGGACCGACCGCGCTGTCGAGCACCACGCGTCCGACTCGATCGGGGAACTGGGCGGCGTAGGCGGCGCCGAGGTAGGTGCCGTAGGAGACGCCGAGGTAGTTCAGCTTCGGCTCGCCGAGAGCCGCGCGGATCCGGTCCAGGTCGCGCGCGGTGCTCATCGTGCTCATCCGCGACGCGTCCGGGTTGTGCCGCAGGCAGTCGTCGGCCATCGCGCGTAATCGGCCCAGGTACCGGCTTTCCGCCTCCTCACCGGCCGGAACCGGTTCGGGCGCGGGGTGGTCGAAGAGCCCACCGAGCTCGCCGCAGTCCAGGGGCGCGCTGCGCCCGACGCCGCGCGGGTCGAAGCCGATGATGTCGTAGCCGCGGCGCACCGACTCCGGCAGCTTCTCGCCCTTGCTGACCGCGTACTCCAGCCCCGAGCCGCCCGGCCCTCCGGGGTTGACCAGCAGCGCTCCGCGGTACTCGGCCGGGGTTCCGGTCGCCCGCACCCGCGAGATCGCGATCGGGATCGAGCGGTCCCCGTCTCCCAGCGGTGCGGACAGCTCCGCGCACTCGGCACCGTCGAAGGGGCACGGACCGAACTCCAGGGGGTCGGCGGCCGCGGGGGCTGCGGTGAGTGCGGGGGCCAGCAGCGTCAGGGCCACCGCCGAGCGAAGCGCTCTCATCAAGTCGGGTTCACATCCCTACGGCGTGTTGTCATCGTTGTTGAAAATGATTATCATCGCCGAGCGTTGCACGCAATCGCCGGGAGGAGTCGTGGTGGGTCACCTGCTGTTGGTGGAGAGCTGGGTCGGAGCGATGAGCACCTTGCTCCCCAGAGCGATCCACGAGGAGGGTCACCGCTTCAGCTTCATCACCAGGGATCTCCAGCACTACCTGCGCTCCGCGCCCGGGCCCGGTCCGCATCCGCTGCTCGGCGCGGACAACGTGCTCACCTGCGAGACCAACGACGTCGACGTCCTGCTGCCGCACCTGGAGCGCCTGCAGCCCGTGCTCGGCTTCGACGGGATCGCCACGTCCTGCGACTACTACCTGCCGATCGCGGCCACCGCCGCGCAGCGGCTGGGACTTCCCGGCCCGGCGCCCGAAGCCGTCCAGCGCGCCTGCGCCAAGGACCGGACCCGGCGAACGCTGCGCGACGCCGGAGTCGCCGGACCGGCCTTCGCCCTGGCCGAATCGCTGCGCGGCCTGGAAGAGGCCGCCGCGGCCATGGGCTTCCCGCTGGTGCTCAAGCCGGTGGACCTGTGCGCGGGGATGTTCGTGCGCCGGGTCGACGACGTCGCGCAGCTGCGCGCGGCTTTCGAAGAACTGCAAGGGTTTCCGGTCAACGCTCGTGGCCAGCAGCGCAGTCCCGTGGTGCTGCTGGAGGAGCTGCTGACCGGAGCCGAGGTGAGCGTGGAGACCGTCACCTTCGGCGGGCGGACCACGGTCGTCGGCGTGACCGACAAGAGCGTCGCCGGCGCACCGTGGTTCGTCGAAACCGGCCACATGTTCCCGGCCGCCCTCGACGCGGACACCGAGCAGGCGGTGACCGGCACGGCCGTGGCCGCGATCGAGGCGCTGGGGCTGGACAACACCGTCTGCCACACCGAGATCAAGCTGACCTCCGACGGCCCGAAGATCGTCGAGGTCAACCCGCGACCGGCGGGCAACCAGATCACCGAGCTGATCCGCCGCGTCACCGGCATCGACCTCGCCGCCGTCTACGCGCAGGTCGCGCTCGGTCGGGAACCCGACCTCACCCGGGTCGACACCGGTGCCGCCAGCGCGGCGATCTCGTTCCTGCTGCCGCCGCGCACCGGCCCGATCGCCGAGATCCAGGGCGCCGAGACGCTGCGCGACCCCGCGGTGGCGGAGTGGCGGCTCAAGCCCGCCGGCCACCGAGCCGGTCCTGCGACCAGCAACAACAACTACCTGGGTCACGTCATGGTGACCAGCGACCGGCCCGGTGCGGCGCGCCCGCACGCCGAGCTGCTCGTCTCCGGACTGGACGTGCGCTACGCGGAGGACGCCGCGTGACGGCGCTGGAGGACCTAATCGAGGCCGAGCTGCCCGGAGCCGACGCCGAGATCAGCGTGGGTTTCCTGACCCAGCAAGGAGTTCGGCACGCCTCGCGCCGGCGCTCCTACCGCAACCACGTGCTCAGCCTGCGCGTCGGCGACGCGGTCGGGTCCTGCGCCGTGGAACCCGGCGAGGTCGGCGAGGAGGTGGTGCTCGACTGCGTCGGGCGGCCCGTGCGCGACGTACTGCGCCACCCGCTGAGCGCGGTGCGGGTCGCCGCGCTCGACGCCCACCTGCAGGACCGGCGCCCGCACCACGAGCACGGCGAGCGGGTGCGGCTGGAACGCGGTGACTCGCTGCGCAAATCGCTGCACCGCTCGCAGCACGTCGTCGACCTGCTGCCCACCGGGGTGCGGCGGGTGCTGGTGGTCGGCGTCGTCAACTCGCTGCTGCAGCGGCTGCGCGAACGCGGAACCGGCTACGTGGCCTGCGATTACAAGGGCGGCCGCACCGAGTGGGACGAGCCCGTGGTCACCGACGCCGAAGCCGCGCTGGGCGACTGCGACGCGGTGCTGGCCTCCGGGATGGTGCTGGGCAACGGCACCTTCCAGACCCTGCTCGACCACGCGCGCGACACCGGGAAACCGCTGGTGTTCTTCGCCCAGACCGGCAGCGGCATCCTGCCGCGCTTCCTCGGCGACGGCGTCACCGCGGTGTCGGCCGAGCCCTACCCGTTCTTCTGGCTCGACGGCGGGGAGAGCGTGCTCTACCGCTACACGGAGGTCAACTCGTGAATCCCGACCTGCTGGACCTGGTGCGGGAGACGCCGCTCGCCCGGGTGTCGGCGCCGCTGCCGCGCCCCCACCCGGGTTTCTGGGCGAAGCTGGAGTGCCTGAGCGCCGGGGGCATGAAAGCGCGCGCCGCGCTGTCCATGCTGCGCGGCGCCCGGCAGCGCGGCGAGCTGCGACCGGGCGCTCCGGTCGTGGAGTCCACGAGCGGAACCCTGGGCGTGGGACTGGCTTTCGCGGGCAACGCGCTGGGACACCCGATCGTGCTGGTCGTCGACGACGAGCTGGAACCCGGGATGCGCGCGCTGCTGCGCGCGCACGGGGCCGGGCTCGACGTCGTCGACCGGCCGCACCCGGTCGGCGGCTGGCAGCAGGCCCGGCTGGACCGGGTGCAGCGGATCTGCCGCGAGCTGCCCGGCGCCTACTGGCCGGATCAGTACAACAACCCCGACAACCCGGCAGGCTACGACGAGATGGGCGCGGAGATCGCCCGGCAGCTGGATCGCGTCGACGTCCTGGTGTGCAGCGTCGGTTCCGGCGGGCACAGCGCCGGGGCGATCCGGGCGGTGCGCAGGCGCTGGCCGACGGCCCGGCTGATCGGCGTCGACACCGTCGGCTCGACGATCTTCGGCCGGCCCGCGCGACCGCGCGTGATGCGCGGACTGGGCAGCAGCATCCACCCGCGCAACGTCGCCTACGAGCAGTTCGACGAGGTGCACTGGGTCGGTCCCGCCGAAGCGGTCGCCGCCTGCCGCACCTTGGCGCGCGATTCCTTCATCACCGGCGGCTGGAGCACCGGTGCGGTGTCGCTGGTCGCCGCGTGGGCCTCGCGCGTGGAGCCGGGCGCGAACGTGGTGACGGTCTTCCCCGACGGCCCGCACCGCTACCTGAGCACGGTCTTCGACGACGACTACTGCCGAGCGCGCGGGCTCCTCGACACCGCCACCGCCGCCCGCCCGGTGGAGGTCGCCGACCCGGAGGTGGAGGCCACCGGCTGGACGCGCTGCCGGGCCGTCCACGACCCGATGGTGCGGCTGGAGGTCCCCGCATGAGGCTGGAGTGGCGGGTCGGCGGTCTCGCGCTGCGCGAGCCGCTGCGGATCTCGCGATCGGTGATGGCCGAACGCGCGGCGGTGACGGTCACCGTCGAGCACGACGGCGTGGTCGGTCACGGCGAGGCCGTGACCAGCGTCCACTACGGACTCGACGTGGAGCGCATCGAGTGCGAGCTGGCGGCGGCACGAGAGGTGCTGGCACCGCTGGAACCGGCCGAGGCGCTGGTGACCGGCATCGCGGCGGCGCCCGGAGTGCGCTGCGCCGTGGACGCCGCGCTGCACGACCTGCTCGCCCGCTCGCGCGGCGTCGCGGTCCACGAGCTGCTCGGGACGACTCCGCACCGGCCGGTGCCCACCGCGCGCACCATCGGCATCACCTCGACGCACCGCGCCGTGGCCGACGCCTGCGACCTCACCTCGCGCGGATTCCGGCTGCTCAAGGTGAAGGTGGGCGCCGAGCCGCCGGAACTGGACCGCGTCGCCGCGATTCGCCACGCGCTCCCGGACGTGCGGCTGCTGCTGGACCCCAACGGCGCCTGGACCCCCGAGCAGGCCCCCGACCTGCTTCGCACCGCGGCCGGGCTCGGCGTCGACGCGGTCGAGCAGCCCATCGCCCCCGGCACTCCCGACGTGCTGGCCGCCGTGGCGGCCGACTCGCCGGTCCCGGTCATCGCCGACGAGGACGCGCGCACCGCCGAGGACGTGCGCGCGCTCGGCTCCGGGGTGCACGGCATCAACATCAAGCTCCCCGAGTGCGGCGGTCTCCGCGCGGCGCGCGAGCTCGTCGACGTCGCGCGGGAGTTCGGCGTCGACGTGATGCTGGGCTGCCAGGTCGCCAGCTCGCTGGGCATCGCCCCGGCCGTGCACCTGGCCGGGCAGGCCCGGTGGGTCGACCTCGACGGCCACCTGCTGCTGGCCCGCGACCCGTGGACCGGCATCGGCGGCGAGGACGGCCTGCTGCGCATCGACGGTCCCGTGGGGCTGGGGGTCAGACCGGTTTGAGGACCTGGAAGCTCATCCGCACGTACCCGCTTGCCGTGCAGGTGCTGCTGGTCAACCAGCTCGGCGTGAACACCGGCTTCTACCTGCTCATCCCGTACCTCGCCGGGTACCTCGGGCACGACCTGGGGCTGTCGGCGGCGCTGGTCGGGGTGATCCTCGGCGTGCGCAACCTCAGCCAGCAGGGCCTGTTCCTGCTCGGTGGTTCGGCCGCCGACCGGCTCGGGGCGCGCGGCGTCATCATCGCCGGATGCGCGCTGCGCGCAGCGGGTTTCGGCCTGTTCGCGTTCGGCACCTCGCTGCCGGTGCTGCTGGGCGCCTCGGTGCTCAGCGGCCTGGCCGGGGCGCTGTTCAACCCGGCGGTGCGCGCCTACCTCGCGCAGGAGGCGGGTGACCGGCGCGCCGAGGCGTTCTCGCTGTTCAACGTGTTCGCCAACACCGGGATGCTGCTGGGCCCGCTGCTGGGCAGCGCGCTGCTGCTGGTGGACTTCCGGCTGTCGGCGGTGATCGCCGCGGTGATCTTCGCGCTGCTGACCGTCGCGCAGGTCGTCGTGCTGCCGGTGCGGCGCGTCGAGCGCTCGCAGACCTCGGTGCTGGCCGACTGGCGCGGGGTGCTGGCCGACCGCCGGTTCCTGGCCTTCACCGGGGCGCTGACCGGCATGTTCGCCCTGCAGAACCAGCTGTACCTGGTGCTGCCGATGCACGCCGAGCGCTTCACCGGTTCGCCCGCGTCGGTGTCGGCGATCTTCCTGGTGTCCACGGCGGCGAGCCTGCTGCTGCAGGTGCGCATCACCGCGCGGTTCTCCTCGCGGTGGAGCCGGGGCCGCTCGATCGCCACCGGGCTCGCTCTGATGGGCGGCTCGTTCGCGGCGACCTCGCTGGCGGCGGCCCTGATGCCCGGCACTCCCCCGGCCTCCGCGCCGGAGGCGCTGCTGCGCCTGGCGCCGGTGCTGGTCACCGCGTTCGGCCTGTCGGTGGGGGTGATGCTGGCCCAGCCGTTCGTCTACGAGCTGATCCCCTCGTACGGCGGGGCCGCCCTGTCCGGCACCTACTTCGGCGTGTTCTACCTGGCCTCCGGCCTGACCGCCGCCGCGGGCAACGCCCTGATCGGCTGGGCGGGCGACCTCGCGGTCCCGGGCCTGCCGTGGCTGCCCTCCGCACTGTGCGTCCTCATCGGACTCGCCTCCGCCCTGGCCGTCGTCGCCGTCCACCGGCGCAGCGGCATCGGCCCTCGACCCGAGGAACCGTCATGCGCAACTTCCTGACCGACAACCCCGAGATCTACGAGGCCTGGTTCCCCGACCCGCACCACGCCGCCGGCACCTTCGTCGACAACCTCGTCACCCGGTTCGCCGGGCCCGAGCGGCCGCGCGATCTCCTCGACGTGGGCTGCGGGACCGGCCGCGACGCGCGGTTCTGGGTCCGCCGCGGCCACCGGGTGACCGGGATCGACACCTCCGCCGAGATGGTCGCCCACGCCCGACGGCACTGCCCCGACGCGGAGTTCACCGTCGCCGACATGCGGGAGTTCTCGCTGCACCGCGAGTTCGACGTGATCACCTGCCTGGACAGCGCGCTGCTGTACTGCCACGGCAACGAGGAGCTCGTCTCCTTCCTGCGGCGGTGCCACGACCACCTGCGCCCCGGCGGGCTGCTGATCGCCGAAGCCCGCAACGGCGCGTTCTTCCTCGGCAGCACCGAGCTGCTCGACGGCGTCACCGAGCGCGAGCTCGACCACGAGGGAGCGACCTACCGGTCCCGCACCCGGCTGTGGATCGACCACGCCGAGCAGCTGCTGCGGCGCGAGCGCGTGTGGCGGCACGACGGCTCCGAGCTCGTCCAGCGCTCCGCGTGGCGGCTGCTGTTCCCGCAGGAACTCCGCCACTTCGCCACCACCTGCGGTTTCGAGGTCCTGGCCCTGTTCGACGAACCCGGCCCCCGCACCGACGCTCCCTGGCACGCCGACGCGGAGCTGGGCACGGGGATGTCCGGGGACCGCCTGCACCTGGTCGCACGCCGACGCTAAGAGGAGATCGCCATGCAGAACCTGAACCGCCGCGGATTCCTGGGCCTGACCGCGGGCGCCGTCCTGCTCACCGGCTGCGCACCCGGCGCCACCGGCACCGTCGGACCTCCGAAACCCGGCGGGCGGTTACGCGCGGCCTTCTCCGGCGGTGGCGCCGCCGAGGTCCTGGACCCGCACGAGACCGACCTCTACATCGAGATCGCCCGCGCCAAGGCCCTCTTCGACAAGCTCGCCGACTACGGCTCGGACATGTCGCCGCAGCCTCGGCTGGCTGAGCGCTGGGAGCCCTCCGCCGACCTGCGGACCTGGCGGATCACGCTGCGGCAGGCCACCTTCCACGACGGGCGGCCGGTGCGCGCGAGCGACGTGCTGGCCAGCTACGCGCGCATCACCGAACCCGGCGGCAGCCGCCGCGCCAAGTCGACGCTGTCGGTGATCGACCTGCCCGGCAGCCGCGCGATCGACGACCGCACCGTCGAGTTCCGGCTCAAGCGCCCCTACGCCGAGTTCCCCAACGCGCTGGCCACGCTCGGCGCCTACATCATCCCCGAGGGAACCACCGACTTCAGCGAGCCGATCGGCTCGGGGCCGTTCAAGTTCGTCTCCTTCGAACCCGGCCGGTCCTTCCTCGCCGCGCGCAACCCCGACTACTTCGACGGCCCGCCGCTGGTCGACGAACTGCAGATCGTGGTGACCAACGACGAGGCCGCCAGGGTGAACGCGCTGCTGGGCGAGCAGGTCGACTACGCCCACGACCTCACCCTCACCAGCGCCCGCACCTACGAGGCCGGCGGGCGGATCCAGGTGCACCGGTTGCCGCTGGCCAACTTCCACGGCCTGGCGATGAAGGTCGACCGCCCACCGTTCGACCGGATCGAGCTGCGGCAAGCCATGTTCCACCTCATCGACCGGGAGGAGCTGCTGCGCTCGGTGCTGCAGGGCTCCGGCCAGGTCGGCAACGACGTCTACGGCAAGGGCTACCGCTACTACGCCGAACTGCCGCAACGCCGCCAGGACCTGGCACGCGCGCGGGCGCTGGTGAAGCAGGCCGGGGCCGAGGGCATGACCATCGACTTCGACACCTCCGACGCCTCCACCGGTTTGAAGGAAGCGGCGATGGCCATCAGCGACCAGGCGCGCCAGGTCGGGCTGAACCTCACCGTGCGCCTGGGCAACAAGGACACCTACTGGTCCGACATCAACAAGAACGGGGTGCTCGCCAGTTACCGCTCCGGCGGGATGCCGCTGGACTCGCACTTCTCGCAACGGCTGTTGAGCGGCTCCACCACCAACAACACCGCGTGGCGGCGACCCGAGTTCGACGCGCTCTACGACGAGGCGCAGTCCACCCCGGACGAGACACGGCGCGCCGCGCTCTACCGGCGGATGCAGGAGCAGCTGTTCCACGAGGGCGGTTTCGCCTGGTGGGGCGTCTCCGACTGGATCGTGGCCTCGTCTCCCCGCGTCGGCGGCGTCGACGAGCAGGCACCGCCCAACACCCTCGACTGGGCGCGCTTCGACCGGGTCTGGCTGGCGTGACCGGCTACCTGCTGCGCCGCCTCCTGCTCGGCGTCGTCCAGGTCTTCCTCGTGGTGGTGGGCGTCTTCCTGCTCACCGAGGCGCTTCCCGGGGACGCCGCGGTCACCCTCGCCGGGGACAACCCGGATCCCGCGGTCATCGCCTCGCTGCGCGAGCAGCTCGGCCTGGACCGGCCCGCGTGGCAGCGGTTCGGCGAGTGGCTGGTCTCGGCGGTGCACGGCGATCTCGGCACCTCGCTGACCGGTCCGCGCGGCGTCGCGGAGATCATCGGTTCCGCGGCCGGGCCGACGCTGGTGCTGGCCCTCGTCGCGCTGGCGCTGCTCGTCCCGTTGGCGACCGGGCTGGGGATGCTGGCGGCGCACCGGGAGGGCGGCCGGCTGGACCGGCTGATCACCAGCACCACCCTCGGTCTCTACGCGGCACCGGAGTTCGCGATGGCGATCCTGCTCGTGACGGTCTTCGCGGTGCAGCTCGGCTGGTTCCCGCCGACCGCCGTCGGCACGTCGCCGCTGAGCCCCGGCCTGCTGGTGCTGCCGGTCGTGGTGCTCCTGCTGCGGCCGATCTGCTCGCTGAGCAGGCTGGTGCGCGCCGGGATGATCGAGGCGCAGCGCTCGCCCTACGTCCAGCACGCGCGGCGCCTGGGGCTCTCGCCCGCGCGCGTCCGGTTCGCCCACGCCCTGCCCAACGCGGCCGCGCCCGCGGTGCAGCAGCTGGCGCGCACGGCGGACTGGCTGATCGGCGGCGTGATCGTGGTCGAGGCGATCTTCGTGGTGCCGGGCCTGGGAACCGCTCTGCTGGAGGCGGTCTCGGCTCGGGACCTGCCCGTGCTGCAGGGGCTGGCGCTGGTGTTCGCGACCACCACGGTGCTGGTCAACCTGGGTGCCGACGTCGCCGCCCGCGTCCTGTCCCCGACCGCGGAGGCCCACCGATGACGAGGTTGCTCATCCCCGGCGCGCTGGTGGCCGTCCCGGTCCTGGTGGCGCTGCTGGGGCCGCTGTTCGCCGCCGACGACCCCGCCAAGGACGTGGCGTTCCTGCTCGGCGACGGGCACCTGTTCGGCACCGACTTCGTCGGCCGGGACGTGCTCGACGAGGTGCTGCGCGGCGGCCGGTCGCTGGTGCTCGCCGCCGTGTCGGCCACCGCCTGCACCTACCTGCTCGCTGTTCCGCTCGGTCTGCTGGCGGGCACGACCCGAAGCAGGTTCCTCGACGAGGTGCTGATGCGGCCGCTGGACCTGCTGCTGGCGATCCCGTCGATGCTGATGTTGCTGCTGCTCGCGGCCCTGGCCCCGGGCGATCCGCGGGTGCTGGTGGCGGTGGTGGTGCTGATCAACCTGCCGGACGTCGTGCGCATCACGCGGGCGGCGGCCCTGTCGCTGTCGGCGCGACCCGCGGTGGAGGCGATGCGGCTGCAGGGCGAGCACCGGGCGCGCATCGCGGTGGGCTACGTGGCGCGGGCGATGCGCCGCACCTTGGCCGCCGACCTGGGCACCCGGTTCACCGGCGCGATCTACCTGGTGGCCTCGGCGAGCTTCCTCGGGGTGGGCATCTCGCCGCAGGCCGCCGACTGGGCGGCGATGGTCGACCGCAACCGCACCGGTCTGTTCCTGCAGCCGTGGGCGGTCGTGCTGCCCGCGCTGCTGATCATCGCCCTGTCGGTCGGCGCGAACCTGCTGTTCGACCGCTGGCTGCGGCGGTCCGACACGACCTTCCTGGAGGCCCGATGACCGGGGTCGAGGTGCGGGGGCTGACCGTGACCGTCGGCGACCGCGATCTGATCAGCGACGTCTCGTTCCGCCTGACCGGCGGGGAGATCACCGCCCTGGTCGGCGAGTCCGGCAGCGGCAAGACCACCACGGCGCTCGCCCTGCTCGGCGAGACGCCGCCCGGTGCGGTGCTCTCCGGCGACGTGGCGGTCGACGGGCGGGTCGGCTTCATCCCGCAGCAACCGGCGGCGGCGCTCAACCCCGTCCGCCGCGTCGGGTCCGCCCTGGCCGAGGTCGCCCGCCTGCACGTGCCGAAAACCCAGGTCCGGCAACGGGTCCTGGAGTCCCTGCGGCGTGCGCAGGTGCCCGACGGCGAGCGGTACCTGCGCCGGTTCCCGCACCAGCTCTCCGGCGGCCAGCAGCAGCGCGTCGTGCTGGCCCAGGCGCTCATCGGCGACCCGGCGCTGCTCATCGCCGACGAGCCGACCACCGGGCAGGACCCGGTCACGCGGGCGCGGCTGGCCTCCGAGTTCCGGGCCGTGGCCGAGCAGGGCGTGGCGATCCTGCTGCTGACCCACGACCTCGACCTCGTCCGCGCTCTCGCGCACCGGGTGCTGGTGGTCGAGGACGGCCGGGTGCGTCCGTCCGATGTGGAGTCGATCAGCGAGGCCCTCCCGGTCGCACCGGCACCGCCGCAGGACGCCGAGCCGGTCCTGTCGGTGCGGGACCTCACCGCGGGCCATCGCGGAACCGACACCCTGCACGACGTGTCCTTGCAGGTCGCGCCCGGTGAGCGGCTCGCGGTGCTGGGGCGCTCGGGCAGCGGCAAGACCACCCTCGCCCGCTGCCTCGCCGGTCTCCACCGGTACCGCTCGGGTGAGGTCCGGCTGGGTGACGAGCCGCTGTCGCCGGTGCTGCGGCGCCGGTCCCGCTCGCAGCTGGCCCGCGTGCAGTACGTGTTCCAGGACGCGCGGGCCTCGTTCAGCGAGTTCGCACCGGTCCTGGACCAGGTGGCGCGCACGGCGGAGCGGCTGCGGTCGCTGCCTCGCGACCGGGCGCGGGCGCGCGCGGCCGAGGAGCTGGCGCAGCTCGGGATCCCCGAGGCGACGGCGCGGCGAACCCCGGCGGGCCTGTCCGGCGGTGAGCTGCAGCGGGCCGCGCTGGCCCGCGCGGTGCTCGCCGAGCCCGAGGTCCTGATCTGCGACGAGATCACCTCCGGCCTGGACGCGAGGCGACGCGCGGACCTGCTGGACGTGCTGGCCAAGCTGCAGCACAACACCGGCTGCGCGCTGCTGGTCATCACCCACGACCTGGCCGGGGTCGCCGGGCTCGCGCACCGGGTGCTGGTGCTCGACGAGGGCCGCGTGGTCGAGCGGGGTCCGGCATCGGACGTCCTCACCTCCCCGGAGCACGCGATCACCAGAGCGCTGCTCGACGCCGGAAGTGCAGGTCGGGAGACATAGCGAACGGCTAATTGAATATGATTTTCAAAAGTCGTTTCTCGATGAGGGAGGTCACCGTGGACCGGTTCGGACAGCGACAGGTCGGCCGCTACGTGGTCCGGGAGGCCACCCGGGCCGACGCGGCGGGAGCCAGGTCGGTCATGCTCGACACCTTCTACCTGGAGTTCGGCCACGGCTACAACGCCCGCTGGCACGGCGACGTCATCGACATGGACACCGCCTACTTCGACGACCCCAGGCAGGCGCTGTTCGTCGCCGCCCTCGACGACGAGGTCGTGGCCACCACCGCGGTCCGCTCCGACGGCCCGCAGAGCCCGCCGCACGCCCCGTGGCTCGCCGAGCGCTACCCGTCGGGCACGACCGCCCAGATCTTCCGCGTCTACGTCCGCCGCGAGCACCGGCGCCACGGCCTGGCCAGGGAGCTGGTGGACATGGCCTGCCGGTTCGTCGCGCTCACGCCCGGCTACGAGACGATCTACCTGCACACCAACGCGGCCGTCGACGGCGCCGAACCGTTCTGGCGCAGCGTCGCCAAGGAGATCCACGACGGCCGCACCGACCCCGCTCACAGCCCGGCCGTGCACTTCGAGATCCCGATCCCGATCGTGTGACCGCCATCGGCCGAAACGCGGCTGAACCAGCCTTGAAACCTCCGGATGCCCCAATGAGGGCATGTCAGCGGAGATCGAGGTCCGGCACCGGACGATCCACGGCCACCGCAGGGCCTTCCGGATGGCCGGGAGCGGGCCGGCGCTGCTGCTCGTGCACGGCATCGGCGACAGCTCGCGGACCTGGCGCGACGTCCTCGCGCCGCTCGCCGAGCAGCACACGGTGATCGCCCCCGACCTGCTCGGGCACGGCGAGTCCGACAAGCCCCGCGCCGACTACTCGGTGGCCGCCTACGCCAACGGGATGCGGGACCTGCTGACGGCGCTCGGGTTCGACAGCGCGACCGTGATCGGCCACTCGCTGGGCGGCGGCGTGGCGATGCAGTTCGCCTACCAGTTCCCGGAGCGGTGCGAGCGCCTGGTGCTGACCTGCCCGGGCGGGGTGGGCCCGGAGGTGCACCCGCTGCTGCGGATGCTGGCGATCCCCGGCGCCGAGCTCACGCTGCCGCTGTTCACCGGCGCTCCGCTGCGGTGGCTGGCACCGCTGGCCGCGCCGCTGCAGAGCCGGTCGGCCGGCCTCGGCCTGGGGAATCTCGGCCTGGGCGACGACTACGAGTTCTTCCTGGACTGCTACACGGCCATGCGCACGCCGACCGCGCGGGCGTCGTTCCTGCGCACGCTGCGCGCGGTCGCCGACGCGGGCGGGCAGGCGGTGACCATGCTGGACCGCTGCTACCTCACCGAGGGCCTACCGACGCTGCTGGTGTGGGGCGCGCACGACCACGTCATCCCCTCCTCCCACGCCGCGCTCGCGCACGAGGCGATGCCGTGGAGCCGGGTGGAGATCTTCGACGACGCGGGGCACTTCCCGCACCTGTCCGAGCCGGAGCGCTACGTCGCGCTGCTGCGCGACTTCCTCGGCTCGACCGCACCGGCGCACCACGACCAGCGTCGCTGGGTCGCGCGACTGCGCGACGGCGGCACGAGCGCGCACCGATCCAGCGGCACCTGACGAGCGTCACTCCTCGGTGGACCGGCGAACCTCGGCCACCGCCAACCGGTTTCGGAGCGTGACCGAATCATCCACCCCATCCAGCGATCGCCCTTCGCTAGCGTTTTCGAACGCCCGGAGGCAGAATTGAAACATCAGTTCGACGAGCGGGGATCCGTTCGGCGGCTTGCTCTTTGACAACTCCAGAGTGGGAAAACACAGGTGCTCACCCGAGAAGGCGCCGCTGCGCGATGTCCAGGAATCCACCTCGCCCGGTCTCGACCGCGTACACACCCAGCGATACCGAGAAGCGAAACTCCGAGAGGAGCCGAACATGCGACACGAATTCAGCTCTCACCCGCCCACCGGCCTGCGCGTACGCCGCGACGAGCCGCGACAGGCCGCGCTCGCCGAACGCGTTGTGCGCGGCCGTGAAATCCAGCGCCGGGTCGTCGACCGCGGCGTCGGTGAAGTCCAGAACCCCTGTCAGACGGCCGGATTCGTCCACCAGCGTATGCCCCGGGTGCAGATCCGCGTGGACCAGGCGCAGATCCGCGGCCCCTGACCAGTACGCATCGTCGTGGATCCAGGACCGCCAGCGCGCCACCTTCTCCCCGGGCACCACCAGCACGTTCTCCGCCCGCCCCAGGTGATCGTCGGCCTCCTCCCGGAGGTCGCGATGACCCGAGACCGGCACGCCCAGACGCGCGACGGCGTCGACCTGGGTGCGGTGCAGCTCAGCGATCACCGCGCCCAGGTCGTCGAAGTAGTCCTCCGCCGGTTGCCGCCACCACTGGTACTCCAGGGTCCTCGGGTGCTCCGGCCCCAGCGGTCGGCCCGGGAGCCTGCGGTAGGCGATGAGCTCCGGGGTGCAGATCTCCCAGTCCGGCACCGCCACGGGCAACCGCGGGCGCAGGTGATCGAGCAACCGGCGTTCGCCCTCGATCAGGTCGCGGACCTCGCGGCGCCGGGGCACGCGCAGGACCCAGCGCGTGCCTTCCGCGTCGACGGCGTGACCGACCCGGAAGTCCCATCCGGTCTCGTCGACCTCCAGCACGCGCACCCGAAGGCCGTGCCGCTCCCCGAGCTCCTCCAGCACATCTCGACGCTAGCCGAGGTGTCCAGTCGAATTCGGCTCAGCCGCTGGCGACCTCGCCTGCGGAGGGGACGTCGTCGGGCAGCAGGAGGCAGAGGTCCTCCAGCGTGGGCGAGGCGGTGCGGCGCAGCCTCTTGGCGTGGCGGGTGACCGCGGCGTCCATGACCTGGCGGGCGTACCGGCCGTTGCCGAACGACGGCCCGCGCGGGGTGGACACGAAGTGCGCCCGCAGCGCCGCGACCGTCGGTCCGGTGCACTCGTAGCCCGCGGCGGCCGCGTGCTGGGTGACGATGGTGACCAGTTCGTCGTTGCTGTAGTCGGCGAAGCGCACCCGCTGTGAGAAGCGCGAGGACAGGCCCGGGTTCGCGGCCAGGAACTCCTCCATCTGCCCCTCGTAGCCGGCCGCCACCACCACGACCTCGTCGCGGTGGTCCTCCATCAGCTTGACCAGGGTGTCGATGGCCTCCTGGCCGAAGTCCGAACCGGACCCGCGCTGCGAGGACAGCGTGTAGGCCTCGTCGATGAACAGCACCCCGCCCCGCGCGCGGTCGAAGGCCTCGGTGGTGCGGTGCGCGGTGTGGCCGACGTACTCGCCCACCAGGTCGCCGCGACCGACCTCGACGACCTGACCGCGCTGCAGGATGCCCAGCGCCGCCAGGATCTCGCCGTAGAGGCGGGCGATCGTGGTCTTGCCGGTGCCGGGCGGACCGCCGAAGATCAGGTGCCTGCTCAGCGACGGAACCGGGAGCCCGGCGGCCTGCCGCTGCTTGGCCGAGGCCAGCAGGTCGACCATGTTGCCGACCTCCGACTTGACCTCGGCCAGGCCGACCATGTGGTGCAGCTTGTTGAGCAGGCTCTCCACCTTGGCGGTGTCGGCGCTGGCCGCACCGGCACCCACGCCGCTGCCCGGCAGCGCCCCGATGTCCTCCGGCAGCAGCCGGGTCATGGCCACCGGGTTGAGGTCGGGATCGTCGGCGAGCCGGTAGGCCTGGCGGCCGATCATCTCCTCGAAGACCTTGCGGGCCGTGCGGCCGTTGCCGAACGCCTCGTCGCGCGGGTACTTCGCGAAGTAGCCGAGCACGGCCTCGCGGGTCTCGAACTCCAGGCGGTAGTCGTTGGCGCGGCACATGCCCTCGACGATGGTGACCAGCTCGTCGTTGCTGTAGTCGGCGAACTCGATGGTCCGCGAGAACCGGGAGCCCAGACCGGGGTTGGTGGCCAGGAACTTGCGCATCTCCATCGTGTACCCGGCGACGATGACCACCACGTCCTCGCGGTGGTCCTCCATCAGCTTGACCAGGGTGTCCACCGCCTCCTGACCGAAGTCGGCGCCACCGCCTCCCCCGCCGGACAGGGTGTAGGCCTCGTCGATGAACAGCACGCCGCCGAGGGCCTTCTCGAAGCACTCGGTGGTCTTCAGCGCGGTCCCGCCGACGACGCTGGCCACCAGATCGGCGCGCCCCACCTCGACGAGCTGGCCGGTGCGCAGCACCCCTAGTTCCTTGAGGATCTGGCCGTAGAGCCGGGCCACCGTCGTCTTGCCGGTACCGGGCGACCCCGCGAACACCAGGTGCCTGCTCATCGGCGGCATCGGCAACCCGACCGCGGCGCGCTTCTCCGCCATCTGCTCCAGGCGGGTCAGGACCTCCACCTCGCGCTTGACGTCGGTCAGGCCGACCAGGGCGTCGAGCTCGTCGAGGAGTTCACCGAGCCTGCCCTCCGAACTGCGCTTGCCCGTGGTGGTCGCGGAGTCGCGGCCCGGTTCGCGCGCGGATTCGTGCTCCGGTTCGTGCGCCGGCGTCTCGTCCGCGCTGCGCGAGCTGCCGAAGCGCTGCGTGTCGTCGGGCTCGGGGGCGGCGTCGCCGGAATCGCTCTCCGGGTCCCCGTTGCGGGCGCTGGTGATGCCGCTGAAGCGGACGTTGTCGCGCCGGACCTGCAACCGCACGCCCGCGCCGCCGTTGTCCTTGGTGACGGTGTCGCGGACGCTGATCGACTCGGTGGAGCCGACGACGATGCCGTCGGCCGCGTTGCCGGAGATCTCGCAGCGGTCGAGCACACCGGAGGCTCCGGCGGCCCATTCCACGCCGTTGACCTCGCACCCGCGGATACGGGTCTGCTCCAGAGCCACCGACGACGTCCCGGAGGCCTTCACGCCGTGCTCGCCGGCGTCCGAGAGGTCGCAGCCGCGCAGCACCGCCTGCCCGTCGGTCACCAGCACCGCCGTGGCCGCGCTGCCCGCGACGGTGACGCCGCGCAGGTCGGCCGAGCTCCGCTCGGCGACGCGCACCCCGGCCCCGCCGACCGCGGAGATCGCCACGTCGTCGATCTCGATGCCGGCCTTGTCGGCCAGCAGCACCGCGTCGCCGGTCGTCTCGGCCACGGCACCGCCGGTGACCGCGACCGTGGCGCCGCGCACCTCGATGCCCGCCCCCGCCGGGCGCCGCACGGTCAGCTCCCGGAAGGTGCCGGTGCTCTTGTCGGCCACGACCACCCCGGCGGCCCCGGCCCCGGTCACCTCCAGCCCGGAGAACGTCGGCGTCGCCCCGGCGATCCACACCCCGGCGTCGCGGGAGTCCACGACCGCGCACTCGATGAACTCGCCGCGCGAGTCCTCCAGCACGTGCAGGCCGTACCCGGCGGGCTTCTCGACGCGCAGCCGGTGGATCTCGGGCTCGGCCCGCTGCACCAGCACCACGCCCTGGGCCGCCGGTGCGCTGATCGCGCAGTCCTCGATCAGCGGCGTCGAGCGGGACGCGATCAGCAGGCCGACGCCGCCGGGCTCGGTGATGGTGGTGCCGCTGAGCCGGAACGAGCTGTCGCCCTCGACCACGACCGCGGGGTTGCCGGCCCGCACGATCCGGGAGTCGCGCATCGCGCCCCGGGCGCGTTCGGCGGCCAGCACGGCGCTGCCCTCGGTGTCGGTGATGGTGCACCCGGTGAACTGCGGGTCGGCGTCGGTGCGGATCACCACCGCCGCGGCCTTGACGTCGCTGATGGTGCAGTTGCCGAAGTGCCCCTCCGCACCGTCGATGGCGATCACCCCGGCACCGCCGGGGTTGGTGAACTCCGTGCCGTTGGCGCTGGCCTCCGCTTGGCCGTGCACGTAGAGCGCGGCCGCCGAGGACGCCTCGACCCGGCACTCCTCCAGCCGCAGCCGCCCGGTGGAGACGTCGATCGCCGAGGTCTCGGATCCGCTGTGGCCGATGACGATCCCGGACAGCACAGCGGTTTCGGTGGCCATCACGACCGCCGGGTCACCGGTGGACTCGATGCGCACGCCTTCGGCCGCGCCCGCCGCCGACAACGTCACCTCGCGGCTGAGCACCACCGACTCGGTGTAGGTGCCGGGCTGGATGGAGATGACGTCGCCCGTGGTGGCCGAGGCGATCGCGTCGCCGATGGTGCGGAACGAGTCGGGGGCCGTCGCCGAGACCGACAGCATCGATCGTGTGTTGGTCATTCTCGCCCCAGGTCCTCGTCTTCGGGTTCGGGTGGTGCGGGTGCGGTGAGCACGCCGATCGCGCGGTGCACCTCGAGCCTGCCGAGCCCGGGCGGTTCGGGGTCGGCGGCGATCACGTGCTCGATCAGGTCGGGGTCCGGCGCCAGGTGGTAGCGGTCGAGGTAGTAGCAGACCGCGTCGTTCCAGACCCAGGTCCCGTCGGAGCGGAAGTTCAGCGGGACGGTGCGGTTCGGGTCGATGACGTCGGGCATGACCCGCTCGGTCGCCATCGCGATGGCCCCCGACCGCAGGTAGCCCAGCAGGCGTTGCCGCTGCGCGGCCTCCACGCGCGGGTGATCGGGCCGGAAGAACGGCTTGCCGACGGTGTCGGCACCGTCGAAGACGCGGGCCAGCCGCGCCGGCGGCGCCGGGTCCCAGACCAGCTCGGCGGCCTCCAAAGCCGCTGCGTGATAACCGGTCCGGGTGTCGCCGAGGACCTCCACGCGCGGGTTCCCGCCCGCTTCGGTGATGCCGTGCTGGATCTCGGCGGTGAGCTCGATCAGGTCGGCGTCGTCGGTGGTCTCGACGAGGTAGACCGGTTCGGTGGTCTCGGCCGACACCCGGCCGCTGCGCCACAGCGCCCGCGCACCTCCGACGCGTTCGGCGGAGCGCACCGCCGCCTCGTCGGCGTCCCCCGCGGATTCCCGGTCGAACCGCCACCGGGGCGGGTCGGTGGCGCGCGGCGCCTCAGCGAGAGCCGCCGGGTCGACGCCGGTGTCCTGCGCCAGCGCCGTGATCAGCTCGATCTCGCTCTCGGTGAGCGTCAGCCCGCGCTCGACGGCGGTGACGAGCGCTCCGGCGATCTCGTCGAGCTCGTCATCGGCCAGGCAGGTGCGCAGCGACGCGAGCTCGGCGTCGGGGATCCGCCCGGCCAGCCGCAGCAGCAGCCGGTGCACCTCGGCGGGTTCCGGGCTCACCGATCGACCGCCGCGGGGGTGGCGAACGGGTTCGCCGGCTCGCCCAGCAGCACCGAGTACCGGTCGCGGTCGGGTTCGGTTCGGCCGGTGGCGGGCAGCTCGTCGCGGTGCTTGACGGCCTCGGTCAGGCGCTCCAGCACGCGGGCGTCGTGGCGCTGCCGGGCTTCCTCGGAACGCTGCTTCTTGCCGACCTCGGTGAGCAGCACGCGTCCGGCGTCGGCTTCGACGGCCAGCACCCGGTAGGAGGTCGCGGGCGGGAACACCACGTCGGCGGCGTTGTCGTCGGCGGCCAGGCCGCCGAGCCGCCGGGCCGTCACCGACCAGATCAGCAGCTCCACCGACCCGGGCACCGCGGAGTCGTCGGAGACGCCGAGCATCGGCGCGGGCTCGATCAGTTCGCTGCCCACCACGTAGTCCGCGACGGTCTCGGCGTCCCCGGGACCACCGCGCACGACCAGCCCCTGCAGCGACGGGAGCCGTCGCAGACCGCCCGCCAGGCAGGAGATGAACGGGTAGTGCGCCTCGGTGTCACCGGTGCGGATCGCCTCGACGAGTTCGCGCTGGTCCGAGGTGGCGAACACGTGCACGGCCGCGAGTTCCGTGAGCATCGCGTCGTCGACCGGCATCCCGCCGCGCAGGCCGGGGCGTTCGGCGAGCAGGCGCGTGACCGACAGCGTGGCGGCGTCGTACTTCCAGCCCAGCGACTTCTTGAACCGCTGCCGGTCCTCCTCGGTGCTGGTGTGGTCCTTGAGCAGCAACGGTTTCAACGCGGCCGCGGCGACCTGGTCATCGCTCCCGGCCCGCTCGGCCTCCCCCTGCTCCTCGGCGACGGCGTCGAACGCCGTGCGGTCTTCATCGGCCGCTTGCGCCTCGGACGCGGTCTCCACCGACTCGACCACTTCGGTCGCGGAAACCGGGCTCGCAACGGCGGTTTCGTTCCACGCCGCATCCGGTTCCGACGAGCGGCGCTCGGTGGCGGTCTCCGCACGCGCGTCGACCGACACGGTCTCCGTCGTCTGGACGTCGTGGGCGGGAGCTGCATCGGCGCTCACCGTCGGCACCGCGGCCACCGCCGCAGCCGCCGGAACCGCAGCACTCGCCGGAACCGCCTGCGGCATCGGCACGACCTGACCCGGCGCCGTGCGCTGAGCAACCGCGGCAGGAGCGGGCGCGTGAACCGGGGGCGGAGTGGTGGGCCGATTCGCCACGGCCGGACCGAGCGGCGCCGGACCCGGTGCCGCAGCGGCCGCCGCGGGCGCGATCGGTGGTGCCACGGGTTCCGCGACCGGCAACGGGGCCGGTGCCGCAGACACCGGAGGCGGTGCCGACGCCGGGCCGGAGGAAACCGGCGCGGCAGGAGCGGTTTTCGGCGGCTCGGGCGCTGCCGGTTCCGATCCTGCTGGTACCGGTGCGGCCGGTTCAGGAGTCGCCGGTTCCGGCGTCGTGTCCTCGACAGCCGGTTCCGGGGCGGGTTCCGGCTCGGTCTCCGCCATCGACGGCAGGGGCGTGCTCGACGCCACGGCCGGGATCTGCACCGACGTCGCGGTGACCGGGACCGACACCGCGCTCACCACAACCGGTTTCGCCCCCGGCACCGAGTTCTCCGGCACCGCGTTGTCGGGTGCATCGGCGGTGGTCTGCTCTGCGGCAGGCTGCCCGGCGGGTTCAACCGGGGCGGACCCGGTCTCGGCCGGTTCGGTCGCGGGCGATGACGGCGCGTTCTGCGCCGCCACTTCGGGGACCTGCGTCGACTGCGGTTGCGACAGCTGCGGCAACGGGATCGCCGGTCCCAAGGACACAGGGCCCGGCGGCGTGGGTCCCGGACCCGGGGACGCCGGTGCCGTGGACACCGAGGGTCCTGCTTCCGGGCTCACCGCCGGTGCGGTGGACGCCTCGGTCGCGGCCGGGACCGCGGGTGCCGGTCCTCCTGGTTCGCCCGGCTGCCACCCGTCGCCGATGGGCCGCATCCGGCCTTCGGCGTCGACGGTGACCGGCGAGACGATGCGCAGCGGCTCGGTCGCCTGGTGCCGGACGGGGTGCGGACCCGCTGCCGGAACCGCCGTCTCGGGCCGCGCGGCGACGGCCGGAGCGCCCGGCGGCACCGGCTGCGGAACGACCGGCTTCGGGCCGGTGCTCGGGCCTGTGCTCGGCGCAGCGGTGGCTCCGCTGGGCGGGGCGGGAATCCACGCGACGGGCCGCCCGGAGGCCGGACCGGCGGGCGCGGGGGCGCCCGCTTCCCAGGGGTGGGAGCGCAGCGGCGCGTTCGGGGCGAGCGCCACGGCGGGGCCCGGGCCGTCGATGCCGAGCACGTGCACGTCGACCTCGAGCGAGGCCGCCAGCCGGCTCAGGTAGTCGGGAGCGGCGTGCGGGGTGGCGACGAGCCGAAGGCGCTCGCGGGCCGCGGCGGGCAGTTCGGCGACGAGGCGTTCCACGGCCGTGAGCACCCGCTCGGGCGGTGGGCCGCCCGCGGAGCTGACCACGAGGTTGACCGCGCCGGGCGAGATCGGCAGCCGGGAGGCCACCGGGTCGACGGGGACCCGGACGGGTCGCACGAGCAGACCGGTGGCGAGCACGTCGACGAGCCAGCCGTCCTGCAGCCAGAACGTTCCCGTCCCGGCGCCGGTCAGCCCGGACACCGGGGGCAGCCAGTTGCGCGGCGTCGGTGGAACACCGGGCTGGTAGGTGCTTTCGAGCACGAACGGCAGCCAGCTCGGGTTGCCGGACTCGTCGGGCACCAGCCAGGTCTGGCCGCCTTCCGGCAGGTACTGGGGCACGGCGTGGCAACCGTGCACGGCTTGCCCGGTCAGCTCGGCGAGCTGCTGGGCGACGGGGCGCACGGTCACCGGTTCCGGGCCGTAGCAGATCAGGCCGAAGGTGTCGCGGAGCGATGCCGGGAGCCCGCTGACGAACGCGGCGAGCGCTTCGGCGGCGGGCAGCGGTTCGCCGGGTGCTCCGACGACGACGGCCAGCCGGTTGCGCGACAGCGGGAGCCGGAAACCGACGTCGCTGTGCGGGCGCGGCGGCTGCCCGGCGGCGCGCACCCACACGCCGGCGGGGATGGGGGTGATGGTGATGCGCGGGTCGATCGGCCGGGTGCGCAGGCTCGTCGACAACCCGTCCTGCCACTCCGGGAGCGGGTATCGGGGGCCGTCGTGGGATTTCGACGCTCCGGGGCGGAACCCGACCCAGCCGGTCTGCTCCCCCGCCGAGAACAGCTCACCACCGGGCAGGACGACCAGGTCACCGTCGGGTGCGACGACTTCGACGTCGAGTGCCTCGGCCAGGCGCAGCGCCAGCGGCCGGGACCCGTTCGGGGCGGCGAGCCCGGCCCGGGGCGAGAGCAGCCTGATCGCGGGCAGCCCGATCCCGTCGGGGCGCAGTTCGGCCCGCAGCCGCGCCAGCGTCTCGGGCTCGAGCTGGTCGAAGACGGGCAGCGCGGCCTCGTCGACGTAGATCTGGGTGCGCCCGTCGGCGAGGGTGAACGGCGGCGGGGTCGGCACTGGTGCTTCCTCCGCGCGCACGATCACACCTGCGCCCGTTCGCTCGACGACCAACGAGGCCATGTGGCGTCTTCCTCCTCCCGCTGTCCCCGTCACTTTCACGGATGGCGAGCGGGAAGAGGTTCACTCGGTTGACGCAACACCTCACCGCCGGGAGGACGAGGACGGGTGGTCGTCGTAGTACTCGTCGTCGTAGGAGGGTGAACGGCGGCGGCGCGGCGAACGGCCCAAGCCGAGGTCGGTCTCGCGGGTGAACCCGCTGTCGCGGTCGGCGTGCGGGTCGTAACCCCGGTAGCCCGGGACGTAATCACGGTTCTCGACGTTGGTCAGTCGAGGAACCGTGCCAGGCAGGATCGTGCGACGCCCGTCGGGTCCCTGGTGGAAGTGCCCGCTGACCGTCATCGCGCTGTGGATGTTCCGGCGGTCGACGTGACGCACCGAATCCCACTCGGTCTGGTACCGCATCCGGTCGAGCAGATCCTGCGGGAGGTTCTGCGACGCCATGTGAATCATGTTGCCCGACGACTCGATCTGATAGATCTGGCCCGACATCGGCACGTACCAACGGCCGTTGTGCCTGATCGGCTCCCCACCGTCCGGCACCACGAACTGGTGCGCCGCCGTCGCACTCGGCGTCACCGACACGTAGCCCGAGTTGCGCGCGTGCTCGCCACCGTGCACGTGCGACACCAGGTTGTAGTCACGGCCCCACGACGTCATCCCGTCGCGGAACACGACCTCAGGTGCGCGCGTGTCACCCCGGTACATCCACGACGGGCGCGGCGGGTTCTCCCGCAACTGCGGATTGTCCAGCACGACCGGCCGCGACTGCGATGACGAGCTCGACGAGGGCGCCGCCGTGTAGGTCGAGTACGACGGGGTGTGCCGACTCGACGACGAGTGGTGCGACCTCGACGAGTGATGCGACCGGGACGAGTGGTGCGAGCGCGACGACTCGTGCGAGTGCCGCGAGCGGGACGAGTACCGGCCGTCATCCGACGGCGGCAGGCCCGGCGAGACGTCGGCCCGGTCCGCGTCGCCGCCCTGCCGCGGCCGGATCTCGGCGTTGCCGAGCAGCCGGGCCACGTCCTGCACGGCCCGCACGTCCGCGTCATCGGCCTCCACCACGACCCGGCGGTCCTCGTCGAAACCGGGGTGCAGGCGGACGTGGTTGGCGAACTCGCGCGGCGACCGGTCCGCACCGTCCCACAGGCTCACCCCGTCGCCGTCCTCGCTGGGCGTGAACCGGATGATCTGCTCGTCGGGGCTCGGCCGGGCGTCGCGAGCCTGCTGGACGAGGTTCGCGACGTCGTCGCGGGGGCTCGGGTAGTGCAGTCCGTCGCGGGTCGGCACCGCGAGGGTCTGGAAGTCGTCGGTGGCGCCGCTGCGCCGCCAGGGTTCGGTGGCGGCGAACAGCTCCACGATCTGCTGCTCGGCGGCCTTGCTCAGCGGCAGCACGTCCAGCAGGTCGAGCAGGTCGTTGAGCTGGGCTTCCTCGGAGCGGTCGCCGGTCTCGTCGCCGAGCAGCCTCGGGTCGGACAGCAGGGCGTCGATGCGGTCGTGGGTCGCCGGGTCCTGGGCGGCGGCGACCATCGCCGCGCCGAGTTCGACGCGGGCCTGCCACTCCCCCTTGTCGGTGCTGCTGGGGAACATCCGGAACTCCCAGCGGTCATTCGGGCTCGCGGTGACGTGCTCGAAGTTGAGCCCCTCGTTGCGGCTGGAGTTCAGGCCGCGCACGTCCTCCGCGGTCGACACGGCGTCCGCGCGGGGTGGGACGGGCATGGGTCCGACGGCGCGGAGTTCGCGCTGCCCGCCGCCCATCGTGGAGTTCGACAAGCGGTACAGCGACTGCTCGCGGGCCTTGGCGAGTCCGGCCAGCGCGACGCCGGCCTGCGGGGTGAAGGGGGTGCCGTCGAAGCTGATGTTGACGTGGCCGCCGCCTTCGTCGACGGAGCCGCCGTACTTGTCCACGACCGAGCGGATGATGTCGGCGGCGGTCGCGAAGCGCTGCCAGGAGCGGGCGTCGCCGCCCAGCTTCTCCGACACGGCTTCGATGCCGTTCTCCAGGGTGTCCTCGTCGACCAGCCGCCAGCGGTCGGGTGCCTTCTTGACCAGACCGGACGCGAGTTCCTGGCCGTCCCGCCAGTCGCCGAGGCCCGCGTCGCGGAAGGCCGCGCCGAGTTCCTGGACGGCGACGTCGAAGTGCTCCTCGGGGACGGTGAACTCGATCTCGGTGCCGAAGCGGGCGTCGGGCCTGCTGCTGGCACCGCCGGGCACGCCCTCGGCGTGGTAGCGGACCGGGTTGCTGCCTGCGGCGACGGCGGCCCGCGCCTCGCGGTAGGTGTCGAGGATCGCGGCGAAGCGCTGATCGCGGGGCACCGAGGACGCGGACGAGGGGTCGGTGGCCCGGCTCGACACGTCACCGGTGGTGCCGTCCTGGCCGGGCGGCAGGCCCGGCCGCCGGTCGTAGTAGTACGAGCCGCTGCTCGACGCCGGGTAGTAGTACGAGGTCGTCGAGTACGAGGTGGGCACCGAGCGGCTGGACTCGTGCGACGAGCGGCTCGGCTGCCGGGGAGCAGGCGGGGCGAGCCCGAGGTCGGTGTCGCGGGTGAACCCGCTGTAGGGATCGGCGTGCGGGTCGTAACCCCGGAAACCGGGGACGTAGTGCCGGTTCTCGACGTTGGTCAGCTCGGGAGTCGTGCCCGGCAGGATCGTGCGCCGCCCGTCGGGCCCCTGGTGGAAGTAGCCGTGCACGGTCATGGCGCTGTGGATGTTCCGGCGATCGACGTGCCGGACGGCATCCCATTCGGTCTGGTACCGCATGCGGTCGAGCAGATCCTGCGGGAGGTTCTGCGACGCCATGTGAATCATGTTGCCCGACGACTCGATCTGATAGATCTGCCCCGACATCGGCACGTACCAGCGGCCGCCGTGATGGATCGGGTCGCCACCGTCGGGCACCACGAACTGGTGCGCGGCAACGGAACTCGGGGTGACCGACACATAGCCCGAGTTGCGGGCGGCGTCGCCGCCGTGCACGTGCGCCACCAGGTTGTAATCCGTGCCCCAGGACGTCATGCCATCGCGGAAGATCACCTCCGGCGGGCGCGTGTCGCCCCGGTACATCCACTGCGGACGCCGCGGATTCGTCCGCAACTGGGGGTTGTCGAGCCGCACGCGGCCCGAGGGCTGGGCCGGTGCCTGCGACGAGCTGCTCGCGTACGAGGAGGACGGCACGGCGGTGTAGGTCGAGTACGACGGGGTGTGCCTGCTCGACGACGAGTGGTGCGAGCGCGACGAGCGGTGCGATCGCGAGGACTCGTGCGAGCGGCGGTAGCGGTCGTCCGGCGAGACCCCGGGCGAGACGTCGGCCGGATCGGTCCCGCGCTGCGCCGGGCTCGTGGTGCCCGAGGACGGCGGGATGACCCCGTCGGTCGCCAGCGATCCGGGCAGGTGGGGCGAGGCCACGTCCATGATCTGCTGCATGTGCCGGTCCAGCACCCGGTACTCGGTACCGGGCTGACGCACGTCCATCAGATCGCCCGGAACGGGGCTGTCCGCGGTGTCCAGCAGCTGGCGCGGGTGCGGGTAGGCGTCCCGCACACCGAAGAAGTGCATCACCTCGTGCGTGAACTCCGACGGCGAGGCGCCCGCCGCCCACCGGTGCTGATCCATCGGGTTCGACCGGTCGTCCGGCTTGCCCGGCACCACGTCGATCACGCCGTCGGCCTGGGCCGGGTCGTCGACGAAGGTCACCTCGCCGTGCGCGCGAACGTCCGGTCCGGGCAGCACGTTCTCGGGCGTGTTGAGCAGCCGGTCGAGACCGGCCGCGGTGTGGGCGCGCACGTTCGCCAGGTCCTCGGCGGTGACCCCGGGCGCGGGCCGCAGGTGCAGCTTCGCCTCGAAGTTCCAGCGGCCCGGCTCGGGCGTGAGGGTGTAGCTCACGACTTGCCGAATGCCGCTGGCCGGGCCGCGCCGAACCGTCCCCTCACCGAGGACGAACGCGTTGTCCAGCGGCTTCCACCGCTCCGCCTCCACGGTGAACGTCGGCCGCGAGGTCTCGACGGCCGGGGTCTGGTCCGCCGGTTCCCGCCGGACGTCGGGCGCGCTCGCGTCAGACACCGTGACGTCAGGGGTGGTCGGGGTGTCGTCGCGGACCACGCGTGGCCGGGAGCCGTCGGGCTGGAAGCTGCGCCACTGGAGCTTGCCGCGGCCGTTGTCGACCAGCGCGACGACCTCCTTGCCGAGGTCGCGGGCCACGCGCGTCCCGCTGTCGGCGAACTCCACGCCGCGAGCACCGTCGGGCGGGAGCAGCACGACGCGGTGCGCGTCGGCGTCGACCTGGGCGGACACCGCTGCAGCGCTGACCGGACCTGCGGGTGCCTGAATCCTGGGGCTGTCGGCGACCGGACCGGGAACCCGCACGGATCCGGTGTCGCCCTGCCCGCGAGGCGCGGGCGTCGGGTCCGGGGGCAGTCCCGGCCGGCGGTCGTAGCGGCTCGACTCGCGCGAGGACCGGCTCGAGCGCGGCGCGAGGCCGAGGTCGGTGTCGCGGGTGAACCCGCTGCTCGGGTCGGCGTGCGGGTCGTAACCCCGGTAACCGGGGACGTAGTCGCGGTTCTCGACGTTGGTCAGTCGAGGCACCGTTCCCGGCAGGATCGTGCGGCGACCATCCGGCCCCTGGTGGAAGTGCCCGCTGACCGTCATCGCGCTGTGGATGTTCCGGCGGTCGACATGGCGCACGGAGTCCCACTCGGTCTGGTACCGCATCCGGTCCAGCAGTTCCCGCGGGAGGTTCTGCGAGGCCATGTGAATCATGTTCCCGGACGACTCGATCTGATAGATCTGGCCGGACATCGGCACGTACCAACGGCCGTTGTAGTGCACGGGTTCCCCACCGTCGGGCACCACGAACTGGTGGGCCGCGGTGGCGCTCGGTGTCACCGACACGTAGCCCGAGTTGCGCGCGTGCTCACCACCGTGCACGTGAGACACCAGGTTGTAGTCCCGGCCCCACGACGTCATGCCGTCCCGGAACACCACCTCCGGCGGACGCGTATCACCCCGGTACATCCACTGCGGACGCGACGGATTCTCCCGCAGCTGCGGGTTGTCGAGGACGACCGGACTGGTCGGGGCCTGCGACGAGGACGGGACCGCGGTGTAGGTCGAGTACGACGGCGCGTGCCGGCTCGACGACGAGTGATGCGACCGCGACGAGCGGTGCGAGCGGGACGACTCGTGGGAGCGCCGCGACGGGTACCGGCCGTCGTCCGACGGCGGCAACCCCGGCGAGACGTCGGGATCGCGCTCGGCCTGCGGGTTCTCGGCGAGACCGAGGTCGCTGTCGCGGGTGAACCCGCTGGCGGGATCGGCGTGCGGGTCGTAGCCGCGGTGCCCGGGCACGAAGTTCGCGTTGTCGACGTGGGTGATGGTCGGGGTCGTGCCGGGCAGGATGGTGCGGGTGCCGTCGGGTCCCTGGTGGAAGTAGCCCTCGACGGTCATCGCCGAGTGGATGTTCTCGGTGTCGACGTGGCGGACGGCGTCCCACTCGGTCTGGAACTTCATCCGGTCGAGCAAGGCCTGCGGCAGGTTCTGCGAGGCCATGTGGATCATGTTGCCCGACGACTCGATCTGGAAGATCTGCCCGGACATCGGCACGTACCACTTGCCGTCGCGCCGGATCGGGTCGCGGCCGTCGGGGACGACGAACTGGTGCGCGGCGATGGCGCTGGGCGTCACCGACACGTAGCCGGAGTTCTTGGCCTGGTCGCCGCCGTGCACGTGGGCGACCAGGTCGTAGTCGGTGCCCCAGGACGTCATGCCGTCGCGGAAGATCTCGGCGGGCGGCCGCGTGTCGCCCCGGTACATCCACCGCGGTCGCGGCGGGTTGGTCCGCAGCTGCGGGTTGTCGAGCGTGACCTCCGTGGCTTGGTTCCCGGCCTGCGGGGCCGGGGTTGCCGCGCTCGGCGGCAGGCCGGGCCGCCGGTCGTAGTAGTCGTCGTAGGAGCTGGAGTGCCTCGGGTAGTAGGACGAGGAGCTGCGGGGCGCCGGGTAGTCGTCCTCGTAGGACGGTGAGCGGCGATGTCGCGACGAGCCCAGGCCGAGGTCGGTCTCGCGGGTGAACCCGCTGTCGCGGTCGGCGTGCGGGTCGTAACCCCGATACCCGGGGACGTAATCCCGGTTGTCCACATTGGTCAGTCGAGGAACCGTGCCGGGCAGGATGGTCCGCCGCCCATCGGGTCCCTGGTGGAAGTGCCCGCTGACCGTCATCGCGCTGTGGATGTTCCGGCGATCGACGTGACGCACCGAATCCCACTCGGTCTGGTACCGCATCCGGTCCAGCAGATCCTGCGGGAGGTTCTGCGACGCCATGTGGATCATGTTGCCCGACGACTCGATCTGATAGATCTGCCCCGACATCGGCACGTACCAACGGCCGTCGTGCCTGATCGGCTTCCCACCGTCCGGGACGACGAACTGGTGCGCCGCCGTCGCACTCGGCGTGACCGACACGTAGCCCGAGTTGCGCGCGTGCTCGCCACCGTGCACGTGCGACACCAGGTTGTAATCCCGACCCCACGACGTCATCCCGTCGCGGAACACGACCTCAGGTGCGCGCGTGTCACCCCGGTACATCCACGACGGACGCGGCGGATTCTCCCGCAACTGCGGGTTGTCCAGCACGACCGGCCGCGACTGCGACGACGAGTGGTGCGAACGCGGCGAGCGCGAGGAGTGCGAGGACCGTGACGAGCCGGAGTCGTGGCCGTGGTGGCGGTGGGGCCGGTCGCTGGGCGGCCGGGCCGGTGAGAGGTCGGAGGTGCCGGTCTCGCGCTGCGAGTCCAGCACGGCGCCCGAGGACGACGGGATGACCCCGTCGGTGACCAGCGAACCGGGCAGGTGCGGCGAGGCCACGTCCATGATCTGCTGCATGTGCCGGTCCAGCACCCGGTACTCGGTCCCGGGCTGGCGCACGTCCATCAGATCACCCGGCACCGGGCTGTCCGCGGTGTCCAGCAACTGGCGCGGGTGCGGGTAGGCGTCCCGCACGCCGAAGAAGTGCATCACCTCATGCGTGAACTCCGACGGCGACGCACCCGCCACCCACCGGTGCTGATCCATCGGATTCAACCGGTCGTCCGGCTTGCCCGGCACCACGTCGATCACGCTGAACGCCTCGGCGGGGTCGTCGACGAACACGACCTGGGCGTGCGCCTCGACGTCGGGCCCCGGCAGCAGGTGCGCCTGCTGGTTGACCAGTTGCTCCAGCCCGGCGGCGGTGCGGGCGCGCACGTTCGCCAGGTCCTCGGCGGTGACCCCGGGCGCGGGCCGCAGGTGCAGCTTCGCCTCGAAGTTCCAGCGGCCCGGCTCGGGCGTGAGACTGTAGCGGACCTCCTGCCGGATGCCGCTGCCCGGCCCGCGCTGCACCGTCCCGTCGCCGAAGACGAACGCGTTGTCCAGCGGCTTCCAGCGCTCCGCCTCCACCTCGAACCTCGGCGGCCGCACGTCGCCGTCGGGTTCGGCGACGGTGGCGGGCTGCGGCGCGGACGGGGGCGAGTCGGGCAGCCGGTCGCGGACGGACTCGGCGATCTGGGCGCTGGCGGGGTCGGCGAAGAACTCCTCGGCCTGCCGCGACCCGAAGTCCCGGACACCGGCGGCGTGGGCGACGGCCGCGAGGATCTCGCGGGCGGTGTTCTGCCGGGTCACCCCGAGATCGCGGACGTCGATCTCGACGCTGCGCCCGACCTCCCGGGTGTCGGCGGCCGTCGCGTGCGGGGTGCCGGTGCGCTCCAGCGCCACCGGCACGAAGTGCGCGTCCGCCTTGCCGTTCCCGCTGCCCGGGGTCGTGCTGGCGGTGCCGTCGTGGCCGGTCACCCGGTAGCCGCCGGGCAGGTCCTGGCCGATCCGATCGGTCAGGGTCGGGGTGATGACGTCGCCGTCGGCGCCGACGTGGCGCTGCTGGGCGTTGCCGCCGGGCGCGGCCGGGAACCCGGCCATGTGGTTCGGCTGACCGGTGTACGGGTTGGTCTCGGGCCGCACGCCCAGCACCATCGTGTGCTCGTCGAGCCAGGGCAGCGCGACGTAGCGCTGCTTGCGCCACTGCCCGTCCTGACCGCGTTCGACGAGGTTGCCGGACCGGTCGAAACGCCGTCCGTCCGAGTCGGTCCGGGACTCGTCGGGCCGAATCCCGTTGTCCTGGGCCGGACCGTCCACGGGCGCGATACCGGGGTCGACGTCGGGCGCCGCGCGGCGCAGGTCCTCCAGCTCGAAGGTGTTCTCGGCGATCTCCCGGCCGAGCCGGTCGAGCCGCTGCACGTCGGGCTCGGTGACCTCCACCGCCGCGCGGTGGATGATCTCGACCTGGCGCGGGTCGGGGCGCGGCCCGCCGTCCAGGTGCGGTTCGGCCATCGCCTGCACGGCGTCCGCGATGTGGGTGATCCTCCCGGCCACCCGGTCGTACTGGGAGGTGAGGTCGGCGATCTGGTCCTCCAGCGCCCGGATCTCCCGCCGCACCTCGTCGGGATTCCGCGCCCCGGTCTGCACGGCCGCGTCGGGCGGGGGCGTGACGGGGTCGGTGGCGGGCGCCGGGGTCTCGAACGCGGTGTGCTCGCCGTCGCGGACGTCGAACTCCACCGGGGTTCCGGTGAACCCGCCGGCGCCTTCCCTGCGGTGCTCGGACCAGGACGGCGAGAAGTGCGGCTTGGAGCGGATCACCACGTCGTAGTGCGGGGTCGCGGTGTAGCGGTGCCACTGCTGCTGCCCGGTGCGGGAGTTGTTGCTCTGCTCCAGCGCGGAGGCCGCCGTCTCACCGCCGGTGACGCCCCGGGAGGCGGAGTTCTCGGCGTTGCTCCAGTTCTGGGCGTTGATGGTCATCACGCCCAGCCCGGTGTCGACGCCGCGCGTGTTGCCGTCGCCGGAGGACGATCCGGCCTCCTGGCCGCGCTTGGCGTCGTGCTGCTCCTCGGTCCAGGAGTGCAGGTGCTGCGGGTCGCTCAGCCGGGGCTTGACCTGCACCTCGTAGTCCACCGCGAGGAACCGGTCGTGCACCCGGAAGGTGCTGGTGTGGCCGTCGTCGCTGAGCAGCTGCCGGTCGGGGCCGATGTTGGGCACGAGAACGTCGGGCGAGAACAGCGCGTCGATCTTGCCGCGGTTCGGGGTTCCCTCCCCGAACCAGCGGTGCACCAGATCCCGGTGGCCGCGCGCCTCGACGATGGCGTCGACGACCTGCTGCGTGAGCCCCGGATCCCGGGTGCTCTTGGCCAGCTGGAACGACGGGGTCTGCCGCGCCGCGTCGGTGATGTCGCGGCCGGTGGTCGTGGGGGTGCGGCCGGTGGGCTGGTCGAGCAGGAACTCGGGCAGGCTCAGCTCGACCTCGCCCTGCGTCCGGGACAGCTGCGGCGGCAGCGTGACCTCGCGCAGCTCTGGGTGCCGGTAGGCGCTGGAGCCCGCCGCGCCCTCGGTGAACGTCGACAGCAGCAGCGGCGGGACGCGGAACTTGTGCACCGTGAAGTTGACCCGCACGGGGGCGCGCACGCCCACGTGGCCGTCGGTGTTGGAGCGCTCCTGCTGGAAGGTGTCGATCTCGTTGGCCTGCTCGGCGCTGCTGGCCTGAGCGGTGCCGACGAGCGGCATCGGGGCCATCGTGTCGCCGGCGGCGGTGGTGGGCACGATCGGCCACGCCATGATGCCCAGCGCGGTGGCCACGTCGCGGGACGAGTCCTGGCCCTGCCCGCGCACGCCCTGGGTCTCGGCGTAGCCGCCGGCGGGGGCGCCGTCGCGGTCGAGGACCTCGGCGCCGGGCTGGGATTCGGCGGTGGCGGTGAAGGTGTAGTAGTGCGAGCCGAACCAGCGGGAGCGGAACATGCTCCGCTGCCAGCCGCCGTTGAGCATCTCGCGCACGTCGGCGGGGTTGTCGAGGGCGCGCAGCGCGTTGGTGGCGTCGAACAGCGGTGCCGGGCGGCCGGAATCGGGCGTCCAGCCGGGGAACAGCTCGGGCGCGGCGTGCCAGAGCGCGCGGATCGCGTCGTCGGACAACCGCCCCGGCGCGCCCTCGGCCGGGGTGTCGCGGGTGAAGCCGTTGACGACCACCGACCGGTCCAGGCCCTTGCCGAGGTCGCGCAGCAGCGGCAGGTCCTCGGTGAGCCGGCCGTCGGGGTGCGAGGAAGCGGGGGTGTGCGGTTTGACGTAGAGCAGGCCGTCCGGGATGACGATCTCCACGCTGTCGCTCTGCGCCCCGGTCGGGTACGGGCTGATCGCGTCCCAGCGGTGGTTGGGCTGGCCGAACAGCTGCTGCCAGGCGTCGGCGCGAACGGTGAGCACCAGGTCGCCGGTGTAGAGGTCCATCGGGGTCCGGACCTGCGTGCTGGACTTGGTGGAGCCGCCCAGCGAGTCGTCGTTGCCGCGCCCGGCCGACATCGACACGCCCGCGTTGGCGTCGGCCATCGCGCCCCAGAAGTTGACGCCGAGCTCGCCCTCGGTGCCGCTGCTGGTGCCGTTGGAGACCGTCATGCCGGTCTTGTTGCTGGTCTCCCAGGTCGCGTTGCCCGGGACGGGCCCCAGCGGCCGCTCGTTGTGCACCCGCATCTCGAAGGCGCCGCGCTGCATCCGGTCGAAGAACCACCCGGCGTGCGAGCCGTCGTCGCGGACCTGCGGGGTGTGGAACATGCCGGGCACCCGGGTCCGCCACCACTGCGGGTCGACGTCGACGAGGTACTGGGGGTCGCTGTGCCGGGGGTCGGTGCTGCCGCCGTGCGCGATCCAGCGGCGGAACCGCTCGAACCGGCCTTCCTTGGCGCTGCGCGCGGCGTCGCGCTGCATCTCGTGGAAGGCCTCGTTGGCCTTGCCGTAGAGGTCGGCGACCGAGACCACGGCGGTGTTGCGCATGTCGACGCGGTTGCCGTCGTCGAGGCCGCGGCCCGCGGCCGGGACCGGGTCGCCCGGGCGCCACCCGGCGTCGGCGTCGAGCAGGAAGCTCGCGACCCGGTAGTCGGCCTGCCCGGGGACCTGCATCGAGGTGGCCGGGGTGGTGCGGCCAAACGGGTTGCGCGCCGAGGTGTCGGTGGCCTTGAGCTCGAAGGCGACGTCGCGGGTGACCCGGTCGGCCTTGCCCTCGTACTTGATGCGCTGCTCGGATTCGAGGCTGTCGCCGTAGCCGCTGGACTTGCCGCGGGTCCAGCTGCCGCCGATGCCGGCGATGCCGCCGACGTAGTTGTTGGCGCCGTAACCGGAGGGGCGGATCGTGGTGCGGGCCAACGCGGCCACCAGCGCGCCGACGCCGAAGCCGGTCTTGAACCCGGTCTTCCAGCCGCTGCCGCGCCTGCGGGTGGCGCTGAACTTCACGTCGTTGTCGAGGGTGCGGCGCCCGGTCACGTCGCCGAGGTCGCCGGTGAGCTCGAAGGAGAACTTGCGGCCGCCCGCGGTGACCTCGACGGTCAACGGCTTCCCGTCGCCGGTCAGGTCGTCGAACTTCGTCATCACCTTGTACGGGCCGAGCCCGCTGAGGTCGCGGTTGACCTGGTTCCAGTCGACCTGGCCCGGGTCGGCGCCGAGCTCGGTGAGCCGCTGCCGGATGTGCTGCCGGGCCTGGTCGCGCACGGCCTCGGTGCCGCGCACCCGCACCACGTTGCTGAACATGCCGTCGCCGTCGATGACGGTGCGGATGCGTTCGCGCTGCTCGGCGTCGGGCACGGCCACCGGGTTCGCGGGGGTGGCCGTGCCGCCGGGGTTGAGCGCGTCGGTGAGCGCCTGCTCGAACTCGGGCACGTCCTCGTTGCGGACCCACACGTAGGTGGCGCCGTCGGTGGGGTCGACGGTGACCGGCGCGGCCTCGGCCTTGCCGCCGGGCCGCGCGGTGATCTGGGCGGCCAGCGACAGGTCGATCCGGTAGCGCTGGGCGCCGTCGCCTTCCAGCGACTTGTCCTTGTTGGTGCCGGAATCGCGGCCGGTCTGGGATTCCTGGCGGCTGGAGTTCAGCGACAGCACGCCGATCGGGCCGATCTGCAGCGGGCTGCCGTGCCCGTCGATCTTCGCCTCGCCGGAGGTGAACAGGCCGCGGATGCGGAGGCCGCCGACGGCGCGCGAACCGATGCCGGTGGTCCGGCCGGTGTCCTTGGTGTTGCGCAGGATCTCGCCGGTGCGGATGGGCTGCGGATCGCCGATCCGCTCGAACCCGCGCACCTGCGGTTCGACCTTCACCGACACCTGCGGGTGCTTCGACCAGTTCTTGCCGGGCATCCGCGACCACTTGGGGTAGGTGGTGCGCTGGCTGATGTCGATGCCGTTGACCAGGCCTTCGGAGGTCTCCTCGACGAACTGCGCGGAGTCGACCTTGTCGGCGATCCCGCCGCTGAGGGTGGCGTCGTTCTTGGCCCAGTCCGGCAGGTTGTCCATGACGGAGCGGTTGAGCTGCCCGATTCCCGCGTAGCCGTCGAGGTTGGCGATGAGCTGCTGGATCCCGGCGGGCACCGGCACGGCGGGGCGCGGCGTCGGCGCGGCCTGGTTCTGGGTTCCCGGGTTCTGAGTTCCCTGCACCGCGGGGGTCGTGGTGGCCGGTGCCGTGTCGGGGGTGGGGGCCGGGCGGGGTGCTTCCAGCACCGTTTCCGGGTAGGCCAGCCGGACCGTCGGGTCGAAGCGGGAGCTGCCGCTCCGGCCGTCGGACTCCCACTGGACCTCGAAGTTGACGTCGAAGGCCTTGTGGTGGCCGCCGAGCTTGGCGGTGCGCTCGCGCGTGTTGCCGGTCTTGTCCGAGACCGAGCCGGTGCGGCTCTCGCCCCAGCCGAGGAACGGCATGACCCGCAGGTTCAGCGAGGTCGCGGCCACCTCGATCGCCGAGTCCACCCAGCCGACCACGACGTTCTGCCGGAGCTTGCGGGACACGGCGTGGCTGGAGATGGAGCGGCTCGCGCCCTCGTGCTTGCTGCTCTGCGACGGGCTGTCGCGCACGGCCGAGTCGGGCGTGGCGGCGGGTGCCACGGTGTCGGGGTCCATCCGCACGAACACGCTGTGCGTGCCGGACGTGGTGGGAACGTGGAAGCTGCGGCCGCTGGAGAGGATCTGCAGCAGCCCGAGCTCGCCCCGGGTGTTCACCAGCTGCTGGAACTGCCCCTGCAGCCCGGCGCGCACCGCCGGATCCACGTCGATCTTGGCGGCGACGTTGGCGGCCAGCGGCGCGGCGCTCTCCGGCGACCACACCCCGTCGCTGGGCAGCAGCCGCGAGTTGTGGGTGATGACGCCGTCGCGGGTGAGCTCGGCCGGTCGCGGCGTCTCGTCGACGCGCGCGGTCATGTCGGCGGCGAAGGAGTCCGCGGCACGCGCGGTCTCCGGCAGCACCGGAGCCGGGGTGACCTGCGACGGGTCGGTGAGCGTCAGGTCCAGCGGCGTGTCCTGGTCCAGCGGCGCGAACAGGTCGTCGGTCGTCGTGCCGTCGGTGGAGGCAGCGTCGGTCGTGGTGGCGTCGGTCGCCGTGTCCGCGGTGTCCCGACCGGTCTCAGCGGTGTCCTGCTGAGTCGAGTCCTGCTGAGTCTGCGTGGACTGCTGAGTCTGCGTGGACTGCTGCCCGCTGTCCTGGGTCTGCCCGGTCTCCTGGGTTTGCCCGATCTCCTGGGTTTGACCCGTTTCCTGGGCCGGGGCGGTGTCGACGACGTTGCCGCCGGCGTCGACGGTGACCGTCGCGGTCGACGTCTCGGGCGCGGGCGTGCCCGGAACCTGGGGCACGGAGGTCTGCGAGGTCGCCGCCACCTCGGTCACCGACGGCGAGGACGTACCGGTCGAGTTGCTGGTGCCGCCGCGCGTGTTCGGGGAGGACTGGGACTGGGATTGCGTCTGGGTCTGGGACGACGACTGCGCTTGCGGCGCGGTCGAGTTCGTCGTCGCGGGGTTCGACGACGTCGATCCGGAACCCGAAACCTGCGTCTGACCGGTCTGGCCGAGACCGGTCACCGGCTGCTGCCCGGACGTCCCGTCACCGCCGGTCACACCATCGCTGCCGGTCACGCCATCGGTGCCGGTCACGCCGTCGGTGCGAGTCACACCATCGGTGCTGGTCGTCTCGCTCGCAGCGCGCCCCTGGTCGCCCTGCGCCTGCACATCGGTCGAAGTCTGCGAGGTGGCCGTCGTGGTGGCACTCGACGAGTTCTGCTGATTCTGGCCGAAATCAGTCTGCGACTGCGTGATATCCGTTCGGGTGCCGTCTGTTTGGGAACTCGGATCGACCTGCACGGCGGAATCGGTGCCGCCCTGCGCGGGATCGGCGACCTGGGAACCGTTGGACTGCACCGGATCGGCCTGAACCGACCCGACCGGCGACAAGGACGGCTGCGTCCCGGCCTCGGTCGTCCCCCCGTCGGTGCCGACCACCTCGGGCGCGGCCTGCTGACCACCGACCTGCGTCGGCGGCACCACAGTCAAGTCCGATGTGGACGGAACGTTCCCCTGAACGTTCGACGACTCGCCGGACGGAGGAAGCCCGGGCGAGACGTCCGGGTTCGAGGGGGCGGAACCCGGCGAAACAGCGCTGTTCGCCCCAGATTCCTGCCCGGACGGGACCTGCGAACCGGCAGCCGGGCCCTGGTCGCCGATGCTGACGGTCTCCGGCGACTCGACGACCGAACCCGTCTCGGATCCGGGCTGCGAGGGGACCTGGGTCTGCGACTCGGCGAGCGACCCCGCGGTGGACTGCGCATCGGCATCGGACTCGAACGGGTTGCTCGCGGCATCGGACCCGACCGAAGCCGCGTCGCCACCCCGGCCCCCGCCCTGACCCGGGACCTGCGTCTGCGACTGCCCCAGCGACGACGGGCCGCCGCCCGGCACTCCACCACCGACCACGCTGTCGCCGGAAACGCTGTCGCCGGAAACGCTCTGCGCGTCGCTGTCGATGCTGGAGGTGTCCAGGTCGCCGTCGCCGTCCAGCAACGGCGAGGTGTCGGAGTCGCCGCCCTCGTTCTCGCGCTGCGCGGCGAGGAACGGGTTCTCCCCGCTGCCGGGCGTGAGGTTGCCGTGGAAGCCGGCGCCGATGACGCTGCCCAGGTTCTCCGACAGCCCGGCGGACATGCCCGCGGTGAACGAGTACGGGTTGGCCTGGAAGCCCTGCCCGGTCATGGCGCCGTAGAGGCCCTCGGTGAAGAACTCGTGCAGTCCCTCCTCGATGGCGTCGGCGAGGCCGCGACCGAACTTCTCGGCCCACATGCCCTTGAGGCTCATGCCCGCGTAGTTGCCGGGCGCCTCGGCACCGAGGTCGCGGGCGATGTGGGTGTTCATGTGGTCGGAGACCTGGGTGGCGAACTTCGCCAGCGACGGCGCCTTCGGGAAGTCCTCGGCGAAGTTCTTCGACGCGGCTTCGGCGGCGGCCTTGAGGATGTCGTTGTCGATCTTGTCGCCGATGCCCTTGACCAGGCCCTTGGCGAGCATGTTGCCCATCGCGCCGCCGAGCGCAGAGAACGGCAGGGCCAGCGCCCCGCCCAGGGCGCCGACGGCGGCGGCCTGCTTGGTGGCGTCCTCGTCCCAGTCGTCGCGGCTGCCCTTGGCCATCTGGATGCCCTGGGCGGCGGCGTCGATGGCGACCTGGAAGGCGATGCCGAACACCTGCGCCTGGATGACGCGCATGAGCAGCCGGCCCCAGATGTTCTTGAGCAGGAACCGGACGATGGCGTAGCGGCCGGCGAGCCAGGTCATGCTGGCGCCGAAGGTGGGCCCGGCCATCGCGATGGCCCAAGCGATCTCGGCGAGCAGTTCCACCAGCGAGAGCAGGCTGACGAGCTTGACGTACTCGGTCTGCACCGAGAGCTGCTTGAGGAACGCGGAGATCTGCTCGTACCCGGCGGCGGCCGTCTCGATGTAGCCGTTGCTCTCCACGTAGGGAGCCATCCGGTCGGCGAAGCGCATCGCGGCCTTGCCGTAGAACTCGGAGCGGATGAGCTTGATCGCCTCGGCGAGCTCCGGGGTCAGGTCGTTGCGCAGCCGGTTGGCGGTGTTGCGCCACGACTCCGACAGCCTGCGAAGTTGATCTTCATTGATCTGCGGCCACTTCTCGCCGGTCAAGACCATGAAGAGGTTGCCGACCTCTTCCGGAACCATGATCGCCATAGTTCGCCCTCACGCCCCCTCGTCCGCACGTGAACGGGCGCGGCGCAACCCCTTTCGCGCCGCGCGCCCGCGCTCACGCCTTCCTGCCGCCCCGCGTCACCTCGCTGTTCGCGGTCGAGTTCATGTCGTCGAAGGTCTTGCCGACGTCGACGACCTTCTCGCCGTCGGTGCCGATGCTCAGCCCGAGCATCCGCAGGAACTCCAGCCCGTCCTTCTCGCCGGGCTCGTACTTGGAGCGCAGCGTCTTGGCGATGTCGTCGTCGCCCTCGATGGCGAAGGCGTTGCAGTCGTGCGCCAGGTCGGCGTAGATGGAGTTGGCGGTCTCGGCGATGCGGGTGAGGTCGACGCCTCCCTTCTTGAGCGCCTCGATGTCGGCCGCGACCAGGTCGTTTTCCTCACTTGCCACGATCGGTTCCCTCCCCCTCGTCGGCGGTGCCGGACATGCTGTCGGCTTCCCGGACCGCCTCGTCGAACATCTTGTCCAGGTCGAAGTCGCCGTTGACCATGTCGGTGAGCGCCGAGCCGAAGCCCGCGGGCGCCATCGCGCTGTAGACGGCGAGGGACTTCTGATTCGCCTCGTCCTGGGCCTGCTGCACCAGCTCGACGATCTTGTTGGCCAGTTCGGCGGGCGCCATCGTGCGGTAGCGCGTTCCGGAGAACTTCAGACCCGTGAGCCGTTGCCGGTGGTCCACGGTCGCGGTGAGGGAGCGGTCCTTGCTGGAGACCGTCGTGGTCTCCTTCTCGGCCCGCTCTTGCGCCTCGCGGATGCGCTCCTGCTGCTTGCGGAGGTCCGCCAGCGCGTTTTCCATCTGGTTGAACAGAGGAGAGGACATCGCCACTCCCTCCTTCCCGATGCCTGTCCGATCGGCCCCAATGCCTGTCCGATCGGCGCCGTCAGCCCTGCGCCGTTGCCTGCGTCTGCTCCTGCTGTTCCGCCGGGGCCTGCTGGGGCTGGCGCGGCGGGCGGACCGGGCCTGCGGCGATCTGCTCGTCGACGTCGAAGTCGGCCTCGTCGGGGAGCCCGATGACGCCGAACCCCGCGTCGGCGTTGGTGCCCCAGACGTCCTCGTCCTCGGACAACCAGGTCTGCCGCTCGCGCTCGTTCTTGTCGCCCTGCTGGCCGCCCATGCCGCCCATCATCGGCGGCATGAACGGCATTCCGCCCATGCCCTGGTGCGTCGAGGGCCCGTTGAGCTGGCTCATGCCGGGCGGCAGCGGGGAGGCCTGCGAGCCGCCCAGCCCGGATCCCGCGCCGGAGCCCATGCCGAAGCCGGTGGTGCCGCCGCCGGCGCCGCCGCGCTGCTGCTCGGCACCGGTGCCGGAGCCGCCGAGGCCGTCGGCGGAGCCGTCCGGGGAGCCGAAACCGTCGGAGACGCTGTCGAACCCGTAGCCGTCGGCCGGGTCGGTCACGCCGTCGAAGCCGCCCGACCCGAGACCGCCGGAGCCGAGACCGCCTGCGCCGTCGCCGAATCCACCGGCACCGCCGTTGGCGACGTCCCCGATCCCGGCACCGGAGCCCAGACCGTCACCCGAGCCGAGCCCGCCCGGGTCGAAGCCGCCGAGTCCACCGTTGGCCGGGTCGCCGAGCCCGGCACCGGCTCCGAGGCCGCCCGGGTCGAAACCGCCTTGGCCGCCGGGCAGATCACCGAAACCACCCGCGCCACCGTTGGCCGGATCACCCAGGCCCGCACCGGCTCCGAGACCGTCGCTGCCACCCGTGCCGAAACCACCGGCGCCACCGTTGGCCGGGTCGCCCAGCCCCGCACCGAGGCCGCCGTCGGCACCACCGGGCAGATCACCGAAGCCGCCGGCGCCGCCGTTGGCCGGATCACCCAGGCCCGCACCGGTTCCGAGACCGTCGTTGCCGCCGGTGCCGAAGCCACCGACGCCGCCGTTGGCGGGGTCGCCGATGCCCTGCCCGGTGCCGAGTCCGGAGTCCGCGCCGCCCGGCAGACCGGTGTCGCCGAATCCGCCCGCACCACCGTTGGCGAGGTCGCCGATGCCTTCCCCGGCACCGGGGATCGGGTTGCCGTTGGAGTCCAGGGGCAGGCCGGCCATGCCGCCGGGGCGGTCCTGGTCCTGCTGGCCGGGGAGGTCGCCGAAGCCACTCGCACCGCCGTTGGCCGGGTCGAAGGAGCTCTGGGTCAGGCCGCTGTCGACCAGGCCCGGCTGCTGGCCCCCGCCGAGTCCACCGGCTCCGCCGTTGGCCGGGTCGTTCTGCCCGAAGTCCCCGAAGCCGCCCGCGCCTCCGTTGGCGGGAGTGCCGCTGCCGTTGGAGCCGGGCCTGCTGCCCGCGCCGCCGGTGGCGCCGCCGAGTCCGAGACCACCGGGGCCGACCAGCGGCGGAGTCGCACCACCGTTGGCACCGCCGTCGCCCAGACCGGAATCGCCACCGAGTCCACCGCCGAGGCCTCCCCCGGCACCGCCGAGCCCGTCGGCGCCACCGAGGTCTCCCCCGCCGAGGCCGCTGACCCCGCCGTTGGCGGGATCGCCGCCCAGGCCGTCGGCACCGCCGAGACCGCCACCGGCTCCCCCGAGCCCGTCGCCGCCACCGAGTCCGCCGACACCGCCGTTGGCGGCATCACCGCCACCGAGACCGTCGCCGCCGCCCAGGCCGCCGATGCCACCGTTCGCGGGATCACCGCCGCCGGGCCCGCCGAGCCCGTCGCCGCCGGGCGGCGGCACGTTCGCTCCCCCGCCGGGCGGCGGGACGTTGGCGCCCCCGCCGGGTGGCGGCACGTTGGTGTTCCCGCCCGGAGGGGGCGGGATCTCGGTGTTGCCGTCCGGGGGCGGCGGGATGTTCGTGTCACCACCGGGAGGCGGTGTCGTCGGCGGCGTGTTCGGGGCGCTGGTCTCGGGCTCGGTGAGCTCCTTGATCGCCGACTGGGTGTACTTGAGCTCCTCCTCGAGGGGCTTGAGCGCCGCCGCGGCCGCGGTGTCGAGCGTCTTGAGCTCGGTGAGCGCGGCGTTGCTGATCTCCGTGTTCATCTTGTCCCACGGACCGGCGGTGACGAGGTTGCCTTCCTTGAAGCTGGCCAGCGAGGTGTTGATGTACTCCTGGGCTTCGGAGGTACTCTTGCCGTCGAGCTGGTAGTTCGGCGCGCCCTGGACCAGGCCGACCCCGTTGGTGAGGAAGTCGTAGAGCTGGTTCTCGTAGCCCACGCGCTTGTTGTTGGGCGCGTAGAGGGCGCGGCTGCGGAAGTCGTAGAACGCCTCGGCCAGGCTCTTGATCGCGGCTTCGAGCTTGTCGCCGAGGTTCTTCAGCGCGACGGAGACGGCCACGCCGCGATCGAGGGTCAGCTGTTCGTGCAGGCCTTCCAGCTTGTCGGCGTTCTGGTCCATGCGCCCCTGGATGACCGAGGCGGCTTTGCCGCTGAACCCGGATTCCTCGGAGTCCAGCGACTTGGCCCAGGAGCGGAAGTCCTGGCCGGTGCCTTCCAGCCACTTCTCGTACTTGCCGACGAGGTCCTGGGCCTGGCGCAGGGTGGGCAGGTCCAGGGTGCCGCTCTTGCCGGAGGACATCTCCTCGACGATGGTTCCGGCGTCGTTGATCGCCTGGGTCCAGGCGTCGGCGGCGGCGGTGTTGCGGTTGACCCGGTAGTAGACCCGGTCGAACGCGGTGTAGGTGAGGTCTTCGGTGGGCGCGACCCGGTTGGTCAGGTCTTCCTTGAGCTTGTCGCCGGTGAAGTCGGCGTCCTTGCCGCCGGCTCCACCGTCGCCACCGCCTGCGACCTCGAACCACTTGATGCCCTCGGCCTTGGACTTCAGGTCCGGCCCTTTTCCGGTCAACGCGTTGAGCGCCTGGAAGAACGTCCAGTCGCTGCTCGGGCCTGACAGGTCCGCGTTCTCGGGCATGGGCTTTCTCCTGGTCCTGGGCTGATGCCGTCAGCTGAGGTCGATCGAGTGAGGGGGAACCGACTCAGGCGGCCGGGGTCGAGGTTCCGCCGAGATCCGGGTATTCCTGGGTGAACTCGGTGGCCGAGTAGGTGGCGAGGTCGTCGGTGTCCTCGAAGACGCGCTTGGCGTCGTTGAGGGCCTCGGTGAACTTGCGCCAGTCCTTGCTGGTCTTCTCGTTCATGGTCTCGGCGGACTTGCCCAGGGCGCCCAGGGATTCGTTGAGCGACTGGATGGCCGGCCACTCGGGGTTGCCCGCGTGGACCCGCTCGCCGAGGTCGGCCGCCAGGCGGATGCCGGAGCTGGCACCCAGGAACTGCTTGCGCAGCTCGTCCTCGCGGGTGTCGACGTCCTTGATCAGCTTTTCGTACTGACCGCTGTCGAACTTGGTCTTCGTCTCGTCAGCCACTGGTTCTCCTTGTCACGGGGGAGGAAAACGGGGAATCGGGTGCGGGCCGCTGCGCGTGGCGACCCGCACCCGACGCTTCAACCGCACGAGCACCTCTCAACGGCACGAGCCGCCGGAAGAACCCGTCACGCCATGATCTGGGCGCTGCGGTTGTCTCCGTCCTGGAAGGCCTGGGCGGCGTTGGTGGAGGAGACGTGGCCGCTGCTGAGGCGGGTGTTCATCTCGGTGTAGGCCTGGTTCCACTTCTGCTGCTTCTCGGCCCACAGCGGGGCCGCCTTGCCCTGGGTGGCCTCGCCCATGTTCTTCAGGAAGCCGTTGAGCTCGTCGAGGATGGTGCCCATCTGGCGAACGGCCTGCTGCAGCCCCATGTTGACCTCTTCGTAGGCCCCGTGCTGCACGCTGAACTGGGTCATCTCAATCTCCGTTCTGAGAAGTAAGGGGTGTCGATCAGAGGTTGGCGCCGGACGCCGAGTCCTGGGCCTGCTGGGCGGCCTGCAGGGAGGCGTTGCGGACGTCCATGACGCGCTGGTTGAGCTGGTTGAGCTCGTTCTCGATGCGCGAGAAGTCACCGGCCCAGACGCCGAACTTGTCGACGAGCATGCGACCGGAGTCGGACTGGTTGGCCTGGCCCAGCGAGGAGGCCTGCATCTGGACCTGGTTGTTGAGCTGGCGCATCTGCGAGAGGGACTGGTTGGTCGCCTCGATGATCTGCTGCAGCTGAGCGTCGTTGAGGCCGTACTGGGCACCTGGGGCGGTCATCGGTTTCTCCTTGCCATGTGCGGGATGGAACTTGCGTACTGCGCGCCGACCGGGTGGGTCGGCATGTCACGGTGCTGCCTGCGCAGCACCTCCTGCGGCTCGCTCCGGTGCGAGAACCGGTCCGGTCGGCAGCAGCGAGAGCAGGTGCGCTGGAACCGGAACCGCGTCGGTCAGCCGGTACCCGAGGGCTTCGGCCGCGTTCTGGCCGGGCACCGGGTACTTGGCGCCCGAGTCGGTGACGAGGTAGAGGCCCGCGCCGGGCACGCCGGGGGCGGGCAGGGTGCGGGCGAGCGCACCCGCACCGGGGTGGACGTCGATGCGATCGGCGGTGAACTCGTCGCCGTCGATGCCGGGTCCGCCGACGACGACCCCGCCGTCGGCGGGTCCGATGGCCAGCGCGGACTGCGCACCGCGCGGACCGGGCCGGGTCAGGGCGCAGGGCGCGGTGGTGTCGTCGGTGGCCAGCAGCGCCGGGGGCTTGTCGGGCAGCTGCGCCATCGTCGGCGACGAGGGCACCTGACCGACGGAGGCCATCGCCGCGGGCGAGAGCGCGGTGGGGCCGGTCTGCCCGCCCCCGGAGGGGTCGCCCATCGCCAGCGCGGCGGTGGTGCCGTTGACCGGCATGAGCCCGCCGGTGGTGAGCATGTACAGCGTCTGGGGCCGGCCGACGACGCTGACCGAGAAGATCTGGCCGATGCGGGTCGGCCGACCGCCCAGCGCGGGTCCGGGTTGGCCTGCGCCGGGGATCTGCGGCGGTCCGAGGTCGGGTCCGGCGGGCATCGCGTTGATGAACGCGTCGCGCACCGGCAGCGCCGTGGAGGCGTCGTAGCCGAGGACGGCGGCGACCCACGGGGCGCTGAGCTTCATCCGCTTGTCCCGCCACACCAGGTACTGGTCGCCGCTGGTGGAGCGCACCAGCACGGCCTCGTCCGGGCCCGCGGGCTCGGTTTCGGTGGCGTCGCCGACGTGCAGCGCGACGGTGGGGTGCGGGGCCCCGGCGGCGTCGCGGGTGGTGGTGGCGCAGACCACCCACGCCTGGCCCGCACCTCCCGCGTCGCCTGCCGGGATCCCGTCGGGGGCGCCGATGATGCCGATGGGAGTGCCGCGCGGCACCTCGCTCAGCGTGGAGCGGGACACCTCCGCGACCTCGTTGGCCCCCAGCAGCCGGGCCGAGGCGTAGTTGAGCACCGGGCGCAGCGTGCCGTCGGAGGCCAGCACGTACCGGCTTCCGGTTTCCTTCTCGACGATGAGCTTGCCGGGCTCGGACCAGTCGGTGGCACCGCCGAAGCCGAGCACGCCCGCGACGGCGAATCCGGCGACGATGAGCATCGACAGCATCAGGCCGATCACGTAGCCCAGCGGGGTCCGCCGCAGCGGCGGGTCGGGTGCGTCGGGTTCGGCCTGCACGAGCGCGGAGACGACGCGCGCGGCCATGAACGAGTGAGCCTGGACCTGATCACTGCGCGAGTGCACGACGACCTCCCCCCGGGTTCGAGGTCACGACCATGCGGCCCTCACCACGGCGTAGAGGTTCAGCGCTGCCAGCGTCATCGGGATGATGGCGATGGCGAGGATCATGTGCGCCCAGTCGCCGGCGCGGCCCCAGTGCGGGAGCAGGCGGCGGCCGGGCAGGCTGCGGGCGCCGGCGAGCAGCAGTCCGGACAGGACGATCAGCCCGCCGATGACGGCGATCCGCCAGGGCCCGGGGATCACCAGGCACAGCGCGGTGATCACGGCGGCCAGGCCGAGGAAGCCGGGGACCATGACGGCCACCCGCTGCCGGGAGCTGACGAATTCGCGGGAGTGCAGCAGGAGCAGCAGGGAGGCGATGGCGGCCAGCGTCGGCGACGCCCACCCGGGGGTGAAGGCGAGGATGCCCAGGCATCCGGCGATGACGACGCCGAGTCCGGCGCACAGCGCGGTGAGGTTGGAGTCGGCCTCGGCGGTGCGGTCCATCAGCTCGCGGCCGGGCTCGGGGTCGATGCCCTCCTGGAACTGCTCGGCGGAGGTCGGCAGCGGCGGCACCTTCAGCCCGGCGAGCCAGGCGGCGATGCGCGGGACCCGGGTGCCGACCAGCAGCGTCACGGCGAGCACGACGGCGGCGGCGCCTCCGGCCGACAGCATGTCGAAGGTGTTGAGCAGTCCGACGAGCGCGGTCAGGCCGGTGGCGAGCATCGCGGCGAGGTAGCCGGCGCCGAACCCGCCGCCGACGAGGAACCGGCCGAGCACGATGGCGCTGGTGCACACCGCGGCCGCGGTCAGGCAGGGCGCGACGAGCTGGGCGTTCATGGCGAGGACGGGCCTGCCGATCATCGGCAGCGCCCATCCGGCGGCCGCGGCGAACGCGGCGCTTCCGGTGAACAGCAGTTCCGAGGCGGTCCGGTCGCCGAGCGCCCGGGAGGACAGGGTGGCGGCGCCGAGCAGGAGGAGCGCGATGCTGCCCGCGGTGATGGCGACCCACTGCCCGGCGCCGATGCCGGGCAGCAGCACGAGCCCGAGCGCGAGGGAGGCGCCGAGCAGGGCGAGGAACGCGCGACGGGTGCTCTCCGGGCGCCACAGGTCCTTGCGCTGGTTGCGGATTCCGGTCGCCACGCCGTCGGCGAGGTCGTCGAAGTCGGCCGGCGGCAACTGGTCGTTGCGCGGCCGGAGGTGGAGGATGTCGCCGTCGTAGAGGCCCAGCGCGGCGGTGCCGAGATCCTCTTGCAGGGCGGGCTCGCCGAGCCGCTGCAGCACCCATCCGTCGTGTTCCAGGCCCGCGTTCCCGAGTCCACCGCCGAGGTGGTCGAGGAAGGTGGGCAGCAGGTCCGCGAGCGGGATGTGGGCGGGCACCGCGAGCTCGACCCGAGAGCTGGGGCCCTGGATCGTCAGTCGACACACCTCGCCTGCCGCAACGGCAGGCTGAGCCGTCGTTCCCGTCATACCCACCACACGCGGCTCGGGTCATGAAGAGTTCAACCGTTTTGCCGAACTGCTCTCCCCCGGACACCGGATTCAGGTTCTCCCGCTATCGGGGCGGGATTCGAGCCGGTCGAGGAGTCCGCATTTCTGGCAATGATGGTGAAAGCAACCTCCGCGCAACATCTCTCGATCCCCGCGACCCGGGCCGGGAGCGGGACGGCATCCGCCGTTCTCCGAAAACCCCGGCGGGGCCGCCGTGATGAATTCGTTGCTCCGGGTTCTCCCCTCCCCTTTGACCCGATTGGAGTGCTCCATCCGTGTGGAGGGATGAGGGGTCGCAGGGAAAGGATCTGATCGCAGTGAGTGTGACGCCGTTTCGGCGACCGGCCAGGCAGAAGCCCCCGGCCATGCCCGACGGGGAACTGTCCCTGCAGGAGCCGCCCGTCATCCCCGAGCAGGTCAGCGGGGGCTTCGGCGGCCTGCTGATGTACCTGCCGATGGCGCTGGGTTCCGGCGCCATGATGCTGATGTTCATGGGCCGCGGCGGTTCCGGCGGGTTCGGCGGCATCGGTCTCATCGTGGTGGCGCTGATGGCCGTGTCGATGCTCGCGATGGGCTTCGGCCAGATGGGGCGCAGCGTCGGCGAGCGCAAGCGACGCCTCAAGGGCGAGCGCCGCGACTACCTGCGCTACCTCGGCCAGATGCGCAAGCAGGTCCGCCAGGTCGCGGCCGATCAGCGAAAAGCCCTGTCGTGGCGGCACCCCGACCCGTCGGGCCTGTGGTCGGTGGCGATGAGCGGCCGGCTGTGGGAGCGCCGCCTGTCGCACGCGGACTTCGCGGAGGTCCGCATCGGACGCTCGGCGCAGCGGCTGGCGATGAAGATGACGCCGGTGCAGTCCAAGCCGGTGGAGGACCTGGAGCCGCTGTCGGCGCGGGCGCTGCGCCGGTTCATCAAGGCCTACACCACTGTGGACGATCTGCCGACGGCGCTGTTCCTGCGCGGGTTCTCGCAGGTGCAGATGCGCGGCGACGCCGAGGCCTCGCGCGGCCTGCTGCGCGCGGTGCTGGCGCAGCTGGTGACCTTCCACTCCCCCGACGACCTCAAGATCGCGGTGTGCGCGAGCCCCGAGCGCGCCCCGGAGTGGGACTGGGTGAAGTGGCTGCCGCACGCCCAGCACACCAGCCAGCAGGACGGCGCCGGGCACGTCCGGATGCTCACCGGCTCGCTCGCCGAGCTCGAAGCGCTGGTCGGCCCGGACCTCAACGACCGCGGCCGGTTCGAGGCCGGTGCGAGCCCGACCCGCGACGAGCCGTACGTGGTCGTCGTGCTCGACGGCGTGGCGACCCCCGCGGAGTCGCGGCTGGCCGGTGCGGGCTACCGCAACGCCACCGTGCTCAGCCTCGACATGTCCGGTCCCGCCCAGCGCACGACGTTGCGGCTGGAGCTGGCCCACGACCGGATCGACATGATCCGGCTGAACCGCTCGGGCGCGGAGGTGCGCACCGAGCTGGGCGTGCCCGACTCGCTGGGCCTGCCGCAGGTCGCCTCGCTGGCGCGCACCCTGGCCCCGTTCCGGCTCAGCGCCACCACCGACATCGTCGAGCCGATGGTCACCGACTTCGACCTGGCGGCGCTGCTGGAGGTCGGGGAGATGGACAAGCTCGACGCCGCCCGCACCTGGGCGCGCACCTCGCAGCAGGACCGGTTGCGGGTGCCGATCGGCATCGCCGAGAACGGCACCAAGATCGAGCTGGACATCAAGGAGTCCGCCCAGGGCGGCATGGGCCCGCACGGCCTGCTCATCGGCGCGACCGGTTCCGGCAAGTCGGAGCTGCTGCGCACGCTGGTGGTGGCGATGGCCGTCACGCACTCCTCCGAGGTCCTCAACTTCGTGCTGGTCGACTTCAAGGGCGGCGCGACGTTCCTGGGTCTGGACGAGCTCCCGCACACCTCGGCGGTGATCACCAACCTGGCCGACGAGGCGCCGCTGGTGACCCGCATGCAGGACGCGCTGCAGGGCGAGATGGTGCGCCGCCAGGAGCTGCTGCGCTCGGCGGGCAACTACAGCTCGCTGCTGGAGTACGAGAAGGCCCGCGCCAACGGCGCTCCGCTGGCCCCGATGCCGAGCCTGTTCCTGGTCGTCGACGAGTTCAGCGAGCTGCTGGCCTCGCACCCGGACTTCGCGGAGCTGTTCGTGATGATCGGCCGGCTGGGCCGGTCGCTGGGCGTGCACCTGCTGCTGGCCTCGCAGCGCATCGACGACGGCCGGATGCACAAGCTGGAGAGCCACCTGTCTTACCGGATCGGTCTGCGCACGTTCTCGGCGATGGAGAGCCGCTCGGTGATCGGTGTTCCGGACGCCTACCAGCTGCCGAGCGCGCCGGGCAACGGCTACCTGCGCTCGGACGTGGCGACGCTGTCGCGGTTCAAGGCCGCCTACGTCTCGGCGCCGTTCAAGCGGCGCACCGCCGAGCAGCGCAAGGCCGAGATCAGCCGCCAGGTGGTGCCTTTCGGCGCCGCGCGGCTGCCGGACGCGCCCGCCCAGCAGGTCCCCGAGCCGGAGCCGGAGACCGAGGAAGAGGAGGCGACCGAGACGCTGCTGCAGGTCGCGGTCAGCCGCCTCAAGGGCCAGGGCCCGCCCGCGCACCAGGTGTGGTTGCCGCCGCTGGACGAGCCGCCGACGCTCGACGAGCTGCTGCCGCCGCTGGTGCCCGACCCCGATCGCGGTCTGACGCCGGTCAGCTGGCCGGGGCGCGGCAAGCTGCAGGTGCCGGTGGGCGTCATCGACAAGCCCTTCGACCAGGCCCGCGAGCTGTACATGGTGGACCTGTCGGGCGTCGGCGGGCACGTCGGCATCGCCGGTGGCCCGCAGGCGGGCAAGTCGACGATGCTGCGCACCCTCATCGCCGGTCTCGCGCTCACCCACACGCCCGACGAGGTGCAGTTCTACTGCCTGGACTTCGGCGGTGGCACGCTGCAGACCCTCGGCGAGCTGCCGCACGTCGGCGGCATCGCCGGGCGGATGGACGCCGAGCGCGTCAGCCGCACGGTCGCCGAGGTGCAGGGCGTGCTGGCCCAGCGCGAAGCGCTGTTCGCCCGGCACGGTGTGGAGAACATGGCCGAGTACCGGGAGCTGCGCCGCACGGGCCGGGTTCCGGAGGACTCCTTCGGCGACGTGTTCCTGGTGGTGGACAACTGGGGCACGCTGCGCAGCGACTTCGAGCAGCACGACCAGACGATCCGCTCGCTGGCCTCGCGCGGCCTGACCTACGGCATCCACCTGATGCTGACCACGAGCCGCTGGGCCGACATCCACAGCCAGCTGCGCGATCAGCTGGGCACCCGGCTGGAGCTGCGGCTGGGCGACTCGATCGACTCGGTCATCGACATGCGCGCTGCGGCCGGGGTGCCGCGCCAGCCGGGTCGCGGTCTGACGATGGACAAGCTGCACTTCCTGTCGGCGGTGCCGCGCCTGGACGGGCTGCGCCGGGTCGACGACCTGGCCAAGGGAGCCCGGATGCTGGCCGAAGCGGTGGCCGACAACTGGGACGGCGAGGACGCCGCCGGGGTCCGGATGCTGCCGGCGGTGCTGCCCGCCGAGCAGCTCCCCGAGCCGCAGGGCAAACTGCGCCTCGCGCTGGGCTGGGGCGAGGCGGACCTGCAGCCGGTGTGGCACGACTTCGCGACCCAGCCGCACCTGACGGTGCTGGGCGACACCGGCAGCGGCAAGACCGGTCTGCTGCGGCTGGTCGCCGACGCGATCCCGAAGACCTACGCGCCGGGCGAGGCGGAGCTGATCCTGGTGGACTCGCGCCGCGTGCTGCTGGACGCGGTCCCGGACGCCTACCGGCGGGGTTTCGCGTTCTCCGCGACGGCGGCCAAGGACATCATCGGCACCGCCGCCAACGAGCTGCGGGAACGCCTGCCGGGCGCGGACGTCACGCCGCAGCAGCTGCAGCGCCGCGACTGGTGGTCGGGTCCGGAGGTGTTCATCCTCGTCGACGACTACGACCTGCTGGCCAGCACGATGGGCGGCCCGCTGGACTCGCTGCTGGACCTGCTGCCGCAGGCCGCCGACATCGGTCTGCACGTGATCCTCACCCGCAGCGCGGCCGGGTCCTCGCGGCTGTCGATGGACTCGGTGGTGCGGCGGATGCAGGAATCCAACACGCCGGACCTGGCGTTCTCCTGCCCGCCCACGGAGATGCCGCTGCTCAACGGGATGCGCCCGCAGGTGCTGCCCGCGGGCCGGGCACACCTGGTGACCCGCCGCAGCGCGACGCTGATGCAGGCGGGCTGGCTGGAGCCGCGCCCGGCGGGAGACCGCTCGTGAGGGCGCTGGCGACCGTCCTGGTGACGGGGGCGCTGCTCACCGCCGCACCGGTCCCGGCCCTCGCCCAGCAGTGCGCGCCACCGGCGAATCAGGTGGTACCGCAGGAGGGTTGGGCGTTGCAGCGCCTCGACCCGAGCAGCGCGTGGGACCTGACCGACGGCGCCGCGGTGACGGTCGCAGTGATCGGCACGGGGGTCAGCGCGGCGGCTCCGGCGCTGTCCGGGGCGGTGCTGCCGGGCCAGAGCCTCAGCGGTGGTGCGGGAAACGACGACTGCGCGGGCCGGGACACCTTCATGGCCGGCGTGATCGCCGCGCGCCCGGCGGCCGGCACCGGGTTCACCGGCATCGCCCCGGGCGCCCGGATCCTGCCGATCCGGATCACCAACGACCCCGACGAGGTCGACGCGGGTAAGCTGGCCTCGGCGATCCGCTCGGCCGCCGACGGCGGTGCGCAGGTGATCGCCGTGTCGGTGGGCACGGCGTCGGCCGATGGCGGGCTGCGCGCGGCGGTGTCCTACGCGCTGAGCAAGGACGCGCTGGTCATCGCACCGTCCGATGTGGACGTCGGCGACGACGCGGTCCCCTACCCCGCCGGGTTCCCGGAGGCGCTGGCCGTCACCGGCATCACCGAGCAGGGCGAACCGATCCAGCACGCCGCCGGGCAGCCCGCGCTGGTCGCGCCGGGCGACGATGTGGTGGGCATCGCGCCGCGCGGCAACGGCCAGATCGTGGCCTCCGGCGGCGGCATCGGCGTCGCGTTCGCGGCGGGCGCGGCCGCGCTGGTGCGCGCCTACCACCCGGATCTCTCGGCCGCCGAGGTCCGGAACCGGTTGCAGGACACCGCCGATCACCCGCCCGCCGACCTGCCCGACCCGAGGCGCGGCTACGGCGTGGTCAACCCCGCGGCCGCGGTCACCTCGGTGCTGCCGTCGGAATCCGGCGAGAAGCCGTTGTCGGCCGCGGCGCCGCCCGCGCACCTGACGCCGAAACCCGCCGTCGACCCGCTGCCGCGGCTGGTGGCGCTGCTGGTCACCGGCGGAGTCGGGCTGCTGGTGGTGCTCACCGGCCTGGGCGCGGTGCTGATCCCGCGCGCCCGCCAACGCGGCTGGCGCTCGGCGTGGCACACCCCGCCGCAGAGCGGGAGCTAGGCTTGGGCGGGCAGAACTTGATCAAGCACCGGGCTTTCCGGGCTCAGGCGGGAGCGCGTTGATGGGACCGGAGCTGTTCGGGCGGGACGCCGAACTGGCACAGCTGCGCGGACTCGCGGGCGAGGTCGCCGCCGGGCGCGGCACCGTGCTCTGGCTGGAGGGCGAACCCGGCATCGGCAAGACGGCGCTGCTGCGCGCCCTGCTCGCCGAGGCCGAAACCCTCGGCTGCGCGGTGCACCACGCCGCGGCCGACCAGCTGTCGCAGCGGTTCCCGCTGCGGGTGCTGCTGGACTGCCTCGCGGTGCGGCCGAACTCCTCCGACCCGGAGGTCCTGGCGATCCACGAGCGCCTGGGCGGTGCGGGCGACGACCCGGTGCCCGCGGTCGCCGAGCAGCTCATCGCGCTCACCGAGAAGCTGTGCGCGGCAGGGCCTCTGGTGCTGGCGGTCGACGACGTGCACTGGGCCGACGAGGCGAGCCTGCTGGTGTGGCACCGGCTGAGCCGGCTGACCGAGCACCTGCCGCTGCTGCTGGCCGGAGCCGTGCGCCCGTCGGGCGGCCGCAGCGAGCTCGGCGTGGTGCGCGGCGAAGACCGCGCAGCCGTGCGCATCCCGGTGAACCCGCTCGAGGAGGCCGCGACCGCGCAGCTGGCCGCGCACCTCACCGGCGCCGCCGGGATCGGGCCCGCCCTGCGGTCCGCGCTCGGCCGCGCGGCCGGGAACCCGCGCTACGCGCGGGAGATGGTGCTGGCGCTCAGCCGCGAGCAGCACCTCGACACCGATGCCGAGCGCGCGGAGCTCACCGCCGAGTTCAGCGACGGCGCGCTGCCGCGCTCGCTGGCCGAGTCCATCGCCGCCCGGCTCGGTTTCGTCGGCAGCGACACCATCGGCGTGCTGCGGATGGCCGCGCTGCTGGGCCCGACGTTCTCGGTGACCGATCTGCGCACCGTCTCCGAGCGCCCGGTGGTGGCGCTGGTCGGCAGCGTCGAGGAGGCGCTCACCGCGGGGCTGCTGGTCGAATCGGGGTCGCGGTTGACCTTCCAGCACGGGCTGATCCGCCAAGCCCTGCACGAGACCACGCCGACCGCACTGCGTCTGGCGCTGCACCACCAGGCGGCCCGCGCGCTGGCCTCCTCCGGCGCGCCCGTGGAGCGGGTGGGCGAGCAGTTGATGGCCTCGCTGTCGGTCGACGACGCCGAGATCGACGACTGGGGCCTGGACTGGCTGGTCGACAACGGCCGGATGCTGGCCCACCGAGCCCCGGAGTGCGCCGAAGGCCTGCTCGCCAACGCGATCCCGCTGCTGTCCACTCAGGACGATCGTCGCGATGCGCTGCGCACCGCGCGGGTGCTGGCGATGGTGCAGCTGGGCCGTCCGGAGCAGGCTCGCGAGCTCAGCGAGCGCGCGCTGGACGACACCCGCGACGCCTCCTGCTCGGCCGAGCTCAGCTGGTACCTGGCGTGGTCGCTGGCGGTGCTGGGGCAGGACGACCTGGCCACCGAGGTGGTCGAGAAAGCGTTGCGCACACCGGGTTTCGAGCGGCCGTGGCTGGCCCGGATGCACGCGGTGCTGGGCCAGGTGATGCTCTCGCGCGGCCACTTCGAGGCCGCCGACGCGGCCGTAGAGCGCGCGCTGGCCGAGGCGCGGCCGTCCCGCGACGGTTTCGCGCTCGGCCTGGCGCTGCACGTGCGCGGGGCCGCGCTGGCGCGCCGCTGCGACCTCGCCGAGGCGGTGATCTGCTACGAGCAGGCGGGTGCCGCGCTCGGCGACGCCCCGGAGAACACCGATCTGCGGCTCACGGTGCTGGGCAACCGGATGACGCTGCTGTTCGGGCTCGGCCAGGCCGAGGAGGCCGAGAGCGCCCTGCACGAGATGCTGGCGATGGCCGAGCGCTCGGCGACGCCGTCCCGGCTGGGCGCGGTGCGCCTGTCGGCGGCCAACCACTACTACACGATCGGCCGCTGGGACGACGCGACCGCCGAGCTGGAGGCCGCGGGCGAGCTCGCCGACCGGCTGGACCCGGCGGGACTGCGCCTGCTGCACGGGCTCTCGGCGCTGCTGGCCGGGCACCGCGACGACCGCGCGACGCTGCGCCGCGCGCTGCGCTCCGCCGGTGGCGATGACGGTGACGGGCAGCCGGCCACCCGGGTCTCCGGCGAGTTCCTGCTGCTGGCCGAGGCGCTGCTCGCCGAGTCCGACGAGGAGCCCGAGCGCGCGGTGCGGCTGCTGTCGGAGGCGCTGACGGCGGGCAAGCGGTTCGGCACCCGCTACCTGTGGCTGCCGCAGCTGGTGCGGCTGGCGGTCGAGACCGGTGAGAGCGAGATCGCCGGGCGCGCCACGGACGCCTGCGCGGAGGACGCGGCTGTGGGGGCGGTGCCCAACATCGTGGCCGCCTCGCAGCACTGCCGCGGCCTGCTGGAGCGCGACCCGACGGCGCTGCGCGCCGCGATCGAGCTCTACGGCACGACGAACCAGCCGCCCCGCCGCGCGCGGGCGCTGGAGGACATGGCGGTGGTGCTGGCCGAGCGCGGCGAGTCCGCCCCGGCCCGCGCGGCCTACGCGCGGGCGGTGCAGATCTACCAGAACCTGGGCGCGGGCTGGGATCTGCGGCGCGCGGACGCCCGGATGCGGCCGCACGGCCTGCGGCACCCGCGGGGGCGGCGCCGGCGCGCCACCAACGGCTGGGAGTCGCTGACGCCGACGGAGCGGCAGATCGCGCGGCTGGTGGCCGACGGGCTGCCGAACCCCGACATCGCGGCGGCCCTGTTCTCCTCGCGCCGCACGGTCGAGGTGCACGTCTCGCACATCCTGGCCAAGCTCGGGGTGCGCTCGCGGGTGGAGATCGCGGTCGAGGCGACCCGCCACGACGGCGGCGACGTCGACACCAGATCCGCCTGACCCCCGGAAACCGTGACGCATCGTCACGGCGATCACCCTCCGCTCACACGTTGAGCGCAACCGCACGGGCGGTCATCACGACTCTGCGGGTCCGGATTCTGACGCTGTGTCACCCATCACAAACCCGTCATCGTTCGTTCACAGTACCTTTATGTTCTCGACCGACCAGTTGGTCCGGCACATGGGGACGAAACCCGAAAAATCGCCCACGGGAACGCTCATATGAGCACCTCCTCGGTACTACGTAGAAAATCTACGTGAGCTCCCGGATTTCCTCCGATCGAGCTAACGGGCAAGCTCATCGCTGCCATCCGGAATCCCCTTTTCCGGTCCGTCCCCCAGTTCCGCGGACGATTCACCGGCGGGGCAGACAACCGAATGAAGAAGCCACATGACGCTAGTCGGAGATCCGCGATCCGCGATCGCATTCGAACGGGCACGCACCACCACGACGACCCAGGGCGGTGAGCACGCCGTTCGAAACACAGACACGACTTTGAAGTCGCTCTACGACGACTACTACCTTCGCCTTCTGGCGTACGTGAACAAGATCCTCTCCGATCCGCACCACGCCGAGGACGTCGTGCAGGAGACGATGCTCCGCGCCTGGCAGCACGCCGACTCGCTGACGCCGGAGCGCGGCTCGGTGTGGGGCTGGCTGACCAGGGTCGCCCACAACATCGCCATCGACCGCATTCGCGCACGTCGCGCGCGCCCCACCGAGGTCGACGAGGCGGCGGGCAGCACCGTCGGCGACTACGACTCCGACCACGCCGACGCGGTGGTCAACCGGGTCGTGGTGGCCAAGATGGTCAGCAGGCTGACCCCCGGGCACCGCTCGGTGCTCTACGAGGTCTACTTCGCCGACAGCACCGCCACCAAGGCCGCGAGATCGCTGGGCATTCCGCCGGGAACGGTGAAATCCCGGCTGCACCACGCCCTGCGGAACCTCAAAACGACGATGGACCCGCGGTCGCGGGACATCTACAACACCCCGCGCGGAGAGCACTCCCGATAACGGCGTTTTCTCCCGCTCGAATTCCGATGTGACATTCGACGGCGAAACGTCCCACCGAAATCATAAGGTTCCCTGATCTCCCGCACCACTGGAATCGTTTCAATCGTCCAGTCGAATTCTATGGATGAGACTCGACTCCAATCTATGTGTTTGCTCCGATGAATCGCGATCACCTGTTCGGCCCAATGCGAAGGGGCGTTGCGGAAGAACCGCGCCCCGACCGGAAATCACCCGTCCGCGAGCCGCTCACCAGTCGCGCGCAGCCCCCAGCAGCCGGTCGCGCACGCGCGCGTGGTGAGCGCTGCGGGCGGTCCCGGCGCGCTCGGCGAGGAACAGGGTGTTGATCGGCGGGTCCGGCGGCTCCAGCAGCGCGATCAGGTCTCCGGACATCAGCGCGCCCGCGCAGAGGTAGCGCGGGAGGACCGCGACGCCCGCGCCGGCGGCGACGGCGGTGGCCTGCGCGCGCAGGTCCGGGATCACCACGGCCGCCGGGGCGGTGAGCCTCCTGCCGAAGACGTGCCGCCAGTAGCGGCGCGCGATCGGCAGGTCCTCGGCGTAGGTCAGCAGCGGCACCCCCGCCAGCGCGCCCGGGTCCTCCGGCGTCAGCCCGCCGAGGCGCTCCGCCCACGCCGGTCCGGCGACGAGCACGAACTCCTCGTCGGCCAGCGTCGTCGCGGTGATGGTGCGCCCGCGCGGCCGGATCGCCGACACCACGAGGTCGAAACGCCCCGCCCGCAAGCCCTCCAGCAGCTCGTCGGCGAGCCCGGTGGTCACCCACAGCCGGGTCTCGTCGGCCACCAGCGGCGCGAGCGCGGGCAGCACCCGCTCGCCCAGCAGCTCCGCCGGACCGCCCAGCCGCACCGGCTCGTCGTCCTCCCGGCGGGTGCCGCGCTCGGCGACGGCGGCCAGCGCGTCGAGCGGCCCGGCGACCTCCGCGGCGAGCTCGTCGGCGACTGCGGTCGCCGCGGCACCGCGCGGCAACCGCTCGAACAGCTGCCGCCCGAGGTGGTTCTCCAGCGCCCGCACCTGACCGGTCACGGTCGGCTGCGCCAGCCCCAGCACGCGCGCGGCGGAGGTGAACGAACCCGTCCGGTGCACCGCCAGGAACGTCCGCAGCAACCCCAGTTCCACCGGACCGGAGCCCTGCGCCTCACCCTCGCTCATGCCGCGAGGCTATCGCCGGGCCTGCTCGCTCAGCCATCGGAATCCTGATGGCGGTCATCGGTTCGCCGATTGGCACCGCCACCGAGACCGCGCCTACCGTCGGACTCGACACCGCACATCACGACCCTGAGAGCGACACATCATGGCGAAGATCCTGTTCGTGCTCACCGGCGCGGACCACTGGACCCTCAACGACGGCAGCAAGCACCCCACGGGCTTCTGGGCCGAGGAGTTCGTGGCGCCCTACGAGGCCTTCACCCAGGCCGGGCACGAGATCGTGGTCGCCTCCCCCGGCGCCGTCGTGCCCACCGTCGACCAGGGCAGCCTGAGCGCCGACGCCAACGGCGGCCAGGAGGCCGCCGACCGCATCGCGGCGGTGCTGGACAAGGCCACCGAGCTGAAGAACCCGATCGACCTGGCCACCGTGAACCTCGACGACTACGACGCGGTGTTCTACCCGGGCGGGCACGGCCCGATGGAGGACCTCGCGGTCAACGACGACTCCGCCCGCGTGCTCACCGGCGCGCTGAGCTCGGGCAAGCCGCTGGCGGTCGTCTGCCACGGCCCGGCCGCGCTGCTGGCCACCGAGGGCAGCGGCGACTCGCCGTTCCGCGGCTACGAGGTCACGGCCTTCACCAACGCCGAGGAGACCCAGGCGGGGCTGGCCGACAAGGCCCCGTGGCTGCTGCAGGACCGGCTCAACGCCCTGGGCGTCACCTTCAAGGAAGGCCCGGCCTGGGCGCCGAACGTCGTGGTCGACCGCAACCTGCACACCGGCCAGAACCCGGCGTCCTCGGGCCCGCTGGCCCGGCGCTTCCTGGAATCCCTGTAGTACCGAAAAAGCGCTGAGGCGAGGAGGATTCCCTCTTCCTCCTCGCCTCAGCGCGGTGCGAACACCGACCCCCAGGGCGACGCGGCGTCGACCTCTCGTCGCGCGCGGGACGCCGGCCGACTCCCATGCGCCGGTCCGTCTCTCGCGAGCACGACGCGACCAGGCTAGGGCCGATGATCATGGCGCTCCAGTTCCGCTTCGCACAGCCGGACCGGGAATTCGGGTCCGGCCCGCTGCGCCAGGCTCCGGCCGACCCCTACGATCACCACCCGTACGAGTGACCTTCTGGGGGTGTTCGGCAGTGCCCGGCGACGAGCGGGAAAGCCTGGACCGGCTGCGCGCGCTGCAGCGCGACGCCGAGACCGGCGGGCCGCAGCGCCTGCTCGACCGCATCGCCGAGGAGATCGACGGCCACGCCGCGCTCTTCACCCCCGACGGCACGCCCCTCACCCCGCACCGGGAGCTGCCCGGGTCGCTCGCCGAGACCGCCCGCCGCCTGCGCGGCGGAGAGGCCCGGTCGGTCGTCGAGCACGACGGCGCGCACCGGGTGGCCGCCTTCGCCCTGTCCGCCGAACCCGACGCCCCGACGCTCGCCCTCGCCGGGCCGTCCCTCGACCGCTTCACCACCGAACCCGCGCGCACCGACGCGCTGCGCCTGCTCGCGCTGTCGTGGCGCGCGCACCACGCCCACGAGCGCTGGCGGCGCGCCGACGAAGCGGGCGATCAGGTCCGGGAAGCCGTGCTGCACCTGCTCATCGACGGCGCCCTGCCCGCCGCGCACCGCACCGCCGGAGCCCTCGGCGATCCGCTGCCGGACCCGATGCGGGTGTGGGTCGTCGAGATCGGCGCCCTGGAGCGCGGCGACCGCGACGCCGTCGCCGACCGGCTCGTGCACCTCACCGGCGGTCGCGCGTGGATGATCAAGTGCCCGGTCTACAGCGGTCACCTCATCCCGGCCGTGCCCCCGATGGACCACGAGCGGGAGCGGGCCTGCCTGGCCGAGCTGGTAGCGACCGCGACCGAGAGCACCGGCCGGATCAGCGTGGGCATCAGCAACGTCCTGCCGCTGCGCGACTACGCCGTCGGCTACCAGCAGGCCTTCCACGCGCTGGCGCATGCGCGCGGCAACGCCGAGCGCTTCGCGACCTTCGGCCGCGGCCACGACCTCGCCGCCGAGATCGCCGGCGCCGGGCAGCGCTGGGCGCGGCAGGTGCTGGCCGGGCTGGAGGAGTTCAGTCCGCAGCGGCCGCAGGACCCCACCCGCGAGGAGCTGCGGGGCACTCTGACGTCCTGGCTGATGTTCCACCAGCAGGCCGCGCGGCACCTCAAGATCCACCGCAACACGCTGCAGGCCCGGCTGCACAAGATCGGCGCGCTGCTGGACCGCGACCTGCACCGGCTGCACGACCAGGCCTGCGTGGACCTCGCGCTGCGCCTGCGGAACTCCGGTGCCGCGGACGCTTCCGCCGAAGCCGACCTCGACGCGCTGCTGCGCGCGGAGGCGGTGCGCCGCTGGGCCGCGCAGCTGCTGGACCCGCTGCGCGCCTCCCCGAGGCTGCGCGAGACCGTGCGCGCGTGGCTGCTCGCCGACGCCCGCCTGCCCGAGACCGCCGAGGCGCTGGGGCTGTCGACCACGGCGGTGCGCAAGCGGCTCGTCCGCGCCGAGCAGCTGCTGGAGCGCTCGCTGCTGCACTCCCCGTCGCTGAGCTACGACCTGCACCTGGCCTTCCGCGCCCTCAACCCGCTCGGCTGACCGGAAACCGGCCGCAGCACCCGGGTCCCGGGATCGGGGATGGAAGAATTTCGTGACCTGAGAATTGAACCGAGGTACGCTGAAAAACGTGCACCCCGCGTTTTCCGCTCTGCGGGGCGGGAACGAAAACGGGGAAAGAAACCCGAATTCGTGAATGCCGGTCTGCGTCGACCCTTTTGACCTCCGCAGACCCCTCAGCTGGGAAAACGGGAATCCCTTGCGGCACTGGCGGTTTCCCGAAGCACGACTTCCGGTTCCGCTCTTGATCGGTCTAGGGTGCCGACCTGAGAGCGCTCTCACGCAGTGCGTTCGACGCATTGTCCTTTTCCGGAGGTGCTTGAAACATGACTCCCGTCTCACAACGGCGTGGGCGACGCCGGTTCCCGTTCTTCGCGGGAATGGCCGCTGTCGCCGCCGTTACCGCCGTCGCGCCGAGTGCGGCGGCGATGCCCGGTGCGCACCCCGCGCAACCCGCGGCTCCGGCCCCGGCTCCCGCTCCGGGGCCGCAGGCCTGCGCCGGGACCGACACGCCGGACTTCGGTCCGAACGTGCGGATCTTCGACCCGTCGATGCCCGCCGCTGACATCCAGAAGCAGCTCGACGACGACTTCAACAACCTCAAGGACACGCTGGCCGACCAGATGTCCGAGGACCGGGTCGCGCACCTGTTCAAGCCGGGCGAGTACACCGTCAACGACAACGTCGGGTACTACACCTCGGTGGCCGGTCTCGGGAAGAACCCCGGCGACGTCACCATCAACGGCAACATCACCGTCGACGCGTTCAACGAGTCCGACGAGGGCAACGCCACCCAGAACTTCTGGCGTTCGGCCGAGAACATGGCCGTCAAGCCCAACGGCGCCAACCGCTGGGGCGTGTCGCAGGCCGCGCCGATGCGGCGGATGGACATCCAGGGCGACCTGGACCTGTACCCGGAGAGCTACGGCTGGGCCAGCGGCGGCTACCTGGCCGACACGAAGGTCTCGGGCACCACCGAGTCCTCGTCGCAGCAGCAGTGGTACACCCGCGACTCCCAGCTGGGTTCCTGGGACGGCGGCGTCTGGAACATGACGTTCTCCGGCGTGGAGGGCGCCCCGCCCACCGCGTTCCCGGACCCGCCGCACACCACCCTGGAGTCGACCCCGGTGTCGGCCGACGTGCCGTACCTGTACGTCGACGGCGAGGGCAAGTACCAGGTGTTCCGCCCGGACGTGCGCACCAACGCCACCGGGCCGAGCTGGGCCAACGGTGACACCCCGGGCACGTCGGTGCCGATGAGCCAGTTCTACGTGGCCAAGCCGACCGACACCGCCGCGGACATCAACGCCGCGGTCGCCTCGGGCTGCAACCTGTTCTTCACGCCGGGCGTCTACCACCTCGACGACACGATCAAGATCACCAACCCGGACACGATCGTGCTCGGCATCGGCTACCCGACGCTGATGCCCGACACCGGCAAGACCGCGATGGAGGTCGCCGACGTCGACGGCGTGCGCATCAAGGGCGTGCTGTTCGACGCGGGCACCCAGAACTCGCCGAGCCTGCTGACCGTCGGCGAGGAGGGCGCTTCGGCGGACCACTCGCAGAACCCGACGATCATGCAGGACGTGTTCTTCCGCCTGGGCGGCACGGTGGCGGGCAAGGCCACCAACAGCCTCGTGGTCAACAGCAAGAACGCGGTCATGGACCACATCTGGGCTTGGCGCGCCGACCACGGCAACGAGGGCACCTTCGGCTGGGACGTCAACCCGGGCGAGACCGGTGTGCTGGTCAACGGTGACGACGTGACGGCCACCGGCCTGTTCGTCGAGCACTACAACAAGTACCAGGTCATCTGGAACGGCAACAACGGCAAGACCGTGTTCTTCCAGAACGAGATGCCCTACGACGTCCCGGACCAGGCCTCGTACATGAACGACAACGGCCTGGAGGGCTGGGCCGCCTACAAGGTGGGCGACCAGGTCACCAACCACGAGGCGTGGGGGTTGGGCAGCTACTGCTTCTTCAACACCAACCCCGAGGTGAAGAACCACCACGCGTTCGAGGTTCCGGACGCGCCGGGCGTGAAGTTCCACAGCATGGCGACGGTCTCGCTGAACGAGAAGGGCTCGATCACCCACGTCATCAACGACACGGGCGACGTGACCCCGCCGGAGACCACCCCCTCCAACCTCGCCAACTTCCCGTAACCCCCACCCCCGAGAAGCCGGGCGGAGCCAACGGCTCCGCCCGGCTTCTCGGCGTTCAGCGGCGGTCCCCCGGAGCGCCGAGTCGGGGAGCACGACAGCTTCAGGGCACGTTCCGCAACGGACGCGACCAAGACGACCCAAGCCTTGGTAGACGCGACCCACTACGGATACGTTCCGCAAGAAACGCGACCAAGACGACCCAAGCCTTGGTAAACGCGACCCACTACGGATACGTTCCGCAAGAAACGCGACCAAGACGACCCAAGCCTTGGTAGACGCGACCCACTACGGATACGTTCCGCAAGAAACGCGACCAAGACGACCCAAGCCTTGGTAAACGCGACCCACTACGGATACGTTCCGCAAGAAACGCGACCAAGACGACCCAAGCCTTGGTAAACGCGACCCACTACGGATACGTTCCGCAAGAAACGCGACCAAGACGACCCAAGCTTTAGTAGAGGCGACCCACTACGGATACGTTTCGAAAAGAACGCGACCAAGATGACCCAAGCTTTAGTAGAGGCGACCCACTACGGGTACGTTTCGAGAGGCAGTGGAAATTTCTTCTGAAATTGGCGGCCCCCACAACGCAAGAAAACCCCAAGACGAAGCCAATTTCTGGAGAAATTGCCACTCCGCACGCAAGCAGCTCGACCCCGCGGAGCGCTCCCGAAGAACCCCGTGGGGGTGGTGACAGTTTTCATGAAAACTGTCCGACCCCACGGGGTCTCTCCGTGGAGGGGACTCCCAACCCTCGAGGTGGTTGAGCTGGGATTTTGGGGTCCCGTCGTGTGGGTGGAGTGACAGTTTTCATGAAAACTGTCCCGACCTCTCGGGGGTCGTCTTGGGAGCGCTCCGCGGGGTACTTTGGGTGCGTGCGGAGGGGCAATTTCTCCAGAAATTGGCTTCGTTTCGTGGTTCTCCTCACGTTGTGCGGTCCGCCAATTTCAGAAGAAATTTCCCCTGCCTTTCGAAACGTATCCGTAGTGGGTCGCGTCTACCAAAGCTTGGGTCGCCTTGGTCGCGCCCGTTTCGAAACGTATCCGTAGTGGGTCGCCTCTACCAAAGCTTGGGTCGTCTCGGTCGCGTCCGTTGCGAAACGTATCCGTGGTGAACCGTCCCTCCGTGACGCACGAACCCCGTGCGCGGGGTCGCTGTGGGAAAACCGTTCCGCTTCGGGGTGTTCCGCTCGGCGGAGGTGAAAATGCCGCAGAACGCCCGAGATGCGCGAACCTCCGGTCCTCGCATGGCGAGAAGCGGACAGGGCTGAAGTGGAATGTTGACTTCCGTTCCTGATCGAGAAAGTCTGCACCTGAGAGCGCTCTCACCGATCTTCATTCCTCCACAGTTCGGAGAGTGAACCATGACCAGTACCGCAACGACGCGGCGTTGGCGCCGCGGCGCTCTGGGGCTGCTGACCGCGGGCGCGCTGGCCTCGGCCACCGTCGCCACCTCGCTGCCCGCGCAGGCCGCCCGACCCGCCGAGCCGCACCCGGCCGCGGTCACCCCCGCGGGAAGCCCGCCGCCCGAGGAGTTCTGGGGCGACGTGAGCAGCATTCCCCCGGCGCAGAACGAACTCATGGTCAAGGTCATCAACCAGACCAACGGGCAGTACCCGGACGACCAGGTGTACTGGACGTTCAACGGCGAGACGCACTCGATCGCCGAGCAGCCCTACCTGGACATGCCGGCGAACTCGTCGGGCCGCATGGAGTTCCACCTCGGCGCCCCGGACAGCCCGCTGACCGACTTCATCGAGTTCACCGTGGGCGACAACGTCTTCAACGGCAACACCACGCGGGTCGACGCGTTCGGCCTGAAGCTGGCGATGCGGCTGCACGCCGACGACGGGTTCGACGCGTCCTTCGGCGAGGACTACGAGACGTTCCAGGAGAGCCGCGACGCGACGTTCCAGAAGTTCCGCGACGAGGTGCCCGAGGAGTTCAAGCACCTCGCCGACGACCCGAACAAGATCATCGCGCCGGGGAGCTCGCCGGAGTTCCAGGACGGCGGCGCGCAGGCGAACTACTTCACCGACTACGCCAACTCGGTGGGCGTGAACGAGACGACGAAGAACATCTTCGGCTGCGCCGGCAGCCTCGGCGGGGACGCCAACAAGTGCGCGGCGCTGAACCGCCACGTGGCCGACCTGCCGGAGGACCAGCAGCACGACGCGTCGAAGTTCTACCCGTCCGGCCCGGCGAACTACTACGCGAAGTTCTGGCACGACCACGACATCGACGGCAAGGCCTACGGATTCCCGTACGACGACGTCGCCGAGCAGGCCTCCTACGTCTCCCACGAAGGCCCGCAGTGGCTGGTGGTCGCCGTCGGCTGGTGAGGTTCCCCTGAGAACCGCACCGGTGACGACGACCCCGATGCGCGGGGACGACGAATTCCGGTGAACGTTCAGACCGTTCTCCGGGTGGGGGAAGTTTTCATGAAAACTTCCCCCCGACAGCTCGGGACGCGCCCGCACCCTCCCGCGCGGGCGCGTCCCGGACCTGTCTCAACCTGTCTCAGCCGACGACGCGCGCGGGCACCAGCGCCGCCGAGAGCTCCGCGCACAGCTCGGCCAGCGCCTGCGGCGCGCTGCGGCAGAGGTTCGGCGACGCCACGAAACCGTGCGGCATCCCGACGTAGGTCGTGCTGCGCACCGGAACCCCGGCGGCCCGCAGCGCCTCGGCGTAGCGGAGCCCGTCGTCGCGGATCGGGTCGTGCTCGGCGACCTGGATCAGCGCAGGCGGCAACCCCTCGTGGGTGGCCGCTTTCAGCGGCGAGGCCAGCGGGTTCGCCGGGTCCTCGTCGCCGAGGTAGGCCTCCCGCATCCGCACGATCTCGCGGGTGGTGATCACCGGCGCCTCCGCGTTGGTGCGCAGCGAGTCGCTGCCCAGCGTGAGGTCGGTGCCCGGGTAGATCAGCCCCTGGAACGCGATCGGCGGCCCGGACCGGTCCCGGGCGAGCAGGCAGGTCACCGCGGCGAGGTTGCCGCCCGCGCTGTCGCCCATCACCGCGATTCGGCTCGGGTCCGCGCCGAGGTCGGCGGCCCGGTCGACGAGGTCGAGCAGCGCCGCGTAGCAGTCCTCGACGGCGGCCGGGAACCGGTGGACCGGCGCGAGCCGGTAGTCCAGCGAGACCACGACGGCCCCGACCTCCCGAGCGACCCGGCCGCACAGCCAGTCGCCCATGTCGAGGTTGCCGCCGATCCAGCCGCCGCCGTGGATGTGCACCACCAGCGGCAGCGGTTCGCGGGCGTGCATCGGCCGGTAGACGCGGATCCCGATCCGGTCCTCGGCACCGGCGGCGGTGAGGTCGCTGGTGATGATGCCGGACGCCCGCGATCCCAGCAGGTAGTCGACGATCTTGTTGCGCGGCAACGACTTCGACTGCCGCGCGATCAGCTGCTCATCGGTCATGCCGGTCACGCTGGGGCTCAGCCCCAGCAGCTTCCCGAGCAACCGGACGCGGAGATCCATCTCGGCCATGCGAGCTCCTTCGTTCAGTGACTGTTCCCGGCGGAGGTCTTCGCGGCGGCTCGCTGCTGCGCCTCGAGCGCTTCGGCTTCCTCGCCGCCGATGGCCTCGCCTCGGGCGACCAGTCCCGCGACCGCCGAGAGCGGGATCTGCTTGAGCAGCAGCGCGAGCAGGAACGCCACGGCCATGAACGGAACCAGATACCAGAACACCGGCGCCAGGGCATCGGCGTAGGCCGACACGATCGCGTCACGCACGGGCTCGGGCAGCTGCTCCAGCATGGTCGGCGACAGCGTCATGGCGGACTGCTGCGCCTGGTCGGTCGAGGCCCCGGCACCGGCGAAGATCTCGGTGAGGTTCTCGGTGAGCCGGGTGGAGAAGATGGTGCCGAACACCGCGGTGCCCAGCGCCCCGCCGACCTCGCGGAAGTAGTTGTTGGTGCTGGTGGCGGTGCCGAGCATCGCCGGGTCGACGGAGTTCTGCACCACCAGCACGACGACCTGCATGATCAGGCCGAGGCCGGCGCCGAAGACGAACAGGAACACGCACAGCAGCCACACCGGCGTGTCGGCCGACAGCGTGGTCATGGCCAGCATCCCGCCGCCGGTGATCAGCGTGCCCAGGATCGGGAAGATCTTGTACTTGCCGGTCCTGGTGATCAGCGCGCCGGAGGTGATGGAGGTCAGCATGAGGCCGAGCATCATCGGCAGCATCGCCATCCCCGACACCGCGGCGGAGGTCCCGGTGGACATCTGCAGGAACGTCGGCAGGAAGCCCAGCGCGGCGAACATGCTCACGCCGAGCACGAGCCCGATGCTGGTGGCGTTGATGAAGATGGGGTTGCGGAACAACGACAGCGGGATGATCGGGTCCGCCGCCCGGGATTCGACGAGCACGAACAGCGTCGCGGCCACGACCAGGCCCGCCGCCCACATCCAGGTTTCCGGGGCGCTCCAGCCGTGGGCGGTGTCGCCGCCGAAGTCGGTGAAGAAGATGAGGCTGGTGGTGGCCGCGGCCAGCAGCAGCACGCCGGGGATGTCCAGCGGCTTGGTGGCCTTCTTGCTGGGCAGGGTCAGCGCGAAGTAGGTGATGGCGAACGCGGCGATGCCGATCGGGATGTTGATGTAGAACGCCCAGTGCCACGACATGTGGTCGACGAAGAACCCGCCGAGCAGCGGTCCGCCGACCGCGGCGAGCCCGAAGATGCCGCCGAGCGGTCCGAGGTACTTGCCGCGCTCGTTGGCGGGCACGATGTCGGCGATGATCGCCTGCGAGAGGATCATCAGGCCACCGCCGCCGAGTCCCTGGGCGGCGCGGAAGGTCACGAACGTCCAGAAGTCGGTGGACAGGGCGCAGCCGACGGAGGCGAGCGTGAACAGCGCGATGGCGATGAGGAACAGCTTGCGGCGTCCCAGCACGTCGCCGAACTTGCCGTAGATCGGCATGACGATGGTGGTGGCCAGCAGGTAGGCGGTGGTGATCCACGCCTGGTGCTCGACGCCGCCGAGGTCGCCGACGATGGTGGGCATCGCGGTGGACACGATGGTCTGGTCGAGGCTGGCCAGCAGCATGCCCGCGATGAGGGCGCTGAAGATGATCCAGATCCTGCGCTTGGTGAGCAGTAACTTCGGTTCGGTCTCGGTCATCGGTTCCCTCCGGTGAGCGTGGCGGCGAAGACCTCGCGGGCGGCAACCAGGCGGCGTTGCATGATCGTGTGCAGCGGGTCGGTGTTGTCGGGGTCGAGGAAGCGGCCCATGCAGGCGCCGGCGAGGGCGCTGACCATCTGGACGGCGACGTTCGCCCGCACGTCGTCCTCGGGAAGGCCCTCGCGGGTGCGGACCAGGTCGATGTCGGCCCGCTCGCGCGCGCGGATGCTCTCGAAGAGCCGCGAGAACAGGCGCGGTTCGCGGTCGGTCGCCGCGACCAGGTCGGCGACGTGCTCGGGCGTGAGACCGACCTCGGTCCAGCGCTCCACGAGCAGCGCGGCGTAGTCGTCGAGCAGGCTCGCCGAGATCCCGGGCTCGTCGGGGTCGCCTCCGGCGGTGAACCGCTCTTCGAGCTCCTGCTGGTCCCAGAGCGTGGTGAACCCCAGCACCGCGTCCTCCTTGGACGCGAAGTAGTTGAAGAAGGTGCGTCTGGAGATGCCCGCCTCGTCGCAGATCTCGTCCACGGTGAACCCGGACAGCCCGTCCTCGCCCGTGCGGCGGCGAGCGGCGGCGGTGAGCCGGTGGGCCGTGTTGACCCGACGCTTCAGAGCAGGAGTTGCACCATCAACCACAGAGTGCATTATTGCACTCTAGGCGACAGCGTGCAGATCCGGTGGGGTGAGGTAGAACTGTGCGCCGGGAGGTGAGGTCGGTGGACGCCATCGGCTCAGGTCTGGGCAGCCTCGGGTACCGGCTCAACGTGGTCGCCCGGCAGGCCCGCGCGAACTTCGAGCAGCGGCTCGGCGAAGCGGGCGCCAGCTTCACGACCTGGACGATCCTGGAGGCGCTCACCGTCCACGGGCCGCTGATCCAGCGCGATCTGGCGGGATCGCTGCACGTCAGCGGCCAGACCCTGGCCCGTCAGGTGGACCGCCTGGCGGAGATGGGCTGGCTGGAGCGCTCCGAGGCGGAACGGGACCGCCGCGCGGTGCGCCTCCACCTCACCGACGAGGGCCGCGCGGCCCACCGCCGACTCCAACAGGCCTCCCGGGACGCCAACGAACAACTCGTCGCCGGCCTCTCCCCCGCCGAGATCGACCAGCTCAGCGCCCTGATCACCCACCTCACCCACAACCTCGCCCCCTGAAACCCCGCCCCGGGTCAAAAACCGCGGTATTCGACCGGTCGAAAACCGCGGTATTCGCCGCGATGAATGGTGCGGTTTTTGACCGGCGGCGTGGCAGGGCAGGTCAGAGTGCCGCTTCGAGGTCGGCGACGAGCTGGGAGAGCGGGGGCAGGGCGAGGGTGCGGCGCTGGACGCCCCGGGCGGCGTTGCGGAAGGACGGATCGTCCAGGACGCGGACGAGGGCGTCGTGGAGGGCGGGGGCGGTGGCGTCTTCGACGTTGAGGGCCAGGCCCGCCCCGAGTTCGGTGATCCTGGCGGCGTTGGCGGGCTGCTCGGCGAACATCGGCAGGCCCACCATCGGCACCCCGGCGTAGAGCGATTCGCGGGTGCTGTTGAAGCCGCAGTGCGTGATGAACGCGTCGACCGACGGCAGCAGCGTCTGCTGCTGGACGAACGAGGTCAGGTGCACGTTGTCCGCGCGCAGCCCGTCCCACCGCTCCGGATCGCGGTTGGCGCCGAGCGCGACGACGCCGGTGACCGGCAGCTTGCCGAGCGTCTCGATGATCGTCTCCAGCAGCTGCGGGCGCTCGCCGAGCATGAGCGGGGCGTTGGAGCCGAGGCTGGCCAGCACCAGCGGACGATCCGGCAGCGCGGCGATCTCCGGATCCAGCCGCTGCTCGTCCCCGGCCGGAACCCGGTAGTGGTGCGCGGATTCCAGGCGCGCGTGCTCGGGGTAGTAGACGTCCGGGACGACTCCGGCGCGGAAGGTGCGCATCGGCTGCCACGGGTCGTCGATCGGGCCGAGGCCGAAGTGCGCGCGACCGGCGTTGATCGCGGCGGTCACCTCGGGTGCCTCGTACGGCGCCATCGGGCTGATGTCGAGCACGGCGCTCGGGATGCCCCACTTCTCGGCCGCGTAGTAGCCGCCGAACTCGGTGCCCTCGCGCAGGATCAGGTCCGGCTTCTCGCCCGATTCGAGCAGCCGCTCGCCGAAGTTGCGGCCCAGCACGCCGATGAAGCTCTGCCCGAACATCGCCGGGGTGACGCCGACGGTGGCGGTGCCGCGCCGCTTGGCGACCTCCTCGAAGTCGGTGGTCAGCCCGTGCTCGGCGGGCGCGGCGGCGACGTCGCGCATGGTCAGCAGCCCGGGCAGCACCAGCGGGCGCAGACCCGCCTGCTCCACCGGGCCGATCATGTCCTCGCTGGTGGCGACGCGGACGTCGTGACCGGCGTCGGCGAGCTGCCGGCCCACCGGGAGCAGCAGCGGCACGAGGTGCGAGTAGACGGGCATGGCGGTCAGGACGATGCGCAAGGTCAATCCCATTCGGCCGGAGTCCGGAAGCAACTAGACAGCATGCTGTCTAGTTGCGACGGTACACCCACCGGTCACCGCTCGTGACGCGGAACCACCGCGTACACCGCGAGGTCCTTCGGCGTCCCCTTCGCCCGAAAACGCCTGCTGCGCGCCACGTACCGCTCCCGGTCGGCGGCGTCGAGGACCTGCTCGGTGACCAGCACCTCGCCCCCGCCGGCGGCGTCGGCGACGCGCGCGGCGATGTTGACGTCCACCCCGATGTAGTCCTTGCCGACCTTGCGCGGCCACCCGCGGTGCAGGCCCACCCGCAGCGACGGGCGGTAGCCGTCGTGGTGCAGCGCGCTGACGGCCGAGCCGAGCGCGGCGGCCGCCTCGATCGCCTTGTCCACGTCGGTGAAGGCCACCATCGCCCCGTCGCCCAGCGACTTGACCACCACGCCGCCGTAACCCCGGACCACGTCGTCGGTGACGTCGAAGAACTCCCGCAGCAGCCGCAGCACCTGGTCGTCACCTGCCCGCAGCGCCCAGCTGGAGAACCCCACGAGGTCGGTGAACATGATCGTCACCGCCCCGTCGGAGGCACCCTTGCTGGTCAGCGCCTGCCAGGCCTGCACGGTCGCCAACCCCAGCTCGCGCACGGCGCTGGGACGATCCCCGGCCACCTGCAGCATCAGTCGCGCCACCCGGTCCGAGGGCGTGCCGTCACCGGAGAACGCGACCTCACCGGAACCCGGCAGCATCCGCCGGACCCCGCGCAGCGCCCCGACCACGCGGCGGCTCTGGTTCACCTGCCGAACCCGATCCCCGGCCCTCCCCCAGAACCCGGCAGGCCGCGACTCATCGATCATCCCGCAACTCCTCGCAACCCGACCACACCACCAGAATACCCAGAACCTACTCCAAAGTAGGTTCAGCCGGTGAGTCCCCGATCACGCCAAATCGACCCACGAACCCCACCCCCGCTGACTAGCATTCGTGCCCGCCAGTGGCTCGAACAGGAGGGGGAGTTCGTGGCTCAGCCATCGGAGCGCGTCCAGGAGATGATGCGCAAGTTCGAGGAGCAGGCCGCGCAGGCAGGCCGGCTCCGCGAACGGATGCAGGAGATCAGGGGCACCGCCCGCAGCGCCGACGGCAGCGTCTCGGTCACCGTGGCGCCCTCCGGCGCCGTGCTGGACCTGCAGCTCACGGCCGCCGCCACCCGCCAACCGCACTCATCGCTGCAGCAGAGCATCATGACCGCGATCCGCGAAGCCACCCAGGACGCCGCGCAGCAGATGGACGAGACGGTGACGCCGGTGCTGGGCGACCGCGCCGAGCAGTTCAAGAGCGCCTTCAACGCCCACACCCCTGCCGCGCCCACGGCACCACCCGCTCCGCCTCGCGCGGACGACGATGACGACTTCTCCGACGGCTCTTTCCTGAGGTGACCCGATGACGATGAAGGTCGCCCCGGAGGCGCTGTCCGCCCACAGCCAGGGCTCCGCAGGCGTGTCCCAGCACCTCGGCCACCTGGCCGAGATGCTGGAGCAGGCGCGGGTGAGCGACGACTGCTTCGGCCCGATCGGCGAATTCCTGGCCTTCAACTACTTCGACTCGTTGCAGGAGTGCCGCGACCTGGCCACCAAGGCCGGCGGTTTCATGCAGCACATCTCCGACGCGGTCGCGGAGTGCGCGAAGGACTACGCCGAGACCGATCAGAAGCAGGCCCAGGACCTCGGCAAGATCGACGTCGCGGGTCTGGGCGGCTCGGGTTCCGGCCCGGGCACGATGGACGCGGTCAACGGCGCCGGAGGACCGCGCCGCGGTTTCATGGACCAGACTGCGGCCTACGGCATGTCGACGGCCTCCGCCGCCCAGGACCTCGCGAAGGCCGACAACCCGCCGGACATCGCCATCGCCACGGTCAACGCCCGGATGGAACAGCTCCAGCTGGTCGCCAGCCCCGGAAAGTCCTTCGTGGACAACGGACTCGGCTTCCTGATCTCACTGGTCATCAGCCCGCTCGTGGAGTTCGTGCTGGAACCGGCCATCGGCGACCCGGAGCAGATGCGCGCCACGGCCAAGGGCTGGGAGCAGGTCGCCCAGTGGGTCGAGAACCTCGGCGAGCAGGAGCGGCAGCGCGCCGAGGCCACCCGCCCGATCTGGGAAGGGCAGGCGGGCGACGCGTTCCGCAAGCAGATGACCGAGTTCACCGGCGGCACCAAGGCCTTCGCCTCCGACATCCTGGACCTGAAGCAGACCCTGGAGATCGCCGCCGACCTCTTCGACGCCTTCGTCGAGATGGTCATCGACATCATCCAGGAACTCGTCCTCGGCCTCATCATCGAATGGATCGCCGCCCTGGCAGCTTCCTGGATCACCGCCGGCGCCTCAGCAGCCGCGGCCTCGGGCATGACGGCCACCCAGGTCGCCATCACCGGCACCCGCCTCGGCACCAAGGTCGCAGACCTCCTCCACAAGCTGAAGCCACTGGTCACGCAGCTGGAGAAGCTCCTCGTCGCCCTCCGCAAGGGCCCGCTCCGCAAGGTCGTCGAGAAGATGAACGACCTCCGCGACGGCAACATCGCAGAACGCTGGGTTTCGCGCCAGATCGACGCGAACCCCCTGGCCAAGACGCTCACTCGTGGGGATCACACGGGCGATATGGCCTCCACGACGGGGAACCGCTTCGCCCGGCAAGAAGCCACTGATCCTGAAGCACCGGGCGTACGCACGGGCTGGAACGGCAACCTGACGGAAAGCGCGACGGGTGAACGAGCTCTCGCCGCCACGTCGTCCAGGGCGGTCTGGGAACTCTCGGTCTGGGCGGCACCACGCGCGTCACCGACGCCGCTCTCCACGCAGGTGGCCAGGCCCTCACCGAACAAGGCATCGAGCAGGGCGTCAAATACGGTTACGACAAGGCAGCAGACCCGTCCACTGCTGAGGACCGGGAGGCCGCGACGGAACGCGGCTTCGAGGTTGAGGAGACGATTGACCCATGACGGTCTCGGAGACGCTCGGCGCCGCGTTGACCGCGCGCCAGTGGTGCCGACCCGGCGAGCCGATCTTGTGGGCGACCTGGCAGGCGGACAAGCGCTACCAAGTCAAGGGGCTTGATGAGAACGGCCACCCCAAGAAGGGACTCGGGCGCAAACTAGGTGGCGCTACTGCGAACGTCGCCGGAGCCGTCGCGGTAGGTGCGCTCACCATGACTTTCGGAGGCGGCGACAGCAGCTCCGGCCCCGGCACCGCCCAGCGCAGCCGAGACCTCACCGTCGTCGGCTCCGGCGATGAATGCATCGCCATGCGCCTGATCAAGAGCCGGTATCCGGACGACCACGTCGGTTCCGACATGCTGTGGGTGCTGACTCCGCAACGGCTCGCGGTCCTCGTACCGCCCAGGACGGAGGACTCCGAGATCTCCGCCCACCCCACGTTGTCCGAAACGTTCAGCGAGATGGGGCGGATTCTGGTCGGGAAGGAGACCGAGCGCTTCGGCGCGAACCAGCCAGGAGAGCCGCTCTCCAACAAGCCGGTCGCGACCTGGTTCGAACTCGCTCTGCAGGACATCGTCGACTGCCGGACGGTGGGCGAGCAGAAGCAACCCCACCGCTATTGCGGTCTGCAGTTCGCCGACGGCTCGGGTTTCGTGCTCAACGCACGCACTCCCGCCGATGCGCAGATCATGGTCGATGCCGTGAACGACCAGCGAGGAAGCCGTGGCTGATCTGAAGTTGCTGGACCGGGAGCTGCTCCGCGAGAAGTGGCAGAAGACGCTGGCCGAAACCTGGCTCAGCGATGGGGAAACCGTGCGTTGGCGGGAGATTCCAGCGCAGGGTTACGTCGGCTCGGTCGTGAACCAGAAGCCGATGGTCCCGCACAAGCCCCTGACCGAGGTACGCAAGTCATCGGTCGAGGAACCGAACTGGCCGTTGCCCAGCCTGCAGCTCACCCAGGGCGATTTCCTCGGTGACGAGTGGGCCGACGATCCTTCGGTCATGTGGTGGGCCTTCGCCGACCAGCCGGAACGCGACGCGGTCCGCATGGCGGACCACATCGCCAACGTCCCCGGCGAGGCGTTCCTCGCTTTCACCGAACAACGCGTGGCCGTCGTGGTGAAGAGCAACCAGGTCGCGAAGGAGACCGAGGAACCGCAAGGCCTGTTCGGCCGTGCCCGATCGGTCGTCCAGAAAGCCGCCGACAACTTGCCGTCGCCGAACCACCCGGTCTCCTACTTCGAGGTCCCGATGGATCGGATCACCGCGATCCAACCGGTCCACGTCGGCCGCAGCATCCCCCGGGCCACCTGCCTCCGCCTCGACTTCACAGACGGCTCGACCTTCTTCGTCCACTCCCGCACCAAGCGGGACCCGGCAGAGGTCTTCCCCGCCCGCTGAGGACGCGATATCCATGGAAATCGGGGGCCTGATTTCCATGGAAATCTTGAAGCAGCTGGTCACGGGTTGACGTGCAAGTGGATGCTTGCCTATCGTCGGGGTGTGGATGATGCCGTGTTCAAGGCTTTGGCCGATGTCACGCGGCGGGCGATCCTGGACGAGTTGACCGAGCAGGACGGTCAGACGCTGTTCGAGGTGTGCGCGCGGTTGGCGTCGAAGCACGGGCTGGCCTCGTCGCGGCAGGCCGTCTCGCAGCACCTGGACGTCCTGGAGTCCGCGGGCCTGGTCCGGACGCGCCGGGAGGGCCGGTACAAGTTCCTGCACATCGACACCGCACCGCTCGAACCGATCGTCGAGCGGTGGCTCACGGAAAGGCCGGGACGATGAGGATCAACCTGCACAGCATCATGGTCGACGACCAGGACAAGGCCCTGCGCTTCTACACCGAGCTCCTCGGCTTCCAGGTCAAGCACAACATCCCGATGGGCGAGTTCGCCTGGATCACGCTCGTCTCCCCCGAGGACCCCAACGGCACCGAGCTGGTCCTCGAACCCGACCAGCACCCGGCGGCCAAGCCGTTCAAGGAGGCCCTGGTCGCCGACGGCATCCCGTTCACCTCGTTCGCCGTCGACGACGTCCACGCCGAGCACGACCGCCTCACGGCCCAGGGCGTCCGCTTCACCCAAACCCCCACCGACATGGGCCCGGTCACCACAGCAGTCCTCGACGACACCTGCGGCAACCTCATCCAACTCGCCCAGGATAAGTCCTGACGAGAACGTTTTGACGGGTTCTTGACGGTCCAGGGGGCATGTGGGGGCTTAGCATTCGGGGATCGGCTTCGGTCGTGGTGTGCCGGGAAGTCTGGTCGGCGGTGTGCGGACGTGCCGTTGAGACTGGAGTGATGGTGATGACCGGCGACGACGCCGTGGTGGAACTCGCGCAGGTGGACGCGGGACGCATCGAACTCGTGGGTGGCAAGGCCGCCGGGCTCGGGGAGCTGGTCAAGGCCGGGTTCCGGGTGCCCGAGGGGTTCTGCCTGACGACCCGGGCGCACGCGGCCGGCGAGCTGCCCGAGCAGCAGGTCCTCGACGCCTACCGGCGGCTCGGGGGCGGTCCGGTGGCGGTGCGCTCCAGCGCGACCGCCGAGGACCTGCCGGAGGCGAGCTTCGCCGGGCAGCAGGACACCTTCCTCAACGTCAGCGGCGAGCAGGAGCTGCTGTCGGCGATCCGCCGCTGCTGGGACTCGCTGCACTCGGAACGGGCCGTCGCCTACCGCGCGGCCAACGGTTTCACCGCCGAGGCGCGGATGGCCGTGGTGGTGCAGCGGATGGTCGACGCGAAGGTCGCCGGGGTGCTGTTCACCGCGAACCCGCTGACCGGGACGCGATCGGAGATGGTCGTCGACGCCGCGCCTGGGTTGGGCGACGTGGTCGTCGACGGATCGGTCATCGCCGACCACTACGTGCTCGACGGAACCCCGCCACGCACCGACGGGTGCCTGGACCGCGAGCAGCTCGACGCGCTGCGCGAAGCCGGGGCGCGGGTGCAGGAGGAGTTCGGGTCGCCGCAGGACATCGAGTGGGCCATCGACCAGGACGGCGAGCTGTGGCTGCTGCAATCTCGGGCCGTCACCACGCTCTTCCCGCTGCCGCCGCGCACCGACGACCTGCGGGCCTACTTCGAGATGGGCCACATGCAGGGCATGACCCGCCCGTTCACCCCGGCCGGCATGTCGGCGATGACGCACGGCGCGCAGCAGTGGATGGAGTCCGCGGGACTGGCCGGTGGCGCGTTCGGCGACGCGATGGGCATCACGCCGGTCGGCGGCCGGTTGTTCATGGACCTCTCGGACCTGTTGCGCAACAAGCGGTTCCGCTCCCGGCTGCCGCAGATGATGGAGGTCTACGGGCCGCGCAACGTCGAGATCGTGCAGCGGCTGCTCGACGATCCGCGCTTCGCGCCGACCCACGGCGGTCTGCCGTTCCCGGTGTGGCCGCTGCTGAAGAAGAGCCTCACCTTCGTGCCCAAGGCGAAGCTCGAGCTGATGCGCACGCTCGCCTTCCCCGACGCCGCCCGCACGCGGGCGTTCCGGGCCACCGAGCAACTGCGCTACCAGGCGCAGGCGCCGGAGTTCGCGAACTCCGAGCAGCGGCTGCGCTTCGCCGAGGAAGTGCAGCGGGACTTCATGACCGCCTCGGACGTGATCTGGCCGCTGTTCGTCGGCATCCTCGTCGGCCAGCTGCCGAAATCGCTGCTCAAGGGCATCGCGAGCGGTCCTGAGGTGGACGTGGTGCTGGGCGGGCTGCCGCACAACGTCACCACCGAGATGGACCTGGCGCTGTGGCGGCTCACCACACGTCTCGGCGACGACGAGCGCGCCCTGCTGAGCAGCACTCCCCCGGCCGAGCTCGCCTCCCGCTACCGGGCGGGGACGCTGCCGGACATCGGGCTGGAGGACTTCCTCGCCCGCTACGGCCACCGGGCTCCCGCGGAGGTCGACGTCGGGATGCCGCGCTGGGCGGAGGACCCGACGCAGATCTTCGACACCCTCGCCGCCTACCTGAAGATCACCGACCCGGAGCAGGCCCCCGACCGGCGGTTCCAGCAGGCGGCGGCACGGGCGGAGGCCGCCATCGACGAGCTCTACGAGCGGGCCCGCCGCCGTCGCCCGATCCGGGCGCGGCTGGCCCGGTTCTGCATGCGCCGGGCCCGCAAGCTCACCGGCTTGCGCGAGCTCGGCAAGTTCGCGTGGCTGCACTCGCTGCGGACCGTGCGCGAGCAGCTGCTGCTCATCGGCGAGGACCTGACCCGGCAGGGACGGCTGGAGCGGGCCGGGGACGTGATGTTCCTGGACCTCGACGAGATCCGCGCCGCGATCCGCGGAACCGACCAACGCACCCCGGCGGCCGAGCGGAAGTCCTTCTACGACAGGGAGGTTCGGCGCCGCTCGGTGCCGATCGCGGTGCTCTCCGACGGCACGGACCTGGAGGCCGCGGCACCGAGCGAGCCCGCCGCCGACGGGGCGATGACCGGGCTCGGCGCGTCCCCGGGCAAGGTCACCGGGCCCGCGCGGGTGGTGCACGACCCGGCCAACGCCCGGATCGAGCCCGGCGAGATCCTGGTGGCGACCACCACCGATCCCGGCTGGACACCGCTGTTCATGACCGCGGCGGGCCTGGTCACCGAGACCGGGTCGCCGATGGCGCACGGCCCGACGGTGGCGCGCGAGTACGGCATCCCGGCGGTGATCTGCGTCCGCGACGCCACCACCGCCATCACCACCGGCCAGGTCATCACCGTCGACGCGGCAGCGGGCACCGTCACACCGGAATGAGCTTGCCCCACCGGATCCAGCGGCTCAGCCTGGTGAGATGGCTGAGCCGCTGATCCGGGAGCTCCGGGACGACGACTGGGACGCGGTGCGCCGCATCTACGCCGAGGGCATCGCGACGGGCAACGCGACCTTCGAGACCGAGGTTCCCGGCCGGGACGTCCTCGACGCCAAGTGGCTGGCCGGGCACCGGTGGGTCGCCGAACTCGACGGGCAGGTCGCGGGGTGGGGTGCGGCCACGGCGGTGTCGGCGCGCGCGTGCTACGCCGGGGTAGCCGAGACCTCGCTCTACATCGGAGCGGATTTCCGCGGTCGCGGTGTGGGAAAGGCGTTGCTGCGCAAGCAGATCGGCGCAGCCGACGAGGGAGGGCTGTGGACGTTGCAGACCTCGATCTTCCCGGAGAACGAGGTCAGCATCGCGGTGCATCGCGCGGCCGGGTTCCGGGAGGTCGGAACCCGGGAGCGCATCGCTCGACTTCACGGGGTGTGGCGCGACACCGTCCTGCTGGAACGCCGCCGCGCCGACTGATCAGGCCGCGCCTTCGGTCTCCAGCGGAACCGCCGCCTCGCGGGGCGTGAGCTGGACGTAGACGGTGCCGCCCTCGACGAGCACCTGGTGGGTGCGCAGCGCCCGCTTGGCCGGCGGGCACGTCGGTTTGCCGTCGCGCAGGTCGAAGAAGGCCGCGTGCAGCGGGCATTCGACGAAGCAGCCTTCGACGAACCCGGCTGACAGGGACGCGTCCTGGTGGGTGCAGGTGTCGTCGACCGCGTAGAACACGCCGTCGGCGTTGAACACGGCGATCGGGACGTCGGCGACGAACCGGGTCGACTCGCCCGGAGCGAGCTCGTCGGCGCGGCAGACAGCGAACATCGAACCTCCTGTGTTGCGCATTAGAGAACTCATAACGCCATGCGCAACAGAGTGCGGCCCACCGGAGAGGTGCGTCAAGACGTCGGAAGCGTCGATTTTCGCGTGGATTTCCCCGTTAACCAACGACATCGGCCGTTTACCCGAACCCCGGCGACTACCCGGTGGTAACCCGCTCGGACGTCTTGACAGCGCGGGAGACGCAATCGCATCGTGTTGTCGATCGAGCAACGAGGTGCTCATGGCGCAACAACTGAACACCCTGCGGACCGAGCCGAAAGGCACCCCGAGATGACCGCTGCGGAGTTGCCGCAGAGCCTGCTGGCCACTCTTCCCGGCCACCACTACACCGACCCGTCGATCTTCGCCCTGGAGCAGGCGCGGATCTTCGAAACCGGGTGGTTCTGCGCGGTGCGCAGCGCCGACCTGGACAAGCCCGGAGCGTTCCAGACCGTGCAGGTCGGGCGCGAGAGCGTGCTCGTCGCGCGCGACCGCAAGGGCCACCTCAACGCGTTCCTCAACGTCTGCCGGCACCGGGGCGCGCGGCTGTGCACCGAGGAGACCGGGCAGGTCCAGCGCTCGCTGCAATGCCCGTACCACGCCTGGACCTACGGCCTGGACGGCAAGCTGATCGCCGCGCCGAACCTCGGCGCGATGGACGACGTCGACCGCGGCGAGTACGGCCTCAACCGCGTCCACCTGCGCGAATGGCTCGGCTACGCGTGGGTGTGCCTGGCCGGCGAACCGCCCTCGTTCGACGACACCGTGATCGCCGACGTCGCCGGGCGGCTCGGCGACGCCGGGGAGATCGACGCCTACGACATCGCCGCGCTGGAGCTCGGCAAGCGGATCCGCTACGACGTCAAGGCGAACTGGAAGCAGATCATCGAGAACTTCATGGAGTGCTACCACTGCGCGACGATCCACCCGGAGCTCACCGAGGTGCTGCCGGAGTTCGCCGACGGGTTCGCCGCGCAGTACTACGTCGGCCACGGAGCCGAATTCGGAGACGACGTCTCCGGTTTCACCGTCGACGGCGGTGACGGGGTGCAACCGCTGCCGGGCGTGGGCGAGCACCAGGACCGGCGGTACTACGCGATCACCGTGCGCCCGCAGGTGTTCATCAACCTCGTGCCCGACCACGTGATCATCCACCGGATGTTCCCGCTGACCGCCGAACGCACCCTCGTGGACTGCGATTGGTTGTACCTGCCGGAGGTCGTCGCCTCGGGCCAGGACCTGTCGCGCTCGGTGGAGCTGTTCCACCGGGTCAACCAGCAGGACTTCGAGGCCTGCGAGCGCTGCCAGCTCGCGATGGACTCCCGCTCCTACGCCTCCGGCGGCGTGCTGGTGCCCAGCGAGCACCACATCGCCGAGTTCCACGACTGGGTCCGCGACCGCATCGCCGACTGAGAACCGTTCCGCCGCACCCTCTTCCGCCGGGCCCTCTCCGGGGCTCGGCGGGTCAGGGGCGGGTGTCCAGGAGCAGGTAGCGGACGGCCAGCCCGCCGACGCCGAGCGCGATGCCGATGAAGATCACCAGCGGGCTGAACGCGAGCAGTCCCAGGAAGAACACCAGGACGCCGAGCGCGGACACCGACATCGCCACGCGACGCCGGGTGCGCGTGACCGGGTCCGGCGGGGGATTCCTGACGGAGGCGGCGAAGCGCGGGTCGTTCTCCTCGAACCACCGCTCGATCTCGCGGAGTCTCCGTCGCTCACTGCGGCTCAGCATCACGACCTCCCGGCGCGCTCGCCGCGGAGAGGGACGATCACCATGACGGCCCCTCCGCGAAGGATTCACTCGTCACGCCGACCAGACTTCCCGGCACGCCATCGTCACCGCGGAGGTGCGATACCTCTCAACATAAACCCGGTGCGCAGCCCAGGGAAGGGCCGAGACGGTGGCGGGCGGCGTCCGTCGCGCACTGCGTATCGTGGTCCCTCCCGGGAGCAGCGAAAACGGCCTCGGGGCCTAGATCGATCGAGGAGTGGTTCGGGCGTGGGTGAGCGGATGCAGATCGGCGAGGTCGCCGAGCGCACGGGGCTGTCGCTGCGCACGATCCGCTACTACGAGGAGGTCGGGCTGGTGGTGCCCAGCGCGCGCAGCCAGGGCGGCTTCCGGCTCTACACCGACCCGGACGTCGACCGGCTGGAGCTGATCAAGGGCATGAAGCCGCTCGGCTTCCAGCTCGACGAGATGCGCGATCTGCTGGCGATCCTCGATCCGACCCCCGACTCCCCGGAGATCGACGACCCGCGGCGGCGGTTGAGCGAGTTCAGCGAGCAGGCCGAGCAGTCCTGCCGGAAGCTGCGCACGCGACTCGCGCTCGCCGAGCGCTTCGCCGCGATGCTGCGCGACCGCCTCGACAGCCCGCAGTGATCCCGACCTCATCAAGACGACTCGGCTGGGTCACCACCCCATCCCTCCTCTAACGTAACGGAAGGGTTGGACGGATTACCGCAGTACTCGGTCACCGGATTACGGCGGTATTCGGGTGTCCGATTACCGCCGTATTCGGGTGCCGGAGTACGGGAGTAATCCGTCCCCTCCCGGGCAACGGCGCCCTCCCCCGCACTTCACCCCGCCGCCGCGTGCGGCGCCCGAGCATGTCTGGTTGTCGCGTGCCCAAGCTGTCCTTGTCCCGTCCCGCCTGGCTGTCGCCGGCGGTCGCCCGCACCGAGGTCCTCGGTGGCCTGGTCGTCGCGCTGGCGCTGATCCCCGAGGCGATCTCGTTCTCGATCATCGCCGGGGTGGACCCGAGCGTGGGCTTGTTCGCCTCGTTCACGATGGCGGTGGTGATCTCCATCGTCGGCGGGCGGCCCGCGATGATCTCGGCCGCCACCGGTGCGATCGCGCTGGTCGTGGCGCCGCTGGCCCGCGAGCACGGGATGGGCGTCCTGGTCGCCACGGTCATCCTGGGCGGCCTGTTCCAGGTGGTGCTGGGGGCGCTGGGCGTGGCGAAGCTGATGCGGTTCGTGCCGCGCAGCGTCATGGTCGGGTTCGTCAACGCGCTGGCCATCCTGATCTTCATGGCGCAGGTTCCCGAGCTCATCGGCGTGCCGTGGGCGGTCTACCCGCTGTTCGCCGCGGGCCTGGTGATCATGGTGCTGTTCCCGAAGCTGACCAAGGTGATCCCGGCTCCGCTGGTGTCGATCGTGGCGCTGACCGCGGTGACCATCGCCGCCGGCATCGCCGTGCCCACCGTCGGCGACAAGGGCGCCCTGCCGTCCTCGCTGCCGGTCCCGGGCCTGCCGGACGTGCCGTTCACGCTGGGCACTCTGCAGCTCATCGCTCCTTACGCGCTGGCGTTCGCGCTGGTCGGGCTGATGGAGTCGCTGATGACGGCGAAGCTGGTCGACGACATCACCGACACCCGGTCGAACAAGACCCGCGAGTCCATCGGGCAGGGCATCGCCAACATCGTCACCGGTTTCTTCGGCGGCATGGGCGGCTGCGCGATGATCGGCCAGACCATGATCAACGTCAGGACGGCGGGCTCGCGCACGCGGCTGTCGACGTTCCTGGCCGGTGCGTTCCTGATGGTGCTGTGCATCGTCTTCGGACCGCTGGTCTCGCGGATGCCGATGGCCGCGCTGGTCGCGGTGATGGTGCTGGTCTCGGTCGGCACCTTCGACTGGCACAGCATCGCCCCCAAGACGCTCAAGCGGATGCCGGCGGGCGAGATCATCGTGATGGTGGTGACGGTGGCCGTCGTGGTCGCCACCAGCAACCTCGCGATCGGCGTGGTCGTCGGCTCGATCACCGCGATGGTCATCTTCGCGCGCCGCGTGGCGCACCTCGTCGAAGTCACCTCGGTGACCGATCCCGACGGCGGCCAGGTCGTCTACCACGTCACCGGTGAGCTGTTCTTCGCCTCCAGCAACGAGCTCGTCCACCGCTTCGACTACGCGGGCGACCCCGACGACGTGGTCGTCGACCTCACCGACGCCCACATCTGGGACGCCTCCACCGTCGCCGCCCTCGACGCCATCACCACCAAGTACGAGGCACGCGGCAAGCGGGTCGGCATCGTCGGGCTCAACGAGCCCAGCGCCGCCATGCACGGACGCCTCAGCGGCGCGCTGTCCGGCCACTGACCGGATCGTTGACCGAGCGAAACCGGTTTTCACTACGGGTACGTTTCGCAAGGAACGCGACCGAGGCGACCCAAGCTTTGGTAGAGGCGACCCCCTACGGATGCGTTTCGAAAGGAACGCGACCAAGGCGACCCAAGCTTTGGTGAACGCGACCCACTACGGGTACGTTCCGCAACGGACGCGACTAAGGCGACCCAAGCTTTAGTAGAGGCGACCCACTACGGATACGTTTCGCAAGGCAGGGGCAATTTCTTCTGAAATTGGCGGACCGCACAACGCGAGGAGAACCACGAAACGAAGCCAATTTCTGGAGAAATTGCCCCTCCGCACGCACCCAAAGTACCCCACGGAGCGCTCCCAAGACGACCCCGAGGGGTCGGGACAGTTTTCATGAAAACTGTCACTCCACCCACACGACGGGACCCCAAAACCCAGATCAACCACCTCGAGGGTCGGGGGTCCCCTCCACGGAGAGACCCCGTGGGGGTCGGAAGTTTTCATGAAAACTGTCACCACCCCCACGGGGTTCCTCGGGAGCGCTTCGCGGGGTCGGGTTGCTTGCGTGCGGAGTGGCAATTTCTCCAGAAATTGGCTTCGTCTTGGGGCTTCCTCGCGTTGTGCGGTCTGCCAATTTCAGAAGAAATTGCCACTGCCTCTCGAAACGTACCCGTAGTGGGTCGCCTCTACCAAAGCTTGGGTCGTCTTAGTCGCGTTCCTTGCGAAACGTACCCGTAGTGGGTCGCCTCTACCAAAGCTTGGGTCGCCTTGGTCGCGTCCGTTGCGAAACGTACCCGTAGTGGGTCGCGTTCACCGAAGCTTGGGCCGCCTCGGTCGCGTTCCTTTCGGAACGCATCCTCAAACTGCCCCCCCGGGGCGCTCGGGGTCAGGGTTTCACCAGGACTTTGAGGGTCTTTCGGTCCGCCATGTCCTGGTAGCCGTTGGGGACTCCGTCGAGGTCCGTGGTGGCGTCGAAGACCTTGCCGGGCTCGATGCTGCCGTCGAGGACCGGCGGCAGCAGCTCCTCGATGTAGGCGCGGACCGGTGCCGGGCCGCCGGCCAGGCGGACGTTGGGCCCGAACAGGCTGCCGAACCCGACCGGCGCCTCCTCGTACTGCGGCACGCCGACGCGGCTGATCACCCCGCCGGGACGCACCACGCCCACCGCCTGCTGGTAGGCGGGCATGTTGCCGACCGCCTCCAGGACCACGTGCGAACCGTGCCCGCCGGAGAGCTCGCGCACCCGCTCGACGCCCTCCTCGCCGCGCTCGGCCACGACGTCGGTGGCGCCGAACTCGCGCCCCAGATCGGTGCGCTCGGTGTGCCGCCCCATGAGCACGATCTGCTCGGCACCGAGGCGCTTGGCCGACAGCACCGCCAGCAGCCCCACGGCCCCGTCGCCGATCACGGTCACCTTGCTGCCCCGGCGGACTCCCCCGACCACGGCCGCGTGGTAGCCCGTGCCGAACACGTCGGAGAGCGTCAGCATCGACGGGATCAGCACCGAGTCGACGGCCACCGGCAGCTTGACCAGCGTGCCGTCGGCGTGCGGGACGCGAATGGCCTCGGCCTGGCAGCCCGCGTTCTTGTCGCTGTCCCAGAAGAGGCCGTTCACGCAGGAGGTCTGCAGCCCCTCGCGGCAGAACTCGCAGGTGCCGTCGGAGACCGCGAACGGCGCCACCACCAGGTCGCCCTTCTTGACCGTGGCGACCTCGGATCCGGTCTCCTGCACCACGCCGATGAGCTCGTGCCCCATCCGCGCGGGCCCGTCCGAGGCCGGCATCTTGCCGTAGGGCCACAGGTCGCTGCCGCATATGCAGGCCGCGGTGATGGTGACCAGCGCATCGGTGGGTCGCTCGATCTTCGGGTCCGGCACGTTCTCGACCCGGACGTCCCCCGCTTCGTACATCACTGTTGCGCGCATGAGTTCTCTCCGGTTGCTCGACTCCTCCGGGCGGACCGCAGCGCCACGCGGCCGGTGTCACGCACCAGGGTGAGCGCGCGGCGAACACCGCGCACGGCGATCAGGCCCGGGCCGGGGAGCCGCCTCACCGGGACGCCACCCACCCGGCGAGGCGCCGTTCGAGCTGGTCGATGAGGTCCTCGAAGGCCGCGTGCACCCGCTGCTCGTCGGTGCCGGTGAGCAGGTCGACGAACAGGCCGCGCAGGCCCGCGAGCAGCGCGGTGGCCACCGACAGGGCCTGGTCCTCGGGGCAGCCGTAGCCGACGAGACCGGCGGCGAGGAGCTCGGTGCGCTGGCGCATGGACGCCGCGACGGCCTCGGTCACCGCCGGGTCGCCGTACATGGCGCGGCCGGTGATCGCGATGAACAGCCGCACGTAGCGGCGACCTTCGTCGGTGGTGGCGCGGCGCCAGAGGGCGCGCAGCGGGTCGTCCTGCGGGAGGTCCCGCACGGCCAGGGTTTCGGCGAGCACCCGGTCGACGATCTCGGCGACGAGGCGGTCCTTGGTGGCGAAGTGGTGCACCAGGGTCGCGTGGCTGACCCCGGCGGTGTGGGCGACCTTGCGCAGCGACAGATCGTCGAGCCCCTGTTCGAGGGCGTGCTCGGTCGCCGCGGCGAGCACCTCGCCGCGGCGGTGCTGGAAGCGCAGCTTCCGGCCGTCGACCCGTTCGTTCATGCGGTCAGCCTAATCCGCGACCAGATTGATTGACCGATCGGTAGAGCTACTTTAAAGTCGATCTCGCACCGGAGATCTTGCTCAACGACGAACATGTCCCGGCGCGTCCGGACGACCGGACGCCTTCTGCAAAGGGCCAAACATGGAATTGAAGCGTTCCACCGGTTCCCTCACCCGATTACTCGTCGCCTCGGCGGCCGTCTTCGGTCTGCTCGCGGGCAACGCGACGCTGGCGCAGGCGGCCGAACCGGCCGACGTGCACGGGCCGGATCCGACCGAGGAGAGCATCACCGCCCCGCGCGGCCCGTTCGAGGTCGACGAGGAGTCCGTTTCCCGGCTCAGCGTCAGCGGTTTCGGCGGCGGCACGATCTACTACCCGACCGACACCACCGACGGCCTGTTCTCGGCCGTGAGCATCTCCCCCGGTTTCACCGGGACCCAGGAGACGATGGCCTGGTACGGCCCGAGACTCGCCTCCCAGGGCTTCGTGGTGTTCACCATCGACACGATCACCACCACCGACCAGCCGGATTCCCGCGCCCGCCAGCTGCAGGCGTCGCTGGACTACCTGGTCAACGACAGCGACGTGAAGGACATCATCGACCCGGCCCGGTTGGGCGTGATGGGCCACTCGATGGGCGGCGGCGGTTCTCTCAAGGCCGCGCTCGACAACCCGGCGCTGAAGGCCGCGATCCCGCTGACCCCGTGGCACACCACCAAGGACTTCTCCGGTGTGCAGACGCCGACGCTGATCATCGGCGCCCAGAACGACACGGTGGCACCGGTTTCCCAGCACGCCAAGCCGTTCTACGAGAGCCTGCCGGACGATCCCGGCAAGGCCTACCTGGAGCTGGCGGGAGCGAGCCACCTCGCCCCGAACACCGACAACACGACGATCGCGAAGTTCAGCATCGCCTGGCTCAAGCGGTTCCTCGACGACGACACCCGCTACGACCAGTTCCTCTGCCCACCCCCGGAGAACGACGACTCGATCTCCGACTACCAGTCCACCTGCCCGTACTGACGGTCCGGGCAGGTCACCGCGGCGGCGCCGACACCTGGGGGTCCGGCGCCGCCGCGGCGTTCTTCCCCCAACTCAGGCCGGTTCGGGTGTTCTTGTTGGGAGGGGGTCTTCGTTCGGGGAGTTCGGGGTTTTGGTGAGCAGGGAGCCGAGGGTGCAGATGGCGAGGTTGAGGGCGAGGCCGAGGAGGCCTGCCGGGATGCCGTAGAGCTTGTCGATGTCGAAGACCGTCCAGGCGCCGGCCAGCAGGGCGCCCGCGAGCATGCCCCAGAACACCGGTCCCGCCGAAAGCCTGCGCCAGTACAGGCCGAGAATGAACGCGGGGGCGATCTGGACGATGAGCTCGAACTTGAGCACGAAGATGTTGTACAGCGTGCTCGGCGGGTTCCACGCCAGCACCAGCAGCAGCGCCACCGCCACCACACCGGCGATCTTGCCGACCGCGACCTGCTTGCGCTCCGAGGAGTTCGGGGCGAGGTAGCGGCCGTAGAGGTCGCGCGAGATCACCGACGAGAAGCTCAGCAGCGCCGAGTCCGCTGTGGACACGATCGCGGCGACGACTCCGCCGAAGAGCAGGATCATCAGCAGGTAGAAGAACAGGTTGATGCCCGCCACCTCGTTGGCGATCAGGCCCACCAGCTGCTCGGAGTCGTCCTCCGACAGTCCCGGGAACAGCTTGATCCCGACGATGCCGACGACGAACACGACACCGGTGGTGGCCAGCGGCATCCACGCCATGATCGCCAGCGAGCGCTTGAGGGTCCGCTCGCTGCGCGCCGCGTAGATGCGCTGGATCGCGTGCGGGTACACCGCAGCGCCGATGCCGATCATGATGATCATCGACAGCCAGTTCACCGAGTCCTCGCCGCTGGGCACGCCCAGCTTCTCGGGCTCGTTCTCGGCCAGGTAGCGCGTCACCGAACCCCAGTCACCACCGACCAGGTGCAGCGCGCCGACCAGCAGCACCCCCACGCCGATCAGCAGCGCGATGCCCTGCATGACGTCGGTGAACGCCACCGCGCGCATCCCGCCCGACCAGGAGTAGACCAGCATGACGACCACGAAGGCGATCACCCCGATCTGGTACGGCACCGTGTTGCCGGTCAGCCCCGAGATGCCGTGGCCCATCGCCACCAGCTGCTCCAGCAGGTAGTTCGCCAGACCCCACAGCATCAGCCCCGTGACCAGCAGCGACACCCGGGTCGAGCCGAACCGGTGGCGCACCCAGTCGGTGGGCGTCACGAACTTCTCGCGCTTGGCGACCGCGTAGAGCCTCGGCGCGAACACCAGGTACCCGGCGATCACCGCGATCATGAACGGCACCGACTGCCACCAGGTGAAGCCGGAGCGGTAGGCCTCCGGCGCGTAGCCGACGATCGAGTTCCCGCTGTACTGCGAGGCGTAGAGGGTGAAGAACAGGGCGACGAAACCGAGTCCGGAGCCGCCCAGGTAGTAGCCGCGGGAGGTCTTCTGGTCGCCCTCGGGCTGCCCGCGCCCGGCGAAGTAGCCGATGACCAGCATGATGACCGCGTAGGCGGCGAGCACCAGGATTCCGCTGAGACCGGCGAAGCTCAGGCCGTTCATCGGTCACCTCCGGCTTCTTCCTCCGGCTCGACGATGTTCCAGCGGTACAGGCACGCCCAGCTGACCAGCAGCGCGAACAGCAGCGTCGCCACCGCCGAGATCACCACCCAGTAGGGCACGCCCAGCAGCATCGGGTGCGCGGAGCCGACGGGCAGGTAGAACGGGACGCCGACCAGCACCACCAGCGCCAAGCCCGCCCACAGCGAGCGGACGCGGATCGGTTCGTAGCGGGGTCTGTCCTGAGATCGTCGTTGATCCATCGTGGACTCCGAATCATTCCGTGTGACACTGCTTTTCGCGCAGAACTGATCACCCGGCCCGAGGTTGGGGACCCCCGGGCCGGGGTGGTGCGGTGGGGGTCAGATGATGTTGTCGGCGCGCCAGCGGGCGAGTTGGGCCTCGTCGGCGCCGAGGACCTCGCCGTAGATCTCGGCGTTGTGCTCGCCGAGCTCCGGCCCCACCGAGCGGACCTTGCCCGGGGTGTCGGACAGCCGCGGCACGACGTTCTGCATCGGGAACTCGCCGAGCTCGGGGTGCATCAGCCGGACGATGGCCTGCCGGGCCGCGAAGTGCGGGTCGTCGACCATGTCCTGCGCGGTGTAGACCCGACCGGCCGGAACCCCGGCCTCGTGCAGCTTGTCGAGCACGTCGTCGGCGTCGAACCGCCGCGTCCAGGCCGAGATGAGCTCGTCGAGCTCCACCTGGTTCTCACCGCGCGCGTCGTGGGTGCCGTAGCGCTCGCCGGTGGCCAGCTCCGGCTCGCCCATCAGCTCGCACAGGCGCGAGAACACGGTGTCGCGGTTCGCACCGATGATGATCTCGGCACCGTCGGCCGTCGGGTAGGCGTTGCTGGGCGCGATGCGCGGCAGCACCGAGCCGGTGCGCTCGCGCCGGTACCCGGCGATCTCCCACTCGGGGATGAGCGACTCCATGAACGCCAGCACCGCCTCGTAGATCGCGGTGTCGACGACCTGGCCGCGCCCGGTCCGGTTGCGGGCGTGCAGCGCCATCACCGCGCCCAGCGCGGAGAACGTCGCCGCCAGCGAGTCGCCGACGCTCACGCCCACCCGGCTCGGCGGCCGGTCGGGCTCGCCGGTCATGTGCCGCATCCCGCCCATCGCCTCGCCGATCGCGCCGAACCCGGCGCGCGAGGCGTACGGGCCGTCCTGCCCGTAGCCGGTGACGCGCACCAGCACCAGGCCCGGGTTGAGCTCCTGCAGCTCGTCGTAGCTCAGGCCCCAGCGCTCCAGCGTGCCCGGCCGGAAGTTCTCCACCAGCACGTCCGCGCCGGCCACCAGCTCGCGCAGGATGCGCTGGCCCTCGCTGGTGCGCAGGTTCGCCGTCACCGACTTCTTGTTGCGCGCGATCACCGGCCACGCCAGGGATTTCCCCTCGTGCTTGACCTGACCCCACTGCCGCATCGGGTCTCCCGCGCCGGGATCCTCCACCTTGATGACCTCGGCGCCGAAGTCGGCGAGCAGCTGGCCGCAGAACGGGCCCGCGATGAGCGTTCCCGCCTCGATCACGCGGACGTCGGAGAGCGGACCGCTCCTGGTTGCCGTCACTGGTTGTCCTCCTGTTCTTGCACCGGGCGCAGCAGGGTCGCCCGGGCGGCGAGCACGTGCGACCGCATGACGGCCTGCGCCCAGTCGCCGTCACCCGCGGCGATGGCCTCGGCCAGCTCGCGGTGCTGGGTGAAGCTGCGGTGCAGTTCGGCGGTCGTGTAGCGGTGGAACGTGCGGCGCACCAGCGGGACCTCGATCACCCGCGACAGCAGCTCGGGCAGCAGCCTGCGCCCGCCCGCGCGGTGGATCGCCTGGTGGAACTCCATGTTCAGCCGGGTGATCTCCTCGTGCGCCCCGTCCTCGTCGAGGCGTTCCAGCTGCCGCTCCATCGCATCGCAGAGCTCGTGCAGCCGGTCGACGTCGGCCTCGCCGCGCAGGGCGGCGTGCCGGGCGGCGTAGCTCTCCAGGACGCTGCGCAGCCCGAACATCTCCTCGAAGTCCTCGTCGCTGAGCGAGACGACCTCGGCGCCCCGGTTGGGCACGACCTGCACGAGCCCGTCGGCCTGCAACCGGCGGATGGCCTCGCGCACCGGGGTGCGGCTCAGGCCGTAGTCCTCGGCGAGCTGCTCCTCGCGCAGCCGGGATCCCGCCGGGCGTTCGCCGGTGAGGATGTCCTCGCGGAGCGCCTGGTAGGCCCGCGCGGCGGCTTGTGACACGTCCCACTTCCCTTCGAGATTGTGCACAACCTAGCAACCCGATTCGTCCTTGAACAGACCTTGCGCCTGGCTTTTGCGAGGAGTCAGGATGGGTCGCGACTCAGATTGTGCACAACGTGGAGGCGATGGTGACCGCAGCGCAGCCAGCTGGCGTCGAGATCGTGGAGGTCGGGCCGCGCGACGGCCTGCAGAACGAGAGCACCCTGCTGCCCACCGCGACGAAGGTGGAGCTCGTCGAGCGGGCGATCGCGGCCGGGGCGCGGCGCATCGAGGCCGCGTCCTTCGTGCACCCGCGGCTCGTGCCGCAGATGGCCGACGCCGAAGCGGTGATGGCCGCGGTGCCGCGGCGCGACGACGTCGCCTACTCGGGCCTGGTGCTCAACCGCAAGGGCTTCGACCGCGCGCTGGACACCGGGTTGACCGAGGTCAACGTGGTCGTCGTGGCCACCGACACCTTCAGCGAGCGCAACCAGGGCGTCACCACCGAGGAGGGGCTGCGCACCTGGGAGGACGTCGCCGCCCGCGCCCACGACGCCAAGATCCGGCCGGTGGCCACGATCGCCGTGGCGTTCGGCTGCCCCTTCGAGGGCGCGGTGAGCGGCGATCACGTGGTGCAGCTGGCCCGCCGCATCGCCGACTCCGGACCGTTCGAGCTCGCGCTGGCCGACACCATCGGCGTCGGCGTCCCGACCCAGGTCACCGAGCTGCTGGGGCGGGTCGGCGAAGCCACCGGCGCTCGCCTGCGCTGCCACTTCCACAACACCCGGAACACCGGCTACGCCAACGCCTTCGCCGCCACGACGGCCGGGGTGTCCACTCTGGACTCCAGCATCGGCGGTATCGGCGGCTGCCCCTTCGCCCCGAACGCCACCGGCAACATCGCCACCGAGGACCTCGAATACCTCCTGTCGGGCATGAACATCCGCACCGGCCTCGACCTCGACCAGCTCTCCCGCACCGGCACCTGGATCGGCGAACAACTCGGCAAACCCGAAGTCCCAGCCCTCCTCGGCCGAGCAGGCCCCTTCCCCCCAAAGTGACCTCAAGTCGAATACCGCAGTTTTCGACCGGTCGAATACCGCAGTTTTCGTCGGGTCGAAAACTGCGGTATTCGACTTGAGTGGCCCGATCGGGTTGGGTCTTGGGGTTCGGTCGGGTGTGGTTTCGGGCGAAGCGGTCTTTTCGGCCCGGGGGCGTGGTCTTGTTCGGAGTTGCTAAAGTTCGCAATTACTGAACCTCTTAGGTGGCTGGTGGCGTCCTGCGGGACCGCCGGGCAGGGGAGGATCAGCGTCATGACCACGAACGATCGCTGCGACGCGACCCGATTCCACGAGGAGGGGCGACCGTGAGCAGGCCCCTCTACCAGGTCAAAGCGGACTTCTTCAAAACCCTCGGCCACCCCGCGCGGATCCGGGTGCTGGAGCTGCTCAGCGACCGCGAGCAGGCGGTGTCGGAGATGCTGCCGGAGGTGGGCGTCGAACCCGCGAACCTCTCCCAGCACCTGGCCGTGCTGCGCCGGGCCGGGCTCGTGGTCACCCGCAAGGAAGGCTCCACCGTCTTCTACTCGCTGACCAGCCCGCACGTGGCCGAGCTGCTGACCGTGGCGCGCCGGATCCTCACCGGCGTGCTGGCGGGCCAGGCCGATCTGCTGGCCGACCTGCGCATCGCGACGTCCGAGGCCGAGGCGGCCCGGACCCGGCGGGAGGCCCCTCCCACCGACTGACGACCCGCGGTCACCTCGCCGGACACGCCCCCCGCGGCGAGGTGGCCGCACCTTACGAACCGAGGCAGGTGCGGGATGGGGTTGTGGCGCAAGATTCGCCGAACCGGGCGGGTGGCCGAGCCCGCACCGGAACCGCCGTCCGGCGACCGGCCCCCGGTGGCCGCCGAGCTGGGCGGGTCGGTCCAGGTCCGGCACGTCGACGCCGGGTCCTGCAACGGCTGCGAGGTCGAGATCGGCTCCGCCTTCGGTCCCGTCCACGACGCCGAGCGCTACGGCGCCCGCCTCGTCGCCTCGCCCCGGCACGCCGACGCGCTGGTGGTGACCGGCCCGGTCACGCGCAACATGGCCGAGCCGCTGCGCCGCACCCACGACGCCGTCCCGGGCCCGAAGGCCGTGGTGGCGGTCGGCGACTGCGCCCGCAACTGCGGCGTGTTCGCCGAGGCCTACGGCGTGGCCGGGGCGGTGCGCGACGTCGTCCCGGTCGACCTGGAGATCGCCGGCTGCCCGCCGCGCCCGGAGCAGATCGTCGAGGGCCTGCGGAAGCTGACGGGCCGATGAACCTCGCCGGAGCGGGTCTGGGCACGGCCGCGGCCGCGGGCCTGCTGAGCGCCTTGGTGGCGTTGATCGCCCCGCTGCGCGTGCGCCCGGCGCTGGTCGGTGCGGGCACGGCGCTGGCGGGCGCGGCCGGGATCGTCTCCGGGGGCGCCGCCGCGACCGGCGAGCCGTTCGCGGCGGCGTTCCCGTTCCTGCTGCCGCTGGCGGGTTTTCAGCTCGCGCTGGACCCGCTGGGCGGCCTGTTCGTCGCCGTGACCGGCGCCGTGGCGGTGGCCGCGGGCGTCTACGGCGTCTCCTACTCCCGGCACGGGCTGGACTCGCGGCCCGCGCAGGCGGTGCTGCCGCTGTTCGTGGTGGCGATGCTGCTGGTCCCGGCGGCGTCGAGCGCCGGCACCCTGCTGGTGTGCTGGGAGCTGATGGCGCTGACCTCGTTGCTGCTGGTGGTGGCCGAGCACCGGCGCCGGCCCGAGGTCGCCTCGGCGGGCGTGTGGTACGCGGTGATGACGCACCTGGGTTTCGTGACCGTCCTCATCGGACTGCTCGTGCTCGTCGCGCACGCGCCGGGTGATTCCTTCGCCGAACTCCGGGGAACCCACCTCTCCCCCGCCGCGAGCGGGGTCGTGTTCGCGCTGACGCTGGCCGGGTTCGGTTCCAAGGCCGGGATCGTGCCGCTGCACGCCTGGCTGCCGCGCGCTCACCCGGAGGCGCCGAGCCACGTGTCGGCGCTGATGTCGGCGGCGATGGTCAACCTCGGCGTGTACGGCCTGGTCCGGGTCGGTTTCGACCTGCTCGGCGGCGGCGAGCGCTGGTGGTGGCTGCTGGTGCTCGCGCTCGGCGCGCTCTCGGCGGTCCACGGCATCCTGCAGGCGGCGATGAGCACCGACCTCAAGCGGCTGCTGGGCCAGTCGACGACCGAGAACATGGGCCTGGTGCTGGTCGGAGTGGGTGCGGCCGGTCTCTTCGCCTCCTCCGGGAACCGGGTGCTGGCCGGGTTGGCGCTGGTCGCGGCGCTGCTGCACGTGCTCAACCACGCGGCGTTCAAGACCCTGCTGTTCCTGGCGGCGGGTTCGGTGCTGCACGCGACCGGCACCCGCGACCTGGACGCGCTCGGCGGGTTGCGCGCGGGCATGCCGGTGACGACCGCGGCGTTCGGCTGGGGCGCGCTGGCGGCCTCGGCGCTGCCGCCGGGAACCGCGTTCGTCTCCGAGTGGCTGCTGCTGCAGGCCCTGGTCCACGGCCTGCCCGCACCGGGCCCGGTGGAGGCGATCGTGCTGCCGGTGGCGGTGGCGGCGATCGCGCTGACCGCGGGACTGGCGGTGGCGACGTTCGTGAAGGCCTTCGGCGTCGGCTTCCTCGCCAAACCCCGCGGCCCGGGCGCGGAATCGGCGCGCGAGAGCCCGCCGAGCATGCTCGCCGGGATGGTCCTGGCCGGGGTCGCGTGCGCGGCGCTGGCCCTTGTTCCGGCGCTCGCGCTGGGACCGGTGGCGGCGGCCGCGAACACCGCGCTCGGCGCGGCCTCGCCCGCGATCTCGGGGACGATCACGCTGCGGCTGGAGGGCATCACCGGCGCGCTGTCGCCGCTGATGCTGACGATCTCGCTGGTCGCGGCCGCCGTCCTGGTGCTGGTCGCGGTCCGGCTGGTGGCCGCGCGGCGCGCCCGCCGGGCCGCGCGGCTGTGGGACTGCGGCGGTGGCCCGATGTCGCCGCGGATGGAGTACACCGCGACGTCGTTCGCCGAGCCGTTGCAGCGGGTCTTCGACGACGTGGTGCGCCCGGAGCAGGACGTCGACGTCACCCACCACGAGGAGTCCCGCTACCTGGTGGCGGCCGTGGAGTACCGGCGCGCGGTGCCCGATCGCATCGAAAAGCGGCTCTACCGGCCGGTTCTCGCCCTGGTGGACGCGTGGGGGCGGGCCGGGCGGCGGCTGGCCAACGGCAGCGTGCACCGCTACCTCGGCTACGGCTTCTACACCGCCTGCGCGGTGCTGATCGTGTTGGCGGTGACCCGATGAGCGCTCTCGGTCTGGTGGGCGGCGCGGTGCAGTGGGTGCTGATCGCCGCCGGAGCACCGCTGCTGGTCGGCCTCATGCGGCAGGTCCGCGCGGTGCTGGAGGGTCGCGCCGGCGCCGGGATCGGCCAGCCGTGGCGGGACCTGCGCAAGCTGCTGCGCAAGGAGTCGCTGACGCCGCGCGGCACGAGCGAGGTGTTCCGCGTCGCGCCGCTGGTGCTGGTGGCGACGTCGCTGGTGGTCGCCGTGGTGGCGCCGTTCGTGACCACCGCGTCGGCGCTGAACCCGGTCGCGGACCTGTTCGCGGTGGTGGCGCTGCTGGCGATGGGCACGGCGACGCTGGCGCTGGCCGGGCTCGACACCGGCACCGCGTTCGGCGGGATGGGCGCCAGCCGCGAGATGACGATCATCGCGCTGGTCGAGCCCACGCTGCTGGTGGCGATCTTCGCGCTGTCGGTGCCGGTGGGCTCGACGAACCTGGCCGCGATCGTCTCGTCGGTGCAGCACGACCCGGCGCGGGTCCTCTCGCCGGTGAGCCTGCTGGCCGCGGTCGCGCTGAGCGTGGTGATCATCGCCGAGACCGGGCGGCTGCCGGTGGACAACCCGTCCACGCACCTGGAGCTGACGATGGTGCACGAGGCGATGATCCTGGAGTACTCGGGCCGGGACCTGGCGCTGATCGAGTGGGCCTCGGCGATGCGGCTGAGCGTGTTCCTCGGTCTGCTGGCCAACCTGTTCCTGCCGTGGGGCGTGGCCGGATCGCTCACCCCGCTCGCGCTGCTGGGCGGGGTCGTGGCGCTGGTGGTCAAGGTCGGGTTGCTGGGCGCCGCGCTGGCCGCCGGTGAGGTGTTCCTGGCGAAGCTGCGGCTGTTCCGGGTCCCCGAGCTGCTGGCCGGGTCGTTCCTGCTGGCCCTGCTGGCCGTCGGTGCCTCGTTCTTCCTGGCCTGAGGAGATGACGGTGTACGTGCAACTGCTCAACCTGGCCTGCGGGGCGCTGCTGCTCACCGCGGTGCTGGTGCTGTGGCGGCGGGAGCTGTCGATCATCATCCGCGTCTTCGCCGCCCAGGGCGTGGCGCTGGCGGTGCTGGTGGCGATCCTGGCCTCCCACGAGGGTTCGGCCGAGCTGTGGCTGGTCGCGGCCGGCGTCCTGCTGCTGCGCGCGGGCGCGCTGCCGGTGCTGCTGCACCGCGCGCTGGTTGTCGGTGAGCAGCGGCGGGAGGCGCGCCCGCTGGTCAACGTGGCGGCGTCGCTGCTGGCCGCGGCGGCGCTGACGCTGCTGGCCCACGGCATGTCGCAGCCGCTGATCGCGCTGGCCCCGTCCCCGGCGACGCGGGCGATCCCGGTGGCGATCGCGGTGGTGCTGATCGGCTTCTTCGTGCTGGTGACGCGCAGGCACGCGCTGTCGCAGCTGGTGGGATTCCTGCTGCTGGACAACGGGATCACCGCCGCCGGGTTCCTCACCACGTCCGGTGCGGGGCTGATCGTGGAGCTCGGGGTGTCGCTGGACGTGCTGTTCGCGGTGCTGGTGCTGCACATCCTCATCTCCCGGATGCGCGAGGCGTTCGGCGACACCGATCTGGACGAGCTGCGGGAGCTGCGCGACTGATGACCACTCTGATCCTCGTCCCGGTGGCGGTCCCGGTCCTGGCCTCGATCGCCTGCGCGGCGCTGCGGTGGAACCGGGCCGCGGCGTGGACCGGTGTCGTGAGCGCCGCGCTGATCCTGGCCGCCGCGATCGGTCTCGCCGTCGGGGTGGCGCGTTCGGGGCCGGTGACGGCGTGGGGCGGATCGCTGCGGGTGGACGCCCTCTCGGCGTTCATGCTGCTGGTGATCGGCGCCGTCGGCGTGCTCTCGGCGGTGGGGTCCCCGGCGCACCTGCGCGCCGAGATCGCCGCGGGCCGGGCGAGCGCGCGGACCGCGACCCGGCACGGCGTCCTGGTGCAGCTGTTCCTGGCGGCGATGGTCCTGGCGGTGCTGGCGGCCGATCTGGGCGTGCTGTGGGTGGCGGTGGAGGCGACCACGATCGTCACCGCGTTCCTGGTGGGGCAGCGCCGGACCCGGGCGGCGGTCGAGGCGGCCTGGAAGTACGTGGTGATCTGCTCGGCCGGGATCGCGCTGGCGCTGCTCGGGACGTTTCTGCTCAACTACGCCTCCGCGCACGCCCCCGGCGACGCGGGCCTGGACCTGGCGGGGCTCGCCGAGCACGCCGCCGGGCTCGACCCCGGGGTCACCCGCATCGCGGTGGCGCTGCTCGTCCTCGGCTTCGGCACGAAGGCGGGTCTGGCGCCGCTGCACGCGTGGTTGCCCGACGCGCACAGCCAGGCTCCGGCACCGGTGTCGGCGCTGATGTCGGGCGTGCTGCTGTCGGTGGCGTTCTACGCGATCCTGCGGGTGAAGGCGATCGCCGACGTCGCGCTGGGCACCGGGTTCGCCCGCGCGCTGCTGGTGGTGATGGCGCTGGCCTCGCTCGCGGTGGCGGCCTCGCTGCTGCTGGCGCAGCGGGATTACAAGCGGATGCTGGCCTACTCCAGCATCGAGCACCTCGGGCTGGTGGCTCTGGGCGCGGCGATCGGCGGGCCGGCGGCGCTGGCCGCGGCGCTGCTGCACGTGCTCGGGCACGGGCTGGCCAAGGGCGTGCTGTTCCTCGGCGCGGGCCGGGTCCTGCAGCTCACCGGCACCAGCCGGATCGACGAGGTCCGCGGGTTGGCGGCACGGCAGCCGGTTCTGGCCGGGGCGATGGCGCTCGGCGTGCTGGCGCTGATCGGACTGCCGCCGTTCAGCCTGTTCGCCAGCGAGCTCGGCATCGCCCGGGCCGGTTTCAGCGGACCGCTGGGCTGGGCGACGGCGGTGGCGCTGGTCCTGGTGCTGGTGATCGCCGCCGCGCTGGTCGGGCACACCGCCCGGATGCTGCTGGGCGAGCCGGACTCCGCTGCGGTTCCACGACTTCCGAGGTCGACCGGGATCGCGCTGATCGGCGGCCTGCTGGCCTGCGCGGTGCTCGGCGTGACGGCCGGCCCTCTGGAGACCTTGTTGCGATTGGCGGCCGACGCGGTGGTGGGAGCACGATGAACAGCCCTAGGACGGTCGAGCCCGCGCAGCTGCCCACCGAGGCGGGTGATCTGCTGGCGGCCGGTTTCCGGGTGGCGCTGGTGGCGGGCCACGACGACGGCGACCGGCTGCGCGCGGTGTACCTGTTCACCGCGGCGGGCCCGGACCGCCGGATCGAGCTGCACGTGCCCCTGGAACGGGAGAACCCGCAGGTCCCGAGCCTGGCCGGGATGTCGTTCGCCGCGGGCAGGTTCGAGCGCGAGATGCGCGACCTGTTCGGCATCGTGCCCACCGATCACCCGCTGCCGCGCAGGCTGGTGCGGCACTTCCACTGGCCGCAGGGCTGGTACCCGATGCTCGCCGACGCCGGGGATCCGCCGGAGTTCGGGGACGTCGCCGGTCCGTACCCGTTCCGCAGCGTCGAAGGGCCCGGGGTGTACGAGATCCCGGTTGGCCCGGTGCACGCCGGGATGATCGAGCCGGGGCACTTCCGGTTCTCGGTGGTGGGCGAGACGATCCTGAACCTCAAGGCCCGCCTCTGGTTCGTCCACAGAGGACTGGAGAAGCTGTTCCAGTCTCGCCGCCCGGAGCGGGCGCTGGAGCTGGCCGAGCGGGTCAGCGGCGACACCACCGTCGGGCACGCGCTGGCGTTCTGCCTGGCCGTCGAGGACGCGCTGGGGGTGGAGGTCCCGCAGGGCGCGCAGCGGACCCGCGCGGTGCTGCTGGAGCTGGAGCGGCTCTACAACCACGTCACCGATCTGGGCGCGCTGTGCAACGACGTCGGCCACGGGATCCTCAACGCGCACGCGCAACGCGTCCGGGAGCGGTTGCTGCGCCTCAACGACGCCGCGACCGGGCACCGGTTGCTGCGCGGCGCGGTCGTCGTCGGCGGGGTCGCCCCGGTGTCGCTGCCCGATCCCGCCGAGCTCGCCGAGATCGCCGCCGACGTCGCCGAGATCGTCGAGCTCGCGCTGGGGCACACGGTGGTGCGCGACCGGTTCACCGGCACCGCCGTGCTCACCGCGGAGCAGGCCTTCGACCTAAGGACGCTCGGCTGCGTGGCCCGCGCCAGCGGGCACGACGTCGACGCCCGCCACGACCACCCGTTCCTGGCCGAGGAGCGGCCGCGCGCCCGGCACGCCGTCGTCGACGGCGACGTGCTGTCGCGGTTCCAGGTCCGCGCCACCGAGTTCGCCGACTCCGTCGACCTCATCACCCGACTCCTCCCGGGATGCGGGTTCACGCAGGTCCCGCTGCCGGAGACCCCCGAGCCGCGCTCGGGCACCGGCCTCGTCGAGGGCTGGCGGGGCACGATCGCGCACCGCGTCGAGCTCGACCGCGACGGCGTGCTGACCCGGGTGAAGATCGTCGACCCGAGCTTCTTCAACTGGCCCGCGCTCCCGGTCGCGCTGACCGACACGATCGTCCCGGACTTCCCGCTGACCAACAAGAGCTTCAACCTCTCCTACGCGGGCAACGACCTCTGACCCACCACCTCGGGTGTCACAGTCCGCAGGAACGAGGGAATCACGAGCAGCACGGCCAGGGCGAAGACGACGAAAGCCGCGCCGCGCGGGGGTTCGGGAGGGGATCGGTAAACGCGACCCACTACGGGTACGTTTCGCAACGGACGCGACCAAGACGACCCAAGCTTTGGTAGAGGCGACCCACTACGGGTACGTTTCGAAAGGCAGGGGAAATTTCGTTTGAAATTGGCGGACCGCGTGACGTGAGGAAACCGCGAAACGAAGCCAATTTCGGACGAAATTGCCCCTCCGCACCTACCCGAAGCACCCCGCGAAGCGCTCCCAAGACGACCCCCGAGGGGACGGGACAGTTTTCATGAAAACTGTCACTCCACCCACACGACGGGACCCCAAAATCCCAGCTCAGCCACCTCGAGTGCTGGGAGTCCCCTCCACGGAGAGACCCCGTGGGGTGGGGAAGTTTTCATGAAAACTGTCACCACCCCCACGGGGTTCTTCGGGATCGCTTCGCGGGGTCGAGCTGCTTGCGTGCGGAGTGGCAATTTCTCCAGAAATTGTCTTCGTCTTTGGGTTTTCTCGCGTTGTGGGGTCTGCCAATTTCAGAAGAAATTGCCACTGCCTATCGAAACGTACCCGTAGTGGGTCGCCTCTACCAAAGCTTGGGTCGTCTTGGTCGCGTCCGTTGCGAAACGTACCCGTAGTGGGTCGCGTTTACAGCGCTTCCAGCGGTGGCTGGCCGCTGTGCTCGGGTGATCACACGGGTTCGGGGGTCTGCTGGTGGAGTTTTCGGGTGGCGGGGCCGAAGATCGCGAGGGCGAGGGCGCCGGTGATCCAGGTGCCTGCGATGAAGTAGAAGACCGTCATGTAGCCGAATCCGCTGTAGAGGGCGGCGATGATGAGCGGGCCGGCGGCGTTGGACAGCCGGCCGATGCCGTAGGAGATCGAGGTGCCCAGCGAGCGGCCGCGGGTGTCGAACAGCTCCGGCGAGTAGGCATAGGCCAGGGCCGTGTAGCCGCGCTCGAACAGGTTCACCATGAACCCGAACACCACGACCATCACCGGCACGAACGTCAGCCCGTACAGCAGGCCGGAACCAGCGATGACCAGGCCGAACAGCACCAGGCACCACTTGCGCTCGAAGCGGTCGGTGACCAGCGCGGCCAGCAGCGATCCCAGCGGCGCGCCGACGGTGGTCAGGGCGACGAAGAAGATGGAGTCCTCGACGCTGACGCCTTCGGCGGCCAGCAGCGTCGGGGCCCACGAGGAGAACCCGAAGAAGCCGATGGTCTGGGTGATCCACAGGACCGACAGCAGGATCGTCGGGAACAGGAACCGCTTCTCCTTGAGCATCCGCAGACCGGGCTTGGCGGTGGGTTCGGTCTCGACGGGTGCCGCGGCGGCGGGCAGCTCGCCGTGCTCGGCGGTGACCTCGGCCTCCAGCCCGCGCAGCACGGTCTCGGCCTCGTCGTGCCGGCCGCGGGACTCCAGCCACTGCGGTGATTCGGCCAGCCGGCGCAGGAACAGCAGGAACAGCACGCCCAGCGCGCCCCACAGGTACACCAGGCGCCAGGTCTGCTCGCCGAGCGGCACCACCAGGGACGCGATGAGGTTGGTGGCGGGCGTGCCGCAGATGCCGATCACGATGACGTAGGCCTGGTATTTGCCGCGCTGGGCCTTCGGGAACATCTCGTTGAGGTAGACCACCGCCACCACGGTCATCGCCGACAGGCCCGCGCTGGTCAGCACGCGGAACACGCCCATCGACAGCATGTCCCAGGCGAACACGGTGGCCAGCGACCACACCGAGAACCACATCGTGGTCAGCGTCAGCGTCCGCTTGCGGCCGAGCCGGTCCGCGAGCGCACCGGCCACCACCGAGCCGAGGAACATGCCCACGAACGACAGCGAGGTCACGTAGGCGATGTGGCTGACGTCGGATCCCCACTGCACGCGCACCTTGGGCGCGGTGATGGCGAAGGTGTTGATGTCGGCGAACTCGAAGAAGTAGGCGAACGCCAGGGCGCCGATCGTGATCTTGTGGAACTTCGAGATCGGCAGCCGGTCGAGCCGGTTGGCCGAGTTCGTGGCGGAGTGCGGCACTGCGGTCTCCTGGGGGAAGGGCGTCGCTCAGGCCTCGTCGGGCCAGTACAGGCGCATCGGGTTGTCCACGAGCAGCGCGCGTTGCCGCTCGGCGGTGACGGCGATGTGCCGGACGTGGTCCAGCAGCAGGCCGTCGTCGGGCATGTGGTCGGTGAGGTTCGGGTGCGGCCAGTCGGTTCCCCACAGCACGCGGTCGGGGAAGGTCTCCACGACGCGGCGGGCGAAGGGAACGACGTCGGTGTAGGCGTGCTGCTGGCCGTCGAGCGCGCGCGGCCCGGTCCGGGTGAGGCGCTCGGGGCAGGAGACCTTGACCCAGGCGCCGGTGTCGGCGACGAAGTCGAGGAATCCGGTGAACTCGGGTCCTTCGGGGTCGCGGCTCACGTCGGGCCTGCCCATGTGGTCGATGACCAGCGGCACCGGCAGCGAGGCGAAGAAGTCGCGCAGCTCGGGCAGGTCGGGGGCCTCGAAGTAGAGGACGACGTGCCAGCCCAGCGGGGCGATCTTGGCGGCGATGGTGCGCAGCGCCTCGGTCGGGGCGGCGTCGACGAGCCGCTTGACGAAGTTGAACCGCACGCCCCGAACTCCGGCGGCGTGCAGGCGTTCCAGCTCCTGCTCGCTGACGTCGGGGTCCACTGTGGCCACTCCGCGCGCCCGGCCGCCGGAGGACTCCAGGGCGTCCACGAGGGCGCGGTTGTCGCTGCCGTGGCAGGTGGCCTGCACGATGACGTTGCGGGACAGGCCCAGGTGGTCGCGCAGCGCGAACAGCCGCTCCTTGCCCGCGTCGACCGGCGTGTACTTGCGCTCGGGCGCGAACGGGAACTCCGCCGCCGGGCCGAAGACGTGGCAGTGCGCGTCGACGGCCCCGGCGGGCGGGGTGAAGGTGGGCGCGCTCGGGTTCGGGTGGAACGGCAGCCAGCCCGGGGTGACCTCAGTCGACATAGGTCAGCCCCGCCTCGGCGAGCTTAGGGCGCATCCCGTAGAGGTCCAGGCCGAGCTCGCCCGCCCGGAACTTCTCGCGCTTGCCGGCCTCGTTGGCCTCCCGCTTCGCGGCGGCCTCGGCGACCTCGGCGGCCTTCGCGGCGGGCACCACGACCACGCCGTCGGTGTCGGCGACGACGACATCACCCGGGTTGACCTGCGCGTTGGCGACCACGACGGGCACGTTGACCGAGCCGAGGGTGGCCTTGACGGTGCCCTTGGCGCTGATCGCGCGGGAGAACACCGGGAAGTCCATCGCGCGCAGGTCGTCGACGTCGCGGCACCCGCCGTCGATGATCAGCCCGCGCGCGCCGCGCGCCCGCAGCGAGGTGGCCAGCAGCTCGCCGAAGAACCCGTCGGTGGATTCGGTGGTGCACCCGGCGACGACCACGTCGCCCTCGCGCACCTGCTCGGCGGCGACGTGCAGCATCCAGTTGTCGCCCGGCTGCAGCAGCACGGTGACGGCGGTGCCGCAGACCTTCGCGCCCTCGTAGACGGGGCGGATGTGGGGGCGCATCAGGCCGGTCCGGCCCATCGCCTCGTGCACCGTGGCCACCCCGAACCGGGACAGGGCCTCGACGGCCTCGCGGTCGGCGCGCTGCACGGCGGTGTGAACGACTCCGAGTTCCTGCACGACGAATTCCCTTCAGCGAGAGCGGGTTTCAGCGACCTTGGGCGGTGAGCAGGGCGTCCAGGCGCGGGTAGACGCGGCGGGCGTTGCCCTCCTCGACGGCGGCGAGATCGGTGGCGGACAGCCCGGCGTTCTCGACGTAGCGGCGGGTGTCGTCGAAGTGGTGGCCGGTGCGCGGGTCGACGCCGCGCACGGCGCCGATCATCTCCGAGGCGAACAGCACCGACGAGCGCGGGATCACGTCCAGCAGCAGGTCGATGCCGGGCTGGTGGTAGACGCAGGTGTCGAAGAAGACGTTGCCCAGCAGCGCCTCCTCCGGTTCGGGTTTGCCCAGCGCCTGCGCGAGACCGCGAAAACGCCCCCAGTGGTAGGGAACCGCGCCGCCGCCGTGCGGGATCACCAGCCGCAGCCCGGGGAAGTCGGCGAACAGGTCGCCCTGCAGCAGCTGCATGAACGCGGTGGTGTCGGCGTTGAGGTAGTGCGCGCCGGTGGTGTGGAAGGCCGGGTTGCAGCTGGTCGAGACGTGCACCATCGCGGGCAGGTCGAGCTCGACGAGCTTCTCCCACACCGGGTACCAGTGCCGGTCGGTCAGCGGCGGCGAGGTCCAGTGCCCGCCGGAGGGGTCGGGGTTGATGTTGACCGCGACGGCGCCGAGGTCGGCGACGCGGTCGATCTCGGCGAGCACGGTGGCCGGGTCGACGCCGGGCGACTGCGGCAGCATCGCGCCGAAGGCGAAGCGGCGCGGGTAGAGCTCGGCGACCCGGTGGCACAGGTCGTTGCAGATCCGGGCCCACGTCGAGGAGGTCTCGAAGTCGCCGATGTGGTGGGCCATGAACGAGGCGCGGGGTGAGAACACGGTGACGTCGATGCCGCGCTCGTCCATCTGCTTGAGCTGCCGGGTCTCCAGCGACTCGCGGATCTCGTCGTCGCTGATGACCGGCCCGGCCGGGTCGGGTCGCCGCGCCGGGTCGTCGAGACCGGCGACCTGGGCGTCGCGCCAGCGGCCGAGCGGTTCCGGTGCGGTGGTGTAGTGCCCGTGGACGTCGATGATCACGCGCAACGCTCCTTCTTCTTCTCCGATGTCACCGGTGTTCCGCTCGTCTCCTGGGGTGGGGGAAGTTTTCATGAAAACTTCCCCCACCACGTCCCCAGACCGAGGTTCCAACGACAACCCCGGACCGGGAGAACGCGCTGGTGACGGGGCCTCCGGGACCCGTCGAGGGGACGTTTCCCCGGACGCTCCCTCCGGGTGGGTGGGGAGGGACGTTTGGTGGGTGGGGGGGGAAGTTTTCATGAAAACTGCGCCGCCCTCGGCACGAGCACGTCGCCGGACATCAGCAACCGCGCGGTGCGCAGCAGCGCCGAGCGCACGACGCGCTGCGGGTCGTCGGGGTCCAGACCGAGGGTCACGCTGAACTCGCCGCTCGGGTGCTCGACGGACACCGTCGGCTCGGTCCCGGTGATGCCGGTGGCGACGTCGTGGGCGACGCTGCCCCGCAGCACGCAGGCGGTGGCGGCGGTGACGGCGGCCAGCACGCCGATGGACCGGTGCGCGACGCGCGGGATGAGGCTGCGGGTGCTGATGCTGCCGCCGTGCGCGGGCGGGGCGACCAGCGTCATCTTCGGGTAGTTCTTGTCGCCGACGTCGCCGAGCCCCATCGCCCGGCCGCACACCAGCCGCAGCGCCTCGACCCGGGCCTTGAGCCCGTCGTCGGCGTCGATCTCGGCGGGCGTCTCGTAGCCGGTGGCGCCGAGGCGTTCGGCGGCGACGATCACCAGCGGCTGGCCGTTGTCGATGAGCGTCACCTCGACGTCCCCGAGCCCGTCGACCTCGACGGTGTCGCGGACCCGCCCGGTGGGCAGCAGCGATCCGGCGATCGATCCGGCGGTGTCGAGGAACCCGATCTCGATCGGCGCCGCGGTGCCGGGCACCCCGTCGATGCGGGCCCGACCCGCGTACTCCACGTGCCGCGCGCCGTCGGCTCCGGCGGGGGTGCGGACGGTGATCTCGGCGATCATGCCGGTGTTGCGGGTGAGCACCCGGGCGGTGGTGGTGTCGCCGGCGGGCTCGACGATGCCGGTTTCCAGGGCGAAGGGCAGCACGGCGGCGAGCATGTTGCCGCAATTGGCGGTGACGTCGACGGTGTCGCCGGCGGGCTGGATCTGCCCGAAGGTCCACTCGACGTCGACGCCGGGCCGGGTGCCGGGGGCGACGATGCCGACCTTGCTGGTCAGCGGGTGGCCGCCGCCGATGCCGTCGATCTGCCGCTCGTCGGGCGAGCCGAGGGCGGCGAGCAGCACGGCGTCGCGGGCGGCGACGTCGGCGGGCAGCGCGCGCTCGTCGAAGAACGGGCCTCGCGAGGTGCCCCCTCGCATGAGCAGGCACGGGATCGCGGTCTGCGAACCGGCGGGCATCGGCGCCCCTCCCTCATCTCGGTGTGCCAGCGAACCTAGACGACGACCAGGATTGTTCACAATCCTTTCGACAAAATTCAGTGCGGATATTGCGCACCACTTCTGGGCGGCCGCGACCCATCGGCGCCGCACGGGCAGCTACCGTTCAGGGGATGCGTGCTCAGGAGAAGCGAGCCGTCGAGGCCGTCAGCGACCACCTCGCGGGCCTCGATCGCGCGCCCGACGCGCTGTCCCTGGCGCAGGTCATCGGCACCGCGCTCGGCGCGACCGGCTGCGCGCTGACCGTCGCGGGCCAGCGCCACCAGTGGGGCGCCTGCGCCGAGCGGTGGCACACCCAGCCCGTCACCTGCGACGGCGAGGAACAAGCGCTGCTCGCCGTCGCCCCCGACTCGGCCGGACCCCTCGACGCGCTGGCCACCGCGCTCGGGCCACCGCTGCTGGCGATGCGGCTGGCCGCCGAGACCGACCGGCTGCGCCGCGACGGCGACGCGGCCGCCCGCGAACTCGTCGACGACCGCTGGCGCACCACCGTCGAGATGGAGCAGGAGCGCCGCAGCCTGGAACGCGACCTGCACGACGGGGCGCAGCACCACCTGGTGGCGCTGAAGATGGCGATGGCGCTGGTCGAGCACACCGGCGCCACCGAGGAACGGCTCGCCCAGCTGGAGTCCAAACTGGACGCCGCCGAGAAGGCCCTCACCGACACCGCGGCCGGCATCCTGCCGATCCCGCTGTCCACCGAGGGGCTCGCGGGCGCGCTGGCCGCCGAGCTCGCCGCGCACAGCGACGTCACCCTGGACACGACGGGATTCCGCCGCCGCTACCCGCCGCTGGTCGAGTCCACCGTGTACTTCGCGTGCCTGGAAGCGGTGAACAACGCCCACAAGCACGCCCCCGGCGCGGCCATCGCGGTCGTCGTCCGCGACACCGACCGGGGCCTGGAGTTCGGCGTCTCCGACGACGGTCCCGGTTTCGCCGCCGACCGCGCCAGGCTGCCGAACCTCTCGGCCCGGATGGCCACCGTCGGCGGCAGCATCGACGTCCGCTCCAGCCCGGGCCGGGGGACCACGATCATCGGGCTCGTTCCCCGCTGAGCAACCCCTCGGCGGTGCGGATCAGCACGTCGCAGACCGACGCGTCGCGACCGCCGGTGATCGGCCGGACCGCGTGCGTCCGCCAGCGGTGCGCGGCCCGCTGCGCGGCCACCGACACCTGCTCGTCGTTGGCCTCCGGCTCCAGACCCAGCCGCGAGCGCGGATCGGTGCCCTCGGCGCCGAGCAGCCGCGCGGCGTCGGCGGCGACCCCGCGCAGCAGGCGCGTCTCGCCGCCCAGCAGCTCGTCCAGCAGGTCCAGCTCGGTGATCTCGTGGGACTCGGCGGCGATCCGGTCCACCGACCAGCGCAGCGGGTGATCGGCGGGCAGGCCCGGCAGCAGCCCGCGGGCGGAGGTGATCGCCCGCCGCGCGGCGATCACCGGAGCCCAGGTCACCAGCCTGCGCGCCACGTCGTCCACGCACGCCGACTCCGACAGCTCGACCCGCTGCGCGGCCCGGCGCAGCACCGCCCGGAACTCCGGTGACGGCGGGACCCGGCACAGCACGGCGTCGACCGAGCCGCGAGGCCCGTCGTCGGCCAGCAGCTCCTCGGCGAGCTCGCGGTCGGCGGGTCCCTCGGCGAACACCACGGTCACCCCGAGCAGCGAGGCGCTGTCGAGCTCCGAGGGGTCCGCGCCGTCGGCGTCGGCGACCACGGCCAGTCGCGGCGGCTGCACCAGCCGCGCGGCCAGGGCGTCCCAGCGCGCCCGGGCCGGTCCGGCGCCCGCGGCCTCCTGCCCCTGCTTGACCAGGTCGGAGACCCGCTGGAACAGGGCGCTGCCCTCGCCCTGCGAGGTGATCGCCGAGCTGGTCCGGTCGGCCAGGCGCACCGACACCACCGCGAACCCGTCGGTGACCCCGCACTCCAGCGCGCCGCCCAGCACCCCGATCCGCTCGGCGTCCTGGTGCAGCGCGGCCCGCAGGTCCGCCGCCGACAGGACTCCGACGTCGGCGCGCAGCCGCGCCCGCAGCTCCTCGTCGCGGCCGAACTCGACCGCCACGGCGGGGTCGTCGCGGTGGATGCCGTCCCCGGCCAGCAGGTTCAGCACCGCCGCGACCGCGTGGTAGAAGCCGGACTCGATCTGCCAGCCCACGCGCCTGCCCAGATCACCGGTGAAGCGCACCGGGTGCGGCAGCGTCGCCGCCAGCTCCTCCAGCGCGGCCTGCGGTCCCTTGTCCGGCAGCATCGCGGGGTACACGCCGCGCACGACGGTCCGGAACGTGTCGAGCATCTCGTCCACGGCGGCCCCGATCTCGGAGATCCGGGCCATCTCACCGCCTTCGGCGAGCTGCTCGCCGAAACCCCGCAGCCTGCGGCGCAGATCGTCGAGGTCGCGCAGGGTCGAGGTGGTGATCGAGCGCACCAGCCTGCGCCGCTCCAGGTCGCGCACGTGCGCGAGCCGCTCGCGCGCGGCGGTGACCTCGCCGCGCAGCGCGCGGAACCGCTCGTCGGCCTCGTCGCGGTCGGCGCGCAGCCGCGCCACGTCGGAGGTCACGGCCAGCCAGCCCGCGGTCTCGCGCACCGCCGCCTGCTCCTTGGCGCCCCAGCGCCGGGCCCCGGCGATGAGCAGAACTCCCCCGCCGCGCACGGGTTCCCGGAACGAGTCGCGCTCCAGTCCACTGCGGATCGACTCCGAGGAGGAGGCGACGACCTGGTAGCCCTCCGGCCGGTCGGCGGCGGGAACGCAGTACGCGGCCTGCCCGCCCACGGTGCGGGCCAACTGCCCCACCAGCTCGTCGGCCAGCCGGTCCTGCGGGACCGAGGTGACGAGCTCGTGCGGACGCCGGTTCTTGCGCATGCGGACTAGCTCTCGATCCGGCTCGACCTCAGGTAGGCGAGCACGGCGAGGACTCTGCGGTGGTGCATCGCCTGGTCGCGGGGCAGGCCGAGCTTGGTGAAGATCGACGCGGTGTGCTTCTCCACGACCTTCGGGGACACGAACAGCTCCTTGGCGATCGCGTTGTTGGCGTGCCCCTCGGCCATCAGCCGCAGCACGTCCAGCTCCCGCTCGGTCAGCGTCGAGATCGGGCTGTCGGCCCGCTTCGACGGCGCCTCCACCAGGCGCTTCGCCAGCGTCGGCTCGATGACGATCTCACCGGCGGCGATCCGGTCCAGGGTGTCGGCCAGCACCTGCACGCCGGCGACGCGCTCCTTGAGCCGGTAGCCGATGCGCTCGGCGCCGATCTCCAGAACCCGCATCAGGTAGTGCGTCTCGGCGTAGTGCGACAGCAGCAGCAGACCGATCTCGGGATGCCGGGCGCGGATCTTCTCCGCCGTGGTCAACCCGCCGTCGGGCTCCGGGGGCATCCGGATGTCGAGCACCGCGACGTCCACCTGCTCGGTGGCCACCACGCCCAGCAGCGAATCCCCGTCGCCGACGCAGCCGACGACCTCGTGCCCGGCCGCCTGCAGCAGCAGGACCAGGCCTTCCCGGAACAGCGCGCCGTCCTCCGCGATGGCTACCCGCACAGCAGCACCGCCCGGAGGTTCCGGCGGACCGACGAACCCGGTCGTTGCTCGGTGATGCGCACCCGCACGACCCTCCTGCCTCGCACTCGTACCCGCACGGCCGTACCGGGCTCCAGCGTACGCAGGTGGTCGGCGACCAGGAGACCGGTCCGCATCCGGACCTCCTGGCACAGCTCGTGCTCCGGCAGATCGAGCTTGAGCCGCAGGTCGTAGCGCTCGGCCACCGACACGCAGGCGGGTTCGAGGCCCTCGGAGAGCACCGGCGGGTGCAGCGCGCCGCCGAGCTGGCGCAGGTTCTCGATGAGCACGTACACCCGCTCGCGCAGCACCTCCACCCGGGAGGTCAGCCGCAGGTCCCCCACCATCGTCGAGAACAGGTCGAGCTCGACCGCCAGCGCCGACAAGCCCGCCGCGGGGCCGTCGTTGAGCGCGCGTTCCAGCTCGAACCGGTACGCCGCGGCTCCGCGGCCGGGAACGCGCAGCCAGCCGGGCAGCAACCGCCCGCCACCCAGCACGTCGTACCTGCCCACACGCCCGACCATCGTCCCAGCCTCGCGCACGCGGAGGCCTGGCAAAAGGGTGCCAGCCCGTTGCGGAGGTAGGGCTATCCCTCCCCTAGCGGGACTCGCCTAGTCTTGACGAGACTGGAGTTGTGATTATCTTTTGCTGACGCGAAGGGAGCACACAAGGTGCGTTACGGCGTTGGCATCGACCTCGGGACTTCGTTCACCTCGGCTGCGGTCAGCGGCCCGGGCGGAACCCGCATGGTGTCGTTGTCGCCCGAGGTGGTCATCCCGTCGGTAGCGCACCCGGCCCCGGACGGGACACTGCTGACCGGAAAATCCGCTTTGGACTCGGTGTCCGATCCTTCCCAGGTCGCGCGGAACTTCAAGCGCAGGCTCGGCGACCCCACGCCGCTCGTGCTCGGCGGGTCCGCCTACTCCCCGGCCGCGCTGATGGCCGCCCAGCTGCGGTCCGTGCTCGACGTCGTCACCGCCGAGATGGGCGCCGCACCGGACTCGGTCGCGCTGACCTACCCGGCGATCTGGGGCCCGTACCGGCAGGAGCACTTCACCGAGGTGCCGCGACTGGCCGGTGTGGACGACTTCCGCCTCATCACCGAGCCCGAGGCCGCCGCGACGCACTACTCCACCGAGCGCAGGCTCGAGGACGGCGAGGTCGTGGCCGTCTACGACCTCGGCGGCGGCACCTTCGACACCACGATCCTGCGGATGCGCGGCGGGCGCATGGAGATCCTGGGCACGCCGGAGGGCATCGAGCACCTCGGCGGCATCGACTTCGACGAGGCGCTGCTGGCCCACATCGACCAGAAGCTGGGCGGCGCGATCGGCAGGCTCGACACCTCCGATCCGCGCGCGGCCTCGGCCCTGGGCACGATCCAGGCGATGTGCGTGCGCGCCAAGGAAGAGCTGTCCACCGAGCCGGACGTGAACCTGACGATCCCGCTGCCGTCGGGACCCCGCGGCGTGACGATCACGCGGCTGGAGTTCAACGAGATGATCCGGCCCTCGGTGCAGCTGACCACCGAGGCCCTGCACCGCACCACCGCGTCGGCCGGGCTGCGCGCCGAGGACCTCTCCGCGGTGCTGCTGGCCGGGGGTTCCTCGCGGGTTCCGCTGGTGGCGCAGATGCTCTCGGAGGAGTTCAACAAGCCGGTCCGGGTCACCCTGCACCCGAAGTACACCGTGGCGCTGGGCGCCGCTCGCACTGCGACCCAGCCGCGCCCGGCACCCGCGCCTGATCAGACCGCCGAACCCGTTGCGGCCCACCAGGTTCCGAGGACGTCGCACCGCAAGCGCAGACCGTGGCTGATCCCCGCGCTGGCGACCGCGGCCGCGCTGGTCGTCGGCGTCGCCGCCACGATCTACGCCACCGGCCAGAACACCCCGGACACGGCCCCGGGCGCGGTGGCCCAGAAACCCGCCCCGCCGGACGGTCCGCTGAAGGTCTTCGAGGGAAAGACCCTGGAACCCTTCGCCGGCTACCTGGGTTCGGACGCGAACTGGGGCGGTTCCTACATCTTCGACGAGGGAACCGAGCAGGGCACGGCCATCAAGGCCGTCGACGACCCGGCCAACGCGGGACTCCGCGTGACGTGGCTGGACGACAAGCCCGCCCAGGTCTACCTGCAGACCAACAGCCCGCGCGGCCCGCTCGACCTCACCGCCTACTCGGCCAACGGCGGAGCGCTCGTCTTCGACGCCGTCGTGCACCAAGGACCGGTCGGCGACACCACCAAGATCGGCATGCACTGCGAATACCCGTGCCGCTCCGAGGTCGCCGCCAGCCACCTGTTCGCGAGCATGCCGCGCGAGCAGCGCGCCACGGTGAAGATCCCGCTGTCCTGCTTCGTCGACGGCGGCCTGGACCCGAAGCGGGTCAACACCCCGTTCCTGGTCTGGTCGCAGCGCAAGATGGACATCACCTTCGCCAACGTCCGGGTCGAAGCGGAAGTCCCGGACGCGACCCCCTGCAACGCCCTGAGCTGAGAACCGTTGCGGGAGCGGCCATCCCGCTAGGCGGCCAGCGGGGTGGCGACGCGGGTGCGGAGCGAGCGGATCGCGTGGTGCAGGCGGCTCTTCACCGTGCCGACCGGGACGCCGAGGTGGGTCGCGGCCGAAGCCGTCGTGCGGTCGGTGACGTAGACCTCGACGACCGCACTGCGGTGCGCCGGGGACAGGTGGTCGAGCAGCTCGTCGACGACCATCCGGCTCTCCACCTCGTCGCTGGGCGCGGACTGCACGGCCTTGTTGGCCAGGTCCTCGCTCTCGAAGGCGACCTCGGTGGGGCGCGCCTTGCGGCTGCGGTGCTGGTCGACGGCCACGTTGTGGGCCACGCGCAGCAGCCAGCCCCGGACCGAGCCATTGCCGTTGGAGAGGCGATCGGCGTGCCGCCAGGCCCGCAGCCAGGTCTCCTGCACGATGTCCTCGGCCAGGTAGCGGTCACCGGTGAGCCGAGTGGCGTAGGACAGCAGCGCGGCACCGTGCTCGCGGATGACACCGTCCATGTCGGTGGCGACGGGCCGAACGGCGTTCTTGGTGTCCATGTGCGCTGTTCCTCTCTCGACGGGTGATCCGGGAAGCCCTACCCGGCCGTGTCTTAAGAGGAATGCTGTCGCGTTTCGCGAAGGGAGTCGTCGGGTCTGTCCCTCCGTTCCCTGGTGCTGTCCCGCACTTTCGAGGGAGGCTGACCCGCAGTCCGCGGTAGGGCTATCCCCCACCTGGCGCCCGCACACCGCCGACGGGGTGCGTTGACGGGTTCAACGCACGACCCCGCCGGCGGATACGGGTGGGACCGGTCACGTCCGGTCGACCTCGGCCCACAGGCTCGGCAGGTTCACCACGATGCCCTCCTGGGTGCTGCGGGCGATGACGACCACCGCCTCCTCCGCCGGATCGGGGTTCTCCTCGCGGTGCGGGACGTAGGGCGGGACGAAGATGTAGTCACCGGGCTCGGTTTCGAGCCGGACCTCCTCCTCGCCCTCGGCGAAGACGAACACCGGGTGCCCGGACACGACGTAGATGGCGGTCTCGGCCTCGCCGTGGTGGTGGTCGCCGGAGTTGGTGGCCGGACCGACGTGAGTCCGCCCCATCCACAGCTTCTCGGAACCGACGGTCTTGCCGGAGATGGCCTCGAACCGCCGCATCCCGGAGGTCTGGTTGGTGTCGGAGGTGAGCCCGCCGCCCCGGATGTGCTCGAGCTTCTGGTGCCAGTCCGCGGTGCCGTCGCGCCGGTCGTCGTTGCCTGCCAAGGACGTCTCCTCGCTGTTCCTACATAGTGGTCGGCCTTGCCCCTCACCCTGCCACGTCCCTAGCTTGTGGGACGTTCTTTTCGCAATGTGGGATGTAGAGGGGAGTGGCTGATGGCCGTCGAGTTCGTGGGGATGATCCGCACCGCCGACACCTCGGAGATCCGCCCGCCGTCCGGACCGGCCGTCGACCGCGACTACCTGCGCCGGTTCGCCCAGGCGCATGAGGAAGCCGGGTTCGACCGGGTCCTGATCGGCTACCACTCGTGGGACGCCGACGGTTTCGCGGTCGCGAGCTACGCCGCCGCGCACACCGAGCGGCTCGGGTTCCTGCTCGCGCACCGGCCGGGTTTCGTGGCTCCGACGCTCGCGGCCCGCAAGCTCGCGACGGTGGACCAGCTGACCGGCGGACGGCTGGCGATGCACGTCATCAGCGGCGCCAGCGACACCGAGCAGCGGCGCGACGGCGACTACTCGGACAAACCCGCCCGCTACCGCCGCACCGACGAGTACCTCGACGTCGTCCGCCGCGTCTGGACCTCCGACGAGCCGATCGACCACGAGGGCGAGTTCTACCGCGTCGCGGGCGCCCGATCCGAGGTCAAGCCGGTCAACGGGACCCTGCCGATCTACTTCGGCGGTTCCTCGGCCGACGCCTACCGGGTCGGTGGCAAGCACGCCGACGTCTTCGCGCTGTGGGGCGAGCCGCTGGCCGAGACCGCCGAGCAGATCGCCGCGGTCCGCAAGTCCGCCGCCGAACACGGCCGCAACCCCGACGACCTGGGGTTCTCGGTGTCGTTCCGGCCGATCATCGGCCGCACCGACGCCGAGGCGTGGCAGCGCGCGCACGAGATCCTCGGCAAGATCACCGCCGGGTCCTCCGGCGCGATGCTGGCGTTCCCGGCCGCCGAGCGCGGCGTGGGCTCGCAGCGGCTGCTCGACGCGGCGGGCAAGGGCGAGGTCCACGACCGCGCGCTGTGGACGGCCCCGGCCCGCGCCACCGGGGCGGCCGGCAACTCGACGGCCCTGGTCGGCAGCCCGGAGACGGTCGCCAAGGCACTGCTGGACTACGTGGACATCGGGGTCACGACGCTGCTGATCCGCGGCTACGAACCGCTGGAGGACGTCGTGGACTGGGGCAAGGACCTGCTGCCGCTGGTCCGCCAGGAACTCGCGAACCGCTGACCCCGAAAGGACCCCGGTGTTGTCGTCCCTCCCCGCACGCCTGGCCGTGCTCGTCGCCCTGCTCGTCACCGTCCTCCCGCTCACCGCCTGCGGTGCGGGCGAGGACAAGCCGGTGCTGCGGGTCGGCGACCAGACCGGCGAAACCGAGTCGCGCCTGCGCGCGGCCGGGCTCCTCGACGACCTGCCCTACGAGATCGAGTGGGCCCGCTTCCCCGCCGCGGCCAACCTGCACGAGGCCCTGCGCGCCGACGCCGTCGACATCGGCTCCGCCGCCGACTCGCCGACGGTCGCCGCCATCGCCGGAGGTTCGCCGATCAAAGCGGTCGCGGCGTGGAACAACGGCGGCAAGGGCACCTACATCCTGGTGCCGAAGGACAGCCCGATCCGCACCCTCGCCGATCTCAAGGGCAAGCGCATCTCCCCCAGCACCCGGGGCAGCGTCGCCCACTACCTGGTGCTGGGCGCCCTCGCCCAGGCCGGTCTCCGCGAGTCCGACGCCACGCTGAACTACCTGTCCCCGACCGACGCGAGCTCGGCGTTCTCCACCGGCAGCATCGACGCCTGGGCCACCTGGGGCGTCTACGCCGCCCGCACCCGAGGTGAGCTGGGCGCCCGGGTCCTCACCGACGGCACCGGCATCAACAGCGGCCTCAACGTCCTGTCGGCCACCGACAAGTCCCTCACCGACCCCGCCAAGCGCAAGGCCATCGCCGACTTCGCCGACCGGGTCGACCGCAGCTTCACCTGGGCCCAGCAGAACCCCGCCGCCTTCGACGACTGGTACTCGCACTTCGCCCGCCAACCCGTCGAGATCGCCTCCCAGATCCGAGCAGAACAGGCGACCTACCGCCGAATCCCGGTCGACGACGCCTTCGCCGCCCAACTCCAAACCACCTACAACACCTGGACCAGAGCAGGAGTCCTCCACGGCCACAAGAACCTCCACCACTACGTCGACAACTCCCTCACCACCCCCGGATAGCCGCCGGCATCGGTATAGGAGACTCCTATACATCACATGCATAGTGACTCTTTGCGCCTATGCTTTTGCCTCCCAACTCTCGCTGTCGCAGCACCGGGCACGTCCGGTGCGCGGACGGGAGAAACGGTTGTCATGACAGGGAGTTCTTCGAACAGGTTGCGCGGGAAGGTCGCGCTCGTGACCGGGGCCGCCAAGGGGATCGGGGCCAGCATCGCGAAGGAGTTCGCGGACGCCGGGGCCTCCGTGGTGGTCAACTACGCCTCGGACGCGGAAGGCGCGCAGCGGGTGGTGAGCCACATCCGCGACAACGGCGGGGCGGCGGTCGCAACCCAGGGCGATGTGTCCGAATCCGGGGACGTCGAGCGCGTCTTCGACGAGGTCGTGCGCGCCTACGGCCGCCTGGACATCGTGGTCAACAACGCGGGGGTGTACTACCCGGAGCCGATCGAAACCACGACGCAGGAACAGATCTCGCGCCAGCTGTCGGTCAACGTGCTCGGCACGGTCCTCACGATCCAGGAGGCGCTCAAGCACTTCGGGCCCGACGGCGGGTCGGTCATCAACATCGGGTCACTCGACAGCGCCCGCGCGGTTCCCGGGATGTCCGTCTACGCCGCGAGCAAGGGCGCCGTCGACGCCCTCACCCGGGTGCTGGCGGCCGAACTCGGCCCGCGCAAGATCAGGGTGAACACGCTCGCGCCGGGCGGTGTGGAGACCGAGGGCATCCACACCGCGGGTTTCATGGGCAGCGACGCCGAGAAGGACATGATCGAGCGTACGCCGCTGGGACGCATGGGCCAACCGGAGGATCTCGCGAAGGCCGCGGTGTTCTTCGCCTCCGACGATGCCGCGTGGGTGACCGGCGAACGCCTCACCGCCTCAGGCGGTCTTCGGAGCTGACGCACGACGGTGAAGGCCGGGACACCGGCCTTCACCGTCGTTCAGCCGGAGCACCCGGTCACACCTGAGCCATACCGCCGTCGATGGGGAGTTCCGCGCCGGTCATGAAGGAGCTGTCGTCGGAGGCCAGGAACAGCGCCGCGCTCGCGAGCTCCTCGGGGCGTCCGAGTCGGCCCATCGGGACGAGCGTGGCCATCTGCGCGCGCAACTCCGCCGGGTCCTGCCCGAAGTACTCGGCCTGCCCATCGATGATCGAGGTGTCGAACGGGCCCGGGGACAGCACGTTGACCCGCAGGCCGCGGTCACCGAACTCGGCCGCCCACACGCGCGCGTAGGAGCGCACGGCAGCCTTCGCCGCGGTGTAGGTCGTCGATCCCGGCAGCCCCTTGGACGCCTGAACGGATCCCACCAGGATGATCGAACCGCCGACCGGCATGAACGGGAGCGCCGCCTGGACGGTGAACATCGTGCCGCGCGCGTTGACCTCGAAGGTGCGGTCGAAGTGCTCCTCGGACACCTCGCCGAAGTCGGCCCGCTCGATCATGCCCGCATTGGCGACGAGCACGTCGAGGCGTCCGTTCTCCTCCCGGATGGTGTCGATCAGGCCGTCGAGGTCGCTGGAGGACGTGGAGTCCGCGACGATCGCGGTGACCTTCCCCTCGATGGAAGCCGTTGCGGCGTCGAGGACCTCCCTCCGCCGACCGGTGATGTAGACGTGGGCGCCTTCGGCGGCGAATCGCTCGGCGATCGCCAGGCCGAGGCCCGCTCCGCCGCCCGTGACCAGAGCGACCTTGTCGGTGAGACGCATGTTTCTCCCTCTTCTGCACGAACCACCGCTTGCCATCCGCAAAGTACGCACGCTCGACATATAGGCGCAAAGAGAAGACTGCTATCCTCCGCATAGCATCTTCCTATTCAGCGAGGTGGCTTCCGATGAACCTGCGGCAGTACGAGTACGCGCTGGCCGTGGCCGAGGAAGGCAGCATCACGGCGGCGGCCGAGCGGCTCGGCCTGGCCCAGCCGTCGCTGTCGCAGCAGATCGGCACCCTGGAGAAGCAGATCGGCGTGCGCCTGTTCACGCGAACCCAGCACGGCATGACGCCCACCGTGGCGGGGCGGGCGTTCCTGGCCGAAGCCGAGGTCGCCGCGACCGCGTCCCGGCGCGCGTTCACCGCCGCTCGCGCCGCCGAAGGCGACCTGACCGGCGAGCTGATCATCGCCGTGTACCTGGGGCTCGGGACCCGCCGGCTGCCGCGCGCGCTCGGCGAGCTGCGCCGCCGTCACCCACACCTGCAGGTCACCATTCACGAAGAACCCGACCCGACGGACATGGAACGCCTCGCGCGCCAGGGCACGCTCGACATGGTCCTGGTGCACGAGATCCCGCCGGGATGCCTGTTCGACGTGCACAAGCTGGGTGAGGAGTCCTACGTCGCCGTGCTGCCGGAGGGCCATCCGCTGCTCGAACAGGACGCGCCGCTCGTCCTCGGCGATCTCGCAGGCGAAGGATGGGTGCGCTACCGGCGCAGCAGCAAGCTCGACGAGTACCTGGCGCGACTGCTCTCCGACCGCGGCCTGGCCCCGCGCACGGTTGGCCGCGCGTCGCAGATCTCGACCGCGGTGCGGCTCGCCTCAGAAGGTCTCGGCGTCGCCATCGCTCCCTCCTCCGCCATCCCGGACGGCTTCGAGCACCTGGCCCGACCGCTCAACCCAGCCCTGTCGGAACCAGTGCTCGCGGGCGTGCGCCGCACACCGGGCCGAGCGGAGAGCGCCTTGCTGGACGAGCTGAAACGACAGGACTGGCCCCGCATCGACGGCGGTGTGGACCGATAGCCTTCGGTGCATGAGTGATGACTGCGTGTTCTGCGGGATCGTCGCCGGGGATCTGCCGAGCGTGAAGGTGGCCGAGGACGAGACGACGCTGGCGTTCATGGACATCCACCCGGCTTCGGACGGGCACCTGCTGGTGATCCCGAAGCGGCACAGCCAGGACCTGTTCGACATCCCCGCCGACGACCTCACCGCCGTCACCCTCGCCGCGCAGCGCATCGCCAAGGTGGCGGCGGAGGAGTTCGGAGCCGACGGCGTCAACCTCCTCAACTGCTGCGGTTCCGCGGCGTGGCAGTCGGTCTTCCACTTCCACCTCCACGTCATCCCCCGCTACCGCACCAAGTCCCGGGACTCCCTCACCCTCCCCTGGAAACCCAACGTCCCAGGCGACAAGAACCACCTCACCCACCTCGGCAACCGCCTCGCCAACGCCCTCAACTAACCCCCGACGCCAAAAACCCGGTTTTCATCGGGTCAAATACCGCGGTATTCGTCGGGTCAAAAACCCCGGTATTCGACTTGAGTACCCCGTTCAGGCGGATCTCGGCAGCCACCGACGTCGAAAACCCCGGTTTTCGCGCGATGAAAACCGGGGTTTTCGACGGGAGGACCCCGGAACGGGTTACTGTGGTAGGAGGTCCGGGATGAGTCTCGTGAGGTCCGGGAGGGTGTCGGCGGCTGTGGCAGGGCGAGTGGAGCAGGCCGAGCGGTAGGGAGCGGCGTTGGCGCCCGTGGGGCCCATGGCCTGGTCCGCGAAGTGGGCGATGGTGTCCGTGGCCTGGTGGGAATTGCGGTGCAGGGCCAGGTTGTGCCCGGCGGCGGGGATGACCGCCGCGCGCAGGCAGGCGTGCGGGTGGAAGCCCGGCGCCTCGTAGTCGGCGAGCGCTGAACCGGCGCGTTCGAGCTCCTCGGGCGTGTCGTCGACACCGGCGGTGGTGCGGCACGAAGACCCGCCGGGACCGCAGACGAAGTCGTCGTGCCGACCGTTGATGAGGAACGTCGGGATGCGGATCCCCTTGTGCGTTCCGTCGTACTCCCGGCTCAGGGCGAGGGGTTCGGTGACCGTCATGGGATTCTGCAGCCGGTCGTCGACGGCGAGCATCGCCGGATCCGTACCCGGCTTGTGGAAGAAGGGCAGCTGCGGACGAGTTCCCGGACGCGAGCCGAGATAGCCGGGATCCGCCTTCCAGGGCGCCGGCGGCAGCACGGGATGCAGCGCGGCAGGCAGCATCGTGGACAGCAGGTTCACCCCCTGCTCGAGCCGAAACCTGTTGCTGTAGCCCGTTCCGATGACGAGATCGGCGTCGTTGTGCAGCGCGCTCTCCAACCAGACCACGGCCGTGCCGTAGGAGTGGCCGACGAGACCGACTCGGGGATACCGCGTTCCACCCACATCACCACCGCGGAGCCGGGTGATGAGTTGGTGCACGGTCTCGGCGGCCGCGTTCGGGGTGATGAGCGCGCTCAGCGGGTGCCCGCTGCGGCCCGCGCCGACCCGGTCGATGTTGAGCGTCGCGTACCCGCGCTCGATCAACCGGTTGACGGTCGAGTACGTCCCGGGCTGGAACGGCGAATCCCAGTACCAGGTCCCGTAGGTGAGCCCGTGCACGAGCAGCAGCACGGCCGGCGGCTCGCCTCCGGCCGCCACGCGGTCCCGCGCGGCCTCGCTCATGCACAGCTCGCCGTGGATCGTGCTGGGCACCGACGGTTCCGGTAGCGCGGGCAGGGTGCCGGCCGGAACGGCCACAGCCGGCAGCCGCACGGGCAGATCACCCACGAAGGGGCAGGTCTTGCCCGGTGCGCGGGTCGGTGTGCCGAAGTCCCGCCCGTCCTCCACAACGGCACCGTCGGCCACCGACGGGATGATCGCCGGGACGGCCAGAACGGTGGTGATCGTCGCGAGGGCACGCCCCCACGACCTCCTGAAAGCACGCATGCATTCCCCCGTAGAAGTGCGTGACCCGGTAGGCGAATGACCTGATGCGGTCATTCGCCTGCGGGTGATGGGATTTCAGCCGCGAAGGGACGCGGCGACGGCGCCGAAGCGCGGAATCAGCGCCGGGTGATCAGCGAGTGCTCAACGACGTATGAGGTCGGAGCTTCGGGTGCGAAACCTCGTGTTCGTGCGCGGCGCGGCCATGACCCCTCCCCCTCGTCATCGCAGCGGAGCCCGGCGCGAGGCCGGCTGTTCCCCCTGCAACCTCACTGGTGAGCGACATTCTCATGTGGACTCAACAGCGCCGCCACTCGAAGATCGACGAGGTCGATCAGAAGATGGACCAACCCGTGAGCGTGGTGAAGTGATCGAGCGCCGCGACCCCGGCGACGGAGTTCCCGCGCGCGTCCAGACCCGGGCTCCACACGGCGATCGCGCAGCGTCCCGGCACGACGGCGAGGATGCCGCCGCCGACCCCGCTCTTGCCGGGAATTCCCACGCGGTAGGCGAATTCGCCCGCGGCGTCGTAGGTCCCGCAGGTCAGCATGATCGCGTTGATGCGCTTGGCCTGCCGCCGGGTGAGCAGCTCCGAACCGTCCCGCCGCACGCCGTGGGCGGCGAGGAACCTCCCCGCCAGCGCCAGGTCGCGGCAGCTCATCGCGATCGAGCACTGCCGCACGTACTGCTCGATCACGGTCGGAACCGGGTTGCACACGTTGCCGTAGGAGGCCATGAAGTGGGTCAGCGCCAGGTTGCGGTCGCCGTGCGCGACCTCGGACTCGGCCACCTCGTCGTCGACGCGCAGGCCGGGGTTGCCGCTCTCGGCGCGCAGGAACTCCAGCAGATCACCGCTGGCGTCGCCCACCTGGGAGATCAGCTCGTCGGTGACCGTCAGCGCACCGGCGTTGATGAACGGGTTCCGCGGAATCCCCCGTTCGTGTTCGAGCTGGATGAGGGAGTTGAACGCGTTGCCCGACGGCTCCCGCCCGACCCGGTTCCACAACGTCCCGTCGCCGCGGGAGAGCACCAGCGCGAGGGTGAACACCTTCGAGATGCTCTGCATCGAGAACGGCATCTCCCAGTCCCCGGCCCCGCGCACGCGCCCTTCGAGGTCGGCGACGGCGATGCCGAAGCAGGAGGGATCGACCCGCGCCAGCGCGGGGATGTAGTCCGCGACCACCCCGGAGCCGCGCAACGGCGCGACCTCCTCGACGACACGCCCGAGCACCTGGTTCCACTCCACGAGCAACCATCATCGCACCCGCGGTCCACAACGGACCCCCGCGTGCACCGAAGGAGGACCGGACGCACCCCCGACCAGGTCAGGGAGCTTCGGGCAGGACCCGCATGGTGGTGATCCGGTCCGGGTGGACCTGCGCCTCGATGCCCGAGACCCAGTTCGGCTCGCCCGGGTCGGCCCCGGTGATGTCGAGGGCGCAGGCGCGCAGCACGGGCGAGTGGGTGATCGCCACGATCAGGTCCCCGTCCCCGGGACGATCGCCGAGACTGCCCGCGAAGGCCCGGATGCGGGTGGCGACCGCGGCGGCGGTGTCCCCGGGCGGGTTCGAGTGCGCCACCCACCATCCGACCCGGTCGGGCACGGTCAGCCACTGCTCGAAGAACTCGACTCCCAGGACGTCCTCGGCGGTGAGGCCCGGGACCTGGACGGCGAACTTCTCGGCGCTGCTGACCATGTCTACCCGCACGCCCGCCAGGTAGAGATCGGGGTTGCGCAGGGCGAACGCGACCCCGTCCTCGACGACCTCGGCACCGGCCTCGCGGGCCCCGCCGGCGATGGCCGCGGCGGTCTCCCGCGCGCGGCGCGTCTCGCCGCTGATGACCCGCAGCCGCTCGCCCTCCCACGCCGCGAGGTGGCGACCCGCGTCAGCGGCGATCCGGACCCCCTTGTCGGTGATCGGGACATCGCCCCGGTGGGACTCGACTTCGCTGTGGCGCAGCAGGAGCAAGCGTGGCATGCGGGCATCCCCTCTCAGATCGTGCGGGCTTCCGGTCAGGCGGTCACCGCGGGGGCGGCCGGGGCCGGCTCCCGATGACGCGCCCACTGCTTCTGGAACAGCTCGAACACGGCATCGGCGAACACGGGATCGTTGATGTTGGTGTTCTTCTCGACCACCTCGATGCCGGGGTCCAGCCCGGAGCGCAACGACTCGATCAGCGGCGTGACGTCCACGCCGTTCCACTGGCTGCCGGTCTTGAAGTAGTTGTCGAGACCGTCGAGCGGAATCCCGACGGCCGCCGGACCCGCCGAGTTGTTGACGTGCTCGGCGATGTACTCACCGAGGCGCCGCATCTCGTCGCGCGTGGCCAGCAGCGAGGTGACGTTCGGGTTGTGGATGAGGACGTTGCGCTCCTCGGTGTCGAACTCGGCCGGAACCGTCTCGCGCGCACCGAAGTTGAAGCATTCGGCGGCACCGGGCACGACGACCTGCGGAATCGGGGATCTCGTGGCGGCCTGCATGCGGTCGCACCCCGGATCGAAGATGCCCTTGTGCCAGTGGTTGAGGATCTCCGGCAGGGTGAAGTCGATGAGCCCGTCGATGACGCCCTTGTCGATGAGGTGCTCCATGCCCGCGCCCTCGCCGACCGCGTGGAAGGTGACGACCTCGAAACCGCTGTCCTCCAAGCGTTCCCGGATGCGCATGACGCCCGGCGTGGTCACCCCGAACATCGAGATCGCGACCAGCGGCTTGCTCGCCGCGGCGTGCGATTTGGTCAGCTCGTAGCCCCGGGCCATCCCGGCGGCCGCGTGCGCGGCGTTGATCAGCACCTGCTTGGAGATCCGGTTGAGGCCCGCGATGTCGGTGACCGCGTTCATCATCATCATGTCGGAGTGACCGATGTAGGGCCGCGTGTTGTTGGAGGCCATCGTGGACACGACGAGCTTGGGCACGCCGATGTCGAGGTTCTTGAGCGCCCCGCTGAGCAGGTCGGTCCCGCCCGTGCCACCCAGTCCGAGGACGGCGTCGATGCGTCCCTCCTCGGTGAGCTCGGTCAGCACGCAGCGCAGTCCTTCGCTCATCTTGGCCACGGCCAGGATGCGGCCTCCCGCCCCTTCGACGCTGTCGGAGAAGTCCTCGAGCCGGATTCCGGCGCGGTCGGCGATCTCATCGGCGGGGATGTCGGGCGTGAAGTACGGGTCACCGAGGACTCCGCAGTCGACGACCAGCACGTCCACGCCCGTGGCGATCAGCGCGTCGCGGACGTAGGCGTACTCGGCCCCTTTCGTGTCCAGGGTTCCGGCCAGGCAGACAACAGGCTTCCGAGGCATCGCGTAACTCCTTTGTTACTGGGGTGGCCCTCGTTGTGCTCGCAGTTGTTCGGTGCGTGTGCGTTTTCCCGTCAGGGGTGGTGCGGTGACGCGTGCAGAGCCGTCCACACGCGTTCCGGGGTCAGGGGCAGGTCGCGGATGACGACGCCGGTCGCGTCCGCGACCGCGGCGCCGAGCGCGCCCGCGGTGCACAGCAGTGCGCCTTCGCTGATGCCCTTCGAGCCGTACGGCCCCGGGCCGTCGTGGTTCTCGATCGCCGCGCTGGTCAGCTCCACCGGGACGTCGTTGAACGTGGGGATCCGGTAGTCCAGCGCGCCGAGGTTGCGGATGCGGACGTGCTCGTCGAGCAGCAGCTGCTCCATCTGGCTGTGGCCGAGGCCCATGATGGCGGCGCCCTCGTCCTGGGAGACGACCTGCAGCGGGTTGAGCTCGGCACCGACGTCGCTGACGATGACGTGCTTGGTGAGCAGCAGCTCGCCGGTCTCGACGTCGACCTCTACCTCGATGGCCGTGGCGTTGAACTCGTAGAACGCGGCGTCGCCGCCGAGCGGATGTCCTCGTTTGCCGCGCAGCCGCCGGGTTCCCTGTCCGATGAACTCGCCGTGCAACGACCCGAGGGCCTGCCGCGCGGCGTCGGCCAGCGGCAGCTCGCCGTCGGGTGTGAGCAGCACGCCGGGAGCGTGCGCGAGCTCCTCCTCGGGCACGCCGGTCGATTCGGCGTAGAGCTCCAGGACCCTGTCCCGGACGTCGCGACAGGCCTCCAGCACGGCCGAGCCCATGAACACCGTCGACCGGCTCGCCGAGGTCTGCAGGTCGAAGGGCACCGCGCCGGTGTCGCCGCTGACGACCTCGACGCGGTCCAGCGGCGTTCCCAGCTCGTCGCTGAGGATCTGCTGCCACAGCGTTCTCGCGCCTTGCCCCATGTCCGAGGTCCCGGCGTAGGCGATGGCGCTGCCGTCGGCGAGCAGCCGCACCAGACTCTGCGAAAGACCGGATGTGGCACCGGGTTTGATGCCGATCGCGATCCCGCGTCCCCGGTTGGGTTCCGGTGGCCGGTCCCAGCCGATGAGTTCGGCGGCCTTCTCCAGGCTCTGCGCCCAGTCACCGTCGGCCGGGGCCGGGGAGTCGCCGCGGATGAAGTCCTCGCCGCGGGCGACGAGGTTGCGGCGGCGGATCTCCAGCCCGTCGACGCCGAGTCGCCGGGCCGCCGCGTCGAGCTGGTTCTCCGTCGCCCACGACACCTGCGGGCTGCCGAACCCGCGGAACGCGGTGCTGGGCGTGGTGTTGGTCAGCACCGCGCGCCCGTTCACCCGCAGCGCCGGGACCCGGTACGGCCCGGCGGACACGAACGAGCCCTTGGTCATCACCCGGGGAGCGACGTCGGCGTAGGCGCCGATCTGGAAGTCCGCGTCGACCTGGTGGAACGTAATCGCGCCCTGGTCGGTGAACCCGGTGCGTGCCCTGATCCGGCAGCCTGCGCGACGCATCGTCTGGAACGTCTGCTCCAGCGACAGCACCAGCCGGCAGGTCCGCCCGGTCCGCAGCGCGAGGAACGCCAGCAGCGGCTCCAGCTTGGGCGTCTGCTTGCCGCCGAACGCTCCGCCCGGGTCCGGGGCGAGCACCCGCACCCGGTTGAGCGGGAGCCCGACGAGCGAGGCGATCGTGCGCTGCAGCAGGTAGGGGTGCTGCACCGGCGAGTGGACGTCCAGCCCGCCCTGGTCGGTCGGCACGACGACGGTGCCGCCCGGCTCGATCGGGAAGTGGGTGACCATCGGGAAGGTGTAGGCGTCCTCGACGACGAAGTCGGTCCGCGACTCGGCTTCCGCAGCATCGCCCCACTCGTACCGCGCGTGTTCGAGCACGTTGGTCCCGGCCAGCGGGTCGCCCGGCCGCAGCGACGGGTCCTGGACCAGCGGTGCCGACTCGGCGAGCGCCTCCTCGACGGAGAGCACCCCGCGCCGCTCGGTGTAGTCGACGCGCACGGCGCGGGCCGCGGCCTCCGCGAGCTCCAGGGTCTCGGCGGCGACGGCGGCCACCGGTTCGCCGTGGTAGGTGACGCGCTCGGCGGCCAGCACCGGCCGGTCCTGGTGGGACACACCGAACCGGGGCATCGGCGACGGCAGGTCGGCCGCGGTCATCACGGCCAGCACGCCGGGCATCGCGGTGGCCTCGGCGACGTCGACGCGGTGGATCTCGGCGCAGCCCACCGGCAACGACACGAGCGCGACCTGAGCGGCCCCGGGGAAGCGCAGATCGGCGACGAACCGCTGCGCCCCGCAGGCGCGGTCGAGGCCGCCGTAGCGCTCGACCGGGGCTCCCACCTCGCGGTGCGGTGCCGCGGCCGGGGTCGGGTGTTCGCGGGTCTCAGTCATGGCTCACCGCCCTCCGCACCGCGGTGGCCTGCACGGCCCGCACGATGCGCTGGTATCCGGCGCAGCGGCAGAGGTTCCCGGACAGCGCGTCGCGGATCTCGGGTTCGCTCGGTTGCGGTGTCGTGCGCAGCAGGTGTTCCGCGGACATGACCTGGCCGGGGATGCAGAACCCGCACTGCACGGCACCGGCGTTGAGGAACTCCTCCTGCAGGTCGGTGGGCCCGTCGGCGCAGAGCCCTTCGATCGTGGTCACCTCGTGGCCGGCGACCTCCGCGCACAGCACGAGGCAGGCGTTGACGGCACGACCGTCCAGCAGGACGGTGCACGCCCCGCACTCGCCCTCCGCGCAGCAGCTCTTGGTCCCGGTCAGCCCCACGTCCTCGCGCAGCGCTTCCAGCAGGGTGCGATGCCCGGGAACCGTGACACGGTGCGCAACTCCGTTGACGGTGATGTCGACGTCCTGCGCGTCGCCGAGCTCCTCGGATGTCATGCCGGCACCTCCTCGTGACGTCGGCGGTCGGCGGCGACCACGGCGCGCCGGGCGAGGACCTTCACCATCGCCGCCCGGTACTCCCGCCCGCCCCGGATGTCGGAGATCGGCGTCGCGATCGCCGCGGCCCGGTCGAGCGCGTTCGCCAGGGCGTCCTCGTCGGCCGGGTCGACCGGCTCGTCCAGTTCGGTCCGCAGCGGTCGCGGGCCCACCGCGCCGAGGCCCAGCACGACCCTGCCGTCGCGGTCGATCCCGGCGGCGGCGCTGACCGTCGCCAGGTCCACACCGCGCCGCCTGGTCAGGCGCTGGAACGCCGACCCGTGGCCCGGCTGCGGGCGGCGCATCCCGATGCCGGTGACGATCTCCCCCGCCCCGCACAGGGTTCGCCCGGGACCGAGGAAGAACTCGCTCAACGGGGCGGTGCGCGCGCCGTCGACCGACTCGATCGTCACCGCGACCTCGTGCACGAGCATCGCCGGAACCGTGTCGGCGGCCGGAGAACCGTTGCAGCAGTTGCCGATCAGGCTGGCGCGGTTGCGGATCGCCACCGAGCCGACCGTCAGCGCCGCCTCGACCAGGGACGGGAACCACTCCCGCACGGTCGGGTCGGCGGCCAGCTCCCCGAGCGTCAGGGTCGGGCCGACGAGCACCCGGTCGTCCTCGGTCCGCAGCGGTGCGGGCAGGTCCTCGACGCCCTTGAGGTCGACGATCAACCGCGGTTCCGCGGTGCGGTGCCGGAGGCCGACGAGCAGGTCGGTGCCCCCGACCAGCGGACGCGCGGCGTCGCCCTCCTCGGCCAGGACCGCGAGCGCGTCGGCCTTGCTCCGCGGCCGGTAGTACCTGGTCATCGCCGACACCTCAGGGATTCACGATGATCTTCATGGCGCCGCTGCCGCGATCGTTGAACGTCGCCAGCGCCTTCTCGTACTCCACCAGCGGGAAGCGGTGCGTGATGAGCTCGCCGACCTGCATCCGACCGTCGGCGACGAACGGCATGACCCGCCGCATCTCCCCGGCCGAGGCCCGGGAACCCACGAGCTCCAGCTCGTCGAGCACGAGCGACTTGCACGCCAGCATCACGTCTTCGGTGGGGATGCCGACCATCGCGCAGCGCCCTCCCTTGCGGAGCATCGCCATCGCCCAGGTCAGGGTCTGCGGCACGCCCGCGCATTCGAGCACCACGTCGGCCCCGCGCCCGCCGGTGAGCTCCCGGACCTCGGCGACCGGGTCACCGGCCTCGGAGTCGACGATCTCCGACCCGAGCGCGCCCGCCTTCTTCAGCCGGTAGCCGCGGCCCACGACGACGACCCGCGCCGCTCCGCAGATCCGGGCGGCGTCGGCGGCGAGCATGCCGATCGCCCCGGCTCCGGTGATCGCCACGGTGTCACCCGGGTTGATGTTGCCGCGCCGCGCGACGTGCAGCGCGATGCTGGCCGGGTCGATGATCGCGCCCTCGTCGTAGGAGATCGAGTCGGGCAGCCGGAAGATGCACTTGACGTTGTGCACCGCGTAGGTCGCGTCCGCACCCTGGTGGTTGTGGCCGTACTGGGCGTGCAGGCCGGGTTTTCCGTAGTTCTCGCAGAGGTTGTAGCGGCCCTCCACGCACTTCTGGCACACGCCGCAGGCGTTGTGGCTGGTCCCGGCGACCCGGTCGCCGACCTTCCAGCCGAGCTCCTCGGCGCCGGGTCCGAGCTGGACGATGTCGCCCGCCCACTCGTGGCCCGGGGTGAACGGGAAGGCCGGCGGCCAGAAACCCGGGTAGTCGCCGTTGATCAGGTGGGCGTCGGTCCCGCAGATCGAGGTCGAGCGGACCCGGGCGAGGACCTCGTTCGGCCCCGGCAGCGGAACCGGCTTCTCCTGGATCTCGAGAACGTTCGGCTGCTGGACGACCAGGGCCTGCATGGTCTCGTTCATTCGAGGTCTCCCCGTCGGTTCGTCGTGTGCGACAACGCCCGCGGCGAGCCGCCCCACCGCGGACCGTGGCGTACGCCACTTCGTTCTATCGATAATCGAAAGCTAATGCGCACGCGGCTACATGTCAACGGACTATCGATAATCGATGGGGTGGGGTTCCGGAAAGACCCGGATCAGGAGACCTGAGCGGCCTCGTCGGCGTCGTCGGCGGCACCGTCCACCGAGGAGTGCTCGAGCATCAGCGCGCGCACGTTGAGCTGGTGACGGCGCGCCGCCTCGGCCGCGCCGTCGGCGTCCCTGCTGCGCAACGCCTCCAGGATTCCCTCGTGCTCGAGCACGATCTCGCGCACGTCGACGTCCGGCAGCGTCAGGGTGAGGAAGGTGCGCGCGAAGGGCGCGAGCTGGCTGAAGGTCTGCTCCAGCGCGCGATTCCCGGACGCCTGCACGATCACCTCGTGGAACCGCACGTCGGCATCGGTCACCGCGGGGAAGTCCCCCTCGGCGAGCTTGTCGAGCATCCGCGCCACGAGTTCTTCGAGCGTGCTCAGCGTCGCCGCGCTCATCTCGGCGGCGGCCAGGCGCGCGGCGAGTCCGTCGATCTCGGCGCGCACCTGGCTGACGTCGGCGAGCTCCTTCGCGCTGGGCATGCGCACGCGGGCCCCGCGCCGCGCGTGCATCGTGATGACGCCGATCGCGGAGAGCTCCCGGAGCGCGTCGCGGACCGGCGACTGGCTGACGCCGAGCTCCTTGGACAGCTGGAACTCCACCACGCGCTCGCCCGGCCGGTAGTGCCCGTGGATGATGCGGTCGAGGACCAAGCGCTTGACCTTGTCCGACAGCAGCTCTCCACCGAAGTCAGCAGCCAAGCCGTTCGCGGCCATCACGCGGGTCTCCTTCATCGATGCGCCATCGCGCCTGGGCACGCAGGTCCCGGACGGTCACTTGTCCACCGAGTCTCTCAGATCCAGCCTGCGCCTGGCCTCATCAGGCGTGGCGACCTCCCGATGGAGCAGCCGGGTCATCTCCGCGACCCGCTCGACCTGAGCGGCGTTCGACTCGGCGAGCCTGCCCGGCCCGTCCCACAGCGAGTCCTCCAGGCCGACGCGCGCGTTGCCGCCCAGCGACAGCGCGATCGAGGCGAACCGCAGCTGCGCGGCACCGGCTCCGACCACGGACCACTCGAAGTCGTCGCCGAAGAGCCGCAGCGCGGTTCGGCGCAGATGCGCCAGGTCTTCCAGGTCGGCGCCGGTTCCGCCGAACAGGCCCAGCACGGTCTGGATGAACAGCGGCGGCTCGACCAGCCCGCGGTCGAGCACGTTCGCGAGGTTGTAGAGGTGCGCGGTGTCGTAGCACTCGAACTCGAAGCGCGTTCCCTGGTCGCCGCAGAGCTTGAGGATGCGCTCGATGTCGGCGTAGGTGTTCTTGAAGACGATGTCCTTGTTCTCCAGGTGCCGGCGTTCCCAGTCGTGCTGCAGGTCCGGGAAGCGGTCCAGCATCGGGAACAGCCCGAAGTTCATCGTCCCCATGTTCAGCGAGGCGAGTTCGGGGGCGAGCTGGACCGCGGGGGCGATCCTCTCGTCGACGCTCATGTGCGGGCTGCCGCCGGTGGTCAGGTTGACGACCACGTCGGAGCGGTCCTTGATCGCGGCGATGACCTCCTTGAACAGGCCCGCGTCCTGGACCGGGTGGCCGTCCTGCGGGTCGCGGACGTGCAGGTGCACGATCGCCGCGCCCGCTCCGGCGGCGGCCAGGCTCGCCTCCGCGATCTGCTCCGGCGTGACCGGCAGCGCCGGCGACATCGTCGGGGTGTGGATCGCGCCGGTCGGAGCGCAGGTGATGATCGCCGGCCTCGTTGCCTTGCTCGCCATCGTCCCTCCAAAGCGCTTGAACTATCGATAATCGATGGTAGCCTCCGTTCATGCCGTTGCCAATGACCGGCAGCAGCGAGCCGGTCGGCGCATCCGGCACCCCCGCCCTCGAAACACCGCCGCAGCGCGCCCTTCTCACCAGAGGGAGAGAACCTCATGAGCGTCAACGCCGACCGCCAGAGCGCACCGACCGACCCGGAACGCGGACCTGCGGCCTTCGCGCGCCCGGAGGACGTCCTGTCCGCGCTGGCGCTGCCGACCCGCGGCGACACCTACTCGCTGTCGGTGCCCCGGTTCACCGGGATGCCGCTGTTCGGGTCGCACCCGCCTTTCCAGGTGAGCATGTCGCGCACGCCGTCCGGGCTGCGCGCCGAAGGCCGCCAACCTTGGGGCCCGCGCAACGACGTGAACCTCGGCTACATGGCCGAACTCGTCAGCGCGACCTCGCACTGCGGCGCGCACGTGGACGCCCTGGCGCACATGACGATCGGCGAGGACGACCACTGGTACGGGGGCGGCAACGCCGCCGAGCACCTCGGCGACGGCGGCCCGCGCCACGGCGACGCCTCCAAGCTGCCACCGTTCATCACGCGCGGCGTCATGCTCGACGTCCCCGCCTACCGCGGCGTCGACGCGCTGCCCAAGTCCGATCCGGTCACCGGCGACGAGCTCCGGGCGATCGCGCGGCACCAGAACACCGAGATCCGGCCGGGCGACGTCGTGCTGATCCGCACCGGGTACCTCGGGAAGTGGCCCGATCCCGAAGGCATGGCCCGGCACGCGACGGCCGGCCCGGACATCAGCGCCGCCCGGTGGCTGCTCGACAGCGGTGTCGTCGCCGCGGGCAGCGACACCGAGACCTTCGAGGTCCAGCCGGCCCCCGATCTCGGGGAACCGGCCAACCCGCAGCCGGTGCACACCCTGCTGCTCATCGAGAACGCCATCTACCTCTTCGAGTCGATCTACCTCGAAGAGCTCGCACGCGCCGGCGCGCACGAGTTCCTGTTCGTGGCGCTGCCCATCAAGATCGAGGGCGCCACGGGGTCGATGCTCGACCCCGTGGCGATCGTGTGACCGTCGACGTCCGGCCCGCGACCGGGTCAGCGGGCCGGACGGAGGCGTGCGCGATCAGGGCGCGCAGGTGGTCGGATCGAGGTTGAGCTGCGGATCGTCCGCGGGCAGGTCCGAGAACGGCGCCCGGGTCCACTCGCTGATCGAGTTGCCGCTCTGGACCAGCCAGGACGTGGTCCCGTCGTAGGTCTCGGTCTCGAAGTCGTACTGCGCGCTGACGATGCGAAGCATCGGCCCCTTGCCCGGGTCCTCGCACTGGTAGCCGGAGCGGGCGCTGATCCCGCCGCCCTCGTAGAAGGTGAACGGCGCTCCCCCGCCGTCGACGGCCACCACGCCGATCGCCGGTTCGTACTTGAACAGCTGGAAGTGCTGCGTGTTCGCCCCCGTCACGGTGGTCACGGCGACCTCGGCCGCGCCGTCGCGGTTCACGTCGGTCACCCGCGGCGGCTGCGGCGCCTGCAACTGCGCGGGCGCGGTCGTCTCCACCGGCCCCTGCGGCAGGTCGAAGGTGATCGACTGCGTCGACTCGTCGAGCAGGCGCACCGTCACCACGTTCGCGGTCCCGTCACCGTCCACATCGGCGTACACCGTCTGCGAGTCCCCCTGCGCCGAGGCCACCGGCCCCGCCACCAGAGCACCCGCCCCGGCCAGCGCCACGACCCCCAGCAACACCTTTCCCTCGCGAATCATCAGTCCCCCAGATCGTTTCGAACCGTCTTGCCCGGCCCGCCTCCACGCGAACCTGCCCGAAAGACGTCCACACCCCACCCCAAGTTGCCCTCCCACCCGAAAGTGGGAGCACCCGAGTCACCGCGCCGCCAGCACAGCGGAGAGGCCGTCACGAAGGTCGTCGACGAATAACCCCGGCACCTCCAGCGACGGAAAGTGCCCTCCGGCTCGCGGCTCGTTCCACCGCACGACCCGGCGATACCGCTGTTCCGCCCAGGGCCGCGGGCACTTCTCGGTGTCGCGCGGGTAGATGGTGATCGCCGCCGGGACGTCGACCCGGAGGTCGGGGTCGAGCGAGTTGTGGCTCTCGTAGTAGATCCGCGCCGCCGAAGCGCCCGACCGCGTCAGCCAGTAGAGCGTGACGTCGTCCAGAACCCGGTCCCTGGAGATCGTCTCGAACGGGCTGTCCTCAGTGTCGGACCACTCGGCGAACTTGTCGAGAAGCCAGGCCAGCAACCCGATCGGCGAGTCGACGAGCGAGTAGCCGATCGTCTGCGGCCGCGTGGCCTGCTGCTTGGCGTAGGCCGCGCGGTGGTGCCAGAAGTCGTGGGTCTCCTCCGCCCAGCCGCGCTCGATCGCAGTCAGTCCGTCCATCGTGGAATCGGGTGTTCCCGCCGCGAAGGTCGAGTGAATGCCGATCACGCGCTCGGGGAACCTGCCGCCGAGCACGGTCGTGATGTTGCCGCCCCAGTCGCCGCCGTGCGCCAGGAACCTGGCGTAGCCGAGCCTGCCCATCAGCTCCACCCAGGCGGCCGCGATCTTCTCGACTCCCCACCCGGTGGTGGTCGGTTTGTCGCTGTAGCCGAAGCCCGGCAGCGACGGGGCCACCACGTGGAACGCCGGTGCGCCCGGGTCGCCCGGATCCGCCAGCTCGTCGATCACGTCGACGAACTCCGCGACGCTGCCCGGCCACCCGTGGGTCACCAGCAGCGGCACTGCGTCGGCGCGCGGGGACCGGCGGTGCAGGAAGTGGATCCCCAGACCGTCGACGGTCGTGCGGAACTGGCCGATCCGATCGAGGCGCCGCTCGAACGACCGCCAGTCGTACCCGGTGCGCCAGTGGTCGATGACGTCGAGGAGGTCGGCGAGCGGAACGCCCTGCCGCCATCGGTCATCGCCGCTGACGGTTTCGGCCTCCGGTAACCGCGCGGCGGCAAGCCGCGAGCGCAGATCGTCGAGGTCCGCCTCGCTCGCGCGGGCCTCGAACACCTGGACATCGCTGGACTGACGGGACACGGCAGCCTCCTGACCATCGAAGAACCAGCTAAGACGGTTCTAGCATCACCAGGGGCGACTGGCAACCGGCTAAGCTGGTTCCATGTCCGCTGAGCGCCCCGACTTCCGCCCAGGCACCGAGCTGGCGACCGGCTTCACGGCGACCCTGACCGAGCGGGCCGGCGACCCGGTGGAGCGCATCCCGACCCCGCAGCGACTCCTCGACTGGCTGGCGCTGCACGGCCTCGCCGCGGACTCCTGCACCTCCGCGCAGCTCAACCGCGCCCGGGAGCTGCGGGAAGCGATCCACGCCGCCGCGACAGCAGCAGCGACCGGAGACCCCCTTCCCACTCCCGCCCTCCAGATGATCAACGACGCCAGCGTTCAAGGCCGGTCCGCGGCCGTCCTGACACCCGAGGGCGAAAGGCGTTGGCAGCTGGGGGCATCGTCCGTCGAGGACGCCCTCAGCGTGATCGCCGCCGACGCGGTCGACATCATCGCGGGCGAGCGGGCCGGGAGGCTCGCCCTGTGCGCCTCGCCGACCTGCCGGGCCGCCTTCTTCGACACCAGCCAGAGCCGCACCCGCAAGTGGTGCGACATGAACACGTGCGGAAACCGCCAGAAGAAGGCACGTTTCCACGCCAACCACCGCGCGAGCCGAACGAAGTGACCCGGCGACGCAGCGGCCGGCCGGGCAGTTTTAGCCCAAACTGTCCGGACATTTCGGGCATCGACCATGGACAGTTATGACTAAAACTGCCCCTTGACAGCCCCTCGCCCCAGCCGAACCGGCTCAACTTCCGGTGTAGATCCGCTCCAGGTCGACCAGCGTCGCGTCGCTGCTGGCGCGGAGGTCGCTGGTGAACCCCGCGGCCGAGAAGCACAGCAACCGCGCGCTCTCGACCGCGTGCCCGTGCGCGGCGAGCAAGGCCGCATAGCCGCTCTCTCCCCCGGGTGCATCGGATCGGTTTCCCGGCACTACGGATAGGAGGACAATTCCTCCGGAGACCGGGAAGTCGTGCAGTGCGGAACCGAGTGCGGATATCGCGGAGCATGGCACCCGAACGACGAAAACCCTGTCGGCAAGAACGCCGACAGGGCTTTCGTCAAAGAATGGTGCGCGATACTGGGATTGAACCAGTGACCTCTACCGTGTCAAGGTAGCGCTCTCCCACTGAGCTAATCGCGCGAGGCGGAGGCGGGAATCGAACCCGCGTACAGGGCTTTGCAGGCCCTTGCCTAAGCCACTCGGCCACTCCGCCGGACTCCGCATCCACACCAAAGCCGGCTGGAACGCCAGAGAACCAGAGCGGATGACGGGACTCGAACCCGCGACCCTCACCTTGGCAAGGTGATGCGCTACCAGCTGCGCTACATCCGCCTGCTGCGACTTCACGGCCCGGTGTCCCCGGGCCCGTCCGCCGCGTTGCACAGTGAACTTTAGACCACGCCCAAGATCGGGATCAAAGGGGGGTCCCCACTCCGCCCGGCCGCGGCCCGGCAGAGCGGATCAGACCTGATCAGCCCATGTCGAAGGGCAGCAGGCGGGTGAGCGCGTCGTCGACGTCGACCCACAGGTTCTCGTTGCCCGGGACCACCACGTCGTAGGTGCGGTCCAGGAAGTCGGCGAGCTCCTGCGCCGAAGCCTCGAACACGGCGTGGCCGGACGGCGAGCTCAGCTCGATGGCGACGACCTCCGGGTCGTCGACCGCCGGGCGGATCGTCACGTCGCCCTCGCCGGCGTGCGCGATCAGGCCGTCGGCCAGCAGATCGCGGGCGAAGACCCATTCGACCCATCCGGCGCGGCCGGTGCGGAACGCGGCCACCACGGCGTAGGGATCCTGGGTGTCGTAGCGCAGCTCGACCTGGACCGGCACTGCGGGCGCTTGCGGAGCCAGCAGATCGAACACGGCCGTAGAACGGAGTGTCACGTGATCATTACGCATTGTCCTCCCCTTCCTGCTCCCTCCCGGTCCGTATATCGACCGAGCAACACAGTTGTGACGCCTCATCGGGCAGATTTAGTCGCGACTCCCGCATAGATCACCCGGACGGGCCATGCCCGAATTCGCTGGGCGACCAAGCGAGCGCACTCCGTGTTCAATCGCTCCGGGGTCGGGGTGGTCGCCGGATCCGGCCGATCCTCTTCCGATCGGTCGGGCCGTCGTCCACGCCGGAGGTCTCGAACCGTCGCGAACTCTTCCCGATCAGAGCGGCCGGCCCCGAGGACCCGCCTCGCCCAGCAACGACGCTTCGTCACTTTCCGTGACTAGGTCGACTGTGTCCGAGCCCGGTCTGCAGATCGGTCGCTCACGCCCGGTGAAGCCCGCCTCCGCGTACCGGCTGACCACCGGGTTCACGCTTCGTCGAGTTCGCCTGACGTGCCTCAAGAATAAGGGACAGGAGCCCTTCGCATTTTCCCGAAAAAGGCTCGGATGAGACGTCCACCACGAGATGTCACCGTTTCGGGCTAATGGTCTTCACCGCGCTGGTTACAGCGCACGCACGGCGCCGAACGCGCGGTCGAGAGTCGGCTCACAGTGTGACCAGGATCGAAAGCCCGCCGCAGAGTCCAAGGTCCCGACTCCCGGCGAACCGGACAATGATCCCAGTCACAATTCAGTCACGCCGTCAGGCGTCCAGCACCCGTCTGTCCGCTTGACAGCAAGACCCTGTTTACCGGGTGCGGGCACACTGGCGCGCTACCGACACACCGGCGCATGTGACCCAGTGCACCGCCGGGTTCCACCACCGACCGTATCCTGAGCGTGCATCCCGACGAACGCCCCGAGGTGGACAGCCCTGAACGATCAAGCCGAGCCGGAAGCCCGACCCGCCGGTGCGGACCCGGGCAACCACGAGCGACCGAAGCACCCGCGCCTGCACGCGCTGCGCGAGCGCCTGCGGGGCTACCGGGAGCACGTCCGCCGCCGCCCGAGCCTGAACCTCACGTACCGGATCGTCCTGGGCGTGTTCGGCACCGTGGTGCTCATCGCCGGGATCCTGATGATCCCGTACCCGGGCCCCGGCTGGCTGGTGGTCTTCGCGGGCCTGGGCATCCTCGCCACGGAGTTCCACTGGGCCCACCGGGTCAACATGTTCGCCAAGCGCCACTACCAGCGCTGGGTTCGCTGGCTGGGCCGCCAGCACCTTGCCACCAAGCTCACGATCATGGCCGCGACCGGCCTGGTCGTGGTGGTGACGCTGTGGTTGCTGGGAATGTTCGGCACCGTCGGCGGCTGGCTCGGCCTGCGCTGGACGTGGTTGGCCTCCCCCCTGTTCGGACCCTAGAAACGATCGTGTATTGTTCTTCTCGTCGCCGGGAACGGCGGCGAACAACAGAACAAGGGCGATTAGCTCAGGGGGAGAGCGCTTCGTTCACACCGAAGAGGTCACTGGTTCGATCCCAGTATCGCCCACCGCAGAGGATTCCCCGTCGATGAATTCATCGACGGGGAATCCTCTTTTTCGTGCCTTTGCCGAGGGCGCACGAGATCGTTGCACGAATCGGGCTGATCAGGGGTTGGGTGGTTTTTCGTCGTTGGGGAGGTCTTCGACGGAGCGGGAGAGGAGGCAGAACTCGTTGCCCTCGGGGTCGGCGAGGACGACCCAGGTGACGTCGGGCGGCTGGCCGACGTCGACGCGGCGGGCGCCGAGGGCTTCGAGGCGTTCGAGTTCTTCCGCCGTGGTGCGGTCGTCGGCGCGCAGGTCGAAGTGGAGGCGGTTCTTGACGGTCTTGGACTCCGGGACCCGGTAGACGTCGATGCGCGGCCAGGAACCGTCGGCGGGGCCGATGGCGATGCCGTCCTCGTCGCGTTCGACGACGCTCCAGCCCAGCACGTCGCACCAGAAGGAGGCGACCTTCTCGGTGTCGTGCGCGTCGATGACGACCACGGCCAGTCGACTGGACATGGGCAGAGTATGACCAGGCCGGGCGGCGTGCGCACCTGAATTCCTCCGCGAACCGGGCTCGCCCGTGCCAGACTCGTCCGCATGGCCGGAGCGACCACGATCGACGAGTACCTGGACGGGTTCACCGGGGAGAAGCGGGAACTGCTCGCCGAGTTGCGGCGGATCGCCCGGGAGACCGTCCCGGAGGCGAGCGAAACGATCAAGTGGGGGAATCCCGCCTGGGTGCACCCGTCGGGAACGATCCTGTTCGCCTTCAGCGGTCACGCCGAGCACACCAACGTCGCGTTCACCCCGAGCACGAAGGAAGCCTTCGCGGCCGAACTCGCCGAGTTCGACACCGGCAAGGGCACGGTGAAACTCCCCTACGGCCGCCCGGTTCCCGAAGACCTCCTCCGCCGGATGATCACCTACCGCCTCCGCGAGCACGAAGACCACGGCGTCCTCTGGAAATGAGCGCTTCAGCGCGGATCTCCCCGGGCCCGGAAGGTCAGCGGGCGTAGTGGTCGGTGGCTTGGATGAGGGCGTTGAGGATTCCGGGTTCGTCGTAGGCGTGGCCTGCGTCGGGGATGAGGTGGAGGTCGGCCTGGGGCCAGGCTTCGGCTAGGTCGAAGGCCGTGACGGGTGGGGTGATGACGTCGTAGCGGCCATGGGCGATGGTGCCGGGGATGCCGTGCAGGCGGTGGGCGTTGGCGATGAGCTGTCCCTCGTCGAGCCAGGCGCCGTGGACGAAGTAGTGGGTCTCGATGCGGGCGAACGCCGCGGCGAAGGCGGGATCGCCGAAGTCCTCGACCAGTTCCGGGCGGGGCAGCAGGCCGATCAGGCTCGCCTCCCAGCGGCTCCAGGCGACGGCGGCGCGGATCTGCTCGTCGGGGTCGTGCAGCATCCGGTGGTACGAGCGCAGGACGTCGTCGCGCTCGGAATCCGGTACCAGGGCGAGGAGTTCGGCCCAGCGGTCCGGGAACAGGTTCGCCGCTCCCCCTCCGTACATCCAGTCGAGCTCGGCCTGCCGGCAGGTGAACACGCCGCGCAGCACGAGTTCGCTGACCCGCTCCGGGTGCGTCTCGGCGTAGGCCAGGGCCAGGGTGCTGCCCCAGGAACCGCCCAGGACCAGCCAGGATTCGACGCCGAGGTGCTCGCGGAGGCGCTCCACGTCGGCGACCAGGTGCCAGGTGGTGTTCGTGCTGAGATCGGCGCCGAGACGACCCGCGTCCGGTGTGCTGCGGCCGCATCCGCGCTGGTCGAACAGCACGATCCGGTAGACCTCGGGGTCGAAGAGGCCGCGGTGCGCGGGGGCGCAGCCGGCGCCGGGACCGCCGTGCAGGAACACCGCGGGTTTTCCGTCCGGGTTGCCGCTCTCCTCCCAGAAGACGAGGTGGCCGTCACCGACGTCGAGGTGACCGGACGCGTGGGGTTCCCGCTGCGGGTGGAGATCGCGCATCACGTCATCGTGACGGACGGATTCCCTGCGCGGGAGGGCTTTTCGGGGGTGAACGCAGTTTTCATGAAAACCTCCCCACCCCCGGTCACGTGAGTGGGGGTGATGACAGTTTTCATGAAAACTGTCCCACCCTTGGTCACGTGGGTGTGAGTGGGGACAGTTTTCATGAAAACTGTCCCGTCACAGGCGTCGGACGCCTTCCAGGACCGCTTCCAGGAGTTGGCGGTTGGGGCGTTGGGCCTGGCGGGAGGCCTTGTCCGTGACGAGGTCGCCGCGGTCGATGAGGTCCGACACCAGCACCTTGGCCACCACGATGGGCGTGTCCAGGTGCGCGGCGACCTCGGCGATGGACATCGGGCGCACGCACAACCGCAGGATCTCCTCGTGCTCCACGGAGATCCCGCTGCGGTCGGCGCCGCTCCACGACGTCAGCAGCTGCGTGGCGACGTCGAGTTCGGGCCGCGCCGGGCGGGTGCGACCGTGCACCATCGCGTACGGTCGCACCAGCGGCCCGGACTCCTCGTCCAGCCAGAGCTGGTCATCAGACATGGCTTGGCTCTGCCTCTACTGCTGGCGCAGCTGCGCCACGGCATCCACCCTCGGGGCCGAGCTCAGGTACTCGCCGACACGGATCACCATCAGGTTCATCTCGTAGGCGATCATGCCCACGTCGGCGTTCTCGTCGCCGAGCAGCGCCATGCAGGCGCCCGCTCCGGCCGCGGTGACGAACAGGAACGCCGTGTCCAGTTCCACCACGGTCTGGCGGACACCGCCGCCGCCGAAGTGCCTGCCGGTCTCCTTGGCCAGGCTCTGCAGCGCCGAGGCCATCGCCGCCAGGTGGTCGGCGTCGCCGGGGGTGAGTCCCGCGGACCTGGCCAGCAGCAGCCCGTCACCGGAGAGCACCACGCCGTCGCGCGCTCCCACGACCCGGTTGACCAGGTCGTCCAACAACCAGTTCAGGTCATCGTCGGAACCGATCTGTTCGCTCATTGCTGCGCTGCTCCTCGAATCGTCGGGTCAAGCTCGGTCGCGGCCGCCGGCCCGGCGCGCATCCAGGGTTCCGCGTTGGAACGCCGACATGGTGCCACGAGTCCGCTCCGGCTGGAGCGCCGCAGTGTCGCCTGCGACGCCGCCGTCGGGATCGTTGCGCAACTGCGGTGCCAGGTTCTGCTGGCGGTCGCGGCGCGGCAGCTCGGGCCGCTGCTCGTCGGGATCGTCCGACGGGAACCGGGGTTCGAACTCGGCCACGGGCTCCTCGACCGCGGCGACCGGGGCCGTGCGGGCCTCGCGGACCACGGACTGCCCGGTGGCGCGTTCGCGGGCCTTCTCGGCCAGCTGCGACATGCTCTGCTTGTCGCCCTGGGCCGCTTCCTCCGCGACGATGTGCGGCGGGAGCAGCACGAACGCGACGGTGCCCTGCTCCTCGGCGTCGCGGAGGTCGACCTCGATGCCGCGGCGCGCGGCCAGGCGGGCCACCACGAACAGCCCGAGGCGGGAGTCGCCGCGGCGGGTGATGTCCTCGAACCGCGGGGTGGTGGCCATGAGCACGTTGGCCTCGTCGCGGTCGGCGGGGCGCATGCCCAGGCCCTGGTCCGCGATCTGGATCAGCACGCCGCGCGGCGTGTCGCTGGCGTAGACCTGGACCTGCGAGCGGGGCGGCGAGTACGAGGTGGCGTTGTCCATCAGCTCGGCCAGCAGGTGGATCACGTCCCCCACCGCCGCGCCGACCAGCGAGAGCTCCGGAGCGGGGTGCACCCGGATCCGGTAGTAGTGCTCGGTCTCGGCGACCGCGGAGCGGATCACGTCGATCAGCCGGACCGGCTTGCGCCACTGCCTGCCCGGCTTCTCGCCGGCCAGGATGATCAGGTTCTCGGCGTTGCGCCGGGACCGGGTGGCGAGGTGGTCGAGCTCGAACAGGCCCTCCAGCCGCTCCGGGTGCTCCTCGCCGCGCTCCATCTTGTCCAGGGTCTTGAGCTGGCGGTGCACCAGGCCCTGGTTGCGGTGGGCGATGCCGAGGAAGACCTTGTTGGCGCCCTCCTTGGCCTGGTTCTCCTTGACCGCGGCGACGACGGCGGTGTGGTGGGCGGTGTTGAACGCGTCGGCGACCTGGCCGATCTCGTCGGTGCCGTAGTCCAGCGGGGTCAGCTCGGCCTCGATGTCGAGCTCTTCGCCGTGCTCCAGGCGTTCCATGACGTGGGGCAGGCGCTCGGTGGCCAGCAGCAGCGTGTCGTCGCGCAGCCGCTCCAGGCGGCTGATGAGCACGCGGTTGATCAGCACGCGGGCGTTGCGGGCGGCCAGCAGGATGCCCAGCAGCATCGCCAGCAGCGCGATGATGCTGCCCACGATCACGCCGACGAGGCTGCCGGTCGCGGCGCTCACGCCGGATTGGGTGCTGGTGCGGATCTGCTCGATGCCGATCGTCGCGAGCTGGTCGGTGACCTGGGCGGAGGACTGGCGCCAGGTGGCCTGGTCGATGCCGAACCGGCCGGGCCGCTCCGGCGGGTGGGCGATGAGCTCGTCCTGCAGGTCGGTGACCTGCGACCAGATCGGGGCGTTCTCCAGCTTCCTGCCGAGCTCGGCGGCGCGCGGTTCGGCGACGGGCAGCTCGGAGTCCAGGGCGTTGCGGGCGGCGCCGACGAGCTGGGCGAACTCCAGGTGCTCGTCGTGGGTGAACTCGCCTGCGGCCAGCGCGCCGGTGCCCAGCGAGGTCGCGCGCGACATCTGGTCGGCGGCGCGCAGCAGCTCGGTGCCCGCGTGACCGGCCTGGCCGCCGTCGTCGAGCCCGTGCGAGTAGATCTCGAAGAGCTCGAAGCCGGTGTCGAGGATCTGGTCGTAGAAGTCCAGCACCTCGGTGCGCGAGACCTGGCCGGAGTCGATGCGCTGGCGCATCTTGGGCAGCTGGGCGACCTGGTTCTCGAGGGACTGGAGCTTGGCCGCGATCTCGGGGCCGCCGGCGTCGGCCAGCATCCGCAGGCCGGCCCGCGCGTCCTCGATGCCGCGGTCGGTCTGGGCGCGCTTGGCCGTCATCGTCGCCGCGTCGGGGCCCGCCCCGGTCAGCTCGTCGATGGACAGCCGGCGTTCCTGCTGCGTGGCGATGAAGGACGCGGCGGAGGGCACCGCCGCGTCGCGGGCTCCGGTGGCGACCATCCGGTCGTAGACGCCCTCGTAGACGGGCACCGAGGAGAACGCCAACCAGATGCCCAGCAGGATGATGCTCGGGGCCAGCCCGACGCGCGTCAGGCGGGCCCGGATCGTCTTGTGCTCACTACCCGAACTGCTCCGCGTCACAGCGCCTCGTAACCGTCGAACCGGTCGCCTCTTCCGCGCGTGGGCCGGAATCGCGACTCAACTCAGCAGGGCTCCGCGACCGGGATGCGGCGCGGAATCTCGGCATCAGCATGCGGCACGCGAGTCCGAAACTCACTGCTCGTAACCAAGCCGATACCACTGTCAGCAGCGAACTTCGCTCGCCCGACAGGATGAAAGAACCCTAGCACAGGGTGATCTTGGGGGATTATGAACGTTTTCTCACCAGCAAGCATCGCAACGGAATTCCCGGAGCTTTCGGACATTTCCGGTCCGTTGTGGAAACGACGCATCCGGACGCGCAGGATGGCCTTCATGACCAACGACGTGACGATCATCGGCGGCGGCATCGTGGGACTGGCCACGGCCCACGCGCTCGTCGAGCAGCAGCCCGGACTCCGAATCGCGGTGCTGGACAAGGAACGTCACTGGGGAGCGCACCAGACGGGGCACAACTCCGGAGTCATCCACAGTGGACTCTACTACCCTCCGGGCAGCGCCAAGGCCCGGTTCGCGCGCGCCGGCGGCGAAGCCATGTACCGCTTCTGCACCGATCACGGAATCCCGGTGCGGCGGACCGGGAAAGTGGTGGTCGCCACGTCGATGGAGCAGCTGCCCCGGCTCGCCGAGCTCGAACGCCGCGGCCGGGCCAACGGCGTCGAGGTCGGCGAGCTCGACCTCATCGGGCTGCGCGAGCGCGAACCCAACGTGCGCGGGGTGCGGGCGCTGCACGTGCCCGACGCGGGCATCACCGACTTCACCGCCGTCAGCGAGAAGCTGGCCGAGCTGCTGGCCGAGCGCGGCGTGGAGCTGCGCCCGGCGACCGAGCTGCACGGCGTCCGCCGCGACGGCGGCGAGCTGGTGCTGCTGACCAGCCGCGGCGAGATCCGCAGCAGGAAGGCGGTCAACTGCGCCGGCCTGCACAGCGACGCCGTCGCCGAGCTCGCCGGGACCACGCCGCCCGCGCGCATCCTGCCCTTCCGCGGCGAGTACTACGAGACCACGTCCTTCAGCCGCGACCTGGTCAACGCGCTGGTCTACCCGGTGCCGGACCCGGCGTTCCCGTTCCTGGGCGTGCACCTGACCCGCATGGTCGACGGCAGCCTGCACGTCGGCCCCAACGCCGTGCCCGCGCTCGCGCGCGAGGGCTACCGGTGGGGCGCGATCTCGCCCGAGCACCTCAAGCGCCTGGTCACCGACCCGGGACTGCGGGTGCTGGCCAAGAAGTACTGGCGCACCGGGGCCACCGAGATCGCCCGCTCCGCGCTCAAACCGCTGTTCCTGCGCGCCGCCCGCGCGCTGCTGCCCGACCTGCGCGGCCACGACCTGCTGCGCTCCGAAGCCGGGGTCCGCGCCCAGGCCGTCACCCCGGAGGGAAAGCTGGTCGACGACTTCCTGGTCGTCGAGGACGCGCACTGGGTCCACGTCCTCAACGCCCCCTCCCCGGCGGCGACGGCCTCCCTGCTCATCGGCAAGGACATCGCGGCCAGGCTCGACGCCAAGGGCTGAGAACGTCAGCCGGTGAGGTCCTCCAGGTACTCCTGGAGCGTCTTGCCCAGCAGGTAGGCGTCGGCCGGGGCGATCATGGTGAAGGTGTCGTCCGGGGATTCCGGGATGACCGCCGAGCGGCCCGTGGGCGAGTGCCGGACCTCGATCTCGTGCCGCCAGCGGCGGAACCCGCCGGAGCCGTCGCGGTAGGCGACGGCGAGCCGCGCCTCGGTGTCGTCGCCGCGCGCCAGCAGGTCGGCCGCCGCGCGGGCGTCGTCGGCGGGCACCTCGCGCTGCTTGAGCTCGTAGGCCAGCCAGTCCGCGCCCTCGTCGCGGTCGGCGGATTCGGCGCGCGCCTCGGCGAGTTCGCGGGTCGGCAGCGTGACCTCGCAGCCCTCGGACGGTTCCCGCTTCGGCAGGCAGGCGACCAGTGCCGGCCACGGGGCGTCCGGGCGGACGACGTCGGTGGTGACCTCCTCGCCGAGCACCCGGACCCGCACTCCCCCGCCGTCGCCGACGGCGACCACCGCGCGCAGCTCGCTCTCCCCCGGCACCCGCACCTCGGCGAGGCCGAAGACCGAGGCGTTGGCCAGGGCGCGGGCCACGTCCTCGCCGTCCTCCGGCGGCTCGCCGGAAGCGCCCGTCGCGCCGAGGAATTCGGCGATCTCGTCGTCGTCCAGCAGCGCGGCGAAGGACCGCAGCGCGAACCGCACTCAGTCCTCCTGCGGCTGGGCAACGCGGCGGACGATGCCGGCCAGCGCGCTGCTGACGATGGACACGATCAGCGCGCCCCAGAAGGCCGCCCAGAACCCGTCGACGTGGAACGGCAGGTCGAGCCGGTCCGCCAGGTAGCCGGTGAGCCAGAACAGCAGACCGTTGACGACCAGCCCGAACAGCCCGAGCGTGAGCACGTAGAGCAGGCAGCCCAGCGTCTTGGCGATCGGCTTGAGCACCAGGTTGACCAGGCCGAAGATCACCGAGACGGCCAGCAGCGTCAGGATCTTCGCGGTGGTGTCCTCGCCGTAGAGGTCGATGCCGGGCAGCGCTGTGGTGATCCACACCGCCACCATCGTGATCAAGATGTGCAACAGCAGTGCCACGGGCGCCTCCCTAGTCGATCTCCCTCCGACGCTACCGGGGATCGCGGGCGGGAGTCAGTCGAACAGGGTGCCCACCAGGTCGAGCGCGTCGGCCCGGGTGCGGGTGCGGGCCTCCAGGAACCGGTAGACCAGGCCCTGCCGCAGCCCCCACGGGCAGATCTCCAGCTCCGGCAGGTCCAGGGAGTCCAGGAGCACCTCGGCGACGATCGCACCGGCGAGGATGCGCTTGCCGCGGCTGCGGGAGATGCCGGGCAGCTTCGCGCGCTGCTGGTGGTCGAGCTCGGCGAGCCGGGGGATCCAGTCGGCGAGCCGGTCCCGGCGCAGCCGCTGCGGGCGGCGGGCGACCGCGCCCGGCTCGCTCTCGGTGAGCACCGCCAGCTGCCGCAGCACCTTCGACAGCGCCAGCGGGTAGCCGGTCCGGACGCGGCGCAGCGCGGGCGGGATCGTCCCGGCCAGTTCGCGGCGCAGCTCGTCGAGCTGGCGCGGGGTCGGCGGGTCGTCGAGCAGGAACTGCCTGGTCAGCCGGGCTGCGCCGTGCGGCAGCGTCACCACGCGGCGGGGGTCGACGCCGGTTCCGGTGGCGACGTCGACGGTGCCGCCGCCGATGTCGACGGTGGTCATCGGCTCGTCGTCGTGGCCGTGCCAGCGGCGCGCCGCGTGGTAGGCCACGGCCGCCTCGTCGCGCGGGGTGAGCACGCCGATGCGCACCCCGGCGGCCCGGCCGAGGTGCTTGCGCAGTCGCGCGCCGTTGCTCGCATCGCGCACCGCCGAGGTCCCGTAGGCGATCAGCGCCTCGACGGGCTTGTCGGCCGCGGCGCGCACGCAGCGCCGCACCGCGCGCTCGGCCTCGGCGAAGCCCTCCTCGGTCACCCGGCCGTCGGCGAGGGTGTGCTCGGCGAGGTGGGTGCGGGACTTGACGCTCCAGGTCGCGCGCGGCATGCGGGGGCTGGCGAGGTCCACGATGTCCAGCCGGGCCGCGGCGGAGCCGATGTCGAGCATGGCGAGTCTCATGACGGGGTCACAGCCTCTACGGTCGACATGGCTCTCTAGATGAGCACGGCGGACGGCGTTCGACCAAATCGCCCGATTGGATTTGCGAGGCGCATCACACGCCCCAGGCGTGCGGCCGGGCTCCCGGTCCGGCGTACTCGGCGGTAACGTCCTTGCAGACCTCGGCGGTGTCGCCGCGACCCGCCGCCAGCCGTACCCCGGGAAGGATCGGCCGATGCGCATCGGGATGCCGCTGAACTACAGCGGGGGTTTCAAGGAGACCGTCGACGACCTCGCGACCTACGAGAAGGCCGGGCTGGACATCGTCTACGTCCCCGAGGCCTACTCCTTCGACGCGGTCAGCCAGATGGGCTTCATCGCCGCCAAGACCGAACGGCTGGAGATCGCCTCCGGCATCCTGCAGATCTACACCCGCACGCCCACGCTGACCGCGATGACCGCCGCGGGCCTGGACTTCGTCTCCGACGGCCGGTTCACGCTCGGCATCGGCGCCTCGGGACCGCAGGTCATCGAGGGCTTCCACGGCGTCCCGTACCACGCGCCGCTGGGCCGGACCCGGGAGATCGTCGAGATCTGCCGCCAGGTGTGGCGCCGCGAGAAGGTGCAGCACAGCGGCAAGCACTACAACATCCCGCTGCCCGCCGAGCAGGGCACCGGGCTGGGCAAGCCGCTGAAGCTGATCAACCACCCGGTGCGCGAGCGGATCCCGATCCTCATCGCCGCGATCGGCCCGAAGAACGTCGAGATGGTCGCCGAGATCGCCGAGGGCTGGGAGCCGATCTTCTTCCTGCCGGAGCGCGCCGGTGACGTCTGGGGCGAGCCGCTGGCGGCGGGCAAGGCCAAGCGCGACGCGTCGCTGCCGCCGCTGGACGTGGTCGCCCAGGCCCCGCTGGCCATCGGCGAGGGCCTGGAGGACCTGGTGGACTTCGTGCGCCCGATGGTCGCCCTCTACGTCGGCGGCATGGGCGCCAAGGGCAAGAACTTCTACAACAACCTCGCCCGCCGCTACGGCTACGAGGCCGAGGCGGAGGAGATCCAGAACCTCTACCTCGACGGCAAGAAGGACGAGGCCGCCGCGGCGGTCCCGCGCGACCTGCTGGAGAAGATCTCCCTCATCGGCACCGAGTCCCACGTCAAGGAGCGTCTGGCGGCGATGAAGGAGGCCGGCGTGACCACCCTCAACGTCACCCCCTTCGCCCAGGACGCCGAGGGCCGCGCCAAGCTCATCGAGCAGGTCAAAACCCTCGCCCAGGACGCCTGATCCCGTTCCCCCGATCGAAAACCCCGGTTTTCGCGCGATGAATGTTGCGGTTTTCGCGCGATGAAAACCGGGGTTTTCGTTCGGGGGTCCCCCGGGAGGGTCAGGCCTCGGCGGGGGTGGGGGTGGTCGGAGCGGGTTCGGTGGTGCGGGTTTCGCGGAGGAAGTAGGCCGCGGCGAAGGTGCACACCGACATCGCGAGCAGGAACAGCGAGACCGAGGCGGAAGTGCCGGTGGCCGCGAGCAGGGCGGTCATGATGAACGGGGTTCCGCCGCTGACCAGGATCGCCGCGAGCTGGTAGGCCAGCGAGGCGCCGGAGTAGCGGACCCTGGGGTGGAACAGCTCGCTGAGGTAGGCCGCGAGCGGACCGTAGGTCATGCTCTGCCCGATGCTGCCGACGCAGCCGGCCAGCGCGATCAACCAGATCGACGCGGTGTCGATCAGCCAGAAGAACGGGAACGACCACAGCGCCAGCATCCCGGCGCCGATGAGGATCATCGGGCGACGTCCCAGCCTGTCGGACCACGAGCCGGAGATGAAGATCACGAAGATGCCGACCAGCGAGGTCAGCAGCGTGACGCCGAGCAGCTGCTGCCGCGGCAGGCCGAGCTCCCGGGTGCCGTAGTCGAGCAGCCCCGAGATGCCGATGTAGAAGAACGTGTTGGTGGCGAACAGCAGTCCGGCGCCCAGCAGCACGCTGCGCTTGTGGTCCCGCAGCACCTCCATCAGCGGCGCCTTGACGACCTCCTTCTCCTGCTTCGCCTGCAGCTCCTGGAACACCGGGGTGTCCTCGATCTTGAGCTGGATGAACAGCACCACCGGCGCGAGCACCGCGCTGAACAGGAACGGCAGCCGCCAGCCCCACGCCAGGAACGCCTCCTGGCCCATCAGCGCGCCCACGCCCAGGAACGCGACGTTGCCGAAGATGACGCCGAACGGCACACCCATCTGACCGAAGGTGCCCGCCATGCCGCGCTTGCCGCTGGCGCTGTTCTCGGTCAGCAGCAGCACGATGCCGCCCCACTGGCCGCCGACCGCGATGCCCTGCAGGAACCGCAGCGTCACCAGCAGGATCGGGGCCGCGACGCCGATCGTGGCCGCGCCGGGCAGCACGCCGATCAGGAACGTCGCCGAGCCCATCATGATCAGGCAGATCACCACGGCGGGCTTGCGGCCGATCTTGTCACCGAGGTGGCCGAAGAACAGGCCGCCGATGGGACGGGCGATGAACCCGGCCCAGAACGTCGCGAACGACAGCAGCACGCCGATCAGCGGTGAGGCGTTGGGGAAGAACAGGGTGCCGAACACCAGCGCCGCCGCCGTGGCGTAGATGAAGAAGTCGTACCACTCGATCGAGCTCGCGATCAGCGCGGCGCCGAGCAGCTTCTTCGAGGTCTTGGGTGGCTCCTGTGCAGCAGTCATCGACAGACTCCTTTGTCACGTCCGACCGACCGGTTGGTATGACTGTGATGTCCGTCTCGTCAGGAGTCAAGGCACATCGGACAAGAGGTTCCGGAGGATCGGCGTCCGCTCACCCGGCGTTGAGCACCCGGATCGGCGAACCGGCCGCGAAGGCCCGGACGTCCTCGACCGTCTCGGCGAAGAAGGCCTCGTAGGTGTCGTCGGTGACGTAGCCGATGTGCGGGGTCAGCACCGTGCGCGGCGTCGTGCGCCACGGGTCGTCGGCCGGCAGCGGCTCGGTGCCGAAGACGTCGATGCCCGCCCCGGCGATCCGGCCCTCGTGCAGCGCCGCCCGCAGCGCGGCCTCGTCGACGATCGGCCCGCGCGAGGTGTTGATCAGGTACGCGGTGGGCTTCATCAGCGCCAGCTCCGCCTCGCCCACCAGGCCCCGGGTCCGCTCGCCGAGCACCAGGTGGACGCTGAGCACGTCGGAGGTCGCGAACAGCTCGTCCTTGCCGACCAGCCGGGCCCCGCCCTCGGCGGCGCGCTGCTCGGTGAGGTTCCGGCTCCAGGCGATCACGTCCATGCCGAACGCGCGCCCGACCGCGGCGACCTGCGACCCCAGCCGCCCGAGCCCGAGCACGCCGAGGGTCTTGCCGCCCAGCTCCACGCCGACCCCGGTCTGCCAGCCGCCCTCGCGGATCCGCCGGTCCTGACCGGGGATGTCGCGCAGCACCGCCAGGATCAGCCCCCACGCCAGCTCGGAGGTCGCGCCCCAGCCCCGGCCGCTGCCGGTCCCGGACACCACCACGCCCAGCTCGCGCGCCGCGTCGAGGTCGATCGAGGCGTTCCGCATCCCGGTGGTGACCAGCAGCTTCAGGTTGGGCAGCCGGGACAGCACCGCGCGCGGGAACGGGGTGCGCTCGCGCATCGCCGCGATCACCTCGAACGGCTCCAGCCGCGCCACCAGCTCGTCCATGTCGCGGATGTGCTCGGAGAAGACCTCCACGTCCAGCGATCCCCAGTCGGCGTAGCTCCGGGCGACGTCCTGGTAGTCGTCGAGCACCGCGATGCGCATGGCGTCCTCCTGGGTCGAGCATGATCGGACGCCGGAAATCCTACGCAGGAGATCGCGTTCGACCCCGGTCGCGGGAGACACTGGGGCGCGTGACCGGATCGAGCCTGCTGCACCTGCTGCCCCTGAGCGCCTTCCACAGCGACCGGGACCAGCCCATCACCGCCGCGAGCCTGCAGTCGCAGGGCTTCGTGCACTGCTCCCCCGACGTTCCCACCACGCTGGCCGTGGCCAACGCCCTCTACAGCGAGGTCGAGGAACCGATGGTCGCCATCGAGCTGGACCCGGCGAAGCTGTCCGCGCCGGTGCGCTGGGAGGCCGCCGACCCGGCGCCGCCGCCCGGGGTCGCCGCCGACGCGCTGTTCCCGCACGTCTACGGGCCGCTGGAGCGCGAGGCCGTGATCGGCATCCGCTACGCGCGCCGCGACGTCAAGGGCCACTACCTGGCGCTGGAGTCGCGCAGCCGCACCGCCGAGGAGTTCGACCTGCTGCCGCACCCCGAGGGCGGCTGGTTCCGGCGCACCTGGGCCGCCTCCGTCGAGGTCGAGGCCACCAACGGCACCCGGCCGACCGCGACCGCGATCTACTTCCTGCTGCCGCCCGGCCAGCGCTCGGCGTGGCACGTGGTGGCCTCCGACGAGGTGTGGCTGTGGCACCGCGGCGGCCCGCTGACCCTGCACCTGGGCGGCACCGGCGCGAACCCGTCGGAGCACCCGGAGCAGATCGTGCTGGGCGCGGGCGCGGGTCAGACGCCGCAGGCGGTCATCCCGGCCGGGACCTGGCAGAGCGCCTCGGCCGCGGCGACGGTGGAATCGCTGGTCACGTGCGTGGTGTCGCCGGGATTCGACTACGCCGACTTCGAAGTCCTGTAGGCCCGGTTCCGGGGTCTCGCGGGCGGGTCGAACGAGGAGTGCCGGGCGCCCGGCCGGCGCATCGCGCCCGGGCCACCGGCGGAGACGACGCGGCCGCGGGGGCTGCGCGCGGTCTCGACGAGGGCGGCCACGGCGGGCAGCGAGGTTCCCCGGGCCATCAGCGCGGCGCGGTGCTTGCGGTAGGCGCAGGCGAGGCCGGCGTGCTCGCGATGCCTGCCCCTGCGCGTCGTGCCGGAGCCGAGCATCCCGCGCTCCACCCACGACATGAGGATCGAGAAGATCAGAACGATTCCGATACCGATGCTCGCGGCCATCGCGAACCCGGTCAACGAATTCAGCACCGGCAACACCCCCGAACACGTAGCCGGCCCGCGCTCGCCCGGATGATCGCGCGACGTCACCCGCTACCCCGTCCGGGTTGGTCGCGTTGAGATCGATCCGTCCGATGCGCGCGGATCCACTGTGGCCTGTCGACTCCCAGGCCCGTTGATTCCCACGGTAGGGGCGGGTCGCCGTGAACGCCGCTCGCGTCGCGCACCCATCGCCCCAACGGGTGAATGCGAGTTCGTCTCGGATCGATTCCGGCTGGGCCGAACGATCGTTGCTCGGGCACGTCGGCGTCCCGGCGGTCTACCATCGATCCCGCGTCGCGTCGCAGGCCGGAGGCAACCCACCGCGACCGGCGCGCGTGTCCACGCAGAACGCTTTTCCTACGCGCCCTTTCCCACGCCGCGTTGCACCCGGGGAGGTGTCGGCCGTGCGGGGTTATCCCGTCCACCTGCTCTTCCACCTGCTGGCGATCGTCGCCGGAGCCGCCTGCGGCGTCGCGGGCGCGCTGTGGTGGTTCAGCGGCGAGCGCAACGCGCTCTACCTGTCGGCGGCCGCGCTGATCGTGGGGATCATCGTGCTGCTGCTGCAGGTCTTCTACATCATCGCCAGCGAACCGCCGCCCGCCCCGCGCAGGCCGATGCCGCCAGCCCCGCCGTCGCACCCCCGCTTCCGGCCGGTCGCCGGGCACGGTCTGGCGGACCACCAGGTCTCCGGGCCGCGGGCCTCCGAGCAGCGGGACCCGACGCGCCCGGACCTCGAACCGGTGCCCCCGCCGGAGGCCGAGGCGGTCGACCAGGAGACCAGGACCTCAGCGCTCAACGCCCTCGACGAGCACACCCACCGGGGCTGACCCCCGCCCCCGCAGTTTTCATGAAAACTTCCCCACCCCCGTCACGTGGTGGGGGACGACAGTTTTCATGAAAACTTCCCTCCCCCACGTCCCGAACCGAGTTGTCGTCGAACCCCTGAAACGGGAGAACGTGCTGGTGGTGGGGTGTCCGGGGTTCGTCGGGGTGAGTTCTCGACTGAGACTTCCTCTGGGTGGGTGGTGGGGGAAGTTTTCATGAAAACTGCGCCCACCCAGGGGTCGTTCGGGGTCGGGGAGGTTTTCATGAAAACTTCCCCCACCCGGGGTCTCCCGGGTTATGCCGAGAGTTGTTCGTCGGTGTAGCACCACATCCAGGACTCGCCCGGTTCGAAGGAGCGCACGACCGGGTGCCGGGTCTGCTCGTGGTGGACCGTGGCGTGGCGGTTCGGACTGGAGTCGCAGCAGCCCACGTGGCCGCAATCGGTGCAGATCCGCAGGTGAGCCCAGACCCGCTCGCCCGCGGCCAGGCAGTCCTCGCACCCCTCCACGCTGCTGGGTTCGGGCCGCTGGGTGGCGGCCGCGGTCAGGTGTGCGCAACGATCCGACATCGTCAGGTCCCTTCTCTCCTGCCTCCCAGCATGTCCCGACGGGAGTGAGCATGCACGAGCTGCCCGCGCTGATGGCCCTGCTCGCCGGGGCGCTGGCCGTCACCGCCGTGTCGCGCCGGCTCGGCGTGTCGGCGCCGCTGGTGCTGGTCGTGGTCGGACTGGCGGTCTCGGCGATCCCCGGCGTGCCGGACTACGCGATCAACCCCGACGTGATCCTGCTGCTGATCCTGCCGCCCCTGCTGTACTCGGCGGCGCTGCACAGCTCGACGGTCGGGATCAAGGCCAACCTGCGCCCGATCGGGCTGCTCGCGGTCGGCCTGGTGCTGTTCACCACGGTCGTCGCCGGGCTGGTGGCGTGGTGGCTGGTGCCGGGGCTGCCGCTGAGCGCCGCCCTGGTGCTGGGCGCGGTGATCGCCCCGCCGGACGCCGTGGCGGCGACCTCCATCGGCCGCCGGGTGGGCCTGCCGCGCAAGCTGATGACGGTGCTCAGCGGCGAGAGCCTGGTCAACGACGCCTCCGCGCTCACCGCCTACCGGGTGGCGGTGGCCGCCACCATCGGCACCGGTGTCTCGCTGCTGACCGGCATCGGGATGTTCCTGCTGGCCGCCGTGGGCGGCACGGTGATCGGGTTCGCGATCGGCTGGGTGATCAACCGCGTCAAGCCGATGCTGCGCGACGACATGCTCGACAGCGCCGTCGGGCTGATCGTGCCGTTCTTCGCCTACTTCGTCGCCGAGGAGGCCCACACCTCCGGGGTGCTGGCGGTGGTGGTCGCCGGGCTCTACCTCGGCCACCACGCCCCCGCCCGCAGCGCGGCGACCCGGGTGCAGGACAAGGCCGTGTGGGGCGCGGCCGACACGCTGCTGGAGGCGGTGGTGTTCGCGCTGATCGGACTGCAGCTCAGCAGCGTCGTGTCCGGGGTGACCACGGGTTTCGGCCCGCTGCTGCTAGCCGGGTGCGCGCTGACCGCCGCGGTGGTGCTGGCGCGGGTGGTGTGGGTGTTCGCCGCGATGCACCTACCGGAGTGGTTGCGCGGCAAGCGTCCGGACTGGCGCCACAAGCTGGTGGTGTCGTGGGCCGGGATGCGCGGTGTGGTGTCGCTGGCGGCGGCCTCGGCGATCCCCACGGTCACCCTGTCCGGGCAGCCGTTCCCGCACCGCGACGAGGTGCTGTTCCTGACCTTCTTCGTCACCCTGGCGACGCTGCTGCTGCACGGCACCACGCTGCGCAGGCTCATCGAGCGGCTCGGCGTGGTCGGCGGCGAGGACTACACCGACGCCCTCGCCGAGGCCGAGGCCCGGCACAACGCCGCCCGCGCCTCGCAGCAGCGGCTCGATGAGCTCACCGCCGAGGCCGAGCCGCCCGGCGACGTGGCCGACCAGCTGCGCCGGGCCGCGCAGCAGCGCGCCAACCGCGCCTGGGAGCGGCTCGGCCGCTCCGACGAGGAGCTGGGCGAGAGCCCCACGGCCGCCTACCAGCGGTTGCGCGGCGAGATGCTGGCCGCCGAGCGCGCGGTGTTCGTGCAGTTCCGGGACGCCCGCCGGATCGACGACGAGGTGCTGCGCCGCGTCATGCACCAGCTCGACCTGGAGGAGCTGTCACTCACCCGGGACTGACGGCATGAACCCCAGCTGCGCGGACAGGTCGGCCGCGGCGTCGCGCAGGTAGCCGACGGCCTCGCGCACCCGCTTGCGCGTGAAGCGGTAGGTCGGCCCGGAGGCGCTGAGCGCGGCGACCACGTTGCCCTCGTGGTCGTAGACGGCGACGGCGGCCGCGTTGAGGCCGATCTCGAACTCCTCGAAGCTGGTGGCGTAGCCGTCGCGGACGATGAGCTCGAAGTCCTTGCGCTGCTGGCGGGCGACGATGACGGTCTGCTCGGTGTACTGCTCCAGCTTGCGGGCCAGGATGCGGTCCTGGTCCTCGCGGGGAGCGTGCGCGAGCAGCACCTTGCCGCTGGAGGTGGCGTGCAGCGGGGTGCGCTGGCCGACCCAGTTGTGCGCGGTGACCGAGGCGGTGCCGCGGGCCTGGCTGATGTTGATCGCCACGTCGTAGTCGCGGATGGCGATGTTGACGGTCTCGCCGAGCTCGGTGGCCAGCGAGTCGCAGTAGGACTGGCCGATGCGCGAGAGGTCCAGGCGCTCGGTGGCGGCACCGGCCAGCCGGACGATCCCGAAGCCGATGGCGTACTTGCCGCGTTCGCCGAGCTGCTCGACCAGGCCGCGCGATTCCAGCACGCTGACCAGGCGGGAGGCGGTGGACTTGTGCACCCCGAGCTCACCCGCGATCTCGGTGATGCCGACCTCGCCGTTGCGGGCCAGCAGTTCCAGCACGGTGACCGCCCGGTCCACCGATTGCACGAGGGCTCCCGAGCTGCTTCCGCGTGATTCAGACGCACTAGCCACGGGCGAGACCCTATCGGCTCGCCGGATCTTCTCCGCGAACATCCGGACGGGGCGGGACGGTGGAGTTCCTCATTGTGCAACACCCGAGGTCACTTGGCGAGCGTCCAGGAGTGCTGAGGCGACGTGGCCGGCGAAGGAGTTGCGGACGAGGATCCGGCAGGCGTCGTCGAGCCGCCAGAGGATCACCGGGACGCGGGCGACCGGCGTCTGCGCGCAGCGGCCGGGCGCGAAGTCGTCCAGGTCGAGCGAGCAGAGGGTTTCCAGGACGTCCCGGTCGCGCAGCCGCAGGGCGGTGCGGGCGGCCGAGACGTCGACGACGCTGCGGTGACCGGGCTCGGTGCCGGTGACGCCGACCAGCAGGTACTCGTCGGGCCCCAGGCCGAGCGCCGCCCGGTGCTCGTCGCCGGTGACCCGTCCCGGTTCCGGCAGCGGCAGGCCGAACGCGGTCGCGGCGCGGGTGCGCACGTCGAGCTGGGGCAGGAACGGTTCTTCCGCGACGACGCCGGCGAGTTCGGCGGCGCGGTCCCGCAGCGGGCTGCGGCGCAGGTCAACCTCGACCGTCACGGCGGGCTCCCTCCGGGTCGTAGAACACCGGCGCGTGCACCCGCGCCGGCACCTCGCGGTCGGCCAGCGGCACGGTGATGCGCTCGCCGATGCGGTCGCGGCCGGAACGCACCAGCGCGAGCGCGATGCTGCGGCCGAGGATCGGGCTGCGGTAGCTGGAGGTGACGTGCCCGAGCCCGCCCGCGATCCAGGCGCCTTCGGGCAGCAGCTCGTCGGGGTCCTCGGTGAGCAGCCCGACGAGCTGCGGCCGGTCCGCGCGGGCGGTGTCGGCGCGGGTCAGGGAGCGCTTGCCGAGGAAGTCCTTGCGCCGCGACACCGGCATCCCCAGGTCCAGCGGGGTGACGGTGCCGTCGGTGTCCTGGCCGACGATCACGTAGCCCTTCTCGGCGCGCAGCACGTGCATCGCCTCGGTGCCGTAGGGCGTGACGCCGATGTCCTCCCAGAGCGCCAGGCCGTACCAGGAGGGGACGTTGATCTCGTAGGCCAGCTCGCCGGAGAACGAGATGCGGGCGATGCGGGCCGGAATCCCGTTGTACAGCACCATGTCCCGGAACTCCAGGAACCCGATCTCGCCCAGCTCCGGGGCCACCCGCTCGACGACCCGGCCGGAACCGGGTCCGGTGACCGCGACCGCCGCCCACTGCTCGGTGACCGAGGTGCAGCACACCTCCAGGTCGGTCCACTCGGTCTGCAGCCACTGCTCCAGCCGGTCCAGGACCTTCTCGGCGCCGCCGGTGGTGGTGCTCAGCAGGTAGCGGTCGTCGGCCAGGCGCAGCACGACGCCGTCGTCGAAGACCACGCCGTCGGTGGTGCACATGATCCCGTAGCGGCCCTTGCCGACCGGCAGCCGCGCGACGCCGCCGGTGTAGAGGCGGTCGCAGAACTCGGGCGCGTCGGGGCCGACGACCTCGATGCGACCGAGCGTGCTGACGTCCTGCATCGCGACGTCCGTTCGGGCCGCGAGGCATTCGCGGTGCACGGCGGTAGTCATGTCCTCGCCGTCGCGCGGGTAGTAGCGGGCGCGGCGCCACTGGCCGACGTCCTCGAAGACCGCGCCGCGGGCCACGTGCCAGGAGTGCATCGGGGTGGTGCGGATCGGGTCGTGGAGGTCGCCGCGTTCGCGGCCGGCCATCATCGCGAACGGCACCGGCACGTAGGGCGGGCGGAAGGTCGGGGTGCCGACCTCGCCGGGGGTGGTGCCGAGCTCGGCGGCGATGATGGCGGTGGCGTTGACCCAGCTGGTCTTGCCCTGGTCGCTGCCGACGCCGATCGTGGTGTGGCGCTTGATGTGCTCGACGGAGCGCAGCCCGGCCCGGATCGCGCGCCGGATGTCGGCGACGGTGGCGTCGCGCTGGAAGTCCACGAACTGCTCGGTGTCGTCGCCGGGGGTCAGCCACACCGGGCGGGGCGGGCGGATCGGTTCGGGCGGCAGGTCCCGCATCGGCGGCGGGGTCGTTCCCGCCGCCCGGGCACCGGCTTCGAGGCCTTCGGCGATGCAGCCGGGCAGGTCGAAGGTGCCGTTGGCGGCCCCGGCGACCAGGCCGCCGACCGGCCGGAACGCCGCGATCCCGTCATCCCATCGGCGGTCCCCCTCGTGCAGGTGCAGCACCGGGCTCCAGCCGCCGCTGACCGCCAGCAGATCGCAGTCGATCTCCGTCCCGTCGGACAACCGCACGGATTCCACGCGGCGCCCGGCCGTTTCGACCACGCAGGTCCCGCCGATGACCGGCACGTCGGCGGCCGGCGGGTCGTCCCGGCTGTCCACGATCGCCCGCACCCGGCATCCCGCCGCGACGAGCTCGGCCGCGGTCGCGTAGGCGCTGTCGCAGGTCGTCGCCACCACGACCTCCCGACCGGGCACGACCCCGAACCGCCGCAGGTAGGTGGAGACGGCCGACGCCAGCATCACCCCGGGCCGGTCGTTGCCCGCGAACACCAGCGGCCGCTCGTGCGCCCCGGTCGCCAGCACCACCTCCCCCGCCCGCACGTGCCACATCCGTTCCCCCTGCGCGATCAGCAGATACCCGCCCGCGTACCGCCCCACCGCGGTCGCCCCCACCAAGATCCGCAACCCCTCACCCGACCGAGCCGAATCGGTATCCCCCGATCGAAAACCCCGGTTTTCGTCGGGTCGAATACCGCAGTTTTTGACCGGTCGAAAACTGCGGTATTCGTCGGGTCGAATACTGCGGTTTTTGACCAGGGTGGTGAGGGTGTTGGTGAGCCAGGGGGTGGGGTTGTCCGGGGTGAGGGTGGGGTTGTGCTCGGCGAGGAGGACTCTGGCGTGGGATCGGGTGGCGGCGAGGGCTGCGGCCAGGCCGGTGGGGCCGCCGCCGATGATGACGACGTCGGCGTGGATGTGCTTTCGGTGGTAGTTCGGGGAGTTCGGGGTGTCGAGGCGGGCTACTCCGGGGATGCTGCGGGCTTCCAGGCCTTCGTGGAGTTCGATCTCCGTGGCTTGGGTGAAGGGGGTTCCGTCGGCCTCGACCAGGGCGTTGGGTTCGGTGAGGTCGGCGGTGAGGATGCCTCGGGGACGCCCGCGGTAGGTGGAGCGGGCGACCTCGATGCGGTCGTGGGCCAGCAGGGCCGAGGCGAGGGTGTCGCCGGGGTGGCCGGTGAGGGCTTCGCCGTCGAAGGTGAAGCGCAGGGTGCGGGTGCGGTCGATCCGCCCGCCGGTGTCGAGTCGCATCACGCCACCTCGTCGGTCTCGGTGTTGCGCCACAGCTCGAACCAGCGGCGGCAGCCCGCCGCGTGCACCCACCGCTCTCGCCACCAGCCGCACGGGTTGTCCCGCACGAACAGCACTTCCGCCCACTCGGCGTCGGTCAGCGCGGCGGGATCGGCCGGGTAGGTGACCGGCTGACCGCCGTAGCGGAACTCGGTCTCGTCCCGCTCCCCGCACCAGGGGCACCGGAGTCGAAGCATCACGCCACCTCCCGGATCAGTGCGCGACGGCCGCCGCGCCGTGCTCGTCGATGAGGGCGCCGCTGACGAACCGCTCCAGCCCGTACGGCTCGGCCAGCGGGTGCGGTCGCCCGCGCGCGATGGTGTCGGCGAAGACCTGTCCGACGCCGGGGGTCGCCTTGAAACCGCCCGTGCCCCAACCGCAGTTGAGGAACAGGCCCTCCCACGGCGTCGGCCCGATGATCGGCGAGGCGTCCGGGGTGATGTCGACCGTGCCCGCCCAGGTCCGGATCACGTGCGCGCGGGCGAAGATCGGGAACAGCTCCAGCGCCGCGGCCAGCTGCCGCTCGATGACGTGCACCGACCCGCGCTGGGAGTAGCCGTTGCGGGAGTCGATGCCCGCCCCGATGACGAGCTCGCCGCGGTGCGCCTGGCTGCAGTAGACGTGCACCTGGTTGGACATCACCACGCACGGGTGCACCGGTTCCAGCAGCTCCGACACCAGTGCCTGCAGCGGGTGGCTCTGCAGCGGCAGCCGCAGCCCGAGGGTGTCGGTGAGAGTGCTGGTGCGCCCGGCCGCGGCCAGCGCGACCTTCTCCGCGCCGATGTCGCCGCGCGTGGTCCGCACGCCGCGCACCCGGTCGCCGTCGGTGAGGAACCCGGTGACCTCGCAGCCCTCAACCAGGTCCACGCCCAGCTCGTCGGCCCGGCGGGCGAACGCCCAGGCGACCAGGTCGTGCTTGGCGATGCCGCCGCGCGGCTGCCAGGTGGCGCCGAGAACCGGGTAGCGGCAACCGGTGTCGACGATCGGGCAGATCTCGGTGACCTCCTGCGGGGTCACCCACTCGGCGTCGATGCCGTGCGCGCGGTTGGCGAAGACCCGGCGGCGCGAGTCCCGCACCTCCTGCTCGGTGTGGGCGAGGTTGAGCACGCCGCGCTGGCTCAGCAGCAGCTCGCAGCCGAGCTCGTCCGGCAGCGCCTCCCACAGCTTCAGGGCGTGCTCGTAGATCCCGGCGCTGGCGTCCCACAGGTAGTTGGAGCGGATGATCGTGGTGTTGCGGGCCATGTTCCCGCCCGCCAGCCACCCGCGCTCCAGGACCGCGACGTCGCGGATGCCGTGCTCGCGCGCGAGGTAGTAGGCCGTGGCCAGCCCGTGCCCGCCGGAACCCACGATCACCACGTCGTAGTGGCGGGCGGGCTCGGCGGCGCGCCAGAGCCTGTCGGGCTGGTGCGGAACGGGTGCTGCGACCACGGCGGCCTCCCTCCATCGCGGAAGGTGAGACCAGGCTAGGAGCGCCCGGAGCACCCGGTCAATTCGCGCGGCTTCCCGTTGCCGCGCAACAAGATCCACGCCCGCGAAATTCGTGGTCCACTTCCCTTGACGCACCCCCGCCGGCGGGCGCACGGTTGCGGTATGCGCAGAGAGTTGTCGTAGACGCAACAAGGCGGCAGCCATGGTCACGAGCGCCCACATCCTGCTCGTCGGTGCCGGCATCGTCGGATGCAGCACCGCTCTCCACCTCGCGCGCCAGGGGATCACCGACGTGCTCGTGGTCGACCAGGGACCGCTGCCGGCCACCGGCGGGTCGAGCTCGCACGCGCCCGGACTGGTCTTCCAGACCAACGCCTCCGAGACGCTGAGCAGGCTCGCCGCCGACACCGTGGCGCTGTACTCCTCGCTGGAGGTCGACGGCAGGCCCTGCTTCCACCCGGTCGGCGGCATCGAGGTCGCCACCACCCCGGAGCGCTGGGACGACCTGCACCGCAAGCTCGGCCTGGCCACCGCGTGGGGCATCGACGCCGAGCTCCTCGACCCGGGCGAGGTCCGCGAGCGCATCCCGGCGATCGACGCCGGGTGCGTGCTCGGCGGGCTGCACGTCGCCTCCGACGGCATCGCCAAGCCGGTGCGGGCCGCCGAGGCGATGATGCGCGAGGCCCGCCGGCTCGGCGTGCGGTTCGAGGGCGGCGTCGAGGTCACCGGGTTCGACCTCCGCGACAACCGGATCACCGCGGTGCGCACGACTTCCGGGGACGTGGCGGCCGAGATCGTGCTGTGCTGCGCGGGGATCTGGGGGCCGAAGATCGGCCGGATGGCCGGGGTGACGATCCCGGTGCAGCCGCTCGCCCACCAGTACGCGGTCACCACACCGGTGCTCGTCGCGTCGGAAACCGAGGTGTCGCAACCGATCCTGCGGCACCAGGACCACTCGATGTACTTCCGGCAGGTCCACGACCGCTACGGGATCGGCTCCTACCGGCACCGCGTGATGCCGGTCAGCACCGACGAGCTCTCCCCCACCGCCGCGTCCGGCACCGAGGCCCCGCCGGAGGGCGGCGGCTGGAAGGGCATGGCCTCGGTGCACCCGTTCACCCCGGCGGACTTCGCCGGTCCGTGGCGGGAGGCGCGGCGGCTGCTGCCGGTGCTGCGCGACGCCGAGATCGGCGAGGGCATGAACGGGCTGTTCCTGTTCACCGCCGACGGGATGCCGGTGCTCGGCCGGTCCGAAGTGGACAACCTCTGGATCGCCGAGGCCGTGTGGATCACGCACGCGGGCGGGGTCGGCCGGGCGATGGCGCAGTGGCTGGCCGGGCGCACGCCCGACGTCGACCTGCGGCAGGCCGACCTGCGCCGCTTCGACGACTTCGCCCGCAGCCCCGCCTACCTGGCGCAGCGCAGCGCGCAGAGCTTCCGCGAGGTCTACGACATCATCCACCCGCAGCAGCCGCCCGAACGGCCCCGGCCGCTGCGCACCAGCCCGTTCCACGACCGGCAGCGCGAGCTCGGCGCGGTGTTCCTGGAGGCCAACGGCTGGGAGCGCCCGCACTGGTACGGCTGCAACGAGCCCCTGCTGGAGGGCAGGGACATCGCCGAGCCCGGGCCGTGGGCGGGGCGGTTCTGGTCACCGATCGTCGGCGCCGAGCACCTGGCGCTGCGGGAGCGGGTGGCGATGGTCGACATGACCCCGCTGGCCCGCGCCGAGGTCGCCGGGCCCGGCGCCGAGGCGCTGCTGGACCGGCTCACCACCGGCCGGATCGACCGGCCGCCCGGCTACGTGACCTACGCGCTGATGCTCACCCCCGAGGGCGGCATCCGCTCCGACGTGACCGTGGCACGGCTGGGGCGCGACCACTTCCAGGTCGGCTGCAACGGCCCCCGCGACATCGCCTGGCTGCGGGAGAACACCGACGCCGACGCGCAGGTCCGCGACATCACCGGCGGCACCTGCTGCATCGGGCTGTGGGGGCCGCGCGCCCGCGACGTGCTGGCGCCGCTGGCCGACGTCGACGTCTCGCACGAGGCGTTCGGGCTGTTCCGCGCCCGGCGGCTGCACGTCGGCGAGGTGCCGGTGGTGGCGCTGCGGCTGTCCTACGTCGGCGAGCTGGGCTGGGAGCTCTACACCTCCGCCGACTTCGGCCGCCGGCTGTGGGACCTGCTCGCGGCCTCCGGGCACGGCGTGTTCCCCGCCGGGCGGGGCGCGTTCAACGGCCTGCGGATCGAGAAGGGCTACCGCGCCTGGGGCACCGACATGTGGACCGAGCACACCCCGGCCGAAGCCGGGCTGGCCTTCGCGGTGAAACCCGACAAGGGCCCCTTCGTCGGCCGAGAGGCCTTCCTGCGCCAGGGAGAACCCGCCCGCCGCCTGCGCTGCCTGCGCGTCGACGACGGCACGGTCCTCCTGGGCTCCGAACCGGTCCTCGCCGACGGCGTCCCGGTCGGCTTCACCACCAGCGCCGCCTACGGCCACACCCTCAACGCGAGCCTCGCCTACGCCTGGCTCCCCACCCACACCAACACCAACCTCACGATCCGCTACTTCGACCAACCCCACCCCGCCACCGTCATCGACGACCCCGCCTTCGACCCCCGCATGACCCGAATGCGCCGCTAGACCCCCACCCCCGCTCGCAGAACCCGGAATACCGCCGTAATCCGTCACCTGAATACCGCCGTAATCGCGTCCCCTCCGGGGGTGTCGGTCCTGTTGGGGACGTCCTCGGACGAGGGAGTTGGGAGCCGCAACCATGAGCGTGAACTTGAGCCCCGGGGTGCTGTTGTACCCGCGGATCCGGAAGTCGCCGTTCTTCTACGCCTCGCGGCGGCACGGCGTGGCGATGTACAGCGTGTACAACCACACCTACCACCCGCGGCACTACGGGGATCCGGTCGGCGAGTACTGGGCGCTGCTGGAGGGCGTGACGTTGTGGGACGTCGGCGTCGAGCGGCAGGTGGAGATCACCGGCCCGGACGCGTTCGCGTTCACCAACATGCTCGTCCCCCGGGACCTGACCAAGTGCAAGGTCGGCCAGTGCAAGTACGTCTTCGTCACCGGCACCGACGGCGGCATCCTCAACGACCCGGTGCTGCTGCGCCTCGGCGAGAACCACTTCTGGCTGTCGCTGGCCGACAGCGACGTGCTGCTGTGGGCCAAGGCCCTGGCTCACGGGCTCGGCATGGACGTCGAGATCCGCGAACCCGACGTCGGCCCGGTGCAGGTGCAGGGCCCGAAGTCGGGCGCGGTGATGGCCGAGCTGTTCGGCGAATCCATTTTGGACATCCCCTATTACTACGCGGTGCAACGAGAGATCGACGGCATGCAGGTCGTGGTCTCGCGCACCGGCTACACCGCCGAGCTGGGCTACGAGATCTACCTGCACCACGCCTCCCGCGACGGCGAGCGGCTGTGGGACGCGATCTGGCAGGCCGGTGAGCCGCACGGGATGCGGGTGATCGGCCCCTGCCACATCCGCCGCATCGAGGCCGGGATCCTGTCGTGGGGCTGCGACATCACCGCCGACACCAACCCGTTCGAGGTGGGCTACGGGTTCGAGAAGACCTGGATGGTCGACCTCGACCAGGACGCCGACTTCCTCGGCAAGGACGCGCTGCGCCGCATCGCCGCCGAGGGCGTGCACCGCAAGCTCGTCGGCGTGCGCATCGACGGGCCGAGCGTGGGCTCGTTCAACGACGGCGCCATGATCGACGTCTTCGACGTCCACGACCCGCGCGGCCTGCGGATCGGCGAGGTCACCTCCGCCGCTCACTCGCCGCGGCTGGACGGCAACATCGGGTACGCGATGGTGCCGATCGCCTACCAGGAGCCCGGCACCGAGCTCGTCGTGCACACCCAGCACGGCCAGCAGCAGGCGGTGGTGTCCACCAAGCCGTTCCTGGACCCCACCAAGGACATCCCCAAGCGCCTGGCGCGCAGCGCGTGAAGGGGGCGAGATGACCTCCGACCTGCGACGTTCCCTCGACCGGATGCGCTACGAGGTGCTGCCGGTGGGCGAGGCCCGCGTCGACCTGCTCGCACCCGGCACCACCGTCACCGTGACGGCCTCCCCGTCGAAGGGCCTCGAACCAACGCTGGCGCGCACCGAGCGGCTGGCCGCCGACGGCTTCCACGCGGTGCCGCACCTGGCGGCGCGCTCGATCCGCGACGACGCCCACCTCGCGACCGCCCTGGACCGGCTGGACGCCGCCGGGGTGGACGAGGTGTTCGTCATCGCCGGGGACGCCTCCCGCCCGCTGGGCGAGTTCGCCGACTCGCTGGAGCTGCTGCGCGCGATGGAGCGGCTGGGACGCCTGCCCGGGCGCATCGGCATCGCCGGTTACCCCGAACGCCACGCGTTCATCCCGGACGACTCCACCGCGCGGGCCATCACCGCCAAGGCCCGCTACGCCGACTACGTGGTTTCGCAAATCACGTTCGACCCGCGAACGATCATCGATTGGGCGGATGACCTGCGATTTCGCGGGGTCGATCTGCCCGTGTGGGTGGGGGTTCCGGGTGTGGTGGACGCCCATCGGCTGTTGCGCATCGCGCTGAAGATCGGGTTGGGTGAGTCGACGCGGTTCCTGCGAAAGCAGTACGGCGCGGTCTCGAAGATGTTGGCACGCTACACGCCGGAGGAGCTGTTCGAGGAGTTGCAACCGCGGCTGGCCGACCCGGACTCGCCGATCGCGGGCTGGCACCTGTTCACGTTCAACGAGATCACCAGGACGGTGCGGTGGCGCGACGATCTGGCGGCCCGGCTGTCCGGCCGCGCGGACCGACCGGCGTAACCGACACCTCGCAGGAGGACCTGGCATGACCTTCCCGTCCGATCTGGACATCTCCCGAGCCACCCCGCTGCGCCCCATGGAGGACGTCGCAGCTCAGCTGGGCATCGGGGAACACCTGCTGGAGCCCTACGGGCGCAACGTCGCGAAGATCTCGCTCGACGCGATCGACGAGCTCTCCGACCGCCCGCGCGCCCGCTACGTCGTGGTCTCGGCCATCACGCCCACCCCGCTCGGCGAGGGCAAGACGACCACCACCGTCGGGCTCGGGCAGGCGCTCAACCACATCGGCAAGCGCTCCACGGTCGCGGTCCGGCAGCCCTCGATGGGCCCGACGTTCGGCATCAAGGGCGGCGCGGCGGGCGGCGGCTACAGCCAGGTCGTGCCGATGGAGGCGCTGAACCTGCACCTCACCGGCGACATGCACGCGGTCACCGCGGCGCACAACCTGCTGGCCGCGATGCTCGACAACCACCTGCACAAGGGCAACGAGCTGGGCGTGGACCCGCAGCGGATCACCTGGCGGCGGGTGCTCGACGTCAACGACCGCGACCTGCGCAACATCGTCTCCGGGCTCGGCGGCAAGCAGGACGGCTCGCCGCGCCAGACCGGTTTCGACATCACCGCGGCCAGCGAAGTGATGGCCGTGCTCGCGCTGTCGACGTCGCTGGCCGACCTGCGGCAGCGGCTCGGCCGCATCGTCGTGGGCTACACCCCCGACGGCGAGCCGATCACCGCCGAGCAGCTCAAAGCGGCCGGTGCGATGGCGGTGATCCTGCGCGACGCGCTCAAGCCGAACCTGATGCAGACCACCGAGAACACGCCGGTGCTGGTGCACGCGGGCCCGTTCGGCAACATCGCGCACGGCAACTCCTCGATCGTCGCCGACCTGGTCGCCAGCCGCTGCACCGACTACCTGATCACCGAGGCCGGGTTCGGCGCGGACATGGGCGCCGAGCGGTTCTTCAACATCAAGTGCCGCGCCTCCGGTCTCAAGCCCGACGCCGCCGTGCTGGTGGCGACGGTGCGCGCGCTCAAGGCGCACTCCGGCCGGTACAAGGTGGTGGCGGGCAAGCCGTTGCCGCCGGAGATGCTGGAGGAGAACCCGGACGACGTGCTGGCCGGGGCCGACAACCTGCGCAAGCAGATCGACAACATCCGGTTGCACGGCGTGTCCCCGGTGGTGGCGATCAACGCGTTCCCGGGCGACTTCGCCAGCGAGCACGAGGCGATCCGCCAGGTCGCCGAGGCCGAGGGCGCGCACGTGGCGGTCAGCACCCACTTCACCGAGGGCGGCAAGGGCGGCGCCGCGCTGGCCGAGGCCGTCGTGGCGGCCTGCGAGGAGCCGGCCGGGTTCCAGGTGCTCTACCCGGACGAGGCGGACCTGCGCACCAAGATCGAGACGATCGCGACGAAGGTCTACGGCGCCGACGGCGTCAGCTACGCGCCCGCGGCCTCCCGCGCCATCGACAGCTACGAGGCCAACGGCTACGGCGACCTGCCGGTCTGCATCGCCAAGACCCACCTGTCGCTGAGCTCGGACCCGTCGCTGCTGGGCGCGCCGACGGGCTGGACGCTGCCGGTCCGCGAGGTGCGGGCGTCGGTCGGCGCCGGGTTCGTGTACCCGATCTGCGGGGACATGCGCACGATGCCAGGCCTGGGCTCGCACCCGCAGGCGGAGTCGATCGACCTCGACGCCGACGGCAACATCACCGGCCTGATGTGACGCTGGTCGAGATCTCCACCGACGGCCTCGACGGGGCGGTGCTGGCCGACCGCCTCGGGGCCGACCGGATCGAGCTGTGCTCGGCCGGGGCGCTGGGCGGGCTCACGCCCGGGCCGGGCCTGCTCGACGAGGTGCTGCGGCGGTGCCCCCGCAGCGAGGTGCACGTGCTGATCCGGCCCCGCGAGGGCGGGTTCCGCCACTCCCCCGCCGAGGTCGCGGTGCTGCGCGCCGAGGTCCGGCGCGCGGTGGCCGCCGGTGCCGCCGGGGTCGTCGTCGGCGCGCTGGACGAGCACGACGCGCTGGACACCGACGCGCTCGGCGAGCTCGTCGCCGAGGCCGGAGCCGTCCCGGTCGCGCTGCACCGCGCCGTCGACGTCTGCCGGGACCCGGTCGAGGCCGCGCACGTGGCCGCCGAGCTGGGGATTCGGCGCGTTCTCAGCTCGGGCGGGGCGGTGCGCGCCGAGGACGGGGCCGAGGTGCTGCGGCGGATGGCGCGCGCCGGGGTCACCGTCACCGCCTGCGGCGGGGTGCGCGCCCACAACGTCCGGCGGGTCGTCGAGACGTGCGGCGCCGGGGAGGTCCACGCGGCCCCGCGAAAACCGGTGCCCTCCCCCGGCGGCGAGGTGGACTTCGGGCCGCACGCGGTGCTCGACGAGGAGGAGGCGCGGCGGCTCATCGCCGCGGCGCGCTCCTGATCAGCCGGTCCGCGGGGCGTACATGATCACCCCGACGCCGGCCAGGCAGATCAGCGCCCCGATGACGTCCCACCGGTCCGGCCGGAACCCGTCCAGCACCACGCCCCACAGCAGCGACCCGGCCACGAACACCCCGCCATAGGCCGCCAGCACCCGCCCGAAGTTCGGGTCGGCCTGGAAGGTCGCCACGAACCCGTAGATCCCCAGCGACACCACGCCCGCGCCGATCCACAGCAGCCCCCGCTGCTCGCGGAACCCCTGCCAGATCAGCCAGGCACCGCCGATCTCGGTCAGCGCGGCCAGCACGAACAGCAGCACGGACTTCACAACACCCATGCCCCCGACGCTAGCCGGGCCCCGGCCGGGTCACTCCTCGTAGGTCAGTTCCGAGAAGCGGACGGGGAAGCCGGCTCCGTCCGGGGAGGCGCACATCGGGCCCGCGAGAGCGGGGACGTCCGGGGGGAAGTAGGCGACGCGGAGGTCGTGGACGGGTTCGCCGCCGTCGGGGGCCCAGCGGATCTGGACGGCGTCCTCGAAGCGCTCGATCTCGACGGTCACCGACTCCGTCTCGCCGCCCATCGCCGACAGCGGTGTCCGGCTCCAGTCGGAGAACTCGCGGGTCGCCACCGCCGAGAGGAACTGCTCGCCGTCGACGTACTCGATGCCGGTCTTGATCCAGTTCCGCTCGTCGAGGCGCAGCATCAGCCCGGCCTGGTCGTGCTGCTCGCGGTAGTCGCCGAAGAATCTGGTGCGCATCCGGAACTGGGCGCCGACGGGCAGCATCAGCGCGTGCCCGGTGTCGCGGCTGAAGCCGTAGTGCGTGGTCTGCCAGAAGTCCGTGCCGGTGTCGCTGGTGACCGTGAGACCCGCGTAGGTCAGCCAGTTCGCCGGTTCGTTCAGCCACTTCCACCCGCTGTGCGCGAACAGCGAGAGTTCGTCGGCTTGCTGCATTGCCCACCGCTCCGTTCGGTCCGGGCAACCGCCTTGGCGGCCCGCGCCTTCGAGGCACCGTCGAGATTCGGACAATACCGGGCCGGAACCCGCGAGGTGAGCACACCTCGTGAATTGCCGACCACTCGGAGCATCCGCCCGGCGGGGCCTCGAACGCTCCTCGCGGAGCGGCCCGATCAGAGCTGGCCGACGTCGGTGACCCGCAGGACCGCGTGGCCCTCCTCGTCGGAGGCGGCGAGGTCGACCTCGGCGCTGATGCCCCAGTCGTGATCGCCCGCCGGGTCGGCGAAGATCTGCCGCACCCGCCAGCGATCGGACTCCTCGGTGATCATCAGCAGGTGCGGGCCGCGCGCGTCCGGGCCGGTGCCGATCTCGTCGTGCTCGTCGTAGTAGTCCTCGAGCGCGTCGGCCCAGGCGTCGGCGTCCCAGCCGTCCTCGCCGTCGAGCTCGCCGAGCTGCTCGTAGCGGCGCAGCGCGGCCAGTTCGACGCGGCGGAACAGCGCGTTGCGCACCTGCACCCGGAACGCCCGGGTGTTGCGGGTGACCCGCTCCGGCTCGGCCGGTGCGGCCTGGGCGGGGTCGACGCCGGGGTGGCGCAGCTTCTCCCACTCGTCGAGGAGGCTGGAGTCGACCTGGCGGACCAGCTCGCCCAGCCACTCGATGATGTCGGTGAGCTCCTCGGTCTTGGCGTCGTCGGGCACGGTGTGCCGCAGCGCCTTGTAGACGTCGGCGAGGTAGCGAAGCACGAGGCCTTCGGAGCGGGCGAGGCCGTAGTGGTTGACGAACTCGACGAAGTTCATCGCCCGCTCGTACATGTCGCGCGCGACCGACTTCGGCGACAGCTCGTGCTCGCCGACCCACGGGTGACCCTTGCGGTAGGTCTCGTAGGCGGCTTCGAGGAGCTCTTCGAGCGGCTTGGGGTGGGTGATGTCCTCCAGCAGCTCCATGCGCTCGTCGTACTCGATGCCGTCGGCCTTCATCTGGGCAACGGCCTCGCCGCGGGCCTTGAACTGCTGCTGCGAGAGCACCTGCCTCGGGTTGTCCAATGTGGACTCGATGACGCTGAGCACGTCGAGCGGGTAGCTCGGCGACTCGGTGTCGAGCAGTTCGATCGCGGCCAGCGCGAACGGCGACAGCGGCTGGTTGAGCGCGAAGTCGAACTGCAGGTCCACCGTCACCCGCACGCGACGGCCCTGCTCGTCGGGGGCGTCGAGCTGCTCGACGACGTCGGCGGCCCGCAGCGCCCGGTAGATCGCGATCGCGCGCAGGATGTGCTTGCGCTGGCTCGCCCGGTCCTCGTGGTTGTCCTCCAGCAGGTGCCGCATCGCGGCGAAGGCGTCACCGGGCCGGTTGATCACGTTGAGCAGCATCGAGTGGCTGACGGTGAAGCTGGAGCGCAGCGGCTCGGGTTCGGCCTCCACCAGCTTGTCGAAGGTCTTCTCGCTCCAGGACACGAAGCCCTCGGGCGCCTTCTTGCGCACCACCTTGCGCTTCTTCTTCGGGTCGTCGCCCGCCTTGGCCAGCGCCCGCTCGTTCTCGATCTCGTGCTCGGGCGCCTGCACCACCACGAACCCGGCGGTGTCGTAGCCGGCGCGACCGGCGCGGCCGGCGATCTGGTGGAACTCGCGGGCCTTGAGGTGGCGGGTGCGCACGCCGTCGTACTTGGTGAGGCCGGTGATGAGCACGGTGCGGATCGGCACGTTGATGCCGACGCCGAGCGTGTCCGTGCCGCAGATGATCTTGAGGAGTCCGGCTTGCGCCAGCTGCTCGACGAGCCGCCGGTACTTGGGCAGCATGCCCGCGTGGTGCACGCCGATGCCGTGCCGCACCAGCCGCGACAGGGTCTTGCCGAAGCCCGCGGTGAACCGGAAGTCGCCGAGCGCCTCGGCGATGGCGTCGCGCTGCTCGCGGGAGGCGACCTTGACGCTCATCAGCGCCTGCGCCTGCTCCAGCGCGGCCGCCTGGTTGAAGTGCACCACGTAGACAGGCGCCTGCTGGCCCGAGAGGAGTTCTTCGATGGTCTCGTGCAGCGGTGTCTTGGCGTAGCGGAAGTTCAGCGGGATCGGGCGCTCGGCGGAGGTGACCACGGCCGTGCTGCGCCCGGTGCGACGCGTGAGGTCCTTCTCGAAGAAGCTGACGTCGCCGAGCGTGGCGGACATGAGCACGAACTGGGCGCGCGGCAGCTCCAGCAGCGGCACCTGCCAGGCCCAGCCGCGGTCGGGTTCGGCGTAGAAGTGGAACTCGTCCATCACGACCTGGTCGACGTCGGCGTCGGCGCCGTCGCGCAGGGCGATGTTGGCCAGGATCTCGGCGGTGCAGCAGATGATGGGCGCGTCGGCGTTGACGCTGGAGTCGCCGGTCATCATGCCGACGTTCTCGGCGCCGAAGACGTCGACGAGGCTGAAGAACTTCTCCGAGACCAGCGCCTTGATCGGCGCGGTGTAGAAGCTGCGCTTGCCCTCGGCGAGCGCGGCGAAGTGGGCGCCGGTGGCGACCATGCTCTTCCCGGACCCGGTGGGGGTCGACAGGATCACGTTGGCGCCGGTCACGACCTCCATCAGCGCTTCTTCCTGCGCCGGGTAGAGCTCGATGCCCAGCGACAGCGTCCATTCGACGAACGCCTCGAACAGAGCGTCGGGATCGGGGTCGCCCGCGGTGGGCTCGGGGAGCTGGTCGGTGAGCTTCATCGTGCCCCCATCGTCCCTGGCCACCCCGGACGCGGGGCACCCGGGGTGCGAGTGGGGCGCGCTTCCTCCACATCGGTGTCGTCGCTGGTGGAAGACCCGGGTGATCAGCGACCATGGAGGAGGCCCACCCAGCGGGAGGAAGGAGCGGCACCATGTCGACCCAGAACGTGCGCTTCGTCGGCGGGCCCCTGGACGGCAGAGTCCAGGACCTGCGCGACCACGAAGCGGTCGCCGGCCGCCTCCTCAAGCACATCCACCTGCACGACGGCCCCAAGATCGAAACCCAGTACGAACTCCACTACACGGAAGAAACCGGCTGGGTATACCACCTGTGCGGAACCCAACCGTAAGCAAGAAGAGAAACGGCGAAGCCCCCACCCACGTCAGGCAAGCACCGAAGGTGCTTTCTCACTACCCCAAGCAAGCAACTGGCACCGCCGCGGGTTCTCAGGGGAGGACAGCCGACGTGTCGTGTATTGGCATACATAAGCCTCGGATCCCGGAGCCAGAAGGCGTCTGAGGTTCCGCTTCTGGCACCGCCAAGCAGGGTGACCACAGAGTAGTTATCTGTAAAACGAAACCAGCCACGCAGGGTGAACACTGTTTACTCAACCCGAGACACGTGTCACATCAATGATCGGTTTCAGTTCCCAAATAGCGGCTTACCATCCTCTTTATGGTGGCGCACTCGACGACGAGCGGCGGCCGTCCGGACCTGCCTTTGGCGGCGGAGTTCCCGGAGCCGAGCCGTGAGCAGTGGCAATCCCAGGTCCACAAGGTGCTGAAACGATCCGGCTTGGTCGGCGAGGAGCCACCAGCGGGCCCGGTCGAGGCCGTGCTGGACTCCACGACCCACGACGGCATCCGGATCCACCCGCTCTACACCGAGGCGCCGGGCGACCCGGGGCTGCCGGGTTTGGCGCCGTTCGTGCGCGGCAGCCGCCCGCAGGGCGGGGTGGCCGAGGGCTGGGAGGTGCGGCAGCGCCACGAGCACCCCGACGCGGCGGAGACCAACCGCGAGGTGCTGGCCGACCTCCACAACGGCGTGTCGTCGCTGTGGCTGCGCGCGGGCGCGGCGGGGATCGCGATCGACGACCTGCCGGACGCCCTCAACGGCGTGCACCTGGACATGATCACGGTGAGCCTGGACGCGGGTGCGGAGACCGCGGCGGCCGCGAAGGCGTTCCTGGCGCTGGCCGCCGAGCAGGGCGTGCCCGCGGGTGAGCTGCGCGGCAACCTCGGCGCCGATCCGCTGGGCGTGCAGGCGCGCACCGATCAGGCCGGTGACCGCGACGGCGCGGTCGAGCTGGCCCGCCGCTGCGCGGGCGAGTTCCCGCAGCTGCGGGCGATCACCGTGGACGCGCTGCCGTACCACGACGCCGGGGGTTCCGACGCCGAGGAGCTGGGCTGCTCGCTGGCGGCCGGGGTGACCTACCTGCGGTGGCTGACCGAGGCGGGCCTGGACGTGGACGCCGCCGCGGGCCAGCTGGAGTTCCGCTACGCCGCGACCGCCGACCAGTTCCTCACCATCGCCAAGTTCCGCGCCGCGCGGCGGCTGTGGGAGCAGGTCGCGCGCTCCTCCGGGGTGAGCGAGCGGGCGCGGGCGCAGGTGCAGCACGCGGTGACCTCGCAGGCGATGCTGACCCGCCGCGACCCGTGGGTGAACATGCTGCGCGGCACCATCGCCACCTTCGCCGCGGGTGTGGGCGGGGCCCAGTCGGTGACGACGCTGCCGTTCGACGCCGCGATCGGCCTGCCGGACGAGTTCTCCCGCCGGATCGCCCGCAACACCCAGGCGCTGCTGCTGGAGGAGTCGCACCTGGCGCAGGTCATCGACCCGGCGGGCGGTTCCTGGTACGTCGAGTCGCTGACCGACGAGCTGGCCCGCAAGGCCTGGTCCTGGTTCCAGCGCATCGAGGCCGTCGGCGGGCTGCCGGAGGCCTTGGCCTCCGGGCTGGTGAGCGAGGAGATCGCCGACACCTGGGAGCGGCGCCGCGACGCGATCGCCCACCGCACCGACGCGATCACCGGCGTCAGCGAGTTCCCGAACCTGGACGAGAAGCCCCTGGAGCGCACTCCGGCGCCGCAGCAGCCCGGCGGGGGCCTGCCGGTGCACCGCTACGCCGAGGACTTCGAGGCGCTGCGCGACGCCGCGGACCGGCGGGCGCAGCGGCCGTCGGTCTTCCTCGCCACGCTCGGGCCGCTGGCCGCGCACAACGCGCGCGCCTCGTTCGCCCGCAACCTGTTCGCCGCCGGTGGTCTCGACGCCACCGAGGCCGGGCCGACCGATGACGTCGACGCGGTGGTGGCCGCCTACACCGGTTCGCCGGTGGCGTGCCTGTGCTCCAGCGACGGGCTCTACGCCGAGCGCGCGGCGGAGACCGCGAAGGCCCTCAAGCAGGCCGGGGTGAAACTGGTCCTGCTGGCAGGAAAACCGAGCGACCACGCCGACGTCGACGGCTACGTGCACGCCGGGTGCGACGCGCTGACCGTTCTCGAGTCCGTGCACGCCGAGTTGGGAGTCCGACGATGACGCAGATCCCGAACTTCGCCGAAATCCCGCTGGATTCGCCGTCGCAGGCCGACGAGGAGCGGTGGCGGTCGGAGGTGCTGGCGGCCACCGGCAAGGAGTCCGACGCGCTGGCGTGGGAGGCCCCGGAGGGCATCGACGTCCAGCCGCTCTACACCTCGTCCGATGTGGACGGTCTGGACTTCCTGTCGACCTACCCGGGTCTGGCGCCGTTCCTGCGCGGCCCCTACCCGACGATGTACGTCAACCAGCCGTGGACCGTGCGCCAGTACGCGGGTTTCTCCACCGCGGAGGCCTCCAACGCCTTCTACCGGCGCAACCTCGCCGCCGGGCAGAAGGGCCTGTCGGTCGCGTTCGACCTGGCCACCCACCGCGGCTACGACTCCGACCACCCGCGCGTCGGCGGCGACGTGGGCATGGCGGGCGTGGCGATCGACTCGATCCTGGACATGCGGCAGCTCTTCGACGGCATCCCGCTGGACAAGATGAGCGTGTCGATGACCATGAACGGCGCGGTGCTGCCGGTCATGGCGCTCTACATCGTCGCCGCCGAAGAACAAGGCGTTGCACCGGAGCAGCTGGCCGGGACCATCCAGAACGACATCCTCAAGGAGTTCATGGTCCGCAACACCTACATCTACCCGCCGCAGCCGTCGATGCGGATCATCTCCGACATCTTCTCCTACACCAGCCAGAAGATGCCGAAGTTCAACTCGATCTCCATCTCCGGCTACCACATCCAGGAGGCCGGGGCCACGGCCGACCTGGAGCTGGCCTACACCCTCGCCGACGGCGTGGAGTACCTGCGGGCGGGCAGGCAGGCCGGGCTGGACATCGACTCCTTCGCGCCCCGGCTGTCGTTCTTCTGGGGCATCGGCATGAACTTCGCGATGGAGGTCGCGAAACTGCGCGCCGCGCGGCTGCTCTGGTCGAAGCTGGTCAAGCAGTTCGGCCCGGAGAACCCGAAATCGCTGTCGTTGCGCACCCATTCGCAGACCTCCGGCTGGTCGCTGACCGCCCAGGACGTCTACAACAACGTCGCCCGCACCTGCGTCGAGGCGATGGCCGCCACCCAGGGCCACACCCAGTCGCTGCACACCAACGCCCTCGACGAGGCCCTGGCGCTGCCGACGGACTTCTCCGCGCGCATCGCCCGCAACACCCAGCTGGTGCTGCAGCAGGAGTCCGGCACCACCCGGGTCATCGACCCGTGGGGCGGCAGCTACTACCTGGAACGCCTCACCCAGGACCTCGCCGAGCGCGCCTGGGCGCACATCACCGAGGTCGAGGACGCCGGCGGCATGGCCCAGGCCATCGACGCGGGCATCCCCAAGCTGCGCATCGAGGAGGCCGCCGCCCGCACCCAGGCGCGCATCGACTCCGGCCGCCAGCCGCTCATCGGCGTCAACAAGTACCGCTACGACGGCGACGAGCAGATCGAGGTCCTCAAGGTCGACAACGCCGACGTCCGCAACCAGCAGCTGGAGAAGCTGCGCCGGTTGCGGGAGGAGCGGGACTCGCAGGCCTGCGAGGACGCGCTGCGCAAGCTCACCGGCGCCGCCGAGGCCTCGCTGTCCGAGGACCGCCCCAACGACCTCGGGCACAACCTGCTCGCGCTGGCCGTCGACGCCGCCCGTGCCAAGGCCACCGTCGGGGAGATCTCCGACGCGCTGGAGAAGGTCTTCGGCCGCCACTCCGGCCAGATCCGTACGATCTCCGGCGTGTACCGGGAGGAATCGGGCCCGTCCGAGCAGCTGGAATCGGCCCGCGAGCAGGTCGACGCCTTCGCCGAGGCCGAAGGCCGCCGGCCGCGCATCCTCGTCGCCAAGATGGGCCAGGACGGCCACGACCGCGGCCAGAAGGTCATCGCCACCGCCTTCGCCGACCTCGGCTTCGACGTCGACGTGGGCCCGCTGTTCCAGACCCCCACCGAGGTCGCGCGCCAGGCCGCCGAGGCCGACGTGCACATCGTCGGGGTCTCCAGCCTCGCCGCCGGTCACCTCACCCTGGTGCCCGCGCTGCGCGAGGAGCTAGCGGCGATCGGCCGGGACGACATCATGATCGTCGTCGGCGGCGTCATCCCGCCCGCCGACTTCGACGCGCTGCGCCAGGCCGGTGCCTCGGCGATCTTCCCGCCCGGCACCGTCATCGCCGACGCCGCCTCCGGACTCCTGCAGGAACTCCGCGACCGCCTCGAGCACTGATGCCACGACAGATCGACATCCACGACTACGCCAAGGGCGTCCTCGACGGCTCGCGCACCAAGCTCGCGCAGGCCATCACCCTGGTGGAGTCCACCCGCGCCGACCACCGCCGGCTCACGCAGGACCTGCTCACCGAGCTGCTCCCGCACAGCGGCGGGGCGCACCGGGTCGGCATCACCGGTGTGCCCGGCGTGGGCAAGTCGACGTTCATCGAGGCGCTGGGCTCGATGCTCACCGAGCGGGGGCATCGGGTCGCGGTGCTGGCGGTGGACCCGTCGTCGACGCGCAGCGGCGGCAGCATCCTCGGCGACAAGACCCGGATGGGACGGCTCGCCTCGGACCCGTCGGCGTTCGTGCGGCCCTCGCCGTCGGCGGGCACGCTCGGCGGGGTCGCGCGCGCCACGCGCGAGACGATCCTGCTGATGGAGGCCGCCGGGTACGACGTGGTGCTGGTGGAGACCGTCGGCGTCGGGCAGTCCGAGGTGACGGTGGCCGGGATGGTGGACTGCTTCCTGCTGCTGTCGCTGGCCCGCACCGGCGACCAGCTGCAGGGCATCAAGAAGGGCGTGCTGGAGCTCGCCGACATCATCGCGGTCAACAAGGCCGACGGCGAGCACGCGACCGAGGCGAAGAAGGCCGCCCGCGAACTGCGCGGCGCGCTGCGCCTGCTCACCCCGGTCAGCTCCTCCTGGACTCCCCCGGTGCTCACCTGCAGCGGTTTGCAGTCGCTGGGCCTGGACACCCTCTGGGACCAGGTCGAGCAACACCGCGAAACCCTCTCGCAAACCGGCGAACTCGCGGCCAAGCGCAGCCGTCAGCAGATCGAGTGGACCTGGTCGCTGGTCCGGGACCAGCTCATCTCCGACCTCACCCACGACCCGGAGATCCAGTCGATCCTCCCCACCCTCGAATCCCAGGTCGCCGACGGCACCCTCCCCCCGGGCCAAGCGGCCCAAACCCTCCTCAACACCTTCCGCAAAACCTGAAATCCCCTCCGCAACCGGCCCCTCCCGCGTTCGGGTTCCCGATTGCTCCGGTATTCCGGTCACGGATTACCGGAGTTTTCCGTGCAGGACGCGGAATACCGCCGTAATCGGGTACCCGAATACCGGAGTAATCGGGTCACCCCAGCGTGGCCCCGGGCGAAGGTTCGGGTCGGGAGGAGCCGATACTGGGTGGGACAGGACGTCGTGTCGGGTGAATCGGGACGGTGAGCGCATGCGGATCAGTGTTGATCCGGACTCCGAGGTGCCGCCCTTCGAGCAGGTGCGGTCGAGCATCGCCGAGCAGATCAACGCCGGTGAGCTGGCGGTCGGTGAGAAGCTGCCGACCGTGCGGGCGCTGGCCGCCGAGCTGGGGATCGCGGCGAACACCGCGGCGAAGGCCTACCGGGAGCTCGAACAGGCCGGGTTGATCGAAACCCGCGGCCGGGCCGGTACTTTCGTCAGCGACGCGGGAGACCAGGCCGCCGCGCGGGCCGCCGAAGCCGCGGCGACCTACGCGCAGATCACCCACGCGCTGGGCATCCCGAAGAGCGAAGCCCTCGCGATCGTGCAGGCCGCCCTCAAGGCCTAGCCGATCTCCTGCTGCAGGGCTCGCATTGTGGTGATCTCGTCCTGTTGGGTGACGAGGGTGTCTTGGGCCATCTCGTGGACCTGCTCGTCTCGGCCGGTGGTGAGCAGCTGGGTCGCCATCGTGAGCGCGCCCTCGTGGTGGGCGATCATCAGCTGCAGGAACAGCCGGTCGTAGTCGGCTCCCCGGGAGGCCGCGAGCCGGGCCAGCTGCTCGGGCGTGGCCATGCCCGGCATCGTCGCGTGGTCGTGGCCCCCGTGCTCGGCGTGACCGGCGTGCTCGGCGCCGTGGCTGCTCAGCCAGCCGCGCATCATCCCGATCTCCGGGCCCTGCGCGCCGCCGATGCGGTCCGACAGCGAGCGCAGCTTCGCGTTCTGCGCGCGCTCGGGCGTCAAGGCGGTCATCTCCACGGCCTGCTCGTGGTGGGCGATCATGTTCCGCAGGTAGTCGACCTCGACCCGGCTCGCCCCGCCCCGGTCCGGCGCGGCACTGGCGACCACCCGGGGCTCGTCGCCCGGCGCGCCCGGCTGCACGACCGGCGGCCCGGCCGGGGCCTCCGGCTCGGCCGAACACCCCGCGACGACGCCCGCGACCAGCAGGATTCCCAGCACCGACTTCCGCGCCATTTCCGCCCCTTCTGGGAAAACCGTGAAAAAACCGCCGAAAAAGCCTATTTCAGCCGTAATCCGGCAACACGATACTGGGTGAACGCGGTCACCGGAACCGCTGTCGGCGGTCGCCCGGAAGGCGGCGCCGGCATCCGAACCAGGGGGTGGATCGGCTTTGTTCCTTCACTCAACCGGCCGGAAACGCGTGCTGGGAGCCGCGATCGGCGTGCTGGCGCTGAGCCTGTCGCTCGCGCCCGCGACCGCCGCGACCCCGCCCAGCGACGGCCCCGAGCAGTACTCCGCCCAGCAGGTGACGGCGCCGAGCTCCGAGATCGACAAGAGCGAGAACGTCGACCACCTCGCGAACCTGCCCAAGCAGGCCCCGTTCAACACCCTGGAGGCCTACGGCACGGACATCGCGTTCAAGCAGGACATCGCCTACGTCGGCAACTACGACGGCTTCGTCGTCTACGACATCGCCGACCCGAAGAAGCCCCGCATCGTCACCCAGGTCCAGTGCCCGGGCGGCCAGGGCGACATGTCGGTGTCGGGGAACCTGCTGTTCGTCTCGACGGACTACCCGCGCACCAACAACACCTGCACCAGCGAGGAGACCGACGCCGCCGACCCCAACGGGTGGGAGGGCATGAAGGTCTTCGACATCAGCGACCCGGCCAAGCCGCGCTACGTCTCGGCGATCGCGACCGACTGCGGTTCGCACACCCACACCCTCGTGCCGGACAAGACCGGCGAGAACGTCTACCTCTACGTCTCGTCCTACGGCCCGAAGGCGGAGTTCCCGAACTGCCAGCCGCCGCACGACAAGATCTCCATCATCAAGGTGCCGCTGGCCGATCCGGCCTCGCCGCAGCTGGTCGACGCCCCGGTGCTGTTCCCGGACGGCGGCAACCCCGGCGCCCCGGACGGCATCAGCGAGACCACCGGCTGCCACGACATCACGGTGTTCCCCGCCAAGGACCTCGCGGCGGGCGCGTGCATGGGTGACGGCGTGCTGTTCGACATCTCCGACCGGGAGAAGCCGCGGGTGATCAACCAGGTCCGCGACGACGAGAACTTCGCGTTCTGGCACAGCGCCACCTTCAACAACGAGGGCACCAAGGTCGTGTTCACCGACGAGCTCGGCGGTGGCGGGGCGGCGACCTGCAACGAGGCCACCGGCCCGGTGCGCGGCGCCAACGGCATCTACGACATCACCGGCTCGGGCGCGGACTCGAAGCTGGAGTTCAAGAGCTACTACAAGATCCCGCGGCAGCAGGCCGACACCGAGAACTGCGTGGCGCACAACGGATCGCTGATCCCGGTCGCGGGCGGGGACTTCATGGTCCAGGCCTGGTACCAGGGCGGGATCTCGGTGTTCGACTTCACCGACTCCACCAAGCCGCAGGAGATCGCGCACTTCGACCGCTCGCCGTTCGACCCGAACCAGCTGCAGCTGGCGGGATCGTGGTCGGCGTACTACTACAACGGCCACATCTACTCCAGCGGCATCCAGGAGGGCCTGGACGTGCTGGACCTGCGTGACCCGCGCACGGATTCGGCCAAGAAGGTCCGCTACGAGGAGTTCAACCCGCAGACCCAGCCGGTCTACGAGAACTGATCGAGACGACGGCAGGCCCTCACCGCGCGGTGGGGGCCTGCTGTCGTGTCAGGCCAGGGCGGCCGGGACGTCGAAGGACAGCAGCGGTTGCCCGAAGAGCGGGCCCGCGGCCACGAGGCAGCCGACGTCGCGCCACAGCGCCAGCTGCTCCTCGGTCTCGACGTGGTCGACGCACAACCGGACGTCGCCCAGCAGCGGGATCAGCGCGCGCAGCGCCTGGATCTCGGGCACGTCCGGCGACTCGGCCGCGTGCACCAGGCGGATCACGTCGGGCGAGAGCCGCACCGAGTCGACCGGCATCTCGCGCAGCAGCCGCAGCTCCCCCGGCGATCCGGTGAAGTCGTGCAGCGAGGCGCGGATGCCGCGCGAGCGCAGGTGCCGCAGGTTCTCCCGGGCTTCCTCGTTCTCGCTGATCGCCGCGATCGGCAGGCACAACCGCAGCCAGCTCGGGTCCAGCTCGGACTCGTCGAGGATCTTGTGCACCACCGCCGCCAGGTCCGGGTCGCGGCCCTGGTTCGGGCTCAGCGACACCGACAGCGCCACCCGGTGGCCGTCGGCGTGCCAGTCGGCCAGGTGCTGCCAGGCGGTCTGCAGCATCCAGTCGCGCATCGACAGCGTCACCCCGGAGCGCTCCGCCAGCCGCAGGCAGTCGGCGTGCTCGATGACGCCGAAATCCCCCGTGTCCCAGCGGAACTCGGCTTCCATCGTGCACAGCTCGCGGCCGGACAACCGGATCGACGGGCGGTAGACCACGTCGAACTCGCCCATCTCCAGCCCGCCGGGCATGATCGCCGCGAGCTGGCTCTCCTCGCGCTCCTCCGGCGCCAGGTCGGGGTCGAACAGCGCCCACTGCCGCTTGCCCGCAGCCTCCGCGCGGCGCAGCGCGACGTCGGCGGCCCACAGCAGGTTCGCCGCGTCGGCCTCCCCGACGGTCCGCTGCACCACGCCGATGCTGGCGGTGGCCGCGATGCCGCGACCGCCGACGTAGACGGGCTCGGCGAGCATCTCGTTGATCAGCTGCGTCATCACCGGCACCGACGGGCTGTCGGCCTGCTCCCAGATCAGCAGCGCGAACTCGGTGCCGCCGAACCGCGACACCAGCGCCTCCTCGTCCTCGACGAGGTGCTCCAGCCGGCGCGCGACGGTGCGGATCAGCTGGTCGCCGACGGCGTAGCCGAGCCCGTCGTTGATCAGCTCGAACCCGTCCAGGCCCAGCTGGTACAGCGCCAGGCGCGCGTCGCGCGGCAGGTTGACCAGCGCCGCCTCCAGCCGGGTCTGGAAGAAGCCCCGGTTGGGCAGGCCGGTGAGCGCGTCGTGCAGGGCCTGGTGCTGGAAGCGGTCCTGCAGCAGGTGCAGTTCGGTGATGTCCTCGACCATCGTGACCACGCCGCAGGGAGTCCCGTCGGCGCCGTGCAGCACCGACACGCCCAGGTAGCACCAGGCGGGCTCGCCGTCCGCGCGCACCAGGCGCTTGCGGTCGCTGAGCCGCGTGGAGCTCGCGCCCTCGACGAGCTCTCGGTAGGAGGCGCTGAGGTACTCGGCGTCCTCGGGGTGGAAGAGCCGGTCGATGCACATCGGCGCCAGATCGTTCTCGTGATACCCGAGCAGCCGCTCGAACGCCGGGTTGACCTGCACGAACCGGCCGTCGAGGTCGGTGATGGCGACGCCGATCGGGGTGGAGGTGAACACCTCGCTGAAGCGGGCCTCGCTGGCCTTGAGCTCCCGGTCGGTCTTGAGCTTGGAGGACAGCAGCGCCTTGTTCAGGGTTTCCTGCTGGGCGAAGGTATTCTCCCGGTCTGCGGCGGCGTACCCGGCGGCGACCTCGGTGAGCACCGACAGCAGCGCGTCGACCTCGACGCCGTCCGAGAGCAGCGCGTCCTGAAGGACTCTCAGGCTCACCGACAGGCTTTCCTCGCCGGTGGCCCGGATCTCGACGAGCCGAGCGCCCACGACGCGCCCGACCTCGGCGGCCTTCTCGGGATCGGCGAGCGCGAGGACGAGCTGGTCGAGCAGGTCCGCCAGGGACTTCACGACGTCCTCGCGCGGGAGGGGCAGGTAGGAGGTGGTGCTCAACTCGGCGGCCCAGCGGCGCGCGACGTCGTCGCGCCACCCGGTTTCCGGAGGTAGCCCGTCCGGATCACCCTCGGTCATCTCACCCGTCCGTCAGCGTCAGCCTGGCGAAGCGAATCGGTTGCCCGCGCCTCCCCGACGGCGCGCACTCGCACAGAGTACCGGGCGCGCGCCGTCCGGTAGCCACGGCCGCCGCATCGGGATCGATCAACCTGCCCGCGATCAGTGCGCTTCTTCGAGCGTTTCCCCGTCGGCGACCAACGCGTCGAGCTTCGCGGTGTCGTCCTCGTCGAGCACCAGGGCGCCGGCCGCGGTGTTCTCCTCCAGGTGCGCGACCGAGGAGGTGCCGGGGATGAGCAGGATGTTGCAGGCGTGGTGCAGCAGCCAGGCCAGCGACACCTGGGCCTGGGTGGCGCCGTGCTTGTCGGCGATCGCCGCGAGCGCGTCGTCGCCGCGCGCCCGGCTGTCGGCGAAACCGGAGCCCAGCGGGAAGAACGGGACGAACGCGACCTCGGCTTCGGTGGTGGCGTGCAGCAGCGCTGCCGAGGTGCGGTTGACGACGTTGAAGAGGTTCTGCACCGAGGCGATCGTGGTGATCGACCGGGCCTCCTCGAAGTGGTCGAGCTCCACGTTGGACAGTCCGATGTTGCGGATCAGGCCCTGCTCCTTGAGCTCGTGCAGCGCGCCGACCTGGTCGGCGAAGGCGATGCCGGCCTGCGGGCCCATGTCGCGCAGGTAGACCAGGTCGAGGGCGTCGACCTGGAGGCGGCGCAGGTTGTCGTGGACCTGCGAGCGCAGCGCGTCCGGGTGGTTCAGCGGCAGCCAGTTCGCCTTGTCGTCGCGGTAGGCGCCGATCTTGGTGGCCAGCACCAGGTGCGACTCGTAGGGGTGCAGCGCCTCGGCGATGAGCTCGTTGACCACCCACGGGCCGTAGAAGTCGCTGGTGTCGATGTGGTCGATGCCGAGCTCGACGGCGCGCCGCAGGACCGCCAGCGCCCGGTCCCGGTCGGCGGGCGGGCCGAAGACCCCCGGCCCGGCCAGCTGCATCGCACCGAACCCGACGCGGTTGACCGTCAGGCCCGCGTCCAGCGGGAACTTGCCACCCAAAGCATTCGCAGTCGTCACGCCGCGATGCTGCTAGAAATCCGAGCGCGCGGCAAGAAATGGTGCCGACGCCCACCTACACCTGCGGCATCAGCAGCAGCCAGAACCCGCCGACGACCAGCGACACCAGGCCGACGAGGTACCACAGCAGCATCCACATCCCGGCGGGCGCGCCGGTGAGCCGCGCGAGCTGGTCGGCGTCGGAGTCCCCGGCGCGTCCGCGGCGCCGCTTGCGCCCCAGCTCGCCGATCGGCCGCAGGCCTCCGATGAGCAGGAACCAGCACAGCAAGGCCGCGCACAGCGCCTGCCACGAGGGGCTGGCCAGCCACGACACCGCCCCGAGCACGCCGCCGGTGACCACCACCGACAGCACGCCGTAGGCGTTGCGCACCGCGAGCAGCATCAGCGCCAGCAGCGCGATGCAGCCCCACAGCATCCAGCTCTCGCGGTCCGAGGTGACCAGCCACGCGCCGCCCAGCCCCAGCAGCGACACCGCCGGGTAGCCCGCGACCAGGGTGAACACCATGCCGGGCCCGTGCGCGCGACCGGTGGAGACGGTCAGCCCGGAGGTGTCAGAGTGCAGCCTGATGCCGTTGAGCTTGCGGCCGCTGAGCAGCGCGACGACCGCGTGCCCGCCCTCGTGGGCGATGGTCACGACGTTGCGCAGAGGTAACCAGGTGCTGCGGTTGAGCACCAGGACGAGCGCGACCACCCCGGCGATCAGCGCCGCGACGTTGCCGGAGTCGAGCAACCGCGCGGTGGCGTTACGCACCAATTCGTCCACACCAGATCCGAACTACTAGGAGGCCCGTTCGCGGCCAACCCTAGCGGTCAGGAGAAGTAGTTCGGGACGTCGAGGACTCCTCCGGCGGTCTCGAACTCGTCACTGACCGCGTCGCGGAGGTCACCGTCGGCGAGGTAGTCCACTGTGGTCAGTGCGAGCCCGATCGCGCCGTCGATCACCGCCGCGTCGCCCGCCGGGGAACCCGCCGCGGCGGCGAAACCCTCGGTGTGCAGGGACAGTCCGGGATCGCCCAGGCCGATCATCGGGTGGATGGCGGGCTTCCGGAAGCTGAGGTTGCCCAGGTCCGTCGAGCCGGTCAGGTAGTCGGGCACCACGCCGCGCGGCAGCGCCGTGCGGCCGCGCCTGCTCTGGTGCACCGCCCATCGGGCGGCGAGGGCGTCGTTGTGCCGGATCGGCAGGTAGGCGGGGTTGTGGTCCCAGGTGATCTCGACACCGCAGCCGGTCATCCCGGCCGCGCCGTGCGCGATCGACTCCACCCGCCGCGCGAGGTCCTGCAGCGAACCGGGTTCGGCCGAGCGCACGTAGAACAGCGCGGCGGCCCGGTCGGGGACCACGTTGGGCCGCTTGCCGCCGTCGGTGATGACGCCGTGGATGCGGTCGGTGGAGGGCATGTGCTGGCGCATCGCCGCGACGCCCTGGTAGGTGGCCACGACCGCGTCGAGGGCGTTGCGGCCCATGAACGGCTGCGCCGAGGCGTGCGCGGCCACGCCGTGGAAGACGATCTCGACCTGCCTGCGCCCGAGGAACGGGTGCGCGGCGATGTCGTGCGAGAACGGGTGCAGCATCACCACGGCGTCGACGTCGTCGAAAACCCCTGCCCGGGCGAGGTGTTCCTTGCCGCCCCCGCCTTCCTCGGCCGGGGTGCCGACGAGGCTGACGCGACCGCCGGTGCGCTCGGCGACCGAGGCGGCGGCGAGGAACCCGCCGGCACCGGCCGAGCAGATGATGTTGTGGCCGCAGCCGTGCCCGATGCCGGGCAGCGCGTCGTACTCGGCCAGCACCGCCACGTGCGGACCGCCGCTGCCGACGCTCGTGCGCAGCGCGGTGTCCAGCCCGCCGACGCCGACCTCGACGTCGTGCCCGAAGCCCCGCAGCAGCTCGGCGACCTGGGCGACCGAGCGGTGCTCGGCGTAGGCCTCCTCCGGGTGCGCGTGCAGGTCGTGGCTCAGCTCCAGCAGGTCGTCGCGGTGCCCGGTGACCCACCGCTCGGCCTCGCTCAGCAGCGCCTCATCGGCGCCGGCGTGCGCGGAGCGCAGCGGCTCGGCCGACGCCACGGCCTTCTCGGTGGCCGCGGCGACCGCGCGCAGGTAGGACTCATCGGGCTCAACGGGCTGTGTCACACCCCGACTCTAGGCCGCCGGATGAACCCCCACATCACCCCGGAGTAACCGGTTCCAGAACGCGGTGCGCCAGCAGCGTCCCGCCCACCACGGCCGCCGGGATGACGATCAGCTGCAGCACCGGCACCAGGCACAGCAGGTAGGCGGGCAGGCCGAAGCCCAGCGCCATCGCCTTGTGCTCGCGCAGCCTGCGGTGGCGTTCGCCGAAGGGCAGCCCGCGCCGCTGGAACACCAGGCCCACCATCTCCAGACCGATCACCCAGGCGCCGAACAGCGCGCCCAGCACGGCCCCGGCGATCGGGCCCGCGACCGGGATGAACCCGATGATCAGCAGCACGACGGCCCCGGCCAGGGCCACGAGCACCAGCTTGATCGAGTCCCGCACGCCGCGGCCGAGCTGGCGGGCGAACCCGGCGCCGTCGTCGGAGGTGTCCAGCCCCAGCTGCTGCTCGGCCTTCTCCGCGATGTGCTCGTAGAACGGGCCGCCTATGAGCAGGGTGAGCGCGATGAACGAGATCGACCCGAGCACGGCGGCGGCCCCGACGAGCGCGACGCCGAGCAGGATCCGCAGGCCGGTGCGGGCGAACTCGGCCCAGCCGTCGGCGAACGGCGTCATCCAGGCGGTCAGGTCGCCGCTGTAGTAGAGCAGCGTTCCCAGCGTCCCCAGCAGCAGCGCTGAACTGATCAGAGCCGGGATCGCGCCGAGCAGCAGCAGCCTCGGGCTGCGCAGGATGATGCCCAGACCGGAGCCCAGGGCGCGGATTCCGGTGGCGAAGGAACTCATGGCGTCGACTCCCGTGATCGGCGATCTTGATCCACCGTACTGGAAGGCCGGTGAGCAGTTTCACCGATCGACCAGGGGTTGATCGGCGGGTAAGTTAGGTTAGCCTCTCTTGCGCTAGAGCTTCGGGTGAACCGCCCGAACCGGACGATGAAGGACTTCGGCTATGACTCCTCCCCCCAGCGTGATCGGCCGTCGGGGCTTCCTGGCGGGCGCGACCGGCCTCGTTGCGGCGGGCCTGGCCGCGTGCAGCGGCGGCGGCACGGGTCCGAGCGGGACCACCCCGTCCGGCCCCGGGTTCCCGGTGCACATCCCCAACCGCTACGGCGCGGCCGACATCCAGGCGGCCCCGCAGCGCGTGGTCAGCCTGGGCATCACCGACCACGACGTGCTGCTGCCGCTGGGCGTGATCCCGGCCGGTCTGACCCAGTGGGGACCGTGGGAGAGCGGCGTCGGGCCGTGGGTCGAGCCGATGCTCGGCGGGCAGCGGCCGAAGGTCTTCGGCAGCGAGGTCGATGTCGAGGGCGTCATCGCCCTGGCGCCCGAGGCGACCCTGGCCGTGCAGAGCGCATTGACGCAGGAGCAGTACAACCGGCTGAGCACCTTCGCCCCGGTGGTGGCCCAGCCGCCGAACTCCATCGACTACGGCGTCAACTGGCGGGTGCAGGCCGAGACCATCGGCCAGGCCCTCGGCAAGCAGGCCGAGGTCGCCCGGCTGCTCGAGCAGACCCAGGCGCGGATCGACGAGACCCGCAGGGCCAACCCGGCTTTCGAGGGCAAGACGCACGTCGTGGTCCGCACCGACTCCGCGGGAACCTACGCCGCCTACACCAAGCAGGACGCCCGCACGGCGCTGCTGGAGCAGCTGGGGCTGCGGCTGTCGCCGGCGATCGAGGGCATGGACAGCGGCGGCAAGTTCAACGTCAAGGTCAGCAAGGAGCAGGTCTCGCTGCTCGACGCCGACGTCGTCGTCGTCACCACGGCCAAGGCCAACGACGTCGAAGCGGTCCGCAACGACCCGCTGCTCAACAACCTCCCGGCGGCCAAGCGCGGTTCCCTCGTCCTGCTCGACGACTACGACCTCACGATGGCGCTGGGGTCGGCGACGGTGTCCAGCATCCCGTTCGTCCTGGACAACCTGACCCCGAAGCTCGTCGAAGCCCTCCGCTGAGCCGACCCCGGGGGATCCGGCCCGACGGCCGAATCCCCCGGACCGCTCAGGCCTTGAGAGTGTCGACCAAGTCTGCCCAGGGCTTCCAGGGGCTGTCCGGCTCCGGCTGGTGCGCGGTGCGCATGTCGCCGTCGCGGCCGATCGCGAACAGCGTGCAGGCACCGTCCGGGCGGCTGATGGCGACCGGGTCGCCCTCCAGCTCGCCGCCGAGGTCCGTCCACGCGGTCCAGCCGCCGTGGGCGACCTGCTGCTCAGCGGTGTGCACCGCACCGGAGGTGTCGCGGACGAAGACCTCCAGGCGCCCGTTGGGGTTCAGGCCGATGGCCGGGGTTCCGGTGAAGTCGCCGCCCAGCGCCGACCACGTCCCGCCCTCGCCAGGCCGCTCCTGGCAGTAGAGCTGCTGGTCGTCGCCGACGGCGAACAGCACCGTCACGCCGTGGGCGAGGGTGACCACCACGGGGTCCCCCGCCATGCTGCCGCCCAGGCTCGTCCAGTCCGACCAGCCCGCGCCCGCGGTGCCCTGGGTGGACATCACGACCTCGCGCCGCGCGTTGCGCGCGAACACCGACACGGCCCCGTTCGGCCCCAACGCCACCGCAGGTCGGCCGATCAGCTCGCCGCCGTGGTCGTCCCAGTCGTTCCAGTGCCCGCCGCGACCGGCCTGCGCGGCGCTGTGCAGCCTGCCGTCCTCACCGACCGCGTAGAGCGCGATCGCCCCGTCCGGTCGCAGCACCGCCACCGGGTCGTCGGTGATCCGGCCGCGCAGCCCGATCCACGGACCCCACTTGGCACCCTGCTTCGGGCAGGACGAGGTGATCACCTCGCCGTTGTTGTCGCGCACGAAAACCGCCATCCCGCCGGACGGTTCGCGCACCACCACCGGTCGCCCGGCGGGCTCACCACCGATGCCCAGCCAGCCGACCCAGTCACCACCGGGCTCGACCTGCCACGCGGTGACGACCTCACCGGACAACGACGTCGCGAACGCCGACAGCGCCCCGTCCCGCCCGGTCAGGATCCCGGTCCCGAACACAGCGGGCACCACCGGCTCCGGCGCCGGAGGCGGAGTCGGCCGCGGCGGCTGTCCCTGGTTCGGCGGCTGGCCCTGCTGCGGCGGCTGGCCCTGCTGCGGCGGCTGGCCCTGGTTCGGCGGCTGGCCCTGCTGCGGCGGCTGACCCTGGTTCGGCGGCTGACCCTGCTGCGGAGGAGCGTCCTCGGCTTCCACCGCCTTCGCCGTCCAGTCGAGGAGCTTTCTGGCGTCGCCTTCGCGCTGCTGGTACTTGCCCCGCAGGTCCTCCTGCGGGCGCTGCACGTCCGGGGCGATCTGCCCCGCGTTGTAGTGCGGGTTCTGCCGTTCCACGGCGATGGCGCGCTCGAAGTACTTCCGACTGGCGTGCCGGACGTCCCGGCACTGCTCGACCGAACCCCACCCCTGCGAGGGGCGCTGCTGGAACACGCCGACCGAGTCGCGGTCCCCGTGATCGACGTTCTGCATCTGCGATTCCACGAGGCCCGTCTCGAACGCCGAGAGCATCACCTTCGGCGAGACGTGCATGTCACGGCCGACCCGGAAGATGGTCTTGCAGACGTTCGGATCCCACGGCATGTTCCCGAACGGCCACTGCGGCGCCTTCGGCGGCCGCCCCGGCTGCTGCGGGTGGTGCGGTTGCGGGTGGTGCGGCTGCTGAGGATTCGGCTGCTGGGGCTTGTGCCCCTGCTGCCCCGCCAGGCTCGGCAGATTCCAGGGCCGGCGGTCGTCGCAGACCGGCGAGTCCATCACCGAGATGTGGAAATGCTTGGTGTGCGGGTTGCTCCCGTTGTACTGGGTCCACTGCCACGGGCTCTGGCCCGGTCTGCTGTCCAGGATCAAACCGTTGGCGATGATGTACTTGATCCGCGGATCGCGGCTGGCCGCGAGCTCATCGGTCAACCGGTTGATGTCCACGCCGTGCGCAGGATCGTGGGTGATGTCCATCGCCGTCACGATTCCCGGTCCGTACCACGGATTGTGGTCGCTCTCCCGGGACTGGTGCTCGGCGTTGCCGATCGTGCCGTCGGTTTCCTTGCTCCGCTGCGGGAACGCCGCGTCGAACTGCGCGCGCAGTGTTTCCAGACTTCCCGCGAGTCGCCAGTTGGCGGCCATGTTCTCCCCCTAATCTTCGTGTTCCGCGTGACCGCACGCGAGTCAATTCGCGAAGAGCCGACCGTGCTCGAGCTGCGGACCGCCGCAGACGACCCCGAGATTCCAATCCAGCACGATCGGATCGGAGTTCTCCGGCGGGTAGATCGAGATCTTCGCCGGGTCGATGCAGTCGCCGGTCTTGTACTTCCAGAAGAAGTCCTGCGCCGCGCCGTCGCGCGTGCCGAGCGAGATCGTGGACGCCGACGGACCGGCGGGGTTCTCCACGAGATCAACGGGCAGTTCCTCACCGTTGACGCCGGTGAACTCGACGCGGGCAGCACCCGTCACGGTGCACGTCCGCCCGCTGATGTTCGCGATGCGCAGCACGGTGTGCGACTGCCCTTCCGGCTGCGAGGGATCACCGATCAGATCGATCGCGACGTCGGGGTAGAAGCGGGCCCGAAGTTCCTCGGTGCGGCACGCGGTCCCCGACTCACCCCGGGAGTCGGCCGTCGTGGAGCTCTCGGATGCGGGCTCCGAGGTCTCTTCCGTCCCGCTCTCCTGCGGAGCAGGTTGGGTCACGGTCACCGTCGCCGGCGGTTGCTGGACCTGCTGGGCCTGCGGAGCCTGCTGGCCGCAGGACACCGTCACCGCCGCTGTTGCGGCGAGCAGCGCCGCGAGGCGCTTCCCCCTGGTTCTCAACACTTTCGGTCTTGTCCTCCCAGTCGCGTCGGCCTCGGAAGGCCGGAATCCGGGGCGGGAGTCTTCCAAGCGGATCTCGCTCACCAGGGCCGAATAGTTGAAAACGGCGGAGAGATCACTGAATCAGCCGAATCAGGTGCGCGGGGTAATCAGCGGCGTAGCCCGATCGGCGGTATCGACAATTCATGATCGATTGTTAGTCGCGCACGCGAATTGCGTGATTCCACTTAGGCGCCAAGCGTTTTCGAAATGCGAAAAAGCGGGCGTTGCCGACCACCCCCAGGGGTCGGCAACGCCCGCTCTCGAAAATGCCCGTGAGCCCGGGAGGAGTTCTCCCGGGCTCACGTGGCGGAGAAAGGCGATCAGGCGATGATGCGGATCGGGTCCTCCAGCAGCGAGGTGAACTGCTGCAGGAACGCCGCGCCCACCGCGCCGTCCACCGCGCGGTGGTCGGCCGACAGCGTCACGCGCAGGATCTTGCGGGCCACGAACTCGCCGTCGCGGACCTGGACCTCGTCGCGCGCGGCGCCGACCGCCAGGATCGCCGCCTCCGGCGGGTTGATGACCGCGCTGAACTGCTCGATGCCGAACATGCCCAGGTTGGAGATCGAGAAGGTGCCGCCGGACATCTCGTCCAGCTTCAGCTTGCCCTCCCGGGCCCGGCCTGCCAGCTCGCGGCTCTCGGTGGCGATCTCCGAGACGCTCTTGCGGTCGGCGTCCTTGACCACCGGCACCACCAGACCGCCGTCGATCGCGACCGCGACGCCGAGGTTGATGCGCTTGTGCTGCAGCATCTTGTCGCCGGCGAAGGACACGTTGACCGCCGGGTTGGCGCGCAGCGAGGTCGCCACCGCCTTGACGATCAGGTCGTTGACGCTGACCTTCGGGCCACCGGCGGCCTGCAGCCGCTCGTTGAGGCTTCCCCGGAACTCCAGCAGCTCGGTCACGTCGATCGCGCTGGTCAGGTAGAAGTGCGGGGCGTTCTGCTTGCTCTCCGTCAGGCGCTTGGCGGTCACCTTCCGGATGTTGGACAGCGGGATCTCCTCCACGTCGTCGCTCGCGACGACGGGAGCGCTGCTCTGCGCGGCCGGAGCGGCAGCCGGAGCAGCGGCGGCCGGGGCGGCCGAGGCCGCGGCCTCGATGTCGGCGCGGATGATCCGCCCGCCGGGACCGGTGCCCTGCACCGAGCTCAGGTCGACGCCCTTCTCCTTGGCGACGGCCTTCGCCAGCGGCGACGCCTTCGGCTTGGAACCGGACTCGGCCGGGGCGGCCGGAGCGGCGGGCTCGGCCGGAGCCTGCACAGCCGGAGCGGGCTCGGCAGGCGCGGGCTCGGCAGCGGCGGGAGCCGGTGCGGCCGGAGCGGCCTCGGCGGCGGCACCGGAACCGTCGCCGAGCACCGCGATCGGCGTGCCGATCGGGACCGTCGTACCGGCCTCGACCAGGATCTTCTCCAAGACCCCGTCGTCGTAGGCCTCCAGCTCCATGAGGGCCTTGTCGGTCTCGATCTCGGCCACCACTTCGCCGCGCGCGACCTTGTCACCGACCTGCTTGTGCCAGTTCGCGATCACGCCCTCCTCCATGGTGTCGGAGAGCCTCGGCATCTGAATGTCAGTCATCGTCTTCCTCGGGTGAGCACGGGACTCAGCGGCGGCGGCCCACCGCGTCCAGGGTCTGGTGAACAGCGGTGGTCAGCGACTCCGCGGACGGCAATGCGGCACGCTCCAGTGGCTTGGCGTAGGGCAGCGGCACCTCGGCCGCCGCGACCCGCCGCACCGGGGCGTCGAGGTAGTCGAAGGCACCGTCGGAGATCGAGGCGGCGATCTCCGCGCCGATGCCGTAGGTCAGCCAGTCGTCCTCGGCGACGACGGCGCAGCCGGTCTTGCGCACCGACTCCACGACGGTGTCGCGGTCCAGCGGGCGCAGGCTGCGCAGGTCGATGACCTCGGCGTTGATGCCCTGCTCGTCGTGCAGCTTCTCGGCGACCTGCTGGGCGACCATCGCCATCCGGGAGTAGCCGATGATGGTGATGTCGGTGCCCTCGCGGGTCACCTTCGCCTTGCCGATCTCGGCGGGCTCCACGACGTCCGGGACCTCGCCCTTGGTGTTGTAGAGCGAGAGGTTCTCCAGGAACAGCACCGGGTCGTTGTCGCGGATCGAGGCCAGCAGCAGCGCCTTGGCGTCGGCGGGCGTGCTCGGCGCCACGACCTTCAGGCCCGGCACGAACGCGTAGTACAGCTCGATGTTCTGCGAGTGGGTGGCGCCCAGCTGCTGACCGCCACCGCCGGGGGTGCGCAGCACCATCGGCACGCTGGTCTGCCCGCCGAACATGCCGTAGATCTTGGCGGCGTGGTTGACGATCTGGTCCAGGGCGACCAGCGAGAAGTTGATCGTCATCAGCTCGACGACCGGGCGCAGGCCCAGCATCGCGGCGCCGACGGCCGCACCGACGAAGCCCTCTTCGGCGATCGGGGTGTCGCGCACGCGCTTCTCGCCGAACTCCTCGAGGAGGCCGGCGGTGATCTTGTAGGAGCCTTCGAAGACTCCGATCTCCTCGCCGATGAGGAACACGTCCTCGTCGCGCCGCATCTCCTCCTGGAGGGTGTCGTGCAGCGCTTGGCGATAGGTCATGAGTGCCAAGGGAATTTCTCCTGACAGCGGGAAAAGCGGCCCGGGACCGGAATTCCTCGTGTGGCGTCGAGGAATTCCGGTCACCGGGTTGCGATACGTGTGGCGGGGTGTCGCAAAAACCGCAAGGGGGCGTGAATCAGTTGGTGACGAACAGCGGGTCCGCGGGCAGCCGGCGCGAGTCGTTGGCGACCGGCGTCGCGTAGGTGTAGTCGAAGAGCGTCTCGACCTCGGGGTGCGGGCTGTCGTCGGCGAAGGCCACGGCGGCGTCCGCCTCGGCCTGCGCCTTGGTCTCGATCTCGGCCGCGGAGTCCTCGTCGAGGATGCCCGCCTTGATCAGCTCCGCGCGGAAGTTCGCGACCGGGTCGGCCTGCTTGGCCTTCTCGATCGACTCCTCGCTGCGGTACTTGCCCGGGTCGACCACCGAGTGGCCCTTGAGCCGCTCGCTGACCAGCTCCAGCAGCGCCGGGCGGCCGGTCTCGCGGGCCTGCTCGACCAGCCGCGACGCGGCGTCGCGGACGGCGAGGACGTCGTTGCCGTCCACCCGCTCGCCGTGCATCCGGTAGGCCGAGGCGCGCTTGTACAGCTCGGACTCCGCGGAGGACTTCTCGACGGTGGTGCCCATGCCCAGCTGGTTGTTGATCACCACGAAGACCACCGGCAGGTTCCACAGCGCCGCGATGTTCAGCGCCTCGTGGAACGCACCGATGTTGGTGGTGCCGTCGCCCATCTGGCACATCACGACCTGGTCGCCGGAGCGGTAGTCGATGGCCAGCGCGGCACCGGTGGCCAGCGGGATCTGGCCGCCGACGATGCCGTAGCCGCCGAGCAGACCGGCTTCGACGTCGAACATGTGCATCGAGCCGCCCCAGCCCTTGGAGGTACCGGTGGTGCGGCCGTAGAGCTCGGCCATGACGCGGCCGGGCTCGATGCCCTTGGCGATGGCGTAGCCGTGCTCGCGGTAGTTGGTGAACAGCAGGTCGGTCTTGCGCAGCGAGCGCATCAGGCCTACTACCGTCGCCTCCTCACCCAGGTTGAGGTGGCAGTAGCCGCCGATCTTGGCCTGCGTGTAGCCCTGGGCGGCGCGCTCCTCGAAGCGGCGGATCAGGGTCATCTCGTGGAAGTAGTCGCGCAGCAGTTCCGGCGACTCGCCCGAGAAGCGGCCGCGCTCAGCGGCTCGAGCCGAGGTGCTGCGCCGCGTCTTCGCCGCGCCGGTGCGCGTGGACGGCTTGCTGCGGGTGGCGGTCTGTGCCATCGCGGTTCCCCTTTTCTCTTGCCTCTAGCGCTTCTTCGGCGGTGCGACGTGGACCGGCAGGCCGAGCGCGTTCATCGCGGCCTCCATGCCGACCTCGCCCAGGGTCGGGTGCGCGTGGATGGTCTCGGCGAGCTCGTCGAGCGTGGCCTCCAGGGCCATCGCCAGCGCGCCCTCGGTGATCAGGTCGCTGGCGGAGTGGCCGATGATGTGCACGCCCAGGACCTCGCCGTACTTCTGGCCAGCGACGATCTTCATGAAGCCCTCGGTGTCGCCGTAGCTCTGGGCGCGGCCCAGCGCGGCGAACGGGAACTTCGCGGCGACCACGTCGTGGCCCGCGTCCTTGGCCTGCTGCTCGGTGAGGCCGACCGACGCGATCTCGGGGTGGGTGAAGGTCGCGGCCGGGATGACGTCGTAGTCGATCGCGGCGTGGTGCCCGGCGACGGTCTCGGCGGCGACGACGCCCTGATGCGAGGCGACGTGCGCGAGCAGCGCCTTGCCGGTCACGTCGCCGATGGCGTAGACGTGCTCGACGTTGGTGCGCAGCTTGTCGTCGACGGTGATGAAACCGCGCTCGGTGGTGGCGACACCGGCCTTGTCGAGGTCGAGGCTCGCGGTGTTGGGCTTGCGGCCCACGCCCACCAGGACGTAGTCGGCGTCGATCTGCTGCGGCTTGGCGCCGTCGATGGTGACCTTGAGGCCGTCGGCGGCCTGGTCGACGCGGGAGACGGTGGCCTCGGTGAGGACCTTGATGCCGCGCTTGGTGAACGAGCGGCCCAGCGCCTTGCCGACCTCGGCGTCCTCGGCGGGCACGAGGGTCTTCTGCATCTCGATGATGCTGACCTCGGCGCCGAGGGTGTGGAACAGCGTGGCCCACTCGGCGCCGACGGCGCTACCGCCGATGATGGCGATGCGCTTCGGGACCTCGGTGAGGCCGAAGGCGCCGTCGGAGGTGATCACGCCGGGCAGGTCCGCGCCGGGCAGAGGCAGCTGCACGGGGACCGAGCCGGTGGCGATGATGACGTCGGTGGCCTTGACCTGGTCGATCGGCTTGGCGCCGGTCGGCTCGGCGGCGTAGCGGGGGCCGTCGGCGCCCAGCGGGGACTCACCGGTGGCGTAGACGTCGACGGTGGTCGGGCCGGTGAAGCGGGCGTGACCGTTGATGACGGTGACGCCGTTGCCCTTGAGCAGGCCCGCGACGCCGTCGGTCAGGCCCTTGACGACGCTGGCCTTGCGGCGGGTGATCGCGTCGTAGTCGACGCTGACGCCCTCGACGTTGATGCCGAAATCGGCTGCGTGGAGCACGGTTTCGTAGACCTCGGCCGACCGCAGCATGGCCTTGGTGGGGATGCAGCCCCAGTTCAGGCACACACCTCCCGGTCGCTCCTTCTCCACCACGGCCACCGAGAGGCCGCGCTGCGCGGCCCGGATCGCGGCGACGTAGCCACCGGGGCCGCCGCCCACCACCAGAAGGTCGAACTCCTGCACTTCGCTGTGCTCCTTTGAACGCACGCGCCGATTTCCGAAGGCCCGAGAGTGCGGGCCAGCCACACCTCGCAGTGTCGTGAGCACGACCACGTCGGCGCTATGCCCTGGCGCCCAGACTTTAGGACGACCGACTGTGCACCTTGCACATGCCACGCCGTGACGGGCACAACACGTCGCCCGTCAGTTACACATCGCAGCCGCGATCCCGATCACAAACGAGACGCCGCCAGGCACAAAACCCCAGCCCCAGCGGTTACGCCTCCCACCTGCGAAAAGAACCCAAAATTTTCCAACTATGCCCACTGCACAATCCCCGGAGCCGCCGCGGTGCGGGGGTCGCTGTGGCGGCGTTCGTCGCCAGGGGACAGTTTTTGCCAGAACTGTCCGGGTTGGATGCCCGAAATGTCCGGACAGTTCTGGCTAAAACTGTCGCCCTCCAGCACCCCGGGGCAACGGAACCCGGCGACGCGACCGGGCCACGCCTCACCCGCGGCGGCCGTTGCGGAGGCGGAGGGCCGAGAGGGCCAGGGAGAGGGAGACGTAGGCGGTGCGGCCGTGCAGCGGCTGGCCGATCAGGGTCGTGATGCGGTGCAGGCGGTTGAGGACCGTGTTGCGGTGGCAGTGCAGGCGGACCGCGGCGTTGGCCGTGGAGCAGTTCTCCTCCAGCCACGCGGTGAGGGTGTCCAGCAGCATGTCGCGCTCCTTGAGCGGCAGCGCCAGCACCGGGCCGAGCTGGGTCTCCAGCAGCCGCTGCGCCAGGTCCGGCGACTGCACCAGCAGCGCCTCCGGGAACCGCTCCTCCAGCGTGACCAGCTCCGCCGCCCCCTCCGGCGAGGTGCCCAGCGTGGTGAGCGCGAGCTGGTGCGCCAGGCTGATCTCGGCCAGCCCCTGCACCTTCGGCGAGACCGCGACGCGCGCCCGGGCCAGCGGGCGCAGCGCGGTCACCGCCAGCTCCGCCGGGTGCTGCTCGAGCGCGACCAGCCCGACCAGCGAGTCGGCGCGCACCTGCCAGACCGAGCGGAAGTGCAGCGCCGACAGCGCCTCGGCATGACCGCGCAGCGCGAACGCGCCGTCCTCGGTCATCTCGGCGACGACCACCAGGTAGCCGCCGCCGGTGGGCAGGTCGAGCTCCTTGGCGGTGCGCTGGGCGAAGGCGACGTCGCGGGCGCGACCGGCCAGCAGGTCCTCCACGAGGGCGTGCCTGCGCTGGTCGTCGCGGCGCAGCCGCTCCAGCTCGGTGTTGCGGTAGAACGTCGACAGCGTCGAGGACAGCCCGTCGATGACCTGCCAGATCGAGGTCGCCACGCCCAGCACCGCGTCCGGGTCGGCGCCGTCGCGGTGCGCCTGGTCGACCAGCGCCTCCCACACCACGCGCCCGCCGAGCCGGAAGGTCCGCAGCATGACCTCCAGCGGCACGCCCTGCTCGGCGCGGCGGCGGCCGATGGCGGCGGCGACGTCGTCGTCGCGATCGGAGATGTCGACCTCGCCGGAGAGGATCTGCAGGATCCGCTCGAGGTACTGCCGGCACCCCTCCCACAGATCCTCGCGGGGCACCGGCCGGTAGTCGGTCCACTCCGGGTTGTCGGTGAAGATCGCCGACATCAGGCGCTCGGTCAGCGCCGGGACGTCGTCCAGCCCGGCCTTGGCCAGCGCGTGCGTCACGTTCGGGAGATCGGCAGGATCGGCTACCACACCTGCGACGATACCGGCCCCGGCGACGCCGCGAGGCCGTCGGCGGCGATTTCGGCGAGACCGATCCGACTCCGCTTCGTGATTGATCCATCACGTGCAGCAACGGCTGATCCGCCACGAATCGCCCGAAACGCCGTGTCCGCCAGGATGTTCCACGTCACATCAGGAATTTGTGTCAACGGCGTTAACGTTCTCCCGGTTCGTGCCGACACCTGGTGTGGGACGCCTGCTCAGGGCTTTCTGAGCACCCCTCGCTTTCACTGTCCAGCACTAGTTTTTCGGGGAGAGCTGCGCCATGCAGAGCAACAGCCGCACGATCGTGTCGGTTGTCGGAACGGTGTCGATGGTCGTGCTGACCGTTCTGCTCGCGGTGTCGAATCCTCCGAACCAACAGACCGAGATCCATCCGGCGGCCAACCGGACCCCGATCGTCGCCGAGTCCCAGAACTAGGACTCGCGCCGGACCTCGCCGGCCGGTTTGTCGTTGCGCAGCCCCGAGAACCGGGGGTGCCGCAGCTTTCCGTCATCGGTCCACTCGCTGAAGCCGACCTGCGCGACCAGCTCGGGTTCGGCCCAGTGAGCTCCGGGTTCGCGGACCGGGTCGTGGAACGGTGAGTCCGCGCGCGAGCGCTCGTCCAGCGCCGCGCGCAGCTCCCGCAACGCGCGCTCGTCGTATCCGGTACCGACCTTGCCCGCGTAACGCAGGCCTTCGCGGTCGTGGTACCCGACGAGCAGCGCGCCGAACCCGGTCCGCGACCCCTGCGGTTCGGTGTAGCCGCCGATGACGAACTCCTGGCCGGAGACGCACTTGAACTTCAGCCAGTCCCGGCCGCGCCCGGACCGGTAGGGCTGATCGGCCCGCTTGGCGATCAGTCCTTCCCACCCGCGCGCGCACGCCTGCGCGAGGAAGTCCACGCCGTCGCCGTTGCGGTGCGCGCTCAGCCGCAGCGGGTCGGCGAACTCGAAGCACTCGCGCAGCAACCGCTTTCGGGTGCGCAGCGGCAGCCGGGTCAGGTCCACGCCGCCGAAGGCGATCAGGTCGAAGACGTAGTAGAAGACCGCGACCCCGGTGCGCCGCGCGACGGCCGGGTCGGTGAGGTGCATCCGCTTCTGCAGCCGCGCGAAGCTGGTCCGGTCGCCCTCGAAGGCGACGACCTCGCCGTCCACCACGAAGCTCGGCGCGCCCTGCGCGGCCAGCGCCTCGGCGATCTCCGGGTAGGAGGCGTCGACGCGCTTGCGGTTGCGCGACCACAGCTGCGGCTCGCCGCCGTCGGCCCCGGCGATCAGCCGGACCCCGTCGAGCTTGCGCTCGTAGATCCAGTTCTCGTCGGAGAACTCGTGCCGGGTCAGCGTCGCCAGCGCGGGCTCGTGCCAGGTGCCGCCCGGCCAGGCGCGCAGCGCGGCCCGAGCGTCGTCGTCGAGCAACCCGGCCAGGTCGGTCATGCGCGTCAGCATCGCTCCGGCTCGCGAGGCCGACAAGCTGAGAGCGCGCTGTGAACCCGCTGTGAGGTGACCCCCGCAGAATTTCCCGACCGGGTGAATGAGCGAGACTGTTTTGGTCGGTTCCCCTCACGACCGCCGAAGGTGACTGCGCACGATGTCGAAGAAGAACAATCCCGTGACCCAGAAGAGCGGGATCTCCACCAACCTGATCCTGACGCTCGTGGTGGTGATCGTCGCCGTGGTGGTGATCGGCGGTGTCCTGCTGTTCAACCGCGGCGGCGGTGGCAACTCCGGCGGGGCCGGCGCGCCCCAGGCCCCGGTCGCGGCCGAGGTGCTGCGCAAGCCGGACAGCCACGCGCTCATGGAGGCGCCCGACGGCAAGGTCACGATGGTCGAGTTCCTCGACTTCCAGTGCCCCAGCTGCCACGCCTACTACTCCACGGCGATGTCGAAGATCGAGAAGGACTACGCGGGCCGGATCACCTTCGTGACCCGCAACTACCCGCTGGAGATGCACCCGCTGGCGCAGCAGGCCGCGCGCGCCGCCGAGGCCGCGGCGCTGCAGGGCAAGTACAAGGAGATGTACCACGCCCTGTTCGACAACTACGCCGACTGGGCGGCCGCCGGCCAGTCGGTCAGCAGCGACGAGGCCAAGGCCAACGCGGAGTTCGAGAAGTACGCCCAGCAGATCGGCCTGGACGTGAACCGCTTCAACCAGGACCGGGTCTCGCCCAACGTCCAGTCCAAGATCGACCGCGACGTCGCCGACGCCAAGGCCGTGAACGCCCCGGGCACGCCGACGATCTTCATCAACGGCCGCCAGTACGACCAGGGCAACGCCCAGACCTACGCCGAGGTCGACCAGTCGCTGCGCAAGATGCTGGACGAGGAGCTGGCGAAGTGACCCCGGCCCACGACCTCGAACCCGCCGCCCGCGCCGCGGCGTCCGCCACCGAGCCCGCCGACGCGCGGCCCTCGGCCGCACCGCGCGGGCTGGGCTGGCTCTACGTCGTGGGCGGCGCGATCGGCTTCATCGCCGCGTTCGCGCTCGCGGTCGAGAAGATCGAGAAGCTGTCCAACCCGGACTACGTCCCGTCGTGCAGCCTCAACCCGATCGTCTCCTGCGGTTCGGTGATGGACAGCGCCCAGGCGGCGCTGTTCGGCTTCCCGAACCCGCTGATCGGCGTCGCCGCGTTCCCGGTGGTCATCACCGCGGGCGTGGCGGCGCTGGCCGGGTTCCGCGCGCCCCGCTGGTTCTGGCTGGGCATGCAGGCCGGCACGACGCTGGCCCTGGTGTTCATCCACTGGCTGATCGTGCAGAGCCTGTACGAGATCGGTGCGCTGTGCCCGTACTGCATGGTCGTCTGGGCCGTCACCATCCCGCTGTTCTGGTACACCACCCTGCACAACCTGCGGGAAGGCCACTTCGGCGGCGGGCGCGCGGCGGGCGTGGCGCTGAGCCGGTTCCACAGCGTGATCGTCGTAGTGTGGTACCTGGTGATCGTGACCCTGATCCTGCTGCGGTTCTGGTCGTTCTGGACGGGTGCCTGACCGGCCTCCGCGTTTGCCGGGAGGAGATCTCGGGTACCAGTGGGCCGCAAGGGCAGGTCACCGCGAGGGACGCCGCTGGCGAGACGAGGTGGTCGGCGAGATGAGCGTGGAACGCGAGGTCGCGCAGGTCGAACCTGCGACCCCCGCTCCCAATCAGGTCGAGGTCCGGGTCAAGGCGGAACCGGACCAGCTGTCGGTGATGCGGGCCGTGGTGGGCGACCTGGCGATGCGCGCCGACCACGACGTCGACGCGATCGCCGACCTGCGGCTGGCCGTCGACGAGGCGTGCTCGTCGCTGGTCCGCCTGGCCGCGCCGGAGGCCACCCTGGTGTGCCGGTTCCGGCTGGCCGGCGAGCAGCTGTCCGTCACCGCTGAAGTGCAGAGCAAGGATGATTTCGGGCCCCGCAAGGACACTTTCAGCTGGCGCGTGCTCAGCGCGCTGGCCGACGCTGTGTCAACCTCGGTCGAGTCGGATCCCACTGCCGACGGCAGTCACCTGGTGCGGATCGAGTTGACCAAGGGACGGACGGCTCAGGTGTGAAACGGGCGGATTCCACTCAAGCGCGCAACGAGCGCTACGACCGGCTGGCGCCGCTGTTCGGCGAGCTCGCGAAGCTGGACGAGGGGGATCCCCGCAGATCCGAGCTCCGGGACCGGCTGGTCACCGAGCACATGCCGGTGGCCGAGCACATCGCCCGCCGGTTCAGACACCGCGGCGAGTCGCAGGAGGACCTCACCCAGGTCGCGGTGCTGGGCCTGATCAACGCGGTCGACCGCTTCGACCCGGACCGCGGTGTCGACTTCCTGTCCTACGCGGTGCCGACGATCTTGGGCGAGGTCCGCAGGCACTTCCGCGACACCGGCTGGGCGGTGCGGATGCCGCGCCGCCTGCAGGAGCTGCACCTGTCGGTCTCGTCCGGGATCGCCCGGCTCTCGCAGGAGCTGGGCCGCGCCCCCACCCCCAGCGAGCTGGCCAAGCACCTGGGCATCAGCACCGACGACGTCTACCACGGTCTGGAGGCGGGCAACGCCTACCGCAGCGCGTCGCTGGACGAGCTGCTCACCGACACCGACGAGATCCCGCTGGGCGATGCCATCGGCACTGACGACGCCGAGCTCCTCGAGGTGGAGAACCGGGAGATGGTGCGGCCGCTGCTGGAGGAGCTGCCGGAGCGGGAGCGCCGGATCCTGATGATGCGGTTCTTCCGGGGCATGACCCAGACGCAGATCGCCGACCAGGTCGGGATCTCGCAGATGCACGTCTCGCGCCTGCTGTCGCGGACCCTGTCGTGGCTGCGGCAGCGCCTGGAGGACGACGCGCACGCTCCGCAGCCGACCGAGTGAGCAAGTTGAGTAGAAGAGCGGAGTTCCGCCGGGATCCCGTCGGCTAGCGTTGTTCTTGATCGAGGCAGAGCAGCCGAGGGAGGACACAGTGGGTGTGCGCATCGACCTGGCCAAGCTCGCGGGCGACACCGACCACGCGGACCGATCGACCGAGGAACCGACGACCGAACGCCGTCCGCTCCCCCTCCCGCGCCTGCTGCGCCGCAGGCCCGAGACGACCGACCGGTCCTCCGGCTCGTGACGCAACAGTTCTTCACGTGTGAGTAACCGCCCGGGGCCTGTCGGGGGATTCGGGCCCCGGGCGGTCGTCTGGGGGGTGGCGCCGCGGGGAGCCCGGCGCCTTCCGTCCGCTACGTGACGTCGATGCCGCGCTCGCGGAGCCACGGCAGCGGGTTGATCTTGGTGCCGTCCTCGTGGACCTCGAAGTGCAGGTGCGGACCGGTGGACTGGCCGCGGTTGCCCATCGTGGCGATCTGCTCGCCGGCTCCGACCCGCTGGCCCTCCTCGGCGACGATCGTGTTCACGTGGCCGTAGACGGTGATCGTGCCGTCGTCGTGCTGCACCCGGACCCACAGGCCGAAGCCGCTGGCCGGACCGGCGTCGATGACCTCGCCGGGCGCCACCGAGTAGATCGGGGTGCCGATGCTGTTGGCGATGTCGATGCCCATGTGGCTGCTGCCCCAGCGGGACCCGAAGCCGGAGGTGTAGGTGCCCTCGGCCGGGACGTGGAAGCCGGCGGCCTTGCGCGCCTGCTCCTCGGCGGCCCGCTGGGCCTCGGCCGCGGCGATGGCCGCCTGGCGGGCGGCCTCCTCGCGGATGATGCGCTCGGCCTCGATGGCTTTGGCCTTGGCGAGCTCCTGCGCCTCGGGCCGCGCGGGCTGCTGCGCCTGCAGCAGCCGGACCGCCGCCGGGCTGTTCTGCGTCCCGGTGATGGCGGTGCTCAGGTTCTTGGTCTTGGCCAGGTTCTGGACGTCGCGTTCCTGCTCGGAGCCGGCGTTCGCGGACAGGGGCTGGCCCACCGCCGCGAACGCGCCTCCGGCCACCACCGCCGCCACAACCTTGTTGCGGATCGGACGACCGGCTGTCGGGGGTAGCCGGTCCTCCTTGCGATGCTTGCCCATCATTGCCTTCCGTCGGGGAACGGTCCGGCCACTCCCGCGTCGGGGGGTGCGGGCAAGAACTCCTCGGGGAAAGAGATCCTGTCGTGATCGAACCGTGACGTGCGGATCAGAACGTAGCTCACAGTCACAGCGGGCTGCAACTCATGACTCGCTCAGCAGATGGTTAACCCACTCGTGTCGACTGTGCGGTGACTTTCAGTGATCGGCGAAGATCGCCGTCCGGTTACGACCGAGACCCCCGGACGGCCGCGCGGACGGGGCCGGCGGGCCCGCGGCGCGCTTCATGATTCGAACAGTTCGCGCAGGTCATCCGGACACCCCGGAGCTAGATCACCGTGGCCCGCAACGGCAAACGGATCACCCGCATCCAGGTCGGACGTCCACAGTGGACGATCGCGGCGACCTGCGACGCAAGATCGAATCGGGTGGAACGTGGCATTCGACACAAACACCACTCGAACGGCCTGGTAGGGCTTCCCGCACTCTGGGAGACCCTGCCACTCGAACGCGGGATCTGTTTCACTGTCCCCCATGACGCCCGGTGATCAGTGGCGGCTGCTGTCGCAGCGCCTCCACGTGGACCTGCGCCGCGTCACCTCCGCACGGTGTCGGCGCTCGAGCTAAGTCCTCAGCCCCACCTGTCCTCTTCCTCTCCCCCGCCACGAGCCGGCGCGCTCGTCGCACCCCGGACCACGGAGACATCGTGCAAGCATTCCTGATCTTCGCGATCGGCGGTTTCATCGCGCAGCTCGTCGACGGTTCCCTGGGCATGGCCTACGGCGTCACCTCGACGACGATCCTGCTGACCGCCGGCCTCACCCCGGCGCTGGCCTCGGCGTCGGTGCACCTGGCCGAGATCGGAACCTCGGTCGCCTCCGGCCTCTCGCACTGGAAGTTCGGCAACGTCGACTGGAAGATCGTGCTCACCCTCGGCGTGCCGGGCGCGATCGGCGCCTTCCTCGGCGCGACCGCGCTGAGCAACGTCTCCACCGAGGCCGCCGAGCCGTGGATGTCGGCCATCCTGCTCGCGCTGGGCCTCTACGTGCTGCTGCGCTTCGCGATCCGCCCGCTGCGCCGCCGCCAGCTCACCGGCGTCAGCCCGAAGCTGCTGGCCCCGCTCGGCCTGGTCGCCGGTTTCGTCGACGCCACCGGTGGTGGCGGCTGGGGCCCGGTCGCGACCCCGACGCTGCTGAGCACCGGCAAGGTCGAGCCGCGCAAGGTCGTCGGTTCGGTCGACACCAGCGAGTTCCTGATCGCGGTCGCGGCGAGCCTGGGCTTCCTGTTCTCGCTGGCCAGCCAGCAGCTGTCCTGGGTGACGGTGGGCGCGCTGCTGCTGGGCGGCGTGGTGGCGGCCCCGCTGGCGGCCTACCTGGTGCGGATCGTGCCGATGCGGCTGATCGGTGTCGGCGCGGGCGGTCTGATCGTGCTGACCAACGCGCGCACCCTGATCAAGGCCTTCGACCTCCCGGCCCCCACCCCGACCGCCATCTACGGCGTCATCGTGGTCGCTTGGGTCGCGGCCCTGGCCTACACGATCCGCGTGATCGTCGCCGAACGCCGCGAGATCGAATCCCTCGAAGAAGACACCCCCACCCCCGCCTGACCGACTCACCCGATCAGACCACTCAAGTCGAATACCGCGGTTTTCGACCCGACGAATACCGCGGTTTTCGACCGGTCAAATCCTGCGGTATTTGACCGGGGTGTCGGGATCGGGACCCGCGGGAGGGGTTCGGGAGGGGTTCGGGTGGGGTGATTCGGGGGATTTCGGGTGGTTCGTGACGGGGGTTAACCGGCGTTCACCGTGGGTTGCAGATTTACCCACGTGCCGTATCGCTGTGATCATCCGAACGAGCTAATGTTCAGACCTGCCGCGTGGAAGCCCCCCGACACGCGGTGAGGCGCCCCGGGCCGAACAGCCCGGGGCCACCCTTTCTCCGTCCTACTTCTCGTCCCCGCGCAGCGGGTTCGTGGCCTTGCGCCAGTTGACGGTCGGCCGCATGGCCGCCAGGTCCACGCGGTCCTTGTGCTTGTCGGCCACCGCGAACAGCGACTCGATGAGCGTGTTGGACAGCAGGTGCGGCTGCAGGCCCAGCTCCACCAGACCGGTGTGCTTGACGTTGTAGTAGTGCTCGCCCTGCTCGACGCGCGGGTTGTCGACGTACTCGATCTCGACCTGGCCGTCGAAGTTGTTGGCGATGGTCTTGGCGATCTCGCCGACCGAGTAGCTCTCGGTGATCTGGTTGAACACCCGGAACTCACCGCGGTCGGCCGGGTTCTCCGCGGCCAGCCGGATGCACTCCACGGTGTCCCGGATGTCGATCATGCCGCGGGTCTGCCCGCCCGGCGAGTACACGGTCAGCGGGTGACCGAGCACGGCCTGGATGACGAACCGGTTGAGCACGGTCCCGAAGATCGCGTCGTAGTCGAAGCGGGTCGCCAGCCGCGGGTCGCGGACCGTCTGCGGCGTCTCCTGCCCGTAGACCACGCCCTGGTTGAGGTCGGTGGCGCGCAAACCCCAGATGCGGCAGGCGAACTCGATGTTGTGGCTGTCGTGCACCTTGCTCAGGTGGTAGAACGAGCCGGGCTTCTTCGGGTAGAGCATCCGGTCGGTCCGCCCGTTGTGGGTGACCTCCAGCCAGCCCTCCTCGATGTCGATGTTCGGCGTGCCGTACTCGCCCATCGTCCCGAGCTTGACCAGGTGGATCTCCGGGTCGATCTCCTGGATCGCGAACAGCACGTTGAGGTTGCCCACCACGTTGTTGTGCTGCGTGTAGACCGCGTGCTTGCGGTCGATCATCGAGTACGGCGCCGCGCGCTGCTCGGCGAAGTGCACGATGGTGTCCGGCCGGAAGTCGGCGATCATCTCGTAGGTGAAGTGCTCGTCGACGAGATCGCCGTAGTAGTGCTTGATGGTCTTGCCGGAAACCTCGTTCCAGGCGTTCAAGCGGACCTGCATGGACTCGATCGGCACGAGGCTCTCGACGCCCATCTCGTGGTCGTAGCCCCGACGGGCGTAGTTGTCCGCCACGGCGACTTCGTGACCGCAGTCGGACAAGTGAAGAGCGGTCGGCCAACCGAGGTAGCCGTCCCCTCCGAGGACGAGGATTCGCACGCCTGTCTCCCTCTTTTCAGCCGGTTAGTGCAGCGTGAACATCACGCATGCTCTCATCTATCGGGCTCGCCAAGAAGACCACGCACAGCGATCGGTATCGTGCAGCCCAGCACACTTGCGCATGAATCTCCCTGGAGGACACGTGGCGCAGCCGACCGTCACCGGCCGTGCCCGCTACTGGCGGTTGATCAGTCGGTTCGCAGCCGCGTCGGTCGTGGCGACCGGCATCAGCCAGGTCGTGTTCCTGCTGACCTACTCGCTGGGCGCGAGCCCGGTGGTCTCGACGGTGCTGGCGTGGCTGGCCGGGGCGATCCCGAACTTCACCCTCAACCGGCGCACCTGGGGCGGCGGTGGCCGCGAGGCGCTGCGCGGCGAACTGCTGCGCTACGGCGCGATCTCGGTCGGCACCGCGCTGCTGGCCGCGGGCTCCACCCACCTCGCCGAGGTGGTGGCGACCTCGGCGTTCCCCGACACCCGGCCCGCTCAGGTGGCCGTGGTGTGGGGCGCCTTCATCGGGACCTACGCGGTCATGTTCGTCGTCAAGTTCGTGCTCATCGACAAGCTGGTCTTCACTCGCCGACCGCAGCCGGACGCTCGTTGAGGCTCTCGATGGCCGGGGCCTGGGCGCCGGTGCCGCGGCGCTCCCGCCACCAGGTGCCGAGCACGACCTTGGCGTAGCGGTAGCCGTACTTCCAGCTGGAGCCCTTCTTGCTCTCGCCCGCGCTGCGCGGCAGCATCCGCATCGGCTGCTCCAGCACCCGGTAACCGCGGCTGAGCAGGCCCACCAGCAGCTCCGAGGACTGGTACTGCGGCTGCTGCAGCGTCACCGAGTTCGGCACCTCGACCCGCATCCCGCGGAAGCCGAACGAGGTGTCGGTGATGCGCTGCCGGGTCAGCGCGCTGACCACCCACGCGAACACGTAGGTGCCGACGCGGCGGATCAGCGCCGGCCGCTCGTTGGAGCCCAGCCGCCGCGAACCGGTGACGAAGTCGGCGCGGTCGGCGATCAGCGGCTCCAGCAGCATCGGCAGCTCGGCGATGTCGTACTGGCCGTCGGCGTCGGTGGTGATCACGTAGCGGGCGCCGCGCTGCTGCGCCAGCCGGTAGCCCAGCCGCAGCGCCGCGCCCTGGCCCCGGTTGGTGGGGGCCACGCAGGTGCGGGCGCCGTGCGAGAGCGCGACCTCGGCGGTGCGGTCCTTGGCGCCGTCGACCACCACGAGCGCGTCCACGTCCAGGTCGCAGCAGCGCGACGGGATGGAGTCGAGCACGTCGCCGATCGACTCCTCCTCGTTGTAGGCCGCGATGAGCACGACCACCGGCGAGAACCGGTGCTCGCCGTAGCGGTCCGCGTACTCGTCGAGGGCGGCGGAGTCCACGTCGTCGGGGAAGGTCGTCAGCATCTGGCTCTCCTCGGAGGGCGTCGATCGGTGCGGGATGCGGATGGCCTGGGGACGGCCGAAGAGGGCGGTGACGCCCAGGGCGCCCGCCAGCGGGATGAGCACGAGTCCGGGCAGCTGGTAGCGCCAGGAGAACTCCATGACCGAGGCGGTCAGCAGCGCGGTGGTGGCCAGGCCGGCGGGCAGTAGCGTCACCGCGCGCAGCCCGCTGCGGCGGGCGCGACCCGCGCCCAGCACGGCCGCGGTGGCCACCAGCAGCAACCCGCCGAGGAGCAGGCCCGGCGTGTAGCCGCCGCCGAGCTGGTAGCCGCGCAGGAACGAGGTGAGCTCGGGGTCGGCGTGCAGGTCGCTGCCGTCGTAGAGCTCGGTCCACTCGCGGGTGTACCAGTCGGGCGCGTAGAGCGGGTGCTCGAGCTGGAACTGCCAGCGGTCCAGCGGCACGTCGCCGACCGACTGGGTGCGGGTCGGCGCGAAGCCCTTGACGAAGTCGCGGGCCACGCCCGCGGCGATGTCCAGCGGCTGGTGCAGCACGACCTTGCGAGTGAGCGACCGCTGCGCGGCGTTGACGTCCATGCCCTCGGGCAGCAGGGAGTCGACGTTGGCCTGGACGTCCCACAGGTGCAGGTAGAAGTCGATGCCGCGCTTCGCGCGGACCTCGTGCGACTCGCGGGGGCAGACCAGCCGCTCCTCGCGGGTCAGGTCCAGCTCGCCGCAGTCGGCGACGACCGCGGCGCGGCCGAACAGCGCTCCCCCGCCGCCGGAACCGCCGACGCCGAACTTGCCGGCGACCAGCGCGCCGTAGAGCGCGTAGACCAGCACGGCGGCGCCGAACCCGGCGACCAAGGCGCCGGTGGCGATCAGCCGCGGCCGCCAGCCCTCGCGGGGGCGCAGACCGGCCGCGAGCAGCACGAACACCACGGCGGGCACCACCAGCGTGAGGCCGACGGAGCGCACCATCACCGACAGCGCGAGCACCCCACCGGCCACGGCGGCGACCTTCGGCGTCGGCGGCCCCCACCAGCACAGCAGGGACACCGCGACCAGCAGCAGCACCTGGAACAGCAGGTCGGACATGATCAGCTGCTCGATCTGCAGCTGGTAGGCGTCCAGCAGCACAGGTGCCGCCGCCAGCGCGGCCAGCCACTCCTTCACGCCGAAGCGGCGCAGCAGGACGTAGACGCCGATGCCCAGCCCGAGGCCGAGCAGGTGCTGCACGACCGCGACACCGGCTAAGCCGCCGATGCCCAGCAGCGGCCACAGGAACCACTCGTAGCCGACCGGGTTGATGCCGCCGGGGTAGAACACGCCGACGTCGTCGAGGTAGCGGAACGAGTCGATGTAGAGCAGCGCAGGCCGGTAGGCGAGCTGCGTGACGATCCGCAGCACCAGTCCGGCCAGCACCAGCAGCGCCAGCAACCAGTGCCGGCGCAGCACGCGCGCGAGCGCGGTCGTCACCGCGCTCCGCTGGTGAAGTCGGCCCAGACGGTGCGCAGGCCGTCGGTCAGCTCCACCGCGGGCTCGTAGCCGAGCTCGCGCTGCGCCTGCGACACGTCGACGATCACCGCGGGCATCTCGCCGTTCTTGGCCGGCACGTGGGTGACCGGGATGTCGATCTCGGTGGCGGCGCGGACGGCCTCGATGAGCTCCAGCACGCTGATCGACTCGCCGGAGCCGATGACCACCGTGCCGGTGTACTGCTTGTCCCAGGCGGCCAGCACGCCCTGCACGACGTCGTCGAGGTGCACGAAGTCGCGGCGCTGCGCACCGTCGCCGTAGACCTCGACGCCCTCGCCGGACAGCGCGGCGCGCATCAGGCGCGGCACGAAGCTGTCCTTGTGGCCCATGCCGGGTCCGTAGATGTTGGTGAACCGCAGCGCGCAGGTCGACATGCCGTAGGCGCCCGCGTAACCGGACAGCAGCATCTCGCAGGCGGCCTTGGTGGCGCCGTAGGGCGTGAGCGGGCGGACCGGCAGCGCCTCGGAGATCGTGCCGTGCCCGATGTCGCCGACCACGGCGTTGGTGGAGGCGAGGAGGAACTGCCCGACCTCGCGCTCGCGGGCCAGCTCCAGCAGGTGCTGGGTGACCTCGACGTTGTTGGTGTAGGTGGCGGCGGGCTGCTCGACGGACTTGAGCACCGAGGTGATCGCGGCCAGGTGCACGATGCCCGCGCAGCCGGGCGCCACGGCCCGGTCCCGCACCTCGGCCTCGCGCAGGTCGCCCTCGACGAAGGTCACCCGGTCCCGGAGGGACTCGGGCGGGGCCTGCAGGTCGACGACGGTGACGGGCGTGCCGCGCTCCAGGAAGGCGCGGACCACGGCGCGACCGACGAAGCCGGATCCTCCGGTCACCACGACCCGGTCGGAGTCGTTCCGGTCAGAGCGAGCGATGTCAGCGGGGGTAGGGCTTGGCACGCGCCCGACTCTAACCGGAACGTCCGATCGGGATACCTGAGGCCTTCACTTTTGCCAGTGTTCACGCGGTGGTCGTGCGGGGTGTCCTCAACCCGCCAGATGGGCGGCTAGTCCTTTCAGACCCGTCGCGTAGACACCTCGGGCGAACGTCTTGTCCATCTCGGCCTCGACGTCGGCATCGGAGTCGAAGTCGGCGTACCACTCGACGAAGCTGTGGCCGGTGCTGGTCACCGGCAGCACGTGGATCGTGGAGCGGTAGCTGCGCACCGGGAACGGGCTGGCCGCGAACTCGTAGGTGTAGCTGCGCGCGACGTCGTCGAGGGCCACGAGCCGTTCGCGCACCTCACCTCCGTCGCCGAGCACGAGGTGCCGGACGCACCCGACGCTCGCCGCGTCCCGGCCGTCCTCGATCTCGCTGGAGGCGATCGCCGGGTGCCACACCGGCAACCCGTTGAAGTCGCGCACCGCCTCCCACACCTTCTCGACGGGGGCTTCGACGACCGCGCTGGCGAAGCTGCGCATGCTTCCTCCTCAGAACTTGATGTCGGTGAACGCCTTGGTCTGCTCGGTCAAGGCCTTTTCTGTGGGGAGTCGTTCCATGCTGCTGGCGCCGTAGAAGCCGTGGCAGCGCTGGGTTTTCGACAGGACGTAGGCCGCGTCCTCGGGCATCGCGATGGGCCCGCCGTGACAGAGCACCAGCACGTCGTCGCGGACCTCGGCGGCGGCCTGGGACCACTCGTCGATGAGCCGGACGCAGTCGTCGAGGTTCTTGGCGGTCTCCGCGCCGATCGCGCCGCCGGTGGTCAGACCCATGTGGCAGACGATGATGTCGGCGCCCGCCTCGGTCATCACCCGCGCGTCGTCGGCGGAGAACACGTACGGCGTGGTGAGCAGGTCGGCCTCGCGGGCGGCGGCCACCAGCTCGACCTCCAGGCCGTAGCCCATGCCGGTCTCCTCCAGGTTGGCCCGGAAGGTGCCGTCGATGAGGCCCACGGTCGGGAAGTTCTGGATGCCGGCGAACCCGAGGTCCTTGAGCTCGCGCAGGAACCGCTCGCGCAGCATGAACGGGTCGGTGCCGTTGACCCCGGCCAGCACGGGCGTGCGCTGCACGACCGGCAGCACCTCGCGGGCCATCTCCACCACGATGTCGTTGGCGTTGCCGTAGGCCAGCAGCCCGGCCAGCGAGCCGCGCCCGGCCATCCGGTAGCGGCCGGAGTTGTAGATGACGATCAGGTCGATGCCGCCGGCCTCTTCGCACTTGGCCGACAGCCCGGCCCCGGCGCCGCCGCCGACGATCGGTTCGCCGCGTTGGGCTTGGGCGTGGAACTCGCGGAGCAGGTCCGCGCGGTCGAATCCGTTCATCACCCCTCCAGTGTCGGTACTGCTCACAGGATTTCACGGAACGCGGCGAGCAGCGCCGTGACGAACTCCTCGTCGTTGACGTTGTGCTCGACCCGCAGCAGGCGCCGGTCGTCGGTCTGCCGGACCTCGCGTTCGAGGGTCTCGAACAGCGCGGCGTCGGCCTCCGGGTCGTGGAAGGGCTGGCCGGGCGCGTCCAACATGGACACCCCGCCGGTCGGCAGCAGGAAGCGGACCGGGCCCTCGCAGGCGTTGAGCTTGCGGGCGAGGAACGAGCCGATCTCCCGGCACTCCTCTGGCGTGGTGCGCATCAGCGTCACCTGCGGGTTGTGCACGTAGAGGTTGCGGTCCCGGTAGCGCTCCGGAACCGTCTCGCGCGCACCGAAGTTCACCATGTCCAGGGCGCCGCAGGAGCCGACGTAGGGCACCCGGGTGCGGGCGATGGCGTCGAGCCGCTGCTCCCCCGCGCTCATCACGCCGCCCGCGATGAGGTCGCAGATCTCGGTGGTGGTGACGTCCAGGACGGCGTGCACCAGGCCGTCGTCGACGAGCTTCTCCATCGCCCGCCCGCCGGTGCCGGTCGCGTGGAACACCAGCGGGTCGAACTCGGCTTCGAGCCGTCCGGCCGCGGCGGTCACGCAAGGCGTGGTGACGCCGAACATCGACAGCGCGACGGCGGGTTTGTCGTCGGCCTGCGGCATCGGGTGGCTGATCGCGCCGAGCAGCGCGTGCGCGGCGTTGCCGAGGATGCGGCGGGAGATCCGGTTCAGCCCGGCGACGTCGGTGACCGACGGGAACATCGCGATGTCGGTGGCGTCGACGTAGCCGGAGGTGTCGCCGGAGGCCACAGTGGACACCATCACCTTCGGCACGCCCACCGGCAGTTCCCGCATCGCGGGGGTGATCAGCGCGGTCCCGCCGGAGCCGCCGAGCCCGATGACGCCGTCGACGTCGCGGTCGCGCAGGAAGCGGGTGAAGGCGGTGGCCATCGCGGTCACGGCCGAGCCGCGGTCGCCGGTGAACACGGCCTCGGCGCCGTCGGGGTGGTGCGCGGCGACCTCGGCGGCCTGGACGTCGGCGCGGGAGGTCTCGCCGGAGGTCGACAGGTCGACGGTGATGACGGGATGGCCCCGGGCGATGAGGTCGGCGACGTGGTGGAGCTCATCGCCCTTGGTGTCGAACGTTCCCGCGACGTACGCGCTGCCCATCCGCGACCTCCGTGCTGCTCGCCATCGAGAACAACCCGGGACGGGACTCTACTGTCGATCGGCCTCCGGGCAACAGAAAACGGCCCCCGGCATCAAGCCGGAGGCCGTCTCCGGGACTTCCGCCCGCAGAGCTCGCGCTCAGTGGCCGCTGCCCTGCGAGCCGGAGCCGCCCTTGCCCGTGAACTTGTTCTTGACCTGCTCGATCTTTTCCTTGTTCTTCGGGTCGGAGGCGTACTTCTTGGCCTGGTCGATCACCTTCTTGCCCTGCGGGCTCTTCGCGAAGTCGGTGACCTTCTTGAACAGAGACATCATCACTCCCGAAGCATCGAGGCCGTCACCGACCAGGGTACCGACAAATCACCCACCGATGGCAGATCACCTGCTCGAACGGAGTGGCGAAGACCGAACCAGCCGGACAGAAGGGGCCATGCGGCGAAGCCGCATTCTCTTCCACCACCTAAGACGCTGGCACCGCCGCGGGTTCTGAGCGCCTTCGTGGCGAGTACGCCGGGACGCCGTGTATTGGACATACATCAGGAGCGGCGCACGGAGTCCACGAAGGCGCTCAGGTTCCGCCACCCGCACCGCCAAGCAAAGCAACCACTCGTCTGCCTCCTAGCCCAGGACTCCGCTGACCGAGGCGTGGCCCTTGAGCACGTTGCGGGCGATGGTGCGGCGCTGGATCTCGTCGGTTCCCTCGAAGATGCGCAGCAGTCGCAGGTCGCGGTACCAGCGCTCGACCGGGAGCTCCTTGGTGTAGCCCATGCCGCCGTGGATCTGCAGCACGCGGTCGACGATCTGGTTGGCGTGCGTGGCGCCGAACAGCTTGGCGATGGACTGCGCGTGGCGGGAGTCCATGCCCTGGTCGACCTGCCAGGCGGCCTGCAGGATCAGCCAGCGCAGCGCCTCGATCTCGACCGCGGAGTCGGCGATCATCCACTGGATGGCCTGCCGCTCGGCGATCGGCGCGCCGAAGGTCTCGCGCTGCTGGGCGTACTCCGAGCCCATCTCGACCAGCCGCTCGCAGGCGCCGAGCGCGGCGGCCGGCAGCAGGTAGCGGCCGCGGCCGATCCACTGCATGGCCAGGCCGAAGCCGTTGCCGACCTCGCCGAGCACGTTCTCGGACGGCACCCGCACGTTGTCGAACACCAGCGCGGCGGGCTGGCGCTCGTCGGGGCCCATGATGTCGATCGGCTCGGACTTCCAGCCCATGTCGCGGTCGACGAGGAAGCAGGTGACGCCGCCGTTGGCACCCTTCTCGCGGTCGGTGACGGCGAAGACCATCACGAAGTCGGCGTCGATGCCGCCGGTGATGAAGGTCTTCTCGCCGTTGATGACCCACTCGTCGCCGTCCCGGACGGCCGTGGTGCGCAGGTTCTTCGCGTCGGAGCCCGCGCCGGGCTCGGTGATGGCGAAGCAGGACTTGCGGGTGCCCTCGATGGTGGGCAGCAGGTAGCGCTGCTTCTGGTCCTCGTTGGCGTAGTAGAGGATGTTGTCGGCGTAGCCGCCGAAGCGGAACGGCACGTAGGTGCGGCCGAGCTCGACCTCGATCAGCGCCGTCATGACCGCCGAGAGGTTCATGCCGCCGTACTCCTCGGGCGTCTGCACGCCCCAGAACCCGGCTTCCTTGGCCTTGTTCTGCAGTTCCTTGAGCTCGTCCTTGGTCAGACCGCGCTGCCCCGCCCGCTCTCTGCGCAGCACCTCCGGCTCCAGCGGCATGAGCTCCCGCTGGACGAAGTTGCGCACCCAGTCGCGGATGTCGCGCTCGGTCTCGGAGAGCGAGAAGTCGACCATCGCGTCGTTCCTTTCCGTGCAGGCCGGTAACTAACACCGTTAGTTTTATGGCAGCCTAGAACCGTCCCGGCGCACGCCGCAAGGGATCCCGGTGAGGAGAGAGACGTTGCCCAGACCCAGCACACCCCGGCTCTCCCCGGAACGCATCCGGAAGATCGGGCTGGAGATCATCGACGCCGAGGGCCTGGAGGCGCTGTCCATGCGCAGGCTCGCCGAACGCCTCGACGTGCGCGCGGCCTCGCTGTACAACCACGTCGCCACCAAGGACGACCTGCTGCACGAGATCGCCGACGAGGTGATCAGCGAGGTCGACGCCTCCGGTTTCGACCAGGACTGGGCGACCGGCCTGCGCAGCTGGGCCCGCTCCTACCGCGCGGCCCTGGCCGACCACCCGAACCTGGTCCCGTTCATCGCCTACGGCCCGGCCCGCCGCGAGTCCGCCCTGCGCGTCGCCGACGCCGTCCACGGCGGCCTCACCCGCGCCGGCTGGCCGCAGCGCTACGCCACGATGATCGGCGCCTCGACGAAGTACCTGGTCATCGGCTCGGCGATGGGCTCGTTCAGCCACGGCTTCCCCGCCGACGCCGCCGTCTACACCGACCGCTACCCGCACCTCGCCCGAGCCCACCTGCTGCAGCAGAAGGCCGCCGAGATCGACACGGCCAGCTTCGAACTAGCCCTCACAGCCCTCATCGACGGCCTCACAACCCAACTCGCCGACATCACCCGCGAACCCTGAACCGAGATCGACACCATCGAGCGAACCGCTTTTGGTTCTCAACCCGGTTCACCGCGCGTACCATTGAGGCATGTCCACCAGCTTCACCGTCCGCCTCGACGACGACGCAGAACGGAAACTGGCTGCCCTCATGAGCGATGGCAGCTCACGCAACAGCGCCATCCGCTACGCGCTGGACGTGTCGTACCGACACCTCGTCAACGAACAGATGCGAGAGGAATCCGCCAGACTGCTTCAAGACCCGGAGGACCTCGCCGAGGTCAACGCCGCCCGCGAAGCGATGGGCGCGGGCGATGCGTGGTGATGTGTACCGACTGAAGGACAACCCGAACGCACGAGGCCACGAGCAACGCGGCCCGCGCTTCGCCGTGATCTTGCAGTCGGACGCGCTCCTGACTTCGACGGTGATCGCCGCTCCCACGTCAACCAGCGCGCGTCCCGCAGTGCACCGTCCCGAGATTCGCATCGGAGAGCAACGGACACGGGTCCTCGTGGAGCAGATCCAGGCGATCGATCCTCTGCACCGGTTCGGCCAACAAGCAGGCACTCTGACAAGGGACGAGATCGAAGAGGTCGACGAGGCACTGCGACGCGTACTGGGGCTTTTCGCGCCCTGGTGAGGAAGCGTGCTCAGCCGGTCGTGAGGTTCCGCGGCGGCGGCACCGGGCCGTGATCCCCCACGAGCGGCTCGGATAGATGCTCGACAAGTTCCGGATCCGCGCACGCGAATGCCGTTGACCTCCAACCGTAGAAGGTCTGGGCGATCTCATCGTCATCCCCGCTGGCCAACGCCCGCGCGTAATCGGCTTCGAACTCCAACCGAGCGGCTTCGGGCAGCAAGGACAACCACGCCAGAACATCACTCACGGCAATGATCCTATCCGGAGGGTTACGTTCTCGAATCACCTGGAAGCCCCGGAGCGCAAGGGTTGAGATCACTCGGTCTTCCTGTTGACTGGGGTGTGGGGGCTTCGTAGCGTCTGTGAGCAGCACAACCGAATACGCGCCGATGACGTCTCGCGGGAGAGACCTCGCCCTCGTCGGGCGAGGCGCCGAAGGAGCAATACTCCCCAGTAAACTCTCAGGCACCATTACCGCAGGACACCAGGCGAAACACGGAGAAAAGCAGGAGCTTCGCGCTCCTCGCCCACGGTGCAAACCACCCTCGCCGGGTGGTGAAACTCTCAGGCCAATGACTCCGGGGAGACCCCGCCCGACCAGCGCAGACCGCGCCGGTCGGGGGTCGAGGCGCCCCGGATAAGGTTGGGCGCGTGAGCTGACCGGCCCTCGACTGCCGACCGGCACGCCCACCCAGGAGGAGTTTCACCATGCCATCGCCCGGACAGATGCCCCGACGAACGCCCCTCCACGCGGTGCACGAATCCCTCGGCGCCACCTTCACGGAGTTCGCCGGCTGGCAGATGCCGCTGCGCTACAGCGGCGACACCGCCGAGCACAACGCCGTGCGCAGCAGCGCAGGCCTCTTCGACCTCACGCACATGGGCGAGATCCTCATCAGCGGCCCGCAGGCCGCCGAGGCGCTGGACTACGCGCTGGTCGCCAACGCCTCCGCCATCACCCCCGGTCGCGCCCGCTACACCATGATCTGCAACGAGACCGGCGGCGTGCTCGACGACCTCATCGTCTACCGGCTCGCCGACCAGGAGTTCCTGGTCGTGGCCAACGCCGCCAACGCCGCGGTGGTCTCCGCCGAGCTGGCCGAGCGGGTCTCCGGGTTCGACGCGAAGCACGCCGACGTCTCCGACGACTACGCGCTGATCGCGGTGCAGGGCCCGAACGCGGTGGCGATCCTGGCGCCGCTGACCGACACCGACCTGAGCACCGTGAAGTACTACGCGGGCTACCGCGCGACCGTCGCGGGCAAGGACGTGCTGCTGGCGCGCACCGGCTACACCGGCGAGGACGGCTTCGAGCTGTTCACCGCCCCCGGCGACGCCGAGACCGTGTGGCAGGCGCTGGCCGAGTCCGGTGCCGCGCACGACCTCCAGCCGGCCGGCCTGTCCTGCCGCGACACGCTGCGCCTGGAGGCGGGCATGCCGCTGTACGGCAACGAGCTCTCCGCCGAGCTCACGCCGTACCACGCCAACCTCGGCCGGGTCGTCAAGCTGGACAAGGACGGCGACTTCGTCGGCAGGTCCGCGCTGGCCGCGGTCGCCGAGAAGCCCACCGAGCGCACCCTGGTGGGCCTGACCACCGAGCAGCGGCGGGCGCCCCGCCACGGCTACCGGGTCCTCGACGCCGACGGCGCCGAGGTCGGTGAGGTCACCAGCGGCGCCCCGTCCCCGACCCTCGGCCACCCGATCGGGATGGCCTACGTCGACCGGGAGCACAGCGAGCCCGGCACTTCCCTGCAGGTCGACATCCGCGGCCGCAACGTCGCGGTGCAGGTCGTCGAACTTCCCTTCTACCGCCGCAACGCCTGACTGAAAGAAAGAAACAGGAGGCACACACTGATGTCGAACCCGGATCTGTTCAACGATGCCCTGGCAACGGTTGACCCGGAGGTCGCAGCGGCGGTCGGCGCCGAGCTGGGTCGCCAGCAGAACACGCTCGAGATGATCGCCTCCGAGAACTTCGCCCCGCAGGCGGTTCTGCAGGCGCAGGGCTCGGTGCTCACCAACAAGTACGCCGAGGGCTACCCGGGCAAGCGCTACTACGGCGGTTGCGAGCACGTCGACGTCGTCGAGCAGCTGGCCATCGACCGGGTCAAGGACCTCTTCGGCGCCACCTACGCCAACGTGCAGCCGCACTCGGGCGCGCAGGCCAACGCCGCGGCCATGTTCGCGCTGCTCAAGCCGGGTGACACCATCATGGGCCTGGACCTGGCCCACGGCGGCCACCTGACCCACGGCATGCGGATCAACTTCTCCGGCAAGCTCTACAACGTCGTGCCGTACCACGTCTCCGACGACGACCACCGGGTCGACATGGACGAGGTCGCGCGCCTGGCGCGGGAGAACAAGCCGCAGCTGATCGTCGCGGGCTGGTCGGCCTACCCGCGTCAGCTGGACTTCAAGCGGTTCCGGGAGATCGCCGACGAGGTCGGCGCCTACCTGATGGTCGACATGGCGCACTTCGCGGGCCTGGTGGCCGCGGGCCTGCACCCGTCGCCGGTGCCGCACGCGCACGTGGTCACCACGACCACGCACAAGACGCTGGGCGGCCCGCGCGGTGGCGTGATCCTCTCCAGCGACGAGGAGTTCACCAAGAAGTTCAACTCCGCGGTCTTCCCCGGTCAGCAGGGCGGCCCGCTGGAGCACGTGATCGCGGGCAAGGCGGTCGCCTTCAAGATCGCCGCCGGCGAGGAGTTCAAGGACCGCCAGCGCCGCACGGTCGAGGGTGCGCAGATCCTGGCCGAGCGCCTGCTGGCCGCCGACGCGGCCGAGGCCGGCGTCTCGCTGGTCTCCGGCGGCACCGACGTGCACCTGGTGCTGGTGGACCTGCGCAACTCCGAGCTGGACGGCAAGCAGGCCGAGGACCGGCTGCACGAGATCGGCATCACCGTCAACCGCAACGCGGTGCCCAACGACCCGCGCCCGCCGATGGTCACCTCGGGTCTGCGGATCGGCACCCCGGCGCTGGCCACCCGCGGCTTCGGCAAGGAGGAGTTCACCGAGGTCGCCGAGGTCATCGCCCAGGCCCTCAAGCCGAACTTCGACGAGTCGATCAGCGCCGAGCTGCGCACCCGGGTCGAGGCGCTGGCCGCCAAGCACCCGCTGTACCCGAACCTCTGATCGCCTGAGCGAAACGCCGCGCTCCGGACCGAAAAGTCCGGAACGCGGCGTTTTTTCGCGCTCGCTCCGATGCGAACGCGGTTCAACGGGCGAACTTCGACGCCGATCTCTTGCCGCAGGTCGGCAGCGGGAGGATCATCTGCGCGAACCCGCCGGTGGGAACGCGCCGAACCTCTCCGGCATTCGTCCACAGAGGAGCCGCACTCCCATGAGCCAGCCAGTGGCCGAGTACAAGAGGGACCTCGGCACTCGGCACATCAACATGATCGCCATCGGTGGCGCGATCGGCGTCGGGTTGTTCCTCGGCTCCGGCAAGGCGCTCCACCAGGTCGGCCCCGGGCTGATCCTGATCTACGCCATCGCCGGTCTGATGATCTTCTTCGTGATGCGGGCGCTCGGCGAGCTGCTGATGTACCGCCCGGTCAGCGGGTCCTTCGCCGAGTACGCGGGCGAGTTCGTCGGCCCGTGGGCGCGCTTCGCCACCGGCTGGGGCTACTGGCTGGTGTGGATCGTGACCGGCATGGCCGAGATCACCGCGGTCGGCGAGTACTTCCAATTCTGGTTCCCCGAGCTGCCGCAGTGGATCCCGGCGCTGGGCGCGCTGGTCGTGCTCAGCGCGGTCAACCTCATCGCGGTGAAGCTCTTCGGCGAGTTCGAGTTCTGGTTCGCCCTGATCAAGGTGCTGGCCATCGTCGGCCTGATCGTGCTGACCGCCGCCATCCTGGTGTTCGGCTTCTCCGACGTCGGCGACACCGCCTCGCTGCGCAACATCTGGGACCGGGGCGGGCTGTTCCCGAACGGCGCGGTCTCGTCGCTGCTGGCCTTCCAGATCGTGATGTTCGCGTTCGTCGGCGTGGAGATGGTCGGCCAGACCGCCAGCGAGAGCTCCGACCCGCAGCGGGTGCTGCCGCGGGCGATCAACTCGGTGATGTGGCGGATCCTGATCTTCTACGTGGGCGCGCTGATCGCGCTGACCGCCCTGGTGCCGTGGCAGCAGTTCCCGGCCGACGGCAGCCCGTTCGTGCACGCCTTCACCCTGATCGGCATCCCGGCCGCCGCCGGTGTCATCAACTTCGTGGTGACCACGGCCGCGCTGTCGTCGTGCAACAGCGGCATCTACTCCACCGGCCGCATGCTGCGCACCCTGTCCGAGGAGGGCCAGGCGCCGCGCGGGCTGGGGCGGCTGTCGGGCCGGGCGGTGCCAGCGCGGGCGATCGGCGTGACGTTCTGCGCGATGCTGATCGGCGTCGCGCTCAACTACCTCGTGCCCGAGCAGGCGTTCACCTACATCACCAGCGCGAGCACCGTCGGCGCGATCTTCACCTGGGGCATGATCGTCGTGGCGCACCTGGGCTACCGCCGCAAGGTCGCGCGGGGCGAGCTGCCCGCGGGCCGGTTCCGGATGCCGCTGGCCCCGTACTCGAACTACGTGGTGCTGGCGTTCCTGCTGTTCGTGGTGGTGCTGCTGGCCTTCGACCCCGAGACCCGCATCGCCCTCTACATCACGCCGGTGCTGGCGGTCGCGGTGCTCGTCGGCTACCTCGCCTCCCGCAAGAAGGAGCCGGTCGAGTCGAACCCCCGCATCGGGTGAGGTTCGCGCTCAGGCGCCTTCGGCGGCGTCGGCGAGGTCCTGGAGCGCGCGGGCCAGCTGCTCGGCCTCGGTGCGGCCGAGCTCGCTGGGCTCGTAGCCGGCGTCGCAGGTGGTGCGGCCGAGCCAGGTGATCATGTAGGTCTCGGCGCCGTCGGCCTCGATCGCGAGGTTGAGCTGCTGGCCGGAGCGCGGCATGGCGAAGGAGACCTGCCCCGCCTCGGCGTCGAGCAGGTCGAGCACCGCCCCGGCCAGGTCGCGGGCCTCGTCCGGGGACAGCTCGCAGGGCTCGCAGCCGGTGCTGTCGCGGGGGCTGTCGACGAACGCGATCAGGTAGGTCTCCCCCGCCGAGGTCTCGACCGCCACGTGCAGCCGCTCGCCGGTGCGGGGCGCGACGATGGCGGCGGCGTGGGCCGGTGCGCTCGAGGTGCCGGTGTGGCTCATGCTGTCACCTCTCATCCCTTCAGGACAGCAGTCCACTCCCATTCCAGCCCGTTGTCATCCCGTCAACACCCTTCCTGGCGGAACCGTTTCCGAATTTCAATCACGTTCGGCTCCTAGACGCCGGCTTCGGCGGGAGCGGCGCTCTCCAGGCGTTCGACGCGGGCGCTGATCTCGCGGAGCAGGACCTGGGTGGGCACCGAGTCGAGCTCGGGGAGGATCCGGACCTCGGCCCCGGCTTCCTCCGGGCTCAGCCGACCGGCCTTGACCAGGACTTCCAGCAGCGGGACGCCGAGGGCGCGGGCCATGATCCGGGCGTTGCCGATGTCGGGCCGGTAGCCCTTGCGCCAGCGGAAGACCACGCTCGGTTTCAGACCGCTGTGCTCGCAGAAGTCGTGGACGGTCCATCCGCGTTCGGCCAGGTGCCGTTCGAGGTACTCGACGAAGTCGCTGTCCCCGGCCGCGGTCACGTCGCTCGCGCCAGCGTGTGCCATGCGTTCGAGTCTAGTCCCACCCGTGCGACTAGCTGCACTCCGCTGAACAGGTGGCCGGGCACGCCTGCCATCGGAGGCCAGGACGTTCACCATTGGATTCGCCCTGAAACATGCATTAGAGTCCAGCCACATGAACGAGACTCGCTGCGACGCCACTCAGCCGAAGCACCAGCCGCTCGGCCGCGGCGTCCGCATCTCCGCGCACCCCGCCCACTAGGCGGCGGTGTCGATCGCCTCCGACTGCGGCTCGGTCACGACCTGACCCTGCGGACGGCGGCGCTTGTAGGCCCAGACACCCACTCCGACCAGCACGATCGCGATCGCCAGCACCCAGCTCGCGCGGCCGAGCATCGACTCGACGTACTTCGCCGACGCTCCCGCCGCCCAGCCGATGCCGACGTGCGTGGCCGACCAGGCCGCCGCGCCGACCAGCGACGAGAGCACGAACCGCGGGTAGGACATGCCGCTGGCACCCGCCGCGGCCGGCATCAGCGTCCGCACCACCGGCAGGAACCTGCCCAGCAGCACCGCACCGATCCCCCAGCGCCGCAGCAGCGACCCCGCGCGGTCCCAGTGGTGCTGGCCGAGCTTGCGGACCAGCTTCGTCTCGCGCATCTTCAGCCGGTACCGGCGCCCCAGCAAGAAACCGATGTTGTCGCCCACCGCCGCGCACACCGCCACGGTCGCCGCCAGCACCAGGAAGAACCGCAGGTCGGTCACCGCGGCCGAGGCGATCAGCAGCCCGGCCTCCCCCGGCACCAGGAATCCCAGCCCGATCGTGCACTCGCCGAGCACCAGGGCACCGGTGGCCAGCACCAGCAGCGGCCGGGGCAGGCCGGCGATCAGGGCCAGCATGTCGCTGATGAACGTCACGGAACGGGCTCCTCGGCTTGAGCGCGGGGGGCGGACTGCGGTCACGCTACCGGGCAACCCTTGAGCCGTTCTCAGGGATGGCGCTGATGCGCCACGCCAACCGCTTTCAGCAGGACTTCGTCCACGAGCACTCCAGGGCGCCCTCATCGCGCGGCGTGCCCGGGTCGTCGCGCACCGAGCGCGGCTGCGGGATCCGGGCGTGGCCGCGCGGCTGGTCGTCGGCGCCGGTGTGCTGGGCGAGGCGGACCGCGATCGCGTCCTCCAGGTCCTGCGGGGCGTCGGAGAGGAAGTCGTTGAGCACCACCGAGAACACCAGCCCGCGACCGTCGGCCGCGGTGACGTAGCCCGACAGCGAGGTGACCCCGGTCAGCGACCCGGTCTTGGCGTGCACGTTGCCTGCCGCCGGGGTGTCGGTCATCCGGTTGCGCAGGGTGCCGCCGACCATCCGGCCGGCCACGCCCGCGACCGGCAGCGCGTCGGTGAACGGCTGCGCCCACGGGCGCTGGGCGGCGTTGTCGAGCAGCAGCGCGAGCTGGTCCGGGGTGACGCCGTCCATCCGGGACAGCCCGGAGCCGTCCACCAGCCGCAACGCATCGGAGTCGACGCCGAGGCCCCGCAGGGCGTCGGCGACCACGCCGGTCCCGGCTTCCCAGCTGCCCTCGCCCGCCCGCTCGCGGCCCATCGCCTTGACCAGGACCTCGGCGTGACCGTTGTTGCTGAGCTTGAGGAACGGCACCAGCAGCTCGCGCAGCGGCATCGAGTCGCGCGCGGCCAGCTCGCGGGCGCCCTGCGGAGCGGCGGCTTCCCCGGTACCCGAGACGGTGATGCCGTGGGCCGCGAGGGCGCGGGCGAAGACGTCGGTGGCGTAGGCGGTCGCGTCGGGAACGGCGATCCACTCCTGCACCGGGTCGGCCCCGGCCGGGACGGTGCCGGTGACCACCACGCGGCCGCTGCGGTGATCGCGGGTGACGGTGACGTCCGGCTCGCCCTCGGCGACCGTGGAGGCCCGGTTGTCGACGTCGAGCACGCCGGTCGCCGGGTCCAGCGCGACGTCCGGCGGCTGACCGGGCGCGGTCGGCGTGACCCGCACGATCGCGCTGCCCGCGTCGAAGTCGGTGTTCGGGGCAACGGTCAGCGCCGACACCGGGGCCGAGTAGTAGTACGGCTCGTCGTCCCAGGCCCAGCCGCTGCCCAGCGGCACGTCGTCGAACCAGGTGTCGTCGGCCAGCAGCCTGCCCCGCACCTCGCGCACGCCCTGCTCGGCGAGCCGGGCCGCGAGCGCGTCGTAGTCGGCGGCGAGCATCGTCGGGTCGCCCGTGCCGCGCAGGTACAGGTCGCCGTCGAGGGTCGCGCCCTGCTGGGCGGCGTCGCTGAGCACCTGGGTGCGGAAGCGGTAGTCCGGGCCGAGGACCTCCAGCGCGGCGGCGGCGGTGAACAGCTTCGCGTTCGAGGCCGGGGTGGCGCGGTCGGTGGCCTGCCTGCTGTAGAGGATCTCGTCGGTGGCGGGGTCGCGGACCACGACTCCGGCCTGGACTCCGCCGAGGCGCGGATCGGCCAGGATGTCGTCGAGGTCGACCTTGAGCGCGTCCACCCCGGTCGGCGCGGCACCCGTCGACGGCACCACCGCCAGCGGCAACGCCACCGCCAGCCCGACCACGAACCCCCACCGTCTTCGCATGCCGGCTCCTCTCCGAGATCACGGAGACTAGGCAGCGCGATGTGGAAGGTCAACGAACCCAACCCAAAAGTCGCACCCCAGAAACCCACCCCACCCGATCCCGCCTCACCCACCCAACCCCGGAACACCGCCGTAACCAGGCACCCGAATACCGGAGTAATCCGGACCCCGAATACCGCCGGAATCCGTCAACGGAATACCGCAGTATTCGGTCCCCAACACGGATTACCGCCGTAATCGGGGACCCGATTACCGGAGTATTCGGGTACCCAACACGGAATACCGCCGTAATCGGGGACCGGAATACGGCGGTAATCGGGGACCTGAATACCGGAGTAGTCGGGGTGGGAGGGGTCGGGTGGAGGGGTGGGGTGGGTCAGCCGAGAGCGATGGAGGTGGCCATGGCGAGGAGGGCGCCGCCGCAGGTGCGTTCGAAGACCTTGCGGCGCTTGGGGTTCGCGAGCAGAGCGGCCAGCCTGCCGACCGACGGGACCACGATCAGCCACCACACCGCGAAGGCCGACACCGCGACGGTGCTGAGCAGGGCGGCCTGCTGCATCGGGGCGGCTTCGGGGTCCATCGCCTGCGGCAGCAGCGTCAGGAACGTCAGCATGACCTTCGGGTTGAGCACGTCGGTGAGCAGTCCGCGCAGGAACACCGACCGGCCCGAGCGCGGCTGCTCCACCACGGCCCCGGCCGGGCTCGCACCGCCGCCGCGCAGCATCTGCAGCGCCATCCACGCCAGGTAGGCCACGCCCAGGCCCTTCACCACGAACAGCGCCGCGGGCACGGTCGCGACCAGCGCGGACAGGCCGAGCGTGGCGGCGGTGGCGTGCAGCAGCAGTCCGCAGGTCACGCCGGCCGCGGCCAGCCAGCCGTAGCGCCGGCCGCTGGCGGCGTTGCGGGTGACCACGACGAAGTCGGGGCCGGGGATCAGCACGATCACCAGCAGCGCCAGCAGGAACGACCCCCAGGCGATGTGCACGGCGAGCTCCTTGGGTAGAACGTCGGGGAGGTGGATGCGCACATCCTCCGCCGATGGTTCGCCGGTTTTCGAGCTCGCACGTAAGATGTTCGGTCATGAGCGAATCCGTCGAACTGGATTCGGTGGACTGGCGCATTCTGGAGGAGTTGCAGAACGACGCGACCCTGCCGAACCGCGCCCTCGCCGACCGGGTCGGGCTGGCACCGTCGAGCTGCCTGCAACGAGTCCGCAGGCTGCGGGAACAGGGAGTCATCACCGGGTCGCACATCGACGTCGACCCGGCCGCCACGGGACTGGCGCTGGAAGCGGTCGTGGCGGTCAACGTCCGGCCGCACACGCGCCCGATCGTCGATCAGTTCCGCGAGTTCGTCATGGCCCAGCCGGAGACCCGCTCGCTGCTGCACGTCAGCGGCCAGGCCGACTTCCTGCTGCACGTGGCCGTCGCCGACACCAAGCACCTGCAGGAGTTCCTGGTCGACCGGCTCGCGGCCCGCACCGAGGTCCGGAACTTCACCAGCTCCATCGTCCTCGAACAGCTCCACACCAGGGCGCTCACGCCCCCGAAGAACCTCCGACCCAAGCGCCGCAGGCGCACCTGACCAGGGGAAGTTCTCATGAGAACTGCGCCCCACCACGAAACCGAAGATCCCTCGGAAGAACACCCTTCCCACGCCTGAGGAAGTCCCGTTCTCGATGTGGTGGTGGGGAAGTTTTCATGAAAACTTCCCCACCACCACATCGAGAACGGAGGGGTCCAGGTCGTCGGGAAAGGGGTCAGTCGTTGACCCGGAGAAGTCCTTCCTGGACCACGGTGGCGACGAGGGTGCCGTCCTGGGCGAAGAAGCGGCCGGTGGCGAGGCCACGACCGCCGGAGGCGCTCGGCGAGGCGCAGTCGTAGAGGAACCACTCGTCGGCGCGGAACCGGCGGTGGAACCACATCGCGTGGTCCAGGCTCGCGCCCACCACGTTGTCCAGGCCCCAGTAGACGCCGTGCCGCGCGAGCGGCGCGTCCAGCAGCGTCATGTCCGAGGCGAAGGCCGCGATGCACACGTGCAGCAGGTCGTCGTCCGGCACCGCCAGCACGCCGTCGGCGCGCATCCACACCTGGTTGCGAGCCTCGCGCGGGCCGTTCTCGCGGCTCACCCACGGCGGCTCGGTGACGTAGCGGACGTCGATCGGCCGCGGCTGGGCCGGGCCGAGCTTGGGCAGCACCTCGCCGATGCGCTCGCCGAACGTCGGCAGCGACTCGGGGTCGGGGACGTCGGGCATCGCCTCGGCGTGGTCGATGCCGCCCTCGTCGACCTGGAACGACGCCGACAGCGAGAAGATCGTCTTGCCGCGCTGCAGCGCGACCACCCGGCGGGTGGTGAACGACCGGCCGTCGCGGGTGCGGTCGACCTCGTAGACGATCGGGATGCTCGGGTCGCCGGGCCGGATGAAGTACGCGTGCAGCGAGTGCACCCGGCGCTCCTCCGGCACCGTGCGACCGGCCGCGACCAGCGCCTGCCCGGCGACCTGGCCGCCGAACACGCGGATGGTCGAGGTGGCGGGACTGACCCCGCGGAAGATGTTCTCCTCGATGCGCTCCAGGTCCAGCAGGGCCACCAGGCTGTCCAGCACCGGTTGACCGTGCGGCATGCCGTTCACGTCGAGCGGGACCTCGCCCTGCAGGTGGGTACCGGTCGGGTCGGCTGCCGCGGCCCTGGCCGCTTCGGTCACTGCGCGCTCCTAGGTTCGTGCGCCTGACCGGCCGGGCGGGAGCTCGTGGCTCCCGCCCGGAGGCCGATCAGACGTGGTCTTCTTCTCCCAGCCGGTGCACGCGGATGAGGTTGGTCGAACCGACCGTGCCCGGGGGCGAACCGGCGACGACGACCACCATGTCGCCGCGCTGCGACCGGCCGAGCGACAACATCGCCTGGTCGACCTGCCGCACCATCTGGTCCGTTGTGTCCACCTTAGGCACCAAGAACGTTTCCGTCCCCCAAGTGAGAGCGAGCTGACTCCGCACCGACTCCTCGGGAGTGAACGCCAGCAGCGGCAGCCGGGTGTGCAGCCGCGCGAGGCGCCGCACGGTGTCGCCGGACTGCGTGAAGGCGACCAGGGCCTTGGCGTTGAGGCGCTCGCCGATGTCGCGCGCCGCGTAGGAGATCACGCCGCGCTTGGTGCGCGGGACGTGGCTCAGCGGCGGCGGGGTGGGCGAGCCGGACTCCACGGCCTCGACGATGCGGGCCATGGTCTGCACGGTCTCGATCGGGTAGCGACCGACGCTGGTCTCGCCGGAGAGCATCACGGCGTCGGCGCCGTCGAGAACGGCGTTGGCGACGTCGGAGGTCTCGGCGCGGGTCGGGCGCGAGTTCTGGATCATCGAGTCCAGCATCTGGGTGGCGACGATGACCGGCTTGGCGTTCTCCCGCGCGATCCGGATCGCCTTCTTCTGGACCAGCGGGACGTGCTCGAGCGGGAGCTCCACGCCGAGGTCACCGCGGGCGACCATGACGCCGTCGAAGGCCAGCACGATGGCCTCGAGGTTGTCCACCGCCTCGGGCTTCTCCAGCTTCGCGATGACCGGCGCGCGGCGGCCGACGCGGTCCATCACCTGGTGCACCAGGTCGATGTCGGCGGGGCTGCGCACGAACGACAGCGCGATGAAGTCCACGCCCAGCTCCAGGGCGAACTCCAGGTCCTCGATGTCCTTCTCGGACAGGGCAGGCACGGAGACGTCCATGCCCGGCAGGGAGATTCCCTTGTTGTCGGAGACGGGACCGCCCTCGGTCACCTCGCACACGACGTCGTTGTCCTCGACGGCGGTCACGACCATCGCGACCTTGCCGTCGTCGACCAGCAGCCGGTCGCCCTTCTTGGCGTCCTCGGCCAGGCCCTTGTATGTGGTGGACACCCGGTCGTGCGTGCCCTGCACGTCTTCGACCGTGATGCGCACGACGTCGCCGGTGCGCCACTCGACCGGTCCGGCTGCGAACTTCCCGAGCCGGATCTTCGGTCCCTGCAGGTCTCCGAGGATGCCCACGGCGCGGCCGGATTCCTTGGCCGCGGCCCGGACCATGTCGTAGACCTGCTGGTGGTCGGCGTGGCTGCCGTGGCTGAAGTTCAGCCGGGCGACGTCCATTCCGCTGCTGACGAGCTCGGCCATCTTCTCCGGAGTGGAGGTGGCGGGGCCCATGGTACAAACGATCTTGGCTCGTCGACTCACATCATGCCAGCGTAGTCCTTCATCACCTGGGTGCAGCACTCAGCCACGCTCCACATTCCTGATCGGGTATTTCGTTGCTGGATCATTACAGAAAGCAGCTCAGGCGGCTTCCGCTTGTTCTCGCCGTCGTCGCGAGCTGGGTGGTGCTGTTCACCCCCGAGTCGGGTGTGCCCAGCGCCCCTCCGGGCACCGACAAGGTGGTGCACTTCGTCCTCTTCGCCGCGCTGGCGATCACCGCGCGGATCGCCGGCGCGCGCACCGCGTGGCTGCTGCCGTCACTGGCCGGCTACGCGGTGCTCTCGGAGCTGCTGCAGGGCGCGCTGCCGATCGGGCGCAGCTGCGAGGCCCTCGACGCGGTCGTCGACATCGCGGGCGCGCTCGTCGGCTGGGCGGTGCTGCGGGTCAGCGCCGCTTCTTCTCGGTGACGCCGATGTGATCGGCGCACCACTGGTTGAGCTCGCGGACCTCGTCCCAGGACTCGCGGACCCGCTGCAGGCAGGTGCGCTCGTGCAGGGCGTCGTCGGGTTCCCAGGAACGCGCCGCGTAGAGCGTCTTGTGCCGCAGCAGGTCGAGCCTGGGGTGGTCGGCGTCGAAGCCTCGCGGCCGGGTCCGCAGCACGGTCCCGGTGATCTCCCAGCCCCGCTCGGCCAGGTCGTCGAGGAGCTTCCGCAGCCGCTCGCCGTGGACGTCGGTGTCCACCGCGGTCCGGAAGCGGGCGAGCTGGTCGGACTCGGTGTGGAAGCAGCCGCCGGCGACGAGCATCCCCTCCGGGCCGACCTCGACGTAGTAGGCGCCACCGCCGCGTCCCTGCTCGATGACGGCACCGCAGTGGGTCTTGTACGGCGACTTGTCGCGGGCGAACCGCACGTCGCGGAACGGCCGGAACACCTTGCCCTTGCCGAACTTGGGACCGAACTCGGGCTCGAGCTCGGCCAGCAGCGCCTCCATCGGCGTCCGGACGTGCTCGGCGTAGAGCCGCTGGTTGTCCGCCCAGTAGGCCTTCGAGTTGTCCGCCTGGAGTCCCTCGAAGAACTCGACCGCCCCGTCACCGAAACCCTCGAACCGCACACCCCGATCCTAGATCGTCCCGACGCGCAGTTTTCATGAAAACCTCCCCCACCCACGGTCGGGACGGTGGTGACAGTTTTCATGAAAACTTCCCTGTCCCTGGGGGTGATGGTGTTCGGGGTTGGGGTTAGGTGAGGCGGATTTGGCGGTTGACGTCTTTGTAGAGGAGGTAGCGGAAGGGGTGGGGGCCGCCTGCGTAGCAGGCTTGGGGGCAGAAGGGGCGGAGCCACATGTAGTCGCCTTCTTGGACTTCGACCCAGTCGTTGTTGAGGCGGTAGACGGCTTTGCCTTGCAGGACGTAGAGGCCGTGTTCCATGACGTGGGTTTCGGCGAAGGGGATGGTGCCGCCGGGTTGGAAGGTGACGATGTTGACGTGCATGTCGTGGGCGAGGTCGTCGGGGTCGACGAAGCGGGTGGTGGCCCAGGTGCCGTCGGTGTCGGGCATGGGCGTCGGGGTGATGTCCTGCTCACGGGTGACGAACGAGGCGGGCACGTCGATGCCGTCGACGAATTCGTAGGGCTTGCGGACCCAGTTGAACGTGGCGTGGCCCGTGCCGGGGTTGGTCAGCGACCAGGTCGCGCCGGGCGCGAGGTAGGCGTACCCACCGGGCTCGACCACATGCACCACGCCGTCGACGGTGAGCCGCAACGTTCCGGCCATGAGGAACACGACGGACTCGACACCGGCCTCCGGCTCCGGGCGATCGCTGCCGCCGCCGGGGGCGACTTCGACGATGTTCTGGGCGAAGGTGGTGGCGAACCCGGTCACGGGCTTGGCCAGGATCCAGGCGCGGGTGTTCTGCCAGCCGGGGAAGTTGCTGGTCACGATGTCGCGCAGCACGCCGCGCGGGATCACGGTGTAGGCCTCGGTCACGATCGCCCGGTCGGTGAGCAGATCGGTCTGCGGCGGCAACCCACCGGCAGGCGCGAAGTACGACGGCTCGCTCAACTCCAGCTCCCCACTCGCTTAAACATTTTGTTGAATTCATCGTCGAGCTTAGGCACCCGAGGCCGATTCCGGAAGCCCTCCAGCAGACCCTCCGCGCACCCGGATCGCCACCCCGGAACCCCCGTCCGAGTGGAGCGCGCGACTACCGCGCGTCGGCTGATCTTCGAAGTCCGCCCGAACGAGCTACAGCGCCCACCCGGATCAAGATCCCAGGTCAGCGGACGTTTCGCGAGCTAAGCTCGAATCGTGGTCTCCACTACCAACGCCCGCGCGGGCGAGTCCGCGGGCAACCTCCCGGCCGACGTGACGAGCTTCGTCGGCCGGCGTCGTGAGATCACCCTCACCAAGCGGCTGTTCTCCGAGGCCCGCGTGGTCACCCTCACCGGGCCGGGCGGCGTCGGCAAGACGCGGCTGGCCGTGCGCGTGGCGAACAACATGCGCCGCACCTTCCGGGACAAGGCCTGGTTCGTCGAGCTGGAGAACCTCGACGACGGCGCGCTGGTCCTCGACGCCGTCATCGAGCAGCTCAGCCTGGGCGGGCCGTCCTCGGCCGCGAGCCTGGAGACGATCGTCGACCAGCTCAAGAACCGCGAGATGCTGCTGGTTCTGGACAACTGCGAGCACGTCATCGAGGATGTCGCGCTGCTGGTCGACGCGCTGATGCGCTGGTGCCCGGGCGTGCGCGTGCTGGCCACCAGCAGGCAGTCGCTGGGCGTGGCCGGCGAGTCCACCGTCGTGGTGCCGCCGATGCAGGTGCCCGACCCGGAGCACCTGCCGCCCGCCGACGCCGTCGAGCAGTTCTCCTCGGTCCGGCTGTTCGTCGACCGCGCCAAGGCGGCCGTGCCGGAGTTCGAGGTCACCGCCGACAACGCGGACGCGCTGATGCGGTTGTGCCACCACCTCGACGGCAACCCGCTGGCCATCGAGCTGGCCGCGGTCCGGCTGCGGTCGCTGTCGCTGCAGCAGCTCGAGGAGCGCATCGCCGAGCGCTACGACCTGCTCACCGAGGGCCGTCGCGGCGCTCCCCCGCGCCAGCAGACGCTGCGCGCGCTGATCGACTGGAGCTACGACCTCCTCGACGAGCGGGACCGGCGGGCCTGGGCGCGGATGTCGGTGTTCTCCGGCAGCTTCGACCTCGCCGCCGCCGAGCACGTCGCCGGGGAGGGCAAGGGCGTGGACGTCCTCACCGCCGTGCACTCGCTGGTCGACAAGTCGGTGCTGATGCGCGAGGAGGGCGGCGGCGAGGTCCGCTACCGGCTGCCGCACACGCTGCGCGACTACGGCCTGGCCAAGCTCGCCGAGTCCGGCGAGACCGGCAAGGTCCGCCACCGGCACTGCGCGTTCTTCGCCGAGCTCGCCGCGCGGTTCGCCGAGGAGTGGATCGGGCCGGAGCAGCCGGCCTGGGTGCAGCGGCTGCGGCACGAGCAGGACAACCTGCGCACCGCGCTGCGCCACGCCGCCGAGAGCCCCGAGTCCGGCGGGACGGCGCTGCGCCTGGTCACCGACCTCTGGCAGTACTGGGGCATCCGCGGCCTGAACACCGAGGCGCGGCACTGGCTGGACGAGGTCCTCGACAACACCCCGCGCGACCTGCCGGAACGGGCGCGGGCGCTGCGGATCAGCGCCTGGTTCTCGCTGCTGCAGGGCTACCTGGACAAGGCGCTGCCGAAGCTGGAGCGGGCGACCGTGCTGGCCACCCAGCGCGGCGACGAGGTCGAGCGCGCCTACCTGACGCTGCTGCACGGTCTCGTCGCGTTCTTCCAGGACGACCAGCGCCGCGGCGCCGACCTGGTGAGCGAGGCGCTGGAGAAGTTCCGCCGGGTCGAGGTGCTGGCCGGGGAGCTGTGGTCGCTGCACGCGCTGGGCCTGATCAAGGGCATGGGCGACGACGCCGAGGGCGGTCTGCGGCTGCTCTCCGAGTGCATCCAGCTGTCCACCGAGCACAGCGAGCTGTACTGGCGCTCGTACGCGCAGTGGGCGACCGCGCAGGTGCAGATGAGCCGGGATCGCGCCGACCGCGCGGAGAACTCGGTGAAGGAGGCGCTGCGGTTGCAGCGCGAGCTCGACAACCGGCTCGGCATCGCCTTCAGCCTGGACACGCTGGCGTGGATCGCGCACCGGCAGCAGCGCTTCGGGCGCGCGGCCCGGCTGCTGGGCACGTCCTCGGCGCTGTGGGACGCGGTCCGCTCGGCGCCGGGGTTCTGGGCGCGCTTCGCCGGCGACCACGACCAGCACCTGATGCAGATCCGCACGGCCCTGGGGCCGGAGGCGTTCGACGAGCACTACGAGCGCGGCCGCGAGATGTCGCTGGGCCACGCGGTGGACTACGCGCTGGAGATCAAGCGGCACGGCGGCAGGCGCGCGGCGTCGAGCGCGGAGTCCGCCGAGGACGAGGTGCACCCGATGCCGCTGACCCGCCGGGAGCGGCAGATCGCCGATCTGGTCGCCGAGGGGCGCACCAACAAGGACATCGCCGAGAACCTGGTGATCGCGCAGCGGACGGTCGAGGGGCACGTGCAGAACATCCTGACCAAGCTCGACTTCACCTCCCGCGCGCAGATCGCGGGGTGGGTCGCGGGGCAGCGCTCGGGTGACGGAGCCGACAGTCGCGCCCTGTAACGTTCTTGCCCTCTATCACAACGAGTAGCCAAAAACGTTCTTGTGGACGTCCAAATGGCTCAATCTAGGTAGTCGACCCCGTAGAAACCACCATGCAGGGTGACTCTCCGTTCCGGAGTCTGGTTCCTCGTGACCCCCGACGAGACGAAGAACCCCGACCAGATCATCCCCGACACCCCGCAGGACCGGAAGACCGGTTGGCACCGTTGGGAGAGGACGGTGCCCTTCGGCAGCCGGCTGCGCGCCACGTTCCTCGGCGAGCCCACCGACCGCGCGCACCGCGTCGCCCCCAAGGTGCGGTCGCTGCAGGTCGGCGCCGCCGTCGCGGCGTTCGGCGTGCTGGGCGTCTTCACCGCCGCCGCAGGTGGCGACGACGTGAAGACCGAGTCCGCGCCGGTCCACCAGGCCGCCGAGATCGCTCCGCTGGCCGTCCCGGCTCCGCAGGCGCCCGCCCCCGCGCCCGCTCCGGTCGTCCTGCCCCAGGCGCCCGCCCCGGCTCCGGCCCCGGCCGCCGCCCCCGCTCCTGCTCCGGCGGCTGCCCCCGCCCCGGTTCAGGAGGAGAAGCCGAAGGACCAGATCGACGCCTGGATCAAGGAGGCCGTCAAGGTCCTGGAGGCCAACGGCGTCAGCCGCGATCAGATCGACCAGGACGCCATCCGGACGATCATCATGAAGGAGTCCAACGGCAATCCCGGCGCCACGAACAACTGGGACTCCAACGCCGCGGCCGGCACCCCGTCGATCGGTCTGATGCAGACCATCGAGCCGACCTTCGAGTCCTTCGCGCTGCCGGGCCACCAGGACATCTACAACCCCGTCGACAACATCATCGCCGCCACCCGCTACTCGATCGACCGCTACGGCTCGCTCTCCGACGTGCCGGGCATCGCGGGTCTGCGCTCCGGCGGCAGCTACCAGGGCTACTGATCCCTCCCCCAGGCGAATCCCCCGCGTCCACCCCCGAGGTCGCGGGGGATTTTCTTGCGCGCGGTCAGCTCTCCAGACCGGAGAGGGTGCCCTCCAGGGCTTCGGCGACCAGTTCGCGCATGGCCCACTCGGCGCGGACGCGGTCTCCGGCGCGGATGCACTCGGCGATCTCGCAGTGCAGCCGGACCGCGACCGGGCGCGGGTGCACCGGCATCAGCCCGTGCCCGGCGCGCCACCGCAGCAGCTCCTCGACGACCTCGTGGAGCTGGGCGAACATCTCGTTGCCGGAGGCGGTGAGGATCAGCCGGTGGAACTCGACGTCGGCGTCCATGAACGCGTCCAGGTCACCGGCGCGCGAGGTCGCCACCATCCGCTCGGACAGCGCCACCAGCCGGGCGACGTGGTCGTCCTCGGCCCGGTCGGCGGCGGCCGCGGCGGCCACCGGCTCGACGGCGGTGCGCAGCTCGGCGAGGGTCTTGAGCTCGCCGGAGCGGTCGGCGGCCAGCCGCCAGCGGATCAGCGCGGGATCGAAGCTGTTCCACTCCTCGCGCGGCCGGACCACGATCCCGACCCGCTTGCGGCCCACGACCAGCCGGATCGAGGCCAGCGTGCGCACGACCTCGCGGGCGACGCTGCGGGAGATGCCGAACCGCTCCTCCAGCTGCTCGATGCGCAGCACGCTGCCGGGCACGTGGGCGCCCTCGGCGATCTCCTGGCCGAGCACCTCCAGCACCTTGCCGTGCAACCCGCCGCCCATCCGCCCACGCTCCTTCGCCGGTGAAAAACGCGCTCAACCGGTTCCCGAGAGTAGGGGCCGAACCCGGGTGACGGGTGTAACAGTCATACTTAATCGGTCAGGATAAGAAAAAAGTATGACTTAATGCTTAGGCTGTGGCGCGCACCAGCTGCTCAACGAGGAGCCCCTCCATGCTTTCCAGCCTCTCCGTCCCGCTCGCCCAGGCCGCGACCTGGTCGGCGCAGGACACCCGCCTGCTGAGCGCCGCCGTCGCGGGCATCGCCGTGATCGTCGTGCTGATCAGCTGGGCGAAGCTGCACCCCTTCCTGTCCCTGGCGCTCGGCGCGACCACGCTCGGCGTGGTGGCCGGGATGCCCTTCGGCGACCTGGTGGACACCTTCACCGAAGGCCTCGGCAAGACCGTCGGCGACGTCGGCCTGCTGGTCGCGCTCGGCGCGATGCTCGGCAAGCTGCTCACCGACAGCGGCGGCGCCGATCGGGTCGTCGAGACCGTCATGCGCCGCACGACCGACAAGACGCTGCCGTGGGCGATGGTGTTCATCGCCGCGCTGCTGGGCCTGCCGATGTTCTTCGAGGTCGGCGTCGTCCTGCTGGTCCCGGTCGTGGTCATGGTGGCAGCCCGGACCGAGCAGCCGATGCTGAAGGTCGGCATCCCCGCGCTGGCCGGGCTGTCGATCCTGCACGGTCTCGTCCCGCCGCACCCCGGTCCGCTGGCCGCCGTCGACGCGCTGCACGTCGACCTCGGGCTGACGCTGGCGCTGGGCGTCGTGGTGGCGATCCCGACCGCGATCGTGGCGGGCCCGGTGTTCGGCTCGTTCATCGCCAAGCGCGTCGACCTGCCGCCGGCCACCCACCTGCTGGGCTCGACGCCGCAGCGGGAGGAGCAGGCGCACCGGCCGAGCTTCTTCGCCGCGGTGGCGATGCTGCTGCTGCCGGTCGTGCTGATGCTGTGCAAGTCGGTCGCCGACCTGACGCTCGCCGAGGGCACGCTCGGCTACACGATCCTGGACACCATCGGCACGCCGGTCGTGGCGATGATGCTGACGGTGCTGATCGCCATCGTGGTGCTCGGCCGCGGCGCCCGGTTCTCCCGCAACCGGCTCTCCGAGGTGGTCGGCGGTTCGCTGCCGGCGATCGCCGGGATCATCCTCATCGTCGGCGCGGGCGGCGGTTTCAAGCAGACGCTGGTCGATTCCGGCGTCAACGACGTGATCACCGACGTGGCGGCCGGGGCGAGCCTGTCGCCGCTGGTGCTGGGCTGGCTGATCGCGGTCGGCATCCGGGTCGCGACGGGATCGGCGACGGTGGCCACGATCTCGGCCGCCGGCATGGTCGCCCCGCTGGTCGCGGGCCTGCCGCCCGCCCAGGGCGCGCTGGTCGCCCTCGCCATCGGCTCCGGCTCGCTGTTCCTCTCGCACGTCAACGACGCCGGCTTCTGGCTGGTCAAGGAGTACTTCGGCATGACGGTCGGCCAGACCCTCAAGACCTGGTCGGCCATGGAAACGATCCTCTCGGTCGTCTCCTTCGCCGTCATCCTCCTCCTCTCCACCGTCGTCTAGACGGCGAGAACCGCAGGTTTCATCGGGTCAAAACCTGCGGTATTCGACCGGTCAAAAACCGCGGTATTCGTCGGGTCGAATACCGCGGTTTTTGACGCGCGCACGGCGAGCGGGGGGCGGGAGCGCGGCGGACGTGGGGTGGGGGGCGCGGTATATTGGCTGGTCGGGCCTTGGGGGTCCGGTTGTTCTGTCCGCGCCTGGTTTGAGGTGGCTCATTGTCCGACGCCCGAGTTGATCGGGAGACCGTCCGCGCCGAGGAGATCGCGGCCGAGCAGCGCTACCTGAACGTGCTGTACGGCAAGCTCGACGACCTCCGAGCGGAGACCACCCAGCGGCTCAAGGCCACGCTGCGCGACAGCGGAGGACCGCCGCAGGCGCGCACCGAGCGCGACATCTCCACCCGCATGTACACCGACAAGCTCACCCAGCTCAGCGCCGTCGAGCACGGCCTGTGCTTCGGGCGCCTGGACCTCGACAGCGGCGAGACGTTCCGCGTCGGCAGGCTCGGCCTGTTCGACGAGGACAACGAGTACGAGCCGCTGCTGCTGGACTGGCGCGCCCCGGCCGCGCGGCCGTTCTACCTGGCCACGGCCGCCGCGCGGGACGGCGTGCGCCGCCGCAGGCACCTCAAGACCAGCTGGCGCAAGGTCCTGGACTACGAGGACGAGATCCTCGACCTCGACGCCGCCGAGCAGGGCAGCGACCTGGGCCTGGCCGGTGAGGCGACGCTGCTGGCGCGGCTGGACGCCCGCCGCACCGGTCAGATGCAGGACATCGTCTCCACGATCCAGGCCGAGCAGGACCGCATCATCCGCGCGGGCATGAACGGCGTGCTGGTCGTGCAGGGCGGTCCGGGCACCGGCAAGACCGCGGTGGCGCTGCACCGCGCGGCCTACCTGCTCTACACCTTCCGCGAGCAGCTGTCCAAGCGCGGCGTGCTCGTCGTCGGCCCGAACCCGACGTTCCTGCACTACATCGGCCAGGTGCTGCCGTCGCTGGGCGAGACCGGCGTGCTGCTGTCCACTGTGGGCGGTCTGTATCCCGGGATCACCGCCACCGCGACCGAATCCGCGCGCACCGCCGAGATCAAGGGCCGGGCCGACATGACCGGCGTGCTCACCGCCGCCGTGCGCGACCGGCAGCAGGTGCCGCGCGACCACGTCGAGGTGACCTTCGACCGCGAACCGCTGTTCCTCAAGCGCAAGGACGCCACCGCCGCGCGCACCCGCGCCCGCCGCACGCGCCGCCCGCACAACCTGGCCCGCAGGGTGTTCCAGGACGAGATGTACCGGTCGCTGACGCTGCAAGTCGGCGAAAGGCTGGGTCTGGAGCTGCTGGACCGGCGCGACCTCGACGAGATCAACGCCGAGCTGCGCGGCGACCCGGCCGTGGCCGGCGCGCTGGACGAGCTGTGGCCGGAGATGACGCCGCATCGGCTGCTCGACGAGCTGCTGAGCTCGCCGGAACGGCTGGCCACCGCCACCGCCAAGGTCCTCGCCGACGACGAGCGCGACGCGCTGCTGCGCCCGGCGGGCGCGCCGTGGACCCCGGCCGACGTCCCGCTGCTCGACGAGCTCGCCGAGCTGCTCGGCGAGGACGACGCGGCCGCGCGCGCCGAGCAGGAGCGCCAGGAGCGCGAGGAGCTCGCCTACGCCCAGGGCGTGCTGCACATCATGGAGCAGGACGAGGAGATCGCCGACGAGGAGCGGCTGCGGGTCTCCGACGTCCTCGACGCGGAGCTGCTGGCCGAGCGCTTCCGCACCCGCAGCGACCTGTCCGCCGCCGAGCGCGCGGCCGAGGACCGCACCTGGACGTTCGGTCACGTCATCGTCGACGAGGCCCAGGAGCTCTCCGAGATGGCGTGGCGGGTGCTGATGCGCCGCTGCCCGAGCCGGTCGATGACGCTGGTCGGCGACGTGGCGCAGACCAGCGCGCTGGGCGGCACGAGCTCGTGGGACGCGGTGCTCAGCCCGTACGTGCAGGACCGCTGGAAGCTGGCGGAGCTGACGGTGAACTACCGGACCCCGGCGGAGATCATGGACGTCGCCGCCGAGGTCCTGTCCGACATGGACACCGACCTGGAGCCGCCGCGGTCGGTGCGCACCACCGGGAACCCGCCGTGGTCGCAGCAGATCGCGACCGAGGACCTGGTTTCCGAGCTCCCCCAAGTGGTTTCGGAGGAGTTGGCGGAGGTCGAGGACGGCAGGCTGGCGGTGCTGATGCCGCCGGAGCTGCTGACCGAGATCGGCCCGCGGCTGGCGGAGTCCCTGCCGGAGGCGGTGGTCGGCACCCGGCCCGACGACCTGGAGTCGCCGGTGGTGCTGCTGACCGTGGACGAGGCCAAGGGCCTGGAGTTCGACGCGGTCCTGCTGGTCCGCCCGGAAGCCGTGACCGAGGAGTCCGACCGCGGTCTCAACGACCTCTACGTGGCCCTGACCCGCGCCACCCAGCGCCTCGGCATCGTCCACTGCGACGACCTGCCGCCGTCGCTGGCCCGCTCCTTCGAGTAGACCTCAGCGCAGCACGGGCGCCGCGTACTGCTGCAACACCTGGGTGAGCTGCGCGCTGGACTCGCGGAGGTCGGACGTGTCGATCAGGCGGTAGCCGGTCCAGCCGTCGTTCTGGAACATCCAGCCCTGCGGCACACCCGGGTTCAGGCCGCCCTGCGTCCACACCACCAGGTAGGAGGCGGTGTTCCGGTCGTCGCCGGGCTTGCGCAGCGTCGTCACCGAGACCCCGGCGACGTACTGCCAGCCCAGCGCCACCTTGACCCTCTCGGCCGGGTGCTCGATGAGGATGCCGCGCTCGTCGATGCGCATCGTCAGCCGCCGCAGGTTCTTGATCAGCAGCACCAGGCCCGCGATGACGCCGATGGGCGCCAAGAAGAAGATGCCGTGGATGCGCACTCCCTCATCGCTGGTCAGTCCGCCGACGAGCATGACCGTCCCGAGCACGCCGAGCGCGATCAGGACCAGCGGCGGGATCAGGTTGCCCCGGTTCTTGTGGAAGTCCACGCGTTCTCCCCATCCATTGTGGACACTCAAAGGCCGTTCACGACCCGGGAGAAGACCCTAGAGATCAACACCGTGCGACGAACCCGATTCCCCGCGAAACTCCCGTGAACTACCCCACGTCCCCACCTCCACAACCCGACACACCACCCGAATCCGGTCACGGGGACCCGGAATACCGCCGTAATCCGTCAACGGAATACCGCAGTATTCGGTCCCCAACACGGATTACCGCCGTAATCGGGTACCCGATTACCGGAGTATTCGGGAACCCAACGCGGAATACCGCCGTAATCGGGGAGCGGAATACCGGAGTAATCCGGTCCCCGACGGCGGGGTGGGGTCGGGTGCGGGGTGAAAGTGATTGGGGTGGAGGGGTTCAGACCGCTAGGGGGAGGGCTGTGGGGTGGACCGGGTTGGGGAGTTCGGACGTGCCCATGAGGTGGGTGTCGACGGCGTGGGCGACCGAGCGGCCCTCGGCGATGGCCCAGACGACCAGCGACGCGCCGCGGTGGGCGTCGCCGCAGACGAACACGCCCGGAGCGGTGGTCTCCCAGTTCGAGCCGGACCCGATCGTGCCGCGCTTGGTGAGCTCGATGCCCAGGCCGCCCAGCAGCGGCATGTGCTCGACGCCCTCGAACCCGATCGCCAACAGCGCCAGGTCGCAGGGCAGCTCCTCGACCTCGTCGGAGACCGGAACCACCTGGCGGCGCCCGTTCTCGTCACGTCGGACCTGAACCTGGCGCAGCCGCACCGCGCGCACGTTGCCGTCCTCGTCGCCGACGAACGACTCGATCGCCACCGCGAACTTGCGCTCCCCCGCTTCCTGGTGCGCCGGGTAGGTGCGCAGGATGTAGGGCCAGGTCGGCCACGGCGAGAGGTCGTCGTCGCGCTCGGTCGGCGGCTGCGGGTAGTTGTCCAGCTGCGTCACCGACAGCGCGCCCTGCCGGGTCGCGGTGCCGTAGCAGTCGGCGCCGGTGTCGCCGCCGCCGAGGATGATGACGTGCTTGCCCTCGGCCGAGATCGGCGACGGGCCGTCGCCCTCGACCTCCTTGTTGGCCGGCACCAGGTGCTCCATCGCCAGGTGCACGCCGCCGAGCTCGCGGCCCGGGATGGTGGTGTCGTCGCGGCCGCGCAGAGCGCCCACCGCCAGCACCACCGCGTCGTACCCGGCGCGCAGGTCCTCGACGGTGAGGTCCGCGCCGACCTCGCAGCCGGTGATGAACTTGGTGCCCTCGTCGCGCATCTGCGCCAAACGCCGGTCCAGGACGGACTTCTCCATCTTGAACTCGGGGATGCCGTAGCGCAGCAGGCCGCCGATGCGGTCGTCGCGCTCGTAGACGGTCACCTCGTGGCCCGCGCGGGTCAGCTGCTGGGCGGCGGCCAGCCCGGCCGGGCCCGAGCCGACCACGGCGACGCGCTTGCCGGTGTGCTCCTCCGGCGCGCGCGGCGTGACGTAGTCGTTCTCCCAGCTGACCTCGGCGATGGTCTCCTCGACCCGCTTGATCGCCACCGCTCCCCCGGCCTCCGGCGAGATCGCCAGCACGCAGCCGGCCTCGCACGGCGCCGGGCACAGCTTGCCGGTGAACTCCGGGAAGTTGTTGGTGGCGTGCAGCCGGTCGCTCGCGGCCTCCCACTGGCCGCGGCGGACCATGTTGTTCCACTCCGGGATCAGGTTGCCCAGCGGGCAGCCCGAGGAACCCGAGTGGCAGAACGGAATTCCGCAGTCCATGCAGCGCGCGGCCTGCGTGGAGACCTGCTCGTTGCGGTCCTCGGAGGACAGCGCCGCGTAGACCTCGTGCCAGTCGCCGAGCCGCTCGTCGACGGGGCGCTTGGGGGCCTCGGCCCGCGCGTACTTCAGAAAGCCCTTGGGGTCAGCCACGGGAAGCCTCCATGATCGCCTCGTTCACGTTCCGGCCCTCGATCTTGGCCATCCGCATGGCGTCCAGGACCCGCTGGAAATCGCGCGGCATCACCTTCGTGAACGCCGCCGAGCGACGCGGCCAGTCGCCGAGCAGCGACGCCGCCACCGCCGAGCCGGTCAGCTCGTGGTGCCGCTGCACGACCTCGTGCAGCCACTTGAGCTCCTTGGCGCCGCACGGCTTGAGGTCGACCATCGCGGTGTTCACCCGCACCGGGTCGAGGTCGAGCACGTAGGCGATGCCGCCGGACATGCCCGCGCCGACGTTGCGCCCGGTGCCGCCGAGCACGATCGCCCGGCCACCGGTCATGTACTCGAAGGCGTGGTCGCCCACGCCCTCGCAGACCAGCTGCGCACCCGAGTTGCGGACGGCGAAGCGCTCGCCGACCTGGCCGCGCAGGTAGATCTCACCGCTGGTGGCGCCGTAGCCGATCACGTTGCCCGCGATGACCTGGTCCTCGGCGCGGAACGCCGAGTCCGGGTGCGGCCGCACGACGATCCGCCCGCCGGACAGGCCCTTGCCGACGTAGTCGTTGGCGTCGCCGATCATGTCGAGCGTGACGCCGCTGGGCAGGAACGCGCCCAGCGACTGCCCGGCCGAGCCCTCCAGCTCCACGTGGATGGTGTCGTCGGGCAGGCCGTCGCCGCCGTAGCGGCGCGAGACCTCGGCGCCCAGCAGGGTGCCGACGGTGCGGTTGACGTTGCGCACCGGCAGCTGCAGCTTGACCGGGCGGGCGTCCTCCAGCGCCGCCTCGGCGAGCTGGATGAGCGTGCGGTCCAGGGCCCGGTCGAGGCCGTGGTCCTGCTCGCGCACCCGGCGGCGCACCGGCGAGTACGGGGTCTCCGGCTCGGCGAACACCGGCTCCAGGTCCAGACCGCGGGACTTCCAGTGCTGCACGGCCTTGTCGCGCTTGAGCGCCGAGACCTGGCCGATGGCCTCGTCCAGCGTCCGGAAACCCAGCTGCGCCAGGTACTCCCGCACTTCCTGGGCGACGAACTCGAAGAAGTTCACCACGTGCTCGACCTGGCCGGTGAACCGCTTGCGCAGGTCGGGGTTCTGGGTGGCGACGCCGACCGGGCAGGTGTCGAGGTGGCAGACGCGCATCATCACGCAGCCCTCGACGACCAGCGGCGCGGTCGCGAAGCCGTACTCCTCGGCGCCCAGCAGCGCGGCGACCACGACGTCGCGGCCGGTCTTGAACCCGCCGTCGCACTGCACGGTGATCCGGTCGCGCAGGCCGTTGAGCAGCAGCGTCTGCTGCGTCTCGGCGAGCCCGACCTCCCACGGCGTGCCGGCGTGCTTGAGCGAGGTCAGCGGCGCGGCACCGGTGCCGCCGTCGTGGCCGGAGATGAGCACGACGTCGGCGTGGGCCTTGGACACGCCCGCCGCGACCGTGCCGACGCCGACCTCGCTGACCAGCTTGACGTGCACGCGGGCCTGCTCGTTGGCGTTCTTGAGGTCGTGGATGAGCTGCGCCAGGTCCTCGATCGAGTAGATGTCGTGGTGCGGCGGCGGCGAGATCAGCCCGACGCCGGGCGTGGAGTGCCGGGTCTTGGCGATCCACGGGTACACCTTGTGCGCGGGCAGCTGGCCGCCCTCGCCGGGCTTGGCACCCTGCGCCATCTTGATCTGGACGTCGCTGGCGTTGACCAGGTACTCGCTGGTCACGCCGAAGCGGCCGGAGGCGACCTGCTTGACCGCCGAGCGGCGCTCGGGGTCGTAGAGCCGGTCGACGTCCTCGCCGCCCTCACCGGAGTTGGACTTGCCGCCGATGCGGTTCATCGCCATCGCCAGGACCTCGTGGGCCTCGGCGGAGATCGCGCCGTAGCTCATCGCGCCGGTGGAGAACCGCTTCATGATCTCCGAGATCGGCTCGACCTCGTCGATGTCGATCGGGTCGCGCCCGCTGTCGAGCTCGAACAGCCCGCGCAGCGTGCCGCCCTCGGCCGACAGCCGGTCGCACTCGGCGGTGTACTCGCGGTACTTGTCGTACCGGCCGGTCTTGGTCGAGTGCTGCAGCAGGAACACCGTTTCCGGCGTGAACAGGTGCAGTTCGCCCTCGCGCCGGTAGGAGTAGTCGCCGCCGACCTCGAGCTTGCGGTGCACCCGCTCGGTCGGGTTGTCCGGGTAGGCGCGGCGGTGCCGCTGCGCGACCTCCTCGGCGAGCTCGTCGAGACCGACGCCGCCGAGCTTGGAGGTGGTGCCCTGGAAGTACTTCTCGACGACCTCCTGGGAGAGGCCGACGGCCTCGAAGACCTGCGCGGCGGTGTAGGCGCCGACGGTGGAGATGCCCATCTTCGACATCACCTTGAGCACGCCCTTGACCAGCGCCTGCACGTAGTTGCGGATGGCGACCTTGGGTCGCACGCCGGAGATCTGGCCGGTCGAGATCATGTCCTCGATGGCCTCGAACGCCAGGTACGGGTTGACCGCCGCGGCGCCGTAGCCCAGCAGGGCCGCGACGTGGTGGACCTCGCGGGCGTCACCGGATTCCACGACCAGCGCGACGCGCAGCCGCTCCTTGGTCCGGATGAGGTACTGGTGCACCGCCGAGGTCAGCAGCAGCGACGGGATCGGCGCCATCCGGTGGTCGGAGTCGCGGTCGGAGAGCACCAGCACGCGCGCACCCGCGGCGATGGCCTCCGAGGCCTCGCGCTGGACCCGTTCGATGGCCTCGGCCAGAGCCGGACCGCCACCGTCCACTTCGTACAGACCGGAGAGCACCGCCGAGGAGAACCCGGGCAGGTCGCCGTCGTCGTTGATGTGGATGAGCTTGGCCAGCTCGTCGTTGTCGATGACCGGGTTGGGCAGCACGATGTGCCTGCACGACGCCGGGGACGGCGCCAGCAGGTTCTGCTCCGGGCCCATGATCCGGGCCACCGAGGTGACGATCTCCTCGCGGATCGCGTCCAGCGGCGGGTTCGTGACCTGCGCGAACTGCTGCACGAAGTAGTCGTAGAGCATCCGCGAGCGCTGCGACAGCGGCGCGGGCGGGGTGTCGGCGCCCATCGAGCCCAGCGGCTCGGCACCGCTGGAGGCCATCGGCGCGAGCAGCAGCGCCAGCTCCTCCTCGGTGTAGCCGAACGACAGCTCGCGGCGCACCACCGACTCGTGGGTGCTGACCACGTGCTCGCGGTCGGCGAGCTCGTCGAGGTTGAGCAGACCGGCGTGCAGCCACTCGTCGTAGGCGTGCTCGGAGGCCAGCTCGGCCTTGAACCGCTCGTCGTCGACGATCTCCCCGCGCTCGGTGTCGACCAGGAACATCCGGCCCGGCTGCAGGCGGCCCTTGGCCACCACCTCGGACGGGTCGACGTCCAGCACGCCGGCCTCGCTGGCCAGCACCACGCGGTCGTCGGCGGTCTGCCACCAGCGGGCCGGGCGCAGGCCGTTGCGGTCCAGCACCGCGCCGACCAGGGAGCCGTCGGTGAAGGTGACGCAGGCCGGGCCGTCCCACGGCTCCATCAGGCTCGCGTGGAACTGGTAGAAGGCCTTGCGCTTGGGGTCCATCTCGGAGTGGTTCTCCCACGCCTCCGGGACCATCATCAGCACCGCGTGCGGCAGCGACCGGCCGCCCAGGTGCAGCAGCTCCAGCACCTCGTCGAACGACGCCGAGTCCGAGCCGTCGTCGGCGCAGATCGGGTACAGCCGGGACAGCTCGCCCGGGATGAGGTCGGAGTCCAGCAGCGCCTCGCGGGCCCGCATCCGGTTGCGGTTGCCGCGAATCGTGTTGATCTCGCCGTTGTGCGCGACGTAGCGGAACGGGTGAGCCAGCGGCCACGACGGGAACGTGTTGGTCGAGAACCGGCTGTGCACCAGCGCGATCGCGCTGTCCAGCCGCTCGTCGGTGAGGTCGGGGAAGAACGCGGGCAGCTGCTCGGTGGTCAGCATTCCCTTGTAGACGAACGTGCGCCCCGACAGCGACGGGAAGTACAGCTCCGCGCCCTCCCGCGCGGCCTCGCGCTCGGCGCGCTTGCGCAGGCAGAAGGCCAGCCGGTCCAGCGCCAGGCCGGATTCGCCGCCGTTGCCCGCGACCATCAGCGTCGCGAAGTGCGGCATGCAGCGGCGGGCCGTGGTGCCCACGTCCGCGTTGTCCGGGGTGGTGGGCACGTCGCGCCAGCCCAGGACGGTGAGGTTCTCCTCGGCGGCGATGCGCTCGATCAGCGCCACCACGCGGGCGCGCTCGGCGGCGTCGGCGGGCAGGAAGGCCATGCCCGCGGCGTAGCGGCTCTCGCCGTCGGCGGTGGGCTCGGGCAGGGAGACGCCCGCGGTGGCGCGCAGCAGGGCGTCGGGCAGCTGCAGCAGGATGCCCGCGCCGTCGCCGCTGGTGGGCTCGGCACCCGCGGCGCCACGATGCTCCAGGTTCGCCAGGGCGGTCAGCGCGTCCGCAACGATTCCGTGCGAACGCCGACCTCGAATGTCGGCGACCATGGCCACGCCGCAGGAATCCTGCTCGGCGGCCGGGTCGTACAGGCCCTGGGCCGCTGGGATCGCGGAGAAGACCACTGCAGACCTCCCTCGTCATGCTCGTGCTTGGAAGTCGGTGGTCGGCCGTTGACCTGACTTCGACGACTTCTGGGCACGGGACGGCATTGGCCCGCAGATAAAAAGATCCGGTTTGCCGTGGAGTTTTCGGGCGCGCTCGCCCGTCGCTGTAACCGGAGCGTTCAGCAGACTTTAACAGCCAGGATACCCGGAAGCAGCAAGTCAAACGTGATGCTGACCATCTTGTTCTCACGCCTGCCGCTGGCTACGCGCCCGCGTTCAGGCTGCCCAGCGCACCACGAGAACGGCCGGCGTGGTGGCTGACCACAGCGCACGACCCGCTCCGACCGGCCCGCGGTTCTCGCAGGCGAACCGCACGTCGGCGGACACGGTCCGTCGTCGAATTTACGCGCCGCGTCGCCCGCTGGGTACCGCTTGTGGTGCGATGCTCCCTCCGGCGGCGGCCCGCGGCGATCTTTGCTGATATCTTTCCAGCTCAGCGCCCTCGCTACGGTGGGTGCTCGTTCGCCCCAGCTCCGACCCGAGGGAAGACATGACCGGGTTCCGCCGTCTCGCCGCCCTGATGATGGCCGCGTTCGCCCTGCTCACCCTGATGACGGCGTGCGCGACCCGCCAGCACTCCCCGGTACCGGTGGTGCCCGACGATCCCGCTTCGGCGTTCCCGGCGAAGGTGTCGCTGCCCGGCGGCCAGCCGGTGACGCTGCTGCAGCAGCCCAAGCGGATCGTGTCGCTGTCGCCGTCGGCCACCGAGACGCTGTTCGCGCTCGGCGCGGGCGATCAGGTCGTGGCCGTCGACAAGTTCTCGAACTACCCGGCGAACGCGCCGCGCACCGAGCTGACCGGGTTCACCGCCGACGCGGCGGCCGTGGCCGACAAGAAGCCGGACCTGGTCATCGCCCCGGACAACGCCACCCAGCTCGCCGAGGGCCTCAAGGTCGTCGACGTGCCGGTGCTGCTGACGCCGTCGGCCGCCAGCCTGGACGACGCCTACCAGCAGATCCAGGTCATCGGGCAGGCCACCGGGCACGGCAACCAGGCCACCGCGATGGTGCAGAAGATGCGCTCCGACATCGCCGACATCGTGGCCAAGACGCCCAAGCCCCCGCAGCCGCTGACCTACTTCCACGAGGTCAGCCCCGATCTCTACACCGCGACCTCGCAGAGCTTCGTCGGCAGCGTCTACTCGCAGTTCGGCATGGTCAACATCGCCGACCCGGCGGGCGGGCCGTTCCCGCAGCTCTCGCAGGAGCACGTGGTCCAGGCCAACCCGAACCTGATCTTCGCCGCCGACACCAAGTGCTGCGGCGTCAACGCCGCCGCGATCGCCGCGCGGCCCGGCTGGAACACCGTCGACGCCGTGCAGCGCCACCACGTCGTCGAGCTCGACGACGACATCGCCAGCCGCTGGGGACCGCGCGTCGTGGACTTCGTGCGCGCGATCAGCAACGCGGTCGGCAAGGCCCAGCAGGGTTGATCGCAGCGACCCGGCTTCGCCCCTGGCACCTCGCCGTCGGCGTGTCCGCGCTGGTGGTGGGCGTGCTGCTGTCGGTGCTGCTGGGCGCGGCCGAGCTCGGCTGGCAGCGGGTGCTGGCCGAGATCGTCGCGCAGCTGACCGGCGGGGTGTCGCCGCTGTCGGAGCGCGAAGCGGCGATCCTGTGGGAGCTGCGGGTCCCCCGCACCGTGCTCGGCGTGCTGGTGGGGGCCGCGCTGGCGGTCTCCGGCGCGGCGTTCCAGGGAGTGTTCCGCAACCCGCTCGCCGACCCCTACCTGCTCGGCTCCGCCGCCGGTGCGGGCCTGGCCGTCACCGCGGTGATCACCGCCGCACCGCAGGCCGGGCTGTCGATCCCGGTGCAGGCGGCGGCGTTCGCCGGAGCCCTCGGCGGGGTCGCGCTGACCTGGCTGGTGGGCCGCTCGGCGGGCCGGGACACCGCGACGCTGGTGCTGGCCGGGGTCGCCGTGGGCGCGTTCCTCACGGCCGGTCAGACGTTCCTGCAGCAGCTGCGGGTGGACTCGCTGCAGCAGGTCTACCTGTGGATCCTCGGGCGGCTGAGCACCACCGGCTGGCGGGAAGTGCTCGTCGTGCTGCCGTACCTGGCGGTCTCGGCGGTGGTGCTGTGCTTGTGCGCGCGGCTGCTGGACCTGCTGGGCACCGGCGACGAGGAGGCCGCCTCGCTCGGCGTGCACCCGGGCCGGGTGCGGGCGCTGGTGCTGATCGCGGCCTCGCTGGCCACCGCCGCGGCGGTGAGCGTGGCCGGGCTGATCGGGTTCGTCGGGCTCGTCGTGCCGCACCTGGTGCGGCTGGCGCTGGGCGGCGGGTTCCGGATCATCGTGCCGATGTCGCTGCTGTTCGGCGGGGTGTTCCTGGTGCTGGCCGACATGCTCGCCCGCACCCTGCTGGCCCCGGCGGAGATCCCGATCGGCGTGATCACCGCGTTCACCGGCGCCCCGTTCTTCGCGATCCTGCTGCACCGGAGCCGGGCATGAGCCGCCTGGAGGTCCGCGACCTGGCGGCCGGATACCGGCGCCACCGCGTCGTTTCCGGCGTCTCCACCACAGTGGACGGTGGCGGCTGGCTGGGCATCATCGGGCCGAACGGGGCGGGCAAGTCCACGCTGCTCAAGGCCATCGCCGGCCTGCTCCCGCACACCGGGGAGGTGCGGGTCGGCGGGCGCGCGCTGACGTCGCTGCCGCGCCGGGAACGCGCCCGCACCCTCGCCTACGCCCCGCAGATCCCGCAGCTGCCGATGGGGCTCACCGTCACCGACTACGTGCTGCTCGGCCGCACCCCGCACCTCGGCCCGCTGGGCCGGGAAGGCCGCCGCGACCTGGCGGTCGTCGAGGAACTGCTCGCCCGCCTGGACCTGACGGACCTGGCCGGACGGGCGCTGCACACGCTCTCCGGCGGCGAGCGGCAGCGCACCGTGCTGGCCCGGGCGCTGGCGCAGCGCGCCGGGGTCCTGCTGCTCGACGAACCCACCACCGGCCTGGACATCGGCCACGCGCAGACCCTGCTCGACCTGGTCGACGAGCTGCGCGCGGAGCTGGGCACCACGGTCGTGACCACGCTGCACGACCTGACGCTGGCCGCCCAGTACTCCGAGCGCGTGCTGCTGCTCGACGACGGCGCGGTGGCCGCCGAGGGCACCCCCGGCGAGGTCCTCACCCCGGCGTCCCTCGCCGAGCGCTACGCCGCCCGAGTCACCGTCCTGCACACCCCCGACGGCTCGCCGGTGATCGCCCCGACCCGTTAGGTCGTGGCGAAGCGGGTGAGGACCGCTTCCGGGCGGATCCCGTCGAGGTGGTGGCGGAATGCGCGGTGGTAGGCCAGTTCCTCGCGGGTGCGCACCGGGGCGTCGGTGGCGGCGAGCTCGGCTTCGGTGATGCGCTGCTCCCAGTACGGGGTGAGCAGGTCCTGGGCGCCGCTGCCGGTGCCGAACTGCTCCTTGCGCCGCCACAGCAGCTCCTCGGGCAGCCATCCGGTGAAAGCCCTTCGCAGGTGGGCCTTTTCGACTCCGTCCTCCAGCGCCTTGAACTCCTCCGGCAGCGACGTGGCGTGCGCGACGACCTCGGTGTCGAGGAACGGGACGCGGGCCTCCAGGCCGTGCGCCATCGTGACCCGGTCGCAGCGCTGCAGGTTCAGCCCGTGCAGCGCGCCGAGCGTGCGGGACAGCTCGTCCTGCAGGTCGTCGGCGTGCGCGCGGTGGTAGTAGCCGTACCCGGCGAACAGCTCGTCGGCGCCCTCCCCGGTCAGCACCGCCTTGACGTGCTCGGCGGCGAGCTCGGCGAGGAACCAGTTGGGCACCGCGCTGCGGATCAGGCTCGCGTCGAACGACTCCACCGAGGCCACCACGTCGTCCAGCGCGGCCACCGCCCGCCGCGCGTCGAAGACGGCCTCGTGGTGCTCGGTGCCGAGGTGCTCGGCCGCGGCGCGGGCCGCGAGCAGGTCCGGCGAGCCCTCGGTGCCGACCGCGAAGGTCTTCAGCCTCGTGCCCGCCTCCGCGCACTCCGCGGCGGCGATCGCGGCCACCACGCTGGAGTCCAGGCCGCCGGAGAGGAACACGCCGACCTCGACGTCGGCCATCAGGTGCCGCCGCACCGAGTCGACCAGCACCTCCCGGGTCGCCTTCTCGACGACCTCGGCCGGCAGATCCGCCCAGCTCGGCAGCTCCCCGAGGTCCGGTGCCGGGTCGGCGAAGCGGCCCAGGCCGTCCTCCGGGGTCCACCAGCAGCCCGGCGGGAACGTCTCCACCGCGGGCCGCACAGCGGCCGGGAACGCGCGCAGCTCGGAAGCGAAGTACCGGACGCCGCCCGACTCCGCCCAGTACAGCGGCTTGATGCCGAGCCGGTCGCGAGCGGCCACGAAACGACCGCCGGGTTCGGCCGCGCACAGCGCCCACATGCCCCGCAGCTCGGCCAGCGCGCCGGGACCCCGCCGGCGCAGCAGCACCAGCGCGGCCTCGCTGTCCGAGGACGTCCGGAACTCGTGCTCGCCGAGCTCCGCGCGCAGCTCGGCGTGGTTGTAGATCTCCCCGTTGCAGACCAGCGACCACCCGTCGGCCGCGGTGAGCGGCTGCCTCCCGCCGTCGAGATCGACCAGCGACAGCCGGGTGTGCCCGAGCCACGCGTGCGCACCGACCGGCAGCCGATCGCGGTCGTCCGGGCCGCGGTGCGCCAGCTCGGCGAGCATCCGCTCCCCGGTGTTCGCGGCGGGCCGGGTCAGCGGGTGGTGAAGGGCGGCGATTCCACACATGGGAGACGACCGTAGGCAGCGCGGGCTCATCGAGCAACGACTGTTGCTGCATACGCACGATCATGACATCGTGAGGCCGTGACCACCGAGAACTTGAGCAGCGTCCACCGGGCGCTCGACGTGCTGCGAGCCCTGGGATCGGGGCCGCAGCGGGTGCAGGGCGTCGCCGACGCGCTCGGCAAGGAGAAGACGCAGGTCTCCCGCACGCTGAAGGCCCTCGCCGAGAGCGGGTTCGTGGAGCGCGACCCGGACAGCCTGGAGTACCGGCTGGGCTGGCAGCTGTTCGCGCTGGCCGGGGCCGCCAGCGACAGCCGCCTGCTGCGGCAGGCGGCACCCGTGCTGCGCTCACTGATGCGCTCGGTCGGCGAAGCCGCCTACCTGACCGTGCTCAGCGGCAACGCGGCCGTCACGGTCCTCGCCGAACGTCCCGGGCACGCGCTGCAGGCGCACGAGTGGATCGGCCGCCTGTCCCCGCTCAACTGCACCTCCAGCGGCCGCGCCCTGCTGCTCGGGCGACCCGACGAGGAGGTCGACGCCCTGCTCGCGGCCCAGCCCGACCCGCTGCCCGGCACCGAACGCGCCCCGCGCACCCCCGACGACGTCCGCGCCCGCCTGGCCACCGAGCGCGAAGCCGGGCACAGCACAGCCGTCGAGGAGACCGAGCCGGGCCTGGTCGCGGTCGCCGCCCCGGTCCGCGACTTCACCGGCAGCACCATCGCCGCCCTCAACATCTCAGGCCCGACGCTCCGCCTCGGTCCCAACGACCTCACCGCCGCAGCCACCGCGGTCACCCGCGCCGCCGACCACCTCTCCCACACCCTCGGCGCCCCCTGAGTCCACAACTCCCCGCCCAACCCCGACGTCCCGGCGTCCACCGAAACCGGAGTCCCCGACTTCCCTTGAAATCGGGGGTTCTCGGGGCGCGAGTGGTTACCAGGGGACAGTTTTAGCCAGAATCGCCCGGGATTTCACCCCTCAGATCCCGGGCGATTCTGGCTAAAACTGTCCCCGCTGCAGCGCCTCCGCCCTCGGCTGCACAGCGAAGAGGCCGCGGGCTCCGGTTGGGAGTCCGCGGCCTCGTGATGGTGCCGGGGTCAGGACTGGCTCTTGACGTCCTTGTCGGAGGGCGCCGAGGAGGCCTCGTCCTCGGTCGAGCCGGAGTTGTCCTCGTCTGGCGCGGTTTCGCTTGGTGACTCGGTGTTCGAGTCCGTCGAATCCTTCGAGTCCGTCAAGTTCGAGTCCGTCGAATCCTTCGAGTCCGTCGAGCCCTTTGAGTCCGGGGTGGTCTTGTCCTCGGTGGCCTTCGAATCTCCGGACTTCGGCTCCTCGGTGTCCGAGTCGTCCGAGGGTTCCACGGTGGACGGGATGTCCTCCGGGTAGGGCTTGCCGGCGAGGAGGGCCGGGTCCTCCCGCTTGCCCCGGACGACCAGCAGGTAGACGACGGCGGCGAGGAACACCAGCAGCGAGGTGAACACGTTGATCCGGATGCCCAGGATGTGGGTGGCCTCGTCGCTGCGCATCATCTCGATCCACACGCGACCGGCCGTGTACCCGGCGACGTAGAGCGCGAACACGCGGCCGTGGCCCATCCGGAACTTGCGGTCCGCCCACAGCACGAGCAGGAACACGCCCACGTTCCAGATCAGCTCGTAGAGGAACGTCGGGTGCACCACGGTGATCGGCGTCGGGTCGACGGCCACGCCCGCGATCGGGTCGGCCAGCCCGGTCTCCGGGTCGATGCGGCGGTAGATCTCCAGACCCCACGGCACGGTCGTCGGACCGCCGTAGAGCTCCTGGTTGAACCAGTTGCCGAGCCGCCCGACGGCCTGCGCGAGCACCAGGCCCGGCGCGACGGTGTCGGCGAACGCGGGCAGCGGCACGCCGCGCTGGCGGCAGCCGATCCAGGCACCCACGGCGCCGAGCGCGACCGCGCCCCAGATGCCGAGGCCGCCCTCCCAGACCTTCAGCGCGTCCAGCGGGTTCTTGTCCGGACCGAAGTACTTGTACCAGTCGGTGGCCACGTGGTAGAGCCGACCGCCGATGAGGCCGAACGGCACCGCCCACACCGCCACGTCGACGACGGTGCCCTCCCGGCCACCGCGCGCGATCCAGCGACGGTTGCTGATCCACACCGCCAGCACGATGCCGACGATGATGCACAGCGCGTACGCGCGCAGCGGAATCGGACCGATGTACCAAACCCCCTGCGGAGGGCTGGGAATGTTGGCCAGGAACGGCGTCGCCGAAGCAGCATTCACGCCCACTACGGTATCGGCCGGTCCACGGGCGGTGAGCACCCCCCACGCGGCATCACGGCCGGACGACGAACCCGAGGCGCCTTCGCGAAGTCGTGGTGCCGGGGATCAGGCCCCGCGCACACCCGCGGCCAGGTCCGCCGCGAGCTCCCGGACGCCGTCGGGGCCGTCCTGCTCGGCGCGGGTGACGAACGCCGAGCCGACGATCACGCCGTCGGCGAAGCGCGCCACCTCGGCGGCCTGCTCGCGCGAGCGCACGCCCAGGCCGACGCCGATCGGCAGGTCGGTGTGCGCGCGGGTGCGCTCCACCAGCCCGGACGCGGCGGAGCCGACCGAGTCGCGCGCACCGGTCACGCCCATCACGGAGGTGGCGTAGACGAAGCCGCTGCTGGACTTGGCGGTCAGCGCCAGCCGCTCCTCGGTGGACGAGGGCGCGACCAGGAAGATCCGGTCCAGCCCGTGCTCGTCGGTGGCGGCGATCCAGTCCTCGCCCTCGTCGGGGATGAGGTCCGGGGTGATGACGCCGAGCCCGCCCGCGGCCTTGAGATCGCGGGCGAAGGCGTTCACGCCGTAGCGGTGCACGGGGTTCCAGTAGGTCATCACGACCGGCCGGCCACCGGCCTCGGCGATGCTGGAGACGACGTCGAAGACCTGCCGCACCCGGAAGCCGGCCCGCAGCGCGGTCTCGCTGGCGGCCTGGATCGTGGGCCCGTCCATCACCGGGTCGGAGAACGGCAGCCCGACCTCGACGATGTCGCAGCCGCCCTCGACCATCGCCTTGAGCAGCTCCTGGCTGCCCTCGACGGTCGGGTACCCGGCGGGCAGGTAGCCGATCAGCGCCGCCCGGGATTCCCCGCGGCACGCCGCAAACACCTCACGCAGGCTCATCACGCCTCCTCGTCGTCGACGAGCCCGAAGTACTTCGCCGCGGTGTCCATGTCCTTGTCGCCCCGGCCGGAGAGGCTGACCACGATGAGCCCGTCCTCGCCCAGCTCCTGACCGAGCTTGATCGCCCCGGCCAGGGCGTGCGCGGACTCGATCGCCGGGATGATGCCCTCGGTGCGGGAGAGCAGCTGGAAGGCCTGCATCGCCTCGTCGTCGGTCACCGAGCGGTACTCGGCGCGACCGGTGTCCTTGAGGTAGGAGTGCTCCGGGCCGACGCCCGGGTAGTCCAGCCCCGCCGAGATCGAGTAGGCCTCGATGACCTGCCCGTCGTCGTCCTGCAGCAGGTAGGAGCGGGCGCCGTGCAGCGTGCCCGGGGTGCCCTCGCCGAGGGTGACGCCGTGCTCGCCGGACTCGATGCCGTGACCGGCCGGTTCGAAGCCGACCAGGCGCACGTCGGCGTCGTCGATGAAGCCGTGGAAGATGCCGATCGCGTTCGAGCCGCCGCCGACGCAGGCCACCACGGCGTCCGGCAGCCTGCCGGTCATCTCCAGGGTCTGCTCGCGGGCCTCGTCGCCGATCACGCGGTGGAAGTTGCGCACCATCATCGGGAACGGGTGCGCGCCCGCGGCGGTACCCAGCAGGTAGTGGGTGTGGTCGACGTTGGCGACCCAATCGCGCAGCGCCTCGTTGATGGCGTCCTTGAGCGTCGCCGAGCCGTTGGCCACCGGGATGACCTCGGCGCCCAGCAGCCGCATCCGCGCCACGTTGAGGGCCTGGCGCTCGGTGTCGACCTTGCCCATGTAGATCACGCACTCGAGGCCGAGCAGCGCGCAGGCCGTGGCGGTGGCGACGCCGTGCTGGCCGGCGCCGGTCTCGGCGATGACGCGGCGCTTGCCCATCCGCTTGACCAGCAGCGCCTGCCCCAGCACGTTGTTGATCTTGTGCGAGCCGGTGTGGTTGAGGTCCTCGCGCTTGAGCAGCACCCGGGCCCCGCCCGCGTGCTCGGCGAAGCGCTTGGCCTCGGTCAGCAGCGACGGGCGGCCCGCGTAGTTGCGCAGCAGCTCGTCGAGCTCGGCGAGGAACGCCGGGTCCTGCTGGGCCTTGGCGTACTCGGCGGCGAGCTCGTCCTGCGCCGCGATCAGCGCCTCGGGCATGAACCGGCCGCCGTAGTCGCCGAAGTGCCCGCGCCCGTCCGGATCGTGCCCCTCGGGCACGGGGGTGCCCTGGCGGTGGGCGCGCGCGGCGTCAGCCCCGACGGTCATTGCCTTACCTCCTGTGCTTCGCACGCCGCGCCGTCGAACCTCAGCGGCTCGGACGCGGACATGCCGGGTGCGACCCGGCGGTCACCAGCTGGTTCACCGCCGACTTCGGGTTGTCGCTGGTCACCAGGCCCTCGCCGACCAGCACGGCGTCGGCGCCGGAACCCGCGTAGGCCATCAGGTCGCTGGGACCGCGCACTCCGGACTCGGCGACCTTGAGGACGTCCTGCGGCAGCCCCGGAGCGATCCGGCCGAACACGTCGCGGTCGACCTCGAGCGTATGCAGGTTGCGGGCGTTGATGCCAATGATTTTCGCGCCCGCCTCCAGCGCCCGGTCGGACTCCTCGGCGGTGTGCACCTCGACCAGCGCGGCCATGCCCAGCGACTCGACCCGGTCGAGCAGCGCCTCCAGCACGTTCTGCTCCAGGGCGGACACGATGAGCAGCACCATGTCCGCGCCGTGCGCGCGGGCCTCGTGCACCTGGTACGGGCTGACCACGAAGTCCTTGCGCAGGATCGGCGTGCCCGGGACGCGCTTGCGCACCGAATCCAGGTCGGCCAGCGAACCGCCGAAGCGGCGCTGCTCGGTGAGCACGCTGATCACGCGGGCACCCGCGTCGGCGTAGTCGGCGGCCAGATCGGCCGGCTCGGCGATCTCGGCCAGCTCGCCCTTGGACGGGCTGCGCCGCTTGACCTCGGCGATGACGCCCACGCCCTGCGACTTCAGCGCCGCGAGCACGTCGTGCGGCGGCGCGGCGGCCGCCGACAGCTGCTTGATCTCGTCGAACGGAATCGCCGACTCGCGGACCGCGAGATCCTCGCGGACGCCTTCGATGATGTCTTCCAGAACGGTCACGCGAACACCTCGCCGGCTGTGCCCCGAACACTCACCCGCAATGCCCAGACCCTGCTGAATGCGCGGTTGAACTCATTGCGCTCGATCACGACACTCCCCTTCCCGCCGTGCCGTCGCATGGCCGATGCTAAACCTCACCAATCGACCCCCTTACCAAGGGGTGGGCCCGGAGTCCCAGCGCAACAAGGACCTTCGGCCCTGGCCTCACGCGGGAAGAACCGCTCCGGAGGACGTCGAACAACAGTTTTGATGGTGCTGGAGATCCTTCAGCGATCGTCTTCGTCGGTGGGATCGCGACCGGCGTCCAGTTCGTTCCACAACCGCCTGTCCGGATCCTGGGATTTCTGCTCCTTCGCGGCGCCCGGCGCGGAGTAGCGCGCACCCATCGCGGGCATCCGGCCCGCGCGCACCACCACCAGCACACCGGCCACCAGCAGCAGCACCGCGCCCAGCACCATGAGGCCGGGGCCGATCACCGACGTGGAGGCGTAGCCGATCGAAGTGCTGCCGGGTGGGGCGCCATCGGGCAGGTAGGCGAACCAGTTGCCCCTGAACATGGTGTAGCTGCGCCAGACCAGCAGCGCACCGGCCAGCGCGATCAGCAGCCCCACCACGCGGCGCAGCAGTCCTCCGGTGGCCAGCACCGCGGCCACCGCGGCCAGCGCCGCCAGCGCCATCGGCACGAGCTCCGGGCGGAGTACGGCACCGGTCGCGGTGCTGGTGGTGTCCGTGCCCATCGGCGTCCGGAACAGCTGCTCGACCCAGGTCAGGCCCGAGGCGGCCCACAGCGCTCCGGCCCCGGCCAGCACCAGCAGCAGCACCGCCCAGAGCAGTCCCTTCGAGCGCGGCTCAGACGCGCTGGTCAACGCGATCCTCCTGGTCGGCGGGGGCCGTCAGCGTCCCGGCCGTGGCCACCGCGTTGAGCACCGCGCGGGCCTTGTTCAGGCACTCCTGGTCCTCGGCCACCGGGTCCGAGTCGGCCACGATGCCGCCCCCGGCCTGCACATAGGCGCGGCCGTCGCGGACCAGCGCGGTGCGGATCGCGATGGCGGTGTCGGCGTTGCCCGCGAAGTCGAGGTAGCCGACCACGCCGCCGTACTGGGCGCGCCGCGTCGGCTCCAGCTCCTCGATCAGCTCCAGCGCGCGCGGCTTCGGCGCGCCCGACAGCGTGCCCGCCGGGAAGCAGGCCGCGACCGCGTCGAAGGCGGTCTTGTCGTCGGCGAGCCGCCCGGTGACGGTGGAGACGATGTGCATGACGTGGCTGTAGCGCTCGATGCGGAAGAAGTCGACCACCCGCACCGAGCCCGGGCTGCACACCCGGCCCAGGTCGTTGCGGCCCAGGTCGACCAGCATCAGGTGCTCGGCCCGCTCCTTCTCGTCGCCGAGCAGGTCCTTCTCCAGCAGCGCGTCCTCGTCCTCGTCGGCGCCGCGCCAGCGGGTGCCCGCGATCGGGTGCGTGGTGGCCTGCCTGTCCTGCACGGTGACCAGCGATTCCGGGCTGGACCCGACGATGTCGAACGGGCTGCCGCCGTTCGGGTCGTCCAGCCGCAGCAGGTACATGTACGGGCTCGGGTTGGTGGTGCGCAGGATCCGGTAGATGTCGAGCGCGTCGGCGTCGATGTCCATCTCGAAGCGCTGCGAGACCACCACCTGGAACGCCTCACCGGCGCGGATGGCCTCCTTGGCCTTCTCCACCGCCGCGTGGTGCTCCTCGGGCTGCCGCTTGCGGCGGAAGTCCGCCGCGGGCCGGGCGAACGTCGCGACCGTCGGCGCCGACGGGGTCTGCAGCTGCTCGGTCATCACGTCGAGGCGGCGTACCGCGTCGTCGTAGGCCGCGTCCACCCGCTCCGGGCTGTCGTCCCAGTTCACCGCGTTGGCGATGAGCGTGATCGTGCCCTCGTGGTGGTCCAGCGCCGCCAGGTCGGTGGCCAGCAGCATCACCAGCTCGGGGATCTGCAGGTCGTCCTCGGTCAGGTCGGGCAGCCGCTCCAGCCTGCGCACGGTGTCGTAGCCCATGTAGCCGACCATCCCGCCGGTCAGCGGCGGCAGGCCGGGCAGCGGGTCGGTGTGCAGCAGCCGGACCGTCTCGCGCAGCGCCTCCAGCGGGTCGCCGCTGGAGGGCAGGCCGACCGGCGGCGTGCCGGTCCAGTGCGCCTCGCCGTCGCGGACGGTGAGGGCGGCGGCGCTGCGGGCCCCGACGAAGGACCATCGCGACCAGGAGCGACCGTTCTCGGCGGACTCGAACAGGAACGTGCCGGGGCGGTTCCCGGCGAGCTTGCGGTAGACCCCCAGCGGGGTCTCGTCGTCCGCCAGCAACCGCCGCACCACCGGGATCACCCGGTGTTCCGCCGCCAGGCTCCGGAACTCCTCGCGTCCTGGGCTCACACTGCCGATCTCACCATCGCCGACCATGCCCGTCATTGTGCCGCGCAGCCCTCGGCGCCGGTGCGGGACCTCCGCTTTGCCTCCCCGGTGCCGGTGCCGCGAGGATGGACGGGTGAGCACGACCGAACCGAAGCGGCGAGGCCGCAGGCCCCAAGGCGCCGACACCAAGGAGGCGCTGCTGACCTCGGCCCGCGAGGTGTTCGCCGAGCAGGGCTACGACGGGGCCACCGTCCGCGCCATCGCGGGCAACGCGGGCGTCGACCCGGCCATGGTGAACCACTGGTTCGGTGGCAAGGAGGGGTTGTTCACCGCGGCGGTGCAGATCCCGATCAACCCCGCCGAGGTCATCTGCGAGGTCCTCGACGGGCCGCGCGAGCAGATCGGCCAGCGGATCATCCGCCGCTTCGTCACCGCCTGGGACGGCGTCGGCGGCGGGCAGTTCGCGGCCCTGATCCGCAGCGTCGCCGGCAACGAGCAGGCGGTGGCGATGCTCCGCGAGTTCGTGCAGAACGTGCTGTTCAACCGCCTGGTCGCGGCCCTGGGCGTGGATCGCGGCGAGATGCGGGTGGCGCTGTGCGGTTCCCAGCTCGTCGGACTGGGCATGGCCCGCTACGTCGTCCGCATCGAGCCGCTGGCCTCGGCCGACGTCGACACCGTCGCGGCCACCGTCGGCCCCAACCTCCAGCGCTACCTCATCGGCGACCTCGACCTCGCCTGATCGCGAGGCCCCGGGTCAGTCCGCGGGCAGCAGGACGTCGGCGTCGAAGCAGGTGTGGTCGCCGGTGTGGCAGGCGGCGCCCTGCTGGTCCACCGAGAGCAGGATCGTGTCGCCGTCGCAGTCCAGCCGGACCTCGTGCACGTGCTGGGTGTGGCCGGAGGTCTCGCCCTTGACCCAGTAGGTGCCGCGGCTGCGGGAGAAGTAGGTGGCGCGGCGGGTGGTGAGCGTGCGGTGCAGCGCCTCGTCGTCCATCCACGCCATCATCAGCACCTCACCGGTGCCGCGCTGCTGCGCGATCGCGGCGACCAGGCCGTCGGCGTTGCGCTTGAGCCGGTCGGCGATCTTCGGGTCGAGCTCGCTCATCGGACCGTGATCCCTTCCGCGCGCATGGCGTCCTTGACCTCGCCGATGCGCAGCTGTCCGAAGTGGAAGACGCTGGCGGCCAGCACCGCGTCGGCCCCGGCGTGCACGGCGGGCGCGAAGTGCTCGACGGCACCGGCGCCGCCGCTGGCGATCAGCGGCACGTCGACGACCTCGCGCACCTGCCGGATCATCTCCAGGTCGAACCCGGCCTTGGTGCCGTCGGCGTCCATCGAGTTCAGCAGGATCTCGCCGACGCCCAGGTCCTGGCCCTTGCGGGCCCACTCGACGGCGCAGATGCCGGTGCCCTTGCGGCCGCCGTGCGTGGTGACCTCGAACCCGGACGGCGTCGGCTGCCCGCCCTCGGGCACCCGCCGCGCGTCCACCGACAGCACCACGCACTGGGCGCCGAAGCGCTTCGAGGACTCGTTGAGCAGCTCGGGACGCGCGATCGCGGCGGTGTTCAGGCTGACCTTGTCGGCCCCGGCCCGCAACAACCGGTCGATGTCCTCGGGGCTGCGCACCCCGCCGCCGACGGTCAGCGGGATGAACACCTGCTCGGCCGTGCGCCGCACCACGTCGAAGGTCGTCTCGCGATCCGACGACGAGGCCGTGACGTCCAGGAAGGTCAGCTCGTCGGCTCCCTCGCCGTCGTAGGCCGAGGCGAGCTCCACCGGATCACCGGCATCCCGGAGGTCGGTGAAGTTGACTCCCTTGACGACCCGCCCCTGGTCCACGTCCAGGCACGGGATCACACGCACGGCGACACCCATGCGTACCAGGGTAGAGCCAGCCTCAGCGGACGGCGGCGAGGGCTTCTTCCAGGGTGAAGTTCTGGGCGTAGAGGGCCTTGCCGACGATGGAGCCCTCCAGACCGGCCGGGGCCAGCTTCGACAGGGCCACCAGGTCGTCCACGCTGGACACGCCGCCGGAGGCGATGACCGCGGCGTCGGTGCGCTCGCAGACCTGGCGCAGCAGGTCGGTGTTCGGGCCCTGCAGCGTGCCGTCCTTGCTGACGTCGGTGACGACGTAGCGGCGGCAGCCGGCGGCGTCGAGGCGCGCCAGCACCTCCCACAGGTCGCCGCCGTCCTTGGTCCATCCGCGGGCGGCCAGGCGGTGGCCTTCCTCGGTGATGCGCACGTCGAGGCCGACGGCCACGCGGTCGCCGTACTCGGCGACGACGCGGTCGGCCCACTCCGGGTTCTCCAGCGCGGCGGTGCCGAGGTTGACCCGCGCGCAGCCGGTGGCCAGCGCGGCCTCCAGGGAGGCGTCGTCGCGGATGCCGCCGGAGAGCTCGACCCGCACGTCCAGCTTGGCGGTGACCTCGGCCAGCAGCTCGCGGTTGCTGCCGCGGCCGAAGGCGGCGTCGAGGTCGACCAGGTGGACCCACTCCGCGCCCGCGCGCTGCCAGGTCAGCGCGGCCTCCAGCGGATCACCGTAGGAGGTCTCGGTTCCGGCGGCGCCCTGCACGAGGCGGACGGCCTGCCCATCGGCAACGTCAACAGCGGGAAGCAGAGTGAAGCTCACGCCCACAACCCTAATGACGCCGTCCGGGACGCGAGCACCCGGCCACCCCGGACAACGCCGCAGTTCAGCGGCGCGACTTCTCGCTGCGCACGATGGCCAGCACCGGCACGGCCAGCACCAGCACGATCAGCGCGATCACCACGGCCAGCGGCACCCCGGCCTGGATGAGGTACGGAGCGCCGATCGAGGAGGCCATGCCGACGGCGAGCACCAGCGCGATGACGCGGACCGCGTTCGGGCCGAACAGCCCGTGCCGCCGCATCACAGCACGTCCAGCCAGTTGCGCAGCAGACGTGCCCCGGCGTCGCCGGACTTCTCCGGGTGGAACTGGGTGGCCATCAGCGCCCCGTTCTCGACGGCGGCCACGAAGGGCTCGCCGTGCTCCGCCCAGGTCACCCGGGGCGGGGTGATCGAGTCGGAGCTCTCCAGCTGCCACTCGCGGACCGCGAAGGAGTGCACGAAGTAGAAGCGCGTCTCGGCGTCCAGCCCGGCGAACAGCACGCTGTCCTCCGGTGCCCGCACGGTGTTCCAGCCCATGTGCGGCAGCACGTCGGCCTGCAGCCGCTCGACGGTGCCGGGCCACTGGCCGCAGCCGTCGGCCTGCACCCCGTGCTCGACGCCCTGGTCGAACAGCACCTGCATGCCCACGCAGATGCCCAGCACCGGGCGGTCACCGGCCAGCCGCTGGTCGATGATCTTGTCGCCGCCGACACCCAGCAGCCCGTCCATGCAGGCCGCGAACGCGCCGACGCCGGGCACCACCAGCCCCTGCGCCTCGACGGCGGCACGATGGTCGGCGGTCACCTCGACGTCGGCGCCTGCGCGCTGCAGCGCGCGTTCGGCGGAGCGGAGGTTGCCTGATCCGTAGTCCAAGATGACGACTCGTGCCACGGCTTCAGGCTACCGGCCTCACGCCACCCCTTTCCCCCACCCGTGCGGGAGCCGTCGGCGAACGCGGTCGTCCCGGGTTGAACTTCGAGCGAACTCGAAACCAGGACCTCCACCAATGTCGAGGTCTCGGCTAGCCTGGCGGACGTGACGAAACTACCCGCGCTGCTGACCATCGGGGAGGTCGCGCACCGCAGCGGCGTCGCCCAGACCGCGCTGCGCTTCTACGAGGAGCGCGGCCTGATCACCTCCACCCGCACCACCGGCAACCAGCGCCGCTACCAGCGCGCCGTGCTGCGCAGGCTCGCGTTCATCCGCGCCGCCCAGCGGGTCGGTCTCAGCCTGGAGCAGATCTCCGACGCCCTCGCCACGTTGCCCGACGACCACGCCCCCACCAAGGCCGACTGGGCGAGGCTGTCCAAGCGCTGGCGCGACGAGCTCGACGCCCGCATCGACGGCCTGCAACGGCTCCGCGACAACCTCACCGGCTGCATCGGCTGCGGCTGCCTCTCCCTGCGCACCTGCGTCCTGCACAACCCCGAGGACCGCTACGCCGAACTCGGCCCCGGCGCACCCCTCCTCCGCCCCACAACCGACCCGAAGGCATGACTCAAGTCGAATCCTGCGGTTTTCGACCGGTCAAATACCGCAGTTTTCGTCGGGTCGAATACCGCGGTTTTCGACCCGACGAATACCGCAGGATTTGTCGGGTCGAATACCGCAGGATTTGACCGGGGTCAGGACTCGCCGATCCAGGTGTAGGTCATCTCGGGGCGGCCGACGGTGCCGTAGGTGGGGAGGCGTTCGACCATGCCCGTGCCGGAGAGGTATTCGAGGTAGCGGCGGGCGGTGACGCGGGAGACCCCGGCGGCCTCGCCGACCGCGCCGGCGGAGCCGCCGGAGGGCATGGCGCGGAGCGCGGTGATGACGGCGGCGAGGGTTTCCTCGCCCATGCCCTTGGGCAGGGCTTGGCGGTCCACGCCGCGCAGGGTGGAGAAGGCGCGGTCGATCTCGGCTTGGCCCTGCACCTCGCGGTCCTGGCCGAGGGTGGCGCGGAAACGCGCGTAGTGCTCCAGCTTCTCCCGCATCGCGGCGAAGGTGAACGGCTTGAGCAGGTACTGCACGACGCCGCTGGAGACCGCCGCGCGCACCACCTTCAGGTCCCGGGCCGAGGTCACCGCGATCACGTCGATCGGCAGCCCGGCGGTGCGCAGCGCCCGAGCCACCTGCAGCCCGTCCATGTCCGGCAGCCGCAGGTCCAGCAGCACCAGATCAACCGAGGTGTGCTCGACGAACCGCAGCGCCGCCTGCCCGGTCCGCACCCGGCCGGCGACGCTGAAGCCCTCGACGCGGCCGACATAGGCCTCGTGCGCCTCGCCCGCCACCGGGTCGTCCTCGACCACCAGCACCGAGATCACCGCGCCACCCCCGGCAACCGCACGGTGAACACCGCACCGTCCTCGCCGCCGACGTCGACGGTCCCGCCGAGCCGCCGCACGCTCTGCCCGACCAGCGCCAGCCCGAGCCCCCGGTCCCCGGACTTCGTCGACCAGCCGCGCCGGAACAGCTCGCCGGTGCCCGCGGGCACGCCGGGACCGTTGTCGGCGACCCGGATCAGCACACCGTCCGATGTGGACCGCAGCGTGACCTCCACGCGCGGGTTCGGCACGTCGGTCACCGCCTCCACCGCGTTGTCGATGAGATTGCCCAGGATCGTCACCAGGTCCCGGGATCCGAGGTGTTCCAGCGCCGCGTCGTCGACCTCGGTGTCCTCGCCGAGCACGACCTCCACGCCGCGCTCCCCCGCCTCGGCGCTCTTGCCCAGCAGCAGCGCCGCCAGCACCGGTTCGCCGACGGCGCCGACGACCTGGTCGGTGAGCCGCTGCGCGAGGTCCAGCTCGGCGGTGGCGAACCCGACGGCCTCCTCGGTGCGGCCGAGCTCGATCAGCGAGACGACGGTGTGCAGCCGGTTCGCGGACTCGTGGGCCTGCGAGCGCAGCGATTCGGCGAAGCCGCGCATCGAGTCGAGCTCGCCGCTGAGCGCCTGCAGCTCGGTGTGGTCCCGCAGCGTCACGACGGTGCCCAGGTCGCGTCCGTCGCTGCGCACCGGGGAGATGTTGACCAGCAGCACGCGGTCGTCGGTGAGGTGCACCTCGTCGCGGACCGCGCGGCGCCCGAGGGTCTCCACCAGGGACGGCGGCAGGTCCAGCGCGGACACCCGCTCGCCCTCGACCTCGGTGGAATCCAGCGACAGCAGCACAGCGGCACCATCGTTGCACAGGGTCACGCGGCCGTCCGGCGCCACCAGCAGCAGTCCTTCGCGCACCGCGTGCAGGATCGCGTCGTGGTACTCGTACATCCGCGACAGCTCTGCCGGGCGCATGCCGTGGGTGTGCCGCCGGATCCGGGCGTTGACCAGGTAGGTCAGCGCCCCGCCGAGCAGCAGCGCGCCGCCGGCGGCCAGCAGCAGCGCGGTCAGCTGCCTGCGCAGCTCGTGGGTGAGCACCCGCACGGTGATGCCGTCGGCCACCAGTCCCACCAGCCGGGAATCGCGGTAGACCGGGACGACCGCGCGCACCGACGGGCCGAGGGTGCCGGTGTAGGTCTCGACGAGCATCCGGGTGGGATCGATGTTGCCGCGGAACGGCTTGCCGATGCGCGACGGGTCGGGATGGGTGTAGCGGATGCCCTGCGGGGACATGATCGTGATGAAGTCGGCCCGGGTGTCGGCGCGGATCCGCTCGGCCAGCGGCTGCAGGGTCGCGGTCGGATCCGGTCCGGCCAGGGCATCGGCCACGGCGGGCTGATCGGCCAGCGTGCGCGCCACGGCCACGACCTCGCCGCGCGCGGCCTCGGTGGTGCGGCGGTCGGCGTCGTACCAGGCCAGAGCGGCTCCGGCGAGCACCACGACCGCCACCACGACGATCTGCAGCACGAACAACTGGCGGGCCAGGCTCCACCTGGGAGCGAACCGGTTCCGGTATCTGGACATCACTCACTCATGTCGCCGATGTGAACACAATGAACAGAAGCGAGACGGCGTTGATACAAAGCTCGCATAGTCTCCGACCAGATCTTCCCGTGACCTGGGACACGCACGGTGAGTCGTCCGTGACCCGGAGGCACCGGCCCCGCAAGGAGTTCAACAGTGGCAAGCAATGATGCTGCGCCGACGGCACGTCGGGACAGAACGCATTACCTCTACATCGCGGTGATCGTCGCGGTGGTGGCGGGCATCGTCGTCGGCTTCGTCGCCCCCGACGTCGGCAAGGCCCTCAAACCGCTGGGCACCGGCTTCGTGAACCTGATCAAGATGATGATCTCGCCGATCATCTTCTGCACGATCGTGCTCGGCGTCGGCAGCGTCCGCAAGGCCGCGAAGGTCGGCCGGGTGGGCGGTCTGGCGCTCGTCTACTTCATGATCATGTCGGTGGTCGCGCTGGTCATCGGCCTCGTCGTCGGCAACGTGCTGCACCCGGGCGAGGGCCTGCACATCACCCAAGAGCTGCGCGGCTCGGGCGCGGCGCAGGCCGGTGAGGAATCGCAGAGCACCACCGAGTTCCTGATCGGGATCATCCCGAAGACGCTGGTGTCGGCCCTGACCGAGGGCGAGGTGCTGCAGACGCTGCTGGTCGCGCTGCTGGCCGGTTTCGCGCTGCAGGGCATGGGTTCCAAGGGCGAGCCGATCCTGCGCGGCATCGAGCATATCCAGCGCCTGGTGTTCAAGATCCTGGCCATGGTCATGTGGGTGGCCCCGATCGGCGCGTTCGGCGCCATCGCGGCCGTGGTCGGCGCGACCGGTGTGGACGCGCTCAAGGGCCTCGCGGTGATCATGCTCGGCTTCTACACGACGTGCGTGCTGTTCATCTTCGTCGTGCTGGGCGCGGTGCTGTGGCTGTTCGCGCGGGTGAACATCTTCTCGCTGCTGCGCTACCTGGGCCGCGAGTTCCTGCTGATCCTGTCGACGTCGTCGTCGGAGGCCGCGCTGCCGCGGCTGATCGCGAAGATGGAGCACCTGGGCGTGAGCAAGCCGGTCGTGGGCATCACGGTGCCCACCGGCTACTCGTTCAACCTCGACGGCACGATGATCTACCTGACGATGTCGTCGCTGTTCATCGCCACCGCGATGGGTGACCCGCTGTCGATCGGCGAGCAGGTCGGCCTGCTGCTGTTCATGATGATCGCCTCGAAGGGCGCGGCGGGCGTCAGCGGCGCCGGTCTGGCCACCCTGGCCGGCGGCCTGCAGTCGCACCGGCCGGAGCTGCTCGACGGCGTCGGCCTGATCGTGGGCATCGACCGGTTCATGTCCGAGGCCCGCGCCCTGACGAACTTCGCGGGCAACGCGGTGGCCACGGTGCTGATCGGCTCGTGGACCAAGGAGCTGGACCGCGACCAGATGCGCCAGGTCTTCACCGGCAACGCCCCGTTCAACGAGCAGACCTTCGTCGACGACGGCGTCTCCGACTCCTCCGGCGAAGGCGGGACCACCGACAAGACCCCCGAGAAGGTCTGACCTCCCGCTCCCCGCGATGCCGCCCCCGAACCCCGGGGGCGGCATCGCGCTTTTCCGGGGTCGGGGTGGCTGGTGGCGTCGTGCTCGTGCGTGGGCAGTGGACAGTTTTAGCGAAAACTGTCCGGACAAAAGGGACATCGACCCTGGGTGATTTGGACTAAAACTGTCCGCTGCTGAGTTCCGCGCGCCGCGAGAGGTGCTAGTCGGCCGGGTGGGGCTCGGTCTTGCCTCGGACGCGGCGGTGGAAGGCGTCGTCTTCCGGGGAGGTCACCTCGAGGTCGTAGTGGCCGTCGGGCACCGGCCAGAACAGCGGCAGCGCGCCGCCGCCGGCGAGGCGGACGCTGGTCTCGTGGTCGGCGTGCGCCCGGGCGCGCAGGTCGAGACCGACCTCGTGGAGACCGTTGTTGCGGAGCTCCAGGACCAGGCCGCGAGCGGTGTGGCGGGCCTGGACGTCGACGCGGGACGCGGAACCACCGAGAGAACCGCCCAGCTCCATCCGGATGTCACTCGGCCCCTCGACCGCGACCCGGTACCGCGCGGCGACCGGGATCGTCACGTACTTCTCGCCGAGCACGTCGACCAGGCACGGCGCCGCGGATCCGCCGCCCGCGCGGATCGCGAAGCGCGCGAAGTCGGACCCGACGTACCCGAGCCGCAGCGCGATCGACCGGCCGTCCACGACGACCCCGCCCACCGAGGGCTGGGACGCCGAGGCGGGGCCGAACCGCCCGGTCATCGGGACGTCGGGGCCGGAAGCACGCACGCCTCCCAGCGTCACCCCGCCAGGACACAGGCGTGCGGCGTTCGGGTTTCCAGGAGGTGAACCCGGACCCACCGCGAAGCGACGTGACGCTCCGCCGCAACCCGACTACCTGCGGTGATGCCCCGTCAGAGAGCGCCCTTGGTGGACGGGACGACGCCGGCGAAGCGGGGATCCGGCTCGACGGCGGCGCGCAGGGCGCGGGCGATCGCCTTGTACTCGGCCTCGGCGATGTGGTGCGGGTCCCGGCCGTGGATCACCCGCGTGTGCAGGTTGATCTGCGAGTGGAACGCCAGCGACTCGAACACGTGCCGGTTGAGCACGAACGGGTAGTTCCCGCCGATGGTGAAGCTGTTGTACTCCTCCGGCTCCCCCGTCATCACGCAGTACGAGCGGCCGGAGACGTCCACCGCGGCGTGCGCGAGCGTCTCGTCCATGGGGATCCAGGCGTCGCCGAAGCGGCGGATGCCCTTCTTGTCGCCCAACGCCTGGCGCAGCGCCTGGCCGAGCACGATCGCGGTGTCCTCGACGGTGTGGTGGGCGTCGATGTGGATGTCGCCGCTGGACTTGACCTTGAGGTCGAACGCCGCGTGCGTGCCCAGGGCGGTGAGCATGTGGTCGTAGAACGGGACCGTGGTGTCGACGTCGACCTGACCGGTGCCGTCGAGGTCGAGCTCGACCAGCACCGACGACTCCTTGGTGGTGCGCTCGACGCGGCCGACCCGCGTGCCGGGCTGGAAGGTGCTCACCGTGCGATCTCCTCCAAGACGTCCTTGCTCGCCGCCAGGAACGCGTCGTTCTCGGCGGGCGTGCCGATGGTGACCCGCAGGTGGCCGGGGATGCCGACGTCGCGGATCAGCACGTCGGAGTCCAGGTAGCGCTGCCAGGCGCGGTGCGCGTCGGCGAAGCGCCCGAACAGCACGAAGTTGGCGTCGCTGGGAGCCGGGGTGAACCCGAGCTCGGTCAGCGCGGCCACGACGCGCTCCCGCTCGTCGATGAGCGCCCGCACCGATCCCAGCGTCGCCTCGGCGTGCCGCAGCGCGGCGCGGGCGGCGGCCTGGGTGACCGCCGACAGGTGGTACGGCAGCCTGACCAGCAGCAGCGCCTCGATCATCGCCGGGGCGGCGGCCAGGTAGCCGAGCCGTCCGCCGGCGAAGGCGAACGCCTTGCTCATGGTGCGGCTGACGATGACCTTGGCCGGGAACCGCTCGATCAGCTCCACCGCGCTGGGCTGCGCGGAGAACTCGGCGTAGGCCTCGTCGACCACGACCACGCCGGGCGCGGCTTCCAGGATCGCCAGCAGGTCCTCGGGCGCGATGGACTGGCCGGTGGGGTTGTTCGGGCTGGTCACGAACACCACGTCGGGCCGCTTCTCGGCGACCAGCCGGGCCGCCTCGGCGCCGTCGAGGCTGAAGTCCTCGCGGCGCGGCGCGGGCAGCCAGTCGGTGCGGGTGCCCGCCGACAGGATCGGGTGCATCGAGTAGGAGGGCTCGAAGCCCAGCGCGGTGCGCCCGGGCCCGCCGAAGGCCTGCAGGATCTGCTGGAGCACCTCGTTGGACCCGTTGGCGGCCCACACGTTCTCGGTCGCCAGCGCGACCCCGGTGGCCTCGGTCAGGTAGGCGGCGAGGTCGGCGCGCAGGGCCGTGGCGTCGCGGTCCGGGTACCGGTGCAGGTCGGCGGCCGCCTCCTGGACCGCGGCGGTCACGTCGGCGACCAGCTCGGGCGGCGGCGGGTAGGGGTTCTCGTTGGTGTTGAGCCGGACGGAGACGTCCAGCTGCGGAGCCCCGTAGGGGCTGCGGCCGCGCAGGTCGTCCCGCAGCGGCAGATCGGCCAGCGTCGTGTCGGCGCCGAGCACGTCACTCATGGGTGTCCTTCGGAAGAGATCAGAAGCGGGCGGTCACGGCCTGGCCGTGGGCGGGCAGGTCCTCGGCGTCGGCGAGGGCGACGACCTGGTCGGCGACGTCGCGCAGGGCCTGCTCGCTGTAGGAGATCACGTGGATGCCGCGCAGGAAGCTCTGCACGCTCAGGCCCGAGGAGTGCCGGGCGCAGCCGCCGGTGGGCAGCACGTGGTTGGAGCCCGCGCAGTAGTCGCCGAGCGAGACCGGCGCGTACGGGCCGACGAAGATCGCGCCCGCGTTGCGCACCCGCGCGGCGACGGCCTCGGCGTCGGCGGTCTGGATCTCCAGGTGCTCGGCCGCGTAGGCGTCGACCACCCGCACCCCGTCGTCGATGCCGGAGACGAGGATGCAGCCCGACTGCCGCCCGGTCAGGGCGGTGTGGATGCGCTCGACGTGCTTGGTCTGGGCGACCTGGCGCTCCAGCTCGGCGTCGACCGCGTCGGCCAGCTCCTCGGAGGTGGTGACCAGCACGCTCGCCGCGAGCGTGTCGTGCTCGGCCTGGCTGATCAGGTCCGCGGCCACGTGCACCGGGTCGGCGGTGCCGTCGGCCAGCACGGCGATCTCGGTGGGCCCGGCCTCGGAGTCGATGCCGATGAGGCTGCGCAGGTGGCGCTTGGCCGCGGTGACGTAGACGTTGCCGGGGCCGGTGACCATGTCGGCCGGCAGCAGCTCCGCGCCGTCGGTGTCGTGACCGCCGTAGGCCAGCAGCGCCACGGCCTGCGCACCGCCGACCGCCCACACCTCCTCGACGCCGAGCAGCTGCGCGGCGGCCAGGATCGTCGGGTGCGGCAGGCCGCCGAACTCGGCCTGCGGCGGGCTGCACACCACCAGCGACTCGACACCGGCGGTCTGGGCCGGCACGACGTTCATGACCACGCTCGACGGGTAGACGGCCAGCCCGCCCGGCGCGTAGAGGCCGACGCGGGCGACCGGCACCCAGCGCTCGGTGACGGTGCCGCCGGGCACGACCTGGGTGGTGGTGTCGGTGCGGCGCTGGTCGGCGTGCACGCGGCGGGCGCGCGCGATCGACTCCTCCAGCGCGGACCGCACGGTCGGGTCGAGCTCGTCGAGCGCGCGGGCCAGCTCCTCGGCGGGCACCCGCACCCGCTCGGGGCGGACCCCGTCGAACTTCTGGGTGTGATCGAGCACCGCGTCCACGCCGCGGTCGCGGATGTCGTCGATCACCGGCCGGACCCGATGCAGCACGTGCTCGACGTCCATCTCGGCGCGCGGCAGCGTGGCGCGCAGCTCGACGGTGGACGGAACACGACCGCGCAGGTCGGAGCGGGTGAGCATGAGCAACCTTTCCGGGCGGGGAACTACACCGACCAGGGTAATCGCAGCCCACCCGCGGTGTCCGCGAACCCGGCCCGGGGTCACACCAACACACCGGTGGCGTGTCGGCACCAGCTGTGAAATGGGAAAACGCTCCAGCGGCGACCATAGTTCGCCACGCGGTTGCCAATGGTCCCCACCTCTTGGACTCTTCCTTGGTCACCTCCAGTGATCGATCGGAGTTCCGATGTTCAGTTCACGGCGCAAGGCAGCGCTGGTCGCTGCGGCGGCCGGGCTCGTCCTGCTGGCACCGGTTCAGGCCGGACTGGCCGCAGAACCGACCGACACGTCCGCTCAAGACCGGGCCGTCTACACGGTCCCGAACACCGACAGCGCGTCCCGCACGGAGATCAACCGCAGCGGCGCGGAGGTCCTCGGGGTCACCAAGGACCAGGTCGCCAGCGTGGAGGCGACGGCAGCGGAGGCCGAGCAGCTGCGCGCTCGCGGTTTCCAGCTCACCGAGCAGACCAAGGTCGCCGACGCGCTGCAGCGCCGCAACGGCGCGCAGCCCAAGGCGCCGGGCGACTTCCCGCCCGGCGACGAGGCGTACCACAACTACGACGAGATGGTCGCCGAGCTCGACAAGACCGTGGCCGACCACCCGGACATCGCCGCGAAGGTCAGCGCGGGCAAGTCCTTCGAGGGCCGCGACATCCCGGTGCTCAAGATCAGCGACAACGTGGCCACCGACGAGGACGAGCCCGAGGTCCTCTTCGACTGCAACCAGCACGCGCGCGAGCACCTGACCACCGAGATGTGCCTGCACATCGCCCAGCGGTTCACCGACAACTACTCGGACCCGGCGGTCAAGGAGTCGGTCGACAACCGCGAGATCTGGATCATCCCGTCGGTCAACCCGGACGGCTCGTCCTACGACGTGGAGTCGGGCCAGTACCAGGGCTGGCGCAAGAACCGCCAGGACCAGGGCACCGACGTCAACCGCAACTGGGGCTTCATGTGGGGCTGCTGCGGCGGCGCCAGCGACGACCCCGCCGACGAGACCTACCGGGGCACCGAGGCCTGGTCCTCGCCGGAGGCCGCGGCGATGCGCGACTTCATCAACTCGCGCGTGGTCGGCGGCACCCAGCAGATCAAGGCCGCGGTGGACTTCCACACCTACTCCGAGCTGGTGCTGTGGCCCTTCGGCCACACCTCCGACCAGGTCACCGAGGGCATGACCCAGCAGGAGTACGACCGCTTCGCCCGCGTCGGCACCGAGATGGCCGACACCAACGGCTACACCCCGCAGCAGTCCAGCGAGCTCTACGTCACCGACGGCGACAGCCTCGACTGGATGTGGGGCCAGCACAAGATCCTGGCGTTCACCTTCGAGATGTACCCGTCCAACGGCGGCGGTCTCGACGGCTTCTACCCACCGGGTGACGTGATCGAGCGGGAGACCGCTCGCAACGACGCCGCGGTGGACATCCTGCTCCGGGAGGCAGGTGCCTGACCCGACCAGGAGGGGGATCGGGAGGGCCCGGGGTGTGCGCACCCCGGGCCCTTTCTCTCGCGATAATGGCGCCATGACCACCGCGACGACGATCCACCCGCCCGCGCTGGTTCGCCGGGGCTCGTGGATCTACTGCCCCTTGCTCGGCGCGGCGGCGGGGTTCCTGCTGCGGGTCGTGGCGGCGTGGGTGGCGGGCCTGCCGTGGGCGCCGTTCCAGGGCGTGTTCGCGCTCGCCGCCTCCGGCGCGGACCCGTGGGGGATGCTGGTGGCCATCGCGCTGGGCGCGCTCATCGGCCTGGGTTTCGCCGGCCTGCTCGCCCAGGAGCGGCTGACGGTGACGGTCGGTCCCGAGCAGGTGGTGCTGGCGACCGGGCGCAACGCCCACGAGATCCCCGCCGGCGAGGTCGACGCGGTGTTCACCGAACGCGGCCACCTGGTGCTGCTGGACGGCTCCGGAGCCGAACTGGCGCGCCGCAAGTCGGGCCTGGACCGGCTGGCGCTGCGCGACGCGTTCCGCGAGCACGGCTACGCCTGGCGCGAGTCCGACCCCTACGCGGGCCGCTACGAGCTCTGGACCGAGGAGACCCCGAAGCTGTCGCTGCGGGCGAACACGCTCATGGCCGAGCGCGACCGAGCGCTGCGCAGGCGCGACCACAAGGAGGCCGCGCTCCTGCGAACGCAGTTGGCAGAACTGGGAATCGTCCTCCGAGACGGCCACAAGAAGCAGCACTGGCGCAAGGTGGACTGATCCCCAGACGGCATTTCCGTGGTTGCCCTGCTTGGCGGTGCGGGTAGCGGAACCTGAGCGGCTCCGTGGACTCCGTGCGCCGCTCCTTGAGTATGCCAATACGAGGCGTCCCGGCGTACTCGCCACGAAGCCGCTCAGAACCCGCGGCGGTGCGAGCTGAGTCCCACACCTGAAACAGCGGCTCCGCCGCGAATCAGGACAGCATCAGGACGATGGTGCCTACCAGGATCCCGGCCACGACGACCGCGGCTGCGACCATCATGATGAGGCGCATCTGCGGGTTGCCGCCGTCGGATTCGGTGTGCACGCGCTCTCGCCACTGGACGAAGGTGGTGCCCTCTTGCTCGCTCACGTTTTGCTCCTGAGAGTCGTTCGTACTTCTAAAGGCGGCTCCCCGAAGCACCGCATTCCGCCACGATGTCATATCAACTCGGCCACGTGAAGCACACGGTCCGCCCATCGGGTCAGCAACGCCTCGTCGTGACTGATGGCCAGCACTCCTGTGTTGTTTTCCCGGGTTTGCCGGTCCACGACGCGCACGAGGGCGGCGGTCGTGGAGGCGTCGAGCATGGCCGTCATCTCGTCGCACACGAGGTAGCGGGGCCTCGGGGCCAGCGCGCGGGCGAGGCAGGCGCGCTGCAGCTGGCCGTCGCTGACCTCGTGCGGGCGCCGGGTGAGCAGTTCTCCGGTGAGCCCCACTTCGTCGGCGAGTTCGGCGATCTCACCGGATTCTCCCCGTGCGAGCAGGGGTTCGGCGATGATGTCGCGGAGCGTGAAGCGCGGGTCGACGGCGGGGCGCGGGTGCTGGAAGACGATTCCGATCGCTTTTCGCGTTTCCGGGGGCGTGCGGTGCCGAAAGCGCGTGACTTCGCCGCCATCGAGCGACACCCGTCCGGACCACGGCTGGTGCAGCAGCGCCAGCACGCGCCCCAGCGTCGACTTCCCGGACCCGCTGGGACCGGCCAGCCCCAGCACCTCGCCCTCGTTGACAGCGATGCTCACGCCGTCCAGAACCGGTCTGCCGCGCCGGTAGCCGGCCACGACCTCCTCGGCGCTCAGCACGGCGCGTGGGCGGCGATCCACCGCTCGCCGCGGTTGAGCAGTTCCGGATCGCCCGTGCAGGGCGCGAATCCGGGCTGGTCCGGACAGCGCTGGCAGTACACGCAGCCCCACTCCCCTTCGAGGCGGTCGAGTTCGGTCAACGACGGCGGGTGGCCGGGGATCGGCTCGAACCCGCCTTCGGGCAGGGCCGCGAGCAGCCCGGCGGTGTAGGGGTGCCAGGGCTCGCCCAGCACCTCCTCGGCCGGACCGGCCTCGACGATGCGGCTGGCGTACATCACGGCGACGTCGGTGGCCACGCGCCGCGCGGCGGCCAGGTCGTGGGTGATGAGCAGGACCGCGCGGCCGTCGTTCGCGGCCTCGGCCAGCAGGTCGACGGTGCGGTGCACCAGCGGCCGGTCCAGCCCGGTGGTCGGCTCGTCGGCCAGGACGATGCGCGGGTCCCCGGCCAGCGCCAGCGCGAGCGCGACCCGCTGCGCCATGCCGCCGGAGAGCTCGTGCGGGTAGCGGTCCAGGTCGGCGGGGTCGAGGCCGACGTGCCGGGCGAGCTCGTCGGCGTCGCGGGGACCGCGCAGCGCCTGCGCGGTCTCGGCGAGCTGGGAGCGCGCGGTGCGCACCGGCGTGAGGTGGGTGCTCGCCGACTGCGGCACGAGTCCGATGCGGCGACCGCGAATCCTCCCGGCCAGCACCGGTTCCGGCGCCGACAGCAGGTCGGTGCCGTCGTCGAGCAGCGCCTCGCCGCGGGTTTCGGCGTTGCCCGGCAGCAGTCCCAGCAGCGCCGAGGCCAGAACCGACTTGCCGCAACCGGATTCGCCGACCAACGCCAGCACGCGGCCGGGCCGCAGCCGCAGCACGGCGTCGCTGACGGCGCGCACCAGCACCCCGCGCGGCAGCCGGAAGCGGACCGAAAGGCGGTGCAGCGTCAGCAGATCCGTGGCCTCGGGGGCTCGCAGGCCGGTCACAGCGACAGCTCCGATCGTCGTCGTGGCACGATCCGGTCCCGCCAGGTCGCGGCCAGACCGGACACCGCCAGCGTGGTGGCCACCAGCAGCGCCGACGGGAACAGCACGATCCACCAGGCGCCCAGCAGCACCGCGTCGCGGCCGTCGCCGAGGATGTTGCCGATGCTGGCCAGGTGCGGCGGCAGGCCCAGACCGAGGAAGCTCAGCGCGGTTTCGTGCCACACCGCGTGCGGCACCAGCAGCACCGCCGAGAGCGCGGCCTGCGGCACGATCGCAGGCAGCAGGTGCCTGCGCAGGACGCGGGTCCGCGACGAACCGCCCGCGATGGCGGCGTCGACGTGCGGCCGCTGCCGCAGCGACAGCACCTCGGAGCGCACGACGCGCGCGACGGTCGTCCAGTGGGTCAGCGCGATCGAGCAGATCACCGCCACCAGGCTCCCCCGGTACAGCGCGACGATGACGACGCCGAGCAGCAGGTGCGGCACCGAGTTCACGGTGTCGACCAGCCGCATCAGCACCCGGTCGGGCCAGCCGCCCAGACCGCCGGCCACCACGCCCACCAGCGAGCCGAGCACCGCCGACACCAGCGCGCTGAACGCGGCCACCAGCAGCGACACCCGCAGCCCGGCCATCGACTGGGCGAACAGGTCGCGGCCGTTGGAGTCGGTACCGAAGGGGTGCGCGAGGCCCGGCGCGAGGCGGATCTCCTCGTAGCTCACCGACGGCCCGCCCAGCAGCATCGGCACCAGCACGGCGCCAAGCACCAGCAGTGCCAGGACCGCCAGCGACGCGCGCAGCCGGGTGCGCGGGCGGGCGCGGGTGGCACCGGCGCGGCCCGCGGGCCGCCAGGTCAGCTCAGCCATCGGCGGCCACCCTCGGGTCGGCCGCGATCGCGGCGACGTCGGCCAGCAGCGAGCCCAGCAGCACCGCCGCGGTCGCCACCAGCGTCACCATCGCCAGCAGCGGGTAGTCCACCGCGGTCGCGGCCGTGACCACCGCTCCCGCCAGGCCCGGCCAGGAGAAGACCTCCTCGACCAGCACGGTCCCGGTGACCAGCTCGGGGATGCGGGCGCCGATGAGCGTCACGAACGGCAGCAGCGCGGTGGGCAGGGCGTGGCGCAGCACCACGACGTGCTCGGCGAGCCCGCGCGCCCGCGCCCCGGTGACGTGGTCCTCGGCCAGCGAGCTCAGCATCGACTGCCGGACGTGCAGCACCAGCCACGGGGTCTGCGAGATACCGAGCACCAGCGCGGGCAGCACGAGGTGCTCGGCGATCTGCCCGACGGTGGCCTGCTCACCGGCGTCGGTCAGGCCCGCCACCGGCAGCCAGCCCAGGCCCAGCGAGAACACCGCGATCGACAGCAGCGCCAGCACGAACGGCGGCACGCCCTCCAGCGCGTGGCCGACGGCGGTGACCAGCCGGTCGACGGCGCCGCCCTGGCGCCAGGCCGCGATCGTGCCGCCGACCAGCGCGAACACCACCGCGAGCGCGAGTCCGGTGGCCGCCAGCAGCGCGGTCCACGGCAGCCGCTCGGCCACGACCTGGGCGACCGGCTGCCGCATCGACCGCGACACCCCGAGGTCGCCGGTGAGCACTCCGCCGAACCACTGCCAGAACTGCTCCAGCACCGGCCGGTCGAGCCCGAGCTCGGCGCGCACCCGGGCCACGTCGGCGGCCGAGGCGGTGAACAGCCGCACCCCGAAGTACTGGTCGACCGGGTCGAACGGCGAGGCCGCGGCCAGCAGGAACACGCCGAGCGCGACGATCACCAGCACCGGGACGGCGAACGCCAGGCGCCGCAGCACCAGGCGCGCGATGGCCCGGGTCATGCGCGCGGTTTCCAGGTCTCGATGTTCCACCACGGACCCCAGGTGGTGCCGTGGGTGTGCGGTTCGACGGGCGCCTGGTAGCCGGTGTGGTCGCCGTCGCGCAGCACGTAGCTGTGGTCGATGAACGCCAGGTACACCAGGCCCGGGTCGGCGACGTAGGCGCGCTGGGCCTGCCGGTAGTACTCGGCGCGGCGGGCCGGGTCGAGTTCGCGGCGGGCGGAGTCCAGCGCGGCGTCGACCTCGGCGTTGCGGTACTGACCCGGGTTGTTGTAGGTGCCGGTGCCGATGGCCGCGGAGTTCAGGCTGGAGTACACCTGCGGGTCCGGGTCGATCGGGTTGCCGCCGCCGAGCACGATGCCGTCGGTGGCCAACCGGCCGGCGACCGCCGAGCGGTCCACCCCGGCGAGCTCCACCTCGATGCCGATCTCGCGGGCGTCGGAGGCGAAACCCGTTGCCAGGTCGCGGCGGAGGCTGTCGTCGGCGAAGTACAGGACGGTGAACTTCGCGCGGATCCCGTCGCGCTCGCGGATGCCGTCGGGGCCGACGCGCCAGCCCGCGTCGTCGAGGAGGCGCGCGGCCCGCTGCGGGTCGTGCGGGAAGGTCGCGGCGGGCTCGTGGTTCGCGCCCATCGACGGCGGGATCGGGGTGTGGGCGGGTTTTCCGTGACCGCCGAGCAGCGCCTTGATCATGCCGTCGCGGTCCACGGCGAGGTTCAGCGCGGTGCGCACCGCCCGGTCACCGGCGACGGGGTGGGTGTTGGGCAGCGCGATGCTGCGGTAGTCGGCGGTCTCGTGGTGCACGACCCGGAACCCCTCGCGCGCAGCGGATTCCGCGAGCACCGGGGGCAGCACAGTTCCGTCGAACTCGCCCGCGGCCAATCGCTGCGCGCGGGTGTTGTCGTCCTTGGCGAACACGACGGTGATGTCGTGCACCGCCGGGGCACCGCCCCAGTAGCCGGGGTTGGCGGCCCAGGTCATCTGGTCGCCCCGGCGCCATTCGACGAGCCGGTACGGGCCGGTGCCGACGGGGTGCGTGTTCAGCGACGAGTTCTCCTGCGGGGCAGGGGTTGTCAGAGCCTCGTTCGGCAGGATGCCGAGCACCAGCTTCGACGGCCAGGCCGAGTAGGGGAACTTCAGGTCGAAGCGCACCGTGTGCGGGTCGACGGCCTGGACGTCGGCGAGCATGTCGTAGTCGGAGGAGACCGTGGAGGCGTAGGCCGGGTCGATCGCGGCCCGGTAGGTCGCCACGACGTCCTCGGCGTCGAAGGGCGTGCCGTCGTGGAACGTCACGCCCTCGCGCAGCTTCACGGTCCAGCTGGTGGCGTCGGCGTTGGCCTGCGGCGGCTCGACCGCCAGCGCGGGCTTCAGCTGCGTCCGGCCGTCGAAGGCGAGCAGCCCGTCGTAGAACTTCGCGGCCCCTTCGGCTCCGTAGCCGAGCAGCGGGTTCAGGCTCTCCGGCTCGTACCCGTCGGCCAGCAGCATCGACCCGGGCTCCGCACCCGATCCGGGCCCCGAAGGCACCGAACACCCGGCGACGAGGACCCCCACCACGGATAACCCGACGATCCAACTCCGACGTTTCAGCACACACGCACCATAAGGGCTATTGCAAAACTTTCTCAATAACCCTGAGATCTTCGTCCCCCAACACGCCCGACCGCGGGGACACCCGTCGAAAACCCCGGTTTTCGCGCGACGAAAACCGGGGTTTTCGATCGGGGGACACGTCAGGCGACGGGGTCGGGCATGCGCTGGACGGTGTAGGAGCACGTGATGGTGTCGGCGGTGCGGGGGTCGGTGAGGTCGACCCGCCAGGTGTCGGCGAACTGGTCGACCTCGGAGGCCATCGGGATCGTGCCCGAGATGAGGACCGTGCCCGGGCGGGCCAGGTCGCGGGAGCGGAGCTCGTCGAGCCAGTAGCGCGGGGTGAGGAGTTCGGCGAGGGTGCCGTCCTGGATCTTCTCGCCGCCCGCCCAGGCCGTGAGGGTGAGCTCGTCGAGGTGGCCCTCGACGTCGGCGAGGCGCCAGGCCTTGCGGCCGAGGACGTCCGGCCCGGCCTGCTTGCTCCAGGCGACCCCGTGCACCTCCAGCTCGCGGTCGGTGTGGTCGCAGGCGGCGGTGAGCAGCACGTCGTCGTCGGTGATCACCAGCGCCCACTCGGCCTCGCCGGAGGTGCGGCCGTGCTGCACCGGGACCACGTCGGCCTGCATCGCCAGGTACGGCGCGACCGGGTACAGGCAGGGCGTGCGGGTCGGTGCGGGCACGCCGAGCTCGGCGAGTTCGGCGACGTGCGCGGCCACGTCCTCCTGGCTGCGACCGGCGTAACCGGCGTTGAGCAGCGTCGTCACCGCGACCTCGACGGTCCGGCCGGCGACGTCGAAACGAAGTGGAAACACAGCACCCTCCCATTCAGCATACTTCTTGTATACAGTTCGTATCACACTTTGCCGGTGCACCTGGAACAATCGAGGGAGCCCATGACGAACGCGACAGCCGCCAGACCCGCCCGCAAGGACCTGATCAAGGCCTTCGTGGCGAGCCTGAGCGGAACGTCCCTGGAGTGGTACGACTTCGCGGCCTACTCCGTCGCCTCGGCCCTGGTGTTCGGCCAGCTGTTCTTCCCCAGCCACGACCCGCTGTCGGGAACCCTGCTGGCGTTCTCCACCTACGCCGTCGGCTACGTCTCCCGCCCGCTGGGCGGATTCGTCTTCGGCCGGCTCGGCGACGTCCTCGGCCGCAAGCAGGTCCTGGTGATCACCCTGCTGATCACCGGCATCTCGACCGTCCTCATCGGACTGCTGCCCACCCACTCCCAGGTCGGCGCGCTCGGCGCGGCGCTGCTGGTGGTGCTGCGCTTCGCCCAGGGCGTGGGCATCGGCGGCGAGTGGGGCGGCGCCGTGCTGCTGTCCAGCGAGTACGGCAGCGAGAAGCACCGCGGGTTCTGGGCCTCGGCCGCCCAGATCGGCCCGCCGGCCGGCAACCTGCTCGCCAACGGCGTTCTCGCCGGACTGGCCGCCGGGCTCACCTCCGAGCAGTTCATGAGCTGGGGCTGGCGCGTGGCGTTCCTGCTGTCGGCCGTGCTGGTGATCTTCGGCCTGTGGATCCGGGTCAAGCTCGAGGAGACCCCGGTCTTCCAGGAGATCCAGCAGAAGGGCGAGCAGGCGGGCGCCCCGGTGCGCGAGGTCCTCACCCGCGAACCGCGCGCGCTGATCTCCGGCATCCTCTCCCGCGTCGGGCCGGACGTGCTCTACGCGCTGTTCACCGTCTTCGTGCTCACCTACGCCACCCAGCAGCTGGACATGCCCAAGAGCTGGGCGGTCACCGGCGTCATGCTCGGCTCCTCGCTGCAGCTGTTCGGGATGCCGCTGGCGGGAGCGCTGTCGGACCGCTTCGGGCGCCGCCGGATCTACGCGATCGGCGCGGTCGGCGGACTGGTGTGGCCGTTCGCCTTCTTCCCGCTGGTCGGCGGCGGCTCGGCCGGGCTGCTGATCATCGGTGTGATCGTCGGCCTGATCTGGCACGCCCTGATGTACGGGCCGCAGGCGGCGTTCATCGCCGAGCAGTTCAGCCCGGAGCTGCGCGCCACCGGGTCCTCGCTGGCCTACACCCTGGCCGGGATCATCGGCGGGGCGCTGGCGCCGCTGCTGTTCACCTCGCTCTACGCCTACTTCGACACCTGGGTCGCGCCCGCCTGCTACCTGGCGGCGACGTGCGTGGTGACGCTGGTGGGCCTGGCGCTCAGCCGGACTGGAGCACCTGCCGGGTCGCGCTGAGGTGCTCGGTGATCGCCGCGGCCGCGGCCTCCGCGTCGCCCGCGGCGAGCGCCGAGCAGATCGCCTCGTGCTCGGCCAGCACGGACCTGCGCCGCCCGTCGGACCGGAACAGCGCCTCGACGCCCGCCCGGACCTGGCGGGCGCGCAGCCCGTCGTAGGTCTTGGACAGCATCTCGTTGCCCACGGCCGCCACCAGCGCCGAGTGGAAGCGGTGGTCGTGATCGATGAACTCGCGCGCCTGGTCCTCGCCGAGCTCGCGCTGCCGGTCGAGCTGCTCGCGCATCTCGGTCAGCGGCACCGCGCCGAGCTCGACGGCCCGCCGCGCGGCGTAGCACTCGATCATCACCCGGATCTCGAAGAGCTCCCCGATCTCCCTGCCGCCGACCGGCGCGATGTAGGCCCCGCGCTTGGGCACCAGCTGCACCAGTTCCTCGGCGGCCAGCAGCAGCAGCGCTTCGCGGATGGGCGTGCGCGACACGCCGATCTCGTCGGCGAGGGCCTGTTCGTTGACGAACTGCCCCTGCATGCTGGGGTCGCTCAGGACGGTGTCCTTGAGGTGGGCGTAAGCGACTTCACGTCCGGACGGCAACACGAACCCCTTGCTTGCATATCGTCGGTATACAAGCATCATATCGGTCTAGCGAAGGATGGTTGTGGTTATGCGGATCGCGTTGTGCCAGATCGTGTCGGGTCCGGATCCGGAGGCGAACCTGGAGCTCATCGCCGACGGCATCCGGCGGGCCGCCGAGGAGGGCGCCGACCTCGCGGTGTTCCCGGAGGCCGCGATGGCCTGCTTCGGCGTGAAGCTCGGGCCGCTGGCCGAACCGCTGGACGGCCCGTGGGCCACCGAGGTCCGCCGACTCGCCAACGAGGCCGGCATCGCCGTGGTCGCCGGGATGTTCACGCCCGCCGACGACGGCCGGGTCACCAACACGCTGCTGATCACCGGCCGCGGCCTGGACACCTCCTACGACAAGATCCACCTGTTCGACGCGTTCGGCTTCGCCGAGTCCCGCACCGTCGCCCCCGGCTCGAAGCCGGTCGTGGTGACCCTCGACGGCGTCGGCATCGGCTTCACCACCTGCTACGACGTCCGGTTCCCGGGCCTGTTCCAGAAGCTCGCCGACGAGGGCGCCTCGGTGATCGTCACCCCCGCTTCCTGGGGTTCGGGCGAGGGCAAGGTCGAGCAGTGGGAGCTGCTGGTGCGCGCCCGCGCGCTGGACTCCACCTCCTGGATCGTGGCCTGCGGCCAGGGCGACCCGCGCAGCATCGGCCGCGAGCCCTCCGGCAAGGCCCCCACCGGCGTCGGTCACAGCCTCGTCGCAACCCCGCTCGGCGTCGTGCACGCCGAACTCGGCGCCGAACCCGAGGTCAAGGTCGTCGACATCGACCCCACCACCGTCGAACCCGCCCGTCAGGCGGTCCCGGTGCTGACCAACCGGCGCTTCTGACCCGAGGGACTGCGACACAGGGGCCACGATCACATGCGGTAATGTTTCCCTACTCCAGGTGATCTGATCCCGTAAACTCCCAGTCCAGAGGTGTTGTGACTACGCTGGTCCAGCACCCGTTGGGAGAGGGGCCGACGATGACTGCGCTGCCCGACTGGATGGTGCTGCCGCCTGGAGGGCTGAGCGCTGCGGAGTACGAGGCGCTGCCCGAAGAAGCGTGCCGCCGCATCGAGATTGTCGATGGAGCCATCGTCGTAACTCCCGCGCCCCGCCGCCTGCACCAGACCATTGCGCGGCGCCTGGCCAACGAGCTCGAGCACGCCGCCGGTCCTGAGTTCGCTGTCGACACCGACATCGATCTCCGACTGCGCGACGTGCCGCTGCTGAACCGCCGACCGGACGTCGTCCTCTACGACGCCACGTTGCCGGACGACGTCGTGCTTCGCCCTCAGCACGTCGCTCTCGTCGTCGAAGTGATGTCCCCGGGGTCGGTCACAGCTGACCAGACGGACAAGCCTGCTGAGTACGCAGCTGCGGGGATCGAGCACTTCTGGCGAATCGAGAGCGAGCCCCAGGACGACCGGAAACTGACGGTGTTCCGCTACCGGCTCGATCCCACGACACGTGCCTACGTGTCGGCCGGTGTGGACACGGCCGACATCGCGGTGTCCACACCGGTCACGTTGAAGGTCGAACTCGAAAGCCTGCTCTGAGCCGAAAGAATCGCGCTACCCGCGATTGCGCCAACGGCGCTGAGCACCCCTTGGTTGGCCCCAGCAGTGGCTCAACCCTGGGCAGTGGACAGTTTTTCCTCTAATTGACGCATGATCATGTCTGTTTTGTCCGGTCAATTCGAGGAAAAACTGTCCCCTGCCGCGGAACGCCCCGCTGGAGACGGCAATGTCCGCTCCCCTCACATGTCGAGGCCGAGGTCGAGGGACGGGGAGGAGTGGGTGAGGGCTCCGACCGCGAGGTAGTGGACTCCTGTGCTCGCGTAGGCGCGGGCGACGTCGAGGGTGAGGCCTCCGGAGGCTTCGAGTTCCGTGTCCGGGGAGAGGGTTCGGGTGCGGGAGACCGCTTCGGCGCACTGGTCCGGGGTGAAGTTGTCCAGCAGGACCAGGGAGACGTTCTCCGCGAGGACCTCGTCGAGCTCGTCGAGATCGCCGACCTCGACCTCCATCGGCAGGTCCGGGGCGTGCGCGCGGCAGGCGCGGACCGCGGCGGCCGGGGAGCCCGCGGCGACGATGTGGTTGTCCTTGATCAGGATCGCGTCGCCCAGCGCCATCCGGTGGTTCACGCCGCCACCGCAGCGGACCGCGTACTTCTGCAGGTCACGCAGGCCCGGCAGGGTCTTGCGGCTGTCGCGGATCCTGCACCCCGTACCGTCCACCGCGTCGACCCACCACGAGGTGGCGGTGGCGATGCCGGACAGGTGCGTGAGCAGGTTCAGCGCCGTGCGCTCGGCCGTGAGCAGACCCCGCACCGGGGCCTTCACCCGCAGGACGCAGTCGCCCGCCGCCAGCCGGTCGCCGTCGGCGCGCTCCTCGATCACCTGGTACGCGTCGGCGCCCAACACCTCGTCGAGCACCAGGCGGATCAGCGGAAGTCCCGCCAGCACACCGGGTTTGCGCGTGTTGAAGCCCGCTTCGGCGACCGCGCCGTCGGGCACCGTGGCCTCGGTGGTGGCGTCCGGCCCGTACCGCAGGTCCTCGGCCAGGGCCGTGCGGACGATCTCGCGAGCGCCGTCGAAGTCGAAGGTCATGCCGCTGTCCTCGCAATCCCCGCCCCGGTGTGGAACAACCACCCCGAGGCGTCCAGCCGGAGCACCGCGCTGCGCCGCCAGCGCAGGTCGTCGGTGTCCGGGAAGTCCGTGCGGCGGTGGCATCCTCGCGATTCCGCGCGCAGCCGCGCCGCGGCCAGCAGAGCTTGAGCGGTCAGCGTCAGCGACGCGTCCTCCACCGCCGAGCGCGTCCGCAGTGGGCGCACCACCGAGTTGCGGTCCAGCACCGCGCTCGCCTCGGCCATGCCGTCCTCGCTGCGCCCGATGCCGGCGTGCCGGCTCATGGTGCGCTGCAGCAGGTCTCGTTCCACCACCGCGAACGCGGGCGGCTCGACCTCGCCCACCGGCGAGCGCGACAGCAGGCCGCAGCCCAGGTCCTTGGCCACCGCCGCGGCGGCCCGGCCGCCCACGACCAGGCCCTCCAGCAGGCTGTTGGACGCCAGCCGGTTCGCGCCGTGCAAGCCCGTGCAGGCGACCTCGCCCGCCGCGTACAGGCCGGTCACCGCCGTCCTGCCGTCCACATCGGATACCACACCGCCGCACGAGTAGTGCGCCGCGCTGGCCACCGGGATCGGCTCCGAGCTCGGATCGATCCCCGCCTCCCGGCACGAGGCGTGCACCGTCGGGAAGCGCTCGGCGAAACCGGGAATCCCGGTGGCGTCCAGGAACACGTGCTCGGCGCCGGTGTCGGCGGCGCGGCGGGTGATCGCCGCCGACACCACGTCGCGCGGCGCCAGGTCGCCCAGCGGGTGCACCCCGTCCATCACGCGCTCCCCGCGCACGTCGAGGAGCACCGCGCCCTCGCCGCGCACCGCCTCGGTCACCAGCGGACGCCGGCCGCGCGCCTGCCCCGCCGCGTAGAGCACGGTCGGGTGGAACTGCACGAACTCCAGGTCCGCCACCGCCGCTCCCGCCCGCAGGGCCAGCGCGACACCGTCCGCAGTGGACACCTCCGGGTTCGTCGTGGCCGCGTAGAGCTGCCCGAGACCGCCGGTCGCCAGCAGCACCGCGGGCGCGTGCAGGACGCCCGGGCGGCTGCGCGAATCCATCGCCAGCGCACCGGCGATCGCACCGCCCTCGCCGCGCAGCAGCTCGACCACGCAGTGCTCCTCCAGCACCGGGATGCCGCCGCCGCGCACCGCCGAGACCAGCGCCCGCTGCACCTCGGCGCCGGTGGCGTCACCGCCCGCGTGGATCACGCGGAACGCCTGGTGACCGCCCTCGCGGGTGCGCGCCAACCGACCGTCGACGGCGTCGAACTCCGCGCCCGCCGCGCGCAGCCGGCCGATCGCCTCCGCGCCGTCGGCGAGGATCGCGCGCACCGCCTCCGGCGAGCACAACCCCACCCCGGCGGTGAGGGTGTCCTCGACGTGCTTGTGCAGGCTGTCGCCGGGATCGAGCTCGTCGGGCCGGACCACGGCGATGCCGCCCTGCGCCCAGCCGGTGTTGCCCGCCGACACCGAGTCCTTGCTCACCACCAGCACCCGCAGCCCGGCCTCGCGGGCGCGCAGCGCGGCGGTCAGCCCGGCCACGCCGGTGCCGACGACGAGCAGGTCGGCCCCGGCCTCCCAGGTCACTCGCCACCGCCGGGCTTGCCGATGGCGATCATCCGCTCCACCGAGGCGCGGGCGCGGTCGGCGACGCCGGTGGGCACGTGCACCTCGTCGGCGCCCTCGCGCAGGCAGCGCAGCAGCGCCGCCGGGGTGATCATCTTCATGTACCGGCAGGAGGCGCGGTCGTTCACCGCGCGGAAGTCGATCTCCGGCGCGGCCTGCCGCAGCTGGTGCAGCATCCCGACCTCGGTGGCCACCAGCACCGACGTCGCACCGGTCTCCTTGGCGGCGGTGAGCATGTCACCGGTGGAGAGGATCTTCACCCGCTCCGGCTCCACCGTGCCCTCGCCCGCGAGGTAGAGCGCCGAGGTCGCGCAGCCGCACTCGGGGTGGATGAACAGGTCCGCCTCCGGCGAGGCGGCGGCGCGCTCGGCCAGCTCCGGCCCGTTGATCCCGGCGTGCACGTGGCACTCACCGGCCCAGACGTGCAGGTTCTCCCGGCCGGTCTCGCGCTTGACGTGCGCGCCGAGGAACTGGTCCGGGCAGAACAGCACCTCGCGGTCCTCCGGGATCGAGCGGACCACATCCACCGCGTTGGAGGAGGTGCAGCAGATGTCGGTCTCGGCCTTCACCTCGGCGGTGGTGTTGACGTAGGAGACCACGACCGCGCCCGGGTGCTCGGCCTTCCAGGCGCGCAGCTGCTCGGCGGTGATCGAGTCGGCCAGCGAGCAACCGGCCCGCTCGTCCGGGATGAGCACCGTCTTGTCCGGGCCGAGGATCTTGGCGGTCTCGGCCATGAAGTGCACGCCGCAGAAGACGATCGTGCTCGCGTCGCTGTTGGCCGCGATGCGGCTCAGCGCCAGCGAGTCACCGGTGTGGTGGGCGACGTCCTGGATCTCGGGGAGCTGGTAGTTGTGCGCCAGCAGCACGGCGTCGCGCTCCTCGGCGAGCCGCCGGACCTCCTCGGCCCAGGCGGCGTCGGGCTCGACGCCGGTGAAACCGGCCTCGGTCCGCTGCCACGTCGCAGTCGCCATCTCGTCCTCCTCGCCGGGCCCCCGAGATGTTCCGGAAACCCGCTTTCCACCCCGGATCAACGGCCCCGAGGTTTTCGCCTTAGAATCGAAAACGTGCCACATCGTAACACCGCACCCGCGTCCGACGGCAGAGACGCAGGCCACGAAGTGCTCGCCGGAGTCCTCCAGATCCGGGACGAGCGGCTGCAGGTGATGCTCTGGCAGCGCGCCGAGGAACCGGACCTGCACCGCTGGTCGCTCCCCCGCGGCTGGCTCGCGGCCGACGAGGACGTCGAGGGATCGATCCGGCGGCAGCTCGCCGAGAAGGTCGACGTGCACAAGCTCTCCCACGTCGAGCAGCTGTCGGTGTTCAGCGCGCCCGGCCGGGTCCCCGACCGGCGCGTCGTGGGCACCGCGTTCCTGTGCCTGGTGCCCGCCGACGTCGACCCCGAGGTCCCCGGCGACACCCGCTGGTTCCCCGTCGACGACCTGCCCGCGACCGCCTTCGACCACGAGGAGATCGTGCTGGCCGCGCGAGACCGGCTGCGCGCCAAGCTCTCCTACACCAACATCGGGTTCGCGCTGGCCCCCGCCGAGTTCACCGTCTCCGAGCTGCGCGGCATCTACTCGGGCGCGCTCGGCTACCAGGTGGCGGCCACGAACCTGCAGCGCGTGCTGTCCCGGCGCGGCGTCCTGGAGGCCACCGGGCACACCCTCCCGGCCGGGCGCTCCGGCGGCAGACCGCCCGCGCTGTTCCGCTTCACCTCGCGAGACCTGCAGGTCACGGACCCGTTCGCGGTCTTCCGGCCACCGAGCTGAGGCAGAACGAGTCCTGAAGCGCTTTCTTGAGTAGTTTTGGGGGCGTGTTGGACACGTTGCCTTTGTTCCCCCTGGGGTCCGTGCTGTTCCCGGGAGGGCACCTCCCGCTGCACATCTTCGAGCCGCGCTACCGCGAGCTCGTGCAGGACCTGCTCAACGAGGACGTGCCCGACCGCCGGTTCGGCGTGATCACCATCCGGCAGGGCTGGGAGGTCGGCGAGGACAACGTCGACTCGATGTACGACGTCGGCTGCACGGCGGTGCTCGACCAGGCCCGCCAGCTGCCCGGCGGCCGCTACGACGTCACCGCCTTCGGCGAGCGGCGGTTCCGGCTGCTGCAGATCGACCGCGAATCCGCGCCCTACCTGCTGGCCCGCGTGCAGTGGCTGCCCGACACCGACCCGGAACCCGACACGCCCGGACGCCGCGAGCGGCTGGTCGCCGCGGCCCGGGACGCGCACCAGCGCTACCACGCCTCCGGTATGCGCAACGGTTCCCGCGAGATCCCCGGCGAGGACACCGGCACCGAGGACCTGTCCTACCTGCTGGCCGACGACTGCGTGCTCACCACCGAGGACCGCCAGGACCTGCTGGCCGAGACCGACCCGCTGCTCCGGCTGCGCACCGTCCGCAAGCTGCTGCTCCGCGAAGCGGAGTTCCTGCGCGAGCTGCGCGCGGTCCCGGCGCCGCTGGCGGAGTTCGCCCAGCAGCCCAGCCTGAACTGACGGGGTTTCTGCCCGCGGGACGACAACGGCGTCCACGACACCGCCCCTGGGCAGGCCGGCTCACTTGAGGCGGCGGCCGAGGTCGTCGAATCCGTTCCAGGAGGTGGCGACGCCGTAGCCGAGGGCCAGCGCCAGGGGCATCGCGACCAGGACCCACCGGGTGGTGATCTCCGGGGCGATCGTGATCAGGTCGCCGAGCTGCGGGTTCGGCGGCATCGGGTAGAGGCCGGAGGCGAACGAGCCGCCCATCTGCACGCCCAGCCAGGACGCCACCAGAGACCCGATCACCGCGCCGGTGAGCAGCACCGGGCCGCGCCTGCCGCGCAACCGCCACAGCACCGCGGCGGTGAGCAGACCGGTCGCGAAGGCCAGCAGCGAGAAGATCGCGATGCCGTCGAACTCGTGGTAGCTCTCCACCAGCAGGGGCGTCACCGAACCGCCCTGGCCCAGCACGCTCTCCTGCGGCGGCGCCAGGCGCGACCACAGCCACCCCACCGGCAACCCCAGCAGCGCGATGAGCGAGATCGCGCTGATCGCCGGGAGCAGGTCCGCCTTGACCACGACCTTCGGCCGCGGCGGAGCCAGGACGGGCAGCGGCGCGACGTCGCCGGGCTCGATCCGCTCGGGGAGAGCCCGCGTCGGCGCGGCCCCGTCAGCGGCTCCGTCACCCGTCGCGTCGTCCGCGCCGCCGTCCACTGCCTTGCCGTCCACTGGGCTGTCGGACACCTGCCGACCTCCTCCTCGCCGTCGCCGCCACCGGTCCGGCTTGCGAAATTTTCCGGCCACCATAGCGTTTCCCCACGCCCGTCCCCCTCACCCGCCGGGCGGGCACCGGGCGCACATCAACTATTCTGCGCGAGCCCTCATGTCGGCTACGCCGAAGGACGAGTGAAGTGGTGGGAATCCTGCCGTCTCCCCAGTTGACCGGACCGAGCCCGATCGACGAGCCGCGGCAGGCCTCGGCCGTTCGGCTCCCGTTGCGCACCACGGTAGCCGAGCTGCTGGGCGGTTCCGCGGTCGCGGTCGTGGTGAGCATGGTGCTGCAGTTCGCCGCCGCGCGGCTGAGCATCAGCGAACCCAGCTACGCGCCCGAAGCCCTGACGATGCTGTCCAGCACCCTGGTGCTGGCCGCGCTGTTCGTGCTGCTGGCCTTCGGTTACCGCGCGGCGCGCATCGGCCGCTGGGGCAAGGTCGTCGCGACCTGGGTGGCGCTGAGCGCCTTCAGCACGCTGTCGCTGGCGATCCCGCTGCAGTCGACGCGCTTCTACTACGGCGGTTCCTCCACCGACAACGGCTTCCGCATGCAGCTCATGACGCGGATGGCCTCCACGCTGGGCCTGTCGGACATGAACTACGCCGACACCGCGCCCTACTACCCCAGCGGCTGGTTCTGGCTCGGCGGCCGGTTCGCGAACCTGCTGGGCTGGGAGGGCTGGGCCGCCTACAAGCTCTACGCGCTGTGCTGGGTCGCGATCACCACGGTCGTCGCGTTCACGCTGTGGAGCGTGGTGCTGCGCCGCAGGCTCGCCCTGCTGGCCGCGGTGGTGACCGCGCTGTCCGGGATGCTGCACGGCATCGTCGAGCCCTACGCCTGGCCGTCGGCCGCGTGGCTGGTCCCGGTGGCGGTGCTGACCTGGACCGCGCTGCGGCAGGCCGACGGCGCACCGCGCTGGACGCTGCTGTGCATCGGCGGCTACGTCGGCTTCGCGGCGATCACCTACACCCTGCACTTCGGCTTCGCCGTGGCGATGATCCTGCTGATGGCGCTGATCACCGCCGTCGACCAGGTCCGGCGCGGCTCCCGCGCGGTGCCGGTGCTCAAGGGCCTGTTCCTGCGCCTCCTCCCGATCGGCCTGGTCAGCCTGGTCATCGCGCTGCTGGTGTGGCTGCCCTACCTGTTCTCCACGAAGTTCCTGCTGGACAACCCGCGCAGCGCCGCCCAGCACTACCTGCCGGAGGACGGCGCGTTCCTGCCGGTGCCGATGACCGAGGCCTCCGCGTTCGGCGCGCTGTGCCTGGTGGGCTTCGTGTGGCTGCTGCTGCGCTTCCGGCACAGCCGGATCGCGGCGGCGATGTTCGTGGTCGTGCTGGCCATCTACGGCTGGTTCGCGCTGTCCACGCTGGCCCTGCTGGCCAAGACGACGCTGCTGGCGTTCCGGCTCAACGTCGTCCTGGACCTGATCCTGCCGATCGCCGGCGTGCTCGGGCTGCTGGAGCTCATCGGCTACCTCCGGCAGAAGGTCGACCCGCGCTACGGCGTCCAGATCACGCTCATCGCCTGCGCGCTGAGCCTCGTCGGCGCGGTGAGCATCAGCCAGCAGGCGATCGGCGAGAAGCTGCTGGGCTACACCGAGCAGGCCTACAGCGACTACTACCCGACCGGCGACAACGCCAAGGGCCAGAAGGACCCGAAGCAGCGCGGCTCCTGGTTCGACGACGAGATCCGCGCGATCGCCGCGCTCTCCGGCCGCCCCGCCGACCGGAACGTGCTGCTGAGCACCGACTACAAGGTGATGTCCTTCCAGCCGTACTGGGGTTTCCAGCAGGAGACCCCGCACTACGCCAACCCGCTGGCCGACTACGACCAGCGCATCGCCGAGATCGAGCGCTGGACGAAGGCCAAGAACCCCGACGAGCTGCTGCGGATGCTGCGGGACTCGAAGTTCGCGAGCCCCACGGTGTTCGTCCTCGACAACCCGCGCAGCCGGTACTCCGAGGTGGAGACCCCGCCGGAGCACGAGGGCGACCTGGCGTTGCAGCTCAAGGGGGACGCGTTCCCGCAGAACCCGAACGTCCGCGACTACTACGTCTACTTCGACCGCGCGGTGTTCGACTCCCCCGCCTTCGTCCAGCGCGACGTCGGCCCGTACACGATCATCGCCCTCCGCTGATCCGGAGACGCTGACCAGGCGGTCGGGCGCGGCCGAGGTGCGGGTGCTCATCGCACACCCACCACCTCGGCCGGTGCCCGGCGCAGCCGGTAGTGCAGCGCGGCAAGCACCAGCGCGACCGACCACAGCGGCCAGAGCGCGACCGGCAACCAGACCAGCGGGTGGTCGGGGATCGCCGGGTTGTCGAGGAGCACCAGCGGCACCAGCAGTCTGCTGCCCGCCAGGACCAAGACCGACGCGACCAGCGCCGGCACGACGGCCAGCGCGACCGGCACCGGTCTGCCGGCCCACCGGGCCGCCCAGCGCGGGAACCGCTCGCCCCAGGGGCGGATCAGACCCCAGGTCAGCACCGCGCCGCCGACGGCCGCAGCCGCCAGCCCGAGACCGCCTGCGGCGCTGGACCTCTCCATCGGCACACCGGGCACGCCGATCGCCATCAGCACCCGACTGGCCGCGTAGGCCAACGGGACGGCCACGGCGACCCAGGTCCACCACGTGCCGGCGCTCGAAGCCCGGACCTGCTCCCCGCGCGCCGCCCGCTCGATCCACGACCACAGCGAGACCGTGATCAGCGCGGCGACCAGCAGCTGCACCGGCAACGCCGCCGACGCGTAGGTGCGCAGCAGTTCCGGATGCCCGGCCACCGCCGAGACCAGCAGGAACGGTAAGTAGCCCACCGCCGCGAGCGCACCGGCCCCGAGCAGCGCCAGCAACCCGAGCACCGACGCGCCCCTGAGCAGGCCGGTGGCGCGCGTCCCGCGCGCGGCCGCGATCGCCGTCGCCGTGGTCACCGCGCCGGTGGCCGCGACCACGAGGTTGACCGCGGGTTGCGGCAACCACGTCAACGCGGAGGCGAAGTAGTCGGACGAGTCGGCCACCGGGCTCACCGCGCCGGTGGCCGCGCACACGAGCGCGATCACCACCAGCACGACCCCACCGAGACCGACGAAACCCTGCGCGAACCTCTCCTGTGCACTCATACCGACGATGCTCGCGACTTCGGCGTCCCCGCACCTCCACCGCGACGGACCGACTCCCTCCTCCTGGAGGAGGAGATCTCACACCACGCCGGTGTCGTAGGCCCAGATGACCGCGTGCAGCCGGTCGCGGACCTCCAGCTTGCGCAGGATCGCCGCGACGTGGGTCTTCACGGTCGTCTCCGCCAGGTGCAGCTCGGCACCGATCTCGGCGTTGGACGACCCGCGCGCCATGACCGCCAGCACGTCCCGCTCCCGCCCGGTCAGCGACTCCCAGCGCGGATCCGGTTCGCGCGGAGCCGCTCTCCGCGCCACCTCCAGCAGACTGCGCGTGGCACGGGGCGACACGATCGCATGTCCTCTGTGGACCTCGCGCACGGCCTCGGCGATGTCCTCACCCGGCGTGTCCTTCGTGAGGAAACCGCCCGCGCCGGCCCGCAACGCGGCGAAGAGGTTCTCGTCCAGGTCGAAGGTCGTCAGGATCAGCACCCGGGTGTCCGGGAGCTCGCCGCTGATCACCTCGGTCGCCGCGATGCCGTCCATGCCCGGCATCCGGATGTCCATCAGCACCACGTCGACCCGGTGGCTGCGGCAGACCTCCACCGCGGCCGCACCCGACCCCACCTCCGCCACGACCTCCACGTCGTCGTGCGTGCCGAGCATGATCCCGAGCGCGGAGCGGATCAGCTCCTGGTCGTCGGCGACGACCACGCGGATCGCGGTCACCGCTCCCCCAGCTCGAACTCGGCCCGCACGGTCGTCCCCGCACCAGGCGCGCTGCGCACCACGAATCCGCCTCCGATCTGCCGCATCCGCTCGGCCATCCCGACCAGGCCGTGCCCACCGCGCTCGGTGAGGTCTTCGGCGGTCCCGGGGCCGTCGTCGGTCACGGTCACGGTAAGGCGGCGCGGTTCCCATTCCAGGGAGATCCGGCACCGCACCTGCGGTCCGACGTGCTTGAGCGCGTTGGTGACCGACTCCTGCACCACCCGGTAGACCGCGTGCCGTTCGGCGGTTCCGAGATCCTGCCTGGTCCCGGAGCTGCGCAGGGACACGTCGACACCGGCGTCGCGGAAGGACGCGACGAGCGAGCCGAGATCGCGATCGTCCGCCGGACTCACCGGATCGTCCCCCGAACGGAGGACGCCGAGCATCGCGCGCATCTCCCGCATGGCCTCCCGGCCGACGTCCAGCGCCGTGCCGAGCATCGCCCGCGCGCGCTCGGGATCGCGGTCGAAGACCAGCCGCGCGGTGTCGGCCTGGGTGAGCACCACGGCCAGCGAATGCGCCGCCACGTCGTGGATCTCGCGCGCGATGAGCCGTCGCTCGGCGGCGACGGCCGAGCGCACCTGCTCCGCTCGCAGCTGCTCGGCGCGCTGCGCGCTCTCCTCCAGCGCGCGCACGTAGGACACCCGGATCCGCCGGTAGCGCCCCAGAGCCCAGGCCGAGAAGACCGAAGCGACCGCGACCGCCCCGAGCACCCCGGGAGGCCCCCAGGCTCCGGGGAAGCTCAGCACCGTCCGGCCCACGACCAGCGCCGATCCGACCAGGCCGCCCACCACGGGCAGCACCGAGAGATCGGTGTAGGCGATCGCGGAGTACAGCAGCACCGGGTAGATCGCCGAGAACGGCAGCAGCACGGGCGGCACACCGCCGGGCAGGTCCGGCAGCGCGACCAGCGCGAGCATGCACGCGCTGGCCACCGCCAGAGCCACGAGCGGCCGCACCCTGCGCACCGCCAGGCATCCGGCGAGGCCCACCAGCGCCACCAGCGAGGTCGTCCACAGCCACGCGTGCGCGCCGCGCAACGAGCTCAGCGAGGCACCGAGCCCCAGGACCAGGACGAGGGCCGCCGCGACCCCGTCGAGCATCAGCCGGTGGTCGGGCCGCCACGAGGTGAACACGGGCTCACGGTAGGCGCGTGCGGCCGAGCCCACCTCCTCCTCACGAACGAGATGACGCGGACGGGCGCACCGGCAGCGACCGCAGGCCGTGGATGAGGCTGGAGTTGCGGCGGGTCAGGTCCTCCGGCGCGGTGGCCAGCTCGAGGCCGGGGAAGTGCGCGAGGAGCCCGCGCAGCGCGACCTGGGCTTCCATCCGGGCCAGCGGGGCGCCGAGGCAGAAGTGGATGCCGTGGCCGAAGGCCAGGTGGCCCCGGGTGTCCCGGGTGATGTCGAAGGCGTCGCCGTCGGGGAAGCGCCGCGAGTCGTGGTCGGCCGCGGCCAGGCTCGCCCACACGAACTCGCCTGCCGGGATATCGGTGCCGCCGATGGTGATGGGTTCGGTGGTGAAGCGGAACGTGCTGTGCATCAGCGGGCCGTCGAACCGCAGCATCTCCTCCACCGCGGCGTCCACCAGGTCCGGGTCGGCGCGCAGCCGCGCGAACTGCTCCGGGTGGGTCAGCAGCGCCAGGACCCCGTTGCCGATCAGGTTCACCGTCGTCTCGTGGCCAGCTACCAAGAGCAGGAACACCATCGAGATCAGCTCGGCCTCGCTGAGCCGGTCCTCGTCCTCCGACACCTCGATCAGCGCCGTCAGCAGGTCGTCGCCCGGGTGCGCGCGCTTGGTCGCCAGGAGTTCGGTGAGATATTGCGCCATCTCGCCCGCGGCCCGCACCGAGGCCTCGGTGTCGATGTCGTCGAGCAACCGGTTGGTCCAGCGCCGGAAGTCGTCGCGGCGGCTCTCGTCGACGCCCAGCAGCTCGCAGATCACCCGGATCGGCAGCGGGAACGCGAAGGCGTCCAGGAAGTCCACCTCGTCCTGGTGGGCCATCGCCGACAGCAGTTCCTCGGTGATCTCCTCGATCCGCGGGCGCAGGTCCTCGATGCGGCGGGCGGTGAAGGCCTTGACCACCAGCTTGCGCAGCCGCGTGTGGTCCGGCGGGTCCATGTTGAGCATGTGCAGGTCGAACCCGGCGCCCGCGAACCGGCCGTCATCGGCCTCGGGCCGCTCGGCTCCGGGTGCGAAGCGGTCCATGACCAGCCGGAAGATGGTCTGCGCGTCCTTGCCCAGCCGGGGATCGGCCAGCAGCGCACGGGCTTCGTCGTAGCGGGTCACCACCCACACGGGAAGGCCGCTCTCGTTGACCAGCCGGTGCACCGGACCGGCCTCCCGCAGTTCCGCGTAGCGGGCGTGCAGGTCCTGCGCGAACGCGGCGTCGAACGGAATCGGGTCGGTGTGCGCTGCCATGGATCCCCCATCCACGAGACGTGGTTCCAGTAAACGCCTCGCACACCGACCCGCGCCGGTCGTTTCGCCGATCCCCCGCAGATCCTGGTGCTCGGGTCAGCCCAACCGGACCGGGAGCCGCTGCAGGCCGTGGATCAGGGTGGAGAAGCGCCACTCGACGTCGTCGAGCTCGCCGCCGGCGCTGAGGTTCGGGAACCGCTCGGCGAGCTGCCGCAGCGCGATCTGGGCCTCCATGCGGGCCAGCTGCGCCCCGAGGCAGAAGTGGATGCCGTGCCCGAACGACACGTGCCCCTGGGTGTCCCGGTGGAGGTCGAACTTCTCCGGTTCCGGGAACTTCTCCGGGTCGTGGTTGGCCGAGGACAGGCCGACCCACACGATTTCGCCCGCCGGGATCTCCACGTCGCCGAAGGTGACCGCGTCGGTGGTGTGCCGGAAGGTGCCGTGCATGACCGGGCCGTCGAAGCGCAGCGCCTCCTCGACGACGCCGGTCACCAGCTGCGGGTCGGCCACCAGCGCCGCCCACTGGTCGGGGTTGCGCAGCAGCGCCAGCGTCCCGTTGCCGATCAGGTTCACGGTCGTCTCGTGCCCGGCCACCAGCAGCAGGAACACCATCGAGATCAGCTCGGCCTCGCTGAGCCGGTCCTCGTCCTCCGACACCTCGATCAACGCCGTCAGCAGGTCGTCGGCCGGGTGCTCGCGCTTGGTGGCGACGAGTTCGACCAGGTAGTCGGCCATCGCCTTGGCGGCCCGCCCGCGGGACTCGTCGTCGGAGGCGTCCAGCAGGGTGTTGGTCCACTGGCGGAAGTCGTCGCGGCGGGACTCGTCGACGCCCAGCAGCTCGCAGATCACCTGGATCGGCAGCGGGAACGCCAGCGCGTCGAGCAGGTCGATCTCCTCGGAACCGGCGACGGCGTCCAGCAGGTTCGCGGTGATCTGCTCGACCCGCGGGCGCAGGCCTTCGATGCGCCGGGCGGTGAAGGCCTTGACCACCAGCTTGCGCAGCCGCGTGTGGTCCGGCGGGTCGAGGTTGAGCATCTGCTCGTTGAGGTCGTCGTTGAACGGGCGGCCGTTGCCACCGGTCTTGGCGATGATGACCTCGCGGCTGCGGCGGAAGTCCTTGGCCAGGCGTGGATCGGTGAGCGCGGCCTTGACGTCGTCGTAGCGGGTGATCGTCCACACCGGGAGTCCGTGCGGCGTGAGCATCCGCTGAACCGGTGTGGCGGAACGGATCTCGCCGTATCGGTCGTGCAAGTTGGCGACGAATTCGCTGTCGAACGCTACGGGTACGGTGTGCGCCTCAGTGGTGGACATCGAGTTCCTTCGGATCGTCGGGATGGACCCCCGAAATCCAGTGAACACCGTTCACAGCAGGCTGTCACACCGGACTGAAAGCGCTCTCAGCGCAAACGCGGCGAACCTCGCATCCCACCCCTGTCGAGAACCCGTGCCTGCGCCCCGCACGTCCGGGTGACCGGGTAGCGTGGCACGACGTGACTGGCCCTGATCCCGTGGACGTACGACTGCTGAGCGCCGTGGCAGAGGTGGGCCGAGCGTCGGTTCCGGACATCGCCGGCCGGCTCGGCATGGACGTGCGCGAGGTCGCCGCCCGGCTCGCGGCGCTGTCCACGACCGGACTGCCGCTCGTCGTCGGCGTCGAGTGCGACCAGCAGGGCATCCGCAACGCCCTCGCCGTCGCGCAGCAGTGGGCCGCGCAGAACGCCGCGGGCGGCCCGCACCCGGCCGCCGGGTACAGCGGCCCGCACCCGATGTCCGGGCCCCACCCCATGTCCGGCCCGCACTCCGCTCCCGCGCCCGTGCCGGGACCTCCGCCGATGCCGCCTGCCCCCGCCGCGCCGCAGCCGCCGATGAGCACCTGGGGTCCGCCCGGGTCGGCGGCGTGGGCGCGCGGCGACCAGCCCGCCCCCGTCCCGGCGCAACCACCGGCCACCACCGGCACGATCGGCACCAAGCTCGACGTGCAGGGCGTGTCGGGTGAGCGGATCAGCATCCAGCTCGTCGAGGTCGTCGACCCGGCCGATTTCCTGTTCACCGCCGCCGGCCACGAGCTGCAGGCCGGTGAGCGCTCGGTCGTGGTGCACACCGAGCTGACCAACCACGGGCAGGTGCCGTTCCCGTCGCTGCCCGACATGTACCTGGAGCTGATCACCAAGGACGGCGCCCCGATCGCCAAGGCACCGGTGACGATGTCGTCCCGCCCGCCGCACCGGATGGGCGTGCAGCCCGGCGAGACCGCGGGCGGCCACACGATCTACGTGCTGCCGGAGTCCACCGAGCTCGCGGCGGTGCGCTGGACCCCGCAGCCCGGGGATCAGCAGCGCACGCTGCTCTGGGACATCACCGGTCTCTAGGAATCGCGGCGGAAGAAGTTCAGCGGGCCGCGGCGCGGCTTGTCCTCGCGCTGCTTGCTCCGGTACTGCAACGTCGGCCAGTCACCGGCGTCATCGCGGGAGCGCTGCGGTTCGGGCTCGCCGATGACCGACGGCGTCGCCGGAGCGACGTCCTGGGCGCTGATCACGTCGCCCAGGCTGGTCATGCCCTCCGGCGGGGTGTCCAGATCGGCCTGCGGGTCGATGACCGGCATCCCGCGCGGTGGGGTCGGCGTGTCCGAACCCTGAAACTCCTGCTGTGCCACCGGACCCCCTTCGTCGCGCGCCGATCCGCCCACCACGGTACCTGTTCCGACAGTTGAAGCATGCGGCGAAGCCGCATTCTCTTCCACCACGCCAGCAGCTGGCACCGCCGCGGGTTCTGAGCGCTTTCGTGGCGAGTACGCCGGGACGCCGTGTATTGGACATACATCAGGAGCGGCGCACGGAGTCCACGGAAGCGCTCAGGTTCCGCTACCCGCACCGCCACGCAAAGCAACCACGAACAGTTCCTATTGGTCCTGTTCGCGCAACTCGTCGAGGGCGTGCTGCAGATCGTCCGGGTATTCGCTCTCGAACGAAACCCAGCCGCCCGAGGGGTGTTCGAACGACAGGCTGCGGGCGTGCAGCCACTGGCGGCTGATCTTCAGGCGGCGCGCCAGCACCGGGTCCGCGCCGTAGGTGAGGTCGCCGACGCAGGGGTGCTTGATCGCCGAGAAGTGCACCCGGATCTGGTGCGTGCGACCGGTTTCCAGCTTCACGTCGATCAACGACGCCGCCCGGAAGGCCTCCACCACCTCGTAGTGGGTGATGCTCGGCTTCCCGCCGGTGACCACCGCGAACTTGTAGTCGTGGCGCGGATGCCGGTCGATCGGGGCGTCGATGGTGCCCCGGCTCGGATCCGGCAGGCCCTGCACGACCGCGTGGTAGCGCTTCTCGACCGTGCGCTCCTTGAACGCGCGCTTGAGCACCGTGTAGGCGTGCTCGCTCTTGGCCACCACCATCACCCCGGTGGTGCCCGCGTCGAGGCGGTGCACCACGCCCTGGCGCTCGGCGGCGCCCGAGGTGGCGATCTGCACGCCCGCCGCGGCCAGACCGCCGACGACGGTCGGGCCCTCCCAGCCGGGGCTGGGGTGCACGGCGACGCCGATCGGCTTGTCGATCACGACGATGTCGTCGTCCTGGTGCAGGATCTTCATGCCCTCGACCGGCACCGCGACCACCTGGATCGGCTGCTCGGCGGCGGGCAGGGTCACCTCCAGCCAGGACCCGGCCATGAGGCGGTCGGACTTGCCCGCGGGGCTGCCGTCGACCAGCACGTCACCGGCCTCGGCGAGCCCGGCGACGGCGTTGCGGGACAGGCCCAGCAGCTTGGACAGGCCGGCGTCGATGCGCATGCCGTCCAAGCCCTCGGGCACCGGGAGGGTTCGGAGTTCGCTCACGACTGGTCGGCCTTCTTCTGCTTGCGGTGGACGGTGCCGTCGTAGTCGCGCCCCAGCAGCGACAGCAGCACCACGAGGATGCCGCCGCAGGTGATGCAGCTGTCGGCGACGTTGAACACCGGGAACACCTGGCCGCCGGGGGCCAGGAACGACAGGAAGTCGACCACGTGGCCCTGCAGCGGACCGGGCGCCCGGAACAGCCGGTCGCCGAGGTTGCCGCAGGCACCGCCGAGCACCAGTCCGAGGCCCACGGCCCAGCCCGGCGAGCGCAGCTTCGGCGCCAGCCACACGATCACGCCGACCACGGCGATCGCCAGCAGCGCCAGCAGCCAGGTCAGGCCGGTGGCCATCGAGAACGCGGCACCGGGGTTGCGCAGCACGTCCAGGTAGAACAGGCCGCCGAGCACCTTTAGCGGCGGGTTGCCCTCCAGGTGCGCGACGACGGCGATCTTGGTGATCACGTCCAGGACCAGGCCCACCGCGGCCACGCCGAACAGCAGCGCCAGCAGCTTCCCGGAACCGCCCTTCGGGGCGTCCGAGGCCGGGGTCGTCTCGGCGTCTTCCGAGGAGGAGGCCGCCTGCTCAGGAGGGGGGTTCTCGGTGCTCACCCCGCCATTGTCCCCGACCCCGGCGACCGGCCGAGCACCAGGACCGCCGGTCGGACCTCAGAGCAGGAACGGCGGCAGCGGGCGCTGGTCCTCGGCGGGCTCCCAGCGGCCCTCGACCTTCCGGTACTGCGCCGCAGGCCCCTCGCTGACCAGGGACTTCAGCGCCGCGACGAGGCGGTCGACGTGCTCGGTCGTGGTGCCGAGCCCGAGGCTCACGCGCAGCGCGCGCTCGGCGTCCGAGCCCGCCTTGGCCAGCAGGTTCCGGGTGCCGAGGTGGGCGCAGAACAAGCCGTCGCGAACACCGATGGCGTGCTCGGCCGACAGGGCTGCGGCCAGCAGCCCGGGGTCCTGGCCGTCGACGGTGAAGCTGACGACGCCGACCCGGTCGTGCTCCGGGCCGAACAGGCTCAGCTCCCGCAGACCCGGGACCTCGGCCAGACCCGCGCGCAGCCGTCCCAGCAGCGCCCGCTCGTGCTCGACGACGCCGTCCCAGCGGGTGGCGAAGGTCCGGCAGGCCGTGGCCAGCGCGTGCACGCCGACGGTGTTCGGCGAACCGGCCTCGTGCCGCTCGGGCCCGGTGGTCCAGCTGACCGCGCGCTCGGTGACCAGGCGCGTCGCGCCACCGCCCGCCAGGTGCGGGTCGGCGGCGTTGAGCCAGTCCGCCCGCCCGACCAGGGCACCCGCGCCGAACGGCGCGTAGAGCTTGTGGCCGGACAGGGCCACGTAGTCGACGTCGAGCCCGGCGAGCCGGACCGGCCGGTGCGGCGCGAGCTGCGCGGCGTCCAGCACCGTCCGGGCACCCCGGCGGCGGGCGACGCGGGCCAGCTCGGCGACCGGCCACAGCTCACCGGTGACGTTGCAAGCCCCGGTGAGCACGGCGAGTCGCGGCCCCTCCGGGCACTCGGCCAGCGCCGCGTCCAGCGCGGCCACCGCGTCGGCGGGGCTCGCGGGAGCCGGGACGCGACGCACGTTGCGCCAGGGCAGCAGCGCGGCGTGGTGGACGGTGTCGAACACGACCACCGACGTGCCGCGCGGCACCGCCGAGGCCAGCAGGTTCAGCGCGTCGGTGGTGTTGCGGGTGAACACGACCTCATCGCCCTGACGTGCGCCGACGAAGTCCAGCAGCACCTGCCGGGCGCCCTCGTAGACGCGGGTGCACACCTGCGAGGCGAACCCGGCTCCCCGGTGGACGCTGGCGTAGTACGGCAGCAGCTCGTCGACCGCATCGCGCACCGCCGACAGGCACGGAGCGCTCGCCGCGTGATCGAGATTGGCGTAGTCCGCGGTTCCCCCGGTGACCAGCGGAACCCGCAGTCCCGATCCGACCACGCCGGGAACGGCGACGGACTGGCTCGGAACATCGATGACGGCTGAAGACATCGCGACCCTCCCGGGGCCTCAAGGGCCCTCGGCGGGCCCGCGCTTGCCGGGACGCGCTGCGCGTCCGGCCAGGTCCTCACCCGGGGCACCCCACCGCGGTTGGAGGGTTGCCGGCCAGCAAGCCGGGGCTTCGCGCTGGCACTCATGACCTTCGGGTCGGGAGGTTAGTGGGGGTGTTGGGGTTTGGCAAGGGGGTTTCGGTTTGTGGGAGGTGTTGCTGTTTTGTTCTTGGTCGGGGGTTGGGGTTCTTGGGTGAGGGGCGGAGTGCAGTTTTGTACGAAATTGCCGACGTCCCAACGAAACTCACGCCCCCAACGTGGGCAATTTCGTACAAAACTGCACGGCCTTGCGAAACGTATTCGTAGGTGGTCGTCTTTCAAGAAGACGAGCCCCTTCGGACTTCGTCCGAAGGGGCTCGTCGTGGGGTTGGGGTTGTTTCTCAGACTCGGGTGACTGAGACCTTGATCTCGACGTTGTCGCCGACCGTGCCCGTGACGCAGTCGTCTGCGGTGCCCGTGGTGACCTCGTTCGCCAGGGTTTCGCCCGCGATGAAGTCGCGGTGGGTGTTCACCGCTGCGGCGACCTCGTCCGGGGCCTCGACCGTGACCTCGATGCGGTCCGAGACCTCGAAACCGGCGTCCTTGCGGGCGTTCTGGATCACCCGGACGACGTCGCGGGCCAGGCCCTCGGCCGCCAGGTCCGGGGTGACCTCGGTGTCGAGGACGACCAGGCCGTCGCCGTCCGGCAGGGCCGCGGCCGCGCCGGTGTCGGTCGAGACCAGCTTCTCGGTGTACTCGCCGTCCTGCAGCTCGATGCCCGCGGCGACCACAGTGGACGCGCGACGCTCCCAATCACCGGACTTGACGGCCTTGATCACCTTCTGCACGTCCTTGCCCAGCCGCGGACCCGCCGCACGCGCGTTGACCGCGATCTCGAACCGGCCGTGAGCCGCCACGTCCGTGCTCAGCTCCAGGCCCTTGACGTTGACCTCGTCGGTGATCAGGTCGGCGAACGGGCGCAGCGCCTCGGCCTCCGGCGTGGCCACCACCAGCGAGGACAGCGGCAGCCGGACCCGCAGCTTGTTGCTCTTGCGCAGCGCCAGCGCCGACGAGCAGACCTGGCGGACCTGGTCCATCGCCGACACCAGAGCGGCGTCCGCAGGCAGCTCGTCCACCAGCGGCCAGTCCGTCAGGTGCACCGAACGGCCGCCGGTGAGTCCGCGCCACACCGCCTCGGCGGTCAGCGGCAGCAGCGGAGCCACCACCCGGCAGGTCACCTCCAGCACCGTGTGCAGCGTGTCGATCGCGTCCTTGTCGCCCGCCCAGAACCGGTCCCGGGAGCGGCGCACGTACCAGTTGGTCAGCACCTCCAGGAAGTCCCGCACGGTCGCGGTCGCCGAAGCCAGGTCCAGCGCGTCCATCGCGGCCTGCACGTCGCCGACCAGCTCGTGGGTCTTGGCCAGCACGTAGCGGTCCAGCACGTGCTTGCTGTCGGTGCGGAACTCACCGCTGACGCCCTCGGCGTTGGCGTACAGCGCCAGGAAGTACCAGGAGTTCCACAGCGGCAGCACCGCCTGGCGCACCGCCTCCCGGATGCCCCGCTCGGTGACGACCAGGTCGCCGCCGCGCAGGATCGGGCTCGACATCAGGAACCAGCGCATCGCGTCGGAACCGTCGCGGTCGAAGACCTCGTTGACGTCCGGGTAGTTCTTCTTCGACTTCGACATCTTCAGGCCGTCGTGGCCCAGCACGATGCCGTGCGCCACCACGTTGCTGAACGCCGGCCGGTCGAACAGCGCCGTCGCCAGCACGTGCAGCGTGTAGAACCAGCCGCGGGTCTGGCCGTGGTACTCCACGATGAAGTCGCCCGGGAAGTGGTGCTCGAACCACTCCGCGTTCTCCATCGGGTAGTGGACCTGCGCGAACGGCATCGAGCCCGACTCGAACCAGCAGTCCAGCACCTCCGGCACCCGGCGCATCGTGGACTTGCCCGTCGGGTCGTCCGGGTTCGGCCGGGTCAGCTCGTCGATCTCCGGGCGGTGCAGGTTCGTCGGCCGCACCCCGAAGTCGCGTTCCAGCTCGTCCAGCGAGCCGTAGACGTCGGTGCGCGGGTGCTCGGGGTCGTCCGAGACCCACACCGGGATCGGCGAACCCCAGTACCGGTTCCGCGAGATGTTCCAGTCGCGGGCGTTCTCCAGCCACTTGCCGAACTGACCGTCGCGGATGTGCGAGGGAACCCAGTTGATCTGCTTGTTCAGCTCGACCATCCGGTCCTTGAACTGGCTCACCGCCACGAACCACGACGACACCGCCCGCTGGATCAGCGCGTTGTCGCAGCGCCAGCAGTGCGGGTACTGGTGGTCGTAGGTCTCGTGGCGCAGCAGCAGACCGCGGTCCTTGAGGTCGCGGGCGATGTGCTTGTTCGCCTCGAAGACCTGCATGCCCTGGTACGGCGGCACCTCGGCGGTGAACCGGCCGTGCGCGTCGACCGGCACGACCGGGACGATGTCGGCCGCGTCGGTGACGACCTTGTCGTCCTCACCGAAGGCCGGTGCGATGTGCACGATCCCGGTGCCGTCGTCGGTGGTGACGTAGTCCGCGGCCAGCACCTGGTGGGCGTTGTCGCGGCCGACGAAGAAGTCGAACGGCGGCTGGTAGCGGGTGCCCAGCAGGTCCGAGCCCTTGTAGCGGGCCACCACGCGGTCGGCGACTTCCTCGCCCAGCTCCCGCGCGTAGGCCGACAGCCGCGCCTCGGCCAGCAGGTAGCGCTCGGTGCCCTGCGCGGGCGCGACCAGCGCGTAGTCGACCTCCGGGTGCACCGCGGCCGCCAGGTTCGACGGCAGCGTCCACGGGGTCGTCGTCCACACCAGCGCCAGCGCGCCGTCCAGTTCCGAACCCGGCGCCGTCAGCCGCAGACCGACCGTGACCGCCGGGTCCTGGCGCGGCCGGTAGCCGTCGTCCATGCGGGTCTCGGTGTTCGACAGCGGCGTCTCGCAGCGCCAGCAGTACCAGAGGACCCGGTAGCCCTCGTAGACCAGACCCTTGTCCCACAGGGTCTTGAACGCCCACATGACGCTTTCCATGTAGTCCAGGTCGAGCGTCTTGTAGTCGTTCTCGAAGTCCACCCAGCGCGCCTGGCGGGTGACGTAGTCCTCCCACTCGGCCGTGTAGCGCAGCACCGAGGTCTTGCACGCCTCGTTGAACGCGGCGACGCCCATGGAGTCGATCTCGGACTTCGAGGTGATCCCCAGCTGCTTCTCCGCCTCGACCTCGGCGGGCAGGCCGTGGGTGTCCCAGCCGAACCGGCGCTCGACGCGCTTGCCGCGCATCGTCTGGTAGCGCGGGACCGCGTCCTTGACGTAGCCGGTCAGCAGGTGCCCGTAGTGCGGCAGGCCGTTGGCGAACGGAGGACCGTCGTAGAAGACGTACTCGTTCGAGCCGTTGTGGCCCGCCTCGCGCGCCTCGACGGACGCGCGGAAGGTCTTGTCGTCGGCCCAGAAGTCCAGCACCTGGCGTTCGATCGCCGGGAACGCGGGCTGGGCCGCCACGCCGCGCTCGTCGGACGCGCCGAAGGAAACCTTGGGGTATGCCATCGCGGAGTGCTCCTCGCACTGAGTCGTTGCCGCCCAATTCTCGGACGGGGACGACTCCCGGACACGCCGGGCACCGCGGTACCACCCCGCTTGCCGACGGCGAACGCCGTCGGCCACTCGTTGCCGGCTGTGACGGGCCGGACCCGTCCGGTTCTACTGAGGAGCCCGCGGGCACCCGTTCTTCCGGAGGCTCCCCGGTGATGGCCGGATCAACGCCTGGTCCTCTCAGAGTACCGGGATCGCGCCAGTGGTTTTCACCGGCTCCGGCGGGACTCCGCGGCGATCGTCGCGTTGGGCGCGCAGCGGGCGCACGGGGTGAACCCGAGCTCCCGGGCCTCGCCCAGCTTCAGCGGCAGCGTCTCGGCGTCGCCGAGCCATTCGCAGGTCCGCACGTGGTAGCGCGGACGTTCGTCGATCACCACGACCTCGGCGTCCCGATCGGCCGCCTCGGCCGCGTTGCTGCGCTCCTGCCCCGGCTCCGGCCCCTGAGTACCGGCCCGGTGCCGCCCGCCTCGGGCGGGTCCGGCTCTCCCCTGACGGGCCTTGATCCGGTCGAGGACCAGCAGGACCGCCCCGAGGACGCTCGCCAGGACCGAGATCCACGCGAACGAGGACCCCGCGCCGAGCACCGCGGCCACCAGGGTCGCGGCGGCCACCAGGACCAGCAGCAGAACTACCAGCAGCACTCGTGTTCCCGTCTCTCGCCGACCCCCGCTCGGCAGAGACCGGCGGTGACGGGCAACGACCCATCACCGCCGGTTCGCCAAGTCTTGATCGGGGAATCAGCCCGCTTCGGCCGCCCTCGCCCCGAAGCTGTAGCTGGTGGCCTGCTGACCGGAGGAGCGGCTTCCGCTTCCGTTGCTCTCGGCCGGAGCGGCCGAGCCTCGGTCCTGCAGCTCTCGCAGCTGAGACTCCAGGTACGTCTGCAGTCGAGTGCGGTACTCGCGCTCGAACGTGCGCAGAGTCTCGATCTTCTTCTCGAGGGCGTTCTTCTCGTTGGTGATGTTGCCCATCACCTCGGCGTGCTTGCGCTGCGCGTCGCGCTCCAGGCTGGCCGCCTTGTCGCGCGCCTGCCGCTCCAGCGTCTCCGCCCGGGTGCGGGCGTCGTTGAGCATCGTCTCGGCACGGGTCCGGGACTCGTTGACCATGCTGTCGGACTTCGAACGAGCCTCCGACAGCAGCTGCTCGGACTTGGTCCGGGCCTCCGACAGCATGCCGTCGGCTTCGGCCTTGGCCTCACCGGTCAGCCGGTCGGCCATCTCCTGCGCGAGGCCGAGCACCTTGGCGGCCTGCACGTGGTGGTCGCCGCCGGGCGAGGTCTGCTCGGCAGCGGTCGGCGCCGGGACCGGGGTGAGCCGGCGCGGTTCCTCCGCGGGGGCGGCTGGGGCCGAGGCAGCGGCGGCCGACGCCGACGCAGCCTGGCTGCGAGCGTCGTCCAAGTCGACCTGGGCGGACTGCAGCTGGCTCTCCAGCTGCTCCACCTGCCCACGCAGGTCGTTGTTCTCCTCAACCAGCCGGGCAAGCTCGGCTTCAACCAGGTCGAGGAATGCATCCACCTCGTCCTCGTTGTAGCCCCGCTTGCCGATCGGAGGTTTGCTGAACGCGACGTTATGCACGTCGGCGGGGGTCAGGCCCACAAGATCACCTCACGCACTCCTTCGGCAGCTGCGGGTCGGTCGGGTTCCCCGTCACCCGGCCGGTTGCACCAGTCGCATCAGTATGAACACGACCAGCAGCAGCACCATAATCGATAGGTCCAGTCCGACGCCGCCGATCCGGACCGTCGGAATCACCCGACGCACCAACTTTACGGGTGGGTCGGTCACTGTGTAGATGCTCTCCAACGCGATTGCAACCCCCCCAACGGGCCGCCAATCGCGGGCGAACACTCTAACGAGTTCCACCACGATACGCGCCGTGAGCAGGAGCCAGAAGAAGAACAGAACGTAGAACAGGACGATCTGCACCGGGTTCACGCCTCAACTGTGCCACCACTCACCCGTAGTTGAAAAAGGCCCCCTCTGCTAGCCGCCTCTTGTCCTCGGCCGCCACGTCCACATTGGGCGGTGAGAGCAAGAACACGCGGTTGGTGACCTTCTCGATCGAACCCCGCATCGCGAACGCCAGACCTGCGGCGAAGTCGACCAGGCGCTTGGCGTCGGCCTCCTCCATCTCGGTCAGGTTCATGATCACCGGCGTGCCGTCTCTGTACTGCTCGCCGATGGTCCGCGCCTCGCTGTAGCTGCGCGGATGCAGAGTTGTGATCTTGCTCAAGTTGAACTGAGTGCCGGTGTCGGTCACCGCCCGCAGACGCGAAACGCTCTCGCTTCGCGGCTGGTCGTTGGGCAGAGTGCTGCGTGACGCCGTCTCCGGCGCCCACTGCCGACGGGGTCGCGGCGACTCCCGGAACTCCTCGGCGTAGGACTCGGTCTCCGCGTCGGCCTGAAAGCCGCCGCGGGTGCCCGTCGGCCTGCGCCGCGGCGCGCCGCGGTCGTCGTCGTAGGCGGCCCGGTCGCCGTAGGTCGGACGGGCGTCGTACGCGGGACGGTCGTCGTCGTACCGGTCGCGGTAGCCGATCTCGTCCTCGTACTCGTCCACCTCGTCGGCCGGGACCATGCCGAAGTAGGCCTTCAACTTGTGCAGAGCGCTCATCGGCATGCCCTTCCTCTGCGGCTCCCTGACACCGAGCACGAGGTGGCCGGCCTTCGACCCCCTTTTGACGGCTACGGCGAGGTTAACCGCCGCCCACCGAGCAGCGCGGTTCCGACACGCACCCTGGTCGAGCCGTGGGCAACGGCACTCTCCAGGTCGCCGGACATCCCCGCCGACACCTCCACAGCTTCGGGGTGATGATCTCGCAAGCGCTCGGAGATCGACAAAAGTGTGTCGAACGCCACAGCGGGATCGCCGCCCAATGGGGCTACAGCCATCACTCCCCGCAGTCGAAGATCGCTCGTTCGAGCGATCATTTCGGCGAGCCGGGGAACGTCGTCGGGTGTAGCACCGCCCCTGCCGGTCGTCCCGTCCAGGCTGACCTGCACCAACACGTCCAGCGGGTGCTCCCGGTCGCCCGCGTCGAGGGCGTTGGCCGTTGCGCGCGCAAGCGCTTCGGCGAGCCGCTCGCTGTCGACCGACTCGACCACGTCGGCCCACCGGGCCACCGCCCGCGCCTTGTTCCGCTGCAACTGGCCGACCATGTGCCAGCGCGGCGCGGCCTGCGGGCGCAGCTCCGCGAACTCGGCGACCTTGCCGCGCGCCTCCTGCTCCCGGTTCTCCGCGAACGCCGACAGACCCAGGTCGGAGAGAAGAGCCACATCGGATGCCGGGAAGGTCTTCGTCACAGCCAGCAGCTCGACCTCCTCCGGGGACCGGCCTGCGGCGCGGCAGGCCTTCGCCAACCGCTCCCGGACCTCCGCGAGGGACTCGGCCAGCTCGGCGCGGCGCTCGTCGGGGGTCACTCCTCCTCCATCCAGATCACCGACGCGAAGCGCCCGGTCCGGCCGTTGTCGCGGCGGTGGCTGTAGAGCTCCGGGGTCTCCATCGTGCAGCGCGGATCGACGCCGATCTTGGCGATGCCGACCTGCGCGAGCTGCTCGAACAGCCCCGCCCGCAGGTCGAGCCCGGTGGTGCCCTTGCGGGTCTTGCAGGCGCTGCCCGGCAGGTGCTTCTCGACGTCGGCCTGCATCTCCGGCGGCACCTCGTAGCAGGCACCGCAGGCGGCCGGCCCGATCAACGCCTCCACCCGGTCCAGCCGGGCCCCGGCCTCGCGCATCGACTTCAGCGCCTCCAGCAGCACCCCCACGCGCGCGCCCACGCGCCCGGCGTGGACCGCGGAGATCACCCCGGCCTCGGGGTCGCCCAGCAGCACCGGCACGCAGTCCGCGGTCAACGCCACCAGCGCCAGGCCCGGCTGCGCCGTGACCAGCGCGTCGGAGGCCTCCGCCGGGGCGGCCTGCGGGCCGTCCACGGTGGTCGCGGTGCGGCCGTGGATCTGCTCCATCCACACCAGGTGGTCCTCGGGCAGGCCGATGCCGTCGGCCAGCTTGCGCGTGTTGGCCGCGAGCGCCTCCGGCGCGTCACCGACCTTGCCGCCGAGGTTGAAGGAGTCGAACGGCGCCTTGGAGCTGCCGCCCTCCCGCGTGGTGGTCACGCGCCGAATCCGCACCTTGTCCATCCTCCTGAGAAAAGAAATCGACACCGGAGACAGCGTGGTCTCCGGTGTCGATTCTCGCCTATCCGTCAGCGCCGCATGAACGGCGGAATGTCGACGTCGTCATCGGTGTCGTCGCCCACCGGGACGGCCCGGTTCGGCAACCCGCCCGGGCGGGCGGCACCGGTCGACTGCGTCGGGTAGCCGCTGGTGCGACCCGGCACCGACACGCTCTGCTGGCCGGTCGAGGAGCCGTCCCCGCCGTAGGACCGCTGCTGCGGCTGGCTCGGCGTGACCGGGCTCGACGCCTGGGTCGACGGCTGGTAGCTCGACTGCTGCGGAGCCGACTGCTGCTGCGGGGCAGCGGGCTGCTCGACCTGCGGCGTCGCCGGACGCTCCGGGGCGGCGGGCTCGGACTGCTGCACCGGCTGGCTCTCCTGAGCCGGCTGGGCGGGAGTCGGCGCCGGGGCCGACTGCGCCGGGGCGCTGGTCGCGGCCTGCTGCGGAGCCTCGGTCGCGGGCTTGTCGGCCTTCGGCGCGGGCGCCTCGGCCTCCTCGCTGCGACCGCCGACCCGGGTCGGCTCGAGCTTCTTGTGCGTCGGCGTGCCGGAGTCGAACCCGGCCGCGATCACCGTGACCCGGACCTCGTCGCCGAGCGAGTCGTCGATGACCGTACCGAAGATGATGTTGGCCTCGGGGTGCGCGGACTCCTGGACCAGCGACGCCGACTCGTTGATCTCGAACAGACCGAGGTCGGAACCGCCCGCTATGGCCAGCAGGACACCGTGCGCGCCTTCCATCGAGGCCTCCAGCAGCGGCGAGTTGATCGCCTTCTGCGCGGCTTCGACGGCTCTGCCATCACCCCTCGCCGAGCCGATGCCCATCAAGGCGCTGCCCGCACCGGACATGACGCTCTTGACGTCGGCGAAGTCGAGGTTGATCAGACCGGGCGTGGTGATCAGGTCGGTGATGCCCTGGACACCCGAGAGCAGCACCTCGTCGGCCGAGCGGAACGCGTCCATCAGGCTCACGCCGATGTCGCCGAGCTGCAGCAGCCGGTCGTTCGGGATGACGATCAGGGTGTCGCAGCAGTCGCGCAGCTCCTTAATCCCCTGCTCGGCCTGGGACGCGCGGCGCTTGCCCTCGAAGGAGAACGGCCGGGTCACCACACCGATGGTCAGCGCGCCGAGCTTGCGCGCGATGTTGGCGACCACCGGGGCGCCACCGGTTCCGGTGCCGCCGCCTTCACCGGCGGTCACGAAGACCATGTCGGCGCCCTTGAGGACCTCTTCGATCTCCTCCGCGTGGTCCTCGGCGGCCTTGTGGCCGACCTCCGGCGCGGCACCGGCGCCGAGACCGCGGGTGAGCTCACGCCCGATGTCGAGCTTGACGTCGGCATCGGACATCAGCAGGGCCTGCGCGTCGGTGTTCACCGCGATGAACTCGACACCTTTGAGCCCGACCTCGATCATGCGGTTCACGGCGTTGACGCCGCCGCCACCGATGCCGACGACTTTGATCACCGCGAGATAGTTGTGCGGGGGCGTCATCGGATCCGCCTTCCTGATCGTGGCTGGTGTGCTCTCTGCATCGACCGCCGGGACGGCCGCTGAGCCGGTGCCGCCGATGCGGCTCCCCCTGGTCGCCGGCACGAGGATCGCGATACACCCGATCCCGTGCCCGGTCCGGACCGTAGGCGTGATCTCACCCCTGCGTCCAGCAGCCACGCCGGTTTCGGTAGCAGCAGTTTTGTGCTGTGCACCTCGTCGTTTCCGCCCGACGTCGTCCGTGTCGCTCAGCGGGTCCGCCCGTTGCCGCAGCGAGCCCAGTTTCTCGTTCCTCCCCGTGCGATGACCCCGTCGCGAACGTGATCACCACAACGAACACCGTACCTGGCCGCCCGCTCACCCGGTTGAGGCAGTCGCGAATCCACAACGCCTTTCTCGCAGCGGACAGCGCCGGGAAATCCGGACCGCGGATGTCTGGTTGACCTGCCACCGTCGGCTCCGACGACGAGGAGACAGCGGGAGGAACGCGACCATGACCGGAGATCTGCGAGGCACCGTCGCCCTGGTGGCGGGCGCGACGCGAGGGGCGGGACGCGGCATCGCCGTCGAGCTCGGCGCGGCGGGCGCGACGGTGTACTGCACGGGACGCAGCACCCGCACCCGGCGCTCGGACTACGACCGGCCGGAGACCATTGAGGACACCGCCGAGGCCGTCACCCGCGCGGGCGGCGAGGGCATCGCGGTCCGCGTCGACCACACCGTCCCGGACGAGGTGCGGGAGCTGGTGGCGCGCGTCGAGTCCGAACGGGGACGGCTGGACGTGCTGGTCAACGACCTCGGCGGCGAGCACCTGATGGACTGGAACAAGCCGATCTGGCAGCAGGACCTCGGCAAGGGGCTGCAGCGGCTGCGCACCGGCATCGAGGCCCACATGATCACCGCCCACTTCGCGCTGGCGCTGCTGAGCAGGCGGCCCGGCGGGCTGGTCGTGGAGCTCACCGACGGCACCGCCGAGGTCAACGACCGCTTCTACCGCGACGAGTGCGGCGCGTTCTTCGACATCGCCAAGACCGCGATGCACCGCCTGGCCCGCGCCGAGGGCGAGGAGCTGGCCCCGCTGGGCGGCACGGCGGTGTCGCTGACGCCGGGCTGGCTGCGCTCGGAGATGATGCTCGACGTGTACGGCGTGACCGAGGACAACTGGCGCGAATCCACCATCGCCCCACCGAGTTTCGCGATCGCCGAATCCCCCGCCTACATCGGCCGGGCAGTCGTGGCGCTGGCGAGCGATCCGGAGGTCGCCCGCTGGAACACGCGATCGCTGTCCAGCGGCTTCCTCGCCCGGGAATACGGCTTCACCGACACCGACGGCTCGCAACCGGACTGCTGGCGGTACGCGCTGGAGGTCGAGTGGGTCGGCGGCGAGGGCGACGTGGCCGACTACCGGTAAAGCGCGGCGAACCGCTCAGCCGCCCGAGCCAGGTCCTGGCGCAGCGCTTCCGGCGCCAGGACCTCGGCCTCCGGCCCGAGCGCGAGAACCTGGGAGAACGCGACCTGCGGCGATTCGGCCTTGAAGGTGGTGCGCACCCACCCCTCCTCGTCGGGTTCCCCGGCCCGCGCCTCGGCTTCGTCCACCGCGGCGGCGTCGATGGCGAAGCGCAGCCGGCGAAGTCCGGTGGGGCTCAAGCGGATGTCGACGTCGAGGGTGAGCAGCGAGCGCGCGAACTCCTCGGCGGTGCGCTCCCAGAACTCGGCGAGGTCGAAGCCCTCGTCGCGGACGAACTCCTCCCCCGCGCTGACCTGGATGAACCGGTCGACCCGGTAGGTCCGGAACCGCCCGTCGCAGCGCGCCGCGAGGTACCAGACCCCGGCTTTGAGGACGAGGCCGTGCGGTTCGAGCTCGCGCCGGACGACCCGGTCGCCGCGCCGGTAGCCGGCGGTGAGCCGCCGGTCGCCCCACACGGCCCGGCCGATCTCGGGCAGCGCGGCGGGCGTCTCGGCCTCCCGGAACCAGCGGGGCGCGTCGAGGTGGAACCGCTGCCCCACCCGCTCCGGCGCGTCCTGGAACGGCGGAGCCAGCGCGGCCGCGGTCTTGCGACGCGCGGCCTCGACCGCTTCCCCCAGACCCATCTCGACCGCGGCCCCGGGCACCCCGGACAGGAACAGCGCCTCGGCCTCCTGCCGGTGCAACCCGGTCAGCTTCGACCGGTACCCGCCGAGCAACCGGTACCCGCCGGTCCGCCCGCGCTCGGCGTACACCGGCACCCCGGCCTCGGCCAGCGCCAGCACGTCCCGGGCCACGGTCCGCTCGGAGACCTCCAGCTCACGCGCCAGCTCAGGCCCGGTCGCACACCCCCGAACCTGCAACAAGCACAACAACGACACCAACCGAGCCGCCCGCACACCCCCACGCTACGACCGACCCCCGACAGACGCTCGTGCCCAGTAGCGCGATAAGCAATCGCCACAACAGGGAGCGAACGAGGTGGGGCATGACCGCACTCACGGCCCGCGGATTCGACGACGAGACGTTCGATCGCCTTCGCGTTCAAGCAGCACGACACGGCCGAACGATGGGAGCCGAGGCACTGGAGATCATTCGAAAAGAGGTGCTGACGTCGGCCGACCGTGGATTCGGCAGCCGCATCCACGCCCTCTTCGCAGATCTCTCCCTCGACGACTTCGAAGTCCCCCGAGCCTCAGCGCAAGCCGGTGGTTTTGAGGGATTGGATGAGCCAGCGCTGGCCGAGGAGGAAGACGAGGACCGTCGGTAGGGCGGCGAGGGCGCCGGCGGCGATGACGTAGTGCATCTTCGAGGCGTACTTGCCTTGCAGGGACGCGATGCCGACCTGGACGACACGCAGCGACTCGTCGTTCTAGGCATCGAATCGTCCTCCCCTAGTCAGCTCGAACAGGACTCCGGTGATCGCGCCCAGCGCCAACACCAGCAGCGCGCAGATCGCCGAGGCGTAGCGGAAGCGGCCGAACAGGAACGCCACGACCTACAACCGTCCAGTCACCGCGTCGCAGTAACCCCTCAGAACGATCAAGCACCGACTTCGCCAAACGAGTACGCGCCAGCCCCGACACCGACAGGTCCTCCACTGCGATCGCTTGGTTCTCGCCGATCAACTGTGCGGAGAGCTGGTGGTGGAAATCTCGGCGCGCATCGGCAACGCGAGCATGCGCACGCGCCAACTTGATCCTGGCCTTCTCCCGGTTAGCCGACCCCTTCTCCTTCCTCGTCAGATCCCGCTGGACCCGTTTGAGTTGATCCTCAGCCTTACGCAAGAACCTCGGCGCTTCGATCTTGGTTCCGTCGGACAGCACGGCGAAGTGGCCAAGCCCCAGATCAATGCCAATCGCGGACTCTCCAACATCATTCGACTCGGGGGCGACCTCGACGACGAACGACGCGAAGTACCTCCCGCTCGCTTCCTTGATCACAGTTACGCTCGATGGGACGGAAGGCAACGGGCGGGACAACTTGATCGGCACATAACCGATCTTTGGCAACCGCAGCTTCCCACCACGTGTGATCGAAAACTTCGCGTTGGCGGTGAAGCGAATCGACTGACGCCGATCGCGTCGGCTCCTGAACTTCGGTGCCCCCAGCTTGCGCCCCTTGCGCTTACCACTGATCGAGTCGAAGAAGCCGCGGTACGCCCGATCCACGTCACGCAAGGCTTGCTGGAGAACTACAGTCGACACCTCACCCAGCCAAGCCCGTTCGCTGGTCCGCTTCGCCTCCGTGATCAGGCTTCTTGACAACTCCACTACGGAGGGGAACTTCTCCCCGGCCATGTAGGCGTTCCGCCGCGCGGCGATTGCATCGTTGAAGACCACTCGAGCACAGCCAAACGCCTGAGCCAACGACGCCTGCTGACCAGGAGTCGGATAAAGGCGGAACCTGTAGCGGAGTTTCACACCTCGATCGTATCGACAATCAACCGCCTCCCAACAATTTTCAGAACATAAGGCACGAACGAAGTTCTGTCGCAGCATTATTGGACCCACGGCAACGCTCCGTCAGCGAAAAGAGTCCACTGCTCCCCGCCGTACCGCTTCTGTTCCACCGTTTCGGGCGACAACCACGCAACCGAACGCGGCGCCACCGAGCACAGAAGCGCACGTCATCGCGGACCGAACGCCGGAAGCTCCCGCGGCATGCACCCGCACCTCTGGAAGGCACCGACAAGTGGCACCTTCCAGGATGCAGATGAGCGCCAACAACTCCGGTCGCTCGACTGAAACTGTCCGCTGTTGAGCCCCCCGGAGGCCCGAGTAGCCGGGCCATCGGTCGATACCGCACCCGCGTAAGAACGAGCTCAGGCGAAGGCGGGTGGGCCTCCGGTGAGGGCTCGGTGGGTGGCGTCTTCGTCGCCGTAGTAGTTGGGGCCCGGGGCTTCCGTGTCGTAGTAGCGGTGGAAGACCGGGGTTTGGGAGCCCGACATCGGGGGGACGATCCAGGACCAGTCGACCGGGCACTTGCGGCCCGCCGACTCCTCCTTGGCCAGGTGCGTGAGGAAACGGTGGGATTCCGTGTGGTGGTCGGTGATCGTCACGCCCGCCTGGTGGTAGGAGTGCAGCACCGCGCGGTTGAGCTCGACCAGCGCGCGGTCGCGCCAGAGGGTGTCCTCGCGGGAGGTGTCCAGGCCGAGCCGCTCCGCCACCACCGGGACCAGGTTGTAGCGGTCGGTGTCGCCGAAGTTGCGGGCGCCGATCTCGGTTCCCATATACCAGCCGTTGAACGGGGCCGCCGGGTAGGAGATCCCGCCGATGCGCAGCCGCATGTTGCTGATCACCGGGACGCCGTGCCAGCGCAGGCCGAGCTCGGCGAACCACGGCAGGTCCGGGTGCGTGATGGGCACCTCGTGCACCGCGTCCGGGGGCAGCGCGAACATGTGCGCGCCCTCCTCGCGGGTCTCCACCACCAGCGGCAGCGCGTCGAAACCGCTGCGCGCGGCCGGGGGACGCCAGCCGAAGCCGGTGACGGCCTCGGTGAAGCGGGTGTAGCGCGGGTCGCCGAGCACCGAGCCGTCGGCGTTGCGGTAGCCGGCGTAGCGGATGAGCTGCTCGTTCCAGATCCGCGGTGCCGGGCGCTGCGGGGTCTCCGGCGGGAAGACGCTGATCACCGGGCGGATCTTGCCGCCGTTGGTGGCCATCCGCAGGTGCTCGACGCAGTGCGCGGCCACGCCGGAGACGGTGTGCACGTCGCGCAGGTCGCGGACCTTGAGGCTGCGCCAGTACAGGCGGCCGATGCAGCGGGCGCTGTTGCGCCAGGCGACCTTCGCGCCGTAGGCGAGCTCGTCGGGGGTGTGCCGGTAGGTTCCGGTCGTGTCGACCTCGTAGCGCATCCGCGCCAGCCGCTGCTGGATCGGGGTGTCGACGCGGTTCTCGGCGTGGAACAGCCGCAGGAACTCCTCGGCCTCGGCGAGGTCGACCGCGGGCGCCCGGGGCGGGGGCGGAGGGGGAACGGGTCGCAAGCGGCGGGTCCGCTCCGCCGCACCGGCACCTCCGGAGAAGACCGCCTCCGGCGCTTCACCACTCACCCTGAACACGCTGCACACGGTAGCGCGAGCGGAACGATCTTGATCCGGTGCCGTTCGGTGACGGCCGTTCAGGCCACCGTGGGCAGCGCGGGCGTCGTAACGTCGTAGACCTTGCCGGGGCGGGTCAGCAGCGGCGGCAGGATCTGCGCCTTGCGCTCGGTCTCCTTCAGCGGGCCCCAGTCGACGCTGCGACCGCCGGTGAGCTCCAGCTTGAGGTCGTCGGGGCTCTGCGCGAGCACGGCCCGCACCTCGGCGCGCACCGGAACCGGCAGCGACACCAGCACCGACAGGGCGGCGCGGGTGGCGGGGTCGTCGGCGGCGGCCTTCGGCGCCCGCAGCTCCGGCACACCGGGCGGCGGGGCGGCGACGGTCTCGAACGGCACCCCGGCGACGTCGAGCAGCCGGATGCCGTCGGCGGCGCGGAAGTAGGCCGCCGGGGTCCGCTCGGTGACCTGGATGCGCACCGTGGACGGCCAGTCCAGCACCGTCCGCGAGTCGGCGATCTTCGGCAGCGCGCGCAGGTTCTCGCGGATCTTCTCCGGGTCGACCCGCAGCATCGGCGTGCCCTCGGCGACCTCGGCGGCCTGCAGCACCTTCTGCGAGTCCAGGCCCTGGTTGCCCTCGACCTGCACCGAGCGCACGCCCAGCAGCGGCGAGAAGTACACGACGAGGAACCCGACGGTCGCCACCGCCAGCACGCCCGGCAGCAGGAAGCGCCGCCAGGCCGGAGCGGGCGGCGCGCTCCGGCGCACCGGGTGGCGCCGCGCTCGCTCCGCCGCGCTCCGCTCGGTCACCCCTGGTCCTCCCCGTTGCCGTTGCCGCCGGACCCGGCGGCGCGGTCGAGCTCGCTCAGGATCTCGGGGCCGAGCATGGTCACGTCCCCGGCGCCCATCGTCAGCACAAGGTCGCCGGGCCGCACGAGGCCCGCGACGCGCGGCCCCGCGTCGGTGAACGACGGCTCGAAGTGCACGCGCTCGCCGGGCAGCGGGATCGCGTCGGAGATGAGCTTGCCGGTCACGCCCGGCTGCGGGTCCTCGCGGGCGCCGTAGACGTCGAGCACGACGACCTCGTCGGCCAGGCCCAGGGCCTCGGCGAACTCGGCGGCGAAGGTCGCGGTGCGGGAGAACAGGTGCGGCTGGAACACGACGACGACGCGGCCCGCACCGGCGACCGGGCGGGCGGCGCGCAGCTGCGCGGCCACCTCGGTCGGGTGGTGGGCGTAGTCGTCGTAGACGCGGACGCCGTTGACGCGGCCCTTGAACTCGAACCGCCGCCGCACACCGCCGAACGCGGCCAGGCCCTCCAGCATCCCCTCCAGCGGGGCGCCGAGCTCCAGACCGGCCAGCAGCGCGGCGACGGCGTTGCCCGCCATGTGCTCGCCGGGAACGGCGACCCGCACGTCGATGGTCTCCGGGGCCACGCCCACCAGCTCGACCGACACGACGCCGACGCCCTGCTCGGCGCGGTACCCGGCCAGTCGCGCGTCGCCGTCGGCGGTGACGCCGGCGCCGTAGCGGCGGACCCGCACACCGGCGGATTCGGCCTGCGCGGCGAGGGCTTCGGCACCCGGGTCGTCGGAGCAGACGATGAGCACGCCGCCGGGTTCGACGCGGCCGATGAAGTCCTCGAAGACCTTCGTGTAGGCCTCGGCGGTCCCGTGGTGGTCGAGGTGGTCGGGTTCGACGTTGGTCACCACCGCCACCGACGGCGCGAAGGCCAGGAACGAGCCGTCGCTCTCGTCGGCCTCGGCGACGAAGATGCCGCCGTCGCCGTGGTGGGCGTTGGCGCCGGACTCGTTGAGGTCGCCGCCGATCGCGAACGACGGGTCCATCCGGCAGTGCTGCAGCGCGACGGTGAGCATCGACGTCGTCGAGGTCTTGCCGTGGGTGCCCGCGACGCAGGCGACGCGGTGGTCGGCCATCAGCCCGGCCAGCGCCTCGGCCCGGCGCAGCACGGTGATGCCGCGGTCCTGGGCGGCGACCAGCTCGGGGTTGTCCGGGCGGATCGCGGTGGAGACGACCACGGCCGTCGGCGCCTGCTCCAGCAGGTCGAGGTTCTCGGCGTGGTGCCCGATCCCGATGCCGGCGCCCTGGGCGCGCAGCGCCATCACGGTCCGGGAGTCGCGGGCGTCGGATCCGGAGACCTGGCGGCCGCGGGCGAGCAGGATGCGGGCGATGCCGCTCATCCCGGCACCGCCGATGCCCACGAGGTGGACCCGCTCCAGCAGTCGGTCCATGTCGGCGGTCATTGACCCGCCACCTCCATCACGATGCGGGCGAGCACCTGGTCGGCCTCGCGGTGACCGCTGCCCATGGTGGCCTGGCTCATCATCTGCAGGCGCTGCGGGTCCAGGGCCATCGGGATGATCTCGTCGATGACGCGCTGCGGGGTCAGCTCGGAGTCGGCGATGAGCCGGGCTCCGCCGTTGGCGACGACGGGCTGGGCGTTGAGCGCCTGCTCGCCGTTGCCGTGCGGCAGCGGCACGAACACCGCGGGCAGACCGACGGCGGAGACCTCGGCGACGGTCATCGCGCCGGACCGGCACACCACCAGGTCGGCGGCGGCGTAGGCGAGGTCCATCTGCTCCAGGTAGGGCACGGTCCGGTAGATCGGGGCGCCCATGACCTGCTGGACGGCGACGCTGTTCTTCGGCCCGTGCGCGTGCAGCACGCCGATGCCCGCGCGGCCGAGGGCCTGGGCGGCGCCGGAGAAGGCGGTGTTGAGGGTCTGCGCGCCCTGCGAGCCGCCGAAGACCAGGACGGTCGGGGCGTGCGGGTGCAGCCCGAAGTGCTGGCGCGCCTGCATCCGCAGCTTCCAGCGGTCCAGGCGGGTGATCGACTCGCGCAGCGGGATGCCGATGGTCTGGGCGCCCGGCAGCCCGCTGTCGGGGGTGGCGGCCAGGACGCGGGCGGCGAGCTTCGCGCCGACCTTGTTGGCGAGTCCGGCCCGGGCGTTGGCCTCGTGCACCACGATCGGCAGCCGGCCGCGGGCGGCGAGGTAGGCGGGCAGCGAGACGTAGCCGCCGAAGCCGACGACCACGTGCGCCCCGACCTTGTCGAGCACGTCGCGGGTCTGGTGGACCGACTCGCGCACCTTCAGCGGCAGCTTGAGCAGGTCGGCGTTGGGCTTGCGGGGCATCGGCACCGGCGGGATCAGCTCCAGCGGGTAGCCCCGGGCCGGGACGAGCCGGTTCTCCAGGCCGCGCTCGGTGCCCAGCGCGGTGATCTGCGCGTCGGGCCGGACGCGGCGCACCGCGTCGGCCAGCGCCAGGGCCGGTTCGATGTGCCCCGCGGTGCCGCCTCCCGCGACCACCACCGACAGCCGGCGCATGCCCATCGCCGCGCCCTGCGGCGCACCCAGGTGCTGGATGCGGACCGTCTGGTCCCCGCTCAACGGTGTCCTCCTCGTGTCTGAGCCCGGGATCCGGGCCCGCTGCGCGCACCTCGTGCGCGGGGTTGTGCTCCGCTCCGGCGCGTTCCGGACGCGCCGGCGCTCTTGGCGCCGGGCCGGGTCTTGGGAACGGGCCGGGAAGTCTTCCGCCTGGCCGGCGGACGGTAGGGCGCCGGGGTGGGCAGTCGCAGCAGCCTGCCGACCCGCCCCGGTCCCAGAGACCGTAGCGCGGCGATGGCTTCGGGTTCGTGCCGGGCGAAGTTCGCGAGCAGCCCGAACACCAGCATGCTGGTGACCACCGAGGACCCGCCGGAGGAGATCAGCGGCAGCGGCAGCCCGGTGGTGGGCAGCAGGCCGACCACGTACCCGATGTTGATCACGGCCTGGCCGACGAGCCAGGTGGTCAGGGTCGCCGCGACCAGCCGGATGAACGGGTCGGTGTTGCGGAACGCGATGCGCATCCCGACGTAGGCGGTGGTGGCGTAGAGCATGAGCACCACGGCGCAGCCGATGAAGCCGAGCTCCTCGCCGATGACCGCGAAGATGTAGTCGTTGTGCACGTTGGGCAGGTACTGCCACTTCGACCAGCCCTGGCCGAGTCCGCGTCCCATCAGCCCGCCGTCGGCGAGCGCGAACAGCGCCTGCATCGCCTGGTAGCCGTTGCCGGAGGGGTCCGAGGCCGGGTCGAGGAACGAGGTCAGCCGCGCCATCCGGTACTCGGCGATCATCGCGAGCATGATGCCGCCGGTGAGCCCGCCCAGCGCCATCATCCCGAACAGCCGCAGCGGCGCACCGGCGAACCACAGCAGCGCCAGCAGCACCACGAACAGCGTGATCGTGGAGCCGAGGTCGGGCTGCAGCATCACGAGCGTGAACATCAGCAGCGCGGCGGGCACCACGGGCACCAGCAGGTGCCGGTACTGGGTCATCAGGCCGCGCTTGGTGACCAGCACGTGCGCGCCCCACAGCGCGAAGGCGACCTTGGCGAACTCGACGGGCTGGAAGGACACGCCGCCGACGACGAACCAGCTGCGGGCGCCGTTGAGCTCGGTGCCCACGCCGGGGATCAGCACGAGCGCCAGCAGGCCGAGGCAGAAGGCCAGCAGCCCGAGGCTGTAGCGGCGCAGCAGCCGCACCGGCACGCGCAGCGCGATGTAGAACAGCACGAGCCCGGCGACGCAGTACATGACCTGCTTGACGAACACGCTGTAGGACGAGCCGTCCCGGTTGAACGAGTCGACGCTGGACGCCGAGAGCACCATGACCAGGCCGAACACCGTGAGCAGGCCGAAGACGGCCAGCAGCAGGTGGAACGAGGCCAGCGGGCGGGTCAGCCAGGCCGTCAGCGTGGACAGCACGGTCACCCCGGCGCGCTTGCGGGGCTCGCGGGCGGCGGTCTTCGTCGCAGCGGTGGCCACCCCGATCACCCGCCGCGGGTCGTCGCCGCCGGGGTTTCGGACAGCACTGCGCGCACCGCGTCGGCGAAGGCGCGGCCGCGGTGGGCGTAGTCGGTGAACATGTCCATCGACGCGGCGGCCGGGGCGAGCAGCACCGCCGAACCGGGGCGCGCGTGGTCATGAGCGAGGCGAACCGCTTCGAGCATGCCCGCATCGTCCCCCGCTGCGACCTCGTCCACGGGCACATCGGGGGCGTGTCGGCCGAGTGCGGCGGAGAACTCAGCGCGGTCGCGGCCGATGAGCACGACCGCGGCGAGGCGGCCGGCGTTGGCGCGCACCAGGTCCTCGACGTCGGCGCCCTTGAGCAGGCCGCCCGCGATCCAGACGACGGAGTCGTGGGCGCGCAGCGCGGCGTCGGCGGCGTGCGGGTTGGTCGCCTTGGAATCGTCCACGTAGGACACCCCGGCGGCTTCGGCGACGACGACCGAGCGGTGCGCGCCGGGTTCGAAGGTCCGCAGCCCCTCGGCCACGGCCTCCGCCGCGACGCCGTGCGCGCGGGCCAGCGCGGCGGCGGCGAGCGCGTTGGCGACGTTGTGCGGGCCCGCCGGGCGGACCTCGGAGAGCTCGGCGAGCACGACGTCGGTGCCGAAAGCCCGGTCCAGCAGCCGGTCCTCGGCCACGCCGAGCTGCCCGTCGGCGGGGGCACCGAGGGTGAACGACACGCGCCGTCCCCCGGCGGAGCCGACGAGCCGGGACGACCAGGTGTCGTCGGCGTTGAACACCGCGACCTCGTTGCCCGCGAACACCTTCGCCTTCGCCTCGCCGTAGGACTCCAGCGAGCCGTGCCAGTCGAGGTGGTCGTCGGCGAGGTTGAGCACCGCGGCGGCCTTCGGGCGCAGCGCGGACTGCCAGTGCAGCTGGAAGCTGGACAGCTCCACCGCCAGCACCCGGTGGCCGGCGCGGACCGCGTCCACCACCGGCAGGCCGACGTTGCCGCAGGCCACGACTTCCTCACCGGCGGCGCGCAGGATCGACTCCAGCATGCTCACGGTGGTGGTCTTGCCGTTGGTGCCGGTGACCGCGAGCCAGGTGGACGGCCCCTCGGGCTTGTCCTGGTCGAGCCACCAGGCGAGTTCCACCTCGCCGATGACCTCGACCCCGGCGTCGGCGGCGGCCGACAGCAGCGGCGCGGTGGGCCGCCAGCCGGGGCTGGTGACCACCAGGTCGACGTCCTCCGGCGGGGCGTCGAGGCCCGGAACCAGCCGCGCGCCCTGCGATTCCAGCGAGGCCAGGGCGGTGAGCCGGTCGGCGGAACCGTCGGTGACCGTCACCTCGGCGCCCACCGCCAGCAGCGCTTCGGCCGCCGACCGCCCGGACACCCCGGCACCGGCGACCAGCACCCGCTTCCCTCGGTACCGGCTCACGGTCCCGCCTCCCTGCTCGTTCTCCGTCACGTCCGAAATTACCGGGCCAGGGCCAGCCAGTCGGCGTAGAAGAGGCCGACGCCGAACATGCAGCTGATGCCGGCCAGCACCCAGAAGCGGATGATGACCGTGGTCTCGGCCCAGCCCGCCAGCTCGAAGTGGTGGTGGAACGGGGCCATCCGGAACAGCCGTCGACGGGTCGTCCGGAACACCACGATCTGCAGCACCACCGACAGCGCCTCGACGACGAACACGCCACCGATGATGATCATCAGCAGTTCGGTGCGGGTCGCCATCGACAGACCGGCCAGCAGACCGCCCAGCGCCAGCGAACCGGTGTCACCCATGAAGATCTTCGCCGGGGCCGCGTTCCACCACAGGAACCCGACGCAGGCGGCCATCGCCGCCGCGGCGACCACCGCGATGTCCAGCGGGTCGCGGACCGTGTAGCAGCCCGGGGCCGGACCGGCGCCGAAGCAGTCGTTGCGCAGCTGCCAGAACGAGATCAGCACGTAGGTCGCCAGCACCATCGCCGCCGTGCCACCGGCCAGGCCGTCCATGCCGTCGGTGAAGTTCACGGCGTTGGACCAGCCGCTGATCGCGATGTAGGCGAAGATCACGAACCCGACCGCGCCGAACGAGATCACCGTGATGTCCCGCAGGAACGACAGGTCCACCGACGCCGGCGTGACGCCGTTGCGGTTGGGGAACTGGATCGCCAGGATCGCGAACAGCACCGAGGCCACCAGCTGACCGACCAGCTTCGCGGTCTTGTTCAGGCCGAGGTTGCGCTGCTTGCGGATCTTGATGAAGTCGTCGAGGAACCCGACGATGCCCAGCGCCGTGGTCAGCCCCAGCACCAGCAGCCCGGTGGCCGTGGGCTGATCGCCCATCACCAGGTGGGTCACCAGGTAGCCGCACCACATCGCGACCAGGATGGCCATGCCGCCCATCGTCGGCGTGCCGCGCTTGGCGGAGTGCTGGCCCTGCACCTCCTCGCGGATCTCCTGCCCGAAGCCCTGCCGGGAGAACACCCGGATCAGGTAAGGCGTGAACAGGATCGAGACGACGAGCGCCACCGCGGCGGAAATCAGAATCGGCTTCACTGCTGCTGCTCTCCATTAGCGCCATCGGCGAACAACGCTTCCGCGACCCGCCACAGCCCGGCGGAGTTGGACGCCTTGGTCAAGACCACATCACCGGGGCGCAGCTCGGCGCGCAGCAGCGCGACGGCCGCGTCGATGTCCGGAACCAGCACCGATTCCTCTCCCCACGACCCCTCCAGCGACGCGGCCTGGTGCATCGCCTGGGCCTGTTCGCCGACCACCACGAGCCGGTCGATGTTCAGCCGGACGGCCAGCCGCCCGATCTCGTCGTGCGCCTCCACGTCGGCGTCGCCGAGCTCGGCCATCGGCCCGAGCACGGCCCACGCCCGCGCGGGACGCCCCCGGGTCATCGCGGCCAGCGTCTTCAGCGCGGCGCGCACCGACTCGGGGTTGGCGTTGTAGGCGTCGTTGACGACGGTGACGCCGCCCGGGGTCTCGGCGACCTCCATGCGGCGGGCCGAGACGCGCTCGACCGCGCCCAGGCGCTCGGCGACCTGCGGCAGCGCGGCACCCAGCTCCAGCGCGACGGCCGCGGCCGACAGCGCGTTGCCGACGTGGTGCTCGCCGAACAGCGGCAGCGTCACCCGCTCCTTGCCGGCCTCGGTGACCAGCGTGAACGTGGGCCGCGCCTGCTCGTCGACCTCGACGTCCTCCGCGCGCACGTGCGCGTTCGGGGACTCGCCGACGAACACCACGCGCGCCCGGGTCCGCTCGGCCATCGCCGCCACCAGCGGGTCGTCGGCGTTGAGCACCGCGACGCCGTCCTCGGGAAGTGACTCGACGAGCTCGCCCTTGGCCTGCGCGACCGCCTCCTGCGAGCCGAACTCGCCGAGGTGCGCGTGACCGACGTTGAGCACCACGCCGATGCGCGGCGGCGCGACCTCGCAGAGGGCCGCGATGTGCCCGACGCCGCGAGCCGACAGCTCCAGCACCAGGTGCCGGGTGCTCTCGTCGGCGCGCAGCACCGTCCAGGGGTGGCCGAGCTCGTTGTTGAACGAGCCGGGCGGCGCGACCGTCGGCCCCATCGGGGTCAGCAGCTGCGCGATCAGGTCCTTGGTGGACGTCTTGCCGGACGAGCCGGTCACGCCCACGACGGCCAGCTGCGGGAGCCGGTCCACGACGTGGCGGGCCAGCTTCGCCAGCCCGGTGAGCACGGCGGCGCCGGTGCCGTCGGTGTCGCCCGCCAGCGCCATCGCGCCCGACCGCTCTCCGACCGGCGCCGTGGGCACCAGCACTGCGGGGGCGTCCACCTCGCGCGCGGCGAGCACGCCGGTCGCGCCGTCGGCGATCGCCTGCGCGGCGAAGTCGTGCCCGTCGACGCGTTCTCCCGGCACGGCCACGAACAGCCCGCCGTCGGTGATCTTGCGCGAGTCGAACTCGACCCCGGCGCTGACGATCTCCGAACCTTCCGCACGGTGAAGCCTGCCGTCCACCGCCGAAGCGATGTCAGCGAGGCTGAGCCGGATCAACCTGCCTCCTCGGTGTTCTCGCGCGACACCCGCGCCCGGCAGGCCGGGTTGGCACCCGGCCTCCTGGTCTGCTGCCCAGCGTTGCGGCGCTCACGCGCCCGCTGTGGTGTCCCGCCCCCGACGATCTTGGGTTTCTTCGTTGCGGCCAAGCCTATGGCGCAGCGCGGCGGCCAGCTCCTCCCGGTCCGAGAAGGGGTGCACCACGCCCGCCACCTCCTGTCCTGTCTCGTGGCCCTTGCCCGCGACGACCACGATGTCGCCGGGCTTGGCGCGTTCGACCGCGGCGACGATGGCCGCGCGGCGGTCGCCGATCTCGATCACCTCACCACGCTCGCCGGTGGGCACCTCCTGGGCCCCCGCCAGCATCGCGGCCCGGATGTCGGCCGGGTCCTCGCTCCGCGGGTTGTCGTCGGTGACGATGAGCAGCCCCGACCGCCGTGCGGCGGCCTCGCCCATCAGGGGTCGCTTGGCGGTGTCGCGATCGCCTCCGCAGCCCAGGACGACGATGACGTCACCGTCGACCTGCGCCCGCGCGGCGTCCAGCACGGCCGAGACCGCGCCGGGCTTGTGCGAGTAGTCCACCACAGCGGTGAAGTCCTGCCCGAGCGCGACACGCTCCATCCGGCCCGGCACGTCGACCTCGGCCAGGCCTCGCTCGATGGCCTCGCTCGGCACCCCGGCGGCGTGCAGCACGCCGATCGCCAGCAGCGCGTTGGCCACGTTGAACGGGCCGGGCAGGCGCAGCCGGATCGGCAGCTCCAGGCCGTCCGGGCCGTGCGCGGTGAAGGTCTGCTCGCCGGTCGGGTAGGCGGTGACGTCGGTGGCGGTCCAGTCGGCGTCGCCGGTCTCGGTGGAGACCGTGATCGTGCCGGGCTTGACCAGCCTGCGGCCCCAGTCGCCGTCGACGCACACAACCTCGCGCTCGGCGCGGCCGTCGAACAGCAGCGCCTTCGCCTGGAAGTAGTCCTCCAGGTCGCGGTGGAAGTCCAGGTGGTCCTGGGACAGGTTGCTGAAGGCGCCCACGGCGAAGCGGGTTCCCGACACGCGGCCCATCGCCAGCGCGTGGCTGGAGACCTCCATCGCGACCGTGCTGACGTCGTGCTCGACCATCACGGCCAGCAGCGCCTGCAGGTCGGGGGCCTCGGGGGTGGTGAAGGCGCTGTCCAGGCGCTCGCCGGCGATGCGGGTCTCCACCGTGCCGATCTGGCCGGTGGTGAGCCCGGCGGCGTTGAGCGCGGACTCCAGCAGGTAGCTGGTGGTGGTCTTGCCGGACGTGCCGGTGACGCCGAGGATCTGCAGCTTGCTGGAGGGGTCGCCGTAGATCAGCGCGGAGGCCCTGCCGAGGACGCCGCGCGGGTCGTCGTGCTCCAGCAGGGCGACGCGGCCCTCGCGCACGGCGGGGTGCTCGGTCAGCTCGGCGCGGAGGATCCCCTCGGCGTCGGTGAGCACCGCGTGCGCGCCCGCGTCCAGCGCCTGCTCGGCGAAGTCGGCACCGTGCACGCGCACGCCGGGCAGGGCGGCGAAGACGTCGCCGGAACGCACGTGTTGCGCGCGGAGTGTGGCCCCGGTGACCGCCACGTCAGCAGCGGGACAACCGGGTACGCGCACCACGCGCGCGCCGATCTCATCGGCGAGCTTTTTGATCGCCACCGGCTCGACGTGGGTGGGTCGAGGCGGGGCGGTCGCGACCGCGGAAGGCACGTCGCGCAAGGCTACCGGTACCACCGGCGGACGCATCTCCATGGTCGCCCACCCGTTCGGCCGCCTCGGCACTGCTCCGAACCGAGCAACGACCGGCCGGGCGCGACCCGGTTCGCGCGGCCGGTCTCGACACCCCGTGCACGACCGTTCCGAAGCGTGACGAGACGAGGCCGCGGTGTCCGTTTTCCCGGCTCGCAGGGGCCACGACCGAACCCGGCCGAACCCCCACCCCACGACATTCCGGACCTATAACGTTCCGAAGTCCCGCCAGAAATTCACGAACCCCGATCCACTCACGTGAAAAATCACCACCCCACCCCAGGTCAAAACCTGCGGTATTCGTCGGGTCAAAAACCGCGGTATTCGACCCGACGAAAACCGCAGGTTTTGACCGGTCGAATACCGCAGGTTTTGACCCGGGGAAGGGGTCAGTGGCCGTCTCGGGGGACGTAGCGGCCGGACTTGCCGACGAGGAAGTCGAGGTCGGCTCCGTCGGAGGCCTGCAGGACGTGGTCGTAGTAGAGGCGCTGCCAGCCCCGCTCGTAGGGGTTGTCGGGGTCCTTCCACTCGGCGCGGCGCCGCTCGAACTCCTCCTCGGAGATCTCCAGGTCCAGCGTCCGGTTGGGCACGTCGATGCTGATCGTGTCGCCGGTGCGGACGAAGGCCAGCGGACCGCCCGCGGCCGCCTCGGGCGTGACGTGCAGGATCACCGTGCCGTAGGCGGTGCCGCTCATGCGGCCGTCGGAGATGCGGACGATGTCGTCGAACCCGGCGTCCTGCACCTTCTTCGGCACCGGCACGTTGGCGACCTCCGGCATCCCGGGGTAGCCCTTCGGCCCGGCGTTGCGCACCACCAGCACGGTGTTCTCGTCGACGTCGAGGTCGTCGTCGGAGCAGACCGCGTAGTACTCGTCGACGTCCTCGAAGACCCGGGCCGTGCCCCGGTGCACCAGCAGCCTCGGCGAGGCCGCCGACTGCTTGATCACCGCACCGCCGGGCGCCAGCGAGCCGCGCAGCACGGCGGTGCCGGTGCCGACGGCCTGGAACGGCTCGTCGAAGGAGGTGATGACCTCCCGGTTGTGCACCTCGGCGTCGGCGATGTTCTCGCCCATGGTCTTGCCGTTGACGGTGATGGCCTCGCGGTCGACCAGGTCGCCGAGCTCCTTGAGCACCGCAGGGAGCCCGCCCGCGTAGCAGAAGTCCTCCATCAGGAACTTGCCGCTGGGCTGCAGGTTCACCAGCGTCGGCACCTCGCGGGTGTCGAGGTCGAAGTCGTCGACGGTGAGCTCCACGCCCACCCGCTTGGCGATCGCGATCAGGTGCACCACGGCGTTGGTGGATCCGCCGATGGCGGCGTTGGCGCGGATGGCGTTGCGGAACGCCTCGCGGGTCAGGACGTCGGAGGGCTTGAGGTCCTCGGCGACCATCTCCACGATCCGCTGCCCGGTCTGCTGCGCGGTCGCGTAGCGGCGGGCGTCGACGGCCGGCCAAGACGCGGCGTAGGGCAGCTGCATGCCCAGCGCCTCGACGATGCAGGCCATGGTGGAGGCGGTGCCCATCGTCATGCAGTGCCCGTTGGAGCGGGACATGCAGCCCTCGATGAAGTAGCACTCCTCCTGGTCGATCTTGCCCGCGACCAGGTCGGCCTCGGCCTGCCACACGGCGGTACCGGAACCGATGTCGGTGCCCCGGTACTTGCCGTTGAGCATCGGACCGCCGGTGAGCATCACGGCCGGCAGGTCGACGCTGGAGGCCGCCATCAGCAGCCCCGGCGTCGTCTTGTCGCAGCCGGACAGCAGCACCAGGCCGTCGAGCGGGTTGGCGCGGATGGTCTCCTCGGCCTGCATGGCCAGCAGGTTCCGGTAGAGCATCGTGGTCGGGCGCATCAGCGTCTCGCCGAGCGCCATGTTCGGGAACTCCAGCGGGAACCCGCCCGCCTGCCACACGCCGCGCTTGACGGATTCGGCGATGCGCTGCTGATGGGCGTTGCACGGAGCCAGTTCCGACCAGGTGGTGCCGATGCCGATGACCGGTCTGCCGTCGAACACCTCGTCGCTGTAGCCCTGGTTCTTCACCCAGGACCGGGCGGTCATGCCCGCCCGCCCGTAGGCCCCGAACCAGCTGGCGCTGCGCCGCGGCGTGCTCATCGCGTCCTCCCGTGCTGTGGTCTCCAGCGGATGTGACCGACACAACCAGTTCGAACGACACCGCGCAATAGTCCATCCGCAATCTCGAACAGCGGTTGCCATTTCGAACACGACCGTTGACGCCGCTGATCAGCGGCCCCTACTCTCGTGATCCGCGTCACGGACGACGTTCGACATGCCGAACCTCATCGAGGAGGCCAGGTGCGACCCGAGACCCCGGCGCTGCGATCAGCGGTGCGGCGAGTCATGGTGCGGCTGATCCCGTTCCTGTTCCTGATGTACGTCATCGCGTTCCTCGACCGCGTCAACATCGGCTTCGCCAAGGAGGAGTTCCAGGCCCACACCGGGATCTCGAACGCCGCCTACGCCCTGGGCGCGGGGCTGTTCTTCATCGGCTACGCGCTGTTCGAGGTGCCCAGCAACCTGATCATGACGCGGGTCGGCGCCCGCTGGTGGATGTGCCGGATCATGGTCACCTGGGGCGTCATCTCGGCGGCGATGTCGCTGGTCAACAGCGAGTTCGTGTTCTACCTGATGCGCTTCCTGCTCGGCGTCGCCGAAGCCGGGTTCTTCCCCGGCGTGATCCTCTACATCACCTACTGGGTCCCGCACGCGTTCCGCGCCCGCTGGAACGCGCTGTTCTACTTCGGCATCCCGCTGGCCTCGGTGCTGGGCGCACCGCTGTCCGGTGCGCTGCTGGAGCTCGACGGCGTCGCCGGAATCCTGGGCTGGCAGTGGATGTTCGCCGTCGAAGGCCTCATCGCGTGCGCGGTCGGCGTGTGGGCGCTGTTCTACCTCGACGACACCCCGGCGCAGGCGAAGTGGCTCACCGAGGAGCAGCGCGGCGCGCTGCGGAGCGCGCTGGCGGCCGAGGACGAGGCCAAACCCGGCCCGCACCGGCTGCTGTCAGGTCTGGTGAACCCCCGGGTGCTGTACTTCTGCCTGATCTACTTCCTGATCCAGTGCAGCGTCTACGGCATGACGTTCTACCTGCCGACGCAGGTGTCGGAGGCCGTCGGCAGCGAGGTCGGGCTGCTGGTCGGCCTGATCACCGCGATCCCGTGGACGGTCGCGCTGATCGCGAACATCGCGGTCAACACCGCCGCGGACCGGCTGGCCCAGCCGACGAAGCGCTTCGTCGCGGCCGGCTGCGCCGCGCTGGGCTCGGTCGGCATCGCGGCCTCGGCCACCTTCGGCAACCCGGTCCTGGCCATCGCGGGCCTGTCGGTGGCCGCCGCGGGCTACATCGCGGTGCAGCCGGTGTTCTGGACGATCCCCGCCGCCTACCTCACCGGGACCGCTGCGGCGGCCGGGATCGGCCTGATCAACTCGCTGGGCAACCTCGGCGGCTTCGTCGCCCCGGTCGCCAAGACCTGGATCGAGTCGACGCTGCACTCCGACACCGCGGGCCTCTACCTCCTGGCCCTCTGCGGCTTCGCCGCCGCGGCCCTGTTCCTCACCCTCTCCCACTCCCAGGACCCCTCCCGAACACCCCGGAACCCCTCACCCACGGCGGGCTCCCAGGACAGAGGAAGTTTTCATGAAAACTGACACCCTCCCGGGACCACCACCCCGACCGGAGATCCCCGCAAAACCCCTGCACAACCCCAATTCAGACGGTCCCCTCACCCCTGAGGAGAGGGAAGTTTTCATGAAAACTTCAACTCGGGAGAGATCCCTGGGAGGGGACAGTTTTCATGAAAACTTCGACGAGAGAGGGGTTCGTGGGTGGGGACAGTTTTCATGAAAACTGTCCCCACCCACGAACGTCACTGGACCTGGAGGGTCTGCAACGGAGCGGGTTCCTTGGACAGCGGGATCTGGTACCGCTGGGTGAGGAAGGAGGCGATGCTGTTGAACAGCGGTGCCGCCGAGCTGGATTCGCGCGAGCCCGACGGCGCGTCGAGCATCAGGCCCACCACGAAACGCGGGTTGTCCGCGGGAACCATGCCGGCGAAGGTGATCCAGTACTTCGACTGGCTGTAGCAGCGGCAGTCCGGATCGATCTGCTGCGCCGTGCCCGTCTTGCCCGACACCTGGTAGCCCGGCAGCGCCGCCGCCGAACCCGTGCCGTCGTTGGCACTGCCCGGACCGTTCTGCACCACCGCGCGCAGCATGTCCCTGACCGTGTGCGCCGTCTGCGGGCTCACCACCCGCACCGGCTCCGGACGCGGCCGCTCCACGCGAGTGCCGTCCGGGCGCACCTCGGCCTCGATGATGCGCGGCGGCATCCGCACGCCGTCGTTGGCGATGGCCTGGTACATGCCGGCCATCTGCAGCACCGTCATCGACAGGCCCTGCCCGATCGGCAGGTTCGCGAACGTCGAGCCCGACCAGTTCTCCCGCGCCGGGAGGCTGCCGCCGCTCTCGCCGGGCAGCCCGATGCCGGTCGGCTTGCCGAGCCCGAAGGCCTTCGCGAGGTCGTACCAGCGCTGCTCGCCGAGCTGCTGGGCCACCATCAGCGTCCCCACGTTGGAGGACTTGCCCAGCACGCCGGTGAAGGTCAGCCCGATCGTGCCGTGGTCCCAGGCATCGCCGACGGTGCGGTCGGCGACCTTGATGCTGCCCGGCACCTGCAGCACCTGATCCGGCTTGACCAGGCCGTTCTCGATCGCCCCCGCCGCGGTGATCACCTTGTTCACCGAGCCGGGCTCGTACGGGGTGGTCACCGCCGGGTTGCCGAGGTTGCCGACCCACGGTCCGCGCGGGTCGAAGGTCTTGTCGTTGGCCAGCGCGTAGACCTCACCGGTCTTGGCGTCGAGAACCACGGCGCTGGCGTTCTTCGCGCCCGCCCGCGCGGCGTAGTCCGACACCTCCCGCTGCACCATGTACTGCAGGTCGGAGTCCAGCGTCAGCTGCACGTCGGAGCCCGGCGTGGCCGGTTCCAGCTCCCGCTCGGTGCCCGGGATGACCAGGCTGGAGCCCATCGCGGTGTCGGAGACCTTGGTGCCGTTGCGGCCGGCGAGGACGTCGTCCATCGCGGCCTCCAGGCCGATCTGGCCCTCGACCTTGCGGTCGTCCATCCGCCAGTTCGCGGCTCCTATGACGTTGGCCGCCAGGTTGCCCGCCGGGTACTCGCGGGTCGCGCGGTACTCGGCACCGATGTGCGGGTACTTCTCGGTGATCAGGTTGGCCTTGCTGGGGTCGATCTCCGGCCCGAAGTAGGTGAACCCGGCGTCCTTGAACAGCGCGTCGAGCACTTCCTGCTCGGTGATCTGCCCGGGCAGCGTCTTGGCGATGAACCGGGCGACCTCCTGCTTGTACTGCGCCGAGGTCGGTTTGCTCGGGTCCTTGGCGTGCTGCTCGTCGAAGTCGCGGGTGAGCTGACGCGGGTTGGCGTAGAGCTGACGCGCCTCGCTGGAGAAGGCGAGCACGGTGGAGTTGCGGTCCACGATGGACCCGCGGTCGGCGGGGATCGCGTCCTTGGTGATCCGCTGCTTCTCGGCCTGGCTGGACAGCGCACCGGCCTCCACGCCCTGGACCTGGACGAGCTTGACACCGGCCACCAGCAACGCGATGACCATGAGCAACCGCCCGACCAACAACCGCCGGTTGCTGCCGGCGACGTTGGTGCGGGCGGTGCGACCTCGAGCCTGGGGCCTGCGCGGCATCAGCGCCCCATCGCCTGCGCCGCGGCCGGGTCCTGCTGCGGAGCGGGCTGGGCGGGCGCGGCCGGAGCACCGGCCTGACCCGGCGCACCCGCCTGCTGCGGCGCGGGCTGCCCCGGAGTCGGCTGGCCCGGAACCGGCTGGCCGGGCACGACCGGCGGAGCCGGCGGCGCGGGCGGCGGCGGGGCGACGGCCTTCTCCGGCTCACCCACGACCACGACCGAACCGTCCGGCTGCGGCACCAGGTGCGCGGGCGCCGGGGCCTTGACCATGCCCAGCTCCTGCTCGGCGCGGCGCTGGATCTCCGGCGTCGAACCCATCGTGCTGACGTCGCGCTGCAGCTGCTCCTTGCGCTCGTTGAGCACGTTGAGCCGCGTCTCGCCCTCCTGCAGCCGGTAGCTGCCGGACACCGCCGAGATCGACAGCCACAGGGTCGCGGCCAGGCCGGTGGCCAGCACCACCATCACGACCACGACCAGCGGCAGCCGGGCCAGGGTCGAGACGCGATCGTGCACCAGCTGCCGGGCGCGCGGCATCGCCGCGACGGGACGCCGCTCCTCGGCGCCCTGCCGGATCTGGCGCGGGCGGCGCACCGACTGGTCGCGGCGCTCCTCCCGCCGCGCGTAGGCGCGCTCGGCCGCGGCCGAGCGGGTCCGGCGCTTGTCGGACTTCTTCGGCGACGACTTCAGCCCGGAGGGCTGGGTCGTGCGGGTCTTCTCCGCGGTCTGGGCCTCGGTTCGTGACGCCGCGTTGGCACGTGCAGGTGCAGTCATGTCGCCTCCTCGCCGTTGCCCCCGCGGATCCGCTCGGCGGCGCGCAGCCGCACCGAAGCCGCCCTGGGGTTGGTTTCGATCTCGTCGGCACCGGCCTGCTCGGCGCCCCGGGTGAGCAGCCGGAATTCCGGCCCGTGCCCGGGGAGTTCGACCGGCAGGTCGACCGGGGTGCGGGACTTCACGCGGTCGGCGAGCTCCCGCTTGGTGATCTTGTCCTCCAGCGAGTGGTAGGACATGACCGCGATCCGGCCGCCCGGCGCCAGCGAGTCCAGCGCCGCGGGCAGCGCCCGCTCGAGCACGTCGAGCTCGGCGTTGACCTCGATGCGCAGCGCCTGGAACGTGCGCTTGGCCGGGTGGCCGCCGGTGCGCCTGCTGGCGGCCGGGACCGTGCTGTAGAGCAGCTCGACCAGCCGCGCGCTGGTGCTGAAGGGTTCCTTCTCGCGCTCGCGGATGACCGCCGAGGCGATCTTGCCCGCGAACTTCTCCTCGCCGTAGACCCGCAGGATCCGGGCGAGGTCCTCGTGCGGATAGGTGTTGAGGATGTCGGCCGCGGTCCGCGGCGCCCCCGAGTCCATCCGCATGTCCAGCGGCGCGTCCTGCGCGTAGGCGAAACCGCGGCCGGCCTCGTCCAGCTGCAGCGAGGACACGCCCAGGTCGAACAGCGCGGCGTCCACGGTGGACAGTCCGAGCTCGTCGAGCACCCGGTCCCACTCGTCGTAGACCGCGTGCACCAGGTCGATCCGGTCGGCGTAGGGCGCGAGCCGCTCCCCCGCCAGGCGCAGCGCGTCCGGGTCCCGGTCGAGCCCGATCAGGCGCAGCCCGGGGTGCGCGGCCAGCATCGCCTCGGAGTGCCCGCCCATGCCGAGCGTGGCGTCGACGACCACCGCCCCGTCCCGGGACAGCGCGGGCTCCAGCAGCTCCAGCGTGCGCTCCAGCAGCACCGGCACGTGCTTGTCGCGGGCGGAACCGCCCGTCTCATGCGGCTTGTCGGCCACTGCGGTCCCTCCCTCCCGCGTGCCGTTCTTGCTCATAACCAGCGATCGGTGCGCACCCGTCAGTGCGCACCGACCGCCGTTGCGTCAATCCCCCTCTGGCGCCGGATCCCGTCAGGTCCCCGCCCGCCCGTCGCTTCCTGGTGCCGGGGAAGATGCACCAGGAGGCGAAAGCCGAGCGGACCGAGGCCTCACGAAACCCGACCGTCACGCCTAGAACACGCCGGGCAGCACCTCCTCCTGCGCCTGGGCGTAGCCCTCCTCGTGCTCGTCGAGGTAGGTCTGCCACCTGTCCGCCTGCCAGATCTCCAGGCGGGTGATCGCACCGATGACCACGCATTCCTTGTTCAGTTCCGCGTAGCGCCGCAGCTCCGGTGCGATGGAGATCCGCCCCTGGCCGTCGGGACGCTGCTCGTCGGTTCCGGCGAACAGGTACCGCTGGTAGGCGCGCACCGCCTCGTTGGTGAACGGAGCCTCGGCGACCTTGCGCGCCATCTGCTCGAACTCGTCGCGCGGGAAGACGTAGAGGCAGTGGTCCTGTCCCTTGGTGACCATCAGACCCCCCGCCAGTGCGTCCCGGAACTTCGCCGGCAGCGTCAAGCGCCCCTTGTCGTCGAGCTTGGGGTGATGGGTGCCGAGAAACATCCCGGTCCACCTCCCCCGGCCCGGATCCCCTCAGCCGACGACTGCTCCGCACCGGAAACCGACGCGGGATTCAACTGCCGACGAAGGCAGCAGGACCCCCTTTTGCCCCACCGCGCCCCACAGTACCCCACTTCGCTCCACCGTCAACACGAAACGCCCCGCTCACCCCGGTGTGATCATCGACGTTTCCGCAGGTAGTGCGCCGTGGGGGCGAAGTGGGGGAAATCGGGGCGCCGCGCAGGCCCCCACCCCACCACGCACCACCGTCGGCGCACCAGCCACGATGGGCGGGGGCATGGCGAAAACCGCCGGTCAGCACGCGTGTAGATCAACTGCGCGGGCGGCCGGTTATGCTCAGTCCGTTCGGGGCCCGGCATCGACCGCGCTCCGGTGGTGGGGTGAAGTGGGGCAGCGCGGCCCCGGCTCCACCGGCCCGGTCCGGGTGTCCCTCCCGGCATCCCCGGTCCGCGGGCCCGACACGGCCGGGAGGGCGAAATCCAGGAGGTGGCGTGACGCCGAAAACCCAGCTGACCGGCGCGTCCGGTCCGACGACCGGCGCGTCCGCCCCGGCCGCGCCCGGCATCGACCGCGTGCACGGCACCATCCAGCGCATCGCCGCCAACGTCGAGCAGGTCCTCGTCGGCAAGCCCGAGGTGGTCCGGATCGCGCTGGTCACCCTGCTCGCCGAGGGCCACCTGCTGGTCGAGGACGTGCCCGGGGTCGGCAAGACCTCGCTGGCCAAGGCGCTCGCGCGATCGATCGACTGCACGGTCAGCCGCATCCAGTTCACGCCCGACCTGCTGCCCAGCGACATCACCGGCGTGTCCATCTACAACCGGCAGACCGAGAACTTCGAGTTCCGCCCCGGCCCGGTGTTCGCCAACGTCGTGGTGGGCGACGAGATCAACCGCGCCTCCCCGAAGACGCAGTCGGCGCTGCTGGAGTGCATGGAGGAGCAGCAGGTCACCGTCGACGGCGACACCTACGAGCTCGGCGCCCCGTTCATGGTCATCGCCACCCAGAACCCGATCGAGATGGAGGGCACCTACGCCCTGCCCGAGGCCCAGCGCGACCGCTTCACCGCGCGGGTCTCCATCGGCTACCCCGATCGCAAGGCCGAGCTGGCGATGGTCGACGAGCACAGCGGGCACGACCCGCTCGGGCAGCTGCGGCCGGTCGCCGACAGCGCCGAGGTGCAGGAGCTGCTGCGCATCGTCGCCGGCGTGCACACCTCCGCCGACGTCCGCCGCTACGCGATCGACCTGGTCACCGCCACCCGCGAGCTCGCCGAGCTGCGGCTCGGCGCCTCCCCCCGCTCCACGCTGCAACTGCTGCGCGCCGCCCGCGCCCAGGCCGCGCTGGCCGGCCGCGACTTCGTCGTCCCCGACGACCTGCAAGCCGTGTCGGTCCCGGTGCTGGCGCACCGGCTGGTGCTGACCAGCGAGGCCCGCGCCGCCCGCCGCTCGGCCCCCGACCTGGTGCGGCAGCTGCTGGAGCGCATCCCGGTGCCGCGCGGCGACACCCACGACGAACGAGGCTGACATGCTGTCCGGGCTGACCATCCGCGGCCGCTGCCTGCTGGCCGCGGGCGTGGCAGCCGGGATCTGCGCGCTGGTCCTCGACGAGCGGGACCTGCTGCGGGTCTCGGCCTTCGTGATCGCCTTGCCGCTGCTGTCGCTGCTGCTGTCCGGCCAGGTCCGGTTCGGCGTCGCCGCGCGCCGGGTGGTCGACCCGCCGCGGGTGCCGGTCGGGTCCCGGGCCGACGTCGAGCTGCACATCAGCGGCAGCGGCAGGCTGCCCGCCGACGGCCTGGTGCTGGAGGACGGCACCCCGCACGCGCTCGGCGACCGCCCCCGCTTCCGGCTGCCGGTGGTGCCGCGTCACGGCGGCCAGGTGGTGAGCTACCCGGTGACCCCGGCGCTGCGCGGCATCCACCACATCGGACCGCTGCGCACCTGGATCGTCGACCCGTTCGGGCTCGCCCAGTTCGAGCGCGAGCTGGCCGGGCGCTCCCGGCTGGTGGCGACCCCGCAGGTCGTCGAGCTCGCCGGGCTGCCCGCCGATTCCGGGCTGGGCACCGGTGAGGACGGCACCGCGCGGATGCGCGCCGGGCACGGCGAGGACGACGCGATGGTCCGCCAGTACCGGCAGGGCGACGACATCCGCCGGGTGCACTGGAAGTCCACCGCGCGCCGCGACGAGCTGATGGTGCGGGTGGAGGAGCGGCCCTGGCACGGCGGCGTCACGGTGCTGCTGGACCGCCGCTCGGCCGCGCACCGCGGCAACGGCCCGAACAGCAGCGTCGAGTGGGCGGTCTCGGCGGTCGCCAGCATCTGCCTGCACCTCGCCCAGCACGGCCAGCAGGTCCGGCTGGTCACCGAGGACGGACATCCGCTGACCCGCGGCATCGGCGGCGACGACGGCGCGCACGACGAGGTGCTGCTCGACGCGCTGGCCGCCGTGCGCCCCTCCCCGCAGCGCGACCTGCAGTGCAGCCGCGACCCCGGCGACGGGCACGAGCTGATCGCGGTCCTCGGCGAGGTCACCACCGCGGGCGTGGCGGAGCTGACCAAGCTCCGCCCGCAGGAGACCCGCAGCCTCGCGGTGCTGCTGCAGGTGCGCTCGTGGAACGGCGACGGCGGCGGGGTGGACGTCGAGGAGTCGGCGCGCACGCTGCGCGCGGCGGGCTGGAACGTCGTGGTGGCCGACGGGCCCACGACCCCGATCTCCGAGGTGTGGCGGGAGCTGTGCGGGCAGACGAGGTCCGAGAGCACGGGACTGATGGCGTGAGCGCGAAGGAGACCGGTTCCCTCGACACCTCGCTGGTCGCCTCGGCGGCCGGCGCGGTGGCGGTGCTGTGCGCCTCGGCGTCGTTCGCCGGGGTGCTGGGCGATGCGCGCTGGGTGTTCCCGGCGGCGGTCGCGGTGCTGATCGTGGTGGGCGCGGGCGCGCTGGGCAGGCACCTGGGCTGGCCGACCGCCGGCACCGTCGCCGCGCAGCTGGCGGCGCTGCTGGTGACGTTGACGGCGATGTTCGCCGGTTCGAGCGCGGTGCTGGGCGTGCTGCCCGGTCCGGCCGCGTTCGTCGAGCTGTCCCGGCTGCTGGGCGGCACCGGCGAGCTGATCCGCACCGGCGTGCCCCCGGTGCCGGCCGATCCCCCGCTGCAGGCGCTGGTGTGCCTGGGCCTGGGCGTGGTGGCGCTGCTGGTGGACCTGATCGCGGTGGGCATCGGCATGCCCGCGGTGACCGGGCTGGTGCTGCTGTGCGTGTTCGCGATCCCCGCGTCGCTGGCCGAGAAGATGCTGCCCTGGTGGTCGTTCGCGCTGGGTGGCGCGGGCTACGCGCTGCTGCTCGCCGCGGGTGGCCATCACCGCCGGTGGCAGCGCTACGAGGAGCCGGACCGGGTGGCCTACGCGCTGTTCGGGCGGACCACGGCGGTCGTCGCGGGCACCGCCGGGGTGATCGCGGTGCTGGCCGGGTCGGTGTTCACCGGGGTCGGCACCGAGGGCCGGTTGCCGGGGTCGGTACCGGAGGAGTTCGGCGGCACCGACGGCATCGGGCTGCAGCCGTTCACCTCGCTGCGCGGCCAGCTCAACCGGGACAAGGTGGTGGAGCTGTTCCGGGTCCGCGGCCTGCAGCAGGACAGCTACCTGCGGGCGATGACGCTGCGCAAGTTCGACCCGCGCACCGGATGGCAGCTCGACGGCCTCACCCAGGGCGTGGACGCCGGTGCCCCGCTGCCGCTGCCGGAGGGCACGACGATCGGGCGCGGCAGGCCCGAGCGCATCGAGGTCCAGCCGATCGGCTACCGGGACCCGTGGCTGCCGGTGTTCGGCACCCCGGTGTCGGTGACCGGCATGGGCCGGAACTGGCGCTACGACCCGGCCGCCGGGATCGTGTTCACCCAGACCAACCAGGAGACGCGGCCCTACACCCAGCAGGTGATCGTCCCGGACCCGTCGCCGGACGAGCTGCGCAACGCGCGCGGGCCGATGCCGATCGACCCCGCCTACGTCGACGCCTCCGGCATCTCGCCGCAGGTCGCGCAGCTGGCGCAGCGGCTGACCGCCGACGCGCCGACCGAGTTCGACAAGGCGGTGGCGCTCAACCGGTACTTCACCGATCCGGCCAACGGGTTCCGCTACGACCTGGCGACCGCCCCCTCGACCGGGCAGGACGCGTTGAGCGACTTCCTGTTCCGGGGCAAGCGCGGGTTCTGCGAGCAGTACGCGTCGTCGATGGCGGTGCTGCTGCGCTCGATCGGCATCCCGTCGCGGGTGGCGGTCGGCTTCACCGCCGGGTACCAGGACGGCACCGAGCAGGTGATCACCACCGAGGACGCGCACGCGTGGGTGGAGGCCTACTTCCCGGGCTGGGGCTGGCAGACGTTCGACCCGACGCCGCTGAGCGACGGGCGCACGGCGCTGCCGCAGTTCCTGGACACCGCGCTGCACCCGCCGCAGGCGGCTCCGGCGCCGGTGCCGGGTCAGCCGCAGCCCGCCCCGGCACCGGGTGCGCCGGTGCCGCCCACCGCGGGCGTGCCCGCCGACCAGCCGGACGCCCGCGACGTGCCGCAGCAGCGCCGCGAACCGGAGGATCGCGGCTGGTCGGTGACGCTGCTGGTGCTGGTGGTGCTGCTGGCGTGCGCGGGCGCGGCGACGCCGCTGGCGGTGCGCGAGATCCGGCGCGGTCAGCGGCTGCAGGCGATCACCGAGGGCCGCGCGGGCGCGGCGAGCACGGCGTGGCGGGAGGTGCTCGACGAGTTCCGCGACCGGGGCCACCGGCCGCGCGCCACCGACACCGCGCGGCAGCTCGCAGACCGGCTCGTCACCGACCACGAGCTCGACGCCACCGGAGTGGACGCGCTGAAGAGCCTGATCACGGCCGTGGAGCGGGAGTGGTACGCGCCGTCCGCGCAGCCCGACGGCACGCTCGCGGACACGCTGCGGACGATCACCACGAGCCTGCGGGAGAACGCGCCGCTGGACTTGCGGTCCCGGCTGTTCCCCCGGTCGGCGCTGCCGCCGTGGCGCGGCTGAGGCTGGTGAGCCCGGCTAAGGTTTCGCGCGCATGAAGTTCGCCGCCGGGTCCTCGAGGGTCCCGGCGGCGATCTTCACGAATGCGGTTCTACTGCTCGAAGCGCTTGCGGAAGCGCTCTTCCATGCGCTGGGCGAGCGAGCCCTTCGCGGAGGACCGGCCGGAGCCGCCGCGCTTGGGCTTCGCGCCCCCGCCGCCGTTGTCCTCGGCCTCGGCCTCATCGCCACCACCGCGCAACGCGGACAGGACGATCACGGCTCCGCCGAACATCACGAGGAAGCCGACCACGCTCAGCACCGGGATTTCCGCCGGTCGCAGGGCGGGGATCACCGCGCCGACGACCAGCAGGGCAAGACCCAGCACGAAGACGGCGATGCCCTGCAGCCGCCGACGTCGAGATGGGCGTTGAAGCCGTCCTCCGCGCACGGTGGAGGCGAATTTGGGGTCCTCGGCGTAGAGCGCGCGCTCGATCTGCTCGAGCTGTCGCTGCTCGTGCTCGGAGAGTGGCATGACTCCTCCTCCGGCACAGGTAATCGGTGGCGCCGGGCTTGCCGACCGGCGAACGCTTGGGGGCGTCACCATCGAGGATACGGTTCCGGCGACGCGACGACTACCCGGTCCGGCCACCGGAAACCGGCGACATCGCGGACGTCACCGGATCCGAACCTTGATCATCTTCACGTACGGTATCAACGACCAGCGGTAATCATCTGACCCACCCTGGGTAGTCGCGGTCCGTGATCATTTTGTCACACCTGCGGCCGATCGGCGGAATTTCCGGAACCGCGCGGTCCGCCCGCGGCTACGCCGGCTTGCGGGCGATCGCGTGCAGCCGGGTGGCGATGTCGCGCAGCGGCGAGCGGGTCGCCGCCGCGTGCTCCAGCTCGGCCACCGCGTCGGCGGTGCGCGGGTTGTCGTCGGTGACCGAACCCGGCACCAGATCGCTGAGCGCGCCCTGCCCCTGGATCAGCTCGACGGTGAAGCCGCCGGCGCCCAGCGTCTCCTGCAGGCCCTCGGAGTCGAAGCGGCGCTGCAGGGTCTCGGACCCGGCGTCGAGCACGCCGTCGGCGTCGTCGAGCAGCCGCAGCGCCTCGCTCACCCGACCGGCCAGCGCGCGGGCCAGCACCGCCGCGTAGCGGTTGGCGACCAGCACCGAGACGGCCCCGCCGGGAGCGGTGGCGTCCGCCAGCGCGGCGACCGCCGCCTGCACGTCGTCGACGACCTCGAGCAGGCCGTGCGCCAGCACCAGGTCCGCCCCGCCGTCGGGGCTCAGCGCCGCCAGCGCCTCGGTGTCGCCCTGCAGCGGCGTCACGCGGTCGGCGACCCCGGCGTCCTCCGCGCGGCGCTGCAACGTCGCCAGGGCGTTCGGGCTGGGGTCGATGACGGTCACCGCGCACCCGGCCTCGGCCAGCGGAACCGCCCACACCCCGCTGCCGCCGCCGACGTCGAGCACGCGCGGGCGTCGACCCAGCCGCTCCGCCGCGCGGGCGATCTCGGTTTCCAGCACCTGGTGGACGGCGTCCGATCTCATGCCCCAGAGCGTAATGCCGCCGCGCCGACCCCTCGCACCGACGGGTCCACGACACGCCCGCGAACCCCCACGTCAAAAACTCCGGTTTTCGTCGGGTCGAAAACCGGAGTTTTTGACCCGACGAAAACCGGGGTTTTTGACCTCGGGAGCGGGGTGACGGAGGTGATGCGGGTAAATCTTGGACAGCACTGCTGCTCGGGAAGCGGGTTCCGTAGGCTACATGCGTGCAGACGGTTGCGGTGCTGAGTCTCAAAGGCGGCGTGGGCAAGACGACCGTGGTGCTCGGGCTCGCCTCGGCGGCCATGCGGCGCGGCGTCCGGACGCTGGTGGTCGACCTCGACCCGCAGTGCAACGCCACGGCCGCCCTGGAGCCGGAGGAGACGGCGAAGGGCCTGAGCGACGTCCTCGCCGACCCCCGCCCCGAGGTGGTGCGCGCGGCGGTCACCGGCAGCGCCTGGGGCGAGGAGGTCGACGTGCTCGTCGGCTCCGAGGACGCCGAGAACCTCAACGGGAACCACGCCGACGGCGGTCACCTGTCCCGGCTCGACGAGGCGCTGTCCGAACTGGACGGTCTGATCGCCGACGGTGAACTCCCCTACCAGCTGGTGCTGCTGGACTGCCCGCCGTCGCTGGGCAGGCTGACCCGCTCGGCGCTGGTCGCCGCCGACCGGGCGCTGCTGGTGACCGAGCCGACGATCTTCGCGGTCTCCGGCGTGCAGCGCGCCTTCGAGGCCGTGCAGGCCGAGCGCAGCAACAACCCGGACCTGCAGCCGCTGGGCGTGGTGGTCAACCGGGTGCGGCCGCGCTCGCACGAGCACCAGTACCGCATCGACGAGCTGCGCGACATCTTCGGCCCGCTGGTCATGCCGGTGGCGCTGCCCGACCGGCTCGCGGTGCAGCAGGCCCAGGGCGCGTGCATGCCGATCCACCAGTGGGGCACTCCGGGTGCCCGCGAGGTGGCGCTGGCGTTCAACCTGATCCTCGCCCGCACGCTGCGCGCGGGACGCCTCCGCCGCCCGGAGGCCGACGACGACGAGGACTACGTCGAGGAAGCCGAGTGACGCGGTGCCCGAGGGCGACACGGTCTTCCTCGCCTGCCACCGGCTGAACGAGGCGCTGGCGGGCCGGGAACTGGTCCGCGGCGAGCTCCGGCACCCTCGGCTGTCCACTGTGGAGCTCGCCGGGCGGGTCGTCGCCGAGGTCCGGCCGGCGGGCAAGCACCTGCTGATCCGCTTCGAGCACGGCCGCACGCTGCACAACCACCTGCGCATGGACGGCGCCTGGCACCTCTACGCCCCCGGCGAGCGGTGGCGGCGGCCCGGGCACCAGGCCCGCGCGGTGCTGGCGACGGCCGATCGGGTCGCGGTCGGCTTCGCCCTGCACGACATGCGCTGGATCCCCACCTCGCGGGAGCCCGAACTCGTCGGCCACCTCGGACCGGACCTGCTCTCGCCGGACTGGGGCCCGGACTCGGAGGCCGAGGCGGTGCGCGGGCTCACCGCCGATCCGCAGCGCGAGATCGGCCTGGCGCTGATGGATCAGCGGATCATGGCGGGGGTCGGCAACCTCTACAAGACCGAGGTCTGCTTCCTGCTCGGCCGCTCGCCGTGGACCCCGGTCGCCGAGATCGACGCCCGCGAGGCGGTCCGGCTCAGCCACGAGCTCCTGCTGCGCAACGCCTGGCACCCGGAGCAGACCACGACCAAGAGCCTCCGCCGCGGCGACCAGCACTGGGTCTACGGCCGCAGGGCCTGCCTGCGCTGCGGAAACCCGGTCCGCCGAGGCTCCCAGGGCACTCCCCCGGACTCCCGAGTCACCTACCACTGCCCCCGCTGCCAACCCTGACCCGCGGGTCCGCGGCACTCGGCAGGGGACAGTTTTAGCCATAACCACCCGGGTCCGATGTCCGAAATGTCGGGGCAGTTATGGCTAAAACTGTCCCCTGGTGACGAACGCACCTACCGCGACAGGGCGATGGTGCGGGAGGGAAGGCCAGGTCAGGGCATGTTGCGGAGGTCGGCGAGGTTTCGCAGGAGGGGGTAGACGATCACTATGCCGATCGAGCCCCAGACCAGGCCGGTGATCCGCAGGTCGCCGACCGAGAGCGTCAGGTCGCCGACGCCGGCGATGACCGCCGTGCCCAGCACCGCGAGGTTGACCGGGTCGGCGAAGTCGACGCGGGCGTCGAGCCAGATGCGGACCCCGACCAGCGCGAGCATCCCGAACAGCACCAGCGTCGCGCCGCCGAGCACGCCCAGCGGCACCGTGTTGATCAGCGCGGCGAGCTTCGGCGAGAACGACAGCACGATCGCCGCCACCGCCGCCACCAGGCAGGACGCCGTGGAGTAGACGCGGGTCGCGGCCATCACGCCGATGTTGGCCGCGTAGCTGCTCACCGCCGAACCGCCCGCCGAACCCGACAGCATCGTCGCGAGCCCGCCGCCGATCAGCGCGTCGCCGACGTAGGGGTCGAGATCGCGGCCGGACACCGCCGCCGTGGCCTTGAGGTGCGCGACGTGCTCGGCGACCAGCACGATCGCCAGCGGCAGCACGAACGGCACCACCGAGACGTGGATCCGCGGCGTGATCAGCTCCGGGAACCCGATCCACGGCGCCGCCGCCAGCTGGGCGAGGCGCTCCGGCACCAGCTGCCCCATCATCGCCGCGTAGGACCAGCCGACCAGCACGCCGACGAGCACCGCCACCCGCCCGGCCATGCCGCGGCTGATCACGGTCAGCAGCACGACGGTCCCCAGCGTCAGCGCGGCGGGCACCCGCTGCTGGTCGAACGACGCCACCGACTGCGGGGCGAGGCTCAACCCGATCATGAGCACGATCGCGCCGGTCACCACCGGCGGCATCGCGGTCTCCAGCAGTCGCACGCCCAGCGCCTTGACCGCGACCCCGAAGGCCAGCACCACCAGGCCGACCACCATGATCCCGCCGAGCAGCGCCGCCGGGCCGGCGCCGACCTCGCTGACCGCGGCGCCCATCGGCACCACGAACGCCACCGACGAGCCGAGGTAGGCGGGCACCCGGTTGCGGGTGATCACCAGGAAGAGCAGGGTGCCGATGCCGGAGAGCAGCAGCGTGGTGGCGACCGGGAAGCCGGTCAGCAGCGGCACCAGCGTCGTCGTGCCGAACATCGCGAGCAGGTGCTGGACGCCGAAGCCGATCGTGAGCGGCCAGCTCAGCCGTTCCTCGGAGGACACGACGGAATCGCGCAGCAGTCGTCGACCGTTGCCGTGCACGGCCCACAACGCCACATCGGCCTCCCCGAGCCACCCGATCAGGCGGATTCACTGTCACGGCATGTGATGACTGGGGAAAGATTACTATTCGGCATCGCGCAATCAAGTCACCCGGGTCCGTCGTCGCTAAAAATATCGACTACCGCTAGTGACTCGGATGCAGCGCGTCGTGAAAATCAGTGCTGAGCGGACCCGTCCGCTTCGCCGAAGACCTCGCGCATCCCGGCCGCCAGACCCGCCAGCCGGTCGGTCGCGTCCTGCAGCTGGTGCCGCTGCTCGCCGGCGCCGCTCGCGGCCACCGCCTTGCCCGCCGCGGCGACCACGCCGCCGTAGCTCGCCACGCCCTCGTCCAGCTCCGCCCGCAACCGGTCGACGTCCGCGCGCAACTCCCGCTGCTCGGCCGGTGGCGCGTAGCGCATCGCCGACTCCACCGCGACCAGCCGCTGCGCTCCCCGGCGCAGCTCCGCGGCCGCGGTGTCGGCCGTCGCGCGGGCCTCCGCCGCCGACGCACCCGCACCGGCCGAGGTGAGCTCGGCCAGCGCGGAGTGCAACGTCTGCTCGGCGTCCCGCAACCGCTGCATCGGCGGTCGCGCCGCCGAACCCGGCGCCGGGAGCAGCTCGGAGGCGCTGGGCTCCGGCAGCGGCGTGTTCTTCAACTTCCGGTACTTCAGCCCGGCCTGCACCGCGCCCACACCGCCGACCACGGCGACACCGCCGAGACCGACGCCGACCGTCTCCCCCGCGTACTGCCAGAAGAAGATCGTGTCCAGGATCGGCGTCATCCACGAGGCGACGGCGCCGAGCCCGAAAACACCGGCGGTGACCGCGCTGCCGTTGGCGATCCGCTTGGCCGTCCGGCGCCGCCGGATCAGCCGCGCCCGCGGATCGCGCCACCCGGCCCACCTGCGGCGCACCTCGGTCGCCACGGGCCCGCGCAGGGTGTCCAGGGCCGCCTCACCCAGCTGCGCGAGCTCCTGCTTCCGGGACATGGCGCGCCTCCGCCTCGGTCAGGCCTGGTCGGCCTGCGGCTTCTCCTGCTTCTTGGTCTCCGCCGGGGTCTCGCCGCCGGAGATCTGCTGCTGCGCACCGCCGGTGACCTGCTGCTGGTCGCCGCCGCCCATGGAGGCGCGCAGCTGCGCGAGGCGGTTGGAGCCGGCGGCGTCGATCGAGGCCTGCTCGACCTCCATCATCCGGCCCTGCACGCTGTTCTGCGCCAGCTCGGCCTCGCCGAGAGCCGTGGTGTAGCGCTGCTCGATCTTGTCCCGGACCTCGTCCAGCGACGGCGTGTTGCCGGGAGCCGCGACCTCGGTCATCGACTTCATCGACGCCGAGACCTGCTCCTGCATCTTGGCCTGCTCCAGCTGGCTGAGCAGCTTGGTGCGCTCGGCGATCTTCTGCTGCAGGACCTGCGCGTTGCGCTCGACGGCCTGCTTGGCCTGCTCGGCGGCGCCCAGCGACTGGTCGTGCAGCGTCTTGAGGTCCTCGACGCCCTGCTCCGCGCTGACCAGCTGGCTGGCCAGCTGGGTGGCGGTCTCCTCGTACTTCTGGGCCTTGGCCTCGTCGCCCTCGGCGCGGGCCTGGTCGGCCATGACCAGCGCCTGCTTGGCCGACGCCTGCAGCTTCTCGACCTCACCGAGCTGGCGGTTGAGCTTCATCTCCAGCTGACGCTGGTTGCCGATCACCGAGGCGGCCTGCTGGGAGAGCGTCTGGTGCTGCCGCTGGGCCTCTTCGATGGCCTGCTGGATCTGCACCTTCGGGTCCGCGTGCTCGTCGACCTTCGACGAGAAGGACGCCATCAGGTACTTCCAGGCCTTCACGAACGGGTTGGCCATCTCCTCCGCCTGCCTTCTTTCCGCTTGCCTGCCACGTGGCACTGCGAGCCGTCTGCCCCCAGCCGATCTCTCGTCGGTACAACGCACCAAGAGCCCCGGCTGGTTCCATCGTGTCAGGTAGTCGTGTCCGCTTCCACCAAACACGGCAGATCTCCGGGTATTTCCCGGAGCGCTCAGCGTTGATCGAACCAGGCACGTCCGGACGCCGCCGCTCCGGGTGCATAACGGACATAGAACCGTGATCAACAAAAACCGACCGCCCCGCGGACCAGCTGGTCACGCGGGGCGGTCGGGTGTCGTCTAGTCGTTCAGGCGGCCACTACCTGCTTGCGCACCGGAGCGCTGATGCGCTGGCTGAGCACCGGCTGCAGCCCCGCGCGGGTCTCACCGGCTTCGGCGAACTGCTGCTCGGCGTCGGAGAGCTCGGCACCGATGAGGCTCGGCACCAGCTGACCGCCGTCGAGGTCCGCGGTCGCGGGCTCCTCGACGACCGATGGCACGACCATCGTCCTGTCGAGGTCACCGGCCACGGTCACCAACAGCTCTGGCAGCGGCAGGTCCAAGGCATCACAGATCGAGGACAGCAGCTCACTGGACGCCTCCTTGCGGCCCCGTTCGACCTCGGACAGGTATCCGAGGCTCACCCGGGCAGCGCGCGAAACGTCCCGCAACGTCCGAGACTGTGCGGTCCGGGCGCGGCGCAGCCGTTCACCGACCGCCTCCCGCAACAATACGGTCATCGCGCGCCTCCCTTCCTTCGTCGCCTTCCGCGTGCACTACGCGTGAACGCCCCCTACGTTACTCATCGATGGGCCGGAACGAGAACGATCGAGCGGAAGTCCGCCCAGGGCGAACGACTCATGATCGATCGGACTAGTCCCCGTTGGGCCATGTTCACGCAGCGCACAGCGCAGCCGGACACATGACGGCCCCCTTGTAAATTGTTCAACGCAGCATCCCGGCGAAGTGTTCCAGAGCCACCCGAACGGCCGCCGCGCGCACCGCGTGACGGTCCCCGCCGAGCACCTCCGTGCGCACCTCGACGCCGTTCGGCCCGGAGAACCCCAGGTGAACGGTGCCGGGAGCGACCCCGTCCTGCGGATCGGGCCCGGCGACACCGGTCAGCCCGACGCCCCAGTCCGCACCGCACCGATCCGACGCGCCGGCGGCGAGTTGGCACGCCACGTCGGGGTGGACCGCGCCGTGCTCGGCCAGCAGCCCCGGATCGACCCCGGCCAGCCGGTCCTTGAGGTCGGTGGCGTAGACGACCAGCCCGCCGCGCACCACCGCGCTCGACCCGGGCACCTCGGTCAGCGCCGCCGAGACCAGCCCGGCGGTCAGCGACTCGGCGGTCGCGACCGTCTCACCGCGCCCGCGCAGCGTCTCGATCAGGCCGGCGACCTGCGCGAACGGCACTCCGAGGGCGTCGAGGATCATCGCTGGGCACCCGCCGCCCGCAGCCGCAGCGCGCGGACCACGTAGTCCAGGCCGGTCACCACGGTGGCCAGCAGCGCGGCGCCGAGCACGACCCAGCGCGGGATGTCGGCCCAGGAACCCAGCGGCATCAGGTAGAGCCCGATGGCGATGGCCTGCAGCAACGTCTTGATCTTGCCGCCGTGGCTGGCGGCGATGACGCCGTGCCGGATCACCCAGAACCGCAGCAGCGTCACGCCCAGCTCGCGGACGATGATCACCCAGGTGGCCCACCACCACAGGTCGCCGAGCAGGCTCAGCCCGACCAGCGCGGCGCCGGTGAGCGCCTTGTCGGCGATGGGGTCGGCGATCTTGCCGAAGTCGGTGACCAGCCCGCGCCTGCGGGCGACCTCGCCGTCGATCCGGTCGGTCACCGAGGCCAGCACGAACACGGCGGTGGCGATCCAGCGCCACAGGTCGTCGTGGCCGTCGGCCCAGAACAGGGCGACCAGGAACACCGGCACCAGCAGCAGCCGGGACACGGTCAGGACGTTGGCGAGGTTGAGGACGGGGACCTGCGCCTGCCCTTCGGCCGTCATGGCTGCTCCCCGGAGCTCTCTCCAGCGCTCTCCAGCGGACGCACCACCAGGTCGACGCCGTCGCTGTCGATGACCTCGCATCGCACCAGCTCGCCCACGGCCAGGTCGTCGGTGTCGACGATCAGGCACTCGCCGTCGACCTCGGGACCCTGGTGGTCGGCGCGGCCGATGATGTCGTCCTCGTCGAAGCGCTCGACCAGGACGGTGACCTCGGTGCCGATGCGGTCCTCGGCGCGCTGCGCGCTGAGCTCCTCGGCGAGGGCGGTCAGCTTCTCGACGCGGTCGGCGACGACCTCGGCGTCGAGCTTGCCGTCGAAGCCCTCGGCCTCGGTGCCGTCCTCGTCGGAGTAGCCGAACACGCCGACGGCGTCCAGCCGGGCGCGGGTCAGGAAGTCCTGCAGCTCGGCGAAGTCCTCCTCGGTCTCACCGGGGAAGCCGACGATGAAGTTGCTGCGGATGCCCGCCTCCGGCGCCAGCTCCCGGATCTGCTCGATGAGCTGCAGGAACGACTCGGTGGAGCCGAACCGGCGCATCCGGCGCAGCACGGACTCGCTGGAGTGCTGGAACGACAGGTCGAAGTAGGTCGCCACACCGGGCGTGGTGGCGATGGTGCGCACCAGGTCGGGCCGGGTCTCGGCGGGCTGCAGGTAGGACACCCGGACCCGCTCGACGCCGTCGAGCTCGGCCAGCCGCGGCAGCAGCGTCACCAGCGCCCGCTGGTCGGAGAGGTCCTTGCCGTAGGACGTGGAGTTCTCGCTGACCAGGAACAGCTCCTTGGCGCCGTTCTTGGCCAGCCAGGCCCCTTCGCCCAGGACCTCTTCCGGCGGGCGGGAGAGGAAGGAGCCGCGGAAGGACGGGATCGCGCAGAACGAGCAGCGGCGGTCGCAGCCGGAGGCGAGCTTGAGCGCGGCGACCGGCGAGTCGTCGAGCCGGCGGCGCGAGACCTCGCGCGCGGCGGGCACCCAGCCGTGCCCGGGCACGGCGACCTCGGCCGCGGCGGCCGGGCGGGACACCGGGCTGATCGGCAGCATCTTGCGCCGGTCCTGCGGCTGGTGGGACTCCAGCGCGCGGCCGGCGAGGACGTCGTCGAGCCGGTCGGCGAGGTTGTCGTAGTGGTCGAAGCCGAGGACGGCGTCGGCTTCGGGCATCTGCTCGGCGAGCTCGGTGCCGTAGCGCTCGGCCATGCAGCCGACGGCGACGACCTTCGCGCCGGTGTCGGAGGCGGCCAGCAGCGTGTCGACGGAGTCCTTCTTGGCGGACTCGACGAAACCGCAGGTGTTGACCACGACCACGTCGGCCTCGTCGGGCTCGACGAGGTCCCAGCCCCGGCCGTGCAGGTTGCCCGCCAGCTCTTCGGAATCCACCTCGTTGCGCGCGCAACCGAGCGTGACCATGGCGACTCGGTGGTGTTGCTGCTCGGTTGACATGGGTCGAGCCTAACGTCCCTGCTGTCGCCCTCCGGCAACGAGCCTGCCACCCGGAAGTGCGGCCGAGCGGTGGCCGAGATTACGGCCGTCCGGACGACCATCCTCCCGTTGCGATGGTTAGGCTTACCTAACGTGAATGTCATCGAGGTGCGACCGGCCCGAGTCCGCGACGCGCGCGCGATCAAGTCGTTGATCGACCACTACGCGGGCAAGGTGGTGCTCGGCAAGGAACTCGTGACCCTCTACGAGGACATCCAGGAGTTCGTGGTCGCCGAGGACGAGGGCCGGATCATCGGCTGCGGCGCGCTGCACGTGCTCTGGGAGGACCTCGCCGAGATCCGCACCGTGGCCGTCGACCCGATGGCGAAGGGCCGCGGCATCGGGCGCCTGGTCGTGGAGCGGCTGATCGAGCACGCCGCCGAGCTGGGGCTGTCGCGGATCTTCGTGCTCACCTTCGAGACGGAGTTCTTCGGCCGCCACGGGTTCCGGCCGATCGCCGACACGCCGGTCCCGCCCGAGGTCTACGCCGAGATCCGCCGCTCCCCGGACGAGGGCGTGGCGCAGTTCCTGGACCTGGCGCACGTCAAGCCGAACACCTTGGGCAACACCCGGATGCTGCTGCAGCTGGCGTGACGCCTCCGATCCGGCGCTACGATGGATGCATGAATGGTTATGCGCCGTCGGAGATAGTGATTCGGCGGGCTCGGATCGCCGACGTCCCGACGATCAAGGCGCTGGTCGACACCTACGCGGGCGAGGTGCTCCTGGAGAAGGAGCTGGTCACCCTCTACGAGGACATCCAGGAGTTCTGGGTCGCCGAGGACGGCGGTCGCGTCGTCGGCTGCGGCGCGCTGCACGTGCTCTGGGAGGACCTCGCCGAGATCCGCACGGTGGCGATCGACCCGGTGGTCAAGGGCCGCGGCATCGGGCACCGGATCGTCCAGCGGCTCATCGAGCTGGCCACCGACCTGGGCCTGACCAGGCTGTTCGTGCTCACCTTCGAGACCGAGTTCTTCGGCCGCCACGGGTTCCGGACCATCGACGGCGCCCCCGTCAGCCCCGAGGTCTACGAGGAGATGCGCCGCTCGGTCGACGCCGGCGTCGCCGAGTTCCTGGACCTGGCCAACATCAAGCCCAACACGCTCGGCAACACCCGCATGCTGCTCGATCTCCCCGGGTGAACCCGTCGTTCATCAACCTTTCGCGTTCGCAAGTTCGCAACTTTCTCACCAGTCGCTCCGGTTGCGGTTATAAACACCGGTGGTCATTCGTTCCACCCTGAGGAGACCACCTTGGAACGCACCCGTCGTCGCGGCCTCGTCGCCGCCGTGGCCGCCACCGGAGCCCTGCTGCTGAGCGGCGGAACCGCCTTCGCCGCCGACCTCACGCCCGAGGAGCTGCAGAAGACCACCGACAGCTACCTGTTCGAGTACTCGCTGGACGAGTTCACCCAGACCAGAGCCGAGCAGCCGCACTCCGACCAGCTCGACTGGTCCTCCGACGGCTGCTCCTACTCCCCCGACGCGCCGTTCGGGTGGGAGTTCAAGGAGAGCTGCGACCGGCACGACTTCGGCTACCGCAACTACAAGCTGCAGGAGCGGTTCTCCGAGGACAACCGGCTCAAGATCGACGACAACTTCCGCGACGACATGTACTCGGCGTGCGACGGCGACGGCGCCTGCGAAGCCACCGCGGACCTCTACTACCAGGCCGTCCGCCAGTTCGGCGGCTCCGCCTCCTCCCTGGCCCAGGCCGTGGAGCTGGCCGACGTTCCGGAGAAGGCCCGGGCTCAGCAGTGATCACCAGGGGACAGTTTTAGTGAAAACTGTCCCGGGCAAAACGGATATTTACCGGTATTTCCGGCGGGCAGTTTTCACTAAAACTGTCCCGACGCGGAGGACCCCCGCCCGGAGGGAGGACCATCTCTCCAGGCGGGGGCCGTTCTTCCCCGGGACGACCCGGGCGTCAGCGACACATTCGGACGTCAGCGACCGGACATCCGGACGTCAGCGGCCGATTCGGGTGTCCATCGGGCGGGCTTCGGGTCGCGCTGCGGAGGCCGCGGGGTTGCCGGCCTCGTCGATCGGGCCGACGGCGTAGAACGCCTCGCAGGGACCGCCGATGTAGTGCTCGAAGTCCGTGGTCACGTGGATCATCGACTTGCCGTCGGCGGTCGGCAGCAGCGTCGGGCTGAAGTTCCGGCAGACGCTGCCCTGGTTGTAGTTGATCTGCACCGGGGCCGGGATCTCCTTCCACGGCCCGGCGAGGTTCTCCGGATCGTCGTTGACCATCACGGTCTTGCCGTTGCCCGGCGCCCAGCCGCCGTTGTCGCCGCCGAGCATCTGGTAGGCCAGCAGCAGCCGGCCGTTCGGGTTCGGGCCCGGAGCCAGCGCGATGGTGGGCGTGCCGAGCGGCTGACCGCCGGTGTCGGAGACGATCTCGGTGCCGAGGTCGTAGGGGTCGCCCCAGTCCCAGCCGTCGGAGGATTTGCGGATCCAGATCGTGCAGGTGTGCACCGGGTCGTAATTGCAGACCTCGTAGACCATCACGTAGGTCCCGTCGGGGAGCTTGCGGACTCCCGACATTCCCGGCCGAACCCGGAACTGGTCGTTCTTCAGCATGTCCTTCGCATCGGTCCAATTGCGACCGTCCGAAGAACGCACCTGCACCAGTTTCTGATCGTGGTTCGGGTCGCCGTCATCGGAATAGAAAGCGACCAGATCGCCCTGCTCCGAAACCGTGAACTCGGGCTCCCACACGCCCGGGCCGACCGGCGCCTGCACCATGTCGGACAGGAAGTTCCAGGTCGCGCCGTGGTCGTCGCTGCGCCACACCCGGATGCTGGACTGGCGCTCCTCCTCGTCGGCGCCGACGCCGGCGGTACCGGCCCACAGCAGCGTCCCGGCGGGCATGTCGCCGACCTGCTGCGGCAGCTCGTACAGCGTCGAGCAGCACATCCCCTTGGTGTCCTCACCAGCGGGATCGTGGATCTCGGCGAGCGGCTGGAAGGTCTTGCCGTCGTCGCGGCTCTCCTGGATCGTGGCGAACCCGGCATTGTCGCGGTAGGTCGTCATGCTCGCCAGCACGCGGCCGTTGGCGTCGCCCGAGTGCTCCAGGCGCACCAGCCTCGGGTAGCTGGAACCGCCGACTCTGAGCAGCTCGCCCTTCTCCACGTCCTGCGTCCCGACATCGCCGGGAGCGGGCGCGGACAACGCCATCTGCTGGAATCCGGCGGCGACCAATGCCGCCGAGAACAGCACGACCAACAAAGCGCGAACTTTTCGCACGACCATGCGCACTACCCCTCAAAAGCGGGCGGATCAACCGTCAGCGGCGGAGAGGCTATCGCAGAAAAGATCTGAATCGAGCTCTCTGGAAATTCCGTTCAGAGCAATTCACGAGTCGCAAACGGAGCAGTGGAAACAATGCGAAACAAATGGTGATGAACAAACGTGAAAAGCGCGGAGAAGAATCGGGCCCGCGGCGTTCACGACGCCGCGGGCCCGAGCTCACTCCTCCTCGTCGGGCGGCGGCCCGCCGCGGATCGCGTAGAGCGCGTTCTCCAGCTCCTCGGGCTTGACCAGCACGTCGCGCGCCTTGGAGCCCTCCGAGGGCCCGACGACGCCGCGCGATTCGAGCAGGTCCATCAGACGACCGGCCTTGGCGAACCCGACCCGCAGCTTGCGCTGCAGCATCGAGGTCGACCCGAACTGGCTGGTCACGACGAGCTCGGCGGCCTGCAGCAGGACGTCGAGGTCGTCGCCGATGTCGGAGTCGATCTCCTTCTTGTCGCCCGACTTGCCGGCCGCGGTGACGCCGTCGGTGTACTCCGGCTCGGCCTGGTCCTTGGTGTAGGCGACGATCCGGTGGATCTCGTCGTCGGCGACGAAGGAGCCCTGCACGCGCACCGGCCGCGAGGCGCCCATCGGCAGGTACAGCGCGTCACCCATGCCGATCAGCTTCTCGGCGCCCGGCTGGTCGAGGATGACCCGCGAGTCGGTCAGCGACGAGGTCGCGAACGCCAGCCGCGACGGCACGTTGGTCTTGATCAGACCCGTCACCACGTCCACCGAGGGCCGCTGCGTGGCCAGCACCAGGTGGATGCCCGCGGCTCGCGCCTTCTGGGTGATCCGCACGATCGCGTCCTCGACGTCGCGCGGCGCGGTCATCATCAGGTCGGCGAGCTCGTCGACGATCGCCAGGATGTACGGGTAGGGCTTGTACTCGCGCTCGCTGCCCAGCGGCGCGGTGATCTCCCCGGAACGCACCTTGGCGTTGAAGTCGTCGATGTGCCGCACCCGGTTGGCCTGCATGTCCTGGTAGCGCTGCTCCATCTCCTCCACCAGCCAGGCCAGCGCGGCGGCGGCCTTCTTCGGCTGGGTGATGATGGGCGTGATCAGGTGCGGGATGCCCTCGTAGGGCGTCAGCTCCACCATCTTCGGGTCGATCAGGATCATCCTGACCTCCTGCGGGGTGGCCCGCGCCAGCAGCGACACCAGCATCGAGTTGACGAAGCTCGACTTACCGGAACCGGTCGAACCCGCGCACAGCAGGTGCGGCATCTTGGACAGGTTCGCGGTGACCATGTGGCCCTCGATGTCCTTGCCCAGGCCCATGACCAGCGGGTGCGTGTCCTTGGCCGCCTCCGAGGAGCGCAGCACGTCGCCCAGCCGCACCATCTCCCGGTCGCTGTTGGGCACCTCGATGCCCACCGCGGACTTGCCGGGGATCGGCGCGAGCAGCCGCACGTTGTCGGTGGCGGCGGCGTAGGCGATGTTCTTGGTCAGCGCGGTGATCTTCTCGACCTTCACGCCGGGGCCCAGCTCGACCTCGTAGCGGGTGACGGTCGGACCCCGGGTGAAGCCGGTGACCTGCGCGTCGATGTTGAACTGCTCCAGCACGGCCGTGATCGCCTCGATCATCGAGTCGTTGACCTTGCTGCGGCTCTTCGGCGGGTCGCCGTCGGTGAGCACGTCCAGCGGCGGCAGCTGGTAGTCGCCCTCGACGTCGCGGCTGATCACCGGCGCGTCGCTCTTCTTGGCGGGCTTCTCGGGCTTCTCCGGCTTGGCGGCCGGGACCTCGGCGGCCTTCGGCTTGGCCGGTTTCGCCGGGGGCTCCTCGGGCACGTCGTCGAGGGAGAGCTGCTCGTCCTGCTCGGACATCGCCGCCTGGCGGCGCCGCGACGGGCGGCGCAGCTTGACCGTCGACGGGTCGCCTTCGAGCTCGGCCTTGCTGGGCGCGGGCTCGAAGCCATCCTCGTCGTCGTAGTCCTCGCCGCGCATCTTGGCGAGCACGTCGCGCATCGACGACCCGGTGAGCACGAGCAGCCCGAACAACCCGGCGATGATCAGCACGGGGACGGCGACGTACCCGGTCAGGCCGTAGGACAGCGGGCCTCCGGCGACGAATCCGAGCGCACCGCCGGCGGTGGGCCATGCTTCGGACTCCAGCGGGGAACCCGACAGGACGTGGATGGTTCCCAGCGTGGCGAACACCAGCAGCACGGTCCCGATGACCACGCGCGGCCGGGCTTCGGGGCTGGTCTCGGTGCGCATCAGGATCACCGAGGTGGCCAGCAGGACGATGGGCAGCACGACCGCGCCGATGCCGATGATCGAGCGCAGCGCCCAGTCGAACCAGTGCCCGACCGGCCCGCCGGCCTGCCACCACACCCCGGCGGCCACGACGACGGCCAGCGCGAGGTAGATCAGCGCGATCCCGTCGCGGCGGTGGGCGGGGTCGAGTTCGTGGGTTCTGCCGACCGCGCGGACCACGCCGCCGAGCCCGCCACCCCGCTTCCGCGGGGCCGGGGTCTTCCTGCTGCTCTTGGCGGGGGTGCGCTTCGCGGGCGTCTTGCGGGGAGCGTGCGTCGACCCGGGGCGGGGCTTGCTCTGCCCGCCGCTCTTGGACCCGCCGCTCTTGGACCCGCTGCTGGTCTTGGTGGACGCGGTGCTCCTGCCACGCTTCGCGGCGGTGCCGCTACGCTGCGTCGCCGCCTTGCCGCGCGACGAGCCCCCGCCCCCGTTCGTTGTCCGGCTCGCCATGCCCCACACGGTATCGGCACCCGCCTCTCCCGTCACAACAACCACGGGGGTTTGCGCCCGCTGAACGCACGAGTCGTGAGAGTCTTGCCCATCATGGTTGCCCTGCCCAGCGGCCCGGAGCCGACACACCGGAGCGATCGCGAGAACCTGTTCCGCGCCACCCCGCGGTTGTGGCGCGCGCTGATGCGCGTGGACCGCGCGGTGATCGCGCTGACCGGACGCCTCGTCGTCACCGGCGACGTGCCGGATGACCTGCGGGGACGGCCGGTGCTGATGGCGGCCAACCACATCGGCAACCTGGATCCGCTGGTGCTCATCGCCGCGTGCCGGCATCGGCGGATCGCGCCGCGCTTCGTCGCGACGGGCGGCCTGTTCGACGCGCCGGTGCTCGGTTCGATCATGCGCGCGGGACGGCACGTGCGCGCCGATCGCGGCAAGGCGACGGCGGCCGAGGCGCTGGACAAGGTCGTCGCGGCGCTCGCCGAGGACCCGAACCCGGTTCTGGTCTACCCGGAGGGGCGGATCACGCTGGAGCCGAACATGTGGCCCGAGCGCGGCAAGACCGGCGTGGCCCGGATGGCGCTGGCGGCGGGCGCGAAGGTCGTCCCGATCAGCCAGTGGGGTGCGCACGAGGCCATGTGCTACGGCATGGTGCGCGTGGAGAGCGCCCGCGACCTGTGGATCCTGTTCTCGTCGTGGCTGCGGGCGATCGTGCGCAGGCCGACGATGCGGGTCCACTTCGGCACTCCGGTGGACCTCTCGGACCTGTCGGCCGACCGGGTCGGCGACGCCGCGCGTGCCCGCGACCGCATCATGCGCGCGATCACCGAGGGCCTGGTGCGGCTGCGCGTCGACGAGCCCGACGCCCCGCTGCACGCGGACCCCACGCGCCCGGTCAGCGACAAGCCCTCCCCCTGGCTGAGCAGGTAACCGAACCGAAACGCGCTCGCCGCGACCATTTCTCGCCAATCCCGCGTCACGATCTCGTCCGGCCTCGTTAACTGTCCACACTGCATCGCCATCACCGGCGAAAACCCGGACAGACGAGGACGATCGTGAGAAAAGCCGCCACCACCGCGCTGGCGCTCGGGCTGCTGATCGGCTTATCGCCGACGGTCGGCTCGGCGTCGGCCGCACCAGCACCCGAATTCACCCCGGCCCCGATCCAGTGGGGCCCGTGCGAGAGCGAGACGCTGCAGAAGGCCGGTGCCGAGTGCGGCGCGGTCTCGGTCCCGCTGGACTACGCCGACCCGGCGGGCGAGCAGGTCAAGCTCGCCGTCTCGCGCGTCAAGCACACCGTGCCCGAGGACCAGTACCAAGGGGTCATGCTGGTCAACCCGGGCGGGCCCGGTGGTTCCGGGCTGAACCTGAGCGTGCTCGGCTCCTACGTGCCCAAGAACGCCGGTGCCGCCTACGACTGGATCGGCTTCGACCCGCGCGGCGTCGGCAGCAGCGAACCGGCGCTGTCCTGCGATCCGAACTACTTCGGCTACGACCGGCCGCACTACGTGCCCGACCCCGAGCTGGAGAAGACCTGGCTGGACCGCGCCGAGGGCTACGCGAAGGCCTGCGGCAACGCGGGCAAGCTGCTCGACCACCTCAAGACCACCGACTCGGTCGAGGACATGGAGAGCATCCGCAAGGCCCTGGGCCAGGAGCAGATCAACTACTACGGCTTCTCCTACGGCACCTACCTCGGGCAGGTCTACGGCACCCTGCACCCGGAGCGGATGCGGCGGCTGGTGATGGACGGCGTGGTCAACGTCGACGACGTCTGGTACCAGGCGAACCTGAACCAGGACGTGGCCTTCGACCGCAACATCAAGATCTTCTTCGACTGGGTGGCCCGCAACGACGCCACCTACCACCTGGGCACCACGGCGGACGCCGTGGAGAAGCAGTACTACGACCAGCTCGCCAAGCTCGACGCGCAACCGGCGGGCGGCGTGATCGGCTCGGCGGAGTGGACGGACCTGTTCCTGCAGGCCGGGTACTCGACGTCGGTGTGGCCGGAACGCGCGCAGGCGTTCGCCGCCTGGGTCAACAACGGCGACTTCGCCCCGGCCAAGGCGCTCTACGACGACACCAACACGCCGGGAGACGACAACGGCTACGCGGTCTACACCGGCGTCCAGTGCACCGACGTGCAGTGGCCGACCGACTGGGAGCAGTGGCGCCGCGACAACTGGGCCACGCACGAGAAGGCACCCTTCGAGACCTGGGGCAACGCCTGGTACAACGCCCCGTGCCTGACCTGGCCCGCCAAGGCCGGCAAGCCCGTCGAGGTCGACGGCGGCAAGGTCGACAGCGCCCTGCTCATCAGCGAGGAGCTGGACGCGGCCACCCCGTTCCCGGGCGCCCTCGAAGCGCGCAAGCGCTTCCCGAACGCCAGCCTCATCAGCCTGCCCGGCGGCACCACCCACTCGGGCTCGCTGAGCGGGAACGCCTGCGAGGACGACAAGATCGCCGACTACCTCCTCACGGGCGCCCTCCCGCCCCGCCAGGACGGCGACGGTCCGGACACCACGTGCGAACCGCTCCCGCAGCCGACCCCGGACCAGGTCGGCACCCAGGCCACCCACGGCCAACCCGCGGTCCTGCAGGAAGCCCTGCAGACCCACCACCGCTGACACGACGACGAGAACGGGCCGGGCTCCCCCGGGGGAGCCCGGCCCGTTCTCACGCGGTCAGAAACCAGCTTTGACACGGGATAAGAACTCCCGCCAAGCCTCATCCCGCACCACCAACGCCGCCCCACCGGGATCCTTCGAGTCCCGGATCGCGGTCACATCCCGAAGGTTCAACGCGACTTCGACGCACTCACCACCGCTGGCCGATCTGCTGGACTTCCGCCACTCCGCGCCGGACAGATCGAACACGTCCCGACCTCCTCGGTATTAGTACTGCGTCAGGATTTTCTGCAGTACTTTCACCGTATCCGGCGCGGACATCGACAGAGCTCGGATCTCGTCGAACAAATACCGCAGCGCCGCGACGTCATCGTCCTCCTCGATGACGTGCCCACCCAACGGCGTATCGCTGAAACCCACGTCCTGGTGGTGCGGCGAGTCGAAGGAGAGAACCGTGAAGCCACCCGCCGGGCTTGCGTGGGCTCCCACCGTCAGCGGCAACACCTGGAGAATCACGTTCGGCAGATGACTGAGCTCGATGAGCTGCTCGATCTGCTCCCGCATCACATCGGGTCCGCCGACCTGCCTCTGCAGCGCTTCTTCCGCGATCACCGCGCGATACTGGAGCACGGGTTCTTCCGTCAGACGGCGCTGACGCTCGATGCGACCGTCGACCCGCTTGTTGATGTCACGCGGATCAGTGACATAGCGGCCCGCTCGATGGATCTCGTACGCGTAGTCCCGAGTCTGCAGAAGACCTGGGATCAGAGCCACTTGGAAGTTCCGCGCTTCGCTGGCGGCGCTCTCGAAGGACACGTAGGGCGCGAACCAGTCCGGCAGCCGGTAGCTGTCCCACCAGCCCTGCTTGGAGGAGTCACTGCGGGTCTGCTGGAGGATCTGACGCACGTCATCGGGCGCCTCGTACACGTCGAGGAGCTTCGCCAGATCGGCCTTCTTCGGCGCGCTCCGACCGGCTTCCCAGTGCCGCACCCGCGAGTCCGAGCAGTTGAGCTCGTCGGCCGCCTGCTGGAGCGTCATGCCCTTCGCATGCCGGAGCTTGGCCAGCCAGGCACCGACCTGCCGACGCCGCGCGTTCGCGTTCATCTCGCCTTTTCCTCTTCGCACCGGGCACAACACCGCTGTCGCCGCTGGACCTTACAGCGCCACCGCACTGTCCAAAGTAGCCCGATCGTGCAATGGCACGAACCCTCCCGTCACGCCAACATTGACGCAAGTCAATCTCAGCGACGACGGACGAGGAGCAGGGATGAGCGCATTCACGCAGGTGAACTGGTTCTGGCGCCCGATAGGAACGGGACGTCACGCGTTCCACACCGAGGCGAAAGAGGCCGACCCGACCTCAACGGTCACCACCCACTGCGGCTCCGAAGTCGAAGCCCACCTCGTCCAGCGCACTCCCACCGAGATCGAGTGGATCACCGAACCCACCTGCATGACCTGCTGGCACCGGATCGCCGACCGCCGGACGTAACTCCCCACGACCATGAGTTCCATTTGCGGGAGGCGGGTTTTCGTCCGTCACGCGGCGAGGAAGGCGGCGACAGCCGGGTCGGGTTCTTCGATGCGGTGCAGGAGGTGGAAGTCGACGGAGAGGTCGGGTTCGTCGAGAGGGCGGTAGGTGACGTCGGGGACCGCGGCCAGATGCACGCCCGCCGGGACGACGGCGAGCCCCACACCGGCCGCGACCAGCGCGAGAACGCTCAACGTGCTGTCAGCGCGGTAGCGCGCGGAGGCGGGCCAGTTCGAGCGGACGAAGCGGCGGAGCGGGTCGAAGGACCGATCCTGCGGGTCGCTGACGCCGTACTCGATCATCTCGTGGCCCGCGATCTGGGACGCCGTGAGCACGTCGTGCTCGGCCAGGGCGTGCCCCAGCGGGAGCGCGGCCAGGAACGAGACCGAACCGGCCAAGACCGAGGTCAGACGTTGCTCGTCCGACGGGGCCGGGAGCGCGCTGCACCCGACGTCGAGCTCGCCCGCCAGGATGGCGTCGCGCTGCTCGCCCGGCCCTCGCTCGCACAGGTCGATGCGCACCTGCGGGCGCTGCGCGCAGAACGCCCGAATCCTGCTGGTCACGAGTCCGCCGAGCACGGCGGCACCGGCCACGCCGATCCGCACCCGCCCGGTCTTGCCCTGCACCGCCAGCCGGGCCGACTCCTGAGCGCGCTCCGCCTGCGCCAGCACCTGGCGCGCTTCGCCGAGCAGCGCCCGGCCGGCCGGGGTGAGCGTCGTGCGACGGGCACCCCGCTCGAACAGCGGCCCGCCGATCTCGTCCTCCAGATCGCGGATCTGCATGCTCAGCGTGGGCTGCACGATGTGCAGCCGCCGGGCCGCGCGGCTGAACCCGCCCTCCTCGGCCACGGCGACGAAGTACCGCAGGTGCCGCAACTCCACACCCATCAGTGCAACCGATGGCTCCATCAGAAACAAGTGTTGGAACCGATGGCACGGGCCGAGCAGGGTGGAGGCATGCGCATCGTCACGCTCGAGGAGCACTGGACGCACCCCGCGATCTCCGCCGCGATCTCCGACACCGTCGGCGCCGTTCCGCGCGGTCACGAAGCCGCGTTCCAGGAAGGACTCCCCCACACCGAACGCCTGCACCTGCTGCCCGACCTCGGTGAGGCGCGGCTCGCCGACATGGACCGCCACGGCATCACCACGCAGGTGCTGTCCTGCCTGAACATGTTCCTGCCCGCCGACGTCGCCCCCGACGCCACCCGCGCCGCCAACGACGCCGTAGCCCGGGCCGTCCGCGAGCACCCCGACCGCTTCGCCGCGTTCGCGACCCTGCCCACCGCGGTCCCCGACGTCGCGGGCGAGGAGCTGCGCCGCTGCGTCGACGAGCTCGGCTTCGTCGGCACCATGATCATGGGCCGGACCGACGGGCTGTTCCTCGACGATCCGCGGTTCGACCCGATCCTGCGCGCGGCCCACGACCACGACGTGCCGATCTACCTGCACCCGGCCCCGCCGCCGGCGAGCAACACCGACTACGACGGGCTCTCCCCCGCCGTGTCCTCGGCCTTCCGGCTCTTCGGCTGGGGCTGGCACCAGGAGACCGCCGTGCACTTCCTGCACCTGGTGCTCGCGGGCGTCCTCGACCGGTACCCGCGGCTGCGGTTCGTGCTGGGGCACTGGGGCGAGTTCGTCCCCTTCTACCTGGACCGGCTCGACGCGTCCATGCCGCCGCGGATGACCGGGCTGGACAGGAGTTTTCGCGAGTACTTCCGCGAGAACGTGTTCATCACGCCCAGCGGCATGTTCAACCAGGCCCAGTTGCGGTACTGCGTGGACACGGTCGGCGCGGACCGGATCATCCACGCGGTCGACTTCCCGATGCTCGGCAACGAAGGCGCGGTGTCGTTCCTGACCGACTCGCACCTCTCCGAAGCCGACCAGGCCAAGATCGCCCACCAGAACGCCGACACCCTCCTCGGCCTGAACTAACCCCCACCCGACGCGGGCCCCTCTCCCCACGACACGCCAACCGCGGTCGAATACTCCGGTTTTCGGCGGGTCGAATACTGCGGTATTCGACCCGCCGAAAACTGCGGTATTCGATCGGGTGACCGGCGTTGTTGCTGGTGGTGGAGGTGCGGGGTTCCCGGTCGGGTGATGGGGGTGTTGCGACATCCAGGTGACGGGTTGGGTGAAAGTGGTCGCTCAGTAGGGTGATCGCGTTCATAATGTGCGCCGGTCCAAAACGCTGTGATCAACACCGGTGATCACCGAAGATGGACCGGAAGCCAGACGTCAGCCTGAAGTAGGGGGAACACCGCCGTGGCCGGGTTCGTAGTCGATCCTGCGGGACTGCGAGGAGCGATTTCGCAGCTCAAAGGGATCAAGAACGACGTCGACAGCTTGCTCGCGCAGGCCCGCGAAGTGAAGCCGGGCGAGCTGACCGCCGACGACACCTACACCGGCCGGGCGCGCAAAGCCATCCAGGACCGTGCGACCGCCGAGAGCGGCTCGTTGTCCATGATCACGGCTCAACTCCGCGCGAAGCTCGATGAGAAGATCAGCGCCTACCAGGCGGTTCTCGACGAGTACGAGCGGAATGACGACATCGCCGCTGACAGCGTGAACCGCGTTCGGCGAGAGGCATGATCGGGGCGTGACCGCAAAGATGAGCTCGTTCAACCGTGGCGGCGTGGTTGCCGCCGGAGCCGTGCTGATGGCTGCCATGACCGCCTGCTCCGGCGGCGGCGCCGGTACTCCTCAGCCCCAGCCGCAGCCGGCGGGCCCGCAGATCAGCAACCCCAAGGACGTCGCCTCAGCCGATCTGTGCAGCCTCGTCCCGGCCGACGTCGCCGCATCCGCTGGTCTCGCGCCCAACGGCCAGATGGACGATGGCCCGAAGATCGGCGACTCCGAGCCCGCGTGCTCCTGGCACTCCGCGGACGGCAAGGACACCTTCCGGCTCAGCGCTCTGACGGACCGGTCGATCACGACCTACTACGACAGCAGGTCGCAATACCCGGACTTCCAGGAATTGACCATCGCCGGACACCCCGCCGTGCGCGCGAACGACGCTGATCCCAAGCAGAGCGGCGCATGTTCGCTGTTCCTGGGAACCAAGGACGGCCAGGTCGTCCACGCGTTCACCACGCAGGTCAACATCACGGATCCCTGCGCCACCTCTCAAAAAGCTCTTGAGGGCTCGGTTCCGTCCTGGCCCGCAGCCAAGTAACGAGTTCTGGGGACGACGAAGATGCTTGAGATGTGCTACGCCAGTAGCGCCAAGGAATACCGCAAGCAGATGGGCGGTTCGGCTGAGGCCGAAAGTCTTCCGCCGCCGACTGGCAAGGGCGTGAAGGCGTGGGACGACGTCGCCGCTGCCTTCGACCAGGTCGCTCGCGACATCGAAGCCGCCTTGGGAGCCGCCGAGGCCGCTCACACCGGTGCCGCTGCGGATGCCGCGCGCACGTCGATCGCCGAGATCAAACCGCTCGCCGAGAGTGCCGCCCAAACATCCCGCGACGTGAAAGCCGCGCTGGAAGAACAAGATTCCTACCAGCGGGAGGCTTTTCAGGCTTTGCCTCGGCAGGACGATCCGTTGCCGAGTGGGCAGGGGGCGATCCTGGATCCTCCGCAGAAGGGGTGGGTCGAGGACTGGGGTCTCGACTCGAACCCGATCACCGGGTGGATGTCGGACTACGAAGAGCGCCAGCAGGCCTACGTGGACACCAACCAGCAGGCCAACCAGGTCATGGAGCGCTACAGCCAGCAGACCGAGGGCGTGATCGCGCGGCTGCCCGAGTTCCAGCCCGCCGACCAGCCGCCGCCGGCCGCTCCGCCCGCGTCCTCCTACCCGACCGCGAGCACCTATTCCGCCGCCGGTGACGGTGGTTCGGCGTACTCCGGTGGCGGGTACTCCGCTCCGGCGAGCACCTCCTCGGCGTGGGCTTCGGCTCCGGCCGCCGCGCCTGCGGTGCACGCGCCCTCGACTCCGCCCGCCGCCTCGAACCCGTCGTGGGCGACTCCGGCGCCGTCCGGTCCCGGGCTGCCGCCGGGGGTCGTGCGCGGTCCCGACGGGACGCTGTTCCGGCAGAACCCGCAGACCGGGGCGTGGGAGCGGCAGAACCCCTACAACGGCCGGTGGGCCCCCTCCCCCAACGGCGGCCCGAGTGGTCGTCGCAGCGGCGAAGGCGCGGGTGCGCCGGTGGGTCGCGGTGCCGGAGGCCGGGCCGGTCTCGGTGCCTCCAGCACCGGAAACACCGCCGGTGCAGCCGGATCCGGTCGTCCCGGTCAGGCCGGGGCTCCCGGTGCCGGGGCCGGTCGCGGCAAGCAGGGCGAGGACGACGAGCAGGAGCACCAGCGCCCGGGCTGGTTGGTGGAGCAGGACGACGTGTTCACCAACGACATGCAGCGCACCGCCCCCGCCGTCTTCGGTGACGCCGACGCGGGCCGGTGATTCGTGGCCAGGCGTGAACTGAGCTTGCCTCCCGCCGCGGCGAACTACCTCTGCACCCGATTCGACCTGCAACTCCACCCGCTGCTGCGGGTGGGCTGGCTGCCGCCGGACGCCACCGAGTCCGACCGCCGCGAGGCGGCCGAGCTCGGCCGGCGCCAGCTCATCCAGCAGGGCCTGTTCGACGGCGACGAACTGCACCCGTTCGTCGAGGACGCCGTGCACTTGCTCGCCCGGCCGCCGCTGGCGGTCGGCGTCGCGGTCCACGCGCGGGACGGCGAGGACTTCAACGCGGTGCTCGCCGAGTACGGCCGCAGCACGATCCAGGCCTACCAGGCCGACGGCGAAAGCCCCGACGACCTGCGGGAAATCCGCGTCAAACGGCACGAGCACGGCGGCCCGGCGGGCAACGCCGTCAACCTCCTCGGCAAGATCACCGCCGCCGAGGACGGCTCGGTGTCGCTGCCCTACGCGCACCTGGAGCAGGTCATCAAGCGGATGGGCGACTCGACGCGGACCCTGTCCGCGGCCCTCGGGTACGCGGGAGTGCGCGGGGCGCAGGGCGCGACGCTGATGCGGGCGCTGACCGCCAAGCGCAGCCTCGAAGGCCTCATCACCGTGCGGGCCTACGACCAGCAGGTCCGGCGCACCCGGTCGCTGCCGTTCAACGTGCAGTTCTTCGCCACCGAAGCCGGCTGCTACCTGGCGCAGCGCAAACCCGGCCGGGACGGCCAGGACTGGTACACGCTGGCACCGGCCGACTCCCGCAAGCTCATCGGCACCATCACCGAGATGATCCGGCTGCTCACCCACCCCGCCGCGCGGGTCTGACGAACGCGGAGGAGGGCCGGTCCCACCCCGGGGACCGGCCCTCCTGCGCAGCGGATCAGCCGTCCGTGATCGGCGCGTTGACGCAGGTGCTGTCCTGCGGGGACGCGATGGGCGCCGTGATCCCCAGTACCGCGGCGTTGTTGCCGCACAGCTGAACCGGCAACACGCTCGCGTTGTTGTCGTTCAGCAGGTTCAGCCCATCGTTGTCCGTGCTGTCGGCGAACGCCGGGCCACCGATCGCCATGAGCGCCGTGGCAGCAGCGGCAGCGCCGAGAACTCGAGCGGAAGTACGCACCTTCAGACCCCAATCATGCGAGTGGTTTTTCCAGCGGAACGAAGTAGCTCGAACCGGCGAGATTCACCGTGGCAGCGGACCAGGCGAGGAGCGCGGTGGGTCATTCCAAAGTGGCACGCGGTCCACTCGTGAGGTGTTCGAAAACACCGAGGGTGCACAGGAAAATCGGGCATTCCTCGAGACCGATCGGCACGACCGGGTCACGGGTGATCCACAGGAGGGACGGAGGCGGATCTTCGCGCCCCTGGTCAGGCGGTCACCCGCGGTGATGCGAGAACGCGAACGGGGTGGCCCGGAAGGATTTCCGAGCCACCCCGTTCCGGCGAAAGATCAGGATCCGACGGGAAGCACGTTCGGCACGATCATCGGGCGCCTGCGGTACTTCTCGGCCACCCAGCGGCCCACCACGCGGCGCACCGACTGCGCGATCCGGTGCGTGTCGGTCATGCCCTCGGCCTCGGTGCGCGCCAGCTCCATCTCCACCAGCGGCACCACGTCGTCGAGCGCCTTCGGGTCGTCGGAGAAACCCCGGCCGGAGATCGTCGGCGGCGACACCGCGCGCCCGTTCGTCACGTCCACCGCGACCGTGATCGAGATGAAACCGCCCTCGCCCAGCACCAACCGGTCCGACAGCGTCGACTCGCCCACGTCGCCCACCGACAGGCCGTCGACGTAGACGTGACCGACCTCGACGCGGCCCGCGATGCTCGCGATGCCGTCGACCATGTCGACCACCACGCCGTCCTCGGCGATGACCACGCGGTCCGCGGGCACCCCGGTCAACCGGGCCAGCTCGGCGTTGGCGCGCAGGTGACGCCACTCGCCGTGCACCGGCATCACGTTGCTCGGGCGCACCGCGTTGTACAGGTACAGCAGCTCACCGGCCGAGGCGTGCCCGGACACGTGCACCTTCGCGTGGCCCTGGTGCACCACCTGGGCGCCCAGCCGGACCAGGCCGTTGACCACGCCGAACACCGCGGTCTCGTTGCCCGGGATCAGCGAGCTGGCCAGCACCACCGTGTCACCGGCGCGGATGCCGATCTGCTTGTGCTCGCCCCGCGCCATCCGCGACAGCGCCGACAGCGGCTCGCCCTGCGAGCCCGTCGAGACGAACGCGACCTCCTCCTCGGGCATCTCCAGCGCCTGGTCGAGGTCCACCAGCAGCCCGTCCGGCACGTTGAGCATGCCCAGCTCGGCGGCGATGCCCATGTTGCGCACCATCGACCGGCCCACGAAGCAGACCTTGCGACCGTGCGCCTCGGCGACCTCGAGCACCTGCTGCACGCGGTGCACGTGGCTGGCGAAGCAGGCCACGATGACCCGCTGCGTCGCCTTGCCGATCACCCGGTCCAGCACCGGGCCGATCTCGCGCTCCGGCGTGACGAAACCGGGCACCTCGGCGTTGGTGGAGTCGACCAGGAACAGGTCCACGCCCTCGTCGCCGAGGCGGGAGAACCCGGCCAGGTCGGTCAGCCGGCTGTCCAGCGGCAGCTGGTCGAGCTTGATGTCACCGGTGTGCAGCACGACCCCGGCGGGCGTGCGGATGGCGACCGCCAGCGCGTCCGGGATCGAGTGGTTGACCGCGAAGAACTCCAGGTCGAAGGAGCCGTGCGTGCTGCGCTGCCCCTCGGCGACCTCGATCAGCTCCGGGTTCAACCGGTGCTCGCGGCACTTGGCCGCCAGCAGCGCGAGGGTGAACTTCGAGCCGACCACCGGCAGGTCCGGGCGCAGCCGCAGCAGGAACGGCACGGCGCCGATGTGGTCCTCGTGACCGTGCGTGAGCACCAGGGCGTCGATGTCGTCCAGCCGGTCCTCGATCGCGCCGAAGTCCGGCAGGATCAGATCGACGCCCGGCTGGTCGTCCTCCGGGAACAGCACGCCGCAGTCGACGATCAGCAGCCGGCCCTCGTACTCGAAGACCGTCATGTTGCGGCCGACCTCGCCGATGCCGCCGAGCGCGACGACCCTGAGACCACCTTCGGCCAACGGGCGTGGTGGTGCCGACGAAGTCGGCGTCACCGGGTGGTGCTCGGTGGCTGTCGCCTGTGCGCTCAACGCTGTGTCACCTCTGTGCTGCGTCCGGGTTGACCAATACCAGGCCAGCATCCCACAGGTCGCTCGTGATCAGACGAACCTGCTCCTCCGTGGCGGCCGGCAGCGGCAGTCGCGGCTGCCCGGTCTCGTAGCCGCACAGCCGCAGCGCCGTCTTGGCGAAGATGACGCCGCCGACGAAGTTCATCGACCGGTACACCGGCAGGAGTCCCTTGTGGACCTCCAGAGCGCCTGCCACGTCACCGGATTCGTAGGAGTCGAGCATCTTGCGGAGCCGGTCGCCGACCACGTGGCCGATCACGCTGACGAAGCCGACCGCACCCACCGACAGCCACGGCAGGTTCAGCGGGTCCTCGCCCGAGTAGTAGGCCAGCCCGGCGTCGTTCATCGCCTCGCTGCCGGCCCACAGGTCGTGCTTGGAGTCCTTCACCGCCACGATCTGCGGGTGCTCGGCGAGCCGCTTGAGGGTGTCGACCTGAATCGGCACGACGCTGCGCGGCGGGATGTCGTAGAGCATCACCGGCAGCCCGGTGGCGTCGGCGACCGTCCAGAAGTGCTGGTAGAGGCCTTCCTGCGGCGGCCGGGAGTAGTAGGGGGTCACGACCAGCAGGCCGTGCGCACCGGCCTTCTCCGCGGAGCGCGCCAGCTCCACGGAGTGCTCGGTGTTGTTCGTGCCGGCACCGGCGACGACGGTCGCCCGGTCGCCCACGGCCTCGACCACGGCGCGGAGCAGCTGCTCCTTCTCCTGATCGGTCGTGGTCGGGCTCTCACCGGTGGTGCCGTTGACGACCAGCCCGTCGTTCCCGACGTTGTCGACCAGGTACGCGGCGAGCTCCTGCGCCACTTTCAGGTCGACCTTCCCGTCCTCGTCGAACGGCGTGACCATGGCGGTCAGGACGCGGCCGAACGGGCGGCCCGGAATGGCGGTGGGGCAGTCGGTCATGGCCCTGACGCTACCCGGTCAGACGCCCGCCGGAGACAGCCGGACCGGGCTGAACCGAGCCCGCCGGAAAGGTGATTCCGACGGGCTGGAACGAGCGTGTTTCTTTCGGTTTTCCAGGGCCCTGACGAGCAGTTCTTCAGCTCCGGCTAGGGGTTCGCCTAGAACGAGCGGCGCAGGTCCTGCATGGCCATGACGTCGGCCTCGTTGCCCTCGAAGGTGACCTTCGCTTCACTGCGGCCGAAGGCGTAGAGCAGCAGCTCGGCGGTGTCGCCGACGACGCGGACCGTGCGCGGGCCGCGCTTGGCCTGGATCTCGGTGCCGTCGGTGCGGCGCAGCACCACGCCCACCGGGCTGCGGCCGTAGAACATCCGCGCGACCCGGCTCAGCGACTTCCACAGGACCTCGTCGCGGGCCTCGTCGGACGGGCGCGGCTGCCAGTCGGGCCGGGCGCGGCGGACGTCCTCGTGGTGCACGAAGAACTCGGCGGCGTTGACGGTCTCGTCGACCCCGCCGATGCTCATCGGGTTCCACTTCGGCGGCCCCTGCCGCACCTGGTCGACCAGCTCGGGCCAGGCCAGCTCGCGCAGTTCCTGCTCGGCGCGGTCGCCGCGCTCGGCCAGCGCCTTGATCAGCTTGCCCGCGAGGGCGTCCGGGCGGCGTTCGCGCACCACCAGGTGCACCGCGAGATCCCGGGTCGCCCACCCCTCGCAGAGCGTCGGCGCGTCCGGGCCGACTCGCTCGAACAGCTCGCACAACAGCTGGCGTTCATCGCTGGCGACACCCATGGGCCCACTCTAAACGCCGATCACGCCCGGCGTCCGCCGCCTCGCGGATCGAGACGGAAACGGCACCCGGAGTTCGCCCACGCTTCGGCGTTCAGCCCTCGGTGACCAGCGGGCTGGAGGCGACCTCGGTGCCGTCCTTGAGGGTGGTGATCTCGAAGTCGCTGAACACGTTCGGCGCGGCCTTCTGCAGCTGCTTGAGGCATTCCACCGCCAGCGCCCGGATCTCCACGTCGGCGTGCTCGGAGGCGCGCATCGCCACGAAGTGCCGCCAGGCGCGGTAGTTGCCGGTGACCACGATGCGGGTCTCGGTGGCGTTGGGCAGCACCGAGCGGGCCGCCTGCCGGGCCTGCTTGCGGCGCAGCGTCATCGTCGGCTCGTCGGCGAACTTGTCCTCCAGCGCGGCCAGCAGCTCGGCGTAGGCCTGCGCGCTGGCCTCGGTGGCCCGCAGGAACTTCTCGTGCAGCTCCGGGTCCTCGGCGATCACGTCCGGCTCGACCATCGCGGCGTCGCGCTCCGGGACGTAGCGCTGCGAGAGCTGCGAGTAGGAGAAGTGCCGGTGGCGGATCAGCTCGTGGGTCAGCGAGCGGGACATCCCGGTCAGGTAGAACGACACCGATCCGTGCTCCAGCACCGACAGGTGGCCGACCTCCAGGATGTGCTTGATGTAGCCGTCGTTGGTGGCCGTCGCCGGGTTCGGCTTGTGCCACGACTGGTAGCACGCGCGTCCGGCGAACTCGGCCAGCGCCTGGCCTCCGTCGGCGTCGGTGGACCAGTCCACGTCCTCCGGCGGGAAGAACTCGGTCTTGCCGACCAGCTGCACCTTCGGCCGCACGATCTCGGTCACGACGGGCGCGCCCCTTTCCTGCTCTCACGACTCCCCTGCCCGGCAGCGTAGCCATCGGCCGCGACGCGATCCGCTGACGCCGGTTGACACCATCGTGTCGTTGCGTGACGTCACAGATGACGGCATAGTGGCGTCATGGATCTGAACCCGTACATCGACCAGCTTCGCGAAGACCTCACCTCCGCCGCTGCCGCAGGCGACGACCAGACGCGGCAGACCGCGGCGGTGCTGTCCGGCGCGATCGAGCCGGCCGCACGGCTGGCGATCATGAACGCACTGTCCGACCTCGCCGCTGAGGTCACGACGAATCTCGACGGGCAGGTCGTCGACCTGCGACTGGACGGCCGCGACCTGCGCGTCGTCGTCAGCGGTGGCGGCACGCCGCCGTCCACCGAGCACGAGAGCGAGCCACCACCTCCCCCGCCGCCCAGCGGCGACAACGGCGACATCAGCCGCATCACGCTGCGGTTGATGGAGGAGATCAAGTCCCAGGCCGAGCAGGCCGCGTCCGCCCAGGGCGTCTCGCTGAACACCTTCGTCGCGCAGGCGGTGCAGGGTGCGCTGCAGGGACGCGGCCGCGGCGGGCCGTGGGACCGCCCGCGACGCGGGCGCGGTGGGCACGGACACGGCGGGCACGGACGCCCGGGCCACGGACGCGGTCCCTGGGACGGGCCCGGCTTCGGCGGGTGGCCCGGCGGCGAGGGCGGCGGCTCCCGCATCCACGGCTGGGTGCAGGGCTGACGGAGACCCGCATGGTGGAGAGGCGACTTGAGATGACCGACAACAACGAGGAACCGGACCTGGACCAGGAGTGGTCCGAGGCCGAGGAAGAGCTGACCGACCTGCTGCGCAGTCAGGACTTCGACACCGACGGCCCGCTGCGCATCGACATCGGCACCAACCGGGGCTCGGTCGTGGTCGAGCTGACCGACACGGCGGTGACGCACGTCGACGTCCGGCACGACCCGTCGTCAACCGGGCAGGACTGGCAGAACGGGCTGTCCGGCCTGTTGACCTGGGTCAGCGAGCAGTTCGGCGCGAACATCCCCGGCGGCGGGCGCGGGGTCGACCTGGGCTCCCTGCCACGAGAACCCCTCGTCGAGGCGGTGCGCCGCACCCGGATCGACCTGAGCGGCGGCCGACTGGTCGTCCGCGCTCCGTCCACGGCACCGCTGCGCGGGGTGCCGCTGGCGGTGCGAGTGACCGCGCCGGTGGGCTCGGAGGTGAGCGTGCAGAGCGGTGGCGCCGAGGTGTCGCTGACGGGCGCGGCCGGGAAGGTCAACGTGCAGGCCGGGTCGGGCGCCGTCGCGGTCGAGGAGGCCACCGACAAGGCCACCGTGCGCAGCAGCTCCGGCCACCTGCGGCTGGGCACCATGCGCGGCGGTGCGCACGTGCGCTCCGGGCGCGGTGACATCGAGGTCGCCTCCCTCGCGGCGGCGTCCTCGGTGGGCAGCGGCTCCGGCAACATCTGGCTCGGCGAGGTGGCCGGCGACGTGCTGGTGCGCACCGGCAGCGGTGACATCACCGTGGCCGACGCCGTCGACGGGCAGGTCGAGCTGATCACCGGCTCCGGCGAGCTGCAGGTGTCGCTGCACCGCGGCACAGCGGCCGAGGTCGACCTGACCTCCTCGACCGGCACCGCGCGCAGCGACCTGGACGTGTCCGATCAACCACCCGAGACGGAGCCAACGCTGCGGCTCTTCGGCCGCACCGGCAGCGGAGACGCCGTCCTCACCACGACGAGCTGAAACCGCCTGGAGCAGTGGAGAAATGCGGCAGAGCCGCATTCTCTTCCGCCACCTGAGGCACTGGCACCGCTGTGCCTTCCCCTCTGGGGGATTTCTGATCGGCTTCGTGGCGAGTACGCCGGGACGCCGCGTATTCGAATACTCAAGGAGCGGCGCACGGAGTCCACGGAGCCGATCAGGTTCTGCTACCCGCACCGCCAAGCAAGGTGATCCCTCAACTACCTCCTACCCCGCAGCCAGTTCCGCGTTGAGGGGGCGGATGAGGTCTCCTCGTTCGCCGACCACGACGTCGTCGAGTCCGAGCCAGGTCGCCATCTCGCGCAGGGCGGCGGCCAGCTCGGGGGCGACTCGGGTGGCGTCGTGGCCGGTTTCGAGGAAGGCGCCGGGAATCCGGAGCACTCCCGCGTTGCGGTCGGCCTTGATGTCGACGCGACCCACGAGCTCACCGTCGAGCAGGAAGGGGAAGACGTAGTAGCCGTACTGCCGCTGGGGTTCCGGGACGTAGATCTCGATGCGGTAGCGGAAGCCGAAGAGCCGCTCGGCGCGGGAACGCTCCCAGACCACCGGGTCGAACGGGCAGAGCAGAGCACGGCCGGTGATCTTGCGCGGGACGCGGGCGGCGGTGTGCCGGTAGGCGGGTTGCCGCCATCCGCGCACGGCGACGGGTTCCAGCACGCCGCCCTCGATGAGGTCGGCGACCGCCTGCTTCGACTGCGCCGGCGACAGCCGGTAGTAGTCGCGCAGATCGGTCTCGGTGGCCACGCCCAGCGCCTCGGCCGACCGCTCCACCAAGGTGCGGAGGGCGTCGGCGTCCTCGGGTTCGCGGGCCAGGACCTCGGCGGGCAGCACGCGTTCCGGCAGGTCGTAGAGCCGCTCGAAGCCGCGGCGGGTTCCGGTGGTCAACTCGCCCATCGCGAACAGCAGCTCGCAGACCCGCTTGGTGTCGGTGCGGTTCCACCACGGTCCGCGGCCCTGCCGCTCGCCGCCGCCGAGCTCGCGCTCCAGCCGGCCCGCACCGATGGGGCCGAGCTCCTTGACGGCGTTGAGGACGTCGTTGACCAGCTCGGGGTTCTGCTCCAGCAGTTCGCGGGAGCGCTTGCGCCAGGCACCGCCGTGCTCGCGCATCCGCCACCGCAGCAGCGGCCAGTCCTCGACCGGGATCAGCGACGCCTCGTGCGCCCAGTACTCGACGAGCAAGCGGGGCTGCCGGGCGGTGTGCGACCACGCGGCGGTGTCGACCAGTTCGGCCGGGTAGGCGCCGAGCCTGCTGAACAGCGGCATGTAGTGGGCGCGCACCGCGACGTTCACCGAGTCCAGCTGCAGCAGCTTGGTCCGGGACAGGGCGCGCTGCAGGTGCCGCCGGGTGACCGCGCCTCGCGGCCGGGGGTCGGCGAAGCCCTGCGCGGCCAAGGCGATTCGGCGTGCCGTGTCGTTGCTGATGGTCTGCACGCGAGGAATCGTGCCAGCCGCCCCCGACAGCGGAACGAGCACAGGCCGAACGAGCACCGGAGTTCCAGCCCTCTCCCGTTGCCGCCCGACGGTGACGGGCTGGGTGCCGGGCGTGATCGGGTGACGCGTTAGGTTGTCGCGCATGGCAGAAGCCGACGTGCGCGAAGCGGTGGCGTCCGACGCCGCCGAGATCGCGCGCATCCAGGTCGAGACGTGGCAGACCGCCTACGCCGAGATCCTCCCGCCCGCGGTGCTGGCCGGGCTCGACAGCGCGCAGGCCGAGCAGGAGTGGCGCGAGGCCGTCACCTCCGGCGCGGCGACGGTGCTGCTGGCGACCGAGGGTCGCTGGACCGTGGGATTCTGCGCCGCGGGTCCGGCGCCGGAGTCCGAGGTCGCCGCGGCCGACGGCGCGCTGCCCGCCGACGCGTCGACGACGGTGCTGGTCAGCGCCCTGCTGGTGGAGCCGCGCTGGGGTCGGCGCGGGCACGCCGGACGGCTGCTGGGCACGCTCGGCCGCCGGTTCGCCGAGGCCGGTGCCACGCGCGGCATCGCCTGGGTGCCGGAGTCCGACTCGGCGTCGCTGTCGTTCTACCGCGCTGCGGGCTGGGCGCCGGACGGTACGGTGCGCACGTTGGACGCGGGTGGGCGCCCGCTGCGCGAGATGCGCCTGACCGGTCCGCTGGACTTCGAGTTCGAGCACCACTGACGCCTGCCCCCACCAGGAGCCGACCGTGCTGACCATCATCGGGTTGCTCTCCACCACCTTCGGAGTGTCGGTGGCCTCGGCGCTGCTCCCGCTGATCAGCGTCGAGCTGTTCGCGGTCGGGCTGGTGCTCAAGGAGCCCGAGATCCCGTGGTGGGTGCTGGCGCTGGTCATCGCGACCGGGCAGATCGGCGGCAAGCTGCTGCACTACTACGCCGCCCGGGGCAGCATCCGGTTGCCGGGGATCGTGCGCCGCCGGCGCGACAAGCCCCGGAACGGGGGCCGCTGGCGCGGGTGGCTGGAGTCGTTCCGGGAGAACTGCCGCGACCGCCCGATCTGGGCGGGCGCGGTGCTGCTGGTCAGCGCGGTGGCGAGCCTCCCGCCGTTCGCGGCGGTGGCGTTCGTCGCCGGGTGGGCGAAGGTGCCGGTCACCACGTTCCTGCTCACCGGTTTCGTCGGCCGCTTCGCGCGCTTCGGCGTCCTCGCGGCGGCCCCGGCGATGACGCCCTGGATCTGAACACGCCCAGGCCCTGGAAACGGCGACGTCCCCTCGCCGTGGGGAACGAGGGGACGTCTGGAACCGCCGTCAGGCTCTCGAAGCCCGGCGGGATCAGAAGCTCGGCAGGCTCGGCAGCGCGGGCAGGCCGAGCCGGCCCGGCACTCCCAGGACCGAGTCGATCAGGCCGAAGACCGGGACCCCGACCGGGGCGAAGGTCCACTTGTCGTTGAGGTCGCCGGTGTCGGGCTCGTCGACGATGGCCGGACCGTCCTGCGCCACGGCCGCCGGGGCCGGGGCGGCCACCGGGTCCGCCAGGGCCGCCGGTGCGGTGGTGCACAGGGCCGCTCCGGCCAGGAGCGATGCGGTCAGGGCGCGAGAAGCGGTGTTGTTCATGCTGGTTCCCTTCGTTGGAGCCGTCCCGCCGCGCGCTGCGCGGGACGCGCGGCGGGCTCGGACGTACTGCCAGGTCAGCCGGCGAGCAGGCCGACGACCGGGGCCAGCAGCTGCGTGGGCAGCTGCACGGTCGGGGTGAGCACGGCACCGAGGTCGACTCCGGGCAGGACCCAGATCGCTTCGGCGTTGGCGACGCCACCCGTGAGCAGGGCGGTGCTCACGGCGATGGCCACCGCGGCGGCGGCACGGCGGACGGATGTGGACATGTTCGTTCCTCCTTCTTCCTCACCACCGGCCGCGGCCGGTGGAAGATCAGCAGACGGCGTCCGAGGGCTTGGGGTTGCCGAGTCCGAACAGCGGTCGCAGCGCGACACCGGCGTAGGTGCCGACGATGGCCATCACGCCCCACAACCAGCCGTGCAGGCTGAACGAGGCCACGCCGGAGAAGTAGGCGCCGATGTTGCAGCCACCGGCGAACCGCGCGCCGACGCCCATCAGGATTCCGCCGAGCACCGCGCCGACGGCCATCTTCCAGGGGATCTTGCGGTGCAGGGTGAACGCACCGGCCAGCGCGGCGGCGACCAGGGCGCCGACCATGATCCCGAAGTCCATCACCGAGATCCGGTCGGTGAGCACCGAGGAGGCGAGCTTCGCGGCGTTCTCCGGGTCCTGCCAGAACGGGGCGCCGGAGACGTCGATGCCGATCCAGCCGAGGATCTTCGCGCCCCACAGCCCGAAGGCCGAGGTGATGCCCCAGGAGTTGCCGGAGACGAACAGCGTCGCGGCGTTGAGCACGGCCAGCAGCACGGCTCCGACCCACAGCGGCCACGAGCCGCGCAGGGCGCGCACGATGCCCTTGGCGACCGGCGGCTGCTCGATCGGCGGTGGCGTGCGGCGACGCTCGACCAGCAGCGACACCCCGACGACGACACCGATGATGATCAGCGTGAACAGCACGCCGCCCGCGTAGCCGAGCGGGGTGTCGGCGAGCGAGACCTTCGGGCCGATGTTCTGCACGGTCTTGATGAACGGCGAGATGAACGCGGTGAACACCGACCCGGCGATGAACCCGCCGAGGGTGAAGATGATCGCGGTCTGGCCGCTGCCGACGGCGAACAGGGTGCCGGAGGCGCACGAGCCGCCGACCTGCATGCCGACGCCGAACAGGAACGCGCCGAAGACGACGCCGAGCCCGGCGGGCTGGAGCTGCGCTTCGGGTGTGCCGGACAGCGAGAAGCCGCTGCCAAGGATGCCCGCGAACAGCACGGCGGCGACGCCGAGCATGAGCATGTGGGCCCGGATCGCGCGGCCCTGTCCGACGGTGATCAGCTGCCGCCACGCCGAGGTGAAGCCGAATCGGGAGTGGAACAGCACCAGTCCCAGCCCGAGGCCGACGGCGTAGAGCACGGTCATCTTCCAGCCTGCGGCGTTGGCCACGGCCAGCCCGAGCACGACGGCGATCGCGATGCCGATCGCGACGACTCCGCGTTGCGCGGGCGGTGCCGTGCGCACCGGCGGCGGTGCCGGTCTTTCAACGTCCACAACAGACATGTGCTCTCCTACTTCTCCGTGATCGGGGCGGAGACGGCCACGATCGTCCCGTCCGGGATCCACTGGCCGAGGTTGCCGCCGTGCTGGTGTCCGCCCATCTGCATGACGTCGACCTGGGCGGACGCGTAGATGGTGACCTCGCCGGTGAGGTTCTCGCCTCGGGCACGGGCCCACTGCCGGTATCCGGACAGCGACGGCGGGTCGCCGAAGACGCCGGCTTGGGTCATGCCGTAGGTGAGGGCGCTGCGGTCGCGCGGGTCGAACCGCAGCGGCAGCGCCGCACTGGCGGTCGAGTTCACCACCGGACCGTGCAACAGCCACGGCGCGAGGTGCATTCCGTACAAGTACCCCACGCGTTCCAGAGTCTGGGACGCCTGGGTCCACCCGGAGACCAGCACCAACGCCCCGTCCGGGTTGTCGCTGATGGGCAGGCCGCGGCGGGCGGCTTCGGCGCGCACGACCTCGGTCGCGGCCTTGCCGCGGGGTGTGTCGTCGCCCACGACGGAGATCGAGGGCGCCTTCAGGTCGGCGAGGTAGGAGACCTGCTTGCGCAGCGCGTCGGCGTCCTCGTCGAGCAGCCGGGTGTTCGGGCAGCTGATCGGGCCGGACGCGCCCGCGGTGATGCCGCCGAGGGCCGCGCTCGCGCACTCGGGGTCGGTCGCGCCGGGCTGCTCGGGCAGGTCGCCGGTGTCGACCTCGACGGTGCCGGTGTCGGTGCCGCGCCGGATGAGCAGGTCGCTGCCGCCGGGCGGCAGGTCGACCTCGGCCCAGGTACCGGTGGCGCCGGGGATCGGCACGGCGCGGGAGATCCGGTCGCCCTGCTCGACGGTGATGCCGCTCCCGGCGCTGTCCGGGAAGTGCACCAGGTTGCGGCCGGTGCGGTTCGGGGTGACCAGCACGGGCGTCCCGGCGGCCTGGGCGAGCTGCGCGACGCCGGGGACGGGCAGGCCGTGCGGCGCGGGGATGCCGGGCAGCGCGGCCCAGGCGAGGACGACGGCGAGCACTCCGATCGCGCCGAAGCGGTAGACGCGCCGCTCGTCGCGCACCGCGAGGGTCACGACGAGCACCGCGACGGCCCCGATGACCAGCGCGGACAGGGTGATCCCGTAGCCGGTGGTCCACAGCCTGCGGTCGACGATCCCGGACAGCAGCAGCTGCCCGATGCCGGCTCCGGCCAGCGCGATCGCGGCGGTGAGCGCGGTCGGCCGGGGGCGCAGGCCGCTGTCGTCGCGCCAGGTCTTGGCCAGCGCGAGCCCGAACCAGACGACGGCGACGGCGACGAAGACGGTGTCGAGGAAGAAGGGCAGCGAGGTGTGGCTGAGCGAGGCTTCGGCGATGAGCAGCAGTGCCAGCGCGAAGCCGAGGAAGGTGGAGGGGCCGCGCCGGCGCAGCGCGACGGGCACGGCGAGGGCGAGCACCACGTGGGTGATCGCGAAGCCGACGTTGATATCGAGGACTACGGCGGACAACCCGGCCAGCGCGGCGGTGCCGACGCCCGCGACCCAGGCGGTCCACGGGCGCATCACGGCGCCGGCGCGCAGCAGGCCGATGCCGGCGACCAGCGCGGTGCCGGCCAGCAGCAGCACGCGCAGCACCAGCGCGAGGTGGTCCACGCTGGACACTCCGGTGTGGGTGTGCATGTCTTCCACGTCCGCTCTCGTCGAGAACAAGGGGTTCGGGGCGGGGTGGCCGCCGCGGGACGGCGGCCACCCCGGTTTCGCCGCTGGGTCCAGATCCGGTGGCGGCGTGCGACCTGGTCCGGGTCGCTACTTCAGATCGCCGTCGGAGACCACGAACAGCTCGGAGTGAGGTTTGGCGTTGCCGAACTCCCCGTGCGGCCAGGACCGCCGGTTGAAGTTGATGCCGACCTCACCGGTCACCTCGTCGCGGAAGGTGTCGTCGACCGAGACCTTCCCGTCCGGGCCGAGGTTGACCATGTTGACCTTGTGGTCGCCGTCGTTGCCGGAGCGCGCGACGAAGTAGTTCGACACGGCGAGCCGACCGGGCGTCTGCGTCTCGGTGTACTTGCCGTCCGGGCCGAGCACGAAGTTGTCGTACCCGCCCCAGTGCGGACCGCCCGCGGCCTTGCCCGGGTTGATCGGCGCGGTGCCTGCCACCGTCGGGCAGTCGGCTTCGGCGCCCCCGTGCTGGGATTCCTCGATGGTGTCGATGGTGCACTGGAAGTCGTCGCCGGCGTTGACCAGCTTCTGGATGTCCAGCGTGTACACACCACCGGTGGTGCCCGGGTCGTCCTTGCCGAACGTGCCCGCGGCCCGGCCCTGGATCGCCCGGTACAGGAACCGGTCGTCCGGGCTGGTCTGGATCCAGCCGCCGTTGGAGCTGCCGCCGTTGCGGTCGTTGGCCTTGTCGAAGTTCACGACCGCGGCGCCGTCGTCGAACACCTGGCGCCAGTGGGGTTCCGGCGCGGTGATGTCCGGCGTGTAGAACACCGCACCGCCCTGCATGGTTTCGGCGAACGCTCCCTTGTGGCCCGGCAGGTTGGTCACCGTGGTCTCCATGACGGCACGGCTCTCGTTGTGCAGCGGGTCCTTCGGGTTGGCGCGCGGGCCGTCCGGCAGGTACGAGACCGACTTGAGCTTCGGGTGGTTGCGGTCGGCGATGTCCCAAGTCCGGAGGGTGGGCCGCCGCAGGTACGGCGACGGGGCCTTCACCGGGTCCAGGATGATGTTGCGCGGCTCGGTGTAGTCCGCGGTGACCAGCGTGTTGAGGTCCTCGCGGGCCTGAATGCCGTGCGGGTTGGCGCAGGTCGGCGTGCCGATCCGCGGCAGGTTGTCGCACAGCTTCGGGTTGTCCCCGCCCGGCGTGGCGGCCGGGGATTCGGAGAGCACCTTGGCGTTCTGGTCGAACCGCACGACCTCGCCGGGGCTGCCGGCGAAACCGTTGCCCAGGTGCACCGATCCGTCCGAGTAGCGGTACGGGCCCGGAGCCACCGGCCCGCCCATGTAGGTGCCGTAGGCGGTGCCGTCCTTGAGCGTCCAGTAGGCGTCGGGGACGGATCCGCCGGGCGTCTGCGTGGGCAGGCTGATGCCCTTGAGCTTGACGTTGGGCAGCGAGGTCACGTCGAACGCGTAGGTCGCCGCGCCGAAGAGCGCACCGGCGAAGATGGTGTTGCCCTTGTGCCACACGTACTGCATGTGGTGCGGCTCGTTCTCCACCAGCGGTCCGACGGTGACGGTGTTGACGACCTGGCCGTAGCCGGGCGAGCCCTTGGTCGCGTCGATGACGGCCAGGAAGTCCGGCCCGGGCAGGGCGTTGGCGACCTTGCCGGTGCCGCCGGAGAGCGAGCCGGGCAGGTTGCGGACGTCGGACACCGCGGTGTCGGCGATGTTCTCGTCACCGGCCCAGACGACCAGCCACTCCTTGGGCTTGCCGTCCGATGTGGACTTGTCCAGCGCGCTCTTCACGACGTGGTTGGTGACGGTGTAGTCCTTGCCGTCCGCACCCTTCACGGACTGCGTGGACACGTCGACATCGGCGTAGGCGTCCGGCACCGGTAACGTGACCGCACCGAGCGCCAGCGCTATCGCGGTCAGCGCGACGGGCAGTCTTCGAAGACTCTTCTTCATGTGTGTGCTCCGCATTTTCGTGGAGAATTCCGAAATCGGGCACGACGAATCAGCACGTCCGGAAATGCGCGAGTTCCCGGGCGAGCTTCGTCGTGAACTGCTCGGAGAGAGAAACGCCTTGCAGCGGCGAGAGAAAGCGGTCGCTTATGCGTGACAGAGCGCGCTGGCCTGCTGCCGGAGATCGACATGCAGGCGAGCCACCAGACAGGCGAACCTGGACATGGCAGTAATAGTCGGGAACGTCCCGAGGAGTGTCAACTTTCAACCACGTTGTGGGAAACCCTCCCACGAGCTTCCTGAGAATCGCCTGGTAAAGGCGATCAGTAGACCGAACGGCGGTATCCGCCGAATTCGGTCCGCGCTTAGGATTTCCGGTTCTCCCCCGCCGCGGCGGCCCGGATCAGCACGTCGGCGGCCGCCTCGATCCGCTCGTCGTCACCGGTCACGATCCGGTCCTGGCACAACCCGCGCAGCCCCGAGATGAGCAGGCTCGCGCGCGACCGCGCCTCCAGCTCGCCGAATCCGAGCGCGCGGTAGACGGGCACGAGCGGCTCGACCATCGCCCGGACGGCGTCGGCGGCGAGCGCGGCGTAGCGCTCGGGCTGGGTCGGAGCCAGGCTCAGCACCTGGAACAGGATCCGGATCGGCCTCCGCTGACGTCCGCGCGTGATCGCCTCCCACAGCACCCACGCCGCCTTCTCCAGGTCGGCGGTGTCGCGGACGTCGTGGAACAGGTCGGAGACGTCGGGCCGGCTCGCGGCGATCGCCTCGGCGATGAGCGCGTCACGACTGCCGAAGTAGTAGATCAGCATGCGCTTGCTGGTGCCCAGCCTCTCCGCCATCGGCGCGAGGGACAGGTCGGCGATGCCGTGCTCGGCGAGGTCGTCGACGGCCTTGGCCAGCAGCTGGGCGCGCTTGTCGCCTCGGGGACTCACCCCTTGACCGTACCGATCGGTACAACTACCGTCCAATTTCTGTACCGATCGGTACAAGAGGGGGTGCGCATGACGACGAAGTCACCATCGGTGGCGATCATCGGCGCCGGGATCGGCGGGCTCACGCTCGCGATCGCGTTGCGGCGCAAGGGAATCCGCGCCGCGGTCTACGAGCGGGCCGGCGAGCTGCGGGAGGTCGGCGCGGCCGTGGCGCTGTCGGCCAACGGCACGCGCGTGCTGCACGCCCTCGGCCTGCGCGACCGGCTGGCCTCCCGCAGCGCCGTGCCCGCCGAGCTGATCTACCGGCACTGGCGCTCAGGCCGGCGCGTCGCCGCGTTCACCGCCGGAGACGACTACGAAGCGCGGTTCGGCGCGCCGTACTACGGGGTGCACCGCGCGGACCTCCAGGCCGCCCTGGCCGAGGCCTGCGGAGAGCTCCACCTCGACCACCGGCTCGTCGACGTCGCGTCCCGGAACTCGGGCTACGAGCTGGTTTTCGCCGACGGTTCCACCGCGCACGCCGATCTGGTCGTGGGCGCCGACGGCGTGCACTCCACGGTGCGCCGGTGGGTCGCCGACGAGGAACCCGCGCGGTACTCGGGCACCAGCGGTTTCCGGGGACTCATCCCCGTCGACGCGATGCTCTCGCTGCCCGATCCGGGGGCCATCCAGTTCTGGATGGGGCCCGGCGCGCACGTGCTGCACTACCCGATCGGCGACGGCTCCTTCATCAACTTCCTGGCCGTGGTGGACGATCCGCCGACGTGGACCGGCTCCAGCTGGGTGGAGGACGTCCCCGCCGACCGGCTCCGCGCGCCGTTCCACGACTGGCACCCGGGCGTGCGCGAGATGGTCGCGGCGACCGAGCTGCACAAGCGGTGGGCCCTGTTCGGGCAGGAACCGCTGCCCCGCTGGCACCGGGGCGGCGTGGTGCTGCTCGGCGACGCCGCGCACGCGATGCTGCCGCACCACGGTCAGGGCGCGAACCAGTCCATCGAGGACGCGGCCACCCTCGCCGCACTGCTGCACCGCTTCCCGCCGGACGAGGCGCTGCCCCGCTACGAACGGCTGCGCCGCCCCCGCACGCGCGCGGTGCAGCGCAGCTCGTGGGTGGCCTCGGTCCTGCTGCACCTGGCCGACGGGCCGGACGCTGACGAGCGCGACCGGCGGCTCGCGGCGATCCCGGACACGCTGCGGTGGATCCACCAGCACGACGCCGAAGCCGCGGCGCTGGGCTGAATCCGCCTGCGGCTCAGGAGTTGTCGTCGCGCTCCAGGTCGATGGCCTTGCGCATGGCCTTGCGGCCGCGGTTGCGGTCACCTGCCAGGTCGTAGGCCTGCGCGAGGGCGAACCAGCGGCGCCAGTCCTGCGGCGAGGACTCCAGCTCGGCCTGCTTGGCGTCGAACCACTCGTCGGCCGCCTCGCGCTCGACCCGGCCCGACGGGCGGCGCGGCAGGTGCGAGACGTCGGGCAGCGCGCCCTCGTCGTCGAGCCTGCGGGCCAGCCGCTCGGTGGAGGCGCCGAAGCGCAGCTGGTCGACGACCAGCACCGCGCCCAGCACCGGGAACACCAGGATCGCCAGCCCCAGCACGATGAACACCGGTTCGCCGCTGGCGATCATCGTGATCGCGCGACCGCCCATCAGCACCAGGTAGACCAGCAGCACCAGCGCGACCACGAACGCCGCGGTGCGCGCGGTCATCAGCGGCTTGGCCACCTCAGATCCCCATGAGCGCGTCGAGCCCCACGGTCAGGCCCGGCCGGCCGCCGACCTCGCGGACGCCCAGCAGCACGCCCGGCATGAACGAGCGGCGGTCGTAGGAGTCGTGCCGGATGGTCAGCGTCTCGCCCTCGGTGCCGAAGAGGACCTCCTGGTGCGCGACCAGGCCGGTCATCCGCACCGCGTGCACCCGGACGCCGTCGACCTCGGCGCCGCGCGCGCCGTCGGGGTCCTTGGTGGTGGCGTCGGGCATCGCGCCGAGACCGGCCTCCTGGCGGGCCTGGCCGATGACGTGCGCGGTGCGGGCCGCGGTGCCCGAGGGCGCGTCGGCCTTCTTCGGGTGGTGCAGCTCGACGATCTCGGCGGAGTCGAAGTACTTGGCGGCCAGCTCGGCGAACCGCATGGACAGCACCGCGCCGATGGCGAAGTTCGGCGCCACGATCACGCCGACCTCGGGCTTGTCGGCCAGCCAGGAGCGGATGGAGTCCAGCTCGGCGGGGCCGAGGCCGCTGGTGCCGACCACGACGTTGATGCCGTTGTCGACGCAGAAGCGGATGTTGTTCAGCACGGCGTCGGGGTGGGTGAGGTCGACGGCGACCTGCGCGCCGGACTCGACGAGCCGCTCGATCGGGTCGTCGTGGTCGACCTCGGCGACGACCTCGGTGTCGGCGGCCTCGCCGACGGCTCGCACGGCCTCGGAACCCATCCGCCCGCGGGCGCCCAGCACACCAACCTTGATCACCGTGGATACACCTCTCCGCAACGACGCTGCTGCCCCGGAGTCTAGGCACCCGCCCCGGGCGCGCCGGGCGCCCCACCCCGCGCGGTGACCAACACCATCCCGCGTGCGCCGGCGTGCGCGCGTCCCTCCAGCATCGAGGCAGTTTTAGCCATAACTGACCGGACAAAACGGATGTTGATCATGGGTGATTATGGCTAAAACTGTCGCCGGGTGCGCTACACGCCCTCCGGGAGGTCCTCGGGAGTCTTGTAGGGCCCGACGACCGCGGTGGTGAAGGGGCGGTTGAGGAGGTCGCGGGCCAGCGCGGCGACGTCCTCGGGGGTGACCGCCTCGATCTTGGCGAGGGTCTCCTCGACGGTGTAGTGGCGGCCGTAGTTGAGCTCGGTCTTGCCGATCCGGCTCATCCGGGCCGCGCTGTCCTCCAGCCCCAGGACGAGACCGCCGCGCAGCTGACCGCGGCCGCGGTCGACCTCCTCCGGCGACAGCCCGTTCGCGGCGACGTCGGCCAGCACCGAGCGCGTCACCGACGCGACCTCGCCCAGGCGCTCCGGCGTGCACCCCGCGTAGACCGAGAAGGTGCCCGCGTCCGAGTAGGCCGTGCTCGACGAGTACACCGAGTACGCCAGCCCCCGGCTCTCCCGGATCTCCTGGAACAGCCGCGAACTCATGCCGCCGCCCAGCGCCGCGTTGAGCACGCCGAGCGCGAACCGCCGCTCGTCGTAGCGGTCCAGGCCCCGGCAGCCCAGCAGCAGGTGGGTCTGCTCGGTGTCGTCGGGCTGCAGCACCAGCGGCTCCTGCTTGGGCAGCCGCGCCCGGCCGCCGCGCGGCTCCTCCGGGCGCTCGTCGCCGGTCAGCCGGTCGCCCAGAGCCTTGCGGACCAGCCGCACGACCTTGGCGTGCTCGACGTTGCCCGCCACGGCCACGACCATCTTCGGCATCCGGTAGCTGCGCCGGTAGAAGCCGTGGACCCGGTTGCGGGTCATCTCGGTGATCGACTCCTCGGTGCCCAGCACCGAGCGCCCCAGCGGACTGTCGCCCAGCACGGCGGTGGAGAACAGCTCGTGCAGCAGGTCCTCGGGGTCGTCGTCGCGCATCGCGATCTCCTCCAGCACCACGCTGCGCTCGACGTCGACGTCGGCGGCGTCGTTGATCGCGTCGAAGACCACGTCGCAGAGCATGTCGACCGCCAGCGGCAGGTCCTCGTCGAGGACGTGCGCGTAGTAGCAGGTGTGCTCCTTGGAGGTGAAGGCGTTGAGCTCACCGCCGACCGCGTCGATCTCCTGCGCGATGCCCACCGCGGTCCGCTTCGCGGTGCCCTTGAACAGCAGGTGCTCCAGGTAGTGCGCGGCCCCGGCCTGCGCGCGGGTCTCGTCGCGCGACCCGACGCCGACCCAGATGCCCACCGACGCCGAGCGGACGCCGGGGACCGGTTCGGTGACCACCCGCAACCCGCCCGGCAGGACCGTGCGCCGCACTTCGGCGGCTCCGTTGTGCCCGAGAACCCGGGTCGTCCCGGGACGCTGCAGGTGTCCGGCTGTCTGCTTGTGCTGCTGCTTCATATCCCTGTTTCGTCGCCTCCGCGCGCGAACCCCGCGCACCCACGACAATACGGCCCGCCCCGGCTGACCGGGACGGGCCGTATCGGCGGAATTCAGCGGATCACTCGGCCGCGGCCTCGGCCGGAGCCGCGGCGCCCTCCGAGGACTCCTCCTCGTCGTTGACCACGATCAGGCTGATCTTGCCGCGGTTGTCGATGTCGGCGATCTCCACGCGCAGCTTGTCGCCGACGTTGACCACGTCCTCGACCTTGCCGATGCGCTTGCCGTTGCCCAGCTTGGAGATGTGCACCAGGCCGTCCTTGCCCGGCAGCAGCGAGACGAACGCGCCGAAGGCCGCGGTCTTGACCACGGTGCCCAGGAAGCGCTCGCCGACCTTCGGCAGCTGCGGGTTGGCGATGGCGTTGATCTTGTCGATCGCCGCCTCCGCGGACGGGCCGTCGGCCGCACCCACGTAGATGGTGCCGTCGTCCTCGATGGTGATCTCGGCGCCGGTCTCCTCGGTGATCGAGTTGATCATCTTGCCCTTCGGGCCGATGACCTCGCCGATCTTGTCCACCGGGATGTTCACCGAGGTCACGCGCGGGGCGTGCGGGCTCATCTCGTCGGGCTTGCCGATGGCCTCGGCCATGACCTCCAGGATGGTGAACCGGGCGTCGCGCGCCTGGCCCAGCGCCTGCGCCAGCACCTCGGACGGGATGCCGTCCAGCTTGGTGTCCAGCTGCAGGGCGGTCACGAAGTCCTTCGTGCCCGCGACCTTGAAGTCCATGTCGCCGAAGGCGTCCTCGGCACCGAGGATGTCGGTCAGCGCCACGTAGTGGGTCTTGCCGTCGACCTCGTCGGAGACCAGGCCCATCGCGATGCCCGCGACCGGGGCCTTCAGCGGCACACCCGCGTTGAGCAGGGACAGCGTCGAGGCGCAGACCGAGCCCATCGAGGTCGAACCGTTGGAGCCCAGGGCCTCGGAGACCTGCCGGATGGCGTACGGGAACTCCTCGCGCGAGGGCAGCACCGGGACCAGCGCGCGCTCGGCCAGCGCACCGTGGCCGATCTCGCGACGCTTCGGGCTGCCCACCCGGCCGGTCTCACCGGTCGAGTACGGCGGGAAGTTGTAGTGGTGCATGTACCGCTTCGTCGTCTCCGGGGAGAGCGAGTCGATGGTCTGCTCCAGCCGCAGCATGTTCAGCGTGGACACGCCCAGGATCTGGGTCTCGCCGCGCTCGAACAGCGCCGAACCGTGGGTCCGCGGGATCACGCCGACCTCGGCGGACAGGCTGCGGATGTCGGTCAGGCTGCGGCCGTCGATGCGGACCTGGTCGCGGATGATGCGCTGCCGGACCAGCTTCTTGGTCAGCGAGCGGAACGCCGCGCCGATCTCCTTCTCGCGGCCCTCGAAGGCCTCGCCCTCGCCGGTGCCGACCTTCTCCAGCAGCGACGCCTTGATCTCGTCGAGACGGGTCTCGCGCTCCTGCTTGCCGGCGATCTTCAGCGCCTCGGCCAGCTCGGTGGAGGCGGCCGACTCGACGGCGGTGTAGGCGTCGTCCTGGTAGGCCGGGAAGACCGGGAACTCCTGGGTCTCCTTGTTCACGGCCTGGGCCAGCTGCTGCTGGGCCACGCACAGGCTGCGGATGAAGGGCTTGGCGGCCTCCAGACCGGCGGCCACGATCTCCTCGGTCGGCGCCTGGGCGCCGCCGTCGACGAGCTCGGCGGTCTTCTCGGTGGCCTCGGCCTCGACCATCATGATCGCGACGTCGTCACCGACGACGCGGCCCGCGACGACCATGTCGAACACGGCGCGCTCGAGCTGCTCGTGGGTCGGGAACGCGACCCACTGGCCGTCGATCAGCGCCATGCGGGTGGCACCGATCGGGCCGGAGAACGGCAGGCCCGAGCCCTGGGTCGACGCCGACGCGGCGTTGATCGCCAGCACGTCGTACAGGTCGCCCGGCTTGAGGCTCATGACGGTGACCACGACCTGGACCTCGTTGCGCAGGCCGTCGACGAACGACGGGCGCAGCGGGCGGTCGATCAGCCGGCAGGTCAGGATCGCGTCGGTCGACGGACGCCCCTCGCGGCGGAAGAACGAGCCGGGGATGCGGCCCGCGGCGTACATCCGCTCTTCGACGTCGACGGTCAGCGGGAAGAAGTCGAAGTGCTCCTTCGGCTGCTTGGAGGCCGTGGTGGCCGACAGCAGCATGGTTTCGTCGTCGAGGTACGCGACGACGCTCCCGGCGGCCTGCTTCGCGAGCCGGCCGGTCTCGAAACGAACGGTACGGGTGCCGAACGCGCCGTTGTCCAGCACGGCGGTCGACTCGTACACGCCCTCTTCGATCGCTTCAGTCAAGGTGACTCCCTATCGTCACTACGCCCACGGCAGGAGCATCCGGATCGGTGATCCGACAAGGCCGGCCATCGATCGAAGCTCCCGGGACCGTCTCGTGACGACTGCCCGGCAGCCACTACCGAGGACCGGCGGACGCCTGCACCCAGTGCTTGCCACCGTGAGCGCTCTGTTGAGTTGCTGACGGCGCCTGCTAGGCACCGCCCGGTTTTACGCACCGGGGGGAGCGGCCCGCGGCCACTCCCCCCGGCGTCATGTCAACGACGCAGACCGAGTCGCTGGATCAGCGAACGGTAGCGTTCGATGTCCACCTTGGTCAGGTAGTTGAGCAGACGACGGCGGCGACCCACCATCAGCAGCAGGCCACGACGCGAGTGGTGGTCGTGCTTGTGCTGCTTGAGGTGCTCGGTCAGGCCGGTGATCCGCTTGGTCAGCAGGGCCACCTGGGCCTCCGGCGAACCGGTGTCGCCGTCCTTCAGGCCGTACTCGGCCAGGATCTGCTTCTTCTCGTCAGTGGACAGCGCCACGAAATGCTCCTTCTTCACATGTCCCGTGCCAGTCGGCGGACGACCGCCTGCGGGGACCGGGCCGCGCGGGCCGGTCACCTCGGAATTCGGCCACCACGGACTGCAGCCGATCCACAGGCCAGGATAACAGGGAAGGCCTGCTCGCCCCGGTTACCCCGACTCCTCGCGCGTCAGCGGCGCGCGGTGCACCAGCCGGTGCACCGGAGCGCTTCCGCCCAGGTCACTGCGCATCACCGCGAGTTCGCCAACCGTCCACCACGGGCCGGCGTAGTCCGCGAGCAGGCCCGCGACCGCCCGCCGGTCCGCGCGGCCCGACGACCAGCGGGCGACGGTCAGGTGCGCCCGGAACCCGGCCGGGTCGCCCCCAGCCGCGCCGACCAGCTCGCGCAGCGCCCGCCGGTCGCCGTCACCGGCGGGTTCGACCCCGGTCCACAGCACGCCCCGGAACGTGCCCGCGCCGCTCAGCCGCAGCTCCAGCGGCCCGGTGCGCAGCCGCGCCAGGCGGCGGTCCAGGCGCTCGGCGACCCGGTCGGGGTCGGCGTCGTCGCCGTGGAACCGCAGGGTGAGGTGCCAGCGCTCGGCCGCGGTGAACCGGAACCCGCGCAGACCCGCCGTCGCCTCGCGCACCCGGCCCGGGTCCAGGCCCGCGATGACCTCGGCGAGGTGCCGCACCGCCTCCTCGGACGGCCGCAGCGCGGTGAACAGCCGCATCCCGCGAGTATCGCGCCTACTCGCTGTCGGCGGCCCGCCGCAGCAATCCGGCCAGACGCGGGTAGCGCCCCTCCAGGAGGGAGGCGGCGGCCTCCAGCTCGGTGGGCTTGGCGACCTCCAGCAGCACCGGCCAGGCGATCTGCTCGCCGTTGGTGACCTGCTTGACCGGCAGGTTGTCGCGGCCGACGGAGGGCTGCGACTGGCGCACGTCCTCCAGCGCCTGCTTGATCGCGTCCGACTCGCCCGCCGCGACACCGGGGACGAGGACCTTGCGCTCCAGCATCACCAGCCGGGCCAGCACCTGCGGGTTGCCGATCTTGGCGCGGCGTCCGCTCATCACCTGGCTGAGCATCGGCGCGCTGATGCCGAGCACGTCGGCCAGCTGGGCCTGCGAGATGCGGAAGGCCACGACCAGACGACGCACCCGGTCCCCCAGCGGCTCGCCGTACCACTGCCGCTGCAGAGCCAGGTTCCGCTGGACGCTGCTGCTCTCCGACACCTTCACTCCCCCTGCGTGGCCACCCGTCCGGCGAACCCGGACCGATTCGGACTCGAATCCTGCCAGCTCACCGGCCGCGCGGGGACGTGAATCCGAAAACCCGTGCATCGGAGCGGCGGAGCTCACTCGCGCACTCCGAGGATCCGGCGGGTCTCGGCGACGTCGGCGTTCATCTGGTCCACCAGCGCCTGCACCGAGTCGTAGCGCTCCATCGGGCGCAGCCGCTGCACGAAGTCGAGTTCCACGTGCTCGCCGTAGAAGTCGGCGTCCACATCGAGCACGAAGGCCTCGACGGTGCGCTCGGTGCCGGAGAAGGTCGGGTTGCTGCCCACCGACACCGCCGCCGGCATCGCCGGGCCCGGCTGGTCCGCGCCGCGCGTGCGGTGGGTGAACCAGGCCGCGTAGACGCCGTCGGCGGGGATGGCGGTGTAGTCCGGGGTGGACAGGTTCGCGGTCGGGAAGCCGAGCTCCTTGCCGCCGCGGCCCGCACCGCGCACCACGATGCCCTCCACCCGGTGGTACCGGCCCAGCGCCGAGGCCGCGGCGACGACGTCACCGGCGTCGATGCAGGCGCGGATGTAGGTCGAGGAGAACGTGACCGAGGTGCCGTCGTGGTCGTCCGAGCGCTCCACCGGGCCCGACACCAGCGCGTCGGAGGCGACCTCGAAGCCGAACCGCTCGCCGAGCTTGGTGAGCAGGTCGATGTTGCCCGCCGCCTTGTGGCCGAAGGTGAAGTTCTCCCCCACCACGACCTCGGCCGCGTGCAGCTTGTCCACCAGGACCTCGTGCGCGAAGCCCTCGGCGGGCACCTTCGACATCTCGCGGGTGAACGGCAGCACGCAGAACACGTCCACCCCGAGCTGCTCGACGAGCTCGGCACGACGCCGCAGGGTGGTCAGCTGCGCCGGGTGACTGCCCGGGCGCACCACCTCCGCCGGGTGCGGGTCGAAGGTCATCAGCACGCAGGGCACCCCGCGCCGCCGAGCCTGCTGCACCGCGTGCGCGATGAGTTTCTGGTGCCCGCGGTGCACCCCGTCGAAGACACCGATGGTGACGACACAACGGCCCCAACCACCGGGAAGCTGCTCCAAACCACGCCAACGCTGCACGGTCCAGAAGCCTACTTGCCGAACCGAATCGAGCACCGAGCGGTGGACCACACAGAACGAACGGCCGAACCCCCACCCCGTCAGGCAACCGCCGCAGGCGGTTTCTCAGTACCCCACCTCAGGCGCTTGCACCGCCGCGGGTTCTGACACGTCTTCTGGGGAGGACAGCCGACGCGCCGTGTATTGGCATACATAAGCCTCGGATCCCGGAGCCAGAAGGCGTGTCAGGTTCCGCTACCCGCACCGCCAAGCAAAAAGACCACGGAGTAGTTGTCAGTTCCCAGGAACGATCACCAGGACGGCTTTGGCTGTGCGGCCGCGATCGCGCACCAGCGCCACAGCCCGACCGTCGGGGTCGAACATCCCGTAGGTCCCCTCCACCCCGGCAGCCGTGACGACCTGACCGTGGGAGAGCGCCCGAGCGGTCTTCGCGTCGACGTTGCGACGGGGGAAGGCGGTCTCGACGGCCTGGTCCAGGCCCATCGAGAGCTCCGGGGCCTCCTCCAGCTGGTCGAGCGTCCGGGCGGTGGCCAGGCCGAACGGGCCGACGCGGGTGCGGCGCAGGGCGGTGAGGTGGCCGCCGACTTCGAGCGCCTCGCCGAGGTCGCGGGCCAGGGCGCGCACGTAGGTGCCGGAGGAGCACTCGACCAGCACGTCGAGCTCGGTGGTGGTCTCGGTGCGGCGCAGCGCGAGCACGTCGAAGCGGGAGACGGTGACCGGGCGGGCTTCGAGCTCGACGGTCTCGCCGCTGCGGGCGATCTCGTACGCGCGCCGCCCGTTGATCTTCACGGCGCTGACCGCGCTGGGCACCTGCTGCAGGTCGCCGGTGAGCGCGGCGACGCCGTCGCGGATCGCGGTCTCGTCCACGTCGGCGGCGTCGGTCGTGGACAGCACCTCGCCCTCGGCGTCATCGGTGCTGGTGGCGGCCCCGAGCGTGATGGTCGCCAGGTAGGCCTTGGTGTCCAGCGCGAGGTGGCCGAGCAGCTTGGTCGCCCGTTCCAGGCCGAGCACCAGCACGCCGGTGGCCATCGGGTCCAGCGTTCCGGCGTGCCCGACCTTGCGGGTGCCCATGATGCGGCGGACTCGGGAGACGACGTCGTGCGAGGTCATCCCGGCCGGCTTGTCGACGATCAGCAGGCCGGGCGGGACGGCGGGACTCTGGTTGCGGGATTGCGCGGACACGGCGAACCATCATTCCCGACCCGGGATCAGGCCGGCGCGGCGGCCTCGCGGGTGGCGCCGGTGACGGCCCACTTGCCGGAGCGCGCCCGCAGCAGCAGCGTCACCATCCGCAGCACCATGAACAGGCTCAGCCCGGTCCAGATCCCGGCCAGGCCCCAGCCGAAGGCCAGAGCCAGCCAGATCAGCGGCAGGTAGCCGATCACGGCGCTGAGGATCGTCGCGGTGCGCAGGTAGGCGGCGTCGCCGGCGCCGAGGAACACCCCGTCGAGCGCGAACACCACGCCCGCCACGGGCTGGACCGCGACGAAGAACCACCAGGCGTGCGGCATCTCGGCGAGCACGGCGGCGTCGGTGGTGAACACCGACGGCAGCACCCCGGACACGGCGGTGAAGAACACCGCCAGGCCGCAGCCGAACACCAGGCTGTACCAGGTGACCTGCTTGGCGACGGCCTTGGCGCGCGGCACCGATCCGCTGCCCAGCGCGGCGCCGACCAGCGATTGGGCGGCGATGGCCAGCGAGTCCAGCACCAGCGACTGGAACATCCACAGCTGCCACACGACCTGGTGCGCGGCGGCCGTCTCGGCGCCGGTGCGCGCGGCCACCGAGGTCGCCGACAGGAAGCAGACCTGGAAGGCGAGGGTGCGCAGCACCAGGTCGCGGCCCATGCCGAGCTGGGCGCGCATCTTCGTCCAGTCCGGGCGCAGCGGGGCCTTCTCGACGAGCAGGGCGCGGATGAACAGGGCGGCGGCGATGGTCTGGCCGATCAGGTTCGCGATCGCCGAACCCTCCAGGCCCAGGCCCATCGGGTAGACGAGGATCGGGCACAGCACGGCGGAGACGCCGTTGCCGATGAGCGTGTAGCGCAGCGGGCGGACGGTGTCCTGCACCCCGCGCATCCAGCCGTTGCCGGCCATGGTGATCAGCACCAGCGGCGCCCCGCACAGCGCGATGCGCAACCAGGTCCCGGCGGCGTCGGCGACCGGTCCGGGTCCGGCGAGCAGTTCGGCGACGGGGGTGGCGACGAGCTGGGCGAGCAGCGAGAGGATCACGCCGACGGCGACGCCGAGCCAGGTGGCCTGCACGCCTTCAGCGACGGCCTCGGTGCGCCGCCCGGCGCCGTGCAGCCGCGCGGTGCGGGCGGTGGTGCCGTAGGTGAGGAAGGTCAGCTGGCTGGAGACCAGCGTGAACAGGGTGCCGCCGAGCGCGAGCCCGGCCAGCGGGACGGCGCCGAGGTGGCCGACCACGGCGGTGTCGACCAGAACGTACAGCGGCTCGGCGGCCAGCACGCCGAGCGCGGGGACCGCGAGCCCCAGCACCTTGCGCGGTGACACCCGTTCCCCGGCCTCGGACACGTCATCCCCCTTGTAAGCTGCGATGTGTGGGTTCGCCCCTGACACAGACTAGCGGTAAGGAGCGGCTGTGGATAGCGCCGATTACACCGAGGTCGCGCTCCGGCTCGCCAACGCCGACCTGACCGACGTCGAGTCGGTTCGCGCCGCGCTGCACGAGGAGCCCTGGTGGGCCGACCGGGTCCGCGAAGCCGACCTGCCGCTGCTGCGCGAGGTCGCCGAGAGCCTGCGCCGAGCGCTGGCCACGATGGTCGACTCCCCCGGCCCCGACTCCGACGGCGCGGTCCGCGCGGAGGTCAACGCCCTGCTCGCCGCCCATCCGCCACGACCCCGGCTCTCCGGGCACGGCGGTCACGACGGGACCCCCAACTGGCACGTCCACGTCGCGGGCCCGGACGCCCCCGCCGCCGACGAGGTCGTCGCCGCCGCGGCCTGGGGCCTGGCCCAGGGCATCGTCCACCACGGCACCCACCGCTGGGGCCGCTGCCAAGCCGAGGCGTGCCGGACCTACTTCCTCGACACCTCGACCAACCAGGCCAAGCGCTTCTGCTCCCCCCGCTGCGCCAACCGCGTCCACGTCGCGGCCTTCCGCGCCCGCAAGCGCGCCTGACCCCGGGTCACGGGATCAGCGGCGCCTCGTCGAGGGCCTTGCGGATCGCCGCGAGGATCTCCTGCTCCTCGCCCCGGGCCGTGAAGCCGGACGCGAGGCGGTGGCCCCCGCCGCCGCAGGCGTTGGCGGCGCGGCTGACGTCGACGCGGCTGTCGGCGCGCAGCGACACCGACCAGTGGCCTGCGCCGATCTCCTTGAGCACCGCCGCCACCTCGGCCTCACCGGTGGTGCGGATGATGTCGATGACGCTGTCGACGTCCTCGCTGCCCATCCCGTCGGCATCGGACCTGCGGACGGTGGCGTGCACGAAGCCCAGCCCGTGCGCGGCCGACGGTTCCAGCACGGCCCGGCCGAGAACCCCGGCGAGCATGCCCATGAACCCGAACGGATGCGTGTCCATCAGCGGTTTCGTCGTCGCCTCCGGATCGACACCGGCGTCGATCAGCCGGGCCGCGACCCGGTGCACCTCGGCACCGGCGTGCCGGAACGACCGGGTGTCGGTCACCAGACCCGCGTACAGGCAGCGGGCGATCGGCAGGTCCAGCTCGGCGCCGAGCTCGTCGAGCAGGCGCAGCACGAGCAGCACCGTGGCCTCGGCCGATTCGTCGATGACGTGCTGCGTGCCGTAGCGGGTGTTGGCCAGGTGGTGATCCACCACGATCACCTCACCGCCGGCGGCGATGGTCGCCTTGACCCGGTCGGCGAGCCTGCCCAACCGGCCGAGGCTGCCCGAATCGCACACCACCAGCAGCGGCGGCGCCGCGGGCACCTCCGACGGCGGCACGACCAGCCCGTCGGCGTCGAGGTCGCGCAGCGAGTGCGCGGGCTCGTCCGGATGCCCGAAGGACACCCGCACGGTGGCGCCGCGGGCCTTGAGCGCCCGGCCCAGCGCCAGCGCGCTGCCCAGGGCGTCGGCGTCGGGGTTGACGTGCCCGAGCAGGGTCACGTCCGGTGCGGCCGCGAGCGTGCCCGCGGCGACCGCGACGGCCTCGTCCAGGGACTCGCCCCCGCCGGGGCTGCCCTGGGGGCCTGCGGTCTCGGGTTGCCCGCGCACACGTCACCTCCACGTCACCGGCGGCCCGCTCCGGCCGCCGGTGACCAACGCACCCGATTCAGCGCCGCGACTCAACCACCTTGTGGGCCACGACGCACATCGGCGTCGGAAACGTCCTCGTCATCGGCACCGTCGGTGGCGTCCTCGTCATCGTCGGTGTCGTCGTCGACCGGGCTGGTGCGGTACGGGTCGGCGTCACCGGCCGGGACGGCGCCCGAGGCGAGCCGGGCGACCTCGTCGTCGGCCTCCTTGGCCTTGGCCAGCAGCTCCTCCATCCGGCGAGCCTGGTCCGGCACGGTGTCGGCGACGAACGTCAGCGTCGGGGTGAACCGCACGCCGGTCTGGTCGCCGACGCGGGAGCGCAGCACGCCGGTGGCGCTGTTGAGCGCGGCCGCCGTCGAGGCGTAGTCGGCGTCGTCGCCGAACACGGTGTAGTAGACCGTGGCATCCCGCAGATCCGGGGTGACCCGCGCGTCGGTGATCGTCACCATCGCCAGCCGCGGGTCCTTGACCTCGTGCTCCAGCCCGGACGCGACGATCTGCGCGATGCGCTTGGCCAGCCTGCGGGCGCGCGCCGTATCAGCCACGACGCACCTCCTTCGTGCAAAAGAAGCTTCGACGCCCGCGGTGGTCCGGCGGGCGGTTCTAGTCCTCCGGTCCCAGCATGCGCTGGCGGGCGGAGAGGAGTTCGATCTCTGGGCGTGCGGCGACGAGCCGTTCGCACGAGTCCAGCAGGTCGCGGACGTGCGAGGCGTCGCCGGAAACCGCCGCGACGCCCAGCAGGGCGCGGCGGTGGAGGTCCTGGTCACCGGCTTCGGAGACGGCGACCTCGAAGCGACGGCGAAGTTCGGCCAGGATCGGCCGCACGACCGCGCGCTTCTGCTTCAACGAGTGGACGTCGCCCAGCAGCACGTCCAGCTCGAGAGCACCGACGTACATGGGTGCATCCCCCGGTCGTCGCCGCGCAGGGGGTCCGGACCGGACCCCCTGCGCGGGCTCGACATCAGTCGCGAGGCTTCTCGCGCATCTCGTACGGCTCGATGATGTCGCCGATCTTGAGGTCGTTGTACGACCCCAGGGTCAGACCGCACTCGAAACCGTCGCGGACCTCGGTGGCGTCGTCCTTGAACCGCTTCAGCGAGTTGATGCTGAGGTTCTCGGCGACCACCACGTTGTCCCGCAGCAGGCGCGCCTTGGCGTTCCGCTTGACGATGCCGTCGGTGACCATGCAACCGGCGATCGTGCCGACCTTCGAGGACTTGAAGACCTCGCGGACCTCCGCCCGGCCGAGCTCGACCTCCTCGTACTCGGGCTTGAGCATGCCCTTGAGGGCCTGCTCGATGTCCTCGATGGCCCGGTAGATCACCGAGTAGTACCGGATCTCCACGCCCTCGCGGTTGGCGACCTCGGCCGCCTTGCCCTCGGCCCGGACGTTGAAGCCCAGGACGATGGTGTTCTCCGCGGTGGCGAGGTTGATGTCGGACTCGTTGATACCACCGACGCCGCGGTGGATGACCCGCAGCTCGACCTCGTCGCCGACCTCGATCTTCATCAGGGATTCCTCGAGCGCCTCGACGGTACCCGAGTTGTCGCCCTTGATGATCAGGTTCAGCTGGTTGGTCTCCTTGAGCACCTTGTCCAGGTCCTCGAGGCTGACCCGCTTGCGCTTGGCGGCGTTCTGCGCCTCGCGGATGCGGGCCCCGCGGCGGTCGGCGATCTGCCGGGCGACCCGGTCCTCGTCGACCACCAGGAAGGAGTCACCGGCACCCGGCACCGACGTGAAGCCGATGACCTGGACCGGCCGGGACGGCAGCGCCTCGGTGACGTCCTCGTCGTTCTCGTTGATCATGCGCCGGACGCGGCCGTAGGCGTCGCCGGCCACGACCGAGTCGCCGACCCGCAGCGTGCCGCGCTGGACCAGCACCGTGGCCACCGGACCGCGACCGCGGTCCAGGTGCGCCTCGATCGCCACGCCCTGCGCCGACATCTTCGGGTTGGCCCGGAGGTCGAGCGAGGCGTCGGCGGTCAGCAGGATCGCCTCCAGCAGACCGTCGATGTTGGTGCCCTGCTTGGCGGAGATCTCGACGAACATCGTGTCGCCGCCGTACTCCTCGGCCACCAGGTTGTACTCGGTCAGCTGCTGGCGGATCTTGTCCGGGTTCGCGCCCTCGACGTCGATCTTGTTGACCGCGACCACGATCGGCACACCGGCGGCCTGGGCGTGGTTGATCGCCTCGACCGTCTGCGGCATGACGCCGTCGTCGGCGGCGACCACCAGCACGGCGATGTCCGTCGACTTCGCACCGCGGGCACGCATAGCGGTGAACGCCTCGTGACCCGGGGTGTCGATGAAGGTGACGGGCCGCTCGTTGCCCTCCAGCTCGGTCACGACCTGGTAGGCACCGATGTGCTGGGTGATGCCGCCGGCCTCGCCGGCCTGCACGTTCGCCTTCCGGATGGTGTCCAGCAGTCGCGTCTTACCGTGGTCGACGTGACCCATGACGGTCACGACCGGCGGACGCGCCGCCAGCTCCTCGTCGGAGGAGCCCGGGTCGCCGTAGCTGATGTCGAACGACTCCAGCAGCTCCCGGTCCTCGTCCTCCGGGGAGACCATCTCGACCTTGTAGTTCATCTCCTGGCCGAGGAGCTCGAGGATCTCGTCGGAGACGGACTGGGTCGCGGTGACCATCTCACCGAGGTGGAACATCGCCTGCACCAGCGAAGCCGGGTTGGCGTTGATCTTCTCGGCGAAGTCGGTCAGCGAAGCACCGCGGCGCAGGCGAAGGGTCTCGCCGTTGCCGCGCGGGAGGCGGACGCCGCCGACCGACGGCGCCTGCATGTTCTCCATGTACTCCTGGCGCTTCTGCCGCTTCGACTTGCGACCGCGCTTCGCGGGCCCGCCGGGACGACCGAAGGCACCCGCGGTACCGCCGCGACCACCGGGACCGCCCGGACGGCCACCGCCGCCGGGACGACCGCGGAAGCCACCACCGGCCGGGGCTCCACCCGGAGCGCCACCGCCGCCGGGGCGGAAACCGCCGCCACCGCCGCCGGGACGACCGCCGCCACCGGGACCGCGGCCACCGCCGCCGCCACCGGGACCGCCGCGACCGCGACCGCCACCGGGACCGCCGTTGCCGCCGCGAGCCGGGCGGGGAGGCATCATGCCGGGGTTCGGACGCGGAGGCATCATGCCCGGGTTCGGACGCGAACCGCCGCCCTCACCGCGCGGGGCGTTGCCGCCACCGGCGGGAGCGGTGCCCGCCCCCTGGCCGCCACCGCGGCGCTGCTGGTCGTCACGACCGCGACCGGGGCCCTGCTGGCCACCACTGCGGTCCTGACGCGGACCCGGACCGGGACGACCCGGGCGCTGCTGCGGAGCACCCTGGCCGACGCCGAACGGGTTGTTGCCGACGCGCGGGGCCTTGGGGCCCGGCTTCGGCGCCTTCGGGCGCGCGGCATCGCCGTCGCCACCGGGCTTCGGACCGGGCTTGGGGCCCGGCTTCGGGCCGGGCTTGGGCCGGTCGCCCTGGGACTCCGGCTTCGGCTGCTCGGTCTTGGGCTGTTCGAACCGGGGCTCTTCGACCTTGGGGGCCTGCTGCTGCGGCTCGGCCTGGGCGGCCGGGGCCGGCTCGGCCTTCGGTTCGGGCTTGGGGCCCGGCTTCGGACCGGGCTTCGGGCCGGGCTTGGGTGCCTCGGCGCGCGGGCCGGGCTTGGGTCCGGGCTTGGGCGCCGGCGAACCGGCGGCCGCCCCTCCGGTACTGACCGCCTTGGACTCGCCCTGCGCGGGCTTGCCGCTGTCGCCGCCCTTCTTGGACGACTTCGCGTAGGCGTCGCGAAGCCTGCGCGCCACCGGGGCTTCCACGGTGGACGACGCGGACTTGACGTACTCGCCCTGCTCGGCGAGCTTGTTCAGTACTTCCTTGCTGGTGACACCGAGCTCTTTCGCGAGCTCATGTACGCGGGCCTTGCCTGCCACTGCTCTCCTCATCTGGGTGAGGCCGGGCGGCAGTCCCGCTCGACCTCGTCCTATCGCCGATGCGCGTTCATGGCTTCAGCTTCACGGCTGATTCATGACGGGTCGACCTGCTTTCCTTCGGTTGCCTGGCGCGGGACGGATCCCGCGTCGGTCATGTCTTGAGCCGCGACGGACCGAGGTCCGGCACTCAAGTGGTCCTGCACTGCTGAGGTGTCGAGAGATCCCGGCACGCGAAGTGCCCGCGGAAAAGCCCGGCGTCGCTCGGCCAGGCGCAGGCAAGCCGGATCGGGATGCAGCCAGGCTCCCCGACCCGGTCGCCGATGCCGCGGATCGGGAACCGCGAGGGAACCCGAACCACCGACCTCAGCCACCACGCGTAGCAGCTCAACAGCCGACGTCCGAGTACGACAACCCACACAGGTACGAACCGGCACATGGCGTCCGCCATTCCCGGGTGCACTGGTGTGGATTGATCGCTCCCCTCGCGTCGAGCCTCAGCTGTCGATTCTAACCCGAGGGTGTCACTCGGCCGAACCCACGGTGGGCAGTCCCTCAACCGCCGGGTCCGGACCGGTCGGCTGCACGGGTGCCTGACCGCTCGTGGTGGTCGGCGACGACGGGTCGGCATCGCTGCGGATGTCGATCCGCCAGCCGGTCAGCCGGGCCGCCAGCCGCGCGTTCTGGCCCTCCTTGCCGATCGCCAGCGACAGCTGGAAGTCCGGCACGATCACCCGCGCGGTCTTGGTGCGCTCGTCGACCACCTCGACGGAGACGACCTTGGCGGGCGAGAGCGCGTTGCCGACGAACGTCGCCGGGTCGTCCGAGTAGTCGATGATGTCGATCTTCTCGCCGCCCAGCTCGCTCATCACGTTGCGCACCCGGGCCCCCATCGGGCCGATGCAGGCGCCCTTGGCGTTGACGCCGCTGATCGTGGACCGCACCGCGATCTTGGACCGGTGGCCGGCCTCCCGCGCCACCGCCGGGATCTGGACGGTGCCGTCGGCGATCTCCGGGACCTCCAGCGCGAACAGCCGCCGGACCAGGTTCGGGTGGGTGCGCGACAGCGAGATCTGCGGCCCCCGGGCGCTGCGCGCCACGCCGTAGACGTAGCACTTGATCCGCGTGCCGTGCTCGTAGTTCTCCCCCGGCACCTGCTCGGCACCCGGGATGACGCCCTCGCTGTCACCGATCTGCACGATCACCATGCCGCGCGAGTTGGCCCGCGCGTCGCGCTGGATCACGCCGCCGATGATCTCGCCCTCCTTGGCGGCGAACTCGCCGAAGGTCCGCTCGTGCTCCGCGTCGCGCAGCCGCTGCAGGATGACCTGCCGCGCGGTCGTCGCCGCGATCCGCCCGAACCCCTCCGGCGTGTCGTCCCACTCCTCCGAGACGCTGCCGTCCGCGTCGAGGGAGTGCGCGATGACCCGCACGATGCCGGTCTTGCGGTCGACCTCCACCCGCGCGTGCGGCTGGTGCCCCTCGGTGTGACGGTATGCGGTGAGCAGTGCCGATTCGATCGCTTCCAGGACCGTCTCGAACGGGATGTCCTTGTCGCGCTCGATCGCCCGCAGCGCCGCGATGTCGACGTTCACCTCGACTCCTCCGTGTCTTCCCGGTCGTCCCCCTGCTGGGAAACGCCGCTCGCAGCCCGCTCCAGCTTGCGCAACTCCTCCGCGGGTGGCTGCTGGAACTCCACCTCGACCACCGCGCGCTCCACCTCACGGTAGGCCACCTGGCGCAGCTCAGCGCCCACCAGCACCTGCACGCCGTCGTCATCGGCGTCGCCGACGCGCGCCACCAGCTGCTCGCCGCCGGTCAGCCGGATCTTGACCAGCCGGTAGCGGGCGCGCTTCCAGTGTCGCTGCTTGGTCAGGGGCCGGTCCACGCCAGGCGAGGTGACCTCCAGCGTGTAGGAACCGGCCAGCACGTGCTCGTGCGCGTCCAGGACCTTGGCGACCGAACGGCTCACCTCGGTGATGTCGTCGAGGCCGACACCGTCATCGGAGTCGATGACGACCTTGACCAGCCGGCGACGACCGGCCTGCTGCACGTCTAGTTCTTCGAGGTCGAAGCCCTTCTCGGCCACGGCCTCGGCGACGACGGGCTCCAGCTGCGCGGTGATCTCACCACGCGGCGGGCTGGACACGTTGGCACTCCTAGGTTTCGGTTCTGGTCTGGTTCTCAGACCCCATGCGTGGCGACCCGGGCTCGTCCGCGGGCGCGATGGGCCCGCGTCCGGTGCACCCCGGCCGCGGTCGCCCAGGGTATCGCGTCCGCCCGCACCCGAGCGCGACGTGGGACCCCAACGATCGGCGGATCGCCCGGGACCCCGAACGGGTCACCTGTCCGACCCGCTCTCCCGGTGGCACCCAGGGTGCGCGCGATGATCGCGGGTGCTGGCAGGATAGGTCGCCGTGGAACTCTCCCGCGCATCCCGTTCGGTCCTCGAACGCCGGCGCGTCCTGCGGTGGATCGCGGCGGCGCCCGCGGTGGCCGCGCTGAGCGCCTGCGGCACCGGCTCCGACGAGCCCGACCAGCTGCTTCCGCTGGCCACGGCCGCCAAGGCCGACGCCGCGCTGGCCGAGTCGATCGCGCGGACCCACTCCGGACTCGCCGAGACCGCCCGCGAGCTGGCGGCCGCGCGCACCGCGCACGCCACCGCGCTGCAGCGGGAGATCGACCGCCTCGCCCCGCGCGACCCCGACGACCCGCCGTCGGTGCCCGACCCGGCGCCGAAGAAGGCGCCCTCCTCGGCGTCCGCGGCCGCCGACGCGCTGCGCAGCGCGATGCGCGAGGCCCAGCAGAAGGCGGCGGACCTCGTCCCCGGGCTTCCCGGCTACCGCGCGGGCCTGGTCGCCTCGGTCTCGGCCGGCTGCGCGTGCTTGCAGGAGGTGCTGGGATGAGCGAGCTGTCCGAGCAGGCGGGCAAGGCCCTCGGCGACGCGCTGGGCGCCGAGCACGCGGCCCTGTGGGTCTACGGCCTGGCCAACGCCTTCGTCGGCGAGTCACGGGTGCGCGACGCGATCGAGGAAGCCGTCGACCAGCACGAACGGCTCCGCGACACCGCCGAGCAGGCGATGCGGCAGGCGGGCCTGACGCCCACGCCCGCCCAGCCCGCCTACGAGGTCGGCGGCGACGTGCGGAACCAGTCGAGCGCGATCGAGCTGCTCATCACCGCCGAGGGCGACTGCGAGGTCGGCTGGCGCTCGGTCCTCGACAACACCGAGGACGCGGGCCTGCGCCGCACCGCGCTGGACGGGCTGACCACCTCGGCCACCCGCGCGACCCGCTGGCGGCTGACGCTGGGACGCCAGCCCGCCGTCGAGCACTTCCCCGGCCAGCGCTGAGGGACTACTTCGGGGCCTGGTCCTGGGGCCAGCCCAGCTTGAGGGCCTCGTTGGTGACGTCGCTCAGCGCCGGGTCCTTCTTCGAGGACTTGCCGAAGAACGCCGAGTCGCCGATCACCACGAGCCGGTCCTGCCGTCCCGAGGCGTAGGCGGCGTCGTCGAGGTCGGGCATGTCCTTGGTGCCGTCGCGCTCGTCGTCGACCAGGTCCCGGATGTTGCCGGTGCCGTCCTTGGTGGTGAGCTCGTTGAGCTGGGAGGCGACCTGCGGCGTCGGCATCAGCACGGTGATCACCGAGGTGAGCACGCGGCGGCCGTCGGGCAGCGTCGTGGTGTACAGGGCGCGGGTGAGGTGGTCGCACTCCTGCTTGGCGAAGTACTTCTGGATGTCGTCGGTGGAGACGCCCTTGCAGCCCTGGAAGGCCTCCTCCTTGCGGACCAGGGTGAAGTCGTAGCGCAGCTGCGGCGGCGCGGGCGCGGCGACCTCGTCGTCCGGCTTGATGGCGCTCCAGATCAGACCGGACACCACCGCGACGAGCACCAGGACGAGCCCGCGCAGGGCCCAGCCCATCGGCGTGACCCGCTTCTGCGGCCCCTGCGGTGGTGGGGGCGGCGGCACCGGCTGTCTGCTGGTGCCCGGGTAGGACTGCTGCGGCGCCTGGTGAGGCGGCTGCTGCGGCGTCGGTGAGTGCGTGATCACCGGCCGGGTCGCGTGGTCCGGCGTCGGCGTGGCCACCGGGCGGTCCTGCCTGATGTAGGAGTTGTCCCGCCGCAGCGGCGCCGTCTCGCGCTGCTCGTTGCCCTGTGATCCCGTCACGTCCTCGGGCACACCCTGTCGGTCTGACACGAGTGCCTACGGTAGCGGTTACGGATTACGGGACGGATACCCCGATGCCCGGTTGCGCTGATCAGAGCAGTGCCCGAACCGCCCGTTCGACGTCCTCGGCAGTGTTGTACAGGTGGAACGACACCCTGGTCCGGCCGCCCCTGCCTGCGCAGGCGATCCCGGCCTCGGTGAGCTTGGCCACCGCATCGGGCCTGGCCAGCGACACGATCGCGGACCCGGCGGGCGGCAGGCCGAGCTCGGCGCGGAACCCGTCGGCCAGTCCGGTGCAGTGCGCGGCGATCTCGGCGAGATCTCGACAGGCCAGCCACGTCATCGACGCCGCGGCGCCGACCTGCGCCAGCCACACCGGCGACAGGTCCAGGCCGCGCGCGTCGCCGGCCAGCCGCAGCGGCAGCCCGTAGGTGGCGTCCCACGGGTCCTCGGCGGCGTACCAGTTGGCGCTGTGCGGCACCGGGCGCGGGGCGTCCGGGTGCACGGCCAGCCACGCCGAGCCGCGCGGTGCCATCAGCCACTTGTAGCCCGCCGCGGCGACCCAGTCGGCCCAGTCCAGCCGCAGCGGCATCCAGCCCGCGGCCTGGGTGACGTCGAACAGGACCCGGGTGCCGTGCTCGCGCTTGGCGAGTTCGAGGGCTTCGAAGTCGGCGATGCGGCCGTCCATCGACTGCACGGCGCTGACGGCGACGACGTCGAACTCCGGCGCGTGGTCACCGATCTCGTCGAGCTCGACCTCAGTGACCGTCACGCCCCGGTCGGCCTGCGCGGCGAACGGGAACAGCACGCTGGTGAAGTCGCCGCGGGCCACCAGCACCCGCGCCCCGTCCGGCACGCTCGCCGCGACGAGCCCGATCACCTGGGACGCGCTGGCGCCGATGGCGACCCGGTCGGGGGACACGCCGACGAGGCGGGCGAAGGCGTCGCGGGCGGTCGCGACGTGCTCGTCGAAGTCACCCGGGCCCGACCGGCCGCTGCCCCAGCGCTGCACGGCCTCGGAGACCTCGCGCACCGCCTCGGCCGGTGGGATGCCGATGCTGGCGGTGTTGAGATATCCGTCGGGGACGTCGAAAACCGCGTCGAAGGCCTTCCGCATGACCGACATCCTCGCACCGATCGGGCCGGCGAGGTGAGCGTGTGCCTACGGTTGGAGCATGCACAGCGAAGAGATCGAGATCCGCACCGGCGGCAGCGAGGTGGTCCGCGACCTGCGCGACGAGTGCGCGCGGTTCCTGGCTTCGGCGGGCGCGGGCGACGGGCTGCTCAACCTGTGGGTGCCGCACGCGACGGCGGGCCTGGCGATCATCGAGACCGGCGCGGGCAGCGACGACGACCTGCTCACCGCTCTGAAGGACCTCCTCCCGGGCGACGACCGCTGGCGGCACCGCCACGGCTCCCCCGGCCACGGCCGCGACCACGTCATGCCCGCGCTCGTCCCGCCCTACGCCACGATCCCGGTCCTGTCGGGCCGCATGGCCCTGGGCACCTGGCAATCGGTCTGCCTCGTCGACACCAACATCGACAACCCGGTCCGCAAGGTCCGCCTCAGCTACCTCCCCGGCTGAGCGACCCCCGTTCGAAAACCGCAGCATTCGTCGCGTCGAAAACCCCGGTTTTCGTGCGCGCGAAAACCGGGGTTTTCGACGGGACGAATGCCGGGGTTTTCGGCGCGGTGGGGAGTTTCAGCTGGTCAGGAAGCTTTGGAGACCGGCGAGGTCGTCGGTGTTGATGTGGTCGACGCCGACCTCGCGCAGGACGTTCCAGACGGCCTCGCGCTCGGCGCCCTCGCTGTCGGGGGTCGCCCAGAAGCGGACGCGCTGCCCGGCGGCGTGGGCGTCGCCGACGATCTGCTCCAGCTTCTCGCGCTCCTCGGCGGGCATGTCGCCGGAGCCGTTCCAGGTGAACACCTCGGTCCAGTCGTCGGAGACCAGCGGGACGAGCTCCGGGTCGGCGCCGATCGACCCGCCGGTGCCGCCGTCGAGGAACGCGTAGCGGTCGGTCTGGCCCTCGACGTACTCGGTGGGCTTCTCCCCCGAGATCACCACGGTCACCGGGCCTTTCGTGACGGTGCCGTTGTCGTAGTGGGTGAACAGCCCCGCGTACTCGTCCTCGCGCATGATCTCGTCGAGCCGCTTGTAGCCGTCCTCGCCGAAGGTCTTGAAGTCGACCAGCAGCTGGAAGTCGACGTCCTGGCCCGGGTAGAGGCCACCCGAGTTGACGCGCTCCCGCAGCGGGTCCAGGTAGAGCGACTCGATCGTGCGGTCGGGACGCAGCTGGAACGGGTCGTGCCCCACCAGCAGCTGATCACCCAGCGGGTAGATGTCGGCCTCGACGCTGGTGAAACCGTGGTCCAGCGCGTCCAGCAGCGGACGTTCGTGCAGGTAGTCGTTGTGCGCGTGCGCCTGCGGCAGCGGCTCGACCTCGGCCGGGGCCGCGTGCGCGCTGGGGGCGAGCAGGGTCAGCGCCGCGACCGCGGGTAACAGGAAACGCGTGAGGGAACGCATGAAAAGGCCTCCGGTGGTGATCAGCTGATCACCACCGGAGGCTAGTTCGCTCGCCCGGCTCAGCGGGCCCGCTGACGTGATTTACCCACGCACCACGCCGATCAGGTGCGACACGGCCTCGTCGGCGGCGACCTCGGTGCGCTCGCCGGAGGCCCGGTCGCGGACCTCGACGACACCGTTGGCCAGGCCCTTGCCGACCACCAGGATCGACGGGATGCCGACCAGCTCGGCGTCGGCGAACTTCACGCCCGGCGAGACCGTGCGGTCGTCCAGCATCACCTGCACACCGGCCCGGTCGAGCTCGGCGGCCATCTCCTCGGCGCGCGCCCGGACCGTCTCGTCCTTGCCCGCGATGACCACGTGCACGTCGGCCGGGGCGACCTCGCGCGGCCACGCCAGACCCATGTCGTCGTGACTCTGCTCGGCGATCGCCGCCACCAGGCGGGACACGCCGACGCCGTAGGAACCCATGGTGATGCGCTTGGGCTTGCCGTCCTGGCCGAGCGCGTCCAGGCCGAACGCGTCGGAGTACTTGCGGCCCAGCTGGAAGATGTGGCCGATCTCGATGCCGCGCGCCGCGACCAGCGTGCCGTTGCCGTCGGGCGACGGGTCGCCCTCGCGGACCTCGGCGGCCTCGATCGTGCCGTCGGGGGTGAAGTCGCGGCCGCACACCAGGTCCAGCACGTGGTGGTCGGTCTTGTCGGCGCCGGTCACCCACGCCGTGCCGGTGACCACGCGCGGGTCGACCAGGTAGCGAACACCGTTGTCCTGCAGCGCCTTCGGGCCGATGTAGCCCTTGACGAGGAACGGGTTCGCGGCGAAGTCCGACTCCTCCAGCAGCGCCACCTCGGCGGGCTCCAGCGAGGCCTCGAGGCGCTTCATGTCGACCTCGCGGTCGCCGGGAACGCCGATAGCCAGCAGCTCCCACTCCTGGGCACCCGGGCGGCGGGTCTTGACCAGCACGTTCTTCAGGGTGTCGGCGGCGGTGAACTTGCGGTCGGTGTTGGCGTTGAGGAAGTCCACCAGCGACTCGATGGTCGGCGTGCTCGGCGTGTGGTGGACCTCCGCGGCCGGCTTGTCCTCGACGGACTCGGCGGGCGGGGCGGGCGTGACCACGGCCTCGACGTTCGCGGCGAAGCCGGAACCGGTGCTGCGGACGAAGGTGTCCTCACCGGTCGCGCTCTCGGCCAGGAACTCCTCGGAGGCCGAACCGCCCATCGCGCCCGAGGTGGCGGCCACGATCACGTAGCGCAGACCCACCCGGTCGAAGATCTTGATGTAGGCGTCGCGGTGCTTGCGGTAGGACTCCGACAGGCCCTCGTCGTCGATGTCGAAGGAGTAGGAGTCCTTCATCACGAACTCGCGGCCGCGCAGGATGCCCGCGCGGGGCCGCTCCTCGTCCCGGTACTTGGTCTGGATCTGGTACAGCATGACCGGGTAGTCCTTGTAGGAGCTGTACTCGCCCTTGACGGTCAGGGTGAACAGCTCCTCGTGCGTCGGACCGAGGAGGTAGTCGGCGTTCTTGCGGTCCTTGAGGCGGAACAGGTTGGGGCCGTACTCGGTCCACCGGTTGGTCGCCTCGTAGGGCTCCTTGGGCAGCAGCGCCGGGAAGTGGATCTCCTGCGCGCCGATCGCGTCCATCTCCTGGCGCACGATCTCCTCGACGCGCCGCAGCACGCGCAGACCCAGCGGCAGCCACGAGTAGATGCCCGGCGCGATGCGCCGCACGTAGCCGGCCCGCACGAGCAGCTTGTGGCTCGGCACCTCGGCGTCGGCCGGATCCTCGCGCAACGTACGCAGGAACAACGTCGACATCCTCGTGATCACGGCTACCGGCTCCTAGTTCGACCGAAGTAAGGGAATACAGGCAGGGTAGCGACCCCCGTCACCAGCACGGCTGCGCGGTCACCCCAACCACCACCCCATCCTCCCCACCCCCAAACAACCAGGTCAAACCCATTTCCACCCCATCCCCACTCGACCCAGGTCAAAAACTGCAACATCCATCGCACGAAAACCGGGGTTTTCGACACGTCAAAAACCGCGACATTCGTCGACGCGAAAACCGGGGTTTTCGTTCGGAGGTCACACGTTGGTGGGGATTCTGTGGGGGATTTGGGGTTTGGTGTATCTGACGGGGGTGGTTTCGCCTCTTTAACTGCGTGAGAAAACCGCAGCAGCCGCCGATCATCCCCGATGGCTCGATCTTCGTCTTCCGACGTTGCGACGCCATCGCGGCAAACCTCAAGGACCGACACCTCAAATACTGGTTCCTGCGCGTCATGCAGGGCGTGTACACGACCAAGGACACACCGCTCACGCACGAGCTCAAATGCGCGGCCGTGGCGAAGACCTTGCCCGAAGGATCGGTCATCACAGGCCGGTCCGCCGCAACGCTACGAGGAGTGCCGTTGGCGGACTTCTCGACGCCGGTGGACGTCATCGTGCCGACGAACACATTGATGATGCGCAGGAAGGGCGTGTCCTGCTCCTCGGTTCGGGTCGGTGAGGCCGAGCACTCGCCGTGGCGCGGAGTGGGGGTGGCGGGGTTCGCGCGGATCGCGTTGGACCTGCTCAGGCAGCGGTCGATCAGCCGCGCGGTCGCGCAGGTCGACGCCCTGCTGCACGCCGGGGTCATCGGGGTCGACGCGATCGCGGCGTTCCTGACCGGGCGGCACGACGCCGGGATCCGGCGCGCCTGGCTGCACCTGCCGTACCTCGACGAACGCGCGGAATCACTGCCCGAATCGGTCCTGCGGGTCGAGTTCAACCTGAGCGGGCTGCATCCCGAACCGCAGGTGGAGGTCTACGACGGGGACCGGTTCGTCGCACGGCTGGATCTCGCGTTCGAGGAGGCCAAGGTCGCCGTGGAGTACAACGGTGGACTTCACGCCGAGCCCGAGCGGGCCGCGCGGGACCTGGAGCGCTACCAGCGGCTGCGCGATCTGGGCTGGCTGGTGTTCGTGGTGACCAACGAGGATCTCAACGGCGGGCTCAAGAAGGTCATCGCCGAGGTCGCGGCTGCTGTCAGGTGGCGGGGAGGGGTGGCTGCGTGAGCGCTTACCCTGGTGGTGTGTTGGTTCTGCTGCCTCCTTCGGAGACCAAGGCCGCGGGTGGGGACGGTGCTCCGCTGGACCTGGACGCCCTGTCGCACCCCGAGCTGAACGAGACCCGGCGCGAGCTCGTCGACGCGCTGTCCACTTTGGCCGGTGACGTGCCGCGAAGTCTCGAGGTTCTGGGGATTTCCGAGCGCCAGGTCAACGAGGTGGAGCGCAACGCCGAGCTGTGGACCTCCCCGACGACGCCCGCGCTGGAGCGCTACACCGGGGTGCTCTACGACGCCCTGGACATCGGTTCGCTGGAGCCCGCGCAGCGCAAGCAGGCCGATGCGCGGCTCGCGGTGGCCTCGGCGCTGTTCGGGCTGGCGCGCGGGACCGACTCGATCCCCGCCTACCGGCTCTCCGGCGGCGGCTCGCTGCCGGGCCTGGGAACGCTGCGCAGCGTGTGGCGACCGGTGCTGGAGCCGGTGCTGGCCGCCGCCGACGACCTCGTCGTCGATCTGCGCTCGGGCGCCTACGCGGCGCTGGCCAAGGTTCCCGGCGCGGTCGAGGTGCGGGTGCTGTCGGAGGATTCCTCCGGCAAGCGCAAGGTCGTCAGCCACCACAACAAGTCCCACAAGGGGCGGCTGGCGCGGGCGCTGGCCTGCGCGGTGGAGGAACCGGCCACCGTCGAGGACGTCGTGGACGTCGCCTCCGAAGCGGGTCTGCGGGTGGAGCGGGAGGCCGACCGCAAGCTCTGCGTCGTCGTCTCGGCCTGACGAGACGTTCGGCACAGGCGCCTGCGCCCGGGAGACCGGGACCGGTCGGATAGACTGCGGGGTGTCCGCGGCCGGCACTCGGCCGCAATGCGAGCGGCGTCCGCCGCGTTCGCCCACCCATCGGCGCGAGATCGCGCCGGGCTCGTCCTCGTGATCGCCCGCGGTACCGACCGCGAAGCTCTCCCCGTGACGTGCCTACTTCCGGGGAGTTCTCTTCGTGCCTTCTTCTTCCGCCACGCCCGCACGCCGCAGCCAGCAGGGACGTCCGCGTCGACGTCGCCCGCAGGCCAAGGCGGGCAACGCCAAGCCGGCGAAGCGCAGCCTGTTCGACGAGGTCGGTGTGACCGCCGTCGACCCGGCGCCGTTCGCCGACCTGGGCCTGCCGAAGCGCCTGGTCCGCGCGCTGCACGACAACGGGATGCGCGAGGCCTTCCCGATCCAGGCCGCGACGATCCCGGACGCGCTGACCGGCCGGGACGTGCTCGGTCGCGGCCAGACGGGTTCCGGCAAGACGCTGGCGTTCGGGCTGCCGCTGCTGGCGATGCAGAGCGGCAACGCGCAGCCGATGCGTCCGCGCAGCCTGGTCCTGGTGCCGACGCGCGAGCTGGCCACGCAGGTCACCGACTCGCTCAAGCCGCTGGCCAAGGCGCTGGGCCTGTACGTCCGCGAGGTCGTGGGCGGCACGTCGTTCAACCGGCAGGTCGACACGCTGCGTCGCGGCGTGGACGTCCTGGTGGCCACGCCGGGCCGGCTCAACGACCACCTGCGCCAGGGCACCTGCGATCTGTCCGAAGTGGAGCGAACCGCGCTCGACGAGGCGGATCAGATGGCCGACATGGGTTTTCTGCCGCAGGTTCGGGAAATCCTCGACCACGTCCCGTCCGACGGGCAGCGGCTGCTGTTCTCCGCGACGCTCGACGGTGACGTCGACAAGCTCGTCGAGCGCTACATGACCGATCCCGTGGTGCACTCGCTGGCGCCGCCGTCGGCGAGCGTGGACAGCATGGAGCACCACCAGTTCCTGGTGTCGACGACCGACAAGCAGACGGTGCTGGCCCGCATCGCCGCGCGCGAGGGCCGGACCATCATGTTCGTGCGCACCAAGCACCACGCGGACCGGCTCGCCAAGAAGCTGCGCGCGGTCGGCGTCGAAGCCGGTGCGCTGCACGGCGGGAAGGCGCAGAACGCGCGCACCCGCATCCTCGACGAGTTCAAGAACGCCTCGTCGAGCACGCTGGTGGCCACCAACGTCGCGGCGCGCGGCATCCACATCGACGACGTGAGCCTGGTGGTGCACGTCGAGCCGCCCGCGGACCCGAAGGACTACCTGCACCGCGCCGGTCGCACCGCACGCGCCGGTTCCAGCGGCACGGTGGTGACGCTGGTGACCGACGACCAGAAGCAGGCGTTCCGCGCGATGGCCAACCAGGCGGGCGTCACGGCCGTCACGACCGAGATCCGGCCGCACGACGCCGAACTCGCCCGCCTCACCGGTGCCCGCGAACCGTCCGGCACCCCGCTGGCCACCCCGCAGCGCCAGCAGCCCAAGCCGGCCAGGTCCCGAGGCGAACACCGCCCCCAGCGCTCCCCGCGAGGCACCGAACCCACCCGCCGAGGCGGAGATTCGGCCCGCCGGGGCACCGGCTCGGGCTCCGGCGGCGGCAACCCCAACCGCAACCGCCGAGGCGGCGCCAACGGCGGCGGCCGCCCCACCGGCTCTGGACGCCCCCGCCGCACCAACACCTCCCGCTGACCGCGGTCAAAACCTGCGGTATTCGACCCGACAAAAACCGCGGTATTCGTCGGGTCGAAAACTGCGGTTTTTGACCGGTCGAATACCGCGGTATTTGACCGGGGCGAGGGCGAGAGCGGGTTCGTGATGTGAAAAGCGTCCCCTGCCGGGGGTTTCCGGCGGGGGCCGCTTCGTCGGTGCGGGTCAGTCCTTGAGGCCTGCTACCGGGCCGATGACGATGACCGCCGGCGGTTTGATGTCGTGGGCGCGGACGTCGTCGGCGACCCGCTCCAGGGTGGTCTTCACCGAGCGCTGGGCGTCGGTGGTGGCCTCCTGGACGACCGCGACCGGGGTGTCGGCCGGACGGCCGTTCTTGATCAGCACCTCGGCGAAGGCCTCGATGCGCTGCACCGCCATCAGCAGCACCAGCGTGCCGCGCAGCCGGGCCAGCGCTTCCCAGTCCACCAGGGACCGCTCGTCGTCGGGGGCGACGTGGCCGGAGACCACGACCGCCTCGTGCGCCACACCGCGGTGGGTGACCGGCACGTCGGCCATCGCCGGAGCCGAGAACGCGCTGGTGATGCCGGGGACCACGGTCACCGGGACACCGGCTTCGGCGCAGGCCAGCAGCTCCTCGAAGCCCCGCCCGAACAGGTACGGGTCGCCGCCCTTGAGCCGGGCGACGAACTTGCCGGCGCGGACCTTCTCGATCAGCGTCTCGTTGATCACGGTCTGGCTCGCCGAGCGCCCGTAGGGGATCTTCGAGACGTCGATGACCTCGACGTGCGACCCCAGCTCCTCCAGCAGTTCGCGCGGCGCCAGGTGGTCGGTGAGCACCACGTCGGCCTTGGCCAGCAGCCGCCGCCCGCGCACCGTGATCAGGTCCGGTGAGCCGGGCCCGCCACCGATCAGCGCGACGCCGGGGGCGTGCGGCTCGGGGTGCTCGTCGACGACACCGGACTGCATCGCCTCCAGCAGCGCGTCGCGGACGCCGGCGCTGCGGCGCGGCTTGCCTCCGGCGAGCACGCCGAGCAGCAGCCCGTCGTGCTCGGCGACGGCGGGCGTGACGGCGCTGCCCTCGGTCGCGTTGTCGGAGCGGACGCAGAACACCCGGTCGCGCTCGGCTTCCGCGCCGACGGCCGCGTTGACCTCGTCGGACGAGGTCGCCGCCACGGCGTACCAGGCGCCGTCGAGGTCGCCGTCGCGGTAGTCGCGGCGGCTCCAGGTGATCTCGCCGGCGTCGGCCAGCGCCTCGACGGCGGGCGTCGCCTGCGGGGCGATCACCTCGACGGCGGCGCCCGCCTTGATCAGCCGGGGGAGCCGCCGCTGCGCGACGGGCCCGGCACCGACCACCACGACGCGGCGACCGGCGAGGTCGAGTCCGGCGAGGTAGTGGTTATCCGATGGAGTGGCCATGTGCGTGTCCGTGTGCGTGACCGTGTCCGGTCGGGTCGTCGGGGTGGTGGTGCGGCGTCTGCGGTGCACCCAGTTTGTCCTCGAAGCCCGGCAGCAGCACCCGGTACGCGCAGGTGTCGCAGTTCATCCGGATGTCGCCGTGCAGGGCCTCGTGGTAGCGCTCCACGACGAGGTCGACCAGGGCATCGCAGTCTCCCAAATACCCGGCGACGTGGAGCTCGAGCTCCGGTGCGGTCTGGGACCACTCGCGCGCCTGCGTCACGACGCGCTGCGGCAGCACGCCGTCGAACAGGAAGTACGGGGCCACCACGACGCGCTTGGCCCCGAGCTTGCGAGCCCGGTCCAGCCCGCCAGGGACGTCCGGCGATGCCAGGGAGATGAACGCGGTCTCAACAGTGTCGAAGCCGCAGGTCTCCTGCAAGAGGCGTGAGACCTTGCACACCTCGGCGTTGGCGTCGGGGTCGGTGGAGCCGCGGCCGACGAGAACCACTGCCGTGTCGGCCCATTCCTCGCGCGGGGCCTGCTCGGCGATCCGCTCGGCGAGCAGGTCCAGCAGGATCGGGTGCGGGCCGAGGGGGCGTCCGAAGACGAACGACGTGCCCGGGTGGCGGCGGACCTCGCGCTCCAGCGCGGCGGGGATGTCGCCCTTGCCGTGACCGGCGGCGACGAGCACCAGCGGCACCGCGGCCATCCGGCGGTGGCCTGCGTCGGTGAGCTCGGTCCAGGCCTCGGTGACCGCGGGAGCGGACAGCTCGATGAAGCCGCCGGAGGCGTCGACGCCGGCGGCGGTCATGCGCGCCTTGAGCCGCTCCAGGAAGGAGTGGAACTCGGCCACGCCTCGTTCGTCCACCGTGCCGTGGCCCACGACCAGCAGCGGTTCGGTCACCGGTTACCTCCAGGTTCTGCCCAGTAGAGCAGGGCGTTGACGGCGGCTGCGGCGATCGCCGCGCCACCGCGTTCGGTCAGGGTGCTCACGGCCGGCAGGCCGCTGCGCCGCAGAGCGGCCTTACTGTCGACGGCACCGACGAACCCGACGGGCACGCCGATGATCAGCGCCGGTTCCAGCTCGCCGGTCTCGGCGAGCCGGAGGAGTTCGGTGAGCGCGGTGGGGGCGTTGCCGACGGCCCACACGGCGCCGCGCGGGTGCTCGCGGGCGGCCAGCCGCATCCCGGCCGCGGAGCGGGTCAGCCCCTCGGACGCGGCGAGCTCGGCGACGCCGGGGAAGTCCAGACCGATGGTGACCTCGCGGGCGGTGATGCCGGAGGCGACCATGCGCACGTCGGTGATCAGCGGCGCCCCGGACAGCAGGGCGTCGCGGCCCTGCCGCAGCGCGTCCTCGTCGGCGACGACCTCACCGGTCCAGCTGGGGTCGGCGGTGGTGTGCACGACGCGTTCGACGACCGCCCGGGTCAGCGGTGCGAACCGGTCGAAGTCGGCTCGCGACCGCATGATCCGGTAGGACTCGGTCTCGATCGGATGGACTGTGCGCCTCATGGTCTTCCCTGTTCCCTATGCGATTTCCGCGCTTTTTCGGGCGGTGAACCGCCACCACATGGCCGCACCGCCCCAGACCAGCAGGAACAGCGCGAGCGTCAGGTAGCCGAGCAGCTCGAACTCCTCCGAGATGGCCGCGATGCCGCCCAGGAAGTCCACGCCCAGGTCGGCCAGCAGGCCGCAGAGGACGACGAAGGCGACCAGGGCGGCGAGGCCGACGGTCAGCGCGGTGGTGGTGACGTTCACCCACAGCCGCCGCAGCGGGCGGGCCAGCGACCAGGTGTAGGCGCGGGACATCAGCATGCCGTCCACGCTGTCCACAGTGCACATCCCGGCGGCGAACAGCAGCGGGAGGCTCAGCACGGCGATGGCCGAGAGGTTCGCGCCGGGAGCGACCATCGCCAGCACCGTGATCTCGGTGGCGGTCTGCATCCCGAGGCCGAACAGCAGGCCGATGCCGAACAGGTGCCAGGAGCGGGCGACTCCCCGCATCCGGCCGCGCAGCACGCGCGCGAGCAGTCCGCGACGGCCGAGGACGAGTTCGACCTCCGCCTCGTCGACGCCGCCGTTGCGGGCGCGGCGCAGCAGCCGCCACGCGTCGCGCAGCACGAGCGCGTTGAGCACGGCGAGGGTGGCCAGCACGGCCACGACGACGAGATCGACGAAGGTGGCCATCCGCACGCCGGTCTGCTCGGCCCACTGCTGGGCGGCGGGTCCGGCGATGAAGGCGACGCCGCAGGCCAGCAGCAGCACGACGCTGGCGTGGCCGAGAGCGAACCACATGCCGGTGGACACCGGGCGCCTCCCGCGCTGCATGAGCAGCCGGGTGGCGTCGTCGATGACGGCGACGTGGTCGGCGTCGAAGCCGTGCCGCAGGCCGAGCAGGTAGGCGGTGGTGCCGGCGGCGGCGAGGCCCCCGGCGGCGCTGAAGGCCTGCTCGTGCAGCAGGTAGGCACCCCATCCGGCGAGGTGCAGTGCTCCGATCGCGGCCAGCAGGACCGCGGACTTGCGGCGCTCGCGCGCGCCCCAGCCGGCGGTGCGCCGGCTCACTTCGGCATCCCGACTCATGGGATCTCCGACCTCCTGGGTTCTCCCGCCCGGGGTTCGGTGGCCGCGCGCCGCGGGTTCGCGGCGCGGGGCCGGCGCGCAGTGTCCTGACTCCCGGATCAGCGTGGTTCCCCCGCCTTCCAGCTGGTGGCAGCCGTGGCGATGGGTGGGGACCACTCCCCGGTCACAGTGGCGGGACCGTCCCGGACTCGCACCGGGTTCCTGCACTGTCGGCGACAGTCATCCTTGCCTGATCTACGGTCCGAGGTCAAACCTGGTGAAATCGATCACGTTGAGTGATCTCCTGGGGTGCATCGCTCCGCCGAAGGCGCTTTCAACCGCCTCCATCGGGGGTACTCGGTCGGGTGAGCCGCGTGCTCCGGCTCCAGGCGCGTCAAGGAGGCCACCATGAACGAGACGCACTCGATCACGCTGAACCTGCAGGTCGTGGAGGCGGGAGCGAAGACGACCGCCGACGTCGGCTTCACCACGCCGGGCGGGCAGCCGCTGCACGGTCACGGCGCGGCGCGCAGGCACCCCGACGATCCCGAGGTGCCGCAGATCGGCGACGAGATCGCCATCGCCCGCGCCCTGTTCGAGCTCGGCCACAAGCTCCTCGACCACGCCTCCAGCGACATCGGGGACCGACTCCACCGGCGAGTCCACCTCCCGGCCTGAGACCGTCGCCCACTCCACCCACGACGGGAGGTTTTCATGAAAACCTCCCCCACCCCAGGAGGTGAAATCCCCCTCACGACCCCCTCAGAAGATCGAAGTTTTCATGAAAACTGTCATCCCTCAGGAACCCGGAGGTTTTCATGAAAACTTCCGGGTTCCCTCGTGAACGGAGGTCCTTCGGGAGGTGACCACCTTCGGTGGGGGGACAGTTTTCATGAGAACCTCCCGTTCCCGAGGTCGAGACAGTTTTCATGAAAACTTCGGGTTCTCGGGGACCGGACAGTTTTCATGAAAACTGTCCCCCACCGGGTTCTCCGGGTGAGGTCATGCGACTTCGGTGAGGACTTCGCGGACCACTCGGGCGGCGGCCGCGGGGACGTCCGGGGGCAGGCCCGGGCGGGCGCGGACGCGGAGGTCGACCGGGTCGAGGCGGGGCAGATCGCGGCGTTCGAGCAGCCCGACCGGCCGGGTGCGGGTCGACGGCAGCAGCGTCACGCCCAGCCCCGCGCGGGTCGCGGCCAGGACGCCGGCGAGGTCGGCGGCCTCGCACACGAGGTCCGGGCCCCGGCCGAGCCCGTCCATCGCCGCGATCGCGTGCCTGCGCAGGGTGCAGGGCTGGTCGAACACCACCAGCGGCAGCGGCCGGTCCTCGGCGGGCGGTTCCCACTCCGGGGCCGAGAACCACTCCAGCCGGAACCGGCCCGCGTCGATGCTGCGCTCGTCCACGGTGTCGTCGATGAGCAGCGCGATGTCGACGTTCCCGCGATCGACGGCGTCGGCGAGCCGGGCCGTGCGGTCGAGGCGGAAGCGGATCTCGCGGTCCGGGAACGCCGTGCGCAGCCCCGCGGCCAGCTCGGGCAGGAACCGGTCGGCGGCGTGCTCGGTGGAGCCGAACACGAGCGTGCCGCGCCCCTCGGCGCCGAGCCTGCGCACGGCGTCGTCGTGCACGTCGAGGATGCGGCGGGCCTCGGCGAGCAGCAGTTCGCCGTCGGCGGTGAAGCGGGCCTGCCTGCCCTCGCGGACGACCAGCTTGCGGTCCAGGGTCCGCTCCAGCTTGCGCAGGTGCTGGCTGATCGCGGACTGGGTCAGGTACAGCGCCGCCGCGGCCCGGTGGAACCCGCCGCAGTCGGCCACGGCCACCAGGCTGCGCAGCGCGACGACGTCGAGCACAGCACTCATGCACCCAGCCTAGACCGATCAGCGTTCGCGATCGATCGCGATCTCTTATCGTTGTTGGACGCGGAGCTGTTCGAGGCCGGATTCTGGAAACCATGCACACCTCGCGGTCGATCCCGCTCTCGCTGGCCGCCCCGATCGTCTTCTTCTGGGCCAGCGGCTACCCGACCGGAGCGCTGGGCGTGGCCGCCGCATCCCCGTTCCTGCTGACGACCATCCGGCTGACCCTGGCCGCGGCGACCCTGTCGGTGATCGCGCTGCTGCGGCGGGCGGTGTGGCCCAGCGGTAACGCCGTCGGGCACAGCGCGGTCGCCGGGCTGCTCACCCACGCCACCCAGTTCGGCGGCTGCTACGGCGGCATGGCCGCCGGGGTCCCCGCGTCGGTGACGGCCCTGGTGATCTCGATGAACCCGGTGCTCACGGCCGCGCTGGCGGCGCTGCTGCTGCGCGAGCGGCTGAGCCGGGCGCGGGTGATCGGGCTCGTGCTGGGCGTGCTGGCGGTGCTGGTCACCCTCGGCGGGCAGGTGGCGGCCGAGGGCGAGTGGAACCCGGCGATCCTGCTGACGCTGCTGGGACTGCTGGGCTTCTCCGCCGGCGGCCTGTACCAGCAGCACTTCTGCGGTGGCATCGACATCCGCTCCGGCGCCGCCGTGCAGACCATCGCCGCGGCGCTGGCCATCGGCGCCATCGCGGTCGTCGAGCACGGCCACGTGACGCACTGGGCGCAGGCCGGGATCTCCGTGCTGTGGCTGGTGATCACCGGATCGGTGCTGGGCGTGAGCGCCTACCTGCGGGCGGTGGCGGTCGGCGGGGCGGCCCGGGCCAGCGCCCTGTTCAGCGCGGTGCCGCCGCTGACCGCCGTGATCGCCTGGCCGGTGCTCGGCGAAACCCCTTCGCTCGCAGTGCTTCTCGGCATCGCCCTGGCGACCACGGCGTGCGTGCTGGGCACCCGGGCGGCCCCGGTTCAGACGGCGCGGCGGATCTGATCCCAGGCGGCTTCGACGTGCCTGCGCTCGGTGGCGGGCGAGCCGACGGCCAGCCGCAGCAGCGTCCGCCCGTCGATCTTGGTGTGGGTGAGGAAGAGGTCGCCGGAGTCGTTGAGCGCGTCCAGCACCCGGTGGGTGCGCGCGTTGGCCTCCTCGACGGGCAGGTCAGGGTAGCGCGGCCAGAAGCACACCAGCGCGAGCGGATGCGGTTCCAGCAGCGCGAAATCGGGGTCGTCGCGCACCCATCCGGCGAACTCCTGGGCGAGCGCGACGGTGCCGCGGATGTGCTCGCGCAGCCCCTCGGCGCCGTACCAGCGCAGCACCGACCACAGCTTCAGGGACCGGAACCGGCGGCCGAGCGGGACCTGCCAGTCCCGGTAGTCGATCACCTCGCCGGACTCGCTGGCCGCGTTGCGCAGGTACTCCGGCAGGATCGACAGCGCCTCGATCATCGGCGCCCGGTCGGCCAGCCACAGCGCGCTGCAGTCGAAGTTCGTCAGCAACCACTTGTGCGGGTTGGTGCAGTAGGAGTCGGCGAACTCGGCGACGCCGTCGTTGATCCAGCGCAGCTCCGGGCACACCGCCGCCACTCCCGCGTAGGCGGCGTCGACGTGCAGCCAGACGCCGCGCTCGCGGCAGACCTCGCCGATCTCGCGCACCGGGTCGATGGCGGTGGTGGAGGTGGTGCCGATCGTCGCGCACACCATCGTCGGCACCGCGCCGGAGGCCAGATCGGCGGCGATGAGCTCGTCGAGGTGGCCGGCGTCCATGCCGAGCGTGTCCGGGTCGGTGTCGACGACCCGCACGTTGTCGGCCCCGATCCCGGCCAGCCGCGCGGCCCGCTCCAGCGAGGAGTGGGTGTGGGCGGAGACGTAGAGCGTGTGACGGCGGGTGATGCCGCGCCGCGCGACGTCCTCGCCGGTCCGCTGCAGCGCCGCCAGGCAGGCCACCAGCGCGGCGCTGGACGCGGAGTCCTGGATGACGCCACCACCGGCCGCGTCGGTGCGGAAATGCGGTGGCAGGCCGAGGAGTTCGACGAGCCAGTCGAGCACGACGGTCTCCAGCTCGGTGCAGGCCGGGCTGGTCGCCCACACCATGCCCTGCACGCCGAGACCGCTGGAGAGCAGGTCACCGAGGATCGAGGGACCGGTGGCGTTCGACGGGAAGTAGGCGAAGAACCCCGGGTGCTGCCAGTGCGTCACCCCCGGCAGGAGGATCTCGTCGAGGTCGCGCAGGACCGCGTCGAACCCCTCACCGCGCTCCGGCGGGCGCTCGGGCAGCTTCGCCCGCACCTCCCCCGGCGCGACCCGGGACCGCACCGGGAACGACTCGATCCCCGCCCGGTAGTCCGCGATCCAGTCCACGACCTGCTTGCCCCAGCGCCGGAACTCCTCCGGCGACATCTCCGCGCTCACCCGACCACCATCCCACCCCGCACGACCTCACCCACCCCCACCAAAACGCTCGGCGTGGCAGAGGCTCGCGAACCCGGGGCAGCCGTTCCCGGCACTGCCCAGGGCGATGAGCAGGTCTTCGACCGAGCGGGGATTCCGGCGGTAGCGGGAGACCTGCCGGGTCAGCGCGCGCGTCACGGCCCCGGGGTCCAGGTCGTACAGGTCGAGGAAGAACTCGTCCTGGTTCAGGACCGCGATGTCGTAGCACTCGACCGATGATTTCGGGAAATCGCGGACATTTTCAGTCACGATCGCCTCGGCATTTCCCCGAACGGCCGCTGCCAGGACGTGCCGGTCCTTGGGATCGTTCGTCATGCCCCGGATCAGGTCCTCGTAGCCGTCGACGTCCGCGCCGGGGAAGTGCGTCTGCATCTGGGCGATCCGATGCTCGACGGAGTCGGCGACGACACCGGCGCGGATCAGCGAGCCGCGCAGTTCGTCGAGGATGTGCCTGGACCACAGCGGTCGGAACGCGTGCTCCTCGGCGATGCTGAGGAACGCGTCGCACACGAGCGGTTTGAACAGCACGCACGTGTCGAGGAGGGCGCGGATCATCGGTGTCGGTCAGGCTTCCTCTTCCGGGCCCGAGAACCGCTCGGCCTGCGCATCGGCCGGGACGTCGTAGACGCCGCCCGCTTCGGAAACGCGGACCATCTCGTCGAGACCCGCCGCACGGGCCCGGCGAGCGCGCTCCTGGTAGGCGAGCAGGTCGTCAAGCCGGATCCTGCGGTGCCGACCCGGCTGCTCGTACGGGATCTCGCCCGCTTCGAGCAGCCTGACCAGAGTGGGCCGGGAGATCCCCAGCATCTCGGCCGCTTCCCCGGTGGTCAGAACCGTGTGCCTCGGGGCGACCGTGATCGCCATTCCCCGCGACAGCGAGAGCACCACGTCGTGCAGCACGTCGTAGAGCTCATCGGGCAGATCGATCCTGGTGCCGTCCCGCGTGATCAGCGCCGGAGCCGAACGCTGCTCGTCGAGCGCGCGCAGCAGCCCCAGCAGGTCGTCGACCCTGGTCGGCGGCAGTACCGTGCGTTGCTCCGTCCCCTCCATGACCACCACAGTAGCAGCGAAACGAACAAAACGAAAACGCTACCGGAGGAGGTCGATGGCGTCTCTGGGGCAGATTTCGACGCATTCTCCGCAGGACGTGCAGGCTTCGGCGACGACCTGGGGGCGGCCCGGGGCCGGGCGGAGGGCGTGTTCCGGGCAGGTGAGCAGGCAGGCGCCGCAGGCGGTGCAGGCGTCGGTGATCGTCAGCGGATCAACGGACATCGCCCGCCATCCAGCGGTAGCCGCGCGGGGTGACCATCCGCCGGCCGACCACGGAGGACTGCGAGGAGCCGACGACGACCGTGGTGAACATGTCCACCTCGGCCGGGTCGAACTCGGCGATCGGGGCGCACCACACCTTCTCGTCCGCGCGGCTGGCCTGGCGGACCGCGCCGACCGGGGTCGTCGCGGGCCGGTGCTCAGCGAGGATCTCCAGGGCGCGGCCGAGCTGCCAGTGGCGCTGCACCGACCGCGGGTTGTAGAAGCACACCACCATGTCGCCCTCGGCGGCGGCGCGGACCCGGCGCTCGATCATCTCCCACGGCGTGTGCAGATCGGACAGGCTGATCAGCGCGTGGTCGTGCCCGAGCGGCGCGCCCAGCAGCGACGACGCCGACAGCGCGGCGGTCACGCCGGGAACGCCGACGACCTCGATGTCGACGTCGGCCTTCTCCAGCGCCGGGCTGGCCATCGCGTACACGCCCGCGTCGCCGGAGCCGATCAGCGCGACCGCGCGGCCCTGCTTGGCCAGCTCCACCGCCTCGGCCGCGCGGGCCTCCTCGGCGCCCAGGCCGGTGGCGCGCTCCTCGGTGCCCGGGCGCAGCAGGTGCCGGACCTGGTCGAGGTACTGGTCCAGGCCCACGACCACCGACGCGCGGCGCAGCTCGGCGTCGGCGCGCGGCGTGCGCAGGTCGGGAGCGCCGGGGCCGATGCCGACGATGGCGAGCCTGCCGCGCGGGCTGATCCGGGCGGCGGCGACGGTGACGTTGTCGCCCTTGATCTTGTCGGCGACCAGCTCGACCGGGGCGCCGTAGGCCAGCTCCTCGGCGGCGTGCAGCGCGGAGGCCTCGGCGACGCTGGGCGTGCCGACCTCGCTGCGCACCACCTCGCTCGGGTTCGGCACCTCGACCCCGGCCAGCACGTCGGCCGAGTAGGTCAGCAGCGACAGCTCCTCGCCCTCGCCGGAGTGCCAGAAGCCCAGGTCCTGCACGGCGTCGAGGATGCCGGCCTCGTCGGCCTTGAGGTCGACGCTGGCGAACGCGCGGATGGCGCGCGGGTCCAGGCCGTGCTCGCTGTCGAGCCGGGCGATGGTCTCGGTGACCGCGGTGCGCGAGACGCCGCGCGCGGACCCGACGCCGACGACCAGGGTGCGCGGGATGAGGCGCAGCGTGCGCTCCTCGTCCTCGGTCGGGCGGCGGTCGTCGATGACGACGGTCCAGGCCGGGTTCGCCACGTCGGCGGCGACGTTCGGCGGTAACGCCGGGAGCGGGAAGCCGTGCGGGTTGACCAGCCGGACCGGCTCGCCGTCGAGGATCGCCACGCCGCAGGACGGCAGGTCGCCGTCGACGGTCGCGTCGAGCTGGTCGACGAGCTCGTCGAGCGCGGTCGTGCCGGTGGAGTCGGTGGCGGTGGTGATCACCGGGGTGCAGCCGAAGAGCTCGGCGACCTGCTCGGCCAGCGCGTTCGCGCCGCCGCCGTGGCCGCCGGCCAGCGCGATGGCGAAGCGCTGCGCCTCGTCGACGCTGACGATGCCCGGGTCGGTGTGCTTGTCCTGCAGCAGCGGGGCGACCAGGCGGATCGTGGCGCCGCTGGCGAGGAAGAACACCGCCGCGTCGAGGTGGTCCCAGAGCCGCCGGACGGCCGGTCCGATCGGACCGTCGGCGACCAGGGCTTCCGGCCCCAGTCGTCCGGCGAGTTCGGCGGCCGCCCGCCGTCCCGCCGCGGTCACCGCGAACAGACCGATCACTGCTACTCCCCTGCCTCGTTCGTTCTCGTTCCCCGGATCGGGTGAAAACACCCTACGACACTCCGGGCTCGGGGCAGTTTTAGCTAAAACTGCCCATGATCAATGTCCGTTTTGCCCGGACAGTTCTCACTAAAACTGTCCCCTGGTGACCAGGGCACACCGCGGAACCCGGTGCCCCGGACGGGGGTCAGGCCTTCTTCGTGCCGGTGAGGAGGACCACCGGGTTGGCGGCTTCGAGGCGGGAGGAGCCGTCCGGGAGCTCGGCCAGCCGGGACGCCGCGAGCTGGACGCCCTCCACCTCGTAGCCCGCCGAGCGCAGCGTCTCCCGGGTCGGGCCGACCCGGTCCAGCGCGGCCAGGGCCACCACGACCCGCGACGCGCCCGCGTGGGCGCAGGACGTGACGACCTCGCTGCCGCCGCCGCCCACGAAGATCGCGTCCGGCTTGGGCAGCTCGCGCAGCGCCTGCGGCGCCTTGCCCTCCTCGATCCGCACGTCCACGCCGTGACCTGCGGCGTTGGTGACCATCCGGACCACCTGGGCCTCGTCGGACTCGACGGCGATGGTCGCCGCGCCCATCCGGGCGCACTCCACGGCCACCGAACCCGAGCCCGCGCCGACGTCCCAGACCAGCACGCCCGGACGCGGGGCCAGCCGGGCCAGCGCCACGGCGCGCACCTCGGCCTTGGTGATCATGCCGTCGCGGTGCGAGAACTCGTCCTCCGACAGCGCCCAGCCGGTCGCGGGCGGGACCGGCTCGCCACCGGCCATCCAGCCGCGCTGCGGCACCTCGTCGGCGTCGGCCAGGCACAGCACCACGTTCGGCTCGTACCAGGTGCGCTTGGCCGCGTCGGCCGGGTCGATGGTCACCACCGACTCGTTCGGCCCGCCCAGGTCCTCGCCGACGATCATGGTGCGGCGCCAGCCCGCCAGCCCGGAGGCGATCTGCGCCGGACCGGACTTCGGCGCGGTCAGCACCGCCACCGCCGGGCGCGCCCGGCACACGTTGATCGCCGGGCCCAGGTCGCGCCCGTGCGCGCTGACCACCACGACGTCGTCCCAGGACCGGCCCGCGCGCGCCATCAACCGCTGCACGCTGGAGATCGCGGGCAGCACCGAGCACCGGAGGCCGCGCTCGCGCAACGCGCGCACCGCGCCGAAGAACCCCGGGTCGCCGGAGGCCAGCACCACGCCCTGCTCGTCGCCGGAGAGCGAGGACAGCGCGTTGAGCGCCGGATCCAGCGGCCCGAGCTCGAGCCGCTTCGCGTGCTCGGGAGCGTGCGCGTCCAGGTGCCGCTTGCCTCCCACGACCAGCCGCGCCTGCTCCAGGACCTCCGCGCCGCCCGGAGGCAGCGCCGTCCCGTCGACCCCGATCACCGTGACTGCCACGTCACCCACCTCGCCTCGGTGGCCGCGACCACGTGCTCACCCTCGAAGTCGACCATGGCGACCCGAACACGCAGCCTGCGACCGCACTCCTCGCTGAACCGCTCCAATACTGCTGCCACCAGCTCGCACAACCGGTGCGCACACGCCGAGAAGTGGTCACCGCGCTGCCACACCTCGTAGGCGCGGCGGGCGGTGGCGGCCTCGGTGACCTCGGCGACGTCCTGCTCGCTGCCGCCGAACTCGGCGGTCAGCCGGCCGAGCAGCCCGGTGTCCACCTTGGACCGCGTGTAGTGCGTCATCACCACGCCGGAGGCGAGCTTGGTGAGCTTGCCGATCATGCCGACGAACACGACCTCGTCCAGCCCGTGCTCCACGGCCCGGCGCACGGCGGCGCCGGTGAAGTCGCCGACCTCGATGAAGGCCACCTCGGGCTCGTCGGGCAGCAACCGCATCGCGACCCGCTCGGTGCGCCCGCCGGTGGACAGCACGGCGACCTTGCCGTCCTGCGCGGACAGCACGGACACGGCCTGCTCGACGCTGGAGCGCCACGAAGCGGTCGAGAACGGCCGGACGATGCCGGTGGTGCCGAGGATCGAGATGCCGCCGAAGATGCCCAGCCGCCGGTTGGTGGTCTTGTAGGCCATCTTCTCGCCGCCGGGCACGGTGATCGTGACGTCGGCGCCGCGATCGCCGAGCACCTCGCGCACCGAGTCGGTGATCATCCGCCGGGGCACCGGGTTGATCGCCGGACCGCCGACCTCCAGCCCCAGGCCGGGTTTGGTGACGGTGCCGACGCCCTCGCCGCCGTGCAGCACGACCTCGCCGTCCTCGCGGGACGTCACGGAGACCGTCAGCCGCGCGCCGTGCGTGACGTCCGGGTCGTCGCCGGCGTCCTTGACCACCACGGCCGTGGCCGGTTCGGCGCTGCCGGAGTCGACCGGGAAGCGCCGCCGCTTGCCGTCCGGGAAACCGATGTCCACGGTGGCCGGGAGCTCGCCGGTGACCAGCAGTTCGGCCGCCGCCCTGGCCGCCGCCGCGGAGCAGGCACCGGTGGTGAAGCCGGTGCGCAGCGCCTTGGGCCGGACCTTCGCGGTGCGCGGGAGGTCCGGCTCGCGCAGCGGCGGCTGCGGATCACTCTGACTGCTCATCCGGCTTCGCCGCGGGCTTGCGCTTGGCAGGCTGCTTGGACTTCGCCCCCGCCGGCTTGGCCGGGGCCTTGCGCTTGGTGGTGCCGGACTTCGCGGTGCCGGTCGACTTGCGCGCGGTGCCGGTCTTGGCGGGCGCGCGGGTCGTCGTGGCGGCCGATTCCGCCTGCGGCGCAGCGGTTTCCGAACCGGCCGCGTCCGGTGCCGCGGTCTCCGCCGCGGGCTCGGTCGCGTCCTCGGCGGTGAACAGCTCGGACTGCGACTCGTCGGCCTGGCGCACCGGGATGGTGCGGTTGGCGCCGAAGCGGGCCGCGCCGCGAGCGGTCTCCTGCCAGTCGCGCACCGCCCACCAGGCGGCGTCGGACTCCTTGAGCTGGGTGGCCGCGTCGGTCTTGGTGGCCGCCTCGACCTTGGGCGCAGCCTCGACCTTGGGGGCCGCCGGGGCCGGGTCGGGGTCCTGCGGCTTGTCGGCCTTGCGGGCGCTGCGCTCGGCGCGCAGGGCTCGGCGGGCCTCCTTGTCGGCCTTGCGGAAGGTGTGGAAGTGGCCCGCGTGGTACAGGTGCGAGCGCGTGCCACCGGCGGTGAGGCCCTTGCCGATGATGAACAGCGTGTGCCGCCACAGCTTGTGCTTCTTGCAGTCGGCCTCGAGCTCGCCGAGCGTGGAGCGCACCAGCAGCTCGTCCGGCCAGGTCACCTTGTAGGCCACGAGCACCGGGGTGTCGTCCGGGTAGCCACCGGCGCGCAGCTCCTCGACCAGCTGGCCGGTGCGCGCGGCGGACAGGAACAGCGCCATGGTGGTGCCGTGCTTGGCGAACTCGCGGACCTTCTCGCCGTCGGGCATCGGCGTCTTGCCGCCCTCCAGGCGGGTCAGCACCAGCGACTGGGCGACCTCCGGGACGGTCAGCTCGCGGCCGATGGACGCCGCGGCGGCGGAGAACGCGGCGACGCCGGGCACGATCTCGACCTCGAGATTCATCTTGATCGCCGAGTCGTACTGCTCCTGCACCGCACCCCACAGCGAGGGGTCGCCGGAGTGCACGCGGGCGACGTTGAGCTTGTCGCGCTCGGCGCGCCGGTAGATCTCCAGCGCCTGCTCGTGGGTGAGCCGGGAGGAGTCGACGAGCTCGGCGTCCGAGCGCGCGTGCTCCTGCACGCACTCCGGCGTGACCAGGCTCGCGGCCCAGACCACGATGTCGGCTTCGGCGATTCGCTTGGCGCCGCGGACCGTGATCAGGTCGGCCGCGCCGGGTCCGGCGCCGATGAACGAGATCCGGCCAGTCACCATTGCTCTCCTCTTCCGCCTCGGGGTGGCAGCACTACCACTGTCGACAAGTAAGGCGCATCGTCCACATCGGACACTTCAGCAAGCGGTAGTACCCGCGCATCCGGCGTGCCCAGGTGCTCGGCGTAGACCGAGCGGTCCAGAGCTCCGCTCTCGTCGATCGCGTCGCGCAGCTCACCCAGGCGTCGCCCGCCTTTGTAGGCAACGACCGTACCGCGCGCCCGCAACGCCTCCCGCAGGGCGGTGACGTCGCGCAGCACCGGCATCACGGTGAGTGGCTCCGAGCCCTCGGTGAGCGCGATGCCCGCCTGCGACGCGGTCGCCTGCATCGCGGTGATCCCGGGCACCGTCGCGATCTCGACCTCGGGCAACAGCTCCGCGACGGCCGCTGCCAGATAGCTGAAGGTGGAGTACACGGCGGGGTCGCCCAAGGTGGCGAAGACCACCGTGCCGCCCTGATCACGCAGTCGCTCCGCAACGGTCTCGGCCGCGTCGTCCCAGTGCCTGCGGCGGCGCTCCTGCGGCCCGTCGACCGGGTCGGCGAGCGCGAACACGAGCCGCTGCACGCGGGCGTCGGCGCCCAGGTGGGCGCGCACGATCGCCTCGGCGCGCCCCTGCTCCTCGGGCGCCAGGACCGGCACGTACACGGTGTCGGCGTCGCGGATCTCGCGCAGCGCCTTCAGGGTCAGCATCTCCGGATCGCCGGGGCCGACCCCGACTCCGACGAGTCTCATCGCAGGCACCTCTCGATGAATCGGGCCACCGCACCGGGGTTCCCGGCCGGGTGGGTGTGCAGGTAGGAGGCGTGCACCCCGCCGCGGACGAATCCCTCGCGGTGCGCGCCGGAGGGGCCGCGCCAGAACCAGGCGGGCTCCTCGCCGTGGCCGGGTTCGGTTGCGGTGCGGTGGAATTCGTGCCCGCTGATGCGGGTTCCCTCGGCGAACAGCGGGGATTCGGTCGCGGCGACGGCGTCGCGGTAGCCGAGGGTGAGCCGCGGCGACATGGCCGCGCGCACCGGCAGCGCCCCGCACATGGGTTCGCCGTCGAGGGATTCGCCGAGGTAGAGCAGGCCGCCGCACTCGGCGTGCACGGGCGCGCCGGTGCCGGCGAAGGCGCGGATCTCGGTGCGCAGCGCGGTGTTCGCCGACAGCGCGGAGGCGTGCTGCTCCGGGAAGCCGCCCGGCAGCACGAGTCCGGCGGTGCCCTCGGGCAACCGCTCGTCGCGCAGCGGATCGACCAGCGCGACCTCGGCTCCGGCGGCTTCGAGGAGTTCGACGTGCTCGGCGTAGCCGAAGCTGAACGCGTGCCCCCCGGCCACCGCGACCACCGGGCGCCCTCGCGGGGTGACCTCGGCGGCCGGGTCCCAGGCGGTTCCGGGCAGGTCACCGGCGGTGCGGGCGAGCGCGGTGACGGCGTCGAGGTCGACCGAGCGCTCCACGACGTCGGTCATGGCCTCCACGGCGCGCAGCGCGTCGGCGCCGTGCTCGACGGCGGTCACCAGGCCGAGGTGCCGCGAGGGCACCTCCAGGTCGTCGGTGCGCGGGATGGCGCCGAGCACCGGTAAGCCCGCGTTGTCGGCGGCGGTGCGCAGCACCTCCTCGTGGCGCGGCGAGCCGACGCGGTTGAGCAGCACCCCGGCCACCCGCACCTGCGGCCGGTAGGCGCGGAAGCCGTGCAGCAGCGCGGCGAGGCTGTGGCTCTGCCCCTTGGCGTCGACGACGAGCACCACGGGCGCGTCGATGAGCTGGGCGACGTGGGCGGTGGAGCCGAACGCGACCTCCTCATCACCGCCGATGCGGCCGTCGAACAGGCCCATCACGCCTTCCACCACGGCGAGGTCGGCGCCGGCCGACCCGTGGTGCAGCAGCGGTGCGATGCGGTCGGCTCCGACCAGCACGGGGTCGAGGTTGCGCGCGGTCCGCCCGGCGGCGAGCCGGTGGTAGCCGGGGTCGATGTAGTCGGGTCCCACCTTGAAGGGCGCGACGCGGTCGCCGCGTCTGCGCAGCGCACCGAGCAGGCCGGTCACCGCGGTGGTCTTGCCCTGCCCCGATCCGGGCGCGGCGAAGACCACCCGATCGGGGTTCACCACTCGATGCCCTTCTGGCCCTTCTGCCCGGCGTCCATCGGGTGCTTGACCTTGCCGGTCTCCATCACGAGGTCGGCGGCGTCGATGAGCGCCTGCGGCGCGTAGCGGCCGGTGATGACGACGTGCTGGTGGCCCTCGCGTTCGCGGAGCTTGGCGACGACCTCGTCGACGTCGACCCAGCCCCAGTGCAGCGGGTAGGTGAACTCGTCGAGGACGTAGAGGCCGTGGCGCTGCTCGTCGAGGCGGCGGGCGATCTCCCGCCAGCCTTCGAGCGCGGCGGCGGCGTGGTCCTCCTCGGTGCCCTTCTTGCGGGTCCAGGACCAGCCCTCGCCCATCTTGTGCCACTCGACGGGTCCGCCCTCGCCGGTTTCTTCGTGGAGGCGGCCAAGCGCCCGGAACGCGGACTCCTCGCCGACCTTCCACTTGGCGGACTTGACGAACTGGAAGACGCCGATGTCCCAGCCCTGGTTCCAGCCGCGCAGCGCGAGCCCGAAGGCGGCGGTGGACTTGCCCTTCATCTCGCCGGTGTGCACCACGACCAGCGGCCGGTTGCGGCGCTGGCGGGTCGTCAGTCCGTCGGCGGGCACGGAGGCAGGCTGTCCTTGAGGCATGCGACGACCCTAACCAAGAGCATTCCCAGCGCACGGCCCCGCGTGAGGTGGGCAACCTCACCGCCGCATCCGGCGTTCGAGGCGTGAAGATGGACGAGCGTCCCAGAACTAGGAGCCGCCGCATGCCCACCAGGCCGCCTCTGGTGTTGTCCACAGCCTCGTTCATCAGCAGTTTCGACCGGTTCGCCGTGACCCCGATGCTGGTGCTGATCGCGCTGAGCATGCACGTCCCGATGGCCTCGGCGGTGACGGTGGCCAGCGGCTACTTCCTGGCCTACGGCCTGTCGCAGCCGGTGTGGGGCATCCTGTCGGACCGCTTCGGCCGGATCCCGATCATGCGCGCGACGCTGCTGGCGGCGGCCGCCACGGGCCTGCTGTCCACGTTCGCGCCGTCGCTGCCGGTGCTCATCGCGGCCCGGGTGCTGGCGGGCGCGTTCATGGGCGCGGTGGTGCCGACGACGCTGACCTACGTCGGCGACACGGTCTCCCAGCAGCGGCGGCAGGGCGCGCTGTCGGACCTGATGGCGGCCCAGGCGCTGGGCACGGCGATGGCGATGGCGGTCGGCGGCGTGCTGGCGCACTGGCTGGACTGGCGGGTGGTCTTCGCGGTCCCGGCGGTGTGCGCGGCGGTGTGCGCGCTGCTGCTGCGGAACCTGCCGGAGCCGCAGCGCGCCGCGGTGACCGGCGGCGTCGGCGCCCACATCGGCGGCGTGCTCCGCAACCGCTGGGCGCTGCTGGTGTTCGGGCTGGTGTTCGTGGAGGGCGCGGTCCTGCTGGGCACCATGACGTTCCTGGCGTCGGCGCTGGTCAGCGAGGGCCTGGACGTGGCCGTCGCGGGCCTGGCCACCGGCGCCTACGGGGTCGGCGTGCTGGTGTTCTCGCGGGTCGTCAAGGCCATCAACTCCAAGCTGCCGGTCTCTGCCCTGATCGCCATCGGCGGCTCCCAGATGGTCGTCGGCTACGCCCTGGTCAGCCTGGACACGAACCTCACCACGACGATCATCACGGCCCTCCTGCTCGGCGGAGGCTGGTCCTTCATGCACTCCTCCCTCCAGGCCTGGGCCACGGAGGTCGCCCCGGAAGCCAGAGGAACCGCGGTAGCCCTCTTCGCCTGCGCCCTCTTCCTCGGCAGCGCAGCAGCCTCAGCAGCAGCAGGCCCCCTGGCGGACCACGACCAGTACACGACCCTGTTCACCACAGCAGGAGCAGTAGCCATCCCCCTGGCAGCCACAGCCACCTACGCAAGAAACCGCTACAAGCACAAGAAAACCCCACAACCAGCCTAAACACCGTCAGGCAACCGGCGAAGCCGGTTTCTCAGTACCCCACCTGAGCAACTGGCACCGCCGGGGGTTCTCAGACGTCGCCTGGGGAGGACAGCCGACGTGTCGTGTATTGGCATACATAAGCCTCGGATCCCGGAGCCAGGCGGCGTCTGAGGTTCCCCTACCCGCACCGCCAAGCAAATGGACCCGAAGAACAACAAAAAAGAGCCCCGCGCTCAACCGGCCTGGGGGTCGCTGGGAGCGCGGGGCACTTTGGAGGTCCACCCCTGGGGGTCAGGTGGACTGGTCGTCACCGTACCAATCCGACCGAAGGGTCGGTACTCACAGGGTTGAATCTCGTAACCAAAACGAGACTAAGCTGCCAACCCGCTGTCACCGCTGACGGCCCGGACGACTCCGGCGACGTTCTCGGCGGAGAGCTCTTCGAGCCGCAGGCTGGGCCCGCCGAGGGCTGTGGCCAGCTGGTTCGCGAGTCCGAGCTTGACGGGCCCGTTCTCGCAGTCGACGACGACGGCAGCGGTTCCGGTGCCGGCGAGGACGCGGGCGGCGCGCAGCGAGTCGTCGACGGCCTGCTTGCTGCCGGTGGCGCCGCCGACGCCGACGGTGGCCTTGCCGTCGGTGAGCAGCACGACGAGGGGCCGGCGCTGCGGGTCGCGGGTGGCTTCGGTGCGGATGACGTGCTGGGTGCGCAGCAGTCCGTCGGCGAGCGGGGTGCGTCCGCCGGTGCGGAGGCTGCGCAGCCGGGCGGCGGCGATGTCGACGGAGGAGGTGGGCGGCAGGGCGAGTTCGGCCTTGTCGCCGCGGAAGGTGATCACGCCGACCTTGTCGCGCCGCTGGTAGGCGTCGCGCAGCAGGGACAGGACGGCGCCGCTGACGGCGCTCATCCGGTCGCGGGCGGCCATCGAGCCGGAGGCGTCGACGGCGAAGAGCACGAGGTTGCCTTCGCGGCCTTCGCGCAGGGCTCGGCGGACGTCGTCGGAGCGCAGGATCAGGCCGGGTCCGCTGCGGCCGCGCGCGGCCTGGTGGGGTGCGGCGGCGGCGAGGGTGGCGGTGACGTGCAGGCCGTGGCCGCCGACGGTGGTGGCGCGGGTGGTGCGTCCGCTGCGGGAGCGGGCGCGGGAGCGGCGCCCGGGTGCGCCTTCGCCGAGTCCGGGGACTTCCAGCAGCCGGGCGCGGAAGGACTGCCCGGCGCCGACCGGGGAGCGCTCGGAGTCGCCTCCGCCGGGCTGTTCCTGCTGCTCACCGCCTCCGCCGCCGTCGGGTCCGGTGGGCTCGTCCTGGGGTTCGCTGCCTCCGCCGGGGCCGCCGTCGTCGGGACCGTCGGGGTCGTCGTCGGGGTCGTCCGGCGGCTGCTCGTCGGCCTGCTCGGCGGCGTCGGACAGCGCTTGCTGGAGCTGGTCCTCGGCCATGCCGGGCTCGTCGAACGGGTCGCGGCGACGCCGGTGCGGCAGGGCGAGCCGGGCGGCGGCTTCGACGTCCTCCTCGGCGACGGCGTCGGCGCCGCGCCAGGCGGCGTGGGCGACGGCGGTGCGGGCGAGCACGAGGTCGGCGCGCATCCCGTCGACGTCGAAGGCGGCGCACAGCGCGGAGATCCGGCGCAGCTCGGAGTCGGGCAGCACGACGTGCTCGACGCGGTCGCGGGCGGCGCGGATGTGCTCGGCGAGTTCGGCGTCGGCGTCGGCCCACTGAGCGGCGAACCCGGCGGGGTCGGCTTCGAACGCGAGCCGGCGGCGGACGACCTCGGTGCGGGTGGTGACCTCGCGGCTGGCGGCGACCTGCACGGTGAGGCCGAAGCGGTCGAGCAGCTGCGGCCGCAGTTCGCCTTCCTCGGGGTTCATGGTGCCGACGAGCAGGAACGACGCGGCGTGCGAGACGGAGACGCCGTCGCGCTCGACGTGCGCGCGGCCCATGGCGGCGGCGTCGAGCAGCAGGTCCACGAGGTGGTCGTGCAGCAGGTTGACCTCGTCGACGTAGAGCACGCCGCGGTGCGCTCCGGCGAGCAGGCCGGGCTGGAAGGCGCGGACGCCTTCGGTGAGCGCGCGTTCGAGGTCCAGCGAGCCGATGAGCCGGTCTTCGGTGGCGCCGACGGGCAGCTCGACGAGTTGCGCGGGCTTGCGGGTGGCGGTCTCGCCGTGCGGCGCGTCGGGGCACTGCGGGTCGGGCGCGGCCGGGTCGCAGCCGAAGCGGCAGTCGTCGGCGACGTCCAGCGCGGGCAGCAGCGACGCCAGCGCGCGCACGACGGTGGATTTGGCGGTGCCCTTCTCGCCGCGCACCAGGACACCGCCGATGCGCGGGTGCACCGCGTTGAGCAGCAGCGCCAGCCGCAGGTCGTCGTGGCCGACCACGGCGGAGAAGGGGAAGCGAGGGGCATGGGACATGCCGGTGTGGGTCCTTCCTCGGGGTGCGGACGCCCCGCTGTCGGGAACAAGGGGCGGCAGTGTCCTGACTCCCGGATCGTCACGTCCCTCCGGCCTTCCCAGGTCACCCCGGTGGCTCGCGCGGGAGGTCCGCTCCCCGGTCACAGTGGCGCCGACCGTGCCGGACTCGCACCGGCTTCCTGCCCACACCCCTTGCAAACGGATTCAGCCACATCGTTCCAGACGGCGATCACTGGCCCAACCGCCTGGCGCGCGAACTCACATCAACGACCGGCGGTGACGCCTGCTCGACGGGGCTCTCGGCGCATGTCGATGTGCGGGATGCCGTCTTCGAGGTATTCGTCCCCGACCTCGACGAAGCCGAAGGAGGCGTAGAAGCCCTTGGCGTAGGTCTGGGCCGAGAGCACGGCGGGTGAGTTCTGCACCTCGGCGACGGCGGCGCGCATGAGCTTGCGGGCGATGCCGAGACCCCGGGCACTCTTGGCGGTGCAGACGCGGCCGATGCGGTAGACGCCGTCGGGGTCCTCCAGCAGCCGGAGGTAGCCGAGCACGTAGTCATCGGCGGAGTCGACCCAGAAGTGGCGGGTGGAATCCTCCAGGTCGCGGCCGTCGAGCTCGTGGTACGGGGCCTCTTGCTCGACCACGAAGACGTCGACGCGCAACCGCAGCATCCGGTAGAAGTCGAAGGCGTCGAGGTCTGCGGTGTAGGCGCGTTGCACGGCTGTCGCGAGCGGCTGAAGGGTCACCCTTACCTGGATATCACAGGGCTTCCGGGTTTCCCGCACGCGCGGGCGGCCGGAGTTGTGCAGACCACTCGCCGCTCGTCACGGCGCGTAGCTGGCCAGCCGGGTGTAGACGCCGGGGGTTCCGGGACGGCCGCAGCCGGTGCCGTAGGACACCACGCCGATGAGCCGGCCGTCGGCGACGATCGGGCCGCCGGAGTCGCCCGCGCACGCGTCGCGGCCGCCTTCGGGGTAGCCGGCGCAGAACATGCTGCGCGGGTCGTAGGTCGGGTAGGCCGAGCGGCAGGTGTCGTCGGCGGCGACGGGCACCTCCACCGAGCGCAGCGTGTCGGAGGCGGGCCCGTCCTCGCTGGTGCGGCCCCAGCCGTAGACGCGCGCGACGGTGCCGGGCCGGTAGGGCTCGGTGTCGCCGTGGGCGACGACGGGCAGCGGGCGCTGCGGCAGGGGCGTGGCGAGTTCGAGCACGGCGAGGTCGTCGCCGGTGGTGAAGTCCTGGTAGCCGGGCTGCACCTTGATCTCGTCGACCTCGGCTTCGGTGCCCTCGGTGCCGCGCAGGTCGGTGCGCCCGGCGATCACGCGGATGTCCTCCGGGGAGCGCTCGGCCCCGGTGAGCGGGTCGTGCGCGCAATGCGCGGCGGTGATGACCTCACCGGCGCGGATGAGCGTGCCGCCGCAGAACTGGTTGCCGTAGCGGTCGGTGAGCGCGACGACCCACGGCGTGTCCTCGGTGCTGGCGCCGGTTCCGCCGAGGATCCGGGATTGCGGCTGGTCGTCGCCGGTGATGGCCGGTCCGGCGTGGGCGACGGGGTTCCCGACGGCCATCGCGGTGACGGTTCCGGCGAGGGCGAGCACGCGCAGCGCCCGGGTCTTGTCGGTCGGTCCGTGGTCGTCGCGGCCCAATGCGGGTGCCTCCAGCTGTCGCGGTGATCGTGCGGAGCGGACACACCGTAATCACCCGCACACCGAAACATCACGAGGCGCAACTCACAGGTTCACGGGAAAATATTTCGTTAAACTTGGATTCAGGAACAAATCCTTTCGCGCATGTCGCCGTCGACAGGCGCGCCTCCATCCCGTGGCGATGCGGAACCGGGGTCCCTCCACCACCGGCGCCCGCCGATTTCGCCTGACCGGATGACGAGATGAACCTGATCAAGCGACGCAGCAGCGGTTGCTGCCCGATTCGAAAGAGGACTCCGCCGTGCTCCTGGACCTGACGCCGTTGCCCGCCTTCCTGCTGGCGAGCGCGGTCGTGATCATCACACCGGGAGTGGACGTCTTCCTGCTGCTGCGCACCTCGCTCAACTACGGCCGCAAGGCCGGGCTGCTGGCGCTCGCCGGCATCCACAGCGCCAGCGCGCTGCAGGTCGCGCTGGTCATCTCCGGACTGGGCGCGCTGATCACCAGCGCCCCCGGCGTCATGGTGGCGCTGAAGTGGGTCGGCGCGGCCTACCTGCTCTACCTGGCGGCGACGATCGTCCGCGGCTACTGGCTGACCCGCCGCGAGACCGGTTCGCTGGACGTGCCGCCGCCGGAGGAGGCCAACCCCTACCTGCGCGGACTGCTCAGCAACCTCACCAACCCGAAGATGCTGCTGTTCAGCCTCGCCTTCCTGCCGCAGTTCGTCGGCGACTCCACGCGACCGGCGCTGCAGCTGGTCGTGCTGGGCGCGGTGTTCCTGGTGCTGGCCGCGATCTGGGAAGTCTCGATCGTGCTCTCGGCCGCCGGGATCGCCGACCGGCTAAAGAACCCCCGAGTCTCGAAGTCGCTGGACGCGCTGAGCGCGACGGCCTTCGTCACCATCTCGATCGGCCTCGTCGCGAGCTGACAGCAGCGTCAGCAGCGCGAGCCCGGCCAGCACCAGCAGCACGACCGGCACCGGGACCACCCCCGACAGCAGGCTGACCGCGAACGGGGTGCAGAAGCCCAGGTAGGCCAGCACCCACATGATCGCGGTCAGCCCGGCCAGCTCGGCGGGCCCCGCGATCCGGCCGACCAAGGTCAGGCAGTAGGTGGACACGAAGCCGTAGCCGGTGCCCAGCGTCAGCGAAGCCAGCAGCCCGAGCCACGGCTGCGCCTGCCACGCCGCGACCGCCGCCAGCACCAGCCCGCCGGCGATCGCCGGGAGCCCGACCACGGCCGTGGCCCGCACCCCGTTCCGGGCGATCCGGCGCGCCCACGGCTGCACGACCGCCCCGAAACCCGGCGCGCACAGCGTCGACAGGCCCGCGAAGAGCACTTCGAAGCCGGGCGCGTGGACGGTGACCTGCGCCGGAAGAACCGCGAAACCGATCGTGGGGCACAAGAAGATCCACGGCGCCACCGGCGCCACCCGCCGCAGGAAGCGCGGGTCGCGCGCACCCCGCCCGCGCGGCACCCCGGACTCCGGCTCGACGCGGGTCTCCGGGCAGCGCCACGCCAGCGGCAACGTCACCGCGCACAGCAGCAGGTGCGGGACGTAGGCGCTGACCAGCGGGACCGGACCCCAGGTCGCGACCAGCGCAGAGGCGATGCCGCTCAGGCTGAAGCCGACGGCCAGCAGCACCCCGGCCCGCCGCGCTCCGGCCCCGTCCTCGGTGGCGGTCCCGAACGGCGGGTGCGACAGGTCCCGCACCCACGCGCTCCCGGCGGCCAGCACGGCCCCGGTGCTCACCCCGACCAGCAACCGGCCGACGACCAGCCACGGCACGAGGTGCGCCCCCAGCATCAGCGCGACGGTGGCCGCGGCGTTGAGCACGATCGCCCAGAGCACCACCGGCCTGCGCCCCCGCCGATCCGCCAGCGGCCCCCCGAGCAGCAACCCGGGCACGAGCCCCACGACGTACAACGCCAGCAACCCGGTCGCCGCCGACGGGCTCAACCCCAGCTCACCCCGGTAGGCCCCCAACAGCGGGGAGAACTGGTTCGCACCCCACCCGGCCGCCATCAACAACAGACCAGCAGGCACCCACACGCTTCGCATACGCAGGTTTCTACGTCCCCGAACCACCCCCGAACCCCCACCGTTCACTTTTCCCGAACGACCACACCTCCCCAAGACGCTCCCAGGCCCGCGCGAATCGACCGAGCCCCTCGTCGAGAGCGGAATCGATCCGTCTCATCACGTCGTCCCGTTGGGAACCGTCGGTTCGCGGGTACTCCACGATCGGCTCAGATTCGAAGCCGCTGAGCTTCTCGCCATCCTCCAAACTCACTGATCGTCCACTCCTCCGTCTTGCGCTGTCGCCGAAACGGGTAGCTGACCAGCGCGGTTCTACGCTCCCCACGTGATCACCCCATCACCCGGCGGCCTCGAGGCCTTCGCCGACGAATCGTTCCGCGAAGCCGAATTCGGCGGTTTCTACGTCTTGGCCGCAGCCGTCTTCGAACCCGGCGCCGAAGACGCCGCCCGCGACGCCATGCACGTCCTGCAAGGGAAACGCGCTCCGCTGAAGCTGCACTGGAACGAGATGAACCAACAGCTGCGGCACAACGCCGTCAAAACCATCGCTGATCTCGACGGCATCTACGTCGTGGCCGTGGGCTCGCCGGTCCCGGCACGACGCCAAGAACGTGCGCGGGCCGCGTGCCTGGTCCGACTCACTCTTGAACTCCACGGCCTGGGAGTAACCGAGCTGCACGTGGAATCGCGGACTCCCGAGCTGGATCAGCGCGATGTCAACACCGTCCGCGGCGCCCGATTCTGCTTACCGAGCGGCTCGATGTTCCGCATCGACCACATTCCGGGAAAGCGAGAAGCGCTGTTGTGGGCCGCCGACATCGCCGCCGGAGCTGTTCGCGCCCAGCACGAGGGACGTGCCGATTATCAGCCGCTGCTGGGAGAAAGCCTTCACGAAATCGCCGTCACGACCGACTGCTGACCTGGTCCTGACATGCGTAGAGGCAGGGTCCCGGTCTACCCCGGGTGCACCTGCCCCTGCGACTCGCCCGACACCCACGATGCCGGACTCCTGCGGCGAGCTTATCGCACTGGCCCAAGCCTTTTCCATGACACGATCGACTTACTCCGCGGAGGCGTTGGTTCGTCGTTAGTCGCGCCTCTTTCGCTGGTTTTGGGGTATCGGCGGTCGTAGCTTGCGCGTATGGAGTTTCGGCGGTTGGAGACTTTGCTCGTGGTGGCCGAGGAGGGGCACTTCGGGCGGGCCGCTGAGCGGTTGTTCCTGGCGAAGGCGACCGTGACCGAGCACGTCAAGCAGCTGGAGCAGGACTTCGGGGTGCCGCTGCTGGAGCGCGGTCCGGTGCGGTTGACGCCCGCCGGGCACCGGCTCGCGCGGCACGCGCGGGCGCTGCTGGCCGCCGCCGAACTGGCCCGCGAGGACGTCGCCGAGGCCGCGACGGCGCGGCCGGGCGTGCTGCGGGTCGGGGTGATGGGGCACGGCTCGGCCGAGCTGACCCCGGCGACGGTGCGGGCGTTCCGGACCGCCCACCCCGAGATCGACCTGCGACTGGTGCCGCTGGACTTCACCGAGCACGTGTCGGCGCTGCTGGAGCACCGGGTGGACGTGGCCTTCGTGCGCCCGGCGCCGGAGGACGAGCGCGTCGAGATCGACGTGCTCACCACCGAGCGGCGGATCGTGGTGGTCCCGGCCCGCTGGGAGCTGGCCGACGCGCCCGAGGTGCGCCTGGCCGACGTGCTCGACCTGCCGTTCATCCGGCTTCCCGAGCGCACGCCGCGGCCGTTCGCCGACTACCTGTACTTCACCGCGGCGCGGGGCGGTGAGGCCCCGCGCCGCGGTCGGGACGACGCCGTCACCCCGCACGAGGTGCTGGCCGCGGCGGCCGCCGGGCGCGGGGCGGGTTCGGCTCTGGAGTCCTTCGAGCGCTTCTACCGGTGGCCCGGCACCCGGTGCGTCCCGGTGGCCGACGCGGCGTGGGAGCACAGCGTGCTGGTCAGCCGCGCCGGCGACGCGGACCCGGGGGTCCGGGCCTTCCGGACGCTGGCCGCCGGCCTCGCCCGGGACCTCGGCCCCGGGCTGCGGCTGACACCGGCCTGATCACCGCTGGGCGGTGAGCTGGGCCTGGATGTCCGGCTGGTAGGTGGCGGTGCGGGTGTAGATGCCCGGGTTGCCCGGCCGGGCGCAGCCGTTGCCGGTGGAGACGATGCCGACGAGCTTGCCGTCGACCACCAGCGGGCCGCCGGAGTCGCCCTGGCAGCTGTCCACGCCGCCCTCGGGGAACCCGGCGCAGACCATCGCCTTCGGGTCGTACTGCTCGTAGGCCTTCTTGCAGTCGGCGTCCGAGGTGAGCGGCACCTGGGCCTTCTGCAGGGTCTCCGAGGCCTCGCCGCCCTCGGAGGTGTTGCCCCAGCCGAGAACGCTGGCCATCGTGCCGGGCTCGTAGGCGGCGGTGTCCTCCGGCATCGCGACCGGCAGCGGGGTCTGCGTCAGCCGCTTGTCGAGGGTCAGCACCGCGACGTCGGAGCCGGTGTTGGCGTCCTGGTAGCCGGGGTGCACCCAGATGTCGGTGACCGAGGACTCGACGCCCTCGGTGGAGGACTTGTCCTCCCGGCCGGCGACGACCTTCACCGACGCGGGCCGCTCGCCGTCGACGCAGTGCGCGGCGGTGATGACCTTGTCGGCCGCGCCGAGGGTGCCGCCGCAGAACTGGTTGCCCTGGTCGTCGGTCAGGAACACCACCCACGAGTGGTCGGCGATCGGCGCCTGCTGTCCCCCGACGATCGGTGGCGCCGCCGCGCCCTGCTCGGAGGCGTGGGCCGCGGTCGTCAGCAGGCCGCCGAGCAGGCCCATCGCCGCGAGCGTCCCGGCCGCCGCCCGGACCTTCGCGCCCGTCCTGGGTTTCGTGTCCGACATGGTTCGTCTCCTCCCCCGGAGCCTCCGGGCGGCCGTCCGACCGCCGCTCCGGCTCGTCAAAAGTGTCCACGAGTAAGAGGAACCGAACCCCCTGTCAGATACACCTCGACCGGGAGCACAACACGAACGAGTGGAATTCCACGGGGTTCTCCACTCGAACGGCCGACCACTGGGGTCCACTGTGGAGAGACGGGAGAAGGTGCGTTCCGCCCGGAACCGGCACGCCGGCCCCGGGCGGGCGATCAGTCCTCCAGCTGGCCTTCCAGCTCCAGGTACACCGACCGCAGGTCGTCGAGGACCTGCTCGTCCGGCTCGGCCCACAGGCCGCGGTCGGCGGCCTCCAGCAGCCGCTCGGTCATCCCGCGCAGCGCCCACGGGTTGGAGTTGCGCAGGAACTGCTGCACCTGCTCGTCGAAGACGTAGGACTCGGCCAGCTTGGTGTACATCCAGTCGTCGACGACCCCGGCGGTGGCGTCGAAGCCGAACAGGTAGTCCACGGTCGCGGCGAGCTCGAACGCCCCCTTGTAGCCGTGCCGCTGCATCGCCGAGATCCACTTCGGGTTGACCACCCGGGCGCGGAAGACCCGCTTGGTCTCCTCGCCCAGCGTGCGCGTCTTGACCGCGTGCGGCACCGCCGAATCACCCACGTAGGCGGCCGGGTTCTGCCCGGACAGCGAGCGCACCATCGCGACCATGCCGCCGTGGTACTGGAAGTAGTCGTCGGAGTCGGCGATGTCGTGCTCGCGGGTGTCGACGTTCTTGGCCGCGACCTGGATGCGCTTGAACGCCGTCTCCATGTCGCCGCGCGCCTCGCGCCCGTCCAGGCCCCGCCCGTAGGCGTAGCCGCCCCAGGTCGCGTAGACCTCGGCGAGGTCGGCGTCGCTGCGCCAGTTGCGGGCGTCGATCAGCGGCAACAGCCCGGCCCCGTAGGCGCCCGGCTTGGAACCGAAGATGCGGGTCGAGGCCCGGCGGTCGTCGCCGTGCCCGGCCTTGTCGGCGCGGTAGTGGGCGGCGACGTAGTTGTCCTCGTCGGACTCGTCGAGCACGGCCACGGTCCGCACCGCGTCGTCGATCAGCGACACCACGTGCGGGAACGCGTCCCGGAAGAAGCCGGAGATGCGCACCACCACGTCGATGCGCGGCCGTCCCAGCTCGGAGACCGGGACGACGTCGAAGCCGGTGACCCGCCGGGACGCGTCGTCCCACTTCGGGCGGCAGCCCAGCAGCCAGAGGATCTCGGCGATGTCGTCGCCCTGGGTCCGCATCGCCGAGGTGCCCCACACGGTCAGGCCGACCGAGCGCGGGTTCTCGCCGGTGTCGGCGACGTGCCGGGCGATCAGCGACTCGGCGAGCGCGGAGCCGACGTCGAAGGCGTTGCGGGACGGGATGGCCTTGGGGTCCACCGAGTAGAAGTTGCGGCCGGTCGGCAGCACCGAGATCAGCCCGCGGGTCGGCGACCCGGACGGCCCGGCGGGCACGAAACCGCCGTCCAGCGCGTGCAGCACGTTGTCGACCTCGTCGGTGGTGCGCGCCAGCCGCGGCACCAGCTCGACGCAGGCGAACCGCAGGATGCGGGCGACGTCGGCGACCTCGGCGCCGATCACGTCGGCGGCGACCCGCTCGGCCCGGTCGGCGTCCCAGCCGGTGTCGGCGAGCGCCTCGACGAGCTTGCGCGCCAACGACTCCAGCAGGTCCACCGCGTCCGACGCCGAGGCCGACGGGCCCTCGACGAGCTTGGTCAGCTCGGCCGGGACGTCCGCGCGCGCACCGGGTTCGGCCAGCAGCGCCTGCTCGTCGAGTCCGAAGTGGACCGACAGCGCGGAGCGCAGGCCGGGCAGCGCGCCGACCGTGCCGCCGAAGACCTGCTTGGCGCGCAGGATCGCCAGCACGTCGTTGACCAGCTCCTCGTCGCGCGGCGCGCGGCCGAGGATGTGCAGGCCGTCGCGGATCTGCACGTCCTTGATCTCGCACAGGTAGCCGTCGACGTGCATCACGAAGTCGTCGAAGGACTCCTCGTCCGGCTGGCCCTCCTGGTGCAGGTCGTGGTGCAGCTCGGCGTGGGTGATCAGCTCCCAGATCTGGTTGCGCAGCGCCGGCTTCTTCTCCGGGTCCAGGTCGGTGACCAGGGCGTACTCGTCGAGCAGCTGCTCCAGCTTGGCGATGTCGCCGTAGGCGTCGGCGCGCGCCATCGGCGGGATCATGTGGTCGACCACGGTCGCGTGGCCGCGCCGCTTGGCCTGCGTGCCCTCGCCCGGGTCGTTGACGATGAACGGGTAGACCAGCGGCAGGTCGCCCAGCACCGCGTCCGGGGCGCAGTCCGCCGCCAGGCCCAGGCCCTTGCCGGGCAGCCACTCCAGGGTGCCGTGCTTGCCCAGGTGGATCACCGCGTGCGCGCCGAACTCCTCGTCCAGCCAGCGGTAGGCCGCCAGGTACTGGTGCGACGGCGGCAGGTCCGGGTCGTGGTAGATCGCGATCGGGTTCTCGCCGAACCCGCGCGGCGGCTGGATCAGGATCACCACGTTGCCGAAGCGCAGCGCCGCGACGTAGAGGTAGCCCTCGTCGTCGACGTAGAGGCTGCCGGGCGGGGCGCCCCAGTGCTCGGTCATCGACGCGCGCAGCTCCTCGGGCAGCGCGTCGAACCACTCGCGGTAGCGCGGGGCCGGGACGCGGATCGCGGCGTCGGCCATCTGCTCCTCGGTCAGCCACTCCACGTCGTGCCCACCGGCGGAGATGAGCCGGTGGATGAGGGTGTCGCCGTCGAGACCGGCCACGTCCAGCCCGCCGAGGTCGTAGCCCGCGGCTTCCAGCGCGCGCAGCAGCACCACCGCCGAGGCCGGGGTGTCCAGGCCGACGGCGTTGCCGACGCGGGAGTGCTTGGTCGGGTACGACGACAGGACCACGCCGAGGCGCTTGGCGGAGTTGTCGACGTGCCGCAGCCGCGCCAGCGACGTCGCGGTGGCGGCGACCCGCGCGGCGCGCTCGGGGTCGGCGACGTAGACCGGGATGCCGTCGGGGCCCTCCTCCTTGAAGGAGAACGGGACGCTGATCAGGCGGCCGTCGAACTCGGGCACGGCGACCTGCATCGCGGCGTCCATCGGCGACAGCGCGGCGTCGCTCTCCGCCCACACGGCGCGGCTGGTGGTCAGGCACAGGCCCTGCAGCACCGGGATGTCGAGCTCGGCGAGCGCGCCCGCGTCCCAGGAGTCCTCGTCGCCGCCCGCGCTGGCGTCGGCGGCCACGGCACCGCCCGCGGCCAGCACCGTGGCGATCAGCGCGTCGCAGCCGGCCAGCAGCTCGCGCAGACCGGCGGCGTCGGACAGGCCGCGCAGCGACCCGCAGAACACCGGCACGACGTTGGCCCCGGCGGCTTCGACCTGGTCGGCGAGGGTGTCGACGAAGGCGGTGTTGCCGGACAGGGCGTGCGCCCGGTAGAAGACCACGCCGATCGTGGGCTTCGACGGGTCGTGCGCACGCTCGCCGTGCAGGCCGAACTCGGGCATCGACTGCGGCTCGGTGAACCCGGTGCCGGTCAGCAGCACCGTGTCGGACAGGAAGTTCGCCAGCTGCGCGAGGTTCTCCGGACCGCCTTCGACCAGGTAGGCCAGGGCCTGGGTGGACACGCCGGCGGGCACCGTGGACAGCGCCATGAGCTCGGCGTCCGGGGTGGCCTCGCCGCCCAGCGCCACGGTCGGCAGGCCCGAGGCCAGCACGGCGTCCAGGCCCTCCTCCCAGGCGCGACGGCCGCCGAGCAGGCGCACCACCACGACGTCGACGCCGTCGAGCAGCGCGGGAACGTCCTCGGCGGCCACCCGGGACGGGTTGGCGACGCGGAAGTCGGCCTCGGCGGCGCGGGCGGCCAGCAGGTCGGTGTCCGCAGTGGACAGCAGCAGGACTCGGGCGTCGCGGGCAGGCTCGCTCACGGTGATCCTCTCTCGGGGTGCGCGCCCCGGCGGGGGTCACGGCGGCAGGAGTTCCTGGCTCCCGGATCGTCGCGGGGTCCCCGCCTTCCGGCCCGTCCGGGCCGTGGCTGCCTGGGGTCCGCTCCCCGGTCACAGTGGCGCGACCGCCCCGGCCTCACACCGGGTTCCTCCACGTCACCGCCGTACTGGCGAGGCCATCCTATCGACCGCGGTTCCCCTCACCACCCGCCGAGCGATTTCGCGAGAAAGATCTCTTCTGACGAGCCCTAGTACCCCGCGGCCACGTCCACCAGGCCGAGCAGCGGCTGACCGGCCATGTGGCGGCGGACGTTCTCCTCGACGCGGCGGGCGAGGGCGGGCATCTGCAGGTGCGGCGGGTTGGCCGTGTGCGGGGAGATCAGCGCGCGCGGGTGGCCGAACAGCGAGTGGCCGTCGGGCAGCGGCTCCGGGTCGGTGACGTCCAGCGCCGCCCCGCCGATGTGGCCGGCGTCCAGGGCCTCGACCAGCGCGTCGGTGTCGACCAGGGAACCGCGGGCGATGTTGATCAGCCACGCGTCGGACTTCATGGTCTCCAGCGCGGCGGCGTCGATGAGCTTCGAGGTCGCCGAGGTCGCCGGGGCCGCGACCACCACGAAGTCCGACTGGGCGAGCAGCTCGCGCATCCCGTCGGCGTCGTCGGCGGGCCAGGTCCGCTCGGCGCCCAGCACCGGCTTGCCGGAGCGGTTCACCGCCAGCACCCGCACCTGGAAGGGGCGCAGCATCTCGATCAGCGCCTTGCCGATGCCGCCCGCGCCGATGATGCCGACGGTGGAGCCGGTGAGGCTGCGCATCCCCTCGGGGCGCTGCCAGGTCGTGGCCCGCGCCATCGCGGGGAGCTGCCGCGCGCCGGACAGCACCAGGCCGAGGGTGTGCTCGGCGACGGTCTGGGCGAAGGTGCCGGCGGCGGAGGTGAAGGTCAGGTCCTCGCGCAGGACTCCGGCGGCGACCCAGGACTCGATGCCGGCCGAGGGCAGCTGCACCCATTCCAGGCCCGGCTTGTCGTACTCGGCGAACCGGCTCGGCTCGGCGCCGAACCACACCAGCGCGTTCGCGTCCTCGGCGGAGCTCAGCTCGGCTCCCGCCGCCACCACGGCGGCCTCCAGCTCAGGCTCCGGCACCGGACCAACGTGGACCTTCACGACTTCTCCTCCAACACGGGACGTTCCCCTCCCCCGCGACGAGTGGGGGTGGGGACAGTTTTCATGAAAACCTCCCCCACCTCGTCACCGGGAGGTTTTCATGAAAACTGTCCCCACCACTCAACGAAACCCGTCGTGAGGTGGGAAGACGTCACCCACTCCTCCCCACTCCACGTCCAACTCACCTGGGGTTGGGGGAAGTTTTCATGAAAACTGTCACGACCCACGACCGGGTCCCGGGGTGGGAGGTTTTCATGAAAACCTCCCTACCTCCGGATGAGGTCGGCGAGGGCGGGGAGTTGGGTCTCCTCCTCCAGGGCGGAGCCGACGGCGACGACGTCGGCCCCCGCGGCCAGGAATTCGGGAGCGTTGCGGGCGTTCACACCGCCGGTGGCGACCACGCGCAGCGCGGGGAACGGACCCTTCATCGCCCGGAACCAGCCGCTGCCCAGTTCGGCGGCGGGGAACGCCTTGACCCAGCTCAAGCCGAGCCGCAGCGCCTGCTGGATCTCGCTGGGGGTGGCCACACCGGGCACGTGCGGCAGGTCGAGCTCGGCGCTGAGCCGCACGATCTCGGCGTCGAGCCCGGGAGCGATGGTGAAGGCCGCGCCCAGGTCGCGGGCGGTGCGCAGCTGCTCGGGGGTGACGATGGTGCCCGCGCCGACCGGGCGTCCGCGCTCGGCCCCGGCGCGCACGGCCGCGGCCAGCGACGGTTCGGCCCGCGGCGTCTCGATCGGCACCTCGACGGCGTCGATGCCGAGGTCCCAGGCGCGTTCGGCGAGCTCGACGGTCCGCTGCGGGTCCATGCCGCGCAGGATCGCCATCACCGGCCGGGCGAAGAGGTCTTCCAGGAAGGGCACTTCTCACTCGCTCCCGTCGAATCGCAGTGCGCCCCAGCGCTGTTCGTCGAGACCGAGCCAGCGCTCCAGGGACTCGGCGTCGGGTGCCTCGGCGTGGTCCTCGGTGCTGCGCAGGCTGTGCGCGGCGAGCAGGTGGCCGCGGCGCAGGCAGCGCCGGTCGTCCTCGCCGCGCAGCACGCCGGAGAGGAACCCGGCGGCGAAGGCGTCCCCGGCGCCGACGGGTTCGACGACGTCGACGGTCGGCGCGGGCACGACGGTGGTGCGCTCGCCGAGGGCATGCGCGGCCTCGGCGCCGTCCTTGACCACGACGGTGACCGGCCCGTCGAGCAGTTTTCGCACGTCCTCGGCGGTCTTCACGCCCCACAGCGCGGCGGCCTCGTCGAGGCCGACGAAGACCACGTCGGCGAGCTGGGCGAGCTCGGCGAGCACCGGGGCGGCCCGGCGGGCCGGCCACAGCGCGGGCCGGTGGTTGACGTCGAAGGAGATCGGGGCGCGGCGCGGCCGGGTCAGCAGGCGGCGGATCAGCCGGTCGCAGCCCTCGGACAGGGCCGGGGTGATGCCGCTGATGTGCAGGACGCGGGCGGCGTCGATGACCTCGTCGGCGAGGAAGTCCTCATCCATCGTCGAGGCGGCCGAGCCCGCGCGGTAGTAGTGCACGCGGGTGCCGTCGGGTCCGGGGTCCTTGAAGTAGACGCCGGTGGGCGCGTCGGAGCGCACCTCGACCAGGCCGGTGTCGACTCCGGCGGCGGCGATCGAGGCGACCAGGCGGCGTCCGAGCGGGTCGTCGCCGACGCGACCGGCCCACGACGCCCGGTGCCCGAGGGAGGCGAGGTGCACGGCCACGTTGGACTCGGCTCCCCCGGCGGAGAGCGTGAACGAGGGTGCTTCCTCGAGGGGTACCGGGGCGGCCGGTGCGACCAGCGACATCGTCTCGCCCAGGCACAACACCTCGGGCTCGTTGCCCGGCTGCGCCACGTTTCCTCCCGTTGCTCACTGGGTCGGGCGACAGCTTAGCCACACGGCGCTGCAAAATGCACACTCCTCATTGCACAGAGCGCAACGAGGCCGCTAGATCCGGCGCGACCGGTCCGAGTGAGGTCTCCTAGGCTGGGCCCGGTGATCGCCGACGATCACCCCCGAGCCACAGGAAAAGGAGGATGCTCGCATGAGTCTGGAGCGCCCGATCGATCCTGATCCGTACTCGTTCCTGCCAGCGGTCCCCGAGTTCACCGTCACCTCCACCGACGTGGCCGACGGCCGGGCGATGTCGAAGGCCCAGGCCTTCGACGGCATGGGAGCGGACGGTCAGAACCTCTCGCCGCAGCTGAGCTGGTCGGGTTTCCCGGAGACGGCGAAGAGCTTCGTGGTGACCTGCTTCGACCCGGACGCCCCGATCCCGGGCGGTTTCTGGCACTGGATCCTGGTCGACGTGCCCGCCGACGTCACCGAGCTGGCCACCGACGCGGGCAACCGCAGCGGCCAGAACATCCCGGCCGGTTCGTTCCACATCTCCAACGACATGGGCGAGCGGGCCTTCGGCGGTGCCGCGCCGCCGCCCGGCGACCGGCCGCACCGCTACTACTTCGTGGTGCACGCGGTGGACACCGAGAAGCTGGGCGTGGACGAGAGCGCCTCGGCCGCGGTGGTCAGCTTCAACCTGGCCTTCCACACCGTCGGCCGCGCCGTCATCACCCCCACCTACCAGCACTGACAGCGCCGCTCGTCGAGCCCGCCCGGACCTTCCGGGCGGGCTCGACGTCGTTTTCACCCGTTCGAGATGTATTTCCGGAGGGGGTTCGCGCCTCTATACGGGTGAGGGGAGGTGCGAGAGATGAGTCTGCTGCCGGGGTCCGCCGCCGTCGTGATCGCGACCGGGGTCGCCGCGCTGCTGTTCCCGTCGTTCGTCGCCGGTCAGCACCGGCGGCACGGGGAGCTGCGCGCGGGCGGGGCCGTGCTGCGCTTCGCGGCGCTGCTCTACGGGATCGCGCTGGCCTGCTACGTGCTGCCGCCCGCCGGGACGTCCTGCTTCGCCGCGCAGCTGCGGCCGCTGGCGGGCCTGTCCAGCGCGATCGGGATCGGTCAGTTCGCCTGCAACGTCGCGCTGTTCGTCCCGCTGGGAGCGCTGCTGCGCCGGGCACCACCGGTCGCGGCGCTGGCCGGTGCGGGCCTGTCGGTGTTCATCGAGGTCACGCAGCTGACCGGGTGGTGGTTCCACTTCCCGTGCCCGGTGCGGGTGTTCGACGTCGACGACGTCCTCGCCAACACCCTCGGCGCGACGCTCGGCGGACTGCTGGCCCCGCTGCTGCCGCGACCTTCCCCCGGTTCCGGACCGGCGGGCGAGCCGCGTCCTGTGACGGGCGGGCGGCGACTGCTGGGGATGTGCTGCGACGGCCTGCTGCTGTGGTGGCTGGGCGCGGTCTGCGCGTCCGCGACCGGCGTCGTGCTGCGCTGGGCGGGCGTCGCGGCCACGCCGCTGCTGCAGGTGAGCGCGACCTGGCTGGTGCCAGCGCTGATCCTGCTGGCGGCGAGCCCGCCCGGGACCGGCTCGCCGGGTCAGCGGCTGGTGCTGCTGCGGGCCCGCGCGCCGAACCGGCGGTCCGCGGTGCTGCGCTGGGCGCTGGGCACCGGTGGTCTCGCGCTGCTGGAGGCGGGCTGCGAGCTGGTGCGCGGGGCGCCGGGCGCCGCGCTCGGCGTGCTGTGGTGCGCCGCGCACGCTCTCGGAGCGTTCCGGGATACGCGCGGAATCACAGGTCACCGCGGAATCACCGGGCGCCTGGCCGGGTTGGAACTGACCGACGTCCGCGGACCGGCGACGGCCCGCACCCCGTGAGGCAGGATGGAACCGTGCGGCACTTCGACCTAGTCATCATCGGCTCCGGCTCGGGCAACTCGATCCTCGACGACCGGTTCGCCGACTGGAACGTGGCCATCGTCGAGAAGGGCATCGGCCCGAACGACGCCTACGGCGGCACCTGCCTCAACGTCGGCTGCATCCCGACGAAGATGTTCGTGCACACCGCCGACATCGCCGGCGCCCCCGACGCGGGTGCCGGGCTGGGAGTCGACCTGGAGCGGCGGGGAGTGCGCTGGCCGGAGATCCGGGACCGGATCTTCGGGCGCATCGACCCGATCTCCGAGGGCGGTCGCCGGTACCGCGCCGAGGGCTCGCCCAACGTCACGCTGCTGACCGGCAACGCCCGGTTCACCGACGTCAAGCAGCTCACGGTGCAGACCGCCGACGGCGCGGAGACGATCACCGCCGACCGGTTCGTGGTCGCCGCGGGCGGCCGCCCGGTCATCCCCGACGTCCCCGGCCTGGACCAGGTCGAGGTGCACACCAGCGACACGGTGATGCGCCTGGACGAGCTGCCCAGCAGCATGATCATCATGGGCACCGGGTTCATCGGCGCCGAGTTCGCGCACGTCTTCAGCTCGCTCGGCGTGCACGTCACCATGATCGGCCGGTCCGGCAAGGTCCTGCGCGCGGAGGACGCCGACGTCTCGGCCCGGTTCACCGAGATCGCCGACCGGCGCTGGGACCTGCGGCTCAACCGCAAGGTCGTGGCCGCCGAGAAGACCGGCGAGCAGGTCCGGCTGAAGCTGGAGGGCCCCGACGGCGAGGAGACGGTCGAGGCCGACGAGCTGCTGGTCGCGGTCGGCCGCACCCCCAACGCGGACCTGATCGACGCGGCCGCGGGCGGGCTGGAGCTCACCGACGAGGGCAAGATCGCCGTCGACGACACCCAGCGCACCTCGGTGGAGGGCGTGTGGGCCCTCGGCGACATCAGCTCCGACTACGAGCTCAAGCACGTCGCCAACCACGAGACCCGCGTGGTGCAGCACAACCTGCTGCACCCGGACGCGCCGATCTCCTCCGACCACCGCTTCGTGCCGCACGCGGTGTTCTCCGGCCCGCAGATCGCCTCGGTCGGGCTCACCGAGCAGGAGGCCCGCGCGCGGGGCATCGACCACGTCATCTCCACCCAGGACTACGCGGGCATCGCCTACGGCTGGGCGATGGAGGACACCACCGGTTTCGCCAAGCTGCTGGCCGACCCGAGCAGCGGGCTGCTGATCGGCGCGCACATCATCGGCCCGCAGGCGCCGACGCTGCTGCAGCCGATCATCCAGGCGATGCACTTCGGCCTGGACGCGCGCAGCATGGCGCGCGGCCAGTACTGGATCCACCCGGCGATGCCGGAACTGCTGGAGAACGCCCTGCTGAACCTGCCGCTCAGCTGAGTCGTCGCACGTCCAGCGGGGTTTCGACCGCGGTCCCGTCGGGTCCGCGGTCGACCCGGTAGGCACCCGCTCGATCCCGTTCGGCGAGGGCTTCGACGAGCTCGGTGCCCCGGTAGAGCAGCCCGGCCCCGTCGTCGGTGGCGTAGCCGGGCGGCAGCGAACCGTCGGCGATGAGCCGCTGGAACAGCGGACGCCGCTGCGGCTCGCTGTCGTAGTGCACGCCGTTGGAGTGCGGCAGCAGACCGAGCCCGTCGGTGATCGGCCGCAGGTCCGGGCCGAAGGAGTCGGTGGTGCCGCCGATGTGCCAGCAGATCGATCCCGCCGACACCCCGGTGAGCACCACACCCGCCCGCCACGCCTCGCGGAAGATCTCGTCGAGCCCGTGCAGCCGCCACATCGCCAGCAGACCGGCGACGCTGCCGCCCCACACCCACACCACGTCGGCGCTCAGCAGGTGGTCGCGCACCTCGGCGAGGTTCGGCATCGGGAACAGCGCGAGGTGGGAGGCCTGCCAGCCCTCGGCGGCGGCGTTGGCGTAGAAGGTGCCGATCGTCTTCGGATCGTCGCCGACGGCGGTGGCCAGGAAGCACACGCGCGGCGCGCGACCAGCGGTTCCGGCCAGGTCGACGGCGTGCCGGGTGAGCGGGCCGACCTCCCACGGCAGGCGCCGGGCCGCGCGCAGACCACCGCTGGTGGCCAGGATCGTCGGGGCGTCAGCGGGCATGGGCGGAGGCTAACCGGCCAGGCGGGTAGCTCGCCGCGGCTCGCTCACGCGGTCCCCGGATCGGACCAGTAGTCGGTTCCCACGTCGAAGGTCCCGCCGTCCTGCGGGGAGGCCCACGAGGCGGCCACGACACCGGCGGCGAAGGCGCCGCGGCGCTGGGCGGGCACGGGTGACGGTTCCAGCGACACGGCGGGCGCGCCGAAGCGCGTGATCACGATGTGCTCGCCCGCTTCGGCGCGTTCGATCAGCTCGGTCAGCCGCTCGCGGGCCTCGTCCACGGAGTACTCAACAGCCATGCCGCCAAGTTACCGGCATCACACCGATGTTGAGACCATTTCGAGTAGTGGTTTGGGCATAACTACCTAGCCGGAAGACGACGAACACGACATCTCAGGCGCTCGGGCTCAGCGAGGCACCGACCGTCGGCAGCTCCTTCGGCGGGCCGTCGTCGAGCAGCCTGCGCAGCGCGTCGGTGTCGAGGTGGTCGGCGACGAGGTCGCCGAGCAGGTCGAGCTGGGCGGTGCGGATGTCGGCGAAGACGGTGTCGGTGGCCGCCCGGAACCCGTCCCGCCCGGCGCGCAGCGCCGCCCAGGCCAGGAACTCGCGGCGGAACGCGTCGTTCTCGAACAGCCCGTGCCAGTGCGTGCCGAGCACGGCCTCGGCGATGCCGCCCTCCCCTTCGCCGTCGGCGGTGGTGACCAGCGGCGGCAGGTCACCGCGCCGGACGGCGACGCCGTGGTGGATCTCGTAGCCGGTGACGGCCTCGCCGAAGGCCTCGCCGCGCGGCGTGGCCAGGGTCTTGTCCGGCGCGAAGTCGATCTCCAGGTCGAGCAGCCCGAGCCCGTCGACGGACCCGGAACCGGACTCGACCTCGTCGTGGATGCGCCGGGTCAGCATCTGGAACCCGCCGCAGATCCCGGCCACCGGCAGCCCGGCGCGCGCGTGCTCGCGGATCGCCTCGGCCAGACCGGTCTCGCGCAGCCAGGCCAGGTCGGCCACGGTCGACTTCGAGCCGGGCAGCACCACCAGGTCCGCGTCGGACAGCCGCGACGGCTCGGTCACGAACCGCACGGCCACCCCGGGTTCGGCGGCGAGCGCCTCGACGTCGGTGGCGTTGGAGATCCGGGGCAGCCGGGGCACGGCGACCCGCAACCACTGCCCGCCGCGCGGCGGCGCAGGCCGGCCCACGACGCCGTCGGCGACGTAGGACAGCGAGTCCTCGGCATCGAGCCACAGGTCCTCGGCCCACGGCAGCACGCCGTGCACGGGCCGCCCGGTCAGCGCCCGCAACTGGTCGAGCCCGGGCCGCAGCAGCTCGGGATCACCCCGGAACTTGTTGATCACGAACCCGGCGACCAGCGCCTGGTCGGCGGCGTCGAGCAGCGACAGGGTGCCGAACAGCTGCGCGAACACGCCACCCCGGTCGATGTCGCCGACCACGACCACCGGCAGCCGCGCGGCCTGCGCGAGCCCCATGTTGGCGATGTCGCCGGCCCGCAGGTTGATCTCCGCGGGCGACCCGGCGCCCTCGCAGATCACGTGGTCGAAATCCCGCCGCAGTTCGTCCAAAGTGGACGACACGATCTCCAGCAGCTCGGCCTTGCGCTCCCGGTAGGACAGCGCGGTCACCTCACCGGCGACCCGCCCCAGCACCACGACCTGCGACCGCCGATCACTGCCGGGCTTGAGCAGCACGGGGTTGAACCGCACCGAGGGCTCGATCCCGCACGCCGCGGCCTGCACCGCCTGCGCCCGGCCGATCTCCCCGCCGTCCGGCGTGACCACGGAGTTGTTCGACATGTTCTGCGCCTTGAACGGCGCCACCCGAGCCCCGGACCGCGCCAGCCACCGGCAGATCCCGGCGGTCACCACGCTCTTCCCAGCGTCCGACGTCGTCCCAGCGACAAGCAACCCACTCACACGACGTTCCTACCCCATGCACCACCTGTGGCAACGACCACCCAAAACGTGAACACCGGACGAACAGGCTCAACTACTCTGCCGACTGACCCGACCACTCGACCGACGGAAACCCGATGACCACACCTGACGACTGGCTGAGCGACTACAACGCCAGGCTGCAGAAGATCAAAACCGACACCGACCGCGCCCAGCAGGAGCTCACGCAGGTCGGGGCGTCCGCGACCTCGCCCGACGGGCAGATCACGGTCAAGGTCAACAGCAGCGGCGTCCTGGAGGACATCCGCTTCGGCAACGGCTTCCAGCATCCGAAACCGGACCAGGTCGCGGCCGCGATCATGGCCTGCGTCCGCGACGCCCAACGCCAAGCCGCAGGTCAGATGGTCGAGGTCATGCAGCAGTTCGTCGGCGACGGCGCTGCCCTCGACTTCGTCAAGAACAACCTCCCCCACGGCTACGCGGGCGACGGCACGGACGAGGACCAGCAGCAGGCACCCGCTCGTCCCGCCACCCCACCCGACGACGATGACGACTACTCCAACGGGAGCTTCCTGCGATGACCGACGGATTCCGCGCCGACGTCCCGGTGATCAAGCAGCACAGCAACCAGGTCCAAGGCTTCGCCGACCGGATCAAGACCGCCCACAGCGCAGCGGAAACAACGATGGACACCAACGCCTTCGGCATCTTCGGCCAGTTCCTGGCCGCGCACGTCCTCGTTCAGAGCGACGTGGTGAAGTCCGCGATCGAAGGCGGCGGGAAGGCCTTCGAACAGGTTCGGACGGCTCTCGACGAAACGGCTGCCGACTACTTGGCCACCGATCAGGAGAGCGGCGCGATCCTCAAGGAGGTGAACGTTGACTTCGGCTGAAGACCTGGTCGTTTCCGGCGATGAGGCGGAAGCGGAAGCAGCGGCGGAGAACACCAAGAACCCCATGGACGGTGCAGGCGGGGTCGAGAACGCCGTATCCATCGCCAAGGGGATCGAGAACGGAGATTGGGACACCGTCGGGCTGAGCGCCATGGGGGCCGCGGTCGACACGGTGTCGCTCGTGGCCAACCCCTTGGGGACGCTGGCCAGCTGGGGTGTCGGCTACATCATCGAGCACGTCGAGTTCATCAAGGAACCGTTCGACGCGCTCATGGGTAACCCGGACGCGATCTCCGGGATGGCCGCGACCTGGGAGAAAATCGGCTCGGAGCTCAAGTCCGTCGGCGAGGAGTACGCCCAAACCGTGCGCAGCACCACCGGTTGGGAAGGACGAGCCGCTGAGGCGTACCGCAGGCTCGGCGGCGATGCGGCGAAAACGGTTGACGGGCTCTCCGCTGCGTGCGCGGGGATGAAGGCGGGTGTCGACGGCGCCGGCGCGGTCGTTTCCGCGGTGCGGGGAATCGTCCGCGATCTCATCGCCGGAGCCATCGGAGAGATCATCGCGGCATTGGCCAAATGGGGAATCGCGGCCGTGTGCACCGCAGGCATCGCTCTCGGCGGCGCCATCGCCGATGCGGTCCGAATCGCGATGCAATGGGCCGAGAAGATCTCCGGCTGGATGGAGAAGCTCGGCACCGCGCTGAAGAACCTGTGGAACAAGCTGGACGAACTGGGCTCAGCCGCGACCTCGATCCGAAAGGGGGTCGATGACTTCTTCAGCGGCTTGTACACGCCACCGGAAGGCAACCTCGTCAAGATCCAGAACCAGAACACGCCCCTCACCGCGGGGAAAGCCGACGAGCTCGCCGAAGGCGCCACAGGTAGCGGCAGCAAGCTGAAGGACGCCTGGGAGGGAGCCAAGGCCGGTGGCTCCGGCTACGCACCGTTCGCGAAGGGCGACATCTGGGAGCCCAACCTGGACCTCGGGCCGGGCGAGGGCGGGCACAAGTTCGGCTACGAAGTCGTCAAGGAAACCGCCAAGCTCGACGACGGCAAAGACCAGGAGGGCGAGTAGGGCAATGAGCACCTCGAACTCGAACAACATCGGTCTGCGACTGACGAAGATGGTGCTCGGGCTGATCGTCACGGCCTGCATCGTCATGCTGTGGCCGACGATCGTGTTCTCGTTCCCCGAGAAGGCCGACGAGCAGAACGCCACCGCCACCGTCCAGTCCTGCGAGGACACCGGGCCGATCACACGGCGGGGCTTCGGCCACAACTGGGATTGCCGTGTCCGGATCACGGACGATGAGAGCAGGAAGAACTGGACCACCAACATCGACATGAACTTCTTCTCCCCCGAGGACGTGGGCAAGGAGAAGAGGCTCACCTGGGGACACGGTGGTGGTCGCGCGAGCACGAACACCGATACCTACGTCTACACACGCGCTGAGGGCTACCCAGCGGGTGTGCGCCTCCTCGTCTCCATCGTCGCGGCCGTCGTGCTTCTCCCACCCGCGCTGTGGCTCCTGGTCAAATCCGTCGTCTGGAGCTTCCCCCAGAACGAGCAGCGCAAGTTCTGGGAGAAGATCGGCGGAACATCTGAGCAGAAGGCCGAGAAGAAGCGGCAGAAGCAGGCGGAGGACGATCGCTGGCGCGAAACGCAGCGGCGGCGCGCCGAGCAGCACGAGGCCGCCAAGGCTGCTCGCAAGCGGGCGAAAGAAGGCGGCCAGAGCTGAGCCGACCCCGTTCGTCTAGCGAACCAGGTCCGGCCTGAGTTCCGCGACTGCCCGGGTGATCCGTTGGACGACGGATTTCCCGGGCAGTGTGATCTGCGGTGGGTCTGGTTGCCGCTTGTCGAGGATCTGCCCGTGACGCCCGGCGAAGCCCTCATCGACCGGTTGGAACAGCAGAGCCGCCTGGACCGGTTTCGAGTTCGGGTCGTCCTTGACCTTGGGTCGCGGAAGACGGCCGTGGATCGCCCGCAGCTCGCTCCACGAGATCAGATCGGCCTTGCCGTGGATGTGCAGCCAAAGACCGCGCTCGTCGACGTGGATGCGATGGACCTGCGTGACCATGCCCACGCCACCCGCGACTCCGAGCAGTGAGAGCGGGCCGAACAGGACCGTGAAGAACCAGCCGATGTAGGGCGCGAAATCCCGTCCCTTGCGCGTGACGATCTCGTCCGGGAACAGTGCGACGGCCAGGAACAACCCGGCGAAGGCCAGGAGGAACACCATCGCGGCGAGGAAACCCCAGCCCTCGCGGTAGCGGACGATCTTCGCCGAGTCGCTGGGAGCCCACAGTTCGGTGCGCACAGCAGTCACCCTAGGAAACGTCCTGGAGCGGTTGGGGCGGTTCCGGGAGAACCACCCCGTCAGCTCAGGGCTGGGTGAGGATTTCGTTGCCGTTCTCGGTGATGAGGATGGTGTGCTCGAACTGGGCGGTCCAGCTCTTGTCCTTGGTGGTCACCGTCCAGCCGTCGTCCCACATGTCGTACTCGTGGGTGCCGAGGGTGATCATCGGCTCGATGGTGAAGGTCATGCCCGGTTCCAGGACGGTATCCACCGACGGCTCGTCGTAGTGCAGGATCACCAGTCCGCTGTGGAACGAGCGGCCGATGCCGTGGCCGGTGAAGTCGCGGACCACGCCGTAGCCGAAGCGCTTGGCGTAGGACTCGATGACGCGGCCGATCACGTTGAGCTGGCGGCCCGGCTTGGCGGCCTTGATGCCGCGCATCGTCGCCTCGTGGGTGCGCTCGACCAGCAGCCGGGCCTCCTCGGAGACGTCACCGGCCAGGAACGTCGCGTTGGTGTCGCCGTGCACGCCGCCGATGAACCCGGTGACGTCGACGTTGACGATGTCACCGTCCTCGATGATCGTCGAGTCCGGGATGCCGTGGCAGATCACCTCGTTGAGCGAGGTGCAGCAGGACTTCTGGAAACCCCGGTAGCCCAGCGTCGACGGGTACGCGCCGTGGTCGAGCAGGAACTCGTGCACGACGGCGTCGACGGAGTCGGTGGTCACGCCCGGCCGGATGGCCTTGCCTGCCTCGGCCAGGGCCTGCGCCGCGATCTTGCCCGCGTGGCGCATCGCCTCGATGACCTCCGGCGGCTGCACGTCCGGGTCGGTGTTGCGCTGCGGAGCCGGTTTGTCCACGTACTCGGGACGCTCGATGTGCGCGGGGACTTGGCGGCGCGGCGTGGGAACGCCTGGCTTCAACGGGGCTCGAACCGGCATGCCCCCACTCTAACCACGCACGCCGGACCCGACTCCCGGCGGTGACCGCGAGTGGCCGGGACCTCCCCGCCCCGAGCGGGAGGGGAGGTTCCCGCTCCGGATCAGGCCGGGGAGGCGGTCGCCAGGCCCGCTTCTCTGGCCGCTTCCAGCAGAGCCGGGTCGTAGGAGACGTAGGTCACCGGCTCGTTGCGGATGCCGCAGGCCGAGGCCAGGTGGATGGCCTCCACCGGGCCGAGGTCGGCGCGCAGCTCGCTGGCGCTGTCGAGCACCTCCTGCTGCACCGGCAGCACGTCGAGCTTCGAGACCACGATCGAGGCCAGGTCCTCGGCCGCCGGGCCCTGCTCGCGGAAGCTGCGCAGCACGTCGACCTTGGACAGCGCGCTGGTCACCCGCGGCTGCTCCCAGCGGTCGCGGATCCACTGGCTCAGCGCTTGGCTCTCCGGTTCGGGGGCGATCATCTTGATCAACGCGGAAGAATCGAAGTAGATCACAGCCACTCCTGTTCGCACCTGGGGCGGCGCCGGCGGCCTTCGGGGGAGGCGTTGCCGGCACGGTTCGTCGGGGATGCGGTCGCCGACGGCGCGGCGGACCGATGCGCGTCCGGTCGGCCCGGACACCGGATCGCCATCGCACACCGCCGCAACGCAGCGTGGCGGCCGGATCGCGCGTCAGTGGCGCCCGACCGGTGACGACCCCACCGAGAACAGCAACGAGACCACGCTGCTGCGCTCGATGGGCTACAACCTAGCACCCAACTGACCCTAAGTGATCACCCAATCACGTGAAGCGACCGCGTTTCCCCGCACGCCACTCCTCTCCCGTGTCGAAAACCCCGGTTTTCATGGCGCGAAAACCGGGGTTTTCGACGCGCGAAAAACGACGGCGCCGCCCGGTTCCGGGGAACCGAGCGGCGCCGTCCGCGTGGGATCGACCGTCACAGGCCGTCGAGGAACCTCTTCGCCGCGTCGACCGACGGGCCCGAGGAGCCCGCGTCGGTGATGAGCACCGCGAAGGCCACGTCGTCGCGGTAGCCGACGAACCAGCCGTGCGAGTGGGTGCCGTCGCCGAACTGCGCGGTGCCGGTCTTGCCCCGGACCTCGCCCGAACCGGCCAGGCCGCGCGCGGTGCCGCCGGTGACGACCTCGCGCATCATCGACCGCAGCTGGTCCAGCGCCGCGGGCGAGACCTTCTCCGGAGCGGCGTCGGCCTTGGTCTCCTGGCCGCGCATCAGCGTCGGCGTCGGCATGGCGCCGTTGGCCACCGACGCGGCGGCCAGCGCCATCCCGAACGGGCTGGCCAGCACCTTGCCCTGGCCGATGCCGTTGGCCGCGTGCTGGGTGACGGTCTCGGCGTTGGTGACCTTGCCGGTGATCGTCGTCGCGCCCGGCATGTCGAAGTCCACTCCCAGGCCGAACTTCTTGGCCTCCTTCGGCAGCGCGTCGTCGGGCAGGTCCACCGACAGCTGCGCGAACGTGGTGTTGCAGGACTGCGCGAACGCCGTGTGCAGCGGCACCCGGCCCAGGTCGAACTCCTTGTCGTTCGGCAGCGTCATGCCGTCGAAGACCTTCTTGCCCGGGCACTCCACCGGGGTGTCGGCGCGGACCTTGCCCGACTCCAGGGCGGCGGCACCGGTGACCATCTTGAACGTCGACCCCGGCGGGTACTGCCCGGACAGCGCCATCGGCCCCTGCGCGTCGGCCGGGTCGTTCTGCGCGACCGCCAGCACCTCGCCGTTGGAGGGCTTCATCGCCACGATCATCGCGGCCTGCGGGATCGGGTCCAGCGCCTGCTCGGCGGCCCGCTGGGTGCGGTCCGACAGCGTCACCGAGGTCGGCGGGACCGGCTTCTCGGCGACGGTGTGCAGCTTGCGGACCTCGTTGCCCTTGTCGTCGGTGATGGCCACCTGCCACCCGGCGTTGGCCTTGACCTGCTCGTCGACCTTCTTCGACACCCCGGCCAGCACCTGGGAGGCGTAGCCGCGCTCGGAGGCCAGCAGCCGCATCTGCGCCGGGAACCGCACGCCCGGCAGGTCGTAGATGCTCGAGCGCACCTTGTCGTAGTCGGCCTGGCGCAGCGTGACCACCTGGTACGGCTGGCCGGGCGGGGTCTTGCCGACGCCCTCGACGATGGACTGCTGGGTGATCGCCGGTTCGATCGGGCTCAGCGCCTGGGCCAGCTTCCCGGCCACGCCCGGCACGTCACCGGCCTCCTGGCCGTTGAGGCTGACCGTCACCACCGGCTCCGGCCCCATCAGCTGCTTGCCCTCGGCGCCCGTCACGGCTCCGGGAGCGGGCAGCACCTCGCTGTAGGCGAGGGTCTGACCGGGCTTGAGGTCGGGGTGCAGCACCGACGGGGCCCACAGGACCTTCCAGCCCTCGGACTCGTCGACGAGCTGCACCGTGCTGGTGTAGCGCCAGACCTTGCCGTCATTGAAGTCCCAGGAGAGGTCGACCTTCGCGGACGCGCCCTGCTCGTTCTCGGTGACCTGGCCGAGGTTGGCGTGCGACGCGACCGGGGCGAGGTGCTCGCGCGCCTGCTCCAGTCCGCGGCGCGCGGCGTCGGGGTTGTTGGTCTGGGCCGCCGCGCCCGCCGCGTCACCTGCGGCGACGGCGTTGACGAACGAGGTGGCCACGTCCTTCTCGGATGGTCCGGTGCTGCACCCCGCCACTGGAACCAGCAGCAGTGCGGTGAGCCCGACCATGATCCGCGAGGCAAGCATGTCCGCGAGTATGCCGAACCCTTGTGCGGTACCGAATCCGGGTTCCCGACACACCGGGCGAAATGGTTCGCGGCCGCCTCACCTGGGACGCCGGTGAGCCGCCTTCACAGCAGGACGGTCGCGAACTCCCCGACCCGGCGGAAACCGACCTTCTCGTAGGCCGCCCGCGCGGCGGTGTTGAAGTCGTTGACGTACAGGCTCGCCGTCCGCCCCAGGCCCCGCACCAGCCGGTCGGCGACCGCGGCCGTGCCCGCGGTGCCCAGGCCCGTGCTGCGGCGGTCCGGGTGCACCCACACGCCCTGGATCTGGCCGACCGTCGACGACAGCGCCCCGATCTCGGCCTTGAACACGACCTCGCCGTCCTCGAAGCGCGCGAACGCCCGCCCCGAGGTGATGAGGTCGGCCACCCGGGCCCGGTAGCCCGCGCCACCGCCGTCGGTGGAGGGGTCGACGCCGACCTCCTCGGTGAACATGGCCACCGCGGCCGGCAGGTAGCGCTCCAGCTCCTCCAGGCGCACCTGCCGCACCATCGGGTCCGGCTGCACGTGCGGGAGCTCGGAGAGCGCCATCAGCGGCTGCTCGTCGCGGACCTCCCGCGCCGGACCCCACTGGGCCTCGACCTCGTCCCACAGCATCAGCACCTGCTCGGCCGGCCCGACCAGCGAGGAGCACACGCGGCGGCGGCGCAGCGCGCGGTCGGCGAAGGCCCGCATCGCGTCCGGGCCGCCGCGCAGCGGCACCAGGTTCGCCCCGGAGAAGCACATGCCGGTCAGCCGGGTCCCGTGGCCCCAGAGCTCGCCGCCGAGGCGCAGCGGGTGCACCCCGGCCTCCTCGACGCGCGCGGCGACCATGCACGCGGCCACGGGCGCGGAGTCCAGCACCGACCGGACCAGACTCGCGTCGCGTTCCTCCAGCAGGCGGGCACCGGCAACCTTGAGCACCAGCCAAGACTGCCAGAAATGCCACGCGAACGGCTGACCGGTGGAGATCCACCACATCCCGCGCGGCCGCACTCACCCGTTCGGAGCAGCGGAAACGTCGTGGAAAAGGATCAGCCGCCCGGAGCGGGTCCGGGCGGCTGATGTCGTGCGCGGGTCAGCCCACGGTGACGGTCGGGCTCGCGCCCTCCTCCACGGTCTCGCCCATGTCCTCGGCGATGCGCATGGCCTCTTCGATCAGCGTCTCGACGATCTGGTGCTCGGGCACCGTCTTGATGACCTCGCCCTTGACGAAGATCTGGCCCTTGCCGTTGCCGGAGGCCACGCCCAGGTCGGCCTCGCGGGCCTCACCGGGACCGTTGACGACGCAGCCCATGACCGCGACGCGCAGCGGCACCTCCATGCCCTCCAGACCGGCGGTGACCTCGTCGGCGAGCTTGTAGACGTCGACCTGGGCGCGTCCGCAGGACGGGCAGGAGACGATCTCCAGCTTGCGCGGCCGCAGGTTCAGCGACTGCAGGATCTGGGTGCCGACCTTGATCTCCTCGACCGGCGGGGCCGACAGCGAGACGCGGATCGTGTCGCCGATGCCCTGGCGCAGCAGCGCGCCGAAGGCGGTGGCCGACTTGATGGTGCCCTGGAAGGCCGGGCCGGCCTCGGTGACGCCGAGGTGCAGCGGGTAGTCGCACTGCTCGGCGAGGATCTCGTAAGCGCGCACCATGACCACCGGGTCGTTGTGCTTCACCGAGATCTTGATGTCGTGGAAGTCGTGCTCGGCGAACAGGCCCGCCTCCCACAGCGCCGACTCGGCCAGCGCCTCGGGGGTGGCCTTGCCGTACTTCTCCATCAGGCGCGGGTCGAGGGAACCGGCGTTGACGCCGATCCGGATCGGCGTGCCGTGGTCCTTGGCGGCCTGCGCGATCTCCTTGACCTTGTCGTCGAACTTCTTGATGTTGCCGGGGTTCACGCGCACCGCCGCGCAGCCCGCCTCGATCGCCGCGAAGACGTACTTCGGCTGGAAGTGAATGTCGGCGATGACCGGGATCTGGGACTTCTTCGCGATGGCCGGCAGGGCTTCGGCGTCGTCGGCGCTCGGGCACGCGACCCGGACGATGTCGCAGCCCGCGGCGGTGAGCTCGGCGATCTGCTGCAGCGTGCTGTTGACGTCAGCGGTGACGGTCGTGGTCATGGTCTGCACGGAGATGGGGCTCTCGCTGCCCACTCCGACCGGTCCGACCTGCAACTGGCGAGTCTTGCGCCGCTCCGCGAGCACCGGGGCGGGGCCCGCGGGCATGCCCAGATCGACGGTCATCGATACCTCTCCACCTCTTCTGGTGTGCTTCGGACGGTGTCCCGCCCGCGTTCCACGATACCGGCGCACCTTCATCCGGCTGGACGTCCGGGCGTCTGACGAATCACGTTGGGTGATCGACATCGGCCGTTCACGTCCCGTTCGGCCCACGACTTCGAGCCGTGGATCACCCTATCGGTGATCTTGCGCTCACAACGACGCGCCGTGGCCGTCGCCGAACGCGACGGCACGACTCGCGCCGTGAACCCGGTCCACCACAGCGGTGAAATCTCCGGCCGGGGCTAGTACAGCGTCACCGGGTTCACGATGTCGGCGACCAGGACCAGCAACGAGTAGGCGATGAACACCAGGCTGACCGCGTAGGCCAGCGGCATCAGCCTTGCCGTGTCGAACGGGCCCGGGTCCGGGCGCTTGACCAGCTTGGCGAAGCTCCGCCGGATCCACTCCCACGCCGCGCCCGCCACGTGCCCGCCGTCCAGCGGCAGCAGCGGCAGCAGGTTGAACACGAACAGCGACAGGTTCACGCCCGCGAGCAGGTTGAACATCAGGATGATCCGCTCGTCGACCGCGATCTGGTCGGTGGCCAGCACCTCACCGCCGAGACGGCTGGCGCCGACGATGCCCACCGGCGAGTCCTTGTGCCGCTCGCCGCCGAAGATCGCCGAGACCAGGTCCGGGATCCGCTGCGGCAGCTCGACGATCTTCTGCGCGGTCAGGCTGACGAACTCGCCGATCGTGTCGGCCACGCCGCCGATGTCCTGCTTGACCAGCACCGACGTCGGGGACAGGCCCAGGAAGCCGACCGTCTCGTACTCGCTGGTGGAGTTCAGCTTCGGCCGCTCGGTCTGCATCAGGTCGGCGGTCAGCGTCTGCCGGTGCCCGTCGCGCTCGACGACCACCGGGACCGTGCCGTGCGACTTCCGGATCTCCAGCTGCAGCTCGTCCCAGGTGTGGAAGGGCTTGCCGTTGAACTCCACGATCCGGTCGCCCGGCTTGAACCCGGCCGCGGCGGCCGGCGAGGGCTTCGCGCCGGGCGGGCACTTCTGCGTGTCGGGGGCGTCGGCGGGCAGCACGCACTCGCTGACCGTGGACACCGTCAGCGTGGGGGTGTTGAGGCCGTGCCCCATCAGGATCGCCGAGAAGATGCCGACCGCCAGGATCAGGTTCATCACCGGCCCGGCCATCATCACGATGATCCGCTTCCACGGGGAGCGCTGGTAGAACTGCCGGTGCGCGTCCTCGGGCTTGATGTCCTCGGCCGACATCTGCCGCGCGTCGTCGATCATCGCCCGGAACGGCGAGGACGAAGCGGAGCGGCCCATCTCCTCGTCCTTCTGCGGCGGGAACATGCCGATCATGCGGATGTAGCCGCCGAACGGGATGAGCTTCACCCCGTACTCGGTCTCGCCCTTCTTGCGGGACCAGATGGTCCGGCCGAAGCCCACCATGTACTCGGTGACCTTGACGCCGAACATCTTCGCGGTCGCCAGGTGCCCCAGCTCGTGCCACGCGATGGAGAACAGCAGCCCGAAGAAGAAGATCAGAATGCCAACGACGACCAGCACTTACTCCGCCTTCCCTCCGGCCAGCTCACGCGCCCGGTTCCGCGCCCACTCCTCGGCCGCGAAGACCTCGTCGAGCTCCGACGGTGCGCCGCGCCACTGGTCGGCCGCCCCGAGCGTGTCACTGACAGTCTGCACGATCTGCGGGAACCGGAGGCGACCGTCGACGAACGCCGCCAGCGCCTCCTCGTTCGCCGCGTTGTAGATGGCGGGCAGGCATCCCCCGCCGGAACCGGCCGCCCGGGCCAGCTCGACGGCCGGGAACGTCTCGTCGTCCAGCGGCTCGAAGGTCCACTCCTGGGCGTCGGTGAAGTCCAGCCGCGGCGCGACGCCGGGGACCCGGCGCGGCCACTCCAGGCCCATCGCGATCGGGATCTTCATGTTCGGCGGGCTGGCCTGGGCGATCGTGGCCCCGTCGGTGTAGGTGACCATCGAGTGCACGATCGACTGCGGGTGCACCACCACGTCGATGCGCGGGTACTCGATGCCGAACAGCAGGTGCGCCTCGATGAGCTCCAGGCCCTTGTTGACCAGGGTCGCGGAGTTGATCGTGACGACGTTGCCCATCGCCCAAGTCGGGTGCGCCAGCGCCTGCTGCACGGTGACCTCGGCGAGGTCGTCGCGCTTGCGGCCCCGGAACGGGCCGCCGGAGGCGGTCAGCACCAGCCGGTCCACGTCGGCGTTGTCGTTGCCCAGCAGGCACTGGGCGAGCGCGGAGTGCTCGGAGTCGACCGGCACCAGCTGCCCGGGCGCGGCCTTGTCCAGCACCAGCGCACCGCCCGCGACCAGCGATTCCTTGTTGGCCAGCGCGAGTTGGGCGCCGGTGTCCAGGGCGGCCAGCGTCAGCCGCAGGCCGCGCGAGCCGTCGACGCCGTTGAGCACCACGTCGGCCGGGGCGGCCTCGATGAGCTCCAGCGCGGACTCGGGCCCGGCCAGCAGCCGGGGGAGTTTGAACTCGCCCTCGGCGTAGCCGCGCTTCTGCGCCTCGGAGTAGAGGGCGAGCTGGACGTCCTCGGCGGCTGTGCCCTTGGCCACGGCCACGACCGGGACCTCGAACTCCAGCGCCTGCGCGGCGAGCGCCTGCGGGTCGCTCCCGCCCGCGGCCAGCCCCACGACCCGGAACCGGTCCGGGTTGTCGCGCATCACGTCGAGTGCCTGGGTGCCGATGGAACCGGTCGATCCGAGCACCAGAACGGTGCGCGGGGTGTCGCTCTGTGTGCTGGTGTCCGCGTGCATCGACGCCATTGTCCCCGAAGGAGGTGAGCCGGTGCCCCTCGCGGTGCACAAATCACCTTCCGGCGTCACGATCGGGGTATCGGCGCTGCCTGACGAATGAAGGAGGCCGTCATGGGCATCATCGGATGGATCGTTCTCGGCTTGATCGTGGGGGCCATCGCGAAGCTGATCATGCCGGGCAAGGACCCGGGCGGCATCATCGTCACCATGCTGCTCGGAGTGGTCGGGGCGTTCCTCGGCGGCTTGATCGGCAAGTGGATCTTCGGAACGGGACTCAACGAGTTCTGGTCGATCCGGACCTGGATCCTGGCGATCGTGGGCTCGCTCATCGTGCTCGGCGTCTACCGCGTCGTCATCGGCCGCAGGGCCGTCAAGGGCGGGTAGTCACCGGTCGTCGTTCACCGAGGTGCCGCGCGAGCCGGGTTCGCGCGGCACCTTTTTCGCTGCTGATGCCGGGCAGGTGGCCGATCGGGTCCCGATCGGGTGTGCGAGGATGAGGGCGATCGTGGATCGCCGTCCGGCGGTGCGCGAAACCCAAGCAACAGGCTTTCCGGCCGCGGGTGGCCGGTGTGGCGCAGGAGGGGAACGTGGCGAGCACCGAGCTGGAGAAGAAGCCCAGCCAGGCCATCGACCCGGCCGAGGAACCGTCGGTCGAGTGGGGCTGGCACGGCGGTTTCCCGAAGGGCACCCAGATCGCCGGCTGGTTCTCGGTCGTCGCGGTCCTGTGCATGCTCATCGGCAACCACCAGGGCATCCTCAGTGGTGGCGGGCACTTCAAGATGGAGGACGTGTTCCTCATCATCACCGCGGTGGTCCTGGCCGTCGGTCTGCTCTACGACCTGACCAAGAACAAGCGCCGCCGCTGACCCCAGAACCACGAAGAGCCGCCCCTCGGACCCCCGAGGGGCGGCTCTTCGCCGTTGAGCACGGATCTCACGTTCCGCGATGCTCGGCAGAGGACAGTTTTAGTGAGAACTGTCCGGACATTTCGGGCACCACCCCCGGGCAGTTCTCACTAAAACTGCCCCCTGTTGCACTCAGCGCAACGAGTGGCGCGAGAAGAAGTCCATGATCAGCGGCGTCGCGTCGATCGGAGCGGGAGCGTCGGAGTCCGGGTTCGGGTGCGTCGCGGGCCAGTCGTGCGCGACCGAGTCCATCCGGTAGTGCACGACCTCGGCTCCGCCGTCGCAGCCCCGGTGCTCGACCCGGTGCACCCCGTCGCCCTCGTCCCGGGTGACGGGATCCGCCTCGCAACCGTCGCGCTCGGCCCACCCGGCCAGCCAGTCCGGAATCGCCGGGAGCCCGCGCTCGGCGTCGCCGTCGTAGGGGATCGTCTCGTCGACCGCACCGTGGAAGTCGAGGATGGGTGCCGGGCGCTCCGGGTCGCACTCCCCGCCCTGCGGGTAGAAGGCCCCGGACACCGGCGCGAACGCGGCGATCCGGTCGCTCATCCGGCAGGCCAGCACCCCGATGAACCCGCCGCCGTTGGACTTGCCGGCCGCGTAGATCCGCGCCGGGTCGACGCACAGATCCCGCTCCAGCTCGTCGAGCACGTCCCCGGTGAACCGCACGTCGTCGACGTCGGCCGAGTACGGCGCGCCCTGCCAGGCCGTCTCGCCGTCGGTCCCGACCAGCCCCTGCGGGTACGCGGCGATGGCGTCGGTGCCGGAGAACTCCGACAGCTCCTCCTGGTAGGCCGAATCCCGCGAATGGCCGTGGAACGACAGCACCACCGGCGTCGGCTCCTCCGGCGCGTAGCTCTCCGGCACGTGAAGCAGGTAGCTGCGGGTGACGCCACCGGAGACGATCTCCCTGGTCACCGACTCCCCCGGCCGCACGTCCCCGCTCCCGCACCCCGCCGTCCCGCCGGGCACGGACACCTCGGCGTGCGCGGGCGCGGCGAGCAGCACCAGCGCCGCCGCGACGATCGAATGAACCGCAATGCCACGAACTCTCAGGTCAGGCACCGTTGCCTCCCAGCTCGATCACTCGGACACGAGGATCATCGACCACCGGAAGCCGACCCACCCACTTCTGTTCATTGCGGTCACGAGATCACACCCGAAGCCGCCGGGTTCGTGGACACCTGGCCGCTAGGTTCGTGGTCAATTGGCCGCTAGGTTCGTGGACACTTGGCCGCTGGGTTCGTGGACACTTGGCCGCTGGGTTCGTGGGCACCTGGCCGCTGGGTTCGTGGGCAGTTGGCCGGTTATTCCTCGGCTGCGAGTTGGCCGCAGGCTGCTGCGATCTCCTGGCCTCGGGTGTCGCGGACCGTGCAGGAGACGCCGGCGTCGCGGACCCGGCGGACGAACTCGCGCTCGACCGGCTTGGGGCTGGCGTCCCACTTGCTGCCCGGGGTCGGGTTCAGCGGGATCAGGTTGACGTGCGCGAACTGGCCGAGGTGCTTCTTGAGCAGCTTGCCCAGCAGGTCGGCCCGCCACGGCTGGTCGTTGACGTCGCGGATCAGCGCGTACTCGATCGAGACCCGGCGGCCGGTGTGGTCGGCGTAGCCGCGGGCGGCCTCCAGGACCTCGGCGACCTTCCAGCGGTTGTTGACCGGCACCAGCGTGTCGCGCAGTTCGTCGTCGGGGGTGTGCAGCGAGACCGCGAGGGTGACGTGCAGGTCCTCGGCCGTCATCTTCCGGATCGCCGGGACCAGGCCGACCGTGGAGACCGTCACCGAGCGCTGCGACAGGCCCAGCCCGTCGGGCGCCGGGTCGCAGATGCGGTGCACCGCGTCGATCACCCGCCGGTAGTTCGCCAGCGGCTCGCCCATGCCCATGAACACGACGTTCGACAGCCGCCCGGGACCGCCGGGGACCTCGCCGTCGCGCATCATCGCCGCCGCCGAGCGGACCTGGTCGACGATCTCGGCGGTGGACAGGTTGCGCTGCAACCCTCCCTGACCGGTCGCGCAGAACGGGCAGGCCATGCCGCACCCGGCCTGGCTGGAGATGCACACCGTCGCGCGATCCGGGTAGCGCATCAGGACGCTCTCCAGCAGCGTCCCGTCGTGCGCCTTCCACAGCGTCTTGCGGGTGGTGCCCTCGTCGGTGTCGAGGTTGCGGACCGGGCTGAGCAGCTGCGGCAGCAGCGCGGCGCCCAGCGCCTCGCGGCTGCCCGCCGGGATGTCGGTCATCGAGTCGACGTCGGCGTTGAGGCGGCCGAAGTAGTGGTTGGCGAGCTGCTTGGCGCGGAACGGCTTCTCCCCCAGCTCGGCGACGACGGCCTTCCGCTCCTCGGCGGAGAGGTCGGCGAGGTGGCGCGGCGGCTTGCCGCGGCGCGGGGCGTCGAAGACGAGCGGCAGGGATTTCGTAGACATAGCGCCCCACAGTGTCCCACGTCAGCGAACGATCTCTCCGGGCAGCCGGGGCACCGTCCGCCGTTGGACATTCCGGGACGCCGAGGTAGGGTTTTCGGCGTGGCGAAACCCGGACTCGCGAGCCGCCGAAACCTGGCCGCGCTGGCCGTGCTGGCGATGCTGGTGTCGGCCTGCGGAACCGGTCTGAGCAGCCCCGACGACCACCGCAAGCACGTCGTCACCACCTTCACCGTGCTCGCCGACATGGCCCGCAACGTCGCAGGCGACGTGATCGTCGTCGACTCCATCACCAAGCCCGGCGCCGAGATCCACGAGTACGAGCCCACCCCCAGCGACATGCTCAAGGCCGCCAAGGCCGACGTGGTGCTCGACAACGGGCTCGGCCTGGAGCGCTGGTTCGACCGGTTCGTGCAGCGCAGCGAGGCCCGGCACGTCACCCTGACCGACGGCGTCGAGCCGCTCCCGATCCGCAGCGGCGAGTACCTGGGCAAGGCCAACCCGCACGCCTGGATGTCGCCGCGCACGGCCGCGATCTACGTCGCCAACATCAGGGACGCCTTCATCCGCCTCGACCCGGCGCACGAGGCGACGTTCCGCGCGAACGCCGACGCCTACCTGGCCCGCATCGCCGAGATCGACCGATACCTGCACGACGAGCTCGCCTCGCTGCCCGCCGAGCAGCGGGCGCTGGTCAGCTGCGAGGGGGCCTTCTCCTACCTCGCCCGCGACGCCGGGCTCGCCGAGGCCTACCTGTGGCCGGTCAACAGCGAGTCCGAGGGCACCCCGCGGCAGATCCGGACCACCGCCGAGTTCGTGCAGCACAACCGGGTTCCGACGGTGTTCTGCGAGTCCACCGTCAACGACGGCCCGCAACGCCAGGTCGCGCGCGAGACCGGGGCACGGCTGGGCGAGAAGCTCTACGTCGACTCGCTGTCCGAGCCCGGAGGACCCGTGCCGACCTACCTGGACCTGCTGCGCCACGACGCGCGCGCCATCGTCTCCGGCCTGCGCGGAGGGACCCCGTGAGCCCGAACGCCATCAGCGCCCGCCACGTCACCGTCCGCTACGGCGAGGTCCTCGCGCTCGACGACGTGTCGGTGCAGGTCGGCGAGGGACGCGTCTGCGGTCTGCTCGGCATGAACGGTTCCGGCAAGTCCACCCTGTTCAAGTCCCTGATGGGCCTGGTCAAGCCGGACACCGGCGACATCTCGATCATGGGCCGGGACCGCAAGCAGGCGCGGCGGGAGGGGCTGCTCGCCTACGTGCCGCAGTCCGAGGCCGTGGACTGGACGTTCCCGGTGACGGTCGCCGACGTGGTGCTGATGGGCCGCTACGGCCGCCTCGGCCTCACCCGGCACCCCCGCCGCGCCGACAAGGCCGCGATGCGCGCGGCCCTGACCCGGGTGGGCCTCGGCGAGCTCGCCCACCGGCCCATCGGGGAGCTCTCCGGCGGCCAGCGCAAGCGGGCCTTCGTCGCGCGCGGCATCGCCCAGGACGCGCGGCTGCTGTTCCTCGACGAGCCCTTCGCCGGGGTCGACAAGAAGTCCGAGGCCATGATCAGCGCCCTGCTGCGGGAGCTGCGCGACGAAGGACGCACCGTGATCATCTCCACTCACGACCTCGCCAGCGTCCCCGAGCTGTGCGACGAGGCGGTCCTGCTGCAGCAGCGGGTGATCGCCCACGGCCCGATCGACGAGGTGCTGGCGCCCGAGACGCTGGCCCGCACGTTCGGCGTGGAGGCCCGATGATCGAGTTCCTGCTCGAACCCCTCCAATTCGGGTTCATGCAGCGCGCGCTGCTGGTCAGCCTCGCCGCCGGGCTGGTGTGCGCGGTGCTGTCCTGCTGGGTGACGCTGATCGGCTGGTCGCTGCTGGGCGACGCCGTCTCGCACGCCGTGCTGCCCGGCGTGGTGCTCGCCTACGTGCTGGGGATGCCGTTCTCGGTCGGCGCGTTCCTGTTCGGCGGCCTGGCGGTCGGGTTGATCGCGGGCGTGCGCAGCACCACGCGGCTCAAGGGCGACGCGGCGATCGGCGTGGTGTTCACCGGCCTGTTCGCGCTCGGGCTCGTGCTGGTGTCGCGGATTCCGAGCCAGGTCGACCTCAACCACATCCTGTTCGGCAACGTCCTGGGCGTCACCGACTTCGACATCGCGCAGGTCCTGATCATCGCCGCGGTGGTGCTGGTGGTGGCCTTGCTCAAGCGGCGCGATCTCACCCTCTACGCCTTCGACCCGACGCACGCGCACGCGATCGGCATCTCGCCGCGCCGGGTCAGCGCACTGCTGCTGACGATGCTGGCGCTGACCGTCGTGGTCGCGCTGCAGGCCGTCGGGGTCGTGCTGGTCACGGCGATGCTGATCACGCCGGGCGCGACCGCGTTCCTGCTCACCAAGCGGTTCCCGAAGATGCTGGCCACGGCCGCCGGCCTGTCGGTGCTGTGCTCGGTCACCGGCACCTACCTGAGCTTCCACATCGACACCTCGACCGGCGGGATGATCGTGCTCTGCCAGGCCGCGCTGTTCGCGCTGGTCTACCTGCTGGCGCCGACGCAGGGCGTGATCCCCCGTGCGCTGCGCCGACGGGCGTCGATCGGTGACCGCGCGACCGCGGGCACCGGCTCGCCCGTATCGTGAAAGTATGCCGAGCGAAACCGAGCGACCCTCGTCTTCGGTGGAGGACTACCTCCGAGCCATCTACGGTCTCCGCGAACGGGGTGAGCAGGTCACCAACGCGACGCTGACCGCTCGCCTGGGGCTCAGCCCCTCCTCGGTCTCCGGGATGATCAACAAGCTGGATCAGCTGGGCCTGGTCACCCACGTCCGCTACCGCAGCGTCGAGCTCACCCCGGAGGGGCTGCGGCTCGCGCACGCCGTGCTGCGCAGGCACCGGCTGATCGAGCTGTTCCTCGTCGAGGAGCTCGACTACAGCTGGGACGCCGTGCACCGGGAGGCCGACGCGCTGGAGCACGCCGTCTCCGACGAGCTCGTCGAGCACATCGCGGCCAAGCTCGGCAACCCCACCACCGACCCGCACGGCGACCCGATCCCCACCGCCGACGGCGAGCTCGCCGCCCCGCGCACCCGTCAGCTCGACCAGATCGAACCCGGCACCGTCGGCATCATCGCCCGGGTGTGGGACACCGATTCGGAGCTGCTGCGCTACCTCACCGAGCACGGGCTCACCCTCGGCTCGCGCATCGAGATCGTGGAGCGCAAGCCCTTCGGCGGACCGCTGGTGGTGCGCGTCGGCGACCCGGAGCACGCCGAAACCCACTTCGTAGGCGACGAGATCGCCGCAGCGCTGTCGATCAGCGTGCAGAGCTAGGGTCGGCCGTCAGCCGCGAGCCGACCGCGTGCGAGGGCACGACCTGCTGCGCCGGGGCCTCCGGCTCGACCTGGTCGATCTCCTCGGCGTAGATCTGCTCGGTGACCAGCCTGCTGTGCAGCTCGTCGGTGCGGTGCGCGCCGAGCACCGCCATGAGCAGGTCGAACCGGCTGTTGGTCAGCGTCACCGCGACGTAGCAGAAACCGCCCATGCCCGCGAAGACCAGGCTCGCCACGATCCACATGTCGAAGCCCTGCGCCAAGGTCATCACCGAGGCCCCCAAGGCCACCGCGGACGCGAAGGCGACGCCGCGCGCGATCAGCGCCTGCCGGAACATCGACCGGAACACCGGGTACTGGTGGCACAGCTGGCGCACGAGGCGTGCGCGCTCACCGCGATCCAGTTGAGCGAGCCGGCTCAGACCCGCGGTCACCGGCTGCGCCGCGCGGAATGACATGGCCGCTCCTGAGAAGACCCGTGTGCGTGCAGACGACGCCTCCCAGTCGATCACGTGGTTCGACCGCTATCAAGGCGTCATTCGGGGGCTTCGCATTGCGGGCGGACGGTGCACACGTGACGCTGCCTACAACGACAGGGTTTGCGGGGGTGATCGCCGTGGGCATCGCACTGGGAGCGCCCGGGTGGGCCGATCTGGCATCTAACGAGACCGAAGCTGTGCACGAGTTCTACACCGGGCTGTTCGGCTGGCGCTGGGTGCAGCGCTGCGACTACTCGGTGGCCCTGGCCGGGGACGTCCCGGTGGCCGGGCTGCTACCGGAATCCGGCGACGTCCCGACCGCGTGGACGCTGTACCTGGAGTGCGGTTCAACGCGGCGCGCGACCGAGCAGATCCGCGCGCTGGGCGGCAAGGTCGTCGTGCCGCCGACCGAGACCCCCGGTGACGAGATGTTCCTCGTCGCCGAGGACCCGAGCGGCGCGGTCGTGGGCCTGTGGGAGGCACCCGAGAACGCGACGTTCGGCTGGGCCCGGGCGGGCGCGCTGTGCTGGGCCGAGCTGCACACCCGCGACGCCGCGGCCGCCGACCCGTTCTACGCCGGTTTGCTGGGATACCGGCAGCAGCAAATCGGCGAGCCGAGCGGCGACTTCGACTACACCGTCTGGCACGTCGGCGACCAGCCGCTGCTGGGCCGCCTGGACGCGAGAGCGTCGCTGCCGCAGGGCGTTCCACCGCACTGGCAGCTGTACTTCCAGGTCGACCCCGATCACGACGCCGACTCGGCGGTCGGCAAGGTCCAGGCGCTGGGCGGCCAGGTGCTGCGCGAGCCCACCGATTCCCCGCACGGCAGGCTGGCGGTGGTGCGGGACGTGGTGGGCGCGACCTTCACGCTCATCGACACCTCCCAGCGCAGCGGCTGACCTACTCCAGCACCAGCGGATCGAGTTCGGCGAGGTGGTCGCGGTCGGCGACCACCTCGATCTCGGTGATCCGGCCGTCACGGATCGTCAGCAGGAACGCCGAGTGCGCCTTGCCGCGCGGCGCGTAGGCCGCACCGATCGCGTCGGCGATCAGCGCCGGGCGGGCCAGCTTCGCCCCGCCGCGGAAGACCCCGGCCACCGAGTTCGCACCGCGCGCCTCGGCGGCGAGGTCCGGGGCTCCGGCCTTGCGAGCGCGGGCCGCCAGCTCCACGGCCCGGTCGTCTGCGCGCAGCACCACGTCGGGGTCGAGCACCTGGAGCAGGCCCTCGAAGTCGCCCTCCCTGGCCGCGCGCAGGAAGGCGTCGACGACCTCGCGCTGCGCGAGCAGGTCCGGTTCGGGCCGGCCGCTGCTGCGGACCCGGCGGCGGGCCCGGCTGGCGAGCTGGCGGGTGGCCGCCGGGCTGCGGCCCACGATCGCGGCGATGTCGTCGAAGGGCACGGCGAACATGTCGTGCAGCACGAACGCGAGGCGCTCGGCCGGTTCGAGGGCGTCGAGGACGACGAACAGCGCCAGGCCCACCGAATCGGCCATCACCGCCTCGGTCTCCGGCGTCGGCCCCTCGGAGCGCTCGGGCAGCTCCTCGGCGGGCTGTTCCGGGTGGGAGCGGCGGGCGCGGAGCACGTCGAGGCAGATCCGGCCGACGATCGTGGTCAGCCAGCCGCCGAGGTTGTCGACGTCGTCGGCGCCGGCCCGGTCCACCCGCAGCCACGCCTCCTGCACCGCGTCCTCGGCTTCGGCGTGGTTGCCGAGCATCCGCAGCGCCACCGCTTTCAGCCGCGCGCGGTGCTGCTCGAACTTCCTGGCCAGGAACTCGTTGTCGTCCATCGGTCACATTCCCTCGTCATCGGCCGTCATGGGGGTGGACGAGCCGGACACGGCTGTTGTGACAGGGAGGTCCCCATGCAAGCACGAGTGAGCAACCCGGCGATGCTCCTGCCGGGCGCGTTCGAGGCGATCCAGGCGTTGATGAAGACCATCCACGCCGCCGACGTCCCGGCGGAGACGCTGGAGCTGGTGCACCTGCGGTCGAGCCAGATCAACGGGTGCAGCTTCTGCGCGCACTACAGCTCGAAGCAGCTCAAGCAGCTCGGGTGCGGCGACGACCGGTTGTGGGCGGTGGCGGCGTGGCGGGATGCCCCGTTCTTCACCGAAGCCGAGCGGGTGGCGCTGGAGCTCGCCGAGGCCACGACCCGCGTCGCCGACCGAGGCGACCCCGTCGACGACGACCTCTGGCAGCGCGTCACGGCCCACTACTCGGAGGAGCAGATCGCGGCGCTGACCCTCATGATCGGCCTCTCGAACCTGTTCAACCGGGTCAACGCGGTCACCCGCCAACCCGCGGGCCAAACCTTCTGACCCCTCCGCCTTTGAGCCCTCGTCCCCCGGGTGCCTCGCGCTCGGGGGACGAGGGCTCAGCCGAGGACAGTTTTAGTGAAAACTGTCTCGACATTTCGGACATTGATCATGGGTGATTCGAGGAAAAACTGTCCCCTGCCCGGGAGGGCACCCACCGGAAACCCACCGCGCGACGCTCACGGCACCGCGGCCGGGTGGCCGACGGGGGTCAGGGGGTGAGGAGGCCGGACGGCTTCGTGCGAGTGCGGAGGCGGTAGGTGACCGGGAGGGTGCGGCCCGGGGACTCGGCGATCGCGCGGGCGGCGGTCTTGGCGGAGAACTCGATGCGCAGGACCGCCTCGAAGGTCTCCCGGTCGTGGAAGCGCCAGAGCGTGGAGACCGTCGTGCTCGTGAAGTGGTGCCGGGCGAAGAACGACTCGATGGCCGCCGGATCGATCTGCGGGGCGTCGGTGCGCATCCACTCGCCGTACGGCCGCGACGCCGTGTCCAGGTCGATGATCGCGAGCGTCCCGCCGGGCCGCAGCACCCGCTCCGCCTCGGCCAGACCCGGCTCGCAACCCGGGCCGAAGAAGTACGCCGTGCGCGCGTGCAGCAGGTCCGCGCTGCCGTCGGCCAGCGGGAGCCGCTGCGCCGGGGCCACGCGCACGTCCACGCCCGGCGTGCCGGACATGCGCGCGCGGGCGCGCTCGGCCAGCGGCTCGTGCGGCTCCACCCCGATCACCGAGCGCGCGGTGGCGGCGAAGACCGGCAGGTGGAAGCCGTCGCCGCAGCCGACGTCGACCACGTCCAGTCCGGACCAGTCGCGCTCGGCGCGCAACGCCTTCCACAACGCCCCGGCGGAGTCCTGAGCGCGGTTCTCCGCCTCGTAGACCTCGGGCCAGTTCCAGATGTTGGGGCTCGGCGTGACCTCCGGTGCCCGCTTCTCGCGCCAGGTCCGCATCAGCTCGGGATGAGCCAGAACAGCATCATCCACGCCAGCGGGGCCGACGGCAGCAGCGAGTCCATCCGGTCCATCAGGCCGCCGTGCCCGGGAAGCAGGTTGCCCATGTCCTTGATGCCCAGATCGCGCTTGATCACCGACTCCATCAGGTCACCGATCGTCGCGCTGCACACCAGCGCCGCGCCGACCAGCGCACCCATCCACCACTGGCCGTCGAGCATCAGCCACACCGACAGCACACCGGCCAGCACGCCGCCGATCATCGACCCGGCGAAGCCCTCCCAGGACTTCTTCGGGCTGATCACCGGCGCCATCGGGTGCTTGCCGAACAGCACCCCGGCCGCGTACCCGCCGGTGTCGGAGGCGACCACGCAGATCAGGAACACCAGGGCCCGGAACGCACCGTCCTCCGGGCGCACCAGCATCGCGGCGAACGCCGTGAACAGCGGCACGTAGGCGGCGGTGAACACCGAGGCGGTGACGTCGCGCAGGTAGCCCTCGACGCCGTCGCGGAAGCGCCACACCAGGCAGCCCAGCACGGTGATCGCGAACGAGATCAGGATTCCGCGCAGCCCGAACGGCCAGGACAGCCACATCATGGCCTGCCCGCCGATCAGGACCGGGACCAGCGAGACGCGGATGCCCGCCGCGCGTCGCACGGCCTGGGCCAGCTCGATCGTCGAGACCAGAGCGGCCGCTGCGGCGATGCCGATGAACACGAACCGGACCATCAGCAACGAGAGGATGACGGCCGCCCCGAGCACGACCCCGACGCCGATGGCGGCGCGGAGGTCACGACCGGCCCGGGATGGACGCGAAGGCGGGTCCGGAATGTCGTCGGCCGACATTCCGGACTCGTCTGCACACTGGCCGGGCGTCACCACTCAGACCTCGAGGAGTTCCGCTTCCTTGTGCTTGAGCAGCTCGTCGACCTGACCGGTGTAGCGGTGGGTCAGGTTGTCGAGTTCCTTCTCCGCACGCGAGCCCTCGTCCTCGCCGGCTTCGCCGTCCTTAACGATGCGCTCGATCTCTTCCTTGACCTTGCGGCGGATGCCGCGGATGGTGACCCGGCCTTCCTCGCCCTTGGCCTTGGCGAGCTTGACCATCTCCTTGCGACGCTCCTCGGTCATCTGCGGGATCGCCACGCGGATGAGCTGTCCGTCGTTGGACGGGTTGACCCCGAGGTCGGAGTCGCGGATCGCCTTCTCCATCGCCTGGATCTGGCTGCCGTCGTAGGGCTTGATGACGACCAGCCGCGCCTCCGGGACGGACACGCTCGCGAGCTGGTTCAGCGGCGTCGGCGATCCGTAGTAGTCGACGACGATGCTGGAGAACATCGCGGGGTTCGCGCGACCGGTGCGGACGGAGGCCAGCTCGTCCTTGGCCACCTCCACAGCCTTTTGCATCTTCTCCTCGCCTTCGAGAAGAGCTTCGTCGATCACGGCTGCTCCTTAAGTCTGCCGACCAGTGGACTTTGCAAGTGTGGCGTGTCGCCGGGTTCGCCGAACCGGCGGCCCCGCGACCAGATCAGGATCCAGCACCGTCACAGCTTCTCGGCGCCCGGGGTGCTGACCAGCGTGCCGATCTTCTCACCGCCGACCGCGCGGGCGATGTTGCCTTCCTCCAGGAGGTTGAAGACCAGGATCGGCATGTGGTTGTCCATGCACAGGCTGAACGCCGTCGCGTCGGCGACCTTCAGCCCCTTCTCGAGCACCTCGCGGTGGGTGATGTGCTCGAACAGCTTCGCGTCCGGGGTGGTCTTGGGGTCGGCGGTGTAGACGCCGTCGACGGCCTTGGCCATCAGCACCACGTCGCAGCCGATCTCCAGCGCCCGCTGCGCGGCGGTGGTGTCGGTGGAGAAGTACGGCATGCCGGTGCCGGCGCCGAAGATGACGACGCGGCCCTTCTCCATGTGCCGCATCGCGCGTCGCGGGATGTAGGGCTCGGCGACCTGGCCCATGGTGATCGCGGTCATCACCCGGGTGTCGATGCCGTGCTCGCGCTCCAGGAAGTCCTGCAGCGCCAGGCAGTTCATGACGGTGCCCAGCATCGCCATGTAGTCGCCGCGCGCGCGGTCCATGCCGCGCTGCTGCAGCTCGGCGCCGCGGAAGAAGTTCCCGCCACCGATCACGATGGCCACCTCGACCCCGTCGGCGACGATCTCGCCGATCTGCCGGGCCACGGTGGCGACCACCTCGGGATCGATTCCGACGCTGCCGCCGCCGAACATCTCGCCGCCGAGCTTGAGCAGCACGCGACCGTAACCACGCTTAGCCGGGCCGTCGTCGGTCACTTGAATCCTCCCGCGAGGTCTTGATCATGCACGTCATCAGGTGTTGTGCGGGTCGTGAACCGGATACCCGCCTCGTGAGCGACCGATACCCGTCGCGGCCCCGCCTGGGCGGGACCGCCATGCCGAATGCGCCCGTTCTTGCAAAAACGCCCCGCCTCCGGGCGAAGGCGGGGCGCGGTGCCGTCGTGGACGGCCGCCGGGGCCGGGTGAGCCGGCCGGCCCGTCACCGGGCGCGGCCGGCCTCCGCCGCGGCCTGGATCAGGCCTGGCCGACCTCGAACCGGACGAATCCGGTCACGGTCACGCCGGCCTCGTCCAGCAGAGCCTTGACGGTTTTCTTGTTGTCCTGCACGGACGGCTGGTCCAGCAGGCAGTTCTCCTTGAAGAAGCCGTTGAGGCGACCCTCGATGATCTTCGGCAGGGCCTTCTCCGGCTTGCCCTCCGCCTTGGCGGTCTCCTCGGCGATCCGGCGCTCGTTGGCCTGGATGTCCTCGGGGACCTCGTCGCGGGAGAGGTAGGTGGGCTTGAGCGCGGCGACCTGCATCGCGGCGCCGCGAGCGGCGTCCGCGTCGTCACCGGTGTACTCGACCAGCACGCCGACCGCCGGGGGCAGGTCCGCGGAGCGGCGGTGCAGGTAGGTGCTCACCTGACCGTCGAACTTCTTGACCCGGCGCAGCTCCAGCTTCTCGCCGATCTTGGCGGAGAGCTCCTGGATGGCGTCGGCGACGGTCTTGTCGTCCAGCTTGGCGGCCAGCGCCGAGTCGACGTCGGTCGCGCCCGCGGCGGCCGCGGCGGCGACGACCTTGTTGGCCAGCTCGATGAACTCGTCGTTCTTGGCGACGAAGTCCGTCTCGCTGTTGATCTCGATCAGGACGCCGCCCTCAGCGGCGACGAGGCCCTCGGCGGTGGCGCGCTCGGCGCGCTTGCCCACGTCCTTGGCACCCTTGATGCGCAGGCTCTCGACGGCCTTGTCGAAGTCGCCGTCGTTCTGCTCAAGAGCCTTCTTGCAGTCCATCATGCCGGCGCCGGTCAGCTCGCGAAGACGCTTGACGTCGGCCGCACTGAAGTTCGCCATCGTGCGTAGTCCGTCCCTGTTGATACGGAATTTGGAAGATCTTCCCGAAATTTCGGACCCGACACCGCGCGATGCGCCGCGTTCAGCGGCCGTGCTCTCGGCCCGGCGTCGGTCTGTTCCCGGTGCGCCCGGCGGCCGGCGTTGCCGGCAGCCGTGGCACCTGGTGAGCAGCCTGATCGCGCTGCGCACCCGCAGCGATCAGCGGGTGCGCAGCGCGGATGATCAGGACTGCGCGGGCTGCTGCTCGCCGCCCTCGGCAGCCTGGCCGGAACCGGCCAGGAGCTCCTTCTCCCACTCGGCCAGCGGCTCGCCACCGGCCGGCTTCTCCTCGCCGCTCTCGGCGGGGGCGCCGTTGTTGCGGCCGGAGCGCGCCATCAGGCCCTCGGCGACACCGTCGGCGACCACGCGGGTCAGCAGCGCGGCGGAGCGGATCGCGTCGTCGTTGCCCGGGATCGGGTAGTCGACCTCGTCGGGGTCGCAGTTGGTGTCCAGGATCGCGACGACCGGGATACCCAGCTTGCGAGCCTCGCCGACGGCGATGTGCTCCTTCTTGGTGTCCACGATCCACACGGCGCTGGGCACCTTGGACATGTCGCGGATACCGCCGAGGGTCTTCTCCAGCTTGTCCTTCTCGCGGGTCAGCATCAAGATCTCCTTCTTGGTGCGACCCTCGAAGCCACCGGTCTGCTCCATCGTCTCGAGTTCCTTGAGACGCTGCAGACGGCGGTGGACGGTCTGGAAGTTCGTCAGCATGCCGCCCAGCCAGCGCTGGTTGACGAACGGCATGCCGACCCGCTGGGCCTGCTCGGCGATCGCTTCCTGCGCCTGCTTCTTGGTGCCGACGAACAGGATCGTGCCGCCGTGGGCGACGGTCTGCTTGATGAAGTCGAACGCACCATCGATGTAGGTCAGCGTCTGCTGCAGGTCGATGATGTAGATGCCGTTGCGCTCGGTGAAGATGTAGCGCTTCATCTTCGGGTTCCAGCGACGGGTCTGGTGCCCGAAGTGCACGCCGCTGTCGAGCAGCTGCTTCATGGTGACGACGGCCATGGCCTGTGTTCACCTCTTGAGTCGGGCGCGCCCCACCGGGGAGCGCGCGTTGGGTTGCCGCGACGAGCCGGGTGGCCCGCCGCCCTGGTGCCCGGCCCGGCTCCCCCACCCGCCCTGCGGAGGGCGGGACCACGAGGGACCCGGTTGGCCTGCCGGCAGGGAATCCGGAACGATCCGGACGTCCTGCGCGGCGACGTACGCGCGGGCACGCGTAGTCGGTCCGTGCGCACACGAAACCGCGTGAACAGTGTACTGGACGCGCAACCCACCGCCCGATCGCGCACCGGCAGTTGTCCACAGCCGCCCGGTTTGTCCACAGATTCGCCGTCGGACCTGGTCATCGCGGACGCCCGCGGGTCAGGTTGGAGGCATGCGCATCCTGATCGCGATCCTGCTCGGCGCCGCCCTCGCCTGCTCCGCCGGGCTGGCCGTCGCCACCGCCCGGCCCGCGCGTCCGGAACCGCTCGCGTCCCCGGCGACGGCGTCGCTCGGGTGGCCGCTCGAACCGCCGGAGGTGCTCCGCCCGTTCGACGAACCGGGCTCGGCGTTCGGGCCCGGTCACCGCGGGGTCGACCTGGCCGGGGCACCGGGGCAGCCGGTGCTGGCCGCCGCCGACGGCGTCGTGGTGCACGCCGGGTGGCTGGTGGATCGCGGCGTGGTCTCTCTCGAGCACGCCTCGGGACTGCGCACCAGCTACGAGCCGATCACGCCGACCGTGGCCTCCGGCGACCGGGTCGCGCGGGGGCAGGTGATCGGCCACCTCGCAGCGGGACATCCCGGTTGCGCGGCACCGGCCTGCCTGCACTGGGGTGCGCGGGAGGGCGATCGGTACCGGGATCCGCTCGAGCTCGTCGCGGGATCGCGGGTGCGGTTGCTGCCCTGGTGATCAGGCCCGCTCGGTGATCAGGTCTGCTCGGTGAGCTTGGTGCGCAGGCGCAGCACGGCGCGGGTGTGCAGCTGGCAGACCCGCGACTCGGTCACGCCCAGCACCCGGCCGATCTCGGCGAGGGTCAGGTTCTCGAAGTAGTAGAGGGTGACCACGACCCGGTCGCGCTCGCTGAGCCGCTCGACGGCCTCGGCGAGCTGGCGGCGGCTGTCGCGGTCGACGAGCGCGGCCACCGGGTCCTCGGCCCGGTCGTCGGGCAGCGTCTCGGCCAGCGAGGACTGCGCGTGCCCGGCGCCGATCAGGTCGTCGAGCGCGACGACGCTGGTCATCTGCAGCTGGGCGAACAGCTCGCGCAGCTCCTCGACGGACAGCTCCAGCTCCTCGGCCAGCTCCGCGTCGGTGGCGGTGCGCTGCAGCTTCGCCTCAAGGCGTTCCAGCGCGCGCTCCACGTCGCGGGCGCGGCTGCGCACCGAGCGCGGCACCCAGTCCTGGGCGCGCAGGTCGTCGAGGATCGCGCCGCGGATGCGCTGCATCGCGTAGGTCTCGAACTTCAGCCCGCGCTCCGGCTCGAACTTCTCGATCGCGTCGACCAGGCCGAATATCCCGGACTGGATCAGGTCCGAGACCTCCACGTGCGACGGCAGACCGGTGCCCACGCGCCCGGCGACGTACTTGACCAGCGGCGCGTAGTGCAGCACCAGCCGGTCGCGCAGCTCCTGGGTCGGCCGTTCCCCGAACGCCTGCCACAGCGCGACGATGCCCGCTTCGACCTCGTCGCCGCTGCGCTGTCCGCCGGCCTCCCACGCCGACTCGACGGTGGCCAGCGACAGCGCTCCGGGCAGCTTGGGGCGGTGGCCGTTGGCCGCGCCGCCGCGGTCGCGGGCGTTCACCGGTGCCGAGTTCGCGCTCGCGGCCACCGTGTCGGCGCCGCCCCCGGCATGGTCAGGAACGGGGGTGGGTTCGGTCATGGATCGCCTTCAGCCGTTCAACGGTCACGTGGGTGTAAAGCTGGGTCGTTGCGAGCGTAGCGTGACCAAGCAACTCCTGAACGCTACGGAGGTCTGCGCCACCTTCCAACAAATGGGTCGCAGCCGAGTGCCGAAGTCCGTGCGGCCCGAGATCCGGCGCGCCACCGACCGCGCCGACCGCGTCGTGCACGGTCCGCCGCACTGCCCTGGGATCGAGCCGTCCACCCCGGACTCCCAGGAACAACGCGGTGTTCGACGACTCCCGCAGCAGTTTAGGCCGTCCGCTGTGGAGCCATCGATCGAGTGCCGCATCGGCGGGTAGGCCGAACGGCACAACCCGCTCCTTGTCGCCTTTACCGATCACGCGCAAGACCCGGCGTTCGCGATCCACATCACCGATGTCCAACCCGCACAGCTCGGCGACGCGAACACCGGTGGCGTACAGCACCTCCACGACCGCGTGATCACGGAGAGCGACGGGATCGCCCTGCTCGGCCCCGGACGCCGAGGCGCTCATCGCCTCGCCCGCCTGATCGGCCCGCAGCACCGGCGGCAACCTGCGCGGACGCGACGGGACGGCCAGCCGCGGCCCCGGGTCGGCGGGCAGCAGCCCGGCCTTGAACGCCCAGGCCGTGAAGGCCCTCGCCGAGGCCGTCCTGCGGGCCAGGGTCGATCTGCTGACACCGGCGCTGTGCTGCGCGGACAACCACTCCCGCAGGACCGACAGGTCCAGGCCGCGCAGGCCCGCATCGCCCGCGACCTCGGCGACCCGCGACAGCAGCGACACCACGTCGGCCACGTACCCGCGCACCGTGTGGACGGACAGGCCGCGCTCGGCCGCGAGGTGCCGTTCGAAGGAGTCCACGGCGGAGCCCAGCTCTTCGGGTAACCCGGCCCGGACCTCGCCGAGGTCGGGCCGGCCGGCTCGTGGGCGTCCAGCGGTCATGCCTCGACGCTCGTCGCAATCGATTCTCCGGTCAAGCATCGCCACGCGAATTCCGCTGTTTCCGAAGTCACGTTGCGAGATGATGCCATTACATGTTGTCACGAAAGACCCTGGACACGGCGACCGTCCATGCTGGAACTCGCTGATCGGAGTCGGTTTCCCCTTTCATTCTCCGGAATCCCTTTCACTGATCTTTCACACATCTTTCTCTTCACCTCTTCGTCGCAGTCCACCCGCTTTCCGTTCGCTTCACGAAGCCGTCGAGTTCCAATTCGGGCAGCAGCGCGCGCACCCTCCCGAGCCGCAGCCCGCAGTCACGGGCCAGTTCCTCATCGCTCGCCGAGTCCACTCCGGTCAGCGCGTCGTGCACCCGCCGCGCCTCCGGGTGCAGCCGGTCGGTGGCGCGGGCGCTCCCCTCCCGCTCCTCGCACGGCCGCACCTCCAACGGGCTGAGCAGCTCCACGATGTCCTCGGTGCGGGTGACCAGCACCGCCTGCCCGGACCGCACCATGCCGTGGCATCCCACCGAGTTCTGGGAGGTCACCGGCCCCGGCACCGCCAGCAGCGGCCGGCCCAGCAGGTCCGCGGTGTTGGCCGTGTTGGCCGCGCCGCTGCGCGCCCCCGCCTCGACCACCACGGTGGCCTGCCCCATCGCGGCGATCAGCCGGTTGCGCACCAGGAACCGGTGCTTGCGCGGCGGCGTCCCCGGCGGGTACTCGCTGACCACCGCGCCCTGGTCGGCAATCGCGCGCAGCAGCCTGCCGTGCCCGGCCGGGTAGTCCAGGTCCGCGCCGCAGGCCAGGAACGCGACCGTGCGGCCGCCCGCCGACAGCGCACCCCGGTGCGCCGCCCCGTCGATGCCGTAGGCCGCGCCGGAGACCACCGCGAACCCCGACCGCGCCAGCCCGTGCCCGAACTCGGCGGCCACGTGCTCGCCGTAGCCGGACGCGGCGCGAGCACCCACCACCGCCACCGCTTTCTCGGCGAGCTCGCCCGGCTCGAACCGGCCCCGCACCCACAGCGCCAGCGGCTCGGCCATGTCCGGCAGGTCCACCTCGCGCGCCCCGGCGAGCTCGGCGAAGGCCTCCCGCGGCCAGCCCGGGGCTTCCGGGACGAGCAGCCGCAGCCCGGCCGCCTCCCCGGCCCGCAGCAGTCGCTCGCCGGAGAGCTCGCCGCACCGCGACTCCACCTCCGCCAGCACCGGCGCGGGAGCCCGCTCGCGCAGGATCGCGTCCACCGCACCGCGCGCACCGCGCTCGGCGACGAACCCGGCCAACGCCTGCGCCGGTGGCTCGGCCACCGCCGACAGGAACGCCCTCGCGTGCAGCAGCTCCTGCCGAGTCTTCTCCCCCAGCGACGCCCACCTGCCCATCAGGCCGCCCTCCTGTCCCGGAACTCCAGCGCGGCGGCGACGTGGTCGGCCGCGGGCCACGGACTGCCGTCCAGGTCGGCCAGCGTCCAGGCCACCCGCAGGCAGCGGTCGGCTCCGCGCGCCGTGATCGCCCCCGCCTCCAGACCGCGCTCCAGCAGCGCCGTGGTCTCCTCCGGCAGCGCGAACTCCTTGCGCAGCACCGGCCCCGGCACCTCGGTGTTGGTCTGCCAGCCGTGCTCGGACCACCGCTCGCGCGCCACCTCCCGCGCCCGCTCGACCCGCTCGCGGACCACCGCCGTGCTCTCCGGTTCGGCACCGACCGCGGTGCTCATCGCCGAGATCGGCCGGGTGCGCACCCGCAGGTCCACCCGATCCAGCAGCGGGCCGGACAGCTTGCCCAGGTAGCGCCGCCGCTGCTGCGGAGCGCACTGGCAGTCCAGCTCCCGAGCGGGCGCGCACGGGCACGGGTTGGTGGCCAGCACCAGCTGGAACCGCGCCGGGTACCGCAAGGTCCCGTCGCGGCGGGCCAGCCTGATCTCGCCCTCCTCCAGCGCCGTCCGCAGCGCCTCCAGCCGCTTCGGCCCCAGTTCGCACGCCTCGTCGAGCAGGAGGATCCCGCGGTGCGCGCGGCTGACCGCGCCCGGGCGGGCCAGGCCGGTGCCGCCGCCGATCAGCGCCGGGATCGACAGCGACGGGTGCGGGGCCACGAACGGCGGTCTGCGCACCAGGAACTCGGTGGACTCCTCGCTCAGCGACCGCAGGGCCGTGACCTCCAGCGACTCCGACCGGGTCAGCTCCGGCAGCAACCCGCACAACCGCTTGGCCAGCATCGTCTTGCCGGTCCCCGGTGGCCCCACCATGAGCAGGTGGTGCCCGCCGGCGGCGGCGACCTCCAGCGCCCACCGCGCCTCCGGCTGGCCGAGCACGTCGGCCAGGTCCGGCACCTCCTCGGCCCGGGGCTCGGCCGCCGGCGGGGCGTCCTCGCGCAGATCGACGAGCTCGCGCAGCCAGGCGATCACCTCCCGCAGGTGGTCGGCGCCGAGGATCTCGATGCCGTCGACCAGGTGCGCCTCGGCCAGGCCCTCGACCGGCACCACCGCGCGCCGCACGCCGTTGCGCCGCGCCGCCAGCAGCGCGGGCAGCAGCCCGGGCACCCGGCGCAACCGGCCGTCCAGCGCGAGCTCCCCGAACAGGACCGTGCCCTTGAGCCGGTGCGCCGGGACCTGCTCGCTGGCCGCCAGCACCGCGCAGGCCAGCGCCAGGTCGTAGGTCGTGCCGCCCTTGGGCAGCGCGGCCGGGGACAGCGCCAGCGTGATGACCCGGTCCACCGGCCAGTCCTCCCGGCAGTTCTGGATCGCGGCCGCGACCCGGTTCTTGGCCTCCTTCAACGCGCTGTCCGGCAGCCCGATGAGCTGCACCGAGGGCAGGCCCGCGCGCACGTCGGCCTCGATCTCCACCAGCACGCCGTCGACCCCGAACAGCGCGATCGCCCACGTTTTGCGCAGCGCCACTCAGAACACCCCCTCGAGGTGCTCGACGCGCGCGGGTTCGCCCGGTGGCCACAGCACCGACACGACGTCGAAGCGCACCCGGCACCCGACCAGGTCGCGCTCGGCCAGCCAGGCCCGCGCCACGGTGCGGACGCGGGCGACCTTGTCCGGCCCGATCGCGCCCAGCGGACCGCCGTAGTCCACCCCCGACCGGGCTTTGACCTCGCAGAACACCACCAGGTCGCCGTCGGTGGCGACGATGTCGAGCTCGCCTCGCGGACAGCGCCAGTTGCGGTCGAGCACGGTCAGCCCGGCGCTCTCCAGCAGCTCGGCGGCCATCCGCTCGGCGACCCTGCCCAGCTCGTGCCTGCGCCCGCCCACCAGGTGATCGGACAGCGGTGCGGTGATCTTGTCCGTGCGCACGAGAACCTCCCCCGGAATTCGACACGACTCCCGATCCGGCGGGCGAAAGGGCTTCGGCACCAACGATTCCGGAAACGGGATGAACACCACGCTGCCCATCGCGCATCGAAATGCCAAGCAGATTTCCGAATCTGTGGATGAATTCGTCTGCTGTGGACAAACAACACTCACACCTACGTGTGGTGGATTTCGTGTATCCGGGTACTCGTTCACCGAATCCGATCGCGCTGCGCGCACGAAAAAGCCCGGGCGGCCGAAATCGGCCGCCCGGGCATCACATCTCGTGATCCTGGATCGTCAGGAACCGAAGGGACCGTTCTCCGGCAACCGGAGGTCCGGCTTGTCGAGCTCCTCGACGTTGACGTCCTTGAAGGTGATCACCCGGACGTTCTTGACGAACCGAGCCGGGCGGTACATGTCCCAGACCCAGGCGTCGGACATCGACACCTCGAAGTAGACCTCCGAGTCGGAGTTGCGCACCTGCACGTCGACGACGTTGGCCAGGTAGAAGCGCCGTTCGGTCTCCACGACGTAGGTGAACTGACCGACGATGTCGCGGTACTCCTTGTAGAGCTGCAGCTCCATCTCGGTCTCGTACTTTTCGAGATCCTCGGCGCTCATCGGTGTGCGAGCCCTTCTGCGTTTCCGGTCGGACTACTCGGACTACAAGGCCACATTGTCCACCACATCCCCCTTCGAGGCATCGAACAGACCGGGCTTGCTGGTCACAGCGCGCGGCGAGCGCATCCCGTGCCGCGTCGCGGCGGCCACGACGTTGGCGTAGGACCACCGGTGCTGGACGGACGGACCGTGCTCGGACAGCCGCGCCGAGTGCAGCGGCGTGCTGTAGCCCTTGTGCACGTCGAAGGCGTACTCGGGGAATCGTTCGTGCAGCTCACCGGCCATCAGCCGGTCCCGGGTGACCTTCGCCAGCACCGACGCCGCGGCCACGCAGGCCGCCACCAGGTCGCCCTTGACGACCGCGACGCTCGGCGTCGCCAGGCCCTGCACCTTGAAGCCGTCGGTGAGCACGTACCCGGGGTGCTCGGTCAGCTGCGCCACCGCGCGGCGCATGCCCTCCAGGTTGGCCACGTGGATGCCCAGCGCGTCCACGTCCTCGGCCGGGATGACCACCGTCGACCAGCTCAGCGCGCGGGCGGTGATGCGGTCGTGGAGCCGCTCCCGGTCCGCCTCGCCGAGCACCTTGGAGTCGGTGAGGCCGTCGAACCGCTTGCCGTCGCCCGGCTTGAGCACGCACGCGGCCACCACCAGCGGTCCGGCGCACGCGCCGCGCCCCGCCTCGTCGACGCCGGCGACCGGGCCCAGCCCCCGGCGGTCCAGGGCGCTCTGCAGCGCCCAGTTGCCGCTGCTGCGCCGGATCACCGACCGGGGTGGCCGGAACTCCGTCACCGTCACTTCGATGTCACTCCGAGTGCCGTCGCTTGCTCGCTGCACCGAGGAGCCTACGACCCGCCCAGACCGCGGGGAACGCCGCCGCGAAACCCACGCCCAGCGGCAGCCCGTGCTGCCAGGCCGGCGCGCCCAGCGCCTGCGACTGCGGGTTGGGCTCCGGGATGCTCTGCCAGCGGGTCGGCGGCAGCACGATGACCTGCGCCTTGCCGATCACGTTGTCCACCGGGACGGCGCCGTTGATGCCGCCACCGCCCTGCACGCGGGAGTCGGCGGAGTCGTTGCGGTTGTCGCCCATCACCCACAGGTGCCCCGGCGGCACCGTGACCGGCGCGAACTCGTCCTGGCCGACGCCGCGACCCGGCTCCCAGTAGACGTAGGGCTCGTTGAGCGGCTTGCCGTCGACCAGCACCCGGTTCTGCGCGTCGCAGCACTCGACGGTCTGGCCGCCGGTGGCGATGACCCGCTTGACGAAGTCCTTCTCGTCCGGGGCGCCGAAGCCCAGCAGCGACGCCGCGCCCTGGAAGAAGCCGACGACCGGGTTGGGGGACTTCTCGGCGATGAACTCGTTCTGCACCCACGGCTGCGGGCCGCGGAAGACCACGACGTCGCCGGGCTCGGGGTCGGAGAACCGGTAGGAGACCTTGTCGACCAGCACCCGGTCGTTGCTGCACCCGGTGCAGCCGTGCAGCGTCTGCTCCATCGACTGCGACGGGATCACGTACACCCGGGCGAGGAACGCCTGGATGAGCACCGTGAGCACCAGGGCGGTCACGATCAGGATGGGCAACTCGACCCAGAAGGAAGACTTCTTCTTCCCCTTCGACTTCCGGTTCGGAGCCGCTTCGCCGGGAGCACCGTCACGGTGCTCCGAGTCGTGGGGCTCTTCCGCTGATCCGCTGCGCATGACGTCGGCCACCCGGCCAGGCTACTCGAACGGCGTGCGGGCCCGTCGCGCTGCCCCGGCGCGGCGGGACGGAAAACCCGCCCGGTTACTGCCCGATGACGTGGCCTTTTCCGGAAAATCCCGTTCCATCGACGCCTCCCGCGCATCCCGGGCCTGCACGGATCACCCGAAGGTGGAACAGCAGGAGGGCCCGAGCGCTCGTCGCGCCCGGGCCCTCCGGTACTGCTCGTCTCGCGTCGATCAGGACGCAGCGGTCTCCCGCTTCTCCTTGATCTTCGCCGCCTTGCCGCGCCGGTCGCGCAGGTAGTACAGCTTCGCCCGCCGGACATCGCCGCGCGAGACGACCTCGATCTGCGCGATGTTCGGGGTGTGCACCGGGAAAGTCCGCTCCACACCGACACCGAAGGAAACCTTGCGCACGGTGAAGGTCTCCCGGATGCCATCGCCCTGGCGGCGGATGACTGCGCCCTGGAAGACCTGAGTCCGCTCGCGCGAACCCTCGATGACGCGGACGTGAACCTTCAGCGTGTCACCGGGCCGGAAGGCCGGGATGTCGGAACGCAGCGACTGGGCGTCCAACGCGTCCAGGGTGTTCATCGGTGGTCCGTCCTCATCCGTGTCGAAGGCACCCGTGTTCTCACATGTCGATGACCCGACCTGAAGGTGGGCACCGCCCGACACGGGGTGAACTTGCTCTTTGCGCATGTCGAACCAGGTGGCTCGACTGCATCAACCTGTCCAGTGTGCCAGATCCGCATCTCGGCGCCTGATCCGGCCCCCTGCGAAGGGGCGCGGCGGAAGGGCTCAGCGCGACGCGGCTCCGGTCTCACCGGGAGTCGTCGGAAGCATCCGACGCACGCAGTTTATCGAGCTGTTTCCGGTCGGCCTTATCCAGGTCCCCCTCCGGCAGCGCCGCGAGGAGTTCCGGCCTCCGGTGGAAGGTGCGCTCCAGGGCCTGATCGCGCCGCCAGCGGGCGATCGCGGCGTGGTTGCCGGAGCGCAGCACGTCCGGCACCGGCCGGTCGCGCCACACCTCGGGACGCGTGTAGCAGGGGCCTTCCAGCAGGCCGTCGGAGAAGGAGTCCTGCTCGGCCGACAGCGGGTTGCCCAGCACGCCGGGCAGCAGCCGCACCACGGCCTCGATCATGGTCAGCGCGGCGACCTCGCCGCCGACCAGCACGTAGTCGCCGATCGAGACCTCCTCGACCGGCATCCGGGTGGCGGCGTCGTCGATGACCCGCTGGTCGATGCCCTCGTAGCGGCCGCAGGCGAACACCAGCCACGGGTCGTTCGACCAGCGCACAGCGGTCTTCTGGTCGAACGGGCGGCCCGCCGGGGTCGGCACGACCAGCCGCGGCGTGGCCTCCTGCGGTGCGCAGACCTCGTCGAGCGCCTCGCCCCACACGTCGGGCTTCATGACCATGCCCGGCCCGCCGCCGTAGGGGCTGTCGTCGACCGCGCGGTGCACGTCGTGGGTCCAGTCGCGCAGGTCGTGCACGCCCACCGAGATGCGCTCGCGCTCGATGGCCTTGCCCAGCAGCGCTTCCCGCAGCGGGTTCAGGTAGTCGGGGAAGATCGTGATGACGTCGATGCGCATGAGATGGCCTCGTCTGGAAGTGCTCGGTGAGTCTCTCAGTCCAGCAGGCCTTCGGGCGGGTCGAGGACGACCGTGCCCTTGTCGAGGTCAACCTCGGGGACGATGGCGGAGACGAAGGGGACCAGGGCCTCCCGCTCGCCCTTGTCGGCCTCGGGATCGGGGATGGCGATGCTGAGGAGCTCGCCGGCGGGCGAGTGCAGCACGTCGCGCACCACGCCCACCTCGTCACCGGCGACCAGCTGCGCGCGCAGCCCGATCAGCTCGGTGTCGTGGAACTCGTCGGGGTCCTCGGGGGACTCGGCCTCGTCGGAGGAGACCGTGAGCAGCGCGCCGCGCAGCTCCTCGGCGGCGTCGCGGCCGTCCACGCCCTCCGCGCGCACCAGCAGCCGCCCGGCGTGGTGCCGGGCGGCTGTCACGGTGAGGCTCTGCGCGCTGGACTTCCTGCCTTGACCGGACCGGCGCTTCAGACCGAGCACCGATCCGGGAACGAACCGCAGCTCCGGGCTGTCGGTGAGCACCTCGACGACGAGCTCGCCCCGCACGCCATGCGGTCGCACCACGCGCCCCACTGCGAGGGCCTCCGGCTGGAGTTCGTTCATGCCGGTCAGCGGTCGGTGTCGACCACGTCGACCCGGATGCCGCGACCACCGATGCCGGTCATCACGGTCCGCAGCGCGGTGGCGGTGCGCCCGCCCCGGCCGATGACCTTGCCCAGGTCATCCGGGTTGACGTGCACCTCGAGGGTGCGACCGCGCCGGGTCGTCAGCAGCTGGACGCGGACATCGTCGGGGTTGTCGACGATGCCGCGCACCAGGTGTTCAAGCGCGTCCGAGAGGACCGTCACGCCTGACCGTCCTCGGACTTCTGCTCGTCGGCCTTCTCCTCGGCCTTGGCCTCGTCGGCCTTGGCGTCATCGGCCTTCGCCTCGGACTTCTTGCCACCCTTCTTCTTCGGGGTGGTGGCCTCGACGGTGGGCTCCTCGCCTGCGGCGGCCAGGGCCTCCTCGAACAGCTCCTGCTTGGACTTCTTGGCCTCGGCGACCTTGAGGGTGCCCTCGGCGCCCGGCAGGCCCTTGTACTTCTGCCAGTCGCCGGTGATCTCCAGGATGTTGCGCACCGGTTCGGTCGGCTGCGCGCCGACACCCAGCCAGTACTGCGCCCGCTCCGAGTCGACGATGATGCCGCTCGGGTTCTCCTTCGGGTGGTACTGGCCGATCGTCTCGATGACCCGGCCGTTGCGGCGGGTGCGGGCGTCCGCGATGACGATGCGGTAGTGCGGCTCCCGGATCTTGCCGATCCGCGCGAGCTTGATCTTCACAGCCACGGGTGCTGGTGCTCCTCAGACTCTCATTGATGCTCCGGTGAGCGATGCGCGAACGCGTGGGGCAGCGATCCGCACAGCTCCAGGTCAAATCGCAGAACGAGAGGTGAGAGGGACCCCTCGCAGCGAACAGCAACCCATTCTGCCAGACAGTCTCCCCGGACGACGACGGGGTCGGCTTGCCCAGCGGTGCCTCTCCGGCGACGCGGACCGGATCAGGTCGGCATCAGGCCCAGGGACACCAGCAGCAGGCCCAGGGCGGGCAGGAAGTTGTTGACCTGGTGGGCGATGACGCTGGCGGTGAGCCGGCCGGTGACCATCCGGGCCACCCCGATCGGGATGGTGATCACCAGCAGCAGCCAGGTGCGCGCCGGTTCCAGGTGACCGATCGCGAACACCGCGGTGCTCAGCACGAACACGTTGAGCTGGCTCCAGCCCAGCCGCTCCATCGCGCCCCACAGCAGGCCGCGGTAGAGCAGCTCCTCGCACACCGGTGCGATCAGCCAGATGTGCAGGAACACCAGCACCGCCACCACCGGCGGCAGCCGGACCCCGTCCAGGACGCTGCTGACCGTCGAGGTCTGGCCCGGGTCGGCCCACTGCGTCCACAGCATCGTCGCGATCGTGGTGGTGACCAGCCCGATCCCGCCGATCGCCAGTCCGATCCGGACGTCCGACCAGCGCCACTGCAACCCGAAGTCCAGCATCGGGCCGTTGCCGCGCACCACCGTGATGAGCACCGCCAGCGCACCGGCCAGCACGGTCGGCAGCACCAGCATCAGCACGATCGACCAGACGCCGGGCGTGCCGAAGGCGGCGGCCAGCACCACCGAGGTCAGCACGAACACGGCCTCGGCCAGGAAGAACGCGCCCAGCCCCCAGCGGTGCGTGCGCACCTGCGGAACCGCGACCCAGCCGCGGCCCGCGGGTTCGCCCGCGAGGTCGGATTCTTGTGTTGAGTGCACGAGCGCCTCCGTGATGCCGAGCAGCGGGTCGACGACCCGCGTGACGATGTCGGCGGACACCGGCGGAGCCGTCAGGCTATACCGGACTCCCGCGGCACCACGATCAACACGAGGTGCGGCGGGGTGTTGTTCATCTCGCGACGGCGAACAGCAGCAGGGCGGGCAGGAAGTTGTTGGTGGCGTGGGCGACCATGCTCGCCGAGACCCGCCCGGTGATCATCCGGGCGGCGCCGATGGCCAGGCCTCCGACGAACAGCACCGGCGTGCGCCAGGCCTCCTGGTGGATCAGCGCGAAGATCACCGAGGTGAGGACGAGGATCGCCACGCGGGGGATCCGGTAGTGCTCGAGCGCTCCCCACAGCGCGCCGCGCATCAGCAGCTCCTCGGTCAGCGGGGCGCCCAGGAACGCGAACAGGGCGAACAGGAACAACCAGACCGTCCGGTCTCCTTGCATGAGCCGGGCGAGGTCGGTCTCCGGTGGCGGGCCGGAGACCGCGATGATCACCATCGTCATCGCCCAGGACCCGAACAGGGCGCAGAGCCCGCAGATCAGGCCGATCTTGAGGTCGCGGCGGCGCGGCAGGATGCCGAAGTCGGCGCGCAGGCCGTGCCCGCGCCACCAGGAGAAGACCGCCGGGACGAGTCCGAGCAGGATGTTCGGGGCGAACGCGAGCAGCAGCAGCGGCCCGGTGTTGGGCGGCTGCGACGGGTCGAACCCGCCGTCCTGGTGCGGTCGCACGGCCCCGAGGACGACCACGGCCAGGTAGTAGCCGCCGTAGCCGAGGAAGAAGGCCGCGAAACCCCAGGCCAGCGAACCGCGCCTGGCCGCCTCCAGCTTCGCCTCCCAGAACGTGGGGTTCGGGTCGACGGTGCCGTCCACCCGGCGCATCGGCTGAAGGTAAGGCTCCCGCTTCTCCCCCACAGAACGCTCCCCTCGACCCTTCAACCCTAAGGGGTCGCACACGCCGGTGCCGTTTTCACCATCGAGCGGTGGAAACGATTGCGGGAGCCGTTTTCAGCCTGTTCGAAGGACCGGAATCCGGGGCGCTAGAAGACCTTGCCGCCCAGCAGGACCCGCCGGGGCGAGCGCAGCGCGTCCAGGTCCTTGCGCGGGTCGGCGTCGTAGCAGACCAGGTCGGCGACCGCACCGTGCTCGATGCTCGACCAGCCCAGCCACTCGCGCGCGCCCCAGGAGGCGGCGGCGAGCGCCTGTTCGACCGGCATGCCCACCCGGTGCAGCGCGGCGACCTCGTCGGCCAGCACCCCGTGCGGGATGCCGCCGCCGGCGTCGGTGCCCGCGTAGACCGGGATGCCCGCCTCGATCGCCTTGCCGACGGTGCGGTCGGCGCGCTCGTAGAGGTCGGTCATGTGCGAGGCGTAGTCCGGGTACTTCGTCGCGGCGGCGGCGAAACCCGGGAAGTTCTCGACGTTGACCAGGGTCGGCACCAGCGCGGTGCCGCGGGCGGCCATCAGCTCGACGGTGTCGTCGGTCAGGCCGGTGCCGTGCTCGATGCAGTCGATGCCCGCGTTGATCAGGCCGGGCAGCGCGTCCTCGCCGAACACGTGCGCCGTGACGCGGGCGCCGAGCCGGTGCGCGGTGTCGATCGCCTCGGCCAGCACCTCGTCGCTCCACAGCGGAGCCAGGTCGCCCACCGAGCGGTCGATCCAGTCGCCGACGAGCTTGATCCAGCCGTCGCCGTAAGCGGCCTGCTCGGCGACCGCGGCGGGCAGGTCCCGCTCGTCGTCGAGGTCGTCGGACAGCTTCGGGATGTAGCGCTTGGGCCGGGCCAGGTGCTTGCCCGCGCGGATGATCCGCGGCAGGTCGTCGCGCTGCTGCAGCGGCCGGGTGTCGATCGGCGCGCCGCAGTCGCGGATGAGCAGGGTGCCCGCGTCCCGGTCGGTCTCGGCCTGGGTGATGGCCTCGTCGAGCTCGACCGGGCCCTGCGTGCCGATGCCGACGTGGCAGTGCGCGTCGACCAGGCCCGGCAGCACGTAGCCGCCGTCGAAGACGGTCTCGGCGTCGGCGATCGGCTCCAGGGAGATCCGGCCGTCGGCGATCCAGAGGTCCTGCTGCGCGCCGTCGGGCAGCACGGTGGCGCGCAGGTGCAGCGCCGTCACTTGTCCTTCTTGCCGAAGTTGAGCTTCGACGGGTCGAAGCCGGGCGGCAGCTGGTTCGCGGTCGGGTCCAGTTTGGACAGATCCGGGCCGGCGCCCATGCCGGGCATGCCGCCCGGGGGCAGGCCGGGGAGACCGCCGGGCATGCCCTTCATGCCCTTCGGCGGGGTCGGGCCGCCCTTGCCCTTCTTGCCCTTCTTCCCCTTCTTGCCCTTGCGGTTCTTGGAGCCGCCGCCTCCGCCGCCGAAACCGCCGAACTGGCCGGCCATCCGCTGCATCATCTTGCGGGCCTCGAAGAACCGGTTGACCAGGTCGTTGATGTCGCCGACGGTCACACCGGAACCGCGCGCGATGCGCTGGCGCCGCGAGGCGTTGATGATCTTCGGGTCGGCGCGCTCGGCCGGGGTCATGCCGCGGATGATCGCCTGGATGCGGTCCAGCTGCTTCTCGTCGAAGTTGGCCAGCTGGTCCTTCATCTGGCCCGCGCCCGGCAGCATGCCCAGCAGGTTCTGCAGCGGACCCATCCGCCGCACCGCCTGCATCTGCTCCAGGAAGTCCTCCAGGGTCAGCTGGCCGGTGCCCAGCTTCTCCGCGGCCTTCTCGGCCTGCTCCTGGTCGAAGGCCTGCTCGGCCTGCTCGATCAGGGTGAGCACGTCGCCCATGCCCAGGATCCGGTTGGCCATCCGGTCCGGGTGGAAGACGTCGAAGTCCTCGAGCTTCTCGCCGCTGGAGGCGAACATGATCGGCTGGCCGGTGACCTCGCGGACCGACAGCGCGGCACCACCGCGGGCGTCGCCGTCGAGCTTGGTCAGCACCACGCCGGAGAAGCCGACGCCGTCGCGGAAGGCCTCGGCGGTGGTCACCGCGTCCTGACCGATCATCGCGTCGAGGACGAACAGGATCTCGTCCGGCGAGACCGCGTCCCGGATGTCGGCGGCCTGCTTCATCATCTCCTCGTCGACGCCCAGCCGGCCGGCGGTGTCGACGATGACGATGTCGTGCTGGGCCCGCTTGGCCTCCTCGATGCTGTCGCGGGAGACCTGCACCGGGTCGCCGACGCCGTTGCCCGGCTCGGGCGCGAACACCGGGACACCGGCGCGCTCACCGACGACCTGGAGCTGGTTGACCGCGTTGGGGCGCTGCAGGTCGCAGGCCACCAGCATCGGCGTGTGGCCCTGGCCGGACAGCCACTTGGCGAGCTTGCCCGCCAGCGTCGTCTTACCGGCACCCTGCAGACCCGCGAGCATGATCACCGTCGGCGGGTTCTTGGCCAGCTCGATCCGCCGGGTCTCCCCGCCGAGGATGGTGACCAGTTCCTCGTTGACGATCTTGACGACCTGCTGCGCCGGGTTCAGCGCCTGCGAGACCTCCGCACCCTTGGCCCGCTCCTTGACACCCTTGATGAACCCGCGCACGACGGGAAGCGCCACGTCCGCTTCGAGCAGGGCGATGCGGATCTCCCGCGCGGTGGCGTCGATGTCGGCTTCGGACAGCCGCCCCTTGCCGCGCAGGTTCGTCAGGACCGAGGTGAGCCGGTCGGAGAGAGTGTCGAACACGGGTTCACGGGCTCCAGAGTCGAGAGGATGTACCTGGGTACCTGTGCGAGGGTAGCCGGTCCGCACCAGGACCTGGCGCGGACCGGCTACCTCAGCAGGACCCGATCAATTCAGCTGGCTCGGCGACCACGGGGTGAGTGCAAGCGGCGTAGCCGCGAGCTGTGAAAAACCACCCTCGCAGCCCGCACCGCCGCGGGTTCTGACATGTCTTCTGGCGAGTACGCCGCGACGCCGTGTATTGGCATACATCAGGAGTGGCGCACGGAGTCCAGAAGGCATGTCAGGTTCCGCTACCTGCACCGCCAAGCAGCGGGACCACAGACAATTTTCATGTCACGCACCGGTGTGGCGGAGGTCCCGCTTGGGGCCGCGGTACTGCTGCGGGGAGCGCTGGCCGCTGCCGCTCTGGCCCTTGCGGTGCGGGCGCGGCTTGTTGTCGCGGTCCCGGTTGCCTGCGGGGCGGCGCGGGCGGCGGTTGATGATCTCGCCGTCGGCGCGGGAGATCTTCAGGCCGCGACCGGCCACCTGGGTGGTGCGCAGCTTGCTGAGCAGCTCCTCCGGGAGGTCGGCGGGCAGCTCGATGAGCGTGTGCTCGTTGCGGATGTCGATGTGCCCGATGTGCTTGCTGGGCACCCCGCCCTCGTTGGCCAGCGCACCGACCAGCGCGCGCGGCGTGACCCGGTTCCGGCGGCCGACCTCGACCCGGTAGGTCTCGGTGTCGGCGCTGTTGGGGTGGAACATCGGGCCGTCCCGGCGCGCGGGCTCCGGCTCGGGCTCCAGCAGCAGCGGGCGGTCGCCCTGGGCCATCGCGGCCAGCGCGGCAGCGATCTCCGAGGCGGGCACGTCGTGCGTGCGCTCGTACTCGGCGACCAGCTCCTGGAAGACCTCCAGGCCGCCCTTGGCCAGCGTGTCGGTGATGTTCTGCGCGAACTTGGCGAGCCTGCGGTCGTTGACCGCGTCGATCGTCGGCAGCTCCATCTGCGGGATCTGCTGGCGGGTGGCCCGCTCGATGGCGCGCAGCAGGTGGCGCTCGCGCGGGGAGACGAAGAGGATCGCCTCGCCGCTGCGCCCGGCACGACCGGTGCGGCCCACGCGGTGCACGTAGGACTCGGTGTCGTGCGGGATGTCGTAGTTGAGCACGTGCGAGATGCGCTCGACGTCGAGACCGCGGGCGGCCACGTCGGTGGCCACCAGGATGTCGATCTTGCCGTCGCGCAGGTGCCCGATGGTGCGCTCGCGCTGGGCCTGGGCGATGTCGCCGTTGATGGCCGAGGCGCTGAAGCCGCGCGCCTGCAGCTTCTCGGCGAGCTCCTCGGTGAGCTGCTTGGTGCGCACGAACACGATCATCGCGTCGAAGTCCTCGACCTCGAGGATGCGGGTCATCGCGTCCAGCTTGTTGGACGCGCGCACCGGCACGTGCCGCTGGTTGATGTTGGTGGCCGTGGAGGTCTTGGTCTTGACCGAGATCTCCGCCGGGTCGTTGAGGTAGTTCTGCGTGATCTTGCGGATGCCCTGCGGCATGGTTGCCGAGAACAGCGCGACCTGGCGCTGGGAGGGCACCGACTGCAGGATCTTCTCGACGTCCTCGATGAAGCCCATGCGCAGCATCTCGTCGGCCTCGTCGAGCACCAGGTTCTTCAGCGCGCTGAGGTCCAGCGAGCCCTTCTCCAGGTGGTCGATGAGCCGGCCCGGGGTGCCGACGACGACGTGCGCGCCGCGGCGGAGCCCGGCCAGCTGCGGGCCGTAGCCGGTGCCGCCGTAGATCGGCAGCACGTGGAAGCCGGGCAGGTTCGAGGCGTAGCGCTGGAAGGCCTCGGAGACCTGGATCGCCAGCTCGCGGGTGGGGGCGAGCACCAGCGCCTGCGGCTTGGTGGTGCTCAGGTCCATGTTGGACAGGATCGGCAGCGCGAACGCGGCGGTCTTGCCGGTACCGGTCTGCGCGAGGCCCAGCACGTCGCGGCCTTCCAGCAGCAGCGGGATCGTCTGCTCCTGGATCGGCGACGGGGCCTCGTACCCGATCTCGGCCAGCGTCTTCTGGACGCGCTCGTCGAGGTCGAGTTCAGCGAAAGTAGGCATGCGGAACGCAGGTCTCCCTAGGTGGGTCGGCGGGGGGCTGATCGCGGAAAGGAGGTCCGGCGCCCACCCCGCGCGTGCTGATCGGGGCGTTGCGTCCACTCGCGGCGTGCGGCGAACCCGTGTCGACTCCGCTTGCGCTTGACGAACCGCGCGCTCCACCCGACGCACACCCTGTTGCCAGTGACCCGCAGCTCGAAAAATCTCAGCCTGGCACCACGACATCCGGCCGTGGCACCGGTCGTCCAGGGTAGTCATCGCGATCAGTTGATGTCGGGGCGCCCCCGCCCAACGGGACGCAGGTCACGTCTCGACGTCCAGCCGCAGGCCACGGGCCACCTGCGAGCGGGTGAACAGGTGCACCCGGCGCCAGCCCGGCAGCGTCTCGCCGGCCAGCAGCCGCCGGTGCATCCGCTCGGCGCGCAGCACGTGCCGCCGGAACGAACCCGAGCGGATCAGCCTGCCCCGCGCCCGCTGCCCGTCCAGCGCCGAATCGGGGTCGACGTGCAGCCACACCAGGACCGTGCGTCGCCCGCTGAGCCGGGCGAAGACCAGCAGCAGCGCCCGGGTGCTGGCCCGGGTCGCGGGCTCGTGCGCCACCACCGGGCCGCGCGCCACCAGGCAGGACCAGGCGATCCGGGAGCGGTGCACCAGGTGCACCACCGGCCGGTAGAAGCGGTACGGGATGCCGGGCGAGAGCTCCCGCAGCCGGGCGCGGACCTGCTCGGAGTCGAGCCGGACGACGTCGGCATCGGCGCGCAGCTTGGCCAGCACGGTGCTCTTGCCCGCGCCGGGCACGCCCGCGAGCACGACCAGGGTCCGACGGCCCACCCGCACCGAGGGCGTGGGGTCGGCGGAAACCGGGGATGCGTCCGAAATGTCCACGACCGCTCCAGATTACGCGCGAACGATCATGGACGGGCGAGATCGTGATCACGCGAGAGACGAGGCGGCCCGCTCCCCCAAGGGCGGGCCGCCTCGTTCGAACTCCCGGTGCGTTACGGGGTACCGCACCCGGTCATCGCGTGGGAGGCATGTTCCCCCTGCCTCCCACGCACCCCCGCGATCGCGGAGACGCCGGCGAGCTCGCCCGACCCCCAGTACGGGCGCGTTCCCCGGCTCCTCCCTGATCACCGCGTCGCACCATGAAGTCTGCCCGGACCAGCGGCGATGCGAGACCGTGAAGATGCCCGAGTAGGCCTGCGTAGTTGTACGCATCCCGGCCCCGGGAACCTGCTGAGAACGCGCGAAGGGCGCCTCCCGACACGAGGTCGGAAGGCGCCCTCCGGCACTGCTCTGCGATCAGATGGCGGCCACGCCGGTCTCACCGGTGCGGACGCGCACCACGCTCTCCACGGCGGTGACCCAGACCTTCCCGTCGCCCACCTTGCCGGTGCGGGTGGCGTTGACGATGCCCTCCACCACCTTGTCGACGTCGGTCTCGTCGACCAGGACCTCCACCCGGGACTTCTCGACGAAGTCCACCGAGAACTCGGCGCCCCGGTAGACCTCGGTGTGGCCCTTCTGGCGGCCGTAACCCTGGGCGTCGCTGACGGTCATGCCCAGCACGCCGAGCTTGCCGAGTTCATCCTTGAGATCGTCCAGCTTCTGCGGCTGAACGATGGCGGTCACCAACTTCATGCGCGGCTGCCCTCCAGCTTGCGGTCTTCGACGTCGCCGGCCGAAGCCGAGGCGCGGCGGGTGGCTCGACCGTCACCGAAGTGGTAAGCGGTCTCGGCGTGCTCGGTCTCGTCGACACCCTCGGCCTCGTCCTCCTCGCTCAGCCGGAAGCCGATGGTCGCCTTGACGATCAGGGCCAGGATCAGGCTGAGCACGAAGGAGTAAATCAGCACCGCGAAGGCTCCGACAGCCTGTCGCCACAACTGATCCACACCGCCGCCGTAGAACAGGCCGGCCACGCCCGCCGGGGCCTCCGCCGAGGCGAACAGACCCACCAGCAGGGTGCCCATCAGACCACCGACGAGGTGGACGCCGACGACGTCGAGCGAGTCGTCGTAGCCGAACTTGAACTTCAGGCTCACCGCCAGCGCGCAGACCGCGCCGGTGATCGCGCCGACCGCGATGGCGCCCAGCGGCGTCACCGAGGAGCAGGCCGGGGTGATGGCGACCAGACCGGCCACGATGCCCGAGGCGGCGCCCAGCGTGGTGGCGTGGCCGTCGCGGATGCGCTCGACCAGCAGCCAGGCCAGCATCGCCGCGCTCGTCGCGACCAGGGTGTTGACCAGGGTGAAGGCCGCGGTGTTGTCGGCGGCCAGGGCCGAACCGGAGTTGAAGCCGAACCAGCCGAACCACAGCAGACCGGCGCCGAGCACCACGAACGGCAGGTTGTGCGGCTTGCCGACGCCCTTGGGCCAGTTCTTGCGCTTGCCCAGCACCAGGACCAGCGCCAGCGCCGCGGCACCGGCGTTGATGTGCACCGCGGTACCGCCGGCGAAGTCGATCGCGGCCAGGCGGTTGGCGATCCAGCCACCGACCGCGGTCACGTTGCCCGCGTCGTCGGTGTCGTCGAAGTCGAAGACCCAGTGCGCGACCGGGAAGTACACCACGACCGCCCACAGCGCGGCGAACAGCAGCCACGGGCCGAAGCGCGCGCGGTCGGCGATGGCGCCCGAGATCAGCGCGACCGTCAGGATCGCGAACATCGCCTGGAAACCGACGAACGCCAGCGACGGGATCGTGCCGGACAGCGAGTCCTCACCCAGCAGCCCCGACAGACCGAAGTTCTCGAAGGGGTTCGCGAGCAGGCCCAGACCACCGAGGTCGGTGGAGAACGCCATCGAGTAGCCGAACAGCACCCACAGCACGCCGATCACGCCGATCGAGCCGAGGCTCATCATCAGCATGTTCAGCACGCCCCGGGACCGGACCATGCCGCCGTAGAAGAACGCCAGACCTGGTGTCATCAGCAGGACCAGAGCGGCGCTCACGAGCACCCATGCGGTGTCGCCTGAATTCACATTGCCTCCCCGTGCGGACCGAGTTGGGCCGCATCTTGGGAAATGGCTGTTTCAGACGCACCGTCGTGGTGTTACGAGGGCATGAAAAGGACTGCCTGCGGGGTTACGCCGACATGTCCACGTCAATTCCGTGTTACGCGGCCGATCACCGACGGGACCTGGACCGGTCGCCCGACCGAGAGCCCGCACGCCAACCAGCCCGCTGAGCAGGCCAGGATCAGCACCAGCGGCACCGTCCAGGCACCGGTGAGGTCGTGCAGCAGACCGATCAGCAGGGGGCCCGCCGCGGCGATGAGATATCCCCCACCTTGTGCCATACCGGACAAGGCGGTCGTGGTGTCGCTGTCCGGCGACCGCAGCCCCAGCAACGTCAGCGCCAGGCCGAACGCCGCGCCCTGCGCCAGGCCCAGCACGACCACCGCGGGCCAGGCCAGCACCGGCGGGCCCAGCAGGATGCCGCCGAAACCGGCCATGAGCATCAGCGACAGCACCACGATGATGCCCCGCTGATCGCGCAGCCTCCGGCACAGCACCGGGATCGACATCGACCCGGCGGCCTGGATCGCCGCCTGCACGCCCAGCGCCAAGCCCGCCAGCTCCGGGCTCATGCCGCGGCTCTGCAGCATCGTCGGCAGCCAGCCGAACACCACGTAGGCCAGCGAGGACTGCAAGCCCATGAACACGGTGACCTGCCAGGCCAGCGGGCTGCGCCAGAGCAGCCCCGGGCTGACCGGCTTCGGCGCGGCCACCGCGCTGCCGCGCACCACGACCAGGCTGATCACCAGGGCGATGAGCACCGGCACGGCCAGCAGCCCCAGCGGCGCCCGCCACTCCGACCCCACGGCGTGCCCGATCGGCACCACCGAGGCGGCCGCGATCGCCCCGCCCAGCGTCAGGCACATCGTGTAGACGGCGGTGACCACCGGGACCGTGTGCGGGAAGTCGCGCTTGATCAGCCCCGGCACGGCGACGTTGGCCACGGCGATGCCCGCGCCGACGACGACCGTGCCCGCCAGCAGCGTCGCGATGTCGCCGAAGGCGCGCAGCGCGTTGCCGATCACCAGCACCACCAGGCAGCCCAGCAGCACCCGCTCGTCGCCGAAGCGCTGCCGCAGCTTCGGGGCGATGAACGCGAACGCCCCCAGGCACACCACCGGCAGCGTGGTCAGGACACCGCTGAACGTGCCGGACACGCCCAGGTCCCGCTGGATGCGATCCAGCAGCGGCGCCACCGCGGTGAACGGCGGCCGCAACGCCAGCGCCACCAGCACCACCACGACCACCGTCGCGATCGCGGTGACCCGCTGAGTTCGCGGCGTTCCCCCCTGGACTCCGGTGTCCACGCAACATCCCTTCGATGAGAAAGAGCTGGTCCGCGACGAGATCCGCTCCCGGCGGCGTCGCGGGCACAACTCAACTACATGGAACGCCCGTACCACAAACTCCCGAGCAGTGAACCTCTGCACACCTCGCGGCGGAATTCTCCCGAACCCACCAAAACCCCCGCCACCAGCGACGACGAAGCCCCCGGCCGGAGACCGGGGGCTTCGGGTGAGAGCGGTGTCAGTCCAGCAGGGCGTCCACGAAGGCACCCGGCTCGAACGGGGCCAGGTCGTCCGGGCCCTCGCCGAGACCGACGAGCTTGACCGGCACGCCCAGCTCGCGCTGCACCTGGAAGACGATGCCGCCCTTGGCGGTGCCGTCGAGCTTGGTCAGCACGATGCCGGTGACGTCGACGACCTCGGAGAACACCCGGGCCTGCATCAGCCCGTTCTGGCCGGTGGTCGCGTCCAGGACCAGCAGGACCTCGTCGACCTGCGCCTTCTTCTCCACGACGCGCTTGACCTTGCCGAGCTCGTCCATCAGGCCGGTCTTGGTGTGCAGCCGGCCGGCGGTGTCGACCAGGACCGCGTCCACGGCGCTGTCGCCACCCCGGCTGACCGCCTCGAACGCCACGCTGGCCGGGTCGGCGCCCTCGTTGCCGCGCACCACCTCGGCTCCGACGCGCTCGCCCCAGGTCGCCAGCTGCTCGACGGCGGCGGCGCGGAAGGTGTCGGCCGCGCCCAGCAGCACCGTGCGGCCGTCGGCGACGAGCACCCGGGCGAGCTTGCCGGTGGTGGTGGTCTTGCCGGTGCCGTTGACGCCCACGACCAGCAGCACCGCGGGCTTGCCGCCGTCGGCCGGGTCGCCGTGCGGCAGGGCGCGCACCGAGCGCTCCATGTCCTGGCCGAGCGCGTCCACGAGCACCTCGCGCAGGACCGCGCGGGCCTCCTCCGGGCTGCGGACCGCGCGCGAGGCGATCTCGCCGCGCAGCCGCTCGATGATCTCGGTGGTGGTGGCCGCGCCCAGGTCGGCCATCAGCAGGGTGTCCTCGATCTCCTCCCAGGACTCCTCGTCGAGGTCACCCGCGCCGAGCAGGCCCAGCAGGCTCTGCCCGAAGGTCGTGCGGGAGCGGGAGAGCCGTCCGCGCAGCCGCTCCAGGCGACCGCTGGTGGGCTCGATCTCCTCCGGCTCGGCCGCCGGCTTCTCCGGCTTCTCCGGCTCCGGCGGCGCGACCGGCTCAGCGGCGGCGGGCTCCGGCTCGGGCTGGGCCGGGACCTCGGGCTCGGCGGTCGGCTCGGCCGCGGGCTCGGCGGTGGCGGTGTCCTCGGGGAGCTCGACGTCGACGATGCCGCGCCGCTCGGTGTCGCGCGGGACCGCGGCGTCGTCCCCGACGCCCGGCTGCCCCTCCACCTCGGTGCGCTCCTCGACCGGGTGCTCCGGCGCGGAGGACTCAGCGGTCCGGGCGGTCTCGGGTTCGGCGGTGGCGGCGCCGCTGGCGAAGCTGAAGCCGCCGCCCGCCTGGTAACCGCCGCCCTTGACCTCGGGGCGGGCTTCGGTCTCGTCCTTCTCGCGGAGGCTGATCCGCCGGCGGCGGTTGAGCACCACGCCGGCGACCACGGCGAGAGCCAGCACCAGCGCGACAACGACGACGATCGCAATCAGGGTTGAGGTGGTCACCCGGCCATCCTCCCACCTGCTCTAACCGCCTCCACCAGCACCTGCCGGGCGGTTCCGTGAGCAATTCACCAACAATGCGTGCCAAGTGCTTGCTTTTTCATGGCCGAGTGCAATACACCACAGTCATGCGCTGGTGGCGAGTGGTGGGGCTGCTCTCGGGGACCTCGATGGACGGCATCGACGTGGCCGCCACCGAGATGGCCCTCGACGGCGACGCGATCGAACTCCGCCCGCTCGGCGACGACACCCTCGACTACCCCGCCGGCCTGCGCGAACAGCTCCTCGCCGCGCTGCCGCCCGGCCGGATCGACGCCGAGACCGCCTGCCGCCTCGACACCCGCGTCGGCCAGGCCTTCGCCGACGCCGCCCGCCTCGGCGTCGCGCTCGCCGGCGGCGAGGCCGACTTCGTCGCCTCGCTCGGCCAGACGCTCTACCACTGGGTCGAGGGCGACCGCGCCCTCGGCACCCTGCAGATCGGCCAGCCCGCCTGGATCGCCGAAGCCACCGGCCTGCCGGTCGTCGCCGACCTGCGCGCCCGCGACGTCGCCGCCGCAGGGCACGGCGCACCCCTGGCAGGAGTCCTCGACGCCCTCTGGCTCGGAGGTTCCCGGTTTCAAGGGAAATCGGGGACACCGGAGGCGTCGGGCGTTCAGGTGGCGGTGAACATCGGCGGGATCGCGAACATCGCCGTGGTCGGCGGGCCCGAGCCGCTGGCCTACGACACCGGGCCCGGCAACGCGCTCATCGACCTCGCCGCGCAGCGGCGGGCCGGTCGCGCGCAGGACACCGGCGGGGCGCTGGCCGCCTCCGGGACGCCCGACGCGGAGCTGCTCGCGATCCTGCTCGACGAGCCCTACTACGCGTTACCCGCGCCGAAGTCGACCGGCAAGGAGCACTTCAACGCCGACCACCTCGACCGCGCCCTCGCCGAGCTCGGCAGGCCGATCGGCGACGGCGACCTGCTGGCGACGCTCACCGAGCTGACCGCCCGCACCGTCGCCGACGCCTGCCGCGCCGAGGGCGCCGACCGGGTCGTCGTCTCCGGCGGCGGCGTGCACAACCCCGTGCTGCTGGCGGCACTGCGCCGACAACTGGACGTCCCGGTGCTGGTCAGCGACGATCTCGGGATGCCCGCCGACAGCAAGGAAGCCCTGCTCGCCGCGCTGCTCGGCTTCCTCACCTGGCACGGCCTGCCCGGCAACACGCCCGGCACCACCGGGGCGACCGGCCCCCGCGTCCTCGGCAGCATCACGCCCGGCCGCACCGCCCTGCGGCTGCCCGAACCCGTCACCCACCCGCCCCGGCGGCTGATCGTGCGATCGGCCGCGACGCACTAGGAGGCCAGATGCGAGCGCTCGACCTCGTCGTGATCGGGTTGTACCTGATCGCGATGCCGGCCCTGGGACTGCTGCTCAGCGGCAAGCAGAGGAGTTCGCAGGACTACTTCGTCGGCGGCAGGCGACTGCCCTGGTGGGCGGTGTGCTTCTCGGTGGTGGCCACCGAGACCTCCACGCTGACCGTGATCAGCGTGCCGACGGTGGCCTACCTCGGCAGCTTCACCTACCTGCAGCTGGCGATCGGCTACCTGATCGGCCGCATCATCGTCTCGTTCGTGCTGCTGCCCCGGTACTTCGCCGGGAACCTGGTCAGCGCCTACGCGTTCCTCGGGCAGCGCTTCGGCAGCGGGTTGCAGGGCACCGCGTCGGTGACGTTCCTGATCACCCGGCTGCTGGCCGACGGTCTGCGGCTTTTCGCCACCGCCATCCCGGTCAAGGTGATGCTGGCGGCCTTCGACGTCCACCTGGCGTACTGGCAGATCATCGCGCTGCTGTCGGTGCTGACCGTCGTCTACACCTACTTCGGCGGCATCCGGGCCGTGGTGTGGGTCGACGCCATCCAGATGATCGTCTACGTCGGCGGCGCGATCGTGGCCGGGATCATCCTGTTCGGCGAGCTGCCCGGCGACTGGTTCTCCACCGCGATGAGCGAGGGCAAGTTCCAGCTCTTCGACTTCTCCTCGTCGATCATCACCGACCAGTACGCGTTTTTCACCGCCGTGATCGGCGGCGCGGTGTTCGCGATGGCCTCGCACGGCGCCGACCAGCTGATGGTGCAGCGGCTGCTGGCCTGCAAGGACCTCAAGGACGGTCGCCGCGCGCTGATCGCCAGCGGTGTCGTGGTGGCGCTGCAGTTCGCGCTGTTCCTGTTCATCGGCACCATGCTGTGGGCGTTCTACAAGGGCGCCACCCCGGACTCGATGGGCCTGTCCAGCTCCGACGAGCTGTTCCCGCGGTTCATCGTCAACGACCTGCCGCCGGGCATCTCGGGCCTGTTCATCGCCGGCATCCTCGCCGCCGCGATGAGCACCCTGGCGTCCTCGCTGAACTCGCTGTCGACGTCCACCGTCAGCGACCTCTACCAGCGGCTGTCGAAGAAGCCGCTCGACGACGCCTCGGTCCTGAAGATGGGCAAGGTGTGGACGCTGGTGTGGGCGGTGGTGTTCGTGGTGTTCGCGTCGATGTTCACCAGCACCGAGAACCCGGTCGTCGAGGTCGGTCTCAGCATCGCCAGCTACACCTACGGCGCGCTGCTCGGCGCGTTCCTGCTGGGACTGCTGGTCAAGCGCGCCCGGCAGGCCGACGCGATCATCGCCTTCGTCGCGACCCTCGCGGTGGTGCTGTACTTCGTCGTCGGCGTCAGCTTCCCCGACGGCGAAGGCGGCGAGACGTCGCTGGCGTTCCCCTGGTACACGCCGCTCGGCGTGATCGTCACCCTCGTCGTGGGCGGCCTGCTGTCGCTGCGCCACGGCAGCGACACCGAGGAGCGCGCGGCCGCCGAAACCGCCTGAGCCCCCTGCGCGAATGGCCCCCGGTGCGATCACCGGGGGCCGTTCGCGCGGGAGGCGTCAGAGCGCCAGCGGGAGCAGGCCGAGCAGCAGGACCAGGACGAACACGGCGATGGACACGCCGATCGTCAGGCCCATGCCCGGGGTCTCCTGCGGCGTCGGGCCGATCGCGCCGTCGACGAAGACCATCGCGGGAGCCCGGTAGAAGACGTCGAGCTGCTGGCCCGGGCCGACCGGGATCACCGCGGTCGCGTAGCCGATCTTCCACAGGTAGTTCACGTGCACCTGGATCTGGTGCTGCCCCGGCGGCAGGTCGATCGGGTTCTTGCCCCAGGTCAGCACCGGACCCGGCTGGCCGTTGATCGTCACCTGCGGCTTGAACAGCAGGAACGCCCAGCCCAGCCAGTGGAACGAGCAGTCGATCAGCAACCGGCCCATGCCCGGCGGAGGCGGCGGGAACTGCGGCGGCATCTGCTGCTGGGGCATCTGCTGCTGGGGCGGCATCGGCTGCTGCGGCATCGGCCCCGACTGGGGATAACCCTGCTGCGGGTAGCCCTGCGGCGGCGACGGCGGCTGCTGCGGATACCCCTGCTGCGGGTAGCCCGGAGGCATCGGCTGCGGGGGCATCGGTTGCTGGGGCATCGGCCCGGACTGCGGGTAGCCCTGCTGCGGGTATGGCGACTGCCCTGGCGGCGGGCCGTACGGGTTGGTCATCACGATCTCCTAGTGCCACGACGCCGACGCCTCGCGAGATGCCGGATCGAGCCCATCTTCGCGCATGCGTTCCCCGGCTCCCGCACCCCCGTCCGCAACCGCTCTTCAGGTTCGCGCGCCGAAAGCCGATCAAGGGGCAATGGGAATGTTCGTCCGCGGCAAGCGGACTGAAGCGAGAACCGGCCGCGACGAGTTCCAGAGCAGGCTCGACGCCTACGCGGCCGGCGAGCTCGACGACGTCGACTGGCTGATGATGCGCACCCACCTCGCCGAGTGCGCGCACTGCCAGTCCCAGCTGCGCCGCCCCCAGCTGTGGAACCGCGCCGCACCGCAGCGCATCATCGCCGACCACGACACCGGCGGGCGGACCGCGCGCGAGACCGCTCCGGGCTGGACCATCCTGCTCGGCGTCGTCCTGGTCGCGGCCCTGGTCGCCTTCAGCGTCGGCTACGCCCTCGGGGTCTAGTCCAGGACCGCGGCGACGTCGCCCTCCTCGGGCGTCCCCTCGGCGTCCGGGGCGGCCTCCGAGGCGGAGTCCGACTTGCCCTTGAGGCGCTGCGAGATGACCTGGGTGATGCCGTCGCCGCGCATGGTGACGCCGTAGAGCGCGTCGGCGATCTCCATCGTCGGCTTCTGGTGCGTGATGATGATCAGCTGCGAGGTCGCGCGCAGCTGGTCCAGCAGCGTGATCAGCCGGCGCAGGTTGGTGTCGTCCAGCGCGGCCTCGACCTCGTCCATCACGTAGAACGGCGACGGGCGGGCGCGGAAGATCGCCACCAGCATCGCCACCGCGGTCAGCGACTTCTCGCCACCGGACAGCAGCGACAGCCGCTTGACCTTCTTGCCCGGCGGACGCGCCTCGACCTCCACGCCGGTGGTGAGCATGTCCTCGGGATCGGTGAGCGTCAGGCGCCCCTCGCCCCCGGGGAACAGGACCTTGAAGACGACCTCGAACTCCTTGGCCACGTCCTCGAACGCCGAGGAGAAGACCTCCAGGATCTTCTCGTCGACCTCCTTGACGACGCTGAGCAGGTCGCGGCGGCTGTCCTTGAGGTCCTCGAGCTGGGTGGACAGGAACTTGTAGCGCTCCTCCAGCGCCGCGAACTCCTCCAGCGCCAGCGGGTTCACCTTGCCCAGCAGCGACAGGTCCTTCTCGGCGCGCTTGGCGCGGCGCTCCTGGGTGGCGCGGTCGTAGGGCACCGGCGGCGGGGCGCTGACCTCGTCGCCGCGCTCCTTGGCCGCCTCGTACTCGGCGACCTCGGCGGGGCTCGGCGGGACCGGCACCGTCGGCCCGTACTCGTCGACCAGGTCGTCCAGGCCGATCCCGAAGTCCTCGATGATCTTGGTTTCGAGCTGCTCGATGCGCAGCCGCTGCTCGGCCCGCACCACCTCGTCGCGGTGCACCGCGTCGGTGAGCTTCTCCAGCTCGCCGGACAGCTCCCGCACCCGCGCCCGGACCACGCCGAGGGCCTGCTCGTGCTCGCTCTGCTTGGCCTGCGCGACGTCGCGCTCCTCGGTCGCGGCCTGCAGCGACACCGTGATCCGCTCCAGCGCCGTCTCGGCTCCGTCGACGACGGCGCGGGTGACGCGGGCGGCGCGCTCGCGGGCCTCGCGGGCGGCCTCGGCCCGGGCGCGGGCCTCCCGCTCGTGCCGGGCGGCGCGGCGCAGCTGGTCGGCGCGGCCCTGCACGGCGCGAGCGCGTTCCTCCGCGGTGCGCTGGGTCAGCCGCGCGTCCATCTCCTGCTGGCGGACGCCGGTGAGCTCGGCGGAGAGCCGGTCGCGCTCGTCGGTGTCGGGCTCGGCGGCTTCTTCCTGCTCGTTCTTGACCGCGTCGAGCCGCTCCTCCAGCTCGGCGAGCTTGGTCAGCGACTGGTCGCGGTTCTGCTCGACCTTGACCCGCTGCTCGGTGATCCGCTCGACCTCGGAGGTCGCGTTGCGGGCGGCCCGCTGCAGGCTGGAGAGCCGCTCGGTGCTGCGGGCCCGGGCGACCTTGGCCTCGTTGATCTGCTCCTGCGCGGCGCGGGCCTCGGCGCGACGCGATTCCTCCTCGGCGCGAGCGCCTTCCAGCGCCGCCGAGTGCTGCTCCAGGCGCCGCTCGGCGGCGGCCAGCTCGGCCTCGGCCTCGTCGACGGCGGCACGGACCTCGATGACGCTCTGCTTGTCGTCGGAACCGCCGGTGGCCCAGTGCGCGCCGAGGACGTCACCCGCCGACGTCACCGCCCGCACGCCCGGCTGGGCCTGCACCAGGTCCTTCGCCGCCTCCAGGGTGTCGACCACGGCGACCCGGTCGAGCGCGCTGAGCACTGCGCCGCGCAGCTCGTCCGGAGCGCTGACCAGGTCGACCGCCCAGCGGGCGGAACCGGGCAGCTGCGGCCACTGCGCGCGGTCGACGTCGGCGTCGGAGCCGACGACCACGCCGGACCGGCCCGCGTCGTCGGACTTGAGCAGTTCCAGCGCAGCGACCGCGTCGGTGACGCCGCGGACCACGACCGCGTCGGCGACCGCGCCCAGCGCGGCGGCCAACGCCGCCTCGGCACCGGTCTCGACGGTGAGCAGCGCGGCGACCGACCCGAGCAGACCGGGCACCCGGTCCCCGGCCGCGAGCAGCGCGCCCGCGCCGTCCTTGCGCTGCAACCCCATCGACAGGGCTTCGACGCGGGCCTTCCACGAGGCGATCTCGCGCTCGGCGGCCCGCTCCTGCTTGACCAGTTCCTCGACCCGGGCGCGGGCCGCGTCGCGGGCCTGCGCGGCGGCTTCGCGGCGTTCCTGCAGGCCGGCGTCGTCGGAGTCCTGACCGCCGCTCTCCTCCTCGGCGTCGGCGAGCGCGCTGTTGGCCTCCTCCGCGCGGGCGGTGGCCTCCTCCAGGGACTCGGTGAGCCGCTCGATCTCGTCGGCGCTGTCGCTGACCTTGCCGCGCAGCGACTCGACCTGGCCGGACAGCCGGGCGGCGCCCTCGCGCCGGTCGGCGATGGCCCGGACCGCGGCCATGTGGGCCTGTTCGGCCTGCTTGAGCTGCGATTCCAGCTCGGAGCGGCGGTGCACCACGTCTTGGAGCGCTTCGCGCGCCTCCTCGACCTGCTCGCGGAGCTCGATCTCCTGCTCGGCGGCCTCTTCGGCCTCGGCGTCGAGCTGGTCGGGGTCGCGGCCGGTGCGCTGCTCCTCGCCCTGCTCGGTGAGGTGCCGGTGCCGCTCGGCGGCCAGCCGCAGCGTGCCGCGCAGGCGCTCCTCCAGCGCGGACAGCCGGTACCAGGTCTCCTGCGCCTGGTTCAGCCGCGGCGCGTCGGCGGCGACGGCCTCCTCGAGGGTCTTCTCCTCGGACTGGGCGAACTGCAGGGCCCGCTCGACCTCGGTGCGCTTGGCGCGCGCGGTCTCCTGGTCGGCCTCGTCGCGGGCCAGGTCGGCGCGGGCGGTGACCAGGTCGTCGGCGATCAGCCGCAGCCGCGCGTCGCGCAGGTCGGCCTGCACGGTCTGGGCCTTGCGGGCGATCTCGGCCTGCTTGCCCAGCGGTTTGAGCTGCCGCCGCAGCTCGCTGGTGAGGTCGGTCAGACGCGTCAGGTTCGCCTGCATCGCGTCGAGCTTGCGGAGCGCCTTCTCCTTGCGCTTGCGGTGCTTGAGCACACCGGCGGCCTCTTCGATGAGGCGGCGGTTCTCGTCCGGCTTGGCCTGCAGGATCGACGCCAGCTGGCCCTGACCGACGATGACGTGCATCTCGCGGCCGATACCGGAGTCCGACAGCAGTTCCTGCACGTCCATCAACCGGCACGAGTTGCCGTTGATCTCGTACTCGCTGGCGCCGTCGCGGAACATCCGCCGCGTGATGGAGACCTCGGTGTACTCGATCGGCAGCGCGCCGTCGGCGTTGTCGATGGTCAGCGTGACCTCGGCGCGGCCCAGCGGGGCGCGACCCGCCGTGCCCGCGAAGATCACGTCCTCCATCTTGCCGCCGCGCAGGTCCTTGGCGCCCTGCTCGCCCATCACCCAGCGCAGCGCGTCGAGGACGTTGGACTTGCCCGAACCGTTGGGGCCGACGACGCAGGTGATGCCGGGTTCGAAGCGCAGCGTCGTAGCCGAGGCGAAGGACTTGAACCCCTTCAGCGTCAGGCTCTTGAGATGCACGGCTGCCGTCGACCTCTCTACGTCGGATGCGCGACCACGTCCGGGAGACTCTATCGTCGATCGATCGGGATCCGACGCAGAACCGCTGGTTCTAGCGCTCCACGAAGCCGCTCAAGCCGCCCTTGGGCTCCATCCAGAGCTCGGCGACGTGGTCCACGCGGCCGGGCGTGCTGCCGGAGCGCAAGGCCTCCAGGAGCTTCTCGCAGTCCCGCCGGGGACCTTCGGCGACGACCTCGACGCGCCCCGCGGGCAGGTTGGTGGCGCTGCCGACCAACCCCAGCTCCAACGCGCGCGACCGCGTCCACCAGCGAAAACCCACGCCCTGCACGTGTCCGTGCACGCGTGCCAGCAGTCGTACCGGCTCCTGTTCCGTCACGGTCCCCGATGATGCCGCGCGGCCGACGAGGTCACATCACCGGCGGTTGATCGGGGCGAATCCGGCCCCCGGTATGATCCGCCAGATCCCGGCGCGCCCGGGACATCGGGGGACGAGGACGAACCGACACGAGTTGGGGCACCGATGGACCCGTTAGACGTGGAAGACCCGGACGCCCGGCCGAAGCGCCTGGTGATGCTCGCCGCGTCCGGCATCGCCGTCGCCACGATCTTCGCCACCACCGCCGTCGTCGTGGCCGGTTCCAGCGAGCAGCGGGAATCCGCCGGCCCGGACATCACGCTGCGCCCCTCGACCTCGCGCACCACCACGTCGTGGACCACGGCACCGCCGCTGCCGCCGGGCCCGCCGATCACCGGCACCACCAGCTCGGAGACCACCAGCAGCCACGAGAAGGCGACGACCACCCGCACCTCGACCTCGACCAGCCCGTCGACGACGCTGCCGCCTCCCCCGCCGCCCACGACCACGACGCCGTCGTCACCGCGCCCGACGCCGACCAGGCCGTCCCCGACTCATCCGCCGACGACGCCTCCGACCACCACGACCACGCCGAGCACGACCGAGACCCCGCCGCACGGCCCGAGCGCGAGCACGACCTCGAGCTGATGTCGCTGGCAGTGCACGCGTGCCGGTCGCTGTGCTCCTGGCACCGGACGCCCAAGGAACTCGACGGTCTTCCGCTGCTGGCGTGCCGCGGCTGCGGTTCGCAGTGGATCCGCAGCGAGGCGTGGACGCCGATCGACCACACCGGGCGGATTCCCGACGACGTGCGCGCCGAGCTCCGCGAGCGCTGAGGTTCAGCTCGGGTCGCCCTCGACGATCAGGTCCGCGCGGTCGCGGGTGGCGGCCACGACCGCGGCGTTGCGCTCGTCGCTGCGGTGCACCCACTCGGTCGCCTCGGCGAGGGTGCGGCCGTAGCGGACGTGCCGGTCGATGAGGCGCTGCACGCGCTCGTCGTCGTCGGGGGCGAGGAACCAGCACTCGTCGAGCAGACCGCGCACCGGTGCCCACGGCGGGGTGTCGAGCAGCAGGTAGTTGCCCTCGGTGATGATCAGCGGGACGTCGGGGTCCACGGCGATCTCGGCGGCGAAGGACTCCTCGATCTCGCGGTGGAAGCTCGGCGCGAAGACGGTCTCGGAGCCCTCGCGGATCCGCCGCAGCAGCGCGACGTACCCGGCGGCGTCGAAGGTGTCCGGGGCTCCCTTGCGATCGGCCCGCCCCAGCCGCCGCAGCTGCGCGTTGGCCAGGTGGAACCCGTCCATGGGAACGAGGACCGCCCGGTCCCCGAGCGCGTCCAGCACCCGCTCGGCCACGGTCCCCTTCCCGGCCCCGGGCGCCCCGGCGATCCCCAGGATCCGCCGCCGCCGCCCGTCACCAGCGAGCCGCTCCGCCCGCGAGATCAACTCCGAGTACACGCCCCCACCCTAGTTCGCGTCCCGTCCCCCACCCGAGTCACCAGCGGACAGTTTTAGCCATAACTACCCACCCTCGGTGCCCGAATTGTCCGGAAAGTTATGGCTAGAACTGTCCACTGCCCACCACCACTCCGACCGCCACCGCGGCTCCTCACTCCACCCCGCGCGAAAACCCCGGTTTTCATCGCGTCGAAAACCCCGGTTTTCGCGCGATGAATGTTGCGGTTTTTGACGGTGGGGTCGGGTGATCGGGGGTTAGGGGAAGGTGGGGTTGGGGAAGTCGTGACCCGTGAAGTCGTGACCGGGGAAGTCGTTCGCGGGGAAGGCGTGGGGGGTGGGGTTGTGGGTGGTGGGGTCTTCCCAGACTTCGGCGAGGAGTTCTCGGGCGTAGGTGGCAAGGCGGGCGTTGTCGGCCGGGGCGATGGTGCTCCAGGCCCGGCCGTCGCCGCTGGAGCGGACGACGTGCAGGTAGCGGCCTCGGTCGGTGTCGTGGAAGGCGACGACGCGACCGGCGCGGTCGGGTTTGCCGCGACCGGGATTGCCCTCGGCGCCGAACTGGCCGCGAATCCCCATGTTGTCGGCCATGTTCGCGATGTCGGCCGCGTCGTCGTGGCCGATGCCCAGGATCCGCAGCTCGTCGGTGAGCACCAGGCGTCCGCGATCACCCGCGGCGGCCGAGGCCTTGCGCAGCACGTCGTGCGGCAGGCTCACCGCCCGCCCGGGACCGGGCGGCACGTCGCCGGCGACCGACACGGCGGCCTCGGCCAGCGAACCCCCGCGGATCGGGGTCATCTCGACCACGTCGCCGTCGACGACCGTCAACAGCCCCTCACCGCCGTTGGCGCAGGCCAGGGCCCGGATCGGGCGGTCCGCCCAGATGCGGACGTCGATGCTGCGCTGCGGCCGGTCCAGCAGACCGAGCAGGTCGGCGAACTCGACCTCGACCCGGTCCCGCTTCGCCTCGGCGAGACGCTTGCGCCGCAACGACTCCCACGCCTGCGCGACGAGTTCGGCCCGCTCGGTGAAGGTCGTGCCGGGGCTGGGCACGTCGAGGATGATGTGCCGCCGCTCGTCGAGCCCGGCCGCCTCGCAGACGACGTCGAACTCCAGGACCGACAGGTTGATCGGCTCTGCTTCTGCTCCAGGACGCACGGTCAGTTCCGCTTCTCCGGCCGGTCGTCGGCCCCGCCGCCCTGAGCCGCGCCGTCCTCAGCCGCCCCGCCGTCGGAGGCACCGTCATCCGAAGCGGCGTCCTCGGTCTCGGACTCGACGTGCCCGAGCACGGCGGGGGCGACCAGCCGGTCGTCGTCGAACGGCGTTTCCTCGGCGGTGTACTTGTTCTCGTGCTCGGCGTCCTCGCCGGGCTTCTCGCCGCGCGTGGCCGCCGGCGACATCACCGATCCCGGTGCGGGCCTGCTGCCGGGCGTGCCGCCCGCGGCCTTGCCCGCCACGGTGTCGCCCGGTCCGCCGCCGATCGTCCCGCCGCGCGCCGCAGGCGCTTTCGGCTCGGCACCGGGGACGACCTTGGGTCCGGCGGTGGCCGGAGTCCGGCCGCCGAGGGCCCGGCTCGCGGCGTAGGCGCCGATCCCGGCCACGGCCGCACCACCCGCGGCGACGCCGAGGACCGTGCCGGTGCTGATACCGGTGTCGGCACCCGCCTGCGGGTCCGGCTCGGCGTCGAACTCGGCCCCGAACTCATCGGCCCCGTGCTCGTCCGCACCGTGTTCGTCGGCCCCGTGCTCGTCCTGCCCGTGCTCCGGGCGCTCCTCGCCGGGACGTTCCTGCCCAGAAGGAGGTTGCGCCGCAGGCGGTTTCGGCGCGACGGGCCGATCCCCGCCCACGCTGCCACCGACCACCACACCGGAGGCCTCCCCCGGCGTCGAACCGAAGGACCCGATCCCGGCCGAGGGAACCGATCCCGAGGACGCCGCGGGCGCCACCGCGGCCGCGGGCATCGTCGGCAGCGGCTGGTAGGCCTGGGCCTGCTCGACCGAGGTGTCGCGGTAGTTCGACAGCGCCGCCTGCGCGGCCTGCTTCTGCGCCTCGATCCGCTTGGCCTCCTGGTCGTAGTCGCTCTCGTAGCCGAAAGCGCCTCCGGCCCACTCGAAGACGTTCTCCGACTGGCTGTGCCGCAGCTCGTCGGCGTTGGGCAGCGCGTGCCGCGCCGACTCGTACCCGCCTGCCTGCGCGTCGACGCTGCTCGCCGACACCGCGAGGGGGTCGGGCGCGTCGCCGAAGGCCACGCTCTGCTGCCGGGTCGCCTCGGCCGCGAGGCTGCCCGCGTTGCCCTGCCACTCGACCTGGAGCTTGCCGAGCTCGCGGCGCAGCGTGTCGTCGAGGTCGACGACGACCTGCACGCACTGGTCGAGCGCCCGCACGGCCCCCTGCATCGCCTGGGTGCCCTGGCCCTGCTTGATCTGGGCGATCCACTCCTGAAGCTCGGGGATGTCCATCCCCTTGAAGCGGATGTCGCGGATCGGGTCGATGTAGGTCATGCCCGGCCCCCTAGCTCTGCGCCTGCACCGTGGTGACGACGGAATGCGCCGCCGTCTGGGCCTTCTCGCACATCTGGTCCGCGTTCATCGCGCCCGGCGTCTGCAGCTGCATGTTGACCCACACCGTCTGACCCTGCGCCGCGTCGATGAACGCATCGCACCCCAGGCTCTCGCCGCCACCGATCTGGCTCTGCACGGCGCTGAAACCGTTGAGCGCGTAGACCTGTCGCGAACCCGGACTGGAGTTGATCTTGTCGAGGAACAGCTCGATCGGCTCCGGAACGATGCGCACGCCGATCGCGAACCGCGCCGCACCCGTGTCGCCGAGGAACCCGCAGCCGTTGTAGTTGTCGCCGTGCTTGATGACCGGCTGACCGCCCCCGATCTGCAACGACCGCTGCTGCTCGGCGGTCAACCAGGTGCACACGTCGTCGTCCTGCTTGCCCGCGACGGGCAGATCCCCCGGTCGCGGCGGCAGCTTCACCTCGTCGTCGGCGGCGGGAGCGCTGCTGGGCTCCGGAGCCGGGTCGGGACCGTCCACGGTGCACCCGGTCAGGACGAGCAGGGCCGCGGCGACCGTCGTCGCAGCGGACCAGGTACGCACTCGCACCGCGGTTCCCCTCACTTCGCTCCTCGCGTGAGCTGGAAGGAGGCGCTGATCTCCTCGTCGGTGTAGCCGTACTGCCTGGCGGCCTCACCGAGCTGCTCCCCGAGCTTCACGACGTTGTCGACGTACTGCATGAGCCTGTTGAAGTGCGAATCCTGGTTGCCCAGCAGGTAGGCCGTCCAGGTGATCGCGGCGTGCTTGCTGACCTCGTCGCCCGCGGGTGGCGTGACCTGGAGGCTGGCGGCGAGGTTGTACAGCCGCTCGCGCGCGTCCTCGGCTGCGGACAGGATGGTCTTGCGGACCTCGAGGACGTTGTCCCCGTTGACCGTGATGGTCTGCGCGGCCGCTCCGGAATCCGGCGCGGGAGGCGGCGGCAGTGGCGTCGTCATCGCGGAAACCCCCAGGTCGCGGCGGCATCTGATCACCGATCGGACCCGACAGTAGCAGTGCCGGAAGCCGCCGAGCACCGGGTTCGGCGAACTTCCCACCCCTATTCGCGACCGCGCATGCGACGGCCTCACGGCTCCAGCCGGTACCCCATCCCCGGCTCGGTCAGCAGGTGACGCGGGCGGCTCGGGTCGGGTTCCAGCTTCCGGCGGAGCTGGGCGAGGTAGACGCGCAGGTAGTGCGTCTCGTTGGCGTACTGCGGACCCCAGACCTCGCGCAGCAGCTGCTTCTGCGCCACCAGGCGACCCCGGTTGCGGGCCAGCAGTTCCAGCATTCCCCACTCGGTGGGGGTGAGGTGGATCTCGACGCCGTCGCGGAGGACCTTCTTCGCCGACAGGTCGACGGTGAAGGTCGCCGTCTCGACCACCGGCTGGTCGGCGTCCCCGGTGGTGCTGGCGCGGCGAACGGCGGCGCGCAGCCGCGCCAGGAGCTCGTCCATGCCGAAGGGCTTGGTTACGTAGTCGTCGGCACCGGCGTCGAGGGCGTGCACCTTGTCGGTCGAGTCGGTGCGCGCGGACAGCACGATGATGGGAACCGTCGTCCAGCCGCGCAGCCCGGCGATGACCTCGCTGCCGTCGATGTCCGGCAGCCCCAGGTCCAGCACGACCACGTCGGGTTTGCCGTCCCCGGCCGCCCGCAGCGCCGAACCGCCGTCGACGGCGGTGAGCACCTCGTACCCGCGCGCGGAGAGGTTGATGCGCAGGGCGCGCAGCAGCTGCGGCTCGTCGTCGACGACCAGCACCTTCGTCATCTATTCCCCCTGTTCCGCCGCGGGCAGCGAGACCACGATCGTCAGTCCGCCGCCCGGGGTGTCCTCGGCGCGGATGGTTCCCTTCATCGCGTCCGCGAAGCCCTGCGCCACGTTGAGGCCGAGCCCGACCCCGGCCGGTCCGGAGTCGCCGCGCTCGCCGTGCTCGCCGAGCCGCTCGAAGGGCGCGAACGCGGTGTCGGCGGCCCCGGCGGGAAGTCCCGGGCCGTGGTCGACGACGCGCAGCTCGACCCGCGCGGCGTGGGCGCTCGCGCCGACGCGGACGCGAGATTCCTCCGGCCGCCCGTACTTGAGGGCGTTCTGCACGACGTTGGCCACCACCCGCTCCAGCAGCCCGGCGTCGGCCCGCACGCGCGGCAGGTTCTCGGAGATGTCGACGTCGACGAGGTGCCGTCCGTCGAGCCCGGCCAGCGCGCGGGCCACGACCTCGTCGTAGCCGACGGGCGCCAGTCGCGGTGAGACGGCGCCGGTCGCCAGGCGCGAGGAGTCCAGCAGGTTGTCGACGAGCTCGGTGAGCCGGTCGGCGGATTCCTCCACGCCCGCCAGCAGTTCGGCGGTGTCGTCGGGCGAGAGCCGGAGGTCGGGGGCGCGCAGGCTGCTCACCGAGGCCTTGATCGAGGCCAGCGGGGTGCGCAGGTCGTGGCCGACGGCCGACAGCAGGGCGGTGCGCAGCTCGTTGGCGTCGGCGCGGCGCTGGGCTTCGCGCGCGTCGTCGGCCATCCGCTGCTGCCGCAGCGCCAGCAGCGCCTGCCCGGCCGCACCTTCCAGGACCACGCGGTCGGCGGCGGGCAGCGGCCGCTCACCGGCGCGGCGCAGCGACAGGTGCGCGTCCTCGGTCACCTCGATGTCCACATCGGACTCGTCGGGGCGCAGGCACGGGTCGGTGCCGATGCTGGCCGCGACCACCCAACCGCCCTCGGTGCGCTCCAGCAGCGCCACCGAGGTGAGGTTGAAGTTCTCGGCGACCTTCTCCAGCAGGCGCTCCAGGGGGTCGGGGTGGGTGAGCACCGTGCGGGCGTAGGAGGCGAGCAGGGCCGCTTCCGTGCCGGCGCGCGCCGCCTGCTCGGCCAGCCGCGCGGCCCGGTCCACGGTGAAGGCCACCAGCACGCCGACGACCATCATCCCCACCAGCGTGACCACGTTCTCCGGGTCGGCGACCAGCAGCGTGTAGCGCGGCTCGGTGAGGAAGAAGTTCAGCAGCCCGCCCGCCAGCAGCGCGGCCGCGATGGAGGGGGCCATCCCGCCCACCAGCGCCACCATGATCGTGGCCAGGAAGTAGCCGACGACGTCGGTGGACAGCGACACGCTGCTCCACGCCGTGCCCAGCACGGTGACCAGCGAGGGCAGCACCGCCGCCAGCGCCCAGCCCCACAGCTGGCGGCCCGGCGACAGCGGGTTGCGGGTCAGGTTCTTGGCCAGCCGCCGGGTTCCCGCCTCGTCGTGGGTGACCATGTGCACGTCGATCGAGCCCGACTTCTGCACGGTGGTGGCCCCGATGCCCTCGTCGAGCACCCGCGCCCAGCGCGAGCGGCGGGAGGTTCCCACCACCAGCTGGGTGGCGTCGGCGGCGCGGGCGAACTCCAGCAGCGCCTCCGGCACGTCGTCGCCCACGACGGTGTGGAAGCTGGCGCCGAGCGCGTCAGCGACCTCGCGGGCCTTGGCCAGCGCGCGCGGGGACGTCCCGGACAGGCCGTCGCCGCGCAGCACGTGCACGCACTGCAGCTCGGCCCCGGCGCGGGCGGCGATCCGGCGGGCCCTGCGGATCAGCGTCTCGCTCTCCGGTCCGCCGGTCACCGCGACCACCACGCGCTCGCGGGTCTCCCAGGTGGTGGTGATCTGCTCCTCGGCCCGGTAGCGGCGCAGCGCCACGTCGACCTGGTCGGCCAGCCACAGCAGGGCCAGCTCGCGCAGCGCGGTGAGGTTGCCGGTGCGGAAGTAGTTGCCCAGCGCGGCATCGACCCGCTCGGCCGGGTAGACGTTGCCGTGGGCCATGCGGCGGCGCAGCGCCTGCGGGGTGATGTCGACCAGCTCGATCTGCCCGGCGCGGCGCACGACCTCGTCGGGGACGGTTTCCCGCTGGCGCACGCCGGTGATGGTCTCCACCACGTCGTTGAGGCCTTCGAGGTGCTGGACGTTGACGGTGGACAGCACGGTGATGCCGGCGTCGAGGAGCTCCTCGACGTCCTTCCATCGCTTGTCGTTGCGGCTGCCGGGCGCGTTGGTGTGGGCGAGCTCGTCGACCACGGCGACCTCGGGCGCGCGCTCCAGCATCCCGTCGACGTCGAACTCGGTCAGCGAGACGCCGCGGTGCGTCACGGTGGCCCTCGGCAGCTGTTCGAGGCCGTCGAGCAGCGCCGCGGTCTTGGGCCGGCCGTGGTCCTCCACGAACCCGACGACGACGTCGGTCCCGCGCCCGGCCCTGCGGTGCGCCTCGTTGAGCATCGCGTAGGTCTTGCCGACCCCCGGCGCGGCCCCGAGGTATATCCGCAGCTCACCGCGCTTGCGCCCGTGCTCCACGACTCCAGTCTCCTACTGCCCGCTGCTATTAACGACGATCATCACCCACTACCGGCACCGACGCCTGACCAGGCCCCTCCCGACCCGACGGGAAGAATCCTGTCACGAGGTGGGGAGGGAAGTTTTCATGAAAACCTCCCCGACCCCGAAAGGACCTCCCGTCCCGAGGTGGAACGAAGTTTTCATGAAAACCTCCCCAACCCCGAAGAGACCTCCCGCCCCGAGGAGGAACGAAGTTTTCATGAAAACCTCCCCACCCCGAAAGGGCGACTCCCGTCCGGGGATGAGACGAAAGTTCCCACCAGATCCCGTTTTCGGACGAACTTCCGTCCCGAGGTGGGGAAGTTTTCATGAAAACTTCCCCACCCCAGGTCACCGGAGTGCGGCGTGGACCGCCGCGTTGAGGGTGGTGACGTTGACCGCGCGAGGTGACACGAGACCTCCCTCCTCGCTCTCGGCCACCAGGCCCCGGACCTGCGCGAGGGGAAGTCCCGTCACCCGCGCGACGCGGGGGGCTTGGAGCTCGGCGTAGGCGGGGCTGATGTGCGGGTCGACCCCGCTGGCGGAGGCGGTGACCGCGTCGGCCGGAACCGCGCCGGGCGCGACCCCCTCGCGGGCCGCGATCGCCGCGCGCCGCTGCTGGACGACAGCGAGGAGCCCTTCGTCGAAACCGCCGAGGTTGGTGCCGCCGGTGACGGCCGGGTCGCCGGGACCGAGGGAATCTTCCGCCGACGCCGAGGGCCGGGTGTGGAAGAAAGGATCCCTTGTTCCGTCCGCCGGCACCGGGTCGATGCCGATCAGCGACGAGCCGATCACCCGGCCGTCGGCGACGATCCGCGAGCCCTCGGCTCGCGACGCCAGGCCCGGCAGGTGGCCGACTCCCCAGATCGCCAGCGGGTAGCCGACGCCGAGCAGGACCGTGGCCACGAGCAGGAGCCGGAGACCGGCCCAGGTTTGCCGCAACAACGCGTTCACTCCCCTCACCCGATCCCGGGTGCGAAACGGATCACCAGATCGATCAGCCAGATCCCGGCGAACGGCGTGACCACCCCGCCCAGGCCGTAGATCAGCAGGTTCCGCCGCAGCAGCACGGCGGCGCTGGACGGGCGGTAGCGGACGCCGCGCAGCGCGAGCGGGATCAGCGCGACGATGATCAGCGCGTTGAACACCACCGCCGACAGCACCGCCGAGGCCGGGCTGGCCAGCCGCATCACGTTCAGCGCGTCGAGCTGCGGGTAGATCGCCACGAACAGCGCGGGCAGGATCGCGAAGTACTTGGCCAGGTCGTTGGCGATGCTGAAGGTCGTCAGCGCGCCGCGGGTGATGAGCAGCTGCTTGCCGATCTCGACGATCTCGATCAGCTTCGTCGGGTCCGAGTCGAGGTCGACCATGTTGCCGGCTTCCTTGGCCGCGGCCGTGCCGGTGTTCATCGCGACTCCGACGTCGGCCTGCGCCAGGGCCGGGGCGTCGTTGGTGCCGTCGCCGGTCATGGCCACCATCCGCCCACCGGCCTGCTCGGCCTTGATCAGGGCCATCTTGTCCTCGGGCCTGGCCTCGGCGAGGTAGTCGTCCACCCCGGCCTCGGCGGCGATGGCGCGGGCGGTGAGCTCGTTGTCACCGGTGATCATCACGGTCCGGATGCCCATCGCGCGCAGCTCGTCGAACCGCTCCCGCATGCCCGGCTTGACCACGTCGGACAACCGGATCAGGCCCAGCACGCGGTCGTCCTCGACCACGACCAGCGGTGTCGCGCCGGCCGCGGCGATCTCCTCGGCGCACCGCACGACCTGATCGGGAAGTTCCCCGACCCACTCGCCGATCGCGCCGAAGGCTCCCTTGCGGATGCGGCGGCCGTCGAGGTCGATGCCGCTCATCCGGGTCTGCGCGGTGAAGGGAACCTTCCGCGCATCCACCTCGGCGCCGACGGGCCCGTCGGGCAGGCCGAACTCGGCGGCGCAGAAGGCCACCACGCTGCTGCCCTCCGGGGTGGGGTCGGCGAGGCTCGACAGGCGGGCGACCTCGGCGAGCCGAGCGGGGGTGACGCCGTCGACCGGGACGAGTTCGGTGCAGCGGCGGTTGCCGAAGGTGATGGTCCCGGTCTTGTCGAGCAGCAGGGTGTCCACGTCACCGGCGGCCTCCACGGCGCGACCGGACTTCGCCAGGACGTTGCGCTGCACGAGCCGGTCCATGCCCGCGATGCCGATCGCCGACAGCAGCGCGCCGATCGTGGTGGGGATCAGGCACACCAGCAGCGCCGTCAGGGTGGTGACCTCGAGCAGCGACCCGGAGTAGGCCGCCATCGGCTGCAGGGCGACGACCGCGAGCAGGAAGATGATCGTCAGCGTCGACAGCAGGATCGTCAGGGCGATCTCGTTGGGCGTCTTCTGCCGCTGCGCGCCCTCGACGAGCGCGATCATCCGGTCCACGAAGGTCTGCCCGGGCTCGGCGGTGATGCGCACGACGATCCGGTCCGACAGCACGGTGGTGCCCGCGGTGACGGCCGAGCGGTCGCCGCCGGATTCCCGGATGACGGGCGCGGATTCGCCGGTGATGGCGGATTCGTCGACGGTGGCGATGCCCTCGACGACGTCGCCGTCGCCGGGGATGGTCTCGCCCGCTTCGACCACGACGTGGTCGCCGACGGCCAGCGCGGTGCCGGGAACCTTCCGCTCACCGCCGTCGACGAGCTTGCGCGCGACGGCCTCGGTCCTGGTGCGCCGCAACGATTCCGCCTGCGCCCGGCCGCGCCCCTCGGCGACGGCCTCGGCGAGGTTGGCGAACAGCACGGTGAACCACAGCCAGGCGGCGACCGCGATCGAGAACGCGCTCGGGGAGAACGCGGCCAGCACCGTGGTGAGCACCGAACCGGCCCAGACCACGAACATCACCGGGTTGCGCAGCTGGTGCCGCGGGTCGAGCTTGCGCAGCGCCTCGGGCACGGCGGTGAGCAGTTGTCGCGGGCGGAACAGTCCCGCGGCGGCGCGCCGGGGTTCGGCGGGGACGTGCACGTGGGGTTCGAGGGTGGTGGTCATGCCAGGGCCTCCGCGATCGGGCCGAGTGCGAGCGCGGGCAGGAACGTCAGCGCCGCGACGAGGACGACGGTGCCGCCGAGCAGCCCGGCGAACAGCGGTCCGGTGGTGGGCAGGGTTCCGGCGGTGGCGGGAACGCGCTGCTGCTCGGCGACGCGGCCGGCGAGCATGAGCACCGCCAGGATCGGCACGAAACGTCCCAGCAGCATCACGACGCCCAGCGAGGTCTGGAAGAACGGGCTGGTGACGGTGAGCCCGGCGAAGGCGCTGCCGTTGTTGTTGCCCGCCGAGGCGAACGCGTAGAGCACTTCGGACAGTCCGTGCGCGCCGGTGTTGTTCAGCGCGTCGCGGGTGGCGGGCAGCGCCATCGCGAACCCGGCGCCGAGCAGCACGACCGTGGGCATCGCCAGCACCGACAGGGCGGCGGCCGTCACCTCGCGGCGGCCGAGCTTCTTGCCGAGGTACTCCGGGGTGCGCCCGACCATGAGTCCGGCGAGGAACACGGCGATCACCGCGAGCACGAGGATCCCGTAGAGCCCGGATCCGACCCCGCCGGGAGCGACCTCGCCGACGAGCATGTTGAGCAGCACGACACCGCCGCCGAGTCCGGTGAAGCTGTCGTGCATGGCGTTGACCGCGCCGGTGGAGGTCCCGGTCGTGCTCACCGCCCACAGCACGGAGGCGTCGATGCCGAAGCGCGTCTCCTTGCCCTCCATCGCGGCTCCGGCCGCGATGGAGGCGGGGCCGTTGGGGTGGGTTTCGGCCCACCAGGTCGCGGCGAGCATCGCCGCCCAGAGGGTTCCCATCACCGCGAGCAGCGCGTGGCCCTGCCTGCGGTCGCCGACGAGGGTGCCGAAGGTGCGGGTCAGCGAGACCGGGATGACCAGCAGCAGGAAGATCTCCAGCAGGTCGGACACCCCGCCGGGGTTGGACAGCGGGTGCGCGGAGTTGGCGTTGAGCACGCCGCCGCCGTTGGTGCCGAGTTCCTTGATGGCCTCCTGGCTCGCGATGGGGGCGGTGGCGATGGTGTGCGCCTGCCCGTCGAGGCCGGTGACCGCGATGCCGGGCGCGAGGCTCATCGCCGCGCCGAGCGCGATGAGCAGGACGGCGGCCACCGCGGCCACGGGCAGCAGGATGCGGGTGCAGCCGCGGGTGATGTCGACCCACACGTTGCCGATCCGGTCGTCGCCGTCGGCGGTGAAGCCGCGCACCAGGGCGACGGCCACGGCCATGCCGACGGCGGCCGACAGGAAGTTCTGCACGGTCAGCCCGGCCATCTGGACGCCGTGGCCGAGGACCTCCTCGGGCACGTAGGACTGCCAGTTGGTGTTGGTGACGAAGCTGATCGCGGTGTTGAAGGCCATCTCGGGCGGCACCGCGCCGCGCCCGAGGTTCAGCGGCAGCAGGCCTTGCAGCCGCTGCATCGCGTAGAGCAGGGCGACGGAGACCAGCGAGAGGCCGAGCACGCCCGCGGCGTAGCTGGTCCAGCGCTGGCGCGCGGTGGGGTCGACGCCGACCAGGCGGTAGACGACCTTCTCGATCCGCCAGTCGGTGTCGCTGGTGTAGACGCGAGCCATGTGGTCCCCGAAGGGCTTGTGCACGATCGCGAGGGCGGCCACCAGCAGGCCGGTTTGCAGCAGCATCAGAACCTCTCCGGCCGGACCAGCGCGACGAACAGGTATCCGATGAGCAGCAGCGCCAGCACTCCGCCGGCGACGTTGGCGATCAGGGCGCTCACAACCGCTCCAATCCGCGCAGCAGCAGCGCCAGCGCCAGGAATCCGCCGACGAGCAACGCCGCGAAGGCGAGATCGACCACGACCGGTTCTCCTCTCGGGATGTCTTCTCGTGGTCCAGCCAAGTCCTCCGCGGCGGTCGCGGTCGAGGGCCATGACGGGTCCTTGACGCGGCGACGGGAGCCCTTGACGCCTTCTTGATGCGGGTCGCTTTTCTCCCTTTTTCTGCGAATCTGCACTATTTGTGCGTGGGTGACTTCACTCGGTTAGTTGGTTTCATCGATGCAACGATCTCGTTACTCTCGCTAACAAGCCGTCGGCGTTGAAATCTCTTGGAAAAACGCCTGAAAACGGTCGGAAACAAGCGAGATTGGGGATACATCCGGAAATGTGCGGAATCTCCGGCTGGATCGACTTCCAGCGCGACCTGACCCAGCACCGCGCCACCGTCGACGCCATGTGCGAGACCATGACCTGCCGCGGCCCGGACGCCGGGGACACCTGGGTCAGCGCGCACGCCGCGCTCGGACACCGGCGACTGGCCATCATCGACCTGCCCGGAGGCGCTCAGCCGATGGAGGCCGAGAGCGGCCAGGTCGCCATCGTCTACAGCGGTGAGGCCTACAACTTCACCGAGCTGCGCGACGAACTCCGCCGCCGCGGCCACCGCTTCGACACCGACAGCGACACCGAGGTCGTGCTGCACGGCTACCTCGAGTGGGGCGCGCAGGTCGCCGAGCACCTCAACGGCATGTTCGCGTTCGCCGTCTGGGATTCCCGCGAGGACAAGCTGCTGCTCATCCGCGACCGGATGGGCATCAAGCCGCTGTACTACTACCCCACCGAGGACGGCGTCCTCTTCGGCTCCGAGCCCAAGGCCATCCTCGCCAACCCCCTGGCCGAGAAGGTCGTCGACGCCGACGGCATGCGCGAGCTGTTCGGCATGGTCAAGACCCCCGGCCAGGCCGTGTGGGCCGGCATGCGCGAGGTCGAGCCGGGCACCATCGTCACCCTCGACCGCAAGGGCCTGCGCGAGCAGACCTACTGGCAGCTGCAGGCCACCGAGCACACCGACGACCAGCAGGCCTCGGTGTCGCACGTCCGCGAGCTGCTCGACGACATCGTGCAGCGCCAGCTGGTCTCCGACGTGCCGCGCTGCGTGCTGCTCTCCGGCGGCCTGGACTCCAGCGCCATCACCGCGCTGTCCGGCCTGCACCTGGCCAAGAGCGGTGAGCAGGTCCGCAGCTTCGCGGTCGACTTCCTCGGCCAGACCGAGAACTTCGTCCCCGACCCGATGCGCGCCACCCCCGACGGGCCGTACGTGCGCGACGTCGCCGAGCACGTCGGCTCCCAGCACCAGGACATCGTGCTGGACCCCGAGACCCTCGGTGACCCGGAGGTGCGCCGCGCGGCCGTGCAGGCCCGCGACTTCCCGATGGGCCTGGGCGACATGGACCAGTCGCTGTACCTGCTGTTCAAGGCCATCCGGCAGCACTCCACGGTGGCGCTGTCCGGTGAGTCCGCCGACGAGGTCTTCGGCGGCTACAAGTGGTTCCACGACCCGGAGGTGCGCGACGCCGACACCTTCCCGTGGCTGGCCGCGGTGCAGAGCCAGGGCGCGGGCTACGACATGCTCGACCCCGACGTCTCCGCGACGCTGGACATCCCGTCGTTCATCGCCGACGGCTACCGCACCGCGATCGGCCAGGTCCCGACCCTCGACGGGGAGAGCGACCTGGAGCGGCGGATGCGGGAGATCTGCTACCTGCACCTGACCCGCTTCGTGCGCATCCTGCTCGACCGCAAGGACCGGATGAGCATGGCCGTGGGCCTCGAGGTGCGCGTGCCGTTCTGCGACCACCGGCTCGTCGAGTACGTCTTCAACACCCCGTGGTCGCTGAAGACCTTCGACGGCCGCGAGAAGAGCCTGCTGCGGCACGCCACCGCCGACACGCTGCCCAAGTCGGTCGTCGAGCGCGTCAAGAGCCCGTACCCGTCCACTCAGGACCCGAAGTACGCGGCGGTGCTGCAGCGCCAGGTCCGCGACCTGGTCAAGGCCGACAACCCGGCGCTGTCGCTGCTCAACAAGAAGTGGGTCGCCGAGGCCGTCGAGCAGGACCCGGCCAACATCGAGATGGCCGCTCGCTACACCTTCGAGCGCGCCCTCGACCTGGCCACCTGGTTCGACATCCACAACCCGACGGTCAAGCTCTGACCTGAAACCCGTTGCGGGGAGCCGTCTTCCGAGACGGCTCCCCGCTTCACGCCGAGGGCAGCAGCAGGCGGAACGTGCTCCCGCCGCCCGGGGCCGAGTGCAGTTCGAGACGTCCGCCGTGGGCCTGGGCCAGGGCCGCCGTGATGGCCAGGCCCAGGCCGCTGCCGCCGGCCGCCCTGGTCCGGCCGTCGTCCACCCGGTAGAAGCGGTCGAAGATCCGCGCCGCGTGCTCCGGCGGGATGCCCGGACCGGTGTCGCTCACCGACACCGACACCATCCGCGTCCCCGGCCCCGGCTCGGCACCCACCGCCGCGACCGCCCGGTCGCTCGCCGCCGCGCGACCGGCCTCGACGGTGATCGGCGACCCCGCGGGCGTGTGCACCAGGGCGTTGTTGACCAGGTTGGTCAGCACCTGCCGCAACCGCTCCCCGTCACCGAGAACCCGCAGCTCAGCAGGGCTGTTCAAGGTGATCTCGCGCTCCGGGTCGCGAGCCCGGGCGTCGTGCACCACGTCGCGGGCCAGCGGCACCAGGTCCAGGTCGACGAGATCGACGGTGCGCTCCCGGTCCAGCCGGGCCAGCAGCAGCATGTCCTCGACCAGACCGCCCATCCGCACCGACTCCGACTCGATGCGGCCCATCATCATCCGCACGTCCTCCGGCCGGTGCTGCTCGCTGCGCCGGTACAGCTCGGCGAACCCGCGGATCGAGGTCAGCGGCGTGCGCAGCTCGTGCGAGGCGTCGGCGACGAACCGCCGCAACCGGTCCTCCGAGCGCTCCCGCTGCTGCAGCGCGTCGGTGAGCCTGCCCAGCATCGTGTTCAGCGCCTCGCCGAGCCGTCCCGTCTCCGTCCTCGGATCCTGATCCGGCACCCGGCGATCCAGCTGACCGGCGGCGATGGCGTCCGCGGTGTCCTCGATGCGCGCCAGCGGACGCAGGCTCAACCGCACCGTCATCGCCGCCGCCAGCGCCAGCACCAGCAGCACCGCACCGCCCACCGCCAGCTCGATGACCACCAGCTGGTGCACCGTCGACTGGGCGTTGCTCAGCGACAGCGCCAGCACCGCGGTCCGGCCGTCCGGCAGCGACACCCGGCGCACCCGCCAGTCCGCCCAGCCCGCCCGGTCCGGCACCGTGCCCAGCTCCGGGCCCAGCTGCGGGTTGAGCACCATCGGTCCGCCGGTCTCGCCGTCCTCGGCACCGACCACGCCGCCGAGCTGCGCACCCGAGCGGTCGAAGATCAGCACCCGGAACTCCGTCGGCAGCGCCCCCCGCCCGGGTCCCTCGGGATGCCTGCGCGCCGGATCGGGAGGCGGCATGCGCCCTTCCTCCCACGGCATCGACATCTCCGCCAGCCGGTCGTCGGTGCGCTCCACCAGCGACCGGTTGAGCAGCGCGACGCTGGTGAACCCCATCAGCAGCAGGCCCACCACCAGCGCGCCGACCAGCACCAGCACCAGCCGTCCCCGGAGCGTGCGGAAGAACGCCACGGCGCTCACCGGTTCTCCGGCGGCAGGCGCAGGACGTAGCCGACGCCGCGGATGGTGTGGATCAGCGGCGGCGACACCACGTCGACCTTGCGCCGCAGGTAGCTGATGTAGGACTCGACGATCCGCGAGTCACCGCCGAACTCGTAGTTCCAGACCCGGTCCAGGATCTGCACCTTGCTGACCACCTTCTCGGCGTTGATGAGCAGGTAGCGCAGCAGCTTGAACTCGGTCGGCGAGAGGCTGACCAGCTGCCCGGCCCGCCGGACCTCGTAGGTGTCCTCGTCGAGCTCCAGGTCCTGGTAGCGCAGCTTCGCGCCGTCGTCGTCCTGCTCCGGGCGGACCCGGCGCAGGATCGCGCGCAGCCGCAGCACCACCTCGTCCAGGCTGAACGGCTTGGTGACGTAGTCGTCGCCGCCCGCGGTCAGCCCGGCGATGCGGTCCTCCACCGCGTCGCGCGCGGTGAGGAACAGCACCGGGACGGTGTTGCCGCCGGCCCGCAGCTCGGTGGCCACGGAGAAGCCGTCGCGGTCCGGCAGCATCACGTCCAGCACGACGATGTCCGGGTGGAACTCGGCCGCCGCCCGCAGCGCCTCGGCACCCGTGGCCGCGCCGCGGACCTCGAACCCGCTCAGGCGCAGCGCCGCCGCCAGCAGTTCGAGGATGTTCGGCTCGTCGTCGACGACGAGCACTCGCGCTCCGTTGCTCTCCACCACGTCCTCCAGCATCCCCGAGCTCCCTGGGAAAACCCTGGAAACCCGCTGAACACCCACCCGGCGTTCACCCCACCAGCACCACCCCACCCCCGCAATCCGCCCACCCGTCCCCCACACCCGGACAACCCGCACCACCGCAGCCCCCGGGGTCCCGATTACCGCCGTTTTCCGGCACCGGAATACCGCCGTTTTCGGGGACCCGATTACGGCGGTATTCCGGGGACGGATTACAGCGGTAATCCGGGTCATCCGCAGCGGTAGAGCTGCGAGGAGGAGTCGGCCGAGCCGCCGTAGGCGGCCGGGTCGACGAGGGTGCAGTTCTGCTTGACCCAGTTCTCCCGGGCGGTGGCGGCCTCGCCGCCTCGGCCGCCGGGCATCTGCATTCCGGAGCCGGATCGGTCCCCGGCACGGTCCTGTTGAGTCCCGTCCTGCCTGGCCTGGCCGTCCTGCCTGGCCTGGCCGTCCTGGCCGTCCTGGCCGTCCTGGCCGTCCTGACCGGGCTGACCGTCCTGACCGGGCTGACCGTCCTGGCCGGGCTGCTGGTCCTGGTCTTGCTGCCTGTCGTGGGAGCGCATCATGCCGCCCGGGCCGCCGCCCAGCAGGACGAATCCGAGTTGGCCGCTCTGCTTCCACTCGGTGAGCCGGGCGACCGACGGTGCGTCGTCGGAGCCCATGAAGCCGCCCATCCCGATCACGGTCAGGTCCGTGTTGATGATGTAGCTCGACGCCCCGTTCGCGCCGCCCTCCACGGCCAGCGGGATCCGCGCGTCCGCCGCGTTGGCCCGCACGTAGTCGACGAGCTTCTGCTGCTCGGTGCTCAGCGTCGCGCCGCCGGGACCGCCGCCCATGCCGCCGCGACCCCGATCCCCGGACATCCCGGGCGGCATCTGCCCGTTCATGCCGGGCGGCGTTCCGTTCATGCGGCCATCGCGGAAACCACCACCGGGACCGCCCATCGACGTCTCCGGTCCGGCCATCGGGTTGACACCTCCCATCATCCCGCTGCTGCCGCCGACGGCCCCGATCGCGGACCACGCGGTGGGCACGGTGAGCATCGCCGCCAGCCCCAGCGCGAAACCGGCCTTGGCCAGGCCCGCGCGGCCACGACGACCGAGCACCAGCACCACCAGCGCCACCACGCCCAGGCCCGCGGCCAGGTACCCGGCCCACGCGTTCCAGCTCAGATCCCGCGCCACCAGCACCATCGCCCACGCGACGGTGATCGCGACGCCGACCGGCAGCAGCCAGGCCTTGCCGCCCGGCTCCCGGTGCCACTGCCGGAACCGCACCAGCCCGGCGCCGGTGATCGCGCCGATCGCGGGCGCCAGCATCGTCGTGTAGTAGGGGTGCATGGTGCCCTGCGCGAAGCTGAACATCACGCCGATGACGACCAGCCAGCCGCCCCACAGCACCCAGCCCGCCGTCGTCCCGCGCTCCAGCGCGCCGCCGGAACGCCGGTGCCGGATCCCCAGCACGACCATCGCGACCAGGATCAACGCGCACAGCGGCAGCAACCAGCTGATCTGACCGCCCAGCTTCTCGTTGAACAGCCGCAGCGCCCCGGCGGTCCCGGAGAAGCCCCCGCCACCACCGGGACCGCCACCGCCGGGTCCACCGCCGCCGTTGCCCTGGCTGTTGCCGAGGATCCGGCCGAAGCCGTTGTAGCCGAAGATCAGGTCCAGCGCCGTGCCGTCGGTGCTGCCCCCGATGTAGGGCTTCGGCGACGGCCACAGCATCGTCGCCGCGACCCACCAGAACGAGCTCACCAGCAGCACCCCGGCGGCCACGGCGAGGTCGGCGACCTTGCGCCCCCAGCCGTGGCGGCCACCGATCAGGTACGCCGCGACGAACGCGGGCAGCACCATCCACGCCTGCAGCATCTTGGTCATGAACCCGCAGCCGACGAGGAACGCGGCCAGCGCGATCCAGCCCGTCGAGCGGCGGTCCGAACTCGCCCGCGTCATCGCGTAGGCGGCGGCCACCACCAGCAGCACCAGCAGGGTGTCGGGGTTGTTGTCGCGGTTGATCAGCACCGTGATCGGGCTCAGCGCCAGCACCAGCGACGCGATCAGCGCGGCGTTCTCGCCCGCCCACCGGCGCACCGCGCGGTGCAGCAGGAACACGGCGGCGACACCGCACACGACCTGCGGGAACAGCACCGCGAACTGGTCGAACCCGAAGATCTTCACCGACAGGACCTGCAACCACAGGGCCATCGGCGGCTTGTCCACGGTGACCACGCCGGCGGAGTCGAACGATCCGAAGAAGAACGCCTCGAAGTTCGTCGACATCGACTTCACGGCCGCCGTGTAATAGCCGTTGCCCCAGGAACTTCCGATGCCCCACAGGTGGAGCACGGCCGCGAGCGCGCAGATCCCGGCCAGGGCGATGCGCCGCCACACCGGCGGACCACTGCCGCTGTCCGCCGCGCGCGGGACGGCCTCCTCGACTGCGATCATGATGTTTCCTTTTCCTTGGCCGGGGCCGCGAAGACCCACGAGCGGAGCAGTACGAACCGCAGAGCGGTACCGACCACAGAGGACAGTACGAGAACCAGGACCTCCAGCCAGCGCGACGGGTTCGCCGCGCAAGCGTGCAACCCGAGCAGCGCGCCGGAGGTGACGACGTAGTACAGCGCGAACACGATCAGCCCCTGCGCGTGCACACGGCCCGAGGAGCCGCGCTGCTGCAGGAACGTGTAGCGCCGGTTGGCCTCGGTGTTCCACAGCGTCGTGACGGTCAGCGCCACCAGGTTCGCCAGCAGCGGCGGCCACCACCCGCGCAGGATCGCGTACAGCACCGAGGTGAGGACCGTGGACACCAGGCCGATCGCGCCGAACGAGACCAGCTGCCACAGCAGCCCGTTCTCCCGCTTGGCCAGCACCGCCTGCGGGTGCGCGGCGCGCGGCTCGGGGCGTTGCGGCAGACCGTCGACCCGCGCGGCCCCGGTGATCTTCGCGCGCGCCACCCGCACCAGCCCGGCGATGTCGTCGGCGGCGGTGCGCACCACGTTCACCCGCGTGTCGACGTCCTCGACCCAGTCCACCGGCACCTCGTGCACCCGCAGGCCGTTGTGCTCGGCCAGCAGCAGCAGTTCGGTGTCGAAGAACCACGAGTCGTCGCGCACCTGACGCAGCAGCGGGCGGACGACGTCGGTGCGGGCCGCCTTGAACCCGCACTGGGCGTCGGTGAACCGCGCGCCGTGGGTCCAGCGGATCATCCTGTTGTAGCCGCGGGAGATCATCTCCCGCTTCCCGCCGCGCACGGTCCGCGCGCCGGGTGCCAGCCGGGAGCCGATGGCCAGGTCGGAGTGCCCGTTGACCAGCGGCGCCACCAGCGGCAGCAGGGCGTCCAGCCCGGTCGACAGGTCGACGTCCATGTAGACCACGACGTCGGCGTCGCTGTAGCCCCAGGCGGTGCGCAGCGCCAGACCGCGTCCCTTGCGGTCCAGGTGCAGCACCCGCACGTTCGGGATCTCGCGGGCCAGCTCGTGCGCCACGTCCAGCGTCGCGTCGGTGCTCGCGTTGTCGACGACCGTGATCGACCACGAGAACGGGAACCCCTCGCCCAGGTACCGGCTCAGCACCTGCAAGCACCCGGGAAGGGACCGCTCCTCGTTGTAGACCGGGATCACCACGTCGACCGTCGCGGTCCGGTTCGACCCGGCACCGGCCGGCGCCGCCTCGGCACCGAGCTGCGGCACGGCACTCATCTCCCACCACCTCTCATCCGGTTCCGCATCCATCAAGCCGGAGCCAGGTGCGAACCCGGTTGACGGAACCTGGGAATCGGCTGGGAGTCGGCTCCCGGCGGACGCGCAGCGGACTCACACGGTCCTCCCAGGCGCAGCGGCCAGGCTCGTCGCGGGAAAGGTCCGCTCCGGAGAGGAATCCGCATGTCCGCTGCTCCACCGCTCACCCGCACCGGGGAACCGAGAGGGTCGCGTCCCGCCCGCTGGGCGGTACTGGCGCTCGCCGCGTTCCTCAACACCTGGGCGCTGTCGATCAACGAGTGGGCCAACACCTACTACTCGGCCGCGGTGCTGGGGATGACGCGGAGCTGGAAGGCGTTCTTCTACGGCGCGATGGACGCGGGATCGTTCATCACGGTCGACAAACCACCGCTGGCCCTGTGGGTGCAGGCGCTGTCCGCGCGGATCTTCGGGTTCAACACCTGGAGCCTGCTGCTGCCCCAGGCCATCGCCGGGGTGGCCGCGGTGTGGGTGGTGCAGCACGTGGTGCGCCGCGGTTTCGGCCCCGCCGCCGGGACGCTGGCGGGACTGGCGCTGGCGGTGACGCCGATCGCGGTGGTGATGGCCCGGCACAACAACCCGGACATGCTGCTGACCCTGCTGCTGGCGCTGTCGCTGTGGGCGGCCTCGAACGCGATCCGGTCGGGAAGGCTGATGCCGCTGGTGTGGTGCGCGGTCGCGATCGGCCTGGCGTTCAACACCAAGATGCTGCAGGCGTTCTTCGTGGTCCCGGTGATCGCGGCGGTCTACCTGCTGGCGGCCCGCCCGGCGTGGCCGCGCAAGCTGCTCAACCTGGGCGTGGCGGGGATCGCGCTGGCGGCGGTGAGCGCGTCGTGGCTGCTGGTGGTCGACCTCGTGCCGGCCTCGGCCCGGCCGTACGTGGGCGGCCAGCAGGAACAACACGGTCCTCGACCTGCTGCTGGGCTACAACGGCCTCGGTCGCGTCGAGGGGCAGGCGCGGATCATGTCGCCCGGCATGATGGGCGGCGGTGGCCCCGGTGGCGGTCCCGGCGGTGGGATGCCTCCGGGCGGCGGAATGCCCCCGGGCGGTGGCGGTCCCGGCGGGGGCGGCATGGACGGCGCGAGCCTGACGCGGCTGGTCAGCGGCGAGGTCGCCTCGCAGATCGGCTGGCTGTACCCGCTGGCCCTCTTCGGCATGATCGCCGTGCTGGTGCTCCTCCGGCGCCGCCCCCGGCACGACGCCCAGCGCGCCGATTTCCTGCTGTGGGCCGGAACCCTGCTGATCACGGCGGGCGTGTTCACCTTCGCCTCCGGCATCTGGCACACCTACTACACGGTCGCCCTGGCCGCCCCGCTGGCGGCGGTCGTGGGCATGGGCGTGATCGCGATGTGGCGCCTGACCCGCGACACCGAGTGGTGGGGCCTGCTGCTCCCGGCGTCGATCATCACGACCGGTCTCTGGAGCGCCCACCTGCTCGGCCGCAACGAGGACTTCCTGCCGTAAATGGGAACCGTCGTCGCAGCCGTCGCGCTGGTCGCCGGTGTTGCGATGACGGTTCCCCTGTTCCTGCCCCGCGCCCGGCGAGCCGGGAAGACCCGCGTCATCGCCGCGGGTGCGCTGGTGGGAATCCTCGCGTCGCTGGCGGGACCGACGGCCTACGCGGTGACTCCGCTGTCCACCCCGGTGCAAGCAACGTTCCCCTCCGCCGGCCCCAGCACCACCGGTCCCGGCGGCGGTCCGGGCCCCGACGGGGGCCGCGGGATGCCCGACGGCACCCGGCACGGGGGCGGAACGCGACCGGACGGCGCGACCGGGCACCGGCCCGACGGCGTGCGCGGCGAACGCGGCGAGCGCTCCGGCGGCGAACAGGTCAGCCCGCAGCTGATGCGCTACCTCACCGACCACCACGAGAACGAGACGTGGCTGGTCGCGGTGGTGGGATCGATGGTCGCGGCACCGGTGATCCTGGAGACCGGCCAACCGGTGATGGCCGTCGGCGGCTACAACGGCAACGACCCCACCCCCACCGTCGATGAGCTCAAGCAGCACATCGCCGACGGCGAGCTCCGCTACGTCTGGACCAGCGGCTCCTCAGGCGTCCGGAGCATGAGCGGCGACGTCGACACGGCGGTCGTCGACACCACCATGTCCTGGGTCGCCCACCACTGCCCCGTCGTCAACCCCACCGACTACGGCGCCAACCCCACAACCACCACCCACCTCCACGACTGCCAAGGCACAACATGACCCGCCCCAACGAACCAAAAACCCCTCCGCAGACGGCGACTCACCGATCCGACAGCAGCTCAACGAGGACCGGCATCGCCGAGGACGGATCCGGACCCACCCGCCCAGCCCGCAACTCGGGGTCGGCGCGATATGCGATCGCGCACGCTTCGCCGACCTGGTGGAACGGGAAGCTCAGCGACAGCATCTTGTTCTTGACCAAACCCAGTTTGGCGGTGCGCTGATCGAGCTGCGCAGAAGTCAACGCAGAACGATTCCCCTCGGCATGCCATCGCAACCACATCTCGAACTTCACGTTGGAGACCAGCAGCAGAATCGACTCGCGCTCAGCGCGTTCGCAGGCGCTCGGCAGCGCTTCGTGCCGGTCGACGTCCACCAAGCAGACGCAGATGTCGAAGGGCTTGTCATCCTTCGCCGCCTTGTCCCGGATCTCGACGCACTTCCGGACGACTCGGAGCGGATCCCTCCCCACACCGACCGGTTTGACGACCGCCGTCGAACCTCTGCTGCGCAGAAAGCTGTTCAGGCGTTCGACGTACTGCGGCTCGGTGAGAGTGCCTTCGGTGACGACGAGAATTCGCTTGGCGAGCTGCCTCGCCGGACGCCCCCGGCGCTTGTTCGGACGGTCGGCCACCTTCAGCCCGCCTCGGGTCGGACGAGGACCGCCAGTGAGCTGGGTGAGAGCCGTGGTGTTCCGCCGTACCGTCCCGTCAGGTACCGCTTGGCCACGTTCGCGTCGGGATGTTTCGGGAAATCGGCGAGGCAGGACAGCTCGGTGACTCCGTCCCAGGACTTGTCCGTGAACCACACCTGCTCGGGCTCGAGAGAGACCTCGCTCAGGGGCGAGAGCAGGTAGGACTCGTGACTGGTGAACACCAGCTGCGCCTGCTCGGTGTTGACCGTCGGGTCCGCGAACGCGCCGAGCAGCACGTCCAGCAGGTGCGGGTGGAGGCTCGCATCGATCTCGTCGACCACGAGCAGTCCCCCGCCGCGCAGGGCTTCCAGCGCAGGCACCGCGATGGAGAGCCACGCGATGGTCCCATCGCTCTCGTCGTGGATCGAGAACGCGGGGCGTTCCTCCGCGGTGCCGCGGTGGGTGAACACGAGATGCCGGACGACCTGCGCGAGCTGGTCGTCGTCCAGCTCGTCCTGCTCCTCGCGATCGTCGTCCGCGTCTCCGGCCTCGGCAGGGGCCGCGTCGTCGCCGCCTTGAACGTCGCGCACCCATCGCCGAAGCGCTCGGCGGATGTGCTCCGGGATCTTGGTCTCCTCGATGTCGACCTTCACGACGCCGATGTCGGCGACCTGCAGCAGCGCCTCGAGGTCGCAGAAGGTGATCGCCCCCTCGGCGAGCGAGTCGGCGATGTTGGTCAGCCGGGCTTCGCGATGGGAGTCCTTCACGAGGACGTAGTCGAAGCTCGACGTCAGGTCGTGCGCGACGGCGTGCAGCGGGGAGTCGGGCAGGAGGAGAGCGCGGCTGAGCACGAGCTCGCGCTTCGTCACCTCGATCCTGCGGAGACTCGGGTGGAACGTCAGGACATCGTCGTCGCGGTCGCGGTCCAGCAACGTGCGCCATCGCGACGACGGCACGTCCCGCAACCACTCCCGCTTGATGCCCTCGGCGTCGACCTCGAACCCGTACCGGTGACGACGTCCATCGTGGACGAAGTCGAGCTCGTAGGTGCTCGACGATGCGCGCGCGTCCCCGTCCAGCAGGAACGGTGCGCGCCGCATCCCCTTCGCCGCCTGCCAGGTCGTCGCCGAGTGGCCGATCGCCGCGAAGGCGTACCGGATCGCGTCGAGCACGGCGGACTTGCCGGTGGCGTTGCCCCCGAAGACGCCCGCAAGCGGATACGTCGCAGCGGCCCAGTCGTCGTCCCGGGGCCGAAGGGTGCGCAGCGACGGGCGAGCGAAGTCGACGGTGACTTCGTCGCGGATGCTGTTGTGGTTCCGCACCGTGAAGCTCAGCAGGAGCATGGCGCGACATTAGCACCTGAGCCCATCACATCTCTCGTTTTTCGAGCAGAATGAGTCGCTCAGAATGATGAGATCCGCGCCGACTACAGGTGGGCGTTGCGGGGTTTGGGTTGGCAGACGGGGCAGGTGTAGGCGGAGCGGTTCATCCACGGGTCCCGGCGGATGGAGGCGCCGCAGCGCGGGCAGGGGCTGCCTCCCTGGCCGTAGACCGCCAGGGAGCGGTCGAAGTAGCCCGATTCGCCGTTGACGTTGACGTAGAGGGCGTCGAAGGAGGTCCCGCCGGCGTGCAGCGCCTCGCCGATGACGTCGGTGACGGCCTCCATCAGCTCGCGCACCTTGGGCCGCGTCATCGTCGCGGTCGGACGGGCCCAGTGCAGCTTGGCGCGCCACAGGGCCTCGTCGGCGTAGATGTTGCCGATGCCCGAGACCAGGCTCTGGTCCAGCAGCGCGCGCTTGATGCCGGTCCGCCGGGCGCGCAGCCGCTCGGTCAGCCGCGCCAGGTCGAACACCGGCTCCAGCGGGTCCGGCGCGATGTGGGCGACCGGTTCGGGCAGCAGCACGCCGTCGACCTCGACGAGCTCGGCCAGCTGCAGACCGCCGAAGGTGCGCTGATCGACGAACCGCAGCTCAGGACCGCCGTCGGCGAAGCGCATCCGCACCCGCAGGTGCTTCTCGTCGGGCGCGTCGGTGGGTTGCACGAGCAGCTGCCCGCTCATGCCCAGGTGCACGACGAGACCTTCGCCGTCGGTGTCGCCGGAGCCGTCGCCGAGCTCGATCCACAGGTACTTCCCGCGCCGCCGAGCGGCGGTGAGCACCCGCCCAGCCAGCCGGGCCGCCAGGTCCTGGGCTCCGAGGGCGTGGCGGCGCACGGCGCGCGGGTGCAGGACTTCGACGCTGGAGAGCTTCCGGCTCACGGCGTGTTCGGCGACACCGCGGCGGACCACCTCGACCTCGGGCAACTCAGGCACGAGCCCATCCTGTCCCACGCCCGGAACGCGCCCACCACCGGGACCTGACCGGGTCGGGGCGCGAAAAGGGACATGATCAGGGGCCGGGCGGATCCGCCCGAACCGGTCCCTGATCATGTCCCTCTCAGGCGTTCGGCCTCACGACGCGGAGTCGGCAGAGCCCTCCTCCGCGGACTTCGCCGCGTTGACCTGCTCGTCGAGCAGGCGCCACGCCGCCTCGGCGGCCTTCTGCTCGGCTTCCTTCTTGGTGCGGCCGTCGCCGCGACCGTAGGTCTGGCCGCCGACGGAGACGAAGGCGCTGAACTCCTTGCGGTGGTCCGGCCCCTCCTCCTCGACGCGGTACTCGGGCACGCCGAGCGCCGCGGAAGCGGTCAGCTCCTGCAGGCTCGTCTTCCAGTCCAGACCGGCACCGCGCCGCGGCGCCTCGGCCAGCAGCGGCTGGAAGAGCTTGTGCACGACGGCGCGGGCGACGTCGATGCCTTCGGCCAGGTAGACGGCGCCGAGCACCGCTTCCAGACCGTCCGCGAGGATGCTCGCCTTGTCACGGCCCCCCGTGAGCTCCTCGCCCCGGCCCAGCAGCAGGTACTCGCCGAGACCGCCCTCACCGAGCCCGCGGGCCACTCCGGCCAGCGCGTGCATGTTGACCACGCTGGCGCGCAGCTTCGCGAGCTGCCCCTCCGGCAGATCGGGGTGCTCGTTGTAGAGGTGATCGGTGATCACCAGCCCGAGCACCGCGTCGCCGAGGAACTCCAGCCGCTCGTTCGGCGGAAGACCGCCGTTCTCGTACGCGTACGAACGGTGGGTGAGGGCAAGGGTGAGCAGCTCGGCGTCCAACTCGACGCCGAGCGCTGCCAACAACGGAGCCCGGTCGATCTGACGGGCCCTCGGCTGCTTTCCCCCCACTACGTGACCGCCGCTCAGGCGGGCTGGACGACCTGACGGCCGTCGTACTGACCGCAGGCCGGGCAGACGACGTGCGGCAGCTTCTGCTCGCGGCAGGAGCGGTTCGAGCACTCGGTCAGCGTCGGCGCCGAGGTCTTCCACGACGAACGGCGGTGACGGGTGTTGGCCCGGGACATCTTGCGCTTCGGGACGGCCACGACTACTTCTCCTCTTCGGTACCGCCGAACCGCTCTTGAAGCGCGGCCCAGCGAGGATCAATGGTCTCATGCGTGTGCTCGGGGGCGAGTTCGGCCCACTTCACGCCGCACCCGGAGCACAGCCCCTGGCAGTCCGGCGAGCACAACGGTGCCGAGGGAAGCGACAGCAGCATCGCGTCCCGCACCACCGGTTCGAGGTCGATCAGGTCGTCCACGACCCGTTCCACCTCGTCGTCATCGGTGCTGGTGTCGGTGGCGCTGTCCGGGTAGGCGAACAGCTCGCGGATCTCGACCTCGATCTCCTCGGAGACCGGGTCCAGGCAGCGGACGCATTCGCCGGACAGCTCGGCCGACGCCGTGCCGGACACCAGCACGCCCTCCACCACGGACTCGGCCAGCAGATCGAGCTCCACCGGCTCGCCCTCGGGCACCTTGATCATGTCCAGCCCGAAGCCGGCCGGTGCCGGAGCGTTGCGCGTGTAGGCACGGCTGCTACCGGCCCGGTGGCCGATTTCCCGGGTGTCGATCACCCAAGGGCCGGCTTGCGCAGTGCGCGTTTCATGGCTCTGAGACATCACGAATTTCGGTGCTTGATGAACGGGCAATGGGGCCGACGCTGGGAACGATCCCCGACGGGGTCGGGCGCCACGTCCCAAGTCAGCTCTCCCAGCGTACGCGACGCCCGGCTCGGAACGACACCAGCCCCGGTTCAGCGCACCGCCGCCCCGCTCCGGTGGTTGGACCATTCAGCGCAGCCGCTCGACCGGCGGGCACAACTTCCCCTCCCGCCATCAGCGGATTAGGGTGCTGGGAAATCCAGCGGTCGGGGAATTTCGCGAGGCATGGACTGACGCCATGAACGAGGACGCATCCCCACTCACCACGCCCGTCTACCGGTTCGTCGAGCTCACCCCCGACGAGCTGCGGCGGATCCGGAACCAGTGCACCTGGCTGGGCTCGATCGCGACCGGGCTGAGCGCGCTCGTCGGCGTGCTGATCGTGGCCTGCGGCTACCACGTGCCCAGCGCCACGGTCGCCACCCAGATCCTCACCGTCGGCATGGGCATCGTGGCCGCGGCCATGTCGCTGCTGCTGGCGCTCACCCTGCTCACCGGTCGGCGCAACGTCCGGACCGGCCGCTTCAACGCCGGTGAGGCCGCGCAGGTCCGCCACGTGGCGACGACCTACTGGATGATGACCCTGCTGACCTCGTCGGTCGCCGCGCTGTCGTTCCACAGCGCGGTCCGGGTCGACGGCATCGCCTACGGCCACCACCTGGAGTACACGGCGCCGGTGATGGTCTACCTGATGCTGCTGATCTCCCCGCTGCTGGTGGCCACGGCCACCGCCGTGGCGACCCACCAGATCCTCAAGGACCCGGCCTCAGTTGGCGCCCGCTGAGGGCTGCCACTCCTCGTAGTCGAACGGGGCGCCCATCGGGCTGCGGAGCTGCTGGCGGCCCTTGCCGACGGTGCGCAGCGTGCGGCCGAGCAGGTCCTCGAAGTCGGCCAGCCGGGAGTCGACGTAGGCGTCGCACTCGCTGCGCAGCCGCTCGGCCTCGTCGTTGGCCTCCTCGACGATGCGCTTGGCCTCGTTGTTCGCGGCCTGCACGACCTCGGTGTCGGTGACCAGGCGTGCCTGCTCGGTCTTGCCCTCGTGCACCGACTGCTCGTAGGCCGCGCGACCGGCCTGCACCATGCGGTCCGCCTCGGACTGGGCGCGGCTCACGTAGTCCTCGTACTCGCGGCGACCGGCGGTGACCGCCTGCTCGGCCTGGCCGCGGGCGTCCGACAGCAGGTGATCGGCCTGCTCGCGCGCCTCGGCCAGCATCCGCTCGGCCTCCGCCCGGGCCTCGGCGAGCGTGCGCTCGGCCTCGGACTGGGCTTCGGCGACCGACTTGTCGGCCTCCGTCTGCGCCTTGGTGACCACCTCGTCCCGGTGGTCCAGGACGTCCTGGGCGTCGTCGAGCTCCTGCGGGATCGCGTCCCGCACGTCGTCGAGCAGCTCCAGCACATCACCGCGAGGCACCACACAACCCGAGGTCATGGGGACGCCACGGGCCTCTTCGACGATCGTCACGAGCTCGTCGAGGGCTTCGAACACCCGGTACACCATGATCTCCCTGCAGTCGTCCAGCGCCGCGCCGTTCCAGCATCTCAGAACACCGCGCGATGCCGATCACGGGCCGTTCCCCGTCCAGTCTGCCTGCAGGACCCCCGTACCCGGCGGAAATCCACCATCCGCGTGTCAAGCCCCGGCCGCGAACGAGGGAGCCTTCCCGTCATCCGGTGACGGGAAGGCTCCCTCGTTGCAAGTCCGCACTCACGCGTTGGCGTCGCGCGTCGCGAAGATCAGCCGTTCTCGGCCAGCCGATCGCGCAGCCGCTGCTCGATCGTCGCCGGCAGCAGGTTGGAGACGTCACCACCGTAGGTGGCGACCTCCTTGACCAGCGACGACGCCAGGAAGCTGTAGAGCGGGTTGGTCGACATGAACATCGTCTCGACCCCGGACAGCTGCTGGTTCATCTGCGCCATCTGCAGCTCGTAGTCGAAGTCGCTGACCGCGCGCAGGCCCTTGACGATCGCGCCGATCTCGTTGGCCTTGCAGTAGTCGACCAGCAGGCCGTGCCAGGAGTCGATGCGCACGTTCGGCCACGGGGCCGTGACCTCGCGCAGCATGTCGAGGCGCTCGTCGACCGAGAACAGGCCCTTCTTGCTCTTGTTGATGAGCACCGCGACGACGACCTCGTCGAACAGGCCGGACGCTCGCTCGATGATGTCCAGATGACCGTTGGTGACCGGGTCGTAGGAACCTGGACATACCGCACGCCTCATGGCCAGGGACGTTAGCAGCCGGATCAGCGAACCCCCAGGATGACGTGGCCCGGCTCACCGCTGTTCGATCACGGCCCGGTGCACGGCGGTGTCGCCGTAGCGCTTCGAACGCAGCGCCTCCAGGGGTTCCGGCCAGTCCGGGTCGCCGCTGCGGACCGCGCGCTCGACGATCACCACGCTGCCCGGACCCACCCAGCCGTGCTCGACGAGCCCGTCGAGCACCCGCTGCAGCAGCTCGGCCGACAGGTCGTAGGGCGGATCGGCCAGCACCACGTCGAACGGCTCCGGCGCGGGCGAGGCGGTCAGCGTCTCGGCCTTGGCCTGCTCGACCCGCACGTCGCGGAAGCCCAGGGTCGCGGCGTTGCGCTTGAGGATCTGCGCCGCGCGCCGGTCCGACTCGACGAACGTGGCGTGCCCGGCACCGCGCGAGAGCGCTTCCAGGCCGAGCGCACCGGAACCGCCGTAGAGGTCGAGCACCCGGGCGCCGTCGATGTCGAGCATCGTCTCCAGCGAGTTGAACACCGCCTCGCGCACCCGCTCCGAGGTCGGCCTGGTTCCCTTCGGGGGTACTTCCAGGCGTCGTCCGCCCGCGCTGCCCGCCACGATCCGAGTCACCCGCACATCGTCGCGCACCGCCGGTGGGCAGGTGTTTCGCGGGTGGTGACCCAGCGCGGATTCTACGCCCGGCGACCTCCCCCGACGGCAGGCGGGACGCGTTGGGCGGCACGGGATCGCGCGTAGTCTGTTAGGTCTGCCCACCGCGCCAGACCGGGAGAAAGTCACAGGTGTCCGAAGCGTCCGAAAAGCAGGCCGAGATCGCGGTCGAGCAGGAGCACGTGGACCGCGTCTACGCCCGTCTCGACGAGCTGCGCTCCGAAGCCCAGGCGATGCGCGACAAGAGCTACGAGTACGGCCGGGAGGCCACGCCCGAGGCGCTCAACGAGCGGGACGTCATGCTCCACCACGCCATCCGGACGCTGCAGGCGCTCAACGCCGAGTCCGAGGGCCTGGTGTTCGGCCGGCTGGACACCGGCAACGGCGACGTGGTGCACATCGGCCGCCTCGGCATCCGCGACCAGCGCTTCGACAACCTGCTGGTGGACTGGCGCGCGCCGCTGGCCGCCGCCTTCTACCAGGCCACCCCCGAGCACCCGCAGGACGTGATCCGCCGCCGCGTGATCCGCTGCTCCCGGGAGACCGTCGTCGACGTCTCCGACGACCTGCTCGACCCCGACCGCGCCTCCTCCGACATGCGGGTGATCGGCGACGGCGCGCTGATGGCGGCCCTGACCCGCTCGCGCGGCGAGACGATGCGCAACATCGTCGCCACCATCCAGAAGGAGCAGGACGAGGCGATCCGCGCCCCCGAGAGCGGCGTCACCGAGATCACCGGCGGCCCGGGCACCGGCAAGACCGCCGTCGCCCTGCACCGCGCCGCCTACCTGCTCTACCGCGAGCAGCGCAAGCTCGGCGGACCGGGCGTGCTGGTCATCGGCCCGTCGCCGGTGTTCATGAGCTACATCTCGCGGGTGCTGCCGTCGATGGGCGAGCACAACGTGGAGCTGCGCGCGCTCGGCGAGGTCCTCGACGGCATCAGCACCGCCAGGATCGACGACCCGCGCACCGCCGAGATCAAGGGCTCCTCCCGCATGGTCAAGGTGCTGCGCCGCGCGCTGCGCCTGCCGCCACCGGAGGCACCCGAGTCGCTGCAGCTGTTCTACCGGGGCACGGTGCTCAAGCTGGAGGCCGACGAGCTCAAGCGGATCCGCCGCACCCTGCACAACAAGGGCGGTCAGCCCAACAAGTTCCGGATGAAGGCAGCCGACGCGCTGCTGGAAGCCCTCTGGCAGCAGGCGAAATCCCTGGCGGGCGGCGATTTCCAGCCCGACCGCGACCAGCTGATCACCGAGATCGGTGAGCGCATCGAGTTCCACCGCTTCCTCGTGGCCTGGTGGCCCGCGCTGTACCCGATGCAGGTGCTGCGCTGGCTGTCGGACCCGGAGCGGCTGGCCCGCGCGGCGCGGCGGCTGCTGGCCGCCGAGGAGGTCGACCTGCTGGCGAAGTCGTGGGCGTCCCTGGGAGATTCGGCCGGTGCCGAGTGGACGGTCGCCGACATCGCGCTGATCGACGAGCTGCGGACGATGATCGGCCCGCCGCCGAAGCGCCCCGCCCGCCCCGAACCGGACGCCGAGCAGCCGCGTCGCGCCGTCAACTACGACGAGTACGCCCACGTGGTCATCGACGAGGCCCAGGACCTCTCGCCGATGCAGTGGCGGATGGTCGGCCGCCGCGGCAGGCACGCGAGCTGGACGATCGTCGGCGACCCGGTGCAGTCGTCCTGGCCGGACCCGGCCGAGGCGGCGACCGCGCGCGAGCAGGCTCTCAGCGCCCAGCGCACGCATCGCACGTTCACGCTGCGCACGAACTACCGGAACTCGGCGGAGATCTTCGAGCACGCCTGCGACGCGGTCCGCGACCTGGTCGACCCGGACGACCTGCCGACGGCGGTGCGCACCACGGGCGTCGAACCCGACGTCCGCGAGGTCGCGGCCGACGACCTGGCCGCGGCGGCCCGGGAGGCCGCGCTCGACCTGCTGGAGCGCGCGGAGGGCACGATCGGCGTCATCACCACGATGTCGCGCCGGGACGAGGTCCGCGCCTGGCTGTCCGATGTGGACGACTCGAGGCTGCGGGTGGTGGGCAGCCTGGACTCGAAGGGCATGGAGTACGACGCGGTCGCCGTCGTCGACCCCGACGGCCTGGCCACCGAGTCCACCACCGGCCGCAGGGCGCTCTACGTCGCCCTCAGCCGCGCCACCCAGTTCCTCACGGTCCTCAAACCCGCCTGACGCGGCCGGTTCCGGCCGGTTCGAAGCCGACATCCCGTTGACCGGTCGTGTCGCACCACCTACGTTGGCATATGAGATATCATGCGTCACGACGGGGTGGTTGCATGCACGAACCCGTTCCCACCGCTCCCGCTGCGGCGGATAAGCGGCCCGCGGGCAAGCGTTCCCAGATCCGATGGCTGATGGTCGTGCTCGTCGCCCTGGCGACGGCCATCGCCTACGTCGACCGGGCGAACCTCAGCGTCGCCAGCGATTCCATGCAGCAGGAGCTCCAGTTCTCCGACGAGCTCAAGGGCATCATGCTGTCGTCGTTCTTCTGGACCTACGCGATCTTCCAGCTGCCCGGCGGCTGGCTGGTGGACCGCTACGGGCCGCGCGCGCTCTACGCGATCGCGGTGGTGTGGTGGTCGATCGGCACCGCGGCCACCGCGCTCACCAGGGGATTCGCCGGGGTGATCGGGTGCAGGCTGGCGCTGGGCGTCGGCGAGGCACCGGTGCAGTCGGCCAACGCGCGCGTCGTCTCGGAGTGGTTCCCGCGCAAGGAGCGGGCGTTCGCCTCGTCGATCTTCGACACCGGTTCGGAGTTCGGCAGCGCGCTGTCGGTGCCGCTGGTGACGTTGCTGATCGCGCTCGTCGGCTGGCGCGGTTCGTTCCTGGTCACCGGTGCGCTCGGGCTGGTCTGGGTCGCGGTGTGGCTGCTGGTGTACCGCTCGCCGCGCAAGCAGCGCTGGGCGAACCGGGCCGAGATCGACTACATCGAGCAGGGCGGCGGCCGCACCGAGGAGAAGGAGCTCGACGAGGGCGGCAAGGAACCGATGAAGTGGCGCGACCTGTTCCGCTACTCCACCACCTGGGCGCTGGTCGCGGGCTACACCTGTCGCGGCGTGATCATCTACTTCTTCATCACGTGGTACCCGGATTTCCTGGTGGACCAGCAGGGTTTCTCGCTGCTGGAGCTCGGTTTGTTCGGCGCCATCCCGGGTTTGGCGGCGATGGTGGCGAACTGGCTCGGCGGGCTGTTCTCCGACTGGCTCGTGCGGCGCGGCACCCCGCTGGCGATGGCGCGCAAGATCCCGCTGGTCATCGGCATGCTCGGGGCCTCGACGATCGCGCTGGCCTCGATCGCGCCGAACCCGGTGTGGGCGCTGGCGTTCCTGACCGTCTCCTACTGCAGCGCGGCGGTGTCCACGGGCGCGCTGCTGTCGCTGCCTGCGGACGTGGCGCCGACGCCGCGCAACGTGGCCTCGCTGACCGGAGTGCAGAACTTCGGGTCGCAGCTGGGCGGCATCATCGGGCCGATCGCGATCGGTTTCCTGCTGGGAACCGGGCAGTTCGCCTACGTGTGGCCGCTGGCGTTCGCGGGCGCGATGTGCCTGCTGGGCGCCTTCTTCTACGCGTTCGTCGTGCGGGTCGAGCCGTTGGACGAGCAGCGGCCGATGTTCGGCTGATCAGGACTCGGCCTGCTCCGCGGATTCGAGGTTGGTGAGGGAGCGCTGGATGTGCTCGCCGACGAGGCGTTCGGCCTCGTCGGCGTTGCCGTCGTTGACGGCCGCGAGGATCTCGGCGTGCTCGACGAACTCCTCGCGCCAGGTCGGCCAGCGGTCCCACAGCAGGTTGACCACGCCGAGGGCGGTGAGATCTTGGAGGGCGTCGAGCTGGTCGATGACCAGGGAGTTCCCGCAGCCGGCGTAGAGCGCCCGGTGGAACCGGCGGTTGGCCATGCTCAGGTCGTGGTTGTCGCCGGCGCTGAGCAGTCCGGCGGCCTCGTTGAGCGCGTCCTGGGCGCGCTGCACGACGTCGGCGGCGCGGGCGGTGGTGGTCATCCGGGCGGCCCAGGGTTCGAGCAGCCTGCGGACCTCGTAGACCTTGCGGACGTCCTCCAGCGACAGCGCGCGGACGGTGATCCCCTTGTTGGGCACGACGGTGACCAGGCCGGTGTGTGCCATGCCGATGAGCGCCTCGCGCACCGGGGTCTTCGACACGCCGAGCAGTTCCGACAGGCGGCGCTCGACCAGCGTCTCCCCGGGGCGCAGCTCGCCGGCCAGGATCGCGGTGCGGATGGAGTCCGCGACCAGGTCGGTGCGGCTGGCGGGCCCGTTGAGGGGACGCAGTCGGGAGGAATCGCTGGCCAGCTGTGTCACGACGTCGATGATATATCGCGACCTGCCGACACGCCCGGGCGACCTGCTGATTCCACCCCCGGCACGTCCTCTGGCGTATGATATCTCAGCACAGATCGGACATTGCGAGGCAAACCATGCGCACAGTCGCCCAGGCCGTCGCCCGCGTGCTCGCCGACGCGGGGGTGGAACACGGCTTCACCGTCCCCGGCGAGTCGTTCCTGGGGCTACTCGACGCGTTCGCCGACACCCCGGAGCTGACGCTGGTGTCGACGCGGCACGAGAGCGGCGCGGCGTTCATGGCCGAGGCCTGCGGGAAGCTGCGCGGGGTCCCGGCGGTGGCGATGGCCAGCCGGGGCCCGGGCGCGACGAACCTGTCCATCGGCGTGCACACGGCACGGCAGGACGGCACGCCGATGGTGGTGCTGCTCGGCCAGGTCCCCTCGACCAAGCTCGGCCGCGACAGCTTCCAGGAGGTCGACCTCGCGGCGATGTACGCGCCGCTGGCGACCTCCGCCACCCAGCCGGCCACGGCCGCCGAGGTGCCGGGCGCGGTCGCGGAGGCGCTCGCGCAGGCCACCGGTCCCCGGCCGGGACCGGCGGTGGTGGCGGTGCCGAGCGACTTCTGGGACGAGCCCTTCCCCGGCACGCTCCCCGCGCCCGCGCGCCTCGCGGCTCCGGAACCCGACGTCGCCGAGATCGCCGAACGGCTCGGGGCCGCGCGCAGTCCCGTGGTGATCACCGGCGCGCGCGATCCGGACGGCCACCGCGAGCTCGTCGCCACCGCCGAGGCCCTGGGTCTCGCCATCTACACCGGTTTCCGGCGGCAGGACGCCTTCCCGGAGGACCACCCGCAGTTCGCGGGCCATCTCGGGCTGTCGGTGCCCGAGGCGCAGCTCAAGGCACTGGAGGACGCCGACGTCGTGCTCACCGTGGGGATGCGGCTCGACGAGGTGACCAGCCAGGGCTTCCGGTTCCCGCTGCCCGAGCAGGAGCACCTGGAGCTGCCGCCGTCGGCGCTGGCCGAGCTGCGCGCGAAGACCCCGCCGCGGCAGCGCGACTGGTCGGTCGCGCACGAGGCGGTCCGCGAGTTCACGACCCCACCGGAGTTCGGCCCCGGCGCTGCGTTGCACCCGACCGAGGTGGTGCGCGCGCTGCGCCGGCTCGCGCCGCGCGACGCCGTGGTCACCAACGACGCAGGCAATTTCTCCGGTTTCGCGCACCGCTACTGGTGCTTCACCGAGCCGCGCACCCAGCTCGGCCCGTGCAACGGGGCGATGGGCTACGCGGTTCCCGCCGCGGTGGCGGCCCAGCTGCTCGAACCCGGGCGCGCGGTGATCGCGATGGTCGGCGACGGCGGCGCGCTGATGACCGGTCAGGAGATCGAGACGGCGGTGCGCCACCGGGCGCCGATCGTCGTCGTGGTGTTCCAGAACGGCCTGTACGGCACGATCGCGCTGCACCAGGTCAAGAGCGGCCGTCCGATGTCCGCGGTGGACATCGGCGCGGTGGACTTCGCCGGGTGGGCGCGCAGTCTCGGCGCCGCCGGGCGCACGGTCGAGACGCGCGAGCAGCTGGAACCGGCGATCCGCGCGGCGCTGGCCGAGCAACGACCATGCGTGCTCGACGTCCGCACCGATCCCGACGTGCTCACCGCCGACGCCCGGCTGGGCGATTTCCTAGAGACCTGAGGGCACACCGGCCCGCTCGGCGATGCCGCGCAGCTGCTCGACGAGCACGTCGGGCAGCGGAATCCCGTTCCGGGACCGGTCCTGCCGGGCGGCGGCCTGCGGATCACCCGCCACCAGAACGGGTTCGTCGGCGTTCAGCGGCGGGGCGGCGTGCAGGAGGTCGACGGCGTCGTCGAGGTCGTCCTCGAACTCGCCGGGCGGGCGGAACCCGCTCGGGTCGAGGGCCAGGAAGAAGTGCCCGATGTTGTTCGGCTCCCCGGGTTTCCGGATCGCCGGGAACGTCCCGCCGCACAGCGTGGCGCCCAGGAGGTGGGCCATCATGCTCAGCCCGTAGCCCTTGTGGGAACCCATCTCGGGGGTTCCGCCGAGCGGCGTCAGACCGCCCGCGCCGTCACCGCGCAGGATGCCCAGCGCTTCGCGCGCGTCGGTGACCGGCCGGTTGACGTCGTCGACCACCCAGCCTTCCGGAAGGGGTTCGTCGTGGAAGTCGTAGACCTTGACCTTGTTCACCGCCGCGGTGGTGGTGGCGATGTCGAGCAGGAAGTGCGGGTTGCGCCGCGCCGGGGCGGCGAAGGCGATCGGGTTGGTGGCCAGCATCGGCACCACCGATCCGGTCGGTGGCGCGGCGGGCAGGTTCGCCGAGCTGGTGACCAGGCCGATCAGCTTCTGGCGCGCGGCCATCTCGGCGTAGTGCCCGGCGGCGCCGAAGTGGTGCGAGTTGACCACCGAGACCACGCCGACGGTGCCGGCCTTCGCCTTGTCGATGGCCGTGCGCATGGCGAGCTCACCGGCCGGGTGGCCGATACCGCCACCGGCGTCGACCAGCGCCGAGGCGGCGTTCTCGCGCACCACGGCGGGTCTGGCGGTCAGGTCGATCAGGCCTTCGGCGCGCATCCGCTCGTAGCTCATCAGCATCGACACGCCGTGCGAGTCGATGCCGGCCAGGTCGGTCTCGGCCATCACTTCGGCGGTGACGGCGGCCAGGTCGTGGTCCATCCCCCACGCGATGAAGACCTGGCCGATCAGTTCGCGCACCGCGTCGACGGAAACCCGCACCACTGCCTCCCGTTCTCCGGTTCCGAACCGGAAGAGCCCTACCGCCAGGGGTTCTCGGCCGCCCACTTCTCGTACTCGGCCCGGGTCGCCGCGTCCGGCGGGTACGTGCCCCGGAGGGGCAGACCGGATTCCACCCGGGAGAGCACGAAGGCTTCGAGGTGTTCCTGCGCGGCGGCGGCCTCGGCGACCTCGTCGGCGAGGTGGCGCGGGATGACCACGACGCCGTCGTGGTCGCCGACGAGCACGTCGCCCGGGTAGACCGCGACCTCCCCGCACCCGATGGGCACCTGCATGTCCGCGGCGTGGTGCTGGATCAGGTTGGTGTTGGCCGAGGGGTTGCGCGCGAAGGTCGGCATCGCCAGCTCGGCGAAGCCGTCGGAGTCGCGCACCGACCCGTCGGTGACCACGCCCGCGCACCCGCGGTGCAGCAGGCGGGTGGCGAGGATGTGGCCGAGGGAGGCGGCGCGCTGCTGCCCGCGCGAGTCGATGACCAGGACCTCGCCCGGGCTCACCGACTCCACGGCCTTGCGCTGGGGGTGGTCGTAGTCCTGGAACACCGACAGCACGTCGATGTCCTCGCGCGCCGGGACGTAGCGCAGCGTGAAGGCGACGCCGACCATGCGGGACCGCTCGGGGTTGAGCGCCCGCAGCCCCTGCACGAGCTGGTTGCGCAGGCCCCGGGACAGCAGCTGCGTGGTGATGGTCGCCGTGCTCGCGTAGCGCAGCGCCTGCTCGGTGCGCTCGGGCAGCGGATCGGAAGCCTGGATCGGGGTGTCCACCATCGTCGGCCCTTCGCATCGTCGGACGTCTGAGATATCATATATCGCACGGCAAGGGGTCGTCCCCGATGATCTCCAGCCAAACCCTCCGAACAGCGAGGTTCCAGACTCCGGAAGGGAGTTCGCCGGCCATGTCCCGTCCCAGGCTCACCGCCGAGCAGCTGCGCAGTCACCGCTGGTTCGGCGTGGACACCATGCGCTCCTTCGGCCACAAGTCCCGTGCCAAGCAGATGGGCTACGACGCCGAGGACTACTCGGGCAAGCCGGTGATCGGCATCGTCAACACCTGGAGCGAGATCAACCCGTGCCACCGGCACTTCCGGGAGCGCGCCGAGGACGTCAAGCGCGGCGTGCTGCAGGCGGGCGGGTTCCCGCTGGAACTGCCCGCGATGTCGCTGTCGGAGCCGTTCCAGAAGCCGACCACGATGCTCTACCGGAACATGCTGGCGATGGAGACCGAGGAGCTGCTGCGCTCCTACCCGGTCGACGGCTGCGTGCTCATGGGCGGCTGCGACAAGACCACGCCCGGCCTGATCATGGGGGCGACCAGCGCGAACGTGCCGTCGATCTTCCTGCCCGCCGGGCCGATGCTCAAGGGGCGCTGGAAGGGCGTGACGCTGGGCAGCGGCTCGGACACCTGGAAGTACTGGGCGCAGCGCCGCGCGGGCACCCTCGGCGAGCGGGAGTGGGGCGAGATCGAGGACGGCATCGCCCGCTCCCCCGGCCACTGCATGACGATGGGCACGGCCTCGACGATGACGGCCGCTGCCGAGGCGTTGGGGCTGACGCTGACCGGCGGTTCGTCGATCCCGGCGGCGTTCTCGCACCACCCGCAGCTGGCGGTGGCCACCGGGCGCCGCGTCGTCGACCTGGTCTGGGAGGACTTCCGGCCGCGCGAGATCCTCACCCGGGAGGCGTTCGAGAACGCCGTCGCGGTCGTGATGGCGATGGGCGGTTCCACGAACGCGGTGATCCACCTGGTCGCGATGGCCGGTCGCGCCGAGGTCGAGCTGCCGCTGGAGGTCTTCGACGAGCTGTCCCGGACGGTCCCGGCGCTGGCCAACATCCGCCCGTCCGGCGAGTACCTGATGGAGGACTTCCACGACGCGGGCGGGCTGCGCGGGCTGATGGCCGAGCTCGGCGAGCTGCTGCACCGCGACGCCATCACCGTCACCGGGCGCTCGCTGGGCGAGGACCTCGACGGCGCGGAGATCCACGACGCCGACGTGATCCGCCGCCGCGACGACCCGCTGTCCGAGCAGGGCGGGCTGGCGGTGCTGCGCGGGTCGCTGGCGCCCGACGGCTGCGTGATCAAGACCAGCGCGGCCGACCCCGCGCTGCTGCGGCACCGGGGACGGGCCGTGGTGTTCGACTCCTACGAGGACATGGAGCAGCGGATCGACGCCGACGACCTCGACGTCGACGCCGATTCGGTGCTGATCCTGCGCGGGGCGGGCCCGCTGGGCGGGCCGGGGATGCCGGAGTGGGGGATGCTGCCGATCCCGAAGAAGCTGCTGCGCCAGGGTGTCACCGACATGGTGCGGATCTCCGACGCCCGGATGAGCGGCACCAGCTACGGCACCTGCGTGCTGCACGTCGCGCCGGAGTCGTTCGCGGGAGGCCCGCTGGCGCTGGTGCGCGACGGCGACGTCGTCGAGCTCGACGTCGAGGGCCGCCGGCTGGACCTGCACGTCGACGAGGCGGAGCTGGAGCGCAGACGCGCGGAGTGGACGCCGCCGGAGGCGGTGTTCGCGCGCGGCTACGGCAAGTTGTTCGCCCAGCACATCACCCAGGCCGACCGGGGCTGCGACTTCGACTTCCTCGAAGGCGCCGGGGGCGCGCCCGAACCGGCCATCCACTGAGTCGAGCGGAGGAGACGATGACGACCAGCGTCGACGCGCTGCGCGGGGTCACCGCGATCACCGTGACCCCGTTCGACGGCGCGGGCGCCCCGGACTGGTCCGGCTACGAGGCGATCGTGGCGCGGATGGGCGAGGCCGGGGTGCAAGTGATCACGCCCAACGGCAACACCAGCGAGTTCTACGCGCTGTCCCGCTCCGAGTGGCAGCGGGCCAACGAGGTCACCGCGGCCGCGGCGGGCGGGTCGGTGGTGATGCCGGGCATCGGCTACGACATCGGCACGGCCAAGGACATGGCGGTGGCGGTGCAGCAGCTCGGCGCGCCGCTGGCGATGCTGCACCAGCCGGTGCACCCGCACCAGTCGGTGGCCGGGTGGGTCGCCTACAACCGGGAGATCGTCCAGTCCGCGCCGGGGCTGGGTTTCGTGCTCTACGTCAAGGACTCCCGCATCGGCGCCGACGCGCTGGGCTCGCTGTTCGACGCCTGCCCGAACGTGGTCGGCATCAAGTACGCGGTGGCCGATCCGCTGCGCTTCGGCGAGATCTGCGCGTCGCTCGGCGCGGACCGGGTGGCGTGGTCGTGCGGGCTGGCCGAGCGGTGGGCGCCGTCGTTCTGGCCGCTGGGGGCGGCCGGGTTCACCTCGGGCGGGGTCAACGTGGCCCCGAAGCTGTCCCTGGACTACCTGGCGGCGCTGCGCTCGGGCGATCAGGCCGAGGTCCGGCGCTTGTGGTCGCTGATCGCCCCGTTCGAGGCGATGCGCGCCGAGGACGCGACCGCGTGCAACGTCGCGGTGGTCAAGGAGGCCTTGGCCCAGCAGGGCCTGTGCGGCCCGGGTGTCCGGCCACCGGCGGGTGGCCTGTCCGCGCACCAGCGCGACCGGGTCACCGAGATCCTCGAGTCCTGGGCCGCGGCGGGCTACTGACCGTCGATGCGCACGAACGCCTGGGCCGACGAGGCCCAGCGGTAGTGCTCGGTGTGGCCCTGACCGGTGTCGAGGTCGTTGATCCACACGGCGATGTCGCCGTGGAACACCTGGTGCTCCTCGGGCACCTGGGTCCACACCGGCGGGCTGACCACGGTGCCGAGCGCGTGCGGCTCGGTGCCGCCCGGGTCGGTGGTCATGCCGATCAGCGCCCGGGAGTACTCGGCACCCCTGGGCCCGCACTCGACGTACATCAGCGCGTCGTCGACCCCTTCGCCGGTGACGTCGGCGTAGCCGATCGGCTTCTCCGGTGCGAAGCGGTAGATCCAGTCCCCGGCTTCCCCGGCCCCGTTGGTGAACGAAACCACCTGCCGCGGGCAGGGTCCCACCTGCGGGACCTCGAATGCCGCGTTGTGCCAGTCCACTTCCTGCACGTCGGCCGCGGCCATCCCGCCGCCGGCGATCATCCCGGCTGCCGCGAGCGCCCCCGCGCTCGCCACGACCCGCTTGCGCATGACGTCCCCCATGTCTCCATCGCGTCGTCGTCGGCTACCCAGGACACGGGCAACCACGGCAATCCCGTTGCCGCACCTGTCCAGGTTCACCGCATCGGATGAAGAACACCGCGCTTCCCGAAGATCCCCGCACAGCGACGTGGAAACTCCCCGGACAGAACGACAACGGGCCGCTCCCTCCACGAGGGAGCGGCCCGTTCAGGGGTCCGGCGCCGTGTGGGTCCCTTCGGGGGTGGGGGAAGTTTTCATGAAAACTTCCCCCACACCCGAGGATCACCCGAGTTCGATGATGAGGTCTCCGCCCTCGACCTGCTGCACCGCGCCGATGGCGAGGCGCTTGACCTGGCCGCTCTGCGGGGCGGTGATCGCGGCCTCCATCTTCATGGCCTCGATCGTGGCCACGGTCTGGCCGGACTCGACGGAGTCGCCCTCGCCGACGGCCAGGGTGACCACGCCCGCGAACGGGGCCGGGACGTGGCCCGGGTTGCCGCGGTCGGCCTTCTCCGCGACCGGCAGGTCGGTGGCCACCGAGCGGTCGCGGACCTGGATGGGCCGCAGCTGCCCGTTGAGCACCGCCATGACGGTCCGCATGCCGCGCTCGTCGGGTTCGCTGATGGCCTCCAGCCCGATGAGCAGCCGCACGCCGGGCTCCAGGTCCACCGAGTACTCCTCCCCCGGCTTGAGGCCGTAGAAGAAGTCCTTGCTGCGCAGCAGCGAGGTGTCGCCGTAGGCGTCCCGGTGCTCCTGGAACTCCTTGGTGGGCTTGGCGAACATCAACCGGTTGAGCGTGTTGCGCCGGTCGTTGACCAGCCCGTCGCGGTCCTCGGCGGACAGCTCGGCGATCTTGCGGGTGCTGGTGCGGCCTTCCAGCGCGCGGGTGCGGAACGGCTCCGGCCACCCGGCGGGCGGGTCGCCCAGCTCGCCCTGCAGGAACCCGATGACCGAGTCGGGGATGTCGAACTTGCGCGGGTCGGCCTCGAAGTCGGACGGGTCGACGCCCGCACCGACCAGGTGCAGCGCCAGGTCACCGACGACCTTCGAGGACGGGGTGACCTTGACCAGCCGGCCGAGGATGCGGTCCGCGGCGGCGTACATGGCCTCGATCTCCTCGAACTTGTCGCCGAGGCCGAGCGCCACCGCCTGGGTGCGCAGGTTGGACAGCTGGCCGCCGGGGATCTCGTGCGAGTAGACGCGTCCGGTCGGCGAGGCCAGCCCGGCTTCGAAGGGCTGGTAGATCTTGCGGACCGATTCCCAGTAGGGCTCCAGGTCGCACACCGCCTGCAGGTCCAGGCCGGTGGTGCGCTCGGTGTAGTCGGTCGCGGCCACCAGCGAGGACAGCGCGGGCTGCGAGGTGGTGCCCGCCATCGACGCGGTCGCCGCGTCCACGGCGTCCACACCGGCCTGGATGGCGGCGGTGTAGGTGGCCAGCTGACCGCCCGCGGTGTCGTGGGTGTGCAGGTGCACCGGCAGGTCGAACTCCGAGCGCAGCGCGGAGACCAGCTTCTCCGCGGCGGGCGCGCGGAGCAGTCCCGCCATGTCCTTGATGGCCAGCACGTGCGCACCGGCCTCGACGATCTGCTCGGCGAGACGCAGGTAGTAGTCCAGTGTGTACAGCTTCTCGTCCGGGTTGGACAGATCAGCGGTGTAGCACAGCGCGACCTCGGCGACGGACTTGCCGGTGTTGCGGACGGCCTCGATGGCCGGGCGCATCTGCTCGACGTCGTTGAGCGCGTCGAAGATCCGGAAGATGTCGATGCCGGTGTCGGTGGCCTCCTGCACGAAGTGCTCGGTGACCTCCGTCGGGTACGGCGTGTAGCCGACGGTGTTGCGGCCGCGCAGCAGCATCTGCAGGCAGATGTTGGGGACGGCGTCGCGCAGCTTGGCCAGCCGCTCCCACGGGTCCTCGGCGAGGAACCGCAGCGCGACGTCGTAGGTGGCGCCGCCCCAGCACTCCAGCGACAGCAGGTCCGGGGTCATCCGCGCCACGTGCGGCGCGACCGCCAGCAGGTCCTTGCTGCGCACCCGGGTCGCCAGCAGCGACTGGTGGGCGTCGCGGAAGGTGGTGTCGGTGACGCCGACCTGGGTGGATTCGCGCATCCACCGCGCGAAGCCCTCCGGGCCGAGCTCGGTGAGCTTCTGCTTCGAACCGGGCAGCGGCGCGGCGGTGAGGTCGACCTCGGGGAGCTTGAAGCTCGGGTCGGCGGCGCTGGGCCGCGGGCCGTTGGGCTGGTTGACGGTGACGTCGGCGAGGTAGTTGAGCATCCGCGTGCCGCGGTCGGCGGAGTGCCGGGCGGTGAGCAGGTGCGGGCGCTCGTCGATGAACGACGTGGTGACGCGACCGGCGCCGAAGTCGTCGTCGTCGAGCACCGCCTGCAGGAACGGGATGTTCGTGGCGACACCGCGGATGCGGAACTCGGCGAGGGCGCGGCGGGCGCGGCCGACGGCGGTCGGGAAGTCGCGACCGCGGCAGGACAGCTTGACCAGCATCGAGTCGAAGTGCGCGCTGATGCTGGTGCCGGCGAAGGCGGTGCCGCCGTCGAGGCGGATGCCCGCGCCGCCCGGCGACCGGTAGGCGCTGATCATGCCGGTGTCGGGGCGGAACCCGTTGGCCGGGTCCTCGGTGGTGATGCGGCACTGCAGGGCGGCGCCGCGCAGCCGGATCTTGTCCTGGGTCATGCCCAGGTCCTCCAGCGTCTCGCCGGCGGCGATGCGCAGCTGGGACTGCACGAGGTCGGTGTCGGTGACCTCCTCGGTCACCGTGTGCTCGACCTGGATGCGCGGGTTCATCTCGATGAACACGTGGTTGCCGCGCTCGTCGACGAGGAACTCGACGGTGCCCGCGTTGACGTAGCCGATCTTGCGGGCGAAGGCGACCGCGTCGGCGCAGATCCGCTCCCGCAGCTGCGGGTCGAGGTTGGGCGCCGGGGCGATCTCGATGACCTTCTGGTGGCGTCGCTGCACCGAGCAGTCGCGCTCGAAGAGGTGCACGACGTTGCCCTGCCCGTCGGCGAGGACCTGCACCTCGATGTGCCGCGGGTTGACCACGGCCTGCTCCAGGAACACGGTCGGGTCGCCGAAGGCGGATTCGGCTTCGCGCATGGCGGCTTCGAGGGCTTCGCGCAGCGCGGAGGGCTCGTCGACGCGGCGCATGCCGCGGCCGCCACCACCGGCGACGGCCTTGACGAAGACCGGGAAGGTCATCTGCTCGGAGGCGGCGAGCAGTTCGTCGAGGTCGCGGGACGGCGCGGAGGAGTCCAGCACCGGGACGCCGGCTTCGCGCGCGGCGGCCACGGCGGTGGCCTTGTTGCCGGTCATCTCGAGGATCTGCTGGCGCGGGCCGACGAAGGTGATGCCGGCCTCGTGGCAGGCCTTGGCCAGCTCGGGGTTCTCCGAGAGGAAGCCGTAGCCCGGGTAGACGGCGTCGGCGCCCGCCTGGCGCGCGGCCTTGATGATCTCGTCGACGGAGAGGTAGGCCCGGACCGGGTGGCCGGGTTCGCCGATCTCGTACGATTCGTCGGCTTTGAGGCGGTGCAGCGAGTTGCGGTCTTCGTGCGGGAAGACCGCGACGGTCCCCGCCCCCAGCTCGTAGGCGGCGCGAAAAGCGCGAATCGCAATCTCGCCGCGGTTCGCGACGAGCACCTTGCGGAACATGCCGGCTCCCTCGGATAACAGGCGTCGGTCGGTGCAGGAGACACTACCGCGAAAATTCCCCGTTACGGGAGAACCCGTCAGGTGACGAAGACCTCGACACCCCCAATGACCAGCCCAAATGCCGGTCGTGCACAAGCTGTAGCCGAAAGAAAATCATGCGAATTTTCCACGGGCGGAACTTTCGCTCACCTATTCGAGATCTGGAGGTCACCTGGAGGCCGCCGCGGGGACACCCGCCGACGATTTTCGCCGGAATCGCCCGAGATCGATTTTTTCCGGGAACAGGGCAGTTTTCGCCAAAACCGCCCAGCATCCGGGATTCCCACCCGGATCCGGAAGGTGATCACGACTTCTCGAGGTACTCCGCGCGCTCCTCGTCGACCACCTCGGCCACCATCCGCGCCAGCCCCGTATGCTCCCGCAACTCCGGGTCCGCCGCCACGACGCGCTCCGCCTCCTCGCGCGCCTGGGCGATCACGTCCTCGTCCCGCAGCAGCGACAGCATTTTCAACCCGGACTTGCGGCCCGACTGCGCCGCGCCCAGGATGTCGCCCTCGCGCCGCAGCTCCAGGTCCAGCCGCGCCAGCTCGAACCCGTCGGTGGTGGAGGCGACCGCGTCCAGCCGCTCCCGCGTCGTGGTGCCGCCCATCGCCTCGGTGACCAGCAGGCACAGGCCCGGCGCGCTGCCCCGGCCGACCCGGCCGCGCAGCTGGTGCAGCTGCGAGACGCCGAACCGATCCGCGTCCATGATCACCATGACGGTCGCGTTGGGCACGTTCACGCCGACCTCGATCACCGTGGTCGCCACCAGCACGTCGAGCTCGCCCGCGGCGAACGAGCGCATCACCGCGTCCTTGTCGTCGGGCGCGAGCCTGCCGTGCAGAATTCCCAGCCGCAGCCCCGAAAGCGGCCCCGCGGCCAGCTGCTCGGCCACGTCGATCACCGCGACCGGCGGGCGCCGCTGCTCGCCGCCGTCGTCGTCCGGCGGCGGCTCCTCACCGTCACCGTCATCCACAGTGGACTTCTTCTTCGACTTCTTGCCCTTGCCCGAAGGTTCCTCGTCGTCACCGATGCGCGGGCACACCACGTACACCTGGTGCCCGGCCGCGACCTCCTCGTGGATCCGCGCCCACGCCCGGTCCAGCCACGCCGGCTTCTCCGACACCGGGACCACGCTGGTGCTGATCGGCGAACGCCCCTGCGGCAGCTCGCGCAGCGCCGAGGTCTCCAGGTCGCCGTAGACCGTCATCGCCACCGTGCGCGGGATCGGCGTCGCCGTCATCACCAGCACGTGCGGCGCGGTCTCCTCACCACCGCGCGCCCGCAGCGCGTCGCGCTGCTCGACGCCGAAGCGGTGCTGCTCGTCGACCACCACCAGCCCGAGGTCGGCGAAGGACACCTTGTCCTGGATCAGCGCGTGCGTGCCGACCACGATCCCGGCCTCACCGGAGGCCGCCTCCAGCATCGCCTGACGCCGCTGCGCGGTGCTCAGCGACCCGGTCAGCAGCGTCACGCGGGTCGCGTTCTCCGCCCCGCCCAGCTCACCGGCCATCGCCAGCTCGCCGAGCAGCTCGCGCAGCGACCGCGCGTGCTGAGCGGCCAGGACCTCGGTCGGCGCCAGCATCGCCGCCTGCCTGCCTGCGTCGACGACCTGCAGCATCGCCCGCAGCGCCACGATCGTCTTGCCGCTGCCGACCTCGCCCTGGACCAGCCGGTTCATCGGGTGCTCGCTGCCCAGGTCGGTGGCGATCTGCTCGCCGATCTCCTGCTGCCCCCGGGTCAGCTCGAACGGCATCCGCTCGTCGAACGCCGCCCGCACCCCGTCGTCGCGGCGCGCGCACGCCGGTGCCGGACGCTCCTCGATCGCGCTGCGGCGCTGGGCGAGGATGAGCTGCACGGCCAGCGCCTCGTCCCACTTGAGCCGGTCCTGCGCGGCGGCGACCTCGCCGAAGTTCTGCGGCCGATGGATCTTGCGCAGCGCGTCCTCCAGCGAGGACATGCCCAGGCGCTCGCGCAGTTCGGTGGGCAGCGGGTCGTCGGTGCCGTCCCAGACGTCGAGGACCTGGCTGACGCAGCGCGCGATCGACCACGACGGCAGCCCCTGCGCCGACGGGTAGACCGGCAGCAGCGCGGCCGCGAACTCCTCGGCCGCCGCCCCCACGTCGGTGGCTTCCGAGTCGAACAGCTGGTACTCGGGGTGCGACAGCTGCAGCTGCTCGCGGAACGCGGTCACCTTGCCCGCGAACATGCCGCGCTTGCCGGGGATCAGCTCCCGCTCGCGCCAGGCCTGGTTGAAGAACGTGCACGACAGCGAGCGGTGCCCGTCGGTGATGCGGGCCTCGACGATGGTGCCGCGGCGGGACTTCATGGTCCGCTTGGTGACCCGCTCGACCTTGGCCAGCACGGTCGCGTGCTCGCCGAGTTCCAGCCCGGCGATCGCGGTCAGCTCGCCGCGCTCGGCGTAGCGGCGCGGGTAGTGCCGCAGCAGGTCGCCGACGGTGACCAGGCCCAGCGCTGATTCGAGCGCCTTGCCGGTCTTGGCCCCCAACAACCGGTCGAGCTTGGCGTCCAATGTGGTCACTGCAAGTCCTCCGCCCGCGTCCTACTCGGTGCCCGCACTCTCCCGGCCGCCGAACCGCCAGCCCGCCCACGCCGCCGGCAGCGCCCCGAGCAGCAACCAGCCCTGTCCGGACAGCTCACCGGCGTCGCGGAAGTCCGGTGCGTCGACGTTCGCCCACGTCGTCAGCACCACGGTTCCCAGCATCACCCAGCCGAACACCGCCATCACGGCCCCCGCCACCGCCGTGGCCCGCGTCCGCAGCACCCCGCGCAGCACCAGCGCGCCCCACACGGCCGCGACCACCAGCCACCACACCAGCTTGCCGAGCAGGAAATCGCGCAGCGAGCTCGACGTCTCCGGCGTCCCGCTCGCGGTCCACTCGACGGCGATCGGCTCGGGCAACCGCGCCCGCAGCGCCATCGGCACGGCGAGCATCAGCACGGCCACGAGCAGCGTCCAGCCGGTGATCAACCACAGGTACCGGCTCCGGATTCGCACTGCTGGCTCCCTCGACGACTCGCCCCGAGATTAGCGGCACACCCCGACCACCCGTCCCACCACCCGCGACGACGCGCGGACGATGACAGAAAGGTTCCCATGCACCGATGAGCGGAAAGCTCCCTTCCACCCGTGGGAGGAAAGCTCCCATCCACCCGTGAGAGGAAAGTTCCCTTCAGCCGGTGAGCGGAAAGTTCCCATGCTCGCCCGGGAGGAAAGTTCCCCTCGGCGCTGACGGCAGGGGAACCTTCCTGCCACGCCCGTGACAGGAAGGTTCCCCTGTTCACATCGCCGAGCGTTCCGCGATCAGGGCGTTCAGCAGTTCGGCGCCGCGTTCGGGTTCGTCGGCGCTGATGATGAAGTCGCGGCCGGAGGTCAGGCGCAGCACCAGGCAGTCGCCGCTGCGGAGCATGATCGCCGTGGCGGCGGGCAGGACCCGGTAGCCCCAGCCTCCGACGGACAGGGCGTGGTGGTGGGCGACGCTCGCGGCGCTGATCCGGTCGAGGCGGATGCGCCGGACCGGGAAGCGCTGCAGCCCGAAGGCGACGTGCACGCCGCTGTCGTCGACCCGCGTCCGGGCCGAGGACAGGCCCAGCACCAGCACTCCCACGATCAGCACCGGCACCGCGACGCCCGCGCTGACCAGCGGGAGCAGTCCCACGCCGATGAGCACCCCGGCGGCACCGACCGCGGTGAGCACGCGGCTGGACGCCGACGAGATCCACACCTCGCGCCTGCCGGGCGCCAGGTCGAGCGCGCCGGCGGGCTCGGGTTCGGCGCCGGGCTCGTCGGGACCGCGGTTGCCGAGCAGCCAGCCGAGCCACCCGGCGACCGCCGCCGCGCCCAGCACCGGGAGCACGTGCCACAGCGGCAGCCGGGCGTCCCGCCAACCGGCGTGGTCGAGGTTGACCCACAGCGTCGACCCCAGCAGTCCCGCGAAGAACAGGGCCGCCGCGCCCAGCAGCGCCGCGCTCCCGGCGCGGTGGGCTCGGCGCCGGCCGGCGGTTCCGACGATCACCGCGAACACCGCCACCAGCAGCCACCCGGGCAGCACGACCAGCGGGAACAGCGCCCGCGACGTGGAGCCGTCGGGGACGCCGCCGAAGCCGAAGTGGGTGGCGATCGGGTCCGGGAGCCGGTCGCGCAGCAGCACCAGCGGTGCGATCAGGGCGACCGTCACGAGCACCGACCACAGCAGCGAGACGACCAGGAACGCCTTCCGGTGGTTCACGATTCCTCCTCGATCCACCGCGCGAGGTCGGCGGCGGTGTAGCCGTGGCGGCGGGCGTCGGCGAGGAGTTCGCGCGCCCGGGTTCGCAGGCCCGCCTCCGGGTCGGGCTTGCGCAGCACCGTCACCCCGCGTCCGCGGCGGAACTCCAGCAGTCCCTCGGCCCGCAGTTCGCGCAGCGCGCGCAGCACGGTGTTGGCGTTGACGCGCATCGCGTCGGCCAGGTCACGCGCGGGCGGCAGCCGATCACCCGGCTCCACCTCGCCTTCCGCGATGGCGCGCCGGATCGCATCGGCGGCCTGCTCGTGCAGCGGCCGGTCGTCCTCGAGATCCAGGGAGAGCAACATGGTGCTAATGACACTAGCACCATCGGTGTCATCCTGGAACGACGACGAGGAAGGGAACCTTCCTGCCGTGACAGAAAGGTTCCCTTCCTCGCGAAACGCGCTACTCGATGCCGATCAGCAGGAGGGCGTCCAGGGCGCCCGCCGGGTAGGTGGCCATCTCCACCTCGGGGTGCTCCCGGCGCAGGTGAGCGGAAAGTTCCCCGGGCAGGTCGGCGGGGGTGTTGTCGCCGACCAGGGCGGTCAGCAGCTCGCCGCCGAGGGCCAGCATCCGGGTCAGCAGCTCCTGGGCCGTGGCGGTGAGGTCCTCGCCGATGAGCACCACCTCGCCGTCGATCAAGCCCAGGATGTCGCCGGGACGGCAGCGGCCCACCCACGTCAGGGCCTCAACGTCGGCGACGTAGAGCTCCCCGCGACGCGTCGCCGCCGCGGCCTCGGCCATCGCGACCTGATCGTCGGCGCGGCGCCGGTTCGGGTCGTGCACGGCCAGCGCGGCCAGGCCCTGCACCGGCGAGGCCGTCGGGACCACCACGACCTCCGGGGCGTCCTTGGGCAGATCGGTGACCGCGCGTTCCGCCACCAGGGCCGTGTCCAGGTCGTTCGGCAGCACCACCACGTGCCCCGCGCCGGTGCCGGTGAAGGCCTCCCGCCACTCGGCCGGGACCGGCATCGAGTCCACCACCAGCACGTCCGCGCCCTCGGCGGCGAAGACCCCGCCCAGCTCCTCGCCCGGCACGCACGCCAGCACCGCCACGTCGCGGGCGTAGGCCTCCCGCTGGTCGGCGAAGCGCGTCACCTTGATCCGGTGCACCCGGCCCGACTCGACGCCGGCCTCGATCGCTCCCCCGATCTCGTCGCAGTGCACGTGCACCGCCCACGAACCGGACCCGTCACCCACCACCGACACGCAGTCGCCCAGCTCCCCCAACCGCGCGCGCAGCGCCTCGGCGCGCGCCGCGTCGGTGTCGGCCAGCAGGTACATGACCTCGTAGTCGAAGCTCGACTCGTGCTCCAGCAGATCCGCCTCGGCCGGGACCGAGGTGCTCGGAGCCAGCCACTCGCCGTCGCGCACCACCGCGTTCAACGCGTCCAGCAGGACCACCACGCCCCGGCCACCCGCGTCCACCACGCCCGCGTCCGACAGCACCGGCAGCTGCGCCGGGGTCGCGGCCAGAGCCTCGATCGCGGCCCGCGTCGACCCGCGCACCACCTCCGCCAGCTCGTCGGCGCCCCGCGCGCCGTGCGAGGCGGCGCGCAGCACCGACAGCACGGTTCCCTCCTGCGGCTCGGCGACCGCGCGACGCGCCAGCTGCTCCGCCCGCGTCAGCGCCTCCCGCCACAGCGGGCCGTCGGCCGTCACCGCATCGCCCACCTGCTCGGCCACGCCCCGCAGCGCCTGCGACAGCAGCATCCCGGAGTTCCCGCACGCCCCGCCCAGCGCGCCCTTCGCCAACGCGTCCAGCACACCACCGAGCGTGTCCGGCGCGGACTCGTCCAACGTGCGCACCGCCGCGCGCATCGTCTGCAGCAGGTTCGTGCCCGTGTCGCCGTCGGCGACCGGGAAGACGTTGATGCGGTCGATCGACTCGCGCTCGGCGGTCAACGCCGACAGGGCCAGGTCCGCCCAGCGACGGGCCGCCGCCGCGTTCAGCGTCCGCAACACCTGGGAACCTCCCACGCACGTTACGATCGGTTGGGCCCGAGACTATCGGCAGTCGGCGCGCTCCCGGTGCTCCGGCGCACATCGGCCCCCACCTCGGAAGGAGCCGGTGGCGGTGGGCTAGACTGACCCGGTCCCAGGGTGGCGATGACCCCGGGCGACCGGGTTCTCCGGGCTCAGGCCGCCGCACGGCGGTGAGCAGGAAGCGCTCCCGCAGGTGCCTCTCCGCTTCGGCGTGGCACGACTGCGGAGCTCTCATCGCTGTAACCGTCAAGCAAAGTAAGGGGTGTCTGACGTGGCTGCCGTCTGCGACGTCTGTGGCAAGGGACCAGGCTTCGGCAACTCGGTCTCGCACTCCCACCGGAAGACCAAGCGCCGGTGGAACCCGAACATTCAGACCGTCCACGCCAAGATCGGTCTGTCCCAGCGCAAGCGCATGAACGTCTGCACGTCCTGCATGAAGGCAGGCAAGGTCGTCCGCGGCTGAGGTTTTGTTCTTAGGGAGCCCCGAGGTGGTTGCGCCTCGGGGTTTTCTGCTGTTCAGGCCAGGAACGACAACCCCGCCACCCACCCACGTCAGGCAACCGGCGAAGCCGGTTTCTCAGTACCCCACCTAAGACGCTGGCACCGCCGCGGGTTCTCAGACGTCTTCTGGGGAGGACAGCCGACGCGCCGTGTCTTGGCATACATAAGCCTCGGATCCCGGAGCCAGAAGGCGTCTGAGGTTCCGCTACCCGCACCGCCAAGCAGGGCGACCACGAAGTAGTTGATCAGTAGAACTAGGGCAGCTTCCAGTCGATCGGCTCCCAGCCCTTCCGAGCCAAGATCTCATTCGTCCTCGAAAAAGGACGAGAGCCGAAGAAGCCTCGGTCTGCTGACATGGGGCTGGGATGCGGCGACTCGACGCACTCGACGCCGGGCATCAGCGGCCGCAGGTCCCGGGCGTCGCGTCCCCAGAGGATCGCCACGAGGGGTTCTTCGCGGGCGGCGAGGGCCTTGATGGCCTGGGCGGTGACCTGCTCCCAGCCCTTGCCGCGGTGCGAGCCGGGCTTGCCGGGGCTGACCGTGAGGGAGCGGTTGAGCAGCAGCACGCCGCGCTCGGTCCACGGGGTGAGGTCGCCGCTGGAGGGCTTCGGGTGGCCGAGGTCCTCGCAGTACTCCCGGAAGATGTTGACCAGGCTGCGCGGCGGCGCCACGCCCGGGGCGACCGAGAAGCTGAGCCCGACCGGGTGTCCCGGTGTCGGGTAGGGGTCCTGGCCCACGATCAGCACGCGCACGTCGTGGAAGGGCTGCTGGAACGCGCGCAGCACGTTCTCCGGGGCCGGCAGGTAGGTGCGGCCCTCGGCGACCTCGGCGCGCAGGAAGTCGCCCATCGCCGCGATCTGGTCCGCGACCGGCGCGAGCGCCTCCGCCCAGCCGGACTCGACGGTTTCGTGCAGGGGACGTGCTGCCATGCCGAGCAGGTTAGCGATCGACTCCGAAGCGCTCGCGCACAGCCCCACGACCAACCAGAAGTGTCACACGTCACATACCGATGACGTAACGATGATCGCGAGTTCGCTCACATGCGTAATCGCGAACTACTCCGAAAGCGCCATTTCCGCCCGTCATCGCGGAAATTCGCCTGTCAAATCAGTGACGCTGCGACAGGACGATTCCGGCGCCCGGCGCCCGTCGTTCCGCAGAAAGGAAATAACGGGGCAATGCTCGATCCAGCAGTTTTGGTGGCCTAGCCCAGGCCGCTCGGCTAGGTTCTGGCGAAGTTCCAAATCGACCACGGCCGTGGAGACAACACCCGGAGGTGGGCCGCACAATCATGACTTCTCAGCAACCAGCCGAAACAGAGGCCGAGCAGAAGTCGTTGCTGCGCCGCGCGGTCGGCGCAGCGGCAATCGGTAACTGCACGGAGTGGTACGACTTCGGCGTCTACGCCTACGTGGCCGCTTACGTCGGTCACCAGTTCTTCCCCGGCCCTTGGGAGACCGTCTCCGCCTTCGGCGTCTTCGCCATCTCCTTCCTGTTCCGCCCGCTGGGCAGCCTGTTCTTCGGGCCGCTCGGCGACCGGATCGGCAGGCAGAAGGTGCTCGCCGTGACGATTCTGCTGATGTCGGGATCGACGTTCGTCATCGGTCTGCTGCCGACCTACGGCGCGATCGGCATCGTGGCACCGATGCTGCTGCTGTTGTGCCGCTTGGTGCAGGGCTTCTCCACCGGTGGTGAATACGGCGGTGCCGCGACCTACATCGCCGAGTACGCGCCCGATCGCAAACGCGGTTTCTGGGGCAGCTGGCTGGAATTCGGCACCCTGGTCGGATTCGGGCTGGGCGCGCTGGTGCCCACGATCCTGATCTTGACGCTGGACAGCACCTCGATGGAGACCTGGGGCTGGCGCATCCCGTTCCTCATCGCCGGTCCGCTCGGCGGCGTCGGTCTGTACCTGCGGTCCAAGCTGGAGGACACCCCGGCGTTCAAGCAGCTGGAGAACACCCACCAGGTGGCCAAGTCGCCGCTGAAGGACCTGATCCGCGACTGGTGGCGGCAGCTGCTGATCCTGATGGGCATCGTGGTGCTCATCAACGTCGCCAACTACACGATCCTCACCTACATGGAGACCTACCTGTCGGACACGCTCGACGTGCCGGACGGGCAGGAGCACCAGGTGCTGATCCCGCTGCTGCTGACGGTCGTGTTCATGCTGATCATCATCACGCCGATCGGCGCGCTGTCGGACCGCATCGGCCGCAAGCCGCTGTTCCTGTCCGCTGCCATCTGCTTCCTGATCCTGCCGGTGCCCGCGTTCTGGCTCATCGGCCAGGGGACGGTGCTGACCACGATCCTGGGTCTGGCGCTGCTGGCGATCGGGCACGTGCAGCTGATCGGGCCGCTGGCCTCGACGCTGCCGGCGATGTTCCCGACCAAGGTCCGCTACGCGGCGTTCTCGGTCGGCTATAACATCTCCACGGCCGCCTTCGGTGGTACTGCGCCGCTGATCAACGACTCGGTCGTGAGCAGCACCGGCAACAGCTACTTCCCCGCCTTCTACCTGATGGGCGCGGCACTGGTCGCACTGGTGCCGATCCTGCTCATGAAGGAGACCGCGAAGAAGCCGCTCATGCAGGACGCCCCCGCGGCGGCGACGGCGAACTGACGCCGAACCCACCACAGTCGAGAACGCCCCCTGGAACCCTTCCAGGGGGCGTTCTCCGTCGTCAGCGCCAGTGCTCCCAGCCGGTGGGGCCGACGTAGGGGTTGCCGTCGATGGTCACGCCCGATCCCTCGGTGACCACGCCGATCTCGCGGAAGTCGGGCGGCAGCGGCCGGGACGCGGGGAAGGTGGCGATCAGGGCCTGGTCCTCGCCACCGGTGAGGACCCAGTGGCGGGCGTCGGCGCCGAGCGCGGAGGCGACCTCGGTGAGCCGCTGCGGCACCTCGACCTGCTCCATGCGCAGGTCGACGGCCACGCCGGAGGCGGTGGCGATGTGGCCGAGGTCGGCCAGCAGCCCGTCGGAGGTGTCCACCATGGAGGTGGCGCCCGCGACGGCGGCCTGCGGGCCGGCGCCGTAGGGCGGTTCGGGCACGCGGTGCGCGCCGACGACGGCGACCGGGGAGCGGAAACCGCGCCCCAGCACGGCTAAGCCGGCCGCCGACCACCCGAGCCTGCCGGCGACCGCGACGACGTCGCCCGGCCGGGCTCCGGAACGGGTGACGGGGTCGCGGCCCTGCAGGTCGCCGAGGGCTGTGATCGAGATCGTCAGTGACGACGACGACACCATGTCGCCGCCGATGATCCCGATCCCGGCCTGCTGTGCCTCTTCCCACAGGCCGTCGGCGAGCTCGTCGACGACCGCCGTCGGGGTCTCCGGCGGGCATCCGAGCCCCACCAGCACCCCGGTGGGCACCGCGCCCATCGCGTTGATGTCGGAGAGGTTCACCGCGACCGCCTTGCGGCCCACCTGGTGCGGCGTCGACCAGTCGAAACGGAAGTGGACCTGTTCCACCAGCACGTCGGTGGTGGCCACCACGCGACCGTCGGGAGCGGCCAGCACCGCGGCGTCGTCGCCGGGGCCGAGCTGCGTGCCCGGCGACTGCTGACGGCCCGCCGTCACTCGTTCGATGAGATCGAACTCACCCACCTGGGAAATGGTCTGTGGTTCCTGGGACGAGTCAGGACCCAACTGGGACCTTCCTTCCTTGAGCATCAGCTCGGTCAGATGGGGTAGCTTTCTGCCAGTTTCCTACCCCGAGCACATGGGCTAGACGAAGGGGCACGCCGTGGTTCAGGCATACATCCTCATCCAGACCGAGGTCGGCAAGGCGGCCGCCGTCGCAGGCGAGATCTCCGGGTCCACCGGCGTCATCAGCGCCGAGGACGTGACCGGTCCCTACGACGTCATCGTGCGCGCCGAGGCCGAGAACGTCGACCTCCTCGGCAAGATGGTCGTCGCCAAGATCCAGAACGTCGAGGGCATCACGCGGACGCTGACCTGTCCCGTGGTTCACCTCTGAGCTGACCCCGTCGCGGCCGGTGCGCGGCGTGGTGCTGTAGTGGGAACGTGGTTGAGCACGAGGGTTCCGGCGTCCCCAAGCCGGTCTTGATCATCGCGATCGCGCTCGGCGTGCTGCTGGCCGTCGGCGTGGCCGGTGTCGGCGTCTACGGCTGGTACGGCGAGCACCGGGCGCGGGAGGAGGCCGAGGCCGCGCAGGCCGCCCGCCGCACCGGCCCGCTGGCGGCCCCGCCGATCCCGGCGCCCGAGGCCGAGTCGCCGGAGTGCGCCGCCGTGATGTCGGCGCTGCCCGCGGACCTCGTGGTCGGCGGTGCGCCGGTGCCGCGCAGGCCGATCGCCCAGCCCGCACCGGCCGCGACCGTCGCGTGGGGCGACGCCGAGCACGACCCGATCACCGTGCGCTGCGGCATCGACGCCCCCGCCGAGCTCACCCCGACGTCGCAGCTGATGGACGTCTCGGGGGTCAGCTGGCTGGAGATCAACCAGGGCGGCGACTCCTCCTGGCTCGCCGTGGACCGCCCGGTCTACGTGGCGCTGAGCGCCCCCGCCGACACCGGCACCGGTCCGCTCCAGGACCTCTCCGCCCTCATCAAGACCAAGCTCCCGAAGCAACCCGTCTTCCCCTGATCGACCGTCCCCCGGTCGAAAACCCCGGTTTTCGTCGCGTCAAAAACCCCGGTTTTCGCGCGACGAAAACCGGGGTTTTCACACGGGTGAATCAGCGGAGGCCGGTGCCTCGGGCTTGGGCCGTGTCGATGAGGGTGGTCAGCAGCGTCGGGTAGTCGATGCCGCTGTGCGCCCACATGCGCGGGTAGAGCGAGATCGGCGTGAAGCCCGGCATCGTGTTGACCTCGTTGATGATCAGCGTGCCCTCGTCGGAGAGGAAGAAGTCCACGCGCGCCAGCCCCTGGCACTCCAGGGCGGCGAAGGCGCGGACGGCCATGTCGCGCAGCTGCGCGGTGTGCTCGTCGCTGATCTTGGCGGGCAGGTCGAACTCGGTGACGTCGTCGAGGTACTTCGACTCGTAGTCGTACCAGTCGCTCTCACCGGTGACGCGCAGCTCGGCGGGCTGCGAGGCCTCCACCCGGCCGTCGGGGAACTCCAGGACGCCGCACTCGATCTCGCGGCCGCTCACCCCGGTCTCGACGATGACCTTCGGGTCGGTCTTGCGGGCCTCGGCGATCGCGGCGTCCAGCTCGGACCAGTCGGCGACCTTGGTGATGCCCAGCGACGAACCGGCGCGGGCGGGCTTGACGAACACCGGCAGGGTCAGCCGCTCGCGCTGCGCGTCGGTCAGCGTCGCCTGACCGCGCCGCAGCACCTCGTAGGTGCCGACCTCGATGCCCTCGGCCGCCAGCAGCTTCTTGGTGTACTCCTTGTCCATCGACACCGCGCTGGAGAGCACACCGGGCCCCACGTAGGGCACGTCGGCCATCTCCAGCAGGCCCTGGATGGTGCCGTCCTCGCCGAAAGCGCCGTGCAGCACCGGGAAGACGACGTCGACGCCGGAGAGCACCTCGCCGCCCTTCTCGGGCTCGAGCAGGACCAGCTCCTGACGCGTCGGGTCGCCCGGCAGGGCCAGCGCGGTGCCGGAGACGACCTCGGGTTCCTTGCGGTCGCGGATCTCCAGCTGCTTCGGGTCGTCGGTGCCGAGCACCCAGGCGCCTTCCTGGGTGATGCCCACCGGCACGATCTCGAAACGGTCCTGGTCCAGGTGGGCGAGAACGCTGCCGCCGGAGACGCAGGAGATGCCGTGCTCGGTGCTGCGCCCGCCGAAAACGACGGCCACCCGGGTCTTGCGCGAAGTCATGCGCCGGACCATACCCCGCGTGCGCTCAGGTCGTTTTACGAAGCCCTCCCGCTGACGACACGATGCGGTATCAGGGCGTTCCCCGGCACAACCGGGCCACCATCGGCAGGGCCGATCGGAGCTCATCGCGACTGCAGGCGGCGTAGCCGAGGACCAGTCCGCACCAGCGCTGCGGTCCGTCGTGGTGCCGTCGCAGCCCGTCGAGGACCAGCCCCTCCTCCGCGCCGTCGTCGAGGACGCGCCGCTCGGCGTCGGCGTCGGGCAGCGGCAGCACGACGTGCGCGCCCGCGCGGTCGCCGAACACCTCGACGCCCTCGGCCGCGAGGGTCTCCACGACCAGCGCCCGGCGCTGCGACAGCTCGCGGCGCAACCGCCTCAGGTGCCGGCCGAGGTCGCCGTGGCGGGCGAACTCGACCAGCACGCGCTGGCCCGCCAGCGCCGGGCCCTGGCCGATGCGCTCGCGGTGCCGCTGCACGGCGGTGGTGATCCGCTCGGCGGCCAGCATCCAGCCGACGCCGAGCGTGGGAGTGAGGATCTTGCTGGTCGTGCCCAGGTGCACCACGACGTCGGGGGCCATCGACGCCAGCACCGGCAGCGGGGCGACGTCGTAGCGCAGCTCGCCGTCGTAGTCGTCCTCGACGATCAGCCACCCCTCGTCGCGGGCGCGCTCGATGAGCGCGATGCGGCGCTCGGCGGGCAGCCTGCCGCCGATCGGGAACTGGTGCGCCGGTGAGCAGTAGACGGCCGCGATCCCGCCGGGGATGTCGTCGACGACGAGTCCGGAGTGGTCGACGGGCGCGGGCACGACCTCCACTCCCGCGGCCTTGAGGGCACCGACCGCGCGCTGGTAGCCGGGTTCCTCGACGGCGACCTTCGCGCCGCGCGGCAGCACGGCGGCGGCGAGTTCGCCGAGCGCGGTGCTGGTGCCGCCGGTGGCCAGCACGTTCTCGGCGGTCCAGCCGCCGACGACCAGACCCCGGTGCCGCAGCAGGTGTTCCACGACGGCCTCGCGGTAGCTGAGCAGTCCCGCCCGCTGCGGTCGCAGGTCGGGGGCGGTGTCGGCGGCTGCCCGCCACGCCCGGCGCCACGCGGCGCGGTCGATCCCGTCCGCCCACGGGACCCCGGCGAACAGCTGCACCATCGGGCGTTCGGCGTGCTTGCGCTCCAGCACCGGCGGCGCGACGGCGTCGCTGCGGGCACCGGGCGGGCTCGTGGTGACGAAGGTGCCCGATCCGCGCCGCCCGACGATCCAGCCCTCGGCGTGCAGCTGCTCGTAGGCGGCGGCGGTGACGGTGCGGCTCACCGCCAGGTGCCGGGCCAGGGCGCGCGTGGACGGCAGCCGGTCGCCGCCGCGCAGCTGGCCGATCGTGGCCGCGTGCCGCAGGGCGTCGGCGAGCTGGACCGCGAGCGGCAGATCACCGTCCCGGTGCAGGTCGATGGCCAGCTCCAGCAGCGGGGAGCTCGCCGCGGGCACGTCATGTGGCATTCTGGAATTCTCGCAGATTGGCACTTCGATGAGGCCACTTGTCCGGGTGATGCTGGCGACGTGACTACGCAGCTCTCACCCACGGAACGCTCCACCGTCCGCCGCGGCGCCCACCGGGCCAGCACCGACCGCGCCGACCTGCACGCCACCCTCGACGCCGGGCTGATCTGCCACCTGGCGATGGTCGTCGACGGTTCCCCGCGCGTGCTGCCCACCGGCTACGGGCGCCTCGACGACACCCTCTACCTGCACGGATCGAGCGGGGCCCGCAGCCTGCGGGAGGCCGACGAGGTGTGCGCGTCGGTGACCGTCGTGGACGGCGTCGTGTACTCGCGGTCGATGATGCACCACTCGATGAACTACCGGTCGGCGGTGATCCACGGCCGCGCCCGGCACGTCACCGACCCCGGCGAGCGGTGGGAGGCGCTGCGGGTGATCACCGAGCACCTCGCCCCCGGTTCCTGGGACCACGCGCGGCAACCGAACAAGAAGGAGCTCGCCGCCACCGCCGTGATCGCCCTCGACCTCGCCGAGGCCTCGGTGAAGATCCGCACCGGAGGCCCCGGCGACGACGCCGAGGACATCGAGGCCAACGAGGCGTGGGCCGGAGTCCTGCCGCTGCACCGGACCTGGGGCGACCCGGTGCCGGCCGCCGACCTCGTCTCGGACCTGCCCGTGCCCGAGCACGTGCTGCGCCGCGGCTGATCAGCCCCGGATCGCGCGGTTGGCGCGCTGCGGCCGGTAGACGTGGATGGTCACCGCCGGATCGACGCCGAGATTGCTGACCTGGTGGGCGTAGTGCGGGCCGAACACCCGCGACTGCCCGGCGCTCAGCGAGTGCAGCAGCTCGGCGTCACCGGGGCGGGCGACCCGTTCGGTCAGAACCCCTTGCACGACGGTGAAAGCACCGGTGGCGCCGCCGTGATCGTGCAGGTCGGTGCGCTGGCCGGGCAGCCAGCTCAGCAGCCACGCCTCGTAGGCGTCGGTGCGGGCCAGCAGCCCGGCCCAGCGCTCGTCGGCGTCGTAGCGGAGAAGGTGAGCCCAGGAGGTGCGGTCGGCGGCGAACTCGCGGGCGATGCGGGCCGGGTGCGCGATGGTCAGGTCGGCAGGAGCGGCCACGGTGTTGGGCGGAACGGCGAACACGGTTGTGGTCCTTCGGAGATCGTGAGCGAACCCCGGGGCGCAGGCGCGCGACGACGCCGCGATCAACCCGGGAACTGGATGAGATCGATCAACACGAAGAACACGAACAGAGCGCGCTGGCGACGCGGTGCAGGTCGATGTGACCCCGTCGGCCGGTGATTGCGCGCTTCAACACGCCCCGCACTCAACCAGTCCCCCACCCCGCCGTCAACCAACACCCCACCGCACCCCCACACCCAGCGACCCACTTCACACCCGTTGGGGTGAGGGTGACCCCACCAGCGGTCAAAAACCCCGGTTTTCGTCGGGTCAAAAACCGCAGGATTCGACCCGACGAAAACTGCGGTATTTGACCGGTCGAATCCTGCGGTATTTGACCTCGGGTGGGGACGGTGGAGTCAGGAGAGGGCTTGGAGGACGTCTTGGACGAGGTCGTGGGGGTCTTCGCAGCCTGCTGAGAAGCGGAGGAAGCCCTCGGGGACCTGGTCGCCCCACTGGGCGCGGCGGTCCGCAGTCGAGTGGAGGCCGCCGAAGCTGGTGGCCGCGACGACGAGGCGGGACCGGGCGATGAACGACTGGACCGCGTCGGCGTCGGCGAGTTCGAAGCGGAAGACGCCGCCGAAGCGGCGCATCTGCTTGTTCGCCAGCTCGTGGGCCGGGTCCTGGGACCAGCCGGGCCAGCGCAGACCGGTCACCGCCGGGTGATCCGAGAGGGCCTCGACCAGGGCGGCGGCGTTCTCGGCCTGCCGGGACAGGCGCAGGTCGAGGGTGCCCATGCTGCGGTGCGCCAGCCACGTCTCGAACGGGCCCGGGATCGCACCCGACAGCGACCGGGCGCGCACCAGGCGGTCGGCGAGCTCGTCGTCGCGGACCGAGACGTGCCCCAGCAGGATGTCGCTGTGCCCGGACAGGGCCTTGGTGTCGCTGGCGATGACGACGTCGGCGCCCAGCTCCAGCGGACGCTGCCCCAGCGGCGTCGCCGTGGTGTTGTCCACCGCCAGCAGCGCGCCCGCGGCGTGCGCCCGCTCGGCGAGCTCCGCGATGTCGCAGACGTCGCCGCCCGGGTTCGACGGGGTCTCCAGCAGCACCAGCCGGGCGCCGTCGAAGACGTCGTCGGACCACGGCCCCGGCGTGGGGATCTCCCGCACGTCCAGGTCCAGCTCGGTCAGCTCGTCGGCGACGAACTGGCGCGACGCGTAGTAGCCGTCCGAGGGCAGCACCAGCTTGTCGCCGGTGCGCAGCACCGCGCGCAGCAGCGTGCTGATCGCCGCCATGCCCGAGGGCAGCAGCACGCAGCGGCCGCCGTCGAGGTCGCCGATCGCCGACTCCAGCGCCCGCCACGTGGGATTGCCCGCGCGGCCGTAGAAATCACCGCTCGGACCGGACTCGCCCAGGTGGTACGGCGCGGCGAACACCGGCCCCGGCAGCAGCGGCGTTCCCGCCTCCGGCTCCGGGTGCCCGCCGTGCACGACGCGCGTTCCGTCGCCGAAATCCCCAAGTTCCCCGAGATTCACTGTGGTCACTCCCGCACTCGCGATCGACGCGAGCGCGGACCGGATCACTCGGCCTTGCGCTCGCGTCCCAGCAGCTCCGCCGTGGCCGGGCCCGGTTCCAGTCCCTCGTGGCACACCCGGTGCACCACGTCGGTGATGGGCATCTCCACGCCGTGCCGGTCGGCCAGCTGGCGGATCGAGGAGCAGGATTTCACGCCCTCCGACACCTGGCCGTGGGCGGCCTCCTGCGCCTGGGCGAGCGTCTCCCCGCTGCCCAGCCGCTCGCCGAAGGTCCGGTTGCGCGACAGCGGCGACGAGCACGTCGCCACCAGGTCGCCCAGACCGGCCAGCCCGGCGAAGGTCATCGGGTCCGCGCCCAGCGCGACGCCCAGCCGAGTCGTCTCGGCCAGACCCCGCGTGATCAGCGACGACATCGTGTTGTGCCCGAACCCGAGCCCCGCGGCGATGCCGCAGGCCAGCGCGATGACGTTCTTGCAGGCGCCCGAGATCTCGATGCCGACCATGTCGGTGTTGGTGTAGGGCCGGAAGTACGGCGTGAAGCAGGCCTTCTGCAGCGCCACCGCCCGCTCCTCGTCCGGGCAGGCCACGACCGTCGCGGTCGGCTGCCCGGCGGCGATCTCCTTGGCCAGGTTCGGGCCCGACACGACGGCGACCTGCTCCATCGGCACGTCGGCGACCTCGCCGACGACCTGGCTCATCCGCTTGAGCGTGCTCAGCTCCACGCCCTTGGCCAGGCTCACCAGCGTCGCCTCCGGCGGCAGCAGCGGCTGCCAGCCCGCCAGGTTCTCCCGCAGCGTCTGGCTCGGCACCGCCAGCACCACGACCTCCGCGGCGTGCACCGCCTCGGCCGCGTCGTCGGTGGCGCGCAGCCGCTCCGGCAGCTCGATGCCCGGCAGGTAGGAGCCGTTGCGCCGGGTCTCGTTGATCTCCTGCGCCACCTGCGGGCGCCGGGCCCACAGCGCGACGTCGTTGCCCGCGTCGGCCAGCACCTTCGCGAACGTGGTCCCCCAGGATCCGGCGCCCAGCACCGCGATCCGCTCAGGCTGCGCCATCGGTCCCCTTCTTCTTGCGGGCGGGGGCGTAGAACTCGGTGGGCGGCTGCTCCTCGCGGATCTCGCCGAGCAGGTCGCGGACCTCGCTCATCGCCAGGTTCGTGACCTCGCGGATCGTCTCCACATCGGGCTCGCCGCCGCGGTAGGCCGACAGGTCCAGCGGTTCACCGAAGACGTAGTTGACCGTCTTGCGCGGGAAGGGCCGGAACTTCTTGTTGTAGTGGTCGTAGATCTCGCGGGTGCCGTAGCGGGCGGCGGGGATGACCGGGATGTCGTTGGCCAGCGCCAGCCGCGCCACCCCGACCTTCGGCGTCATCGGCCAGCCGTCGGGGTCCTTGGTGATGGTGCCGTCCGGGTAGATCACCAGGACCTTCCCGGCCTCCAGCCCCGCGTGCGCGTCGCGCAGGCTCTTCCGCGCGTCCGCGGTGCCCCGGTAGACCGGGATCTGCTCGACGCCGACCAGCACGTTCTTGAGCACCGGCACGTTCCACAGGCTGTTCTTGGCCATGAACCGCGGCACCCGGGCCGCGCGGTGCACCGTGACCGCGTCGAAGATCGGGTCGAGGTGGGAGACGTGGTTGAGCACGATCAGCGCGCCGCCCTCGGCCGGGATGTGGTGCACCCCGCGCACCCGGACGCGCGCCAGCAGGCAGGTCAGCGGGTAGAACACCCAACGGGCCAGGCCCAGCCAGAAGATGCCCATCCCGTGTGCCTTCTCGCTGGTCGCCCTCCGCCGGCGTCGGAGGTTCCTCGGTTCCACCACGGCCATTCCTCCAAGTCTTGAGCGCCCGTCAAATTACCCGGCACGGGACACCGGCTCGTCAACCAGGCGGCAGTTGATTGGCCCGCCACCGCATCGGCGGACGTTGGCGCAAGATGGACCCGTGACCGCCGCCGACACGCCCGACAGCACCGGGGTGCACCTGCTCGTCCCGCTCAAGCCCCTGAACCGCGCCAAGTCCCGGCTGCTGGCCGGGCGCGGACCCGCCGGGCACGCCGAGCTGGTCACCGCGATGGCGCTGGACACCGTCGCCGCCGCCCGCCGCGCCCGCGGGGTCGCCGGGGTCGTGGTGGTCTCCTCCGACCGCGAGCTGACCGAGTCCTTCACCGCGCTCGGCGTCGAGGTCCTGCCCGACGAACCGGCCGACGGCCTCAACGCAGCGCTGCGCCACGGCGACGAGGTGCTGCGCGCTCGCGGCGCGCACCGCGTCGGCGCGCTGCAGGCCGACCTGCCCGCGCTGCGCTCCGGCGAACTCGGGTGGGCGCTGCGCGCGGCGGGAACCGATCGCTCGTTCTGCCCCGACCTGCCCGGCGACGGCACGACGCTGCTGCTGGCCGAACCCGGCCTGCCGCTGGACCCGCGCTTCGGCCCCGGCTCCGCCGAGGCCCACTCCGAGTCGGGCGCGAAAACCCTGCTCGGCCCTTGGGAGTCGCTGCGCCGCGACGTCGACACCGAAGCCGACCTGACCTCGGCGAAGACCACCGGCCTCGGCCCCCGCACCCGCGCCCGGGTCGCGTCGGCGGAGTGAGCGAAAGGTTCCCACGCACCGCTCACGACGGTGGTGACACGAAGGTTCCCCTCCTCGCGCCGACCGCGTGAAGCGTTCCCTCCGGAGGCCCGGCGTGACAGGAAGGTTCCCTCGTGCACGTCACGCGCGGTGCGGCTGTGCTCAGACGAACATCGCGTGAACGTCCGCGGCGGTCGATCTGAAACGGTTTTTTGAGTGACAATGGGCCGGTGAGCACGAACAGCAGCGACCCGTCGCCGAAGCGGCCCGCCAAGCGCACCTCGTCGTCCAGTGGCAAGGCGTCGTCCAGCGGCAAGGCGTCGTCCAGCGGCAAGGCGTCCGCTGGCAAGGCCTCCACCGGGAAGACGTCCAGCGGGAGGACCTCCTCCGCCAGGACGTCCAACGCCAGGAGGTCCAACGGCGGGGCGGCCAACGGCGGGGCCGCGAACCGCGCGCCGCGTCCTGCTCGCCGCGCCGGCAGCTCCGACACCACGCCGCCCCCGCCAGCCAACGACGGCGCGCGGGTTCCCTCCGCGCCGCCGGCCGTCACCCGGGCGGCGGCGACCACCGACCTGCCGGAGGACCGCTACCTCAACCGGGAGCTGTCCTGGCTGGACTTCAACGCGCGGGTGCTGGCCTTCGCCGAGGACCGCTCGCAGCCGGTGCTGGAGCGGGCCAGGTTCATGGCGATCTTCGCCTCCAACCTGGACGAGTTCTACATGGTGCGGGTGGCCGGTCTGAAGCGCCGCGAGGAGACCGGGCTGTCGGTGCGCAGCGCCGACGGGCTCACCCCGCACGAGCAGCTGGTGCGCATCGCCGCCCGCAACCAGGACCTGATGGAGAAGCTCGGCCGCGTGTTCGTCGACGAGCTGCTGCCCGAGCTCGACGCGCACGGCATCCGCATCCTGGACTGGGACGAGCTCGGCTCCGACGACCAGGTCAAGCTCACCCGCTACTTCGAGGACCACATCTTCCCCGTCCTCACCCCGCTGGCCGTGGACCCGGCGCACCCGTTCCCCTACATCTCCGGGCTGTCGCTCAACCTCGCGGTGACCGTGACCGACCCGGACGCCGGGCTGCGCCGCTTCGCGCGCGTGAAGGTGCCCGACAACGTGCCGCGGCTGATCCGGGTGGAATCCGACCGCGAGAACGAGCTGGCCACCTTCCTGCCGCTGGAAGAGCTCATCGCCGCGCACCTGGACAAGCTGTTCCCCGGCATGCGGGTCTCCGAGCACCACATCTTCCGGGTCACCCGCAACGCCGATCTGGAGGTCGAGGAGGACCGCGACGAGGACCTGCTGCAGGCCATGGAGCGGGAACTCGCGCGCCGCCGCTTCGGACCGCCGGTGCGGCTGGAAGTCACCGACACCATGAGCGAGAACATGCTCGAACTCCTGCTGCGCGAGCTGGAGGTCGACCAGCACGACGTGGTGGAGGTCAAGGGGCTGCTCGACCTGTCCTGCCTGTTCCAGCTCGACAAGCTGCAGCGCCCGGACCTGAAGAACTCGCCGTTCGTGCCCGCCACGCACCCCGCGTTCGCCGAGGGCCAGACGCCCAAGAGCATCTTCTCCACGCTGCGCGAGGGCGACGTGCTGGTGCACCACCCCTACGACTCGTTCTCCACCTCGGTGCAGCGCTTCATCGAGCAGGCCGCCGCCGACCCGCACGTGCTGGCCATCAAGCAGACCCTCTACCGCACCTCCGGCGACTCGCCGATCGTCAACGCACTCATCGACGCCGCCGAAGCGGGCAAGCAGGTGGTGGCGCTGGTGGAGCTCAAGGCGCGGTTCGACGAGCAGGCCAACATCCAGTGGGCGCGCACCCTGGAGCGCGCGGGCGTGCACGTCGTCTACGGCCTGGTCGGCTTGAAGACGCACTGCAAGACCTCGCTCGTGGTGCGCCAGGAGGGTTCGACAATCCGCCGCTACTGCCACCTGGGCACCGGCAACTACAACCCGAAGACCGCCCGCATCTACGAGGACCTGGGTCTGCTGACGGCCTCGCCGGAGATCGGCGCGGACCTCACCGACCTGTTCAACGTGCTCACCGGTTACGCCCGGCACGGCGACTACCGGAGGATCCTGGTGTCGCCGCAGGGCATCCGCAACGGCATCGTCGAGCGCATCGAGGCCGAGATCGAGCGCGCCCGGCAGGGTTTGAGCTGCGGCGTGCGGATGAAGGTGAACTCGCTGGTCGACGAGCAGATCATCGACGCCCTCTACCGCGCATCGCAGGCCGGTGTGCCGGTGCAGGTCGTGGTGCGCGGCATCTGCGCGCTCAAGGCCGGCGTCGACGGGCTCAGCGACAACATCGAGGTCCGGTCCATCCTGGGGCGTTTCCTGGAGCACTCGCGGGTGTTCCACTTCGTCGGCATCGACGAGCACTGGCTGGGCAGCGCCGACATGATGCACCGCAACCTGGACCGCCGCATCGAGACCCAGGTCCGCGTCACCGACCCGAAGCTGACCGCCCAGATGGACGCGATGATGGACTCCGCGCTGCACCCCTCGACGCGCTGCTGGGTGCTCAACGCCAAGGGCGACTGGGAAGCCTCCCCGCGCAGCGGCGAACAGGTCCGCGACCACCAGACCGAAATGCTCTCCGGCCACGGCGCCAAGGTTTCCCAGTGATGCTCCGCTCAGCCATGCGGGCAGGAGTACCTGAGCGGCTCCGCGAACTGCCGGCGACAACTCGTTCCCAGGCTCGTTGAGGAAGTAGATCGTGACCGACATCCCGGTGACCGAAGCGGTGCGCGCCGCGGGGGCCGTGCTGTGGCGCCCCGGCCAGCAGGGACCCGAGGTGGTGCTGGTGCACCGCCCCCGCTACGACGACTGGTCGCTGCCCAAGGGAAAGCTCGACCCGGGTGAGCTCGCCGCGCACGCCGCCGTGCGCGAGGTCGCCGAGGAGACGGGGTTTTCGACCGCGCTCACCCGTCCCCTCACGCAGGTGCGCTACACGGCGCCCGCGCGCGGCGGCCGGACCGCGCCGAAGGTCGTGGACTACTTCTCCGCGCACCTGCTCGGTGGCGAGTTCACGCCCAATGACGAAGTGGACGAACTCCGCTGGCTACCGTTGAAGGAGGCGCGAGCGGAGTTGACCTATCCGCATGATGCGCGAGTGCTCGACGCATTCGCCGAGTCCCGCTCCGAAACGGCGACCGTATTGCTGGTTAGGCACGCAAAAGCGGGCAAACGATCCGAATGGTCAGGAGATGACGCTCTTCGTCCGCTCAGCGAAGCGGGGCGCCGACAACGGGACGCATTGCATTCCCTGTTGCCGTTGTTCGCGCCTTCCCGCGTCTATTCCGCCCCTCGCGTGCGCTGCGAACAAACCGTGGCCCCGGTGGCCCGCGACCGCGGAATCGACGTCGTGAGCGAACCGCTGTTCTCCGAAGAGGTCTATTCCGCCGATCCCGACGCGGGCGTGCGGGCGATGCTGGAGGTGGCAGGCCGCGGCGGCACCAGCGTGGTGTGCAGCCAGGGCGGGGTCATCCCGGATCTGGTGACGCGGCTGGCCGATTCAGCGGGTCTGCGCCTGGACGAGGTCGCTGCGCGCAAGGGCAGCGTGTGGACCCTCTCGTTCCGGCCCGGCGAAGTGGAGAACGGCGAACTGGGGAACGGCGCGATCTCGGGGAACGGTCAGGCACCGAACCTGAGCCTGGCGGCGGCCGATTACCTTCCGGACCCGCAGGCATGACCGTGAAGAACCCCTGACGGGCGCTGATCGCGCCGCTGCCCAGCGCTGCGGTCACGTCCGCCGCAGGGGTCCGGCAACGCCGTTTCCGGCGCTCTGCGCGCTTCTCAGCGCGTCAACTCGGAACGGGATGCGACCCCCGCCGCCCGCGGTGCGGCGGGTTCTCGCGCGTCCCGAGCGCTGTGAGCGGGCGGCGGCACGCCCCGAAAGACGGGGCTATGCGGCCGCCCGCTCGATCCACCTGAGCTCGCAATCGAGGCGAGCGGTCACTTCTTGGTGGACTTGCGCGTCGTCGTGGCCTTCTTGGTGGCCGGGCGAGTGGTCTTCGCCGTGGTCTTCGGCGCCGCCTTGGTGGTGGCCTTGGCGGTGCTGGCCCGCTTGGTGGTGGAGGCCTTCGCCGGGGTCGCCTTGGCCGTGGAGGCCTTGGTGGTGGCGCGCTTCGGGGCCGCCTTGGCGGTGCCGGCCTTGGCCGTCGAGGCCTTGGCGGTGCTCGCCTTGGTGGTGGAGGCCTTGGTGGCCTTGGCGGTCGAAGCCTTCGCGGTGGAGGCCTTCGCCGTGGTGCGGGTGGCGGTCTTGCTGGCCGCGGCACGCGTGGTGGTGGCCTTGCGAGCGGTCGTGGTCTTGCTCGCCGAGGCGGTGCGCGTGGTCACGCCGCGCGTGGTGGCCGCCTTGCCCGAGGTGGTCGCGCGCGGGAGCTTCCGCTGGCCGCCCACGACTTCCTTGAACTGGGTGCCGGCGCGGAACGCGGGAACGTTGGTCTTCTTGACCTTCACGCTCTCACCGGTGCGCGGGTTGCGCGCGACGCGAGCCGCGCGAGCGCGCTTCTCGAAAACGCCAAAACCGGTGATGTTGACCTTCTCGCCTTTGTTGACGTTGCGAACGATGATGTCGACGACGTCTTCAACGGCCTGGCTGGCGGTCTTCTTGTCTCCGAGGCGTTCTGCCAGAGCCTCGATCAGTTGGGCCTTGTTCACTTCAGTCCCTCCCAGGACACAACAACGGCCCCGTTGGGCCGACTCAATGTCAACGGTAAAGCCCCGGAACAACAAATGCCATTCGCCACGCCCCATTTTTTCCTTGGGGCGCGGGCATTCGAGTCCGGGCAACGGGGTCCGAGCAGTGCTCCGAGCGAGTCTGGAGTTGTCCCTCCCGGGACGGATTCTTCCTGCTGTGAAAGGAAAAACCCGTCCCGGGCCGGGTTGGCCTCAGCCCTGGCGGGCGGGCAGCGTGGTGGGCTTGAAACTCTGGCGCCCGCGCTCAAAAGTGTCGATCGTCTCGGCGTGGCGCAGCGTCAAACCGATGTCGTCGAGGCCTTCCAGCAGCCGCCAGCGGGTGTAGTCGTCGATGCTGAAGGGCACTGTGAGGTCCTTGGCGTGCACGGTGAGTGCTTGAAGATCCACCGTGACAGCGGTACCGGGCTCGTTCTCCAGCAGCTTCCAGAGCAGTTCCACATCGGACTGCTCGCACTGGGCGGCCAGCAGGCCCTGCTTGCCCGAGTTCCCGCGGAAGATGTCGGCGAAACGGCTGGAGATGACCACTCGGAAGCCGTAGTCCTTCAACGCCCAGACGGCATGCTCGCGGGACGAACCGGTGCCGAAGTCGGGTCCGGCGACCAGCACGCTGCCGTTCTTGAAGGGTTCCTGATTGAGGATGAAGTCCTCATCACCGCGCCAGGCGGCGAACAGCGCGTCCTCGAAGCCGGTGCGCGAGACCCGCTTGAGGTAGACGGCGGGGATGATCTGGTCGGTGTCCACGTTGGACCGGCGCAGCGGGACGCCGACCCCGGTGTGCGTCTTGAACGGTTCCATCGTCACTGCTCCTGGTGGTGGGGCGGTCAGTCGAGGTCTTCGGGCGAGGACAGGGTTCCGCGCACGGCGGTCGCGGCGGCGACCAGCGGGGAGACCAGGTGGGTGCGGCCGCCCTTGCCCTGCCTGCCCTCGAAGTTGCGGTTGGAGGTCGAGGCGCTGCGCTCGCCCGGGTCCAGCTGATCCGGGTTCATGCCCAGGCACATCGAACAACCGGCCGAACGCCATTCCGCTCCGGCGGAGGTGAAAACCTCGTGGAGGCCTTCGCTCTCGGCCTGCATCCGGACCTTCATCGAGCCGGGCACCACGAGCATCCGGGTGTCGGCGGCGACCTTGCGGCCCTTGATGACCTCCGCGGCGGCCCGCAGGTCCTCGATGCGGCCGTTGGTGCAGGAGCCGAGGAAGACCGTGTCGACGCTGACCTCGCGCAGCGGCATGCCCGCGGTCAAGCCCATGTAGTCCAACGCCTTTTCGGCGGCGTAGCGCTCGCCCTCGTCGGCGATGGTCGCGGGGTCCGGCACGTTCTCGCCCAGCGGCAGGCCCTGACCGGGGTTGGTGCCCCAGGTGACGAACGGGGTGAGCTCGTCGGCGTTGAGCGTGACCTCGGCGTCGAAGGTCGCGTCGTCGTCGGTGCGCAGCGTCTTCCAGTACTCGACGGCGGCGTCCCACTCGGCGCCCTCGGGGGCGTGCGGACGGCCCTTGATGTACTCGAAAGTCGTTTCGTCGGGCGCGATCATGCCCGCGCGCGCACCGGCTTCGATCGACATGTTGCAGATGGTCATGCGGGATTCCATCGACAGCTGCCGCACGGCCTCGCCGCGGTACTCCAGGACGTAGCCCTGGCCGCCGCCGGTGCCGATCTTGGCGATGACGGCGAGGATGACGTCCTTGCTCGTCACGCCGGGGCGCAGCGATCCCTCGATGTTGATGGCCATCGTCTTGAACGGCCGCAGCGGCAGCGTCTGGGTGGCCAGCACGTGCTCGACCTCGGACGTGCCGATGCCGAAGGCCAGCGCGCCGAACGCGCCGTGCGTGGAGGTGTGGCTGTCACCGCAGACGACGGTGGTTCCGGGCTGGGTGAGGCCGAGCTGCGGGCCGACGACGTGCACGATGCCCTGCTCGGCGTCGCCCATCGGGTGCAGCCGGATGCCGAACTCGTCGCAGTTCTTGCGCAGCGTGTCGACCTGGGTGCGCGAGACCGGGTCCGCGATCGGCAGGTCGAGCCCCACGGTGGGGACGTTGTGGTCTTCGGTGGCGATCGTCAGGTCGGGGCGCCGCACCTCGCGGCCGGCCAGCCGGAGCCCTTCGAATGCCTGCGGGCTGGTGACTTCGTGCACCAGGTGGAGATCGATGTAGAGCAGGTCGGGCTCGTGCCCTTCACCCTGGCGCACGATGTGCGCTTCCCACACCTTCTCCGCGAGCGTTTTTCCCATCACTGCTCCAGTCGAGCGCGCCGAGACCCGAGGAAGGGGTCTCTCCCACAGAGTGGACTTCCCAGATGCCGGGAAGTTAGTATCGGTACGTGGGACAGCATAGCGGCATCGGAGTATTGGACAAGGCAGTGGCCGTTCTGCAGGCGGTGGCTCAGGAGCCGTGCGGCCTGGCGGAACTGTGCAGCCGGACGGGGCTGCCGCGGGCGACTGCGCACCGGCTGGCGGTGGGTCTGGAGACGCATCGCCTGCTGCGCCGCGGTTCGGATGGCCGGTGGCGTCCTGGCGCGGCTCTGGCGGAGCTGGCGGGCGGCGCGGTGGATCCGCTGCTGGAGGCGGCGTCCACGATCCTGCCCAAACTCCGGGATGTCACGGGGGAAAGCGTCCAACTGTACCGCCGGGACGGGATGCAGCGCTTGTGCATCGCGTCGGCGGAGCCGCCGAGCGGTTTGCGGGACACGGTGCCGGTGGGCACGCCGTTGTCGATGACGGCGGGTTCGGGCGCGAAGGTGCTGGCGGCGTGGGCGGATCCGGCGACGCAGCGCGCGGTGCTGGCGGAGGCGGTGTTCGGTGAGCGCACGCTCTTGGAGGTCCGCCGCAGGGGCTGGGCCCAGAGCGTCGCGGAGCGAGAAGCGGGCGTGGCGAGCGTCTCGGCCCCGGTCAGGGATTCCCAGGGCACGGTCATCGCAGCCATCTCGGTCTCGGGCCCCATCGACCGCATGGGCAGGCGCCCAGGAGCCAGGTGGGCAGCAGACCTGCTGGCAGCAGCAGAAGGCCTGCAGAACAGGCTGTGACAAGCAGCCAGAAGAAGAGAGACGAAGACCAAGACGACCAAGAGGACCAAGAGGACCAACAAGCGCAAGAAGCGCACCAAGCCCCAGAAGCAAGAAGGGCCTCCCGGCAACCCGGGAGGCCCTTCGCGTTGTAGTCCCGACGGGATTTGAACCCGCGCTACCGCCTTGAGAGGGCGGCGTCCTAGGCCGCTAGACGACGGGACCGCGCAACGGTGATAACTCTACAACACCCCCCAACCCCCAAGAACAACCCCCCACCCCACCCCCAAGACCAGCAAAAACAACAAACAAGTGACCCAAACAACAACCAAAACCCCCAACACCAAAGAAGAAGAGAGCAACAAGAGGAGGAGAGGGAGAGGGAAGAGGGAGGGGGAAGAGGGAGACGGACCAAGCACCCCCGAGCCCGAAGGACGAGCCCAAAGCAAAGAACAAAAGACGCAAGGAAGAGAAGAGAAGAGACCAACACACCGCAGGCAAGCGAAGCGCAGCCAAGAAAAGGAAGACACACAACAACGAGGGCGAAGCCCGAGCAAGAAACCCCGAGGGCGAAGCCCGAGAGACATCGAGGGGCGAAGCCCAAGCAAGAGAACGCAACCAAGGAGATGCTGGTCAGAAACCCAGGCCGGGAACGCCACGAAGGCGAGGAGCCCTCCCCCACGCCACCACCGCACCGTGGGGGGCTTGGGGGGTTCGACCCCCCCAATACAATGACGAAGGAGGCCCGGCTCACGACAAAATCGTGAGCACAGGCCTCCTACCTCTGTAGTCCCGACGGGATTTGAACCCGCGCTACCGCCTTGAGAGGGCGGCGTCCTAGGCCGCTAGACGACGGGACCGCGTGAGAGATCACCGGAGTGATCCGCTCGCTGGGGTACCAGGACTCGAACCTAGACTAACTGAACCAGAATCAGTCGTGCTGCCGATTACACCATACCCCATGGTGACCGACGGCCAGTTGTCTGGAATTCCGATCTCCGCCGGGGAGTTCGGGCTCCGGACTTCTGTCCGCCGCGTTGGTGAATATATTAGACCACCGCTCAGACCCCCTTCTCACCACCCCCCTCTTTCGGGGTTGCCGCAGGTGAGGGGCGTTTTCAGCGGGTCTGGCCGACGAGGTCGGCGAGGTGGGGTGCGGCGATCTCGGTGACGAGGAGTTCGGGGAGTTCGCGGAGCCCGGTGATGGCCTGGGTGGTGTCGTCGGCACCGCTGCGTGGTGCGGGGATCCGGTCGCGGTTGAGCCAGATGCCGCGGAGGCCGGCGCGGGTGGCGCCTTGGGCGTCGGTGCTGAGGCGGTCGCCGACGTGGGCGACTTCGCCGGGCTGGAGGCCGAGGCGTTCGCAGGCGGTGTGGAAGATCCGCGGGTCGGGTTTGGCGATGCCGATCTCGCCGGAGATGACGACGGCGTCGAAGGCGTCGGCGAGTCCGACGGCGGCGAGTTTCCTGCGCTGGTAGGCGCCGGGGGCGTTGGTGACGGCGGCGAGCTTGAGGCCGGTGGCGCGCATCCAGTCGAGGGTGTCGGTGACGTCGTCGTAGAGGCTCCAGGCGCGTTGCATGGCGGCCATCCGACGGGTTTCGCGGCGGCGGGCTTCGTCGTGGTCGATGCGTTCGCCGAAGGCGGCGAAGAAGGCGCGGGTGCGTTCGACGCACATCTCGTCGAAGGTGAGCTGCCCGGTGACGAATCGCCCGTAGTAGCGGTCGGTGGTGCGCTGCCACACCGGCCAGGCCCGGTCGGTGCCGAGGAGTTCCCGGAGGGAGCTGCGGGCCGCGCTCCGGCTGTCGACGAGGGTGTCGTCGAGGTCGAGGCAGACGGCCTTGATCTGGGCGGGATTGCGGGGATTCGATTCGTCAGCCGCGGATGTCACCCCGAGAGGCTAGGCGTTCACGCACCGCGTCCGACTCTGCCAACCTAGTGAAGTCTGGTGTGGGTGTGCGAACACTGTGCAACCACCGGCGGGGCTCGTCCCGTCTTAGCAGTTGGGCTCGGTCGCGTGGCGGACGATTTCGCTGGTGAGACGACGACGCCGCCGCGCGCTCAGGTGAGCGGCACGGCGGCGTCGTGGCGGCGCGGGATCGGTCAGCCGAGCGCCTTGCGGAGCCGGGCGAGCGAGACGTCGCGGCCGAGCAGTTCCATCGATTCGTACAGCGGCGGCGACACGGTGCGGCCGGTGATGGCCACGCGCACGGGCGCGAAGGCCTTGCGCGGCTTGATGCCCAGGCCGTCGACGACGGAGACCTTGAGGGCCTCCTCGATGGCGGCGGTGGTCCACTCCGGGAGCGCTTCGAGCGAGCCGATGGCGGCTTCCAGGACGGGCCGGGCGTCGTCGCCGAGGGCCTTCTGCGCGGAGGCCTCCTCGGGCTGGAAGTCGTCGCCGGCGAACAGGAAGCCCATCATGCCGACGGCGTCGGAGAGCACGATGAGCCGCTCCTGCACCAGGGGCGCGGCGGCGCGGACGGTGGCCAGCTGCTCCTCGGTGGGCTGCGCGGGCAGCACGCCGCCGTCGACGAGGTAGGGCACGATCCGCTCGACGAAGTCGTCGGGCGCCAGGGCGCGCAGGTGCGCGGAGTTGATGGCGTCGGCCTTCTTCTGGTCGAAGCGGGCCGGGTTGGAGCTCACCCGCGAGATGTCGAAGGCCTCGACCATCTCGTCGAGGGTGAACACGTCGCGGTCGTCGGCGATGGACCAGCCGAGCAGCGCGAGGTAGTTGAGCAGGCCTTCGGGCAGGAAGCCGCGGTCGCGGTGGTGGAACAGGTTGGACTGCGGGTCCCGCTTGGACAGCTTCTTGTTGCCCTCGCCCATGACGAACGGCAGGTGCCCGAACTCGGGCGTGAAGCCGGTGACGCCGATGCGCTGCAGCGCCTCGTAGAGGGCGATCTGGCGGGGCGTGGACGACAGCAGGTCTTCACCGCGCAGCACGTGGGTGATTTGCATGAGCGCGTCGTCGACGGGGTTGGTGAGCGTGTAGAGCGGGTCGCCGTTGCCGCGCACCAGCACCGGGTCGGGGACGCTGCCGGCGGGGAAGGTGATCTCGCCGCGCACCAGGTCGGTGAAGGTGATGTCGCGGGCGGGCATCTTCAGCCGCAGCACGGGCTTGCGGCCTTCAGCGCGGAAGGCGTCGCGCTGCTCGTCGGTGAGGTCGCGGTCGAAGTTGTCGTAGCCGAGCTTGGGGTCGCGCCCGGCGGCCTTGTGGCGGGCTTCGACCTCCTCGGGGCTGGAGTAGGACTCGTAGAGCTCTCCGGCGGCCAGCAGGCGCTGGGCGATGTCGGCGTAGATGTCGCGCCGCTCGCTCTGCCGGTAGGGCCCGTACTCGCCGCCGACCTCGGGGCCTTCGTCCCAGTCGAGGCCCAGCCAGCGCAGCGCGTCGAGCAGCGCCTGGTAGGACTCCTCGCTGTCCCGGGCGGCGTCGGTGTCCTCGATGCGGAACACCAGCTTGCCCTTGTTGTGCCGGGCGAACGCCCAGTTGTAGAGGGCGGTGCGGATCAGGCCGACGTGCGGCGTTCCGGTCGGTGACGGGCAGAAACGGGCGCGAACCTGCCCCTTGGCTGCGTTGGTGCTGGCTTCTGGCGTGCTCATAACGGATTCAGCGTAGCCAGGCGCTTGACCGGCGCACCCGGTAGGTGCATCCTGAGTTTATTCAACACCCGTTGAAAACCTGGGAGCGGATCGCGATGGAGCGCACCACCTGCTGCGTCGTCGGCGGCGGACCCGCCGGCATGGTGCTCGGACTGCTGCTCGCGCGGGCGGGCGTGCAGGTCACGGTCCTGGAGAAGCACGGGGACTTCCTGCGCGACTTCCGGGGCGACACCGTGCACCCCACGACCCTGCAGCTCCTCGACGACCTCGGCCTGGCCGAGCGCTTCGAGCAGATCCCGCAGAGCCGGATCACCAAGCTCCAGCTGCCGCTCGGGCCCGACGGGTCGCTGTTCACCATGGGCGACTTCTCGCTGCTGAAGATCAAGTACAACTACATCGCGATGGTTCCGCAGTGGGACCTGCTGGACATGCTCGCCGAGGAGGGCAAGGCCGAACCGACCTTCTCGCTGCGGATGAACACCGAGGCCACCGAGCTCGTCCGGGAGGGCGGCCGGGTGCGCGGCGTGCGCTACCGCACGGCCTCGGGCGAGACCGGCGAGCTGCGCGCCGACATCACGGTCGCCTGCGACGGCCGCAAGTCCTTCGTGCGCGACCTGCCGGAGCTGGAGCTGCACGACTTCCCCACGCCGATGGACGTGCGCTGGTTCCGGCTGCCGCGCCAGGAGGGCGATCCGGACGGGCTGCTCGGGCTGTTCCGCAAGCGCAGCTTCCAGGTGCTCATCGACCGGCGCGACTACTTCCAGGTCGCCTCGATCATCCACAAGGGCTCCGACGCCGAGGGCCGGTCGGGGCCGGTCGAGGAGTTCAACGCGCAGCTCCGGCGGGAGATCCCGTGGCTGGGCGACCGGGAGCTGGTGCGCTCGTGGGACGACGTGAAGCTGCTGCACGTGACCCTGGACCGGCTGCGCAGCTGGCACGTGCCGGGGCTGCTGTGCATCGGCGACGCCGCGCACGCGATGTCACCGGTCGGCGGCGTGGGCATCAACCTCGCGGTGCAGGACGCGGTCGCGGCGGCCCGGCACCTGGCCCGCCCGCTGCGCGAGGGACGGCTGCGCCGCAGGCACGTGGTGGCGATCCAGCGCCGCCGCTGGCTCACCACGGTGCTGATCCAGGGATTCCAGCGGATGATCCACGAGAAGGTGGTCGGCCCGGCGCTGCGCGGCGAGATCGACCTGAGCGGCTCGGCCAGGCTGCCGCTGCCGGTGCGGGCGGTGAGCCGGCTGCCGTTCCTGCGCCGCTTCCCGCCCTACCTCCTCGCCTACGGCGCGGTCCGCGAGCGCCCGCCGCGCGAATCCCTCCGAGGAAGCGCGCTGCGGGGCGCGTGAGCTCGGCAGTGGACAGTTTTAGCCATAATTGACCAGACAAAAGGGACATCAAGCCCGGGCGGTTCTGGCTAAAACTGTCCACTGCCCCACATTGCCACCCGAAGGTGACCACGTGGGGGCGGGAAGTCAGGCGTTCTGGACCGGGTTGGTGAGGGCGCCGAGGCCGTCGATGGCGACGGTGACCTTCTGGCCGTCGGTCATCGGGCCGACCCCGGCCGGGGTGCCGGTGAGGATGACGTCGCCGGGCAGCAGCGTCATGATCCGCGACACCCACGAGACCAGGCCGCCGATGCCGTGCACCAGCTGCGAGGTCCGGCCGTCCTGCTTGACCTCGCCGTCCAGGTCGGTGCGGATCGACAGGTCCGACGGGTCGAGCTCGGTGTCGATCCACGGCCCCAGCGGGCAGAACGTGTCGTAGCCCTTGGCGCGGGTCCACTGCCCGTCGGCCTTCTGCTGGTCGCGGGCGGTGACGTCGTTGGCGATCGTGTAGCCCAGCAGCACCTCGGTGCCGCGCGCCTCCGGAACGTCCTTGCAGGGCTGGCCGATGATCGCGGCCAGCTCGCCCTCGAAGTCGACCCGCTCGGAGTTCGGCGGCAGCTTGATCGGCGCGTTCGGGCCGATCACCGAGGTCGAGGGCTTCATGAAGATCAGCGGGTTCTCCGGCGCCTCGCTGCCCATCTCGGCGGCGTGCTCGGCGTAGTTCTTGCCGACGCAGATCACCTTGCTCGGCAGGATCGGCGCCAGCAGCCGCACGTCGGCCATCGGCCACTTGCGACCGGTGTAGGTGGGCGTGCCGAACGGGTGCTGGTCGATCTCGACCGCGACGATCTTCTCGCGCGGCGCAGCCGGATCCGGCTCCAGAGCCACGAAGGACACCCCGTCAGAGTGGGCGACACGAGCCAACCGCAAGACTAAAACCTCCGCACGATCTGCTGTGGACTTCGCCCAACATACTCGGCCACGCCCACCCACCACCGCATTCGGGGCCTCAGCGCGAGGCAGCGGTCACGTTCCGCCGCAACGAGCAGTGGAGCAGCGCGTCGCACAGCGCCAGCCAGCTGGCCTCGACGATGTTGGCGTGCACGCCGACGGTGGTCCACTCGTGCTCGCCGTCGCGGGACTCCACCAGCACGCGGGTGACCGCGTCGGTGCCGGGTTCGTCGACGAGGATGCGGACCTTGTAGTCGGCCAGCTCCACCGACTCCAGCCACGGCAGCCGCGGCACCAGGGCCTGCCGCAGCGCGGCGTCGAGCGCGTTGACCGGCCCGTTGCCCTCGGCGGTGGCGATCACCCGCTCCCCCGACACGCTCACCCGCACCGTCGCCTCGGACACGACCTCGCCGTCCTCGCGGTGGTCGAGCAGCACCCGGTAGGACTCCAGCTCGAAGGGCGCGTCGAGCGCCGCGTCGCCGATCTCGCGGCGCAGCAGCAGTTCCAGCGACGCGTCGGCGGCCTCGAAGGACCAGCCGCGCGCCTCCAGCTCCTTGACCTTCCGCACGGCACCGCCGACGGCCTCCGGGGACAGCTCCAGGCCCAGCTCGGCGCCCTTGAGCTCCAGGCTGGCGCGGCCGGCCATCTCGGTCACCAGCACCCGCATGTCGTTGCCGACCTCGGCCGGGTCGAGGTGGTTGTAGAGCTCGGGGTCCACTTTGATCGCACTGGCGTGCAGACCCGCCTTGTGCGCGAACGCCGACTGCCCGACGTAGGCCTGGTGGGTGTCCGGCGCGAGGTTGGCGATTTCCGCCAGGGCGTGGGAAACCCGCGTCAGCTCCGCGAGCTTTCCCTCCGGCAGCACGGGTTTGCCGAGCTTCACACCCAGATTTCCCAGCACCGCGAACAGATCCGCGTTGCCCGCGCGCTCGCCGTAGCCGTTGGCGGTGCACTGCACGTGGCTGGCACCGGCCTGCACGGCGGCGACGCTGTTGGCCACCGCGCAGCCGGTGTCGTCCTGGCAGTGGATGCCGACCCGCAGGCCGGTGCGCGCGATGACCTCCTCGACGGTCTCGGCGAGCTGCAGCGGGAGCTGGCCGCCGTTGGTGTCGCACAGCACCACCACGTCGGCGCCCGCGCCCGCGGCGGCGTCGAGCACGCGCAGCGAGGTGTCGGGATCGAAGGCGTAGCCGTCGAAGAAGTGCTCGGCGTCGAGGAACACGCGCCTGCCGTGCTCGACGAGGTGGCGGACGGTGTCGGCGACCATCGCGCAGTTCTCGGCCACGTCGGTGCGCAGCGCGCGTTCGATGTGCCTGCGGTCCGATTTGGCCACCAGCGTCACCACCGGAGCGCGAGAGTCCAGCAGTGCCGCCACTTGCCGGTCTTCCTCCACTGTGGACCCGGCTCGGCGGGTGGAGCCGAAGGCCACGAGAGCGGAGTGCTGGAGCTCCAGTTCCCCTTGTGCGGCGCGGTGGAAGAACTCGGTGTCCTTGGGAAGCGCTCCGGGCCAACCACCTTCGATGAACCCGACGCCGAGATCGTCGAGCAGCCGCGCCACGGCGAGCTTGTCGGTCACCGAGTACGAAATCCCCTCGCGCTGCGCGCCGTCGCGCAACGTCGTGTCGTAGACGTGGAAGTCGTCGCCCAGGGGCGTGCCTGCCGGGTGGGTGCGGGTCACTGGATCGTCTCCCGTCGAGAGGGGTCGGTTCGGCGTGGACGTGCAGCGGGCAACAAAAAAGACCCCCCGCAGGATGCGAGAGGTCAGCGCGCCGGGATGCGGAGATGTTTACCCGACGCGCTCGCCAATAATGATCACACTGCGGAAAGCCACGACCCCATGCTGCACACCCGGGGCCGGGATGTCCATCGAACGCGGCGGACTTCTCACGATCCGGAAACGCCGAAGGGCGCCTCCCCCTCCGGGAAGGCGCCCTTCGAGCGAGCGGAACATCAGGGCTGGGGTGCCACCTCGCGGGAGGACACCAGCGCCGCCAGCCGGTCGCCGATGGCGAACGTGGCGCCCGGCGACGAGTGGTCGCGGGTCGCCAGGTCGAAGGCCACCGAGGCCTCGACGCGCTTGCTGGCCTCGGTCAGCCCGACGTGGTCGAGCAGCATGGCGATCGACAGCACCGCGGCGGTCGGGTCGGCCACGCCCTGCCCGGCGATGTCCGGGGCGCTGCCGTGCACCGGCTCGAACATGCTCGGGTTGCGGCGGGTGGCGTCGATGTTGCCGCTGGCCGCCAGGCCGATGCCACCGGTGATCGCGCCGGAGAGGTCGGTGATGATGTCGCCGAAGAGGTTGTCGGTGACGATCACGTCGAACCGGCTCGGGTCGGTGACCATGTGGATCGTGGTGGCGTCGACGTGCTGGTAGGCCACGGTGACGTCGGGGTACTGCAGCGAGACCTCTTCGACCACGCGCGACCACAACGAGCCGGCGTGGGTGAGCACGTTGGTCTTGTGCACCAGGGTCAGGTGCTTGCGCGGCCGCGAGGCGGCGCGGGCGAACGCGTCGCGCACGACCCGCTCGACGCCGAACGCGGTGTTGATGCTGACCTCGGTGGCGATCTCGTGCGTGGTGTCCTTGCGCAGCAGGCCACCGTTGCCCGCGTACGGGCCCTCGGTGCCCTCGCGCACGATGACCATGTCGATCTCACCCGGGTCGGCCACCGGGCTCTTCACGCCCGGGTAGAGCCGCGCGGGGCGCAGGTTCACGTGGTGGTCGAGCTCGAAGCGCAGCCGCAGCAGCAGGCCGCGCTCCAGGATGCCGCTGGGCACCGACGGGTCGCCGACCGCGCCGAGCAGGATCGCGTCGTGCTGGCGGAGCTCGCCGAGCACGGACTCGGGGAGCAGCTCCCCCGTCGCGTGCCAGCGAGCGGCCCCGAGGTCGTAACGGGTGATCTCGGTATCCGGCACCACCTCGCCGAGCACCTTGAGTGCCTCGGCAACGACCTCCGGCCCGATCCCGTCGCCGGGGATCACAGCGAGCCGCATCTACACACCTCCCGAGAACCACCCCGAACTGCGGGGCTCGAACTGTTGAGCCGAAGGCTACCGGCATGGCCGCGCGGCGCGGCACGCCGGGCCCACCAAGTGGATGATAAGTCCCGGACTGTGGGACACCCAGACGGGTGACGCACTGTTTCGGTCCAGGTACGCACGAGGGGCCGTCCCACGAACTGGGACGACCCCTCTTCACGCTTCCGAGTTATTCAGCGTGCGAACCCGGCGTCGAGCACCTACGCAGCGACACCTCGTTGCGCGCTCACAACCCGCTCACTCGAAGCTGACGGTGCGCACGATCCGGGCGCCCACGGCGGCCCCGATCGGCTCCAGCACGCCCTGCTCGACCGGGCGGTCCACCCGCAGCAGCATGATCGCGTCCGAGCGCTCGGTGGTCTGGCTGACCGTGGCGGCCTCGATGTTCACGCCGACCTCGCCCAGCAGGGTGCCGACCTTGCCCATCACGCCCGGGCGGTCCGGGTACTCCAGCAGCAGCACGTTGCCCTCGGCCCGCAGGTCGAAGTGGCGGCCGTTGACCTCGACCAGCTTCTCCACCTGGTTCGGGCCGGACAGCGCACCCGAGACGACCGAGGTGGTGCCGTCGGCCATGTGCGCGCGCAGCGACACGACGCTGCGGTGGTTCGGGCTCTCCGAGGTCGTCTTGACCTCGACCTGCACGCCCAGCTCCTCGGCCAGCTGCGGGGCGTTGACGAAGGTCACCTGGCTCTCGACCGCGCCGGAGAACACGCCGCGCAGCGCCGCCAGCTGCAGCACCGAGACGTCCTCGTCGGCCAGCTCGCCGCGGGCCTCGATGGTCACCGAGCTCGGGGTGCCGCCCTGCAGACCGGCCAGCAGCTGACCCAGCTTCTGGGTCAGCGACAGGTACGGGCGGACCTCCTCGCCGACCGCGCCGCCCTGGACGTTGACCGCGTCCGGCACGAAGTCGCCGCGCAGCGCCAGCCGCACCGACTTGGCCACGTCGGTACCCGCACGGTCCTGGGCCTCGGCGGTGGAGGCGCCCAGGTGCGGGGTGACCACGACGTTGTCCAGCTCGAACAGCGGGCTGTCGGTGATCGGCTCGGACTTGAACACGTCGATGCCCGCGCCGGCGATGGTGCCGTTGCGCAGCGCCTCGACCAGCGCGTCCTCGTCCACCAGGCCACCGCGGGCGGCGTTGATGATGATGAGGTTCGGCTTGGCCTTCTTGAGCTCCTCGGCACCGATCAGGCCCAGGGTCTCAGCGGTCTTCGGGAGGTGGATCGACAGCGCGTCGGCGCGGGTGAGCAGCTCCTCCAGGGAGACCAGCTCGATGCCCAGCTGCGCGGCGCGGGCCGGCGACACGTAGGGGTCGTAGGCGATGAGCTTGGTGCCGAAGGCGGCGACGCGGGCGGCGAACAGCTGCCCGATCTTGCCCAGACCGACGACACCGATGGTCTTGCCGTTGAGCTCGACGCCGCCGTAGGAGCTGCGCTTCCACGCGCCGCCCTTCAGGCTCGCGTCGGCCTGCGGCACGTTGCGGGCGACCGCGAGCAGCAGCGCCATGGCGTGCTCGGCGGCGGAGACGATGTTGGAGGTGGGAGCGTTGACCACCATGACGCCGCGCTCGGTGGCGGCCGGAACCTCGACGTTGTCGAGGCCGACGCCGGCGCGGGCGACGACCTTGAGGTTCTTGGCGGCCGACAGGACTTCGGCATCGACCTTGGTCGCGGAACGGACCAGCAGCGCATCGGCGTCGGCGACAGCGTCGAGCAGCGCCGGACGGTCGGTGCCGTCCACGTTGCGGATCTCGACCTCTTCGCCGAGGGCGTCGATCACGGACGGGGCCAGCTTCTCGGCGAGAAGTACGACAGGACGGCTTGCGTTGGTCACGGGCGAACTCCAAGCTGGAAGATCACGATCGGCACGACGATGTGCCCGGACGTTGGAAGTTTAACGGGAGATTGAGAAAGCATTCACAAGGGTGTAGCTCGGATCACCGCTCGTTCCCGCTCCCCGAAGCGGCCCGTTCTGCCGGCATTCTCGCAGATCACCCACCACGCGAGGGGTTTTCGTTCCAGAGTGCGAGAAATGCGATCGCCACCCGAACGGGCCCGCGCCACCCTCCCCGATGGCACGAGGCCCGAACGGCGGCCGGACTCACGGTTCGTCGAATTCACCGTCCTTGGCTCCCGCGACGAACGCGTCCCATTCCTCGGGGGTGAAAACGAGCACCGGGCCTTCCGGATCAGCCCCGTTCCGCATCCCCACATAACCGTCGACGAAAGCGATCTCCACGCCCGGTTCGTCCGGATCATCGGTGCTCGTGATCCACTCTGCGACCGAGAAGTCCAGCTTGTCGCGGATGTGCGCCTTGTCGTCGACGATCTCGTTCTCTGCACTCACGATGCGTACCGTATCCCTCACTCCTAGCGATATCCCGTTGTGGGAGACCCGCCCGGCGGAAACCTACCCACCACCGCCGCAACGCGCGAGGCCCGATGAAACCTCTTTCACAAGGTTTCACCGGGCCTCGCGCAACGCGACCGCCGAGCGCTGGAGCGCGCCGGCGTCAACTCACTTGTTGGTCCAGGACATCAGCGAGCGCAGCTTCTTGCCGACCTCTTCGATCTGGTGGGCGTTGCCCTCGGCCTGCAGCTTGGTGAAGTTCGGGCGACCGCCCTCGTCCTCGGCCACCCACTCCTTGGCGAAGGTGCCGTCCTGGATCTCGCCCAGCACCTTGCGCATCGAGTCCTTGACGTGCGAGTCGATGACGCGCGGGCCCCGGGTGAGGTCGCCGTACTCGGCGGTGTCGGAGCAGGAGTAGCGCTGACCGGCGATGCCGCCCTCCCACATCAGGTCCACGATCAGCTTGAGCTCGTGCAGGACCTCGAAGTAGGCGATCTCGGGCTGGTAACCGGCCTCGACCAGCACCTCGAAACCGTTCTGCACCAGCGCGGAGGCGCCACCGCAGAGGACGGCCTGCTCACCGAACAGGTCGGTCTCGGTCTCCTCCTTGAAGGTGGTCTTGATGACGCCGGCGCGGGCACCGCCGATGGCGGCGGCGTAGGACAGCGCCAGGGCCTGGGCGTTGCCCGAGGCGTCCTGCTCGACGGCGATCAGGCACGGCACGCCCTTGCCGTCGACGAACTGGCGGCGGACCAGGTGACCCGGGCCCTTCGGGGCGACCATCGCGACGTCGACGTCGGCCGGCGGCTGGATCAGGCCGTAGCGGATGTTGAAGCCGTGGCCGAAGAACAGCGCGTCACCCTGCTTGAGGTTCGGGGCCACGTCGTTGGCGTAGATCTCGCGCTGCTTGGTGTCGGGCGCCAGGATCATGATCAGGTCGGCCTCGGCCGACGCCTCGGACGGGGTCAGGACCTTCAGGCCCTCCTCCTCGGCCTTGGCGCGGGACTTCGAGCCCTCCGGCAGGCCGATCCGCACGTCCACACCCGAGTCCCGCAGGCTCAGCGCGTGGGCGTGGCCCTGGCTGCCGTAGCCGATGACGGCGACCTTGCGGCCCTGAACGATGCCGAGGTCCGCGTCCGCGTCGTAGAAGATTTCAACTGCCATGGTGATTCAGCGTTTCCTTTCGGGACTTCATCGGTTGTCAGCCGTGCCGCCAACCGCTAGCTCATGAGCCTGGTGGGCCCTGTGTGGCGGGGTCGTCGGTTGTCAGCGGACGGCGGTGGCCGTGATGGAGCGGGGGCCTCGGCCGATCGCGATCGTTCCCGACTGCACCATCTCGCGGACGCCGTAAGGTTCCAGCATTCGCAGCAACGCATCGAGCTTATCGGCGGTGCCGGTGGCCTCGATCGTCAGCGCCTCGGGCGAGACGTCGACAACCTTGGCGCGGAACAGCTGGACGGTCTCCAGGACCTGGCTGCGCACCGAGGAATCGGCGCGGACCTTGACCAGCAGCAGCTCGCGCTGCACCGCGGCGTCGTCCTCCAGCTCCACGATCTTGATCACGTTCACCAGCTTGTTGAGCTGCTTGGTGACCTGCTCCAGGGGCTGGTCGCTGACGGCGACCACGATCGTCATCCGGGAGATCTCCGGGTGCTCGGTCGGGCCGACCGCGAGCGACTCGATGTTGAAGCTGCGTCGCGAGAACAGACCGCTCACGCGAGCGAGGACACCCGGCACGTTCTCCACCAGAACGCTCAGCGTGTGCCTGGTCATGCGTCGTCCTCCTCGAAGAGCGGGCGGATTCCGCGGGCCGCCATGATCTCGTCGTTGCTCGTGCCCGCCGCGACCATCGGCCACACCTGGGCGTCCTTGCCCACCACGAAGTCGATCACGACCGGTCGGTCGTTGATCTCCATAGCCCGCTGGATGACGCTGTCGACGTCCTCTTTGGACTCACACCGCAGGCCTGCGCACCCGTAGGCGTCGGCGAGCAGCTTGAAGTCCGGGATGCGGTGCTTGTGGGTGCCGAGGTCGCTGTGTGAGTAACGCTCGGCGTAAAACAGGTTCTGCCACTGCCGGACCATACCCAGGTTGCCGTTGTTGATGACGGCCACCTTGATGGGGATGTCCTCGATCGCGCAGGTGGCGAGCTCCTGGTTGGTCATCTGGAAGCAGCCGTCGCCGTCGATGGCCCACACGACCTTGTCCGGCACGCCGGCCTTGGCGCCCATCGCGGCCGGGACCGCGTAGCCCATCGTTCCCAGGCCGCCGGAGTTCAGCCAGCTGCGCGGGTTGTCGTAGCCGATGAACTGCGCGGCCCACATCTGGTGCTGGCCCACGCCCGCGGCGTAGACCGCGTCGGTGCCGGCGATCGCGCCCAGGCGCTCGATGACGTACTCCGGCGACAGGCTGCCGTCGTCGGGCTCCTCGTAGCCCAGCGGGAACCGGCCGCGGATGTCGTCGAGCATCCCCCACCAGGCCTTGAGGTCGGTGGCGCCGTCCTCGCTCTCGGCGGCCTCGAAGGCCTCGGTGAGCTCGGCGATGACGTCCTTGCAGTCACCGACGATCGGGACGTCGGCGTAGCGGTTCTTGGAGATCTCGGCCGGGTCGATGTCGGCGTGCACGACCTTGGCGTCCGGCGCGAACGAGGACAGCTGCCCGGTGACCCGGTCGTCGAACCGGGCGCCGAGGGCGATCAGCAGGTCGGCGCGCTGCATCGCGGCCACCGCCGCGACCGTGCCGTGCATGCCCGGCATGCCCAGGTGCTGCGGGTGCGAGTCCGGGAACGCGCCGCGCGCCATGAGCGTGGTGACCACCGGGATGCCGGTGCGCTCGGCCAGCCTGCGCAGCTCGGCGTGCGCCTCGGCCTTGATGACACCGCCGCCGACGTAGAACACCGGCTGCTTGGCCTCGACCATCAGCTTGGCGGCCTCGCGGACCTGCTTGCCGTGCGGCTTGCTGGTCGGCCGGTAGCCGGGCAGCTTCATCTCCGGCGGCCAGGAGAACGACATGGTGGCCTGCTGGACGTCCTTGGGGATGTCGACCAGCACCGGGCCGGGACGGCCGCTGGAGGCGATGTAGAAGGCCTCGGCGATGACCCTCGGGATGTCCTCGGGGTCGGTGACCAGGAAGTTGTGCTTGGTGACCGGCAGCGTGATGCCGCAGATGTCGGCTTCCTGGAAGGCGTCGGTGCCGATCAGGCCGGTGGCCTGCTGACCGGTGATCGCCACGACCGGGACCGAGTCCATGTGCGCGTCGGCGAGCGGGGTGACCAGGTTCGTCGCGCCCGGACCGGAGGTCGCCATGCACACCCCGACCTTGCCGGTGGCCTGCGCGTACCCGGTTGCCGCGTGCCCGCCGCCCTGCTCGTGGCGCACCAGCACGTGCCGGACCTTCTCGGAGTCGAGCAGCGGGTCGTAGGACGGGAGGATCGTGCCGCCCGGAATCCCGAAGACGACCTCGCACCCCACGGACTCGAGCGAGCGCACGAGCGCCTGCGCACCCGTCATCTTCACCGGAGCACCGCTGGGCGGCGCGGGCTTGGGTCGGCGTCCTGGCGGGGGCGCCGGGACCGGATTCTGCCTGGTATTGGCGCTGGTCATCGGGTCAACCTCGGTGGTTGGGAGTGGGACCGGACACGAAAAAACCCCCGCAGGCCAGACAATGGCCCCACGAGGGTTGGCGCGTCGACGCTGCGGTACTTCCTCAGGCGTCGACGCGCCGGGGAAGTACGAGAATGTCGTGCAGTCGCAGCATGGCGAGGACGTTAATGGGATCGGGAGCGCCGCGTCAAACCATCCGGAACGATCGTCCCGCATGCTGGGCACCCGTTCGGGCGACCCCGATCTTGCCTCCGCACGGTTTCCGCAGTTCAACGATGCTGTTTCAGCTCGTTTTCCGGCCGGTGTGATGCGCGCCGCTCCCGCTGTCCCAGCGGGCGGGAAAGCGGTGCCCGTTCGGCCGGATCGGGCCAGGTGAGACCATCGAGGCGTGAGCGAGACACCCCAGGACGCCGGGCGGGACGACGCCGCCGAGCAGAACGCCGAAGCCGCACCGGCCGAACAGGCCCCGGCCGAGGAGAAGGCGCAGCAGGACGCGGCCCGCGAGGAGCAGCCGCTCGAGATCCCGAAGTCGCTGAACTTCCGGGTACCCCGGGTGTCCCTGCTGGCCGTGCTCGCCGTCGCCGCCTGCGCCGTGCCGCTGGCCACCACCTCCGGCCCGCTGGGCCTGCTGGTCTTCCTGATCCCGCTGGCCCTGCTGTGGCTCGTGCTGCGCCCGCGCACCACCGTCGACGCCGAGAAGATCCGGGTCCGCACCCTGGCCGGCGGCCGCACCCTGCCCTGGGAGTCGCTGAAGGGCCTGGCCATCGCCAAGCAGTCCCAGGTGCGCGCCAGCACCACCGAGGGCGCCGAGGTCGCGCTGCCCAACGTGCGCCCGCGCGACCTCCCGGCGATCGCCCTGGTGTCCCGCGGACACCTCCCCGACCCCACCGCGCAGTCCTCCGACGAGGGCTGACGCCGCGCTCCCGGCCCGTAATCCGAGCGACATCCGTGGTCAACCGGGTTGTCCGGAGGAGTAGGGTCGGGAGCACACCACCACGCTTAGCGCCCACAAGGCGATGTCAGCGGGATGGGCCGATCGCGTCGAAGCTCCGCCTCCGCGCTCGGCGCTGACCCGCACCACGAGCCTGGAATCGAAGAAGGTCTCCCAATGCCCCAGCTGCGTTCCCGCACCACGACTCACGGCCGGAATGCCGCCGGCGCCCGTTCGCTGTGGCGCGCCACCGGCATGACCGACGACGACTTCGGCAAGCCGATCGTCGCCATCGCCAACTCCTACACCCAGTTCGTGCCCGGGCACGTCCACCTGCGCGACCTCGGTGACGTCGTGGCCGAGACGGTGCGCGAGGCCGGGGGCGTGCCCCGCGAGTTCCACACCATCGCCGTCGACGACGGCATCGCCATGGGCCACAGCGGCATGCTCTACTCGCTGCCCTCGCGCGAGATCATCGCCGACTCGGTGGAGTACATGGTCAACGCGCACCAGGCGGACGCGCTGGTGTGCATCTCCAACTGCGACAAGATCACCCCCGGGATGCTCAACGCCGCGATGCGGCTCAACATCCCGACGGTGTTCGTCTCCGGCGGCCCGATGGAGGCCGGCAAGGCCGTCGTCGTCGAGGGCGTCGCGCACGCGCCGACCGACCTGATCACCACGATCTCGGCGTCGGCGAACTCGGCGATCGACGACGAGGGCCTGTCCGAGGTGGAGCGCTCGGCCTGCCCGACCTGCGGATCCTGCTCGGGCATGTTCACCGCGAACTCGATGAACTGCCTCACCGAGGCGCTGGGCCTGGCGCTGCCGGGCAACGGCTCGACGCTGGCCACCCACGCGCTGCGCCGCGAGCTGTTCCAGGAGGCCGGTCGCACCGTCGTCAACATCGCCAAGCGCTACTACCAGGACGACGACGAGACCGTCCTGCCGCGCTCGGTCGCCAACAAGCAGGCCTTCGAGAACGCGATGGCGCTGGACATGGCGATGGGCGGCTCCACCAACACGGTGCTGCACACCCTCGCCGCCGCGCAGGAGGGCGAGATCGACTTCACCCTCGACGACATCGCCGAGATCAGCCGCAAGGTGCCGTGCCTGTCGAAGGTCGCGCCGAACTCCGACTACCACATGGAGGACGTGCACCGGGCCGGCGGCATCAGCGCCATCATGGGCGAGCTGGACCGCGCGGGCCTGCTGCACCGCGACGTCGCCTCGGTGCACAGCGCAAGCCTCACCGAGTGGCTGTCCACCTGGGACGTGCGCGGCGAATCGCCGTCGGAGAAGGCCCTCGAACTCTTCCACGCCGCCCCGGGCGGGGTCCGCACCACGCAGGCGTTCTCCACCGAGAACCGCTGGTCGTCGCTGGACACCGACTCGGTCAACGGCTGCATCCGCGACGTCGAGCACGCCTACACCGTCGACGGCGGGCTGGCGGTGCTCAAGGGCAACCTGGCCACCGACGGCGCGGTCATCAAGGCCGCCGGGGTCGAGGAGGAGCTCTGGCACTTCCAGGGCCCGGCCCGCGTGCTGGAGAGCCAGGAGCAGGCCGTCTCGGCGATCCTGAACAAGGAGATCCAGCCCGGCGAGGTGCTGGTGATCCGCTACGAAGGACCCGCCGGCGGCCCGGGCATGCAGGAGATGCTGCACCCCACCGCGTTCCTGAAGGGCTCCGGCCTCGGCAAGAAGTGCGCGCTGATCACCGACGGCCGGTTCTCCGGCGGCTCCTCGGGCCTGTCGGTCGGCCACATCTCGCCGGAGGCCGCGGGCGGCGGCGAGATCGGCCTGGTGGAGAACGGCGACCAGATCCTCATCGACGTCCACGAGCGCAAGCTGGAGCTGCTGGTCGACGAGCAGGTCCTGGCCGAGCGCCGCGCCAAGATGGAGGCCAGCGAGAACCCCTGGCAGCCGGTCGGCCGCGAGCGCAAGGTCACCAACGCGCTGCGCGCCTACGCCAAGCTCGCGACGTCCGCCTCCTACGGAGCGGTCCGCGACGTGAACAAGTGATCTTCTTTATCCCGGTGATCGCCTTGCTTGGCGGTGCGGGTAAGGGAACCTGAGCGGTGTGACGTGAAATCGGGCCCCGGCTTCTGGCTGAAGCGGGGCCCGATTCTCGTCGGTGCGCGTCGTATCAGGGGCGGTGGAACAGGATCAGGATCGCCGCGGCCGCGCCAGCCGCGATGATCAGGCCGAAGAAGCCGAATCCCAACGGGCGGCGGAACCACACTCGCCCGTAGTCCAAGGCCACCCGGCCGGGACCGGTGAACAACAAGCCGATACCGACGGCGCCGAGGATGGCATCCATCTCGAAACCGCCGTCGGCGTTGAAGAAACCGGCACCCAGCTTGACGAACACCGCGCTGGCCATCAGCCCCACCACACCGGCCGCGGCGGCCGGCGTGAACAGGCCCAGGACCAGCAGCGCACCGGCTCCGAGCTCGGTGCCGCCGGTGACCAGCGAGAGCGCCGCGCTCTGCTGGAAGCCCATGCCGGAGAGAACCTGCGCGAAGCCCTCCGGGCCCGGTCCGCCGAACGCGCCGAACAGCTTCTGCGCGCCGTGCAGCAGGAACACACCGCCCAGCGCCAGCCGCAGGACCAGCAGGCCGAGGTCGGTTCCGCCGTTCCAGGCGAACGGCTTGCGCTGCTTGCCGAGTTCCTCGGCGTAGCCGGAGTCTTCACCGACGCCGCCCACCAGCGAGGTCGCTTCACCTGCGCTGTAGCCGTCGTCTTCGTCGTAGTAGTTGTGTTGGCGTGCGCCGAGGCTCTGCGTGCTCTTGGCCGCACCCTTCGCGCCGCGCGGCCGCTGGGCGTGCGCGCCGTAGCTGCGATCGTCGGGGGAGCCGCCCGCACCGCCGGGGCGATCGTCTTGGATCCTCACGCCGCGAGAGGCTAGGGCATCTTCACCCGATGGTGCGACCCCTGGGGAGAAAACCTTTCCCACACGTGACAGGTTCGATACCACTCGTCTTCGACCAGGGGGAAAATGTGCGGATGGAGGACCCGGAATTCCACGAGCCCGTGACCGGAGATCTCGACATCTCCGCCGATCGGGAATCTTTCCTGGAAAACAACGGCCGTCGTCCGTGGATCTCGTCGGCACCGCGAGCGGTTCTCGTGGTTCCCGGACTGGTTTCGGCCCCGGAATTGCTTCCGCTCGATTGCGCGCCCCAGGTCCTGAATTGGTCCCCGGAACGCATTTCCTCCCGCACCACCGGCGATCGCATCGCCGACGTGCTCACCGTTCTCGACGACGCCGACGCACCGGACTGCGTGGTCCTGGCCTGGTCCGGCGGCACCGCGCTCGCCGTGGAACTCGCCGCCCGCCACCCCGACCGGGTGCGCGGGCTGCTGCTGCTCGCCGGCCCGCCCACCGCGGGTGCCGAAGCGCTGCTGGCGGGCATCGGCGTGCCGGGACGACTGCGACGCCTGCTGGCCGCCACCGGATCGGCCTCGCTGCGGCTGACCGGCGACCTGGCCGAATCGGTGACCGCGCAGCTGCCCGTCGGCGACCTGCCCGGTCACCTGCTGCGCCGGACCGGGCTGCTGCCCGCCGACTCCGACCGCGCCACGATCACGGCCTCGCTGCGCAGGCTGGTGCAGCACGACTGGCGCACCCACGCCGAACTCGCCCTGGACTGGAGTTCCTCGGTCCGCGACGGCCTGCCCGGCATCACCTGCCCGCTCACCCTGCTGGCCGGGCGCTGGGACCCGCTGGGCGAACCGCTCACCACCGCGCAGCAGGTCGCTTCCCTCCCGCAGGCCCGGGTGCGGCTGCTGGACACCTCGCACTTCATCCCGCTGGAGGCGCCCGCCGCGGTCCGCGCGGAGTTCGACCTGCTGCTCCGCCGCGTCGAGGCCGTCGAATGCGCCCGCCGGGGCATCGACCCGCCGCCCCCGCAGGTGCGCAGGCTCCGCATTCCCCTCCCGGAACCCACCCGACGCCGCAGAACCCTCCACCCACCACCTCACCGCGGATGACCCGATCTCCCCGGGAATCGGGAACCTCGCCGGGGCCGGGGCGTGGAGGCTCACCCCGGGTTCACCGGGGGACGGATAGGGTCGGGGTGTGATGGGTCGGTCTCGTGTGCTGGTGGGCGCCTGCGCGGTGCTCGGTGTCGTGCTGAGCGGGTGCGCCCAGTTCCCGAACGAGCACACCCGTCCGTTCACCGACCAGCCGTCGCTGGAGCCTCAGGCCGGACCGCAGCCGTCCTTCGAGAGCGAGCCGCCCCCGTCGGAGGCGCCCGGCCCGCCGCAACCGCAGCAGCCCCCGCAGGCGGTGGGCTGCGAGGACCCCGACCCGGCGGTGATCGCGACCTGCCTGGACCCGGTCGGGGCGATCGCGGTGCTGCCGGACGGGCAGAGCGCGCTCGTCGGCGAGCGCACCACCGGCCGCGTGCTGCGCGTGCAGAAGGGCGCGGAACCCGTTGAGCTGGCCCGGATTCCGGTCGACGCGAGCAGCGGCGGCGGCCTCACGGGGCTCGCGCTGTCGCCGACCTACCACGAGGACGAGCTCTTCTACGCCTACGTCACCACGGGTTCGGACAACCAGGTGGTGCGCGTGGCCAGCGGGGATCGCCCGAAACCGGTCCTGACCGGCATCCCGAAGGGCGCGGGCGGCAACTCGGGCGCGCTGCTCGACGACGGCAAGGGCGCCCTGCTGGTGGCCACCGGCAACGCCGGCGACCCGGGCAGCGCGGCCGATCCGGCGTCGCTGGCCGGGAAGCTGCTGCGCATCGACGGTTTCGGCAAACCGGCCGAGGGGAACCCGAAGCAGGACTCGCCGGTGGTGGCCTCCGGGCTGGCCGAACCGACCGGCATCTGCGGCACGTCCGCGCTGAACATGTTCTGGGTGACCGACCGCAACGGCGGCCGGGACGCCCTGCACCAGGTGAAGTTCGGTGAGCCGCTGGGCGCTCCGGCCTGGACCTGGTCGGATCGCCCGGGTGTGTCGGGGTGCGCGGCGGACCCGTCGACGGTGATCGTGGCGCTGCGCGACGCCTCCGCGCTCTACACGCTGCACCCGGCCCCGGACGGCAGCTTCACCGGCCAGCCCACGAAGGTCCTGGAGAACCGCTACGGCCGCTTCGCCACCGCGGCCCTGGCCCCGGACGGCCTGGTCTGGCTCGGCACCACCAACCGCGACGGCGACCGCCCCGTCCCCAGCGACGACCGGGTGCTGCGCCTGGAGCCCCCGACCGGCGGCACGGCGGGCAAGGACTAGGACCGGTTCGCGGCTAGCCGTTGATGCCTCGGTCGATCATGTCCGTGAGCAGGTCGATGGCGTCGTCGTCGGTGAGCTCGGCGAGCAGGGGTTGCTCCTCGACGAGCTTGCTGTGGGCGAACTGCTGGCAGAGCCCGGCGACGGCCAGCGCGGTCGCCTCGGGTCGCTCGCAGTGAGCGAGGTGGTCGGCGAAGTGGTGCACGTCGGGTTCGAGGAGCTCGGCGGCGCGGTCGGCGAAGCGCTGGTCGACCAGCGCGGCCTGGCGCAGCGCGATGAGCACGGTCCGGTGGGCGCGGAAGAAACCCCAGTACTGGGCGACGTGCCAGCGGATGGCGGCGCGGTCGCGCAGGTCCGCCGAGTGATCGGCGGAGGTGAGCACGTCCTGGTCCCCGGCCTCCAGCAGGTCGGCGAGCAGTGATTCGAGGAGCTCCTGCTTGCTCTTGAAGTGGTTGTAGAACGACCCGGCGGACCGGCCCGCTTCCGCGGTGATGTCGGTGATCTTGGTGTTGAGGTAGCCCTGCCGGTCGAAGACGCGCACCGCCGCGGTCTTGAGCGCCGCCTCGGTCTCGGCCGCCTGCGCCTTGCGGATGGTTCCCGGCATGGCCTCTCCTCCCTCGCCGCTTGACGGGAAACCTAGCAAGCGGTTCACTGAATTCATATTCACTGAATCTCAGTTTACCGAGGAGTGCTGATGGACACCCGAGTGCTGATCGCCGGCGCCGGCCCCGCCGGGCTGACGCTGGCCATCGAACTGGCCCGCCGCGGCGTGCCGTGCCGGATCGTGGACGCCAGGGAGGATCCCCTGCCCGGCTCGCGCGGTGACGGCCTCCAACCGCGCACCCTGGAGGTCTTCGACGACCTGGGCGTGATCGACGAGATCCTGGCGGCCGGATTCCTCCCACCGCCCTTCCGCACCTACACCGGCGGCGAGCCCACCGGCGAGATCCGCATGGCCGAGCACGTCGAACCCACTCCGCAGGTGCCCTATCCCAACGGGTGGATGGTTCCCCAGTGGCGCACCGAGGAGATCCTCCGCGACCGCCTCGCCGACCTGGGCGTGAAGGTCGAGCGCGGCACCGCCCTGCTGGCCCTGAGCCAGGACGACGACGCCGTGACGGCCTCGCTGAACAGCGGCGACGTGCGCGCCGAGTACCTCGTCGGCGCCGACGGCGGGCGCAGCACCGTCCGCAGGCAACTCGGCGTCGAGTTCCTCGGCGACACCGACGAGGCCACCAAGCTCGTCCTCTTCGACGCCCGCGTCACCGGCCTCGACCACCCCGAGCTCGCCCACCACTTCCAATCCGCCACCGAACCCGGCCACGGCGTCAGCCTCACACCCCTCGCGGGAACCGATCTGCTGCAGTGCGCAGCAAGGCCTCCCTCCACCCACGAGGCCCGGGACGATCCCGCCTCCGCGCAGGGCCTGCTGGACGCCTACGGCGCGTCGCACGTGCGGATCCGGGAGCTGACCTGGTCGACGGTCTGGCGACCGAACTCACGACTGGCCGAGACCTTCCGGCGAGGCCGTGTGTTCCTCGCCGGCGACGCCGCCCACACGCACCCGCCGACCGGCGGTCAAGGGCTCAACACGAGCGTGCAGGACGCCTACAACCTGGGCTGGAAGCTCGCCGACGGCTCCCCCGAACTCCTCGACAGCTACGACGCCGAACGCCGCCCGGTCGCCGCGAGCGTGCTCGACCTCAGCGCGGACCTGCTGGACAAGACCCTGCGGGGAACCTCTGACGCACTGCGGCGCGGCGCCGCGACCGACCAGCTCGGCATCGGCTACCGCAACGGTCCCCTCACCACCGACGAACGCGCCGAACCCGGCCGTGTCCGAGCCGGCGACCGCGCCCCGGGCGCCGCGCTGCGCAGCCCCGACGGCGAGACGGTCGGCCTCTTCGACCTGCTGCGCGGAACCCACTGGACCCTGCTGTGCTTTGACAGGAAGGTTCCCCAGCACTCACCCCGGGTGCGCCCCGTGCACATCACCCGCCGCGGCAACCGGCAGGAAGGTTCCCTCACCGACGTCGATGCCTACCCGACCTACGACGTCACCGAGGGCACCGAGGTCCTGATCCGCCCCGACGGCTACATCGCCCACATCCGCTGACCCCACCGTGGGGGGACAGTTTTCATGAAAACTGTCCCCACCCAAGGCCCCCCGGAAGACCCGATCCCCACCCGGAGATCGCGAAGTTCTCATGAAAACTGCACTCCACCCGGGACGGGACAGTTTTCATGAAAACCTCACCCCCCGTGGGGAACCAAGACCCCGAGGGAACCTTCGTCCCCTCGGGGAGGGGACAGTTTTCATGAAAACTTCGTCCTCCCCGAGGTCAGGAGGTTTTCATGAAAACTGTCTCCCCCCCAAGGACCCCAGAGACGACGAGGAGCCCCCGGCTTCAAGCCGGGGGCTCCTCGGGTCGTGCGGGAAGGGTTACTGGCCGCAGGCCTTGAGGACGAGTTCGCGGACTCGCTTGGCGTCGGCCTGGCCCTTGGTGGCCTTCATGACCGAACCGACCACCGCACCGGCGGCCTGGACCTTGCCGCCGCGGATCTTCTCCGCGATGTCCGGCTGCGCCGCCAGCGCCTCGTCGATCGCCTTCTGCAGCGCCGAGTCGTCCGAGACGACCTCCAGGCCGCGGGCGGCGACGACCTCGTCCGGCTCGCCCTCGCCGTCGAGGACGCCGTCGACGACCTGACGCGCCAGCTTGTTCGTCAGCTTGCCCTCGCCGACCAGCGCGACGACCCGCGCCACCTGCTGCGGCGTGATCGCCAGGTCGGCCAGCTCGACACCGCGCGTGTTGGCCTGCTGCGACAGGTACGCCACCCACCAGGAGCGGGCGTCACCCGGCGCGGCACCGGCCTCGACGGTCTCGGCGATGAGCTCCAGCGCCCCGGCGTTGACCAGGTCGCGCAGCTCCTCGTCCGACAGGCCCCACTCCTCCTGGGCGCGCTTGCGGCGCTCCCACGGCAGCTCGGGCAGCGTCTGGGACAGCTCCTCGACCCACTCGCGCGACGGCGCGATCGGCACCAGGTCCGGCTCCGGGAAGTACCGGTAGTCCTCCGAGGTCTCCTTCGGCCGACCGGCCGAGGTGGACCCGGTGGACTCGTCGAAGTGCCGCGTCTCCTGCAGGATCGACCCGCCGGAGGTCAGCACCGCCGCGTGCCGCTGCATCTCGTAGCGCACCGCGCGCTCGACGCTGCGCAGCGAGTTGACGTTCTTGGTCTCGGTGCGCGTGCCGAACTCGGTGGTGCCCTTGGGCATCAGCGAGACGTTCGCGTCGCAGCGCAGCGAACCCTGGTCCATCCGCACGTCGGAGACGTTCAACGCCCGCAGCAGGTCGCGCAGCGCGGCCACGTACGCGCGGGCGACCTCGGGGGCGCGCTCACCGGCACCGGTGATCGGCTTGGTGACGATCTCGATCAGCGGCACGCCGGCCCGGTTGTAGTCCAGCAGCGAGTAGTCGGCGCCGTGGATGCGACCGGTGGCACCGCCCATGTGCAGCGACTTGCCGGTGTCCTCCTCCATGTGCGCCCGCTCGATGTCGACGCGGAAGGTCTCCCCGTCGTCGAGCACCACGTCGAGGTGACCGTCGAAGACGATCGGCTCGTCGTACTGCGAGGTCTGGAAGTTCTTCGGCATGTCCGGGTAGAAGTAGTTCTTCCGGGCGAACCGGCACCACTCCGCGACCTGGCAGTTCAGCGCCAGGCCGATCCGGATCGCGGCCTCGACGGCCTTGCCGTTGACCGCGGGCAGCGCACCCGGCAGGCCCAGGCACACCGGGCAGACCTGGGTGTTGGGCTCGGCGCCGAACTCGTTGGCGCAGCCGCAGAACATCTTGGTCTTGGTGGAGAGCTCGACGTGGACCTCCAGGCCCAGCACCGGGTCGAACCGGGCCAGAACCTCGTCGTAGTCCATGATCTCGGCGACGGCGGTCACTCCTCGTCACTCCCCTTGCGCAGCGCACGCACCGCCAGAGCGGTACCCGTGATCAGGCCGAGCGCCGTGATGATGACGTCGGCCAGTTCGAGCTTGTCGTTGTTCTCGCGGGCGGCCTTGTAGCTGGCCTTCAGCCCGAAGGCCGCCGAGACCACGGAAGCGAGCTGGAACGCTGCCTTCAACTTCGGGTTCACCTTGCGACCTCCTGCTTCGGTGGCGTGGGAGCGACTCATACCGCCGCCTCCAGCTTCGGGACACGGTTGATCAGCGGACCGCCCTGCTCGGCGTCGCGGGCGACCTCGTAGGCCGCGCCGACCCGGTAGAGCCGGTCGTCGGCCATCGCCGGGGCCATGATCTGCAGCCCCACCGGAAGACCGTCCTCATCGGACAGACCGCAGGGCAGGCTCATGGCGGCGTTGCCCGCCAGGTTCGACGGGATCGTGCACAGGTCGGCGAGGTACATGGCCATCGGGTCGTCGACCCGCTCGCCGATCTTGAACGCGGTGGTCGGCGTGGTCGGCGAGACCAGCACGTCCACCTGCTCGAACGCGGCGGTGAAGTCGCGGGTGATCAGCGTCCGCACCTTCTGCGCCTGGCCGTAGTAGGCGTCGTAGTAGCCCGAGGACAGCGCGTAGGTGCCGAGCATGATGCGGCGCTTGACCTCGGGACCGAACCCGGCCTCGCGGGTCATCGACATGACCTGCTCGGCGCTGTGCTCGCCGTCGTCGCCGACGCGCAGGCCGTAGCGCATCGAGTCGAAGCGGGCCAGGTTCGACGAGCACTCGCTCGGCGCGATCAGGTAGTAGGCGCCCAGCGCGTAGTCGAAGTGCGGGCAGGAGACCTCGACGACCTCCGCGCCCAGCTTCGACAGCTGCGCCACGGCGGCGTCGAACGCCCGCTGCACGCCCGGCTGGTAGCCGTCGCCGGAGAACTCGCGGACCACGCCGACCTTCACACCGGTCAGGTCACCGCTGGCGCCCTGCTTGGCGGCCTCGACGACCTGCGGGACCGGCTGGTCGATCGAGGTCGAGTCCATCGGGTCGTGCCCGGCGATGACCTCGTGCAGCAGCGCCGCGTCGAGCACGGTGCGGGCGCACGGGCCCGGCTGGTCCAGCGACGAGGAGAACGCCACCAGCCCGTAGCGGGACACCCCGCCGTAGGTGGGCTTGACGCCCACGGTGCCGGTCACGGCGCCCGGCTGGCGGATGGAGCCGCCGGTGTCGGTGCCGATGGCCAGCGGCGCCTCGAACGCGGCCAGCGCCGCCGAGGAACCGCCGCCCGAGCCGCCCGGGATGCGGTCGGTGTCCCACGGGTTGCGGGTCGGACCGTAGGCGGAGTTCTCGGTGGACGAGCCCATCGCGAACTCGTCCATGTTGGTCTTGCCCAGCACGACCACGCCGGCCTCGCGCAGCTTGCGCGTCACCGTCGAGTCGTACGGCGCCATCCAGCCCTCGAGCATCTTCGAGCCGACGGTGGTGGGCATGTCGGTGGTGGTCAGCACGTCCTTGAGCGCCAGCGGCACACCGGCCAGCGGCGAGGCCGCCTTGCCCGCCGCGCGGTCCTCGTCGGCCTGGCGCGCTGCGGCCAGCGCGCCCTCGGCGTCGACGTGCAGGAACGCGTGGACCAGCGGGTCCACGGCGGCGATGCGGTCCAGGTGCGCCTGCGTCACCTCGACCGACGTGACCTCCCCTGCCGCCAGCTTGGCGGCCAGCTCGGACGCGGTCAGCCCGGTCAGGCTCATCAGGCCTCCTCAGTCAGAATGCGCGGAACGCGGAAGCGGTCCTCTTCGGCCGCGGGCGCCGCTGCGAGCGCCTGCTCGCGCGTCAGGCCCGGGCGGACCTCGTCCTCGCGGAAAACGTTGGTCACCGGCACGGCGTGCGACGTCGGTGGGATGTCGTCCGCAGCGACCTGCCCCACCTTCGCCACCGCGTCGAGGATCTGGTCGAGCTGGCCTGCGAAGGTGTCGAGCTCGGCCTCAGTGACGGCCAGCCGCGCCAGGCCGGCGAGGTGTGCGACCTCGTCGCGGGAGATCTTGGACACTGCGAAGGCTCCCTGGTCATGTCCGGTTTACGAGTACATCCCAGTCTATGGCGGCCACGCTGCCAGACCTGGCAGGGGTCGCGCCTGGCGAGGCGGGCCCGGGAACTTTCCGGAATCCCCTGGTCGTTCTAGTGACCGGGCGGCTGTAGCAAGATGACTACGCGGCGTCTGACACAATTTCTCCGCGGTTGTCCTCGCACGAGCTGCCGCGCAAGGCGGACGAGCACGCGAAGGAAACGCGCGGCCGGCGAGGTGTCGCGCACGAAACTGGAGGCGTTGAGTCCGGTGTCCTTCCTCATCCGGGTGCAGATACCGGACCGGCCCGGCAACCTCGGGTCGGTGGCGAGCGCGCTCGGCGAGATCGGTGCCGACATCCTCAGCGTCGACGTGGTCGAACGCATCAACGGCACGGCCATCGACGACCTCGTGGTGGAGCTGCCCTCGGGGCGCCCGCCGGACGTGCTGATCACCGCCGCGGAATCCGTCGACGGCGTGGAGGTCGACGCCGTCCGCCCGTACGCGGGCGTGCTGGACACCCACCGCGAGCTGGAGCTGGTCGAGGAGATCGCCGCCGAGCCCGGCCGCGGCCTGCAGATCTTCGCCGAAGGCGTCCCGAAGATCATCCGATCGGGTTGGGCGATCGTGTTCGGGCACCGCTCCGGCGGCGCCGAGCAGCTGGCCGCCAGCACCTCCGCCCCGCAGGAGGGCTACCTGGAGCTGCCGTGGCTGCCGCTGCCGCGCGCCACGATCCTCGACGGCGACGAGACCTGGGTGCCCGAGACCTGGCAGGAGCTGGGCACCGAGCTCGCGGCCACCCCCATCGGCAAGCCGGACCGCGTGCTGCTGGCCGGCCGCCCCGGCGGCCCGATGTTCCGCGCAGCGGAACTCGCCCGCCTCGCCCACCTCGCGGGCATCGTCTCCGTCGTCCTCGACGGCTGACCCCACCCCGTCTTGCCGGTCACGTCGAGCGCGTACGTCACCTGGTGACGGTTTTAGCCATAATTGACCGGGCAAAAGGGACATTGATCATGGGTGATTATGGCTAAAACTGTCCGCTGCCCACGACCATTGACACCGTCACGCGCCCCCGAGAACCGCTGAGCACGCGGCTCGGCGCTCAGAGGTCGAGGCTGTGGGCGAGGAGGCGGATGCCCTCGGTGGGGCTCCAGTCGCGCTCGGGCATCCGCACGAACCCCATCCGCTCGTAGAGCCGCCGAGGCCGGTGCGCGGTCTCCGACACGCACAGCACGACACGCCCGACGCCCTCGGCCCGCGCCCGCTCCAGGACCGCCTCGACGAGCTCCCGGCCGATACCCCGGCAGCCGGAGGACGGATCGACCGCCAGCATCCGGAACTCCATCTCCCCCGGGAGCGCGATCTCCGCGTAGGAGTCACCCGGACGGACCACGGTCACCGTGCCGACCGGACGGCCCTCGTCGAGGGCGACCAGGAGTTCGGCGTGGGCCGCTCGGTCGGCGGCATCGCGCAGCACCGACAGGTAGAAGTCCGGCGCGTTGTCGGCGTTCGCGTAGGCCTTGGCCGAGATCTCCCCGATCGTCTCGTACTCCGCGGGCAGGGCGGCTCGAATCGTTGCCATGCACCGATCCTGCCACCCCGCACCAGCGGTTTTCTCACTCCTCCGGCGGCAGCGCGTGCTCGGCGGCGGCCTCCGGGCCCTGCTGCAGCAGCACGGTGAAACCGTCCTCGTCGAGCACCGGAACCTTCAGCTGCATCGCCTTGTCGTACTTCGACCCCGGCGCGTCGCCGACCACGACGAACGCGGTCTTCTTCGACACCGAACCGGCCGCCCGGCCACCCCGGGCCATGATCGACTCCTTGGCGTCGTCCCGGGAGTACTGCTGCAACGTCCCGGTGACCACGATCGACATGCCCTCCAACGTCCGCGGGATCGACTCGTCGCGCTCGTCGGCCATCCGCACCCCGGCCTCGCGCCACTTGCGCACGATCTCGCGGTGCCACTCCACGGCGAACCACTCGCGCACGGCGGTGGCGATCGTCGGCCCGACGCCGTCGGTGTTGGCCAGCTCCTCCTCCGAGGCCTGCTCGATGCGCTCCAGCGTCACGAACTCCCGCGCCAGCGCCTGCGCCGCCGTCGGCCCCACGTGCCGGATCGACAGCCCCACCAGCACCCGCCACAGCGGCTTCTGCTTGGCCTCCTCCAGGTTCGCCAGCAGCTTCGCGCCGTTGGCCGAGAGGTTGCCCTCCTTGGTGGTGTAGAGCGGGGTCTTGAGCAGCTTGGCCTCGTCGAGGTCGAACAGGTCGCCCTCGTCGCCGAGCACACCGGCGCTCAGCAGCGCCGAGGCGCCCTCGTAGCCGAGCGCGTCGATGTCGAGGACCTTGCGGCTGGCCAGGTAGAACAGCCGTTCCCGCTGCTGGCCGGGGCAGCCCTGCGCGTTGGGGCAGCGCAGGTCGACGTCGCCCTCCTTCTGCTGCGCCAGCCGGGCCCCGCACTCGGGGCAGGCCTCGGGCATGACGAACTCGTGCTCGTCGCCGCTGCGCACGTCGGTGACCGGGCCCAGCACCTCGGGGATGACGTCGCCGGCCTTGCGGATGACGACGCGGTCGCCGATGAGCACACCCTTGCGCCGCACCTCGTCGGCGTTGTGCAGGGTCGCCATCGACACGGTCGATCCGGCGACCTTGACCGGCTCCATCACCGCGAACGGCGTGACCCGGCCGGTGCGGCCCACGTTGACCTCGATGGCGAGCAGCTTCGTGGTGGCCTGCTCCGGCGGGTACTTGTAGGCGATGGCCCAGCGCGGCGCGCGGGAGGTGGCGCCGAGCCTGCGCTGCAGCGGCACCTCGTCGACCTTGATGACGATGCCGTCGATCTCGTGCTCGGCGGAGTCGCGGTTCTTGCCCCAGTGCTGGATGTGATCGATCAGCTCATCCACAGTGGACAGAACGACCGTGTGCCGGGACACCGGCAGTCCCCAGGCCTTCAGCGCCGCGTAGGACTCCGACTGCCGCTCCGGCTCGAAACCCTCGCGCCTGCCCAGCCCGTGGCAGATCAACCGCAGCGGGCGGGACCGGCTCACCCGCGGGTCCTTCTGCCGCAGCGACCCGGCCGCGGCGTTGCGCGGGTTGGCGAAGGGCTCCTTGCCCGCGTCGACCAGCTTCGCGTTGAGCTCGCCGAACTCGTCGACCCGGAAGAAGATCTCGCCGCGCACCTCCACCAGCTCCGGCACCGGGTACTCGTCGGTGCCGGACAGCTGCTCGGGCACGTCGCCCATGGTGCGCACGTTGAGCGTGACGTCCTCACCGGTGCGGCCGTCGCCGCGGGTCAGCGCCCGCTCCAGGTGGCCGTCGCGGTAGAGCAGGTTGACCGCCAGTCCGTCGATCTTGAGCTCGCACAGGTAGTGCGCGCCACCCCCGACCTCGCGCTCCACCCGCTCGACCCACGCCCGCAGCTCCTCGGAGTCGAAGGCGTTGTCCAGGCTGAGCATCCGCTCCAGGTGCGCCACCGGGGTGAACGCGGTGGAGAAGGTGCCGCCGACGACCTGCGTGGGCGAGTCGGGCGCCTGCAGCGCCGGGTGCTCGGCCTCCATCCGCTGCAGCCGCGTGAACAGCTCGTCGAACTCGCCGTCGGAGATCGTCGGCGAGTCCAGCACGTAGTAGCGGAACTGGTGGCCGCGAACCTCCTCGGCCAGCTCCGCGTACTGTTCGCGCACGTCGGGCGGCACGTCCTCGACGCCTTCGGCCGCGCTCTGGGCGGCGGGGTCGGCGGGCACGCCCTCGGCGTCCTCGCTGGGATTGAGCTCGTCAACGTCCTTGCTGGTCACGCCCCGAGACTAGCGAGCGCCACCGACACGAGCACGCAGCGGCTCACTGCGCGTTGCGGTCCAGCTCGCGCACCAGCTCGCGCAGTTCGAGCAGCCCGATGGCACCGTCGGGTTCGGCCTCGGCGGTTTCGACCCGGCCCAGCCGGTCGGCGGCCAGGCGCTCGCCGAGCGCGGCGTCCAGCGGCAGGAACGTCAGAGCCCGCCGCGCGGCGTCGTCGAGCGCCCCGAAGCCCGGGTGGTAGACGGCGACGTCGACCAGCCCCTCGGCCTCGTCGACCTGCGCGGCCACCCGCACCTGCTCCAACGGGTACTTCTCGCCCCGCAGATTGACCGTGACCTGCGTCGGGTCCGGCACGGCCGGGACCGAGTCGTGGTACTCCCACAACGTGTCGGCGGCGGGCGCGGCCGCCATCCACGCATCGGTGTAGGGCCGCAGATCGGGGTCGGCCTGGCTGCTGATGACCAGCGCGAACGCGGCCTTCTCGCCGTGCTCGATGCTGAAGGTCAGGTCCGGGTGGACCCCGGCGACCGCGTCGGCCACGAGGTTCTCGATGCGCTGCGGCTCGCCGTCGCCGAGCGCCGAGGCGATCTCGGGCAGGTTCTCGTCCCACCACGCCCAGAACGTCGCCGCCCGCTCCGCCGCCTCGGCGGCCGGGTCGGCCTGGACCGGAGCGGGGGTGTCGGCATCGCGGCGGCGCAGGAACCTGAACATGGGAACTATTGTGCCGTTCGGCCGCGCTCAGCGTGGCGGGACGAGCGAACTCACGCCAGCTCGTCGCGCACCAGGGCGGTGACGGCACCGTGCTCGACGCCGCGCACCGACGTCACGCCGGTGAGCACACCCGACAGGGCGTGGCGGGAATCCTCGTGCATGATCTGCCGGATGACCTGCATCGCGTGCAGCCGGTTGCGGCTGACCAGCGCGGGCCGCTCCCAGATCCCGCTCCACACCAGCTCGCGCAGGGTCTGGTCGACTTCCGCGCACGGCGGCCGGGACCCGGCGAGGATGTGCTGCACGACCGGGAGGTCGAGGCAGTCGGCGGTGGTGGCGACGTAGCGCGCCAACGACCGCAGCACCCGCCGCTGCTCCTGCTCACCGGCGGCTCGCAGCGCGGTCAGCATCTCCGCCGGATACCCCTCGACGTCGCCGAGCGGCAGCGACACCAGGTCGTCGGGCCAGGGGGCGACCGGGTAGGTCCAGAACTGCCCGGCCAGCCACTCCTCGCTGGGGACCTCGCCGGTGATCCGGCCGGCCAGCGCCAGCATCAGCTGCACCGGGGAACCTTCCGACCACGGCAGGTGCTCGCGGTGCGCCTCCAGCCCGTCGGGTTCGGCGCCTTCCCGGTATTCGGGGAGCACGGCTTCGAAGGACGTCTGCACGACGCCGTCGACGGCGTGCACGAACCGCGTGCGCACGTCCTCGTCCCAGTAGCAGGAGACCGCCTCGGGACGCGCGACCCGCCGCAGCACCTCGGGCCGGACGCCCTGCCCTCCGCTGTCCTCGACCACCAGGGTCCACTCACCGACCGGCCGCAGCGCGATCATCGGGTGTTTCTCCTGGTAGGCGAAGGCCTCTTCGCAGAACTCGTCGATGTCCAATGACCGGCCGTACGAGGTGACCGCACCGAACGACGCGGCCACCCGGCCCAGGTCGCTGTCGCGAACCAGGGTCAGGCACGCCGCGTCCTGGATCGTGCTCCGCCCGATCCACGCGACGCGGTCGAGCTCGCTGACGCAATGACTCCCCACAGGGCTCTTCCTACCAGCGCAAAGGTCAGACCACGGGCATTTCCGCAAAACATTCGGACAACGAGCCCACATCAAACGCCCCAAACGGACGCGCCCGCACCTCTATCCACAGTGGACTCCAGCCTGCCGGGAACCGCTGCTCGCGCACCGATTCCGCACCGGCACCGAGGGTGAGATCAGGACTCGGCTTCGTCGGCGAAGAGCTTGGCGAGGTCGTTGGTCAGGGAGATCGCGCGGCGGGCCCATGCCGGGGACGCCCCGGCGAGACCACAGGTGGGGGTGGGGACGGCGCGTTCGGCGAGGGTCTTCTTGCCGAAGCCGAGGCGCGTCGCGAGGTCGAAGGCCGGTTGCGCGATGTCGCGCAGCTCCGCCTGTCCCGCCGGGTCGACGCTGGGGACGAGGCCGAGGAACAGCGTCGTGCCCTCCTCCCACGCCTCCCCGAGCTCGTCGGCGAACGCGCCGGTGACCTCGCCCAGCCCGGAGGCGTCCAGCGAGATCGCCCCGGCCCCGGCACGGCGCAGCAGCTCCACCGGCGGGCGCTTCGCGCAGCAGTGCACGACCACGGGTTCCCCGGTCGCCGACCCGATCTCGTCGATCATCTCGCCGAGCAGCCGCTGCACGTCCGGCTCCGGCACGGCGGCGACGTTGCCGTAGCCCGACGGGGTGGGCAGCGACCCCTTCAGCACGGCGGGCAGCGACGGCTCGTCCAGCTGCACCAGCACGCGCGAACCGCTGCGCGCGGCGACCTGCCGGACGTGCCCGAGAAGACCTTCGGTCAGGGACTCGGTGAAGTCGCGCAGCGCCCCGTGATCGGTGAGCACCCGGTGCCCGCGCGCCAGCTCGACGCCGGCGGCCAGCGTCCACGGCCCGGCCGCCTGCACCTTCACGACCTTCGGGGAACCGGCCTCGGTGACGGCCTGCTCCAGCGCGTCGAGATCCCAGCGCAGCAGGTCCACGGCTCGCCGGTGATCCATCCCGGGCGAGCCCGCCACCCGATACCCCGACGGCACGACCTCGACCGCCAGGTCCACCAGCAGCCCCGCGGTCCGCCCGAGGATGTCGGCCCCGACACCGCGCGCGGGCAGCTCGGGCACCGGCATCAGCTCCGGCAGTTCCCCGACCACCGTGCGCGCCGCCTCCACCGGATCGGTCCCGGGCAGCGACCCGACAGCGGTGGCCACACCCGGACCCCAAGCAGCATCAGTCACAACCCCATTATCGACCGCCACCCCCACCACTCGAGGCCGGGTGAGGGCCGCGCCAGGTGGAGCATGGGAACCTTTCGCTCACTCCGCACCGGAGCCGGGAACCTCCGAAGCAGTGAAGGGCCGCATCCGACCAGGAGCGTGACAGGAAGGTTCCCACGCCTGTTCACGGGTGTCGTCGTGATGAAGGACTACTTCTTGTTGCTGGCTCCGCCGTCGACGGGCAGGGCGACGCCGGTGACGTAGCGGGCTTCGTCGGAGGCCAGCCACGCGACGGCGTTGGTGATGTCGACGGCTTCGAGGAGGTCGACCGGCAGCGCGTTGGACATCCCGTCGCCCAGGCCGAAGGCCTCGATCCACTTGCCGGTGGCCTCGTTGGCGACCATCGGGGTGTTCACGGCGCTGGGGTGCACGGAGTTGACCCGGATCGAGTGGCTCGCGAGGTTGTTGGCGTAGCTGCGCATCAACCCCATGACCCCGTGCTTGGAGGCGGTGTAGGCGAGGCCGCCCCGGGTCGGGCCGCCGACGCCGTTGTTGCCGGCGGTGGAGCTGATGAGCACGATCGACCCGCCACGCCCGGCCTCGATCATGGTGGGCAGCGCGGCCTCGACGGTGTTGAAGACGCCGGTGAGGTTGATGTCGATGGTGTCCTGCCAGGTGTTCGCCGGTTCGTCGACGCTCATCGGCGAGATCCCGGCGTTGGCGATGACCACGTCCACACCGCCGAACTCGGCGACGCCGTCGTCGAAGGCCTTCTGCAGCGCGTCGGCGTCGCGGACGTCGGCGATCCTGGACACGATCTTCCCGCCGCGCTTCTCCACCTCGGACGCGGTTTCGGCGAGGTCGTCCGGAGTGCTCATCGAGTAGTGGACGGAGTCGATGTCGGCGCAGATGTCGACCGCGATGATCCGCGCGCCCTCCTCGGCGAGCCGGATGGCATGACTGCGACCTTGACCGCGAGCGGCCCCGGTGATGAAAGCGACCTTCCCGGCGAACTTCGACATGACAGCCTCCCCGCCTTGTTGATCTTGGCGCGCGGAAGCTACCAGCCCGTTCGACGAGGCGTCCCCGGTTCGGCGAACTCAGGCCAGTTCGTCGCGAAGGACCCGCTTGAGGAGTTTGCCGGAGCTGTTGCGCGGCAGATCGTCGACGAAGCGGATCTGCTTGGGCACCTTGAACCCGGCGAGCCGCTCCCGCGCGTGGTCGAGGAGCTGCTGCTCGCTCACCTCGTCCTTGACCACCACGACGGCCGCGATCCGCTCGATCCACTTCGGATCCGGCACCGCGATCACCGCGACCTCCGCGACCGACGGATGCGTGTAGAGGGCGTCCTCCACCTCGCGGGAGGCGACCAGCACGCCACCGGTGTTGATGACGTCCTTGATCCGGTCGACGACGAAGCAGTACCCGGCTTCGTCCCGTCGCACCAGGTCACCGGAGTGGAACCAGCCGCCGCGGAAGACCTCCTCGGTCTCCTCCGGCTTGTCCCAGTACCCCGTGCACAGCTGCGGCGAGCGGTAGACGATCTCGCCGAGCTCCCCCGGCGCGACCTCCTCGCCCTGGTCGTCGACGACCTTGGCCTCCACGAACAGCACCGGCCGACCGGCCGAATCCGGCCGCTCGTCGTGCTCCTCCGGGCGCAGCACCGTCGCCAGCGGCGCGATCTCGGACTGCCCGAAGCAGTTGTAGAAGCCCAGTTCCGGCAGCTGCTCGCGGAGCCGCTGCAGCACGGGACCGGGCATGATCGACGCCCCGTAGTAGGCCTTGCGCAGCGACTTCAGGTCGCGGGTCGCGAAATCCGCGTGGTTGGCCAGCGCCACCCACACCGTCGGCGCCGCGAAGAACGACGTCACCTGCTCGCTCTCGACGCGACGCAGGATGTCGGCCGGATCGGGTACCTCGACGAGGAGGTTGCGCGCTCCGATCATCAGGTGCGGCAGCAGGAACACGTGCATCTGCGCCGAGTGGTACAGCGGCATCACGTGCAGCGGCAGGTCGTTCTCGCCGAAGTCCAAGGCGTGCAGGCAGGAGACGTACTCGTGCAGCAGCGCCCGGTGCGTCATCATCGCGCCCTTCGGCAGCGACGTCGTGCCCGAGGTGTAGAGCAGCTGCACCAGATCGTCGTCGGCGACCTCGACGTCGATGACAGGAAGGTTCCCTTCAACGCTGCGCGACAGCAAGGATCCCTTCGCGTCGCGCAGCGGGATGACCTGCTGAAGGGAACTTTCCGCCCGCACCTCGTCCACGTTGCCGGCCAACGCAGGGTCGACCAGTGCGAGGGAACTTCCCGACTGGGAGAGGAGATAGGAAAGTTCCCCTCCGGTCAGGTTGTAGTTGATCGGCACGTGCACCAAACCCGCCCTGGCGCAGGCCAGGAAACCGATCAGGTAGGCGTCGGAGTTCTTGCCGTAGGCCGCGACCCGATCACCCTTGACCGCCCCGGCCTCCAGCAGGACCCCGGCGGCCCGGCTCACCGCGGCGTCGAGCTCGGCGTAGGTCCACACCCGCTCGTGCCCACCGGAATCGACGAACCGCAGCGCCTCCCGATCACCGACGCGCGCAGCACTCCGCCGCACTACGTCCGCGACCGCGCTCCCCCGAAGCTCCACCATCAGCCCTCCCACGCCATCGTGTGAGGCCAGACACTAACCCGACAAACCGGAGAAGACTAGATCGGACAGATCAATTGAGGTCAGACACTCCATCCCGGCACCCCGGGGGCAACGGCTCAGTTCCCACTATCTTTGAAGTTGATCCTCAACCAGACACCCGAACTCGACCTAAATGTCGCGAATTCACCCTCGACGGCGATCTCAACAAATGGATTGCACTCCTCCAGGTATACAACCCATTTCAACTCCCCATCTCCGTCAAGCTGACCGCAAAACCCCTCCGAACCAAACGATCCATCACCACAGCACAGAAATCCCGCGTCGATCGGCACTTTTCGGGTGATATCGAAACTTGTCGTCTCCTCAGGTTCAGCGCGGAGAAATTCTTCCAGGTCAAACCCCCCTAGGACCTCGAACCCACTCTCCATCGTGGAGTCCACTCGCACGTCAAAGGACTCACCCGTCGACCGGTAAAGACCATCCCGAATAGGGAGCTGGCCAGATCGCCACAGACTCGAAATCATGCTCACTTCTTACACTTTACGGTAGGAGACTCTCTTAGGCCAGTTTCAGGAACCGGGCCACCTTCTCGGATATTTCGCCTATCGTTGAATCGCTGACGGAACTTATCACCCCATGTCTTTCCTGTACCTGAATCTGGATGGGGAGCACTCGGGTCGACGCGCACGATCGGGACGCTCTCCAGACCTGCCTCCCTTGCCGCATTCAAGCGCCTATTGTCGTATGAGACAAGCTGGCCATCAACTTCCATCACATGCAACGGCCCTGACCGGTTCCAGTCCCAGGCTCCAGACCGCATCAAATCAGCATAGTTGTTCTCTGAAATAGTCCGCTGAGAGAAGTTCAACGAGTTTGGATCGACACGCTCGACTCCACCCTCCTGAGACAGACCAAGCGGGTCAGCGTGAATGAATGGATTACCAACAAAGCTGAATGGCTGTGGCCCAGCAACCAGCCCGATCGGGTCGGAACTCGCATACCGAGAAGTCGTCGGGTCGTAGTGTCGGTGGAAGTTGTAGTTGTACCCGGTCTCCGGGTCGGCGTACTGACCCGGGAACCGCAGGGGTGTGTACGCCCCGGTGCGGCTTTGGTCCGTGGTGACGCCCCAGAGGGTGGTGCGGTGGAACCAGGCGATGCCGCCTTGGTCGTTGATCAGTTCAGTCGGGGTGCCGACGAGGTCGGTGACGATGGAGTAGAACTGCTCGTCGACCCACTGCTGGGGTGCGTTGCGGAGTTGGGAGCGTTCGGCCTGGATGAGCGGGCGGAAGGTTCCCGGCTCGTAGTCCCAGACCGTGACGCGGCGGTCGCCGAGCTGCGGCCCGTTGAGCACGCCGTCGGTGTGGGCCTGCTCGGCCAGGGCCGTTCCGTCCCAGGTGAACTCGATCTGCTCGGCCACGCCGTTCCCGTCGGGGGTGAGGCGTTGCTTGGCGACGCGGCGGCCGAGCGGGTCGTAGCGGTAGCGCCAGCGGGTGCCGTCCGGGGTGAGCACTTCGACCAGGCGGTCTTCGGAGTCCCAGTAGTAGCGCCAGGTCTCGGGCTTGCGGGACAGGCGCTTGCGCTGGCGGAGCACGACGCGGCCTTGGGCGTCGTGCTCGTAGCGGACGTTGCCGGCTCGCCGGATGAGCGTGCCGCTGTACTCGCGGTCCCCGATCTCCTCGGGTTCGGGAGACGGCCACGAGGCGTGGGCGAGGTTTCCGGCCACGTCGTAGGCGTAGCGCTCGGTCCAGCCGGTGCCGGTGACCGCGGTGACGCGGCCGGCTCGGTCGAGTTCGAAGGTGCGGGGTCCGGTGAGCTTGTCGTCGAGCCCGGTCAGGTTGCCGTCGGCGCGGTAGGTGTAGCCGCGCTGCTGGAGCTGCCGCCCGGCCGCACCGGTGATCGTCTGCGACAGCAGCTGGTGGTTGGCGTCCCAAGCCTGGGCGAGGACCGCCTGCGGGCCGAGTTGGCGCTGCACTTCGTTGCCCGCGTTGTCGTAGCCGAACCGCAGCGTGCGACCGACGGTGTGCAGCGCGGTGGGACGGCTGTTCCCGTCGTACTCCCACGCGCTCTCCGCGCCGGACGGCGTGCGGCGGCGAACCCGCCGGCCGAGCGCGTCGTAGGCGGAGGCGACGGTGCGGCCGTTGATGGTTTCGGCGAGCACCCGCCCTGCCGGGTCGCGGTGGAAGGTGACCTGCGTGTCACCGTCCATCGCTTCGGTGAGCCGCCCGAGCGGGTCGAACGTGAAGGTCGCGATGGTGTCACCGCTGCGGCGTTCGATGACGTTGCCGAGGGCGTCGCGGGCGAAGAAGGTCACTTCTCCCGCACCGTTGGTGCGCGTGATCAGCTGCCCGGCGGCGTCGTGCCGGTAGGAGATGGCGCGACCGTTGAAGTCGGTTTCGCGCACGAGGTTGCCGACCGGGTCGTAGTCGTAGCGCCACACGGCACCGAGCTCGTTGGTGACGCTGACCAGGCGGAGTTCGGTGTCGTAGCCGAACTCCAGGCGCGTGCCGTCGGGCCGGGTCTCGGCCGAGGGCAGGTCGAAGTGGGTGACGTCGGTGCGCGTTTCCTGCCCGAGAGCGTCGACGTGCGAACGAAGGTTCCCTTCGCCGTCGTAGATCCACCGCTCGGTGGCCCCGTCGGGAAGGGTCCGCCACGCGGGTTTGCCGTCGACGGTCCAGCCGAACCGGGTGACGCCACCGAGCGGGTCCGTCATCTCCGAGACCCGGCCGAACGCGTCGCGGGTGAAAAGCGTCCTCGCTCCGAGCGGGTCGGTCAGCGCGACGGGAAGTCCCGCCGCATCGGTCTCGACGTGCTGAACGTGTCCCATCGCGTCGGTGATGCGCGAAAGGTCCCTTGCTCGTCGTAGGCGTAGCCGGTGACGGCCCCGGTCGGGTCGATCGCCTTGGTGACGTTGCCGTGCTCGTCGTACTCGCGACGTGACACGGAACCGTCCGGCGCGACGATCGTGATGGGAAGCCGCAGCGCGTTGTACTCGAACCGGGCCTGGGTGCCGTCGGGCCGGGTGACCGCGATGAGGTTTCCCTCGTCGTCGTGGTCGTAGCGGACGGTGCGGCCGAGCGGGTCGGTGCGGGAGAGCAGACGGTCGAATTCGTCCCACTCCGACAGCGTTTCTCCCCCGAGGGAGTCGATCTCGCGGATCGTCTGGCCGGCCTCGTTGAGGTGGTAGGTGGTGCTGGCGCCCTGGGAGTTGGTCCAGGTGGTGATCCGGTTCTCGACGTCGTAGGTCATGGTCCCGCTGAGGAATCCACCGGAGCCCTCACCTGCGATGACACGACCTTCGGCGTTGTAGCTGAAGCGGTACCACTTGTCGTTGCGGTCGGTCCAGCTCGTGATGCGCCCGTGGCTGTCGTAGTCGAACCGCAGCGGCAGCCCGGAGGCGTTGACGACCTCGGTGAGCCTGCGGCCCTCGTAGGCGTAGCGCATGAGGGGAACGTCGCTGCCGTTGTCGGCGCCGCGCAGGTGCAGGGCGGTGACCAGACCGTCCTCGGAATCGACGCGGATGCGATAACCACCGGAGTGCCGCACCTCGACCGGTGTTCCGGTCTCGTCGTGGTCGAAGTCGATGCGGTCGCCGTTGCGGGCCACGATCGCGGTCAAGGGAGCGTTCGTGTCACCGGTGGTGAAGTGCAGCGTCCGGCCGGTGTCGAACTCGGTGATCGTGAAGTTCCCGTCCTCACCGCGGGTGAGCTGGTGAAGGGAACCGGCGAACCGCGCCGTGGCACCGACGGCCGGTGTGGGAGCCACCAGCAGCTTGCCGTCCTCGGCCGCGAAGGACACACCTGAGCTGGTGAACTCCAGCCGCTGGTCCAGCGTCGACGTCCAGGACTCGCCGAACCGCAGACCGACCCGGTAGGACGACAGGTGGGTGCGCTTGAGCACGAGCGGGAGCACGCCCTGCAGCTCGACGTCGGTCTGCTGCAGGATCATCTCGCCGCTGGCGATGTCGATCGGATCGCCTTCGGTGTTGCGCTTGTTGGCGTCCGTCGTCGGGTTCTGCGGGTCCGAGCTCCGGTCGTTGAGGTCGGCGTCGCCGGGTTTCGAGTTCGGCGAGGTCCCGGCCGGATCGGTCCGCGACGGCGGCGGGCTCGCACCCGCCGGGGTCGTCGAGTTGCCGTGGGAGCCGGCACGCCCGGCCTGGGCCAACTGGTGGGTGGCGTCCTGCGCGCTGGAGACGCTCTTGCTCGCGTCGACGTTGCCGACCTTCTGCGACGGCCTGCTGGACGAACCTCCCTCGCCATCGCCGTGCGGCTTCGACGTCGTACCCCCGGTGCCCTTGGTCTTGGCCACGGATTCCCCTTATCCGCTGAGCAGCTTGCTGAGGTTGGTGAGGCTGGTGATCAGCCCGGTGATGTAGGTGAAGATGCGGCCGACCCACTTGAGCACCGCGGAGACGATCTGGGCCGCGATCACCGGGATCGTCACCACGAAGATCGCTTCCACCGCCCACACGACCACCCGCGCCACCAGGTCGGCGATGAGGTCGCGCACGAGCTCGCGGGTCTGCTGCACCAGCCCACCGGCGCCTTCGGTGGCCGAGGCCATCGCGGCCGAGATCGCCGCGAGGCCACCGATGGCCTGCACGTTGTTGCCCATCATCTGCTGGTAGGCGTCGGCGGCGACGCCCTTCCACTGGCCGAGGTCGCTTTCCAGGCTCGACTTGAGGTCCTCGGCCATCGAGCCGAGTTCGGCGGCCATGTTGTTCCAGGTCGCCGCGTGCGAGCGGACCACGTCAGGCATTCCGGTGAGCTCGTCGAGCATTTCGCGCAGCGGCTCGAAGTACTCCATCGCCCAGCCGATGCCGTTGGACAGCAGCGCGCTGAACGGGTCCAGCACGGCGGAGGCGACTTCCAGCCCGGTGCCGAGGCCGGCCAGGGCGGCGTCCACCCAGTCCTCGTTCTGGATGGAGGTGACGAGGCCTTCGACGCTCTCGGCCATGCTCGATCCGGTCCAGGCCTTGCGGGTCGATTCGACCGGCGCGACCAGCGAGTCGCTCACGGCATCCCTCCACCGGAAGTCTTGATCTGCGCGGCGTGATCCTCGTCCATCGCCTGGTAGTCGTCGGCGGCGGCGCGGAGGGATTCGGCGGCCAGCGACAGGTTCTCGGCCACGTACGAGATGAGTTCGTCCTGCCTGGCGTGACGGCCTTCCAGGATTCCCGAGATCCACCCGCACAACAGCCCGTAGGCCTGGTCGTCCTGGGTGATGTGCGCGCTGGCGGACTTCACCGCGTCGAAGCGGGCCTGGATCTGCTCGACCTTGGCGGCGTGAGCACGGATCTGCTCGGCATTGACCGCGTATCCGTCACCCACGGCTACCACTTCTCCATGAACGACCGGTTCTCGTTGTCCTCGTCGTCGGGAGGTTCCGGCGCGCTGGGCTTCGCGGCGACGGCGTCCGGATCGGCGGCGAGCTGCGCGCCGACGCTGTCGGCGATCGCCCGCGCCGCCGGGGATTCGGTGCCCATCGTCTCGGCGATGATCTCCTGCGAGCGCTGGGCCAACTGGTTCTTGGCCTCGGCGAAGGCCGTCATGATGGCGCGCGACACCGCGTCGGGGTCGCTGCTCTTCATCTTGGAGGTCAGTTGGATGTCGGCCAGCGCGCCCGACGAGTCGATGGTGACCGCGACGATCCCGCCAGGGTCCTTCGCAGTGACGCGCACTTCCTGGAACCGCTGACTCATCGTCTGCGTGTCCGCCGCGAGCTTCTCGATCCGGCCCTTCCAGGCGGCCAACCGCTCGTGCGCGCTGTCCGGATCGAGGATGCTGCCGTCCATGTCACTCCGATCCTCGGGGCACAAACCTCAAGATCGAAGCGTAGGGAGCACACGACGCGCACGTGGTGCTTTCGATCAAAAAGACCGGTGAATCAGCTGGCCAGGGCTGCTCGGGCCGCGGCGAGGGCGGCGTCGCGGAAGTCGTCGGTGGGGGCGTCGGTCATCGCGCAGTCCTGGAGCCCGCCCACGGCGACGGTGGCCTTGGCGAGCTCGGCCGGTGAGGCATCGGTTCCCACCAGCAGCGCGTAGACGCGGTCCCGCCAGGACAGGAGCTGCTCCACGACGTCGAGCTGGGCCAGCGCTCCGGCGTCGCGCACGATGAACTCGAAGATCTTCCGGTGCCGCAGCACGATCTCGAAGTAGTCCGCGAGGAACCGCTCCGCGTCGACCTCTTCCGCTTCGCGTTCGGCCAGCAGCACTTCGATGTCGTCGACGAAGGGCTGCACGATGCCGCGCATCAGGTCGGTCTTCGATGGGAAGTGGTAGTACAGCGCGGCTTTGGTGATGCCGAGACGTTCGGCGACCTCGCGCAGGCTGGTCTTGTCGTACCCCTGGCGCGCGAACAGTTCGGCGGCGACCTCGCGGATCTCCGACCGCGTGTCGACCCGGGTCCTCGGCATCGGCATCCTCCTCCAGCGGAAGATCCTACTGCTTGCCGCCCGGTAAGCTACTTGCCGCCCGGTAAGTACACGCGTTAGCGTGAATCCATGGCCAAGACAGTCCTGATCTCGGGCGCGAGCATCGCCGGCCCCGCGCTGGCGTTCTGGCTGCACAAGTGGGGTTTCCGGCCGACCGTGGTGGAGCGGGCGCCGGGAGTCCGCGACGGCGGTTACGCCATCGACGTCCGGGGCGCGGCCGTCGAGGTCGCCGACCGGATGGGCATCCTCGAGGAGGTCCGCGCCGCCCACACCGGGATGCGCGGCCTGTCGCTGATCAGCGCCGACGGCAGGTCCTTCGCCGACATCGACATGTCGCAGCTGGGCAGCGAGGACGCCGACGTCGAGCTCATGCGCGGCACGCTGGCCAGGCTCATCCACGAGCGCACCGACGGCATCGAGTACCTGTTCGGCGATTCGATCGTCGACCTCACCGAGCGGCCCGGCGGCGTCGAGGTGACCTTCGAACACCACCCGCCGCGCGAGTTCGACCTGGTGGTCGGGGCCGACGGACTGCACTCGAACGTCCGGCGACTGGCCTTCGGCCCGGAGGGGAACTTCCGCCGCCACCTCGGCTACCACGTGTCGATCTTCAGCACCGAGAACGCCCTCGGCCTGGACCGCTGGACTGCGCTGTTCAACGAACCCGGCCGGATGGCGGGCTCCTACCGCGCGAAGACCGATCGAGGTGCGAAAGGGATCCTTTCGTTCACCTCACCGGAGCTGACCTTCGACCCGCGCGACGCCGCCGGCCAGCTCGCCCTGCTCGACGAGGCCTTCAGCGGCATGGGCGGAATCGTCCCGCAGCTGCTCAGCGCGGCCCGGGAAGCACCGGACTTCTACTTCGACTCGGTCTCGCAGATCCGCCTCGACCGCTGGTCACGCGAACGGGTCGTGCTGCTCGGCGACGCGGGATACTGCCCTTCACCGCTGTCCGGACAGGGATCGAGCCTCGCGCTGGTGGGCGCCTGCGTGCTGGCCGCCGAACTCCGCGACAGCGAGGGGAACCACTCGCTCGCCTTCGACCGCTACGAGAACCGGATGCGCGACTTCGTGCGCCGCAACCAGAAACTCGCCCCCGACGGCGCCAAGATCCTCATCCCGAAAACCCGAACCTCACTGCACCTCCGCAACGGCCTCCTCCGCCTCGCACCCCATCTCCCCGGCGCCATCACCTTCTCCAAGAAGACCCGAACCGCGGCCAACGCGATCGATCTTCCCCCGAGGGGCGTCAGCGGTCGAAGCGATCCGACTTCACAGCATCGATGAACAAGCGCCACTGCCGCGAGGACGTGGTGAAGTACCCGGCGTCGAGGTTCTTCGAATCCCGCACTGCCGCACCGGAATCGACCGCGCCGACCTCGACGCACGCAGACTCCTGGTGAGAACGAGAGGACTTCCGCCAGCGGGTCGGTTGAGGTAACGGCATCAGCGCAGCTCGCTTTCGATCGCTTCCACGCGACTACGAATGAAGTCACGGGACTCCACAGGGGGCAACGCTCGACTCCGGAGGTCGGCCACCGCCTCCCGGTAGTCACGAACATCCCTCACATTACGTAGGAACGCGAGCGCGCGATAGTGCTCCAGATGCACGATCGGATCCTGATCGGCGAACTCAAGCAGCATGAACGAGCCCGCGTGAGCTGCGTGCCAGTCATGTGCGCCGAACGGCAAGATCTGGACCGTCACCTTGGAGCGATCCTCGACCTCCATCAAGTACCGCAGCTGCTCGGCGAACACCGCATGCCCGCCGATCATGTCGTGGAACATGGCCTCGCCGAGAACAGCGACGTACTCCGGCGACCGCGTGGAGTCCAAAACCTCCCGGCGGCTGAGCCGAAACGCGATTCGTGCTTCGCGTGTTTCCCTGGGTAACCCGCGCATGATCGCGCTCATGTATTCGCGTGTCTGGAGGATCCCGGGAACGACGTGCATCTGGACCTCGGTGATCCCCGTTGCTGTTCTCTCGAAGTCCGCCATCACCGCCGCTTTTTCCTTCACACCGGGGAATCCGGACGTCAGCCAGTCAGGATCGCGGACGGTGCGGGCTCCTCCGATAATCCTTTCCTTCGCCTCGCCCTTCACCCCCAGTGCGGTCAGGACGGAGGCGGCCTCTTCGGGTGTCGGGGGCTTCAGTCCTGACTCGTATCGCCAAATCGTGGTGTGGCCGACTCCGAGGACGCGTCCCAGTTCCCGAACACCGAAGCCTGCCTCTTCTCGTAGTTGCCGCAGCTCGGCCCCCAGTGCGCGAGCTCGCGGATTCGCCTTGGTGGTTCGGGTCATGAACCGATCTTAGCCCGATAAAGCCGCAGGTGGGAACGCTCTTCCAGGTGATTGCGCAACTGTCACGACACCGGAAGCATGGTTCTCGGAACCAGTCATGACGGCGAGAACCGAGGAGTCCGATGTATCCGTTTCACTGGGTGCCGTGCGAGGGGCGGCGGCACGCGAGTCTCGACGAGCACCCGAGTGGTCGCTCGTACCCGACGGGGACCGAGGTCACGACGTTGTGCGGGCAGGAGTTGACCGCGGAGAACAGCGAGTTCGGTTGGTTCTGGGACACCTGCCCGACCTGCTACCGGGAAGCCCTTCGCCTGGCGGGGATTCCGGCGCGATGACCAAGCAGTCCACGGCACTGGCCGTGCGCCTCCGCCAAGCCCAGTGGCTCCTCGACGAACTCGCCTTCGACGCCGGCTCCGAGCGCCTCGACGCCCAGCGGATCGCCGAGGCCGTCGTCGTCCTCTCCCAGCTCAACGCGCTGCTCGGCGGCGTTCACGCCGCCCTCGTCAGTGGGGTGGGTGGGGAAGTTTTCATGAAAACTTCCCCGTCGACCACAGGGGGACAGTTTTCATGAAAACTGTCCCCTCAGAACGAGACAGAAGTCCCCAGGACCCCCGGTTTCCCCAGGATGAGGGAGGTTTTCATGAAAACCTCCCGTTCGAGTGGGGAGGGAAGTTTTCATGAAAACTTCCCCACCCCACGTCACCGGGTGGCCGAGATGATCCCGCTGCCGAGGACGAGGTCGCCTGCTTCGTCCGGGCGGTAGAGGACGACGGCCTGGCCCGGGGCGACGCCCTGGAGTTCCTGGCGGAGCTGGATCTTGAGGTGTTCGCCGTCGAACTCGGCGACCGCGTCGGCCGTGCCGCCGTGGGCGCGGACCTGGATGACGCACTCGGTCGGACCGTCGAGCGGCTTCTCCGACGGCCAGATCGGGCGCTTCGCGTCGATCTCGGTGACCGCCAGGCGATCGCGGGAACCGACCTTCACCGTGCCCGACACCGGTTCCAGGGAAAGGACGTAGCGCGGTTTCCCGTCCGGGGCGGGGGCGTCGATGCCGAGGCCCTTGCGCTGGCCGATCGTGAAGCCGTGCACGCCGGTGTGCTCGCCGAGCACCGCGCCGGTCTCCTCGTCGACCAGCTGACCCGGGGTCTGGCCGAGCTTGTTCTCCAGGAAGCTCTTGGTGTCGCCGTCCGGGATGAAGCAGATGTCGTGGCTGTCGGGCTTCTTGGCGACCGCCAGGTCCCGCTCGGCGGCCTCCTCGCGGACCTCCGACTTCAGGGAGCCGCCCAGCGGGAACATCGAGTGCCGCAGCTGCTCGGACGTCAGCGACGCCAGCACGTAGGACTGGTCCTTGCCCTCGTCGCGGCTGCGCCGCAGCTCCGGAACACCGTCCACCACGGACAGACGCGCGTAGTGGCCGGTGCAGACCGCGTCGAAGCCCAGAGCCATCGCCTTCTCCAGCAACGCCTCGAACTTGATCTTCTCGTTGCAGGTCAGGCACGGGTTCGGGGTGCGGCCGGCCGCGTACTCGCCGACGAAGGTCTCGATGACCTCCTCGGTGAAGCGCTCCGCGAAATCCCACACGTAGAACGGGATTCCCAGCAGGTCAGCGGCACGACGCGCGTCGTGCGAGTCCTCGATCGTGCAGCACCCCCGGGCGCCCGTGCGCAGCGTTCCCGGCTTCGCCGACAACGCGAGGTGCACCCCGACCACGTCGTGGCCTGCGGCGACCGCCCGGGCCGCCGCGACCGCGGAGTCCACTCCACCGCTCATGGCCGCCAGCACTCGCACGACTCACACCTCCGTGGCGGCCGTGGCCGCCGAAGATCGGCGCAACCCGGCCAACCCGGCGCTACGCGCTCGTTGCACCACCGGCCCGATGGCCTCGGTCAGTGCCTGTACATCGGCCGCGGTCGAGCTGTGCCCCAGGGAGAAGCGCAGCGACCCGCGCGCGGCCTTCGGATCGGCCCCCATCGCCAGCAGCACGTGGCTGGGCTCGGCCACACCGGCCGTGCACGCCGACCCGGTGGAGCACTCGATGCCCTTGGCGTCCAGCAGCATCAGGAGGCTGTCGCCTTCGCAGCCGGGGAACGTGAAGTGCGCGTTGCCCGGCAGCCGCGACGGCCCACCGGCGATGATCCCCTCGCCGGGATCGCCGTTGAGCACCACGTCCGGCACCGCCGCGCGCACCCCGCTGATCAGCTCGTCGCGCAGCTTCGCCAGCTGCGGCGCGTGCGACTCGCGCTCCGCGACCGCCTCGCGCACCGCCGCCGCCAGCCCCAGCACGCTCGGGGTGTCAAGGGTCCCGGACCGCACCTCGCGCTCCTGGCCGCCTCCGTGCAGCACCGGAGTGCACTTGACGTCGCGCGACAGCAGCAGCACACCGGCGCCGTAGGGCCCGCCGACCTTGTGGCCGGTCATGGTCAGCGCCGAAGCACCCGAGGCCGCGAAGTCCACCGGCAGCGTCTCCACCGCCTGCACCGCGTCGGTGTGCAGCGGAACCCCGTGCCGGTCGGCGATGGCGGCGAGCCCGGCGATGTCGTTGACCGTGCCGACCTCGTTGTTCGCCCACATCACCGTCGCCACCGCGACGTCGTCATCGCTGGTCAGCGCCGCCTCGAAGGCTTCGGGGGTGATGCGGCCGAGCGCGTCGGCCTCCAGCCAGGTGACCTCGGCGCCCTCGTGCTCGGCCAGCCACTCCACCGCGTCGAGGACCGCGTGGTGCTCGACCGTGGAGGCCACGATCCGGTTCCGGGCGGGGTCCGCCGCGCGGCGCGCCCAGAAGATGCCCTTGACCGCGAGGTTGTCGCTCTCGGTTCCCCCCGCGGTGAACAGCACCTCCGAGGGGCGCGCGCCCAAGGCGTCGGCGATGTCCTCGCGGGACTCCTCGACCTGCCGCCGCGCCTGCCGACCCGAGGTGTGCAGGGACGAGGCGTTGCCGATCCGGGTCAACGCCTCGCTCATCGCGGCCACCGCTGCGGGCCGCATCGGGGTCGTAGCGGCGTGGTCGAGGTAAGTCATCGCTCATCCAGGGTAATGCAAGCCGACCGCCGCCTGACCTGCGGTCCGACAGAAGACGCAGGTCAGACCGGTTTGACCCGCCCCACACGGACCAGCATCACAACCCACCCCACGCCACCACCAGCGCACCCGGCCCCCGACCAGCAGCGCTCATCCGACCCCGTCGAACCCTCGCAACCCGGCCGAGGAAGCCCTCGGGGTCAAAAACCGCGGTTTTCGTCGGTCAAAAACTGCGGTATTTGACCGACGAGAACTGCAGTTTTTGACCCCGAGGCCGACCCCGTGTCATCACCGGGGCAGTAGTGGGTTCTGCGCCGCGTGGGTCAGGCGGCGAGGGCTTCGGCGGGTTCAGTGTGGGTGCGGCGTGCGCCGGTGGCACCCGTGATCGCGTCCTGGGCCTGCCGGGCGAGGACCTTGCGGTCGGTGCCGGTGAGTTCCGGCAGGACCACGACCTCCACCACCAGGCCGCGCATGCGGGCCACTGAGAACACCGAGTCCGCCAAGCTCGTGTCGCCCAGGAACGCCGCGCCGGTCGTCAACTTCCCGCGACCGTCGCGGAAGCGGACCGCGACCGGCTGCATCCGGGCCCCCGCGTCCAGGGCCGCCTGGAACACGGCCGGACGGAACTTGCCGCTCGCCGAACCGCACCACGTGGTGCCTTCGGGGAACGTTCCGATCACCGACCCCGCCCGCAGCTCATCGGCGATGGTGGCCACCGCGCCCGGCAAGGCCGACAACCGATCGCGGTCGATGTAGACGGTCCCGACCCGGCCCGCCAGCGAGCCCAGCACCGGCCAGGAGCGGACCTCGACCTTGGCCAGCATCTTCATCGGGGTGAGCACCTGCAGCGCCACGACGTCCAGCCACGAGACGTGGTTGCACACGACGAGCCCGCCACCGGGCTTCAACGTGCCGTCGACCTCCAGGCGGATGCCCAGCCCACGCAACAACATCCGGAACCACTTGGGCACCGCCCGCTGCCGCAGCGAGGACGGCAGCGCCAGCACCATCGCGCTGCCGATCAGCAGCAGCCCGACGGTGATCCCGATGCGCAAGGCCAGCCGCAGCCGGCCGACCTCGGTGCCGGGGTCACGCGGCGGGAGGCACTCCGGCCCGCACGGCGACTCCGGCATCCACGAGTGGTTCATGCCGCCTCTCCGAGGAAGAACCGCATGTATCTCTGATCGGCGCGTTCGAGGTCGACCAGCACGAAGAAGTCCGCCACCCCGAAGTCCGGGTCGTGCGCGGGCCGGCCGCACACCTCCGCACCCAAGCGCAGGTAGCCGCGCAGCAGCGGCGGGATCGTGGAGCGCTCGTCGCGCTCACCCGGCTCCCACGGCTGGTGCGGGTGCACGCGCCGCTCCTCGGGCGCGTAGTGCTTCTGCGACACCGTCCGCCACACGTGCGCCGCCTGCACACCACCATCGTCCAGCGGCACCGAGGCGCAGCCGGCGAGCATGGTGTGCCCGTGCAGCAGCATGTAGCGGGCGATTCCCGTCCACACCAGACTCACCACGGCACCGTTGCGGTGATCCGGGTGCACGCACGAGCGGCCCGTCTCCACCAGGGAGGGGCGCAGCGGGTCGAGGGCGGAGAGGTCGAATTCGGTTTCCGAGTAGAGCATTCCGGCGGAGGCGGCGCGGTCGGGCGGCAGCATCCGGTAGGTGCCGACCACCTCGCCGCTGCGGTCCTCCCGCACGATCAGGTGGTCGCAGTGGTCGTCGAAGGAGTCCTGGTCGACGCCGAGCTCCCCGCCCTTGACCGTGGCGCCCATCTCCTCCGCGAACACCCGGTGGCGCAGGCGTTGTGCGGCGTGGACCTCATCGGCGTCACGAGCGACGAGAAGCGAGTAGTGGGCGTCGGCCGCCGCGTTCGGTGCGGCGCTGGCCAGCAGCTGCGTCTCGGACATGTCCCAGGTGTATCGCCGCGCGCCGAACGCCCAACACACCAGCGGATGACACGGAGCCGGAACTTTCGGTGAATGCCAGGTGCGTGCTAGCCCATCCGGCCCCCCGATGCCGCCCATCCCAGCACGTCAGAAGGGATGGGCTGCCCTTCCACCACTTCCAGGTGGGCCGGTCTGCGACGAAGCGCGCAGCCAGTCACGCATCCCGGTCACCCCGCCGGTCAGCGTGGTCTTCTCGCCGTTCGTAGTACAGCAACGGCGCCTGGCTGAGGAAGGCCAGGGCGAAGGCGGTGAGCAAGGCCCAAGTGGGTGCCGAGAGCACCGCGAGCACGAAGGCGAGGGCGGCGAAGAGCCCGATGGCGATCAACCAGCGGCGTCGGGGTTTGGACCAGCGTTGCCATTCCGCATGGGTCGTGGGCATCCGGAATCCGGCTTCGCTGGAGGGGATTTTCCGGATCCATCGGGTGAGCCGGTTGCTCATCCCCGCCACCCCGCTGCCCGGAGCCGGACGTAGCGCACAACGGCCACGACGAAGACACCCAGGCCCGCGACGAGGACTCCCCAGACGAGCAGCGGCGAGATGCCGTTGATCGCACCCACCGCGCCCGTGACAACGAACGCAGCGCTGTTGAGCGCAGAGGCCGCGAGCCTTCGCCGCTCAGATCGGAGGTCGGGGTTCCGATTCACAGCGGGAATGGTGGAACAGTTTCGAGATCACCAGCAAGCGAATGAGCACGGGAACCTTCCTGCCACCACACCCCGCAGCAGCGCCGGAGTGAGGAAGGGAACCTTCCTCGCACGGCGCTGCCCGATCACCCCGGGGACGGCGGCTAGATTCAGCGCATGCAGACCGAGCGCGTCGAACTCTTCACCGATGGCGCATGCAGCGGGAACCCCGGCCCGGGCGGCTGGGGCGTGGTGCTGCGCTATGGCGATCACGAGCGGGAGCTCTACGGGAAAGACCCGACCACGACCAACAACAAGATGGAGCTGATGGCCGTGATCGAGGGGCTGGCCGCCCTCACCCGGCCGATCCCGGTGGTGCGCGTCTACACCGACAGCACCTACGTGCTCAAGGGCATCACGGAGTGGATGCGCGGCTGGAAGCGCAACGGCTGGATGACGTCGGCCAAGAAGCCGGTCAAGAACGCCGACCTGTGGCAGCGGCTGGACGCGGAGTGCTCCCGTCACGGCGAGGTCCAGTGGGAGTGGGTGAAGGGCCACGCCGGTCACCCGGAGAACGAACGCGCCGACAAGCTCGCCTGCCAGGGGCGCGACGAGGCGCGCTGAACGGAGAACGGGCCGCGCTCCGGTGGAGCGCGGCCCGTTCTCGTTGCGTGAAGGGGCTTAGCCCTTGCGCTTGGTGACCTCGTCGGTCAGCTGCGGGGCGACCTTGAACAGGTCGCCCACGACGCCGTAGTCGGCGATCTCGAAGATCGGCGCCTCCGGGTCCTTGTTCACCGCGACGATCGTCTTCGACGTCTGCATGCCCGCCCGGTGCTGGATCGCGCCGGAGATGCCCAGCGCGATGTAGAGCTGCGGCGAGACGGTCTTACCGGTCTGACCGACCTGGAACTGGTGCGGGTAATAGCCGGAGTCGACCGCGGCACGCGAGGCACCCACGGCGGCACCGAGGGTGTCGGCGAGCTTCTCCACGACCTCGAACTGCTCGGCCGAACCGACACCCCGACCACCGGAGACCACGATGCTGGCCTCGGTGAGCTCGGGGCGGTCGCCGGCCTCGGCCGGCTGCCGACCGGTGATCTTGGCGCCGGACGAGGCCGGAACCTCGACCTGCTCGACCGCCGCGGCACCCGAAGCCTGCTCGGCCTCGATGGAACCGGGCAGCACGGTGATCACCGGGGTGCCCTTGGTGACCTTCGCCTTGGCGTCGTAAGTGCCACCGAACAGCGAGTGCGACGCGACGCCCTCACCATCGACGTCCACGACCTCCGACAGCAGACCCGAGTCCAGGCGGATCGCCAGGCGACCGGCGATCTCCTTGCCGTCGACCGACGCCGGAACCAGCACCGCCGCCGGGGACGCCGAACCGGCCAGCTTGGCCAGCACGTCGACCTGCGGGGTCACCAGGAACTCGGCGGCCTCGGCGGACTCGGCCGCGTAGACCTTCGCCGCGCCGTAACCGGCCAGGGCCTCGGACAGCTTGCCCGCGGTGCCCGGCTCGCCGACCACGACGGCCGACGGCTCGCCGATGCGGCGCGCCGCGGTCAGCAGCTCGTACGTGACCTTCTTGACCTCGCCGTCCACGTGATCGACGAGGACCAGAACCTCAGCCATGAATTTGCCTCCTCGAAAACCGTGAACGACTCAGAGCAGCTTCTCGCCGGCCAGGAACTCGGCGACCTGAACGCCGCCTTCGCCCTCGTCGGTGACCTTCACACCGCCGGACTTCGGCGGCTTCGGAGCGGACTCGACGACCTGGGAGCCGGCGGCGGCCAGGCCCACCTCGGAGGCGTCGATCCCCGCGTCGGTCAGCGACAGCGCGCTCACCGGCTTCTTCTTCGCGGCCATGATGCCCTTGAACGACGGGTACCGCGGCTCGTTGATCTTCTCCGTCACGCTCACGACGGCCGGCAGACCCGACTCGACAGTCAGGATGCCCGCGTCGGTCTCGCGCTCGACCTTCACCGACGAACCGTCGGTCTCGACCTTGCGCGCGAAGGTCAGCTGCGGCCAGCCGAGCACCTCGGCGACCATGGCCGGCACCGCACCGGAGCGACCGTCGGTCGCCTCGTTGCCTGCGATGACCAGCTCGACACCCTCAACGGTGCCGATGACCTTCGCCAGCGCCTTGGCGGTGGCGGGGGCGTCGGTGCCGTGCAGCGCCTCGTCGGCGAGGTGCACCGCCTTGTCCGCGCCCATCGACAGCGCCTTGCGGATGGCATCCGTGGCGCGATCCGGGCCCATGCACACGACGGTCACTTCGCCGCCCTGAGCCTCCTTGATCAACAGCGCCTCCTCCACGGCGCGCTCGTTGATCTCATCCAACACGGCATCCGCCGACTCGCGGTCCAACGTGTGATCCGCAGCAGACAGCTTCCGTTCGGAATACGTGTCGGGCACCTGCTTAACCAGGACGACGATGTTCATGGGCCCTCTTCGACCTCCTGCGGACTCAACTGACGCTCGCTGGTCCTCCAGCGGCTCTGCTTGTGGACCCGGCGCGTTCCGTCCGGGTTAGGTTGACCTTGCCATGCCCTCAGCGGGAAAGCACAGTGATGCCAACCACCGAGGATGTTACTTGCCAGTAGCCCGGGTGCAACCAGGTCCCACCCGTGACAGTACTCACCCTCGCCCGGCGAAGATGATCGCCCTTCGCAAAAGTGGGAACGGGTCATCCGGAAAGTATGTGAACGAACCTTACGTATTAGTAGCCTTGCCGCCATGAGAAGACGCGTCGCCATCGTGACCGATTCGACGGCTTCCGTTCCGCTCGACGTGGCCGACCGGCTGGGAATCTCCATCGTGCAGTTGGAGCTGACGGTCGGTGCTGAACAGAACGACGAGCGACGGGTGCTGCACCCCCAGATGGCCGAGGCAATGCGAAACAACGTCCCGGTCGCCACCAACCCTCCCCCTCCTCCCGCCTTCTACTGGAATTACGCCGATGCCGCGGCATCGGGGGTCGAAGCGATCATTTCGATCCACATTTCCGAAGGAATGTCCCAAACCTGCCAAGCCGCCCGGATCGCCGCGGCCGAGATCGGCGTGCCGGTCTACGTCGTGGACGCGCGGCTGACCGGACTCAGCCTCGGATTCCCGGTGATCGCCGCGGCCGAGGCCGCCGCCGCGGGCGCCACGCCGCACGGCGTGATGAACGTCCTGGAGCACCGGCTGCGCAGCACCACCCAGCTGCTCTACGTCGACACCCTCGAATACCTGCAGCGCAGCGGCCGGATCGGCCGAGCGCAGGCGTGGGTCGGTCAAGCGCTGTCGATCAAACCGGTGCTGATCATGAAGGACGGCGTCATCGACCAGCTCGCCAAGGGCATCGGCGAGGAGCGCGCGCTGCGCAAGGCCATCGCGACCGCCGTGGAGCGCGCCGGCCGGGGCCCGGTCGACGTGGGCGTGGAGCACTTCGAGGCCGCCGACCGCGCCAAGGAGGTCCTCGACGCGCTGTGCTCGCAGCTGCCGCAGGTGCGCAGGGTCACGCTGGAGGAGACCAGCGCGATCATCGGGGCCCACACGGGACCCGGAGCGCTCGGCATCGCGGTCTCGCCCGCAGGCCCCTGAGGCGCTCGCCCCGCCGCGAAGTCCGGTGCGGGGACCGGACTCGCCCGGCGACGCACGCCACCAACGAAGAGCGAATCCCTTTCACGAGACGACCTTTTCGCTCGCCGTCTCGCGGTTTCGCCTGTTTTTTCCTGGATCTCCCACCCTTTTGAGTGATGCGAACGCGCGTTCGATCGCGGATACTTCTTGTCACCGGACCCGAAACTTCTCGCACGGGACCGAATTCCGCATCAATCGCACCGCTTCGGCACTGCTTCGGCACTGCTGTGCCTCTACTGCTGTGCCTCATCTCCGGGGGAGAATCATGCGCACCACGACAATTGTCGGACTGATCCGATCGAACGCGCCGATCTCAGTCCTCGATCTTGTCCATCGCGCGGTGCACGCGCTTGACCGATACGGGTCGCGGCGTTCCCAGCGACTGCGCGAACAAGCTCACCCGCAACTCCTCGATCATCCACCCCACGTCGAGCAGAGCCTCGCTGGGCGAACGCCCCTGCGGCACCCGGGACAGCAGATCCCGATAGCGCTGCCGGACCTCGTCCACCTGATACATCCACTCCCGGTCGCGCTGCGGCTGGTGCTGCGCCTTGTCGAGCCGCTGCTCGATCGCGCGCAGGTAGCGGACCAGGTCGCGGAGCCGGTCGAAGCCGGTCTCGGTGACGAAACCGGGGTGCAGCAAGCCGTCCAGCTGCTCCCGGATGTCGGCCAGCGACTCCGCCGACACGCCCTTGGGGCGGTCGGCGAGCACCGCTTCGACGTGCTGCGCGGCCACCAGAACGCGCTCCACCTGGGCCAGCACGGCCACGGTGTACTCGCCCAGACCGGCCCGGACCTTCGCCTCCAGCGAGGAGTAGGCCTCGCCGTCCCACACGGGTCCGCCGTTGTCGAGCATCAGCTTGTCCACGGCGCAGCGCACGCAGTCGTCGAGGATCGACGCGAGATCGCCGTGCCGGCTCCCGCCGAGCACCAGGCGGCTGGTCGCGCTCATGCCGCGCTGGATCGACTTGGCCGGCGAGGGCACGTTGAGCAGCAGCAACCGGCGCGTGCCGTTCCACAGCGCGCGCCGCTGCTCGCGTTCGGTGTCGAACATGCGCACCGCGACGGTCTCGCCCTCGTCCACCAGAGCCGGGAAGGCCTTCACCGCGTGCCCGGAACGCTGCTGGGAGAACGTGCGCGGCAGCTCGCCGAAGCTCCAGGAGCGCAGGCCGCTCTGCTCGACGTCGTCGGCCGCGGCCGAGATCTCCTCGCGCACCTTGGGTTTGAGCCGCAGCTTGAGCTCGTCGAGGTCCTTGGACTCGGCCAGCTTGCGGCCGCGGCGGCCCACCACGCGGAAGGTCATCTTCAGGTGGTCGGGCACCTTGTCCGGGTCCCACTCCGAGCTCAGCACCTCGACGCCGGTGAGCTGGCGGAGGCTGCGCTGCAGGGTTTCCAGCAGCGGCCCGTCGTCCGGGCCGACGCGGGAGAGCACGGCCTTGGCGAAGTCCGGCGCGGGCACGAAGTTGCGCCGGGTCTGCTTCGGCAGCGACTTGAGCAGCGTGGTCACCAGCTCTTCCCGCAGGCCGGGGATCTGCCAGTCGAAGCCCTCGGGGTCGATCTGGTTGAGCACCTGCAGCGGGATGTGCGCGGTGACGCCGTCGGCGTCGGCGCCCGGCTCGAACTGGTAGGTCAGCTTCAGCCGGTGCTCGCCGTAGATCCAGTGGTCCGGGTAGTCCTGGTCGCTGACCTGCGCCGAGCGCTCGTTGATCAGCATCGACTTCTCGAAGTTGAGCAGATCGGGCTGCTCGCGGCGGGTCTTCTTCCACCAGGTGTCGAAGTGCCTGCCCGAGACCACGTCCGCGCCGATGCGCTGGTCGTAGAAGTCGAACAGCGTCTCGTCGTCGACGAGGATGTCGCGGCGGCGGGCGCGTTCCTCGAGGCCCTCGACCTCGTCGAGCAGCGCGCGGTTCTGGTGGAAGAACTCGTGCCGCGTGTCCCAATCGCCCTCGACGAGGGCGTGCCGGATGAACAGCTCGCGGCTGACCTCGGGATCGATGCGCCCGTAGTTGACCTTGCGGTCGACCACCAGCGGAACGCCGTAGAGCGTGACCCGCTCGGTGGCAACCACGGCCGCCCGGTCCTTCTCCCAGTGCGGTTCGCTGTAGTTGCGCTTGACCAGGTGCTGCGCGAGCCGCTCGATCCACTCCGGCTCCACGCGGGCCGCGATCCGAGCCCACAGGCGGGAGGTTTCGACGAGCTCGGCCGCCATCACCCACCGCGGCGGCTTCTTGAACAACGACGACCCGGGGAACACCGCGAACCGCGCGTTGCGGGCCCCCTGGTACTCGTTGGCGCCGCGCCCGGGCGGGCCGGAACGCTGTCCGCCGTTGCGCTTCTCGACGTCCTTGAGCCCGATGTGCGAGAGCAGCCCGGCCAGCAGCGACTGGTGGATGCGGGTGGCGTCGGCCGGCTGATCGGCCAGCGTCATGCCCATCGACTTGACCATCTGGCGCAACTGGCCGAACAGGTCCTGCCACTCGCGCACCCGAAGGTAGTTGAGGAACTCGTTGCGGCAGAGCTTGCGGAACTGGTTGGAGGACAACTCCTTCTGCTGGGTCCGCAGGTACTCCCACATCCGCAGGAAGGAGAGGAAATCGGACTCGGCGTCCTTGTCGACGAAGCGCGCGTGCTTCTGGTCGGCGGCCTGCTGGTGCTCGGCCGGGCGTTCCCGCGGGTCCTGGATGGACAGCGCGGCCACGATCACCAGCACCTCGCGCAGGCACCCGTTGCGCTCGGCTTCCAGCACCATCCGCGCCAAGCGCGGGTCGATGGGCAGCTGGGCGAGGCTGCGGCCGATGCGGGTGAGCTTGCGGTCGCCCGCGGACTTGACGTTCTCCAGCGCGCCGAGCTCGTGCAGCAGGGCGACGCCGTCGGTGATCTGCCTGCGGTCCGGTGGTTCCAGGAACGGGAAGGACTCGATCTCGCCCAGCCCCAGCGACGTCATCTGCAGGATGACCGAGGCCAGGTGGGTGCGCAGGATCTCCGGGTCGGTGAACTCCGGCCGGGCCTCGAAGTCCTCCTCGGAGTACAGCCGGATGCAGATGCCCTCGGAGACGCGGCCGCAGCGGCCCTTGCGCTGGTTGGCCGAGGCCTGCGAGATCGGTTCGATCGGCAGCCGCTGCACCTTGGTGCGGAAGCTGTAGCGGGAGATGCGCGCCGTGCCGGGGTCGATGACGTACTTGATGCCCGGCACGGTCAGGGAGGTCTCGGCGACGTTGGTCGACAGCACGATCCGGCGGCCGGTGTGGCGCTGGAACACCCGGTGCTGCTCGGCGGCGCTCAACCGCGCGAACAGCGGCAGGATCTCGGTGTCGCGGAGGTTGAGCTGCCCCAGGGCGTCGGCGGCGTCGCGGATCTCCCGCTCGCCGCTGAGGAACACCAGGATGTCGCCGGGGCCCTCGGCGCACAGCTCGCGCACCGCCTCGCAGATGGCCTGCGGCTGGTCGCGCACCTCGGTCGTGGGGTCCTCCGGATCCTCGGAGTCCTCCAGCAGCGGCCGGTAGCGCACCTCCACCGGGTAGGTGCGCCCGGAGACCTCGACGACCGGTGCGTCGTCGAAGTGCCGGGAGAACCGCTCCGGGTCGATCGTCGCCGAGGTGATGATGACCTTGAGGTCGGGGCGCTTCGGCAGCAGCTGCTTGAGGTAGCCGAGGATGAAATCGATGTTGAGGCTGCGCTCGTGGGCCTCGTCGATGATCAGGGTGTCGTAGCGGCGCAGCAGCCGGTCGTGCTGGATCTCGGCGAGCAGGATGCCGTCGGTCATCAGCTTGACCAGCGTGTCGTCACCGGTGCGCTCGGTGAAGCGCACCTGGTAGCCGATGGCGCCGCCGATCTCGGTGCCCAGCTCCTCGGCGACGCGTTCGGCCACCGTGCGCGCCGCGAGCCTGCGCGGCTGGGTGTGGCCGATGACGCCCTGCACCCCGCGCCCGAGCTCCATGCACATCTTTGGCAGCTGCGTGGTCTTCCCGGAGCCGGTCTCGCCGGCGACGATGACGACCTGGTTGTCGCGGATGGCTTCGAGCAGGTCGTCCCGGCGCTGGCTGACCGGCAGGCTCTCCGGGTAGGTGATCTTGGGGATGCCGTCGCGGCGGCGCCGCACCCGCAGCTCGGCGGTCTCGACGTCGCCGGTGATCTCCGCGGTGACCGACTTCAGGGCCTCGGGATCGCGGATCTTGCGGGCACCTTCGATACGACGGCGCAGCCGACGCTGGTCCTGCAGCATCAGCTCGGGCAAGCGTTCCCGCAGATCAGCGAGCGAGGATTTCACAGACGACGTACCCATACTCCGCACAAGCATAGAGAAGGCGCAGGCGGCGCTGCCTCCCGATTTCGCCGCGCTCACAACCGGCACCCGCTCGGTGACGCGCGTCACCGCCCGGCGGGGGTGGGTCGATCAGGTGCGTTCCGCCCGGCACAGGTAGGCCATCGCCTGGTCACCGACCCTGGTGATCACCACGCTGGCCTCCTGCGCACCCTTGGGTTTGAGCCTGCGCCGCAGCGCGTCGGGATCCACGTCGACCCCGCGCACGAGGATCTCCAACCGGCCCACATCGTGCTTGCGCAGCAGCGTGCGCAGGGCCTTCTCGTTGAACCGGCCGTGCTCGACGACCCGGAACGCCCGCACACCGGGCGGCGGGACGTCACCGGTGAGGTAGGCGATGCGCGGATCGAGCTGCACGAGCCCGTGCCGCGCCGCGTAGTGGCGCACCAGGCCCGCGCGCACCACCGCGCCGTCCGGGTCGACGATCCACTCGCGCACGTCCTCGGCGGGGCAGTCGTCGGGCTCGGCGTCGGTGATGCTCCACGCGCCGCCGTCCGAGCGCAGCACGCTCGCCCGCCGGCGCACGGTCGGGTCGGCGGGCGAACCGAACCACAGCGCGGCCTCCCGCACACCGCCGTCCAGCGAGATGACCTCGGCCTCGACGTCGTCGGGCACCGCCGCGAAGTCCAGGCCGGGCGCGCACTTGATCACCAGGTCGCGTCCCGCGTAGACGTCGAGGAGCTCGTCCAGCGGCGGCACCAGATCGGCGGGATCCCAGCGCCGCCTGCCGCCCTCGTCGCGGCGCGCCGGATCGGCCAGCACCACGGTGTCGCGGGTGACCGGGCGCAACGCGTCGGCCTCCACGACCGCGGCGTCGAGACCGGCGGCGGCCAGGTTGTGCCGGGCCATGAGCAACCGGACCCGGTCGAGGTCGGAACCGACGCTGCGGCGCGCGACCGCCGCCACCGCAGCCAGGTCGGCACCGATCGAGCAGGTCACGTCGTGCACGTCGCGCCCGGCCAGGCGCTGCGCCCGGTGCCGGGCGACGACGCTCGCCGTGGCCTGCTGCAGCGCGGCGTCGGTGAACAACCACTCGCCGCCGCCGTCCAGTTTGGACTCGGCTTTGCGCCGCAGCACCGCTGTTTCCAGGGCCGCCGCGGCGAACCGCTCACCCACCAGGCGCCGCGCCGCGGCGACGTCGGACAGCCGGGATTTGCCGGTCAGCGCGAGCCCGGACAGCTCGGCGACGGCCGCGCGGCCCTCCGCCGAGCGGAGGAACAGCACGTCGTCGAGGTCGAACGAGTACCCCACCGGCGCCCCCTAGCGCGCACCGGCGGTGCACGACCGGCGCGCGCCGGGGACCGGGTGGTGGGGTGTGCTCGTCACGACCGCTTCCGCTGCTTCCCGCCGGGTCAGCGCCCGGTGAACTTCGCCTTGCCGGGGCCGTTCTCGATGAACGACCGCATGCCGATCTTCTGGTCCTCGGTCGCGAAAGTCCCGGCGAACAGGTGCGTTTCGAGCTTCAGACCGTTGTCCAGGTCCACGTCCAGACCGCCGTCGATCGCGGCCTTCGCCGCCGCCAGGGCGCGCGCCGCACCACCGGTGAACTGCTCGGCCCAGCGCTTCGCCGTCGCGTAGACCTCGGCGGAGGGCACGATCTCATCGACCATGCCCAGCGACAGCGCCTCCTGCGCCTCGACGAACCGGCCGGTGTAGATGATGTCCTTGGCCTTGCTCGGCCCGATCAGCCGCGCCAGCCGCTGCGTGCCACCGGCACCCGGGATGACGCCGAGCAGGATCTCCGGCTGGCCGACCTTGATGTCGTCCGCCGCGATGCGCCGGTCGCACGACAGCGCCAGCTCGAAACCACCACCGAGGGCGTAGCCGGTCAGCGCCGCGACCGTGGGCTTCGGGATGGCGGCGACCTGGCTCATCGCGTCGGAGAGCCCGCGCTGCTCCTTGGCGGCCATGTCCGCGTAGGACATGTCGGCCATCTCCTTGATGTCCGCGCCCGCGGCGAAGACCTTCTCCCCGCCGTAGACGATCACCGCGCGGATGTCGTCGCGCTCGGCGGCCTCGATCGCCACGTCGCGCAGCTCCGTCTCGATCTGCCTGTTCAGCGCGTTCATCTTCGGCCGATCCAGCCGGATCGTGCCGATCGCACCCTCGACCTCAAGCCTGACGAACTCGCCCACGCAGCAACCTCCTCGTCGAACCACCGCTTGCCGCCGGGAGGCTATCGCGCCCCACCCGAAAACTGCTGTGTCACCGATCTCAACGCGCCGAGACCCGGCGCTCACCCGCTGGTCAGGACCGGCGGCGGGCGAAGTAGCGGTCGCCGGCGCGCTGCAGTTCGAGGTTCTGGTCGAAGGTCTTCGACAGGTTGTCCTCGGTGAGCACGTCCTCGAGCAGGCCTTGGGCGACGATGCCGCCCTCGCGCAGCAGCAGGCAGTGCGTGAACCCGGGCGGGATCTCCTCGACGTGGTGGGTGACCAGCACCGACGCGGGCGCGTCGGGGTCCATCGCCAGGGTCGACAGGCGCCCGACGAGGTCCTCGCGGCCACCGAGGTCGAGTCCGGCGGCGGGCTCGTCGAGCAGCAGCAGTTCCGGGTCGGTCATCAGCGCGCGGGAGATCATGGCCCGCTTGCGCTCACCTTCGGACAGCGTGCCGAACTCGCGGTCGGCGAGGTGCGCGACGCCGAGCAGGTCGAGCAGTTCCACCGCCCGATCGGTGTCGAGGTCGTCGTACTCCTCGCGCCACCGGCCGAACACCGAATACCCGGCGCTGACCACGACGTCGCGGACGATCTCGTCACCGGGAACGCGGTTGACCAGGGCACCCGAGCACAGCCCGATCAGCGGGCGGATGTCGAACACGTTGGTCTTGCCGAGCCGCTCCCCCAGCACGTCGACGGTGCCGGTGGTCGGGTGCATCTCGGTGCTGGCCATCTTCAGCAGCGTCGTCTTGCCCGCCCCGTTGGGGCCCAGCACGACCCACCGCTCGTCGAGCTCGACCGACCAGTTCACGTCGGCCAGCAGCGTCGTCTTGCCCCGCCGGACACCGACGCCATCCATCCGGATGACCAGGTCGTCCACGTCTACCTCCCAGCCGTGACTGACCGCGGCGGCGCAACCAGGCGCGCACTCGGCGTTCGTCTCCGTCGCTGATCCGCCGCAGGTTCCGGCGGACCCCTCCGGTGGACATTCTTCCCGCCGCGACCGCACCGCCTGCGGGCGGGATGCCGCTGACCACTCGCCTGCCAGGGTGAACATGATCGTCCCTGCGCATCCCGGTCGTCCACATCCCGGGAACCCCGCCGGATCCCTGGCCCCGGCGGCGATCCGGTGCCACGATCGAGCCCGTGCCCGATTCGTTTCTCACCCGCGATCGCGTGATCGACCTGTTCCGGGTCGTCGCCTCCGCCTGTCGCTGAAAGCGGTCCGAGGGACCACTCCCGCTTCCCGACGTCATCGCGGCACGACGAATCACCACAACACCTCTCTCCTTCTTCGGCTCCTGCCGGCGGAGGTGTGCCGTGTCGTGCCGGTGCCACACCGCAAGACACCTGGAGACACCGTGAGCATCACGCAACCCGAGAACCCGTCCGCCCCGCTGTCCGCCTACACCCCGACCGCACCGGTGCCCGCGCTCGGCGACGCCGAAGTGCACCCGGCGCTGGACCGGCCGCTGCTGCGCGACCTGATCCGCCCGAACCACCTCCAGTGGAGCGCGCGCGAACTCCGCGACCTGACCGGGCTCGTCGCCGGCGAGCTGACCTCCGAGCTGATGAACATCGTGCGCGTCGACGAGCAGGAGAGGTGGTGGGCCAAGCTCGCGCTCACCGCGGGCGTCGAGCTGTGGCTGCTGTCGTGGGCACCGGGGCAGGGCACGCCCGCCCACGACCACGGCGGTGCTTCCGGCTCGTTCTCGGTGCTGTTCGGCGCGCTGCGGGAGGACTACCGCTACGCCAACGGCCCGGTCCGCACCCAGCACCACGACCTGGGCGCCGGGATCGGTTTCGGTCCCGGCCGCGCGCACCAGGTCACCAACGTCAGCTCGGTCAACTCGGCCAGCGTGCACGCCTACTCGCCGCCGCTGCTGCCGGTGAACTACTACGCCGACCTGGCCGAGATCCCGCCCGTCCCGCCACAGCGAATCGAGGGAACCCGATGACCGTCCCCGAACCGCGACAGGAGACCGCCGCCGGCCCGTACGGGATCGAGCACCTGCTGGCCGAGTCCCGCGAGAAACTCGCCCGCGTCGATCCGCAGGAGGCCTTCGAGATCCAGCGCGATGGCGGCGTGATCATCGACATCCGCCCCGAAGCCGACCGGCTCGCGCACGGCGAGATCCCGGGCGCGCTCACGGTGGAGCGCATCGTCCTGGAATGGCGCCTCGACCCGGCCGGACCGCACCGCCTCACCGGCCTGCACCCGCAGCGCCCGGTGGTGCTGGTCTGCAACGAGGGCTACGCCTCCAGCCTCGCCGCCGCCCAAGCCCAGGAACTCGGCTTGACCCGGGCCACCGACCTGGCGGGCGGTTTCCACGCGTGGAAGCAAGCGGGCCTTCCCACCACCGCGCCCGTCGCCTGACCTGAGCAAGGGAACCTTCCTGTCACGCACCGGGGCGCGGATGACAGGAAGGTTCCCTTGCTCACTTCACGGGCCCACCGGCGCACGAGCGAGGGCAAAGCGCCTCCTCGGCGGGAGCGGGTCCCGTAGGCTCCCGGCCTTGTGCGAGCGCAGAGCCTCTTGTTCCGCCCGTGGGTGCTGGTCACCGTGGTGGGCGCGGTTGTCCTAGCAGTGATCGAGCTGGTCCTGGGGACCGGTGCCGCCGGTGTCGCCGCCGGTTGGGCGGGCGGTGTGGTGGGAGCGATCCTGCTGCCGGTGGCCACGCAGGTCGGGTTGCTGCTCGGTTCGGTGGTCTTCGGACTGCGCGTGCGTCAGGTGGTCTTCGGCGCGATGCGCGAGGTCGGGTCGTTCCGGCGCGGCAGCGTGACCTTCACGTTCCGGGCGCTGCCGGTGACGTTGCGGGCGCAGATCGGGCCGTGGCGGTCGCCGGTGATCCTGCGCTGCTGGCTGGCCGGTCTGGTCTCGGCGCTGGCAGGCGTCGCCGCGGTGGTGGGCGCGTGGCTGGTGCCGGGTGCGTTCGGGCGCGGTCTGGCGTTGGCGATGAGCGCGTTCATGCTGGTCAAGCTGTGGCCCAAACGGGTTCCGCTGACGACGTCGACGGGCTGGTTGTTGTTCTCGTTGCCGCGGATGCCGGAGCCGGAGCGTTCGGATTTCCTCGCCGCCCCGATGGCGGCGCGCGCCTACGAGGCGCTGCGGGCCGGTGATCTCGACGCGGCGCAGGCGCGCGCCGACGAGCTCGCCGAGCGCTTCCCCGGCATCAACGCGACGGTGTCGTGCCAGATCGCGGTGCTGGAGTCGCGGGGTCTCTACGCGCCCGGGGTGCTGCTGCTGTTGAAGTTCCTGTCCGACAACGACGTTCCGTCCCGCAAGATGGCCTACCTGCTGGCCGGTCTGGCGGGTTTGGGGTTCAAAGCCGTGGAGTCGGGGCAGATGCCGGCCGACAGCCTGCTTCCCACGGCGAAGAAGGCCCTCGAAGACGCGGTGCAGCTCGGCTATCCCGAGTTCGAGCTCAACGGGACCAGCGGGCTGCTGGCGTTGATCGAGGGCGACGCGGACGACGCGGTCCGGCTGGCCACCAGCGGAGCGGAGTACAACCACTCGCCGCTGTCGCGCGCCGACGACTTCGCGACGCTGGCCCGCGCGCACATGGCGCTGCACGACAACGCCGCCGCCCGCACCGCGCTGGCTCGCGCCGAGGAGCTGGCCCCGTGGTCGCCGCGCGTCACCGAGACCCGCAAGCGCCTGTCGGTGAGCTGAAACAGGGGAACCTTTCTGCCACCCGGGTGGCAGAAAGGTTCCCCTGCACTGGTCAGCGCGGCTGTCAGTCGATGGTCAGCACGAGCTTGCCCTGGGTCCGGCCGGTCTCGCCCCGGGTGTGGGCCTCGGCGGCCTCGGCCAACGGGAAGGTGTCGGCGATCTCGGCGCGCAGCTTGCCGGCGACGACCAGGTCGCGAACGGCCTGCATGCCGGCCTGGTCGGCTTCGACGAGCATGAGCTCGGCGCGCACGCCCAGCTGTTCGGCTTCGGCGACGAGCTCTTCGCGGTCGTAGGGCAGGATCGACACGAGGATGCCGCCCTTGCGCAGCACCTGCAGCGAGCGGCTGCGGTAGTCGGCGGCGATCGGGTCGAGCACGACGTCGACGTCGCTGACGGCTTCGGTGAAGTCGACCTCGGTGTAGTCGACGAGCTCGTCGACGCCGAGCTTCGTCAGGAACTCGTGCTTGCTCTTGCTGGCGGTGGCGATGACGTGGGCGCCCTTGGCCTTGGCGATCTGCACGGCCAGGTGACCGACACCGCCCGCGGCGGCGTGGATCAGGATCTTCTGCCCGGACTGCAGGTTCGCCGTGTCGTTGAGCGCCTGCCAGGCGGTCAGGGCCGCGAGCGGGATCGCACCGGCCTGCACGTGGTCGATGCCCTCGGGCTTGGGCACGAAGGCCCGCGCAGGACCGGTCACGTACTCGGCGTGGGAGCCGAGGCCGAACGGGTAGGGCAGCATGCCGAAGACCTCGTCGCCGGGCTTGTGGATGGTCACGCCCGTGCCGATGTCCTCGACGACGCCGGAGACGTCCCAGCCGAGGATGCGCGGCGGCTGGCTGAGGAAGCCCTGCCCCGCGCGGTGCTTCCAGTCGGTGGGGTTGACACCGGCCGCGCGCACCCGGATCAGGACCTCGCTCGGCCCCGGCTCCGGCTTGTCCAGCTGCGCCTCGTGCAGCACCTCGGGCCCGCCGTAAACGTCCTGTGTGATGGCACGCATGGTTTCACTCATGGCCCCCACCCTGCCTCATCTGCACCGATCTCGAAATGGCACGAATGACAACATTCGATAGGATCGTGCCATGCATCGAGTGGTCGTGCTGGCGCTGGACGGGGTCTACGCCTTCGAACTGGGCATCCCGCAGCGGGTCTTCGGCAGCGCCGACGACCGCTACGAGATCATGACCTGCACCGTCGACGGAGCTCCGGTGCGCAGCAACGCCGACTTCATGATCTCGGTCGAGCACGGCCCGGAGCTGCTGCCCACCGCCGACACCGTGATCATCCCGGCGTTCGACGTCGAGCTGATCTCACCCGAAATCCCCGATCCGGTGATGCGCGCGCTGGGCATGATCCGGCCGGGGACGCGGATCGTGTCGATCTGCACCGGCGCGTTCATGCTCGCAGCCGCCGGCCTGCTCGACGGCAGGCCCGCCACCACGCACTGGCGGCTCGCCGACGACTTCCGCCGCATGTTCCCGGCCGTGCAGCTGGATCCGGACGTGCTGTTCATCGAGGACGGCGACGTGCTCACCTCCGCAGGCGCGGCGTCGGGCATCGACGTGTGCCTGCACCTGGTGCGCTCCGACCACGGCAGCGAGGTCGCCAACCAGGTGGCCCGCTGCTGCGTGGTGCCGCCGTTCCGCGACGGCGGGCAGGCCCAGTACATCGAGCAGCCGGTCCCCGACCCGGGCGGGCAGGGCACGGCGGCCACCCGGGCGTGGGCGCTGGAGAACCTGCACCGGCCGCTGACCGTGGCCGATCTCGCCGAGCACGCGCGGATGAGCAACCGCACCTTCGCCCGCCGGTTCCGCGACGAGGTCGGCGCGAGCCCCGGACGGTGGCTCACCCACCAGCGACTGGCCCGCGCCCGCCAGCTGCTGGAGACCACCGATCTGCCGATCGACCAGATCGCCGGGCAGGTCGGCTTCGCCACGGCCGCGTCCCTGCGCCAGCACCTGCACGCGGCCATCGGGGTCGCGCCCCTGGCGTACCGGCGCACGTTCCGGACCGGCACCGGCGCGGCCGCGGGGTGAGCAGGGGAACCTTCCTGTCACAGCACGCGCTGCCACTCCGGGTGGCGTGAGCGGAAGGTTCCCTTGTGCACGTCGCGCGCTCAGCCGGGTTCGGTGAGGCGGCGGACGGCTTCGCGGGCCGCGGACTGGAGGTCTTCGACCTTCGTCTCGCCGAGGATCAGGCGGCGCAGCTGGGGCACGGCGAGCGGCCAGCTGATCGTGCCGAGGGAGAGCAGGACGAGCATGCCCGCGTCGAGGGCGCCGGTGACCTTGCCCGTCTCCTGGGCGTCGCGGACGGCGTCGACCTTGTCGCGGTAGTGCGCGGCGCGCTCGGATTGGGCGGTCACGCCGCTGTCGCCGCGCTCGAGCGATTCCCACATGAGCAGCCGCAGGATGTGCGGGTTGGCGGCGTGGTAGGCGGCGAGCCGGTCGACGTAGCCCGGCAGATCTTCGCCATCGATGGGAACCTCGGCGGCGAGGTCGGCCATGGCCGCCTCCAGCACGGCGCTGAACAGGTCGTCCTTGCCGCCGAAGTAGGCGTAGATCAGCTGCTTGTTGGCCTGGGCCTGCTTGGCGATGCGGTCGACGCGGGCGCCTGCGATGCCGTGTTCGGCGAACTCGGCCGTCGCGGCCTGGAAGATCCGCGCCTTGGTGGCTTCGGCGTTGCGGGGCACGCCCGCACCATACCGCTGCAACCAACTGTTTGGTTGACACGAACGGGCGCCATCCGGAGACTGTAACCAACCAGTTGGTTGCATCGTTTTCGCTGCGGAGAGAGTTGATGACCGCCGTCACACCCGAGACGGGCCGCCTCAGTCGCGGCCTGCTGTTCGCCGCCGCGCTGTGCGCCGGCATCACCGTCGCCAACATCTACCTCGCGCAGCCGATCATCGGCCCCGTCGCCGCGACCTTCGGCGCCTCCCCGCAGACCGCGGGCATCGTGGTCACCACAGGGATGCTCGGATACTCGGCCGGCCTGCTGTTCGTCATCCCCCTCGGCGACAGCCTCGACCGCCGCAAGATGGTCGGCGCGCTCAGCGCCCTCACCGCCCTGCTGCTGGCCGGAAGCGCCCTCGCCCCCTCGCTGCCGGTGCTCGCGGTCCTGGCCGGTCTGGCCGCCGTGACCACGGTCGTCCCGCAGATCCTCATCCCGCTCGTCGTCCAGCTCGCCGACCCCGCCCAGCGCGGCACCGCCATGTCCTGGGTGCAGGCCGGGCTGATCACCGGGATCATGGGCGCCCGCGTCGTGTCCGGACAACTCGCCGGACTCATGGGCTGGCGCTCCGTGTTCGCCGTCGGCGCCGCGCTCACGCTCATCGTCGGACTGTGGACCGTGCGGGTGCTGCCCAGCGACGGACAGCGCGACCCGGTCAAGTACTGGTCGCTGCTGCGCTCGCTGCCCGGCTACCTGCGCCGCGAACCCGGACTCCGCCGCGCCTGCCTGCGCCAGGCCGGAGCCTTCGCCGCGTTCAACACCATCTGGACCACCCTCGCGCTCGTGCTCACCGCACCTCCGCACGGGTTCACCGTCGCCCAAGCCGGGCTCGTCGGCCTGCTCGGCCTGCTCAGCGCCGCGCTCGCCCCCGTGGCGGGCGGGCTCGTCGACCGCCGCGGCCCGCTGCTGGTCGGAGCCATCGGACTGGCCGTACTCGCCCTCGCCACGATCATCATGATCCCGGGCACCGGCTCGCTGACCGCGCTGCTCATCGGCAGCGCCGCCGTGCCGATCGGACTTCAGGTCGGCCAGGCCGCCAACCAGAACGCGGCGCTGTCGGTCGACCCCGCCGCCGGAGGACGCCTCAACACGATCTTCATGCTGTCGTCGTTCCTGGCGGGCGCCCTCGGCTCCGCGGCGGGCAGCTTCGCCTACGGCGCCTACGGCTGGCCCGGCGTGTGCGTGACGGCCCTGATCTTCCTGGCCGTCGGCGCGCTCGGCATCCGCCGCGTCCGCTGACCCGCGCTCGGCGCCCGCACCTCGTGGGGCGCCGAGATCAGCCGGCGAGAACGACCTTGCCCAGCTCCGCCGGTTCCGACAACAACGGGTGCCGCGGCAGAACCCGCACGTTGTAACCGGCAGGGCCCGCGTGCGGCAACGTCACCGCCGCCGCGTAGCGGTCCTCGCCGATCGACTTCATCGACGCGGTGACGAAATCGTGCAGGACGTCGTTGTCGTCGACCCGGCCCACCACGACCTCGACATCCACATCGGACGGGTCCAGACCGGCCAGATCCACCCGGGCGCGCACCGTCACCTGCCCGCCGAGCAGCGGAGTCCCGTGATCCACCGACATCTCGGTGTCCCCGACCCGCACCCGGTTCCAGGCGGCCTGCAACCGCGCCCGGTAGTCGGCGATCTCCCGCGCCCCGCGGAAGTCGTCCTCCGACATCGCCCGCATCGACTGCGCGGCGGGCGTGTAGTGCCCGTCGACGTACTCGCGGATCATCCGCGACGCCTGCACCCTCGGCCCCAAGGTCGCCAAGGTGTGCCGCACCATCGACATCCACTTGCCCGGCACGCCGTCGCTGTTGCGCTCGTAGTACATCGGCGCCACGTGCTCGGAGATCAGCTCGTAGAGCGCGGCCGCCTCCAGGTCATCACGCCGGTTCGGGTCGCTGACCCCGTCGGCCGTGGGAATCGCCCACCCGTTGCGGCCGTCGTACATCTCGTCCCACCAGCCGTCGCGCACCGACAGGTTCAGCACCCCGTTGAGCGCGGCCTTCATCCCCGACGTGCCGCACGCCTCCAACGGGCGCACCGGGTTGTTCAACCACACGTCGCAACCGGTCACCAGGTAGCGGGCCAGCGACATGTCGTAGTCCGGCAGGAACACGATCCGATGCCGCACATCGGCGCTGTCGGCGAAGCGCACGATCCGCTGGATCATCGCCTTGCCGCCCTCATCGGCCGGGTGGGACTTGCCCGCCACCACGATCTGCACCGGGCGCTCGGAATCCAGCAGCAGCTCCCGCAGCCGGTCGGTGTCGCGCAGCATCAGCGTGGCCCGCTTGTAGGTGGGAACCCTTCGCGCGAAACCGATGGTGAGCACCTCGGGGTCGAAAACCGAGTCGCACCAGCCCAGTTCCAGATCCGAGGCACCGCGCTGCTGCCAGGCGACCCGCAACCGCCGCCGCACCTCGTCGATCAGCCGCTGCCGCAGCGAGCACCGCAGCTCCCACAGCAGCGAATCGCTGACCGGTTCCATCCCGCGCAGCCCCGCGCCGCTGTCCATCTCGGACTCGCCCAGCAGCTTGCCGAGCTCCCGCGCCGACCACGTCGGCCCGTGCACGCCGTTGGTGACCGAGCGGATCGGGACCTCCTCGACCCCGAAACCCGGCCACAGGTTGCGGAACATCTTGCGGATCACTTCGCCGTGCAGCTCCGAGACCCCGTTGGCGCGCTGCGCCAACCGCAACCCCATGTGCGCCATGTTGAACATGCCCGGGTTGTCCTCGGCGCCCAGCGCCAGAACCCGGTCCGACGGCACCCCCGGCAGCAGCGGCCGCTCGGCACCGTCGTCGAAGTAGTGGCGCACCAGGTCCACCGGGAACCGGTCGATGCCCGCAGGCACCGGGGTGTGCGTGGTGAACACCGTCCCCGCCCGCACCGCCGCCGTGGCCTGGTCGAACTCCAGACCCGGATCGGCCTGCAACTCCCGGATCCGCTCCAAGCCCAGGAAACCGGCGTGCCCCTCGTTGGTGTGGAACACCTCCGGCTGCGGATGCCCCGTCAGCCGGCAGTAGGCGCGCACCGCCCGCACCCCGCCGATCCCGGCGAGGATCTGCTGGCGGATCTTGTGCTCGGCGTCGCCGCCGTAAAGACGATCGGTGGTGCCGCGCAGGTCGTCGTCGTTGTCCGGCAGGTCGCTGTCGAGCAGCAGCAGCGGAACCCGCCCGACCTGCGCCTTCCACACCCGCGCGTGCAGGGTGCGGCCCGCGGGCATGGCGACCTTCACCACGACCGGCCGGTTGTCGGCGTCGGTGAGCACCTCCAGCGGCAGACCGCGCGGATCGATCACCGGGTAGTGCTCGACCTGCCAGCCCTCCGACGACAGCCCCTGCCGGAAGTAGCCCGACCGGTACAGCAACCCGACCCCGATGAGGGGAACCCCCAGGTCGGACGCGGACTTGAGGTGGTCACCGGCGAGCACCCCCAGCCCGCCCGAGTAGTTCGGCAGCGCCTCGGTCAGCCCGAACTCCATCGAGAAGTAGGCGATCGACGCGGGAAGTTCGGCACCCTCGTCCTGCCGCTGCTGGTACCAGCGCGGCACCGTCAGGTAGCGACGCAGGTCGTCGCCCACCGCGCGGGTGCGCGCCAGGAAGTCCTCGTCGGCGGCCAACTGCCGCAACCGCTCGGCGGGCACCTCCGACAGCAGCCGCAGAGGGTCGGCCCCCACCGCCGCCCACACCTGCGGGTCGACCGCCGAGAACAAGTCCTGGGTCGGCGGGTGCCAAGCCCAGCGCAGGTTGGTCGCCAGCTTGCCCAGAGCGTTGAGCGGCTCGGGCAGGTGGGCCCGGACGGTGAAGCGGTGGACGGCTCTCACGGGAGCGGACCCTATCTCGCTCGACACGCTCGCGTGCGACGCGCACCAACCCCACCGGGAGGGCGGCGACGGGTGGGAAGCTGGGGTGCGTGCGTGCATTCGGACTCGTCGCGGTGACCGTCGCGCTGCTCATCAGCGCCTGCTCCGCCCCCACCGCACCGCCACCGGGTGTGGCGGAGACCACCGCCGCCCCGGCCGCTTCCGTCGACCCGGCCTTCGTGCACGGCACCGACGGCGGCGCCACCGACGAGCTCGCGGCCGCCGTCGTCACCGACGTCCAGCGCTACTGGGCGCAGGCCTACCCCGAGACGTTCGGGTCCCCGTGGCGGAACCTCGACGGCGGGTTCTTCTCCGTCGACACCGCCGCCTCCTCCGGCACCGCCCCGCCCTGCGCCTCCACCCCGCAGGAAGTGGAGGGCAACGCCTACTACTGCCAGTCGGTGGACGCCATCGCCTGGGACCGCGCGGCCCTGCTGCCGGTGCTGCGCGAGCACTACGGCGACACCGCCGTGGCCGTGGTGCTGGCCCACGAGATCGGGCACGCCGTGCAGCAGCGCGCCGGTCTCGCCGACGGCGAGCCGCTGCGGCTGGAATCGATGGCCGACTGCTACGCGGGATCGTTCCTGCGCTGGGTCTCCGACGGCCGCGCCCCGCACCTGCGCACCAGCCCGCAGCAGCTCGACGACGCGCTGCGCGCCATCACCGTCTTCCGCGACCCGGTGGGCACCTCCGGCCACGGCACGGCCTTCGACCGCGTCACCGCGTTCCAGCACGGCTTCAACGGCGGCCCGCGCGGCTGCACCGACGTCCGCGAGAGCGACGTGGCCGAGCCGACCGGCCACGACCCGAACAGTCCCCTCACCGCGCTGCTGGACACGACCGCGATCGCCGACCACTTCGGCGAGATCGTCACCGAACGCGGCGGGCGATGGGTTCCCCCGGCCCGCGCGGACCGCTGCCCCGGCGCGCGCGGACCGGTCGGGTTCTGCCTCTCACCCCCGACGGTCGCCGCGGACCCGGCCGCGCTCGCCCGCACCCGCGACGACATCGGCGACCAGGCCGTCACCACGCTCCTGGCCTCCCGCTACGCCCTGGCCGCGCTGACCGAGCTCCACCAGCGCCCGACCGGGGCCGCGCTGTCGTGCCTGACGGGAGCGTTCACCGCGGCCCAGCCGCACCTGTCCCCCGGCGACCTGGACGAGGCGGTGCAGGTCGTCCTGGAATCCGACGCGGTGTCCCGCGGCGGAGGGACCCCGATGACCGGCTTCGAGCGGATCGCGGCCTTCAGCGACGGCGTGCGCTCCGGCGCCGGAGGGTGCCTGACGTGAGCATGGGAACCTTCCTGTCATCCCGCCTCGCCCGCTGAGCGGGGCATGGGAACCTTCCTGCCACGCGCGACCGGAGACCTCCCCGATCGGACGTGACGAAGATCGATCACCCGATAGGCTGCTGCGCGACGACCGGGCCGCGCGACCGGCCCGGTGCGAACGAGTTCGGTACCGGCGGCGAGATGGGACGCGTGGAGTGGTGGCGACGGCAAACCCGCGGCGGAAGCGGATCCTCGGTGCCGTGGTCTCGGCATTCACCTGCGCATCGCTGGTCAGCGGGTGCGCGCAGGTCATCAGCGGCGTCCCCACCACGGTGGGCGGCTACTCGACGACCGACGTGGCCGGGCTCCCCGCCGCCGACGGGCCGAGCGGGCCGAAGGACGGTGCTCCGCAGGCGCCGCTTCCGGTGGAGGGCACCGACAACGGCGAGATGGACAAGATCGCGCGCAACGCGGTCGCCGACGTCGACGCCTACTGGGCGGAGGCCTTCCCCGACGCGTTCCGCGGCAAGAAGTTCGAGCCGCTCAAACGCCTGATCTCCTACGACTCGGGCGCTCCCGGCGGCCCGCTGTGCGGGCAGAGCACCGCGGGCATGGTCAACGCCTTCTACTGCCCGTCCGAGGACCTCGTGGCCTGGGACCGAGGGACGCTGCTGCCGCAGCTCAACAACAGCTTCGGGCCGCTGGCGGTGGTGACCGTGCTGGCGCACGAGATGGGCCATGCCGTGCAGAACCGGGCAGGCACCGCCGGGCCGAACGATCCCGTGATCGTGCTGGAGCAGCAGGCGGACTGCTACACCGGCGCCTACTTCCGGCACGTCGCCGAGGGGTCGTCGCAGTACTTCCAGGTGTCCACCGGTTCCGGCCTCAACGAGGTCATGGGCGTGCTCAACTACATCCGCGACTCCCCGGGAACCTCGGACTTCACCGGCAGCAACGCGCACGGCACGGCGTTCGACCGGGTCAGCGCCTTCCAGTACGGCTTCAGCGACGGGCCGCAGCGCTGCGCGAAGATGACCAACCAGGAGGTCACGCAGCGCACGACGCTGTTCCAGAACTGGAAGCCCGCGCAGCAGGAGACCGAGCTGCCCATCGACGACAAGAGCCTGCGGGCGGTCGAGGACAGCTTGCACGCGGTCTTCCGGGACACCGGTGTCGAGCCGCCGGAGATCGTGGCCGAACCCAAGACGTGCTCGGGCCGGCAGCCGACCTCCCCCGCCTCGTACTGCCCGGAGACGAACACGATCTCGCTGAACGTGCCGGAGCTGCGGAAGATCGCGACCCCGCCGAGCAAGAGCAGCCAGTCCACCGGCTACGGCGACTTCGCCGCCTACGCCCAGGTCGCCTCCCGGTACGCGCTGTCGGTGCAGAAGGCCGCCGGCTACGCGCTCGACGACGAGTCGGCCGGGCTGCGCACGGCGTGCATGGTGGGCGCGTGGAGCGGGCTGCTGGTGGAAGATCCGATCGGGCAGCGCAATCCCGTCGGCAAGCTGCGGATCGTGCCGCAGGACATCGATGAGGGCGTGTCCGCGCTGCTCGGCGACGAGAGCCTGATCTCGGCGAACGTCAACGGCGACCAGGTCCCGGTCGGTTTCGCCCGGGTGGAGGCCTTCCGCGTCGGGGTGCAGGAGGGGCTGTCCCCCTGCACCACGAAGTACGGCGACTGAGTCCTTCCCGGACAACCCCGCGCCGTCCCGCACGTCCCCGGAACATGAGCGGACAACGGGTTCTGGACTTCGACGGTCTCGTCAACGCCCGCGACCTGGGCGGCCTGCCCGCCGCGGGCGGACGCATCCGGTGGGGAGCGGTGGTGCGCGCCGAAAACCCGGCGAAGCTGAGCGCGACCGGCTGGGAAGGCGTGTGGCGGCACGGGGTCCGCACGATCATCGACCTCACCTGCGAGCACGAAGCGGAACCGGACCTGGCGCCGCGCCCGGCCGGGATGACCACGATCCGGATCCTGCTGGACGATCCGTCCGACACCGAGTTCTGGGCCCGCTGGGGCGGGGCGCACAGCGGCACTCCCCTCTACTACGGCCCGTACCTGGACCGCTTCCCCGGACTGGTCGCCGAGGCCGTCGGCGCGCTGATCCGCGCCGAGCCGGGAGGCGTGCTGGTGCACTGCGGCGGCGGCCGCGACCGGACCGGCCTGATCGTCCTGGTCCTGCTCGCCGCGCTGGGCGTGAGCGCCGCGGACATCGCCGAGGACTACGCGCTCAGCCACCGGCGACGGGCCGAACTGTGCGCGGCGGCGGGCCTGGACGACGACACCGCGCGGATCCGGGCGTTCCTCGCCGAGCAGGGCACCACCGAGTCCCGGGCTCTCGACGAGGTCCTCACCGGCCGCGACTTCAGCGACTACCTGCGCGCGGCCGGGCTCGGCGATGAAGGGATCGCCGCGCTCCGCGCACGCCTGCTGGACCCGGCCTGAGCGACGCCGGGACCGGTGCAAGGGAACCTTTCGCTCACCCTGACGCACAACGCCCCCGGCACCGGTGGTCGGTGCCGGGGGCGTTCGCGTCGTGCGGTCGGTAGGTCCGCGCGCGGATCAGAACAGGGCGCTGGCGAGGTTGCGGCGGGCCTTGGCGACCCGCTCGTCGCCGTCCGGGAAGATCTCGAACATCTCGACCAGGTGCGTGCGCACGCGGTCGCGGTCATCGCCCGAGGTGCGCTTGACGGTCTGGATCAGGCGCGCGAAGCCCTCCTCGACCTTGCCGAACGCGACCTCCGCGTCGGCGGCGGCCAGCTGGGCGTCGACGTCGTCCGGGGAGGCGTCGGCGCGCTCGACGGCCGACGGGTCGGCCTGCTCGGCGCGCGCCATGAACCGCACCTGCATCAGGGCGGCCTTGGCCTGCTCGTTGTTCGGCTCGCTGTCGAGGATCTGCTGGTAGGCGGCCTCGGCCGCGGCGAAGTCGCCGTTCTCCAGGGCGTCCTCGGCGGCGGTGAACCGCGGGTCCTCGGGCTCTTCCTCCGGCTCAGCGGCCCCGGCGCCCTCCTCGGCGGCGCGGATGCCGGGCAGCTGGTCGCGCAGGGCGTTGAGCAGGGAGCTGATCCACTCGCGCAGCTGCGGCTCGGGCTGCGCTCCGGCGAACCCGTCGACCGGCTGGCCACCGGCGACGGCGATCACCATCGGCACCGACTGCACCTGGAACAGCTGCGCGATCCGCGGGTTGGCGTCGACGTCGATCTTGGCCAGCACCCAGGCGCCGTTGCCCTCGCGGGCGAGCTTCTCCAGCGCGGGGGACAGCTGCTTGCACGGCTCGCACCAGGTGGCCCACAGGTCGACCACGACCGGCACCTGCAGGGACCGCTCGACCACCTCGGCCTGGAAGTCGGCCTCGGTGACCTCGATGATCGCCGGGTGCGCTTGCCCGGCCGCGCCGTCGCCGCCGCCGGGCGGCTGGGCGGCGGAGTTCGCGGCGGCCTCGGCACGGTTCTTCAGTGCCGACAGGTCGACTGCGCCCGACATCGCGGCGGACATGGCTGCTGCGTTCTGGCGTGGATCCGGCCTCGTCACACACCCATCCTGACACGTCCGACCAGCGGCGTGGTGCGTGGGCGGGCGATGTGGGGAACCTTTCTCGCACGGCGCGGGCCAAGATCACGTCCAGGCGGCGGACCGATTACCGAATGCGCTCAACCAGACACGCCGAGAATTCCAAAGATCAATTCGAACCAGTGAACGAAGCCACTCGAACAGGTGGAGAAGGCGATCAAACCCTCAGGTACCCCCGCGGTGATCGCCGAAGAGGACACAGAACCCGCGAAAGGCTTCCGGCCGCTCGTGGGTTGCGGGGTCTCTCGTGGGGGACCTTCGGCCAGTAGTTCAACGAGAGGTTCGAAACAGTGCGTATTGCAACCCGTGTTGCCGGTGCCGCCGGCGTCGCCGCCCTCAGCATCGTGACCCTGGGCAGCGCCGCGTTCGCTGACACCGCCGACAACGACGGCGTCAACCTGCTGGACGACAACAACATCAGCGCCGTCCCGGTGCAGGCCTGCGGCAACAACGTGGGTGCCGCCATCGGCGTCGTCGTCCCGGTTCTGTCGCCGCAGAGCAGCGACTGCGTCAACGCCCCGGTGGTCGACCACCCGCAGGGCTGACGTCGGCCGCGAGCCTGACGTGATCACGGGGGTGGTGTCGATGACGACACCACCCCCGTTCCGCGTTCACCTACTGTTCCCGCAGATGTTGCTCGACCCGCTCGACCTTCTCCCGCAACTGCCCGGTGTGCCCGGGCCGGATGTCGGCCTTGAGGACCAGGCTCGTGCGCGGCGCGTGCGCCGAAACCGCCTCAGTCGCCCGCTTCACGACATCCATGACCTCGTCCCACTCACCCTCGATCGTGGTGAACATCGAGGTCGTCTCGTGCGGAAGACCGGAATCCCGCACCACCTTCACCGCGGCCGCGACCGCCTCGCTGACGCTGTCGCTCTCACCGGCACCGCTCGGGGCAACACTGAAGGCCACCAGCACGTCGACTCCCCTCGGTTCATCACCGTGAAAATGATCCCTAGGAAAAGTACTAGCAGCACAGCCATCGGGCTCGCGCGCTCTCGCTGCTAGCGTCGGAAGCTATGAGCTCCCGTGGTCCACTGCCCTTCGACCCCATCGCGCGCGCGGCCGAAACCTGGGCAGAGCGGATCGGCCCGTCCACGACGATGGCCGCGGTGACCAGCGTGATGCGCGTGCAGCAGATCCTGCAGTCCGCCGTCGACAACGCGCTTCGCCCGCACAACCTGACCTTCGCGCGCTACGAAGCGCTGGTGCTGCTGAGCTTCTCCAAGCGCGGCAGCCTGCCGATGCGCGTCATGGGCGACCGGCTGCAGCTGCACCCCACCAGCGTCACCAACATCGTCGACCGGCTCGAGCAGGACGGCCTGGTCCGCCGCGTCCCGCACCCGACCGACCGGCGCACCACCCTGGTGGAGATCACCGACGAGGGCCGCAACCTCATGGAGAAGGCCACCGACGCCGTCAACCAGATCGACTTCGGCCTCGGCGGCATCACCGAACGCCAGACCCAGCAGCTCACCGAACTGCTCGGCAAGGTCCGCCACGCCGCCGGCGACTTCTAGTTCAGCTCCTTGAGCGCGTAGCGGACCTGACCCCAGAAGGTCGGCGCGTCCGACTCCGGTTCGGTGAGCAGGCCCCTGCGGTGAGCCCAGCGCTCGAACCACACGGTGGCCAGCGGCGGCACCGACGCCACGAGCGCGAACGCCACCGGCCAGAACCGCCACCGCAGCGGGCTGAACACGACCAGCGTGGTCACCACGTACGCGGTGAACATGGCCCCGTGGATCGAACCCATGACGGTCACGCCCAGCGGCCAGCCGAGCCCGTACTTGAACGCCATCGCCACCAGCAGACCCGCCCAGGAGAACGCCTCGGCGATCGCCACCAGCCGGAACCACCCGCCATAGCTACGCGGCACGTCGACCCCACCTCCGATTGCACGGCACCTGCGAACGAGTGTGCCCGGTGGCGCGCGTCACGGGGACGCCGGAGTGGTCTGCTCGTCGACCCACGACAGGTAGTCCGGGTTCCCGCCGACGATCGGCGTCGCGATGATCTCCGGGACGTCGTAGCCGTGGTGGGCCTTCAGGTGCGCGATGAGGGGATCCAACCTGCCACCGGAGGTCTTGATCTGCAGCTGCCACTCCGGGTCGTCCTGCGCCGCGCCGTCCCACACGTAGAAGCTGCGGATCGGCACGACCTGCACGCACGCCCCCAACCGCGCCTCCACGACACCTCGGGCGAGCTCGGCGGCGGATTCCTCGGAGTCGGTGGTGGTCACCACCAGCACGTGATCGGCCATGCCACCAGCGTATCCGCGCGGTGAGGTGGGCATGGGAACCTTCCTGTCACCGCGGTGGCAGGAAGGTTCCCATGCTCAGGTCAGCGCCGGGCGCCGCGCAGCAGGTTCGCCTCGGTGCTCAGGTAGTTGTCCCGGTAGTCCAGGCGCGGGGTGTCGGAGAACAGCAGCCAGTAGTACTTCATCTGCTCCGACCACCAGTAACCCGGGCACGTGTCCTCTTGGGACGGTGGCGTGGCGGTGACGTCGCTGAGGGACGCGAAGCCGAAGGCGGCCTTGGACGTGGCGCGCATGTTCTCGAAGTGCGTGCGGGCTCGTTCGCGGAACACCTCGTCGCCGGTGGCCAGCCACAGCATCAGCGCCGAGTCGGCGAACTCGGGGCGCAGCGCGTTGTCGACGCGGGTGGCGCTCATCGTCGCGTAGTCCACGAAGGTCGGGATCACGCCGAACCGGTCCTGCACGAGGGAGAACGAGTCGTGATAGGCGCGACCCTCGTCGACGTGACCGGATTCGGCGAGCAGCCCGGCGTAGAAGCCGGCGAGGACGCTCTGCTCGCGGCTGAGCACCTCCCCGGTGAACGCGTCGATCTGCGGGAACCACAGGTGCCCGTCGCGGCGTTCGGCCTGCCGAGCCAGGATCGCCTCGGTGAGCGTGTCGTACCAGTGCTTGAGGTCGGGGTCGCCGAAGAGCCGATAGCCGTCCCAGAGGTACTCGTAGTAGGAGTCGCCGGGCGGGCCGATGGTGGCCTCGCGGTTGCGCCACCTCCCGGTCTCGGCATTGATGTCGTGCGGCAGCAGGCCGAGTTCGGTGCGGTTGTCGTAGGCGACGCGCATCGCGCGCTTCGCCGCGTCGTAGTAGCGGGAATCCCCGGTCCACTGCGAGAGGACGCCGAACTCGGCGATGTAGGTGCCGATCTCGACGATGTTGGTCTCGGGGTCGCTGACCTGCCCGGTCGCCAGGTTCACGTACCGGTAGGGCAGTCCCGTCGGGGACTGGGTGAAGGCCGGCAGCAGCCGGTCGGCGATGTCCTCGGCCCGGTCGAGGAGCCGGGAATCACCGGTGCAGTGGTAGGCGGCGGCGAGCCCGCCGACCATGCGGATGTTGGTCTCGAAGACCTGGAACGGCGCGTCGATGTCGAAATCCAGGTGGTCGACGATCCACCGCACCGCGCGGGCGACCTCGTCGTCGGCCTCCATCAGCCACAGCGTGTCGACGGCTTCGACGAGGCTCAACCCCACCGAGTGGCCCTCGGCGAAGAAGTCCTCCCTGCCGCCGGAGATCGGTTTGATCTGGTCGGCGCCGAAGGCGCGGTCGACGTAGTGGCGCCACGCCCACAGGTACTCCTCGCGGACGGTGTCGGCGACCGGTTTCCAGCTCCCCTGAGCCGAAACCGGGCCGGACGTGGTCGAGAACAACCCACCTGCGACCGCGACGGCGCCCAACGCGCGCAACGCGGACCTTCGGGACATGCCTGGAAGCATCGTCAACTCCGCACCTGGACAACCTTGTCAAGCCACGCCGCACCACCGTCGCGGGCCGTCACCGACCAGGTCAACGCGCAGCGCCGCAGTTGTCGGTTTTGGACACCCGCGGGCGCCGACCGGCCGCACCCGTTCCACCACCGGACGCCTTGACCGCGCCCTTCACGCCCGCCGGAACGGGAGCAAGGGAACCTTTCTGCCAACCCCGGCCGATGAAGGGACCCTTCCGGCGATTGGGCCGAGCGGCGCATTCCGCGCATCCGGGCGCAGCAAGTTCACCGTCGCGGCGTTGACAGGCAACTCGTGCGCGGAGTCCAATCCGCAGCACCATGACAACGTTGTCTGAGTCGAGAAGCGTCCGCCGCGCCACCATGACCGACGTCGCGCGGCTGGCCGGGGTGAGCGTCAAAACGGTCTCCCGCGTCGTCAACGCCGAGACCGGCGTGCACCCGGCGACCGCGCAGCGCGTGCTGTCGGCCATCGACCAGCTCGGCTTCCGCCGCAACGTCAGCGCCCGCAACCTGCGCCGGGGCACCGGCACCGGCACGCTCGGCCTGGTCCTGGAAGACCTGGCCAACCCCTTCTACTCGATGCTGACCCGCGCGGTGGAGGAAGTCGCCCGCGTGCAGGGCAAGCAGGTGCTCACCGGTTCCTCCGACGAAGACCCCACCCGCGAGCGGGAACTCGTCCTGGAGTTCTGCGCGCGCCGCGTCGACGGGCTCGTCGTCGTCCCCGCAGGCCACCAGCACGGGTACATCGCGCACGAGATCAACGCCGGGACACCGGTGGTGTTCGTCGACCGGCCGCCGGGCAATCTCGACGCGGACTCGGTGCTCATCGACAACGCCGGCGGCACCGCCCAGGCCGCGCGGCACCTCGCCGACCACGGGCACCGCCGCATCGCCTTCCTCGGCGACTCCCCCGACATCCACACCGCGGCCGAGCGACTGCGCGGATTCCGGGAGGGCTGCGCCCAAGCCGGTGTGCCCTTCGACACGGACCTGGTCGTGATGGGCCCGCACGACGACACCACCGTCACTGCGGCCCTGTCCGGGCCGCTGCGCGACGCCACCGCGCTGGTCACCGGCAACAACCGGATCACCGTGCACGCGCTGCGCGCGCTGGCCGGACGCCCGTCGCGCCCGGCGCTGGTCGGCTTCGACGACTTCGAACTGGCCGACCTGCTGGACCCGCCGATCACCGTGGTCACCCACGACACCTGGGCGTTGGGCAAGTCCGCGGCCGAGCTGCTGTTCGCGCGACTGGACGGCGACACCTCGCCGCCCGGTCGCGTGGTCGTCCCGACCACGCTGCTGCCCCGAGGATCCGGAGAGGTGGTCCGTTGAGTTCCGTCCACAGTGCACTTCCCGCGCAGGCCGCGGCCCTGCCGGCGAACCAGCCCCGGCAGTTCTACCGGGGTGGGGCGTCGATCGCCGCGTTGCGCGGCGGTGACCACGACCGCGAGTTCGGCCCCGAGGACTGGGTCGCCTCCACCACCGCCCGCTTCGGGCACGACGAATCCGGGCTCTCGCGGCTTCCCGACGGCAGGCTGCTGCGCGACGCCGTCAGCGCCGACCCGCAGGCCTGGCTCGGAGCCGAGCACACCTCGGCCTTCGGCGACAGCACCGCGCTGCTGGTGAAGCTGCTCGACGCGGGCCAGCGGCTGCCGGTGCACTGCCACCCCGACAACGGTTTCGCCCAGCGCCACCTCGGTTCCCGGTTCGGCAAGACCGAGGCCTGGATCGTGGTGGGAACCAGCGGCCCGAATCCCGTGGTGCACCTGGGCTTCCGGGACGACGTGTCACCGGAGACCGTCGCCGAGTGGGTGCGCACCCAGGACTCCTCGGCGATGCTGGGCTCGCTGAACGAGATCCCGGTCAAGCCGGGCGACACGGTGCACGTGCCCGCAGGCACCCCGCACGCCATCGGCGCCGGGGTGTTCATCGTCGAGCTGCAGCAGCCCACCGACTTCTCGATCACCCTGGAGTGGCGGGGATTCCTCGCCGACGCCGAGAGCGCGTTCCTCGGCCTGGACACCACCACCGCCCTGGAAACCGTCAACCGCACGCGCTTCGACGACGCGCTCCTGTCGTCGTTGATCAAGCGCACCGGCGGCGCGGATGAAGGTCGCGTTCCTCTCCTCGCCGACGACGCCGCACCGTTCTTCCGGGCCGACCGGCTGCACGGTCCGGCCGAACTCGACCCGTCGTTCGGCGTGCTGATCGTCCTCGACGGCCGCGGCGAGCTGCACTGCGCGGAAGGTTCCCCTCTGCAGCTCAGCCGCGGCACCACCGTCGTCGTGCCGCACGCCGCGGGCCGCACGCGGCTCGACGGCGACCTCACCACCGTGCTGTGCAGACCTCCGTCAGCTGGGAGCCACGCATGACCCAACCCCTTCTCGAAGCACGCGACCTCGTCAAGCGCTACGGCGGCGTCGAGGCGCTGCGCGGAGCGTCCTTCACCGTGCACCCCGGTGAAGTCGTGGCGCTCATCGGCGACAACGGTGCCGGCAAGTCCACCCTGGTGAAGTGCCTGTCCGGGGTGGAACAACCCGACTCGGGCCAGATCCTGGTCGACGGCGAGCCCGTGTCGCTGGACTCCCCGTCCGCCGCCCGCGGACACGGGATCGAAACCGCCTACCAGGACCTGGCCGTGGCGCCGGACCTGGATCCGGCCGCGAACCTCTTCCTCGGCCGCGAGATCCGCAAACCGGGCCTGCTCGGCAAGCTCGGAATGCTCGACAAGGCCGCGATGCGCACCGAAGCCCGCGAGCAGTTCGCCAAGTTCGGGGTGTCGCTGCCCGACCTGTCGGTGCCGATCGGCGCCCTGTCCGGCGGCCAGCGCCAGAGCGTCGCGGTGGCGCGCTCGGTGGCGTGGGCGAACCGCCTGGTGTTCCTCGACGAACCCACCGCCGCGCTCGGCGTGGTGCAGCGCGAACGCGTCCTCGACGTCGTCCGGCGGGTCCGCGACACCGGCATCGCCGTCGTGCTGATCAGCCACAACATGCCCGAGGTGCTGTCGGTCGCCGACCGCGTCGAAGTGCTGCGCCTGGGCAGCCGCGTCGCCCGGTTCAAGGCCGCCGAAGCCCAGTTGGAGGACCTGGTCGGTGCGATGACCGGGGCCCTCGCCCAGGAGGACGCCGACTGATGCCCGCTCCGCAGAAGACCTCCGGCACGACCCCGGTGCAGCAGACACCCGACGACAAGGCCACGAGCCTGCGCTCGCGGCTGGCCGGATCCAACACCGCGTGGACCGGCCTGGTGCTGGTGGCGTTGTGCGTGCTGTTCGGCGCGCTGCGCCCGGACGCGTTCCTGACCCTGTTCAACGTGCAGAACCTGCTCGTGCAGGCCGCACCGCTGCTGATGCTCGCCGTGGGCATGACCTTCGTGATCATCACCTCCGGCATCGACCTGTCGGTCGGGTCGGTGCTGGTGTTCGCCGGGGTCGTCTCGGCGATGACCATGGAAGCGCTCAGCGGCGGCGACGCCACCGGCGCCGGGTGGGGCGTGATCGCCGTCGGCCTGGTGGTGTCGCTGCTCGGCGGCGCGGCGTGGGGTCTGCTCAACGGGCTGCTGGTGGCGGTGGCGCGGGTGCCTGCGCTGATCGTCACGCTCGGCTCGTTCGGCGCGGCGCTGGGAGCCGCGCAGCTGCTCACCAACGGCGTCGACGTGCGCACGGTTCCCTCGGTGCTGCGCACCACCCTGGGGACCGGGACGTCGTTCGGGGTGGTGCCGAACCTGGTGATCCTGGCGGCGATCGTGACGCTGCTGGCGTGGTGGCTGCTGCACACCACCGTGTTCGGTCGCTACACCTACGCGATCGGGTCCAACGCCGAGGCCGCGCGGCGCAGCGGCATCAAGGTGACCCGCCACCTCGTGGTGGTCTACGCGCTGACCGGGGTGCTGGCCGGTCTGGCCGGTTTCATGTCACTGGCCTACTTCGGCACGACCACGATCAGCGGTCACAGCAACGACAACCTCAACTCGATCGCCGCCGTGGTGCTGGGCGGGACCAGCCTGTTCGGCGGCATCGGATCGATTCTCGGCAGCGTCATCGGCATCTTCATCCCGGCGGTGCTCGACGCCGGGTTCGTGATGGCCGGTGTTCGCCCGTTCTGGCAGCCGATCGCCGTCGGGGCGGTCCTGGTCGCCGCGGTCTACCTGGACCAGCGGCGGCGTCGAGCCCGCAACAGCCGGTGAGACCCCTTCTTCGACAACCCCTTCCTCTGAAACCGAAGCCTTGGTCAACACAAAGACGTGTGGAGGTCGTTTCGATGAGAACGCACAAGGGACTGCTGGCGCTCGGCGCCGCGGCACTGCTGCTGGCCGGGTGCGGTTCCGGGCAGATCGGTGACACCGGCGGGCAGACCGACCCGAACAACAAGAACCTGGCCCTCATCACCGGTCAGCGAGGGGAACCGTTCTACGTCTCGCTCGAGTGCGCCGCGCAGCAGGAGGCCGCGGCGCAGGGCTACCAGCTCAACGCGCAGGCCCCGGAGAAGTTCGAGCAGGCCGAGCAGTCGCAGATCCTCGGCGGCATCGTCAGCAGCAAGCCGGGAGCGGTGATCATCGCCCCCACCGACGACAAGGCCCTGGCCGCTCCGCTGCAGCAGGCGAAGGGCAACGGCATCCAGGTGGTGGAGGTCGACACGGCGCTGGAGGACCGGTCGATCGCGGTCACCTCGCTGTCCTCGGACAACTACGCCGGTGGGCAGCTGGCGGCGCAGACGCTGGTGCAGCTGCTGGGCGAGAAGGGCGGTTCGGTCCTGGCGCTGAACACCAAGGCGGGCACCTCCACCACCGACGAGCGCGCCAAGGGCTTCGAGGACGAGATCCGCAAGCACCCGAACCTGAAGCTGCTGCCCACCCAGTACACCGAGAACGAGCCGGCGACCGCCGCGCAGATCGTGTCCTCGACGCTGGCGGCGAACCCGGACCTGGTGGGCGTGTTCGGCACCAACCTCAACACCGGTGAGGGCGCGGGCACGGCGCTGTCGAACGCGGGCAAGTCCGGCCAGGTGCAGCTGGTGGGCTTCGACGCCAGCCCCAAGCAGGTCGACGACCTGCGCAACGGCCGGGTGCAGGCCCTCATCGCGCAGGACCCCGCCAAGATCGGCAAGGAGGGCGTCGCACGCGCCATCTCCGCGATCAAGGGACAGCCGGTGGAGCGGGAGACGAAGACGGAGATGATCTCCATCACCCGCGACAACATGGACCAGCAGTCGCAGTACTTCTACAAGTCCCAGTGCTGATCCCCGCCACCGCGGTACCGCCCCCGGAGCGCGGTTGATCGGAAGGTGCCCGTCTCGCCACGGCGAGGCGGGCACCTTCGTCTCACCGCCCGCGCCTCACGGTCGGCGCGAGCGGTGCATGGGAACCTTCCTGTCACACCTGTGCGTCGCCGCAGGTCGCGGTTACCGTGGGGGCATGGCCGCAATCGGTGAGATGTTCCCCGGTCGCAAGCTCAAGCACGAGGGCGACCAGGACGGCGTGTCCCGCGAGCACGATCCCGGAGGCCCGCTGGACCTGGACAGGGGCGTGGTGTTCCTCGCGCCGCGCGAGCCCGCCGCCGAGCAGGATCCGGAGCAGGACGACCACCGGCAGGACTGATCCCGGCTGTTCGGAGTCCGCGGGCAGTCACAGACTGGTCGCGGATCCGATAGATCACGCACCGCATCCGATCGCCTCCGCTACTGTGCCACGGGCAGTTGACGCATTTCGCTCGAACGAGTCCTCAATCGTCACTGACCGTTGGCCGTGTGGGAACGCGCTGAGGTCGCGCGTGATCGAAGCAAGGGGGATGCCGTGCAGCCGAACAACCTGTCCGGGAGCGCTGCTCTCGAACAGACCGAGGCCGTCGAGGACGGCACCGCGCTGATCGGAAACCTCACCCCCGCAGGCGCCGGGAACCTCAGCCCCGCGCAGAAGCAGGCCATCGCGCGCAAGGTCGGCCAGGACTGGCAGCGCATCAGCTCCGCGGTCGCCGAGCTGTTCGCCACCGGCGTCCCCAGCAACGACCCGCGCACCCAGCAGGTCGTGCACCAGCACTACCAGTGGCTCGGCCACTTCTGGACGCCCGACCGCGCCTCCTACCTGCGGCTCGCCGAGATGTACGTCAACCAGCCGAAGTTCCGGCACCGCATCGAACGCCGCAAACCCCGGGGCATGGCCGCCTACCTCCGCGACGCCATGACGACCTACGCCTGGGCGCGCCTGCGCTGACACCCGCCGGGACGCCGCTGCCGGGCCGGGGGATGACAGGAAAGTTCCCATGCACCGCTCGCGCTGATCGCAAAGCGTCCTCGATCCGGGCCTCACTCCCCCGCTCGGCGCGAGGTGGTGACGGACTCAAACCGCCCCCTGCCCGAGACGGCTCTCACAGCCGCGTCCTGCGGGCTGTTGTCGGTCCGTTCGAGTTCAATGAACCCCATGAGGTGGGTGCTGCACATGGACATGGACGCGTTCTTCGCGTCCGTGGAGCAGCTCACCCGGCCCACCGTGCGAGGCCGTCCGGTGCTGGTGGGCGGGCTCGGCCCGCGCGGAACCGTCGCCGGCGCCAGCTACGAGGCCCGCGAGTACGGGGCGAAGTCGGCGATGCCGATGGGCGAGGCGCGCCGCCGATGCCCGGTCGCGGTGGTGCTGCCGCCGCGCTTCCGCGTCTACCAGGCGGTGTCCCGGCACGTGCTGGGCATCGTGCGGGAGGTCTCCGACGTGGTGCAGCAGGTGTCGGTCGACGAGGCGTTCCTCGAACCCACCGAGCTCTCCGGGGCCTCGACCAGCCGCGTCGAGGAGTTCGCGGCCGCGCTGCGCGCCCGCGTGCAGCGGGAGGTCGGGGTGGTGGCCTCGATCGGCGCGGGCCCCGGCAAGCAGCTGGCGAAGATCGCCTCCGGGCTCGCCAAACCCGACGGGATGCTGGTGGTGCCGCCCGAGGAGCAGCTGGAACTGCTGTGGGCGCTGCCGGTGCGCAAGATGTGGGGCATCGGACCGGTCACCGAGTCCAAGTTGCACCGCATCGGGGTCAGCACCATCGGCGAGCTCGCCGCCCTGCACCCGCAGGACGTGACCTCGCTGCTCGGGCAGGCGATCGGCGGCGAACTGCACCGGCTCGCCCAGGGCATCGACGACCACCCGGTGGCCGAGCGCGCCGAAGCCAAGCAGGTCAGCGCGGAAACGACCTTCGACACCGACATCACCGACCGCGACACGCTGCTGGCCGAGGTGATGGGCCAGGCGGAGAACGCGCACCGGCGGCTGGTGTCATCGGGGCGCGCCGCGCGGACCGTGACGCTCAAGGTGCGCGACTCGGAGTTCACCACGATCAGCCGGGCCGAGACGTTCTCCTCGGCGACCAGCGAACTGCACACCCTCTCGGCGGCGGCGCGCCGCCTCCTGCCGATCGCGGTGCCGCCGGGCACGCCCGTGCGGCTGGTCGGGGTCTCCTACTCGGGTCTGGCGACCTCCGAGCAGGAGTCGCTGTTCGACCACCCCGCCGACCCGGACGACGCCCCGAAACCGGAGCCCGAAGCACCCGGCGCGGTCGAAATCCCGCAGCCCGCGACGCGCCAGTGGCGGGCCGGTGACGACGTCCACCACGCCGAACTCGGGCACGGCTGGGTGCAGGGCGCCGGGCACGGCCGCGTCACGATCCGCTTCGAGACCGCGGCCACGGGCCGGGGCGTGGCGCGGACCTTCTCGGTCGACGATCCGCAGCTCAGCACCGCCGACCCGCTGGCCAGCCTGGGGCTCAGCCCTGCGGCGGACGAGGCAGATGACGCCGGTACTGGCCCACCCACTTCTGCGGAGCGATGTCCTTGATCGCGTGCTCGAGGTCCTTCGGGAGCCTGCTGAACGGCGGCAGGTGGAACCGGTACCGGTCCGGCGGCAGCCCCTGCACGGTCGGCGGCTCCTCGACCCACCAGCGCTCCAGCTCCGGGTGGCGCTCGGCGAAACCCGCGTCGGCCGGGTAGATCTCCAGCGCGCGGCGGCGTTCCGGGTTCACCGGCCGCTTGTTCTCCACCCACGGCAGCGTTCCGATGCCCACCGCCTGGATCTCGCGCCAGTCGACCCCGACGACCTCGCCCATGGTGCGCGCGTAGAAGCCGCTGCGGTCGATGAGGAACCCGCGGCCGCGCAGCATGCCGCGCGAGCCCATCACGAACCACAGGAACGCGACGCCGAAGACCAGCTGCCAGATCCACATGCCCACGGTGCTGCCGTTGTTGACCAGCGTCGCGGCGATGAGCACGGTGCCCAGGCCGCTGATGCCGCCGCCGATGAGCAGCGAGCGGAAACCCGCGGCGCTGACGTCGACGTCGTGGGCGTCGGCGCCGAGCAGCGTGGGCGCGGGCGCCCCGGCCGGCGGGCGGTGCGGCTCCGCCGCCGGGCGCCCCGAGGTGTAGCGGGCGGTGCCGCGCGGCATCGTGCGCGTCGGCTCGCTCCAGTCAGCTCGTTGCCATCCCCCTGGAAGCCATCTCATGCGCCCCAGGGTATCCACGAACCAGACAGTTGATCATGGAGGTGGGCGAATCCCCGGGTCCCTCTCAGGGAATTCCCGGGGAGACCCGGATCAGGCCGAGGGGACGGTCAGCAGCAGCGCATCGCCCTGACCGCCGCCGCCGCACAGCGCCGCGGCACCCGTGCCGCCCCCGCGCCGCTTGAGCTCGAGGGCCAGGTGTAGGGCGAGCCGGGCACCGGACATGCCGATCGGGTGGCCCAGCGCGATCGCGCCGCCGTTGACGTTGACCTTGTCCTCGTCGATGCCCAGCTTGCGGGTCGAGACGATGCCGACCGCGGCGAAGGCCTCGTTGATCTCCACCAGGTCCAGGTCGCCCGCCTCGACACCGGCCTTACCGCAGGCCTTGGCGATGGCGTTGGACGGCTGCTCGTGCAGGCTCGCGTCGGGCCCGGCGACCACGCCGTGCGCACCGATCTCGGCCAGGTAGTCCAGGCCCAGCTCCTGCGCCTTGGCCTTGCTCATCACCACGACGGCGGCGGCGCCGTCGGAGATCTGCGAGGCCGAGCCCGCGGTGATCGTGCCGTCGGCGGAGAACGCCGGGCGCAGCTTGCCGAGGGTCTCGGCGGTGGTGTTGCCGCGCACGCCCTCGTCGGTGTCGAACACCACCGGGTCGCCCTTGCGCTGCGGAATCTCGACCGGGGCGATCTCCTCGGCGAACACGCCGGAGTCGATCGCGGCCGCGGCGCGCTGGTGGGAGCGGGCGGAGAACGCGTCCTGCTCCTCGCGGGTCAGCCCGTAGCGGGAGTTGTGCTTCTCCGTCGACAGACCCATCGCGACCTGGTCGAACGCGCAGAACAGACCGTCGTGCGCCATGTGGTCGAGCATCGTGGTGTCGCCGTACTTGAAGCCCTCGCGAGACCCGGTGAGCAGATGCGGCGCCTGGGTCATCGACTCCTGGCCACCGGCCACGACGATGTCGAACTCACCGGCCCGCACCAGCTGGTCGGCCAGCGCGATCGCGTCGAGCCCGGACAGGCACACCTTGTTGATGGTCAGCGCGGGCACGTCCATCGGGATGCCGGCGGCCACGGCGGCCTGGCGAGCCGGGATCTGACCGGCCCCGGCGGTCAGCACCTGACCCATGATCGTGTACTCGACCTGCTCCGGTGCGACACCGGCGCGCTCCAGCGCGGCCTTGATGGCGATCCCGCCCAGCTGCGCGCCGGAGAAGTCCTTGAGCGAACCGAGCAGTCGTCCCATCGGGGTCCGCGCGCCCGCAACGATCACAGAACCACTCACGACTGCCTCCCGGTCATCGTCGACACATCACGTTCTCGGCTCGCGTCCATCATCGCCCGCGAACGCCCTGGGGACCATACCCGCGAACCACGCCCGCCCCGCTTGTGACGACTGCCATAAGCGGGGCAGGCGGGTGAGCGAAAGGTTCCCGTCCTGCGGTTTCGCCGGGGGCCGGATGACAGGAAGGTTCCCATGCTCACACCCGCCCCCGGGCGCTCAGCAGTTGCCGGTTCCGGTGGTGATGTCGCACAGCGACGTCTCCTCCGACCAGGAGAGCTTGCTGCGCGCGTCCACCCCCAGTTCCCGGGAAGCCGACACGTCGGTGTCGGCGCCGGAGTCGCTCTTGAGCCAGTAGCGGACCTCGTAGTCGACGCCGTCCTCGGTGTAGGTGAAGGCGTAGAAGGGGGCGGGCACCGGGGCCGGCCCGTAGTCGGGTGAGGTCCAGGCGTCCTCGCCCTGGGCTGCGGCGGGGTCGACGCGGAGGCAGTCGTACTCGGCGCCTTCGAAGGTGCAGGTGCGCATCTCGGCGCCGCCGTAGCGGCCGACGCCGTCGTCCTGGGTGACGCCGTCGGCGGCGAGCCGCTGGTAGACGTCCTCGCAGGCGCCGGAGTCGCAGGCGTGCCAGTCGGCCCAGGCGGAGGCGCGGGCCTGGGCTTCGCCGTTGCCGGCGTTGATGGCCGAGCAGTACTTGCCGACCATGTGGGACGCCATCGTGGCGGCGGCGGTGGTGCTGTCGATGGCGGTGGCGGCCGTTTCCTCCGCACCGAGCCCCGCGGAGTCGAGCTGCCAGATGCCGACACCGGGGTTGAAGAACAGCCCTTCGGCGCGCTGCTCGGGGTCGGCCAGCGAGGTCTGGTCGTCGTAGCGGGACAGCGTCATCGGCGACGGGGATTGGCCGGACGGGGACACTTCCGGCCAGGTCGTCGACAGCGTCAGATAGGTGGCGGCGGTGGCGCTGATGCCGCAGTCGGCCGCCTCGGCCGCGTCGGTGGCCGCGGATTCGACCGCCGCGTAGGGCTCGGCACCGAAGTGCAGCTCTGCGAGGGGCGCCACCCACCCGCGGTCCCGGCTCATCTGCTCGGCGCGCGGATTGGGCCCGCCACCGCCGCTGATGGTCCCGTCACCTCCGGCCGCGTGAGCGAGGGGAGCCGTTGTCGCAGCGGCGAACCCGACGACGAGGGCCAACCCGGCGAGCCCGCGCACGTGTTGCGTCTTGACCATTTCTGCCCCTTCCACGTGAACAAGCCACATGCTCACCTCCGGGGCAGCGCGCCCGACTCCCCCTGTTGGGGCAATCCGATCTTCGGATTTCGCCGCTTTTCCCACGGTTTCCGCGACGGCTACGCTGCCACCCATGCGAGCGGAACTGAACGACCTGGTCACGGCAATCGATCACGTGGGCATCGCGGTCCCCGACCTCGACGAGGCCATCGCGTTCCAGCGCGACACCTTCGGCCTGGAAGTCGCACACTCCGAGGAGAACGAGGAGCAGGGCGTCCGCGAAGCGATGCTGCGCGCCCCCGGAGACACCACCGGCGCGACCCAGATCCAGCTGCTCGCACCGCTGCGCGAGGACTCCACGATCGCCAAGTTCCTCGACAAGAACGGCCCCGGCCTGCAACAGCTCGCCTACCGGGTCACCGACGTCGAAGCCGCGATGGCCGCCCTCAAGGCCAAGGGCCTGCGCCTCCTCTACGACCAGCCGCGCCGCGGCACCGCGGACAGCCGCATCAACTTCGTCCACCCCAAGGACGCCGGCGGCGTTCTCGTCGAACTCGTCGAACCCGCCGCCACCGGTCACTGACCCCCGAACGCAGCGGCGGCGGGTCCGAAGTGGACCCGCCGCCGCGTCGCGCTGACCGGATCAAGCCGGGACGAGGCGGATCCTGCGTTCCGCCAGGGCTTCGACGGCCGCCCGGCTGTAGGCGAGTGGGAAGAAGGTTCCCTTGCGCCACCGCTCGGCGAGGTCGCGGTAGTGCGGGTCGGACGGGTCGCCGGACTGGCCGGGCGTGTTCACCGCGACCGAGCGGTCCCAGTCGCCGACGTCGAGGACCATCCGGAACGACGGGCCGTTGGTCTGGCGGAAGTCCTCGACCCGGTACGAGGACTGGTTCACCGTCGCAGGCGAACCGCCGCGCGGGAGCGGGCCGACGTCGAAGCGGGCGCGCTGGGCCTCGGTGAACGCGTCCGAGGCCGGGTGCGCGAAGTAGCTGTGGTGCAAGCGCCCCCACCGCCACGTGCTCTCGGAACGCCCCAGCAGTTCCCGCACCTCGGCGTAGGCGGCACGCAGGGTCTCCAGCAGCAGCCGGTCGCGGGCCGCCGCGTCCGGCAACCAGCGGCCGGGGTTCTCCAGCTCGGTGAGCATCACCAGATCGTCGACGCTCTCGATGTGCCGGGCGGCCTTCGGGACCGCGGCGCGCGCGAAACCCGGCCCCAGGTGCCTGGAGCGCCACACCTCGAACAGCGCGGCCGCGGCCGAATCCGCCCCCAGCACCGCGTCCCAGTCGCGCAGCAGCCGCAGCGCGCGGCGCAGATCGGCCTCGCCGCTGTCCACACCCGACAGCAGCGCCTGGATCCGGCGGGCGGGCAGCGACAGCTGGTCGTTCTGCAGCAGCTGCGAGTCCTCGACGGTGTGCCGGTGCTGGCGGGACAGGACCTCCACGATCCGCTGGTGGCGGAACGGGTTGGTCCACTCGTAGCCGAGTCCCAGGTTCTGGTGCTCGGCGGGCAGGTTGAACTGGTTGGCGGTCGCGATGAACCCCTCATCCGGGTTGAGCAACCGCGGCAGGTCGTCGCCCGAGTGGAAACCGTCCCACTCGTAGCGGCCGTCGTCGGGAACGGGCAGCAGCCCGTCGTAACCGACGCGCCGGGGCGCCAGACCACCCGGCACCCAGCCGATGTTGCCGTCCACATCGGCGTAGACCTGGTTCTCGGTGGGAGCGCCCCAATCGCGCATGGCGCGGGTGAACTCGGTGAAGTTCCGCGCCCGCATGTAGGCGATGCTGCCGAAGTACGGCGACATCCCCGGTTGCAGCCAGGCGGTGCGCACCGCGTAGGCGAGGTGGCGGTCGCGGTCGACGCGGATGACCGGGCCGTGCCGGGTGAAGGCCAGTTCCACCTCGCGGTCCGCTTCGCCGCGCACCCGCACGGTTTCGCGCAGCAGCGTCATCGACTCCCATACCGAGCCGTAGCGGTAGCGGGTGGCGTCGGCCGGGTCGAGCTCGTAGACGTAGAGGTCCTCCTGGTCCACCGGGAAGATCGTCAACCCGAACGCGACCGTGCCGTTGTGCCCGATGGAGATGCCGGGCAGCGCCGGTTCTCCCGCGCCGATCACGTCCAGGCCCGGCGCGGACAGGTGCGCGATGTAGCGCAGCGAAGGGGTCGAGTAGGCGCGGTGCGGATCGTTGGCCAGCACGGGACGTCCCGTCGCGGTGCGCTCGCCGCTGACGACCCAGTTGTTGCTGCCCTCGGTGGTGGCGTCGCGGACGACGCGACGCACGGATCCGTCCCGGAACTCGACGTCCTGGGTGGCCAGGTCGAAGACCTCCAGCACGTCGTCGGGCAGCGCGCACGGGTCGAACCCGTCCGGCACGACGGTGCGGTGCTCGGGTTGCAGGCCCTGGCGGACGAGGTCGGCCTCCACGCCCGCGGCGCAGACCACGCGGGACCGTTCCACCTCGCTCTCCAGGTTGCGGGTGAGCCCGTGGCTGCGGATGCGCACCACGTCGGCCGGGTCCCAGCGCGCGGGCCGGTAGCCGAGGATGCCGAACTCCTCGGGCATCCGCTCGGGGTGCTCGTCGAGCCAGTCGAGGTAGGCGTTGATGCCCTGGGTGAACCGGGTGGCGATGTGCCGGGCGTCGTCGGAGTAGCGAGCCCACTCGGCGTCCATGTCGCCGCGGTAGAGGAACAGCCTGGTGGCCCGGTCCTGCTCGACGTGGTCGGGGCCGAGGACCTCGGCGAGCCGGCCGAGGCCGCGCCGCCGCCACAGGTCGATCTGGAAGAGACGTTCCCGTGCCGCGTTGAAGCCCTGCGCGAGGAAGAGGTCGTCCTCGTTGCGGGCGTAGAGGTGCGGGACGCCGTAGCGGTCCTCGACGAGCTCGACCTCCTCGGCCAGCCCCGTCACGGGGTAGGACGCCGGGTCGGGCGCGGCATCACCGACCGAGGTCATGGCACCCGCCCCGGCGATGCCGAAACCGGTCGCGATGAGTCCTTGCCGACGGGAAAGACGAACGCGCTCAATGCCCACCCCAACCTGCCGCAGTGATCACCTGCGGGAGTGTCTAGTGCCGCGAACACCCGGCCACAAGGCCGGGATTCAGGCGGGCTCGACCGCCGCGTTGCCCGCGCCGAGTTCGAGGGCCTTGGCGATGAAACCGATCTCGCGGTCGAGCTCGTCGTCACCGGTGCGGTGGCGGGCCACCGAGTGCCGGTGGTTGACGACCCGGGCCAGCAGCATGGCGGCCGCCTCGATGTCGCAGCCCGCCAGTCCGCGCGGCATGGCCAGCTCGATGACCCGGCGGATCTGCTCGACCACCACCCCGAAGCGCTGCTGCATGGCCTGGCGCACCGCGTCGTGGGTGTCGGCTTCCCGCCACAGCAGGTGGCTGAGCAGCATCGACGACTCCAGGCGGGCGTCGAGTTCGCCGACCAGGCGACGCAGGCTGGCCGCCACGTCGCCGCGCACGACCAGCGCGTCGGAGACGATCTCCTCGTCGGGCAGCCGTTCCACGAGCGCGGCCAGCAGGTCCTGCTTGCGGCGGAAGTAGTAGTGGATGAGTCCCTTGGGGACCTCGGCGCGCTCGGCGATGCGGGAGGTCGGGGTCGCGTTGAAACCGTGCTCGGCGAACAGCTCACCGGCCGCGGTGAGGATCCGCTCCCGGGTGCTCGCACCGCGGTCGTCGTCGGAGTCCGAAGTGGACGGGCGTCGACGGGCTCGTTCGCCCACCTCGTTCGACATGTGCCCGACCTCCTCCTGGCGGGATGAACACGAAAAGCGCGGCCCGGAGGTTACCGCCGGGCCGCGCGTTTGTCGCAACCGTGCACGTCACCGCCTCGGGCCCGCGTCGAACATCTCGGAGGAGGAAGCGGTGCGATGGGGTCAGTGCTGCCCCGCGATCCCGCGGTGGCTCGCGTTGGCTTCGGGCAGTGCCGCCGCACCGGCGATCACCGCCAGCACGCCCACGATCCACGAGGTCCACGACGCCGCCATCATCTCGGTGTAGCCGAGGACCCACGGGGAGATGAACAGCAGCACACCCAGCAGCATGTGGCTGTACTCGCTGGTCATCGAGCCCGGCATCGCCAGCGACCACACGCTCGCGATGAGCAGCAGCGCGCCCAGCACGATCATCGCCGACATCGCGGACCCGTTCGTCGACGTCCACATGGTGGCGAGGACGAGATAGGCGCCGAGGACGACCCCGACCCAGTCCTGCCAGCGGACCCACGGCTTCGAAGCCGAAGCGCTCGACCTGTCGGCCACGTCGATCACCTCCGTCATGTCCGAGTTGACCAGTCCATGTTCACTCTTGGTTGGCCAGCCGGTCAATAGCGGGTTTTTCGCGGTCCGCACCCCCGGTGACCCGAGGTGAGGAAAATCCTCCCGAGACCCAGCCGCACCTCCCACAACAACGTCGGCTACCAGGTAGCTTGGTTGTCATGGGCCTTGCCGACGACCGCGATTTGCTGCCACTGGGATCGGGCTTCGATCTCGCTCGCAAGAACGGCTACGACCGCGCCCAGGTCGACGAGCACCTCGAGCGCCTGGACGCCGACATCCGCATCCTCACCTCTGACCGGGATGCCGCGGTGTCGCAGGCCGCCGACCTGTCCAAGCAGCTCGAAGCGGCACGGTCCGAGATCGAGAGCCTGCGCGGCCAGGTCGACCGGCTGGCCAAGCCGCCGACAACCCTCGAAGGCCTCAGCGAGCGGCTGCAGCGCATGCTCCGCCTGGCCCAGGACGAGGCCGCCGACATCCGCTCCCGCGCCGAGAGCGACGCCTCCCAGATCCGCGCCCGCTCCGAAGCCGAGGCCGTCAACCTGCGCACCCGCTACGAGCGGCTGATCAGCGAGGTCGACAGCCGTCGCAGCGAGATGGAGACCGAGCACCGGTCGCTGATGGAGGGCGCGAAGGCCGAGGCCGAACGCATCACACGCGAGGCCGAGGAGAACCGCAAGCGCGCCGACGAGGAGTCCGAAGCCCACCGCATCCAGGTGGAAGAGGACTTCGAGATCGCCATGTCGGCCCGCCGCACCGAGTCCATGCGGGCCCTCGCCGAGCAGGAGGCCACCAGCAAGTCCGAGGCCGAACGCCGCGTCCGCGAAGCCACCGAAGAGGCCAACCGCAGGCTGCGCGAAGGCACCAACGAGGCCCACCGCCGCGTCCAGGAAGCCACCGAGCAGGCCAACACGCTGGTCAGCGAGGCCACCGCCAAGGCCGAGAAGCTCGAGAAGGACTCCACCGAGGCCGCCGAGAAGCTCGAACGCGAATCGACCGAGGCCGCCCACGCCCGCGAAGCCTCCAGCAAGGAAGCCGCGCAGCGCCGCATCCAGGAGGCCAAGCAGGAGGCCGAGCGCCTCGTCGCCGAGGCCACCGACAAGTCCGAACGGATGATCCGCGAGTGCACCGAGGAAGCCACCCGGCGCATCGACGTGGCCACCCGCGAGGCCAAGCGCCTGGTCGCCGCCACCCGGGCGGACGCGCAGCGCAGGCTCGGCGCCACCACCGAGGAGGTGCAGCGCCGGCTCGCCCAGGCCGACGAGCACGTCCACTCGCTCACCCAGCTGCGCGACACCGTCGCCAAGAAGCTGCGCGACGCCGCGGAACTGCTCGGCCAGACCACGCCGCTGCTGGAACGCCTCGACCTCGAGGACGCCGAGGAGGAGAAGCTCCGCGTGGCCGCGGTGGAAGCCCGCGAGCAGGCCCGCAAGGACGCCGAGGAAGCCATCGCCCGCGACGGCCGCGAAACCGGCGAGATCCACGACGCGCCCAACCCGGGAACAACCGGCCAGGACGCGTCCGGCCGCTCCGAGAAGGCCGTGACCGACTCGGGGCTGCCCAAGCGCACCCCCGGCCAGGGCGGTTCGCCGAAGCCGTCGGTCGACGAGCCCACCGACAAGATCCAGCGCAAGCAGCTCTCCGCGGACGAACCGACCCGCCGCATCCAACTCCCGGTGCCCGGCGAGCAGCAGTCCGAGGAGCACGCGCAGGAGTCCGACCGGGTGAACGCCAACCAGCAGAGCTGACCGAATTTCCGCTGGTCAGGTGATTGCGCGTCATCGTTTTGGAGCAGCGCTCTCTCTATGGGCGAGGTTGGCCGTGAGCCGACGCCCCAGGAGAGGACCCATCGATGGCGGACAACGAGCCCCGAAGTGACACCACCGGAACCCGATCGCGCGGCCAGCGCGACTCGGGCCGGTACTTCATGTTGCCCAGCGAAACCGCGGAGCGGTTCCGGCGCGAAGAGCGCACGCCGGAATCCGCCCAACGCGGGAAGGAACAGGACCCCGGCACCGACGACTAGTCACACGTCGATGCTCGCCAACCACGGCAGCAGCACCCGAGCCAGCGCGTCCGGGGCTTCCAGCGACGGCAGGTGCCCCACCCCGGGCAGCTCGACCAGCTCGCCGTTCGGCAACGCATCGACCATCTCCCGAGCCGCCTCCGGCGGGGTGATGGTGTCCTCGGAACCGACGACGACCATCGCCGGCCCCTCGAAAGCGCGCAGCGCGGCGAGGCTGTCAGGCCGCGACGCCATCGCCCGCTGCGCCCAGGCCACCCCGTCGGCGGGCTGCGCCTCGATCAGCGCCCGCAGCTCCTCCACGACCTGCGGGCGCCGTTGCCGCGTACTCGCACCCAGCAGGTTCGACAACATGCTCTCGGCCAGCCACCCGGACGTGCCCTCCTTCTCGGCCCGCGTGGCCACGCCGAGCCGATTGGCCTGCTGCCCCTCGGTGTCGGCGGGGGCCTTGGTGTCCACCAGCAGCAGGCCCGCGACCCGCTGCGGCGCGGCCCGCAGCACCGCCGAGGCCACGTACCCGCCCATCGAGCAGCCGCCCAGCACCACCCGCGGCAGCTCCAACCGGTCGAGCAGCTCCACCACGTCCGCGGCCGCCACATCCACACCCGGCCGGTCGACGATCAGCGAAGCCGACCGCTCGTCGAGCATGCCGCGCGCCCACGACCCGTCCAACGCGCTCTCCCCCAGGCCCCGCTGATCCGGCGTGATGACCCGGACCTGCTCCTCCAACCGGACGCGCAGCGGATCCCACATGCGCGCGTCGACGGGGAAGGCGTGCAGCAGCACGAGCGGCGTTCCGGCTCCCGATTCGATGTAGTGCACGGGAACCATCCTGCCGGACAGCCCTCCCCTCGGAGATCCGCACCCGCCGGCTCCTGCTGCGGCGCCCGCTGCCCACCGACACCGAACCGTTCATCGAGGTGCACACCAGCCCCGAAACCCACGTCTTCCCCGGCGTCGCGCCACGCGACCGGGACCGGTCGCTGCGGCTGCTCGACGGCGTCCAGCGCGACTGGGACACCCGCGGCATCGGCTACTGGACGGTGGTGTCGGCGGCCTCCGGCGACGTGCTGGGTTTCGGTGGCCTGCGGGAATGCGTCGACGACGCCGAGGAGGTCCTCAACCTCTACTTCCGGTTCCTGCCGGACGCCTGGGGTCGCGGCTACGCCCCCGAGATGGGCCACGCGGCCCTGCGGTGGGCGCACCACAACCGGCCGCGGCTGCCCGTCGTCATCGCCACCTCGGTCCGCAACACCCCCGCGATCCGGGTCGCCGACAAGTTGGGTTTCGAACGCGTCCGGGAACGCCTCCACGACGGCGAACCCGAAGTGCTCTACCGGTGGTCGGTTCCCGAGCCGCTGACGTGAGCATGGGAACCTTCCTGTCACCCCACCGCCGGTTCAGGAGTTGACGATGGTGACCTGGCGGGTCTCCGACGGCCCGTCCCAGGTGCGCGGCAGCGGTGTGGCGACGTCGGGGGCGACGGCCTGCACGATGGCGTCCAACGCGGCTTCCGCCTTGCCGACCCACAGGTGCTTGGTGTCGGTGAAGCCGGTGACCTGCGCCTGCGGGATGAGGGAGAAGCGCTCGCGGGCCTCGTCCGGCCGCAGGTAGTCGTCGAACTCCGGGATCAGGGCGTGCACCGGCTTGCCCGACTCGCCCCACGCGCGCAGGTGGTCCTCGGTGGACCAGCGCAGCGGCGGCGAGATCAGCACCGCGCCCTCCACCAGCGGGTCCAGGCCGTGCACCAAGGTCAGGTCGGTGCCGAAGGACCAGCCGACCAGCCACACGTTGGGCAGGTCGTGGAACTCCGCGTACTCCAGGGCCGCCGCGACGTCGAAGCGCTCCGAGTCGCCGTTGTCGAAGCTGCCCTGGCTGCGGCCCGCCTCGCTGACCGTGCCGCGGGTGTTGAAGCGCAGCACCGCGATGTCGGCCAGCGCGGGCAGCCGGAACGCGGCCTTGCGGTAGATGTGCGAGTCCATCATGCCGCCGTGGGTGGGCAGCGGATGCAGGCAGATCAGGGTGGCGCGCGGCTGCCCGGGCTCGGGCAGGGCCAGCTCACCGATCAGTTCCAGCCCGTCAGCGGTGTGCAGGGTGATCTGCTCGCGGCGGGCGGGCAGCATCGTGTTGGCGCGGATCTCGGTGCTCATCGAACCCGATCCTGCCACGAAAGGGTGGTCCGCTCGTGGTGACCTGCGCGCCTGTGGCGCGCGCTACGACCAGCGGCGCGTCGGGCCGCGCCGGGCCCTCGCCTTCCAGCAGCCGCTGTGCCAGTGCCTGCGCTCGTCGACGCCGCCGAGCTCCGCTTCCGGCCAGGCCACCACGTGGGCGATGCCGACCTGGATCTCGTGGTCGCAGCCCGGGCAGCGGTAGATCTTGGTGGCCTGCGCGGCGGGAACGGTGCGCACCATCCAGTCGCCGTCCGGGCCCTGCTCGACGCGGGACGCCCCGTAGGCGGTGCCGGCTCCGCGGTGACTGGTGTCCGCGCGAAGACCCTTGTGGCGCTGCTGTCGATTGCGTCGAGGCACGACAACAACGGTAACCGGTTCGGCGCTCAGGGATTCGCGGGCGGCAGGTTCGGCCATGCCAACCGGGCCAGTCCGCGGGCGTAGGCGCAGGCATCGGTGCCGGTCTCGCCGGGTACCGCGACGACGAGCTGGGCGACCTCGACCTGCCCCGCGACGGTGCCGAAGGGGATGTGCCCGGTCTCCGCCGAGCACAGGGGAACCTGCGGGTCACCGCCGACGACGCTGAGCACGGTGCGGCGCCCGTCCACCGGCTCCTCCACGGCGGCCCCGTGCAGGATCCTGGGCGGTTCGCCGGCGGTGTGCTGCAACTGCACGCGCGGCGCGTCCGCGGACTGCTCGCCCCACGAGCACTGGTGGCCACCGACGGACGGCCGGGGTCGCGCCTCTTCCAACCCCGGCACCTGGTTCACCGCGGCCGTGTCCAGCACGGCGCACGGGTCGACCAGGGCCAGCGAGTTCGGCGGGAAGTCGCGGTGACCGGCACGTCCCTGCTGGACCGCGCCGGCGACCGCCTCGGCACCGGCATCGGCGATGCCGCACAGCCCGGCACCCGGTTCTCCCGCAAGCAGATCGGCGCTGACCTGCAACGAAACACCGTCACCGAACCGCACCCGGCGCGTGCAGTGCCCCGGGACCGGTGCGTTCTGCACGATGTTCAACGCCCCCTGCGGCACGACCGGATCGCCCGGCCGGTCGCTGTCGGGGCCGGTCAGCTCGCCGACGGCCAGCTGGATGAGCGTGCGGTCATCGGGCTTGAGGTGCAGCAGGCAGTAGTCCAGCGACACGATTCCCGCGTTCGACACCGCGCCGAAGCGCTGCAAAGCCGCCGTGTCGGCGAGCGTGCAGGGATCGAGGGTGCGGAGATCACCGAGCATCGCGCGGGCGCTCGTGTCGACCGGTCTGGAGCCGGCGATCTCGGTGGTGGGCTGCGCCGTGCACGCGGCGAGCAGCACCCAGCACAGCACCAGCAGCAACATGCCTCGGTGGCGGCGCGGCGACATCAACTCAGCCTAGCCCCCGATGACCTTGGAACGCAGTGATCAACACCGGCGGGGATGGTGCAAGGGAACTTTCCTGTCACGGCGGCGCGCACGAGGGAACCTTCCTGCCGCGGAGATGACAGGAAGGTTCCCTTGCACCGGTCGCGGGCTACTCGTCGAAGTCGCGGCGGGCGAGGTCGAGGATGCGCTCGACCGCTTGGACCGCGTCGGGACCGTCGGCGGTCAGGGTGAGGTGGTCGCCCTTGCGTGCGCCGAGCCCCATCAGGCCGAGGACGCTGGCCGCGTCGGCCTGCTTGTCGCCGAGCCCGATCTTGACCGTGGCCTGCAACCCGGTGAGGCTGCGGGCCAGCAGGGCGGCCGGGCGAGCGTGCAGACCGACCTCGTTGGTCAGCTCCAGCTCCCTGGTGACCTGGCCGCCGGTGTCCGGCGCGGCGCCGGCCGGTTCGGCCGCTGCGGCGTCCGCGCTGCCCCGGGCGCTCTCGGCGGCTTGGGCGACGGTCTTCATGTCGTTGCCGCCCTGGGCCGAGACGGCCGCGGCAACCGCTCCCTCCACCAGCGGGGCGTCCACGACCAGCGCGCTGTCGGGATCGCCCAGCGTCTCCACTGCGAGATCGGCGACCATCTGCGCGCTGCCCAGGTCGTAGAGCACGACCGCCCCGGCGCCGGTGTCGGCGTCCGACAGCGCGGCCGAGACCTTCTCGAAGTCGGTGCCGATCCCGCCGTCGGGCAGCCCGCCCGCCGGGACGATGCGCACCTCCGGAGCCATCTGCCCGGCGAGTTCCGCGACGCCCTCGGCGAGGCCGGTGCTGTGCGAGACGACGACCAGTCCCACGGTCATGATCGGGCTCCTGCGGCTTCGGCGAACGCGGTCAACAGCAGCGCGGTGGAACGCGCACCGGGGTCGACGTGCCCGGCGCTGCGCTCACCCAGGTAGGAGGCGCGGCCCTTGCGGGCGACGAGCCCTTCGGTGTCCTGGGCGCCCTGGTGCGCGGCCTCGGCGGCGGCCGCCAGCACCTTGGCGCCGTCGGCCCCGGACTCGGCCACGCTGCGGGCGGCTTCGACCGCGGGGGACAGCGCGTCGATCATCGTCTTGTCGCCGACCTCGGCGCGGCCGCGCGCGACGACGCCCTCCATCCCGGCCTGCAGCGCCGCGGCGACAGCCCGGCCGTCGAGCTCGGTGTCGTCACCGACGGCCGTGGCCGCGCGCAGGAACGCCGTGCCGTAGAGGGGGCCCGAGGCGCCGCCGACGGTGGAGATGAGGACGGTGGCGGCGAGCTTCAACGTGGCGGCCGGGGTTTCCGGGCCCGCCGTGTCCAGCTTCGCGATGACGGCGCGGAATCCGCGGTCCATGTTCTCGCCGTGGTCGGCGTCGCCGATCTCGCGGTCCAGCTGGATCAGCTCGTCGCGGTGCTCGGCGACGACGGCGGCACCGGCCCGCAGTGCGGTGGTGATGTCCTGTGCTGTGCAACCCATTCCGGGACTCCTCCTCACCAGTGCAGCGCCGCGGTGCGCACGGGCGCGTCCCAGAGCTCGGTGAGCTCGTCGTCCAGTTTCAGCAGCGTCAAGCTCATGCCCTGCATCTCCAGGCTCGTCACGTAGGGGCCGACGAGTCGCCTGCGCACGGTGATGCCGCGTTCGGCCAGCAGCCGCTCGGCGATGCCGTGCGCCAGGTACAGCTCCAGCTGCGGGGTGCCGCCCATGGAGTTGGTGAACAGCAGCACCTCGTCGCCCTCGGTGAACGGCAGGTCCTCCAGGATCGGGTCGAGCAGCCGCGCCACGATCTCGTCGGCGGTGCCCATCGGCACCCGCGCCCGGCCGGGTTCGCCGTGGATGCCGATGCCGATCTCCATCTCGTCGTCGGCGAGCTCGAAGCTGGGCTGCCCGGCGTGCGGCACGGTGGGGGCGCTGAGCGCCATGCCCATCGAGCGCACCTGGGAGACGACCTTGCGGGCGAGCTGCTCGCACGCGTCGAGACTGTCACCTCGCGCGGCCGCGGCACCGACGATCTTCTCCACCATCACGGTGCCGCCGACACCGCGGCGACCGGCGGTGTGCGTGGAGTCCTTGACCGCGACGTCGTCGTCGATGACGACGCTGCGCACGTCGATGTCCTCGATGGCGGCGAGCTCGGCGGCGGTCTCGAAGTTGAGGACGTCGCCGGTGTAGTTCTTGACCAGCAGCAGCGCCCCGGAGCCGCCGTGGGCGGCGGTGATGGCCGCCTGCACCGCGTCCGGGGTCGGGGAGGTGAACACCGCGCCGGGCACGGCCGCGGCGAGCATGCCCGCGCCGACGAAGCCGCCGTGCAGCGGCTCGTGGCCGGATCCGCCGCCGGAGATGACGGCGACCTGGCCCTGCACCGGGGCGTCGGCGCGGACGATCACCGCCGGATCGGTCTGCACCCGGAGCAGCTCGGGGTGGGCCGCGGCCACGCCCCGCAACGCCTCGGCGACCACGTCCGCCGGCTCGTTGATGATCTTCTTCACCCGCTGGCCTCCCTGCCTGCGCTCCCGCCGCCGACGTCGCTCCACGGACTCGGCGCGATCAACCGTGCGCGGTCAACTCTGCCCGGGACGAGCGCCCGCGCGCATCCCCCTCGGACGAGACCCAGGGGGATGCGAGCAAGGGAACCTTCCTGTCACCACGGGCGCAAGCCAAAACACCGGCCGCGGTGGACCCGATCCGCTCAGCGGCCGCGCAGCACCTTGATGAGCTTGACGACGGTGCTCACGGTGCCCTTGGGGCGGGCGAAGCTCATCGGGTTGAGCGGGATGGTGAACTTGGTCCGGGTGACCGACTGCGGGCGGGCGAATTCGCGCAGGCCGTCGGCGCCGTGGATCCGGCCGAAGCCGGAGTCGCCGACCCCGCCGAAGGGAAGCGCGGGCACACCGGCGAAGGCGATCACCGAGTTGACCGCGACCATGCCGCTGCGCAGCCGGCGGGCCAGCTCCATCCCGCGGGCGCGGGAGAACACGGTGCCGCCGAGGCCGTAGTTGGTGGCGTTGGCGAGGGTGATGGCCTCGTCCACGTCCTTGACCCGCTGCACCACGAGGGTCGGGCCGAAGGTCTCCTCGGTGATGGCGGTGGAGTCCTCGGGGGCGTCGGCGATCACCACGGGCTCGACGAACGGCGGGCGCACCGAGTCCCGGCCGCCGATCACGGCGCGGCCGCCGCGGTTGATGGCGTCGTCGATGTGGCCGCGGATGATGTCGACCTGCGAGGCCATCGTGATGGGGCCGAAGTCGGCGCCGGGCTCGCCGCCCGGCCGCAGCTTGGCGGCGCGGTCGCTGACCATCTTCAGGTACCGGTCGGCGACGGCTTCGTGCACGTAGACGCGCTCGACGCCGATGCAGGTCTGGCCCGCGTTGGACATGGCGCCCCACACGGCCGCGTCGGCGGCGGCCGCCAGGTCGGCGTCGGCGTCGACGATGAGGGCGTCCTTGCCGCCGCACTCGACGAGCACCGGGATGAGGTTCTCCGCGCAGGAGGCCATCACGCGCTTGCCGGTGGCGGTGGAGCCGGTGAAGGCCACCTTGTTCACACCGGCCTTGCACAGCGCGGCACCGGTGGACCCGTAGCCGGTCACCAGCTGGAACACCGGGTGCTCGGGCACGGCCTCGGCGAAGCTCTTGACCAGCCACTCCCCCACCCCGGGGGTGAGCTCGCTGGGCTTGAACACCACGGCGTTGCCCGCGGCGAGCGCGTAGGCGATGGAGCCCATGGGCGTGAAGGCCGGGTAGTTCCAGGGGCCGATGACACCGACGACGCCGTACGGGAGGTATTCGACCGTGGCGGTCTGGTTCGACATCAGCACGCCGGGGGAGACCTTGCGGCGCTTGAGAACCTTCTCGGCGTTGGAGGTGGCCCAGGCGAGGTGGTCGATGACCAGGACCAGTTCGAGCTTGGCGTCCTCGAGCGGCTTGCCGGTTTCCGCGCAGATCACGCCCGCCAGCTCGTCGAGGCGTTTGACCAGGAGTTTCCGCCAGCTGTCGAGATGCTGTTTGCGGCCGGAGAAGCCGAGTTCGTCCCACGCCGCCTGCGCCTCGCGCGCGGCCGCGACCCGGTTGCCGACCGTCTCCGCGTCGTGGATCGGATGCTCGCCCACCACCTCGCCGGTGCGCGGATCGATCGACTCGAACGTCTCGGTCCGCGCGTCGGCGATCTCCTCGACGTTCTCACGGGCGGTCTGGGTCATGGCCGGCCTCCCACCATTACGACGGTCGTTGTCACGGTGCAGCCTACGAAATCACGGGTCGGGAAAGAACCGTCCTGTACCGCCCGACTCATGTGCTGGACACGGGGCGTTGACCACTGGTCCACTTGTCAGCTGCGCTCCGGCCGTCACGGTAGCCAGCGGATCTTGAAATGGGGGCGGGATCCGGGGAATCGGTGCCGAAATGCAAGACGGCGCCCGCACCCATCGGGAGCGGACGCCGTCTCGGGCGATCTCGGATCACGTCATTCGGCGGTGCTGCCGCCTTCGACGTCGTCGGGGACGGTGATCGGGCGCAGTCGCGCCCAGGCGATGAACACCGCCGCGAACACCACCATGCCGACACCGGCCCACAGGTTGATGTTGAGTCCTGCGGCCTTGTCGATCTCGGCCTGCGGCTGGATGAAGCCGAGCACGACCAGAACGACGCCGTAGATCGCGAACAGCAGCGCGATCACCGTGCGAATGTCGAAGGCACCTGCGCTGTGCCCCGAACCTTCACTAGCCATGAGATTTCCTCCCAGTCCTGGCTCAGCCGAAGATGATGTTGAGGGCGATGATCAGGATCAGCGCGATGCCCGCCAGCAGGCCCGGGCGCCGGTACCAGCCGGCGTCCTCGCCGGTGGTGGACGCCTTCAGGTTGTCCCTCGGCGTCAGGCCCCACACGAGCCCGACCAGCTGCTCATCGGTCTTCGGCTTGGTGGCCAGCGAGACCACGACGCTGACGACGACGTCGACCACGAAGGCCGCACCGGCACCGACGAAGCTCGCGCCCTGACCGGGCAGGTCCCACACCCCGGTCTCAGCCAGAGCGTAGACCGTGATGGCCGAGGCCGTACCGAACACCAGACCGGACCAACCGGCGTGGGCGGTCATCCTCTTCCAGAACATACCGAGGATGAAGGTCGCGAACAGCGGCGCGTTGAAGAACGAGAACAGCTGCTGCAGGTAGTCCATCAGGTTCTCATAGCCGGAGGCGATGAACGCGGTGCCCACGGCGGCGATGGTGGCGCCGACGGTGACCCACCGGCCCATCTGCAGGTAGTAGCTGTCCGGCTTGTTCTTGACGATGTACGCCTGCCAGATGTCATAGGTGAACACCGTGTTGAACGACGACAGGTTCGCGGCCATACCAGCCATGAACGACGCCAGCAGACCGGCGAGCGCGATGCCGAGGATGCCGTTGGGCAGCAGGTCTCGCATCATCAGCAGGATCGCGTCGTTGTAGTCGTAGGGACCCTGCTCGGTCAGCTTGTAGTTGGTCATCTCCGGGATGATCACTGCGGCGATCATGCCGGGGATGATCACGATGAACGGGATGAACATCTTCGGGAAGGCACCGATGATCGGGGTCCGCTGCGCGGCCGACATCGACTTGGAGGCCATCGCGCGCTGGACCTCGACGAAGTTCGTGGTCCAGTAGCCGAAGGACAGCACGAAGCCGAGGCCGAAGATCAGACCGATGACGCTGAGGACGGGGTTCGCGAAACCGGTCAGCTCGGCCCCGGGCCAGGCGGTCAGCTGCTCGGCGCCGCCCTTGCTGGCGGTGACCTTGTCGACCAGGCCCTGCACACCGCCGACCTTGACGAGACCGACGATGGTCAGCGGCAGCAGCGCCGCGACGATCACGAAGAACTGCAGCACCTCGTTGTAGATGGCGGCGGACAGGCCGCCCAGCGCGGTGTAGGAGAGCACGATCAGCGCGGCGACCAGGACCGAGACCCACAGCGGCCAGCCGAGCAGGGCGTTGACGATGCTGGCCAGCAGGTAGAGGTTCACGCCGGCGATGAGGACCTGGGCGAGGGCGAAGGAGATGCCGTTGACCAGGTGCGCCGCTTTGCCGAATCGGCGAAGCATGAATTCGGGAACGCTTCGGACCTTGGAGCCGTAGTAGAACGGCATCATGACCACGCCGAGGAACAGCATGGCCGGGACTGCACCGATCCAGAAGTAGTGCATCGTCGGCATGCCGTATTCGGCACCGTTGGCCGACATGCCGATGATTTCGATGGCGCCGAGGTTCGCCGAGATGAACGCCAGACCAGTCACCCACGCGGGCAGGGCGCGCCCGGAGAGGAAGAAGTCAAGACTGGTTGAAACGGCCCGCCTCGCCAGCCAGCCGATACCCAGTACGAACGCGAAATACAGCGCCAACAACACGTAGTCGACGCCGTTCGCGTCGAGTAGCTGACCTTGGGCTAGCTGCACTGCCGCCCCACCTCCCACAGACCCAACAAAGTCAAACGAGAACCACCACATTCGCGATAGCGGTCGGACAGTACCGCACAGATGAGGCAGTGGTCGTAAGCCGATATCAATTCGTTGGAGAAGACACTAAATCGATCACGGAACTTCCGCCGAGTGGCGTCACGCAGGAGACTTTCCGGTCGCACCCATGTGCACCCCGTGAGCACTCAGGGCCATGCGAGTGATATACGCATTATCCCGCCGAATTCGACACACCGTGACTGTATGGTCACAGTATGCATTCGAAACGATGCGGGGAGGAATCGTGAACGCCCGGATCGACCTGGCGATCAGCGCAGGACTCGCGGAAGACCCGCCCGAGCGCTCCCGAAGCGACCACCCCGAACCGGCCGAATCCCGCCACGAAGGACTCTTCCAGCAGCTGACGGCGATGCTCGCCCCGCTCGCGGCACCCCGCCCGCACCTCTGCGACTGCCCCGGCCACGCGTCCCGCTGACCCGGCACCCGCAGCCGTCCCCATCCGCACTCACGTCCCGCCCCCAGCGCGGGACGCGAGGATGGAAACCTTTCTGCCACTTCGCGACCGAACCGCGGCCGCCATCCGAGCGAGAAGAATGGTCTGGATCAATTCTCGCGCGGAGGAAGGGAACCTTCCTGTCATCACCGATCCGCACGACACCGATCAAGATCGACTTTTGAGCGGTCCGATCCCACCGGAAAAGGCATTCGCGAAGGAATCCCCCGATGACCTGAGGAAGGGAACCTTCCTGTCACCACGGCACCGACCGCACCCCGGCGACGACGGGAGCGGTCGTGCGATCAGAACAGGCGGTACTCGTCGGGCTCGATGCCCCGGAGCTTGTCGTAGTCCAGGACGACGCAGCGGATCCCGCGGTCCTCGGCCAGGGTCCGCGCCTGCGGCTTGATCTGCTGCGCGGCGAACACACCCGAGACCGGGGCCAGCAGCGGATCGCGGTTGAGCAGCTCCAGGTAGCGGGTCAGCTGCTCGACACCGTCGATCTCGCCGCGACGCTTGATCTCCACGGCGACGCTCTTGCCCGCCTCGTCCCGGCACATCAGATCGACCGGCCCGATCGCGGTCGGGAACTCCCGGCGCACCAGCGACCACCCGTCACCCAGGGTCGTCACGTGCTCGGCCAGCAGCTCCTGCAGGTGCGACTCCACACCGTCCTTGACCAGGCCCGGCTCCGCACCCAACTCGTGCTTGGAGTCGTGCAGCACCTCGTCGACCGTGATCACCAGCTTCTCGCCGGCCTTGTTCTGCACCGTCCACACGTCGGGGTCCTCGATGAGCCAGCACGGCGGGCTCATCCAGTTCAACGGCTTGTAGGCGCGGTCGTCGGAGTGCACCGACACCGAACCGTCGGCCTTCACCAGCAGCAGTCGCTGCGCCATCGGCAGGTGCGCGGTGAGGCGTCCGACGTAGTCCACCTGGCAGCGGGCAATCACGAGTCGCACTCGGCACAGAGTACGGGCGTGGTGATCGATGTCGAGCACCCCCACGGGTGATCAACGTCGGTCACCCGGTCAGGCCCCGCTCCACCAGGCCCTCCACCACCGGAGTTACCGTTACCGCTCGTGTCTTTCGCCCGCAGTCTGCTCCGCGTCAAACCAGCCGAACAGCTCTCCAGCGAGGGCTCGCACAGCGAGCTGAACCGGACCCTCGGCCTGGTCCCGCTGGTGGCGCTGTCGGTGGGCGCGACGCTGGGAACCGGCATCTTCGTGGTGCTCGCCGAAGCCGCACCGGCGGCAGGCCCGGCCGTCGTCGTCTCGTTCGTCCTCGCGGGCCTGGCCGCGCTGTGCTCGGCGCTGTCCTACGCCGAGCTCGCCGGCAGCGTTCCCGTCTCCGGCTCCGCCTACTCCTACACCTACGCGACCCTCGGCGAGATCATCGCCTGGATCTGCGGCTGGTGCCTGCTGCTGGAGTACGGGGTGTCGGTCGCCGCGGTCGCCGTCGGCTGGGGCGGCTACCTCAACGAATTCCTGCAGGGCACCATCGGTGTGACCATCCCGGACGCGCTGGCCGCACCACCCGGCGAGGGCGGGGTCGTCAACGTGCCCGCCGCGATCGTCGTGCTGCTGGCCACCGCCGTGCTGCTGCTGGGCGTGCGCGAGAGCGCCTGGGCCACCACCGTCACCACCGTCCTCAAGATCGCCGTGCTGGTGTTCTTCGTGGCGGTCGCCTTCACCGCGTTCAACTCCGGCAACCTCACCCCCTTCGCACCGGCAGGCGTCGCGGGCATCTCCGTCGGGGCCTCGGCCGTGTTCTTCTCCTTCATCGGCTTCGACGCCGCCTCCACCGCAGGTGAGGAGGCCCGCAACCCCAAGCGCGACCTGCCCAGGGCGATCATCCTGTCGCTGGTCATCGTCACCGCGATCTACGTGCTGGTGGCCTTCGCCGCGGTCGGCGCGGTCGGCGCCGGAGCGCTGGGCGAATCCGACGCCTCGCTGGCCACCGCCCTGCGCATGGTCACCGGCCAGGGCTGGCCCGCCGTCGTGCTCGCCCTCGGAGCGGTCATCGCCATCGCCTCGGTCGTGCTCACCGTCCTGTACGGGCAGACCCGCATCCTGGTGTCGATGTCGCGTGACGGGCTCGTCCCGCCCGTGCTCGCCCGCGTCAACCGCCGCGCGGTCCCGGCCCGCAACACGCTGCTGGTGGGCGTGCTCGTGGCGGTGCTGGCCGCCGTCGTGCCGCTCAACCAGCTCGCCGAAGCCACCAGCATCGGCACCCTGGTGGCCTTCGGCCTGGTCAACATCGGTGTCGTGGTGCTGCGCCGCACCCGCCCCGAACTGCCCCGCAGCTTCCGCACCCCGCTCATGCCGTTCGTGCCGCTGCTCGGCCTGGCGCTGTGCGCCTACCTGATCACCGGGCTGGACGCGGTCACCTGGCTGACCTTCGCGATCTGGACGCTGCTCGGCCTCGCCGTCTACTTCGGCTACGGCCGCCGCAAATCGCGCCTCAACGCCCCCGCGGAGTAAGGGAACCTTCCTGTCACCCACGCCCTGACCAGCGGCTTCGCCGGGGTGGGGTGACAGGAAGGTTCCCATGCGCACGTCCGCACCCGATCGACGGCACGATGGGGCGCATGGAGCAGACCAGCAGCCGCGAGGTGTACGCGAATCCGTGGATGACCGTGCGGGAGGACGGCGTCCGCCGCGACGACGGATCCGACGGGATCTACGGGGTCATCGACAAGCCCGACTACGCACTGGTGATCCCGCTCGACGGGGACCGCGTGCACCTCGTCGAGCAGTTCCGGTACCCGCTGGGCATGCGCCGCTGGGAGTTCCCGCAGGGCACCGCCCCGAACCGGGCCGACGTCGAAGCCGGCGAACTCGCCGCGCGCGAACTCCGGGAGGAGACCGGTCTGCGCGCGGCCACCATGCACGAGCTGGGACCGCTCGACGTCGCCCCCGGCATGTCCAGCCAGCGCGGACGCGTCTTCCTCGCAACCGGCCTCACCGAGGGAGCGCACGAACGCGAGCACGAGGAGCAGGACATGCGCACCGCGTGGTTCAGCCGCACCGACTTCGAGAAGATGATCCACGCGGGTGAGGTGACCGACGCCCAGTCCATCGCGGCCTACGCGCTGCTCCTGCTGCACGAACGCCGAACCGGCTGAACCGGCGGCCGGATCACAGGCCGACGCCGCCGAGCGCGTCCAGATCGATCTGCTCCGGCGGCTCGGCCAGCATCCCCAGCACCGCGTTGAGGTCGATGTCGGCGTGCGTGGCCACCGTGGTGGCCAGAGCCGCGTCGGCACTGGCGAAATCCGTCCACGCCTCCACGACGCGCACCGTGTCGGGAGCCTCCGCGTCACGGCTGACCAGGTAGAGCTCGCAACCCAGCGAACCGCGCAGGCCCTCGGCCACCTGCAACATGATCGAAGCCAGCTCCGCGCCCCGGCCGGGTTTCGCGGTGAAGGTCATGATTCGGCCGACCCGCGGGATGGTGCTCATCGGTTCCCTTTCCGGATTCTCACCAGGTGCACGAGGACTCTAGCCACGCACCCGGAACCGATGATCATGATCCCCCGCCCCGCCGAGCACAACGGCCGGCACCCGATCCGAGAACGGGACACCGGCCGCAGAACAGGCGAGATCAGTCGGCGACGCGCTCGATGTCGGCACCCAGCGCGCGCAGGTTCTCCACGAAGTTCGGATACCCCCGGTCGATGTGGAACACGTCCCACACCTCGGTGTCGCCGTCCGCGCACAACCCCGCCAGCACCAGGCCCACGCCCGCGCGGATGTCGGTCGCCCACACCGGCGCGCTGGACAACCGATCCAGGCCGCGCACCACGGCGTGATGCCCGTCGGTGCGCGCATCGGCACCCATCCGCACCAGTTCCTCGATGAACCGGAACCGCGACTCGAACAGGTTCTCGGTGATCATCGAGGTGCCGTCGGCGACCGCCGACAGGGCCAGCGCCATCGGCTGCAGGTCCGTCGGGAAACCCGGGTACGGCAGGGTCACGTAGTCCACGGCCTTCGGGCGCTCCGGCATGACCACCCGGAAGCTCTCCTCCTCGGTGATCACCTCCGCGCCCGCGCTGCGCAGCTTCTCCAGCATCAGGTTCGTGTGCCGGGGATCCACTCCGTTGACCGTGATGTCACCGCGGGTGGCGGCCGCGGCGAAAGCCCAGGTCGCACCGACGATGCGGTCACCGATCACGCGGTGCTCCACCGCGCGCAGCGAGGACACGCCGTGCACCGTCAGCGTGGAGGTCCCCGCGCCCTCGATCTTGGCGCCCATCTGCTGCAGCATCACGCACAGGTCGACGATCTCCGGCTCGCGCGCCGCGTTGTCGATCACCGTGGTGCCTTCCGCCAGCACGGCGGCCATCAGGATATTCTCGGTGGCGCCCACGCTCGGGAAGTCCAGCCAGATCTGCGCGCCCTGCAGGTTCTCGGCCTCGGCGACCACCGCACCGTGCTCGATGTGGCTGGTCGCACCCAGCTTGCGCAGCCCGTTCTGGTGCATGTCCAGCGGGCGCGAACCGATCGCGTCACCACCGGGCAGCGTCACCACCGCGCGGCGGCAGCGCGCGACCAGCGGCCCCAGCACGCACACCGAGGCGCGCAACTTGCCCATCGACGGCGAGATGGCCTCGTGGCTGATCGAGGCGGGCGTGGTGATGCGCACCGTGCCGCCGTCGATCGTCACCTCGCAGCCGAGGCTGCGCAGCACGTCGGCCATCAGCGGAACGTCCAGGATCTCGGGACAGTTCACGATCGTCGTCGTGCCCTCGGCCAGCAGCGCCGCCGCCATCAGCTTCAGCACGCTGTTCTTCGCCCCGACCACGTCCACCGCGCCGACGAGGCGGGCTCCGCCGCGTACCCGGAAGTGCTCACTCACGAGCATCGAGGTTACGGCCCCGGCGTGGCGCGCATCGTGGCGGGTCACGAGCGAGTGAGGGAACCTTCCTCCCACCGGGTGGGAAGCAGGGGAACCTCCCACTCACCGCAGAGCGGTGCAGGGGAACTTTCCTGCCACTCTCCACCCGGCCCCGCCGCGCCTAGGGTGTGGGGCATGGCAGTCCACCTGACGAAGATCTACACGCGCGCGGGCGATGCGGGCACCACGCGGTTGTCGGACAACTCGAAGGTCCACAAGACCGACCCGCGCCTGGTCGCCTACGCCGACGTGGACGAGACGAACTCCGTGCTGGGCGTGGCGCTGGCGACCGCCGAACTCCCCGACGACGTGGTGAGCGCGCTGCGGGCGGTGCAGAACGACCTGTTCGACGTGGGTGCGGACCTGTCCACTCCCGTGGTGGAGGCCCCCGAGTACCCGCCGCTGCGCGTCACCCAGCCCTACATCGACCGGCTCGAGGGCTGGTGCGACGAGTTCAACGAGCGGCTCGGCAAGCTCGACTCGTTCATCCTGCCCGGCGGCACCCCCGGTGCCGCCCTGCTGCACCAGGCGCGCTGCGTGGCGCGCCGCGCCGAACGCTCCGCCTGGGCGTTGCAGGAAGCCGACCCCGACCGCACCTCGCCGCTGCCGGCGAAGTACCTCAACCGGCTCTCCGACCTGCTGTTCATCCTGGCCAGGGTCGCCAACCCCGACGGCGACGTGCTGTGGAAGCCCGGCGGCAACGCCTAGAGCTCCTTGGCGAAGCAGCGGCTGCGCGGGTCGTCGCGGTAGATGCCGAAGTTGTCGATCCGCTCGTACCCGGACGACGCGTAGAGCGCCACGGCCTCGGGCTGCTCGGTGCCGGTCTCCAGCACCAGGCGCTTGCGCCCGGCCAGCGCGGCGGCGGACTCCAGTTCGGCGAGCATCCGCCTGGACAACCCGTTGCCGCGCTGCGCCGGGACGATGTACATGCGCTTGAGCTCCGCGTCGCCGTCGCGGAAGTCCTCCTCATCGGACTCGTGAACCCGCCAGCCACCGGAGGCGACCGGCTCGTCCCCGAGATAGCCCAGCAGGAACAGGCCCTGCGGCGGGGAGAACTCGGCCGGGTCCACGGGAGTGATGTCGGCTTCGCCGTAGCGGGCGACGTACTCCCGCTGCAGATCCTCGATCAACCGCTGGGAATCGGGGTGGTCGTAGTCGACGATCTCGATGCGCACACCCGCAGCGTAATCGGCTCCAGGCCTGGTCAGAGAAGGCCTTTCTCGAACCAGTGCGCGGCATACGGGTTGTCGTTGTAGGCCGGGACCTCGGCGTAGCCGGCCTTGGCGTACATCGCCCGCGCCTGCACCAGCTCGGCCGCCGTGTCGAGCCGGACCCGGGAGAACCCCAACCGGCGCGCCTGCTCCTCCAGCGCGCTCAGCATCGCGCGGCCGGCACCCCTGCCGCGCAGCTCCGGCGAGATCCACATCCGCTTGATCTCCGCGGTCCCCGGCGACTCGGTCCGCACCCCTCCGCAGCCCAGCACCGACCCGTCCCGGCGCAGCAGCAGGAACACGCCCTTCGGCGGCGTGAAAGCGTCCTCATCGGGCGGCGCGCCCCTACCCGGATCGAAACCCTCCGGAAAGCGCTCGACGAGCTCAGCGACGTACTGAGCCAACGCCCACCGGGCGTCAGCCCCGCCGAACGGCTCCGGGGCGATCGTGAAGTCCTCAACCACGCCCCCAGTCTCGGCCAGCCCACCCGCCGGAGAGCTCCCGGGCCCACGCGAGCATGGGAACCTTCCTGTCACCCCTGAGGCACGGGAACCCTCCCGCCACCACCGGGGCGGGAGTGACAGGAAAGTTCCCATGCTCCACCCCGGGCACGAAAAAAGCGGGGCCCGTGGTGGGCCCCGCTGTTGTTCGTCGGGCGTCCTACGACGCCCACGGCACCGATCGTCCCGGTGGTGCCGATTCGAGCCAGGAGAGGAAACCGGTCAGCGCGTCGCTGTTCATCGCCAGCTCCAGGTCCGGTCCTGTGAGGTCCAGGACGGTGGAGCCGCTCGGCATCGCGTACGCCTCGGCGACCGACGGTTCGCGGCGCTGCGCGATGTCCACGGTCCGCCGGTTGATCACCCAGTTCGGGCCGGAGCGAAGGCTCAGGATGCGGTACCAGGCGAATTCCTCGCCCCGGTAGTGCGCCACACCCAGCTGCCAGCCGCGTCCCTTGCCATCGGTGGCGCGCAGCGCCACGTCGATGCCTCCGACCCGCAGTTCGCGGACTCGCCGCCACGCGAGCAGGCCCACCACCGCAGCGGCGAGCACCAGCAGCGTCACCGCTGCCACGAGCACCACGACCGGCGAACCCATGCTGGCCCGATCAGTCCGCTTGGCCCGCTGCTCGCAATCGGGCGGCCGCCTGCGTTCTGGCCAGCTCGTCGTCGCTCTTGACGTCCTGACGGGCCTGCGCCACGTCGATCTCCTGGGCCAGCTCGGCGGACTCGGCGAGCACGCTCACACCGGCACCGGTCACCGAGAGGAAACCACCGTGCACCGCAGCGGTCACGGTCTCCTTGTCGGTGGTGGTGATGCGCACGACGCCACCCTCCACCAGCTGCCCGAGCAGCGGCTCGTGACCCGGCAGGATGCCGATCTCTCCCTCGGTGGTCTGCGCGACCACCGCGGTCGCCTCCCCGGACCACAGCAGGCGCTCGACGGCGACCAGTTGGACGGACATGTTGGCCACGCGCGTCTCCTTTGTCGGGTGTGTGCCCGCAGTCTAGCCAACGCCACCGGGGCGATCATGACTGCCGGGCTGGAAGGGCCTAGTGGCAAAGGGGGTCGGGACCGCCTCGGGTCCCGACCCCGCTCGCCGGTTTCACCACGCCCCGCCGGGCTCGGCGGGGCGGGCGATCACTGCTCGGTGAGCTTCTTGTACGCGGCCTCGAGGTCGTCGAGACCACCGATGGACAGGAAGGCCTGCTCCGGGTAGTGGTCGAAGTCGCCCTTGCACAGCTTGTCGAAGGCCTCGATGGTCTCCTTCACCGGGACGAAGGAGCCCTCCTGGCCGGTGAACTGCTTCGCGACGAAGAAGTTCTGCGACAGGTAGCGCTGGATGCGACGCGCCCGCTGCACCGTCACCTTGTCCTCTTCGGACAGCTCGTCCATACCGAGGATGGCGATGATGTCCTGCAGCTCCTTGTACTTCTGCAGGATCCGCTTGACCTCCTGGGCCACGCGGTAGTGCTCGTCACCCACGATCGACGGGTCGAGGATGGTGGAGCTGGAGGTCAGCGGGTCGACCGCCGGGTAGATACCCATCTGGGAGATCGGACGGGACAGCTCCGTCGTCGCGTCCAGGTGGGCGAAGGTCGTCGCCGGCGCCGGGTCGGTGTAGTCGTCCGCCGGCACGTAGATCGCCTGCATCGAGGTGATCGAACGACCCCGGGTCGAGGTGATGCGCTCCTGCAGCTCACCCATCTCGTCGGCCAGCGTCGGCTGGTAACCCACGGCCGAAGGCATGCGACCGAGCAGGGTCGAGACCTCCTGGCCGGCCTGGGTGAACCGGAAGATGTTGTCGATGAACAGCAGCACGTCCTGGTTCTGCACGTCGCGGAAGTACTCCGCCATCGTCAGAGCGGACAGCGCCACGCGCATACGGGTGCCCGGCGGCTCGTCCATCTGACCGAACACCAGGGCGGTGTCGGCGAGAACGCCGGACTCGTCCATCTCCACCCAGAGGTCGTTGCCCTCACGGGTGCGCTCACCGACACCGGCGAACACGGAGGTACCACCGAAGTTCTTGGCGACTCGGCGGATCATCTCCTGGATCAGAACGGTCTTGCCGACACCGGCACCACCGAACAGACCGATCTTGCCACCCTGCACGTACGGGGTGAGCAGGTCGATCACCTTGATGCCGGTCTCCAGCACCTCGGTCTTGCCCTCGAGCTGGTCGAAGGCCGGGGCCTTGCGGTGGATCTCCCAGCGCTCGGCGTCCGAGCCGTAGCCCGGCTCGTCCAGGCAGTGGCCCAGCGCGTTCCACACGTGGCCCTTGACCTTGTCGCCGACCGGGACGGAGATCGCGGCACCGCTGTCCACGACGTTGACGCCGCGGACCAGGCCCTGGGTGGGCTGCATGGAGACCGTGCGCACGACGCTGTCACCCAGGTGCTGGGCGACCTCGAGGGTCAGGGTCTTGGCCATGCCCTCCGCCGTGATCTCGGCGGTCAGGGCGTTGTTCAGGTCCGGCACCTGGTCACGCGGGAACTCGACGTCCACGACCGGGCCGAGCACCCGGACGACGCGGCCCGTGCCAGTGCTGGTGGCAGTAGCAGCAGTCATGTCACTCACTTCCTGCGGACGAGAGCGCCTCGACACCGCCGACGATCTCGCTGATTTCCTGGGTGATCTGGGCCTGGCGGGCCTGGTTGGCCTCGCGGCTGAGGTTGCGGATCAACTCGTCCGCGTTGTCCGTCGCCGACTTCATCGCGGTCCGCCGCGCCGCGTGCTCCGACGCCGCCGAGTCCAGCAGACCCGCGAACAGGCGGGTCTTGATGTACTTCGGCAGCAGGGCGGAGAACAGCGTCTCGGCGTCCGGCTCGAACTCGAAGACGGGCTTGAGCTTGCGCTCGTCGGTGTACTCGACCTCCAGCGGAGCGATCCGCCGGACGGCGGGCTTCTGGGTCAGCATCGACACGAAGTCGGTGCTGACCAGGTGGAGCTCGTCCACACCCAGCTTACCGTCCGGACCACCGTCGTCGAGGTAGTCGTCGGCGCCCGCCAGGAACGCCTTGACCAGGGTCTCGCCGACCTCGGAGGCGTTGGCGTACTCGGGCCGGTCGCTGAAACCGGACCAGCTGGCCTCGATCTCGCGCTGCCGGAACTTGTAGTACGACTCGCCCTTGCGGCCGATGACGTACAGCACCGGCTGCTTGCCCTGCTCGCGCAGCAGGGACTGCAGCTCCTCGGCGGCCTTGATCACGTTGGCGTTGTACCCACCGCAGAAACCCCGGTCACTGGTCACGACCAGCACCCCGGCCCGCTTGGGGTTCGAGCGCTCGGTCAGCAGCGGGTGGTCCAGCGTGCTCACGTCGGCCAGCGCGGACAGGACGTTGGTGATCTCCTCGGCGTACGGCCGCGAAGCCTCGACCCTGGCCTGCGCCTTGGTGATGCGCGAGGTAGCGATCAGCTCCTGCGCCTTGGTGATCTTCCGGGTCGATTTCACCGACCGGATGCGATCCCGGAGTTCCCGAAGGTTGGCCATGGCTTATCCGGTCATCCCTTCGGGGCGGGCTTGGCGACCTTCACGGTCTCCTGCCCGACCTCGTCGGCTGCCAGAGCCTCGGCGTCCGGACCGCTCGGGGCGGCCGAACCGGCCGAACCGGTGAAGCTCTTCTTGAACTCCTCCACCGCGTCGACGATGACCTTCTCGCCGTCGGCCGACAGCTTGCCGGTCTCGACGATCTCCTTGAGCGTGGTCTCGTGCGAGCGGCGCATGTGCGCGAGGAACTCGCTCTCGAAGCGGCGCACGTCGCCGATCGCCACCGAGTCGAGGTGACCCTTGGTGGAGATGAACAGCGACACGACCTCCTCCTCGACCGGGAGCGGCTCGCCCTGACCCTGCTTGAGGATCTCCATCAGGCGGGCACCGCGGTCCAGCTGAGCCTTGGAGGCGGCGTCCAGGTCGGAGGCGAAGGCCGAGAAGGCCTCCAGCTCGCGGTACTGCGCCAGGTCCAGACGCAGCGAACCGGTGACGCCCTTCATCGCCTTGATCTGCGCGGAACCACCGACACGCGACACCGAGATACCGACGTCGATGGCGGGGCGCTGACCGGCGTTGAACATGTCCGACTGCAGGAAGCACTGGCCGTCGGTGATCGAGATGACGTTGGTCGGGATGTAGGCCGACACGTCGTTGGCCTTGGTCTCGATGATCGGCAGACCGGTCATCGAACCCGCGCCCAGCTCGTCCGACAGCTTCGCGCAGCGCTCCAGCAGACGCGAGTGCAGGTAGAAGACGTCACCCGGGTAGGCCTCGCGGCCCGGCGGACGACGCAGCAGCAGCGAGATCGCGCGGTAGGCCTCGGCCTGCTTGGTGAGGTCGTCGAAGATGATCAGGACGTGCTTGCCCTGGTACATCCAGTGCTGGCCGATGGCCGAACCGGTGTAGGGGGCCAGCCACTTCAGACCCGGGGAGTCCGAGGCCGGAGCCGCGACGATGGTGGTGTACTCCATCGCGCCGGCTTCCTCGAGGGACCGCTTCACACCGGCGATCGTGGAGCCCTTCTGGCCGATCGCGACGTAGATGCAGCGGACCTGCTTGGTCGGGTCGCCCGACTCCCAGTTCTTCTTCTGGTTGATGATCGTGTCGACGGCGACCGTGGTCTTGCCCGTCTTGCGGTCACCGATGATCAGCTGACGCTGACCGCGACCGACCGGGGTCATCGAGTCGATGGCCTTGATGCCGGTCTGCATCGGCTCGCCGACGCCCTGGCGCTGCACGACCGTGGCGGCCTGCAGCTCCAGCGGACGGTGCTCCTCGGCGACGATGTCGCCGAGGCCGTCGATGGCCTCACCCAGGGGGTTCACGACGCGACCGAGGAAGTTGTCGCCGACCGGGGTCGACAGGACCTGGCCGGTCCGCTTGACCTCCTGGCCCTCCTCGATCTTGTCGGACTCACCCAGGATGACCGCACCGATCTCCTGAGCCTCCAGGTTCATCGCGACACCGTAGATGCCGCCGGGGAACTCCAGCAGCTCCTCGGTCATGACCGAAGGCAGGCCCTCGACATGGGCGATGCCGTCACCGGTCTCGGTGACGACCCCGACCTCCTCGCGGCTGACCTCCGGGGAGTAGCTGGAGACGTAATTCTCGATCGCACTGCGGATCTCGTCCGACGAGATCGTCAGCTCCGCCATGTCTCGTTCCTGCCCTCGGTTAGTTCTTGGAAGGGAGTTGGTGTTGCGCGCCGCGCGCCCGGCTCGGTGAAGCCGGGGCGCGGCGTCGGCATCAGTCGGCCAGGTCGCGCCGCAGCGTCTGCAGGCGTCCCGTCACGCTGCCGTCGATGACCTCGTCACCGACCTTGATCAGCAGCCCGCCCTCGACACCGGGATCGACCTCCAGGTGCAGAGCGATCGGACGGGCGTAGATCCGCTGCAGGGTGCGCGACAACCGGTCCTGCTGTTCCTCGCTGAGCGGGAAAGCGGATCGGATGTGCGCCACCGAGCGTTCCCGGCGCTTCGCCGACAGCTCGGCCAGCTCTTCCAGCCCCTCGCTGACCCGCCGGCCACGCGGCCGGGCCACGAGCTGCCGGACCAGTTCGAGGGTGACCGGTTCGACCTTGCCCTCGATGAGCCGATCCAGCACGGCGGTCTTGGCAGCCGGGTCCCCGGAGGGATCCGACAGCAAGCGCTCCAGGTCCACCTCGGAGCCGATGATGCGGCCCAGGCGGAACAGCTCGTCCTCGACGGAGTCGAGGCGACCTGCCCGCTCGGCCTGCACCAGCAGCGCGGTGCGGGCCAGCTGCTCCAGTCCGCCGACGAGGTCGCTCGGGTTGGACCAGCGGGCGCGGACGGCTTCGACGATCACCGGAAGCGCCCGGGCGCCGACCTTCGCTTCCAGCAACCCGCGGGCCAGGTTCTCCCTGGACTGCGCGTCGGTGGAGGCGTCGGCGAGCGCCCGCCGCAGCGTGGACTCACGGCCCAGCAGAGCGGCCACGCCGAACAGCTCGTCGGCGAGCCCGGTGATCTCCGCGGCCTGAGCCCCGTCAGTGGCCTGCAGCAACTGCAGCTGGCTCGCTGCCATTGCCTCACGGCTCGCGGCGTTCACGAGGGTGCTCAACTCTCAGCGCCTTTCACTAGATTCAGGGCTTGGCCGACTCGGCCGGGGCCGAGGTCGCGTCCAGCTCGTCGAGGAACCGGTCCACGGTGCCGCGACGACGCGCCTCGTCCTCCAGGGACTCGCCGACCACCCGGCTGGCCAGGTCGACCGCCTGACGTCCCAGATCGGCACGCAGCTCGGCGACGATCTGCGCCCGCTGGTGCGTCAGCTGGGCCTGACCCTGGCTGACGATGCGGTCCGACTCGGTCTGAGCCTGAGCGCGCATCTCCTCCAGGATCTGCTGCCCCTCGGCCCGGGCGTCGTCGCGAATGCGCGCGGCCTCGGCGCGAGCCTCGGCCAGCTGCGACTTGTACTGCTCGAGGGTCCGCTGGGCCTCGGCCTGGGCGGCCTCGGCCTTCGCGATCCCGCCCTCGATCCGCTCGCTGCGCTCCGCGTAGATCTTTTCGAAGCGCGGGACCGCGAACTTCCAGAGCACGAACAGCAGCAGCAGGAACGCGATCAGACCGACCACGATCTCCGCGGGCTCCGGGATGATCGGGTTGTGCTCGCCTTCAGCGGCCAGCAGCATCTGGGTCTTCACCACAACGTCTCCCAACGCGTTGAGCCGTCAGATGATCAGGCAGCCGACGCGATGAAGTAGACGACCAGACCGATCAGCGCCAGCACCTCGACCAGAACGAAGGAGATCCAGGCGATGCCCTGCAGCTGGCCCTGGGCCTCCGGCTGGCGGGCGGTGCCGTTGATCACGGCGGCCCAGATCAGGCCGACGCCGATGCCCGGGCCGACGGCGCCGAGGCCGTAGCCGATCGCGGCGAGACCGGGGTTGATGCTGCCCGCGGCCTCAGCGGCCTGCGCGAGAACGATGTTGCTCACTTTCACTACCTTTCACTCGGTCCGCTTTATCTGGGCGGATCGACAGGTCCTTTTTCGGATCGGAAAGTCTTTGTCGTCGCCCGGTTCTTTATTTGTGTCAGGCCGTCAGTGGCCTTCGGCCAGTGCCGCGCCGATGAAGTTGGCGGTCAGCAGGGCGAAGATGTAGGCCTGGAGCACCTGGATCAGGGCTTCGACAAAGGTCAGGGCGATAGCGAAGGCGAACGCCACCACGGAGATGGGCTTGAACGCCACGCTGGCTTCCATGAGCAGGTACTCACCGCCGAGCGTGAACACCAGCAGGATGAGGTGCCCGGCGAACATCGCGGCGAAAACTCGGACCGCGAGCGCGGCCGGCTGCGCGATGAACTTCTGCAGGAACTCGATCGGTGCCAGCAGGATGTAGATCGGCTTCGGGACCCCGGGCGGGAACATGATGTGCTTGAAGTAGCCCAGGAAGCCGTGGCGAGCGAACCCGACCCCGTGGAACACCAGGTACACCACGGCGGCCAGCGCGATCGGGAAACCGATCTTGGACATCGTGGGGAACTGGATGATCGGGATGATGCCGAAGAGGTTGTTCACCAGAACGAACGTGAACAGCGCGAAGATCAGCGGCACGAAAGGACGGAAGTCCTTGGCGCCGATCTGCTCCCGGGCGATCTTGTTCCTGCTGAACTCGTAGGCGAACTCGGCCACGAACTGACCCTTGCCCGGAACCAGCTTCAGGTTTCGGGTGGCGATCAGGAAGTAGGCGCCCACGATGATCGCCGAAGCGATGACGAGAACCATCGGCTTGGTGACTCCGCCGGCGATCGGCGGGAGGAAAAAGCTATCGGCGCCCGGCGGCTGGAATGTTCCGCCTTCGGCCAGCATCAGCGCGCCCAACTGGGCTCCTTCCGGTTCTCCCGGCCGAACTTCACTCTTCCGGGGGAATCGTCACGTTTTGCACTTAACGTACCTGATACGCGATCCGGCACGCGGAGGGGCCCACCCCACCTAGTGTGGTCTCAAGGGCCGGCCTCCTGGTGCCCTTCAACCCGCTGTGCAGGGAAGGCTTGCGGGTCAGACCTTACCAGCGGGTACGTAGCCAACCGACATGCTGGTCGGCTACCCCTGCGATTCCACCCGTCCGCAGGCCCGGATTACGCCGTGAGAACGGTTCAGTTACCCGGAATGATGGTCGGGATCCTGGTGCGTTTGAAGGCCACGACCTCCGCACCGGCCCACACCATCACGGTGGCCAGCATCGTGAACGCCAGCGACTCCCGGTGGATGACGTCGATGCCTCCCAGCAACGTCATCACCACCAGCAGCACCAGCATCTTGCCCACGTAGCCACCCAATGCGACAACCATCACAAACTGCGGGTTCATGCCTCCGGAGAACCGCATCAGCCAGATGGTCAGCAACGAGGACCCGAACGCCACGACCCCACCGATCAGCGCCCCGACCAGCCCGGGAACACCGACCAGCACCGTCGCCACGATCGCCCCGATGACCACCGTGGCCGCACCCGGCCACACCGCGGTGCGCAGCATCGCCGAGGCCAGCCTGCGCACGACCTCGGCGTGCGGGTTCACCGGCTCGGACTGCTCACCGGTGGCGGGCTCGGGTGCTTCGCTCATCAGGACTCTCGATCGGCTCGGGTTCGCATGCGCGGAATCACCGAAATGATAGCGGCCAGCAGCACGACCAGTGCCACGACCCAGCCCACGACCCACGTGTTGAACAGCGTCAACGACACCGCGCCGAAGGCGATCACCGCCGCCCACAGGTACATCAGCAGCACCGCGCGGCGCTGCGAGTGACCGATCTCCAGCAACCGGTGGTGCAGGTGCATCTTGTCGGCGTGGAAGGGGCTCTTGCCCGCCTTCGTCCGCCGCACCACCGCCATGATCAGGTCCAGCAGCGGCACGAACAGCACCGCGGCCACCACCAGCAGCGGCGACAGCAGCGCGATCGTGTCGCCCGGCCCGGAACCGGTGTAGATGATGCGGCCCGAAGCCGAGGTGCTCGCCGTGGCCAGCATCAGGCCGATCAGCATCGACCCCGAGTCGCCCATGAAGATCTTCGCGGGCTGGAAGTTGTGCGGCAGGAACCCCAGGCAGGCACCGGCGATGGCGGCCGCGATCAGCGCGGGCGGGTAGGCGTTGACGTCGCCGTTCTGCCGGTCCAGCACGCTCAGGCAGAACACGAACGTCGCCGTCGCCGAGATCAGGCCGATGCCCGAGGCCAGCCCGTCCAGGCCGTCGACGAAGTTCATCGCGTTGATCATCGCCACGACCAGCAGCACCGTCAGCAGCTGCCCCTGGTTGCTGCCCAGCACCAGCAGCTGGCCCACGTGCCCGTCGGTGCCGCCCCACGGCACCCAGAACACGAACCACTGCACACCGGAGAGCACCAGGATCCCGGCCGCGGTGACCTGACCGGCGAGCTTGGTCAGCGAATCCAGCTCGAACCGGTCGTCGAGCGCGCCCACCAGCACGATCAACCCGCCGGCGATGAGCACCGCCAGCGAATCCTTCGAGTAGGCGAACCCGCGGGACAGCGCCGGCAGGTTCGCGGCCAGGAAGACCGCGGCCACCACGCCGCCGTACATCGCGACGCCGCCCATCCGCGGCATCGGCTTGACGTGCACGTCCCGGACCCGCGGGTAGGCCACCGCGCCCACCCGGATGGCCAGCAACCGGACCAGGCCGGTCAGCAGGAAGGTCGTGACCGCCGCCGTGAGAAGTACCAGCAGGTACTCACGCGCGGGCAGTCCGACCGGGGCGAAGGGTGCGTAGTCCATGCCGGTGGCTCACCCGCGCTGCGGCGCGCGGTCGAAGTCCAGCCCCCAGAACGGAGTAATCAAACCCGGCGCTCCTCGTCGCTAGAGAATCACGGTCCCGCACCGGCGTCGCCGCGGCGCCTGGCACCCGCGCGGCGAGACCGCCGCCCGCCCCGACCCGGGACGGCAGGTCCGCACTGTTTGCGGTCTAACGCTATCGATCGCGCCACCGGGTCCGTTCACCGGTCCGCTTCGAGCTCCACACCGAGCACGTCGGACAGCTCGGCCCTGCTCACGGCGCCGTCGCGGAGGATCCGCGGCGTCCCCTGGGTCAGGTCCACGATGGTCGAGGCCACCGGGTCCCCCGACGGCCCGCCGTCCAAGTACACCTGCACCCGGTCGCCGAGCTGCTCCTCCGCCTCGGTGACGTTGCCGGCAGGCGGCTGACCTGTGCTGTTGGCGCTGGACACCGCCATCGGGCCGACCTCGCGCAGCAGGTCCAGCGCCACCGGGTGCAGCGGCATCCGCAGGTTCACGGTGCCCCGGGTCTCGCCCAGGTTCCAGTTCAGTGACGGTGCCTGCGGCAGCACCAGCGACAGCCCGCCCGGCCAGAAGGCCTCGATGAGCGCACGCGCCTGGTCCGGGACCGACATGACCAGGCCGTCCACCGTGGACCAGGACCCGACCAGGACCGGGACGGGCATGTCCGGGCCCCGCCCCTTCGCCGCCAGCAGCGATCGCACGGCCTCGGCGTCGAAGGCGTCGGCGCCGATCCCGTAGACCGTGTCGGTCGGCAGCACGACGAGCCCGCCGGCGCGGACCGCGTTCGCCGCGGCGGCCAATCCCGCCTCGCGCTTGTCCGGACTGCTGCAGTCAAAAACGGTGCTCACCCCACGAATCCTGACACGCCACGCCGAAGCGCCTGCGGGTGGTGCAGCAGATCACCGTCCCGGGCATCCTGACTAGTAACGCCGGAGCATCGGCCCGAGATCAATTCGGGTGTGGTCGTGGACACGAAACGAGCCCGGCCTCCCACGCGTCTGCCGGACACGGGCGCCGATCGAGCACAGAGATGAGGAGAGCGCTGATGACCGCCCCACCCCAGGGTGTCGAGGTCGACCAGATCGAATTCCCGGCCGGCAAGGTCCGCTACTACAAGGCGGGAACCGACGGTCCACCCATCGTCCTGCTGCACGGGGGTGGCCCCGACAACGCGCTGCTGAGCTGGCGCCACACCATCGGCGCCCTCGCCCCCGACCACCGCGTCTACGCCCCCGACCTGCCCGGACAGGGCGGCAGCACCGAATGGCGCGGGCGCGGCAACCAGCGCACCTTCGAGGAGGTGCTGCGCTGGCTGCTCGACGCCTGGCAGGTCCCGCAGGCCATCCTGGTCGGCCTGTCGATGGGCGGCAGCATCGCCGCCGGGTTCACGCTGCGCCACCCCCAGCGGGTCCGCGCGCTCGCCCTCGTCGACAGCACCGGCGTGCAGCACCGCATGCCGCACCACCTGCTGACCTACCTGCTGATGCGCACCGACCTCAGCGGCCGGGTCGCCGCCAAGCTGCTGCGCGGCAACCGCGCCCTGGTGCGCACCGCCCTGGACAAGGTGTTCTTCGCCGACCCCTCGTCGGTTCGCGACCTGGACGCCGTCGTCGAGGAGATCGGCGCCGAGGCCCGCGCCCGCCGCTCGGTGTTCGCCGACTGGCACGCCGACGCCATCAACCGGCGCTCGATGAGCATCAACCACCTGCCGCAGCTGGACCGGATCACGTGCCCGGTGACCGTCATCCACGGCGAGAAGGACGCCCTCGTCCCGGTCGCCTCCGCGCAGGCCGTGGCGGGCGCGATCCCCGGCGCCCAGCTGCGGATCATGCAGCAGGCCGGTCACTGGCCCAACCGGGAACGACCCACGGAGTTCAACGCCCTGCTCCGCGAGTTCGTCAACGCGCTCGACACCCCGGCTCCCCCGGCGTCGGCGACCTCAGGCCCGGCGGCCTTGGGCCCGGCGACCGCGGGCCCGCAGCGCGATGCGAGCGCGGAGGCCCCCACGCAGCGGATGAAGGCCCCCTCCGGCTCGCAGGACACCGCCGAGGCCGAGACGCAGATGTTGAAGATCGGCACCGGCAGCACCCCCGCTTCCGAGGACGACGCGGACGCGGCGAAGCCGGACGAGGACACCACCGGCAAGCCCGCGACCGACTCGGGAAGCACCGAGACCGCCGACGAGGCCTCCGGTGACACGAAGGCGACCGCCGACGCACCGACCCGGTTCATCAAGGTCGACTCCCCGTCGAAGGACGAGGACGACGCACCGGCCCCAGCCGACGAGCCCCAGGAGCCCGACACGGCCGAAGAGCCCGAGACCGCCGAGCACGCGGAGGTCGAAGAGGACGTGAAGGCCGAGGAGGACACCGCGACCGAGGCGACGGAGGACGCCGAGGAAGCGGAAGCTCCCCGGAAGCCGGAGCCAGCGCCCGAACCGGAGACGACGAAGGCAGCGGCGGAACCAAAGCCCGAAGCCGAACCCGCCGACTCCGACACCTCACGCACCGAACCGGCGAACGACACCGACGACGCGACCACCGACACCGACTCGGCCAGCACCGACGCGAAGGCCACCCCCGCGGACGACGAAACCGAGAAGCCCGAGGCCGCCGAGAAGGCGACCGACAAGCCGAAGAAGACCGAGTCCGAGGGCACCGACGGCAAGCCCGTGAGCTGAGCAAGGGAACCTTTCGCTCACCACCGCGCTCACGCCACGACCTTCATCGCAGTGGTGGACCGGGACGGTGACAGGAAGGTTCCCTTGCTCCGTGCGGAGCAAGGGAACCTTCCTGTCACTCCGGCTGGGTGCGGCGGGCGGTGGCGAAGCGGGGGCGACCGGCGAGGTCCGGGTGTTCCCGGACGTCGGTGAGGACCCTGCGGGCGCGCAGCAGCGCGGGCACCGAGCCGCCGTGCGTGTCATCGTGCTCGATCGCCACACCACCGCCCGGCTTGAGCAGGCGGGCCGCGCAGGCCACCACGTGACGGACGACGTCGAGGCCGTCGCGGCCGCCGAACACCGCCTCGTGCGGATCGTGGTTGCGGACCTCGGGCGGGACCGGGGTCCCGTCCGGCACGTACGGCGGGTTGCAGACGACCAGGTCGACCAGGCCCTCCAACTCCATGAACAGCATCGGGTCGGTGACATCGCCCGAGTACAGGGTGATCGGGCCGTCGCCGGCCGCCGCGCGCCGCTCGGCGTTGCGCCGGGCCCACGACAGCGCGGTCGGGTCCTTCTCGACCGCGTGCACCGAGGCGTCCGGGCGGGCGTGCGCCAACGCCAGCGCCAGCGCTCCCGAGCCCGTGCACAGGTCGACGATCGTGGGCTTGTCGACGCCCTCGATGACGCTGCCGCCCCACTCCAGGAGCAGCTCCGTCTCCGGGCGGGGCACGAACACACCGGGCCCGACCTCGAGGTTCACCGCACCCAGGTGCGCCTGCCCGGTCAGGTGCTGCAGCGGAACCCGCGCGGCGCGGCGCCGCACCAGGTCCTGCAGCGCCTGCACCACCGGCGGGTCGACCAGCGGCACCATCATCAGCTTGGTGCGCTCGACGCCGAGCAGGTGCGCGGCGAGCAGCTCGGCGTCGGTGCGCGGACTTCCCACGCCCGCCGCCGCGAGAGTGCGCTCGGCCTCCAGGATGGCCAGGCGCAAGGGCTGTCGGGTCACGTCGGTCAGCTTAGAGCGCGAGGCGCTCGGCGCGATCCGCAGCCAGCAGCGCGTCGAGCACCGCCTCCAGGTCACCGTCGAGAACGTGATCGAGGTTGTACGCCTTGTAGTTGACCCGGTGATCGGAGATGCGGTTCTCCGGGAAGTTGTAGGTGCGGATGCGCTCGGAGCGGTCGACCGTGCGGACCTGGCTGCGGCGCGTCTCCGACGCCTCCCGCTGGGCCTCCTCCTCGGCCGCCGCCTGCAGCCGGGCCTTGAGCACCTGGATGGCGCGCAGCTTGTTCTGCAGCTGCGACTTCTCGTTCTGGCAGGACACCACGATGCCGGTCGGCAGGTGGGTGATGCGCACCGCCGAGTCCGTGGTGTTCACGCTCTGCCCGCCCGGTCCGGACGACCGGTAGACGTCGATGCGCAGGTCCTTCTCGTCGACCTCCACCTCGACCTCCTCGGGCTCCGGGTAGACCAGGACGCCCGCCGCGGAGGTGTGCACGCGGCCCTGCGACTCGGTGACCGGGACGCGCTGCACCCGGTGCACGCCGCCTTCGAACTTCATCTTCGACCACACGCCATCAGGGCTGTTGTCGCCGGCCTTGGCCTTGAGCGAGACGGTGGCGTCCTTGTAGCCGCCGAGATCGGACTCGGTGGAGTCGAGGACCTCGGCCCGCCAGCCCTGGCGCTCGGCGAACCGGAGGTACATGCGCAGCAGGTCGCCGGCGAACAGCGCGGACTCCTCGCCGCCCTCACCGGACTTGACCTCGAGCACCACGTCGGAACCGTCGTGCGGGTCGCGGGGCAGCAGCAGCTCGGTGAGCTTGTCCTCCAGCTCGGGGAGGCGCTCGGCGAGCCGCTCGGCCTCCTCGGCGAAGCCCTCGTCCTCAGCGGCGAGCTCGCGCGCGGTCTCCAGGTCGGAGCGCGTCTCGTCGAGCTCGCGGGAGGTGCGGATGATGGGGGTGAGCTCGGCGTAGCGGCGGCCGAGCTTGCGGGCGTTCGCCTGGTCGACGTGCACGCTCGGGTCGGCCAGCCGCTTCTCCAGATCCTCGTACTCGGCCAGCAGACCTTCGAGCTTCGATGTCTCCACGGGGCGACCCTTTTCCTGACGGCTTGAAGTCGGTCTCGACGCAGCCGCCCCCGGTCGAGACGGCCCTCACGCAATGACGGCGCCCGCCCTCGCGCGTGGGAGCGGAGGGCGGGCGCCGTCGGCGCAGCTACTTCTTGCGCTTGCCGTACCGGGCCTCGAAGCGGGCCACGCGGCCACCGGTGTCCAGGATCTTCTGCTTACCCGTGTAGAACGGGTGGCAGTTCGAGCAGACCTCAACGGTGATCTGACCGCTCTTGCGGGTGCTGTGGGTGGTGAAGCTGTTGCCACAACCGCAGTTGACCTGCGTCACCACGTACTCGGGGTGAATGCCACTCTTCAACGGCGTTTCCTCTCAACTTGGCCGCCGGGTCCACGCGCACCTCGCGACGTGGTGAACCGGGACCGGAACCAGCCTTCGATTGTGCCAGACCACGGCACGCGACCTGCAACGCAGGTGTTCGGACCAGTATTCCCGGAGCCGTTCGTCGCACCAGCTCGACCGCCCGGCGCAGCGGAGCAACCGCCCGGCGAGGCCGGGTCGCGCCCCGGATGCAGAACTCCGTGAACGCCGTTCATCATCGTCGGGTGCTGTTCTGCGCTGCCCTGGGAAGACTCACGGTCCGGTCGTGGGTGTTCCTTCCCCTGCTCTTCTTGGGCAGCGCCACCGGGGTCGCCGCGCTCATCGATCTGATGCTGCAGACCGAGCCGACCGTGGCGGGCGACCTGTCGCTGTCGGCTCCCCTGCTGTTCGGCTTCGCCGGCGGGCTGGCGCTGTTCAGCGCCGGCCACGTCAAGTGGAGCTTCCGCTGGCAGCGCCTGAGCCTGCGCGTCGCCTACCCGCTGGTGATGCTCGCCTGCGCGGTCGCGATGGACGTGTTCACGCTCCCGATGGGCGCCGCGCTGATCATCGGCCCGATCGCCGCCCTGCTGCTCGCGGGGCTGCTCGTTCGTTCCCGCCAGACCCGCGACGAGGCCGACTGCCTGCCCACCTGAACCGGCCCTGACCGGTGCAAGGGAACCTTCCTGTCACCACGCGCCCCGGCAACGGCACGAGGCCCCCTTCCTGCCGCGCACCGAGCTGAGCAAGGGAACCTTCCTGTCACCCCGGACCGCAAACAGGGCCCGCCCCCCTCTCGGGTGCGGGCCCTGTTCTGCCGGTGGGGACGGGTCAGTCGTCGTCCTTGCCCGGGGTGTTCTTGGCGACCTGCATCAGGAACTCGATGTTGGTGCGCGACTTGCGGAGCCGGTCCTGCAGGAGTTCCAGCGCCTGCTGCGCGTCGAGGGCGGCGAGCACCCGGCGCAGCTTGTGGGTCACGGCCAGCTCGTCGGGCGAGAGCAGGATCTCGTCCTTGCGGGTGCTGGAGGAGTCCACATCGACCGCGGGGAACAGTCGCTTGTCGGCGAGCTTGCGGTCCAGCTTGAGCTCCGCGTTACCGGTGCCCTTGAACTCCTCGAAGATGACCGTGTCCATCGTCGAACCGGTCTCGACCAGCGCCGTGGCGAAGATCGTCAGCGAGCCGCCGTTCTCGATGTTGCGGGCCGCGCCCAGGAACCGCTTCGGCGGGTACAGGGCGGTGGAGTCCACACCACCGGACAGGATGCGCCCGGACGCCGGGGCCGCCAGGTTGTAGGCGCGGCCCAGCCGGGTGATCGAGTCCAGCAGCACGACGACGTCGTGGCCCATCTCCACCAGGCGCTTGGCGCGCTCGATGGACAGCTCGGCGACCGTGGTGTGGTCCGACGGCGGGCGGTCGAAGGTGGAGGCGATGACCTCACCCTTGACCGAGCGCTGCATGTCGGTGACCTCTTCCGGACGCTCGTCGGCCAGGACGACCATCAGGTGGCACTCGGGGTTGTTCGTGGTGATCGCGTTGGCGATCGCCTGCAGCACCATCGTCTTACCGGCCTTGGGCGGCGAGACGATCAGCGCGCGCTGCCCCTTGCCGACGGGCATGACCAGGTCGATGATCCGGCCGGTCAGGTTCTGCGGCTCGGTCTCCAGGCGCAGGCGCTCGTTCGGGTACAGCGGCGTCAGCTTGTGGAACTCGGAGCGGCTCTTGGCGGCTTCGGGCTCCAGGCCGTTGATCGAGTCCACCCGCACCAGCGGGTTGAACTTCTGCCGCTGCTGCTCGCCCTCGCGGGGCTGGCGGATGACGCCCTTGATGGCGTCGCCGCGGCGCAGCCCGTACTTGCGGACCAGCGACAGCGAGACGTAGACGTCGTTCGGCCCGGCGAGGTAGCCGGAGGTGCGCACGAAGGCGTAGTTCTCCAGCACGTCGAGGATGCCGGCGACGGGCAGCAGCACGTCGTCCTCGCGGACCTCCGGCTCGCCGCCCTCGCCGCGACCGCGGTTGCGGCGGCGGTCGCGGAAGCGACGTCCCCGGCCCCTGCCGCGGCCCTCGTCGTCATCGTCCTGCCGGTTGTCGCGATCCTGCCGGTCCTGCCGGTTGTCCCGGTTGTTGTCCCGGTCCTGCCGGTTGTCGCGGTTGTTGTCGGACTTGCGCTCGGCGTTGCCGCCGCGCTGGTCGTCGGCACCGCCCGACTCGGTGCTCGCGTTGTTGCGCCCGTTGGAGCGGCGACGGCGGTTGTTGCCGCGGCGGTTGTCGTCCTCGCCGCCGCTGTCGCCGGACTGCCGACGGGTGCGGGTGCGCGCGGGGGCGGAGCCGTTGTTGTTCGACTCGGCCGCACCGTCGCGCGACGCGGTGTCACGGCCCTCGCGCGGGGCGGTGTCACGGGAAGCGTTGTCGCCCTCGCTCGCGTTGCCGTCGAGGGTCGGCTGGCTGGCCTTGGCGGGGGATTCTTCGCTGCGCACCTGGGCCTTCTTCGCGGTCGAGCGGGTTCGCGGCGCAGTGCTGCCGCCACCCTGCTTCTCCTTGATCGCGGCGATCAGGTCGCCTTTGCGAAGGCCTCCGGTCTCGATCCCCAGTTCCCCCGCGAGTTGGCGCAGCTCGGCAAGAACCATGCCGGAAAGTCCGCCGCGTCGCCGCGGAGTGCCGTTGGCCTCGGCATCCTGCTGGCCAGCAGATGAGGTGCCGTTGGCGGCCTCGCTGCTCAACAGTTCGGTGTTGCTCACGAATGTCCTTCCTGACCGGACCGCGCCTCCTACGCGACCCAGCGGATTGCCCGCCCGCTCATCTGAGTGCGGACGGCCGGTATGTGCTACCAGCCCTGTCGCCGGTCGGATTCGCCCCTCGGGCACAGCATTACCGACTTCGGCGTTGGCTCGGGGAACCAGCAGCACCGGGCAGTGGGAGGCACCCGGCTCGCGTGGTCCATGTGCGACGCATCCACTCCGATCCACACGTGCCGATGCACGTCCTGCCGCCTCATTCCAGGAATCCCCGACTCTCGGATTGCCCCGGTGGTGAACCGGGAAACTTCAGGATCCGGGTCGGCGTCATGGTCACCTTGAGAGGCCACACCGTGGAACTTAAGGCCCCAACCCCGACATCGGCAACGGATTGGCGCCGATGATCCCGAAGCGAACTCACTTTGAGTTGACAACTCCTGCCTCGGTCACCGCGGTCGCCAGACCCCCTTGAAGTTGATCTTCACCCATGCCGGGCGAAGGCCAATTCACAGCGGGAGATGCGCCCCGGAAAACGATGTTCCGGGCACGGCACCGGCCCTAGGCGCGGTGACTGATTGACCTTGAGGGTAGACGCCCCGTAGTTCGGGTGCAACAACCCCCCGCGGGCGTGTAGCGCGCTCGCAGATCAAGCCGTCGACATTTCCACGAACGAAGACCCCGGAAAGCGGTGCGATCCCGTTTCGGGGACCGGCCCGCGTGATTCCCTCCAGCGACTCGCGCTAGCGGACCGTCGGCGACAACTCCTTTTTACCACTCCCGGCGAAACCACCGCGCCGGGGGCCGCTGATCAGGCCTTTTCGCTCGTGACCCACCCCGCGACCCGGCGTCGACGCGCCCGGCCGCGGGGTGATCGGGTCAGCCCTCGACGTGCGTGCGGACCCCGGCCCGGTCGACCGGGAGGTCCAGCGCGGCGAAGCCCTCGGGAGCGAACTCGCGCGCGTTCACGTTCTTCACAGGCAGCGCCAGCACCGTCGGGCCCGCACCGGACACCGCGGCCGCGATCCCCTCCGCGCGCAGCGCGCGCACCAGCGCCACGGTCTCCGGCCACGCAGGCTCGCGGTAGTCCTGGTGCAGCCGGTCATCGGTCGCGGCCAGCAGCAGCGACGGATCGCGGGTGATCGCGTGCACCGCGAGCGCGGCGCGGCCCGCGGCGAACGCGGCGTCGGCGTGCGGAACCCGTTCCGGCAGCAGCCCTCGCGTCACGTGCGTCGCCGATTCCGCTTGCGGCACAAAGGCGATCGGCGACACCTCCGGGTGCGCGGGCGCGCTCACCGCGCGGAACCGGTCCGATTCCCGCCACGCCAGCACGAAATCGCCCAGCAGGCTCGCCGCCACGTTGTCGGCGTGCCCCTCGCGGACAGCCGCAAGGTGCAGCGCGCGCTCCGCGTTCTCGGCCGCGCGCAGGTCGATCCCGGCCAGGCCGTGCGCGACGGCGATGCCCGCGATGATGGCCGCCGCCGAGGAACCCAGACCGCGCGAGTGCGGAATGCTGTTCTCGCAGCGCAACTCCAGCGCGGGCGGAGCCGGAAAACCCAGCTCCGCAAGGGTGTCGTGGATGACCCGCACGACCAGGTGCCGCTCGTCACCGGGCACCGAACCGGCACCCTGACCGGTCACCGACACCGTCGCCGAGCCCTCCGGGCCCTCGGCCACGCGCGCGAAGACGGTGTCGTGCAACGACAACGCCATGCCCAGCGCGTCGAATCCCGAGCCGAGGTTCGCCGTCGACGCGGGAACCTCGACCCGGACCGCTCCCACGGGCAGCGGGCTCACCGCAGCTCCAGCGCGTCGGCGACCGCGCTCGGGTCGACCGGCAGCGGCTCGACCTCGACCATGCCCGCCAGCGCGGTGTCGGGATCCTTCAAACCGTGCCCGGTGACCGTGCACACCACGACCGAGCCCTTCGGCAGGCGCCCGTCGGCGGCGGTGGCCAGCAGGCCGGCGACGCTGGAGGCCGAGGCGGGCTCGACGAACACGCCCTCGCGCGAGGCCAGCGTGCGGTAGGCGGCGAGGATCTCCTCGTCGCTCACCGCGGAGAACAGGCCCTCGGAGGCGTCCTTGGCCTTCTCCGCGCCCTCCCACGAAGCCGGGCTGCCGACGCGGATCGCGGTCGCGATCGTCTCGGGCTCGGCGACCGGGTGACCGTGCACCAGCGGCGCGGCACCGGCGGCCTGGAAGCCGAACATCCGCGGCAGGGAATCGGTGATGCCCTCGCCGTGGTACTCGGTGTAGCCCTTCCAGTAGGCGGTGATGTTGCCGGCGTTGCCGACCGGCAGGCAGTGGATGTCGGGCGCGCGGCCCAGCACGTCGCAGATCTCGAACGACGCGGTCTTCTGGCCTTCCAGGCGCACCGGGTTGACCGAGTTGACCAGGGTGACCGGGTGCTCGGCGGCGGTCTTGCGGGCCAGCTCCAGGCAGTCGTCGAAGTTGCCCTGGACCTGGAGGATCTTCGCGCCGTGCACGACGGCCTGGGCCAGCTTGCCCAGCGCGATCTTGCCCTGCGGCACCAGCACCGCCGAGGTCAGCCCGGCGCGTGCGGCGTAGGCGGCCGCCGACGCCGAGGTGTTGCCGGTGGAGGCGCAGATGACGGCCTTGCTGCCCTCGGCGAGCGCGTGGGTCATGGCCACCGTCATGCCGCGGTCCTTGAACGACCCGGTCGGGTTGGCGCCCTCCACCTTCAGGTAGACGGTGCACCCGGTGCGCTCCGACAGGTGCGGCGCGGGCACCAGCGGGGTGTTGCCCTCCTGCAGCGTCACGATGCGCGCGCCGTCCGGAACCGCGACCCGGTCCCGGTAGGCCTCGATCAGACCGGGCCAGCCGGCTCCGGACTTCGCCGGAGCGCTCTGGATGTTCGTCACGTCGGTTCACCTTCCACGCGCATCACGCTGACCACTTCGCGCACAATCGGGAGCTGCGCGATCTTGTCCACTGTGGACGACAGTGCCGCGTCGTCGGCGGTGTGCGTGACCACCACGAGGCTGGCCTCGGCACCCCTGCCCTGCTGACGCACCACCGAAATGCTCACATCGTGCTCGTTGAACGTCGCCGCCACCTGCGAGAGCACACCAGGTTTGTCCGCCACGTCGAGGCTGATGTGGTACCGGGTCGGGGTCTTGCCCATCGGCTGCACCGGCAGCTGGGCGTGCGCCGACTCGCGCGGCCCCTTGCCCTCGACCACCAGGTTCCGGGCCACCGCGACGAGGTCGCCCAGCACCGCGCTCGCCGTCGGCGCCCCACCGGCGCCCTGCCCGTAGAACATGAGCTGACCGGCGGCCTCGGCCTCCACGAACACCGCGTTGAACGCCCCGCCGACCCCGGCCAGCGGGTGGCTGCGCGGGATCATCGCCGGGTGCACGCGCGCCGACACCGACTCGGCACCGTTGTCGTCGACGACCCGCTCGCAGATCGCCAGCAGCTTCACCGTGCGGTCCAGCGTCGCCGCGGCCGCGATGTCGCCCGGGGTGACCCCGGAGATCCCCTCGCGGTGCACGTCACCGGCCGAGACGCGGGTGTGGAACGCCAGCGACGCGAGGATGGCGGCCTTCGCCGCAGCGTCGAAACCGTCCACGTCCGCCGTCGGATCCGCCTCCGCGTACCCCAGCCGACCGGCCTCGTCGAGCGTCTCCGAGTAGCCCGCGCCGGTGGAGTCCATCGCCGAGAGGATGTAGTTCGTCGTGCCGTTGACGATGCCCATGACCCGGTTGATCCGGTCCCCGGCCAACGACTCGCGCAACGGCCGCAGCAGCGGGATCGCACCCGCCACCGAGGCCTCGAAGTAGATGTCGGCACCCGACTCGTCGGCCGCGGCGTAGAGCTCCGAGCCGTGCTCGGCGAGCAGCGCCTTGTTCGCCGTCACCACCGACTTGCCCGAGCGCAGCGCCGTCAGCAGCAGCGACCTGGCCGGCTCGATACCGCCGATCAGCTCCACCACGACGTCGACGTCGCCCTCCACCAACGCCTGCGCATCGGTGGTCAGCAGCTGCTCGGGCACCTCCGGATGCTTGTGCGGGCGCCGCACGGCGACACCGGTGACCAGCATCGGGGCCCCGGTTCGCGCCGCGAATTCCTCCGGTTGATCCTGCAGCAGCCGCAGCACCTCGGTGCCCACGGTGCCGCAGCCCAACATCGCGACCCTGATCGGTTCACGGTCCCGGATCACTCACACCTCCAGCCGGAGCAGGTCGTCCTCGGTCTCCCTGCGCAGCAACAATCGCGCCTGACCAGCGCGAACCGCAACCACCGGCGGCTTGGGCAGGCGGTTGTAGTTGCTGGCCATCACGTAGCAGTACGCCCCGGTGGCGGCCACCGCGAGCAGGTCTCCCGGAGCAATGTCGCCCGGAAGCCAGCAATCGCGCACCACTACGTCACCGGACTCACAGTGCTTGCCCACGATGCGGGACAGAACGGGCTCCGCTTCGGCCGAACGCGACACCAGACGGCTGTCGTAGACCGCGTCGTAGAGCGAGGTGCGGATGTTGTCGCTCATCCCGCCGTCAACGCTGACGTAACGCCGCTCGACGTCCGAGCCCAGCGCCACGTCCTTGATCGTGCCGACCTCGTAGACGGTCATCATGCTCGGCCCGACGATCGCGCGCCCCGGCTCCACCGCGATCTTCGGCACCGGCAGGCCCGCGTTCTCGGCCTCCTTGCCGACGATCTCGAAGAGCCTGCTCGCCAGCTGCGCGGGCGGCATCGGATCGTCCTCGGGCGTGTAGGCGATGCCCAGACCACCACCGAGGTCGACGGTGTCGGCCGAGGCCAGCGCGTCGGCCCCGTGCTCCTCCCGCAGCTCCGCCAGCAGCCGCACCACCCGGTGCGCGGCCAGCTCGAACCCGTCCACCTCGAAGATCTGGGAACCGATGTGGCTGTGCAGACCGGCCAGCTCCAGCCCGTCGGCCTTGAGCACCCGGGCAACCGCCTCCGCGGCCTGGCCCGCGGCCAGCGAGAACCCGAACTTCTGGTCCTCGTGCGCGGTCGCGATGAACTCGTGGGTGTGCGCCTCGACGCCGACCGTCACCCGCACCAGAACGCGCTGCGTCGCGCCGCGCTGGGTGGCGATGTGGTCGAGCCGGGCGATCTCGTGGAACGAGTCCAGCACCACCGAACCGACCCCGGCGTCCACGGCGGCGGTCAGCTCGGCCACGGACTTGTTGTTGCCGTGGAAGGTGATGCGCTCGGCGGGGAACCCGGCGCGCAGCGCCACGGCCAGCTCGCCGCCGCTGCACACGTCCAGGCTCAGCCCCTCCTCGGCGACCCAGCGGGCCACCTCGGTGCACAGGAACGCCTTCGAGGCGTAGTGCACGGCGGCCGGGTCGCCGAAGGCCTCGGCGTAGTCGCGGCACCGCGACCGGAAGTCGTCCTCGTCGAGCACGAACAGCGGGGTGCCGTACTGCTCGGCGAGTTCCCGCACGTCCAGGCCCGCGACGCGCACGACGCCGTCGGCGCCGCGCTCGCTGTTGCGCGGCCACACGTGCGGATGCAGCAGGTCGGTCTCCCCCGTGCTCGACGGGGACGGTCCTGCGGTGTTGCCGGGGGGCACGACGTCGGCGTGCAGCGGCCCGGCGGGATGGGCGCGCATGTTGACAAAGCTCCTTAGCGCAGCCTGCCGCTGGACAGGCGGTGAAAGCCGGCAGAACGGTTCCCTCCACGTCGAGGGAATCCGCCCGCCCGCGATTACATCTGTTCCGGCGCGCTCACGCCGAGCAGGCCCAGACCGTTGGCCAGCACCTGGCGGGTGGCCTCGCACAGCTGCAGCCGCGCGATGGTCAGCGGGTTGGCCTGGTCGTCACCGGGCTGCAGCACGCGGCAGGCGTCGTAGAACTTGTGGTACGCGCTGGCCACGTCCTCCAGATAACGAGCCACCCGGTGCGGTTCGCGCAACTCGGCGGCCGAACGCACCACGCGCGGGAACTCGCCCAAGGTGCGGATCAGGTCGCCCTCACGTTCGTGGGTGAGCAGCGACAGATCGGCATTCTCCACGGCTCCCCGCTCGATGCCCAGGGACGTGGCGTTGCGCTGCAACGACGACAACCGGGCGTGGGCGTACTGCACGTAGAAGACCGGGTTCTCGTTGGTGCGCTTGCTGATCAGGTCCAGGTCGATGTCGACGGCGGAGTCCACCGAGGAGCGGATCAGCGAGTAGCGCGCGGCGTCGACGCCGACGGCCTCCACCAGGTCCTCGAGGGTGACCACGGTGCCGGCGCGCTTGCTCATGCGGACCGGTTTGCCGTCGCGCACCAGGTTCACCAGCTGGCCGATGAGGACCTCGACCACCGCCGGGTCGTCGCCCAGCGCCGCGGCGGCGGCCTTGAGGCGGGCGATGTAGCCGTGGTGGTCGGCGCCGAGCATGTAGATGCACAGGTCGAAGCCGCGGGAGCGCTTGTCGCGCAGGTAGGCGATGTCACCGGCGATGTAGGCGGGGTCGCCGTCGCTCTTGATGACCACGCGGTCCTTGTCGTCGCCGTACTCGGTGGAGCGCAGCCACCACGCGCCGTCGGCGGCGTAGAGGTGATCGGAGGCCTTCAGCTGCTCCACGCACTGCTCGACCTGCCCGGAGGTGTGCAGCGAGTCCTCGTGGAAGTAGACGTCGAAAACGGTGCCGAAGTCGGTGAGGCTCTGCTTGATCTCCTCGAACATCAACCCGACGCCGATGCGGCGGAAGGTCTCGTTGCGCTCGTCCTCGGGCTGCTCCATCACCCCGGGCTCGGCCTCGACGACCTGGCCCGCGATCTCGGCGATGTAGTCGCCGCCGTAACCGTCTTCCGGCGCCGGCTCGCCCTTGGCGCCGGCGATGAGGGAACGAACGAACCGGTCGATTTGGGCGCCCGCGTCGTTGAAGTAGTACTCGCGGGTCACCTCGGCGCCTTGAGCGGAGAGCACCCGTCCCAGCGCATCGCCCACGGCGGCCCAGCGGGTGCCGCCCAGGTGGATGGGGCCGGTCGGGTTGGCCGAGACGAACTCGAGGTTGACCTTCAGGCCGGAGTAGAGCTCGCCGGTGCCGTAGTCGGCGCCCGCCTCGAGCGCCTCGCGCACGATCTGCCCCTGGGCGTCGGCGGCGAGCCGCAGGTTGAGGAAGCCCGGACCGGCGACGTCGACCGAGTCGATGCCGTCCTGGCTGGTCAGCGCCTCGGCGAGCAAGGTCGCGAGATCGCGCGGGGCGACCCCGGCCTTCTTGGCGACCTGCATCGCGAGGTTCGTCGCGTAGTCGCCGTGCTCCGGCTTTCGCGGGCGCTCCACGGTGACCGTCTCAGGCAGCACCGACGTGTCCAGCCCACGGGCGGAGAGCACGTCGACGGCGGTGTTGCGGACCAGTTCAGCGAGCGCGGCAGGAGTCACCCGATGAAGTCTAGGGATCCTTCCGCGCAGTTCAGACGCCGGGTTGCCGCCCCACCCCCGGCCCGTTCGGCCCAGCGGCCCCGCCCGGGACGACCACCGCCGTCTCCCGGGACGCCCGCACCCCTCCCCCGAGATGACCACGGGGCGTGATCGAAGCGTTGCCTGTGTGTGAGAACGTGTGGTGGCGAGCATGCGCCGATCGGCACACCGCCGAACGGGCACTCTCTACACTGGCGGGCGCTGTCCCCAGGTTCGGGCGAGACGAGGTTTGCGAGCAGCATGGCTAAGAACAAAGCGGTGCGCAGCGCCGCCGTGGTCAACCAACGGTCGATCCCCTGGATGCTGGTCTCCGGGGTGACGGTGGTCGCGGTGTTCGCGGCGGTGATCTTCGGATACGCCTACACCCGGTGGTCCGACCAGGCCGCGACGCGCGACGCTCAGGCGGCCGCCGAGAAGGCCACCGCGGCGTTCAAGCCGTCGCCGCAGAACCCCGACCCGTCGAAGCAGATCCCCGGGGTCGTCACCGCCGACTACAAGGGGCAGCAGCACGTCAACCCCGACCAGCGCGTCGCCTACGACAAGACCCCGCCGTTCGGCGGCCCGCACGACGGCGTCTGGGCCGACTGCACCGGTGTCGTCTACCCGGAGGCCGTGCGCACCGAGAACATGGTCCACTCGCTGGAGCACGGCGCCGTCTGGATCGCCTACAACCCGGACAAGGTCGACCAGGCCGCGCTGGACCGCCTCAAGGTCCGCGCCGAGGGCAAGCCGTACACGATGATGTCGCCGTACCCGGGCCTGGACAAGCCGATCTCGCTGCAGTCCTGGGGCCACCAGCTCAAGGTCGACAGCGCCGACGACCCGCGGATCGACCAGTTCATCACCGCGCTGCGGCTGAACAACAACGGCGTCTACCCCGAGGTCGGCGGCTCCTGCCAGGCCTACCCGGGCGCGTTCGACACGAACAACCCGCCGAAGTTCGACGCGTCCCCGCCCGGCCCGGGCGCGGTCACCATGGACGGCAAGGGCGCCAACGCCGCCAGCGGCGAAATGGGGCAGTGAGCGCGGTGGCCCAGGCACGACGCGTTTCGCAGATCGTCGTCGCGATCGTCGCGGCGTTCTCGCTCCTGCTGATCGGGGCGGCGATCGGACTGCTGATCCGGATGCCGTCGGCCGAGCAGCCCGAGCCCCGGCCGACGGCGACCGACATCGGGTTCTCCCAGGACATGACCGTCCACCACCAGCAGGCGGTGACCATGGCGACGCTGGCCCGGGAACGCGCCGATGACGTCGCCGTCCGGCAGCTGGCCTTCGACATCGAGACCAACCAGCGCGACCAGATCGGGCGCATGCAGGGCTGGTTGAGCATCTGGAACCAGCCCGCGCAGGCCTCCGGCCCGGTCATGCAGTGGATGACCGAGACCGGCGAGCACCAGCACGGCGCCACCGCGATGCCGATGTCCGACGGCGCGCTCATGCCGGGCATGGCCAGCAGCGAGGAGCTCTCCCGCCTCAGCTCGCTGCGAGGCCCGGAGTTCGACGTGTACTTCCTGCAGCTGATGCTGCGCCATCACCAGGGCGGCGCCCCGATGGCCGAGTACGGCGCAGCGCACGCCGCGATCCCTGCGGTCCGCGCCCTGGCCGAGAACATGCTCGGCTCCCAGGGCAGCGAGATGGAGCTGATGAAGACCATGCTCAGCCAGCGAGGCGCCCAGCCGCTGAGCTGAGCGGCCGCTGAGCTGAGCATGGGAACCTTCCGCTCATCCGGAGCGGGAAGGGTTCCTCTCGCTCACCACGTCAGTTCCTGGCAACGGCGCGCGCACTCGGCGGGTTCGACCTGCAGGGTGGCGTGCTCGATCCGGTAGCGCTCGGACAGCAGTCGCTGCGCGGCGGTGAGCACTCCCCCGTGGTCGGCGTCCTGGGTGGCGGTCAGGTGCGCGGAGGCCACCTCCATGCCGGAGGTCAGGGTCCACACGTGCAGGTCGTGCACCTCGGTGACCGAGGGCAGGGCGGCGAGGTCGCTGCGCATCTCCTGCAGGTCCAGGCCCTCGGGCGCCTGCTGCACGAGGATCCGCAGCGCCTGCCGCGCCAGCGTGAAGGTGCGGGGAAGCACGAACAGCCCGACCCCGACGGCGATGATCGGGTCGGCGAGGTACCAGCCGAACGCCCAGGTCACGAAGCCGCCGACGAGCACGCCCGCGGATCCGACGGTGTCGGCGAGGACCTCCAGGTAGGCGCCGCGCACGTTGAGGCTCTCGTCAGCACCCTTGCGCAGCAGCGCGAACACGACCAGGTTGGCGAGCAGACCGGCGGCCGCGGTCACCATCATCGGCAGACCGGCGACCTCCTGCGGCCGCTGGAAGCGCTCCACCGATTCGACGAGGATGTAGCCGGCGACGCCGAACAGCAGCACCGCGTTGGCCAGCGCCGCGAGGACTTCCACCCGGTAGAGGCCGAAGGTGCGCTTGGTGCCGATGGGGCGCCGCGCAGCGGTGATGGCGGCCAGGGCCATCCCCACGCCGAGGACGTCGGTCAGCATGTGCCCGGCGTCGGACAGCAGTGCCAGCGAGGACGTCATCCACCCGACGACGGCCTCGAGCACGAAGAACGCGAGCAGCACGCCGAAGGCGATGGACAGCCGGGTCAGGTACCGGCCGGACGCGTGCGCCGCGTCGGCGGCGGAGCCGTGCCCGTGACCGTGGCCCATCTCGTCGTCTCCTCACATCCGCGTCCAATACATAGCGAAGTATGCATGATTCGCGCGGTGAGAGGAAAGTGCCCTGAAACTCAGATCACGACCCGCGCCCGACCCCCGGCGCAGCAGTGGTGACAGGAAGGTTCCCTTGCACCCACCGCCCGGGAACCCCCAGATGAACTCATCCACCCCGCCACAACCCGACCCCGTCCCAGCCACCTCCGAGGCGTGCGATAAGCTTTCGATCGTCCACAGCGACTAGCCCTCGTAGCTCAGTGGATAGAGCACTGCCCTCCGGAGGCAGGTGTCGCAGGTTCGAATCCTGCCGAGGGCACCCTTGAAGAACCGCCCCTGACCAGCGAGAACTGGCCAGGGGCGGTTTTGTGTTTCGACGGCTTGCCCGCATGCTTCCGGCGGTGTCGACTGATCATCAGGTGCGATGCACGTGCGCAGTCACCTGAGCGCCGTGGCCGAAGAGCCCGCTCGACTTCGGCCACCGTCCGATCACGCAGTTCCGGAGAGGAGCCCCATGGCCGCCGAACCGTTCGACGTCAGCGTCACCGAAGCCGAGATCGAGGATCTGCGCGACCGGTTGCGACGGACGCGGTGGAACGAGCACGAACCAGTGGACGACTGGTCGCAAGGGGTACCGCTGGCCTACGCGCAGGAGCTCTGCCGCAGTTGGGCCGAGGACTACGACTTCGGGTTCGCCGAGCGGCTCAACGCTTTCCCGAACTACCGGGACACCATCGACGGACTCGGCATCCACTTCCTGCACGTCCGCTCGCCCGAACCGAACGCGTTCCCGCTGGTGCTGACCCACGGGTGGCCGGGCTCGGTGCTCGAATTCCTCGACGTCCTCGGTCCGCTGACCGACCCGCGCGCGCACGGCGGCGACCCGGCCGACGCGTTCCACGTGGTCGCGCCGTCCCTGCCCGGGTACGGCTGGAGCGACAAGCCGCCGACGACCGGGTGGAACATCACCCGCATCGCGCGCGCCTGGGACGCGTTGATGGACTCCCTCGGCTACCAGCGCTACGGAGCGCAAGGCGGCGATTGGGGGTCCGCGGTGTCCGGCGAGCTGGGTGAAGTCGCGCCCGAACGCGTCGCCGGTGTTCACGTGAACATGGGATCCGTTGCGTCAGGCACCTTCGACGACCCGACTCCCGGAGAGCGGGCGAATCTCGAAGCCGTCAAGGAGTTCCGACGCACCGGGCGGGGCTACTCGGCGATCCAGTCGACCCGTCCTCAAACGCTCGGCTACGGACTCACCGACTCTCCTGCGGGCCAGGCCGCGTGGATCGCCGAGAAGTTCTGGGCCTGGACCGACAACAACGGCCATCCCGAGGACGCCGTGTCCCGGCAGAAGATCCTCGACGAGATCTCCGTCTATTGGTTCACCGCGTCGGCCACGTCGTCGGCCCGCCTGTACTGGGAGAGCTTCGCTTCCTTCCGGAACTCGGTCACCGCGCCTGCGGGGCTGTCGGTCTACCCGCACGACATCACCCGCCCATCGCGCCGAGAGGCCGAACTGCGGTTCACCGACCTGCGGTGGTTCGCGGAACTGCCCCGAGGCGGGCACTTCGCCGCACTGGAACAACCGGAATCGCTGGTGGAGCAGGTACGCGGATTCTTCCGCCTCGTCCGCTGACCGCGAACCCGGTCCTGACGGCTATCGCGACCAAGAGGCCGATCTTCACGGCGTTGCGATGGTCAGTTCACGATCAGGTCTTGCGGGAGCGGGGAGTCGGTTTCCATCGCTTCGAACAGCCGCAGCGCCTTCTCCTTGTCCCACTGATGGGCGGTGGAGTCGGTGACCGGAACGGTCGTCGTGACGACACCGCCCGAGGACATGCCGCGCATCGCCCACCCCAACGACAGCAGATCACCCGGACCGTCGGAGTCGAGCATGGTCAGCGCGTCCGCGCCCTCGTCCGCCACCGCGTACGCCCGGAACGGATTGATGAAGGTGGTGATGCTCGACGCTTCGGAGGCCAGGGCACCGATGAACTTGCGCTGGTTGGCGACACGATCCAGGTCCGATCGCGGTGTCGCGTCGCTGTAGCGCATGCGCACGAACGTCAGCGCGTCCGCCCCCTGCAAGGTCTGGCAACCGGCCTGGAGGGTTTCGCCCGTCTTGACGTCGTGCATCTCCCGGTCGAGGCACATCTCGACCCCGCCGACCGCGTCGACCAGGCCCGCGAAACCACCGAACCCGATCTCGGCGTAGTGGTCGATGCGCAGCCCGGTCGCCTGCTCCACCGTCCGCGCCAGCAGTTGCGGCCCGCCGATCGCGAACGCCGCGTTGATCATGCTCCGGCCGTGGCCCGGAACCGGGACCCGCGAGTCGCGCGGGATGCTGATCAGCGTGGGCGTCGTGGAGTTGTCCGGCAGGTGCGCAATCAGGATCGTGTCCGTGCGCTGCCCGTCCGCATCCCCCACGTGCAGGCCCTCCGCGATCTCCGGATCCAGCCCGTCACGACTGTCCGATCCCACGACGAGCCAGTTCTCACCCGCGGCGGCCTCCGGCCGGCCCGAGTAATCCGGGAAGGCCTCGATCCGGTGCACGGTCGAATCGACGTGGAACCAGAGCCAGGTCGCGAACACCACCGGAAGCACCAGCAGGGCCACCAGCAACACCGCGACCGGGCGCTTCCTGCTTCGCCGCCGCACCCCCGGCGCACGTCCCATCGGCGCCCTGCCCCGCGGGGCCCGCTCCATCGGTGCCCGCCTCACCGGGCCGCGCACCGGCCGCTGTTGGGCGCTCCAGTCCCGCCGGATCCGATTGCTGTTCATATTCCTGAAGACGCCCCGGACGACCGGAGGTTGTCCGAATGACCGAAAAGGAGCACCACACCTTCACACTCGCCCCGACGAACGACCTCCGGACACGGTCCTGAAGAACACGCGACACCGCCCCCGGCCACGGAGTTCTCAGCCAGGGGCGGTTTTCGCACGCATCGGGTTCCGCCGCGGAGATCAGGAATCGAAGTCGACCGTGATCGCCTCCGTCACGGGAACCGACTGGCAGGTCAGAACGAACCCTTCATCCACCTCCGCCTGCTCCAGGGCGAAGTTGCGCCGCATGTCGACCTTCCCGTCGGTGACCTTCGCCCGGCAGGTCCCGCACACCCCGCCCTTGCAGGCGAAGGGAAGATCCGGCCTGGCCTTCTGCGCTCCGTCCAGGACGGTGCTCTCTCGGGACAACGTCGTTGTCGTGCGGCGGCCGTCGAGAACGATGGTCGCCTCCGTCATCTCACCCACCGGTTTCGCGTCGACGTGCCGCACCGGTTCCGGCGGGACCTCGTCGACGTAGAACAGCTCCCGGTGGATGCGCTCATCGCCGACGCCGAGTTCGGTCAGCAGTTCCTGGGCGCCCGTCACCATGCCGAACGGGCCGCACAACCACCACTCGTCGACCTCGCCGACATCGGGGACCAACGTCAGCAGCTCGCGAAGCTTGGTCGCGTCGAGGCGGCCGGTGAACAAGTCCGCCTCGCGCGGTTCCCGCGAGAGCACGTGCACCAGTTCCACGCGCGCGGGATACCGATCTTTGAGATCGGCGAACTCATCGGCGAACATCACGGTGTCGGTGCGCCGGTTGCCGTAGACGATGGTGACGGTGGCTTCCGGGTCGCGCAGCACGGTTCCCGCGATCGACAGCAGCGGAGTGATCCCGGACCCGGCTCCGATCAGCACGTGATGACCGGAAGGCGACCTCGGTGTGAACGAGCCCGTGGGAACACCGACTTCGATCTCGTCGCCCGGCCGGACCTCGTTGACCAGCCACGTCGAGAACAGCCCCTCGGGCACCTCGCGCACGCCGATGCGAGGAAGGTTCCCTTCCGCAGCGCAGAGCGAGTACGAGCGCCGCTCCTCTCTGCCGTCGACGACGCGCCGCAGCGTCAACGACTGACCGGCGCGGAAGTCGTAGACCTCCGCCAGTTCCGCCGGCACGTCGAAGGTGACCGCGACGGCGTCGTCGCACAGGCGGCTGACGTCGGCGACGGTCAGCGTGTGGAACTCGCCCCGCAGCCGGGACTTCGTCAACGCGGCCACCTCAGATCTCCTTGACGTGTTCGAACGGTTCGGCGCACGACCGGCAGCGGCGCATCGACTTGCACGCCGTAGCGCCGAATTCCGACAGCAATTCCGTGTCCGGGGCACCGCAGCGCGGGCAGGGAACCTCTCTGTCAGGCGGGAGCAGAGTGAGAGGAACCGGGCCCGGTTTCGCCGACGGCGCTCCGGCCGGTGGGGCGATGCCGGCTTCGGCGAGCTTGCGGCGGCCGCGCTCGCTGATCCAGTCCGTGCTCCACGGCGGGTTGAGCACCGTGCGCACCTCGACGTCGTCGTACCCGGCCTCGCGCAGGGCGTGGACCAGGTCGTCGCGCATCGTGTCCATGGCCGGGCAGCCGGTGTAGGTGGGCGTGATGGACACCTTCACCGCACCGTCGTGTTCGGACACCTCGCGCAGGACTCCGAGGTCGGCGAGCGTGAGCATCGGAAGCTCCGGGTCGCAGACCGTTTCGGCGATGGCTCGTGCGGTCACCACGTCGCCTCCGGGTGCGCTCGGGCGACGCTCTGCAGCTCCGCGAGGAGGTATCCCATGCTCTCGGTGTGGCGCCCGTGGCGCCCGGTACCACCGGCGACACCGGCCTTGCTCGCAGTCTCGGGTGCTTCGAGCGTGGCGGGCTCGAAGACCTGGTGCAGCACGGAGTCGAACTCGTCGCGCACCGCCGCCGGATCGACCGCGATGCCGGAGGCGGCGAGGCGGGATTCTATCTCGTGCGCGGTGAACAGCTCGTCCACGTACGGCCAGATGTCGGTCAAAGCCGCCTGCATGCGTTCCCGCGAGAACGCGGTTCCGTCGCCGAGCCGCACGGCCCACCGGGCCGCGTAGTCGCGGTGGTAGGTCAGTTCCTTGACTCCCTTGTCGGCGATCGCGGCCAGCACCGGGTCCGTTGAGGTGGTCAGTCGCTGGAACAGCGCGAGCCGCCACGTGGACAGCACCAGCAGGACCGCGGTGAGCCTGCCGAAGTCGCCGCGCTCCAGTTCGGCGAGCCGCACGTTGCGGAACTCGTTCTCGTGGCGGAAGAACGCGTAGTCGTCCTCGCCGCGTCCGGTGCCGTCGGCCTTGCCCGCTCGGGCGAGCAGGAGCCGCGCCTGCCCCAGCAGGTCCAGCCCGATGTTGGCGATGGCGACCTCGTCCTCCAGCTCGGGGGCGAAGGTGCACCACTGCTGCAGCCGGTGCGACAGGACCAGCGCGTCATCACCGAGCATCAGGCAGTACGCGGCCAGGTCCGCACCGTCCACCCCGGCCGGCACCGAGGTGTCGATGCCGGCCAAGGGGTCCTCGAACCCCGTGCCGAAGGCCCACCGCGAGTCGTCATGGGTGTCGATGAGTGCCTCGTAGGCGTTGTCGAAGGACATCGTCGGCTCACATGTGGGGAACGTTGTCGGGAATGTCGTAGAACGTCGGGTGGCGGTACACCTTGTCCCCCGAGGGCGCGAAGAAGGGATCCTTCTCGTCAGGAGACGACGCGGTGATCTCCGACGCCTTCACCACCCAGATGCTCACGCCCTCGTTGCGCCGCGTGTAGAGGTCGCGTGCGTGGTGCACGGCCATCTCGTCGTCGGCGGCGCGAAGGGAACCGACGTGCACGTGGTTCAAACCGCGCTTGCCGCGCACGAACACCTCGTAGAGCGGCCACTCGTTCCTGCTCATGACGTCGCCTCCGCCCTCTTGCGCGCGTGCTCGGCCGCGGCTTCGCGCACCCAGGCGCCGGCCTCGTGCGCCTGGCGTCGCCGCGCGACGCGTTCGGTGTTGCAGGGCCCGTTGCCCTTGATGACCTGCTTGAGCTCGTCCCAGTCGATCTCGCCGAAGTCGTAGTGCTGCCGCTCGGCGTTCCACTTCAGGTCGGGATCCGGCAGCGTCACCCCGAGCACCTCTGCCTGCGGCACGGTCATGTCGACGAACCGCTGCCGCAGCTCGTCGTTGGTGTGCCGCTTGATCTTCCAGCGCATGGACTGCTCGGTGTGCGCGGATTCGGCGTCGGGCGGGCCGAACATCATCAGCGACGGCCACCAGAACCTGTTCACCGCGTCCTGGACCATCTGCCGCTGCTCGGGGGTTCCCCTCATCATGGTCATCAGCAGTTCGTAGCCCTGCCGCTGGTGGAAGGACTCCTCCTTGCAGATGCGGATCATCGCCCGCGCGTACGGGCCGTAGCTGGAGCGGCACAGCGGCACCTGGTTGCAGATCGCGGCGCCGTCGACGAGCCAGCCGATCACTCCGACGTCAGCGAAGGACGACGTCGGGTAGTTGAAGATCGACGAGTACTTCTGACGACCGGTGATGAGCTTCTCGGTCAGGTCCTGCCGGTCGCCGCCGAGCGTTTCGGCCGCCGAGTACAGGTACAGCCCGTGCCCGGCCTCGTCCTGCACCTTGGCCAGCAAGATCGCTTTGCGCCGCAACGACGGTGCCCGGGTGATCCAGTTGCCCTCGGGCTGCATGCCGATGATCTCGGAGTGCGCGTGCTGGGCGATCTGCCGGATCATCGTCTTGCGGTAGCCCTCGGGAAGCCAGTCCCGGGGTTCGATGCGCTGGTCCTTGTCGATGGTGTGCTCGAAGTGGGCTTCGAGCTCCTCGTCGGACAGCGTCGCTGCCGTCGGTGTCGCTGTCATCGGTTCTCCTTGGCCACCAAGGTGAGCACGTCGTACTTGGCGACGGACTCCTGGTTCTGGTTGGTCACGTCGGCGTCCCACCGGACCTCGCCGTAGTCGGCGTTCTCGCGAGGGGTGATCTGCTTGCAGGTCAAGGTCACCGTCAGGTCATCGCCGGGCTTGACGGGAGTGAGGAACCGGAGGTTCTCGAGCCCGTAGTTGGCCAGCACCGGGCCGGGCTCGGGTGACACGAACAGCCCCGCGGCGAAGGACACGACCAGGTAGCCGTGCGCCACGATTCCGCCGAACAGGGGGTTTTCGCGCGCGGCCTCCTCGTCGGTGTGCGCGTAGAAGGTGTCGCCGGTGAACTCGGCGAAGTGCGCCACGTCCTCGTCGGTGACCGGGCGGGGCCCGGCGACCACGGCGTCGCCGATCTTCAGCTCGGCCAGCGACTTGCGGAACGGGTGGGTGCCTTCGTCGCGACGAGGGGCACCTTCCACCCACCGACCGGTGACCTGGGACAGCACGCGCGGGCTCGCCTGCACGGCGGTGCGCTGCATGTGGTGCAGCACGCCGCGGATCCCGCCCATCTCCTCACCGCCGCCGGCGCGGCCGGGACCGCCGTGCACGAGCGCCGGCATCGGCGAGCCGTGCCCGGTGGATTCCTTGGCGTCGTCGGCGTCGAGGACCAGCAGGCGCCCGTGCCAGGGCGCCACGCCGAGCACGACCTCCCGCGCGAATTCCGCGTCTCCGCTCACGACCGAACCCGCCAGGCTCCCCTGCCCGCGCGCCGCGTAGTCGACGACCTGCTCGACGGAGGTGTAGGGCATCAGGGTCGACACGGGGCCGAACGCCTCGACCTCGTGCGGCTCGGCCCGGTCGGGGTCGGCCTGGAGCAGGACGGGTGAGAGGAAGGCTCCCTTCTCCGCATCGGCGTCGAGGACCTCGACCGCCTCCGGGTCGCCGAACACGATGTTGCCCGCGCCCTGCAGTGCTTTCAGGGAGCGGCGGACCTCTTCGCGTTGTTCGAGGCTGGCGAGCGCCCCCATCCGCACGTCGGAGTTGGCGGGGTTACCGACCTTGATCTTGGCGAGCCGCTCGCGGGCGGCCTCGGTGACGTCGTCGAGCAGCTGGGCCGGGACGAACGCTCGCCGGATCGCGGTGCACTTCTGCCCGGCTTTGACGGTCATCTCGGTGACCAGCTGCTTGACGTAGAGGTCGAACTCGGTCGTTCCCGGCGTGGCGTCCGGGCCGAGGATCGAGCAGTTGAGCGAATCGGCTTCGGCGTTGAAGCGCACCGAGTTGCGCACGATCGCGGGGTGGGCGCGCAGCTTCTGCGCGGTGGACGCCGAGCCGGTGAACGACACCAGGTCCTGGCCGGTCACGTGGTCGAGGAGGTCACCGGCGCTGCCGCTGATCAGCTGCAGCGATCCTTCGGGCAGCAGGCCGGAGTTCACGATCAGCTCGACCAGCTTCTCGGTGAGGTAGGCGGTCTGGCTGGCGGGTTTGATCAGGCTGGGCACGCCGGCGAGGAACGCCGGGGCGAACTTCTCCAGCGGGCCCCAGGCCGGGAAGTTGAAGGCGTTGATCTGCACCGCGACACCGCGGAGGGGTGTGGCGATGTGCTGGGCCTGGAACGTGCCGCCCTTGCCGAGCGGTTCGACCCCGCCATCGACGTAGACGATGTCGTTGGGCAGTTCGCGTCGGCCCTTGCTGGAGTAGGAGAACAGGACTCCGATTCCGCCGTCGATGTCGAACTGGGAGTCACCGGGGGTCGCTCCGGTCTTGGCCGACAGCGCGTAGAGCTCGTCGCGGTTCTCGCGGAGGTGGGACGCGAGGGCTTTGAGCAGGGCGGCGCGCTGGTGGAAGGTCAGTTCCCTCAACGCCGGTCCGCCGACCCGGCGGCCGTGGTCGAGCGCGGCGGCCATGTCGATGCCCACCGAGGAGATCCGCGCGACTTCCGCCCCCGTGACGGCGTCGTGCAGCGGTGCGCCGTCGCCTTCGCCCACCTGCCAGCCGCCACTGGTGTAGCTCCGCAGGACCTTGCTCGCACCCTGAGCCATCGCGCCTCGCTCTCCCAGAATTACTAACCGAACGGTCGGGAAATAATGCTAGCGCTCTGCCGTGGAGAACGGAACCGCCCGGCTCGCGAATCACCCCGTCCGGCGGAGCAACCGCAAGGGAACCTTCCGCCCGCCGGGCACGCGACGGAATGAGCGGAAGGCTCCCTTGCACCGGGACCCCACCGCCCACGGGCACCCTTGACAGGGATTCGTGGGCTGACTTTTACTTGAGCGGATTTATTTACCGTCCATTCGGTCAGTAACCAAGGCGGTGCAGCCTCGTGTCAACCTCGGCGAACCGACTCACCGACTCCGCGCGCTCCATGCTCGAATCCGACGCCGCCTCGGCGGCGCTCGGCATCGACGTGACCACTGCGCACGACGGCATCGCGACCGCCCACATGCGAGTGACCGAGCAGATGGTCAACGGTCACGACATCGCGCACGGCGGCTACGTGTTCCTGCTCGCCGACACGACCTTCGCCGCCGCGTGCAACAGCCACGGACCGGTCACCGTCGCCGCCGGGGCGGAGATCTCCTTCGTCAAGAGCGCGCACCTCGGTGACGAGCTGACCGCGACCGCGCAGGAGCGAACCAGCTACGGCCGCAACGGCATCTACGACGTCACCGTCCACCGGGACACTCCCGCCGGCCCGGAGGTCATCGCGGAGTTCCGCGGCAGGAGCCGGACCGTCGGACAGATCAAGCGCTGAGGAGTCTTCCCATGCCGACCACGCACAACGAAGTGCCGACCGCGCGCCGACTGGGCACCGCGCCCGCGGTGGACGACCTCTCACCGGCCGAACGGCTCAGCACCGACGAACTTCGCGCCCTGCAGCTCGAGCGCCTGCGGTGGACGCTGCACCACGCCTACGACAACGTTCCCTTCTACCGCAGGAAGTTCGACGACGCGGGCGTGCACCCGGACGACTGCCGGGAGCTGCGCGATCTCGAGAAGTTCCCCTGCACCACCAAGCAGGACCTGCGCGACAACTACCCGTTCGGCATGTTCGCCGTCCCGCAGGAACAGGTGCGGCGCGTCCACGCCTCCAGCGGCACCACCGGCAAACCGACCGTGGTGGGCTACACCGAAGCGGACCTGGACACCTGGGCGACGGTGATGGCCCGATCCATCTTCGCCGCCGGCGGCCGCCCCGGGCACAAGGTGCACGTCTCCTACGGGTACGGGCTGTTCACAGGCGGACTCGGCGCCCACTACGGCGCCGAGAAGCTGGGCACCACGGTCATCCCGGCCTCCGGCGGCATGACCGCGCGCCAGGTGCAGATCATCAACGACTTCCGGCCCGAGATCATCATGGTGACGCCGTCCTACATGCTCACGCTCCTCGACGAGTTCGAACGTCAGGGGATCGATCCGCGGAAGTCCTCGCTCCGGGTCGGGATCTTCGGCGCCGAGCCGTGGACCGAGCAGATGCGGCGCGAGATCGAGGAACGCGCGAACATCGACGCGGTCGACATCTACGGGCTCTCCGAGGTGATGGGACCCGGTGTCGCGCAGGAAGCGGTCGAGACCAAGGACGGCCTGCACATCTGGGAGGACCACTTCTACCCCGAGGTCATCGACCCGATCGACGGCGTCGCTCTCCCCGACGGCACCACCGGTGAGCTGCTGTTCACCTCGTTGACCAAGCAGGCGTTGCCGATCATCCGCTACCGGACCCGCGACCTCACCGCCCTGCGCCCCGGCACCGCCCGCCCCGCCTACCGGCGGATGGACAAGGTCACCGGCCGCAGCGACGACATGATCATCCTGCGCGGTGTGAACGTCTTCCCGACCCAGGTCGAGGAGATCGTGCTCGACACCGCCGACCTGTCACCGCACTTCCAGCTCCGGCTCACACGGCACGATCGGATGGACCAGCTGACCGTGCTCGTCGAAGCCCTCCCCGAAACCCCGTCGGAGCGGTGGAGCACCGCGTCGGTCGAGATCGCGGCGCGGGTCAAGGACGGTGTCGGCGTCAGCGTCGGGGTGGAGATCGTGGAGCCCGGCTCGCTGGAACGCTCGGTCGGCAAGCTCCGCCGCGTCATCGACCAACGGCCTCGAGACTGAGGTCACTTGCGATAATGGCGGCCATGACCGAACCACCCAGCACCCGCGCCACCAAGCGCGGTCGCCCCGGCTATGACCTGGAGTCCTTGCTCGCGGTGGCGGTCAAGCTGTTCAACGAGCGCGGCTACGACGGCACCAGCATGGAAGATCTGTCGCGCAAGCTGCAGATCACCAAGTCCGCGATCTACCACCACGTGCGCAGCAAGGACGAGCTCCTGCGGCTGGCGGTCAACCGCGGTCTGGACGGGCTCTTCGCCGAGGCCGACAAGCTGGAGAGCATCGACGGCCGCGCCATCGACAAGCTCGAATACCTGGTGCGGGCCAGCGTCAACGTGCTGGTCGAACAGCTGCCCTTCGTGACCCTGCTGCTGCGGATCCGCGGCAACACCAAGGTCGAGAAGGACGCGCTGGCCCGCCGGCGCGAATTCGACCAGATCGTCGCCGACCTGGTCAGCAAGGCCGCCGCGGACGGTGATCTGCGCCCGGACGTCGACCCGGCCACCGCGGCCCGCCTGCTGTTCGGCATGGTCAACTCGCTGGTCGAGTGGTACCGGCCGCGTCGCGGCGCCGATGCCCAGACGCTCGCCGACACGGTGGCGGCGGTCGCCTTCGACGGTCTGCGCGTCCGCAGGCAGGACTGACCGTCCAGCCTCAGGCTCGGGGGTCTTCCCCCAGTTCGTAGAAGTCGCTGATGTGCCCGTGCAGCAGCTCCACCGCCCGCTGACCGTCGCGGTTCTCGATCGCCTGCAGGATGGCGCGGTGCTCGCTCCGCACGCGCCGGGAGGTCAGGCGCCAGTCGTCGAGCTGCTCGTAGGCCTCGATCATCTGGCGCTGGATCGCGGTCCGCAGCGACCCCATCAGGTGCGCGGCCAGCGAATTGCCGGTGGCCTCGGCGATCCGCACGTGGAACTCGGTGTCGAGGCCGTTGAAGTCGCGGGCCGTGAGGTGCGGGGAGTCCATCTGGTCGAGAATCGCCCGCAACGCGAGGTGATCGTCTTCGGTGGCGTGGCGGGCGGCCTCCCTCATCGCCCACTCCTCCAGCGTCAACCGGGTCCGCAGCACCTCGGTGGGGTCGAAGTGGCCGAGAGCGAGCTGCATCTTCAGCAGCATCGAGAACCCGGTTCCGGGGTGGCCGAGGAACACGGTGCCGCCGTCGGGCCCGCGGCCCGGCCTGACGTCGACGACGCCCAGGGCCTCGAGCACGCGCAGGGCCTCTCGCAGCGACGGGCGGCTCACACCCAGGAGCTGGGCGAATTCCCGCTCGCTGGGCAACCGGTCGCCGGGCGCGAGGCGGCCGTCGAGGATGCGCTGCTCGATCTGCGCCATGACCTGCTCGTAGGTCCGCACCTTGCGCGCCGGTTCCCACGAACTGTAGGCGGCGGAACTCATGCCACTCCTCACTTCCAGCCTGGGTTCCCTGGTCGGAACACCTTACGTCCCCAATCGCCCGAAATCGGCATCCCTGACGGCATCCTTACGCTCCGTGCGACCCCGATTACCGGGGAGCAGGCCTGAAAACCAGGGAACCTTCCTGCCGGGGAAGTGGCAGGAAGGTTCCCATCCAGTGGTCGGGCGATCAGTGGGCGCCGATGCCGGTCAACGATCGGACTTCCATCTCGTCGTTTCGGTCGTCGTCCTCCCGCTCGCCGAGCAGGGTGCCGATGTAGCCGAACAGGAACGAGGCCGGGATCGACACCAGGCCCGGGTTGTTCAGCGGGAACCAGGCGAAGTCGACCCAGGGCATCATGGACGTCGGGGCTCCGGAGACGACCGGGGAGAAGATCATCAGGAGCAGGCAGGTCGCCAGCCCGCCGTACATGCCCCACAGGGTTCCCCGGGTGTTGAACCGCCGCCAGTACAGCGAGAACAGCAGCGTGGACAGGTTCGCGGAGGCGGCGAAGGCGAACGCCAGCGACACCAGGAACGCGAGGTTCTGGCCGTTGACCAGGATGCCCCCGATGATCGAGGTCGCACCGATGATCAACGCGGTCAGCCGTGCCACCTTGATCTCCGATTCCGGGTCGGCCTGGCCGCGTTTGAAGACGTTGGCGTAGACGTCGTGGGCGAAGGAGGCCGACGCGGTCAGCGTCAGCCCCGCCACCACGGCGAGGATCGTGGCGAACGCGACCGCGGCGACCACGCCCAGCAGCACCGTGCCGCCGATGCGGTAGGCCAGCAGCGGTGCCGCGGAGTTCTCGCCACCCGGGGCCGACAGAATCGAGTCCGTGCCGCTGACCGCGGCCGAGCCGAAGCCGATCACGAGCGTGCACAGGTAGAACACGGACATGGTGACCGTCGCCCACACCACCGAACGCCGGGCCTGCAAGGCGTTGGGCACCGTGTAGAAGCGCATCAGGACGTGCGGGAGACCGGCCACGCCGAGCACCAGGGCCAGCGACATCGACACGAAGTCGAGCTTGGTGGTGCCGTTCTCGCCGTACTGGGCGCCGGGGGCGAAGATCCGCTCGCCGAGCGGGTTCCGCTCGGCCGCGTGCTGCATCAGGGACGTGATGCTGTAGCCGAACTTGCCCATCAGGAACAGGGTCATGAGCGCGACGCACAGCATCAGGCCCACGGCCTTGATGATCTGCACCCAGGTGGTTCCCTTCATCCCGCCCACGAGCACGTAGACGACCATCAGGGCACCGACCGCGGCGATCACCAGGGCCTGGCCGGAGGCGCTGTGCACGTCGAGCAGCAACGCGACCAGGCTTCCGGCGCCCGCGATCTGCGCGATCATGTAGATGAAGGAGATGACCATGGTCGACACGGCCGCCGCCGCGCGCACCGGGCGCTGCTCCATCCGGTAGCTGAGGACGTCGCCCATGGTGAACCTGCCGGTGTTGCGCAGGAGTTCGGCGATCAGGAGCAGGTTCACCAGCCAGCCGACCAGGAAGCCGATGGAGTAGAGGAACCCGTCGTAGCCGTGCACGGCGATGGCGCCGGCGATGCCGAGGAACGAGGCGGCCGACAGGAAGTCGCCCGACAGCGCGATTCCGTTCTGCGCACCGGTGAACTGCGAGCCCGCGGCGAAGTAGTCGGTGGTGGTGCCCGCACTGCTCACGCGGTAGACGATGTACAGCGTGACCAGCACGAATGCCGCGAAGATGCTGATGTTGAGCATCGGGTTGGTGTCCATTACGGGCGCTCCTCCCCGGTGGCCTGGCGGTAGAGGTCGTCGGCGCGGGGGTCGATCTCGGCTGCCGCGTAGCGCAGGTAGAGGACGGTGATGACCAGGGTGCTGACGAACTGGGCGATGCCGAAGACCAGACCGATGTTGACGGTCCCGAACAGCCGGATCGCCATGAAATCGGGGAAGTAGGCGGCGGCGATGACGTAGCCGACGTACCAGATGAGGAAGATCGCGGTCATCGGGAACGTGAACCTGCGCAGCCTGCCGCGCAGTTCGCGGAACTCGTCACTGCGCGCCAGTGCCGGGTAGTCCGGCTTCGGGCGAGCGGGCTCGGGCAGGTCGGTGCGCCGGGCGGATTTGTCGATCTGCCCGAACGTGGCTTCGGTCTGCCGAGGGGGCGGCGGTGGCTGGGTGGCGTTGCGCATGCATCCTTCCAAGCATTTCGAGCATCGCACCGGCGTGTTCCGCCGATGCTGCGAAGTCCCCCAACTCCGTCCGGCCGCCGCAGTCCTTCCCGATCTCCCTCGATCGTGAATTCAACGGCGGTCGGTGACCGCACGACTTGCGATGCCAACCGGAGCCGGAGTCTAACGATCAATTCGCAATACCTGGACTACGGCAGCGACACACCACACCTATTGATGAATCGAACAGTCACTACGCGTGATTGAGCGGCACTCGAAGCCATGCCCCTCCGGGTGTCGGACGGCAGCTCCGAGCCCTTCATGATCGACCCGATGAACAGCATATTCGCTGATCAACAGGGGAATTAGGCGAGGGTAACACAGGAAGAGCAAGGGAACCTTCCTGTCGCTTTCGCCCTCATCGTCACCCGATAGGAAAGATTCTCCCCATCGGGTGACTAAAGCGCCGCTGACCTCCTGGAAAATGAACACGAGCAGTGTCCATTGTGCCCAGCGAGCCCCCCACCACCCGCAAAGATGATCTCCATCGATGCGAATGCGCAGGTCAGCGGATCAAATTCGAGATCCTTGGTAGATCATTCCGGTGAGGTAGTGTTCTGCACGCCGACGACCGGTGCGAACCTATTCGATGCCGCCGCGATCACCCCCGACATCGCAGGCCTTCGAAAACCGACGTCGAAGACCGCACGGCCACCCGCGAATAAACCCCGAAACGCAGGCAGCGCCGCCAACCACGCATGACCTGCCGCGCACACACCCGAGGCGGGCCGGCCTGCCCACCACACGAACGCGCAGTTGGCGATGAAAGCTTCCACCGCGCGGGAAAGGACTGCGTCGTGAGCAGCGGAGTACAAGACCCGCCCGCGAACGCGACCCGGACGTCCATGTGGTCGCGCGCCACAACTCGAATCATCACGTGGCAGAACTGGAAACTCCCGGTCAAGATTGCCGCGGTCGTGCTCGTCCCGGTCATCTTCGCGATCGTGCTGGGCGTCCTGCAGATTCGTGGCCAGATCACCGAGGCCAACAACTACGAGCAGATGGACCGGGTCGTCTCAGCAGGCCGCGCCGTGCGCACGGCGGTCGACCGGCTGCAGGAGGAACGCAGTCAGGCCGCCGAATTCCTGGCACACGGACAGGTCACCGACGCCGACGTGCGGAACCGGTTCGCCGAATCGGACCGGGCCCTCGCCGAAACCCAACGCCTGCTGCGCGCCGCCCCCGACAGCGACGCCGTGCGCTACGCCCGGCAGGAAACCGACCGGCAGTCGACCGAGCTCGACCCCATCCGCAGGCTCGTGCTCGGCGGCCAGGTCGACCCCGGCATCACCGCCAACTCCTACACCGAGCTCATCGACGTGATGCTCGCGCTCGACCGCACCCTGATCAGCCAGATCTCGTCGTCGGAACTGGTGGCCACCGCCACCACCGTGCACGAGCTGGCCAAGATCAGCGAAGAGGTGCAGCTGCAGCAGGCACTGGTGCTCACCGGGCTGTCCCGCGATGAGTTCACCAGCGACAACCTCGCCCGGCTCGCCGCCAGCGAGGCCCGCCGCACCGCGGCCGTCAAGGAGTTCCGCGCCGCGGCCGACCCGGAGCAGCGAATCCGGTACGACCGGCTCTACGCCAATCCCCAGGTGCCCGCGCGGGAAACCTCGGTGCAGCTGGCCATGGCCGAGCAGAACAACACCCGTTCCAGCCTGTCCTCGCACCTGGTGTCGACGACGACCTGGAAGAACCAGTCCCACACCGCCACGAAGGCCCTCAACGACCTGCAGGCGCAGCTCGACCGCCAGCTGCACAGCACCGCGTTCACCCTGCAGGACACCGCGGGCAACCTCGCCGGGCTCTCGTCGGTCCTCCTGCTCAGCGCCCTGCTGATCGCCGGAGCGATCGTCGTCGTCATGGCCCGGCACCTGCTGGGCTCGCTCGACCTGCTGCGGCGCAGCGCGCTCGACACCGCCAACCACCAGCTGCCCAACGCCGTCGCCGACATCCGCGCCGGGCACGCACCGCTGGCCGTCGACCCCGTGCCGGTCTCCACCACCGACGAAGTCGGTGAAGTGGCCCGCGCTTTCGACGACGTGCACGAGCAGGCGGTCACCCTCGCCACCGAGCAGGCCGAGCTCCGCCGCAGCTACAGCGACTCGTTCATCAACGTGTCGCGGCGCAGCCAGAGCCTGCTGGAGCGCCAGCTGCGCCTGTTCGAGCAGCTGGAACGCGACGAAGAGGACCCCGACCAGCTGGCGACGCTGTTCCAGCTGGACCACCTCGCGACCCGGATGCGCCGCAACAACGAGAACCTGATGGTGCTCTCCGGTGCGGACCTCGCCCGGCGCTTCACCCGGCCGACCACCCCCGCCGACCTGTTGCGGGCGGCGGTCTCGGAGATCGAGCACTACCCGCGGGTGAACGTGCAGCAACTGCCCGACACCAAGATCGTCGGATACGTGGCCAGCGACCTGGTGCGCCTGCTGGCGGAGCTGCTCGACAACGCGGCGAACTTCTCGGCACCGCAGACGCAGGTGGTGGTGTCGGGGCAGCGGGAGAAGGATGGTTCCCTTCGTCTCGACATCGACGACGAGGGCATCGGCATGAATCCCGCCGAGCTCGCCGAAGCCAACGAGCGCTTGACCTCTGACGAGGAGATCAAGCAGTCCACGTCCCGGCGGATGGGCCTGTTCGTGGTGGGGCGGCTGGCCCGCCGACACGGGATCCGGGTCGAGCTGGCTCCCGGTCAGGAGGGCACGGGCGTGCGGGTGTCGCTGACGCTGCGCCCGGAGCTGCTGGTCGACGACGTCTCGCTGCCCGCCCCGCGCACCAACGGCGTCTACCGCCCCGATCACGACGACGACACGCTCATCCGGCAGTTCGACTGGGAAGCCGCCGAGCAGGACGCGATCAACAACCCGCCCACTCACAACGGTTTCCACCTCTTCCGCGAGGCCGGCGACGATTCGCCGGACAACTCCCCCGCGGACCTGTTCACCACGCAGGAGATCTCCACCGAGCCTCCGCCCGCGATGGAGGTTCCCTCCACCGCGGAGTCGATCCTCGACGAGTTGTCCTCGGCGTGGTTCCAGGAACGGCCCGACGGCGAGCCGGAGCTCCTGTGGCCCGACGAGGCCGACGGCCCGAACACCGAGACGTTCGCGGCAGTGGACGTGGAAGAAGAGGTCCCTTCCTCCGACGAGACCGACGAGTCAACGAGCGATTCGGGTCCCCGGGACTGGACCTTCGCCAGCGATGAGGGCAGGCAGCGGGCCGAGGAGGTCGCGGCGGCCGAGCCCACGGACTTCACCTCGGCCGGTCTGCCGCAGCGGGTTCCGCTGGCGAACCTGGTCGCCGGGAGCGCTGAGCGGCCCGATTCCGACGAAGCCCGGCCGACTCGGGACGCCAACCTGGCCAGAGGCAGGTTGGCCAGCTTCCAGGCCGGTGTGCAGCGAGGTCGGCACCGGTTGAAGCAGGCGGGCCAGGCCGCGGGCACCGCGGTCGAGGACCCCGCCACCGCACCACCCGACGCACCTGAAAACCCCGCAACCGCAGCGGTGGAGGAGACCTCCGGCGAGGCCGTGCACTACACGCCCTCCGGGCTTCCCCGCCGCACCCCCAGGGCCCAGCTGGTTTCGGGCTTGGCCACCGATTCGGCCACCGCACCGCCCCGCGACGCAGACGCGATGCGAGGTCGGCTGGCCAGCTTCCAACGCGGAGTCCGCGAAGGCAAGCACAGTCTCCGCGACCCTCAACCCTCAACGGATGAGACCCGGTGACCCCCGAATCAGTTAGGAGGAAAGGAGGCGCCATGAACGCCCACAATTCCCAGCCGAGTCAGTTCGGTTGGCTCGTCACGGACTTCACCGAGCGAGTCCCCGGTGTCGCCCACGCAGTCGTCGTCTCTGCCGACGGACTTCTGCTGACCGCATCGGCGAAGCTCCCCACCGACCGCGCCGATCAGCTCGCCGCGGTAGCGTCCGGGCTGCTCAGCCTCACCCAAGGGGCCGCGAGGTGCTTCGAGGCGGGCGCGGTCACCGAAACCGTGGTCGAGATGGAACGCGGCCTGATGCTGCAGATGGCCATCAGCGACGGTTCCTGCCTGACGGTGCTGGCGGCTCCGCAATGCGACATGGGGTTGATCGCCTACGAGATGACGCTGCTGGTCGAACGCGTCGGCCAGATCCTGACGCCCGAGCTGCGCTCTCAACTGCAAGGCACGAACCGCGTGATGACCGGACAGTCGGTGTGAGGCGGAGATGAGCGAAGGTCCGGACCCGACCGGGCAACACCGGTGGCGTGACCCCGATGCGTCGGACGACGGCGTGGCGGAGGTCTTCAACCGGTTCACCCTGGACAGCGGCCGCCGCGGGTGGCTCCGGAAGCGTGCGCGGAAGGACCCCGGACCGCAGGGCGCGACCGAACAACCGGGCGGTGGCGACCGCGTGCCGCAGCCATCCGCACCCGAGCCCGGCAGTTCCGCTCCCGAACCGCCCTGGCCGGCTTCCGACGGTCACGGCGAGCACCCTCCGGCACAGGTGCCCGCGTCCAGGACGGCCCCGGACGCTTCACCGAACGGTGACGCGATGTCGACCTCCATCCGCCCCTACGCGTGGACCGGAGGTCGCACGAGGTCCAACCACCACCTGGAGCTGGAAACGCTGGTCACGGCCAGCGAGTTCTGCACGCCGGAACGGTTGCGGCGCACCGAGCACCACTCGATCGCCGAGATCTGCCGGCACCCCAGGTCGGTGGCCGAAGTGGGCGCGATGCTCGGAGTTCCGCTCGGCGTGGCCAAGGTGCTGCTCGGTGACATGGCGGATCTGGGGTTGATCACCGTGCACGAAACCGTCAGCGACAGCACCAGCTCGTCGCACTTCCTGTTGATGGAACGAGTGCTGAGCGGCCTACGTCGGCTCTGACTCCCCTGCGCGCCGAGCGCAGCAACCCAGCTCTGACTCGATGACTGAAGTGGGCAGACATGAATCCTGATACGCAAGCCCGACCTGAATCCCCCCGCAGGTCTCCGACCACCACGTCGGCGAAGATCGTCGTCGCCGGTGGTTTCGGCGCAGGAAAGACCACGTTCGTGGGTTCTGTGTCGGAAATCGTGCCGCTGACCACGGAAGCGGTCATGACCGAGGCCAGTCACGGAATCGACGACCTGCACGCCACTCCTCACAAGCAGACCACGACGGTGGCCATGGACTTCGGCCGCCTGTCGCTGGATTCGGATCTGATCCTCTACCTGTTCGGAACGCCTGGTCAGCACCGGTTCTGGTTCATGTGGGACGACCTGGTCCGCGGGGCGATCGGCGCGATCGTGCTGGTCGACACGCGGCGTCTCGCGGACTGCTTCTCGGCCATCGACTTCTTCGAAGACCGGAAGCTGCCGTACATCGTGGGCCTCAACTGCTTCGACGGAACCCTGCAGCACCGCGTGCAAGAGGTTCGGGAAGCGATGGCGATCCCCGACGACGTTCCGATCGTCACCTGCGACGCCCGGAACAGGGAGTCCACCAAGCAGTCCTTGATCCGGCTGGTCGAATACGCGATGCAGTGGTGGATGCAGCGGCACCCGGAGGAGCAGGGGAACCTTTCTGCCACCCGGTGATTCCCGCTCCAGGTGGGCGTGGGAGCGCTTCCTCCCGGCTCGGTCGGGACGAAGCGCTCCCACGCCCACCTCGTAGCCGGACGGTCGAGCCCACCCGGTTACCAACACGCGCACACCCAACGCTTGATTCCACGATTTCCGCGCGCTAGAGGCGATAGTTCTCTGCATGCAGAAATCGATCGCCGCCAAGGAAGCCGCCAGGAACCTGCAGCGTCGCGTCTACCGCGTCGCTGAACTCCCCCGGTTCGGGATCAGCCAGTCCACCGCCTACCGCTGGGCTCGCGCCGACGGTCCCTGGACACGTCTGGCCCCCGGAATCGTGCTCGTCGCACCGGGTCCCGCGACGGTGCGCGACCGCATCGACGCCGCGCTGCTGCGGGCAGGGCCGGGCGCAATGGTCACGGGCTTGCAGGCGGCGCGCCTGCACGGTTTGAAATCGCCTCCGCAATCGGCTGACGTCCACATCCTTATCCCGCACGGCCAGAAGATCCAGAGCTACGCGGGAACCCGATTCGAACGCACCACGCGGTTGCCGAAACCCGTTCTCATCGACGGGATTCCGGTGGCTCCGCCGGTGCGCGCGGTGATGGACGGTGCCCGCACGTTCCTGACGGCCGCGCTCACCAAGCAGCTCCTGTTCGAGGCCGTCCAGCGGGAAAACCTGTGCGATTTCGAGGAACTGGTCACCGAGATGGATCGCGGCAGTCGCCGTGGGACCGCGCTGCCGCGCGCGACCCTGCGGGCCTACCGGTTTGATCTCGATCCACCGCGCGACCGGTTGCACGTCGCACACCTCACCGGGGCCGGAAAACGGCCGTCCGCGGCGAGTTCGTCGGGTTCGCGGCGACATCCCCTGGTGCGGGCGGGACGCCTGATCAGCCGTGCGTTCTTCAGGACACGGGTGCCGAATCCGTGACGCCGAAGCGGTCGCCATCGGTCGGCTTGCCGGTGATGTCCACAGCCTGTCCTGCCGGGACGGGTGCAGCCGACGGCAGCCAGTCGCCGGCGACGCGCCAGGCCGTGTCGATCAGGGCGCCTGAGTGCGCGAACGAGTAGGGCGACAGGCCCACGACGGAAGGAGCCGGGACCACGTACAACTCGCAGCGGGAAGCGTTGAGCTGCATGTCCAGGCGAGCGGCCGAGAGCATCGCGGCGCCCAGGGCTGCGCCGTTGACGCCGCCGACGGAGCGCGGCGGTGTTTTCGGCGGCGGCCAGGTCGCGATGGAGCCGACGCCGCGACACCGGTGGGAGTCGAGTTCGAACGGTTCGGTGCCGCCGCAGGGCAGCACGAACACGCGTTGAGCTCCCTGCTCGACGGCGCGGCTGATCGGCATGAAGGCCGCGGGGCCTCCGTCGACCAACCAGCGATCGCCCACCTTCACGGGTGGGAACATGCCGGGAATCGAGCAGGACGCCACCAGCGGGGGCAAGGCGGGGCCGTCTTCGTAGTAGACGGCTTCCCCGGTGACGAGGTCGGTCGCGGTGACGGTCAGCGGGATCGCGGCCTGCTCGAGCCTGCGGAACGGCAGCGTTTCGTGCAGCCATCGGGCGAGCCCGTGGTTGCCCATGACGTGGTTGGACAGGCCGAGCTTGCCGGCGAGGATCCGCATCGGCTGGATCGGGAACACGTCGGCACGCCGCATCGACTTCCACAGCTCGCGCAGCTTCTCAACGCCGCCCACGGTGGGGTCTCCCGCGATCCACGCCGCGTTGAGCGAGCCTGCGGAGGTGCCCACGACGACGTCGGGCCTGATGCCGTGCTCGATCAGTGCCGTTGCCAGACCGGCCTGGATGGCTCCGAAGGTGGAACCGCCGGGCATGACCCATGCTGTGCGCATCAGCTCGTTCCCTCCTGCATTCACCTCGTGCGCAAGAGTATCGAGGAATGGGGTATTCGCAGCTCAGGCGTCGCCGGGGTCACCGCGTCTGCGCTGGCGTTTGATCTCGGAGCGTCGTTTCTTGCCCGCCAGGCGCCGCCTCTGCGATCCCTTGGTCGGTTTGGTGGGGCGGCGCCGTGCCGCGGATGGTGCGACGGCGGCGGCCAGCACGGCGGCGAGGCGTTCGCGGGCGGCCTGCCGGTTGGCCAGTTGGGCTCGGTTCTCGGACGCGGTGATCGTGATGACCCCGTCGACGAGCCGGTTCCCGAGCCGCTCGATCGCGCGTGCTCGCAGCTTCTCCGGCACGGACGCTGCCCGCGCGAGGTCGAAGGACAGCTCCACGCGCGAGTCGGTGGTGTTGACGCCCTGCCCACCTGGCCCGGATGACCGGGAGAAGCGCTCGGAGAGTTCTGCGGGCGGGATGCTCCAGGCGTCGGTGATGGGCAGGTCTTCGGGCATGCGGCCAGCATGCCGCACCTGCTCGGCCGCTCACAGCGGCACCCGCGCACGCGGCTTGGGATCCTTCCTGTCGTCTTGGTGGCAGGAAGGATCCCAAGCTCACCGTCAGCTACCGGCGGGCCTCCACCCGGCGACGCCGCCCGGCACCGGGGCGTCGGCGGCGTAGGGGGTGCGGGTGAAGATGAACGTGTTGAGGTTGAGGTGGTTGGGGATGCCGTCGGCGTCGCGGCCGATGCGCAGGGTCTCGCCCGCGTAATAGCCGTCGAGGCCGGTCCAGGTGCCGTCGCCGTTGGGGCGGAACCGCGAGGCCCTCCCCTTGCGTCCGTGGCCCGGCCTGAGGTCCAGAAGACCGTTGCTCAGGACCCGCAGCACGTGCGGGGACGGGCCCCAGTACCACTCACCGGTCAGTTCGAGCAGCCCCATGTCGACGTCGGGACGCGGGACCCAGGGTGCCGGGATGCGCGGTTCGTGCTCGGCGAGCGCATCGAGCAGGTCCGTGCCGAGGGCACCGGTGACGCCGGCCGTGGTGTTGGCCATGAAGATCACCGCCTCGTTCTCGGCCGGGTCGGCCCACACGCTGGCCAGGAAGCCCGGCATCGAGCCGCTGTGACCTGCGAGTCGGCGACCGTTGTTCCGGATCAGCTGGAGTCCCAGTCCGTATCCGGAACGCCATTCCGGCCCGTCGTCGACGGATCCGGGCACCCGCATCTCCGCCACGGTGTCCGGGTGCAGCACTTCTCCGGTGTCACCGAGGACGAAACGGGCCCACCTGGCCATGTCGTCGAAGGTCGACCACAGCTGCCCTGCCGGTGCCATTGCCCCGGTGTCCTCGGCCGGTTCGGGCAGGACGACGTCCGCCCACGGATGCACGGCCAGTCCTTCGGCGTGCGGAGCGACGGGGCTCAGGGTGGTGCGGCGCATGTCGAGCGGCCGAAGGATCTCGCGTTCCATCACTTCGTGCCACGGGGCGCCGCGCAGGCGGGCGACCAGTTCGCCGAGGATGCCGAATCCGACGTTCGAGTAGTGGAACTGGTGGCGGGGTGTCGGGCGGATCGCGCTGCCGTCGACAGTGGCGAGCAGTTCCTCCGGGCTTCCTCCCGGGGTGCGTTCCCACCACTGCCCGGCCGGTTCCGCGGTCAGTCCGCTGCTCTGGCTGAGGATCTCGCCGAGGCTGCGGTCGCCGAGTGCCGTTCCCGGAAGGTGCTCGTCGAGCTTGTCGGTGAGGTCGAGGCGACCTTCGTCGCGAAGCCGCATCACCATGACGCCCACGAAGGTCTTCGTGATCGAACCGATCCGGTACTGGGTGTCGGTCGAGGCGGGTGCCCCGTTCACCTGGCCGCGGGAGTCGACCCAGATGGTTTCTCCGTCGCGCAGCAATCCGGCGATGAGGGAAGGAACGCGGTTTTCACTCTGCTCCACGGCCAGACGTCGCAGCAGCGCGCGCTGGGTGGAGGGCAGCAGACTCGTCACCATGCCTCAATGCTGTCACGCCAAAGTTCCCGGGCACGCGCATCGTGGCCGTGGGTTCGCGCGGGAATGACAGGAAGGTTCCCGTGCTTCGCTCAGGCCTTGCGGCTGCGCCGTTCGACGCCCTTGCTGATGCCCTGCTTCACCTCTGGGAACCTGACCGGCAGTTTCCCCATCATGATCAGCACGAGGATGAGCAGGATCAGCACGATCCAGCCGGTCCACCCCAGCAAGCCGACTCCGGCGTTGTCGACGGGATGTCCGGCCTGGCTGAAGACCAGGGCCATGGTGCCCGCGGAGTTGAGGAATCCGTGTGCGATCGCCGCCGGCCACACGCTGCCCGATGCCAGCCGCAGCCAGCTCAGCAACGTCCCCACCAGGACGCAGAAGCAGCCCATCATCAGGAACGCCACCACGACGGGCACGGTCGGGTAGTTGTAGCCGAGGATCAGGATCGGAGCGTGCCACAGGCCCCACAGAACACCGGTGGTCAGGAACGAGCCGGGTTGACCGAGCGGGAGCAGCTGCTTGGCCAGGTAGCCGCGCCAGCCGAGTTCCTCGCCGAGCGCGGGAAGCGCCTGGACCCACCCGAGCAGGAAGATCCAGCCGAGTTGGGTCGCGGCGAGCCCGGTCGGTGCTGTCTGGTTGTGTTGGCCGACGACGGTGGTTCCGCTCTGCTCGGCGAGCCCGGAGAACCCGGTCCAGTCCGCTTTGTACACGCCGAGCAGGTAGCCGACCGCCAGGGCGAGCAGCATCGCCGCGAGTGGGCCGACGCATGCAAGGAGCGCGTAGCGCCACCACTTCTTGATCCCGCCGGGGTTGGTCAGTCCCAGTGATCGCAGCGGCGTCGGGCTCGGGCTGATCCACCGGCTGACCACCAACGCGGCCACCGCGGGCACGAACATCATGAGCGTGAGGGCGACCGGTGCCCACTTCCACGACAGTCCTTCACCGCTCAGCCACAGGGGGAGGCTCAACAGCCAGGCGGGAGCGTAGGCGAGGACGACGAACCAGACGGTGCCGCGAACATCCACTCGATCACGTTCGGAAACCACGTCGGCATTTTGCCAACGTTTTCTGAGTTTCCGCTGAGCACACCCTGGGGACACGAGAAAGGGGGCCTTCCTGTCATCCGAAATGACGGGAAGGCCCCCTTGTTCTCACGCCCGATTACGGGGTCGGCGCTCCGGGCGGCGGGCCCTGCGCCGGCGGTGGTGCCGGGGTGCCCGGGAGGGGCACGGTCGGCAAACCGCTGTGGATCTTCGTCATCGCGTCGAACCAGGTGCGCGCGGGCACCTTGCCGCCGTAGATGTTGCCGTCCCCGCACAGGTACGGCGGGGCGTCACCGCCGCCGTCGCAGATGCCCTGGGGGCGCTTGCCGTCGGAGTAGGTCAGCACCGCGCCCGCCATCTGCGGGGTGGCGGCCAGGAACGCGGCGGACTTGTGCTCCTGGGTGGTGCCGGTCTTGCCGATCATCGGCCGGGTCCACTGGACCGCCTGGGCGGCTGCGCGGGAGGTTCCCTCGGTGTCGTCCTTGCTCAGCCCCTGCGCCAGCGCCGTGGCCACCGCGGGCGAGACGGCCTGCTCGCAGCCGGGCTCGTTGAGCGGGACCGGGTTGCCGTAGCGGTCCTTGATCTCCTCGATCGGCGTCGGCGGGCAGTAGACGCCGTCGCTCATGATCGTGGCGGCGACGTTGGACAGCTCCAGCACGCTGGTCGGCGTGAAGCCGAGGGTGAAGGCCCCGTTGTTGTGGCGCTTGATGGAGTCGCCGAGCGAGGGGCCGTTGGAGCCGTCGTCCTTGAGCGTGGATCCCAGTGCGTTGACGCCGTTGATGCTCTTGCGCATCCCGAGCTTGGCGGCCATGTCGACGGCGTTGTTCAACCCGACGCGTTCCAGCAGCGCCACGAACCCGGTGTTCGGGGACGTGGCCAGCGCCATCTGCAAGGTGCGCGGCCCTGGCCGGACGCCGTCGGCGTTGTGCACGGTGTAGGGCGCCAGGCCGTTCTTGTAGATGCGCGAGGTGTAGCTGGCGGGCACGTCGATCGTGTCGTAGATGTCCATGCCGCGTTCGAGCGCGGCGCCGGCGGTGAAGATCTTGTAGATCGACCCGGCGCCGAAGGGCTGCACCCGGCTGACGATGTCGTAGGCCGTCTGCCCCTTGGAGGAGTCGTTGCCGAAGTCCCGGTTGGCGACCAGCGCGCGGACCTTGTGCTTGTCCTTGCCGGGTTCGACGACCGACATCGCGTTGGCGATGCCCTCGGTCTGGGTCGGGACCTGCTTCTGCGCGGCCTGCTTGGCAGCGTCCGAGGCGGTGCGGTCGAGCGTGGTGCGGATGGTGTAGCCGCCGACCTTGAGCTTGTCGGTGTCGATCCCGTAGCGCTCGAGGTAGTCGCGGACGTAGGTGCAGAAGAAGCCGTCGGTGGTGCCGTCACCGATGCCGACGCAACCGTTCGGCGGGCGGCCCAGCGGGGACAGCACGCCCAAGGGCTCCTGCTTGGCGATCTCGGCGTCTTCCTTGGTGATGCGGATGTCGTTGTTGTTGTCCGCCATCAGGTCGATGACCAGGTTGCGCCGGGCGAGGGCGTCCTGCGGGTTGCTGTTGGGGTTCAGCGATCCGGGCTGGTTGACCACGGCGGCCAGCAGGGCGGCCTGCGCGATCGTCAGCTTGTCCGGGGTGGTGCCGAAGTAGGTCTGAGCGGCCGCTCCGACGCCGAAGGTCTGGTTGCCGAACGGCACCACGTTGAGATACCCGGTGAGGATCTCTTCCTTGGACATCGTGCGTTCGAGCTCGACGGCGATCTTGGCTTCGCGGAGCTTGCGCGCGATCGTCGTTTCCTTGGCCTGCTCGGCTTCGAGCTCGTTGGTGGCGGTGACGTGCACCAGGTAGTTCTTCACGTACTGCTGGGTGATCGTCGACGCGCCCTGGGCGGTTTCACCGCTGCCGATGTTCGTGGCCAGGGCCCGGATGGTGCCGTGCCAGTCGACGCCGCCGTGGTGCCAGAACCGCTTGTCCTCGACCGCGGTGATGGCGGCCTTCATGGTGTCGGCGATCTGGTCCGGGCGGGTTTCCACCCGGTAGTCCTTGAAGAAGTGCGCGATGGGCTTGCCGTTGCGATCGGTGACCGTGGACACCTGCGGCATTTCCTGCTTTGCGAGCGAACTCGACATTCTCGACATGGCATGGGTGGTCTGGTTGACCATCGCCCCTGCCCCGGTCGCCATGGGCAGCAGTAATGCCGCCACCAGTACGCCGGCAAGGACGCACAGTCCGAACATCTTCAACAGCACGCCGCTGCGCACGCCAGCCCCTATCACCAAAGTGTCCGCAAGATCCGGCCACCGACCGCGGGACGCGGTGCACATCCGCACTCGCGTTCACCGATCCCAGCGGCCGGAAAGAACCACCGGCTTCCGCTGAACGGAAGCAATCGGCATCGTTTCGCTTTGCCGTCAACCAGTTCGTTGATATCACACCCGCCCGCGTGGCCAGCGTGCTGCCGAACAACTGAATTCGACTTGAAATCGACACGGAGACGGTCCAGATCACTACACTTCGTGACAGATTGGTTCCCTTGCTCGCGGAGGACAGATGACCGACCCGTTCCTGGATTCGTTGGCCACCGCACTCGGCGGGCAGGCCGCCACCGCGCTGAGCGCTGCGGGGACGATGGCTTTGGCGAAGGTGCGCGATCTGCTGAGCCGCAGGTCGCAGCGGGACCCGGACACGCAGGCCGCGTTGGAGGCGGCTGAGCGGGATGATGCGGGCCCTGCTCAGATCACCGCGCTGGCCGAGCGCTTGGACGAGGTGTGCGCGGAGGACGCGCAGTTCGCCGAGCAGCTGCGCCACGAGGGTGCGGCCGTGCACAACGAGATCACCGCGTCGGACAACGTGGTCAACATCAACAAGGGTCAGGTCACGAATCTGGTGCAAACCCGCGAGATCAACGGCGGGATCACGTTCAACTAGCGGACTGATCAGATTCGTTGAGCCCGGCCAGGTACTTGTTGTACTCGGCCAGTTCCGGATCTTCGTCGGCGTCGACGGACGGCGCCGGGGGTGGCACGAGCGGTCGCGTCCGGCGTTGTTCCGCTGTTTCGGGAGTCGTCTCCTGGTGTTCTTCCGGGGTGCCGGTTTCGGGAGCGCTTCCGGTTTCGCCCTCGCCGTCGTGCTGAGCGAGGTCCATGCGGATGAGCTTGATCCACAGGAAGATCGTGAAGGCGCCGAACAGCGGCCACTGCAGCGCATAGCCGAGGTTCTGGAAGCTCCCACCCGCCTCGTGCGCGCGGTCCCACTGCCACACGGCGAGGAAGCCGGTGGCGATCGTGGCCACGATGAACAGCACATGCAGAAGCAGCCAACGTGGGGTCAACAGGCTGCGCAACACACCCCGATTCTAGGTGCCCCGCGGCGGTGGCAACCGCCCGGCATCTCCGGCCGCGGGCGTCGACCACTGTCAGTGACCTCGCCGTCCCCGACCCCTCGGAGCGCGGTGTGGCCGACCCCACAGCGCGAGTGCTCCTCGTGGGGCGGTTCGCGCGCGGCGGTGACAGGAAGGTTCCCCTGCTTCACGCCCACCGGCGGGCGGCGAGGGTTCGGCACAGTGTCAGCAGGACGCCGGTGATCGCGAAGGTCACGGGATATCCGGATGCGGCGATGAGCACGCCGAAGCCGATGGCACCGAGTCCGTGGCCGCCGTCGTAGGCGATGTTCCAGGCGGTGCTGGCCGTGGCCGAGTCGACTCGTTCCAGCATGAGGATGAGGGTCGTGTTCTGCACCGCGCCGAAGCCGGCCCCGAACAGCGCTGCTCCGGCCAGGGCGACCGGGTCAGAGCTCCAGGCCGCCAGGGCCAGCAGCAGGACGCCGATGCCGCCGAGCAGGGTCGCGGGCGCGAGGACGCCTCGCTGGCCGAGCCGGTCCCCCACGTGTCCCGCGAGCCAGCGGCCGAGCATGGTCGCGGCGGCGAAGACGAGCAGCGCGGCGGGCGCGATGGAGGCGTCCACGGCCATCGGCAGGAAAGCGGTCAGGCCTCCGGTGGCTGCGGTGTTGACGACCATGATCGTCCAGGACGGCAGCAAGGCGACCGGCTGGGCGGGGGCGGTCCGCGGCGCCTCGCCGAGTCGCACCCGCGTGATGCCCAGCGCGGTCAGCGCGGCCACGAGCGGCACCGCACCGGCGGCCCAGAACAGCGGCTCGAATCCGATGCGGTCGCTGAGCCACACGCCCGCCGGGAGCAGTGCGACGTTGGGGAGTCCGATCGCCAGGCCGTAGTAGGCGGCGGCCCTGCCTCGCTGGGCGGTCGGGACGAGTTCGGCTGTGAGCGCGGAGCCGGTGACGGTCAGGATCCCGAAGCCGATCCCGCGCAGCGCCGAGACTCCGAGCAGCGTCACCATGTCGCTGGAGAGCGCGAACAGCGGTGTGGGTGCTCCGATCAGCGCGGTGCCGAGAGCGAACAGCCCCCGGCAGTCGACGCGGCGCAGCAACCACGGCATCACCAGTTGGGTGAGCACTGTGACCAGCATGAACACCGCGTTCGTCGCGCCGGCCGCGACCTCTCCGGCACCTCCGGCGACCGCCCACAGCGGCACGACCGGCAGCAGCAGCGCGTACCCGGAGAACCCTCCGACCGTCGCGATCAGCAGGAATCGGAAGGGTCGCTGTCGCAGCGGTGTCGGGGAGCCGGTGGAGACGGGTGTGCGCACCTGCTCTTGATAGGCGGCGCGAGCGCCTCGTGTCCATTCCGGCGAATTCACGCGATATCCGGGTTGTCCCCTCTTGGCCGATTGTGCGTTTCGGGTCGAGCGATTTGCCTGAACCGCGTTTCGCCTACGGCAAGGAGTTCGGCAATGCACCGTTTACGAGCACTGGCGCTGGTCGGCGTCGTGGTGGGTGCCGCGTTCGTTCCCTCGACGGCGTCGGCTCCGCACACCGCCGCGGCACCGCCTCCGTGCAGCGAGGAACCGCGGGAGAACCCGATCAGCGAGTTCACCGGCTACGACGAGCTGCTGGTGGAGTTGGACCGCATCGAGCGGGTCAGCCGAGGCCGGGTGGCGGTCGAGGAGGTGGGGACCTCGAACCGGGGGCGCGGCATGATGCTCGCCCGGGTCGGGACGGGCCCGAAGGTCGTGTTCATCACCGCCGAGATCCACGGCAACGAGAAGACCGGCCCGGATGCGCTGCTGGATGTCGTCGACTACCTGGGGACGTCGGATTCGACGGCGGCCCGGCAGATCCGCGACCGGTTGACGGTGGTCGCGATGCCGAAGATCAACCCGGATGCGGCGTCGTTGGATCGGCGGGGCAACGACATGACCTGGCAGGAAGCGCAGGCGCGGTTCCCGCAGCTGGCCGCGTCGCCTCCGCCGTGGAACTACATCACCGATCAGCGCCAAGGTGACGACTACTCGCAACGTCCGGGTTTCGACGTCAACCGCGACTACCACCCGGATCTGGACTACCGGCCGCAGCCGCAGGACTTCCCGGGCAGCAGCGACGAGCCGGGGTGGTTCATCAGCCCGGAAACGCAGACGGTCCGGGACGTCTACAAGCGGCTGCGCGCGGAGTTCGGCGCGGTCGACACCTATGTCGACCTTCATCACCAGGGCGCGTGCTACACGGTGCCGGGTACCGATGACTTCGTGACGATGAGCCTGTCGGGCAAGTTCGTCGCGGACCCGCGCACACCCGAGGGCGCCGCGTTCGCCGAGTTCGGCGACACGTTCCGTCCGGAGTACTCCCGTCAGCTCAACGTGGCCGCCTACAACGCGCTGCAGGACGCGGCCGACCGCAACCCCGACTTCGGCCACATCACCCTGTACCCGCAGGACATCAACCTGCCGGGCACCGGCCTCGGGGCGTTCCAGCTCAACGGCAGCGGCGCGGTGCTGTTCGAGGTCCGCGGGCAGACGCAGACGTTGGGCGAGCAGCACCGGGAGACCCTCACCCAGACCGTCCACATCGGATTGGATGGGATCCTTTCTTCCATCGCCAGCGGTGAGGTGGCCCGGATCGACCCGGCCGAGTACGACCGGATCCCGCCGACGGATCGCGGCGAGCGGACGCTGAGCGGGCCGACCGGCATCGAAGGCTAGATCTCACCCGACGCGCGCTGGAGCGGCGCAGGGGCGTGACAGGAAGGTTCCCATGCTCGCCACCCGCGGGAGCCGCGGTTCCGGTCGGCGTGGGATGAGGACGCTGTCGTCCCGGTGGGGACGACAGCGCGTTCACTCGTCGAGTTCTTCGAGCGCGGCCTGGGCCGCTTCGAGTTCGGCCCGGAGTTGCTCAACGCGGGCCCGGTGCTGTTCGCGAGCGGCTTCGATGAGCGGCTCGACGGCCGCGGCGACGTCGTCGTGCAGGAGTTTCGCCGCCTGCGCGACGGCGTTGGCCGGCACCTGGGTCGATTTGACGAGTTTGCGCTTGGTGTTGGCGACCTCGACGCTCCACTGCCCGTCCTGATCGGCGGTGAGCGTGACCACGGCGCCACCGATCTGCGGCTTGGCCTGTCGCGGCTTGCGGCGCGCGGCAGCGGTGTCACCGGATTTCGCCGCGGGCGAGGGCGTCGACGTGGTCGCGGGAGTCGCTGGTTTGGCAGCGGGCTTCTCGGCCGGTTTCGCCGCAGCGGTCTGGGCGGGCTTGTTCGCCGGGGGCTTCGCCGCCGCGGGTTTGGCCGGTTCCGGCGGGGCCGGCTTCTTGCGCGGCGGCTTGACCTGGGTGACCTCGGCGGTCGAGAAGGACAGCACGTCCTTCGATCCGGCGGGGCGGACTTGGATGAAGTCCCCTTCGGCGGGTTCGCCGAGCGCGATCACCTTGCCGGAGCGACCTTCTTGGACGCCGACGGCAGAGCTGGTGAACCACACGGTCGGTGTGGTTCCCGCGCTGAGTTCCTCGCGGATGGCGCGCAGTTCATCGGACGACAGCGGTGACATCGCCGCCCCTAGCTAGGGTGCGCTCCGGACGGAGCTGCTCGACAGTGACTCGATCACTATATCGAACGCTCGTGCGAAGGTTCAACCGGGGGCGGCGAGTCGATCACCTCAGCGGGCCGCGACCTCGTAGTCGGCGTAGTCGACCTTCCTGGTGCGCATCCAGTACTTCCAGGTGAAGCCCGGCCACAGGGTGCGGTTCACGCCGTTCTCGTCGAGGTACCAGCTGCGGCAGCCGCCGACCGACCAGACCTCTCCGCCGAGCTCGCCGTGGAGCTCCTGGCTGAAGGCGTCCTGCACGGGCTGACGCACGTCGACCTGCCCGATCTCACCCCGGTGGATGCGGCGGATGCAGTCGATCACGTAGTTCAGCTGGGATTCGATCATGAACACGACCGAGTTGTGCCCGAGCCCGGTGTTCGGCCCGAGCAGGAAGAACAGGTTGGGGAACCCGGAAACGGTGATGCCGAGGTAGGTCTCGGCCCCGTCGCGCCAGGTGTCCTGGAGCTTGCGCCCTTCGCGCCCGACGATGGCGAGGTGGTCGTAGGCGTCGGTGACGTGGAACCCGGTGCCGTAGATGATGGCGTCGACCTCGTGCTCCTGGCCGTCGCCGGTGACCACCGAGTTCTTCCGCACCTCGGCGACACCGCTGGTGTCGACGTCGACGTTGGGCCGGTTGAGCGCCGGGTAGTAGTCGTTGGACAGCAGGATGCGCTTGCAGCCCATCGAGTAGTCCGGCGTGACGGCTTCGCGCAGCTTCGGGTCGGAGATGGTCTTGCGGATGTAGCGCTTGGACAGCCACTCGGCCGCCTTGCCCAGGCGCTTGTTGAACACCGCGAAGTAGCGGGCCTCGAGAATCCAGTACACGGCGGCGCGCGCCGCCCGCTGCGTGAGCGGCACGGTGCGGAACAGCTTCTTGACCGACTCGGGGATCGGGCGGTCGGGCTTGGGCTGGATCCACGGGGGCGTGCGCTGGAACAGGTGCAGCTTCGCGGCCTTCTCGGCGACGCGCGGCACGAACTGGATGGCGCTCGCACCGGTGCCCACGACGGCGACGCGCTTGCCGGTCAGGTCGTAGTCGTGGTTCCACTGCGCCGAGTGGAAGATCTCGCCCTCGAAGTCCTGCACGCCCGGCAGGTCCGGGTAGCTGGGGATGTGCAGGGCGCCGACGCCGGAAACCAGGGCGCGGCCGACGTATTCGGTCCCGTCAGCGGTGGTGACCAGCCAGGTCTTGCTCTGCTCGTCGTACTCGGCACCGGTGAATTCGACGCCGTGGTGGACGTGTTCGCGGACCTGGTACTTGTCCGCGCAGTAGCTCAGGTAGTCGTTGATCTCGCCCTGCTCGGCGAACAGCCGCGACCAGTTCGGGTTCTGCTCGAACGAGAACGAGTACATCAGCGAGGGGACGTCGCAGGCGCAGCCCGGGTAGGTGTTGTCGCGCCACGTTCCACCGAGACCATCGGACTTCTCCAGCACGATGAAGTCATCGATGCCGGCCTGCTTGAGCTTGATCGCCATGCCGAGACCGGAGAAACCGGTTCCGACGATGACCACCGAAGTCTCGTATCGACGCTGGCCAGGCGACTGCCTCTGCACCATCAGAGCCCCTCCTCGGACACCGGCACGCTAACTACTCGGGAGTAGGCTACTACGAGTAGGTTACCTGCGGTAGGGTTGATTTCGTGACGAGCTCTCCTGCAGTGGGCGCCCGCAAGCGGATGTCCCGCGCCGAACGCGAGGCGCAGATCCTGGAAGTCGCCGAGCGGGTCTTCGCCAACGACGGCTACCAAGCGAGCTCGATGGACGACATCGCAGGTCAAGTGGGCCTGTCCAAGCCGATGCTCTACGAGTACTTCGGCTCCAAGGAGGGCCTTCTGCTCGCCTGCCTGCGGCGTTCCAAGCGCGAGCTGCTCGAGGTCACCAGCCGGGCCGCCGCCCACGCCACCGGCCCGGAGCAGCTGCTCTACGACTGCATGCTGGCCTTCTTCCGCTTCGGCGACGAGCACCAGCAGGCCTGGGCGCTGCTGCGCAACGAGTTCTCCATCCCCAACGCCTCGGTCAACTCCGAGCTGGAGGCCATCCGCATCCAGCAGCGCGACTTCACCGCGGACCTGCTGCGCCAGGTCCGCGACGACCTCGACGACGAGCAGGCCGAGGCCTACGCGGAGGCGATCATCGGAGCCAGCGAGCGACTGGCGCTGTGGCGGGAGAACCGTCCGGAGGTCACGGCCGAGAAGGCCACCGAGCACGTGATCGCGCTGTTCGCCCCCGGCCTCGGCTTCTGATCAGCGGCGCCGACCGGCACAAGGGAACCTTCCTGTCATCACCCGGCCCACGCCGACCGGTCCTGACCGGCGCAAGGGAACCTTCCTGTCACAGCCCCGAGCGGAACGGGCACATTCACTCGTTCGGGCTGCATTGGTCGATCATGACTCAAGATCCTTAACAGCGTCTCCGATGTCGAGTCAGCCGTGCCAACACCTCTGACTCGAGGAGATCCAATCTTGCGCTCCTGGACCACGCGCACTGTGAAGGCGGCCGTCATGGCCGCGGGCCTCGCCACCGTCGGCACCGGTGCCGCGAACGCGGCGGGAACCACCGACATCGACAAGCCCGACCTCTCGTCCGTGCCGGACGAGATCACCGCGGAGATCCCGGCCAACGCCTGCCAGATGCAGGAAGGCCCGTCGTTCAGCTCGACCAAGGCGCCGTGCGCCGACACGCAGCTGAACGTGAGCTCGCCGAACGTCGTCAAGAAGGTCGGCGTGGACATCACCAAGACCGCCCACGGCGTCGCCGGCGAGCTGCAGGACGGCCGCCCGGTGCTCGCGCCGGGCAAGCCCAACCAGGTCCTCGGGCACGTTTTCGCCGAGACCACGCGGCTTTCGAAGATGACCAAGACCCGTCCGACCGTGAGCGGTTCGGTCACCCCGGGCCACCTCGGCGTGGTGTACGAGCACACGCCCGACGCGGCGCTGCTGGACACCGAGATCGGCCCGCGCGAGCCCAACCACCAGGGCTTCTCGGCGCTGGACACCGCGGTGGCGCTGACCGCCGCCCAGGGCTACGAGTCCGAGCCGGTGAGCAACCCGGTGGCGCTGGTCGCCCCGACGCTCAACAACAACCCGCTGCAGACCTCCGGCGAGCCGGTGACGCTGCCCAAGCCCAGCGACGTGCTGCCCGCCGCGCAGAAGGCTCCGGTGCTGTCCGAGGTCGACAAGGCCGTGGGCGGCGTGGCGGACGCTCCGCTCCAGCGGATTACCGGCGTCCTGCCGCAGAACTGAGAACCCCGCGGTTTCAGCTGAAATGAAAGGCCATAGTGGAATGTCCGGTTCGCGTCACTCCATCGAGGGTATTCGGCTGAAAACGCCCTTCTGAGTTCGACTTGGGCGCGCGCCATGTCGCAGACTCTGCCGCGCGACTCAGGCGAAGAGCAGAAATTCCCTGTGCCGCAAGGGTTCATCCCTGAAGAACAGTCATCCATAAGGAGAACGACAGTGCGTACCGCTGCACGTATCGCCGGCGTCGCCGGCGCCGCCACCGCCATGCTGGCCCTGGCCGGCCCGGCGTTCGCCGACAGCGCGGACAACGAGGGCGTCAACGGGGCGAACGACAACAACATCAGCGCCGTTCCGGTGCAGCTGTGCGGAGACAACGTCGCCGTTCTCGGCGCGGTTGTCCCGGTCCTGTCGCCGCAGACCCCGCAGTGCGTCAACGCCCCGGTCGTGGACCACCCCGAGGGCTGAGCTCGCTGATCGAGCAACGAGGCGCCGGGTCCGAATCGGACCCGGCGCCTCGTCTTGTCAGCTCACCATCGTGTCACGTCACTGGGCCGACGTGAAGTTCACGATCTCCGAGTCGGGTTCGCCGATGTCGAACGGCTCGCCGTTGGCGGCGCGCTTGACCAGCGACTCCGGCGGCTGGAACCGGTCGCCGTAGCGCTCCGCGAGTTCGCGGGAGCGGGCGACGAAACCGGCCAGACCGCCCGGGTATCCGTTCATGTACTGCACGACACCACCGGTCCACGGCGGGAAACCGATGCCCATGATCGACCCGATGTTGGCGTCCGGCACCGAGGTCAGCACGCCCTCGTCGAGGCACTTCACGGTCTCCAGGGCCTCCGCGAACAGCATCCGCTCCCGCAGGTCGACCAGGTCGACCTGCGACGGGTCGGCGTCGGCGGAACCGAAGTGCTCCACCAGACCCGGCCACAGCCCGGCGCGCTTGCCGTCGGCGTAGTCGTAGAAACCGGCACCACCGGACTTGCCGGTGCGGCCGAACTCGTCGACCATCCGGTCGATGATCTGCTCGGCCGGGTGCGGATCCCACGTGCCACCGGCCGCTTCCACGGCGGCCTTGGACTCGTCGCGGATCTTGCGCGGCAGCGTCAGGGTCAGCTCGTCGAACAGCTGCAGCACCGGCGCCGGGTAGCCGGCCTGCGAGGAGGCCTGCTCGATGGAAGCCGGGTGCACGCCCTCGGCCAGCATCGCCACGCCCTCGTTGATGAAGGTGCCGATGACGCGGCTGGTGAAGAAGCCGCGGCTGTCGTTGACCACGATCGGCGTCTTCTTGATCTGCTGCACGACGTCGAAAGCCCGGGCCAGGGCTCGTTCGCTGGTCTGCTTGCCCGAGATGATCTCGACCAGCGGCATCTTGTCGACCGGCGAGAAGAAGTGCAGACCGATGAAGTCCTCCCGGTTGCGCACGCCTTCGGCGAGGTCGGTGATCGGCAGCGTCGAGGTGTTCGAGCACAGCAGCGCGTCGCCGTCGACGACGTCCTGGATCTCGCCGAAGACCTGGTGCTTGAGCTTGAGGTTCTCGAAGACCGCCTCGATGACCAGGTCGCAGCCCGACAGCGGCTCCACCTGGTCGGTCGGGGTGATGCGACCCAGCAGCTCGTCGCCCTGCTCCTGCGTGGACCGGCCGCGGGCGACGGCCTTCTTTACGAGCTTGACCGAGTAGTCCTTGCCCTTCTCGGCGTTCTCCAGCGAGACGTCCTTGAGCACGACCTGCATGCCGGCCTTGGCGCAGACGTAGGCGATGCCGGCGCCCATCATGCCGCCGCCGAGCACCGCGACCTTCTTCGCCTGGAACTGCGGCACACCGTCGGGGCGGCTGCCACCGGCGTTGATGTGCTGGAGGTCGAAGAAGAACGCCTTGCTCATGTTCTTCGCGGTCTGGCCGGTGACCAGTTCCACGAAGTAGCGGCCCTCGATGTCCAGGGCGGTGTCGAAGTCGACCTGGCTGCCCTCGACCGCGGCGGCCATGATGTTGCGCGGCGCCGGCATGGGGGCGCCCTTGAGCTGCTTGCGCAGGTTGGCCGGGAACGCGGGCAGGTTCGCCGCGAACTTCGGGTTCGACGGGGTGCCGCCGGGGATCTTGTAGCCGGCGGTGTCCCACGGCTGGGCGGCCTCGGGGTTGGCCTTGATCCACTCCTTGGCCTTGGACAGCAGGTCCTCGGGAGTGTCGACGATCTCGTGGATCAGGCCGGTCTTGAGCGCCTTCTCCGGGCGCAGCTGCTGGCCCTGCAGCAGCACGCCCATCAGCGCCTCGGCGATGCCCATGAGGCGCACGCTGCGCACCACACCGCCGGCGCCCGGCAGCAGGCCCAGGCTGACCTCGGGGAACCCGAAGCGGGCCTTGGGGTTGTTCAGCGCGATGCGGTGGTGGCAGGCCAGCGCGATCTCCAGGCCGCCGCCGAGGGCGGTGCCGTTGAGCGCGGCGACGACGGGCTTGCCGAGGGTTTCCAGGCGGCGCAGCTGCTTTTTGACGTTGGCGGTGGTGGCGCCGACGGATTCGGCGTCGTCCGGCCGGGCCTGGATGAGTTCGCGCAGGTCACCGCCCGCGAAGAAGGTCTTCTTCGCGGAGGTGAGGACCACGCCGGTGATGCTGTCGCGCTCGGATTCCAGGCGGTCGAGGACCGCGTCCATGCTCGCCTGGTAGCGCAGGTTCATGGTGTTGGCCTGCTGCTGGGGGTCGTCCAGGGTCAGCACGACGATGCCGTCGGCGTCGGATTCCCAGCGGATGGTGTTCTGCTCGCTCATGTCTGATGTGCCCCTCAGCCGATCCGTTCGACGATGGTCGCGATCCCCATGCCGCCGCCGACGCACAGCGTCGCGAGGCCGTACCGGAGGTTGCGGCGTTCGAGCTCGTCGATGACGGTGCCCAGGATCATGGCGCCGGTGGCGCCCAGCGGGTGGCCCATGGCGATCGCACCGCCGTTGACGTTGACCTTGTCGTGGTCGACGCCGAACTCCTTCATGAACTTCAGCGGCACCGCGGCGAACGCCTCGTTGATCTCGATCAGGTCGATCTGCTCGATGCTCATGTCGGCCTTGGCCAGAGCCTTGCGCACGGCCGGGCCAGGACCGGTGAGCATGATCGTCGGGTCGGCGCCCGACAGGGCGGCGGCCACGATGCGGGCGCGCGGCTTGAGACCGGTGCGCTGACCGAGGCTCTCGCTGCCGATCAGGGCGAGCGCGGCGCCGTCGACGATGCCCGAGGAGTTGCCCGGGGTGTGGACGTGGTTGATCCGCTCGACCCAGTGGTACTGCTGCAGCGCGACGGCGTCGAACCCGCCCATCTCGCCGATGTCGGCGAAGGAGGGCTTGAGCCCGCCGAGGGAGTCGGCGGTGGTGCCGGCGCGGATGTGCTCGTCGCGGTCGAGGACGGTCGTGCCGTTGCGGTCCTTGACCGGGACGACCGAGCGGGCGAAGCGGCCGTCGGCCCAGGCCTTGGCGGCCCGGTCCTGCGATTCGGCCGCGTAGGCGTCGACGGTGCCGCGGTCGAAGCCTTCGAGGGTGGCGATGAGGTCCGCGCCGATGCCCTGCGGGACGAATCCGGTCGCGTAGTTGGTCTCCGGGTCCATCGCCCAGGCGCCGCCGTCGGAGCCCATGGAGACGCGCGACATGCTCTCCACGCCGCCGGCGAGGACGGCGTCCTCCCAGCCGGAGCGGACCTTCTGCGCGGCGATGTTGACGGCTTCCAGGCCGGAGGCGCAGAAGCGGTTCAGCTGCACGCCCGCGACCGTGTCGGGCAGACCCGAGGCGATGGCCGCGGTCTTGGCGATGTCGCCGCCCTGGTCGCTCACCGGCGAGACCACGCCGAGGACGACGTCATCGATCAGCGCGGGATCGAGCTCGGGGTGGCGGCGCTGCAGCTCCTCGATCAGGCCGACGGTCAGGGAGATGGGTTTCACCCCATGCAACGACCCGTTTTTCTTTCCACGACCCCGCGGTGTGCGGATCGCGTCGTAGACGAACGCCTCGGACATGTGTGGCGTGCCTCCTCATTGCGGCAGGTGCTCCACTCAGAGTGTGACACCAATGCTGTCACAGTCAATGACAATCCTGATCCGGTCGGGACGGAGCGGGCGGTGTTGGGAGCATGGGAACCTTTCGTTCACCTTCCCCCGCCACCGGCGCCCGGCAACTCGACACGCGGGTTCCCTTGCCCGACCGCACACCCGCCTCAACGACGAAGCGGGGACGCCGCAACGGCGCCCCCGCTTGCCGTCACCGACATCACGTCAGCAGCGACTCCACGCCCGCACCGCGGATCGAGGCGTCGAGCACCTGGACCGTGTGCGCCATCGCCATGGTCTCGTCGCGCCGCTCCAGCGCCGTGCGGATCTGCATGGAGCAGCCGGGGTTGGCCGTGACCAGCAGTTGCGCGCCGGTGTCGAGCACGTTGGCGGCCTTGCGGTCGCCGAGTTCACGGGCGGGTTCGGGCTGCAGGAGGTTGTAGACGCCCGCCGAGCCGCAGCACAGCTCGGCGCGGTTGATCTCGCTGAGCTCCAGGCCCGGGATGGCGCGCAGCAGTTCGCGCGGCTGCGACCGGATGCCCTGGCCGTGGGCCAGGTGGCACGCGTCGTGGTAGGCGACCTTCACCGGCAGCGGGTGCCGCTCGGCGACCGGGCCGAGTTCCACCAGCAGTTCGGCGATGTCGCGCACCTTCGCTGAGAACCGCTCGGCCTTCTCCCGGTACACCGGGTCGTCCTGGAGCAGTCGCGGGTACTCCTTGAGCGTGGAGCCGCAGCCCGCGGAGTTGATGACCACGTGGTCCACGCCGGCCGCTTCGAAGCTGTCGAGCAGGGCGCGGGCGAAGTTCACCGCTTCGGTTTCGCGGCCCGAGTGCTCGCTGAGCGCACCGCAGCAGCCCTGGGAGGGCGGGACGACGACGTCGCAGCCCTCGGCGGCGAGGATGCGGGCGGTGGCCGCGTTGACGTCCGGGAAGAACGCCGATTGGACGCAGCCGGTGATCATGCCGACGGTGGCGCGCTTGGCCGAGCGGGCCGGGATCCGCTCGGGGAGTTTCTCGGCGCGGTTGATCGGCGGCGCGAGCGATTCCATGACCTGCAGCCCTGCGGGCAGCTTGGCCATCAGCCCGGTGCGCTTGAGCAGTCGTCCCAGGCGGGTGCGCTGGTAGAGCGCGAGCGGGCCGCGCATGGCGCGCAGCCGCTTCGGGTACGGGAAGAGCGTGAAGATGATGGTGCGCATCAGCCTCTCGAAGCGGCCGCGCTCGTGGTGGCGTTCGACCTGCGCGCGCGTTTCGGTGATCAGCGTGCCGTACTGCACGCCGGACGGGCACGCGGTCACGCAGGCCATGCAGCCCAGGCAGGCGTCGAAGTGCTCGACCATGTTGTCGGTGAGCGGTTCGCCTTCGAGACCTTCCTTCATCAGGTAGATGCGCCCGCGCGGCGAGTCCATCTCCTCGCCCCACAGGTCGTAGGTGGGGCAGCTGGGCAGGCAGAACCCGCAGTGCACGCAGTCGTCGATGAGTTCGCGCTGCGGCGGGTGAAAGGCGTCGAAGGCTCCGGGGCGGGCCGGGGTCTCGGTCATCAGATTCCTCCCACGAACCGGCCGGGGGCGAGCCGGTGTTGCGGATCGAACTGGTCCTTGGTGCGGCGCATCAGCGCGAGCGGTCCGGCGGCGACCGGTCCCCACGGGTCCACGGCCCGCAGGACTTCGCGCGGGGCTCGTTCGAGCACCGCGTAGTCGCCGCGGTCGCGCAGTCGCGAGGTGAGCCGGGCGATCGCGGCGGGGTCGGTGTCGGCGGGCAGGCCCAGGTGCAGGACGCCGAGCCCGATCGCGCCGCGCACCGCGACCGGCAGGTCGCCGGAGAGCTGTTCGACGGCGGCGAGCAGCTCGGCCATGGCGGTGGGTTCGGCGCCGACGCGCAGCCCGGTGCCGTCGGGGGTGAAGGGATGCTTCCCCCACCACTGCGGTGGCTGGTCGAGGACGTCGCCTCCGATCTCGGCCGCCAGTTCCAGTGCGCGGGCGTGGGTGGCAGAAGGGCGTCCTTCCACCTGTCCGCACACGGTGATGGGACCTTCCGCGGGACGGTCGACCTCGATGGCGGTCGGCATCGCCTGCGAGTGGCGGATGGCGGCCGCGGCGTCGGCCGCGGTCGCGGTGTCGTCGGTGGTGACGGTGATCCACCTGTGCTCGGCGGCGACGGGGTGCAGCCGGAAGACGGCTTCGGTGATGACGCCGAGGGTGCCGAAGGATCCGGTGTAGAGCTTGCAGAGGTCGTAGCCGGCGACGTTCTTGACGACCTTGCCACCCGCGGTGGTGACGGTGCCGTCGGCGAGCACGACGGTGATGCCGATCAGCAGGTCCCGCACGCCGCCGAACAGGTGCCTGCACGGCCCGGAGTTCGCGGTGGCGATGACGCCGCCGACGGTGGCGGACTCGATGGGCTGGTCGATGGCCAGTTGTTGCCCGCCGCTGCGGACGGCGCGGTTGATCTCGGCGATGGGGGTGCCGGCCAGCGCGTGCACGACGAGGTCGCCCGCGGCGTGTTCGACGATCTTGTTGGCCGGTGAGACGTCCAGCAGCAGGTCGACGTCCTGGGGTGGGGCGCCCCAGTCGAGTTTGCTGCCGGAGCCCTTGGGCACGACGCGCAGTTGGTGTTCGGCGGCGACCTTCATCGCGGCCGCTGCTTGTTCGGTTCCCTCCACTGCGGCGACCAGGGAGTGGCCGATGCCGTGCTGGTCCTGCTCGGTGGCCGCGCGGACGTGGTCGGCGCCGAGGGCGGCGACCAGGGCGTTGTGGGCGGCGTCGGTGGTCTTCGTGGGCATCAGAACTGGTCCGCCAATCCCGCTTCGGTCAGGGGGTGCACGCCGCGGCGCCGGCCCGGTGCTTCGCCGCATAGCCGGGGTGTCGGGAAGACCTTGCCGGGGTTGCAGATCCCGACCGGGTCGAAGGCGCAGCGCACCCGCTGCATGGTGTCGAGGTCGTCGGCGGTGAACATGCGGCCCATGTACTTGACCTTGTCCGCCCCGACGCCGTGCTCGCCGGTGATGGAGCCGCCGTGCTCGATGCACAGGTCGAGGATCGCGCCGGAGACGGCTTCGGCGCGTTCGCCCGCGCCGGGTTCGGCGTCGTCGAAGAGCACCAGCGGGTGCAGGTTGCCGTCACCGGCGTGGAAGACGTTGGCCACGCGCACACCGGATTCGCTGGACAGGCGGGCGATGCGGCCCAGCACCTCGGGCAGCGCGGTGCGCGGGATGACCCCGTCCTGAACGATGTAGTCGGGGCTGATGCGACCCACGGCGGCGAAGGCCGATTTGCGGCCCTTCCAGATCATGGCCCGTTCGGTGTCGTCGGCGGCGACGCGGATCTCGAAGGCGCCGTGGGCGCGGCAGTGCCGTTCAACTTCGGTGAAGGTGTGCTCGACTTCGGCCGCGGGACCGTCGAGCTCCACAACCAGCACGGCCCCGGCTCCGGCGGGATATCCGCACTGCACGGCCTGTTCGGCGGCTTCGATGGCGAGGGCGTCCATCATCTCGATGGCCGCGGGCGTGACGCCGTCGGCGATGATGGCCGACACCGCGCCGCCCGCTTCGTCGGTGGAGGGGAACCCGGCGAGCAGGGTTTGCACGGATTCCGGTTTGCGCAGCAGCCGCACGGTGATCTTGGTGACGACACCGAGGGTCCCTTCGCTGCCGATGAAGGCCCCCAGCAGGTCGTAGCCGGGAGCTTCGCGCGCATCCGACCCGAGTTCGACGAGCTCTCCGTCGGGGGTGACCACTTCGATGCCGAGGATGTGGTTGACGGTGAACCCGTACTTCAGGCAGTGCGCGCCGCCGGAGTTCTCGGCGACGTTGCCGCCGACCGAGCACACCTGCTGGCTGGAGGGGTCGGGGGCGAAGTAGTAGCCGTGCGGCGCAGCGGCCTTGGTGACGTCGAGGTTGATCACGCCGGGTTCGACGACGGCGCGTTCGTTGGCGGTGTCGATCTCCAGGATGCGGCGCATCTTGGAGGTGACGATCAGAACTCCGGAGGAGTGCGGGAGCGCCCCTCCGGACAGGCCGGTTCCGGATCCTCGCGCGACGAAGGGGATCTCGTGCGCGGCGCAGGTTCGCACGACGTCGCGGATCTGCTCGGCGGTCTCGGGCAGCACGACCACGGCCGGCACGACCCGGTGGCTGGCGAGTCCGTCGCATTCGTAGGTCCGCAGCCGCTGCGGATCGGTGATCACCGCCCCGTCGGGCAACGCCGCGCGGAATTCCCCTATCGCGGTGTCCAGCGCGGCCGGACCTCCCGCCGCGCGCTCGGCTTCGACACTGGCCGACTGCATCGTTCAGCCTCCCGGGAAACTTCCGCCTGGCAGAAAAGTGGTTCCGTGAAAGGAAATCCTAGGTTGCTCACAACATAGATACAAGAGGTGGACAAGATGCGCGTGCTCATCCCGAGTGTGCCCGAATATGCACTTCACAGACGATCTCCGCAGGCCGGGAGCACCGAGGGAAGTGGAAGAAAGGTTCCCTTCCTCCCGCCCCGCCGCTAGAGCTCGGCCAGCGCCCGGGTGGAAGGAAAGGCCCCTTCCCCCATCCGCTCCACCGCGCGCAGCACGTGCCCGCTGGGGAACCGGTAGCGCAGCCGGTCGGGCACCGCCTTGCCCGCGGCGCGGAACGCCCGCGCGCCCGAGGTGGTGACGGCGGACGGCAACGCCTTCCGGCCGTGCAGGTCGTGCGCCCAAGCCGGCAGCAGGGAGTACGCCAGGCGCCCGATCGGCAGATAGCCGGCGTTCAGCGGGCGCCAGCGCCTGCTGCGCAACGGGTGGTGCAGGAACCGGAACACGACCTCCGATTCGGCCGTGCGCGCCAGCTCCGGGCGCACCCGCCGGGAGTAGGCGTCCATCTCGGCGCGCGAACCCGGGACCTGCTGCGGGTCGAGTCCCACGAGCTCGGCCGACCGGCGCTGCTCGTCGAGGTAGCGGTCGTGCTGGGCGTCGGTGATCGGAAAACCCGCCCGCCGCACCACTTCGGCGAAGGTGGCGACCTCCGCGCAGTGCACCCACAGCAGCAGGTCCGGGTCGTCGAGCCGGATCCGCTCGCCCGTCCTCGGATCGGTGGCGCTCAGCACCCGGTGCACGTGACGGACGCGTTCGGCCGCGGCAGCGGCCTTGTCGGTGGTGCCGTAGGTGGCGACGCCGACGAAATCGCTGGTGCGGCGCAACCGGCCGATCGGGTCCTGCTGGAACCGCGAGTTCTGCACCACCGCCGCCACCGCCCGGGGGTGCAAGGCCTGCAGGAAGAGGCTGCAGATCCCCGCGATCCACATCGTCGGATCACCGTGCAGCTGCCAGGTCACCGTTCGCGGCCCGAACAAGCCCTCGTCGAGCATCGGGACCCCGTCATCGGCCATCGGGACTCAGCCTCCCGTCACCAGCACGGGCACCAGCTGTTCGGCGGCGGTCAGGGAACCGTGGTGGCCGCGCAGCGCCGACTCCCCCGGCTCGTGCACGGACCGGATCACCCCGCCGCTTCGCATGATCGCCAGCACGTCACCGATGCGTGGCCGCATCTGCGCCGACACCGGGCCGAAGTAGCCCTCGTCGATGGCCTGCTCCCCGGTCATCACCGCACCGGCGGCGCCGATGGTGTCCCGCCACGCGGCGAGCACGTCGTCGCGCGCGCCCGGCCGCGCGTAGACCTGGCGGACGCGGACCTCGCCACCGATCAGCCGAACCCCGTCGCTCAGCGCGGGATCGGCGTCGGCGTCGATGGCCTCGGCCGGGTCGAGGTCGACCATGCCGTGGTCGGCGACGACGCCGAGCACCGCTCCCGGCGGGAGCGCCTCGGCGATCATCTGCACGAATGCGTCGATCTGCCGCAACTGCATGCGCCACTGGATCGACCCGGGCCCGTGGATGTGACCCAGCAGGTCAACACCGCCGTGGTAGCCGTAGCAGAGGGCCGGGCCCCGGCTCTGGGCCGCGGCGAGGAGTTCCGCGGCGAGGTCACCGAGCTCCCGCACACCGCGGAACGCGGCGCCGCGCATCGAGGCCCTGGTCAGCCCGGTGCCTTCGAAGTGCCCCGGCACGGCGGTGCGCACGTCCACGCCCGCGGCCGCAGCGCGTTCCAGCACGGTGGCGTGCGGCTGGACCTGCTCCGGTGGCCACTTCTCGATCATGTCGCCGCGCTCGTCGCCGGCGCCGCCGGGGGCGCTGCGCACCGTCCAGCTCAGCGGGTGCAGCAGACCGCCGCCCGGTTCGGCGAAGGTGTAGCCGACGAGCCCGTGCTCTCCCGCGCACCGGCCGGTGGCCAGCGAGGTGATGCTGGTGACGGTGGTGGTGGGGAACCCCGCTGTCAGCGGCGGCGCGCTCTGCAGGCTCGACAGGAACGGGGCATCGGCGGCGTGCTCGCGCAGCAGCTCGTGGCCGAGCCCGTCGATGAGCAGCACCAGCGCGGTGCGGCACGGCGGGATGCCGATGGTGTCGGTGAAGCCCTCGACGTCCAGCGCGGACAGCATCGAGGGCAGGACGTCGCGCAGCGCACGACCGTTGGGATCGGGGGCGACGATCCAGTCCACGGCTCGCCTCCTTCTCGGCGGGGCGCGGTGACCGGCGGGCGCCGGTCACCGCCGGCACCGTCAGAATCCCATGGACCGGCCGATGATCTCCTTCATGATCTCGGTCGTGCCGCCGTAGATGGTCTGCACCCGGGAGTCCAGGTAGGCCTTGGCCACCGGGTACTCGGTCATGTAGCCGAACCCGCCGTGCAGCTGCAGGCAGCGGTCGATGACGCGCTTGTTGAGCTCGCTGAGCCACCACTTGGCCATCGCGGCGTGCTCGACGCTGAGCTCACCGCGCACGTGGTCGCGCACGCAGCGGTCGGCGAAGACCTGGCCGATCTCGACCTCGGTGGCCATCTCGGCGAGCTCGAACCGGGTGTTCTGGAACTTGCCGATAGGGCGTCCGAAAGCGGTGCGCTCGCGGCAGTAGTCCTTGGTGAGCTCGAGGATCTTGGTGGCCGAGGCGATGGCGGCGACGCCGATCGACAGGCGTTCCTGCGGTAGGTTCTGCATCAGGTAGACGAAGCCCTGCCCTTCCTCGCCGAGGAGGTTGCGGGCGGGGACGCGGACGTCGTGGAAGAACAGCTCGGCGGTGTCCTGCGACTTCTGGCCGATCTTGTCGAGGTTGCGGCCGCGTTCGAAGCCGGGCATGTCGCGTTCGACGACCAGCAGGCTGATGCCCTGGTGACCCGCGTCGGGATCGGTGCGGGCCACCACGATCACCAGGTCGGACATGATGCCGTTGCTGATGAAGGTCTTCTGCCCGTTGAGCACGTACTCGTCGCCGTCGCGGATCGCGGTGGTGCGGATGCCCTGGAGGTCGCTGCCCGCGCCGGGTTCTGTCATGGCGATGGCCGAGATGAGCTCACCGGAGCAGAAACCGGGCAGCCAGCGGCGCTTCTGCTCGTCGTTGGCGAGGTTCATCAGGTAGGGGGCGACGATGTCGTTGTGCAGGGGCGATCCGAACCCGGAAACGCCTGCCGCGACGAGTTCCTCGTTGAACACGACGTTGAACCGGAAGTCGTCGACTCCCCCGCCGCCGAACTCGTCGTCGACGGCGAAACCGAGCAGCCCCTGGGCGCCGGCGGCGCGCCAGGCCTGCCTGCTGACCTGACCGGCTTCTTCCCACTCCGGCACGTGCGGGACGAGTTCCTTGGTGACGAAGGTCCGGACCGTGTCGCGGAACGCCTCGTGCTCGGGCTCGAACAACTCCCTGCGCATCATCACGCAATCCCTTTCGTTCGTGGTGGGCGGTGCGAGGAAGGGAACCTTCCTGTCACGGGCCGCCCGCGAGGCCGCTTCGAGGGGACGGGTTCTCGCGACGCGGTGCGTCGCGGGTCGTCATGACGCGGAGTGCATCGCTCCGGAGTCGAGCAGGCCCTGGGGAAGTCCCCAGTCGCGCAGCACGTCTTCGGTGTGCGCGCCCGGTGTGGCGATCGGGCCGGGCTCGGGGTTGGGGGTGTGGCTGAAGCGCGGTGCGGGGGCGGGTTGAAGGGTCCCGTCACGTCGCACGAGGGTCTGCCGGGCGGCCAGGTGCGGGTGCTGTTCGGCTTCGGCCATCGACAGGACCGGCGCGAAGCAGGCGTCGGAACCGTCGAACACCTCGGTCCACTCCTGGCGGGTGCGCTGCTTGAACGTCTCGGCGAAGGTCGCCCGCAGCTCGGGCCAGTTCGAGGCGTCGTCGCGGTCCGGGACTTTTCCGGTCAGTTCGAGCCGGTCGAGCAGTTCGGCGTAGAACTTCGGTTCCAGGGCGCCGACGGAGATGTGCTCGCCGTCGGCGGTCTCGTAGACGTCGTAGTAGGGAGCCCCCGTGTCGAGGAGGTTGGTGCCGCGCTCGGTGCTCCACCCGCCGGAGCCGAAGAAGCCCCACAGCATGGCGCCGAGGTGCGCGGTTCCGTCGACGATGGCGGCGTCGACGACCTGGCCGCGTCCGCTGGAGCGGGCTTCCAGCAGGGCGGCGAGCACGCCGACGGCCAGGTACATGGCGCCGCCGCCGAAGTCGCCGAGCAGGTTCGCGGGCACCTGCGGGGGTCCGCCCTTGCGGCCGATGAGGTGCAGCATTCCGGTCAGCGAGACGTACCCGACGTCGTGGCCGGAGGTGTGGGCGAGCGGGCCGTCCTGACCCCATCCGGTCATCCGGCCGTAGACGAGGCGGGGGTTGCGTTTCCAGCACTGCTCGGGGCCGACGCCGAGGCGTTCGGTGACGCCGGGCCGCAGTCCTTCCAGCAGGACGTCGGCCTGTTCGGCGAGGGCGAGCACCGCTTCCGGGCCCTGCTCGTGCTTGAGGTCGACCTGCACCGACCGCTTGCCGCGGTTGAGCAGGTCGTCGCCACCGCCGGCGGTGCCGGGCCGGTCGACGCGGACCACGTCCGCTCCGAGGTCGGCCAGCAGCATCGAGCAGAACGGCGCGGGACCGATCCCGGCGAGCTCGACGACTTTCACCCCGGCCAGCGGGCCACCCGTTGCCGTCACGACAAGTCCTCTCCACGACGCGGAAGTCCGGGCCGCCCGGGCCCTGGCACAACGCTGTGTCACGCGACACAGGAATCTCGACGCGATTAGTGTTACATCGTTGGTGTAACAGCGGTCAAGGAGTAGCGTGACCGGCATGCTCCGAACTGCGGACGAAGAGCTCACCATCGACGAACTGGCTGCCCGCGCCGGGGTGACCGTGCGGACGGTCCGCTTCTACTCGTCGCGCGGCCTGCTGCCCGCACCGCGGCTGCGCGGGCGTCTCGGACTCTACGGCGCCGAGCACCTCGCGCGACTGGATCTGATCCGCGAGCTGCAGACTCTCGGGTTCACCCTGTCGGCGATCGAGCGGCATCTGCAGCGCATCCCCGAGGGATCGTCGCCGGACGAGCTGGCGCTGCAGCGGGCGCTGATCGCTCCGTGGACCGACGAGCACGCCGAGGAGCTCGACCGCCACGAGCTGGATCGCCGGGCGGGCCGTCACCTCGACGACGATCTGGTCGAGCACCTGGTGGAGCTGGGGATCCTGCAGCGCACGGAGGATGCCGATGCGCTGCGGCTGCCGAGCCCGGCGATGCTCGGGGTCGGGCTGCAGATCCTCGACCTGGGGCTGCCGCTGGAGATGCTGGTGCAGGCCAAGGGAATCGTCGAGCAGCACACCGCGCAGATCGCGACGGAGCTGCGGGAGCTGTTCGCGGCGAACGTGCTGCGCCCCTACATGGAGCACGGGCGCCCCGAGGACGAGCGGGAACGGGTGCGGGCGGCGACCGACCAGCTGCGGCCGCTGACCATTCAGGTGCTGGTCAACGGGTTCCAGCACGCGGTCAACGACGTCATCCGCGATCACGTCTGATTTCACCGGTTTTCCCGTGTTGGGCCGGCAGGTCTACCGGTTGGGCGGAACGTGATTCCAGCTTTCGGCGCTGGTTTCCCTCGGCCCTGATCGGGTTTCATCGCCTCAACGCGCGACATTCGCAACCGTCGTTCGGGGCGAGGGGAGATCCGGCTGCGATGAGCACCGTGGACGACTGGGCCGAGGCAGCACTGGAAACGACGATCCCACGACTGTTCTACCACACCACCACTCATTTCGCGGACGAACCGGCCCTGACCGACGGTGATCGGACCTTCACCTGGAAGCAGGCGGGTGAGGAGGTCGAGCTGCTGGCCGCGGCGCTGCACGCGCTCGGCCTGCAACGGGGTCAGACGATCCTGCTGATGATGTCCACCCGCCCCGAGCACTGGCTGGCCGACGTGGCCGCGGCACATCTGGGAGCGGTTCCCAGCACGCTGAACCCGGGGTTGAGCCAGGACCAGGTGCACGCCATCGTCGCCCACAGCCGCGCCCGGGTCGCGGTGCTGGAGAGCGGTGATCAGCTGCGCCGGTGGGCCAAGGCGCTGCGCAACGACAGCACGATCGAGCACGTGGTGGTGCTCGACGAGGCGCTGATGGTCAGTGCCGATCACCGCTTCCGGACCTGGCGCGACCTGCGAAGACAGGGGGCTCAGCAGCTGGCGGCGGATCCCGGCCTGGTGCGGCGGGAGAGCGCCGGGGTCTCCCCCGGCACACCGGCGGCGGTGGTCTACCCGAGCGAGGATTGCGACCACCTCAAAGGGGTTGTGCTGACGCACCGCAACCTGTGCTTCGCGGCCGCGGCGCTGCACCGGCTCACCCGTCCCGAGCCGAACACCGCCCGGTTGAGCTATCTGCCGTTGAGCCACATCGCCGAGCGGGTGGTGGGTGTCCACGCGGCGATCCACGACGCCGCGCACGTGCACTTCTGCGGGGACCGCGGCCGGGTGCTCGCCGAGCTCCCGAGGGCCAGACCCGCGCTGTTCTTCGCCTCGTCGGAGGTGTTGTCGCAGTTGACGGGCGTGCTTCGCGACATCCCGGCCGAGCAGCGCAGCACGCCCCGCGACGGGCAGCGGGTGCGGGCCCGGATCGGGTTGGGCGGCACGGTGTGGCCGTCGACCAGGTCCGGCCCGGTCGAGGCCGAGGTGGTGGAGCTGTTCAGCGGCATCGGGCTCGAGGTGTGCGAGGGGTGGGGGCTGATCGAGACCACCGGGTGCGCCACCACGAACCATCCCGCCGCTCGCCGCACGGGCACGGTGGGCCGGGCGATGCCGGGCATGGAGCTGCGGATCGCGGCCGACGGCGAAGTGCTGGTGCGCGGGCCGCTGGTGTGCGCGGGCTATCTGGAGGCGGACGGCATGATCCGTTCGGTCACCGACGCGGACGGCTGGCTGTGCACGGGTGACGTGGGCGAGCTGGACGACGACGGGTACCTGACGATCACCGGCCGCAAGCCGGAGCTGTTCGGCGGGAACGTGCCCTTGGCGTTGTGACGGCGGGGAGCGTGGGAACCTTCCTGTCATTCCCGCTGGAGCAGGGGAACCTTCCTGTCACCGTGGAGGCCGTCGAGGCCGGAGCGGAGGCTGTTCCGCCATTCGGACCAGATAACGTGAGGTCATGGCGACCGATGGCGAAGAGCGGAGCACGCGTTGGCCGCGGCGGCTCTACGAGGAGGGCGATGAGCCCGATCCCCGGTTCACGCTGGCCAACGAGCGGACGTTCCTGGCCTGGATCCGCACCTCGTTGGCGTTGATGGCCGGCGGGGTCGGTGTGGAGGCGCTCAACGCGGTGGCCGCGGAGCGCAGCCCGATTCGCACGGTGCTGGCGGTCGCATTGCTGCTGGCCGGGGTGTTGTGCAGCGCCACGGCCTTCACGAGGTGGGTGGCGACCGAGCGCGCGCTGCGCAGGGGGCGGCCGCTGCCCGCGCCGCGGCTGGCCCCGGTGCTGGGCTACGGGTTGGGCGTGGTCGGGGTGCTGGCCTGCGTGCTGCTGTTCGTGACCGGGTTCTGACGGTGAGCGGGAATCAGCCCTGGGATCCGGGTCTGCAGATCGAGCGCACGACCTTGGCGTGGTTGCGCACGGTGTTGGCGTTCACGGCGAGTCTGCTGGTGCTGCTGAAGTTGATCTCGCATCACAGCACGGTCGCGGCGGTGGTGTGCGCGCTGGTGACGTTGCCGGTCAGCGGGCTCGTGGCGTGGCTGGTGTGGCGGCGTCATCACCGCAGTGAACGTCGGTTGCGCGCGCGAACGCCGCTGCCGGGCGGGGTGTTGCCCGCCGCGACAGCGGCGCTGGCGATGCTCGCCGGTGCGACCGGTGCGGTGTACGTCCTGTTCGCGTAGGTACCGGCGAGGGCGTGCCTGGCGGGGTCAGGCGGCGACGCGGACGTCGATGTCGATGTTGCCGCGCACGGCGTTGGAGTACGGGCAGACGGCGTCGGCGGCTTCGGCGATCTGCTGCGCCTGGTCGTTCGGGAGGCCGGGGAGTTCGACGACGAGCCCGACGTTGAGGCCGTAGCCGCCTTGTCCGTTCGGGCCGATGCCGACCTCGGCGGTGACCGAGGAGCCTTCGATGTCGACCTTCTGCTTGCGGGCGACGACCTGCAGGGCGCTGTGGAAGCAGGCGGCGTAGCCGGCGGCGAACAGCTGCTCGGGGTTGGTGGCGCCGCCGGGTCCGCCCATCTCCTTGGGGATGGCCAGCTCGAGGTCGACGAGGCCGTCCGAGGTGCGGGTGTGGCCGGCGCGGCCGGCTCCGGTCGCGGTGGCCTCCGCGGTGTAGAGAACGGTCATGATGGCGTCTCCTGATTCTCGGTGACCCGGCGGGCCGCGTCGTTCAACGTGGTCGTCAGGTTTTCCAATGTGGACCGAAGTTCCTCGACGTCGCCGAGTTCCATCCCGGTGGCGGCGACCATCCGCTGCGGGATATCGCTCGCGTGCCGCCCGAGCGCGCGTCCGTCGTCGGTGATCGCGACGCGCACGGACCGCTCGTCGGTTTCGCTGCGGGCGCGGGTGAGGACTCCGCGGGCTTCGAGTCGCTTCAGCAGGGGCGACAGGGTTCCGGAGTCGAGCCGGAGCAGGGCACCCAGCTCTTTGACGGTGAGCGACTCGCGTTCCCACAGCACGAGCATCACCAGGTACTGCGGGTAGGTCAGGCCGATCTCGTCGAGGAAGGGCCGGTAGAGGTTGGTGAACGCCCGCGACGCGCTGTGCAGCGCGAAGCAGAGCAACCGGTCCAGCGTCGTTCCGGGTTCTGTCGTCACGGGATAAACAGTAGCGCGCCATTCAGTTGTGCGCAACTGAATTGGACGCAATGGTCTGCCGGGGGTTGGCAGGAAGGTTCCCCTGCACCGCGCCGAGGCAGGTCAGGGACGTGATGCGGCCCGAGGTGATGACAGGAAAGTTCCCATGCTCACCCCGGGCCGCGGATCAGCACTCGATGACGTTGACGGCCAGGCCGCCGCGAGCCGTCTCCTTGTACTTGACCGACATGTCGCGCCCGGTCTCCCGCATCGTCTTCATGACCTTGTCGAGAGACACGTAGTGCGTGCCGTTCCCCCGCAGCGCCATGCGGGCCGCGGTGATCGCCTTGACCGACGCGACGGCGTTGCGCTCGATGCACGGGATCTGCACCAGACCACCGATGGGATCGCAGGTGAGCCCCAGGTTGTGCTCCATCGCGATCTCCGCGGCGTTCTCCACCTGCTCCGGGGTGCCGCCCAGCACCTCCGCCAGACCGGCCGCCGCCATCGAGCAGGCCGATCCGACCTCTCCCTGGCAGCCGACCTCGGCACCGGAGATCGAGGCGTTCTCCTTGAACAGCACCCCGATCGCCCCCGCCGTGAGCAGGAACCGCACCACCCCGTCCTCGTCGGCACCGGGCACGAAACGGGCGTAGTAGTGCAGAACCGCGGGAACGATGCCGGCCGCGCCGTTGGTCGGAGCCGTCACCACGCGCCCGCCCGCCGCGTTCTCCTCGTTGACCGCCAGCGCGAACAACGTGACCCACTCCAGCGGGTCGTCACGGTCGGTCAACGACGCGGCCAGCTCCGCCGCTCGCCGCCGCACCTTCAACCCGCCCGGCAGCTCACCGGTGTTGCGACATCCGTTGTCGACGCACTCCCGCATGACCCGCCAGATGTCGAGCAGCCCCGCGCGCACCGCGGGCTCCTCGCGCCACGACAGCTCGTTGGCCAGCATGACCCCGCTGATCGGCAGACCGGACTCTGCGCTGTGCAGCAGCAGATCGGCGCCGGTGCGGAAGGGCATGGGAACCTTCGTGTCATCGGCCTTGACCCGATCCGCCCCGGCCGCGTCCTCGTCCACGACGAAACCGCCACCGACCGAGTAGTAGATCGCCGAGTCGAGCTCTCCCCCGTCGTTGCCGAGGGCGGTGAACCGCAACCCGTTGGGGTGCCGCGGCAGCGACTTGCGCCGGTGCAGCACCAGGTCGCGGGCACTGCTGAAGGGCAGCACCTGGTCACCGCCGAGCCGCAGCATGCCGCTGCGCTCGATCTCGTCGACGCGCCGCGCGCCGGCCACCGGGTCCACCGACTCCGGCCGGTGCCCCTCCAGCCCGAGGATCACGGCCCCCGGGCTCCCGTGACCGTGGCCGGTCGCGCCGAGGGAACCGAACAACTCCGCTTTGACCCTGTTGACCTGGGAGATCAGCCCGTTCTCGCGCAGCCTGACGGTGAACCGCTGCGCCGCGCGCATCGGTCCCACGGTGTGCGAGCTGGACGGGCCGATCCCCACCGAGAACAGGTCGAAGACACCGATCGCCATTGATCGCCTCGCCTCGTTCCGGGCTCCGCGACTACTCGCTGATCAAGTCCGAGTACTGCTGGGCCGTGAGCGTCGCACCGGTCTCGGTGACCCGCACCTCGATCAGCCAGCCCTCGCCGTAGGGGTCGGAGTTGACCACCGCGGGGTCCTCGTCGACGGCGTCGTTGACGGCCACGACCTCACCGGTGACGGGCGCGAACAGGTCGCTGACGGACTTGGTCGACTCGAGCTCGCCGCACGCCTGACCGGCCTCGATGGTGTCGCCGACCTCGGGGAGCTGGACGAAGACGATGTCACCGAGGGCGCTGGCGGCGTGCTCGGTGATGCCGACGCGGGCGATCTCGCCGCGGTCCTCGATCCACTCGTGCTCTTCGGTGTAGGACAGGTTGGTGGGCAGCGCCATGAGGGAGGCTCCAAAGCTGGTTCGAGGGGCGTTGATCCCCGGTTTCGGCTGGGCCTCCCCCTCTGTTGCGGAACCTGAGAGCTTCGCCGCTGCGGCGGCTTGCACCGTGGGTGGCGCGTCGGCGTCGACGAGCGCTTTCCAGAGTCGCCTCGCCCGAGCGGTCATGGGTGCCTGAGAGTTTGCTGGGGAGTGTTGCTCCTTCGGCGCCCTGCACCGGGCAGGGTCTCTCCCGCACGGGGTCGATGGCCGTATGCGATTGTCGATGTGCTCAGCAACGATAAACGCGCCAGCGGCACTGTCAATGCACATGTGATCTCCGCCGGTGCGTCTGGTCGAGGAGGCCTCTTCGATGCTCGACATCCGGGCGCTGGTCGAGCGGGTCGGACCGGCCCTGCTGCGCACCGTGATCAGCTCGGAGGCCAGCACCGTCGCCGGTGATGTGGTGATCGCCGAACCGGGCGAGCCCACGACCGCCACCGGCGGCGACCTCGTGCTGGGCGTGGGCATCACCGAGGCCGAGCAGGCGCTGCGGCTGGTGCGCGAGTGCGGCGAGCGCGGAGTGGCGGCGGTGCTGCTGAAACCGCCTGCGGCGGGGCTCGACGAGGTGGTGGCGTCGGTGCGCGAGGCGGGGATCGCGCTGATCGAGGTGCGGCAGGGCACGGCGTGGGCGCAGCTGGTGTGGTTGATCCGCGCGGCTCTGGCGGGCGGCATCCGGCAGACCGAGGAGAGCGGGGTCGGGGTCACCGACCTGTTCCGGCTGGCGGATGCGGTCGCCGACGTGGTGGACGCGCCGGTGACCATCGAGGACGCGCACTCGCAGGTGCTGGCCCACTCGGCGCGGCAGGACCTGACCGATCCGGCGCGGATCTCCACGATCATGGGGCGCAAGCAGCCGGACGACGTGCTCGCGAAGTTCCGGGCCCGCGGCACGTTCCGGCAGCTCACCAAGGGCAGTTCGGCGATCTTCGTGCCCGCGCAGCAGGACGGGACGCTGCCGCGGCTGGTGGTGCCGATCCGCATGGGCGGTGAGCTGCTCGGATCGATGTGGGCGGTGGTGCCGGGGCCGGTGTCGGAGGAGCGCGCCACGGCCTTCGCCGACACGGCGCCGCTGGTGGCGTTGCAGCTGTTGCGCTGGCGAGCGGTCGCCGACGTGCAGCGACGGCGATCGGCGGAGCAAGTGCGGTTGCTGCTCGAGGGCGGTGAGGGGTGGCGCGCGGCGGCCACCGAACTGGCCGTGCCGAACGAGCAGCACCGGGTGATCGCGATCGAGATGCCCTCCTCCGACGAGCCGGCGGAGGGGCAGCGGCTGGCGATGTGGGAGTGGATCACCCGTGGGATCGGGCGGCGTCCGCTGGTCACCGAGATCGGTTCGGTGCTCTACGCGCTGGTCCCGGATCGGGCGCGAGGTGGTGGTTGGCCGGAGCTGCGCCAGGCCCTGCTCTCGCACGAGTTGTCCCCTCGCCCGCTGATCGCGGTGGGAACTTCCGTGCCGGTCACCGATGTGCCGCGGTCGCGCGCGCAGGCCGACGAGCTGATCGGGTTGTTGCGCACGGGCCTGGTGCGGCAGCGCGTGGCGATCTACGACGACCTGTGGCACCTGCTGGTGCTGAGCCGGATGGCGGGCGCGGCCACCGACGCGGGGGTTGCCACGTTGGGTCCCTTGCCGGTGTTGCGCGAGCACGACCGCGCGCAGGGCACCGAGTACCAGGCCACCCTTCACGCGTGGTTGCGGCACCCGGGCGACCCGCGCCAGGCGAGCCGTGAGCTGCGGGTCCACCCGAACACCTTCCGGTACCGGATGAAGCGGATCGGTCAGCTGGTGGACGTGGACCTCGACGACCCGGACGTGCGCTCGGCGCTGCTGGTGCAGCTGCTGGCCGAGCGGTGGGCCCAGCACGGCTGAGCCCGGGAGGCCCGCGCCCGCGGTGGAGCACGGGAACCTTTCTGTCACCACCCGCCCCGCACGCACCGCCGTTGTGCCCGCAGCACAAAGTCCCCCACCCAATCTCATGCCGTGGACATGATGCGTCCTGCGCCACAGCGTCCGATCGTTGTTTCCACACGACGAAAGGACCCCACGGTGAAGATCGCAGTGCCTCGCGAGATCAAGAACAACGAGTATCGGGTGGCGATCACTCCTGCCGGTGTGCACGAGCTGACCGCACGTGGTCACGACGTGTTCGTCGAGGCGGGCGCCGGCGCCGGCTCGTCCATCCCGGACGAGGACTACCTCGCGTCCGGGGCGAAGGTTCTGGCCACCGCCGACGACGTGTGGGCCGAAGGCGACCTCGTGCTCAAGGTCAAGGAGCCGATCGCCGAGGAGTACCCGCGGTTGCGCCGGGACCAGGTGCTGTTCACCTACCTGCACTTGGCGGCGTCGGCCGAGCTGACCGACGCGATGCTGAACTCGGGTGTCACCGGGATCGCCTACGAGACGGTGCAGACCCCGGGTGGTGGGTTGCCGCTGCTGGCGCCGATGAGCGAGGTCGCCGGGCGGCTGGCACCGCTGGTGGGCGCGCATTCGCTGATGCGCCCCAGCGGTGGTCGCGGTGTGCTGCCGGGCGGTGTTCCGGGTGTGCACCCGGCGCGGGTCGTGGTGATCGGCGGCGGTGTCGCCGGGCTCAACGCGGCCAGGGTGGCGCTGGGCATGGGCGCCGATGTGGAGCTGCTGGACACCAACGTCGACAAGCTGCGCGAGATCGACCGCGACTTCCACGGCCAGATCCGGACGGTCACCTCCAACCGCTACGCGGTGGAGCAGGCGGTCCGGTCGGCCGACCTGGTGATCGGCGCGGTGCTGATCGCGGGCGCGAAGGCCCCGAAGCTGGTGTCGAACCACCTGGTTTCGGAGATGAAGCCGGGCAGCGTGCTGGTCGACATCGCCATCGACCAGGGCGGGTGCTTCGCGGATTCGCGTCCGACCACGCACGACGACCCGACCTACCGGGTGCACGACTCGGTCTTCTACTGCGTGGCGAACATGCCGGGCGCGGTGCCCAACACCTCCACGCACGCGTTGACCAACGTGACCTTGCCGTACGTACTGCGCATCGCGGACGCGGGCTGGCAGCAGGCCTGCCGTTCGGACGCGGCGCTGGCCGGTGGCCTCAACACTCACGACGGGCACCTGGTCAACGAGGCGGTCGCCGAGGCGCACGGCCGGTCGAGCCTGCCGCTGAGCAGCGTCCTGGACTGAAGGCCGCGGTTGCATCGCGCGCCTCGGGGTGGGAGGAAGGTTCCCTTCTTCTCACCCCGGACGGTCGTCGGTGACAGGAAGGTTCCCTTGCACCGGTCGCGTCCCCTCCGGCCGCCGGACCGGGGCAGGGCGCGGGAAGGTGTCGGCCTTCCGCGGCCCTGCCCGGCTCACCCCCAGCACCACGATTACACGATCGTGGAATATCGACAGACAGTAGTATCGAATGCGAGAATCCGTCAATCGATGGCGTGATCTTGGGGGTGATCCTGTGCGGGAGAAGGACGGGAGCGCGTCGAGCGATCAGGGGAACACGCTGGCCGAGCGGCTGGCGTGGCTGCGGCGATCGTTCCCCGATCCGGAGACCGGGCGGCCGTACGAGATCAAGCGGATCGCCTCGGAGACCGGGATCTCCGGCTCGCAGCTCTACAAGATCCTCAGCGGGGAGTCCCCGAACCCGGGCTGGCAGCACCTGCGGGCGCTGGCGGCGTTCTTCCGCGTACCGCTGGACACCTTCGACTCCGGTGAGCACGCCGACTCGGTGCGCGCCCAGCTGGCGACGCTGGTCGAGCTGCGGGAGCTGAAGGACTCCGGTGTGGAGTCGCTCAGCTTGCGCGGGCTCACCCCGGCCCAAGCCGAACGCATCCGCGGCGTGGTCGCCGATCTGCGCGACAGCAACGCCGCGAGCAGCGATGACGCGTGATCGCGATGATGAGCACACTCCGTTCCGCTGCGCGCGACTGGTCCTGGCCCCGGGCCGTGATCACGACATGAGGTCCGACGATCACGCGCTGATGCGGGCGCGGTGCCAGGAGCTGGCGTCGGCGCTTCCCCTGCCGACGCCGTGGGATCTGCACACGTTCATCGAGGAGCTGGGGCAGGCCCGGGGGCGCCGGATCCGGCTGCGCCGGGTGTCCGCGGTGGAGTCCGAGAGCCCCTGCGGCGCTCTGGTCTCGCTCGCCGACCACGACGTGATCGGCTACGTGCCCAGCACCCCGCTGCACGAGGAGCACATCATCCTGCACGAGGTCGGGCACCTGGTGTGCGGGCACTCGGACACCAAGCTGGCCGATTCGCCGATGGTGGCCGCGCTGGTGCCGGACCTCTCTCCCGAGCTGATCCGCAGCGTGCTGGGGCGCTCCGCGTTCGACGCCGTCACCGAGCAGCAGGCCGAGCTCGTGGCCAGCCTGTACCTCTACCGCGCCGGTCGCGCACCGGCTCCGCTGCGGGGCGTGCGGAAGCTGGATGCGAAGTCGGGCCGGACCTTGCGCGAGATCCAGGCGACGTTCGACGGCTCCCGCCGGGGTGGGCCCGAGAAGCGATGAGCAGCGTGGTCCTGCAGGTCGTCGGCCTGGTCGCGGTGCTGACGGCGGTCGGCAAGGCCGTTCAGGGGTATCGCAGGCGGTCCTTGACGCCGAGTCTGCTGTACCTGTGCGGCGCGATCGGCGGCGTGGGTCTGTCGGCGGCGCTGGTGGCCCCGGCCTCGCTGCGGTGGATGTCGGCCTGGGAGCCCGTGCCGAACCTCGGGCGCCTGGTGGCCAACGTCCTGGCCATGTGCGCGGCGGTCTGCGTGCACGGGCTGCTGGCGCACCTGCTGCACGAGCCGGCCCGCGCCCGCCGGGTGATGCGCCTGCAAGTGCCGATCATGGTCGTGGCTTCGGCCGCGATGGCGGTGCTGCTGATCACGGCGGGCCTGCCGTTCCACCCGGCGTTCTTGGCCGAGTACGCCCATCACCCGGCCGTGGCGGCCTACATCGTGGTGTTCGCCCTCTACATCTGCTGGTCGACGTCGGTGTTCGGCTGGTTCCTGCACCGCTACAGCGCGCAATCGCCGCGCAGGTGGTTGCGCGCCGGGCTGCGCACGATCCAGGCCGGGTGCGTGGCGTCGGCGGGGTGGGCGGCGGCCAAGGTCACCGCTGCGCTGTGGGTGGTCAGCGGCCACGACCCGGCCGCGGTGGCGCCGGTGGCGGGTGTGGCGAGCGCGTGCGCGGCGGGGTGCGTGGCGCTGGTGGCCGTGGGGGCGACCGTGCCCGTCCTGGGGCCGCGGGTGGAGGCCGGGGCGTCGTGGGTGCGCGCGGTGGTCCAGGCCCGGCGGCTGCGCCGGTTCTGGCGGCGGCTGGCCGACGAACTGCCGCAGATCACCTTGCCCTCCGCCATGTACGCGCAGGCCGATGCGCGGTTCGCGCTGTACCGGCGGGTGGTGGAGATCCGCGACGCGCAGCTGGTGCTGCGGTCCTACGTGCCTCCCGAGGCCCGCGACCGGGCTCGCTCAGCCGCCGAGCGTGCCGGGCTCGGTGCGCGGCGCGCGCATCAGGTCGTCGAGGCGGCGTGCCTGGCGGCGGCTCTGGACGCTCACGCTGAGGGGCGGCGGCACCAGCAGGACTCGGAGGAGTCCACCGCGCCGTATCGCGGGGTGGATTCCGACCCGCACGCCGAGGCGCGGTGGTTGATCGAGGTCGGCCGTCTCGTGGAGCGCTCACCGATCGTGGCCGAGGTCCGGTCCCAGGCGGTCGCACCCGGTTCGAGCGCTTAGAGGAGCGCGGCGAACAGGCCGCCGGACGCGGCACCGACCAGGGCTCCGATGGTGACCTGGGCGGTGGTGTGGTCCCGGATCCGCACGCGCGACCAGGAGATCGCCACGACCAGCAGCATCAGCGCCCAGCACAGCGGGTGGTAGGTCACCGCGAGGATCGCGACCGCGCCCGCGGCGACCGCCGAGTGCATCGAGATCTTCCACCACGCCGTGATGCCTCCGGTGACGAGCAGGAGGGCGATCATGACGACGTCCAGGACGATCACCTGTCGCGGTGCGCCCAGTGCCAGCAGCAGTCCCAGTCCGACGAGGCTCATGACGATGAGCGCGATGAAGGGCACGAGCCTGCCGGCGCGGTCGCGCACGTGGTGGCCGTCCCACCGCCCGGTCCTGGCGCCCCAGACGATGATCCCCATCGGGAGGATGCTGCTGGTGGCGGCGACGAGCAGGCCCCAGCCGAGCGCGGGGAGCACCCGGTGGGTGGCCTGCCAGGCCACCGCCAGCGGCAGCAGGACGACGATGACCCACGGCGCGCACACCTCGGTGAGCACGTGCGCGAGGCGATCGCGCAGGTGGTGAGCGGGACGGGTGTCGGCGCCGCTCGTGGTGTTGTCGGTCGTCGGGGAAGGCTCCACGGGGAAGAAGTTTCACATGCGCAGCCGACCGGACCCGCCGGCCCTCCGGCATCGCGACCGCGCGGCTCGGGAATTCGTGCCGAGTTCGAATTCGAATTGGTTGAGAAGCAACTCGGGTCCGAATGCGCAGCAATTGCCGGGATGTGCGAATCCCGGCACGTCGGGCATTAGGAAAAAGGGGCGGCCCGCTCAACCAGCCTGGGGGTCACCGGGAGCAGGCCGCCACTCTCAGTGTAGGACAAGATCGCCGGTTTGCCGATGACGTGAGCGAGCGCTTCGCCGCCATTTCCCAGCCGAATCGATAACCACTCGATGGGGTGAGTCTGGTCGGGTGGCCGTGCAGGCGTGGACCGGCGATGCCGATGTCACCCATCGGAGTAACGGCGGGTGACTGATCGACAAGTGCTCCGGCCGGAAACTCCGAAGGCGGCAAAAACGCGCTGAGGGGTGGGAGAAAACGTGACGGACACGGCGCTGCGCAAGGCGGTTCTCGACCGGCTCGACACGCTGGACCGAGCGATGGGCGAAGGCTCTCCGGAAGTGCTGCTTCCGATTGCCCGATCCGAACTGCATCGACTCACCGAAGCCCTGCAATCCCTGTTATCGGCTCACGAACCCGGCGCGGACGGACGCTGCCCGTCCTGCCGGGGAACCCTGCGCGGCCGGCCCTGGCCCTGCAAGGTGTGGCAGGCCGCGCACCACCAGCTGATCACCGAGCGCTCGGCTTCGCGGGAACGCCGCGGCATGCTGCGCAGGCAAACCGGATCGCACCCGCGCACCCCCGAGCCCGAGGTTCCCGTGATCAGCGAGCCGATCGTGTCGACCACCGGGCGCGGCCCGTCGGACTGGGACACCGACGAGTTCATCCGGCCCGACCTGACCACCGTCCCGGTCACCCCGCCCCCGCTCGCCGAACCGGCCGAGGCGCCCGAAGCCGAGCACGGCGCGTTCTACCGCGCGGCCGTCGTCGAGCGCTCCTGACCTGTCGCTCTCCCCCACGTCCGGCACCCGCAACCCGAGACGGCCCCGACACCGCACCGGCCCGCGCCCGCCTGTCCGGCAGGATGGGGGCCGTCAGGGTTGGCACACCGACGGGTGACCGGACGTGGGAGGGCGCGTGCACGACGGCAGCGGTCGCATCCACGTGCAGGGGCTGAACAAGAGGTTCGGTCCCGTGCACGCGGTGCAGGACCTCAGCTTCACGGTGCAGCCCGGCGCGGTCACCGGTTTCCTCGGCCCCAACGGGGCGGGCAAGACCACCGCGCTGCGCATGATCCTCGGGCTCATCACCCCCACCTCGGGCTCCGCGACCATCAACGGGCTGCCGTTCCACCGGCTGCCGAACCCGGGCGGGATCGTCGGGGCCGTGCTCGACGCGCACGGTTTCCACCCCAACCGCACCGCCCGCCACCACCTGCGCTGCTACGCCGCCGCGATGAACGTTCCCGACTCGCAGGTCGACCGGGCTCTGGAACTGGTCGGGCTCGCCGCCGCCGCGGACCGCAAGACCGGCGGGTTCTCGCTGGGCATGCGGCAGCGACTCGCGCTGGCCACCGCGCTGCTCGGCGACCCGCAGATCCTGGTCCTCGACGAGCCCGCCAACGGCCTCGACCCCGAGGGCATCGCGTGGCTGCGGGGATTCCTGCACGCCTTCGCCGCCGGTGGCCGGACGGTGCTGATGTCCAGCCACTTCCTCAGGGAGATCGAGAACACCGTCGACCGCCTGGTCATCATCAGCCAGGGCCGCTGCGTCTACGACGGCCACATCGAGGAGCTGCGCGCCGCCCAGCAGGCCCGCGCGCTGGTGCAGGCCGACTCGCCGGACGTGCTGGTCGGCAGGGTGCAGCAGGCCGGTTTCGGGGTCGAGTACCTGCCGGACGGGCGGCTGGCGGTGATCGGGGCCGATTCCCGCGCGGTCGCCGACCTGGCGCGAGAAGCGGGGGTCGCGCTCTACGCGATGCAGGACGAGCGCATCGACCTGGAGCAGTTGTTCTTCCGCCTCACCCAAGGCCAGTACGCGGGGCTCCCGCAGTACGCCCCGCCGATGCGGGGGACGTGGGCGGATCGGCCCGGCGAAGGTGGGGACGTGTGATGATCGCGCTGATCAAGGCCGAGTACCGGAAGATCTTCACCACCAGCCTGTGGTGGGCGCTGCTGATCCCCGTGGTGGTACTCGGGTTCGGCGCGGGCTGGTTGGGCACCGCGTTCGGCGGGATCATCGACATGATCGAGGAGTTCAGCGCTTCCCTGCCGCTGGGGCTGCTGTCGGTGGCGCTGTCGACGAACTTCGGCACGATCTTCGCGTTGCTGTTCGGGGCGATGGCCTTCGCGGGCGAGTTCCGCTCCAAGTCGATCACCACCACGTACCTGACGGCCAACCCGCGCAGCTCCGTGCTGTGGGCGAAGCTGATCGCCTGCGCCGGGGTCGGGGTGCTCTACGGCCTGGCGAACGTGCTGGTGGCGAGTTTCGGCGCGCTGCTCGGCGCCGGTCAGGACATGGGCAACTTCGGCAGTTTCGGCAGCTGGCTCGGCGTGGGTGGCGCCGGGGTGCTGTCGATGCTGCTGTGGACGCTGCTCGGGGTCGGTTTCGGCGCGCTGATCGCCAACTCCGTGCTGGTGATCATCCTGCCGCTGGTCTACAAGTTCGCGATCGAGTTCATCCTGTCGATCAGCCTGATCGACACGGCCATTTCCGGCATCAGCCCCTACCTGCCGGGCGCGGCGGGCAACGGGATCGTGTCGAACCTGGCGGTACCGCTGTTCGTCTCCGCGGTGGCGGGACCCGACGAGCCGAACACGCCGCGCGCCGCGTTCGAACTGCTGCACCTGTTCTTCGGCGGCACCTACGGGCACCCGTGGTGGGCGAGCCTGCTGACGTTCCTCGGCTACACCGCGCTGTTCGTGGCCGGCGGCTGGTTCGTGAGCACGCGGCGCGACGTGGTGTGAGCAAGGGAACCTTTCTGCCAACCCCGCCGGCGCGCGGGCGAAATGAGCGGAAGGTTCCCTTGCTCACCCGTTGGCGCCGGTCACACCGCAGGATCGGTGGTGCTGCCGCGTCGGTGCGGCGGCCTAATCTGGCGGGGTGAGCGACTCCGAGAATCCCCGCCGTTCCTCCGGCGGCTGGATCCGTCGCCTCTTCGCCGCATGTCGGCGCCACCCGGTCGCGTTGGTGTTGGCGATGGGTGCCTCCGTGACCGCGGTGGGGTTGGAGGCGCTGGTTCCGCTGCTGACCAAGCTCGCGGTCGACGACGCCGTGGCCCGCAGCACCGAGCGGCTGTGGTGGGTCGTGCTCGTGCTGCTGGTGCTGGGGGTGTTCCGGTTCGCGGCCGCGTTCGTCCGCCGCTACAGCGCCGGGCGGCTGGCCCTGGACGTGCAGCACGACCTGCGGCGGGCGGTGTTCGCCGCGATGCAGCGGCTGGACGGCGGCAAGCAGGACGCGCTGCGCACCGGTCAGGTGGTGTCGCGTTCGATCAGCGACCTGCAGCTGGTGAACTCGCTGCTGTCGATGCTGCCGCTGGCGGCGGGCACCGCGGTGCTGGCGGTGTTCGCGATCGCGGCGATGCTGTGGCTGTCGCCGCTGCTCACCGTGGTGGCCTTGATCGTGGCACCGCTGATCGCGTGGGTCTCGGCGCGCAGCAAGAAGCGGTTGTTCCCGGCGACGTGGGCGGCGCAGCAGCGCGCGGCCGACATCGCCCAGCACGTCGAGGAAACCGTCACCGGTGTCCGCGTGGTGAAGGGCTTCGGCCAGGAGCAGCGCGAGGTCGCCCGGTTGGAGACGCGGGCCCGGCGGTTGTTCGCCGCGCGGCTGCGCGCCGCCCGCATGACGTCGCTGCCCGCGGCGAGCTTGGCGACGTTGCCGTCGGCCGGTCAGGTGGGCGTGCTGGGCCTGGGCGGCTGGCTGGTGCTGCAGGACCAGGTGAGCTTGGGAACCTTCGTGGCATTCGCCGGCTACGTGGCGATGCTGTCCGGGCCGGCCCGCATGCTCTCCAGCGTGATGATCCAGGGCCAGCTGGCGCGGGCCGGGGTCGAGCGCATCCACGAGCTCACCGACTCGCAGCCGGAGGTCACCGAGTCCCCCGACGCCCGCAGCCTGCCCGAGGGCCCGCTGGAGGTGCGGCTCGACGAGGTCGGTTTCGGCTACACCCGCGATCAGCCGGTGCTGCGGGACGCGTCGTTGCGGGTCCGCCCGGGCGAGACGGTGGCGCTGGTGGGGCCGGCCGGGTCCGGCAAGTCGACGGTGTCGCTGCTGCTGCCCCGCTTCTACGACGTGCACTCGGGTCGTGTCGCGATCGCCTCCGCTGACACCGGGGAGACCTTCGACCTGCGCGACCTGCGGCTGGATTCGCTGCGCGGCGCGGTGGGCGTGGTGTTCGAGGAGGCGTTCCTGTTCTCCGACACCATTCGCGGCAACATCGCCTACGGGCGCGCCGACGCGAGCGATGAGGACGTGATCGCGGCGGCGAAGGGCGCCGAGGCCCACGAGTTCATCTCCGCGCTTCCCGACGGCTACGACACGGTCGTCGGTGAGCGGGGTTTGACGTTGTCCGGGGGTCAACGGCAGCGGGTGGCGCTGGCGCGGGCGCTGCTGTCGAACCCTCGGGTTCTGGTGCTCGACGACGCGACGTCGGCGGTCGATCCGGCGACGGAGGCCGCGATCCACGAGACGCTGCGGTCGGTGACGGCGCAGCGCACGACGCTGCTCATCGCGCACCGGCGTTCGACGCTGGCGCTGGCGGACCGGATCGCGGTGCTCGACGAGGGCCGCGTGGTGGACGTGGGCACCGAGAGCGAGTTGCGGGAGCGGTGCGGGCTGTTCCGGTCGTTGCTGGCCGGTCCGGGCGAGACCATCGACGATCCGCACGAGGGCCGGGTGGAGGTCTCCCCCGACGGCATCACCCCGGAGCTGTGGCCGCGGGAGGACGAGCCCGCGGCCGAGGTGACGGGAACCGCTGTGTCAGCACCCGGTAGGCACGGCATGGGGGAAGGGACCGTTCCTCCCACGCCGGAGCTGGTGGAGGGCATTCGCGCGTTGCCGCCGGCTCGGGATATGCCTCGGGTGCGGGGAACGGATCCGACCGCGCCCGATCCGCGGTTCCGGTTGTCGCGGCTGCTTCGGCCGATCCGGTGGGGTCTGGTGCTGACGGTCGCGCTGGTCGCCGGGGACGCGTTGACGTCGGTGCTGCTGCCGTCGCTGGTGCGGCACGGCATCGACAGCGGTGTCGGGACCGCCGATGTCGACGCGTTGTGGCTGGCCACGGGTCTGGCGGCGGTGCTGGTGGCCTGCGGGTGGCTGGTGATCAAGCTGCAGACGGTGATCACGGCCCGCACCGGCGAGACGCTGCTCTACGTGCTGCGACTGCGCAGCTTCGCGCACCTGCAGCGCTTGGGCCTGGACTTCTACGAGCGGGAGCTGGCCGGGCGGATCATGACCCGGATGACCACCGACGTCGACGCGCTGTCGTCGTTCCTGCAGACGGGTTTGGCGACGTTCGTGGTGAGCGTGCTGACGCTGCTGGGCATCGCGGGTGCGCTGCTGATCACCGATCCGTCGCTGGCGCTGGTGGCGATGGCGGTGCTGCCGGTGTTGGTGGTGGCCACGATCGTGTTCCGCAGGGTGTCCTCGACCGCCTACGCCGAGGCGCGGGAGCGGGTCAGCACCGTCAACGCGGATCTGCAGGAGAACGTCTCGGGCATGCGGGTCGCTCAGGCGCACCGCCGCGAGGGGCACGCCGCGAAGGTGTTCGCGCAGCGCAGCGACGCCTATCGGCGGTCGCGGCTGCGGGCTCAGCGCTACATCGCCACCTATTTCCCGTTCGTGGCGCTGCTGTCGGAGATCGCGCAGGCGGCGGTGCTGGGCGTGGGTGCGGCGCGGGTCGCCTCGGGTGAGCTGACGGCCGGTGTGCTGGTCGCTTTCCTGCTGTACCTGGGGTTGTTCTTCTCCCCGGTGCAGCAGTTGTCCGGGGTGTTCGACGGCTACCAGCAGGCGCGGGTGGGGTTGCGGCGCATCGGTGAGCTGCTGCGCACGCCGACGTCGGTGCCGGCGCCCGCCGAGCCGGTCGAGGTGCCCGCGCGACTGCGGGGTGAGGTGGAGTTGCGGGACGTCTCGTTCCGCTACCCGGGCACCGAGCAGTGGGCGCTGCGGGACGTGAACCTCCGGGTGCGTCCCGGGGAGACGGTGGCGCTGGTGGGTGCCACGGGTGCGGGCAAGTCGACCCTGATCAAGCTGATCGCCCGGTTCTACGACGTCACCGAGGGCGCGGTGCTGGTCGATGGGACGGATGTGCGCGGCTACGGGCTGGCGGCGTTCCACCAGCGGCTGGCGGTGGTGCCGCAGGAGGGGCACCTGTTCACCGGGGATGTCGCCGACAACATCACCTACGCGCGTCCCGATGCCGGGCCCGCGGAGGTGGAGGCGGCGGCCCGCGCGGTGGGGGCGTTGCCGGGGATCGCGATGTTGCCTCGCGGGTTCCGGCAGGAGGTCGGTGAGCGCGGCCGGGGGTTGTCGGCGGGTCAGCGGCAGCTGGTGGCGTTGGCGAGGGCGCAGCTGGTGGAGCCGGACGTGCTGCTGCTCGACGAGGCGACGGCGGCGTTGGATCCGGCGACGGAGTCGCTGGTGGTGGCGGCCAGTGATCGGCTGGCGGCGCGGCGCACGACGTTCGTGGTGGCGCACCGGTTGGGCACGGCGGCGCGCGCGGATCGGATCGTGGTGGTCGATGGCGGGCGGATCGTCGAGCAGGGCGGGCACGAGGAGCTGGTGGCCCGGCAGGGGCACTACGCGCGGTTGTGGCGGGCGGCGGACGACTCGTCCGAGGGCGGTTCCGTCGCGGAGGCGAGCAACATCGCGTGAAGCAGGGGAACCTTCCTGTCATCCCGGCCCGCCGCCATCCGGCGCGCTGACGCCCCGGGTGCGGCGGCGGGCGAGTTACTCCTAGGTCACTTCGAGGTCGCCGACGGGTGTGAGGAAGGGAACCTTTCTGTCACGATTGCCACATCTGGGCCCGTGATCGCACGCACCGGAACCGGTTCGACACGGTCCGCGATCAGCAACCGGGAAAACCGGGCGTCGCCGTGCGGGATGAGGGGCGCGTTCTCGCCATGCGGTCGGTTCGGTTACCAGTTGAGAACACAGCGTGGCGGTGAAACGCCATAATGAACATGTACGACAACCCGTACGGAGTAGTGCCAAGCGGCGCTGATCAGCGAACGAAGCACGCCGAGGACGGCTGATGGTCATGCGAACGGCTCAGGAGGAGTCCCATCTCCGCTGGCCGGACGACCCTGATCGATTCTGTGACCGGAGTCCTTCCGCCGAACGGCCGTCCTGTGTGTCAACCTCGCGAATCGGGCGGCTAGCCTGGTACCCGAGTGTGTCTGTAAATCACGAGCATATGGATCGAGGCGAACGCCAGCCGTGTCCAGCAGCCCCGCGTCACAGTTCGGCCCCAATGAGTGGCTGATCGAGGAGATGTACGAGCAGTTCCTCCAAGATCCCACCTCCGTAGACTCGGCGTGGCACGAATTCTTCGCCGACTACAAGTCGGACCAGGCGAAAAACGAGAACACCGCTACCGCTGCTGCGGCCGGCGCTGCAGCGGCCCCGACCCAGACGGCCACCGCGACCCGCGCCGCCGACACCAACGGCCAGGCGTCCGCCGCGCCCGCCGCCAAGCCCGCCCCCGCCGCTCCGAAGCCTTCTCCGCAGCAGGCCGCGAAGGCCGCGCCGGTGAAGCAGCCGCAGGCCGAGGGCGACGTCAAGACGCTGCGGGGTGCCGCCGCCGCGATCGCCAAGAACATGGACCAGTCGCTGACGGTCCCCACCGCGACCAGCGTGCGCGCGGTGCCGGCGAAGCTGCTGTTCGACAACCGCATCGTCATCAACAACCACCTCAAGCGGAACAAGGGCGGGAAGGTCTCCTTCACGCACCTGATCGGCTACGCGCTGATCAGGGCGGTCAAGGACTTCCCGAACATGAACCGCCACTACGGCGAGGACGCCAAGGGCAAGCCCGCGGCCGTCACGCCGGAGCACGTCAACCTGGGCCTGGCCATCGACATGCCGGGCAAGGACGGGTCGCGCAACCTCGTGGTCGCCTCCATCAAGGGCTGCGAGGACATGACGTTCTACCAGTTCTGGCAGGCCTACGAGGACATCATCCGCAAGGCGCGCGGTGGCACGCTGACCGCGGACGACTTCTCCGGCACCACGATCTCGCTGACCAACCCGGGCCCGTCCGGCACCAACCACTCGGTGCCGCGGCTGACCAAGGGCCAGAGCGCGATCATCGGCGTCGGGGCGATGGACTACCCGGCCGAGTTCCAGGGCGCCAGCGAGAAGACGCTGGTCGACATGGGCATCAGCAAGATCGTGACGCTGACGTCCACCTACGACCACCGCGTCATCCAGGGCGCCGAGTCCGGTGACTTCCTGCGCCGCGTGCACCAGCTGCTGCTGGGCGAGGACGGGTTCTTCGACGACATCTTCGCGTCGCTGCGCATCCCGTACGAGCCGGTGCGCTGGACCCAGGACATCCCCGAGGGCGCGGTCGACAAGACCGCCCGGGTGCTCGAGCTCATCGACGCCTACCGCACCCGCGGCCACCTGATGGCCGACATCGACCCGCTGAACTACCGGCAGCGCCGCCACGAGGACCTCGACGTCCTGTCGCACAGCCTCACCCTGTGGGACCTGGACCGCGAGTTCGCGGTGGGTGGTTTCGCCGGCCGCGAGAAGATGAAGCTGCGCGACGTGCTGGGCGTGCTGCGCGACTCCTACTGCCGCACGGTCGGCGTGGAGTACATGCACATCCTGGAGCCCGACGAGCGCGAGTGGCTGCAGCAGCGGGTCGAGAAGCCGCACACCAAGCCGGACTCGACCGAGCAGAAGTACATCCTGTCGAAGCTCAACGCCGCCGAGGCGTTCGAGACGTTCCTGCAGACCAAGTACGTCGGTCAGAAGCGCTTCTCGCTGGAGGGCGCCGAGACCGTGGTGCCGCTGCTGGACGCGGTGCTGGACAACTCCGCGGCGCACGAGCTCGACGAGGTCGTCATCGGCATGCCGCACCGCGGCCGGCTGAACGTGCTGGCCAACATCGTCGGCAAGCCGATCTCGCAGATCTTCCGCGAGTTCGAGGGCAACCTCGACCCGGGTCAGGCGCACGGTTCCGGTGACGTGAAGTACCACCTGGGCGCCGAGGGCAAATACTTCCGGATGTTCGGCGACGGCGAGACGAAGGTGTCGCTGACCTCGAACCCGTCCCACCTGGAGGCCGTGGACCCGGTGCTGGAGGGCATCGTCCGCGCCAAGCAGGACATCCTGGACAAGGGCCAGGAGGGCTTCACGGTGCTGCCGGTGCTGCTGCACGGTGACGCCGCGTTCGCCGGTCAGGGCGTGGTCGCCGAGACGCTGAACCTGTCGCTGCTGCGCGGCTACCGCACCGGCGGCACGGTCCACGTGATCGTCAACAACCAGGTCGGCTACACCACCGCGCCGGAGCACTCGCGTTCCAGCAAGTACTGCACCGACGTGGCGAAGATGATCGGCGCGCCGGTCTTCCACGTCAACGGCGACGACCCCGAGGCCTGCGTGTGGGTCGCGCGGCTGGCCGTGGAGTACCGCCAGGCGTTCGGCAAGGACGTCGTGATCGACATGGTCTGCTACCGCCGTCGCGGCCACAACGAGGGCGACGACCCGTCGATGACGCAGCCGAAGATGTACGACGCGATCGACAAGATGCGCAGCGTCCGCAAGGTCTACACCGAGTCGCTGATCGGCCGCGGGGACATCACCGTGGACGAGGCGGAGAAGGCCCTCAAGGACTACGCCGCGCAGCTGGAGCACGTGTTCAACGAGGTCCGCGAGCTGGAGAAGCACCCGCCGACGCCGAGCCCGTCGGTGGAGTCCGAGCAGCAGGTTCCGCGTGGTCTGTCAACGGCGATCCCGCAGGAGACGCTGGAGCGGATCGCCGAGGCGCAGATCAACCTGCCGGAGGGCTTCGCCCCGCACCCGCGCGTGAAGCCGGTGCTGGAGCGTCGCGCCAAGATGGGCCGCGAGGGCGGCATCGACTGGGCGTTCGGCGAGCTGCTGGCGTTCGGTTCGCTGGTGATGGAGGGCCGCCAGGTCCGCCTGACCGGTCAGGACAGCCGGCGGGGCACGTTCGGTCAGCGCCACTCGGTGCTCATCGACCGCAAGAACGACTCCGAGTACACGCCGCTGCAGAACCTCTCGGACGACCAGGGCAAGTTCCTGGTCTACGACTCGGCGCTGTCGGAGTTCGCCGCGCTGGGCTTCGAGTACGGCTACTCGGTGGGCAACCCCGAGTCGCTGGTGCTGTGGGAGGCGCAGTTCGGTGACTTCTTCAACGGCGCCCAGTCGATCATCGACGAGTTCATCTCGTCCGGTGAGGCCAAGTGGGGTCAGCGCTCCGATGTGGTGATGCTGCTGCCGCACGGCCAGGAGGGTCAGGGCCCGGACCACAGCTCGGGCCGCATCGAGCGGTGGCTGCAGCTGTGCGCCGAGGGGTCGATGACGGTCGCGATGCCGTCGACTCCGGCGAACTACTTCCACCTGCTGCGGCGGCACGCTCTCGACGGCATCCACCGCCCGCTGGTGGTGTTCACGCCGAAGTCGATGCTGCGCCTGAAGGCCGCGACCAGCCCGGTCGAGGACTTCACCGAGGGCAAGTTCACGTCGGTCATCGACGACCCGGCGCAGCCGGACCCGTCGCAGGTCAAGAACCTGGTGCTGTGCACCGGCAAGCTCTACTACGAGCTGGCGGCCTACCGCGACAAGAACGGCATCACCGACACCGCGGTGGCGCGGTTGGAGCAGCTCTACCCGCTGCCCCACCGCAAGCTGGGCGCCCTGTTCGAGCGGTACCCGAACCTGGAGTCGGTCCGCTGGACGCAGGAGGAGCCGGCGAACCAGGGTGCGTGGCCGTTCCTGGGCTTGGCCCTGACCGAGCAGTTCCCGGAGCTGGTCGGCAAGCTGACGCGGGTCTCGCGTCGTCCGATGGCCGCGCCGGCCACGGGTCTGGCGAAGGTCCACGAGGTCGAGCAGGCCGAGGTCGTGGCGAACGCGTTCGCCTGATCTCCACGGCTTGAGCGGGCCGTCGGTTCCTCCGGGAACCGGCGGCCCGCTTTTTCGCGCCCAGGCGGGGTGGCGGAGTGTGCACGGGAACCTTCCGCTCATCTCGGGCGGGGCTGTTCCGCGTGGTGGAGGCCCGTTTCGTACCCTGCTGTTCCCGACCACACCGCGTCGAAGATCGACCGAGCACTAGGAGGAAGCGGTGTACTTCACCGACCGCGGCATTGAGGAACTCGAGGAGCGTCGCGGTGACGACGAGGTCACCTTGGCGTGGGTCGCCGACCGGATGCGGGCCTTCGTGGACCTCAACCCGGATTTCGAGGACGCCACTGAGCGTTTGGCGACCTTCCTCGCGCGCGACGACGCCGACGACGAGTGAGCCGGGCCCGGCCGCGCACCCCCGGGAAGCGCGGCCGGGCCTCGGTCAGGGATGCAGGACGGCGCGTCCGACGATCTCGCGGCGTTCGATGGCGGTGTGGGCGTCGGCGACCTTCTCCAGGGGGAAGGCGGCTCCGATGGCCGGGCTGATGCGTCCCGCGGCGGCCTCGGCGAGGGCTCTGCCGAGCAGTTCCCGGCGGCGTTCACGCGTGTTGAGCCCCAGGTCGAAGAGCCCGGTGACGGTCACGTCGCGGCGGCGGGCCTCGTCGAGGTCGATGTCGGCGAAGTCGCCGTCGGAGGCCCCGTAGGTGATGACCCGCGCGCCGCGAGCCACGGCCCCGAACGCGTCGCGTCCGTAGGCGCCGCCGGCGCCGTCGACGAGCACGTCGACTCCGCCGGTGAGGTCGCGGACCCGTTCCACCCAGTCCGGTGCGCCGTAGTCGACCGGCTCGGCGCCGAGCGACCGCGCGTGGGCGAGTTTCTCCTCGCCGCGGGCCGCGCCGAGGACGCGCGCTCCGGCTGCGATGGCCAGCTGGATGACGATGCCCGCCGCTCCCCCGGCCGCCGCGGTGACGAGCACGTTCTCCCCCGGCCGCATCCTGGCGTGGTCGGCGATGCCCAGGGCGGTGACGGCGTCGTGCAGCAGCACGACGGCGGCCTGCTCGTCGAGACCGCCGGGGATGACCGCGAGTTCGGCGACCGGGACGGGGACGAGTTCGGCGCAGGTGCCGCTGTTGCCGGTGTCGGCGACGACGGTGGTGCCCAGCCACGCCGGGTCGACGTCCTCGCCGAGCGCGACCACCTCGCCCGCCACCCCGTCGCCGGGGGTGTAGGGCGGGTTCATCTCGAAGTACTCGCGTCCCCAGCCCTGGCGGAGCCGGGTGTCGATGAACAGCACGTCCACGGCCGCCATCCGGACCAGGACTTCTCCCGGTCGTGGTTCGGGCACGGGTCGTTCGACCACCGACAGGACTTCCGGTCCCCCGAACTCGTTCACCTGCACCGCTCGCATTCCGATCACTCCGCCCTTCGCGTCGACTGCACCCACCGTCGAACTTCGAGCGAGCTGGAGGTCAAGGGGGCGTTTCGGTCAGGAGGGACTCGGCGGAGTCGATACCGGTCAGATCGATCGCCATGACACGTCGCGGCGATGAAGGGGTCATCCGAGTCGCTGCGCGAACGCGAGCTGGGTCAGATAGCGCTTGGTGATGGTGCCGCCGTCTTCCTCGATGCACCTGCCGATGCAGGTCAGCAGCTGCTCGCGGGCGGAGTCGGGCATCGCCCGGTGGCCCGAGTAGGTCATCAGCAGGTCGAGGTAGGCGTCGACCGCGTAGGTCGCTTCCCACTCGTAGTGGTGGAACTCCGGCGGGCTGAACCGGCCCGACCGGTGGAACTCGTCCGGGTCCTGGGCGATCTCGTCGGCCGCGGGAAGCCGCCGGCCTCGTTCGGTGCGCGGATCGAACCGTTCGTAGCAGCGCTGGATCCGGGTGAAGGACTCCTCGCTGCCACCGGCGATGTGGTGCGTCGACACCACGGCCAGCGCACCTCGCGGACGCAGCGCATCGGCGGCCTTGGCCATGCGCAGCTCGGGGTCGAGCCAGTGGAACGAGGTCGCGGCCACCACGAGGTCGAAGCCCACCGGAGGCAGCTCCCAGCTCTCGAAGTCCTCGACGACGACCCGCGCCGACGGGTAACCGGCCAGGTGCTCCCGGGCGAGCTTCACCATCTCCTCGCTCCGGTCGAGCGCGGTGAGCGCGAAACCCCGACCGGCCAGGGGCACCGTCGCCTGCCCGGTGCCGCAGCCGATCTCCAGGACGCGGGCCCCTTCCCCCACCGCGGCCGTGAGCACGTCGAACAGCTGGGACGGATACCCCGGACGGCACCGGTCGTAGCGCTCGGCGTCCTGCCCGAACACCGAGCGCAGCCGCTCGCGGTCGTTCACCGAGCCATTTCCGAACCGACGGCCATGACGGCAGTGTACGAAGGCGCGGCGATGTTGACAGGAAGGTTCCCGTGCTCACCGGCGGCCGTCAGCGAACGCGGTCGCCTTTCCGCCACACCGCGTGGGTGAGGGGAACCCCGGGCCGGTAGGCGAGCCACGTCGTGCTCGGGGCGTCGAGCACGTGCACGTCCGCGCGGGCTCCGGGGCGCAGCACGCCGACCGCACCGTCGCCGGTCTCGCGCCGCAGGGCGCGCGCCCCTCCCCAGGTCGCGGCGAGCACGGCTTCGGTGATGCTCATCCGCATCTGCAGCACGGCGGTGGCCACGCAGAACGCCATCGACGAGGTGTAGGACGAGCCGGGGTTGCAGTTGCTGGCGAGGGCGACGGTGGCTCCCGCGTCCAGCAGCGCGCGGGCGTCCGGGAGCGGCTGGCGGGTGGACAGGTCGCAGGCCGGGAGCAAGGTCGCGACCGTGTCGGAGTTCGCGAGCGCGTCGACGTCGGCGGTGCTGAGGTGGGTGCAGTGGTCCACGCTGGCCGCGTCCAGCTCGACCGCCAGCGCCACGCCGGGGCCCGGCCCGAGCTGGTTGCCGTGGACCCGCAACCCCAGGCCGCGTTGCCGGGCGGCGTGCAGCACTCGCCGGGATTGGGTGGCGTCGAAGGCACCTTCCTCGCAGAACACGTCGCACCAGCCGACGTGCTCCGCGACGGCGTCGAGCATGTCGCCGCACACCAGGTCCACGTAGTCGTCGGCATCGGTTCCCGGGGGAACGAGGTGCGCGCCGAGGAAGGTGATCTCGTCGGCGATGCCCGCGGCCACCTTCGCGGACCGCAGTTCGTCGGCGACCGTCAGCCCGTATCCGGTCTTGGTCTCCACGCACGTCGTGCCCTGGGCGGCCGCTTCGTCGACGTGGCGGCGGAGGGTGTCGGCGAGTTCGGTGTCGGAGGCCCTCCTGGTGGCGTCGACGGTGACCGCGATCCCGCCCGCCCGGTAGGGCTGCCCGGACATGCGGGCGGCGAACTCGTCGGTGCGGTCGCCGGCGAACACGAGGTGGGTGTGGCTGTCCACCCAGCCGGGCAGGACCGCTCGCCCTCCGACGTCGACGCGCTCGTCGGCGGCGGGGGCGTGCCGGGAGGAACCGACCCACGCGACCCGGTCGCCCTCGAGGACCAGCGCGGCGTCGGCGAGGGGTCCGAGCTCGTCGTCGTGGGTGGTGAGTTCACCTATTCCAGTGATAACAGTGGCTGGCATCGTTGGCTGTTTCCTCACGCTCGCAGTGCCGCGATGGATTCCCGCAGTTCACGCGCGGTGTCGATGTCGGTGTGAGCGCCGCCGGTGACGACGGTCCGGCCGTCGACGATCACCTCGCGCACGTCGGCGGCGCGCGCCACGGCCGGTACCGCTTCCGGAGCGACACCCGCCAACCGCGTCGAGTCCAGGTCGACCGCGACGAAGTCGGCGCGGGCACCCGGTTCGAGCCGACCGGCATCGGGGTGCCCCAGCGCCGCGTGGGCGGTGGCCATCGACAGCAGCTCCCCCGGTGCGTGATGTCCCCGCGTCTCGGTCGCCAACCGCTGGTAGGCCTCCACGGACTGGGCCTCGGCGAGCACGTCGATCACCGAGTGCCCGTCGCTGCCCAGCGACAGCGGACTTCCCGCCACCGCCAGCGGACCGGCGGGACCGATCCCGTCGGCCAGGTCCGCCTCGGTCGTCGGGCACAGGCACACCCCGGTGCCGCTTCCGCCCAGCAGCGCCACGTCCCCGGCCGCGAGGTGGGTGGCGTGCACGGCGGTCACGTTCTCGCCGAGCGCGCCGCGTTCGGCGAGCAGCTGCGTCGGGGTCCGCCCGTGCGCGGCCAGGCACGCCTCGTTCTCGGCGCGCTGCTCGGACAGGTGGAGGTGCAGGGGAACCTTCCTGTCACGCGCCCACCCCGCGACGGTCTCGATGGCCTCGGCGGGCACCGCCCGCACCGAGTGCACGGCGGCCCCGGTCGTGACCTCGGGTGCGGTGAAGGTCTCCACGCGTTCGCCCCACCGGCTCGCGTCGCCGTCGGAGAACCTGCGCTGGATCGGGTCGAGTTCCCGGCCGAAGCCACCGGTGAGGTAGCAGGTGTCCAGCAGCGTCAACCTGATTCCGGCGTCCCGGGCGGCGTGGGCGAGTGCGTGGCTCATCGCGTTGGGGTCGCGGTAGCGGGAACCGCCGGGGGCGTGGTGGAGGTAGTGGAACTCGCCGACGCCGGTGATGCCCGCCTGCACCATCTCCGCGTAGACGCCGCGGGCCAGCAGGTAGTAGCTGTCCGGGTCGAGCCGCTCGGCGATCCGGTACATCCGTTCCCGCCAGGTCCAGAACGTCCCGCGATCGGTGTCGCCGCGCAGCGCCCGGTGGAAGGCGTGCGAGTGCGCGTTGGCCAAGCCCGGCAGCACCAGCCCGGGAAGCCGCCGCGCACCGCCGGGCGCCTCCCCCTTCCGCACGGTGGTGATCCGTCCGGCCTCGACCTCGAACAGCACGTCCTGGCAGGGACCGTCGGGCAGCCACGCCCACGCGCACCAGAACATCCCCCTCACCCCGCCAGCTCGGCCAGGACGCGGGCCAGGGCATGGGAACCTTCCTCGCAATCCTCGGCGGTCGCGTGCTCTTCGGGAGCGTGGCTGATGCCGGTGGGGTTGCGCACGAACAGCATCGCCGTCGGTGTCTCGGCGGCGAGCACGCCCGCGTCGTGGCCGGCACCGGTGGGCAGGGTCGGTGCGTCGCCGAGGACGGTGCGCAGCCGGTCGCGCAGCGTCGGGTCGAAGTGGACGGTGTCGCCGAAGGACTCCTCGACGACGTCGACGTGGCAGCCTTCCTGAGCGGCGAATTCCCTCGCCTGACCGGCCAGGTCGTCGACCAGGGCCCGCGCGTCGCGGGGTGCCCGGGCGTCGAGGTGAACGTCCACCGCGGACGCGATGACGTTGGTGCCGCCCGGGGTGGGGACCAGCCGGCCGACGGTGGCGCGGCCGTCCCGCGTCGCGGCGGCCGCGTCGCGGGCGGCGAGGACGAGCCGGGCGGCGGGAATCATCGGGTCGTTGCGGTCGTCGATGAGGGTGGCGCCCGCGTGGTTTCCCTGGCCGCGGAACCGGAACCGCCACCTGCCGTGTCCGAGGATCGAGTCGGCGACCGCGATCGGCCGGTTCAGGTCGATCAGTCCCTTGCCCTGTTCGACGTGCAGTTCCACGAAGGCCGCGATGCGCCCGAGAGCATCGTCGTCGCGGCCGATGCGGGCCGGGTCCGCGCCGAAGGAGCCCATCGCTTCGGCGAAGGTGAGCCCGTCGGAGTCGCGCAGGCCGCGGGCGCGGTCCGGGTGGATGGTTCCCGTCATCAACCGCGACCCGAGGCACGGCACGCCGAACCGGCCGCCTTCCTCCTCGGAGAACACGACCAGCGCCAGCGGTGCGCGCGGCCGGAACCCGCGTTCCCGCAGCAGGTCCACGGCTTCCAGGGCGCTGACCACGCCGAGCGGGCCGTCGAAGGCGCCGCCGCCGGGCACCGAGTCGAGGTGGCTGCCGGTGACGACCGCGCCCGGTCCCGGGTTTCCCCACCAGGCCCAGATGTTGGTGTTGGCGTCGGTTTCCACCGCGAGCCCGCGCCGCTCGGCCTGCTCGACGAACCACTCCCGCAGGTGGCGTTCGGCGTCGTCGAAGACGTGCCGCGAGTAGCCGCCGCGACGCCGGTCCGCGCCGATGCCGGCGAGGTCGTCCAGCCCGCTCATCGGCCCACCAGCGGGGTCCGCACGCCGCGCTGCGCCGCGACTTCCTCGGCGCGTTCGTATCCGGCGTCGACGTGCCGGATCACCCCCATGCCCGGGTCGTTGGTGAGGACGCGTTCCAGTTTGCGGGCGGCGAGTTCGGTGCCGTCGGCGACCGTGACCTGACCGGCGTGCAGGGAACGTCCCATGCCGACGCCGCCGCCGTGGTGCAGCGAGACCCAGGTGGCGCCGGACGCGGTGTTGACGAGGGCGTTGAGCAGCGGCCAGTCGGCGACGGCGTCGGAGGTGTCGGCCATGGCTTCGGTCTCGCGGTAGGGGGAGGCGACCGAGCCGCAGTCGAGGTGGTCGCGTCCCAGCACGACGGGGGCGGCGAGTTCACCGGAGGCGACCATCTCGTTGAACCGCAGGCCCGCGGCGGCGCGTTCGCCGTAGCCGAGCCAGCAGATCCGGGCGGGCAGGCCGTGGAAGGGAACCTTCCTGTCAGCCAGCCGCAGCCAACGGGCCAAGTGCTCGTCGTCGCCGAAGAGTTCCAGCACGGCCCGGTCGGTCTTGGCGATGTCGGCGGGGTCGCCGGACAGCGCCGCCCAGCGGAAGGGACCTTTTCCTTCGCAGAACAGCGGCCGGATGTAGGCGGGGACGAAGCCGGGGTAGGCGAAGGCCCGGTCGTATCCGGCGAGTTGGGCTTCGCCGCGCAGCGAGTTGCCGTAGTCGAAGACTTCGGCGCCGGCGTCGAGGAATCCGACCATCGCTTCGACGTGCCGGGCCATGGATTCGCGCGCGCGGGTGGTGAACTCGTCGGGTTTGCGGGCGGCGTAGTCGGCCCAGTCGTCGAGGTCCACGCCGAGCGGGAGGTAGGACAGCGGGTCGTGGGCGGAGGTCTGGTCGGTGACGATGTCGGCGGGCACGCCGCGTCGCAGCATCTCGGGCAGCAGGTCGGCGGCGTTGCCGATGACGGCGACCGAGTGGGCGCGGCGGTCTCGCTTGGCGGCGGCGGCCTTGTCGATGGCCTCGTCGAGGGTGTCGGCGACTTCGTCGAGGTAGCCCTGGCGGGCGCGGCGGTGGGCGCGTTCCGGGTCGCATTCGACGACGAGCGCGGCGCCTTCGTTCATGGTGATCGCCAGCGGTTGCGCGCCGCCCATGCCGCCGAGCCCGGCGGTGATGGTGAGGGTGCCCGCGAGCGTTCCGCCGAAGCGCTTGGCGGCGATGGCCCCGAACGTCTCGTAGGTGCCTTGGAGGATCCCTTGGGTGCCGATGTAGATCCAGGAGCCTGCGGTCATCTGGCCGTACATCATCAGGCCGAGTTCGTCGAGGCGCCGGAATTCGCTCCAGTTCGCCCAGTCGCCGACGAGGTTGGAGTTGGCGATGAGCACGCGCGGCGCCCATTCGTGGGTGGTCAGGACGCCGACGGGTTTTCCGGACTGCACCAGCAGCGTCTCGTCGTCGCGCAGCGCGGTGAGTTCCCGGACGAGTGCGTGGTAGCTGGCCCAGTTGCGGGCGGCTTTGCCGGTCCCGCCGTAGACGACGAGGTCGTGGGGGCGTTCGGCGACGTCGGGGTCGAGGTTGTTCTGCAGCATCCGCAGCGGTGCCTCGGTGCTCCAGCTGCGCGCGGTCAGGGTCGTGCCGCGCGGGGCTCGCACGTCGGTCATCGGTCCCTCCCTGTTTCGGCGGCGGCGAGGACGTCGCCGTGGCGGATGAGTTCTTCGGCGGCGGCGATCTCGGGGGCGATGTGGCGGTCGGGTCCTGGTCCGGGCACGCGGGTGCGGAGCAGGTCGCGGACGGCGCCGGTGGCGGGCCCGGGTTCCAGGGGTGCGCGCAGGTCGAGGGCGCGTGCGGCGGTGAGCAGTTCGACGGCGAGCACGGTGGTGAGGCCGTCGACGGCGCGGCGGAGTTTGCGGGCGGCGGCCCAGCCCATGGACACGTGGTCTTCCTGCATGGCGCTGGTGGGGATGGAGTCGACGGAGGCCGGTGCGGCGAGGCGTTTGAGCTCGGAGACGATCCCGGCCTGGGTGTAGTGGGCGATCATGTGGCCGGAGTCGACGCCGGGGTCGTCGGCGAGGAAGGCCGGGAGCCCGTGGGAGCGGGCGACGTCGAGCATCCGGTCGGTGCGCCGGTCGCAGATGCTGGCCATGTCGGCGAGCGCGATGGCCAGGAAGTCCAGGACGTAGCCGAGGGGTGCGCCGTGGAAGTTGCCGTTGGATTCGATGCGCCCGTCGGGCAGGACGACGGGGTTGTCGATGGCGGCGGCGAGTTCGCGGTCGGCGACGGTTTCGGCGTGGCCTGCGGTGTCGCGGGCGGCGCCGTGGACCTGCGGGGAGCAGCGCAGCGAGTAGGCGTCCTGGACGCGCGGGCAGTCGGGGCCGCGGTGGCTGGCGACGATGGGTGAGCGTGACAGGAAGGCGGCCATCCTCGCGGCCGAGACGGCTTGGCCGGGGTGCGGGCGGAGCGCCTGCAGGTCGGCGGCGAAGGGCCGGTCGGTGCCGAGGAGGGCTTCGACGCTCATGGCGGCGGTGAGGTCGGCGACGTCGATGAGGTCGCCGATGTCGTGCAGGGCGAGCACGAGCATCCCGAGCATGCCGTCGGTGCCGTTGGTGAGGGCGAGGCCTTCTTTCTCGGCGAGGGCGACGGGGGTGATTCCGGCGTCGGCGAGGGCGTCGGCGGCGGGTCGCCGGTGTCCTTCGGCGTCGAGGACGTCGCCTTCTCCGGTGAGCGCGAGGGCGACGGTGGCCAGGGGTGCGAGGTCGCCGGAGCAGCCGAGCGAGCCGTGCTCGCGGACGAGGGGGACGATGCCGGCGTTGAGCGCGGCGGCGAGGGCGTGGGCGGTTTCGGGTCGGACGCCGGTGCGGCCGGTGGCGATGGTGTGCAGGCGCAGCAGCATCTGGGCGCGCACGACTTCGGGTTCGACGATGTCGCCTGCTCCGGCGGCGTGGGAGCGGACGAAGGACTGCTGCAAGGCCGCCCTTCTGTCACGGGGGATGTGGCGGACGGCCAGGGCTCCGAAGCCGGTGGAGACGCCGTAGACGGGTCGTTCCTCGGCTGCCAGGGCGTCGATGTGCTTGCGGGTGGCGGCGATGCCCTGTTCGGCGAGTTCGCTGAGCCGCACCGGGGTTCCGCCGCGCGCGACGGAGACGACCTCGGCGCGTGTGAGCGGCTGCGGGCCGATGAACAACTCGGTGTGCATGTCTCCATCCCAACTCGCGGAAGCTCCTGGCAGAAGCCCTGATGGTGGGTCTGTGTCTGGGATGCCAGACTCGGTGGGTGGGTGAGAGCAGCGATGTGCCCGCGTTGCGGCGGGGGTTGGCGATCTTGCGCGCGTTGGCCGGTCGGCCGGGTCCGGTGTCGGCGGGGGTGTTGGCCCGCGAGCTGGATTTGCCGAGGTCGACGACGTATCACCTGCTGGCGGAGTTGGTGGCGGGTGGTTTTGTGGTGCACCTGCCGGAGGAGCGCCGGTACGGGCTGGGTGTGGCGGTGTTCGAGTTGGGGTCGGCGTACGTGCGGCACGATCCGCTGGAGAGGTTGGCGGGGCCGGTCTTGCGGCGGTTGGTGGATCGGGTGGGGCGCACGGCGCAGCTCGGGGTGTTGCGCGGGGGCGAGCTGCTGTACCTGATCAAGGAGCGTCCTTCGCAGCCGCAGACCCTGGTGACCGATGTGGGTGTGCGGTTGCCGGCGCAGCTGCCCGCGTCGGGGAGGGCGATGTTGGCGCATCTTCCGGCGGCTCAGGTGCGCGCGATGTTCCCTTCCTCCGAGCGGTTCGTGCTGCGCACGGATCGGGGGCCGCGGAGCCTGCCGGAGTTGCGGCGGTTGCTGGCCGAGGAGCGGCGCCGGGGTTGGGCGGTGGAGGACGGGGTGATCACGGCGGGGTTCGCGTCGGTGGCGTGCCCGGTTTTCGATCACACGGCGCGTCCGCTCGCGGCGATCGCGGTGACGTTCCGCCACGACTGCGAGGGGCCGGGGTGCGGGGAGACGTGGCCGAACCTGGCAGGCGAGGTGGGGCGTGCGGCCGCTGAGCTGACGTCGCGGATCAGCGGCCGCACGGGGTGATTCGGTCGTCGGCGGGTCAGAGGCCGACGGTGGAGATGAATTCCTTGGCGACGTCGGCGGGGTTGGCCTTGTCGACTTCGAGTCGCTTGTTGAGCTCGGTGAGCTTGTCGGTGGTCAGCGCCCGGGAGACCTTGTTGAGGACGTCGGCTTGGGGTGGGGTGAGCTTGCCCTTGCCCGCGAGGGGGACGACGTTCTGGGCGGGGAACATGTTCTTCGGGTCGTCGAGTTTGACGAGGCCGTTGCTCGCGATCTGGGACGAGGTGGTGAACAGGTTGGCGACCTGGATCTCGCCGGCGGTGAGCGCGTTGACGGTGATGGTGCCGGCTTCGACGCTGCGGATTTCCTTGAAGGTGCAGCCGTAGTCGCGGGCGATGGTGGTTTCCCACCGGGATTTCCACTCGGCGGGGGCGCCGAGGACGAGTTCGCCGCAGCGGGGTCCGAGGTCGGTCATCGAGTGCAGGCCGCTGTCGGCGGTTGCGCGGGTGACGGTGAGGACGTCGGAGTCCTCGGCGGGTGATTGTTCGAGCAGTTCCATGTCGGGTCCGACCTTGGTGCCGAGCTGGTCGTAGACCTGCTGGGATTCGGTGGTGGTCGAGGCCGGGTCGAGGAATTGCAGGAGGTTGCCGGTGTATTCGGGGACGAGGGTGAGTTCGCCGTTGCGGACGGCGTTGACGTAGAACTCGCGGGCGCCGATGCGGGGTCGGGTCTGCACGTCGGTGCCGGTCGTCTTGAGGGCTTCGGCGTAGATGTGCATGAGCAGTTCGCTCTCGGCGAAGTCCGCGGAGCCGATGACGACCTGCCCGCCCTGGGCCTTGTTGGCTTCCAGCGGGTCTTGCGTTCCGCAGCCGGTGAGCAGCAGGGCCGCGGTGGCGGCCAGTGCCAGGAGTCGTTTCATCGGTCGTTTCCTCCTCGTCGGGCGGCCAGGGTCAGACCGCGTGGCACCACGAGCCGGGTGAGTCCAGCCAAGGCCAGGTCGAGTAGGACGGCCAGCACCGCGATGACGATCGCGGCGGAGGCCATCTGCGCGTAGTCGCTGATCTTGAGCCCGTCCAGCAGGATGCGTCCGAGTCCGCCGAGTCCGACGTAGGCGGCGACGGCGGCGGTGGCCACGACCTGCAGCATCGCGCTGCGGATGCCGCCGAGCACCAGCGGCAGGGCGGTCGGCAGCTCCACCTGCCACAGCACTTGGGCGGGTCGCATGCCCATTCCCCTGGCGGCGTCGACGGCGTCGGCGGGCGCGTTGCGCACGCCCGCGTAGGCGCCGGAGAGGATCGCCGGGATCGCGAGGATCACCAGTCCGGCGAGGGCGGGTGTGACGCCGAGCCCGAATCCGAGGACGAGCAGGGTGACGACGCCGAGCGTGGGCAGCGCCCGCATCGCGTTGCCGAAGGCCACCACGAGCACCGAGCCCCGCCCGGTGTGTCCGATGTAGACGCCGAGGGGGATGGCGATGAGGGCGGCGACGAGGACGGACAGGACGCAGTAGTAGAGGTGCAGCAGCGTTTGCGCGGGGATGCCGTCCGCGCCGCGCCAGTGGGCGGGGTCGGTGAGCCACGCGATCATCTCGCCGATCATGACCGCGCCCACGGGGTCGCGAGCCGCCACAGCAGCACGAGCAGGAGGTCGACGATCAGGGCGAGCAGGAGGGTGAGCACGATGCCGATGACGATCTGCTCGGGGTAGTCGCGCTGGAATCCGTCGGTGAACAGCCGTCCCAGACCGCCGATGCCGACGAGGGCGCCGACGCTGACGAGGCTGATGTTGCTCACCGACGCGACCCGCACGGCCGCGGCGAGCACCGGCACGGCCAGCGGGAGCTCGACGGCGAGGAGCCGCCTGCCGGGCCGGTACCCCATGGCGGTGGCGGCGGCGACGATGTGGCCGGGCACCGAGTCCAGGGCGTCGCGCACCGGCCGCACCAGCAGCGCCGCGGTGTAGAGGGTGAGGGCGATGATGACGTTGAGCGGGGACAGCAGCGGGGTTCCCATCAGCCCGGGCAGGATCACGAACAGCGCCAGGGACGGGATGGTGTAGAAGACGTTGGCGATGTTCTGCAGGGCTTCGCGGAGCCAGCCGACGCGTTGCGCGAGGCGTCCGAGCGGCAGGGCGAGCAGCACGCCGAGCAGCAGCGGCAGCAGCGACAGGTAGAGGTGCTGGCCGAGCTGGGTGATCACCAGTTCGCGGTTGCTGGGCGACTCGAAGAAGTCGATCATGTCGCCGCCCGCTGCCGGTCGAGCGCCGACAGCACCTCGTCGGCGGTGACGACCCCGATCGCGCCGCCGTCGCGGTCGACGACGACCCCGAGCCCGGACGGCGCGGACAGCGCCGCGTCGAGGGCGCCACGAAGGTTCCCCTGCTCCGCGTGCAGCGATCCTCCCGCCACCAGGTGCTGCTCGTCGAGCGCGTCGCCGGGGCCGGAGTCCGGGGGCAGCCAGCCGCGAGGACGGTTCCCCTCATCCACCGCGAGCCGCCAGTCGTGCGAGGAAGGGAACCTTTCTCCCACCCGCACGGTCGGGACCGGGTGGGGGCGCAGGCTGGTGGAGTCCACGAAGGACAGCCTGCGGTAGCCGCGGTCGCGGCCGACGAAGGTCGTCACGAAGTCGTCGGCGGGGGCGGCCAGCAGGTCGTCGGGGCGGGCGTACTGGGCGAGGTGCCCGCCTTGGCGCAGGACGGCGACCTTCTCGCCGAGCTTGATGGCCTCGTCGATGTCGTGGGTGACGAACAGGACGGTTTTGCCCAGCTCGTCCTGCAGCCGCAGCAGCTCGTCCTGCAGTCCTTCGCGGACCACGGGGTCGACGGCGCTGAAGGGTTCGTCCATGAGCAGCACCGGCGGGTCGGCGGCCAGGGCGCGGGCGACTCCGACGCGCTGCTGCTGCCCGCCGGACAGCTGCGCCGGGTACCGCTTGCCGAGGTCGGCGGGCAGCCCGACGAGGTCGAGGAGCTCGCCGGCGCGGTCGCGGGCGGCGCGGCGGGTTTCCCCGGCGAGCAGCGGGACGGTGGCGATGTTGTCGACGACGGTGCGGTGCGGGAACAGCCCGGCCTGCTGGATGACGTAGCCGATGCCGCGGCGCAGCTGCGCGGGGTCGCGGTCGCGCACGTCGGTGCCGTCGACGGACACGGTGCCCGATGAGGGCTCGATCATGCGGTTGACCATGCGCATGAGGGTCGTCTTGCCGCAGCCGGACGGGCCCACCAGCACGGTGATGGTTCCCGTCTCGACGGACAGGCTGAGCTCTTCGACGGCGACGGTGCCGTTCGGGTACTGCTTCCGGACGGCCTGGAACTCGATCAAGCGAGCCCCCCTCTCGCGCGGGTCCCCAGTCGCGGCCGACGATAGCCCGAGGTGTCACTCGCCGCGATCTCCCGAGATCGATGCGTGACCTGCTCCCATGATGCGGGAGTCCCCTGCTCGGTGAACCCTGCGCGGTGACAGGAACGTTCCCGTGCTCGCGTTCGGGCACCGATTAGGCTGTGCATTCCCATGGACAACGCCCCGAATTCCAGCGCCCCGTCTTCCGCTCCCCCGATCGATGCCGTGCGCGAGCTGCGCGCCGAGCACGGACTGCTGGGTCAGCACGTGCGTCGCGTGCTCGCCGAGCTCACCACCGCCCCGCGTTCGCTGGACGAGCTGATCCGCCGCACCGGGGTGTCCCGCCGCACGGTCGAGCAGGTGCTCGCCGCGGCCGGTGACGACGTCGAGGAGCGGGCGGGTGCGTTGCGCATCAAGGACTCCCTTCTCTCGCTCTACCGGCGGGAGCTGGATCTCGACGCGTTGCCGGTGGCGTGCGCGGAAGGCGACCTCGATGCCGAGGCGCTGGAGGTGATGGCCGGTTTCGTGGCGTCCGGGCCGCGTCCGGAGTCGGCGCTGGACCACGTGACGGCCACGCCGGAAACGGCGCTGCGGCGGGCGATGTGGCTGCGCGACCACTACGACCTGGACGGCCGCAAGGTGCTGTGCCTGGGCGACCACGACCTGACGTCGCTGGCGCTGGCGCTGGTGGCGCCCTCGGCCGAGGTGCGGGTGGTGGATCTGGACGAGCGGGTGCTGCGGCACATCGACTCGGTCGCCGCCGAGCGCGGTTTCCCCGTCGTCACCACGCACGCCGACCTGCGGTTCGGGTTGCCGCCGGCGCTGGAGGGCTGGGCCGACGCGGTGTTCACCGACCCGCCCTACACCCCGGAGGGCATCGGCCTGTTCGCCGCGCGGGCCGCCGAGTGCCTGGCGGGGGCCACCAGCCGCATGTTCCTGGCCTACGGCTGCAGCCCGCGCACCCCGGCGCTGGGATGGAAGGTCCAGCAGGAGCTGCTGCGCCTGGGTTTCGCGTTCGAGGCGATCCTGCCGCAGTTCAACCGCTACTACGGTGCGCAGGCCATCGGCAGCGCCAGCGACCTGTACGTGTGCCAGCCGACGCCGCGCACCCGCAAGCTCGCGTCGCGCCAGGACCAGGCGATCTACACGCACGGCCCGCAGTCGGTGGAGGCCTCGGGTGACACGCCGGAGTCCATGCCGCAGGCCGCGGCGGAGCGTCTCGGGGAGCCGGTCGCCGAGCTGCGGCGGGCGGGCTGGGCGCGGCCGGTGCGCGAGCCGGGTCCGGTGGCGTTCGACCTGCGGGCCGATCCGGGGCCGTGGCTGCTGCGGATGCTGCTGGCGTGCGGTGCGCGGAAGGTGGCCTTCGTCGTGGGCAACAACCACCCGGACGTGACCAGCGAGCGCGCCCAGTCCGAACTGCGCGAGCTGGTGGCGGCGAAGTACCGGTTGACGCTGCACCGCAGCGTCCCGGACGGCAAGCACGCGATCGTGGTCGCCGAACGCGCGGACGAGCGGGAGGGCGCCGAGGCGGCGGCCGGGTTCGTGCTGCAGCGCGCCCACGGCAAGCTGGGCAACGTCTGGCGCGAGGCGCTCATCGCGGCTTCCGGTGAGCTCACCAAGCGGCAGGCGCGGGAGAAGGTCGCCGAACTCGCACCGCACTCGCGGGACCTGGAGCTGCGTTTGATCGACCTGCCGCGGCACCGCATCGCCGACGTGCTGCGCGCGATGCGCTGAAGCCCGGCCAGCGAGGGCTCGCTGGTCGGGGGCTCGTCAGCGGGGCCGGGTCACGGGGTGGCGAGCGGCCCGTCGGCGAGCATCTCGCGGAACTTCTCCGCGGGGACCGCGCCGGAGAACAACCAGCCCTGGTAGGACTCGACGCCGACGCCGCGCAGCAGCCGGAACTGGGTGGCGTCCTCGACTCCTTCGGCGACGCACTGCCGGTCCATGGCGTAGGCCATGTCGACGACGGCGCGGGCGACGGCGAAGTCGGAGGCGTCGCCGCCGACCCCGGCGACGAACCGCCGGTCGACCTTGATGATCTGCGCGGGCAGGTCCTTCAGGCGCGCCAGCGACGAGTAGCCGGTGCCGAAGTCGTCGACGGCGAACCGCACGCCGCGGGAGACGAGCTCGCCCATCTCGTGGCGGGTGCGGGAGGGCAGGTCGACCAGCGAGGTCTCGACGAGTTCGAGGATCACCCGGTCCCAGGCGATGCCGGTCTCGGCGACGATGTCGGCGACGGAGTCGACGAAGTCGGGGCCGCCGGGCACGAGTCCGGCGAGGTTGACCGCGATGCTGACGGGCCTGCCGTTGCGGACGGGCCACGAGGCGGCTTCGCGCAGCGCGGTGCGCAGCACCCACCGGTCGAGTTCGCGCAGCAGGTCGCCTTGTTCGGCGACGGGCAGGAACGCGTCGGGCGAGAGCATGCCGCGTTCGGGGTGCGGCCAGCGGATGAGGGCCTCGGCGCTGACGACGGTGCCTTCGGCGTCGACGACGGGCTGGTAGTGCAGGGCGAGTCCGTCGTTGCTGAGCGCTTCGCGCAGCTGTCCTTCGAGGTGGAGCTGGCGGTCGGCGGCGGCCATGAGGGCGGGGCTGGCGAGCGAGACCTTGCCGGTGCCGCGGCGCTTGGCCTCGAACATGGCGGCGTCGGCGAAGCGCAGCAGGTCTTCGCCGCCGGCGCCGGAGCCGTTGGGCACGGCCGCGCCGATCGAGGACGACACCCGCACCAGCTGGCCGTGCACGGGCACGGCGGTGCGCAGCAGCGCGGAGACGCGGGTGGCGAGGTGGTCAACGCCGCCGCAGGCCTCGACGTCGGAGCAGATGATGACGAACTCGTCGCCGGAGAGCCGGGCGGGGGTGCAGCCTTCGGGGAGGCCGCCTTCGAGGCGCCGCGCCAGGGCGACGAGCAGTTCGTCGCCCGCGTCGTGGCCGAGGGAGTCGTTGACCCGCTTGAAGTTGTCGATGTCGCAGAACAGCACGGCGATGCCGGGTGAGTCGGCGCGTCCCAGCAGGCGGCCGAGCAGGTCCTTGACGGCGGTGCGGTTGGGCAGGCCGGTCAGGTCGTCGTGGGTGGCCTGGTAGCGCAGCGCTTCGGCGGCGCGGCGGCGTTCGGTGATGTCCTGGAACACCACGAGCCAGAACTCGGTGCCGTCGTCCTGCACGGAGCTGGAGGTGTGCAGTTCGCAGTAGACGGGTTCGCCGTCGGCGCGGACCATGACGCGCTGCGGTGCGCGGCGCCGGAACCCGGAGGGTTCGTCGGGCGCGGGCAGGCTGGGGTCGGGTTCGTCGGGGTGGGTGATGTCGCGGATGCTGAGGCCGCGCATCTGGTCGAGCCGGTATCCGAGGAGTTCGCAGAGGGCTTCGTTGGCGTTGACGAGCCGTTCGGTGCGGTCGAACAGGCCGATGCCGACGGGGGTGATGTTGACCAGGTCGGAGAAGCGCTGGCTGGAGCGTTCCATCCGGGTGACGACGGCCCGCTGTTCGGTGACGTCCTGGGCGGTGCCGACGAGGAGGTCGCGGCCGTCGGCGTCGGCGATGCGGGTGCCGTGGATGCGCAGGATGCGGGTGCTGTCGGGGGTGCGCTGGTAGCGGTGTTCGATCTCGACCTGTTCGCCGTGCTCGATGAGGGGCCGCCAGGCTTGGCGCACCCATTCGCGGTCGTCGGGGTGGACGCGGTCGAGGTAGCGGTCGAAGGTGCCGGTGCTGCTGACGGGCTGGCCGAGGATCTCGTAGAGCATGCTCGACAGGCGCATCACGTTGGTGCGCGGGTCGACTTCCCAGGTGCCGAGGCGGGCGATGCGCTGGGCGTCCTGGAGCCGGCGGCGTTCGTCGCGGAGCTGCCGTTCGAGCGCGCGGTGTTCGGTGACGTCCTGGACGGTGCCCTGCACGCGGACGATCTGCCCGGCGCGGTCGTACTCGGCGCGGCCGGTGCACAGGAAGATGCGGGTGCCGTGGAGGTTGCGGAGCTCGGTTTCGAGGAGTTCGCCTTCGGCGGCGTTGAGCACGTCGGCGTAGAACTGGGCGGCGCGGTCGCGGTCGTCGGGGTGGGTGGTGGAGATCATCGCGGTGACGTCGTCGGCGTGGTCGGCGCCGCCCGCGCCGAGGAATTCCGCGAGCAGCGGGCTGCGGTAGATGGCGCCGGTGTCGGGGTAGTAGACCCAGCTGGCGACCTTGGCGAGGCGTTGTGCGTCGATGAGCCAGTAGCGCTCTTCGGAGTCGCGCGGGCCGCCGGTCGCGTCGGGGCCGGTCTCGGTGAGGTCGGAGACGTCGACGAGCAGGGTGACCTGCAGCGCGTCGTCGTCGGGGTGGGGCCAGGTCTGGAGTCGCACGGGGGTGCGGCCGGTGGCGCCGATGAGCCAGGTCTCGCGGCCTTCGCGTTCGACGAGGTCGGCGAGCTTGCTGCCGACGAGTGCCCCGGGTTCGTCGTGCCCGGTCAGGGTGGCGGCCTGCTTGGTGGCCGCGACGACGAGGCCGTCTTCGGCGCTGAGCAGCGCCGGTGCGTCCGGTAGTGACAGGCCGTGCACGCGCGGGGTGCCGGCCAGGCCGAGACCACCGGGTGTCGGTGACATCCGGTTCCGCTCGCTCCGCTCGGTCAACTGCACCCCTCCTGCGTTGCAGCCGCGCAACGGCCGTCCACTCCGGCCCGATGGCCCCCGAACACCCCACCACCGAGTGATGCGCGCCACAGCGAGTCGTATCGCAGACCCTACCGTTCCGCGCACGGCCGGTACCGCCGTGGTGCCGGGACCACCTGAGGCCCGTTCCCTGAAGAGGTGACAGCCTTCGCCCGACATGATGACGCCGACCGCCGAATCTTTCTGAATCCGGTTCCCGGCCGCCATCGACGAGTGGGGCCGGGAGAGCCCTCGAGGACTCTCCCGGCCCCACTCGATGCCGGTGTAGAACCTACCGCCGATCCACCGACCGGCGACAGGGTTCGTTGATCACGCGGTGGCCACACCTTCGGCACGAGCCGCCTTCGCCACGGCCGCGCTGACCTCCGGGGCGACCCTCGGGTCCAGCGGCGAGGGCACGATGTAGTCGGCGCTGAGGTCGTCGGCGGCGACGGCCGCGATGGCCTCGGCCGCGGCGACCTTCATGCCGTCGGTGATGCGCCGCGCTCCCGCGTCCAGCGCGCCCTTGAAGATGCCGGGGAACGCCAGGACGTTGTTGATCTGGTTCGGGAAGTCGCTGCGCCCGGTGGCCACGACCGCCGCGTACTTGCCGGCGATCTCCGGGTGGATCTCCGGGTCGGGGTTGGACAGCGCGAAGATGATCGAGTCGGGCGCCATGGAGGCCACCTGCTCCTCGGGGACCTGCCCGATGGAGACGCCGATGAACACGTCGGCGCCGCGCATCGCCTCGGCGGGGCCGCCGCTGATGCCGCGCGGGTTGGTGAACTCGGTGAGCTCCTGCTTGATCGGGGTGAGCCCGTCGCGGTCGGCGCTGATGACGCCGCGCGAGTCGAGCACGATGATCTCGCCGACGCCCGCGGTGTGCAGGATCTTCGCGCAGGCGACACCGGCGGCGCCGGCGCCGGAGATGACCACCTTGAGCGACCCCAGCTCGCGGCCGGAGACGCGGGCGGCGTTGCGCAGCGCGGCCAGCACGACGACGGCGGTGCCGTGCTGGTCGTCGTGCATGACCGGGCAGTCGAGGGCCTCGGTGACGCGGCGCTCCAGCTCGAAGCAGCGCGGCGCGGAGATGTCCTCCAGGTTCACCGCGCCGAACGAGGGGCGCAGCCGGACCAGCGTCTCCACGATCTCGTCGACGTCGTTGGTGTCCAGGACCAGCGGGATCGAGTCGAGCCCGGCGAAGGTCTTGAACAGTGCGGACTTGCCCTCCATGACCGGCAGCGAGGCCTTCGGCCCGATGTCGCCGAGACCGAGCACGGCCGACCCGTCGCTGACCACGGCGACGAGCCGCTGCGTCCAGGTGTAGCGGTCGGCCAGGGCGGGATCGCTGGCGATCGCCCGGCTGACCTGCGCCACTCCGGGGGTGTACGCAATCGACAGGTCGCGCGCGCTGTCGAGCGGGGCGGTCACCGCAGCGGTGAGTTTGCCCCCTTCGTGCGCGGCGAAGATCTCTTCGTGGGTCAGCTCGGCACCGATTCCATTGGCGGTGCCCTCGTTCATGGTGGTCACGGCGTCCCTCCTGTTGCCATGCCTGCGACCCGAGCACAATTCGAGCCGGGCGGATGCGACCTTCGAGCGGTCGCTTTCGACGCCGACTTCCCGGGCGTACCGGAGAAGTGGACGTCTTTCGAAATACCGATACCGGCCATCCTGTTCGGACAGCGGCTCGGCGGACGCTGCGGTTCGGTTAGTGTGCCAGCCCCGCGAGAGCATGTCAGCGACAGGGATCACACGCTCGACCAGCAAAAAGGCGAGAATTTTACGGAACAGGACAGTACGCGCGTCATATTTTCCGCGTGCGGAATGCAGTACGTACGTCCGGTTTGCAATTCGCGGTTATGCGGGACATCCGTGCGGTTCTCGCATCTGAATCGAAACTGTTCACAAAAGCGCGGTGGACTACCTCGTGTTTTCCGCGATGCGATCCGAGCAAGGGAACCTTCCTGTCACCGCCGCCCCGTCGCGGGAACCGGAGATCACGCCTCCTAGGCTCGGCGCGTGCAGGTACGTCGACTTGAGATCACCGGGGCGTTCGAATTCACCCCGAAGGCTTTCCCGGATCACCGGGGGCTGTTCGTCGCCCCCTTCCAAGGGGACGCGTTCACCGAAGCCACCGGGCACCCGATGCGCCTGGGGCAGACCAACCACAGCGTCTCGGCCCGCGACGTCATCCGCGGCGTGCACTTCGCCGACACCCCTCCGGGCCAGGCCAAGTACGTCTACTGCCCGCAGGGCTCCCTGCTGGACGTGATCGTCGACGTCCGCGTCGGCTCCCCCACCTTCGGCCGCTGGGAGGCGATCCGCCTCGACTCCACCGAGTACCGCGCCGTCTACCTCGCCGAAGGCCTCGGGCACGCGTTCCTCGCCCTCACCGACAACACGGTGATGACCTACCTGTGCTCCACCGGCTACAACCCCTCCGGCGAGCACGGCATCAACCCGCTCGACCCCGAGCTCGACCTGCCCTGGGCCGCGGAGCTGACCGGCGAACCGATCCTGTCGGCGAAGGACCGCGACGCCCCGACCCTCGCCGAAGCGAAGGCCGACGGCCTCCTCCCCGACTTCGCCACCTGCCTCGCCCACTACGAGTCGCTGCGGTCGGCGACGTGAGCATGGGAACCTTCCTGTCACGCCCGAGGTGACGCCACCGGGGCGGTGACAAGAAGGTTCCCTTCCTCAGCGCACGCGCCCCGGCGAGGGCCACAACCGCCACCGCACCACGCCCAGCACCTGAGCCGGGCCGAGGTCGCGGGAGTCGGTGGAGCCGAAACCGTTGTCGCCCTCCACGTGCCAGCCGCCGTCTTCGCGGCGCACCGCGCGCTTGACCGACAGCTGTTCGGGGCGCTGCTGCCACCGCACGAGCACGACGTCACCCGGACGGGCAACGTCTCCGGTGCGGAACAGCACCACGTCCTGGTCCCGAAGAGTGGGAACCATCGACGGTCCGCGCACCCGCAACCGGCGCAACGGCCACGGTCCGAGTGTTTTCACCGGCACCTCCAGTAGGACGACGAGGATCTTCAAGAGTAGGGTCGGCCCCGTCGGAGCACTCACCTGTCAGGGAGGAAACATGCGACTCCTGTCGCGCATCCTCGGCCCCCGTCTTGAGGCGACCGCGCACTGCGACCTTCCGTGCGGCGTTTACGACCCCGCGCAGGCGCGGATCGAGGCGGAGTCGGTCAAGGCGGTCCAGGAGAAGTACCAGGCCAACGAGGACCCGGAGTTCCGCACTCGCGCGATCATGATCGCCGAGCAGCGCTCCGAGTTGGTCAAGCACCACCTCTGGGTGCTGTGGACCGACTACTTCAAGCCGCCGCACTTCGAGAAGTACCCGCAGCTGCACGAGCTGGTCAACAAGGCCACCAAGGCTGCCGGCGCCACCGGCACCAAGGGCTCGATGGACCCGGCCAAGGGCCAGGAGCTGCTGGACTACATCGCCGAGATCGACAAGATCTTCTGGGAGACCAAGAAGGGCTGAGGTAGTCCGCCCGAACACGGCGCCGGCCGGCGAGAGCTTCTCTCGCCGGCCGGCGTCTTTTTTTGCCCTGCGAGACGGCCCGGTCCCGAGTGGAGGGTCGAGGCGAGGCGAGAGCGACGCGCTACCGCGCCCTCTCGTCGAGCGCGCACGCATGAGGACGCCCGCCGGCGAAGTGCTCTCACCGGCGGGCGTCCTCATGTCCGCACGACCTCGCCTCCGGGGCGTCACCCGCCGAGTGCGGTGTTCCGGCCGAAACCCGCGCCGCCGTCCAGAAGGGAGCGCCTGGCCGCGGCGTGGTGGGGAGGTTTCAGCGGGAACGTCGCCCGCCCGCGGCGGTGACAGGAAGGTTCCCCTCCCCGCAACCGGCGCGGGCCGGAGACGACCTTCGCGGTCGGCGGAGCGCCCCGAACGCGACCTTCATCTGCGCGGTGGCCAGGCGGCCGAGCGCCAGTGCGAGGAAGGTTCCCATGCGCACGTCACCGCCCGGTGTGGATGAAGGTCGCCTTTCGCGGGCCATCGGGGTGGTCATCGGCTCAGCTCCTCCTCCACGCGTGCGCGGAAGGCGTCGTTGACCTCGGCGAAGGTGCGGGCCTCGTCGGGTTCGAAGCGGGTGCCGTTGATGAACAGCGTCGGGGTCGACTGCACGTCGGCCGCTCCCGCGTCGGCGGCGTCTCCGTCGATGCGGGCCTGCACCTGCGGGGAGGCGACGTCGGAGCGGAACTTGCCGAGGTCGAGGCCGAGCGCTTGCGCGTACTGCTCGAACAGGCGGGTGGCCTTGGCCGTGTCGGCGCTGCTCCGGCCGTCGCCGCCGACCGCCCACGCGCCGTAGTGGTCGTAGAGGGCGTGGTGGTACTCGGCGAACCGGCCCTGCATCGCGGCCGCCTCGGCGGCACGGGCGGCCGGCTGGGCCAGCGGGTGATCGTCGAGCGGGTTGTTGCGGACCACGAAGGTGACCCGGCCCGCGTAGTCGGACTCGATCCGCTTGGTGAGGGCGCGGTAGTACTCGCGGCAGGCGGAGCACTGGTAGTCCAGGAACTCCACGACGGTGACCTTGCCGTCGGCCGCAGTGGTCAGCGCGTGGCTGTCGGGCCGGTGCAGCACCTCGGCGGAAGCGGTGCCGCTGTCGCCGCTGCCGCCGCGGGCGAACAGCAGCGCTCCTCCGATCGCGACCACCGCGACGATCAGCACTCCCAGGGTGAGCATCGTGTTGGTGGACGTTCCGCGTTTTTCCGCTAAGGGAGTCTCGTTGTTCGACATCGGTATTTTCACCTTCGAGGCTGGTGAGCCGTCCGCGTTGTCGGGGCGGCGCGGACGGGCGAGGAGTTCGAGGAATTGAGGTGGGCGAACGAATTCGTTCGACTCACCGGTAGCGACCCCGGGGTGGCGTTTTATCCGGCACCCCCGGGAACACGCGAAGTCGGGGCGCGGAATCGTCCCCGCACCCCGACTCGCGTCGAATCCCGCGGTGTTCGCCGATCAGCCAGTGCGATTCTGATCAACGAGAAGGACCGCCGGGGAGAACCGGAAGGCGCGAGCTCTCCCCGGCGGCCTCGTGCGCGAATTCAGCCTCAGTGACCGGAAACCGCGGCCGGGGCGCAGGTCATGCCGTCAGACGGGTTGTTGGACCCCAGACCCAGGGAGCCGAGCAGCCCCGGGGTGCCCTCAGCGGTGTGCGCGTGGCAGGCCGACAGAGCGGTCGTGCCGTGGTCAACGCCGCCGCCGTAGGCGGGGCCACCGGCAGCGCCGCCGCCGTTGCCGACGATCGGCACGACCGACAGCACGGCACGCTCCGGCAGCAGCTCACCGGCGACCTGGTTGACCTCTTCGTTGCTGAAAGTACGCACGAACAACATTCCTTTCATCGTTCCCCCTCAACCCCGATGACGGGGTCAGGAATTTCACCTCGCCAGCCGTTCGGCGAAGGCGGGGAATTTCTATCCGACCAAATCCGCAATTCGCATCCTTCCCGCGCCCCCTACCTCCGATCGAGGGAGGCATTCGTGCCTGAACCGACGCCCGGCTCAGCGACCCTCTCGGCGCGGCGAAAAACAAATGTCAACCGCCGCTAATTGTTCCGGCAAGATCACACTTGTTTGTCCGAACTAAATCAGGACCGGTCTTACCGAAATCGCCGGGACGCGGGTTCGAGAAATGCGTCATCCGATTCGGGGAACAGCGCGATGCGATCCGCGAGAACGCGGATTCGTCTTTTACGTTACGGCCGACGCGCGGCCGCCGCAGGAATTGTCGTTCCGCGAAGAAAAGAACGCGGCCGCCACCAACGCGAGACCCCGGAGAGCACCATCGACACCCCGACCCTCGACGTGGCCGACACGCGCCCGCTCCGGCGCCTGCCCGCTCCCGTGCCGAGGCTGCTGGACGGCGTGGAACCCGTCGGCGAACTGCGCGGCTCCGGCTACCGGGAACCGCCGCAGCTCGTGCGCCGCGCCGACGGCGAGCTGGTCCGGCTGCCGTGGCTGCTGCACTCGATCATCGAGGTGCTGCAGGACCGCCCGCCCGGCAAGTGGGCCAGCCCCGACGTCGAGCTGCCGCGCCTGGCGGCCGTCCTGCTGGAGCGCTGCGACGTCCTGCTGCGACCCGAGCAGCTGGCGCACCTGATCGACCACAAGCTCGCCCCGCTCGGCCTGACGACCTTCAGCGACGGCTCCACGCCGCGAGTTGAGCGGAAGAGTCCCTTCCTCGCACTGCGGTTCAAGCTCGGCGTCTTCGGTGAGGGGACGACCTGGTTCATCGCCGGCCTGTTCAGTTGGCTGTTCCACCCGCTGGTGATGACCGGCGTCCTCACCGCGACCTTCATGTGCGAGGGATGGGTCCTGCTCACCCAGGACCTCGGCGCCGCGATGCGATCGACCCTCGGCGAGCCGGTCAACGTCCTGCTGGTGCTGCTGCTGGCGCTGGTGTCGACGACGTTCCACGAGTTCGGCCACGCCGCCGCCTGCCGCTACGGCGGCGCGCGACCGGGCGTCATGGGGTGCGGCATCTACGTGGTGTGGCCGGCGTTCTACACCGACATCACCGACTCCTACCGGCTCGACCGGGCCGGGCGGCTGCGCGCCGACCTCGGCGGCGTGTACTTCAACGGCCTGGTCGTGGTCGTGCTGACGCTGCTGTACCTGCGCACCGGCTTCGAACCGCTGCTGGTGATCGTGCTGGCCACGAACCTGGAGATCGTCCAGCAGCTGCTGCCGACGCTGCGGTTCGACGGCTACTACATCATGGCCGACCTCGTCGGCGTGCCCGATCTGTACAAGTACATCGGGCCGATCCTGCGCCAGACGTTCCTGCGGCAGCCCCAGCACGAGCAGCTGAAGGTCCTGCGCCGGTGGCCGCAGCTGATGGTCTCGGCGTGGGTGCTGCTGGTGGTCCCGGCCCTGATCGTCCAGTTGGGACTGATCGCGTTCCAGCTGCCCGGTCTGCTGGAGACCATCGGCACCTCGATCCACGACCTGGCGGGCCGGCTCTCCGGCCCCGACCTGGACGTCCTCACCGTCACCGCCGGTGCGCTGCAGATCCTGTTCATGCTGCTGCCGGTGGCCGGACTGGCGCTGATGCTGTGGCTGCTGCTGCGGGCATTGCTGCGCCGAGTCCTGCGACCCCGTTCCCGCGCACACCAGGAGGAGAACCCGTGATCTCCCGGATCAGCGACCACGAGATCGACGCGCTCCACGGCGAGCCGCTGCCCCCGCGCACGGCGCTGTCGAGCGTGATCAACCCGCTCGCCCCCGGCGGCGAGACGATCACGTCCGGCGGCGACGACCCGGGCACCACCGTCGCCTACGCCTGCCAGTACCAGCAGGACCCGGGCCCGCCCGCGCTGCTGGCCTCGCTCGGCCTGGCGCCGACCACCCCCGGCCACACGATGACGTGCGTGCCGGCGGCCATCGCCTCCGAGCACTGAGCCGCGCGCCGGCCGGTGTGGTCCGCCGGCCGGCGCGCTCTCCGGATCATGCGAGGTCACCGGCCCGCTCGTAGTCTCGGCAGTCCCAGAGCGACGTCGCGGGAGGGATCATGACCACTGCGTGCAAGCAGCACACCGGCCACGACCACGTGCACGGCGAGGGGTGCGGGCACGTCGCGGTGCCGCACGGCGATCACGTCGACTACGCCCACGACGGGCACCTGCACGTCGATCACGGCGGGCACTACGACGAGTGCGAGACCGAGGGGCACCAGGAGCACGGTTCCCACGATCACGTGCACGGCGAGGGCTGCGGGCACGTCGCCGTTCCGCACGGTGATCACGTGGACTACCTGCACGACGGGCACCGGCACGCCGCCCACGGGCAGCACTACGACGAGCACTGACCGATGTGGACTCGGGACGTCACCGTGCGGAACGGTCCCGGGTCCGTAGGCTGCGGTGCGTGGAGCAGCGCGTCTACATCCTCCGGCACGGCACCACGGAGTGGTCCCTGACCGGGCAGCACACCAGCCGCACCGACATCCCGCTCACCGCGGAGGGCGAGCTGCGCGCTCGCCAGGCCGGGCAGACCCTGACCGCGCTGCGCCCGCCCGGGCCGGTGCTGGTGCTGTGCAGTCCGCGCAAGCGGGCGCAGCGGACGGCGGATCTGGCCGGGCTGGCCGACGTGGTCACCGAACCGCTGCTGGTGGAGTGGGACTACGGCGACTACGAGGGCCTGACCACCGACCAGATCCGCGAGACCGTTCCGGATTGGACGGTGTGGAGCCACCCGTGCCCCGGCGGTGAGACCGCCTCCAACGTCGCCACCCGGGCCGACGACCTGCTGGCGCGGGTGCGCGAGGCCGGCACCGACGTGGTGCTGGTCGGGCACGGGCACTTCAGCCGCTGCCTGATCGCCCGCTGGCTGAACCTGCCGATCTCGGCGGGCGTGCACTTCGCGCTGGACGCGGCGGCCGTCACCGTGCTCGGCGACGACCGGGGTGTCCCGCAGGTCCAGCGCTCCAACATCCCCGCCTGGCAGCACGGCTGAGACCTGGCCGCGACTCGCGCCGGGGCGGCCGCGCAGAATGGACCGCCGGACACCGAGTCGTGGAGGTCGGATGATCAGGCGGGCCCGTGAGCAGGACGTGGCGACGATGGTCGAGCTGGTGCACGAGCTCGCGCGCTACGAGGAGGAACCCGAGTCCTGCCACCTCACCGAGCAGCAGCTGCGGACCGCGCTGTTCGGCCCGGACCCGGCGCTGTTCGGGCACGTGGCCGAAGTGGACGGCGCGGTGGTCGGGTTGTCGCTGTGGTTCCTGAACTTCTCCACCTGGGAGGGCGTGCACGGGATCTACCTGGAGGATCTCTACGTGCGCCCGGAGCACCGCGGTTCGGGGCTGGGCAAGGAGCTGCTGCGGACGCTGGCGCGGGAGTGCGTCGAGCGCGGCTACGCGCGGCTGGAGTGGTCGGTGCTGGACTGGAACGAGCCCTCGATCGCCTTCTACAAGGCCCAGGGCGCCTTCCCGATGGACGGCTGGAGCGTCTACCGGCTCACCGGCGACGCCCTCACCGCGTTCGGCGGCTGAGCCGCTGAGCGAGGCCCTGAGCGGGTCGGTCGCCGCGCGCGTCAGTCGTCGCGGGCGTCGGGGGCCATCGAGGCGTGGAACGACCACTCGCGGCCCTGGCGGTTGAACAGGAACCAGAGCACGGCGATCGCGGGGACGGCGATGATCAGGCCGATCAGCGGGCGCCCGGAGGGGCCGGTGGCGTACCAGGCGGTGCCGAGCAGCAGCAGTTGCAGCAGCAGGGCCGGAGTGCGGGCCCAGTGCTTGCCCTTGATCAGGCCGATCCCCGCGGCGAGCACGCCGGCGGCCAGCAGGGTGTAGTAGCCGGCTTCGCCCCAGGTCTCGCCGCGTTCGAGCTGGCCGACGCCGCCGAGGTCGGTGGAGGTGCTGCGGATCAGCAGCGCCACGACGAACACCAGGCCCGCCACGGCCTGCAGCGTGGTCAGCAGGCCGGCGATGCGCACCGTGCGGGGAACGGTCTCGGTAGCCAAGGGGCCCTCTCAGGATCGGGGCCGGAACCCCGCTAGTGACTCTGCGTGTGCGCTTTCGATGGTAATACCGCCCGATCGCCGCATAGCTGCCGCTGGCCCGGAGGCGACATGATCGACTCATGGCTGAAGCGGCGTTCGCGGATATCGGGGTGTCCGCCGATCTCGCCGCGTGCAGGTCGGCAGCCGGTGGACGACGAGCGGGTGCGTTCCGGGGTTACGCATCGGGTCGTCACCGGAAACCGGTGGTCAGCGGCGTGGCGCACTCGCTCCTGGTGCGCTCGTCCGCCGCGTCCGCCCGTGCCGCGCACCTCGGCCGGTCCCGTCGGTCGTCGATGCCGGAGGTGGCCGGACAGCCCAGCTGACTTCTCGCGCCGGAGTTCTCGCGCGCCTACCGGAGCCCCCGCGCCCGACGGACACGAAACCGTCTCGCTTAGGCTTCAGGTCGTGCGCGCCGTTCTCGTCGTCAACCCGCAGGCGACCTCCACCACCGCCAGCGGCCGGGACGTGCTGGCCGCGGCACTGGCCAGCGTGCTGAAGCTGGACGTGGTGGAGACCGAGCACGCCGGGCACGCCGCGGAATCGGCGCGGGACGCCGTCCGGGACGGCGCGGACCTGGTCATCGCGCACGGCGGCGACGGCACGGTCAACGAAGTGGTCAACGGCATGTTCGAGGTCGCCGAGCCGGGCGATCCGTCGATGCCGACGCTGGGCGTGGTGCCCGGCGGGTCGGCGAACGTCTTCGCCCGCGCGCTCGGGCTGCCCAAGGATCCGGTGGACGCCACCCACCACCTGATGCGCGCGCTGGCGGATCGCAGCACGCGGCGGGTCGGGCTGGGCAAGGCCGATGAGCGGTGGTTCACCTTCAACGCCGGCATCGGCTGGGACGCCGAGGTGGTCGCCGAGATGGAGCGCCAGCGGTCGCGCGGCCGGGAGGCGACGCCCGCCCTGTACGCCCGGATCGCCCTGTCCTGCTACTTCCGGATGGCGCGCGGCGAGCCGAAGCTCACCTTGCAAATTGGTGACGACGAACCGAGTGACCTACTACACAGCGTGTTCGTCTCCAACACTGACCCGTGGACCTACCTGGGGTCGACTCCGGTGCGCATGAGCCCCGAGACCAGCTTCGACAACGGTCTCGGCGTGTTCGCGCTGACCAAGACGAGCGTTTACCCTGTGTTGCGACACGTAGCGGAGATGCTACGCGGTAGAGGGAAACCACACGGAAGAAACTCAATTCAGGCTGCGGATGTGCCCCATCTACGCGTAGCCTGTACGGAGCCGTTGCGCCTGCAGGTGGACGGCGATTGCCTGGGTGAGCGATCGGTGGTCGAGTTCTCCTCAGTCCCGAACGCTCTCCGCGTCGCTGTATAACCTTCTCGTAACGGATGGACGTCGCTGCCGACTCATGACCCCCGTCTGAGTCCGGGAGCACACCGAAACCCCTGGTCAAGTCTCGTCGATCTTTCAGGTGAGTTGGCTCACCGCTCGAGATCGACCTCTTGACATCGCGGCAGTTCGTGAAAGCATTCACAAGCACACGGACTCCGTGAAAGCATTCACAAACACCCCGAACGAACTATCGGCGCGCGCATGGCGTGCCTAGCGAGGAGCAAGGAACAATGGACTGGCGCCACGATGCGGTTTGCCGTGACGAGGACCCGGAGCTGTTCTTCCCGGTGGGGAACAGCGGTCCTGCTGTGCTGCAGATCGCCGAGGCGAAGGCCGTATGCCGCCGTTGCCCGGTTGCCTCTCAGTGCCTGGCGTGGGCGCTCGAGAGCGGCCAGGACGCCGGCGTCTGGGGCGGCATGAGCGAAGACGAGCGGCGTGCCCTCAAGCGGCGCAACGCTCGCACCCGGGCGCGCACCAACGCCTGAGGAGCAGCTCGCTGAGACGCGGCCGGTCGGTCGCACCCCCGGTGACCGACCGCCCGTCTCGCCCCGGGCCGCACACGGCCTCGCAGCGTGAACTGACCCACCCCGACTAGTAGCACCAGGCCGATCAGCGTCGATGTCGGTCCCGCACGTTCCAGCCGATCTCCCCATCTCGACGGGGTAGCCGGAACCGGGAAACCGACCCGATCGGCCCGCCGACGTCCCCGGCGCGTGGGGACGTCACTCGAACGATCGACGCATAGCGTGGCGCCCAGTATACGGGCCGTCATCGTCGGTACTTCAGCGGCACCCGCAAGACCGCTTCGGTACCGCGTTGATGACCGCGGCCACGCAAGCTCAACGACCCGCGGAGCTCCGACTCCACGAGGGTCCGCACGATCTGCAGGCCGAGACGTTCGGCGCGCTCGAGGGAGAAGCCCTTCGGCAGGCCACGACCGTCATCCGAGATGACGACGTCGAGCCAGCGCGCCGAACGCTCCGCCTGCACGACCACTTCCCCGCCCTGCCCTTCCGGGAAGGCGTGCTCGAAAGCGTTCTGCACCAGCTCGGTCAGGACCATCACCAGCGGCGTGGCCAGCTCGGCCGACACCACCCCGAACTTCCCGCCGCGGCTGACCTTCACCCCGGTCTCGGCCACGGCGACATCGCTCATCATCGGGATCACCCGGTCCACCACGTCGTCGAGGTCGACCCGCTCGTCGACCGACATCGACAGCGTCTCGTGCACCAGGGCGATCGAGGTGACCCGCCGCACCGACTCGTCCAGCGCCAGCCGCGCCTCGTTGTTGCCGGTGCGCCGCGACTGCAACCGCAGCAGGGCCGCCACGGTCTGCAGGTTGTTCTTCACGCGGTGGTGGATCTCGCGGATCGTGGCGTCCTTGGACATCAGCGCCCGGTCCCGCCGCTTGACCTCGGTGACGTCGCGGACCAGCACCAGCGCGCCGGCCGACTGGCCGCGCGGGCGCAGCGGCAGCGCGCGGAACAGCACCGTCGCGCCCCGCGCCTCGGCCTCGATGCGCATGCTCGGCTCACCGCCCATCGCCCGCCGGACCCGCTGCGCGACCTCGTCGGCGTCGAACGGGTCGTTGAGCAGCGACCGGGTCAGCGGCGCCAGCTGCGCGCCCACCAGGTCGGCGGCGTGGCCCATGCGGTGGTAGGCCGACAGGGCGTTGGGGCTGGCGAACACGACCGTGCCGGAGTTGTCCAGGCGGATCAGACCGTCGCCGACGCGCGGGCTGGTGTGCACGTCGGGGGCGGGTTCCGGGGTCGGGAAGGTGCCGTCGGCGACCATCTGGCACAGGTCGGCGGCGCTGCCCAGGTAGGAGATCTCCAGCGGGCTGGGCACTCTCGGCACGGCGAGGTTGGTGTCGCGGCTGAGCACGGCCACGATCTCGTCGCCCAGCTTCACCGGGATGGTCTCGCGCCGGACCGGCACCCCCAGGTGCCAGCGCGGGTCCTCCTCGCGGCAGATGCGGCCCTCCAGGGCGGCGCGCCGCAGCTGCGGGTGGTCGTCCTGGGTGACCTCGGATCCGACGACGTCCTCGGGGTGCGCGGTGGGCGCGGTGGTGGGGCGCGCCTGGGCGACGCACAGGAAGCGGTCCTCGGGGGCCTCGGACGGGCCGATCGGGACCCACATGATGAAGTCGGCGAACGACAGGTCGCTCAGCAGCTGCCACTCCGCGACCACGAGTTGCAGGTGGTCGGCGGCCGTGCCGGACAGACCGGTGTGCTCGGCGAGAAGGTCACTCAGCGTGGACAAGTCGGCCCTCCGGGTCGGCTGCGCGGATCTCCCCCGCCATTCTTCCTCCTCGTCGCGGCCGTCATCGGCCCCCGTTCAGGAAACCACGACCGCCACCACCCGCCGGAGGCAGGTATCGGACATGGCAGACTGGAACCTCGAAATCCCAGCGGAGACCGGGTACCAGTTGATCAGTCGATCACTCGACAGTTGATCACTCGCGGTCACCGGGCTGGAGTGAATCTCGACCTTCGAGGGAGTCGCCTTATGGGTAAGCGCGCGCGCAAGAAGAAGGACCGGCGCAAGAACAAGGCCAACCACGGCAAGCGCCCCAACTCGTGATCTCGGCGGCTCTGGCCGCACCCGAGATGAAGAAAGGCCCCGGACCGATCGGTCCGGGGCCTTTCTCGTGGCTGACGGGTCAGCGCTTGCGCTTCTTGTTGTCGGCGCGGGCCGCCGCGCGGCGCTCGCGACGGGTGCCGCCGCGGGATTCGGGGGTGTCGGCGTCCTGGTTGGTCTGCACCTCACCGGTCTCGCTCGGGCCCGAGTAGCTCAGCCGCTGGTTGCCGGGGGCCTGGAGGCCGCCGCCGCGCAGCGCGGCCGGGGGCTGCTCGCCGCCCTGGGCGGGTCCGCCCGCGAGCTGGCTCAGCGCCGGGCCCGCCGAGGCGGGCTTGGCGCGCCGGGCGCGTGCGCCCTGGGGCTGAGCGCCCGCCTGCGGGACCTGCGGCGTCTGCGGGACCTCCGGGACCCCGTTGCCCGCCTGGCTCACCGAGACGGGCACAGCGGGCTGCTCGGGGGCGGGCTCGGGCTCGGCGGCCTCGACCTGGACGTTGAACAGGAAGCCGACCGACTCCTCCTTCAACGCGTCCAGCATGGCGCCGAACATGTCGAAGCCCTCGCGGCGGTACTCGATCAGCGGGTCGCGCTGCGCCATGGCGCGCAGGCCGATGCCCTCCTTGAGGTAGTCCATCTCGTAGAGGTGCTCGCGCCACTTGCGGTCCAGGACGCTGAGCAGCACGCGCCGCTCCAGCTCGCGCATCGCGCCGGGGCCGACCTTGCCGTCGACCTCGGCCTCGCGGCGGGCGTAGGCCTCCTTGGCGTCGTTGACGACGAGCTCCAGGAGGTGCTCCTTGCTGAGGTCGTCGTCCTCGTCGACGAGCTTCTCCCAGCTCAAGCCGACCGGGTAGAGAGAGCCGAGCGCCTTCCAGAGCTTCTCGAAGTCCCAGTCCTCGGCGTAGCCGGCGGAGGTCTCGGCGTCGACGTAGGCGGTGATGACGTCGGTGAGCATGTGCATGATCTGGTCCTGCAGGTCCTCACCGGCCAGGACCCGGCGGCGCTCGTCGTAGATGACGGTGCGCTGCTGGTTCATCACCTCGTCGTACTTGAGGACGTTCTTGCGGATCTCCATGTTCTGCTGCTCGACCTGCGTCTGAGCGCTGCGGATCGCGCGGGAGACCATCTTGTGCTCGATCGGGACGTCGTCGGGCACCTTCAGGCGCGTCATGACGGTCTCGACCATGGCGGAGTTGAAGCGGCGCATGAGCTCGTCGCCCAGCGACAGGTAGAAGCGGGACTCGCCCGGGTCGCCCTGACGGCCGGAGCGGCCGCGCAGCTGGTTGTCGATGCGGCGGGACTCGTGGCGCTCGGTGCCGAGCACGTAGAGGCCGCCGGCTTCGCGGACGCGGTCGGCTTCGGCGTCGACCTGCGCCTTGATCTTCTCGACGACGGCGGGCCACTCGGCCTCGTACTGCTCGGTGTTGTCGACCGGGTCGAGGCCGCGCTGGCGGAGTTCGGCGTCGGCGAGGTGATCGACGTTGCCGCCGAGCACGATGTCGGTACCGCGACCGGCCATGTTGGTGGCGACGGTGACGGCGCGCAGCCGGCCGGCCTCGGCGATGATCGCGGCTTCGCGCTGGTGGTTCTTGGCGTTGAGCACGTTGTGCGGGATGCCGCGCTTGGTGAGCAGCTTCGACAGGTACTCGGAGCGCTCGACGCTGGTGGTGCCGACCAGGACCGGCTGGCCCTTCTCGTGGCGTTCGGCGATGTCGTCGGCGACGGCTTCGAACTTGGCGGGCTCGCCCTTGTAGACCAGGTCGGGCTGGTCGATGCGGGCCATCGGCTCGTTGGTGGGGATGGGCACCACGCCGAGCTTGTAGGTGGTGTGGAACTCGGCCGCCTCGGTCTCGGCGGTACCGGTCATGCCGCCGAGCTTGTCGTAGAGGCGGAAGTAGTTCTGCAGCGTGATCGTGGCCAGCGTCTGGTTCTCGGCCTTGATCTCGACGCCTTCCTTGGCCTCGATCGCCTGGTGCATGCCCTCGTTGTAGCGGCGGCCGGCGAGGACGCGGCCGGTGAACTCGTCGACGATGGACACCTCGCCGTCGCGGACGATGTAGTCCTTGTCGCGCTGGTAGAGCTCCTTGGCCTTGAGCGCGTTGTTGAGGTAGCCGACCAGAGGCGTGTTGGCGGCCTCGTAGAGGTTCTCGATGCCGAGCTGGTCCTCGATGATCGACACGCCCTCTTCGGTGACGCCGACGGTGCGCTTGCGCTCGTCGACCTCGTAGTGGGTGTCGCGCTTGAGGATGGGGGCGAGCCGGGCGAACTCCTGGTACCAGCGGGAGGACTGGTCGGCGGGGCCGGAGATGATCAGCGGCGTCCGGGCCTCGTCGATGAGGATGGAGTCGACCTCGTCGACCACGGCGAAGTGGTGCCCGCGCTGCACGCAGTCGGCGAGGCTCCAGGCCATGTTGTCGCGCAGGTAGTCGAAGCCGAACTCGTTGTTGGTGCCGTAGGTGATGTCGGCGGCGTAGGCCTGGCGGCGCTGCTCCGGGGTCATCTCGGCGAGGATCGCGCCGACCTCGAGGCCGAGGAAGCGGTGCACGCGGCCCATCCACTCGGCGTCGCGCTTGGCGAGGTAGTCGTTGACGGTGACCACGTGCACGCCCTTGCCGGTGATGGCGTTGAGGTAGGCGGGCAGCACGCAGGTCAGGGTCTTGCCCTCACCGGTCTTCATCTCGGCGATGTTGCCGAGGTGCAGGGCGGCACCGCCCATCAGCTGGACGTCGAAGTGGCGCTGGCCGAGGGTGCGCTTGGCGCCTTCGCGGGCGACGGCGAACGCTTCGGGGAGCAGCTCGTCCAGCGACTCTCCGTCGCTGTAGCGGCGCTTGAACTCGTCCGTCTTGCCCCGCAGCTCGCCATCGGACAAACCGACGACGGAGTCTTCGAGCTCGTTGATGTGCGCTGCGATAGCGCGCAGGCGCTTGAGCATCTTGCCCTCGCCGGCGCGGAGCAGTCGGGACAGGACCATCCGGTCGACCTCGCTAGCTGATCGTGACGCGTCCGTCACGGACGCTTTGTGGCCATCGTATTAGAGCTGGCTGCGGGGGTGTGCCGTAGTCCGCTGCAGTGTTGGCGGACCGCAACGCACGGCTGTCCCCCGCGAACCACCGTACGCGGGGGACAGCCGTGCGGGTCGGGCGTGGCGCAGACTCGCCCTGAGCCCTTCCGGGCGACGTCCGCGGAGCCGCCCGGATTGTGTGGTCAGGCGTCGGCGAGTCGGATCACGCCGTAGTCGAATCCCTTCCTGCGGTAGACGACGCTGGGACGTCCGCTGTCGGCGTCCGCGAAGAGGTAGAAGTCGTGGCCGACGAGCTCCATCTGGGACAGGGCCTCGTCGACGGTCATCGGTTTGGCCGTGTGCTCCTTCTCGCGCACGACCCGACCGGGGGCGTACTCGTCGTCCTCCTCGGTCATGCGCTGTCCCGGCACTTCGGCGGTGTGCTCGGGGGCTTCCTGGGGCGCTTCGAGCAGCGCGGTCCGGCCTTCGGCCATGCCGGAGGAGCCGGAGCCGGTCACGACGGGCCGGTCTGCCATCGCTGCGGTCGCCTCTGCCACGGAAGTGGGGTTGTGCTGTCCGTAGTGCACCTTTCTACGGTCGTGCATGCGCCGGAGCCTGCTCTCCAGCTTGGTCGTCGCGGCGTCGAGCGCGGCGTAGAAGTCGCCTGCGCAGGCTTCGGCGCGGATGGGTGCGCCCTTGCCCTTGAGGGTGATCTCGACTCGCTGGCAGTTCTTGGCCTGGCGGGGGTTCTTCTCGTGGAACAGCTCCACTTCCGCCCGAATGGCCTTCCGGTTGTACCGCTCAAGCCGGGTCATCTTCGTGTTGACGTGCTCCCGGTAGTGATCGGGAACCTGAACGTTACGACCCTTGACGACGATATCCATTCACGACCTCCGTTCCTTGCATGATCCGTAGGCGAGGTGTGCACGGGGGCGCCTGGAAAGGAGATCAGCTCGCTTTAGGCGCCAGGGACATGGTTTTCGCTCCTTCCCTCCGCCTCGAGTTGGCTAGATTGGTTCGCCACGTTAGCTCGGTTTATCGATTTGTGACACCCCCTCGGAAGGGCGAAGTCAAGCATCCACCGAGAGTGATATTTGCAGCCGAAAGCACGAGATCACGCTGTGTGTCAGGCGTGCCCGGAATGAGCCGCCGAACGGGCTCATCACCCGTTCGGGTAGGTAGCGTCGTCGCTCTGCGCAGGGTAGCGATCTGACTGTTCACCCAGCTCATACCCGGAGAACGAACGGCGGGCCGCTCAGGTTCCTGGGCCGATCAGGTATCACCGAATCACCCGGGGAGATCAACCGGCCGTCGCGGTCAGCGCGAGCACCACCGAAACCGGACGTCTCGCCCTGCTCAGGGCCGCCGCCGAACCGGCCGCCGTGGCACCGGAGGTGACCACGTCGTCGAGCAGCGCGACCCGCGTTCCCGCAGGTGGCAGGCGGTTCGGGCGCACCAGCACCCGGCCCGCGAGGTTGTCGGCGCGCTGCTGCGGGGACAGTCCCGCCGAGTCGGCGGCGCCCGGTGCGGTCACCAGGCAGTCGGCCGCGCGGGCCGGTGTCCCCGATGCGGTGAGCGCCTCGGCCGCGTGCCGCGCGATCCGGCCCATGTGGGAACCGCCCCGCCGCCGCGAGGCCACCGCCCGCGACGGCGCCGGGACCAGCCACCACTCCCCCGGCCACGCGCGCTCCAGGGTGATCGAGCGCAGCGCGACCGCCAGCTGCGCGGCCAGCGGGGCGGCGAGATCGCGCCGTCCCGCCTCCTTGTAGGCGAGCACCGCGCGGCGAGCCGCACCCCGGTACCGGCCGAGCGCGAACACCGGTGGCCCGTCGGAGAGAAGCGGCCGCTCGACGCGCCGCAGCCCGCCCAGCCGGCCCGCGCACTCCCGGCACCACGCGGTGCCCGCGACGTCGCAGCCGACGCAGTGCTGCGGCAGCAGCAGGTCGACGAGTCCGGTGAGCGCCAGGCGCAGGCGGGTGAGCACCGCCCGATCATGGCGTTCCCGCCGATCCGACTCACCGACGCGTGTCGGGCGAGCCGGTTCCTCGCGGGAGACGCGTCACCCCGGGTAGAACGGGATCGACGCTCCGCCGATCGGGGCGTCCACCAGCGACCAGACGTCCTCGGTGTCCTGGGCCTGCCAGATGCCGTGGCGGTCGGCGACCACGACCTGGCCGCCGGGTCCGACGGTGATCGCGGTGAGCGGCTGGCCGAGGTTGGCGGCCGTGTAGGGCTCCCAGCGGAAGCCGTCCACCGACAGGTCGAAGACCGGGAAGTTGTTGCTGTCGGTGGTCGCGACCAGCGACTCGTCCTGCCGCCACTCGACGCCGGTGATCCGCACGTCCTGCGGCGCGCGCAGCATCACCGGGCGCTGCAGGACGGCGTGACCGTCCTGCTCGCCGATCCCGGCGACCACCACCTGGTCGTCGATGACGGCGGCGACGCGGGTGCCGTCGCGGGACAGCCGCAGGTCGGTGATCGGGCGGCCGGCAGGCAGCGCGCGGGTGTCGACGGTCTGCGGCACCCACCCGGTGGCGGTGGCCATCGCGCGCACCACCTCGCGGCCGTCGACGACCGTCCAGGTCTCCTCCTCGCCGCGCCAGGTCGGCTTGGACATGTAGTTGCCGACGGTGGGCAGCTCGGCCAGCTGACCGCCGAAGTCGCCGACGCGCAGCGCCACCCCGCCGGGCCGCCGGGTGACCGCGGCGAACTTGTCGCCGTGCGGGGACCGGCCGGCCCGCACCACGTCGTACTCGCCGGAACCGGCGGGGCCGGGGATCGGCTTGGCCTGGCGGTCGAGCACCAGCACCCGCTCGGAGACCACGGCCAGGCCCGGCAGGTCGGGGCGCTGCAGGTTGTCGGCCTCGTAGTTCTCCATGTCGGTGGGCCGCAGGTCCTTGCCGTCGGGGAGCAGCGGCATGCCCTCCTCCTTGATGCGGACCCGCGCGCTGCTGACGCCCTCCAGCGTGTACACCACCTGCGCGGCGATCAGCCTGCGCGTCTCCGGGGAGACGTCGCCGAGCTGGCTGAGGTTGACCTCCAGCGCGCCGTCGGCGGCTTCGGTGGTGTTGGTCTTGGGGTGCACGCCCGGCGGGATGGCGGTGCGCATCGCGTCCCGCATGCCCTCCGACGGCCCGGAGGTGAGCAGCTCGATGACGCGGCGCGGCAGCGTGGTGGCCGGTTGCGACACGACGTAGCGCAGGTCGGGCGCCACGCCGGAGAGGTCGTGGTCGAGGAAGTACACCGGCACCGGACGGAAGGCGCTGCTGAACGAGGCCTTGCTGACCACCAGCTCCGGCGGCGGGGTGGTGATCCGCCACTGGCCGTTGCCCTGCCGCTCCACCCGCACGTCCACGGTGAGCTCGCCGGACTCGGGCACGAACGAGGAGTCGGCGAGCAGCCTGCCGACGCGGTCGGCGCGCAAGGTCACCAGCTGGACGCCCTCGGGCAGCGGCTGCGGCGGGGTGGCCGGGATGGTGTCGACGTTCTCGACGATGAGCATCCCCGGCGGCGGGGTCCAGTTGCGCTCGATCGCGGGCGCCAGGTGCTTGCGGGCCGACTCGTGGTTGCTGGCCGGGGAGGCGGACTTGTCGACGAAGCTGCGCACCAGCGCCAGCGCGTCGATGTCGTCCGGCGGCGGGTTGATCGGGATCGTGGTGTTGCTGCCGTCGACCTCCTTGACCGCCTTGGGTTCGGAGCTCTCCGGGATCGACGCGCAGGCCGACACCGTCAGCAGCAGGACCAGCAGTGCCGCTCCTCGGCGGGCCGCGCGCATCACGTCTCCTCCCGGGGCTCTTCGGAGAGCCGGGCCGGGCCCTGGTCCCGGACCTCCTGCTCGCCGTCCGATTCGGACGGTCGTTCCACGCCGGTGGCCAGCAGCGCCTCGGGCGCGGCGATGCGCCGGGTGCTGGGCAGCGACAGCGGGCTGGGCTCGGCGTCCTCACCGGGTTTGCGCGGCAGCGTCAACCGGAAGCAGGAGCCCTCGCCGGGTTCGCCCCAGGCGTCGAGCTCGCCGCCGTGCAGCCGGGCGTCCTCCTGGCTGATCGACAGGCCGAGACCGGTTCCGCCGCTGCGCCGGTTGCGGGACGGGTCGGCCCGCCAGAAGCGGGTGAACACCAGCTCGGCCTCGCCGCTGCGCAGCCCCACCCCGTAGTCGCGGACGGTGACGGCGACGGCCTGCTCGTTGCCGCCGAAGCGCAGTTCCACCGGGCCGCCTTCGGCGTGGTCGATGGCGTTGGCGACGAGGTTGCGCATGATGCGCTCGACGCGGCGGGCGTCGGCGACGATGTGCAGGTCGGCGCCCTCGGCGGGCGGGTGGACGCGGAGCTCGACGCCGCTGGTCTCGGCGATGGCGCGCACGGATTCGACGGCGCGCGTGCTGATCTCGTGCAGGTCCAGCTCGCCGGCGGCCAGGTCGGCGACGCCGGCGTCGAGGCGGGAGATCTCCAGCAGGTCGGCGAGCAGCAGCTCGAACCGGTCGAGCTCGTCGACGAGCAGCTCGGTGGAGCGGGACAGGCCGGGCGGGAACTCCTCGCGGGAGGCGTGCAGCACGTCGGCGGCCATCCGCACGGTGGTCAGCGGGGTGCGCAGCTCGTGCGAGACGTCGGAGGTGAAGCGGCGTTGCAGCTGGCCGAACTCCTCGAGCTGGGTGATCTGCTGCTTGAGGCTGTCGGCCATCTCGTTGAACGACTCGGCGAGCCGGGCGACGTCGTCCTCGCCGATCACCCGCATCCGCTTGTCGAGGTCGCCTTCGGCGAGCTGCTCGGCGATCTGGGCGGCCTGCCGGACCGGGCGCACCACCTGGCGGGTGACCAGGTTGGTGATCGCGCCGAGCAGCGCCAGCAGCACGACGGCGCTGACCAGCAGGGTGCGCTGCATGACGGCGAGGGTGGCCTGCTCGGCGGTGAGCGGGAACAGCAGGTAGATCTGCAGCGGGCGGGTCGCGCTGGACACCGGGGTGCCGACGATGACCATCGTGACCGGGCGGTTGTCGCGCTGCACGGTGTAGATCTTGGTGGCGAGCTGGCCGCGCTCGACGAAGCCGCGCAGGTCTTCGGGCACGTCCTCGATGGGTCCGGCGGCGGGCTGCTGGTCGCGCGCACCGGGTGCTCGGCCGTCGACGAGGACGGGGGTGAAGGCTCCGGCGACGGTCTCGGTGGTGGACTGGCCGGAGGAGGAGGTGGTGAGCCGGTTCAGGGCGGCCTGCAGCTGCTCGGCGACGCTGTCGGAGTTGGGGTCGACGGCGGTGAGCTCGCGCTCCAGGATCGGCAGGCTGTACTCGGCCTGCGAGATCGCGGCCTGCTCCTTGGAGTCCAGCAGCTGCGAGGTGATCTGCCACTGCAGCACCATGCCCAGCACGATCACCACGGCCAGCGACAGCGCGAGGGTGCTGACGACGACGCGCAGCTGCATGGACCGGCGCCACATGGCTTCGAAGTGGTGCCAGCGGGTGCGCGTCTCCTCGCGGACACGACTGCTCAACAACCGCACCCAGCGGCTCTGTCGAGTCCACACGCTCACGGCGACCTCAAGGCTGCTAGTACTCGTCTTGCGTAGCGGTGCAGGTAGCGGAACCTCAGACGCCGCCTGGCTCCGGGCGCCGCTCCTGATGTATGCCAATACACGGCGTCCCGGCGTCCTCACCAGGCAACGTCTGAGAACCCGCGGCGGTGCGGGCTGCGAAGGTGGTCTTCACGGCTCGCGGCTGCGCCGCTTGCTCCTGACGCTCCCCATCGGACCCTTGCAGACGAGGTGGCGTCCGGAACGAGGTGGTCAGCTGATCACGGGGGGCCTGCCTTGTATCCGACGCCGCGGACCGTGAGGACGACCTCGGGGCGTTCGGGGTCGCGCTCGACCTTGGAGCGGAGGCGCTGGACGTGCACGTTGACCAGGCGGGTGTCGGCGGCGTGCCGGTAGCCCCAGACCTGCTCCAGCAGCACCTCGCGGGTGAAGACCTGGCGCGGTTTGCGGGCCAGCGCGACCAGCAGGTCGAACTCCAGCGGGGTCAGGGCGATCGGCTGGCCGTCGCGGGTGACCTCGTGGCCGGGCACGTCGATGATCACGTCGCCGATGGTGAGGACCTCGGCGGGTTCGGCGTCGGTGCGGCGCAGCCGGGCGCGCAACCGGGCGACGAGCTCCTTCGGCTTGAAGGGCTTGACCATGTAGTCGTCGGCGCCGGATTCCAGGCCCAGGACGACGTCGACGGTGTCGCTCTTGGCGGTGAGCATGACGATGGGCACCACGGACTCGGTGCGGATCGCCTTGCACACGTCGATACCGTTCATGCCGGGCAGCATCAGGTCCAGCAGGACCAGGTCGGGCTTGAGCTCGCGCAAGGCGGGCATCGCCTTGGTGCCGTCGCTGACGACGGCCGTCTCGAATCCCTCTCCCCGGAGCACGATGGTCAGCATTTCGGCCAGGGCCGGATCATCGTCCACCACGAGCACGCGTGCCTTCATGCACCACATCGTTGCACTTGTCACTTCGCGCCCGTGCATCCACCCGCCGGGTGTCGTCGCAGGTCGTGAACTCGACACCGGTTCAGCGGCACCCATACCGCCGAATGGAGCAGAGGTGGTGTGGTCTCGGCTTCAGTTCTCAGCCGAGCACGTGCTCGTCGACCAGTGCGCCGAAGTCCACATCGGTCGCTCCGTCGACGACGACCCACGGCGTCCACCACCCGGACTCGGCCAGTTCGGCGTAGACCTCGGCGCAGCGCTGCTGCAGCGGGGTGTCGGACTCGAAGCGGTCGCGGCGGCGGTCGGACTCGGTGCGCTCGCGGTGCTCGGCGCGGCCGGAGGCGACCTCGGCGGGCACCCGCAGCAGGATCTGCAGGTCGGGTTCGGGCAGGCCGAACCGGGTGATCTCCAGGTCGCGGATCCAGGACACGAAATCGCCGTCGGCCCCCTGGTGCAGGCGGGCCGCGCCGTAGGCGGCGTTGGAGGCGACGTAGCGGTCCAGCAGGACGACGTCGTGGGTGTCGAGGTCGGCGCGCAGCGAGTCGGCCGCTCCCCGGCGGTCCAGGGCGTAGAGGACGGCCATGCCGTGCACCGAGGACCCGAGGTCGCCGTGCTGCCCGCGCAGCGCCTCGGCGACGAGTTCGGCGTGCACGTCCTCGGTGTAGCGCGGGAACGCCGCGGTGGCGGCGGTGCGTCCGCGCGCGGTCAGCTCCTCGGTGATCCCCCTGGAGAGAGTGCGCTTGCCCGCGCCGTCCAGTCCCTCGATGACGATGAGTCGTCCCACGTCGCTGAACGGTAGCGGAGCGGGCCGGGGCGCTCGCCGCCGCGCCGGTCCCGCCGCGCAAAACGCTCGAATTCATGACATCACCTGCCGTGACGATCACAATCGTTCGCGTAGAGGTCGCCAGGTGTGGATCTGCGATGGACAATCACCACGGCGTTCGATGATCACCACCTGCTCGGGAGGACCCCTGTGCAAGTACCCGGGCCCGACACCCGCGTCGTTGAGCTGCGCGTGCACGGCATCCTCGGCACCACCGGTGACGAGCTGACCGACTCGGTGGCGTCGGTGGACGTCGCTGGGGACGGGGTGGGGCGCATCATGCGGCCCGCCGACCGGCTGCGCCGCCCCGTTCCGGGGCCGATGCTCAACGCCGGTGACCGCTCGGTTCCCCGGATCGTCGAGGGCTACGTGTGGGGCGCGATGACCTCGGGTGGTCTGGCGAAGGCGACCTGGGCGCTGCTGTTCCCGTTCGCGCTGGCCAACATGGCGCACTGGATGCTGCCGCCGACGCGCGCCGAGAACCCGCTGAGCCGGCTGCTGTGCTCGGCGCTGCGCGGGCTGCTGCGGATTTCCGCGCTGCTGCTGACGATGCTGATGGTCGCGCAGCTCACGGTGATCACCTTGGACCTGGTGGCCGCGCAGTGCCTGGCGCCGGGCGCGCAGTGCCTGGGTTTCGTGCCGGAGGCGGCGCGCGGCGCGGACGTGCTGCGGTCGGTGGTCGCGCTGATCCCGGTGACGCTGGTCGTGCTGCTGATGCACCGGCTGTCCACTGTGTCCTGGCGGGTGTCGGCGCCGAAGGAGGACAGCCCGCAGCACTCGGCGCTGGCGCCGATGCTGCCGGGCGGCAACGTGGTGTCCGATCCGGACACTCCCGCGCTGCGGGCGCTGCACGTGACGGCGGCGCTGGCCACGGCGGCCCTGGTGGCGCTGGGCGGGCCGCTGACGTTCAGCCTGGACCCGCGTTGGCTGGTCGCGGTCGCGCTGCTGGTGATCGCGGGTGTCGGCACGGCCGGGCTGGACGATCCGGCGGGGATGCGGGAGACCGGCAAGGTGTTCCGCGCGCTGCTGGGCCGCCGCAGCAGGCGGGTGCTGATGTCGGTGGCCGGTGTCCTGGTGGCCTCGGTGGCGGTGCTGCCGGGTGAGCTGACGGGACCGCTGCCGGGGTCGGGCGGGACGATCGACGCCCTGACCGCGCTGCTGGTGCTGACCTGCGTGGCGGTCGCGGTGCTGCTGCTGCCTGCGTCGCTGCTGGCTCGGCCGGTGTGGAAGTCGCAGCCGCGGCAGCTGCGGCCGTGGGCGGGCGGCTGGATGGCGGCGCCGGTGCTGATGCTGGCGGCGATGCTGGGCAACGGTTTCGGCGCGGGTCTGGCGCTGAGCGTCCGGCAGACGCTGAGCGCGCCGCAGCCCGAGGGCGCTGCGCCGCTGCTGCTGCCGACCGCGTTCGACGACGTGACGATCTTCTGGGGCACCGCCGTGGTGCTCATGGCGGTGGCGCTGCTGGTGGCGGTGCCGTGGCTGCTGGTGCGTCGGTTCCGGCGCGGCGAGGACGACGACCCCATCCCGGACGAGGTGGCGCTGCTGCACGCCGGGCGCCAGGAGGACCAGCGCAAGGCGGCGGGCGCGTGGCGGCTGGCCGATCTGCAGCGCCGCTACTCGCACCAGCTGTTCCTGGTGATCGCCGGGGTGCTGACCGCGAGCACGGCGGCGAGCCTGGCGGCCCGGTTCGCGGGGATGCCGCGGCTGGGCTGGTTGAGCGCGATCGGCGTGGTGGCGCTGGCGGGTCTGGCGGTCGGTCTGCTGCGGATGGTGTTCCTGGCGGCGACCAAGCGCGACACCGCCCGCTACCTGGGCGTGCTGGGCGATCTGGCGCTGTTCTGGCCGCGCGAGGCGCACCCGGTGGTGCCGCCGTGCTACGCGCTGAAGGTGATCCCGGAGCTGGCCGATCGGGCCACCGAGCACCTCAAGGACCCCAACACCCGCGTGGTGCTGGTCGGGCACAGCCAGGGCAGCCTGCTGGCGGCCGTCGCCGCGGCGCGGCTGCTGGAGTCGCTGCCGGAGTCCGATCGCGAGCGGGTGGGTCTGGTGACCGCCGGATCGCAGTTGCAGTGGGCGTATCCGAGGGCGTTCCCGGGTGTCGTGCCGCACGCGGCGCTGCGCGATCTGGCCGGGTCGATGGGTGACCGCTGGCGCTCGCTGTGCCGGGGCACCGACCCGCTCGGCGGGGCCGTGACGACCTGGAACCGGCAGGTCTACAACGGGATGCTGATCGGCGTGGGTCTGCGCGGCGACGGCACGGAAGGCCCGCTGCCCGCGGCGACGCGCGGCCCGACGGGTGCGCTGGTGCTCGGCGGTGACCACTGGTTGCCGGATCCGCAGCGCGGGCCGTTCTCGTGCCGCCGCTGGGTTCCGGGCGTGCTCGGGCACACCGATTACAGCGGTGATCCGGAGTGGGATCGCGCGGTGGCGATGGCGGCGGGTCTGGAGCGGCCGGTTCGCGGTGCCGCGCTGCCGGTGTCGGAGGCGCCGCAGATCCCGTCCGCGCCGGATCCGCAGGCGATCGGGTCGGGCACGGCGTTGTCGCCGCGGGGTGATGACGGCGGGTCGATCGGGGATCCGGTGGAGGAGCTGCCGAAGCGGGGTTCCGGCGAGTCGGCGGAGGCGGCGAAGACCAAGCGCGCCAAGTCGATCCGGTCGTTGCGCAAGGGACCGCAGCGGCCGGTCGAGGCCGAGGTGCCGGAGCAGCAGTCGCACCGGGACCCGTCCTCGGAGGACGCCGAGGGCGACGCCGGGCTCCCCGAGCAGCAGGACTCCGAGCCGCGTTCGGAACCATCGGTGCTCCCGGAGATCACCGAACCCCGAGGCCGCACGGCCCCCTGGGAACGAGGCTCCTCCCTCCGCTCCACGGACTCCTGACCCCAACCCCCAGCAACAACACCCCAACAGCACCCAACCCAGCGCTACCCAACCCCGGTGGCGCCCAGCTCAGCGCCGCCCATTCCCAGTAGCGCCCGGTCGCTTCGGCACCTCGTTGCGGTGTTCCTCGTTGCGGTGCTCCTCGCTGTGGTGTCCCGTTGCGGTGCCGAAGGTGCTTGGCAGGGGACAGTTTTAGTGAGAACTGTCCGGACATTTCGGGCGTCGAGGCCGGGTGATTTGGACTAAAACTGTCCACTGGTGACGCCCGAGCACTCCCGGAGGACAGCGAAAAGCGGCGCCACCCCCGGGGGGGATGGCGCCGCTTTGGTGTGGTGCGGGGCTAGCTGGTGACTTCGCCGCCGGAGGCGATGTCTCCCTGCTGCCGCTTGCCGAGGCGCGAGTGCGTCCGGCCGTAGAGGAAGTAGATCACGACACCGGCGATCATCCAGACCACGAACCGGATCCAGGTCAGCGCCGTCAGGTTCAGCATCAGCCACAGGCAGGCGATGATCGCCAGGATCGGCACCACCGGCACCAGCGGGGCCTTGAAGCCGCGCGGCAGGTCCGGGCGGGTCCGCCGCAGGACGATCACGCCCAGCGACACCAGCACGAACGCGAACAGCGTGCCGACGTTGACCATCTCCTCCAGCTTGTCCGCCGGGAAGAAGGCCGCGGCCAGCACCACCACGATGCCGACCAGGATGGTGGCGCGGGCGGGGGTGCCCTTGCTGGAGGTCTTGGCCAGCGCGCCCGGCATCAGACCGTCACGCGACATCGCGAACAGCACGCGGGTCTGGCCCAGCAGCAGCACCATGACCACCGTGGTGAGACCGGCCAGCGCGCCGACCGAGATGATCGCCGCCGCCCAGGTCACGCCGTGGATCGCGAACGCGGTGGCCAGCGTGGAGCGGGTGCCGTCGTCGGCGGTGGCCAGGTCGGTGTAGGGCACCATGCCGGTGACGACCAGCGCGACCGCCACGTAGAGCACGGTGACGATGACGAGGCTGCCGATGATGCCGCGCGGGGCGCTCTTCTGCGGGTTCTTCGTCTCCTCCGCGGTGGTGGCGACGATGTCGAAACCGATGAACGCGAAGAACACCAGCGAAGCACCGGCCAGCAGACCGAACATGCCGTAGGTGCTGGTCTGGCCGCCGAGGATCAGCGACAGCAGCGACTGCTCGATCGCCGGGCTGTCCTCCGTCGCCGCCTGCGCCGGCGGGATGAACGGCGTGTAGTTGGCGGCGTTGATGTAGGCGAGGCCGACCACGATCACCAGCAGCACGACGGCCACCTTGATGATGGTGATGACCAGCGAGACGCGCGCCGACAGCTTCGTGCCGACCGCCAGCAGCGTGGACAGCACGGCCACGAGCAGCAGTGCGCCCCAGTCGAACTGGAGCGGCCCGAGATCGAACACGGTGGGCACGTCGAGCCCGATGAGCGCCAGGACCTCCTGCAGGTACACCGACCAGCCCTTGGAGACGGCGGCCGCGGCGACCGCGAACTCCAGGATCAGGTCCCAGCCGATGATCCAGGCGATGAACTCGCCGAAGGTCGCGTAGGAGTAGGTGTAGGCGCTGCCGGCGACCGGCACCGTCGAGGCGAACTCGGCGTAGCACAGCGCGGCGAGGCCGCAGGCGATCGCGGAGAGCACGAAGGCCAACGACACCGAAGGCCCGGAGACGTCACCCGCCGTGCGCGCCGCGAGCGTGAAGATGCCGGCACCGATGACGACTGATACGCCGAAGACGATCAGATCCCAGGTGCCCAGATTTTTGCGTAGTTTGGTGTCCGGCTCGTCGGTGTCGAGAATGGATTGCTCTACCGACTTGGTACGCCACAGCCCAGTGCCTGGCACTGTCGCCTCCTCCATCAAGTCCCAAGTGTCGTGGGTGCACGCACCCTAACTCGCCAATGTCGCTGCGGGTAACGACCGACTAGTATTCGCCCTAGCTTTCGTTAACCCGTTGTGATGACAAGACGATGTCTTGTGTCAGGCCGTGGTCGTGCGGCCACGGTCGAGGTCCGGTTCCAGGTAGATCAGGCGCGCCGCCGGAACCTTCGCTCGGATCCGCTGCTCTGCACCATCGATCTCGGCGGCGACATCCGCAACCGAGAGCGACGGGGCCAGGCCGATCTTCGCGGCGATCAGCAGCTCCTCGGGACCCAGGTACTGGGTGCGGATGTGGATGACGCGCTCCACCCGCTCGGACTCGATCTGCCCGATGATGTCGTCGAGCACGTCGCGGCTCGCGCCCTCACCGATGAGCAGGCTCTTGGTCTCCACGATCAGCACCACCGCGATCACGCCCAGCAGCACGCCGATGCACACGGTGCCGATGCCGTCGAAGACCGGGTTGCCGGTGAGCACGGTCAGCCCGACGCCGCCGAGCGCGAGCACCAGACCGATCAGCGCGCCGAAGTCCTCCAGCAGCACCACCGGCAGCTCCGGGGTCTTGGCCTGGCGGATGAACTGCCACCAGGTCAGCTTCCCCTTGAGCGCGCGCGATTCCTTGATCGCGGTCATGAAGCTGTAGGACTCCAGGCAGATCGCGATGACCAGGATCAGCACCGCCACCCACGCCGCCTGCAGCGGCTCCGGGTGCTCGATCTTGTGGATGCCCTCGTAGAGCGCGAACACCGAGCCGAGCGTGAACAGCATCAGCGCGACGACGAACGAGTAGAAGTACCGGTCGCGGCCGTAGCCGAAGGGGTGCTCCTCGTCGGCCTTGCGCTGCGAGGTCTTCTGACCGAGCAGCAGCAGCCCCTGGTTGGAGGTGTCGGCCAGCGAGTGCACCGATTCCGCCAGCATCGACGACGAACCGGTGAACAGGAATCCGCCGAACTTGGCGACCGCGATCCCCGCGTTCGCTCCCAACGCGGCCAAGATGGCCTTGGTCCCGCCCCCTGCTGACACGATCTCCTCCAGACCTTCCGGCTGCGACGACGGGAGGAATCTACCGGGTGCTCAGCGGAGAAAAGGGACAACCGGGGAGATCGGCGACTTGAGATCGCTCTCAGAACGAGCCGGCGGCCGCCCGGAACACCTGCGCCTGCCCGTCGGGGTCCAGCTCGGCGGGCCGGACCTCCACGGCCGGGTCGCTGGCGGCCAGCCACACCGAGTGCCCGCGCTGCAGCACCAGTTCCCGCGGCAGCGACCCGTTCTCGCGGTGGCCGCTGGTCAACCGGACGCTGCCCTTGGTGCACAGCAGGATCTGCGGTCCCGGCGAATCGAGGTGGACGGTCCCGGATTCGGCGGGCGTCCAGTCCAGCCTGGACAGCTCGAACTCGTCGGCGGGCGTGCGGTAGGCGGTGAGGTTGGCGTCCAGCGACTCGCCCTTGAGGACCCGCATGTCGCCGCAGGCGAAGTCCAGCACCTTCAGCAGCTCCGGCACGTCCACGTGCTTCGGCGTCAGCCCGCAGCGCAGGATGTTGTCGGAGTTGGCGAGGATCTCGATGCCGGTGCCGTGCAGGTAGGCGTGCAGGTTCCCGGCGGGCAGGAAGATCGCCTCGCCGGGCTGCAGCACCAGCCGGTTGAGCAGCAGGCTCGCCAGCACGCCCGCGTCGTGCGGGTAGGCCTCGCCGAGCTCCAGGACCGTGCGGCACTCCAGGGCGAACTCGCCGCGCTCCTTGACGTGCGCGACGCAGGCGTCCAGCAGCTCCGGCAGCACGTCCCGCAGGTAGTGCTCGGGAAGCGTGATCCAGGTCGTGAACAGCGCTCGCAGCCCGTCGGCGTCCGGCTGGGCGGCCAGCAGCTCGCGGTGGGCGCGCAGGCTCGGCACGTCCAGCGCGTCGAGCAGCCGCACCGTGCGCTGCGCCTCGCGGAACCCGGCCAGCGCGTGGAACTCGGTGAGCGCGCAGATCAGCTCGGGCTTGGCCGTGGGGTCCGGGTAGTTGCGGTGCGGCGCGTTGCGGGCGATGCCCGAGCTCTCCTCACGGGCGAAGCCCTCGGCGGCCTGCTCGGCGGAGGGATGGGCCTGCAGGCTCAGCGGCTCGTCGGCGGCGAGGACCTTCATCAGGAACGGCAGCCTGCCGCCCCAGCGGCGCACGCACTCGTCGCCGAGGTGGTGGGCCGGTGCGGAGTCCAGCAGCGACAGCAGCGACACCTCGTCCCCGCCGGGGCGCAGCACCCGGGACGGGTCACCGGGGTGGGCGCCCATCCACAGCTCAGCCTCCGGGTGCGGTGTGGGGACGGGCCGACCGAGCAGATCCGCGATTGCGGTGCGCGAACCCCACGCGTAGGGGCGCACCGCGTTGCGCAGTAGCTCCACAGTCGTTCTCGCTTCCTCGTTCTCGCGCTTGCTCGTCCGGCCAGCACACCCCGTCCGCGCAGCGCGGGGCATCGGGGGCCTCCCGGATTTTCGGTGCGGGCCCCTCGGCCTCAGCTCATGGCCAGTGCGGGCCAGCCCGGGCCGTTGAGCGTGCCCGCGGCCAGGCCCAAGTAGACGGCGGCCAGGTCGAAGCGGGCGGCCAGGACCGCGGCGCGCAGCAGCGGGTCGGCGCGCACCGTGTCGCCCGGGGCGACCACGTCGGCACCGGGCAGGTCCCGCAGGGCGGACCGCTCCCCCACCTCCACCCGCTCGTCGTGCCGGGTGCTGATCAGGAACACCCGCAGCGCCACCCCGGGTTCGTCGTCGGGGTCGGCGAAGATGTCGGCCTCGGACCCGACGGCGGCGGCGGCGCGGTGCAGCCCGCGCTGCGCGACGGCCTGCGGGTAGTCGGTGACGTGCGCCGGGACGCCGGCGTGCGCGCCGAGCGCGAACGAGGCGTGCGCGGCGACGGCGGTGGTGACCGGGCCCAGGCCCCACAGCAGCGGGGTGCGCTCGGCCATCCGCAGCGCCAGCGACTTGGCGGGGTTGCTCAGCGACTCGTGCCCCGGGTGGGCGCGTTCGGCTTCCTTGTCGAGCTCCTCGGCGAGTTCCTCGACGTCGAAGTCCAGCAGTCCCAGGGCCCGGAAGGTGCTGATGCCGGCGGCGAAGACGTAGGCGAACGCCAGCGCGGGCGGCACCGGAACCCTCGGGACCAGCAGTTTCGCCCGCCCGGCTCCGGCGGCGGCCACGGGCCCGTCGGAGGGAGCGGCGAGCACGACGCTCGCGCCCCGGCGGCAGGCGGTGGCCACGGATTCGGCGAGGGTGACGTCACCGACGTCGTCGGTGTGGGCGAACACGACGTCGAGCGCACCGACCCAGGACGGCAGCTCGTCGGCGGCCACGACCGGGACCGGGCAGCGAGCCCCGGTCAGGGCGAGGAGCAGCCGCGCCACGTTCGCCGAGACGCCCGGCCTGGTCAGCAGCACGACCGCGCGGGGGCGGTCGTCGGCCAGGTCGTCGAGGCCGACCTCGGCCGCGGTCTCGGCGGTGGCGCGCACCTGCGCGCCGAAGAGCGCGGCCAGCCTCAGCAGGCCGCCGGAGTCGACGTCGGCCAGCCTGGCCGGGTCGTCGAGGAGGGTGTCGTCCAGCACCGGCGCCTCACCCCTCCTCGACGCCGCCGGGAGATCCCCCGACGGCCTCGTCCAGCAGCAGCACGGGGATGCCGTCGCGCACCGGGTACCCGCGGCCGCAGGAGGTGCAGGTCAGGTAGTCGGCCTGCGCGTCGTCGGCGAGGCCGGGCCGCAGCGACCCGTGCTGCTCGCACGGGCATGCCAGGATTTCCAGCAACTGCGCTTCCAGGTCAACGGCCACGTCTTCCTCCCCAACTCGCGCGCTCGGCGAGTGTCCCTCGTCTCGGTCAGGCGGTTCATCCGCGGATGACCGCGAGCACCTCGTCGCGCAGCGCGGTCACGGCCTCAGTGTCCCTCGCCTCGACGTTGAGCCGGAGCAGCGGTTCGGTGTTGGACGGGCGCAGGTTGAACCACGATCCGTCCGACAGCTCCACGGTAAGCCCGTCGAGCTCGTCGACAGAAGCACCGTTCCGGTCACCGAAGGCGTCGGCGACGGCCCGCATCCGGCCCTGCTGGTCGTCGACGGTGGAGTTGATCTCGCCGCTGGCGGCGTAGCGGGAGTAGTCGGCCATGAGCTCCGACAGCGGCTTGTCCTGCTCGCCGAGGGCGGCCAGCACGTGCAGCGCGGCCAGCATCCCGGAGTCGGCGCGCCAGAAGTCGCGGAAGTAGTAGTGCGCGGAGTGCTCGCCGCCGAAGATCGCGCCGGTCTCGGCCATCGTCTGCTTGATGAAGGAGTGGCCGACGCGGGTGCGCACGGGCTTGCCGCCGAGCTCGGTGACGATCTCGGGCACGGCCTTGGAGGTGATCAGGTTGTGGATGATCGTGCCGCCGGGCTCCTTGGCCAGCTCGCGGGAGGCGACCAGCGCGGTGATGGCGCTCGGGGTGACCGGTTCGGCGCGCTCGTCGACGACGAAGCAGCGGTCGGCGTCACCGTCGAAGGCCAGGCCCGCGTCGGCGCCGACCTCGCGGACCTTGGCCTGCAGGTCGACGATGTTGGCCGGGTCCAGCGGGTTGGCCTCGTGGTTCGGGAACGAACCGTCCAGCTCGAAGTACATCGGCACGAGTTCGACCGGCAGGTCGGCGAACACGGTGGGCACGGTGTGCCCGCCCATGCCGTTGCCCGCGTCGACGACGATCTTCAGCGGGCGGATGTCGCGCAGCCGCACCAGGTCGAGCAGGTAGGCCGAGTACTCGGCGACCATGTCGCGCTCGCTGGTCGCGCCCTTGGCTCCCAGGAACTCCGGCACGCCGTGGGCCACCAGCTCCTGGATCTCCGACAGGCCGCTGTCCTGGCCGACCGGGGCGGCGCCCGCGCGGCAGAGCTTGATGCCGTTGTACTTCGCGGGGTTGTGGCTGGCGGTGAACATCGCACCCGGCAGTTCCAGCTTGCCGGAGGCGAAGTAGAGCATGTCGGTGCTGGCCAGCCCGATGTTGATCACGTCGACGCCCTGCCCGGTGACACCGTCGGCGAACGCCTGCGCCAGCCCCGGCGAGGAGTCGCGCATGTCGTGACCGATCACCACGGCCGGTCCACCGACCAGTCTGGTGAACGCCGCTCCGATCTCCCGCACCACGTCGGCGTCCAAGCCGTCGCCGACCACTCCGCGGATGTCGTAAGCCTTGACGATCCCCGACAGGTCCCGCACGCTGCATCCTCCCCGTTCCCGACCAACGTGGTTGGCAGCCTACCGGCGATCGGCGGGTCGGTGGCAGCATCCGGTTTGACCAGAGCTGTTCGTCACGATCTGTTCACTCGTCCACCGGATCGGGCAAGGCCCGCAGATGCCCGCGACGCCCCGGTCCCGGGGCGCTGACCTGCGGCTCCACCGGCCGGTCCGGTCTGCCCGCTTCGCGCACCGCCTCGGCGAGCGCGGTCAGGTCGTCGTCCGACGGGGTCGGCGGCGCGAACTCGCCCTCGTGCCGGACGACCTCCCAGCCGTTGGGGACGGTCAGCCGCAGCGCGTGCGCCTCGCACAGGTCGTAGCTGTGCGGTTCGGCATAGGTGGCGAGCGGGCCCACGACCGCGGTCGAGTCCGCATAGGCATAAGTGAGCGTGGCGACGGCCGGGTTGACACACCCGGTCCGCGAGCACCGCCTCACGCTCCGCACGACACGCACGATAGCGCCTCCTGTCCACCTCGCGGCGCAGGCACGCGGAATCTCTTTCACGAGCCACGCCGAACACCAGTTTCCACCCTGCCTCCCGCCGACTCGATCGGGTGTCCGCTTCCGGCGAACAGGTGCACTCGATCACCACCTGAAATCCCCGTGGCGGCTGTCCCGGCCGGGCCCGCCGAGGGCGTACCCTCAGCGCGTGGTGACCGCACGTGGATCTCGGCGTCGAACCCGCTACCGGCGGGATCGGCGCGGTCGTGGCCTGCGCGGACCGCTGTACCCGTCGTCGGTCCCGGTCTCGCGCAGCCGTTCGCAACGCTTCGACGCGCTGGTGCTGGAGGCGCTGGAACCGATCGAGCAGCGCTGGCACGCCGAACTGACCCAGCTCGACGTCGCCGTCGACGAGGTCCCGGAGATCAACGACACCGCTCCGGAGAAGGTGGCCTGGGACGACGACGTCGTGGTCGACGCCAACGTCCCGCTGGCCCGGCTCGTCCCGGCCGGCGTGGACCGGCGCGGCCTGCCCACCCGCGCGCGCATCGTGCTCTACCGCAGGCCCCTCGAGGCCCGCGCCCGCGACGGCACGGACATGGCCGACCTGCTGCACGACGTGCTGGTCGAGCAGGTGGCCACCTACCTAGGCCTAGACCCGGACGTCATCGAGGGGCAATAGCTCTGTTCCGTGGTCTTTTTGCTGGGCGGTGCCAGTAGCGGAACCTGAGCGCCTTCGTGGTCTCCGTGCGCCGCTCCTTATGTATGCCAATACGCGGCGTCACGGCGTACTCGCCACGAAGGCGCTCAGAACCCGCGGCGGTGCCAGTTGCTTGCTTGGGGTACTGAGAAAGCGACTGCGTCGCTTGCCTGACGGTGGTGTTTTTGCTTATCGGTTGGTTGCTGTCTTGGTCTTGCGTCGGCGGCCTGGGATTGCGGCGATGATCGTGAACAGGACCACCGCGGCCTGCACCACCAGGAGGGTGGTGCGGGGGAGTTCGGTGTAGCCGACCTGGACCTCGGCGGCCTGCTCGGGCAGCGGTACCGCGACCTGGTGGCCCCACGCCGTGGCCAGCGGCAGCCGCTTCCCGTCGACCGTGGCGTACCAGCCCGGCTCGTTCTCCGCGGCGAGCACCAGGGCGCGCCCGTGGCCGCCCTCGGAGATCCGCACGGTGAACGAGGGAAGCCGGGCGTCGACCGGCAGCGGCCGGGCTTCCGGCGCCGGGCCGGGCTCGGTCTGGGCCCGGCGGGCGAGGTCCGGGCCGACGAGCTTGACCGGGGTCGCCGGGACCAGCAGCCGCAGCTCGCGGTTCGTCCCGGTGACCCGGCCGTCGTCGACGACCATGTCGTAGGCGAGCTCCGGCAGCCGCGAACCGGCCGGGACGACCACGTGGTCGGCTCCCCTGGCCGCGACCTCCGCCAGCGCCCCGCGCACCCGCGCGCTGTCGTCGCTGAGCAGGTCCTGCTCGACCTGGCGCAGCCAGTCGGCGGCGGCGCCCGCCGGAGCAAGGTCGTCGTCGCCGAAGCCCGGTCCTGCCCCGGTGACCAGTCGGGCGGGCTGCGGCCCGGGGTCCAGCACCAGCCGGGTCCCGGTCTCGGACGCGGCCTGGTAAATCCGCAGCGGGCCGGACGCCGTGCCGATCGCCGAACCCGCGCCCAGCACCAGCAGTCCGGCGGCCAGCACCGGGGCGGTGACCTTCCAGCTCAGCGCCGGAACCCTGGCGACCAGCACGATCCAGGCGCAGCCCGCGGCGACCAGCACCAGCGGCCCTCCGGTCCAGCCGGGACTCGCGACACCGCCGACGAGCGGTTCGGCGGACGCGGTGCCGACGACCACGGCCACCAGCCAGCCGAGCAGCGCGACGCCGACACCGGCGAGCATCCGGACCTCGAAGCAGACCGCCAGGGCCAGGATCGCGGCCAGCACCAGCAGCGCGCCGAGGATCCCGGCGAACGAGGCGTCCGGGCTGAGCACGGCCATCAGCACCGACGCGGGCTGCTCGACGACGCGCGCGCCGAGGCCGTGCAGCAGGATCTCCGGGTGCCCGAGCAGCACCGCGGGCCACGGCAGCAGGCAGGCGATCGACAGCAGGACGAGCGCGACGAGCCCGGCCGCCCGGCGACGCCCGCGCAGGCCGTTGCCGGGGACGAGGACGTGCGCGAGCAACGCGAGCACGATCAGCGACAGGTGCACCAGCGGCGCGAAGGCGCCGAGGACAGCGAGGCCGAGCGCGGTGAGGCAGGCGGTGCCGAGCCACTGCCCGTCGGAGCGGCGGATCACCGCGGCGATCCCGGCCAGCAGCGGCGGCACGAGCACGTGCGCGACGACGACGTCGAGACGTCCCTGACCCGCCGAGATCGCGGCGGCCGGCAGCAGCGCGTAGCCGCCCGAGACCAGGGCGCGGCGCAGCGGTGTCGCCAGGCGCCGGGTCGCGAGGTAGGCGCTGAGCCCGGCGAGTGGGACGCCGAACAGCAGCAGCGCCGACACCACCACCGACGGTCCACCTAGGACGGATCCGAGCAGCGCCAGCACGGCCAGCGAAGGCGAGGCGGGCGCCCCGGTTCCGCCGCCGACGGCGTGCCAGGCGTCGAGGTAGTCGCCCCAGGTGGTGCCCAGGTCCGCGGTCGGCAGCAGCCGTCCGCCGACGAGCGCGCCGCCGAGGCGGCCGGTGACGAGCGCGGTGACGAGTGCGAAAACGGCCAGCACGGCGACCATCGCGGTCCCCGGTGAGCGCAGAGCGGCGACGATCCGGGAACCCGGCGAGGTCTCGCCCGGTTCCGGCGCCGGTGGCTCCTCTTCGGCCTCACGTGGTGCCGGTGTCGGCTGTCCGGTCGGCCCGCTTCGCTGAAAGGCGAGGCGGCGCAACGACTTCAAGCCCTGCAACCGCGGCTTCGACGGCTCGTCCACCCGCGCTGGTCCTCCCGCTCGTCCGAACCACTACGGCCCGAACGGTAGTGCACGCGGAGCACCCGGCGGCGAGGACGCGGAGCGCCTCAGACCGCGCGGCGCTTGAGCTTGCGGCGCTCGCGTTCCGAGAGCCCGCCCCAGATGCCGAAGCGCTCGTCGTGCTGCAGCGCGTATTCCAGGCATTCCGAACGGACTTCGCACCCGGAGCAGATGCGCTTGGCCTCCCGCGTGGATCCGCCCTTCTCCGGGAAGAAGGCTTCTGGATCGGTTTGCGCGCACAGCGCGCGCTCCTGCCACTCCTGCTCTTCTTCCATCTCGAAGAGTTCGGCGAGCGCGTCGAACTCCGCGACCGTGGCGGTGGCGGTGGCCGTGGCCTCTCCGCGCTCCGCGAGACGGCTATCTCCTGATTCCCACATGACTCCCCCGATTTCTCCCCGTTATCCCACCGGTCCTCCCCAGGACCGGAACAGGACGCACTCCTGCTCGCAGGTTTTCCGGTCCCGCAGGCGGGACCGGAGGCATCGACGGCGGTGCCGTCGCCGATCGCTCACCCCGTCGCCCTCTCACTGCCGACGAAGTGCCGATCGACCTGGTGTCCGGCCGGGTTCTCCCGCACCCGGCCGACCGCCGCCGCGACCACCTGCCGCAGCGAGGCGTTCGGTTTCAGCAGCGAATGACACTGCTGTGATTACACCCGTGTAGCTCCTTGCGGTCAAGCCGGGACCTTCCGTAGGGGGATATCCGGATCTTCGGAATCCCAGGTCCGGCCGCGCCAATCCGTCCAGCGCGTTCAGCACAGGTCGTGTGCTCCTTCTGGCGCATCGCGCTGCGCCAAGATCATTAATATCACCGGTCGACGATCAGCGCGCGCTGAATCCGATCAACACGCCAGCGGCGAGTCGGGGAGACTTGGGTCGTGACTACTTCCGCCGTGCGGGTCAGCCCGCTGTTCCTCGGCATCCTCGCGGTCACCGCGGTCGGTGGCGTGCTGACGACGTTCACCAACACCGCGGCCCTGACCGGCGGGATCATCCTGCTGGTCCTGGGCGGCTGGGCGGCGTCGCTGTGCCTGCACGAGTTCGGGCACGCGGCGACGGCCTACCGGGGCGGTGACTGGTCGGTGCGCTCGAAGGGCTACCTGACGCTGGACCCGCGCCGCTACACCGATCCAGTGCTGAGCATCATCCTGCCGCTGATCTTCGTGGCGATCGGCGGCATCCCGCTGCCCGGCGGCGCGGTGTGGATCAACCACGGGGCGCTGCGGGGACGTCGCGTGGAGTCGATGGTCTCGCTGGCGGGACCGCTGACGAACCTGGTGCTGGGGTTGATCCTGGCGCTGGTCGTGGCGCTGGTGCCGATGCCGCTCGGTCTGGACGCGGGACTGTCCTACCTGGCGTTCCTGCAGGTGATCGCGTTCGTGCTCAACATCCTGCCGGTGCCCGGCCTCGACGGGTACGGCGCGATCGAGCCGTGGTTGTCGGCACCCGCGCGGCGGTTCGGCGAGAAGGCCCGGCCGTGGGCGCCGCTGGTGCTGTTCCTGCTGCTGATCGGGGTGCCGATGGTGGGCCGGTGGTTCTTCGAGCTCGCCTACTTCGTGTTCGACGTGGTCGGCGGCGACGCGGCGATGACCTCGCTCGGCCAGAGCCTGTTCCGGAGCGTCTTCGGCGGTCTGTGAGTCCGCGGAGCGGGAGCGTCCGGGTTCACACCTTCCGCGTCGTGCGGGCGTGCGAGGATCGGTGGCGTGAAGGTCGTAGTTCTGGTCGGCGGCGTCGGTGGCGCCCGTTTCCTGCTCGGAGTCAAGGCTGCGCTCGGGCTGCCCGCGATCGGCGAGGCGGGGAGTTCCGAGCACGAGGTCACCGCGGTGGTCAACGTGGGCGACGACGTGTGGATGCACGGGTTGCGCGTCTGCCCCGACCTCGACACCTGCATGTACACGCTGGCCGACGGGATCGACACCGAGAAGGGCTGGGGCCGGGTCGACGAGACCTGGTCGGTCAAGGAGGAGCTCGCGGCCTACGGCGCCGAGCCGACCTGGTTCGGCCTGGGCGACCGCGACATCGCCACCCACCTGGTGCGGTCCCGGATGCTGCGCGCCGGCTACTCGCTGTCGGCGGTGACCGAGGCGCTGTGCGACCGCTGGCGCCCGGGGGTGCGGCTGCTGCCGGTGACCGACGACCGCGTCGAGACGCACGTGGCGATCGACGACCCGGACTCCGGTGAGAGCCGCGCGGTGCACTTCCAGGAGTGGTGGGTGCGCTACCGCGCGGAGCCGGAGGCGCGCGCGATCGTGCCGGTCGGCGCCGACGAGGCGAAGCCGACGGCCGAGGTGCTGGACGCGATCGCGCAGGCCGACGTGGTGCTGCTGGCGCCGTCGAACCCGGTGGTGAGCATCGGGACGCTGCTGGCGGTGCCGGGTTTCCGCTCGGCGCTGCGCGAGACGAAGGCCCCGGTGATCGGCTTGTCGCCGATCATCGGTGACAAGCCGCTGCGCGGGATGGCCGACGCGTGCTTGAGCGCGATCGGCGTGGAGACCTCCGCGGAGGCGGTCGGCAGGCACTACGGGGCGCGCGGTGACGCCGAGGGGATCCTGGACGGCTGGCTGGTGCACAGCACCGACACCGCCGAGGTGCCCGGCGTGAAGGTGCGCTCGGTGCCGCTGCTGATGTCCGATGTGGACGCCACGGCCGCGATGGCGCAGGCGGCGTTCGACCTGGCTTCGGAGAAGTGATGCAGGATCACGCCGCTGTTGCGGGTCTGCGGCTGTTCGCGGTGCCGGGGCTGCCGGAGTTCGTCGAGGGGGACGATCTGGCGGCGTCGATCGCGGCGGCCGCTCCGTGGTTGAGCGACGGTGACGTGCTGGTGGTGACCAGCAAGATCGTGTCCAAGGCCGAAGGCCGGATGGTCACCGCGCCCGCGGACCCGGAGGAGCGGGACGCGTTGCGCCGGGAGCTGGTGCTGTCGGAGGCGACCGCGGTGCTGGCCCGCAAGGGCCGGACGCTGATCACGCAGAACAAGCTCGGCATCGTGCAGGCGGCGTCCGGGGTGGACGCCTCGAACGTCGCGCAGGACCAGATCGCGCTGCTGCCGGAGGATCCGGACGCGTCCGCGCGGCGGCTGCGGGACGGCATCGCCGAGCGGCTGGGCGTGCGGGTGGCGGTCGTGGTGACCGACACGATGGGCCGGGCGTGGCGGGTCGGGCAGACCGACGCGGCCATCGGCTCGTCGGGGCTGGCGGTGCTGCACCGCTACGCGGGCAGCACGGATTCGCAGGGCAACGAGCTCGCGGTCACCGAGGTCGCGATCGCCGACGAGATCGCCGCTGCCGCGGACCTGGTCAAGGGCAAGCTCGGCGGCGTCCCGGTCGCCGTGCTGCGCGGTCTGACCACTGTGGACGATTCGTCGACGGCGCGGGACCTGGCCCGGCCGGTCGAGGAGGACCTGTTCCACCTGGGCACGGCCGAGGCCATCGCGCAGGGCCGCCGCGAGGCGGTGCTGGTGCGCCGGTCGATCCGCGAGTTCGCCGACACCCCGGTGGACGAGGACGCGGTGCGGCGGGCGGTCGGCGCGGCGCTGACCGCACCGGCCCCGCACCACACGCGCCCGGTGCGGTTCGTGTGGCTGCGCGACCGCGCGCTGCGGATCAAGCTGCTGGACGCGATGCGCACCGCGTGGCTGGAGGACCTGCGCGCCGACGGCCTGTCCGAGCAGGCCGCGCAGCGCCGCGTGACCCGCGGCAACCTGCTCTACGCCGCCCCGGAGGTGGTGCTGCCGTTCCTGGTGCGCGACGGCGCCCACGACTACCCGGACGAGGCGCGCACCGACGCCGAGCGGCAGATGTTCACCGTGGCCGGGGGTGCCGCGGTGCAGGGGCTGTTGGTGTCGCTGGCGGCCGAGGAGCTCGGCTCGTGCTGGGTGTCCTCGACGCTGTTCTGCCCGGACGTGGTCCGATCGGCGCTGGACCTGCCGGTGAACTGGGAACCTCTCGGCGCGGTCGCCGTCGGCCACCCGGCCACCCCGGTCGAGGGCCCGCGACCCCCGCGCGACCTCGACGACGGATTGGTGGAGCTGTGAGCGGACCGCACGCCGACGCGAACCGGGTGCTGGGTGACTGGCGCCCGGCCGATCCGCAGCAGGAGGCGTTGCGCCAGGCGTTCCTGACGTTGCTCGACGCCCGCGAGGACGCGTGCCTGCGCGCCTGCGAGCCCGGCCACGTCACGGCCTCGGCGGTGCTGCTGGACTCGGCGGGCGACAACGTGCTGCTCACCCTGCACCCGCGGGTGGGCCGGTGGCTGCAGCTGGGCGGGCACTGCGAACCCGAGGACGAGACCCTCGCGGGCGCGGCGCTGCGGGAGGCCACCGAGGAGTCCGGGATGACGGGCCTGGTGGTGGATCCGGAGCCGGTGCACCTCGACGTGCACCCGATCACCTGCTCGCTGGGCAAGCCGACGCGGCACTTCGACGTCCGCTACGTCGTCCGCGCCCCGGCCGGTGCGGAGCCCACCCGCAGCGACGAGTCCCTCGACCTGCGCTGGTGGCCGCTGACGACCCCGCCGGAGAACACGGATCTGGGACCGCTGCTCACCGCGGCGATGTCAGGCTGACCGGGTGAAGACAGCGTCCTCGAGGCGCTGCAGCCGCGCTTCGACGCCGTGGGGCTCGGTGCGCTCCAGCTCGGCCTCGATCAGTCCCCTGATCCAGGCCGTCGTCGTCACGTCGTCGGCCGCGGCCCGGTCGCGGACCCGATCGAGCAGCGATTTCGGCAGCCGCAACGACGTGGTGATCACCGGGTCGGGCTCCGGGGGCTCTTCCACCCAGTGGCCCGACTCCATCACCTCCGACATGTCGTGGGTGTCGTAGTACTCGGCGATCTTGTCCAGCTTCGTCATGTGATGTCCCTTCCCGCACGCCGGAAGGTTCGGCGTTCTCTGAGCGTCATCTCGCGCGCGGCCGCGACGTACCGAGGTCCGTCCACGCCCCCTGCCATCACGACCAGCAGGTGCCTGCCGGAACGGGTGCGACCGAAGAGCATGGTCGTGTGGCCTGGTCCGCGCGCCGCCCACAGCGGCCTGCGGCCGATCACTTCCTCGGCTTCGCTCGGGTGGACGCCATGCCGAGCGATGCGGTCCTCGGACCGTTCGGTCCAACCAATCTCACGCACGACCAGAGCAGAACACGAAGCATGGCCTCGCCACGTGAATCCGGCTTCGATTCGCTCGGCATGATGGTCCGGACCGCCACCGAAGCGGGACCGAACCGGACATGATCACTTTGCGTGATCAGAACGCGCGGTAGTCGCGGACCGGGAGGCGCGGGGCGTAGCGAGGCCGGTTGACGCCTGCTGCGGCGAGGTAGCGGACGGCGCGGTGGCGGTGGCCCTCGTAGGGGCTGAGGGCTTCGAGCATGCCCTCGTCGTCGAGGGGGTGGCCGACCAGGGCGGTGCCGACGATCGTGGGCAGGTGGAAGTCGCCGACGCTGACCGCGTCGGGGTCGCCCCAGGCGCGCTGCGCGACCTCGGCCGCCGTCCACGGGCCGATGCCGGGGATCTTCTGCAGGAACGCGCGGCCTTCGGCGCCGCGGAGCGCGACGGCCTTCTCCAGGCTGCACGCCGACGAGGCCGCGGCGAGCAGGGTGCGGCGGCGGGCTCCATCGATGCCGGCGCGGTGCCACTCCCAGTCACGGATCTGCCGGACCTGCCGCGGGTCGGGCGCGGTCCACAGCTCCTCCACCGGGCCCGGCGCGGGGTGTCCGAAGCGGCGGCACAGCTCCCGCCACGAACGCCAGGCCTCCCGGTTGGTGACCTTCTGCTCCAGGATCGCTGCGACGAGCACGTCCCACACCCGGCCCGAGGCGCACAGCCGCAGGCCGTTGGCGGCCTTCACCCCGCGCGTCACGACGTCGTGGGCGGGTGCGAAGCCGCTGGCGTCGTCGGAGGCGCCGAGCAGGTCGGGCACGCCCGCCAGCACGGCTTCGGCCCCCGGGCCCCAGGCGGATGCGCGAACGGTTCCCCTGCTCGCCCGCCGCAGCCGCAGCGTCGCCGGGCCGGCGGAGGTGGTGCTGGCCCACCACAGCGCGTCCGGCTCGACGCGGGTCGTCGGGTCGCCGTTGCCGCGTCGCAGCGGCGACAGGACCCGCACCAGGTCGAGCGGGTAGTCGTGGTGCCAGTCACGGGTGAGGGGTTCGTTCATGCTGCTCAATCCGCCGAGAACCGTACTCCGTTCGGCGGGAGCTCGACGCCCGGCCAGATCCGGATGCCCTCCACCAGCTCGCACCCGGTCCCGATGACCGCGCCGTCGCCGATGACGGCGTCCCGCAGCACCGCCCCGGACCCGATCCGGGCGCCGGTGCCGACCACGCAGCGCTCGACGATCGCGCCGGGCTCGACGGTCACGTCCTCGAAGAGCACCGAGCCGCTGACCTGAGCGCGGGAACCGATCTCGCACCGCGCGCCCACCGTGCTGCCGCCGTCGATCACCGCGTCCTCGGCGACGATCGCGCCGGGCAGGACCAGCGCCTTCCCGGTCGGGCCGGGCAGCGCGGCGGACGGGGCGTGGCCCTGGACGAGGTCCGCGCTGCCGCGCACGAACGCGGCGGGGGTTCCCATGTCCAGCCAGTACGAGGCGTCGATGTAGCCCTGCACGCGGGCGCCCTCGGCGAGCAGTCCGGGGAACGTTTCGCGCTCGACCGAGACGGGACGACCGGAGGGGATCCTCTCGATCACCTCTCTTCGGAACACGTAGCAGCCCGCGTTGATCTGGTCGACCGGCGGATCGTCGGTCTTCTCCAGGAAGTCGGTGACCCGCCCGTCGCCGTCGGTGGGCACGCAGCCGAAGCGGCGCGGATCGTCGACCTTCACCAGGTGCAGGGTGACGTCGGCCGAGGTCTCGCGGTGGGTGTCGAGGAGTTCGCCGAGGTCGACGCCGGAGAGGATGTCGCCGTTGAACACCAGCACGTCGTCGGCGCTGAGCCGGTCGGCGACGTTGCGGATGGCGCCCGCGGTGTCCAGCGGCTCGGATTCCACCACGTACTCGATGTGCAGGCCGAGGTCGGCGCCGTCACCGAAGTGCTCCTCGAAGACCTCCGCCTTGTAGGAGGTGCCGAGCACCACGTGCTCGACGCCGAGGGCGCGGATGCGCGAGAGCAGGTGCGCCAGGAACGGGACTCCGGCGGTCGGCAACATCGGCTTCGGTGCGGACAGGGTCAGAGGCCGGAGCCGGACCCCTCGCCCGCCCACCAGCACGACCGCTTCCGCCTTCGGGCGCGGCTCGGCCGGGGTCTGCGCATCCGCGGACATCGGCGTCGTCCTCCTCTACCTGACCTAGATCGATGACGAAAACCCATTGGGGGGAATACTCTGGCAGTGGCACCGGCATAATGACACTGGGCCCGTGCCCGATGGCCGTGCCCGGTTCAACACCACACCCGGATTTTTCCCGGGTACGGCACCACCGACTGCGAACGACTGAGAGGGCATCCACATGGACCCGCGCCTCCGAGCCGACGAAGCACTTGCTCGCGCGCGGGCACGCGGCGCGTTCGTCGTCACACCGGACAACGCCACGTCGCCGATGGACGCGGCGAACACCGTGCGCATCCCGCGCGACATCGTCAACAGCGCGGTCGACAGCGACACGGACACCAACATGCTGCCGACGGCGGGGCAGCCGATGCCTCCCCCGAACCAGCAGCCGCAGTTCCCCACCAGCGACCCGCACACCGGGTGGCCGACCGAGGACTACGGGCAGCACCCGCTGCCGCCGAACCCGTACCAGGCGCAGCGGAACCCGAACGAGTTCGGGCCGCTCGGCTCGCAGCCCATGCAGCAGTACCCGCAGCAGTACTGACCGGGAATTTCCCGTTCACCCCGCTCAGCGGTGGCGGAACCCGGCAGCCGGGTCCGCCCGTCTCAGCGCGCCTGGATCTTGGCGCGCGCGGTGAGGCCGAGCTTGAGGGCGAGGCGCAGCGGCGCCCACTTCAGGCCCTGGTAGCGGTCGGCGAGGTAGCGGTAGGCGGAGCGGTGGTGCTCGGTGAGCATCCGCTTGGAGACCTTCGAGGTGGAGGCGCCGCCGATGTGCATGATCTCGGCGCTGGGCACGTAGACGTTGAGCCAGCCGGCGCGGCCCAGCCGGTCGCCGAGGTCGACGTCCTCGAAGTACATGAAGTAGCGCGGGTCGAAGCCGTCGACGGAGTCGAAGGCCTCGCGGCGCATCAGCAGGCAGGATCCCGACAGCCATCCGGCGGTGCGCTCGCTGCGGCCCGACTCGGACTGCCGGTAGGCTCGCGACCAGGGATTACCGGGCCAGATCTTGACGAACAGGGCGTGCCCCACACCGCGTCCGATCGACGGCAGCAGCCGCGCGGACGGGTAGACCTCACCGGTCGGCTCGGTGATCAGCGGGCCGAACGCACCGCCGCGCGGCCAGCGACCGGCCGCCGCGATCAGCTCGTCGAGGCTGCCCGAACCCCACTCCAGGTCGGGGTTGGCGATGACGATCCACCCGTACTCGGACCCGAGGGAGGCGACGCCGCGGTTGGCGCCGCCGCCGTAGCCGAGGTTGCCGCCGGTGGGCACGAAGTCGACGTGCTCGTGCTGCTCGGCCGCCCGCTGCGGCGCACCGTCCTGCGAACCGTTGTCGGCGAGGACCACCCGGACCGGGCGCTGCGTGGCCTTGTCGAGGGTGTCGATGAAGCGCTCCAGCGTCTCGCCGGGCGAGTAGGTCACGGTGACGACGGCGAGCTGATCGCCGTAGGTGCGCGGGTTGGTCACGCCGTCACATTCTGCTGCAACGCGGTCGCGGTGGGGTCAGCGGGTGCGGGCGTGGTGGGCGCGCGCGTAGGCCTCGCGGTGCTGGGTCGCGCAGGCTTCCCAGGTGAACTCCTTGGCCCGCAGTTGGGCGGCGTTGGCCAGCGCGGCCCGGCGAGCCGGGTCGTCGAGGAGGTCCCGCAGCCCGGCGGCGATGTCGGTGGGCCGCACGCCGCAGTAGGCGACGGCGTCGCCGCCGACCTCGGGCAGGCTCAACCGGCGGGTGGTCAGCACCGGCGCGCCGCAGGCCATCGCCTCCAGCACGGGCAGTCCGAACCCCTCGCCGAGGCTGGGGTAGGCGACCAGCCGCGCCCCGCCGAGGAATCCGGCGAGCTGGTCGAACGGCAGGTATCCGGCCCGGATCACCCGGATCCGGTGCGGCACCGACTCCAGCGCCCGCTCGACCCGCGTGTCCCAGCCGGGCTGACCGGCCAGGACCAGCGCGGGCGCGTCCGCGCCGCGTTCCTGGCAGGCCTGGGTGAAGCCGCGGATGAGCGCGGGCACGTTCTTGCGCGGTTCCAGCGCCCCGAGGAACGCGACGTAGGGCTGGTCGAAGAGGCCGAGCCGGTCGCGGACGACCCGGATCTCCTCCGGGGTCGGCGGGTGGAAGCGGTCGGGGTCGACGCCGTGGTAGCTGACGGCCATCCGGTTGCGGTCGGCTCCGACGGTGCGGGCGAGCTCGGCGGCGGTGGCCTGGCTGGGCACCAGGCAGATCTCGGCCCGGCGCAGCGCTGCCCGCGTCCAGGCCCGGAAGAAGCGGGCCTTGACCGGCGAGTGCACGCGCCGGTTGGTGAAGAACGTGGCGTCGTGCAGGGTGACCACGGACGCGGCCGGGTTGGCCAGCGGTGTCGTGTAGTGCGGCGAGTGCAGCACGTTCACGCCGAGCCGCTTGACCAGCAGCGGCAGCGTCGTCTGCTCCCACGTCAGCCGCGCGGTCCGGGTCGCCACGGCTTCGGCGGCGGGAACGATCCGCGCCCCGGGCGCGAGGGTCGCGTACAGCGCGGCGTCACGCGGCTGGCACGCGACGCTGACCCGGGCCCCGTCGGAATCGAGGGCGGCGAGCAGGGAATCGACGTACCGTCCGACGCCGCCGCGGTCCGCGGGCACCGCGGTCGCGTCGATCAGAACAGCCGGTTCGCCTCTGCGCACCAGAAGAGAGTACGGCGAAGCCACCCGCGCTCGTGACCAGTACGGGAAAAACGTTCGGGTACTTTCGTCCCCGACGCCGCTTTCGTCCCCCCGACGCGAGCAAGGGAACCTTCCTGTCAACCCGAACACCCCGAGGAAGCCCAGTCCCGGGCGACCTCCGCCAGGACGGCGCGAGCCGCTTCCCCTTCGACGGCCGAATCCCACAGCGCGTCGAGCAGACGGGTGTAGAGGGCGTGCTTGTCGGGATCGCGGCTGTGCATTTCGCTGTCGACGGTCTCGACCCGGACCTGATCGTCGACGAGCCAGAACCCGTGCATCGGGATCGCGGGGAGGACGGCACCGAGCGGGACGATTCCCAGGCGGAGCGAGGGAAGCCCCGCGAGCGCCATGATCCGGTCGACCTGCGCGGCCATCACCGGCGCCGGGCACACGGGGTAGCGCAGAGCGGATTCGGCGATGAGCAGCTCGATCGTCTTGCCCTCGTCGTAGAGGACTTCCTGCCGCTGCATCCGCGCCTGCACGGCGGCGCTGGTGTCGCGCGGACTCCGGTGCAGCTCGGAACTGGCCGTGAACACGTACCGGGCGTACTCGGCCGTCTGCACGATTCCCGGAACGACGACCAATTCGAAGACGCGGATCACCGATGCGTCCCGTTCGGCCTGCCGGCTCTGCTCCTGCCGCGGAGCGTGCCCCGACCGCAACTGCCGCTTCCACCGGCGCTCTTCCATCGACACCTCGCCGCTCATCACCGTTTCCCGGTCACGTCAGAGCTCTGAGCGCAGCGCGGCCAGGACGCTGCGAGCTTCCTCGCCCTCTGCTGCTGCGTTCCACAGCTGATCGGTCAGCGCGTGGTAGGTGGCGACTTCGTCCTCGTCTCGGATGCGCATCTCGCCGGTGACGTTCTCGACCAGCGCGAGACCGTCGAACAGCGTGTACCCGTGCAGCGGCATGTAGGGCACCCGCCGATCCAGCGGGAGAACACCGAACCGGACCGTGGCCATGCCGACCAGCGCCCCGAGCCGATCGAGCTGCGCCGCCATGATCTCGGGCGGGCAGATCGGGTAGCGGAGGGCCGCTTCGGCGACGAGGATCTCGATCCGCTTGCTCGTGTCGTAGAGAACGGACTGCCGCTGCATCCGCGCGGCAACCGATTCCTCGACATCGGCCTTGGTCCCGTTGAGCGCGGAGTAGAGCCGAAACACCTCGCGGGCGTAGTCGGGGACCTGCACCAGGCCCGGGACCACACCGACCTCCACCGCTCTGATCACCGCAGCCGAGCTGGACAGGCCGACGCTCTCCTGCTGCCGGGCGCGGGAGCCTTCGTGCTGCGTGCGGCGCCACGAGTCGTAGGTGACCTTCAACTCGCGCAGATCGTCTCGCAACTGCTCGGTCGCCGACTCGGTCGCACCTGTCGCTTCGCACCAGGCGAGCACATCCGAGTCCGTCGGCGTCTGCTTGCCGGTCTCCAGCTTCGAGATCTTCGGCTGCTTCCACCCGGCACGTTCTGCGAGCTCGTGACCGGTGAGTTCGGCGCGCTCCCGCAGGAGACGCAAACGGTCGCCGAACTCACGCCGGCGCTTGTCGATCTCAGTCACGTGCCCGTCGCTCTCTGACGTGTGCAAGGGAACCTTCCTGTCAGCCGGTGAGGTTTTGGTGGAGGTTCCAGATCCGGTGGGCGGTTTCTTCCCAGGTGAAGGTCGCGGCTCTGCGGCGGCCGGCTTCGGCGAGGTGGGAGCGGTGGTCGGGGTCGTCGGCGAGGCGGCGGAGCGCGGTGGCCAGGGCCGGTGGGTCGGCTCGGGGGACTTCGACGCCCGCGCCGCCCGCGACCTCCGACAGGGCGGGGGCGTCGGTGTGGACGACCGGGACTCCGAGGGCCATCCCCTCCAGGAGCGGGAGGCCGAAGCCTTCCGCGAGGCTCGGGACGATCAGGGCCGTCGCGCCGCGCAGGACGGTGGCGAGTTCGGCGTCGCTGACGTCGTGGAGGATCCGGAGCCCGCGGTAGCCGTGCCGGTCGGCGAGAGCCGGCAGGTCGAGGTCGCCCCACCCGGGGCGGCCGACGATGAGCAGCGGGAGGTCGGGGGCGTTCGGTTCGGCGAGGGCGCGGACGAGGTGCTGGTAGCCCTTGCGGGGTTCGACGGTGCCGACGGCCAGCAGGTACCGCTCCGGCAGGTCGAGGCGCGTCACCGGTGCGGGTTCGGCGAGCAGGCCCGGGCTCACGCCCTCCGCCAGCACGTGGGGCGGGTTGGTGAGCGGAACTCGACCTGCCAGGTCGTCGGCGACGGCGCGGGTGGGCACGACCAGGGCGTCGGCCTGCCGGGCCGCGCGGGTGATCATGCGCCGGTGCCAGGCGACTCCGCGCGGAGTGAGGGTGTCGGGGTGGGTCCAGGGGACGGTGTCGTGCACCGTGACGACCAGGCCGCGCCCGCGCTTGCGGGGTGGGGCCAGCGGGGTCATCGCGTGCACGCTGTCGCCGCCCGGCCACAGCGGGACGCCCCGTTCCCACGCCGCGATCAGCGCCCGGCGCGGCAGCGGCAGCACGCGCGGTCCCGCCACTCCCGCAACCCTGGCCTGCTCCGGATCGCCGCTGCGGCTGATCGCGCTGGTCAGCGTCCAGCCTTCGGGGGTGGTGGCGGCGAGGGCGCGCAGCAGTTCCCGGGTGTAGCGGCCGGTGCCGCCGGGAACCGGGGCCAGCAGCTGTTCGGCGAGGGCAACCAGCTCGGGCACGGCCTCAGCTTCGCACGCGACCGGACATCGCGGGCGCGTGACGCTAAGTTTCCCCGGTGACATCCGACGGAGTCCGCACCACGGTCATCGTGATCACGTGGCGCGGGCGAGACCACATCGACGCCTGCCTGGACGCGCTGGCCGCGCAGACCCGTCCACATCGGACGCTGGTGGTGGACAACGCCTCCGACGACGGCACCGCCGGCCTGCTCGCCGCCCGCGACGGCATCGAGGTGCTGCGCCTCCCCCGCAACCTCGGCTACGCGGGCGGCCTGGCCGCCGCGCTGCCCCGGGTGGACACGACCTTCACCGCGTGGCTCAACGACGACGCCGCCCCAGCGCCGGACTGGCTGGAGGTGGTGGAAGGGAACCTTTCTGCCACGACCCGCGCTGCGGCGGCCTCCTCCGTGCTGCTGACCCCGGACGGCCGGGTGCAGTCGACGGGAGTGCGGTTGACCGCCGACGGGCACGGGGCTGACTCCACCGGTCGCGGCGAGGTGTTCGGGTTCTGCGGTGGTGCCGCGCTGCTGCGCACCGACGTGCTGCGCGACGCGGGCGGTGTTCCGGCCGAGTTCTTCTGCTACTACGAGGACACCGACACCGCGTGGCGGCTGCGGCTGGCCGGGTTCGACGTGGTGCGCACCGAGGCGACGGCCGCGCACCTGCACGGGGCCAGCACCCGGCCCGGTTCGGTGCTGTTCCACCGCTGGAACGAGGGGAACCGTCTGCTCACCCTGCTGCGCTGCGCGCCGGCCGGGGTGGCGCTGCGGGAGCTCGCGCGGTTCGCGGCCATCACGGTGCTGCTGCCGTGGCGGCGCCTGCCCGATCCGCCGCCGAACCTGCGGGCCGGGGTGCGGGTGCGGGTGCTGATGAAGGTCGCCTTCCTGCTGCCTTCGGCGTTGCGGGCGCGGTGGCGGATCGGGAGGTCGGCGAGGGTTTCCCGCCGCGCGGTGTGGGCAACCTGGGCGGGGCGCTGACGCCGGGTTCAGCGCGGTGCAAGGGGGTTGTAAGCGACCTGCACACACTTCGTGGGCATGACTACGAGTGGAGATCATCAGCGTTCGGTCGCGATCGTGGGGATGTCCTGCCGGCTCCCCGGTGCGGCCAGTCCCGACCACTTGTGGGAGCTGTTGCGCGCCGGTGTCGACGCGACCTCCGAAACCCCCGCGGAGCGCGACGACTCGGCGGCGTCGCTGTCCACCGGGACCGGTGGGCCCGCCTCGCGGGGCGGATTCGTGGAGGGCGTCGCCGATTTCGACGCCGAGTTCTTCGGCATGTCCGCGGCCGAGGCGACCGCGCTCGACCCGCAGCAGCGGCTGCTGCTGATGTGCGCGTGGGAGTCCCTCGAGGACGCCGGCATCGTCCCGGAGGCGCTGCGCGGCACCCGAACCGGCGTGTTCGTGGGCAACTCTCGCGCGGACTTCCTCGAAACCGCACTTCAACAGGGGCTTTCCTCGGCGACGGCGACGCAGCTGGGAAATGTTCGCTCGCTGCTGGCCGCGCGGCTGTCGCACGTGCTGGACCTGCGGGGGCCGAGCGCGGTGATCGACACCGCGTGCTCGTCGGCGCTGACCGCGGTGCACCAGGCGGTGGGGAGCATCCGGTCCGGTGAGGTGCCGGTCGCGCTGGTGGCGGGGGTGAACCTGCCGCTGCGGCCCGACGAGGGCGTGATGATGTCGCACGCGGGCGCCCTGTCTCCGGACGGTCGCAGTCGTTTCGGCAGCGCCGACGCCGACGGTCACGCTCCGGCCGACGCGGTGGCCGTGGTCGTCCTCAAACCCCTGGAGGCCGCGCTGGCCGACGGCGACCGGGTGCGGGCGGTGATCGCGGGCAGCGCGGTCGGCAACGACGGCGCCAGCAGCTCCTCGGTGCTCAACCCATCGCTGGAGGGCCAGCTGGACGTGCTGCGGTGGGCGCACGAGGACGCGCGGATCGCACCGTCCGAGGTGGACTTCGTGGAGGCGCACGGGGCGGGTTCGCCGCTGCTGGATCCGCTGGAGCTCACGGCGCTGGGCCGGTGCATGGGAACTTTCCGCTCATCGCGACGGCCGCTGCTGGTCGGGTCGGTGAAGTCCAACCTCGGTCACGCCGAGGCAGCGGGCGGACTGGTCGGGTTGATCAAGGCCGCGTTGTGCTTGGAGCACCGGCAGGTCCCGCCGAGCCTGCACGCCGAGCTGCCGCGTTCCGACGTGGACTGGTCGGGGTTGTCGATCCCGCAGGAGATCACCGACATCCCGCAGCGGGCGGTGGCGGGCGTCTCGGCGCAGGGGTCGTCGTCGCTGAACGCGCACGTGGTGCTGCGCAGCGCCGAGCCCGCGCGGCGCGAGGGTGACGACGGGACGCGCTGGCCGCTGGTGCTCTCGGCCCGCACGCCGGAGGCCCTGGCGGAGTTGACCCGCGCGTGCGCGGAGCACCTGGCCGGGCCGGGCGCGGCGTTCCCGGTGCGGGACCTGTGCCGCAGCGCCGCGCTGCGCCGCACCCGCTTCGAGCACCGCACCGTGGTCATCGGCGCGACGCACCAGGAGCTGATCGAGGCGCTGCGCACCGGCAGCACCTCCGAGCTGGACCGGTTCCTGGGCGCCGAGTCGGTGGATCGCGAGGGGCTGTTCGGGCCCGGGGTGCACGCGCCGCTGCCGACCTACCCGTGGCAGACGCGCCGCTACTGGCCCGGCGACGAACCGGAGGGCGACGACCCGGCGGAGTGGTTGCTGGGCAAGCACGCGCGCACCGGCTTCGACCAGGACTCGACGCTGGCCGACATCGGCATCGACTCGCTGGCGAAGTTGCAGCTGATGGTCGAGGTGCAGCAGCGCACCGGCCGCGAGGTGGACCCGGAGGAGCTGGCGGCGCTGCGCACCGTGCGCGACCTGTGCCGCTGGGCGAGGCAGCTGACGGAGGTGTCCCGATGAACGTCCACACCTGGTTCGAGCGGGCCGCGCGGCAGTTCGCGGACCGGCCCGCGCTGGAGGTCGAGGGCGTCGCGCTCAGCTACGCGGAGCTGCGCGAGCTCGTCGAGCGGCTGGCGGCGCGGCTGCACGCGGCGGGCGCGCCGCGACGGGTCGGTCTGCTGGCCAACCGCTCGGTGCTGGCCTACGCCGGGTACCTGGCGGTGCTGCGGGCCGGTGCGACGGTGGTTCCCCTCAACCCGCAGCACCCGCCGGAGCGGATCCGCGAGCTGGTCGCCCGGACCGGGGTCGAGCTGCTGCTGGCGGAGGAGTCGCAGCGGGCGGATGAGTGGAAAGTTCCCATGCTCCGCGCCGGCCGGGACGAGCCCTTCGGGAGGGCGCCGGAGGTGCCGGTGGCGCCGGACGACGTCGCCTACGTGATCTGCACGTCGGGGTCGACGGGGACGCCGAAGGCGGTGCCGATCTCGCACGGCAACGTGCAGGCGTACCTGACGGAGGTCGCCGCGCGGTACGGGATCGGGCCGGGCAGCCGGGTGTCGGGGAACTTCGATCTCACCTTCGACGGGTCGGTGCACGACCTGTTCGTCACCCTCGGCCAGGGCGGGACGCTGGTGGTGCCGACGGCGGGAGCCTTGCTGTCACCGGTGCGGACGGTCAACGCGCTGGGGTTGACGCACTGGTTCTCGGTGCCGTCGCTGATCTCCTTCGCCGAGCGGCTCGGGACGCTGCGGCCGGGGGCGATGCCGTCGTTGCGGTGCGCGATCTTCGGTGGTGAGGCGGTGCCGGTGGAGGCGCTGCGCGGCTGGAAGCGCGCCGCTCCGCAGGCCGACATCGAGGTCCTGTACGGGCCGACGGAGCTGACGGTGGCCTGCACGGGCTACCGGTTCCCGGCGGAGGAGTCGGCGTGGCCGGTGACGCCGAACGGGGTGGCGCCGATCGGCGAGTGCTTCGGCTCGCTGGAGTTCCGGCTGCTGGATCCCGGGGGCAGGCCCGCGCGGCGGGGCGAGTTGTGCGTGCGGGGTCCGCAGCGGTTCGCCGGGTATCTGGACGCGGCGGACGACGCGGGACGTTTCGTCCCGGGCGGCTGGTACCGGACCGGGGATCTGGTGGCGGTGGAGGACGGGTTGCTGCTGCACCTGGGCCGCACGGACCAGCAGGTGAAGGTCCGCGGCCATCGCATCGAGCTGGGCGAGATCGAGTCCGCTCTGCGCTCGCTGCCGGGGGTGGCGGACGCGATCGTGCTGGCGGTGCCGACCGACGGCGAGCCGGAGCTGGCGGCCGCGGTGGGCGGCGACTGCGAGCCGGAGGTGCTGCACGCGGGTCTGCGCGACCGGCTCCCGCCGTACATGCTGCCGCGCCGGATCACGGTGCTGGACCGACTTCCGCTCAACGCCAACGGCAAGTTGGACCGCCGGGCGTTGCGCACCGAACTGGAGGGGTGAGCGATGGGTTTCGACGCGATCGTCGTGGGCGCGCGCTGCGCGGGGTCGCCGACCGCGATGCTGCTGGCTCGGGCGGGGCACCGGGTGCTGCTGCTGGATCGGGGTGAGTTCCCGTCCGACACGATCTCCACCCACGTCATCCACCAGCCGGGGGTGGCGGCGCTGGCCCGGTGGGGGCTGCTGGAGCAGTTGCGCGCCACCGGGTGCCCGCCGCTGCGGCACGCCCGCTACCAGGTCGGGGACGTGCGGCTGGCCGGCTGCGGCCGGGGCGTGGCCGGGCAGCGGGCCGGGTACGCGCCGCGCCGGTTCGTGCTCGACGACCTGCTGGCGCGGGCGGCGGTGGCCGCGGGCGCCGAGTTGCGGGAGAAGTGCCGGGTCACCGGGCTTGTGCGGGACGAGGACGGCCGGGTCGTGGGGGTGCGCGGCGAGCACCGGGGCGTGGAGTTCACCGAGCGGGCGGCGCTGGTGGTCGGCGCGGACGGGATGCGCTCGTCGGTGGCGGCGCACGCCGGCGCGGCGTTCACGACCTGGGACGAGCGGTTGAGCTGCGCGTACTACTCGTACTGGACGGGGGTTCCGGCTGACCTGGAGATCTACGAGGAGCCGGGCAGCTGGGTGGCGGCGACGCCGACGCACGGGCACGCGACGCTGGTGCTGACCTACTTCCCGCAGTCGCGGTTCCGCGCGGTGCGCGCGGACGCCCGGCGGGCGCACTTGCAGCGGGTGCGCGACACCGCGCCGGAGCTGTTCGAGCGGCTTCAGGGCGGGGAGCAGGTGGAGCGGTTGCGCGGCTCCGGGGATCAGCAGAACTTCTTCCGGGAGGCGACGGGGCCGGGCTGGGTGCTGGTGGGTGATGCGGGGCATCACAAGGATTCGATCACCGCGCGCGGCATCAGCGACGCGTTCGGCCAGGCCGAGTCGCTGGCCCGGCACATCAGCGGCGAGCTGGATTCGCCGTCGCGGCTGGACGCGGCGCTGGGTGGTTTCGCCGCCGAGCGGGACGGCGCGCTGCGGCCGGGGTACGAGGCGACGTTGTCGGTGGCGCGGATGGTGCCGCCGAACGAGCACCGGATGGCGCTGCTGCGAGCGATCCAGCGGGACGAGGAGTTGACGTCGATCTACTTCGACGCGTTCGCGGGGGCCACCGACATCACGGCGCTGTACACGCCTCGGTTGCGGGAGCTGCTCGCCGAGGGGCTGGGGTGATTTTTGCCCGAATCACCAGGGGTTGATGTCGGTTTCGTCCGGACAGTTCGAGGAAAAACTGTCCTCTGGTGAGCCGCGCACCCGAGCCGGGGACGGTGCGCGGCGACCGAATTGACCGAACACCCGGGCGGCTCGGGTGGGCGATGGTGCAGGCTTGGGGCGTGGTCGAAGCGAACCTGCCCGTCGTCTCCGTGATCGTCGTCAACTACCGCGGCGCCGACGACACCATCACCTGCCTGCGCGCGGTGCGCGACGAGCTGGACTACCCGGCCGACAAGCTGGAGGTGCTGTGCGTCGACAACGCCTCCGGTGACGACTCGGCGCGGCGCATCCGCGAGGCGGTGCCGGAGGCGCGACTGATCGAGTCGCCGACCAACTCCGGTTTCGCCGGCGGCTGCAACCTGGCCGCATCCGAGGCGTCCGGGCAGGTCCTGGCGTTCCTCAACAACGACGCCCGCCCCGACCGCGGCTGGGTGCGCTCCGCCGTGGAGGTGCTGCGGGCGGAACCGACCGTGGGCGCCGTGGCCAGCAAGGTCCTGGACTGGGACGGTCGCCGCATCGACTTCGTCGACGGCGGGCTCACCTGGTTCGGCATGGGGTACAAGCGGCACGCGGGTGAGCTCGACGACGGGTCGCACGACGCGGCCCGCGACGTGCTGTTCGGCACCGGCTCGGCGCTGTTCGTGCGGGCCGAGCTGTTCACCGCGCTGGACGGTTTCGACGAGCGCTTCTTCATGTTCTACGAGGACGTGGACCTGGGGTGGCGGCTGAACCTGCGCGGCTGGCGGGTGCGCTACGAACCGAGGTCGCTGACCTTCCACCGCCACCACGCCTCGATGGCCGAGGTGTCCTCGTCGCGCGAGCACTACCTGCTGGAGCGCAACGCGCTGGCCGCCCTGTACAAGAACGTCTCCGAGGAGACGCTGGCGAAGGCGCTGCCCGCGGCGATGGCGCTGGCGGTGCGCCGGGCGACCGCGCGCGGCGAGATCGACCCGACGCAGCTGGAGATCACCCGGCGCGGCGAGTCCGAGGACGACTCGCCGGTGCCGATCGACCGCTCCGCGCTGGCCGGGATGCTGGCGATCGACCAGTTCGTGGAACTGCTGCCGTCGCTGAAGGTCTCGCGCGAGCAGGAGCAGCGGGCCCGGGTGCGCACCGACACCGATCTGCTGCCGCTGATGCGCAAGGCGATGGAGCCCGCCTACCCGCTGCCCCGCTACCTGGCCGCGCACGACGCGCTGGTGGAGGCCTTCGAGCTGGACGAGGTGTTCGGCAGGCCCCGCAAGATCGTGGTGATCACCGGTGACGCGGTGAGCGAGCGGATGGCGGGCCCGGCGATCCGCGCCTGGCACATGGCCGAGGTGCTGGCGGCCGAGCACTCGGTGCGGCTGGTCAGCGTCAACGCGCGGGTCGATCCGCCGGAGTCGGACTTCGAGGTGGTGGCGGCCAAGCCGCGCGAGCTGGCCGGGCACGTCGAGTGGGCCGACGTCGTGGTGCTGCAGGGCCACGTGCTGGAGATGGTGCCCGCGCTCAAGCGCGTCGACTCCACCAAGGTCGTGGTCTGCGACGTCTACGACCCGATGCACCTGGAGCTGCTGGAGCAGGGCCGCGACACCGACGACGAGCGCCGCGCGAAGGACCTCGCCGGTGTCACCGACGTGCTCAACGCGCAGCTGGAGCGGGGCGATTTCTTCCTGTGCGCCTCGGAGCGGCAGCGGCACTTCTGGCTGGGTCACCTGGCTTCGCTGGGGCGGTTGACGCCCGGGCTCTACGACACCGATCCGACGGTGCGCTCGCTGCTGTCGGTGGTGCCGTTCGGGTTGCCGTCGGCGGCGCCGCGACGCACCGCCCCGGCGATCAAGGGTGCCCGTCCGGGCATCTCGGCCGACGACAAGGTCGTGCTGTGGGCGGGTGGCGTCTACAGCTGGTTCGATCCGCTGACGCTGCTGCGCGCGATCGACCGGCTCGCGCAGCGGCGCAGCGACGTGCGGTTGTTCTTCCTGGGCATGAAGCACCCGAACCCGGACGTGCCGGAGATGGGGATGGCCGGGCAGACGCGGGCGCTGGCGCAGCGGCTCGGGTTGACCGACAAGTTCGTGTTCTTCAACGAGACGTGGGTTCCGTACCAGGAGCGGCAGAACTTCCTGCTGGACGCCGATTGCGGTGTCACCACCCACTTCGAGCACGTGGAGACCACGTTCGCGTTCCGCACCCGGGTGCTGGACTACCTGTGGTCGGGGCTGCCGGTGATCACCACCGACGGGGATTCGTTCGCCGACCTGGTGCGTGCCGAGGGCATCGGCGTGGTCGTGCCGCCGGAGGATCCGGAGGCGCTGGCGGACGCGTTGGAGAAGGTCCTCTACGACGACGAGTTCGCCGCGGAGTGCCGTCGCCGGATCGAGCCGGTGCGGGAGCGGTTCACGTGGGAGTCGGTGCTGGCGCCGCTGACGGCGTTCTGCCGCGACCCGCGCCCGGCGGCCGACCGGCTCAGCGCGGCCTCGCCGCTGGTGCGCACGGCGCAGCCGGGCCGGGTGGAGTCGGTGCGACGGGATCTGGCGCTGCTGCGGGAATATCTGGACGCGGGCGGTCCCGCGGAGGTCGCGAAGCGGGCGACGGGGCGGTTGCGGCGTCTCGCCGGGGAACGGCTTCGTGGCCGCTGACCTGCGCGTCCTGTTCGACGCCACGCCGCTGCTGGGTCCGCGCACCGGGATCGGCCGCTACACGGCCTCGCTGGTGGACGCGCTGGTGTCCGATGTGGACGCTCGGTTGATCGGGTTCAGCGCGCGCGGCTGGCGGCGGCTGCGGGACGAGGCGCCTGCGGGGACTCGCGTGGTGGGACCGCCGGTTCCGGCGCGGGCGTTGCGGATGTTGTGGCGCGGCGGGCGGTTTCCGCCGGTCGAGGTCCTGTCCGGACCGGTGGACGTGGTGCACGGGACGAACTTCGTGCTGCCGCCGCCGGCGCGGGCGGCCGGTGTGGTGACGATCCACGACCTGGCGTTCCTGGACGATCCGTCGCTGGCGGAGGCGGATCTGCCCGCGCTGGTGCGGCTTTCGGCGCAGCGCGCCCGGGTGGTGTGCACGCCGACGGAGGCGGTGGCCGATCAGGTCGCCGAGCGCCTGGACGTCGCGCGGGAGAAGCTGGCGGTGACACCGCTGGGCGTGGACCCCGAGTGGTTCTCGGCGGCACCGGTTCCCGACGGGCGGATTCCGGGGGAATATCTGCTGTTCGTGGGCGCGGACGGGCCGCGCAAGGGTCTCGACGTGCTGCGCGCGGCGCTCTCACCGGAGCTTCCGCCGCTGGTCATCGCTGGTCCGGGCGCGGCGGGCGAGGTCGACGGGGTGATCCGCACCGGCTACGTCTCCGACGAGCGGCTGCGGTCGCTGGTCGCCGGGGCGAGCGCCCTGGTGCTGCCGTCCCGCGACGAGGGTTTCGGCCTGCCGGTGCTGGAGGCCCTGGCCTGCGATGTTCCGGTGGTCTGCTCAGACCTGCCCGCGCTCCGGGAGGTCTCGGCAGGCCACGCGATCCACACCCCAGTCGGCGACCCGCTCGCCCTGCGCGAAGCCCTGCACCGCGCCCTCACCTCTCCCCCGGCCCCGGAGCCGGGACGCACCCACGCCCAATCCTTCACCTGGCAACGCTGCGCCGACCAAACCCAAGCCGCCTACCTCCGCGCCCATGCATGAGGGAACCCCTCGGATCATCCGACCCCACGTCCACCCCGATCGAGACAGTTTTCATGAAAACTTCCCCTCCCCCCGATCACCGCAGTTTTCATGAAAACCTCCCCACCCCCGACACCTCACGACCTTGGGTGGGGACAGTTTTCATGAAAACTGTCCCCACCCGAGGAGACCCGCTCGGAAGTCCGTCACCGATGGAATCCCAGGTCATCACCGTTGTCGGGTGAGGACCTCTTGTTCGTCGTCGGGAGGTTTTCATGAAAACTTCCCTCTCCCATGACGTTGCCCGCGGGCGTCTCGGTGGTGGGGGAAGTTTTCATGAAAACTGCGCCTACCGGGGTCGGAAGGCCTCGGGGTTGCTCGTGAGGGCCTCTCGCAGGGCGTCGTGCCAGGGACGCAGCGGGGTGAGGTCCGCGTCGCGCCAGGCGTTGCCGGACAGCACCGAGTAGGCGGGCCGAGGGGTCTTGGTCGGGTAGTCCGCGGTGGTGCAGGGGTCCACCCGCTGCGGGTCGAGGCCGAGTTCGGTGAAGATCGCGCGGGCGAACTCGAACCAGCTGGTGCTGCCGCTGTTGGTGCAGTGCAGCACCCGCTGCGCCGGTCCGCGACCGGCGGCGACGGGTTCGGCGAGTTCCAGCAGTCCCGCGGCCAGGTCGGCGGCCCAGGTGGGCGAGCCGATCTGGTCGTCGACGACGGTCAGCCGGTCGCGCTGGGCGGCGAGCCGGGCCATCGTCTTGACGAAGTTGCCGCCGTGCGCGCCGTACACCCAGGCGGTGCGCACGATCCAGGCGCGCGCACCGGAGTCCAGCACCGCCTGCTCGCCGTCGAGCTTGGTGCGTCCGTAGACGGTGCGCGGCCCGGTGTCGTCGGTGGGCTCGTAGGGCCGGTCGGCGTCGCCGGGGAAGACGTAGTCGGTGGAGACGTGCAGCAGCGGCAGGTCGCCGTCCCGGCAGGCCTCGGCCAGCGCGGCCGGTCCCGCGACGTTGACCTGGCGGGCGCTGTTGGGGTCGGTTTCGGCGGCGTCGACGGCGGTGTAGGCGGCGGTGTTGATCACCACCGGGCTCAGGTCGGCGTCGCGGGCGGCTTCGGCGAAGGCCTCGACGGCGTCGCGCACCTCCTCGCGGTCGGTGATGTCGAGCTCCGCCGAGCCCGGTGCGTGCACGAGGCCGTCGTGCCGGGCGGCGAGGATCGCCGACAGCTCGGAGCCGACCTGCCCCTTCCCGCCGGGGACGAGCACGGCCAGGCGGCTCACCGGGCCACCGCCGCGCGCTCCTTGAGCGGTTCCCACCAGGCGCGGTTGTTCCGGTACCAGGCGATGGTGTCGCGCAGCCCGGTCTCGAAGTCGACCTGCGGGGCGTAGCCGAGCTCCTCGGTGATCTTGGTGTGGTCGACCGAGTAGCGGCGGTCGTGACCCTTGCGGTCGGGAACCTGCTCGACCACGGAGAAGTCGAGCCCGAACTCGGCCAGCAGCCGCTCGGTGAGCTCGCGGTTGGTCAGCTCGGTGCCGCCGCCGATGTTGTAGATCTCGCCGGGGGTTCCGGATTCGGCGACCAGCTGGATGCCGCGGCAGTGGTCGTCGACGTGCAGCCAGTCGCGGACGTTGAGCCCGTCGCCGTAGAGGGGAACCTTGCGCCCGTCCATCAGGTTGGTGATGAACAGCGGCAGGACCTTCTCCGGGAACTGGTACGGGCCGTAGTTGTTCGAGCACCGCGTGATGCACACCGGCAGCCCGTGGGTGCGCTGGTAGGCGCGCGCGAGGAGGTCGGAGCCCGCTTTGGCGGCGGAATATGGCGAGTTCGGCTCGAGAAGATGATCTTCTGGCCACGAACCGGTATCGATCGTCCCGTAGACCTCGTCGGTGGAGACGTGGACGAACCGGCCGACGCCGGCGTCGAGCGCGGCCTGCAGCAGCGCGTTGGTGCCCACCACGTTGGTCATCACGAACGCGTCGGAGCCGGTGATGGAGCGGTCCACGTGGGTCTCGGCGGCGAAGTGCACGACGACGTCGACGCTGGTCATCACGTCCGCGAGCAGGTCTCGATCGCAGATGTCGCCGCGCACGAACCGCAGTCGCGGGTCGTCGGCGACCTCGGCCAGGTTGGCCTCGTTGCCCGCGTAGGTCAGCTTGTCGAGCACGACCACTTCGGCGTCGCCGAAGGCGGGGTAGGCCCCGCCGAGCAGCCGCCTGACGTAGTGGGAGCCGATGAAGCCGGCGCCACCGGTGACCAGAATCCGCATTCCGCCTCTTCCTCGTCCTGCGCGGGCAGTAGGCGCACGGCCCGCGATGGGCAGTCTGACATGCGCCGATGCCCGGCCTCTTTGACTCCCAAGTTACGTACGGTTACGGCACGACTTCGCCCATATGAGTGAGGTCACCAGATTCCGAGGGACCCGTCACGGCCCCGTTGGATCACCGTTAGCCTTCATCAAGAAGTCGGGCAACATCACTCCTGAAGGTGTAACGCTCGCCCCCGCAGCCCCCGAGGAGGAATCGCGTGGACGACCGGCCGAGGCGGCCCGGGAGCCCTGATGGGCGGCCCGGCCGAGGTGTTCCGCCCCGTGGATCGGGTGGCGGATCGGCTCGTTCCGGCGCAGCGGCCGGACGGCCGCAGGGCGCCCGCCGCACCGGTACCCCCAGTGCCGCGAAGGCCGGTGCCACCGGCGCCGCGAAGAGCGCTCCCTTAGCTGCTCAGAGTAAGGCCCCGTCGCCGAAATCCGCTCGATCCGGTGAAGACATCTCGCCCGACGACGTGTGGAGCCGAGGCGGTTTCTGGCAGCGCAAGGCCACCCGCAACTCGGCCCGCACCATCACCGCCCTGCTGTCGGTGATCGTGCTGTGCGTGACCGGGTTCGCCTGGGCGATGTTCCGCCCGGGAGCGGGCGGCACCGGCACCGCCGACGTCATCGGCGGCGGCTTCTCCGCCCCCGACGGCGCCACCGACATCCTGCTGATCGGCAACGACAGCCGCACCGACGCGCAGGGCAACCCGCTGCCCAAGCAGATCCTGCAGGAGCTGCGCACCACCCAGGAGGGCGGCGACCTCACCGACGCGATGATCCTGGTGCGCATCCCCAACGGCGGCAAGAGCGCCGCCGCGATGTCCTTCCCCCGCGACACGATGGTCGACAGCGGTTTCGGCGACGGCAAGCACAAGCTCACCGAGACGATGAACCGCGGCAAGGACGCCGAGCGCGCCAAGCTCAAGGAAGAGGGCGTCACCGACCCCAAGGAGCTCGACGACAAGTCGCGGCTGGCGGGCAAGCAGGCGCTGCTGGAGACCATCGAGAAGCTCACCGGCGTCACCATCGACCACTACGCCGAGGTCAACCTGCTCGGCTTCTACGAGATCACCAAGGCCGTCGGCGGCGTCGAGGTCTGCCTCAACGAGGCCACCAAGGACAGCTACTCCGGCGCGGACTTCAAGAAGGGCGTGCAGACGATCCAGGGCGCCGACGCGCTCGCCTTCGTCCGGCAGCGGCACGGCCTGCTCAACGAGCTCTCCCGGGGCAAGCGCCAGCAGGTGTTCATGTCGGCGCTGGCCCGCCGCATCCTGTCCTCCGGCACGCTGGCCAACCCGAGCAAGCTCAGCTCGCTGATCGACGCGATCAACAAGTCCGTCACCCTCGACCCGGCGCTGGCCAACGACATCCTCGGCTTCGCCGAGCAGATGCAGGGCGTCGCCGGCGGTGACGTCCAGTTCTACAGCGCCCCGGTGCACCTGGTCGGCGAGTCCGGCCAGGAGGACGTGACGCTCAACCTCGCCGAGAGCAAGCAGTTCGCGGCCGACCTGCTGCTGCCGCCGCAGCAGCGCGCCCAGAAGCTGGCGACGCTGAAGTCCCCCACCAAGATCACCACCAGCGTCTACAACGCCTCCGGCATCAGCGGCCTGGCCGCCAACGTGCTGGAGGAGCTGACCGACCAGGGCTTCCAGGAGGGCAGCAGCGCCAACGCCGACACCCGCAGCTCCTCGGTCGTCTACTACGCCAACGGCGAGGAGGACGCGGGCAAGATGGTCGCCGAATCGCTCGGCGGCATGGCCACCGAGCCCAGCCCCAACCTCACCGCGGGCAGCGTCGAGGTCTACATCGGCAAGGACTACAAGGGCCCCGGCAAGCAGAACTTCACCGGCGCCCCCTCCCTCCGCCTCGACGGCCTGAACAAGGCCGCCCCGCTACGCACCCAGGCGGACACGGGCAACGACCCGATCACCGCCGACGGCGTGCCCTGCATCGACTGACGAGCACGAGGGAGCCTTCCTGTCACCGCGCTGGCAGGAAGGCTCCCTTGCTCTCGGGTGACAGGAAAGTTCCCTTCACCCGCACGGCACGTCCGTTCCCCTCGCCGCAGTGACAGCAAAGTTCCCTTCCTCCGCGATGGCAGGAAAGTTCCCCTCACCCCTGTGACAGGAAAGTTCCCTTCCTCCCCGTGGCAGGAAAGTTCCCTTCTTCCGTGATGACAGGAAGGTTCCCTCACCCACGTCAGGGCGATGGGCGAGTTTCTTTCCGGACGCCGGGCAACCACTTCGGTCCCGAGGCGTCTTACGGGTAGAAGCGGGTGAACGCACCCGCGACGCACAACCCCTGGGGGAAGGACTCACTCATGTCGAAGCGACTTCGGACCATCGGCGCCGCGACCGCTCTGCTCGGCGGCACCCTGCTGCTCAGCGCGTGCGGCGGGGCCGCGACCCAGGCCGTCACCGCGACCGGTGCTTCGGCGTCCGACGTCTCGGCGTCCGACGTGTCGGGCTCGAACTGCTCGGCCACCGACTTCGAGATCAAGCTGCAGGCGCAGCCCGACCCGAGCCAGTACCTGCTGACCATGACCAACACCTCGGACAAGGCCTGCGAGCTCGGCGGCTGGGTGAACCTCACGCCGACCAACATGGCCAACGAGCCGATCGAGCAGGTGCGGGGCGTCAACGTCGAGAAGCCCGGCGGGCCCGCCGACATCACGCTGGAGCCGGGTCGGACCGCCTTCGCCGGCGTGCACGCCGAGCTGGGTGACAAGGGCGACCCGAACACCTACGTGGCCAGCGGTTTCGTCGCGACTCCGGCGGACATGAGCGGGTCGGTCAACGCGCCGGTCAACGGCCCGAACAACGAGCCGGTCACCGAGATCCCGCTCAAGGGCCTCCAGGTCGGCACGCTGCAGCCCTCGGCTCAGGGCGTGCTGTTCTGACCTGACACCACCCGCACGACACGACGGGGCCCGCGCCGATTCCGGTGCGGGCTCCGTCGTGTCACGAGTGGGAGAAGGGTTCCCCTCCTCGACCTTCGGAGATCAACTCCGGCGGTTACTGTGAACCCCGGCGCACAACTCGGGGGAGGCGTGGTGGACGAACCGGACCAGGAGCAGGAGCAGCGGCTCCCCGACCCGGACGACACCGGGGAGGCTCCCGTCCGGCGCCGGTCCGCGGCGCGGATCGCCGTGCGCACCGCGATCGCGCTCGCCTCGGTCGCCGTGCTGGGGCTGAGCGCGGTCGGCTGGTTCGTCACCGACCGGCTCAGCGAGGTCAGCTCCGCGAAGGTGCTCACCGAGGTGCCGCAGGCCCCGCCGCCGGACGACGGGGCGACCGACGTGCTGCTGGTGGGCAGCGACAGCCGGACCGACGCGCAGGGCAACCCGTTGCCGCTGCGGGTGCTCAAGCGGCTGCGCACCGAGGCGACCAGCGGGTTGAACACCGACAGCCTGGTGCTCATCCGCATCCCGCACAGCGGCGCGCGGCCGACGGCGGTGTCCATCCCGCGCGACACCTACACCGAGACGCCGTCCGGCCGTCCCGACAAGATCAACTCGGTGTACGGGCTGACCAAGCGGGCCACCTCCGACGAGCTGGAGGGCCAGAACCTCCCCGCATCGGAGGTCGAGCAGCGCTCGAAGGTCGCCGGGCAGCGCGCGCTCGTGCAGACCGTGCAGACGCTGACCGGCATGCGCGTCGACCACTACGCCGAGATCAACCTGCTCGGGTTCTACGAGCTCACCGACGCCGTCGGCGGTGTCGAGGTGTGCTTGAACAACGCGACCAGCGACAAGGACTCCGGCGCCGACTTCAGCGCCGGTCGGCAGACGGTGACCGGTGGCGATGCGCTGTCGTTCGTCCGCCAGCGGCACGGGCTGCCGCGCGGCGACCTGGACCGCATCGTGCGCCAGCAGGTGTTCATGGCGGGCCTGGCCAACAAGGTCCTGTCGACCGGCACGCTCACCGATCCGGCGATGGTCAACGACCTGGTCGCCGCCACCCAGCGCACGGTGGAGCTCGACGAGGCCTGGGACGCGCTGGGTTTCGTGCAGCAGATGCAGCAGATCGCCGCGGGCAGCGTCGGCTTCGTGACGATGCCGGTGCTCAGCGCCGGGGCCCGGGACGAGCGCGGGCAGAGCATCGTGTCGATCGACCGGGACGCGGTGCAGCGGTTCTTCGCCGGGCTGGTGGCCGATCCACCGGGCATGGCGCCCAAGCCCGCGCTGCGCCTCGACGGCAGCGCGCGGCGCGAACCCATCACCTCCGACGGCGACGTTCCCTGCGTGAACTAGCCTGCCGGGAATGAGCATCACCCAGTCCCTCCTCGGCCCGCTGCTGACCACCGGCGCACCCAAGCCGCTGATCACGCACTACGACGACGCCACGGGCGCGCGCATCGAGCTCTCCCGCGCCACCACCGCGAACTGGGCGGCCAAGACGGCGAACTGGCTGGTGGACGAGATCGACCTGGAACCGGAGACGCCGGTGCTGGTGTCGCTGCCCGCGCACTGGCAGACGGTCGGCGTGCTGCTGGGCGCCTGGTGGGCAGGCGCGCACGTGACCGACCGGGCCGAGGGCGCGGAGGTCGCGTTCGTGCCCGCGTCGGACCTGGCGCGCGGCGAGGGAGCGCGGACCGTGGCCGCGGTGGGCCTGGACCCGCTGGGCGCGCCGGTGCGGGACCTGCCGTCCGGCGTCGCGGACTACGTCTCGGACATCCGGGTGCACGGCGACGACTTCCACCCGATCTCCCCGGTGCCGGGCGACGCGCCCGCGCTGCTGGAGATGTCGGTGGACGAGGTCGTCGAGCGGGCCCGGCGCCGGGCGGGCGAGCTGGGCATCGGCCGCGACGACCGGGTCCTGTCCGCCCTGGACTGGACGTTGCCGGACGGCGTCGTGGACGGGTTGCTGTCGGTGCTGGCCGCCGAGGCGGCGCTGGTGCACTGCACCAACCCGGACGCCTCCCGGCTGGACAAGCGGCGCGCCGACGAGCGCACCACGGTCGAGCTCGGGCTCTGAGAGGACCCTCACAAACCGCCCCTACCGCCAAACTACTCGCGGGTAACATCGGTGCATGCGTGATGCCGAGTCCCTGTTCCGCGTGGAGGACGGGTTCCTCGTGCCCAACGAGGCGTCGGGGAACCCCTGGGGCGAGCTGACCGGCGGTGGACCGGTCGCGGGCCTGATCGCCCGCGCCATCGAGGCCGCCAACGACGACCCGGACCTGTTCGTCGCCCGCCTCACCGTGGACCTGATGCGGCCGGTCCCGCGCGCACCCCTGTCGATCGAGGTGCACCCGCTGCGCACCGGCAAGCGGCTCCAGGTGGTGCGGGCGACGCTCACCCAGAACGGCACGCTCTGCACGAACGCCACCGCTCACCTGCTGCGACGCTCCGACCTGGACGGCCCGGAACCCGAGACCACCGTCCCGTTCGCCGGCCCCGAGGGCATCGAGGACCGCACGCTGCTGCCGCCGGAGCTCGGCCTGCGCTGGGGCGTGCACGACGTGATGCAGGTCCGCTGGATCGCCGACCAGTCGGCCACCGGCACCAGCCGCGCGTGGATGCGGATGCCGCTGCCGCTGCTCCCGGGCGAACCCCTCAGCCCCCTGTCGCACGTCGCGATCCTCGCCGACGCCATCAGCGCCGCCAGCCCGGTGGGCACCCTGTTCGGCCCGTGGATCAACACCGACGTCTCGATCCACCTGCACCGCGAGATGCGGGGCGAGTGGCTGGGTCTCGAGATGCAGCGAGACGTCCAGCTCACCGGCATCGGCACGGCCCACGCCCGCCTCTACGACACCGAAGGCCCCCTCGGCACAGCCCAAGAAACAGTCATGGTCAACCAACTCGGCTGACCCCCGGTCGAAAACCGCAACATTCATCGGTCAAAGACCGGGGTTTTCGACCGGTCAAAAACCCCGGTTTTCGACCCCATGAATGTTGCGGTTTTCGACTGCCGGGAGGTCGCTCCGGGTGTGTTGGGGCGGGAGTGGACCCGGGCCGGGGCGTCGTGGAAAGGCAGAGGAGGCGCCGTCCTGGCACGGACGACGCCTCCCCGGGAAAGTCACTCGGGTCAGGATTCGGTGGCTTTGTGTTGGAGGGCTTCGTGCTTGTCGTGGACCATCTTCTCCAGGTCCGCTTGGAAGTCGGCCATCTGGGTGCGGAGGCGGGTGCCGAGGTCGCCGGAGTCGGCCGCGAGTGTGCGGACCGCGAGCAGGCCCGCGTTGCGGGCGCCGCCGACGGAGACCGTGGCGACCGGGACTCCTGCGGGCATCTGGACGATGGACAGCAGCGAGTCCATGCCGTCGAGGTGCTTGAGCGGGACCGGGACGCCGATGACCGGCAGGACCGTCGCCGAGGCCACCATGCCCGGCAGGTGGGCTGCGCCGCCCGCGCCGGCGATGATCACGCGGATGCCGCGGTCGGCGGCTTCGCGGGCGTAGTCCAGCATGCGCTGCGGGGTGCGGTGCGCCGAGTAGACGCCGACCTCGTACGGCACTCCGAACTCGGTGAGAGCGTCACCGGCGGCGCGCATCACCGGCCAGTCGGAGTCGCTGCCCATGATCACACCGACGAGCGGCTGCTCAGTCACGCGGAGAACCTCCCGGAGAAGTCGAAACCTGCTGGAAGTCAGTGAATCTCGTGGCCGTCGAGCCACTCGCCCGCCGACAGCCAGTGCGCGGCCAGCCGCGCCTGCTCGCGGACCTCGGCCATGTCGTCGCCGAGAACCGTGATGTGCCCCAGCTTGCGGCCCGGGCGCTCGCTCTTGCCGTACAGGTGGACCTTGGCGTGCGGGTAGCGGGCGAACAGGTGGTGCAGCCGCTCGTCGACGCCCATTGCGGGCTCGGTCTCGGCGCCCAGCAGGTTCGCCATCACCACCGCGGGCGCGGTCTGCTCGGTGCTGCCCAGCGGGTAGTCCAGCACCGAGCGCAGGTGCTGCTCGAACTGGGAGGTGCGGGAACCCTCGATGGTCCAGTGCCCGGAGTTGTGCGGGCGCATCGCCAGCTCGTTGATGACCAGGCCGTCGGCGGTCTCGAACAGCTCGACCGCCAGAACGCCCGTCACGCCCAGCGATTCGGCGACGGTCAGCGCGATGTCCTGGGCGCGCTCGATGAGCTCCGGGGAGGCGTCGGGGGCCGGGGCCAGCACCTGCACGCAGATGCCGTCCTCCTGCACCGTCTCCACCAGCGGCCACACCGCGCCCTGCCCGAACGGCGAGCGCGCGACCAGCGCGGCCAGCTCGCGGCGCAGCGGGACCCGCTGCTCGGCCAGCAGCGGAGCGCCGCCGTCGAGCAGCTCGGTGACGGTGCGCTCGGCTTCGGCGGCGTCGTCGAGCATCCACACGCCGCGGCCGTCGTAGCCGCCGCGCGCGGTCTTGAGCACGCACGGGAATCCGTGCTCGGCGCCGAAGGCCAGCACGTCGTCGACCGAGGTGATCTCGGCGAACGGCGGCACCGGCAGGCCCAGCTCGGCGAGCTCGCGGCGCATCACCAGCTTGTCCTGGGCGTGCAGCAGGGCGTCCGGGTTGGGCTGGACCGACACGCCGGCGGCCTGCAGAGCGCGCAGGTGCTCGCCGGGCACGTGCTCGTGGTCGAAGGTGACCACGTCGCAGCCCTCGGCGAACTTCTTCAGCGCGTCGAGGTCGGTGTGGTGCCCGAACTCGACGTTCGAGGCCACCAGGGCAGCGGACTCGTCGGCGGAGTTCGCCAGCACCTTCAGCGACTGGCCGAGCGGGATGGCCGCCTGGTGGGTCATCCGGGCGAGCTGGCCACCGCCGATCATGCCGACGACTGGGGTTCCGGTGCGCTGGTCCACGCGTTCAGCCTAAGGTGACGCGCCCCTCGCACCGGCACCGGGACGGGCCAACGCGACCTGCTTCACAAGCGGTCACAGCGACGCCAGCAACCGGCACACCGCGGCGTGATCGCCGGGCAGCGTCTCCTCCTGGAGCCGGATCTGGCCGCAGTCGCGCAGCGCCGGATCGGCGGCCAGCCGGTTCTCGATCATCCAGCGCGCCTGGACGCACCGATGCCGCAGCTGGGGTGTGCGGGGCGCGAGGACCGCGGCGGTGGCCGGGCGGATCAGCGCGGTCGTCTCGCCCGCGTCGAAGACGGTGCGCAGCGCGTCGGCGATGAGCACCATCGCCACCATCCGCGGGTAGCCGTCGGTGGACACCCCCAGCATCACGGTGATCAGCGCGAAGTCCTCGTCGGCGGTGGAGCCGCGCGCGTGCGCCTCCCGGTAGACCTCGTGCAGCCGGGTGCGCAGGTAGCCGGTGGTGTTCAGGCCGGTCAGCGGGTCCTCGACCTCGCGGCCGACGGCCATGCCGCTGACCGCGTCGGCCCAGCCGAGCGCCGTGGTGCGCAGCAGCGAGGACGGCACCGCGTCCGGGTCGGCCGAGACCAGCCCGTCGGTGTCGTCGCCGGAGACCGCGTGCAGCGCGGCGAGGTCCTGCAGGGTGCCGGACAGGCCGACACCGGCCTCGGCGCGGGAAGCGCCGAGCTCGGCGAGCGGGTCGCTGAGATCGTCTCCCGCGACGACGGCCGCGCACACCGCGTCCACGGCGGGCACCTCCCAATCGCTGGGAAACGGCCACCCCGCTGCTAGGCTCGCCGTTCGCCAGCGCAAACGCATCGCTCGCTGCAGACCGCGCGCTGTCGACGTGTCGCACCTCAGTGGCCAGTCCCGCATGCTCTCCGTCCCTCCCCGATGAGCCTTCTCGTGAGCGAGACGAAGCAAGCGGTCGCCCATGACGGTGGAGTCGCTGGCTTTGCCCATACGATTCGGATCACAATGTTCGGCGAATTCCACATCCGGTGGTTTTCGCCGACCGGAGCTCCCAGGTAGGACCGACGAGGACATGCCCCCTCTGGGGAGGAAGGTGCGGCGTGGCTACTGTCCCGGCAGAAGTGCAAGGACCCAGCGACGGCGAACTGCTGGAGGAAGTGCGCGGCGGTTCGTCCCAGGCGTACGCCGAGCTCTACGAGCGCCACGTGGCCGCGGCCTACAACATGGCCCGCCAGGTCGCCAAGTCCGCGGCCGAGGCCGACGACCTCGTGTCGGAGGCGTTCGCGAAGGTCCTCGACACGCTGCGCGAGGGCCGCGGCCCGACCACCGCGTTCCGCGCCTACCTGCTCACGGCCCTGCGGCACACCGCCTACGACCGGACGCGCCGCGAGAAGAAGGTGCAGCTGGCCGACGACGTCGCCGAGGTCTCGGGTGCCGACGTCAGCGTGCCGTTCACCGACACCGCCGTCGCGGGGTTAGAGCGCACGCTCGCCGCGCAGGCCTTCTCCCGGCTCCCGGAGCGCTGGCAGACGGTGCTCTGGCACATCGAGATCGAGGGGCAGACGCCCGCCGACGTCGCGCCGCTGCTGGGGCTGACGCCCAACGGCGTGTCCGCGCTGGCCTACCGGGCGCGCGAAGGACTCCGCCAGGCCTACCTCCAGGTCCACCTGGGACAGCTGGAGGCGGCCGGGTCCGGTGTGGAGCAGTGCCGGGCCGCGGTGGACCGGCTGGGCGCGTGGACCCGCGGCGGACTGTCCAAGCGGGAGACCGCGCAGGTCGAGACGCACCTGGACACCTGCGACCGGTGCCGGGCGCTGGCCGCCGAACTCGCCGACGTCAACGGTGCGCTGCGCGTCATCATCGCGCCGCTGGTCCTGGGCGTCACCGCCACCGGCTACCTGGCGGCGGCCTCGTCGGGCACGGCCGCCGGTGCCGTGGTCGCGGGTGGCGCCGCCGGAGGTGCCGGGGCGGCCGGTGCCGCCGGGGACGCGGCGAGCTCGGGTCCCCGCCAGGCGGTGACCGCGGGTGTGGCCACGGCCGTGCTGGCCGCGGCGATCGCGGTGGCCATGACCTCGGGGACCGACCAGTCCATCCCGGTCGCCCAAGCCCCCGCCGCGCCACCGCCGCCCGCCGCACCGGCTCCGCCGCCCGCTCCTCCTGCGGCACCGGCTCCCGCGCCTCCGGCCGCGCCCGCGCCCGCGCCACCGCCGGCTCCCGCGCCCGCCCCGGCTCCGGCCCCGGCGCCCGCCGCGCCGCCGACCGCGCTGGCTCCGTCGTTGAACGCCGCCGGGCCGTCGCAGCCGCTGCAGCTGGTCGCCGGGGGTGCTCCGGTGTCGGTGCCGATCCGGGTGACCAACAGCGGCTCCGGGCCGTCGGTGCCGGTCACCTCGACGATGGCGCTGCCGCCGGGCGTCACCGCGCAGCCGCCGGGCACCGCGTCCGCACCGGCCGCGACCACCCCGCAGTCCGCTTCGGTCCCGGCGAGCACCTCGCCGGCGTCGGCCTCGCCGAGGTCGCTGCGCACGCAGGCCGCCGGGAGTCCGGCGATCTCCTGCAGCGGGAGTTCCGGGACCGTCACCTGCACCACCGACCGGGGCCTGAACCCCGGCGAGTCGATGGTGTTCGACTACCTGGTGCAGGCCGACGAGTCCGCGACCGGCGGCGAGATCACCGTGAACATCAGCGCCGGTGGCCAGATCGACCTGCGGCTCCCGGCCGTGCCGGTGATCGTGCAGCCGCCGCCCGCGCCCGAACCGCCGAAGCCGCCGAAGCCGGTCGACGACGTCGATCTCCACGCCTGGGCGTGGGACCAGCCGTGGCTGGACGTCAGCCGGATCGCGATCGGCGTGCGCAACACCGGCACCAGCACCGGTCGCGCGGAGGCCGTGGCCACGCTGCCCGAGGGCGTCGAGGCCGACTTCGTGCCGAACGGCTGCAGCACCTCCGGCAACACCGTGACCTGCGTCGATGACGATCTGCGCCCGCAGGAGGGCTTCTACCGGGAGCTGTGGGTCTCCCGCGAGCACGACCACCCGGGCTGGCCGTGGTGGCCGACGCAGGACCCGGACGCGGTGACCGTCGACGGCCGCCGCCAGCACGACGTGTGGGTGCCGATCACCGCGCGGCTCGGCGAGGCGAGCGATCGGCAGGCCGTCCCGCTGCGCCTGTGGTTCCCGTGGTGGCCGCCGAAGCCCCCGGCTCCGCCGACGACCCCGCCCACGACACCGCCGACCACGAGCACGACGACGACCACGACGACCCGGCCCGACTGCCCGCCGTGGTGGCCGCCGGGGCACTCCGGCGAGCCGCCGTGGCCGGAACCCGGCAGCGGTCACGGTCACGGCAACGGGCACGGCAACGGGCACGACCGGCCGTGGGACCACTGCGGACCGCCGTCGCACGAGCGCCCGCTGCCCCCGCCGCAGCCCTCACCGACGACGCCCCCACCGGCACCCACGACGACGACCGAGCCGCCGCCGACGTCCACGACGAGCCCGACGCCCAGCTCGACCCCGAGCTCGACGCCTCCCCCGTCGTCCACGTCGTCGTCGACGCCCCCGCCGACCACCACGACCGAGCCGACGACGTCGTCGACCACCACGAGCTCCGGATCCTGACCGGTCCGTCCGGTTCTGTCGAAAACCCCGGTTTTCACGCGACGAAAACCGGGGTTTTCGTCGCGATGAATGCCGGGGTTTTCGGCGAGCGCGACGGCAGGAGTGACGTGGGCTACTGCGGTCGTGGGGTGATGGGTCGAGACCACTCCGTAGACTCGGGGACGTGTCCGTTGCAGATTCGGTGCTCACGCGGGTCCCGCAGGCGTACCGAGCGCTCGCTGTGCGGCACCGGGAGCTGCTCAAGTTCGGTGTCGTCGGGGCGATCACGTTCTTCATCGACACGGGCATCTTCTACGCGCTCAAGCTGACGATCCTCTCGCCGAAGCCGGTGACCTCGAAGGTCATCGCGGTGCTGGTGGCGACGCTGGTGTCCTACGTGCTCAACCGGGACTGGTCGTTCCGCACGCGCGGCGGTCGCCGCAGGCACCACGAGGCGACGCTGTACTTCATCATCAGCGGCATCGGGGTGGGCCTGTACTCGGCGCCGCTGTGGGTGTCGCGCTACATGCTGCACCTGCAGACGCCGTTCACCAGCAGGCTCGTCGAGGAGATCGCCGACTTCACCGCCGGTCAGGTCGTCGGGCTGCTGCTGGGCATGGCGTTCCGCTGGTGGGCGTTCCGCAAGTGGGTGTTCCCCACCGATCACGAGGACGACGACCAGCGCGAGAACGCCCTGGCGCGCTGAGATCAGCGCGGTGTCGGTTCCGGCTTCCACGGCAGGCCCAGCACGTCGTCGGCGCGGGCCACGCGCAGGAACACCTCGAACATCGCCGGTCGCGCCTGGCTGAGCTCCAGCCGCCCGCCGTCGGCCTCCACCAGCGCCCTGGCCAGCGCCAGTCCAACGCCCGTGGAGCCGTGGCCGGAGAAGCCGCGCTCGAAGACGTGCGGCACCAGCGCGTCCGGCACGCCCGATCCGGCGTCGGAGACCTCGATGACCACGGTGCCGCCGCCGTGCCGGGCGGTGAGCGTGACCGGTCCTTCGCCGTGCCGCAGGGCGTTGTCCAGCAGCACCCCGATCGCTTCCCGCAGCCGGGCGGGGGTGGCGCGGGCCAGCAGCTCGTCGGCGACCTTGAACCGCAGGGCCCGGCCCTGGGCGCGCAGCGGTTCCCGCCACTCGTCGGCGACCTGGGTGAGCAGGCTGGTGACGTCGAGGGGTTCGGCGTCGCGGGCGCGCGCGGCGGTCGCGGCGGCCAGCAGGTCGTCGAGGACCGCGGAGAGCCGTTCGGCCTGCTCCAGCGCGGCCCGCGCCTCCTCGGCGACGTCGGCGTCCTCGACGGCGGCCAGCGCCTCCAGCCGCAGGTGCAGGGCGGTCAGGCGGCTGCGGAGCTGGTGCGAGACGTCGCCGACGAGTTCGCGTTCCCGCTGGACGAGCTGCGACAGCGCCGCGCCGGAGGCGTCCAGCGCGTCGGCGACCCGGTCCAGCTCGGGCACCTCGTGCCGCTGCGGGTCCGGGCGGAAGTCGCCTGCGCCGAGCCGGGCGGCGCGGGAGGCGACGTGGCGCAGCGGGTCGGCGAGCCGCCGCGCCGTCACCGAGGCGACGATCATGCCGGTGCCCGCCGACAGGACCACCAGCATCAGCACCAGGCCCGCGACCTGGAGCTGCTGGGCGCGCACCGGGGTGCTGGGGGCGGCGATGGTGACCGTGCCGCTCTGCACCATCGGCACCATCTGGACCAGCGGGTCCTCGCCCGGGTCGGGGCCGTAGACGTAGTCGTGGGCCTGGGTGCGCACGACGAGCCGGGCGCCGCGCGGGACGGCCAGCCGCACCGCGTTGAGGTCGATCGGGTGCTGGTTGGCGACCTGCTCGTCGAGCAGCGTGGCGATCTGCTGGGCGCGGGTCGACAGGTCCGCGCCGGTGAGGTCCTGGACGAGCTTGAGGGCGGTGAAGCCCAGCGGGAGCCCCAGCACGACGGTGGTGACGGCCACCGCGAGCAGCGTGGCCTGCAGAATCCGGCGGCGCATCCGCGACTAGTCCGAGTTGAAGCGGAACCCGACGCCGCGCACGGTGGCGATGCGGGTCTCGTCGAGACGGCCGTTGGTGTCGCTGAGCTTCCTGCGCAGCCACGAGATGTGCATGTCGAGGGTCTTGCTGCCCTTGCGGTCGGACTCCGGCCAGACCTCCTCGAGGATCTCCTCGCGGGTCACGACCTGCCCGGCGTGCTGCATGAGCACCCGCAGCAGCTCGTACTCCTTGTTCGCCAGCTGCACCTCGTGCTCGTCGACGAGGACGCGCCGCGCGGTGAGGTCCAGGCGCACGCCGGAGTGCTCGAGGGTTTCCGGCGCGCCGCGGCGCAGCAGCGCCCGGATGCGGGCCATGAGCTCGGCGAGCCGGAACGGCTTGGCGACGTAGTCGTCGGCGCCGGCGTCGAGTCCCACCACGAAGTCGACCTCGTCGGTGCGCGCGGTGAGCATCAGCACCGGCAGCCCGCGGCCTTGCGCGCGCAGCCTGCGGCACACCTCCAGCCCGTCCATCTCCGGCAGGCCGAGATCGAGAACCAGCAGGTCAACGCCACCTTCGGCGGCGGTGCGCAGCGTCGAGGGACCGTCCTCGATGACCTTCACCGTGTAGCCCTCGCGCTGCAGCGCCCGGGACAGCGGCACAGCGATGGCCGGATCGTCTTCTGCCAGCAACACCACGCTCACGTGCCCCAGACTAGTTGGCCCGCGCGATCTCGTCCGCCGCGTGGGCCGTTGGGCGCGCTCACGACCGGTGCTGCTACCGCCCTGGGCGGGGTCGCCGGGCGCGAGGCGTTAGGGTTCCGGGTCGTGACCAGCGATCTCGACCTCGCCCTGCAGCTGGCCGACGTGGCCGATGCGATCACCACGGCCCGGTTCCGCGCCCGCGATCTCGGCGTCGACCGCAAACCCGACCGCACGCCGGTGACCGACGCCGACCTGGCGGTGGAGGACGCGGTGCGCGAGGTGCTGGCCGAGCAGCGGCCCGGCGACGTCGTCGCCGGTGAGGAGCGCGGTGGCACGGCCGGGGACGGTCGCGCGTGGGTGCTCGACCCGATCGACGGCACGAAGAACTTCCTGCGCGGTGTCCCGGCGTGGGCGACGTTGATCGCGCTGGTCGACGAGCAGCGCCCGGTGGTCGGGGTGATCAGCGCTCCGGCGCTCGGCAAGCGCTGGTGGGCGGCCTCCGGTGCGGGCGCGTGGTCCCGGACCGGGCGGGGCGAGCCGGAGCGGATCTCGGTGTCGGGGGTGCGCGACACCGCCGACGCCTACGTCTCGACCACGCACCTGGGCACGTGGGTGGAGCACCACTCGCGGGAGTCCTACCTGCGGTTGGTCGACGCGTGCTGGGAGAACCGGGCGTTCGGCGACTTCTGGCAGCACTGCCTGGTCGCCGAGGGCGCGATCGACATCGCCGCCGAGCCGATCGTGAACCCGTGGGACGTGGCCGCCGCGCAGGTCCTGGTCGAGGAGGCCGGCGGCAGGTTCACCGACCTCTCCGGCGAGGCCCGCTACGACGGCGGCAACGCCCTGTCGACCAACGGGCACCTGCACGACGAGGCGCTGCGCCTGCTGCAGCGCTGAGCCCCCGCCGTTCGGCTATTCGGCCTGCCTGGTCAGGAGTTTGGTGTAGCCGACACCCGCGGTGAGCAGGATGAGGCCCGCGCAGAGGAAGGCGATGACGCGGGCGAAGCCGTCGAGGGTGCCGAGGTCGAACAGCAGCAGCTTCGCCAGCGACACGGCCGTGAGCACCAGGCCGCCGATGCGCAGGTGCCGGACGCGCACCCCGCGCAGCAGCAGGGCGATCGCGAACACCACCCAGCACAGGGTGATCAGGATGTGCCCGGTCAGGAACGCGCCGCGCGAGTCGCTGACCAGCAGGCAGGCGGCCATGGTGGCGCCGGCGGTGCCGTAGAGCAGCGCGATCGCGGCCGACGCCCACAGCGGCAACGACTTCGGGAGGCTGCCGATCGCGCCGAGCCGCACCCCGGCGGTGGGCAGCGCGACCGCGACGGCGGTGATGAGCAGGCCCGCGACCAGCCCCGCCACCCCGGCGGGCTCGTCGAAGGTGAGCAGCGCGGAGATCGGCAGCTCGTTGCCCAGGGTCATGAAGAACCCGAACACCGCGTAGCAGGCGGCGCCGAGCAGGATCCCGCGGCGCCGCAGCAGGTGTCCGGCGGCGGTCAGCAGCAGCGCCTCGCAGAGCAGGCCGGTCGCCCAGCTGGACACGTCCAGCGCGGTGATGGTGGCCTGGCCGGTGGCGATCGCGGCCATCGCGCCGGCGGCCGCGAGGAAGCGGCTCGGCAGCCAGTCGGCGAACGCGGGCAGGTAGCGGCCGACGGCCCAGATCGCGGCCAGCAGCAGCGCCATCCCGGCACCGGTCGCGGTCGCCTCGGCGCGCTCCAGCAGCATCGGCCCGGCCAGGAAGGCCGGGGTGGGTGCGGCGACGAGCAGGCCGATCGCGGTGCGCTCGGCGGCGGGCCGGAACCCGGCGGTGATGGCGGCGACGACCACGCCGATCACGGCCGCGGCGAGGATCGCGGGCACCAGCACCGGGTTCGGGGCGAACAGGCCCCAGACGGCTCCGGTGAACGCGGCCAGCACGGTCGGGACACCGGCGGCGAGCGCGAGCCCGCCCCAGCCGCGCCGCACCTGCACCGGGGCCGCGGCGACCTGCAGCAGCACCACGAAGCCGATCAGCAGCGCGTCGGAGCGACCGGTGATCATCGGCGCGCAGATCGCCGAGGCGAGCACGACGCCGACGGCCAGCGGCTGCGCCTGCCAGCGGTCGGCGAGCACCAGGCCGCCGACGGCGACGAGCAGCCCGGCGCCGAGACCGGCCGGGACGGGCAGGAAGTCGTAGAGCGCGGTCGCGGCGACGACGTCGAGGAACAGCGCGGCGAAACCCGTGGTGGCCAGCGCGATCGAGGCCACCCGCTGCTCGGCGGCCGTCCGGTGCACCCACCAGCCCGCCGCGATCAGCAGCCCTGCCAGCACGGCTCCTCCGGCGACCCGCGCGCCCGGCCCGACCCAGTCCTGCTGGACGGCCAGGACCAGCAGGAACACCACGCCGAGCAGCGTCACCCCGCCACCGACCCAGGCCAGCACCCGGCTCGGCTCGAGATCGGCCCGCAACCACCGCCGAGGCTCGGCCACGACCCGAGACGGGTACGACGGCACGGCGGCCTGCTGCGAGGACGCAGCCTGCTGAGCACCGGAGGCTCCCAGAACCGAACCGCCCTGCCCAACCGAACCGGCCTGCTCGGCCGAGCCGCTCGACCCGGCCGAGGCGGCGTGCCCCGCCGAGCCGGTCCGTTCAGCCGTGCCGGGCTCCCCCGACGGAGCCGCCACCTGCTGAGGCCGGTTCACGGCCTCGCTCTGCAACACGCTGCCCAGGTACGACAGCCGCTGCCCGATCGCCGCCAACTCACCGGCGACCAACTGAAGAGCGTCCCCCTGCTGCGGATGCGACATGCGGACATGCTCCACGCCCCTCACCCGAAAGGCATCGGTAGCACTACTCAGATCCACCCCGCGGTCAAAACCTGCGGTATTCGTCGGGTCGAATACCGCAGTTTTTGACCGGTCGAATACCGCGGTTTTTGACCCGACGAAACCTGCGGTTTTTGACCGCGGGACGGGTTATTTGGGGAGGGGGGTGCCTTGGGGTGGGGTGGTGGTGACGTCGACGGGGCCGACGACGCCTCGGAGGGCTTGGGTCCAGGTGAGCCTGCCGAAGAGGTAGAAGCAGGCGACCTGCTCGTTGCTGAAGCTCGCCCAGTCGTAGCGGTTGCCCTGCTCGCGCCAGAAGACCTCCCAGGCCGGGCCCGCGTCGGTCTCCACCCGGATCAGGCACCACGAGTCGTCGGCCTCGGCGCCGACGGAGACGAGCTCTTCCGGGACGCCCATCGCGATCAGCCAGCCGAGTACCGATTCGCTGTTCACCGCGTGCTCTCCTGTTGCCGTTCGTCCGGTCCTTCTTCCGGCTGTCCTTCTTCCGGGGGCTCCTCGGTGCTGCCGGTGAGCACCAGGCGCAGCGTCGAGGCCTCCGCCAGCTCGCGGGTCCGGGTCAGCTCCACCAGGTAGCCGAGGCCGACGAGGTCGGCGGCCGAGTAGGTGGCGCGGTAGCGGACACCGCCGCCGGACTGCTCGAACCACGGCGCGGCCACCGACCGCCACACGGGCAGCGGTCGCATCAGCCGGTATCGCCGGTAGTCGCGCTCGGCGTGGCCGGGCGGCAGCGAGCGGTGCGCGAACGGCGTCGCGACGGCGCAGAACAGCCGCCCGTCGCCGGTCCCGAGGAGGTCGAGGACGGTGTCGGGTTCGAGCACCACGGGCTCGCCGGGCTCGAACCCGCCCTCCGGGTGCTCCTGCGGCCAGCGGTCGCCCTCGCCGTAGCGGTGCTCCCACTCCAGTTCGCTGAGCTCGCCGAGCGGGTCGTGCCCGGTGAGCAGGTCGGCGGGGAGCCCGGCGCGCTCGGCTCGTTCGGCGCGGTCGCGGCGGGCGTCCTCGTAGACGGCGGTGGAGCGGGCGCGGCGCAGCGCGTCGGTGTCGTCGACGAGGTCGGAGCGCGGGTGGTCCTGCGGCGGGAAGTTCAGCCCGTCGCGGGTGTCGTCGGGTTCGCGGGCGGGCAACTGGCGGGTGGCCTGGTCGGCGGCCACCGGCATGTAGCCGATCGGGAACTGGTGCAGCACGAAGGCGACCACGTCGGCGTTGCGGGGCCCGTGGCGCAGCGGTCGCTGCGGTGGTTCCGGTGCCGCCGGTCCCGGTTGGGCCTGCGGCGGAAGCGGCCGCAGCGCCCCGCGCTGGACGTTCGGCGCGGGCGCCGACGGACGGTGCGCGGGCCGGTTCTGCCCCTGCGGCGGCCCGGCGTGGCCGTAGACGGCGGGGCCGCGACCGGGCTGGGGCGGTCGCGCCGGGCCGGGCCCCTGCGCGGGAGCGGGCTGGGGGTGTCCGGGTGCGACGGCGTACCCGCCCGGCTGCTGAGGCTGCTGCGGCGGCGGGGCCGGCGCGGCCGGTGGCGGCGGGGGTTGCTGTCCGGGCTGCTGCCCGGCCCACGCGGTGTGCGAGGTCTGCGGGGCGGTGCTGGGCGCCGGGTCGTGGCCGCCGGTCACCGGGATCGGCCCGGTTCCGGCGTCGGCGAGCCGGGGTTCCCACCCCGGAGCCGCGGGGCCACCGAACCCGCCTTCCGGGATCTGCTCGCGCAGCGTCTCCTGCGCTCCCCCGACTGCGTCCACAGCACGTTCCGCTTCCTCGACCGGACCACCGACAGCACCGGGCACCGCTTCGTCCACTGTGGACTCGACGGTCCCGGTTCCGGTGTCCAGCCTATGGCCTGCGCCGGGGCTCGCGTCCGCCAGAGCACCGGAGGACTCGGCCTCCAGCGCCGCGGCGAGGTTCTCGTGCACCTTCGCGACACCGGCCGCGGCCCCGCTGACCGCGGTGTCGAGCCCGGCCAGGGCGTGCGGATGACCCGCGGCGGCCGCCTGCTCGGCGGCGTCGGTCTGCTTGGCCAGCGCGACGAGTTCGCGCACCAGCTCGGCCTTGGCGGCGCCGACGTGCTCGGCGGCCCGCTGCAGGCGGTCGGCGTTGTCCCGGCACTTCCGCGAGGTCGACGGCAGGAGGCCGTCGTCGGCGGCGAGGCCGTCCCACTCGCGGCGCGCGGCCTGCGCGGCCTCGCCGTCGAAGGAGCGCAGCGCGCCCTGCGCGGTGGTGTCGGCGTCGCGGGCGAGCGCGTCCAGGGAGCGGGCGGCGTCGCGCCAGGCGGTCGCGGCCTCGCGCATCCGGTCCTCGTCGGCGGCGGGCCAGCGGACGCCGGCGCGGGCGGCGACGTCGCGGAGCTCGGCGGGCAGTTCGAGTCCCACGGCTCACCCCTCCCCGGCGAGGCGACGCAGCGCGTCGGCCTGGTCGGCGTCGGTGCGGCGCGTGGTGTCGGCGGTGGCGGTGAGCTTCCCACCGAGCTCGGAGAGCCTGCGGGGCAGTTCGTCGGCGGCGGCCAGGGCGGCGTCGGCCTGCGGCCGGTGGGCGGCGTCGAAGCGCTGCCCGAACTCGTCGTCGCCCCAGCAGGCGCCGGTGTCGTCGACGGCCCGCCGGAGGGCATCGGCGATGCGACGCGCCCGTCCGGCGAGGTCGTCGAACTCGCCGCCGGACTGAGCGAGCCGATCGACGTCGCTGCGGAAACCGCTCATCGTCCCGTCCGTCCCTGCAACCAGCTGGTGTCCGAGAAGTCCTCGTCCTCGGGTTCGTCGCCGCCGGGGCGCGTTTCGTTGCGCGGCACCGGTTCCGGCGCGGGCCCGAGCAGCAGCTCCGGGTCGGTTCCGGCGGGCAGCACCTCGGTGAGCACGGCGGCGGTGCGCTGGGCGGCGGTGCGGGCGGCTTCGGCGCTGAGCCGGACGACGGTGGCGGCGAGCTCGGCGGGACGCATCCGCTGAGTGACGTCGTCGGCGAGGAGGAGTTCGCGCAGCGCGCCCTGCGGGCCGACCACGACCCGCACCCGGCCGTCGGCGCTGGCGGCGGTGGCGGTGACGGCGGCGAGGTCGCGCCGGGTGTCGTCGAGGCGTTCGCGGCTGCGCCGGTAGTCGGCGATCAGCTCCTCGGCCCGAGCCCTGTGGTCGGTCGGCACCGCTTCACCTCCCTGACGGCGGTGGTCGAGGTGTTCGATGGTTCCACGCGAGGGCCCGGTTTTCACCAACCTGGCGCGCATCCGCCCCGGGAATCGCCGGTCACCGCCGACCCCTGTGAGGACCCTCTCACCGCGGGGCGCGGCCGGTACCTGCGACGATGTCGGCATGGCCACCATCGCGTACGAGGACCTGACGCCGGGGCGGGTGTTCGATCTGGGCAAGACCGCGATCGACCGCGAGGAGATGCTGGCGTTCAACGCCCGCTTCGACCCGCAGCCGTTCCACCTCGACGAGGAGGCCGGCCGCAACTCGGTGCTGGGCGGACTGTGCGCGTCCGGTTGGTTCACCGCCTCGCTGTGGATGCGCGCCTACGTCGACCACGTGCTGGGCGATTCGACGTCGCAGGGCTCGCCGGGCGGCAACGAGCTGACCTGGCTGGCGCCGGTGTTCCCGGGCGACGTGCTGCACTTCGGCATGGAGGTGACCGGCCAGCGCCGCTCCCGCAGCAAGCCGAACCTGGGCCTGGTGGAGATCACCGGCACCGCCGACCGCGACGGTGACCGGGTGCTCCGCTTCAGCTTCGTCGGCATGTTCGGAACGCGGGAGAGCTGAAGGGTTCGTGGTCCGGCCGCTCGGCGGTCAAGACCACAGCAGCAGTTCTCAGCCGAGCGCTTTCACCACTGCGGAAGGGCTTGGGCGGCCGAGCTTCTCGGCCATCCAGCGGCTGGTATCCACCAGTGACTCCAGGTTGACGCCGTGAGCGATGCCGAGACCTTCGAGCATCCAAACCAGGTCCTCGGTGGCGAGGTTGCCGGTCGCGGACTTGGCGTAGGGGCAGCCGCCGAGCCCGCCCGCCGACGAGTCCACGGTGGACACTCCGTGGCGGAGCGCGGTGTGGGTGTTGGCCAGGGCCTGGCCGTAGGTGTCGTGGAAGTGCACCGCCAGCCGGTCGACGCCGACGCCGGCCGCGACGAACGCGCGCAGCAGCGCCTCCACGTGGCCGGGCGTGGCCACGCCGATCGTGTCGCCGAGGGAGAGCTGGAAGCAGCCCATCTCCAGCAGCCGCTTGCCCGCGGCCACGACCTGCTCGACCGGGACCGGCCCCTCCCACGGGTCGCCGAAGCACATCGACAGGTAGCCGCGCACCGCGATGCCCTCGCCGACCGCGCGGGACACCACCGGCTCGAACATGCCGAACTGGCCGTCCAGATCGCTGTTGAGGTTGCGCTGCGCGAACGTCTCGGTGGCCGAGGCGAAGATCGCGATGTCGCGCACCTGCGCCTCCAGCGCGCGGTCCAGCCCGCGCTCGTTGGGCACCAGCACGGGGTAGCGGGCGCCGGGGGCCGGGTCGAGCTCGGCGATCAGTTCGGTGGCGTCGGCCAGCTGCGGGACCCACTTCGGGTGGACGAAGCTGGTCGCCTCCAGCACGACGAGACCGGCGTCGGCCAGCCGCCGCAGGAACTCCAGCTTCACCTCGAGCGGGACGATCTCCTTCTCGTTCTGCAGGCCGTCGCGGGCGCCGACCTCCCAGATCGTCACCTCGGCGGGCAGCGACGCCGGTTCCGGCGCGGCGACCGGCATCGGCAAGCCCAGTTCACGTGATCCCATTCAGCCCTCCTGCGGCCGGTGTTGCGCCCCGTCCCCCACCTCGCCGTAGAGCAGCGTCTGCACCTGCTCGACCTGGGGGATGTCGTCGAATTCCAGCGGCTCGTCCGAGGCCGACTCCACCACCAGCGTGCCGCAGCCGAACAGCCGATCCACCAGACCGCGGCGGCAGCGCACCGAGTTGATCCGCCACATCGGGATGTCGATCCCGGAACGGGTGAACACGCCCTCGCGGACCATCAACCGGTGCGTGGTGATCACGAAGTGGGTGGTCCGCCAGCGCAGCAGCGGGGCCAGGGTGAACCAGACGATCAGCAGCAGACCGACCACGCCGAGCGCGCTCCAGACCGGCAGCCGCCAGTCGGTCGTCGCCACCAGCGCGGCGAGGTAGGAAGCGCCTCCGACCACGACGAACAGCACCAGCACCGGGCCGAGCAGCATCTTCCAGTGCGGGTGCTTGTGCACCACGACGTTCTCGTCGTCGCCCAGCAGGCCGTCCGGGTAGGACACGGTTCCCCTTCCTCGTTTCGGGTCTGGGAATTCACGTTACCGGCCCGATCTGAACGCGGAGAGCCTTCAGCTCCGGCGGACGTGCACCACGTCGCCCGCCGACACCGCGGTGGTCCGGCCGGTGTCGGCGCGGACCACGAGCCTGCCGCTGTCGTCGACGTCGACGGCCTCGCCGATCAGGTCCTCCTCGCCGAGCTCCACCCGGACGCGTTGCCCGAGGGTCCGGCAGAGCCGCCGGTAGCGGGTGAGCAGCCCGGTGGCCACGACGTCGCCGCCGGCGTCCCGCCACCGGCCCTCGACCTCGGCGAGCGCGTCGAGCAGGGCGATCGCGAACTCCGCGCGATCCACCTCGGCGCCCTCGGCGGCCAGCGAGGTGGCGGGCAGACCGCCCGCGCCGGTGGGCAGCTGGTCGCGCCGCTGCGCGAGGTTGACGCCCATGCCCAGCACGATCGCGATGCCGTCGGGACCGGCGACCGCCTCGGAGAGGATCCCGGCGCCCTTGAGCCATTCCTCGCCGGAGCCCAGCAGCAGGTCGTTGGGCCACTTCAGACCGGCCGGGACGCCACTGGTGCGCTCGACGGTCTCGGCGAGGGCGACGCCGGCGATCAGCGGCATCCACGCCACCGCCGACGGCGGGACGCCGGGGCGCAGCAGCACGCTGACGAACAGCCCGGAGCCGCGCGGAGAGAGCCATTGCCGCTGCAGCCTGCCGCGCCCGGCGCTCTGCTCCTCGGCGATCAGCACCGTCCGGTCGGCGGCGCTGCGGGCGGCGGCCTCGGACAGGTCGGAGTTGGTGGAGCCGGTCACGGCCACCACGTCCAGGGCGGCGTACGGGCCGTCGTCGACCAGTCGCCGCCTCAGCAGATCACCGTCCAGCAGAACCTCATCGCTCACCCGCTCAGCCTAGGCGCCGGGCTCGCCGGATCGGGTTCTAGCATCGGGCCCGTGCGTTTCGTGCTCGCTTCCGCCTCGCCCGCCCGCCTGTCCGTGCTCCGGTCGGCGGGGATCGACCCGCTGGTGAAGGTGTCGGGGGTGGACGAGGACGCGGTGACCGCGTCGCTGACCGACCCCGCGCCGGCCGAGCTGGTCACCGCCCTGGCGCAGGCCAAGGCCGAGGCGGTCGCCGCGGAGTCGCCGGTGGCCGAGGCGGTGATCGTCGGGTGCGACTCGATGCTGCTCAAGGCCGACGGCGAGATCGTCGGCAAGCCCGGCACGCCCGAGGTCGCCGCGAAGCGCTGGGCGCAGAACTCCGGCACCGAGGCCGAGCTGCTGACCGGGCACGCGATCCTGCGGGTGCGCGACGGCGAGGTCGTCGACCGCGCCTCCGGTCACCTGAGCACGACGGTGCGGTTCGGGACGCCGAGCGAGGCGGAGATCGAGGCGTACGTCGCCACCGGGGAGCCGCTGCACGTCGCGGGCGGGTTCACCCTGGAGGGCTTCGGGGGCTGGTTCATCGAGGGCGTCGACGGCGATCCCTCCAGCGTCCTGGGCATCAGCCTCCCCCTCACCCGGAAGCTCCTCGCCCGCCTCGACCTCTCCATCACGTCCTTCTGGACGCCGCCGAGCGCTTGACCCGTTGAGTTCGCTGCGTCACCAGGGGACAGTTTTAGCCATAATCACCCATGATCAATGTCCGTTTTGCCCGGACAATTATGACTAAAACTGTCCACTGGTGACCACCGACGACGCGCAAGGCGGCGTTCGGCTCGCACGTTCAACCCCACGCGGCGCCGACATCGGGGTGAACGTGGGCACATTTACCCCCTGATCGGGACTTAATCGCTCGATCGAGTGGTTATCTACTGTCGTTATGGGTGCCCTGCGACCGTTGATGCTGACCTCCCGCCTGCACGTCGATCTTCGACGGCAGGCCAGCTGCGTCTGTCGCTGACCTCCTCCGGCCGGAGCTGACGCCCCCGCCGCTCATCCCGGGGCGGCTCCGCCGATCACCCGCGGCCATCCGCCGCTCCCCGGCGCCTACCCGCGCCCTCCGCATCAACCCTTCACGTCTTCAGGAGACCCCTGTGTCCTCTACCGCTGCGCGGACGCGCCTGCGCTTCAACCCGAAGCTGTTCGCCGTCGCCGTGCTCGCTTCGCTGGTGCTCGGTGCGCTGCTCGGCTGGATCGCCAAGCAGACCGGCGCGGAGTGGCTGGTCACGACGCTGGACACGATCGGATCGACGTTCACCAAGCTGCTCAGCTTCACCGTCCTGCCGCTGATCTTCACCGCGATCGTGGTGGGCATCAACAGCCTCCGCGGGCTCGGCGGTGGCCGCACCGCCGCCCGGCTGGGCGGCAAGACGGCGCTGTGGTTCGCCATCACCTCGCTGATCGCGGTGGTGATCGGCCTGGTCGTCGGCGGCCTGTTCCAGCCCGGCCGCGGCCTGGTCATCGAACCCGATCCGGCCAAGCTGCAGGCCATCGGCGAGAAGACGCACGGCTCCTGGCTCGACCTGCTCAACGGCCTGGTCCCGGAGAACCTGATCAGCGCCTTCGCCGACGGCGAGACGCTGCAGGTCGTGTTCGTGTCGCTGATCATCGGCGCCGCCACCTACAGCCTCGGCGACAAGGCCAAGCCGTTCGTCGACTTCAACAAGGCCGCCTTCGAGGTCATCCAGCGCGTGCTGGGCTGGATCATCCGGCTCGCCCCGATCGGCACCCTCGGTCTCATCGGCAACGCGGTGGCCACCTACGGCAACGAGTTCTTCGTGCCGCTGGTGAAGCTGATCGGCTCGACCTACGTGGCCTGCCTGCTGGTGCTGTTCGCGGTGTACCCGCTGCTGCTGGCGCTGGTGGCCCGGGTCAGCCCGGTGCGCTTCTTCGCCAAGGCGTGGACGGTCCTGCAGTTCGCGTTCGTCTCCCGCTCCTCGGGCGCGACGCTGCCGATGACCCGGCAGGCCGCGCAGAACCTCGGCGTGCCGTCGTCCTACGCCAACTTCGCGGTGCCGCTGGCCAGCACGACCAAGATGGACGGTTGCGCGGCGATCTACCCGGCCGTGGGCTCGATGTTCATCGCGAACCTCTTCGGCATCCACCTCGGCCCGGTGCAGTACCTGACGATCATCGCCGTCGCGGTGTTCGGCTCCATCGCCACCGCGGGCGTGACCGGCTGGTTCACCATGCTGACCCTGACCGTCGGCGCGCTGGGCTTCCCGCCCGAGGTGGTGGCCACCGGCATCGCGATCGCCTACGCGGTCGACCCGATCATGGACATGATGCGCACCGCCACCAACGTCGCGGGCCAGGTCGTCGTGCCGGTCGTGGTGGCCCGCAGCGAGAACGTCCTCGACGACGAGGTGCTGGCCGCGCCCAGCGCCCCGCCGCTGCTGGAGAGCCGCGAACCGGCGACGGTCTGACCCGCTGCGCGGCCCGGTGCGCCACCGCACCGGGCCGCGGCACTCCTTCGAGGGACGCCCGATCCGTAGGATGGGCGCGTGGACAGCGGCCGGTCGGGAAAAGACCTGCGCATCGGTGACCCCGAGCGCGAGCGGGCCATGCGGCTGCTCGGCGAGCACTTCTCCGCCGGGCGCCTGGAGCTCGCCGAGTACGACGAGCGGTGCAGGCAGGCGTCGGCCGCGCGCTTCGGTTCCGAGCTCGACGTCCTCTTCGACGACCTGCCCGGCCCCCGCCCGGTCGAGACCTCCCCCGCGCGCAACGGCGTCCCGACACGCCCCGGCCCGTCGGCGGGCGCGGTCGCGCTGACCGTCGGCGCGATCGCCGCCGGCATCGCGCTGGTGTTGGTGGCGCGGCAGATCGGCGTGCTGCTGCTGATCCCGATCGTGGCGATCATCTGGTTCACCTGGCGCCGTCGATGACGACCTGCCGTCACCGGCGACCACGTTTCGTTACGGTGAGGGCCATGCACAGCTCGCGGTTCTCCGGGGCGCGACGACTCGGAGCGTTGCTCGGCCTCGGCGCGCTCACGCTCACCGGGTGCGGCATGTGGCAGTCGGCCCCCACGGCCGGCACCGCGCCGCCCCCGCCACCCCCTCCCGCTCCGACGACGAGCGCCCCGCCGTCGCTGCCGCCGCGGCCGTTCGACCTGGCGCTCGACGGCGTCGACCCGTGCGTCCTGCTCACCGCCGACCAGCGCAACCAGCTCGGCTTCGACCGCGAACCGCTGCCGGACTCCGACGCCGGCTTCGGCAACGCGGCCACCTGCAGCTACCGCAACACCACCGCGAAGGTCGGCGCCCGGCTGGCGCTGATCACCACCGAGGGCATGGGGGTGTGGACCGACGACACCGCGCAGGTGGAGGCCTCCCCGGTGCTGGTGGCGGCCTTCCCCGCGCTGGTGATCAAGACCCCGGGCCTGGACCTGTCCTGCAACGTGGCGGTCGACGTCGCCGACGGCCAGCACCTCGACGTGCTCTACCGCGACGACGGCGGGCAGCCACCGCCGCCGGTCGACCAGCTCTGCGCGGGTGCGCAGCGGGTCGCCGAGGAGGCGGTGCGCACGCTGGCGAACCCACCGGCCTCCACGTCGGACTCCCGGGCCCCGGTGCAGCAGGAATCCACCCCCTGACGGGGTGACACTCCCCGCGTTTGGCGGACTCCACAGGGTGATGGATCGCGGATACAGTGTCCGGCGGACGTTCACCCGGGGGCGCAGGAAGGTCGCGGCCCCGGTCTGCGGGAGGGGACACGGTGCCGTTGACCGAGCCGTACGGCGCGGGATCCGGTGGTTCGATGGAGGTCGAGCCCAGCGCGATCCCGCGTCTCGTCAACTCGTTGCAGGAGTCCCTGGACGCGGTCGGGTTGCAGATCGAGCACGCCATCACCGAGCTCCGCATCCGCCCGTGGGCCGGGGACCCGGTCAGCGCCGACGCCGCCGAGCTGTTCAACGAGCGCTCGGTGGGCGGAGGTGAGGACGCGCTGACCGCGCTGTGCGGGTACCGGGACCAGTTGCAGGCCGCGGCCGAGTCGCTGCAGAAGGCGGGCCGCGAGTACGAGCGGATCGACCAGGACAGCGCGGCCGGTCTGGGCGGGGGCTGCTGATCGATGGGCGACCACCGCTGGCAGGGCTACCGGCACGCCGAGCTGTACGCGCAGATCAACGAGGGCCCGGGGGCGCACGGATCGACCGACAGCATTCGCCGCTGGAGCGAGCTGACCCGCGCGCTCGGTGAGATCGACGGCGGTCTGGCGGCCGCGACGGCCGCGGCCCGCAGCGGGTGGCGGGGTCACGCCGCCGACAGCGCCGACTCGGGGCTGCGCCCGCTGGGCGAGTGGGCGCAGCTGGCGCAGCAGGCCAGCGCGGTGATGCGGGAGCGCGCCGAGCAGCAGGCGGAGTTCATCGCCAAGGCCCGCCGCGACATGCCACCGCCGGTGGCGGTGACCAGCGAGGAACCGGGTGCGGCGGTGTCGGCGCTGACGCACCTGTTCGGCGGGCAGACCGACTACGAGATCCAGGAGGCCGCGCAGCACGCCGCCGAGCAGCGGGCTTTCGACGTGATGCGCACCTACGAGGCCTCCACGCAGGCCAACACGACGTCGCTGGCGTCGTTCGCCCCGCCGCCGCAGGTCGTGGTGGACGCGCCCGCGGATGCTTCCGGCGGCTCGGGCGGGTCGTCGAAGGTGACGATCAGCTGGGGTCCGACCGCCGTGCCCACCTCCTCGACCTCCGGGCCTGCGCCGGGCAACACCGCCGGGGGCACGCGCTCCGCGACGCGTCCTTCCGGGAACGCGGCGAAGGCTACGGGCAAGCGCGGCAGGTCCCGCCGGGAGGAACCGGTCGAGCACGAGGTCACCGAGCGGCTCGGCGACGGCGGGTTCTTCGGCGAGCCGCAGACCGGGTCGCGCCCGGTGATCGGCGGCGAACCCGGGCGATGATCACCGCTGCGCCCGGCGACCGGCGGATCAGCCTGTCGGCGCTGGAATTCGACGTGCTCACCGAGCACCTCGGGATCGACGAGGTACCGCTGGTGCTCAAGGTCCCCTCGCCCGGCCGCACCCGCACCGAGCGGGCCGAACTCGTCGACTCCTCGTGGCGCGCGCTGTCGCGGCGCGGGCTGGTCGGCGGCGGGGTGGACGCGGAGCTGGAACGGATGCTGCGGGTGATCGCCGATCCGGGCCGCGAGGTCGACGGCCGCAGCTGGCTGGGCCGCAGCGTGCGGGTGCTGGCCGCCGCGGACCGCGACGGCGACGAGGCCGTGCTGGCGATCAAGGACGGCGACTTCCTGAGCTTCTCCCCGGCTTCGGCGGCCGGGCTGCCGCGCGCGGCGATCTCGCCGCTGCCGGAACTGCCCGCCGGGCCGGGACGTTCGGTGTCGGTGCCCAGCCGGGACCTCGACGACGCGGCCGCCGAGGTCGGTGATCAGGTCGAGGCGCTCCCCGCCGCGCTGCGGCGGCGCGGGGTCCGCGCCGACGACGCCGGGGCGCTGGCCGAGATGGTGGCCGGTGCCGCGGCCCAGGGCCAGTTCGGCGCGGCCGCCCGCGACCGGTCGGGCAGGCGCGGCAGGGCCGAGCGCGTCGTCGGGTTCTTCGACACCGCGCTCGGCCGCTACGTGCAGACGCGCACCACCTCGCCGTCCGGCGAGGCGTGGAGCACGATCGCCCCGGTCGACACCCGCCGCCTGATCGGCCTCGTCGAGCAGCTGCTCGACGAGATCACCGACCCCTGACGGGTGCCGGAACCGGTTCTCAGACCACGGGTTCCACGAGGCTGGTCCGGGCCTCCGGGGCCGCCGAGCGCTTGGCGTCGGCCGCCTGGTCGCTGGGCTCGGTCTGCGAGGCGCGCTCGGCCTCGACCCGCTGGGTGTAGACCGCGACCTCGCGGGTGATGGTGTCCTCGTCCCAGCCGAGCACACCTCCCATCAGCCGGGCCACCGCGTCGGCGCAGTCGACTCCCCGGTGCGGGTACTCGATGGAGATCCGGGTGCGCCGGGTGAGCACGTCCTCCAGGTGCAGCGCGCCCTCGTGGCTGCACGCGTAGACGATCTCGGACTGCAGGTAGTTCGGCGCGGCCGGGACCGGCTTGAGCAGTTCGGCGTTGTCGTCGGCGGTGGCCAGCACGGCGTGGATCTCCGAGCCGTAGCGGTCCAGCAGGTGCCGGATCCGGTACGGGTGCAGGCCGTGCGCGCCGGCGAGCTGATCGGCCTGGTTGACCAGCGCGTGGTAGCCGTCGGCGCCGAGCAGCGGCACCTGGTCGGTGATCGACGAGGCCATCCGGCCGGGGATGTCGGGCGAGACGGCGTCGACGGCGTCGGCGGCCATGACCCGGTAGGTCGTGTACTTGCCGCCCGCGATGGCCACCAGGCCCGGGGCGACCCGCGCGACCGCGTGCTCGCGGGAGAGCTTCGAGCTCTCCTCGCTCTCCCCGGCCAGCAGCGGGCGGAGCCCGGCGTAGACGCCTTCGATGTCGTCGTGCGTCAGCGGTGTGGCCAGCACGGTGTTGACGTGCTCGAGCAGGTAGTCGATGTCGGCCTTGGTCGCCGACGGGTGCGCCAGGTCGAGGTGCCAGTCGGTGTCGGTGGTGCCGATGATCCAGTGGTTGCCCCACGGGATGACGAACAGCACCGACTTCTCGGTCCGCAGGATCATGCCGGTCTCGGCGACGATCCGGTCGCGCGGGACGACGATGTGCACGCCCTTGCTGGCGCGCACCCGGAAGCGGCCGCGGCCGCCGGAGAGCTTCTGCAGCTCGTCGGTCCACACCCCGGTCGCGTTGATCACCGCGTGGGCGCGGATCTCGACCTCCTCGGAGGTCTCGACGTCGCGCACCTTGACCCCGGCGATCCGGTCGGCCTCCCGCAGGAACCCAGTGACCTGCGTGGAGGTCATCACGACCGCGCCGTAGCGGGCCGCGGTGCGCGCGACGGTCATGGTGTGGCGGGCGTCGTCGGCCTGCGCGTCGTAGTAGCGGATGCCGCCGATCATGGCGTTGCGCTTGAGCGCGGGCACCATGCGCAGCGCGCCGGCGCGGCTGAGGTGCTTCTGCCCGGGAACGGAGCGGGCGCCGCCCATCGTGTCGTACATCAGCAGGCCGGCCGCCGTGTACGGGCGCTCCCAGAAGCGGCGGGTCAGCGGGTACAGGAACGGCACCGGCTTGACCAGGTGCGGGGCGATGCGGGTGAGCATCAGCTCGCGTTCCCGCAGGGCCTCGCGGACCAGGGAGAACTCCAGCTGTTCGAGGTAGCGCAGGCCGCCGTGAAACAGCTTGCTGGAGCGGCTGGAGGTTCCGGCCGCGAGGTCGCGGGCCTCCACCAGCGCGACCCGCAGTCCCCGGGTCGCCGCGTCCAGCGCCGCGCCGGCGCCGGTGACGCCGCCGCCGATCACCACGACGTCGAACTCCTGGGAGCCCAGGCGCTTCCAGTTCTCGGCGCGCTCGGTGGGTCCCAACGTGCCTTCGAGCCGGTTTCCCGCTTCCGTCTTATCCTTGGACACCGCGTCCTCCTAGCGTTGTTCGCGTCCCACCGTTGTCACCCCACCGCCGACGCGGAACCGCCACCTGAGCCAGGCGGCGCACCTCGGTGGTCATCATGCCCGACCTGCACGGTCCGTGCCGGGTGCAGCACGGCCCGCGACCGGCGCCTGCTCGACGAGGGCGCCGCGCTCGCGCAGCACCTCGATCTGGGACTCGGGGGTCTTCGAGTCCACGATGACGATGTCGAAGTCCTCGACGGGCGCGACCGCGTGCAGCGCGCGCCGGTGGAACTTCGTGTGGTCGACGTAGAGCACGGTGCGCTGCGCCGCGGCCAGCATGGCCTTCTTGATCTGCACCATCTCCTGCTGCGGGTAGCAGCCGACGCCGTCGGTGACCGCCGAGACCGACATGATCGCCAGGTCGACCCGCAGGTTGCGCAGCGAATCCAGCGCCATGCCACCGACGAACGCGTCCGCCCACGGCAGGTAGTCGCCGCCGACGCAGATCAGGCTGATGCCGGGGGCCGAGGCGAGCTCGTCGAAGACGCCGCGGTGGTTGGTGACCACGGTCAGCGGCGCGCGCTCGGGCAGCAGCCGCGCCAGGTGGACGCCGGTCGTGGAGTCGTCGAGCACCAGCGCCTGGCCGGGTTCGATGAGTTCGGCTGCGGCGCGGGCGAGTTCGTCCTTCTCGGCCTGGTTCTGCTGCAGCCGGTATTCCGAAGCCGCTTCGTAGAGCAGGGACGAGGCGGCCGAGACGTTGCCGCGGTTGCGGTGCACCAGGCCTTGCGATTCCAGGTCGGCGAGGTCGCGGTACACGGTCATGGCGCTGGCGCCGATGGTCGCGACCAGGTCGTCGATGCGCAGGGTGCCCTCCGCCATCACCAGCTCGGTGATCTTGCGGCGCCTGTCCTGCTGCTTGCCGGACGGTCGTCGGCCGGACATGGTGACTCCTCGTTCCGGGTGGCCGCTACCTTCGTCGCTCACCGTACATCTCGATAAAAACACCATCTCGACCGGTCTGCAACGCTTCTTTTCACACGCTTGTTGTGATTAAGGTGTCGATCGGTAGCCGGGTCGATCGTCGATCCCCCGCTGCCGGACGACGGCGTCCCCCAGCTCCGCGCGTCCGGCACCGCGGGCACCGCCGCGCGCTCCGCGCTACCGCCGAGCGAGCCGCGGATTAGTCGTTCCAGCCGAATGCCCTGCGCACGACTGGCGGCACTGATGGACACGTGTTGCCATGCGGCAGTACCGTCCCGACTCGCTCCACGTCGGACAGACACCGAACACCCGCCCGTGCCAACGGCGGCATTACGAGGGGAACGGAGAATGACCAGTCTTGGCGAGGTATTCCTCTGGGAGCTGCTCGGGACGGCAGTGCTGACCCTGATGGGTTGCGGCGTCGTCGCGAACGTGACGCTGAGCAAGAGCCTCGGCGTCGGAGGCGGCTGGCTGCTGGTGAACTTCGGCTGGGGCTTCGCGGTTTTCGCCGGGGCCAGCATCGCCGAACCTTCCGGGGCGCACATCAACCCCGCGGTCACCATCGGCATGGCGATCTACGGGGAGATCCCGTGGTCGCAGGTCCCGGTCTACTTCATCGCGCAGATCATCGGCGGCACCTTGGGCGCGGTCCTGTGCTGGGCCGCCTACAAGCTGCAGTTCGACACCACCGAGGCCCCGGCCGACACGCGGGGCATCTTCTGCACCGGCCCCACCGTGCCGAACGCGCCGTGGAACCTGGTCACCGAGATCATCGGCACCTTCGTGCTGGTCTTCTGGATCATCACCAACCCGCCGGCCACCCCGGGCGACGGCGGTGTGCCGGACTTCGGCAACGCCGCGCTGGGCTACGCCGCGGTGGCCTTCATCGTCATCGGCATCGGCAACTCGCTCGGCGGGCCGACCGGCTACGCCATCAACCCCGCTCGCGACCTGGGCCCGCGCATCGCCTACGCGATCCTGCCCATCCGCGGCAAGGGTTCGCCGGAGTGGGGCTACTCGTGGATCCCGATCGTCGGCCCGATGGTCGGCGGCGCGCTGGCGGCGCTGTTCGCGCTCGCCCTGCCCATCAGCAGCTGAAACACCAAGGAAGGTTTGAACAATGGCCTCGTACGTCGCCGCCATTGACCAGGGGACCACGTCGACGCGGTGCATGATCTTCGATCGCTCCGGCAGGGTGGTCGCGGTCAACCAGAAGGAGCACCGGCAGATCTTCCCCAAGGCCGGGTGGGTCGAGCACGACCCGATGGAGATCTGGAACAACGTCCGCCAGGTGTGCGCGGGCGCGCTCGCCAAGGCCGACCTGGTCTCCTCCGACATCGCCGCCTGCGGCATCACCAACCAGCGCGAGACGACGGTGGTGTGGGAGAAGGACACCGGCAAGCCGGTGTACAACGCCATCGTCTGGCAGGACACCCGCACCGACGAGATCGTCAGCGAGCTCGGCGCCACCGAGGGGCAGAACCGCTTCCAGGCCAAGACCGGTCTGCCGCTGGCGACCTACTTCTCCGGTCCGAAGGTGAAGTGGCTGCTGGACAACGTCGAGGGAGTCCGGGAGCGCGCCGAGAAGGGCGAGCTGCTGTTCGGCAACATGGACACCTGGGTGCTGTGGAACTGCACCGGTGGCCCGGACGGCGGACTGCACGTCACCGACCCGACCAACGCCTCGCGCACGCTGCTGATGGACCTGGAGACGCTGCAGTGGGATCCGGACATCTGCGCCGAGCTCGGCGTGCCGATGTCGATGCTGCCGGAGATCCGCTCGTCGTCGGAGGTCTACGGGCAGTTCCGCGAGCGCGGCGTGTTCGCGGGCATCCCCATCGCCGGCATCCTCGGCGACCAGCAGGCGGCCACCTTCGGCCAGGCCTGCCTGTCGCCCGGTGAGGCCAAGAACACCTACGGCACCGGCAACTTCGTGCTGCTCAACACCGGCACCGAGCGGGTCATCAGCCAGAACGGCCTGCTCACCACGGTCGGCTACAAGATCGGCGACAACGACACGGTCTACTGCCTGGAGGGCTCGATCGCGGTCACCGGTTCGCTGGTGCAGTGGTTGCGCGACAACCTCGGCATGATCGGCAGCGCGCCGGAGATCGAGCAGGTCGCCAGCAGCGTGGAGGACAACGGCGGCGCGTACTTCGTGCCCGCGTTCTCCGGCCTGTTCGCCCCGCACTGGCGCTCCGACGCCCGCGGCGCGATCGTCGGCCTCACCCGGTTCGTCAACCGCGGCCACCTGGCCCGCGCGGTCCTGGAGGCCACGGCGTTCCAGACCCGCGAGGTCATCGAGGCCATGAACGCCGACTCGGGTGTTCCGCTGAAGTCGCTGAAGGTCGACGGCGGCATGGTGGTCAACGAGCTGCTGATGCAGTTCCAGGCCGACATCCTCGGCGTCCCGGTGATCCGCCCGGTGGTCAACGAGACCACCGCTCTCGGCGCCGCCTACGCCGCGGGCCTCGCGGTCGGCTTCTGGGAGAGCGAAGCGGACATCCGCAGCAACTGGGCCAAGGACAAGCAGTGGGACCCCTCGATGACCGAGGAGGTCCGCGAGTCCCAGTACGCCAACTGGCAGAAGGCGGTCACCAAGACCTTCAACTGGATCGACTGACCTCGGTGTCCTTTGGTGGGGGGAGGTTTTCATGAAAACCTCCCCCACCACCGTCTTCACACCCTCGACGCAGTTTTCATGAAAACTGTGCTCCCACCCGCAGTGGCTCGGACCCCCACCAAGTCTCTGACCAGGGATGATGTCTGTGGTGGGGAAGTTTTCATGAAAACTTCCCCACCCCACGTTTCCGTGGTCCCAGTGCAGTTTTCATGAAAACTGTGCCTTGATCGAGGGGGCTGGTGGGGAGTTCGTCCCCCCGGGGTGGGGGAGGTTTTCATGAAAACTGTGGGGTCTTTTGTCCTTGTTCCCTCGTGGTGTGGGTTTGGGGTCGTGTTCGGAGGGGTTAGGTGGGGGTTCCGGGGCGTTGGTCTGGTGGGAGTTGGCAGGCCGGGGTGGTGCCGGGGAGGCGATGGCGGTTGTCGGCGATCCAGCGGTAGGTGCGGGCGGCGATCACGCGGATGAGCGGGGCCGCGGCGAGGTGGCCCAGGAGCGGCCAGGGGGCTCGGGCGGCCTTGAGGAGTTCGGCGATCGCGGCCGCGCCGCCGGAGACCTCGCCGGCGGTGTCGACCCAGAGGACCTCGTGGCGGGCCCTCGTCTCCGTGGTTCCCAGCGCCGCGAGGTCCGCTTCCTGCCAGGGCTGGACGCGCATGCGGACCGGGAGGCGGACGGCGAGGCGGACGCTGCGGGTGCAGAATCCGCAATCGCCGTCGTAGATCAGGACCGGCCGTTCGGGCATGGGCCCATCCTCCTCCGCAGAGGTCCCCGCGTCAGTCCAGGTCCCCGCGTCAGTCCAAGTCGTCGTGGCGCATGAGCAGGCGGCCGGCTTCGGTCAGGGAACCCGACAGGGACGGGTAGACCGAGAAGGTGTTGGCCAGGTTGTCCACCGTAACCTGGTTCTGGACCGCGAGCGCGATCGGCAGGATCAGCTCGCTGGCGTTCGGCGAGACCACCACGCCGCCGACGACCACACCGGTCTGCGGGCGGCAGAAGACCTTGAGGAAACCGCGCCGCAACCCTTCCATCTTGGCGCGCGGGTTGGTCGCCAGCGGCATCATCACCGTCCGGGCCGGGACCTCGCCGCTGTCGATGGCCTGCTGGCTGATGCCCACCGTGGCGATCTCGGGGTGGGTGAACACGTTCGCGGCCACGGTCTTGAGCTTGATCGGCGCGACGCCCTCACCCAGCGCGTGCCACATCGCGATGCGGCCCTGCATCCCGGCGACCGAGGCGAGCAGCAGCAGGCCGGTGCAGTCACCGGCGGCGTAGATGCCGGGTGCCCCGGTCCGCGAGACCCGGTCGACCTCGACGTAGCCGCCCCGGCCGGGCTCGATGCCGACCTTGTCCAGACCGATGTCGCTGGTGTTGGGCACCGACCCGACGGTCATCAGCGCGTGGCTGGCCTCGACCGTGCGACCGTCGGCCAGGTGGATGATCACGCCCTTGTCGGTGCGCTCCACCGACTCGGCGCGGGCGTGCTTGACGACCTCGGTGCCGCGCTCGGCGAAGACCTCCTCCAGCACGGCGGCGGCGTCGGCGTCCTCGTGCGGCAGCACGCGGTCGCGGGAGGAGATCATGGTGACCTTCACGCCCATCTCGGTGTAGGCGGAGGCGAACTCCACACCGGTGACACCCGAACCGATGACGGCCAGGTGCTCGGGCAGGTCCGGCAGGTCGAAGAGCTGGCGCCAGGTCAGGATCCGCTCACCGTCGGGCTCGGCACCCGGCAGGATGCGGGGCGTGGCGCCGGTGGCGATCAGCACGACGTCGGCGGTGAGCTCCTCGAAGGTGCCGTCGGCGCGGTCGACGCCGATCTGGTGCACCGCCATGCCCGGGGTCGGGTCGGTGAAGCGAGCACGACCCGGGATGATCTTGACGCCTTCGCGGCGGACCCGGGAGCGGATGTCGGCGGACTGCGCCAGCGCCAGGCCCTTGACCCGGCCGTGCACCACGGCGACGTCCACGTCGGCTTCCTCCGACGGGGTGCGGATGCCCAGCTCCTCGGCGTCGCGGAAGGACGACCGGGCGCCGGCGGAGGCGATGAAGGTCTTCGAGGGCACGCAGTCGTAGAGCACGCAGGCGCCGCCCAGGCCCTCCGGTTCGACCAGTGTGACGTCCGCTCCGTTGGAAGCGGCGACCAATGCCGCCTCGTAGCCCGCCGGGCCGCCTCCCATGATCACGATGCGGGTCACTTCGCGCTCCTCCTGAGTCCATCCGGCCGAGGGGCACCCGTTGCCGAGTGGGCGCCCAGCTCACGGTACGCCGCGAGGACTCCGGTCAAACCGGGTGGTACCGCCCGGATCGGTGATCGTGGCGAACGCCACTCCGACGATCGAACACCGCGCGTGATCATCACCGGTGCGCAGGACCGACCGCGCCCCGGACGGGCGGGACCTGAGCGGGAAAACCGAATCCGTGCCGTGGTCCGGTCCGCTTTTCCGCCACCGGATCGCTACCCTGTGAGGCGTGCCTCTGTACGCCGCGTACGGATCCAACATGGATCCGGCCCAGATGTTGAAGCGCGCCCCGCATTCCCCGCTGGCGGGAAGCGGCTGGTTGATGGACTGGCGGCTGACCTTCGGCGGCGAGGACTACGGCTGGGAAGGCGCCCTCGCGACGATCGTCGAGCAGCCCGGTTCGCAGGTCTTCACGGTGCTCTACGACGTGAGCCCGGAAGACGAGAAGAACCTGGACAACTGGGAGGGCGCCGAGCTCGGGATGCACAAGAAGCTGCGGCTGATGGTGCAGACCCTCGACGGTCCCGTGCTGGCGTGGCTCTACGTGCTCGACGCCTACGAGGGCGGTCTGCCCTCGGCCCGCTACCTCGGCGTCATGGCCGACGCGGCCGAAGCCGCGGGCGCCCCCGAGGACTACGTCGAGAAGCTCCGCAAGCGCCCCTGCCACAACGTCGGCCCGGGTTCCCCTCGGGAGCTCTAGAGCCAGCCGCGGGCGCGGAGTTCGGCCGCGAACCGGTGGTGGGCCTCGTCCAGGCGGTCCACTTCGGCCGGGTCGGGTTCGACGAGCTCACCGGGCGGAACCATCGCGTCCGCCGCCGCGCTCAGGTCCGGGTGGACCGAGCCCGTGGCCGCCAGCAGCGCGGCACCCAGAGCGGTTCCGGCGCCGCGCACCCGCAGCACCGGCCGGTCCAGGACCGAGGCGCGGATCCGGCACCAGGCCGCGCTGCGGGCTCCGCCGCCCGCCGTGCGCACGGGTCCTTCGGCGACCGCGCCCAGAGCGGCGAGCCGTTCCAGCGCGAGGCGTTCGCAGAACGCGATGCCCTCCAGGCGCGAGCGGTGCTCGTCGACGCGGTCCTGCGGCGTGCCGATCCGGAACTCCTCGGCGTCGGGTGCGGCGAACGGGAAGCGCTCGCCGCGCCCGCGAAGCGGGTAGTGCAGCGCGCTCGCCGGTCCGCGTTCCAGCGCCGCGGCGTCCAGGCCGGGCAGCTCCCGGGGGTCCACATCGGACAGCGCGGAGCCGCCGATGTTGGCGGCCCCGCCGGGCAGCCACCTGCCTTCGGGGTGCAGGTGGCTGTAGACCACGCCCGCGGGATCGCGCACGAGTTTCTCGGACACGCCCTTGAGCACCAGCGTCGTGCCCAGCACGGTCACGAACCGGCCCGGGTCGACCGCGCCGGTGGCCAGCTGTCCCGCGCAGCCGTCGGTCATCCCGGCGCGCACCTCGCAGCCCACCGGCAGCCCGGTGAGCGCGGCGGCCTCGCGCCCCACCCGGCCGAGCACGGCGGTGGGGCGCACGACCTGCGGCAGCAGCGCCACCGGGGCCTCAGCCGACCACTCCCCCGCGACGGGGTCGTAGCCGCTCTTGAGGGCGTGGCTGGTGTCGGTGGCGACGGGAAGCCCGACCAGCGCGCCGGCGATCACCTCGGGCGTGTGGCAGATCCGCTCCGCGCCCGCCGGGAGGTGCTTCGCCAGCCACGGCACTCGCGCCCGCCGGTCGTCGTACATCAGGGCCGGGCCGACCGGGTCGCCCCGGCCGTCGACGGCCACGACGGTGCCGGAGGTCGCCGAGATCGCCAGCGCGGTGATCTCCCGGCTGCGCGCGCCCAGGCTCGCGGTGCACTCGGCCAGGCAGTCGCGGGCGGCGGGCCACCAGGTGCGGGCGTTCTGCTCCGAGCGCCCGTCCGGCGAGCGCACCGGGGCCGGAAGGGGCCGCGAGGCCTCGGCGAGCGGGGCACCGCGCGGGTCGTGGACCTGCACCCGGACGGCGGCCGTCGCCACGTCGATCCCGGCGACGAGTTCGCCGGTCATGACGCCAGCTTCTCCAGCGCGGCCGGGAGTTCGGCCAGCGAGCGCACCGCGACGTCCGGTTCGGCGAGCTGGTCGGGCGTGGGCGCCGGTGGCGCTTCACCGCGCAGCACCCACACCGTGCGCAGGCCGACGCGCTGGGCGCCGCGGACGTCGGTGTCGAGCCGGTTGCCGACGTGCACCGCGCGGGACGCGGGGACCCCGGCCTCGTCCAGGGCGTGCTGGAAGATCCGCGGGTCGGGCTTCTCCGCGCCGACGGTCTCCGAGATCGCCCAGACGTCGACGTGCTCGGCGACGCCGTCGCGGCGCAGCGCGTCGACGACGACCGCGCGCTGATTGGCCACCACCGCGATCCGGTGGTGCTCGCGGATCCGGCGCAGCGCGGGCAGCACGTCGTCGTGCAGCGCTTCGGGCGGGTACTCCCAGTACCGCTCGGCCCGGGCGGAGAGGTCGGCGCGATCGTGCGAGACGAGGAAGCGCCGCGCCATCGCGGTGCGCAGCGAACCGCCCTGGGCCTGCCTGCGCTCGTCGTAGAGGCGCAGGAAGTCCTCCTCGGCGACCTCGCGCCCGTCTTCGGCGGCGAGCTCGCGGGTGGCGCGCAGCAGGGCGTCGCGATAGGCCGCGTCGTCGTAGACGGGGCCGCCGACGTCGAGCAGCACGAGGTCGATCGGTTCCGGCACGTCCGGTCCTTCCGCTCGCGGTCCACCGGGACCGGGATGGCACCTTCCACGGTCAAAATAACATCGGCGTCGATGTATTTAACAGCATCGCGTGTGATATCTACCAGCGCGTTCACCGCATGACCCCCGCGACGGACGGGCGCACCCACGCGAGCTCCAGCAGCGCGTACGCCTTCCGCGTTCCGCGCCGGTCGCGGCGCCGCGTCAGCCGCTCGCCGACCAGCGCGCGGAAGTGCTCGGCGCTGGAACCGAGCCGGGACAGCGCGCGCTCCAGGCAGTCCAGGGCGCGGCGCTGCGGACCCGTGCACAGCACGTCGGCCAGCGCCACGTCCAGCGCCTGGACGCGCAGCCCGTCGAGCTCGATGACGTCGGTCTCGCGGAGCCAGGCGTGGTGCACCACCAGCTCGTCCCGCGACCGCATGTCGCGGTCGTAGGGCACGGTCACGTGCACGGCGTGCTCGACCGGGCCGCAGCCGTGCATGGCCACGGCGGTCGGCCCGGACAGCACCGCCTGGTCACCGGCGCGCAGCAGCGCGGCGGCGGCCCGGGCTCTCGGGTCGTCACCGAGAGCGGCGGGCAGCACGACCCCGGCGAACGGCTCGACCCAGGCTCCGGCGGCCAGGGCCTCGGCGAGCTCGTCCGGGCCGAGCAGCCGCTCGGCCTCGTCGCGCGGCAGCGCACCGTGCCGGGACGGACCGGAGGTGTCCGGGCCGGAGTTGTCGGGAGCGGGCAGGAACTGCGGGCGGTCGATATAGGTCCTCATGCCCATACAGAGGCGCGAACCCCGCCCACAGATACACCCCGGCCCGGATACACCTCGATCAGGCGAAGTTTCAGCCGTGCAGCGCCTGCAGCGCGGTGTGGACCATCGTGCGGACGCCGACCAGCAGCGCGCGCTCGTCGAGGGTGAACGTCGGCTGGTGCAGGTCCTTGATCCGCCCGCTGCCCGGGTGCACGCCCAGGCGCGCGAACGAGCCGGGCACGTGCTCCAGGTACCAGCCGAAGTCCTCGCCGCCGGACGACTGCGGGGTGTCGGCCTGGGCCTGCTCGCCGAGCGCGGCGGTGATCCCGGCGCGCATCAGCTCGGTGCTCTCCGGCTCGTTGACCACCGGCGGGACGCCGCGGCGGTGCTGCAGGTCGAAGCCGACGCCCAGCGACGCGAGCAGCCCCTGCACGAGCTCGTGGACCAGCGGTTCCAGCTTCGCCCAGGTGTCCCGGTCGGCGGTGCGCAGCGTGCCGGTGAGCACGCCGTCCTGCGGGATCGCGTTGGGCGCCTCGCCCGCGTGCACCGCGCCCCAGGTCAGCACGGTCCCGGTGCGCGGGTCGACGCGGCGGGACAGCAGCGTGGGCAGGCCGGTGATGACGGTGCCCAGGGCGTGCACCAGGTCGGCGGTCAGGTGCGGCCGCGAGGTGTGCCCGCCGGGCGAGGTGAGCCGCAGTTCGAGCAGGTCGCTGGCGGAGGTGATGGGGCCGACGCGGGTGCCGACGCTGCCCGCGGGCAGGCGCGGGTCGCAGTGCAGCCCGAAGATCCGGTCGACGTCGTCGAGCCTGCCGTCGGCGAGCACGTCCAGCGCGCCACCGGGCATGACCTCCTCGGCCGGCTGGAAGATCATCCGCACCCGGCCGGGGAAATCGCGGTGGCCGGCCAGGGCGGTCGCGGCGCCGAGCGCGACGGCGGTGTGCGCGTCGTGGCCGCAGGAGTGCGCGGCACCGTCCACTGTGGAGGAGTACGGCAGGCCGGTCGCCTCGGTCAGCGGCAGCGCGTCGATGTCGGCGCGCAGCGCGACCGTCGGGCCGGGCGAGGAACCCTCGATGTCGCAGGTCAGGCCGGTGCCGATGGACAGCACGCGGGGCGCGAGGCCGGCGCGGGTGAGCTGGTCGGCGAGGAACGCGGTGGTGCGGTGCTCGGCGCGGGAGAGCTCCGGGTGGGCGTGCAGGTGGCGGCGCCAGGCGACGACCCGGTGCGCGTGCGCACCGAGCCAGGCGTCCAGCCAGCCGGGTCCGCGGCCCGCACCGAGGTCGGGCACGACGGAATCCACACTGGATTCGAAGCGGGAATCCACGTCCGCCATCGTGCTTTCGGTCGCGCCGATCGGCTCGTCAGCCACCAGCGTCGCCGGTGCTCCGGTCCGCTCCTCGACCACAGCCGAACCTTCGCGGTTCGGGAACTGGCCCGGCTCCGGGCCACGAGAATCCACCACGGTCACGCCACGCCTCCCGACGTGCAGAAATGCTCGGTCGAACCATTCCGGGCGCGGTCGTCCACCCCGGCGAGCAGCCGCGCGCGCTGCGTGCCGTCGAGCCCGGCCGCCAGCGCGGTCCAGGCCATGGCCACCGCCCCGTCGAGGACCGCTCGGTCCGCCGAGGGCGTGGCGCAGGCGGCGGCGAACTCCGCCTGGTGGTTGACCGCGTCTCCGCATTCCACCGCGATCATCGGATGGATCGCGGGCAAGACCCGGGTCACGTTGCCCATGTCGGTGCTGCCGATGACCCGGCCTCGTTCAGTGCCCCGATCGAGCGGTTCACGCCCGAGATCGGTGATCGCGCGACGGTACTCCTCCGACAACCAGTGGTCGCAGGCGAGCTCCGCGTAGACCGGGGAGATCTGCACGATCTCGTGCGCACATCCGGTCGCCGTCGCACCCGCTTCGAAGCAGGCCCGGATGCGGTTCTCCAGGCGCTGCAGGGAGCGCGCTTCAGCAGCACGCAGGTTGTAGACCGCCGCGGTGCGCGCGGGCACGATGTTCGGCGCCGCACCACCCTCCGTGACGATACCGTGCACCATCTGCTGCGGCTCGAGGTGCTGCCGCAGCAGTCCGATGGCCACCTGCGCGACGGTGAGCGCGTCGGCGGCGTTGCGGCCCAGTTCGGGCGCCGCCGCGGCGTGCGCGGCGCGGCCGGTGTAGTGGACCTCGAGATCGGTGATGGCCAGCGAGCTGGGCAGGCAGACGTCCTCCGGCCCGGGGTGCACCATCAGCGCCAGCGCGACGTCGTCGAAGAGCCCGGCTTCGAGCATGAGGACCTTGCCGCCGCCGGTCTCCTCGGCGGGCGTGCCCAGCAGCCGCACGGTCAGCCCGGCCTCGTCGGCGACCTCGGCCAGCGCGAGCGCGGCTCCGACGGCGGCCGCGGCGATGACGTTGTGCCCGCAGGCGTGCCCGACCTGCGGCAGCGCGTCGTACTCGGCGCAGATGCCGACGACGAGGTCACCGCTGCCGCGCTCGGCGATCAGCGCGGTGTCGAGCCCGGCGACCGGGGTGCGGACGGTGAAGCCGCTCGCGGCGAGCAGATCGGCGACCTTGGCGGCGCTGCGGTGCTCGGCGAAGGCCGTCTCGGGCTCGGCGTGGATGCTGCGGGAGAGCCCGGTCAGCGCCGCCTCGTTCCGGCGCACGACGTCGCGGCAGCGGTCGCGGAGCGCGGCGGCGGAACCGGACGGGCCGGACTCTTCGGGCGGGGTGGTACGCATGTGCGTTCATCCTGCATCAGCCGGAACGGCGACGCGGGGCGAACACGCTTCGTGGAGACCACCGGTAGCCCTGCTGCGCCGAACGGGTGGCGGGACTTCAGCTGGGCAGAAAAAGGTGAATTCACCGTTATTCCGGGCGCGAGGTGAAATCCGCTGGTCAACCCGGACATTTCAGTCGCGGAACGGGAATGGGGTGTGGGCCGGCACCGGTCGGGGGGCTTCCCGGTGCCGACCCACGTCTTTGCGGGCTACTCACCCGAGAAGCGCACGGAATGCGTCCGCGCGCGATCCGGTGTGAAAATCCCACAGCTTCGCCGCCAGGTCTAGTCCATGACGGAAATTGATAGCAAAGAAAGCGCTAAAACCGACCCACTGGTCTAATTATTATTCGGATTCCCTACTTCTTCTTCTCGAAGAACAGCATCGGCTTCTTCCGGAGCTTGCGGGAAAGCAGCACGACCCCGATCAGCACCAGACCGGCGACCCCCATCGCGGTCCGCTGGTTGCGCTCGGCGTCGGTCTCGCGCTCCGGGGCGGGCGCCTCCGGCGTCGGCTGCTGAGCCACCACCGCGACCGGTGCCGCTTCCGCCGGAGCCTCCGCGGTCAGCGGCGTGAACAGCAGGGATAACGCGATCGCGACTCCTGCGAGCAGGCGGCCGATCCCCCACATGATGGCTCCACATCCTTCGCGTCGCGCCGGTGAACCGACACATCCGGGCCCTGCCGAAGCGACCCCATCGAGGGTCACTCGTTCCGGTCGGAGTCGATCATATCGAACGCGCGTCGCCAGTGGACGGGGTCGACTGCGCGACCGGCACCTCTGAGGACAGTCCTAGAACGACCGCGCGGCGACAACCGCCGGTTCAGCGACCCTTCGGTTCCCGATCGATTCGATGGCCGAGTTCATCGATGATCAATGTGTCCCGCTCGACGCTTCCCGTGCGGTAGGCGGCACGACCGACCAGTTGCGCCATCACCGGAGCGGTGAGCATCTGGAACAGTCCGACGAGGATCAAACCGGTGGCGTAGGCCAGATCCAGCTGCACGCCCGTTCCGATGAGGATCAGGATCAGGCCCAGCGTCTGCGGTTTCGTGGCCGCCTGCAGCCGCGCGGTGACGTCCGGGAAGGTCAGCAGACCGATCGCGCCGAACAGGCAGGACAGCGCCCCGCCGATCAGGCAGATCGCGGAGAAGACGTCCGGGAAGCTCATCGGTACGGCTCCTTCTTCTCGATCAACTTGGCCGTGCTGATCGACCCGATGAAGGCCAGCAGCGCGAACGCCGCCAGCAGCGCGATGTTCGACCCGTCCTGCTGCAGGCCCATGCCCACGCAGCTGCCCGCCACGATCAGCGTCACCAGCACGTCGACCGACACGATCCGGTCCAACGTGGTCCGGCCGCGCAGCAACCGGACCACCACCAGCAGCCCGGCCGCGCCCAGCAGCGCGAAGGTCACGGCGAACACCCAGCTCATCCCGCACTCCCCCTGACCAGGTCCCGCTGCGCGGTGGACCCGACCGCCTCGACGACCAGCCGCTCCAGGAACCGCACCTCGCGGCGCACCGACTCCTCGTCGCCGGGGCGCATGCCCATCGCGTAGACGTAGCAGGTGAGCTCGGCGCGGTCGATCTGCAGCACGAACTTGCCCGGTGCCAGCGACACCGCGCTGGCCACGATCGCGATCAGGTGGTCGGAGTCGGCGTGCAGCGTGGTGGCCACGATGCCCGCGGTCGTGCCGCGCCGGTGGGCCACCGCCTGCCAGGCCACCCGGATCGTGGAGATCACCAGGTCCCAGGCCAGGTAGGCGGCCAGCCGCAGCAGCGGCAGCGGGCGCAGCACCATCCCGGTGCGGATCATCGGCAGCGGGAACAGCGAGGTCACCAGCAGCGCCACCAGGACGCCGAAGAACAGGGTGCCGAGGTCGAAGCTGCCCCACAGCAGCACCCACACCACCGTCAGCCAGCACACCAGGGGCAGCCGCCGCACGAAGCGCCTGCGGCGGGTCATCCGCTCACCCACCGGAACCACCTCCCAGCACCGCGGTCCGGTAGGTCTCGCCGTGCATCAGGTCGCCCGCGGCGCGGCCCGCGATCTCCCCGAGCGGGCCCGCGACCAGCGCGATCACCAGGCTCGCGACCACCAGGACCCCGGTGGCGGCCAGCATCGGGCGGTTGGAGCTCGCGGTGCCCACGACCAGCTCGTCGGTCGGGTCCGGGTCGGGAGCCGGTGCCTTGACCTGCCCCCAGAACGCCCGCGTCCACACCCGCGCCATCGCGTACAGGCTCAGCAGGCTGGTCAGCACCGCGCCCGCGGTCACGGCGAAGCCGGTAATGGTGCCGCTGCCGACACCGGCCTGCAGCAGCGCCAGCTTGGCGACGAACCCGGAGAACGGCGGCACCCCGGCCAGGCTCAGCGCGGGCAGCGCGAACAGCACCGCGATCATCGGCGTCGCCTTGGCCATCCCGCCCATCCGGGTCAGCGCGACGGTGCCGCTGTGCCGCGTGATCAGACCGCTGACCAGGAACAGCGTGGCCTGCACCGTGATGTGGTGGACGACGTAGAGGATCACGCCGGTCAGGCCGATGACGTCGTAGACGCCGAGCCCGAACAGCATGTAGCCGATGTGGCTGACCAGCAGGAACGACAGCAGCCGGTTGAGGTCGTTCTGGGCGAGGGCACCGAGCGCGCCGACGATCATCGTGACCAGCGCGATGATCAGCATCAGGTTCCAGCTCTCGGAGTGCGCGAACACCAGCGTCTGGGTGCGGATCAGCGCGTAGATGCCGACCTTGGTCAGCAGCCCGGCGAACACGGCGGTGACCGGTGCGGGCGCGGTCGGGTAGCTGTCCGGCAGCCAGAAGTGCAGCGGCACCATCGCGGCCTTCACGCCGAACACGATCACCACCAGCAGCGCCAGCGCGACCTGCAGGCCCTGCGGCAGCTCGGCGACCTTGCCGCCCAGGTCGGCGAGGTTGACCGTGCCGGTCGAGGCGTAGACCAGCGCGATCATGGTGATGAACAGCAGCGACGAGGCGAGGCTGACGATCGTGTAGGTCATGCCCGCGCGCACCCGGGTGGCCGTGGTGCGCCGGGTGATGAGCACGTACGACGAGCTGAGCATGATCTCGAAGGCGACGAACAGGTTGAACAGGTCGCCGGTGAGGTACGCCAGGGACACGCCCGCGCACAGCATCAGGTACATCGGGTGGAAGGTCGTGCTGGAGCGCTCCCGGCCGTAGTCGGTGATGCGCTGGCCGATCGAGTAGATCAGCACCGCGAAGGTCACCACCGACGACACCAGCAGCAGCAGCGCGGAGAGCCGGTCGGCGATGAGCGTGATGCCGAACGGCGCGGGCCAGGCGCCCATCTGCAGCACGACGGGACCGCTCTGGTCCGAGACGTAGAGCAGCACCGCCGCGTCGGCGATGATCACGCCGAGCACCAGCAGGCCGAGGAGCCGCTGCAGGTCGGCGAAGCGGCCGAGGGCGAGCGAGAGCCCGGCGGCGGTCAGCGGCAGCAGGACCGGCAGGGCGACCAGGACCGTCACTGGGCTGCCTCCTTCGCCGGTTCGTCCCCTTCGGCTTCCTCGCCGGCGTCCTCATCGGACTCCATGCGCTTCTCCAGGCGCTGGATCCGGCGGTCCTCGACGTCGTCGCGGACCTCGTCGTGGCCCAGCAGCGTCCACGAGCGGTAGGCCAGCGCGAGCAGGAACGTGGTGAGCGCGAAGGTGATCACGATGGCGGTCAGCGCCATGGCCTGCGGCAGCGGATCGGTCATCTCCTCGGGCAGCGCGGTGGTGAGCATGGGTGCGCGTCCGGGCGGGCCTCCGGCGGTCTGCAGCAGCAGGTTCGAGCCGTGGCCGAGGACCACGATGCCCAGCAGGATCCGCATCAGGGATCGCTGCATGAGCAGGTAGAAGCCCACCGAGTACAGCACCGCGATGACCGCGGCCAGCATCAGGTTGATCGTCATCGGCGTCCCCTGGCCGCCGCGTCGGCGTCGGTCTCGATCCCCGATCCCAGCGTGCGCAGCAGGTCGAGCACCACGCCCACGATGAGCAGGAACACGCCGGTGTCGAGGATGACGCTGCTGACGAACTTGATCTCGCCGAGCAGCGGGACGGTGAACTTGTAGATCGCGGTCTCCAGCAGCTGGCCGCCGAACAGCAGCGGCAGGAACGCGGCGGCGCAGGCCAGCGTCAGGCCCAGCCCGATGAGCACGGGCGGGCGCATCGACACCACGGCGCTGTCGTCCATCCGGCCACCGGCGAGGTAGCGCAGCAGGAACGCCTGCCCGGCCACCAGGCCGCCGGTGAACCCGCCGCCCGCGCGGTCGTGCCCGGCGAACAGCAGGTAGATCGACAGCACCAGCACGGTCGGGAACACGATGCGCGCGGCCAGCTCCAGCAGCACCGAGCGGGCCTGGCCCTCGCGGCGGAAACCGGACAGCAGCCAGCGCTCGGTGGGCGCGTCCCAGTTCGTCCAGGAACGTGGGGTCGTCGGGCTCACTTGCGCACCTCCTGCTGCTCGCGGCGCCTGCGCTCGTGGCGGGACGCCAGGATCAGGCTGGCGACGCCGGTGGCCGCGACCGCGAGGACCGAGATCTCACCGACGGTGTCGAAGGCCCGGAAGTCCACGATGATCGAGTTGACGATGTTGGTGGCCCCGGCGCCCTTCTCGGCGTGGGCGATGAAGTACTCGCTGGCCTCGGGCGGGGCGTGCCGGACGGAGCTGAACCCGATCGCGGCCAGCGAGACGAACACCCCGGCGACGGTGGCGATGACCGCCTTGGGGATGCGGATGGACTTGGCGGTGTCGGCCTCGGAGAAGCGCTCCGGCAGGCGCCGCAGCACGAACGCGAAGGCCACCACGGTCAGCGTCTCGACCAGGAACTGGGCGAGCGCGAGGTCGGGGGCACCGTCCACGATGAACAGTCCGCCGATGCCGTAGCCGACGACGCCGACCAGCAGCACCGCGGTGAGCCTGCGGTGCGCGCGCAGCACGGCCAGGGCGGCCACGACCACGCCCAGTCCCAGCGGGATCTGCATGAGGTTGTCGTAACCGCGCAGGTCGTTCGGCGTCGTGAAGGAGACCAGCAGCGCCGATCCGGGAATCGCCACGACCGTGACCAGGATGATCCCGAGGTAGGTGGGCAGCGAACCGACCTGCAGCCGCGCGGTGACGGCGACCGCGACGCGCTCCAGCAGCGCGGTGATGCGCTCGTAGCCGCGCTGGGCGTTGAGCGGCTTGGGGATTCGGGTGCGCCACGCGGTCAGCGGGGTGCGGACCCGGTGCAGCAGCAGACCACCGGCGACCGCCAGCACCGACATGACCAGCGGGAAGCTCAACCCGTGCCAGAGGGCGAGCTCGGCGGGTTCGCCCGGCGAGTCGTAGGAGCGGGCGTAGCCGTCGGCGAGCTCGTGGGTCAGCGGGTAGGCCACGCCCAGCACGACCCCGGCGAAGGCGGGCAGCGCGGCGGGCAGGAGCGCCTGCAGCGCGGTGGGCTTGATGAAGGTCGGTGCGAGGTCGGGCTTGGTGGCGAAGGCGCCGAACCACATGCGCAGGCTGTAGGCGACGGTGAGCATCGAGCCGATGACCAGCACCACGTCGACGGCGACGCCGGAGGGTCCGGTGAGGAACGCGCCGAAAGCGGCTTCCTTGCCGAGGAAGCCGAGCATCGGCGGCAGTCCGGCCATGGAGGCGGCGGCCAGCCCGGCGGTCACCGCCAGCCACGGCTGCTTCTTGCCGAGGCCGGAGAGCTTGCGGAGGTCGCGGGTGCCCGCCTGGTGGTCGATGATGCCGACGACCAGGAACAGGGTGGCCTTGAACAGGCCGTGCCCGAGCAGCATGGTCGCCCCGGCGAGCGCGGCGTCGTGGCTGCTCTCGCCGAAGAGCACCATGAGGAAGCCGAGCTGGCTGACGGTGCCGTAGGCCAGCAGCTTCTTCAGGTCGTACTCGTGCAGCGCCCGCCAGCCGCCGAAGAGCATGGTGGCCAGCCCGAGCACGACGGTCGGGTAGCGCCACTCGGGCAGCGCCCCGAAGACCGGGCCGAGCCGGGCGACGAGGAAGACGCCGGCCTTGACCATCGACGCGGCGTGCAGGTACGCGCTGATCGGGGTGGGCGCGACCATCGCGGCGGGGAGCCAGTTGTGGAACGGCAGCTGCGCGGACTTGGTGAAGGCACCGACGAGGATCAGCACGGCGGCCACCGAGATCGCGGTGCCCGACGGCGGGTGCGCGGCGAGCTCGGAGATGCGGTAGGTGCCCGCGGATTCGCCGAGCACGACGAAGCCGAGCAGCATCACCAGACCGCCGAGGCTGGTGATCATCAGCGCCTGCAGCGCGGATCGGCGGGACTCGCGGCTGATGCCGGCCTGCCCGACGAGCAGGAAGGAGCAGACGGTGGTCAGCTCCCAGAAGACGTAGACCGTGGTGAGGTCGTCGGCGACGACGAGGCCGAGCATCGCCCCGGCGAAGGCCAGCAGCAGCGGCGCGGATCGCCGCGCGTCACCGCGCCCGCGGGCGAAGTAGGAGTCGGCGTAGATCAGCACCAGCACGCCGAGACCGCAGACCAGGACGGTCATGACCAGCGACAGGGCGTCGAGGCGGAAGCCGAAGTTCAGGCCGATCAGCGGGACCCACGGCACGGTTTCGGTCATCGTGCCGCCGGCGAGCACCTGCGGGGTGCGGGCGAGCAGCCAGACCGCCGCGGCGGCGGGCGGGATCGCGGCGATGAAGAACGCGGCGCGGGTGCTGCGACGGGCCACCAGCGGCAGGAGTACGGCCACCACCAGGTGCGCGACGACGAAGCCGAACAAAGCACCTCCTCCACACCGCGGTTGTCGTGCCGGCCCGGACCCGCCCGATCATTCGCCACCCGCGCGGAGCGCGCACCGCGACCGCGATCAGGTGGTGATCAGAGGTCGCGGATGTCCGGAAGGTCCGACCGGTGACAACCTATCCGCAGTAGGGGGTTACGCGCCAACACCGCCGCGAACGGCATCGAGGCCGCTGGGAGGCGGTTTTTCGTTGCACCGAAATGATGTTCGCGTCTCGAAGGGTTCGGGCGCGCGACGGTTCGAGTGGGATTCTTCACGTGGCGTAACATCACGTTCCGACCTGGACGATCAATCCCGTCGTCGAGGGGTTTTCGAGGGCCTTTGATCCGTTCCGGCCCCGGCCGCCGGACCGAAGGTGGAAGATGAGGCCGTGCCCACCGACAACCATGACACCCTCGCCGGCATCGGCCGGCTGATCGCGGGCCGCTACCGGATCGAGCGCAAGCTCGGCGGCGGCGCGATGGGCACCGTGTGGTACGCCACCGACGAGCTGTTGCAGCGCCCGGTGGCCGTCAAGGAGGTCCGACTCGCTCCGGGCATGCCCGAGGAGGAGGCCGCCGAGCTGCGCGAGCGCGCCCTGCGCGAAGCTCGCGCCATCGCGGTGCTGTCCCACCCCAACGTGGTGACGCTCTACGACGTCGCGCGCGAGCAGGCCGAGCCGTTCGTGGTGATGGAGCTGGTCCCGTCGCAGAGCCTGGCGGCGATCCTCGACGACCACGGGGCGCTCGACGACACGCAGCTGGCGGTGATCGCCGACGGCGTCGCGGCCGGTCTCGACGCCGCGCACCGGGCCGGGATCGTGCACCGCGACGTCAAGCCGGGCAACGTGCTCATCGGCGACGACGGCCGGTTGAAGGTCAGCGACTTCGGCATCTCCCGCAACGTCGCCGAGCACACCCTCACCAACACCGGGATCCTGCTGGGCACTCCCGCCTACATCGCCCCGGAGGTCGCGGCCGGCGAGGACGTCACCGCCGCCGCGGACCTGTGGGGCCTGGGCGCGACGCTGTTCGCCGCGGCCGAGGGCCGCCCACCCTACGACGTGGGCGACGACCCGCTGGCGACGGTCACCGAGGTGGTGCGCGGCCCCGTCCCGGTGCTGCACCGGCCGGGCGTGGTGGGTGACGTGATCCGGGCGCTGATGGTCAAGGACCCGGCGCAGCGGTTGCCGCTGACGGAGGTGCGGCGCCGGTTGCAGCACCTGCTGCCGGAACCGGGAGCGCGGCCGTTCGCGACGGTCCTCAACCCCGACTCGCCGACGGTGCGGGTGCGGCAGCGGGTGCAGCAGCACACCGCCCAGCCCTCGCACCCGTCCCAGCCGATGCCGTCGGCGCAGTCCCAGCCGTCGGTGCCGCCGGCGCCCGCGCCGCTGGCCGCCGACCCGGGACCGCCGCCGTTCACGCTGCACGACCCGCCGAAGCCGCGGCGGCGTCCGCTTCGGACGGTCGCGCTGGTGATGGCCGCCCTGGTGCTGTTCGCGGGCGCGATGGTGGGGTCGTTCGCGGCGACCCGGCTGCTGGTCGGCGCACCGCTGCTGCCCGGCGACGGCGCCGGGACGCCGACGGCTCCCGCCGTGTCGCTGCCGCCGCTGGCGCCGACCGAGCAGGAGGCCAAGCACACCTCGGCTCCCAACGGCGGCGAGTTCGCCATCTCGGTGCCGTCGGGCTGGCAGCCGTTCCAGAGCGAGCGCAACGACCTGGCGAACAACTCGGTGGTCGCGTTCATCTCCGGTGACGGCACCAGCGAGGTCGCGGTGCAGCGCTACGGCGACTACTTCGCCGACGGCGGCACGATGGACGACTACGAGGCCAAGATCGGTGCCACGCTCGGCGGTCCGACGTCGGACGTCACGCTCAGCTCGCCGTTCCACCCCGACGGCGACGCCCGCCGGGTGTCCTACGTGACGCGCGCGCACCAGCTGCTGACCGGCCCCGCCAAGGAGATCGAGCGCTACAGCGCGGCGTCGTTGCAGCGCTCCGGCGACGACCTGTGGATCGTCCGGGTGACCGGGCCCGCGGATCAGGTGGCGATGGCCCAGACGCTGCTGGATCGCGTCGTCCCGACGTTCGTGCCGGGTGCCTGACGAGTTCCCGCTCCGGACACCGGACGAGCACGCGTGGGAAATGCGGAGAGACTAAGCTGCCCGGCCGTGACCGCTACGAACATCACCGACCCGACCGCCACCGCTCACGAGGCCTCGGCGAAGCTGGCCGAGCTCACCGGTGCCGACAGCCACGACCTGGTCGTCGTCCTGGGTTCCGGCTGGCAGCCGGCCGCCGACGAGATCGGGACGCCGGACGCCGAGATCGGCATGGACGAGCTGCCGGGCTTCGCCAAGCCGGGCGCCGTCGGCCACACCGGCAAGGTGCGCTCGGTGCCGGTGGGCGACAAGCGCGTGCTGGTGATGCTCGGCCGCACCCACCTCTACGAGGGCCACGGCATCGAGCCGGTCGCGCACGGCGTGCGGACCGCGGTCGCCGCCGGGTGCCGGAGCGTGGTGCTCACCAACGCCGCGGGCGGCATCCGCGAGGGCATGCAGGTCGGGCAGCCGGTGCTGATCAGCGACCACATCAACATGACGGCCAGGTCCCCGCTGGTGGGCGCGAACTTCGTGGACCTCACCGACCTGTACTCGCCGCGGCTGCGGGAGCTGGCGCGGGGCATCGACCCCTCGCTGCAGGAGGGCGTCTACGCGGGACTGCCGGGACCGCACTTCGAGACCCCGGCCGAGATCCGGATGCTGCGCTCGCTGGGCGTGGACCTGGTGGGCATGTCGACGGTCCTGGAGGCCATCACCGCCCGCTCGCTGGGCGCCGAGGTGTTCGGCCTGTCGCTGGTGACGAACCTGGCCGCGGGCCTGAGCGGGCAGCCGCTCAACCACGAGGAAGTGCTGGAGGCGGGCCGGGTCTCGGCGTCGCGGATGGGCCGCTTGCTGCGGTCGTTGCTGGAGGAGGCGTGACCCAGCCGGACGTTCGGGCTGCCGCGGAGCAGTGGATCGCCGACGACGTCGATCCGCAGGCTCAGGACGAGCTGAGGGGACTTCTCGACTCGCCCGAGCTGGCGGACCGGATGTCGGGAATGCCGCGCTTCGGCACCGCGGGGATGCGGGCGCCGGTGCGCGCGGGCGCCAACGGCATGAACCGCGCGGCGGTCGTGCGCACCACCGCCGGGGTCGCGAGCTGGCTGGTCCAGCAGGGTCTCGGCGGCGGGATCGTGGTGGTGGGCCGCGACGCGCGGCACGGTTCGGAGGACTTCGCCCACGACGTGGCGGGAGTGCTCTCGGCGGCCGGGTTCGACGTGCGGATGCTGCCGGAGCCGCTGCCGACGCCGGTTCTCGCGCACGCCACCCGCGCGCTGGAGGCGGTGGCGGGCATCCAGATCACCGCTTCGCACAACCCGCCGCAGGACAACGGATACAAGCTCTACCTGGGCGGCGGGATCCAGCTGGTGGGTCCGGCCGACACCGAGATCGAGGCGGCGATCGCGAAGACGCCCGCGGCGAACGCGGTGTCGCGCAAGCGGAACTGGACGCAGCTGGAGTCCGCTCTGGACGACTACCTGGCGCGGGTGTCGGCGCTGCCGCGCGGCGGTGACCGCGAGGTGCGGGTGGCGGCCACGGCGCTGCACGGCGTCGGGGCGAAGGCGCTGCGAAGGGCGTTGCAGCGCGCGGGTTTCGACGACGTGCACTTCGTGGCCTCGCAGTCCGACCCGGACCCGGACTTCCCGACGGTGGGGTTCCCGAACCCGGAGGAGCCGGGCGCCACCGACGAGCTGCTGCAGCTGGCCTCCGACATCAACGCGGACCTGGCGATCGCCCTGGACCCGGACGCCGACCGCTGCGCGCTGGGGGTGCGCGAGGGCGACTCGTGGCGGATGCTGCGCGGCGACGAGACCGGGGTCCTGCTGGCCTGGCACGTGCTGTCCACTCTGGACGAGTCGGCGCCGGATCCGCTGGTGGCGACGACGATCGTGTCCTCCAGCATGCTGCGGTCGATCGCCGCGGAGTTCGGCGTCCGCTACGACGAGACGCTGACCGGGTTCAAGTGGCTGGTGCGCGCGGGCGACGGCGAGGGCACCGGTCTGGTCTACGCCTACGAGGAGGCGCTGGGGCTCAGCGTCGACCCGGACCGGGTGCGCGACAAGGACGGGATCTCGGCGGCGGTGCTGGCCTGCGACCTGACGGCGAGCCTGCTGGCCTCGGGCGATCACCTGCTGGACCTGCTCGACGAGCTGTCCACCGAGCACGGCGTGCACGCGACCGGGCAGGTGTCGGTGCGGGTGGCGGACCTGGCGGTGATCCCGCGGATCATGCGCCGGTTGCGCGAGCGGCCGCCGTCGGAGCTGTCGGGGGTCACCGTCGCGGTGCGCGACCTGCTGCCGGACACCGACGCGCTGGTGCTCACCGGTGACGGCGGGTTGCGGGTGGTGATCCGCCCGTCCGGGACGGAACCGAAGCTCAAGTGCTACCTGCAGGTGGTCGAGCGGGTCGGCGAGCTGCCGCTGGCGCAGGCCAAGCAGCGCGGCGCGGACCGGCTGGAGGAGCTGACGCGGGCCGTGACGGCCCTGGTGGAGGAGTAGATGCCGACGCTGTTGATCGTGCACCACACGCCGTCGCCGGGGATGCAGGCGATGTTCGAGCAGGTGGTGGCGGGTGCGACGACCGACGAGATCGAGGGCGTCGAGGTGCGGCGGCGTCCGGCGCTGGGCGCCACGGCCTCCGACGTGCTGGAGGCCGACGGCTACCTGCTGGGCACGCCTGCCAACCTCGGCTACATCTCGGGCGCGCTGAAGCACTTCTTCGACACGATCTACTACCCGTGCCTGGACACCACGATCGGGCGACCGTTCGGCTACTTCGTGCACGGCAACGAGGGCGTCGAGGGCGCGCAGCGCGCGATCGGCTCGATCACCACCGGCCTGGGCTGGCAGCAGGCCGCCGAGCCGGCGATCGTCCTGGGCACGCCGGAGAAGGCGGATCTGGAGTCCTGCTGGGAACTGGGCGCGACGCTCGCCGCGGGCCTCATGCCGTAGCTGGTCCCGAGACCACCCAGTTGATCTTGGTCGGCCTGTTTCGAGTAACCTGATCGTGTCGTCGGGGCGCGCCCCTCGGCGACGGCGGGGCGCCCCGGACAGAGCCCGCCTTCCCTCATCACGTGCGATGTTCGGGGCGCCCCGCACCTTCGCTCATCGTAATCGGGCACGAGAGCCGCTCAGCGAATCGTCGAGGACCTCCAGCAGCATTTCCGGTCCCGAACGCGTTACCCTGCGACAGTGAGTGAGGAAACGATCCGACTCGAACTCGATGACTCCGGCGTCTCCGTGGATCTCCCCAAGCCCCCTGGTGATCATGACCAGGTTCAGGGCGTTCCCTACCGGCCGGTCGAGTTCCGCGACGACGACCTGCCGGCGGCCTTGGAACGATCCGCCAAGTGGCTTCGCGAAGCCCAGAACTGGCTCGGGGAACCCATCGACGTGATCGCAGTGCATCTCGATTACGACGACCGGGACGGCGCCCCGTACTACGACCTGAAGCTGATGTGCAACGAGGAAGACCTGGCCGGCGCGCCGATCGCCATGCGCAGGTTGCAGGGCGGCTCGGTCGGCTGACCGCTCGACACCTCAAGAACGCGACAGGCCCGGCCGGACTCCCCGGCCGGGCCTCACTTCTGGAACGTCGACCGACGGCCTTTCCACTGGTCACGGCCGCGATGAGCGCGGACCGCGCCGTCGAGCAGCAGCACGCCGAACAGGGTCCCGCTGACCGGGGCCAGCGGCGCGAGCTCCGGGTTCGAGCGCATGAACCGGGCCGTCGCGGCGTGCGCGGCGCCCTGCGCGACGCAGCCGAGCACCCCCAGCGCCGTCAGCACCGGCCGCCGCTCGCGCCCCACCAGCACCGCCAGCGGCGCCGCCACCGACATCGCGATCTGGCCGAGGCCGATCGCCGCCAGCGTCGGCGCCGACCCCCTGGTGCCGGCCACGAAGCTCTTCCGGAACGACGCCCAGCCCTGCTCGAACGGGTCCATCCCGCTGGTGCGGAGGTGGTCCAGCCCGTCGACGGTGCGGGTGGTGCCGCCGTGGTCGCGCACGGCGGTGGCGATCGCGACGTCCTCGTTGCGGATCGCGGCGAACGCCGCCCAGCCCCCGACCTTCTCGTAGTGCGAGCGGCGCACCAGGATGCAGTGCCCGATGGCGAAGGCCTTGCGGCCGCGGCCGTCGGGCGAGGCGTTCTCGCCGATCAGCTGGAGCCCCGGCGGCATGAGCAGCGGCCACGTCGCCGAGTGCCGCGCGGGCGGGCCTCCCGGGGTCGAGACGAGGTCGGCCTCGACGGCGTCGGCGGTGGCCAGCAGGCGGCTGAGCAGCTCGGGGTCGGCGACGGTGTCGGCGTCGAGGAACAGCAGCCACTCCCCGGCCTCCGGCGGACCGGCCGCCTCCACGCCGACGTGCATCGCGTGCACCTTGCCGCCCCAGCCGGGCGGCGGCGAGTCCACCCGGATCGGCACGACGCGCGGGTCGCGCCGGGCCACCTCGCGCGCGATGTCGCCGGTCCCGTCGGTGGAGCCGTCGTCGACCACGACGACCCGCAGCAGCCCCTCGTGACCCGTGCCGTGGGTCTGGGCGGTGATCGAGTCCAGGCAGTCGGCGAGCACGGCGGCCTCGTTGCGGGCCGGGACGACGACGGTGACCTTCGGCGGGGCGACCGCCCCGCTGCGGGGTTCGCGCAGCGGGACGACCGCGCGCGTCTGACGCAGCGTCCGCGCGCTGCGGATCAGCACCCCGGCGGCGACCGCACCGAGCCCCCAGGACCAGCCCTTGGCGTGTCTTCGCGGTGAAACCACGACCTCAGACTGCCACGAAAGGGGCAAAGGGGTGTTGCGCAAACGCCCGAACTGGTCTTGAACTTCACGTTGCGCCGAAACTCCGCACCGGTTGCGAAGCCCCCGGAAACCCCAGCTCCACCCCGGTCACCCGATCGAAAACCCCGGTTTTCGTCGCGCGAAAACCGGGGTTTTTGACACGGGGAGCCTCAGACGGGCTGGTTCAGACGGCGCCGTACTCGCGGTCTCCGGCGTCGCCGAGGCCGGGCACGATGAAGCCGGACTCGTTGAGCCGCTCGTCGATGCTCGCGGTCACCACGCGCACCGGCAGGCTCGCCTCCTCCAAGCGGCGGACACCCTCGGGCGCGGCGAGCGTGCAGATCGCGGTGACGTCGGTGGCGCCCCGCTCGACCAGCAGCTCGATGGTGTGCACCATCGATCCGCCGGTGGCCAGCATCGGGTCGAGCACCAGCACCGGACGGCCGGTCAGGTCGGCGGGCAGCGACTCGAGGTAGGGCGTGGGCTGCAGCGTCTCCTCGTCGCGGGCGAGCCCGACGAAGCCCATCTGCGCCTCGGGGATCAGCCGGTGCGCCTGGTCGGCCATGCCCAGCCCGGCCCGCAGCACCGGCACCAGCAGCGGCGGGTTCGCGATCCGGTAGCCGGTGGTCCTGGCGACCGGCGTGTGGATCGGCTCCTCGGCCAGCTCGGCCTCCCGCGTCGCCTCGTAGATGAGCATGAGCGTCAGCTCCTGCAACGCGGCCCGGAACGCGGCGCTGTTGGTGCGCGCATCGCGCATCGTCGACAACCGCGACTTCGCCAGGGGGTGATCCACAACCCGAACATCCATGACCGTCAACAGTAACGACCGACCCCCACCCCAGCCCCACCGACCTGCACCAACGTGTCCCCAGTCGCACACCCCGACCCGGTGCCGGTCGTTGTGGGGGTGGGGAATTTTTCATGAAAACTTCCCCACCCCCAAGATCGGCATCCTCATCTCCGCCCGTTCGAGGAGAACGCCGTTGGCAACTGCCGTGGAAATGCTCGGGCAGGCCATCGCGACTGCACTGAGCGAGATTCACGCCGCGACGGGGTTCCTCAACGAGGCGATCGACCGCTGCGAGGCCGACGGAAGCAGCCCGGATGGGAGGCTCTACCGAGGTGAGGAAGGGGAACGATGACCGTCGACGCCCGTTGGGCTGTGTTCACCGAGGATGGTGACGAACGCGGCGTGAGCCTGCTCGTCAACGACCGCGAGCAGGTCCACGAGCTCGTTGAGCTGCTCGCTGACGAGGCCGCCGACGTGGCTCGGCTGATCCACCGCGACAGGCCGTTGTGGGATGCGGAGCACGGATTGCTCGACCACGACGTCTACGCCACGGTGCACGACGGATTCGGTTATGTCTCCTACCAAGACGCCACCCGCGACAAGGCTTATCCGGAAGGCGACCCGGCCTCGGAGGGCTGCGAGTTCGACGACGAAGACTTCCCGCCCGGCTCAGGACTGCGCATCGAGCGATTCACCGACGTCCTCGCGGAGTTCCTGCGCACCGCTGATCGCCCTATGTCGGTGAACTGGCTCGACGAATCAGACGGCTGAACCCACTCGGACCGACCAAGACCCGAACATCCACGACCAACACCAGTAACGAGCACCCCAACTCCCACCCGGACGTGGTCGGGGGCGAAGTTTTCATGAAAACTTCCCCACCCCACACCACGGGCGCGACTCCCGCAAAGGCCTCGAGCTCCTCGCGGAGCGCAGTTCCCACCGGCGCTTCCGCGCCTTCACGGTTTCCAGGCTGCGAGGCCGTTGAGGAGGAGGTCGAGGCCGAAGTCGAAGCGCTCGCGGTAATCCCCCTGGGACAGCACCGGGAGCATCGACACCAGGGTCGGGAAGCGGTCCTCGGGCAGCGACGCGAAGTACTGCTCGACCTGGCTGATCCGCTCGTCGCGCTGCTCGTCGGTGAGCCCGAAGTCGGCGCTGAGCTCCATCGCCGCCGCCGTGGCGAACAACGCGAGGATGTCCACCGCGAACGCCACGGCGCGATCGGGCAAACCGGCCGCTCGCAGGATCGACAGCATGGCCTCGGTGACGGCGAGCGCGTTCGGGCCGGTGGGTGCCGGCGTGCGCAGCACGACCCGCGCGATGCCCGGATGCGCGGCCAGGACCTCGACCTGCCTGTTGATCAGGTCTTTGATCTGCTGCCGCCAGTTCGCCGGGTCGGGGTCGGGAACGCTGATCTCACCGATGACGAGATCGAGCATCAGCTCGTGGAGCTCGTCCTTGTTGTTCACGTAGGCGTAGAGGGACGCCGCGCCGGTCCCGAGGCGCTGCGCGACCTTGCGCATGCTGACGGCGTCGAGCCCGTCGGTCTCGAGCAGTTCCAGGGCGGTGCGCACGATCAGGTCCAGGCTCAGAGGTCGCCTGGCCGAACGCTCCCTCGCGGCTCGTTGCTGCCACGGCGGAACGGGGATCGACATCCGATGACCTCCACTTCGCGATGCGAACACCGTACTTGACGCGAACAGTGTTCGTGAGTAGAACGGTGTTCGTAAGCGACGAACACCGTTCGCACTGGGGGCGTCATGAGTGATCGAGTACCGGTCCTGATCGCGGGCGCGGGATTGTCCGGCCTTTCCACCGCGGTCTTCCTCGGGCTGCACGGCGTGCCCGCGCTCGTGGTCGAGCGGCACGCGAGCACGTCGGTGCAGCCGAAGGCACGCGGACAACAACCTCACGTCATGGAAACGATGCGACTCGCCGGCATCGACGAGCAGTTCGTGGCGGCATCCCCGAAGAGCCGCGGATTCGTGCTGCGGATCGTCGAGAGCGCCGCCGGCCCGGTGTTCCGCGAAATCCTGCACGACACCTACCTGAAGCTCGACCACCTCACCCCGGCGCGCTCGGCGGACGCGAGCCAGGCGAGCGCGGAGCGGATCCTGCTCGCCCGCGCACGCGAACTCGGCGGGGAGGTCCGGTTCGCGACCACCTTGGAGTCCTTCGAGCAGGACGAGCACGGGGTGCGCGCGCTGCTGCGCGATTCCGGAGGCACCCGCGAGATCCGCGCGGACCACCTGGTGGGGGCGGACGGAGTGCGCAGCCCGGTCCGCGAGACCGCCGGAATCGGGACGCACGGGCGCGGAACCCTCGGGCACACGATCCTCTGGCTGGTGCGCGCCGACCTGCGTCATGTCGTGGGCGAGCGGCAGGTCATGTACTACATGCAGAACCCTCGCCTGTCCGGCGGAACCGGCGTCCTGGCCAGCACCGATGCGCCCGACGAGTTCCTCGTCGGTGTGGGGTACGACCCGGAGCGCGAGAGCCTGGCCGACTTCACGCCGGATCGCGCCCTGGAGCAGATCCGTCTCATCGCGGGTGCTCCGGACCTGCGCGCGGAGATCCTCAACGCCGACACGACGGTCGCGTCGGTGCGGGTCGCCGACCGCTTCTCGGCAGGCCGCGTGCACCTGGTCGGCGACGCCGCGCACACCATGCCGCCGCAGGGCGGGATGGGCGGCAACACCGCGATGATGGACGGCTTCCACCTGGCGTGGAAGCTCGCCGCCGTGCTGCGCGGTGAGGCGGGACCGGGCCTGCTGGCCAGCCACGACGAGGAGCGCAGGCCGATCGGTGAGCTGATCGCGGAGAACCAGTACCGGAACGCGGTGGTGCGCAACGCGCCCGAGTGGGCCGAACCCGATCAGGAACCGCCGATCGAGGAACCCGGCCTGCTCCTGTTCGGGCACCGGCACCCGGGCGCGGTCGTCCGCGAACCCGACGACGACGGTGAGGTGCTGGAAGAGCCCACACGCCCCACGGGCCGCCCCGGGTCGCGAGCGCCGCACGTCTGGCTGTCCACACCGGACGGACGCGTCTCCACGATCGACCACTTCGGCCGGGGTTTCGTCCTGCTGACCGAGTCGCAGAGCTGGGCCGAAGCAGCCCGCGACGTCGCCGCCGATCTCGGCGTGCGCCTGACTCCCCTGCTCCTCGGCGACGACCTCACCGGCGACTGGACCAAGCCCTACGGCGTCACACCCGAAGGCGCTTCGCTGATTCGCCCCGACTTCGTCATCGCCTGGCGCTCCCCAGGCCCCGGCACGCGAGCAGACCTCAAAGCAGCCCTCACCAAAATCCTCTCCCGCTGAACACGCCCCCGAGCTCCGCTGTCAGCCACAGGACGGGGGCGGGTGGAGGCGGTCTCGGGTTCTTGGGAAGGAGTTCACTCGGGGATAGCGCACAGCTACAGTCGAAAATATGAGTGACGACAAACAGCACGTCTTATTCGACGCTGCCTGGCAGAAGTCCTCACACAGCTCGGACAACTCCTACTGCGTCGAGGTCGCCGTCACGACCGAGCTCGTCGGGGTCCGCGACACCAAGGACCGATCCGGGGGCACGCTCGCCTTCAGCCGGGAGCGGTGGCAGGACTTCGTTTTCGGGCTTCGCGACCGGGGGTGAGCTGGGGCTGCGCTTGAGCGCGTCTCGGCAAGGGGCAGTTTTTGCCATAACTGTCCGGGCAAAACGGATGTTGATCATGGGTAGTTCTGGCAAAAACTGTCCCGACGCGAGACACCGCGCCGACGCCGCGAGCGCATCAGAGCTGGTAGGGGTCGAACTCTCGCCATGCGACGGATGTCGGCTGCTCACCGGTAGTCAGGAACTCGCGCAGGGCACGGCGGACCGTCTCGACATCGACCTCGGCCCCGGGATGAACGGCCCGCACGTGACCGTCGAACGTGTAGTACTCGACGCCGTCGGCGTTGAGGTCGCTCGCCGGGACGCAGCTGGTGGCGCCGTACCACTCCAGCGCGCCGACGTCTCCGCGCACGCCCACCACCAGGCAGTCCGCCCCCCAGTCGTCGGGGTCTGCGGTGATCTCCCAGCACAACCCGGAGGCGTGCCCCTCGCGACTCGCTTCGAAGTCGCGCATGAGCTGGAACAACTCATCGGCGTCCAGACCTGACGAGACCGTGAAGAACTGCGTCCGCAGAACCTCCGGCACGGCCGGTGACGTCATCGCTGTGCCCTTCCGTGATAGGTGTGCGAATACGGCTCGCCGCCCTGCGTAGTGCCGTGGACGGTAAGAGTGTGCCCTTCAGGCAGATACTTCTCCAGCGCTTGGTGACACCCTGGTCGCTGGCCGGCCTGCGAACCACACGGAACGTGGTTGATCACCAGTTCGCTGTGCCTGCGACCGCGTTGGATCATCGCGGTCGCGACCTTCATTTCCACGTGCGAACCCAGCAGTCCCGCAAACCGAGCGGGCAATCCCACCGCACGGGCCCGTTCCAAGATCAAGGGGGTCCACGTCTGATCGTGCCCCGAGGTGAAGGGCTGGCCAACAGCGCCATCGGCGTAGCCGACCGTCCTGTCCCCCTGACCTTCCCGCACGCGTCGCGGCATCACGTCAACCGCCCAGCCGACCGCCCGCGGATACCGACTGCCATCGGGCGCCGTCATCGACGGTTGAGCAGCCTGGTCATCGCCACTCGTTGAATTTCCACTGGCAGCGCTGGAACTCGGTGATTCGACAGCTTCCAGACGACCTATGTAGTCCTCGATCACAGCGACGGTCAGGTCCACCGCTTCCCACGACGTTCGCAGGGCGTCCGTTGTCACGGGCTGCTGCGCCAAGACATCCAGGGCGTCTGGATCATTCGTTCCCGTGAGCCACCATTCCAGCGTGGCCGCACGTTCAGCCCAGCTGTCCATCCCCGCTGACATGTCGGCACGCGCCGACTCCAGTTGATCAGCGATCTCGCGAAGTGAGGCCAGCAACTCCTCCAACGCGCTCACAAGCGGTCGGCCCAACACTCCGATGCACTGATACTGCTGACGATCATGCTGCGCGCATTCGTCAACGAGCTGATCGATTTCCTGAGCCCATCGGGCACCGCCATCACGTCGTCCTGCGCCGCACCCCGAGTGACGACAGCGAGCGACTTCCAGGTCGTTTCGAGTTTCGAGATGGCCTTGTCAAGCGACGCGACAGCGTCTCGGCCCTGCTCACTTGCCAGGCTGATCCCGGCCCGCAACTCCTCCACAGCTGACATCACGCGACCTCTGATCCGCAATCGGGTCCGGCAGTTGCCGAAACTCGGTTTACAGCAGTGGGACGACAAATCCCGGGGTACCTGGGACGCCTGATGATCAGCAAATCGGGTGATGTGGCGAGTTCGCGCGAGTTGGGGTTTCGGGGAGCGTCAGCGCCGGGTGGCGTGCCTAGACTGCGGGTATGGCTTGGATGCCTTTTGGTCTTGAGGACGCTGCCCGGGATGACCGGTCGTTGCGTCGGTTTCTGCACGGGATTCCCGGTGTGGATCAGGTGGGGTTGGAGCAGCGGGCCGCCGGGTTGGGGACTCGGAGCGTCAAGAAGGACTCGAAGCTGCGGGCCATCGACATCGCGATCTCGATGGTGGACCTGACGACGCTGGAGGGCGCCGACACCGAGGGCAAGGTGCGGTCGTTGTGCGCCAAGGCGCGCCGGCCCGATCCGGGGTGGGACGGGGTTCCGCCGGTCGCGGCCGTGTGCGTGTACTCGGATCTGGCCGCCACCGCCGTCGCGGAGCTCGGCGGGTCGGGGGTGCGCGTGGCGTCGGTGGCGACCGCGTTCCCGTCCGGGCGGGCGGCGCGGGCCGTGAAGCTCGCCGACGTGGAGCACGCCGTGGCGGCCGGGGCCGACGAGATCGACATGGTCATCGACCGGGGCGCGTTCCTGGCCGGGCGCTACGGGCAGGTCTTCGACGAGATCCAGGCCGTCAAGGAAGCCTGCGGCGACGCGCACCTGAAGGTCATCCTCGAAACCGGGGAGCTCGCCACCTACGACAACGTGCGCCGGGCCTCGTGGCTGGCGCTGCTGGCCGGGGGCGACTTCATCAAGACCTCCACCGGCAAGGTCTCCCCCGCCGCGACGCTGCCGGTCACGCACCTGATGCTGCAGGCGGTGCGCGACTGGCGGGACGCGACCGGTGAGCTGCGCGGCGTGAAACCCGCGGGCGGCATCCGCAGCACCAAGGACGCGATCCGCTACCTGGTGGCGGTCAACGAGGTCGCCGGACCCGAGTGGCTCACCCCCGAGCTGTTCCGGTTCGGGGCGTCCAGCCTGCTCAACGACCTGCTGATGCAGCGGCGAACCCAGCTCGACGGCCACTACAGCGGCCCCGAACACGTGGCGGTGGACTGATGACCAGCCCTTGGGAGTACGCGCCCGCGCCGGAGTCGCGCGAGCTCGCCGACCTCAAGCCGAACTACCGGCTGTTCGTCGACGGCGAGTTCGTCGACGGCGGCGGTAAGCCCATCAAGACCCTCAACCCGGCGACCGAGGAAACCCTCGCCGAGGTCTCCTCCGCCGACCTCGGCGACGTCGACCGGGCGGTCGCCGCAGCTCGCCGCGCCTACGACCAGGTGTGGTCGAGGCTGCCGGGCACCGAGCGGGCGAAGTACCTGTTCCGGATCGCGCGGCTCATCCAGGAGCGCGGCCGCGAGCTGGCGGTGCTGGAGACCCTCGACAACGGCAAGCCCATCAAGGAGTCCCGCGACGTCGACATCCCGACCGCGGCGGCGCACTTCTTCCACCACGCCGGGTGGGCCGACAAGCTCGACCACGCCGGGTACGGGCCGGACCCGAAGCCGCTGGGCGTGGCCGGTCAGGTGATCCCGTGGAACTTCCCGCTGCTCATGCTGGCGTGGAAGATCGCGCCCGCGCTGGCCTGCGGGAACACCGTGGTGCTCAAGCCCGCTGAGACGACTCCGCTCAGCGCGCTGGTCTTCGCCGACCTGTGCCGGCAGGCCGGGTTGCCGCCGGGCGTGGTCAACATCGTGCCGGGCGCCGGCGACGTCGGGGCCGCTCTGGTGGGTCACTCCGATGTGGACAAGGTGGCGTTCACCGGTTCCACCGAGGTCGGCAAGCAGATCCAGCGGACGCTGGCCGGGACCGGGAAGAAGCTGACGCTGGAGCTGGGCGGCAAGGCCGCCAACATCGTCTTCGACGACGCGCCGCTGGACCAGGCGGTCGAGGGCATCGTCACCGGCATCTTCTTCAACCAGGGCCACGTGTGCTGCGCGGGGTCGCGGCTGCTGGTGCAGGAGACGATCGCCGAGGAGCTGCTGGAGAGGCTGCGGGCGCGGGTGAGCACCTTGCGCGTGGGCGATCCGCTGGACAAGAACACCGACGTGGGCGCGATCAACTCCGCCGAGCAGCTCGGCACGATCACCGAGCTGGCGGCCAGCGGCGAGGCGGAGGGCGCCACGCGCTGGAGCAGCCCTTGTGAGCTGCCCGAACGCGGTTTCTTCTTCGCGCCCACGGTGTTCTCCGGGGTGCAGCAGTCGATGCGGATCGCGCGGGAGGAGATCTTCGGCCCGGTGCTGTCGGTGCTCACCTTCCGCACGCCGGACGAGGCGATCGCCAAGGCCAACAACACGCCCTACGGGCTGTCGGCGGGGATCTGGTCGGAGAAGGGCTCGCGCGTCCTGTGGGCGGCGGAGAAGCTGCGCGCGGGCGTGGTGTGGGCCAACACGTTCAACCGGTTCGACCCGGCCGCGCCGTTCGGCGGTTATCGGGAGTCCGGGTTCGGCCGCGAGGGCGGCCGGGCCGGTTTGGAGGCGTACCTCGATGTCTGACGTGCACAGCCGACTCGCGGTTGCCAAGACGTACAAGCTCTACATCGGTGGCGCGTTCCCGCGCTCCGAGTCGGGACGGGTGTTCGCCGTGACCTCTGCCAACGGGGAGTTCCTGGCCAACGTCGCGCACGCCTCCCGCAAGGACGTGCGCGACGCGGTGTCCGCGGCCCGCAAGGCCTTCGGCGGCTGGTCCGGCGCCACCGCCTACAACCGGGGTCAGGTGCTGTTCCGCATCGCCGAGGTGATGGAGGGCCGCCGCGAGCAGTTCGCCGCCGAAGTGGCTGCTGCAGAAGGGGTTTCGCGCGACACCGCGCTGTCCGGTGTGGACGCTTCGGTGGACCGGCTGGTCTGGTACGCGGGCTGGACCGACAAGATCGCGATAGTGCTGGGAGCGTCGAACCCGGTTGCGGGACCGTACTTCTCGTTCTCCACGCCGGAGCCGACCGGTGTCGTGGGGGTGCTCGCGCCGCAGGAGTCCTCGCTGCTGGGGCTGGTCAGCGTCATCGCCCCGGTGATCGCGGCGGGCAACACCTGCGTGGTCGTGACCTCCGGGGAGCGGCCGCTGCCCGCGATCACCTTCGCCGAGGTGCTGGCGACCTCCGACGTGCCCGGCGGGGTCGTCAACCTGCTGACCGGGCGGGCCGCCGAGCTCGGCCCGTGGCTGGCCTCGCACGCCGACGTCAACGCCCTGGACCCGACCGGTGCCCCGGCGGAGCTGCGCGGGGAGCTCGCGCGCTCGGCCGCCGACACCGTCAAACGGGTGCTGCCGGTCCGCGGTGAACCCGACTGGACCGGCGAACCCGGGCTGCAGCGCCTGCGCGCGTTCACCGAGATCAAGACCGTCTGGCACCCCGTGGGCACGTAGGCACCGGGGGGAACGTCACTTCTTCTCGGGGTAGCGGACGCGGCCCCGGCGGATGGAGTGGATGAGCATCCCGAACATGGCGGCCAGGAACACGGCGCCGAGGGTGAGGATCAGCCAGCTCGGCGCGGTGATGACCGGCGTTTCATCGTCGAGGTACGAGCGGGCCGGGAACTGCGCGGCCAGTCCCACGACCGCCACGACGACGGCTGCGATGCCGTAGATCTTGCGGTGGCTGAACGCGGTGCGCGCGTAGAAGAGCAGCACCGCGAAGGCGATGATCGCCACCAGCATCAGCGGCTGGGACACGACGTCGCGCATCGTGTAGTGCACCGGGGCCGGGTCACTCGACAGCCCGTCGCTCCAGAACCGCTGGCCGAACAGCGCCAGGACCCCCGCGAGGACGAAGGAGAGGATGACTCCGCTGGTCGAGCGCTTGCCGGTCGCGGGGTCGAGCTGCGCGGCGACCTGCCGGGCGTACTCGCGCGGTTTGCCGAACGCCTCCACCGGGTCGTCCCCGGTCTCGACGACGTGCGCCTCGACCTCGGCGAGCACCTCGCCGATGCGGTCGCCGGATATCTCGTGGAAGCGCAGCGCCCTGTGCAGGTCATCGCGGTACTTGTCGTCCAGCATCATCATGCCTTCATCCCTCGTTCGACAACGATGATCGAGTTCTGGGCGAACTCGATCCACTTCGGTCCCATCTCGGCCAGCACGTCGCGGCCCTGATCGGTGAGCGTGAAGAACTTCCGCCCCGGGCCGCCTTCCCCAGCCCGCCACTCGGTGGCCAGCAGGCCGTCGGCGGCCAGCCGGTTGAGCAGCGGGTACAGCGTTCCGGCCTTCATGTCGGGAAGTCCGGCCTCGGCCAGCCGCTGCAGCAGCGTGTAGCCGTAGCCCTCCCCGCTTTCGGCCAGCAGCGCGAGCACGGCGAGGTCGAGCACCCCGCGGAGCCACTGCGTCTGCCTGGTCGTCGTCCGTTCCGCCATGACTAGAACGTAACACCGACTAGTGTGTGACGCCAACTAGTGGGTCAGGAAAAATCCCCACCGGATCTCCGATGGGGATCTGATCAGCGGATCTGCCAGTCCAAGCGACCGTCTTCCGTCACCGTCGGATAGCTGTGGCCGGCCGGGACGCCGTTGATCAGGGCTCTGTGGACGTCGGTGAGCATCGCCGCGATGCCCTGCCACTCGGGCCGCAGCACCTGGGCGTGCTCCTGCTCCCACTCCAGCACGCAGCCGTGCAGCGGACCCGGTCTCAGGTCCACCACCAGCTCGTCGGCGAACCCGTCGCCGGCGATCGGGATCCACGACGGGTGGAAGCTCGATCCCGGCGAGCCCGCGTAGTAGTCGCAGGCCGGCCGCTCCCACTGCGCCGTCCAGTTCTTGCGGTGATCGCGCCACGACGCCAGCGCCTGCTCCGCCCCGTAGGGCGTGTAGAACGGCGGCAGGACGTCGGCGAGCACATCGCCCTCGGTGCCACCGCAGCTGAGCCACAGCGCGCGCAGCTCGCCGGGGAGCTCCACGGAGAACTCGGCCTCCAGCTCGGCGAAGTCCGGTTCCCGGACGGGCGGACGCAGGGCGGCTGCGGTGACCGGCGCATGACGCCCGAGCCAGTGCGCGATCTGACTCCACAGCTCCGTGACATTCATTCTGATCATGGTCTCGCTGCGGGAGCCCCGGCGGTACCGCCAAAGGGGACCCGGCGACGAACGGTGAGCCCCGCGACGAACGACTGGGCCGAACAGCGGAACCGCGTTCCTCCGACGCCGCAGAAGCGACAGACCATCGTTACGAACTGTTCCGTTGACCGTTGCAATGATCGAACCAGCTACGGTGACACCGGACCAGGGCACTAGCGGCCCAAGGCCAACCCGTAGGCTCCCGCGGGGTCTGGTTCCGGTGACCGGAGGTAGAGAGATGGCGCAGGACATCGTCCCCATCGAGCTCGGGCTGCCGCAGGGCGACGTCGTCACCCTGTGGGCACCGCACTGGCGCGAAGATGGCGAGGAATGGGAAGCGTTCCTCGGATACGGAGATGACCTCTACGGATTCCCCGATCCCGCGCGGCTGGCCGCGTTCGTCAGAACCGCGCGCGAGCACGACCTCGACGACCACCCCGCCTGGCACGTGGTACCCGCGCTGTCGGCCGTGGAGCTCAGCCCCGACGAGGACCACCAGTTCGACCTCGTCGGCGTGCCGGAGCTGGTGGCCGAGCCGCTGGACACCTGGACCGTCGCCGAGCTCGCCGACATCGTCGAGATCGCCCGGTCGCTGGCCGAGGTGTGCGAGCTCGACGCCGTCACCGAGGTCCTCGACGCCGCCGACGGTTTCTCGCTGCTCAACCAGGGCATGCTGGCCTTCAACGGCCGCGACGGGCAGAAGCGCTGGAACGAGGTGTGCAAGGTCGTCGTGGAGCGCTGGGACGAGGTCCTCGACGCCATCGACGCCGTGGTGAGCACCCCCGAGGTGCCCGCGGACGCGGTCGCCACCGCCGAGACCGAGCTCGCCGAAGCGCTGGAGACCGACGCCGACGAGGAGACCGCCGCGGCCACGCCGTCCGACGTGGACGAGATCGAGGAGGTCGAACTCGGCTTCTGGGGCGAGATCGGCATCGACCCGATCCACATCATCACCAGCGACGCCGAGTACTACACGCTGCGCTGCTACCTCGGCGACGACCCGGTCTTCCTCGGCCACGACGGCAAGATCGACGTGTTCGGATCGCCGCGCGCCCTGGCCCGCTTCCTCACCGACGACGAGGCCGTCGAGGACACCGACATGGCCCGGGTCGCCACCTGGCAGCAGCTGCGCGACGCCGCCACCGGCGGCGAGCTCGACGTCCAGGTCGAGTCGGACAACACCTACGTGCTCAACGGCCTCGACACCGACCTGCTCGCCGGTCCGTCCGAAGTGGACCCGACGCAGCTCGACCTCGCCGAGGAACTGCTGCTGGACGCGGCCGCCTGGGCCGGTGACGACACCGCCGACAAGGCGCTGCAGTCCTCCGAGCGGCTGGGCTGGCTGGTCTCGTTCGTGCTGCGCCCGAACCCGAACCGGATGCCGCCGAGCGCGCCGTTCGACGACGAGGTCGAGGTGTGGCGGAAGCTGGTCGCGGACCTGGAGGCCCGATTCCGGACGCACTGATCAGGCGGCCTCGGTGAGCATCGCCGAGGCCGGCCCGGCCTGGTGGTAGGACTGCCGGAGCCCCTTGCGGGCCCGGTAGACCAGGGCCGCCGCGCTGTTGCGGCTGATGTTGTAGCGGCGGCCCAGGTCCGACGGCGTCTGGTGCTCCACCTCCACCGACCACAGGACCTGCCGCCACCGCTGCGGCAACCGGGAGAACGCCTCGCACACCCGGGCGCGCTCCCGCTCCTCGGCGATCGGGTCGGTGCACACCGGTTCCTGCGGCTCGCAGTAGTCGTCGAGGTCCGCGGCCAGCAGCGTGCGGCGGGACTTGGCGGCGTTGGCCGCGGCGAGGTTGCGGATCGTGGTCAGCAGGTAGGCGCGGAACGCCTGCTCCGGGCCACCACCCCGGCGCAGCACGTCGAGGATCTTGGTGAACGCCTCGGAGACCAGGTCTTCCGCATCGGCGGGAACCGCCGCGACCTGCACCGCCATCGTGTGCGCCGCGGCCTGGTGCCGGGCGTAGAGCTCCGCGAACGCGACCATCGACCCGGAACGGACGTTGCGCAACAACTTCCGGTCGTCGCCGGCTGGCATCGCAATACCCCTCACTGGCTGACTTCCGACAAGTCTCCCGCCGCGCCGGAGAGGCGGACAAGGCGCGGCTTTTCAGATGGTGATCCCGGAAGCGCTCAATTCCGGCTCGGGTAGTCCCCCGCCACCGCCAGCGACCGGGAGATCCGGTCGGCCGCCGCGCGCAGCGGGCGGACGTAGTCGCGGGTGGTGGCGAGCTTGCGCACCGGGAACGAGATGGCCAGCGTGACCGGCAGATCCGCGATCCGGACCGGCGCCGCCATGCACGCCGTGCCCAGCGAGTACTCCTCGGTGTCGACGACCAGCGCCGGGGCCGGGCGCTCCACCAGCTCGCGCAGACCGGTGATGGTGCGCGGGGTGAGGTCCTCCGGCGGGTGGCGGCGGAAGTGGTCGGTGCGCTCGTCCTTGCTCAGGCCCGCCAGCAGGCACTTGCCGACGGCGGTGGCGTGCGCGGCGTGGCGGAAGTCGACCCAGGCGTCCACGCGGGGTGTGCGGGGGCTGTCGACGATCTCGTCGACCACGACCTCGCCGTCGTCGTAGCGGGCCAGGTAGATGGCCGCGTTGAGGTCCTCCCGCAGCTCGATCATGGTGCTGCGGATCGTGCTGCGCAGCTGCTGCGCCTGCGCCGCGTCGTGCAGGCCCGCGACCTGCTCGCCGACGATGAACGCGCCGTCGTCGAGCTTGGCCAGGTAGCCCTCGTGCACGAGGGTGCGCAGGAGGTGGTACGTCGTGGGCAGGGCTAAACCGGTGTTGCGGGCCAGGCATTTCGCCGTGATCCCGCCCGGGTGCTGCCCGACCACCTCCAGCAGCCGAAGTGCCCGCTGGACCGATGCGATCAACGTGGGTTCGCTGCCTCTGTTCACCTGCGCCTCCAGGACCGTGCAGCGGCTCGTACCTGCGGGGAGTGCTCCGGCGGCACCGCGCGGCGACGCCGGAGACCCCGCAGCTTACTTGCCGCGCACCGCCCGAGTCATACCAACATGTCCGAATATCCGGGTTTGATCTGCTCGTTGATGATCGCCAGCCGCTCGTCGAAGCCGAGGAACGACGACTTCATCGCGTTCACCGTGAACCACTGGAACTCCTCCCAGCCGTACCCGAACGTCTCGTGCAGCGCGGCGAACTCGCTGGACATCGAGCAGTGGCTCATCAAGCGGTTGTCGGTGTTGACGGTGACCCGGAACCGCATCCGCGTCAGCAGCCCGATGGGGTGATCGGCGAGCGCGGCCACCGCACCGGTCTGCAGGTTCGACGACGGGCACATCTCCAGCGGGATGCGGCGGTCCCGCACGTAGGACGCCAGCCTGCCCAGGTGCACGGTGCCGTCGTCGTCGACCTTGATGTCGTCGACGATCCGCACGCCGTGCCCGAGGCGTTCGGCGCCGCAGTGCTGGATCGCCTCCCAGATCGAGGGCAATCCGAATGCCTCACCTGCGTGAATCGTGAAATGCGCGTTCTGCTGCCGCAGGTATTCGAAGGCGTCGAGGTTGCGGGTGGGCGGAAATCCCGCTTCCGGACCCGCGATGTCGAAGCCGACGACCTGCGCGTCCCGATAGCGAACCGCGAGGTTGGCGATTTCGGTGGATCGCGCGTTCTGCCGCATCGCGCACAGCAACGTGCCGATTCGGATTCGCTTGCCCGCGGCCGCCGCGCGGCGTTCTCCCTCGCGGAAACCGTCCTGCACCGCCTGCACGATCTCGTCCAGGGTCAGCCCCTGCTCCTGGAACAGCTCGGGCGCGTACCGCACCTCGGCGTAGACGACGCCGTCGGCGGCCAGGTCCTCGGCGGCCTCGGCCGCGACGCGGGACAGCGCGTCGGCGGTCTGCATGACCCCCACGGTGTGCGCGAAGGTCTCCAGGTAGCGCTCCAGAGATCCCGAGTCGGCGGCGGTCACGAACCATCGCGCGAGGTCATCGGCGTTGTCGTGGGGCAACTCGGAGTACCCGCTCTCGCGGGCGAGGTCGAGGACGGTCTGCGGTCGCAGCCCGCCGTCGAGGTGGTCGTGCAGCAGCACCTTCGGCGCCTGCCGGATGTTTTCCAGGTTCACCGGTGTCGACATGCGACTACGTTACCCGCCCGCCCTCGGCGCCTCACAGAGTGCCACCACCTGATCACCCTGGGGCTTCGCGGCTGTTCAGCGGTGATCCACCGCTGCGCCGATCGGGGTTCACTACCAATTGGCCCAACATGGCCCGCGAAAAAACTCACCCGTATGGAGGCAATCACCATTCTTGCTGCATCCGGTTCAGGACCGCTGATGCGTTCGGCTCAACGGAGCAGGACCGATCAGACCCAATTGGCGGATCAATGTCGCGGAATGTAACGGGGGGCGGCTATGGGCACGAGAATGGAGTGGCTAGGCTTCTCTAGTCCTCACCCCCCCTCGACGAAGGACGCCCCTAGCCGTGACCGAGAACATGTCGTTCGACCGCATGCGCAACATGCTCACGCGTGCGGCTGAGATCCGCGAAAGCGAACAGCAGCAGATTTTCGACGCACTGGACGAAATCCACGCCCGGCTCTCCCCGCTGGAGTCCCTGGGCTCCGTGCGCAAGCGCCTGTCCGAGCTGCCCGACCGCACCGAGGTCAGCGTGCTCGCCGAACGACTCGACGAGGCCCTGGCCAAGCTCGAGGCGCACGACGGCGCGCTGCTCGACCTCAAGGGCGCCGTCGAGGCCGTGGTGGACAAGCTCGCCAAGCCCTTCGCCCAGCTCGACGGCCGCCTCGACGGCGTCGCGGGGCGGATGGACGGCGTGTCCGGCCGGATGGACGGCCTGGAGGACAAGCTCGGCCACATCCACAACCGGATCGACGAGCTCAGCGCGCACCTGGACAAGCAGGACACGCGCCTGGAAGCGCTCCCGGCGTCGGTCAACGACCCGGTCCGCGACCGCATCGACTCGCTGGAGACCAGCCTGCGCGGCCGGTTCGCCGAGATCGACGAGGGCGTGCACGAGCACATCGACGGCACCCGCGAAGCCCTGCAGCGCGCGGTCACCGACTCGGCCGGCACCACTCAGAAGGACCTCAGCGAGGCCCAGAAGGAGCTGGCGGCGTCGCAGAAGGAGCTGGCCGACGCGGTCGCCGGCACCCGCGACCAGCTGGACGGCAAGCTCGACCACCTCGCCGAGCGCCCGGCGGTGGACCCGACCGACAAGCTCAACGACCTGGCGCAGCGCCTCGAGGCGCTGACCGACCGGCTCGACCAGGTCTCCGGTCGCCTGTCGCAGGTCGAGGAGGGCGTCAACACGCGCATCGACACCGTCGAGCAGGGCGTCAACTCCCGGCTGGACACCGTCGAGGAGGGCGTCAAGACCGGCCTGGGCGAGCTGGGCGGCACGCTGTCGCAGAACCTCTCGCAGCTGTCCGGCACGCTGTCCCAGCGTCCCGACGCCGACAAGCTCAACGCGCTGGTCCGCGAGGCCAACGAGGAGAGCGAGCAGCGGCACGCCGGTCAGCTGGACGAGGCGATGGCGACCTTCGCCGAGCTCATCCTCGGTGGCAGCCCGCAGTCCACCCCGCCGCCGCCCACCACGCTGCCCCGGCAGCAGCGGCGCGGTCGCTCGAAGAGCGCCAAGCGGGAGAACAGCGAGAACAAGGCGATCGAGAGCGGCGACGAGGACTTCACCGCCGAGAGCGCCTGATCACCGGTCCGCGGTGACCTCGTCGAGGATCAGCGGTGTCGACTTCGCGTCGGCACCGCTGATGTCGTATGCGGCGGCGAGTTCTTCGCGGACCCGGCCGAGGGTCTCGGGCCGGTCGGTGTGCAGTTCCAGCAGCGGTTGGCCCTCGACGACCCGATCGCCCGGTTTGGCCAGGCACAGCACTCCGGCGCCGTGGTCGACGGCGTCCTCCTTGCGGGCTCTGCCCGCGCCGAGGCGCCAGGCGGCGAGGCCGACGGCGTAGGCGTCGAGCCGGGTGAGCGTGCCGGTGGCCGACGCCGGGACGGTCTCGACGTGGCGGGCTCGCGGGAGCTCGGCGTCGGGGTCGCCGCCCTGGGCGGTGATCATCCGGCGCCACACCTCGTGCGCCCGGCCGTCGGCGAGCGCGTCGGCGGGGTCCACATCGGACACCCCGGCGTGCCGCAGCATCGCGCGGGCGAGCGCGACGGTCAGCTCGACGACGTCGGGCGGCCCGCCGCCCCGCAGCACCTCGACGCTCTCGGCGACCTCCAGCGCGTTGCCGACGGCGCGGCCCAGCGGAACCGACATGTCGGTGATCAGCGCGCTGAGCCGAAGTCCGTGCGCGGCACCGATGTCGACCAGCGCGGTGGCCAGTTCCCGGGCCTGCTCAGGGGTTTTCATGAACGCGCCGGACCCGCACTTGACGTCGAGCACCAGCGACTCGACGCCTTCGGCGATCTTCTTGCTCATGATCGAGCTCGCGATCAGCGGCACGGACTCGACGGTCCCGGTGACGTCGCGCAGCGCGTAGAGCTTCCGGTCCGCGGGCGCCAAGCCCTCGGTCGCCGCGCAGATTACCGCGCCGACCTCGCGCAACCGGTCGCGGATCTCCCCGGCGCTCAGGCTCGCCCGCCAGCCGGGGATCGATTCGAGCTTGTCCAGCGTGCCGCCGGTGTGCCCCAGCCCGCGCCCGGACAGCTGCGGAACGGCGGCCCCGCACGCCGCCACCAGCGGTGTCAGCGGCAGGGTGATCTTGTCCCCGACGCCGCCGGTGGAGTGCTTGTCCACGGTGGGCCGTCCCAGCTCGCCGAGCTCCAGCGTCTCCCCGGAGGCCACCATCGCCGCGGTCCACCGCGCCGTCTCCGCGGGCGTCATCCCCCGCAGCAGCACAGCCATCGCCAGCGCCGACATCTGCTCGTCGGCCACCTCACCCCTGGTGTAGGCGTCGACGACCCAGTCGATCGCCTCATCGCTGAGCCGACCCCCGTCCCGCTTCACCCGAATCACGTCCACGGCGGAGAACACCGCACCACCTCCTCAACCCCTCCACGGTTCCACCCTCACCACCCCCAACCCACCCCACAAACCCCCGATCAGGCGACTCAAGACGAATACCGGAGTTTTCGACCCGACGAATACCGCAGTTTTCGACGGGTCGAATACCGCAGTTTTCGTCTTGAGTCGCTCGATGGGGTTGGGGTGGGTCAGAGTTCGAAGGCGTTGGGGAGGACTTGGTGCATGGGGAGGACGCCGTCGGGGGTGTCGACGAGGCAGGTGGAGCCGCCTAGTTCTTGGAGGATCTGGCGGCAGCGGCCGCAGGGCATGAGGAGGTCGCCGGTGCCGCTGCGGCAGGCGACGGCGACGAAGCGTCCGCCGCCGGTGAGGTGGAGCTGGCCGGCCATCGTGCACTCGGCGCACAGCGTGACGCCGTAGGAGCCGTTCTCGACGTTGCAGCCGGTGACGACGCGGCCGTCGTCGCAGAGCGCGGCGGCGCCGACCTGCAGCCCGGAGTACGGGCAGTAGGCCAGCGCGGCGGCCTCGATCGCCTTGGCGCGCAAGGATTCCCAGTCGACGTCCACTAGTCCATCCCCCTCCGGTACTGCAACCCGTTGGCCTCCGGTGGTCGCAGCTGCTGCGCGGCCACGCCCAGCACGACCAGCGTGACCAGGTGCGGCGTGTAGGCCGTGAGCTCCTCGGGCAGCTGGTCGGTGAACCAGTACACCGAGTACATCACCGCCGCCGCCAGCAGCGAGATCCCCGCGGCCGTGAACCTGCGCCGCCACAGCTGGAGCGCGGCGACCACCACCAGCAGCAGGGTGGCCCCGTAGAACAGGGCGTGCACGCTGGTCTCGCCGCTGCGCAGCTGCAACCCGTCGGAGTAGCCGAACAGCGCGGCGCCGCCGAGCAGCCCGCCGGGCCGCCAGTTGCCGAAGATCATCGCGGCGAGGCCGATGTAGCCCCGGTTGTTGGTCTGGCCTTCGAGATACCCGGCCTGACCGGGGTTGAGGATCAGCGCTGCCCCGCCGATCCCGGCCAGCGCACCGGAGATGATCACCGCGACGTACTTGTACCGGTAGACGTTCACGCCCAGCGACGCGGCGGCGACCGGGTTCTCCCCGCAGGAGCGCAGCCGCAGCCCGAACGGCGAGCGCCACAGCACCAGGTAGCTCACCGGGACCAGCAGGTAGGCCAGCATCGTCAGCGGCGAGACGCCGGAGACCAGGCCGCCGAGCACGCCCGCGACGTCGGAAATCCCGACCCGCTGCAGGTCTTCGAGCTGCTGGAGCCAGCCCGAGACCGGCTGCATCGAGTAGGTGTCGAACTTCGGCACCGGCGGCGACTGCCGGGGGTTTTGCGAGATCGGCTCGAAGACCAGCGTGGACAGGTACTTCGCGGCACCGGCGCCGAGCAGGTTGATCGCCACGCCGGAGACGATGTGGTTGACGCCGAAGGACACCGTGGCGATCGCGTGCAGCAGCCCGCCCAGCGCGCCGAACGCGGCCGCCGCGATCAGCCCGGCCAGCGGACCCCACTGGTACCCGGCCCAGGCGCCGCCCCAGGTGCCCATGATCATCATGCCTTCGAGGCCGATGTTGATCACGCCCGCGCGTTCGGCCCACAGCCCGCCCAGCGCGGCCAGCAGGATCGGGATGCCCAGCCGCACCGCGGCCTGCACGGTTCCCGATCCGGTCAGCTGCGGCACGCCGGTCTGGTACGAGGTGATCGCCAGCGCCACGAACCCGACCGCGACCCACAGCAGCACTCGCGCCCAGCCGGGCAGCTTCTTCCCGCCCTGACCCGCGGAAGGGGTCCTCCCTGCCAACACCGAGGTCACGCCCGCTCACCTCCGCTCGCGGCGACGGGTTCCAGCGCCTCGCCCACCCGCCGCTGCTCGGCGGCCAGCTCGCGGCGGCGCACCAGCTCGTAGGCGACCACGACCGACAGCACGATGGTTCCCTGCAGGATGGTCACGATCTCCTTCGGCACGCCGATGTTGTCCAGCGTCAGCGAGCTCTTGTCCAGGAACGACCACAGCAGCGCGCCGAAGGCCACGCCCAGCGGGTGGTTCCGCCCCAGCAGCGCGATGGCCAGTCCCGCGAAGCCGTAGCCGGTCGGGAAGTTGATGGTGAAGGTGTGGTCGCGGCCCAGGATCTCCGGCAGCCCGGCCAGTCCCGCGATGGCGCCGGAGAGCAGCATCGCGGTGAGGATCATGCGCCGGGAGTTCACCCCGCCCGCGCGCGCCGCCGTGGGCGACAGGCCCGAGGCGCGCAGTTCGAAGCCGTAGCGGGTGCGGTCCATCAGCAGCGCGTACCCGACCCCGACCAGCACGGCCAGCGCCACCAGCCCGAACACGGTGCCCGCGCCGCCCAGCGGCAGCCCGGGCACCCGGCCGCTGGCCGGGATGATCGCGGTGCCCTGGCTGTTGCCGCGCATCTCGCCGAAGACCCGCACCAGGAACGCGATCAGGCCGATGGACAGGGTGTTGAGCATGATCGTGGAGATCACCTCGGACACCCCGCGGTAGACCTTCAGCAGGGCCGCGATCCCGCACCACGCGGCCCCGGTGACCGCGCCGACGACCACCACCAGCGCGGCGTGCAGCCCGAACGGCAGGCTCACCGCACCGGCCACGATCGCGGCCACGCAGGCCGCCAGCCGGTACTGGCCCTCGATGCCGATGTTGAGCAGGTTCATCTGGAACCCGATCGCCGCGGCGATGGCCACCAGGTAGTAGGCGCCCGCCGTGTTGACGATGTCCACGGCGGTCGTGCCCCGGCCGACCTGGGCGACCATCTCCAGCAGCGTCGCGATCGGATCGGCCCCGGAGATCAGCAGCACCGCGCTGCACAGCACCGCGGAGAAGACGATCGCCAGGGCCGGCGGCAGCAGCCGCGCCCGCCAGGTGTTCACATCGCCTCCTGGGTGCCGGTCATGGCGGCGCCGAGCTGCTCGGGCGTCACCGATCGCGGATCGGCCTCGGCGACGAGCCGGCCCCGGAACATGACCCGGATCGTGTCGGACAGGCCGATCAGCTCGTCGAGATCGGCCGAGATCAGCAGCACCGCGAGCCCCTCGGCCCGGGCGCTGCGCAGGTGCTCCCAGATGCCGGCCTGCGCGCCGACGTCCACGCCCCGGGTGGGGTGGGCGGCGATGAGCAACCGGGGGTCGCCGGAGAGCTCGCGGCCGACGATGAACTTCTGCTGGTTGCCGCCGGACAGCGCGGCGGCGTCCACGCCGATGCCGGGGGTGCGCACGTCGAACCGCTCGACGATGCGCCGGGTGTCGTCCTGGGCGCCCTGCCGGTCCAGCAGCCGCCCGCGCGAGACCGGGCGGCGGGTCTGGTGGCCGAGAATCCTGTTCTGCCACAGCGATTCGTCGAGCAGCAGGCCCTGCCGGTGGCGGTCCTCGGGCACGTACCCGATGCCCGCTTCGCGGCGAGCGAGGGTGCCGAGCGCGGTGATGTCGCGTTCGGCGAGCCGGACCTGTCCGGCCGAGACGGGCCGCATGCCCATGATGGCCTCGACGAGCTCGGTCTGGCCGTTGCCCTCCACCCCGGCGATGCCCACGACCTCGCCGGACCGGACGGTCAGCTCGACGTCGCTCAGCACCGGCCGGTCGTCGTCGAACGCCGAAAGTCCCGTCACGGCGAGGACTTCCCGATCGGTCACCGTGGACGGACCGCGCTCGGGGACCGGGAGGGCGCTGCCGACCATCATCTCGGCGAGCGCGCGGCTGGTGACCTCGGAGGCGGCGACGGTGCCGACGGTGGTGCCGCGCCGCAGCACCGTGACGGTGTCGGCGATGGCGCGCACCTCGTCGAGCTTGTGCGAGATGAACAGGAAGGTGAAGCCCCGCTCGCGCATGGTGCGCAGGGTCGCGAACAGCTCGTCGACCTCCTGCGGGACGAGCACGGCGGTCGGCTCGTCGAGGATGATGATCCGCGCGCCCCGGTAGAGGACCTTGAGGATCTCCACCCGCTGCCGCTCGGCCACGCCGAGGCGCTCGACCAGCACGTCCAGCCGCACCTCGAACCCGGCCTGCTCGGCCAGCTCCCGGATCCGGCGCCGCGCCTTCGTCCCGATGCCGTGGGCGCGCTCGGCGCCGAGCACCACGTTCTCCAGCACGGTCAGGTTGTCGGCGAGCATGAAGTGCTGGTGGACCATGCCGATGCCGGCCTCGATGGCCTCGGCCGGGGTGCGGAAGGAGACCTGCTCGCCGCGCACCCGGACCGTTCCCGAGTCCGGCGCCTGCATCCCGTAGAGGATCTTCATCAGGGTCGACTTGCCGGCCCCGTTCTCCCCGCACAGCGCGTGCACCTCGCCCGTCCGCACGGTGAGGTTGACGTCGGAGTTGGCCACGACGCCGGGGAAGGTCTTGGTGATCCCGCTCAACTCGACAGCGGGCGGCTCACCGGTGGGCGGGCCACCGGAATCCGGTTCGGCAGAGGTGTTCATGACGCTCCTGGACGGGTCTCACCGGCAGCGAACCAGGGGGACGCTCAACAGTGGACGGTTTCACCGCGCGACCGGCGCTGTTGGCGTGAACACGCCACCACCCCGCCGCGCTCACCACCCCGAGGACGAATACCGCGGTTTTTGACCGGTCAAAAACCGCGGTATTCGACCGGTCAAAACCTGCGGTTTTTGTCGGGTCGAATACCGCGGTTTTCGACCCGACGTGTGCCGCGTGGGTGATCAGGGTTGTTCGGGGACCTTGATCTGGCCGTTCGCGATGGCCGTCTTGTAGGCGTCGAGGACGGGTTTGAGGTCGTCGATCTTGCCGCCCGAGGTGGAGTAGGTGACGCCGTCGATGGCGACGTCGAACTTCTTCGGCACCGTGCTCAGGTCGTCGCGCGCGACGGCGGCGATGTAGTCGTAGACGGCCAGGTCGATGCGCTTGAGCATCGAGCTGATGATGACGTCCTTGTACTCGGCCACGGTCGGCTGGTTGTACTGGTCGGAGTCGACGCCGATGGCCTGCGCCCCGGCCCCCTCGACCGCGCCGAACACGCCCTTACCGGAGGCCCCGGCCGCGTGGTAGATCACGTCGGCGCCCGCCTCCAGCTGCCCGGTGGCGACCTCGGAGCCCTTGTTCGGGTCCTGGAAGCCGCTGAAGTCACCGGCCGGCGTCAGGTACTCCTGCTCGATCTTGATCTCCGGCGCGGCGGCCTTGGCGCCCGCCTCGAACCCGGCCTGGAACTTCTGGATCAGCGGCGTCTGCACGCCGCCGACGAACCCGACGTGGCAGCTCTTCGACTTGTGCGCGGCCACCACGCCCGCCAGGAAGGAGCCCTGCTCCTCGGCGAAGACCAGCGAGGTCACGTTCGGCACGCCGTCGATCTGCTCGTCGATGATGGCGAACTTCGTGCCGGGGAACTCCGGCGCGACGATCTTGAGCGCGTCGGCGTAGGCGTAGCCGACGGCGATGACCGGGTTGAAGCCCTCGCGGGCGAGCTGGCGCAGCCGGGTCTGCTTGGCGTCCTCGGGCTCACCGGCCCCGGCGTCGAGCTCCTTGGTCTCGCCCAGGCCCATGTCGGCCTTGGCCCGGTCCAGGCCCGCGACCGAGGCGTCGTTGAACGAGGCGTCACCGCGCCCGCCGATGTCGAACGCCACCCCGACCCGCATTCCGCTCGCGTTCGGCGGCGGCAGCTGCTGGGTGGTCGAGCTGGTCGGTGCCGCGGCCGCGGCGGGCGGCGGGTTCAACGCGCACGGCCCGCTCTCCCCGCCGTCGGCGCTCCCGCCGCCGGTGTCCTTCGCGCAGCCCGCGAGCGCCATCGCGCCGGTGAGCAGTAACGCAACCGTCGCGACACCTCTGCGCCGCGTTCCGGCACCCGAGCGCCGTCGTCGAGTCGGCGTTCGCCGCATGCCGTTCCCCTTTCGTCCGAGGCCACCGCGCCCCCGCGCCGGGCCCCGGATCAGCGGGACGCGCGGCGCCGGACGAAGATCCACTTTCGTGTGAATCTCACGCTCGGGACACGGTGCACGTCAGCCGGTGACGTGACTCTCGAAATTAAGGCTTGACGCTGCTGCTTGCGCATTGCTCACGTGTCACGAAATGATTTCTTACTCGATTAACCGGTACGCACCGCTTGTCTGGTCGATCACAGACAGCTCAGGCGAGTAGGCCGAGGCGATTAGTCGGGTCTAGCATCCCATTCGTCAAGGCCCCAGTTCGTGGCCGGTGACGGGCGTGCACCCAACATCGCTTGGGACCAACTGCAACTCGGGGCCGGCCGCCCCTGTTCCCGAACGCGGGGCCGTCAGTCCACCAGCGAGGTTGGAGGCCTTCCACCATGGCCAGCACCACCGCCTCCGCGGCCGACGCACCGACGCGCGCCGAAACCGTGCGCGCCAAGGGACGTCTCTACCGCGGCGATCTGGGCATGTGGTCGTGGGTCGCCCACCGGATCACGGGCGTACTCACCTTCTTCTTCTTGTTCGTGCACGTCCTGGACACCGCCCTCGTCCGGGTGTCGCCCAACGCGTACGACACGGTCATCGAGACCTACAAGCACCCAGTGATGATCCTGTTCGAACTCGGGTTGCTGGCCGCAGTGCTCTTCCACGCGTTCAACGGCATCCGCGTCATGCTGGTCGACTTCTGGTCCAAGGGCACGAAGTACCAGAAGCCGATGCTGTGGACCGTCATCGGGCTCTGGCTCGTCCTGATGATCCCGGCCGCGATCAGCATGCTCACCCGCGCCGTCACGGAAATCTTCGGGGGTTAAGCGCCAATGTCCGTCACCGACGCACCTCTCGCCGTGGAGAAGCCGCGCACCCCGAGCCGGTCCGCCGCCCGGCGCAACAACTTCGAGCTCTACGCCTGGTTGTTCATGCGCCTGTCCGGTGTGGTCCTGCTGTTCCTGGTGCTGGGCCACCTGCTGATCATGCTGTTCCTGGACGGCGGCGTCCACAAGATCAACTTCGCCTTCGTGGCGGGCCGCTGGGCCTCCCCGTTCTGGCAGTTCTGGGACCTGACGATGCTGTGGCTGGCCGGCCTGCACGGCGGCAACGGTCTTCGTACCGTCATCAACGACTACTCCCGGAAGGACAGCACGCGCTTCTGGCTGAAGATGCTGCTGTACGTCTCCGTACTGCTGACCGTGGGTCTGGGCAGCTTCGTGATCTTCACCTTCGACCCGAACATCGGCTAGCGCCGCAGAGACCACAGCGTGGCGAGGCCGGTCGCAGTGGCAGATGTCGGCTGCCGGTAGCGGGTCCCGCCACAGCCCGAGGAGGCGACCATGCAATTCCACAAGTACGACGTGGTCATCGTCGGCGCCGGTGGCGCCGGGATGCGCGCCGCGATCGAGTCCGGCCAGCGCGCCAGGACCGCGGTGCTGACCAAGCTGTACCCCACCCGCTCGCACACCGGTGCGGCCCAGGGCGGGATGTGCGCGGCGTTGGCCAACGTCGAAGAGGACAACTGGGAGTGGCACACCTTCGACACGATCAAGGGTGGTGACTACCTGGTCGACCAGGACGCCGCGGAGATCATGGCCAAGGAGGCCATCGACGCGGTCCTGGACCTGGAGAAGATGGGGCTGCCGTTCAACCGGACCCCCGAGGGCAAGATCGACCAGCGCCGGTTCGGCGGCCACACCCGCGACCACGGCAAGGCCCCGGTCCGCCGGGCCTGCTACGCCGCGGACCGCACCGGCCACATGATCCTGCAGACGCTGTACCAGAACTGCGTCAAGCACGGCGTGGAGTTCTACAACGAGTTCTACGTCCTCGACGTCATGATGAACGAGGACGCCAACGGCGAGCAGGTCTGCACCGGCGCCATCGCCTACGAGCTGGCCACCGGCGAGATCCACGTCTTCCACGCCAAGTCCGTCGTGTTCGCCACCGGCGGTTTCGGCAAGGTCTTCAAGACGACGTCCAACGCCCACACCCTCACCGGTGACGGCATGGGCATCATCTACCGCAAGGGCCTGCCGCTGGAGGACATGGAGTTCTACCAGTTCCACCCGACCGGCCTGGCCGGCCTGGGCATCCTCATCACCGAGGGCGTCCGGGGTGAGGGCGGCATCCTGCGCAACGCCGACGGCGAGCGCTTCATGGAGCGCTACGCCCCGACGATCAAGGACCTCGCGCCGCGCGACATCGTCGCCCGGTCGATGGCCCTGGAGGTGCTGGAAGGTCGCGGAGCGGGCCCGAACAAGGACTACGTGCTCCTCGACGTCACCCACCTCGGTGAAGACCTGCTGATGTCCAAGCTCCCGGACATCATGGAGTTCTCCCGCACCTACCTGGGCGTCGAACCGACCGAGGAGCCCGTCCCGGTCTACCCGACCGCGCACTACGCCATGGGCGGCATCCCGACCAACGTCGAGGGCGAGGTGCTGCGCGACAACGAGAACGTCGTCCGCGGCCTCTACGCCGCCGGTGAGTGCGCCTGCGTCTCGGTGCACGGCTCCAACCGCCTGGGCACCAACTCGCTGCTGGACATCAACGTGTTCGGCCGCCGCTCCGGCATCGCCGCCGCCGAGTACGCCCACAGCGCCGAGTTCGTGGACATGCCGGAGGACCCGGCCAAGCTGGTCGAGGGCATGGTCGACCACCTGCGCACCAACACCGGCGGCGAGCGGGTCGCGACCATCCGCACCGAGCTGCAGGCCACGATGGACGCCAACGCCTCGGTGTACCGCACCGAGGAGACGCTGAAGACGGCGCTGTCGGACGTGCAGGCGCTCAAGGAGCGCTACGGCCGGATCGCCGTGCACGACAAGGGCAAGCGGTACAACTCCGACCTGCTGGAGGCCATCGAGCTGGGCTTCCTGCTCGACCTGGCCGAAGCCCTGGTCAACGCGGCCCTGGCCCGCAAGGAGTCCCGCGGCGGTCACGCGCGCGAGGACTACACCTCCCGGGACGACACCAACTTCATGCGGCACAGCATGCAGTACAAGGTGCTGCCCGAGTCCGAAGATCCGAACGCGCCGCTCGGGTTGACCGGGTTCCAGGCCGACATCCGCCTGGACTACAAGCCGGTCGTCGTCACCCGGTACCAGCCGATGGAGCGTAAGTACTGATGACTGCCGCCACCACAGAATCGAACCCCACGCAGATCCCGGAAGACGCCCCGCCGATCCCGGACGACGCGGTGATGGTCACCGTCAAGATGCTCCGCTACAACCCGGAGCAGGACTCCGAGCCGCACTGGGAGTCGTACCGGATCCCGGCGCTGCCGTCGGACCGCGTGCTCAACCTGCTGCACTACATCAAGTGGTACGTCGACGGCACGCTCACGTTCCGCCGCTCCTGCGCCCACGGCGTGTGCGGCTCGGACGCGATGCGGATCAACGGCGTCAACCGGCTCGCCTGCAAGGTCCTCATGAAGGACATGCTCAACAAGGACGGCGAGACCACGCTGACCATCGAGCCGATCAAGGGCCTCCCGCTGGAGAAGGACCTGGTCGTCGACATGGAGCCGTTCTTCGAGGCCTACCGGTCGGTGCAGCCGTACCTGCAGACCAAGGGCAACGAGCCGACCCGCGAGCGGATCCAGTCGGTGGCCGAGCGGGAGCGCTTCGACGACACCACCAAGTGCATCCTGTGCGCGGCGTGCACCACGTCGTGCCCGGTGTACTGGTCGGACGGCAACTACTTCGGCCCGGCCGCGATCGTCAACGCGCACCGGTTCATCTTCGACAGCCGCGACGAGGCCGCTGAGGAGCGCCTGGACATCCTCAACGACGTCGACGGCGTGTGGCGCTGCCGCACGACCTTCAACTGCACGGACGCCTGCCCGCGTGGCATCCAGGTCACCAAGGCGATCCAGGAGGTCAAGCGCGCGCTGATGTTCCGCCGCCGCTGACCGGCACGACTCAACGGCGCCCACCCCGCACAGGGGTGGGCGCCGTTGTCACGTTCAGGGGACCTCGTTCAGGAGCGGGTCGCGCGGAAGGCGCGCCAGCCGAGGACTCCGATGATGGTGCCCAGGACGAGCGAGACCACGGCGATGACCAGGTGCACGATCAGGTAGGCCGTGGGGCTGCCCTGCGCCCAGGAGCGGTCGCTGTTCCAGATGTTGCGCATGAACGTCGGCCACAGCAGGTAGGACCAGACCCCGAAGGCCAGCAAGAACAGCGCAACTCGGCGAGAAATCGTCACGTCCCCGAGTATCCGCTGTTACCGGGCTCACCCGAGGTCCCGGGTCGAGTGCACGCCGGACGTTCATGGACCGGACCCGTTAACCTCTCCCGTGTGCCTCCGCGTCCACTCCCGTCGGCGAAACCCCGTGCGAAATCACCTTTTTGGCCGGTTCTCGCCACGCTGCTCGCCGCTCTCCCGCTGCTGACCACCGCGCCCGCCGCCGCGCAGGCGCCCGAATGCCCGCAGGTCGAGGCGCCTCCGCCGCCGGTCGACACCTCCGAGGTCCCGGCGCCCGGGCAGCCCGCCCCGGCTCCGGTGCCGGTGCCCGAGACACCGGTGGGCGGCGAGAAGATGGCCGGCTGCGCGCTGCAGACCGACCCGAACCAGCCCGGCCCGCCGCCGGACGTCGCGAACTCCGCCGCGGGCTGGGTGCTGGCCGACCTCGACTCCGGTGAGGTCCTGGCCGCCAAGGACCCGCACGGCAGGCAGCGCCCCGCCTCCACCATCAAGGTGCTCACCGCGCTGACCGCGCTGCACGAGCTCAAGCTCGACGACACGCTGGTCGCCACCCAGGAGGACGCCAACCAGGAGGGCACCCGGATCGGGCTGCAACCGGGCATGACCTACACGGTCGGCCAGGTCTTCCAGGCGATGCTGATGGGCTCGGGCAACGACGCCGCGCACGCGCTGGCGATGAAGATGGGCGGCGTCGACGTCGCGCTGCGGAAGATGAACGCGCTGGCGGCCGAGATCGGCGCGCTGGACACCCGCGCCGCGACACCGTCCGGACTGGACGGTGCCGGGATGAGCACCTCCGCCTACGACCTGGCGACGATCTTCCGGGTGGCGATGCGCGAACCGGCGTTCGCCCAGGCCATCGCCACGCCGATGATGGTGCTGCCCGGCGCTCCCGGGCAGCCGCCGTACGAGCTGTGGAGCGACAACCAGGTCCTGCGCAACTACCCGGGCGGCCTGGGCGGCAAGACCGGCTTCACCGACGACGCCCGGCACACCTTCATCGGCTCCGCCGAGCGCGACGGTCGCCGCCTGGTGGCGGTGATGATGCGCGGCGAGAACCACCCGGTGCGGTTGTCGCACCAGGCGATGGCGCTGCTGGACTACGGCTTCTCGCTGCCCAAGGGGGCCGTGGTGGGCGAGCTGGTGACGACCTCGCCGCGCGCCCCGGAGCAGGTGGCTCCGGCCGCCCGCGCCGACCTGCCGCCGCCGGGGACCAACGGCGCCGGCGTCCACGACTCGTCGTTCTTCGGCACGATCACCGGCCCGCTGCTGCTGCTCGCCGCGGCTCTGGTGGCGGTGGCCGCTGCGGTGCTGCTGCGCCGTCGCCGCGCCCAGCTGGCCCAGGCCCGGCGTCAGGCCTCAGCGGAGTCCGCCGAGCACCCCTAGGAGTTCCCGCGCCGTCCCAGCAGCCAGCCCGCCAGGGCGCCCGCGCCGAGCAGACCGGCGGTGGTGCGGGCGCCTGGGCGGCGGTGGACCCGGACCGTCGGGCGGATGATCGCCGGGCCCGGCACGGGCACCGGCCCGGCCTCGCGGTTCTCCCGGGCCGAGGCGGTCCAGGCGGTCACGAACAGCACGAAGCGCGACATCAGGTTGGCGAACACCAGCAGACCCAGGATCGGGCCGAACGCGGTCCCGGCGGGCGAGTTGGTGACGGTGTTCAGGTAGATCACGCCGACCTGCTTGAGGATCTCGAAGCCCACCGCGGCGAACAGCGCGCCCCAGATGGCGCTGCGCAGCGTCACGGGCTTGCGCGGCAGGCGCGCCAGCACCCACACGAACACCAGCCACCCGGCCAGCAGCGACAGCAGGATCGACAGCACCCGCAGCGACACGTCGGCCACGGCGCTCTGCTGGAAGCCGGCGGCGCGCAGCAGCAGCCGCCCGACGCCGCCGCCGAGCGCGCTGATGCCGAACGACAGGGCCATCGCCAGCCCGAGGCCGATCAGCGACACCAGGTCCGAGCCCATCCGCTTGAGCATCGGCTGCGCGGTGGGGGCCTGGGTCCACTGGGCGGTGAGCGCCTCGCGCAGGTTCGTCATCCAGCCCAGACCGGAGTACAGGGCGGTGAGCAGGCCGATGATGCCGACCGCCCCGGCCTGCTCGATGGCCTGGTCGACGACCTTGTTGAGCATCTCGCTCATGGCCGGGCTCGGGACGGCGGTGGTGATCGACCGCTTGAGGTCGGCCAGCAGCTCGGGGTTGCCGCTGAGCACGAAACCGGCGGCGGCGAACCCGATCATCAGCAGCGGCACCAGGGCCAGCACGCTGAAGTAGGTGATCGCGGCGGCGTAGTAGTCGCCGTACTGCTTCTGGTATCCGGTGGCGGCCCGGATCAGCCGGTCGAGCCACTCGTGCCGCCGGCGCAGCCGGGCCAGGCGGCCCGGCTGCTCCTGTTGGTCCGTCATGGTGCGCCTCCCACCCCGCGGCGTTCCCCCGAACGGTGGCAGGCTACCGGCTGTTGATCACGTCAGCGCATCGGCGACAGGAATCCCACTCGTTCGAACACCGTCTGCAGGGTCTGCGCGGTGACCTCGCGGGCCTTGTCCGCGCCGCGCTGCAGGACCTTGTCCAGCTCGGCCGGGTCGTCGAGGTAGCCCTTGACCTTCTGCTGCAGCGGCGTCACGAACTCGACGACGACCTCGCCGAGCTCCTTCTTCAGGTCGCCGTAGCCGCGCCCGTCGTAGGCGGTTTCGAGCTCGGCGACGCTCTGGCCGGTCAGCGCCGAGTAGATCGCCAGCAGATTGGAGATGCCGGGCTTGTTCTCGACGTCGTAGCGGATCTCGCGCTCGGTGTCGGTGACCGCCGAGCGGATCTTCTTCGCCGAGCGCTTGGGCTCCTCCATCAGCTCGATCACGCCGCTGGGCACCGACTTGCTCATCTTGGAGGTCGGGTCCTGCAGGTCGAAGATCTTGGCGGTGTCCTTCGGGATGTGCGCCGAGGGGACGGTGAAGGTCTGGCCGAAGCGGGAGTTGAAGCGCTGCGCGAGGTTGCGGGTGAGCTCCAGGTGCTGGCGCTGGTCCTCGCCGACCGGGACCGCGTCGGCCTGGTAGATCAGGATGTCGGCGGCCTGCAGGATCGGGTAGGTGAACAGGCCGACGCTGACGTGGTCGGCCTCCTGGCGCGCGGACTTGTCCTTGAACTGGGTCATCCGGCCGGCTTCGCCGAACCCGGCCATGCACTCCAGGACCCAGGACAGCTGGGCGTGCTCGGGGACGTGGCTCTGCACGAACAGCGCCGAGCGGTCGGGGTCGATGCCGAGCGCGAGCAGCTGGGCCGCCGACAGACGGGTGCGCTGCCGGAGCAGCTCGGGGTCCTGCTCGACGGTGATGGCGTGCAGGTCGACGACGCTGTAGAAGCACTCGTAGGTGTCCTGCATGGTGACCCATTCCCGCAGGGCGCCGAGGTAGTTGCCGAGGTGGAAGGAGTCGGCCGTCGGCTGGATGCCGGACAGGACGCGGGGCCGCCGGCCCTCGGACTGTTCGCTGGTCTGGGTTGCGGGGCTGTCGCTGCTCACGGGTCCGATTCTCGCAAGCGCCGCCCCGCGCCCGGGACCGGGCTCAGCAGACCGGGCTCAGCCCTTGCGCTGGTTCTCCGGCTGGATCTTCTTCTTCCGGAAGACGCCGACGACCATGCCCGCGACGCCGAGCACGACGGCGCTGAGGCCGACGGGGCCGAGCGAGTCCATCGACGGCGCCGCCAGGACGACGACTCCGGGCTGGGCTTCGGCGAGGCCCGCGGTCGTCGGCAGGAGCGCTGCCGCGACGGCACCGGGTGCGGAAGCCCGCCCGATCACGCGAGATATTCGGCTACGCAACAGCGTGCCTCCCTGCGAAAGTTGACCCTTTCGGGGGCCATCTACTCGTGTGGTCCGATGGCGGACAGTACCGACCGCCTGTTGCGATCGCGGTTGCCTTGCGTAAACCAACCACGACAGGGTGATCATATTTTCCGGACCTAAGCAGTTTTCCCCGGGTTGTTGATCAGTGCTTTCGCAGGTGAGCGGTGGGGCCGGCGGCTCACCGGCCCCACCCCGCGTCACCAAGAGACCTGAATCTCACTCAAATGGAGTATTCAGGCCCCTACACAGCGCTGATGCCGAGCTGCACCTGACCCACTCGCCCGTACGTCGTAGTGCGCTGCCGCGCGGTGCGCCCCGCGCGCCCGGCCAGCTCGTGCAACTCCTCGACGCTGCGCTCCGATCCGTGCTCGGATCCGGCCATCCGGCTGATCGTCTCCTCCATCAGCGTCCCGCCGACGTCGTTGGCGCCGCCGTTGAGCACCTCGGTCGTCCCGGCGTCGCCGAGCTTGACCCACGAGGTCTGCACGTTGTCGATCCGGCCGTGCAGCAGGATCCGGGCCATCGCGTGCACCGCCCGGTTGTCCCGCCGCGTCGGCCCCGGCCGGGCCAGGCCCGCCAGGTAGATCGGCGCGTTGCGGTGCACGAACGGCAGCGGCACGAACTCGGTGAACCCGGCCTGACCGTGCTCCCGAGCCCGGTCCTGCACCCCGGCCAGCGTGCGGAAGTGCCCCAGCCAGTGCTCCGGGTGATCGACGTGGCCGTACATCATCGTCGACGAGGACGGGATGCCCAGCCGGTGCGCCGTGCTGACCACCTCGATCCACTCGGCCGCGGGCAGCTTGCCCTTGGTCAGCACCCAGCGGACCTCGTCGTCGAGGATCTCGGCCGCCGTGCCCGGGATGCTGCCCAGACCGGCCTCCTTCAGCTCGGACAGCCAGTCCTCGACCGACACGCCCGCCTTCGCCGAGGCGCTGACGATCTCCATCGGGCTGAACGCGTGCACGTGCATCTCCGGCACCCGCTCGCGCACCGCCCGCACCAGGTCGGCGTAGCCCGACACCGGCAGCCGCGGGTCGATGCCGCCCTGCACGCACACCTCGGTCGCCCCGGCCCGCCACGCCTCGTCGGCGCGCTCGGCGACCTCCTCCGGCGACAGCCGGTAGGCGTCGGCATCGCGCTCGCGCTGCGCGAAGGCGCAGAACCGGCAGCCGACGTAGCAGATGTTGGAGAAGTTGATGTTGCGGTTGACCACGTAGGTGATGTCGTCGCCGACGACCTCGCGACGCAGCCGGTCGGCGATCCCGGCCAGCTCGTCCATCGCCGCTCCGTCGCAGGTCATCAAGGCCATCGCGGCCTCGTGGTGCTGCTCCTCCAGCAGCACCGCCGGGTCCGACTCGGCCAGCCGCAGGCCCTGTTTGACGTCGGCGTCCAGCCGCTCCGGCGACGCCGCCGAGGGCACCTGACCGCGCAGCTCGTCCCAGTCGCCGTAGACGGTGTCGAAGTCGGTGCGCCGGTCCTCGCTGCGACCCTCGGTGTCGATGCTGCGGTGCAGGTCGGTGCGCCCGATCGACTCGAACCCGCCGTCCGGCTCCTGCCACTCGCGACCGACGATCTCGGCGTCGGGATCGGCGAAGCCGTCGGCGTCCGACAGCGCGTCCACGTGCGAGGCGACCCGCAGGTCCAGCCACTGCGTGCTGTCCCCGGCCAGGCCCTTGCGCACGTAGCGCGGGTAGGCGGTCAGCCGCTCCCGCAGCCGGAACCCGGCCTGACCGGTGAGCTCGTCCAGCTCGTCGATGTGCGGCCACGGGCGCTCCGGGTTGACGTGGTCCGGGGTCACCGGCGAGACACCGCCCCAGTCGTCGATGCCGGCGCGCAGCATCAGCAGGTGCTCCTCGCCGACCAGGTTCGGCGGCGCCTGCACGCTCACACCCGAGGGCATCAGCAGCCGCGCCACGGCGATGGTGGCGGCCAGGTCCTGCAGGTCCGCGTCGGGCATCGAGCGCATCGCCGTGTCCGGCTTGGCCCGGAAGTTCTGGACGATGATCTCCTGGATGTGCCCGTACTGGCGGGCGGACTGGCGCAGCGCCAGCAGCGACTCGGCGCGCTCGGTGCGGGTTTCACCGATGCCGATGAGGATTCCGCTGGTGAACGGCACCGCGACGCGTCCGGCGTCGGTGAGGACCCGCTTGCGGACGGCGGGTTCCTTGTCCGGGCTGCCGTAGTGCGGGCCGCCCTTCTCGCTCCACAACCGCTCGGAGGTCGTCTCCAGCATCATGCCCATGCTGGCCGCGACCGGCTTGAGCCTGGTCAGCTCGGACCAGGACAGCACGCCGGGGTTGAGGTGCGGCAGCAGCCCGGTCTCCTCCAGCACCGCGATCGCGCAGGACCGGACGTAGTCCACTGTGGAGGAGTAGCCGCGGGCCTCGAGCCACTCGCGGGCGGCGGGCCATCGCTCCTCGGGGCGATCGCCCAGGGTGAACAGGGCTTCCTTGCAGCCCGCGGCGGCGCCCTGGCGGGCGATCTCCAGGACCTCGTCGCGCTCCAGGAACGCGGACTCGACCTTGTGCGGGACGGTGGCGAAAGTGCAGTAGTGGCACCGGTCCCGGCACAGCCTGGTCAGCGGGATGAACACGTTGCGGCTGTAGGTGACGACATCCGGGTGGCCTTCGGCGACCAGGTGCGCATCGCGGGCCTTGCCCGCTGCGGTCAGGAGTTTGTCCAGGTCATCGCCGCGCGCGTGCAGCAGAACCGCGGCCTCGGTGGCGTCGAGGGTGACGCCGTCGGTGGCGCGGCGCAGCGCGCGCCGCATCGCCGATGCGCTGGGGGTCTGTTCCGGCGGGGTGATGTTCAGATCTGCAACCGACACCTGACGACTCTAAGTCGGCGCGAAGTCGTTGCCCAGCCGTCACACGCGTGCGCAGTCCCTCACTTTCGGCTACCGAATTGCTCCGTTAAGACCTACCGAGTGTCCCCGAATCAGGCGCAAAATCCGGACGAATGCCACTGGGTGCACCAATTCTTCGTCTCCTGGGAGGGACACGTTGTCGCGCAGAAGTAGGAGAGGCCGTTCGCTGCGGATCGCAGGATCGGCCCTGGCCCTGACGCTGCTGTTACCCGCAGGCCTGCTCGGTTCGGCGCCACAAGCGCCCGCGAGCACGGCCGTTCCGGCGCACTTCGTGGTCGTCGGCCCCGTCGGCGACGGGCTCGCGCAGACCGAGGACTCGGTGCGCGCCGTCGGCGGCACCGTCGTGCAGAGCTGGCCGCAGATCGGCGTGGTCGTCGCGAGCTCGCCCGATCCGGCGTTCGCCGCGACCGTCCGGCAGCAGCCGGGCGTCGAGCAGGCGGGCGCCAGCCGCAACCTCGCCGAGCAGCTGCCGCCGACCGAGTCCACGCAGCTGGAAACCCTCGAAGGGCACGCGGGCGCCGTCGGCACCACCGCGGCCGACGGCAAGGAACCGCTGGAAGCCGACCAGTGGGACCTGCCGCAGATCAAGGCCGATCAGGCCAGCGCGATCTCGCAGGGCAGCAAGGACATCACGGTCGGCGTCCTCGACTACGGCATCGATCCCACCCACCCGGACCTGGCGCCGAACCTCGACGTCTCCCGCTCGGTGAGCTGCGTCAACGAGGGCGTGCCGGACCAGAACCAGGACGCGTGGCAGCCGCAGGACCCGACGCAGGACCACGGCACCCACGTCTCCGGCACCATCGCCGCCGCCCGCAACGGCGTCGGCGTCGCCGGGGTCGCCCCGAACGTCACCCTGGCTTCGGTGCGGGTCATCGACGACGGCGGGTTCATCTACCCCGAGTACGCGATCTGCGGCTTCATCTGGGCCGCCGAGCACGACTTCGACGTCACCAACAACTCGTACTTCGTCGACCCGTGGTTCCTGTGGTGCGACAGCGACCCGGACCAGAAGGCCGCGGCCGAGGCGGTCCGCCGCGCCGTCGCCTACGCCCAGGGCCACGACGTGGTCAACGTCGTCTCGGCGGGCAACAGCAACTGGGACCTGTCGCAACCGATCCACGACACCGAGAGCCCGAACAACGGCGGGCCGACCCAGGACCGCCAGACCGGTCCGGAGTGCCACGTGCTGCCCGGTGAGCTGCCGGGCGTGGTGGCGGTGTCCGCGGTCGGCGTGAACGCGGTCAAGTCGTACTACTCCAACTACGGCCAGGGCTCGATCTCGGTGACCGCCCCGGGCGGCGACGCCCGGCAGATCCCGGACACCCCGTCGGCCAACGGGCGCATCCTCTCCAGCGTTCCCGGCGGCGGCTGGGGCTGGATGCAGGGCACCTCGATGGCGGGCCCGCACGCGGCCGGCGTCGCGGCGCTGGTCCGCAGCACCCACCCGGACTGGACGGCCCAGCAGGTCATCGGCGCCCTGAACGACCAGTCCGACCCGCTCCCCTGCCCCGAGGACTACGACGGGGACGGCGACGGCGTCGTCGACGCGGTCTGCGCCGGAGGACCCACCGGAACCGGCTTCTACGGCTCCGGCCTCATCAACGCCCTCAACGCAGTCACCCGATAAGGCCCTCAAGTCGAATACCGCAGTTTTTGACCGGTCAAAAACTGCGGTATTCGTCGGGTCGAAAACCCCGGTATTCGACTTGAGGGGTCCGGGGGTCGGTTCACCCGAACGCGGCTGGTCCGGGGCCGGTGGCTCCGGTTGCCCGGTTCCCGGGGTGGCAGGACGCTTCGGGGGTGGGAGATTCCGAGAACTTCGTGATCGTCGGCGCGGGCATGGCCGGCGCGAAGGGCGCCGAGGCGCTGCGCAACCAGGGATTCGACGGGCGGATCACCCTGCTGGGCGATGAATCGCATCGCCCCTACGAGCGACCGCCGCTGTCCAAGGAGTACCTGATGGGCGGCGCCGAGTTCGACTCCGCCTACGTCCACCCGGAGTCCTGGTACGCCGACAACGACGTCGACCTGCGGCTGAACACCTCCGCGCGGCACGTCGACCGCGCGCTGCGCAGGCTGGAACTCGCCGACGGGACGCACCTCGACTTCGACAAGCTGTTGCTGGCCACCGGCGCCCACCCGCGTTCGCTGCCGGTCCCGGGCCACGACGCCGACGGCGTCCTGCAGCTGCGCCGGGTCGGCGATTCCGACCGCATCAAGCAGACCCTGTCCGGCATCGAGCACCTGGTGGTCGTCGGCGCGGGCTGGATCGGCCTGGAGGTCGCCGCCGCGGCCCGCGAGGCCGGGGTCGCGGTGACGGTCGTGGAGACCGCCGAGCTGCCGCTGCTGCGGGTGCTCGGCCGCGAGGTCGCGGAGGTCTTCGCCGCCCTGCACCGCGACCGCGGTGTGGCGTTCCGCTTCACCACCGCCGTCGACGAGATCCTCGCCCCGTCCGGGAAGGTCACCGGCGTCCGGCTCACCGACGGCCTGGAGATCGAGGCGCAGGCGGTGCTGGTCGCGGTCGGCGCGGACCCGGACGTGCAGCTGGCCACGGAGGCGAAGTTGCGCGTGGACAACGGGGTCCTGGTCGACGCGACGCTGCGCACCGGCGACCCGAACATCGTCGCGGCCGGTGACGTCGCCAACGCCTTCCACCCGCTGCTGGGCAAGCAGATCCGCGTCGAGCACTGGGCCAACGCCCTCAACCAGCCCGCCGTCGCGGCGTCCTCGATGCTCGGCGGCGACCGCACCTACTCGGAGCTGCCGTACTTCTTCACCGACCAGTACGACCTGGGCATGGAGTACCTGGGCCACGTCGACCCCGACGGCTACGACGAGGTCCTGTTCCGCGGCGACGTCGAAGCCCGCGAGTTCATCGCCTTCTGGCTCTCCGAAGGCCGCGTGGTGGCGGGCATGAACGTCAACATCTGGGACGTCGGCGAGCAGATCAAAACCCTCATCACCTCAGCCACCACGGTCGACCGCCAAGCCCTCGAAGACCTCTCGGTCCCCCTCAACGAACACATCGCCCGCTGACACCACCCGGTCGTGTGTTGTACACTCGCAACACACTGTTGGATACTCACAACGTGATCAGCAGTGGGCGGCACCCCAAGAAAGCCATTGCCGAGGCGATCAAACACGCCAGGGAGCAGGGCCTCATCGTGATCGAGCGACACAGTGGCCACCGCTGGGGCGTGATCGTCTGCATGCGCTGCAAGGGGAGGTTCTCCGTCTGGTGCACGCCCAGGGTGCCCGAGAACGACGCCGCCAAGATCCACCGATTCTGCGCACGACACCGGGAGTGCTCATGAACAGCCACGAGTTCACGCTGATCCTCGATCGCGTTCCGAACGAGGAGGAGCACGACGCGCTCTTCGAGGCGGGTTGTGATGACGCCGCGGTCGAAGAGCGGGACCGAGTCGGACTTCTCGACTTCACCAGGGAGGCCGACAGCCTCGCCCAGGCCTTGGTCTCGGCGATCCGAGACGCCGAGAGCGCGGGCTTTCGCGTGGAGGGAGTGCGGACCGACGACCTGGTGTCGCTGCGCACGGTCGCCGCGAGGTTGGATCGCAGCTACGAGAGCGTTCGGCTGCTCGCCGCCGCGAAGCGCGGCCCCGGCGGATTTCCACCGGCCATGTCCGGCGACGGATGGGCCCTCTACTCCTGGTCGCAGGTGGTCGACTGGTCGACCCGCCACCTCAACGCCGGAGCGGAGATCACCGCGCACGAGGTCGAGATCGCTGCGACGGATCACATCGTGCGAGCCCGAAACATGCTGCGCGACAACAAGGAGCGCGCAGAGCTCTCCCGCATCCTGACCGCCTGACCCGACGGACGACGGAAAAATCGGTCACGCCGGCGGCGGAGCCCGTCTACAGTCATCGGGGACTGTGGGGAGGTCTGGTTTGCGAAGAATGACGTACATGGTGGCGTCGACGATCGACGGGCGGATCGCGGGGCCTGACAACGGGAACCCGGACTTCTTCCTGCACGAAGGCGACCACGGGGAGTTCCTGCGCGCCGAGTACCCGGAGCTGCTGCCCACGCACGTCCGGCCGGCGCTGGGCGTCGAGGGGGCACCGAACAAGCACTTCGACACCGTGCTGCAAGGGCGGGGCAGCTGGGACATCGGGATGCGGGCGGGGATCACCAACGCCTACCGGCACCTGCGCAGCATCGTGTTCTCCCGCAGCATCACCGAAAGCCCCGATCCGACGGTCGAATTCGTCGCCACCGACCCCCTCGAACGGGTTCGCGAGCTCAAACGCGAGCCCGGCGCGGGGATCTGGCTCTGCGGCGGCGGCAGGCTCGCAGCGGCCCTCCGCCCGGAGATCGACGAGCTCATCATCAAGCTGCACCCGGTGTCCACTGGCGCGGGAATCCCTTTGTTCGACGGAGAATTCTCCCCGGAGGAGTACGACCTCGCCGGGGTGAAGCCCTTCGCCAGCGGAGTGGTCCACCTCACTTACCGTCGCCGTCGTTGAAAGCGGAATACCGTTGTTGACAACGTTCAATGACGACGTCGCGAACGTTGACGACAGCCGTTGTCACATCACAGTTTTTCGGGATTCCGAGGAATCGCGCGAACTTCCGCGATTCTCCCGGAGATCGCGATCGGAATTCCGCCCGCGGGCCCCCGGTCAGAGGTCGTAGGTCACCGTGACGGGGGCGTGGTCGGACCAGCGCTGGTCGTAGGTGGGGGCTCGTTCGACGACGGCTTCGGTGGCGCGTTCGGCCAAGCCGGGCGTGGCGACCTGGAGGTCGATCCTCCAGCCCGAGTCGTTGTCGAAGGCCTTGCCCCGGTAGGACCACCAGGAGTACGGGCCGGGGCCTTCGGGGTGGAGGCTGCGGACGACGTCGGTGTAGCCGGATTCGAAGACCTCGGTGAGCCAGGCGCGCTCCTCCGGGAGGAAGCCCGCGGACTTCTTGTTGGCCTTCCAGTTCTTCAGGTCGATCTCCTGGTGGGCGATGTTCCAGTCGCCGCAGACCACGACCTCGCGACCGGCGGAGGCGGCGCGCTCGCGGAGGCCGGCGAGGTATTCGCCGAACTCCTTCATGAAGCGCTCCTTCTCGTCCTGGCGCGCGGTGCCGACCTCGCCGCTGGGCAGGTAGAGGCTCGCGATCGTCACGCCCGGCAGGTCGCACTCGACGTAGCGGCCGCTGTCGTCGAACTCGGCGGAGCCGAATCCGATGCGCACGTCCTCCGGTTCGGTGCGGCTGTAGATCGCCACGCCCGCGCGGCCCTTCGCCGAGCTCGGGGCGAGGGTCGTGTGCCAACCCTCCGGCTCGCGCACCTCGGCGGTGAGCTGGTCGGGTTCGGCGCGGGTCTCCTGCATGCAGATCACGTCCGCACCGGTTCCCGCGAGCCACTCGACGAAGCCTTTCTTCGAGGCCGCGCGCAAACCATTTACATTCACCGTTGACAAAGTCAGCACACCACCGAGCCTAACCACCGCCTTTCCCTTCGCGAACCGCCCCGCACGAGTGATTTCGGCCGCTGATCGACTCGTTCGGCCGATTCGGCCCGATTCCAACACTCCGGGAATGCGCCGATTTCGCGGGCCTGACCTGGGCAAGTCGGATCGGCTCGGGGAAGCCACTAGACCTTCGGCGGTATTCCACTAAGATCGCCTCTCGTAACGTTCCACCACTCCGACTCGACAACGGGTCGTAGAGCGTCTGAATAACTCCTGCAGGAGGTCTTGCGTGGCCCCGGACAGCGCCACGGGAAGCGGCCCCACGGCCCGCCGTCTCGTGTTGGGCAGCCAGCTGCGCAGGTTGCGCGAGGCCAAGCAGATCTCCCGCGAGGACGCCGGTTACGCCATCCGCGGCTCCGGATCCAAGATCAGCCGGCTGGAGCTCGGCCGCGTCGGCTTCAAGGAACGCGACGTCGCCGACCTGCTGACCCTCTACGGGGTCTCGGACGAGTCCGAGCGCGAGTCCTTTTTGGACCTCGTGCGCCGGTCCAACGAGCCGGGCTGGTGGAACCGCTACAACGACCTGATGGCGCCGTGGTTCCAGGACTTCGTGGGCCTGGAGGAGTCCGCCTCGCGGATCCAGACCTACGAGCTCCAGTTCGTCCCGGGCCTGCTGCAGACCGAGCGCTACGCCCGCGCGGTCGCCAGCCAGGGTCGCCCGGAGGCCGAGGACGAGGAGGTCGACCGCCGGGTCCGGCTGCGCATGCAGCGGCAGCGGATGTTCGCGCAGCCGAAGTCGCCGCGCGTGTGGGCGGTGATCGACGAGTCGGTGCTGCACCGCCCGATCGGCGGCAAGAGCGTGATGCGCGAGCAGATCGAGTCGCTGCTCGACGCCACGAAGCTGCCGACGGTCACGCTGCAGGTGCTGCCGTTCGCGCTGGGCCGCTCCGCCGCCGAGGGCGCCTACACGATCCTGCGGTTCGCCGAGCCGGAGATTCCGGACATCGTCTACCTGGAACACCTCTGCGGCGCGCTGTACCTGGACAAGCCCGAAGAGATCGAGATCTACAGCAAGGTCAGCCACCGTCTCGCGGTGGACGCGCTGACCCCGGAGGGCACCCGCAAGATGCTGCAGGACCGGCTCCGGGAACTCTGAGCGAAACTCGGGAAATTCCCAGCTCGTAGGCCGTTCGGTCGATCAAGAACCTACCTTCGCCATGCAACCGGCACCGAGTGCCGTCGTTCGGCGTACCGCCATCCGTGTGATCACGATCTCAGTGCTCTGCACGTGCATTTTGCCGTGCATCTGCAACTGATACCTTCGGTGCACGATCAACTGCACGTGCAGATGATCGGTGCAAGACGAGAGTCGGGGAAGGGTGGGGTTCGGATGACGAACATCCAGAACGGCATGCCCGCGAAGCAGCTTCCCAACGCTGACTGGCGCAAGAGCCGCCACAGCGGAGCGGTGGGCAACTGCGTGGAGCTGGCACCGTTGGTCGACGGCGGGGTTGCCGTCAGAAACTCGCGCTACCCCGAGGGCCCGGCACTGGTCTACAGCAGGGACGAGATCGCAGCGTTCCTCAACGGAGCAAAGGACGGCGAGTTCGACGACCTGATCGTCTGACCCGTCGCCGCATGGTCTGAGCCCCTACGACGAACAACGGTGGCGCCATGAACGACATAACCAACGGCCTGCAAGCCCTGGTCGCCCGCGACTTCCAGTTCACGCATCCCCGCGACGCCAGCGGAAGCCTGGTCGCCGTGGTCGGAATCCGCGTGCACCGCGGCGTTTTCGACATCCTGCAGCTGTTCGGCGAGAACGACGCCGACGCCGCGCGCATCCCCGCCGACGAGCCGGACGTGCTCTTCCCCAGCCGCGTGCTGTGGCGGACCAACGGTCCCGCGCTCGACGTGATCAACGAACTCCTGGCCATGCCGGAACCGCTGCCGGAGACCGGCGCGGAAGCCGCCGGCTGCTGGGTCCCGACCCACGCCGGCCGATCCCGATGGCTCGCCGTCACGGCGTGACCCCGGTTCGCGGCAGGACCTGATTCGCGGTGGGCTCGTCCCACCCCGGGCCTGGTCCTGCTGCCGCGAAACCCCCGTCCGAGAACCGGTTCGCGAACCCCCCATTCCCGCGCACCGGTTCGGGCACCCCCGAAGGGCCGGGTTCCCGCGCTTTCGAGTCCCCCAGCGCGCGGGAACCCGGCCCTCCGCTTCACGGCATGAAAAAAGGCGGCTGCTCCACCGCGGAACCGGTGGGGCAGCCGCCTTTTCGGCCGGTCAGATGTCGAGCTTGAAGGCCTGGGTGTCCATCGCGTGGTGGTCGGCTTGGGTGGAATCGCTGGTGACCTGTTCTCGTTCGGTGAGCCGCAGGGTGCCGCTCTTGGCCGGGGGTTGCTGGATCGCGACGACGAGGTAGGGCGCGGACTTCGGGCTGATCACGACGGTTCCGTCGTTGCGGCGCTTGACCGTCCAGGTCTGGGCGTCGGAGTTCGCGTCGCACGCGGTGGTGCGCAGTTCGCCGTCCGCGCGTTCCTGGGCGGTCGCGCACTGGTGGTTCTGCCTGCTCTGGATGGTCATCGAGCCGTCGGGGCGCTTGGTGATGGCCCACAGGTCCGCCGCTCGGGGCTGCGGCGTCGAGTGGGGTGCCACGGCGGTGATCGCGGCGTCGGAGCCGTCGACGACCCAGCGGGACCCGTCCGCCACGTTGGTGATCTTGGTGATGAGCACGGAATCGGCCGAGGCCGGGAGCGCGGGCGCGACGGTCAGTGCCGCCAGCGCGCCGAGCGCACCCAACGTCCAGCGAGCGCGTCTCATGTCGATCTCCTCCACTATGAAGGTTTTTCGGGGTTGGCGAGCCGGTCCGGTTCGCCCGGAACCGATACTTACCAGCGCCTCCCCGGGTGCTCTCGGCCAGTAATCACAACGGGCGAAGCCGAGGCGTTCACCCGCGCGACGCTTCCGCTGAGTAGCCTGGCGGCTCGATGTTTCCTCGGAGCTGCGGGGTTTTTGTTGAGCGAGTACCAGTACTACGAGTTCCTCGCGGTCGAGCGGCCGCTGAGCGATGACGAGCAGGCCGAGGTCCGGGAGCTGTCCGAGGTGGCCTTCGTCGACGAGACCTCGTTCGTCGCCTTCTACGAGCAGGGGTCGTTCCGCGGTGATCCCGACGTGCTCGTGGAGTCCTACTACGACGCGCACCTGCACGTGACGAACTGGAGCACCCGGCGGCTGATGCTGCGGATCCCGCTGTCGGCGCTGGACGACTCGCTGGCCGAGGAGTTCGAGGTCGCCGAGCGGGTGGAGGTCTGGAGCTCCGAGGAGCACGTGGTGCTGGACCTGCTCAGCGAGGAGGAGGACCCGGCCGATCCCCCGGTGGGCCACGAGGACCTGCTGCCGGAGCTGGCGGTGGTGCGCGAGGAGATCATCGGCGGCGATCTGCGGCCGCTCTACCTGGCGTGGCTGGCCGGGTACGGCGCGTGGGAGCGCGACGAGTTCGCCTTCGACACCGACGCCGAGGACGAGCCGGAGCCGGTCGTGCCGCCGGGCCTGACGCAGCTCACCCCGGCTCAGCGGCGGCTGGCGGAGTTCCTGCGGCTCGACGACGACCTGCTGGCGGTGGCGGCCGAGAACAGCACGCCGCTGCAGGACGCCCTGGACCCGAAGGCCCTCGGCGCCTGGGTGACCGACCTCCCCTCGGCCGACAAGGACCTGCTGTTGCTGCAGGTCGCCCAAGGTCAGGCGACCGAGGCCCGCGTCGAGCTGCTGCGCCGCTTCAACGGCGACACCGCCGTCGGCCGCCGCACGGTCGGCCAGCTCCTCGACCAGGCCGCCCAACGCCGCTCCTGATCCTCCTCACCCTCCCCCGGGTCAAAAACCGCGGTATTCGTCGGGTCGAATACCGCGGTTTTTGACCGGTCGAATACCGCAGGTTTTGACCCGATGACCGGGTGCGATCTTCGTCTCGCGGTTGTTGCCAGGTTGTTGCTACAGCAAGTGGGGAGTGTTTAGGCTCGGAACGAGCTGTTCCGGTTGAGGGGTTGTGGTCGTGGTGCGGCAGGGCGGGCAAGGCCAGGTCGGGGAGTACTCGGTGCGGCGGGCCGGGATCGACGACGTCGAGGGCGCTCGGTCGTTGATGCTGGACACGTTCTACCGGGAGATGGGGACCGGGTACGTGCCCGCGTTCCACGCGGACGTGATCGACCTGGAGCGGACCTACCTGCGCACGCCCGGTCAGGCGCTGTTCGTCGCCGAGCTCGGCGGCGAGGTCGTGGCCACCGGCGGGGTGCGCTCGGGCGGCCCGAAGAGCCCGCCGAACCCGCTGTGGCTGGCCGAGCACTACGCGCGCGGGGCGACCGCGCAGCTGGTGCGCACCTACGTGCGCCCCGCCCACCGCAGGCGGGGACTGGCCCGGGCGCTGGTGGACCTGTGCTGCGAGTTCGCCGCCGACACCGGATACGACACCGCCTACCTGCACACCAATCCCGAGATCGACGGCGCCGAGCCGTTCTGGCGGAGCCTCGCCAAGGAGGTCCTCGACGAGCGGCCCGGCGGCGAGCCGGTCGTGCACTTCGAGATCCCGCTGCTGCCGGTCTCCGCGAACGAGGCGGTCGTGGCGGAGGCGGTCCCGCTCCAGCGCCCCCGCCCGTGACCGCCACCGACACCCGGCGCGGCCGCTGGTCGCTGCTGGCGCGGTTCGCGGTGCTGCCCGGGCTCGCCCGGTTGCTGCTGCTCACGCAGCTCGCCTTCAACATCGGCTTCTACCTGGTGGTGCCGTTCCTGGCCACGCACCTGGCCGACGACCTGGCGATGGCCGGGTGGGCCATCGGGATCGTGCTCGGCGTGCGGACGTTCAGCCAGCAGGGCATGTTCGCGCTCGGCGGCGCGCTGGCGGACCGCTTCGGCGTGCGGCCGACGGTGCTGGCGGGCTGCTCGGTGCGGATCGCGGGCTTCGTCGTGCTGGCCGCCGCCGGGGACTTCGCGACGGTGCTGATCGGGACCGTGCTGATCGGCTTCGCCGCGGCGCTGTTCTCCCCCGCCGTCGAATCGGCGCTGGCCGTGCAGGGAACCGAGCTGGAGGAGCGCGGGGTCATCACCCGCACCGAGCTGTTCGGGCTGTTCGCGGTGTGCGGCGAGGTCGGTGCGGTGACCGGGCCGCTGCTCGGGGCGGCGCTGCTCAGCGTCGATTTCAGCCTGACCTGCTCGGTGGCGGCCGCGGTGTTCGCGATCATCCTGCTGGCGCACGCGCGCTTCCTGCCGCGCGGGCCGCGCGCCGAGCGCCGTCCGCTGCTGGCCGGGTGGGCCGACATCGCGCGCAACCGCACGTTCCTGGTGTTCGCCGCCGGCTACAGCGCCTACCTGCTCAGCTACAACCAGCTCTACCTGGCGCTGCCGGTGGAACTGGGCCGGTCGGGCGCGGACTGGGCGCTGGGCTGGATGTTCGCGCTGGCCTCGGGCCTGGTGGTGTTCGGGCAGCTGCCGATGGCGGCGTGGGCGCGGACCCGGTTGGGCGCGCACCGCGCTCTGCCGCTGGGATTCGGGCTGCTCAGCCTGGCCTTCGCGGCGGTCGCGGTGCTCTCGCCGTGGGCGCTGCCCGAGGGGCTGTCGCTGCTGCCCGCGTCGGTGTTCGTGGTGCTGCTGACCTGCGGGCAGATGCTCGCGGTGCCGGTGGCCCAGGACCTGGTGCCGCGGCTGGCCGGGGGCCGCAATCTCGGCTCGTACTACGGGTTCCTGTCCTCGGCCGGTGGTCTGGCGGTGCTGGTCGGCAGCGGTGTCGCGGGTGGGCTGCTCGACCTGGCCGCGCGCCCGGGACCGGCGGCGCCGGTGCCGTGGGCGGTGCTGGCGGTGCTGCCCGCTGTGGGTGGTCTCACGCTGCTGGCACTCGCCAAGCGGTACAGGAATGAAAGTCGTTCTCATTAATCTGGGTGTTCCGGCACCCGAGGAGGTTCGTACCCGCATGCCCTCGCCCCAGCGACTGGTCCGCGTCGTCGCGCTGTTAGCCGGCGCGCTCCTGCTCTCCGGCTGCTTCGCCGCCGCCCCGGGAGGCGGCGCGGACGACCGGCTCGGCGTGGCGCTGTCGTTCCAGCCGGTCGCGAACCTCTCGCCCTACAGCGACGACGCGCTGCTGCTCACCAAGCTCGGCACCGCCGAAACCCTCACCGTCCTCGACCCCGACGGCACCCCGCGTCCCGGGCTCGCCGAGAGCTGGCAGCAGACCGATCCGCGCACGCTGCGGCTGACGCTGCGCCCCGGCGTCACCTTCCACGACGGCACGCCGCTGACCGCCGAGAACGCCGCCGCCTCGATCAACCACGTCACCACCGCCACCACCCCGCCGCGCGCGATCAAGGGCGTGCGGCTGAGCGCGAAGGCCGCCGACGAGCGGACGCTGGAGATCACCACCGCCGAGCCGGACCCGGTCCTGCCGCAGCGGCTCACCGCGTCGCAGCTGGTGATCCTCGCCCCGTCGGCCTACGCCGACCCGTCCGCGCCGAACCCGGTGCGCGCCGGAACCGGCCCGTACGTGCTGGATTCGGTGCAGGGCGCTTCCGGCGCGACGTTGAGCGCGAACCCCCGCTACTGGGGCGGGGCGCCGAAGACCTCGGGGATCGACGCGCGGTTCATCGCCGACGGCGCGGCCCGCACGAACGCGCTGCGGGCGGGTGAGGTCGACGTGGTCGACACGGTGCCGGTCTCGCAGCTGCCGGCCGTGACCGGCAACGAGGTCCTCGACGTGCCGCTGCCCCGGCTCGTCGGCGCGCACCTCAACACCCGCTCGGCGGTGTTCGCCGACCCGGCGACGCGCGCGGCGGCGCGGCAGGCCATCGACCCCGCCGCCATCGCCCAGGGCGTCTACGCCGGTCAGGCCGATGCGGCGCGCGGGCTCTTCGGGCCCGCCAGCCCGTGGGCCGGGGACGCGCCGCGCCCCGCGGCGGCGCCGGGTCCGGCGCGCGGCACGATCCGCATCGCCACCTACGACGAGCGCCCCGAGCTGCCCGAGATCGCCTCGGTGGTCGCCGAGAACCTGCGCGCCGCCGGGTTCGAGGTGCCGGACGTGGTCGTGCAGGAGTACTCGACGATCGAATCCGACCTGCTGTCCGGGGCTTTCGACGTGGTGATCGGGGCCCGCAACTACTCGGTCGACACCGGTGACCCGATCAGCTACCTGAGCAGCGACTGGACCTGCGACGGCGGCTACAACCTCTCGCGGCTGTGCGACCCGGCGATCGACGCCGCCGTCGACGCCGCCCGGCCGGCCCCGATCGAGGAGCGGGAGCGCGCGGCGGTGCGCATCGCCGGGCAGATCGTCGGCACCGACGCGATCGTGCCGATCGTGCACGAGCGCACCCGCATCGGCGTCGCGCCCGGTGTGCGGGGCGTGGCGCAGGACGGCTACGACCACCGGCTGATCACCGCCGAAACCTCGCTCGGCGCATGAGGTTCCTGCGCTTCCCGCTCCTGGTCGCGGGAGCGGTGCTGGTTCCCGCGTTCGTGGTGGGCGCGCTGCCGTGGCTCAGCGGCGACGACCCGGCGCGGACGGTGCTGCGCGCGCGTTCCGCCGAGCAGGAGCTCGACCCGGCGGTGCTCGCCTCGATCCGCCACGCCGCCGGGATCCCGGACGACCCGGTGACCGGGGCGTTGAGCTGGCTGGCCGGTGCGGTGCGCGGCGACTTCGGGCGTTCCTGGGTCAGCGGCGTGCCGGTGTCGGAGACGATCGGCCCGGCCATCGGGGTGTCGGTGACGCTGGCGCTGGTCGCCGCGCTGGTGGCGCTGGTGTGCGCGCTGCTGGTGCTCGCGCCGAGCCTGCGGCGGGCCGCCCGGGGCACCGGCGGGGTCGGGCGAGGTGCGGTGGCCGCGGGTGCGGTGCTGGCGGCGCTGCCGGAGTTCCTGCTGGCCGCGGGGCTTCTCGTGGTGGTGGCCGCGCACTGGCGGCTGGCGCCGACGTCGGGCTGGACGGGTCCGGCGAACATGCCGCTTCCCGCGCTGGCCCTGGGACTTCCGGCGGCCGGGGCGCTGAGCCGAGTGCTGGCGAGCGCGATCGACGGCGCGCTGTCGGAGCCGTGGGTGCGGGTGTGGCGGGCCAACGGCGTGCGCCGCCGGGTGGTGCTGCGGGCCGTGCTGCGACGCGCCGTGGCGGTGACGTTGCCGCAGCTGGTGCTGCTGTTCGTCGGGTTGCTCGGGTCGGGCATCGTGGTCGAGACGGTCTTCGCGATCCCCGGGCTCGGGGCCACGGCGCTGCGCGCGGTGCTGGCGCAGGACCTGCCGGTGGTGCAGGGCTGCGTGATCGTGCTCGCGCTGCTGGGCCTGGCCTTCGGCGGGATCGGGGTGCTCGCGCACCGGTGGGTGCTGGGTCCGGCGTTGCACGGCGCGGGACTTCCGCAGTCCACATCGGACTCGGGCGGGAGCCCGCGCTGGGCGCTGGTCGCGGCCGGGGTGCTGACGGTGGCCGTGGTGGCCGGGCTGCTGCGGGACCCGAGCGCGATCTCGCTGACCGACCGGCTCGCGGCGCCGACGGCGGCGCACCCGTTCGGCACCGACGCGCTGGGCCGGGACCTGCTGGCCCGCTTCGGCCACGGCGCGCTGCTGAGCATCGGCGGATCGCTCGTGATCGGGATGATCTCGCTGGTCATCGGGGTCGTCGTCGGCATGACGCGCGCCCGCGCGGGGGTGGCCGACGTGCTCAACGCGGTGCCGCCGGTGCTGGCCGGGATCGTGGTCGCGGCCGTCACCGGGCCCGGGCTGGCGGGCGCGGTGATCGCGGTCGGTGCCGTGGCGTGGATTCCGCTAGCGGTGCACACGCGGACGCTGGTCGCCGAGGTCCGGGACGCGGGATTCGTCCGCGCCGCACGGGCTTCCGGTGCCGGGCGGGCGCACGTGGCGCGGCGGCACCTGCTCCCGTCGGTGCTGCCGCCGGTGCTGCGGCACGCGCTGGTGCGGCTGCCGCACAACGCCCTCGCCCTCGCGGGCCTGGGCTACCTCGGTCTCGCGGCGCCGCACGACTCCCCGGAGTGGGGCGCGATCCTCGCCCAGTCCCTCGACTACGCCGAAACCGCGCCCTGGGCGGTCGCCTTCCCCACGGCGGGCCTCACCCTCCTGGGCCTCACCGCGGCCCTGACCCCGCACCGGCACCGGTAGCGGCGTCCTGGGAGGGGGACAGTTTTCATGAAAACCTCCCCACCACGGGAGTCCTCACGGAGGCTCCGCCCTCACGGGGAGGGAGGTTTTCATGAAAACTTCCGTGGTCGTGTGTGGGGACAGTTTTCATGAAAACTGCCCCCGCGCGAGGCGCGATCAGGTGACGGGGCGGACGTCCGAGCGCTTCACGTACACCCAGCGGTGGTGGTACGAGATCCGGACGTACTGCTCGTCGCCCTCGACGACGGTGTGGTTGTTCGGGTCGTCGAGACCGTCGTAGACGACGTAGTAGTCGCGCGCGGCCGCGTCGTCGCCCGCGACGTAGGCCTGCCCGGCCGGGATGACGTACGGCAGCGGCTCGATCCCGGGAGGCTCGACGCCCTCCGGGTAGTCGCCCGGCGCCGGGGCGGCCATGCCGTAGGTCGGGATGCCGTCGCGTCGCGGTTCCACCAGGTCGGCGGCGAGGGCGGGGGCGGTGTTCTGCCCGTCCGGGTCGCGCAGCCACGCCTTCTCGCCGCCGAACCAGATCGCCAGCCAGTCGCCGCGCCGCTCGGCGACCGCGTACTGCCTGCCGGTGGCGGCCTTCGCCGACCAGTCCTCGATGCGGGTGGTGCCGGGCTCGCCGCCGGGGTGCAGCGCGGGGTTGCTCAGCAGCGGGGCGTCGTCGCGCGGTTCGGTGCGCAGGTAGACGAAGTTCGCCGGCTGCGCGGGCAGGTCCTGGCAGACGTCGTCGGGGCACTCGGTGACCGGGGGCTGGTTGGTGTCGAAGCGCGGGTAGATCGTCACCGCGTCGCCCGCGCCCCGGCCGTCGTCGAGGGGCGCGCCGACGAGGCTCATGTAGTGCGCCCAGTCCCAGTACGGGCCCGGGTCGTAGTGCTCGGTCCCGGCGCTGCCGGGCTTGTCGGCGCTGACCTCGTCGTGCCCGAGGATGTGCTCGCGATCCAGCGGGATGCCGTACTCGGCGGCCAGGTACCGCACGAGCTTCGCCGACGAGCGGTACATCGCCTCGGTGTACCAGGTTCCGCCGTCGTTGGCCCAGCCCTCGTGCTCGATGCCGATGGAGCGCGTGTTGCGGTCCCAGCTGCCCGCCTGCCAGGCCATGTCCTCGGTCGGCACCATCTGCGTGATCTGCCCGTCGGAGGAGCGGATGACGTAGTGCGCGGAGGCCCCGTTCGCCGGGTCCTGGAACAGCGAGAGCGCCGTCTGGTACGAGACTTCGGTGTCGTGCAGGACGATCGAGTCGATCTTGACGTCCTTCGGGCGCTGCGCGGTGTCGTAGTTGCCGTAGCCCGCGGCCGGGTCCTGCGGGTCGGTGGGCGCGTAGGCGGCCGGGAGGAAGCGGCAGTGCAGCGACTCCGGGCACTCGGCGGCGGCGTCCGACTCGTCGTCGGCGAGTCCGGTGCGCGCCAGGTCCCGGTCCGGTGTCACGCCGGTGACCGGCGCGAACCCGACGTGCTGACCGGTGGCGGTGGTGCGCTCCCGGCCCTGGCCGAGCACCTCGTAGACGCTGTCGGCGAAGTCCCGAGCACCGCTGACCTGCGGGCTTCCGCTGAGTTCGGCGATGGCCGGGTACCAGCCGCCGAGGGTGCTCGGCAGCGTCCCGCCGCCGAGCCGTTCGGCGCGTTCGGCGAGCAGCGCGGCCCCGGCCCGGATGTTGCTCGCCGGATCGCGCTCGACCGACTCCGCCGAAGCGCCGACGAGCTTCGCCGCCTCGGGCAGCGTGTGCAGCGCCGGGTGGTCGGCGAGGCCGCGCAGCTTGGGGTTCTGCTCGCGCAGCTGCGCGAGATCGACGTCGGTGAGGTGCATCGGCCCGTAGCCGCCGGCGCGGCTCTGCCGGCCGCGGTGATCCTCCCAGCGGGTCAGCTGGTAGGAGGTCGCCAGCAGAATCGGTGCGGGAACGCCGAATTCGGCGGCCGAGGACTCGAAGGCCCGCTGCACTGCCGCGTCCGGCGCGGGTGCCCCGATCGCAGGTGCTCCGGTCGCGGGTGCGGTTCCGATCAGCAGTCCCGCCGCCACCGCCGTGCTCCACGCGCGCAGTCTTCTTCTCACCCCGGGCCTCCCGTTCCGCGACAGTCCGCCGAACAGGAATGTCCTCCTCCGCTTGCTCCGGTGGTGGCGGTTTTACGCAACCGCCACCACCTCGTTACTCCCCCGGAGAGGGGGTGGAGGTCTCGAAACCTCCACCCCGCTGACGCGGGAGGGGCGTGCCTACCCCCAGACGAAGCCCGCCTCGGCTCCCGCGCTCGAACCTCCTCCGGAGAAGGTAGGACGGGCAGCCCGGCTCGCCCACCGTGCACGGTGTGCAGGATCGGCCCGGATGCGTGCACGCTGCTCACCCGTCCAGCGCGTCGAACGCGTGCACGACGTCGTGCACCCCGCCGCCGGTGGTGAGCAGGTCGCGCCCCAGCGCCGACTCGGCCGCGACCAGGTGGGCGCGGACGGTGTTGCGGCTGATGCCCAGCTCACCGGCGGCGCGCCGGGCGTCGGCGTTGGCGTCGATCCAGGCGCGCAGCGTGCGCCGGAACCGCTCGTCGAGCGGGCGCAGCAGACCTCTCGCCCAGGACGCGGCGGATTCCGAGCGCAGCAGCTCGGGCAGCGACTCGGGCGCGTCCGGCGGGCCCTCGTCGCCGGTCCCGCTCAGCGCCAGCGCCAGGTTGACGGCCGCCCGCGAGCGCACGTCAGCGAGATCCACGCCCAGGCTGCGCTCCACGCGCGCGAGGTGCGCGGCGACGGTGTTGCGGCTGAACCCGAGCAGCTTCGCCACGCCCGAGCGCGGCAGCATCATCGACAGGCGGGTGATGTCGACGCTGGTCTTGGGGGCCTCGCGCAGCGGCGCGAGGAACGCCCGCGCCCACCGCTGCCCTCCCCTGGCGCCGAGGACCTCCCCCAGCGAGCAGCGGCCGTGGAAGTGGGCGACGCGCTCGGGCGTGATGCGGGCGGCGGTCAGCGCGTGCGCGGCCTGGGCGTAGGCCTCGGCGGTGGCGCTGAGCGGCTGCGCTCCGCTGACGCCCAGCGAGAAGTCGTCGTTGTCGCGGACCGCCGCGCGCAGCGAGGTCTCCAGCGCGTCGTCGCGATCCGCCTGCTCGGCGACCAGGCAGATCAGGTGGTCGTCGAAGACCGGGCACTGCACCAGCAGGTCGGAGCCGTGGTAGCCGAACGGGTCCTGGCGGAACCGGACGATCCGGTCGCGCTCGTCGTTGGTGCAGCGCAGCAGGTAGACGCGCAGGCGCTCGGCGTCGAGCAGCGGCGGCACCGCGCCGCTGGTCATCCGGCGGGCCAGGGTGGGTTCGCCGGACAGCAGCGCGTGCATCACGCCGACCCGGACCTGCCGCGCCTTGTCGTCGTAGGCCCGGCGGGCGCGTTCGCCTTCGTGGGCGTGCAGCAGCAGGACGAGCAGGCTCCCGGCTTCGGAGACCAGCGATGCGGTCCGCTGATCGGGCGCGGTGTCGCCCGCCACGACCAGGACCGGGCGCGGTTCGCGATGCCCGAGCGCTTCGCACTGCACGTGCAGCGCCCCTTCCCGGGTGGAGGCCGAATCCAGCTCCCCGGCGGACATCCGCCCGAGCAACCCGCTCAGCCCCGGCAGCACCTCGTCGGGAAAACCCTTGGTGCGGGCCCGGATTCGGCCGGGTTCGTCGAGCAGGGCGATCTGCGCGTCGGCGTGACGCGCGATCAGGTCGAGCATCTTCGCGAGATCGGGCTGCCTGCCGCGCACCACCTGCCGCCGCACTTCCCGCAGCACATCGTCCAATTCCGCTCCCCGGTTCGTCGAGAACGACCGGGATACCACGGATCACCGCGCGGCTCACCGGGTCCGGGACGAAGACGACCTGTTCGTGGGGTGGTGGGGAAGTTTTCATGAAAACTTCCCCACCACCACCCACGAAACCTCACCCATCGCCCGACCGGGGAGGAGTGCTGTTGACGAGGTCGTGGACTCGGCGGAGGACGTCGAGCTGCGCGGGGTTGTAGAGGTCGGCGAGGGCCTTGCCCGCGGTTTCCCGGGCGTGCCGGGGGCCGCGCGGGGCGTCGGAGTTGAGGTGGAGCAGGCCGGGGTGCTTCCGGTAGAGCTCGGTGGTGAGCCCGGCGAGGCGTTCGGCGACCTCGGCGCGGGTGGTCTCGTCCGCGTCGGCGGCGAGGTGGTCGAACTCCGGCACCGTGGCCTCCTTGCCGGCGGAGCGCAGCATCTCGGCGTAGGCCTCCAGCGCGTCCGGCCCGATGACCCGCGACATCACGACCAGGAACGAGCGGTCGGCCTCGCTCATCTCCGCGCCGTCGGCGAGCGCTCCCAGCTCGGGCGGCAGGTCGGTGGGTACGGACTGGTGCAGCAGCAGGCCGAGTTCGACGCGGGCCCGCTGGAGTCGTTCGATGGTGGCGGCCAGTTCGGCGTCCAGTGCGCGCAGGGCTTCCTCCGGGTGCGTGTCGGCGTCGCCCATGGCGGCGATCTGGGACAGCGAGAAGCCGAGGTCGACCAGCCGTTTGATGCGCAGCAGCCGCACCAGGTGGGCGACGCCGTACTGCTTGTAGCCGTTGGCGCGGCGTTCGGGCTCGTCGAGCAGACCGACCTCGTGGTAGTGCCGGACCGCGCGCAGGCTCGTGCCCGCCAGCTCGGCGATTTCACGGGTGCTCCAGGCCACCGGCTGCTCCTCGTCGTCTCGTGGGTGCGGTTCCGAGTGAAAACCGTGCCGCTGCGGCACGGTCAACCGTGACCCGCGTCACCTCTTCAGGGTATTGAGCATGCCGCTGCGGCACGCCTTGGACTGGTTCCACCGACACCGACATGGGGGAACCTTCATGAAACCCGCTCACCTCTCGGTCGAGAGCCTGTTCACCGAGCCGCGCCGGCTCAAGGCCCGCATCGCGCCGGACGGCACCCGGATCGCCTTCCTCGCGCCCTGGCAGAACCGGCTCAACGTGTGGGTGCAGGACCTCGAACCGGGTTCCGAACCGGTGTGCGTGACCGCCGACGAGACCCGCAGCGTCGAGAACTTCCACTGGGCCGACGACCCGCGCTGGCTGCTCTACCTGCAGGATTCCGGCGGCGACGAGAACTGGCACCTGCACCGCGCCGACATCGACGCCCCGGGCGTGCCCGCGGTGGACCTGACGCCGTTCCCGGGGGCCCGGGTGGTCTCGATGGAACCGTCGATCGGCCGGCCCGGGAAGCTCGCGGTGCTGCTCAACGCGCGCACCCCGGCCGAGTTCGACCTGCACGAGATCGACGTCGCCACCGGCGAGATCACCCTGCTCGCGCAGAGCCCGGGACCCGGCCGGACCTGGTTCCAGGCGTCCGGCGAACTGCTCGCCAGCGGGATCACCGCCGACGGCGATCTCGAACTGCTCCGCCCGGATCCCGGCGGCGAGCTGCGGCGGATCGCGCTGCTGCCGGGTGCCGACCACCCGGTGGGTCACCTGTCGCAGATGACGCCCGACGGCACCGGCATGTGGATCGGCTCGTACGAGGACGGCGACCGGTTGCGGCTGGTCCGCGTCGACCTGGCCACCGGCGAGCGGACCGAGGTCGACGGCCACCCGAGGTTCGACCTGGACCCGATCCCGAAGGTGTTCCCGACCGCGCCCGCGACGCTCATCCGCGACCGGCGCGGCGAGCTGCTGGGCGCCCGCTACCGGGGCGCGCGCCAGGAGATCCGCCCGATCGACCCGCACTTCGCCGAGGTGCTGGCCGAGATCGAGCAGCTCTCCGACGGCGACGTGGGCGAGCTGTCGTCCGACGACGCCGGGAAGCGCTGGATCGTGTCGTTCCAGCACGACCGCGACCCGGGCGCGACCTGGTTCTACGACCACGCCACGGGCGAGAAGCGGTTGCTGTTCAAGCCCTACGAGCACCTCGACCCCGAGTCGCTGGCCCCGATGACGCCGGTGACGATCACCGCCCGCGACGGGCTGGAGCTGCCGTCGTACCTGACGCTGCCGGTCGGCGTGGAACCGTCGGGGCTGCCGATGGTGCTGCTGGTGCACGGCGGTCCGTGGCACCGCGACCACTGGGGCTTCAACCCGCTGGTGCAGCTGCTGGCCAACCGCGGGTACGCGGTGCTGCAGGTCAACTTCCGGGGTTCGGACGGGTTCGGCAAGGCGCACATGCAGGCCGCGATCGGCGAGTTCGCGGGCACCATGCACGACGACCTCATCGACGGCGTGGACTGGGCGATCGAGCGGGGCTACGCCGACCCGGACCGGATCGCGATCATGGGCGGCTCCTACGGCGGCTACGCGGCGCTGGTCGGCGCCACGTTCACGCCCGACCGCTTCGCCGCCGTCGTCGACTTCGTCGGCATCTCCGACCTGGCGAACTTCATGCGCACCCAGCCCGAGTTCGTCCGGCCCGCCCTGGTCAACAACTGGTACCGCTACGTCGGCGACCCGGCCGATCCGGTGCAGGAGGCCGACATGCTGGCCCGCTCGCCGATCAGCCACGTCGGCAAGATCCGCTCGCCGCTGCTGGTGGTGCAGGGCGCCAACGACGCCCGCGTCGTGCAGGGCGAGTCCGACCTGATCGTCGAGGCGGCCCGCGCTCGCGGCCTCGACGTCGAATACCTGGTGTTCCCCGACGAGGGGCACGCCGTGGTCAACCCGGAGAACCAGGTGACCATGTTCCGCGCCGCCGACCGCTTCCTCGCCCGCCACATAGGAGACGCCCGATGACCGACAAGCCCACCGACGTGAAGCAGGCCCTGGTCGACGGAGTCGGCGGGCCGATGGGGATGCTCTACACCGCCCTGCCGGTGGTGGTGTTCGTGACGGCGGTGCCGTTCCTGCCGCTGATGGCGGCGATCGGCGTCGCCCTCGCTGCGGCCCTGGTGCTCACCGGCGTGCGAGTGCTGCGCGGCGAACGGCTCTCCTCGGCCCTGGGCGGCGTGATCGCGATCGCCGCGGCCGGCGGCGTCGCGGCGCTGACCGGATCGGCGAAGGACTTCTTCCTGATCGGGATCTGGGCCAGCCTCGCCGGGGCGATCGTCATGCTGGTCTCGATGCTGGTGGGCAGGCCGCTGACCGGCGTGATCTGGAACCTGCTGCACGGCGGCGACAAGCCGTGGCGGCGGAACCGCTCGGCGCTGCGCGCCCACTACCTCGCTTCGCTGGCGGTCACGGCGGTGTTCGCGGCCCGGTTCGTGGTCAAGGAGTACCTCTACCTCGCCGACTCCACGGGCTGGCTCGCCTTCGCCAAGATCGCCATGGGCACACCCCTCACCGCGCTCGCGGCCCTCGTCGTCCTCTGGGCCTTCCGCCACACCACCAAACGAATCACCCCATCGTGACCTGGCAGGCGTAAGACGTTCTGCCCCACGCTGGCTCCGTGGCCGAGACCATCCGCAGCGATCCCGAAACCGAGCACGCCCCGGACGTTCTCACCGGTGACGGCGCGTCGCGTTCCTCGACGATGCGACGCGCCGTCCTGCGGAGCGGGATGGAGGCGGCCGACGGGGTGGACCTGGCGGCCGAGATCGCCCGCGACCGGGACGACGAGCGCTGATGTTCTCCCCCGGATCCGGCGGCCGATTCCGGGCTGATCACTCGGCGGCTTCCCGGGCGGCTCGGCGGGCGATGGCGATCTCGCGGGAGGGCTGGACGGTGTCGAGCTCGGCGTTGACGGCACCGCCGAGCAGCACCGCGAAAGCCGTGACGTAGAGCCACAGCAGCACGCCCATCGGTGCCGCCAGCGCACCGTAGACCGGCGAGTTCTCCAGGCTCACGTCCAGGTAGATCCGCAGGCCGAAGCTGCCCGCGAGCCACACCACCAGCGCCACCGCCGCCCCCGGCAGGTGCTCGTGCCAGGGCGCGCGGATCGGGACGGACACCATGTACAGGGTGCTCAGCGAGGCGATCGAGCCGAGCACGACCGCCGGCCAGTACAGCCCGTAGACCAGCGCGGACACTTCCGGGAGCCATCCGGCGATCACCGACGGGCCGACGGCGAGCAGCGGCAGCAGCACCAGCGAGACGAGCAGTCCCACCACGTAGACCAGGACCGACATGAGCCGCTGCCGCACCACGTTGCGGTGCCCGCCCAGGCCGTAGACCACCGAGATCGTGTCGATGTAGACGTTCAGCGCGGCCGATCCGGACCACAGCGCCAGCAGGAAACCGATCGAGATGACCCCGGCTCGTCCGGACCCCAGGACCTCCACCAGCACCGGCCGCAGCAGCTGATCGATGGCCTCGGGGGACAGCACGGTCCCGGCCGCCTGCACCAGGGCTTCCTCGACGGCGGCCATCGTGTCCTCGCGCCCCAGCCACCCGGCGAGGTAGCCGAGCGTGCCGACGACACCGAGCAGCACCGGCGGCAACGAGGTGAGCGTGAAGAACGCCGCCTCCCCGGCCAGACCGGTCAACCGGTAACGACCGCTGCTCTCCACGGTCCGCGCGGTCAACCGCACCAGCCCCCGGAGCCGCCGGTTGCGCGGGTGCCGAAGCCGCCAGAAGAACCTCCGCAGCACGACCCCTCCTCAGCAGCTCTAACGGCCGGGACGTTACCCCACGACCTCCCCACCGGTCCGCATTGGACGATTGCGATCGAGCCTCAGAACAGCAATAACCCCGGCGGGCAACCGACGTCACACCGTCGACGGAGCTTCGGCGCCCTCGGATGACAAGACCTGGCCAGCACCGAGCCGTCCACGAACTTCGCCTCGTCCAGCACGACGCGAACCGAGGCTTCCTCGGCAAGGGGGCTCCTCCTGTCGGGTATGTGGCGTGCTCGTCGTGCGGACCCGCGCGGGGAACGGTGTGGCCTTCGTCGCCGCACCAGGAGTGATCATCTTCGCTTCCGTCATCCGATCAGTGGCCCACCAGGGGGAATGCTGACCGCCTCGGTCAAGAAGTTGATCATCTCGGCCGAACGTCGGTGTGGAGGTCAGGACGCGGAGTTCGAGGGGGGTTCGGGCATCGTCCCGTTCCTTTTCTCCGCCGTCCGATTCCTCGACGAGCCGATCATTCCCCGGAGGAAGCAACCCGTGGCAGTCCTGTGCAGGCCCGAAGTGGCCGTGCCCGAGCACGTCATCACCATGAACGAAACCCTGGAGCTCGCGAGCCGGCTCCACCCGTCCCACGAGCAGCTTCCGCTGGCACTGCGGCTGATCAGCAACACCGGTGTCCACAAGAGACACCTCATCCGGCCGATCGAGGAGACCCTGCGGCACCCCGGTTTCGAGGAGCGCAACGCGGTCTACGAGCAGCAGGCCAAGCTGCGCGTCCCGGCCGTGGTCGAGGGGGCGCTGCGCAACGCCCACCTCGCCGCCGACGACATCGACGCCATCATCTACGTGTCCTGCACCGGTTTCACGATGCCGTCGATGACCGCCTGGTTGATCAACGAGATGGGCTTCCGGCACGACACCCGGCAACTGCCGATCGCGCAGCTGGGATGCGCCGCCGGAGGCGCGGCGATCAACCGGGCCCACGACTTCTGCACCGCCTACCCCGGCGCCAACGTCCTCATCGTGTCCTGCGAGTTCTGCTCGCTGTGCTACCAGCCGACCGACACCGGAATCGGATCCCTGCTGTCCAACGGGCTCTTCGGCGACGCCGTCGCGGCGGCCGTGGTGCGCGGTTCGGGCGGTGCGGGGGTGAACCTGGAGCGCAACTCCTCCTCGCTGATCCCCGACACCGAGGACTGGATCTCCTACCGGGTGAAGTCGACCGGCTTCCACTTCCGGCTGGACAAGCGGGTTCCGACCACGATGGGACCGCTCGCCCCCGCTCTGCGACAGCTCGTCGAGTCGCACCGCTGGCAGGTCGACGACCTCGACTTCTACGTGATCCACGCGGGCGGTCCGCGCATCCTCGACGACCTGACCCGCTACCTGGGCGTGCCGCCGGACTCCTTCCGGCACAGCAGGGCGACGCTGACCGAGTACGGCAACATCGCCAGCGCGGTCGTGCTCGACGCGCTGACCAGGGTTTTCGACAACGACGAGCTGCCGGCGGCAGCGCGCGGCGTGATCGCCGGCTTCGGTCCGGGGATCACCGCCGAAATGGCCGTCGGCACCTGGCAGCCCGCCGCCGTCACCCTCCCGCACACCGCCGACGCCGTCCTGGAGCCCAGCTGATGTCCTGCCCGCTGTACACACCGACCGACCTCGCCGGGCTCGAATTCGACCCGTTCCTGGCCGACGCCCTGCGCCACCGCCCCGTCTCCCGGATCCGGATGCCCTACGGCGACGGCGACGCGTGGCTGGTCACCCGCTACGACGACGTCCGGATGGTGACCTCCGACCCGCGGTTCAGCAGGGCCGAGATCGTCGGCCGCACGTTCCCGAAGATGACGCCGCACCACATCCCGGTGGACAAGGCGGTGAGCTTCGCCGACCCGCCCGAGCACGCGCGCGTCCGGCGGGTGGTGGCCAAGGCCTTCGACCAGCGCAGCACCGAAGACCTCCGCAAGCACGCGGAGCAGGTGGTGCACGAGTTGATCGACGGCATGGTGCGAGCGGGATCGCCGAGCGACATCGTGGAGCACGTCACCTCGCCGTTCCCGGTGCGGATGGTTGGGGAGATCCTCGGCGTCCCCGCGCCGGACTGGCCGCGCATGACCGGGTGGGCGAGCACGATCCTGCGCGTCGCCCCGGACGAGGACGCGCTGAAGCAGGTCGCCGAGGCCAAGGAAGCCGCGCGCCGCTACTTCCTCGACCTCGCCGAACAGCGACTCGCCGAGCCGCGCGAGGACCTGATGAGCGTGCTCGCCGCCTCCTGCCACGAAGGCGTGCTGGACGAGGAGGAGCTGATCGCGCTCGCCTTGCTGCTGCAGTTCAACGGCTGGCACGCGGTCCGCAACAACAGTTCCAACATGATCTACCTGCTGCTGACCACCCCGGGGCTCAAGGACCGGCTGCTGGCCGATCCGGGCCTGGTGCCGCAGGCCGTCGAGGAATTCCTGCGGTACATCCCGCACAAGAGCGGACTCGGACAGCCGCGGGTGGCGACCGAGGACGTCGAGGTCGGCGGCGTGCTGATCCCGGAGGGCTCGTTCGTCTACGTCTCCTACCTGACCGCGAACCGGGACGACAGCGTGTTCCCCGACCCGGACCGGCTCGACATCGACCGCACCGAGGTCGGCCACCTGTCCTTCGGCCACGGCCCGCACTACTGCATGGCCCCGCTGCTGGCCCGGATGGAATCCCAGGTCCTCCTCGGCACGCTGCTGGACCGACTTCCCGAACTGGAGCTGGCGGTGGCCCCGGACGAGATCCGGATGCAACCCGGCGCGCTCATCCGCGGCCCCATCGCATTCCCCGTCACCTGGTAAATCGGAGAAACGCATTCATGACAGGCCTGATCGTCCCGCCCGGCCGGGGACGCCGCATCCACACCGGCGCGCAAGACGTCACGTTCAAGGTCACCGGAGAGCACTCGCGAGCCGCGTCGAGCTTCGAGGTGGTGGTGCCACCGGGTTTCGACGTGGGCGCGCACGTGCACACGCGCAGCGAGGAGCTGTTCTACGTCATCGACGGCGAACTCGACCTGCTCGCCTTCGAACCCCGTGAGCGGACGGGGAACTGGCGCGAGTGGGAGAACGACGAGGGCGAGCGCGTGATTCGCGCCGGACCGGGCAGCGTCATGTTCGTCCCGCCCGGCTGCCCGCACGCCTTCGCCAACCCGGGGAAGACGGACGCGAAGATGTTCTTCCAGTCCTCGCCGCCCACGCACCACGAGCACTACTTCGAGGAACTCCTGGAGATCCTCGATGCCCCCGGCCCGGTGGACCACGCCGCCATCGCGGAGCTGCGCATCCGCAGCGACATCGAACAACTGACCCCGCTGCAGTTCGGCTGAGCCCCCTGCCGGTGACAACACCGGCAGGGGGTCTCCCCTGTTCAGGGGCTCGCGGGTTCCAGGGTGAGGTGTTTCGGCGGGCCGAGCGGGGTGGAGATCGTCCAGAACGGGTCCGGGCCCGGGCCGTCGGCGACGCGCAGCAGGTAGTCGATCTCGCGGGGTTCGGTCGGCTGGAAATGCCGGTAGTTCAGACGCAGCAACGCGGCCGTGAGCGGTCCGGCGCGGTCGATGCGTTCGGCGATCTCCGGGCCCAGGTAGCCGCGGTCGGAGAAGCCGTCGACCACGCGGCAGCGGCAGAAGTACGCCAGCGTTCCCAACTCGCCCGGGCTGGTCACCGTCGCATCACCGACCCGTCGGCCGACCTCGGTCCCGATGCGCGCGTAGTCCGCGGCGCTGCCCCAGTTGGTCTCGATCGGCGCCGTCCGCCACGGCAGGCCCTGCCCGCCCACGACCCACAACGACGGCACCACCAGCACCGCGCCGACCAGGGCCACCGGAAGCCGCCACCTCACCCGCGACGCCACCAGGCCCAGCAGTCCGCCGAAGGCGATCGTCGTAGCGATGAATGATGGCGCGTAATACCAGTGGTACGGCGGCACTCCCAACTGCGAATACACCAGGAAGTGCGCCGCACCACCCGTTCCCAGCACCGCCCACGGCCACGCGCGCCGACCACGACCGAGGACCGCGAGGACGGCCAGCACCACCGCGGCGAGCACTCCGCAGACCGCCGGCAGCAACGCCACCACCGTCGCCTCCGGCGCCAGCTCGTGGAGCATTCCCAGGCCGTTGCCGAAGCTGTACTCACCCCACGCTTCCTGCAACTGCTTGATCACCAGCGTGTCCGGCACCGCCGAACCGAAGTGGAACCAGCTGAACACGAACCACGGCCCGGCCACGACCACCGCCGCCACGAACCACTTCCACCACCCACGCCACAACCGCGGGCAGCACACCACCGCCACCAGCACGAACACCCCGAGATCCAGCCGGGTCAGGGCCAGCGCCCCGGTCGTGATGCCGAACAGCCACGGCCGCGACCCGGTCACCGCCGCCAGCAGCACCGCCAGCAGGGCAGCGGCCAGGGTCATCTCCAAACCCACCGTCGACAGCAACAGCGGGTTCAACCCCACCAGCGCCGCGGTCACCACCCCGGTCCAGCCCGGCAACCCCCGATCCAGCGCGGCCCGTCGCAGCGCCAGCACGAGCACCACGGCAGACGCGGTGAACACCACGCCCAGCGCCCGCACCGGACTGCCCACCACCCACGCCACCAACGTCAGCAGCAGCACGTTGCCCGGCGACGTCGCCGAATTCGCCACCTCGCCCGGGATCATCCCCCACTCACCACGCTCGACCACGCCACGCGCGTAGCTCAACGTGATGTAGGAATCATCCAGCAAAGCGTCCTTGACCAGCCAGAACACCAGACCGGCCAGCACCACCGCGCCCGCGGCCACCCACCACACGCCGCTCCGCCGAGCCCGCGCACCCTCCCGCGTCTCAGGCGAACGCTCCTCCTCGACCAGCACTGTCGACCCCCATCACGCCGCACCCACCACGGCAAAAACAGGCGCTCCCGAGGCTCCCCAGCAACAAGACCAGCGCCCGAACGGTCACAACGGCGCACACCGTATCCACTCACCAGGCGAAAACCCGCCAAAAACGGCAATACCGCACCCGCGCGTCGCCGAAGCATCCACCCCACGGTCAACTCACGGCCCCAAAACCCGCCCAGCGAACGTGAATCCCGCAGCGATCAACGCCGGACCCGAACAACAAGAAGCCCTGCCGGCGTTATCGCCGACAGGGCTTCTCGGAAGTGAAAGATGGTGCGCGATACTGGGATTGAACCAGTGACCTCTACCGTGTCAAGGTAGCGCTCTCCCACTGAGCTAATCGCGCTCGGCGGTGTTCGCCGCCAGCGCGGAAAGTTTATCCCAGCGGCTTCCCGGCGTTCACACCCACCCCCAGACACCGAGCACGCCGACGCTTCCCACGCGAAAGTCGGCCGACCGGCTCAAGGGCAGCAGGTTCAGCCGCCCTCGGAGACGTACGCGTTCACCGCTTCCGGCGAGATCCCTGCTTCCACGAGGAGAAGTCGCCAGCACTCATCACAGGTCTTGAAGGTGATCCAGTCCATCTCCGATGGCTGAGCCAGCGGAAGCGTCTGACCGCAGACCGCTTCGGATACCCGCTCGCCCTCCCAACGCCGCCCGCGAAACGCGTGCCGCGCACGTGCGCCATCGGCCGCCACCGGCAACCAGAAATGCCCGCTCGTCACCACTGCACCTCCATCAATTCGGACACTCAGGCCAACAGGGCCAACGATAGGGCCAATGAGGCCAGACAGGCCAGCTAGGCAGCAAAGGACACGCGGTCGCCATACGTTCGGGGTATGGGTAAGCGGTTGCTGTCGTCGGGCGAGCTGGCGGTGGAGCTCGGCATCTCCCGCCGGTCGATCAGCCGCTACGCCGATGAGGGCTTGATCTCGGTCGCCCTCGTGACGCCCGGGGGTCGGTACAAGTTCGACCTTGACGTGGTGCGGAGTGAGTTGCGGGAGCTTGCGGAGAGGCGTCGCGAAGGTCGCTCCTGACCTCTGGGTAGTGGAGCAGCGCGTCTCGGCATGGGGCAGTTTTTGCCAGAACTGCCTGTCTCCGGACTCCACCTCGACGTTCGTCGCCAGGGGACAGTTGTGACTAAAACCGTCCCCTGGCGACGTCGTCGTGGGGTGTGGTCCTTGGTTGGGGCGAAGTTTTCATGAAAACTTCCCCACCCCCGTGACCCCCAGGACCCCGGGACCCGCACGAGGGCGGGGACGCAAAACGCCGCTCCACCTCGGTGGTAGCGGCGCTTCGCGTCAGGGGAAGATCAGCGGTCGGCCATCTTCTTCTGCAGGTTCTCGTCCAGGGTGGCGAGGAATTCCTCGGTGGTCTGGAACGGCTGGTCGTTGCCGACCAGCAGAGCCAGGTCCTTGGTCATCTTGCCGCTCTCGACGGTCTCGACGACGACCTGCTCCAGCGCCTCGGCGAAACCGATGACCTCCGGGGTCGAGTCCATCTTGCCGCGGGCCTGCAGGCCGCGCGTCCAGGCGTAGATCGACGCGATCGGGTTGGTCGAGGTGGGCTTGCCCTGCTGGTGCTGGCGGTAGTGGCGGGTCACCGTGCCGTGCGCGGCCTCGGCCTCCACCTTGCCGTCGGCGGTCATCAGCACCGAGGTCATCAGACCCAGCGAGCCGAAGCCCTGCGCGACGGTGTCCGACTGCACGTCACCGTCGTAGTTCTTGCAGGCCCAGACGTAGCCGCCCTCCCACTTCAGGGCGGTGGCGACCATGTCGTCGATCAGCCGGTGCTCGTAGGTGATGCCCTTGGCGTCGAACTGAGCCTTGTACTCGTTCTCGAAGATCTCCTCGAACACGTCCTTGAACATGCCGTCGTAGGCCTTCAGGATCGTGTTCTTGGTCGACATGTAGACGGGGTAACCGCGCTCCAGGCCGTACCGGAAGGACGCGTGCGCGAACTCCTCGATCGACTTGCGGTAGTTGTACATGGCCATCGCCACGCCACCGTCTTCACCGAACTTCGCCACCTCCATCTCGATCGGCTCGGAGCCGTCCTCGGGGGTGTAGGTGATGGTGACGGTGCCCGCGCCCGGGACCTTGAAGTCGCTGGCCTTGTACTGGTCGCCGTGGGCGTGACGGCCGATGACGATCGGCTTGGTCCACGTCGGCACGTACCGCGGGATGTTGGAGATGACGATCGGCTCGCGGAAGATGACGCCGCCGAGGATGTTGCGGATCGTCCCGTTCGGGCTCCGCCACATCTTCTTCAGGCCGAACTCGTCAACGCGCGCCTCATCGGGGGTGATGGTGGCGCACTTCACACCTACGCCGTGCTTGGCGATGGCGTTCGCGGAGTCGACGGTCACCTGGTCGTCGGTGGCGTCCCGGTTCTCGATGCCCAGGTCGTAGTAGTCGAGGTTGATGTCCAGGTAGGGGTGGATCAGCTTGTCCTTGATGAAGGACCAGATGATCCGGGTCATCTCGTCGCCGTCCAGTTCGGCGACCGTGCCCTGGACCTTGATCTTGCTCATGTGGCGGGGTGCTCCTCTCGCGAGAATGCAAGCGGTACAAGCGTACTGCTAGCGCTTTTGATTGTGCCTTGCCCCCGTCGCCCGCCACCAGGGTCACGGCGCATCCGAAGTCAGATTCACAGCTGCCACCCCCAGGGCAATGCCCGGCCGCGCCGCGATCCTCTTCTACTCTCGAACTCACAGACGAGTGATCTTGTCGAGCAGTTGTTCGGCGCGGCAGGCGATGCGGGAGAGACATGGCGACAGGACCGACGCACGCGATGAGCGGGTTGGCCGCATGGGCAGCGGTGACCGCCCTGGCCGACACGCACGCGATAGGGCAATTATCCCCCAAGACCTGGGTGGTCGGCGCCACGCTCTCGGCCGGCGCCGCGCTGCTGCCCGACATCGATCACCCGTCGTCGACCGTCGCCGCCACCTTCGGGGCCATCTCCAAGGGCCTCTCCGCCGCCCTCAGCGGGTTCAGCGGCTTCCTCTACCGGCTCACCCGCACCAAGAAGGACAGCGACCGCGAGGGCACCCACCGCGGCTTCACCCACACCATCGTCTTCGCCGTCCTCGCCGGCCTCATCACCACCGCGATCGTGCAGACCAGCGAGGGCAGCGCGCTGGGCGTGCTGATGTTCTTCTTCGCCGGGCTGGCCGTGCGCGGACTCATGCACACCTGGTGTTCCCGGCGCGACGCGCTGCTCATCGCCGTCACCTCGCTGCTGCTCACCGTCGCCTGCTGGGCGTGGGCCGGCAACCAGCCGACGGAGGCCGCCGCCTTCGGGGTCGCGGTGATGATCGGCTGCATCGCGCACTTCATCGGCGACGCCATCACCGAGCAGGGCTGCCCGATGCTGTGGCCGGTCCCGCTGGGCGGCAAGACCTGGTACCCGGTCGCGCCGCCGAAGAAGCTGCGGATGCGCACCGGCGGCGCCGTCGAGCTGGCCATCGTCGGACCCGGCCTGACGCTGGTCTCGATCGCGCTGACCTGCGTCGTTCTCTACCGCATCGGCGCCGCCCCGTGGCTGGCCGGGCTCGACCTGCCGCCGGGCGTGATGGCCTGGATCGAGGCCGGACCTTGAGCCGGTTGGAGCAGGGTTTAGACCATTAGCACCTAAAACGCGACAAACTGCACAATCCCTCTGGTCTGACCGATAAGGTGCACCTGCAGCGCCACCGAGGCACTGCGCCTTGTCCCCGGAGGGAAGATGCGAGCTCGAACGCGGATCGCGGTGGCGACCCTGGCGTTACCCCTGCTGACCGGCCTCGCCGCGTGCGGCGAGATCGAGGGGGCTCAACAGGGCCTGCAGAACGCCAACCAGCAGCTCCAAGGTGCCCAGCAGTCCCTGGACTCGGCGCAGGCGTGCCTGCGGGCGATCAACGCCGCCAACTTCGTGCCGAACTTCGCCGACCCCCAGCAGGCGCAGGCCGACGCCCAGGCCAAGGTCGCCGAGCTGCAGCAGCTCACCAGCTCGACCGCCGACGAGACGCTCAAGCAGAACCTGCTCGACGTGCAGGAATCGGTGCAGCAGGTGGCCGCCGGCCAGGTCGACATCGAGGCCAGCGCCGAGTGGACCTCCGCCCAGCTGGACAAGTACCAGGCGGTCACCACGACCTGCTCGCGCCTGGCGGAATGACGCCCGATGCGATCTGCGTCACATCTCGCCTAGCCTGAGGGCGGAGGTGAGGGGCGATGAGAGCAGTCGTGGGCGACCAGCTCCACGTGCACAGCAAGCACGTCGACGAAGCCGAGAAGTACGCCGAGATCCTGGAGGTCCTCGGGCAGGACGGCGAGCCGCCGTACAAGGTCCGCTACACCGACGGGCACGAGGGCATCGTGTTCCCGGGATCGGACTGCGTGATCGAAGCGCCCTCGCCGCGCCAGGGCGACTAGACCTCCCAGGGTTCGGCGAGCACGGATTCGACCTCGGCGCGGAACAGCGGCTCGGGGTCGACGCCCGTGCCCGCGAACTGGCCGGTGACCTCGAGGCTGATCACGCCGTGCAGACGTGACCAGGCGCGGACGGCCTTGCGCAGCGCGGGCAGCGGCGGCTGCGGTCCGCCGCGGCGCTCGCGCCAGCTCAGCAGCTGCCGGTCCAGCGCGCCGCTCGGCGGCGACTCCGGCGCGAGCGCGGCCAGCGGCTCCAGGACCGAGCGGAACGCGCGGTCGGCGAGCTCGAAGGTCTCCTCCGGCGCGACGTAGCCGGGCACCGGCGTGCCGAACAGCAGCAGGAAGCGCTGCGGCCCCTCCAGCGCCCACGCCCGGAAGGCCACCGCGACCTCGCGGAACCGGTTCTCCGGAGCCTTCCGGCGGTGCTCCCGCACGACACCTTCCAGAACCTCGGCGAGGTCCCGGTAGCCGTCGGCCACCAGCTCGGTGAGCAGCGCGTCGCGGTTGGCGAAGTAGCGGTAGAGCGCCGGGCCGGTGACGCCCATGCGCTTGGCGATCGCGTTCACCGAGATCCCCGACGGGCCCGACTCGGCGAGCTGCTCCATCGCGACCTGCTTGGCCTCGTTGCGCGTCTGCTCCCGGAAGCGCTCCCGGGGACTGCGCGGCTGGACTGCCATGCTCCGCCTCCCTTGACACCCCAGGGTAACAGGTCCATATTCGAGTTAGAGCTTCTAACGTTCGCTTATCACTATCACCCTGGGGGTCGTCATGACCGAGATCGTGCTCACCGGACTCGGCGAGGTCGCCGTCCGCGACAACGAAACGCCCGAGCCCGGACCGAACCAGGTCGTCGTGCGCACCGAGGCCACCGGCGTCGGCTTCGCCGAGGTGCAGATGCGGCTCGGCCGCTACCCCGCCCAGCCGAAGTTCCCGTTCGTGCCCGGCTACGACGTGGTCGGCGAGATCGTCGCCACCGGAACCGGGACGTCCTGGCGAGTCGGGCAGCGGGTGGCCGCGATGACCCGCACCGGGTCCTGGTCCGGGCACGTGGTGCTGCGCGATCGCGACCTGGTGGCCGTCCCCGACGGCGTCGACGCGGCCGAGGCCGTGGCGCTGGTGACCAACGGCGTCACCGCGCGGCAGCTGCTGCGCGACGCGAACGTCCGAACAGGACGGACGGTGCTGGTGCACGGCATCGGCGGCGGGGTCGGGGCGCTGCTCGGGCAACTCGCCGTCCTCGACGGAACCCGCGTCATCGGAACCGCTTCCGCGCGCCGGCACCCGGATCTGGCCGGTCTCGGAGCGGAGTTGATCGATCACCGCACCGAGGACGTCGCCGCGAAGGTCGCCGAACTCGCGCCCGGCGGCGTCGACGCCGTCTTCGACCCGCTCGGGCCGTCGAGCCTGCCGGCGTCCTGGCGGCTGCTCGCACCCGGCGGAACGCTGATCAGCTACGGCAGCTCCGCGACGCTCGACGACAGCGGGCCGTGGTTCGCGCCCTACCTCGGGATCGTGCGACAGCTGGCCGGATGGGAGATCCGCAGGCTCCTCGGCCGGACCGGCGGGCGACGCGCGCGGATGTACTACGTGCGCTCCGACGCGCGGTTCCGGCACGACCTGTCCGCGTTGTTCGCGCTGCTCGCCGACGGAAGACTGCGCCCGCTCATCGCCGAACGGCTGCCGCTGGAGGACGCCGAGCGCGCGCTCGACCTGCACCTGTCCGGGAAGCGGACCGGGCGCATCGTGCTGCTACCGGGCTCTCACCGGGAGTGATGGCCGAAATGTTAGCTGGTTTGCACCATCCCGGGCTCCCCCCGGCAGCGCCGCGTCCTTAAGGTGGGCACATCGGGGAATCGCTAGGAGGCGGTGATGTTGCAAGACGACCGGGACGCGGGGGCACCGGCCGATCTTTCTGCGGTTTTCGGCATCGGTTCAGGGCTTTCCACGGAGCTGCCACCAGGTGAGATCCTCACCGAGCAGATGTCCATGGCCGTCTACCCGGCCCCGCTGTGCTGGATCAGCCTCGACACCCCGGGGCCGCAACTGGCCGCCGCGCTGCGCGCCGAGCACCGGCGCAGCGGGCTGTGGCCGCTGCTGCTGTGCGACAGCGACGAGACCTTCGGCGAGCGCTGCACCGTCGGCGTGGTCTCGCCGGAACCGCTGGAGCACATCGACCGCTGGCGCGTCTACGACGTGATGGCGCGGATCTGGGAAGGGCTCGTGCAGGTCGACGACGAGCTCGGCCCGGCCTACGACCTCGACGTGCTCGCGCCCTTCGACTACACCTGCCCCGGTCCGGCCAAGGCCGGGAACCTGCTGGCGGACCCGGACGTGCTGGCCAACCAACAGCTTCCGAAGCTCGTCGACGAGGACACCCGGCTCGCGCTGGTGCCGGTCAAGCGCGGTGCCGACGTGCTCACCGTGCTGGGCTGGTCCGGTGCGGCCAACCACGTCTCGCGCACCGCCGGGCTCTCGGCGATGGTGCGCTCCTGGGAGGAGCGCTTCGGCGCCCGCATCCTGCGGCTCGGACCGGACCGGCTGGACATGAGCGTCGCCGCCCCGCCGCAGACCGCCGAGCACGCGGCCGCCGTCGCCGCCGAGCACTGGACCTTCTGCCCCGACCGCATCCTGCAGGAGACGGGCTCCCTCTCCGCCTACGCCAACGAGATCCGAGGCCGCCGCACCTGGTCCTTCTGGTGGGACTGACCCTCCCCTCGGGTCGAATACCGCAGGTTTTGTCGGGTCAAAAACTGCGGTATTCGACCCGACAAAACCTGCGGTATTTGACCCGAGGACCGCGGGGGTCCGGTGTGGAGTGTCCGGTGTGGACGTGAAGAAGGCAGGCGCCCCTGGGTGGGGTGCCTGCCTTCTCGTGGTTTTCGGGGTCAGCCGAAGAGGCCTCTGATGGTCATGGCGATGGAGATGATGACCACGCCGAAACCGCTGTAGAGGAGGATGTCGACGACCCGGCTGCGGATCGCGAGCAGTCCGGTCCGCTCCTCCGGGATCATCGCGCGCAGTCCCGCCGCGACCAGCAGCGCCAGGCCGAGCACGACCGTGCCGCGGCGCCAGTGCTGCAGGGACACCAGCAGGAACCCGATCAACCCGATGCCGCACACCAGGCCGAACGGCACGTGGATGGACAGGCGGGACCTGTCCGGCAACCAGTCGCTCACGATCCTCCAGTCCAGCGGGCCGGGCTCAGCCCAGGTTGCGCTCGGCCGCCTCGACGACGTTCGTCAGCAGCATCGCGCGAGTCATCGGGCCGACACCACCGGGGTTCGGCGACAGGAAGCCGGCGACCTCGGCGACGTCCGGGTGCACGTCCCCGGCCAGCCCGTCGTCGGTGCGCGTGACGCCCACGTCGAGCACCGCCGCACCCGGCTTGACCATGTCCGGGGTGATCAGCTTCGGCACGCCCGCGGCGGCGACGACCACGTCCGCGCGGGAGATCTCCGAGGCCAGGTCCTTGGTGCCGGTGTGGCACAGGGTCACCGTGGAGTTCTCGCTGCGGCGGGTCAGCAGCAGACCGATCGGGCGGCCCACCGTGATGCCGCGGCCGACGACCGCGACGCGCGCGCCGTTGAGCTCGACGTCGTGGCGGCGCAGCAGCTCGATGATGCCGCGCGGGGTGCACGGCAGCGGCGCCTCCTCGCCCAGCACCAGGCGGCCGAGGCTGATCGGGTGCAGGCCGTCGGCGTCCTTGGCCGGGGCCATCCGCTCCAGCAGCGGACCGGCGTCGAGGTGCTTGGGCAACGGCAGCTGCACGATGTAGCCGGTGCACTCCGGGTCGGCGTTGAGCTCATCGATGACCGCCTCGACGTCAGCCTGGCTGACGTCGGCGGGCAGGTCCTTGCGGATCGACTTGATGCCGACCTTCGCGCAGTCGTTGTGCTTGGCGCGCACGTAGGACTGCGAGCCGGGGTCGTCACCGACCAGCACCGTTGCCAGGCCCGGGGCCCGGCCCTGCTCGACGAGCTTGGCGACGCGGGGTCGCAGCTCCTCGAAGATCGCGTCCTTGGTGGCCTTGCCGTCGAGAATCGTCGCGCTCACAGCTGCTCATCGTGGCAGATCGTCGACCGCATGACCCCGCCGGTCCGCAGTTTTCTCCACCACTTCCGCCACGGGCGAAACCGTCCCGGCGCGGCGCAGGTGCAGCAGCACGACCGCGAAGGCCAGCACCGCCAGTCCGGCGCAGGTCGCGCCCGCGGCGGCGGGACCGCCGAAGTCCATCATCGACCCCACCAGCGGGTTGGCGATCGCGATGCCCGCCGTGCTCGCCGTGGTCGTCCAGCCGAACGCCTCCCCGCGCCGCTCCGGCGGGGCCAGGTCGGCCAGCCTGCCGTTCGACGCCGCCAGCAGCGGCGCGATCGCCGCGCCGCCGAGCAGCAGGACACCGCCGACCAGCCACGGCGAACCCGGCGCCACCGGCGGCAGCACGACGGCCAGCGCGCACAGCCCGAGGGCCGCCAAGCCGCAGCGCAGCCACAACCGGGACCGGGGGAACCCGCCCATCACCAGCCCGCCGACCAGCGAACCCACCGCCCAGGCCATCGCCATGAACCCGGCCAGCTCCGGCGCACCCCTGCCGCGCGCCCACCCGACCAGCACCAGGTCGACCGACACCAGCGCGCCGACGATCAGGGTGAAGAAGCACATCATCGACAGGAAGCCCGGCAGCCGCAGCAGACCGCCCGACCGCGCCGGAGCCCCGCCGCCCAGACCACCTCGGATCCCGGCGCGCCACAGCGCCGACGCGAACAGGACCGGGCCGACCACCGCCCACACCGCCAGGCAGGCCAGCGCCAGCGACGGGTTCCAGGCGGCCACCGCGAACGTCGCCAGCATCGGCGCCACCACGTACAGCAGCTCCTGCAGCGTCGCCTCCACCGCGTAGGCGGCCTCGCGCGCCTCGCCGGAGGCGATGTGCGGCCACATCGACCGGGCCACCTGCGCCAGCGGCGGCGCGGCCAGGCCGGTGGCCAGCGACACCGGCAGCATCAGCCACCAGTGCGCCGCGTCGACCCAGCGCACCGTCGCGATCATCGCCGCGAACCCGAAGAACTGGACTCCCCCGCTGACCACCAGCACCCGCACCACCGAGCTGCGGTCGGCGGCGCGGCCACGCACCGGTCCGGCGATCGAGTGCCCGAGGGTCATCGCGGTGCACACGGCACCGCCGATCGCGTACGAACCGGTCCAGTCGGCGATGAGGAACGTCAGCACCATCACCTGAGCCGGGATGTGCAGGCGCGCCAACAGACCGGAGGTCATCAGTGACGGAGCGTGCGGGACGGCGGCCAGCAGACGGTAAGGACGGAGCACGTGATAACTGTCGCTTCCGGGACGGCCGTACCGCTACCGGTTTTCCGGGACCCCCCGTTTGATCCAATACACCTGGTGGTGTGATGTTCATTCGCACTTTCAGCAGGCAAGCTCTGGGACGAGATCACCGGTCCCGTCCGGGGCGATCTTGAAAACCGCCACAAGACGATCACCGGCGGCGCGGATGTCACACACAGCGCACAACGCCGGGCCCGCGTCGAGTAGCGTTTCGGCGGGGTGGAGTCGGGTTGCCTCGTCGAGAGGGGGAGGATGTCACCCATGTCGCGTCCGACAGCGATCAGTCCGGAAGAGCAGGAGCAGATCGCCCGCAAGATCGGGGTTCTGCTCTTACAAGGCGCTCCTGAGGACTGGCAGGAGATCACGGTGGAGTACCGAGCCACCGGCGAGTACACCGACCTGCTGGGTGAGCTCACCGCGCAGGACGGCAGTACGCGTCCGCTCGAGCCACCGGTGGAACTGCGGGAGATCTTCGAGCGCCTCCGCGAGGGCATGTACCGCCCCGACGTGGGCACCTGGTTGAGCGCGCTCTACGTCGTCGAGCGCCCGTCCAGTTACCGAATCGATATCAACTTCGACACCGAGCCGCAGTGGCAGCGCCCGCTGCCCCGCGCGGCCTACGTCGACGAGCTTCGCCGCTACCCGCGGTCCGAGGACAACATCCCGGACTGGATGCAGGAACGGGTCGACGGCACCTCCGCACCGCAGGCCGAGGACACCCCCGTGGTGCCCGACACGGTCGCGGGTCTCGAGGCCGAGGCCGCCGAGCACGCCGGGGCCGGTTCCGGCGGCTTCCGGATCACCAACGTCTTCGACGACGTCGACGACGAGGGCCGCCCGGTCGTCTCCGAGCGCCGCCCGGTCCCGGCCGACGAGATGAGCGCCCTGCGGCAGTACCTGGAGAACGCCCCGGTCGTGCTGGCCTCCCGGGAGAACGAGGAGGACCACCTCGACCCCGAGCGCGCCCAGTCCGTCCCGGGCACCTGGCACACCGACGGCACCTGGCTGTGGCCGGGCGCGGTGGCCTACTACCTGGCGCAGTACGGCATGCCGCCGGAGACCGCCCTGGTCGAGCACGCCCGCAGCCGCGGTTTCAGCGTCGGCGAGGTCGACGACGAGACCCGCGAAGCGGCCGTGAGCGAGCTGGTGGACCAGCCCGCCGATGAGCCGATCGACGAGCCCGCCGCCGAGCCCGAGTCCGACTCCTCGGGTGCGAACGGTGCCGCCGTCGGCGTGGGTGCGGCTGCCGCCGGTGCCGCCGCTGTCGGTGCCGCCGCCGCTTCCTCCTCGGACGAGGAGGAGCTCGACGAGCCCGCCGCTCAGGTCCCCGCCTCGCCGGTCGAGGAGGAGCCCGCGCCGGCCTCGTCCGGGTCGCGGCACGTCCTCGACGAGGACGACGACGCGCCGGACCCGCAGGACGTGCTGGCCAAGCTGCACGACCGGCTCACCGACTTCCAGGTCGACAGCGACTCGTACCGGCTGGGCAGCCGCAGCACCGACGCCCTCTGCCTGGTGCAGGACGGCGAGGACTGGGTCGTCAGCGGCACCGAGGACGTGCGCTTCGCGCGCGTCGACCACGCCGCGGCCTACCTGCTGGGTCAGCTGCTGATGGACCAGCCGCCCGCGTCGGCTCCGGCTGCTGCGGCCTCCGCGGCCCCGGCCGCTGCGGTCGCCGCCGAGGCGGATCCGGCTCCCGAGCAGGTCGAGGACCTGCCTCAGCGGGGCGCCGAGCCGGTCGACGAGCTGCTCCCGGGCAGCTCCGACTCCGTCGAGGACCTGCCGCGCCGCGGAGCACCGGAACCCGAGCCCGAGCCGGAACCGGAGGAGCTGCCGCAGCGCGCGCCGGAGTCCGCCGAGCTCCCGCAGCGGGAGGCGCCGGAATCCGGTCTGCCGCAGCGCAACCCGGAGCCGTCCTCGGACCTGCCGCAGCGCACGCCGCAGGCATCCGACCTGCCCCAGCGCGCCGCGCGCGAGCCGGAGCAGTCCGGGCCGAGCACCGGCGGGAACCCGCTGTTCACCGCGAACCAGGACGTGGCCCCGCAGGACCCCGCCCCGCAGCCGCCGTCGGCCCCTCCGGCCGAGGAGGCGACCCGGTTCCAGCCCGCTCCGTCGATGGACCGGCCGATGCCGCCGCAGGCACCGCAGTCCCCGCCGGTGGGCAACCCGGTGCAGCCGCAGGGCGGTGCTCCCGGCTCGAACCCGCTGCCCAAGCGGCAGCCGCGCCGGGACAGCAACGCGCCGGTTCCCCCGGCCGCCGGTCCGGGTGCCGGGCCCGCGCAGGGTCCGGCCGGTGGCGCCGACCGCCGTCCCGGACCGGGTGGTCCCGGCATGGCTGGACCGCAGCGGCAGGGCCCGCCGCCCGGGCCGCCGCGTCCGCAGCAGGGCCAGGCCCCGCAGGGTCAGCCGCAGGGCCAGCCGCAGCAGGCCTCGCCCAACGGCCAGCCGCCGCAGGGTCAGCAGATCCAGCCGCTCAACGGCGAACCGCCGCTGACGCTGTACCGGGACCGCCGGATCGTGATGCTGCAGCCGGGCACCGAGCTGGACCGCTTCGGCGAGCCCAACGGCAACGTGATGTACGCGATGCGCACGCCGTACACGCACCGCTCGCTGCCGCCGCAGTGGGCGAACCGGACCTACGCGGCCTACCGGGTGCAGCGCCCGATCCAGGCGCTGCGCGGCACCGCGGTCGCGTGGTTCGAGCAGCCCGGTGGTGGCACGGCGTTCGTGCTCCCGGGCGCGGTCAGCGACCTGCTCTCGGACGGCACGCTCGCCGAGGTGCCGTCGCCGGAGCGCCCGCCGATGGAGTGAGCGAGAGCTGAGAGAGGGCCCTTCCCACCTGGGAGGGGCCCTCTTTCGCGCTTCAGTCGAGCTGCAGGCCGTGGGCCGCCGCGTAGGACAGGGCCAGCGTCGTGTCCACCCGGGCGCCCCGCAGGTGCGCTTGGACGAGGGCGTCGGCGTCGAGCCGGGCGTCCCGCAGGTCGGCGTTGTTGAGCCGGGCACCGAGCATGCGGGCACCGGTGAAGTCGGCTTCGCGGAGGTCGCAGCCGCGCAGATCGCACTCGGTGAGGTTGGCCTCGCGGAACCGGGCGCCGTGCAGGCCCACGTCGCGCAGGTCGCAGCGGCCCAGCGCGACCAGGGTCAGGTCGGTCTCGGTGAGCGTGAGCGAGCGCAGCCGGCAGTCCACGAAGCTGGAACCGAGCAGGCTGCATCCCTCGAAGGAGCTCTTGCCGAGCACGGTGCGCTCGAACGTGCAGGACCGGAACGCGGTCGCGACGTGCCGGGAGCCGTTGAGGTCGGTGCCGGTGAAGTCGCAGTCGGTGAACACGCAGTTGCGGGTGCTCAGCCCGGTCAGGTCGGCGTCGGTGAAGTCGCACCGCTCGAAAACCCGGCCGGACCACTCCTGATCCGGCAGCATCGCGTCCTGGAAGTCCTCGCCGACCGCGCTCGTCATGGCACACACCCTGGCACGGGCGCCCGACGTCCTGGGAAGGCGCCATGCGAATCCACCGGGTAGTGCCCAACCTGAAGGCCACCGATCTCGCGGCGGCCCGCGACCACTACGTGCGGTTGTTCGGGTTCGAGGTGGTGATGGACATGGACTGGATCGTCACGCTCGCCTCGCCCGAGGACCGGGCGCGCCAGTTCAGCATCATCACCGAGGACGCCACGGCCCCCGAGCACCCGGACATCTCGATCGAGGTGGACGACGTCGACGTCGCCTACGCGGCCGCGCTGGGATCGGGCGCGGAGATCGTGCACCCGCTCACCGACGAGCCGTGGGGCGTGCGGAGGTTCTTCCACCGCGACCCGAGCGGGACCGTGGTCAACACGCTCTCCCACCGGTGATCCGGCCGGGGGTCTCGTCGCTGGTCGGGGGACGGCTCAGGGGACGACGACGACCGGGCGGACCGCTTCGACGACGAGCGTGGCCGGGACCGTGCCGAGGAGTCCTCCTCGGCGCCGGGAGCGGCCGACGACGATGAGATCGGCGCGGTACTGCTCGGCGACCTGCTCCAGCCCGACGGCGGGGTCGCCCCGGTGGTGCACGAAGTCCCAGTCGATGTCCACCCATCTCAGGTGCGACACGACCTCCTGCTTGAGCTCCTCCACCAGCGATTCCGCGGCCTCGCTGGCCACCGCGACCCCCATCGGGGACCAGTAGGCGACGCCGCCGACCGCCTCGACGTAGACCAGCACGAGACGCGCGCGTTCTCGGCGGGCGAGTCCCGCGGCCCACGCGGCGGCGTGGAAGCTGGCGGGGCTGCCGTCCATGCCCACGACGATGCCGCCCAGGCCGTCCTTGCCGATCTCGAATTCACGCTCGGTGCTGTCGCCTTCGGCCACGCCGGAATGGTACTCAGTGCCCGGGCTCGCTGTTCCGTCGCTGCTCGTTCCGCCACGGGTTTTCGGGGTCCACCGGTTTTTGGGTCCACCGGTTTTTGGGGGTGCTGTGCCCGACCGGGGGTGTCCGGTGGCGGGTGGGGCGCGTTAGGTTCTGCGACGTGACCGCCGTGGAGCCCCGCACCGAAGCCGAACAGCGCGCCCTGGACGCCGTGGACGTCGACGCCATCGTCGATGATCTCCGCGAGCTGGTGGCGATCCCCAGCGTCGGCGGGACCACCGCCGAGCACGACGCGCAGCAGTGGTGCGCCGACAAGCTCGCCGGGCTCGGGCACCGGGTCGATCACTGGCGCATCGACGTCGACGAGCTGGCCCGGCACCCGGAGTTCCCCGGTCAGGAGGCCGAGCGGGACGAGGCTTACGGCTGCGTCGGGGTCAGCGGCGAGGGCGAGCCGGCGCTGGTGTTCTGCGGGCACACCGACGTGGTGCCCCCGGGCGACCTGGACCGCTGGCCGGACCGGGACCCGTACACCTTGCGCATCGCCGACGGCGTCGCCGCCGGTCGCGGGACCTGCGACATGAAGGGCGGTGTGGTGGCGTTCCTCGGTGCCCTGCAGGCCTTGCGCGCGGCGGGCGTGGAGCTGGCCCGGCCGCTGGCGGTGCACGCGGTCGTCGCGGAGGAGGACGGCGGGCTGGGCGCGTTCGCGACGCTGCAGCGCGGTCACCGCGGCGAGGCGTGCGTGATCGCCGAGCCGACGCAGAACACCATCGTGGCGGCCAACGGCGGTTCGCTGACGTTCCGGCTGGAGATCCCGGGGCAGAGCACGCACGGTTCGACCCGCTACCGGGGCGTCAACGCCCTGGACAAGCTGGCCGAGCTGCTGCCGGTGCTGCGCGAGCTGGAGTCCCGCCGCAACGTGGACCCGGACCCGCTGGTGCGGCACCTGGAGATCCCGTACCCGCTGTCGGTCGGCAAGGCGCACGTCGGCGACTGGGCGAGCACGGTCCCGGACCTGGCGGTCGCGGAGGGCCGCTACGGCGTCCGGCTCGGCGAGTCCGTGGAGCAGGCGAAGGCCGAGTTCACCGCCGCGGTGGCGGAGGCCTGCGCAGCCGACCCGTGGCTGGCCGAGCACCCGGTCCGCGTGACCTGGCCGGGCGGCATCTTCGCCAGCGGCCGCTTCCCGGAAGGCCACCCCCTGCTGGAGGAAACCCGGGGAGCGATCGTCGCAGCAGGCGGCCCCGACCCGGAAGTCCTGGGCGCCCCCTACGGCTCGGACCTGCGCCAGTACGCGGCCACCGGAATGCCCACCCTCACCTACGGCCCGGGCGACGTCCGCTACGCCCACGCCGACGACGAACACGTCACCATCCCAGACCTGGAACAGTGCGCCAAAACCTTCACCCTCCTAGCAATCCGACGCTGCGGAATCGCCTAACACAACCGAAGCCGTTTCACCCCAACCCCAACCCCGACAGGCAACCGGCGAAGCCGGTTTCTCCTTACCCCACCTAAGACGCTGGCACCGCCGCGGGTTCTGAGCGGCTCTCTGGGGAGGACAGCCGACGTGTCGTGTATTGGCATACATAAGCCTCGGATCCCGGAGCCAGAGAGTCGCTCAGGTTCCGCTTCTGGCACCGCCAAGCAAGGCGACCACAGAGTCTTGTCCGTAGACGAAACCCCGCACACCACAGGAGATTTCATCCCCCAATAAACCAAAGAGATCAATGAAAATCCCGAGATTCAGAAGGCACCCGAATATCCAGTTTTTGGAGTCTGTCCGCCCGCAGATTCACCACCTCCCCAGCCCGCTCCACAACCCCCCGAACGAGCAGAGCCGCACTGGTACGACCGACTTTCCGATACCGCGCCCACAACCCGGGCGAGCACACGACGTTGACGGTCCCGCTCTCATCCTCGAGGTTGAGGAAGGTGATCCCGCCGGCGGTGGACGGCCGCTGCCGGTGGGTCACGGCCCCGCCCACCAGCACTCGCGTACCGTGCTCCACTTCGGACAGTTGGGAGGCGGGCAGCGCTCCGAGTTCGTCGAGGCGTGCCCGGACGAATTGCAGCGGGAAGCTGTCGGGTGAGACGCCGGTGGCCCACACGTCGGCGGCCGCTTTCTCGACGCCGTCCATCCCGGGCAGGGCGGGGGCGTCGGAGGCGACGGTGGTGCCGGGCAGCCGGTCTGGTCGTTCGCGGGCGGCCGCGGCGGCGTTCCACAGGGCTTCGCGGCGGGTGAGGCCGAAGCCGTCGAAGGCACCTCCGGTGGCCAGGGCTTCCATCTGGGGCGCGGTCAGGCGCACGCGTCGCGCCACGTCGGCCATGTCGGCGTAGGGCCCGTGGTCGGCGCGTTCGGCGACCAGCTTCTCCGCGAGGTCTTCGCCGAGCTTGCGCACCGAGGACAGGCCGATGCGCACGGCTTGCCGTCCGGTGCTGGTGGGGTCGGGTTCGAGGTCGGCGTGCACGCGGCTGGCGTTGATGTCCGGTCCGCGCACCACGACGCCGTGCCTGCGCGCGTCGGCGACCAGCGATTGCGGCGAGTAGAAGCCCATGGGCTGCGCTTTGAGCAGCGCGGCGCAGAAGGCGGCCGGGTAGTAGCGCTTGAACCAGGCGCTGGCGAACACCAGCAGCGCGAAGCTCAGCGCGTGGCTCTCGGGGAACCCGTAGTTGGCGAAGGCGAGCATCCGCTGGTAGATGTGCTCGGCGAGTTCGTCGCCGATGCCGTTGGCGGCCATGCCTTCGAAGAGCCTGCCGCGCAGGCGTTCCATGCGTTCGGCGGAGCGCTTGGCGCCCATGGCCCGGCGGAGCTGGTCGGCTTCGGAGGGACTGAAGCCGGCGACGTCGACGGCCAGTTGCATCAGCTGTTCCTGGAACAGCGGCACGCCCAGGGTCTTCTCGAGCGCGCCCGCCATCAGCGGGTGCTCGTAGTCCCATTCCTCCTCGTGGTTGCGGCGGCGGATGTAGGGGTGCACCGAGCCGCCTTGGATGGGTCCGGGGCGGATCAGCGCGACTTCGACGACGAGGTCGTAGAACTCGCGGGGTTTGAGCCGGGGCAGCGTGGCCAGCTGCGCGCGGCTCTCGACCTGGAACACGCCGATGGCGTCGGCCCGGCGCAGCATCGCGTAGACCTCGGGGTCGGACAGGTCCAGTTCGCCGAGGTCGACGTGGACGCCGTGGTGTTCGCGGGTCATGTCGATGGCGTGGTGCAGCGCCGAGAGCATGCCGAGGCCGAGCAGGTCGAACTTGACGAGTCCGACGGTGGCGCAGTCGTCCTTGTCCCACTGCAGCACGGTGCGGCCGGGCATCCGCGCCCATTCCACCGGGCACACCTCGCTGACCGGCTGGTGGCAGATCACCATGCCGCCGGAGTGGATGCCCAGGTGGCGCGGGAATCCCATGAGCTCGTCGGCGAGGTCGCGCACGGCGCCGGGGATCTCGGAGTCGTCGGGAAGCGGCCCCCAGTGCTCGATCTCCTTGCTCCAGGCGTCCTGCTGCCCGGGCGAGTAGCCGAGCGCGCGGGCCACGTCGCGGACCGCGGACTTGGGCCGGTAGCCGATGACGTTGGCGACCTGCGCGGCGTGCGTGCGGCCGTACTTGGCGTAGACGTACTGGATGACCTCTTCGCGGCGGCCGGATTCGATGTCGATGTCGATGTCCGGCGGCCCGTCCCGCTCGGGGGCGAGGAACCGCTCGAACAGCAGCCGGTAGCGGACCGGGTCGGCGTTGGTGATGCGCAGCGCGAAGCACACGGCCGAGTTGGCCGCCGATCCCCTGCCCTGGCACAGGATGTCCTCGCGGCGGCAGAAGTCGATGATGTCGTGCACGACCAGGAAGTAGCCGGGGAACTCGAGCTCCTCGATGACGGCGAGCTCGTGCTCGATCTGCCGGTAGGCCTCCGGCGCGGCTTGCGGCGGCCCGTAGCGGTCGAGCGCGCCGAGGTAGACCAGTTCCCGCAGGTGGCTGGTCTCGGTGTGACCGGGCGGCACGTCGAACGGGGGCAGTTGCGGGACGACCAGGCTCAGGTCGAACGCGAAGGACTTGCCGAGCTCGGCGGCCCGCTGCACCGCGCCCGGGTAGCGGGCGAAGCGCTCGGCCATCTCGGCGCCGGAGCGCAGGTGGTTGCCCGCCCAGGCGGGCAACCAGCCGTCCATATCGTCGAGGCTGCGTCGCGCGCGGACGGCCGCGACGACGCTCGCCAGCCGCGCCCGGTCGGGCCGCGCCAGGTGCGCGCCGGTGGTGGCCACCGTGGACAGTCCGGCGCGGTCGGCGAGCTCGGCGAGCGCGTCGTTGCGCACCGAGTCGGTGGGCAGGCCGTGGTCGGTGAGCTCGACGGTGACGTGCTCGCGGCCGAAGAGCCCGACCAGCCGGTCGAGTTCGGCCCGGGCAGCGTCCGTTCCGCCCGCGGCCAGGGCCGTCTGGACCGCGCCCTTGCGGCAGCCGGTGAGGACCTGCCAGTGCCCGGCGGCGTCGGCGGCCAGCTCCTCCAGCCGGTATTCCGGGCGCCCTTTCTCCTCGCCGCGCAGCTGCGCGGTGCTGATCGCCCGGCACAGCGAGGCGTAGCCGGTGAGGTCGCGGGCGAGCACCAGCAGGTGTCCGCCTTCGGGATCGGGGATGCCGTTCTGCGGCTGGGTGAGCCCCAGGCTCAGCTCGGCGCCGAACGCGGTGCGCACGTCGTGCTCCTTGGCGGCTTCGGCGAACCGCACGACGCCGTAGAGGCCGTCGTGGTCGGTGAGCGCGATGGCCTCGAGGCCGAGGTGCGCGGCTTCGGCGATCAGTTCCTCGGGGTGCGCGGCGCCGTCGAGGAAGCTGAAGTTGGAGTGCGCGTGCAGCTCGGCGTAGGGGACGCGGTCGCCAGGCGGCGAGAGCCCTCGTCCTCGTCGTCGTTGTTCGGCGCGGGGACGCACCGCGGGTTCGTCGTGGTGCGGTGTCGCGTCGGTCGGCGTCATCTTGCCGGAGAGGGCTTTCTCCAGCTCTGTCCAGCTCTGGGGCGGGTTGAACCAACTCATGAACCTAGTGAACTCCTGTTCGAACCGTTGGCGCTACCAACGAAGCCGACATCCACTCGAACGAGTGTTCCCCGGCTATCGGTAGGCGCCCTGCACCCACCAGTCACCGCGCTCGTGCACCAGCAGCAGCGCGACCTCGTCCTCATCGCCGGACTCCGCCGGAGGTTCCGGTGCGAGCACGACCTGGAGCCGGACCTGGGCCCGCGGCGGCACCTGCGACTCCGGCGCGGTCCGGCCGGAGCCGGTGGCCAGCAGGTCGACCCACCAGCGCTCGGTCACCGGCCACGGACCGGCCCAGCCGGCCACCGCGCGGGATCGGCCGCCTGCCACCTCGACCCGGACCGGGGCCGCCGACAGGCCCGTCCGGTCGGTGATCCACACCGGCTCGCCCGAGGCGTCGAGCACCCGCGCCGGCCACGCCTCGCCCGGCACCACCGTCGGCGAGGGCGCCGGGATCCGGCCCGGCCACGGCGCATCGGCGGGCAGCGCGGGACGCCGCTCGTCGCCCCAGGGCACGAATCGCACCTGGTCGCGAAAGTCCCTGCCGCCGCCGAGGACACCGGTCAGCACCGCTTCCGGGCCGAGCATGCCCTGCACCCGCGCGAAGGCCCGGCCCGCGCGTGCGGTGGCCTCGCCGGTGGCCGAGCTGAGCAGGTCGAGCTGCAGGCCACCCGCCCCCACGACCTCCTCGGGGATCAGGCTCAGCTCGCGGAGACCCGCGGTGGGCCGCCCCGCGCGGCCGTTGAGCCAGCCGTCGAGCTGCCAGCGGACCCGGTCGGCGGTGGTGGTCGGGGTGAGCGGTTCCGCGCAGCGCCACACCCGGTGCAGCTCCTCGTCGTTCTCGGTGCGCGCCGAGATGCCCAGCCGGGTGCAGGCCAGGCCGAGATCGCCCAGCTTGACGTGCAGTTCGTCGGCGAGCGCCTTGGCGACGAACGCCGCGCGGTCCACCCGGTCCACCGGCGGGTCGAGCTCCTCGGCGACGACCAGCTCGGGTGGTGGTCGCCGCCGCTTGACCGGGCGCTCCTCGTGACCTCCCGCCGCGCGGTGGGCCAGCAGGGCGGCCTGGCCGAACCGGGTCGCCACGTCCGCCGAGCCGAGCTCGGCGAACTCGCCGAGGGTGCGAATCCCCAAGCGGCGCAGCAGGTCCACGAGTTCGGGCTGCTGCGCGACCTGCTTCGGACCGAGCCGGTCGGCGAGCTGCTCGACCTCCTCGATCGGCAGCGGAGCAAGGAATCCCCTGCTGGCACCGGGTTCGACGTGCCGGGCGCGCCGGGCGGCGAGGATCGCGGCGAACAGCCCGTCGGCGACGCCGATCCGGCACTCCACGCCGGTCTGCGCGTCGATCTCGTCGACGAGCTTCTCCGCGACGGCCTCCTCCCCGCCGAAGTAGCGCGCGGGACCTCGGGCGGGCACGGCGACCAGGCCGGGGCGGACGACCTCGACCCCGGGCACCAGTTCTTCGACGGCGGCCACGACGGGCTCGAAGAGCCGCACGTCGCGCGCCGGGTCGTGCTCGCACACGACGAGTTCCGGGCAGCGGCCCTGCGCCTCGCGGCGCCGCATCCCCCGGCGCACGCCGCTGTCGCGGGCGGTCGCGGAGCAGGCCACGACCCGGTTCGCGGCGAAAACCGCTGCGGGCACGAGAGGTTCGAGCTCGGCGGCGCGCGCGGCGGCCACCACCGGCCAGTCCGGGCACCACACGACGATCCTGCGGGCGGGCACGTCGCTCACCCCGCCACCGCGCGCAGGTGCGCCCGGGCGGCCGGACGTTCGACGGCCCCGATGCCGACAGCGGTGTCAGCGGAGTCGTTTTCGGCAACGCCGGTTCCGGCAGGAACGACGGGAGCGATGTCGGTCGGTGCGGTGGGGACGGCGGCGATCGCGCCGTCGCGAGAAGGCAGCAGCACCCGGTGGGAACGCGGTCGCGACGCCGCGCCACGCCCTTCGGCGTGCACCGCGACCTCGCGTTCGCGCAGGTGACCGTGGCCGTGACCGAGTCCGCGCCAGCGGGCTCCGGAGCAACGCAGCTGCACCTCCGCGCCCGGCCAGCGCCCGAAGGGAAGCAGCACCGAACCGCGGTGGCGCGCCCGCGCGGAGAGCCTGCGGGCATCGGCGTCGAGCACTTGCGCGGTCCCGCCGACCACGACGAGGTCGACGCCGTCGAGCAGCGCCGCGATCACGCCCGCCGGGTCGGACCCCGGTTGCGGCACGACCGCCAGCCGCTCCAGCGACACCCCGGCCTCGGCGGCGGCGACCAGGTTGATGCCGGGCAGGCCCACCACGGTCGCCCAGGAACCGCTCGCCGTGGCCTCCGCCAGCAGCGCGAACAGCAGTGACACCGATCCGTGCACCGCCACCGTGCTGCCGCGGCGCAAACCTGGCCACGGCAGCACGGCGGCGAGTTCCGCCCGCGTCGGCAGCACCCGGCCCGCACCCGGGACACCGCCCGCCTCGACGTGCGGCACACCCACGGACACCCCGTCAGCCGTGGGCGCGCTCAGCGTCGCCGAAGACACCATCGCGGACATCGCCGCCCTCCCCACATACGTGACCGCGGTGGGTGCCCGACCCCGGCGCGGGCACCCACGAACACAGCCGCTGCGGGGAAGGCAGCGGTGGAGTCAGCGCTGCGCCTGCACCCGGACCACAGCGCCGAACTCCATCGGAGCGGCCGACCCCGACACCGGCCGATTCCGATCTCGAACTTCCGTTCGAACAAGGCCAGTTAACCCTGCTCGGAAGCTCAAGTCAAGCATGACGGGAACATTAGTTCGAAAGAGTGATCCAGCGCCTCTCCCCCTCACGAGCGCGAGCCACGAAGTGGTGGTGCTTCCGCACGACATCGGCCACCGGGAGCACAAGCAAACGAGCCCCGAGGCGGTGCCTCGGGGCTCGTCGTGGGGGGCGTCAGTGCGCGAAGTGGCGGGTGCCGGTGAGGTAGACCGGGACGCCGGCCGCTTCCGCCGCGGCGATGACCTCGTTGTCGCGGACCGAGCCGCCCGGCTGGACCACCGCGCGGACGCCCGCGTCCAGCAGGACCTGCAGGCCGTCCGGGAACGGGAAGAACGCGTCCGAGGCCGCGACCGAGCCCTTGGCGCGGTCACCGGCGCGGGAGACCGCCAGGCGGGCCGAGTCGACCCGGTTCACCTGACCCATGCCCACGCCGACCGTCGCACCCTCGTCGGCCAGCAGGATCGCGTTCGACTTCACCGCGCGGCAGGCGCGCCAGGCGAACTTCAGGTCCGCCAGCGTCGCCTCGTCCACCGGGGAACCGGTCGCCAGGGTCCAGTTCGCCGGGTCGTCGCCGTCGGCGTCGATCGCGTCCGAGCCCTGCACCAGCATGCCGCCGGAGATCGCGCGCATCTCGACCCGGCCGCTCTGCGGCGGCTGCGCGGTCAGGATGCGGATGTTCTTCTTCTTGTTCAGCACGTCGACCGCGCCCTCGGCGTAACCGGGGGCCACCACGACCTCGGTGAAGATCTCCGCGACCTGCTCGGCCATCGCCACCGACACCTCGCGGTTGGTGGCGATCACGCCGCCGAACGCGCTCACCGGGTCGCACTCGTGCGCCTTGCGGTGCGCGGCGGCGATGTCGTCGGCGACCGCGATGCCGCACGGGTTGGCGTGCTTGATGATCGCCACGCACGGCTCGTCGTGGTCGTGCGCGGAACGCCACGCGGCGTCGGCGTCGACGTAGTTGTTGTAGGACATCTCCTTGCCGTGCAGCTGCGCGGCCGCGGCCAGGCCGGTGGCCTCGCCGCCCGAGACGTACAGCGCGGCCGGCTGGTGCGGGTTCTCGCCGTAGCGCAGCGCGGAGCGGCGCTGCCAGGTCTCGCCGATCCAGCCCGGGAACGCGGCGTCGTCACCGGTCGGGACCTTGCTCATCCAGGACGCCACCGCCACGTCGTAGGACGCGGTGTGCCGGAACGCCTCGGCCGCCAGCTCGGTCCGGTCGGCCATCGAGAAACCGCCCGCGCGGACCTCCTCCAGGACCCACTCGTAGCGGCTCGGGTCGACCACGACGGCCACGTTGGCGTGGTTCTTCGCCGAGGCGCGCACCATCGCCGGGCCACCGATGTCGATCTGCTCGATCACCTCGTCCTGCGCGGCGCCCGAGGCCACCGTCTGCACGAACGGGTACAGGTTGACCACCAGCAGGTCGAACGGAGCGATCTCCAGCTCCTCCAGCTGCTGGGCATGGGTGTCGCGGCGCAGGTCCGCGAGCAGACCCGCGTGCACCCGCGGGTGCAGCGTCTTGACCCGGCCGTCCAGCGCCTCCGGGAAACCGGTGAGCTCTTCGACGGGCGTGACCGGCACGCCCGCGTCGGCGATCGCGCGCGCCGTGCCGCCGGTGGAGACGATCTCCACCCCGGCCGCGTGCAGCCCGGTGGCCAGCTCCAGCAGGCCCGACTTGTCCGACACGCCGATCAGCGCGCGGCGAACCGGGCGCCGCTCCTGGGAGTTCGCGGTCACGGGATACTCACCTTCCGTCCCTGCACGGTCCACCCGTGCAACGCCAGCTTGTGCAGAGTGCCGACCAGCAGCCGCCGCTCGACGGCCTTGATCCGCTCGTGGAGGCTCGCCTCGTCGTCCTCGGGCAGCACCTCGACGGCTTCCTGGGCCAGGATCGGCCCGGTGTCCACACCGGCGTCCACCACGAACAGGGTGCAGCCGGTGACGCGGACTCCATACTCCAGCGCATCCCGCACCCCGTGCATGCCGGGGAACGAGGGAAGCAGCGCCGGGTGGCTGTTGAGGTAACGGCCGTCGAAGCGGGCCAGGAAATCCGCGCCGACGAGCTTCATGAACCCGGCGGAGACCACCAGGTCCGGCTCGTGCTCGGCGCAGGCCTCGGTCAGCGCGCGATCCCACTCCTCGCGGGAATCGTGGTCACCGACCTTGCGGACGAACGTGGGGATGCCGGCGCGCTCGGCGCGGGCCAGGCCCTCGATGCCGTCGCGGTCGGCGCCCACCGCGACCACCCGGACCGGGTAGTCGGGGTCGCTGGTGGCGTCGAGCAGGGCCTGCAGCAGGGTGCCGGAACCGGAGACGAGCACGACCACCCGCGCCGGGGTGGCGGTCGTGATCCGGTTCGGGTGCGCGGCGGTGCTCGGCTGGTCGGGCGTACTCGGGTTCAGCGTTCGCTCCTGACATGCCTCGGCACGATCTCCCCCGCAGCGTAAGACCTGGTTGCGGGGGCGGCTCCGGCAGGGGCCGGGCGAGTGGCGCAGCGCTCACCCCCGGTCGCGCGGCGCGGGCTCCTCCTCGTCCGGTTCGGCGTCGAACTCGTCCGCCTCGACCTCGGTTTCGGCGTCGCTTTCCGCCCGGGCGTGCGGGATTTCGGCGATCAGGTCGTCGAGATCGGTGTAGTCGAAGTCCTCGTCCGGGTCCTCGGTCTCCGGGTCTGGATCGATGTCCTCGTCGTCGAACGCGTCGGTGGCGAAGGCCGCCAGCGCCGGGTCGTCCGGTTCCTCCGCGCCGCCCAGCCAGGTCATCGCCAGCGCCGGGATCGCCAGCCAGCACAGCGTGGCCACCGCCAGGGTCACCGGGTGGAACGAGACGTCGCCGATCGGGCCGTTGCCGAGACGGCCGCCGGCGACCGCCGCCAGGACCAGCACCGCCAGCGCCGCCACGCCCGCCGCGACCAGCACCACGACGAGACGCCGCATCAGCGGGCCGGGGACGCGGCGCGCGACCAGGCCCACGAACATCCCGACCAGCAGCGGGAGCAGCAGCACCGCCGACCACCACACCGCCGGGCCGTCGTCGGGCAGCACCGCCAGCAGCGGCAGGTCCGGCAGCGGACCCGGCGCGTGCTCCAGCGGCTGGACCGTCTGGGAACCGAGCGAGAAGCCGCTGCCCGCAGCGAACGACCAGCCCGCCAGGACCGCGTTGGGCAGGTACAGCAGCGACAGGACGGTGGCGCCGACGGCATCACCCGCGCCGCCCATCCGCGCCATCGACGCCGCCATGTCCGGCGCCGCGAGCGCGATCGCGGCCAGCAGCACGAACGCCCCGGTCGCGACGACCGTGGCGATCGTCAGCAGGCCGATCCGCAGCCCGGTCCACACGTAGGCGTCGGTGCGCTCCCACAGCAGGTAGAACAGGCCGCAGCGGTTGGCGACCCCGGCGGTCGCGGCGATCGCGGCGGTCAGGCCGCAGCTCAGGAACGCCTCGACCGGGACCGCGCTGAACGGGCCGCCGAGCAGCATCGCGAACAGCGCGCCGACGCACGCGTGCACCAGCGCCATCGTCGCGATCACCGGCCACGCCTGGTCCGGGCGGCGCAGCCGGCAGCGGCGGGCGACGAACGCCGACGCCGCCGCGACCAGCAGCACCACGCCGATCGTGGGCAGCATCGGCAGCACGCTCAGCGGCGCACCGGAGATCACCAGCGGCGACTGGTACAGCATCAGCCAGCCGGGCAGCGCGGCCGTCAGGATCATCAGCGGGTCGAAGCTCGTGCCGCTGGCGATGCCGACCACCAGCGCCAGCAGCGCGGCGACGGAGAGGAAACCGATCAGCGGCACCGCGCCGACGACGGCGATGAACAGCCACCGGCGCAGACCCGGTTTCCGGTCGGAATGGCCGGCGGCCACGGCATGGGGGATCGGATCCAGCGCAGACACGAGCCCGAATGTCGCACCACCGCTGCGCCGAACGGCCTCGAACACGCCAGCGCATCCGCCCATCGGGGGATGCCGGGGTCCGGGAGCAGGACAGTTTTAGTGAAAACTGTCCATGATCAACATCCGTTTTGTCCGGACAGTTTTGACTAAAACTGTCCCCTCCCCAAGTTCCCTCCCACCGGGACCACGCGCCTTGAGCCCCCTGGCACCGGGCCCAGGCACCGGGCCCGGATACCGGGTGTCCCGAGTGTCGGGTTGGTGGTTAGAAGGTGGGTGGGGTGGCGTTGGGGTGGGGCATCTGGCGGGTGCCCTGGGGGCCGCCGTTGTCCTGGTCGGGCTTCGGTTGCTGCTGGTTCTGGGGCTGGGCGTTCTGGCCTTGACCGGGCTGACCCTGTCCTGGCTGGCCCTGGCCCGGCTGGCCCTGACTCGGCTGCGCGTTCTGGCCCTGGCCCGGTTGTCCCTGTCCCTGACCCGGCTGGCCCTGGCCCTGGATGGGCTGGCCCTGCCCCTGGCCCGGTTGGGCTTGGGCTGGTGAGCCGGGGTGGCCGTTCTGCGGGAGGGGGCCGGAGGTGGGGCGGACCTGGTGCGGGCCGCTGTTGTCCGGGTTGGGGGCGGCGAAGCCGTCGGAGGACGGGTTGCGGCCGTCCGGCTGCGGGCCGGAGGGGCCGCCGGCGGCCGGGTTCCACGGCGGCTGCCCGCCGAACTGACCTGCTGGCTGACCTGCGGGCTGCTGGCCCTGCGGGTTCCAGCCGGGGCCGGGCCGCGAGGGGCCGGGACGGCCCTGCGAGAACGGCGGACGGCCGTAGGGCTGCGGGCCGGTGCCCGGGTGCGAGCCGCCGGGCTTGGCTCCGGGCTTGATCACGCCGCCCTCGATGAGCAGCACCCCCAGCACGGCGGCCAGTTGCGCGAGCGCCAGCACCATCAGCAGCGGGACCAGGCCCGACGCGGTGTTGCGGATGACGTCCTGCAGCAGCGCCAGCGCCGCGTAGGCCGTCAGCGGGACGCCGACGAACAGCGCGTCCGGCGTCTTCGGCAGGAACCGCATGCCCGCGAGCGCGGCGGTGGAGATCAGGCCGACACCGGCCATGCTGCCCATCAGGGCACCGACCCCGTCGTCGAAGAAGCCGAGCAGGTAGCCGACAGCACCGGCACCGCCCGCCACCATCACGAGGACTTCTTTCAGCTCGAACGATCGGCGTTCACCGGTGCTCGGCTGTTGCGGATACGGGGCGGACATGGCTGTCTCGGACTCCTCGAAGGCACTCGATCGGGCGTGCTGATCGACGGTACCGAATCCCCGCCCAGGCGGGGCGGCCCGCCTGGACACCCCCGAACGCGTTCGGGGCCGGGTTCCCGCGGTGGGAACCCGGCCCCGAAACGATCGAGGTCGAAAGGCGTCAGCCCTTGACGATCTCGCGCATCAGCTTGGCGGTCTCGCTCGGCGTCTTGCCGACCTTCACGCCCGCGGCCTCCAGGGCCTCCTTCTTCGCCGAGGCGGTGCCCGACGAACCGGAGACGATGGCGCCCGCGTGACCCATGGTCTTGCCCTCCGGCGCGGTGAAGCCCGCGACGTAGCCGACCACCGGCTTGGTGATGTTGGCCTTGATGTAGTCGGCCGCGCGCTCCTCGGCGTCGCCACCGATCTCACCGATCATCACGATGGCCTCGGTCTCCGGGTCCTCCTCGAAGGCCTGGAGCGCGTCGATGTGGGTGGTGCCGATGATCGGGTCACCACCGATGCCGACGGCGCTGGAGAAACCGATGTCCCGCAGCTCGTACATCATCTGGTAGGTCAGCGTGCCCGACTTGGACACCAGACCGATCTTGCCCGGGCCGGTGATGTCGGCCGGGATGATGCCGGCGTTGGACTTGCCGGGCGAGATGATGCCGGGGCAGTTCGGCCCGATGATCCGGGTCTTGTTGCCCGTGGCGTTGGCGTGCGCCCAGAAGTAGGCCGAGTCGTGCACCGGGATGCCCTCGGTGATGACCACGGCCAGGCCGATCTCGGCGTCGATCGCCTCGATCACGGCGTCCTTGGCGAACTTCGGCGGCACGAAGACGACCGACACGTCGGCGCCGGTCTCCTTCATCGCCTCCTGAACGCTGCCGAAGACCGTGAGCTCCTTGCCCTCGATCTCGACGGTCTGCCCGGCCTTGCGGGCGTTGACACCGCCGACGATGTTGGTGCCGGAGCGCAGCATGCGGGCGGTGTGCTTGGTGCCCTCAGAGCCGGTGATGCCCTGAACGATCACCTTGCTGTTCTCGTTGAGGAAGATAGCCATGATCGCCTCACGCCCCCGCAGCCAGCTCGGCGGCCTTGTCGGCCGCACCGTCCATCGTGTCCACGACCGTGACCAGCGGGTGGTTGGCCTCGGCCAGGATCCGGCGTCCCTCGTCGACGTTGTTGCCGTCGAGACGCACGATCAGCGGCTTGGTGGCCTCGTCGCCGAGGATCTTCAGCGCCTGCACGATGCCGTTGGCCACGGCGTCGCAGGCGGTGATGCCACCGAAGACGTTGACGAACACAGACTTCACGTCCTGGTCGCCCAGGATGACGTCCAGTCCCGCGGCCATGACCTCGGCGGAGGCGCCGCCGCCGATGTCGAGGAAGTTCGCCGGCTTCACGTTGCCGTGGTTCTCACCGGCGTAGGCCACGACGTCCAGCGTGGACATGACCAGACCGGCACCGTTACCGATGATGCCGACCTCGCCGTCCAGCTTGACGTAGTTGAGGCCCTTCTCCTTGGCCTTGGCCTCGAGCGGGTTCTCCGCGGCCTTGTCCACCAGCTCTTCCTGCTTGGCCTGGCGGAACGACGCGTTCTCGTCGAGGGTGACCTTGCCGTCGAGGGCGATGACCTTGCCCTCGGGGTCCTTCACCAGCGGGTTGACCTCCACCAGAGTGGCGTCTTCGGCGACGAAGGTCTCCCACAGCTTCACGATCACGTCGGCGACCTGGTCGGCGACCTCGGCCGGGAACTTGGCGGCGGAGACGATCTCCTTCGCCTTGTCCTGGTCGACGCCCTCGATCGGGTCGATCGCGATCTTGGCCAGGGCCTCGGGCTTGGTGGCCGCGACCTCTTCGATCTCCATGCCGCCCTCGACCGAGGCCATCGCGAGGAAGTTGCGATTGGCGCGGTCGAGCAAGAAGGAGAAGTAGTACTCCTCGGCGATGTCGGAAGCGGAGGTCACCAGCACCTTGTTGGTGATGTGGCCCTTGATGTCCAGACCGAGGATGGCCTCGGCCTTGGTCTGGGCCTCATCCGCGGACTCGGCCAGCTTCACGCCGCCGGCCTTACCGCGGCCACCGGTCTTGACCTGGGCCTTGATGACTACGGGCCCGCCGAGTTCTTCGGCGACTGCCTTGGCCCCTTGCGGGTCTGTCGCCACGGCGCCGGGCAGCGTCGGCACGCCGTGGGAGGCGAAGAGCTCCTTCGCCTGGTACTCGTACAGGTCCACTCGACTCTCCTGCGACGTCGGTGTCGGACTCGGTGACGATATCGACCTGCGATGACGCATGGGGCGGCGCACCTGGTGAACTGCCTCACCTGAGGTAGGGCGTCAAGCCTGGATCGACCCGTCCAACACGGGAATTCGCCGGTTTCGGCAGGAGCGATATCTGCGTTCGCGTGACGAACGGAACAGGCGCCGTGACGGCGCGCAGCCAGTCTCGGGCACCGCGTGGGGTCCCACAAGACGTCCGGGAGGGTGAACTCAGCTGCGCGGTTCGGCGGTGGTGCGGGCCGCGAGGGCGGTGCCGAGCAGCACCACCGCGCACCCGATCGCGCACCACAGGCCCAGCCCCGGGGCGGCGCCGGGCAGCCGCCCGGCGGTCAGCGGGAACTCCAGCGCGCGCACCGCGACCAGCAGCGCCGCACCGCACAGCAGCGCGGCCGCCGGGCCCGGACGGCACATCGGCGCCAGCACGGTCGCGCCGACGACGGCGGCCAGCGCCAGCACCAGGCCCCACGAGGTGGTGCCGAAGTCGGTGAACACGCCGGGAGCGCTGTAGTCGGGCGCGGTGAGCACCGGCAGGCTGAACGCCCCGGCGCCGAGCACCAGCGCGACCAGCGACGGGACCAGCACCAGGCGGCGCATCGCCATCTCGGTGAGGTCGACGTCGTCGCGCTCGACGGCCCCGGCCAGCGCGGCGAGCACCGCCGCGACGGCCGCCAGCAGCACCGACAGCCCGGCGGCCCAGGCACCCAGGCCCGCTCCGGCCCCGGCCACCTGCACCGCGGTGAACACCGCGTCCAGCGAGCCGGCCGCGGCCAGCGGCACCACCGCCCACAGCACGGTCAGCACCGGGCGCAGCGTCAGCGCGAGCTTCGGCAGCAGCATCCCGGCACCCACCAGGACCAGCAGGATCCCGGCCGGCAGCAGCACGCGGGCCGGGTACTCGGAGGGGTCGCGCAGCCCGTAGGGCATGGCGACGTGCGGGGTCAGCGCCGCGAGCACCGCGACCGCCCCGGCCAGCAGCGCGAACACCCCGGCGAGGGTGAGCAGCCTGGTCAGCGCGGGCAGCCGCAGGTCGTCGACGTCCTCGGCCGGTTCGCCGCGCCCGGCGCGCACCGCCAGCACCAGCAGCGCGGCGGCGGCCAGCAGACCCAGCAGCGGGCCCCAGGCGAAGGTGATCACGTCGAGCACCAGCACCGACACCAGCGGCGGCACGGACACCGCGATCAGCGAGAACGCGACGCCGAGCAGGCCGCCGCGGGCGAACTCCGCGTCGGTGGAACCGGCGAGCAGACCGGCGGCGCAGGGCACCGCGACGGCCAGCAGCGCGCTGCCGATCAGCACCGGCAGCGGCCCGTCGAGGGCGGTCTCGGCGGGCAGGTACGGGTCGTCGGAGGAGAACGGGGCCATCAGCACCGCGACCGCGCCGAGCACGCCCGCGCACAGCGCCATCGCCAGCAGGCCCTGGCGGTGCGACCCGGCGCCGGACTCGCGGGTGCCCCAGGTGCCGAGCACGCCCGCGACCAGCACGAGCAGGTGCCCGGCGGCCAGCAGCCACCAGCCGAGGCCGGGTTCGAAGTTGAGCAGGGAGGTGGCGCGCAGCAGTTCCGGGCGCGCGGCCATGCCCGCGTCGGCGGCGAACTGGACGTCCTGGCCGAGCCTGCCCGGCGCGAAGGCGGCCGGGCCGACCAGCAGCGCGGCGGCCACGACCGGGCGGCCGCGCCGGGCGAACACCGCGGCCAGCACCGGGGCGATCAGCCCGAGCACCAGCAGCAGCGGCCAGGCCGGGTAGGCGGCGGGGACGGCCGGGCTGGTCAGCCCGAGCAGCGGTCCGAGGCCGGTGAGCGCGGCGCCGAGCAGGGCGAGCCCGATCGCGGCGCGCAGGCGAGCCGGCGTGCCGAGCGTTGGCTGCGGGTTCGTGGCCGGGGCCGAAGCCGAGGCAGACGAACCGGACGGGAGGTCAGGCCGCGCAGTCACCGGCCAGACGCTAGCAACCGGGTGACCGTTTCCGGACACCACCCGCAGCCCCACCTCGGGGTCGCCGCGTCCCGACACGCCCGGGCAGCACCCGAACGGAGCATCTTCGGCTCGCCGACAAGACGCTCTTGGGGTGTGACGTGTCGCACAGCGCAGTGCCCCCGCGTGTCCGAATCGGTTCCGAGAACGAGGCCGACTGGGCCGATCGGAACCCCCGCCGCTGATCACGAACCCGCAGGTGGCTCCGCTGAGCGACGACCACGCGCAGTATCCGGACGGGGCTGACAATCCGCCCCGCGACGGGTATTTCGAACACGGGCGGTCGCCGACGCGTCACAGATCGGGTGTTGCCCCTAGGGGATCGGCTTCGCTACTGTCCCCCGGTCCGTTGTCACGGTCTGATCACGAAGGACAACCTTCGGCCGGTTCCCCGACCGGCACCCGGAAATTCCCCGTTCCGGGCCCGCGCGATCAGGCTCCCCGAGACGGAAGGGCAGGCATTGGCTCACCACCGCTCCCCCGGCGGCGAACGACCCTTTCCCGGTCACCCGGAGGCGTCCCCCGACGACCCCTCCAGTGCTCGGAATCGGGGCCGGGGTGCATCGACAGCTTCGGTCTGGCGCGGTCGCGTCGTCGTCGCCGCGGTAGCGGCGGGCGCGTTCGCAGCGGCAGGCCAGTCGCTGGCAGCGGGCGAGGGAAACGCCTCCCCCGACAGCGATGACTTCAACGCCTCCGACGCCGCGGGGTCGTTCAACACCGCGATGGCCGAGGACGGCTCGGCATCCCCCACCTACAACGGGATGGGCGGCAGCGCTCCCGCGCCCGCCATGCTCCCGGTCGCCAAGACCTCCGACGTCAGCTCCGAGATGGAGAAGCTGACCAAGAGCGAGCGGATCACCGAAGCGCGCGAGGCCGCCCGCCGCGCCGCCGAGGAAGCCGCCCGGCAGCCGAAGTACCACGTGCCCGCGCTGGGCAACTTCACCTCCGGCTTCGGCGGTCGCTGGGGCACCACCCACTACGGCATCGACATCGCCAACTCCAAGGGCACCCCGATCATGTCGGTCGCCGACGGCGTCGTCATCGAAGCCGGCCCGGCCAGCGGTTTCGGCCTGTGGGTCCGGGTTCAGCACGACGACGGCACGATCACCGTCTACGGCCACGTCAACACGATCACCGCGGACGAGGGCGACCGGGTCAAGGCGGGCGACCAGATCGCGACCATGGGCAACCGCGGCTTCTCCACCGGCACCCACCTGCACTTCGAGGTGTGGAACTCGTCCGGGAAGAAGATCAACCCGCTCCCGTGGATGCGCGAGCGCGGCATCTCCCCGACCTGATCGACTCCCGGTCTGATCGACTCCTGAGCGGTTCGGCGACCATCCCGCGGTCGCCGAACCGCTTTTTCGCGCGCGTGCACCGCGGTTCTGAAGGTGCGCGAGTGCGCGTGCGGACAGTTTTAGTGAAAACTGTCCCGACATTTCGGACACCGATGCCCGACAGTTCTCACTAAAACTGTCCCCTGGCGAGGCATGCACCCCGCGGAACCACCGCACCCGGGTTCAGGGACACCGGGGTGAGGTTCGGGAGACGGGGTGAGGTTCGGGAGTCGGGGTGGGGCTCGGGTTTTGGGGTGAGGGTCAGGCGGCGGAGGGGGCCCAGGCTTCTTGGAAGGAGCGGCGGGCTCGGTGGAGGCGGGAGCGGACCGTGCCCACCGGGAGGTGGAGCGTCTCGGCCATCTCCTCCTCGTTGAGCCCCCAGGCGCGCAGGGTCAGGACCTCGCGGTGCGGTGTGGACAGACGTTCCAGGACGTCGTTGATGTGCACGCCTTCCAGCGGATTCGCCTCGTGGCGGGCCTCCACCGACGAGCACGTCGCGGCGTCGTTGAGCCGCTTGACCGTGCGGACCGCTTCGCGGACCGTGACCGAGCGGACCCAGCCGTAGAAGGCGGCGGGCTCGCGGACGGTCGTCAGCCCCCGGTAGATCGCCAGCAGCGCTTCCTGCATCGCGTCCGAGCTGTGGTACCGGGCGACCGACGCGCACACCCGGGCCACGTAGGGCGTGATGTGCGTGAGCAGTTCGTTCATGGCCTGCCCGTCGCCGCCCTGGGCGCGGACGAGCAGGGCGGGGACGGGGTTCGGTTCGTGCGCGATCGTCATCTCGGAGGCTCGCTCCTCGGGTGGGACCGGTGGGGTGCGCTCAGGTGAGGAGTCCGCGCGGGGTCGGCAGCGACAGCAGCGCGGAGCGGAGGTCGTCGCGGAACGAGCGCATGAATTCCGCGCTGAAGCAGGCGGTGTGGTGCGGCAGCTCGACGGCGAGCCGCCCGTCGAAGGACACGACGCAGGCCATCAGCGGACTGCGGCCGGCCTGCGGGAAGTAGTGCTCGCGGCCGGGAACGAGGCGCACGTCGACCAGGTCCAGCCCGGCGGGCAGCCGGGGGCCGGGGACCTCGCCCATGTTCGTCGCGATCACCGTGGCCATCTGCAGCGCGGGGTGCTTCGGGACCTCGGGGGTGATGCGCATGTCGTGGAAGTGCTCACCGCGGGCGATGGCCGCGCGCAGGTGCGCGGTGGTCTCCCCGGCCAGCACGAGGGGGTCGGGGTTCGCGGCCACCGGCAGGGCGTGCAGGTGGGTGGCCACCGCGGCGACCATCTCGCTCGGCGGCACCGGCGGGCTGATGCGGGAGCGCAGATCGACCGGCGACAGGCAGCCGAGCACCCGGGGGTCGTCGCCGCCGAGGCGGGAGCGGGCGACCGACAGCAGCGCCGCTCCCATCAGCCCGTGCACCGAAACGCCTGCGCTGCGGGCGAATTCGCGCAGCGCGGCAGTGCGGTCGGCGTCGAGCAGCAGCCTGCGGACCTCGATGCGGCCGCCGCTGCGGGGCCCGTCGTAGGCGAGCAGCTCGACGGGGTCGCGCTGCACCTCGGCCAGGCGTCGCCGCAGGTGCTCGGCGACGGCGGTGTCGTCGGCGGGCGGCAGCAGTCCGCTGATCGGCGCGGGCCACCCGCGTTCGGCCGGTGCGGCCAGCGGGGCTCCGTCGGCGAGCGCGCGGTAGCGGTCCCAGACGGCGTTCTGCAGCGCGATCGCGCTGTGCCCGTCGATGACCGCGTGGTCGACCGAGATGACCAGCAGGTGGCGGCGTCCCACCGGATCGGAGGCGAGGGTGGCGCGCACCAGCGGGCCGCCGACCGGCAGCGGGTCGTTGAGCTCGTCGCCGTGCGCGGTGTCCACATCGGACCGGACCCGCAGCGCGGGGCGGTCCTGCGGGCCGAGGAGTTCGAAGGCGTGCCCGTCGCCGTCCGGGACGATCCGGGAGCGCAGCGTCGGGTGCTCGGTGATCACCTCGTCGAAGGCCCGCGCCAGCAGCGCCGCGTCGAGAGCGCCGCGCACCTCGCAGGAGAGCACGGCCCTGCTGCGCTGGCCGACGTAGAGGGTTTCCACCGGGCACAGTGCGCGTCGCATCGCTTCCGCCCTTTCCAGACGCCGCGATCCCCTTTTTCCCGGAGATCGGGGGCGTTCCTCAGCACGTGTTTTTCCCGCGCCTGAACTTCGCATCGGCAGGGTTGGGTCCAGAAAAGGCGCGAGGGCGATCGGAAATCAAGACATACGGGGCGGAAGCTAAGGGTTTCCCCAGACCGAGGCCCACCGGCGCGACCCGCCGCCACCAGCGCGGGAGCATCATCGACGCAGTTCACGAGCGCTGCACCGACGGCTGGTGCACGTCCGCGCCGCCCGCCCGAGCGGAACGGGAATGGGGTGGATCACGACCGCGAACGCGCATTCTAGGTGTTTTTCTAGAACGGACATTCCTCCCACGTTCTCCGGTCTTGACCGAGTTGGCCGCACTGGGGCAATGTGCTCCGCGCGGCGGGAGATCGCGATTCCCGCCGGACGCGCGAACGCATTTTCCCGAGCATTCACCCCCGCTTTCCGGCGCTTCGCAGCACCGCACGCGGGGGCGGTCGGGTGCGCGCGCAGATCGGTGCGCCCACGACCGGCTGCGGGAGCGGGCGCCGTTGGAAGACCGCTCGCCACAACAGGGTTGGTGCCATGTCAGTCCGCCGGGAAGATCGTCGACCGCTGTCCGGAGCGCAGGAGGGTCTCTGGTTCGCCCAGCGCCTCGCACCGGGCAGCGCCGCCTACAACACCGGTGAGCACGTGGAGATCCACGGGCCGATCGACGCCGAGCTCTTCGAGACGGCGCTGCGCCGGACCGTCGCCGAGATCGACACCTTCGCGCTGCGCTTCTTCGACACCCCGGACGGGCCGCGCTGCGACCTGGGCGCCCCGGACGACTGGCCGTTGCACCGCGCGGACTTCCGCGACGCCGACGACCCGGTGGCCGCGGCCGAGGAGTGGATCCACCGCGACCTGGCCACCCCGGTGGACTTCGACGCGGGCCCGCTGTTCTCGCACGCGCTGCTGAGCCTGGGCGCCGAGCACCACATCTGGTTCCTGCGCGCGCACCACATCCTGCTGGACGGCTACAGCTACAAGATGGTCGCGCGGCGGCTGGCCGACACCTACACGGCGCTGGCCGAGGGGCGGGAGCCGGAGCCCGCGCGGTTCGAGTCGGTGCACCGGTTGCAGGAGGACGAGGCCGCCTACCTGGCGTCCGAGCGCAGCGAGCGGGACCGCGCGCACTGGGCCGAGCAGCTGGCCGGGCTCCCGGAGCCCGCTCGGCTCACCGATCGCACCGCCGCGCCCGTCGCGCCGTTCCTGCGCCGCACCGTGGACCTGTCCCGCGACGAGGCCGAGGTGCTGTCGGCGGCGGCCTCACGGCTCGGCGTCGCGCGGACGGATCTGCTGGTCACCGCGATCGCCGCCTACCTGCACCGGATGACCGGCGCCGACGACCTGGTGCTGGGGCTGGCCACGATGAGCCGGCTGGGCAGCGCCGCGCTGCGCACCCCGGGCACCGCCTCGGACATCCTGCCGCTGCGGATCGCGGCCGCCCCGGAGACGCCGATCGGCAAGTTCGCCGGATCGGTGGCCGACGAGCTGCGCGCGCTGCGGCGGCACCAGCGGCAGCGCGGCGAGGTGCTGCGCCGCGATCTCGGGCTGCTCGGCGGCGGCAGGCGGATGCACGGGCCGGTGGTCAACGTCGTGCCGTTCACCGAGGACCTGGTGTTCGCGGGCAGCCCGTCGACCTCGCACCACCTGTCCGGTGGCGCGGTGGAGGACCTGCAGATCTCGATCCGCCCCGGTGCCGACCCGGAGGCGCTGTGGATCGCCTTCGACGCCAATCCCGACCTCTACGACGCCGACGAGCTCGACGCGCACCTGCGGCGGTTCCTGCTGGTGCTGCGGCAGTGCGCCGAGGCCGACGCGGAAATGCCGGTGGGCGCGGCGGAACTGCTGCTGCCGGAGGAGGAACCGCGCGACGCGCAGGCTCCCGAGCACTCGGTGACCACGACGCTGGCCCGCCGCTTCGATGAGCAGGCGGCGCGGTTCCCGGAGCGGGTCGCGGTGTCCTGCTCGGGCGAGTCGCTGACCTACGCCGAGCTGGACGCGGAGGCGAACCGGCTGGCACGGCTGCTGGTGGAGCGCGGCGCCGGACCGGGAACGGCGGTGGCGCTGGCGCTGCCGCGCGGCACCCGCCTGGTCGCGGCGCTGCTGGCGGTGCTCAAGACCGGTGCGGCGTACCTGCCGCTGGACGTGCGGCACCCGGCGGAGCGGCTGCGGCTGGTCATCGACGACGTCGGCCCGGTCGCGCTGGTCACGGACTCGGCGCACGCCGAGCTGCTGCCGGTCCCGGCGACCGCGGTGCTCGACGATCCCGCCACCGAAACCGACCTGGCCGGGCGGGGATCCGAGCCGCTCACCGACGCCGAGCGCACCGGGCCGACCGGGCCCGGCGACATCGCCTACGTCATCCACACCTCCGGTTCCACCGGGCGCCCCAAGGGCGTTCCGGTGCCGCACGCGAACGTGCTGCGGTTGTTCGACGCCGCCGCCGAGCACTTCGACTTCCGATCCGACGACGTGTGGACGCTGTTCCACTCCTACGCCTTCGACTTCGCCGTGTGGGAGCTGTGGGGTCCGCTGCTGCACGGCGGCCGGCTGGTCGTGGTGCCGCACGAGGTGAGCCGCTCGCCGGGCGAGTTCCTGGACCTGCTGGCGGCCGAGGGCGTGACGGTGCTCAACCAGACGCCGTCGGCGTTCGAGCAGCTGGTGGCGGCCGATGACGGGCGTCCGCTGGCGCTGCGCTACGTGGTCTTCGGCGGCGAGGCGCTGCACCCGGACCGGCTGCGGCCGTGGGCCGAGCGGCGCGGCGTGGACTCGCCGGAGCTGGTCAACATGTACGGCATCACCGAGACCACGGTGCACGTCACGCACCACCGGATGACCTGGGCCGACCTGGACGACCCGCGCCGGGCGAGCGTCATCGGCCGCCCGCTGCCCGACCTGCGGGTGCACGTGCTCGACGCCGCCGGCCGCACTGTGCCGCCGGGCGTGGTCGGTGAGATGCACGTGTCCGGGCCCGGGGTGGCGCCGGGCTACCTGAACCGGCCGGAGCTGACCGAGGAGCGGTTCGTGCCCGACCCGTTCGGGCGCCCGGGAACCCGCATGTACCGCACCGGGGATCTGGCGCGGCGGCGCCGCGACGGCGTGCTGGAGTACGTGGGGCGCGCCGACCAGCAGGTCAAGATCCGCGGTTTCCGCATCGAACCGGGCGAGGTGGAGGCGGTGCTGGCCGAGCACCCGGCGGTCGCGCGGGCCGCGGTGGTGGCCCGCTCGCGCGACGGTCAGCCGCAGCTCGTCGGCTACGCGGTGCCCGGTTCGGCGCGGCCGGAACCGGCCGAGCTGCGGGAGCACCTGGCGGCGCGGCTGCCCGAGCACATGGTCCCGGCGGCGTGCGTGCTCGTCGACGAGTTCCCACTGACCGCCAACGGCAAGCTGGACACCGCCGCGCTGCCCGAACCCGATTTCGCCGCCGCAGCAGGGGGAACCCCGCCGAGCACGCCGGAGCAGGCGCTGGTGTGCCGGTTGTTCGCCGAGGTGCTGGGACTGCCCGAGGTGGGCGTGGAGGACGACTTCTTCGCGCTGGGCGGGCATTCGCTGCTGGCGACCCGGTTGCTGGCGCGGCTGCGCGCCGAGACCGGGGCGGAGGTGCCGATCTCGGAGCTGTTCGACGCGCCCCGCCCGGCGGCCCTGGCCGCGCGGATCGGCGGGGACACCGGCGCGCGGCTGCCCGCGCTGACGGCCGTCGAGCGCCCGCAGCGGGTGCCGCTGTCGTTCGCCCAGGAGCGCATGTGGTTCCTCGACCGGCTCGGCGACCGGGCCGCCACCTACAACATCCCGCTGGTGGTGCGGCTGCGCCACGACGTCGACGTCGAGGCGCTGCGGGCCGCGCTGGGCGATGTCGCCGCCCGGCACGAGAGCCTGCGCACCGTGTTCGTCCCCGACGAGGACGGCGTGCACCAGCTGGTGCGCGAGCCCGGGGAGCTGGTGCCGGAGCTGCGGGTGGTGGACTGCCCGGACGACGAGGTCGACGCGCAGGTGGCCGCGGCCGCGCGGCACCGCTTCGACCTGACCCGCGAGAGCGCGCTGCGCGCGGGCCTGTTCGGCACCGGCGAGCGGGCGCTGCTGCTCCTGCTGCACCACAGCGCCGCCGACGGCTGGTCGCTGCGGCCGCTGGCCGACGACCTCGGCGCCGCCTACCGAGCCCGCGTCGCCGGCGAGGTGCCCGAACTGCCCGCGCTGCCGGTGCAGCACGCCGACCACGCGCTCTGGCAGCGGGAACTGCTCGCACCGGGCGCGGGCCGCATCGAGCGGCTCACCGAGTTCTGGAGCTCCGCGCTGGCCGGGCTGCCCGCCGAGAGCTCCCCGCCGACCGACCGGCCCCGCCCCGGCACCAGCGCGGGCGAGGGCGCCAGCACGACGTCCACTGTGGATTCTGAGCTGCACGCCCGGTTGCTGGAGCTGGCCGAGCGGGCCGACGTGAGCCTGTTCGTGGTGCTGCACGCGGCGGTGAGCGCGGTGCTGACCCGCTGGGGCGCCGGCGAGGACGTGGTGCTGGGCACCCCGGTCGCCGGACGCGGTGATCCGGCCCTCGACGACGTGATCGGGCTGCTCACCAACACCCTGGTGCTGCGCGCCGACACCGGTGGAGACCCGGCGTTCCGCGCGCTGCTGGCCCGGGTCCGCGAGAGCGACCTGCGGGCGCTGGACCACCAGGACATGCCGTTCGACCGGCTGGTGGAGGAGCTCAACCCCGCCCGGCACCCGGCGCGGCACCCGCTGTTCCAGGTGATGCTGGCGCTGCAGAACAACGACACCGCGGTGCTCGACCTCGGCACCGAGCGCGCGGCGCTGTGGCCCAGCGCCACCGGCACCGCCAAGTTCGACCTGTTCGTCGACGTGCTGGAGCGCCACGACGAGCAGCAGCGGCCGGACGGCCTGGAACTGCACGTCGAGTACGCCACCGACCTCTACGAACCGGCCACCGCCGAGGAGTTCGCCCGCGCGCTGCACGAGGTCCTGCAGTCCGCCTGCGCCGACCCCGACGCTCCGCTGAGCGCCCTGACCAGTCGCACCCGCCCGGCGGCGGCCGGGAACGCCGCCGTGCCACCGGCGCTCGAACGCGCCGCGCTGGCGGTGCCGGGCATCCGCGACGCCGCGGTGATCGACGACCGGGCGCTCGCCGTGGTCCCGGACCGGCAGGGCGCGGTCGACCAGGTCGAACGCGCCCTGGCGGGGGCTGCCCGGGTCGTCGCCGTCAACGACCTACCGCGCGACGAGGACGGCGCGCTCGACCTCGACGCGCTGCGCGCGCTGCCGGTCGTCGACGAGCGCAGCGCGCAGGAGTGGCAGGCGCGGCTGGCCGCCGTCGACGGGGTCCGCGACGTCGAGGTGCGGCTGGAGGACGTCCCGGTCGAGCTGGAGCGCCGTCACCTCGGCACGCCCCGCACCGAGGCCGCGCAGGCGCCCGAGAGCGGGCCGACCAGCACCGTTCCGGCGCTGTCCGAGGGACCGGTGCTGCCGGAACCGTCGGTGCCGGACTGGGCTTCGGCGCTCACCCGGGCCGCCGAGCGCGGCGACGGCGAGATCGTGCACGTCCGCCCGGACGGCACCGAGAGCCGCATGAGCTACGCCGAGCTGGCCGCCCAGGCCTCCCGGGTGCTGGCCGGGCTGCGCCGCGCGGGGCTTCAGCCGGGCGACCGGGTGATCCTGCAGTGCGACGACACCGAGGACTTCGTGTCGGTGCTGTGGGGGTGCGTGCTGGGCGGTTTCGCGGCGGTGCCGCTGACCGTGCCCGGCTCCTACGACACCGGGTCGGCGGCGCTGGCCAAGCTCGACGGCATCTGGCGGATGCTGGGCCGCCCGCTCATCGCGACCTCGGCGGGCAACGAGAGCGGCATCCGCTCCTACGCCGCGCGCGAGAGCTGGCCGGACCTGCACCTGCTCACCGCCGACGAGCTGCGCGCCCACCCCGAGGACCGCGACTGGTACCGGGCCGAACCCGACGACCTGCTCCTGCTGCTGATGACCTCCGGCAGCACCGGTCTGCCCAAGGCGGTGCGGCAGACGCACCGGGCGGTGCTGACCCGCTCAGCGGCGACCGAGGCGATGAACGGGCTGGGGCCGCAGGACGTCTCGCTGAACTGGATCCCGCTGGACCACGTCACCGGCGTGGTGATGTTCCACCTCCGCGACGTCTACCTGGGCTGCCGCCAGGTGCACGCGCAGACCTCGTGGATCCTGGAGGACCCGCCGCGCTGGCCCGAGCTGATGGACCGGCACCGGGTCAGCGTCACCTGGGCCCCGAACTTCGCGTTCGGGCTGCTCGCCGAGCACGCCGAGCGGTTCACCGGCCGGGACTGGGACCTCTCGCCGGTGCGGCTGGTGATGAACGCCGGTGAGGTCGTGGTCGCCTCGGCCGCCCGGAAGTTCCTGCGCGCGCTGCGGCCGTTCGGGTTGCCGCAGCACGTGATGCACCCGGGCTGGGGCATGTCCGAGACCTGCTCGGTGGTCACCGACTTCGAGCTGCCCGGCGAGGTCCCGGACCACGACGAGTCGTTCGTCAGCTGCGGCCTGCCCTACCCGGGGTTCGGGATGCGGGTCGTCGACGAGCAGGACCGGCTGCTGGTCGAGGGCGAGGTGGGCCGGTTGCAGGTGCGCGGCACCTCGGTGACCGAGGGCTACCACGACAACGCCAAGGCCAACGCCGAGTCGTTCACCGAGGACGGCTGGTTCGACACCGGTGATCTGGCGTTCCTGCGCGACGGCGAGCTGTTCATCACCGGCCGCGCCAAGGACGTCATCATCGTCAACGGCGTCAACCACTACAGCCACGAGATCGAGGCCTGCGTCGAGGAACTTCCCAGCGTGGTGCGGAGTTTCACCGCCGCCTGCGCGGTGCGCTCGGACCCGTCGGTGAGCACCGACGAGCTGGCGCTGTTCGTGCACCTGGCCGAGGGGCAGGACGCGGCGGCGGCGCTGCGGGAGATCGGCGGCAAGGTGACCCGCGAGGTCGGGGTGAGCCCGGCGTTCGTGCTCCCGGTGGCGCCGGAGCGGATCCCCAAGACCGAGATCGGCAAGATCCAGCGCACCAAGCTGCGCAAGAGCTTCGAGGCCGGGGAGTTCGACGCGGAGATCCGCGAGTCGCAGCTGCTGCTGGGCACCTCGGCCACGGTCCCGGACTGGTTCCTGCGCCCGGTGTGGCAGCGGGCCGAGGCGCACCGCCCGGCCCGGCCCGCCGGGCACGTGCTGGTGTTCGCGGGCGCGGACACCGACCTCGCCGAGCGCCTCGCGGCCCGGCTGCGCGCCGACGGCGGGCTGTGCACCGTGGTCGCGCCGGGTGCGGAGTTCGAGCGGGTGGACGCGGCGACCTACCGGGTGCGGCCGGACGAGGCCGACCACGCGGCGCTGCTGGCCGGGTTGGCGGCCGACGGGCGCGAGGTCGACACCGTCGTGCACCTGGCGGCGTTGCGGCCCGGTGAGCAGCCGTGGGACGGCGGCGCGGAATCGCTGCTGGTGCTGACCCGCGCGCTGGCGCAACGGCCGCGACCGGTGACCCTGCTGTTCGTGACCGCCGGGGCGCAGGCCGTCGCCGACGACGAGCTGCCCTCGCCCGCCCACGCCGCCGCCGGTGCGCTGCTGAAGTCGGTGCGCGAGGAGCTGCCGTGGCTGCGCGGCGTGCACCTCGACGTCGGCGCCGACGAGGACCCGCTGGACGCGGTCGTCTCCGAGGCCGCCGGTCATCCCGCCGACACCGAGGTCGCCGTCCGAAGTGGACGGCGGCACGTCCGCGGGCTCGCCCCGCTGCCCGCCGAACCCAGTCCCGGCAACATCGTTCGGCAGGACGGGTTCCAGCTGGTCACCGGCGGTCTGGGCGGGATCGGGGCCGAGCTGGCCGCGCACCTGCTCGACGCGCCGGGCACCCGGCTGCTGCTGCTCGGCCGCACCGAGCCGACCGGCGACAAGGCCGCGGCGCTGCAGCGGCTGCAGCGGCTCGGCGACGTGCGGCACGCGGTCGCCGACGTCACCGACCCGGCGCAGGTGCGGGCCGCGGTGGACGCCGCGGCCGGCGAGTGGGGTGTGCCGCTGACCGGGATCCTGCACCTGGCGGGCGATTTCGACGAACGCCCCGTGCCGGAGCTCTCCCCCGCCGACTGGCGAGACGCGCTGTCGGCGAAGGTGCTGGGCGGCTGGACGCTGCACCAGGTCGCCGCCGAGCACCCGGTGACCTCGTTCGTCGCGTTCTCCTCGGTCAACGGGCACTTCGGCGGGTCGATGAACGCCGCCTACTCGGCGGCCAACGCGTTCCTCGACGCCCTGGCCGTGCTCCGGCGGCGCAGCGGCCTGCCCGGGCAGAGCCTCGCGTGGAGCATGTGGCGGGAACGCGGCATGAGCCGCGGCTACCGGCACACCGAGCTCACCGAGATGCGCGGCTACCGGGTGCTGGACCCGGCGCAGGCGCTGCGCTCCTTCGACTTCGCCCGGGGCCTGGACGAACCGCACCTGCTCATCGGCGCCGACCGCACCGCCCCGTGGGTGCGCAGCCACGTGCGCGCGCCCGCGCGTCAGCTGCGGCGGCTGGCCGGGCGCGTCGGGCTCGACGACGGCACCGACCTCGGCGCGCTGCACGAGGCCGCCGCGGCCGGTGCCGCGCCCGGCACCTGGGTGCTGCGCTCGGCCGGGACCTCGGCCCGGGCCGAGCAGACCGGCGGCGACGAGCAGCGGCGGCTGGAGGACGAGCTCGCGACGATCTGGCGCGGCGTGCTCGACCGCGACGAGGTGGGCCGCGACGAGAACTTCTTCGACCTCGGCGGCAACTCGCTGCTGCTGGTCAAGGCGCAGACCGCGATCAACGGGGCCCTGGGCTGCGAGCTCGGCGTGGTCGACCTGTTCGCCCACCCCACGGTGCGCGCCCTGGCGCGGCACCTGGCCCGGCAGGGCACCGCCGCACCCGAGACCGACCGGCAGGCCGAACCCAGCGGCCTGGACCGGGCCAAGCAACGAGCACAGCGGCAGCGGGCCGCCCGCAGCGCCCGCCGCCAGCGGAAGGATCGCGATGGATGACACCACGCCGGAGGACGCACCGGCCGTCGCCGTGATCGGCGTCGCGGCGCGCCTGCCCGGAGCGTCCGATGTGGACGAGTTCTGGGCGAACCTCGCCTCGGGCCGGGAATCCGTGCGCGCCGTCGACGACGAGGAGTTCCTCGCCGCGGGCGGTGATCCGCGCGACCTGGACGACCCCGCGCTGGTCCGGATGGCCTCCACGGTGGACGGGATGGACCGGTTCGACTCGGGCTTCTTCGGCTACAGCCCCGCCGAGGCCGCCGTCGTCGACCCGCAGCAGCGGCTGCTGCTGGAGACCGCCTACCACGCGCTGGAGGACGCGGGCCTGCCCGAACCCGACGGCGAGCTCACCACCGGCGTGTACGCGGGGGCGGGCGACAGCCGCTACTACCCGGCGCACGTGTACCCGCGCTTCGCCGGGCAGCCCGGCAGCGTGGAGCTGGTGCACTCGGCGACCGCGAACTCGCTGGGCACGCTGGCCACCCGGATCTCCTACGAGCTCGGGCTGACCGGGCCGAGCTCGTCGGTGCAGACGGCCTGCTCCACCGCGCTGGTCGCGGTGCACACCGCCTGCCAGGACCTGCTGGAGTTCCGCTGCGACACCGCGCTCGCGGGGGCGGCGTCGCTGAACCCGTCGGCGGCGCTGGGCTACCGGCACGTGCCCGACGGGCCGTTCTCGCCCGACGGGCACTGCCGCGCGTTCGCCGCCGACGCGGCAGGCACGTCCTCCGGCGACGGCGTGGGCGTGGTGGTGCTCAAGCGCCTGGAGGACGCGCTCGCCGACGGCGACCGGATCCGGGCCGTCATCCGGGGCACCGCGATCAACAACGACGGGCGGCGCAAGGTCGGGTTCACCGCTCCCAGCTCCGCCGGGCAGACCGAGGTGGTACTGGCCGCCCAGGCCCAGGCCGACGTCGACGCCCGCACCATCGGTCTCGTCGAGTCCCACGGCACGGCCACCCGGATCGGCGACCCGATCGAGGTCGCCGCGCTCACCGAGGCGTTCCGGGAGTCCACCGAGGACACCGGGTTCTGCGCGCTGGGATCGGTGAAGACCAACATCGGGCACCTGGGCGCGGCGGCCGGGATCGCCGGGTTCATCAAGGCCGTGCTGTCCCTGGAGCACCGGCAGATCCCGCCGAACCTGCACTTCACCGAGCCCAACCCGCTGATCGACTTCCCGTCCGGCCCGTTCCGGGTGCCGACCGAGCTGGAGCCCTGGCCCGACCCCGGCCACCCGCGCCGGGCCGCGGTGAGCGCCTTCGGCATCGGCGGCACCAACGCGCACGTGATCCTGGAAGAGGCCCCGCCGCAGCAGGATTCGCCGCGACCGGACTGCTCGGGACGTCAGGTGCTGCCGCTGTCGGCGCGCACCGCAGGGGCGATCCGCGGCCAGGCCGAGGCGCTGGCCCGGCACCTGGAGAACCACCCCGGCCTGCGGCTGGACGACGTGGCGCACTCGCTGCGCGTCGACCGCCCGGCCTTCCCGCACCGGCTCGCCGTGAGCGCCTCCAGCACCGAGGAGGCCGTCGCCGCGCTGCGGGCGGCCGGACCCGCCGGTCACGCGACCGGGGAGGACGAGCCCCGCATCGCGTTCCTGCTGCCCGGTGGCGGCACCCAGTACGTGGGCATGGGCGCCGAGCTGCACCGCGACGACGAGGTCTACCGGGACGCGGTCGACCGCTGCGCGGCGATCCTGCGGCCGGTGCTCGGCGAGGACATCCGCACGGCGCTGTTCGAGCACGCCGAACCGGGCAGCCCGTCGGCGATGCTGGCCCTGGTCGTCACCGAGTACGCGCTGGCCACGACCCTGATGGAGTCCGGTGTGGTGCCGGACGCGCTGATCGGCCACTCGCTCGGCGAGTACACCGCGGCGTGCCTGGCCGGAACGCTGGAGCTCGACGAGATGCTGCCGCTGGTGGCCGAGCGGCTGCGGCTCATCGTCTCCGCCGGAGGCGCGACCGTCGGCGTCGCCGCCCCGGCCGAGGACCTGCGGGAGCTGCTCGACGACCGGCTGTCGCTGGCCGCGATCAACGGCCCCGAGGCCTGCACCGTCGCCGGGGACGAGGAAGCCGTGGTGCGCCTGGAGGCCGAGCTGACCCGACGGGACGTGCCGTTCCGGCGGTTGCGGGTCGCCGGGGCCGCGCACTCGCACCTGCTGGACCCGGTGGTCGGCGACTTCACCGCGCAGCTGCGCGGGGTGACGCGGCGAGCGCCGCGCCTGCCCTACGTCTCCAACGTCACCGGCACCTGGGCGGGTCCGGAGGTGACCGGCGAGCAGCACTGGATCGACCACTTCCGCCGCACCGTCCGCTTCGCCGACGGGATCGCGACGCTGTGCGAGGACGACCCGGTGCTGGTGGAGATCGGCCCCGGTGACGGCCTCACCAAGCTCGCCAGGGCGCGGTTCCCGGAGGCGCGGGCGGTCACCACGATGCGGCACGCCAAGGCGCAGCAGCCGGACGGGCGGGTGCTCGCCGACGCGCTGGGCCGGTTGTGGAGCCACGGCGTCACCTCGGCCCTGCCGGAGGTGGCGGGCGAGCCGCGCCGGGTGCGGCTGCCCGGCTACGCCTTCGAGCGGCACCGGCACTGGATCGACGCCCCCGGCGCCCGCACCGGCGGCGAACAGGTGGAGGTCGTCGAGGAGACGCGGGCGCCGCGCCCGCACCTGGCGACCCCGCACCGCGCTCCCGGCACCGATCGCGAGCGCGCGGTGGCCCGGGTGTGGGAGGAGACGCTGGGCATCGACGGGATCGGGTTGGACGACAACCTCTTCGACCTCGGCGGCGACTCGATGCGGGCGGTGCTGCTCGCCGGCCGGCTGCGGCAGGCGGGACTGCTGGACGTGCCCGCGGCGGCGCTGCTGTCGGCGCCGACGATCGCCGGGGCGCTGGCCGCCGACGGGCCGAGCCCGACCGGGCTGGCGCCGCTGCTGACGCTGCGCGCCGAAGGTTCCCGGACTCCGCTGTTCTGCGTGCACCCGGGCGCGGGCGTGGCGTGGCGCTACACGGGTCTGCTGCCGCAGCTGGGCGCCGACCAGCCGGTGCACGGCATCCAGGCGTTCGGTCTCGACGGAACCCGGCCGCCCGCCGCCGATGCCGCCGAGATGACCCGCTCCTACGTCGACCTCGTGCGCGAGGTGCAGCTGCACGGCCCGTACCGGCTGCTCGGCTGGTCCTACGGCGGTTTCGTCGCCCACGCGATGGCCTGCGCCCTGCAGGCCGACGGCGAGGAGGTCGAGCTGCTGGCCATGCTCGACGCCCCGCTGCCGGAGGGCCTGCCCTACACGGCCGAGGGCATCGAGCGGCAGGTCGCGGGTCTGCTGGGGCGCGTCGCCGGGCTCTCCGGCGCCGAGGACGTGTCCGAGGTGCTGGACCGGATCTCGGCACTGCCCGCGGGGGAATCGCCGGTCACCCGCGAGCAGGCGACGTCGATCGCCGAGGTGATGCGCAACAGCCTGCGCATCGCCCCGCAGTTCGCCCCGGGCGAGTTCGACGGCGACGCCCTGTTCTTCACCGCCACCGAGGACGTCCCCGGCGCGACGGACGACTTCGCCCTCGCGCCCGACAAGGCGGCCCACTGGAGCAAGCACGTCACCGGCTCGCTCCACGACCACCCGATCCCCTGCAACCACTACGAGATGACCGAACCCGGCCCGATCGCGCAGATCGCGGAGACCCTCCGCACCGCTCTCGGCTGACCCGGGTCCCGTGGGGTGGGGGAAGTTTTCATGAAAACTTCCCCCACCACCCACCCGAGGTGACGGTCCCCCGCTCCGGTCGCGTGGGGGAGTTTCACCGGAAACTCCCCCCACGACGGGTCAGGCTCGGAGCTGCTTCTTGAGGATCTTGCCCGCCGGGTTGCGGGGAACGGCGTCGATGAACTCGATGCGGCGCGGGCGCTTGTAGGGGGCGAGGTTGTCCTTGAGGAACGCCAGGAGCTCCGGTGCGGTGACGTCGTCGGCGACGACGTGGGCGAGCGGGACCTCGCCGTAGTCGTCGTCGGGAACGCCGATCACCGCCGCGTCCCGGACCGCCGGGTGCGTCATGAGCACCCGCTCGACCTCCGACGGGTAGACGTTCTGCCCCGCCCGGATGATCACGTCCTTGCTGCGGTCCACCAGGTGGATCCGCCCGTCCTCGTCCAGGAAACCGAGGTCGCCGGTCACGATCCAGCCGTCGAGGGTGACCTCGCGGGTGGCCTCCGGGTCGTTCCAGTAGCCCTGCATGACACCGGGACCGCGCACCACGATCTCGCCGATCTCCCCGGTCGGGAGCTCCACGCCCCGCTTGTCGACCGCGCGGGCCGACATGCCCGGGATGACCCGGCCGCAGGGGATGCGGGCGGTGACGTCGCCGGGCTGCGGGTGCTCGTCCGGGCCGAGCGTCACGAACGGGCCGCCGACCTCGGTCATGCCGTACACCTGGCGGAAGCCGCAGCCGAGCCGGCCCACCGCGTCGGTGTAGACGTCGATCGGCATCGGGGCCGCGCCGTAGAGGACCTCGCGCAGCGACGACAGGTCCGCCGACTCGGCCGCCTTGGCCTGGAACATGAACCGCAGCATCTGCGGCACCAGCCACATGTGCGTGGCGCGGTGCTTCTCCACCGCGGCCAGCGCGCGCTGCGGCGTGAAGCCGGGCATCAGCACCAGCGTCGCGCCCGCCGCCAGGTAGGTCAGCGACACGACCATGCTGCCGTGGTACAGCGGGCAGCAGTTGACCATCACGATGTCGTCGGTCGGCCGCGCCTGCACCAGCCAGCCCAGCGCGATCGCGCGGAACGAGCCGGCGTCGACGGTCACGCCCTTCGCCCGGCCGGTGGTCGCCGAGGTGTGCAGCACCGCCACCGGATCGGTGTCGGCGACCTCCGGCAGCTCGACGTCCGGGGACGTGCTGCCGAGCTCGGCGAACTCCGGCTTGTCGAAGGAGACCCGGATGCGCACCGACGGCAGGTCGGTGTGCCGGTCCAGCAGCTCGGACTCGCCGAGCATCGCCACCGCGCCGACCCGCTCGATCATCTCGGCGGCCTCCGGGGCCGCGACGCTGTGGTTGAGCGGCACGAACAGCGCACCGAGGCGCGCGATCGCGAAGTAGCTCTCCAGCACCTCGACCCGGTCCTGGGACAGCACCACGACCCGGTCGCCGCGCCGCACGCCGAGCTCGGCGAGCCCGCGGGCGAGTTCGAGGGTGCGGTCGTGGAACTCCGCCCAGGTGACGCTGCGGTGCTCGTCGACCAGGGCCGTGCGGTTCGGGAAGCACTGGCGGTTGCGCTCCGCCAGCTGGGTCAGCCACATCACGCGCCGCCGGTGGTGGTGGACGCGCGCTCGGCGATGAAGCGCTCGTAGTCGGCGATGGTGCGCAGCTCCTCGACGTCCTCGGCGGTGATCTCGACGCCGGTGCGCTGTTCGACGAGCAGCACGAGGCGCACCAGGTCGCCGGAGTCGATGCCGCTGGCGGCCAGGTCGACGTCGTCGCCGACCTGGTCGGCGTACTCGGCGGTGCCGGTGAGTTCGACCAGCAGCTCCCGGATGGTGCTCATGGCAACCTCTTTCGCGTTGTCGACAACGTGTGTCACCCGGGAGGAGGCGCGCGCGGGCGCCCGCGATCCCCGCGCCCTCGGTGAGGTTCGTCACGCGAGCGCCCGGGATAGCCGGGGCCGGTTCGGCACTCCTTCTCGGGTGGGAACACCGCGGGTGATCACGTGAGGAGTGATGCGGGGTGCGCAGGCAACGCAGGCGAGGCGAGAACCCGTGAGCGCGCCGCGATCCGAGCAGGAGCTCACCGAGCGCTTCGAGGCCCTGCTCGCCGAGGGCGCCTCGGTGGAGCCGCGCGACTGGGTCCCGGACGGCTACCGGCGGATGGTGCTGCGGCAGGTCGCACAGCACGCCCACTCCGAGATCATCGGGATGCAGCCGGAAGGCGCGTGGCTGACCCGCGCCCCGTCGCTGCACCGGAAGTCCGTGCTGCTGTCCAAGGTCCAGGACGAGGCCGGCCACGGCATGTACCTGTACTCGGCCGCCGAGACGCTGGGCGTGGACCGCGAGGACCTGCTCGACGCGCTGCACACCGGCAGGCAGCGGTTCGCCGCGACGTTCAACCACCCGGCCCTGACCTGGGCCGACACCGGCGCGATCGCGTGGCTCACCGACGGCGCCGCGGTGCTCAACCAGGCCCCGCTGTGCCACACCTCCTACGGGCCCTACGCGCGGGCGATGCGGCGGGTCTGCCAGGAGGAGACCTTCCACGTGCGGCAGGGCTACGACCAGATCCGCGCGCTGTGCCAGGGCACTCCCGAGCAGCGCGAGATGGCGCAGGACGCGGTCAACCGGTGGTGGCTGCCCGCGGTGGCGCTGATGTTCGGCCCGCCCGACACGGTCGCGGGCGGCGCCGACGAGCGCACCGCGGCGATGGGCGCGGCGGTGTCCCGGCGGGCGATCGCGTGGGGCATCAAGCGGCACACCAACGACGAGCTGCGGCAGCGGTTCGTCGACCAGGTGGTGCCGCAGGCCGAGGCGCTGGGCCTGGACCTGCCGGACCCGAACCTGCGCTGGAACGACGAGCGCGGCCACTACGACTTCACGCCGATCACCTGGGAGGTGTACCGCGACGCGCTGGGCGACGACCTGCCCTCGGCGCGGCAGCGCATCGCCCACCGGGTCGCCGCGCACGACGACGGCGCGTGGGTGCGGGAAGCCGCGCTGGCCCACGCCGCCCGCGAGGAGGGGACGTCATGAGCGGTGCTTCCTGGGAGGTGTTCCTGCGCCCGCGCAGGGGTTTGGCGCACCAGCACGTCGGATCGGTGCGGGCCGCCGACGCCGACCTGGCGCTCACCCGCGCCCGCGACCTCTACACCCGGCGCGGCGATCCGCTGTCGCTGTGGGTGGTGGCCTCGGAGGCGGTGCACGCGTCGGCGCCGGACGAGCACGACCCGTTCTTCAGCAACGCCCGCCACAAGCCCTACCGGTACCCGGAGCAGTACCCGATGACCGAGGAGAACGGGGATGCGTGAGCACGCCGACCTCGCGGAACTGGCGCTGCGGCTGGGTGATGACGCGCTGATCCTCGGTCAGCGGCTGTGCGAGTGGATCACGCGCGCGCCGATGATCGAGGAGGACCTGGCGCTGTCCAACATCGCCCTCGACCTCCTCGGCCACGCCCGCGTGCTGCTCTCGCTCGGCGGCGAGCTGGACGGCAGCGGACGGGACGAGGACGACCTGGCGTTCGGCCGCACCGAGCGGGAGTTCCGCAACGCGCTGCTGGTGGAGCTGCCCAACGGCGACTTCGCGGTGACGATCGCGCGGCAGCTGGTGTTCGCCCACCACGCGGTCCCGTTCTACGAGCGGCTGGCCGGCTGCGCCGACGCCGAGCTGGCCGCGTTCGCCGCCCGGGCCGCCGCCGAGGTCGCCTTCCACCGCAGGCACGCCACCGACTGGGCGGTGCGGCTCGGGCTCGGCACCGAGGAGAGCGCGCGCCGGATGCAGGCCGGGCTGGAGCGGGTCTGGCCCTACGCGGCCGAGCTCGTCGAGACCGACCCGGTGGTGGAGCGGCTGGTCGAGGCCGGGCTGCACCCGAAACCCGAAGAGGTGCGCGAGGTCTGGCACGACGGCGTGGCCGACGTGCTCGCCCGCGCCGGGCTGACCGAGCCGAAGCCGGGCTGGCACGCCACCGGCGGCCGCAGCGGCGTGCACACCGAGGGCTTCGGCTCGCTCGTCGCCGAGATGCAGTCGGTGCGCCGCCAGTTCCCCGGAGGCACCTGGTGAGCGCGGCCCCGGACCTGGTGCGGGAGCGGGTCGAGGCGCTGCCCGACCCCGAGCTGCCGATGATCACCCTCGGCGAGCTGGGTGTGATCCGCTCCGCGCGCACCGCGGACGACGGGTGCGTGGAGGTCGAGTTCACGCCGACGTTCCTGGGCTGCCCGGCGATCCCGGCGATCACCGAGGCCATCGCCGACGTGCTGGCCGACTGCGGCCACCCCGACGGCCGGGTGCGGCAGGTGCTCTCGCCCGCCTGGACCCCGGAGCGGATCACCGCCGCCGGGCGGGACAAGCTCGCCCAGCACGGCATCGCCCCGCCCGGCGGTCCCACTCCCGTGGGACTCGGGCTGGGCACGCCGTGCCCGCACTGCGGCTCCCAGGACACCCGACCGCACAGCTCCTTCGGCCCGACGCGCTGCCAGTCGCTGCTGCGCTGCGCGCGGTGCCGGGAGATCTTCCCGTGCATCACGGCGATGTGAGGCCCCGATGACCTGGTACCCGCTGGACGTCACCCGCATCGAGCACCTCCCGGCCGAGTCCGTGGCGCTGTCGCTGCGCGTGCCGCCGGAGCTCACCGAGACCTTCGCCCACCGGCCGGGACAGCACGTCGTGGTCCGGCACCGCGCCCCGGCCGGTGAGCTGCGGCGGAGCTACTCGATCTGCCCGCCGCCGGACGACCCGACGGCCCTGCGGCTGGTGCTCACCCCCGTCACGCCGGGCGGTTTCGGCACCTACGCGCGCACCGAGCTCAAGTGCGGCGACGCGCTCGAACTGTCCGCTCCCACGGGGAGTTTCGGCCTGCCGGACGCTCCCGGCGCGCACCACGTGCTGCTCGCGGGCGGCAGCGGGATCACCCCGCTCGCCCCGATGGCCGCGGCCGCGCTCCGCGGTGACCCGGACTGCCGGGTCTCGCTGATCCACTCGGTGCGCACCGCCGCCGACGCCCTGCTCGCCGACGAGCTCGCCCTGCTCAAGGACGAGTTCCTGGACCGCTTCGACGTGCTGCACGTCCTGACCCGCGAGACCGGCGGCAGCGAGCTGTGCACCGGCAGGCTCGACCCGCCGAAGCTGCGGCGACTGCTGGAACTGCTCGACACCGCCCCCGGCGCGCGGTTCGCGCTGTGCGGCCCGCCCGGCCTGCTGGCCACCGCGCGCGACGCCCTCCACGACGTCCCCGCCGACCACGTCCGCACCGAGCTCTTCCACTCCTTCCCGTCAAAAACCGCAACATTCGACGGCGCGAAAACCGGGGTTTTCGACACGACGAAAACCGGGGTTTTCGACGCGGAGACCGACACGCCCGGGGGTGGCCGGATCTCGGCGACGCTCGGGGGTCGCACCAGCAGCGTGACGATGCTGCCGCAGGACCGGGTGGTGCTCGACGCGGTGCTGCGGCACCGGCCCGAAGTGCCCTACTCCTGCCGCGACGGCGTGTGCGGCAGCTGCCGCGCCAAGGTCGTCGCCGGTGCGGTCGCGCTCGGACCGCAGCACGCCCTCGACCCCGCCGACCTGGCCGACGGCTACACGCTCGCCTGCCGCGCCCGCCCCCGCACCGACGAGCTCGCGCTCGACTTCGACGTCTGAGGAGACGACGTGACCCCCACACCGCGCCACGAAGGCCGCACCGCCCTGGTCACCGGCGGCAGCCGCGGCATCGGCAGGGCGATCAGCAGGCGGCTCGCCGCCGAAGGCGCCCTGGTCGCCGTGCACTACGGCCACGACCACGCCGCCGCCGAGCGCACCGTCAAGGAGATCATCGCCGACGGCGGCCGGGCGTTCCCGGTGCACGCCGAGCTCGGCGTCCCCGGCGACGCCGACGCCCTCTGGGAGTCCTTCGACCGCGAGATCGCCGGCCAGGACGCCAAACCCGGGCTGGACGTGCTGGTCAACAACGCCGGCATCACGCTGCCGCGCACCATCGCCAACGTCACCGAGGAGGACTACGACCGGCTGTTCGCGATCAACACCCGCGCGCCGTTCTTCGTCGTCCAACGCGGACTCCCGCGGCTGCGCGACGGCGGCGCCATCGTCAACGTCTCGTCGGTGACCACGCGCTTCGCCTACCCGGCGATCATCGCCTACACGATGAGCAAGGGCGCCCTGGACACCTTCACCCTCGCCCTGGCCAAGGAGCTCGGACCGCGCGGCATCAGGGTCAACGCGGTCGCGCCCGGCTTCACCGAAACCGAGATCAACCCGACCCTGCGCAACCCGGAGATCCGCCGGGCCTACTCGGCCGAGTCGGTGTTCGACCGGCTCGGGCAGCCCGAGGACATCGCCGCCGTCGTCGCGTTCGCGGCCAGCGGCGATGCCGGCTGGACCACCGGGCAGTGGATCGACGCCAGCGGCGGCGTCCGGATCTGAGCAACACCGAATCCCGCAACCTCCGGTCCCCGTAGGAGTGGTGATGACCGACCGCGCCTCCGCCCTCGCGGAGCTGTCCACCGACGACCCCCTGACCCAGCCGTTCCAGGGCGCCAGCCCCTACGACGAGTACGTCCGCGCGACGCTGCTCAACACGCTGCAGGAACCGCTGACCGACGCCGCCGACGAGATGGGTTTCCTGGTCACCACGCAGGTGATGGAGCTGTGGTTCACCCTGATCGTCCACGAGTGGCGGGCCGCGCGGGAGGCGTTCCGCGCCGACGAGCTCGACACCGCGATGGACGCGCTGCAGCGCAGCCGCCGGGGCCTGCAGGCCCTCAACGGCTCGTGGGCGCCGATCGCCTCGCTGACCCCGGTGCAGTTCAACGGTTTCCGCGCCGCCTTCGGCAAGGCCTCCGGGTTCCAGTCGGCGATGCAGCGGCACATGGAGTTCCTCATCGGGCAGAAGTCCACGGCGCTGCTGCGCGCGCACTCCGGCGACCCCGATGTCCACAAGGGACTGAGCGAGGCCTACGAGGAGCCCTCGCTGTACGACGAGGTGCTGCGGTTCCTGCACCGCGAGGGGTTCGACGTGCCCGAGCACGTGCTCACCCGCGACGTCACCGAGCCCTACGCGTCCGACCCGGGCGTGGTGGAGGTGTGGCGGCAGATCTACGCCGGGAACCAGCATCACCCGCTGCTGCGGCTGGGCGAGCTGCTCACCGACGTCGCCGAGACGATCACCCGCTGGCGGCTGGACCACGTGATGGTGGTGCGCCGCGCGATGGGCTCCAAGCCCGGCAGCGCCGGGTCGGCGGGCGTGAAGTACCTGGAGAAGCGGGCCGCGATCCCGGTCTTCCCCGAGCTGTGGGAGGCCCGCGGTGCCCTCTAGGGAGATCTCCGCGCGCGCGGCGGCCGAGGAGCAGCGGGTGCTGAGCCTCAAGCCGGTGCTGGCGCCGAAGCACGGCAAGTACGGCGAGCACCCGCACCACGGCTACGACGAGTGGCCGGGCGACGGTCCGCTGGTGGTGCTGCTGCACGGCGGCTACTGGCGCTACGACCGGATGCACCTGACCCCGTTCGCCTCCTACCTGGCGCGGCAGGGGTTCTCCGTGCTGCTGCCCGGTTTCCGCCGCTCCGGCGGTGCGGGCGGGTACCCGGAGACCTTCGACGACGTGGCCCGCATCGTCGACGAGCTGCCCGCCGGGCGCCCGTACGTGCTGGCCGGGCACTGCTCCGGCGGTCACCTGGCGCTGTGGTGCGCGGCGCGCGGACTGCTGCCCGCCGACTCGCCGTGGCACTCGACGCGGCTGCCCGACGCGGTGCTGGCGCTGGCCCCGATCACCGACCTGACCGCCACCCGCCGCGACGACCTCAGCGACGGTGCCGCGGTGCAGCTCATGGGGGCCGAGGAGTTCGAGGAGCGGCTGCCGCTGGTGGACCCGGTGACGCTGCTGGCCGAGGCCCGGACCACGGGCGTGCGCACGGTGCTGCTGCACGGCGACGCCGACGAGGAGGTGCCGCACGGGCAGTTCACCGACTACGCGAAGGTCCACGACGACCTGGAGACCGTGGTGCTGCCGGACACCGGCCACTACGCGCTGATCGAACCCGACAACCCGGCCGCGGCCGCGGTGGCCGACGTGCTGTGGCGGTTGTCCCGTGAACGCGACGCCGATGCGGGAGAGTGCTCGTGATGACCGAACTCGCCGAACTCGCCGACCAGCTCGACGCCGCCGACCCGCTGGCGCACGTCCGGGACCGCTTCCTGCTGCCCGAGGGCGTGATCTACCTCGACGGGAACTCGCTGGGCCCGCTGCCCGCGGCGGTGCCGCCGGTGCTGGAGGACGTGGTGCACCGCCAGTGGGGCACCGACCTGATCCGCTCCTGGAACGACAACGACTGGTGGGAGTCGCCGCTGCGGGTCGGCGACGCCGTCGGCGCGCTGATCGGCGCCGCCCCGGGCCAGGTGGTGGCCGGGGACTCCACCAGCGTGCAGCTGTTCACCGCGCTCAGCGCGGCCTGCGACCTGCGCCCCGACCGGTCGCTGCTGGTCACCGACCCGGAGCACTTCCCCACCGACCGGTACCTGGCGGACTCGGTCGCCCGCCTGCACGGCCGCGAGGTCCGCCGGGTCGCGCCCGCCGACCTGCCGGATTTCCTGGCCTCGCACGGCGATCGGGTCGCGGCGATCAGCTACTCGCCGGTCGACTTCCGCACCGGCGAACTGCACGACATGGCCGCGCTGACCTCCGCCGCCCACGAGGTCGGCGCGCTGGCGGTGTGGGACCTGTGCCACGCGGCCGGGGCGATGCCGGTGCACCTCGACGACCTCGGGGTGGACTTCGCCGTCGGCTGCGGCTACAAGTTCCTCTCCGGCGGTCCGGGCGCGCCCGCGTTCCTGTACGCGGCCGCGCGGCACCACGACTCGTGGCGCACCCCGCTCCACGGCTGGACCGGGCACGCCGAACCGTTCGGCCTGGCGGCCGACTACGTCCCCGCTCCCGGCATCGCCCGCGCCCGCATCGGCACCCCGCCGATCCTGTCGCTGCTGGCCCTGGAGGCCGCGCTGTCCGCGTTCGACGGCGTCGACCTGGCACAGGTCCGCGCGAAGAGCCTGTCGCTGACCGGGTTCTTCCTCCGCTGCGCCGAAGACCTGCTGGCCCCGGAGGGTTTCGAGCCGATCACCCCGACCAACCCAGACATCCGAGCCAGCCAGGTCTCCCTCCGCCACCCCCACGCCTACGGCCTCATCCAAGCCCTGGCCACCCAAGGCGTCATCGCCGACATGCGAGCCCCCGACGTCCTCCGCTTCGGCGTCAACGCCCTCTACACCTCCCACCAGGACGTCCTCGCAGCAACCACCCACCTCCACCGCACGATCACCACCAGCGACTACGACCCCACCCCGAACCGCCCCGGTGCGGTGACCTGACCCGAGCGCTCTCCCGCCCCGACGGTCCCCGGCAGTGGGACAGTTTTAGCCATAATTACCCAGACATTTCGGGCATTGATCATGCGCAGTTATGGCTAAAACTGTCGCCTGGTGACGTGCGCACCCCTCCGGGACCCAGCATCCGGGTCTAGGACGCCGGGATGAAGGCGAGGCCGTGGGCTCCGGGTTCTCCGCGGCGCGGGATGGGCAGGGTGGCCACCACCGAGAGGTCGTCGAGGTCCACGACGGAGACCGTGGAGGACGACACCGCCGACACCCAGGCCCGGTGCCCGTCCGGTGAGGAGGCGATCGTCAGCGGCAGCCGCCCGACGTCGATCTGCCCGATCCGCTGACCGTCGCGGTGGACCGACAGCAGTCCCGCGCCCTGGTCCCCGAACGCGACCGGGTCGGAGGACGTGCGCACCTCGCCGGTCAGCAGCAGACCCCGACTCGTCACGTGCACCGGGAACACCTGGTGGTCGGCCGGAATCGTGCGCACCACCTCGTCGCTCGCGGTGTCGATGACGCGGATCCCGGGAGTCCCCCGGTCTTCCCCACCGCCGTACGGAGCGGCGACGAAGATCTCCGCGCCGTCCGGCGACACCGCGATCCCCTCGCTGCCCGGGACCGGGATGCGGTGCGGCGCACCGGTCGTCAGGTCGACCGACGAGACGAACCCGGCCTCCTTGTTGGCCGCGTAGCCGCGCCGGCCGTCGGGGGTGATCGCGAACCAGTGCGGCCCCGGCGCCTCGGTGTCGATCCGGCCGGTGACCTCCCTGGTCGCGGTGTCGAGCACCACCAACCCGCCCGACCCGGCCGGTCCTTCCTCGACGCTCACGTACAGCAGGCCGCGCTCGCGATCGAGCGCCAGGCCGTGCGGCGCGTGCTCCGGCGACAGGTCCACGACCTGCACGATCCGCCGCTCATCGGGGTCGATCACCACCAGTTCCGTCGCCCGCCCCTCGTTGGCGTGGTAGTACCCGCCCCGGTAGGCGATCGTGCAGTACAGCAGGCGCTGATCGGGGTCGAAGCACAGCTCGTGGGGTTCGGCGGGCACCTCCAGAACACCGTGCACCTCGTGGGTCTCGGCGTTGAAGAAGGTGACGGTCGGACCGCTCTGGCTCACCACGGCCAGCAGGTCGGCGTTCGCCATGTCGTCTCCTCGGTGGATTCGCGCATTCCCGCGATCGCGGGCTCGCCTCCAGCGTTGCCCGTGAGAGGAATTGCGTCGATGGCCACGTCGGCATGGGATCATTGCCGCGAACGCAATGTCCGAGGTCGGGAGCACCGTTGTCGAACGTGGACCTCAACCTGTTGGCCGCGCTGGACGCGTTGCTCAGCGAGCAGAGCGTCACCCGTGCCGCCGAGCGGATGCGCACCTCACCCGCGGCGATGAGCCGCACGCTGAGCCGGATCCGGCGGATCCTCGGCGATCCCGTGCTGGTCCGGGCCGGCCAGGGGATGGTGCCGACCCCACGTGCGCTGGAACTGCGCGACGAGGTCCGCGCGGTGGTCGCCGCCTCGACCGCGCTGCTGACGCGCGGGAGCCCCGCGGACCCGGCCTCGCTCGTGCGGACCTTCACCGTCCAGACCAGCGATCTCCTGCTGGTCTCCACCGCCGCCCCGCTGCTGGAATCCCTCAACAGCGAAGCACCGGGGGTGACGCTGCGATTCGCTCCCGAGAGCACGGAGGGGACCAACTCGCTCCGCGACGGGCTGGTGGACGTCGAGGTCGGCGTGCTCGACCACCTCGACCCGGAAACCCGCACGGCGGAACTGGCCTCGACGGAACTGGTCGGCGCGGTCCGGCCCGCGCACCCGCTCACCGACGCGCCGGTGACACCGGAGCGGTTCGCCGCGGCGGACCACATCAGCGCCTCGCGCCGGGGCCGGTCGTGGGGCCCGGTCGACGACGCGCTCGCCGAAATCGGCCTGCGGCGCCGGGTTTCGGTGGTGCTGCCGCGTCACGCGTCGGCGCTGGCGCTGGCCCGCGACAGCGACCTGGTCTGCCTCACGACCGAAGCCGCCGCTCGCGGCTTCGGTCTGCGCACCTTCCCGGTCCCGCTGCGGCTGCCGCCGATCACCATCGGCATGGCCTGGCACCCGCGCAACGAGGCCGACCCGGCGCACCGCTGGCTCCGGGACCGGATCCGGGAGACGTTCCTCAGAGCTTGGTGAGGGGGACGCTGCCGATGAGCATGAGCTTGACCGTGCCCGCCGTGCCGAAGTCGATGGTGGCCGTGGCTCGGGGGCCTTCACCATCGGTGGCGACGACCGTGCCCAGGCCGTACTTGTCGTGGGTGACCTTGTCGCCGGCTTCGAGCTTGAGGGCGACCGTGTCCTTCCAGCCCTTCATCCCGGTGCTGCGCATACCGCGCTCGGCCAGCCCGGCCTGAGCCGAGTCGCCGCCGGTGCGGTCGAAACCGCCGCCCCGGCTGCCCCAGGTGCTGCGCACCTGCGGGGCCGCGCGCTCGGGCTCGACCCGGCGCCACTCCATCAGCTCCTCGGGGATCTCGGTGAGGAACCGCGACGCCGGGTTCGTCATCGGCTGCCCCCACGCCGAACGCATCATGGCGCGCGACAGGTACAGCCGCTGGCGGGCCCGGGTGATGCCGACGTAAGCCAGCCGCCGCTCCTCGGCGAGCTCGGCCGGGTCGCCCAGGGCGCGGGTGTGCGGGAAGACGCCGTCCTCCCAGCCGCCGGAGAACACCACCGGGAACTCCAGGCCCTTGGCGGTGTGCAGGGTCATCAGCGTGACCAGCCCGTCGCCGGTCTCGGGCAGCGAGTCGGCGTCGGCGACCAGCGAGACGCGCTCCAGGAACGCCGCCAGCGAGTCGTCGGCGATCGGGTTCTCGTCGTCCTCCTCAGGACCGACGCCGGAGACCACGGCCTCCGCCGACGGGGACGCCTCCGCGTCGACCGGCAGCGGCTCCCCCGCCCGGGCCTCGGTGAACTCGCGGGCGACGGTGATCAGCTCGGTCAGGTTCTCCAGCCGGGTCGCGTCCTGCGGGTCGTCGCTGGCCTCCAGCTCGCCGCGGTACCCGGTGCGCTCCAGGACCGTGTCGAGGGTTTCGGCGACGTCGTTCTCGGCGGCGACCCGGTTCAGCTCGTCGAGCAGCTCCACGAAGCCCGAGATCGCGTTGCGGGCGCGCGTGTTGAGCAGCGGCACGTCCCCGGCCGCGGCCTTGCGCAGCGCGGTGGTGAACGAGATCCGCTCCTGCTCGGCGTGCGCCGCGACCACGGCCTCCGCCCGGTCGCCGATGCCGCGCTTGGGCACGTTGAGGATCCGCCGCACGCTCACCGTGTCGTCCGGGTTGTCGAGAACCCGCAGGTAGGCGAGGGCGTCGCGGACCTCGCGCCGCTCGTAGAAGCGCACCCCGCCGACGACCCGGTACGGCAGGCCGAGGCGGATGAACACCTCCTCGAACACGCGCGACTGGTTGTTGGTGCGGTAGAAGACCGCGATGTCGTTGAACGTGGCCTCGCCCTGGTCGACCAGCCGGTCGATCTCGCCGGCGACGAAGGCGGCCTCGTCGTGCTCGTTGTCGGCGACGTAGCCCACGATCGGCTCGCCGTCGCCGGCGTCGCTCCACAGCCGCTTGTCGCGGCGGTTCGGGTTGCGCTTGATCACCGCGTTCGCGGCCGACAGGATCGTCTGCGTGGACCGGTAGTTCTGCTCCAGCAGGATGCTGCGGGCCTGCGGGTAGTCCCGCTCGAACTCCTCGATGTTGCGGATCGTGGCGCCGCGGAACGCGTAGATCGACTGGTCGGCGTCACCGACCACGCACAGCTCCGCCGGTTCGACGCCGCTCTCCGTCGGCTCGGTCCCGACCAGCTCCCTGACCAGCACGTACTGCGCGTGGTTGGTGTCCTGGTACTCGTCGACGAGCACGTGGCGGAAGCGGCGGCGGTAGTACTCGGCGACCGCCGGGTGCTGCTGCAGCAGCTCGACCGTGCGCATGATCAGGTCGTCGAAGTCCATCGCGTTGGACTCGGCGAGCCTGCGCTGGTAGGCGGCGTAGACCTGGGCGACCTTGCGCTCCACGTCGTTGCCCGCCTGCTGCGCGGCGTCCTCGGGCGTGAGCAGCTCGTTCTTCAGGTTCGAGATGTGGATCGACAGCGTCTTCGCCGGGTAGCGCTTCGAGTCAAGGTCCTGCTCGCGGGCGATCATGGTGATCAGCCGCTTGGAGTCGTCGGAGTCGTAGATCGAGAAGTTCGACGACATGCCCAGCGTCTTGGCCTCGCGGCGCAGCACCCGCACGCACATCGAGTGGAACGTCGAGACCCACATGACGTTGGCCCGGCGCCCGACCAGGTCGGCGACCCGCTCCTTCATCTCGGCCGCGGCCTTGTTGGTGAAGGTGATCGCCATGATCTGACCGGGGTGGGCACCGCTGGCCAGCAGGTAGGCGATGCGGTTGGTGAGCACCCGCGTCTTGCCCGACCCGGCACCGGCCACGACCAGCAGCGGCGAGCCGGTGTGCGTCACGGCCTCGCGCTGCTGCGGGTTGAGCCCGGCCAGCAGCGCGTCCGGGTCCGGCCCGGAGCGGCGGGCGGGCTGCGCGGGCTCGTCGCCCTGGAATTCGAGATCGAGAGGGGTGCTCATCGCCTGACCACGTTACCGAACACCCCCGACGCGGATTTTTCAGTGAGCTCGCCTTGCGTGGCGGTGCAGGTAGCGGAACCTGACACGCCGCCTGGCTCCGGGAGCCGCTCCTGATGTATGCCAATACACGGCGTCACGGCTGTCCTCACCAGACGACGTGTCAGAACCCGCGGCGGTGCGAGTTGCCCAGGTGGGGTGAAGAGATAACGGCTCCGCCGTTAAGGCCGTCCAAAGGCTGGGACGCCTCGGCCAGGTGGTGGATCGGTCGTCCGGGTTGTGGCAGACTGGAAGCGTGCGGACGCAGCAGTACGAGTTTTTCTACGGGCCCGGGACTCCGGCGCCCGTAGCTGCGTGAGCACGAAAACCACTACGACGCCCCGGAGTCCTCGGACTCGGGGCGTTTCGCGTTCCGGGACGGGAACGGGGCCGGAGCCGGAGGATGACGTCCGATGAACGCCACTGTGGACGGTGACCAACCGCAGTCCGAGAAGCCCTCGGCTGAGAAGGCCGCCGCGGAGGCCATCACCAACTTCCGCGAGGAGATCGACTACCTCGACGCCGAGATCCTGCGCCTGATCAAGCGCCGCGCAGAGGTCTCGCAGCAGGTCGGGCAGGCCCGCATGGCCGCGGGCGGCCCGCGCATCGTCTACAACCGCGAGATGGACGTGCTCGCCCGCTACCGCGAGCTCGGGCCGGAGGGACGCGAGATCGCCATGATCCTGCTCCGCCTCGGCAGGGGCCGGCTGGGCCATTCCTGACACCCCTGAGGGCGCCTCCGACCTGGTCGGAGGCGCCCTTCGGCGTCACACCGCGTGGTCGGCGGCGAGGTCGCGCTCCCGCGTCTCCGGGGCGCGCAGCACCGCGACCAGCGTCACCACTGAGCACAGCGCCACGTAGATCGAGATCGGCACGGACGAGCCGAACGAGGCCAGCAGCGCGGTCGCGATGATCGGCGCCAGCGACCCGGCCACGATCGACGCCAGCTGGTAGCCGATCGACGCCCCCGAGTAGCGGACCCGGGTGCCGAACAGCTCCGCGAAGAACGCCGCCTGCGGCCCGTACATCGCGCCGTGGAACACCAGGCCCACGGTGGTCGCGAAGGTGATCACCCAGAACGACTTGGTGTCGAGCATCGTGAAGAAGAAGAACGCCCACACGCCCGTGCCGACGGTGCCCAGCAGGTAGATCGGCCGCCGCCCGAACCGGTCCGACAGCGCGCCCCAGACCGGGATGCTGATGAAGTGCAGCACCGAGGCGATCAGCGCCGCGTTGAGGGCGACGCCGCGCGGCAGGTCCAGGAACGTGGACACGTAGGTGAGCACGAACGAGGTCAGCACGTAGTAGACGACGTTCTCGGCGAACCGGGCGCCCATCGCGGTCAGCACCTCGCTCCGGTAGCGCCGCAGCACCTCCAGGATCGGCGGCTTCTGCTCGGCCCCGGCCTCCCGCGCCTGGCGCTGGGCCTCCAGGAACACCGGCGACTCGGCGACCGCCAGCCGCACCCACAGCCCGATCAGCACCAGCACGCCGGAGAGCAGGAACGCCACGCGCCAGCCCCAGGCCAGGAAGGCCTCGTCGGACTGCACCGCGGCCAGCACGGCCAGCACCGCGGTGCCGAAGACGTTGCCCAGCGGCACCCCGGCCTGCGGCCAGGACGCCCAGTAACCGCGGCGATCGCCGGACCCGTGCTCGGAGACGATGAGCACCGCCCCGCCCCACTCGCCGCCGATGGCGAAGCCCTGGATCAGCCGCAACGCGGTGAGCAGCAGCGGAGCCAGCACGCCCACCGACTGGTAGGTGGGCAGCAGGCCGATCGCGAACGTCGCGCCGCCCATCATCACCAGGCTCAGGACCAGCAGCTTCTTGCGCCCGATGCGGTCGCCGAAGTGGCCGAACACCAGCCCGCCCAGCGGCCGGGCGACGAAGCCGACGGCGTAGGTGATGAACGCAAGCAGGGTGCCCATCAGCGGGTCGCCGGCCGGGAAGAACAGCTTGTTGAACACCAGCGCGGCGGCGGAACCGTAGAGGAAGAAGTCGTACCACTCGACGGTGGTGCCGACGAGGCTCGCCAGCACCACCCTGGCGGTCGAGGATCTGGCGGGAGCGGGCTCGGTTGTCATGGCTGGCGTCCTCCTTGACGGGCCGTGGTCACCTGGGAAAACCTGGGTCAGTTCGCCGTCCAGCCCCCGTCCACGGACAGCGACGCTCCGGTGATCGACGCGGTCCCGGGCCCGCACAGCCAGACCGCGAGGTCGGCGACCTCGTCCGGTTCGACCAGCCGCTTCACCGGGGTGCGGGCCAGCAGCACGTCCTCGACGACCTGCTCCTCGGGCACCCGGTGCAGCCGGGCCTGCTCGGCCACCTGCCGCTCCACCAGCGGGGTGCGCACGAAGCCCGGGTTGAGGCAGTTGGAGGTGACGCCGTAGGCGGCGCCCTCCAGCGCGATCGTCTTGGACAGCCCCTCGATGCCGTGCTTGGCGGTGACGTAGGCGCTCTTGAACGCCGAGGCCCGCAGGCCGTGGACCGACGAGATGTTGATGACCCGCCCCCAGCCGTTCCGGTACATGCCCGGCAGGGCCGAGCGGACGATGCGGAACGGCGACTCGACCATGACGCGCAGGATCGTGCCGAAGACCTCGGTCGGGAACTCCTGCACCGGCGCGACGTGCTGCAGACCGGCGTTGTTGACCACGACGTCGGCGCCCTCGCCCAGGCCGTCGGCGTTGTCCGGATCGGCGAGGTCGACGACGCGGGCCCGCGCCCCCAGCTCGTCGGCGAGCGCCGCGACCGCCTCGGCGTTGCGGTCGACCGCGATCACCTCGGCTCCCGCCGCGGCGAATCCCCTGCTCACAGCGGCTCCGATGCCGCTGGCGGCCCCGGTGACCAGGACCCGCTTGCCGTTCAGATCGAGACCGGTTCGCTCGCTCATAGCGACAGAACCTAAGCGTGACGACGATCTCAAACCAGACTTGATTCACAACCTTTTCGAACCGATCCCGGAATCAGGGCGATCCCCCATATCGGACATGCCGCGTCAAGGAGCAGACTGTGGTCATGGGCATGGTTATCGGTCTGGTCGCGCTCCTGGTGACGATCGCTGCGGTGATCGCGGCGGCGGGACACGCGGGTTATCTGGCGATGCTGACCTCGGCGGCGAAGAAGCGGCCCGGCGGTCAGCCGGCCGTCGAGTTCGCCAAGAAGCGCTACCCGGTCGCGGGCGTCGGCCTCGGCGTCACGCTGCTGGCGCTGGTGATCAGCAGCGGCGGCGTGGGAGCGGACGTCTTCGCGACGCTGCTGGCCCTCGGCGGCGGCGCGGGGTCGCTCAAGGCGCTGGGGACCACGCAGAGCCGCTTCCGCAAGGGGCAGTTCTGAGCTCCTGAGGTGCCGGTTCCGAGGTGCCGGCTTCGACGCGCGCACCTCGGAACCGCCTTTCGGTGACGTTCGTCCGGGTGGTTCTGCGCTGATATCACCCGTTCGATGCATCAAGAGCTCCATTCGGAGGGCCGATCTTCCTCACGCGAAGCTCGCCGTGAACCCCTCACGACTTGCAGGAAGTCGAGACTCCGATGCACAGCGGCAGAACCACCGGCTGGAGCGGCCGACTCGATTGGCCGCCGCCACCCCTGGAACCGGCCCCGGAACCGGCATTCCCGGAACCGGCGCCCGGCCGGCATCGCAAGACCGACACCGGCGCCGCCTGGGCCCCGGTGCCCGCGCAGCGGGTCGGGTCCGAGGACTCCTCGCCCCGGCTGGTGATCGACCCGCTGACCGACACCGCACCCGTGGGCGGGCTGCACAAGTTCGACCTCGGCATGGTGCCCGCCTCGGTGACCCCGCCGCGCACGTGGCGCCGCGCGGCCTGGTTCGCCATCGCCTCGTCGGCTGCCGCGCTGGGCGGCCTGGTGTTCGCCACGACGCTGGTGTCCAGCCACACCACCCGCATCGAGGGCCTGGACCTGCCGAGCATGCCGCGCGGCGGCGCCTACCCGCCCCTGCCGCGCGATCCGTACTTCCTCACCGGCGATCCCACCCGGCCCTCGACGGCCAGCGCCGCGCCACCCCCGTCGAGCAGCCCGAACCGGCTGATCTCGGGACCGCAGCCGACCGGGACCACGGCCCCGGAGCCCGGCGAGGACGGGACCGGTGACCTGCCGGAGTCCCCGGGCGGCGGTGCTCCCGGCACGAGCGCGCCGCCGACCACCAGCAGGCCGCCCACGACCGAGGCGCCGCAGCTGCTCAAGCTCACCGACACCGAGGGCATGCAGCGCAGCAGCGAGCAGTACTTCGACGCGATCGCCGCGGGCGACCTGCCCGGCGCCTACGCCCTGACGACCGGGAAGCTGCGCGAGGAGGGCTACCAGGCCTTCGCCGCCCGCTACTCGTTCGCGTCGAAGGTCGAGGTCACGCAGGTCTACGTGACGCCGACGAGCACCACGCACACGCTGCGGCTGACCCTGCCCGACGGCTCGGTGCGCACCGAGCGGCGGATCCTGCGCTACGAGATGGCCGAGCAGCCGCTGATCTCGTCCGACGACCGGCTCTCGTGATCACGGAACGTGATCCACTGCTCCGTTCGTGATCTCCAGGACCACCCCATTCGGTGATCTCTGCCAGAAGTCTTCCCCTGACCGCAGCAGACGGGTACGTCTTCAGGCCGTGGACCATCCCAGCGATCGACCGGCGTTCGGCACCCCCGAGCTCGACCACACCGTGACGGTCGCCGAGCTGATCCGCCGCGGGCCGCACACCCCCGAGCAGGTCCTGCTCGCCGGTGAGCTCGACGAGCGACCCGACCTCACCGCCGCCTCGCCGCCGGGCGGGCGGCTCGCGCTGGCCGCGCTCGGGCTGCTCCTGCTGCTCTCCGCCGCCGGGGCGGGCGCGCTGGTCATGGCCAAGCCCGCGCAGCTGCCCCGCCCCACCGACTCCGCCGCCGCGATCAGCGGCGCCCTCGCGCTGCGCCCGGACCTGGTGCTGCAGGCCGCCTGGCCGTTCCACGACAACGCCGGGTTCACCACCGCCGTCGAGGGCGGCGGCACCGTCGTCGCGACCGAACCGGACGACGCCCACCTGGCCAACCCCGCCGCGGGCAGCGCCGAGACCACCCTCGGCCTCGTCGAGGACTTCTACCGCCGCGCCCAGGACGCCCCGGACCGGCTCGGCGAGCTCATCGCACCCGAGCTCGGGCAGTCCGAGGAGATCCACCGGGCGTGGGAGGCGGTCAGCGCGGTGCGCCTCGTGGACCTGCGGCTGGAGTCCGACGGAGCGGTCTCCGCGCAGGTCGAGGCCGTGTACCCGGACGGCCGCCGGGTGCTGCTCGAACAGCACCTGGAGGTCTCGCCGGGGCCGCTGCCGCGCATCGTCGGGGCCGAACTGCGCAGCGCCAAGCAGCTGCCGCCGGGCTGAGCGAGGTCCCGGAGGCCCGCCGCTGAGGTGCACAACAATGCGGCAACGACCCGTCACCACCGGCACCCCCGCCCACCAGCAACCCCTCCGCCGGTACCGTGGCGTGAGCCGGTCGGCGCCGCGGGTCACGAACCCGGCGATGCCGGACGGCCCAGATCCGGATCACCAGCGCAAACAGCTGGGCGAACTGCCCGGATCACCCGGGCGTCCGGATCGGACGGCGCCGAGTCGAAACAGGTCGTACCGATCTTTTCGACTTCGGACCTACGCCCACACGGCGTCGGCTAGGCTGCCGTATCGCGGTTCGGTGGCAACCCGAGTCGTGCTGGAAACGTGTACTCATGGGGGGCCGATGGCGGTCCGCCCTAATCCGCCGGTGTCCGGTGGGACGGCGCCCGGGTCTCCGGGCGGTGGCAACGCTGGGCATCGATAGCAGTACGGGGAGACGTCGGTGAGCGACGAAGGTCGCCTGGTCGCCGGACGCTACCGGGTGCAGCGACGCATCGGCAGTGGCGCGATGGGCGTGGTGTGGGAGTGTGTTGACGAGCGCCTGCACCGCACCGTTGCGGTCAAGCAGTTGCTGTTGCAGCCCGGTCTGGATCCGGGTGAAGCCGAGGAAGCGCGGCAACGGGCAATGAGAGAGGGCCGGATCGCGGCCCGGCTCCAGCACTCGAACGCGATCTCGGTGTACGACGTGGCCGAGGACGAGGGACAGCCCGTCCTCGTCATGGAGTACCTGCCGTCGACGAGCCTGGCCGCGATGATGTCCGAGCACGGGCCACTGCCGCCGCGCGAGGTGGCGCGGATCGGCGCGGAGGTCGCCTCGGCGCTCGGCGCCGCGCACGCGGCCGGTGTCGTGCACCGCGACATCAAGCCGGGCAACATCCTGCTCGGCGACAACGGCCAGGTGAAGATCACCGACTTCGGCATCTCCCGAGCTCAGGGCGACGTGCAGGTCACCAAGACCGGCATGCTCGCGGGCACCCCGGCGTACCTGTCGCCGGACGTGGCGATGGGCCAGGAGCCGACTCCGGCCTCGGACGTGTTCTCGCTGGGCGCGACGCTGTACGCGGCCATCGAGGGCCACCCGCCGTTCGGCCTGAACGAGAACACGCTGGCGCTGCTGCACGCGGTGGCCGCGGGCAAGATCGAGCCGCCGCAGCAGGCGGGCCCGATGGCCCAGCCGCTGATGGCGATGATGGCCGCCCGCGTGCAGGACCGGCCGGACATGGCGCAGTCCCGCGAGATGCTGCAGGCCGTGGCCGACGGCGGCTCGGTGAACTCCATCCCAACGATGGCCGCTCCGATCCCGCCCGCGCTGGCCCCGGAGACCCCGGAAGAGGCGACGAGCGTGATGGGCGCGGGTGCGGGCGCCGCCGCGGGCACCACGGTCGCCTACTACGACGACGACCCGTACTCGGAGCGCCCGTACGAGGACGCGACGTCCTACATGGGCGCCGACCCGCGGGCCGACTCGGCGGTCTACGAGGAGCCGCGGCGCAGCAGCAAGCGGCCGGTGATCATCTCGGCGATCGCGCTGGCCGCCGTCGCGGTGATCGCGGTCCTGGTGACCTCCGCGCTGCGCCCGCAGGAACCGCCGCCGCAGCCGGCCAACCAGCAGTCGGAAGCTCCCCAGATCCCGGCCCCGCCGCCGGAGACCACCTCGGAGGAGACGACGACCAGCAAGAAGCCGACGCGGACCTCCACGAAGGAGCCGACGTCCTCGGCCGAGGAGCCGACGACCTCCAGCGAGGAGCCCACGTCGACCCAGCAGCCGACGTCGAGCGCCGAGGAGACCTCCAGCGAGCCGACGAGCACCCGGACGAGCCAGTCCGGCAGCGTCACCACCCAGTGAGGTAGTCGGCGATCCTCTCGACGCCCTGCGGCCGGGATGCTCATCACCTGGTGAGCACCCCGGCCGCAGGCGCATTCCGGCCCCGGGGTGCCGACCCGGAGGGGCCGCCCAGTAACGTGACTGCGGGCGTGACACCGTCGGGTGAAGCCGGCAGCGGGGAGTCCGGTCCGTCCTCATTGCTAACGAGAAAACAGGCAGTCCTCAGACAGGCGAGCCCCGTGGGGCGAGCCAGTACCAGGAGACACCGGTGAGCGCCGAAGGTCGTTTGATCGCGGGCCGGTACCGCTTGCAGCAAAAGATCGGCAGCGGCGCCATGGGCGTGGTGTGGAAGGCCGTCGACGAGCGCCTCCACCGCACGATCGCCGTCAAGCAACTGCTGCTGCAGCCCGGTTACACCCCCGAGGAGACTGAGGAAGCGCGGCAGAGGTCGATGCGCGAAGGCCGCATCGCCGCCCGCCTCCAGCACCAGAACGCCATCGTCGTGTTCGACGTGGCCGAGGACGAGGGCCAGCCCGTGCTGGTCATGGAGTACCTGCCCTCGACCAGCCTCGCCGCCGTCATCGACGAGCAGGGCGTGCAGCCGCCGATGCGGGTGGCCCGGATCGGCGTGCAGGTGGCCGGTGCGCTGGCCGCCGCGCACATGGCGGGCATCGTCCACCGCGACCTCAAGCCGGGCAACATCCTGCTCGGCGAGAACGACCTCGCCAAGATCACCGACTTCGGCATCTCGCGGGCCATCGGCGACGTCGCGGTCACCAAGAGCGGCATCCTCGCGGGCACGCCCGCCTACCTGGCGCCGGAGGTCGCGCTGGGCCGCGACCCGGCACCGGCCTCGGACGTGTTCTCGCTGGGTTCGACGCTGTACGCGGCGATCGAGGGCGGTCCGCCGTTCGGCACCGACGAGAACGCGATCAGCCTGCTGCACCGGGTCGCGCGCGGTCAGTTCGAGCCGCCGCGCCAGGCGGGGCCGATGACTCCGGTGCTGATGCAGATGCTGTGCCCGGACCCGGTGGACCGGCCGACGATGGCGCACACCCGCGACCTGCTGCAGGCCGTCCTCGACGGCCGTCCGGTGCCCAACGCGGCCCCGGGCGCCGGTGCGGGCTGGCAGCGTCAGCAGCAGGCCCCGGCACCGCCTCCGCCGACCGGTGCGCCGACGATGGCCTACCAGGGCGGCATGCCGAGCGGCGGCATGGGCGGCGGGGCGAACCCGCCGACCCGCGTGGGCGGTGCGGCCCCGGTCGCGGCCGCCCCCGCAGAGCCGCGTCGCGGTGGCAAGCAGGTGGCGCTGTGGATCGTGGCGATCGTGGTGGCGGTCCTGGTGGGCGTGCTGGCCGCGAACGCGTTCGGTTCCGGCTCGAACCAGGGCGCGCCGCCGCGGCCCGCCCCGAAGCCGGCGCCGGTCGCTGCACCGGCCCCGACGACCTCGGCGACCCCGACGACGTCCTCGGCGGCTCCGACCACCAGCAGCCAGGCCCCGACGTCGAGCGCGACGAGCACCAAGAAGCAGGTGACCAAGGAGAAGCTGGTCGCCACGGTCAAGAAGTACTACACGCTGGTGCCCAAGGAGCTCGACGACGCGTGGAAGCTGCTCGGCCCGAGCCTCCAGTCCCAGGGCAAGGAGCGCTACGAAGACTTCTGGAAGCAGATCGACGACGTCAAGATCGTCGGCGAGCCGATCCAGTCCGGCGCCAACGTCGTGGTGACGCTCCAGTTCACCAAGGACGGCAAGAAGAGCACCGAGATGCACGTCCTGGGCATGGTCGCCAACACCGACGGAGACGCCCTGATCAACACCGACAACCACACCTGAGCCCCCGACACGGCGGGTACGTTTCGAAACGGACGCGACCAAGGCGACCCAAGCTTTGGTAGAGGCGACCCACCGCGGGTACGTTTCGAAACGAACGCGACCGAGGCGACCCAAGCTTTGGTAAACGCGACCCACTACGGATACGTTTCGAAAGGCAGGGGAAATTTCGTTTGAAATTGGCGGACCGCGTGACGTAAGAAAACCACGAAACGCAGCCAATTTCGGACGAAATTGCCCCTCCGCGCGCACCCAAAGCACCCCGCGGAGCGCTCCCAAGACGACCCCGAGGGGTCGGGACAGTTTTCATGAAAACTGTCACTCCACCCACACGACGGGACCCCGAAATCCCAGTTCAACCACCTCGAGGGCCGGGACCCCCTCCACAAAGAGACCCCGAGGGGCCGGACAGTTTTCATGAAAACTGTCACCACCCCCACGGGGTTCCTCGGGAGCGCTTCGCGGGGTCGAGCTGCTTGCGTGCGGAGTGGCAATTTCTCCAGAAATTGGCGTCGTTTCGTGGTTTTCTTTCGTTGTGGGGTCTGCCAATTTCAGAAGAAATTTCCACTGCCTATCGAAACGTATCCGTAGTGGGTCGCGTTTACTAAAGCTTGGGTCACCTTGGTCGCGTTCCTTGCGAAACGTAGCCTGAAACTGTCCCCCTCCAGACCCCCGAGCGCCCCGAAATCGGGGCGCCTCACCGTTGGGCCACCTCGTGGAGGCAGTCCTGGAGGGAGCGGGTTGCGGGGAGGTCGGCTACGGCTTCGCGGACGGCGAGGTGGAGGCGGCGGGTCGGCGCCGGCTTGGTGATCTCGCAGATCTCCACGCCCGGGTGCACGACCTCCAGCCCCAGCCTTGGCACCAGCGCGATCCCCATGCCGGCGGCGACGAAGCTCTGCGCTGAGTAGGTGCTGTCGGTCTCGACCACGACGCGCGGCGTGAAACCGGCGCTGGCGTAGGCGTCTTCGAGCAGCCGGGAGCAGATGCCGCCGTCGGTGACCGCGCTGTTGACCCACGAGTCGTGCGCCAGCTTGGCCATGTCGACGCTCGCCTGGTCGGCCTGCGGGTGCGAGGCGGGCAGCACCAGGCGGTACGGGTCGTCGGCCAGGTGCACGAACCGCACCCCGCGCAGCTCCGGCACCGACGCGCCGAGCACGACGACCGCGAGGTCCGACTCCCCGGCCGCGACGTCGTCGAGCAGCCCCTCCTCCTGCAGCTGGAGGTCCAGCTGCACCTCCGGGTGCTCGGCGCGGAACTTCGCCACGGCCTGCGGGATCAGGCCGACGGCCGCGGTGGTGAAGAACCGCAGCCGCAGCAGACCCGTGCGTCCCGCCCGGATGTCGGCGAGCTCCGCCTCGGTCTCGCCGAGCAGGTCGGCGATCCGACCGGCGCGCTCGGCGAGCAGCGTGCCCGCCGGGGTCGGCCGCAGGCCGCGACCGGCCTTCTCCAGCAGCGGCGTCCCGGCCTCCTTCTCCAGCGTGGCGAGCTGCTGGCTGATGGCCGAGGGGGTGAAGCCGAGGTTGGACGCGGCGGCGCTCACCGATCCGCTGGTGACCACCGCGCGCAGGACCTGCATCCGCCGAACGTCGAGCATGACCCCAACCGTACAGGATTGCTTAAAGGTTCGTTGAGATTAATTCGCTTGTCCTTACGTCTCCGCTTCCTCAAGCTGGTCTCACGGACATCAACGGCACTGGGGAGCGATCATGAACAACCCGACCAGCTACCTGCGGCTGGGCGCGCTCGCGCTGTTCTGGGGCGCGAGCTTCCTGCTGATCAAGCTGGGCCTGGAGGCCCTGTCCCCGACGCAGATCGCGCTGGGCCGCATCGTGCTGGGCGCGCTGACGCTGCTGGCGATCTGCGCGGTGCGCGGCCTGCGCACCCCCGGCGACCGCACCCTGTGGCGGCACGTCGCCGTCGCCGCGGTGTTCGCCAACGCGCTGCCGTGGGTGCTGCTGGGCATCGGCGAGCAGAGCGTCGAATCGGGACTGGCGGGAGTGCTCAACGCGACCACGCCGCTGTGGACGGTGCTGTTCGGCCTGCTCGCCGGCCGCGAGGCGCTGCCGCCCCGCCGTGCCGCGGGCCTGCTGCTCGGATTCCTCGGCGTGCTGGTCATCTTCGCGCCGTGGCAGGGAAGCGGGATGCTGGGCTGGGGCGTGCTCGCGTGCGTCGCCGCGTCGGCCAGCTACGGCATCGGGTTCGTCTACACAGGACGGTTCATCACCGGGCGCGGCACGCCGCCGCTGGCCCTGGCGAGCATGCAGCTCACCGCAGCGATCGGGTTCTCGGTGCTCGCGCTGCCGATCGACGGCCTGCGGATGGTGCACTGGAACCCGGTGGCGCTGCTGGCGGTCCTCGCGCTGGGCGTGGTCGGCACCGGCATCGGTTTCGCCCTGAACTACCGCCTGATCGGCGACGAGGGCCCCACCACCGCGTCCACCGTCACCTACGTGATGCCCGTCTTCTCGGTCCTGCTCGGCTGGTTGCTGCTCGGCGAGCAGCTCCCGCTCCGGGTCCTGCTCGGGATGGTGATCGTGCTGCTCGGCGTGGCCCTCACCCACCGCAGGACGTCCGGCCCGTCGGCGACCGGCCGGCTCCGCGCGTTCTTCCGGCGGGGTTCCGGGATCTACGCCGAACTCGCCACCAACCACCCCGCGAAGTGACCCCCGGTCAGACGAGGCGGCGGTCCGAGGCCCAGCGGGAGAGCTCGTAGCGGTTGGACAGCTGGGTCTTGCGCAGCACGCTGGACACGTGGGTCTCCACGGTCTTGACCGAGATGAACAGCTCCGAGGCGATCTCCTTGTAGGCGTATCCCCGCGCGAGCAGCCGCAGGACCTCGCGCTCGCGGCGGGTCAGCAGGTCCAGCTCGGGGTCGCCGACCGGGGCGGCGTTGGGCCCCTCGGAGAAGGCGTCGAGGACGAATCCCGCCAGTCGCGGCGAGAACACCGCGTCACCGGCCTTGACCCGGGTGATCGCGTCCACCAGCTCGCGCCCGGAGATCGTCTTGGTGACGTAGCCGCGGGCGCCGCCGCGGATCACCGCGATCACGTCCTCGGCCGCGTCGGAGACCGACAGGGCCAGGAAGACGATCTCGCCCTTGTCGTCGCCGGAGCGGGCGCGGACCTGCCGCAGCACCTCGGCGCCGCCGCCGTCGGGCATGTGGACGTCGAGCAGCACCACCTCGGGCCGGAAGTGGCCGATGCCGGCCACGGCCTCGGCCACCGAGCCCGCCTCGCCCACGACCTCGACGCCGTCGGCGGCGGCGAGCTCGGCGCGCACACCGGCGCGGAACAGCGCGTGATCGTCGACGAGGAACACCCGGACCGCGCCCGGCCCCTCGGTGGCTTCACCGGTCACAACATCCTCCGAAAACGTCGTTTCCCCTGGCAGGCTACGCCTCACGGCGCCGACCCGGGCATTTCCATCGCGACCTCGGTGCCCTGACCGGGCGAGGTACGCACCTTGACCTTGCCGCCGTGCCGCTGCACGCGACCGCGGACGGAGTCGGCGAGCCCGTGCCGGTCCTCGGGGACCTGGTCCGGGTCGAACCCGGCGCCCCGGTCGCGCACGAACACCGACACGACCTCGGGTTCGACCTCCGCGTAGACGCTGACCTCGCAGACCCCGGCGTGCTTGGCCGCGTTGACCAGCGCCTCGCGGGCCGCGTTGACCAACGCGGTGAGCCGGTCGTCGACCTCGCAGTCGCCGACCACGACCTGCTGCACGGTGATCGCGAAGTGGTCCTCGACCTCACCGCAGATGCGCGCCACCTCGGCGGCGAAGGTGCCCTTCTCCGCCCCGGAGGGCACCGCGCTGTCCCCGGCCGCGCCGTAGCCGTCGGGGCCGTAGAGCCAGCCGCGCAGCTCGCGCTCCTGCCCCCGGGCGAGCCTGCGGACCTCGCGCTCGGAACCGGCCTGCTTCTGGATCAGCGCCAGCGTCTGCAGCACCGAGTCGTGCAGGTGCGCGGCGATCTCGGCGCGCTCCTGCGAGCGGATGCGGCTGGAGCGCTCGACGTTGAGGTCGCGCACCATCCGCACCCACCAGGGCACGGTGAGCACGGCGACGCCGACCAGCGTGGCGCCCGAGGCCAGCAGTCCGGTCGGCAGCGCGTCCAGCGAGGTGGTGCTGCCCACCAGCAGCACCATGCCGAGGACGACGAGCGCGGCACCGGCCATCACGCGGATCCAGGCGCTGCGGGCACCCGAGCCGAGCAGGGCGCCCGCGACCCCGGAGCGGGCGCCCTGCCTCCAGCGGCGGCGTTGTGAGTCGTCCGCCTCCCGCCACACCACCGCCGCACCCACCAGGGCCACCACGAGCGGGACCGTCAGCCACGTCGGCATCGACAGCACGGCGCCGAAGCCGGCGAGCGCGCCGACGCCGAGCAGCACGATCCCGAAGCCCTGCTGCCACTCCCGCTTCGTCGCCGGACGCGATCCGCCGCCCTGCGGCACGAACGCCCACAGCAGCGCGTACCCGAGGATCCCGGCGCCGCCCAGCGCGGACAGCACCGCGAAGGTCATCCGCACCCACAGCACCCGGACGCCCAGGTGTTCGGCCACGCCCGCGCACACCCCGGCCAGCAGCCGCCCGTCGCGGGTCCGGTGCAGCTGCGGGAGCACCGGCAGCATCCGCTCGGTGGGGACGTCGCCCTGCCGCATCCGCGGATCGGTCCGCATCGGATTCACCTTGCGCGGCGGATGCGGCGGTTGCGGCGCGTGCGCCGGATGCGGCGGGTGCCGCTGCGGGTTCTGCTCATCGGGGGCCGTCACGTTTTCGATGGTCACACGGTCGAGAGACCCCGGGCATCAGGGACGTCCCCTGACCTACCCGGAGTCGGCGCAGTTCTCATGAGAACCTCACCCGTTCCCGGTGCCGTGGGTGATGACGGTTTTCATGAAAACTGTCCCCACCCCACGGACACCACCACCGGGGTGACCTGGTCGAAGACCTCTCGGAGGTCCGTTCCCGACGTGCTCTGGGAGATCGCAGTTTTCATGAAAACCTCCCCCACCTCGGGACGAGGAGGCGAGGACACCGGGGATGGTCTCAGGGAGGTCCCGGATTCCCGGGACGTGGGTCGCGTCGGATAGTGGTCGGCATGAACAGCACGCAGCAGTCCGGCGGTGTCGAGGCCACCCTGCGCGACTTCTGGGCCACCCGCCCGGTCCGGCCGCGCAGCGGGTCGAAAGCGGCGGGTGTGTCGGCGGCGATCGCGCGCCGCTACGGCGTCGACCCGATCCTCGTGCGCGTCGCCTTCGTGGTGCTGGCCTGCTACGGCGGCGCCGGCGTCGTCCTCTACATGCTGGGCTGGCTGCTGTTCCCGAAGGAGGCGCCGCCGCTGCCCGGCCAGACGACGCCGAGCCGGGAACCCACCGACACCTGGATCGTGGTGGTGCTGGTGCTCCTGCTGCTCCCGAGCATGATGTGGATGATCAGCTCGATGTCGGTGCTGGGGCTGGCGGCCGGCCCGGTCGCGCTGTACCTGCTGCACCGCAACCAGGGCGACCGCCAGGTGACGGGCACGTCGAACCCGCCGCCGCAGGCCACCCCGACCGGCGAGAACACCTGGGTCTACCCGAGCACCGCGGCCGAGCAGCGGACCCCGCCCGCGTGGGATCCGCTGGGCGCGGCGCCGTTCGCGTGGGACCTGCCGGAACCGGCCGAGCCCGAACCACCGGAGCCGAAGGCTCGGCGGTACCGCTGGTACAACCCGGTCGCGGTGCTGCTCGCGCTCCTGGCGGCGGTGCTGGTCTCGGCCTCGGGAGCCGGGGGCGGGCCCGCCGCGGCCGTGGCGCTGGGCGTGCTCGGGGCGGCGATGGTGCTCGGCGCGTTCCTGCACGCGGGTCGCTGGCCGATCCTGATCGCGGCGCTGCTGGCGATGTTCGCGCTGGTTCCCTCGGTCGCCGACGACTACCGGCTCGACGGCGATCTGAGCGTGGGCGACCTGCGGGTCACCCCGGTCGAGACCACCCAGGTGCTGCCGAGCTACGACCGCACGGCGGGAACCATCGAGCTGGACCTGTCCGACCTGCGCATCAGCACCGACCAGGTCGTGCAGACCGACGCGACGGTCGGCGCCGGGCGGGTCCTGATCCGGGTTCCCTCCACTGTGGACGTCACGGCGCACTGCCGCGCCGAGATCGGCGAGATCAGCTGCCTGAACGAGCTCGCCAACGGCGAGCACCTGGACCGATCGGTCACCGACGTCGGCCCGGACGGGCCCGGCGGTGGAAAACTCGTGCTCAACGCGAGCGTGGGCACCGGAAACGTGGAGGTCATCCGTGACTGACGAGAGCACGCCCCACGAGGGCCCGGACCCGGTCCTGCTGGTCGCGGGCGCCGTCGCGCTGATCATCACGGCCACCGTCGCGCTCGACCTGTCGAGCTTCCTGCAGTGGATCCTCGCCGGGGCCGCGGTGGTCGTCGGCGGCGTGCTGCTGATCGCCTCGCTGCGTCGGCGGGCCGAGTGAATTTGCCAGTTCCACCGGGGTTTTCGCGATCGCGTCGAGGTTTTCCGGGAATTTTTCCCGTTCGTCACCGATCGATCCGTCTGCACCCTTTCCAAAACACGACAACCGGCCCCGAGCGCGGCTCCGATCTGCTGATACTGCGGTCTTGATCGATCCGAACAGCGTTGCTCCCAACATCCCCGCAAGGAGCTGGCTATGACCAGGAACCGCTTGCTCGCAGGCGGCGCCGTGCTCGCCCTGTTCGTCTCGCTGCCGTCCGCGGCGGCGGGAGCGAACCCGGCTGAAGCACCCAAGGACGTGAAGCCGCGCGCGGAGGTCTTCTTCGACGACTTCTCCGGCAACGAGCTCGACCGCTCGAAGTGGCAGGTCGAGGTGACCGGTGAGAACTTCGGGACCGTCAACAACGAGCAGCAGGCCTACGTCGACTCGCCCGACACGATCTACATCGACCACGACGACGGCAACACCGGCGCCCAGAACGGCGCGCTCGCGCTGCACCCGCGCTACCAGCAGGGCTTCCAGGCGCCCGACGGCGGCACCTACGACTTCGTGTCCGGCCGGGTGAAGACCGAGGACAAGTTCGAGTTCACCTACGGCAGCTACTCGGCGCGCATCAAGCTGCCGGAGAACGCCACCGGCTCGGGCCTGTGGCCGGCGTGGTGGTCGCTGGGCACCAGCATCAACGAGGGCAAGCCGTGGCCGGAGTGCGGCGAGGTCGACGTGATGGAGCACGTCGGCGAGCCGTGGACGAGCTCGGCGATGCACGGCCCCGAGTACAACGGCGACACCCCGATCACCCACCAGCAGAACTTCGAGGGCAAGGACCCGGCGGACTGGCACACCTACCGGGTGGACTGGACGCCGGAGGGCTTCACCTTCTTCGTCGACGACACCCAGACCTACCAGGTCACCAAGGCCGAGTTCGACGCCAACGGCTGGACCTGGGTCTTCGACGACCCGCAGTACATGATCCTGAACTTCGCCACCGGCGGTCAGTACCCGCAGAACGTCAACGGCGTCACGGAGCCCTACCCGGGCCTGCCGCAGGAGAGCGTCGACAAGATCAAGGCCGGAACGGCCCGCTACCTGATCGACTGGGTCAAGGTCGAGCAGTGAGCCGAACCTGAAAGGGCCCCTCTGACCAGGTCAGAGGGGCCCTTCTTCACGTCAGGCAAGCGGCGAAGCCGCTTTCTCAGTACCCCACCTAAGACGCTTGCACCGCCGCGGGTTCTCAGACGTCTTCTGGGGAGGACAGCCGTAGCGCCGTGTATTGGCATACATCAGTCTCGGATCCCGGAGCCAGAAGGCGTCTGAGGTTCCGCTACCCGCACCGCCAAGCAGGGTGCCCACAGAGGGGTAAAACCGTCACTCCCACTCGATGGTGCCCGGGGGCTTGGACGTGACGTCCAGCGTCACGCGGTTGACGTCGGGGACCTCGTTGGTGATGCGGGTGGAGATCTGCTCCAGCACGTCGTAGGGCAGGCGCGTCCAGTCGGCGGTCATGGCGTCCTCGCTGGAGACCGGGCGCAGCACGACGGGGTGGCCGTAGGTGCGGCCGTCGCCCTGCACGCCGACGGAGCGGACGTCGGCCAGCAGCACGACCGGGCACTGCCAGATGTCGCGGTCCAGGCCGGCGGCGGTGAGCTCCTCGCGGGCGATGGCGTCGGCGGCGCGCAGCGTCTCCAGCCGGTCTGCGGTGACCTCGCCGATGATGCGGATGCCCAGGCCCGGGCCGGGGAACGGCTGCCGGTGCACGATCGTCTCGGGCAGGCCCAGCTCCAGGCCGACCCGGCGGACCTCGTCCTTGAACAGCGCGCGCAGCGGCTCGACCAGCGAGAACTGGAGGTCGTCGGGCAGTCCGCCGACGTTGTGGTGGCTCTTGATGTTGGCCGCGCCGGAGCCGCCGCCGGACTCCACCACGTCCGGGTAGAGGGTGCCCTGCACCAGGAAGTCGATCTGCTCGCCCGCGGCACCGGCCTCGGCCTGCAGGTCGCGGGCGGCCTGCTCGAAGACGCGGATGAACTCGCGGCCGATGATCTTGCGCTTCTCCTCGGGGTCGGTGACCCCGGACAGCGCGCCCAGGAACCGGTCGACCGCGTCGATGGTGACCAGCTTGACGCCGGTGGCGGCGACGAAGTCGCGCTCGACCTGCGCCCGCTCACCGGCCCGCAGCAGGCCGTGGTCGACGAACACGCAGGTCAGCTGGTCGCCGATGGCACGCTGCACGAGCGCTGCGGCCACCGCGGAGTCCACGCCGCCGGACAGGCCGCAGATGGCGCGGCGGTCGCCGATCTGCTCGCGGATCGCGGCCACGGTGTCGTCCACGATGGACGAGGTCGTCCACTGCGGGCGGACGCCGGCGATCTCGTGCAGGAAGCGGCGCAGCACCTCCTGGCCGTGCGGGGAGTGCACGACCTCCGGGTGGTACTGCACGCCCGCCAGCCGGCGCTCGATGTTCTCGTAGGCGGCGACCGGGGTGTCCTTGGTGCCTGCGGTGACCTGGAAGCCCTCGGGGGCCTTGCTGACCGAGTCGCCGTGGCTCATCCACACCGGGTGGTGGCCGGGCAGGTCGTTGTGCAGCCGTCCGCCGTCACCGCTGATCTCGACCTCGGTGCGGCCGTACTCGCGGGTGCCGGTGTGCTCGACGGTGCCGCCGAGCGCGGAGGTCATCGCCTGGAAGCCGTAGCAGATGCCGAACACGGGAACGCCCGCGTTGAACAGCTCCGGGTCCACCTGCGGCGCGCCCTCGGCGTACACGCTGGAAGGACCGCCGGACAGCACGATCGCCGCGGGGTCGCGGGCGACCATCTCCGACACCGGGGTGTCGTGCGGGACGACCTCGGAGTACACCTGCGCCTCGCGCACCCGCCGAGCGATCAGCTGGGCGTACTGGGCGCCGTAGTCGACAACGAGAACAGGCCCTGTGGCGCTGTTGCTTGCGGAACCGGACACGTGGTCGCCGACCTCCTTGGCCATCGCACTGCGGTCCGCACATTGTCGCAGGTAACCAAGGCCACAACCGCATCGGCCCGCACTACCGCTCCCCACCCGAGGTCACAACCCGCGGTATTCGCCCGGTCGAAAACCGCGATATTCGACCCGACGAAAACCGCGGTTTTTGACCGATGAATGTTGCAGTTTTTGACCTCGGGGTGGCGACGGCGTCAGACGAGGGGGAGTTGGAGGGCCGCGGGGGCCGTCGGGGGAACCGCCGGGGACTTGGGTTCGACCGGGGTGACCTTGCGGTAGCCCTCGGACTGGTCCGGGCGGGTGTCGGCCTCGCCCTTGTTGGGCCAGAGGGAGAAGGCTCGCTCCGCCTGGGCGGTGATCGTCAGGGACGGGTTCACGCCGAGGTTGGCGCTGACTGCCGAGCCGTCCACGATCGACAGGTCCGGGTAGGACCACGCGCGGTGGTACGGGTCGATGACGCCGGTGTCGGGGCTGTCGCCGATCGCGCAGCCGCCGAGGAAGTGCGCGGTCATCGGGATGTCGAACATCTCGCCCCAGGTGCCGCCGGAGATCCCGCCGATCTTCTCGGCGACGAGCTCGTTGGCCTGCTCCCCCGCCTCGATGTAGCTGGGGTTCGGCGCGCCGTGCCCCTGCTTGGAGGTCAGCAGCCGCTTGCCGAGGATCCGCTTGACGCTGGTGGTCAGCGAGTTGTCGAGGCTCTGCATGACCAGCAGGATCACCGTGCGCTGGCTCCAGCCGCGCACCGACAGCATCTGCAGCGACAGCTTCGGGTTCTCCCGCAGGAACTTGCCCAGCTGCTTCCAGCGCGAGCCCCGCCCGCCGCGGGTCGCCGGGATCTGCAGCAGGCCCATCGCGTTGGCGCCCTTGGTGTAGCGGACCGGCTCGATGTGGGTGTCCTCGTCCGGGTGGAACGAGGAGGTGATGGCCACGCCGGTGGAGAAGTCGCGCTCCGGGTCGACCTCCGCGATCTGCGAGCCGATGATCGCCTCGGAGTTGGTGCGGGTCAGCGTGCCCAGCCGCTTCGACAGCTTCGGCAGGTCGCCGTTGTCGACGCAGCGGTGCAGCAGGTTCTGGGTGCCCCAGGTGCCCGCGGCGACCACGACCTGGTCGGCGCTGAAGATCTTCGGCTTGCGGTTGAGCTTGGCGCCGGTGCGCGAGGTCGCGATCCGCCAGCGCCCGTCGCGGCCCTTGCCGAGCCGGTTGACGGTGGTGAGCGGGAAGATCTCCGCGCCCTGCTTCTCGGCGAGGTAGAGGTAGTTCTTGACCAGCGTGTTCTTCGCCCCGACGCGGCAGCCGGTCATGCAGGCGCCGCACTCGGTGCAGCCGGTGCGCGCCGGTCCGGCGCCGCCGAAGAACGGGTCGGCGTCGGTGCGGCCGGGCTCGTTGAAGTACACGCCGACGGGCGTGCGGTGGAAGGTGTCGGCGACGCCCATGTCGGCCGCGACCTGCTTCATCACCACGTCGTGCGGGGTCTCCGAGGGCTGCTCGATGACGCCGAGCATCTTGGTGGCCTGGTCGTAGTAGGGCGCGAGCTCCGACTCCCAGTCGGTGATGTGCGCCCACTGCGAGTCCTGGTAGAAGGGCTTGAGCGGCCGGTAGAGGGTGTTGGCGTAGTTCAGCGACCCGCCGCCGACTCCGGCACCGGCGAGGATGAGCACGTCGCGGAGCAGGTGGATCCGCTGCACGCCGAAGCAGCCCAGCTGGGGAGCCCAGAGGAACTTGCGCAGGTCCCAGGAGGTCTTGGGCAGCTCCTCGTCGGAGAACCGCCGTCCCGCTTCGAGCACCGCGACCCGGTAGCCCTTCTCGGTCAGGCGCAGCGCGGCAACGCTGCCGCCGAAGCCCGAGCCGATGACCACCACGTCGAAATCGGTACCGCCATCACCACGTTGTGCCATGCGCGACAGCGTAAGCGAAACTACTCGCGAGTAGCTAGACCCCGCTCGGGACTCGGCCCGAGGCGCTTCCCGCGGCGCCCTCCGGTGGCGGAGCGCTCGGCAGCGGACAGTTTTAGCCATAATCACCCATGATCAATGTCCGAAATGTCCGGACAATTATGGCTAAAACTGTCCCCCTCCCGGACCGAGCACCCCAGTGGGGCGGCCTCGGGCCAGGAGGGGCACCGGGAGAATTCCGGGGTTGGGTCAGCCTCGGAGCATGAGGCCGACCTTCTGGAACTCCTTGAGGTCGCGGTAGCCGGTCTTGGCCATGGCGCGGCGGAGACCGCCCATCAGGTTCAGCGTGCCGTACGGGTCGCTGGACGGGCCGAAGAGCATCTTCTCCAGGTCCGCGTCGGTGCCGGTGAAGCCGACGATCTCGCTGCGCGGCAGGTTCGGGTGCGCCGCCGCCGACGTCCAGTAGTAGCCCTGGGCGGGCGACTCGGTGGACTCGCTGAGCGACTCGCCGAGCATCACCGCGTCGGCGCCGCAGGCGATCGCCTTGGCGATCTCACCCGAGTACGACAGCGCGCCGTCGGCGATGACGTGCACGTAGCGGCCGCCGGTCTCGTCCAGGTAGTCGCGGCGCGCCGCGGCGGCGTCGGCGATGGCCGTGGCCATCGGCACGCCGATGCCCAGCACCTGCGTGGTCGTGGCGGCGCGGGACTGGCCGAAGCCGACGATCACGCCGGCCGCGCCGGTGCGCATCAGGTGCATCGCGGTCCGGTAGTCGCCGACACCACCGGCGACCACGGGCACGTCCAGCTCGTTGATGAAGCTCTTGAGGTTCAGCGGCTCGCCGTCGCGGGCCACGTGCTCGGCGGAGATGATCGTGCCCTGCACGAACAGCATCTCCACGCCCGCGGCCAGCAGGTCGGGGGTCAGCTCCTCGGCGTGCTGCGGGCTGACGCGGGCCGCGACCGTGACACCGGAGTCCTTGACCTGCTTGAGGGCCTCCGACAGCAGGTCCAGCCGCAGCGGCGCGGCGTGCAGCTCCTGCAGCCGCCGGATCGGGGCCTCGGGGTCGCTGCTCTCCTCGGCGAGGCGGATGACGTCGGCGATCTTGTCCTCGACGTCGGTGTGCCGCGCCCACAGCCCCTCGGCGTTGAGCACGCCCAGGCCGCCGAGCTCACCCATCCGCACCGCCGTGGCGGGCGAGACGACCGCGTCGGTCGGGTGCGTGATCGCCGGGATGTCGAAGCGGTAGGCGTCGATCTGCCAGGCCAGCGACACGTCCTTGGACGAGCGGGTGCGCCGCGAGGGCACGATCTCGACGTCGTCCAAGTCGTAGCCGCGCATGGCGGTCCGGCCCATCCCGATCTCAACCTGATCCCGCACCGTGTGTCCCTCCTAGCGGCGGATGTCCAGCGCAACATTCTCGCCGCAAGGACCCCGTCTCCGCCGCGCGGGGTCCCCCGATCACCACCCGAACCCGCGAGATCACCCAGAGCGACCGAGAGCCCGGCGCCACGCGGGCACCGGGCTCTCGGAAGAGGTCCGACGGACCTCAGCGGGTCGTGTAGTTCGGGGCTTCGACGGTCATCGTGATGTCGTGCGGGTGGGACTCCTTGAGCCCGGCCGCGGTGATCCGGACCAGCTTGGCCTCCTGCAGCTCCGGGATCGTCGTGGAGCCGGTGTAGCCCATGCCCGAGCGCAGACCGCCGACGAGCTGGTCGACGACCTGGGACAGCGGGCCGCGGAACGGGACCCGGCCCTCGATGCCCTCCGGCACCAGCTTGTCCTCGGAGAGCACGTCGTCCTGGAAGTAGCGGTCCTTGGAGTAGGACTTGGCCTGGCCGCGCGACTGCATCGCACCCAGCGAGCCCATGCCCCGGTAGACCTTGAACTGCTTGCCGTTGACCAGCACCAGGTCGCCGGGCGACTCGGCGGTGCCGGCGAGCAGGCTGCCCAGCATCACCGAGCTGGCACCGGCGGCGATGGCCTTGCCGATGTCACCGGAGTACTGGATGCCGCCGTCACCGATGATCGGCACACCGGCGGGCTTGCAGGCCATGCTGGCCTCGTAGATCGCGCTGATCTGCGGCACGCCCACACCGGCGACGACACGGGTGGTGCAGATCGAGCCCGGGCCGACGCCGACCTTGACCGCGTCCGCGCCCGCGTCCACCAGCGCCTGCGCGCCCGCGCGGGAGGCCACGTTGCCGCCGATGACGTCGACGGAGTTGCCCAGCTCCTTCTTCAGCGTCGCCACGGTGTCGAGCACCGCGCGGGAGTGGCCGTGGGCGGTGTCGACGATCAGCACGTCCACGCCCGCGTCCACCAGCGCCATCGCGCGCTCGTGCGAGTCGGCGCCCACACCCACGGCCGCGCCGCACAGCAGCCGGCCGTCGGGGTCCTTGGTGGCGCTCGGGTACTGCTCGGTCTTGACGAAGTCCTTGACGGTGATCAGGCCGCGCAGCTTGCCCGCGCCGTCGACGATCGGCAGCTTCTCGATCTTGTTGCGGCGCAGCAGGCCCAGCGCCGCGTCGGCGGTGACGCCGACCTGCGCGGTGATCAGCGGCGTCGTGGTCATCACCTCGCGCACCTTGCGGGTGTAGTCGACCTCGAAGCGCATGTCGCGGTTGGTGATGATGCCGACCAGCGTGCCGTCCGGGTCGGTCACCGGCAGGCCCGAGATCCGGAAGCGGGCGCACATCGCGTCGACCTCGGCGAGGGTGTCCTCCGGGGAACAGGTCACCGGCTGGGTCACCATGCCCGCCTCGGAGCGCTTGACGACCTCGACCTGCGCGGCCTGCTCCTCGACGGAGAGGTTGCGCTGCAGGATGCCGACGCCGCCCTGGCGGGCCATCGCGATCGCCATCCGCGCCTCGGTCACCGTGTCCATCGCCGCCGAGAGCAGCGGGACGCGCAGGCGGACGTTGCGCGAGAGCTGGGTCGAGGTGTCCACCGCGCTCGGGATGACGTCCGACTCGTCGGGCAGCAGCAGCACGTCATCGAAGGTCAGACCCAGCGTCGCGAACTTATCGGGGAGGCCGGGAGCGGAGAGTTCGCTGGTCATGGCGAGGGATGTGCCTTCCTTCACGATATGGCCCACAAACCTTCAAGGTGCGGCTTGCTGGGATTACCACGGCGATCGCGTCGAAGCGTTCAGCTGTGCTGAGTAGCAACGCGGAGTCCGGATACGGGATTCCCCAAATGATAGAGACCACAGGTCAGGGCGCCGATCCCCCGTCCCACCAGGGGTGCGCCACACCACGGACCGTGGTCGCAGGCGTGTGAAAACCGCCCCGACAGCCCCGCGCGCACGACGCGCCCGGTACCGTGCGGGCCGTGCCGCACGATCCGATGCCACCAGACCCCTTCGCGGGTGATCCGGACGATCCGAGCATGGCACTCGGTGACCACGACGCCGAGGACGGCCCGCCGCTCGGCGACGAGGAACGCGCCGAGCTGCTCGCCGACCTGACCGATCTCGCCGTCTACCAGGCGCTGCTGGAGCCGCGGGGCGTCCGCGGCATCGTCGTCGACTGCGCGGACTGCGGAGAGTGCCACTACCACGACTGGGAGTTGCTGCGCTCCAGCCTGTCCCAGCTGCTGCACGACGGCCGCATGCGCCCCCACGAACCGGCCTTCGACCCGGACCCGGGCCAGTACGTGACGTGGGAGTACTGCCGCGGCTACGCAGACGGAATGACCGAGAGCGAAACCACGCTCTGACCCTCGTCAGGCAACCGCCGCAGGCGGTTTCTCCTTACCCCACCTGAGCAACTGGCACCGCCGCGGGTTCTCAGACGTCTTCTGGTGAGGACAGCCGACGTGTCGTGTATTGGCATACATAAGCCTCGGATCCCGGAGCCAGAAGGCGTCTGAGGTTCCGCTACCCGCACCGCCAAGCAAAAGAAGGGGCTCCTCTTTTCATGAGAGAAGCCCCTTCTTCGTGATCTCAGGGAGTTGAGGTTTGGGGTTGGTTCGGCCAGAACCATCCGCCTGACGAGCTCTCCGAGCTGCTGGTCTCGCTCGGCGACGTGGTCGGCGAGGTCGGGTCGGAGGTGCTCGACGGCGGCGTGCTGCTGCCGGTCGGCGGCACGCCCGGGTTGGGCGGCAGCGGCTGCGACGGGGACGGCTGCGTCGTGGGCGGCAGCGTCGTCGTCGGCGTCGAGGTGTGCGAGGAGTTGCCGGAACCGCGGTCGATGCGCTTGGTCAGCGACTCGTGCGCGGCCTTGAGCTCGGAGAGCCCGTTCTCGGCGTCGACCTTGGCCATGTGCTCCTTGGCGGAGCGCAGCGCCTCCTCGGCGGCCAGCCGGTTGCCCCGGTCCACGGCGCTCTCGGCCGTGTCGAGGTCGGTGCGCGCCGACGCCGCGGCCTGCACCGCGCGGGTGTGGTCGGTGTAGAGCACCTGGGCCACGCCCCACAGCATGTCGCCGGGCTGCGCGTCGCGGGCGGCCACGCCGACACCGGTGAAGGTGATCATCAGAACCGCTGCCGCGGTGGCCACCGGGACGAGGTGCCTGCGGCGCAGGAAGCTGCGCGGCCGGCCGGCCTCGGCGATCGCCGCGGCGGCGGTGTCGGTGTCCACCAGATCACCGATCGGCGCGGAGTCGACGTCCTGGCGCCAGGCGACGAGCAGCTCTTCCAGGCTGGGAGAGCCGTCGGCCGACGCGGGAACGTCGGGGTTGGTCCCGCCCAGCGCGTCCAGCAGGAGGTCGTCCTCCTGCAGCGCCGCCAGGTCGATCGGTTCGTCGCTGAAGTCGTCGAGGTCGGTGAGCTCCTCGTCCGCGTCACCGCGCGGACGGAAGGTCAGCACCTCGGCACCGGCCTCGTCGCGGGAGGTCTCGGGCTCGTTCGAGCCGGAGTCCCGGTGGTTGTCGCTCAGTTCCGTTCCCTCGTCTGCGGATCTCTCAGCGGGAGCCGAGTCCCGCTCGTCTGCACGGGTCGAACGGTCCTGCTCCGGGGCGGACTCCTCGTGCGGGATGCCTCCCAGCTCCCCGTCGGGCCCTTTCCGCTCAGCCATTCAGACCACCTCCTCCGCGGACAGCGTCTTCCGCAACCGGGCCAGTGCGCGATGTTGTGCCACGCGCACAGCACCCGGTGTCGAGCCGACCGCTTCGGCGGTTTCCTCCGCCGACAGCCCGACTACCACCCGGAGCAGCAGGATTTCCCGCTGCTTGGCCGGGAGGATTTGGAGCAACTGCGCCATCCTGCCCGAGAGCTCACCCTGCATCGCCCGCTGCTCTGGACCGGCCTCGGACTCCGGGGTGTCCGGCATGTCCGCGACCGGTTCGGAACGGTTGCGAGCTGACGCACGGTGCGCATCAGCCACCTTGTGCGCGGCGATGCCGTACACGAACGCCAAGAAGGGACGACCCTGGTCCTTGTAAGTGGGCAGCGCGGTCAGTACCGCCAGGCACACTTCCTGGGCCACGTCGTCCGCCGAAGCGAACGACCTCTCGTTTCGTCCGACCCTGGCGCGGCAGTACCGCACCACCAAAGGACGGATTTCGGCCAGCAAGCGCTCAATCGACTGACGATCGCCGTCGACGGCGGCGCTTACAAGAGCGTCCAGCCCGTCCCCCACATTGGTCATCGCAGACAGCAGCCCTGGTGTTACGCGTTCAAGCGATTCGGATTTGCCCGGCGAGTTTCGCGTGCACCGCACGCCGCGCCGTGGCCACCGTACCGGGCAGGAGGCGTCCGCAGAACAGGGACCGGGGATCGGGGGCCGTCGTCGTCACACATCCACATCTACCAGAAGCCGGGGCCGGTGGCGTTTGAGCTGGCCACCGACATCTTGGTGGTGCGCGTGGGAGAAATCGGAGACGATCTTCACATCGTCTCCCGCGGGCGCCCGGCGGCGGCGACGGCCGGAGCGGAGAAGGTTCTCGCCGCCGGCACCCGAATCATCTGCCGACCGGAGGCGGCTGTGGCTCACGTCACGAAATCCCTTGCGTCGCCGCGAAACGCGGCGGCGGGATCGTGCGCGAGGCGAGCCACAGCCGCTACCGAAGCGTCAGCTCACCCGAAGTCGCTTTCATCGGACGGGCACCGGCCTCCCCCGAAACCGGCCGGTGCCGCCTGATCATCGGTTCAGGCGACGAGGCCGCGGCGGAACCCGTGCGCCACCGCTTGAGCGCGGTCGCGAACGCCGAGCTTGCGGAACAGCCGGCGAGCGTGGGTCTTGACCGTGTCCTCGGAGAGGTAGAGCTCGCGGCCGATCTGGCCGTTGCTCTTGCCCTGGCTCATGCCGCGCAGCACCTGGAGCTCGCGCTCCGTGAGCTGCACGCCGGGGTCGGACGGTTGACGGGGTGCGGGCACCGAGGTGCTCGCGAGCGTGTGCGCGAGCGCGGCGACGAGCTCCGGCCGGGACGCGTCCCAGCGGAGGTAGCCGCGGGCACCACCGGCGATGGCCGCGGCGATGCTCGCCGCGTCGTCGGGGGCACCGAAGACGATCACGTTGGCTTGGGGGTGCGCGGACACGAGCCGCCGGGTGGCCTCGACGCCGTTGGGCACGGCGCGCTGCGTTCCCACCAGCACGACGTCCACGGCCTGCCGCGAGAAGCGGGCCAGCAGCTCGTCGCCGTGCGCAACGCAATCGATCCGGCTCACTCCGGGGACAGCCGACATCACACGAGTGAGCCCTTCCCGGACGCTACGTCGGTCATCGCAGATCAGGACCGTCGTCACGGGAACTCCTTTCCTGCAGGCGAGTGACGTTCCACAAGCCCTATCGGACGCAGTGGGCGAAACCTTGACACGATCCGGTGCTTAATCCGTCCAGAATCCTGGCGGCTGACACACGTGAGGGACATTCACCATAACGGAGCAGGGTCGGATCGTTACCCCTTGAATGGGGCGGCTCGCCCGCCATACCTGCGGTGTTCACCCGATCGCTGCGAATGTGACGATCACTTCGCCCGTCCGAACGAACATCGAAAACGACCCCGCGCACGGTTCTGTGATTTAGGTCACATCATACTCAACTCAGCCCAGAACCGCGTCGGACACGCGCGTCACCGCGGCCTCCAGCGACCCCAGCAGCTCCACGTGACCCGGCAGCGCCTCGGGCGACCACCCCGCCCCCGCGACGAACGCGCGGGCCCGCTGCCGGGTGATCGGGATGTCGTCCAGGACGCGCGGCGCGGCGTAGTAGGGCTGGTCCGCCCACAGCACGACCGCAGCGGGCGCGGAGCGCTTCACCGCCGCGGCCAGGCCCTCGCGCGGCAGCGCGGCGCCGAACAACCGGTGCCCGACGCCCTGCGCGGCCAGCACCGCCGCCAGCGCCACCAGCTCCAGCTCCTGCCCCTCGCCGGGAACCGGCGCGAGCACCGCGGGACGCGGGTTCTGCGGTTTCGGGGCGCCCGCGATGACCGAGCGCAGCGCCGTCGAGGCGCAGTCGTGCAGCAGCTGCAGCACCTCGACACCGGTGCCGGAGCGCTGCCTGCGCTCGCTGACCGCGCGCAGCACCGGCTGCAGCATCTCCTGCCAGGTGCGGACCACGCCGTCGGCGTCCATCGCCTCGATCAGCAGCCGCTGCACCGACCAGGAGTCCAGCGCCAGCGCCGCCCGCCCGAGGCCGCGAGCGCGCGGGCTCGCCCCGGAGAGCTTGAGGCCCCGGCCGCCGGTGTTGGCACCGGCGGGCGCGAACCCCTCCTCGCCGTCGAGGACGCCGGAGAGCAGCAGCGGGCCCTCATCGGGCGACTCGGCACGCGACGGATCCTCCACGCGCCGCTGAGGCGGCGGTGCGGCGACCGTGCGCGCGTAGCGGGCGGCCTCCATCGGGGAGGCGCCGCGCAGCAGGGCGCGCTGCATCTGTTCCAGGCGGGCGATGTCGTCCGGCCCGTAGCGGCGGTGCCTGCCGCTGGTGTGGTCGCTGGGCCCGAGCCCGTAGCGGCGGTCCCAGGTGCGCAGCGTGGCCGGTGCGACGCCGAGCCTGCGAGCGACCGCGGCGACGCTGAGCCTCGGCTCGTCGTCCAGGGCGATCTCCTCCGGTGCCTGCGCTGCCGTCTCCGACGCGACCGCCGGCTCGCCCGAGGGAGCGTCGCCGAGCGGTTCGGGGGCGTCCACCCCCACAACTGGTTCAGGCCGCGTCGTCACGCCGGACATATTCCGGTTCTCGTCCGTCGAGAGCAAGCGGGTCGGACTTCGATCACCCCATTTCCAAGGATCACACCAACGATGAACAGCTTTTGGCGCGAAAGGGGTTGAACAAGTTTTGACTCGGTTCTACGGTCGGATCATGCGAGGCTGCGGCGGTCCCGCCGTAGCGAGGGAGGGGATCCACCGGTAGGAGGTGGTTGTCGCAATGGCAGACACTCGACGTCTTCCAGGACCGAACGCCGATATCTGGGATTGGCAGATACGGGGCTCGTGCAGGGGGATGGACAGCGCGTACTTCTTTCACCCGGACGGAGAGCGAGGTCCGGCCCGAGCCAGGCGTGAGGCGAAGGCGAAGGAGGTATGCCAGCACTGCCCGGTTCTCGCCCAGTGCCGCACGCACGCACTGGCGGTTCAGGAGCCGTACGGCATCTGGGGCGGGCTGTCCGAATCGGAGCGCGAAGTGATCATCAAGGCGCGCAAGCGCCAGCAGCTGGCGGTAGCGGCCAGCTGACCCGAGTCCTCGATCGGCGGTGGGGGAAAGCGCCGCGGATCAGGTGAAGCCGGGATCGAATGGCACGAGGGGCGTCATTCGCGCCCGGCGGGAGGCAAGAGAACGGGGCGGTACCCAGGTGGGTACCGCCCCGTTCTTCGTTCTCGGCGAGCGGCTCGGCCGCTCTCACCAGGTCAGTGGCCGTGGCCGTGGCCGTGCCCGTGGCCGGCCTCCTCCTCGGTCTCCTCCGGCTTGTCCACGACGGCGCTCTCGGTGGTGAGCACCATGCGGGCGATGGAGGCCGCGTTGGAGACCGCGGAGCGGGTCACCTTCAGCGGGTCGACGATGCCGGACTGCACCAGGTCGCCGTACTCGCCGGTGGCGGCGTTGTAGCCGGATCCCCAGTCGAGGTCGCGGACCTTGGACACCACGACGGCGCCCTCCTGGCCCGCGTTGGCGGCGATCCAGAACAGCGGCGCGTCCAGCGCGCGGCGGACCAGCTGGACACCGGTCGCCTCGTCACCGGTCAGGCCGAGGTCGCCGTCGAGGGACTTGGCCGCGTGGATCAGGGCGGACCCGCCGCCGGGCACGCTGCCCTCCTCCGCGGCGGCCTTGGCGGCCGCGACGGCGTCCTCGATGCGGGACTTGCGCTCCTTGAGCTCGGTCTCGGTGGCCGCACCGACCTTGATCACCGCGACGCCGCCGGCCAGCTTGGCCAGCCGCTCCTGCAGCTTCTCGCGGTCCCAGTCGGAGTCGGTCGCCTCGATCTCCTTGCGGAGCTGGGCGGCGCGGTCCTTGACGTCCTCGGCGGCACCGCGGCCGTCGACCAGCGTCGTCTCGTCCTTGGTGACGGTGACGCGGCGGGCCGAACCCAGCACCTCGGGGCCGACCTCGGACAGCTTCAGGCCGAGCTCGGGGGCGATGACCTGGGCGCCGGTGACGATCGCCAGGTCGTCCATGAAGGCCTTGCGGCGGTCGCCGAAGTACGGCGCCTTGACCGCGGCGACCTTGAGGGTCTTGCGCACGGCGTTGACGGCCAGGGTGGACAGCGCCTCGCCCTCGACGTCCTCCGCCACGATCAGCAGCGGCTTGCCGGCCTCGACGACCTTCTCCAGCAGCGGCAGCAGCTCCTGGATGTTGGAGATCTTCTCCCGGTGCAGCAGGATCTGCGCGTCCTCCAGGACGGCTTCCTGGCGCTCGGCGTCGGTGACGAAGTGCGGCGAGACGAAGCCCTTGTCGAACTGCACGCCCTCGGTCAGGTCGAGCTCGGTGGCCAGCGTCGAGGACTCCTCGATGCTGACGACGCCGTCCTCGCCGACCTTCTCCATCGCCTCGCCGATCAGGTCGCCGATGGTCTCGTCGCGCGAGGACACGGTGGCGATCTGGGCGATGTTGTCGCGGCCCTTGACCGGGGTGGCCTTGGCCTTGAGCGCCTCGACGACGGCCTCGGCCGCCAGCGTGACGCCCTTGTTCAGGGCCGCCGGGTTCGCGCCCGCGGCGAGGTTGCGCAGGCCCTCCTTGACCAGCGACTGCGCGAGCACGGTGGCGGTGGTGGTGCCGTCACCGGCGACGTCGTTGGTCTTGGTCGCGACGTTCTTGGCGAGCTGGGCGCCCAGGTTCTCGAACGGGTCGTCGAGCTCGATCTCGCGAGCGATGGTGACGCCGTCGTTGGTGATCTGCGGTCCGCCGAACTGCTTGTCCAGCACGACGTGCCGGCCGCGCGGCCCGAGCGTGACCTTCACCGCGTCGGCGAGCTGGTTGACGCCGCTTTCCAGTGCGCGGCGCGCCGGCTCGTCGAAGGTGATCTGCTTAGCCATTGTTGCTACAGCCCTTCAGATGTGTGCCTGATCCCCGACATGCAGCCGCCCCGGCGGTCCCGCGGTCGGGACCGCCGGGGCGGCTGAGCCCACGCTCGGTGGGCGCACGATGATCTGGCGTCAGTTGACGACGGCCAGCACGTCGCGGGCGGAGAGGATCAGGTACTCCTCGCCGTTGTACTTGACCTCGGTGCCGCCGTACTTCGAGTAGATGACGACGTCGCCTTCCTTCACATCCACCGGGATGCGGTTGCCCTTGTCGTCGATGCGACCCGGGCCGACAGCCAGGACCTTGCCCTCCTGGGGCTTCTCCTTGGCGGTGTCCGGGATCACGATGCCGGACGCAGTCGTCGTCTCGGCCTCGCTCGCCTGGACGACGATCTTGTCCTCAAGCGGCTTGATGCTCGCCACGGTGTGACCTCCACCTTCTGGGGCCTTCGAAGCGTTGGCTGGGAATGACGGCTCCGTTGCTCCCCGTCGTCGCGGGTGCCGGGTCGCGGTGTCGCCGTGCTACTAGCACTCTACCCAGGAGAGTGCCAACGCTCAACAACCACCCGCTCACCCGCTCGGCGGAACGCGACTCCGCGCATTCAACGGCACCGCCGGAGACCGCCGACCGGCGGGGTTCATTGAACCCGCGCGACACGCCCCGGCGTGTCGTGTCAGGGCGTGTTCACCCACCGGGGCGACGGCATCACCCGCAGTGGTGGCACCCGGTGTCGATCACCCCGCCCGGGCTCACCTGCGACATCGTCACCTCCACTGCGCGCAGCGTGATCATCGCAGGTAGATCGGCATGCGGGGAATCTCACCAATGTCGCCGGGTGGTTCACACCTGAGGCGTCCGGTGCCCTAGGTTGCTCGGCATGCCAGCCCTCTCCAAGCCCGCGAACCGGCCGTGGGAGCGACGTCCCCGACCCGCTCGCCCGCCTGGTCCGTCCGGCCCCCCGACCCGCGGAAGCTGGCGTCCGAAGTAAGGACGCCCCCGAGACCCCCTGGCGCGCCGGACACCCGGCCGCCGCGATGACACGGCCGCGCTCCCGGAGACCCGGGGCGCGGCCGTGATCACGTCGGACCCTCCCGGAGCGGGGATGGGAAACTGTGGCGGTGCGTGCTCTGTGGGTGGTCGTGGGAGTCGCGTTCGGGGGCCTGGTCCTCCCGCTGATCTGGGCGTGGGGGCGCAGCGCCGGCCGGGTCCGCAGCGTGGACGGCGCTCCCGAGAGCGAGGTCGCGCTGGTGCTCGGCGCCGGGGTCCGGTGGGACGGGGTTCCCAGCCGCATCCTGCAGGGCAGGCTGGACGTGGCCGTGGCGCTGTTCCGGGCCGGGAAGGTCCGCACCGTCGTGGTCAGCGGATCGCCGGAGTCCCGGGGGCACAGCGAACCCGCGGTGATGCGGCGGTACCTGCTGTCGCGCGGGATCCCCGAGGACGCCGTCGTGCTGGACGAGACCGGCGTCGACACCTACTCCTCGTGCCGCACCGCGGCGAAGCACCACCGCTCGCTGATCGTGGTGACCACCCGCTTCCACCTGCGGCGCTCGATCGCGCTGGCGCGGCGGCTGGGCATCGACGCCTGCGGCGTCGGGCACGACGCGGCCGCCGACGGGCTGCGCCGGGTCAACGCGCGGGCGACCCGCCGCGAGCTGCTCGCGACGGTGAAGGCCTTCTGGCTGCCCCGCTGACCTACTGCACGACGATGGTGTCCACCGGCAGGCCCGGGTTCGCGGGCATGTCCAGCGGCGACGGCTTGGCTCCGGAGTGCAGCACGTGCGCGCCCAGCGCGGCGATCATCGCGCCGTTGTCGGTGCACAGCCGGGGCCGCGGCACCCGCAGCTCGATCCCGGCGGCGGCGCAGCGCTCGCGCGCCAGCCCCGAGAGCCGCGAGTTCGCCGCCACACCACCGGAGATCACCAGCGTGTCGACGTCGTGGTCCTGCGCGGCGCGCACCGCCTTCATGGTGAGCACGTCGGCGACCGCCTCCTGGAAGGAGGCGCACACGTCCGGGACCGGGATCTCCCGGCCCTCGCGCCGCTCGGTCTCCACCCAGCGCGCCACGGCGGTCTTCAGGCCGGAGAAGGAGAAGTCGTGCCGGGCGTCGCGCGGCCCGGTGAGCCCGCGCGGGAACGCGATGGCCTTCGGGTCGCCGAGCTTGGCCTGCTGGTCGATCGGCGGGCCGCCCGGGTAGGGCAGGTCGAGGATGCGGGCCACCTTGTCGTAGGCCTCGCCGGCCGCGTCGTCGATGGTCGTGCCGACCTCGGTGATCTTCTCGCCGACGCCCTCCACCAGCAGCAGCTGGCTGTGCCCGCCGGAGACCAGCAGCGCCAGGCAGCGCTCCGGCAGCGGACCGTGCTCCAGGGTGTCGACCGCGACGTGCCCGCCGAGGTGGTTCACCCCGAACAGCGGCACGTTCAGCGCGGTCGCGTAGGCCTTCGCGGAGGCGACGCCGACCATCAGCGCCCCGGCCAGACCGGGTCCCGCGGTGACCGCGATCGCGTCCACATCGGACAGAGCGAGTCCCGAATCCTCCAGCGCGCGGCGCATCGTCGGCCCCATCGCGGTCAGGTGCGCGCGGCTGGCAATCTCCGGGACGACGCCGCCGAACCGCGCGTGCTCGTCCACGCTGGACGCCACGGCGTCGGCCAGCAGCTCCACCCGGCCGTCGTCGGAGAGCCGGACGAGGCCGACTCCCGTCTCGTCGCAGGAGCTCTCGATCCCGAGAACGATCCGCTCGCTCATGACGCCTCCGTTCCCTGCGGGGCACCCGCAGCTTCGCGTCGCATGGTGTGCGCGTCGGCCCCCGAGGGCTGGTAGTAGCGCGGGCGCAGCCCGACGATCTCGAAGCCGTGGGCGCGGTACATCCCGATCGCGGCCTCGTTGTCGGTGCGCACCTCCAGGAACGTCGTCGCGCGGTGCTCGTCGGCGCGCCGCAGCAGCGCGCGCAGCAGCGCCTTGCCGACGCCCTCGCCCTGGTGCTCGGGGTCGACGCCGATGGTGTGCACCTCGGCCTCGACGTGCGGCGGGCGGCCGTTGACCGCCAAGCCCGCGTAGCCGATCAGCCGCTCGTCGAGGTAGGCGCCGACGTAGTGGTGCCCCTGGTCCAGCTCGGCGGAGAACGCCGCCCGCGACCACGGGTCGTCCCCGGCGAAGAGCACCTGCTCCAGCTCGGCGCAGCGGCGCAGGTCCGACCGCCGCAGCTTGAGCACCTCCACCTCGCTCACCGGGTGAGCACCGACTTCCGCTCGCCGGGCTCCTGGGCGTCGGGCCTGCGCAGGTACATCGGGACCAGCGGCTCCGGGTCGGCGTCGAGCGTCGCCGCGGCCACCAGCCCGGCGGGCGTGGGGTACTTCGGGCCGACCGCGGGCAGCCCGACGGCCTCGGCGAGCTCACCGGCCGCGACCGGGTAGCCCTCGGTCGGGACGTCGGCGGGCTTGGCGACGTGCGGGCCGTCGACGCGGGTCGCGCCGTCGTAGGCGGCCCAGTAGGTCTCCTTGCGGCGCGCGTCGGTGGCCACCAGCAGCGGCCCGGTCACCTCGGCGGCCGCCGCGATCGCGTCGAGGCCGCACACCGGGTGCACCGGCACGTCGCAGGCCTGGCCGAGCGCGGTGGCGGTGGCCAGGCCGACCCGCAGGCCGGTGAAGGGGCCCGGGCCGATCCCGGCGACGATCGCGTCGACGTCGGTGAAGCCGCGACCGGCTTCCTGGAGGACGTCGACCAGCTGCGGCATGAGCAGTTCGCCGTGCGCGCGGGGGTTGATCGTGACGCGCTCGGCGAGAACCCGCGGGAGTCCGTCGTCGAGGGCGACCAGGCCGGCCGTGACCGCGGGCGTCGAAGTGTCCAGCGCTATGACGAGCACAGCTGTTCAGCTTACGTCAGCGCTGGTCACGGGCGTCCTCCGGGTCGCCAGGGGACAGTTTTTGCCAGAATCACCCGGGGTTCGCGTCCGAAATGTCCGGACAGTTATGGCTAAAACTGTCGCCTGGTGACGCACGAGCCTCCCGGGACCACGGCCCCTGGTCCCGGGACCGGGGTGCGGATGCGCGGCGGCCCCCGGTCGGTGCCGGGGGCCGCCGCGCGTGGTGAGGTTCGCGCGCTGAGTGCATCAGCGCCGGGTGGGCCGGTGCTGGGTGCCGGTCGCTGAGAACCGGTGCCGGGGTCAGGGCTGGGGTGCAGCGCTGAGGGAACCGGTGCCGGGGTCAGCGCATGGCGTGCTGCTGCTTGGCTCGGGTGACGGCCATGACGTGTTCCATCAGGGTCGTCAGGAGCTGCTTGTTGGACTCCCGCTGCCGGGCGTCGCAGAGCATGATCGGCACGTTCTCGTCGATGTCGAGCGCGCGCCGGACCTCCTCCGGGTCGTAGATCTGCGTGCCGTTGAAGCAGTTCACGCCGATGATGAACGGCAGCCCGCGACCCTCGAAGTAGTCGATCGCCGCGAAGCAGGTGTCCAGTCGCCGGGTGTCGGCCAGCACGATCGCCCCGAGCGCCCCGTTGGCCAGTTCGTTCCACATGAACCAGAAGCGCTCCTGGCCCGGGGTGCCGAACAGGTACAGGATCAGATCCGAGCTGATGGTGATGCGGCCGAAGTCGAACGCCACCGTGGTGGTCGTCTTGCGCTCCACACCGGTCAGGTCGTCGACCCCGGCGCTGGCCTCGGTGAGAGTCTCCTCGGTTCGCAGCGGCACGATCTCGCTGACCGACCCCACCAGGGTGGTCTTGCCGACACCGAAGCCACCGGCGATGAGGATCTTCGCCGCGACCGCGTTCAGGCTGGCTTGTTCAGAGTTTGCGGATCCCATCCAGCACCTTCTGCATCATGTCGAGACTCGGCCCGGTCGTCGGCGACGAATCCGGTCCGAAGACCACGTAGTCACGCTCGATCAAGTCACTGATCAGAATCTTCACCACTCCCAGCGGGAGATCTGCCCGGGCGGCGACCTCGGCGATCGAGACCGGATATCCGCACCCCTGCAGAACCCGCTGGTAGTTGGGTGACAGCGCACGCGCGTTCGGCGGCAGCGGTTGGCGCGCCACGACGAGCGTGATCAGGTCGAGCTCGTAGCTCGTGGCCCGCGTACGCCCCTTGGTCAAGGCGTACGGACGCACCACCGGTCCAGCGTCCTCGTCGAACCATCCTCGCCCGCCTGACATCGCGGTCACGCATCTAGGGGAGAACCGGCGGCACGGGGCGCGGAGCTCAGGTAGTTGCCCACCCGGGTCACCATGCGGTTGGCCTCGAAGGCGATCATGCCCAGGTCGGCGTCCGCCGCGGCGATCAGCGCCAGGCAGGCGCCCTCGCTGGCCGCGGTGACCATGAGGAAGCAGTTCGCCATCTCCACGACCGTCTGGTAGACGTCGCCGCCGTTGAACTGCAGCGCGGCGCCCTTCGACAGGCTCTGGAAGCCGGAAGCGACCGCCGCCAGGTGCTCCGCGTCGGCCTGGCCCAGCTGCGGCGTCTTGCCCAGCAGCAGACCGTCGGAGGACAGCAGCGCCGCCTTGTCCGCACCGGCCAACCGCTGCACGAGATCGTTGAGCAGCCAGTCAACTTCCTTGCTGTAAGCCTTCAGCGTCATGCCTCGTTTCCTCCTGGCCGCGCAGCCTCGTTGTTCGCATCGTTGGTGCGCGCTCGCTTGGTGCCTGTCTGGAAGGCGTTCATGCTGTTGCGGAACCGGTCCGGCGTCCGCGGCGGGCCGCTGCTGGGAGCGGGCTGCTGCGGCGCGGCCTCGGTCTTGGGGCCCTGGTCGATCTGGGCGCGCAGCGGCGCCGCGAGATTGGCCTTCTGACCGCGCCGGCGCTGCGGGAGCGGCGGCTTGTCGGCCGAGCTCGACACCGAAGTGTTCACCGAAACTCCGGCAGTGGTACCGCTCTTCGGCGGACCGGAGCCGTTGGTTCCATTGGCAACAACCTCCGTCGGGAGGATTTCACCAGACGCGTTGGGCATGTTCGACGACAGCCCCGGCATGTTCGCCGGAGTCTCGGGCGTGATCCGCGGCCCGGTCACCGGTCGTTGCTGATCGGGACGCGGTTCCGGCGTCCGGTACTCGGGCTGGCGCGGCGGTTCCGGCGGCCGCTGCTGCTGCGGCGGCGCCGACTGCTGCGGCTGCGAGGGCTGCTGAGGCCGGGGAGCGACCGGACGCCGGTGCTCGGCCGGGTTCTGCTGCGGCACACCGAGTTCGCCGGTGGCGGGACCGGAACCGTTGGTGCCGGGGCGGGTCCAGCGCTGCGTGGTCGCCTCGGGGCCCACCGGGTTGTGCGGGGTGATCGGGCTGTCCGGCCCGATCGGGTCGGGCGCGACGTCGGGGTCGAGCCGGCCCTCCATCCAGCGCTTGCGCGGCTGCCGGGCCTCCTGCTCGGGCTCGGGCTCGGCGGCGATCGCGGGCTGCGAGCCGCTCTGCTCGATCCGCTCCTGGCGCTCGGTCTGCGGGCCGCGGTCGGCGACGATGTGGTTCGGGATCAGCGCCACCGCGCGGATGCCGCCGTAGGCGGAGTCGCGCAGGGTGACCTTGATGCCGTGCCTGCCCGCGAGCTGGGCGACCACGAACAGACCCATCCGGGCCTCTTCGGACAGCGCCATCACCGCGAAGTCCGGCGGGCTGGCCAGCATCTGGTTGAGCTCGTCGAGCTTCTCCGGCTCCAGGCCGATGCCCTGGTCCTCGATCTCGACGATGATGCCCTTGCCGACCACGTTGCCGCGCACCTCGACGTGCGATTCCGGCGGCGAGAACGAGGTCGCGTTGTCCACCAGCTCGGCGAGCAGGTGCACGAGGTCGGCGACCGCGCGGCCCTGCACCGAGATCTCCGGCAGCTGCTGGATCTCGACCCGGGCGTAGAGCTCGGTCTCGGCGACCGCGCCCTGCACGACGTCGTGCAGCAGGACCGGGTTGCGCCACTGTCGACCGGGCCGCTGACCACCGAGGATGATCAGGTTCTCGGCGTTGCGGCGGGACTGGGTCGCGAGGTGGTCGAGCTGGAACAGCAGCTCCAGCTGGTCCGGGTCCTCCAGCTTGCGCTCGGCCTTGTCCAGCACCTGCAGCTGGCGGTGGACCATGACCTGGCTGCGGTGGGCGATGTTGAGGAACACCGAGCGGACACCCTGCCGGGTCTCGGCCTCGGCGACGGTCGCGCGGATCGCGGTGCGCTGCGCCTCGTTGAAGGCGTCGGCGACCTCACCGATCTCGTCGTGACCGAAGCGCAGCCAGGACACCTCGTTCTCGACGTCGACCTGCTTCCCGTTGCGCAGCCGCGCCACGACCGAGGGCATCTCCTGCTGCGCGAGCGCCAGGGTCTGGCTGCGCAGCCGGTTGAGCCTGCGCACCAGCAGGTTCGACAGCCGCAGCGCGATCAGGAACACGATCGCGACGATGAGCACGATGATCGCGCCGGTGATCAGCGAGGTCAGCAGCGTCTCGTCGACGACCGTGCCGCCGAGGTCCAGCGCGTACTGGAAGTGCGAGCTGGCAAGGGCGTTGAGCTCCTGGGCCAGGTCGTGCGAGGCGCTGATCCAGTCGGTGGTGCTGACCGGGACGCGGATGACCTCACCCGCGGCGGCCTTGCCACCGGCGACCTCCATCGCGTCCTGCACGGCGTCGACGCGGAACCACGCCGAGCCCTTCTGCAGGTCGGTGTAGTTCTGCTGCTCCACCGGCGTCATGCGCGGGGTCAGCGAGTTGAGGTTGTCGTGGAAGGCGCCGATCTGGTGCGCGTACTCGTGGTACTGCGCGGGCGTCATGCCGACCGAGGTGCGGCCCAGCGCCAGCGCGTGGCCTCGCGCCATCGCGTCGGCGGCGTCCATGAGGTCGGCGGACACCGAGCTCTCGTAGGACACCTGGGCGTCCGGGGCGTACCGGACGTAGGTCCGCAGGCTCATGACGTAGGCGTCGTAGAGCCCGTTGTAGAACTTGTAGACCGCGTCCAGCTCGGCGGGGCCGCCGTCGATCTGCTTGCGGACTTCCTTGACGGTCGCCATCTGCGAGCGGAACTCGTCGAAGTTGCCGCGCGCGTCGCTCGGGACACCGCGCGCGAACTCCTCGGCCACGGAGTCCATCTCGGCCACCGAGGCGTCGAACTTCTTGCGGACGTCGTCGAGGTTGTACCGCTGGCTGCGGTTGCTCAGGTAGACGAGGCTGAGCTGGCGCTCGTCCTGCAGGTTGGCCATGAAGCGGGCCGAGGGGTCCTTGGCGTCGGCGAGTCTGCCGACGTAGTTCTGCACGCTCAGGCCGTGGAAAATCAGGTACCCCGACAAGCCGACGCCGACGAGCAGGGCCGCGACACTCGGAACGAGTGCGATGGCCAACAGTCGCGCCTGGATCGTGCCGGAGGCGAAGAGGCGTTTCAGCGTTGACATGGACCTCGTCTCAAACCTTCTCCGTTGGTTGGCCGCAGCAAGAAGAACTCGCGCCCGCCCGGGTGAGCGGCAGATGCCGCGAAACGGCCGGGTCCGGCGGGAGCGCCGAAAAATCTCGGGCCCATCGGCGCATCAGATGACGACGCAGCCTAGGACCGCCGTCATACGTGGTCAACGCGCTTATGGAACCTATCGACACAATTGTTATATACGCTGGTCGTGCAGGATGTTCGGAACATTAGCAGACGCGGTCGGCAATGCTGAATTGCATTGCCACTTATCCCATCGAGCCCGAACCACCCCGAACTCGGCCGCCTAGAGAGTCCGTTCTGCAGCGATCCATCCCTGGCTGGCCGCCCGGCCAAAATAGACTGGAACTACGCTGAATTGCTCCGTTCAGCCCAACCGAAACGCTACCCAAAGGGCGATTCAGGGACTTCTCTACCGTCAGGTAGGCTCTCGCGACGTTGGCTGGCTAAAAACCGGCCGCACCGACTTTTCATGCAGCATTTCCCCCGACCCAGAGGAAGTCGAACAACCCCGGAAAGTCATCTTCGAATCGGTTCCGGTCACGGGAAGTGACATTCACGGCCAAATGCCGCAGCGTGACTACTCCCGGCCACCGGAAATGAATTTTCGATAACGCGGTGCTCACCCCACGGCATCGTGCGGGGTTCTGACGGCCCTGCGGTCGGACAAGTCCTGCCTTAGGTCTGTTCTGAGTACGTCGGCACGCCTTTTCCGCTCGGTGAATGGTCCCCGGTCGGCCATTGAGTGCCGACGCGCGAGAGGAGTTTGGATGGTTCACCCCGCCACCGATCACGAGGATGCCGCTCCGGCCTCCGGCACCCGGCGCCGGCGCTTCCTCACCTACGTCGCGGCGGCGCCGATGCTGACGATCGCCGGCAAGTTCGTCCTGGAGGGCGAAGCGGCCGCAGCGGCCGGGCCGGTCGCGGGGCAGCTCCCGCTCCCTCCGGTCTCCGGACTCGTGGACTTCGGCGACATCATGGAGATCGCCACGGCCCCGACGATGGAGCTGATGAAGCTCGAGTTCACCACGGACAACAAGGTCCGCTTCGAGCTCCCGCGCCTGGAGGTCGGCCAGGGCCTCAACACCGCCGTGGTGATGATGCTGGCCGAGGAACTCGGCGCCCGGACCTCCGACGTCGTCGTCGAGCTCTCCGACGCCCGCCCCGAGCTGCTGTTCAACCAGTTCACCGCGGCCTCGTCGTCGGTGCGCACCTTCTGGAAGCCGCTGCGCCAGATGGCCGCCACCGCCCGCGCCCGGCTGATCACCGCCGCCGCCAAGAAGTGGAGCGTGTCGGCGAACTCGCTGACCGCCCAGGGCAGCGGCATCGTCGGCCCGGGCGGCCGCAAGGCCACCTTCGCCGAGCTGGCCAAGGACGCCGCCAAGGTCGTGATCCCGTCGGTGCCCGCCACGCCGAAGAAGGCCTCCGAGTTCAAGGTCCTCGGCAAGGGCATGACCCGCTCCGACGCGCGCGCCATCGTCACCGGCAAGGCGCACTACGTCTCCGACCTGAAGATCCCGAACTCGGTGGTGGCCGTCGTGGTCCGCCCGCCGACGCTGGGCGGCGAGCTCGTGTCCTACGACGACTCGGCGATCCGCAACGTCGCGGGCTTCAAGGGCACCGCCGAGATCTCCAGCGGTGTCGCGGTGTGCGCCGAGTACACCTGGCAGGCGATGGAGCTGGCCAAGAAGCTCCAGGTCACCTGGAAGTCCGGCCCGATCACCGACATGTCCTCGGCCGACATCCAGGCCAAGCTCGCCGACATGGCGGGCAGCCTCGACGACTCGGTCAACGACGACGACGGCGACGAGATCGACGAGGGCTTCGACTTCGCCTTCGTCAGCCACGCGCCGATGGAGGTCAACTACGCCGTCGCCGACGTCAAGGACGGCCGCGCCGAGGTCTGGGTCCCGGCCCAGTCCCCGCAGGACGCGCAGAAGGACATCGCCGCCAAGATCGGCGTGCTCGACGTCAAGGTGCACGTCACCCGCGCCGGCGGTTCCTTCGGCCGCCACCTGTTCCACGACGCGGCGATCGAGGCCGCCGAGGTCTCCAAGGCCATCGGCAAGCCGGTCAAGCTGATGTGGACCCGCAACGACGACACCCGGCACGGCCGGATGCGTCCCGCCTCGCACCACCGCGTCAAGGCCTCCTACCGCGCGGGCAAGGTCCGCTCCTGGACCCACAAGATGGCCAGCGTGGCCACCGACTTCACCCACGGCCTCGGTGACCTGATCACCTCGACCGCGGTGGAGTCCGGGATCGGCAAGCTCCCGGCCGCGCAGCTGTACTTCAACCTGACCCAGTCGGTGCCCTACGAGTTCGGCACGACCACGATCTCGCTGCACGACCTCGACCTCGACGGTGTCAACACCGGCAGCTGGCGCTCGGTGCACTCCGGCACCTTCCGCGTCGCCGAGGACCTGGTCGTCGACGAGATCGCGGCGAAGGCCGGTTCCGACCCGGCGAACTTCCGCCTGGAGAACGCCAAGTCCGACCGCGCCAAGGCCGTGCTGCAGAAGGCCATGAAGGGCGGCAACTGGGGCCGCCAGATGCCCAAGGGCCACGCCCAGGGCATCTCGCTGCACGAGGAGTTCAAGTCGATCGCGGCCTGCCTGGTCGAGATCAACGCCTCGGACCCGAAGAAGCCGCGGGTCACCAAGGCCTACATCGTGGTCGACGCGGGCCAGCCGCTGAACCCGAAGGGCATCGAGGCCCAGATGATGGGCGGCCTGACCGACGCGATCTCCACGATCCTGCAGGCGGGCATCCACATCGACAACGGCGCGGTGCGCGAGGGCAGCTACGGCGACTTCTACTGGGCTCGCCAGGGCAACACCCCGCCGGAGCTGCAGATCGACGTCATGCCCGCCACCACCGACGAACCGGGCGGCGTCGGCGAGCTGGGCGTTCCGGTGTGCGGTGGCGCGATCGCCTGCGCCTACGCGCGCGCGACCGGCACCAAGCCGCGCAGCTTCCCGATCAACTTCTGATTCCGGCCTGATCCTTCGAGGAGTTCCCGAGCGACATGCCCAAGTACGAGTTCACCGTCAACGGCAAGGACGTCGAGGTCGACGTCCCGGCGGAGATGCCCCTGCTGTGGGTGCTGCGCGATGAGCTGCGCATCACCGGCCCCAAGTACGGCTGCGGCGTCGGCGTCTGCAGGGCCTGCACCTGCCTGCAGGACGACGAAGAGGTCCAGACCTGCATGGTCAAGGCCGAGGACGCCGACGGCACCGAGATCACCACGATCGAGGGCCTGGCCGACGACGACGAGCTGCACCCGGTCCAGCAGGCCTGGATCGACCGCGACGTCCCGCAGTGCGGCTTCTGCCAGCCCGGCCAGATCATGACCGCCGTCGCGCTGCTCAACGAGAAGGGCGACGACGTCACCGACGCCGACATCGACAAGATCGAGAACGTCTGCCGGTGCGGCACCTACGGCCGGATCCGCCAGGCCATCAAGCAGGCGGCCGAGAACATGTGAGCTGATGCCGGGGTCTCCCCGGGCTCGCGGTGAGGCCGGGGAGACCGCGGACAGTTTTAGCCATAATCACCCATGATCAATGTCCGTTTTGCCCGGACAATTATGACTAAAACTGTCCACTGCCAACGATCGTTGGCACCGTCACGGCTCCCGAACGAGTCCACACGGAAGTTGATGAGGGCATGACACTTCAGAAGTCCTTCGCCGCCGGGATCCTCGTGACCTGCGCGGCTCTTTCGGCGTGCAGCGGCGGTTCCTCCGCCGAAGACCACAGCATGCACATGCAGCAGTCCGGTGGCGACCAGGCCGGCGGCGGCATGCAGATGAACATGGGTGACCCCAACGCCACCCCCGCCAAGGACGTCCCGGGCGCCGAGGTCCGCAGCAACCCGTTCCAGCTGCTGCCCACCCGCCCGCCGGGGCTCGACCAGGCCCAGGGCACCGCGTGGCTGGCGCTGCACCAGGCCGGCACGACCGTGACGCTGGAGATGACCGGTCTGCAGCCCAACGGCAAGTACATGGCCCACGTGCACGCCAAGCCGTGCGCGGAGGAGAACGGCGGCGGTCACCTCAAGTTCGACCCGGCCGGACCGGAGATGCCGCCGAACGAGATCCACCTGGCCTTCACCGCCGACGCGAGCGGCAAGGGCTTCATGACGGCCGAGAACGACAAGCGGGCCGACGCCGCCAAGTCGCTCGTGGTCCACCCGGCCGAGTTCTCCGACAACCGAATCGCATGCGCAGACTTCTGAGACCCGTCCTCGGCGCGGTCCTGACCGCGCTGCTGGCGTTGCTGCACACGGACATCGCGTTCGCGCACAGCGGTCTCAACTCCGCCCACCCCGGCCCGGGCGAAACCGCCCAGGCCGGGGTGGACCGGATCGAGATGGACTTCGCGGGCGCCCTGGACGCGTCGAAGCCCCCGCAGGTCGAGGTGAAGAACCCGCAAGGGGCGAACCTCGTCTCCGGTGAGGCCGATGTGGACGGCAACCACGTGACCGTCCGCATGGAGGCGCTGAAACCGGGCCTGCACACGGTGAAGTACACGACCACCTTCGACGACGGGCACACCACCGAAGGCGGCTACTACCTCAACGTGGCGCCGGCCCCTCCGGGCGAGTCCGACGGCGACGGCTACACCTTCTGGCTGGCCGTCGGCGGCGGAACGGTGATCGTGATCCTCTTGCTCATCGTCATAGCCCTGATACCGAGGGGTTCCAAGGACGAGTACTGAGCGGTCTCGCAACGTCCCCCTTCCCGAATCTTCGGGGAGGGGGACGTTTTTCGTCCCTACAGGTGGGTCTTGGCCAGTTCCGCGGCGAGGGTGGTGAGGATCGGCGCCGGGTCCGCCATGCAGCGCTGCGGGTCCGGTTCGACGTCGAGCAGGGCGTGCGCGGCGTCGATCCCGGCCTCGGCGAGGCGTTCCGGGGTGAGGTCGCAGCGCCCCGCGATGGCCACGACCGGGATGCCCGCCGCGATCGCGCGCTGGGCGACACCGGCCGGGGCCTTGCCGTGCAGGGTCTGCTCGTCGAGCGCGCCCTCGCCGGTGATGACCAGTCCCGCGCCGTCGAGGTGGCGGTCGAAGTCCACCAGGTCCAGCACCACGTCCACGCCGGGCCGCATCGTCGCGCCCAGCGCCGCCAGCGCGGCGAAACCGACGCCCCCGGCCGCGCCCGCGCCCGGCTGATCGGCGACGTCCTGGCCGCCGGCGGCCTTCATGACCTGCGCGTACTTGCTCAGGGCGGCGTCCAGCAGCTCGACCTGCTCGGGGTTGGCGCCCTTCTGCGGCCCGTAGACGTGCGCGGCACCGTTCGGCCCGGTGAGCGGGTTGTTCACATCGGACGCGAGGACCAGCTCGACCTCGCCGAGCCGCGGGTCGAGCCCGGACAGGTCGATCTCGCCGACGTTGGCCAGCGGGCCTCCCCCGGGCGCGACCGGGTTGCCGTGCGTGTCCAGGATCCGGGCCCCGAGCACGGTGAGGAGCCCGGCGCCGCCGTCGGTGCAGGCGCTGCCGCCGACGCCGAGCACGATGCGCCGGGCGCCGGTGCTGAGCGCGGCCAGCAACGCCTCCCCGGTGCCGTCGCTGGAGGCGCCGAGCGCGTCGAGGTCGTCGGGGTCGAGCAGCGCGAGGCCGGAGGCGGAGGCGAGCTCGACGACGGCCGTCTCGCCGTCGTAGGCGATCTCGGTGTCGACCGGGTAGCCGGTCGGGCCGCTCACCGGCACCGTCATCCGGGAGTACCCGGCCGCCAGCGCGGCCTCCACGGTGCCGTCACCGCCGTCGGCGACGGGCGCGAGCCGGACCTCCACGTCGGGGCGCTCGGCGCGCAGCCCGGCCGCGACGGCTTCGGCGACCTCCGGTGCGGTGAGCGTGCCCTTGAACTTGTCCGGTGCGATGAGAACGGGACCGGGCAACTGCGTCCTCCTTGGTTCAGCGCGAGATCCAGCCGAAGGCGTCGGTGCTGGCTCCGCCGGGTCGGTACTCGAGTCCGATGTGGCCGGTGTAGCCGACCTCGTCGAGTCTGGTGAAGTAGTGGGCGAAATCGATCGATCCGGTGCCGGGTTCGCCGCGTCCCGGCGAGTCGGCGATCTGCACGTGCCCGATCGCCTCGGGGCGCTCGTCGAGCACGACGTCGGGATCGTCGCCGTTGGTGACCAGGTGGTACACGTCGAACAGCAGGCGGATGTCGTCCAGCCCGCCGGCCTCGCGGACCCGGTCGACGACGGCGAGCCCGTCGGCGGCGGTCCGCAGCGGGTGCGCGGGGATCCCGCTGACCGGCTCGACGAGCACGGTACCGCCGATGCGGGCGACGCCGCGCGCGGCGCGCACCAGGTTCTCGGTCGCGATCTCGTCCTGGACGCGCGGGTCCACGCCGTCGATCCGGTTGCCGTAGAGCGCGTTGAAGGCGCGGCAGCCGAGCCGCTCGCCGATCTCGCAGAGCACGTCGATGTTGGCCGCGAACTGCCCGGACCGGTCGGGATCGGACAGCACTCCGCGCTCACCGGCGGCCAGGTCGCCGCCGAAGAAGTTCAGTCCTACCAGCGACACACCCGCGTCGTCGATGGCGCGGATGAACTTCTCCACCTCCGCCTCGGCGGGAACGGGCGTGTCGAAGGGCCACCAGAACTCGACCTTGTCGAACCCCGCGGCCTTGGCGGCGGCGGGGCGTTCGAGCAGGTCGAGCTCGGTGAACAGGATCGACAGGTTGACGTCGAATCGGTCCGTTCTCATGGGCTTCCCGTGTGGGTCGTGTCGGCGACCGGACGCTACCGTCTCGGAGAGGGAGGTCGGTCCATGATGCTGCGCGCAGAGTTCACCACGGAACCGTTCGAGGGGGAAGGCGAGCCGCCGGCGCACGCGCTGGCCGCCCGCGACTGCCTGCTGGACGCGGGCCTGGATCCGGACTTCGGTCCGCTGGGCACGGCGATCACCGCCGACCGGGAGCGGCTGCTGCCCGCACTGGCGGAGGTGCTGGACAAGGCGCTGGCGGCGGGGGCGAGCCGGATCACCCTGCAGGTCACCGCCGACGGCGACGAGGTCTAGGCTGGTCACGATGCATCCGCTGGCTCATGCGATCGCCCCGCTGCTGGACCACATCGGCGGCACCGCCGTCCCCGTCGACCAGCGGGAACCCGGCGACATCGTGCTCCACTGGGAGGGCGCCCCGGCGGTGGCCGTGCGGGTGCCCGGCCAGGAGCTCACCAGCGCCCTGGACCGGATGATCCGCGACGTGGAGAACGAGCTGGGCGCGAAGCTGCCGGACCTGCCCCGCCCGGAGAAGCAGAAGGCCGTCCGGCTGCTGGAGGAGCGCGGCGCGTTCACCATGCGCAAGTCGGTCGAATCGGTCGCCAAGGCGCTGGGCGTCAGCCGCTTCACGGTCTACAACTACCTCAACCGGGAGCAGTCGGGCCGCTGAACCGCGGCCCATCGCGTTCACTTCCGCATCATCGTTAACCTGGGTTTTTCAACAAACTGTTGACACCCCGTCAGGCCAGTCGTAGCTTCTTGCGCACCGGACCGGCACTGCGGTCACCGGGTTCCCCCGGGATCATCCAGCCGGCATGTGAACCACTTCAGCGGAGAAGCGCATGGCTACGACCACCGGTGTGCAACGGCTCAACGACTCGTCCCGAGCCGATCTCATCGACAGGCTGCTGAGCTGCCTGGACATCACCCGATGGGCGGCCGACGTCGCCGACGCGCGCCCCTTCGCCGACGCCGAGGCCGTGCTCCGGGCGGCCGACGCCGCCGCCCCGGGACTCACCGACGCCGAGATCCAGCAGGCCCTGGCCGCGCACCCCCGGATCGGGGAGCGCCCGAAGGACACCGGCCGCAGCGCCGAGTTCTCCCGCGACGAGCAGGCCGGGGTCGGCGACGACCTCGCCGAGGAGCTGCGGGCCGCCAACCTGGAGTACGAACGCCGCTTCGGCCACGTCTACCTGGTGTGCGCCAGCGGGCGCAGCGGCCAGGAGCTCCTGGAGATCCTGCGCTCCAGGCTCGGCAACACCCCGTCCGACGAGCTGCGCATCGTCGACTCCGAACTCCGCAAGATCGCCGCGCTGCGGCTGGCGAAAGAGATCGAAGCATGAGCGCTGTGACCACCCACGTCCTCGACGCCGCCCAGGGCACGCCCGCGGCCGGCGTCGCCGTCCGACTGGAGACCGCCGACGGGAAACCCCTGGCGGACGGGACTCCGGAAGCCACCGGCCGGACCGACTCCGACGGCCGCTGCCGCGACCTCGGCCCGGAACGCCTCGACGCGGGCGACTACCGGCTGACCTTCCACACCGGTGAGTACTTCGACCAGCGGAGCACCCCGACCTTCTACCCGGAGGTGTCGATCACCTTCCGGATCACCGATCCCGGGCAGCACCACCACGTTCCACTGCTGCTGAGCCCGTTCGCCTACTCCACCTACCGAGGGAGCTGAATCATGGGCATCTCCATGGGCCCGAACCAGTACGGCAAGGCTGAGGTCCGCCTCGTCACCGTGGACCGCTCGACGCCGCGGCACTCCATCAAGGACCTCAACGTCAGCAGCGCGCTGCGCGGCGACCTCGACGCGGTGCACCTCACCGGCGACAACGCCAACTGCCTGCCGACCGACACGCAGAAGAACACCGTCTACGCCTTCGCCAAGCAGCAGCCGGTCGGCGAGATCGAGGACTTCGCGCTGCGGCTGGGCAGGCACTTCGTCTCCACCGCCGACGGCATCACCGGCGCCCGCATCCTCATCGACGAGTACAACTGGCAGCGCATCCCGGTCGAGGGCACCGGCCACGACCACTCGTTCTCCCGCGCCAACGACGAGAAGCGCACCACCGCGGTCACCATCGACGGCGACACCGCGCACGTCGTCTCGGGCCTCAAGGACCTGGTGGTGCTCAAGTCCACCGGCTCGGAGTTCTGGGGCTACCCGAAGGACCAGTACACGACGCTGGCCGAGACCACCGACCGCATCCTGGCCACCGCGGTCACCGCCCGCTGGCGCTACCGGCACACCGACGTGGACTGGGGCAAGAGCTTCGAGTCGATCCGCGCCACGATGCTGGAGGCCTTCGCCACCACCCACAGCCTCGCCCTGCAGCAGAGCCTCTACGAGATGGGCAAGGCCGCGCTGGAGAAGCACCCCGAGCTGGCCGAGGTGCGGCTCTCACTGCCGAACAAGCACCACTTCCTGGTCGACCTCTCCCCCTTCGGGCTGGAGAACGACAACGAGGTCTTCTTCGCCGCCGACCGCCCGTACGGCCTCATCGAGGGCACGGTCCGCCGCGACGACGTAGACGACGCCCCGATGGCCTGGTACTCCCTGGCCGAGTTCTGAGGCTCGGCCGACTCATCGCACTCGCGCGGTGAGGATCGTGAAATCCACTGGTAACCAAGGCGTTCCGACTGGGACGTCCGGTCCGCTGTGCCCAAAAGTCCACTGTGGACCTTCATTGCGTTGCAACACAACGAAAACCGGGAAAGAACACCTAGTGCCGATAGTGACGTGACAGCAAGAACCGGCGGGCTTGGGAGCTAGAGCAATGGCCAGAACCGACACCGGAAGCGCAGTGCACCCGGTCGACGAGGTACTGCCACCGACACGGCTCATCGCCTTCGGCGTGCAGCACGTCGCGGCGATGTACGCGGGAGTGGTGGCACCACCGCTGATCGTCGGCGAGGCCATCGGCCTCCCCCCGCTGCAGATGACGTTGCTCATCGGCGCCAGCCTGTTCACCGCGGGCATCGCCACGGCCCTGCAAGCTCTCGGCGTGTGGAAGATCGGCGCCCGGATGCCGTTCGTCAACGGTGTGACGTTCGGGTCCGTGGCGCCGATCCTCGCGATCGTCGCCCAGCAGAGCGGGTCGGCCAACCCGCTGTCGGTGGTCTACGGAGCCGTGCTCATCGCCGGTGCGCTGGCGTTCGTGGCCGCACCGTTCTTCTCCCGGCTCGTCCGGTTCTTCCCGCCGGTGGTCAACGGCACCGTGATCACCCTGATCGGGCTGTCGCTGATGCCGGTGGCGATCAAGTGGATCGCCGGGCAGGACAGCGAGGCCCCCGACTACGGCGCGCCCCAGAAGATCCTCCTCGGCGCCATCACCTTCGTGCTGGTGCTGCTGTTCAACCGCTTCCTCACCGGCTTCCTCAACCGGATCGCGCTGCTCATCGGGCTGCTGGTGGGCACGCTGATCGCCTGGCCGATGGGCCTGATCGACACCAGCACCTTCGACTCCGCCCCGCTGTTCAACCTGCCGATGCCGTTCCAGCTCGGCGCCCCCGCCTTCAGCTTCACCGCCACGCTGTCCATCTGCATCGTGATGCTGGTGGCGATGATGGAGAGCACCGCCGACATGATCGCGCTCGGCGAGATCGTGGACCGGCCCGCCGACGAGAAGACCATCGCCGCCGGTCTGCGCGCCGACGGCGCGGGCAGCGCGATCTCCGCCCTGTTCGGCGGATTCACCTGCAGCGCCTTCGCGCAGAACATCGGCCTGGTCGCGCTGACCGGCGTGCGCAGCCGCTTCGTGGTCGCCACCGGCGGCGGCGTGCTGGTGCTGCTGGGCCTGTTCCCGGTGGCGGGCGCGGTCGTGTCGCTGGTGCCGCAGCCGGTGCTCGGCGGCGCCGCCCTGGTGCTGTTCGGATCGGTCGCCACCAGCGGCATCCGGACGCTGAGCACCGCCGCTCTCGACGACCCGCGCAACGGCCTCATCGTCGCCGGATCCCTCGGGCTCGGACTGATCCCGGTCGTGGCGCCCTCGTTCTACGAGCACTTCCCCGCCGCGCTGCAGACCGTTCTCGACTCCGGGATCAGCACCGGCTGCATCGCGGCCCTGCTGCTGAACCTGCTGTTCTCCCACCGGAAGAAGACAGAACCGGCCTGAGTCGCCGGAAATGCCGGGACGCGGACGGATTTCGCCGTCACCTAACTGAGATGTTCACAGTCCGCATTGCTCCACGCGAATGAATTCCGGCTCGTGAACGGAGCCATTCACAGTTGCGCGGGAAACCATTGCCGACCGGGCTCGTTGATCCTCCAAATGCCGCGCCAACCCCAAGGAATTCGTATGCGGATGCGGAGCCTGATCACCACGAGCCTGGTCGGCTTGTCTTTGGTGGTCACCCAAGCCAGCGCCGGCGCAGCCGCCGGCGACCCGCTGATCGACAAGCAGTGGGGGCTGCAGCAGCTGCACGCCCCCGAGGCCTGGGCCTCCAGCACCGGAGCCGGGCAGACCATCGCGGTCGTGGACACCGGTGTGGACCTCGGTCACCCCGAGTTCGCCGGCAAGCTCGTCCCGGGCGCCACCTTCGCCTGCGGCGGAGCCCCGGCTCCCTGCGGCAACGGCGACTGGACCGGCGCCGACGGCGTCGGCCAGGAGGCCGACGTGCACGGCACGCACGTCGCGGGCATCGCGGCCGCGGCAGCGGGCAACGGCGTCGGCGGTGCCGGCGTCGCACCGGACGCCAAGATCATGCCGATCAAGGCGCTGGAGAACGGTTCGGGCACGTTCGAGGAGATCGGGGCGGGCGTGCGCTACGCGGCCGACCACGGCGCGAACGTGATCAACCTGAGCCTGGGCGCCCAGCCGGGCATCCAGGTGCTGACCCTGCTGGGCATCCAGGCGGCCACCAAGGACGCCATCGCCTACGCCCGCGACAAGGGCGTGGTCGTGGTGGCCTCGGCGGGCAACGAGACCGCGCCGCTGTGCGACACCCCGTCGTGGGAGCAGGGCGCGCTGTGCGTGGCGGCGACCGATGCGAACGAGATGCACGCCATCTACTCCAACCTCGGCGTCAAGCTCAACCTGCGGGCCGTCTCCGCGCCGGGCGGTTCCTCGCTCGGCGACTGCGACGGCGACGTGTGGTCCTCCGTGCCGCGCGGCATGGGCAAGCCGGAGTGCGGGCAGGCCGACTACGACGCGCTCGCGGGCACGTCGATGGCCGCCCCGCAGGTCGCCGGTGTCGCCGCGCTGCTCGGTGCGCAGGGACGCGACGCCGCCGGCATCGAGGACGCGCTGATCCACACGGCGCAGACCCCGATCGCCGGTCTGCGCGGGGTCTACAACCCCGTGTACGGCTACGGCGTCGTCGACGCCGCGGCCGCGGTCGGCTACCAGGGCTGATCTCCACCTCCCTTTCGAAAGTCGCGGCCGGCAGCAGCTTCCGCTGTTGCCGGCCGCGACTTTTTCATTCGCCGCGCGAAGCGCTTTCCTCGCGAAACCGGTCGCATGAGCCACTCGTTCTACGGAAGAATGGTCCGAAGGGTTGCCGCAGCGTGACCCGAATGATCATGAAAATCCCCGGGAGCGTGCAGTGGACCTTTCCAAGCTGTTCCAAATGGTGTCCCCCGCGAAGCAACACCATTCGCGCGGAAGCAGTGATCACCACCGCCGGCACCGCAGCGGCAGCAGCGATCACCGCCGCCACCGGCACGACAGCAGCAGCGGGCATCGCCGCCGTTACGGCAGCAGCGACCACCGCCGTCGCCACCGCAGCCACAGCTGATCTCCGCTGTGCTGATCGAGTCGTTGACCTCGTCCTACTACTACGGAGAACCGGAGCAGAACTGGGGAACTCCCGGGGCCCCGCTGGCCCCCGGCGACGTCCTGGCCTCCGGCTACCGCGTCGTCGACCACCTGCGGCGCGGCAGCCGCCTCGACGTCTACGACGTGTGGAGCGAGCAACGGTCCTGCCGCTGCATCGCCAAGACGATCCGGCCCGAGCGCGCCACCGATGAGCGCGCCATCGCGTGGCTGCGCAACGAGGGCGTGCTGCTCACCCAGCTCACCCACCCGCACCTGGTGCGCGGCTACGAGATCGTGCGCAGCAACGAGCCCGAGCGCCCGGCGGTCATCACCGAGACGCTGCCCGGGCACACGCTGAGCTACCTGATCGGCGCGCTGGGCAGGCTGCGGCCCGCCGACGCGGCCGTGCTGGGCATCCAGCTGTGCTCGGTGCTGGGCTACCTGCACGGGCACGGCTGGGCGCACCTGGACGTGAAACCGTCGAACGTGGTGGAGATCGGCGGTCGCGCGGTGCTGCTCGACCTGAGCCTGGTGTGCCGGATCGGCGAGAAGAGCTCGGCGGGCACCTTCGACTACCTCTCGCCGGAACAGGCCCGGGGAGAGCGGATGTCGCCCGCCGCCGACGTGTGGGGCCTGGGGGTGACGCTCTACGAGGCGCTGTCGGGAACGACGCCGTGGGCGTCGGTCTCGCACCGGGAGCGCACCGCGGGCGGCAGCAGGCACTACCCGCAGCGCGACGAGCGCGCGGCACCGCTGCGCACCCACCGGCGACTGCCCGCGGCCCTGTCCCGCACCGTCGACGCCTGCCTGGAACCGGATCCCGCGTCCCGCCCGAGCATCGCCGAGGTCTCGGCCCGGCTCGTCGAGTTCTCCGGCATGGATCCCCGCTCGGTCGGCACCTGACGACGCCGCCGTTAACACGCTCTGCACACGACCGGAACGCCTGCGTCACGACCGCCGACGCGAATGTCCGTATTTTGGATGGCTGTCGGTTCTGGCGATCACAGGGAGGTGCAGCGTGAACACTCTCCGCATCCCAGGTGCCCGGCGGTGAGCCGGAAGCGCGTCGTCGGGCGGACGGGCGCGCGGTTCGGGTCGGCCGCGATGCGCGAGACGTGGGAGGAGGCCGAGGCGGAGGAGGACGACCTCCCGCCGGACGAGGACGATTCGATCGCCGAGCTGTCCGGCGCCCGGTTCGGCTCCCCGTCGCTGCGCCGACGCTGGAAGCGCGAGGCCGAGCTGGCCCGCGAGCCGGAAAGTGAAGCGCTGCAACCGATTCCGCCACCACCGGAGCCGGAACCCGAGCCCGAGCCCGAAACCGTCGAGGTGGTCGAGCTCGCCCCGCCCCCGCGTCTCCCGGAGACCCAGTGGGACGAGCCGCCCGCCTCGCTGATCCGCCCCTACGCCCACACCGCCGGCCGCACCCGGGCGCACCTGTCGCTGCCGCTGGAAGCGCTGATCTCCGCGACCGGCCGCTGCCCGCTCGACGACCGCCCGCCGGAGTGGCGGACGATCTCCGGGCTGTGCGCGGCACCCCGGTGGCCGAGATCTCGGCGACGCTGTCGATCCCGGTCGGCGTCGCGCGCGTGCTGATCTCCGACATGGCCGACTCGGGCGCGGTCACCGCCCACGACACGGTCGAAAGCGACGGCTCGGTCCCGAGCCGCGTGCTGATGCAGCGCGTCCTCGAAGGACTGCGGCGGCTCTGACGCGCTAGCGGATGTCGAGGACGACGGCCGTGACGTTGTCGTCGGCGTCGTGGTCGAGGGCGGATTCGACGAGGGAGTCGCAGATCTGCTGCGGTTCGGCGTCGGCGCCCAGCAGCGCGGCCAGCTCCTCGGTGGTGTGGGCGTTGTAGAGCCCGTCAGTGCACAGCAGGATGCGGTCGCCCGGCTCGACCGACGTCTCGGCGTGGTCCAGCTCCACCTCGGGCCCGACGCCGATGGCCCTGGTCAGCACGTGCCGGTACTGGTGGTTGCGCGCCTCGTCGTCGGTGACGCGGTGGGCCCGCAGCAGTTCGGCGGGCACCGTGTGGTCGTCGGTCAGCTGTTCCAGCTCCCCCTCGCGCAACCGGTAGAGCCGGGAGTCGCCGACGTTGAGCAGCACGGCCCCGGCGTCCTCGGTCATCGCCAGCGCCACGACGGTGGTGCCCATCTTCGTGCCGTCTCTGCTCGCCCGCTGCCACACCACCTCGTTCGCCCGGTGCGCCGCCGCCAGCAGCCCGGACGTGGTGCGGTCCTCGGCGAAGGCCTGCTCCAGGGTGTCCAGCGCGAGCCGGCTGGCGACGTCGCCGTGCACGTAGCCCCCGATGCCGTCCGCCACCGCGAACAGCCCCTCGGCCACGAGCGAGGAATCCTGATTGCTCTCCCGGCCACCCACGTGCGTGCTGGATCCGGGCAGAACGGTGCTGGTCACGGCAAATCCCTTCCTAGGCGGCGCTGCCACCCCGGATCACCGCCCCGCCGCGGACACCCGCCCGCCACGACCACTCCCCGAGGCCCACAGCTCGTACAGCCCCAGAGCATGGCCCCAACCCCCCGGAAAATCCCAACATCACACGCCCTCGCACCCAACCCGAGACAAAACCTGCGGTATTCGCCCGGTCAAAACCTGCGGTATTCGTCGGGTCGAATACCGCAGGTTTTGCCCTGTGGAATCCGGGGGTTTTTGACCTGTTCCGGGTTGGTTCGGGTGTGTTGGTGGAGGTCAGAGGCGGCCGAGGGTGCGGAGGTCGGGTTCTGGGAGGCCGGTGAGGGCCTTGACCTCGTCGGCGTCGGTGGCGCCGTTGTCGAGGGCGCGGACGAAGGACGCCGCCAGGGCGCGGGCCGTGGCGGGTTCGTCGAGGACCTCGGCCGAGCCGGTGCCCGTGTAGGCCGCGAGGCGGGCCGCCTCGGCGGGGGCGGAGTCGCGGAACGCCGCGAACACCGCCGCGTAGCGGGTCACCAGCTGCGCCGGGTGCAGATCCCAGCCCTGGTAGAAGCCGTGCTCCAGGGAACGCCGCACCAGCCCGTAGTGGGTCCGCCAGCCGTGGACGACCTGGTCGCCGACGGGCAGCACGTTGGTCGAGCCGTCGGAGAGGAACACGCCGGTGCCCGCCGCGGCCACCTGCATGGCGTGCCGCGCGTAGTCGCAGGCCCGGTGCGCGAGGTGCTGGTGCGCGGCGGTGAGCCCGCAGGAGGCGGTGTAGTCGTAGGTCCCGAAGTGCAGCCCGGTCACCCGCCCGGCCCCGGCGCGCAGGAACCGCGGCAGCGCGAAGCGGCCCTCGGAGTCCACGATGGACTGGGTGGTCTCCACCTGGATCTCGAACCGCAGCGCGCCCTCGTCGAGCCCGAACCGCTGCTCCAGCAGCCCGAGGATCTCCACGAACACCTCGACCTGCGCGACGTCGACGACCTTCGGGAAGGTCAGCACGAACTCGTCGGGCACGCCGCCGGTGCGCGCCAGCAGCGCGGTCAGGAACAGGTCGAGGGTCCGCACCGAGCGCTCGCGCAGCTCGGGCGTGTCGTAGGACTTCACCCGGAGCCCGAAGTTCGCCGGTGCCACGCCGTCCCGCAGCCAGTCGGCGACGACACCGGCGGTGCGCACGGCGTCGTCGTCCTCGGCGTCGGCGAGGTAGCCGTCCTCGAAGTCGATCCGCAGGTCCTGCACCGGCGCCCCGGCCAGCTTCGCCCGGATCCGGGGGTGCACGGCCTCGGCGATCTCCGAGGTCAGGCCGAGGATCTCGGCCAGCCTGGAGGGTGTGGCGGCGTGCTCGTCGAGCACCGCCAGCGCCTGATCGGCCCAGTCCCGCAGCACGGTCGCGCCGACCTTGTCGGCGGGCACGTAGCAGGTGTGCACCGGTTGCCGGTCGGAACGGGCACCCGGGTAGGTCCGCGCCACGTGCTCGTCCACAGTGGATAAACGAGCGAGCCGCCGGGCGACTTCCGCGGAGTCCAACGAGGTTTCAGCCACTTGCACCCTCCCTAGAGACAAAGCGGGGGCACCGGTGCGCCCGGTACCCCCGCGATGACAACTCAGTCGATCTGCTCGTAGGCGGGCAGCGTCAGGAAGTCGACGAACTCGTCGGCCACCGCCACCTGCTCGAACAGCTCCACGGCGCGGGAGAGGTTCTCGGTCGGGAACCCGGACTCCGCGCGCAGCGCCTTCTCCGTGTCGGCCAGGACCTGCCGGACCAGCTCCAGCGTCACGGTCTGGCCGTCGGCCAGCTTCACGCTGTTGTGCAGCCACTGCCAGAGCTGCGAACGCGAGATCTCGGCGGTCGCGGCGTCCTCCATGAGGTTGTGGATCGCCGCCGCGCCGTTGCCGCCCAGCCAGGACACGATGTAGCGCACGCCGACGTCGACCGCGCCGCGCAGACCCTCGATGGTCTTCTCACCGGGGGTCTCGGCCACCGCGAGCAGCTGGTCGGCGGTGACGGTGACGTCATCGCGCTTGCGGTCGATCTGGTTCGGCTTGTCGCCCAGGACCGCGTCGAACTCCTCGAAGCAGATCGGCACCAGACCCGGGTGCGCCACCCAGGAGCCGTCGAAGCCGTCGCCGGCCTCGCGCTTCTTGTCGGCGTGGACCTTCTCCATCGCCGCGGCGTTGGAGTCGTCCTTGGTCGGGATGAACGCGGCCATGCCGCCGATGGCGAACGCACCGCGCTTGTGGCAGGTGCTCACCAGCAGCTCGGTGTAGGCGCGCATGAACGGCGCGGTCATGGTCACCGCGTTGCGGTCCGGCAGGATGTACTTGTCGGAGTCGCGGAAGGTCTTGATGACGCTGAACAGGTAGTCCCAGCGACCGGCGTTGAGACCCGCGGAGTGGTCGCGCAGCTCGTAGAGGATCTCCTCCATCTCGAACGCGGCCGGGTAGGTCTCGATCAGCACCGTGGCGCGCACCGTGCCGTGCGGGATGCCCAGTTCCTTCTGCGCGTGGGTGAACACGTCGTTCCACAGGCGAGCCTCGAGGTGGCTCTCCATCTTCGGCAGGTAGAAGTACGGGCCGCTGCCGCGGTTGATGAGCTCCTGGGCGTTGTGGAAGAAGTGCAGGCCGAAGTCGACCAGCGCGGCCACGACCGGCTTGCCGTCGACCTCGATGTGCTTCTCGTCGAAGTGCCAGCCGCGCGGGCGCACCAGCGGCACGGCGTGGGTGATGTCGTCGCGCAGCGTGTAGGACTTGCCGCCCGGCACGTGCAGCTCGATCTGCTTGCGGACGAGGTCGTAGAGGTTGACCTGACCGGACACGACGTTGTCCCAGTGCGGGGTGTTGGCGTCCTCGAGGTCGGCCAGCCAGATCTTCGCGCCGGAGTTCAGCGCGTTGATGGCCATCTTGCGGTCGGTCGGGCCGGTGATCTCCACGCGGCGGTCGGCGATGTCGGCCGGCGGCGCGGCGACCTGCCAGTCACCCTCGCGGATGTGCTTGGTCTCCTCGAGGAAGTCGAGGCGACCCTTCTCGGCGGCTTCCGCGCGACGCTGCTTGCGGCGCTCGAGCAGCTCGTCGCGCCGGGCGCCGAAGGCGCGCTGCAGACCGGCCACGAACTGCAGCGCCTCGGCGGTGAGGATCTCGTCGCCACGCTCGACGGCGCCGCCGAGGACCTTCACCCCTGCCGTTTCGGACATGAATCGTCCACCTCTTTCTGCTGCCGGATTTCAGACGGTGGCTGAGGGCTCACCTTGCCGCGTGACGAGCCGGCGCGCACCCGCGAGCAGGGTCGTCACAAGCGGAGAACATCCACATGAAATTCTGCATCGTGGATGTTAGTTTCCACATAGCGTCAAAAGCAACATGAGCTTGCGCACGCGCCACGAACTAGACTTCGGCTGGATCCACCAAGAGGGAGTTCTGCGATGACGACTGGCCCACGGCGGGCGAACCAGGGCGGAGGGGTGCAGTCGGTCGAGCGCACCTTCGAGCTCCTGGAGCTGATGGCCGATGCCGGCGGCGAGGTCGCCCTGTCCGAGCTGGCCGACAAGTCCGGGCTGCCGCTGCCCACCATCCACCGCATCATCAGGACCCTGGTGAACAGCGGTTATGCCCGGCAGCAGCCGTCCCGGCGGTACGCGCTGGGGCCGCGGCTGATCCGGCTCGGCGAGACCGCCAGCCGCGCGCTGGGCTCCTGGGCGCGGCCGTACCTGGCGGAGCTGACCGAGGTCACCGGCGAGTCGGCGAACATGGCCGTCCTCGACGGCACGCAGATCGTCTACGTCGCCCAGGTCCCCTCGCCGCACTCGATGCGGATGTTCACCGAGGTGGGCCGCCGGGTCGACGCCCACGCCACCGCGGTCGGCAAGGCCGTCATGGCCACCATGCCCGCCGACGAGGTCACCCAGCTGCTGTCGCGCACGGCGATGAACCCGCAGACCGAGCGCACCATCACCGACGTGGAGTCGATGCAGGAGGAGCTCGGCCGCATCCGCGAGCAGGGCTACGCGGTCGACGACGGTGAGCAGGAGGTCGGCGTCCGCTGCTACGCGGTCGCGGTCCCCGGCGCCCCGGCGGGCGCGGGCATCTCCATCTCAGGCCCCGAGGGCCGGATGACCCGCATCGCCGCCGACGAGATCATCCCGGTCATGCAGCGCCTTGCCCAATCCCTGTCCACGGAGCTCAGCGCCACCGCCTGACCGGCGGTTCCCCTCCCCGAGCGCGACGTCACCTCACCGACGGGTGTTCCCGATTTCCATGGACATCGCGGCGTCGGCGGGACCACCAGAGCAGGGCGAGGACGAGCGCGGCGAGGGCCAGGAGGGGGACGCCGAGGAGGCCGACCGCGGTGCGGACGTGGTCGTAGGCGTCGCCGGAGTAGGCGCCGAGGAGGGTCAGGCCGGTGCCCCAGAGGAGGCCGACCGGGGTGTTGCAGGCCGTGAACCGCAGGTGAGGCATGCCCGAGCGGGCCGCCAGGCGCGGGACGAGGGTGCGGACCACGGCGAAGCACTGGGAGACCGCGGCGGTGCGCCCGGCCCGCCCGTCGAGGGCGGATTCGACGCGCTTCATCCGGGTCTCGCCCACCCGCTCGACCAGTCGCCGGTTCAGGGCACCGGGGTGGGAACCGCGGTAGAAGCCGTGCTGGCAGCCGAGGATCGTGGCCGCCGAGGCGCCCAGCGCCGCCGCCCAGACCGGCAGCGCGCCGTGCCCGGCCAGCCAGCCCAGCGCCAGCACCGTGCCCGATCCGGGCAGGAAGACCCCGATGAGCAGGCCGGACTCCGCGAACAGCACGGCGGCGGCGACCGCGAGCGCGAGCAGACCGGGGAACCCGGCCAGGAATTCCGTCACCCGGTGAGCTCGCCGAGCCGCTCCGGCCAGCCCTCGCCGCGCGGTTCCAGGGTGAGCTCGCGGACGTCGTCCTCGCGGCGGCGCAGCCGCAGCATCAGGTGCGTCTCGGAGAGCCGGTCGGCCAGGCCCTCGCCCCACTCCACCACCACGGCGGCGTCGGTGAGGTCGGTGTCCAGGTCGAGGTCGTCGATCTCCTCCAGCCCGCCGAGCCGGTAGGCGTCGACGTGCACCAGCGACGGCCCGTCGGTCTCCGGGTGGTGCACGCGGGCGATGACGAACGTCGGCGAGGTGATCCGGCCGGTCACCCCCATGCCCGCCGCGATGCCGCGGGTCAGCACGGTCTTGCCGGCGCCCAGCGGCCCGTCGAGCAGCAACAGGTCACCGGCGCGCAGCACGGCGCCCAGCCGGCGGCCGAACTCCAGGGTGTCGGATTCCTCCGGCAGTTCCAGGGTTTTCAGCGCGGCACTCAACTCCCGGTCCCCTTCTTGAACTTCATCCCGGTGGCGCGCCGCAGCATCGCCACGATCTCGTTGGTGACCAGCTCGGGGCGCTCCAGCATCACCGGGTGCCCGGCGCCCTCGACCTTGACCAGCGTCGCGTCCGGCAGCTCCCCGGCCAGCACCTCGGCGTGCGGGGAGAACGGCGTGAGCTTGTCGACGTCGCCGCTGAGCACCAGCACCTCGCAGGTGCTCAGCGCGGCCAGGGCCTTCTTGCGGTCGTGCAGGCTGATCGTCTCCAGGAAGTCGGTGACGACCTCCACGGAGGTGGCGCCGATCATCTCGGCCATCAGGTCCACCACCGCCGGGGACACCTTGCGGTCCCCGAAGGACAGCGCGCGGATGATGTTCCACGCCAGCCGGTCGCCCATCTTGCGGGTGCGCTCGACCAGGCCCTGGTTGAGCTCGGACAGCAGCGCGAGGCCGCGCGGGACGGGGTTGGCGCGGGACAGCCAGGTGCGCGGCAGCCCGGCTTCGCCGAGCTGACCGGCGGAGGTGCCGATGAGCGCCACCGCCCGGACCCGGTCGGCGAACAGCTTCGGGTTCTGCTCGGCCAGCGCCATGATCGTCATGCCGCCCATCGAGTGCCCGATCAGCGCGATCGGTCCGCGCGGGGCGGCGGCGCGCAGCACGGCGTCGAGGTCGCGGCCGAGCTGGTCGATGGTGCTGTTCTTCTTGCTGGAGTGCCCGGAGCGGCCGTGGCTGCGCTGGTCGTACTGCACCAGCCGCACCTTCGGTCCGAGCAGTCCGGGCAGGTCGCGGCGCTGGAAGTGCCAGCAGCGGGAGTCGAGCGCGAAGCCGTGCACGAGCACCACGGTCAGCGCGGGCTCGCCGCCGGAGGCCGGGCCGATCTCCTGCACCGACAGCGGGACGCCGTCGTCGGCGGCGACGGTGGACTGCCGGTCGGGGCGCAGCCTGCCGAGGGGTTCCTCGACGAACGCCTCGTCGCCCTTGCGCTGCACGGCGGCGCGCGTGCTGTGCGCGGCCGCACCGACGGCGGCGCCGGTGACCGCGGCCCCGATCACCCCGCTCGTCCAGGCCAACGCCTGCCACACCGGTTTCACGTCGCCTCCAGTCGGCTCCAGCGGCGGAACGTGAAGATCGTTACAGAGCGCGGTGCCGGTTGCACAGCGTTGTGTGCGGTGCGCCCCACTCCCGTCACCGAATCCTGGGCGAAATGACGCTTTCCGGTCATGATTCCTCCGCTTCGGAGTTCACGACCGTCCGCGTCACCCGCGGCCGGTACATGCCGGTGACGATCTCGTAGTGGATGGTGCCGAGCTCGTCGGCCCACTCGGCGGCGGTCGGTTCGCCCCGGTCACCGGGGCCGAAGACGATCACCTCGTCGCCCTCGCGGACCTCGTCGTCGCCGCAGTCCACGACCAGCTGGTCCATGCACACCCGGCCGCGCACCGGCCTGCGGCGCCCGGCCAGCCACACGTCCATCCGGCCGGACAGGCTGCGCGGCACGCCGTCGGCGTAGCCGACCGGCACCAGCGCCAGGGTGGTGGGCTCGGTCGCGGTCCACGAGTGCCCGTAGGAGACGCTCTCACCTGCGGGAACGCGCTTGGTCAGGGACACCGAGGAGCGGAACGTCATGGCCGGTCGCAGGTCGTGGTCCCCGGCCTGCGGCACCGGGTCGAGGCCGTAGACGGCGATGCCCGGGCGGACCAGCTCGAAGTGCAGGTCGGGGCGGGTGAGCACGGCGGCGGAGTTGGCCAGGTGCCGGATCGGCGTCAGCCCGGCGGCGCGGGCCTGCTCGTAGGCGCGGGCGAAGCGCTCGGCCTGCCTGTCGATCGACGGGTGGCCGGGCTCGTCGGCGCAGGCCAGGTGCGACCAGACGGCCTCGACCCGGATGTGCCCGGCGGCCTCGGCCTTCGCGGCGGCCTCGACCAGCGCGGGCCACAGGTCGGCGGGGCAGCCGCTGCGCGCCAGTCCGGTGTCGATCTTGAGGTGGACCCGCGCGACCCGGTCCTGCGCCTCGGCGGCGGAGACGATGCGGGCCAGCGTGGCCTGCGAGGACGCCGAGAGCTCGACGTCGGCGGCGATGGCCGGGCCGAACTCGTCGGCCTCGGTGAACAACCAGCACAGCACCGGTGCGGTGATGCCGCCCTCGCGCAGCTGCAGCGCCTCGCCGAGCGCGGCGACGCCCAGCCGGTCGGCCCCGGCGCTCAGCGCGGCGCGCGCGACGGTCAGGGCGCCGTGGCCGTAGCCGTCGGACTTCACGATCACCATGGTGCTCGCGCCCGAATCGGCGGCGTGGCCCGCGAGCACCCGGACGTTGTGGCGGATCGCATCGACGTCGATCCGCAGGTCGGCGCGGTACACGGGCTGCTCACTCATGGCCCGCTCATGGTCCCACATCAGCCATCCCGCCCTTCGCCCGACGTGGCCTTTCCCCAGCTCAACGCACTGGTGGGACGGCCCGCACCGGCGAGGGACACGCGATTTCCCACCATCGGGTGGGATCGGCCGGGTCAGGAGGGCAGGGCCGCGTCCCGGACCGCGCGGATGGCCGCCGGGACGGCGTCGAGCAGCGCCGAGGCGCCGATGGGGGCTCCGGCTTCGGAGCGGGGACCGTCGGCGGTGGCCCCGTGGGCCGCGATCTCCGCCGCCAGCGAGTGCACGTGCGCCGCGTAACCGCAGGTCAGCAGGGGTTCGACACCGGTCGCGAGCAGTGCGCCGATGAGACCGGTCAGCACGTCGCCGGAACCCGCGGTCGCGGGCCAGGCCTGGCGGGCGTCGTTGACCAGAACCCGCCCGTCGGGAGCCGCGATGACCGTGGTGTTGCCCTTGAGCAGCACGAACGCGTCGAAGCGAGCGGCGACCTCGCGGGCCTCGCCCACCCGGTCCGCGCCGAGCTCCGCACCGGACAGGCGCGCGAACTCGCCCGCGTGCGGGGTGAGCACGAGCGGCGCGTCGGGGTCGCGGGAGTCCCACATGGCCTCGTCCTCGGCGAGGATCGTGATCGAGTCCGCGTCGGCGCACACCGGCCGCCCGGACTCCAGCACGAACCGCAGCACGTCCCGGCCGCTGGCCCCGGTCCCGATGCCGGGGCCGACCGACCACGCCTGCACCCGTCCGGCGTCGCCGATCGAGCCGGTGGCCACGGTCTCCGGCCAGCGGGCGCGCACCTCGTCGGCCGCCGGACCGGCGTAGCGCACCATCCCGGCGGTGGCCCGCACGGCCGCGCCGGTGGCCAGCACCGCCGCTCCGGGGTAGGTCGCCGAACCGGCGGCGATGCCGACGACACCGGTGCTGTACTTGTCGTCCTCCGGGCCCGGCACCGGCCAGTTCTCGCCGATGTCGGCGGCGTCGAGCAGCGACAGCTCCGGCTCGGGCAGCTCCTCGGTGACGCCGATGCCGACGGTGGTGACCTCGCCGGAGCGCACCGCGCCCGTGCCGAGCACGTGGCAGGGCTTGAGGCCGCCGAAGGTCACCGTCAGATCAGCCGAGACGGCGGGACCGTCGACGGCGCCGGTCGTCGGGTCCACCCCGGAGGGCAGGTCCACGGCCACGATCGGCACGATCACCCGGCGCACCAGCTCGGCCGCGACCGGCCGCAGCGCGCCGCGCGCGGACAGGCCCACGATGCCGTCGACGACGAGGTCCGCGCGTTCCAGCGCGTCGGCGGCCTCGGCGCCGATCCCGGTCGTGTCGGCGCCCGCGCCCTCGGCGGGGACCGCACGGCCCCCGGCTCGGCGAAGCCCTTCGAGCCCGGCCGGGTGCGCCTTGTCGGGCGCCAGAAGCACGGCGGTGACGCCGACGCCGCGGCGCCGCAGGAACGCTCCCGCCCACAGCGCGTCGCCGCCGTTGTTGCCCGCCCCGACCAGCAGCGCCACTCGGCGACCGGCGACCCCGCCGGTCTGCTCGGACAGCAGCCGCGCGCACTGCACCGCGACCGCGTGGGCGGCCCGGCGCATCACGGCCGGTTCCGGGGTCCGGGCGAACAACCGCTGCTCGGCTTCCCGGACCTGGTCAGGAGTCCACACGCCCTGCATCACGAGCCCTCTCGCCCGGGGACAAGATCCGCCGACAGTCTGCCGCAGGCCCGCCGCCACCTCCCGGGTGACACGAAATCGGGAACCCCCGGGGTCACTCGACGGTGACGGACTTGGCGAGGTTGCGGGGCTTGTCGACGTCGTAGCCACGGGACCGGGCGATCTCGGCCGCCAGGACCTGCAGCGGGATCGTCGACACCAGCGGCTGCAGCAGCGTCGGCACGGCCGGGATGGTGATCAGCTCGTCGGCGAAGGGCTCGATCTCCTCGTCACCCTCCTCGGCGATCACGATCGTGCGAGCACCGCGGGCCTGGATCTCCCGGATGTTGGAGACCATCTTGGCGTGCAGCAGCGCCCGCCCGGTCGGCGACGGCATGACGATCACGACCGGCAGCTGGTCCTCGATCAGCGCGATCGGACCGTGCTTGAGCTCGCCCGCCGCGAAGCCCTCGGCGTGCATGTAGGCGAGCTCCTTGAGCTTGAGCGCGCCCTCCAGCGCCACCGGGTAACCGACGTGGCGGCCCAGGAACAGCACCGCCTTGGAGTCGGCGAGCTCCTTGCCGAGCTTGCGGACCTGGTCGACGGTCGACAGCGTCGAGCTCACCGCCTCCGGCATGGCGGCGAGCTCGTTGAACTCGCGCGCCACCTCGTCGGAGTACTTGGTCCCGCGAGCCTGCGCCAGGGCCAGCCCGACCAGGTAGTTCGCCGCGATCTGGGCGAGGAACGTCTTGGTGGCGGCCACCCCGATCTCCGGGCCGGCGTGGGTGTAGAGCACCGCGTCGGACTCGCGCGGGATCTGCGCGCCGTTGGTGTTGCAGATCGCCAGCACCCGCGCCCGCTGGGTCCGGGCGTGCCGCACGGCCTCCAGGGTGTCGGCGGTCTCACCGGACTGCGAGATCGCCACCACCAGGGTGTCGCGGCCCAGCACCGGGTCGCGGTAGCGGAACTCGCTGGCCAGCTCGACCTCGACGGGGATGCGGCACCAGTGCTCGATGGCGTACTTGGCCAGCAGGCCCGAGTGGTAGGCGGTGCCGCAGGCGACGATGAAGACCTTGGTGATGTCGCGCAGGTCCTGCTCGGTGAGCCGCTGCTCGTCGAGGACGATCTGGCCGTTGGCGAAGTGCCCGCGCAGCGTGTCGGCCAGCGCCGCCGGCTGCTCCTCGATCTCCTTGAGCATGAAGTAGTCGTGGCCGCCCTTCTCGGCGGCCGACAGGTCCCAGTCCACGCTGAACGGCTTGGCCTCGACCTCGGTGTTGTCGAAGTCGGTGACCCGGTAGCCGTCGCGGGTGATGCTCACGACCTGGTCCTGGCCGAGCTCCACGGCGTCCCGGGTGTGCTCGATGAACGCCGCCACGTCGGAGGCCACGAAGTGCTCGCCGTCGCCGACGCCGACCACCAGCGGCGACGAGCGACGCGCCGCCACGATCGTTCCCGGCTCGTCGGCGTGCGTCACGACCAGCGTGAACGCGCCTTCGAGGCGTCGCGCCACGGCGCAGACGCTGGCGGCGAGGTCACCGGCTGTCGGCCCGGCCGCGTAGGCGGCCGACACCAGGTGCGCGGCGGTCTCGGTGTCGGTCTCGCTGGCCATCTCGACGCCGTCGGCCTCGAGCTCGGCGCGCAGCGCGGCGAAGTTCTCGATGATGCCGTTGTGCACCACGGCGACCCGGCCCGCCGAGTCCCGGTGCGGGTGGGCGTTGCGGTCGGTGGGAGCACCGTGCGTCGCCCACCGGGTGTGACCCATGCCCGAGTTGCCCTCGAAGCCGGTGCCGTCGCCCTCGGCGAGCTTCTTCTCCAGGTTCGACAGCGCCCCGGCCGCCCGCTCCACCGCGAGGCCGCCCTCACCGTCGAGCAGGGCCACGCCTGCCGAGTCGTAACCCCGGTACTCCAGTCGCCGAAGTCCGCCCAGCACGACTTCCAGCGCCTGGCGATGTCCTACGTAACCCACGATGCCGCACACGCGAGCCAGGGTAGCCATTCCGCCCGAACAGAACATGACGGAGCCCTGGTGACCCACATCGCTCGGGGTTCTCCGATCGGAAGGATCACGTAACAACGCGCTACCTCGCGCGTGCGTCTAGATCCGCTACGGTTATCGACCATGGCGCGCAAAGCCAAGAAGCTGCCCTCCGCGAAGCACGCGTTCGTCGAGCTGTCCCGTCGTGGTCCGCACGACGTGCTGCACGGCGACATGGCCCTGGTCGGCCTGCCCGGCACGGTCTGCACCCCGCGCTCGGGGACGGGACTGCCGGCCGTCGTGTTCGGGCACGGCTGGCTGCAGCCGCCGCGCCGCTACCTGGCGCTGATGAGGCACCTCGCGAGCTGGGGCATCGTCGTGGTCTCGCCCGCGACGCACCGGGGCCCGCTGGCCTCGCACCGCCTCTACGCCGAGGACATGCGCGCCGCCCTGGACGTCGCGGTCGGCGTCCGGCTCGGCGAGGGCAAGATCAGCGTCGACGAGAACAAGCTCGGCGCCGCCGGTCACGCGATGGGCGGAGGCTGCGCCGTGTTGGCCGCGGCCGAGGACCCGCGCATCAAGGCCGTCGCCACGCTGGCCGCCGCCGAGACCCACCCGTCGGCGCTCGACGCGGCCCCGAAGGTCAAGGCCCCCGCCCTGCACCTCGCCGCCGCCGACGACCTGCTCACCCCGCCGGTCGCCAACGCCGAACCGATCTCCCGCGCCTGGGGCGGCCCGGTGCAGCTGCGCACCATCAAGAAGGCCACCCACCTGGGCTTCACCGAGGGCACGCACTGGTCGCAGCTGCTGCTGCACGGCAAGCCGGAGTACACCACGCAGCGCATCACCAAGGGCCTGCTCACGGCGTTCTTCCTCCGCGCCCTCGCGAACGACCGCCGCGGCGACCTCCTGCTCAACGAGAACATCAAGGGCAGCACGATCGACCAGGTCAACACCCACGGAAAACTCGCCGCCTAGACCTCCCCGGAACCCACCCGGAACAGCACGCGGATGCGCGAGAATCCGCCCATGACCTCGCCGCAGCCGCCCTACGGTCAACCCCAGCAACCGGGATACCCGCACCAGGGACTTCCACCCCAGGGCTACCCCCAGCAACCCGCCCATCCGCAGCAGCAGGCGGGTTATCCACAGGGTTATCCACAGCAGGCGGGACCGCGGCAGGGCGGTTCTGATCCCGGCCGGATCATCGGCTTCCTCACGGCCGCCATCGCGATCATCGCGGGTCTCGTCGTGTTCTTCGACGGCCTGGACAACCTGTCCGGACTCGTGATGTGCGTGCCCGGTGGGCTGGTGTTGATCGCAGGCGGCGTGCTGCTGATCTTCCGGCTCCGGTTCGCGCCGTTGGTCCTGCTCGGAGGCGGCATCTTCCTGTTCGGGAACCTGGTCTGGGCGGTGACCTACGGGCTGACGACGATGGACCGCGACGACACGGTCATCGAGCAGTTCTTCCCCTACGCCGGGATCGCGACGTTCCTGCCCGGGCTGATCGTCACCGTGCTCGCGTTCCTGCCGATCGTGCGCAAGTCGCTCAAGCCCAAGCCCGGCGGCCCGCGCGCGGCGCAGCCGGTGCAGTTCGGCGGATACCCCCAGCAGGGCGGGTTCGCCTACCCGCCTCAGCAATCGGGATACCCGCAGCAGCAAGGATTCCCGCAACCGCCGGGATATCCGCCGCAGCAGCCGGGCGGACCGCAGCAGCCGGGTGGCTATCCGCAGCAATGACGAATCGGGCCGTGATCCTGGGGATCACGGCCCGAAATGCGTTCAGCGCAACCAGCTCTGGTTCTCGTAGTCATCGTCGTCGTCGAACACCGGCTGCTGCCGGCGCGGCGCGGGCTTCGGCGGCGCAGGCGGTTTCGGCGCGGCCGGCGGCGGGGGTGGCGGTGCGGTCCGCCGACCGAACCGCCCGGCCTGCACGTTCCACCCGTTGTCGGCCGGAGGTGCCTGCGGCGCAGGCGAAGCCGGAGCATGACCGGCCTGCTGCGGGGCTTGCGGTTCGGCGGCCTGCGCCGTCGTCGCGGCGGCTTCCTCCGCCTTGCTCTTCTGCGTCGCGTAGAGCTGCTGCCCGAACCGCTCCACCTCGGGATCGGGATCCACGGTGTCCGGTTCCTCACCGACGGAGATCTCCTGCACGCCCGACTTCTCGTCGGCGCGGCGCAGGTTCTCGGCGCGCTCGCGGATGCGCTCGACGAGCTTCTGGCCCTTCTCCGTGGTCTCCTGCGCGGACTTGTCCGCCGCCTTCGCCGCGTCCTCCCAGCTCTGCTGGACGACGCGGACGCTCGCCGCGTTCTCCCGCACCAGGCCTTCCATCGCGTTGCGGAAGGCCTTGGCGTTCTCACTGATCACCGCTGCACTCCTTCACCGGGCTTCACTGATCCCGGTCCTCGCCCAGCACGGATCGGAAGCGCACGTTGGACGCGTCCACCCCGTCGTCGAAGAGCTGGCCCTGGGTGCGCCACGGGCTGTCGTTGGTGCGCTCCTGCTCACCGCCCTGCTGCCCCTGGCCCGCACCCATCATGCCGCCCATCATGCCGCCGCCCATCGCGGTCGAACCGCCTTGGCCGGACTGCCCACCACCGGGCTGCGCACCGGCTCCCGGATCACCGCCGAGCGAGGACAGACCGGTCGACCCGGCTCCCTGAGCCGTGCCACCAGCGGGATCCCCGCCCAGCGAGGAGAGCCCCGGAGCCCCGGAATGCGGGTCCGGATCACCGCCGAACAGGTCGCCCGAGATGCTGCCGAAGAAGTTCTGCACGCCGTCACCGGTCGGTCCGGACGGCGCGACACCCGCGGATTGCGCGGTCGTAGCCGCCGGAGCACCGGGCACCGGTTCCGCAGCCGTGTCAGCGGCGGGCATCGTGGTGAAACCGCTCGTGTCCGGGGCGGGCGCGGCCGTGAAGGCGCTCGCCGCACCGGCTCCCGCCGGTTCGGGCATCGGCGGGGGCGCAGGCGCCGGAGCGGGCTCCGCCACGGGCATGCCCGGATCGACCGGGGGTGCGCCCGGTGCCGGTGCCTGCGGGGGCTCGGCCGGGTACGGACCGCCGACGATGCCGTCGGCCGGAGGAGCCTGTCCGCCCAGGGTGGGCGGCTGCGGCTCGTCGCCGAAGTCGATCGTCTGGTTCAGCGGGGGCTGGCCGCCGCCGTTGTCGACGTTGACCTTGATCTCTCCACCGGCGCCCTGTTCCAGGGTGATCGTCCGGTCGCCCTCGTGGATGACCGCGCGCCCGTCAGGACCGGCCTGGACCGGGATCGGCTGCGGCCCACCCGGCGCGGGGGCTCCCGGAGCTCCGGGTGCCGGGGCGGGCATGGCCTGCACACCGCCGGGAACCGCGCCCGGCTGCCCGGGCATCTGACCCGGTTGTCCTTGGCCGAAGTCGACCGCGTAGGTCTTGGGCTGGCCGTCCGGCCCGGTCAACTGGACCTGTGGCTTGCCGTCCGCGCCCGGTTCCTGGACCGTGACGGCGTTCTGGCCCTGGCCGAGCGTGACCTTCTCGCCTTCCGGACCACCCGGGCCGCCCTGGCCGGGCATGCCCGGGGCCTGCGGCATCTCCGGCATCTCGGGGGGCTTGGGCATCTCCGGAGCAGCCGGCATGGCACCACCGCCGGCCCCGGCGCCTCCGCCGGCGCCGCCACCAGCAGCACCGCCACCAGCGGCACCCCCGCCGGCTCCACCGCCTGCGCCGCCACCGGCTCCACCGGCGCCCTGCTGCCCGCCGGGTTGTTGCGGGCCGCCGGGCTTCTGGTCACCGCCCTTGTCGGCCGGACCGGGGTTCTTGAAGGGGTTCGCCTCCGCCTTGCCCAGTTCGTCGTTGAGCTTCTTCCAGGCGTCGTTGATGTTCTTCTTGGTGTCCTCGCACATCTTCACGAAGCCGTGCGTGGACTCCTCGACCTGCTTCGCGAAGGTGTTCCGGACGACGTTGCGACACTCGTCGCAAATCTTGTCCTTCACCTCCTGGGTGAGATCGCCACAGCTCTCGTCGATCGGGATGTCCCAGATCGAGCACGCTTTGCGCAGCGTGGTGTCGTCATCGGTCCCGTTGGCCACCGTGATGGTGGTGTCCCAATCCTGCTCGGCCTTGCCGCCGATCCTCGTGGAGTACTGGTCGAGCTCCAGAGCGGCGTTGGCCTTCGCCTGGATCAGCGAGGACACGGCCTTCACCGTGTCCTTGGTCGCCGACGCGCCATCGCTGACCGTCTGGATCACGCGTTCCTGCGCGGTGGGGGTGAACTTCGACGAGAAGAAGTCCTGCGAAGCATCGGACGCACCACCGGTCCAGCTCTTCCACAGACCGCCGAGCTTGTCGGACATGGTCTGCATCGACTCCCGCATGCCCTTCTCGGCACTTTCGAGGTCGTCGATGTTCTTGGCGAACTTGTCGAAGTTCAGCCGGCGCTGCTCGTCGTAGTGCTCCTTGATCTTGTCGAGCTTCGGGACCTTGCTCTTGTCGTTGTAGTCGTGCTGGATCTTCTCGTAGAGCGGCACCCAGGTATCGAAGAACTTCAGCCCCGGCTTGCCCGCGTCCAGCAGCTCATCACCGGATTTGGCGCCTGCGCCGCCGTTCTCACCGTTCTCGGACTTGCGCTTGACGTCTTCGAGCTTGCCCTTGCCGTCGCTGACGGCCTTGTCGTGCTCCCGCTTGTCGCTCGCGGCCTTGTCAGCCTCGCCCTTGGCGTCGTTGTAGGAGTCCTTCAGGTTCTGCTCGATGTCCGGGTTGAGGAAACCCTCGCCCCGAAGACGCCAGTAGCCGTCGTCGTACTTGTCGAGGTAGGGCTCAACCTCGTCGTTGATGCCGTTTCCCCAGAACTCATCGGAGTTCTGGCCGTACGCGATGGCTAACTGGCGCTTCTTGTCATCGGAGACGTTCGGATCGTCGAGGACCTTCTTGACGTCTTCCCACTTCGGGAGGTCGTCCGACATCAGTTACCCCCAGACTTTCCGACGGTGCCGGCCGCGTCGGCATCGGACCAGGTGTAGCCGGAACCGCTCTGCTCCAGCTTTCCGGCGAAGTCGTCCATGCCGTCGGCGAGGCTCGCGACGCACTTGGAGATCTTGTCCATCGCCTGCTGGTAGGGCTGGAAGTACTCGCCGTGGGCCTTGCCGAAGTCGGCCTGGCCCATCCCCAGGTCGGCGATGTCCTTGCTGTGCTTGTCGCGGACGGGATCCGCCGCTGCACGAATGCTTCCTCCTACCGATGAGAACTCACCGGCGTTGGCCCCGAACCCGGTCACCCTTCCCCCTCCATTCCAGGAACCCGCCGTCGCTCGCACGGCGCTCAAGCACAGGTTCCGACGTGAACCAAGACGGTCTGGTTCCTCATCTTGGCAGGAAAGGGGCGCGCGGAAGGCCGGAACGACCAGGTACTTGCATCCGCGAAGCCGTCAGCGCTGAGGCGGGTACTGCTGCTGCGGGTTGCCCCACTGCTGAGGGGCCTGCGGGGGCTGGGGCTGGCCCCACTGCTGCGGGGACTGCACCGGCTGCGGCGGCTGGCCCCAGGCCTGCGGGGCGTGCGGATAGCCCTGCTGAGCCGGTCGTTTCTTGAAGACCAAGTACCCGACGAGGAAGCCCAGGCCTCCTCCGATGACGAGCCCGATCAGCAGCCAAGGGGCCATGAACATGCCTGTTCCTCCGTCCTCGATTTCCTCGCGAACCTATCGGACGCGGGGGGACGGGGGTGGCTGCTCAGTGCATCAAGGTCTGGAGGCCCCAGCCTTGGGCGAGGATCACGGCGAACACCAGTGCGCCCAGGAGCATGCACAGGAGCGGGACGATCAGGATCGTCCAGAGGTCTCCGAGGAGGCGCATCGGGACCTCACACCTTGTGGTGTCGGCGGTTGACGTACCAGGAACGGCCCTCGTGAGCTGCGTTGACAGCCTTGAGGCCCGCGAGCATCAGCGCTCCGAACGCGATGATCCCGACAACGAGCCCAACAGCGATGAGCCCGACAACTATGGCGACGACGATGGCACCCATGTGAGCAGGGTCTCACAGATTCGCGTCAAGTGGAGACCCAAATCACAAAGATCACCGGATGGCGGAGACAATCTTCGCGAGCCTGTCCGCGATGTCCTGCGCGTCCTGTTCGCCCGCGGCCTCGACCATGACCCGGACCAGCTGCTCGGTGCCGGACTGGCGGAGCAGGACCCGGCCGGTCTCGCCCAGCTCGGCCTCGGCCTCGGCGACGGCGGTGGTGACCTCGGGCGCGACCACGGCCGCGGCCTTGTCCGCGACCCGGACGTTGATCAGCACCTGGGGCAGCCGGCGCATGATCTTGGCCAGCGAGGACAGCGGGTTGCCGGTGGACGCGATCCTGCCCATCAGCCGCAGCGCCGTGAGCAGGCCGTCACCGGTGGTGGCGTGGGCGGGCAGGACGACGTGGCCGGACTGCTCGCCGCCCAGCGAGTAGCCGCCGGCGCGCAGCTCCTCCAGCACGTAGCGGTCGCCGACGGCCGTGGTGCGCAGCGACACCCCGTGCTCGCGCATCGCCAGGTGCAGACCGAGGTTGCTCATGACCGTCGCGACCAGCGTGTCGTCGGCGAGCTCGCCGGACTCGTGCATGTCCACGGCCAGGATCGCCATGATCTGGTCGCCGTCGACGACCTCGCCCGAGGCGTCCACGGCCAGGCAGCGGTCCGCGTCGCCGTCGTGGGCGATGCCCAGGTCGGCGCCGTGCTCGACGACCGCGGCCTGCAACCCCTCCAGGTGGGTGGAGCCGACGCCGTCGTTGATGTTGAGGCCGTCGGGCTCGGCGGCGATCGCGATGACCTCGGCGCCCGCCCGGCGGTAGACGTCGGGGGCGGCTTCGGAGGCCGCGCCGTTGGCGCAGTCGACGACGACCTTGAGGCCGTCGAGCCGGTGCGGGGCGGCGACCAGCAGGTGATCGGTGTAGCGGCGGAGCGCGTCCGGGACGTCGCGGACGCGGCCGACGTGCACGCCGGTCGGGCGCTCCACCTGCTCGCCCAGGCGGGTCTCGATCTCGTCCTCGAGGGCGTCGGGGAGCTTGTTGCCGCCCGCGCTGAACAGCTTGATGCCGTTGTCGGGCATCGGGTTGTGCGAGGCGGAGATCATCACGCCGATGTCGGCGCCCAGCTCCTTGACCAGGTAGGCCACGGCCGGCGTGGGGAGGACTCCGATGCGCAGCACGTCGGCACCCGCCGAGGTCAGGCCGGCCACGACGGCGGACTCCAGCATCTCGCCGCTGGCCCGCGGGTCACGACCGACCAGCGCCACCCGGCGCCGGGAGTCGTCCCGGTCGTAGAGCACGCGAGCGGCGGCCGAGCTCACCGACATCGCCAGCTCCGGCGTGAGATCGCCGTTGGCCAATCCGCGGACACCGTCGGTGCCGAACAACCGAGCCATCAGCAGCAAGTCCTCCTCGTGTCTGCGACCGGTGGCACAAGCCTCGCACAACCGGTCCGTCGGCACTCCACAGCGTCCCCGGGTCGAGACCCCGGGTGAGCCTCGTGGTCGGGGTGGGGAAGTTTTCATGAAAACTTCCCCACCCCAACAAAAGACTGCGGGAGCAGGCCCGCCCAGGAAGGACGAACCTGCTCCCGCAGGTGATGCTGGGGTCGCGTCAGCGCTTGCTGTACTGCGGCGCCTTGCGGGCCTTCTTGAGGCCGTACTTCTTGCGCTCCTTCTCCCGCGCGTCGCGGGTGAGCATGCCGGCCTTCTTCAGCGCCGGGCGGTCCTCCGAGTCGAAGGCGGTCAGCGCACGGGCGATCGCCATGCGCAGCGCACCGGCCTGACCGGACGGGCCGCCACCGCGCAGGGTGGCCAGCACGTCGAAGTTCTCGAGGCGCTCGACGGTCACCATCGGCTCCTTGATGAGCTGCTGGTGAACCTTGTTCGGGAAGTACTGCTCGAGGCTCTTGCCGTTGAGCTTGAAGCCGCCGTTGCCCGGCACCAGCCGGACGCGGACCACGGCCTCCTTGCGACGACCCACGGTCTGCACCGCGCCACCGGCCGGAACCGGGACGGGGGCCGGAGCCGGAGCCTCGGCAGCGGTCTCCTCGGTGGCGGTCTCGTCAGCGGCGACGGCCTCGACCGTCTCCTCGGCAGTCACTGCCTCTTCCTGCTGCAGTTCTTCGTCAGTCACTTCTGGCTCGCCTTAATCTCGAACGCCTGCGGGTTCTGGGCCTGGTGCGGGTGCTCCGGACCGGCGTAGACCTTGAGCTTCTTGCCCATGGCCCGGCCGAGCTTGTTCTTCGGGAGCATGCCCTTGATCGCCTTCTCCAGCAGCCGCTCGGGGTGCGAGTCGAGCACCTGGCCGAAGGACTGCTTGCGCAGGCCACCCGGGTACCCGGAGTGCCGGTAGTGGAACGCCTGCTCGCGCTTGTTACCGGTGAGGGCCACCTTCTCGGCGTTGATGATGACGACGAAGTCACCGGTGTCGACGTGCGGCGCGTAGGTCGGCTTGTGCTTGCCGCGCAGCAGCGTCGCGGCCTGAGTTGCCAACCGGCCGAGCACCACATCCTCGGCGTCGATCACATGCCAGGCGCGGGTCACCTCGCCGGGCTTCGGGCTGTACGTGCGCACGGGTCTACCTCGTCGTCGTTCGCGTCGGAATCTCAGTGCGGAGCCCGTCTCGATCACGCCGGACGGTTCACACGAGGTCTGCTCGTGGAACCGGCACGTCCGCCAGTACCGCCGCCGGGACCGCGACCCGCTGAGCGAGTCCGTTCCGCTGGCGCGAACTGCAGCCGCGCACCGCACAACAAAGAATGAGGGTACTTGGTGGCTTCTCGGCCGGTCAAAACGGGTCCTCGGTCCTACTTGTGAGGCCCTGACCTGCCAGATCGCCGAAACCAGCATAGCAATGCCCGCTGGTCGCCGACGGGCACCCCGGCAAAGCCGATCGGACCTCCGCAAATGGAGATCACCCGCCGGACGCACCGATGGCCCCGGCGAAAAACGCCGGAGCCATCAGCGCGGAAATCAGTGCGAAGTGAGCTCAGCCACCGAAACGGCCGGCGTTCTTCTTCTCACCGGCCTGGAAGGACTCGTTGGCCGCACCGACGGCCATGCCCATCTTGGCGGCGGTCTCCTGCATCTTGGCGGCTTCCTGGTCCCAGGTGCGCTGCGCTTCCTGGTAGGCCGAGGCGGCCTCGCTCTCCCAGGTGGCGACCAGCTTCTGGATCTTGCCCTCCAGGTCGTCCAGCTCGCCCTGGATCTTCTGGGCGGCCGCCTGCAGGTCATCGGAAGCCTGCTGCAGCTCCGCGAAGTTGACGTTGATCTCGCTCATTACCTGTCCCCTCGGAATCTTCTAGATCAAGAAATGTGGAATCTGCGAACTGCGGAAGCGAAATCAGCCGTCGAGCAGGCTGCTGATCTTCGAGATCTCCTGGGCCTGCTCCTCCTGGACCTGCGCGTAGTCCTGACCCGAGGACTTCACGTTCTGCCCCAGCTCGTCGAGCTTCTGGATGATGGTCTTGCCGCTCTGCTCGTACTGCTCCATCAGCTTGCGGAAGACGTCCGCCGCGGCGCCCCGCCAGTTCTGCACCGGGCCCTCCAGCTGCCCCTGCAGCTGCTGCAGCGCCTGCTCCACGGCGTTGCGGGCCTCGTCGATGTCGACCGACGCCTGCTGGATCGCCTCGGTGTCCGCACCAATTCCAGCCATCTCTCCGATGACCCCCTTCAAACTCGGTATCAAGCTCTGATGAACCTGCGACGCAGACATTGCCACGTCCGGTTCCCCGTTGTCCTGGATTTCTTCGCAAGCCGTTGCTGTTGTAAACGCGGAACGGGGAACCCGCTGGTCAGCAACGGTTTTGCGGTTGCGAAAACCTCAAAGGACACTCGGCCGAACGGAGTCCGTTCGCAATTGCATCAGCCGAGCGCGAGAGAACCGACGACCTGTTCGCAGGCGCGAACGACCTCGTCCCTGCCCTCCACGCCGTACTTGCAGCCCACGCTGACTTTGAATTGACCTTTGTACAGCGTGTACCACTCGACGGTCGCTGCGGGCAGCGTTTCGCGGTAGTAGACGACGTCCCTCCCGGCGAAGCTGGTGGACGGCGTGAACAGCGAGAACTTCTCGCCCGCCGCGACGCTCTTCTCGTACTCGCCGCGCAGCAGCTGCACCGCGCGGTTGCGGTCGCCGTCGGTGTCGAAGGTCAGCCGCCCCTCCTCGACCGCGACCAGCGCGCCCTGCGGTCCGCCGGCGGGTTCGACGAGCGTCTGGAACTTCGCCGGATCACCGCCCGCCGGACGCCAGCCGCCCGGGTAGGCGAAGTGGTAGTCGTAGGCGGCCATCTGCTGCGCGGGCACGGCCGGGTCGGCCTGCGGCGGGGTGTCGGTGAGCAGCAGCGCCGCCACCCCGGCGACCGCGGCGATCGCCACGGCCCCGGCACCGGCGATCCACGGGGTCCTGCTCTTGCGCTTGGCCGTGGGGCGCTTGGTGACCGGGCGGGTCGGCTCGTCGCCGGTCATCACCACCGTCCGGGCGTGGCTGAGCGGATCGCCCCTGGTCGCCTGCCCGGGGATCGGGTAGTCGCGGACCGTGGTACCGGCCCACGTCCCGGTCGGGGCGAGGCCGCCGCTGCGCCCGGGGTCGAGCCGCACGGCCCGCAAAGCACCTCGGGCGACGACGGTTTCGGGCTGGTCGAGGGTGGCCGGGACGACACCGGTGCGCTCGTGGATCAGGCGGGCGACCATCGGGATCCGGCTGGAACCGCCGACGAGGAACACCCCGGCGAGCTGTCTTCGCGGCACCTGACCGTCGTGCAGCGTGGCCAGCACCAGGTCGGCGGCGCGGGCCAGCGGGGCGGCGATGAGCTTCTCCAGGTCGGCGCGGGTGACGTGCGCGTCGGGGAACGGCGGCGGCATCGGCACGTCGGTGTAGGCGTGGCGGGACAGCGTCTCCTTGGCCCCGCGCACGTCCTGCCGCAGCACGCGGCGACGTCGCCGGTCGGGCATCTCGCGGCCCTCGACGAGCTTGCGCCACGCGTCCGGGTCGGTGCTGCCGACGAGTTCGCCGACGTGCTCCAGCAGCAGCTGGTCGATGTCGGCGCCGCCGAAGTTCGGTTCGCCCTTGGTGGCCAGGACCTGGAACGACGCGCCCTGCTTGCGCACCACGGAGGCGTCGATGGTGCCGCCGCCGAGGTCGAGGACCGCCAGCGCCCCGCCGTCGGGAAGCCCGTTGCCCGCCGAGTGGAACACCGCCGCGGCCACGGGCTCGGGGACCAGCACGATCTCCTTGCCGAGGCCGGTGGCGGCCTGGCGGAGCTCGGCGGCGCGCACCGAACCCCAGTCGGCGGGGTGGGTGAGCACGAGGAGGTCGACGGCGGCTCCGCCCGCGAAGCGGCGGGCCTCGCCGACGGCGCGCTGCAGGACAGCGCGGATGACGTCGCCGACCTTGAGCACGGTGCTGCCGAGCAGCAGTTCGCCCTCGTCGATGCGGCGCTTGGGGTGCGGTTCGAAGCGGGCGGGATCGACGGCGGCCTGGCGCTCGGCCTCGTGCCCGACGAACAGCGTGCCGTCGGCGGCGGCGAAGACCGCCGAGGGCACCAGCGGCTGCCCGTCGATGACGACCACCTGTGGTTCGGCACCGCCGACCGAGACCACCGTGCATGTGCTCGATGTGCCGAAGTCGATCGAGACGTGCAGGGACACCCAGTACTCCATTCACCGTCGCCGAAGCTCTCGCCTGCAACGACGTCGTCCACCGGCCCGCCGACGCGACGGCACCGTCCCCCGGGTGAGCACCCTAGAGGCAGGGGCTCCGCACGCCCAACATCATGCCGCACCCACCCGCCCACGTACCCCGAACGCCACAACCCCGACTACTGCCAGGTGATGGTCAGGACTGGGCGAGGGTGCGGACTTCGGCGACTCTGTTGTCGAGGGCCGCGGTGAGTTCCGGGGCTCCGAGGCCGGCGAGGACGATCTCCACGCCGACGCCGGGGCGTTGGGCCTGGGTGAGGCCGTAGCGGCCGTCGGGTTCCGGGGCGTCGAACCACTTGAGGACCGCCGAGCGGTGGGTGCGGCCGTAGCGGTCGCGGAGGTTGGCCGTGAACTGGCCGTCCCTGAAGTGCCGGGCCTCGACGAGGTCGCGCAGCGTCTCGGCCGCCGGGGCCTTGCGCGGGGCCGCCGACTGCATGTGGTCGATGTTCTCGAAGTCGTCGGCGGGCGCGCGCTGCGCCAGGTCGGCGGCCGGGACCGCCAGGCGCGGGCGCTTGCCGACGGGCGCCGGAGGCATCCCCTGCACGGCCGCGGCCCCGACGGAGGTGCGCGGCAGCACGGAGATCCGCAGGTCACCGCCGTAGCTCTCGGTGTCGCCGGGCTGCTGGACGAGCAGCAGCGCGCCCTGCTCGGTGGCCACCGACAGGAGCCGGGCCGGGGAGTCGGTGGTGTCGTCGGGCATCCACAGGCCCTCGATCCACAGGCCCGGCTTGGCGATCTGGCCGAGGATCTCGGCGAAGCGCTGCGTCAGGCCGTTCTGCCCGAGCAGACCCGCGTTGTGCAGGTCGGGGAGGGTGCGCTGGCGCAGCACGGCCCGCTCCTCGAGCGTCTCACCGTGCGAGCGGACGGAGATCGGGAACGGGTACTCGTCGAACCCGCCGATCTCCCAGCACAGGTCGAACCACAGCGGTGGCAGCAGCCAACGCTCCGACACTCTTCCTCCCCCAGCTACCCGCGGATCGTGGGGTGGGGAAGTTTTCATGAAAACTTCCCCACCCCAGGTCACTCACCGAAGACCGGCGGCGCGGTCTTCGGCATGTCGTCCATCCAGATGTCTTCTTGCTCCTCGAGCCACGAGGGACGCTCGTGCTCGTTGTCCTCCTCGCCGCCCTTGCCGCGACCGGCACCGGCCCCGGCACCGGGAGCCCCCGCGGCACCACGACCACCGGCACCCGCACCAGCGGCACCACCAGACCCGGAACCCGCGCCGAGACCGCCCATCCCGGAACGACCACCGGCACCCATCCCGGCTCCGGCCTTGCCCCCGGCACCCATGCCGGCGCCCGCACCGCGAGCACCGCCCATGCCACCGGCACCGCGACCCGCTCCGGCACCGGCTCCCGGCGGCATCGCACCGGCGAACCCGGCGGCCGGGCCGCCCTGACCGGGAGTCATCCCGGGCGGCATCCCGCCACCGGCACCGGGACCGGCCGGCGAGGGCGAAGCCCACTGCGCACTGCTCTGCGCGGGAGCGGAACCCGAGTACCCGCCGCCACCGGGACCACCGCCGACGGACGAGCCGGAGTAGCCACCGCCCCCGGTACCGGACCCCGACCCGGAGCCGGTCCCCGCGCCGGGCCCGCCCGGGGTGTCACCACCCGGCGGAGGCGGCGGAGGCGCCAGCGGATTCACCGGCGGGGGGAACGTCGGAGTGCTGGTGTCGACGGCCTGATAGCTCTTCGCGTAGACGTTCTCCGCGACCTGCCGGGCCTGCTGATCGGCTTCCTTCTGCTCCCGCATCTGCATGGTGCTGTCGATGAGCATGCCGCTCGGGCCCATCGCCGCCGACAGGCCGCCGCGCACCGAGTCGTACCCGGCCGGAGGCTGCAGCGAGGCCTTCGTCTGCTCGGCCGCGACCCCGGCCTCCTGGATCTTCAGACCCGTACCGCGCACCGAGTCGCCGAACGCCCGACCCCACTCCTGCAGCGGCTTCGCGGCGTTGAACCCGGCCTCGGCCGCCTGGCCGCGCATGCCGTCACCAGCAGCGGCCCGGGCCTTCTGGTCGAGGTCGCCGAAGATCTCGGCGATGTCGTTGCCGAGCTTCTCCCACGCCTGACCGGATTTCGCGATCTGCTCCGGGTTCAACGACGGCTTCAGCTGCGTCGCGAGACGAGCCTGGTCCCAGTTCTTCCAGTTGTCCTGCTGGGTGATCGACGCGGGGTCGTGGCCGTTGAGCTCGAGATTCCGCTGCTCCTGCGTGAGCGCCCGGAGGTCCTGGCGCCCGTGCTTCGCGGCTTCCTCCCGCGCCAGCCGAGCCTCCTCCTGCGCGGAGGTCTCACCGCCGACGGCACCGACGAACAAGTCGCCCGCCGACGATGCGACTCCGCCGACGAAGTCGGTGAACCCGTTCCCCATGTCGTTCCCCCTCGACAGTTCCTACTTCGGCAGCTTCGGCTCGACGACCTGAGCGATCTCCATCGCCTTGGTGCAGGTCGCGTCGTCACTCGGAATCTTGTCTGCGCTGTACCCGACCGACACTGAAACGGTCCCTCCACCAGCCTCGATGATCTGGCGGCAAATGCCCTGCCCCTGCGAACCGCTCGTCACGGCCTTGATCCCGTTGCTCGAACCAACCTTGTTGGGTTCGAAGATGCCGAACTTGCTGCGCTGGCCTTCCCAGTAGTCCAGCCCATTTCCCTCGGCCTTGTAGACGGTGAGGATGTAGTCGCCCGCGTCGAAGTCGCAGCCGGGCTCCCCAACACCCTGGTCGACCGGTTCACCCGGGCCAGATGCCCCGAAGGCCTGGAGCTCGGAATCCGACAGGACGGTGCACGGATCGAAACCGGCGAGCTTGTTCTCCGGTGCGGGAGCCGGGGCTCCGCCGGTCTCACTCCCGCCTGAACATCCGGCCAGGAGCAGTGCAGCCGCAGCGGCCGTTACCAGCGTGATTCCAGTCTTACGCATAACCACCATCAGATCAGACGTTCAGGTTCCGGGCGTTCTCTTCGTCCGCATTCTTCATGTCGCGGGCGGAATCTCGGTAGGCCTGGGCCATGTCCTTCAGGATCGATTCCATCTTGGTCAGCAACGCGACGAGGCCGGTATCCGGCGAGTTGACCTTCTCGTTGAACTTCTGGTCCAGCTGCCGCCCGATGAAGCAGTCACCGTAGGCGTCACGTGCAATCAGCTGATCAGTGCGCAAACGCTTGCGGCGGATGTCGTCGGCCTTGTCGTCGTAGACCTTGGCGACGGCTTCGGCTCTCTCCGGGTCCATGACGAGCTGGCCGTTGTCGACGGCTGCGCGCAGGCCGGCTGACTGGCCTGCCAGCGCTGAAGCGCCTTGGGCTAAGCCTTCCATCCCGGTGGTCATCGAGAGCCCCCTCCACGTTCGTGATCATGAACGTCACTCAACCGAGCGATCACGAACGCAGAGAGTACAAGGCGACGACCTGGCGCGGAGGCGGTTTCGAGGGACCTACCTCACACACCAGCCGAACAGCCCAGAACGTCAGCCGGAACGGCGTAGCCCCTCGACGAACTCAACCCATCGATCGGAGGAAAACACCAGGACACCGCCGTCCCGATCCTTCGAATCCCGAACCCCGACGACCTCCGGAGCCACGGCCACTTCAACGCAGTTGCCCTCGACGGCGCTCCTGCTGGACTTGCGCCAGTCGGTTAAGCCGGATGTCATTCCGTCTCCCGTTCGTACTGCTGCACGTACGCGTTCAGTATCTCGCGGGAGCCTTCGGAATCCGATGCCTGAGCTTCGAGGAGTTCGACGGAGTCGAGGAAGGGCTGAACGTCGTCGGGTTCGTCGATGAACGCGCCAGTGCTTCGGGCTTCCATGTAGACGACCGGGCGCGACCTGCTGAACTCGAACAGCACGAACGTTCCGCTCAGCCCGGCGTGGACGCCCATCGACACGGGGAGCACCCGTGCGCTGATGTTCGGCTCGTCCGTTGCGGAGACGATCTGCCGGAGCTGTTGAGCCATCACCCGCGCGCCACCGATCGGCCGGATCAGCGCCGTCTCGTCGATGAAGGCGCGCAGCTCAACGGGGTCCCGGCGGCTCAGAATCCCTTGTCGCATCTGGCGAATCCCGATGCGCTCCTCGATCTCCTCGTCGGCGAGATCGACGCTCTCCATGATCGCGCGGGTGTACGACCTGGTCTGCAGGAGTCCGGGCAGGACGTTGAGGGTGACGTCGGTGATGCGCTTGGCGCGAGATTCCGCGTCGATGAGCGCTGAGAGCTGCTCGGGCAGGTCGCGCCCGACCTCCCACCAGGCCGGTTCGCGGACGGCGGCAGCCATCTTGACCAGGCGCTCGCGCTCTTTTCCGCGCACCTTCAGGACTTCGAGCATCGCTTCGACGTCCTCGACGCGAATCCCGCGGCGCGCGGTCTCGATGCGGCTCACCTTCGCCTCGGACCACCCCAAGGTGCGGGCGAGCTCTCGCGCGGTCATCCCGGTGGCAGCTCGGGCCGCTCGAAGTTCCTTCGCCAAGATGCGAGCCCTGGGTGTGTCCGACATGAGCACAGCTTACGAGTGCTCGAACAGCCTTCCTGACCTCCCTCTTTCGTGTAATTGATCAGATTGCCGAGGTAGCGGCAAACTTGCCACATCCAACTCACTGGGGAGACCGAATGCCCGAATACCTCACCTACGTCTGGCGTCCCGTGCCGGGAAGCCGCCACGCGTTCCCGATCGCAGCCACCAAGCTCGCCCCCGAGGAGACCGCGACCGCCTACTGCGGAACCGAGGTCGAAGCCGCCAAGCTCCACGACCTCAACGAACTCGCCTGGATCCTCGAACCCACCTGCATGGACTGCTGGAAGCACCTCGCGAACACCCCACCACGCACCTGAGGCAGCGAGGTCCGGGAGAACGACAGCTCTTGGATACGTTTCAAAAGGAACGCGACCGAGCCGACCCAACCTTCAGTAGAGGCGACCCACTACGGGTACGTTTCGCAACGAACGCGATTAAGGCGACCCAAGCTTTGGTAGACGCGACCCACTACGGGGACGTTTCGAAACGAACGCGACCAAGACGACCCAAGCTTTAGTAGAGGCGACCCACTACGGATACGTTTCGAGAGGCAGGGGAAATTTCGTTTGAAATTGGCGGACCACGCAACGCGAGGAAACCACGAAACGAAGCCAATTTCGGACGAAATTGCTCCTCCGCACGCACCCAAAGTACCCCGCGGAGCGCTCCCAAGACGACCCCGTGGGGGTCGGGACAGTTTTCATGAAAACTGTCACTCCACCCACACGACGGGACACCGAAATCCCAGCTCAACCACGTGGAGGGTCTGGAGCCCTCTCCACAGCGGAACCCCGTGGGGTGGTGACAGTTTTCATGAAACTGTCACCCCTCCACGGGGTTCCTCGGGAGCGCTTCGCGGGGTCGGGTTGCTTGGGTGCGGAGTGGCAATTTCTCCAGAAATTGGCTTCGTCTTGTCGTTTTCTTGCGTTGTGGGGGCCGCCAATTTCAGAAGAAATTGCCACTGCCTCTCGAAACGTACCCGTAGTGGGTCGCCTATACCAAAGCTTGGGTCGTCTTGGTCGCGTTCGTTGCGAAACGTATCCGTAGTGGGTCGCGTCTACCAAAGCTTGGGCCGCTTTGGTCGCGTTCCTTGCGAAACGCATCCGTAGTGGGTCGCGTCTACCAAAGCTTGGGCCGCCTTAATCGCGTTCCTTGCGGAACGTACCCGTGGTGTCCACTGTCCACTGCCCACCTTCGTCGACGCCCCCACGGGGCCACCGCGACGAAAAAGCCTCCCCCCGAACGGGTTCGGGGGGAGGCTTTTTCGTGGTCAGATCACTGTTGTTGGTCTGTGATCATGGCGGTTTGGATCATCTGGGGGCCGCCGCGGAGGGTGCGGCTGACGAGGGTGCCTCGGCCTGGGGGCAGTTGGCGCGACTTGATGTTCGCGACCAGCTGTCCGTCGTCCTTGTTGGCGCTCATCGCCAGACCCGGAGCCGACGTCTCGCGCATCTTGCCGATGACCGGCTCGAACAGCGCACGTCCCGCGCCACCGGAGTTGCGGGCCAGGATGATGTGCAGACCCACGTCGGCCGCCTGCGGGATGAACTCCGCCAGCGGTGCCAGCGGGTTGTTGCCCTGCGGTGCGACCAGCTCGTAGTCGTCGACGACCACGAACAGCTCCGGGCCCTTCCACCACGAGCGGTCCCGCAGCTGCTCCTGCGTGACGTCCGGTCCGGGCAGCCGCTTCTTCAGCGACGCGGTCACGTCCTTGACGTTGCTCTTGAGCTGGTCCGCGCTCACCGAGTACTCCAGCAGGTGGGAGTTCAGGAAGCCCAGCATCGAACGCCGGTAGTCCACCAGCAGGATCAGCGCTTCCTTCGGCGTGTACCGCTCGGTGATGCCGCGGACGATCGACTTGAGCAGCGACGTCTTGCCCGACTCCCGCTCGCCGAACGCGTAGAAGTTCGGCTCCGCGCGGAAGTCCAGGTAGACCGGGTGCAGGCCGTCCTCGTTGATGCCGATCGGCACCAGCTTCGGGTTCGGCTGCTGCTCCGGGCGCGGGAGCTGCTGGTACGGGAGCAGTTCCGGCAGCAGGCGGACCTGCGGGGCCGGACGGCCCTTCCAGGAGCTCTTGACCCGGTTGACCAAATCGGCGACACCGTCGGAGACGTCGTCGTTGTAGAGCTCCCAGCCCATCCGCGCGGGACGGCGCTCCTCCTCGGCGGCCGCGACCTCGACCTCGACGCGGTCACCGATGTTCTCGCTGTCCACACGAGGCAGAGCCATCAGGAAGTGCAGCTTCGACTCGTGCATACCGCGACCAGGACGGCCCTGCGGCACCTTCACCGCGGCCTTGCGGTCGATCTCCGACTCGCTCGGGTCACCCAGCCGCAGCTCGATGCGGGTCTGGATCAGGTCCTTCATCGCCGGCCGGATCTCCGCCCAGCGCGTGGCCGTGACCAGCACGTGGACGCCGAACGCCAGGCCGTTGGCGGCCAGGTTCAGCACGTCCTGCTCCAGCGACTCGAACTCCTCGCGGAACGCGCGCCACCCGTCGATCACCAGGAACAGGTCGCCGTACGGGTCGTCGTCGAACTCACCGCGACGCTTGCGGTTGCGGTAGTCGTTCATGCCCTCGACGCCGAGCTGCTGGAACCGGCCCTCGCGCTCGGCCAGCACCGCCTTGAGCTCGGCGATCGACCGGCGGACCGTGTCCGGGTCGCGCCGCGACCCGTAGCCGCCGACGTGCGGCAGGCCGCGCAGCGCGGTCAGCGAACCACCACCGAGGTCGACGCAGTAGAACTGCATCTCCTGCGGCGTGTGGGTCAGCGCCGCCGACGTGATGATCGCGCGGATCGCGTTCGACTTGCCCGAACCGACACCGCCGACCACGGCACCGTGACCGCCCTGACCCGACAGGTCCAGGACCATCGGGTCCTGACGCTGGTGGTAGGGCACGTCGATGATGCCGATCGGGATCTGCAGCCGGGAGCTGCCCGAGTAACCGGCGGCCGTGTAGCCGCGATCGTCGGTCTGCTGCAGCGGCGGCAGCAGGGTGTCCAAAGTGGGCGGTGCGTCCAGCGGCGGCAGCCACACCTGGTGCGCCGGAGCCGCGGCGATCCCCTTGAACTTGTCGACGATGATCTGGAAGTCGGTGTACTCCGGGTCCTTCTGCTCCTCCTTGGCCTCCGGCTCGGCCGGCTTCTCCGGTTCCGGGGGCTTCTCGATGAAGTCCGGGATGAAGTAGCGCGGCATCTTCTCACCGGTCACCGGCGACGCCCCGCCCCGCAGCGCGGGACGACGACCGCTGGTCTGGTGCAAGTGGCCGGACACGTAGGCGGCGCGGAAGCGCTCCATGCCGTTGGGGTGCTTGAGGTAGCCGTGACCACCGCTGGCCGGCAGGTCCGCGGCGTCCGGAACACCGATCGCGGCGCGGGATTCCGCCGCGTTGAACGTCTTCAGACCGATCCGGTACGACAGGTGCGAGTCGAGACCGCGCAGCTTGCCCTCTTCCAGGCGCTGCGAGGCCAGCAGCAGGTGGACCTGCAGCGAACGACCCAGACGACCGATCATCGTGAACAGGTCGGCGAACTCCGGCTGCTGCGACAGCAGCTCGGAGAACTCGTCGATGACCACGAACAGCGCGGGCAGCGGCTCCTGCGCGTGCTCGTCACCGGCCTCGGCCATCTTCCGGTAGTCCCAGACGTTCTTGGCGCCCGCCTTGTTCAGGATCTCCTGGCGGCGGTTCATCTCACCGGCCAGCGCGTCCTGCATCCGGTCGATCAGCGAGCCGTCGCCCTCGAGGTTCGAGATCGACGCCGACACGTGGGGCGTGTCGAACCCGTTGAAGGTCGCACCACCCTTGAAGTCGACCAGCACGAAGTTGAGCATCGCCGACGAGTGCGTGGCCATCAGACCCAGCACGATCGTGCGCAGGAACTCCGACTTACCGGAACCGGTCGCACCGATGCACAGGCCGTGCGGACCCATACCGCCCGAGGCGGTCTCCTTGATGTCCAGGTGCACGATCTCGCCCTGCTCACCGGGACCGATCGCGACCTTGTAGAGATCGTCGGTGGGACGCGGGCGCCACGCCTCGTTGAGGTCGAAGGTGACCACGTCACCGGCCAGGCCCAGCTGCTCGATGTAGTTCAGCGGCGTGGTCAGCGGCTCGTAGCTGCCCGAGTCGGTGTCGACGGCGGGACCGCCGGCCACCCGGTACGGGGCCAGCTGGCGGGCCAGCGACGTCGCCTCCTCCATCGTCAGCGCGTCCGGCTTGCCGAACCACTCCACACCGGAACCACCGCGGGCACCGATGCGGTCCTCCTCCACGACCATCCGCATCCCGCGGCGGGCCGTCAGCGGGCCCAGCAGGTCGGAGAGGTCGATCATGGTGACGCCCGCCAGGCCGCCCTCGACGTAGAGGGCCTCCTCCCGGCTGATCTCGGCGTCGTCGATGAGGATCACCACGTGCGGCTGGCCCTCCGGCGGAGCCGCGTTGCGCTGGAAGCGCGGGCGCTCGGCCAGCTGCTCGGCCAGCATGCTCTCGACCGTGGCCAGCGAGCCCGCCATCAGCCGCATCTGGCCGATGCCGTCGGTCTCGGTGGGGTGCTGCGCGTGCGGCAGCCACTTCACCCACTCCCACTCGCGGCGCGCCTGGCCCGAGCTCGCGACGGCGATGATCACGTCCTCGGGCGTGTGGAAGGTCGCCAGCTGGCACAGCATCGCGCGGGCCAGCGCCCGCACCTGCTCCTTCTCGCCCTGCAGGCCCACCGCGGCGAAGCCGCGCAGCGACGTCGCGATCGGCAGGTCCTGCACCAGCGAGTGCGCGCGCACGAAGCGGCGCAGCGCCAGCGTGGTGATCGGCTCCAGCTCGTCGACGGGACCGGTCTGCGGCGGGACCAGGCGGGTCTCCAGCCGCTGCGAACCGCGGCCCACGCGGACCTGGCAGAAGTCGTTGTCGTTGGGGCGCCGCTCCCACATGCGGCGGCTGCCCGCCGCCATCGACCACAGGGTCTGCGGGTCGGGGTGCACCCACTCGCGGGCCAGCCGCTGCTCGTCGGCGGCCTCGCGGGCGCGATCCCGCATCTGGCCGAGGTACCGCAGGTAGTCCTTGCGGTCCTCGTCCATCTCGGCCTTCTTCTGACTGCCGTCCCGGCCGCCGCCGGCCATCATCCCGAATGTTGAGATGAGCATCATCATCGGCATCATCATCATCATCGGGTTGTTCTGGGCCCGCGTGAACATGAACGCCATCATTCCCAGCGACGCCACGATCATCAGGCCCGGCAAGACCTTCTGAACGATGTTGCCCGGGATGGTCCGCGGAATCTCCGGCGGTGGCTCGAGATGCACCTCCCCGCCCGGTGGCCGGGGCGCGGCCAGGCGTGGCGTGCGCTTGAACTGCAGCGTGCTCACCGGACGCAACAACCTTTCTCAGACGTGCCTGAAAACACCAGAAGACCTCCGGTGCTCGTCGAACTCGCAGCCAGCATTGTTCACTGCCGCGCAGCTCTGGAGGACGGGGTGCGGCTCAGCGTGACCAACCAGATACCAAGTAGTTGACACGAGTTCCGCCAAACCCGTCACCCGTGGACGGTCGATGTGGCCATACTAGGGGCGCTCTCCGATCGGGCGGGTGGGTTTCGACAAGAAAACCCGAGCTTGGTTGGATCGAGCCCTCGACAAATGAATGCAAGGCAATCAACTTCAGGGAGTAGGGGGCCCAAGTGGCGACCGGGACCACGGTGTTCAGCCGCGTGACGGTGGTGGCGCCTACAACGCGTATCGACCTGGCGCTGCCGTCAGACGTATCGGTGGCGGATCTGCTGCCGATGCTGCTGGACATGGCCCGCGAGATGACCCCGGACGGAGGTTCGCGGCACGGCGGCTGGGTGCTGGCCAAGCTCGGCGAGAGCGCGGCGCTGGATCCGAGTCAGTCGCTGTCCTCGCAGGGCGTCGTCGACGGCGACATCCTGCAGCTGCGCCGCCGGTCGGACGACCCGCCGCCGCCGCTCTACGACGACGTCGTCGACGCGCTCGCGGAAGCCGAACCGGGCAGCTACCGGCCGTGGACCAAGGAGACCTCCGCGAAGGTCGGTCACACCGCCGGTGCGCTGGGCCTGATCGCCGCGGCCGCCGCGCTCGGCCTCGCCGGGCCCGCCGGGATGCTGCACCCGACCACCATCCAGGGCACGGTCGCGGTGGTGTTCCAGCTGGTCGCGGCCGTGGCGGCGATCGTCGTCGCGATCTTCGCGACCGGCATCGGCTCGATCGTCACCCGCGCCTACGCGGCCTCCACGACCGGCACCGTGATCGCCGCCGCCGGTGGTCTGCCGATGGCGTTCGTGGCCGGCTTCAACATGGTTCCCGGCAACACGCTGGAACCCCGGTTGCTGCTGGGCAGCGCGCTGGTGTTCATCTTCGCCTCGGTGGCGATCATGGTGATCGGCGCGGGCATCGTGACGTTCATCGCCGCCGCCACCGCCGGTGCCTTCGGCACCATCGCCTTCATCGTGGCGACGATCTTCACGCAGGTCACCGCCTCCGGCGTCGCCGCCGGTGCGGGCGCCGTCGCGCTGGCCGGGATCTCCCTGCTGCCGCGCATCACCATCCAGCTGTCGAAGCTGCCGCTGCCGCACGTGCCGGGCAGCGCGGAGGACCTCAAGGAGGACTCCGGCTTCCCCGAGTTCCGGATGATCGAGCGCCAGACCGGCCTGGCCCACCAGTACATGACCGGCCTGATCATCGGCTGCGGCCTCGTCGCCGCCGTCGGCGCGATCGTCGCCGCCGCCACCAACCCGATCTGGGGCGCGGCGTTCGCGATCGTCGTCGCCGCCGTCCTGCTGCTGCGCGGCCGCAACTACGCCAACGGCAGCCAGGCCCTGGCGCTGCTGTTCAACGGCCTGCTGGCCGCGGGCGGCATCACGATCGGCCTGCTCGCCCAGGTCGCCGACAACCCGCTGTACGTGGCCGCGGTGTTCCCGCCGCTGCTGGTCCTCGGCGGTCTCGCGGTGATCTTCGGCGTGGTGTTCCCGAACCGCCGGTTCTCGCCGGTGCAGCGGCGGATGGTCGACATCCTCGAAGCCGTCCTCATCGCCCTCGTGCTCCCGCTGGCGCTGGCCGCGATGGACCTCTACATGGCCATCCGCGACCTGAACCTGAACTTCTAAGAGGGGCCTGCACATGGGCTTCAAGCACTCCCCCTCTCGCGGCGCGCGGCGCGGACTCGCGCTGTGCGCCGCGGTGGGCGTCCTCGGGCTCGGCGGACCGATGGCCCCGGCCCTGGCGCAGCAGGTCGGGCCGCCGGACCTGGACCCGAGCAAGGTGGCCGGGTCGAGCCTGTCCCAGCAGAACTTCCCGCAGAAGCAGGGCTGCATGAACGGCAGCCCCGGCAGCACGATCCCCGAGAAGCCGTGGAGCCAGCTGGTCCTCGGCTACGAGCGGGCTCACCAGCTCGGGCTGACCGGTGCGGGCTCGAAGGTCGCCGTGATCGACACCGGCGTCAACGCCGACCAGCCGAAGCTCGGCTCGGGCGGCGTCGAGTCCGGTGGCACCGCGATCCCCGACGGCCGGGGCACCAACGACTGCGACGGCCACGGCACGATCGTGGCCGGCATCATCGGCGCCGACCCCGACCCCACCGGCGAGACCGGCTACGTCGGCGTCGCACCGGACGCCACGATCCTGTCCATCCGGCAGACGTCGAACCTGTTCGTCGACGACCAGACCAACGCCACCGTCGGCACCACCGAGACGATGGCGCAGGCCATCAACATGGCGGTGGACCGCGGCGCGAAGGTCATCAACATCTCGCAGTCGTCGTGCCAGCCGGTCGCGCAGGCCAGCCAGTACGGCAACTGGGGCAACCAGATGCTGCACAACGCGGTCAAGCGGGCCTACAACCGGAACGTCGTGGTCGTCGCGGCGGCGGGCAACGTCGGCGGGAACTGCCAGAAGAACTCGCCCGGCAGCCCCTCGACGGCCGTGCTCCCCGCCTGGTTCGACGACGAGGTGCTCACCGTGGCCTCGCTGAACCAGCAGGGCGCTCCCTCGGAGTTCACGGTCCCCGGGCCGTGGGTCGACGTGGCCGCGCCCGGCGAGAACCTCATCGCCATCGACCCCGGTCAGCGCGGGGACGGCCTGGTCAGCCAGATCGCGGAAGGCGAGCAGGGGCAAATGGGCCCGATCCAGGGCACCAGCTTCGCCGCGCCGTACGTGTCCGGGCTGGCGCTGCTGATCCAGCAGAAGCACCCGGAGCTGTCGGCCGGCCAGGTCATGGACCGGATCAAGACCACGGCGCTGCACCCGGGCGGGGTCAACGGCCGCAACGACATCGTCGGTTACGGCATGATCGACCCGATGGCCGCGCTGCAGGACGTCGTCCCGGCCGAGCACGGCAAGCAGGAACCGCCGAAGAAGCCGACGCACCTCGCGGCGGACGCCCTGCAGCAGAAGGACTTCCCGGCGATCATCGTCGCCATCGGCGGCGCGGGAGCGGGTATCGCGGGCATCGTCTTCACGGCGTTCCTCGCCAACGCGGTCCGCAACGTCCGAGCCCGAGCCCGCCAGAACCGCTGAGCGGGAAGGTTCCGCGCTTCGGCCGAAGCTGAGGCCGGACGTCCACTTCGACATCGAAAAAGGGCCGTCTCCCTGCGGAGACGGCCCTTTTCAACATCCACACGCCATGCTCGCCACAAGGTACATTCCCGGCGAACCTTCACCAAGGCTTTGAGCGCACGCACTCGCGGTGAGCCCCCGACTCGAGGTGGGCACGTCGAGGCAGTGGGCAGTTTTAGCCATAATCACCCATGATCAATGTCCGTTATGTCCGGACAGTTATGGCTAAAACTGTCCACTGCCCAGCACATCGAGACGCGAGGGACCTAACCGCGGGGCTTCGGCGGAGGCGCGTCCTCCACTCCAGCGGTCCGCACCTCGGGTGTTGGGGCCTTGGAGTCCTGGAGCACCCCGGCTTCGACCGTCGGTCCCGAGCCCTGGGACGTCGTGGGGGTCTGCGATGCCGTGGGGGTCTGCGAGGTTGCGGAGGTCTGGAGCGTTGTGGGGTTCTGGGACGTCGTGGGGGTCTGGGGTGCTGTGGGGTTCTGGGAGGTTTGGGGTGGTGCTAGGGCTTCGTCGATGGAGGGTTTCGGCGGGGCTGGTTGGAGGGTTGAGGGGAGGTCCAGCTTCGGCGGGGTGGCCTGGGGTTGCTGGTCCTGTTGGGGTTGCTGGGGTTTCGCCATCTCGCCGAAGACCGAGGGCGGGGCGTCCGGTGGGGTGCCGAAGAGCTCTTCTGGGTTGGACTTCAGGCGGGAGGAGTTCTGCCGCTCCTTGCCGCCGCCTCCGCCGCGCTGGCCGAGCATGCCGCCCATCATCCCCATCGGCATCATGCCCATCCCGACGCCCGCGGCACCCACGGCGGCACCGCCCACGGCCGCACCCGCAGCCGCACCGGCACCACCGGACTCGTCCTCTTCGGACCCACCCAACTCACCCGACGCACTCGCCGCAGCGGTCCCAGCCGTCCCCGAAGTCCCGGAAGTCTCAGCGGCCCCCGAAGTCCCGGAAGTCTCAGCGGCCCCCGAAGTCCCGGAAACCCCGAACGTCCCCTCGGACTCGGAAACCCCGGCGGTCTCCCGTGTTTCGGTGGTGGGGGAAGTTTTCATGAAAACTTCCCCCGTCCCCCAACCACCGGGACCCCCGGAACCCCCGGCCACGTCATCGCAGAGCCGGGTGAAGGCCATGTAGTAGTCCGCGATGGACTCCAGCAGCTCCTGAGCCGGTTCCGCGAGCTCCGCCAGGCGTGCGCGAGCGCCGTCCTCATCGGAGGCCTCCATCGCGGCATCGACGTCCTCAGCGGTCTCGGCGACCAGGTCCAGGAGACGTCGTCGCTGCGCACCGACGCCCTCGGCGGTGTGGTCCAGGGCGTCGGCGAGCCCGGTCATCGCGTCGGCGAGGCCCTTGCCCGCCAGCCCGGCGTCACGGATGTGCGCGACGAACGCCTCCGCGTCCGCGCCCTGCCAGGCGGTGTCGATCCCACCCAGCTTGCCGTCCACGTCACCGGAGGACTCCTCGACGGTGGCGGCGGCCTCGCGCCACACGCGGGCGGCGGCGCGGAAATCGTCCGGGCGCCCGACGAGCTCCGCCAGGTCGGCGGGGATGGAGTGCGGAACGCCGAGCTCGTCGGCGACCTCGGCGAGGTGGTGCAGGTGCTCGGATGACATCGTCACGCCTCCCGTCTGCGCAGGTCGACAGCGCTGTCGTCATCGCCGCCCGCGTGGTGCTCGACCACCTCGCGCAGCTCGTCACCCGCGCTGGTCAGCGTCTCGGCGGCGGTGCGGTGCCGGTCGAGCAGCTGCTCGCACAACCGCTGGTAGGCCTCCGGCGCACCGGATTTCCGCCCGATCTCGCCGAACGACTCGCCGCCGAGCTCGGCCTCGGACAGCCGCGCGCGGCCGGTGCTGATGTCCTCGCCGGCCTCGCGGACCTGTCGCGCGTGGGTCGACAGCCAGTCGACGTCGATCCTGATCCCCGACATCCGCACCTCCCAGATCGGATCCGTCTTCCCAGACGAAACCGCCCGCAGCTCACCGTGGCTGCGGGCGGTTTGCTCGTTCCCTCGGACGTCGAACCCGGCTATCCGGTTCCTCGTGGGGTGGGGAAGTTTTCATGAAAACTTCCCCACCCCACGAGAACTAGGCCCCTCCGGCCTGCGGCTTCGGAGCGGGGCGGTTCACACCGCCCGGGCCCACCGGAACCGAGTCGTAGGTCACGCTCGCCCCGGCCGGGTCCAGGAAGTCGCCGCGCGGAAGGCTCCGCATCAGCCACGACGGACCGGCCTTGATGTCGCTCGCGCTCTTCGCCACGCCCAGTCCCTGCGCCGTGGCGACGTCCTTGATGCCGTACTGCACGCCCTGGTCGGACACCAGGAAGATCGGCCCGCTGTCGGCACCGGCCTCGTTCGACGTGCCGCGCACGACCGCCGCCTTGCCCGCCGGACCGTAGTAGTAGTCGACCTTCGGGCCCGAACCGTCGTACTGCGCCAGCTTCACGGCGGGCTTGACCGCCGGGCTGCCCTTGCTCAGGGTCATCGTGATCACCTGCGCGCCACCGACGTTCTTCCAGCTCAGGCACGAGGTGTCGGACTGCTGGAAGGAGACCGGCTTCGGCACCGACATCGGGAAGTAGTCGAGGTCGAGCGGGTTCTCCGTCCGCGGCGCGTCCGTGATCGCACCGGTGACGTTCGGGATGTCCTTGCTGGAGAGACGGCCCGCGTGCAGCACCGCGGCCGCGCCCTCGGCGCTGAGCTCCTGCTTGCCGTCCTTCATCAGCACGAAGAACTGCTCCGGCTCGCCCGGAACGCTGCGCTTGACGACGTCGCCGACCTTGTACCGGTTCAGGTACCTGGCCGGGTCGCCCTCGCCCGGGATGGACGGCACCGACAGGTCCGGCACGCTCGGGATCGCGTTGAGCATGTTGGTGCTGATGGTGCGCGGCGTCGCGCCGTCGAGCCCGAACACGTCGCGCACGACCGACTCGTTCTTGCCGATCTTCGACTTCACCGCGTGGGTGCTGTCGTCCCGGCCCACCCGGTAGATCAGGTACTCGTCGCCGGAGCTCTGGTCCTCGACGAACAGCGACTGATCGGGGTTGATCTCGACACCGTGGTTGCCGTCACCACCGATCACGGTGGTCTCGACCTTGGTGGCCGCCTCCACCCGCTCGGAGTTGAGGTTGCCCTGCACCTGGCCGACGTCGCAGATCGCCCACGACGGCTCGGCCGGGTTGTCCGCGCTCGGCACGTACGTCGGCGCGTTGACCATGCCGGTGAGCGGGCCGCGCGGAAAGTCCGCCAGCGCCGCCTCCTTCACCGTGGTCGTGGGCACCGCGCCGCTGCCCTGCTTGCCGCCCTGCTGCATGACCAGCAGCTTCGCCGAGGCCATGTTCAACATCGGGATGAGCCGCTTCTGGGCCTTGTCATCGGAGGTGACGACGAAAACGCTGCCGCTCTCCTTGGCCACCACGATGTTCCCGGGCTCGGGAACCGTGCCCTTGCCGCCGAACAGGCCCCAGACGAGGAACCCGATCACGCCGACGGCCGCCAGCACCGCACCCGCGACCGTGGCCCGCTTGTGCGAGCCCATCGGATCGTGGAGCATCACCGCGTCTTTCCGCACCAGCGCCGACTCCATGCGGCGAAGCACGAACCGATAGGCCTGAACCTGTGACTTCGTTGTGGGTGTTGATGCCATTCTTCGCCTACAGCTCTCCCGTCCGAGGTACGGTTTCGCAGGATAGTCGCTGAGATATACCGAATGGGTGCGGTTCGGCGGACTCCGTCAGTATTCTCTGCACGCGGCTCAACTCCGACGAACGCGTCCGCCGCACCTACCTGCGAGGGGGAGAGACCGAACGGATGTCCGTGCCCACACAACATCCGGCCCAGCCGAAGGCTCCCGGGCCAGCCAACCCGACCCGCGCCCGGATTCGCGCGCGACGTCGGCGGATCAACGGCGTGACGCTCGCCGGAATCCCGGCGGCCAACATCGTGCTCATCGAAGTCGGCCTGGGAATCGGCGCCGGCGTGTTCCTGATCAACCCGCGCGATCCCGTCATGTGGTCGATCGCGGGCGGAATCGTGCTGCTGGCCTTGATCCTCGCGCTGCTGCGCCGCCGCGGGCGCTGGTTCACGCAGTGGTTCGGGCAGGTTCTCGAGTACCGCAGCCGCAACCACACCCGCGTCTCGCACCCGGCCAACGTCGACGTCACCGAGCCCGCTGAGGACAAGGACGGCGACGGCATCATCGGCCCGGACGAGAACCACCGGGTCGCGCTGCTACGCCTCGTCGTCGAAGACCTCGTGATCGCCCGGGCCCAGGACCACGACCGCAACCCCGTCGGGATGTCCTGGCACGACGGCAAGTGGACCGCGGTGCTCATGGTCGAGCCGACCCCCTCGCTGCTCAACCCCGTGGACAACGCGCCGAACCTGCCCATGGGCGCCCTGGTGCCGTGCCTGGAGGACCGCGGCGTGGTGCTCGACGCGATCCAGGTCATCTGGCACTGCTACCCGGGAAGCGCGGCGCTGCCGTCGAACTCCCCGGCGCTGAACTCCTACCTGGAGGTGCTGGGCCGGCTTCCCGCCGCCGCCCGCCGCACCACCTGGATCGCCGTGCGGCTCGACCCGCAGCGGTGCGCCAAGGCCATCGGCGAGCGCGGCGGCGGCGTCCTCGGCGCCCAGCGCGCGCTCATCGGCGCGCTCTCGCGCGTGCGTTCCTCCTTGGAGCAGCAGGGAATTCCGACCCGGCCGCTGGACCCGGACGAGCTGCTGCAGGCGGGCGTCTCCTCCGCGGAGCTGCACACCGTGCTCGGTTCGCAACGCCCGGTGGCGCTCAAGGAGCGCTGGGACGGCGTCACCGCGGGCGGCGTGGGTCACTCCAGCTACGCCGTCACGTCGTGGCCGAACCAGATGAACAACAGCCTCAACGCGCTCACCGGCATCCGGGCGCTGTCGACCAGCATCGCGCTGTCGGTGTCGCCGGTCGGCGAGGAGGGCGAGGTCGGGCTGCGCGGTCTGGTGCGCGTCTCGGCCCGCACGCCCGCCGAGCTCGACACCGCCGACGCGCGGTTGAAGGCCATCAGCAACCGACTCGGGTTGACGCTCACGCCGCTGCGCGGTTCGCAGCTGGCCGGTTACGCAGCGACGCTGCCGCTCGGAGGTGCGGCATGAGCCGAAGCAGGACGATCGACGTTCCCGGCAGCCACGGGCCGGCCCCGGAGTTCCTGGTCACCCCGGAGACGCTGGACGCCATCAGCCCGTCCGGCGACCGCGGCGGCGTCATCATCGGATCGGACCCGCAGGGCGAGGCGCAGGCCGCGTCGCTGCTGCGGTCGCTGCCGACCCGCATGGTCACCGTCGGCGGCCTCTACCTGGCCCGCCAGCTGGCGCTGCGCGCGATGGCGACCGGCGCGTGGGTGATCATCGCGACCGGGCGTCCGGCCGCGTGGAAGATGCTGGAGCGGGCCGCGGGCGAGACGCCCGACGGCAAGCCGGTGCCGCTGGTGCAGATCCGCCGGCTCGCCCCGTTCGACCTGCCGAGGTCGTCCGAGGACACCCCGCTGCTGGTGATCCACGACGGCGGTGCGGTCCCGCAGGAGCTGTTCCCGCCGCGCGCGCCGTGGCAGACCACCATGTACGTGCTGCCCTACCTGCACCCGCAGGTCAGCAGCGGCACGGCCGCCAACACCGCGGACCTGGTGCTGCTGCAGCGGCTGCCGCTGAACCAGGCCCAGCTGGCCCAGCGCATCTGGAGCCTGCGCAACCACCAGGTCCAGCCGCTCACGCAGCTGCAGGACGATCAGCTCATCGCCCTGGGGAACATGACCTGGACCATGATCCGCCTGGTCACGAACCAGAAGGAGAAGGACATCCTCGGCCCCATCCGCCGAGGCGACTGAGCCCCAGCTCCGCGCGGAAGCCCCTGGGACCTCGAACCGAGGCCCCAGGGGCTTCTTCCGTTCCACCCGGTCGATTCCGACCGGGAATGCCCGCCATTACTAGCCTCCGCTATCAGCGGCTGCTGTTCCGTCGTACGTGGACCGGGGACAGTTTTAGCCATAATTGACCGGGCATAACGGACATTGATCATGGGTGATTATGGCTAAAACTGCCCCACTGCCGAACACGGCACTCCCGGGCGGCATGGCGGTTCTCGAGCTGCGCGGGGTCAGGAGAGGGTGCGGGTGGCGCGGGTTTGGTTCTTGCGGGCCGCGAGCTCCGCGTTCGGGGGATAGTCGATCGCGCGGAGGGTGAGGCCGTGCGGCGGGGCGACCGCCGTGGTGCGGGTGCCCTCGGCGAGGAGGTCCGCCGGGAAGGAGTCCGGGCGGCGGCCGTCACCGGTCATCAGCAGCGTGCCGACGAGGCTGCGGACCATCGAGTGGCAGAAGGCGTCGGCCGAGACGTCGGCGACGATGAGGTTGTCCTCCACTCGGCTCCAGCTGAAGCGCTGCAGCTCCCGGATCGTCGTCGCACCCTCGCGCGGCTTGCAGTACGCCGCGAAGTCGTTGAGCCCCAGCAGCTCCCGGGACGCGGCGTTGAGCGCGTCCACGTCCAGCGGCCGGTTCCAGGCCAGCGTGTCCTTGCGACGCAGCGGATCCGCGCCCCACGGCGCGTCCGAGACCTGGTAGCGGTAGTGGCGGCGCAGCGCCGAGAAGCGCGCGTCGAACTCGCCCGGCACCACCTGGGCCCCGAGGATCCGCACGTCCGGCGGCAGGATCCGGTTCCAGCGGTGCACCATCCGCGTCAGGTCCGGGATCCCGCGCTCGTCGACGGCCAACCGGCCGGGAGCCGAGGGATCCAGCGGCACCACGTCGCAGTGCAGCACCTGACCCGTGGCGTGCACGCCGGTGTCGGTGCGGCCGGCGACCACCACCGACTTCGGCACCTCGCGGCCCGGCGGCTGCTTGGCCAGCGCGTCCTCCACCAGGCCCTGCACCGTGCGCAGACCCGGCTGCTTCGCCCAGCCCTTGAAGTCCGTGCCGTCGTAGGACAGGTCGAGGCGCACGCGAACGAGCCCGCCATCCCCAGCGGGGACAACGGGCTCGTTCACAGCATCACTGCCCAGAATCAGGACTCGTCCTTCTTCTCGGCGGCGGTGTCCTCAGCGGACTCCACCTGGGCCTCGGCGGCCTCGGTGGTCTCCGCGGTCTCCTCAGCCTGGGGCTCGGCGGCCTTCGGCTCGTCCTTGGCGAACGTGGTGCCGCGGGCGGCCTCCGCCTCGGAGGTGGCGGTCTTCTCCGCCACCAGCGCGATCACGGCCATCTTCGCGTTGTCACCCTTGCGCGGCATCGTCTTGACGATGCGGGTGTAACCGCCGTTGCGGTCGGCGAAGAACGGACCGATCTCGGCGAAGAGCTTGTGCACGACGTCCTTGTCGCGGATGGTCTTCATGACCTCGCGACGGTTGTGCAGGTCGCCCTTCTTGGCCTTGGTGATCAGCCGCTCGGCGATCGGCCGCAGCCGCTTCGCCTTCGCCTCGGTGGTCGTGATCCGACCGTGCTCGAACAGCGAGGTGGCCAGGTTGGCCAGGATGAGCCGCTCGTGCGACGGGGACCCGCCGAGACGCGGACCCTTGGTCGGGGTGGGCATCGGTTGCTCCTCTCGAGGGCGCGCCGGTGAACCCCGGACGCGCAACACAGCTACAGCTGCTCTGTCTCCGCGTAGTCCTGACCGTCGTCGTAGCCGGTGTCCTCGACGGGACCCGCCGAACCGACGATGACCTCGTCCTCGGCGGTCCAGCTCTCCGCGGGGTACTCGGCCGCGGCAGCGGACGGGTCGAACCCGGGCGGGCTGTCCTTCAGGGCCAGGCCCAGACCGGCCAGCTTCATCTTGACCTCGTCGATGGACTTCGCACCGAAGTTGCGAATGTCCAGCAGGTCGGCCTCGCTGCGCGAAACCAGCTCGCCGACGGTGTGGATGCCCTCCCGCTTGAGGCAGTTGTAAGAGCGAACCGTCAGGTCCAGGTCCTCGATCGGCATCGCGTACGCCGCGATGGTGTCGGCCTCCGCCGGCGACGGGCCGATCTCGATGCCCTCGGCATCGATGTTGAGCTCGCGAGCGAGCCCGAACAGCTCGACGAGAGTGCGACCGGCCGACGCCACCGCATCGCGGGGCGTGATGGACGGCTTGCTCTCGACGTCGAGGATCAGCTTGTCGAAGTCGGTGCGCTGCTCGACACGAGTGGCCTCGACCTTGTAGGTCACCTTCAGAACCGGCGAGTAGATCGAGTCGACCGGGATCCGGCCGATCTCAGCACCGGTCTGCTTGTTCTGCATCGCGGGGACGTAGCCACGACCACGCTCGACGACGAGCTCGATCTCCAGCTTGCCCTTCGCGTTCAGCGTGGCGATGTGCAGATCGGGGTTGTGCACGGTGACACCGGCCGGCGGGACGATGTCCGCCGCGGTGACCTCACCCGGTCCCTGCTTGCGCAGGTACATGGTGACCGGCTCGTCCTCCTCGGAGGAGACGACGAGCTCCTTGATGTTCAGGATGACGTCGGTGACGTCCTCCTTCACACCCGGAATGGTGGTGAACTCGTGCAGCACACCGTCGATGCGCAGGCTGGTGACCGCCGCCCCCGGGATGGAGGAGAGCAGCGTACGACGCAGCGAGTTGCCCAGGGTGTAACCGAAGCCCGGCTCCAGCGGCTCGATGACGAACCGGGAACGGGTCTCCGACACGGCCTCTTCGGACAGTGTGGGTCGCTGGGAGATGAGCACTTCGTATTCCTTTCCTCACGGCGCCCGCTATTTGACGCCGATGGAACGGCATGCCCGCGAAAGATCGCGGGCCGGCGACGGATTCCTGCACCGCCACCGCTGGCTGCGGCCGCCGGCGACCTCGCGAGGAGATCGCCGGCGGGACGCGTCACTTCGAGTAGAGCTCGACGATGAGCTGCTCGGTGACCGGGGTGTCGATCTGCGCGCGCTCCGGGCGCTGGTGCACCAGGATGCGCAGGTTCGAGGGCACGACCTGGAGCCAAGCCGGCACCGGGCGCTCGCCCAGCGTCTCCTTGGCGATCAGGAACGGCGTGGTGCCGAGGGCCTTCGGCTTGACGTCGATGATGTCCCACTTCGAAACCTGGAAGCTGGGGACGTTCACCTTCTTGCCGTTGACCAGGAAGTGACCGTGGCTGACGAGCTGACGCGCCATGCGACGGGTGCGGGCCAGACCGGCGCGGTACACGACGTTGTCCAGCCGGCACTCCAGCAGCTGCAGCAGGTTCTCACCCGTCTTGCCGGGGCGGCGGTTGGCTTCCTCGTAGTACGCGCGGAACTGACGCTCGAGCACGCCGTAGGTGTACCGGGCCTTCTGCTTCTCCTGGAGCTGCAGCAGGTACTCGGTTTCCTTGATGCGCGCGCGACCGTGCTGCCCCGGCGGGTACGGGCGACGCTCGAAGGCCTGGTCTCCGCCGACAAGGTCAACCTTGAGACGACGGGACTTGCGGGTCGCGGGACCGGTGTAACGAGCCATTGGTGATCCTTACTCCTTTCCCGCGGCTCAGACCCGACGACGCTTCGGCGGGCGGCAGCCGTTGTGCGGCTGCGGGGTCACGTCCTGGATGGTGCCCACCTCGAGGCCTGCGGCCTGCAGCGAGCGGATCGCCGTCTCCCGGCCCGAACCCGGACCCTTGACGAAGACGTCGACCTTCTTCATGCCGTGCTCGGCGGCCTTGCGGGCCGCGTTCTCGGCGGCCATCTGCGCGGCGAACGGGGTGGACTTGCGGGAGCCCTTGAACCCGACGTGGCCGGCGGAGGCCCAGCTGATCACCGCACCGGTGGGGTCGGTGATCGAAACGATCGTGTTGTTGAACGTGCTCTTGATGTGAGCCTGCCCGTGGGCGACGTTCTTCTTCTCCTTGCGCCGCACCTTCTTGACGGCGCCGGCGCGAGCCTTGGGTGGCATAGCTTCAGCTTTCTCCTAGCGAGGCTTACTTCTTCCCGGCCTTCTTCTTGCCGGCGACCGTCTTCTTCGGTCCCTTGCGGGTACGCGCGTTGGTCTTCGTCCGCTGCCCGTTGAGGGGCAGGTGACGACGGTGGCGCACACCCTCGTAGCAACCGATCTCGATCTTCCGGCGGATGTCGGCCTGGACCTCGCGGCGGAGGTCACCCTCGACCCGGTAGTTCTCCTCGATGAAGTCGCGCAGCTTGGTCAGCTGCTCGTCGTCGAGGTCGCGCGGCTTCGCGTCGGCGGAGACGCCGGTGCCGGAGAGGATCTCCTTGGCCCGGGTCTTGCCGATCCCGAAGATGTAGGTGAGCGCGATCTCCATGCGCTTCTCGCGCGGGAGATCAACACCAACGAGCCGTGCCATGTCGGCTCCTTCTCCTTAGATCGGTCCAGGTCTGCTCCCACGCCGCCCCCGCACGTGAGGTGCGGAGCCCCGGCCTGGTCCGGAGGTCAGCCGGCTCAGCTCTCGAGCCGACAGGTCGTGGGAGTTCTTCTCGATGTCGTCTGCGACCGAAGTGGTCTGCGCTCAGCCCTGACGCTGCTTGTGACGGGCGTTGTCGCAGATCACCAGGACCCGTCCGTGACGACGGATGACCTGGCACTTGTCACAGATCTTCTTCACACTCGGCTGGACCTTCACGGTCGTGCTCTCCTGTTGGACGCGTGTCCGGGTCGCCCCGGACACCGTGGAGGTCACTTGTAGCGGTAGACGATGCGCCCACGGGAGAGGTCGTACGGCGAGAGCTCCACCACAACCCGGTCCTCGGGGAGGATTCGGATGTAGTGCTGGCGCATCTTGCCACTGATGTGCGCGAGGACCTTGTGGCCGTTCTCCAACTCGACGCGGAACATCGCGTTGGGAAGCGGCTCGATCACCCGACCCTCGACCTCAATGGCCCCGTCCTTCTTGCCCATGTCCTCCGCGTTTCGTGACGGTGACGGTTTGCGGGGCCGAAAGGCCCCTGCCACGCACGTCGGAGGCCCCGACGCGCATGACCGACACACGCGGGGCCCGATTCGAAATACCGATGACCACCCGATCCGGATACTCTGGGAATCAGAGCCGCGCGGACGGACACTCCGGGCACAACGAACCGGCGCCACTCGTGCGCCGATAGTCCATCGTACGCGCAGCCCGTTGAGCACCACACATCGGGGCTGCTCACACCGCATCCGACGCCATCGGCGGCTTGCGCGGGTCTTCTCGGGCTCACTAGTTTCGATCGCACACTCGACACCCTCGACACCGGCGTCGGGGCGCGGCCACCCGGGAAAAGACCGAGGAGCAGCGTGACAGCCCAGCAGCAGCGCACCGGCACGCCGTTGACCGGCAAGCTCGCCGAGTACCGGACCTTCTTCAGCACGGCCGTGCGCAACCCGCGCATGGTCGGCGCCGCCACCCCCACCTCGCACGCGGTCGCCGCGACCGTCGCCCAGGTCGTGCCCAGCACCGGGACCCCCGTGGTCGTGGAGCTCGGCCCCGGCACCGGATCGCTGTCCGACGGCATCCACGACCGGCTGCCCGCCGGGGCGCGCCACCTGGGCATCGAGCTCGGCGCCGACCTGGTCGCACACCTGCGCGAGAACAAGCCGTGGCTGGAGGTTGTGCACGGCGACGCGGGCGACCTCAAGGCGGTGCTCGCCGACCGCGGCATCGACCGGGTCGACGCCGTCATCAGCAGCATCCCCTGGTCGCTGCTCGACGACTCCGCCCAGGGCCACATCCTCGACCAGGTCACGCAGGCCCTCACCCCGCACGGGGCGTTCACCGCGCTGACCTACCTGCCCGCCGAGCGGACCCGCAACGCGCGCCGGTTCCGGGGACGGCTGCACGAGTCCTTCGACGAGGTCCTCACCCACACCACGTGGCGGAACTTCCCCCCGATCCTGCACTACCTCTGCCGCCGCCCCCTCGCGCAGGCCTGACGAGCTCGACAAGCGGGTACTTCCAGGCAAAAGGCGGGTATTCGGTCGATGTCGGGAGCCGATTGCGGACCGGTTACGGTCGGGCGGCATCTCAACCCGGGGAGGGGCAGGAGAACCGTGAACAAGTCGCGCGAATACCTGACGTTCGTGGGCCGCGCCGTGCAGCACCCGTCCAAGGTGGGTGCGGTGCTGCCGACCTCTGAGCACGTGGCCCGCGCGGTCGCCGACGTCGTGCCCAGCAACCGCCCCAGCACCGTGCTGGAGCTCGGCCCGGGCACCGGAGCGCTCAGCGGACCCATCCGGCAGCGCATCGCGCCCGGGTCCCGACACCTGGCGGTGGAGATCGACCCGGCGCTGGTCCGCTACCTCAACCGCATTAAGCCGTGGCTGGAAGTGATCGAGGGGGACGCTTCCGACCTGCGCAAGATCCTCGCCGACGCCGGTGTGGACCGGGTCGACGCGGTGATCAGCTCGATCCCGTGGACGCTGCTGCCCGGCGACAAGCAGCGCGAGCTGCTGCACGAGACGGCCTCGGTGATGTCACCGAGCGCCGTGTTCACCACGGTCACCTACCTGACGACGCTGTGGCGCGCCCAGACCAAGGAGTTCGTCGGCGCCCTCGACGAGACGTTCGACGAGGTCTTCCCCCGCAGCGCCGTCTGGCGCAACATCCCCCCGGCCCGCGTCTACGCCTGCCGACGCCCCAAGTCCTGATCCCTCGGACGGGACACAAGTCCTGATCCCCCGGACGGGACACAAGTCCTGATCCCCCGGACGGGACAGTTTTCATGAAAACTGTCCCCCTCCCCACGAGTCCCACACACCCCACCAGACTCGGGAACCCCGGTTTCCACCGGAAAACCCCTGGTCAGGAAGGTCCTGAGAGATTCGGGTGGTTGGGGGGAGGGAAGTTTTCATGAAATCTTCCCGTGGTGTGGGGACGTGCAGTTTTCATGAAAACTGCGCCCGATCAGGAGTCCTCGGGGGCGGTGAGGACCCAGGGGCCCTCGTCGGTGATGGCGACCGTGTGCTCCCAGTGGGCCGCGCGGGAGCCGTCCTCGGTGACGACGGTCCACGCGTCGTCGAGCTCCTCGGTCTCCGCGGTGCCACCGGTGAGCATCGGCTCGACCGCCAGGCACATGCCCACGCGCAGCTTCGGCCCCCGGCCGGGCTTGCCGAGGTTCGGCAGGAACGGCTCCATGTGCATCTGGGTGCCGATGCCGTGGCCGCCGTACTCGGCGATGATGCCGTACTCGCGACCGTCGGCCTTCGCCGCGGCCAGCGCCGCCGACTCCACCGCGTGCGAGATGTCGGTGAGCCGGTTGCCGGCGCGCACCTGCTCGATGCCCGCCCACATCGACGCCTCGGTCGCGGCCGACAGCGCCCGGTCGGCGTCGCTGATCTCGCCGATGGCCAGCGTGACGGCGGAGTCGCCGTGCCAGCCGTCGAGGATCGCGCCGCAGTCGACCGACAGCAGGTCGCCCTCGGAGAGGGTCTCGCGCACCGACGGGATGCCGTGCACGACCTTCTCGTTCAGCGAGGCGCAGATCGAGGCCGGGAAACCGTGGTAGCCCTTGAACGAGGGCACCGCGCCCGCGTCGCGGATGACCTGCTCGGCCACGGCGTCGAGCTCGCCGGTGCTCGCCCCCGGCACGGCCTTCTCCCGCACCGCGGCCAGCGCACGCGCGACGACCAGACCGGCGGCGCGCATCGCCTCGATCTCACCGCGCGACTTGAGCTCGATGCCCTTCCCCCGACGCAACAAGGCACTCACCTTCGAAGTATGTACGGACGGTGCCGGGTCGCGCCCGGCGGATGAAACGCGACGGCCGGCCACCCGAGGTGACCGGCCGCGCGAACGCTCACTGGTGGCTGCGCAGCGCTTCCAGCGCGCGGCCGGTGATCTCCTCGATCGAGCCCAGGGCGTCGATCTTGATGACCTTGTCCTGGTAGTAGCCCAGGATCGGCTCGGTCTCCTCGTGGTACACCGCGAGGCGACGCCGGATGACGTCCTCGGTGTCGTCCGAGCGGCCGCGCGCCAGCATGCGCTTGACCAGCTCCTCCTCCGGGACGTCGAACTGCACGACCGCGGTCAGCTCGAGGTGCTTCTCACCGAGGATCCCGGTCAGCACCTCGGCCTGGGACGTGTTGCGCGGGTAGCCGTCGAGCAGGAAACCCTGGGCCGCGTCCTCGTCGGAGAGGCGGTCGCGCACCATCTCGTTGGTGACCTCGTCCGGCACCAGCTCACCGGCGTCCATGTAGCTCTTGGCCTTCTGGCCGAGCGGCGTGGAGTTGCCGATGTTCGCGCGGAACAGATCTCCGGTGGAGATGTGCGGCACACCGAGCTTCTCGCTGAGCACAGCCGCCTGGGTACCCTTACCGGCACCGGGCGGGCCGACGAGAACCAATCGCACCAAGGGTCTGCCTCCGAATCCTCACCATCGCGCGCCAACTGCTGACGAGCTGCGCCGCGCCGCCCCGGACCGACGGCGCCGCGATCCCAACCACCCTACGCATGGACGGCGGGCATGCGAACACGCCCATGCGGAAGTGAGCGCAAGGGCACGCACGCAGGTCCGGGCGTGTGTGGCACACGCCCGGACGCTCCAGCCTACCGGAGGAAGCCCTCGTACTTGCGCTGCGTGAGCTGGCTCTCGATCTGCTTCACGGTGTCCAGACCCACGTTGACCATGATCAGCACCGCGGTGCCGCCGAACGGGAAGTTCTGGTTCTGGCCCTGACCACCGGTCAAGCCCAGGAAGAACATCGGCAGGATGGCCACCACGCCCAGGTACAGCGAACCGGGCAGGGTGATGCGGGAGAGCACGAAGCTCAGGTACTCCGCCGTCGGGCGACCCGGGCGGATGCCCGGGATGAACCCGCCGAACTTCTTCATGTCGTCCGCCCGCTCCTCCGGGTTGAACGTGATCGACACGTAGAAGTAGGCGAAGAAGATGATCAGCAGCATGTACAGCAGGATGTGCACCCAGCTGGACGGGTCGACGATGTAGGTCTGCAGGAAGCGGGCCCACCAGCTGTCCTGGTTGCCGGCCAGCTGACCGATCAGCTGCGGCAGGTACAGCAGCGACGAACCGAAGATGACCGGGATGACACCCGCCTGGTTGACCTTCAGCGGCAGGTACGTCGACGTCCCGCCGTACATCCGGCGGCCGATCATGCGCTTGGCGTACTGCACCGGGATGCGGCGCTGCGCCTGCTCGATGAAGACGACCGTGGCGATGATGGCGACCGCGAACACGCAGACCATCGCGAACACCAGCGGACCGTGCGAGGTCAGGATGTTGCCGCCCTCGGCCGGGATCCGCGACGCGATCGAGACGAAGATCAGCAGCGACATGCCGTTGCCGATGCCGCGCTCGGTGATCAGCTCGCCCATCCACATCAGGACGGCGGCACCCGCGGTCATCACGACCACGATGGTGATCAGGTTCAGCACGGAGTCGTCCGGGATGGGCGAGACCGAGCAGCCCTGGAACAGCTGACCGCGCACCGCGAGCGCGACGATGCCGGTGCCCTGCAGGATCGCCAGGGCGATCGTCAGGTACCGGGTGTACTGGGTGAGCTTGGCCTGGCCGGACTGGCCTTCCTTCTTCAGCTGCTCGAAGCGCGGGATGACCACCTGCAGCAGCTGGATGATGATGCTCGCCGTGATGTAGGGCATGATGCCCAGCGACAGCACCGACAGCTGCAGCAGCGCGCCGCCGCTGAAGAGGGTGAGCAGTGAGTACACGCTCTGGGCGCCGCTGCCCTGAATCTGCTGGATGCACTGCTGAATGTTCGGGTACGACACACCGGGCGACGGGATCGTCGCGCCCAGGCGGTACAGCACCACCATTCCCAGCGTGAACAGGATCTTGCGGCGCAGGTCCGGCGTTGCCAGAGCCGAGCGGAAGGCGCCGAGCACGCGAACCTCCTGTACGCGAGCCGGTCGGAACCGGCCGGAAAACAAGCGGCCGGCTTCGCCAGCCGGCACGGCGGGAAACTCCATGGACAAGGCCGTGGTCACCCACGGCACTACCGCGCGACTTTAGCAGGCCGCGAGCCGGATACGGACAGCGACCGAACCCTCACGACGATCAACGTTCAGCAACATCGCCGCCCAGCAGCGGCAACCCCGCCCGGTTCGGCGCGGTTGCCGTTATTCACACGGTGACCAGCTGCGTTGCGGGGACAGGAAGTTCCCGTGGAAACGTCACTTCCCGTGAGGGGTGGGGGAAGTTTTCATGAAAACTTCCCCCACCTCTCTCAACCGCAGTTGTCCGCTTTCTCCTCATCGGTCATCGGGCGTGTCGACTGGGTGACCGTGCCGCCCTGGTCGTCGGCCGGGCCGCTGGCCTCGAAGTCGTTCACGTACCAGATGTAGTGGTCGTAGAACTTGTCCTCGAAGTGCAGCTCGTAGGTGCCCTTGGCCTTCTGCATCTTCGCGCCGTGGTAGACCTGCCCGACCTCACCGGGCCGCACCGTGATGAAGGTCGTCTGCGACTCGGTGTGCTCGGACCGCCACTCGTGCCCGTAGGTGGCCTTGAAGGTCACCTTGAACACCTCGCCGAAGCTGGTGCTCATCGACAGCCCCACGCTGTTGCTCTCCGCCGAGCTGTCCGACCAGGCGACGCTCATCTGCTGGTCCCGGTCGGTGCAGTTGAAGACCGGAGCGCCCACCTCCTTCGAGGTGTCCTGGTAGTACTCCACCTCGCCCTCCGGGTGGAACACGCAGCTGTCGGTCCCGTTGTCGCACTTCTCCAGCAGCTCCCGGACCGTGGGCTCGTCCGCCGCCGAGGCCGACGGCGCCACCAGCAGCGCCACCGCGACCGCGGACGCGCAGCTCACCGCAATGCGCTTGTACATCGAGTTCCTCTCGATCGGATTCCCGTTCCACGCTCACGTCCCCACGGGGTGACCGGATTACTCCGGTAATCGGGGGACGGAATACCGCCGTAATCGGGTGGCGGATTACTGCGGTAATCCGGTCACCCCCGGGAGGGCGGTCACGGGCAGGCGTTGACCTCGTCCTCGGTCATGTCCCGGGTGTGCTGGCTGACCGCCGTGGAGGAGTCCTCCGCGGGCCCGGTCGCCTCGAAGTCGTTGACGTACCAGATGTAGTGGTCGTGGAACTTGTCCTCGAAGTGCAGCTCGTAGGTGCCGCGCACCTTCTGCATCTGCGCCGCCCGCTCGACCCAGCCGACCTGGTGCGAGCCGGTGTCCACGAACGTCGTCTGCGACTCGGTGTGCGACTCCTCCCAGGTGTGCTGGAAGGTCTGCTCGTAGCTGACCGCGAAGACCTTCCCGAACCCGGCCTCGGTGGTCATCGACAGCCCGACGCTGTTGCTCTGCGACGTGGTGTCCGACCAGGTCACGTTGTGCCGCTGGTCGTCCGGGGTGCAGTTGTAGACCGGGTCGCCGACCTGCTTGGCGTCGGCGGTGAAGTACTCCGGCTCGCCGGCCGGGTGGAACACGCAGCTGTCGGTGCCGTTGTCGCACTTCTCCAGCAGCTCGCGCACCGTCGGCTCGTCGGCGGCGCTGACGCCGCGGGCGTCGAGGACGCCGACGTCCTCGGCGTTGGCCGTCGTGGGCACGGCCAGGGCGCCGAGCACGCTCGCCGAGGCCACCAGGGTGCGGATCGTTCGTGCCTGCATCGCGGAATCCCCTCAGCTCAGACCGACGGACTGGGTGCGGTCGTTCATCATCGAACCGACGTCGGGCGTGTTCTCCTTGAACGGCCCGTCGCGCTCGCCGCCGAGGTCCGGCTCCGGGTACAGCCAGATCCAGCACCCGCCCCACGGCTGGACCGACGAGACCGTGTTCTTCCAGTCGTCGGGCAGGTTGATCTGGAAGTTGACGACGCCGTCCTTCTCGCACATGCCGTCGCCGTAGACGGTGAAGCTGCTGCCGCCGTAGTTCGGGTCCGCGAACAGGGTCGCCTGGATGACGTCACCGCGGGCGTCGCGCGACTGCGCGGTCGCCTCGGCCAGGCTCTTGAAGCACAGCGTCTCGCCGGTGCTGAAGTGATAGGTGCAGTGCGATTCGGGCGGCGGCGCCTGGCCACCGGCCTGGGCCACCGCAGCCCCCGGGACGACCGCGGCCAGCACCGCGGCGATCACCAGGACGGCGCGCCGTCCCACCTGTCGTGGTCGCATATGCCGTCGTTCCTCCCTCGATTCACCAGCGCCGCCCGGCTGAACGGCGCCGACAAAATTAGGGAGTCCTGTGATCGCGGGAACACCCACGAAACGGAGCCTGCCCACCCCACCTTCGCTTGAGGCTCTTCGGCGGACCGGCTTGCGCTGAAGAGGGGTTCCGGCGTTCGAGCGGATCGGGGCCCGGGAACGCGCGATCCGGCTAAGTGAACTGCCCAGGGTGATGTCCCGAGCGCGCAGGGTATCCCGACTGGGAAGTAGTGGTAATCAGCAGAACGACGGGGATCGAACGGGAAAAAGAGAAGACCCGCCATCCCGTGGGGATGGCGGGTCTTCCGCTGAGCCTTATCAGCGCTCGATCTTGGTGACCGAACCGCCGGCGGCGGTGATCTTCTCCTGAGCGCTGCCGGTGAAGGCGTGGGCGGAGACGTCGAGCTTGACGCCCTCCAGGTCCCCACCACCGAGGATCTTCACCAGCTCGTTCTTCTTGACCAGGCCCTTGGCGACGAGCTCGTCGAAACCGACGGTGCCGCCCTCCGGGAACGCCTGGGCCAGCTTGCCGAGGTTCACACCCTGGTACTCGGTGCGGAAGCGGTTCTTGAAGCCCTTGAGCTTCGGGAGCCGCATGTGGATCGGCATCTGCCCACCCTCGAAACGAGGGGAGACGGTCTTGCGGGCCTTGGTGCCCTTGGTACCGCGACCGGCGGTCTTGCCCTTGGAGGCCTCACCGCGGCCGACGCGGATCTTGTCGCGCTTGGCACCGGGGGCCGGACGCAGGTCGTGCAGTTTGATGACCATGTCAGTCGACCTCCTCGACCGTCACGAGGTGACGGACGGCGTTGACCATGCCGCGCACGTTCGAGTCATCCGGGCGCACCACGGACTGACGGATCTTGCGCAGACCGAGGCTGCGCATGGTGTCGCGCTGGTTCTGCTTGGTGCCGACCAGCCCGCGCACCTGGGTGATCTTGAGCTGTGCCATGACGATCAGACCCCCGTCCCGGCGGCGCGCGCACGCATGATGAAGGCCGGAGCCACGTCCTCCAGCGGCAGACCGCGGCGGGCCGCGACCTCCTCCGGACGCTGCAGCTGCTTCAGGGCGTCCACCGTGGCGTGCACGATGTTGATCGGGTTGTCCGAGCCCAGCGACTTGCTCAGCACGTCGTGGACACCGGCGCACTCCAGCACCGCGCGGACCGGGCCACCGGCGATGACACCGGTACCGGCGCTGGCCGGACGCAGCAGCACGACGCCGGCCGCGTCCTCGCCCTGAACCGGGTGGGTGATGGTGCCGCCCAGGCGCGGGACGCGGAAGAAGTTCTTCTTCGCCTCCTCGACGCCCTTGGCGATGGCCGCGGGAACTTCCTTGGCCTTGCCGTAGCCGACGCCGACCACGCCGTCACCGTCGCCGACGACGACGAGAGCGGTGAAGCTGAAGCGCCGACCACCCTTGACGACCTTCGCGACGCGGTTGATGGTCACGACACGTTCGAACTGCGGGGTCTTCTCTTGGGCCGCCCCGCCACGGCCGCCGTCGCGGCGGTCCCGGCGGTCCTTGCCGCCGGACTCCCCGCCTTCACGCCGAGTGCGTCCAGGCATCAGGCGTCCCTTCCAGTCTCGTTCTTACGCACTTGTCAGAACTCCAGTCCGCCGTCACGGGCGGCGTCGGCCAGAGCGGCCACGCGACCGTGGTAGGCGTTGCCGCCGCGGTCGAACACGACCTTCTCGACACCGGCGTCCTTGGCCCGGGCGGCGACGAGCTCGCCGACCTTGGTGGCCACGGCCTTCTTGTCACCCTCGAAGCCGCGCAGCTCGTTCTCCAAGCTGGTGGCCGAGGCAACGGTGTGGCCCTTGGTGTCGTCGATGACCTGCGCGGTGATGTTGCGCAGCGACCGGGTGACGACCAGACGCGGGCGCTCGGCGGTGCCCAGGATCTTCTTCCGGAGGCGCGTGTGACGCTTGGCGCGGGCGAGCCGACGCTTGGTCGAGATGTCCTTGCCAACCGGCTTGCGCTTGGTAGCTGTCTCGCTCATGGTCACTTACCCGTCTTTCCGACCTTGCGGCGGATGGTCTCACCCGCGTACCGGACACCCTTGCCCTTGTACGGGTCGGGCTTGCGCAGCTTGCGGATACGAGCCGCGATCTCGCCGACCAGCTGCTTGTCGATGCCCTTGACCGAAAGCTTGGTCGGGCCGTCGACCGCGAACTGAATGCCGTCCGGCGGCTCGATCACGATGGGGTGGCTGTAGCCGAGGGAGAACTCGAGGTTCGATCCCTTCTGCAGCACGCGGTAACCGACGCCCTGGATCTCCAGATCCTTCTGGTATCCCTGGCTGACGCCGATCACCATGTTGTTGACGAGGGTCCGGGTCAGCCCGTGCAGGGACCGGCTCTCCCGCTCGTCGTCCGGGCGCTTGACCAGCACCGCGCCGTCCTCGTCCTTCTCGACGACGATCGGCTCGCGGACCTGGTGCGACAGCTCGCCCTTGGGGCCCTTCACGGTCACCGCCTGGCCGTCGATGTTCACCTCGACGCCGGAGGGGACGGTGATCGGCAGCTTTCCGATGCGCGACATGGCCGCTCCTCCTCCCTTACCAGACGTAGGCGAGGACTTCCCCGCCCACGCCCTTCTTCATGGCCTGCCGGTCGGTCACGAGACCGCCGGAGGTCGAGATGATGGCGACGCCCAGACCACCGAGAACCTTGGGCAGGTTCGTGGACTTGGCGTAGACCCGCAGACCGGGCTTGGAGACCCGGCGCAGGCCCGCGATGCTCCGCTCGCGGTTCGGGCCGTACTTCAGCTCGACGACGAGGTTCTTGTGAGTGTCCCCGTCCTCGACGCGGGAGCCGGCGACGTAGCCCTCCCGCTTGAGGATCTCGGCGATGTTCGCCTTCAGCTTGGAGTGCGGCATCACGACCTCGTCGTGGTATGCCGAGTTTCCGTTGCGCAGACGCGTCAGCATGTCTGCGATCGGATCGGTCATCGTCATGACCTGCTCAACCTTTCTCGTCTGGTTCCGATGAGCCCGGACCGGTCACGCCCTGCGGGCGGACGTCTGGGCTCTGGCCTGGACGAAGTTCGGGGCCTCCCGCCACGGTGACGGGGCCCTGTTCCAGTCGTGCACGAGCACGGCTCGCGTGCGGAGCGTGGGCATCAGCCCTGGTAGCGCCCGCTTCAGGGTAAAGGCCGCCGGTTCGCACCGGACAACCGGGACCCCGAAGCGGGCGTCACGTCACCAGGAGGACTTGCTCACGCCGGGCAGCTCACCCGCGTGCGCCATCTCGCGGAAGCAGACGCGGCACAGACCGAACTTGCGGAAGACCGAACGCGGACGTCCGCACTTCTGGCAGCGGGTGTAACCGCGCACCTTGAACTTCGGCTTCTGGGCCGCCTTGTGAACCAGCGCCTTCTTCGCCATCGCTCAGTTCTCCTTGAACGGGAAGCCCAGGTGCTTCAGCAGCGCCCGGCCCTCTTCATCGGTGGTGGCAGTGGTAACGACGGTGATGTCCATGCCTCGCGGACGGTCGATCGAGTCGGGGTCGATCTCGTGGAACATCGACTGCTCGTTGAGGCCGAACGTGTAGTTGCCCCTGCCGTCGAACTGCTTCGGCGAAAGACCGCGGAAGTCACGGATGCGCGGCAGCGCGATGGTGACCAGACGGTCCAGGAACTCCCACATGCGGTCGCCGCGCAGGGTGACCCGCGCACCGATCGGCTGGCCCTCGCGCAGCTTGAACTGCGCGATGGACTTGCGGGCCCGACGAACCTCGGGCTTCTGGCCGGTGATGAGGGTGAGGTCGCGGACCGCGCCCTCGATCAGCTTGCTGTCCCGCGCGGCGTCGCCAACACCCATGTTGACCACGACCTTGACCGCGCCCGGCACCTGCATGGCGTTGGCGTAGTTGAACTCCTCGTTCAACGCCGAGCGGATCTCTTCGCGGTACCGGGTCTTGAGCCGGGGGACGATCTTCTCAGCAGTGGTCATGATCAGATGTCCTTACCGTTGCTGCGCGCGACGCGGACCTTCTTGCCGTCCTCGTCGACGCGGTGTCCGACGCGGGTGGGCTTGCCGTCCGAGTCCACGACCATCACGTTGCTCACGTGGATCGGGGCTTCCTGGGTGACGATGCCGCCGGACTGCGCACCACGCTCGGTCCGGGAGACCTTGGTGTGCTTTTTGATCCGGTTGACACCCTCGACCAGGACCCGCTGCTCCGCCGGCATGGCCTGGATGACCTTGCCCTTGGCGCCCTTGTCCTTACCGGAGATGACGACGACCGTGTCGCCCTTCTTGATCTTCATGATCACAACACCTCCGGCGCGAGCGAGATGATCTTCATGAACTTCTTGTCGCGCAGCTCTCGGGCCACCGGCCCGAAGATGCGGGTACCCCGCGGCTCGCCACCCGGCTTCACCAGGACGGCGGCGTTCTCGTCGAACCGGATGTAGGAACCATCCGCGCGACGCTTTTCCTTCTTCTGGCGGACGATGACGGCCTTGACCACATCGCCCTTCTTGACTCCGGCACCGGGGATGGCTTCCTTGACGGTCGCCACGATGATGTCCCCGAGGCCCGCGTAGCGCCGGCCCGACCCACCGAGGACACGGATCGTGAGGATCTCCTTGGCCCCGGTGTTGTCGGCGACGCGAAGTCGCGACTCCTGCTGGATCACGTCTGACTCCTGACCCTAAGTGCCCGGACCTTGTGCCCGGACACACTCTGGCGTGCCAAATTCCCGACCTGACACGCGCGGTCAACTTCCACAAGCGAAACGGCCGGTCGCTGATCTTGCCGACGACCGGCCGGTTCACTGGTGTTCGTTACTTGGCCTTCTCGACGACCTCGACCAAGCGCCAGCGCTTGCTGGCACTGAGCGGCCGGGTCTCCATCAGCAGCACCCGGTCGCCGACGCCGGCGGTGTTGGCCTCGTCGTGCGCCTTGACCTTGGTGGTCTGACGCATGACCTTGCCGTAGAGGGCGTGCTTCTTGCGGTCTTCCAGGGAGACCACGATCGTCTTGTCCATCTTGTCCGAGACGACGTAGCCCTCGCGCACCTTGCGGCTGTTGCGCTCCACGCCCTGTCCTTTCTCACTCATGCCGCGCCCTCCTCAGCGCCTTCGGGGTTAACCGTCAGGCCCAGTTCGCGCTCGCGCATGATGGTGTAGATCCGGGCGATGTCCTGGCGGACGACGCGCAGCCGCCGGTTGTTCTGCAGCTGACCCGTGGCCATCTGGAACCGGAGGTTGAACAGCTCTTCCTTCGATTCCTTCAGCCGCTGCACGAGCTCCTCGTTGTTCAGCTCGCGGAGCTCGGATGCGGTGACACCCGCTGCCATCAGAAGTCACCACCCTCGCGGGACACGATCTTGCACTTCATCGGGAGCTTGTGCGCCGCACGAGTCAGCGCCTCGATCGCCGTCTTCTCGTTCGGGAAGGTCAGCTCGAACATGATGCGTCCGGGCTTGACGTTGGCGACCCAGGACTCCGGCGAACCCTTACCGGAACCCTGACGGGTTTCGGCCGGCTTCTTGGTCAGCGGGCGGTCCGGGAAGATGTTGATCCACACCTTGCCGCCACGCTTGACGTGCCGGGTGATGGCGATACGGGCCGACTCGATCTGACGGTTGGTCACGTAGCCGTGCTCGATCGCCTGAATGCCGTACTCGCCGAAACTGATCCGGGTGCCACCCTTGGCGAAGCCCTTACGCTTCGGCGCGTGGCTCTTGCGCCACTTCACCCTGCGTGGGACGAGCACGTCTCAGCCCTCCGTCTTCTCTTCAGCCGGCGCGGCCTGCTGCTCGCCCTCCGGGGCCTTGGCCTCGGACTTGGCGGACTTGTCAGCACCACCGCGCTCGCCGCGGTCGCCGCCGCGACGACGGCCACCGCGGTCACCGCGGCCACCACGCTCGTTGCGGTCGCCGCCGCCGCGCGGCGGGCGGACCTCGGACTCCTGCTGCTTCTGCTTCAGGCCACCGACCAGCTCGCCCTTGTAGATCCACACCTTGACGCCGATGCGCCCGAAGGTGGTGCGGGCCTCGAAGAAGCCGTAGTCGATGTCCGCGCGCAGCGTGTGCAGCGGAACGCGACCCTCGCGGTAGAACTCCGAGCGCGACATCTCCGCGCCGCCCAGGCGGCCGCCGCACTGCACCCGGATGCCCTTGACCTGCGGGGAGCGCATGGCCGACTGAATGGCCTTGCGCATCGCGCGACGGAAGGACACGCGGTTGGACAGCTGCTCGGCCACGCCCTGCGCGACGAGCTGGGCGTCCGCCTCGGGGTTCTTGACCTCGAGGATGTTGAGCTGGACCTGCTTGCCGGTCAGCTTCTCCAGCGAACCGCGGATGCGGTCCGCCTCGGCACCGCGACGGCCGATGACGATGCCCGGCCGGGCGGTGTGGATGTCCACGCGGACGCGCTCACGGGTGCGCTCGATCTCCACCTTCGAGATCCCAGCGCGCTCCATCCCGCGAGACAGCTGCCGGCGGATCTTGACGTCTTCCGCGACGTACTCCGAGTACTGCTTGTCGGCGTACCAGCGAGACTTCCAGTCCGTGGTGATGCCGAGTCGGAAGCCGTGCGGGTTGATCTTCTGACCCACTACCGGGCACTCCCCTTCTGGCTCTTTCGGGACTTGGTCGCCGCCGGCCGAGATTCGACCTCGACCGTGATGTGGCTGGTCCGCTTCCGGATCCGGTACGCACGGCCCTGCGCGCGCGGCCGGAACCGCTTCAACGTCGGGCCCTCGTCCACGTACGCGTGGCGCACGACCAGCGTCTCGGGGTCGAGGGAAAGGTTGTTCTCCGCGTTGGCGATCGCACTGGCGAGCACCTTCGACACCGGACCGCTGGCGGTCTGCGGCGCGAACTGAAGCACGGCCAGGGCATCGCTGGCGCTCCGGCCCTTGATGAGCTCGACCACGCGGCGCGCCTTCATCGGCGACACGCGGACGAACCGGGCCCGCGCCACTGCGTGCGGGGCTTCCGCCGCAGTGGAGTCGGAACGGGCTGTCATCCTGCTACCCCTTGCTCTTACTCGTTCGTGTCACAGACCCGCTCAGCGGCGGCGCGACTTCCGGTCGTCCTTGACGTGACCCTTGAAGGTGCGGGTCGGGGCGAACTCGCCCAGCTTGTGCCCCACCATCGCCTCGGTGACGAACACCGGGACGTGCTTGCGGCCGTCGTGCACCGCGAAGGTGTGACCGAGCATGTCCGGGATGATCGTCGACCGGCGGGACCAGGTCTTGATCACGGTCTTCTTGCCGGACTCGTTCAGCGCGTCCACCTTCTTGAGCAGGTGGTCGTCCACGAACGGGCCCTTCTTCAGGCTGCGTGGCATGTTTGCTTACCTCCCTGCTCAGCGCTTCTTGCCGGTACGGCGGCGGCGGACGATGAGCTTGTCACTCGGCTTGCGGAGACGGGTACGACCCTCCGGCTTGCCGTTCGGGTTGACCGGGTGGCGACCACCGGAGGTCTTGCCCTCACCACCACCGTGCGGGTGGTCCACCGGGTTCATGACGACACCGCGGACGGTCGGGCGCTTGCCCTTCCACCGCATGCGGCCGGCCTTGCCCCAGTTGATGTTGGCGTGCTCCGAGTTGCCGACCTCGCCGACGGTGGCGCGGCAGCGCGCGTCCACGTTGCGGATCTCGCCCGAGGGCATCCGCAGCTGGGCGTACGGGCCGTCCTTGGCCACCAGCTGCACCCGGGCACCGGCCGAGCGAGCGATCTTCGCGCCCTGACCGGGGCGGAGCTCGATCGCGTGGATCACGGTACCGGTGGGGATGTTGCGCAGCGGGAGGTTGTTACCCGGCTTGATGTCGGCCCGAGCGCCGCTCTCGATGGCGTCGCCCTGCTTCACACCGTTCGGCGCGATGATGTACCGCTTCTCGCCGTCGGCGTAGTGCAGGAGAGCGATCCGAGCGCTGCGGTTCGGGTCGTACTCGATGTGCGCGACCTTGGCCGGCACACCGTCCTTGTCGTTGCGGCGGAAGTCGATCAGGCGGTAGGCCCGCTTGTGACCGCCACCCTTGTGCCGCGTGGTGATCTTGCCCTGAGCGTTGCGGCCCGCCTTGCGGTTCAGCGGAACGATCAGCGACTTCTCCGGCTCCGTCCGGGTGATCTCGGCGAAGTCGGACACGCTCGAGCCACGACGTCCAGGCGTCGTCGGCTTGTACTTGCGAATGCCCATTTCTAAAGAAACCTCGTCCTCGTCAGCACCGTCAGGCGGCCGGACCGCCGAAGATCTCGATCGCCTTGCTCTCCGGCGTCAGGGTGACGATCGCGCGCTTGGTGTCCTTGCGCTTGCCGAACCCGGTGCGGGTGCGCTTGCGCTTGCCGTTGCGGTTGATCGTGTTGACGCTGGCGACCTTGACGTCGAAGATCTGCTCGATGGCGATCTTGATTTCGGTCTTGTTCGAGCGCGGGTCCACCAAGAAGGTGTACTGCGACTGCTCCAGCAGCCCGTAGCTCTTCTCGGAGATCACCGGCTTGAGGATGATGTCCCGGGGGTCGGCGCTCACTGCTCAGCCTCCTCAGCGGAAGAAGCGGCGGCCTTGACCGACCGGCCCTTGGCCGGGCCTGCGACGAAGCGGTCGTAGGCGGCCTTGGTGAACACCACGTCGTCGCTGTTGAGCACGTCGTAGGTGTTCAGCTGACCCGGGTCGATCAGGTGCACGTTCTCAAGGTTCCGCAGGCTCAGCCACGAGTTGTTCTCCTCGTGGCGGTCGAGCACGACCAGAACCTTCTTGGCCTCGGTCCAGTTCCGCAGCGCGGTCTTGGCCGACTTGGTGGACGGCGTCTCGCCGCCGACCACGCCGGTGACCACGTGCAGCTGGCCGGCGCGAACCCGGTCGGAGAGGGCACCGCGCAGGGCGGCCTTCACCATCTTCTTCGGGGTCCGCTGGGTGTAGTCCCGCGGCTGCGGGCCGTGGACGGTGCCACCACCGGTGAACTGCGGGGCGCGGATGGAGCCCTGACGGGCGTTACCGGTGCCCTTCTGCCGGTACGGCTTCTTGCCGCCGCCGGAGACCTGACCGCGGGTCTTGGTGGCGTGCGTGCCCTGGCGAGCCGCGGCCAGCTGGGCCACGACCACCTGGTGCATCAGCGCCACGTTGGCCTGCGCGTCGAAAATCTCGGCCGGCAGCTCGACGGTGCCGTCGGTCTTGCCGTCCGGGGTACGGACGTCGAGCGTCAAGCTCATCACGCACCACCCTTCGCGGGGCTCTTCACCAGCACCAGGCCGCCCTTGGGGCCGGGCACGGCGCCCTTGATCAGCAGCAGGCCGTTGTCGCCCTCGACCTTGTGCACCTTCAGGTTCTGCGTGGTGACGCGGTTGGAACCCATCCGCCCCGCCATGCGCATGCCCTTGAAGACGCGACCGGGGGTCGCGCAGCCGCCGATGGAACCCGGCTTGCGGTGCACGGCCTGAGCACCGTGGCTCATCGGCTGACGGTGGAAACCGTGCCGCTTAATGGTGCCCGCGAAGCCCTTGCCCTTGCTGGTGCCGACCACGTCGACCACCGCGCCGGCCTCGAAGAGGTCCGCGCTGATCTCCTGGCCGAGCTCGTACTCACCGGCGTCCGCGGTGCGCAGCTCCACGACGTGGCGGCGCGGGGTGACACCGGCCTTGGTGAAGTGGCCGCTGCGCGGCTTGTTCACCCGGCGGGGGTCGATGGCGCCGAACGCCAGCTGCACGGCCGAGTAGCCGTCCTTCTCGGGGGTCCGGATCTGGGTGATCACGTTCGGCCCGGCCTGCACGACGGTCACCGGGATGACCCGGTTCTTCTCGTCGAAGACCTGGGTCATGCCGAGCTTCGTGCCCAGAATCCCCTTGATCTGCCTGTCAGACATTGGTCTCGTTCTCTCCGCTACCTCGTCGCCGTGCCTTACTGGATGTTCACGTCGACGCTGGCCGGCAGGTCGATGCGCATGAGCGCGTCGACCGTCTTCGGCGTCGGCTCGAGGATGTCGATCAGCCGCTTGTGCGTCCGCATCTCGAAGTGCTCCCGCGAGTCCTTGTACTTGTGCGGGGAGCGGATGACGCAGTAGACGTTCTTCTCAGTGGGCAGCGGCACCGGCCCGACGACCCGAGCGCCGGTGCGCGTCACGGTCTCGACGATCTTGCGTGCGGACGCGTCGATCGCCTCGTGGTCGTAGGCCTTGAGCCGGATGCGGATCTTTTGTCCCGCCATGGTGGCTTGCCGTTCCTCTTGTCTCGTGCCGCGGTCAGGTACTTGGGTGCAGGGCGCACCCATCGGTGCCCCTCACGGCCCTCAGCTTGGTGTCGTCCCCGATTACCGGGAGCCGTCACAGCTCTCAGTCCGCCCCTGTTCAGGTGTGTAGGTGCCCGGTACACGCGGTCGGGCGTGTCGCCCAGCTGCCGCAGACCGGTCCCCTCGAACGTCGCCGATGGGGTGGGCCCGGAGGCCCGTACACCTTTCTTGTGCCCTGCTCGGCCGACCGAACGGCCGGGGAATCGGAATCCGAAGGAGAACGGAGCCGAACACCGAACAAGGGCGCGAGGCCCTCGCACCAGGGCGGCCGGAGCTTCAACGCGGAAATTCCGGCCGCCCTGAACGAGCAACCCATATAGGATGGCACATCCTCTGCACCACCCGAAATCGGGGGTCGCCTTACGGGACCGAAGTCACCGCAAAACGAGAGAGGGCCCGCCTCCCGGACGGGAAGCGGGCCCTCGTCACATCACTTGGTGATCTTGGTGACGCGACCGGCGCCGACGGTGCGGCCACCCTCGCGGATCGCGAACCGCAGACCCTCGTCCATCGCGATGGGCTGGATCAGCTGGACCGACATCTCGGTGTTGTCGCCCGGCATGACCATCTCGGTGCCCTCGGGCAGGGTCACAACACCGGTCACGTCCGTGGTCCGGAAGTAGAACTGCGGACGGTAGTTGTTGAAGAACGGCGTGTGACGGCCACCCTCGTCCTTGGACAGGATGTAGACCTGCGCCTCGAACTCGGTGTGCGGGGTGGTGGTGCCCGGCTTCACGACGACCATGCCGCGCTCGACCTCTTCGCGCTTGATACCGCGAATCAGCAGACCGACGTTGTCGCCCGCCTGGCCCTCGTCGAGGAGCTTGCGGAACATCTCGACACCGGTGACGGTGGTCTTGAGCGGCTTCTCCTTGATGCCGACGAGCTCCACCTCCTCGTTCACCTTGATGACACCGCGCTCGATGCGGCCGGTGATCACGGTGCCGCGGCCGGTGATCGAGAAGACGTCCTCGACCGGCATCAGGAACGGCTGGTCGGTGGCGCGCACCGGGTCCGGGACGTTGTCGTCGACGGCGGTCATGAGCTCGACGATCTTGTCGGCCCACTCGGCGTCGCCCTCCAGCGCCTTCAGCGCGGAGACGCGGACGACCGGAACGTCGTCGCCCGGGAACTCCTGGGACGACAGCAGCTCGCGGACCTCCATCTCGACGAGCTCGAGGATCTCCTCGTCGTCGACCATGTCGGACTTGTTCAGCGCGACCAGGATGTACGGGACGCCGACCTGGCGAGCCAGCAGCACGTGCTCGCGGGTCTGCGGCATCGGGCCGTCGGTCGCGGCGACCACCAGGATCGCACCGTCCATCTGGGCGGCACCGGTGATCATGTTCTTCACGTAGTCAGCGTGACCCGGAGCGTCGACGTGAGCGTAGTGACGCTTCTCCGTCTGGTACTCGACGTGCGCGATCTGAATGGTGATGCCGCGCTCTTTTTCCTCCGGCGCCTTGTCGATCTCGTCGAACGGCGTGAAGGGGTTCAGCTCCGGGTACTTGTCGTGCAGAACCTTGGTGATGGCTGCGGTGAGCGTGGTCTTGCCGTGGTCAACGTGACCGATGGTCCCGATGTTGACGTGCGGCTTGTCCCTCTCGAACTTCGCCTTCGCCACTGGATTGTCCTCCTGGACTTGTTAACTTTCCGCCGTACGACTTGTTGTGCCAGGCGGAGTCCTGTCGGGTAGGTGACGAGCGGATCGTCCCCGGCGCACCGGTCGCGGCCCGCTCGCCGCCGTCTGGAGGGGATTGCTCCCCGGTCGCCTTCGCGAGGCGTCGCCTCTGGGCCGGCCCCGGTCACCCGGAGCCGGCCAGCGGGTCACTCGCCCGTTGCCTTGGCGATGATCTCCTTAGCCACACCGGCCGGAACCTCGGCGTAGGAGTCGAACACCATCGAGTAGTTGGCACGACCCTGGGTCTTGGACCGCAGGTCGCCGACGTACCCGAACATCTCGGACAGCGGCACGAGAGCCTTGACGACGCGGGTACCGCTGCGCTCCTCCATGGCCTGGACCTGGCCACGGCGGGAGTTCAGGTCACCGATGACCTCGCCCATGTAATCCTCGGGCGTGGTCACCTCGACCGCCATCATGGGCTCGAGCAGTGCCGGGGACGCCTTCGCGGCGGCCTCCTTCATCGCCATCGAGCCCGCGACCTTGAACGCCATCTCCGAGGAGTCGACCTCGTGGTACTGGCCGTCGAGCAAGGTCACCTTCACGCCGACCAGCGGGTAGCCGGCCAGCACGCCGTACTGCATGGCGTCCTGAGCACCCTGGTCGACCGACGGGATGTACTCCCGCGGGATGCGACCACCGGTGACCTTGTTGACGAACTCGTAGGTCGCGCTCTCGGACGTCTGCTCGATCGGGTCGAGCTGGATGATCACACGCGCGAACTGACCGGAACCACCGGTCTGCTTCTTGTGCGTGTACTCGTACTTCTCGATCGACTTGCGAATCGTCTCGCGGTAGGCCACCTGCGGCTTACCGATGTTCGCCTCGACCTTGAAGTCGGTCTTCATGCGGTTCACCAGCACCTCGAGGTGCAGCTCACCCATGCCCTTGATGATGGTCTGACCGGTTTCCTCGTCCAGCTTGACCTGGAACGTGGGGTCTTCCTCGGCGAGCTTCTGGATCGCCGTGGAGAGCTTCTCCTGGTCGGCCTTCGTCTTGGGCTCGATGGCCACCTCGATGACCGGCGCCGGGAACGTCATCGACTCGAGGACGATCTGGTTCTGCGAGTCGCAGAGCGTGTCACCGGTGGTGGTCTCCTTGAGACCGATCACCGCGTAGATGTGGCCGGCCTGGATCTCCTCGACCGGGTTCTCCTTGTTGGAGTGCATCTGGAACATCTTCCCGATGCGCTCCTTGCGGCCCTTGGTCGAGTTGATGACCTGGGCGCCGGAGGCGGCCTTGCCGGAGTAGACCCGGATGTAGGTCAGCTTGCCGAAGAACGGGTGCACCGCGACCTTCGACACCAGGGCCGCGAACGGCTCCTCGGTGCTGGCCTTGCGCTCGGCCGGGGTCTCGCCGTCGGGCAGGGTTCCCTGCACCGGCGGGACGTCCAGCGGCGAGGGCAGGTAGTCGACGACCGCGTCGAGCATGGGCTGCACGCCCTTGTTCTTGAACGCGGTACCGCACAGCACCGGGAACGCCTCGCGGTCCAGGGTCAGCTTGCGGATGCCGTCCTTGATCTGCTGCTCGGTGAGCTCCTCGCCGCCGAAGTAGGCCTCCATGAGGGCCTCGTCGGTCTCGGCGACGGCCTCGACCAGCTTCTCCCGGTACTCGGCGGCGCGGTCGGCCAGATCCGCCGGGATCTCCTCGACCGCGTAGTCGGTGCCCTTCTGGACGTCACCGCGCCAGGTCAGAGCCTTCATCCGGACGAGGTCGACCACGCCCTCGAACTCGGACTCCGCACCGATCGGCAGCTGCAGCACCAGCGGCTTGGCGTGCAGCCGGTCCTCGATGGTGCTCACGGTGTAGTAGAAGTCCGCGCCCAGCTTGTCCATCTTGTTGACGAAGCAGATGCGCGGGACGTCGTACTTGTCCGCCTGGCGCCAGACCTGCTCGGACTGGGGCTCGACACCTTCCTTGCCGTCGAACACCGCGACCGCGCCGTCGAGGACGCGCAGCGAGCGCTCCACCTCGACCGTGAAGTCGACGTGGCCGGGGGTGTCGATGATGTTGATCTGGGTGTCGCCCCAGAAGGTGGTGGTAGCAGCCGAGGTAATGGTGATACCCCGCTTCTGCTCCTCCTCCATCCAGTCCATCGTCGCGGCGCCGTCGTGCACCTCGCCGATCTTGTACGTGATCCCGGTGTAGTACAGGACCCGCTCGGTCGTGGTGGTCTTGCCCGCATCGATGTGGGCCATGATGCCGATGTTGCGGACCTTGGTCAGGTCAGTCAGCACGTCGCGTGCCACGAGATTCTTCCCCGTTCCCTAACAGCAGGTGCAAAGTCGCGGTGACAGGTGCAAAGCTGTCGAATCGGTTCGGCTGGCGGGCAAGACCCACCAGATGTCACCAGCGGTAGTGCGCGAAGGCCTTGTTGGACTCCGCCATCTTGTGCGTGTCTTCACGCTTCTTGACGCTCGCGCCGAGGCCGTTGCTCGCGTCCAGCAGCTCGTTCATCAGGCGCTCGACCATGGTCTTCTCACGACGCTGCCGCGAGTAGGTGGTCAGCCAGCGCAGCGCGAGGGTGGTGGACCGGCCGGCCCGCACCTCGATCGGCACCTGGTAGGTCGCGCCACCGACGCGGCGGCTGCGGACCTCCAGGGTCGGCTTGACGTTGTCCAGGGCACGCTTGAGCGTGACGACCGGGTCGGTGCCGGTCTTCTCCCGGCAGCCTTCCAGGGCCGCGTAGACGATCTTCTCGGCCAGCGAACGCTTGCCGTCCACGAGGACCTTGTTCACCAGCTGCGTGACCAGCGGCGAGCCGTACACGGGATCAGCGTGCAGCGGCCGCTTCGGGGCCGGACCCTTGCGGGGCATCAGCTCTTCTCCTTCTTCGCGCCGTAGCGGCTGCGAGCCTGCTTGCGGTTCTTCACACCCTGGGTGTCAGCGGAACCGCGGATGATCTTGTAGCGCACGCCGGGCAGGTCCTTCACACGGCCGCCACGAACGAGCACGATCGAGTGCTCCTGCAGGTTGTGGCCCTCGCCCGGGATGTAGGCGGTCACCTCGATGCCGCTGGTCAGCTTCACACGAGCGACCTTGCGCAGCGCCGAGTTGGGCTTCTTCGGGGTGGTCGTGTACACGCGGGTGCACACACCACGCCGCTGCGGGCTCCCCTTGAGCGCCGCGGTCTTGGTCTTGGCGACCTTGTCCTGGCGGCCCTTACGGACCAGCTGCTGGATGGTGGGCATGGACCGGCTTTCTGTCAGCGTTCGCGTCTTTTAGGTACTCGACCAAGCAGCCGCTCGTTCGAGCTTCGGCGTGCCCTGGGCGTCGAGCACCTGTCAGGCACTGTGTTTCGGGACTCCCCCGCACCACGAGGTCGGGCGTGTCGCCCACTCCTCGGCCCCTGCAGCGCCCGTTTCGGCCGAAACCGAGGTAGACCCCAGAGGGTTTTCGGAAGAGTTCCACACATCCTCGGCGCTGCCGCGGCCCTCCGCTCGGGCGGCCACGTCATGCACGGGCATGCGGATCGACCCGATTGGCGTCGGGTCCGATAAACAAAGATACCCGCCCCGTTCTCAGAGGGTCAAAACGGGGGTCCCCTTGACCTGCTCGATCACCCGGCGCGGCCGAAGCGCCGCAGAAGAGGTGCGAGTTCACGTCAACTCCTGCGCGCAGTCTACCCCGCGTGACAAGAGCCGCCCGACCGCCGAGAGCGGGATGTCCCGCGTGGACACCCCGCTCCGGCACGCCTCGGTCAGGCCTCGGCCAGCCAGCCCTCCTCGACGAGGACCTTGGTCGAGTTCGGCAGCACGTAGGCGGTGCCGCCGCCGACCTGGCCGTGCGCGGGCCGCACCACGCCGGTGATCGTCTCGAACTCCCGCACCACCCGGTACCGGTGGTACGGCCCCGGCTGCTCGCCGGGCGCGATGCAGCGCTGCGGGATCGTGGTGCCCGCGACGTAGGCGGTGTTGCCGGTCGGCTCGCCGAAGCGGTCCACCTCGTCACCGGGCCGCAGCCGCACCACGAACTTGCCGTCGTAGGCCGACAGCGGCGGTTCGCCAGCCATCTCCGGCCACGGGCACTCGAAGTCCAGCAGCGGCTCGTCCGGCTCGCGCAGGTAGCGCTCGCGCTCGACGGTCATCGCACCGATCAGGAAGCAGCCGGCCGCCCACGGGTCCGGGAATCGGTGCTTGGGGTTGGGCCGGTCGTCGTGGGCCTCCACCGCCCACCAGCCGTCCGGCTCCCGCCGCATGCTCCAGCCGCCGCCGACCGGCTCCTCGAAGCTGTAGAACCGGCTGCTGACCCCCTGCGCCGCCAGGTGCGAGCCGACCAGCGCGAAGGCCTCCTCCGGCTGCCGGGGCAGCAGCGAGGCCGGGTCGGTGGCCAGGATCAGCGCCTTCGCCTGCGCCGAGGCGATGTCGGCCACCGTCGTCGGCGCCTGGTAGCGGGCGCGGCGGATGTGGTCGAGGAACTCCGGCGGCGGGGCGACGTCGTGCTCTTCGAGGTAGTAGGCCATCGCCTGCGGCCACACGAACACGCCGTCGGTGTGGAACTGCTTGGGCACCTCGGGGCGGCGCTGCGGGTCCAGCTCGTCGGCGTCGGTCGACATCGCCGAGAGCACGATCTCGCCGCCGTTGAGGTAGCTGAAGACCTCCCGCTTCTCGATCCACGGCACCGCGGGGCGGAACACCTGCGGCCGGCCCTGGGCGTCGCGGCCGTCGAACACCGGCAGCATCCGCAGCGGGCCGGTCGCCCCGTCCGGGTAGGTCACCGCGTCGACGAAGTGGTCCCAGGCCGGGGCGAGCAGCCACTGCTCGGGGTTGCGGCGCGGGTAGAAGCGCAGCTCGTCGAGGTGGGCGCGGCCGTCCTCCGGCGGCGTCCGCCACTGCGGCTCGCCGTGCGCCGTGCGCAGCTCGCCCCCGGAGAACACCGCGCTCGTCCACGCCCCGGTGTCCGGGGTGTAGCCGACGTCGCGGATCCGGCGCAGCAGCTCGAAGACCTCGTCGTCGGCGTCGGTCTCGTAGCGGGTCCCGAGCGCGGTGCAGCGCACCTCGGCGGAGCCCGCCGCGGCCCGCAGCTGCTCCAGCAGCGCGGCGAGCTCCGCGGAGCGGTCCGGGAAGGCCCCGAACGCGGCGGGCGCCGGGAACGGCGGGTGCACCGGAAGCGGGTCACCCTGCCTGACGTTGATCAACTGTCCCCCTCAGCGGTATCGGTAGGAGCCACCCCGTCGAGGCGGCGGCGCGGCGCCGGTTTCGGCGACGGCATGCCGCCGGTCTCGGCTCCGACGGTGGCGGGTTCGGCCGACCACTGCGGCCGGACCGGGTAGCGCTCGTTCCAGTCCTGATCGGACGGCGGGTCGATGGCGGCGCGGCCCGGCTGGAAGCCGCCGCGGCCGAACTCGGCCACGCAGTCCAGCGCGGTCTGCTCGATGACGTCGCGCAGCTCCAGCTCGGCCAGCCAGTCCAGCGGCAGCGCGCCCACGCCCTGCAGCGCGCCCACGATGTTGCCGCAGATCGCGCCGGTGGAGTCGCTGTCGCCGTCGTGGTGCACGGCGATCTGCAGCGCCCGCGCCACGTCGTCCCCGGCCGCCAGCGCCGCGCACACCGCGATCGCCACGGCCTGCTCGCCGACCCAGCCGCCGCCGAGGACCTCGGCGATCCGCTCCGGCGTCGGCACGCCCTCGGCGGCCAGGTCCACGGCGGCCTTGATCGCGGCGGTGGTCTCGTCGTGGTCCTCCCAGGTCTCCAGCACCTGCAGCGCCAGCCACACGCCGTCGTCGAGGCTGCGGCCCAGCAGCGCCTGCTGCACGATCACCGCCAGCGCGCCCGCCGAGTGGTAACCGGCCGGGTGGCTGTGGGTGATCGCGGCGGTGCGCGCGGCCAGCTCGAACACCTCGGCGGGGTCGGTGGAGGTCAGCGCGACCGGGGCGGCGCGCATCGCACCACCGCAGCCCTTGGAGTCGTTGACCTTCTCGGTCAGCGACCCGGCGGGCTTGCCGTCGCCGAAGCCGGTCAGCGCCCGGAAGATCGTCTTGCCCGGGGCGCGGGTCTTGAACAGCCCCGGCACCTCGATCAGCCAGCCGTCCGGCGCCGGGTAGTCGGCCAGGAACGGGCCCGCCGCCGCGTCCCACTCGACGCCCTGGGTGTGCAGCCAGCGCTGGTAGGCGAGCTGCACCTCGGGCAGCGGGTCGTCGGCGCCGAGGGTGCGCGCGGCGACGCTGGCCCGGATCAGGCCCTCGGCGGTGAACAGCGTCATCTGGGTGTCGTCGGTGATCGCCCCGTGCACGCCGTAGGCCTCGCGCAGGCCGTCCGGCCCGGAGGGGCCGAAGCGCTCGGTGATCTGCGCGGCCTTGGTGAACTCCAGGTCCGAGCCCAGCGCGTCACCGAGGGCACCGCCGAGGAAGCAGCCCAGGACGCGTTCGGTCAGCGACGGCTCGGCGTCGCTGGGGCCGTCGCTCTTGGCGTGCACGCGACGACCGCCTGAAGCCGGAAGGGCCTCGGTGACCTGCGGTTCTTCGGCCTCGGCGTCGTCCTGAGCCGCTTCCGCGGCGATCTCCGGCGGGTTCGTGACGCCGGGCAGCACGTCGGGGTCCGGGGTGAGGTCGATCGGCGCGGGTTCGGGGTCGGACTCGGCGAAGCGGAACTCCGGGTCGGAGTCCCGGGTGAAGCGGGCGTCGGGCTCCGGCTCGTTCTCGCCCCGCTCGGGGACGGAGAGCAGGTCGAAGGGCGAGCCGATACCGCTCACGTCGACCACGGTCGACCCGGTGGGGTCGGGCTCGTCGTCCGTCCCGGTCTCGACCGCGGGTTCGGGGTCGCGGACGGCTTCGACGACGTCGGTGGTCTCGGCCGCCGACTCCGGTTCGACCTCGCGCACGGCCTCGACGACCTGCGTGGTCTCCACGTCCCGCTCGGGCTCGACCTCCGGTTCGACGTCGGCCGGTTCCGCGTCGTCCGGCTCGGCGGTCTCCGATTCGATCTCCGGCTCGGTCTCCGGCTCCGGGTCCTGCTCGGTCTCCGATGCGGCCTCCGGCTCGGCGAGGTCGATCGGTTCGAGGTCGGTCACCGTGCCCGCTTCGGACTGCGGGTCGCTCGCCGGTTCGACGGCGTCGGTCTCGGGCGGGTCCGGTTCGAGCTCGATCGCGGGCGTCGATGCGACCACGGGTTCGGCAGCGGGTTCCGGTTCGGGTTCGGGCTCCGGTTCGGGTTCGAGGTCGACGCGCGGCGTCTCGGGGATCGGCGCGGGTTCCTCGATCTCCGGCTCGGGTTCCTCGACCTCACCGGGGTCGAGGTCGATGGGCGTGCGGTAGCGCGGTTCGAGGTCGAGCGGCGCGCGCTCGGCCTCCGGCTCGGAACCGATCGCGGCGAAGACCGCCGTGGTCTCGGCCTCCTGGACGGGCCGCTGCTCGACCCGGCTCTCATCCACGCGGCTCTGGTCGGCGGGGCGTTCCTCGGCGGGTGCCGGGAAAGTCGGCGCACCGATCCGGCCGTCGAACCGCGGAACCTCCTCCTGCGCAGGCGGTTCCGGCACGACGGGTTCCGGCACGACGGGCTGCGGCGGCGTCGGCTGGGGCGGGGTCGGCTGAGCGGGCTGGGACTGCACTTCCTGGGCCTGCGCCGCCTGGGGCGGTTCCGGCGCGGGAGGCGTCGCGGCGTCCTTGATCGCGGGCATGACCATCGTCTGCTCGGCCGAGCCCTCGACGGTCTTGCCCGAGCCGGCGGAGAGCTGCCGCGGCCCGGTCGGCTGGGGCCCGCGCGTGTAGCGCTGCGCCCACTGCGGCGGGGGCGGCGGCGCGAAGGCCTCGGCGGCGTCGCCGCACAGGGTCTCGATGACCTCGCGGAGTTCGAGCTCGTCCAGCCACTGCGGGGGGATCGCGCCGGGCCCGTGGACGGCGCCGGCGAGCTGCCCGGCGAGCGCACCGGTGACGGCGCTGTCGGCGGAGTTGTTGACGGCGACCTGCACGGCGTCGGCGAAGGTGCGGGTGCTGCCGACGGCGGCGAGCGCGATGCCGAGCTCCCCGGGCTTGTCGGTGACGTCGAACTCGATGTCGATGTCCAGCGGTCCGGGGGTGCCGCCGCGCTGCCCGACGAACATGGCCGCGTGCACGGTCCGCCGCACGTCGGCGGGCACTCCGGCGACCCGGTAGGCGGCGTTGAGCCTGCGCTGGTCGGACTGGGTGACCGCGTCCCACAGGGGGATGCCGCGGATGAGCTGGGCGAGCACGTCGGCGTGCAGGCCGGAGGCGGCGACGGTGTTGGCGCCGGAGGTGTAGAGGTTCGCGATGCCCGCGCCCGCCGCGTACACGCCTTCGGGCACGTTCGACCACACCATCGCGGGCGCGGCCAGCACCGAGTGGTCGGCCGACCCGTCGACCACGACCGGTGGCTGCGGCCGGCCGTCGGGGCCGATGGGGTAGCGCGCGGCCATCCGCCCGAGCAGCCCGAGGGAGAAGCCCGCCGGGTTGCGGGTGGAGTACAGCTCGCGGCGTTCCAGCAGCCAGCTGGTGGGCGCGGGTTCGGTCGCGGCGAACGCGGCCATCGCGTACTCCCACGGCACGCCCTGGGTGTGCAGCCAGCGCAGGTGGTTGGCGAGGACGAACTCGGTGGGTAAACCGGTGCAGCCCTCGGCCTTGGCGCGCAGCAGGCCTTCGAGGGTGAACACGGTGAGCTGGGTGAGGTCGGTGACGGCCCCGCGCCGCCCGTAGACGGGGAGGTAGTCGACGACGCCGCGCGGCCCGAACCACTGCTGTATCTCGGCGGTCGAGGTGTGCCGGACTCCGGCGCCGAGGGCGTCGCCCACGGCTCCGCCGAGCAGCGCCCCGCGGAAACGATCGGCCCAGCTCAGCTGTCGTTGCGGGTCGGTCATCGCCTTCTCCTCAGTTGCTCACCAGGCGGGGTAGCGCTGCGCCCACCCCGGGTCCGAGGGCGGTCCGGGGCTGAACTCCGCCAGCGCGTCCCGGGCCACGGTCTCGACCAGTCCGCGCAGTTCGAGGGTCTCCAGCCATTCCGCCGGAACGGCCCGAGCCCCGTGAAGCGCCCCGCCAATGTTGCCGCACACCATCCCGGTCGAGTCCGAGTCCCCCGAGTGGTTCACCGAAAGAAGCAGTGCCTCGCGCAGGTCGTCGGTGGCCAGCACGGCGTAGAGCCCGATCGCGAGCGCCTCCTCACCGACCCAGCCACCCCCGAGCTCCTGCGCGATCTCCTCAGGTGACACGGGTCCCCGCTCGGCCAGCGCAACGGCCTTGTCCAGCGCCCGCAGCTGTTCCTCGTGCTCCGGCCACCGCGTCAGCAGTTCCCGAGCCAGCGCCACGGCCTCGCGCAGCGGCACGTCGCGGATCAGCTGGTGCACGATCACCGCCAGCACCCCGGCGGACAGGAACCCGCTGGGGTGGCTGTGGGTCAGCGCCGCGGTCCCGACGGCCGCGTGGAACACCTCGGACGGATCGTTCGACCACACCGCCACCGGCGCCGCCCGCATCACCCCACCGCAGCCCTTGGAGTCGTTGATCCGGTGCCGGGGAGTCGCAAAAACCCCGGTCTGCGCGAAGTTCGACAGCGCGGTCAGGCAGGTCCGCCCGGGAGCCCGGGTGTCGAACAGCTCCCGGTTCGTGATCAACCACCCGTCGGGCCGCCGCAGGTGCTGCGCGTACGGCCCCGCCGCGCTCAACCAGTCCCGCCCCTGCGTGTGGTACCAGCGCTGATACGCGTGCTGCACCTCGGGAACCGGATCGTTGTCGCTCGGCGTCCTCCGCCGAGCCACGTGCGCCCGGATGAGCCCTTCCAGCGTGAACAGCATCATCTGCGTGTCATCGGAAACCCGAGCAACCCCACCCCGCAGCACAGGCCCGCTGACCCCACCAAGCCCGAACTCCCGCCGAATGACGTGAATGTCCTTGAACTCAACGGCAAACCCAAGCCCATCCCCCACCGCCCCGGCCAGCATCGACCCGAGAAACCGCTCGTGAGCGTCGATCGGCGGTGTCGCGGTCAGTTCCTCGACAGGACGGGGCTCACCCGGAATCTTCGGGGTGCTCAAGTACACCTGGTCCGGGCCGAGCTCCGAGGCGAAACGCATCGCGGCGAGTTCGAGCCGAGCCTCGGTTTCGAGCTTTCGGCGCCACACCAGCGGAAACCCCTCGGCACCCCGCCGGGCGCCGGTGAGCAGGCCGGACACCTGCGCGTTGCGGGAGGGATTCCCTCCCGCTGACGCGTGGACGACCTCGGCGCGGCCACCGGCCTTGCGAGCCCCGAGGAAGAGCGCCCGGGCGACCACCTCGGATTCGGAGTCGCCCCGACCGAGTTCGCCGAGCACTTCCCGCTCTCCCGCCGAAGCCACGATCTCCAGCTTCCCGCGCAGTTCGGAGTGCTCGGGGCTCACGTGCTCCACGAGGATCTCCACGAGCCGGTCCACGTCCAGCACATGTCCGTTGAGCCCGCGCACGAGCGCGACGGCGAGCACGCCCGCGCCGGCCTGCGCCTCGGGTGACTCACCGAGCGATGCGGCCAGCCCGGCAGCGCGACGGAAGGCGTCCGCATCCGCATCGGTGATGCTGACCAGCGCGGCGGACGCCGAACCGGCGAAGCAACCGAGCTGGCTCACCGGCGTCAGCTCCCGGAAGCGCGCGTGCAGAGCCGAGTCCAGATCTGCACCACTTCGGTGGTCTGCCAAGGCCCGCGTCGCGGTCTCGACCACGCCGATCACGACGTCGGTGTTCGGCCCCGCCCACCGCTGCCGTCGAAGTGCTCTGATCAGCGCGTCGTGCTCGCCGAGCCTTTCCTGCACCGCCCCCACGGTGCTTCCCAGAGCTCCGCCCACGAGCATGCCCAGCACGCGACCGAGAACCTGGTGCTGACGCCGGGGCCAGGCCATGGGGTTGTTCCGATCTCCACCGAAGACCATGCCGACCTGGTGATCGATCTCCTCGAACCACGACATCGGCAGAAGGATCGGCCGCGACTTCAAGTCCCGCCACGCCTGAAGCGTTCTCCGCTCGAGCGGCGTCAACTCGCCCGGCTCAACGCCGTTCTCATCCACGTTCGCCGCCCCGCTCACAACGCCGGGTAGAGCTCGGCCCACTCGGGTGTCCAACCCCTGTCGGGCCATCCGGTCTGCACTTCCGCGACTCCCCGCGCCAGCCGAATGGCCACCTGGCGGGCTTCCAGCAGGTTCAGCGCCGCTCTCGGCATCTTCGGGCTGCCGTTCCTCGCTCCGTGGAAAGCTCCGACCAGCGGCGCCGCCTCAGGCGCGATCTCAGCCGCTCGCCGCACCGATGATTCGAACTCGTCATCGCGGGCCGCGACGACGGCGGCGACGGCCAGCACGTTCGGGGCCGAACCGTCCTCGATCAAGGCCGACAGCTCGCTTCGCGAGGGTGTCGGGCCGTCCAGCTCGCAGGAGCGCAGCAGTCGTCGGACGTTCTCGTCCGGCCAGGTCGCGAGCTCGTCGACCGCCACCTCGATGCCGTCGCTCAACGTCCCCCCGGCCAGCAAGGTGTTGACCAGCACCGAATACGCGCCGGCGCTCAGGTACGCGTCGGGGTGGCCGTGCGTGAGCAGGGCGTTCGCGACGGCCTGCTCGAAAACCCGCTCCGGGACGTCCGACCAGGCGGCCCAGGTGACGGCTCTGGGCAAGACCGACGGTGTGCGCGCCGAGTTGATCGGCTTCGAGAACCACCCGGACACGTCCCGCGCCCCGAAAGCGGACAACGCCTCGATGCACACCGGATCCGGGTCACGCCGTTCGTGCAGGATCGGGTGCCCCATCACCATCCCGGCCGGTTCGGGAAGTTCCTCGGCGAGGCTCGCTCCGACGGCTTCCCGCCACGGAACGCCTTGCGTGTGCAGCCACCGCAGCAGGCCCACGAGGCCGACGTGGCGCGGCTGCAACTTGCCGGTCTGGCGATACCGGGTCTCGGTGCGGATCATCGAGTCCAGGTTGAACAACGTCATCTGCGCCGATGCGCTCAGCCGTCCGTTCACCAGCATGTCGGCCTGCAACGACTCGAGCGCGGCGATCTCGAAGTACACCGCGATCCCGAAGCGAGCGGCCTCGTCCTCGATGGCCTTGTCGTAGTGCAACTCCTCGCAGAACTCGTCGCTGCTGCGCCCGAAGGCGCGACGCACCCGCTGCACGTCCCAGAACCGCATGACGCGCTTGCCGCCGCTCCACTCGCGGTCCTCCGAAGCGTCCAGCCGACCGCGCGTTTCCACGACGACTTGCTCATCGAGAGTGAGCCGCTCGCCGAAATCCGGGCCGAGCGCAGCGCTCGGCCCTCGGTACTGACCCAAACCCAGCTCCTCCAACCGGTCTGACGGTCACCAGGCCGGGTAGCGCTGGGGCCAGGAGGGGTCCGTGGGTGGGCCGGGGCTGAACTCGGCGAGGGCGTCGTTGGTGATGGTTTCGATGATCTGGCGGAGTTCCAGCGTCTTCAGCCAGTCGGCCGGGATGGCGCGGGTTCCGTACAGGGCGCCGCCGATGTTGCCGCAGACGATGCCCGTGGAGTCCGAGTCGCCGGAGTGGTTCACCGACAGCAGCAGCGCGTCGCGCAGGTTGTCGGTGGCCAGCACGGCGTAGAGGCCGATGGCGAGGGCTTCCTCGCCGACCCAGCCCTCGCCGAGTTCGGCCTTCAGCTCCTCGGGTGTCACGCGACCGCGCTCGGCCAGCGCCACCGCGCGGTCGAGGACCTGCAGCTGCTCCTCGTGCTCAGGCCAGCGCACCAGCAGATCCCGGGCCATCCGGACCGCATCGCGCAGCGGAACCTCGCGCAGCAGCTGATGCACGATCACCGCCAGCACCCCGGCCGACAGGAACCCGCTCGGGTGGCTGTGGGTCAGCGCCGCGGTCCGCACCGCCACGAGGAAGACCTCGCTCGGGTCGTTCGACCACGCCGCCACCGGCGCCGCCCGCATCACCCCGCCGCAGCCCTTGGAGTTGTTGATCCGGTGCTGCGGAGTCGCGAAAACCCCCGTCTGCGCGAAGTTCGCCAACGCCGTCATGCACGTGCTGCCCGGCGCCCGCGACGCGAACAGCTCCCGGTGGGTGATCAACCACCCGTCCGGCCGCTGCAGGTGCTGCGCGTACGGCCCGCCCGACGTGCGCCACTCCGGCCCCTGCGTGTGGTACCAGCGCTGATACGCGTGCTGCACCTCGGGAACCGGATCGTTGTCCCGCGGCTGCATCCGCCGAGCCACGTGCGCCCGGATGAGTCCTTCCAGCGTGAACAGCATCATCTGCGTGTCATCGGAGACCTGCGCGACCCCGTCCCGCAACACCGGTCCGGTCACGCCATCAGCCCCGTGATGCCGCCGAATCATGTCAATGTCGTTGAACTCAACGGCGAACCCGAGAGCATCCCCCACCGCCCCGGCCAGCATCGACCCGAGGAACCGCTCTTGGGCGCTGATGGGCGATGCAGTGGACGGCGCCGCTGCATCCGAGGAGATCTCAGTCATGACCGGATACCGCCTATTCCACTCGTCGTCATCTCGAGGCGAGTCACTGAGCTGTTCAGGAACATCCTGAGCGAGCCGGAACACCAGCTTTGCCGACGTCGACAAATTTTCGGCCCAGTGCGGCGGAATCACCTCGAGACCCTCGAAGCTGGCACCGCCGATCGCCCCGGCGAGTGCCCCGGTCACCGCGCTGTTGCCGGAATGGTTGACCGCGATCCTCATCGCTTCGTCGAAGTTCGTCCCCGCGGACTGCACCGCGCACGCAGCGATCGCCAACGCGGATGCCGGCGTGAAACCATCTCCGAGTGTCTCGATCTGCTCAGGCGTAATGTCCGGCCGGGACAACGAGTCGGCGGCCCGCATGAGGCGAAGCAGATCCCCGTCCTCAGGACCGAACTCGTCAGCGTCGACCTCCATAACCTGACTGAACCCACGGATGTAGTTCCTGGTCACCACGGTCTGCTGCAGAATCACCGAAAGAGCCTGCGCCGCCAGAACTGACTCTCCGGACATCCCGAGCACACGACACACCCGCCCCGCGTGCGCAATCACTTCCCTGCTGACCAAGGACGAGACACTTGCAGGAATGGCCACGTACTGGAATTCAGGCAACCCCGTGGGCTCACCCGAGAGGCCTGCCGCTACAGCGTCAACAGCCGACGAACCGACGAGCCGCTGCGGAAGGTGCTTGCCCAGCCAACCGGCCTGCCCCGCTCCTTCACCTGCACCCGACGACCAGAGCGTGTAAGTAGCGCGCAGCTCGACCATCGGATCCAGGCCGCGGACCAAGGCGCGATCGAACCTGATCGCACCATCCAGCGACAACGCCAGCATCACGAGACCGTCCGACATGTGGTCGTTGCTGTCGGCGTCCGGCCCCAACGAAGTCACTCCGGACGCACCGAAGCGCTCCCGGATATCCGGCCACCCCAAAGAGCCGACCTTGCGGCCGAGGGCATCACCGATCATCGCTCCAACGATCGAGCCGAGGAAGCGCTGTGCACGCCCGGAAGCAGCTCCGTCTCCCAAGACGGTGTGCCTGACCGGCTTGCTTCCCGTCTTACCGCCAGTACTACCCATCACTACCGTCCGCAGTCATCCGGGCCAACATTGGTCAATCGAAGTCTCCCGAAAGCGCCTTCACGATGTCCGTCTTACCGCCAGGCATCGGTTCCTGCTTGGGCGAGGAGTAATCGAGGGACGGCGGTGGAGGAAGCTGGCCGCTCGGCAAGTCATCGGGGTGCACTTGCTCAAGCCTGATGTGCCACGTATCGCCATCGCGCCACTTTTCAACGACCTTGAACGCCGAGCCGGCCGGAACAAGGATCTCGGCCTCGCCGCCATTCGGGTTGAACAACCGAATGTCCTTGCCTGTCTTGAGATCCATGTGGAACTCAACCAAACCACTGAACTTGCTCTTGGGCTCTCCCGTTTCCGGATCTTCGCGAACGCTCGTACTCGTGTAAGCAGGTTCGGTGATCACCGAACCCGGCTCGTAGCCATCCGCGATGGCCTGCGCAAAGTCCGGATTGTTCGTCGTCACCGCGCGATGCGCCTTGCAGGCGACGTCCGGGAGCTGGTTCAACGCTCCCGACAGCACCTCGATCCGTTCTCTCTGATTGCCGAGCGCTTCGGGATCTCCGGAGCGAAGGGCTCGGTTGAGTTCATCGAAGAAGTTTCGCGTGTACGCGTGAACCTGCAATCGCTCCGCGTGACTCAGCTGATCAATCCGCGCCGCGAGCTCCGGGTCACGACTGCGCAGTTCAGGGAGGTACCGGTCGAGCTGGAGCTGGAGACCGTGCTCCAGATCGTCGCCCTCCGGGTGCCTGTTGTAATAGTTGTCGACCGAGTTCAAGGTCTCACGATCAGCGCGGAAGTTCGGGTCCGCGATCTCCTGAAGAAACTCGCTCCGTTCAACGTGCGCAGGTGGCTCGGAACCAAAGGTCGTCGCTTCGTCGAGCGCCTCCATACCCTTCGGGCCATGGTCATCCGGTACGGCATCGAGAAACTCACCATCGTGCGGGGCGTTGGGAGACGACTCGAAGTCCGACAGGCCCTTATCAGCGTTCGTCGTCGACGGCGAAGCTTCTGAAGAAGAGCTGTCCGTGGCCTTCGGCGCGAAGTCATCCTCGAGCTTGCCTGAAACGGGCGGGGTCTCGTGGTGGGCAGGTCCCGGGTTGAAATCGTCCAACGCAGGCTCTGACGACGACACCTTGTGCCCTGTCCCGGACGCCACATCAGCAGACTTGTGGTCAGTCGCCGGTTCGAAGTCCGACTTCCAAGAGGACTCCGATGAGACGTGCTGTGCGGAGGAGTGAGCGGAACTCGCAGGCGCGAAGTCGTCGAGGACAGGACTCGAAGGCGTCACGGACTCGCCGAGGGGACTCTGGCCCGCACCGTGTGACGTGACGCCGTTCTCAGACGCAGCAGTGCCATGGGCGGCCGGGTTCCCGGACTGCTGCGGAGCGCTGTGGGGCGGTGAAGACGCACCGTCCCAGGGCGCTTGCGGTTGAACGGATGCTGTCGGCTGAACCGAGGGTTCCTCGAAGTCGGACAGCTTCGGTGCGACGTCCTGACCATGCGCCCCGTGGGGCGGGGTCGCGGTCGACGGGGACGGCGCGTGCGGCGGCTGCGCAGCCCCCTGCTTGGGCGCGGCCGGTTCGAAGTCGGACAGCTTCGGTTGTGCAGGGGCCGGGTGGGGCGGCTGTGGAGTCGTCGACTGGGGCTTCGGCTGCGCCACCGGCTGATGCTGCGGCTGGGACGGGGGACCCTGTTTTGCCGCAGGGGCCTGCGGCGGACCAGGCGGGGGTGCTGCTGCCTGCGGCTTCACCGAAGGCTGCGGAGCAGAACCTCCTGCGTGCGGAGACCCGCCCTGGTTCGGCAGCGGCTGAGCCGGAGCCGGCTTCGGCGAGACGTTCTGAGGTTGAGGCGTCTGCGCCGTCGGGTGGGGCTGAAAACCCTGTTGGGACGGCCCGTGCTGCGCGGTCGGCGGCTGACCTGCCTGCGAGGGCGCGTTCTGCCCGACGTGAGGCGGAGCAGCCGCCTGATGTGGTGCCGAACCGGACAGCTGGGCCCCCTGCGGGGGATACCCGTGCTGCGGCTGCGGCTGCGGCTGCGGCTGCGGCTGCGGCTGCGGCTGCGAGTACGGATTGTGCGTGCCCTGCTGAGGCGTCGGCGCCTGGTAAGCACCGTGCTGCGGTGCGTGCTGGGGCTGCGGCGGGTATCCGCCGTTCATCCACGGCTGATTCCCCTGTACCGCGTTCGGCTGGGGCTGCACCTGGGGGCCAGGGCCCGGGTACGGCTGGTGTCCGCTGGCCGGGGAATACGGCTGCGGCGGTGGACCGGGCGGCTGCGCGGGATAACCGGCTGCCTGATGCCCGTGCTGGGCGTACCCGGACTGAGGCGGGTACGCCTGGTTCGGCGCGTGCTGCGGATACCCCTGGTTCGGCGCGGGCTGCGGATACCCCTGGTTCGGCGCGGGCTGCGGCGGGTGCGCCTGATACGGCCCGGACTGCGGCGGGTAGGGGTGGTTCGGTCCGGGCTGCGGCGCGTAGCCCTGGTTGTGGGGCGGGTAGCTCGGCTGCGGCGGCGGGTAGGCCTGGTTCGGCGGCGGCCCGAACTGTCCCGGTGGGGGCGCGTTGCCGTAGTGGTGCCCGGTGGCCGGGTCGACCGAGTAGTTGTCGTTCGGCCCACCACCGAACATGCTCCGCCGTTGGGCGTGTTCTGCCTGTACTCCTCCTCGGGTCCACTCCGGGTTGTGGCCGGGTGGGTAGGGGCTGTTGTGGACTGCTTTGGTGCCGTCGGGGCGGAAAGCGGTCCACTCGCCCGGGGAGTCCAGGCGGGGGTGCGGGGTGCCGGACTCGTCCTTGTCGAACTTGGCCCGGGTTTCGCTGGCGTAGATGTTGCCGTAGTTGTCGACCCAGGCGTTGCTGTTCGGGGCCAGGACCTCGACGCCGAGCTCCTCGGAGAGCTGCTGGGCGAAGTTCTTACCGCCGGGGACGTCGGCGCCCGTCTCGCAGGAGACCAGGCGGATCGGGGTGCCTTCCTTGTAGCCCGAGGTGCCCTTGATGATCTCGGCGAGCTCCTTGGCGTCGAGGTCCAGGTCCTTGAACTTCACGCCGTTCGGGCCGCCGTGCATCTCGACGGTGAAGCGGTTCGGGTCGACCGAGCAGCGCGGCCGCTTGTTGGCCCACTCGGCTTGGCCGAAGTAGTGCTCCTTCGGGGGCCTGGTGAACGACAGACCGGCGGAGGTGGCCTCGATGTCGCGCCGGCGCGGGCCCAGCTTCTCGCGCAGCTCGTCGGAGATGTCGAGGCGCGGCGTGTGGGTCACCTTGTGGTGGGCGGCCTGCCACCCGTCCTTCGGCGGGGTCTCGGCCGCCATCGACTCCGCGGTCGACACCCTCGGCTGATCGGGTTTGGGCTGGTCAGCAAGGCTGTTCGGCGCTTCAGGGGCGCGCTGGGCCGGGATCGGCGTGCGGGGCGCCTCGGCGGTGCGCAGGTGCTCCGGGCGCGACGGGGCCGCGACCTGGCGCTGCATCGGGGTGCCGGGGCGGGCCGCCGCTGGGGAGGGAGTCCCGCCGCGCGGGGTGTGCACCGGGGCGTCGGCCTGCGGACGGGCCATGTTGGGACGGCTCGGGCCGTCCACGTGCGAACGGCTCGGGGCGTCCGGGCGCGGGGACTGCGGACGGTCCGGAGCGTCCGGGCGCGGACGGTCCGGAGCGTCCGGGCGCGGGCGGGCCGGGGCGTCGGCGTGCGGACGGCTCGGGATGTGCGCGGCGCCCGGATGCCCGGACGTGCCGGTCCACCCGCCGGAGCCCTGACGTCCCGCACCGCGCGGCGACGGCGTGCCACCGGACGGGGCACCACCGGACGGAGCCGCCGGGCTCGCGGTCCCGGACGGGGCCGCGCTCGGCTGATCCGGGCGTGGAGCCGACGGTGCCGACTGCGGAGCTGCGGTCTCCGGCGGCCGGGCCGGCGCCTCGACGCTGGCGGCCGAGGTGTGCGCGGGAGCGCGCGGGGTGTCCGGCGTCGAACCGCCGGAACCGGCGTGGGTCTGGGCGGACGGCGATCCCGCGGCCGCGTGGGGCGCGCCTCCCGAGCCCGAGTGCGTGGAGGCCGAACCGGCCTGGGACCCCGAGTCGTCCGTCGACCTGACCGAATCCGACTGCGGCGCACCGGAATCCGGTCGCGACTGCGGAGTCGCATCGGCAGAGGTCGGCTGACCCGCATCGGAACTCGACCACGTCTGCGTTCCCGCGTCAGCGTGACTCGAACCCGAATCCGCTTGCGCGGTCGGGGAATCCGATCCGGAGTGCGACTGACCCGATCCGCTCGAACCCGAGTCGGGAGTCCCGGAACCGGAGTCACCATCCGTCCGACCACTGGTGCCGGAACTCGAATCTGCCTGCGCCGAAACAGATCCCGACCCGTCCGAGGAATCCTGGGACGGCGAACCACCCTCTGAGGTCGAGCTCGATCGCGTGGACGAATCATCCTGCGACGACGACCGTCCACCCTCCGCGGACGCCGAATCGAGATCGTCGCCGGAGTCCGGGGCATTCGGGGTGTCGGGACCGCCGAACCTGGCGTTGTGGCGACCGACGACGTCGGTACCGAAGGTCTCGTCGATCTTCTTCCAGGACTTGGCGGCCAGGTGCTCGGCGACGTCGAGCTTCTCCGCGACCTTGCTGACCGCCCCGGCTCCGGCTTTCCCCTTCCCGCCCAGGGCTTTCATGATGTCGCCGAAGGCCTCGGCGAGCTTGGCGAGCTTCGGGGAGACGTTGCTGATCGTCTTGATCAGCTTGTTGACCACGTCGGCGATCTTGCTGACGGTCTTGGAGATGAACGCGACCGCCTGCGGCACCACCCAGGCCAGCGAGGCGATCGGGGGCAGCAGGGCTTCCAGCGCGTAGGTGATCAGCCGCGAGATGCAGTCGGCGACCAGGTCGCGGACGAACTCGCGGACGAACGAGACGACCTCGCCCATGATCGTCACGACCGAGCCGATGGTGCCCGCCAGCTTCGCCGCGCCGTCGAGCGCTTCGCCCTTCTCCGCGGCGGTCCTGCGGTAGGCGTCGCCCGCGGCGCCGGTCCAGTCGGCGGTGTCGGCCTTGACGGCGGCCTTGTACTGGCTCGCGGCCTCCTCGACGGCCTTGGAGACGTTCTCCCAGGTCTTGCCGTAGGCGGCGACGCCGTCGGGGTCACCGGCGAACCAGTCGAGGGCCTCCTTGAGCGGCTGGACGTGCTCGATGAGCCAGGACAGCCCGTAGGACAGCAGGGTGCCGATGGGGTCGACGGCCATGCTGATGCCTTCGAGCGCGAGACCGCCGTAGGCGAGCCCGGACTCGACCCAGCTGGACCCCTCGTTGAGGCTGGAGACGTCGTTGACGGACTCGGCGATGCCGATGCCCGCCACCCAGCCCTGGTCACCGGTGCCCTTGGTGATGAAGCCGTCGCCGCTGTCCGGCTGCTTCTCGACGAGCGGGTTGCTCACGGCTGCACCCCGCGGATCAGCTCGCTGTTGCGGTCGTCGATCTCCTGGTAGTCCTCGGCCGTGGTGCGCACGTCGTCGGCGATCTCCTGCATCGACTTCACCGCTTCGCGCACCGCGTCCACGCCCTTCTGCTCAGCGAAGTCGATCATCATCGCGAACGGCTGGCACAGCACGCCGTAGGCGCTGTTGTCCAGCGAAACCTGCTGCGAGGCATCGACGGCCGTGCTCAGCTGATCCACCACACCATCCACTTTGGACGCGTGGGTGCGCAGGCTCTCGATGACGACGTTCATCTCGTCGGGCATGTGCTGTCCCCCGAATCAGCGCAGGAAGGAGCCGTTGCCGAAGTCCTCGTCGTCGAAGTCGTCCGGCCTGCGACGACCGGGCGACTGCTGCGGAGGCTTGGGCGGCTGCTGACGACGCGGCGGCTGGTAGTCGTCCTCGACGGCGGGCCGGATCTCGTTGCGACCGCCCCCGCGCGCGGGCGGCTCCTCCTCCGGCGGCGGCTCCGGGAAGTGCCTGCGGGCCTGGTCGAGCACGTGCTGGGCGGCCGTGTCGGCCATCCCGACGGTGTCCTCGACGGCCTGCTGCATCCGGCCGGGGATCTTGGCCTGCGCCTGCTGGACGAGCCGCATGATGTCCGCGCCGAGCCGGGGCATGGGCCGGTTGTTCGCGCTGTCGGTGAGCTGCAGGTCCTGCAGCATTCCGCTGGAGGCGACGGTCACCCGGATCGCGCCGTCGCGGGACGTCTCGGTCACCGCGATGCCCTCGACCTGCTGCTGAAGCCGGGTGAACTTCTCGGCCTTCTCCGCCGCGCGGTCCTGCCACTCCCGGACCATCCGCTCGGCGGCGCCGATGTCCCTGCCGAAGTCCTCCGCCACAGCACTCCCCGTCGATCAACCGTCCAGCGGATGAGCACGTTATCAACCGATCAGGTGCCATCAGACCGGATCCGAGATTTCCCGCGAGAGGCGAGGATCACGCTGTCCGGGAAGTCGGAATGTAGGGTCGGGATCGTGACGGGGGGATGGTTCGCCGGGCTGGATCGGCCGGACAGCAAGCAGCTGACCGAGACCCTCAGAAGCGCCATCCGCGACGGGTCGCCGGCCGCCGGGACCCGGGTCCCCTCGACCCGCTCGCTCGCCCAGGAGCTCGGCATCGCGCGCGGCACCGTCACCCGCGCCTACGAGCAGCTCGCCGCCGAGGGCTTCCTCATCGCCCGCCAGGGCGCCCCCACGGTCGTCGCCGAGCTGCCGCCCGCACCGGCTCCCGCATCGCCGCACGCGACCGATCCGGAGCCCGAAGCGGGGCGCTGGGACTTCCGGCCGGGCCGGCCGAACCTGAGCGCCTTCCCGCGCCGGGACTGGCTGGCGGCCAGCCGGCGGGCGCTGCGCGACGCGCCCACCGACGACCTCGGCTACGGCGACCCGCAGGGCCACCCGCGGCTGCGGGAAGCCCTCGCCGGCTACCTCGCGCGCGAGCGGGCGGTGGCCACGACCCCGGCCAACATCATCGTCTGCAACGGCTACACCCAGGCGTTGTCGCTGCTCAGCAATACCCTTGCGGATCAGGGCGAGACGTCGGTGGACTTCGAGGACCCGTCCGCGCCGCACCTGTGGGACATCCCCGCCGGGTTCGGGATGGCCGTGCACGGCATCCCGGTGGACTCCGAGGGGCTCGACGTGTCGCGGCTGCGGAGCCGGGCCGTGGTCGTGACCCCGGCGCACCAGTTCCCGCTGGGCGTGAGCATGAGCTCCGCCCGGCGGACCGAGCTGGTGCGCCGCGCCAAGGACGAGGACCTGCTGGTCATCGACGACGACTACGACGGCGAGTTCCGCTTCGACCGCCAACCGGTCGGGTCGCTGCAGGGGATGGCTCCCGACAACGTCGTCTACGCCGGCACGGCGAGCAAGACGCTGGCCCCGGCGCTGCGACTGGCGTGGCTGGCGCTGCCGTCGCGGCTGGTGGAGCCGGTGCGCGAGCTCAAGCGGACCAGCGGTCTGCACGCCCCGCTGTTCGAACAGCTGGCCATGGCAGAGTTGATCTTGTCGGGGGCCTACGATCAGCACGTCCGCCGATCGCGCGCCACCTACCGGCAGCGCCGCGAGCAGCTCGGTGAAGCGCTGCGCGGGATGCGCGCGAACCACCGGCCGCACCCGGCCGGGATCTCGGCGGGCCTGCACGTGACCTTGCAGCTGGATCCGGAAGGACCCACGGAGAGCGAGGTCCTGGACGGAGCGCGGCGGCACTCGGTGGAACTCCAGGTGCTGGGGCCGCACTGGGTCGCTCCCGGCGAGCACCCGCCCGGCGTGATCGTCGGGTACGCGGCGCCGTCGGACCACGCGTTCCGTCCCGCGCTGCGAGCGCTGGTCACCGTCCTGGAGCGGTGACTCGATCGGGCGACACTGCGCGTCGCCGCCGTGTCCGTAGCACGAAGGGGGAACACTTGTTCTATTCTGGTGTCCCCTCCCGCGATAAACAGGAGACAAGTTGACCGAAGAGCAGACCACCGCGGCCGAGGCCACCGGCACCGACAGCACCGCTGTCGCCACCGACCCGACCTCGCCCGAGACTCCGGCAGCCGCGGCGCCGGCTGCCACCGACGCCTCGTCCGAGGCTTCCACCGAGGCCTCCTCCGGCGCCTCCGCCGGGGCCGAGGCGCCGAAGAAGCGCCAGACCCGCAAGAGCTCGGCGAAGAAGACCCGCACGGTCGAGCTCACCCTCACGGTCACCGGCACCGCCGACGGCGAGTGGCAGGCCGAGCTGATGCACCAGGGCAAGCGCGTCGTCCAGGCCCTGCCGGTCGCCGCCGCCGCGGTGTCCAAGGCCGCCGCCGAGCTGAACCCGGAGATCTTCGAGACCATCGAAGGCGTCATCAACGAAGCCCGCCAGCAGCACGAGGCCAAGCTCGCCGAACTCGAAGCCGAGGTCGAGCGGGTCCGCAAGGCCCTCGCCGAGCTCGAAGGCTGACCCGAAGACTCCCGGGGCGCCGTGGTCCCCTCCCAGGCACGGTCCCCTGGACATGAAAGAGCCCCTGCCCAGCAGGGGCTCTTTCATGTCCTCATCTCCTAACACGTATGTGTTAGAATCGTCCGTGTTCAAGGAAGTGAAGGAGAGCCAGTGGTCGGCCGACCACATCGCCAGACACGGGGTCACCTTGGACGAAGTCCGCGAGGCGATCTTGGCTCGGCCCTACTACAGGCAGCGCGGTCGAGGAGGCACTTGGGTCGTATACGGCCGATCCACTGCCGGCCGCTACCTGCTCGTAGTTCTCTCCGACGACGGCTGCGGGCGCGCGTTCGTGATCACCGCACGCGACATGGAGGACCGAGAGCGACAACTTTTCAGGCGAAAGGCGCGATGATGACAAGCATGTCTTACAAGGGCGAGCAGCTGCCGATGCCCAAGGAGAAGCTCGAAGAGCTGGCCGAGTATTACGAGACGCACTCGGGCGCGGACGAACCAGGTGCCGAGGACGGCTCCTGGGTCGAGGCTCCCAACATGGTGACCGTATCGATCCGAGTCACCGAGCAGACGCGCAACGCCCTCGATATCCAGGCTAAACAGCTCGGAATGCGACGCACGGCGTACATCCGCCACATCCTCGAAGACGCGACCAGAGAGCAAGAAGCCCGCGAGTCGCTCGAGACCCGAGTGACCCGACTCGAAGCAGCCCTGGCCAGGCTCCTCGCCTGAGCTCAGGACCCACGTCGAAGCCCCTGCCCAGCAGGGGCTTTTTCATGTCTTGAGGTGTCCGGACCCGTTGTGGGGGGTGGGGAAGTTTTCATGAAAACTTCCCCCACCACGTCCCCGAACCGGGGTTTCGACTGGCATCTCAACCACCCCACGGCGAGAGAACGTGCTGGTGGGGTGGGGTGTCCGGAGTCGTTGGGGGAAGTTTCCGGTGACATCTGCTCTGGGTTGGTGGGGAGGACAGTTTTCATGAAAACTTCCCCACCCCGCGGACCCGCGGTGAGAGGACGGGTCTGGGTCGATCCGGAGTAGTCAACGAAATGATCAAGGGCGGTTCCGGTCTCGTCCCGCCTGGACTAGCTTCCAGAACCATGACCCAAGCGCCCGTTGAGCAGACCCTGCCCATGCCGAAGATCGAGGCCGAAGCCCTCGCCGACCACTACGACGCCCAGCCCGCCCCGGGCGACGAGGCCACGGACGAGGCCTGACCAGCACGAACCCGGTCACGCGGCCGGGGCCGGGGCATCGCAGTCCGCTCCACCCCGCGCCGCTGCTGGCCATCCCGGAACGAGAAGGAGCCCCTGCCCGGAGGAGTCGGGCAGGGGCTCTTGGCTACTTCACTCGGAACTTCAGCGGTAGTCCCGGCCGAAGTCGTAGTCGTCCAGCGGGACGGCCGCACCGGTGCCGGCGCCGAACACATCCGGGGTGTAGTAGCTGTCGTCGTAGGACGGGATCGCGTAGGCCGCGGCCCGTGCCTCCTCGGTCGGCTGCACCTGGATGTTGCGGTACCGGTTGATGCCCGTACCGGCCGGGATCAACTTACCGATGATCACGTTCTCCTTCAGGCCGACCAGCTTGTCACTCGCGCCCTCGATCGCGGCGTTGGTGAGGATGCGGGTCGTCTCCTGGAAGGAGGCCGCCGACAGCCACGACTCGGTGGCCAGCGACGCCTTGGTGATGCCCATCAGCACCGGACGGCCGGAAGCCGGGTCGCCGCCCTCGGCGACGACGCGGCGGTTCTCCGCCTCGAACTGCGAGCGCTCGACCGGCGAACCGGGCAGGAACTCGGTGGCACCCGAGTCGATGATGATGACCCGGCGCAGCATCTGGCGGACGATGACCTCGACGTGCTTGTCGTGGATGCCCACACCCTGCGACCGGTACACCTCCTGCACCTCGTTCACCAGGTGCAGCTGGGCCTCGCGCGGGCCCATCACGCGCAGCACCTCGTGCGGGTCGACCGCACCTTCGAGCAGCTGCTGACCGACCTCGACGTGGTCGCCGTCGGAGATCTGCCGCTCGGTGCCGTCGACCGAGATCGCCGCGAGCCGCTGACGCTTGGACAGCTTGTCGTAGACGATCTCCTCGCCGCCGTCGTCCGGAATGATCGTGATCTTCCAGTAGCGGTCGTTGTCCTCCAGCCGGATGCGGCCGGAGGTGTCGGCGATCGGGGCCTTGCCCTTCGGGACGCGGGCCTCGAACAGCTCCTGCACACGCGGCAGACCGGTGGTGATGTCGTCACCGGCGACACCGCCCTGGTGGAAGGTGCGCATCGTCAGCTGCGTACCGGGCTCACCGATGGACTGGGCGGCGACGATGCCGACGGCCTCGCCGACGTCGACCAGCTTGCCGGTGGCCATCGAGCGGCCGTAGCAGACCGAGCAGACGCCCACGCCGGACTCGCAGGTCAGGACGCTGCGGACCTTGACCTTGGTGACCTTGGCGGCGAGCAGCTTCTCGATCGCCGGGTCGCCCAGGTCCGAACCGCGGGCCAGCACGATGTTGCCGTCGGCGTCGGTGACGTCCTCGGCGGTCGTGCGGGCGTAGACGCTGGTCTCGACGTGCTGGTGACGGATGATCCGGCCGTCGTGCAGCACCTCGGCGATCGGCATCTTCACACCGCGCTCGGTGCCGCAGTCGGTCTCGCGGACGATGACGTCCTGCGAGACGTCCACCAGACGACGGGTCAGGTAACCCGAGTCAGCGGTACGCAGCGCCGTGTCGGCGAGACCCTTGCGGGCACCGTGGTTGGAGATGAAGTACTCCAGCACGGACAGGCCCTCGCGGAAGTTCGCCTTAATCGGGCGCGGGATGTACTCACCCTTCGGGTTCGACACCAGACCACGCATACCGGCCAGCTGCACGACCTGCGTCATGTTACCGGCGGCCCCGGACTTCACGATCGTGCTGATCGAGTTGTCCTCCGGGAAGTTGGTCTCCATCGCCTCGGCGACCTCGTCCTTGGCCGCCGTCCAGACCTTGACCAGCTCGGCGTTGCGCTCCTGGTAGGACAGCGCACCGCGGCGGTACCGCTTCTCGACCTGGTCGGCCTTGGCCTCGTAGTTGTCGAGGATCTCGGTCTTGTTCGGCGGCACGACCACGTCGGTGATCGACACGGTCACACCGGAACGGGTGGCCCAGTGGAAACCGGCGTCCTTCAGCTTGTCCAGCGTCTGGGCGACGGTGACCATCGGGTACCGCTCGGCGAGGTCGTTGACGATCGCGGCCTGCTTCTTCTTCGGCAGCAGGTCGTCGACGAACGGGTAGTCCTCGGGCAGCAGCTCGTTGAACCAGACGCGGCCCAGCGTGGTCTCGGCGATCCACGGCTGGCCCGGCTCCCAGCCCTCCGGCATCTGCTCGGCGTTGGGGACCAGGTCCCGCAGCCGGATCTTGACCTTGGCCTGCAGGTCCAGCACGCCGCGGTCGAAGGACATGATCGCCTCGCCGACCGAGGAGAACGCCAGGCCCTCGCCCTTGGCTCCCTCGACCAGGCGGGTCAGGTGGTACAGGCCCGTGACCATGTCCAGACGCGGCATCGCCAGCGGCCGACCGGAGGCCGGCGACAGGATGTTGTTGCTGGACAGCATCAGGACCCGGGCCTCGGCCTGGGCCTCGGCCGACAGCGGCAGGTGGACCGCCATCTGGTCACCGTCGAAGTCGGCGTTGAACGCCTCGCAGACCAGCGGGTGCAGCTGGATGGCCTTGCCCTCGACCAGCTGCGGCTCGAAGGCCTGGATACCGAGGCGGTGCAGCGTCGGAGCGCGGTTCAGCAGAACCGGGTGCTCGGCGATGACCTCTTCCAGCACGTCCCACACCTGCGGGCGCTGGCGCTCCACCATCCGCTTCGCGGACTTGATGTTCTGCGCGTGGTTGAGGTCGACCAGCCGCTTCATGACGAAGGGCTTGAACAGCTCGACGGCCATTTCCTTCGGCAGACCGCACTGGTGCAGCTTCAGCTGCGGGCCGACGACGATGACCGAACGGCCCGAGTAGTCGACTCGCTTGCCCAGCAGGTTCTGGCGGAAACGACCCTGCTTGCCCTTGAGCAGGTCGGACAGCGACTTCAGCGGCCGGTTGCCCGGGCCGGTGACCGGACGCCCGCGACGGCCGTTGTCGAACAGCGCGTCCACGGACTCCTGCAGCATCCGCTTCTCGTTGTTGACGATGATCTCGGGCGCGCCGAGGTCGATCAGTCGCTTGAGGCGGTTGTTGCGGTTGATCACGCGGCGGTACAGGTCGTTGAGGTCGGAGGTCGCGAAGCGACCACCGTCGAGCTGCACCATCGGACGCAGGTCCGGCGGGATGACCGGCACGCAGTTGAGCACCATGCCGCTCGGGTCGTTGCCGGTGGCCTGGAAGGCCGCCACGACCTTGAGCCGCTTGAGGGCGCGCAGCTTCTTCTGGCCCTTGCCGCTGCGGATGGTCTCCCGCAGGCCCTCGGCCTCGGCGGCGATGTCGAAGTTCGCCAGCAGCGTCTGGATCGCCTCGGCGCCCATGCCGCCGGTGAAGTACTCGCCGTACCGGTCGTAGAGCTCGCGGTAGAGGACCTCGTCGGCGATGAGCTGACGGGGCTCCAGCTTGGTGAAGGTGTCCCAGATCTCGTCGAGCTTGTCGAGCTCGCGCTGCGCGCGGTCGCGCAGCTGCTTCATCTCGCGCTCGGCGCCTTCCTTGACCTTGCGGCGCTGGTCGCTCTTGGCGCCCTCGGCCTCGAGCGCGGCCAGGTCGGTCTCGAGCTTCTGGGCCCGGGCCTCCAGGTCGGCGTCGCGCTGGTCGGCGACGCGCTTGCGCTCGACGCTGATCTCGCTCTCCAGCGTCGACAGGTCGTTGTGCCGCAGCTCGGTGTTCACACCGGTGATCACGTAGGCCGCGAAGTAGATGATCTTCTCGAGGTCCTTCGGGGCCAGGTCCAGCAGGTAGCCCAGCCGCGACGGAACGCCCTTGAAGTACCAGATGTGCGTGACGGCGGCGGCCAGCTCGATGTGGCCCATCCGCTCGCGGCGCACCTTGGCGCGGGTGACCTCGACACCGCAGCGCTCGCAGATGATGCCCTTGAAGCGGACCCGCTTGTACTTACCGCAGTAGCACTCCCAGTCCCGGGTCGGACCGAAGATCTTCTCGCAGAAGAGCCCGTCCTTCTCCGGCTTCAGGGTTCGGTAGTTGATGGTCTCGGGCTTCTTGACCTCGCCGTACGACCACTGGCGGATGTCGTCGGCCGTGGCGAGGCCGATGCGGAGTTCATCGAAGAAGTTGACGTCAAGCACGTCGGGTCTTCTCCCTTGGTCGAATGGTGCTCCTCCCGGGGCCACCGGGGGAAGCGAGTGCCAGGTTGGGTCGGTCGCCGGCCCGCGGGACTAGCCCGCGGGCCGGCGGCGAGGGTCAGTGAGCGATGTCGTCCACCGACGGGTTCTCGTTGCGCGACAGGTTGATGCCGAGGTTGGCAGCGGCGCGCTCCAGGTCCTCGTCCTCGCTGTCCCGCATCTCGATCGCCGCGCCATCGCTGGAGAGCACCTCGACGTTCAGGCACAGCGACTGAAGCTCCTTCAGCAGCACCTTGAACGACTCCGGGATACCCGGCTCGGGGATGTTCTCGCCCTTGACGATCGCTTCGTAGACCTTGACGCGGCCCACCACGTCGTCGGACTTGATCGTCAACAGTTCCTGCAGCGTGTAGGCCGCACCGTAGGCCTGCATGGCCCAGCACTCCATCTCACCGAAGCGCTGACCACCGAACTGCGCCTTACCGCCCAGCGGCTGCTGGGTGATCATCGAGTACGGGCCGGTGGAGCGGGCGTGGATCTTGTCGTCCACCAGGTGCGACAGCTTGAGGATGTACATGTAGCCGACCGCGGTCGGGTACGGGTACGGCTCACCGCTGCGGCCGTCGAACAGCTGCGCCTTGCCGTCGGGGCCGACCATCCGCTCGCCGTCGCGGTTGGGCTTGGTCGACGCGAGGAGACCGGTGATCTCCTCCTCCCGGACACCGTCGAACACCGGGGTGGCGGTGTTGGTGCCGGGCTCGACGTCGAGCAGCTCCTCCGGAAGGCGCTGGGCCCAGTCGGCGTCCGGGTCGATCTCCCATCCCCGCGACGCGATCCAGCCGAGGTGCGTTTCCAGCACCTGGCCGATGTTCATACGACGCGGAACACCGTGGGTGTTGAGGATGATGTCGACCGGGGTGCCGTCGGACAGGAACGGCATGTCCTCGGCGGGCAGGATCTTGCCGATGACGCCCTTGTTGCCGTGGCGGCCGGCGAGCTTGTCACCGTCGGAGATCTTGCGCTTCTGCGCGACGTAGACCCGCACCAGCTGGTTGACGCCCGGGGGCAGCTCGTCGTCGTCCTCGCGGTTGAACACGCGGACGCCGATGACCTTGCCGGTCTCGCCGTGCGGCACCTTCAGGGAGGTGTCGCGGACCTCGCGGGCCTTCTCGCCGAAGATGGCGCGGAGCAGGCGCTCCTCCGGGGTCAGCTCGGTCTCGCCCTTCGGCGTGACCTTGCCGACCAGGATGTCGCCGCCCTGGACCTCGGCACCGATGCGGATGATGCCGCGCTCGTCGAGGTCGGCCAGCACGTCGTCGGAGACGTTCGGGATGTCCCGGGTGATCTCCTCGGCGCCGAGCTTGGTGTCGCGGGCATCGACCTCGTGCTCCTCGATGTGGATCGAGGTGAGCACGTCGTCCTGCACCAGGCGCTGGCTCAGGATGATCGCGTCCTCGTAGTTGTGCCCCTCCCACGGCATGATCGCCACGAGCAGGTTCTTGCCCAGGGCCATCTCGCCGTTCTCGGTGCACGGACCGTCCGCGATGACCTGACCCGCCTCGATCCGGTCGCCCTCGTTGACGATCGGCTTCTGGTTGATGCAGGTGCCGTGGTTGGACCGGGAGAACTTCTGCATCCGGTACGAGCGGCGGCTGCCGTCGTCGGCCATGATCGTGACGAAGTCCGCGGTCAGCTCCTCGACCACGCCCGCCTTCTCGGCGGTGATCACGTCACCGGCGTCGACCGCGGCGCGCAGCTCCATGCCGGTGCCGACCAGCGGGGACTCGCTGCGCAGCAGCGGCACCGCCTGACGCTGCATGTTCGCACCCATCAGGGCGCGGTTGGCGTCGTCGTGCTCGAGGAACGGGATCATCGCGGTCGCGGCGGAGACCATCTGCCGCGGCGAGACGTCCATGTAGTCGATCTCGTTCGGGGCGAGCAGCTCGACCTCGCCGCCCTTCCGCCGACCCAGGACGCGGTCGTCGACGAAGTTGCCGTCGTCGTCGATCTTGGCGTTGGCCTGCGCCTTGACGTAGCGGTCCTCTTCGTCGGCCGTCAGGTAGTCGATCTGGTCGGTGACCCGGCCGTCGATGACCTTGCGGTACGGCGTCTCGATGAAGCCGAACGGGTTGACCCGCGCGAACGTGGCCAGCGAGCCGATCAGACCGATGTTCGGGCCTTCCGGCGTCTCGATCGGGCACATGCGGCCGTAGTGCGAGGGGTGCACGTCTCGGACTTCCATGCCGGCGCGCTCACGGGACAGACCGCCCGGGCCGAGCGCGGAGAGACGACGCTTGTGCGTCAGACCCGCGATCGGGTTGGTCTGGTCCATGAACTGCGACAGCTGCGAGGTGCCGAAGAACTCCCGGATCGCCGCCGTGATCGGGCGGATGTTGATCAGGGTCTGCGGCGTGATCGCCTCGACGTCCTGCGTGGTCATCCGCTCGCGGACGACGCGCTCCATGCGGGACAGGCCCACCCGGACCTGGTTCTGGATCAGCTCGCCGACGGTGCGCAGGCGGCGGTTGCCGAAGTGGTCGATGTCGTCGACCTCGACCGGGATGTTGTCGCCGGCGTCGTCACCGCGAGCGGGCATCTCGGTCTCGCCCGCGTGCAGGCGGACCAGGTACTCGATGGTGGTGACGATGTCCTCTTCGGTCAGCACGCCCGTGTCGTAGGACTGCGAGAGACCGATCTTCTTGTTGACCTTGTAGCGGCCGACGCGAGCCAGGTCGTAGCGCTTCTCCTTGAAGAACAGGTTCTCCAGGAGGGTCTGCGCGCTCTCCTTGGTCGGCGGCTCGCCCGGGCGCAGCTTGCGGTAGATGTCGAGCAGCGCTTCGTCGGTGCCGCCGGTGTGGTCCTTCTCCAGGGTCGCCATGAGCGTCTCGGAGAAGCCGAAGCGCTCGCGGATGGCCTCGGTGGACCAGCCCAGCGCCTTGAGCAGCACGGTGACCGGCTGGCGGCGCTTGCGGTCGATGCGGACACCGACGGTGTCGCGCTTGTCGACGTCGAACTCCAGCCACGCACCGCGGCTGGGGATGATCTTGACGCTGAAGACGTCCTTGTCGGTCGTCTTGTCGACCGACTGGTCGAAGTAGACACCGGGGGAACGCACGAGCTGGGAGACGACGACCCGCTCGGTTCCGTTGATGATGAACGTGCCCTTGTCGGTCATCATCGGGAAGTCACCCATGAACACCGTCTGGCTCTTGATCTCGCCAGTGGAGTGGTTGGTGAATTCCGCGGTGACGAACAGCGGGGCGGCGTAGGTCATGTCCTTGTCCGTGCACTCCTCGACGGAGGCCTTGACCTCGTCGAAGCGCGGATCGGAGAAAGACAGCGACATCGATCCGGAGAAGTCCTCGATCGGGGAGATCTCGCTCAGGACCTCCTCAAGACCACCAACCGGATTGTCCTCGCCGGCGTCGACCCGGCGCTGGAACCAGGCCTCGTTACCGACAAGCCATTCGAAGGACTGGATCTGCAGGTCTAGCAGGTTCGGCACGTTCAGCGGCTCGCGGATGTTCGCGAACGAGACCCGCTTGGGTGCCCCAGGGATCCCCGACGTGTAGTTGGAAGCTGCAGAGACCTTGGTCGCGCGGGAGACTGCCAAGATGCGTCCTTCCGGGACTCTGAACTGGCTACAGCCGTGCTCGCGGCGACAAGCGCGCGTCAGGCAAGCGCGCAGATCGCTAGCACAGCTGTCAAGGGTGCAATGGCGCCGACCATCCTACGGTCCAGTGCGGGACAGACCAATAAGAGGACAGCGCAAAGTAGCAGTCTAGCCGGAAGGACGCCAGCTGTCGAGGGGGCCCACCGATGGCGGCCCAGCCCCGCGTTGAGGACCAGAGTGAACCCGCGCGCGCTCTCAGTCAAGAGATCACCGATCGTTCACCCTCGTGGCGGAAAACACGATCACCTCACGTGACCGCCGAGGGGCCTTTTTAACCTGGTCAGGCGCTTTTGATCATCGCACGAGGGACTCCTGTCACGCCGTTGGCGAACCCCCTCCGATCGGCTCTTGACAAGTCTCTGAACCCTCCTGTGAGTCCACCCGGGACGGACGTCCGGCGCCGCGCGGATCCCGGCGCGGGGCTCGCGAGACCACCCGAGACCGTCCGACGGCGGATCCACGTCCACACGAAAGTGGGCGATCGCCCCTCGCGCGTCGCGGGTCACACAATTCCCACCAGCCCCACGCGACCCAATTCCGGCACCCGCGGGATTGTTCGCGCGGGGAAATTCGGGCGTCCCGGTTTCGGGATCTTGAAAAGATTGGTCCAGGCCAATTCGCGGGACCACCCGAGACCACTCGGAACGACCGGGAATATCTGGAAACGGCTGTTCATGATCAACTACGGTGAGTTGCGGCAGGCCGGGTGAACTGGACGACCGTCCCCCGAACGTCGTAGCGAACCGGGCGCAACATCAACACCCCGCGACGATCTTGCCCGCTTGACCACATCGAGACCACGGGTTGTCTTAAACATTCCCCTACGGGGCTGAAGCCGTCGCGCAGAGCTAGTAGTTTCTCCCCACGAAGCTCAGCAATTACATCCAACGGGGGGACCCGCTGCCTCCGGAGGCGATCCCACCCAGTAACACATGGGCTACTCGACAATTCACTCCGCCGGTAACGTGAGATGACCACCGGCCTCCCCGACCGGTGCCCGGCAGGCCACAGGAGAAACGACCGATGACAGACGATGCAAGCCGCGCGAGCGAGCGGTTCCGCGGGCTGCAGCGTTGGACCGGAGGCCAGGACCAGAGCGGCCCTCACACCCCACAATCCAGTTGGTTCGCCCCCGAGGACGACGGCGAGGCCCCCGCGGACGCCCCCGACGCGAGAGCGGGCGGACCGCACACCGGCACCAACCCGGGCTTCGGCACCAACCCCGGAACGGGACCCGGGACCGGGAGCCAGCAGGCCGTCGGGCAGCAACCCGGCCCGCCCAACCCCGGGCAGCCCGGCAGCGGTGAGCGTCGCAGCCCCGAGCAGCGCTACGCCGACGCCATCGCGGCGATGAACCAGATCGTCACCACCCTCGACTTCACCAACCTGCCCTGGGTCACCGAGATCTTCCGCAATACCGCGGGCGTGCTGCGCGCGGACGACCCGGCGCGGGCCGGCGTGCTCAACAACCTCGGCAGCGCCGCGCAGCTGCGCTACGTCCAGAGCCGCGACCTCGCCGACCTCGAGGACGCCATCGGCTACTACCGCTCGGCGGCCGAGGCCGCCCACTCCGGGGACCGCGACCGCATCCTCTACTTCTGCAACCTCGCGCTCGCCCTCACCGACCTCGCGGGCAAGACCGGTCAGGCCCGAATCGCCGCCGACGGCGCGCAGGTCGCCCGCGACGCCGTCGGCCAGACCCCCAAGCGCGACCAGCGGCGCCCGATGGTGCTGCTGCGGCTGGCCAACGCGCTCAAGCTGCACGCCCGGCTCGCCGACTCGCCCGAATCCGACGAGGAGTCGATCGCGGTGTTCCGGGAGGCCGCGCGGATCTCCCCGGCCTCCGACGCCACCACCTCCGAGCTGCTGATCAACCTCGGCTCCGCGCTGATGCGCCGCTACCAGCGCAACAGCGACCCGGACGACCTCGACGAGGCGATCAAGCACCTCGCGGCCGGATCCGGGGCGCTGCCCGACGGCGACACCCGGCGCGGCGGGCTGTGCCGCTACGCCGAGGCGCTGCGGCTGCGCTTCCAGCGCAACGGCGACCTCACCGACCTCAACACCGCGATCAACGAGCTGATCGGCGTCCTCGGGGTGCTCGAAGGCGGGAACCCGCAGCTCGGCACGGCCGTGTGGCAGCTGGCGGCGGCCACCGTCGAGCACGTCGACGCCACCGGCGAGTCCGGGCAGCTGCGCCGCGTGCTGCGCCCGATCACCCCGGCCGTGCGGGCGCTGGCCACCGAGGACACCTCCCGCGCGCTGGCCCTGGGCGGCTACGCGATCCTGCTGCGCAGGCACTTCCTGCACGGCGGCGAGGCCAAGGCGCTCGACACCGCGGTCACCGCCGGGGAGGCGGCGGTGGAGGCCGCGGCACCCTCCCAGCGCGCGCGGATGATCACCGCCCTGAACACCAGCCTGCTGGTGCGCTACGAGCACGGCGAGAACCGCGACGACCTCGACCGCGCCGCCGACCTCGCGCGCGAGGCGGCCAAGGACGCGGTGCCGGAGACCCAGCAGATCGCGTGGGTCCAGCTCGGCACCGTGCTCACCCACCGGTTCCAGCGGGCCGGGCGCGCGCAGGACGTCGAGACCGCGATCGAGCTGTTCGACCAGGCCCTGATCGCGATGCCGGAGACCGTCCCGGGCCGAGCGGTGGTGTCCATCCAGCTCGGGCTCGCGCTGCAGGCGCTGCACCAGCGCACCGGCCGCAGGCGGTACTACCGGTGGGCGCGCAAGGTCCTCACCGAGGCCGCCGACCAGAGCAACGCCCCGTCCGAGCAGCGGTTGCGGGCCGCTGCGCTGGCTGGCCGGATCAGCGCGCAGGAGCAGCGCTGGTCGGAGGCGCTGGAGTCGTTCACCACGGCCGTCGAGCTGCTGCCGCTGATGACCCGCGGCAAGCGGGTCGTGGCCTCCCCGAGCGCGCAGCAGCGGTGGGCGTCGATCGTGGCCGACGCCGCGGCCAGCGCCATCGAGGCCGGCGAACCGGACAAGGCCGTGGAGCTCGTCGAGCACGGCCGGTCGGCGATCCTGGCCGACTTCCTGCCCAGCGGCGGCGAGCTCGGTGCGCTGCACCGCGACCACCCGGACCTGGCGGACGAGATCGTGCGGCTGCGGCGGTTGCTGGACCGCCCGGCCGAGGACCCCGACCTCGGTGACGCCGACGACCGGACGCGGCTGGCCGACGCCTGGTCCGCGCTGATCGACGAGGTGCGCGAGGTCCAGCCCGGGCACCTGCGGATGCGGCCGTTCTCCGAGCTGAGCGGGGTCGGCGGTGACGGGTCGGTGGCGATCGTCAACCTCAGCCGCTACCGGTCGGACGTGCTGGTGATCTTCGGCGGCCGGGTGCTGACCGTCCCGATCTCGCACGCCACCCCGGACCGGGCCGGTGAGCAGGCGCTGACGCTGCTGACCGCGGCGCAGCAGGACGACCACGCCACGATGGCCGAGGTGCTGGACTGGACCTGGGTGCGGATGGTGCGCCCGGTCCTGGACCGGATGGGATACCTGAACACGCCGGCGGCGGGAAGCCGGTGGCCGCGGGTGTGGTGGAGCTGCTTCGGGGCGGCGGCGTACCTGCCGCTGCACGCCGCGACCGCGCACGCGGGGGCGTCGGCGCTGGACCGCGTCGTGTCGTCCTACACGCCGACGCTCGGCTGCCTGCTGCGCGCCCGCACCCGGCCGGTGCCGGAGGGCGACGCCCTGGTGGCGGCGGGTTCGGCGGTCCAGGTCTCGCGGGAGCTGCCGCCGCAGAACCAGGTGCTGGCCCGGTACTGGCCGACCGCGGAGATCATCTCGACGGAGAGCGCGAGCGCGACCGACGTGCTGCGGATGCTGCCGAACTACCCGTGGGTGCACATCTGCGAGCCGAGCTCGCAGTTCCCGGCGCAGCCGGCGGCGGGGATGCTGCTGGACCGGGACGGGCAGCGGCCGCTGGGGCTCGTCGAGCTGGGGCAGATGGCCCTGGACCAGGCGGAGTTCTGCTACCTGGGTCAGGTGGCCAGCGCGGCGGATCAGCCGTGCGCGGCGGCGCTGTCCCTGGCCTCGGCGCTCGGGTTCGCCGGGTTCACGCACGTCATCGGCACCCTGTGGGAGGTCGACGGCGCGAGCGCGGTGGAGGCTCACGCGGACTTCTACTCGGAGGTCTTCGGGCAGAACGGCTACGGCACCGACGGCGCGGCCTACGCGCTGCACAACGCCGCCCGCGAACTCCGCAACGCCCGCCCCAACGACCACGCCACCTGGAGCGCCCACATCCACGTCGGCCCCTGACCCCACCATCCCCACCGCAGCACTGCGGAAGTGCGGAAGTGCGGTGGGGTTGAGGTGTCGCGGGGGTTCCCGAGTCACCAGGGGACAGTTTTAGCCATAATCACCCATGATCAATGTCCTTTTTGTCCGGACAATTATGGCTAAAACTGTCCGCTGGTGACGCAGAAGCCCCTCCGGCACCGAGGTTTCGGGGCGGGAGGGGCTGCGTGACGGAGGTGGGTCAGCGGAGGGTGAGGTTGGTGATCTTCCACTTGTCGCCCTGCTTCTCGGCGCTGACCGAGAGCTGAGCGGGGCCGATGTTGGACTCACCGGTGTTGGCGCGCATGGCGTGCTGGTCGACGAAGACCAGGACCTCGGCGCGGTCGCCCTCCAGGCGGGTCACGGCGCTGTTCTTGACCGTGGTCGTGACGATCAGCTGCTGCTGCGGGGCCTGCTGCTTGACCAGGGCGAACAGCTCGTTGTACTTCTGCACGGCCGAGCCGACCAGGAGGTCCTTGGCGGCGTTCTCGGTCTTGGCCGTGTCGTTGAAGTCGTAGGAGAACAGCTTCTGGACGCCGTCGCTGACCTGACCGTTGACCTCGCTGGTCTCGCCCGCCGAGGTCAACGCCTCGTTGGCGGCCGGGCCGGTGTAGTAGGTCGTGTAGGTCGCGACGCCGAAGAAGATCGCCAGCGCGAGCAGCAGCGCCGTCGCCGCCCAGAGCAGCCACGGCTTGCCGGACTTCGCCGCCTCCTCGGTATCCGAGTCCTGCGACTCGCCGTCGGAGGACTCGGACTTCGCAGCGGAGGTCTCGGAACTCCCCGTGTCCTCGGACGACCCCGCATCCTCGGACGACCGGGCGTCCTCCGACGACTCGGCTTCCTCGGACGACTCGGAGTCCTCATCGGACTCGTCCGCAGCGGACTCGCTCTCCGAGGCCCCCGGCTTCTCGGAACCCCCGGCGACCTCCGCCGACCCGGACTCGGCCGCGACGGTCCCGTCGGCCTCGGAAGCCGTGCTCTCGGAGGCGGTCTCATCGGTCCGGGCGTCCTGGGCCTGGTCGGTCACCGCAGTGCCGTTGACCTCCTCGTCCTCCGCCTGGGAGGAGGACGAGGCGGGCGAGGTGGGGCGCTTGCGCAGGCCGGCGACCTTCGGCCGGCGGGCCGAGGGCTGCCGGTTCGCGCCGGAACGGCGGTTGCTTGGCACTGGCTGTACTCCTCGAATCGCTTTCGGGTCTCGCCGCTCAGCCGACCGGGACGGTGCCCAGTCCGCTGAGCTTCCAGACGTCGCCCTCACGCGTGAGTTCTGCCTGGTAGCGATCCTGCTTGTTGGCCGGGGGCTGGTCCTCGACGGTCACCGTGATCTGCACGACCGCGATCATCCGCGCCTTGCCCGCGTTCTCGTCGAGCTCGGCGATGCCGGCGTCGAGCACGCGCGCCGTGGTGGTGCTCTTGGCCTGCTGGATCCGGGTCGCGTAGTCCTTGCGGCCCTGCTTGACCTCGTCCCGCAGCGGACCGGTGGAGTAGTCCTCCCACCGCTGCAGGCCGCGGTCGACGTCCTTGTGGTCCAGGGTGTTGAAGTTGATGATCGCTTCCTGGCCCTGCTGCAGCGCCTCGTCGCGCGTCTCCGCGTAGGCGACCGTGGAGCTGTTCAGTGCGAACACCCACAACACCCCGAACACCAGGGCGCACACCAGGCTCACCACGAACAGCACCAGCGACAGCGTGGGCCGCCGGCGAGCGGTGTCGGCTTGTTCGGTCACGTGTTGCCTCTCTTACTGCCCGGGTGCGTTCTGCGCGCCGCGCACGTTGATCGGACTGCCCGGAGGCTCCGCGCAGTGCGCGTCCTTGTTCAGCGGGACCGGCGACATGTCGGTGCCGCTGCGTTCCGGCGTCCCCTCATATCCCTTGGTACACGGCATCGGGTCGAACAGGTTGAGAACCAGTCCGAAGTGAGCGGTGCCATCCCCGGGAACGACGGTGTTGGTGACCGCGACCTGCGCCGGGTAGCTGATGAACAGCTGCTCGATGCCGTCCCGGTGCGCCGAGAGGAGCTGCGAGGTCGTGGTCAGGTTCGCCAGCAGCGGACCGATCCGCGGGTTGTCCTTGATCAGGCCGGACAGCTGCTGCGCGGCCGGCGGCGCCTTCTGGATGACGCCGCGCAGGTCCCCGTCGGACTTCTTCAGCGACTCCGACAGCAGGTTCAGGTCCTTGCTGAAGGACTTGATGGCCGAGCCCTGGTCGTTCTGGGTGGCCAGCACGGTCTTGCCGTCCTCCAGCAGCTGCACCGTCTGCGGCAGGTGGTTCTGCGCCTGCGCGGTGAACTCGCGGGAGGTGTCCAGGATGGTCTGCAGGTGGCCGCCGTTGTCGCGGAACGCGGTGCCGAGCTCGCTGACGACGGTACGCAGCGAGTCCTGCGGCACCGACTTGGCGAAGCCGTCCAGGTTCATCATCAGGTCCTGGACCGGCAGCGGCGTGGTCGTCCGGGATTCGGGGATGACCGAACCCTCCTTGAGGTACGGGCCCTTGTCCCGCTTGGGACGCAGGTCCACGTACTGCTCGCCGACCGCCGAGCGGTTGGTGATCACGGCCTCCACGTCGGACGGGATCGGCGGCGCGCTGTTCTCGATGTCCAGCGGCACCTGCACGCCGTTCTCGGTGAGCTTGAGCTCGCCGACCCGGCCGACCGGCACACCGCGGTAGGTGACCTCGGCGTTCTGGAAGACACCGCCGGTGCTGGCCAGCTCCAGCGCCACCGCGTAACCGCGGTTGCCGAAGAGCCGGTCGACCCCGGCGTACTTGAATCCGGCGTAGCTGCAACCGATCAGCGCGATCAGCACGAAAGCGATGATCTGGTATCGGGCGCGACGGGTGAGCATCAGTTGTCACCTCCGAACAGCCAGCCCAGCAGGCCGCCGCCGGATTGCTGCTCCTCCGGTTTCGGCTGGGTCGGTGCGGGTTGTTCCTGCTGCTGCTGACCGTTCAGCGGCAGCGGGACCGAGTCGGGCAGCGGGACCAGCGGCTGCCGGGAGCGCCCGAGGTTGTCGACGATGGTGCTCAGGTTCAGGTCGACCTTGAGGTACAGGTTGTTGTAGTCGCTGCCCCCGATGCCCTGCACCGCGTTGTCCGGGAACGGGAACGTGACCAGGGTTTCCAGCGACTTCGGCAGCGAGTCGCCCGCGGCGGCCAGCTGGTGCAGCGTCGGCGCCAGCTGGTTGAGGTCGTGCACCAGGTCCTCGTGGGACTTGTCGACGACGTTGGTCGCCACCCCGGAGAGCTTGTCCAGCGACTGCAGCATGGTCACCAGCTGCCCGCGCTGCTCGTTGAGCACCTGCAGGCCGGGGCCGAGGTCGTTAAGCGCGGTGTCGATGCTGCCGCGCTGCTCGTTGAGCTTGGCCGAGAGCCGGTTGATGCTGTCGAGCGCGCGGACGATGTCGTCGCGCTGCGCGTCGAGCCCGGCGACCAGTTCGTCGAGGTTGTTGAGCAGGCCGCGGATGTCGGACTCGCGCCCGCTCATGGCCTTGTTGAGCTCCTTGGTGATGTCCTGCAGCTGCGCGACACCGCCACCGTTGAGCAGCAGCGACAACGCGCCGAGGACCTCCTCCACCTCGGGGTTGCGGTTGGTGCGGTCGATCCCGATCGTCGCGCCGTCGGTGAGCCGCCCGGAGGCGGCCTTCGGCGGCGCGGCGAGCTCGACGTACTTCTCGCCGAGCAGGCTGGACTGGCGCAGCCGCGCGATGGCGTTCGCGGGCAGCTTCACGTCGCCGTTGACGGTGACCGTCACCTCGGCGTCCCAGGTCCCGGGCGCCAGGGTGATGTCGGAGACCTTGCCGACCGCGACGTCGTTGACCCGCACGCCCGCGTTGGGCACCAGGTCGAGGACGTCGGCGAAGTGGACCTTCACGTCGTACGGGTGGTCGCCGACGTCGGCGCCGCCCGGCAGCGGCATGTCGTAGACGCCGCGCGAGGAACAACCCGACAGCGCCAGCAGGCCGACCGTCGCCACGGCTCCCACCTTGATCGCGGAGGAGCGGTTGAACACGGATCGCACGAGCCGCGAGATCACTGGCCACCTCCGGCGGGCTGGAGCAGGTTGGTCACCGGCAGCGGCAGCGGCGGGAGCTTCCCGGACTGCGCCGCGCTGAGCGTCTGGGCCAGCGTCGGCAGCTTCTCGGTGCCCTGGATCACCGGTTTGAGCGCGTCGCAGGCGCTGGTGACCTCGACCGGGAGCTGCTGCGGCCGGGACTGGTCGAGCAGCTTGCACACCGACACCAGCGGCGGCTGGTTGAGCTCGTTGAACATCGCCCGCTGGTCCAGCGTCCCGGAGGCGCCGTTGTAGGTGTTGTTCAGGTTGCTCATCGCCAGCGGCGCGGTGGTCAGCGACTCGTTGAGCGCTTCCTTCTGCTTGACGAGCACGGCGGCGACGTCGTGCAGCTGGCTGACGTTGGACTGCAGCAGCCCGCGGTTGTCGCGCACGAACGACTCGACCTTGCCCAGCGCCACCGACAGCTCGGCGAGCGCGGCGCTCATGTCGTTGCGCTCCCCGGCGAGGTTGCTGCTGACCTCTTCCATCTGCGTGTTGAACCGGCGCATCTGGTCGTCGTTCTGGGCCAGCATCCCGGTGAAGCGCTGCAGGTTGTCGACGGTCTTGAACAGCTCCTCGCTGTTGCCGGACATCGTGGTGCCGGCCTCGCCTAGGTTGCGCAGGGTGTCCGACAGCGCCTTGCCGTTGCCGCCGAGGTTGGCGGCACCGGTGTTGAGCAGGTCGGTCAGCGCGCCGTTCTTGTTGGCGCCGTTGGGTCCCAGGGCCTGGGTGAGGTCGTTGAGGCTGCGGTAGATGTTGTCCAGCTCGACCGGGGTCGCGGTCCGGTCGGCCGGGATCACCGCGTTGTCGCCCAGCTTCGGGCCTCCCTTGTAGACCGGCGCGAACTGCACGTACCGGTCGGAGACGATGCTGGGCGAGACCGCCACCAGGCTCGCGTTCGCCGGGATCGCGGTGTCGCGGTCCACGCTGAGCACGACCTTGACCTGCTTGCCCTGCGGCGTGACCTCGTCGATGGTGCCGACCGGCACGCCGAGGATCCGCACGTCACCGCCCGGGTAGAGGCCGACGGCCGCGTCGAAGTAGGCGGTGACCTTGCGGTCGGCCGCTCCGTAGAACAGCCACCAGCCGCCGACCGCGCCGAGCAGCACGACCACGATCCCGATGGTGAGGATCTTGGCCAGGTTGGAGCTCTTCGAGGGTGCGCTCGTCATTGCTTGCAACCCTCCTGGTTGATCGGCCCGACGGCGGGCGGCAGCAGACCGCAGATGTATGTGTCGAACCAGTGGCCGCTGCCGAGCACGTTGGAGAACAGCCGCGTGAACGGGGCGAAGGTGTTGAGGCTCTTGTCCAGGTTGGCCTGGTTGCGCTGCAGCATCTTGGTCACCTTGTCGAGCTGTTCCAGCGTCGGCTTGAGCTGCGCCTGGTTGTCGTTGACCAGGCCGGTGAGCTGCTGCGACAGCTCCTGGGTGCCGGTCAGCAGGGACGAGATCGAGTCGCGGCGGGCCCGCAGCTCCTGCAGCAGCAGGTTGCCGTCGGAGAGCAGCTTCTCGAAGTCCTCGTTGCGGTCGGCGAGCTGCTGCGAGACCTGCGTGGTGTTGTTGAGCAGGTGCTCGATCTGCTCGTCGCGCGACGAGATGGTCTGCGACAGCTGGGAAAGCCCGTTGAGCGCGCCGCTGACCTCACCGGGGGTGTCCTTGAACGTGCTCGACAGCGTCTCGAAGCTCTTGGCGAGCTGCTGGGTGTCGATCTGGTCGACGTTCTTGGACAGGTCGCTGAAGGCCTCGATGACGTCGTAGGGCGACATCGTGCGGTTCAGCGGGATCGGCTTGTCGTCGTCCATCGGCTTGGAGCCCTGCGGGTCCAGCGCCAGGTACTTCTGGCCGAGCAGCGTCTTGACCTTGATCGCCGCGGTCGTGTGGTCGCCGAGCTCGGCGCCGGAGACCCGGAAGCTGACCAGCACCCGGTCGCCGGCGAGCTCGACGTCGGAGACCGAGCCGACCTTCACTCCCGCGACGCGGACCTCGTTGTCCGCCCGCAGGCCCGCGGCCTCGGAGAACTCCGCGGTGTAGGTGGTGCCGCTGATGAACGGCAGCCGCTCGTAGTTCGCGGCCAGCAGGAACAGCACCACCAGCACCAGGATGCCGGCGACACCGATCTTGAGCGGATCGCGCTGGGAGAAGGAACTCATCGCTGACACCTCGGCTGGGTCACGGGCGTCAGCGGCAGCGGCAGGTTGAGATCGCCGACGCCGACGTTGCCGGAGGTCTGGCACAGGAAGAAGTTGAACCACGACCCGTGCGAGGCGGTGCGGGACAGGCTTTCGAGCTTGTTCGGCATGTTGTGCAGCACCCGGTCCACGATCTGCTCGTGGCCGTTGAGGTTCTTCGACAGCTGGCCGAGACCGTCGATGTCGGCCTGCAACCCCGGCCTGGCGTCCTGCAGGAGCCCGGCGGTGGTGTTGGTCAGCCCGTCCATCGCGGTGATCGCGCTGCCGATGGAGTCGCGGTCCTCGGCGAGCCCGGACACCACCTGCCGCAGCTGCCCCACCAGCTCGGAGAGCCGCTGGTCGCGGGCGTTGACGGTGTCGAGCACGCCGTTGAGGTTGTTGATGACCTGACCGATCACCTGGTCGCGCGAGGCGATGGTGCTGGTCAGCGACGCCGTGTGGGACAGCAGGCTCTCGACCGTGCCGCCCTCGCCCTGCAGGACCTGGATGATCTCGTAGGACAGCTTGTTGACGTCGTCCGGGTTCAGCGCCTGGAACAGCGGCTTGAACCCGCCGAGCAGCACCGTCAGGTCCAGCGCGGGCTTGGTGCGCTCCAGCGGGATCGTCTCGCCCGCCGCCAGGTAGCCGCCGCGGACGGTGCCGCCCGAGGCGCCCCCGTTGCCTGCGGGCGTGGCGCCCTGCTCGAGCGCGATGTAGCGCTGCCCCACCAGGTTCCGGTACTTGATGGTCGCGGTCACCGACGACGGCAGCCGGCGGTCGGCGACGTTGAACTCGACCTCGGCGACCTTGTTGTCGACGAGCTCGATGTCCTCGACCTGACCGACCTTCACGCCCGCGATCCGCACCTCGTCGCCCACGTTGAGCGCGGTGACGTCGGTGAACCGGGCCTTGTAGGAGTTCGTCGAGCGCATGTCCTGGTTCGCGATCGTCATGATCAGCACGCCGGTGGCCAGCGAGGTGATCACCACGAAGATCAGGAACTTGGTCAGCGGTCCGCGAATGCTGATCCCGTTCATCGGTAGCTCACCTCCGCGCCTCGCAGCACCGGTCCGACGAGCAGACCGCCCCAGTCGGGCACCTCCGAGGAGGGCCTGCCCAGGGCCGGGGCCAGCACCGTGGCCACCATGTCGCGCTCAGCGGGCGAGTTCACCCACTGCGTCGCGGTCCCGGCCGGGGCCGACTGCTGGCTGGTGGTCGCCGGCGGGTTCAGGCCGCCGGTCACCGACCGCGACGGCGCGGGCGGGACCGAGCCGTCCTTGAACGGGCCGTCCGGCGGGTACTCCGGCATCGGGTTCAGGTGCTCCATGAAGTTGTAGCAACGCGGCCCCCGGTGGTCGGCGAACTCGGGTTCGTCCTGGTTGGGGCGGTACTTGCCGCGGTGCGGGGCGATCTCCAGGGTCACGTGCAGACCGGGCTCGTCGGTGCCCTCGCCGAACGCCTGCCGGACGCGCGGCACGAACTCCGCCATCTCGCCCAGGAAGCACGGGTAGCTCGGTGAGTACTCGGCCAGCAGGTCCAGCGTCGGGCGCTGCGCGTCGGCGAGCCGGATGATGTTCTGCCCGTTCTGGTCCAGGAACGTCGTCAGGTCACCGGAGGACGTGGTGACCTGGCCGGTCAGCTTCTGCAGGTTCTGCTTCTGGTCCACCAGCGTCCGGGCCGTGGTGGAGAAGTTCTCCAGCGCGTTGATGATGTCCGGCGCCGCCTGCTCGTAGGTCTGCGCGACCCCCACCAGCTCCTGCAGGTTGTCCCGCAGGTCCGGGATCGCCGGGTTCAGCCCGGCCAGGTAGGTGTTGAGCTGCGACAGCGTGTCGCCGACCTGGTCGCCGCGACCGGACAGCGCCTGGTCGAGCGCGTTGAGCGTCGCCGACAGGTCGGCGGGGTTGATCGCCTGCAGCACCGGCATCGTGTCGGCCAGCACCGTCTCCAACTCCAGCCCGGCGCGGGTCCGGTCCTGCTCGATGACACCGCCCGCGGCCAGCGTCTTCGACGAGGGCTTGTCGGGCAGCTCCAGCGCCACGTAGCGCTCGCCGAACAGGGTCCGCGGCAGCAGCTGCGCGGAGACGTTCGCCGGGATCTCCTTGGCCTTGTCCGGCTCCAGCGCCAGGTGCAGCTCCGCGCCCTTGCCGTCGGACTCCACGTTGACGACCCGGCCCACGACCATGCCGCGGACCTTCACGTCGGAGTCCGGCAGCAGCTGGTTGCCGGTCGAGGCGGCCTTGAGGATGACATCCGAGGAGGACGTGAACGCCTTGTTGTAGAACGCCAGGCACAGCACGACGAACATGACCATGCTCATCAGCAGCGCCAGACCCATCAGCCTGCGCTTGACCTTGGGGACCGCTCCCTGCGCGCTCATCCGGTGATCCGAACGGTCGTCGTGGTGCCCCAGATCGCGAGGCTGAGGAAGAAGTCCAGCAGCGCGGTGGTCACGATCGCGGTCCGCACCGCGCGTCCCACCGCGACGCCGACCCCGGCGGGGCCGCCGCTGGCGCGGTACCCGTAGTAGCAGTGCGTCATGATCACCACCACGCTGAAGATCAGGACCTTCCCGAAGGACCACAGCACGTCCTCGGGAGGCAGGAACAGGTTGAAGTAGTGGTCGTAGGTGCCCGCCGACTGCCCGTAGAGGTAGACGGTGACGCCGCGGGAGGCCACGTAGGAGGTCAGCAGGCCCAGCACGTACAGCGGCACGACCGCGATGAACCCGGCCATCACGCGCGTGGTCACCAGGTACGGCAGGCTCGGCACGCCCATGACCTCCAGCGCGTCGATCTCATCGGAGATCCGCATCGCGCCGAGCTGGGCGGTGAACCCGGAACCCACCGTCGCCGACAGGGCCAGACCGGCCACCAGCGGCGCGATCTCCCGGGTGTTGAAGTAGGCGGAGATGAAGCCGGCGAACGCCGAGGTGCCCAGCTGGTCCAGGGCCGAGAAGCCCTGCAGGCCGACGACGGTGCCGGTGAACAGCGTCAGGCCGATCATCACGCCGACCGTGCCGCCGATGACCGCCAGGGCGCCGCTGCCGAAGCTGACCTCGGCCAGCAGGCGCAGCGTTTCCTTGGCGTAGCGGGTGATGGCCCGCGGAATCCACGCCAGGGAGCGGATGTAGAACGACATCTGGTCACCCAGGTCGTCCAGCAGCTCCACCGGCCGTCGGGCCGCGCGCTTGGCGCGCTGCGAGATCGTCACCATGTTCCCATTCCCCTGGCGGCCGTCACATTCCCTTTGGCGGGACCAACTGCAGGTACAGCGTCGTGAGGATGAAGTTCACCGCGAACAGCAGCAGGAAGGTGATCACCACCGACTGGTTCACGGCATCCCCGACGCCCTTCGGACCCGGTGGCGGGTTCAGGCCGCGGAAGGCCGCCACCACACCGGCGAGGAAGCCGAAGATCAGGGCCTTGAGCTCGCTGATCCACAGGTCCGGCAGCTGCGCCAGCGCGTTGAAGCTGGCCATGTACGCACCCGGCGTACCGCCCTGCATGATCACGTTGAACGTGTAGCCGCCGATCACGCCGACGACGCTGACCATGCCGTTGAGCAGCACGGCCACCAGCATCGCGGCCAGCACCCGGGGCACCACGAGGCGCTGGATCGGCGAGACGCCCAGCACCTCCATCGCGTCGATCTCGTCGCGGATCTTGCGCGACCCCAGGTCGGCGCAGATCGCCGAACCACCGGCACCGGCGATCAGCAGCGCCGTCACGATCGGGCTCGCCTGCTGGATGATCGCCAGCACGCTGGCCGCACCGGTGAACGACTGCGCGCCAATCTGCCGGGTCAGCGACCCCAGCTGCAGCGCGATGACCGCGCCGAACGGGATCGACACCAGCGCGGTCGGCAGGATCGTGACGCTGGCGATGAACCAGCACTGCTGGATGAACTCGCGGATCTGGAACGGACGCGAGGGCATGGCCCGCACGATGTCCATGCCGAGTGCGAACAGGCGGCCCGTCTGGCGCAGCCCGCCCGCACCGGGGAACTGCACCCGGGACGCGCTCACTGCTCACCTCGCTTGCGACCGAACCAACGCCGGCGGCCACCCGCCGACTCCGTCTCCTGCCCCGGCTGCGCGCCGTCGGCCTGCAGACCACCCGGCCACACCGGCTCCTGCTCCGGCTGACGCGGGTGCGGCGAAGGCCGCTGGGCCTGCTGCGGGGCCTGCTGCTGAACGGGCTGCTGCTGCGGGAAGTTCTGCTGCGGCGGGGCCTGGCGCTGCGGCTGCGGCGGCTGCTGCGGCTGCTGCTGGGGCTGGGGGCGCTGGGCCTGCGGGGCCGGCTGCTGCTGCGGCCAGGACCCCGTCGCCGGGGACTGGAAGCCGTAGAGCGCCAGCTCGTCCGGCGTGAGGCTCTTGAGGATCTCCTCCTGCGCCGTGGGGCTCAGCGAGCGCAGCTGCCGCAGCACGCGCTCCTTGCGGCGGTGCACCGCGGCGCGGTCCGGCAGCCCGGGGCTGACCTCCAGCTGCGGCATCATGTGCGGCACCTTCGGCCTGCCGTGCTTGGCCAGCTCCGCCTCGACCAGCGCGCTGTCCTTCTCCTCGCTCATGCCGATCGGGCCGTCGGGGCGACCGTTGAGGAACTGCACCACGACCGGCTCGTCCGAGGTCAGCAGCACCTCGCGCGGCCCGAACATCACCAGGTTCCGGCGGTAGAGCATGCCGATGTTGTCCGGCACGGTCCGGGCGGTGTTGATGTCGTGCGTGACGATCAGGAAGGTCGCGTCGATCTGCGCGTTGAGGTCGACGATCAGCTGGTTCTGCACCGCGGTCCGCACCGGGTCCAGACCCGAGTCCGGCTCGTCGAACAGCAGGATCTCCGGGTCCAGCACGAGAGCGCGGGCCAGACCGGCGCGCTTCTTCATACCGCCCGAGATCTCACCGGGGAGCTTGTCCTCCGCACCGATGAGGCCGACCATCTCCATCTTCTCGAGAACCACGTTGCGGATCTCGGTCTCGCTCTTGCGCGTGTGCTCGCGGAGCGGGAAGGCGATGTTGTCGTAGAGGTTCATCGAGCCGAACAGCGCGCCGTCCTGGAACAGCACGCCGAAAAGCTTGCGAACCTCGTAAAGATCACTTTCGGAACAGGTGCAGATGTCCGTCCCGTTGATGATCACCTGACCCTCGTCCGGCTTGAGCAGACCCACCAGCGACTTCAGGAACACCGACTTACCGGTGCCGGAAGGCCCGAGCAGCACGCTGATCTCACCCGGGGGCAGATTCAGCGAGACGTCCCGCCAGATGGTCTGCGGGCCGAAGGACTTCGAGAGCCCGTCGACAACCACCTCGACGCCCATCCGAACCTCCGCGTCCTCGATTACACCGATTCCGGGGACAACATTCCCCGGAGAAGCACCCTTGCACATGTGACGCGCTTAACGAAGGTAGTTGGCGTCACACCTATGCAACGAGCTCGACGCAGCAGGGTTACTCATGAGTTCACTACAAATCAAGTGACCCGCAGAGATACGTCCGAAAAAAGATGCTTGTTTCCGTCCTCAGGAAAAGAGAACGGGCACCCGCAACAGCGAGTGCCCGTTCTCTTACTGTGAGTCCTCAGACCAGAAGTAGGTCTTTGGCCCCAGAGCAGTGAGTCAGAAGGCTCACTTGATGACGACCTTGGCGCCAGCCTCTTCCAGCTTGCCCTTGGCCTCTTCGGCCTTCTCCTTGTCGACCTTCTCCAGGATGGCCTTGCCGGACTCCTCGACCAGCTCCTTGGCCTCCTTCAGGCCCAGGCCGGAGACGATCTCGCGAACGACCTTGATGACCTGGATCTTCTTGTCGCCAGCGCCCTCGAGGATGACGTCGAACTCGTCCTGCTCCTCAGCGGCGGCGGCCTCGCCACCGGCGGCCGGAGCCACGGCGACCGCGGCCGGGGCGGCGGCGGTGACGTCGAAGGTCTCCTCGAACTGCTTCACGAACTCCGACAGCTCCAGGAGGGTCATCTCCTTGAAGACGTCCAGCAGCTCGTCGTTGCTCAGCTTCGCCATGTCGGCGTTCCTTTCTGCTCAGTGCCCGGGCACCGGCGGCGTCCGGGAAGGGGGTTGTCGCGCGAAAGACGGCTCCGAGACCCGCTTCGGCGGCGCGCTCGCACGCACCGTCCACTGCGGACTGCGGAGAGCCTTACTCGCCCTTCTTCTCCTGAAGGGCAGCGGCCATGCGAGCCACCTGGGACGCCGGCGCCTGGAACAGCGCGGCAGCCTGGTTCATCTTGGCCTTCATCGCGCCGGCCAGCTTGCCCAGCGTGACCTCGCGCGAGTCGAGGTCGGCGATGCTCTCGACCTCGGACACGGACAGCGGGCGGCCGTCCATGTACCCGCCCTTGACCACCAGGTTCTGGTTGCCCTTGGCAAACTCCTTGATGGCCTTGGCAGCGTCGACCGGCTCGCCCTCGACGAAGGCGATCGCGGTCGGGCCGACGAACAGGTCGTCGAGGCCCTCGACGCCCGACTGCTCGGCGGCACGCTTGACCAGCGTGTTCTTCGCGACACGGTAGCTCACGTTCGAGCCGAGCGAGCGGCGCAGCTCAGACAGCTGAGCCATCGAGAGCCCGCGGTACTCGGTCACGACGGCAGCGGTGGAGGAGTTGAACTTCTCCGCGATTTCGCTGACCGCATCGATCTTGTCGGACTTCGCCATGTCGCCTCCTCTCTGTTTCCGACTGCGGCAGACCTAGCCGGTCAGAGTCGGCCCTGAGACGACGAAACGCCCCGGCGCAGGGCAGCACGGGGCGTGAAAACGGCGCGGACGCGCACAAGACGCGCTGCACCAGCCTCGTCCCTCCTGCGCGGGTCGCCCGCATCTCACGGGACCTTCGTTCCTCGCGGCCCGTCGCCGAGCGTGGAGGAAGACCAGCGGTCTTGGGTGGAACCTCCTCAAGAGTACTGGACCCGGTGCGGGCGCTTCCACCGACCCCCTGCCGCCCGGCATCATGTGTGCGTGGCTGATCAGCGGGAACCGCGCTCCGACAACCTGCCCGAGATCGTCGACGCGGAGGTCGTCGACGTCGCCGAGCCCGACCGGGCCCCGGAACCGTCCCCCGGTGCTCGGGCCCCGAAGGCGTCCGAGGACGCGGAGTACCAGGAGTTCCTGGAGTTTAAGCGGTTCAAGGAGTGGCAGGCCTCCCAGGGCGGCGGTGCGGCGAGCGCCCCGCAGCCCGAGAAGCCGTGGTGGAAGAAGGCCCTCGGCGCGCTGCGCTACAAGTGGGTCCGGCGGATCCTCTACGTGCTCATCGCCCTGCTCCTGCTGAACCTGGCCTACGACCACTACTTCGGCGGGAGCGACTCTTCGGGAGGCGGGAGCGGCACCGGCGGCAGCGCCCCGGTGGACGCGGTCCCGATGACCGCGCAGAACCCGCAGCAGGCCATCCGCAGCGTCCACAACTACCTGCGGGCCGTGCCGCCGGAGCAGGCGTGCGCGCTGTTCGACGCCCAGGGCAAGGACGGCTTCGGCAAGGCCTACGGGACGCCCGGTGACTGCGCCGCGGCGGCCCGCTCGGTGCACGACCAGATCACCGATCCCAACGCCTACGCGAATCCCAAATTCGGCCACGACGCGATCGTCGAAGCCGGTTCCGAAGCGCAGGTGCTCGGTTGCCGGATGCAGGTCACCGGAGGCCCGCAACTGGGCACGTTCCGACTCACCAAAACGCCGCAGGGCGGGTGGACCATCTCCGCCTACGCCCTCACGTCGTCGTCCTGCCCGTAATTCCTCCGCCCCGGAAATGGGTGAATCGCGAGTGACCGGCCCGGCACCCGCGGTCACCATTTTCCGGGGCGGACGTTTTCCTTCCCCGGAATCGACCGGACAAACGGGATATCGATCTTGACCGCGATCGTTGTCGACCGGTCCGGCACAAACGAACCGGTCCGGCACAAACGAGAAATGAGGGCGAGCGCTCCGACGAGCGCTCGCCCTCATTTCTCAGATGCGGTGTTCCGGTCAGGCGGAAGCGGCCACGCGCGTGGCGGCCGGGTCCACCGGGATGCCCGGGCCCATCGTGGTCGTGAAGGTGACCTTCTTCAGGTACTTGCCCTTCGACGCCGACGGCTTGGCGCGCAGGATCTCGTCCAGCGCGGCCGCGTAGTTCTCCACCAGCTTGTCGGTGTCGAACGACGCCTTGCCGATGATGAAGTGCAGGTTGGCCTGCTTGTCGACCCGGAAGTTGATCTTACCGCCCTTGATGTCCGCGACCGCCTTGGTGACGTTCGGGGTGACGGTGCCGGTCTTCGGGTTCGGCATCAGACCGCGCGGGCCGAGCACCCGGGCGATCTTGCCGACCTTGGCCATCTGGTCCGGGGTGGCGATCGCCGCGTCGAAATCGAGCCAGCCGCCCTGAATGCGCTCGATCAGGTCCTCGGAACCAACCGCGTCCGCGCCGGCGGCCTCGGCCTCAGCGGCCTTGTCGCCGGTGGCGAACACGATGACGCGGGCAGTCTTACCAGTGCCGTGCGGCAGGTTCACGGTGCCGCGGACCATCTGGTCTGCCTTGCGGGGGTCGACGCCCAGTCGCAGAGCGACCTCAACGGTGGCGTCGTACTTGACCTTGGCGGTCTTCTTCGCCAGTTCGGCGGCCTCGGCCGGGGTGTAGAGGCGCTCCCGGTCGACCAGCTCGGCCGCCTGCTGGTATGCCTTGCTGCGCTGTGCCATGTCTGTCCTCGGTAAGTCAGGTTGGATCAGTTGTGGTTGGTCGGGCCGCGCAAGCCCTCCCACAGCCCTCTCGCGCCGGTGCGGGACCGGCAGCGGATCAGGCCTCGACCGTCAGGCCCATCGACCGAGCAGTACCGGCGATGATCTTCGCGGCCTGGTCGATGTCGTTGGCGTTGAGGTCTTCCATCTTGGTCTGGGCGATCTCCTTGACCTGCTCCATGGAGACCTTGCCGACCTTGGTCTTGTGCGGCTCGCCGGAGCCCTTCTGCACGCCGGCGGCCTTGAGCAGCAGCTTCGCGGCCGGCGGGGTCTTCAACTTGAAGTCGAAGGACCGGTCTTCGTACACGGAGATCTCGACCGGCACCACGTGGCCGCGCTGCGCCTCGGTCGCGGCGTTGTAGGCCTTGCAGAACTCCATGATGTTGACGCCGTGCTGACCCAGCGCCGGGCCGACCGGCGGAGCCGGGTTGGCTTGGCCGGCCTGGATCTGCAGCTTGATGATCCCTGCCAGCTTCTTCTTCTTGGGCGGCATGTTTGCTTCCTGTGTCTTCGCTATCCGGTTGCTCGGCGACGCCGGAAGGCGGCACCGAATCTGGCGAGACCACGAGACGGTGGAATCGCCCCTGCTGCGCGGGTCCTGCCAGAGCCACGCGCAGCCCGCCGCGCTCCCGCGACCGGGAGAGCGGTCAGAGCTTGGAGACCTGGTCGAACGAGAGCTCGACCGGGGTCTCGCGGCCGAAGATCGACACCAGCACCTTGAGCTTCTGGGCGTCGGCGTTGACCTCGTTGATGGTGGCCGGCAGCGTCGCGAACGGGCCATCCATCACCGTGACGGACTCGCCGACCTCGAAGTCGACCTCGACCGCGGTCTTGGTCGCCGCGGCGGCCTGGCCGCTCGGGGCCTTCTTGCCCGCCTCCGGCTTCTTCTCCTCGACCTGCGGGGCGAGGAACTTCAGCACGTCGTCAATGGTCAACGGCGACGGCTTGGAGGTCGCACCGACGAATCCGGTCACACCCGGCGTGTTGCGCACGGCGCTCCACGACTGATCGTTGAGATCCATCCGGACCAGGATGTAGCCGGGCAGCACCTTGCGCTGCACCATCTTACGCTGGCCGTTCTTGATCTCGGTGACCTCTTCGGTCGGCACCTCGACCTGGAAGATGTAGTCCTCGACGTCGAGCGTCTGAGCACGGGTCTCGAGGTTGGTCTTGACCTTGTTCTCGTAGCCCGCGTAGGAGTGGATCACGTACCAGTCGCCGGGCGCGCGGCGCAGCGCGGCGCGCAGCTCCTCGACCGGGTCGGCCTCTTCGGCCTCGTCAGCGGCGTCCTCGGAAGCGGCGTCTTCGGAGGCGGAGTCGTCGGCCTCGTCGGAGGTGGCGCTCGCCTCGTCGGCGGAGTCGGTTTCCGCGGAATCGACTGCGCCGGCCTCTTCAGCCTCGACGGACGCGGCCTCGGCTTCGGCAGCCTCGGGCTGCACCTGCTCGTCGGTGAGGCCGGTGGCTTCCTGGGAGGTCTCCTCGTGCGAGGTCACAGTCGGTCTCGCTTCCTCTCGTGCGTTGCGTGCCGGGTCGTCATATCGCCTCCGGCACCACTTAGGCGGGCCCGGAGGTTCAGCCAGTGCCGAACAGCCAGCCCACGCCCTTCGCGAAGAGCACGTCCACGCCAGCGACGAACGCCACCATGATGCTGACGAACACCAGCACCACGAGCGTGTAGGTCACCAGCAGCTTGCGCGTCGGCCAGATGACCTTACGCAGCTCGGCGACGACCTCGCGCAGGAAGCGCCCGATCTTCCGGAACAGCGAAACCCGACCCTGCCGGCCATCCCGCGAGGGCGTCGGCCGACCCTTCGACTCAGTTGTGCGCGCCGGACCGGAGTCCGACCCGGAACGGGCGGAGGCACGACGCTCGCGCCGCGCCGCGGCGCTGGACGGACGTGCGCCTTCGCGCTCACCGTCCCGGCCCTGCTCGCGGTCCTCGCTCACGACCATCCTCCGCTCACCGTCGCATCGACGCAGGGGTGACAGGACTTGAACCTGCAACCTGCGGTTTTGGAGACCGCTGCTCTGCCAATTGAGCTACACCCCTCTGCGGCCCGTGGAGCCCGACCGCAAAGTCGGGACGCCCTTGACCATCCCTGGAACTCGAGGTTCCAAGGTGCTCGGGCATCCCAGGTTCGAAAGTGTACGGCACGACGAGAACGCTCTTCCAACGGCACCCCCCGTGTTGGCGAGAAGACGACTTCGCCGCTGGTGAGCGCAGGGTGTCACGCCGCGACACGCACCGTGGCGGACGCCCCGCCGAGCACGCCCTGCTCCGCCGACTTCGCGGTGATGGCGACCTTCACCGTGCCGTCGTCGTTGATCTTCGAGACCTTGCCGCTGAGCTCCACCGTCGCGCCTTCGGCGTCGTCCGGGACGACCACCGGGCGGGTGAACCGGACGCCGTAGCGCACGATCGCGCCCGGGTCGCCGGTCCAGTTGCTCACCAGCCGCCCGGCGACGGCCATCGTGAGCATCCCGTGGGCGATCACGTCCGGGAGGCCGACCTCCTTGGCGAACCGCTCGTTCCAGTGAATCGGGTTGAAGTCCCCCGAGGCCCCCGCGTACCGGACGAGGTCCGAGCGCACCAGCGGCACGCTCAGCCCCGGCAACGGGTCCCCGACGGAGATCTCCGACAGCTTCAGGCTCACGCTTCAGGCCCCCTCACGACCAACATCGACGTGGCGGTGCACACCTGCTCGCCGTCGGTGGTGGCGATCTCGGCGCGGACGGTCAGGAAGTCGTTGCCCGCGCGCGTCTTGATGTCGTCCACGTGCGCGACGGTCACCAGCCGGTCGCCGGCCCGGATCGGGCGGTGGTGGACGAAGTCCTGCTGACCGTGCACGACCCGGCTGTAGTCGAGCCCGAGCTGCTCGTCGCCGACGATCTGGTCCTGGGCCGCCATCGAGAGGATCACCGCGAAGGTCGGCGGCGCGATCACGTCGGGGTATCCCGCGGCCTTGGCCGCGTCCACGTCGACGTGCAGCGGGGAGTCGTCCTTGATCGCGCGGGCGAACTCCCGGATCTTCTCGCGCCCCACCTCGTAGGGCTCGGTGGGCGGGTACTCACGTCCGATGAATGACTGGTCGAGCGGCACGCGGGAAGGCTACTAGAGAACGAGAAGAGCCCGTCCCCAGGTGGGAACGGGCTCTTGGAAGGCGTTCGCGAAGGAACCGCTGTGTCAGCGGGTCTCCTTGTGGAGCTTGTGCGTGCCGCAGTTCATGCAGAACTTCTTCATCTCCAACCGGTCCGGGTTGTTGCGCCGGTTCTTGTTGGTGATGTAGTTGCGGTTCTTGCACTCCTCGCACGCCAGCGTGATCTTGGGTCGAACGTCGGTGGCGGCCACGGGGGTGCCTTTCTCTCGGTCGTTACTGGGCGGTTCGCTGGACCAGATCCTCGCGAACCCGTGACTGGTAGCGGTGGCCGGACTTGAACCGGCGACACAGCGATTATGAGCCGCTTGCTCTACCGACTGAGCTACACCGCCATGCCGAGGACGCGGTGTGAACCGGTTGCCTCAAGCGACGCAGGATATCCCACGCAAAACAGCCACAGCACCCAGTTTACCGAGCACCGCAGCTGTCTTTCGAGCCCCAATACGGAATCGAACCGTAGACCTTCTCCTTACCATGGAGACGCTCTGCCGACTGAGCTATTGGGGCGTTTCCTTGCGGAACGGGTAGAACTTTACACACCCTCCGAACCCCCGCGAACAGGGGGGTACCTTTTCGTGAAACCGCAGGTCACGGGCGCCTTTTCAGGCCAGTGCCCACCAGATCGGATGACTCGGCGTCTCAGTGCAGCAGTGTGAGCACGGTCTCCTCGCGGCTGCCGCGGTCGCGCTTGGTGCGGGCCTGCAGCCACGCCTCGAAGCGCTCCTCGGACAGCGGGCGGGAGATCAGGTAGCCCTGGGCCACGTCGCAGCCCATGCCGACCAGCTGATCGCGCGCGGCGTCGTCCTCGACGCCCTCGGCCACCACCGCCAGGTCCAGCGAGTGGCCGAGCTCGACGATCGTGCGGACCACGGCGAGATCGCTGAGATCGGTGCCCATCCCGAGCACGAAGCTCTTGTCGATCTTGACCTCGTCCACCGGCAGCTGCCGCAGGTAGGCCAGCGACGAGTAGCCGGTGCCGAAGTCGTCCACCGCGAGCACCACGCCCATCGCGTGCAGCCGCCGCAGGACCGGCAGGGACCGCTCCTTGTCGGCCATCACGCTGGACTCGGTCAGCTCCAGGGTGAGCAGCTCGGGCGGGATGTCGTGGCGCTCCAGCGCCTCCGCCACCCGGTCCGGGAAGGTCTCGTCGGCGAGGTTGCGCACCGACAGGTTCACCGCCACCGACATCCGCAGGCCGCGGTCCATCCACTCCCGGATCTTGATCAGCGCGCACTCCAGGACGAACGCGGTGAGCGCGTCGACCAGCCCGGTGGCCTCCACCAGCGGCACGAACTCGTCCGGGTCCAGCCGCCCGTACTCCGGGTGCGACCAGCGCACCAGCGCCTCGGCGCCGACGACCTGGCGCTCCGGCAGCGCGACCTTGGGCTGGTAATGCACCTCGACCTGGCCGGTGTCCAGCGCCTGCCGGAACTGGGTGACCAGCTGGAAGCGGCGCAGGAACACCTGCCCCATCGCCGGGGCGTAGCAGCGCACGCCGTCCTCGCCGTTGCGCGCGGCCCGCACCGCCACGTCGGCGTGCTGCAGCAGCGTGTCCACATCGGTCTCGGCCTCGCCGTCGGCCGGGTCGGACGAGGCGTAACCGGCGACCCCGGCGGCCTCGACGACGATCCGGTCCAGCGGGTACGACATCGCGATCACGTCGCAGAGCTCGACCGCGACCTCGTGCGCCTGCTCCTCGGTGTGGTCGAGCAGCAGCACCGCGAACGAGTTCGCCTCCAGGCGGGCCAGCGGCGCGTCGCCCAGGGCCTCGCGCATCCGCCGCCCGGCGGCGACCACCATCCGGTCGCCCCAGGTGTAGCCGAGGGCCTCGCTGACCGTGGTGAGCAGGTCCAGGTCGACGCGCAGCACCACGGCGGCGCGCCCGCTGCGCAGCTCCTCGCCGGAGATCTCGCGGAACCCGGTCCGGTTGAGCAGCCCGGTCAGCGGATCGTGGTAGGCGTCGTGCCGCAGCCGGGCGAGCAGCCTGCGGTTGTCCATCGCGGTCGCCAGGTGGCTGGCCAGGGTGTGCAGCAGGCGCACGTCGGCGCGGCCGAACCCGCGCCACCGGCTGACCCGGTCGTGCACCTCGACGGCGCCGAGCAGCTGGCTGGCCCCGCGCAGCGGCACCACCAGCGCCTCGTAGGCGCCGCGCTGCCGCAGCACGCGGCGGACCTCCTCGGGCGCTTCGAGGGTCCGGAAGGACCGCACGTGACTGCCCGGCAGCTGCAGCAGCGGGTCGTCGCGCAGCGCGTCCGGCGCGGCCTGCACCGCGGCGTCCGGCAGGGGTTCCCCGGCGACGAGCGTGGTGACCTCACCCCGCGGGTCGAGCCGCAGCCGCAGCACCACCCGGGTGGCGTTGAGCTGCTCGCGGATCCGCTCGGCGACCGGCTCCCACTCGCCCACCGGCACGGCCTGCTCGCCGACGGGGTCGGGCGCGGCAGGCGCGCCCTGGCCGGAGCGGGCCACGCTGAGGCTGACGTCGCTGAGCGCCTCCAGGTCGCGCTGCTCGCGCAGCAGGTCGGAGTAGGCGCGGTAGAGGCCGATCACGGCGACCGCGACGAGGCCGACGAGCAGCCAGCCCCACGGGGTGCCGATGGCGACCTCGTAGCCGATGAGGCCGACGGAGGTGTTGAGCAGGCCGACGGCCAGGGTGCGCCCGGCCAGCCGCGCGCCCGCGGCGACCTTCATCGCACCGCCGAGCACGGTCAGCGCCGCCAGCGCGAAACCGCAGCTGATCAGCGGCGAGGTCAGGGTGCCCACGACCGGGCCGAACCAGTCCGGGGCGATGCCCACGAGAGTCCGGTTGACCAGGTTGGCGACCGCGAACGGCACCGCGATCTCCAGGCACAGCACGCCGGCGTTGTAGACGACGTGGGTGGCCGCGCGCCTGCCGACCTGGGCGCCGAGCCCGGCCAGCAGGTTCGCCGCGAGCACCACCTCGAACGGCGCGGTGAGCAGACCCAGCAGCAGTGGGATCTCGGTGAAGGAGATCGTCCAGCCGACGCGCTTGACGTCGACGTCGATGGTCAGCTGCTCGGCGAGCAGGAACCCGACGGCCAGCAGCGGGCCGATGAACAGCAGCTCAGGGCTGTACCGCCCGGTGGAGCCGCCCGCGGTGAGCAGCGAGACGAGCACGCCTCCCGCGAGCACCACGAACGAGAAGATCGTGAACGTCCGGCGGCGCACCGGATCGACCTCGGCTCTGACCGGAGGCCTGGCTGATTCCAGGCCGGAATGCGGACCAAGGGAGCGGTGACGCTCGATCATCCACGCTCCTCCCGCTGGCGATACGGCCGTACCACATATGTCCGTCCGCCGATCGTGACGCACGAGAGCACGGAAGGCCAGGGTCGAATGGCCCCCGCAGCGCACTCCGGATGCACGCATCAGATGGGTTCAACCGGCGGGTGGCGGCGATCTTCTTTCGGTCAGATGTCGTCTGACCTGCGAAGATTGAACCGATCAAGTGGAAGCGGGAGTTTCTCTTGCGCTCAGCGGGGCGGCTGAGCAACTTTGTGAGGATCACCGCAACAACACCAGCAGAACATCACGGTACGTGTTCGGTCTGACCACAAGATGTCATCATTGGAGATCGAACTCGTCCAGGAAGTCACGCACCGCACGGTCGAGGTCGGCCAGCCCGGACTCCTCGACGGGCAGGTGCCCGGCACCGCGCAACGCCGCCGAGCGGGTCGGCGCTGCGATCCGGCCGAAGAACTCCTCCGACAGCAGCGGCGGCGTCCACCGGTCCTCGTCGGGGTGCGCGAGCAGCAGCGGCGTGCCGGTGAAGCGCTCGGGCGGCAGCGCCGGGGCGGCCACCAGGCAGCTGCGGGCGAAGCGCAGCGAGATCCAGCCGCCACCGGCGAGCTCGTCGGCCCACACGAGGTTTGCGTACTGGCTCTGGTTGGACACCGCGGCGATGTTGACCAGCCAGTGCACCGGCACCCGCGCCGCCGACAACGGCGGGCGCACCAGCGACAGCAGTCCCGACCAGCGCGCCATCTCCGGCCGGGCGGCCAGCACCCGCCGCACCTCGTCACGAGCGGGATCGACGAGGCAGGTGGTGATGACCCCGTCGACGCGGGTGGTCGCGGCGACGTCGTAGGCGAGCCTGCCGCCGGTGCTCACGCCCAGCAGCACGATGGGCCGCCCGTCGCGTTCCCGCTCGCTGCGCACCAGGTCGCGCACGCAGTCCAGCCAGTCCGCGTAGGTCGCGCCGAGCAGCGGGGCGCCGGTGAGCCCGAACCCGGGCAGGTCGGGGGCGATGTACTCGAGGTCGGCCAGCGCGGGCAGCCTGCCGTAGGGCGCGAGCATGCGGCCGTAGGTGCCGACGCCGTGCAGCGCGATCACCTTGGCGGGGGCGTCGGGGCGGTCGACCCGGTCCACGTGCACCTTCAGCCCGCGCCACCGCCACCACTGCTCGTCGGGCGCGTTGTCGGCGCTCAGGCGCAGCGCGCCCGGGAAGAACGCCTGGTAGCGCTGCCAGTGCAGGTGGTCGCGGTAGCCGGGGCCGACGTCGGTGGCGGACCCTGGGGTGGATGGAGCGCTCGAAGGCACACCTCGAACATACGGAGTCCGGGTGACCATGCGCATCAACCGAGAGCAGGCACGTGACCGGATCGCCGCGGCCAGGGTCGCCCACCTGGCGAGCGCCGACGCCACCGGCACACCGCACGTGGTGCCGATCGTGCTCGCGGCCTCGGCCGACGAGCTGATCACCGCGGTCGACTGGAAGCCGAAATCGGGGCGCACGCTGCGCCGGATCCGCAACATCGAGGAGAACCCGCGGGTCTCGGTCCTGGCGGACGGCTACGACGAGGACTGGTCGAAGCTGTGGTGGGCCCGCGCCGACGGCACGGCGGAGATCCGCGACACCCACCCGCTGCTGGACGCGCTGATCGCGAAGTACCCGCAGTACCAGGGAAAACCCCCGGGAGGCCCGCTGATCGCGGTGCGCGTGCACCGCTGGTCGGGCTGGTCCAGCTCCGGCTGATCGAGCTCTGGCCGGTCTAGCTCTGCGGCCTGAGATGCACGACGTCGGAGTCGAGGTCCAGCGGCCCGGCCCCGGACTCGCGCTCGTCCTCCTTGGCCACCTCCACCCAGGCCAGGTGGTCGAGCTGGTGCTTGACCCCAGCGTTGAACAACCCCTCAACCCCCATGGCCACAGACCCACCCCGAGAGCGCTCCGGCGAGGACTCCGGCCCGGCCCCAGGCTCCGGCCCGGCCGCCCGAAGCGCAGCCCGCCGCCTAGCCCGTCCCGCCCGATCAATGGCCATGACTCCACGCTAACCCGACGAACCCCTCGATTCACGCCCCACGTCCCGCGGCCCTCACCCCGCGCAGCGGCACCTCCGGGAGCAACGGGGCCCGGGAGCAGGACAGTTTTTGCCAGAACTGTCCGGACAAAAGGGACACCAACCCCCGGCAGTTATGACTAAAACTGTCCCCAAACCGACGACGCCCCCGGAAACTCCGGCGACGCCGGGCCCCGCCAGGCACTCAGTAGGGTCGAGCCGTGCCCGACCCGTACCACGTCCAGGTCGCGACGACGGACCTCGAAGACCTCGCCCGAGCCCTCGAACTCCTCGACGCCCGCGCGGACCTCAACGACCGCTACCGCAAGATGCTCCACGAATCCCAAGCCCTGCTGAACGAGCCGCAGATCCGCCTCACCCAGGCCCGAGGCCTCGCCAAACGCCTCATGGTCCTGATCAAGGCAGCGGGCCCGGACTTCCCCGACACCCTCGGCCGGCAGGAGCGGGACACCCTCACCGCGGGCACCGAGAAAGCCGACGACCTGGTCTTCCGCCCAGAGGAAACCTGACCGGGGACCCCGGCGAAACATCCCCCGAAGCGGTCTGTATGCTTTTTCCCGCAAGCCAGCACGCTGGCGAGCACGCCGGGTTGCCCGAGCGGCCAAAGGGAGCTGACTGTAAATCAGCCGGCATTGCCTTCGGAGGTTCGAATCCTCCACCCGGCACCAGCAGAAAAAAGACCCCGTGACCAGCATCAAAGCGGTCACGGGGTCTTTGCTTTGCAGTCCCGCCGTGTACGACGGGCCACGGCAGAACTCAGATCTCGCGGGCGCGACGCCTCGCCTAGCGCCCAGTTCAGTGCCGCTGGCAGTGGTCGACGAGTGGTCAGTTGATCAAGCGGGCCGCGCTTCGCGTCGCATCGGAAACCTCAGCGCTCGGTTGCTTTCGGGTGTCCGGTACCGGCGTGCTGGATCCAGACGGTCTTGCGTTCCTCGTCGATCAAGTACCAGATTCTCGCCGCTCCGGTCACTTCGATCTGCCACTGCGGCAGTTGACGGCCTTCGAACGGGGCACTCGACAACGACCCCTTGAGGCGATGATGCCTCCCGGTTTGAGCAGTCCGGACCGGATCGGTGCGCAGCAGCTCCCAAGCCCGGCTGAGGTTTCCGGCCGCTTGCCGACAGAGCTCTTCCCACCCCGACGCCGACGCCGTGTTCCCAAAACGGATCTCCCAGTGCCCCCGCGCGTGATCCGCCGGGGGTGCAGCACGTTCCTTGCGCTTGGGACTCATGAGGCAGGAGGCGTCGGGACCGGGCCTTCGTCAGTGGCACCCGCCGTGAGAGCTGCGTGCAGTTCGGGGTCAGCGTGGACCTCAGCGGTGTTGCGCCACTGCGCGAGCAGGTCCACGACCGGGGCCGGGTTCTCGATGTCGTCAACAGCGCGAAGGGTTTCCACCAGTTCGACCAGAAACTCTCGCCGATCTTCCGTGGGCAGGAAGCGGACCCACGGAAAGGCCTGCGGAACGACGTCAAGCATCAACGCTCGCGCTTGCTTGTCGTGCCGCATCATCGCCACGAACATTCGTGTCGTCGCCGAAACGACCTGGTTGTCCTGCTCGGCCCTGGTCGCAGTCGTGAGGACCAAGTCCTCGGCATCTCGCCGATGCAACAGCAGCTCTCGTCCCGTCGCGAGCTTCGCGACGGTGTCCTTGGGGCGGTTGATCAGCTCGGAGAACTGAGCTTCGACCTTGCTCGACATACTTTCAAACTACTTTGAAAGTGCGCCCCTTCGCAACGGGCTTCGCAGGTCATCACACCATCGGTCTCGTCGGGGCGAGGCGGGAGCATGGGGGGATGCGGGTTTCTCTGGTTTCTCTTGTCGTTGATGAGTACGACCGGGCCATCGAGTTCTTCGTGGGGGTGCTGGGGTTCGAGCTGGTGGAGGACTCGCCGTCGTTGACCAACGACGGGCGGGCGAAGCGGTGGGTCGTGGTGCGGCCGCCGGGGGCGGAGACCGGGCTGCTGCTGACGCGGGCCGACGGAGAGGAGCAGGCCGCGGCCTCGGGGAACCAGACCGGGGGCCGGGTGGGGTTCTTCCTGCACGCCGACGACTTCGACGCGCAGTACCGGCGGATGGTCGAGGCCGGGGTGGAGTTCCTCGGCGAACCTCGGACCGAGCCGTACGGGCGCGTGGTGGTGTTCCGGGACATCGCGGGTAACAAGTGGGACCTGCTCGGACCCCGGTAGCGTGTCCAGGCAGACCTGAACAGCGGCTCAACTGGGAGGTAGTCAGGTGGCAAACCCGTCCTTCGACGTGGTCAGCAAGGTGGATCACCAGGAGGTGGACAACGCGCTGAACCAGGCGGCCAAGGAGCTCGCCAACCGGTTCGACTTCCGGGGCACCGGGACCAAGATCTCCTGGTCCGGTGAGGACGCCGTCGTCCTGGAGTCGGAGACCGAGGAGCGCTGCAAGGCCGCGATCGACGTCTTCAAGGAAAAGCTGATCAAGCGGAACATCTCGCTGAAGGCCCTGGACATGGGCGAGCCGGCGAGCTCCGGCCAGATCTACAAGGTCACCGGCAAGATCGTGCAGGGCATCTCGCAGGACATCGCGAAGAAGATCTCCAAGAAGGTCCGCGACGAGGGACCAAAGGGCGTTCAGGCGCAGATCCAGGGTGACGCGCTGCGGGTGTCCGGCAAGAAGAAGGACGACCTCCAGGCCGTCATCTCGCTGCTGAAGTCCTCCGACTTCGACGTGGCGCTGCAGTTCGAGAACTACCGGTAACACCCGGCACCTCTCCCCGGCCCGTTCCGCCAGATCGACCGGCGGAACGGGCTTTTTCTTCACCTGTAAGAACTTTCGCGTTCCGCGCCCTCGATGATCACCCCATCGAGCGACGGTTTTTCGCTCGTGTTTTCGATTCCCCGCGGGCATCATGGGGAACATGAGTTCGATGACGTTGACCTTCGCCGATGCCGTTGCCACGGCTCGGGCCGCGCTCGCGGAGGCCGTGGCGTCACCGACCCCTGCCCACGAGCTCCGACATGCGATCTCGGAGCTCGAATCGCTCGCACGCCACGTGTACTCGGTTCAAGCCCAGCTGATCCGCCAGGCCGACCACGACGACCTCGCCCGCACCACCGGTGCGCGCAACACCGCGACCTGGCTGCAGGACGCCCTCAACATCAACCCCGGCCAGGCCCGAGGCAGGGTCGAGATCGCCACCGCCGACACAGGCCTGGCCAAGCAGGCCCTGGCCGACGGCGCCATCGGCGTTGAGCACGCCCAGGTCATCACCACCTGCCTGCGCAAACTTCCCCGATCGGCCTCCGGTGAGGCGGTCCGGGTGGAGACGGTACTGACCGAGCAGGCGCGGCGGTGCCGACCGTGGGACCTGCGGCAGCTCGCCGAGGGCATCAACGCCGGCTTCGACCGGCAGACCGCCCTGGCCGACGAGCGGGCGCAGCACGAGTCGCGCGAACTGCACTACGTCACCAGCGGCGACGGCACCGTGCAGATCAAGGCGAGGCTGGACAAGGAGACCGGGCAGAAGTTCATCGCCGCCCTGCGTCCGCTGTCCAAGCCGTGCCCGGCTCACGATGGTCGGCCGGACCCGCGCACACCCGGACAGCGCCACGCGGACGGACTGGCCACGCTGGTCGACCTCGCTCTCGGGGCCGAAGGAATGCCCGGCGTGGGTGGCCAGCGCGTGCAGATCCAGGTCGCCGTCGACTACGACGACCTCATGCGCAGCCTCGACCCCGACGCCATCGGCATCGCTCCCGGAACGTTCGGCAACGGCGTTCCGATCAGCACCGACAACGTGCGCAGGCTGGCCTGCGACGCCGGAATCCTGCCGGTCGTCCTCGGTGGCGACGGTGCCGCTCTCGACTACGGGCGCGAGCAGCGCACCGCACCTCCGCAGCTGCGGGCCGCCCTCTACCGGCGCGACGGCGTGTGCGCGTTCCCCGGGTGCGAGCACCCGCCGGGGACGTCGCAGGCCCACCACATCGTCGAGTGGTTCCACGGCGGGGAAACGTCGCTGACCAACATGGTCATGCTCTGCGCGCACCACCACCGGATCGTCCACAGTGACCGCTGGACCATCGCGATCACGGACGGCAGAGCCGTGTTCACGCCGCCGCGTCGCATCGACCCGACGCGAACACCCCGGGTCGACGACGCCCCGCGGCCCGGCGCCCACCGACAACTGATCAAGGAGGTGATCCCACGACAACGCACCGCCCGACTCGACGACTGAAGCACCGGCCGGACCACCTGACCGGTCGCCCCACCACGCCCTCCGAAGGGCTTGCTGTTTGACAACTGCATACCGGGGTCACCTGCGCGCTGCGGAGCCTGGCGGGTTCGTGCCACGGGGCATGTTGCTCGGGCTGGGCACCGACGGCGGGCCACTGGGCTGGCTACCCTCGTGCGAGGGTGGGTCCGCCGGACGAGCCGGTGCGACTCGAGGTTCAGTGGAGGCTGTTGTGAAGGGGATCGTGCTGGCCGGCGGGAGCGGGACGCGGTTGCACCCGCTCACCCAGGCGGTGTCGAAGCAGCTCCTCCCCGTCTACGACAAGCCGATGATCTACTACCCGATCTCGGTGCTGATGCTGGCCGGGATCCGCGAGGTGCTGCTGATCTCCACGCCCTCCGACCTGCCGCTGTTCCGGCGTTTACTGGGCGACGGATCGCAGTTCGGGATCGACATCTCCTACGCCGAGCAGCCGCAGCCGAACGGGCTGGCCGAGGCGTTCGTCATCGGGGCCGACTTCGTCGCCGACGAACCGGTGGCGCTGGTGCTCGGCGACAACATCTTCTACGGCCAGGGCTTCTCCGGGATCCTCCGCAACTGCGCCCGCGACCTGCTCGGATGCACCCTGTTCGGGTATCCCGTGCGGGACCCGCAGCGCTACGGGGTGGGCGAGGTCGACGACAGCGGCAAGCTGCTGTCGATCGTCGAGAAGCCCGCCGAACCGCGGTCGAACATGGCGATCACCGGCCTCTACTTCTACGACAACGCCGTCGTCGACATCGCCAAGGGCCTCACGCCCTCGGCGCGGGGTGAGCTGGAGATCACCGACATCAACCTCGCCTACCTGCGAGAAGGCCGGGCGCAGCTGACCGAGCTGGGCCGCGGTTTCGCCTGGCTGGACACCGGCACCCACGACTCCCTGCTCGAAGCCGGGCAGTTCGTGCAGGTGCTGGAGCACCGCACCGGCGTGCGGATCGCCTGCCTGGAGGAGATCGCGCTCAAGATGGGCTTCATCTCCGCCGAGGCCTGCTACGAGCTCGGCGCCAAGCAAGCCAAGTCCGGTTACGGCGAGTACGTCATGGAGGTCGCCCGGAAAGCCGGGGCCTGAGACACGCCCACCTGAGACGCGCTCAGCGGATCGGCGGCAGCTGCCGTCCCGCCATGCCCTCCAGCCGGGCGATCCGCTCCGCCATCGGCGGGTGCGTGGAGAACAGCTTCGCGAGCCGCTCGCCCGGGCGGAACGGGTTGGCGATCATCAGGTGCGACTGCGACACCAGCTGCGGTTCCGGGGCCAGCGGGGCCGCCTGCGTGCCCATCTCCAGCCGCCGCAGCGCCGAGGCCAGCGCCAGCGGATCACCCGTGAGCTGGGCTCCCGAGGCATCCGCCTGGTACTCGCGGGACCGGCTCACCGCCATCTGCACCACGGCCGCCGCGATCGGGCCGACCAGCGCCACGAGCAGCATCGCGAACGGGTTCGGCCGTTCCTCGTCGTTGCCGCCGAACATGCCGAAGAACATCCCGAAGTTCGCCAGGAACGTCACCACGCTGGCCAGCGCACCGGCCACGCTGGAGATCAGGATGTCGCGGTTGTAGACGTGCGAGAGCTCGTGGCCGAGCACCGCGCGCAGCTCCCGCTCGTCGAGCAGCTCCAGGATTCCCTGCGTGCAGCACACGGCGGCGTTGCGCGGGTTGCGGCCGGTCGCGAACGCGTTCGGGGCCCGGGTCGGGCTGACGTACAGGGCCGGCATCGGCTGCCGCGCCGACGTCGCCAGCTCGCGCACGATCCGGTACATGGCCGGCTGCTCGGCCTCCGAGACCGGCCTGGCGTGCATCGAGCGCAGCGCCATCTTCGCCGAGTTGAAGTAGGCGTACCCGTTCATGCCCAGCGCCACGACGAGCGCGATGACCAGTCCGGCCCGACCGAAGATCGCGCCGACCAGCAGCACCAGCGCGCTCATCCCACCGAGCAGCACTGCGGTTTTCAGACCGTTGAAATGACTGTGCACCTCTGCCTCCGCCCGTGATTCAACTGGAAAACGCGCGGGCGCGGCCAGTGGTTCCGCTGAACGGATGTGCGGAATGCAACTCCACCCACCGATCGGATGAAATAAGATTTCAATCTACGCTGAAAGGTCTAGCAGATGTAACCGTAAGTCATCCTCCACATCCCCCCAACGGAGGATGGCCAGAAGGGACACCCCATGGTTTTCGCCAAGCTGCGCCGACGCTGGTCGGCCAGCGAGGGCACCCCGGCGCGTTCCCCACGCGGCGGGGGATTCTCCCTCTACCCGACGCCACTGGACAGCGGTCTGGTGAGCGGTCAGGTGCACGACGAACGCGGCGCGCTCCTCCCCGGCGCGACCGTCACCGTCGTCAACCGGTTGAACCAGGTTATCGGAGAGTCGCAGACCGACGCCTACGGCGGTTTCGCGCTCTCCGTCGCGCCCGGCGCCCACCGGTTGTCCATCACCAACGGCGGCTACCGCCGGTTCAGCACCCGAGTCCAGGTTCACGTCAACCAGCACACCCCGCTCGGCAGCCTCGGACTGGAACCCGACGACTCGCTGCAGCTCCCGCAACCCGGCCGCTACCGGTTCGACCCGTACCACACGGAGATCCGGTTCGTGGCCCAGCACATCGGGATGTCCAAGATCCACGGCGAGTTCCGCCAGTTCGACGGCATGATCGAGGTCGCACCCCGGTTCGAGGACTCCCAGATCGAGGTCGTCATGGAGGCCGCCTCCATCGACACCGGCGTGAAGATGCGCGACGACCACCTGCGGTCGGCCGACTTCCTCGACGTCGAATCGCACCCGAGGGTCCTCTTCCGCAGCGAACGGCTCACCCACCTGCGCGCGGACCGCTGGACCGTCAGCGGACGGCTCACGCTGCGCGGCACCACCAGCCCCGTCGACCTGGAGACGTCCTACCTGGGGCAGCGCAGGTACCAGGGCCCGGGCTTCGACGGTGACCTGCGGGTCGCCTGCGACGCCAAGGCCGTGCTGCGGCGCGAGGACTACTCGGTGAACTGGCAGGCCACCCTCGCCAAGGGCATCGCCGTGGTCGGACCGACGATCAACATCGAGATCGGCGTTCAAGCCGTCATGGAATGACGGGCCCCTGACGCACTCGGGACAGCCCCGCGGGACGGCTGCGCAACACTCTTGCGCCGCCGTCCCGCTCCGTCTCAGAGCTCTGTCAGGTGCGCATCAGGAGTGCAGCTCCAGGGTGCAGCACTTCGGGCCGCCGCCGGACTTGCGCAGCTCCGAGACGTCCAGCCCGATCACCTCGTAGCCCCGGTCGGTGAGTTGCTTGGCCAATCCCGCCGCCTCCACCGGCAGCACCACGTGACGGCCGTCGGAGACGCCGTTGAGCCCCAGGCAGGAGGCGTCGGCCGCGTCCGCGATCACCGCGTCCGGGAACATCCGGGCCAGCACCCGGCGAGACCCCTCCGAGAACGCCTCCGGGTAGTAGGCGATCTGCGCGTTCGGCCCCTTCTGCAGCACGAACAGCGCCGTGTCCAGGTGGTAGTAGCGCTCGTCGACGAGGGTGAGCGAGACGACCGGCACCCCCAGCGCCTCCTGCGCCTCCGCGTGCGCGGCCGGATCGGTGCGGAAACCCGTCCCGGCCAGCAGCACCTCCCCGGTCCAGGCGAAATCGCCCTCCGCCTCGTTGATCCGGGTCGGCATCACCAGGTCGCGGTGGCCGCGGGCGACGAACCAGCGGCGGAAGTGCTCGGCCTCGGCGGCGCGCTCCGGCGCGCGGAACCGCGACCCCAGCACGCGTCCCTCGATGACGGTGCCCGAGTTCGCGGCGAAGACCATGTCGGGCAGCCCGGGCTGCGGCTCGATGACGTCCACGGTGTGCCCGAGCCGGAGGTAGGTGTTCTTCAGCTCCTCCCACTGCGCCATCGCCCGAGCCGCGTCCACCGGCTCGTCCGGGTTCATCCACGGGTTGATCGCGTACTCGACGGTGAAGTACGCGGGCGGGCACATCAGGAAGTGGCGGGTGCCGGCCCGCCGGGCCGGAAGCGTGTCGGCGGATCGCGCCGCTGTTGCCGTCATGAATCGAAATCTAAGCGGTGTTGATACCGGCCATCAACGCCGCTCCATTCCCGATCTGCGGCAGAATGTTGCGCATGGACGCCCTGGATCAACGAATCATTTCGCGCCTGGTCGCGGACGCGCGCGCGAGCTACGCGGAGATCGGCTCGGACGTCGGGCTGTCCGCGCCCGCGGTGAAGCGACGGGTGGACAAGCTGCTCGACCAGGGCGTTCTGCAGGGCTTCACGGCCGTGGTCGACCCGGAGGCGCTCGGCTGGGGCACCGAGGCGTTCGTGGAGGTCCACTGCCACGGCAACGTCCCCGCGCACCGCATCCGCACCGGCCTGGAACCGCTGCCGGAGGTCGTCGCCGCCTACACGGTGTCCGGGCAGGCGGACGCGATCGTGCACCTGCGCGCGGCCGACATCCACCACCTGGAGGAGGCGATGGAGCGGCTGCGCGAGGTCGACTTCATCTCCCGCACGGTCTCGACCGTGGTGCTGTCCCGGCTGCTCGAACGCCAGCCCCAGCAGGCAGGCTGAGCTCTCCGAGCCTTCAGGCTCAGCGGTGCCAGGGCTCGAAACCGGCGATCTCGGCGTCGGACGGCGTCCGGAACCAGACGTCGGCGGTGATCTGGTCGTACTCGGGCGAGTCCGGGCTGTGGTACTTCCGGGACGCCGAGTGGCCCTTGATCATCGGCCCGGAGGTCGCCTTCGTCGACCCCTGCTGGACGGGCTCCTGCCCTGCTGACCCCTGTTGGGCGGGCTCCTGCGGGGCTTCCTGCTTGGGGGCTTCCGAGGGGGTTTCCCACTTCGCGTCGCGGCCCGGGTGCGGGCCCGCGCCCGGCGTCCGGCGCGGCAGCGGCGACGACTCGTCCGGGTTGTCGACGAGCTTGATCTCCGCCGGATCGGCGGCGTTCTCGTCGACCTTCGGCAGCGGCCGGCCGTCCTCGACGTGCCTGCGCAGCGACTCCGGGATCGGCGGGACCTCGGCGTGCGCGGCGTCGGCGCGCGGCTGCGGAGTCCGCTTCGGCAGCGGTGCCGCGGACGATCCCGGTTCGTCGAGGGTGCCTCTGACCTGCGCGGACGCGTCCTGCTCGCGGGGAACGGCGGGGATCACCTGAGTGGCGTCGGCGCCGACCGGTGGCGTGTACGGCTCCTGGGCTCCGCCCGCGGACTCCGGCTCGAACAACGAGCGCAGCTGGCCCGAGAGCTGCCCGGAGTCCTCGTCGTCGGCTCCCGGCGGGTACTGCGACGGCCGCGCCTCACCCCGGGCCTCCTCGGCCTCGGGGTTGCGGAACCAGGTGTTGTCCCCGGCCTGCTCGGACTCGGCGACGGGCTCGACGAGGGTCTCGGCGACGGGTTCCGGGGTCGGTTCGGGCTCGGGCAGGCGCCGGGTTCCCGCAGCCTGGGTCTCGGGGGACGGGGTCTCAGCGGCCTGGGTCTCGGCGGGAGCGGAGCGCACCGTCTCCGGCGCCACCCACGGACGCGGCCTGCGGTCCCACTCGTCGACCTGGTGGTCCTCCGGCGCCTCCCACTGGCGCGGCTGCTCCAGCAGGTCCAGCGGCGCGGGCTGGTGCGCGGTCGCCCGCTCGTCGGCGTAGCGCTCGTCGGCGTACCGGTCGTCGACGTAGCGGTCATCGGCGTGCCGGTCGTCCGCGTACCGCTCGTCGTAGACGGGCTCGTCGTACACCGGTTCGTCGTAGAGGGGCTGGGCGTGCAGCGGCCGGGACAGCTCCGCCTTCAGGCGGCGGCGCAGCGGCCGGACGAACAGCAACCAGGTGATGAACGCACCCAGCAGAAATGCGGCGAGGCTCCACAGCCACACCTGGGTGAACAGCCAGGTGATCACGAGTGATGTCCCTCCTCCGGGGCTCCAGCGACACCGCCGGTCACTCCCGGGTTCCTACCACGCGCCCGACGAGCCCCGGTACCTCTTTGACCCGCTCGTGACGGACACGGCGAGTTCAAGACAGCACCCGGCTCACGCGACTGAACACCGGACAGCTCACCAGGTGCGCGCGACCACGTAGTCGACCAGCGAGGACAGCGCGTCGCGGGCCGGCACGTCCGGCAGCGAGGCGAGTTCCTTGCGCGCATCGTCGGCGAACTCCTGCAACGTGCCGCGGGTCCGCTCCAGACCGCGGCTCTCCCGCAGCAGCTCCAGGGCCTCCGCGACCTCGGCGTCGGTGTCCAGCGGACGGGACAGCAGGTCCCGCAGCCGCGGCGAGCAGTTCTCGTCGGCCAGCGCGTACAGCATCGGCAGCGTCTTGACGCCCTCGCGCAGGTCGGTGCCGGGCGTCTTGCCGGACTCGTTCGACGGCGAGGCGATGTCGATGATGTCGTCGGAGATCTGGAACCCGGTCCCGATCAGCGTGCCGATGCGCTCCATCGACTCGATGGTCGCCTCGTCGGCCCCGGAGAACCAGGCGCCGAAGCGACCGGCGGTCGCGATCAGCGAACCCGTCTTCTCGTAGATCACCTTGAGGTAGAAGTCGACGGCGTCCTCGCCGTCGCGGACGCCTTCGGTCTCCCGCATCTGCCCGGTGACCAGCGCCTCGAAGGTGACCGCCATCCGGCGGACCGCCTCGGCGCCGAGGTCGGCGATGAGCTGGGAGCCCTTGGCGAACAGGAAGTCGCCGGTGAGGATCGCGACCGAGTTGTCCCAGCGGGCGTTGGCGCTGGTCGCGCCCCGCCGCATGGTGGCCTCGTCCATCACGTCGTCGTGGTAGAGCGTCGCGAGGTGGATCATCTCCACCACCGCCCCGGACTTGATCACCTCGTCCGTCGTGGGGTCGCCGAACTGGGCGGCGAGCAGCACGAACAGCGGCCGGAACCGCTTGCCGCCCGCGTCCACCAGGTGCAGCGACGTGCGCGTGGCGAAGTCGAGCTCGCTGCGCACCTCGTGGTGCAGCAGCTGCTCGACGCGGGCCATGCCCTGCTTGACCGAGTCGGCCAACGCGGTGTCGGTGATCTGGAAACCACCCGACCCGCCCGCCGTCAGTTCACTGATCGGGTCATCCGCTGGCCTGCTCACGTCACCGTCGCCTTCGCTCCCCCACGATCGCCCTACGGGCGAGCACTCTACGACACGAAGCCGCCGACGTTCGCCCAGTCCAGAGCCAACGTCGGCAACACGCCCAGCAACAGCGTCACGACCACGCCCAGCGTGATCGCCGCCGTCGTGAACGCACCCGGCACGCTGACGGTGGGGCCGTCCGCAGCCGGTTCTTGGAAGTGCATCAGCACGATGACACGAAGGTAGAAGAAGGCCGCAACCGCACTGGCCACCAGGGCCACCACGACCAGCGGCGCCATCCCGTCGGTGAGCGCGGCCTCGAACACCACGAACTTCCCGACGAAACCGCTGGTCATGGGGATGCCGGCGAGGGCGAGCAGGAGGAACGTGAACACCCAGGCAACGAGAGGTGACCGCTTTGCCAGACCCGCCCAGTCCGAAAGGTGAGTTGCCTCACCGTCGGACCGCCGTACGAGGCTGATCACACCGAACACGGCGATCGTGGTGAAGCCGTAGGCCAGCAGGTAGAACAGCGTCGCCGCGAGCCCGCGGTCGGACAGCGCGAGAGCGCCCAGCAGCATGAACCCGGCGTGCGCCACCGACGAGTAGGCGATCATCCGCTTGATGTCGCGCTGGGTCAGGCCCAGCACCACGCCGATGACCATCGACACCACGGCGATCGTCCACACCACGCCGCGCCACTCCCAGCTGGAGGCCTCGAAGGCCACCTGCAGCACCCGCAGGATGCCGCCGAACGCCGCGACCTTGGTGCAGGCGGCCATGAAACCGGTCACCGAGGTCGGCGCGCCCTGGTAGACGTCCGGGGTCCAGGTGTGGAACGGGCCGACCGAGGCCTTGAACAGCAGGCCCACCAGCAGCAGGCCGAGGCCGGCGAACAGCAGCGTGTCCGAGCGCTCCGAACCGGCGGTGGCGTCGGCGATCGCCTGCAGCTTCACCGAACCCGCGTAGCCGTAGAGCAGCGCGAGGCCGTAGAGGAAGAACGCGGAGGCGAACGCCCCCAGCAGGAAGTACTTCACCGCCGACTCCTGCGACAGCAGCCGGCGGCGCTTGGCCAGCCCGCACATCAGGTACAGCGGCAGGCTCAGCACCTCGAGCGCGATGAACATCGTCAGCAGGTCGTTGGCCGCGCAGAACACCATCATCCCGCCGAGGGAGAACAGGGCGAGCGGGAAGACCTCGGTGCGCATCCCGGCCGCCGACGCGGCGGCGCGGCTCATCGTCCCCGGGCCTTCCGCCGGGGCCGCCTCGGCCACGAACGCGCCGCCCGGTTCCACCGAGCGGTCGGCGATCAGCAGCACCGAGCCCAGGCCGAGCGCCAGCAACGTGCCCCACAGGAACAGCGTCGGCGGGTCGATGGCCAGCGAGTCCGACAGCGTCGTCACCCCGGTGCCCGCGGACCGCGCGAAGACCGCCAGCGCGACACCGGCGACGACGATGGCGACCAGGCTCAGCCCGACCTGCACCGACCAGCGCTGGTGCCGGGGCAGGAACGCCTCGACCAGGATCGCCAGGCACGCGGCGGCGAGGATCACCAGCACCGGCGCGATCGCCGCGTAGTCGATCGGCGGGACCTGGACGGCCCCGAGCTGGGCCGGGACGCTCCCCGTGACTCCCATGAACGCTCCCACTGTCAGTTACCTCCCTGCGAGGTCACGGGGTCGGTGACGCCGACCTCGCTCATGGTTGCCGCGACCGACGGGTTGATCACGTCCAGCACCGGTTTCGGGTACACGCCGAGCCCGACGATCAGCACGATCAGCGGGGCCAGCACGGCGATCTCGCGGGCGCCGAGGTCGGCGAGCCGAAGCCGGTGCGCGCCTTCCCGATTCGGGTCGGTCACCGCGCCCGGGCCGCCCGCGGTGCCCAGCAGCGCGTCGCCGCGCACCGGGCCCTGCATGGTGCGCTGGTAGAGCCACAGCACGTAGACCGCGGCCAGCACCATGCCGATCGTGGCCAGCGTCGCGTACACCGGCCGGGTCGTGAAAGACCCGACGAGCACGAGGAATTCGCTGACGAACGAGTTCGTCCCGGGCAGCGACAGGGTGCTCAGACCGGCGATGAGCAGGGTGCCCGCCAGCAGCGGGGTCATCTTCGCCATGCCGCCGTAGTCGGCGATGCGGGTCGAACCGCCGCGCGCGATGATCATGCCGATGACCAGGATCAGCATGCCGGTGGCGATGCTGTGGTTGACCATGTACGACGCCGAGCCGACCTGGGCCTGGCTGGTGAAGGCGAAGATGCCCATCGCGATGAACCCGAAGTGCGCGATGGACACGTAGGCGACGAACCGCTTGAGGTCGGTCTGCCCGAACGCCTGCAGCGAGCCGTAGAGCACCCCGATCACCGCCAGCACCAGCACCAGCGGCGCCAGCTGCTGCGAGGCCTGCGGGGTCAGCGGCAGGCTGTAGCGCAGGAACCCGAAGGTGCCGACCTTGTCGAGCACGCCGACGACGATCACCGCGACACCGATCGGCGCCTGCTGCGCGGCGTCCGGCAGCCAGGTGTGGAACGGGATCAGCGGTGCCTTGATGGCGAACGCGACGAAGAAGCCCAGGAACAGCCAGATCTGCACGTTCACCGGGGCGTCGGACAGGATCGGGACGAGCTTGGCCCAGTCGAAGGTGCCCTCGCCGGTGACCTGCGCGCTGTAGCTGTAGGCGCCGATCGCCGAGGCCAGCATGATCAGGCCGCCGAGGAACGAGTACAGGAAGAACTTCACCGCGGCGTAGGTGCGGTTCTCACCGCCGTAGCCGCCGATGAGGAAGTACATCGGGATCAGCATGATCTCGAAGAGCACGTAGAACAGGAACACGTCGGTGGCGGCGAACACCGCGACGGTCAGCGCCTGTTCGAGCAGCAGCAGCGAGAAGAACCCGCCGTGCGTGCGGCCCTCGGGCAGCCGCTCGCCCCAGCTGTAGCCGAGCACGAGCGGGGTGAGCACGGCGATGACCACGATCATCACCAGCGCGATCCCGTCGACGCCGAACGACAGGTTGATGTCGAACGACGGGATCCACGGGACCGAGCTGGTCAGCTGCAGCCGGGGACCGGCCGGGTCGTAGGCGAACCAGGCGGCCACCGCGATCACGACCTCGGCGAGGGAGAACCCGAGCGCGGCCCACTTCGCCGCGCCGGTGTTGCCGCGCAGCAGCGCCACGACGACCGACCCGACGAGGGGCAGCAGCACCAGGGCGAGCAGCAGGGTCATCGGTTCTCCTCCCGGAGCTGGACGGACTCGACGGGCAGCGTCAGTGCCGGCGGGGTCAGTGCCGGCCGGGTCATGAGGGGATCCCCACTGCCATCAAGGCGGCGATCACCACGACGCCGCCGAAGAGCATGGACAGGGCGTAGGACCGGACGAACCCGGTCTGCCAGCGGCGCATCCGGCCGGAGCTGAACGCCAGCAGCGCGGCGATGCCGGACACCGTGCCGTCGACGCCCTTGCGGTCGACCGCGAGCAGACCCTTGGTGAGCCCGAAGGTGGGGCGCACCGCGAGCAGGTCGTTGAACTTGTTGCCGCCCAGGTCGGCCCGGGCCGCGCGCACGACCGGCGAGACCTTCTCGGGGCGCTGCACCGGAACCGGCTTGCGGCCCACCACCAGCCACGCGATCAGCACGCCCAGCGCGGACAGGCCCACGGTGAGCACAGGGATCAGCGAGTGCGGGATGGCGGTGTGCGGCGACTCCTGCAGCTCGCCCAGCGACGGCGACAGGAACGTCACCAGCCGGTCGCCGCCGGCCAGGAACATGCCCGCCGCGATCGAGCCGACGGCCAGCACGATCATCGGTGCGGTCATGATCGCCGGGGACTCGTGCGGGTGGAATTCCTTGCCGTCGGCCGACTTCAGGTCCTTCCAGCGCTTCTCGCCGAAGAACGTCATCAGCACCAGGCGCGTCATGTAGAACGCGGTGATGCCCGCGCCCAGCATCGCGGCGCCGCCGAAGACCCAGCCGCGCCAGCCCTCCTGGCCGAACGCGGCCTCGATGATGGCGTCCTTGGAGTAGTAGCCGGACAGGAACGGGAACCCGATCAGCGCCAGGTAGCCGAGCCCGAAGGTGCCGAAGGTGATCGGCATGTACCGGGCGAGCCCGCCGAACTTGCGCATGTCGACCTCGTCGTTCATGCCGTGCATGACCGACCCGGCGCCGAGGAACAGCCCGGCCTTGAAGAAGCCGTGCGTGAGCAGGTGCATGATGCCCAGCGCGTACCCGGCGGGGCCGAGCCCGACGGCCAGCACCATGTAGCCGATCTGGCTGACCGTGGAGTAGGCCAGCACCTTCTTGATGTCGTCGTAGGCGCAGCCGATGACGCATCCGACCAGCAGCGTCACGGCGCCGACGATGGTGACGGCCAGCTGCCCGCCCGGCGAGAGCGAGAACAGCGGATTGGAGCGGGCCACCAGGTAGACGCCCGCGGTGACCATCGTCGCGGCGTGGATCAGCGCCGACACCGGGGTCGGGCCCTCCATCGCGTCCGGCAACCAGGCCTGCAGCGGGACCTGGCCGGACTTGCCGCAGGCGCCGAGCAGCAGCAGGAGCGTGATCGCCAGCAGCACGCCGGGCGAGAGCTCACCGGCGCGGGCGAAGACCTCCGCGTACTGGGTGGTGCCGAGGTTCGCGAACAGCAGGAAGATCGCCAGCGCGAGACCGACGTCGCCGACCCGGTTCATCACGAACGCCTTGGTGGCCGCGGCGGCCGCCGACGGGCGGTGCTGCCAGAACCCGATCAGCAGGTAGGACGCCAGGCCGACGCCCTCCCAGCCGAGGTAGAGGGTCACGAAGCTGTTGCCCAGCACCAGGATCAGCATCGCGGCGACGAACAGGTTCAGGTAGCCGAAGAACCGGCGGCGCTCGGTGTTGTCGGCGCCGGTGCGGCCCTGCTGGTCGTGGCTCATGTAGCCGATCGAGTACAGGTGGATCAGCGACCCCACACCCGTGATCAGCAGCACGAACACCATCGCCAGCGGGTCCAGCCGGAGCCCGAAGTCGACCTGCAGCGCGTTCACCGGGATCCACGAGAACAGGTGCAGCTCGCGGACCTGTTCCCCTTCGGGGCTGCCGGCGACCGAGGTGAACAGCCAGAGCCCGTAGGCGAACGAGGCGATCACCGCCGCCGACCCCAGCAGGTGGCCCCAGGCGTTGGCCCGCCGTCCCGCGAGCAGCAGGATCGCGGCACCCACCAGCGGGAACGCGACCAGCAGCCAGGCGTAGGACTGCGCCGGACCGGTCGCGTCGGCGACCTCCGCTGCGGTTTCAAGCATCATTGCCGTCACCACGCGCCCTCTCAGTCGTTCTCAGCAGCTCAGTACTCATGTCAGCTCAGTACTTGAGGAGGTTGGCGTCATCGACCGAGGCCGAGCGACGCGTCCGGAAGATCGACATGATGATCGCCAGGCCGACCACGACTTCGGCGGCCGCGACGACCATCACGAAGAACGCCATGACCTGCCCGTGCACCGTGCCCTCGATGCGGGCGAAGGTGACCAGCGTCAGGTTCACCGCGTTGAGCATCAGCTCGACGCACATGAACACCACGATGGCGTTGCGCCGCACCAGGACTCCGACCGCGCCGATCGAGAACAGCAGCGCGGACAGCAGCAGGTAGTAGGTGGGGGTCACTGGTGAACCTCCTCGGTGGCGTGCCCCGAGCGCGCGTGCCCGTTCTCCTGGGAGCCGTTCTCCTGGGAGGAGTGGGGTACCGGGATGTCCGGCCCGCCGGATTCCCCTGACTTGCCGGTCTCACCGGGCTTGCCGGGCTCACCGGTGCCGGTCTGCTCTGGCACCTCGGGTTCGCCGCCGGTCAGCGCGTGGGCGCCGGGCTCGGGTTCGTCGCCGGCGATCGCGCGGCGCTCCTCGTCGAGCTTCTCCGCGGGCAGGTTCTCCAGCAGCTCCGACAGCGACTCCGGCGCCACCGAGCCGTCCGGCAGCAACGCGGGCACCGCGACCGAGTTGGCCGTGGCGTACACGCCGGGACCGGGCAGCGGCGACGGGCGCTCGCCGCGGAACCGCTGGTTGGCGCGCTCCCGCTGGCTCAGGCGCGGGCCGCGGCCCTTGCCGCCGTAGGCCAGCACCATCGCGCCGACGGCCGCGGTGATCAGCAGCGCGGAGGTCAGCTCGAACGGGAACAGGTAGTCGGTGAAGATCAACCGGCCGAGGCCGCCCGCACCGCCGCCGGACGGCTGCCAGGCGTCCAGCGGCGGGGCCGCCTGCACCGAGGTCAGCGACCGAGCGAGGCCCGTGACCAGCAGCGCCGCCAGGCCGATCCCGCCGAGACCGGCCCAGAGGCGTTGTCCGCGCAGGACTTCCACCACCGAGTCCGACGAGTCGCGGCCGACCATCATCAGCACGAACAGGAACAGCATCATGATCGCGCCGGTGTAGACGATGATCTGGGTGAAGCCCAGGAACGACGCGCTCTGACCCATGTAGAGCACGCCGAGGCTCAGCATCGTCAGCACCAGCCACAGCGCCGAGTGCACCGCGTTGCGGGCGAAGACCATGCCGAGCGCGCCCAGCAGCGACAGCGGGCCGAGGATCCAGAACAGCACCGTCTCCCCGGTGCCGACCACGTCGCCGGCCTGCGCCAGCACGATTCCGGTGCTCATCGCGCGTCCACCTCCGGACCGGACTCGACCGTGGCCCCGGTCGGAACACCGCGCTGCTTGGCGAGTTCGGGGCCGTTGACGTAGTAGTCCTGCTCGTCGTCGCCGAGGCGCATCGCGTGCGGCGGCTGCTCCATGCCGGGCAGCAGCGGCGCCAGCATGTCGGCCTTGGTGTAGATCAGGTCCTGGCGGTTGTCGTCGGCGGTCTCGTACTCGTTGGTCATCGTCAGCGCCCGCGTCGGGCACGCCTCGATGCACAACCCGCAGCCGATGCAGCGCAGGTAGTTGATCTGGTAGTCCTTGCCGTACCGCTCGCCGGGCGAGAACCGCGCCTCGTCGGTGTTGTTCCCGCCCTCCACGAAGATCGCGTCGGCCGGGCACGCCCACGCGCACAGCTCGCAGCCCACGCACTTCTCCAGCCCGTCCGGGTGCCGGTTGAGCTGGTGGCGGCCGTGGAACCGGGGTGCGGCGACCTTCTTGACCTCGGGGTACTCCTCGGTGACGACCTTCTTGAACATCGTCGAGAAGGTGACGCCGAATCCCTTGATCGGATCAAACATTCCCATGGGGCGCCTCCTCGCCTTCCGGACCCGCGAGTTCGCCGGAACCGGTGCCGCTGCGCACCGGGGTGCGTCGCGGCGGGGTCTTGGGGACTTCCAGGTCGAGCGGCGGCACGGGGAACCCGCTGCCCGCCATCGGCACCTCGTCGGGGTCCTCGGCCGGCTTGCGGTCCGGGATGAGGAACGTGGCCGCGACCAGGATCACCACCACGACCGCGCCGCCGATCATGAACTGCTGGGTGCTGACGGTGTCGGAGTTGCGCAGCGCGCGGATCACCGTCACCGCCACGATCCACACCAGGCTGACCGGGACCAGCAGCTTCCAGCCGAGGTCCATGAACTGGTCGTAGCGCAGTCGGGGCAGGGTGCCGCGCAGCCACACGAAGAAGAACAGGAACGCGATCGTCTTGCCGAGGAACCACAGCACCGGCCACCAGCCGGTGTTGAGGACCCCGTCGCCGATCAGCGACAGCGGCCACGGCGCGTGCCAGCCGCCGAGGAACAGGGTCGTCGCCAGCGCCGAGACGGTGACCATGTTGATGTACTCGGCGAGGAAGAACAGCGCGAACTTCAGCGACGAGTACTCGGTGTGGAAACCGCCGACCAGCTCGGACTCGGCCTCGGGGAGGTCGAACGGGGCGCGGTTGGTCTCGCCGACCATCGACACCACGTAGACCAGGAAGCTCACCGGCAGCAGCGCGAAGAACCAGCCGTTCTCCTGCGCGGCGACGATGCCGGAGGTCGACAGCGTCCCGGCGTACATGATCACCGCGACGAACGACAGGCCCATCGCGATCTCGTAGGAGATCACCTGCGCGGCCGACCGCAGCGACCCCAGCAGCGGGTACGGCGATCCGGACGCCCACCCGGCGAGCACGATGCCGTACACGCCGACGGAGGCGCAGGCCAGCACGACCAGCAGGCCGACCGGCAGGTCCACCAGCTGCAGCGCGGTGCGCTCGCCGAAGATGGTGACCTCGGGGCCGATCGGCATCACCGAGAACGACACCAGCGCGGGCGTCGCGGAGATCGCCGGGGCCAGGAAGTACACCCACTTGTCGGCCATGACCGGCCGGATGTCCTCCTTGAACGCCAGCTTCAGGCCGTCGGCCAGCGACTGGAGCATGCCGAAGGGACCCGCCCGGTTCGGTCCGGGCCGGTGCTGCATGCGGCCGATGACCCGGCGTTCCGCCCAGATCGTCAGCAGCGTCATGAGCACCAGGAACACGAAGATGGCCACGACCTTGATCAGGATCAGCCAGATCGGGTCGTCGGCGAGCAGTTCGGCCGTCTCGGTCATGCGTTCCCCCCGCGGTGGTGGGCGGAGTTGCCGTTCACGCTGGTGGCGCCGTTCGGGGAGTGCCCGTTTCCGCCCTGGTCCCCGCACACCGGCGCGAGGTCGACGAGCGACCCGTGCCCGGCGCCGAGGGCCTGGTGCACCCGCGCCTTGCCGGAGTCGGTCGGCACCCACACGACGTCGTCGGGCATCTCGGCGATCTCGACCGGCAGCACGATCCTGCCGCGCTCGGTGCGGATCTCCAGGCGCTGTCCGGAACTGATCTCGACGCGCCTGGCGGTCTCGGGCGAGACGATCGCGACCCGGTTGCGGGCGGTGCCGGCGAGGTTCGGCTCGTCGGCCTGCAACGACCCGTTGTCCAGCAGCTGCCGCCAGGTGCCCAGCACGGCCTGCCCGGGTCCGGGTCGCGGCGCGTGCGCGGCGGTCTCGTCCGGGAACGGCGTGCGAGCACCGGTGTGCGTGCCGAGCCGGTCGAGCTCGGCGGCCGCGGCGGCCGGGCTCTGGGTGAACAGGTCCGCGTCCATCTCCACCGCGAGGGTGTCGAGCACCCGGCAGTCCGGCAGCGCGCCGGTGCCGTCGATGGTGGTGGCGAACTCGCGGCGGCGACCCTCCCAGTTGAGGTAACTGCCGTGCTTCTCCGCGCTGGGCGCGATCGGCAGCACCACGTCGGCCCGCTCGGTCACCGCGCTCGGCCGGAGTTCCAGGCTGACCACGAAATCGGCGGTCTCCAGGGCCTTCCGGGCCAGCTCGGGGTCGGGCAGGTCGTCCGGGTCGACGCCGCCGAGCACCAGCCCGGACAGCTCGCCGGAGGCCGCGGCGGTGAGGATCTCGGTGAGGTCGCGTCCCGCCGAGGCCGGCAGCGAGCCGGGCGCCATGCCCCAGGTCCGCTCGACGTCGGAGCGGGCGTGGTCGTCGACGACGGGCCGCGCGCCGGGCAGCAGCGTCGGCAGCGCACCGGCCTCGATGGCGCCGCGCTCACCGGCGCGCCGCGGGATCCAGGCGACCTGGGCCCCGGTGCGCTGGGCCGTGCGCAGCACCTCGGAGAGCAGTCCGGGAACCTCGGCGGCGCGCTCGCCGACGACGAGCACCGCGCCCTGCTGCCGGATCGCCTCGTCCACATCGGACGGCAGTTCCCGCAGCGCGGCGGCCTCGCCACCGGGCACGCACTCGACGAGCGAACCGGTGCGCACCGGTCCTCCCGCGTGGGTGATCACCGTGGTCTTCTCCACGCCCGGCGAGGTGCGCGGGGCGACGTGGAAGACCTGCGTGGTGCCCTGCCGGGCGGCCTTGCGCAGCCGGAGGAAGACGATCGGCGACTCCTCCTCCGGCTCGAACGCCACGCACAGCACGGCCGGGGCGGACTCCAGATCCCGGTAGGTGACACCGGTTTCGGGCGTCACGCCGACCACGGTGGACTCCAGGAACCGCAGCTCCTCGGCGGAGTGCGGGCGGGCCCGGTGGTCGATGTCGTTGGTTCGCAGGGCGACCCGTGCGAACTTCGAGTAGGCGTAGGCGTCCTCGACGGTCAACCGGCCGCCGGGCAGCACCCCGACCCCGCGCGCGTCACGCGCGGCGGTCAGGCCCTGCGCGGCCGCCTGCAGCGCCTCGGTCCAGGAGGCCTCGCGCAGCTCCCCGTTCACCCGGATCTGCGGCCGGGTGATGCGGTCGGCGGCGTTGGCGTAGCGGAACGCGAAGCGGCCCTTGTCGCAGATCCACTCCTCGTTGACCTCCGGGTCGTCCCCGGCGAGCCGGCGCATCACCTTGCCGCGCCGCCAGTCGGTCCGGGTCGCGCAGCCCGAGGCGCAGTGCTCGCACTGCCCCGGCGTGGAGACCAGGTCGAACGGCCGCGACCGGAACCGGTAGGCGGCGCTGGTGAGCGCGCCGACCGGGCAGATCTGGATGGTGTTGCCGGAGAAGTAGGACTGGAACGGCTGCTGCTCGCCGATGCCGATCTGCTGCAGCGCACCGCGTTCCAGCAGCTCGATGAACGGGTCACCGGCGATCTGCTTGGAGAAGCGGGTGCAGCGCTGGCACAGCACGCAGCGCTCGCGGTCCAACAGCACCTGCGAGGAGATCGGGACCGGCTTGGCGAAGGTCCGCTTGGTGTCGCGGAACCGCGACTCGGCGCGACCGTGCTTGAGCGCCTGGTTCTGCAGCGGGCACTCGCCGCCCTTGTCGCAGATCGGGCAGTCCAGCGGGTGGTTGATCAGCAGCAGCTCCATCACGCCCTGCTGCGCCTTGTCCGCGACGGGCGAGGAGTTCTGCGTCTTGACGACCATCCCGTCGGCGACGGTCATGGTGCAGGAGGCCTGCGGTTTCGGCATCGGCCGGCCGTTCATCTCGACCTCGACCAGGCACTGCCTGCAGGCGCCCGCCGGGTCCAGCAGCGGGTGGTCGCAGAACCGCGGGATGGTGATGCCCATCCGCTCCGCGGTCCGGATCAGCAGCTCGCCCTTGGGGGCGTCGACCTCGATCCCGTCGATGGTGAGCCGGACGTGCCCTTCGGGGACCGGGCGCGCTTCGGATTCGGGTGCCAGGGTCATCGGGCCGCTCCCACGAGGTCCGGAGCCGTCTGCTTCTTGTTGGAGTCGCACAGCGCGAGGAACTCCTCGCGGAAGTACTTGATGCCGCTGGTGATCGGGCTGACCGCGCCGTCACCGAGCGCGCAGAAGGAGCGGCCGAAGATGTTGTCGCAGACGTCGAGGAGGGTGTCGATGTCCTCCTCGGTGCCGTGCCCGTCGACCATCCGCTCCAGCACCTGCGCCATCCAGTAGGTGCCCTCCCGGCAGGGGGTGCACTTGCCGCAGGACTCGTGCTCGTAGAACTGGGTCCACTTCATCACCGCCCACGGCACCGACACCGTCTCGTTGAACACCTGCACGGCGGTGGTGCCCAGCATCGATCCGGCTTCGGCCGCGCCCTCGAAGTCCAGCGGGACGTCGAGGTGCTCGGCGGTGAACAGCGGGGTGGACGACCCGCCGGGGGTCCAGAACTTCAGCGGGACGCCGTCCTTCATGCCGCCCGCGAGCTCCAGCAGCTGCCGCAGGGTGGTGCCCATCGGCGCCTCGTACTGGCCGGGCCGCTCGACGTGACCGGAGATCGAGTAGATCTTCGGTCCGGGCGACTTCTCGCTGCCCATCGTGCGGAACCAGTCGGAGCCGCCGTTGACGATGAACGGCACCGAGGCGATGGTCTCCACGTTGTTCACCGTCGTCGGGCAGGCGTAGAGCCCGGCCGCGGCGGGGAACGGGGGCTTGAGCCGCGGCTGGCCGCGCTTGCCCTCCAGCGAGTCCAGCAGCGCCGTCTCCTCGCCGCAGATGTAGGCGCCCGCCCCGGCGTGCACGACGATGTCCAGGTCGAACCCGGAATCGAGGATGTTCTTGCCGAGGTAACCGGCCGCGTAGGCCTCGCGGACCGCGTGGTGCAGCCGCCGCATCGGGTGCAGCGCCTCGCCGCGCACGTAGATCATGCAGTGGTTGGCCCGCATCGCGTAGCTGGCGATGATGCAGCCCTCGATGAGCGCGTGCGGGTCGGCCATCATCAGCGGGATGTCCTTGCAGGTGCCCGGTTCGCCCTCGTCGGCGTTGATCACCAGGTAGTGCGGCTTGACCGGGTCCTTCGGCATGAAGCCCCACTTCACGCCCGCCGGGAAACCGGCGCCGCCGCGACCGCGCAGGCCCGCGGCCTTGACCAGCTCGATCAGCTGGTCCGGGTGCGCGCCCAGCGCCTTGCGCAGCGCGGTGTAGCCCTCCAGCCGCTCGTAGGTCTCCAGCCGCCAGGCGTCCGGCGACAGCCACCGCTTGGTCAGCACCGGGGTCACCGGGCTGGGAGTCGGTTCGGTCATGGCCACCCTCACTTCTTCTCCGGCACCGGCGGGAGTTCCGCGTCATCGGGCATGCTCGGCGCGATCCAGCCGCGCTCCTGGGCGAGCGCCGCGCCGCGGTTGGTCTCGATCGCCTGCGAGGAGCCGGTCACGGTCTCGTCGAGGTCGTCGAAGAACCCGGCGAGCTGGCGCTCGGCGCCCCGGAAGTCCGAGAGCTCCGGGCCGCGCGTGGGTTTCGGCTTCTCACCGCGCTGCAGGGCCTTGACCAGTTCCAGCGCCTGCTCGGGCGTCTGGTTGTCGTAGTACTCGTAGTTGACCTGCAGCACGGGGGCGAGGTCGCAGGCCGCGAGGCACTCGGCGTGCTCGAGGGTGATCGAGCCCTCGGTGCCGGGTTCGCCCGCGGTGTCCTCGTGCCCGACGCCCAGGTGCTCGCCGAGGGTCTTGTAGATCGCGTCGCCGCCCAGCGCCGCGCACATCGTGTTGGTGCACACGCTGACCAGGTGCTGGCCGCACGGCGTGCGCTTGTACATGGTGTAGAAGGTCGCCACGGCGCTGACCTCGGCCACCGACAGCGCCAGCTCCTCGGCGCAGAACTTCATGCCCGCCGGGCTGACGTGCCCCTGCACCGACTGCACGAGGTGCAGCATCGGCAGCAGCGCCGACCGGGATTCCGGGTACCGGGCGATGATCTGCTTCGCCTCGGCCCGGGTGTCCTCGCCGAACACCGAGGTGTCGACCGCGTCGGTCTGCTCCTCGGTGGTGGTGAACTCGAACTGCTCGGTCATCGATCCACCCCGCCCATCACCGGGTCGATGGAGGCGACCGCCGCGATCACGTCGGCCACCAGTCCGCCTTCGCACATCGCGGGCATCGCCTGCAGGTTCACGAAACTGGGTTCGCGCACGTGCACCCGCATCGGCCGGGTGCCGCCGTCGGAGACCAGGTGCGCGCCGAGCTCGCCGCGCGGCGACTCCACGGGCGCGTAGGCCTGGCCGGGCGGCACGTCGAAGCCCTCGGTCACCAGCTTGAAGTGGTGGATCAGCGACTCCATGGACTGGCCCATGATCTTGCGGACGTGCTCCAGGGAGTTGCCCATGCCGTCGGCGCCGATGCTCAGCTTCGACGGCCAGGCGATCTTGGCGTCCTCCACCATGTGCGGCCCGGACTCCATCTTGTCCACGCACTGCCGGATGATCTTCAGCGACTGGTGCATCTCCTGCACCCGCAGCAGGTAGCGCGCGTAGCAGTCGCCGTCGTTGCTGGTGGGCACCTCGAAGTCGAATTCCTCGTACCCGCAATAGGGTTCGACCTTGCGCAGGTCCCACGGCAGGCCCGCGGCCCGCAGCAGCGGCCCGGTCACGCCCAGCTGCAGCGCGCCGTCCAGCGGCAGGTAGCCGACGTCCTTGAGGCGCTGCTTCCAGATCGGCTGGCCGGTGAACAGCTTGTCGTAGTCCGGCAGCCGGGAGTCCATGACCTTGATGAACTCGCGCACCTTGTCCTGCCAGCCCTCCGGCAGGTCCTGGGCGACGCCGCCGGGCCGGACGAACGCGTGGTTCATCCGCAGACCGGTCAGGAACTCCAGCAGGTGCAGGACCTCCTCGCGCTCCCGGAACCCGTAGGTCATGCCGGTCGTCGCGCCCAGCTCCATCGCGCCGGTGGCCAGGAAGACCAGGTGCGAGGAGATCCGGTTGAGCTCCATCAGCATCACGCGGAACGTCTGGGCCCGCTTCGGCGCCTCGATGCCCAGCAGCTTCTCCACGGCCAGGCAGTAGGAGGTCTCGGTGAACAGCGGCGCCAGGTAGTCCATGCGGGTCACGAACGTGACACCCTGGGTCCACGTCCGGTACTCGCAGTTCTTCTCGATGCCGGTGTGCAGGTAGCCGATGACCGAGCGGGCCTTGGTGACCGTCTCGCCCTCCAGCTCCAGCACCAGCCGCAGAACCCCGTGCGTGGACGGGTGCTGCGGGCCGAGGTTGATGACGACCCGCTCCTCGCCGCCGGTTTCGTCCAGGAACTCGTCCCAGTCGCCGCCGGTGACGGTGAAGATGCGGCCCTCGGTGGTGTCCCTCGACTCGGCCGGGTACGCGCCCGTGAGTGATTCCGTGGTCATCGCCCACACCTCTCCGCGATCACGAGTAAGCCCTGCGCTGGTCCGGTGGCGGGATCTCCGCGCCCTTGTACTCCACCGGGATGCCGCCGAGCGGGTAGTCCTTGCGCTGCGGGTGCCCGTCCCAGTCGTCGGGCATCAGGATCCGGGTGAGCGCCGGGTGCCCGTCGTAGATCAGGCCGAACATGTCCCAGGCCTCGCGCTCCTGGAAGTCCGCCGTCGGGTAGACCGGCACCACGGACGGCACGTGCGGGTCCTCGACGTCGACGGCGACTTCGAGCCGGACGCGGCGCCGGTAGGTCATCGACGTCAGGTGGTAGACCGAGTGCAGCCGCTGCGGCGCGTCCGGCCCGTAGTCCACACCGGACACCGAGCTGCACAGCTCGAAGCGCAGCGCCGGGTCGTCGCGGAAGATCCGGCACACCTCGACGAGGTGCTCGCGGCGCAGGTAGAAGGTGATCTCACCGCGGTCCACGGTCACCTGCTGCACGGTGTCGTCCGGAATTCCCTTGGCGCGCAACGCGTCGAAGAGCGCGTCGACGACCTCGTCGAACCAGCCGCCGTAGGGCCGCTCGGTCGCGGGCGGCACGTAGGCCGGCAGGTGCAGCCCGCCGTAGCCCGAGGTGTCGCCGCTGCCGCGCACGCCGAACATGCCCTGGCGCTCGCGGCCCGAGATCGGCGCGCCCGCCCTGGCCGGTTCCGCGCCGGTGGGCGCGAGGTCGGTCGCGCGCTCGGCGCTCGAACCGGGTTCGCCGGGCGCCGGGGTGGTCTCGTCTGCCACTGGATTCACCTACCCGCCTTGGTTTCCTGGCGCTGGGAGAGCTCCGGCCGCTCGGGGGTGCTCTCGAAGGCGCCGAGCTCCTCGGAGCCGCCCATCTCGCGCCGCTGCGCGGCCTGCTGCCGCTCGGCGCGCTTGCGCTGGGACGCGTTCTTCGGCGCGTACCGGACGGAGGAGGGGATCATCGGCGTGCGATCGCCGCGCTCGAGCTTCTCCTGCGCGCGCTTGGCGTTGATCGGCTCGTCCATGATCTTGGCGTGCAGCTTGAGGATCGCGTCGAGCAACATCTCGGGGCGCGGCGGGCATCCGGGCAGGTACATGTCCACCGGCACCACGTGGTCGACGCCCTGCACGACCGCGTAGTTGTTGAACATGCCGCCGCTGGAGGCGCACACGCCCATCGCCAGCACCCAGCGCGGCTCGGGCATCTGGTCGTAGATCTGGCGCAACACCGGAGCCATCTTGTTGGTCACCCGACCGGCCACGATCATCAGATCGGCCTGCCTCGGGGTGGCGGAGAAGCGCTCCATGCCGAACCGCGAGATGTCGTAGCGGGAACCGCCGACGGTCATCATCTCGATGGCACAGCAGGCCAGCCCGAACGTCGCCGGCCACATCGACGTCTTCCGGGTCCAGTTGACGAGCTTCTCCACGTTGGCCAACAGGATGCCGTTGGGCAGCTGCTCTTCGAGCCCCATCGCCGGCACTCCTTCCCGCGTCCTTGCGGCTAGTCCCTTGAATCTGGCGAATCCCAGGTGCCCGGCGGGTGGCCGGGCGGTGCGCTCCGGCTAGTTCCAGTCCAGTCCGCCTCTCCGCCACACGTAGATGTAGGCGAAGCCGACGGTCGCGATGAACAGCACGATCTCGATGACTCCGAACAGCCCCAGGGAGTCGGCGGAGACCGCGAACGGGTAGAGGAAGACCATCTCGATGTCGAAGAGGATGAACAACATCGCGGTCAGGTAGTAGGCGACGGGCATCCGGCCGCCGCCGATGACGGGCTGCGGCGAGGGCTCGATCCCGCACTCGTAGGCGTCGAGCTTCGCCTTGTTGTAGCGGCGGGGACCGACGAGCGGTGCGATGGCGACCGAGAACACGGCGAATCCCAGCGCCAGCGCGAACAACAGCACCAACGGGATGTACGGGTCGAGCACCTTTGCTGCCCTCCAACCGGTTCCGGCTGTGTGGCCCGGAACACACTTCGTCAGTCCCCGCCGAGACGCAGGTCACGTCTCAGGCGCTCGGTGCGCACTCTATGCGGTCGGCCGAATCGGCTCCGTAGTGAGGCGAACCTAACTTTATGACGTGTCTCACGCTTACCGGGACATCTGACCAGACACTCAGGGTCACGCGCTAGGGGTGACGCGAGTAGTGGCGCTGATCACACGATCCATGGCGTCCCCGCCCTTCTCGTCGTAGAGATTTGCCAGCAGCTTCAACACGAAACGCATCAGCGTCTGCCGCGGCAGGCCGTGCTTGGTGGCCATCCGCATCACCGTGGGATTGCCAATCAACTTGCTGAAGATATTGCCGAGCCGGAAGTAGCCGCCGAGCTCCTGCTGCACCGCCGTCGGGTACCGGCGCAGCGCCTGCTCCCGGGAGAACGCGGTCGGACGCGCCATCGCATGCACCGCGCACTCGGCCGCCAGCCGCGCCGACTGCATGGCGTAGGCGATGCCCTCGCCGTTGAACGGGTTGACCATGCCGCCCGCGTCACCGACCAGCAGCAGCCCGTCGCGGTAGTGCGGGGTGCGGTTGAAGCCCATCGGCAGCGCGGCGCCGCCGATCTTGCCGGTGGCGTTGTCCTCCCGGAATCCCCACTCCTCGGGCGTTCCGTCCAGCCAGGCGCGCATCAACTGGCGGTAATCGGTCTTGCCGTAGGCCGACGAGGTCGACAGGATGCCCAGTCCCGCGTTGACGGTGCCGTCGCCCATGCCGAACAGCCAGCCGTAGCCCGGCAGCAGGCGCGGTTCGTCCGGGTTGGACCGGTCCCACAGCTCCAGGTGCGACTCCAGGTACTCGTCCTTGTGCCGCGGGCTCGTGTAGTACCGGCGCACGGCCACGCCCATCGGGCGGTCGTCGCGCTTCTGGATGCCGACCGACAGCGCGAGCCGCGCCGACACGCCGTCGCAGGCCAGCACCAGCGGAGCCCGGTAGCCGACCGGCTTGCGCTCCGGTCCGGTCTTGGCCTCGACGCCGACGACCCGGCCGGTGCGGTCGTCGGTGATGGCGCCGGTGACGCTGGTCTGCTGGAACAGCCGGGCGCCCGCGAGCTGGGCGTTGCGGGCCAGCAGGTCGTCGAAGTCGTTGCGCGGGCGCACCACGCCGTAGGGCGGGAAGTCGGACAGGCTCGGCCAGTCGAGGTCCAGGCTGACCCCGCCGCCGACGACGCGCAGGCCCTTGTTGTGCAGCCAGCCGGCTTCTTCCCGGGTGTCGATCCCCAGGTCGATGAGCTGCTTGACACCCCTCGGCGTGATCCCGTCGCCGCAGACCTTCTCCCGCGGGAAGACGCTCTTCTCCAGCAGCAGGACGTCGAGCCCCGCCCGGGCCAGGTAGGTCGCAGCCGTCGAGCCGGCCGGTCCGGCCCCGACGACGATCACGTCGGCGTCGTCGTCCGGTCCGCGGCGGCTGGTGGCGCTGGTCATGACACTCCTCGAACTAGTGCAGTGCTCGGTGCGAACCCGCTTGTGAACGAGTTCACTAATTCCGAGTCTAGGCCGCTGCACCAGCGCGATCGAGCCTTTCGCCTAGGCCACCCGAGTGAGGAAGCCCGCCCTCCGGATGAACCACACGGGCCCGCGAGGGAGTCGCCAGGTGACGGTTTTAGCCATAATTGACCGGACAAAAGGGACGCCGCACCCGGGCGATTCTGGCTAAAACTGTCCCCACGGCGAACCGGAGCGCTCAGAGCTCCAGGGCGAGGAGGCGGGAGGAGAGGGTCTTGCCGTGGGTGTCGAGCGACAGCGAGGTGGTGACCCCGCCGTCGAGGGCTCGGTGGCAGGTGAACTGCAGGGCCTTGAGGAGCGGCAGCTCGTACCGGGTGATCTCGCCTCTGACCTGGGCGGACAGGTGCGCCCTGACGCGTTCGGGGGTGAGTTCGCGGCGGAGCCGCTCGTAGTCGGCGTCGTCGAGGGGGAACACCGAGAGGATCGAGGTGTCGCCCTTGTCGCCGGCGCGGCAGTGGGCGATCTCATGCAGTCGCATCGGACACCTCCAGGGTCGTGACCTGCGGGGTCACCGCCGATCGGGGGATCAGGGCGGAGACGATGCCGATCACCTCGCGGACGTCGGTGCGGACGCCGCCGCCTCCGGCGGGGCCGTTGGTGTAGAGCGATTCGACCTCGTGGCAGACGATCTGCGCCGCCGATCGGTCCCCGGCCATCGCCGCCACCCGCAGCCGGCACTCCCCGTCCGGATCGCCCATCGCCCCGAGGACGTCGGCGCGGACCCGCAGCCCGGTTCCGGCCAACCGCTCGGTGACGACGTCGGCCGCCAACCGGGCCCGGTCGGCGGCACCCGGACCGGCGTAGCTGATCCCGCACTCGGCCCGGTGACCTGCGCGGTAGCCGACGCTGACCTTCAGCTCATCGGGTCGCGGGCGCCCCCGGGCTCCGCTGATGCGGACCCGGTCGGGCCCCACCTGATCGGCCCGGACCTCGCGGAAGTCCAGCTCCACGTCGGGCGTGCGGTAGCCGGTCGGGTCGGTGACCTCGTAGAGCAGCTGCTCCCGCACGGTGCCGACGGTGACCATCCCGCCGCTGCCCTCGGGTTTGCCGATGATCGCGCTGCCGTCCGCGTCGACCTCGGCGAACGGGAAGCCGAGCTCGGCCAGGCGCGGCACGTCCTTGACGCCCGGGTCGGCGAAGTAGCCGCCGGTGACCTGCCCGGCGCACTCCAGGACGTGCCCGATCAGCGTCGCGGCGGCCGCGCGCGGCACGTCGTCGAGGTCCCAGCCCAGCCGCTGGGCGATCGGCGCGACGAACAGCGACGGGTCGGCGACCCGGCCGGTGATCACCACGTCGGCGTCCAGCGCGGGCAGCAGCGCCTCGGCGCCCAGGTAGGCGTTGGCCGAGACGAGCTCGCCGTGCTCGGCCAGCGGCCGCCCGTCCTCCAGCGCGGGCGCGCCCGGGTCGATCCGGTCCAGCACGTCGTCGCCGGTCAGCACGGAGATCCGGCCGGTGAGCCCGGCGGCGGCCATGACCTCGCGGGTGACCTCCCCGGCCCGCAGCGGATGGGCGGCGCCCATGTTGGTGATCACCCGTGCTCCGTTCGCCAGCGCCACCGGCAGCAGCCGCTCGAAGCGCGCCCGCAGCAGCGGGTCGTGGCCCAGGTCCGGATCGCCCAGCCTGCGCTGCTGCCCGAGGGCGATGGTGCGTTCGGCCAGGCACTCCAGCACCAGGTCGTCCACCCCGGCCCGGGCGAGCTCGACGGCCGGCTCGATCCGGTCCCCGGCGAACCCCGCTCCGCTGCCGATCCGCATCCGGCTCCCTCCCATCTAGAGCACCCCCGTGACCAGCGCGACCAGCGTCATCACCAGGGTGGTGCTGAAGGCCCAGCGGAAGATGAACCGCTGGTGATCACCGAGGTCGACCTCCGACATGCCCAGCAGGATGAACGTCGAGGCGGTCAGCGGGCTCAGCGGGAAGCCGGTGGTCATCTGCCCGAGGATCGCCGCCCGCCCGATCGCGGCCGGGTCGCCGCCGAGCGCCGAGGTCGTCTCGGCCAGCACCGGGACCACGCCGTAGTAGAAGGCGTCCGGGGTGAACACCAGGCTCAGCGGCATCCCGGCGATCGCGGTGATCACCGGCAGCAGCGCGCCACCGGCGTCCGGGATGACCGCGACCAGGCCTTCGGCCATCGCCTTGATCATGCCGGTGCCGGTGAGGATGCCGGTGAACACGCCCGCCGCGAAGATCACCACGACGACCAGCACCACGTTGTAGGCGTGCTTGCCGAACAGCTCCTGCTGGCCCTGCCAGGTCGGCCGGTTGACCAGCAACGCGACCAGGAAGGCCACCAGGAACAGCACTTCGAGGTCGGCGAGCTGGAACAGCAGGCAGCCGACCAGGACCAGGGTGAGCAGGGCGTTGAACCAGAACCGCGCCCGGTCGGCGCCGGTGAGCCGCACCCGCTCGACGTCCTCGAGGGCGATCACGCCGAGGCGCTTCCGCTCGGAGCGGCCGATCAGGTAGGCGGCGACCAGCACCCAGCAGATCCCGGCGATCATCGCGGGCAGCACGGGCAGGAACAGCTGCGCGGAGTCGAGCTTGAGCGCGGCCATCGCCCGGGCGGTCGGCCCGCCCCAGGGCACCATGTTCATCACGCCCGCGCCGAGGCAGACCACACCGGCCAGCACGATCCGTCTCATGCCGAGCCGCTGGTAGATCGGCAGCAGCGCGGACACGGTGATCAGGAAGGTGGAGGCCCCGTCGCCGTCGAGCGCGACCAGCAGCGTGAGCAGCGCGGTCCCGACGGTGATCTTGAGCGGGTCGCCCTTGGCCCAGCCCAGGATGCGGGTGACGGCGGGGTCGAACAGCCCCGCGTCGATCATCAGGCTGAAGTAGAGCACCGCGAAGGTGATCATGATGGCGACCGGGGCGACCGTGACCAGCCCGTCGGCCACGAGCCCGCCGAGCTGAGCGCCGTGACCGCTCAGCAGCGCCGCCGCGATCGGCACCAGGGTGAGCGCGAACAGCACCGACACCCGGCGCGAGAGCACCAGGGCGAGGAACACGCCGATCGTCAGGAATCCGCTCGCAGCGAGCATGGGTGACCTCCGAACACCGCCGTTGGGCCGGACGGAAAGACTGTGATCCACGCCGCTCATGCCGGTCAAGCAAGAAAAACGGATAGATTCATGCGGTGTGAGCATGGAGGGGCCATGAGCATGGATTTGACGGTGCAGCAGCTCCGGCTGGTCCTGGCGGTGCACGACACCGGCGGGTTCACCCCGGCCGCCGAGCGGCTGCACCTGGCGCAGTCCTCGATCAGCCGCGCGGTGCGCGACGTGGAGCGCAGGCTCGGCACCACGCTGTTCCGGCGCACCACCCGGCAGCTGGTCACCACCCCGGAAGGCGCGGAGTTCTGCCTGGTCGCGCGGCGGGTGGTGGAGTCGTTCGACGCCGGGATCAACCACTTCCAGGGCTTCCTCGCCGGGTCGCGGGGCCGGGTGCGGGTGGCGGCGCTGCCGTCGATGGCGGCGATCCTGCTGCCGCCGGCCGTCTCGGCCTACCGCGCCGAGCACCCGGACGTGGAGCTGTCGATCGAGGACGGGATGTCGGACGAGGTCCTGGCCAAGGTGCGCGCGGGCACCGTCGATCTCGGCGTCACGGTCGTCGCCGAGCCGCTGCCCGATCTGGCGGTGCACCCGATCGCGACCGACCGGATGTGCGCGGTCTTCCCGCGGGAGCACCGGTTCCGCGGCCGCGAGTCGCTGACCTGGTCGGAGCTGGCGACCGAACCGCACATCGCGTTCGGCCCGGACTCCAGCATCCGCCAGCACGCCGATCGCGCCTTCACCGCCGCCGAGGCTCAGCCCCGCGTGGTGCTGGAATCCGGCAACATCGCGGCGGTCGCGGGACTGGTCGCGGCGGGTCTGGGCACGGCGGTCATGCCGGGCACGGTCCTGCCGCTGGTCGCCTTCGCGGGCCTGGCCCACGTCCCGCTGACGGAGCCGGAGACCCACCGCCGCATCGCGGTGATCCGCGCCCCGAACCACCCGCAACCCCCGGCGACCAGGGCCTTCACCGAAGCCCTGACCCGAGCGAGGACTCCCGCCCCGGAGACGTCCTGGCTGTAGAGCCGTTCATGCGGCGAAGCCGCATTCTCTTCCACCACCCGAGCAACCTGCACCGCCGCGGGTTCTGAGCGCTTTCGTGGCGAGTACGCCGGGACGCCGTGTATTGGCATACATCAGGAGCGGCGCACGGAGTCCACGGAAGCGCTCAGGTTCCGCCACCCGCACCGCCAAGCAAGGTGTCCACAACAGTTCTCAAGCCGGGTTGCGGGCGTGGTGGATCGCGACGACGCCGCTGGTGAGGTTCTTCCAGGTGGTGTCGGTCCAGCCGGCTTCGGCGATGAGCTCGCCGAGGGCGCGCTGGTCCGGCCAGGAGCGGATGGATTCGGCCAGGTAGACGTAGGCGTCCGGGTTGGACGAGACCGCGCGGGCGATCGGCGGCAGCGCGCGCATCAGGTAGTTCATGTAGACGCCGCGGAACGGCTGCCAGGTGGGGGTGGAGAACTCGCAGACCACCAGGCGTCCGCCGGGCCGGACGACCCGGCGCATCTCGCGCAGTCCGGCGACGGTGTCGGCGAGGTTGCGCAGGCCGAACGAGATCGTCGCCGCGTCGAAGGCGTCGTCGGCGAACGGCAGGTGCAGCGCGTCGGCCGCCACCAGCGGCACCCCGCGTCCCTTGCCGACCGAGAGCATGCCCAGCGAGAAGTCGGCCGCGACGCAGTAGGCGCCGGAACGGGCGAACTCGACCGTCGACACCCCGCTGCCCGCGGCGAGGTCGAGGACCTTCTCGTCCTGCTGGGGCGCGAGCAGCTGCCGGGTCACCTTCCGCCAACGCCGGTCCTGCCCGAAGGACAGCACCGTGTTGGTCAGGTCGTACCGGCGCGCGACACCGTCGAACATCGCCGCGACTTCGCGTGGGTTCTTGTCCAAGCCTGCCCGAGACACACCGGCAGCGTACGTGGCCCGCGGTGCGGTGTGTTCAGGCAGCTGCCGACTCGGCCCAGCCGCAGACGGCGGTGTAGTGGTCCACCAGCTGGCGGCACAGCGCGGGCCAGGTGCGCCCGGCGACGGCGGTGCGGGCGTGGCCGCCGAACCGCTCGCGCAGCGCGGGATCGCGCAGGTCGTCGAGGGCCTCGCGGAGCGCCTTCGCGTGCCCGGCGTCGTCGTGCGCGGGCAGCAGGTAGCCGGTGCGGCCGACGTCGACCAGGTCGCGGGGGCCGCCCGCGTCGGGCGCGACGACCGGGACCCCGGAGGCCATCGCCTCCTGCACCGCCTGGCAGAACGTCTCGTGCGGTCCGGTGTGCACGAAAACGTCGAGGCTGGCGTAGATGCCCGCGAGCTCGTCGCCGGTGCGCTGGCCGAGGAACGCCGCGTTCGGCAGCTCCCCGCGCAGCCGTTCGCGCTCCGGCCCGTCGCCGACCACGACCACCCGGACACCGGGGTCGCCGTCGATCTCGGCGAGCCGCTCGATGCGCTTCTCCGGCGCCAACCGGCCCACGTAGCCGACCAGCAGCTCGCCGTTGGGCGCCAGTTCCGAGCGCAGCCGCTGGTCGCGCTTGCGGGGCGTGAAGCGCTCGGTGTCGACGCCGCGCCCCCACCGGTGCACGCGCGGAATCCCGTGCTCGCGCAGGGTTTCCACGGCCCACGTCGACGGGGCCAGGGTCCGGTCGGCGTGGCAGTGCAGGCGGCGGATCCACTTCCACGCGGCCTTCGCGGTCAGCCCGAGCCCGTAGGACTCGGCGAACCCCGCCACGTCGGTCTGGTAGACGGCGACCGTCGGGACGCCGAGCCTGCGGGCGGCGTTGAGCCCGCGCGCGCCGACGACGAACGGCGAGGCCAGGTGCACCACGTCGGGCCGGAAGTCCTGCAGCCCGCGCAGCACGCGGCGGCTGGGCAGCCCGATCGGCAGCGAGGACACGATCGGCAGGTCCATCGCGGGCAGCCTGATGACGGGGAAGCCCGCGTACTCGTCGGGCCCCGGGCCCGGGGCGATGACCAGGGCCTGGTCCCCTCGGCGACGCAAGTGCTCCAGCACCCGCAACACCGAGTTCGTCACTCCGTTGATCTGCGGCAGGAAGCTCTCGGTCACGATCGCGATGCGCACGCGGAACACGGTCGCGGCCGGTTCGGGCGAACAGCCGACGCGCATGTGACGCGCCCGCCAACGCCGGTCGAAGAGCGCCCCAACTCGGGCACCGGTCCGCAATCGTGGCCTGCGGCTCCACGGCCGGTCACCTCGGCGTTGCTGGCCGGTCACCCGCCGCGCGGAGGCTGGGGACGCATGACGGCCCTGCCAACTCCTCCCGCACAGATCGAACCTGCCCTGGTGTCACGGGCTTTCGAGGTCGCCGGACGGCTCGCCAACGACGCCGCCGACGTGATCATCGCGACGGCGGGGCGAGGGGCGCGGCCGGAACCGACCGAATCGCCGTTCGACTGGGTCACCGACACGGGCCGCACGCTGGAGCGGCACACCCGCCGCATCCTGGCCGACGAGTTCCCGGGCACCCCGGTGTTCGGCGAGGAGTTCGGGGAGGAGCCCAGCGGCCCGCCGCAGCAGGGCGGGGCGCGGTTCCGCTGGTCGGTCGACCCGGTCGACGGCACCGCCAACTACGTCGCCGGACTCCCCTGGTGCGCCTACAGCCTCGCGATGCTCGACGCGCACGGCCCGGTGGTGGGCGTGGTCGCCGACCCGTACCGCACCCAGATCTACGCGGCGGCGCGCGGCCGGGGGATGCGGGCGAACGGCACGCCGGTGCGGCTGCCGGAAGGCGGCGAGATCCGCGGCGGCATCGTGTGCACCGAGCTGACCCGCAACGGGCCGTGGCCGGGCATGGACCGGTTCATCACCAACGCCGCGTCCGCGCAGGTCGGCGTGCGCTTGCTGGGGTCGCCGGCGCTGGCCATCACGCAGGTCGTGCTCGGCCACGCGGTGGCGGCGGTGCTCGACGACTACCAGGAGTGGGACGTGGCCGGGGCGCTCGCGCTGGCCACCGAGGCGGGCGCCGCCGTCCTGAACCGGCGCGGCGAACCGGACCCGCTGCCCCGCGACGGCCTGCTCGTCGCCGCCCCCGGCGCGGCCGCCGAGGTGCACCGGTGGTGGCTGCAGGCCGCCGAGGTCACGACTGGCTGACCGGCTCCGGCAGCACCGTGGAGAGCGGCTTGACCAGCGGGAACCGGTCTCGCAGCTGCTGCGCGCGCTGGGGGTCGGGGTCCTCGACGAGGTCGAGCACCTCGGCGGTGGTCTCGGCGAAGCGGTGCTCGGCGGCGGTGAGCTCGGCCCGCACCCGGCGGGCTATCTCGACGTCGCGCGGCGTGCCTCCCAGGCCCCGGCCGAGCTCGGCGAACACGCGGAGGCTGGGCAGTTCGGCGTCCATCCGGCGGACGACGGTCTGCAGCAGGTTGCGGGCCCGCAGCGAGGACACGGCCTCCACGGCCCGGCCCGCCCGCAGCACCGCCTGCTCGCAGTGCTGCACGTGCGGCTCCCAGCCGTCCGGCTCGGGCCGGGGCCGCACGTCCGACGGGACGACCTCGGCCGGTCCGGCCGGTTCCTCCGGGACGTCTCCGCCCGGCGATCGGCGGCGCAGGGCGAGCACGACGCCCGCCCCGGCACCTCCCGCGATCAACGCCACGAGCACTTGCAACCAGATCTCGTCCATCCCAGTTGCGCCCTTCCACTAGACCCCGACGGGGAACGCGGAAGGCCCCCAGGCCAGTGCTTCCGGCGTTCCGATACCCCCTCGATCACTGTGCTCCGGGCCGGTGCTCATCGGCTTGCGGGGAACTACTCATCTTCGATTGCGTTTCCGACACTTCCCGCCCGTCCGGAGGGCTGCTGGGCCAGGCGCCCGCTCGCCAGCCCCGCCCTGGCCAGGTGCTGCAGGTCGGCGAGCAGGAACTCCAGGGCGCCGGTGTGGGCGCCGTCGCGGCCACCGGGCCGGGCGAACTCCCCGGACTCCTCGAGCGCCCCGAAGTGGGCCACCGCGGGCAGGCGGGCGATGGAGAGCACCTCGTCGAGGGACTGACCGACGCGGGCGCGCACGCGGGAGGGGTCGACGCCGCAGCCCGCCTCCGCCAGCCGCACCTCGACGGGGTGCGGGACGAACAGCTCGGCGGCCAGCGGCCACACCCGCTGCAGCCCTGCGGTCATCTCGCCGTCGGCGTCGCCGAGCTTGATGGCCCACTGGGCGGCGTGGTCGCGATGCCGGGCGAGCTCGGCCAGCGAGCGCGCGGCCAGCGTCGCCAGGACCGCGTCCGAGCTGCTCGCGAGCTCCTCGAACACCGCCTGGCGCCAGGTGGTGAACAGCAGCAGCCGGGCCACGGTCGTCGGGAAGTCCCCGCCCGGGCCGGGGCCGCAGTCGATCTCGGCCAGCCGCACGTTGCGGAACTCGGCGGGTTCGCGCAGGTAGGCGAGCCGGTCGGCGTCCGGCCGGCCGCTGACCTCGGCGGCGCGGCCGAGCAGGACCCGCGCATGCCCCAGCAGCTCGTGAGCGATCTCGCCGAGCGCGGCCGACTCCTCCAGACCCGCGCGCAGCCCCCACTCGGAGAGCCGGTGGGCGAGCAGGAGGGCGTCGTCGCCCAGCATCGTGCAGTACAGGGCCAGGTCGGCCGGGTCCACCTCGGCGGGGACCGAGCGGTCGACGGTGGCCAGGACCGGGGCTCCGAGCACCCAGCGCTGGTCCTCGGCTCGTTCTTCGGAGAGCGCTCTGTGGGTGTTCATGGCAACGACCTCGCAGACGCGGGGCCGGCTCGTCGACTCGTCGGCACCGACCCCCTTCGGCGGACACCCAGTCTGGCACCGGGCGCGTGCCGCCGGGAAGGGCCTTCAGTCCCGGTGCGATCTCCTGAGCAGCCAATACGTCGGCAGCAGCACCGCCCACAGCACGGCCAGCGAGCTGAGGACGGGCAGCAGCGAGATCAGCGCGGTGCGCCCGGCGACGCGCACCAGGTCGGGGTTGCGGGAGTCGTACTCGACGCGCACGAGCTGCCCCACCTGGAGGTCGGTCGGGTAGAGGACGCCGTTCGGCGGGATGTAGACGCGGCCGTCGGCGGTGTTGAACCGCACCACGGTCCGGGTGAGCGAGGTGTCCACGACCTCGGCGACCGCCTGGCCCCGGGACTCCACGATCGTGCGGTCGTTGATGAAGCAGGCTCCGATGATCGACAAGCCCATGACCGTGAGCAACACACCGGCGATGAGCACGCCGCGCGCCACCCGGCGGCGAACTCGCCCGGGCGAGGACTTCGGCGCCGCCTGGTCACCGTCCGTGTCGGATCCGGTCACCGGGTCGGCCGCGTCCTGGGTCACCGCGTCGCCTGCCACGGTGACCGATTGTAGGGGGATCGGCCCCGGGGGACTCGTGTCGAGTGCCACGCGGCGGCTCAGCCCACTCGAACGGCCACGCCGAATACGCTCCAAGCGTGGCGACTACATCCCGGCGGCTGATGGCGCGCACCCGCAGGCTCGACCCGGCCGACCCCCGGCACGACCGGCCGCTGCTGGACCTGCTGCCCGGCGGCGAGTCGCTGAGCTGGGTCCGCGCGGGCGAAGGCCTCGTCGGCTGGGGCTGCGCGGCCCGTCTGGACACCTCCGGCGCCGGACGGTTCGCCGACGCCGACTCCTGGTGGCGGCGGCTGTGCGGGCACATCGACGTCGACGACGCGGTGGGCTTGCCGGGCTGCGGTCCGGTGGCCTTCGCGAGCCTGGCCTTCGCCGACGTGCCGGGCGACTCGGTGCTGGTGCTGCCCGAGGTGATCATCGGCGAGCGCGACGGCGTCCGCTGGATCACCACCGTCGGCGAGCCGGGTGCCGCCGAGCCCACCACCGGCGACCCGGAGCCGGTGCACCAGCCGGGCACGGTGTCCTACAGCGACGGGTGGCTGTCGGCCACGGGCTACCGGCAGGCGGTGGCCGAGGCGGTGCGCCGGATGCGGTCCTCCGGAGACGAGCTGCGCAAGATCGTGCTCGCCCACGATCTGCTCGCCAACACCTCCGAACCGCTCGACGAGCGGTTCCTGCTGCACAACCTGGCCGCGCGCTACGACACCTGCTGGACCTTCGCGGTGGACGGGCTGGTCGGCGCCACCCCGGAGCTGCTGCTGGAGCGGCGCGGCTACGAGGTCCGCTCGCGAGTGCTGGCCGGCACCGCCTGGCCGCACCCGGGACGCACCGACGACGAGATCGCCGCCGAGCTGCTGAGCTCGGAGAAGAACCGCAGCGAGCACTCCTACGCCGCCGAGTCGCTGGCCGAGTCGCTGCGCCCGTTCTGCAGCGAGCTGTCGGTGCCCTCGGCGCCGTCGGTGCTGCGGCTGCGCAACGTGCTGCACCTGGCGACCGACGTGGAGGGCAAGCTCGCCGACACCCCCACCGGGTCGGATCCCGGCAGGCCGAACACCGACGGGGCGGGCCTGCTCACGATGATCGAGGCGGTGCACCCGACCGCGGCGGTCGGCGGCACGCCCACGGCCGCCGCGGTCCCGGTGATCGCGGAGCTGGAGGGCATGGATCGCGGCCGCTACGCGGGCCCGGTCGGCTGGATCGACGGCGCGGGCAACGGCGAGCTCGGCATCGCCCTGCGCTGCGGTCAGGTCGAACGGCCGGGCTCCGGCGCGGAGAGCCCCGCCGGAGCGGGCTCCGGCGGGGCTCGTGGTGGTCGTGTCCGGTTGTTCGCCGGGGGCGGGATCGTCCCCGACTCCGATCCCGACCTCGAAGTGGCCGAGGCCGAGGCCAAGCTCCTCCCGGTGCGCGAGGCGCTGGAAGGGGTTCTCTAGCCGGTCAGTGCTCGTGCAGGTGCGCGTGCGCGCGGTCGATCTCGGCCACGGCCGGCGGCGCGGGCACGTTCTCGCGGGCGGCGCTGGCGGCGACGCCGGTGGCCGGGTTCACCGCGGGCTTGCCGGGGGTGAACAGCCAGGCGTTGAACACGTCGTCGAGCTGCTTGCCCGACTTCTGCTCCGCCAGCGCGATGAACTGCTCGATGGTGCCCGTCGAGTCCCGGTGCTCGGCGGCCCAGGTGCGGGTGATGTCCGTCATCACCTCGTCGCCGACGACGTTGCGCAGCGCGTGCAGCGCCATCGCTCCCCGGTCGTAGACGGCCTCGTGGAACACGTTCTCCGCGCCCGGGTCACCGGGCAGGACCTGCCAGAACGGGTCGTCGGCCGGGTGCGCGTTGTAGTAGTGGTCGAACAGCTCCTGGGTGGTGCCGGTGCCGTGCGCCTCCGACCACAGCCACTCCGCGTAGGACGCGAATCCCTCGTTGAGCCAGATGTCGCGCCAGGTGTCGACCGCCACCGAGTCGCCGAACCACTGGTGGGCGTTCTCGTGCACGACCACCGACACGTTCGCCGCGTCCTGGAAGAACAGGTGGCTGTAGGTCGGCCGGGTCTGGTTCTCCAGCGCGAAGTTCAGGCCCTCGGACGGGACGACACCGCCCTGCGCGGACACCGGGTACTCGCCGAACAACCCGCTCAGGAAGTCCAGGACCTCCGGGGTCCGCTCGATGCTCGCCTTCGCCGGGCCGGCCAGCGGGCCGAGCTCGTCGGAGTAGGCGGTGATGAACGGCTGGCCGAAAGCGCCTGTCTTGCCGACGATCTCGTACTGGCCGATGGCCATGAACGCCAGGTAGGTGGCGGTCGGTTCGGTGTTGCGCCAGTTCCAGGTGGTCCAGCCGGCGAGGCTGCTGCGGCGGGTGTTCACGCCGTTGGAGATGGCCTCGGTGCCGTCGGGCACGGTGATGGCCACGTCGTAGGTCGCCTTGTCGCGCGGGTGATCGTTGCCGGGGAACCACCAGGAGGAGATCTCCGGCTGGCCGATCGCCAGCGCCCCGTCGGCGGTGCGCACCCACGGGTTGAAGCCGTTGACGTCGGCCGTGGAGGGAGTTCCCTCGTACTCCACGACGAACGTCGCCATCTCGCCCTCCGGCAGCGTGTCCGGCGGGGTCACGGTCATCTCCAGGCCGTTCTGGGAGAACTGCGCCGGAGCGCCGTTGACCAGCACGGACTTGGCGGTGAGCGCGAAGTCCAGGTTGAAGGCCGTCAGGTCCTGCGTGGCGGTGGCGACGATCGTCGCGGTGCCCTGCAGGTGGTCGTCGGCCGGTTGGTAGCGCAGCTGCAGGTCGTAGTGCGACACGTCGTAGCCGCCGTTGCCGTAGCCCGGGAAGTAGGGGTCTCCCGCTCCCGGAGCGCCCGGTCCCGCGGCTCCCGCCAGCGCCGGCGCGGCGAACACCGCGCTCGCGCAGCAGGCCGCGATCACCGCGCGCAGGCTCTGCCGCTTCAGCGCCCCGCCGCGCCGGGTCGTGCGGCCCCGCCGGGCCACCTCGCTGCCTCGAATCACCCTGCCACCTCCTCGAACTTCTGGTCCGATCAGCAGAGTAGGCAACCGCGTTCACACCCGGCGGGCTTTTCGAGCCGAGTTTTTCCCATCACCACACGGAAAAACGCGAATGCACACCAATGGAGGACGACCTTCGCCATCGCCCGAGCGGGTCACGCGACTCGCGTCCGGCCACAGCGTCCGGTCGCAGTGCCCGATCACGGTCCGATCGCACGGCGCAGCACCGAACGCGTTTCGCGTTCACCGCGCACGAATCGTTCCTCCCTGCAACGGCTTTCACCCACGACGTGCGGACCGGCCCGCGCAGACGTCCCGCTCCGCGCAGGCGGGTTTTACCCGAGCAGCGCGGACCGCACCGCCGCGTGCAGCCGCTGGTGCACCGCGCGCAGCTCGTCGCGGTCGGCGCGCACCTCGACCACGCGCAGGCCCGGCTTCGGCCGCAGCGCTTCGCGCAGCTCGGCGTGCCCCGGGACCTGGACGTGCTCGACGCCGTGCGCCGCGCACAACCGGCCCAGGTCGGTGCCGTGCGGCGTGCCGAAGACGCGGTCGAAGGAGTCGGCGTGCTCCGGCCCGCCCTGCTCCAGCAGGCTGAAGATGCCTCCCCCGTCGTCGTTGAACACCACGATGGTCAGATCCGGCCGCTGCTCGTACGGGCCGAGCACGAGGCCGTTGCTGTCGTGCAGGAACGTCAGGTCGCCCAGCAGCGCGTAGGCCGGGCCGCCGTGCCCGGCGGCCGCGCCGAGCGCGGTCGACACGGTGCCGTCGATGCCGGCCGCACCGCGGTTGCGGTGCACCAGCACGTCCGGCCGCTGCCGCGCGGCGAGCGCGACGTCGCGGCTCGGGTTCGACGACCCGAGCACCAGCAGCGCGTTCTCCGGCAGCGAGTCGACGACCTCGCGCGCCACCGCGGGACCGTTCGGCCACCGCTCCAGGTCGAGGGCGGCGTGCAGCGCGGCCGAGACCTTCTGGTCGGCCTGCTGCCAGGCGGTCAGCCACTGCGGGTCCACCGTCCCGGGCCCGCTCAGGTCGGGTCCGGCGCCGAAGGTCTCCGCGACCTCGCGCACGTTGTGCGCCGGCGCGGGCCAGTCGCCCCCGCCCCGGTCGATCCCGCCGTGCGCCAGCAGCACCTCCACCTCGGTGTCGGCCAGCAGTCGCTGCACCTGGCGGAACACCGTCGGGCGCCCCACGCAGAGCACCTGCTCCGGGCGGTGTTCGCGGACGAACTCGGGCAGGTTGAGCAGCCACATGCCCGTGCTGATCGCGGCCGTGCCGGACACGCCGACGCCACCGACCTCCGACAGCACGGGCCAGCCGTAGCGCTCGCCCCACGCGCTGGCGGCCTCGGCTCCCCAGTCGCCGACCAGCACCAGCCCGCGACCCGGCCGCAGCCGGGACAACGAGCTCGGCCCCGCACCGCGATCGGCGACCTCGGTCCACCGCTCCCCGCCGGGACGACCCTCCAGCGACTCGAACCACTCGGTGTCGCCGTCGGGCACCAGCGGCTCGCGGAACGGCACGTTGAGGTGCACCGGGCCCCCGCGCAGGCCACCGGCGGCCGCGCCCCAGGCGCGGCAGACCTGGCTGCGCCAGTAGGCGTTCTGCCCCGCCCGCGACTCGGCCACGCCGAGCTCGTCGAACAACCGCACCTCGCTGCCGTACAGCCGGTGCTGGTCGATGGTCTGGTTGGCGCCCGCCGCGCGCAGCTCCGGCGGCCGGTCGGCGGTGATCACCAGCAGCGGAACACCCGAGTGGTAGGCCTCGCTGACCGCCGGGTGCAGGTTGCTCGCGGCCGTGCCGGAGGTGCAGAACACCGGGACCGGCCGGCGCGTGCGCGCCGCCAAACCGAGCGCCAGGAAACCCGCGCTGCGCTCGTCGATCCGGACGTGCAGCCGCAAGCGCGCTGCGTGCGCGGCCCGATGCAGAGCGTAGGCGAGAGGTGCGTTGCGGGATCCCGGGGCGAGCACCGCGTGGCGCACCCCGTTCCGGACCAGTTCATCGACGATGACCTCGGCCTGGGCTGTGGACGGGTTCAACCGATCACCTCTGAAATCGCCTGGCGGACAACGGAGAAGGGCCCGCGGTGACCTTCTCCGGCGTCCACGCAAGCGCCGGGGGACCGCGGGGAGGACCCCGCGCCGAGCACTTGCTACCCCTATTGTCCCAGGTGTGCAGAATCCCGTTGTGTCTGAGCTGTTTGATCCGAAGTTGTGGGAGCCGGTCGAGGGCTTCGACTTCACCGACATCACCTATCACCGCTGCGTCGAGGACGGCCCCGGCAAGGGCACGGTGCGCATCGCCTTCGATCGCCCCGAAGTCCGCAACGCCTTCCGGCCGCACACCGTCGACGAGCTCTACCGCGCCCTGGACCACGCGCGGATGACGAGCGACGTCGGCTGCGTGCTCATCACCGGCAACGGCCCGTCCTCCAAGGACGGCGGCTGGGCCTTCTGCTCCGGCGGTGACCAGCGCATTCGCGGCCGCTCCGGCTACCAGTACGCCGGGGGCGAGACCGCCGAGACCGTGGACCCCGCCCGCGCGGGGCGGCTGCACATCCTGGAGGTGCAGCGGCTGATCCGGTTCATGCCCAAGGTGGTCATCGCCGTGGTGCCGGGGTGGGCCGCCGGTGGCGGGCACAGCCTGCACGTGGTGTGCGACCTCACCCTGGCCAGCGCCGAGCACGCCATGTTCAAGCAGACCGACGCCGACGTCGGCAGCTTCGACGGCGGTTTCGGCTCGGCCTACCTGGCCCGCCAGGTGGGGCAGAAGTTCGCCCGCGAGATCTTCTTCCTCGGGCGCCCCTACACCGCCCAGCAGGCCCACGAGATGGGCATGGTCAACGAGGTCGTCCCGCACGCCGAGCTGGAGGCCACCGCTCTGCAGTGGTCCCGGGAGATCAACGGCAAGTCCCCGACGGCGCAGCGCATGCTCAAGTACGCGTTCAACGCCATCGACGACGGGCTGGTCGGTCAGCAGCTCTTCGCCGGTGAGACCACCCGGCTCGCCTACATGACCGACGAGGCCGTCGAGGGCAGGGACGCGTTCTTGCAGAAGCGGGACCCCGACTGGTCCGCCTTCCCCTGGTACTTCTGAGACCTCCCACTCCTCGTCGGGCAGCACGCCGGACAGCAGCAGACCCCGAGGGTCCTGCTCGTCCGGCGTCTCCCGCTCGGGCCCGGCCGGGCGGGCCCGCTCCTCGTTCACGTCCCCCGCCCCTCCAGCAGGAGTCCCGCTGAAGACGGGGATGACCAGCACGAACACCAGGAACATCGCCTTCTCCTTCCGCTCACCTCCACAACATCGGCCGATCCTTTCGAACACTTGATCGCTCGAACAGGTGAGCTAGTGGCGAACCTCTCGGCGGCCCGACCACCCCGCCGCGGGGCACCGCGCCGAGAATGGAGCTCATGCCGAACGCCCGGGACCTGCAGCCGCTCGACGTGCCACCGGGAACCGGAGCGTTTGAGGTGCTGCCCGCCCTCCGCCGCGCGCTGGACGGCGACGGCCCCGCCCTGCTGCCGGTCGCCGCCGACGCCCCCGAGGAAGCGCAGCGCCTGGTCACCGCCCTGGGCGGCCCGCTCAACCCGGGCGAGGACGCCGAGGACGACCCGACGGCGCTGGTCATCGCCACCTCCGGATCCACCGGCGTCCCCAAGGGGGTGCTGCTGCCGGCGAGCGCGCTGCGCGCCTCCGCCGAAGCCACCCACCGCAGGCTCGGCGGGACCGGTCACTGGCTGCTGGCCATGCCGGCCCACCACGTCGCGGGTGTCCAGGTGCTGGTCAGGTCCCTGCTCGCGGGCACCCGGCCGCACGCGGTCGACACCTCGGGCGGCTTCCGCCCGGACGCCTTCGCCGAGGCCGCGCGGCCGGTGCTGGCCGCGGACGGCCCGCACTACACGGCCCTGGTGCCGACGCAGCTGTCCCGGCTGATCACCGACGGCGGCGCGGGCCTGACCGCGCTGCGCGAGTTCGACGCGGTGCTGCTCGGCGGCGCCGCCACGCCTCCGGCGCTGCTCGCCGAGGCCCGGGAGCGCGGGGTGCGGGCGACCACCACCTACGGCATGAGCGAGACGGCGGGCGGCTGCGTCTACGACGGCGTCCCGCTGGACGTGGCGAAGGTCGACGTCGAGGGCGATCTCGGCCCGATCCGGCTGGCCGGGCCGATGCTGGCCCGGGGCTACCGCAACCAGCCCGAGGCCGAGGCGTTCGCCGGGGGCTGGTTCCGCACCGGCGACCTCGGCCGCTTCGACGGCGGCAGGCTGGAGGTCCTGGGCCGCGCCGACGACGTGATCATCACCGGTGGCGAGAAGGTCGCCCCGCTGCCGGTCGAGCGGGTCCTCACCGAGCAGCCCGGCGTCCGGGAGGCCTGCGTGCTCGGCGTGGACGACGCCGAGTGGGGCCAGGCCGTGGTGGCCGCGATCGTGCCCGACCCGGACGCAGGACCCGACGTCGAGGCCCTCCGGGCCGCCGTCCGGGCGCGCCTGGGCCCCGCCGCCGCACCGAAGCGCATCGCCCTCCTCGACGAGCTGCCGCTGCGCGGCCCGGGCAAACCGGACCGCCGCGCCCTAGCCGCCCAGCTGACCTGCTGAATAGTGTTCCGTGGTCGCTTTGCTCAGCGGTGCGGGTAGCGGAACCTGAGCGCTTCCGTGGACTCCGTGCGCCGCTCCTTATGTATGCCAATACACGGCGTCCCGGCGTACTCGCCACGAAAGCGCTCAGAACCCGCGGCGGTGCAAGCGCCTTAGGTGGTGAAAGAGAAAGCACCTCCGGTGCTTGCCTCAGCGGCCTGAACCCAACCGCCCTGCTAGCCGCGCCGCATCGCCGGTGAGCGAAGATGAGGCTCATGGCGACTGTTTCGCAATGGATCGAAGGTGCCCGGCTGCGCACCTTCCCGAATGCGATCGCGCCGGTGCTGGCCGGAACCGGCGCCGCCGCGGGAGTGGACTCGTTCGACCCGCTGATCGCGCTGCTGGCCCTGGTGGTGGCCTTGAGCCTGATCATCGGGGTCAACTTCGCCAACGACTACTCCGACGGCATCCGCGGCACCGACGACTCGCGCGTGGGCCCGTTCCGGCTGGTCGGATCGCGCTCGGCGCGGCCCGCCTCGGTGCGCAACGCGGCGTTCGCGTGCTTCGGGGTGGCCGCGGTGTCCGGGCTCGGCGTCGTGGCGCTGAGCGGCCAGTGGTGGATGCTGGCGATCGGCGCGCTGTGCATCGCGGGCGCCTGGTTCTACACCGGCGGCAGCAAGCCCTACGGCTACGCGGGCCTGGGCGAGGTCGCGGTGTTCGTCTTCTTCGGCCTGGTCGCGGTGCTGGGCACGATGTTCGTGCAGGCCGGGACCGTCTCGGGCTTCGGCATCGGCGCCGCGGTGGGCGTCGGTTCGCTGTCCTGCGCGGTGCTGGTGGCCAACAACCTCCGCGACATCCCCTCCGACCGGGTCACCGGCAAGCGGACCCTGGCGGTGATGCTCGGCGACCGCGACACCCGCACCTTCTACACGGCGCTGGCGCTGGTCCCGTTCGTGATCACGGTCCTGATCGGGCTGCGCAACTCCTGGGTCCTGCTGGGCTTCCTGGCCCTGCCGCTGCTGCTGATCCCGCTGCGCGCGGTCATCCGAGGAGCCACCGGCCGCTACCTCATCCCCGCCGTCCGCGACACGGGTTTCGCCATGCTCGCCTGGGGCGCCATCACCGGCGCAGCCCTGGCCTTCGGCTAACCGTCAGGCAACCGCCGAAGGCGGTTTCTCAGTACCCCAAGCAAGCAACTGGCACCGCCGCGGGTTCTGAGCGCTTTCGTGGCGAGTACGCCGGGACGCCGTGTATTGGACATACATAAGGAGCGGCGCACGGAGTCCACGGAAGCGCTCAGGTTCCGCTACCCGCACCGCCACGCAAAAAGACCCTAGAAAACCCCGGGCAAAAGATACTGAGTTACGTCTGAGGCTGTGCGGCATAGGTCCGAGTCCGTCTCTCCGGAGATCACCGACACCTGCAGGGTGGCCTCGGTGACCGGGGCGTAGACGGTGCAGTCGGAGGTCCGCAGGACCTTGGTGCCGCGCACCGGGCCGAGCTCGATCTCGTCGGTGCCCAGGTCGGCGAAGCCGGGGGCCTGCGCGCCGATCAGGACTTGGCGTCCGCCGGTGCGGGAGTCGAAGGCGCAGCCTCGCACCTGCGGTTCGACGCCGACCTCGCGGGGTTTGCCGGGCTCGACGTCGAAGGCGAGCTTGGCGATCTCGTCCGGCCGCAGGAGCCCGCACAGGTCGGCGGCGGACAGGGTTCCCAGCTTCCGCCGCTGCTCGGGCGGCACCTCGCGGGTGATCGACGGGGTGGTGCTGGTCTCGGCGGTCTCCTCGGAGGTGCTGGGTTCGGAGGAGGGCGGTGCGGGCACGACCTGCTCGACCGCGCTGCACCCGGCGAGCGCGGTGCAGGCGACGGCACTGATGAGCAGGCGCTTGATCACCGGACCTCCTCCGCGAATGATCGACGCGCCCTAGTCTGCCTGGAACTCGCCGGTGGCGTGGAAGCGGTCCAGGACCTTGCGCGGGGCTTCCAGGTCCAGGCCCTGCTCGGCGACCCAGTCGTCGTCGAAGTAGGTGTGGGTGTAGCGCTCGCCGCCGTCGCAGAGCAGCGTGACGATGCTTCCGGTGCGGCCTTGCACGAGCATCTCGGAGATCAGCGCGAACACGCCCCACAGGTTGGTGCCGGTGGAGCCGCCGACGCGGCGGCCGAGGACGTGCTCGGTGCAGCGGATGGTGGCGATGGAGGCCGCGTCCGGGACCTTGATCATCCGGTCGATGGCCTGCCCGACGAAGGACGGTTCGACGCGCGGCCTGCCGATGCCCTCGATGCGCGAGCCGGTGTCGCTGGTCATCGACGGGTCGCTGTCGCGCCAGGCCTCGAAGAACACCGAGCGCTGCGGGTCGACGACGGCCAGCCGGGTGCCGAGCCTGCGGTAGCGCAGGTAGCGGCCGATGGTGGCGCTGGTGCCGCCGGTGCCGGCGCCGACCACGATCCAGGCGGGTTCGGGGTGCGGTTCGAGCGCCAGCTGGTCGAAGATCGACTCGGCGATGTTGTTGTTGCCGCGCCAGTCGGTGGCCCGCTCGGCGTGGGTGAACTGGTCCATGAAGTGGCCGCCGAGTTCGGCGGCGAGCCGTCGCGATTCGGTGTAGATCGCGCCGGGCTCGTCCACGAAGTGGCAGCGACCGCCCTGCCACTCGATCAGCGCGACCTTCTCGGCGCTGGTGGAGCGGGGCATTACGGCGATGAACGGCAGCCCGAGCAGGCGGGCGAAGTAGGCCTCGGACACGGCCGTCGAGCCCGACGAGGCCTCGATCACCGGTGTGTTTTCGGTCACCCAGCCGTTGCAAATGGCGTAGAGGAACAGGGATCGGGCCAGTCGGTGCTTGAGCGAACCGGTCGGATGTGTTGACTCATCCTTGAGGTAGAGGTCGATCCCCCACTCCGCGGGCAGCGGGTAGCGCAGCAGGTGGGTGTCGGCGCTGCGGTTGGCGTCGGCCTCGATGATCCGGACGGCTTCGCTGACCCACGCCCTGGTGCGCTCGCAGGAGCGGTCGATGTCGCTGGTCATTCGGCGTCCGCCGGGGCGTCGCCGCGCAGCTCGGCGCGCAGCCGCTCGCGGCGCTTCCTGCGGTCCTCGGTGCGCTCGGCCATGCCGATCGCGACCCGGCGCCGCAGCCGGCCGAAGACCAGCAGCGACAGCGGCATGACCACGACCACCGAGACGGCGATCGCGACCAGCACCGGCACCTGGGCCAGCATCAGCAGCGCGGCGACGACCGCGACCAGGCCGAACCGCGCGACGGTGTAGATCGCGATGTCGCGGGCAAGGTTGGGCTTGACCTCGGACGTCCCGCCGGTCGGCTGCTCGGCGCCCGCTTCGGGAGCGGTCGCTGTGGTCGCCTCGGACTCGCCGGTCGTCGTCTCCTGCTGTTCCCGCACGTCATCCAGGGTAGAGCACTCGCGGAACGGCCCGGCCCGGCGGAGGGGGCCCGGGACGGCCATCGCCCGATGCGCCGTTTTCGTCCCTTACCTTCCCTTTACCTAAACCCAAACGTTCGAGTACCTGGCCCCTCAAGTGCCACGATGCGACCGGAATGCCCGAATACCAGTTAACGCAAAAGTGGAGGTCACCTGTGACCGCGTCGACTCAGCAGCCTCGCCAGAACGGTCAGGAGCAGCTCCTCACCCCGGGTGAGGTCGCGGCGCTCTTCCGGGTCGACCCCAAGACCGTGACCCGATGGGCGACCGCCGGCCGGATCGGTTCCATCCGGACCCCCGGTGGTCACCGTCGTTTCCGCGAGTCTGAGGTCCGCACCCTGCTGGCCGAGCTGACCAACGATGTGAACCGCACCGCCTGACCTGGTCCGGCAGCGGGGAACATCTCCGAAGCGGCGCGGAAGTCAACGCTGCGGTGCCGTCGGGACCACTCCCCAAGACCCCTCGTGGTGGGTGCCCCGCACACCGCGGCAAGCGCCGAAGGACGTTGTCGCAACAGTCGAGAATCACTGCACCAGTCGAAGATCGCTGGGCGGCCGGCCGATGACGACCGCCGCCCCTGGTGACGCCTCGCATACCCGCGAGGCGTCACCAGGGGCCCGCTCGAAAACCGGACACCTCCGGCAAAGACGTCACCCGTTCTGATTGGCTAATCTCGTAAGCGGAACGGTTGGAGGTGCCCTCGATGATCTACGTCCTCGCCGCGATCGGCGCGCTCACCATCGCTGTGCTGATGTGGAAGGCCTTCGGCCCCCAGGTCACCCCAGCACGCCCGCGCAGAGCGTCCGTCGCGCCCGACGACGACCCGGAATTCCTCCGCAGGCTCGCCGAGCAACAGCGCAAGAACAAGCCCCAAGACGAGGACTGACCAACCCCACACACGTCAGGCAAGCGCCGAAGGCGCTTTCTCAGTACCCCACCTGAGCAACCGGCACCGCCGCGGGTTCTGACACGTCTTCTGGGGAGGACAGCCGACGCGTCGTGTATTGGCATACATAAGCCTCGGATCCCGGAGCCAGAAGGCGTGTCAGGTTCCGCTTCTGGCACCGCCAAGCAGGGTGACCACAGAGTAGTTTCACTAAACGAAACCCCAGCCCACCCGCACCAAAAAGGCGCAGAGGGACCGCAGAAGCTCTACCCCTGAGACCCCTGCCGCCCAGAAGCCTGCGGGAAGTCATCGGCGACCATCGCAGCCAACTCCAGCAAAGCCATGCGAGTAGGAGCAGCCAGCTGGTCGAGTTCGACCTCGGCGCCCTCTTCCAGATGCGGGTCGAACGGGATGCGCGAGACCGCGCGGCAGCGGGCCGCGAAGTGGGCGCCGAGCTTGTCGACGTCGACCTTGCCGGAGGCCGGCCGCACCGAGTTGATCACGGCGACGGAGCGCGAGACGAGATCGCCGTAGCCGTGCGCGTCCAGCCAGTCCAGGGTCGCGGAGGCGCTGCGGGCGCCGTCGAGGGAGCTGGAGGAGACGATCACCAGCGAGTCGGCGACGTCGAGCACGCCCTTCATCGCCGAGTGCATCAGGCCGGTGCCGCAGTCGGTGAGCACCACGTTGTAGAAGTGCTCGAGCAGCGTCACCGTGCGCCGGTAGTCGTCCTCGCTGAAGGCCTCGGAGACGGCCGGGTCCTGCTCGCTGGCGAGGATCTCGAGCCTGCTCGGGCCCTGGGAGGTGTAGGAGCGGACGTCGCTGTAGCGGCGGATCCGGTGCGCATCGCGCAGCAGGTGCCGGACGGTCGCGGTGGTCTCCAGCGGGATCTTCTGGCTCAGCGTGCCGCGGTCCGGGTTGGCGTCGACCGCGATGACCCGGTCGCCGCGCAGCGAGGCGAACGTGGCGCCGAGCGTGGCGGTGGCGGTGGTCTTGCCGACGCCGCCCTTGAGGCTGAGCATCGCGATCTTGTAGCAGCCCTGCAGCGGCTGGTTGACGCGCGCGATGAGCTCGCGGCGCTTGCGGTCGGTCGGCCCCTCGCCGAGGTTCACGGTCTTGCCGCTGGCCACGTAGAGGGCTTTGCGCCAGCCGGACTGCGGCGGTCGCTTGGTCTGCCGCAGCAGCTGCGCCGAGGACAGGTCAGCGTTCGGCTGCGGTCCCTGCGGCGGCTGCGGTCCCTGCTGGGGACCCTGCTGCTGGGGCGGGTAGGGCTGGCCGGTCGGGAAGGGCCCGGACGGTCCGCCGGACACGGGCGCGTAGGGGCTCACCGGGAACGGCCCGGAGCCGCCTTCGGCGACCGGGTGCGGGCCCGAGGAGACCGGGTACGGCCCGGACTGGCCCGGCCACTGCTGCTGAGGCTGCTGCGGCTGGGCCTGCTGCTGAGGCTGGGCCTGCTGGGGCTGGACCGGCGCGTGCGGCCCGGACTGGGACGGGTCGGGGTACACGGGCGCTCCGCTCGAGTAGTACGGCTGCGGAGCCTCCGCGACCGGGTAGGGACCGGAGACGTCCGGCTGCGACGGGTCCACGTACGACGGCTCGGGGTGCTCCGGAACCGGCTTCGGCTGCTGCGGCCGGGTTTCCGGCTCGGTGTAGGCACCGCCGCCGTTCTTGCCGGTCTCCGCCTCGGTGCCGGCCGGGCCGTCGGCCTGCGGCGCGGTGGCATCGATGTCGCGCCGCGTCTCGGGCTCTTCGTACTGTCCCGTCACCGTCGCCGTCCCTCCCACGTTCGAGCCGGGCCCCTCATGTTCGAGCGGGCCCCACTTCGGCAAAACCTAGTGCCACCCGTACCCCCTAGTCACCATAGGTGGCGGGTAGGCGCCTCGGTTCTCCCGGACACCAAACGCGATGCACGCCACGACTGCGAGCCGAACGCGCCGTCGCGCTGCTGCGAACGCCGGATCGGGTGCTCACAGACCGGCGTAGGAGTGCAGTCCCGTCACGACGAGGTTCACGAAGAACAGGTTGAAGATCATCACGGCCAGGCCGAGGATGTTGATCCACGCCGAGCGCACCCCGCGCCATCCCGCGGTCGCGCGGGCGTGCAGGTAGGCGGCGTAGACGATCCAGGCGATGAACGCGCAGGTCTCCTTGGGGTCCCAGCCCCAGAAGCGGCCCCACGCGGCCTCGGCCCAGATGGCGCCGGCGACGATCGCGAACGTCCACACCGGGAAGATGATCACGGTGGCGCGGTAGGCCATCCGGTCCAGCGCCTGGCTGGTGGGCAGCCGCGACCCGAACTTCGCCATCTTCAGCGGGTTGTTCTCGTACCGGCTGCGCAGCAGGTAGAGGATGCTGGCGACACCGGCGAACAGCAGCGCACCGCTGGAGACGATCGCGGCGGCGACGTGGATGATGATCCAGTACGACTGCAGCGCGGGCTGCAGCGGCGCGGCGTCGGCGTAGAGCACGGTGCCGGACAGGAACAGCAGCAGCGTCACCGGCAGCATCAGGAACCCGCCGAGCCCGCGCAGCTGGGCCGGGGTGGCGTCGCGGCGGGAGTTGCGCAGCTGCCGGAACAGCACGATCAGCCAGGCCACCACGGCCGCCAGGCAGATCGCCGAGCCGAACTCGTACATGTTGCCCCACGGCACCCGGCCGGTCGCCAGACCGCGGGTGAGCAGGGACCCGAAGTGCACCAGCGCGCCGAGGACCGTCATCGACACGGCCATGCCGCCCAGCCGCTCGGCCAGCGGGCGCTTCGGCGCGGACGGCACGTGGCCGACGACGTCCTTGGCGTCCGAGGACTTCTCGGCGCCGACCAGCGCGGCCTCCCGCGCCTGGGCCGCGGTCGCGACCCGGCCCAGGGCGAACTCGCCGAAGTACAGCAGCATCGACGCGATGTAGATGACCACCGAGGTGGCGTAGGCCATGTCGCTGTAGTTGGACAGCGTCTGGTTGACCGGCATCAGCTCTTCCTTTCGCGCGCGGTCCCTGCGTCCGCGCGTGGCTGGGGCGAGTGGTCGACATCCGCGCCGAGCAGGTCGTCGGCGATCCGGGCGAATTCCTCGCCGTACCCGGCCTGGTCGGTGCGGGCGAGCCCGCCGACCTCGACAACGGTACGCGCGGAGCCGTTTTCGCCGGGTTCCGGGTGCGGAGCGGCCCGCACCCAGATGCGACGGCGCTTGACGATCAGCGAGGTGCCGAGCCCACCGATGATGAGCACCGCGAAGGCCAGCACGTAGTTCTGGGTCGGGTCGTGCGAGATCTGCAGGTTCGCCCAGCGCTCGACGCCGTCGAAGCGGACGGTGGTGCCGTCGTCGAGGCGGATCTCCTGGCCGACGCGGACGTTCTCGCGCGCGACCCGCTTGAGCCTGCCCTGCTGCACCATCGACTGGTCCACGCCGAAGATCGACTGCCCGCGCCCGGAGTCCAGGCCCAGGTCGCCGCGCATCACGTCGATGGCCGCGGTCGGGTCCAGCAGGTCCGGGAAGCCGGAGCTGAGGATCTTGCCGTCGAAGGCGGCGGTCGGGGCGAACAGACCGGTGATGGCCAGCTGGTTCTGCCTGCGCTGCACCTCGTCGGTGATGCCCGGCGGGTCGAACTTGGTCGCGCCCTGCGAGAGCATCGTCTGCGGCGACATCGGCTGCCACTGCACCAGCCCGGTGCGCTGCTGGCCGTCGGGCCAGGTGACGGTGAACCGCGGCGCGTAGCCGTTACCGGTCAGGTAGACCCGGTCACCGGCGGTGCGCAGCGGGTGGTTGACCTGCAGGTCGTAGGGCTTCCAGGTGTTGCTCTCCAGGTCGTCGCCGGACTGGTACTGCATGCCGACGTGGTAACCGGCGACCTGGCCGTTGGGCTGGTACTTGACGTTGAAGTCGTCGACCTTGACGCAGAACGGGGACAGCTGGGTGCCGTCGACCGACAGGCCCGCGCGGAACGAGTCGTAGTTGTAGGTCCCGGAGTTGCAGAACTCGGAGCCGTCGGCGAGCACGATGACCTGGCCCTCGTAGCCGTAGAGCTTGCCGCCCGCCAGGCCGATCAGCAGCCCGACCAGCGCGAAGTGGAACACCAGGTTGCCGACCTCGCGGAGGAATCCGCGCTCGGCGCTGATCGAGCGGGCCCCGTCGGCTTCGGTGTGCTCGACCATCCGCCAGCCGCGCAGCCGCTTCTTGGCATCGTCGATGGCCTCGTCGACCGAGGTGTCCAGGGTCTTCTCGGCGTGGTGCGGCAACCGGGACAGGTTGCGCGGCGTGCGGACCGGCTTGCTGCGCCACTGCTTGTAGTACTCCCAGCAGCGCGGCAGCAGGCAGCCGATCAGCGAGATGAACAGCAGCACGTAGATCGAGGCGAACCAGACGGAGCTGAACACCTCGAACATGCCGATCTTGTCCAGCAGCGGCGCGATGTCCGGGTAGTCCTGGAAGTACTTGTCCACTTCGGACTGGTTCAGCGAGCGCTGCGGGATCAGCGCACCGGGCAGCGCGGCCAGCGCCAGCAGGAACAGCAGCACCAGCGCGGTGCGCATCGACGTCAGCCCGCGCCAGGTGTTGCGCAGGAAGGCCAGGGCGGTTCGGAGGTGATCGCGCATCAGATCGGCGTCTCGAAACCGGCGATCGGACCACGAAGCATCGAGATCAGCTCTCCCCACAGACCGGTGACGAGCAGCAGGCCCACCACCACCAGCAGCACTCCACCCGCGATCTGGATCGCGCGTCCACGTCGCCGCAGCCAGCCCGCGCTGCGCACCGCCCAGCGGGCGCCCAGCGCCAGCAGGACGAACGGAACGCCGAGACCGATGCAGTAGGCCAGCACCAGCAGGATTCCGCGCAGCGCGGTGCCGGTGTCCACATCGGTGCCCGCGGCGACCGAGATGACGCCCACCAGAGTCGGTCCCAGGCACGGCGTCCAGCCGAGGCCGAACACCGCGCCGAGCAGCGGCGCGCCCCACACCCCGGCGCGGGGCACGCGGTGCACGCGCACGTCCCGCTGCAGGGCGGGGATCAGGCCGAGGAACACCAGGCCCATCGCGACGGTGACGACACCGCCGATGCGCTGCAGCAGCAGCTCGTTGGTCAGCAGCGCGTCGGACAGGCCGAGCAGCAGCAGCGCCCCGGCGGCGAACACGACGCTGAAACCGGCCACGAACAGCAGCGCGGCACCGGCCACCCGCCAGCGACCGCGCCGGTCCTGCTCGGCCTCGGCCTCGTCGACCGGCGGCGCGTCGGCACCCACGACCCCGGCGAGGTACGCCAGGTAGCCGGGGACCAGCGGCACCACGCAGGGCGAGGCGAAGCTGATCGCCCCGGCGAGCGCCGCGATCGCCGCCGCGAACAGCAGCGGTCCGGACGCGGCGAGCTCGGTGGGGTTCACGCCTCGAGGGTAGGAAAGGCGACCTCGCGCTCACGCACCGGGCTCGGTGAACCGGCCCACAAACGCCCAGGTGAACGCGACGCCCAGGCACGAACCGCGCACCGGGAGGACGTTGGTCCCGCCGATTTCAGGACCAACGTCGCCCCTCGGGAGACAGGTGTCACACAACGTCAGGCAACCGGCGAAGCCGGTTTCTCACTACCCCACCTCAGACGCTTGCACCGCCGCGGGTTCTGACACGTCTTCTGGGGAGGACAGCCGACGTGTCGTGTATTGGCATACATAAGCCTCGGATCCCGGAGCCAGAAGGCGTGTCAGGTCTGGCACCGCCAAGCACGGTGACCACAGAGTCTTGTCAGTGGACGGAACCGCATCTGCCGCCAGCAGACGGGACAACGGAGCAGTCCCTCACGCAGGCTCGGAGGCGATCTTCTGGACCTCGGGGAGCAGTTCGCTCTGCAGCATCTCGGTCAGGAAGATCGCGGCGACCCGGTGCTGCCGGTCCAGCACGATCGTGGCCGGGACGGTGCTGCGCGGGAACTGGCGCAGCGACAGCAGCGTCCGGCCCGCCGGGTCGAAGATCGACGGGTAGGTCAGGCCGCGGTCGCGATGGAAGTCCGCCGCCGCGCTCTGGCTGTCCCGGACGTCGATGCCGAGCACCTGCACGCCCTGCGGGCCGAGCTTGTCCTGCACGGCCTGCAGGTCGTCGGCCTCCGAGCGGCACGGGCCGCACCAGGAGCCCCAGATGTTGAGCACCACGACCTGGTTCGGGAAGTCCTGGATGCCCAGCTGCTTCCCGGGCATGAGCAGGTCGTCGCCGGACAGCGAGCTGATCTTGCCGCGCTGATCGGCCGGGTAGAAGATCCGCGTCTGCCCGCCGGGCGAGACGAAGGTGAACTCGCCACCGGCCTTGTTCGTGTCCTCCTGGGCGGCGCAGCCGCCCAGCATCGCCAGCACGGCCGTGATCAGGCCGAGCCGCACCAGAAGCTTCCTCATGCGCCCGTCACTCTCGGATCGGTGCCACCGGCGGGTTCCACGTAGGCCACCCGCACCAGTTCTTCGCCGCGGAACACCAGCGTCGTCAGCGACGCCAGCGAGCACTGCCTGCGCCGGGGGTCGTGCCACATCGGCTTGCCCTCGACGTAGCGGCGCAACGTCCAGATCGGCAGCTGGTGCGACACGCACACGGCTTCGCGGCCGTAGGCGGCGGCCCGCGCGCGGTGCGCGGCGCCGAGCATCCGGTGCGCGATCTCCAGGTAGGGCTCGCCCCACGACGGCTCGAACGGGTTCCACAGCTTCGGCCAGTGCCGCGGCGAGCGCAGCGCGCCGTCGCCGACGGAGACCTTCAGGCCCTCGAAGCGGTTGTCGGCCTCGATGAGCCGGTCGTCGGTGGCGACCTCGGTCTGGAACATCGCGCCCAGCGGGCGGGCGGTCTCCTGCGCGCGCTGCAGCGGCGAGGCGATCACGCGGGCGATGTCGTGGCCGGAGAGGAACTCCGCGACGAGCTTGGCCTGCTGCTCACCCCGGTCGGAGAGCCGGTAGCCGGGGAGGCGGCCGTAGAGGATGCCCTCCGGGTTGTGCACCTCGCCGTGGCGGAGGAAGTGCACGAGGGTCTTCTCGCCCTGGGGCTCGCTCATCGGGACGCCTCCGGCGCGGTCGCGGCGGCTGCGGCGCGCGCGGCGTGCGGCAGGGCCTCGGCGATCTGCTCGAACGCGGCGTCGTCCATCGCCGCGTTGACGAACCAGGTCTCGAACGCGCTCGGCGGCGGGTAGATGCCGCGCGAGAGCAGCTCGTGGAAGAACGGCGGGAAGCGCCAGGTCTGCTGGGCCTGCGCCTGCTCGTAGTCGTGCACCGGCGTCTCGCTGAAGAAGACGCTGAGCATGTTGCCCGCCGAGGCGATCTGGTGCGCCACGCCCTCGGCGCTCAGCGCGGAGCCGATCAGCTCGCGCAGCCGCTCGGCGTTGCGGTCCAGCGCCGCGTACACCGAGGCGTCGGCGGCGCGCAGGTTCGCCAGGCCGGAGGCGACGGCGATCGGGTTCCCGGCCAGCGTGCCCGCCTGGTAGACGGGGCCCGTCGGCGCGAGCCGCTCCATCACGTCGGCGCGACCGCCGAACGCGGCGGCGGGCAGGCCACCGGACATGACCTTGCCGAAGGTGTAGAGGTCACCGGCGACGCCGTCGATGCCGAACCAGCCCGCTGCGGAGACGCGGAAGCCGGTCATCACCTCGTCCATGATCAGCAGCGAGCCGTTCGCGCTGGTCAGCTCCTTGAGCGCGGCGTTGAAGCCGGGCAGCGGAGCGACCGTGCCCATGTTGCCCGCGGCGGCCTCGGTGATCACGCAGGCGATCTCGTCGCCCTGCTCGGCGAAGACCTGCCGCACGGCCTCGACGTCGTTGTAGGGCAGCACGAGGGTGTCGGCGGCCTGCGCGCCGGTCACGCCCGGCGAGGTCGGCAGGCCCAGGGTCGCGACGCCGGACCCGGCGGCGGCCAGCAGCGCGTCCACGTGACCGTGGTAGCAGCCGGCGAACTTGACGATCTTCTGCTTGCCGGTGAAGGCGCGGGCGAGCCGCACCGCGCTCATCGTCGCCTCGGTGCCGGAGTTGACCAGCCGGACCTGCTCGACCGGCTCGACCCGGTCGATGATCTCCTGCGCCAGGTCGATCTCACCGACGCCGGGCGTGCCGAAGGACGTGCCGTGCACGGCCGTGTCGCGCACCGCGGCGACGACGTCGGGGTGGGCGTGCCCGTTGATCATCGGGCCCCAGGAGGAGACGAGGTCGACGTAGCGGTTGTCGTCGGCGTCCCAGAGGTAGGCGCCCTCGCCGCGCACCATGAACCGCGGCGTGCCACCGACGGACTGGAAGGCGCGGACCGGGGAGTTGACGCCGCCGGGCGTCACCGCCTGCGCACGCTCGAACAGCTGCCGCGACTGCGGAGCCGGATCGTCGTGCCGGGTCGAAGCGGAGTTCGCAGAAGCTGTCACGTTCCCCAGTCTGACACTCCCGGGAGTGTGGCCGGGCGCACCCCGACCTAGTCGCGCCCGGCCCGGGCGGCGAGGACGACCTGGCGCACGGCGTCGATGAGCAGCAGCCCGGCGAGGGTCGCGGCGATCACCGAGCCCGACAGCCAGCTGCCGACCGAGCGGGTCACCACGTCGACGGCGCCGTGCGGCCCGGGCAGGTAGATGGTCACCACGCCGCGGCCCCACGCCCACCAGGCCAGCAGCCCGAGGGCGACCGCGACGACCAGTTCGATCCCGGCCACCGCCGCCCGCCACGGCTGGTTGAGCCGGCCACCGGCGCGTTCCGGTTCGGCATCGCCGTCGAGCTTCGGCCCGTCGGCGGGCCACGGTTCGGCAGTCACGGCGGAAAGCGTCTCACATCCCGCGCTCGTCCAGGACCGCGCTGATCCGGTCGGTCCGCTCCGCGTGTCGGGCCGCCTCGTGGGAGAGGTGACCGAGCAGCCGGTAGATGCGCTCGTGGTACTCGGGCAGGTCGAGGTAGAAGATCGGCTCGTGGTGCATGACCCGGTTGCGGAAGTCGAGCATGCCCATGAAGTCCTGGTGCAGCGCGGAGCGCGGGCCGCTGTAGTGCGGGAACGCCCGGTGCGCCGCGGGAACCCAGATCTGCCGGTCGTGGGTGCGGCTGAGCAGCGAGACCCAGAACCCGAAGGTCAGCTCGGCGACCACGTCGTCGGGGGTGGAATCGGCGCGGCGCTCGACCTTGCGCCTTGCCCGGCCGATCTTGAACTTCGCGTTGTCGGCCAGCTGCGCGGACTTCCACCAGTCCGCCCGCCCGAAGCGCTCCCGGAGCCGGTGGTGCAGGGCGTTGCGCAGCGACACCTCGAGCCAGTGCAGCGGACCGTAGAAGGCCGCCGAGACCTGCACGTTCCAGTCGTAGAGGCGGACTGCCTCGTCGACCTCACCGCCGGTCCGCTTGAGGTAGCGGTCGAAGCGGGATTCCGAGAGCAGTTCCCGCACCCACCCGGGCAGTTCGACGTCGTCGCTGCTCACGGAGCTTTCCTTCCGGCCGCTGCGGATCTCGTGCTAGCGTGGTGGACGTAGGCCCCGGGTTCGCCTCTGCTTCGGCACGCCGCCCGGGGCACTTTGCTGTCCTGGCCCTGTGCTGCCCGGACTACAACTCGGACTTCTCGACGAGCTTGACCAGTTCCGCGACCAGCGCCTCGGAGTCCTTCGCCCAGGCCAGCACGACGGTGTCGTCGTCGAGCCGCAGCGGGATCTCGCCGGTCCCCTTCGGAGTGGTCCAGCTGCCGCCGAGCACCCGCGCCCCCACGGGCGCGCCGACGTCGCGGACCGCCGCGATGCGCTTGACCTCGACGGTCTCCCGGCCGAGCACCAGTTCGGACGGGGTCAGGGTGACCGCGAGCAGCCGGCGCCTGCCGTAGACCCAGATCGCGGCGGCCACGGCGAGACCGAGCCCGACCAGCACCCACATCGCGATGTGCTCCGGCCCGAGCGTCACCTGCTCGGCGACCAGCCCGAGCCCCGCGAACACCGGACCCCACAGCACCGGCCACCAGCTGCTGCCGCGTTCGGAGTACAACACCGGATCGCTCATCGCTCTCCCGTCAGCCAGTCGGAGCTCTGCTGCGCCCACATCAATACGGTTCCGGCGACGCCGAGCGCAAGCAGCAGCATCGGGATCCCGAAGCCGGGGCTGGACACGACCATCAGCAGCAGGTGCGCGGCCGCGACCGCGGAGAGCACCGGCCGCGCCCACCCGCGCCGGCGGAACAGCAGCGCGCCGAGCCCCAGGTAGACGGCGGCGAGCACGACCCCCACGACGGTGTTGATCACCCGGACCCGGGTGCCGATCGCCGGGTCGAACCAGGCGGGCGCGGTCTGCAGCACCAGCAGCAGCGCGACGACCCACCACAGCACGACCGCGATGCGCAGCGGTTTCGGTGGTGCCATCGGTCAGTACCGGGGGCGGGAGGCGTCGAAGTAGGCGTTGGACGCCGACAGGAACACCAGCACCACGAAGGCGACCGTGCCGAGCACCCCGAGCCCGCCCTGCACGTAGCTCAGCGCGTAGTAGGAGCCGGGCAGCGCGTTGCCGTCGGCCATCCCGGCGGCCATGCCACCGGAGCCGAGGGTGCCGACGCTGGACATCGCCCAGAACCCGGCGAAGATCACGAGGGTGACGCGCGCCCAGTTGCGCCCGGCCCGCAGCTTGAAGCCGAAGGCGATCCACAGCCCGGTCAGGATCAGGTAGAAGATCGTCAGCACGATGAAGAAGACCATCATCACGCCGTTGACCGCCGACGACATCTCCGCCGCCAGCTCCTCGTCGGTCCCGCTGGTGATCGAGTCCTGCACCCAGCCCTGCAGCACCAGGTAGCTGACCACGTTGAGCACGGTCACCAGCAGCGGCAGCACCACCGCGATCCAGAACGCGGCCTCGACCGACGCCGGGCGGCGCGGCACCGCCATCTCGTGCATCGGCACCGGCGGCGCGCTAAACGGGTTGTGCGCGTAGGACTGGTACCCGCCGGGAGCCTGCTGCGGAAAACCACCGGACGGGGTCCCCGGCGGCGGGTGACCACCCTGCTGCCAAGGATTCTGCGGATAACTCACGCAAGAACCCTAGAAACCCCCGATACCCCTGTCCACCACTTCAGGTCAAGTCCCCCGAACCCGACACGAACCCCGTTGCGCTCATCGCACTTTTTGCCACTTGAAGAAGGCCGTCGTTCGGGGTCAGGTGGGGTTTCTGGGTTGGAAGTGGGGGTTGGACGGGGTGAGGTAGGCGTAGATGATCGTGGCGGCGAGGGCTGCGAGCTGGAGGACCGCCACGAGGCCGGGCAGCACCGCGCCGGCGGCCGCGCCGAGGACCGTGGGGATCGTGAGCAGGAACCAGAGGGTTCCGACGACCGTGATCACGACCCGGGCCCAGTTGCGGCCGTTGCGCATGAAGATCAGGAACATGATCCACAGACCGGCCAGGACCAGGAAGAACACCACCACGATCGCCATCGTCACCTGGTACAGCGCGCGGGCCTGGTCGAGGGTGAGCGTCTGCCCGCCGGTCGCACCCGCCTCGCCGAGGAGCGCCTCCAGCTCGGCGTCGGTGATCATCGAGTACGACAGCGCGAACAGCACGAACCCGATGATCGGGCAGGCGACGCCCGCCCAGAACGAGTGGTCGACGGTGCGCGGCCGCCGTGGCCCGGAACCTTCCGGGGGCGGCGGGGCTGCTCCGTACGGGTCGACAGCGTCGGGCGGCGTCACCAGGCCAGATTAGGAACGCCCCGGCGGGGTGTCCACCGGACCGTCACAGCACGGTGCGCGGCGGCTGCGGCCGGTAACCCCGGTTCTCCCGGATGAAGCGGTTGGACTCCGGCCGGAACATGTACACGATCGCGGCAACCTCCACGGCCGCCACCAGCACCGCGAACACCACGTCGGTGACGCTCACGGTCATCCCGGTGAGCCGCTCGATCAGCTCGGGACCGACCAGCGACACCGTCAGCACCGTGACCACCGCGTTGAACACGCCGAACGCGCCGAACACCGTCAGCGTCACCCGGGCCCAGTTGCGGGCCTCCAGCATCCTCCTGCTCAGCAGCACGTACACCATCAGCGTCAACGCCTTGAACATGAAGGTGAACATGATGCCGCTGTTGGCGGCGGCGTCCAGGTCGGTCTGGGTCATCTCCGGCTGGAGCTGCCGCAGCTCGCCGATCAGCCGTTCCCGGTCGAGCAGCTCGACGAACGCCTGCACCGCGCCGACCAGCACCGACGCCACCCACAGCCACCGCGCGATCTGCAGCGCCCTGGGCGGCTGCGGCGGTTCCGGCGGCTTGACGGGTCGGCCGAAGGCGTCCACCTGCTGCTCCACCCCGGTCATGCCCGCGCGTCCTGCAACCACTGGGCCGCTTCGGTCGCCCAGTAGGTGAGCACGACGTCGGCGCCCGCGCGGCGGATCGACGTCAGCGACTCCAGGACGGTGCGCTGCCGGTCCAGCCACCCGTTGGCCACGGCGGCCTCGACCATCGCGTACTCGCCGGACACCTGGTAGGCCGCGACCGGGACGTCGGCGACGCCGGCGATGTCGCGCAGCACGTCCAAGTAGGACAGCGCGGGCTTGACCATCACCATGTCGGCGCCCTCGGCCAGGTCCAGATCGGCCTCGCGCAGGGCTTCGCGGCCGTTGGCCGGGTCCTGCTGGTAGGTCTTGCGGTCGCCCTGCAGCTGCGAGTCGACGGCCTCGCGGAACGGCCCGAAGAACGCCGAGGCGTACTTCGCGGAGTAGGCCATGATCGACACGTCGTCGTAGCCGGTGGCGTCCAGCGAATCGCGGATCACGCCGACCTGGCCGTCCATCATGCCGCTGGGCGCGACCACGTGGGCGCCGGACTGCGCCTGCACCACGCCCATCTCGCCGTAGATCTGCAGCGTGCGGTCGTTGTCGACGTTGCCGTCCTCGTCCAGCACGCCGCAGTGGCCGTGATCGGTGAACTCGTCCAGGCACAGGTCCGCCATCAGCACGGTGCTGTCGCCGACCTCGGAGCGCAGGTCGCGCAGCGCGACGTTGAGGATCCCGTCCGGGTCGACCGCCCCCGATCCGACCGCGTCGTGCTTCTCCGGCACGCCGAAGAGCATCAGGCCGCCGACACCCGCGCTGACCGCCTCGACCGCGGCCTTCTTCAGCGAATCGCGGGTGTGCTGGACGACCCCCGGCATCGAGGAGATCGGCGACGGCTCGGTGGCGCCCTCGCGGACGAACATCGGCAGCACCAGGTGCCGCGGCTCCACGGAGGTCTCGGACACCAGACGACGCAACGCCGGATTGCGGCGGAGGCGACGGGGACGGCTCGTCGGGTACATAACTGCGGCTCCCCAAGCAGACTCGGCGGGGTGACCCCACGAGCGTAGCGATCCCACCCATCCCCCCTCCGCAGGCCTCAACCCCACGTGACCCACTGCTCAGCACCACCCCGCCCCACCGCGAACCCCGCGACAAAACCTGCGGTATTCGTCGGGTCGAAAACTGCGGTATTTGACCCGACGAAAACTGCGGTATTTGACCGGTCGAATCCTGCGGTTTTTGACCCGAGGACCGGGAGCGAGGGTCGGAGCTGGGGCCGGAGACGCCGAAGGGCGCCTTCCCGGGTGGGAAGGCGCCCTTCGGGTGGTGCTTCAGCTGCGGCGGGCTCGCTTGGCCTTGCGCGGGGGCGGCAGAGCGCCCTCGGCGCGGAGGCGGGCGGCGTGGGCCGCGAGGGCGTCGACCAGCTCCTCGATCCGGGGGGCCTCGGGCTGGACGTCGACGCGCAGGCCGAACTCCTTGGCCGTCTCGGCCGTGTTCGGGCCGATGCAGGCCACCAGCGTGCGGGCGTGCGGCTTGCCCGCGATGCCGACCAGGTTGCGCACCGTCGAGGACGAGGTGAAGCAGACCGCGTCGAAACCACCGGTCTTGATCATCTCGCGGGTCTCGGCCGGCGGCGGCGCGGCGCGGACGGTCCGGTAGGCCGTCACGTCGTCGACCTCCCAGCCGCGCTCCTGCAGACCCGCCGACAGCGTCTCGGTGGCGATGTCGGCGCGCGGCAGCAGCACCCGGTCCACCGGGTCCAGGATGTCGTCGTGCGGCGGGAACTCCTGCAGCAGGCCCTCGCTCGACTGGTCACCCGAGGGCAGCAGCTCCGGGATGATGCCGAAGGCGCGCACCTTCTCCGCGGTGGCCTCGCCGACGCAGGCGATCTTCACACCGGAGAACGCGCGGGCGTCCAGACCGAACTCGGCGAACTTCTCCCACACCGCGCGGACCGCGTTCGCCGAGGTGAACACGACCCACTGGTACCGGCCGTCGACCAGGCCCTTGACCGCGCGCTCCATCTGCGCGGGGCTGCGCGGCGGCTCCACGGAGATCGTCGGCACCTCGTGCGAGACGGCGCCGTGCGACCACAGCCGCTCGCTCATCACGCCGGCCTGCTCCTTGGTGCGCGGCACCAGGATCTTCCAGCCGTACAGGGCGCGGGACTCCCACCAGGACAGCTTGTTCCGCTCCGAGACGACGTCGCCGATCGTCACCACCAGGTGGCCCTGCAGCTCACCGGCGTCGGCGGCCAGCGAGGCCAGCGTGGTGTCGATCGTGCGCTGCTGCACCGTGGTGCCGGACGCGGTCACCGCGACCGGGGTCGTCGCCGGACGGCCGTGCTCGACCAGTCGCGACGCCGCCTCGGCGAGGTGGCTGCCGGTGGTGTGCAGCACCAGCGCGCCGGGAACCCCGGCCAGCGCGGGCCAGTCGGCGTCACCGCGGACGTCGACCTCGGTGTGCACCGCGCCCAGCGCGATGCCGGCGTAGGCCGGAACCGCGCTGCCGCCGGCGACACCGGGGATCACGTCGAACGGCGCCTCGGTCTTGGCGACCTCCTGCGTCTCGCGGACCACCGCGTCGGCGGTCAGCGGGTCGCCGGCGACCAGACGGACCACGTTGCGACCGGTGTCGGCCTCGTTGGCCAGGTCCTTGGCGACGTCGGCCGGGTCGCCGACGGCGGGGCGGACCTCCGCCCCCTCGGCGGCCAGCGCGACGATGTCGGCGGGTACGTCCGGGTCGGTCACCAGCAGCGAAGCGCGGGCGATCACATCCCGGCCCCGAACGGTGAGCAGTCCCGCGTCACCGGGACCGGAACCCACGAAAGCAATCCGTCCGGGGGTCTTACGTGCTCGGGTCATCAGGGCACTCCCCATCAACTACTGCCGGGGCCGCTGAGCAGTGCGGCCCGGGCTTCGAGCAGCTCATCGGCCAGTTCCAGGCCGAGCTGCTCTGCGGCGGTCGTCTCACCAGTGGCGGAGGCGCGGATCAGAACGTCGTCGTCTGTCGCCACCACTCCACGCACGGACAGGCGCAGCGCCACGCGCCCGTCGTCGTCGAGGTCCTCCACCACCTCGGCCAGCGCACCGACCGGCGCGTGGCAACCGGCTTCGAGCCGGGCCAGCACAGCGCGTTCGGCGGCAACCGCGGCGCGGCTGGCCTGATCGTCCAAAACGGACTGCAGCAAGTGCTCGGTGTCCACGTCATCGACGCGGCATTCCACTGCGAGCGCGCCCTGAGCGGGCGCGGGCAGCATCTGCAGTGGATCGAGCGTTTCCGTGATCACCGAAAGCCGGCCCACCCGGGCCAGCCCGGCGCGGGCGAGGACGACGGCGTCCAGCTCGCCGTCGGTCACCTTGCGCATTCGGGTGTCCACATTGCCGCGGATGCCGCGCACCTCCAGGCCCAGGCCTGCGGCCCGGAGCTGACTGGCGCGGCGCGGCGAACCGGTGCCCACAACGGACCCCGGGGGCAGTTCGCCGAGCGTCAGACCGTCCCGCGCCACCAGCGCGTCCCTCGGGTCCTCCCGGACCGGGACGGCGGCCAGCGACAACCGGGGGTCCGGTTCGGTCGGCAGGTCTTTGTAGGAGTGGATCGCGACGTCGACCTCGTCGGCGGCGAGCGCTTCGCGCAGCGCCGAGGTGAACACGCCGACGCCGATCTCGGCGATCGGGGCCATCGACTTGTCACCCGGGGTCGAGACGGTCACCAGCTGGGTCGGGTAACCGGCCGCCTCCAGCTGCTCGGCGACCCACGTGCTCTGCGCCATCGCCAGCGCACTGCCCCGGGTGCCGATGCGGAGGGTCTTGTTCAACGGTCCTCACCGTCCTGTTCCGCTCGTCCGCGCAGCAGCGCCTGGGCGACCGTGACACCGCCGGGGAGGTTCTCCTCGGCCTGCGGGGTGCCGATCACCGCAGCGGTCTGCGGGTCGAGCTCGAAGAGTTCGCGGAGGGCGTCGGCGTAGCCGGAACCGCCCGGCTGCGACGCGAGCTGCTTGACGCGCACCGTCGGCGAGTGCAGCAGCTTGTCCACCACGCGGCGGACGGTGCGGCTGAGCTCCTCGCGGGTCGAGGCGTCGATGTCGGGCAGCCGGGAGTCCAGTCGCAGCAGCTCGCTGTCGACGACCTCGGCGGCGCGCTTGCGCAGCGCGGTGACCGTGGGGGTCACCTCGGCCGAGCGCTGCGCGGCGAGGTAGCCGCGCACCTCCTCGGCGACGATCTCGGCGGCCCGGTCGGACTCGTTGCCGCCCTGCTTGGCCGACAGCCGCTGCTGCAGGCTCGCCAGGTCGACGACGGTGACGCCGGGCAGGTCGCCGACCTCGGCGGCGATGTCGCGCGGCAGACCGAGGTCGCAGCACAGCAGCGGGCGGTCGTCGCGGACGGTCAGCGCCGCCGACACGACCTCCTCGGTCACCACCGCGCCGACCGCGCCGGTGCAGGCCACGACCAGGTCGGCGGCGGCGATCGCCTCGGCCAGCCCGGACAGGTCCGCGGTGCCGGCGTCCACGCCGTCGGCGCGCAGCGACTCGGCCAGCCGCTCGCCGTTGGCGGCGGTGCGGTTGGCGATGACGATGCGGCCGATGCCGGCGCGCTTGAGCTGCGCGGCGGTCAGCCCGCCCATCGAGCCCGCGCCGACCAGCAGCGCGTTCTTGCCCGCGAGCCCGTCGAGCGCGACCTCGGCGTCGGCCAGCGCCTCGGAGACCACCGAGGCGCCCTCGTTGTCGATGCCGGTCTCGCTGTGCACCCGCTTGCCGACGCGCAGCGCCTGCTGGGCCAGCTCGTGGAGGGTCTTGCCGACGGTGCCGCGCTCGTCGGCGGTGCCGTAGGCCTGGCGCAGCTGGCCGAGGATCTGGGCCTCGCCGACGACCATCGAGTCCAGCCCGGACGACACCGAGAACAGGTGCTCGACGGCGGCGCCGGCGTAGTAGACGTAGAGGTGGTCGGCCAGCTCGGCGACCTCGGCGCCGGAGTGCCGCGACAGCACGGCGGTCACGTCGTCCAGGCCGCCGTGGAAGGTCTCGGCCAGCGCGTAGATCTCGACCCGGTTGCAGGTGGAGATCACGAACGCCTCGGCGATGTGCTCGCGCAGCACGAGCTCGTCGAGGATCTTGTTGATGTCCCCGCCACTGATGGCGACCCGCTCCAGGACCCGGACCGGGGCGCTGTGGTGGGAAATCCCGACGGTGAGCAGGTTCACAGCCGTTCCACCATCCTGTTCGCCGAATCGATCTCGCCCGGGAGTCCCGCACCGCCGCCCGGCGGACCGGCCCCGTCGACCTGACCGGACTCACCCGAGGCGACCGCTTCCTGCTGCCGCCGGGCCACGTGGAACGACAGGATCTGCATCTCCACCGCCAAGTCGACCTTGCGCACCTCGACGTGCTCGGGAACCTGCAGCACGATCGGGGCAAAGTTCAGGATGCACGTGACACCGCCCGCCACCAGGCGGTCGCAGACCTCCTGCGCGCCCTGGGTGGGGGTGGCGATCACGCCGATGGTGACCTCGCGCTGGGAGCACACGTCGACGATGTCGTCGATGTGGCTGACGGGGATGCCGCCGACCGGCACGCCCACCAGGTCCTCGTCGAGGTCGAACAGCGCCGACACCGGGAAACCGCGGCCGGGGAACCCGCCGTAGTTGGCCAGCGCGTGACCGAGGTTGCCGATACCGACCACGGCGACGCTGTGCTTGCGGGTCAGGCCGAGCGTCCGCTCGATCTGACCGATCAGCACCTCGACCTCGTAGCCGACGCCGCGGGTGCCGTAGGAACCGATGTAGGAGAGGTCCTTGCGCAGCTTGGCGGAGTTCACGCCCGCCGCGGTGGCCAGCTCCTCGCTGGAGACCGTGGTGATGTCCTGCTCGGCGAGCGAGGACAGGGCGCGCAGGTAGACCGCGAGCCGGGCGACGGCCGCTTCCGGGATGGAGCGGGCGCGCTCGCGGGCGGCCGGGACCTCGATCGCCGACCCGTTCGCCTGGGCGCCGTTGGCCTGGGACCCGTTGGTCCCGCCCTCGTTCCGGTTCCCGTTGCCACCGGCGTCGGTCGCGTCGGCGTCCGGGGTCCGCGGGGACGCAGCGGTCCGGGCAGAGGTCTGCCCGTCTCCTTCTGGCACGTCCGCTCCTTGGGCCGTCACGCTGGATCTCCCTCGCCTGCTGGTGGTCTGCCCCTCGGGCGGCATCGAGGTGGGACGAACACCGGGGAAGCGGTGAGACCGAACCACCTGATCCGCTGATCCGCGCCGGAGATTCCGGCGGGGAGTTCCGGCGGCACGACCCCTACACCGTAGCCATTTGTGAATGCATGCACAAAGTCGGCAGGGACCGCAGCACCGGAGGCGCAAACCTTCCCCGCCATCATTCCGGATACCCCCCTGAAGTGCCAAAACGGGTGGTACAGGGCACGTGACGCGGGTCGCGGTGCCGAATCGGGGGCTAGTTCGCCAGCGCGCGGCGGAGGCGTTCTTCCTCGACTTTCCAGAAGCCGTGCTCGGCTCCATCGATCAAGATCACCGGGACCCGGTCGCCGTACTCGGCGCGCAGCTCGACGTCGGCGTCGACGTCGCTGACCGACCACGGGACGCCCAGCTCATCGCAGATCCGCCGCACGTCGGCGATCGCGTCGACGCAGGAGTGGCAGCCCTCGCGGGAGATCACGGTGACCTCGTGCACGTCGCCTCCTCGGCGGGTCGCTGGAAAAAATTCCGCGCCTCCAACGTACTCAGCGCGCGACCGGCCGGAGACCGGGCTCACCGAGGCGATCGACCAGCTCACGTGGCCAAAATCACCCGGGGTGATCGGGCTCATCCCGCCCAGACAACACGCAACGCGACCGGACCGTCACCGCAATGAACTACCTACTTCTGAGTAACAACACGTATGCTGCTGCTCCAACGCCCACTTCGGTGGGGGTCGGCCAGTCGAGTGAAGGCCCGATCGAGCGGTACCGGCGCAACCCGTCGTCCCTGATCGGTCCCCGGATCAGGTGTCCGTCACGGGCACGACGACATGGTTGCCGGCGCGGTGCGTCCCCGTACCACCGGAGCCGGTGAAGCCAACGAAGGCAGGAGGTCGCCGGAGATGAGCAGCCCCGAGACGCTCGCACCCCCCGCCCCCGACACCGCAGGCCGTACTCACCACGTGCGGACACGGCCCGTGAGTTCACCGAGCGCGCCCGACGCCTGGTCGGAGATCGCCGACTCCCGCGTGCTGGACAGCTGCGTCCCCGACAACTGGGCGTACGTCAGCGCCGCCCAGCAGGGCGACAACGACGCCTTCGGCAGGCTCTACGACGAGTACTCCCAGACCGTCTACCGGTACGTGCTGTTCCGGGTCAGCGATCACTGCCTGGCCGAGGACATCACCAGCGAGACGTTCCTGCGGGCGCTGCGCCGCATCGCCTCGATCAGCTACCAGGGCCGCGACGTGGCCGCCTGGTTCATCACCATCGCCAAGAACCTGATCCTCGACCACATCAAGTCCAGCCGGAACCGCCTGGAGATCCCCACCTCGGAGGTCACCGACCACGTGCCGGCCAAGGGCTCGCACGTCGGCCCCGAGCACCAGGTGCTGCTCGACGCCACCAACAGCGAACTGCTGCAGTGCATCCGCAAGCTCAACCCCGACCAGCGGGAATGCATCCGGCTGCGGTTCCTCCAGGACCTGTCGGTGACCGAGACCGCGGTGGCCATGCAGCGCAACGAAGGCGCGGTCAAGGCCCTCCAGCACCGCGCGGTCCGCCGACTGGCGCAACTCCTGCCCGACGATCTCCGCTAGTTCTTGCCGATCCCGGCGTAGGTGCGCAATCGTGGCGCGGACGAGGTCTTAAGCTAGGAGGACGCCGACCCGGACGGCATCCTCGGAGCGGGTCGGTTCCGACCACGGACTTCGCACATCACCACTCCGGAGGAACCCGGGAGGCGCGGCGGTGCCGACACGGCAGGGCTCGGCCGATGACGCGGACCACAACGGCATGCGCACGTCCAGCACAGAGCAGATCGACAGCGCGAAGGTCGCGGGCCGCGCCTCGGCGAAGGCGGCGGTCGCCGCCGCCCCGGTCCAGGACGGCACCCTCACCACGCCGCCCGACCTGACCGCGGCGGCGTTCTTCGACGTCGACAACACGATGATGATGGGCGCCTCGCTGTTCCACTTCGCCCGAGGCCTGGCCGCCCGCAAGTTCTTCAACGCCGGTGACCTGGCCGGATTCGCCTGGCAGCAGCTCAAGTTCCGCATCGGCGGGCGGGAGAACCCGCAGGACATCCAGGCCAGCCGGGAGCAGGCGCTGTCGTTCGTGGCCGGGCGCAGCGTCGAGGAGCTGGTCAACCTCAGCGAGGAGATCTACGACGAGCTGATGGCCGACCGGATCTGGGCGGGCACCCGCGCGCTCGCGCAGATGCACCTCGACGCCGGTCAGCGGGTGTGGCTGGTGACCGCGACCCCCGTCGAGCTGGCCTCGATCATCGCGCGGCGGCTGGGCCTGACCGGCGCGCTAGGCACGGTGTCGGAGAGCGAGGACGGCATCTACACCGGCCGCCTGGTCGGCGAGATGCTGCACGGTCGCGCCAAGGCCCACGCGGTGCGCGCGATCGCCGCCAGCGAAGGCCTCGACCTGCGCCGCTGCACCGCCTACTCGGACTCGGCCAACGACATCCCGATGCTGTCGGTGGTGGGCACGGCCGTCGCGGTGAACCCCGACCAGCGGCTCCGCGAGATCGCCCGCGCCCGCGAGTGGGAGATCCGCGACTTCCGCACCGGCCGCAAGGCCGTCCGCATCGGCCTCAACTCCGTGCTCGGCGCGGGCGCCGCCGCCGGCGCGGTCGCCGCGGGCATGGCCTACCGCCGCCGCGACCGCTCCTGATCATCCGCGATCGCTCCTGATCACCGAGGAGGAGACGACCGGCGCGGCGGCATCCCCGTCCGTCGCGCCGGTCGGCTACATCCTGAACATCAAGTGGCCACCCCTGCACGGCCGACCGCTCGGGATCATCAGACCGGGTGGATCTCAGCCCAGGAAGACGTTCGTGCGCTGGGAGAGCAGCCGGTAGAGGGTCTGCTGGATGATCTCGCGGACCTGGTCGGAGAGGCTGAACACCAGCATCGGGTCGTCCGCCGCGCCCTCCGGGTAACCGCTGGTCTCGATCGGCTCGCCGAACTCGATGTACCACTTCGACGGCAGCGGGACCGCGCCCAGCGGGCCGAAGTGCGGGAACAGCGGCGTCACCGGGAAGTACGGCAACCCCAGCAGGCGCGCGATCGGCTTGAGGTCGGCCAGCTTCGGGTAGATCTCCTCGGCGCCGACGATCGCGCACGGGATGATCGGCGCGCCGGTGCGCAGCGCGGCCGAGACGAACCCGCCGCGGCCGAACCGCTGCAGCTTGTAGCGGTCCTTGAACGGCTTGCCGATGCCCTTGAAGCCCTCCGGCCAGACGCCCACCAGCTCGCCGCCGGTCAGCAGCCGCTCGGCGTCGGGGTTGCAGGCCAGCGTGTGCCCGGCCTTGCGGGCCAGCGGCCCCAGCATCGGCATCCGGAACACCAGGTCCGCGCCCAGCATCCGCAGGTGCCGCTCGGCCGGGTGGTGGTCGTGCACCGCGATGGTCGTCATCAGCGCGTCCCACGGCAGCGTGCCGGAGTGGTTGGCGACCAGCAGCGCCCCCGTGTCGGGCACGTTGTGCGCGCCGATGGCCTCCACCCGGAACCACTTCTCGTAGAACGGGCGGATGAGGCGCAGCAGCACCTCGTCGGTGAGCTCCTCGTCGAAGCCGAACTCGTCGACCCGGTAGTCGCCGAGCAGCCGGCGCCGGGCGAAGGCGAGCACGTCGATGACGGACTCCTCCCACCCGGGTTCCTCGGGAGCCGGGGGAATCCGGTCGCCGTCCTCCGGTCGCAACGGGATCACCTGCGCATCGGCCATCGCGCCTCCGTCTCTCACCGCAGTCTGGAAAGCAGGTCCCCGGCGCGCCGTTCCAGCGCCATGATGTTCTCCGGCTCCACCACCGGGCGGAGTCCGCGTCCGCGCACGAAGTCGTCGAACGCCTGCTGGGTGGTCCAGCGCGGGGTGTACCCGAAGGTCTCACGGAGCCGTGTGGTGTCCACCACCCGGCCGAAGTTGAGGAACCGCAGCTGCTCCGGGGAGAAGTCGACCAGCCGGGCGCTGCGGAACAGCTGTGTCACGGCCGGGACGGACATGCTCGGCAGCGGCAGCGCCACCCGGCCCGCGCGCCGGATCGCCTGCGACAGCATCAGCACCCCGTCACCGGCGACGTTGTAGGCGCCGGTGGCGTCGCCGAGCGTCGCGCGCTCCAGCACCGCCAGCGCGTCCTCGGAGTGCAGCAGCTGGAACCGCGCGTCAAAGCCGAGGACCGTCGGCACCACCGGGAGCATGAAGTAGCGGGCCAGCATCGCGTCGATGCGCGGGCCGATCAGGTTGGAGAACCGCAGCGTGGTGATGTCCACGTCGGGCCGGCGGCGGCCGAAACCGCGCACGTAGCCCTCGATCTCCACCGCGTCCTTGGCGTAGCCGGACGTCGGCAGGTCCTTGGGCTCGAGGTCCTCGGTGAACACGGCGGGATCCCGCGAGCTGGAGCCGTAGACGGCGCAGGTGGAGCGCACCACGACCTTGCGGACCCGCGGCGACTGCTGGCAGGCGGCGAGCAGCTGCATGCTGCCGATGACGTTCATCTCCTTGAGCGTCGCGCGCCCGCCCGGACCCGTGTGCGTGTTGATCGCCGCGTGCACCACGGTGTCCACCCCGGCGTTGTTGATGACCTTGCTGATCAGCGGGTTCCGGATGTCGGCGCGCACGAACTCGGTGCGCCCCATCCGCCGCATCAGGTCGCGGCCGGGCTGGACGGTGTCGACCCCCAGCACCCGGTCGATCGCCGGGTTGGCCGCCAGCCGCGCCGCCAGGTGTCCGCCCAGGAAGCGGCTCACACCCGTCACCAGCACGACGTTCGGCCCCATGTGTCACCCCGCGCAGTCGAAGGAGTGCCGCCAGAGATCGATGCTACAGGCGCCCCCGGCCCGGACCGGGTTACCGAGCGGGGTCGCGCAAGAAAAACCGCCGTCGACTCCGGGGGTCGACGGCGGCTCTCAGATCACTTGCCCAACTTGCGACGCTGGACGCGCGTCTTGCGAAGCAGCTTGCGGTGCTTCTTCTTGGACATACGCTTGCGGCGCTTCTTGATGACCGAGCCCATGCGGACTCCTTCACTCTTGACGGCGGTTCGAACGTCTTCCGTGCCGGAGCAGCTGCCAGGAGCGCATCAGGCACGACCAACCCAAAACTTTACCTGCCCTGGTCTCGGGCCTGCCGCCGTGGTCCGGCAAGCGCGATCCGATCACCCCCGGGCGGGCCTGGGGGTGATCGTCGCGGACGGCTCACCCCGCGTCGTAGTACGCGTGCTCGAGGTAGGCGTGGACGTCCTTCTTCGCGACCCGGAACGAGCGGCCCACCCGCGCCGCGGGCAGCTCACCGGCGTGCACGAGCCGGTAGACGGTCATCTTGGACACCCGCATCAGCTTGGCCACCTCGGCGACGGTGAGGAACCGCACCTGGCCCATGTTGGGCGGCGCCTGCTGGCTGGGTTCGGAGTTCGCAGACATGCTTCACCGTGCCCTTCGCACGTGTCGCCCCCGGCGGCTTCCCCGTCCGCCGGAAACCTCACGCACGTGCTCCACCGAGACTAACGGGACACAGCGAGATTGTTGAGTTGACTTCGGAACCACCCGTGCCGCGCGAAGGTCACCAGTGGACAGTTTTAGCCATAATTGTCCCGACAAAACGGACATTGATCATGGGTGATTCTGGCTAAAACTGTCCACTGGTGACGCACCCACCCACAGCGACCCACCTCCGCTCCGTGGTGGGGCGGGGCGTCCTGGTGGGAGGTTCGCGCTGCGCGACTCGGTGGGGCTCAGTCCTCGTGGGCCTTGCCGAGTTCGACCGAGCGGTCCCGGGCGGCTTCGATGGCGTCGATGAGGGCCGCCCGGACGCCGTGCTTCTCCAGCTCGCGGATGCCGGCGATCGTGGTGCCCGCCGGGGAGGTGACCGCCTCGCGGAGCATCACCGGGTGGCCGTCGCCCTCGCGGAGCATGGTGGCCGCGCCGACCGCGGACTGGACGATGAGGTCGGCGGCCGTGGCGCGCGGGATGCCCAGCAGGATCCCGGCGTCGATCATGGCCTCGACCAGGTAGAAGAAGTACGCCGGGCCGGATCCGGACAGTGCGGTGACCGCGTCCTGCTGGGTCTCCGGGACCCGGGCCACCTTGCCGACGCTGCCCAGCAGCTCCTCGACCAGGTCCAGGTGGTGGTCCTCGGCGTGCGCGCCGCCGGAGATGGCGGCCATCGCCTCGCCGACCAGCATCGGCGTGTTGGGCATGACCCGCACGACCGCCGTTCCCTCCGGCAACCGGCGCTCGAACAGCTTCGTCGGCAGGCCCGCGCACAGCGAGACGACCAGCTTGCCCGCCGGGATCTTCGGCGCCACCTCGTCCAGCAGCGGCTCGATGTCCTGCGGCTTGACCGCGACCACGATGACGTCCGCGCGCTGCACCGCCGTGGGCACGTCCACGTGCGAGATGCCGTAGGTCTTGGTGAGCTCCTCGGCCCGGCTCGGGAAGCGCTCGGTGAACAGCAGGTCGGACGGGGCCCGGCCGGCCTTGATCAGGCCCGAGAGCAGGGCTTCTCCGATCTTTCCGGCTCCGAGCACGGCGATGGTCGTCATGGGCCTCAGGGTGCCAGACCACGCTGCGTGTCGAGCCCTCCCGTTGACCCCGCCCGCGAGATAGTGTGTCTTGCACCACAAACCGAAGGTCTTTCATTTCGCGATCGCCGAGCGATCTCCCCACGCGAAGGAGCTTCGACCATGTTGAGCACGATGAACGACGGTCCCCTCTCGATCGCCCGGCTCCTGCGGCAGGGCTCCGGCCCCCACGGCGCCTCCGCCGAAGTCGTCACCTGGACCGGGGACGGAGCGCGGCGCAGCACTTACGCCGAGGTCGGCCGGGACGCCGCCCGGCTGGCGCACGCGCTGCGCGGTCTCGGCGTCACCGGTGATCAGCGCGTCGGCACGTTCATGTGGAACAACGCCGAACACCTGACCGCCTACCTCGCGGTGCCGTCGATGGGCGCGGTGCTGCACACCCTCAACATCCGGCTGTTCCCGGAGCAGGTCAGCTACGTCGCCAACCACGCCGAGGACCACGTGGTGCTGGTCGACCACACGCTGCTGCCGCTGTTCGGCAAGTTGCTGCCGGAGATGAAGACCGTCCGCCACGTCGTCGTGGTCGGCGGCGACCCGGCGGCGCTGGACGCCCCCTCCGGGGTCGAGGTGCACGGCTACGCCGACCTGCTCGCCGGGCAGCCCGACGAGTTCGACTGGCCCGAGCTGGACGAACGCTCCGCGGCCGCCATGTGCTACACGTCCGGGACGACCGCGAACCCCAAGGGCGTCGTCTACTCGCACCGGTCGATCTACCTGCACTCGATGCAGGTCTGCATGACCGACGGCATGGGGCTGCGGCAGGGCGACCGGGGCCTGGCCGTGGTGCCGATGTTCCACGCGATGTCGTGGGGACTGCCCTACGCGGCGTTCATGATCGGCGCCTCGATGCTCATGCCGGACCGATTCCTGCAACCCGAACCGCTGGTGACGATGATGGCCGCCGAACGGCCGACGATGGCGGCCGCGGTGCCCACGATCTGGCAGGGCGTGCTCGCCGAGCTCGACGCGAACCCCCGCGACATCTCCTCGATGCACGAGGTCGTGATCGGCGGATCGGCCTGCCCGCCCGCGATGATGCGGACCTTCCAGGAGCGCTACGGCATCACCGTCGTGCACGCCTGGGGCATGACCGAGACGTCCCCGCTGGGCAGCCTCGCCCGGCCGCCCGCGTCGGCCACCGGCGAGGACGTGTGGCCCTACCGGGAGAGCCAGGGCCGGTTGCCCGCCTCGGTGGAGGGACGGCTGGTCGGCGACGACGGCGGGATCCTGCCGTGGGACGGGCGGAGCGTCGGTGAGCTGGAGGTGCGCGGCCCGTGGGTGGCCAAGGCCTACTGCGGCGACGACGATCCGGAGAAGTTCCACGACGGCTGGCTGCGCACCGGCGACGTCGGGTACCTGACGCCGGAGGGCTTCCTGCACCTGACCGACCGGGCCAAGGACGTGATCAAGTCCGGCGGTGAGTGGATCTCGTCGGTGGAGCTGGAGAACCAGGTCATGGCGCATCCGGCAGTGGCCGAGGCGATGGTCATCGGCGTGCCGGACGAGAAGTGGTCGGAGCGCCCGCTGGTGGCGGTCGTGCTGCGGGAGGGTCAGTCCGCCGACGCTGCCGAGCTCCGCGAGTTCCTCACCGGCTCGGTCGCCGGCTGGCAGCTCCCGGAGTACTGGACCTTCATCACCGAGGCCCCCAAGACCAGCGTCGGCAAGTTCGACAAGAAGCGCCTCCGCCAGCACCACGCCGAAGGCGCCCTCGACGTCATCCACCTCACCTGACCCCACCCACGTCAAGCCCCCGGCCCTCCACAGGTCGAATACCGCAGGTTTTGACCGGTCGAAAACTGCGGTATTTGACCGACAAAACCTGCGGTATTTGACCCGTGGGTGCGTTGGTGCGGGTCAGGAGGGGGAGAGGGCGAGTTGGCGGGCTTGGCAGATGAGGCGGCCGACCGAGTCGATGACCTGGACGTCCTCGTCGAACCACTGGCCGTGGACGGCGCGGCAGTCGACCAGCATGCGCAGCCAGCCGTTGGCGGGGTGCGCGCGCAGGTAGGCGGTCAGCTGCACCGTGGGCGCCCAGCCGAAGCGGCCCAGGTTCAGCGTCACCGGGACCGTGAGGTCGCCCGCGACCAGGCCGAACAGCAGGTCCGGGTGGCCGTCGCGCGGCTTGACCCACATCCGGTAGCGCGGCTCGCCGGTGCCGCCGGTGAGGAACTCCGCGGTGTGCGGGTCGAGCCGCATGTCGCAGACCTCGGCGAGGTCGAAGAACCGCGTCGACTGGCTCAGGTCGATGGCGTCCGGCGGCGGGTTCACCGGCATCGACGGCAGGTCCGACCACTCGGGTTCGGCCGCGGGCATCCGCCCGGCGGTGACCGTGGCGTCCACGCACACCTGGCCGCGCTGCTCCAGCACCGCGCGCACGACGGTGACGGTCTTGCCGGTCTTGAGGGCCTGCAGCCGGATCATCACCGGACCGACGCGCGGCGGACGCAGGTGCTGCGCGCTGATCGACAGCGGTTCCAGGCCGGTGCCGTCGCAGACGGCTCTGGTGATCAGCGCCAGCAGGTAACCGCCGTGCGGGTTGTCCCCGACCGCCCAGTCGGGGTGGAGGTTCGCGACGTAACTGCCGTCGCCGAGCGAACGCACCGAGGTGGCCGCGGAGAACGAGTCCTGGACCTCGGTCACGTGGGGTCCACCGGTCGAAAGCCCACTGCGCGCAACGAGTTCATGATCGAAGATTCTAATGACCCCCGACGAAGTTGATCATCAGGCGTCGGTTAGCGGCCCTAAGAGCCCAGCGGCTCCAGGTGCAGACGGGCGAAGAGCAGGGCTTCGGCGAGGAGATCGGCTCGTTGCTGGGGATTCTTGGCCTTGCGGGTGTTGACCTCCAGCACCACCGAGCCCTCGTAGCCGTCGGCCGCCAGCGCCTCGCACACCTCCGCGCACGGCTGGTTCCCCTGGCCCGGCAGCAGGTGCTCGTCGTGCGCGGCCCCGGTGCCGTCGGCCAGGTGCACGTGCGCGAGCCCGCTGCTCATCCGCTTGAGCAGCTCGACGGCGTCGACGTGCGCGGCCGCCGCGTGCGAGAGGTCCAGCGTGTAGTTCCGGAAGCCCACGTCGGTCGGGTCGGGCGAGGGCTTGAACGCCGAGAGCCCGCCGTTGCCCTTGGACCCGGCGCCCTTGGTGGCCGAGCGGGCGGTGCGCAGCCGGTTCAGCGAGTTCGGCGGCCGCAGCGGGAACATGTTCTCCACCGCGATCCGGATGCCGCTGGTCTCCTCCAGCTCCTCCACCAGTTCCGGGAACGCCTCGGCGTAGCGGCGCTGCCAGCGGAACGGCGGGTGCACCACGACCGTCGAGGCGCCCAGCTCGGAGGCCACCACCACGGCCCGGCGGAGCCGCTCCTCGGGTTCCGGCGACCACACGCGCTGGGTGATCAGCAGGCAGGGCGCGTGCACGGCCAGGACCGGGACCCCGTGCTGCTCGGACAGGCGGCTCAGCGCCTTGACGTCCTGGCTGACCGCGTCGGCCCAGACCATCACCTCGACCCCGTCGAAACCGAGGTCCGCCGACATCTCGAAGGCCGCGCGCGCCGGCTGCGGCCACACCGAGGCGCTGGACAGCCCCACCGGTATGCGGTCGGGGGTGTCCTGCTGCTCGGGTCGGGTTGGTTGTCCAGTCATCTCGAACCAAGCATGACCGACGGTCGCGGAGCGATTGCGCAGCGGTCTGACCTTCGGACGTTCACATCACCTGTCCGAGCCAACACCGCGACCTCTCACTGGTTGATCAACAGCAGCGCTGCGGGCGACACCGTGCAGAACAGGCCCACCAGCACCGAGAGCAGGATGGTCTGCAGATCGTTGGTGCGGAAGAACTTCCACGCAACGAGCACCAAAAGGCCGGTGAACACCAGTGCGGCGCCGAACGCGGCGATCGTCGCGTTGATCCACAACCAGCGGAAGCCGACCCACACGGCACCGCCGCCGACCAGGCCGAGGACGCCCTGCAGCGCGAGCGTGCCCCACTCCTTGCCCGCCGACGGCGGCCGATCGCCCTCGTCCGGGTCGTAGTCGTCGTCGAGCCCTGCGGGCGCCGAGCGGTCGTAGTCCTCGTCGTAGGCCTGGTCGTACGGCTCGTCGTAGGCCTGCTGGTCGTACGGCTGCTGGTCGTAGCCGCCCTCGGCGAGGCTCTGGTCGTCGAAGTCGAACGGGTCGGGCTCCGGCTCGGCCTGCGCCGGGTAGGCCCCGACGCCACCGTCGATGCGCGGGATCTGCTCGGTGAAGGACTCCGGCAGCTGCGGCGGCCCGGCGGGCGGGACCGGCGGTCCCGCGGGTCCGGCGGCCGGGCCCGCGCCCGGGGGCGGCGTCGGCAGCGCGGGCTGGCGGATCGTCGCCTCGGCGTCGTTGCTCGGCGCCGAGGGCGCCGGTGGCCCGGAGGCGACCGCGTTGCCCGCGCTGCTGAAGCGCTGCGCCCAATAACCGGCGCTGCCGGGCGGCGGGTCCGCCGGGGTCTCGGGCGCCTGCTGCGGCGCGGCCGGAGGCGCCTGCGGAGGCTGCTGCGCCGCGGGCGGCGGGGTCTGCGGCGCCTGTGTCGGCTGCGGGGGCTGAGCGGCCTGGGGCTGAGGCGGCTGAGAGGGCTGCGGCTGAGCGGGCTGAGCTTGCGCGGGCTGGGCCGGCGGCGTCTGCGGCGGCTGCCCGCCGTGCCTGCGGCCGGCCGGGGGTTCCTCGTCCGGGTTGACCGGGCGCATCTTGCCGCTGTCCGACAGGACCCGGTTGATGATCTCCTGAGGCGCGGTCTCGGTCGGGTCCTCGGCCTTCCTGCGGCGGCGCCGGGAACTCTTGTCGGAGCTGCCGCCGTACTCGGCCAGCAGCTCTGCCACGGTGCGTTGGGTGGGCTGGTCCGCCCCGCTGTCCCGACTCATCGCTCCCACCGTGCCCCGTGCCGCGGTTGCAGTCCAGTTCCGTCCACCGGTGCCTCGGTTTCATTCCGTGTCGGGCCGGACGCACTCTCCTGCGCCGGCACGAGCCCGCCCGTGCCCCCCGCACGCACCGGAACGCCGCTCTTGAACGCAGTGTGACTATCTCCGTTGGTGTGGTCCAGCCGCCGAAGGATGACTCCCTCGCGCAGCGCCCACGGGCAGATGTCGAGTTCGGTGACTCCCAGGGCTTTCATCGCGGCTTCGGCGACCAGCGCGCCGCCGACCAGCTGGTGCGACCGGGCCGAACTCACACCGTCGAGTGAAGCCAGGTCGTTCGAGGACATGCGGGTGATGAACGACAGCAGCTGCCGCAACCCCGTGTCGGTGAGCTTGCGCGGCACCCGCTGACCCGCCGAGGACGGCGCGGCGCCGGTCAGCCGGGCCAGCGAGCGGAACGTCTTGGACGTGGCCACCACGCGGTCCGGGCGGGCGAGCTTGCGGAACTTCTTCGCGGTCGGCGCCAGCTGGCCCTCGAGCCACTCGCGGACCTTCTTGACCTCGTCCTGCTTCGGCGGGTCGTGCAGCATGGTGCGGCTCATCCGGCCCGCGCCCAGCGGCAGCGAGACCGCGAGGTCGGGCTGCTCGTCGATGCCCAGCGCCATCTCCAGCGAGCCGCCGCCGATGTCGAGCAGCAGCAGGTTGCCCGCCGACCAGCCGTACCAGCGGCGGGCGGCGAGGAAGGTGTAGCGGGCCTCGTCCTCGCCCGGCAGCACCTCCAGCTCCACGCCGGTCTCGTCGCGAAGCCGGCCCAGGACCTCCACGGCGTTGTCGGCGTCGCGGATCGCCGAGGTCGCGAAGGCCATCAGCTCTTCGCAGCCGGCCGCCACCGCCGCTTCCTGAGCGTCGGCGATCGTCCGGATCAACGCGTCCGCGTCGTCGTCGGCGAGCCGGCCGTCGTGCGCGCCGATCCGCTCGGCGAGCCGCAGGACGGTCTTCTCCGATGTCATCGGGGTCGGATGCGCACCGCGGTGCGCGTCCACCACGAGCAGGTGGACGGTGTTGGATCCGACGTCGAGGACCCCTAGGCGCATGACCGACAAATTACCGGCCGCACACGTCCCCGGGCGGCAGGTGGGCGGGAAACTGCGTCCCGGAACACTCCCGCCGCGCCCGCCACCAGGTCATCGGGGCCTGCCACCAGGTCGGCGGCCCGACGCGGGTGAGACCGATCGCACCCGGCCGGTTCAGGCCTCGAACTTGTAGCCAAGACCACGCACGGTGATCAGGAAGCGCGGGTCCGCCGGATCCGGCTCGACCTTCGAGCGGAGCCGCTTGACGTGCACGTCGAGGGTCTTGGTGTCGCCGACGTAGTCCGCGCCCCAGACCCGGTCGATGAGCTGCGCTCGGGTGAGCACCCGGCCGACGTTGCGCAGCAGGTACTCCAGCAGGTCGAACTCCTTGAGCGGCAGGTTCACGTCCTCGCCCTCGACGGTGACCACGTGCCGCTCGACGTCCATCCGCACCGGTCCGGCCGCCAGCACCTGCGGCTGCAACTCCTCGGCCTCGCCGCGGCGGCGCAGCACCGCCCGCACCCGGGCGATGAGCTCGCGCGCCGAGTAGGGCTTGGTGACGTAGTCGTCGGCGCCCAGCTCCAGGCCCACGACCTTGTCGATCTCGCTGTCGCGCGCGGTCACCATGATCACCGGGACCGCGGAGCGCTGCCGCAGCTGCTTGCACACGTCGGTGCCGCTCATCCCGGGCAGCATCAGGTCGAGCAGCACGATGTCCGCACCGTTGCGGTCGAACTCGTCGAGGGCATCGGTGCCGTTGGCCGCGACGGCGGCCGTGAAGCCCTCCTTGCGGAGCATGAAGGCAAGCGGGTCGGCGAAGGACTCCTCGTCCTCCACGATCAGCACTCTGGTCACCGGACTCCTCCCGTTTCGACGGTTGTCACGCCGTCCGCGCTTTCGGTGGTGGACCGCGCGGCAGGTGCCGCCCGATCGGGTTCGGTGGTCGGTTCGCCCGCGCTCTCGTCGTCGCTCTCACCGGCGCTGTGCCGGGGAACGCGGATGGTGAAGGTGGAGCCCGTTCCCGGCCTGCTCCACAGCTTCACCTCGCCGCCGTGGTTCGCGGCGACGTGCTTGACGATGGCCAGCCCCAAGCCGGTGCCGCCGGTGGCCCGCGAGCGCGCGGGGTCCACCCGGAAGAACCGCTCGAACACCCGCTCGTGGTGCTCGGGCTCGATGCCGATGCCGCGGTCGGTGACCGCGATCTCGACGAAGTCCTCCGACAACCGGCGGGAGATCGACACCGGGCTGCCGTGGGGGGAGTAGTTGACCGCGTTGGTGACCAGGTTCGTCAGGGCCGTGACCAGCAGCGCCCGGTCGCCCTCCAGCAGGTACCCGGACGGGCCGTCGACCGCGATCTCGATCCCGGCGGACTCGGCGGCCAGCCGGGACCGGCCCAGCGCCTCCTCGACCACCTCGTCGACCGAGACGGTGGTCAGCTCGGGCAGCCGCTCGGCGCCCTGCAGCCGGGACAGCGCGATCAGCTCCGAGACCAGCGTTCCCAGGCGGGTGGACTCGTGCAGGATCTTGGTGGAGAAGCGCTTGACCTCTTCGGCGTCGTCGGCGCTGTCCAGCAGCGCCTCGGCCAGCAGCGCCAGCGCGCCCACCGGGGTCTTGAGCTCGTGGCTGACGTTGGCCACGAAGTCGCGCCGGGTGGCCTCCAGGCGCACCGAGTCGGACTGGTCGGCGGCGTCGACGACGGCGAAGCCGTCCCCGAGCGGCCGGACGTCGCCGAGCACGGCGGCCGGGCCGCGGCCGGCCAGGGAGACGCGCCCGTCCAGCGGGCACAGGTCGACGGTCACCGGCTCACCGGTCCGCACGGCCTGCTCGGCGGCCTTCTGGGCGCGGGCGTCGGCGCGGTAGTCCTGGATGACGCCCAGCTCGGCGGCGCGCGGGTTGTGCAGCACCACGTCGCCGAAGCGGTTGAGCACGACGACGCCGTTGGTGCTGGTGTGCACCAGGCGCTGCAGGAGTTCGGCGACGGTGGGGCCCTGGGGCTTGGACGAGCGGTACGGTCGCGAGCCTCTGGCAACCAAGAATCCGCCGACCGCGCCCAGCAGGAGCGCGGCGATGATCAGGGCGGTCCAGCCCAATGCGGTCACGTCTGCATCGTAAGCAAGCGCGGGTGGGGAAAGGCCAGTCCACGAGGGCGTTCCGTGACGCCCGTGACACGAATCGGGCGCTTCTTCACCTGTGGTTCACCCCCTGATCGGAGCCGGTTCAGCTACCACCCGGACCTCGGTAGCGCTCCGTTCCCCGACTCGGCGACTTCTCGCCACCCGTCACCCACGTGAGCGACGAGCGGAGGGCACCTCGGGAACGTTCCGAGGTGCCCTCCGGGTGAAGCCGGTGCGGCGGTCAGCGGCCCTGGTTCGCCACGGCCGCGGCGGCCGAGGCGGCGGCCTCCGGGTCGAGGTAGGTGCCGCCCGGGTTGGTGGGCTTGAAGTTCTCGTCGAGGTCGTAGCGCAGCGGGATGCCGGTGGGGATGTTCAGCCCGGCGATCTCCTCGTCGGAGATCCCGTCCAGGTGCTTGACCAGCGCGCGCAGCGAGTTGCCGTGCGCGGCCACCAGCACCGTCTTCCCGGCCTTCAGGTCCGGCACGATCGCCGACTCCCAGTACGGCAGCAGCCGGGCCACGACGTCCTTGAGGCACTCGGTGCGCGGCATCTCCGCGCCCAGGTCGGCGTAGCGCGGGTCGGTGTCCTGGCTGAACTCGCTGCCGAGCTCGATCTCCGGCGGCGGGGTGTCGTAGGAGCGGCGCCAGAGCATGAACTGCTCCTCGCCGTAGGCCTCCAGCGTCTGCTTCTTGTTCTTGCCCTGCAGCGCGCCGTAGTGCCGCTCGTTGAGCCGCCAGTCGCGCTTCACCGGGATCCAGTGGCGGTCGGCGCCGTCGAGGGCGATGTTCGCCGTGGAGATCGCGCGCCGCAGCAGCGAGGTGTGCAGCACGTCCGGCAGCACGCCCGCCTCGCGCAGGAGCTCACCGCCGCGCTTGGCCTCGGCCTGGCCCTTGTCCGACAGCGGGACGTCCACCCAGCCGGTGAACAGGTTCTCGGCGTTCCACGTGCTCTCACCGTGCCGCAGCAGCACCAAAGTCGAAGTCATGGACCCAGGCTATCCGTCCCCCTCCGCAGGGCAGCGGGGTTGTGAGCTTCACCCGAGAGTTACGTGATCACCGCCCGGCTGTGACACGTCAGTGTCGGCCGTCACTTTCCGTGGAAGATGTGGCGCCTTCCACGCCGCGTGCTCTAGTTTCTTTGTCGAACATCACACGAATGGAGTAATGCGGCGGCCTTGTGGCAGCTACATAACTCTGCGAAGTTGACAACGCTCTCCTTGATCGGCTCCCACGCACTCCCCGATCTCGCGAGAGCGCGAGCGCGGTTCAGCTCCCCCAACGAACCGCGCCCCGCCGGGTTCAGGGTGCCCCCCGCCCTCCAAACCCGTCAGGCGGGACCACCGCGGTGGGGCGGCTCGAGCTCGTGACTCCCCCTCTCTCCCGAGCCGCCCCTCCCGGTCTCTTCTTGGGGGTCATCACCTTGCTTGGCGGTGCCAGTAGCGGAACCTGAGCGCCTTCGTGGACTCCGTGCGCCGCTCCTTGAGTATTCGAATACGCGGCGTCACGGCGTACTCGCCACGAAGGCGCTCAGAACCCGCGGCGGTGCCAGTGCCTTAGGTGGGGTAGTGAGAAAGCGCCTTCGGCGCTTGCCTGACGTGGGTTTCTTGGCGTTCTAGTCCTCTTGGTCCACCAGTTGCTTGAACGGCTGGAGGTTGGCGAGGGACTCTCCCCTGGACTCCCGCCAGGCCCATTCCCTTCTGATGGCTGTGGCGAAGCCGAGTTCGAGGAGGGTGTTGAAGTCGCCGTCGGCTGCTTCCAGGACCTGGCCGAGGATCCTGTCGAGCTCGTCCGGGGTGATGGCCTGGTGGCTGATGCGGCCCACCAGGTAGAGGTCGCCGGTCTTGTCGATCGTGTAGTGGACGCCGTAGAGCTTGGCGTTGCGGCGCAGCAGGTAGCGGTAGACGTTCTCGTGGTTCTCGTCCGGCTGCCTGCAGACGAAGGCCTCGATGAGCAGCGCGTGCTCGGCGACGATCAGCCAGCAGTTCGTCTGCAGCTTCTTCGTGCCCGGCAGCGTCACGAAGAAACGCCCCTCGCCCTTGTCCTGGTAGGCGAGCTCGTTGGCCTCCAGCGTGGACGTGATCACCTGTTCCGGGGTCACGCCGTCACCTCCTCGATCCGCAGGCTCCGGTTGAACGCCAGTTTCGCCTGCGCGTAGGTCTCCAGCAGGGACTCCGTCGTGCGCGCCCACGAGAACGTGCTCGCGTGCTCCCGCGCGCGGGCCGCCAGCCGGTGCCGCAGCTCCGGGTTCAGCAGCACCGAGCCCAGCGCGTCCGCCCACTGCCCGGTGCGATGCCCGTCCACCAGCACGCCCGACACGTCATCGGCCACCGCGACCGGCAGGCCGCCGACCGCGGCCGCCACCACCGGCGTGCCGCAGGCCTGCGCCTCCAGCGCGACCAGCCCGAACGACTCGTTGTGGCTGGGCACCCCCACCACGTCCGCGGCGCGGTACAGCCGCGCGAGATCCGCCCCGCCGCGCGGCGGCAGGAACCGCACCACGTCGTCCACGCCCAGGTCCACCGCCAGCTGCTGCAGGGCGCGGGGCCGCTCCAGGCCGCTGCCCGACGGCCCGCCGACCACCAGCACCACCAGGCGCTCGCGCAGCTCCGGACGACGTCGCAGCAGCTCGGCGGCCGCGCGCAGCAGCACGTCCGGGGCCTTCAACGGCTGGATCCGGCCGACGAACGCCAGCACCAGCGCGTCGGCCGGCACGCCCAGCTCCTCCCGCGCGGCCACCCCGTCGCCCGGGGAGAAGACCTCCAGGTCCACCCCCGGCGGGATGGTGGCCACCGCGTCCGGGTCGGCGTCGTAGCGGTCGATGAGATCGGTGGCCTCGAACTCGGTGTTGGCCACCAGCATGTCGGCCTGGTCGACGATCTGCTCCTCGCCCAGCACCCGCACCCGCGGTTCCGGCGAGTCGCCCTCGGCGAGGTTGGCGTTCTTGACCTTGGCCAGCGTGTGCGCGGTGTGCACCAGCGGCACGCCCCAGCGCTCCCGCGCCAGCCAGCCCACCTGGCCGGACAGCCAGTAGTGCGAGTGCACCAGGTCGTAGTGCCCCGGATCGTGCCGGGCCTCCACCCGCAGCGCGCCGGCGGCGAACGCGCACAGCTGCGAGGGGAGATCGTTCTTGTCCAGGCCCTCGAACGGGCCGGCCACCACGTTGCGGACCAGCACCCCCGGTGCCAGCTCCGCGATCGGCGGGATGTCGGAGGAGGTGGCGCGGGTGAAGATCTCCACCTCGGTGCCGAGCTCGGCGAGCCGCCGGGAGGTCTGGGCGATGTAGACGTTCATCCCGCCCGCGTCACCGGTGCCGGGCTGCTCCAGCGGGGAGGTGTGCAACGAGAAGACGGCGGCGCGGCGCGGCCGCATCCGTAAGGTCCTGGAAGTCATCTGCTGCCCATCGCAAGCCGGTGGGCCCGAGTTGTTCGGACCCGATCAACCCCGACACCGCACGCCGCCGAAACATTCCCGTCGACGCGCTGAAACCTCGGAGCCAACCCACGACGCTACCCCCGAGCGGCGGAACGACCCCCGCTCCGCCGCCCCTCGGTGGCTTCCATCACAGACCTTCGTCGAGCTCCCGCCGCGACGTCGTGGGGGTGGGGAAGTTTTCATGAAAACTTCCCCACCCCCACGACGGATCTCACAGAGCGGACTTGGACTTCCACTGGTCCCAGGTGAGGATCCAGTCGTAGACGTCGTAGCGCGGTTCCATCGAGCTCGCCGAGCCCGTGACCTCGACCGGGTCGCCCAGCAGGGCGCTGTCGTAGTAGGCCTTGGCGTCGGCGGCGCTGAGGTTGATGCAGCCGTGCGAGTTGTTCACCTTGCCCAGCGCGGCGGCGTTCTCCTGGTTCTCGTGGATGAACTCGCCGTGGTTGGAGAAGCGGGCCGCGAAGGTCTTGCGCACGTCGTGGTACCCGTAGCGCGGGTTGTCCATGATCTCGACGGGGTTCTTCTCCATCACGATGTACGTGCCGTTCGGGGTGTTGCGCCCCGGGTCGTACTCCTCGCCGTAGCTGGCCGGGTAGCTGGCGACCTGCTGGCCGTCGCGGATCACCACCATCTGGTGGGTGCCCACCGCGGCCTTGACGATCTGCGCGCGGCCGATGTTGAACTCGCTGGTCAGGTCGGCCAGTCCGTAGGCGCCGTTGCCGTAGGGCACGCCGTAGAGGTTCGCCTTGACGGTGACGTGCGTGTTGGCGGGCCAGTACTCCTTGGGCCGGTAGTCGACCTGCTTGTCCGACAGCCACGCCCACGAGCCCTCGACGGGGTTGGAGGCCTGCACGCTCAGCGCGCGCTCCGCCGCCGCCTTGTCCTTGACCGGCTCGTCGAACTTGACGCTGATCGGCATCGCGATGCCGACCTGGGCGTCGTCGGTCGGGTTGACCGTGGCCCGGATCGTCTTCTTCGGCTGCACCGTGCGGAAGGAGCCCTGCACCGGCGCCTTCTTGCCGTCGGCCCCGACGACCTGGCCGGACCAGGTGTACTCCTTGCCGTAGCCGAGCGCCTCGGTCGCCTGCCAGCTCTTGCCGTCGGCGGCCAGCTGACCGGCCACGGCCTTGCCGTCGGCGTTGGTCAGCTGGACGGACTCGAAGCGGCCCTTGTCCACGGCCGCCTTGATCGGAGCGGTCGGACTGACCTCAGCCGCACCCGTGCCCGGCTCGAAGTGGACCGCGGCGACAGGCGGAGCGGGCTGGGACTGCTCCTGCGGTTGCGCAGAACAGCTCGCGATCAGCAGGACGGCCGCCAACGCCCCCAACAACACGCGCCACGGCAGCCGCATCACACCACTCACTTTGGAAAAATCCTCTCTGAAATTAAGTCGATAAGTGGCAAAACGGTCACCGCCGGAAAAGCGAACGCGCTTCTCTCCAGCCGGCGGTTCTCCTCGCCCCCACCATTAAGACGCGCGACGGCGCGAAAAGATGTCCGGGAGGCTTGTGCATCGCATCACAACCGCCGAACGCCGCGCCACCTGCCCCCGAAAGGACGACATTCGGCGCGAAATGGCGTTCCGCGCGAATCCGAGCACAATTCGCCCGAACGACCGCCCGAACGGACTCAGACCCCGAGCGGCTGGAATCGCGGGTGCAGCCGGACGTCGAGTTCGGACAGGACGTCGCCGATCGGCGTCGCGTAACCGATCGCCCCGCCATCGGCCCCGGCCACGTGCAACCCCAGCAACCGGCCCGACGGGTCCACGACGGCCGCCCCGGCGTCACCCGGCCCGCAGAAGTGCGGGCGATCGGTGGTGATCCGGATCTGCTCGCGCAGCACCCGCACCCCCAGCGCCGCGCCGTGATCGACGCGGATCGTGGCGTCCACCGAGGTCACCACGCCGTCGGTGAGGCCGGTGCCGAACCCGTGCTTGCGGACCGGCTCACCCGGGTAGGCGCGCGCGTGACCGGTGACCGGCCCGAGCCTGCCGACCTCCGGCGACGCCGTCAGGCCGGGCACGACGCGGACCGCGGCGGCGTCGACCCGCCCCGACAGCGCGGCCCGGGCGAGCTCGGCGTGCACCCGCCCGCTCTCCGGCTCGGCCATCCGGTCGCCCACCGACCACGCGTCGTCCAGGCAGCCCACGTCGAAGGTGGTCAGCCCCATCGGCTCGGCGTCACCGGCCACCAGCACCCCGAGGGTGCCGATGCGGTGGAACTCGCCGTCCTCCAGCCGGACCGACCGGCACGGCGCCAGACCGCTGCCGCCGCGCACCGCGCGCAGCGGGCACCCGGGACCGCCGTCGTCGGAGCCGATCGTGCGGGCGGGCCACCACAGCGGCTCCTCCCAGGAGCGGTGGATGTGCTGCAGGACGGCCTGCTCCTCGACCACGTCGGTGGGGATGCCGAACAGCTCGGCGGGCACGCAGCCGTCCCGCCCGAGGACCTCGCGCGGCCGCTTGCGCGCGACCGACACGACGATGACCTGCTCGCGGAGGCGGCTGCCCGCGCGAGTCCGGCTGCCGATGTCGACGCCCGTGACCCCGGGCAGGTCCAGCAGCTGATCCTCGACGGCGCGCTTGATCGGACGGATGACCGCGCGGTCGCGAAGTTCCCTGATGCTCAGCATGGTGGCCCCCTCCACCTCTGCCATTTAACACACAGGGTTATCTATTAGTCACTAAGAGTCACCTGGATGGCCGCTGGATCAGACCGCGCAATCGACCATCACGGGCTCGGGAACGAGGGTCACCCCGAAGGCCTCGCGGACGCCGTCGCGCACCTCGCGGGCCAGTTCCAGCAGGTCCGCGGTGGTGGCGCCGCCGCGGTTGGTCAGCGCCAGGGTGTGCTTGCCCGACAGCGCCACCCGGCCGCCCGGGCCCTGATGCCCCTTGGCGAAACCGGCGCGCTCGATCAGCCACGCCGCCGACAGCTTCCCGCCGCCCTCGGCCGGGTACTGCGGGATCCGCTGGTCCGGGCCCACCTTCTCCGCGATGCGCTCCAGCGCGGCCGGCAGCTCCGCCTCGGGCAGGATCGGGTTGGTGAAGAACGAGCCCGCGCTCCAGGTGTCGTGGTCGGCCGGGTCGAGCACCATGCCCTTGCCGCGCCGCAGCCCCAGCACCACCTCCCGCGCCTTCGCCGCGTCGACCCGCTCCCCGGGCTCCACGCCCAGGGTGCGGGCGAGCTCGGCGTAGCGGATCGGCGCCGACAGGCCGCTGTCGTGCAGCCGGAACCGGGCGCGCAGCACCACGGCCTCGTCGCTGTGCTTGAGGACGCTGGTGCGGTAGCGCAGGCCCAGGTCGGCGGCCTGCACGGTCCGCACCCGGCCGGTGCGGCGGTCCAGCAGGTCCACCGAGACCAGCAGCTCCGCGACCTCCACGCCGTAGGCGCCGACGTTCTGCACAGGCGTCGCCCCGGCCAGGCCGGGGATGCCCGACAGGCACTCCAGCCCGCCCAGGCCTTGCGCGACCGAGTCGGCGACCACGTCGTCCCAGTCCTCGCCCGCCTCGGCGGTGAGCTGCACGAACCCGTCGCCGAGGTTGTCGTACTCGCGGCCCTTCGTCGCGATGCGGACCGCGTGCCCGTCGAAGCCCTCGTCGGCGATGACCAGGTTCGACCCGCCGCCGAGCACCAGCAGCCGGTGCCCGCCGCCGTCGGCCGCGCGGACCGCATCGACCAGCTCGTTCTCGCTGGTGGCGACCACGAGGCCGGTCGCCGGGCCGCCGAGTCGCAGGGTGGTGAACTCGGCCAGCGGCGACCCACCGCCCGGCTTCTCACCAGGCAGGGCAGTGTCGTCGCGCACTTCTTCGGCACCGGACGTAGAGGCACTCACGACTGCCAAAGGTAACCTCCGCTGCATGGCACGCCGCATCGAGCACCGCAGCACCTCCGAACGGCCCGCCGCGGAGGTGTACCGGGCGCTGATCGACTCCGACTACCTCGCGGCCCGGCTCGAGGAGCTCGGCGGCTCCACCGCGACCCTGCTGCAGCACGTCAACACCGACGACGGGGCCCGCTTCCAGACCCGCCAGGGCGTCCCGGCCGACAAGCTCCCGTCGCTGGCCCGCACGGTCGTCGGCGGCGACCTGCTCATCGACCGCAGCGAGTCCTGGCGGCGCGAGGAGGACGGCCACTACACCGGCGAGATCGCGGCCGAGATCGCCGGCGCCCCCTGCTCGATCACCGGCTCGATGTGGCTGCGCGACCTCGTCGAGCCCACCGGGACCGCGGTCAGCGAGCTCGTCGTGGAGGGCTCGGTCAAGGTCACCGTCCCGTTCGTCGGCGGCAAGCTCGAAGACCTCGTCGTCGACCAGGTGCAGAAGATGCTGGTCGAGGAGGACCACTTCACCGCCTCCTGGCTGGCCTCCCGCGGCTGAGCCGCGATGAACGTCCCGAAGAAGCGCAACCCCCGGCTCGCCGCCGGGCGCGCCCGGGCGATGGGGATGCCGACGCGCGGCACCACCAACCCCAACCGGCTGCGCCGCATCGACCGCTGGATCGCCGCCACCCCGTGGGTGGCCCGCGCGGTCCGCACCGCCGAGGAACCCGTGGTCATCGACCTCGGCTACGGCGCCACCCCCACCACCACCGTCGAGCTCGCGCAGCGGCTCGCCGGGCTGCACCCGCGGCTACGGGTCGTCGGCCTGGAGATCGACCCGGAGCGAGTGGCGGCGGGCAAGGCCGTCGCCGACCCGCCGCGGCTGGAGTTCCGGCGCGGCGGGTTCGAGCTCGCCGGGCTCGCCGCCGGGATCCGCGACTTCCCCGGTCCCGCGCTGATCCGCGCGCTCAACGTGCTGCGCCAGTACACCGAGCCGGAGGCGTGGAAGGCGTGGGACGAGCTGTGCTCGCGGCTCGCCCCGCGCGGGCTGCTGGTGGAAGGCACCTGCGACGAGATCGGCCGGCGCTGCTGCTGGGTGACCCTCAGCCGTGAAGGCCCGCGCACGCTCACCCTCGCCTGCCTGCCCTCGGGCATCGACAAGCCGTCCGACCTGGCCGAGCGGCTGCCGAAGACGCTGATCCACCGCAACGTGCCCGGCGAGCCGATCCACGCGCTGCTCGGCGAGCTCGACTCGTGCTGGGCGACGGCCGCCCCGCTGGCCACCTTCGGCCCCCGCGCCCGCTGGGCCCACACCGCCCGCCTGCTCGCCGAGCGGTGGCCGGTCCTCGACCGCCACCCCCGCTGGCGGCTCGGCGAGATCACCGTCCCCTGGACCTCCGTCGCCCCCGACCTCGGGTGACGACAGTTCTCATGAAAACCGCACCACCCCGGGGAGTCCGTGGGTGGGGAAGTTTTCATGAAAACTGCGCGCCCACGAACACGTCGGGACCAGACGTTTCCCCCAGGGCGGGGTAACGCCTTTAATGGGGGAATGGATCGCGACTTCCACCTCAAGGCGTTTCAGGAGCAGGCGGACGCTTTCCGGCGTGCGGTCCTGCAAGCCGGTCCCGACGCCCCGGTGTCGACCTGCCCGGGCTGGGACGTCCGGCGGATGACCGGGCACCTCGCGCGCGTCTACGCGCGGGTGCGGGCGTCGCTGCGGTCGGGGCCCGGCGACGCGCGCCCTGACGTCCCCGACGCGCCCGCGGATTTCGACGCGCTGCTGTCCTGGTGGGACGAACTCCGCGCCGAGGTCGTCTCGGATCTGTCCACGATGGACCCCGACCGCCGGGTGTGGGCGTTCTTCGCCGACGCGACCCCGACCGGCTGGGCCCGGCGGGTCGCGCACGAGACCGCGATCCACCGGCTCGACGCCGAGATCGCCCTCGGGCAGGCGCACGACCTGGTCTTCGACCCGGAGCTGGCGGCCGACGGCATCGACGAGATGCTCACCGTCCTGCTGCCGCTGGGCGACTGGAGCTCCGCCGGGCACGACGGCACCGTGCTCTACCACGCGGCCGACGCGGGCCGGGCCTGGCTGGTGACCTACCGCCCCGGCGAACGCCCCGAGACCGGAGCTCCCACCGGCGCCGGGCTGGAGACGGGCGCGACCGTCGCGGGCACCGCCGACGCGGTGTACCGCCGCGTGTGGGGACGGCCGAGTTCCGCTTCGATCACCGGTGACGCCGCGCTGGCCGGCGTGGCGGCCGGACGCTGAAGGAACCCACCCCACCTGCGACAATCTTGCTCGTGAGCTCTTCCGAACGTCGCTTCGTCATCACCCTCGGCTGCCCGGACCGGACCGGGATCGTCGCCGCCGTGTCCGGCTTCCTCGCCGAGCACGGCGGATGGATCGTCGAAGCCGGTCACCACACCGACACCACGACCGGCTGGTTCTTCACCCGGCAGGAGGTGCGCGCGGACTCGCTGCCGTTCGGCATCGAGGAGCTGCGCGAGCGCTTCGGCGCCGTCGCGGGCGAGCTCAGCGACCGGGCCGAGTGGCGGATCTGGGACACCTCCGAGCGCCGCCGCGTGGTGGTGCTGGTGTCCAAGGAGGCCCACTGCCTGCACGACCTGCTCGGCCGGGTCGGTTCCGGGGAGCTGGACGTGGAGCTGTGCGCGGTGATCGGCAACCACCCGGAGCTGGGGCCGATCACCGAGGCGCACGGCATCCCGTTCCACCACGTGCCGTTCAGCAAGGACCCGGAGGGCAAGGCCGCGGCGTTCGAGCAGGTCCGGGAGCTGGCCGAGCAGCACGACCCGGACGCGATCGTGCTCGCCCGGTTCATGCAGGTGCTGCCGCCGGAGCTGTGCGAGCGGTGGGCGGGCAAGGCGATCAACATCCACCACAGCTTCCTGCCATCGTTCGCCGGTGCCCGGCCGTACCACCAGGCCTACGAGCGGGGTGTGAAGCTGATCGGCGCGACCTGCCACTACGTGACGGCCGAGCTGGACGCGGGTCCGATCATCGAGCAGGGCGTGATCCGCATCGATCACACCGACGACGTGGCGGACATGGTCCGCAAGGGACGCGACATCGAGAAGATGGTGCTCGCCCGCGGTCTCCGCTCCCACGTCGAGGACCGAGTCCTGGTCCACGGCAAGCGCACCGTTGTGTTCTGACCGTCGTCAGTGGACAGTTTTAGCCATAATCACCCATGATCAATGTCCGTTTTACCCGGACAATTATGGCTAAAACTGTCCCCTGGTGACGCACGCGCCCCTCGGGACCACCGCTCAGCGGGCGAGGTCTTCGAGGACTTCGGATCCGGGGAGACGGGTGAGGACGTCGGCCGGGGTGATGATCTTGCTGCGGCGGAGGCCGCTGCCGACCACGACCGCGCCGGCCTCGACCACGCGGGGGTCGACGAGGATCGGCCAGTCCTCCGGGAGGCCGAACGGGGTGATGCCGCCGTACTCCATGCCGGTCAGCTCCACCGCCTCGTCCATCGGGGCGAAGGACGCCTTGCGGACGTCCAGGCGGCGCTTGACCACGCCGTTGACGTCGGCGCGGGTGGTGGCCAGCACGACGCAGGCCGCGCGGCGGACCTCGCCGGCCCGCTTGCCCGCGACCACCACGCAGTTCGCCGAGAGCTCCAGCGGCGAGCCGTACTTCTCGCAGAACGCGGCGGTGTCGGCCAGGTCCGGGTCGATCTCGGTGGCACCGATCCGGTCGTCACCGAGCGCGCGCACGGACTCGGCGACCGGGTCGGCGAGCAGGTCGAGGCGCTCCAGCGCCGTCGTGACTTCCAGCGTTCCCGCCGCCGCGGACCAATCGAAACCCATGGCCGCACGATAGAACGCTCAGCGCAGGAATCCCGTCAGCAGGTCCCGCAGCAGCTTGCGGTGGGTGAGCATCGGCGCCTGCGATTCCAGCAGTTCCAGCCGGGCGTCGCCGAACGCGGCGGCGGTGGCCTTCGCCGCCGAGGCGGGGTGCATCGGATCGCTGGTGGCGCCGATGACCAGGACCTCGGCCGAGGCCCGCGCCAGCGCGCTCGCGTCGGGGACCGGCACCTGCTCGGGCAGCTCGTGCAGCGCTTCGGCGAGCCGGGACAGCGCGTGCGCCCGCTGTTCGAGGTGATCGCCGACCTCGACGCCGGGCGGGATCTCGGCGGCCAGCGCCTCCCGCAGGCTCGCGCCGTCGTCGTCGGCGCTGATCGCGGCGGCGAGCCGCTCGTAGGCCCAGGCCGCGGCGGGCTCGCGGGGCCGGTCCAGCGCGGCCGGGAGCAGCAGCGCCAGGCGCTGGAAGCGATCGGGGTGCTCGGCGGCGATGCGGGTCAGCGCGCCCGCCCCGAGCGAGACGCCGACGGCCTGCGTCGCACCGACCTCGTCGGCGACGGCGAGCACGTCGGCGGCCACGGAGGCGTAGTTCCAGTACCCGGCCGGGGCGTCGGGCGCGGAGCCGTGCCCGGGCAGGGTGAGCACGACCCGGGTGCCGCGCAGGCCGGACGCGGGGATGCGCGCCTCGCCCTCGGTCGCGCCGAGTCCGTGCGCGACCAGCGTCACCGGCGTGCCGGAGCCCAGCACGCGCCAGCGGGCGCGCACTACCAGGACCGTCCCTGGACTTCCTTCACCTTCGGCCGCACGTCGACGATGTAGACCAGCGACGCGACCAGACCGGCGATCCAGATGATCCCGTAGGGCCCGCGCGTGTCGACGATCAGCAGCAGCGCGGCGGCGCCGGTGATCCCCAGCCAGGCCAGCTTGTTCAACTTGTCCGCGGCCGTGAAGGCATCCGCGCGCTGCAGCGCGGCGTGCACGAACGCGAACACACCGACCGGGATGCACACGATCCAGATGACCGTCAGGATCCACCAGTACAGCGGCATTCCGCTCGAAAAACCCACGTGCCCACCTTACGTGCCGGGCGCCTCCGAGGGCACCCGCCTCCGATGACGAGCGGTCCCGGCACCCGAGGGGTGCCGGGACCGGTGCTCGCGGTGATCAGTTGTTGTCGCCGGTCTTGGCGGTGGTGGACTTCTTGGCGGTGGTCGTCTTGGCCGCCGTCGTCTTGGTGGCCGTGGCCTTGGCCGGCGCGGTCTTGGTGGCGGCCGGCTTCTCGGCGGCGGGCTTGGCGGTCTCCGCCTTGGGCTCCTCGGCCTTCTTCACCTCGGCCTCGTCGGCCTCGGTCTTGTCGGCCTGCGGCTGCTCGTCGTCCTTGGTGAAGGTGCGGGTGACCTTGCCGAGCACGTCGTCGGCCAGGCCGCGCACGTCGCCGACGGTGTCCTCGACCTTGCCCTGAGCGGTGCCGACCTGCTCGCGGACCTTCTTCACCTGCGCGGAGTCCTGCAGCTTCTTGAAGGTCTCCTCGCCGTGCTCGGAGAGCTGCTCGTAGAACTTCTTGGCCGACTCGCCGTAGGTCTCCAGCTGCTTGCGGACCTCGGACGGGTCGAGCTTGGCCTTGAACTCGCTGAAGTCCTTGGGCAGCTCGGACCGGGCGAACTCGGTGCGCTCGGCGACCTGGCTGCGGAACTTGCCGACGGCGTCGAGCACGGCCTGCGCGGCGAGGTCACCGGCGCCGAGCGCCGCCAGCAGCGGGGTCCGGGCCTGGTCGACGCCTTCCTTGAAGGCCTTGTTGACGTCTTCGGTCTTGGGGAAAGCCGGCATCGCGGTTCACTCCTCGGGTTGGTGGGTGTCCCCATCGCTGTCCCCGTCGGCGTCTTGCTCTCGCCGGAACGAGGAGTAGATGTCCAGAAGCACTTGTTTCTGCCGCTCGCTGAGCTCCGGATCGGCGAGGATCGCGTCGATCACGGGGCCGGACTCGCGGCTTTCCAGGATTCCGGCCTGCACGTAGAGCGCCTCGGCGGAGATCCGCAGCCCTTTGGCGATCTGCTGGAGGATCTCCGCGCTCGGCTTGCGCAGCCCGCGTTCCACCTGGCTCAGATACGGGTTGGACACGCCGGCGAGCTTCGCCAGCTGCCGCAACGAGATCTGGGCGTTGTTGCGTTGGGTCCGGATGTAGCCACCGAGGTCGCTGACCGCCTGGTTCACGGCCTTGGGGACGGCTTTGTCCATGCGTTCCATCGGGCACCTCTCCGGTTCGACACCCACCATAACCTCGAGTGCTAGCTCTTGCAAGCACCCAGCTAACACCTTGGTGGCACTCGGCCGGAAACCCTACTGACAGGCGCACACGCAGAACGGATGACCTTCGGGATCGGCGTAGACGCGAAAGCTCGCGTCGAGCTGGTCGGGCGGCTGCGGCAGCTGGACCGCCCCGGCGGTGATCGCCCGCTCGTGCCCCTCGTCGAGCGTGTCCACGCGAACGTCGAGGTGCGCCATCTGCGGGACCTCCGAGCTCGGCCAGGTCGAGGGCCGGTGGTGCGGGTCGAGCTGGAAGGCCAGCGGGGCGCCGCCGGAGGGATCGGCGAGCTCGACCCACCGGTCGCCGGACTCCTCCTCGTCGATCCGCCAGCCCAGCAGCCGCCCGTAGAACTCGGCGAGGCGGCGCGGGTCCGCGCAGTCGATCGCGAACGCCGCGAGCTTCAAGGCACTCATCGCACTTCTCCTCAGCTGTGTCGGAGCTAACTAACCACCAATCAGCAGAATGAGGGTTACAGGGGTCGGCCGCAACCCCCTACTGGCTTACGATGGTGTCCGTGAACAGCAGAGCTGTCGCTCCGGAAGTGGACCGTGCGTCTGTGCTGGAGGCGGTCGGACTCGACTTCGACCACGACATCGAGCTAGTCCTGGCCTTCCTCAACACCTGCGACGCCGAGAAGGGCACCGAAGTCCTCGACGATCACGCCCAATGGCAGCGGTGGTGCACCGAACGCGGCCTGGTCGTGGTTCCCGAAGTCGAAGCGGCCCGCGAGATCCGCGACACCATGCGGTCGTCGGTGGCCTGCGGAACCCGCCCCACCGGCCTGGCGAACACGACGTGGCCCGTGCAGGTGCAGCTGCGCAACGGCATCCCCTCGCTGGTCGGGGTGGACGCGCTGGGCAGCGTGCTCGTCGCCGCCACCCGGCTCGTGCACACCGAGCACTGGGAACGCATCAAGATCTGCCCGGCCGAGGACTGCCTGTGGGCGTTCTACGACCGCTCCCGCAACAGATCCCGCACCTGGTGCTCGATGCGGGTCTGCGGGAACCGGGAGAAGGCGCGCTCCTGGCGGGAGAGACACACCCCCGCCTAGGGCGCGGAACTAGATCAGCAGCTCCGAGATCGCGTAGATCGCCAGGCCGGCCAGGGCGCCGACGACGGTGCCGTTGATGCGGATGAACTGCAGGTCCCTGCCGACCTGCAGCTCGATCTTGCGCGAGGTCTCCTGCGCGTCCCAGCGCTCCACCGTGTCGGTGATCAGCGTGGTCAGCTCGTCCCGGTAGTTCGACACGACGTAGGTCGCGGCGCCCTCCAGCCAGCCGTCGACCTTCTCCCGCAGCTCGGGCTCGGCGTGCAGCCGGGCGCCGAGCGAGCGGAGGCCGTCGCGGACCCGCACGCGCAGCTCGCTGGACGGGTCCTCGGCGGCGTCGAGCAGCATCTTCTTGGCGGTGCCCCAGGCCGACGACACCAGGTTCTGCACCTCCGGGTGCTCCAGCACCTGGTGCTTGATCTGCTCGGCCTTGGCCATCGTCTTCTCGTCGTGCTGCAGGTCGTGGGCGAACTCGACCAGGAAGCGGTCCACGGCCTGGCGCATCGGGTGCTCGGAATCGGTGCGCACCGCCCACGCGAACGACAGGACCTCGGCGTAGATCTTGTCCGCGAGCATCGCGTCGACGAACTTCGGCGACCACGAGGGCGCGCGCTGGCTGACCACCCGCAGCACCGTCTCGTGGTTGTCGCGCACCCAGTCGTAGGCGCGGTCGCAGACCAGGTCCACCAGCTTGTGGTGCGAACCGTCGCTGAACACCTGGCCCAGGATGCGGCCCAGCGGCGGGCCCCACTGCTGGTCGACGAGCTTGCGCACCACCCCGTGCTCGATGATCGCCTGCACGTCGTCGTCGCGGAGCACCCGCACTGCGCCCCGCACCGCCGTGGCCAGCTCCGAGGTGACCCGCTCGGCGTGCTCGTCGTCGTCGAGCCAGAGCCCGATGCGGCGGCTGATCCCGGCGCTGCGCAGCTTGTCGCGCACCACGTCCTCGGCGAGGAAGTTCGTGCCGACGAAGTCGCCGAGGCTGCGGCCGATGGTGTCCTTGCGGGTCGGGATGATCGCCGTGTGCGGGATCGGCAGGCCCAGCGGTCGCCGGAACAGGGCCGTGACCGCGAACCAGTCGGCCAGCGCACCGACCATGCCCGCTTCCGCCGCGGCCCGGACGTAGCCCACCCACGCCCCGGCCCCGGCGTTCTCCTGCCACCGCGCGAAGAAGTAGACCGCCGTCGCCACCAGCAGGAACGCGGTGGCCACGGCCTTCATCCGCCGCAGGCTCCGGCGCTTGTCCGAGTCGGGGACCGTCGTGGGGTGCACTCCACGATTGTGGCAGCGTTTTCGGGCAAGCCGGGGCGAACGCGACGACGTGAGCGTCGACACGACGCCCGATCCCACTCCACGGGAGCCTTAAAACGCTGGTCACGCGGGTTGTTCGGTGTATTAGGCTCGGCAGGCGTGCGCACTCCTGCTCTGACCTCGCGTCTCCAGCCGTTCACGTCCACGATCTTCGCGGAGATCACCGAGCTGGCCCGCCGCACCGGCGCGGTCAACCTCGGCCAGGGGTTCCCCGACACCAACGGCCCGGAGGCCATGCTGCGCGTCGCGCGGGACGCCATCGCCAACGGCGTGAACCAGTACCCGCCGGGCGCCGGTGAGCCGGAGCTGCGCGAGGCCATCAGCGAGCACCGCGCCCGCTACGGCACCGAGTACGACCCCGCCGACCAGGTGCTGGTCACCGTCGGCGCCACCGAGGCGCTGACCGCGACGATGATGGCGCTGGTCGAGCCCGGCGAGGAGGTCGTGCTCGTCGAGCCCTACTACGACTCCTACCCCGTCGCGGTCGCGATGGCCGGTGGCGTGCGCAAGACCGTCGGCCTGCGCCAGGGCCCCGACCACCGCTTCGAGCTCGACCTCGACCAGCTGCGCTCGGTCGTCGGCCCGCAGACCCGGGCGCTGATCCTCAACTCGCCGCACAACCCGACCGGCACCGTGTTCACCGACGACGAGCTCGCGGCGATCGCCCAGGTCTGCCGGGACAACGACGTCATCGCCGTCACCGACGAGGTCTACGAGCACCTCCTGTTCGACGGCCGCGAGCACCACCCGCTGGCGAGCCTGCCCGGCATGGCCGAGCGCACCGTGTCGATCTCCAGCGTCGGCAAGAGCTTCAGCGCCACCGGCTGGAAGATCGGCTGGGTGTGCGGACCGGCCGAGCTGGTCGCGGCGGTGCGGGCCGCCAAGCAGTTCATGACCTTCGTCGGCGGCGCCCCGTTCCAGCCGGCCGTCGCCCACGCCCTGCGGCACGAGCTGCCCTGGGTCGAGAACCTGCGCAGCGACCTGCAGCGCAAGCGCGACCGGCTGGCCGAAGGCCTCGGTGAAGCGGGCTTCGACGTGCTCGACAGCGAAGGCACCTACTTCATCTGCACCGACGTCCGCCCGCTCGGCTACACCGACGGCGCCGAGTTCTGCCGCTCGCTGCCGGAACGCGTCGGCGTGGCCGCCATCCCCGTCCAGGTCTTCTGCGACAACCCCGGCGACTTCCAGCACCTGGTCCGCTTCGCCTTCTGCAAGAAGGACGAGGTCCTGGACGAGGGGATCCGGCGCCTGCACAAGCTCCGCTAGCGGCTCGACGGGCCTGCACCACCTCCGTAGCCGATGCAGATGAATCCCGATTCCCCGTGCACGGCTTGGGCTTTCGCCAGAGCCGCGGCGGGTGGCAGGCCCGCGTCGAGCGCTTCGTGGAGGGTCAGCATGACCTCCACGGTCCGCTCGTCGGGGACCGGGACGACGCTGGCGATCACCGTGGCCGTGCCGCGTTCGAGCAGCGTGGCGGTCAGCCCGCTGAGCTGATCGCCCCTGCTGATCGCGGACTTGCCGACGTCGCAGGCCGAGAGCACCACCGTGGCCGGGCTCCGGTGCAGGCCGTCGAGGTCGTGCGCGTACAGCGGACCGTCGGCCAGGTCCAGGCAGGACAGCAGCGGCTGGTCGGCGCGGAAGTGACCGTGCGCGGCCAGATGCGCGACCGACGCTCCGTCCACTGCGGACAGGACCTGGTCGGTGCGCGCCTGATCGCCTGCGAGCAGCCGCCCGCCGCCGCGCCGCTGCAAGGTCGTGACCTCGCGCTCGGCGTGATCCAGCCCGGGCCCGGCCACCCACACCCGCTCGCCGCCCGGCTCGGACACGCGGGCGCGCGCGGCACCGCCCAGCCAGCAGCGGATCGACGGGCTCACCGTGACCGCCTTCCCGGCGCACGCGGGCAGCACCGACCACGGCAGCAGGTGCAGCCGCCCGGTCGGCACCACGACGAGGTCGCGGCCCCGCTCCAGCTCGGCGAGAACCGGTGCCAGCAGCTGGGATTGAAGTTCCGCTGCCGCCACGGCGATCCCGTGCTCGAACATCGGCGCCGCCCGCGACGCCACCCCGCACGCCTGCCGCGCCAGCAGGTGCCGGAGCCGCAGCGCTTGGGCGTCGGCGGCCGATTCCGGCCCCAGCGCGTGCAATCCGACCTCACCGTCCACGATGGACACCGCGAACAGGGTGCCTCGCTCGGAGAACAGGCTCAGCAGCACGGCGTCGCCGAGCTCGGCGCTGATCTCGGCGATCTCGGCCGGTGCGCGCAGCCGGTCGGTGCGGCCCTGCACCAGCATCGCCCGCCGCCGCACCCGCTCCTCCAGGTCCGCGACGGTGCTCATGCTGCGCTGCGGATCGGTGGAGTGCTGCGCGTCCAGCACCGCACCCCGCAACCGCACCAGGGCGTCGTTGAGCGCCGGATCCGTCGGCGGCAGCAGCGCACGCCGGTGCAGGGCGCTGGCGCGGGAGCGCTCGGTCCAGCGCAGCACCAGCTGCGGATCGCCGACGCGCAGCGCGGCCCGCACCGCGACCTCGCCGAGCTCGTCGGCGAGCCCCAGCGCGTGCACCCTCATCTCGAAGGCGGCCATGTCCGCGGCCTGACCGTCTACCGCCCGGAGCCCGGCGCGGCAGGACCGCAGCAGGCGGGCGGTGTTGCCGTCCTGCTCGGCCAGCAGCGCGTCCGCCAGCCAGCCCAGCGCCCGCAGCTGCGGCGGCACCGCCTCGCCCTCGCGGAGCCGGGCGCAGCGGCGGAGCAGCTTGCGCGCCACCGAGTGCAGTCCCGCGCGCTGCGCGGTCTTGCCCGCGGTGAGCCGCAGCTCCGCCGCGGTGGCGCGCCAGCCGAACTCCTCGCAGGCGGTGGCGGCCCGCCGCGCCGCCGACACGGCGCAGCGCGTGCTCTGCCCGGTCCGCAGCTTGGCCTGCCACACGATCGCCGCGGCCAGCGCCGCCCACGCCGGCCGCTTCTGGGTGCGGAACAACCGGCGCGCCGCGCTCGCCGCCTCGACCGCGGCGGCCGGGTCGCCGTCCCGCAACGCGCAACCGGCGAGCGCCAGCCGCGTCTCGGCGAGCCTGCCCTGCCGCCCGGTCGCGGACAGCCGCCGCGCCGCCTGCTCCATGACCGCGCGAGCCTGCTCGGTCAGCCCCGCCGCTGCCAGCGCCTCGCCCCGGTCGACCAGGGCCTCGGGATTGGCTCGGACGTCGAGCCCGGCGGCCTCGGCCTCCTCGAACAGCCGCAGCGCCCGCGGCAGGTCCCCGGCCCGGAACACCACGCAGCCGCGGTTGTGCCGGCACCCGGCCGCCCGCGCGCCCCGCCCGTCGGCGGCGAAGAGCCGCTCGGCGTCGGCCAAGTCCTGCTCGGCCTCCTCCAGCCGGTTCGTGTAGAGGTTGGCCAGGCCGCGCCCGAGCAGCGCGTTCGCCCGCCAGCGCCGGTCGCCGTCGAGGTGGGCCAGCGCGCTGGTCAGCCGCAGCCGCGCGTCCCGGTGATGACCGCGCTGGCAGTGCAGCAGCCCCCGCACGCAGGTCGCCTTCGGCCGGTCGTCGGCGGGCAGGTGCGGCTCGGCCGCGGCCAGGTTCGCCCAGCTCGCCCCGGTGTCACCGCGCTCCAGCTCGATCCAGGCCAGGGTCAGCTGCAACTGCGCGGCCCGCTTCGACCACCGCCCGCGCTGGGCGGTGGACAGCCCGAGCCGCACGTGCCTGCGCGCCTGCTCGACCATGCCGAGCTCGACCGAGGCCAGCGCGGCGATGTGCCGGGCCAGCACCCGCAGTTCCCCGTCCGGTGCCGCGCCCGCCAGCAACCGCTCGGCCTCGCGCAGCGCATCCCTCGGCACGGCGGTCGCCTCGTCGCGCCAGCGCTCGGCGTCCGCGATCACCTCCGGCGGTGTCACCGCCGCCGCGGCGCTCAACAGACCAGCCAATCCGCGAAGGCGGGCTCGGCCCGCTCCGGCCGGTAGACCACGCTCAGCGGCCCGCGCGGCACGTCGGTCACCTGGAACGCGCCGTGCCGGTCGAGGTCGCCGCGGCGCTCGCCCGAGGGGTGGCGCAGCACGACCGCGCCGGTCGGCGGCGCCTGCCCGGCCCGGTTGAGCACCAGCCCGGAGACCGTGACCAGCCCGCTCGCGGCCGGCACCAGGTCCATCTCCAGCACGCGTCCGGGCATGGCGAAGGTCAGCACCCGGTTCTGCGGTTCACCGGTCCGCACCCCGGCGCTCTCCTCGGCCGAGTCGCCGACGAGCTTGAGCTCGCCCCGGTCGCGACCCGTCGATCGCATCGCGACCGCCGCGTAGGAACCGGCCAGGACCCGCTCGGGGACCGGGTCCTCGGTCTGGAACAGCTCGCGCAGCTTGCGCAGCTCCGCTGGAATCCGCTGGTTCATCCCGCCACCTCCTTGGGCAGTTCGGCGCCGAACAGCCGCTTGCGCAGCTCGGCCAGGCACCGGCTCTTCTTCGGACCGATCGTTCCTCTGGGTATCCCCAAGGCCTCGCTGACCTGGGCGTAACTGGCCTCCGGCGTGACCGCCAGGACGCGCAGCAGTTGCTGGCAGCGCTGCGGCAGCGCGCCGAAGGCCTGCGCCAGCCGCGACGCCGAGACCATCCGCATGACCAGGTTCTCGGCGGCCTCGGAGCGCTCGGCACCCTCCAGGTGATCGGTGTCCAGCCCGATCAGCGCTTCCCGGGACCGCGCCCGGCGCAGGCGGATCGCCTCCCGCCGGGCGGTCGTCACCAGCCAGCCCGGCAACTTCTCCGGTTCCCGCAACCGATCCAGGTTCTCCGCCAGCGACAGCCACGTCGCCTGGCAGACGTCCTCCGCGTCCGCGGCGTTGCCGGTGAAGGCCCGCGCGACACCCCAGATCACCGGCGCGTACAGGTCCACCAGTTCCCGCCACGCCTGTTCGTCCCCGGACGCCGCCCGACTCAGCAGCACCGCAGCCGGACCGGCTTCCCCGACCTCGTACACGACCAGCACCTCCGGAGCTCGGCTTCGTCTTCTTTCCCACCGAGTAAGAGGAAGAAGGGGGCCTCAAAGATTCAGTTCGAGCCGGATACACCACGATCGAGTCAAGAATTGCCCGCTGGAATCACTCCACGGCAGCAGTTTCGAGCGCACCGGTCGCGGCCGGGTAGAAGTGCGCGACGGCGTCGCGGGCCCGCTCGGGATCGCGATCGGCCTGCAGCGCGGTGGCGATCACGGCGGCGACGCGGGGCGCGGCGAAGGACGTCCCGCTCCAGCGGGCGTAGCCGAAGTCGCGCCCGCCGCCCGCGGTCATCCGCACGAAGCAGCTGCGCACGTCCACTCCCGGGGCCGCGGCGTCGACCCAGTCACCGCGGTTGGAGAACTCGGCGATCCGGCCGTCCGCCCCGGTCGCGGCCACGCCCACCACCCCGGGCAGCGCGGCGGGCCAGAACGGCCTGGTCCGGCCGTGGTTGCCCGCGGCGGCCACGACGATCGCCGGGTCCATCGCCCGCAGCTCGGCGGCCAGGATCTCCGGGCACTCGTCGTCGGCGGTGTGGCAGCCCGAGGTCAGCACGACCACGTCGACCGGCACGCCCCGCTGCTGCGCCGAGCGCCGCAGGGCGCGCAGCCCGGTGGCGACGGTGAGGTCGTCGGTGAAGCCCAGCGAGGACAGCACCCGCTGCGGCCGGATGATCGCGCCGGGCGCGTGCTGCAGCACGACGCCGCTGACGAAGGTGCCGTGCCCGGCCTGCCGGTCCTGCCCGGAATCGTCGTCGGCGTCGAGCACCTCCGGTGCGGCGACGAACCCCGGGCGGCCGGTGAACCAGGGGTGCGGGTCGCAGCCGGTGTCGAGAACGCCCACGACCACCGGCGGTTCCCATTGGGCCGCAGGCGGTTCCGGAACCGGTGGGCTGAAATCCGCTTCAGCGCCGGTGCCGAACATCACCGGGGTGCCGAACATGACCGGACTGCCCACGTGAACGTTGTTCACCGACACGCCGGAGGTGTCGCGGGCGAGCTCGACGCAGTGATCGCGTTCCGCATCGCGGAGCCGGATCCGCGCCAGCATCAGGTCCTCGTCGTGGTGCACCCGGTCGATCCACCGGCGGTAGCGGTCCAGCACGGGGTCCAGCGACTCCGCCGGAGCCAGCAGCTCACCCCTCCTGACCAGGCATTCCGAGTCGCCGCCCGCGTCGTGCAGCACCATCTCGTGCCCGTAGGACGTCCAGATGCGATGGAGTTCGGCCAGCTCCGGGCCGCCGCGCTGTTGATCCTGATCCACAGCGGACACTCTGCATGTTTCGGGCGAAGTCCACAGCGGACGCGACCCTTTCGGGGAACGGGCGCGCTCCGGCGACAACGTTTGGCCCCTTCCGGAGTCCCCCGAATGCATGGAGAATGCTGACCCAACTGTCGTGATCGTCGCTCCGGGTGGTCCGAAATCGCCCCCTGGAGTGGTTGAATATCAACCGGAGGCGCCGACCCCGGCGCAACCGTTGCCCCGCCGCGCACGGATCGCGCGAACCTGACGGACATTGGCGGTGATCACCGTGAAGGGAAGCTGCGCTGCGCGCGGTCCCCGTTCGCGGACCGCCGCGTTTCTCGTGCGGCTCTCGCTGTTCAGCGGCGTGTGTCTCGGGGCGTTGATCGGCGGAGCGACCGCGGCCTCGGCCGCCGAGCACGCGCACGTCGACAAGCCGAGCGTCGAGCAGTCCGTCTCCCCGGGGCAGTCGGCTTCTTCCGGGCAGTCGGCTTCTTCCGGGCAGTCGACCTCCTCCGGGCAGTCGGCCTCCTCCGAGTCGAAGAGCTCCGGGTCCAAGAGCTCCGAGTCGACGGGGTCGAACGCGCAGGACTCGAAGGGCTCCGGCTCCGCGAAGCCGTCGAAGCCCGACGTGCCCGAGGTCGAGCCCGCCCAGCCGGAGAAGGTCCAGCCCGAGAAGGCCAAGCCGGAGAAGGTCCAGCCGAGCAAGCCCGAGGTCCAGGCACCCGCTGAACCCGAGGTCGCCCGCTCGAACGGCAACGGCAACGACGACCGGCCCGAGCAGGCCCAGACGAACTCCTCGTCGCACGCCGACTCCCCGTCCGAGCAGAACCAGGGCGCCTCGGCGAAGGCCACCAACTCGCGCCACCACAACACCCCCGCGGCGACCCACGGTCAGCCGCAGGACACGACTCCCGACCTGGTCACTGAGCCGGTCTCCCACGAACCGGTGCCGGCGACCGGCACCAGCACCGCGCGCGACGACGCCCAGCCGCGGGCGCCCGACGAGCAGCCCGCTCCGGACGTCGAGCGGCAGCGCGATCCGGGCCCGGGCGTGCCCGAGCCCTGCTCACCACCGGCCGGTTCGGTGGTCTCGGCGGGCACCGGTTGCCTCGGTGGCCTGCGCAGCGCGCACGCCATCCTGCCCGGGTCACCCGACCTTTCCGACAGCGCCACCACGCTGGTGGCGCACCGCGACGTCGGTCCGGACATCACCACACGATCGGCCGAAACCACGGCGTCGCCCGACTAACAGCGGCCGTTCCGGCCTGCATGAAGCCGCTTCTGCGGTGACTCTGGTGTCAACACCACCCGATGGACTCCGATCCGGACGCCTGCGCCCGGCCGGATCGGACCGGGGCGCCACCAGCCTGCACGGCAGCGTCGCTGAAGAACATCGCTGACTAAGCGTCTCTGACCTGCCGAAGAACAGGACTGGGCCCTGGCCCCGGTGCCGCGATTGCCCCTGCGGCACCGGGGCGGCGCCCCGCAGGTCGTACCGCCCGTCGGCACGTCGAGGGGCCGTGCCGACGGGCGGCCGGCGACTTCTCAGGGATGGGATCCGCGAAATCCGCACGGGACTTCCCGCGGTCCCACCCGGCGCAGTCCTGAAGCTCGCTGCGAGGGGTGTGAGCTTCAGGCGATGGGAACGGTGAGCGGGTTCGGTGCCGGCCCCGGCCGCACCGAACCCGCTGCCGCCGCGAGCCGCTGGATCGCCTCGACCAGCCGCTCGCCGGGCAGCGTGTAGGGAACTCGGATCCAGCGCTCCAGCGATCCGTTCACCGAGAACCGCGCCCCCGGGGCCAGGCGCACCGAGTGCGCCTCGGCCGCCACCGCCAGCCTGCTGGCGATGGGTTCGCCGACGTCGCACCACAACGACAGCCCGCCGTCGGGAACCCGGAACCGCCACTCCGGCAGGTGCTCCCGCAACGCCCCGACCAGCACGTCCAGCCGCTCCGCGGCCTCGGCCCGCCGCCGGGCGAGCACGGGTTCGGCGTCGTCGAGGAGTTCGGTGAGCACCAGCTGCTCCAGCACCGGGCTGCCCAGGTCGGTCGCGGCGCGACCGAGCACCAGCCGCTGGATGAACTCCTCCCCGGCCCGCACCCAGCCGAGCCGCAGGCCGCCCCAGAACGACTTGCCCGCCGAGCCGATGGTGATCACCCGGTCGGTGAAGCTCGCGATCGGCGGCGGGGCCTGCCTCCCGGTGAGGTCGATGTCCAGCAACGTCTCGTCGATCACCGCGTTCGTGCAGGTCCGGGCCAGTGCCCGCGCCAGCCGCTCGCGGCCTTCGGCGTCCAGCAGCACGCCGGTCGGGTTCTGGAAGTCGGGGATCAGGTAGGCCAGCCGCGGCGAGGTCTGGCGCAGCGTCGCGGCGAGCAGGTCCAGGTCCCAGCCGTCGTCGGTCATCGGCACCGCCACCGGAGTCACCCCGTGCGCGCGCAGCGCTTCGATCGCGTTGGGGTAGGTGGGGTGCTCGATGAGCACCCGCTCGCCGGGCGACACGAGAGCCCGCAGGACCAGCGCGAACGCGTGCTGCGCACCGTTGGTGATCATGATCTGCTCGGGGTTGGTGGGCAGTCCGCGCGCCGTGTATCGCTCGGCGACGCGGGCGCGCAGGGCGGGCAGTCCGTGCGGCTGGTAGCCGTGGTCGCCGATCTGCTCGGCGAGCCGCACCTGCGCCCGCTCCACGGCCCCGCGCAGCTCCGGCGGAGCGCCAGGGGTGGCCTGGGCGAGGTTGATCACGCCCGGGTCGCTGGAGGGGAACCAGCCGCCCTGCGCCTCGGCGCCGCGCCGCGAGTCCGGCAGCTTCACCCAGGATCCGGCGCCGCGGCGGCTCGCGGCGAACCCGCCCTCGCGCAGCCGTTCCAGAGCCCGGGTGACCAGGGTGCGGCTCACGTCGAGGGAACCGGCGAGCTCCCGCTCGGCGGGCAGCCGGGTGCCGGGAGGAAGTCGCCCGTCGAGGACCAGCTGGCGGATCCCGTCGGCGAGCAGCTGGGAGGACGGGCGCGTGCCTTGGTGCCAGCCCCCGAGGAGGTCGCGGAGCTTGTGGCCGTGGATGTGCGCACCGGGCGTCGGCAACATGGGTCCAGAGTAGTGCGATTGGACATCGTCTTGAAGGCCAATTTACGGCTACTACTGGAGCATGGCCTCAGCACCGGTCCACGTGGATCTCTCCCCGCTGTCGATGCGGTTCCGGACTCTGCCCCGGTTCGCCCAGCTCATCGGCGGACTGCTGCTCTACGGCGCGAGCCTGGCGCTGATGGTGCGCGGCGACCTGGGTCTGGCGCCGTGGAGCGTGTTCGACCAGGGCGTCTCCGAGCGGCTGGGCGTGAGCATGGGCACGGCCAACGCGGTCGCGGGCGCGGCGATCCTGCTGTGCTGGCTTCCGCTGCGCGAGCGACCCGGCGTCGGCACGGTCGCCAACGTCCTGCTGGTCGCGATCGCCCTGGACGCGACGCTCGCCGCGCTCCCACCCGCGCACGCGCTCGTGGTGCGGCTTCCGCTGCTGGTCGCCGGGGTCGCGCTCAACGCGCTGGCGACCGCGATCTACGTCGGCGCCCGGCTCGGCCCGGGCCCGCGCGACGGGCTGATGACCGGACTGCACGCGCGGACCGGTCGATCGGTGCGGGTCGTGCGGGCGTCCCTCGAGGTCGGCGTGCTCGCCGCGGGCTGGCTGCTCGGCGGCACGGCCGGGCCCGGAACCGTGCTGTACGCGGCGGCGATCGGGCCGCTCACGCAAACCTGTCTGCGCTTCACCGCCGTGCGAGGAAAAAGATCTCTGCCCCTAGAGACATCTCGGATACCACGCAGTAGCATTGACGCCGTCCACCTGACCCCCAGGGGTGGACCTTGACGCCCCCGCACTCCCGGTAACCCCCAGGCCGGTTGAGCGCGGGGGCGTCCCTACGTCTACAGGGCGTTGATTGTGGACGGCGCCCGTTCCGCCCTGGCCAGCGCTCGCAGCAGCGCGCTCTGCCCGTGCCGCCGAGCGGCCACACCGGACAGCAACCGCAGCACGGGTTCGATCACATCGGACGGCAGCTCCGGCGTCTCGACCCCGACGCTGACGGCGATGTCGTCGTCGTGCACAGCGATCTCCATCATGCGCGTGACCAGGTAGTCGTCGAGCCGGATCGCGCGACCGGCGTGCTCGACGAGCCGGTCCGGCGCTGCCGCGGGCAACGTCGTCCGCAGTTCCTCGATCGCGGCGTCGAGCCTGCGCACCAGCGCCGCGTGGCCCTCGGCAGCGACCTCCTCGCCGAGCTCGCGCAGCTTCACGTTGATCTCGGCGTGCACATCGGCCCCGACCCACGGCATCCCGGAGTAGTAGTCGAGCAGCGAGATCGGCTCACCGGCCGGTTCCCCGGCCGCGAGCAAGCCCGGCAGCCGCAACACCTGAGCCCCGAGGTGCCCGACCAACCCGGACACGCGGAACTCGGCCAAGGCGCTCTCGCGCTCCCACGCCTCGGCCACGGCGGGCTCCCGGATCAGTCCAACGGCGATCCCGGCAGCCCGAAGATATGCGTCTCGCACCACGTTCCCTCCCCGTTGCAGGCCTCCGGAAGCTACCGCCGGCCACCGACAGCGCGCGTCCGAGAAATCCCTCGCTCGTTGTCGGCATGTCGACTTACCGTCCCGGGCATGAACTTCTTGGTCGAGTTGGCCGCCCACGGGCTCCTGGCCGGTGCGCTGGCTCCGTGACGATGAGTTCCCGGTGCTGCCGTGGTCTACCCACGAGGAGACCGAGGAGGTGCGGGACATGCTGGAGCCGGTGCGAGGACCGGAACTGATCGGACTGCTGGAGCGGAGCTTCGCCGCCACGTCCGCCGTGCTGAAGGCGGTGCCGCCGCAGCGTCGAGACGATCCGACACCCTGCGAGGGCTGGACCGTCGGCCAGCTCGGCGGGCACCTGGTCGGGGGCGCCACCTACTTCGGGCGATCGGCGGCCGGGATGGCGCCCGACCTGCCCACCGAGGAGCCGCGATCGCTCGGCGACGACACGACGGCGGCCTTCCGCGAGGCCGTCGAGTTCAACCTGGCCGCGTTCCGCCGCCCCGGCGTCCTCGACGCGGACCACGGCTTCGTCTTCGGCCCCACGCCGGGCTGGGTGATCGCCTCCATCAGCCTCTCCGAGGTGCTGCTGCACGGCTGGGACCTGGCGCGCGCCCTGGACCTGCCGTACTCGCCGGACGACGGCGCCGTCGACGCCGTGCTGCGGTTCCAGATGCAGGGCAGCGAGGACCAGCTGCGCGCCGAGGGCATGTTCGCCCCGGCCGAGCAGGCACCGCCGAACGCGACGCCGCTCCAGGAGCTGGTGGCCTTCACCGGCCGCCTGCCCTGATCATCCGGGCGAAACGGGCGCCGCCGTCGGGGTGCCGTGGCAGGATTCCGCAGGTGAGCGCGCGATCCGTCCGGGAACGCGATCCGCATCCGGGAACGCCGAACGGAGTCACCATGCACGTCGCCGACAGCCACGACCTGATCCGCGTGCACGGGGCGCGGGTCAACAACCTCGCCGACGTGAGCGTCGAGATCCCCAAGCGACGGCTGACGGTGTTCACCGGGGTGTCCGGGTCGGGCAAGAGCTCGCTGGTCTTCGGCACGATCGCCGCCGAATCGCAGCGGATGATCAACGAGACCTACAGCGCGTTCCTGCAGGGCTTCATGCCGACGCTGGCGCGCCCCGACGTCGACGTGCTCGACGGGCTGACCACCGCGATCATCGTCGACCAGGAGCGGATGGGCGCCGACCCGCGCTCCACGGTCGGCACCGCCACCGACGCCAACGCGATGCTGCGCATCCTGTTCAGCCGGATCGGCGAGCCGCACATCGGTTCACCGCAGGCGTTCTCGTTCAACGTCGCCTCGATCAGCGGCGCGGGCGCGGTCACGCTGGAACGCGGGGGCATGAAGGTCAAGGAGCGCCGCGAGTTCAGCGTCACCGGCGGTATGTGCCCGAGGTGCGAGGGACGCGGCGCCGTGTCCGATTTCGACCTCACCCAGCTCTACGACGACTCGAAGTCGCTGCGCGAGGGCGCGCTGACGATCCCCGGCTACACGATGGACGGCTGGTACGGGCGGATCTACATGGGCTCGGGATTCCTCGACCCGGACAAGCCGATCCGCGACTACACCAAGAAGGAGCTGTTCAACCTCCTCCACAAGGAGGCCACCCGGGTCAAGGTCGAGGGCGTCAACGTCACCTACGAGGGCCTGATCCCGCGCATCCAGAAGTCGATGCTGTCCAAGGACCGCGAGGGGATGCAGCCGCACATCCGCGCGTTCGTGGACCGGGCGATCACCTTCGACACCTGCCCGGAGTGCGAGGGCACGCGGCTCAACGAGGGCGCGCGGTCGTCGAAGATCGCGGGCCTGAACATCGCCGACGCGTGCCGGATGCAGATCAGCGACCTCGCCGAGTGGGTCGGCGGCCTGGACGAGCCGTCGGTGGCGCCGCTGCTCGGCAAGCTCCGGCACACCCTCGACTCGTTCGTCGAGATCGGCCTCGGCTACCTGTCGCTGGATCGCCCCGCCGGGACCTTGTCGGGCGGCGAGGCGCAGCGCACCAAGATGATCCGGCACCTCGGCTCGTCGCTGACCGACGTGACCTACGTGTTCGACGAACCCACGATCGGGCTGCACCCGCACGACATCCAGCGGATGAACGACCTGCTGCTGCGGCTGCGCGACAAGGGCAACACGGTGCTGGTCGTCGAGCACAAGCCGGAGACGATCGGCATCGCCGACCACGTCGTCGACCTGGGCCCGGGGGCGGGTTCCGACGGCGGCGCGGTGTGCTTCGAGGGCGACGTGGCGGGCCTGCGCGCGAGCGACACCGTCACCGGCACGCACTTCGACGACCGAGCCTCGCTGAAACCGCAGGTCAGGAAGGCTGTGGGGGCTCTGGAGATCCGCGGGGCGAACGCCAACAACCTGCGCGACGTCGACGTCGACGTGCCGCTGGGCGTGCTGTGCGTGGTCACCGGGGTGGCGGGATCGGGCAAGAGCTCGCTGATCCACGGGTCGCTGCCGGCCGAGGAGGGCGTGGTGGCCATCGACCAGAGCGGGATCCGCGGGTCGCGGCGCAGCAACCCCGCGACCTACACCGGTCTGCTCGACCCGATCCGCAAGGCCTTCGCCAAGGCCAACGGCGTGAAACCGGGCCTGTTCAGCGCGAACTCGGAGGGCGCCTGCCCGACCTGCAACGGTGCCGGGGTCGTCTACACCGACCTGGGGATCATGGACACCGTCGCCACGACCTGCGAGGAGTGCGAGGGCAAGCGGTTCAACGCCGAGGTGCTGGAGTACACCTTCGGCGGCCGCGACATCAGCGAGGTGCTCGACCTGTCGGTCGCCCAGGCCGAGGAGTTCTTCGGCACCGGGGAGGCCCGCACGCCCGCCGCGCACAAGATCCTGGAGCGCATGGACCAGGTGGGGCTCGGCTACCTGCGGCTCGGGCAGCCGCTGACCACGCTCTCGGGTGGCGAGCGGCAGCGCCTCAAGCTGGCGACGCGCATGGGCGACAAGGGCGGCGTCTACATCCTCGACGAGCCCACCACGGGCCTGCACCTGGCCGACGTGCGGCAGCTGCTCGGTCTGCTGGACCGGCTGGTGGACTCGGGCAAGTCGGTGATCGTCATCGAGCACCACCAGGCGGTCATGGCGCACGCGGACTGGATCATCGACCTCGGTCCGGGCGCCGGTCACGACGGCGGGCAGGTGGTCTTCGAAGGAACCCCGGCCGACCTGGTCGCCGCCGGCGAAACCCTCACCGCGAAGCACCTGGCGGACTACATCGGCGCCCGCTAGGCCGCGCCCGGATCGAAATTCGGTGGAGGCGGCCCGATTCGGCCGTTAGGGTGCTCGACGTGATGCAGCAGTTCTTCTTCCGCTTGGGCTGACTCGGTTCTCACGAGTCCCGGCGTCGCGAGGCCGACGCCTTCCGAGTCATGCCTGAAGGGGAACCATGCTCTTGCTCGTCAGCGGCGCGTCCGGCGTCGGCAAGACCACCGCGCGCCTGCACGCACGTCCCCTGCTCGACGAGTCCGTCGAGACCGCCGAGCTGTTCACGCTCGGGGAGATCCCGGCCGTCCCGACCATCGCCTGGCGCCAGCAGCAGGTGGAGGTCGCGGTCCGGCGAGCGATCGAGCTGAACGCCCGGGGCGAGCACCTGCTGTTCGCGGGGGATCCGGTCCCGCTGGGCGAGGTGCTCGCCGCCCCGAGCGCCGACCGGATCGACGTCGCCGCCTGCCTGCTCGACATCGACGAGCAGACCCACCTGGCACGTCTGGCGAAGCGCGGCGACCCGGAGGAGCTGATCCCGCTCCACCAGGGCTTCGCCGCCTGGCTGCGCACCCACGCGACGGACCCGAGCCACCTCCCGGAGGCCGTCACCCGGGACGCCTGGCCGGAGATGCGCTGGCACCGCTGGACGAACCGCGCCCCGGGCCCGGAGTGGGCCGTGGAGATCATCGACACCTCACCCCTGACCCCGCAGCAGCTGGGCGCCGAGGTCGCCGCCTGGTGCCGCCGAGCGCTGACCGGCCGAGCCCCGGTCTTCCCAGCGGGCTGGTTCGACCAGGACTGACGCCCGGGGCACGACCTTCGCCGTCCTAGCCGTGGGGGCAGGTCTTCTGGCCGGGGTTGCCGCACGGGGTGGTTTCGGCGTCGGTCAGCAGCGCGCGGGCGGCCTCGCCGGTGAGGTACTCCTGGAACTTGGTCAGCAGCGGGTCCTCCTCGGCCTTGCGGGTGTAGAGGTATTCGACCGCCCAGAACGGGTAGCCGTCGCTCCTGGGCTCCTTGCCGTCCAGGGGGACGATCTTCAGCGCCTGGGCCTCGGCGACGGACCTGGCGGCGTGCACGTCGGCGAACCCGATCGCGCCCGGCGTCGTCTCGACGCGGTTGAGCACGGCCGCGGTGTTGGGCGACCAGCAGCGCACGGGCGGACCGCCCGGGGCGAGGACGTGGCTGTCGCAGGGCAGCGTCGGCGCGGTGATGTCGCCCTTGATGACCTCGTTCTCGAACACCTTCCGGGTGCCGGACAGGTCGGTGCGGTCGACGATCTTGATCGGGCCGGGCGCCCCGCCGACCTGGCTCCAGTCCGTCACCTCGCCGGAGAAGATGGCGCGGAGATCGTCGGAGGTCAGGCCCGGGACGTCGGTCTCGCTGTTGACGACGACGGCGAAGGTGACGACGGCGATCGGCCGCTGCTGGAAGTCGCCGTGATCGGCCGGGCCGTCCGAGAACACCCCGACCACGGGCGATCCCGCGTCTCGTCCGAGCAGGCCCAGCCCGTCGATGCTGCCGGTGTCGGAGGTGCTGATGGTCGCGCCGTCGCAGTCCTTCTCGTACTGCTCGGCCACCCGGTCGACGACCGGCATGAAGGCGCTGGACCCGGCGATCTGGAGGGAGCCGTTCGCGCAGTGGCCGGGTTCGGCGGAGACGGCGGTGTGGATCGAGGTCGCGATCAGCGCGCCCGCGAGCAGCAGGCTCAGCCCGGTTGCCACGGCGGCTCCGGTGAAGCGGGGTTTGGTCTTCTCGTCGCGGATCCAGCCGTTCTCGATCCGGCCGTCGGCCAGCACCGTCTTGGTCGTCTCACCGCCGGCGCGCTCGTCCGGCTCCTGCAGGACCACGACGAGCTTGAACTTCTCCCGCCGCTTGAGCGCCAACCGCCCCACCCGCACGCCGTGCCACTGCGGGCCGAGCTCGGTCGCACCGGCTTCGATCGTGGTCGACATGCGGCTGCGCAGCCACGTCCGCACGGCACCCAGGTCGCCGGAGTCGCCGGGAGCGGGTCGGCGGGGCGCGGTGTCCTCGGTGAAGAACGCGAGGTTGGCCCGGGCCGCCGCGCGCAGTTCGGGGGTGCTCGCCTCGGAGATCCGCGCGTCCCACACGACGCGCTTGCCGAAGGTGAACGAGAGCGGGAGGTCGTAGTCGCGCTTCTCGATGTCGTAGCTGCCGACGTTGCGGATGCGGATGATGACCACGCTCATCCGGTTGGCCATGTCGGTGAGGTGCCGCAGCCGCGGATCCGCCTCGGCGGACAGCTCGTCGTGCCTGGACAGCGGGTCGAGGCCGATCTTCGAGTTGTACAGGACCCGGTAGTCGATGCGCTTGCGGCGGATCACCAGCCGGTCGGCCAGGGGTGCGGCGAGCATGAGCACCGCGGCCAGCGCGATCCACGCCGGGGTACCGAGTTCGGCGACGATGCCGACCAGACCCGCCCACAGGTTGGCCATTGCCCTCTCCCATCAGCGCTGGTCAGCACAGCGTAGGACCGGTTCGCGCGGTTTCAGGGGCGGTGCCGATCGCTGTTCACGGCGTGTTCATCCGCTGGTACTCCGGGAAACCCGGTGCCACGGGCCCGCTTTCCGCGCCGAGCTCCGGTGGTCCGGTCCGAGCGGACGTCGCCAGGGGACAGTTTTTCCTCGAATTGTCCGGACAAAAGGGATGTTGATCATGGGTAATTCAAGGAAAAACTGTCCCCCTCCCGCAGCGAAGACTCCCGGAACAGAGCACCACGCCACTCCTTGACTTCGAGTTAACTGGAACTCCTAGCGTCGGGGCGAACCGTTCGACGGGAGGTAGCCATGAAGCGAATTCGACCCGATCTCTGGGAAACCGAACCCGAGTTCCCCGCCCCCGGACTGAGCACCCACGCCTACCTGTGGGCCGGGCCCCGCGGGAACGTGCTGTTCTACAACACCACGCTGGAGTCCGAGATCGAGGCGATGGCCGAGCTCGGCGGCGTGCGCCACCAGTACCTCAGCCACCGGGACGAGATCGCCCCCTCGCTGCGCACCATCAAGCAGCGCTTCGGCTCAGCGCTGCACATCTCGGCCACCGAAGCTCCCCTCGCACGCGAAACCGCCGCCGTGGACGGCACTTTCGACGAGCGGAGAACCGAAGAAGCCGGTTTCGAGGTGATCCCGACACCGGGTCACACCCCGGGCAGCGCCTGCTTCCTGGTTCCCGGCGCGGACGGGACGCGCTACCTGCTCACCGGCGACACGATCGTCCGCGGCGCCGACGGCGCCTGGTTCGCCGGCTACCTGCCCGGCCACAGCGACCACGACTCCCTCGTGCGCAGCCTCGAAGCCCTGTCCCGGCTCACACCGGACGTGGTGATCTTCAGCGCCTTCACCGGCGATTCCGGCGTCACCGAGCTCGACCGCCCTTGGGCCGACTGCGTCTCCGAAGCCCTCGCGAGCCTGCCCCCGGTGAGCTGACAACCGGAGACGCCGAACGTCAGTACGCTGGAAAAAGGGGGAATCTCAGCGGAAAGGCGTTTCGCATGATCGAGCACCTCACCATCCCGCGCGGGTCCTTCGAGCTCGCGGCCGACCTGCACCGCCCTGACGACGACGCCCCACCACGTGCCGTGGTGCTGTCCACACCCGGCAGCAGCGTGAAGGAGCAGATCGGCGCGAACTACGCGTCCCGGCTGGCGGCCCGGGGCATCACGGCGCTGGTGTTCGACCCCGGCCACCAGGGGCGGAGCGGCGGCGAGCCGCGCGACCTCGAAGACCCGTACCGCAGGGGCGAGGACATCTCGTACGCGATCGACGCGCTGGCCGCGATGCCCGGCGTCGACCCGGAGCGGATCGGGGTCCTCGGCATCTGCGCGGGCGGCGGCTACGCCGTGCACACGGCCCGGACCGATCACCGCATCAAGGCGGTCGGGACGGTCGTGCCCGGCAACATGGGCACCTCGTTCCGCAGCTTCCAGCCGGACGGCCCGGCCCGGGCGCTCGAGGAGATGGCCGCCGCGCGCACCGAGGAGAACCGGGCCGGCCGGATGACCCGCGTGCCGTGGATCCCCGACACCCTCGAGGAGGCCGAGGCCGCCGGGATCACCGACATCGACACCCTCCAGGCGGTCACCTTCTACCGCACCGAGCGCGGCAGGAGCGAGCACTCGCCGAACCGCCGTCTCGCCCGCAGCGACTCGCTGCTGCTCGGCTACGACGCGTTCCACCTGGTCGACCAGCTGCTCACGCAACCGCTGCAGGTGGTGCTGGCAGGTCGCCGGGGCAACACCGGTTCCTACGAGGCCGGTATGCGGCTCTGGGAACTCGCCCCGAACCCGGTCGACCTGATGGTGATCGACGGCGCGGGCCACTACGAGATGTACGACGAGCCGCGCTACGTCGACCCGGCGGTGGAGCGCCTCGCCGCGTTCTTCTCGACGCACCTGTGACAACCCGGACTGCGCCCAGCGGTCGTCCGGCTGCGCCGAACGGTCGACACGACCGGCGCACCCATCCGGCTCCTCCCGCTCACCGCCGTCCGGAGGCATCGGTCTGGAGCGACCGCGTTCACCGTGGTAGTCGCGCTGTCCGGGGCCGCTTGTAGGCTCGTCGGCATGCCGGACACGCAGTACGAAGACCTCCTCCGCCACGTGCTGGACACGGGGGCCCGCAAGGACGACCGCACCGGGACCGGGACGCGGTCGATCTTCGGTCACCAGCTGCGCTACCGGCTGTCCGACGGGTTCCCGCTGGTCACGACGAAGAAGGTCCACTTCCGCTCGGTCGCCTACGAGCTGCTGTGGTTCCTGCGCGGCGACTCCAACGCCACGTGGCTGCAGGACAACGGGGTCACGATCTGGAACGAGTGGGCGGGTCCCGACGGCGACCTCGGCCCGATCTACGGGGTCCAGTGGCGGTCCTGGCCGACACCCGACGGCGGCCACATCGACCAGCTCAGCGAGGTCCTGCGCACGCTGCGCGAGAACCCCGACTCGCGGCGGATCATCGTCTCGGCGTGGAACGTCGCCGACATCCCGCGGATGGCGCTGCCGCCGTGCCACGCGTTCTTCCAGTTCCACGTCGCCGACGGCAAGCTCTCGTGCCAGCTGTACCAGCGCAGCGCCGACCTGTTCCTGGGCGTGCCGTTCAACATCGCCAGCTACGCGCTGCTCACGCACATGATCGCCGACCAGGTCGGCCTGGACGTCGGCGACTTCATCTGGACCGGCGGCGACTGCCACATCTACGACAACCACGAGGAGCAGGTCCGCACGCAGCTCTCCCGCGAAGCCCGGCCGTTCCCGACGCTGAACCTCAAGCCCGCGGACAGCCTGTTCGACTACACCTACGAGCACTTCGAGATCCAGGGCTACGACCCGCACCCCGGCATCAAGGCTCCGGTGGCGGTGTGATCGGCCTGATCTGGGCCCAGTCGTCCACGGGCGTCATCGGCCGCGACGGAACCATGCCGTGGCACCTGCCGGAAGACCTCAAGCACTTCCGGACGGTGACCTCCGGCGCCACGGTCCTCATGGGCCGCCGCACCTGGGAGTCCCTGCCGCCCCGCTTCCGCCCCCTGCCGGGCAGGCGCAACCTCGTCCTCTCCCGCACCCCGCAGGACGGCGCGGAAACGTTCGCCGACCTCGACTCGGCCCTCGCCGCGGTTTCCGGCGACGTCTGGGTGATCGGCGGCGCAGCCGTCTACCGAGCAGCCCTGCCCGTGGCGGACAAGATCGTCGTCACCGAGATCCGAGAACCCTTCGAAGGCGACACCCACGCCCCCGAACTCGACCGCCCCGCCGACGCAGTCGGCGAATGGCACAAGTCCGCCACAGGCCTCCACTACCGCTTCCTCACCTGGGACTGAGCCCAGCCGGAGCCGTTCTGGCACAGCCCAGCAATGCCCGCGCTGCTGGGCGACGCCGGATCGTGACGTGCCACACGGCCCGCGCCTGACTGGCTTGCTGCCGATCTTGAAATCCCTTCACCATCCCCGCGTGAAGCGGAACCCCGACCTCCGACCTGAGCGGCAAAGGCATGCGGCCTCCGTGCTCAACGGCGCTGCGTTCGTGTTCGTCGGAGTGACAGGTGCGATCAACGGGGTCCCTCCGCTACTGGTCGGGCTGCCCCTCGTCGTGGGCCTGGCTGTCGCCGCAAGGCCCGTTGTGCGCTACGCCCGCCTCTGTCGGCGTGACCGGGATGAGTAGCGAACGGCGCGCCCTCCCAAGAGCGAGGGACAAGATGAGTGACTGACTAAGGCGCTACAGGCCGCTTCTCGCGCAAGTCGCCGGCATCGGACTCCTCATCGCCTCCGACCTATCAGCATGGGGACGAGGGACGCTGGTGGGGGCACTAGCAGTCGTTCTCGGCATCGGCGCGATCCGGAAGCGCGAACAGCTACGCGCCTGGTTCGACCCCGCATCAGCAGCCACGCGGTGGAAGGTGTTGCGGGTCCTCGTCGGCGCCCCGCTCTACATCGCGGCCTTCCTGATCGGCCTGGATCAACCAGCCGCGATGGTGGCCGCGGTCGCAGGCACTGCCGTGACCTGCACGGCGATCCTTCAGGAAGAGAAGGTCAGGCGCGAGGAAACCGGAGCGCCTCCGGAGATCATCCTCGGCGACTGGCGGCGGGCATTCAGCAACGTCAACGTCCGTGACGTGTTCCGCCGGGGTGATCGGGATGCGTAAGAAGTTGCGTGCCTGGCTGCTGGTCGAAATGCACGAGCGAGCCGGATGGCTCCGGTTCATCGCGCTCATGCTCGGGGGTCTCACGGCAAAACACCTCTTCGGCTTCGACAGCAGCGACCCGCTGTCCTGGCACGAAGCCGTCGTGTTCTTCACCGGAGTCGCAGCAACACAACTGGTCTGGTCGGCGCTGGCGTACCTCGTGATCACGATATGGGCCCGCAGGCGGCCGAATCGCAACGAGCCAGGAGGCGAGCGAACAGGATGATTGAACGACTCCGCGCGTGGTGGCAGACCGGGCCCACCTGGAAGCGATGGGAACGCGCCTACTACCTCACCGTCGCCTGCGTCGGCGTGCCCTTCGCCCTCACCATCATCATCCAGACCGTCATCCACGGGCCCCGGCAGCCAATGGCACCTGCCACCTTCTACGCCCTCATCACCTTCTTCGTCTGCGGCATCATCATCAGCAACATCGTGTGGACCTTCTGGGCACGCGCCCGCCGCAAGGCAGGCCACCGCTGGATCGACATCCTCATGCAACGGACGCCGTCCAGCGATGACTAAGCACCCGAAAGCACTCCGCTTGGCCGCAGTCTGCGCCCTCACCGGACTACTGCTCGCCCCCATGGGCCTCGACCGACTACCCCGCCCGTGATCTGGCGGGACTCGCAGATCCTTGGGACGTTGGCGTCCGGCCTTCAGGTACGCACGAGACTCCGAAAGACCGGTCGCGCACGAGGTGTGGTTGGGGGTTGTCATTCAAGAAGGTCATTTGCCGCCACGACCTGATCCGTGCGCAGGTGAGCCCCGTCCACCTGAGGCGCCGAGCAGGCTGGCCCGTCCCGGTAAGCGGCGCTCGGCACGTTGGGCTCGCTACCCGCCGGCGCCCGAGGGACGTGGCCCGGTTCTGGAGTGGTTTCAACCCGCAGTGGGTTCGATGGCGGTCAGCGTGGGGTTGGTAACGAGTGCCCTGCTCCTCGTGGGAGTGATTTGTTCGCCGGTTTCCATTCGCTATTACGACCACAGGCTGTTCCGATTCTGGTCGGCAGCGGCGTGCTGAGCGCTGCAATCGTCGTGGGTGATTCCCTGCTTCCCCGTGGCGTGATCAACAGCGTTCGTGTCTCGGCCGGGGCTGATTGGCTCGCGGTGCCTTCCGGGTGGGTGGACACCTACGAACTGGACGCAGTCGCGGTACAGGGGACGCTCGTACCGGATGTGGTTCTCACCGACACCGCCGGTCGCACGATTCAGATCTCAGTTGCAGACCTGCAGGCGCATCAGCCTCTCTGGGATCTGGTCCACAATGGGCTTCTGCACTCCGACACCCAAGGCGATGATCAGTGATGAGGCCCGCGCATGGCTGTTTGCGCAGTGATCAGCAGCAAGCCAGGCAGCGTCCGTAAGTGAACGTGATTCACCTGGCCGGTAGCCCTCGAACTGAGACGGAAAATGACACGAAGAAGCCCCGTCGAGATCGACGGGGCTTCTTGTGACTCTGAGCGGTGGCCAGGGGCGGGGTCGAACCGCCGACCTTCCGCTTTTCAGGCGGACGCTCGTACCAACTGAGCTACCTGGCCGATAGCGTCCGGCTTGATGCCGTTCGCCTTGGCGACCCAGACGGGACTCGAACCCGCGACCTCCGCCGTGACAGGGCGGCGCGCTAACCAACTGCGCCACTGGGCCATGCAATCGTTCTTCAGTTGTTCGTACCCCCAACGGGATTCGAACCCGCGCTACCGCCTTGAAAGGGCGGCGTCCTAGGCCGCTAGACGATGGGGGCTTGACCGATCCGAAACCGGTCCGGCCGTCGCCTCCAACCGGCTTTCCCTTTCGGGGCGCCCCGTTGGCAGTGATGAAAGCTTACGACACACGCTTCCGGCCGCCCAAACCGGGGGGTCCCTAAGCCGTGCGGCACCGTCGCGGGCCACCTCGGCACCCCGCACCCGACGCCAATACTAGCCGCCTGACCAGGCCAATCGCCACCATCGCGGGTGGATCGGCACGTTGACCCGGAACGGGCCTCGGCACCCCCGCGGGGGCCTGAAACGGGCAAAACCGCCACCGGGCTCGTTTTGTGATCCACGACTCATGATCATCCGGCTGCGGCGGCCGTGCGGGCGCCGTCGACGACCAGGCCCGGGAGCAGGGCGCGCCACGACTCCTCCAGACGGGTCGCGAGGCGCCTCAGGTCGCTGGCCTCCAGCAGGTTCGTGCCGACCACCATCGCGTAGCAGAGGCGCGCCACCGCGGCCGGATCCGCGCCCGGGCGCAGCTGACCGCGCTCGGCCGCGCGACCGACGAGATCGTCGAACAAGGACTCCCAGCCGTCGGTGTCCGTACCGACGTGGCCGCACGCCAACGCCAGCCCCGCGCGCAGCATCACGTCCTGCTCCAGGCGACGAGCGGTGTCGCAGGTGAGGCCGACCAGCGTCGCCATCGGACTCTGCGCGCGCTGGTACCAGCGCTCCCTGAACTCGTCGAGGACTTCTCGGTAGCGCGCGACCAGCGCCTGCGCCACGTCCTCCTTGCCGCTGAAGTGGAAGTAGAACGCGCCCTTGGTCGTCTCGCAGCGGCGCAGGATCGCGCTGAGCTTGGCGGCCTCGAAACCGACGTCGTCGATCTCCTCGGCCGCGGCGACCATGATCGAGTGACGCGTGAGCTGCGCCCGCTGCTGCTGCGGCATTGATCGACTCCGACCCCCGAATGGCAGTGCTCGCACCCGCCCGCGCGAGCGAGGCCCCGCCCGAACGGATGATCAAATATGCCACCGGAAGTTACCTCGGATGCCGACCTTTCGCTCAGCAGAACACCTGCGTGTCACACGTTCGGAGAACGCACGCCGACCGAGCGTTCACCCGGCGCGCCGCTCCGACGCGCAGCCGGTCCGCGCCCGGGCCGGCCACGTGCGCGGCCCAGGTCAGCGCGCCACCGGAGGCTGACCGTCCTCGTCCGGAACGAGGCCCAGCATGTCCAGCAGCAGGCGGCAGTCCTCCGCGCTCTCGGCGCTGCGGGCGACAGCGATCCTGGCCCGGTGGACCTGCTCCTCCGAGATGCGCGAGGGCTCGCCGACGCGCTGCCCGGGCACCGCGCCCGACTGGCGCGACTGCCCGTCTTCCTGCTGCCACAAGAACTTTCGTACGTCCAGCGACCCGTACATGACGCCTCCCAGGCCTCGGGTTTCGGCCGCAGGTTATCCACAGGTTGTCAACAGCCGCAGCCCCCCAGAGAGTGATTCGAAGCCAACGGAGAGTAATCGCGTGCGTGGGTCGATCCACTTCGGATATCGGCTGCGTCACATTCCCGCGTCCTCACCGGACAACGAACGCGACAGCTCCGGCATTCCGGATCTCGGCGGGCTCACCGCTCGTAGCGCCGCGCGACCGCCGAGCGGGCGGCCGACGACAGCGCTGGATGCACGAATCGTGGCGAGAACCCTCCCCGCGCGAGGGAGGCGCGTGCCACAATCGGCGTCGCTGACACACCCCCGGTCAGCACCTGTGGAGATCCCCTCCGGCCCCCGTGCTCCTCCCCCTGGCGCGGGGGCCTTCCACGTCAGGACGGGTTTTCGCCAACACCCGCCCACCCCGGCTCACTCGCAGGTGGCGGCGGCAGGCCCGGGTGCGCGACCGAGGTTCCGGGCTCGCGGCGATAGGCAGGCCGCAACACAACCGTTATCGTGTCCGGGTGGCTCTAGGACGAACCAAGGCGAATCGGCAGCGCAAGCCTGCCGAGGAAGCCGAACCGGACCCCGAATTCGAGTCGTACCTGGCTGCGCTGGACCCGGCTGACAACCCCGAAACCACCGGGTCAGGGCGTCGCTTCGGTGCCGCTCAGGTGTACCAGCTGCGGCTGCCGCTGCTGGCCAACGAGCGTCTCCGCGAGCTCGCCGTCAAGCAGGGCACATCCCCCGCCGCGCTCGCGCGTGACTGGGTGATGCAGCACCTCGAGATCGCCGAGGAGGAGCACGCGGCCCAGACACAGGTGCAGCAGAACCCGATGCAGCAGGCCGCTGCGCAAGCACCCGAGTGGCCAGGCCAGGACGGCCCCTACCCCGACAACACCCCCGACCCGATTCCCTCCGGCTTCTCCGGAGGAATCCCCGACGTGGAGCGGACCGAGGAGATGACCGTCCCGGTCGATCGCTACCGCCCGATGTGACACCGACGCGACGAGGCCGTGGGCGCACCCCCTGATGCGCGCCCACGGCCTCGTCGTCGTTTCCGGCCCGGTCAGGCCGGCAGGCCGAGCTCCCGGGCGATGAGCATGAGCTGCACCTCGCTGGTGCCCTCGCCGATCTCCAGGATCTTGGAGTCGCGGTAGAAGCGGCCCACCGGCGTCTCGTTCATGAACCCGTAGCCGCCGAAGATCTGGGTCGCGTCGCGGGCGTTGTCCATCGCCGCGTTCGACGAGGCCAGCTTCGCGATCGCTGCCTGCTTCTTGTACGGCTCGCCGCGCACCATCCGCGACGCCGCGTCGTAGTAGGCCAGCCGGGCCGTGTGCGCCCGCAGCTCCATCTGGGCGACCTTGAACTGCATCGCCTGGTACTCGCCGATCTTGTGCCCGAACGCCTCGCGTTCTCCCAGGTAGCGCAGGCACTCGTCGACGCAGCCCTGGGCCGTGCCGACGCCGAGGGCTGCGATGGCCACCCGGCCCTCGGTGAGCGTGGCCAGGAACTGGGCGTAGCCCCGCCCGCGCTCGCCGACGAGGTTGGCCGCCGGGACGCGGCAGTCGTCGAACGACAGCGCGTGGGTGTCGGAGGAGTTCCAGCCGACCTTCGAGTACTTCTTGGCAACCGTGAAGCCCGGGGTTCCGGAGGGCACCAGGATCGCCGAGATCTCCTTGCGGCCGTCCGGGCGCTCACCGGTGACGGCGGTGACCGTGACGAACCCGGTCATGTCGGTTCCGGAGTTGGTGATGAACGCCTTCGCGCCGTTGATCACCCACTCGTCGCCGTCGAGGACCGCGGTGGTGCGGGTGGCTCCCGCGTCGGAGCCGCCGTCGGGTTCGGTGAGGCCGAACGCGCCCAGCACCTCACCGGTGGCGAGCTTGGGCAGCCAGGTGCGCTTCTGCTCGTCCGAGCCGAAGCGCAGCAGCGGCATGATGCCCAGCGAGACGCCGGCTTCGAGGGTGATGGCGACCGACTGGTCGACGCGGCCGAGCTCCTCCAGCGCCAGGCACAGCGCGAAGTAGTCGCCGCCCATGCCGCCGTGCTCCTCGGGCACCGGCAGGCCGAACAGGCCCATCTCGCCCATCTTGCGCACCAGCGGGTAGGCGAACTCCTCGCGCTCGTAGTAGTCGGCGATGACCGGGGCGACGTCCTTGCGCGCGAAGTCCTGCACGCTCTGCCGCAGCGCCTCGTGCTCCTCGCTGAGCCGGTGGTCGACCATCTCCTCATCCCTCCCCTTCGGCGGCGAGGACGGCCAGCGGCTGGTCGAGCCCGACCGACTGCCCCTTCCGCGCGTGCACTTCGGTGACGGTTCCGTCGATCGGGGCGGTGACGGTGTGCTCCATCTTCATCGCCTCGACCACGAACAGGCGCTGCCCGCTGCGCACCTGCTGGCCCTGGGTGACGTCGGCGACCAGCACCGTTCCCGGCATCGGGGCGGTGACCACGCCGTCGGAGCGGCCCGCGGTGCCGCCGCGCTCGGCCAGCAGGCGGTGCTCGGTGAGCGCCCAGGCGTGGCCGTCGGAGGCCAGCCAGGTGGTGCCGTCGACGTGCGCGAACCGGTAGCGGCGGGTGCGTCCCCGGTAGGTGACGGTGAGCGCGTCGTCGCGGGCGTGGGCGGAGGCCTCCGCGGTGGTGGTCGTCTCGCCGGTCTCCACCGCGACCTCGGCGCGCTCCGGGGTGCCCCGGAGGTGGATCTTGAGGTCGTCGGCGAAGCGCCAGGTGCTCCAGGCGGGTGGGCCGATGCGCCAGCCGTTCGGGACGTCCCACGGGTCGGCGCCGCTGCCGGGTTGGGCCTCGACCAGGCCGTGCAGGGCGGCGGCGACGTAGGCGTGCTCGGGGACGGTGTTCTCGGTGAGGGTGTCCAGGTCGCGTTCGACCAGGCCGGTGTCGAGGTCGCCCGCGAGCACGTCCGGGTGGTGCAGCAGGGCGCGGAGGAACGCGATGTTGCTGCTCAGCCCCAGGATCGTCGTGTCGGCCAGGGCCTTGTCGAGCCGGCGCAGGGCGTCGGTCCGGTGCGGTGCCCAGGCGATGACCTTGGCCAGCATCGGGTCGTAGTCGGAGCCGACGTGGCCGCCCGGCCGGATGCCGGAGTCGACGCGCACGCCCGGGCCGGTGGCTTCGTGCACGGCGAGCAGTTCGCCGCCGGTGGGCAGGAAGCCTCGGGCCGGGTCCTCGGCGTAGACGCGGGCCTCGACGGCGTGGCCGTCGAGGGTCAGGTCCTGCTGCCGCCAGCCGAGCGGGACGCCTTCGGCGACCCGGACCTGCTGCTCGACGAGGTCGACGCCGCGTTCGCCGCGCACGGCCGTGACCAGCTCGGTCACCGGGTGCTCGACCTGCAGGCGGGTGTTCATCTCCATGAAGAAGAACTCGTCCGGCCGGTCGGCGGAGACGATGAACTCCACGGTCCCGGCGCCGGTGTAGCCGACCGCGCGGGCGGCGTCGGCCGCCGAGGCGCCGATGCGGGCGCGGGTCTCGGCGTCGAGCAGCGGCGACGGGGCTTCCTCGACGATCTTCTGGTGACGTCGCTGCAGGCTGCACTCGCGTTCGCCGAGGTGCACGACGTTGCCGTGCGCGTCGGCGAGGACCTGGACCTCGATGTGCCGGGGCCGGGAGACGAACCGCTCGACGAACAGGGTGTCGTCGCCGAAGGCGGCTGCCGCCTCGCGGCGTGCCGAGGCGATCTGGTCGTCGAGCTCGGATTCGGCGTGCACCAGGCGCATTCCCTTGCCGCCACCGCCCGCCGAGGGCTTGAGCAGCACCGGGAACCCGACGTCGAGCGCGGCCCGGTGCAGGTCGGCGTCGGTCATGTCGGGGTCGCTGCGCCCGGGCACGACGGGGACCCCGGCGGCCGACACCGTCTGCTTGGCGCGGATCTTGTCGCCCATCGACTCGATCGCGCTCGCGGGCGGGCCGATGAACACCACGCCCGCCTGCTCGCAGGCGCGCGCGAAATCGGCGTTCTCGGCGAGGAACCCGTAGCCGGGGTGGATGGCCTGCGCCCCGGTCTCGCGGGCCGCGTCGAGGATCCGCTTGCCGTTGAGGTAGCTCTCGGACGCCAACGCCGGTCCGATGTGGACGGACGTGTCGGCTTCGGCGACGTGGCGCGCGTTCCGGTCTGCGTCGCTGAAGACCGCCACCGAGCGGATGCCCAGCTGGCGCAGGGTGCGGATGACCCGGACCGCGATCTCGCCCCGGTTGGCGACCAGCACGGTGTCGAACATGCTCACTCCCTCACATCCGGAAAACGCCGTAGGAGACCGGTTCGAGCGGTGCGTTGCCCGCCGCCGAGATGGCCAGCCCCAGCACGTCCCGGGTCTGCTTGGGGTCGATCACGCCGTCGTCCCAGAGCCGGGCCGTCGCGTAGTACGGGTGGCCCTGGTGCTCGTACTGGTCGCGGATCGGCTGCTTGAACGCCTCTTCGTCCTCGGTCGACCAGTCCTCGCCGCGCGCGTCCTTCTGGTCGCGGCGGACGGTGGCCAGCACCGAGGCGGCCTGCTCGCCGCCCATCACCGAGATGCGGGCGTTGGGCCACATCCACATGAACCGGGGCGAGTAGGCCCGGCCGCACATCGAGTAGTTCCCGGCGCCGAACGAGCCGCCGATGACGACGGTGAACTTCGGGACCCGGGCGCAGGCGACGGCGGTGACCATCTTCGCGCCGTGCTTGGCGATGCCGCCCGCCTCGTACTCCTTGCCGACCATGAACCCGGAGATGTTCTGCAGGAACACCAGCGGGATCGAGCGCTTGTCGCACAGCTCGATGAAGTGCGCGCCCTTCATCGCCGACTCGCTGAACAGGATGCCGTTGTTGGCGACGATGCCGACCGGTTGACCGTGGATCCGGGCGAAGCCGGTGACCAGCGTCTGGCCGTACTCCTGCTTGAACTCCTGGAACCGGCTGCCGTCGACGATGCGCGCGATCACCTCGCGCACGTCGTAGGGCGTGCGCGAGTCGGTGGGCACGGCGCCGTAGAGCTCGCCGGGGTCGACCGCCGGTTCCTCGCTGGGCGCGACCTCCCACGGGCGCGGCTCGCGCGGGCCCAGCGTGCCGACGATGTCGCGGACGATCCGCAGCGCGTCGGCGTCGTCGGCCGCGAGGTGGTCGGTGACGCCGGAGGTGCGCGAGTGCAGCTCGCCGCCGCCCAGCTCCTCGGCCGTGACCTCGGCGCCGGTCGCGGCCTTCACCAGCGGTGGACCGCCCAGGAAGATCGTGCCCTGCTCGCGGACGATCACCGCCTCGTCGCTCATCGCGGGCACGTAGGCGCCGCCCGCCGTGCAGGACCCGAGCACGGCCGCGATCTGCGGGATCCCGCGCGCCGACATGGTGGCCTGGTTGTAGAAGATCCGGCCGAAGTGCTCGCGGTCCGGGAACACGTCGTCCTGCTTGGGCAGGAACGCGCCACCGGAGTCGACCAGGTACAGGCACGGCAGGTTGTTGTGCAGCGCGACCTCCTGGGCGCGCAGGTGCTTCTTGACCGTGACCGGGTAGTAGGTGCCGCCCTTGACCGTGGCGTCGTTGGCGACGATCACGCACTCGCGACCGGCGACCCGGCCGACGCCGGTGATGATCCCGGCGGCCGGCGCCTCGTCGTCGTAGAGACCGTGCGCGGCCATCGGCGAGAGCTCCAGGAACGGCGAACCCCGGTCCAGCAGCGCGTCCACGCGGTCGCGGGGCAGCAGCTTGCCGCGCTCGACGTGCCTGATCCGCGCCTTCTCCGGCCCGCCCAGGCGAGCTCTGGTCAGCTGCACGTTGAGGTCGTCGACGAGCTTGGCGTGCTGCTCGGCGTTGCGCGCGAACTCCGGCGAATCCGGATCCACCGACGTGCGCAGGACGGGCGCATCCATGGGGGCACACCTTCCGCTGAGGCTCGGGCGGTTAGTCATCGTTAACTGAGGACTCATGTTAACGATGACTAACGTCTTCGTCTAGCATCTCGGGGCATGTCCACCGATGCGGCGAAGCCGAGCCGGCGCGAGCAGATCCTGACCGCGGCCGCCGAGAAGTTCGCGCGCGCCGGCTTCCACGGCGTCGGCATCGACGACATCGGCGCCGCCGTGGGCATCTCCGGGCCCGCGCTCTACCGGCACTTCCGCAGCAAGGACGCGATGCTGGCGGAGCTGCTGACCGGCATCAGCGACCGGCTGCTGTTCGGCGGCAAGGACCGGGTCGACGCCGCCTCCGACCCGCAGGAGGCGCTGGAGCGGCTGGTGCGCTGGCACGTCGAGTTCGCGCTGCGCAACCCGGCCCTGATCACCGTGCACATGCGCGATCTGGACAGCCTCTCCGACCGCGATCGCCGCCGGGTGCGGGAGTCGCAGCGGCTCTACGTCGAGGTGTGGGTGCAGACGCTGGTCGACGCCCGTCCGGAGCTCGACCGGCCGCGCGCCCGCGCCGCCGTGCACGCGGTGTTCGGGCTGATCAACTCGACGCCGTTCAGCGCGCACCTGGACACCTCGGCGATGTCGCGGCTGCTGCGCGACATGGCGCACGGCGCCATCACCGCGATCTGAGCGACCCTCTCCTGGGGCTTCCGCATCGCGGAGCGAGGGTTTCAGCGGGGACAGTTTTAGTGAGAACTGTCCCGACATTTCGGGCATCGAGGGTGGGCAGTTATGACTAAAACTGTCCCCTGCCGAGCCCTCGACGCGGCACGGATGCGCGATTGCGGGGGTCAGACGCCGGGAGAAGACTGAAGCGGGACGTCTCTCCCGCGCTCAGCCGGAGGCGGACATGGCCATCACCGACATCCAGCCCACCGCGGTACCCACGCGGGCACCGACGAGCAGGCGCCCGCACAAGGGCGGACGGCTGGTGCCGTGGCTGCGGACCACCGACCCGAAGGACATCGGGGTCCTCTACCTGATCACCTCGTTCGCGTTCTTCCTCGCAGGCGGCGCGATGGCGCTGCTGATCCGCGGCGAGCTGGCCGTCCCCGGGCTCCAGATCGTGTCGCAGGAGCAGTACAACCAGCTGTTCACCATGCACGGCACGGTGATGCTGCTGCTGTTCGCGACGCCGATCGTGTTCGGCTTCGCCAACATCGTCCTGCCGCTGCAGATCGGCGCGCCGGACGTGGCGTTCCCGCGGCTCAACGCCTTCTCCTACTGGCTGTTCCTGTTCGGCGGGCTGATCGTGCTCAGCGGGTTCCTGATGCCCGGCGGCGCCGCGGACTTCGGCTGGACCGCCTACACGCCGCTGTCGCGCGGTCCGTACAGCGTCGGTCCCGGCGGCGACCTGTGGGCGGCCGGGCTCATCGTGTCCGGGCTGGGCACGATCCTGGGCGCGGTCAACATGATCACCACGGTGGTGTGCCTGCGCTGCCCCGGCATGACGATGTGGCGGATGCCGATCTTCACCTGGAACGTGCTGGCCACCAGCATCCTGGTGCTGATGGCCTTCCCGATCCTGACCGCCGCGCTGTTCGGGCTGCTGATCGACCGGCACCTCGGCGGGCACGCCTTCGACCCGGCGCACGGCGGGGCGATCCTGTACCAGCACCTGTTCTGGTTCTTCGGGCATCCCGAGGTCTACATCGTGGCGCTGCCGTTCTTCGGCATCGTCACCGAGATCCTGCCGGTGTTCAGCCGGAAACCGCTGTTCGGCTACACCGGGCTGGTGCTGGCCACGATGGTGATCATGGGTTTGTCGGTGGTCGTGTGGGCGCACCACATGTTCGCCACCGGTGCCGTGCTGCTGCCGTTCTTCTCGTTCGCGACGTTCCTCATCGCGGTGCCGACCGGCATCAAGTTCTTCAACTGGATCGGCACGATGTGGCGCGGGAAGCTGACGTTCGAGAGCCCCATGCTGTTCTCGGTCGGGTTCCTGGTGACGTTCCTGCTCGGCGGGCTGACCGGCATCCTGCTGGCCTCGCCGCCGCTGGACTTCCACATCACCGACACCTACTTCGTGGTGGCGCACTTCCACTACGTGCTGTTCGGGACGATCGTGTTCGCGGTGTTCGCCGGCGTCTACTACTGGTTCCCGAAGATCACCGGCCGGATGATGGACGAGCGGCTGGGCCGGCTGCACTTCTGGCTCACGTTCGTCGGCTTCCACACGACGTTCCTGGTGCAGCACTGGCTGGGCAACGAGGGGATGCCGCGCCGCTACGCCGACTACCTGGTCACCGACGGGTTCACCGCGCTGAACGCGGTCTCCACGATCGGCGCGTTCGTGCTGGGCGCCTCGATGCTGCCGTTCCTGTACAACGTGCTCACCAGCTACCGCTACGGCGCTCCGGTCGAGGTGGACGACCCGTGGGGGCACGGGAACTCGCTGGAGTGGGCGACGTCGTGCCCGCCGCCGCGGCACAACTTCACGGCGCTGCCCCGGATCCGCTCGATCCGCCCGGCGTTCGAGCTGCACTACCCGCACATGACCGATCGCCTCGAATCCGAGGCTCACGCGAGTCTCCGGCGTCGGTGACGGCGCAGTTTTCATGAAAACTTCCCTCCCCCAACGACCTCGGGAGAGAAGATCAAGAGCGCAGTTCTCATGAAAACTTCCCCTCCCCACGGAACCCTCGGAGAACGGGGTGGAGAGGCTCTCACCAGGGAATCCGGGTCTCCAGGTGGTCTGTGTGTGGGGAAGTTTTCATGAAAACTTCGGTTCTTCGGGGGTGGGGAAGTTTTCATGAAAACTTCCCCACCCCCGAGAGGGAATCAGGAGACGACGTCGGAGCGGCTGAGGACCTTGCCCTGGGCGTCGAGGGCCTCGACGGCGAAGTAGCGCTCGGGGCGGACGATCTGGCCGGCGGTCTCGAAGCCGGACTTGGCGACGTCGCCGATCGGGTGCAGGTCGTCCTCGTCATCGCCGGCGAGGATCCGCCAGGCGCGGACCTCGGTGGAGCCGTTCCAGCTGCTGTAGAGGACCCGGGAGCCGTTCTCCTCGCGCAGCGCGACGTCCGGGCGGGTCATCGGGGTGCCGACCCACGGCAGCCGCTGCGCGCGGTAGGACTGCATCCCGTCGCCGAGCGAACCGTGCAGCACGACGTTGCCCGCCGCGTCGTACTCGGTGAACTGGCCCTGCGAGCCCCAGCCCACGAGGTGGTGGCCGCCGGGCAGCACCTGGTGGCTGCCCTGGGAGACGCTCGTCGTCCCGCCGGGGTGCGGGAAGGCCTGGGCGAGCCGGGCGGTGCGCGCGACCGGGTCGAGGTCGAGGACGATGCCGCGCGAGGGCGGTCCGGGCGCGTCGGCGGCGTTGTCGAACAGGCTCAGCTGACCGGTCGGCAGCCAGCGCGCGTCGTGCTGCCGGGCGAAGTGCGCGGCGGGGTCGACGGCGAAGTCGCTGCGCACACCGCCGAGCCGCCACTGGATCGCGCCGGTCTTCCGGTCGATCTGGTAGACGGCGTCGGTGTTGCGGGCCGACAGCAGGAGGTTGCCCGCGGCGTCCTCGGTGACCGAGTTCGGGTGCAGGTAGTCGAACAGCGCGTTGGGGTCGGGCGGAGCGGGGGCGGTCGATTCCTCCAGCCCGATGTGCTCGTGGCTGCGCCAGTCGAACAGGACGAGACCGGTGGCGATGTCGACCTCCTGGATCACGCCCTCGATCACCTTGCGGCCGTCGACGTCGACCGGGTGGTAGGCGAGCAGCAACGCGGTGTTGCGCGGCGTGATGGTCATGTCGTGCAGGTCGGTGTCGACGCCGTTGCCGGTCTTGACGGTGGCGACCTCCTGGTAGGACTGGTCCAGGACGTGGAACTCACCGTTGCCCCAGCCCTGGTCCTGATCGCCTTCCCACCAGGTCAGCACGGGCTCGCCCCGGTAGGTCTGGGTGCGCAGGGCGGTGCTCACCCGGCTCACACCGTCGCCGTAGGGCTGGAACCAGACGGGCTGACCGGAGTCGTCCACGATCATCGGGCCGCCTTGGGTCGCGGTCCCGCGGGGGTCGAGGAAGAGGTAGCCGGGTTCGGTGCCGCGCGCGGGTGTTTCGATCTGCACCTGCGGCGGACTCAGGTCCGGCCGGCTGACGTACTGGCTGGGCACCGGTGGCGCCGCGGCGCCGGGGAGCGCGGCGGCGACCAGCGCGGTCATGGCGAGCGCTGCTCCCGCGACGAGACGTGAACCCGGTTTCCGCATTCAGCTCTCCATTTCCGGAAATTCGACGAGTTCCGAATTCGCCCAATACGAGCGGCATTCGGTTGTGCGTTCCGCACGATCGAATTCCACAGTGGACAAGCTGATCTCGCAGGACTTTGGTCCGAACGAGCGACCTCGACAGTGGCGCGCTTCATACTCCGACGAGGAACAGCGCACGCCTGAGTACTGTTGAACGTGTGCGGAGCGCCATCGTGGGCGCCGAACTGAATCGTTTCCGCAGCCTCCTCGCACCATCAAGGCGAACGACCACGCCTGACCACGCCGTGCAGTGCAGCGCGCGGAGAAGACCACACCTTCACCACACGGGAGAATTCGTTGCCCATTGCCCTGTTGGCCCTGGCCATCGCCGCATTCGGGATCGGAACGACCGAGTTCGTGATGATGGGGCTGCTGCCTGAAGTGGCCTCCGACCTGCAGGTGTCGATCCCCGGCGCCGGCGGGTACATCTCGCTGTACGCACTCGGCGTCGTCATCGGCGCGCCCGCGCTGACCATGCTCGGCCTGCGCGCCCGCCGCAAGACGATGCTGCTGTGGATGCTCGTGCTGTTCACCGCCGGGAACCTGTTCTCGGCGTTCGCCCTCAACCACGGGACGCTGCTGGCCGCCCGGTTCATCTCCGGTCTGCCGCACGGCGCGTTCTTCGGCATCGGCGCCGTCGTCGCCGCCGGACTGGTCGCCGCCGACCGGCGCGGGCAGGCCATCTCGATGATGTTCATCGGCCTCACCGTCGCCAACATCGTCGGCGTGCCGATCGGCACCCAGCTCGGCCACGCGCTCGGCTGGCGCTGGGCGTTCGGCCTGGTCGCGGTGATCGGCGTGATCGCGCTGGCGGCCGTGGCGGTGCTGGTGCCCAAGCAGCCCAAGCCCACCGAGGTCAGCCTGCGCGGCGAGCTGCGGGCCTTCCGCAACCCGCAGGTGTGGATCGCCTTCGCCGTCGTGGTCTTCGGTTTCGCCGCGATCTTCTCCTTCTACAGCTACATCAAGCCGGTGCTCACCGACGTGACCGGCTTCAGCGCCACCGCGGTCACCCCGCTGCTGGCCGTCTTCGGTGTCGGCATGACCGTCGGCACCGCGCTCGGCGGCCGGCTGGCCGACCGCGCGCCGCTGAAGACGCTGTGCGCGGGCATCTCGGCGCTGGCGGTGTCGCTGGCGGTGTTCGCGCTGACCGCGCAGAGCCCGATCATGGCCCCGATCATGGTGTTCCTGATCGGCGCGACCGGCTTCACCGCGATCCCCAGCATCCAGGCGCGCATCCTGGACCAGGCCAAGGAGGCCCCGGCGCTGGGCTCGGCGAGCATCCAGTCCACCTTCAACATCGCCAACTCGCTGGGCGCCTACCTGGGCGGCGTGGTGATCGCGGCCGGGTTCGGACTGGTGTCGCCCAGCTGGGTCGGTGCGCTGCTGGCGCTGGTCGGGCTGAGCTTCGCGGTGCTGTCGGGCCGGTTGGACACCCGCCCGAAGCGGCGCGAGGTCGTCGTCTCGCACCAGTCCTCGCAGCAGGCCACCGGGGCGGAGTCCGAGATCACCGCCTGATCTGCGGTTGCTCAGCTCACACGAGTGCTCTGGAATGCAAGGGCCCCTGAATCGGTTCCAGCCGGACGGGGGCCCTGCTTCACGCTCGAACGGTGGCCAGACCAATCCCGAATTCGGTGGAGGAAACACCCACATGACTCAGGTTCCGAACGTCACGCTGAACACCGGTGCTTCGATGCCCCAGCTGGGCTACGGCGTCTTCCAGGTTCCGGCCGACGACGTCATCGCCCCGGTTCGCGCAGCGCTCGACGCCGGGTACCGCAGCATCGACACCGCGAAGGTGTACGGCAACGAGGAAGGCGTCGGCAAGGCCGTCGCCGAGTCCGGCATCAGCCGGGACGACCTGTTCATCACCACCAAGCTGTGGAACGACGACCAGGGCTACGACAGCACGATGAAGGCCTTCGACGCGAGCCTGTCCCGGCTCGGCCTGGACTTCGTCGACCTGTACCTGATCCACTGGCCGGTCCCGAGCCAGGACAAGTACGTCGAGACCTGGAAGGCCTTCGAGGAGATCCACAAGAGCGGCCGCGCCAAGGCGATCGGCGTCTCGAACTTCCAGATCTCGCACCTCAAGCGCCTGTTCGACGAGACCGACGTGGTGCCCGCGCTGAACCAGATCGAGCTGCACCCGAACCTGCCGCAGGCCGAGCTGCGCGCCTTCCACGCCGAGCACGGCATCCTGACCGAGGCGTGGAGCCCGCTGGGCCGCAACAACGGTCTGCTGGACAGCGCCACGGTCGCCAACCTGGCGGAGAAGTACGGCAAGACCCCGGCGCAGATCGTGCTGCGCTGGCACATCGAGCTGGGCAACGTGACCATCCCGAAGTCGGTCACCCCGTCCCGCATCCAGGAGAACATCGAGGTCTTCGACTTCGAGCTCGCGCAGGACGACATCAAGGCCCTCACGGCCCTGGAGAACGGCGTCCGCGTCGGCCCGAACCCGGACGACATGTGATCCGGAGCCGAACGGCGAGAAGGGCCCGCGACCTGATCAGGTCGCGGGCCCTTCTCGCTGTTCAGGCCGCGCGCAGGGCCGGCTTAACGGCCATCGAGCGCAGCACGTTGCTGCCGGAGCGCAGCGACACCACCTGGCTGTGGGTGGCCAGCCAGCCGGGGAAGCGCGCGAGGCGCTGGATCGGGGTGCGGCGCTGCGCGGAGGTCAGCGCGGCCGTGCGCGACACCTTGAGGACGCGCGGGCGGCGTTCGAACTCGTAGGCGCGCAGCCGGTCGGCGAGGCCGCTCTCGCCGTCGGCCAGGTACTGGGTCAGCAGCCAGGCGTCCTCGAGGGTCTGGTTGGCGGCCTGGGCGACCGCGGGCGGCATCGCGTGCACGGCGTCGCCGAGCAGCGTGCTGCGGGCACCGCCCCACACCTGCGGGACCTTGTGCCGGATGTGCGGGAAGAAGCCCAGGTCGTCGTCGGTGACCGACGCCAGCAGCGCCTCCACCGGCTCCGGCCAGCCGCGGAACATCTCGCGCAGGTCGGCGACCGTTGCACCGGGTCGCCCTCCCGCCACGGCATGTCGAACCACCAGTGCAGCAGCCCGTCGCCGGTGGGGATGAGCCCGCAGTGCGCGTTGCGCCCGGCGATGTTGAGGGTCTGCCTGCCTCCGGCCACCGGCAGGTCGCTGCTGGTCAGGCCCTGCCAGCTGGCCCAGCCGGTGGGCTTGGCGGGCTCGCCGCCGATGACCTGCTTGCGCACCACCGAGCGCTGGCCGTCGGCACCGATGAGCAGGTCGCCGGTGGCGCTGGAGCCGTCGGCGAAGTCCACGCGCACGTGATCGGGGTGCTCGGTGACGGCGACGCAGCGGCGGCCGAACTGGAGCGCGCCCGCGGGCAGCGATCCGGCCATCTCGGCGATGAGCCTGCGGCGCGGGATCTGCACGGTCGGCGAGCCGAGCCGCTCGGTCACCTCGTCGAGATCGGCTTCCCAGAGCAACCGGCCGGATTCGGTGAGTGACCGGAGGCTGTCCAGCTGGTGGCCGAGATCGCTGATGTCCACGCCCAGCTCGCGCAGCGCGGCGGTGCCGTTGCTCCAGACCGTGATGCCGGCACCCGACGTCCGAAGCGCGTCGTGGTGCTCGAAAACCTGCACGTCATAGCCTTTGCCGAGCAATCCGTTGGCGATTGCGAGTCCCCCGACTCCGGCTCCGATCACGAGAACTCGCATCGTCTCCATCCGTCATCCCCGACAGTGCTGCCCCCACAATTTTATCCACTCGACCGTATGTACCGAATTGTCCTTGGTCACACGCCGTGAACGGGTGTGCGGACACCCGTACGTGGACGGATTTTCGGAAAATGAAAACTCACCTAGGCACGCCGTGACCCGAGAACTATCTTGCGTCCCATGAGCCCACGTGTTGCACCACCGTTCCGGGCCGACCACGTCGGCAGCCTGCTCCGACCCGAACGCCTCCTCGAAGCCCGCGACGCGCACGCGGCCGGCCGCATCGACGACGCCGAGCTGCGCGGCATCGAGGACGAGGCGATCGCCCAGGTCGTGAAGATGCAGGAGGACGTCGGCCTGCAGAGCGCCACCGACGGGGAGTTCCGCCGCAGCTCCTGGCACATGGACTTCCTGTACCAGCTGGACGGCGTCGAGCGCGTCGACGACAACAGCCTCAAGGTCCAGTTCCACAACGCCCAGGGCGACATCGAGTTCATCACCCCGGACCTGAAGGTCACCGACAAGATCAAGCTCTCGGGCACGATCTTCGCCGACGCCTTCACCTATCTGGCGTCGAAGACCACCAAGAACACGCCGAAGCTGACCATCCCGTCGCCCGGCATGCTCACCTACCGGGGCGGGCCCGCCGCGGTGGACTCGACGGTCTACCCGGACATGGAGCAGTTCCGCGCCGACCTGGCCGCCGCCTACCGGGCGGAGGTGCGGGCGCTGGCCGACCTGGGCTGCCACTACCTGCAGCTCGACGACACCAGCCTGGCCTACCTCAACGACCCCAAGCAGCGGGAGATGCTCAACGCGCGGGGCGAGGACGGCGAGAACGCGCACATCAAGGACATCCAGCTGATCAACGAGTCGCTGCGCGGACGTCCGGACACGCTGACGGTGACCACCCACATGTGCCGGGGCAACTTCCGGTCGTCGTGGGTGGCCGAGGGCGGCTACGACTTCGTCGCCGAGGCCCTGTTCAACCAGCTCGAGGTCGACGGCTTCTTCATGGAGTTCGACGACGAGCGCTCGGGCGGCTTCGCCCCGCTGCGGCACGTGCCCAAGGGCAAGTACGTGGTGCTGGGCCTGGTCACCACCAAGCGCGGTGAGCTGGAGTCCAAGGACGAGCTCAAGCGCCGCATCGACGAGGCCGCCAAGTACGTCGACCTCGACCAGCTGTGCCTGTCGCCGCAGTGCGGCTTCGCCTCGACCAAGGACGGCAACGCCCTGACCTACGAGGAAGAGGTCGCCAAGCTCCGCCTGGTCGTGGAAACGGCCCAGGAGGTCTGGGGCTGATCAGGAGTCTGGGGCTCATCAGGGCAAGCGGCGCCAGCCGCTTTCTCTTTGCCCCACCTGAGCAACTCGCACCGCCGCAGGTTCTGAGCGGCTTCGTGGCGAGGACGGCCGTCGCGCCGTGTATTGGACATACATGAGCGACGGCACCCGCAGTCCACGGAGCCGCTCAGGTTCTGCTACTGGCACCGCTGAGCAAGATGACCACGGGATTCAAGAAATCACGCCGCTTCCTCCAGGAAGCGGCCCGCGACGAGTCCCGGTTCTTCGGCACCGTCGAATCTGACCCAGAGGACCGGGCCCTCGAAGACCTGCGGGAGACCGGTGGCGGTCTCCACCACCGTGCCCTCCTGATCACGGAACCGGCCGAACGTGGCACGCACTCGCACGCCTGGTTCAAACGGGCTCGATGACTGCTCCATGAGGGTGGACGGTACGGGGCGGTACCGACAGTCCGGAAATCGCCCGCCTTTTGCATGAAAATCCCCACACGCCGATCGGTGAACCCCCAGGTGGGAGGATGGTGCCGGGGAGGTTGCATGCGGACGATCAAGCGGTCGGGCGAGCACGAGATCGAGGTGCGCAAGTCCCGGTTCATCTGCTCGCTGCTGCGGGTGACCTCCGAGGACGAGGCGCGGGAGTTCATCCAGCTGCAGCGCAAGACACACCACGACGCCCGGCACCACTGCTCGGCGTTCGTCCTCGGCGACTCCGGGGAGATCCAGAAGTCCAGCGATGACGGCGAACCCGCGGGCACGGCGGGGGTGCCGATGCTGGAAGTGCTGCGCCGCAACGAGATCACCAACGCCGTCGCCGTGGTGACCCGCTACTTCGGCGGGGTGCTGCTGGGCGCGGGCGGTCTGGTCCGCGCCTACGGCGGCGCGGTGTCCGAGGCGCTGGAGCACGTCGGGACGCTGGAGCGGCGGCCGGTCCGGGTCCTGCGGGTGGAGGCCGACTACGTGCTGGCGGGCAGGCTCGACAACGATCTGCGGTCGGCCGGCTACCAGGTGGCCGACACCTCCTACGACGCCGCGGTCCGCTTCCACGTCCACGTCCCGGTCTCCGACGTCGAGGCCTTCCACGCCTGGCTGGCGGAGACCACGGGCGGATCGGCGCAGGCCACCGAGGGCGAGCTGATCCACGCCGAGCTCTGAGCGCTGCGTCAGCGCCCCGGGACGGCAGCGGTCTCGGCGACGGCCGGCGGCCGTTTCGCGCCCGGTTTGGCGGCGACGGCGGCGAACGCGCCGATGACGGCGCCGAACAGCAGGCCCGCGAGCACGTCGTGCGGGTAGTGCACGCCCAGGTAGACCCGCAGGAACGCCTCCAGGACGGCCACCGCGGCCACGATCGCGGCCACCCGCCGCCACAGCACGGCCACCGTCACCGCGAACGCCGCCGCGGCGGCCGAGTGACCGCTGGGGAACGAGAAGACGCCGACCTCGCTGCAGTGCTCGACGGTGCGCACCGGCAACGTCCGGCACGGTCGCAGCTGCCGGACGACGTCCTTGACGGGATCGGTGAGCACCCAGGCGGCACCGCCGGAGAGCAGGATCGCCAGCGCGGCCCGGGCCCGCCGGTCCACCCGCCACCACACGATTCCGGCGACGGGGATGAACGCGAGCAGCAGCGCGTCGGTCAGCACCAGCGCGACGGCCTGCACCCAGCCGGGCGAGGCGACGCCCCAGCCCGCGACGATCCCGTACCAGTCGGTGCTGTGCTCCACCCCGCCCACACTAACCGGACTCCCGGCGTCCGGCCCCGGCCCCGATCCCGGCCTCGGCGGAGCGGGGGGTTCCCGATTTCAAGGGAAGTCGGGAACCCGATTTCCCTTGAAATCGTGTCGCCCGGGTCGGGATCGGGTGTATGACTGGAGATACCTGATCATCCTGGGGAGGTTTCCGATGAGGTCGTTGGTCGTCGGTGGTGCCGTGCTCGCGATGCTGGGGCTCGGTGCCCCGGCGCAGGCCGAAGGCGCCCTGGATCCGCTGGTGGGATCGGCCGCTGAGCGCGTGGTGCTGTCCGACCAGGTGGCCGCCGCGAAGTGGGGGACGGACTCGCCGATCGAGGACCCCGAGCGCGAGCAGCAGGTCCTCGACGGCGTCGCCGCGCGGGCGGTCGAGCTGGGGCTCGACCCGGAGGAGGCCACGCGCGTCTTCCGCGACCAGATCGAGGCCAGCAAGCTCGTCCAGCGCGGGCTGCACGCCTACTGGACCGCGCACCCCGACCAGCAGCCGACGGAACGTCCGGACCTCGGCGAGATCCGCCCGGAGCTGGACCGGCTCGGCGAGGCGATCCTGGTGCAGCTGCGCGACACCGACGAGCTCCGCGACGGCCCGTCCTGCACCGGCCACCTGCTCAGCGCCTACGCGCACACCGCGCACGACCTCGACGCCCTGCACCAGGCGGCGCTGGGCCGGGCGACCCCGTCGATCTGCTCCTGAGCCTCAGCGGCGGAACAGCGCGGCCTGCAGGAAGTCCTCGCCGAACACCGGTGACCCCGGCGGCTGGGCGCGCATCGGGCGGATCTCCACCGGGGTGAGGTGGGCGAAGATCGCGCGCAGCTCGTCGGGGCTGTAGGCCAGCCCGCCGTGCAGCGCGCCCTGCCGGTAGAGGTCGGCGTCGGGCAGCTCGGCCCCGGTGTTGTCGGCGCCGGTGACGAAGCAGGTCATGGCCAGGTGGCCGCCGGGCGCCAGCAGCCGGTCGACGAGGTCGAGGTAGCTGATGCGGCGGTGCGGCGCCAGGTGGTGGAAGCACCCGGAGTCGTAGATCAGGTCGTACGGCCCGGCGAGGTCGAGGGTGAACGCATCCCCTTGCCGGAAGCGGATTTCCGGCGCCCGTTCGCGAGCCCAGGCGATGGCGGTCTCGGACAGGTCGACGGCGTCGACGTCGAAACCCGTTGCGGCGAGGTGCATCGCGTTGCGGCCGGCGCCGCAGCCGAAATCCAGCGCCCGGCCCGGCTCCAGCAGCCCTTCGTCCACGTAGGACACGAGGTTCTCGTCGGGACTGGTGACGAAAAAGGGGACGGCGCGGTCGCGGTCCGCGTAGAAGTCGTCCCAGAACGGTTGGGGCGACGGGAAGATCTCGTCCAGCATCCGCAGCAGACCGTCCACGTCGCGCGCAGTTCTCGACATCTCTTCATCGTAGTCGAAAACCGAAGCGGCGCAGCGATTTCGACCGCTGCGCCGCTCGATCGTCAACGACTCCAGAGGTGTTCCGACGCCAGTCGCGCACCCTCGCTGAGCGCCGCGAGCTTCGCCCACTGGATCTCCTCGTGCACCCGGTGCACGAAGGCGCCCTGCGCGAAACCGCAGTCGGTCCCGGCGAGCACGTTGTCCCGGCCCACGACCCCGGCGAGCCGGATCAGCCGCTGCGCCACCAGTTCCGGGTGCTCGACGACGTTGGTGTGGTGCGTGACGACGCCGGGGATGAGCTTCTTGCCGTCCGGCAGCTTCACGTCCTCCCACACCCGCCACTCGTGCTCGTGCCGCGGGTTGGCCTGCTCCATCGCGTACGCACCCGCGTTGACCTGGAGGATCAGGTCGACGACGTCGCGCAGCGGCGGGTCGAACGCGTGCGGACCGTGCCAGCTGCCGAAGCACACGTGATACCGCACGCGCTCCTCCGGCAGCCCTTCCAGCGCGTGGTTGAGCGCCCGCACGCGCAGTTCCGCCCACCGCCGGTAGTCGTCGTAGGTGCCGCCCTTGGCGAGGATCGTGTCGCACTCGTGCATCAGCACCGCGTCGTCGACCTGCAGCATCAGGCCGGCGTCGACGATCGCCCGGTACTCCTCCTTGAGGGCGTCGGCCAGCGCGAACACGAACTCCTCGTCGGAGTCGTAGTGCTCGTTGGTCAGCCAGTAGGCGCTGGCCGGGGCGACGACCGGCAGGAACGCTTCGACTCCGTCGTGCTGCGCCACAGCGGCTTTCACGTTCGCGATGTCGCGGTCGATCGCGGTCCGGTCGTAGCGCAGCGGGCCGGTGCAGAACCACGCCGCCGGTTCCTGCTCGTCGGCCTGCGAGTTGCTCTTGCGGGTGGCGGCCTCGTCGAGCGCGTCGAGCTCGGCGTAGGCGCCCGGGAACGCCTGCCGGTCGCGGCTCGGCGGCAGCATGCTCGGGCCGTCGAGCCGGATCGGCCGCGATTCCAGGCCGCTGATGCGTTCGTAGAGGTAGGTGATCCAGCTGGCCTTGCCCATCTCGCCGTCGTCGACGACGGCGATGCCCGCCTCCACCTGCTTGCGGACGACGTCGTCGACGGATTCGGCCAGGCAGGCCCGGTAGGCGTCCTCGTCCACGGCGGCCCCACCGGCCTTCGCGGACAGGAACGACAGCAGCTCGCTCGGGCGGATCAGACTTCCGGTGTGCGTCGCAAGGATCCGGCTCACAGCTCTCCCCATGTCGACAAACCCTCAAGAACACGGCCCGCAGGACCGCACCCCCAACCCTTCTCCACCCCCACCCCCAGGTCAACAACCCCACCACCCGACGAAACCACCACCCCGCACGGTCAAAAACTGCAACATTCACCAGGTCAAAAACCGGAGTTTTTGACCGACGAATGTTGCAGTTTTTGACCGCGGTCAGTACCGGGCGAGTGGGAGACCCACGAAGACGACGTCTTCGTGGCGGCCGTCGAGGTCGGCGACTGATGGGAGGTGTCCCCACTCCTGGAAGCCGTGGGCGCGGAAGAGGCGCAGACTGCGCTCGTTCGAGGCGAAGATCGTGGTGGCGATGGTCCGGAAACCGAGTTCGGGAGCCTGGGCGATCGCGTGCTGCAGCAGGTCCGCGCGCGTCGCGAGCCGCTGCAGGTAGGTCACGAGTAGTCCTCTCCTCGGTCGGTGTGGTGTGACTTCGGTCCGAATTGCCGCGACCACGGGCCACGGAGATCATCCGGACCTTGTAACCTGGGGCACGCGGGCCGTTAGCTCAACTGGCAGAGCAGCGGACTTTTAATCCGCGGGTTCAGGGTTCGATCCCCTGGCGGCCCACCAAAAACCCCAGGTCATAGGCCTGGGGTTCTTTGTTGCCGAGGCCCGGTTGCCAATTAATTGCCAACTTTCCCCGGCCCCTCGATGGGTACCACGAAGGCCAGGGCTTCGGCACTGGCTCGGGACTGCTGCCCCCGGCCGAAGTACACGTCTTGGGTCATCGACACCCGCGAGTGGCCCAGCAGGTCGGCCACCTGGCGAGCGGTCAGGCCAGCTTCGTCCAGCAGAGTCGCGACCGTCTTGCGCAGCGTGTGGAAGGTCACCCACTCGTAGCCAGCGCGGCTCCGGAACGGCGCCCACGTCCGGTTGTAGACGTTCGACGCGTTGAGGTACCCACCCTTCGTGTTGACGAAGATCGGCTTACCAGGATCAACCTCACCCAGTTGCTCGGCACGTTCCTGGAGCATGTTCACCGCCCAATCGGGGAGCGCGATGTCTCGCGCCGATCCGTCCGTCTTCCCATCGTTGCGCAGCGCACCCTTGCCGCGTGCACGGATCAGGTTGCCGCTCATCCGCAGCTTCTTGGACTCCGGATCGAAGTCCTCCCAGTGAGCACCCAGAGCCTCACCGGCTCGTTCGCCCGTCGCGATGAAGAAGCGCACGAGGTCAGGCAAGTCCCGCTTCTTCGCCTTCTCATCCTGGTCAAGGATCTTGAGCAGGTCGCTCAGTTCGTCCTTGGTCAAAGCCCGCGGCTTCTTCCGCTTGATCTTGGCTCTCCGCTCGGACAGGGCGGCGATGCCCTTCGTTGGGTTGGTCTCGACAGCCCCAGCCTGAATCGCAAAGATCATGACGTTGCTGATCACCGCTTTCACGAGCTTCGCCAGCGTCAGGCTGTTGTTCTTGAGCTTCGCCTGGCAGAGCTTGTTGACCACCGGTGTCTTCACCTCGTACAGGCGAAGCTCACCGAGGCTCGGCTTGACGTGGTTCTCGTAGACGTTCTCGTAGGTGTCGAGCGAGGTCAGCGAGTACGTGCCGTTCTCGGCGTCCTTCCTGAACTCATCGATCCATGCTTGGGCAGCATCCGCGAACAGTGATGTGGCTGTCAGGTCGGTGCTGTCAGACGCGGGGACGAGGTCTTTGACCGCGTCCCGGACAGCCTGCCGAGCCAGCTCCTTGGTTCGGCCGCGACGACGCACGTCGGCATACGTCCCGTCTTCCCGCCGGTACCAGGCCCTTCCCGACCAGGACTTCCCGACCTGCTTGACCGAGACCTCGCCCATCGTTCCCGGCGGAAGCGGCAGACGACCCGCCATCTCAGACCACCCCCGCAGCCTGAGATTCGAACCAGTCCTCGACGTCCTCGGGCTTGAACCTGACGTACTTTCCGATCTTGCGTCCGGTCGGGCCATATCCACGGCTGCGCCACTGGTAGAGGGTGCCGACCGGCACACCCAGGTAGCTGGCGACGTCGTCAATTCCCCACAGGTTTCGCATCATGGTCAGTCCTTCCTTTCGTTGGCGTAGCGGTGTTTTCGGGCCGCGCGTTGCCGGTCGGCGATGGCGAGGGCGAGTTCTTGTTCCTCGGGGTTGCGGTGGCCGACGCTGGTCATTTCCCAGTGGTTGATCACGGCCACGGAGTCGGCGGTCACGCCGATTTCGTCGAGGTTCTGCTCGAATCGCCAGGTCTGGCGGTCGCCCCGGAGGCGCTTGAACGTGGTGGAGTAGCGCTGCGATTTGGACAGGAAGTGCCCTCGGAAGGCGAGCATGTGGCACCAGCGCCGCAGGTTGAGGCTGTCGAGTTCTTCGAGGCCACCGAGGTCCCAGGCGGTGCGCATGATCTTCTTGTGGTGCTCGGAGACCTCAAGCAGGTCGATGTGCTCGCGGGACCGGACCGGGCGGTCTGCGGCTTCGGATTTGCTGGTTCCCTTGGTGGCGTACTTCGCGACGTAGGAGGCCAGCCGGTCATCGGTGATCGTGCCCTGGTCGTCTTCGACCAGGCGGGCATCGGCCGCGCGAATCGGACGGACGTCGATCTGTTCGCCCCAGCTCAGCAGCCGCTTGTTGCGGTTGATCTCAGGAGCTTCAACGCCTGTCGCGGTGTGCGCGGCGTGGATGGCATTGGTGAGCAGATCGGCCGTGGCCCAGGGCGGGGCGGCGTCAGCAGCGCCGTCGGGGCCGTCGAGGCGGATCATCGCGTGGAAGTGGATGATGCCGCGTCGTTGGAACTCGGCGACCTTGGCATACGACAGCCGGGCGTGCTCCTTGAGTTCCTTCTCGGTGATGCCGGCCGCGCGGGCGATGTGCCGCCGGAGGTAGATGGTGAAGCGGTTCCAGAGCTTCCCGGCGTGTGCCTGCCACAGGACGTGCCCGGTGTAGTCGTAGGCACCGGCGTCGATGGGCTGGCCGATGGCCGGGTCGTGCTCGTGGTGGTAGCGACCGCAGCGACACGGAACAACCTTGCCGTTGGCCGAGGTCCGGCGGTTGTGGACCGGCCCGAAGCTCGGGGCGGTCAGCGTGACGAACAGCCGCGGTTTGTCGGCCACGGTGACCGGCACGCCCTTGGAGCCGCCGGACATCCCGGCACGCACGAGGTGGAACGCGTCGGCGGCGTAGCGGTCGGAGCAGGCCGGGCAGACGCTCTCGCGGCGGTTTCCGCACGGGGCGAACAGGTGCCCGGACTTCATCGCGGGCGTGCCGTCCGGCTTGGTCAGCACCGTGCCGGTGGTCTTGTCGGTGAGCATCCAGTGTCCGGACAGCCGGACCGGGTGGGCGCATCCGCCGGTGGCTTCCACCATCGAGCGCCACTGCTTGTAGTCCGAGGATTGGAGCCGCCGGGCGAGGCGGTCGACATCCGGTAGTTCGGGCAATGCCATACGACCTCCAGACGAGGGCTCGGCGGAGCACCCACGGAGGTCGGTCCCGTGCCCGGTGGATGCCCGCCGAGCAGGGTTGAACTCGCGATATTCAGTTGTGTGAAGCCGCCAGTTCAGGCCACAGCGTGGCCGTTGGTGGCGGAGTGTTCGGTGGCGTTGAGATCGGTGGCGATCTGCGTAGCCATCGGTTCCGGCAGCCGGACGACCTGGCGGACATCAGCCGGGGTGAACTCCCGGCCATCGGCTTTGGCGCGTTCCCACGCGTCGGTAATCGACTTGTGGATGTCCGCCGGAAGGTTCATCGACTTCAGGGCTGCCGAGGGCTTGGCCGGACGTTCCGCCGGTTGCCGACGGTCGATCACCTCGGTGACCGGTCGTTCCAGACCTTCCAGCTGATCCGAGACCACCGGCTGTTCCGACTCCTCGTGCCGGTTCCGGTCGGTGGCGGCGTAGGCGGCCAAGATGACCTGACGTTGCCGGGCCTGAATGACCGGGATGACTTCGGCGATGCCGTAGACGATCACCGGGATGATCGCGTGCACGACCGCGGAGCCCGCGTTGAACTCCGCCCACAGGCCCCGCAGCAGCGGGAGCAGTTGCGGGATGACGTTCATCAGCAGCGTCGAGGTCAGCAGCACCCGCTTGAGCCGGGACCACCACTGGTGATCAGGTGAAACCCCGTGAGCGAGGATCACCGCCTCGAAGTTGAGCAGCACGATCAGCAGACCGGCGAACATCGGCTCCACCGTCCATGCCGCCCACCACAGCGGATCAGCCGATGTGGCCTTCCCAGCGAGGAACTGCTGCACCCCCGTGGTGGTGAACACCAGGCCCAGCGCCAGGAAGAACCACAACCCGGCCAGGGTCCGCCGCCCGTTGCGCTCCATCTCCACGGCCTGAAGGTCAGGGTCGCGGATCAGGCCCCGCAGGCGACGCGCCTCGGAGATCCGGTCCCCGAGCTTGCGCACCCGCCGCGTACGACCGTCGTGGCCCGTGTCCTCGGGCTGTTCGGTTTCGGGCATGGTGGTGCCTCCTACTGCTTCGCGGGAGAAAACAGCGCGATCAGGCCTCGGACCAGCAGGATTAACCCGATTCCGAGGCCGATCGCCAAGGCCGGGCTCAGCGCGAGCCACACGAGTGCCAGCACGGCGAGCACGAAGGCCAGAACGCCGAGGCTTATCAGGACGCCTTTTCCGGACAGTTCAACGTGGACGATGTGCATGGTGAATCTCCTTACTGTGGTTGAGGAATCGCAATCTCAGTGCGCGAGCGGTTGGTGTGCTTGTCTCCGTACATCCGGTCATCAGCCGACCCGAGCAGACGGCTGAGGTCTGCCGATTCGGCCGGCATCGTCATCACGCCCAGCGCCATCGAGACCTCGACCGGCTGACCGTCAATGGCGGTGATCTGCGCGATGGCGTCTTGGAGCTGGCGAACGCGGTGCTCTGCGGCTGCCTGGTTGTGAACGCCGGGCAGCAGGACCGCGAACTCGTCGCCGTGCAGCCGGACCGGGAGCTCACCGCGGCTTGTTTCCCGTGCCAGCACGCGGGCAACTTCGATCAGGACCTGGTCCCCGAAGCGGTGGCCGTAGGTGTCGTTGAACGCCTTGAACCCGTTCATATCCCCGACCGCCACCGCGACCGGTCCGGAGCGACGCCGCCGCCGGAACTCGGTCTCCAGGGCAGCCCGGTTGGCTAACCCTGTGAGGGGGTCGGTGAGGGTTCGTTGCCGGTAGCGCCAGGCGCAGCCGGTGGCCGCCACCGTGGTCGCGGTCGTGACACTCAGAGCGAGTCGTGCCAGCATGGGTCTTGCCTCCATTCGAGGTAAGGCCCGCCCGACTCCGCCAAGAGTTCTCGGGCGGGCCGTTAAAACTTCCTGGTCATTAAGGCTGTTGGAGCCTCATCAGGCGATCTCTTCGTCGCCGTCGTCTTCGCCTTCGAACTGCTCGATCTCTTCGACCTCGTCGTCTTCGAAGTCCTCGAAATTGACCTCGTAGGGGTTGGTGACCGTGCCGTCAGGCAGCTCGATCTCCTTGCGGATGGGCGTGACGTTGTTGAGCTCGGTGCAGAAGGCCACGAGCTCGGTGATGTCGGTGTCGGTGCTGAAGGCCGCGCGCACTCGGCGGGGTTCCTTGCGGCCGTCGGTCTTGGCGTAGGCCACACCGGGCAGGTAGGCGGGGATCTTGTCGGCGAACGCGCCGAGGTCCCGCATGCCCTCGCCGAGGCACATGTCGACATACGAGGCCGCGTCGACCCGGAGCGCGATCTTGGTCGGGAACAGCCCACGCATCGGAACGACGTCCTTGGTGGGTTCCTGCGTCGCGCCGACGATCCGGCCGCCCACCGCGCGGTACTGAGTGAGGCCCTTGGACAGCAGCTGGTGGAACTCCACCCGGATGTCCCGGTCGCTGTAGGCCGTCATCGCGGCGAGCTCATCGCAGATCAACACATCGAGCGGGGTGTCCCGCGACGGGGTCGCGTTGCGGATGCCCTGACGGCCGAGGTCGAACTTGCGCTGATCCAGGGTCTCGACGTACTCGTTCATCAGCGCCAGTCCGGTGCGGTCGCTGTCGGCGAAGCGGTGATACATCTCCTGGCCGCCGCCGAGTTCCATGCCGCCCTTGGGGTCGATCACCCACAGCCGCACGTGTCCGGCTCGGATCAGCGGTGCCAGCGCCCGCTGGAGCCCCCACAGCCACGAGCCCTTGCCCGCGCCGGTCTCCCCGGCCAGCAGCACGTGGATGTCCCGCTTGAGCAGGTCGAGGTGGAACGGCCGGCCGAATTCATCCCGGCCGATCTCCAGCTTGCGCAGATCCACCGCTTCGATCGATTCCGGCATGGCAGGCAGCGGGATCGCCATCTCGTTGAACGGCTCGCGCCGCTGGAAATCCAGCGCGATCTTGCCGGACTTGAGGATGCGCATCGAAGCCGCGTGAGCCTTGAAGGAGTTCGCCAGCCGATCGAGCGCCTGGCCGTAGTCCTCGGGCTCCTGCCCCTTGGCCATGCGAATGTGCAGCGAGTCCCAGACCCAGTTTGACCGCACCGCGACCAGCTTCGGCACCAGCGAATCGCCCCGGTGATCCGAGGTCACCAGCCCGCACGCCGCGACCACCCGCATCCATTGGCGCTGGTAAATGACCCAGCGTCTCCACCAGGCCCGCAGCAGCCGTCCGGCGAAGCGGTCGAAGGTCGGGGCATCCAGCAGCCTCCACGAGGCACCGGCCAGCACCGCGATCCCAGCCGCCCACAGGACCGTCTGGTAGCCGACCATCACGCTCGCCGAGCTCACCGCCGTCGTGCTGCCCATCGTGCGGGGGTGCCGCAGCATCCAGCCGCCGACCACCCGCGCCGGGGTCTTCTCCGTGCCCACTCGCGTATCCCGCATGACTGCCTGCCCTTTCCATGAGAAAGGGCGTCGGACTCCCGCTGGGGAATCCGACGCCCTGCCGTGCTTGCGGTCGTTCAGTTAGCTTCTGCGCTGCGACATCTCCAGGTGAGCCACCAGATCGCCCACCGCCCGCTTGAGCCCGTTCAACGGACCACCCAGTCCCTTCGGAACACCGAAGTTCGTCACGGTCTTGGTCAGTTCCAGCATCGTCGCGTCGATCTCGCGCACCGTGCCGGTCACACCATCTGCATTGGCCATTACTTGTACTCCTTCGCAACACTCGATCCACCGTGCTCGGCGATGCCCTCACGCACCGCATCCGCCGCCTTCGCCACCGCAGCGGCCAACTCCTGGGCCTCCGCGTAATGCCGGTCCTCCACGAACTCGCCATCGAGGAATTCGACCTTGTTCACGTCCTGGTTCAACTGATCCATCAGCGAACCAATCGCCGACAACCGCTTCACCCCGCGCGAATTGCGCCGGAACAGCTGCTTCGAGATCTCCACCAACAATCACCCTCCTTCACCCTCCCGGGACCGTCCCGGGGAAAACCTGGCTACCGGCCGCCGACGCAGCCCGAACCGTGAAAACCAACCGACGCGTTAAACAGCTCACTCATCGGGCTCGTCCTCCAGCTCCTCGACCCTGCGGATTACCTTCGTGACGGCGTGCAGCGATTCGTAGAGCTGCTTTGCCACCTCATGCAGCGCAGCACCGCTTGAGCTCGGTCCACCCGGTACATCCACCGCGTAAGCCACCTCGCCAGCAGTCGCGAACGCGGTCGTGAGCTCGGTGGACAACCGCCGCAAATCCTCCAGCGCTGCATCTCGCAGAACCTTGTTCATCACAGCCACACCGCCCAGGACCGATCCGAGCAGTACTGGTCGTGCGTGTGCCGGTAGCGCCACTGGTCGCAGTGGCACGCCGGGCAGTACTTCAGCGACATTCCGCACGCTCCTTTTCAGAAATCCCGGACGTCACCCGCGCCCGGATTGCTTTGAACATCTCTGCGGCTGACAGCCGCCAAATCCGGTTGAACTCCCACGGCTCGCAGTCAGGGAATCTCATCGTCTGGTCCACCCAGGACCTCGGAAACTCAAGGGCCGCCACAAAGGGCGGACACTCGCCCTGGCAATCGCACGGGCGGGCGTAAAACAACTCAACTGCCGCGATCCGGAACAGCCGCTGAGTCAGCTGCCACCCGTACTCATACGCCTCGCGCACCTCAGCGGAATCCGACGTGAGCGTCTCGTGAAACATCTCCTGGTACCACCAGAACACCTCCTCCGCCCGCTCAACGGTGTCTCTCGGAAACTCAAGTCGAACCAGATCTTCACCCATGTACTTCACATCCCTTTCGGTGTCGCCCGTCGAACAAAAGGCCATGAAGACCCCCGGTACATCCGCGGACGGCCGGGGGTCAATAAGGCCCTCCCGGTGGCAATTTCCACCGATTTTGGGCATAGCTCGGCCCACTATGTAGTTCTCAAACAACAGGCAGCCAGAATTGGCCTAGAAAGGAATCGTGTTGGAATTCAACGAGTTGACTGTCAGCCCGCGAGCTTCAGCCCAGCGGCCCGCATGCTCAGGATCGTCTGGCCGTTGTCCAGCGCGAACTGCGAGATCCGCGGGTTGTGCAGCTCAACGACCGCGCCGTCGACGATCTCGTCGTCGGGCTTCCGCTCGATGGTCACCTTCATCTCGGTGCCCTTGGCAGGACGGCGGCCGTCCTCGGTCGGGAGCGGCTTCATGTAGATCGACACCGAGTACATCGGGTCGCCGGTCTCCTGGTTCGTCGCGACCTCGGTCTTCCCGTCCTTCGTGAAGGTCTTCACCACCGGGTCCTCAACAACGCGCATCTTGTAGCCCTGCAGCAGCACCGGAACGTTCTTCAGCATCTCTGACTACCTCCGCTCGATCTCTTCAATGTTGGCCAGCTTGGCTAGCCATGTACAGATTAGACCAGCTTGGCTAGCCATGTCAACAAGTTGGCCAGGCTGGCTAGTCAGATCAAGGAACACTGCGCTAACCTGGGCAAATGACAGAACTGGACCCGGATGACCCTCGGCCGCCGTATCAGCAGGTCGCGAACTCGCTGCGCGCCTCGATCCTCACGAAGAAGCTCAAGCCGGGCGACAAGCTGTCGTCTCAATCCGAGCTGGCGCAGCGGTACGGCGTCGCACGGATGACGATCCAGCAGGCACTGCGAATCCTGCGCGAGGAAGGCCTCGTGGTCTCCCGCCAAGGCAGCGGGGTCTACGTACGCGAAAGGACTGAGCGCCCCGTCGGTCTGCGTCCGCACCTGGAGCGCGCGTTCGAAGAACCCGAGGTGCGGATCGACTTCGCGGGATTCTCAGGCGAGACGCTGCATGGCGCGCTGACCGAACCGCTCGACAAGATCCGGAGCGGGCGCGTGCGTCCTGAGCTCGTTCGCGTGCGCCTCCTGGTCCCGGACACGGACGTACCGTGGACGCTTCCCGCCCGCGTCGAGGACATGGGCGACAGTCCCGAGTTCCGCAAGCGCGCGGCCGGCATCATGGAGCGCCACACCTTCGCCATCGTTGATGCGGTCAATGAGATGGAGCGCATCGGTCTGATCGCAGATGCCAAGGCAGAACTTCGCGTGTACCCAGCCGTACCGCTGTTCAAGCTCTACCTGATCAACCAGCTCGAAGCGTTCTTCGGCTACTACCCGGTCCGCGAGCACGTCGTGAACCTCGAAGGCGCCGATACACCGATCTGGGATCTCATGGGCAAGGACGCCACCCTGTTCCACCACGCCGCCGAACCTGATGAGGAGTCTCTGAGCTCGCTGTTCATCCAGCAGTCCCAGATGTGGTTCGACAGCATCTGGAACACCGTCGCGCGGGAGGTGCCCCGATGACCCAGGCTGCCGAAATCCTCGACCGCAGCAGGGTTGTGCTACTGGACTTCGACGGCCCGATATGCGCGGTGTTCGGCGGCCTGAGCAACCAGGACGTAGCCGTCGAGCTCCGCGCGCTCTTCCCGGAGCCTCTGCCAGAAGGAATTGAGCAGAGCCCTGATCCGTTCGACGTTCTTGAGTACGCCACACAGTTCGGAGACCTGGCGACCCAGGTCGAGGAACGCCTGCGTCAACTCGAAGTCCGCGCGGTCTCAGTTGCTCCCGCTACCCCTGGGGCAGCCGACGTTCTCGAAGCTCTACGGCGCCGCGGTGTATCGGTTGTCATCGTCTCCAACAACTCAGAGGCAGCAGTCCGCGCGTACCTCCACGCCAACGGTCTTGAAGCACACACCCAAGGGGTCTCGGCGAGGACCAGTGGCGAGCTCGCCGAGCTAAAACCGTCGCCCTTCCTCTTGCAGCAGGCCATCACCAACATCAAGGCTGATGCGGCCGAATGCGTGATGATCGGTGACTCGGCGACAGACATCCAAGCTGCGCACGCCGCAGGTACAGCCGTCATCGCCTACGCCAACAAACCGGGCAAGCGCGACCGGTTCACCCCGCACAAGCCGTCAGCGATCATCGAGCACATGACCGACCTTCTCGGCGACGGATCTGCTCTGACCTGAGTCAGGAGTCCGACCGCCGGCGCATATTCCTCAGCTGCTCTTTGAGGTCATCCACGTCCCACCGCTGATGGCCCCCGGGCGTCACGAGCGCAGGTTCAACGACGCTCTCCGCCGCCCACCGCTGAAGCGTCCGGCGGTCAACACCGATCGCTTTCGCAGCTTCGCCGGTCGAGACGTAGTTCGAGGTCACTCGCCTACGTTCACTCGCATTCCGACGCTAAGCCAGCCGAATGTCGCGGCTACCTACCTATACCCGCGAATGTCGCGTTTACGTACGATTGCCGCGTGACTCAGATCAGCGTGGGGGGCTGGATCTTCGACTTGGGCGTGTGCGTGATCGACGACCGCCGGTGGTGGACCTGCCCTATCGGCGGAGAAGGCTGCGGGAAGGTTCTCGCTGACCTCGGCCCCTCTGCCATCGACTGCATGGCCTGGCACGTCGAACACACGCACCTGCCGACCTTGCTCCAGCGACTATCGCTCTAAGCACCAGATGACGAGACTCCGTTGATCTCCAGCTCCGAGCTAGCAAAGAAACTTGGCCTTGCCAGGCGGACCATCTCGACTACGCCCAGAAGGGTTGGATCACACCAGCCCTGATCACCCCTGGCGCCAATATCGCTGGCGCTACGACGACGTGGTCGCCGAGATGCGCAAGCTCGACGAGGAGCGCCGCAGGAAAGGGACTGACCTACCGCATCAGCCCCGAACGGCACCAAACTTCATTGACGCTTTGGCACGGTGTTGACCATGAAAACACCTCGCCACCGTTCCGCCGATTACCGACGGGAGGCGTGAGGTCTGCCGTGGGCGGGTATGCAAATGCGACGCGTTCGAGCGCTGACCGGGCTACCCACGTGATGGGAGAGGAGAAGCTTGCCATGACTCACCCTCGCGGTGCCGACGACGCCGACCACACGACCGAAGAAGCCACAACGAGCGCGGACCGCAGCTCCTGGACCACGGGCGCGCCGTCGGCTGTGACTCGAGCCAAGACCAGCCCCGTAGCGGTGTTCGCCCTGGTGTTCGGGCTCGCCGCGTTTATCTTCGCGCTGACCGGCGTGCTGTCGCCGCTGGCGATCCTGTTCGCCATTGTCGGCATCGTGCTGGGCATTATGGGCCGGAAGAAGGGCCTGCAGCCGCAGCTGACCGGCAAGGGCGTCGCGACCGGCGGACTTGTCCTTGCCGTTATTGCTCTGCTGCTGGGCATCGTCGTCATCGTTGGCGCGGTCATGGGGCTGATCGGCCCGAGTCTGCTCGGTCCTGTGCAACAGCAGTTCAGCAACCTGATCGGCTAACTTTCCACCCGGCCAGAGTCCACTACCCGCACGGATCGAGGGCCGGGCCACTTGTCGAGGGAGTTCGCAACGCACCAATGACTGCATCCCCGAAACCATCCTCGAACGGTCGGCGCGGCAGCGACTTCTCGGAGCTGTCCCGCTGGATCAAACAAGCAGGACTGCTTCAACGCCGCTATGGGTACTACGCGGCGCGAATCACGGTGAACGCCTTGCTGCTCGCCGCGGGTGCTGTCGCGCTCGTACTCGGTGGGGACTCCTGGTGGCAGCTGCTCACCGCCGTGTTCCTCGCGGTGGTGTTCACCCAATTCGCGTTCATCGGACATGACGCCGGGCACCGGCAGATCCTCCGTTCCCGGCGTGGCAACGATTTCGTCGGGCACTGCCACAGTGCGATCACCGGGATCAGCTACCAGTGGTGGGTCGGCAAACACAACCAGCACCACGCCAACCCCAACCACGAAGACGACGACCCCGACATCGCCATCGCCGCGCTCGCCTTCAGCCACGACCAATCCCACACCAAGCGCGGCCTGTACCGGTGGGTGAGCAAGTACCAGGCGTTCCTGTTTTTCCCGCTGCTGCTGCTGGAGGCGGTCCTGCTGCACATCCACAGCGTCCAGGCCGTACTACGGCGCGAGGTCAAGGCCACCAGGCTGGAAGCCGGGCTGCTCACCGGTCACCTCATCGGCTACCTGGCTGTGGCATTCCTCGTACTCTCCCCACTCAAAGCGGTCCTGTTCATCGCAGTGCACCAAGGGTTGATGGGCGTGTATCTCGGGTGTTCCTTCGCGCCCAACCACAAAGGCATGCCCATCCTGGCCAAGGGCGAAAAACTGGACTACCTCCGCAAACAGGTCCTCACCTCCCGCAACATCTCCGGTGGCCGGTGGGTCGACTTCCTGCTCGGCGGCCTGAACCACCAGATCGAACACCACCTGTTCCCCAGCATGCCCCGACCCAACCTGCGCCGAGCGAAACCACTCGTCCGCAACTTCTGCGCCCAGCGCGGCATCTCCTACAGCCAGTGCGGGCTGCTGCACTCCTACGCCGAAGTACTGCGCCATCTCCACGCCGTGGGCGCACCACTGCGCCGTCCCGCTCACCCAACCCCCGCGAAGCCGCGAGCCTGATGAGCTTGCGCACTTAACTATCGGGTGTTCCCAGCCCAAGTCACCGGGGAAGTGATCACCAGGTTGCGTAGCCGGTCCAGGTCCCGCCGACCTTCGCTGACGAGAGCGAGGGTGATCGTGGCTGTATCCGAACATGGGGGTGATCGTGTGAGCGTTAGGGACGTTTCACCGGCGACGGGGGCCGGGTCTCGCATGTGCTGCCGGCGGGCGAGAATTTCTGGGGAAACCTTCGAATACCTAGCCAGAGACGTCACAGACGTGTGCCCGGAGACGCCAGCAGGGTGAAGGTGTTCGCTCCCTCTTCGGCGGCCTGTGTCAGCGCCGCTGAGATCAGGTTTGGCACTGCGAGAAAATGGGCTGTACGCACTGCCCGGTCCCACGCGCGAGCGCTTCACCGCTGTCGCCCTCGTGACCAGTCGCGACCTCCAGGCGACGCTCACCCGCACCGGAGCCTGAACGTACGGCAACAGTCCTGCCTAGTTTCTGATGATGGGTGTCGGATCGTGGTCAGTTGAGGGGTGACACTTCCTGACTGATCGTGCTTTCGACGCGGTGACCGTACGCCTTGTGCCGGACGACCGGGGCGGTGGTCGTGCGAGACACGGTGGTGATTGCCTCGTCGGCCTCATCGAACACGCGTAGCACGGTCTCGTCGACCTCGATGGTGACCACGCGCCCGGCGTAGCGGTAACCGACCTGCACGGTCTGGCCGGTGACCTGCGTGGCGCCGCGCGCGGAGACCTTGCGCTGGATGCGGGCCGGACGCCGGTCGGGCTCGGGTGCCGGCCCCGCCGGGCGCGCTCCTTGCAGCCGAAGACG
>NZ_FOZX01000009.1 GCF_900116135.1 Saccharopolyspora flava
CGGTAGATGACCGGGTTGACAGGCCGGATGTGGAAGCGCAGTAATGTGTGGAGCTGACCGGTGCTGATAGGCCGAGGACTTGCTCACGAAGGTGTTACGCACCCACTATACGATGTCTGAGACAACAACCTATGGGTTGTTGATTCCAGAATATTGTGTGTCAACGCAGTTGGCGCCCTTTGGTTTTTCCCGCGGGTTCGTGGGAACGAGGGTTGTCGGTGGCGATGGCGGGGAGGGTCCGCCCGGTCCCATTCCGAACCCGGTAGCTAAGCTCCCCAGCGCTGATGGTACTGCACTCGCTAGGGTGTGGGAGAGTAAGACACCGCCGACACATTCCTTGAGACGGGGCCGGTAGAAGGCAACTTCTACCGGCCCCGTTTTTTGTCGTTCGGCTCTCAGCGCGTGGTCCCGGAGGCTCGGAGCGCGTCGGCGAGCTGTACGATTTGGGGAAGGCGGTTCGGTCGTGGCTGTTCAGCCCCCAACTCGGGGCTCGGATGATGGTGCGAGCGCAGGTGGTCGATCAAGACCCCGCGGTACCGGACGCGCTCAGCCGGGGAGTGCTTCCTCGGCTGGATCTTGTGGCTTTTCTTTCTCAGGAGGTTCGGTGTCCGGTTCCGACGACAAGCGCGGCGGTCCTCGCCGCGGGGCCGGTGCCGGCCGCAGTGGCCAGGGCGGTCGCGGCAACTACGACCGCAAGCCGGGCGGCAACTCCCAGGGGCGCGGCTCCTACGGCGGCCCGCGTCGTGACAACGACGGCGGTCAGCGCCGCTTCAACGACCGCGACAACCGCGGCGGCCCCCGCAACGACCGCCGGGACGACCGGGGCGGCTACCGCAACGACAGGAACGATCGCGGCGGCTACCGGGGCGACCGGGACAACCGGGGCCCGCGCGATGACCGCGGCGGCTTCCGCAGGGACGACCGTCCGCGCCGCGACGACTTCCGTCGCGATGACCGGGGCCGCGACGACCGTCGGGGCGGCGACTTCCGTCGCGACGACCGCCGGGACAACAATCGCGGCGGTGACTTCCGGCGCGACAACCGGGGTGGCGACAACCGGGGCGGATTCCGCAACGACCGCAACCGCGACGACCGCGGGGGCTTCCGCCGGGACGACCGGGGCCGGGATGACCGCCGTGGCGGTCGCGACGACTTCCGGCGCGACGATCGCCGTGACGACCGCCGGGACAACCGAGGCGGCGGTTACCGCGACGACCGCAATCGCGACGACCGCGGCGGTTACCGCCGCGACGACCGCCCGCGCCGCGATGACCGCGGTCGCGATGACCGGCGCGACAACCGGGGCGGCTACCGCAACGACAGGAACGACCGCGGCGGCTTCCGCCGCGACGACCGTCCCCGCCGGGACGATCGCGACCACCGCAACCGGGACGACCGTCCCCGTCGTGACGATCGGGGTCGGGACGACCGGCGGGACAACCGCAACCGCGACGACCGGGGTGGGCGGCGCGACGACTTCAAGAAGGACGGGTTCAAGAAGGGCGGCTTCAAGCGCGACGACGACCGCCGTCCCGACCGCCGCAAGGACGACGAGGCTCCGAAGCCCGTCGAGCCGGCGCTGCCGGAGGAGGGCGTCGACCCGTCCGAGCTGGACCCGGAGATCCGCCGCGAGCTGCTGTCGTTGCCCAAGGGCGCTGCCGAGAAGGTCGCGCAGCACCTGGTCGCCGCCGGCCAGCTGATCGACGAGGAGCCGGAGCGCGCCCTGGAGCACGCCCGCTTCGCGCGGCAGAAGGCGGCCCGGATCCCGTCGGTGCGCGAGGCCAACGGTCTCACCGCGTACCTGACCGGTGAGTGGAACGAGGCGCTGTCCGAGCTGCGCGCCGCGCGCCGGATGGGCGGCGGTCCCGGTCACCTGGCGATCATGGCCGATTGCGAGCGGGCGCTGGGTCGTCCGGAGCGGGCGATCGAGCTGGTGCGCAGCGAGGAGGCGCTGCAGCTCGACAAGGAGGACGAGATCGAGCTGCGGATCGTGGCCGCCGGTGCGCGCCGCGACCTCGACGAGATCGACGCCTCCGTGGTGAGCCTGCAGATCCCGGAGCTGGACCCGAAGCGCCAGGAGCCGTGGAGCGCCCGGCTGTTCTACGCCTACGCCGACAACCTGCTGGCGGCGGGCCGCGAGCGGGACGCGTTCACCTGGTTCGTGCACGCCGCGCACGCGGACGACGAGGAGGAGACCGACGCGCCGGAGCGCCTAGAGGAGCTCGCGGTGCAGATCGGTGGCCCGGAGGTCGTCGAGGAACTGGTCACCGAGGCCGAGGCGGCCGCCGAGATCGACGACGAGGACGAAGCGGACGAGAACCCTCTCGCCGACGACCTGGACTCCGAGGACGACGAGCTCGATGATGAGACCGCCGCGGCCGACGAGGACGGTGAGAACGTCACCGGGTCTGCGGCCGAAGGAGGCTCGCAGGCGCGATGAGCGGCACCCTGCTGGACCAGCACGACGTAGTGCTGCTCGATCTGGACGGCACGGTCTACCGGGGCGGTGAACTGGTCCCGCACGCGCTGGAGTCGATCGAGCGCGTGCACGAGGCCGGCGTCCGGGTCCGCTACGTCACCAACAACGCCTCCAAGCCCGATCAGGCGGTCGTGGATCACCTGATCGGGCTCGGGCTGGCCGCCGAGCGCAGCGAGGTGAGCACCAGCGCCCAGGCGGGCGCGGCGGTGCTCGCCGAGAAGCTGCCCGCCGGGTCGCGGGTGCTGGTCGTGGGTTCGCCCGCGCTGGAGTCCGAAGTGGACGCGCTCGGTCTGGTGTCGGTGCGCGCGTTCGCCGACGAGCCGGTGGCGGTGGTGCAGGGCCTGTTCAACGAGCTGACCTACGGCGACTTCGCCGAGGCGTGCCTGGCGATCCGCGACGGGGCGCTGTGGGTGGCGTGCAACGCCGACCGCACCCTGCCGACCGAGCGGGGCCTGCTGCCCGGAAACGGGTCGCTGGTGGAGCTGCTGCGCGCGGCCACCGACCAGGACCCGGTCGTGGCCGGCAAGCCGGAACGACCGCTGCTGGACCGCGCGGTGTCCTCGGCCGGTGGCGCCGAGCCGCTGATGGTCGGCGACCGGCTCGACACCGACATCGCGGGCGCGGTCAAGGCCGGGATGCCGTCGCTGATGGTGCTGACCGGCGTCAACACGCCCCGCGATCTGCTGGAGGCGATCCCGGAGGAGCGGGCCGACAACGTGTCGGTCGACCTGCGCGGCCTGCACGCGCCCGCCTCCGAGGTGGCCATCGCCGAGCAGCCGGCCTGGTCGGTGTCGGTCGGCAGCGGGCTGGAGCTGTCGGCGCGCGGCGACGGCGACGAGCTCGGCGCCCTGCGCGCGCTGTGCGCGGCGTGGTGGGCGGCCGGGTCCGGTCCGGTGGAGGTCGTCGGCACCGACGACGCCGCGCGCGCCGCGCTGCGGGCGCTGGAGATCGACTGACCTGACGAGAACGACGCGGACCGTTCGGCTAGCGTGAGGGCGGTGCCGCGCGGCGATCGCGCGGTTGCCGAACGACGCGGGCCCGAGGACCGGCGTCCGGTGATCGAGGGGAGAACCCGCCCATGACCTCTCCGTGGCAGCAGCAGGCGCCGAACCCGGCGATGCTGGCCCGCCAGGCCGACGACGGGCAGTCGGCGATCGACGCGATCTCCGCGGCGATGTCGGAGCTCGACGAGGTGCGCGAGCAGCCCGTCGCCGAGCACGTCCAGCGGTTCGAGAACGTGCACAGCGCGTTGACCGAGGCCTTGTCGAAGGCCGACCACCTGCAGTCCCAGAACACCCCTCGGAGTTGACGAAGTGCCTCGCAAGGCGCGCCTGGACGCCGAACTGGTTCGGCGCGGACTGGCCCGATCCCGGGAACACGCCGGAGAGCTCGTCGCCGCGGGCCGGGTGACGGTGCGCGGGATGGTGGCGCGCAAGTCGGCCACGGCGGTGGAGATCGACGCCCCGGTGCTGGTCACCGAGGACGTCGACGACCCCGGCTGGGCGTCGCGCGGCGCCCACAAGCTGATCGGTGCGCTGGAGGCCTTCGAGCCCGGCGGTCTGTCGGTGGCGGGCAAGCGCTGCCTGGACGCGGGTGCCTCCACCGGCGGGTTCACCGACGTGCTGCTGCGCCGCGAGGCCCGCGAGGTCGTGGCCGCGGACGTGGGCTACGGGCAGCTGGTGTGGAAGTTGCAGACCGATGAGCGGGTGCGCATCCACGACCGCACCAACGTCCGGGCGCTCACGCCCGAGGACATCGGCGGTGAGGTGGACCTGGTGGTCGCCGACCTGTCGTTCATCTCGCTCAAGCTCGTGCTGCCCGCCCTGGTCGCCTGCTCCAGCGACTCCGCCGATCTTGCGCTGATGGTGAAACCGCAGTTCGAGGTGGGCAAACAACGGCTAGGCTCGGGTGGAGTGGTCCGGGATCCGCAGCTGCGCGCCGAGGCCGTCCTCGAGGTGATCGACTTCGCCGCCGAGCACGGGCTCGGGCTGCGCGACGTGGTGGCCAGCCCGCTGCCGGGACCGTCCGGCAACGTCGAGTACTTCGTCTGGCTGCGCCCCGGAACCGACCCCGACCACGACCGCGCGGAACGCCTGGTGGCCGACGCCGTCGAGCGGGGACCGCAGAACTCGACCAGGAAATCGCCCCGGCAAGGGAGTGGGAGTTGACCCGACGGGTGCTGCTGGTGGTGCACACCGGCAGGGAGCAGAACCTGCGCACAGCGGAGAAGGTCGCCGGTCGTCTGCTCGACGCGGGGATCGCGGTGCGCGCGCTGGCCGGTGAGGCCGACGAGCTGCGCAACAGCGCCTGCGAGGTCACCGGACCGGACGAGAACCCCGCCGTGGGCACCGAGCTGGTCCTGGTGCTCGGCGGTGACGGCACGCTGCTGCGCGCCGCGGAGCTGGCCAGACCCGCCGGGGTGCCGCTGTTCGGGGTCAACCTGGGACGGGTCGGGTTCCTGGCCGGTGCCGACTCCGACGCGCTGGACGAGGCGATCGCCGCGGTCGTGGAGTCCCGGTACCACGTGGACGAGCGGATGACCCTGGAGGTCACCGCCACGGTCAACGGCGAGAAGGTCGCCGGCACGTGGGCGCTCAACGAGGCGAGCGTGGAGAAGAGCAGCCGGGAGCGCATCCTCGACGTGGTCGTCGAGGTCGACGGGCACCCGGTGTCGGCGTTCGGCTGCGACGGCGTGCTGTGCTCGACGCCGACCGGCTCGACCGCCTACGCGTTCTCCGCAGGCGGCCCGGTCGTGTGGCCGGACGTGCAGGCGCTGCTGGTGGTGCCGAGCAACGCGCACGCGCTGTTCGCCGGACCGCTGGTGGTGTCGCGGGATTCGCTGGTGGCCATGGAGATCGACCAGCACGGTCATCACGCCGTGCTGTGCTGCGACGGGCAGCGGCAGTTCGACCTGCCCCCGGGTGCCCGGGTGGAGGTCGTCGGCGGGTCGACGCCGATCCGGCTGGTGCGGCTGCACGACACGTCGTTCACCGACCGGCTGGTGCGCAAGTTCGAGCTCCCGGTCCAGGGGTGGCGCGGTCCGGCCGAGTAGGTCGCGGCTCGAACACCCCGGGCTCGAAGGCCCGAGGCTCGAACACACTGTCTAACGATTTCGGTGGCGATCACCGCAGTGGGGCGTGTCGCGGGCCTCGGTGCCGATAGGGTGCTGTGTGTGTTGGCGGAGATGCGTATCCAGGGACTGGGCGTCATCGACGACGCCACGCTCGCACTGCACGCCGGCCTGACCGTGGTCACGGGTGAGACGGGCGCGGGCAAGACGATGGTGGTCACCGGCCTCCACCTGCTCAGCGGTGGCAGGGCCGACGCCTCGCGCGTGCGCGCCGGTGCGCAGCGGGCCGTCGTGGAGGGACGTTTCGCGACGACCCCGGACTCGCCGGCGGCGAAGGTCGCCGGGGACGCCGGTGCCGAACCCGATGACGACGGAAGCCTCATCGCGCTGCGCACGGTCACCTCCGACGGCCGTTCCCGCGCGCACCTGGGCGGCCGCTCGGTGCCCAACGGCGTGCTCTCGGAGCTGTCCGAGCAGGTGCTGGCGGTGCACGGGCAGAACGACCAGCTGCGGCTGCTGCGCCCGGGGGAGCAGCGCGCGGTGCTGGACCGGTTCGCCGGGGAGCCCGTGCTGCACGTCCTGGCCGACTACCAGCGGGTGCGCGCCGAGTGGGCCGAGGCGGTGCGTGAGCTCACCGAGCGCACCGAGCGCTCCCGCGAGCTGTCCCGCGAGGCCGACATGCTGCGGCACGGTCTCGCGGAGATCGAAGCCGTCAACCCCGAAGCGGGCGAGGACGTCTCGCTGGTGGACGAGGCACGGCGGCTCGCCGACGTCGACCAGCTGCGGGAGATCGCCGCCGGGGCCCAGCACGCGCTGTCCGGTTCCGCCGACGGCGACCCGGAGGCCCCGGGCGCGATCGGGCTGATCGGGGAGGCCGCGCGCAGGCTGTCGTCCTCGGAGGACCCGGCCCTGCGGGAGCTGGAGCCGCGGGTGGCCGAGGCCGTCGCGGTGCTCTCCGACGTGGGCGGGGAACTGGGCGCCTACCTAGACCGGCTCGACGCCGACCCGGCTCGCCTGGAGCAGGTGCTCGCGCGGCAGGCCGAGCTCAAGCAGCTCACCAAGAAGTACGCGGCCGACGTCGACGGCGTTCTGGCCTGGGCCGAGGACGCCCGCTCCCGGCTGTCCGGGATGGACACCTCGGAGGAGGCGCTGGCCGCGCTGGCGGCCCGCCGCGACGAGCTCGCCGTGGAACTCGCCGAGCACGCCCAGGCGCTCAGCGCCGCCCGCGCCGAAGCGGCGGTGCGGCTCGCCGAGGCCGTCTCCGAGGAGCTGTCCGGGCTGGCCATGGCGCAGGCCAAGCTGCAGGTCCTGGTGCACCCCAAGGACGCCGAGGAGGGCGACCCGAACGGGCTGCCGGTCGACGGCCGGACTCTGCACGCCGGGCCGGACGGGGTCGACGAGGTCGAGCTGCAGCTCGTCGCGCACTCCGGCGCGCCCGCGCTGCCGATCCACAAGGGTGCCTCGGGCGGTGAGCTCTCCCGCGTCATGCTGGCGCTGGAAGTCGTGCTCGCCGACGCCGACACGGTTCCCACGCTGGTCTTCGACGAGGTCGACGCCGGTGTCGGCGGCCGCGCCGCCGTCGAAATCGGCCGGCGGCTGGCGAGACTGGCCCGCACCCACCAGGTCATCGTGGTCACCCACCTCCCGCAGGTCGCGGCCTTCGCCGACCGGCACCTGGTGGTGGACAAGGGGCAGGTCGACGGCGGGCTCACCAAGAGCGACGTGCGGCTGGTCGCCGATGAGCGGCGGGTTGTGGAGCTGGCTCGGATGTTGGCGGGGATGGATTCGACCGAGACCGGGCGGGCGCACGCCGAGGAGCTTTTGGAGACTGCTAACACCTACAAGCTCACCCAGGAGAAATTCGGCCGTAAGTCCAAGGGCGGTCGGAAGTAGGTGCTTCGTCTTAAAGATCAACTACTCTGTGGTCTTTTTGCTTGGCGGTGCGGGTAGCGGAACCTGAGCGGCTCTCTGGCTCCGGGATCCGAGGCTTATGTATGCCAATACACGACACGTCGGCTGTCCTCCCCAGAGAGCCGCTCAGAACCCGCGGCGGTGCCAGTGCCTTAGGTGGGGTACTGCGAAAGCACCTTCGGTGCTTGCCTGACGGTGGTTCTTTGTGCTGAATGGCGGTTCTTTCTTTGCGGTAGATGGTGCAGTGGGTTGCGGCGTGGCGCGGACACGTTCGGTGGTGGGTTTGTCACCATCGGCGCATGAAAATCAGCGGACTGCTGACTCGACAGCAGGAGGAGCTGCCCGGTCTCGCCGGGGTCGCCCGGGTGGAGCGCCGCTCGGGTGATCTGCCGCGCCGGATCCGCACCGGCGACATCGCGGTGATCGACCACGCCGACCTGGACCGCCGCAGCGCGGAAGCGCTGGTGGCGGCCGGGGTGATCGGGGTGGTCAACGCGGCCCCGTCGATCTCCGGGCGCTACCCGAACCTCGGTCCCGAGGTGCTGCTGGCCGCCGGGGTGACGCTCATCGACGGCGTCGGCAACGACATCCTCAACCAGGTCAAGGACGGCGCGAAGATCCGCCTGCACGAGGGCGGCGTGTTCGCCGGCGACCGCGAGCTCGGGCGCGGCGTCGAGCAGGACACCAACTCGATCGCCGACCAGCTCATCGAGGCCAAGGCCGGGATGTCCACCCAGCTGGAGGCGTTCTCGGCCAACACCATCGAGTTCCTGCGCACCGAGCGCACGCTGATCCTCGACGGCATCGGCGTGCCCGAGCTGACCGGCTCCCTGGAGGGCAGGCAGGCGCTGGTGGTCGCGCCCGGGTACGGCCACGCCGACGACCTGCGCCGCCTCAAGCGCTACATCCGCGAGTACAAGCCGGTGCTCATCGGCGTCGAAGGCGGTGCCGACGCCCTGCACCGCGCCGGGTACAAGCCGAGCGTCATCGTCGGCGCCCCGGACACCGTGAGCACCGAGACGCTGCGCTGCGGCGCGGAACTGGTCATCCCCGCCCACCTGGACGGGCACGCGCCCGGGCTGGAGCGCATCCAGGACCTCGGCGTGGGCGCGCTGACCTTCCCCGCCTCCGGCAACCCCGAGGACCTGGCGCTGCTGCTGGCCGACGCGCACAAGGCCGACCTGGTCGTCACCGTCGGGTTCCAGGCCACCCTCAGCGAGTTCCTCGACCGCGGCCGCTCCGGCTCCAACCCGTCGACGTTCCTGACCCGGCTGCGCCTCGGCAGCAAGGTCATCGACGGCGCCGCGGTCGCCACCCTGCAGCGCAGCCGCACGCCGATGTCGGCGGTGGTGCTGCTGGTGCTGGCCGTGCTGGCGGTCATCGTCGTGGCGCTGCTGGTGTCCGGGCTCGGAGCCGCGGTCGCCGACCAGCTGGCCGACACCGCCGGCGTCGTCTCGGCGTACTTCAAGGAGCTGTTCTCGTGATCACCATGCGCTACCACATCGTCTCGATCGCCGCGGTGTTCCTCGCGCTGGCCGTGGGCGTGGTGCTGGGCACCAGCTCGGTCAGCGAGGGCCTGCTCAAGTCCGTCGGCGGGGAGAAGCAGCAGCTGCAGGACCAGGTCGATCAGCTCAGCGCCGAGAGCGCGCGGTACAAGGCCCAGGCCGACGCCGCCGACCGGTTCGACACGACCGTGGCGCCGCTGGCCGTGCAGGGCCAGCTCACCGGCCGCAGCGTCGTGCTGATCAGCTCCCCCGAGGTGGACGACGCCCGCCGCGAGGGGATGGCGAAGCTGCTGCGCGACTCCGGCGCCGACGTCACCGGCGAGGTCCGCCTCGGCGAGGCGCTGACCGACCCGGAGCGCACCGACCAGCTGCGCGGCGTGGTCACCCAGCTGCTGCCCGCCGGGGTCCAGCTGCCCACCGCCGCCGACCCGGGCACCCTCGCCGGTGGCCTGATCGGCCCGTTGACGCTGGTCAACCCGGAGACCGGCCAGCCGCAGGCCGCCGACGACGCGCGTGCCGCGGCGCTGTCGGGCCTGGCGGGCGGCGGCTACGCGACCGCGTCCGAGGGGCTGCGCCCCGCCCAGCTGGCGGTGGTGCTCACCGGCGGTCGCCTCGACGGCGACAACGCCGCGGACGAGGCCACCGCGCTGGCGCGCTTCGCCACCCAGATCGACCGGTCCGGTCAGGGAGCGGTACTGGCGGGCGCCCACGGCTCCGCCGACGGTCGCGGCGCGGTCGGGGTGGCGCGGGCCGACCCGGCGATGGCGTCGGCGCTGTCGACCGTGGACAACGCCGAGACCGGGGCGGGCCGCGTCGCGGTGGTGCTGGCCGCCCGCGAGCAGGCGGACCGGCAGAGCGGGCACTACGGTGTGGCCAGCAGCGCTCAGGGGCCCGTGCCGGGCACCCGCGGCGACTCGTAACCCGCGGAGTCACGCCTGGTCCCGCCCCGTTCGGCGAGACGTCACGGCGAACCGGCCGGAAGGCCGCCGGATGGCGGTTGACCCGGCCGGTTCGCCGTTTTCGCGTAAGGCGGGTCTCGGTGCGGGGTCCGACCGCCGTGCGTTAGGCTGGAATTCCGTGGGAGCGACGGATCCAGCCGTCCTGCCAGCGCAGAAATCCAGCCAGGCGACGGCTTGACCACGGGGAGCTTTTCTTGGTGCCGCAAGCACGCACTATCAAGCACGTTTTCGTAACGGGGGGCGTCGCCTCTTCGTTGGGTAAGGGGCTCACGGCGTCCAGCCTGGGCGAACTGCTCACCTCCCGCGGCCTGCGGGTGACCATGCAGAAGCTCGACCCCTACCTGAACGTCGATCCGGGGACGATGAACCCCTTCCAGCACGGTGAGGTGTTCGTCACCGAGGACGGCGCGGAGACCGACCTGGACATCGGTCACTACGAGCGGTTCCTGGACCGCGATCTGACCCGCAACGCCAACGTCACCACCGGCCAGGTGTACTCCGCGGTCATCGCCAAGGAGCGCCGCGGCGAGTACCTGGGTGACACGGTGCAGGTCATCCCGCACATCACCGATCAGATCAAGGCCCGCATCCGGGCCATGGCCGAGCCCGACGAGAACGGTGTCACCCCGGACGTGGTGATCACCGAGGTCGGCGGGACCGTCGGCGACATCGAGTCGCTGCCGTTCCTGGAGGCCTGCCGCCAGGTCCGCCACGACGTGGGCCGCGACAACTGCTTCTTCCTGCACGTCTCGCTGGTGCCCTACCTGGCGCCGTCGGGCGAGCTGAAGACCAAGCCGACCCAGCACTCGGTGGCGGCGCTGCGCAACATCGGCATCCAGCCCGACGCGCTGGTGTGCCGGGCCGACCGCGAGCTGCCCGCCGACCTCAAGCGCAAGATCGCGCTGATGTGCGACGTCGACACCGACGGCGTGGTGGCCTGCCCGGACGCCCCGTCGATCTACGACATCCCGAAGGTGCTGCACAGCGAGGGTCTGGACGCCTACATGGTGCGCAGGCTCGGGCTGCCGTTCCGCGACGTCGACTGGTCGGTGTGGGGCGACCTGCTGGACCGGGTGCACAACCCGTCCGAGCGGGTGCGCATCGCGCTGGTCGGCAAGTACGTCGACCTGCCCGACGCCTACCTGTCGGTCACCGAGGCGCTGCGGGCGGGCGGATTCGCCCACCACGCCAAGGTGGAGATCTCCTGGGTCGGTTCGGACACCTGCGAGACCGACGCCGGTGCCGCGCAGGCGCTGGCCGGGGTCGACGGCGTGCTGATCCCGGGCGGGTTCGGCGTGCGCGGCATCGAGGGCAAGCTCGGCGCCATCCGCTACGCGCGCACCAACAACATCCCGATCCTCGGCCTGTGCCTGGGACTGCAGTGCATGGTGATCGAGTCGGCGCGGTCGCTGGCCGGTCTGGAGCGGGCGAACTCCACCGAGTTCGAGGAGCCCTGCCAGCACCCGGTGATCAGCACGATGGCCGACCAGCACGACGTGATCTCGGGCGACCGGGACATGGGCGGCACCATGCGGCTGGGGTCCTACCCGGCGAAGCTGGCCGAGGGCTCGCTGGTCGCCGAGGCCTACGGTTCGACCGAGGTCGCCGAGCGGCACCGGCACCGCTACGAGGTCAACAACGCCTACCGGGACCGCCTCAGCAAGGCGGGCGTGGTCTTTTCCGGCACCTCGCCGGACGACCGGCTGGTCGAGTTCGTCGAGCTGGACCGGGACATCCACCCGTTCTTCGTGGGCACCCAGGCGCACCCGGAGCTCAAGAGCCGTCCGACGCGCCCGCACCCGCTGTTCGCGGCGTTCGTGAAGGCGGCGATCGACTACCGCGCCGCCGAGCGGCTGCCGGTGGAGCTGGAGCCGGCCGTGACCGAGCCGGAGTCCGAGCCCGCCGGGGCGTGAGTCCTGCCCGGTGAAGCGGCCCGCATCGGCGATCACGTCGGTGCGGGCCGCTTCACGCGCGGGCGATCGGCTCTAGGGTGGTGCACGTGGAGACCACGGGTACCGGTGTCGCGCGCACCAACGGAGAGCACGAGTTCACCACGCTGACCAGTGAGGACGTCTACGTCGGGCGGATCCTGGCGCTGCGCGCCGACGAGGTCGGCATGCCCGGCGGAGGGCACGCGCGCAGAGAGGTCGTCGAGCACTACGGCGCGGTGGCCGTCGCCGCGATCGACGAGCAGGGGCGGGTCGTGCTGGTGCACCAGTACCGGTACCCGATCGGCCGCCGCCTGTGGGAGCTGCCTGCGGGCCTGATGGACGCCCCCGGCGAGGAACCGGTGCGCACCGCGCAGCGCGAGCTCGCCGAGGAGACCGGGATGGCCGCCGAGGACTGGTCGGTGCTGGTCGACGTGGCCACCTCGCCCGGGTTCACCGACGAGGTGGTGCGGGTGTTCCTGGCCACCGGCCTGTCGGAGGTGGAGCGCCCCGACGCGGTCGGCGACGAGGAGGCGGACCTGGTCATCGAGCGGTTCCCGCTGGCCGAGGCGGTGCGGATGGCGCTGGCGGGGGAGATCGTGAACGGTCCCGCGGTGGCGGGTCTGCTGGCCGCCCAGGCGGTGCGCGACGGCGTCGCGAGCCCGCGGCCCGCCGACGCCGAGTGGGCCGACCGGCCGCAGCGGTTCGCCGCGCGGTGAAGGGCTTCGAATCGCTGCCCGCGGGACTGCGCTCCGCCGTCGGCGAGTACCTCGACCACCTCGCGGTCGAGCGCGGGACCGCGCGCAGCACCCTCGACTCCTACGCCCGCGACCTGCGCCGCTACGCGGAATTCCTGACGGCGCAGGGCGTTTCCGCGCTCGACGAGGTGCGCACCGAGCACCTGGCCGAGTTCCTGGCGCAGCTGCGCGAAGGGGCCGAGGGACGGCCGCCGCTGGCGTCGTCCTCGGCGGCGCGGGCGCTGGTGGCCGCGCGGGGCCTGCACCGCTTCGCCCACGCCGAGGGTCGCATCGCCGTCGACGTGGCGCGCGAGGTCGCGCCGCCGAGCCCGCCGAAGCGGCTGCCGAAGGCGCTGTCGGTGGACGACGTGGGACGGCTGCTGGAGCACGCCGGTGGTGACGACCCGCGCGGGCTGCGGGACCGCGCGCTGCTGGAGCTGCTGTACTCCACGGGCGCGCGGATCTCCGAGGCGGTGGGGCTCGACGTCGACGACATCGACCGCACCGACCGGACCGTGCTGCTCGACGGCAAGGGCGGCAGGCAGCGGCTGGTGCCGATCGGTCGTCCCGCGCTGGAGGTGCTGGAGGCCTACCTGGTGCGCGCCAGACCGGTGCTGGTGGCGCGCGGGCGCGGCAGTTCGGCGGTGTTCCTGAATTCGCGCGGGACCGGACTTTCCCGGCAGAGCGCGTGGAACGCGCTGAAAACGGCCGCGCAACGAGCGGGAATCGCCGAAACCGTCTCACCGCACGTGCTGCGCCATTCCTTCGCCACGCACCTGGTGGAGGGCGGCGCGGACGTGCGGGTGGTGCAGGAGCTGCTCGGGCACGCCTCGGTGACCACCACGCAGGTGTACACGCTGGTCACCGTCAACACGCTGCGGGAGGTCTACGCCACCGCGCACCCGCGCGCACACCTTTCGGGGTGAGATCACCACTTGCGCATGCGCGTGATCAACGAAGGCGGTAGATCTTCATCACAGGAAAATCAAGAACATCCACCGAACCAATTACCGACACCACGGCGAGGCACGTTGCCGCAGCTCGTTTGAGCGACTTAGGCTGCGATCGATCGCCACCGGTACCGAAGGAGTCAGATCGCCATGTCGTTGCCGCATCCTTCCGCCGCCCGGCGGCCTCGGGGCGCGGTCGACCTGAGCATCGCCCCCGAGACCACGGGTCCTGAGGCCAACGCCGACAACCAGGACAGCCGGGGTCTCGGCCCGACCGGTCGGCCGCTCCGCCACATCCCGGAACCGCCGCTGCTGGACCACCACGGTCCCGCGTCGGTGCTGGCGATGTGCAACCAGAAGGGCGGTGTCGGCAAGACCACCTCGACGATCAACCTCGGTGCCGCGCTGGCCGAACACGGGCGTCGGGTGCTGCTGGTGGATTTCGACCCGCAGGGCGCGCTCTCTGTCGGCCTCGGGGTGCAGCCGCACCAGCTCGAGCAGACCATCTACAACGTCATCATGGAGCGCGGGGTCACCGTCGACGACGTGGTGCGCCGCACCACCGTCGAGGGCCTGGACCTGCTGCCCAGCAACATCGACCTGTCGGCCGCCGAGGTGCAGCTGGTCACCGAGGTCGGCCGCGAGCAGACGCTGCTGCGCGTGCTGCGGCAGTCGATCGAGGAGTACGACTACATCCTGGTCGACTGCCAGCCCTCGCTGGGCCTGCTGACGGTCAACGCGCTGGCCGCCGCCGACGGCGTGATCATCCCGCTGGAGTGCGAGTTCTTCAGCCTGCGCGGGGTGGCGCTGCTGATCGACACCATCGAGAAGGTGCGCGAGCGGCTGAACCCGAAGCTGGAGATCAGCGGAATACTGGCCACCATGTTCGACCCGCGCACGCTGCACTCGCGGGAGGTCATGCAGCGCGTCGTGGAGGCCTTCGGCGACGTGGTCTACGACTCGGTGATCAACCGGACCGTGCGGTTCCCGGAGACCACGGTCGCCGGTGAGCCGATCACCCGGTGGGCGCCGCGCTCCGCCGGTGCGCAGGCCTACCGGGCGCTGGCCCGCGAGGTGATCGCTCGATGACGCGTCGGGTCGCCCTGCCCGGAGCGGCTGAACTGTTCCGTACTACTGTTTCCCGAACGGATCAGGTCTCGGCGCCGCAGGAGGACCCGAAGCCGGCCGCCCCGGTCGAGGAGCGGGGACGGTCGCGGACGGCGGGTTCGGGTCGGCGCAAGCACGATTCGAAGATCACCGTGTACGTGTCCGACGAGGAGTTGCTGGGTTTGGAGCAGGCTCGGCTCGCGTTGCGGGCGGACCACGGCATCGCCGTGGACCGCGGCCGCGTCGTGCGCGAGGCCATCGCGGTGCTGCTCGACGACTTCACCGAGCGCGGTGCGGACTCCGTCCTGGTCCGGCACCTGCGGGAGTCCGGCGAGTGACCGATGCCGCCCAACCCGCACCGTCCGACGCTGTTGCCGAGCTCGCGCCCGCGGACGCCGGGGCCGAACTCGCGTCCTCCGATGCCGGGGTCGACGCGGCGCAGCGGGACTCGTCGTTAGCCGCCACCGAGGAGCAGTCCGGTGACGGCAAGTTCACGGTGCGGCTGGAGAACTTCGAGGGCCCCTTCGACCTGCTGCTGCAGCTGATCTCGGCGCACGAGCTCGACGTCACCGAGGTGGCGCTGCACAAGGTCACCGACGAGTTCATCGCCTACACCCGCGCGCTCGGCGAGCAGTGGGACCTCGACGAGACCACCGAGTTCCTGGTGGTCGCCGCGACGCTGCTGGACCTCAAGGCCGCGCGGCTGCTGCCCGCCGCCGAGGTCGAGGACGAGGCCGACCTGGCGCTGCTGGAGGCCCGCGACCTGCTGTTCGCGCGGCTGCTGCAGTACCGGGCCTACAAGCAGGTGGCGGCGCTGTTCGGCGAGCTGGAGGCCGGTGCGCTGCGGCGCTACCCGCGCTCGGTGTCGGTGGAGGAGCGCTACGAGAACCTGCTGCCGGAGGTGGTGATCGGCGTCGACCCGCAGCGGTTCGCCGAGATCGCCGCCTCGGTGTTCCGGCCGAAGCCGCCGCCGACGGTGTCGCTGGACCACATCCACCAGCACGGCGTCTCGGTGCGCGAGCACGCGGCGCTGCTGCGGGTGCGGCTGGCCGAGAAGGGCACGCTGACGTTCACCGAGCTGGTGTCGGACTGCGGGCACACCGTCGAGGTGGTGGCCCGGTTCCTGGCGCTGCTGGAGCTGTACCGGGAGAAGGTGCTGCAGTTCGAGCAGGACAGCCCGCTCGGTGAGCTGCAGGTCACCTGGGTCGGCGGCAGCCTCGCCGAAGCGCAGGCCGAGGCCGAGGCGCAGCGCGCCAATCAGGAAGAGGAGGAGTACGGCTGATGCCCGCCGAGGAATCCGAGGTTTCCGCGGAAACCCCAGCCCCCGAGACCGACGGCGAGGTGTCGGCTGAGGCTTCCCCCGCCCCGGCGCCCGACGAGGTGACGGGGCCTGCGGAAACCACGCCTCCCGAGAGCAGTGGTGAGGGTTCCACCGAAACCGCGGACGTCGCCGGGGAGGACGAGGTCGAGACCTCGGGGGCTCCGGACCTGACCGAGGACTCCGCGCTGGACGCCGCCCTGGAGGCGTTGCTGCTGGTGGTGGACGTGCCGGCGGGGGAGGAGCTGCTGGCCGACACCCTGGAGCAGCCCGTGGGGCGGGTCCGCGAGGCGCTGCGGCGGTTGTCCGAGGGCTACGCGGACAGCGAGCGCGGCATCGACCTGCGCTACGTCGGCGACGGCTGGCGGTTCTACTCGCGGGAGAAGTACGCGGCCTACGTCGAGCGCTACCTGCTCGACGGGCAGCGGACCAAGCTGACCCGGGCCGCGCTGGAGACCCTCGCGGTGATCGCCTACCGGCAGCCGGTGACGCGTTCCAAGGTCGCGGCGGTACGGGGTGTGAACGTGGACGGCGTCATCCGTACCCTGGTGGGGCGCGGCCTGATCGGTGAGGCCGGCACCGACCCGGAGACGGGCGGCATCCTGTACTGCACGACCGAGCTGTTCCTGGAGCGGCTGGGGCTGTCGTCGCTCAAGGACCTGCCGCCGCTCGCACCCCTGTTGCCCGAAGTGGATTCGATCGATGACGTCTGAACGCCGTTCCCCGTCCAGTGCCGCGAAGCACCCCTCCGAAGAGGGGGTGCGGTTGCAGAAGGTGCTGTCGCAGGCGGGTGTCGCGTCGCGGCGAGCCGCCGAGGAGATGATCGTCGAGGGACGCATCGAGGTCGACGGCGAGGTCGTCATGGAGCTCGGCCGCCGCGTCGACCCGGAGACCGCGGTCATCCACGTCGACGGCAGCCGCATCATGGTCAACAACAACCTGACGCACCTGTTGCTGAACAAGCCCGCCGGGATCCTGTGCACCATGTCCGACGACAAGGGCCGCCCGTGCATCGGTGACTACCTGCGGGAACGCCAGGGCAAGCTGTTCCACGTGGGCCGCCTGGACCAGGACACCGAGGGCCTGCTGCTGATCACCAACGACGGCGAGCTCGCCAACCGGCTGATGCACCCGTCCTACAAGGTCCGCAAGACCTACATGGCCGAGGTGCTCGGCCCCATCCCGAAGGACCTCGGGCAGCGGCTGAAGGCGGGCGTGGAGCTCGAGGACGGCCCGGTGAAGGTGGACCGCTTCAAGCTGGTCGACCAGAACCAGAACCGCGCCCTGGTGGAGGTCGTGCTGCACGAGGGCCGCAAGCGCATCGTGCGCCGCCTGCTCAAGCACGTCGGCCACCCGGTGCAGCGCCTGGTGCGCACCCGCATCGGCGACGTGCAGCTCACCACCGAGCGGCAGGGCGCCATCCGGCCGCTCAACCGCCAGGAGATCAGCTCGCTGTACAAGATCGTCGGCATGTGACGCTCCGAGAACGCCGAAAGCCGCGGCCGGGAACTCTCCCGACCGCGGCTTTCGCGGTTCTCAGGCGGCCTGCGTCCTGCGGGTCAGGACCGCGCGGGCCAGCGGCTCCACGACGCGGGCCGCGACCGGGCCGAGGATCGCCATCAGCAGCACGTAGGCGGTGGACAGGGCGGCCATCTGGCCGTTGACGGCACCGGAGGACACCGCCAGACCGGCGATGACGATGGAGAACTCGCCGCGCGCCACCAGCGCCGCACCCGCGCGCAGCCGGCCCATCCGCGCCACGCCCTGCATGCGGGCCGCGATCCAGCCGGTGAGCACCTTCGTCACGACGGTCAGCACGGCCAGGCCCAGGGCGATCGGCAGCACCGGCGGGATCAGCTCCGGGTCGGTGTTGAGGCCGAAGACGACGAAGAACACCGCGGCGAACAGGTCGCGCAGCGGCTCCAGCATCCGGGTGGCGTTCTGCGCGGTGGACCCGGAGATCGCGATGCCCAGCAGGAACGAGCCGACCGCGGCCGAGACCTGCAGCTCCGAGGCCAGCCCGGCGACCAGCAGCGCGGCGCCGAGCAGGCGCAGCAGGAACACCTCGGGGTCGGGGCTGTCCACGATCGCCGAGACGTACTTGCCGAAGCGCAGCGCGATCACCAGCACGACGGTGATCACCAGCAGCGAGACGCCGACGGCGGTGAGCCCGCCGATGAAGCTCACCCCGGCCAGCAGGGCGGTGAGGATCGGCAGGTAGACGGCCATCGCGAGGTCTTCGAAGACCAGGATCGACAGGATCACCGGTGTCTCGCGGTTACCGAGCCTGCCCAGATCGCCGAGCACCTTGGCGACGATGCCCGACGAGGAGATGTAGGTGACGCCGGCCATCGCCAGCGCCCCGATCGGCCCCCAGCCCAGCGCCAGCGCCACTAAGGCGCCCGGCGCGGCGTTGAGCACGATGTCGATCAGGCCGGCGACCCAGGATCGGCGCAGCCCGGTGACGAGTTCGCCCGCCGAGTACTCCAGGCCCAGCAACAGCAGCAGGAGCACCACGCCGATCTCGGAGGCGATGTGGGTGAACGGCTGGATGCCGTGCAGCGGAATCAGACCGCCGGTGCCGAACGCGACTCCACCCAGCAGGTACAGCGGGATCGGGGATATGCCGATCTTCCACGCGAGCCTCCCGAGGATGCCGAGACCGAAGAACACCGCTCCCAGCTCGATAAGGGAGATCGCCGTGTCGTGCACCGTGTTTCCTCTCGCGTGTTCCCTGCGTATGGAGTTGTGACGGTCGCGATCCGGATCACCCCCTGGTGAGGATCTCCTCGGCCGCGCGCAACCCGTCGGCGGTGCCGACCACGACCACCAGGTCACCGGAGGCGAAGACGAAGTCCGGCCGCGGTGACGGGTGGACGACGCCGTCGCGGACGACCGCGACGATCGACACCGAGGTGCGGGTGCGCATCTCGGTGTCGCCCAGCTCGCGTCCCGCGTAGGGCGACCCGGCGAGCACCGGCAGCTGCCAGGTGGTCACGCCGGTGACCTCCCGCTGCTGCTCGGAGAGCTTCGACACCAGCTGCGGAGCCCCCAGCAGCCCGGCCAGCGTGCTGGTCTCGGTGCTGGTCAGCTCCACCGAGGCGGCGACCTTGTCCGGGTCCTCGTGGTCGGAGACGATCAGCTCGAAGCGGCCGTCCCGGTAGGTGATCACCCCGACGCGGTGACCGGATCCGGTGGTGAAGTCCTGGCGCGTGCCGAGCCCCGGCAGCGGAGTCACAGTTACGTCCACTCTGTCAACTCTAAAGGTCTGGACCCGTATTCCTTGATCCCCCCGTCCTTTTCGTGATCTCGGTCCGGTTCCGGTCCGCAACCGGGTGCGATTCCGACCACCGGGTGACCGCCAGGCAGAATGGATGGTTGATTCCGGCGACCGGCCGGGCCGTGTTGGTGATGCGGTGTTCGTGAAGCGGGGAGGAACGGCGACGTGGCGCAGGCCAGGCTTCGTGGAGTGGTGGCTCTCGACGGACCGTCGGGCACCGGCAAGTCCACGGTGTCGAAGAAGTTGGCGGCGGCGCTCGGCGCGACCTACCTCGACACCGGTGCCATGTACCGCGCGGTGACGCTCGCGGTGCTGCGCGCCGGGGTCGACCCGGCCGACGGCGCCGAGGTGATCCGGGTGGCCCGCGCGGCCGAGCTGAGCATGGGCACCGACCCGCTGGCCCCGGGCGTGCGGCTCGACGGGGCCGAGGTCGAGGGCGAGATCCGGGGACCCGAGGTCACCGGCGCGGTCTCGGCGGTCTCCGCCGTTCCCGAGGTCCGGGAGCTGCTGGTGGCGTTGCAGCGGGAGCTGATCGGCCGGGCGATGACCGAGCCGGGCGGCATGGTCGTCGAGGGTCGCGACATCGGCACCGTCGTGGTGCCCGACGCGGGCCTGAAGGTGTACCTGACGGCCTCCGCCGAGGCGCGGGCCGCGCGCCGCACCGCCCAGGACGCCTCCGACGGGCGGCGCAGCGACCTGCGCACCACGCACGCCGACGTGCAGCGCCGCGACGCCCTGGACTCCGGGCGCAAGGTCGCGCCGCTGCGGCAGGCCGACGACGCCGTCGAGCTCGACAGCACCGACCTCGACATCGACGGCGTCCTCGAACAGCTCACCAAGCTCGTGGAATCGCGCGGGCTCGTGACCGGCGACGGAGGTGCGGCATGAGCGAGCAGCTGCCCGACGGCTCCTGGCCGTGGCTGCACCGGGTCGGCCAGTGGATCTCGCGCGGACCGCTGCGGCTGCCGTTCCGGGTGAAGGTCCACCGCGCCGACCGGGTGCCGCGCACCGGTCCGGTCGTGCTGGTGGCCAACCACAGCTCCCTGCTGGACGGCCCGCTGCTGCTGGGCACGGTGCCGCGCCCGGCGGTGTTCCTGATCAAGCAGGAGATGTTCAAGGGCGCCCTGGGCTGGTTCCTGACCCGCATCGGCCAGATCGGCGTCCGCCGCGGCGAACCCGACCGCACCCCGCTGCTCACGGCCGTGCGCGTGCTCAAGGGCGGCGGGCTGGTCGGGGTGTTCCCCGAGGGCACCCGCGGTTCCGGTGACGTCGACAACGCCGAGCACGGGGCCGCGTGGCTGGCGCGCGCCTCGGGCGCGCAGATCCTGCCGGTCGCCTGCCGGGGCACGCGACGTCCCGAAGGATCGGGCCGTAGGCTGTTACCCAGGATCGACGTGTTGTTCGGGGAGCCGATTTCCCCGGCGGGCGGCAAGGGCCGCGCCGGGCTGGTGGCGGCGACCGACACCGTGCGCACCGAACTGGTCGAGCTGATCGCCGAGTTGGATCGGCTGGTCGCCGACCGGACCATTGACGATGTGAGAGGTAAACGAGCGTGACCGACGAGTCGCTGGAGGGCCTGGACGGCACGTGGTCCGACGAGTCCGAGTGGGCGGAGTTCGACGAGGCCGCCGCCGAGGGCGACGAGGCACCGCCGAAGCCGCAGCCGGTCCTGGCCGTGGTCGGACGCCCCAACGTGGGCAAGTCCACCCTGGTCAACCGGCTTCTGGGACGGCGTGAGGCCGTCGTGCAGGACACTCCGGGCGTGACCCGGGACCGCGTCGCCTACGACGCGCTGTGGAACGGCCGCCGCTTCACGGTGGTCGACACCGGCGGGTGGGAACCCGACGCCAAGGGGCTGCAGAGCGCGGTGGCCGCCCAGGCCGAGATGGCCATGCACACCGCTGACGCGATCGTGCTGGTCGTCGACGCCAAGGTCGGCGCGACCGCCACCGAGGAGGCCGTGGCCCGCGTGCTGCGCCGCTCGAAGCGGCCGGTGATCGTGGTCGCCAACAAGGTCGACGACGAGCGCGGCGTGGCCGACGTGCACTCGCTGTGGTCGCTGGGGCTGGGCGAGCCGATGCCGGTCAGCGGTCTGCACGGGCGCGGCTCGGGCGACCTGCTGGACAAGGTCCTCGAAGCCCTGCCGGAAACCCCGCGTGAGGTCTTCGGCGCCACCGGCGGCCCGCGCCGGGTCGCGCTGGTCGGCAAGCCCAATGTGGGCAAGTCCAGCCTGCTCAACAAGCTCACCGGCGAGGACCGCTCGGTGGTGCACGACGTCGCGGGCACCACCGTGGACCCGGTCGACTCGCTGGTCGAGCTCGACGGCCAGGTGTGGCGGTTCGTCGACACCGCGGGGCTGCGCAAGCGGGTCAAGACCGCCAGCGGCACCGAGTACTACGCGTCGCTGCGCACCAAGGCCGCCATCGAGGCCGCCGAGGTCGCGATCGTGCTCGTCGACGGCTCCGAGCCGATCAGCGAGCAGGACCTGCGGGTGATCACGATGGTGGTCGAGTCGGGTCGCGCGCTGGTGCTGGCCTACAACAAGTGGGACAAGGTCGACGAGGACCGCCGCCACCAGCTGGAGAAGGAGATCGACCGCGAGCTGGTGCGGGTGCGCTGGGCCGAGCGGGTCAACGTCTCCGCGCTGACCGGCCGCTCGGTGGCCAAGCTGGCGCCCCAGCTGCGCACGGCGCTGGACTCCTGGGACACCCGGATCTCCACCGGCCGCCTCAACGGCTGGCTCAACGAGCTCGTCGCCGCCTACCCGCCGCCGGCGCGCGGCGGACGGCAGCCGAAGATCATGTTCGCCACGCAGGCCCAGACCCGGCCGCCGACGATCGTGCTGTTCACCACCGGTTTCCTCGAAGCCGGGTACCGGCGGTTCCTGGAGCGCAAGTTCCGCGAGACGTTCGGTTTCGTCGGCAGCCCGGTGCGGATCTCGGTGCGCGTGCGTGAGCGGAAGGCGAAGGGCAAGCGCTGAACCGGCGGTCCGTGCGCTGCGGGCCGGTGACCGGAGTTAGTCTGCTGGCGACCCTCGGGAAGCAGCGGAGGTGAACCGAGAGGTGGCGGCAACCGACGGCGGTGCGCGGATCCGGGTCGTGCTGGCCGACGACGAGCCGATGCTGCGGCGCGGCCTCAAGGTCCTGCTGGAGAGCGGCGGCACCATCGACGTGGTGGCCGAGGCCGAGGACGGGCGCGGCCTGCTGTCCGAGGTGCGCGCGCACCGCCCGCAGGTCGCCCTGATCGACGTGCAGATGCCGGGCACCGGCGGGCTCGCCGCGCTGCAGGACCTGGCGCGGCTGCCCGAGCCGCCCGCGGCCGCGATGCTGACCACCTTCGACCTCGACGACTACGTCACCGAGGCGCTGCGCTTCGGCGCCCAGGGCTTCCTGCTCAAGGACGCCGAGCCGGAGGTGCTGGTCCGCGCGGTGCACGACCTGGCCGCCGGTGGCGCGGTCCTCGACCCGCGGATCACCGCGCGCCTGCTGCCGAGGCTGCGCACCAGCAGCGAGAACGCCCGCGAGCAGAACCTCGTCAACGCCCTGTCCGGACGTGAGCGGCAGGTGCTGCAGCTGCTCGCCGACGGCCGCTCCAACGCCGACATCGGCAGCCGCCTCGGCCTGACCGAGGCCACCGTCAAGAGCTACGTCTCGACCGTGCTGAGCAAGCTGGGCGCGCAGAACCGGGTGCAGGCCGCGCTGATCGCCCAGCGCGTCTCCGGCGTCGGGGGTGAGCGGTGAAGGGCGTGCACTGGCGGTTCTGGGGCGTGGAGGCCCTGGCCGTCGGGCTGCCCGTGATCGCGGTCCTGGCCGCGCCCGACCCGTTCGGCTACAAGGTCGTCTCCGGCCTGGCCGCGGCGCTGCTGCTGCCGCTGCGGCACCGCTGGCCGCGGCTGGCCGTGCTGCTGTGCATGCCCGCGATGGCCGGTGGCCTGGGCTGGGCGGTGATCCTGGTGGCGATGTTCCGCGTCGCCCGGGTGCACCCGCAGGTGCGCGAGCTGGCCGGGTGGGTGCTGCTGACCTGCGTCGTCGCCGTCGCCCCGGTGCTGCTCACCCAGTCGCTGACGCCGGGCTCGATCCTGCTGACGCTGGCGTTCGTGCTGCTGTCGGCCGGTGCCCCGGCCGCGATCGGGATGCTGGTGGCGCTGCGGGAGCAGCTCGCCGACAGCCTGCGCCGGCTGGCGGCGGCCGGCGAGGTCGCCGCGCAGGCCAAGGCGGAGGTGGCGCGCGCGGAGGAGCGGGCCCGCATCGCCCGCGAGATCCACGACGCCGTCGGCCACCACGTCACGCTCATCGCCGTCGAATCCGCCGCGCTCGGCGCGACCACCTCCGAACCGGCGGTGCGCGAGGCCGCCACCCGGGTGCGCGGGCTGGCCAAGCAGGCGTTGGACGAGATGCGCTCCACCCTCGGTCTGGGGACCGCGCAGGCCGACGGCCAGGCGCGCACGATCTCCGACCTGGTCGGGCAGGCCCGGGCCTCCGGGGTCGAGGTGGAGCTGACCGGGGAGCTGGAGAACCACGAGGTGCCGGGAGCGGTCGAGCGCGCCGCCTACCGGGTCGTGCAGGAAGCGCTGACCAACGCCTCCAAGCACGCGCCCGGCGCCGGGATCAGGGTGAACCTGAGCAACCGGGCCGACGCGCTGCGCATCGAGGTCACCAACGGCGCCCCGGACGGCGCGCGGGAGGCGATCACCGAGCTCTCCGGCGGCGCGGGCCTGGAAGGGCTGTCCGAGCGCATCCGGATGGCCGGCGGCGAGCTCGACGCCGGCCCCTCCGAGGACGGCGGCTTCCACCTCGTCGCCGTCCTGCCGCAGAAGTCCTAGCTAGCGGGCCAGGGACTTCTTCAGGAAGTCGACCTGCATGACCAGCAGGTTCTCGCTGGTGGTCTCGTCGGTGGGCATGTGGCTCACGCCCGCCAGCGGCAGCACCGAGTGCGGGCGGGCCGCCGCCGTCAGCGCCGCCGAGAGCCGCAGTCCGTGGGCCAGCACCACGTTGTCGTCGACCGTGCCGTGCACGATCAGCATCGGGCGCTCCAGCTTCGCGGCGTCGCGCAGCAGCGAGTTCGCCTCGTAGACCTCCGGCGAGGTGTTCGGATCGCCCAGGTAGCGCTCGGTGTAGTGGGTGTCGTAGAGCCGCCAGTCCACGACACCGGCGCCGACGATCGCGGCGTGGAAGACGTCCGGGCGGCGCAGCACCGCCAGTCCGGCCAGGTAGCCGCCGAACGACCAGCCGCGGATCGCGACCCGGTCCAGGTCCAGCTCGGGGTGCTCGGCGGCGGCCGCGTGCAGCGCGTCGACCTGGTCCTGCAGCGGCGGCCCGGCCAGGTCCCCGGCGATCGCGCGGTCCCAGTCCGGTCCGCGCCCCGCCATCCCGCGGCCGTCGGTGACCAGCACCGCGAAGCCCTGGTCGGCGAACCACTGCGAGGTCAGGTAGCCCTGCTGGCGGGCCAGCACCCGCTGGGCGTGCGGGCCGCCGTAGGGGTCGAGCAGCACCGGCAGCGGACCGTCGTCGGGGGAGTAGCCGCTGGGCAGCAGCAGGGCGCTGCGCAGCTCGCGCTCGCCGAGCCGCAGCAGCCGGACGTTGAGGTCCAGGCCGTGCTCCTCGGCGTGGTTGTCGATCTCGGCGATCGTCTCACCGCCCCGGCGCACCACCACCCGGGTGCGCGGCTGGTCCGGGGAACCGGTGGCCACCACCAGCACGTCGCCGCCGCGGGTTCCGGTGTGCACGCCGAACTCGCCGGTCACGCGCTCGTGCCCGGCGGCGGTGACCCGGTACAGGTGCACCTCGGCCGGGTCGTCCTCGGAACCGGAGACCAGCACGTCGTCGGTGCCGATGTCGATGATGCCGCGCACCTGCAGCGGCGCGGAGGTCCACGGCCGGTCGCCCACCACCAGGCGGTAGGCGCCCTCGGCGGCGTCGACGCGCACCAGCTCGCCGGACGGCGTCCACGACGGCCAGCCCGGCTTGATGTCGATCCAGTGCGGGTCGGTGTCCCGGTGGATCTCCTCGGTCGTGCCCGTCTCGGTGTCGACGGCCAGGACCAGCTGGGTGCGCTGGTCCCGGGTCTGCACCGCCAGCAGCGGCCTGCCGTGCGACGACCAGTGCGCGGTGGCCAGGTACGGGTAGGTGTCGCGGTCCCACTCGATCTCCGCGCGGGTGCCGTCGAGCGCGATCGCGTGCAGCGACACCTCGGCGTTGGCGGTCCCGGCGGCGGGGTAGCGGGTGGCGACCGGGACGCGGTCGGGGTGGGCGGGATCGCCCAGGTACCAGTGCCGGACCGGGGACTCGTCGACCCGCGCGACCAGCAGCGACGCGCCGTCCGGGGACCACCAGTAGCCGCGGTGGCGGTCCATCTCCTCGGCCGCGATGAACTCCGCCGCGCCCCAGGTGATGTTCTCGCCGTCCGGCTCGACCAGGGCCCGGTCGCCGGAGCCGTCCGCGGAGATCACCCGCAGCGCGCCACCGGACAGGTAGGCGATGCGGGAACCGTCCGGGCTCGGGCGCGGGTCGGCCACCGGCTGCTGGACCGGCAGCTCGCGGGCGTCGCCGGAGGACACCTCGACGGCGAACAGGCGGCCGGACAGGGTGAACACGACCAGCCCGCCGTCGCGGTCGGTGCTGTAGCCGGTGATGCCGGTGGCCCGCTCCCGGGCGCGTTCCCGGCGGGCCTGCTCCTCGGCGCTCACCTGCTCGCCGGCCTGCAGCGTCGCCGGGTCGACCAGCAGCCGTTCGGTGCCCGTGGTGGTCTCCAGCGACCACAGGGCGGTGGTGCGGTCGGTTCCGCTGGTCGAGCGCAGGAACAGGACGCGCGCACCGCCTCCGACGACGGTGAAGTTACGAGGCGCGCCCAGGCTGAAGCCCTGCGTGCGCGCGCTCCGGCGAGGAAACGATGCGGACGACATGCGAACCAGCCTGCCATCACGCACACCCCGATGCCGCACCAGGTCGCTTCTCGCCACGACCGGATTCCAGCGGAAGTCGGGCCTCCGATTTCCAGGGAAATCCGGTCGCCGATTTCCGGTGAAATCGGGAACCTCGCGGCGGATTTCGCACCGGGACGGGGGATTCGCCGGTGTGTTGGGAGGGGGTGCCGAGCGGGACGGCGGGCAGGGTTTCGGTGATCTCGCAAGGCCCGCAGCGGATTCCGGTTCTCCGCGCGGCGGGCGTCGGCCCCGGAACGGATGAGAACTGCCCATGTACCTGTCGATGGTGGTGCCGTGCTTCAACGAGGAGCACGGAGTGCAGCGGCTGCACGACGCGCTGGTGGCGGCGCTGTCCGGCGCGACCCAGGACTACGAGGTGATCCTGGTCGACGACGGCAGCACCGACCGCACCCTGGACGAGGCGCGGCGCCTCAACGAGCACGACCCCCGGTTCCGGTACGTGTCGCTGAGCCGCAACTTCGGCAAGGAAGCGGCGATGCTGTGCGGGCTCCGGCACGCGCGCGGCGACCGCGTCGCGCTGCTCGACGCCGACCTGCAGCACCCACCGGCGCTGCTGCCGCGGATGCTGGTGCTGCTCGACACCGGCTACGACCAGGTCGTGGCCCGGCGCAGCCGCTCCGGCGACCGGGCCTGGCGGACCGCGCTGTCGCGCGCCTACTACCGGCTCGCGCGGCGGTGCCTGGACGTGCGGGTGCAGGACGGTGCCGGGGACTTCCGGGTGCTGTCGCGTCGCGCGGTCGACGCGCTGCTGTCGCTGCCCGAGCAGCACCGCTTCTCCAAGGGCCTGTTCGCCTGGATCGGCTTCGACACCGGCTGCGTCACCTACCGCAACGTGCCCCGGGAGACCGGGGACTCGCGGTGGCGGCCGTCTGCGTTGGTCGATCACGGCGTCGACGGGCTGACCTCGTTCAACGACCACCCGCTGCGCCCGGCGCTCTACCTCGGCCCGCTCGTGTTCGGTCTCGGCTGCGCCGCTGCCGCGATCGTCGGCTCCCCGCAGCGCTGGGCCGCGGCGCTGCTCGGGTGCGCCGGGATCGAGATGTTCCTGCTCGGCGTGCTGGGCGAGTACGTCGGGCGCACCTGCGCCGAGGTCCGGCAGCGGCCGCACTACCTGGTCAAGGAGTCCAGCCCGGCACCGGTCGAGCTGCGCGCGGCGGAGCCGGTGCCGGGACCGGGGCTGGTGTCGTGATGCGGCGGATCGAGGACTCGCAGCTGTGCCGGTTCGCGCTGGTGGGCGGCGCGAACACCGCCGTGCACTGGGCGGCGTACCTGGGGTTGTGGCTGCTGCTGCCGTACCTGCTGGCGCACGTGCTGGCCACGGCGGTCGCGACGCTGTGCTCCTACGCGCTGCACTGCCGCTTCACCTTCCGGGTGCCGCCGACCGGGCGGTCGCTGCTGCTGTTCCCGCTGACGAGCCTGGCGCTGCTGGTGGTGAGCACGGCCGCGGTGGCGCTGGCGGTCAGCGTCTACGGGATCGACCCGAGGCTGGCGCCGCTGGTGGGCTTCGCGCTGGTGCCGGTGACCTTCCTGGCCAGTCGCGCCGCCCTCACCCGGGGCGAGATCGGCGAGTGGCGGGGCGCGGCCGGGGTGGCGCTGGCCACCGCCGCGCTGGGGACGGTGCCGCTGCTGGTGAACCCGTCGTTCTACTTCACCGACGACAGCGCGGCGCAGTTCCTGCCGATGTGGCACCGGCTCGGCGAGCGGCTGCTGGCCGGGCAGTGGTCGCTGGGCCTGGAACCGGACTCGTGGATGGGCGGCAACCTCGCCGCCGAATCGCTGTTCGGCATCTGGAACCCGGTGCACCTGCTGGACTACGTCCTCGTCGCCCTCATCGGCGACCTGGCGGTGGCCGCGGCGGTGGTGAAGATCCAGTTCCTGGTGCTGCTGGCGGTCGGCACCTTCCTGCTGTGCCGCGGGTGTGGAGCGAAACCCGCTGCGGCGTCGGCGATGTCGGTGGCGCTGCCGGTGTCGGGGTTCGTGCTGTACTTCGAGGCGGCCAGCTGGGCCGGCGGGCTGATGGGGCTGGCGTGGGTGCCCTGGGCCTGGTGGGCGCTGCGCCGCCACGTCGCCGAGGGCGCGCCCGCGCTGCTGCCGTTCGCGCTGTGCTACCTGTGCGTCTCGGCGGGCGATCCGTACGCGCTGCTGGCGTTGTGCCTGGTGTTCGCGGGCTGGGCGGTCGAGTTCGGGCCGCGCCGGCTGCTCGGGATCGGGGTCGCGGTGGCCGCGTGCCTGCCGCTGGTGTTCTGGCCCGTGCTGGCGACCTCGTCGGTGGGGTGGCGGTCGGGCCGGGAGCTGTTCAACTCCGGACTGCTGGTGCCCGGCGTCGGGGACCTGCTCAACGCCAGCACCCCGGGGTTCCTGCCGCAGATCCTGTCCTTCGGCGACTACCGGATGACGGTCCCGGCGACGTTCCTGGCGTGGTTCGCGGTGCCGCTGCTGCCCTGGCTGGACTGGCGCGCGGTGTCGTGGCGGCGGTGCCGGACCGCGCTCGTGGTGGCCTGCTGCTCGGCGCTGCTGTGCCTCGGCCCGTCGAACGTGTGGATGTTCCGGTGGCCGCTGCGGCACGTCGCGCTGCTGCACCTGGCGCTCGCGGTGCTGCTGGCGGTCGCGCTGTCGGCCGGGGCGCGCCGGGACCGGGTGCGGGCGCGCGCGGCGGCCTCCGGTGCGCTGCTGCTGGTGGGCGGCTACCTCGCGGTCGCGGCCTGGCCGGCGCAGGCGCCCAAGCACGTGATCGGGCTGGTGCTGGTCGCGGGCCTGCTGGTGTGCGCGCTGCGGACGCGGCTGTTCGTGGTGCTGCACCTGGGAACCGCGCTGGTGCTGGGGTTGCAGCTGCTGTGGTTCCCGGTCAACGCCGACGTCGCCGACTACCGCTTCCCGACCGACGTCGCTGCCCTGCGCGCGCAGCACGGCGCGTCGCGCGGGGGAACGGTCGTGCAGATCGCCGCCCGCGAGGCGATACCGCCCGAGCGCATCGCCGACCGCAGCGCGTGGTCGGAACTGCTGCTGGGCAACATGCCCGCCGCCGCGGGAGTGCCGAGCCTGGTGTCCTACACCGGGATCGGGCACGAGGCGCTGCACCGGACGTTGTGCCTCAACTACTTCGGCGCCACCTGCCCGCAGGCCTACGACCGGCTGTGGGGCCCGGACCGGCTGGCCGACCAGCTCAAGGCCACCCGCGTCGTGGTGCAGCGACGGCTGCGGGAGGTGACCGAGGCGCCACCGGGCTGGCGCGTGTCGCACCGGGACGCCGACGTCGTCGTGCTCGCCCGCACGACACCGGTGCCGTGGCCGCACGGCCGGGTCAGCACCGCGCGCGGGGTGCGGGTGATCGACGACGCGCAGCGCGGGGCGCGCGGCGAGACCGTGCGCTTCACCGGTCACGGCGAGCTGGTGTTCGCGCGGCTGTTCTGGCCCGGCTACCGGGCCACCGTGGACGGCCGGCCGGTTCCGGTCTCGGCGACCGACGCCGGGCTGCTGACCGTGCGGATCCCCCGGGACGTCGACGGCGGGGTGCTGTCGGTGACGTGGGCGCCGCCGGGTGTGCGCGTCGGATTGCTGCTGGTCGCCACCGGGGCCCTGACGGCGCTGGTGCTGTCGCGGAGGTGGGGACGATGAGGGCGGTCGTCGCGCTGCTGGCGATTCTGCTGGCGCTGGTCTCACCCGGCGTCGCCGCGGCGGGACCGCGACCGTCGCACCTGCAGGTCGTGGCGCACCCCGACGACGACATGCTGTTCATGAGCCCGGACGTGGCCCTGGCGCTGCGCTCCCGCGCCCGGGTGACGACCGTGTTCCTCACGGCGGGGGAGAGCGACGTGCGCCCGCCCGCCGACTACGCCGCGAGCAGGCAGGCGGGCACCCGGGCCGCGTTCGCCGCGATGGCCGGTGCCGCCGACGACTGGACCCGCTCGGCGCTGGACCTGCCCGGCGGGCGGCGGGCCGAGCTGCAGCGGCTCCGCGAGCGGCCCGAGGTCGCGCTGGTGTTCCTCGCCCTGCCTGACGACAACGACCCCGACTCGCGGCACGCCCTGAGCAGGCTCTGGCGGGATCCCGCCCACCACGTGCCCACGGTTCCCGCCACCGGCTCCGTCGTACCCGCGACCGCGCACGACCGGGATTCGGTGATCGCCGCGCTGCGCCGGATCGTCGCCGAGTTCGCGCCGACGCTCGTGCGCACCCAGGACCCGCGCCCCGACCCGCGCTACCAGGGGCAGTGGGGTGCCGCCCACGACCACCCCGATCACGTCGCGACCGCGCGGTTCACCGAAACCGCGCTGCGCGGAACGGATCTCCCGCTGCTGCACTACCGCGACTACAACGTCGCCGACGCCCCGCCGAACCTCCCGGAGCGGGTCGTGGCCGCCAAGCGAGCCGTGTTCGCCCGCTACGCCGAGCACGACCCGCAGGTCAGTCTCGACGCGCCCTACGACGCGTGGCTGGCCTCGATGCGCCTGCGCCGGCCGTGGGGAACCCGGTGGGCCACCACCGATCAGCAGGTGCACGTGCGCGGAAACCGGCTCGTCCGCACCGATTCCGGAGTCGAGTCCGTTGTGGACACACCGGGGTTCGTGCCGCGCGAGGGCTCGGTGAGCTTCGCCGGTCCGGACCGGTTCGTGGTGCAGGAACGCGACAACGGCGCGGTGTGGCTGCGGGACGGCGACCGGTGGCTCCCGCTCGGCGCACCACCGCCACGGGAACCGGGAGTGGACCTCGGGCCGCCCTCGGCGGTGCCGGTCGGCGACCACGTCCTCGTCGCCGTCCGCGACCGGGGTGGGGGAGTGAGCGTGCGCGACGCGGGAGGGTGGTGCCGGCTCGGCGGAACCGACGTCGCCGACGAGGTGTCCGCGGTCCTCGACGGCAGCGGCGAGGTCCACGTGCTGGCGGCCTCGCGATCCGGGCTGCGGCACTGGCGGCTCACCGCGTCCGGCTGCGGGCAGCCGCTCGCCTCGAACGAGCACCCCGTCGGCGGCATCGCCGTGACCAGGGGGTACGCGGCCTTCCGGGACTCGCGGGGTGATCTGGTGGTGCTGGCCGAGCAAGCCGGCTGGCGGCGCGTCCGGACCGTCGACGCCGAGGCGATCTCCGACCCCGCGATCGCGCCCGGGCCGGTGCTCGCGATCCGCAACGCCGACGGGCTCCTGGAGATCATCCGGCCGGACGGCGGCAGAACCGAGCTCGGGCCCGTCGCGGGACCACCCGCGCTGACCCCGGACGGCGATCAGGCCGCCGCCCTCGCGGACGACGGCCTGATCAGGACCTTCGAAGTGGATTAGGCGGACGCCCCGGCGGTCTCGGGCGCACCGGAGCGGGACGCGCGGTGCTCGCCGGGGTCGCTGTCGTCCTTCATCCGCAACGACAGCAAGCCCACCGCCAGGTACATCAGGCAGAACACGATCGCCGCGCCACCACCGCCGACCAGCGGGTACAGCACCGTCACCACGACCGGGCCGACGAACGCCGCGCCGCCCGCACCGAAGTTCAGCACCGCCAGCGCCGAACCCTTGTCCTTGGCGGCCACCATCGACGGCATCAGCGCCGACAACGGCACGAACCCGGCCAGCACGAAGCCGTAGAGCACGCCGAACGTCGCCGCCACGGCGAAGCTCTGCGAGGCCATCGAGCTGAAGTACCACAGCGGCGTCGCGATCGCGCAGCCCACGCACCCGAACCAGGTCACCGTGCGGCGCCAGCCGAAGCGGTCGCCGAACACGCCGAAGAACAGGTTCGCCGCGATGTTCGCGCCGTAGGCGATCGACGCCAGCGACGCCACCTGCGCCGCCGTCAGGAACCCGCCGCCCGGGGCCGCCGGGCCGAAGGTGAACGGGAACATCGCGAAGAACCCGTACTGCGGCGCCGTGTTCACGATGCGGATCAAACCGCCCGCCAGCACCCGGCGATCCCGCCACAGGATGTCCACGCCCTCCGCCAGGCGCTTGAGGCTGCGCGGGTTCTCCACCGTCTCATCCGCGATCGGCCGAAGCCCGTGCTCCTCGCGCACCGCGAACGAACCCAGCAGCACACCGACCGTCACCACGACCAGCGACAGCACCAGGGTCTGGTAGTCGTTCAGCCCGAACACGCCGATCGACAGGGCCGCCAGCGCGGCGCCCAGCGTCGGCAGACCACCCGTGAAGGCGAACCAGAACCAGCCCGCCACCGAACCGCGCATCTTCGTCGGGCTCGCCACCTGCGCCCACGCCAGGAACGAGAACGCGAACAGCGGGTAGGCCAAGCCGCGGACGCCGTAGGTGGCGACGATGAACACCGCGTTGTGCGACGGCAGCGCCGCGAACAGGAACAGGCACTCGAAGCCGACCCACCACGCGCCGCCCAGCCACATCACCCGGCGCGGACCCCAGATCGCCGAGAGCGTCCCGGAGAACCACGCCGCGATCATGGCCGCGACGCCGTAGAGCGTGACCGTCGCGAACGAGGCCACCGCGCCCGGCAGCGCTCCGCCCTCGGGTTGCTGCAGGTAGTCGGACAGGAACGTGGTCTCCACGCCGTCGCCGATCATGAAGATGAGGACGGCTACGAAGCCCCAGAAGAGCTGTCTCGGGATGCCGATGCGGTCCAGGAACCCCGGGGCCCCGGTCGCGGACGTTTGGGACATCACTGTCTCCAACGGGTCGTGTCTACCAACGAATGTCGGACATCATGCACCCTGTTGAAGTTAACGCACAAGGTGTGAATTTGGTTCTGTCCACTGACACTACTCTGTGGTCCCTTTGCTTGGCGGTGCCAGAAGCGGAACCTGACACGCCTTCTGGCTCCGGGATCCGAGGCTTATGTATGCCAATACACGGCGCGTCGGCTGTCCTCCCCAGAAGACGTGTCAGAACCCGCGGCGGTGCAAGCGTCTTAGGTGGGGTAGTGAGGAACCGGCTTCGCCGGTTGCCTGACGTGCTCGGGTTGCTGTCGTCAGTGCGCCTTGGTCATGTGGACTTCGGCTTCTTCTCGCATCTCCTCGACCAGGGCTTCGTCGAGGTCTCCGGCCAGCAGGACGTGGTCGAAGTGGCTGACCGGGGCGAGCTGGTGCAGGGCCGAGCGGGCGACCTTGCTGGCGTCCATCATCAGGACCTTCGTGGTGGCGCTGCCCATCATCGCGCGCTTGACCAGGACGATCTCCTGCTCCTGGTGGTAGGTCAGGCGGGCGTTCATGGCCGAGGTGGACAGGAACACGATGTCCACCGAGAACGTCGAGATCATCTCCTGGCACGGCAGGCCCAGGTAGGAGTCGTGGGTGCGGGAGTACTCGCCGCCCAGTCCGATCAGCCGGATGTCGGGCACGTCGCGCAGGGTCTCCTGGACCTGCCGGTAGTTGCTGACCACCGTCAGCGGGCCCACCTCGGGCAGCAGCCTGGCCAGCGCGAGCGCCGTCGTGGAGTCGTCGAGCATCACCGACATGCCCGGCGTGATGAACCGCAGCGCGTCCTGGGCCAGCGCCTCCTTCTCGGCGGTGTGGGTGTGCAGCCGGAAGTCCGAACTGGACTCGAACACCGTCGAGGGCTGGGCCGAGACCCCGCCGTGGTACTTGCGCAGCAGGCCCCGCGTCGCCAGGTCGTCGAGGTCGCGGTGCACCGTCATCAGGCTGACCCCGGTCAGCGAGGACAGCTCCGCGGCGCTGGCGAAGCCCTGCGCGAGGACGTGGTCGACGATCCTCTGCTGCCGCTGGAGTCGGGGGGACTGCTTCTTCGGTGCGGACGACATGCGGACATCTTGCCTCGTCGAGCGTCCGATGTGATGGAGACCCGCCGGACTATCACTGGACTAGTGACAGTTAACGATCCGAGTGTTAATTTGGCTCCACCAGTGATTGGTGGGAGGTACGGATGACCCAGCCGGATCGGCCGAACGGCGCTCATCGCGCGGTCGTGTTCGACATGGACGGCGTCCTGGTCGAGAGCGAGCACCTGTGGGAGCGGATGTGGACCCGCTTCGCCGCGGCTCGCGGCCGCAGCTGGACGGGGGAGCAGACCCGGCAGGTCCAGGGCATGAGCGCACCCGAGTGGGCCGCGTTCCTCGCCGAGTTCAGCCGGGCCGCCGAATCCGCCGCCGACACCGAGCGGATCGTCGTCGACGACATGATCACCGCTCTCGACGGCGGTGAGATCGAGCTGCTGCCCGGCGCCGAGAAGATGGTCACCGACGTCGCCGCCCGCGCACCCATCGCGCTGGCCTCCTCCGCCCCGCGACGGCTCATCGACGCCGTCCTCGACCGGCACGGGCTCACCCCGCACTTCTCGGCGACCGTGTCCAGCGCCGAGGTGCCGCGCGGCAAACCCAGCCCCGACGTCTACCTGGCCGCCGCCGACAAGCTCGGCCACGACCCGGCGCAGTGCCTCGCGGTCGAGGACTCCAGCAACGGGTTGCGCGCGGCTGCCCGGGCGGGCATGACGGTCGTGGCGATCCCCAACGGCGACTACCCGCCGGCCGAGGACGCGCTCGCCGGAGCCGCCCACATCGCCACCGACCTCGACGACGTGCGGCTGCGGTTGGTCGGATCGCTGCCCCAACCCCCGAGCTGACCCGACAGAGCCGAATCCCCGGCTCGTGGAGCCGATGCACCTCGCGACAAAGGAGTCCAGGAGATGACGAGCGTTCTGGCCGCCGGTGACCACTTCGTGCATCCCGAGGTGTTCGTCGACGCCCTGCGCCGCGCGAGCGCGCGCGAACTGCGCTTCGACACGCTGAAGCTGCCGTGGCCGGTGGAGCCCTTCGGCCCCGTCGGGAATGTGCAGGAGGCCAGCGGCACCGAGCAGCAGCTGCTCGACGCCCTCGGCGACCACGAGATTGTCGCCACCCAGATGGCGCCGTTCACCGGCGACGTCCTCGCCGCGGCGAAGAACCTGAAGTTCGTCGGGGTGTGCCGGGGCGGCCCGGTCAACGTCGACCTGCAGGCGGCCACCGACAACGGCGTCATCGTCAGCTACGCCCCCGGCCGCAACGCCGCCGCGGCGGCCGAGTTCGCCGTCGGCCTGATGCTCGCCGCGTTGCGCCGGATCCCCGGTTCGGACGCCGAGCTCAAGGACGGCAACTGGCGCGGCGACTACTACGCCTACGAGAACGCCGGCATCGAGCTCGAAGGCTCCACCGTCGGGCTCGTCGGCTACGGCGCGATCGGCCGCATCGTCGCCCGCGTGCTGCGCGCCTTCGGCGCCACCGTGCTGGTCGCCGACCCGTTCGCGGACCCGATCCAGGCCGCGGGCGAGGGTGTCGAGCTCGTCGAGCTGGAGGCGCTGCTGCGGCGCAGCTCGGTGGTGAGCCTGCACGCCCGGCTCACCCCGGAGACCCGCAACCTGCTCAACGCCGAGAACCTCAAGCTGCTGCCCGAAGGCGCGGTGCTGGTCAACTCCGCGCGCGGCGGTCTGCTCGACTACGCCCCGCTGCCGGACCTGCTGCGCAGCGGCCGGCTCGGCGCGCTGGCCGTCGACGTCTACGACATCGAACCGCCGCCGCGCGACTGGCCGCTGTTCGACGCGCCCAACGTGATCACCACCCCGCACCTGGCCGGGGCCACCCGGCAGACCGCGCACCGGGCCGCCGAGATCGTCGCCGGCGAGGTCGGCCGCTTCCTGGAAGGGCGGCGACCGCGGTTCGTGGCCAACCCCGACGTGCTCGCCCGGTACGAGGACCTGCAGCCATGATCATCGGAGTCGACGTCGGCACCTCGGTGACCAAGGCATCGCTGCTGGGCCGCGACGGGTCGGCGAAGCTGACCCGCAGCGTGCGCTCCACCCTGCACCGGCCCGCGCCCGGACTGGTGGAGCAGGACCTCGACGAGGTCGTCGACTCGGTCGTGCAGGTCGTGCGCCAGGTCGCCGCCGCGGCCACCGAACCCGTGCAGGCGCTGGCCATCACCGGTCAGGGCGACGGGCTGTGGCTGCGCGACGAGCGGGGTCGCGGCGTCGGCCGCGCCATCTCCTGGCTCGACGCCCGCGCGGCCGGAACGCTGCGCGCCTGGGAAGCCTCCGGGGTGCAGCGGAAGGTCTACGCGCTCACCGGTTCCGGGATGTTCCCCGGCTCGGCCGGACCGCTGCTGGCGCACCTGGCCCAGCACGAACCCGAGCGCCTGGAGCGCGCCGCCGTCGCCGGGTACTGCGTGGACGCGATCGTGCAGCGCTTCACCGGCGAGATCGCGGTGGACGCCTCCGACGCCTCGCTGCCGTTCCTGGACGTGCCCGCGCGGGAGTACTCCGACACCGCGCTCGACGTCTGCGGGATCTCCGAGCACCGCCGGCTGCTGGCCGAGACCACGCCGGTGGGCGAGCTGTTCGCGCTCACCGGCGAGGCCGCCGCCGAACTCGGCCTGCCGTCCGGGCTCCCGGTGTCGGCCGGTCCGTTCGACCTGCCCGCCTGCGCCTTCGGCTCCGGCGTGAGCGAGGTCGGCGACGGCAGCCTGGTGATCGGCACGACCCTGGGCTGCCAGGTGCTGCGCGACGAGGTCGTCATCGACCCGCACGGCGAACCCGCCGGGATGTGGCTGGCCACGCCGCTGCCGCAGCACTATCTGCGGGTGATGCCCGCGATGGTCGGCACCGCCAACCTCGACTGGGTGCTGGCCACCACCGGTTCCGGCGTCGAGCAGCTGGAAACCCTGCTCGCGCAGAGCGAACCGGGCGCGGGAGGGGTGTCGGCGCTGTCGTTCCTGTCGTCGTCGGGCGAGCGCGCGCCGTTCGTCGACTCGCGGGCGCGCGGGCAGTTCACCGGCCTGTCGCTGGAGACCACCCCGGCCGACCTGGTGCGCGCGATGTGCGAGGCCGTCGCCTACGCCGCGCGGCACAACCTGGAGAGCGCCGGGCTCTCCGGCGCGGTCGCGGCCTGCGGCGGCGGTGCCCGATCGCAGGCGTGGAGCCAGATCTTCGCCGACGTCCTCGGCCGCGCGCTGCACGTCCCGCACGAGGAGGGGGTCGGTGCCCGGGGCGCGGCGATGACCGCCTGGGACGCGCTCGGCGAACCCGTCGACCGCGAGCGGTGGGCCGCCGATCGCCGGGTCGTGCGACCCGATCCGCGAGCCGTGGAGTTCTACGACCGCGGCTACCGCGACTACCTGACCGCCATCGAACGCGCCCGGCCGCACTGGGCGCCCGTCGAGGAGGCCTGACGTGACGCGCTTGTACGACGATCCGGCCACGTTCACCGAGGACATGGTCACCGGGTTCGTGGCCGCCCACCCCGGCCACGTGCGCCGCGTGCCCGGGGGCGTGGTGCGCTCCCGCCCGGCCCGCGCGGGCAAGGTCGCCGTGGTCACCGGCGGCGGTTCCGGGCACTACCCGGCGTTCTGCGGCGTGGTCGGGCCCGGCTTCGCCGACGGAGCGGTGATCGGCAACATCTTCACCTCGCCGTCGGCCGCCGACGCCTGCTCGGTGGGGCGTGCCGCCGACCGCGGCGCCGGGGTGATCTTCTCCTTCGGCAACTACGCCGGCGACAACATGAACTTCGGGCTGGCGGTGGAACGCCTGCAGCGCGAGGGGATTCGCGCGCACAACGTGGTCGTCACCGACGACGTGGCCAGCGCACCCGCCGAGGAGAGCGGCAAGCGGCGCGGCGTGGTGGGCGACTTCGTGGTGTTCAAGGTCGCCGCCGCGGCCGCCGAGGAGGGCTACGACTTCGACGAGGTGGTGCGCGTGGCCGAGCACGCCAACGCGCGCACCCGCAGCCTCGGCGTGGCCTTCGACGGCTGCACGCTGCCCGGCCAGGACCACCCGCTGTTCGAGGTCGCCGAGGGCCGGATGGGCCTCGGCCTGGGCATCCACGGCGAGCCCGGCGTGTCGGAGAGCGCCATGCCCTCGGCGTCGGAGCTGGCGAAGACGCTGGTCGACGGGCTGCTGGCGGAGGCCCCGGCCGAAGGCGGCCGGGTCACGGCGATCCTCAACGGGCTCGGCGCCACCAAGTACGAGGAGCTGTTCGTGGTGTGGGGCACCGCGTCCCGGCTGCTGGCCGAGGCCGGTGTCGAGGTCGTCGCCCCCGAGGTCGGGGAGCTGGTGACCAGCCTGGACATGGCCGGGTGCTCGCTGACCCTGACCTGGCTGGACGAGGAGCTCGAACGCCTCTGGCTCGCTCCCGCCGACACCCCGGCCTACCGCAGGGGAACCGTCGCACCGTCCACATCGGACGTCGAGGTCGACGAGCCGGTGGTGCCCGAACCGGAGGTCGTGGTCGCCCCGGAAGCCGGGCAGGCCACCTCCGCCGAGGTCGTCGGCGCGCTGTACGCGATCGCGGACCTGTTGCGGGACAACGAGGACGAGCTCGGAAGGCTCGACGCCATCGCGGGCGACGGCGACCACGGGCGCGGCATGACGCGGGGCAGCGCCGCCGCGGTCCAGGCGGCCGAGAGCGCCGCGGCCGACGGGGTGGGCCCCGCCGCGGTGCTGCTCGCGGCCGGTGACGAGTGGGCGTCGAAGGCCGGCGGGACCTCCGGGGTGCTGTGGGGAGCGGCGCTGCGGTCCTTCGGCGACCTGCTGCCCGACGACCGCCCCGTCACCGCGTCCGACCTGGCCGCCGGTGCCGAGGCGGCGCTGGCGGCGGTCCAGCGGCTCGGGCGGGCCGAGCTCGGCGACAAGACCCTGGTCGACGCCTTGGCGCCGTTCGCGGACGAGCTCCGCGGCGCGGTCGACGAGGGATGCGGGGGAGCCGTGGCGTGGCGGCGCGCGGCGGCGGTGGCGACCAAGGCGGCCGCCGCCACCGCGGACCTGCGACCCCGCACCGGGCGGGCCAGACCGCTGGCCGAACGCAGCGTCGGCACACCGGACCCGGGCGCGACGTCGCTGGCGCTCGTGCTGACCCGGCTCGCAGAACTGCTCGATGACGCGACGTGCGCGGCGGACACCGAAGGGGGAGAACACCAGTGAGCAGCACGAATGATCGGTCGCTGCGGATCGTCGTCGGCTCCGACGACGCCGGGCTGGACTACAAGAACGCGCTCAAGCGCGATCTGGAGAAGGACTCGCGGGTCGATTCCGTCGTCGACGTCGGCGTCGGCACCGACGAGCACACCGCCTACCCGCACGTGGCGGTCCAGGCCGCCCGGTTGGTCGCCGAGGGGTCGGCCGACCGGGCGCTGCTGGTGTGCGGAACCGGGCTCGGCGTGGCCATCAGCGCCAACAAGGTGCCCGGCATCCGCGCGGTCACCGCGCACGACAGCTACTCGGTGGAGCGGTCCGTGCTCAGCAACAACGCCCAGGTGCTGTGCTTCGGGCAGCGGGTGATCGGCCTCGAACTGGCCCGCAAGCTCGCCGGCGAGTGGCTCGACTACCGTTTCGACACGACGTCGGCCTCGGCTGACAAGGTCGCGGCGATCGACGGGTACGAGGGCACGGGTGTGGCCTGTTGAACGGGAGGGGATGAGCGGTGCGGCTGGCCGACGAGCGCGACGAGGTCATCGACATCGCCCGGCGGATGACCTCCGACCGGCTGGTGGTGGGGACCTCCGGCAACGTGTCCGTGCGCAGCGGTGACCTGGTCGCCGTGACGCCCTCGGGCGTGGACTACGACCGGCTGCGCCCGGCCGACATCCCGCTGGTGGACCTCAGCGGTGAGATCGTCGACGGCGAGCTCAAGCCGACCTCCGAGCTGCCGATGCACCTGACCGCCTACACCGAGCACGACGCGGGCGCGGTGGTGCACACCCACTCGCTGCACGCCACCGCCCTGTCGCTGCTGCGCGACGAGGTGCCCGCCGTGCACTACCAGCTGGCCGACTACGGCGGCGCGGTGCGCGTCGCCGACTACGCCACCTTCGGCACCCCGGAGCTGGCGCGGTCGATGTCGGAGGCGCTGCGCGACCGCACCGGCTGCATCCTGCGTAACCACGGCACGGTCACCCTCGGCGACACCCTCACCAAGGCCTACAACCGCGCCCGCCAGCTCGAGTGGTTGTGCGAGCTCTGGCTCACCGCGGCCAAGCTCGGCGACCCCGCGCTGCTCCCGGACGCCGAGCTCGCCCACTGCGCCACCCTCTTCGCCGGCTACGGCCAAACTCCCCGCTGACCCGCGCGCTAGGTGCGCAACCCGGCGAGGACGAGGTCGCAGACGGCGGCCAGCCGCGCCTCGGTCCCAGGACGGGACCAGTGGGTCGCGTGGGCGGGGTGGTGGAAGACGGCCGTGGCGTCGAACACCGCGCGTGCGGTCGCTTCCGGGTCTCCGGCGGCGAAGGCGCCGCTGGAGACACCGTCGGTGATGATGCCGGTGAGCTGAGCGAGGAGATCGGCGACGTGCTCGGACGGCGCCGAGCCGCTCTCCGCGGCCAGCAGGCCGAATGTGGCGAACAGCTCCGAATCCTCGTCGACCGCGGCCCGCTTCACCTCGAACAGCGCGGTCAACCACGACCGCAGCCGGTCCGCCGGCGGCTGTGCGGACCGCGTGATCTCCGCGAGCTCATCGCGGGCGTTTCCGAGCCAGCGGCGGACGACGGCCTCGCGCAAGTCGGACTTGGAGGCGAAGTGCCTGTAGACCGCGGCGTGGCTCACCCCGAGTTCGCGCGCGACGTCGACGACGTTGGCCTTCGCCGGGCCGTGGCGACGCAGCACGCGCTCGGTCGCGGTCAGGACGGTGTCGCGATCGAGCATCAGCGCTCGCTGTCCAGCGACGCCATCAGCGGAGCCGCGTAGCGTTCGCCGGCCACGGCCGCTTGGGGGACGGCTTCGTCGATCGCTGCGAGTTCGCCCGGGGACAGGGCGAGCGCGGCCGCGGCGACGGCCTCGGGAACGCGGGAGGGGCGGCTAGCGCCGACCAGCGCGACGAGATCTCCTCCGCGCGCCAGCACCCATGCGATGGCGAGCTGCGCCACGGTCACGTCGTGCGCGTCGGCGATCGGGCGAAGCCGCTCGACCAGCGCGAGGTTCGCGGGCAGGTTCTCCGGGTGCAAGCGGGGCAGATGCTGCGGTGCCGGTCCGCCTGCGCGGAAAGATCCGGTCAGCAGGCCGTGCGCGAGCACGCCGTAGGCCGTGACACCGATGCCCAGCTCTCGGCAGGTCGGGAGCACCGCCCTCTCCGGGCCGCGGCTGAAGATCGAGTACTCGATCTGCACGTCCGCGATCGGGTGCACCGCGTGCGCGCGTCGGATCGTGTCGGGCCCGACTTCCGACAGGCCGATGTGCCGCACCCACCCGGCCTCGACGAGCTCGGCGATCGCTCCGACCGTGTCCTCGATCGGGACGGTGGGATCCAGCCGTGCCGGTCGGTAGACGTCGACGTGATCCGTGCCGAGCCGCTGCAGCGAATAGGCGAGGAAGTTCTTCACGTGCGCCGGGCGGCCCTCGATTCCGAGGAACCGGCCTCGCGGATCGCGCAGCGAACCGAATTTCACGCTCAGCTGCACGGCGTCGCGATCAATCGGCCGGAGGGCTTCGCGGAGCAGTTCCTCGCTCAGCCCGGAGCCGTAGAAGTCCCCCGTGTCCAGGAACGTCATGCCGTCGTTCACCGCGGCGCGCACGGTATCGATCGCCTCCTGGCCTGCCGTCAGGCCGCCGGCGCCGAAGCCGACCGCCGGAACCGACAGGGAACCGAGCGTGCTCATCCGCATGGGGAGACCGTAGCGAACCGATGACAGATTTCAAAATCTGTAACCTTGCCTCGAACTCGACGATGCCCCCGGGGATGTGATGTTCGGGTGTTAACCCCGGTGTGATGTGGGTTCGTCCGGGGGAAACGTGGTGGCGGAAGCATGGGGGCATGACTTCCAGCGAGCACCGCCGAGCGCACGGGGACTGGACCCGCGAGATCGTCGAACTGGCCGTGCTGTTCCTGGTGGCGGGCGCGGCGAACCTGGTCGTCACCGGGGTGCGCAGCCACTCCGGTGCGACGTTGCTGCTGCTGACCATCGGCGCGGCGCTGATGGTGATCGCGGCCGTGCGGTGGTGGTCGCGTCGCGCGGCCGCGCCTCGCACGCCCGACGCCGCCCACGCCGACGCGTCCGGGAGCTCGGAGTCGGACTCGCTCGATCCCGCCTCGCCGGAGGCCGTGTTCGTGCCGCAGCACCTGTGGCGGCTGCGGGCGCGGGTGACCGACACGCCCGGGCGGCTGGCGAAGCTCGCCGGGGCGCTGGCCGGGCTCGGCGGGGACATCCGCACCATGCAGGTGCACCCGGTCGCCGACGGCGCCGTGGACGAGGTGCTGCTGCACGTGCCCGCGCACGTCCGCCACGCCGACCTGGTCGCGGCCGTGGAGGAGGCCGGCGGTTACGACGTGACCGCCGCGCGGGCCGACGTCCACGAGCTCGACGACGTGCCCACCCGCACCGCCCACCTCGCCAACGACCTGGTCAACGGCCGGACGGACCTGGTGCGCGGACTCCGCTCGCTGCTCGGGTCCGTCGAGGTGCGCTGGCAGGAGGAGGCCGAGCCCGTCGCCGAGGCCTTCAGCGAAACCGCGATGCGGCTGGCCGAACCCGGTGGTGGGGAGCTCCTGCTGACCCGTCCCGGCGGGGAGTTCACCCCCGCTGAGTTCGCCCGCGCTCGCGCCCTGGTCGACCTGGCGATCAGCTGCCGCGCTCGCCTCCGCCCGGTGGAGCGGACCGCGACCACGCGCAGCGGCGTCCAGCTGACCGTGCGCCCGGCCGACCGCGACGACATCGAGCTGGTCGCCGAGTTCCACGAGCGCTGCTCCAGCGCCGCCCGGTTCCGCCGCTACTTCAGCCCCGGCCCCGCGCCGGGCGAGCGCGGACTGCGCAGGCTGCTCACCCCGGCCCTGGGGCGGTCGCTGCTGGCGCTGAGCCCGGACGGCGAGGTCGTCGGCATGGGCAACCTGATGTACGACGGCGACACCGGCGAGCTGGCGCTGCTGGTGCGCGACGACTGGCAGCGCCGAGGCGTGGGCACCGCGCTGGCCGACCAGATCGTGCGGGAGGCCGCCGAGCTGGGCATCACGACGCTCACCGCCAACACCCACGTCGACAACACCGCGATCGCCCGCACCCTGCGCGGCGCCGGGCTCAAGCTCGTCGGCGCCCCCGAACCCGGCGAGTGGAGCTGGGCACGCGATCTCACCCAGGCGGCGGCGAAGTAGCCCAGCAGACGCACGACAGCCCCGGATTCACCGGAATCCGGGGCTGTCGAGCGCTTTTTCGGGGACCGATCAGGCCACGTGCGCGGCGGGCGGCAGGTTCGCCGGGTCGCCCACGGGCCACTGCGCCGGTTCCGCGCCGAGCTCGGTGAGCTCGCGGACCTGCAGCGCGCACCACGGCGACACCTCGGTGTCGCCGGCGAGCACACCGGTGCTGAACTCCTTCCACTGCACCCAGCGGGTCTCGGCGACCTCGTCGGCGTTGGGGTGCGGGGTGCTGTCGGTGAAAGCGACGAACACCGGGCACATCTCGTTCTCGGCGACGCCGTTGTCCATCGTGGCGCGGTAGCGGAACGCGGGCAGCGCCAGTTCGAGGCCGCGCACGGTCAGGCCGAGCTCCTCGCCGAGGCGCCGGGTGATGGCCGCCTTCATCTCCTCCTCGGGAGCGGGGTGGCCGCAGCAGGTGTTGGTCCACACGCTGGGGAAGGTCTTCTTGTGGTGAGCCCGCTGGGTCAGCAGGAATTCGCCGCGGTCGTTGAACACGTAGCAGGAGAACGCCAGGTGCAGCGGCGTCTCCTGGTGGTGCACGGTCGCCTTGTCCTCGACGTCAATGGCCTGACCTGCCTCGTCGAGCAGGACCACCTGTTCCACGTGCGGTACCTCCCTGGGAACGCGGGAAAATGATCTTCAACCGAAGTGGGGACCCTATCCAGTCCTGGCGGCGCCTGCCACGCCGGACCGACCGGCCTGACCGCCAGGGTCCTCGGCCACGACGCCGTGACCAGGTGCTCGTCCAGCTTGCCTCAGCGGAGCCGCGAGAACAACGCGAGGCGATCGGCACCGAATCCCCCGAACGGCCCAAGCGGGCGCGCGTGTCGTGAGATCCGCCCGGAGAACGGGAAAAACGCGTTGTCCCGGCGACTTTTGGTCAAAACGGTCTTCACCCGGATGTCCGCCGATACCTTCGCCGTGCGACTACGAGATCGATTGAGATCGGACCTCGACGAAGGGGATCGCGCGATGCCTGATCGACCGATGCTCGCCACCGCCGCGGCTCTGGCCGCGGCCGCGGCGCTGGTGCTGCCCACCGCGGCGCTCGCCGATAACACCACCCAGGCCGCACCGCGCGCGGGAGTCCTGGCGGTGCAGGACCACCTCCAGGAGCTGCAGAACATCGCCGGAGCCCACAACGGCAACCGGGCCTCCGGCACGCCCGGCTACCAGGCGTCCCTGGACTACATCAAGGGCAAGCTCGACGAGGCCGGGTTCACCACCCAGGTACAGGAGTTCCCGTCCCTGGCCGGCACCACCTACAACCTCATCGCCGACAGCCCCGGCGGCGACGCCAACAACGTCGTCATGTTCGGCGCCCACCTCGACAGCGTCGGCGAGGGCCCCGGGATCAACGACAACGGCACCGGCTCGGCCGCGATCCTGCAGGCCGCGCTGGACTACGCGGCCGGTGGTGAGACGCCGACCAACAAGCTCCGCTTCGCCTTCTGGGGCGCCGAGGAGGAAGGCCTGGTCGGGTCCACCCACTACGTGGAGACGCTGCCGGAGGCCGACCGCGACAAGATCGCCGCCTACCTCAACTTCGACATGGTCGGCTCGCCCAACGCCGGGTACTTCACCTACGACGGCGACGACTCCGACGGCGTCGGAGCCGGACCGGGCCCCGAGGGGTCGGCGCAGATCGAGAAGCTGCTCAACGACTCCCTGGCCGCGGCCGGTGCCCCGGCGGAGGGGACCGACTTCGACGGTCGCTCCGACTACGGCCCGTTCATCGAGGTCGGCATCCCGGCGGGCGGCACCTTCACCGGTGCCGAGGAGACCAAGAGCCCCGAGCAGGCCGAGAAGTGGGGCGGGCAGGCCGGTGAGGCGTTCGACGCCTGCTACCACCAGTCCTGCGACACCCTCGACAACGTCGACACCCAGGCGCTGGAGCGCAACTTCGCGGCCATCAGCAACGCGGTCACGACCTACGCCGCGCAGTTCCCCCAGCCCTAGACCATCGGGAGAGGGAAAGAGGTCGTCCCCGGCAGCCGCTGCAGCGCAGGCGGTGGCTGCCGGGGACGACTGTTCCGCCCGGTCAGCTCACTCCTCAGTCCCACGTCTGACGGGCCTACACCGATGGATTGATGCGCGATCACGGCTGGGGCAGTTCAATTTCCGGCGTCGGAGTCGTTTCTCGCGCCGGGAGGTGGCGGCCGTTGACCGGACCGTACCTGCTGCCCGCCCACCTGGACCCCGCGCGGCCCCGGCACAGGACCGGGTTCGCCGTCGAGGTCGACGGCCGCCGGGTCGCCGCGCGTGCCGGGCAGACCGTCGCCGCCGTGCTGATGTCGCTCGGCGTGACCAGCTGGCGCGGGCCGGACCGCAGACGCGGCCTGTTCTGCGGGATCGGCGTGTGCTCGGAGTGCCTGCTGGTGGTCAACGGGACTCCGGACGTGCGGGCCTGCCTGCGCGAGGTCGAACCCGGCGACGTCATCAGCACGCGGGAACCGGGGACGCGATGAGCGTCGTGGTCGTCGGTGCCGGTCCCGCCGGCATGACCGCCGCGCTGCGCGCCGCCCGCGCCGGTGCCGACGTGCTGCTCATCGACCCCGCGCGCTCCCTGGGCGGGCAGTACCACCTGGCGCCCCCGGTGGAGTTCGGCGTCGCGCCACGTCGTCCCCGCCGCGACCAGCGCGCGTTCGCGGTCCTGGACCAGCAGATCCGCACCCACCCGCGCATCCGCCGTCTCGCGGGCACCGTCCGCTCGCTGGACGGGCGCACCGTCCACGTCCACGACGGCGAGACCATGCGGACAGCGCGGGCCGACGCGCTCGTGCTGGCCACCGGCGCCCACGACCGGGTGCTGCCGTTCCCCGGCTGGGAACTGCCCGGCGTGTTCACCGCCGGGGCCGCGCAGGCGCTGGCCAAGGGGCAGCGGATCGCCGTGGGCAGCCGGGTGCTGGTCGCCGGGGCGGGGCCGATGCTGCTGCCGGTGACCGAGTCGCTGCTGGAGGTCGGCGCCGAGGTGGTGGCCGTGCTCGACGCGGGCAGCGCGGGCGCGTGGCTGCGGCGCGCGCCGACTCTGGCCGGGCAGTGGGACAAGCTCGCCGGGTTCGCCGGATACCTGCGCAGGCTCGTCGGCAGCACGCAGTTCCGCACGCGCGCGGGCGTGGTGGAAGCGCGCGGCGAGGAACGGGTGCGCGAGGCCGTCGTCGCCAAGCTCGACGCGCGCTGGCGCCCGGTGCCGGGCACCCGCCGCCGCATCGCCGTCGACGCGATCTGCGTCGCCCACGGCCTGGTGCCCAGGCTCGAACTCGCCCACGCCGCGGGCTGCGACCTCCAGAACGGGTTCGTGCGGGTCGACGCCACCCAGCGCACCTCGGTCCCGTGGGTGTTCGCGGCGGGCGAGACCACCGGGATCGCCGGAGCCCGGGCCGCAGCCGCCGAAGGCGCCGTCGCCGGGCTCGCCGCCGCCGTCGAAGTCGGTGCCGCGACCTGGGGATCGGTCGAAAGACAGCTCCGCCGAGCGGAACTCGTCGTCCGATGTGGACGCAGGTTCGGCCGCGCGATGGCTTCGGCGACCCGCATCGGCGAGGACTGGAACGCCTGGCTCACCCCGCAGACCCTGGTGTGCCGCTGCGAGGAGGTGCCCTACCAGGCGTTCCGGGACGGCGTGCAGGGCCGGACCCGGCAGGACGAGGGCGACGCGCGGTCGCTGAAACCGTCCTGCCGAGTCGGGGTCGGCCGCTGCCAGGGCCGCATGTGCGGCCGCAACGCCGAGGAGCTCGCCGAGAACCTGCTCAGGGGCTGACCGCGCCCGTCGCCGGGTCCAGCCGCAGCGGCTCCGGGTGCGGGGGAGCGGTGAAGTCGAGCATCCCGGTGATCGGGTTCGCCCTGGTGTCCCAGGAGTTCTCGCCGATCCGACCCAGGCGCCAGTTGTCCTCGATGAAGCGCAGCACCGAGCCCTGGTCGGTGAGCGTGTGGTCGACGTGGTTCTGCTTGCTGTACGGCGAGATCACCAGCAGCGGCAGCCGGGGCCCGTAGCCGCAGCGGTCCTGCTGGCCACCCATGACCGGGGTGCCGCCGCAGACGCCGGGCACGTCCTCGGCCGGGTCGGCCGAACCGTTGATCTTCGGCGGGGCCACGTGGTCGTACCAGCCGTCGGAGTCGTCGTAGGCGATGACGATCGCCGTCGAAGCCCAGTCCCGGGAGTGCTGGATCCGGTTGATCTCGTCGACGATGAAGCGCTGCTCGTCCAGCGGATCGGAGTTGCCCGCGTGCCCGTCCTGCGCCTTCGGCGGCTTGAGGTAGCTGACCGCGGGCAGGTTCCCCGCGTCGAGCGCGTCGTGGAAGTCGCTCATGTCGTACTGGTGGTTGGCCTGATCGGTGTGCCCGATGGCCTGCACCGAGCTCGGCGGCAGGTGCTTCGGGTTCGCCGTCGACTCGTAGTACTGGAACGGCTCGTGGTGCGGGCTGTAGTCCACCTGGGACTGCCCGCCGACGTTCGGCCGCGCTGCGTCGCAGACCGCGTGCCCGTCGGACTGGCCGGTCGGCCGGAAACCGCTCTGGAACCAGCCCCAGGTCACCTGGCGGTCGTTGAGCAGATCACCGACGTTGCGGCCCTGCATCCGGGCCAGGTTGTCGTCGCCGGTGAGGTTGTTGTTGGAGCACTCGTCGAACAGCGGATCCGGGTCCTCGATGAGCGTGCCCACCTGGCGGCGGTCCGGGGAGGCCACGTTCTCCGCGTCGGCGACCGGCTCGTGGCTGTGCGCGTCGACGGCCTGCGCGCCGTGGGTCTGCCCCGAGACCAGGTTGATCGCGCCCGGAGTCGACGGCCCGTAGGTCGAGTCGAAGGAGTTGTCGCTCATCGCGTAGTGCTGGGCGTAGTTCCACATCGCGGTGACCGTGTTGCCGTCGAAGTAGTCCATGACCAGACCCGGCTCGCCGAACAGCACCGGCTGGCCGGTGCAGCGGTCGTGCTCGGTGTGCTCGACGAAGCGGTCCATCTTCCCGTCGTCGACGGCCTTCTGCTCCGACGAGTACTTGTGGTCCTGGTCGCAGGTCAGCGCGTGCTCGGGACCGAGTCGTTTCGGCTGGTAGGCGTTGGGGTTGTGGTGCAGCAGGTCGTCGTTGAGCCCGTTGACCGCCGGGGTTCCCGGGGCCGGTGTGAACGGGGTGCCGTCGGTGTTGGCGGCGTTCGGGTACGTCCCGAAGTAGTGGTCGAAGGAGATGTTCTCCGGGAAGATCACCACCACGTGCTGGATCGGCGTGGCGGTCTGGGTGACCGGCTGCGCGGCGGGCGTCGCCGAACAGCCCGCCGCCACCACGCCGGCCAGCCCGAGGGCGGCGAGCTTCAGCGGTTTCGCGGACACGAGCGTTCTCCCCTCACCGGGTCCGTGCTCAGGACCCGGGTTCATAGGTCGGCCAGCAGGGAGCGGCCGAGGTGATCGGACTCGTCGCGCACCCCGGGCAGCGCGAAGAAGTAGCCGCCGCCGAACGGTGCGATGTAGTCGGTGAGCGGCTCGTCGACGAGCCGGGTCTGCACCTGCTCGAACTGCCGAGCCGGGTCCTGCTGGAAGCAGGTGAAGACCAGGCCCATGTCGAGGTCACCGACCTCGTCGATGCCCCGGTCGTAGTTGTAGCTGCGGCGCAGGATCCGGTGGGCGTCGGTGTCCGGGGTGCGCGGGTTGGCCATGCGGATGTGGCTGGACAGCGGGACCACCGCGCCCGCGGGGTCCAGGCGGTAGTCCGGGGCGTCGGCTTCGCGGGAACCGTCCAGCGGGGCGCCGGAATCGCGTCGCCTGCCGAAGATGAGCTCCTGCTCGTTGACCGAGATCCGGTCCCAGAACTCCACCAGCATGCGGATCAGCCGGATCACCTGGTAGCTGCCGCCGGCCGTCCACTCCGGCTCAGGACGGGCCCAGACCAGCCGGTCCATCTCGGCGGAGTCGGCGGGATCGGGGTTGGCGGTGCCGTCCTTGAAACCCATCAGGTTGCGCGGTGCCCCGTCGGGGCGCGGGGGAGAGGTGAACCCGTCCACCCGCCACCGCAGCTGCATCCCGCCCCGGGTGTGCCGGGCGAGGTCGCGCAGCGCGTGCAGGACGGTGTCGGGGTGCTCGGCGGACAGCTGCAGGCTCAGGTCGCCGTGGCACTGGGCGGAGTCGAGGTCGTCGTTGGGGAACTCCCGCATCGGCGTCAGCGCGGCCGGTTTCCGCGCGGCGAGACCGAAGCGCTCGTCGAACAGCGACGCGCCCACGCCGACGACGCTGCGCACGCCCCCGGGCGGTTCCGGGCCCAGCACTCCGGAATCCTCCGGCGGTGCGGTGATCCCCACCGGTGTGGGCGTGCCGCCCGTGGTGAGCCTGCGCAGCCGGTCGGTGAGGGTGCGGAGCAGATCCCGGAGCTCGCCGGGTGTTCCGGCGATGACGTCGAACGCGGCGATCGCGGTGTGCCTGCTGGGCTCGGGCAGGATGCCGTTCTGGTGCCTGCCGTGGAACACCGGCGCGGCTCCCGCGCTGCTCGTCGCCTCGTCGGCGCTCGAACCGGTCGACGCGGCGAGAGTGCCCGCCGCGCCCGCCCCGAGCAGCGTGCCGCGCAGGAACCGGCGGCGGTCGAGGGCGCTCACGGGGTGCGCCTCGGTTCGCACAGCGCCGCGATCGGCGCCAGTCGCTCCAGCGCCTCACCTACGAACCCGTTGAGCCGCTGGCGGTCTCGTCGTGGGAGCGCGTCCAGCGGCGTGCCCCGGTGGCGGTCCAGCTCGTCGCGGACCCGCTGCAGCGCGGCGTCGGTGGCGGGCAGCTCCGGGTAGCGGCCGACCAGCAGCGGGCGCAGCACGTCGAGCACCGCGTAGGTGCCGTCGAGGTTGGCGCGGGCGGTCGCCAGGGTGCTGCCGCTGCCCTGGTCGTTGCGGCCGGTGAGCTCGAACTGCAGCGTGTTCTCCAGGATCTCGTGGGCGCGCAGCCCCAGGTCGAGCGGATCGATCCGCTGCTGCTCGAAGTCCGCGCGCAGCGCCGCGACGTCCTCGGCCAGCCGGTCGGCGACCGGGCCCAGCTCCCGGGGATCCGCACCGGACCACAGGCCTCGTTCGAGCCGGTGGAAACCGGTGTCCTCGCCGTTGATCGCCTCGTCGAAGTCGCCGAAGGCCCCGTAGGCGGCGCCGAGCCGTTCGTAGTCCAGGTGCGCGGTCAGCCACCAGTCCCGGGCTTGCGGGGAGCCCGCGCGCACCGCGCTGCGCAGCCGCTCGGTGTCGGTGACCAGCCCGTCCAGTCCGCCGCGCACGTACTCGCGGTAGCGGCGCAGCGGCTCCAGCAGGTCGTTCTCCGAGACGGGCAAGGCCGAGGGCATCCGCACGACCGGGCCGGCCACCTGCACGGTCGGTCCCGTGACCGGGTCGTGCGCCTCGGGCAGGCAGCGGAAGGCGTACCGGCCACCGCCCAGCACCACCGAGAGGTCGCGCTCGGCGCCCGGCCCCAGCTGATCGACCTCGCCGAACACGACACCGGTCCGCGGATCGACCAGCCGCGCGGTGGCCGCCAGGTTCCCGGTGTTGCGCAGGTGGAAGACCTGGGCGCCGGGGTGCGGCGCGGTCCAGCCCTCACCGCAGTGCGTCCTCGACACCGCGACCGCGGGAACCGGCGCGGGATCGGGAAGTGCCTGGCACGACGCGAGGGTTCCCGCCACGGCCGCGCACGCAGCCACGCGCATCCCCTCGCGCACGATCCCGCCCTTCGGAGTGACGACCAGCGAAAACCGCTTCCGGCGGCAGGAGATTAGGCCGCTCCCGGCATTCCGACAAGGCTCACCGGGGCCTTTGTCGGGCAATCGGACGCAAAGGCGCATTCGCCCCGATTGGCCGTTCTCGCACCGCTGCGCGCTCGCTGCGCGAATCATCCCGAACCGGCGGTGAACTCCGGTGATACGAACGGGGAACCCCGCCGTGGCGGGATTCCCCGTTCGCTCGCGCCGCGATCAGGTCTGCGGATAGCGGTGGTGGCCCGGGAAGTTGCCGTAGAGCTGCTCACCCGGAGGCCCCTGGGTCACCGCGTGCACCAGGTGCCGGCCGCCGACGAACGCGCCCTTCCACGACGCGCCCCGCCCGCCGAACGGCTCGTCCCGGTCACCGCGGGAACGCGGCTTGTTGATGCCCACCTTGAACGCCTGCACGTGCTCGGAGAGCTCCGCGGCGAACGCCTCGTCGTCGCAGGAGAGGGTGGCCACCAAGGCGCCGTTGGAGGCGTTCATCTGCGCGAGGAGCTCGGCCTCGGTGTCGACGACGACGATCGTGTCCACCGGCCCGAACGGCTCCTCGTGCATCAACCGGCTCGCCCCGGGCGGGGCCAGCAGCGTCACCGGGGCCGCGTACGCCGAGACGTCCTGGCCTTCCAGGTAGTGGCCGTGCGCGCGGTCGCCGTGGTGCAGCGGGACCGCGCCGTGCCGCAGCGCCTCGGCGACCCGGCCCTCCAGCTCGGTGGCCTTCGCCGCCGAGATCAGCGGGCCGAAGTCGAGCGCGGGCGGCTCGTCGTTCTCGCCGGCCAGCGGGTGGCCGAAGCGCACCGACTGGACCACCGGCAGGTACGTTGCCAGGAACTTGTCCATCAGCTTGCGCTGCACCACGAACCGCGGGTAGGCGGTGCAGCGCTGCTTGGCGTACTCGAAGCCCTTGCGCAGGTGTGCGCTCAGCCCGTCCCAGTCGGAGAACTCCCACAGGCCCCAGGTGTTGAGGCCCTCCTGCTCCAGCATGTGCCGCTTGCCGGTGTCGACCAGCTGCGCGGCGATCTTGCCGCCGTTGGACCGGCCCCCGACGAAGGCGAGCGCACCGACCTCGGGGGAGCGCACCAGCGGATCGGACAGCGACGAGCCGTCGCCGGAGAGCAGCGTGGCCGGAAGCCCGGCGCGCGCCATCAGCGCGTGGGCGACGGTCAGCGTGACCGCTCCGCCCTGCGTGGGGGTCTTGGCGATGACCGCGTTGCCGGCGAGCAGCTGCACCAGCTCGGCGTGCACCAGCACGCTCATCGGGTAGTTCCAGCTGGCGATGTTGCTGACCGGGCCCGGCAGCGGCTGGCGCTTGAACGGGGCGCCCTCCACGTCCTGGTTGAGCATCTGCTCGGTGTTCTCGGCGTACCAGCGGACGCCGTCGAGGCAGCGGTCGACGTCGGCGCAGGCGAGCTTCCACGGCTTGCCGATCTCCCAGGCGAGCAGCAGCGCCAGGTCGTCGCGGACCCCGGCCATCGCCTCCACGGCGGCGAGCACGGCTTCGCGCCGCTCGTCGTAGGTGGTCCGGGCCCACGACACGTGCGCGCGGGACGCGGCGCGCACGGCGTGCTGGGCGGTGTCGGCGTCGATCTTGGGCAGCTGGGAGAAGATCGTTCCGTCCACCGGGGTCACCTGCGGCGCGGGGGTGCCGACGGCCCGCCAGTCGCCGTCGATGAGGTTGTGGGGCACGCCGTCGCCGATGGCCTCCGGTACCGCGGCGGTGACGCGCGACAGCACTGCCGAAGCGGTGCGGTGATCGGGAACCCGGAGTGTCATACGCCCTCCTCAGAACATGGGGATGGGGTGCCGGGAGGCATAGAACTATGCCACGTCAGGGCGCTCGACGCCTGCTGCAATCGTGCGAATTCGAACAAAACGTACGTGCGTCTTGTGAACCCGTTCAGGGCTCCTCTCGGCCTCGTGCGCGCGCCGGACTGTGGGAAATCCGGGGAAATCGATTCCCGGAATTGTTCCGTTGGCGGATACCACGTCTTCGTTCGGCGTGCCGGGAATGGGGGTTACTGGCGGGTATTCGCCAATTCCTCCTGAATCCGGCGCGGAGTTCCTTGAATGAAGGGGCTTTTCGCGCTCCGAACGGAGGAAAACATGCGCCACGCAAGGTACCTCATCGGTGCGGTGACCGCGTGCACGGTCGCCTCGAGCATGGCCGCCCCGGCCTTCGCCGCGGATTCCCTCGCGGCGGGTTCGCTCTCCGCCAAGAACTCCGGATCCACGACCTCCGCCGCTGAGAACTACGTCGCCCTGGGCGATTCCTACGCCTCGGGAACCGGAACCCGGGACTACTTCGAGGACAGCGGGGACTGCCTGCGAAGCCCCAAGGCCTACCCGCAGTTATGGGCCGACGAGCACGGTGCCGCGTCCTTCGAGTTCGCCGCCTGCTCCGGTGCGGTGACCGACGACGTCAACGCCGACCAGCTCGGTGCGCTCAGCGCCGACACGACCCTGGTCACCATCTCCATCGGTGGCAACGACATCGGCTTCGTCGACGTCGTCACCCGGTGCGTGGCCGGCACCGACGAGGCCTGCGACGGCGCTGTCAGCGAGGCGACCGCCAAGGCCCAGGACGAGCTGCCCGCCAAGCTCGACACGACCTACGCCAACATCCGCGAGGCCGCGCCCAACGCGAAGGTCGTGGTGGTCGGCTACCCGCGCCTCAACGAGATGGGCGACTGCGGAATCCCGTTCTACACCGAGAACAAGCGGCAGCGGATCAACGAGGGCGCCGACGAGCTCGCCTCGGTGATCTCCGACCGCGCCTCGGCCGCCGGGTTCTCCTTCGCGGACCCGCGCGAGGCCTTCTCCGGCCACGGCGTGTGCTCCTCCGAGGAGTGGATCAACGGGCCCAGCAACCCGATCCAGGAGTCGTTCCACCCCAACGTCGACGGGCACGCCAACGCGTACCTGCCGACCCTGGACTCCGTCACCGGCTGACACTCCCGGTGGCGGAACGAGGCGTGCCGCGCGGAGAAATCCCGTCGTTCCGCGCGGCACGCCGCACCCGCGTTCCCGGCTCCGGGTCCAGAGGACCCGGGGATCAGAGCGTGGGGACCAGGCCGCCGTCGCAGCGGATCGCGGTGCCGGTGATGTAGGAGGCGTGCGCGCTGCACAGGAAGGCCGCGGTGGCCCCGAACTCGGCCGGTTGCCCGTAGCGCTTGGCGGGGATCGCCGATTCGCCCCGGGCCCGGACCTCCTCGATCGGCAGCCGCTCCCGCTCCGCCGCGGCGCTGTCCAGCGCCGACAGCCTGTCGGTGGCGATCCGGCCGGGCAGCAGCAGGTTCGCGGTGACGCCCTCGTCGGCCACGTCGATCGACAGGCTCTTGAGGTAGGCCGCCAGGGCGCTGCGACCGATGTTCGACAGCGCGAGGTTCGGAATCGGCGCTTCGACACCGCTGGAGGCGATCGCCAGGATCCGGCCCCACCGGCGCTCGCGCATCCCCGGAAGCACCCCGCCGACCAGCTTCTGGTGCACCAGCAGCAGGTTCTGCACCGCCTCCGCCGTCGACTCCGGATCGACCTCGGAGGCCGTGGCCGGACGCGGACCCGGACCGTTGAGCACCAGCACGTCGATCGGCCCCAGCGCGTCCTGCGCCGCCGACAGCAGGTGCTCGGCACCGCCGGGCGCGGTCAGGTCCACCTCCACGCCGACCGCCTCCGGCAGCTCGGCGGCGATGGCACGCGCTCGCTCACCGCGACGGCCGGAGACCACCACGCGGGCTCCCTCAGCGGCCAGCGCCCGCGCCGTCGCCTCACCCAGACCGCCCGTCGAGGCGCACACCAGGGCGGTGCGCCCGGCGATTCCCAGATCCATTCAGCTCTCCCGGTCGTTCATGTTCTCCACGGCCGCCACGTGCCGGTCCAGTTGCTTGTCCAGGGTTTCGGGCATGCCCGGTGCGGGCGCCCGAACCCCGGAGTCGCTGATCAGGCCCCGGCGCCGCAGGGCCTCCTTGCGGATGGCCAGGCCGATGCGGGCCTGCGCTTCGAAGTTCACCAGCGGCAGGTACCGCAGGTAGGCCTCCAGGGCGGCTTGGTAGCCGCCGCGCCACCACGCGTCCACGCAGGCTTGCAGCCCCTCGGGGAACGAGAAGCCGGTCATCGCACCCGCAGCGCCGGCGGCCAGCTCGTCCAGCAGGCCGACACCGCCGAGCCCGCCGAACACCGGGACCCCGGTGCGCGCGGTCAGCGTCGCGATCGCCGGGGGAGTGGGCGGTGCCTCGGCCTTGATCGCCACCACCGACTCGACCTGCTCGACGGCCTCGGCCAGGTTCAGCGCGCTGATCGCGGTGCCGGTGATGAGCGGGTAGTCCTGGACCACCAGACCGGCGCCGGTCGCGTCGTGCACCGCGCCGAGGTGGCTCGCCAGCAGATCGGGGTCAGCGGTGTTGACCTGCACCATCGCACCGGCCAGCCGGTCGCCGACCACGTCGGTGGCCAGCTCGACCTCCTCGATGACCGGTGCCAGCGAGGTGCTGGAGGCGCCCACCACGACCGGCAGGTCCACGGTGTCCACGACGACCTCGAGGACCGCGCGCTTCTCGGCGGATGACAGCCGCACCGCCTCGCCGAACACGCCCAGCACGGTCAGCCCGGTGACGCCGATGCGGTGGTAGTGCGCGACCAGCTTGGCCAGCGAGGCCACGTCGACGTCCAGTGTGGACTCGGTGAACGGGGTGGCGACCACTCCCCAGACGCCCGGGGCGAGCGGATCCGCGACCATTCGAAAGCCTCCCCCCAGCGGTTCGACCGGCGATCCTATGCACGCCGGATCAGATCGCGTCAAGAACGCCCCGAGGCCGATCGTCGCCTCCGGGCGGCCCGAGCGCCGGTGCGCGCGGAACCGCTCACCGAAGCGGGGCCAGATGTGCCCCACAACGCCGCCACGATCGGCTATGGTGGACGGCGATGCCGGGCGGACCCCGTTCCACCGGGCATCCCACCAGGACTTACGCGGTCGTGCACCGCACAGCAGGCCGAGCCGGTCCCAGGCGCCATCCAGGACCGCGCCCGGCTCCCGGATGGCCAAAAGGGAGGGACGGCCAACGCCGTCTCGGTCATCCGCGTGGAAGAGCCCGCTGGCCAGGCAGGTCAGCGGGTTTTTCGTGTCCGAGCCCGTTCGGACGGGTGGCGCTGGGGTGAAATCCGGCCAGTCGGTTGATCTTGATCTCGCTGCGCGTCCTATCATGACCGGGCTTGTCATTGCAGCTCGTTGTTGCCGCGCGGTCCGGGAGGCGGGGAGGGTAGTGCGCGGGGTCGACTACTACGAACTCCTCGGCGTGGGGAGCGACGCCACACCGGTCGAGATCAAATCGGCGTACCGGACGCTCGCCCGCACCATGCATCCCGACGTGGGCGGGAACGACAACGCGTTCCTGCTCCTGCAGGAGGCCTACGAGACCCTCACCGACCCGGCGCGCCGCGCGTCCTACGACAGCTCCCGGCGCCGGAAGGCCGAGGCCAAGGCGGCGGCCCAGCGTTCCCGGCGGCCGGGCGGCAGCCGGCGCCCCGGCAGCGACCTCGGCGAGGATCCCGACTACGTGCCCCGGATGCCCCGGGTGCGGCTCGACGACCTGGCCTGGTGGGACGTCGTCGACCCGCAGGCGCGGGTGCAGTACCTGCCGGTGCTGGGGCCGGACCGGTGGCCGACGCTGGCGCTGGTCGGCGCCTGGTCGTTGCTGCTGCTGGCGGGGATGGCCGTGGAGCTCAACGCGGCGCTCAGGGCGACCTGGCTGGGGCTGCTCATCGCCTCCGGGGTCGTGATCGTCGTCCTGCTGCGCAAGCACATCTGCGCCCACCGCGAGCACCGGATGTTCACCGCCGAGTTCGGCGACCAGCGCATCTTCGGGCTGCCCGACATCCAGCACGAGCGCGCCCAGCTGCTCACCGCCGAGCTGTGCGCCAAGTACCTCATCCGGTTGCCCGGCGTGCGGGTGTTCCACGGCCTGGCCTCGCCGGACTCGGACTACGAGGACGTCCACCACGCCGTGTTGTGCGGGCGCCGGCTGGTGCTGCTGGAGTCCAAGAGCTGGCTGCCCGGGCACTACACGACCGATGAGAACGGCGAGCTGTGGCGCAACGGGCACCCGTTCCGCGGCGGCGTGACCCGCCTGAACGAGGGCGTGGCGACCTTCGAGGACCTGCTGCCCGAGGTCGAGGTGCGCGGCGCCGTGCTGATCTACCCCAGCAGGGCCGGTGACATCACCACCGTCGAACAGCACGGCGACCAGGTGGTGCCGATGACCCCGGCGCAGTTCGTCAAGGACATCGGGCACTGGCTCGCCCAGGACCCGGTCACCGTCGACCGCGACGTGTTCACCGCGGTCCTCGACCAGCTGGTGGACTGACCGGCCGCACCCCCTCATCACCCCCGAGGCGTCCCGATCCGCTCACGCCGTCGGGCGACCGATGAGTTTCCGGCGCCCGAGGAGTCGATACCTGCGTTCGAACCTCGACGGCGCTTGGGAAGGGTGCATCGGATGACTACGAGTGCGAGCGGAGCCGCGACCTCGCCCCGGCGGGCGGTCGGCATCGGGCTCTGGGTGCTGCAGGTGCTGCTGGCGGCGTTCTTCGTGTTCGCCTCGGTGCCGAAGCTGCTCGGCGACCCGGTCGCGATCCAGATGTTCGACCTGATCGGCTTCGGCCAGTGGTTCCGCTACTTCACCGGCGCCGTCGAACTCCTCGGCGCCATCGGGCTGTTGATCCCGAGGCTGTGCGGGCTCGCGGCGATCGGCCTCGCCCTGGTCATGGTCGGTGCGGTGCTGGCGCAGATCTTCCCGCTCGGCGCCCCGGAGGTGGCCTTGGCGCCGCTGGTCCTCTGCCTGGTGTTCGTGCTCATCGCCTGGGCCCGGCGCGACACCGTCCGGGCCCTCGCCAAGGCCTGACCCGATCGGCCGAGCCCGGCTCGGTCGGTGCCGCGGAAAGCTCTCCCGAATTGGAGTGATCGGTCATGACCATGAAGACCTTCGTCAACCTGCCCGTGAAGGACCTGGACCGGTCGGTGCGGTTCTTCACCGCGCTGGGGTTCACCTTCGACGAGAACTTCACCGACGAGAACGCCACCTGCATGGTGATCAGCGAGGACGCCTACGCCATGCTGCTGGTCGAACCGTTCTTCAAGTCCTTCACCACCAAGGACGTCGCCGACGCGACCAGGACCACCGAGGTCATCACCGCCCTGTCGGCCGACTCGCGCGAGCAGGTCGACGAGATGGTCGCCAAGGCCCGCGCCGCCGGATCACCGCGCATCGGTGAGGTGATGGAGGAGGGCCCGATGTACGGCTCCAACTTCGACGACCCGGACGGACACCACTGGGAGATCTTCCACATGCCCCTCGGCTGAGGGCTGCGATCAGCGGTTCGCGGCGGGATCATGGTGCGGGCTCGAACGGCCCCGTCGAACGGTCACCCGGGACGAAGGAGCACGCGCGTGACGAACCCGCACCAGAACGTCAGCTTCGCCAGCAACGGCCGGACCGCCCACGGGTACCTGGCGACCCCGGAGCGGCCCGGCCCCGGTCTGGTGGTGATCCAGGAGTGGTGGGGGCTGACCGACCACGTCGCCGACGTCGTGAACCGCTTCGCCGCCGAGGGGTTCGTGGCGCTGGCCCCCGACCTCTACGGCGGCCGCACCACGCACGACCCCCAGGAAGCCGCCCGCATGATGCAGGAGCTCCCGGTCGAGCAGGCCGCGCGCGATCTGGCCGGTGCGGTCGACCACCTGCTCGGCCACGACATGGTGACCGGTTCGTCGGTCGGCGCCGTCGGCTTCTGCATGGGCGGGAAGTTCGCCCTGGTCCTGGCCGCTCAGCAAGGTGACCGCATCGGCGCCGTCGTGCCGTTCTACGGGATTCCGCCGGTGGAGACGGACTTCTCGGCGATGACGGCGCCGATGCTCGGCCACTTCGGCGAGTACGACCGCGGCGTCACGGTGGACGCCGTCGGCGAGGTGGCGGACCAGATCAAGAAGCAGACCGACGTCCACCCCCAGATCCACGTCTACGGGGCCGGGCACGCGTTCTTCAACGACCGGAACCCCTCCTCGTACCACGAGGATTCGGCCCGGTTGGCCTGGACGCGGACGCTGGACTTCCTGCGCCGCCACCTCGGCTGAGCTGTTTTCCCACTCTTGAGTTGTCAAGCAGCAGTCGTGCTCCGCAGGGGCGTGCCGGGGGGACCGGTCGCTGCGGCGACCGGCCCCGGGCGGCTCATCTGCTCGGGCCGGATCTGGGTTCGCGTCCCCGAGGTCTGGGGATCAGATCCCGGATCTCCTGCCGGTGGTCGGAATGTCGTGTCGTCCTGCCGGGTCGCGGGGAATCGTCCGCGGCGGGCGGTGTCGGTGTCGGGAGCGGTGTCGGGAGCGGCGTCAGCGTCATCGAACTCATGTGCCCATTGTGCGGCCGCAGATTCGAAAATGCGAGCGAATGGCGATCGCTGGATGGGGTGATCCGTGCGGTGACGCTCCGAAACCGGTTGGCAGTGAAAGAGTTTCACCATCGCTGCGTCACTGCTGTCCCGCGAACCGGGCTTTTTCCAAGGGCGGCAACGACTCTCGGCCCACCAGCCGGTCCGGCCGGAAAGCCGAGAGTTCCGAAGCCGTGTCACCTCGGACCAGTTCACCGGCGGCCAGCCGCCCCAGCAGCGGACCGAGCGTGACCCCGCTGTGCGTGGCCAGCACGTAGATCCGCTCGCCGCCGCCGAGGAAACCGGCGACGGTCAGCCCGTCGCCGGGCATCGATCGCTGCCCGACCCGGATCGACTCCAGCGCGGCACCGGAGGTCCCCGCCAGCAGCCCGTCGAGCCTCCGGCACAGCTCCCGCGCGTGGAACCCGTCCGCAGCGGGCGGATTCGCCGGGTCCGCGTCGGCGTCCAGGTCCAGCCCCTGCACCACCAACCGGCCGCCGCCGTCGGGGCGCACGTTCAGCGACGGCGTGGTCAGCACCGCGTCCAACCGGGTCGGCAGCGGTGTCGTGTAGCCCAGCAGGCCGACGGTCGCCGACCCCGCGGCGTCCGGGTCGGCCATCGCCACCCGGTGCCCCGTGGTCTCGGTGAGCGCCTCGGTCCACCGCCCGGCGGCGAACACCACCGCGTCGGCCGAGGCGGTCTCGCCGTCGGCCAGGGCGATCCGCACGCCGTCGGCGGTCTCGGACACCGAGACGACCTCGGCCGGGCAGCGCAGCTCGGCTCCCCGCTCGCGGGCCTCGCCCCACAGCCGCGCGAGCAGCAGCGCGGGGATCAGGTGGCCCTCGGTGGGGTAGTGCGCGATGTCCTGGACGCCCTCGGGAACCCGCAGGTCCGGCACCAGTTCCCGGGCCCGCGACGGGCCGATCCACTCCACCGGGTACTCGCGGTTCTCCAGCTCGCGCACCGACGCGGCCAGCCGCTCGGTGCCCTCCGGATCGCCGGCCCACTCGAGGTTGCCGCCCAGCGTCAGCCAAGGGGCGCAGCGCCCCGGGTCGGCGGCCAGGGCGGTGTGCTCGGCCATGCCCGCCACGTTGAGATCGTGGTACGGGCGCGGGTTCTTGTTGTGCGAGTTCACCCAGGCGAACGAGGTGTTCGAGGTCCCGGCCAGCGGCGCGGTGCGTTCGAACACGGTCACCTCGGCACCGGCCAGCGCCAGGGAGCGGGCGGTGGCCGCACCCAGGACGCCGAGTCCGATCACTGCGATCTTCATGCGTCAACCATTTCGTTCTCGACGGCGGGACGGGCGGGGGTGAGCAGAGCGGTGGCCAGCACGGCGGCGGCCGAGACCGCGATGCCGTAGACGGCGTAGGGCACGGTGGTGTCGGCCAGCTGCGCGACCGCGCACCCGAGGATGCCCGCGACCATGCCGGCGATGGCGGCAGTCGGGGTCAGCCGGCGCCGCCGGTGGAGCAGGTAACCGAGGAAGATCGGCGCGGCCAGCGCCGCCGCCGAGTAGGCGTAGGTCGCGACCAGCCAGGTCAGGGCCTTCGGGAACAGGATCGCCAGCACGGCCGCCAGCACCGACACCCCGACGGTGATCATCCGCGACAGCGCCACGGTCTTGCGCTCACCGGCCTGCTTGCCCGCGATGTTCTGGTAGACGTCGCGGGTCAGGTTGGCCACCACCGACTGCAGCGCGGCTCCGGTGGTGGAGACGATCGTGGACACCAGGAACGCGCCGAAGACGATCACCAGCCAGGTCGGCAGCTGGGTGAGCAGCCACCCGGCGGCCTCCTCCTCGTTCTCCAGGCGCGGGTTCATCGCGTGCACCGACAGCCCGATGCACCCGGCGTAGAGGCCGCCGATGAGCATCGTCAGCCCGGACAGCCCCAGTCCGCGGCGGGCGTCGGCGACCTTCTTGGTGGCGAAGACGCGCTGGTAGTAGAGCTGGTTGGTCAGGGTGCCCGGCAGGATCGCCGCGACCCACAGCCAGATCTGGTCCCAGCCCGCGGCGGTGAGGCCCTCCCAGCCCCACAGCTGTCGCGGGACGCTCGCGGTGATCTGGCCCCAGCCGCCCGCGAGGTGGACGGCGTAGGCGGCCACGCCCAGCGACATGACGATCATGAACAGGCCGAACACGAAGTCCGTCCAGGCGACGGAGGTCAGTCCGCCGGGCAGCACGAACAGCAGCGACGCGACCATGATCACCAGGATCAGCGCGGTCGGCGACACCCCGGTGAGCTGCCCGAAGAGCTGCGCGAAGGCGACGAACTGGGTGGCCAGCCAGCCGAAGGGGACCACCAGCGCGGCCAGCGCGGCGATCGCGATGGCGACCCGGTTGCGGCCGAAGAGCCGGGTGATGATGTCGGGAACCGTGGTGAAGCGCTGCTCGCGCAGCCACTTCGCGATCCACGTCAGCACCAGGAACCCGACCAGCACGCATCCCTCGTAGAGGAACACCGACCAGCCGGACCGGTAGCCGATGCCGACGTGCGCGATGAGCACGCCGCCACCGGTGGCGGTGGCGAACTGGGTGATGATGACGACGATCAGCGGGAGCGATTCCCCTGCGGACAACCAGTCCTCGGAGTTCTTCGCCTTGCGTCCGAAGTAGACGGACATGCCGATGCCGAAACCGACGACCAGCAGGCTTGCGATGATGATTCCGGCGATCTGGCCGGTGGAACCGGTGAGCATGGGGCCTCCAGCGGGCTCACGACGAGGGGGTTCACAGCGGGAAACGGGTGGGGGAGAGCGCGGCGACGTCGTGCGCGGTCCCGCCGTCGAGCGCGAGGTCGGCGCCGATCTCGCCGAAGGCGGGGGCGAGCTTGAAGCCGTGACCGGAGAAGCCGGTCATCACGGTGGCCCGGCGGTGGCCGGGCAGCGGGCCGAGCAGCGCGTGCTCGTCGGGGGTGAAGCCCTCGGCGAAGGTGCCGACCCGGATCGGGTGCGGCGTCACGCCGGGCAGCAGCCGCGCGGCGGCGGCCGAGGCCGCCCGGGCGTGCTCGGGCGCGGAGCTGCGCGGGAGCGCGTCGGGCCCGTTCAGATCGGGCCAGCCGAGGTGGTGCGGCACGATCTTGATCGCGGCGCCGTCGAGCGCGGGGAAGCAGGAGAACCCGGCCTCGGGGTGCCTGCGGATGGCGATCGGCAGCGCATCCGGGGTGTGCGCGGCGACGTCGCGCGCGGCGAACCAGTAGGCCGTGATCAACCGGGCCTCCACCGGCAGCGAGCGCAGCGGAGCGAGCTGACGCGCCCACGGGCCGGGCGCGAAGATCACGTGATCGACGTCGAAAGCGGTGCCGTTGCTGGTGATCCGCCACCCGTCCGCGGTTTCCACGGCGTCGGTGACCGGGTGGTAGGGCAGCACGCGGGCGCCTGCCTCCTCGGCCGAGCGCAGCGCCGCCTGCACCGAGGGCTCGGGGCGGAGCACGCCCGCGGCCGGGTCGAGCACCATGATCTCGCCGTCGTCGATCCGGTGCTGCGGGAACCGCTTCCGGGCCTGCGCGGTGTCGAGGACCTCGTGGTCGAGCCCGGCCTCCTCGGCGCAGCGGCGCACGGCCGCGACGTCGGGGTTGTCCGGCGCGCCGATCGTCAGCCCGCCGCACAGCGTGAGCAGGTCCGCCCCGGCGTCGCGTTCCAGGTCGCGCCACAGCGCTTCGGCGCGCTGCAGCAGCGGCACGTAGGCCGCGCCTTCCTTGTAGGCGGTGCGGAAGATCCGGGATTCACCGGCCGAGGCGCCCCGGTCGTGCCCGGGGCCGTAGGCGTCGAAGGCCAGCACCTCGGCGCCGCGCAGCGCGAGCCGCCACGTCGTCATGGCACCGATGACACCGGTTCCGATCACCGCGACGCGAGTCATGAAACGCTCCTCCAGGGGTTTTCCGGGCAGGCTGAACTGGCGGTTCCTCGGCGGAACCGGTTGCGGGGGAGGGAAGTCAGTCCTGCGTGGACAGGACGCTGTGCTCGATGAAGAACTCGACGAGGTCGGGTCGGATGATGTGCCACATGGCTTCGGCGAGGGAGCCGTCGGTGAGCCAGGTGAGGCGGCGCAGCCGGATCACGGCCTGCCCGGCGGGGAGTCGCAGCCGGGACGCGGTGTCGTCGTCGAGCACCACCGGGTCGATGTAGACGCGGGACTTGGCCGCGGGAATTCCGTTGCGGGAGAAGTAGTCGTGCACGGTCAGGTGGTCCAGGTCCTCGTCGAGCAGTCGTGGTGCCAGCGAGAACGGGACCGCGGAGAGTTCGACGGCGATGGGGTTGTCGTCGACGTCGAACTTGAGCCGGCGCAGCTGCGTCACCGGCGCGTCGTCGTCCACCCCGGGCATCTCGACGTCGGCGTCGCGCGCCGGGATGACCGCAGCGGAGTCCACCGCGTGCCGCCCGGGGATCTCCGGGCCCTGCAGCACGGGGTTGACCATGCGCAGCAGGTTCTCCTGCCGCGCGCCCTCGGCGACGAACGTTCCGCGCCGCCGGTGCCGTTCCACCAGCCCGGCCTGGGCCAGCTCGGACAGCACTCGCTGCGCGGTGGCGCGGCTGACCGAGTACTGCTCGCGCAGCTCCGCCTCGGTGGGCAGCTTGCTGCCGGGCAGCAGCGCACCCGAGCGGATCCGCTGCTCCAGTTCGGTGCGGATGCGCAGGTACGCCGGGGTCGTCATGGACGGAATCTAGCTCCGGCTCAATTGACCGGTCAATAGAGAATTCGAACGGTCAAAAGACGTAACGCCGCGTTGACACGCGCTGACCGAGCGGCGACGCTGCGGCGGAGGCCGGGCGAGAACGGGGTGGGCGGATGCTGCCGTTGGAAGGCGTGACCGTGGTGTCGCTGGAGCAGGCCGTCGCGGCCCCGTTCGCGACCCGGCAGCTCGCCGATCTCGGCGCCAGGGTGATCAAGGTGGAGCGGCCGTCGGGTGACTTCGCGCGCGGCTACGACACCGCCGTCAACGGGTTGTCCAGCCACTTCGTGTGGATCAACCGCAGCAAGGAGAGCATCGCGCTCGACCTCAAGGACCCCGGCGACCAGCGGGTGATGGACAAGCTGCTGGCCAAGGCCGACGTGTTCGTGCAGAACCTCGCCCCGGGCGCCGCCGCCCGGCTGGGTCTGGGCGCCGAGCGGCTGCGGGAGCGCGACCCGCGGCTGATCGTCTGCGACCTGTCCGGCTACGGCAGCTCGGGTCCGTACGAGAAGAAGAAGGCCTACGACCTGCTGGTGCAGTGCGAGACAGGGTTGGTGTCGATCACCGGTGGCGAGGAGCCCGCCAAGACCGGCATCTCCACCGCCGACATCGCCGGCGGCATGTACGCCTTCAGTGGTGTGCTCAGCGCGCTCTACGAGCGCGAACGCACCGGGCTGGGCAGCGCTTTCGAGGTGTCGCTGTTCGACGCGCTCGCCGAGTGGATGGGTTTCCCGTACTACTACGCCACCTACGGCGGCCGGGCCCCGCGCCGCTCGGGCGCCCGGCACGCCGCCATCGCCCCGTACGGCCCGTTCGCGGCGGGCGACGGGACGCAGGTGTTCCTGGGCGTGCAGAACGAGCGGGAGTGGGTGCGCTTCTGCGAGGACGTCCTGCAACGCCCGGAGCTGGCGGCGGACCCGCGCTTCGACGCCAACCCCAAGCGCGTCGACAACGGCGCCGAGCTGCAGGAAGCCATCGAGTCGGTGTTCGCCTCGATGACCGGCGAGGAGATCGAGACGCGCCTGGAGGAGGTGGGCATCGCCAACGCCCGGATGCGCAGCATGGCCGAGTTCGCCGACCACCCGCAGCTGGCCGCGCGCGACCGCTGGCGCGAGGTCGACTCCCCGGCGGGCCCGCTGCGCGCCCTGCTCCCGCCGATCACGGTCGCGGGCCGAGAACCCCGCATGGACCCGATCCCGGGAATCGGCAGTCACACCAACAAGATCCTCGAAGAACTCGACGAACCCCCGCGCGACTAGCCCTGCGTCGTGGGGCGGATGGTCAGGTCGCCGATCTCGACGTCGTCGGGTTGCTCGATGGCGAAGGCGATGGCGCGCGCCACGGCCTCCGGGGCGATGCCGAGTTCGGACATGGTCCGCTGGACCTGCGCGCGCTGCTCGGGGTCGGTGACGTGGTCGACGAGTTCGGTGCGCACGAAACCGGGCGAGATCGACGTCGTGCGCAGGACGCCGTCGGTGGATTCCTGGCGCAGCGCCTCCAATGCCGTGCGCACGGCGTTCTTGGTGCCCGCGTACACGGCTTGACCCGGCACGATCTTCAGTCCCGAGGTCGACACGGTGGTGACGAGGTGGCCTCGGCCCTGCTCCCGGAACACCGGCAGCGCGGCGGCGATGCCGTGCAGGACGCCGCGCAGGTTGACGTCGATCATGGCGTCCCAGTCGTCGACGTCGAGATCGCCGACGGGGGCGATGCGCGCGATCCCGGCGTTGGCGACCAGGACGTCGAGCCGTCCGAATCGCTCGACCGACCGCGCCACGAGCCGGTCGAGGTCATCGCGCCGCGTGACGTCGACGTCCAGGGCCTCGGCCCGGCCGCCGTCGGCGCGGATGCTCTCGGCGAGCGCGTCCAGCCGGTCGGTGCGCCGCGCGCCGAGCACGACCGCGGCGCCTCGGCGGGCGAGTTCCCGTGCCGCGGCCTCGCCGATGCCGCTGCTGGCCCCGGTGATGGCGACGATCTTGCCGTCCACTCCGCTCATGGCGCTGCTCTCCCTCTAACCTGACAACTGTCCGTTTAACCACCACAGTACCGGACAGTTGTCCGCTTGTGTGAGAAGCAGAGGTGAATCCCGTGGCGGAGCGTGAACTCCGATCAGATGCGGTCGCCAACCGCGACCGGATCGTTGAGGCGGCGCGCACCGAGCTGAGCAGGGCCAACGGTGCGCCGGAGGAGTTGAAGCTGCACCGGGTCGCGAAGGCGGCCGGGGTCGGGCAGGGCACGCTCTACCGGCACTTCCCGACTCGCGAGGACCTGCTGGGCGAGGTCTACCGCCACGAGCTCACCCACCTCGTGGACGCCGCGACCCCGCTGCTTGCCGAGCACCCGCCGCTGCAGGCGTTCACCCTCTGGCTGGAGCGCCTGGTGGACTACACCCGGGTCAAGCGGGGAGTCATGGCGGCGATCGAGGCCTCGGCCTGGCGCGAACTGCACTCCGGCCAGCACCAACGCCCCGACCAAGCCCTCCAAGCCTTGCTGGACCGAGGTGTCCAGGCCGGCGAGATCCGAGAGGACGTCGACGCGGCCGACGTCATCCTGCTCCTCGGCGGCCTCGCCAAGATCCCCGAAGCCGAGTGGGACACCCGAGCCCAGCGGCTCATCACCACCATCATCAACGGACTCCGCCTCAGCTGAGCACCGCCAGGCAGTCGACCGCGACGGCTCCGCTCTCGTCGAGCAGGAGCGGGTTCACGTCGAGTTCCGCGAGGTCCTCGGACAAGTCGTGGGCGAGCCAGGAGAGGCGGGCGATGGCGTCGGCCGCCGCGTCGAGGTCGCGGGGCGGTTGCCCCCGGACCCCGCCGAGGACGGCCTTGCCGCGCAGCGACAGCAGGAGTCGTTTCGCTGAGGCGGGATCCAGGGGCGCGGGACCGACCCGGCTGTCGGCGAGGACCTCGACCAGGACACCGCCGAGACCGACCACGACGACCGGGCCGAACGCCGGGTCGCGCTTGATGCCGACGATCAGCTCGGTGCCGGTGGACATCCGCTGCACGAGCAGCCGCGCGTCCGGGGCGAGGTGCAGCAGGTCCTCGGCCGCGGCGCGGATCTCGCCCTCGGTGGTGAGGTTCAGGCGCACGCCGCCGACATCGGACTTGTGGCCGACGTCGCGCGAGAGCAGCTTCACCGCCACCGGGGTGCCCAGCTCGCGGGCGGCGGTGAGCGCGCTCTCCGGGTCCCCGGCGGGGAACGCGCCCGCGCACGGCACCCCGTAGGCGGCGATGAGCCTGCTGGACTCGTGCTCGTCGAGCTGCGTGCGACCGCGATCGCGGGCCTCACACAGGATCGCGCGCACCGCGCGCTCGTCGACGTCGTGCGGGCGCTGCGGGGTCGGCGGGCCCGGCCGCAGGCTGTAGTCGGCCAGCGCGCCGAGCGCCGCGGCCGCGCGACCCGGGTCGGTGAAGCACGGGATTCCCAGCTCCCGCAACCACTCCCGCGGACGACCGCTGCCGCCCGTCCACACCACGACCAGCGGCCGGTCGGTCCCCCGGTAGGCCTGCTCGATGGCGCTGATGAGCTCGTCGGCGGCGTGGTCGGCGTTGCCCAGCAGCACCGCGATCATGTCCGAACCCGGGTGGCGCACCGCGATCTCCAGGGCGCGCCGCAGCATCGCCGGGTCGCTGATCAGGTTCGCCGTCAGGTCCACCGGGTTGCGCGGGGAACCGAACGCGGGCAGCACCTCGGCCATCTCCTGCTGCCACTCCGGTTCCCACGGGTCCACGTGCAGGCCGTGGCGGGCGGCCGAGTCGGCCATCAGCACCCCGGCGCCGCCGGACAGCGACAGCGTTGTCAGGCGCCTGCCCCGGGTGCGGCGCCCGTCGGAGAAGATCATCCCGGCGTCGAGCAGCTCGTCCATTCCGTCGAGCCGCACCAGCCCGAACTGCCGGGCCACGCCGTCGAAGACCGCGTCCTCACCGGCCAGCGACGCCGTGTGCGAGGCGGCCGCGCGGGCGCCCGCCTCCGAGCGGCCCACCTTGACCGCCAGGATCGGCTTGTCCAGCTCGTGCGCCCGGCGTGCGACGGTCATCAGCTCGCGGCCGTCGTGCACGCCCTCCAGGTAGGCCATGAGCACCCGCACCTCGTTGAGCTCGACCAGCCCGCCCAGCACCTCGCCCACCGACAGGTCTGCTTCGTTGCCGGTGTTGAGGAAGTGCGAGATGCCGATCCCGGCGTGCTGCGCGGCGGAGAAGATGAACGTGCCGAACGCGCCGCTCTGGCTGACGAACGCCAGCGACCCCTCGCGCAACCGGAAGTCGCCGTCCATCGCCGAGGTGAAGGTGGGCATCGCCCGGTCCCTGAGGCTGAACATGCCCAGGCAGTTCGGGCCGAGCAACCGGATGCCGGTCTCGGCGACGACCTCGGTGAGCTGCCGCTGGAGCTCGGCGCCGGTCTCGTCGAGCTCGGCGAAACCGGCCGCCCCGACGATCGCCGCCGGGATGCCGCGCGCGGCGCACGCGCGGACGGTGTCGACGACCTGATCCGCCGGGAGCATGATCATCGCCAGGTCGATCTCGCCGTCGGTGTCGGCCAGCGACGGGAACGCCGGCAGGTCCTGCACCCGCGCGCGCACCGGGTTGATCGGCAGCAGCCTGCCCGCGTAGCCGAAGCGCTTCATCAGCGCGATGGCGCGACCGGAGAGCTTGACGGGGTTGTTCGACGCGCCCAGCACCGCGATCGACCTCGGGTGCAGCATGCGGTGGATCGCCGGAATCGGTGCCGTGTTGCCGTCCATCGCACTCCATCCCACCTGGTGCCTTGGCACGCCGGTGTTTTCGATGCGTCGAGGCCCGCCGCGACGCGGGTGCCCGGGTCGAGGCTAAGCGAGCGTCGCGCTGGGGCCAAGACTCGCTTCCACGAACGTCCACTGTGGAGCATGTGGTGCAGTCCACTCGCGGAATGGCTAACCCTGACGCTCCGCGAAGCGAAGTAACGGATGAGTAAGCGTTCGCAGGGCGTTGTTGACATGGAGAACACGGGAGGGCATTCGTGGCTGCCGACCGACCGGAGAGTCGGGCATGGTGGATCTGGAGCGCGGCGGTGGTCGCCTACCTCGCCGCGGTATTTCACAGGGGCAGCCTGGGGGTTGCCGGAACGCAGGCGCTCGACCGGTTCGACGTCGGACCGGCCGCGCTCAGCGCGTTCACGGTGCTGCAGGTCGGCATCTACGCCGGCATGCAGATTCCCACCGGCTTGCTGGTGGATCGCTTCGGCGCACGCCGGGTGATCACCGCGGCGGTGTTGTTGCTGGGGACCGGCCAGGCGCTGTTCGCGCTGGCCGACACGTACGCGATGGGGCTGGCCGCACGCGGCGTGCTGGGCCTGGGCGATGCGTTGATGTGGGTGAGCATCCTGCGGCTGGTGGCGTCGTACTTCTCGGCGCGCCGCTACGCCCTGGTGGCCACCATTTCCAGCGCGCTGGGGGCGCTGGGTGGTGTCGCGGCCACGTTCCCGCTGGCCGCGGCGCTGCGCGCGCTCGGCTGGACGCCGACGTTCCTGCTGGTCGGCGCGCTGACGCTGGCCTACGCGGCGGTGACGGTCTCGGTCGTGCGGGACACCACCCCGAAGGCGTCGGCACCCAAGAGCGGGGGAGCGGTGCTGGCGCAGGTGCGCACCGCGTGGTCGGTGCCCGGGACGCGGCTGGCGTTCTGGACGCACTTCTGCACGATGTTCGTCTCCGGTGCGCTGACCCTGCTGTGGGGCTTCCCGTACCTGGTGGACGGGCTGGGCGTGGCGGCGTCGTCGGCGAGCGTGCTGCTGAGCCTGCTGATCATCGGCCAGGTCGTGGGCGGCCCGGTGGTCGGCGCGCTGATCGGCAAGCGCCCGGAGTGCCGGATGTGGCTGGTCATGGGCTACCTGAGCATCAACCTGCTGTCGTGGGTGGCGCTGCTGGCCTGGCCGCAGGGACACCCGCCGCTGGCGGTGATCGCGGTGGCGTTCCTGATCTTCGCCCTCGGCGGTCCGGTGTCGTCGGTGGCCTTCGCCCTGGTGCGCGACTACAACGCGCTGAGCCAGGTCGGCACCGCCACCGGCGTGGCCAACGCGGGCGGGCACTCGGCCACCGCGCTGGGCGTGCTCGCGGTCGGCCTGGTGCTCGACGCGTTCGAGGCGATGCCCGGCGGTTCGGAGTACCGGGTGGCGATGCTGGCGCTGGTGGCCATGGTGCTCTTCGGCGCCTCGCGCACCTGGGTGTGGTGGCGCCGGGCTCGCGCGGCGGTCTTCGCCGCCGAGCAGCGCGGCGAGCAGGTACCGGTGCTGCTGCACCGCCACCGCTGGGACCTGGAGGTCCGCAAGCCCGTAGCGGCCTGATTGAGGGGGAATGAAGGGCGGTTCCGCCAACCTGGGGTGGCGGAACCGCCCTTCGCGCGTCACAGCACGGTGGACAGGTGCCACGGGACGAATTCCTCTTCGCCGTAGCCGAGTTCCTCGCTCTTGGTCTCCTCGCCGGAGGCCACGCGCAGGATGTGCTGGAAGATCTGCTCGCCCATCTGCTCCACCGTCGCCTCGCCGTCGGCGATGACCCCGCAGTTGATGTCCATGTCGTCGGTCATCCGCTCGTAGAGCGGGGTGTTCGTGGCGAGCTTGATGCTCGGCGCCGGCTTGCAGCCGAACGCCGAGCCGCGCCCGGTGGTGAAGCACAGCAGCTGCGCGCCACCGGCGATCAGGCCCGTGGCGTTGACCGGGTCGTAGCCGGGCGTGTCCATGAACATCAGCCCGCGCTCGGTGATCGGCTCGGCGTACTGCAGCACGTCCACCAGGTTCGTGGTGCCGCCCTTGGCGGCCGCGCCCAGCGACTTCTCCAGGATCGTGGTGAGCCCGCCCGCCTTGTTGCCGGGTGAGGGGTTGTTGTTGATCGAGCTGCCGTCGGCCTGGACGTGCTTCTCCCACCAGCCGATCCGGTCCACCAGCTTCTCGCCGACCTCGCGGCTGACCGCGCGCCGGGTCAGCAGGTGCTCGGCGCCGTAGATCTCGGTGGTCTCGCCGAACACCGCCGTGCCGCCGTGCCGGATCAGCAGGTCCGCCGCCGCGCCCAGCGCCGGGTTGGCGGTGATGCCCGAGTAGGCGTCCGAGCCGCCGCACTCCATCGCCAGGATCAGCTTGTCGGCCCCGACGGTCTGCCGCTCGTGGGCGTTGGCCAGCGGCAGCATCTCCTCGATGCGGCGGACGCCCTCGGCGACGGTCTTCTTGGTGCCGCCGAACTCCTGGATGGTCATCGCGTGCACCGGTGTGCCGTCGGGCAGCTTGAGGTCTTCGGTGAGCGAGCGGACCTGGTTGACCTCGCAGCCCAGGCCCAGCACCAGCAGCCCGGCGATGTTGGGGTGCCCGGCGTAGCCCTGCAGGGCGCGGCGCAGCACCTCGAAGCCCTCGTTGCCGCGCCCGCTGTGCCCGCAGCCGAGGGTGTGGGTGAGCGGGCAGATGCCGTCGACGTTGGGGTAGTCGTCGAGGACGCCGGAGGCCTCGACCCGGCGGGCGATCATCTTCGCGGCCGTCGCCGAGCAGTTCACCGAGGTCAGCACGGCGAGGTAGTTGCGGGTGCCGACCCGGCCGTCGGGTCGCACGAAGCCCTGGAAGGTCGCCCGCTGGTCCTCGGGCACGAACTCGGTGGGGGTGGCGTCGGCGCCGAAGGCGTGCTCGCGTTGGAACTCGTGGTAGTCGACGTTGTGGGTGTGCACGTGCTCGCCCGCGGCGATGTCGCGGGAGGCGAAGCCGATGATCTGCCCGTACTTGCGCACCGCGGCGCCCTCGGCGATGGCGTCGGTGGCGACCTTGTGCCCGCGCGGCACGGTGTTCGTGATCTCGAGTCCGGAGTAGGTGCCGGGCTCGATGTCCTGCCGCGCGATGAGGACGGAGTCCTCGGCGTGCAGGCGGAAACCCAGCTGGTCCAAGGTCGGCGACGACAACCCGATCACCCTCGCTTCAGAAATGTGAATGCACTTCGTCGTGGCGAATCGGATGCTAGACGTGCGAACACCCGATGTCACCGCCCGGCGAGCGGCCCCGCTGCCTCCAGTGTCGGCGCTCGAACGCGCCTCGGCACCCCTGCCGATCGGGCGGAATGGATGATCCGGACCTTGACTTTCCGGGTGCGACTGCTGAGGCTGCACGGGATCAACCGCACAACTCGCGCACAACCGGTCTCGACCCGGAAGGCGGAGCAATGGGGCTCTCGTGGGCGCGTGAACTGACGGAATACCCGACCGGATCGCGCCGCAGGCGCATCCTGATCATGGCCGTGCTGGCCAGCCTCATCGCCTCCTACGAGGCCCAGATCGCCCCGGTGCTGCCGCTGCTGCTGGACGACCTCGGCATCAGCCTGGTCACCTACGGCACCGTCTCGGCCGTCGCGCTGTGCGCGGGCGCGGTCGCCTCGATGATCGGCGGCCGGCTCACCGACCGCTTCGGGCGCGTCCGCGTGCTCATCCCGCTGATGCTGCTGACCGCGCTGTGCTGCTTCGCGATGGCCGCGGTCCGCACGACGGGACAGTTCCTGGCGGTCCGCGCGGTGCTCTCGGCGCTGGACGGCGTGGTGGTGGCCGCGACCGCGCCGCTGGTGCGTGACTTCTCGCCGCGCATGGGCCGCGCGCAGGCGTTCGGCTTCTGGACCTGGGGGCCGGTCGGTGCGAACTTCATGGCCGCCGCGATCGCCGGGATCACGCTGCCGCTGTTCGACAACGCCTGGCAGTCGCAGTTCCTCATCATGGGCGCCACGTCGCTGCTGATCTCGCTGGTCATCGCGTTCAACATCGCCGACCTGTCGCCGCAGCTGCGCGCCCGCGTGCAGCAGACCGAGCACCGCGCGCTCGGCGAGGCCGCGGCGGCCGAACCCGTCGGGATGCGAACCCTGTTCGCGCACAAGGTGATGTGGGCGCACGTCGTCGGCATCTCGGTGTGGCTCGTGCTGTACCTGACGCTGTCGCTGTTCGGGCAGAAGATGCTGGTCGACACCTTCGCGCTGAGCCTCTCGCAGGCCTCGGCGGTGATGGCGGTGTTCTGGGTGCTCAACATCGGCACCGTCGTGCTCGCCGGGCGCTGGTCCGACCGGGTGCAGCTGCGCAAGCCCTTCACCGCCGCCGGAACCGCGGTCGCCGCCGTGATGACCGGCTACCTGGTGGTGCTGGTCGGCCGCGGCTCGATCTCGCTGACCGAGCTGCTGATCACCGGAGCGCTCATCGGCGCCGGGATGGGCGCGGCCTACGCGCCCTGGATGGCCAACTACTCGGAGAACACCGAGGACGTCGACCCGCGGCTGCAAGGCGGTGCGTGGGGCGTGTTCTCGTTCCTGACCCGCGCGGTGGCGGTGCTCGTCGTGCTGCTGATGCCGCAGGTGGTGGCGGTCGCGGGCTGGAGCACCTGGCTGGTGGTGTCGCTGGGCTGCCTGCTGGTGTTCCTGCCGATCATGCTGCTGTTCCGCGGACCGTGGCGGCGCTCGCCGGCTGAGCCGCTCCTCCCGACGTCCCCTCGTGGAAGGAACTGGATGTGACCGTTTTCCGGACGTGCGCACTGGTGGTCGCCGCTCTGCTGGTGCTCTCCGCGCCCGCAGGCGCGGACCCCGAGGAAGAACTGCCCGTCATCCACTCCTCGGCCGCGGCGCTGGCGCACGCGGCGGCGCATCCCGACACCCCACCGGCGGGTGCCAACGACTGGTCCTGCCGTCCGAGCGCCGAGCACTCCAGGCCCGTCGTCCTCGTCCACGGGTCGATGGAGAACATGACGTTCAACTGGTTCTCGCTGTCGCCGCAGCTGGCCAACGCGGGCTATTGCGTGTTCGCCCTGAACTACGGGCAGATGGACGGGATCCACCTCGGCGCACCGGGCGCCTCGCGCACCGGCGGGATCGGACCCATCCAGAACTCCGCGGCCGAGCTGAGCGCGTTCGTCGACGAGGTGCTGGCCGCCACCGGAGCGTCCGAAGTGGACGTCATCGGCCACTCGCAGGGCGGGACGATGCCCCGCTACTACATCAAGTACCTGGGCGGGGAGGGCAAGGTCGCGAACCTGATCGGGCTCTCGCCCGGCAACCACGGTTCGACGGCGCTGGGCCTGTCGAAGCTGCCCGGAGCCGCCGAGCTGCTCGGGCTCGGCCTCGGACCGGCGCTGGCGCAGCAGGTCGACGGGTCACCGTTCATCACCGACCTCAACGAGGGCGGCGAGACCGCGCCCGGGGTGCGGTACACGGTGATCCAGACGCAGTGGGACGAGATCGCCACGCCCTACACGACCGCGTTCCTCAACGGACCCGGCGTGACCAACATCCTGATGCAGGCGCAGTGCCCGCTGGTCGGCTCGGACCACCTGAGCATCGCCTTCGACTCGATCGCCGCCCACCACGTCCTCAACGCCCTGGACCCGGACCACGCCACCCCGGCACCGTGCTACCCGACACCACCGTTCCACGGCGGATGACCCCGTGACGACCCGATGACGGCGCAGTTCTCATGAAAACCTCCCCACCCCGAACCCCCACCGGGGTAAGGGAAGTTTTCATGAAAACTTCCCCACCACGAACAAAGGCCGAGGTCAGGGGCATGTCCCCACCTCGGGTTGTCGACGGGGTGGGGGAGGTTTTCATGAAAACTTCCCCGTCGCGGGCAGAGACCGAGGTCAGGGGTGTGTCTCTGCCTCGGGTTGTCGACGGGGTGGGGGAGGTTTTCATGAAAACTTCCCCCACCCCACCGAACTCCTCAAAAAGGGGAGGTCACGACGTCAGATCAGGGACGCGCACATCTCGCCGATCATGTACGAGGGCGCGTTGGTGTTGCCTCCGGTGATGCTGGGCATGATCGAGGCGTCGGCGACCCAGAGCCCGTCCACCCCGCGCACCCGCAGCTGCGGGTCGACCACCGCGCGCTCATCCACGCCCATCCGGCAGGTGCCCACCGGGTGGTAGACCGAGTGGATGCGGGTCGGCAGCTCGCGGCGCAGCGCGGTCTCGTCGAAGTACTTCGGGCCGGGGCTGAGCTCCTCGGTGACGTCGGCGGCGATGGTCTTGTTCGCCATGATCTCCCGGATCATGCCCATCGCCTCGATGAGGAACTCGGTGTCGGCGGGATCGCTGAGGTAACCCGGGTCGATGACCGGCGAGGCCGTCGGATCGGTCGAGGCCAGCCGGACCTCGCCGCGGCTCTGCGGGTAGATCAGCGTCGGGAAGATCGTCAGCGCCGGGCGCGTGTCGGTCCGGTAGAGCCGGTCCTCGTCCTGGTTCGGCGTCGGGTAGCTCCACGGGATCGTGTGGATCTGCATGTCCGGCACGTCGCCCTGAGCCCGTGAGGTCTTGACGAACCCGACGGTCTCGAACAGCGTTCTGCCCAGCCACGATTCACCGCGCTTGCCCAGCGCCTCCTTGAGCATCCCGGAGGCCATGTAGGTCGCGGTGGAGCGGTGGAGCGCCTTCTTCGTCACGAACGTCATCGGCACGAACAGGTGGTCGTGCAGGTTCTGGCCCACCGGCAGATCGGCCTTGACCTCGACGCCCATCTCCTTGAGGTGACCGGCCGGGCCGACACCGGAGAGCATGAGGATCTGCGGGGAGCCGACCACACCGGCCGAGACGACCACGCCGTTGCCCGCGCGCAGCGTCTCCCGGCGCCCGCTCTTGGTGTCGATGACCTCCACGCCGGTGGCCTTGCCGTTCTCGATGATCACGCGCGCGACGTGCACGTGGGTGCGCACCCGCAGCGACGGCAGCTCGCGGTTGGTCAGGTACCCGCGCGAGGAGCTGTAGCGGCGTCCCTTGCTGGCGCTCTGCTGGAAGATGCTCACGCCTTCCTGCGACTCGCCGTTGTAGTCGTCGATGCGCGGCACGCCGAGGGTTTCCTGCGCGGCGGCCATGAACTGCTCGCCGGCGGGGGTGATGTTCTTCTGCCGCGTGACCTCGATCGGCCCGCCCTCGCCGCGGACGTCGCTGGCGCCTTCCTCCCAGTTCTCCAGGCGCTTGAAGGCGGGTAAGACGTCCTGGTAGCTCCAGCCCTCGCAGCCCTCGGCGGCCCAGGAGTCGTAGTTGGCCTTGTTGCCGCGCACGAACAGCATGCCGTTGACCGAGCTCGACCCGCCGAGGACCTTGCCCCGGGTCATCGGGATCTCGCGCTCGTGGGCGTGCTTCTGCGGAGTCGAGTACTGCTTCCAGGTGACCTGCTTCTTCAGCTGCGGCACGACGTGCAGCACCGAGATCATCCCGGGCACGGTGACGGTGGGGAGGTCGTCCTTGCGCCCGGCCTCCAGCAGGAGGACGCTCGCTCCCCGCTCGGCCAGCCTGCTGGCCACGACGGATCCGGCGCTGCCCGCGCCCACGACGATGTAATCGGCATCGCTCATTGTGCTCAACTTCTCCAGTGGTCGCCGTTGACTGCTCCGGTGCGCGTGATCACGACCGGCTGGAAACTGGTGCTGCGTCGTCGAACCGCATCGTCAACTCGCCGATGTGGTTGGTGAACAGTGCTTTTCGGGGGAGTCCGAGTCGTCGCAGATCGTCGCTGATCGGGTGGTCGCCGAGCTCGATCCGCGCTCCGCCGGGGCGCATCCGGGTGCCGCCGGCGCGCATCGTCCACGGGGTTCGCCGCAGGACGCCGTCGCGGTGGGTGTAGGCGTCGAGGGTCATCGCGCCCATCCCCGAGGGCGCCGGGACACCGCGCGCGAACTCCATCGCGACGACCGCCCGGTCGTTCAACCGCACCTCGCAGCGGGTGTGCGTGCCGCGGGTGGTGACGTCGATGGCGGCGATCTCCTTGGGGAAGCCCCAGATGGTCTGGCCGGCCTCGCAGGTGAACAGCTCGTCGACCGGCAGCCAGTGGATGAACACCCCGGTCGAACCGCGCACGCCCGGCTGCCTGCACATCAGCGCCACCAGGAACTCGTGGTAAACGCCCAGGTCGCCGTCGAGGTAGTGCATGAACCCCAGCGTCGCGGGAACCCGTCCCGGCAGCGGTGTCACGGGTTCGAGCCCGGCGGCGGCCAGCGTCTCGCGCGCGGGCCCGGCGGGCAGCAGGAACTGCGCGGTGATGCCGGTCGCAGCTCGCACCTGGACCGGCATCCGCACCTGCTCACCGCGCACCACGTGCACTGACTCCGGGAGGGCATTCTCGTGCACGCCGACCAGCCCTTTCCCTGCACGCGGTACGACTCCGGACCACCATCACCGAGGCGACAGTCATACAGATAATGGTTTTGTGTATGTCCAGAGTCAAGAGCCCGACCACGTGGAACCGTCGTCACCAGAGCGATCCGGTCAGTACCAGCGAGCGGGCTGCCATCGGACGCACTCGGGTCGTACGCCGGTCCGGCAGAACTCGCTCATGGCTTGTCGGACGAGGGCGATCGGGAGTGCGGCCGAGGTGGGGAAGGCGGTGGGGGTTCCTGGATCGAACCAGATGTTCGGGGTGTGGACCGGGGGCTTCGAGTTCCAGGAGTCCCAGGTGCCGTGTGTGTCATCGGTCTTGACCTCGTTGACGAAGTTGAGCGCGCCCCAGCCGGTTTCGACGCTCACTCGTAGCTGCCGGATCGGCCGCACATCGGAGTCGTCGGCGAACGGCCGGTCGCTCGCGTACAGCAGGGAAGCCCAGTCCGAGGTCGTCGTGATGATGTCGTCCAGCAGCCTCTCGACCTCCGCTCCGGTTCGGGCGTAGCGGTAGTCGTTGTGCACGATGGCGGTGATCACGGTTGGGGTCATGGGAGTTCGGCCTTGAGGGTCGCGTGGCAGGTCGGGCAGGTGGGGTAGTAGATCCAGTCCATTTCGGACGGTTCTGCCATTGGGGTTTCCTCGCTGCAGACCGCTGTTTCGGTGGAGGTTCCCAGCCAGCGCGGGCCGCGGAAGGCGTGGCGGGTGCCGCCGTTTCCGTCGGCGTGCGGGATCGGGAGCCAGTAATGACGTGCGACTCGTGCTTCGGAAGACACGACGTTGTCCCTTCTCGGCGATGTGAGGGGCTCGGCCGGCAGCGTCGAGTCGGGGAGGAGGGCGCTGCCGACCGAGTTGCCTGGAACATCGGCAGCAGGGGTCGTGAATGTAGGACTCCTAGTATTGTTTCGCTCTAAAGGGGGATCTTCTCGAAGGTGTTATCGATCGATACTGATCGCGAACCGTTCAGATCCCGGAGGCACCTTCCTGATGGCCACGACCCCGACCGTCCGCCGACTGCTGCTGTCCAACGAGCTCAAGCGCTTGCGGGAGCAAGCCGGGGTCGACGCTGACAAGGCCGCACAGCACCTGGGATGCCGAACGACGAAGATCAGCCGGATCGAGCTCGCGCAGAGCAGCATCCAGGCTGGCGACGTCAAGCTCCTCACCGAGCTCTACGGCGCCGACGCCGACCACGCGGAAGTGCTCCTCGACCTCGCTCGCGGCCAGAACCAGCGGGGCAGGTGGACGGGATACCGCGCTCTGTATCCGGATTGGTTCCGGCTTTTCGTGGACCTCGAACGTGATGCCGCAGTCCTCAAGTCGGTCGAGGTGGAAGTCGTCCCAGGTCTTCTCCAAACGGAGAACTACATCCAGGCGTTGTTCGAGAACGGCCACACCGGTGGGACGGACGAGTACCTGGAGAACTCCGTGATGGCGAGGAAGGAGCGGCAGACCATCTTCACGCGCCGTGAAATGCCGCAGCTCTCGTTCATACTGTCGGAATCCTGCCTTCGGAGAGCGATCGGCGGACCTGGGGTGATGCGTGAGCAGCTGCTTCACCTCGTCGAGGTCGGGCGTCGTCGCAACGTGCAGATCCAGGTGTTGCCGTTCAACGCTCGTACCTACGCGGGGCAGGCTGCTTACCGCTTCACGCTTCTCAACATCCCGGCTTCTGGTGTGAGCACACCGCTTGACTTCGTCTACGTCGAGTCGCACGACGATGCCCGATATCTCGATGCCCATGATGCCGTTGCCTCGTACGGCGCGTTGTGGGATCGACTTCAGGCTGCTGCCCTCGGTCCCGTGGAATCACGTGAATTCCTCGCTGAGGTGGCAGAACAGGTGAATTGACGAGTCCGGAAGGGATAACTCGGATGACGAACAACGTGCCGGAACACCGCGTTCACTGGGTGAAGAGCAGTTACAGCTCCGGGCACGCTCAGTGCGTGGAGACCGCTATTGTTGCTGGTGGGCGGCTCGTTCGGGATAGCAAGTTGGGGGAGGAGAGCCCGATTCTCGGTGTCAGCGGTGAGCTGTGGGCCGCGTTCACCCGGAAGATCAAGTCCGGGGAGTTAGACCAGGGCTGAGTGGTCTCGACGTGGTGGGGGTGGGGAAGTTTTCATGAAAACTTCCCCACCCCCACCACGGATCAGGACATGGGTGGGGTCGCGACTGCGGTGACGTTGCAGTAGCCGAAGGGGCCCTGGGTGTCGTGGAAGGTCGTGGAGGCCGTGGCGATGCCGGTGTCGCTGAGGTGGCCGGTGGCCTCCATGCCGATCTCCGGGGCGACGGGCATGCGGCTCAGCGTCAGCGTGTAGTCGGCGTTGATGAAGCCGAGGTTGCCGCCCTTGGGCATGTTGGCCAGCGGGCTGGCGAAGTCCGCGGCGGTGGCGGTGCGGACGAACGGGCTCATCGACTCGCCCTCGACGAGGTCGTGGGTATCGCGCAGCCACGCGCGCCGGGAACCCGCCTGCGACCAGTCGGTCAGCGCGCCGGAGTCGTCGAGCATCCACATGTCGAAGGGCGCTTCCCACTGCGCGCTGGGCGAGGACGGCGGCGCGCCGAGCTCGGTGACCTCGGGCATCGACCACGGCTGCGTGGTGGGCACCTCGCCCTCCGGCTGCTCACCCGCCCGCAGCTGGACCGAACTGGCGCGGGCGACGGCCTTCTCGCCCTGGTAGACGGTGGCGTCGGCGACGCGGATGCGGCGGCCGTCGCGGACGCGCTGCGTCTCGACCCGGACCGGGTCCAGCGTGGCGCTGCGGAACAGGTCGATCGTCAGACGCGCGAACCGGAACTCCTCCGACCCGTGCTCGACCTCCAGGGCTCGCGCCAGCAGGCCGCCGAACAACCGGCCGTGCATCATCTGATCCGACCACGGGCTGCTCGCGTGCGGGGCCGGGACCAGCAGGTCCCCGTCGGGGCGGAAGAACGGTTCACCAGGGATGTCGACCATGCGCGGAGTCTAGAACGCCGCTTCCCGCAGGTCCGGACGCCTGCCTCGCGCGCCGGTCCGGGGGACCGTCGAACGCGTGGTCACCCGGGGTTCTGGATCGGTGCGGTGGTGGTGCTCACACGGAGTCAGCCGCGGGGCTTGGCGAAGGTGGACGCGCAGGTCCACGCCTCGTCGGCGTCGGCCCAGCCGCGCTCGCTGCTGAGCAGCGCCACCGCGGAGGTCTTGAGCTCGACGGACTCGCCGGTGAGCAGGTGGACCAGGTCCTCCAGGCCGGGGTTGTGGCCGACGATCGCCGCCGTCATCGCCGTCACCGGCAGCTCCCGGACGATCGCCAGCAGCTCCTGCGCGGTGCCGCCGTAGAGCCGCTGGTTGTAGCTGACCTGCGGTTCCGCCGGGATGTGGGCTCCGGCCAGCTCCCAGGTCTGCCGGGTGCGCAGGGCGGGGGAGCAGCGCACGGCCTCGATGGCGTAGGCGTTCTCCCGCAGCCAGCGGCCCACCGCCGGGGCGTCGCGCCGGCCCCGCTCGCCCAGCGGGCGCTCGAAGTCCTCGACGCCGTCCGGGTGCGCCGACTTCGCGTGCCGGATGAGGATCAGCTTCCGCCGCGCGTTGGTCATCTCACGTCCTACGGGCTCGTCGTTGAATCGGCACCACAGTACCCAACGGTCACCCGTCCCCGCCCCTGCGGCGGACCGGGGATGTCCGCAGGTAGCGGCTCTTCACCACCCGTTGGCCGACCGTTCGCACGAGGCCCCGGAGAGTCCATTGTGGATGATCGACTCGCGGCCCGCGGGAGCGGTGCGGATCGAAAGTCTGTTCGCCGGGTGGTCGCGCTTAACCGGGACGACACGAAGGGGGTGTGCAGGTGGTGCACGCCGAGGGGTAACCCGAACGGCGGCATCGATGTCCACTGTGGATGATCGAACGGATACGTCGGCGAAACGGACTGCGGCGCAAGGAAACCGTCCGTTATTCCGGATGACCTGGTTCGGAAATCGATGATGGCTGGAATGGTCCCCATCGGCAGCGACGCGGCTCCCTCGCTTCCCCGCTCCTGGAGGACCGATGTCTCAGAACCAGCGATTCGCAGACTCGCACTACCCGGTCGTCATCATAGGCGGCGGCCAAGCCGGGCTCTCCGCAAGCTACTGCCTTCGGCAGCGCGGGATCCGGCACGTCGTGATCGAGTCCCACCGGCTCGGGCACGACTGGCGGAGCCGCCGCTGGGAGTCGTTCTGCCTGGTCACGCCCAATTGGCAGTGCGACCTCCCGGGGTTCGCCTACAAGGGGCCGGACCCGGACGGCTTCATGGTGCGCGACGAGATCGTCGCCTACCTGGAGCGCTACGCCGAGTCCTTCGACCCGCCGCTGGTCGAAGGGGTCCGGGTGACCCGGCTGCGGCGCACCGACACCGGCACGTTCCTGCTGGACACGACCGTCGGCGGCCTCACCGCCGAGCAGGTCGTGGTCGCCACCGGCGCCTACCACGTGCCCGGGACGCCGCGCATCGCCGAACGACTCCCCGCCGGGATCACCCGGCTGCACTCGGCGGACTACCGCAGCCCCGAGGCCCTCCCGCCGGGAGAGGTCCTGGTGGTGGGCAGCGGCCAGTCCGGGGCGCAGATCGCCGAAGACCTGCACCTCGCCGGTCGCGGCGTGCACCTGGCCGTCGGCAACGCTCCCCGGGTGGCCCGGTTCTACCGGGGCCGCGACTGCGTGGCGTGGCTGGAGGACATGGGCCACTACGCCAAGAGCATCGACGAGTTCGCCGATCCGGCTCAGGTGCGCGGCCGGGTCAACCACTACGTCACCGGCCGCGACGGCGGACGCGACATCGACCTGCGCGCCTTCGCCGCCGACGGGATGCGGCTCCACGGCCGGTTGGACGACATCCGCGGCGGCACGGCGAGCTTCGCCGACGACCTGGCGTCCAACTTGGACCACGCGGACCAGGTGATGGAGTCCATCAAGGACGCCATCGACGCCCACATCGCCGCTCGCGGCATCGACGCTCCCGAAGAGCCGCGGTACGTGCCGGCGTGGGAGCCCGGACCGGAGCACCCGCGTGAGCTGGACCTCGCGGCGGCCGGGATCACCTCGGTCATCTTCGCCACCGGGTTCCGGCCGGACTACACCTGGATCGAGGTGCCGGTCTTCGACGGCCGGGGCTACCCGACGCACTGGCGCGGGGTGACCAGCGCTCCCGGCTTGTACTTCCTCGGGCTGCCCTGGCAGTACACCTGGGGCTCCGGGCGGATGGAGGGCGTCGGCCGGGACGCGCGCTACCTCGCCGAGCGCATCGACGCCGCGCGCCGGATCACCGACGTGTGCGGCACCTTGACCGGCCCGCCGCCGTCGCTGTCGGCCGAACCCCTGATGAGCTGAGGACCCCACGGTGACCAGACTGGTATTCGACGCCCACCGGCATCTCGGCGCGCTGCCCGCCCACCCCTTCTACGGCGGGCCCGCGGTCAACCCCGACACCACGGCTCGAGCCACGGTCGACGGGCTGCTGGCCGACCTCGACGCGGAGGGCACCGAACGGGCCCTGGTGCTGCCGAACTACGGCGTGCCGGACCCCGACGTCGCCTTCGCCCACAACGAACTCGTCCTCGAAGCCGCGCAGCGCGACGACCGGGTGCGCGCCGGGCTGTGGGTCTCGGCCCGGCCCGAGGACCGCGAGCGGACCGCGAAAGCGCTGGCCCTGGCGGGGGAGAGCGGCGTTCGTGCGCTGAAGCTGAGCTTCCTGCTCGGCGGCTCGCCCACCGCGCCGGAGTGCCTGCCGCAGCTGGACGAGATCTTCGCCGTCGCCGAACGCCACGGCCTGGTGGTGCACGTGCACACCTCGCCGGGCGCGGCCTCGGACATCGACCAGGTCGGCACGCTCGTCGACCGCTACGCCGACCGGGTGCGGGTGCACCTGGTGCACTTCGGCGGCGGGATGAGCGGCCACATCAAGCTCGTCGGGTCCCGGTTCTTCGACTGGATCACCGCGGGCAAGCACGTCTACACCGACCTCTCCTGGGCCATCGGGTTCGCCCCGCACTGGCTGGCCCGGGAGATCGAGCACCGCGGCATCGGTCACGACCGGGTGCTCTTCGCCAGCGACCAGCCGTGGGGCGACTTCCCCGGCGAGTACGCGCGGATGCGCGCCGCGGCAGGCGACGGCGAACTCGGCGAACTCGTGTTCCGCGAGACCTTCGCCGCGCTCTACGACTGACAACCCCGAAACCGGAGGAGACGAACCATGTCCGAGGCCGTTGATCTCACCGACGTCGAGCAGAAGTCCCGCGAGGAGATCCCGCACCCGTCGCTGCCGGAGGGCTCCAGCATCTACGGGTCGACCAAGGTCTTCCCCGACTACGAGGCGGAGAACGGCGAAACCTACTTCACCCTCGTGCACGGCATCGCGCACGAGTCGTCGGTGAGCTTCGTGGCCGTGCTGCAGGCGACCCGCGCGCTGCGCAAGGGATTCGAGTCGGCCGTCTACTTCTACGGGCCCGGATCGCTGAACTGCCTGGCCACCCGCGGATTCCCCACCACGGGCAACTCCGCGTTCCCCGGTGAGCACAACATCAACAACCAGCTGAAGACCTTCATCGCCGAAGGCGGCAAGGTGTACTGCTGCCGGTTCGGCCTGTCCCTGCACGGAGCCCGGGAGGAAGACCTCATCGAGGGCGTCATCCCGACCCACCCGCTGGACGTGCAGGACGCGATCATCCACTACGCCCGCAAGGGCGCGATCATCAACTCCACCTATCAGCTCTGAGGTTCCCCGCGCGCGCTGCGAGGCGGAACCCGGAGAGAGGCCGCCTCGCAGCGAGCGCCGACATTTTCTCGTGGAGGTGTGTCGTGAGCGTTGGTACCGGACGAACACCCAACAGCACGGCCGTGGACGTGCGGATCACGACCCGCGCGGAGCTCGCTCTGCGCGGGATCCGGCTGGACGCCGAGGTGGCGCGGCCGGCGGGCGCGGGCCCCAGCGACGACGGGCACGTCCTCGTCGACGGCGCCAACGCCGCGCTGCCCACCAACCCCGCCAGCCCGTACTCGGTGCGCGACGGCCGGGTGTGGCTGGGCGAGGAGGACACCGGGGTCGAGCTCTCGCCGGTGCACCGGCCGAAGTTCTACGACCTGACCACGGCGGACGGTGTCCGCTACGAGCAGATCGCCCGGCTGCACGGTGCCGACGTGCTCGCCACGACGGTGGTGCAGACCTGCATCCGCTACGCCGAATCCGATCGCTGCCGGTTCTGCACCATCGAGGAGTCCTTGCGCGACGGCGCGACGGTCGCGGCCAAGACCCCGGCGCAGCTGGCCGAGGTCGCCGAGGCCGCCGTCCGGCTCGATGGCGTGCGGCAGATGGTGATGACCACCGGCACCACCAACGGGCCCGACCGGGGAGCGCGCAACCTGGTGAGATCGGTGCGCGCGGTGCTGCAGGCCGTGCCGGGGCTGCCGATCCAGGTGCAGTGCGAACCACCCGGCGACCTGCGCTGGATCACCGAGCTCCGCGACGCCGGTGCCACCGCGATCGGCATCCACGTCGAGGCCCTGGACGAGCAGGTGCGGAAGCGCTGGATGCCCGGCAAGTCGCAGGTGCCCCTGGCCGACTACGAAGCGGCCTGGGACGAAGCGGTGCGGGTGTTCGGCCACAACCGGGTCTCCACCTACCTGCTGGTCGGGCTGGGCGAAGACCCCGACGAGCTGATCGCCGGTGCCGCTCGGCTCATCGAGCGCGGGGTCTACCCGTTCGTCGTCCCGTTCCGGCCGATGGCCGGAACCCTCGCCGCCCGCGACGGGATCACCGCACCCGGCGCTGAGCTGCTGACCTACGTCACCGAGACGGTGGCGCGGCTGCTCCGCGACGCCGGGATGTCGGGTGCCGACCAGGGCGCCGGATGCGCGGCCTGCGGGGCCTGCTCGGTCCTGAAGACGGCGGGCGGGTGAGGAGATGATCGCTTACGAGGAACTCCTCGCCCCGGTCACCGGACAGGTTCCCGACGTCCTGTCGCTGCTCGGCGACCGCGCGAGCCTGGCGCGGCGCCCGGCGTTCCGGATCGAACCGGCCGACGCCCCCGCGCTGCGCGCCTACCGGCGCCTGCGGCACGAGGTGTTCGTGCGCGAGCAGGGCCTGTTCGCCGGCACCGACCGGGACGATCGCGACGACGACCCGCGCACCGTCGTCCTGGTCGCGCGCTCCGCCGACGGTGCGGTGCTCGGCGGGGTGCGGCTCGGGCCCGCCACCGACGGGCCCGACATCGGCTGGTGGCAGGGCGGCCGGCTGGCGGTCGGCCGCGCCGCGCGCGGGACCGGCGGCGTCGGACCGGCTCTGGTGCGGGCCGCGTGTGCGCACGCCGAGAACGCGGGGGTGCTGCGGTTCGAAGCCACCGTGCAGCCGCGCAACGAACCGCTGTTCGCTCACCTCGGCTGGCATCGAGTGCGCGAGGTCCGCACCGCCGGTGTCCCGCACGCGCTGATGCGCTGGCCGGTGAACCGGGTGCAGGACCTCGTCCAGGCCACCAAAACCGCCTTGGGGCCGCTCCTGACCACCGGGCTCCCCGGAGACCTGGGCGGTGCCGGATTCGTGGGCGATGACGGTGCCCCGGTTCCGGGCAGTGACCTGGTGGCGGCGTGCGACGCGATCGTGCCGTCGATGGTCGAGCGCGACCCGGACTGGGCGGGCTGGTGCTCGGTGCTGGTCAACGTCAACGACCTCGCGGCGATGGGCGCGGAACCGGTCGGCCTGCTCGACGCGATCGGCGCCCGCAGCAGCTCCCACGCCACCCGCGTGCTCGCGGGTCTGCGCCGCGCCGCGCAGGCCTACGGCGGGATCCCGCTGCTCGGCGGGCACACCCAGCTCGACGTCCCGGCCGCGCTGTCGGTCACCGCCCTCGGCCGCACCTCGCGACCGATCCCCGGCGGTGGCGGCCGCCCCGGGCACGACGTGCGGCTCACGGCTGATCTGGGAGGCGGATGGCGCCCCAACTACCCAGGGCACCAATGGGATTCGACCAGCCACCGGCGAACACCGGAGCTGCGCGCCATGATCGGATCAGCGGCGTCGGCACGACCGGCAGCCGCCAAGGACGTCTCGATGGCCGGGATCGCCGGAACCCTGGGCATGCTCGCCGAAGCCAGTGGCTGCGGTGCGCTGCTCGACGTCGCCGACGTCCCGCGCCCCGCCGAGGCGAACGCGGGTGACTGGCTGACCTGCTTCCCCGGCTTCGCGATGCTCACCGCCGACGAACCGGGCCGCACACCGCCACCCGCCGGCCCGGCCACCAGCGCGGTCTGCGGAGAACTCGTGCCGGGAACCGGAGTCGGGCTGCGCTGGCCCGACGGGGACATCACCGACGCGGTCACCACGACGGTGACCGGATTGGGGAACGCGTGAGCACGATGCGCATGGCCGCCGTCGCCGCCGAGTTCGGCCGCGACCTGGAACAGGACTTCGTCATCGTCGAGAAGCTCGTCGACCACGCCAGATCGGCGGGCGCCGCACTGCTGGCGCTGCCCGAGGCGTGCCTCGGCGGCTACCTGCTCAGCCTCGACGGCGCCTCCGACGACCCCGGACCGCCCGCGCTGGAGCTCGACGGACCCGAGATCCGGCGGCTGGCGGCGCTGGCCGGGGACATGACGGTCGTCGCCGGGTACTGCGAACAGGACGGGGACCGCCGCTACAACAGCGCGGTGTGCGTCAGCGGGGACGGCGTGCTCGGCAACCACCGCAAGGTGCACCAGCCGCTGGGCGAGAACGCCAGCTACGACTCCGGCGACACCTTCCGGGCCTTCGACACGCCGGCAGGGAGGCTGGGCATGCTGATCTGCTACGACAAGGCCTTTCCCGAAGCAGCGCGCGCCCTGGCCCTCGACGGCGCCGAGATCGGCGTGTGCGTGTCGGCGTGGCCGGGTTCGCGCACCAACGCCGCCGCCGACCTCGCCGAGGACCGCTGGAAGCGGCGCTTCGACCTGTTCGACCGGGCCCGAGCTCTGGAGAACCAGGTGGTGTGGCTCTCGGCGAACCAGGCGGGCACCTTCGGTTCGCTACGCTTCGTCGGCAGCGCCAAGGTCGTCGACCCGGGCGGCGACGTGCTCGCCGACACCGGGGTTGAAGCGGGGATGGCGATCGCCGACATCGACGTCGGTCGCGCCCTCGAAGCAGCGCGCAGGCACATGGGCCACCTCCGCGACCGGCGCCCCGACACCTACCCCGCAGGAGCACCCCGCACATGAGCACGGTCCGCATCGGCGCGGCCGCAGCCCACTTCGGGCGCGACCTGGAGTTCGACCTGGCCCGCATCGCCAAGCTCATCGACGATGCCCGCCGAGCCGGAGCAGGGCTGCTGGTGCTGCCCGATGCCGCGCTCGGCGGCTACCTGGCCGATCTCCGCCACCCCGACCCCGACGCCCTGCCCCCGGCGCTCGCGCCCGACGATCCGGTGATCGGTCGGGTCGCGGCGCTGGCCGCCGAGATGGTCGTGTGCCTCGGCTACAGCGAGGACGGCGGCCAGAAGCGCTACAACGCCGCGGTGTGCGTCAGCGGTGACGGCGTGCTCGGCAGGCACCGCAAGGTCCACCTGCCCGCAGGCGAGGTCGCCGTTTACTCGCCCGGTGAGTCGTTCGACGCCTTCGACACCCCGGTCGGCAAGCTGGGCATGCTCATCGACTACGACAAGACCTTCCCCGAGTCGGCGCGGTCGCTGGCCCTCGGCGGGGCGGAGGTCCTGGCCTGCCTGTCGGCCTGGCCGACCAGCATCACCAACCGGGCACCGCGGATGGCCCAGGACCGCCAGGCCCGGCTCTTCGACCTCTACGACCAGACGCGGGCCGCCGAGAACCAGGTCGTGCTCGCCTCGTCCAACCAGACCGGATCCCTGGGCGGCATGCGCTTCCTCGGCCAGGCCAAGGTCGTCGGCCCGGGCGGCGACATCCTGGCCCGCACCTGGTCGAAGGCCGGTCTCGCCGTCGCCGAGATCGACGTGACCGCTGAGATCGACCGCGCTCGACGGGTGCTGCGGCACCTCGACGAACGACGACCGTCCGCCTACCGAGGAGGCGCCGAGTGAAGATCGCGCTGCTGAGCTACTCCACCAAGCCCCGCGGCGGCGTCGTGCACACGCTGGCGCTGGCGGAGGCGCTGGCGGCCGCCGGTGAGGACGTGACGGTGTGGACCCTGGGCCGAGGCGGTGACACCGGGTTCTTCCGGCCGGTCGATCCCGCCGTCCGGGTCCGCGTGGTGCCGTTTCCCGACGGTCCCGACGGCGAGGACGTCGGATCGCGGATCCTGCGGTCCATCGAGGTCCTCGGAGCGGCGTTCACCCCGGAGGACTACGACGTCGTGCACGCGCAGGACTGCATCAGCGCCAACGCCGTCGGCGACTGCGTGCGCACCGTGCACCACCTCGACGAGTTCACCACGCCGGAGCTGGCCGAGTGCCACGAGCGCGCTCTCGTCAACCCGAGCGCGCACGTCTGCGTGTCGCGCTCGGTGGCCGACGAACTGCTGGCCGGGTGGGCGATCAAGGCCGAGGTCATCCCCAACGGCGTCGCGCACGACAGGTTCGCCTGCGCCGCCGAGTCCGGGAAGCGAGCGTGGAAGGAGCGTCTGGGCCGCTACGTGCTGGCCGTCGGCGGCATCGAACCGCGCAAGGGCTCGCTGGACCTGCTGGAGGCCCACGCCCTGCTGCGGGCGCAGGAACCCGACGTGTCGCTGGTCATCGCCGGTGGCGAGACGCTGTTCGACTACCGGGAGTACCGGCGCCGCTGGGAGGAACGCGCGGTCGAGCTCGGTGTCGAGCCGATCGTGCTGGGGCCGGTCGCCGAGGACGACTTGCCCCCTCTGGTCGCCGCGGCGGACGTGTTCGCGTTCCCCTCCACCAAGGAGGGCTTCGGGCTCGCCGCGATGGAAGCGCTGGCCGCCGGAACCCCGGTGGTGGTGCGGGATCTGGCGGTCCTGCGCGAGGTGTTCGGCGGCGCGGCCCGCTTCGCCGACGGGCCCGAGGCCTTCGCCGCCGAGCTCGGCAGCGCGCTGGCCTGGGAAGACCCGGACCGCCGCGAAGCGGGACGGGAGCTGGCCGCCGCCCACACGTGGCAGGCGGCGGCCGAACGCCACATCGCCTTCTACCGCTCGCTCTAGCTCTTGGTCAGGCCGGGGGTGCCGTTCTGGATGGTGAAGGTGGCGCGGTTGGTGATGTCGGCGCCGGGGGTGGTGACCTGGTCGACGACGCGGAAGTCCGCGGTCCAGGAGTCGCGGGTGATGGTGTTGCGGACGTAGCCGCGCCGCCGGTTGACGAACTTGATGTGCGGGTTCTCCTTCAGCTGCACCGCGTCGTCGGGGTTCTGGTCGGAACCGTTGCCGCCGGAGGCGATCGAGGTGCCCACCAGCTCCACGCCGACCGTCGCCGAATCCGGGTTCTCGAAGTCGGCCTTGATGTCGGCGGCGTAGTTGGCGTGCACGTCGCCGGTGATGACCACCGGGTTCGAGACGTTGGCCAGCTGGTCGCGGACCCGGTCGCGCTCGGCCGGGTAGTTGTCCCAGGCGTCGTCGCTGAAGGACTCCTCGTCGCCTTCGGCGAGGTCGCGGCGGCTGAAGAACACCTGCTGCGCCAGCACGTTCCAGCGAGCCGTCGGGCCGGAGAGGTTGTCCAGCAACCACTTCCGCTGCTCGGCGCCCAGGATCGTGCGGTCCGGGTCATTGACCTGCTCCGGCGGGACCTCCTGGTCGTCGCGGTACTGGCGGGTGTCGAGCAGGTGCACGTCCACCAGGTCGCCGAAGGTCAGCCGGCGGTGGATGCGGATGTCCGGTCCGTTCGGGCGCTGGGCCGCGCGCAGCGGCATGTGCTCGTAGTAGGCCTGGAACGCCTGGGCGCGGCGCTGCCGGAACACCGCCGGGTCCTGGTCGGGCTCGGTGTCGGGCTGGGAGATGTCGCCCGCCCAGTTGTTCTCGACCTCGTGGTCGTCGAAGACCACCGCCCACGGGAACGCGGCGTGCGCGGCCTGCAGGTGCTCATCGGACTTGTACTGGCCCAGCCGGGTGCGGTAGTCGGCCAGGTCCACGATCTCGTGCGCGGGCACGTGCGGGCGCCCGATCGCGCCGGGATCGCCGCTCTCGTAGATGTAGTCGCCGAGGAACGCCACCAGGTCCAGGTCCTCCTCGGCCATGTGCTGGTAGGCGGTGTAGAGGCCGGCCGGGTAGTTCTGGCAGCTGGCGAAGACGAACCGGAACGAGTCCAGCCTCGCGCCCGGAGCCGGGGCGGTCTTGGTGCGGCCGACCGGGCTGATCTCGTCACCGGCGCGGAAGCGGTAGAAGTACTCCGCGCCGGGCCGCAGACCGGACACCTCGGCGTGCACCGAGTGCGCGGACGCCCGCTCCGCCTGCTCGGTGCCCTCGGCGACGATCTCGCTGAACCGTTCGTCGGCGGCCACCTGCCACTGAACCGGGACGATCTGGTCGGGCATCCCGCCGAACCCGTCCTCGGACAGCGGCTCGGGGGCTAATCGGGTCCACAGCACCACGCCGTCCGGCAGCGGATCACCGGAGGCGACGCCCAGCTGAAACGGCTCGCGGATCCGGCTCGCACCGGCACCGGCGGCGTTCGCGAGACCGGAGGTGCCCAGGGCGGCCGCGCCGAGAGCGGCCGACCCGGCCAGCAGGACCTGGCGTCGGTTGGGGCGGTGGGAGTGCATGGTCCACCTCTTTCGCGTCGGTTTCGGGAAGGACCAACGCTATGGAGCTCAGGTGACGCGCGGGCGAACCGCGAGCGGCATCAGAGCGGACTCTTGCGCCAACCGAAGTGGATCTGCGCGAACTTCGCCGCGCTCCACCGGTATTGGGCCGAGATGTGACCCCGGTACATCGACACGTCCCGGAAGTAGCGCTCCATCGGATGCCCACCGCGCCCCGCCGACGAGCCCGCCGACCGGTACAGCAGCGCCACCGCGTCGGCGGCCAGCTCACCGGCCCGCTGCACCATGCCGTAGAGCCGCGCGTCCTTGGCCATGGTGAACGGCTCGCCGCGTTCCACCAGGTCCCGGCAGTGCTCCAGGTACTGGTCGCAGACCCGGATCACGATGCCCTCGGCCGCGTCCGCCATCGACATCGCCATCCCGAAATCCGCCTGGTGGTGCGGATCCTCCCAGCGCAGCTCGAACGGCGGGAACGTCATCGGGCGCGTCGAGATGATCTCCTCGTAGCAGTCCAGCGCCGCCTTCGCCGCGCCCACCATCGGCGTCACCAGCGCCAGGTGGAAGAACGCGGCCACCGGGCCCAGGTACATCGGGTTGCCGTGCAGGACGTTGCCGGGCGACGGCGCGTCGTAGTCGTGCTCCATCCAGTCGAACGCGCAGGTCAGGTGCTCGGGCACGAACACGTCGTCTAGCGCCACCGAGTTCGACCCGCTCGCGCGCAGCCCGAGCACGCCCGGCCCCTTCCAGTCGTCGAGGACCTGCACCCGCTCGCGTGGCACGATCGCCGCGATGACCTCGTCGCTTCCGCGCACCGCCGCGTTGACCGTCACGAACACCGAGTACGGCACGCCCGACTGGTACAGCGACCTGCCGGTCAGCCGGTAGCCGCCGTCCACCCGCACCGCTTCGACGTTGCCCGCGACGCTGTGCGAGGCGCGGAAGTAGCCGGCCGGGTTGGCGAACACCTCGTCCTGCGCCCGCTGCGACCAGTGCGCGGCGGTCGTGAGGTTGTGGTTGTGGCCGAGGCTGTAGCACCAGCCGGTCGCCGGATCACCTCGCGAGATCTCCATGACCACCCGGGCGTACGCGGACAGCTCGAACTCCAGGCCGCCGTAGCGCTTCGGCGTGAGGATCCGGTACAGGTCGGCGTCGCGCAGCGCCCGGTGCACGTCCTCGCCGTAGTGGCCGCGCGCCTCGGCCTCGTCCTGCTGGGCGCGCAGCATCGGGCGCAGCCGCTCGGCTCGGCGCACGAGTTCGCGCGGGGTCGGTTCGGTGCTGACGGGCTGCTCGGTCAGATCCACGGCGGCTCACCTTCGACGTCGCTGTCCCGGGTGCGTCCGGACTACCACCGCGTCACCCGCGGCCGACAGCGCACTTCCGCGACGTCGAAGACGAGCTCACCACTGGTACGGCAGGAACTTCCCGTCGAGGGTCACCACCACCCGGTCGCCCGCCGGGTCGGGCACCCGCTGCACGTCGAAGCGGAAGTTGATGGCGCTCATGATGCCGTCGCCGAACTCCTCGTGGATGAGCTCCTTGAGCGTCGGACCGTAGACCTGCACGACCTCGTAGAAGCGGTAGATCGTCGGGTCGGTGGGCACCGCCGCGTCGAGCGCGCCTCGGGCGGGCTGGCTGCGCAGCGCCGCGCTCACCTCGGAGTCCAGGTCCAGCAGGGTCGCCGCCGCGTCGGCCTCGGCCTCGCTCATGGGCTGCTGGCCGAGCAGCGCGCTCGTGGTCCACGCGACCGGCCGCCCCACGGCCTCCGCCAGCTGCGCCCAGGTGATCCCGAGCTCGGCCTTCGCCGACCGCACCGCCGCGGCCGCCTCCTGCTTGCTGATCATCTCCGACAACCTTCCCGATCGACGACGAACCCGACCCTGCCACACCCCGACCCTCCAAACCCCCTGCGTTACCTGGCCTTTTCCCGCCCGCTACACACCTCACCCCACGACCCGCGCCAACCCGAGGTCAAAAACCCCGGTATTCGACCGGTCAAAAACCGCAGTTTTCGACCGGTCAAAAACCGCGGTATTCGACGCGACGAAAACCGGGGTTTTCGACCGGGGGTCACTTGGTCGGGGGTGGTGGGGGAGTGGGATGGGGGCGTTAGAGTCGTGCTGGAGGGCTTCCGCTGTGCGGAAGACGTGGGTTGTTCGGTGGGGTGCGTGGCGTGAGCCTGTGATCGGCTGCGGGGTCCACCGTCGGCGGGGGTGCTGGGGTGACCTCCGGTCGGGTGGTGGCGGTGGTGTGTCGTGGGTCGTCGGGGTGGTGCGGGACGGAGGTCGGTGGGGTGGACGTCTCCTTCGGGACGTGGTGGGAAGCGATCGCCGAGCGGATGCCGGAGGCCGTCGCGCTCTCCGAGCCGGGGTTCGAGCGCGGCTACGGGGAGTTCGAGGACCGGGCCGCCCGGCTCGCCGGGGCGCTGGCCGCCGCCGGGATCGGGGCCGGGGACGCCGTGGCCTGCTACCTCCACAACGGGGCCGCGTACCTGGAGGCGGTGTTCGCCGCGTTCAAGATCGGGGCCGTCCCGGTCAACGTCAACTACCGCTACACCCGCCACGAGCTCACCGAACTGCTCGCCGACGCCGGGGCGAAAGCCCTGGTGCACAGCGCCGAACTGGCGGGCAACATCGTCAACCTGCCGCCGATGCGCCTGGTCGTGAGCACCGACGAGCTCGACGAGCTGCTGGCCGCCTCCGCACCGCGCCCGCGAGAGCCGCGACCCGGCACCGACACGCTGTTCATGTACACCGGCGGCACCACCGGCAAGCCCAAGGGCGTGATCTGGCGGCACTCCGCCCTGCTGAACTCGCTGCTGGTGCCCGTCTTCCGCCCGCTCGGCGCGTCCGAGCTCCCGGCGACGCTGGACGAGGCGATGCGCCTGGCCGAGAGCACCCGGGACCGGGCGCCGCGCACCATGCCGGTCGTACCGCTGATGCACGGGACGGGGCTGTTCAACTCGATGGGCGCGCTGCTCGTCGGCGGCCGCGTGGTCACCGCCCGCCCCGGCGGGCTCGACCCCGAGCACGTGTGGCGACGCGTCGCCGAGCAGCGGGTGAGCACCCTGATCGTGGCGGGCAACGCGGTCGGGCGACCGCTGATCGAGGAACTGCTGCGCGCGGAGAACGTCGGCGCGCCGCACGACCTGACCTCGTTGCGGTCGGTGATCAGCTCCGGGATGGCGTTCAGCGACGAGCTCAAGCGCCCGCTGCACGAGCGCGCCGAGGTGACGGTGTTCGACGCGCTCGCCTCCAGCGAGGGCGGCCCGTTCGCGTTCGCCGTGACCTCCTCGACCGACGACCTGCCCTCGCGGTTCTTCCCGGTCCCGGGCGCCCGGGTGCTCACCGCCGACGGCGCCGAGGTCGCGCCGGGGGAGACGGGCGTGCTCGCCTACTCCGGGCCGATCCCGCTGGGCTACCACGCCGACGAGACCAAGACCGCCGCGACGTTCCGCGACATCGACGGACGCCGCCACTCGATCCCCGGCGACCTCGCGCAACTCGAACCCGACGGTGCGATCCGGTTCCTCGGTCGCGGGTCGGGTGTCATCAACACCGGTGGCGAGAAGGTCCACCCGCCCGAGGTCGAGGAGGCCCTGCTGGCCCACCCCGACGTCACCGACTGCCTCGTCGTCGGCCTGCCCGACGAACACTGGGGAGAGCTCGTCGCGGCCGTCGTCGCCACCCGCTCACCGGACCTGACGGCCGCGGACCTCCAGACCTGGACCCGCCGCACCCTGGCAGGGCACAAGATCCCCCGCCGGATCGCCCTGCGCCCGAGCCTCCCCAGAACCCCCGCGGGCAAGCTCGAAATCGCCCTGGCCAGGGAACTCCTCGACAACCCCTGACGGGAGTCGCCGCGTCAGCCGGGGAGATTCCGGAGCGCGCGGTCCCAGGGCGCCGTGGAGGTCCGGGGTGCGTAGCGGGTCGGGGGATGGGAGCGGGCGGCGATCTCGCGGAGCTCGGCGAGATCACCGGCCAGACCCGCTGATCTGGCCTGGACCAGGAGGTTTCCCGTCGCCGTCGCTTCGACCGGACCCGCCACGACCGGGATGCCCAGGGCGTCGGCGGTGAACTGGCAGAGGAGTTCGTTGCGGGCTCCGCCGCCGACGAGGTGGACCACGTCGACGTCGCGGCCCGAGAGCTCGGCCGCCTCGCGGAGGGCGCGGCGGTGGGCCAGGGCGAGGCTTTCGAGGATGCAGCGCACCATCGCCGCGCGTGTGGCAGGCACCGGTTGGCCGGTGTCGCGGCAGGCCTGCGCGATGCGGGCGGGCATGTCGCCGGGGGCCAGGAACCGGGTGTCCTCGGCGTCGACGACTGCCCGCAGCGGTTCCGCGCGTGCCGCTCCTGCCAGCAGCGACGGCAGATCGTCCGAGGTCAGGCCCCAGGTTCGCAGGCACTCCTGGAGCAGCCACAGGCCCGTGATGTTGCGCAGGAACCGCACCGTGCCGTCGACGCCGAGCTCGTTGGTGAAGTTCGCGCGCCGGGCCTCTTCGGTGAGCACCGGAGCGGGCAGCTCCAGGCCCGCCAGCGACCACGTCCCGGTGCACACGTAGGCGAAGTTCGGGGTTCGCGCGGGCACCCCGACCACCGCCGAGGCCGTGTCGTGCGAACCCACCGCCACCACCGATGTGCCGGTCAGCCCGGTTTCGGCGACCACCGGCGGCAGCAGCTCGCCCACGACCTCACCCGGCCCGCGCAGCGCGGGCAGCAGCGCCGGGTCGACGCCCGCCGCCCGCGCCAGCTCCGGCGACCACTCGTGGTCGCGGGCGTCGAGCAGGCCGGTGGTGGAGGCGTTGGTCAGCTCCGCGCCCACCTGCCCGGTCAGCCAGTAGCCGATCAGGTCCGGGATGAGCAGCAACGTCTCCGCCACCTCCAGCGCCGCGCCCTTCGACGCGGCCAGCTGGAAGATCGTGTTGAACGGCAGGAACTGAACACCGTTGCGGGAGAACAACTCCGCGGCGCCGAAGGTGTCCACGAAGGACTCCGCGACGGTGTCGGTGCGCGCGTCCCGGTAGTGGAACGGCTCGCCCAGCAGCGAGCCCGAGGCGTCGAGCAGACCGTAGTCCACCGCCCAGGAATCCACCCCCACCGACACCGGCCGACCGGCCCGGCGCAACCCGGCCAGCACTTCGCGGAACAGCCCGAGCGCGTCCCAGTGCAGACCGTCGGGCAGTGGGACGGGACCGTTGGCGAACCGGTGCACCTCGCGGGTCTCCAGCCGTCCCCCGGCGAGCCGTCCCAGGACGACCCGTCCGCTGGAGGCGCCCAGGTCCACCGCCGCGAACGTCGGCTCCGCTGTCATCCGCCCGCCCCTTCAGCGCAGGAACGCCGCGGCGACACCCGCGTCGACCGGCACGTGCAGTCCCGTGGTGTGCGTGAGATCCCCGCCCACCAGCGCGAACACCGCCGCGGCCACGTGCTCCGGCAGCACCTCGCGCTTGAGGAGGGTGCGCTGGGCGTAGAACGCCCCGAGCTCCTCCTCCGGCACGCCGTAGACCTTCGCGCGCTGCGCGCCCCAGCCGCCGGCGAAGATGCCCGACCCGCGCACCACGCCGTCGGGGTTGACGCCGTTGACGCGGATGCCGTGCTCGCCGAGCTCGGCCGCCAGCAGCCGCACCTGGTGGGCCTGGTCGGCCTTGGTCGCGCCGTAGGCGACGTTGTTCGGGCCCGCGAACACCGAGTTCTTGCTGGTGATGTAGACGATGTCCCCGCCCGTGCCCTGGGCGATCATCATCCGCGCGGCCTCCCGCGACGCCAGGAACGAACCGCGCGCCATCACGTCGTGCTGCAGGTCCCAATCGGCGACCGTGGTCTCCAGCAGCGGTTTCGAGATGGACAGCCCGGCGTTGTTGACGACCAGGTCCACGCCGCCGAACGCCAGCGCCGCGGCCCGGAACGCCTCGGCGACCTGCTCCTCGTCGGTGACGTCGACGCGCACCGCCACGGCGTTGTCCGGGCCGCCGAGCTCGTCGGCCACCGCCCGGGCGCCGTCGAGGTCGAGATCGGCGAGCACCACGCACGCGCCCTCGGTCGAAAGCCGTTGTGCGGTGGCTTTCCCGATGCCCGAACCGGCGCCGGTGACCAGCGCGACGCGGGTCGCCAGCGGCTTCGGCGCGGGCATCCTGGCGAGCTTGGCCTCCTCCAGCGCCCAGTACTCGATGCGGAACTTCTCCGCCTCGTCGATCGGCGCGTAGGTGGAGACCGCCTCGGCGCCGCGCATCACGTTGATCGCGTTGCGGTAGAACTCCGCCGCCACCCGCGCGGTCTGCGCGTCCTTGCCGAAGGAGAACATGCCGATGCCCGGGACCAGCACGATCGCCGGGTCCGCGCCGCGCATCGCGGGTGAGTCGGCGTCGGCGTAGCGCTCGTAGTAGGCGCGGTAGTCCTTGCGGTAGCGCGCGTGCAGCTCCTTCAGCCGGGCGACGACCTCGTCCAGCTCGGCGTCCGGCCGCAGATCGAGCACCAGCGGGCGGACCTTGGTGCGCAGGAAGTGGTCCGGGCAGGAGGTGCCCAGCGCGGCCAGCCGCGGGTGCTCCTCGCGGGCCAGGAACTCCAGGACCTCCGGGGCGTCGTCGAAGTGCCCGATCTGCGGCCGGTCGGTGGAGGCCAGGCCGCGCAGGACCGGGGCGAGCTCGGCGGCCCGGCGCCTGCGCTGCTCCTCCGGCAGCGGCTCGAACCCGGCGACGACCGGTCCGAACGGCTCGGGCTTGCCGCGCTCGGCCAGGAACCGCTCGGCCGTGCGGATGATGTGCAGCGAGTTGCGCCGGCACTCCTCGCTGGTCTCACCCCACGCGGTGATGCCGTGCCCGCCCAGGATCACCCCGATCGCCTGCGGGTTGGCCTCCTTGATGGCGGCGATGTCCAGGCCCAGCTGGAACCCGGGCCTGCGCCACGGGACCCACGCGACCCGGTCGCCGAAGCACTCCTCGGTCAGCGCCTCGCCGTCGGCGGCGGTGGCCAGCGCGATCCCGGCGTCGGGGTGCAGGTGGTCGATGTGGGCGGCGTCGACCAGCCCGTGCATGGCGGTGTCGATCGAGGGTGCCGCACCGCCCTTGCCGTGCGCGCAGTGGTCGAAGGCGCCGACCATCTCGTCCTCGCGGTCGACGCCGGGGTAGACCTCGACCAGCGCGCGTAGCCGGTCCAGCCGCAGCACCGCCAGCCCGGACTCGGTCAGCGTCCCCAGGTCACCGCCGGAACCCTTGACCCACATCAGCGGAACGTCCCCGCCGGTGACGGGATCGGTGTCGGTGCCCTTCGCCGAGGCGTTGCCCCCGGCGTAGTTGGTGTTGCGGGGATCGGACCCCAGCTCGTGCGAACGGGCAAGCAGCGCAGCCACTTCGGGATGCGTCGAGCTCATCGTCAACCTCTCGGTGGGTCGGAAGTTTTCATGAAAACTGTCCTCACCCCAGAAATCGGGAAATTCTCACGAAGAACACCGTCTTTCGAGGTGAGGGAGGTGCACACGAACACCCTCGTTCTCAGAGAGAGGGAAGTTTTCATGAAAACTGTCATTTCTCGGGGGACGGGAGGTTTTCATGAAAACTGTCGTTCCCCTCTGAACGAGGGTGTCGGTCAGGCGCCCCAGCCCGCGGGGGTGCCGTCCTTGCGGGTGGCGGTGATCTTCTCCGCGTAGCCGGAGCGGTGGTAGGCGGCGATCGGGTCGGGGTCGATGCCCATGTCCTCGCGGACCTCGGCCAGCAGCGGGCGGACGTCGGTGTTGTAGGCGTCCATCAGGACCGCGTTGGCGCCCAGGACGTCGCCGTCGCGCTGCGCTGCGGCGAGGGCGTCGCCGTCGACGAGCAGGGCCTTGGCGGTGGCCTCCTGGACGTTGAGCACCGAGCGGATCAGGGCCGGGATCTTCGGCTCCAGGTTGTGGCACTGGTCGAGCATGAACGCCACGTTCGCCGAGTCCGAGAGCGCTCCGGCGCGCACGATCTCGTGCATGATCCGGAACAGCTGGAACGGGTCCGCGGCACCGACCATCAGGTCGTCGTCGGCGTAGAACCGGCTGTTGAAGTGGAACCCGCCGAGCCGCCCGCGCCCGAGCAGGAACGCCACGATGAACTCGATGTTGGTGCCCGGCGCGTGATGCCCGGTGTCGACCAGCACCTGCGCCCGCTCGCCCAGGTCGAGGCAGTGCGCGTAGGAGGTGCCCCAGTCCGGGACGTCGGTGGCGTAGAAGGCGGGCTCGAAGAACTTGTACTCCAGCAGCATCCGCTGATCCGGGCCGAGCCGGTCGTAGGCGACGCGCAGCGCCTCCGACAACCGCTGCTGGCGCTCGGCGAGGGAGTCCTGACCGGGGTAGTTGAGGCCGTCGGCGAACCACAGGCTCAGCGCGTCGGACCCGGTGACGTCCATGATGTCGACGCACTCCAGCAGGTGCCCCAGCGCCTTCTCGCGGACCGCCGGGTCGGGGTTGCAGATGCTGCCGAGCCGGTACTCGTCCTCCTGGAAGGTGTTCGGGTTGATGGCGCCGAGCCGCAGCCCGAGCGAGGTGGCGTGCTCGGCCAGCGCGGCGTAGTCGTCGACCCGGTCCCAGGGGATGTGCAGCGCGACGCTGGGAGCCACGCCGGTGAAGGCGTGCACCTGGGCGGCGTCGTCGAGCTTCTCGAACGGGTCGCGCGGAATGCCCTCCTGCAGGAAGGTTTTGAACCGCGTCCCGGAGTTCCCGTAGGCCCAGGAGGGGGTTTCGATCCGCTGGTTCTTCAGCGCCGCGGCGACGGACTTCCGGTCGGGCATCTTCGGCTCCAGTGCGCGCAGGGGGGCTTGAAACGTTTTAAAGGCGCGGCGTCAGCCTAGGCCGCGATTCGAGCGCGAGTCAACGCCGCCGCAGCAGACGCTTCTGCCTGACGGAAACCTTGACCGGAGTGAAGGCCCTCTCTAATGTGCTCGCCACACAAAAACGTTTCAACGACCGCCACGACTCGACGAGCCGCATGAAGGACAACGATGACTTCATCCGCTGCAGGAGTTCAGCAGAGCGAGAACGCCTCGCCCGCGCAGCACTGGAAATGGTCGTTCGTAGCCGCGATGGCCGGCTACATCGACGCCGGATCGATCGTCGCCGGATCCGTGGCGCTGAGCGTGTGGGTCACCGCCTTCGGGCTCGGTGACAGCACCGTCGGCCTGCTCGGAGCCCTGAGCTCCAACGCCATCTCCGCCGGGGTCGGCGCGCTGATCGGCGGCTACGTCTGCGACCGCTACGGGCGCAAGAAGATCTACGCCTACGACCTGCTGCTGTACATGTTCGGCACGCTGTGGCTGATCTTCGCCGCCGACACCTGGATGCTGTTCGTCGGCTACGTCCTGGTCGGTCTCGCCGTCGGCGCCGACATCCCCGCCTCCTGGAGCCTGATCACCGAGTTCTCCCCGGCCCGCAAGCGCGGCAAGCTCGGCGGCCTCTCGCAGGTCCTGTGGTCGATGGGGCCGATCGTCACGCTGGCGCTGGGACTGCTGCTGCAACCGCTGGGCATGCTCGGCATGCGGCTGCTGTTCGCGAGCCTGTTCCTCGCCGCGCTGGTCACCTGGTGGATGCGGCACGGCATCGGCGAATCCGCCCGCTGGGAGCAGGAGAGCACCGGCGGGCAACCGGTGCGGTGGCGCGCCGCGCTGCGCCCGCTGCTGACCGGCAGAGGGCTGAAGCTGACGCTGATGCTCATCGGCATGTACGGCGTCTGGAACCTCTTCGCCGGCACCAACGGCTTCTACACGCCGTACCTGCTCACCGCCCTCGGCAACCAGAGCGACGCCGCGAGCGTCGGCCTGCAGTGCCTGTACTTCCTGCTGGTCGCGGTGTTCACCGGGCTGGTGTTCATGCCGCTCAACGACCGGGTCAACCGGCGGCTGATGCTGGCGCTGTCCACCGTGATCCAGGCGGGCGGGATGCTGCTGCTCGCGGTGCTGCCGCTGAACTTCGGCACCGCGCTCGGCTACATCGTGGCCATCGGCATCGGCGGTGGTTTCGGCGCCCAGCACTTCTTCCAGATCTGGTCCGGCGAGCTGTTCCCGACCAAGCTGCGCAGCACCGCCCAGGGCCTGATGTTCGCGGTGGTGCGCATCGGGCTCGGGTTCTGGAGCTTCTTCGTCCCGATCATCACCGCCACCGGATTCCAGGCCCTGGCCTGGATCCTCACCGCGTTCATCGTGATCAGCGGTGTCATCGGCGTCGTGTGGGGACCGAAGACCGAGGGCCTGACGCTGGAGGAGATCGAGCGGGACCAGGGATGGGCGTCCCGGACGGCAGGCTAGATGGTGAAGGCGAGGTTCCGGGTGATCCGCTCGCCCAGGACCTCGTCACCGTCGAAGGACACCGAGGACAGGACGGTCTCGGGATCGACCCGGCCGCCGCAGAGCCGGGTGAACACGCCCAGGGGCATCGCGATCCGCACCGTCGGCGTCCCGGGCAGCGACTCGACGACCTTCGCCCGGCCGTCCACCGCGACGTGCAGGACGCGGGAACCGAGGTCGAAGGTGATGCCCGACCCGTCCGGCGCCGCACCCCGCTTGCCGACCACGAAACCCAGCGCCGCGGTGATCTCCTCGATCGACAGCTCCGCGGGCGTTCCGGTCTCCCCGCCGGGAAGGCCGACGGCGTCGCGGATGTCCTGCTCGTGCATCCAGCAGTCGAACACCCGGATCCGCATGAACCGCGAGTAGGTGGCCTCGCCGGCCGGGGTCATCGCCGGGGCGTGGAACTCCTCGTCCGGCATCGCCCGCAGCGACGCCAGCCGCGAGGCCGTGATCTCGCGGAACTTCGCCAGCACCGCCTCGTGCGACTGCTGCCGGAAGTGCTCCACGTACCGCTCGTTGCGCGCGCCGATGTCGTTGTGCACGTGCGGGTAGGACGCCACGTCGTTGCCGGACTCCGGGGTCGGCTCCCCGCTGAGCAGCAGCTCGGTGCCGATGAGGTGCGCGGCGACGTCGCGCACCCGCCAGCCCGGCAGGGCGGTGTCCTTCTCCCACTGTGCGTCGTCGAGCCCGGTGAGCAGCTCGTTCAGCGCGTTCCACTCGGCGCCGAGAGCGTTGACGATCCGTTCCTTGTCCAGCACACCCCGACACAAGCACCCCGGACCCGGCGGGTCAACCGGTGACGGTGAGGCAGACTGCGGGCCATGCGTTCGGGTGTGCAGCGCGGTGCGATCGCCGCGGTCCAGGTCTTCGGGTTGGCGGTGTGGTTCTCGGTGTCGGCCGTGGTGCCCACGCTCCGCCAGGAGTGGGGGATCAGCGCCGCCGCGGCGGTGTGGCTGACCGGTGCGGTGCAGCTCGGCTTCGTCGCCGGAGCCCTCGGATCGTCGCTGCTCAACCTCGCCGACCGGATCCGCCCGCACCTGCTGCTGGCGGCGAGCGCGGCCCTGGCCGCCGGGTGGACGCTGCTGCTCGCCGGCGTCGTCGACGGGATGGCGGCGGCGATCCCGCTGCGGTTCCTCACCGGCACGTGCCTGGCCGGGGTGTACCCGGTCGGCATGAAGCTGATGGCCTCGTGGGCGCCGAGCCGGGGGAGAGGGCTGGCGATGGGCCTGCTCATCGCGGCGCTGACCGTCGGTTCCGCGCTGCCGCACCTCATCGGCGGGCTCGGGCAGCTGCCGTGGCGCGCGGTGCTGGTCGCCGCCGCGGGCACCGGGCTGCTCGGGGCGCTGGTCGCGGCGACGCTGGTGCGGCCGGGCCCGCACCTGGCGGCCTCGGCGGCGGTGCACAACCCGCGCTACGCGGTGCGGATGTTCGCCGAGCGCGGGCCGCGGCTGGCCAACCTCGGCTACTTCGGGCACATGTGGGAGCTCTACGCGCTGTGGACCTGGATCCCGACGTTCCTGCTGGCCAGCCGGGCGGGGCGGGACCTGCCGGCCTCCACCGGGATCACCGTGTTCGTCACCATCGGCATCGCGGGCGCGATCGGCTGCCTGCTCGGCGGGTGGGGTGCCGACCGCTACGGGCGGTCCCCGGCGGCGGTGACCGCGCTGGTGATCAGCGGTGCCTGCTGCGCCCTCTCGCCGCTGGCCTTCGACGCCGGTCCGGGCGTGCTGGTGGCGTTCTGCGTGGTGTGGGGCGCGGCGGTGATCGCCGACTCGGGCGTGTTCTCCACGTCGCTGAGCGAAGCCGCCGACCCGAGGTTCGTGGGCACCGCGCTGACCGCGCAGACCGCGATCGGGTTCGGGCTGACGGTGGTGAGCATCCAGCTCGTCCCGCTGCTGGCCGCCGCGGTGGGATGGCGGTTCGCGTTCCTGCTGCTGGCACCCGGCCCGTTCATCGGCGCGATCGCGATGCGCCGGCTCGGGCGCAGCACCGGGTGAACGATTTCAGCGGAAATCGGGGTGCCGACTTCCGTTGAAATCGGGTGGGCTGGTACCACCGACGGAAGTCCGGCAGCCCAACGGAGGCGTGATGAGCGACGCGTGGCCGAACGGCCGCCCCCAGGTCGGCGACACCGCCGAGATGTCCCGCACCATCGGCCCGACCGACATCCGGTTGTTCACCCAGATCAGCGGCGACCGCAACCCGCTGCACTACGACGCCGAGGCGGCCGAGGCCTCGCAGTTCGGCGAGATCGTGGTGCAGGGCGGGATCACCAGCGCCGTCCTCAACGCCGTGGTCGCCGAGAAGCTGCCCGGCCCGGGCACCGTGTTCCTCAACGTGAACTGGAACTTCACCGCCCCCGCCAGGCCCGGCGACACCCTGACCGGCCGGGTTCGGGTCGACGAGGTCCGCGACGACAAGCCCATCACCAAGCTCACCACCACCGTCACCCGCGACGACGGCACGACGGTGCTGGAGGGAACGGCGGTCTGCTACACGATGGCCATGCCCGGTTCGACGAGTTAGCGTCGCGAACGACTCACCGAAAACGCCTGCGCGGCAGGCAGTTGAGGAGGTCGGGATGCTGGACGCGATCGTCATCGGCGCCGGGTTCTCCGGGCTCTACGCGCTCCACCGGTTGCGCGGGCTGGGGATGTCGGCCCAGGTGCTGGAGGCCGGGGACGGCGTCGGCGGGACCTGGTACTGGAACCGCTACCCGGGAGCGCGCTGCGACTCCGAGAGCTACTACTACAGCTTCTCCTTCGACGACGACCTGCAGCAGGAGTGGCGCTGGAGCGAGCGGTACCCGCGCCAGCCGGAGATCCTGGCCTACCTCAACCACGTCGCCGACCGGTTCGACCTGCGCCGCGACATCCGGTTGAGCACCCGGGTGACCTCGGCGGTCTTCGACGACGGCTGGACGGTCACCACCGAGTCCGGCGAGCGGCTGCGGGCCCGGTTCCTCATCACCGCCGTGGGATGCCTGTCGTCGGCGAACGTGCCCGACCTGCCGGGACTCGATCGGTTCGCCGGGGATTGGTACCACACCGGGCGCTGGCCGCACGAGGACGTGGACTTCACCGGCAAGCGCGTCGGCGTCATCGGAACCGGATCGACCGGCATCCAGGCGATCCCGGTCATCGCCGAGCAGGCCGCGCACCTGACCGTCTTCCAGCGCACCCCGAACTTCAGCGTTCCCGCGCGCAACGCCCCGCTGGACGAGGAGTTCCAGACCTCCGTGCGCGCCCGCTACGCCGAAATCCGGGCGCTGCAACGGGAAACCGGAAACGGGCATCCCTTCCACCTCTCACCGCACAACGCCGTCGACACCCCGCCGGAGAAGCGCAGGGAGGTCTACGAGGCGGCGTGGCAGCGCGGTGGCCTGCGGTTCCGGGCCGCCTTCAACGACCTGCTCAGCAGCGAGGAGGCCAACGACACCGCCGCGGAGTTCATCCGCGACAAGATCCGCGAGACCGTCCGCGACCCCGAGGTCGCCGAACGGCTGCTGCCGCACGACCACCCGTTCGCCGCGAAGCGCCCGCCGATCGACACCGGCTACTTCGAGACCTACAACCGGCCCCACGTCAGCCTCGTCGACGTGCGCGCGGCGCCGATCGTCGAGATCACCCGGGACGGCCTGCGCACCACGGCCGGCGAATACCCGCTGGACGCGCTGGTGTTCGCCACCGGGTTCGACGCGATGACCGGGCCGCTGCTCGGCATCGACATCCGCGGCACGGGCGGGTCGCTGGCCGACAAGTGGCGCGACGGGCCGGTCGGCTACCTGGGGTTGCAGGTGGCGGGGTTCCCGAACCTGTTCACCATCACCGGGCCGGGCAGCCCGTCGGTGCTGACGAACATGCCGACGTCCATCGAGCAGCACGTGGACTGGATTGCCCGGTGCCTGCGGCACCTGCGCGACCACGGGCTCTCCCGCATCGAGGCCACCGAGCGGGCCGAGCGCGCGTGGGGCCGCGAGGTGCGGGAGGCTGCCGACCGGACGTTGCTCCCGAAGGCCCGCAGCTCGTGGTACCTCGGCGCGAACGTGCCCGGCAAACCCCGCGTCTTCATGCCGTACGCCGGAGGCCTGGCCCACTACGCCCGCCTCTGCGACGACATCGCCACCCGCGACTACGAGGGCTTCCGCCTGAGCTGAGCTCGCTCGAGCCGTCGGGGTGCGACATGTGTCGCGGGGGTGGTGGGTCATCGCGCCGAGGATCGCGGGCCGTCGTGGATGTTTGGATTCTTCGAGCGGACCAGCGCACCGGCACGGCCGGGCGAGTCGAGGGAGAGTGGGAATCATCGTGACGGGACCGCAGACGCCCAACGCCAAACCCCCGTTCCGCGCCGACCACGTCGGCAGCCTGCTGCGACCGCAGCGGCTGCACCAGGCCAGGCAGGACCACGCCGCCGGGCGCATCGACGCCGCCGAGCTGCGCGGCGTCGAGGACGAGGCGATCCGCGAGGTCGTCGCGGCGCAGCGGGACGTCGGGCTGCGCTCGGCCACCGACGGCGAGTTCCGCCGCGCCTACTGGCACCAGGACTTCATCCTCCGGCTCGACGGCATCCGGCAGGGCGACGAGACCACGACCGTGCGGTTCCAGAACGCCGACGGGGTCGTCGAGTGGCAGCCGGCGGCGCTGCAGATCGCGGGCAAGGTCGGGCTGTCCGAACCGATCTTCCTCGACGCCTTCGAATACCTGGCGTCGGTGGCCGAGGGCGTCACGCCGAAGCTGACCATCCCGTCGCCGAGCATGGTGCACTACCGGGGTGGCAAGACCGCGCTGGATCCGGCGATCTACCCCGACGTCGAGGAGTTCTGGAGCGATCTGTCCGCGGCCTACGCCGCCGAGGTCCGAGCCCTGGCCGACGCCGGGTGCACCTACCTGCAGCTCGACGACACCAGCCTGGCCTACCTCAACGACGAGAAGCAGCGCGCCGCCATCGCCGAGCGCGGTGAGGACGCCGAGCACCAGCACCTGCGCTACATCAAGCAGATCAACGCCGCCCTGGCCGACCGGCCCGACGAAATGTCGGTGACCACCCACCTGTGCCGCGGCAACTACCGGTCGTCGTGGGTGGCCGAGGGCGGCTACGACTTCGTCGCCGAGGCGCTGTTCGGCGAGCTCGACGTCGACGGCTTCTTCCTCGAGTTCGACGACCACCGGTCAGGCGGTTTCGCCCCGCTGCGCTACGTCCCCAAGGGCAAGCGGGTCGTTCTCGGTCTGGTCACCACCAAGCGCGGCGAGCTGGAGTCCAAGGACGACCTCAAGCGCCGCATCGAGGAAGCGACCCGCTACATCGACCTCGACCAGCTCTGCCTGTCCCCGCAGTGCGGTTTCTCCTCGACGGTCGAGGGCAACGCCCTCACCTACGAGGACCAGATCGCCAAGCTCCGCCTCATCGTCGACACCGCCGCCGAAGTCTGGTCCTGACCCCCGCAGGTCAAATCCTGCGGTATTCGACCGGTCAAATCCTGCGGTATTCGTCGGGTCAAAACCTGCGGTATTCGACCCCGCGAAAGTTGCAGTTTTTGACACCGGTGTCGAAAACCCCGGTTTTCACGCGACGAATGCTGCGGCATTCGACGCGACGGAAACCGGGGTTTTCGATCGGGGGAGGGGTCAGTCCTCGACGGTGATGGCGAGGGCGGGGCAGACCGCGGCGGCGTGGCGGACGTCGTCGGCGACCGACGGGTCGGGGGAGTCGGTGAGCAGGACCGCGATGCCGTCCTCGTCGCGCTGGTCGAAGACGTCCTCGGCGGCCATGACGCACTGGCCGGAGCCGACGCACTTGTCCTGGTCGATGGTGACCTTCATGAGCTCGTGTCCGTTTCGTGGTGGTGTGGTTCGGGATTACCAGGTGACGGGCAGTTCGTAGACGCCGTAGACGGCACCGTCGTGCTTGAACGGGATCTCGTCGAGTCCGGCGGCCGCGCGCAGCGTCGGGATCCGCTTGTACAGGGTGCTGTAGACGACCTGCAACTCCATCCGGGCCAGCGGCTGCCCGAGGCACTGGTGCACGCCGAACCCGAAGGCGACGTGCTTGCGGGCGTCGCGGGTGAGGTCCAGCGAGTCGGGGTCGTCGAAGACCTCCGGGTCGCGGTTGCCGATGTCGTTGGGCATGATCACGCCCTCACCGGCCCGGATCACCTGCCCGCCGACCTCGATGTCCTCCAGGGCGACGCGGCGCCGGCCGTTGTGGGTGATGTGCAGGTAGCGCAGCATCTCCTCGACCGCGCCGGCCACGACCTTGGGGTCGTCGGTCTCGCGCAGCAGCGCCAGCTGCTCGGGGTTCTCCAGCAGCGCGAGCGTGCCCAGGGCGATCATGTTCGCCGTGGTCTCGTGCCCGGCGATGAGCAGCAGCACGCCCATCTGCGCCACGTCGGAGCGTTCCAGCTCACCGGCCTTGACCCGCTCGCAGAGCCCGGACAGCAGGTCGTCGGCGGGGGCGTCGAGCTTGCTGCCGACGAGGTCGTCGAGGTAGCGGGTGAGGCTGCCCAGCGCCTCGGCGCGCTGCTCGGGCGTGGACGCGCGGTTGATGATGATCTTGCTGTTGTCCTGGAAGAAGTCGTGGTCGGAGTAGGGGACTCCGAGCAGTTCGCAGATCACCAGCGACGGCACCGGCAGCGCGAAGGCCTGCACGAGGTCGACCGGATTCGGGCCCGCCAGCATCTCGTCGATCCGGTCGTCGACGATCTTCTGCACGGCCGGTCGCATCGCCTCGATGCGTTTGACGGTGAACGGCGCGGTCACCATCCGGCGCAGGCGCGCGTGCTCGGGGTCGTCCATCAGGATGAAGCTGATCTTCGAGCCGCCGGGCTGCGCGGGCACGCCGCGCGGGTAGCCGAGGTTGTCCGGGTCGGAGCTGATGCGCGGGTCGGCGAGCACGGCGCGCTGGTCGGCGTAGCGGGTCACCAGCCAGGGCGTGGTGCCGTCGGCCAGACGGACCCGGTGGATCGGCGCCTCCTCCTGGAGGGTTTTCAGGCGCGGCGGCGGGTCGAACGGACAACCCGAGGCGCGCGTCATCGGGTAGTCGGGGATCTCCGCCGCGTCGGCCGAGGACAGCGTTTCGGTCATGCCGGCCTTCCTTGTGACTTTGGTCGTACCACTGCGAAAGTAGCTCCGCCCACTGGATTAAGTCAACTGACTGAATTAGGGTATCCGGGACATCTCCGGACACGGATGCGAGGTTCCCCGAGTGCGCGCGATTCCCGGCAGTGCGGCAGAAGCCGCCGTTCACGGGGACCGGCGGCCCCAGCTGGTCGTCCTCGTCCTGGCCTTCGCCGGGATCTCGGTCGCGATGACCCAGACCACCGTGATCCCGCTGGTGCCGATGCTGCCCGGCCTGCTGCACGCCTCCGCCGCCGACACCGCCTGGGCGGTCACCGCCACGCTGCTGGCCGGCGCCGTGGCCACGCCGGTCGTCGGCCGGCTCGGCGACATGTACGGCAAGCGGCGGATGCTGCTGCTCAGCCTCGCGATGCTCGTCCTCGGCTCGGTGGTGTGCGGGCTGAGCTCGTCGCTGGCGCTGATCGTCGTCGGCCGCATCATGCAGGGGCTGTCCTCCGGCGTGATCGCGCTCGGCATCAGCATCATGCGCGACGAGCTGCCCGCCGACCGCCTCGGCTCGGCGACCTCGCTGATGAGCGCCTCCCTCGGCGTCGGCGGTGCGCTCGGGCTGCCCGCCGCGGCGTTCCTCGCCGAGCGCACCGACTGGCACGTGCTGTTCTGGACCTCCGCGGTGCTCGGCGCGCTGGCCGCCGTCCTCGTGCTGCGCGTCGTCCCCGAGTCGCCGGTGCGCTCCGGCGGGCGCTTCGACCCGATCGGCGCGCTGGGCCTGTCCGCCGGGCTGATCTGCCTGCTGCTCGTGGTCTCCAAGGGTGCGAGCTGGGGCTGGGGGAGCGCGACCACCCTCGGGCTGGCCGCGGCGGGGATCGCGGTGTTCGGCGCGTGGGGCTGGTGGGAGCGGCGCCTCGCCGAACCGCTGGTGGACCTGCGCACCCTCACCCGCCGCCAGGTGCTGCTGACCAACATCGCCTCGGCGGTGTTCGGCTTCGCCATGTTCGCCCAGTCGCTGGTGTTCCCGCAGGTCCTGCAGCTGCCCACGGCGACCGGGTACGGGCTGGGGCAGACCATGCTCGTCGTCGGCGTCGTGATGGCGCCCTCCGGGCTGGTGATGATGGCGATGTCGCCGGTGTCGGCGCGCATCTCGCGGTTGCGCGGACCGAAGGTGACGCTGATGGTCGGTGCCGTGGTCGTGGCCGCCGGGTACGGGCTGGGCGTGGTGTTCCTGGCGCACGTGTGGCAGCTGATCGCGGTCTCCAGCGTGATCGGCGCCGGCATCGGACTGGCCTACGGCGCGATGCCCGCGCTGATCATGGCCGCGGTGCCGGTGTCGGAGACCGCGGCCGCCAACAGCCTCAACACCCTGATGCGCTCCATCGGGACCTCGGTGTCCAGCGCCGTGGCCGGGGCCGTGCTGGCGCAGCTGACGATCTCCTTCGGCCCGGCGACGGTGCCGTCGCAGACCGGCTTCCAGGTGATCATGGGCATCGGCTGCCTGGCGGCGGTGGCGGCGCTGAGCATCGCCGCGTTCCTGCCGCGCAGGGACGAGCCCGTCGAGGCGGTCCTGATCACCGCCCGTGCGGCGCGCTGAAATCGGTTGCGGGCGGTGGTTGGATCGTCTGCGGAGCGCGGTACCGGACACCGCGCCGAGAGCTGCGAGGAAAGTGCGATGAGCGAGGTTCTGCCGCCGGTTCCCTTCGACCCGGAGCTGGAGGTCTTCCTGAACGCCATGCCCAACACCGGGCAGGGCTTCACGCTCGAGGACGTCCCGGCGATGCGCGAGCTGACCAGCCACATCACCGCGGACGAAGCGCTGGAGGCCGACGGGTTCACCGTCGAGCACCGCTCGGTGCCCGGCCCGCAGGACGCGCCGGAGGTGCCGCTGGTGATCGTGCGGCCCGCCGAGCTCAGCGGCCCGCTGCCGGTCATCTACTCCATCCACGGCGGCGGCATGATCAGCGGCAGTCACCGGCAGGCGCTCGACGTGATGGCCACCGAGTGGGGCCGCGAGCTGGGCTGCGCGATCGTCTCGGTGGACTACCGGCTGGCCCCGGAGAACCCGCATCCCGCGCCGGTGCAGGACTGCTACGCGGGCCTGCGCTGGATCGCCGAGCAGGGCGCGGAGCACGGTTTCGACACCGAGCGCATCGTGCTCACCGGCGGCAGCGCGGGCGGCGGTCTGGCGGCCGCGGTCGCGCTGATGTGCCGGGATCTGGGCGGTCCGGCGCTGCTCGGTCAGCTGCTGCAGTGCCCGATGCTGGACGACCGCAACGACACGCCCTCGGCCCGTCAGATGCGCGGGCGGGGCATCTGGGACCAGCAGAACAACGAGGTCGGCTGGACCGCGCTGCTCGGCGACGCCCGCGGCGGCGAGGACGTCTCGCCCTACGCCGCGCCCGCGCGCGCCGAGGACCTCTCCGGGCTGCCGCCGACGTTCATCGACGTCGGATCGGCGGAGACCTTCCGCGACGAGAGCGTCACCTACGCCAGCCGCATCTGGCAGGCGGGCGGTGTCGCGGAGCTGCACGTCTGGCCCGGCGGCTTCCACGGTTTCCGGATGTTCCCGGGAGCCCGCCTCAGCCAGGAGTCCGCCCAAGCCCGAACCAACTGGCTCCGCCGCCTCCTCTCCCGGTGACGTCGGTTGCGTCCGTCACCAGGGGACAGTTTTTCCCCGAATCACCCATGACCAAAGTCCGTTTCATCCGGTCAATTCAAGGAAAAACCGTCCCTCGGTGACCTCACCACCCCACGCCACCGGTATCCCGGGGATTGGGTGTTCCGGGGAAGTTTTCATGAAAACTTCCCGTTCTCTGAGAGGTGACAGTTTTCATGAAAACTTCCCACCCTCTGGGGACGGGAGGGGCCGTGGGCGACTCTCCGACTTCGAAGTGCGGTGGTTTGTGTGAGAACTTTACGGGTTTTGGGGTGGGGGTGGTTTTCATGAAAACTTCGCTGTCACTCAGGGGGTGAGGGGTTCGCCTCGGGGTGGGATCGTGTCGGCCTCGGCCGGGTCGGTGTTGTGGAGGGAACCGTCTGCGGTGGCGTTGGTGATGGCGTGCATCGAGGTCAGGGCTGAGGTGATCTGGGACTGCTCGTGGTCCGGGCCCATGTCGCTGAGCTCGATGAGGACGCTGCCGCTGCCGAGCAGGCCGTAGGCGTTGCGGGCGATGCCCTGGTAGTCGCCGCCCGGGTACTGGGAGACGTTCGCGCCGCCCGCGTCCATCGCGGTCCGGGCGACGACCGAGACCTGCTTGGCCAGGGTCAGGGGTTCGGCCGCCACACCCGGGGTCGTCGGCCACATCAGGGACGCGGTGATCTCGCGGCCGTCGCCGCCGACGTAGCGGCCCTGCATGTGGTAGTCCACCGCGATGTGCGGCCGGAACTCGGCGTGGTGGCGCCGGATCAGGCCGGCCTCGGTCGCCGGGTTGTCCTCCGGGGCCACCGCCGGGTCGTGGTAGCGGTTGATGTCGTATCCCTTGCCCGCCTCGCCGTACTCCGGATCGGCGTCGGGAGCGTAGTTGTAGCGCCAGTTGTGCTCGTGGCCGTCGGGGTTGGCGCGCACCACCACGTCGACGGTCACCTGATCGCGCCACCAGCGCTGGTGCGGGTCGTTACCGATACCGACCTCGCGCAGGAACTCCACGGCCGCAGGCGTTCCCAGCGGCTCGTCGCCGTGCTGCTGGGTGACGAACAGCAGGCGCTGCGGACCGTGCCCGACCCGTGCGCTCCACACCGGCCGTCCCTGGTTGCTGGCGCCGATCGGCGCCACCCGCACCTCACCGCCGCTGCGCAGCTGCAGGTCGAACAACTGCCGCGCGAGCTCCTCGGTGCTCGGACGTGGTTCGATCTCGCGCGCCGCACCCGCGGGTGCGACCAGGCCCAGTGCCGTCACCACGGCGACCAGCACCGAGAACAGGGCAAAACGCATGGATTTCGACATGGCGCCGGAGTCTCCAAGATCGGACGACCCGCCACAAGCCGGGTCAGAGCTCCCGCCGCATGCACGCCCTGGGCCACGCGTCCAGACCCGCCACGGCTTCGGCGGCGCGGATGTCGCGCAGCCCCGGGGTGAGCTCGTCGTCGGCGAGGTACCGGAAACCGCATCGGCGGTAGTAGGGCCCGTTCCAGGGGACCTCGGTGAACGTCGTCAGCGTCAGCGCGGGCAGTCCCCGGTCGCGTGCCCACCCGGCCAGGTGCTCGATCAGGCCGAACCCGATGCGCTGCCCGGCGTGATCGGGGTGCACCGAGACCTGCTCGACGTGCGCGCAGCCGTCGACCACGTCGGCGATCAGGTACGCCACCGGGGCGTCCTCGACGACGTGCACCCACGCCCGCCCGGCCGCCAGGAACTCCCGCAGCGCTCCCGGCGACGGCGGCTCGTCCTCGGCCACGAGATCCATCCCGATCTCGGCGAAGGGCGCACCCGCCGCCCGCTCGATCTCCCGCATCGCCGGCAGATCGGACTCCCGCGCCAACCGGATCACAACCCCACCTCCCGCGGTTCGCCCCGATTTCTAGGGAAATCGGGTGCCCGACTTCCATTGAAATCGGATCAACTCCGTGAGGCCAGCGGTGGGTTCGTTGTAGGTTCGGGGTGATGGCCTGGCGACGAGGTTGTGAGGCGTGGCTGGTGGACGTGACCGAGGTGGACTGCACGACGCCGAACGCGGCGCGGATCTACGACTACGACCTGGGTGGTGAGCACAACTTCGCGGCCGATCGCGCCGCTTCGGAGGAGATCCAGCGGACCGTGGCGCCGACCGGCCCGTTCATCGCGCGGGCGAACCGGGCTTTCCTGCAGCGCGCGGTGCGGTTCTGCCTCGACCAGGGGATCGACCAGTTCCTGGACCTGGGATCGGGGATCCCGACCGTGGGCAACGTGCACGAGATCGCGCAGGACCGGCAGCCGGGTGCGCGCGTGCTCTACGTCGACGTCGAACCGGTCGCGGTCGCCACCACCCGGCACCTGCTGGAGGGCAACGACCACGCCGGGGTCGTGCACGCCGACGTCCGCGACCCCGACGCCGTGCTGGACTCGCCGGAAGCCGCGAGCCTGCTCGACTTCTCGCGCCCGGTCGCGCTGCTGACCGTGGCCGTCCTGCACTACATCACCCCGCAGGAGCAGACCCGGATGCACCGGTACCGGGAGGTGCTGGCGCCGGGCAGCGCGGTGGTGATCTCCACGCTCACCGCCGACGAGCGCGCCGAGGAGGCCGAGCGCGTCGAGCGGTTCTTCGCCGAGAACGCCGACACGCAGGTCACCTTCCGCACCCGCGACGAGGTGCTGGCGCTGTTCGACGGCACCGAGCTGGTGTCCCCGGGAGTCGTGTGGACCCCGCAGTGGCGGCCCGACCCCGCCGACCCCGCCGGTTGGGAGCCGCACCGGGCGGGCTGCTGGGCGGGCGTCGGACTCGTCCGGGAACCCTAGCGCGCCAGGAACTCCTCCAGCCGCGCTCGCGGCGGGGCCGTCGCTGGTCCGCGCTCCTGGACCGACAGGGCCGCTGCGGCGTTCGCGCGCCGCGCCGCCTCCGCCGGGCCGGTTCCCTCCAGCAGGGAGGCGGCCAGGACACCGCAGTGGGTGTCCCCGGCGCCGTTGGTGTCGACCGGAGTCGCGGGAAAGCCCGGCACGCGGCGGGTTTCGCCCTCGGTCGAGAGCACGCAGCCGTTCGCGCCGTCGCGGACCACGACCGCGGCCGGCCCCAGCTCGCGCGCCGCGGTCTCCGGATCCGCGGAACCGGTCAGCACCCGGGCCTCGGCGGCGTTGCAGCTGAGGACGTCGACGAGCGGCATGACCGCGTCCAGCACCTCGGCGGGGATGTCGGCCACCAGCGGGCACGGGTCCAGCATCACCCGCGAGGGCACGCCCGGGAGCCAGTCCAGCAGCGCCTCCCGGTTGGAGGCGTGCAGCAGGCTGTAGCCGCTGACGTAGACCACGTCGTCGGGCTCGGTGCGCACCCGCGCGAGCTGCTCCGGCAGCAGCCGTCCCTCCGCGCCGACACCGGTGACGAAAGTGCGCTCGCCGCCGGGCTCGACCAGCGCCACGCAGATGCCGTTGTCGGCGTCCTGCTGCTGCGGCTGGGCGAGCTCGATCCCCTCCGCGCGCAGCGCTTCTCGCGCCTGGTCGGCGAAGCGGCCGGTGCCGTGCGCGCCCGCGTAGACCACGCGGGCGCCCGAGCGGGCGGCCGCCGACATCACGTTGAACCCGCCGCCCGGCAGCAGGTCCGCGCTCTCGGCGAGCACGTCGCCGCCGGTCGGCGGCAGCGACGGCACCCGCATCACCAGGTCGAGCACGACCTGCCCGGTGTGCACCAGGCGGCCCGTCACGCGGCCGCCTTCCGGCCGCCGCCCAGCAGCGCGTACACCCCGGCCGAGACGGCGAAGGTGATCACCCAGCCGAGCCCGTTCTCGCCCAGCCACGTCTCGGCGAACACACCGGTGAAGAAGTCGTTGCTGCTGAACAGGTATCCGACGACGATCGCCAGCGCCCACGCGCCGAACGCGCGCGGCTCGACACCGCCCCGGTACCAGTAGGAACTGGTGCTGCGCATGTCCATCAGCCCCGCCGGGTCGTAGCTGCGGCGGTGCAGCATGTCGGTGAGGAACACGCCCAGCCACGCGGTGATCGGGATCGCCAGCAGGCTGATGAAGGTGACGAACGGGTCGTAGAAGCTGTCGGCGACCAGCATGAAGTAGATCGAGCCGAGGAACGTCACCACCACGTCCACGGCGACCGCGTAGACCCGCTTGATGTTGACGCCCATCGTCAGCGTCGTCAGACCCGCCGAGTACACCGACAGGTGGTTGGACAGCAGCAGCCCGCCGACCGCCGCGATCAGGTACGGCACCGCCATCCAGGCCGGCAGCATCGCGCGGATCGCCGCCACCGGGTCCCCGGCGTCGGCCAGCGCCGGATCGCCCGCCGACAGCAGGCTTCCCAGCGAGATCAGCAGGATCAGCGGGATCCCCGCGCCCACGGCCGCCGAGGCGACCAGCGATCCGGCCTTGACGGCGGGGGACTGGTAGCGCGACATGTCCGCCGAGGCGTTGGCCCAGCCGATGCCGGTCCCGGCGGCGATCGTGCCCACGCCCGCGATCATCACGCCCACCGGGGCGGGGGAGGCGGAACCGACCGCGTGCCAGTCGATCGTGGCCACCAGGCTGATCGCCACCACGACGTTGAGCGCGCCGAAGATCCAGGTCGCCCAGCGCTGCACGGCCACCAGCACCTTGTGGCCCAGGCCGGAGACCACCATCGTCAGCACCTCGAACACCGCGATGCACAGGATCGTCAGCACCGGAACGGTTTTGGCGTCCCCAGCGGTGCCGAACAGGATCGTGCACAGCGACAGCAGCGCGAACGCGGCCGTGGTGGTGTTGACCGTCTCCCAGCCGAGCCGCGAGATCAGCGACACCAAGGTCGGCCCGGCGTTGCCGTGCACCCCGAAGACCGCGCGGGAGAGCGTCAAACCCGGTGCGCCGCCGCGACGTCCGGCGATGGAGACCACGCCGACGATCGCGAACGAGCCGACCGAGCCGATCACCGCGACGATCGCGGCCTGCCAGAACGCCAGGCCTTCGGCGACCAGGGTGGCGCCCAGGGGTAAGCCCAGGATCGAGATGTTGGCGGCGAACCACACCCAGAACAGCTGCATCGGGTGCCCGGTCCGCTCGTGCTCCGGAACCGGTTCGATGCCGCGGGTTTCCAGTGCGCTCTCTGCAGGCTCAGTGGCCTCGCGGACCATGCGCTCTCCTTCTAGCTGCCGGACTTCCTCAGTTCGAGCAGACCGTCCACGACGGGTTCCAGGTCGAGTTCGTTGACCTCGCGCACCGGGGTGAGCAGATCCGCCGGGAAACCGGAAAGCCCGTGCTGCGCACCGAGGATCGCGCCGAGCACGGCGGCGATCGTGTCGGTGTCACCGCCCAGTCCCGCGGCCGTGGTCAGGGCCTCCACCGGCGAGTCGCCCAGCGCCTCGGCGAGGGCGAACGCCGCGACCATCGATTCCTGGACGGCGACGGACGTTCCGATGACCTTGGAGACAGCGTAGGACAGCGTGGTCCGGTCCATGCCCCGAACCCAGCGACGGGCCCAGCGGATCCGGCAGGCGATGTCGCCGCCCGCGCACCACCAGCCCTTGCGCGCGCCCAGCGCGGCGGCGTGCTCGGCCTGGTCCAGGGCGTCGGGCAGGGATGCGCCGTCGATCCCGGCCGAGACCGCCGCGGCCACCGCCGAGGCGCCCGCGATGCCGATGTTGGTGTTGTGCGTGAGCTTGCTGGCGGCCACGACCGCGTCGACGAGCCCGTCGAGCTCGGGCGCGGTGGCGATGGCCACCGGGGTGATGCGCATGGCCGCGCCGTTGGTGGTGCCGTTGCGTCCCGCTTCGTCCGGATCGGCGCCCGATTCCAGCATTTTCAGCGCCCGCTTGGTCGAGGGGCCGAGCAGGTCGGCCAGGCCGCGCGCGACCATCCCGGCCTCCCAGTCCAGCAGCGCCTTGGCGAAGACCATCGGGTCGATCGTCCCGGCGCCGCCGACGAGCAGGTCGGCGACCAGCACCGCCTGCTCGGTGTCGTCGGTGATGGTGCCCGCAGGCAGGTTCGGCGAGATCGGCTGCTCGGCGACGGCGTCGCGCAGCGACCGGATGAAGCCGTAGTGGGTCACGATGTCCTCGCGGGACATCGATTGGGTCGGCATGCCCAGGGCATCGCCGATCGCCAGTCCGTAGAACGCGCCGAGCGCGCGGTCGCGTGTGCTCATGGGCGGCCAAACGTCAGGTGGAACTGGAACCGGTTCGGGTCGAGCAGGCTGGTGACCTGCTCGACGAGCTCGCCGCCCGCGGTGACGCTGGTGCGCACCGCCTGCAGGAACAGCTCTCCTTCGGGGCGTTCGAGCAGCGCCGCCATGTCGGCCGACAGCGCCTGGGTGCCGATGACCTGATCGCCCGCCCCGGAGCGCAGCCCGGCCGAGAGCAGGGTGGCGGTGATCGACCCGTCGAGCAGCCCCTTCTCGGGCAGCTCGCGGAGCTCGCCGGTGGCGGGGATCAGCGAGGTCTCCACCGACACCGGCCCGGCGGTGCGGTCGCGGCGCAGCCGGCGGATCGCGACGAACTCGGTGAGCCCGAAGCGCTCGGTGAGACCGGGATCGGTGGTGCGTTCGATGGACAGCAGCTCGGTGCTGATGTCGAATCCGGAGTCGGCGAGCGCGGTGGCCCAGCCGACGGTCTGGTCCAGGGTGACGCCGTCGAAGGTGACGAACGAGCCGACGCCGCTGCGGGTGGCGATGAGCTCCTGGCGCTGCAGCTCGGAGAGCGCGCTGCGCACCGTGCCGCGGCTGACCTGGTAGGTCTCCGCGATCTGGTTCTCGCCCGGCAACTGCTCGCCGCGCGCGAGCCTGCCCGAGCGGATCTGCTCGGTGAGCTCGGCGATCAACCGGTCACGTTTCCCGAAGGGAACCTGTCCAGTCCTGTTCATTCCTGTACAGTAGGGCTACCTGCGGGTAGGCACAACCGACGACACTCACACGGAGTAGTGAAACCCCGCGGAACGCCCCGGTTCGTCCGAATCATCCGTCCCGGCGCGGGCACCAGCCCCACTTCGTGGAGCCGTAGCGCCAGCGCGTGTCGGGCGGCGGGTACTTCCCGTGCAGGACCCAGCCGTCCTCCTGCCGCGACCAGTGGAGGATCTCCTCCTCCCACGGGCGGCACAGCAGCTGCCTGCGTTCCTCGGCCTCCCGGCACACCTCCCAGGTGCGCACGGCTCCCTTCCACAGGCGTCCGAGCCTCGACACACCTGTAGATGGTGCGAGCCTCTTCCCGCGGAGGAAAGGGCCACATCGGGGGGTTCTGGCCCCTCGATGCGGCCCTCGAGCCCGCGGCTAGATCGTCTCGACGGTGTTGGGGTAGAGCTCGTCGATCGCGTCGACGTGGTTGTCGGCCACGACCTTCCGCTTGATCTTCAGGCTCGGCGTGACCTCGTTGTGCTCGATGGTCAGCTCGCGCGGCAGGATCGCGAACTTCTTGATCGTCTCGTGCCGGTTGAGCGTCGCGTTGAGGTCCTCGACCGCCGCCGCCACCATCTCGCGCGCCTTCTCGTGCGCGGCCAGCTCCGCGTAGGACAGGCCCGCGAGGTCGTTGGCCTGCGCCCACTCGACGATCGACTCCTCGTCGAGGGTCACCAGCGCCGTGCAGTACGGCCGCTTGTCGCCGAAGACCACCACGTTGCTCAGGTACGGGCACAGCGCCTTGAGCTTGCCCTCCACCGACTGCGGCGCCACGTACTTGCCGCCCGAGGTCTTGATCAGGTCCTTCTTGCGGTCGGTGATCCGCAGCCGGCCCGCCTCGTCGAGCTCACCGATGTCGCCGGTGTGGAACCAGCCGTCGCCGCTGATCACCTCGGCGGTCGCCTCCGGCATGTTGTGGTACCCGCGCATCACGCCGCCACCGCGCAGCAGCACCTCGCCGTCCTCGGCGATGCGCACCTCGGTGCCGGGCAGCGGCTGGCCCACGGTGCCGATCCGGAAGTCGTTGGTGCGGTTGACGAAACTGGCCGCCGTCGTCTCGGTCAGCCCGTAGCCCTCGGCGACCAGCACGCCCGCGCCGTGGAAGAACCGGGCGATGTCCGGCGCCAGCGCGGCGCTGCCGGAGATGAAGAACCGCAGTCTGCCCCCGAACTTCTCCCGCAGCGTGGAGAACACCAGCTTGTCGGCGATCGCGTGCTGGACCTTCAGCCCCAGCCCGGGCTGCTTGCCCTCCTGCTGCAGGCGAGAGATCTCCAGGCCGACCGCGCAGGCCCAGCGGAAGATCTTGTACTTGAGCTCGCCGCCCTCCTTGGCCTGCATGACGACCTTGTTGTAGATCTTCTCGAAGATCCGCGGCGCCCCGGCGACGAACGTCGGCCGCACCACCGCGAGGTTGTCCACGATCCGGTCGATCCGGCCGTCGACGGCGGTCAGGTAGCCGGTGCGGATCTGGCCGACCTGCAGCACCTTGCCGAACACGTGCGACAGCGGCAGCCACAGGTACTGCACGTCCTCGGCCGACATCTCGCCGGTCTCGTGCATGGCCTCGGCGACGTAGACCCAGTTCGACTGCGCCAGGCGCACGCCCTTGGGGTTGCCGGTGGTGCCGGAGGTGTAGATCAGGGTGGCCAGGTCGTCGATGCCGACTCCGTCGACGAGCTCGTCGAACAGCTCCGGCTCGGACTCGGCCAGCTCGCGGCCCCGCGCCTCCAGGTCGGCCAGGCTCAGCACCCAGTCGCCGTCGGGCGTGCCGTCGAAGGTGATGACGCGGGTCAGCTCGGGCATGTTCGCGCGCTGCTCGCGCAGCTTGGCGATCTGCGCGTCGTCCTCGGCGAAGACGACCACCGAACCGGAGTCGGCGACGATGTAGGCGCAGCCCTCGGCGGTGGTGGTCGGGTAGATCGTGGTCGTGGCGCCACCGGCGCACATCACGCCCATGTCGGCCAGGATCCAGTCCATCCGCGTCCCGGCCAGGATCCCGCACCGCTGCTGCGATCGGACCCCGAGGGAGTGCAGGCCCAGCGCGATCGCCCTCGCCCGCTCCCACACCTGCGACCAGGTCAGCGTGCGCCACTGGTCGCCGTCGGGGTAGCGGAAGGCCTCGCCGTCCCCGGAGCGCCGCACGCGGTCGCGCAGCATGTCGGGGACGGAGCGGAATGCGGAGGAGGTCGCGGCAGGCATGGGCGGGAACGTAATCGAGCGTTCTGGCCTGCGCAATGAGGTCCGGACAAATCGGGAGGGGCGGTTCCGATCCGTTACGCCGATGCTGCCGGTCGGGTGAATGCGCAGGTCGGGGGATTGACGGCGCCGACCGCACCGGGGGCGGACCCGAGCGTTGCGGGGTCCGCCTGGTGTCGGCCGGACGGTGATCAGGGACTGGCCCCGGCGTTCCCCGCGATGAGCACGAGAGCGAGGACCGACAGGACGGTGAACACGGCCGCGGGTGGGCCGAGCACCGAGCGCGCCAGGGCGGCCACGCCGGACAGCGCCCGGCCCAGCACCACCGCGGCCGCGGCCAGCGCGACCAGCACACCGAGGAACATTCCTTGCAGGACGGTGGAAATCGAGTCGGGAGTGACGACCGGTGGGTCGTTTGCCGACAGCACCGCCGGGAGTATCGTGAACATGGCGAGCTCCCTTCACGGGTTGTGCCCGTAGTGAGGGTGATCGTGGATCCGCGCAGCGCCCCCGGTCGTGGCCAAACGAATTCCGGGGGCGTTCGCATGTCCGGCCGGCGATCCGCCGGCCGCGCGTTCCGAGCCGTGGCCCCAGGCGCTTCTGACGCCTCCCGGCGGTGAAATTTCACTTCTCCGTTGAAGTTCTCCTCACCGGGTGAAACACGCCACGATCAGTATGCGATTACCTCAACAGAGCGTCAATCTCCCTGCTTTCGCAGGACTTGCCGCTCGACGTGCGGAGTGCCAGTATCTGCAGGTCTTCGCAGCTTCAGTGAAATCAGGTGAAATTCCCCGACCAGGGTGAAGGAGACGTCCTGATGGCTCGTCCCGGGAGCCAGATCGGAACCGGAGAGCTCGGCGCGCGGCTCCGCGACCTGCGCGAATCCCGCGGCTTGACGCAACTCCGGCTCGGGAGAGCGCTCGGCGTCGCCGTCTCCAGCATCTCCTCCTGGGAGAGCGGGGCGAAGCTGCCGCCGCCGACCCGGTTGGCCGACTACGCCACGTTCTTCGCCGCCGGAGCCGTTTCCGAGGGCCTGCCGCCGGAGAACGCGCTGACCGGCGAGCAGCGCGAGGAGCGGCTGCGGCTCAAGCAGGAGCTCGACCGGATGCGCACCGCCTCCGACGAACCCGGCGAAACCGAAGCGCGCCAGGACTTCTGGCACTTCCCCGACGGCGGACCCGTCCGCATCGTCACCGGCGGGCTCTCCCAGAAGCACTGGTCCCCGCTGGGAAATCCCGGCGAACCGAACTTCCTGTCGCTGGCCCGCTGCGCCGACCTCGACGCCGCCGTCGAGCTGTTCGGGCACGTGCGCGCGGCGAACCCGCGCTCCCAGGTCGAGATCCGGCTCGAAGACCTCGGGGACGACGACCTGCGCGCGCACCTGGTGTTCCTGGGCAGCGGGGCGACGAACCCGTGGGTGGAGTGGCTGACCGCGGAGTGGCCGGTCCGGCAGGTCCCCGACGACGGGATCGCCGACGGCTCGGTGTTCGAGATCGACGGCGAGCGCAGGCTCACCCCGGTCTTCCGCGGCGACCAGCTCGTCGAGGACGTCGGGCTGCTCGCCCGGATCCCGAACCCGAACAACCTCCGCCGCACCCTGACCTTCTGCAGCGGGGTGTTCACCCGGGGCGGCTTCGGCGCGGTGCGCAGCCTGACCGACCTCGAGCTGCGGGAGCGAAACCTGGCTCACCTCAACGACAACGTCGCCGACCTCAACCGGTTCGGGCTGCTGATGCGGGTGCCGGTGATGCGCCACGTCACCGGCACCCCGGACCTGCAGAACCCGGCGAACCGGCTCTACGAGTGGCAACCCCGCACCTGAAGGAGGCGCACATGGCGGGCCGGTCCGAGCTCGGCGCGCGACTGCGGCAACTGCGCCGCGAGCGAGGCCTCAAGCAGGGCGAGCTCGCCCGCGTGCTCGGCGTCGCGGTCTCCAGCGTCTCGCAGTGGGAGAACGGGGTGAAGGTCCCGCCACCGTCCCGGCTCGGCGACTACGCGACCTTCTTCGCCGTCGAGAACCCCACCCGCAGCGGGAAGATCCCGTCGCCCGCGTCCCTCGGCGAGGAGGCGCGGCGGGCCCGCGCGGTGCTCAAGCAGGAGCTCGACCGGCTGCGCGCGGACCCGGCCGCACCCGTCGAAGTGCCGGACTTCTGGCGGTTCCCCGACGGCGGCCCGGTGCGCATCCTCACCGGCCGGGTGCCCGCCCGGAACCTCTCGCCGCTGGCCGATCCGGAGCGGCGCAACTACATCGGGATGTCCAGCTACGCCGACGGGGATTCGCTCATCGAGCTCTACGGCCACGTGCGCGCGCTCAACCCCGACGTCGACGTGCGCTTCGACATCGCCCGCCGGATCGACCCGCAGGACATGCAGGCGCACCTGGTGCTGCTGGGCAGTCCCACGATGAACCCGATGCGGCACCAGGTGCGGTTCGGGCTGCCGGTGCGCCAGATCGAGGTCGACGACGTCGGCCAGGGCGAGATCTTCGAGGTCGCCGACGAGGGACGGCAGTACCGGCCGACGCTGCACGGCGACCGGCTGATCGAGGACGTCGGCCTGCTCGCGCGCTTCCCCAACCCCTACGACGCCCGCCGCAGCCTGACCTTGTGCAGCGGGGTGTTCACCCGGGGCGGGTTCGGCGCGGTCCGGTGCCTGACCGATCCGCTGCTGCGCGCCCGCAACCACGAGATCCTGCGGTCGCGGTTCGGCGACTCCGGCAACTTCGGGATGCTCATGCGGGTGCCGGTGGTCCGCAACGCCACCGCGACCCCGGACCTGAGCAACCCCGGCACCTGGATCCGGTCCTGGTCGCCGATCAAGAGCTGAAACGAGCCGAACGCGCTGCTGCGCAACGACCTCGTCACCCCCGACCCCGGTGCCGCCCGGTCGTTCTACGCGACCGTGTTCGGCTTCGCGCTCGACAGCGAGGGCTACCTGGGCGACGACGACTTCACGTTCCTGCGCCGCCCGGACGGCCACGAGATCGGCGGCGTCCTCGGCGACCCGGCGGCCACGTCCTCGGCCTGGGGAACGCTGTTCATGGTCGCCGACGCCGACGCGACCGCCCGGCGCGCCGCGGAGGCCGGAGGCTCGGCCGGCGCCCCCTACGACATGCCCTACGGCCGCATCGCCGAGCTCCACGACCCGTTCGGCACGCCGTTCTCGGTGGGAACGCCCAAGTTCGGCTGAGACCTCACCGGCGGGCCTCGGGCTGGGTCATGCCGAAGGTCAGCCGCATGTCCACGGTCTGCTCGGGGCTCGCCACCCACGCCAGCGGGGCGTAGTGCTCGACCACGCCCAGCGGCGGCTGCAGCAGCGGCCGGTCGGCCGGGTCGGTGGGCCAGTCGACGTCCCCGGTGGCGGTGCGGGCGGGCACCAGCCAGTGGTCGCCGGAGCGGTAGCCCGGGCCTTCCGGATCGGTGGGGTTGAAGAAGACCTCCACGCCGTCCTCGATCCCGATCCACCGGCCCTCCTCGACCGGCAGAGCGCCGCCGCGCATCGGCCTGCCGCCGCGCGGTTCCCGGTGGTCCCAGCGGCGCAGGATCGGGTGCAGCTCCGGGCGGTGGCCCAGCTCCGGTTCCGCCGACAGCCGCACGCGGCGCTCGGGCAGGTCCAGCTCCTCCACGCGCAGCAGCTCGGCGGGTTCGCCGCGGCTGGTGCGGGCGGTGTCGGTGAACTCCACGACGTCGCCGACGTCGAGGTCGAGCTTCGCATCACCGCCCAGCGTCGCCAGGCTCGCCCAGGCGCCGTCGAGCTCGTCGACCGCGAACACCACCGACCCGTTCTCCCGCGACCACGTGAACGTCGCCTCGGACGCCGGGCCGCCCTCGTGGATCTCCACCCGGTACAGCTGGTTCTCCGGGCCCCGGTAGCGGGCGTCGGGCCGCAGCACGCACGGGTCGTCGGCGTCGTCGGGGCGCTGCGCGCGGGCGGCCATCCGGGCGCCCTTGGCGGTGCGGTCGCGGGCCCACTCGTCGAAGGCGTCCTGCAGCGCCTCCACCGAGGCGTCGGCGTTGCGCACCCGCAGCTGCGAGGCGGGCAGCGCCAGCACCTGCCAGACGACCTTGAGCCGCGCGGAGGTCTCGGCGCCGAGCGCGACCTCGCGCAGATCGGGGTCCTCGGCGGCGGTGACCACCCGCTCCCACACCTTCAGGTACACCATGTACGGCAGCTCGGCCGGCAGCCGGTCCTCGGGGATCTCGGGGTCGCGGAAGGCGTTCGGCTGGTCCCAGTAGGTCCAGGTCTCCGGCTGCGCCGGGGCGGGCGGGGGCGCGCCCTCGTCGGGCACGGCCACGCCCGGTTCAGGTCTGGTGGCGTCGCAGAGGATTCCGGCGACGTAGTAGCGGCCGCCCCCGATCGACAGGTCGTCGAGCCCGTTGCGACCCGGCAGGCGCGCGATCTTGAAGCCCGCCGAGCCCTCCGGCCCGCCGTGCTGGCCGATCAGGTCGGTCAGCGCCGTCCGGTGCTGGAGGAGCTGGGTGAGCATCTGCTCGTTGACGTCGGCGTCGAGCGTGACGCGGCCCTGCTGGGCGACCACCGCCGAGTAGCCGCGCTCGGGGTGGAAGCTGATGCGGGACAGATCTGCGTGCATGACGAGTCCTCTCTAGAAGGCGAAGATCAGGCCCGCGTCGCAGCGGGCGGGGGTGTGCTCGGCGATCCGGGCCCGCAGGTTGTCCTCCCGCTGCGGCTCGTGCAGGTCGTGGAACACGCCGAGCTCCGAGCCGTCCTCGGCGCCGCGGCGGATCTCCGGCGGGCACCCGTCGGCCAGCCGCGCGTACTCCGGCGTCCCGTAGCGGTGCGAGGCGAAAACCGGTCGCACGTCGGCGAGATCGGCCGGGCACCGGTGCCGCTCGGGGGTGCGCGATCCGGGCGGGACGTAGGTGTGGCGCAGGCACCCGACGCCGCGGCGGGCGACCCGCAGCAGCCCGGTGATGACGCTGTTCTCGGCGAGGCGCACCGCGTGGGCGTGGATCTCGCCGAACACGGTGCAGCGGTGCAGGTGCAGGGTGGCGTGCGCGTGCCGGCAGTCGGGCGCCGAGACGGCGGGCAGCTCGCGGGCGGTGGCGTCGACGACGCTGTCGCGCACGTGGATCGGCAGCGGATCGGTGCTGACCTCGTCGCCGATGACGCTGATGCTGCCCACGACGCTGCGCTCGATGCGCACGCACGCGGTGGTGCGCTCCAGCAGCAGGCTCGGTTCGGCCGGCCACTGGGGCTCGCACTCGGCCTCCAGCGACCAGCCGGGCACGAGGGTGCAGTGCCGCAGCGCGAGTTCGCCCAGCGGGCCGGTGACGCGGATGCCGCGCCCGGTGATGAGCAGCCCGTCGAGCTCGACGCGCGGCCGGTCCGCGCCGGTGCGGCCGTCGACGTGGACGGTGAGCGCGTCGGGCCGGTCGCTGTAGGTGTCGGGCAGCCGCAGCACCGGGCGGTGGCCCTCGGCCGCGCGGATGATCAGCCGGTCGCCGGTGCCCAGCCGCAGGTCGAGCTGCTCGTGGTGGGCGCCGTTGTGGGCGATCTCGATGACGCCGGGAACGCCGCGCGGCAGCTCGCGCCAGGCCCGGTAGGCGTCGGCGATGCGCTCGTGCTCCAGACCGGGTCCGACGCGGAACAGCGTTGCGCCGGGCGGGGTTTCGGGGTCGCGCGGGTACTCGCCGCCGCCGAGGTCGTCGGAGAACGCGTGGTGGTAGGTCACCGACACGCCCTCGTGCGGGGCTTCGCGGGCGTTGAAGGCGATGCGCCCCAGCTCGGGGTCGACGGCGACCTGCCCGTAGCGCGGCCGGTAGCGCCAGCCGGTGAGGTCGGCGATCACGATCGCCGACGGCGGCACCGGCTCGTCCCGGCCGTCGACGTGCAGCGCGAAGCTCTTGCCCGGCCCGTAGTGGTCGGCGAGCCGGTCGGCGACCTGCCTGCGCCGCAGCCGCGCGGGCACGTTGTCGATGGTGGCGATGTGGCTGGTGGAGGGCTCGGGCACCGGTTTGGTGACCAGCGGCGTGTCGTTGCCCAGCACCGAGAACGTGTAGTGGCCGTGGGTGCGGTCGAGGCAGTGCGCGGGCGCCCGCGTCACCGGCTGCGCCGTGAGCCGCCACGCGAACAGCGCTACCCCGGCCGGGGTGAGACCGCCCGGCCGGTACCGCGAGTCGGCCCGGCGCACGTCGGCGCTGCGGGCCACCGAGCCGAACGGCCCGGTCGCCAGGTCCAGCGCCGCCCCGTCGCGCAGATCGGCGGTGGCGCCGTGCGCCGGCACGTGCTCGCCGAGCAGCCGCACCGGCTGGTGGTGGGCGACCAGCCGGGACAGCTCCACGGCCCGCGCGGGCCAGCCCGCGACGTCGGCGGCCAGTTCCTCCAGCAGCGCGAGAGTTCCCTTGCGGCGCCGGTTCCCGACCGTGGCGGCGACGTCGCGGCGCGGCGCCAGCGCCTCCGCCAGCCGCCGCCGAGCCCGCTCCGGGTCGTCGCCGTCGCGCAGGCCCGCGCTGGAAACCCGCTCGTAGCCCGGCAATCCGCGATATCCGACGAGTTCACCGAGGTAGGGCAGCGCCCACTCGGCGGCGGTCTCGACGAACCAGTCGTCGTACTGCTGCTCGACGCCGTCGCGCACCCGGTCGAGCTGTTCGCCGATGACGTCGAGCAGCGCGCGCAGCGGCTCGCCGCGGTCGGCGTCGCGCATCCGGTGCCATTCGGGCAGCAGCCGGGCGAGCGCGTCCGGATCCCTGCTCATCGGACCTCCGTGAGGATCAGCGTGTCGGCGATGTCCGGGGCCAGCAGCACCAGCTGGGCTGGCCGGACGCCTCGGTGGGTGAACACGACGCGCCCCGGCGGCAGCGGCCGGGTGTCGGTGATGTCGGGGTTGAGCCGCAGCAGCTCGGCGACGGTGATGCCGTGGCGCGCGGCGATCGCGGTGAGCGTCTCGCCGCCCGGACCGGAGACCCGGTAGCGCTCCTCGGTGCGCTCGGCCGGCCGCGCGGGCACCGCCGCGGCGACCTCGGTCAGCGCCTCGCCCAGCGACGCCCGCTGCCCGGGAGTCACCGCCGCGGGCACCCCGCCGAACACGTCGACGTCCACGTAGCGCACGCCGGGGGTGGACTGGACGGTCGCCAGCACCTCCGACAGCAGCGCCGGTTGGCCGAGTTCCCGTCCGGCGTAACCGAGTTCGTCCAGCAGGGCCTGCCGCACGCGCGGTTCGACCCGCTCCCAGGAGTGGTCGGGCAGCAGCGCGACCTTCGCCGAGATCACCAGCAGCACCAGCTCGCGCGGCGCCACCCGCACCGGCAGTCCCGGGTCGCCGTAGTCCAGCAGCGAGGCGCGCAACGACCGCAGCAGCCCGGAATCCGGGCCGATCGGGATGTCGTCGACGCCCGCGACCGTCACGTGCAGCACCTCGCGCCCGCCGTCGACGACGCGGCGCGCGGAGGCCCGCCCGACGCCCGCGCGGGAGCGGGCGAAGTCCTCGTAGTCGCGGACCGACACCAGCCGGTCCAGCGCGGACACCGCCAGCGGCACCGTGCGCCGGGTCAGCGCGGGACCGTCGGCGTCGGCACCGCCGGTGGCCGGCAGCGGGTTGGTCACCGCGGTCACCCCCAGCGGCCGGGTCACGGCCTGGGTGATGCGGCCTGCGCCGACGTTGGCGGCCCGGCCGGTGCCGAACCGGTAGCGGGCGCGGACGTTGTCGTGCCCGGTGGGCAGCCGCGCCCCGTGCACCCCGTCGCCGAAGGTCACCGTCGTGCGCCCGTCGGCGGTGCTGCCGGTGACGTAGACCCGCTCGTCCGGGCCGCGCCCGGCGAGGCTGTCCACCGGGTGCCAGCGCAGCCCGTCGACCCGGATCTCCAGCGTGGGCGTGGCGCCGAGCGGGTTGTCGGCGGGCAGCCAGGTCAGCGGCGCCTGCCACAGCGTGAAGCTCTGGTGCGTGCGGGCCGCGTCGCCGCTGCCGATCGTCTCGTCGCGGCTCTCGCCGTGCGTGGCGGGCACGACGTTGCCGTGCACCACCACCGAATCCCGCCGGTACCGGTGGGCGAGGTCCTCGGTGAGCGTGACGGTGGTGTGCTCGTGGTCGCCGGGCAGCGCCGGGTCGGCGCCGTGCTCGACCGAGTCGATCACGGCGACCTCGGCCGCGTGACCGGGGCCGTCGGCGCGCTCGCCGGACACGATGAGGTGCCGTCCCGGCTCCAGGGTTTCGTGCAGGTCGGCGAGCTCGACGGTGTTGCCGCGCAGGTCCTCCTCGACGGGTTCGTCGGCGGGCCGCAGCGGTTCGCCCCCGGCGTGCACGGTGGTGTCGCGGATGTGCGAGAGCTGCGTGTCGTGCTCGTCGAGCCACGGGTCGGCCAGCGTCAGCACCGTGCCGCGGCCGGTGATCCCGTACTGCGCGTGGGACATCGTGGCGACCTGGACGACCTGGGTGACCACGTACGCCAGCCGCGCGTCGCCGGGCACCCCGCCGGGCGCGCCCTTGCGCGGGCGCTCCACCACGACCCGGCTCCCGGCGGTGATCTCGTCGTGCACCCCGTCCAGCGGTAGCGAGGTCCGGCCGGCGGCCTCGGAGGCGGTCGACAGCGCGATCTCGACGTTGGCCGGTTCGCTGCCCGCCCCGTAGCGCACCGTCACCTGGTACGGGCCGAACGGCGAGGTCTTCTGCTCCTGCGGCGCCAGGTCCAGCTCCAGCGGCGCGCCATTGCGGACGGTCACCCGCACCCGGCCCTGCTCGTCGGGGCGGGACACGAACACCGCGCAGGCGGGCAGCTGCGGCAGCAGCCGCACCAGCACGCCCGGCGGCTGCTCGCCGTTGCGCAACCCCAGCCTGCTCAGGATCGCCTCCTGGCGGCTGGAGATCTCCACGCGCCCGGAACCGAGCTCGAACGACACCTCGTCGGCGGGCAGCGGTTCGACGTGCTGCCAGGAACCCGCGGGTTCGGTGCGCTGGAACTCGGCGCGCACCAGCTCCTTCCCGGCCGCGTCCATCGCGATGCGCACGGCGGTGCGGGTCGCGCCCGGCAGCGGCCAGTCGGTCTGCCGCACCACCCGGCCCTGCTCGTCCTGCACCGGTTGCAGCGGCGCGGTCGCGCCGAACGGCGTGGCCGTCACCCGCATCGCCAGCAGCTCGCCGAGCACCCCGGGCGGCGCGTGCCGCACCGCACCCCGCCGGGGTTCCGGAGCGGATCTGCCCGGGACCTCGGCGGTTTCGCGGGACGGCAGGGCCCGCAGCAGCCGCTGGGCGGGGGAGTCGGGCGTGGCCGGAGGCGGGGTCGGCGGCGCCACCGGCGCCAGCTCCAGGGCCCGCTCGCGGAGCTCGGCGACGACCGCGCGCAGTCGCGCGAACCAGTCGGCGACCCGCGGGTGCGGTTCGGCCAGCACCTCGGCCTCGGCGAGCCGCTCCAGCGGCGCGGTCAGCCGTTGCGCCAGCTGCGCGGGCGAGATGATGCCCGGCAGCTCACCGCGCAGCGGCGCCAGCACCTGCTCCTCGACGCCGTCGATCAGCGCGCTGGTGGGCCGGGGGTTCGGGTGCTCCGGGGTCGGTTCGCCGGTGGCCGGGGCGAGCCACTGGCCGAGCTCGGCGAGCAGTTCACCCAGCGTCGGTTTCGGCGACCGGGGCAGGGTGATCGCGGTGACGTCGTCCTCGCGGTCCACCCGGACCTCGCCGACCGGCAGCAGCGGCTTCTCCCGCCCGAAGTCGAACAGCAGCTTCTGACCCGGCCGCAGGGCCAGAGCCGTTCCGGCCACGAACAGCTCGGAGCGCTGCCGCAGGTCCTCGGCGGTCAGCAGCGCGGGCCTGCGCCTGCGCACCCGCAGCCGGTTGCACGACCAGCGGGCGGTGAGATCCCGGGAGGTCTCGAAGGTCTGCGGCTCGCCCTCGGTCGCGCTGGGCACGCTGTTGCTGCGCGCCCCGCGCGGGATCAGCACCGGCGGGTCCTCGCCGCGCGGATCCCGGTCGATCGTGTAGGCCAGGTGGGTGTCGGCCGCGACGCCGGGGCGCGGCCGGTGCCCGACCAGGCGGCCGAGCATCGTCAGCGAGCGCTCGTCGTCGGCGGTGCCCAGGTAGCCCTCGTCGCCGATGCGCTCGGAGTGGAAGGTCAGCAGGTCCCCGAGCACCGCGGCGGCGTCGAGCAGGCCGATCGACGGGTCGTCGGGGGTGCGCACGGTCAGCGCCCGCAGCGCCGGGTGCGCGGGGGAGGCGAGCCGGTCGAGCATCGCGGCCAGGAACGTGCCGTGCTCGCCGACCCGCAGGTCCAGCTCGGTGCGGCCCGGCGGGGTGTGCGGCCGGACCGGTGCGCGGCGCTCGTCGTGGCCTCCGCAGCCGCAGGCGCAGCTCATCGCTCACCTCCGATTTCCAGCTCGAACACGCCGTTCTCGGGGTGTTCGGGGTCGTTGTCGCAGCAGGCGACCTCCAGGCCGCGCACCCGCAGCAGGCCCGCGTCCAGCTCGCCGCCGTCGGGTTCGAACAGCCGCCGCAGCCGGGTCACCCGCGCGTCGATCACCCCGGGCACCGCGGTCGCGGCCGCCACCAGCGCGCTCAACCGCACCGGTTCGCCGAAACCGAGCCGGTCGGGGTGGAAGAACCCGGAAGGCCCGCGCCCGAAGACTCGCTTGAGGTCGGCGATGACCTGCCCGCGCTGGTGTCCGGGCGCCGCGCACACCCGCAGCGCGACGTCCAGCGGCACCCGGATCGCGGGCCGCACGACCAGTTCGTGCCCGATGCGGCGGAATTCCCGCAGGTGGTCGCGAACCTCGTCGAGCAGGACGGGACCCGGCTCACTGGTGCCGAACGCGTCGACGGCCACCTGCACCTGCTGGGTGCTGCCGGTCCAGCGCAGCTCGGCGGCGGCCCGCTGCACCCCCGGGACCTGCCCGGCCAGCGCAGCGTAGTCCTCGGCGGTGACCGCGCGCAGCCGGGTGCGCCGCAGGTCCAGCGGTGCCAGCTGGCGGACCTGCTCGATCGGCTCGGGATCGGTGCCGCCGACGGCCGGCAGCGGGTTGCGCACCGTCGCCGCCGGTAATCGACCCGACTCGGCGGGCCGCAGCACGAGGTGGTTGATGGCCTCGGCACCCACGTTGCCCGCGCTGCCGCCGCCGATCCGGTAGCGGATCTCCAGCCGCGCACCGGGTTTCGGCACCGCGCCGCAGGTCCCGTCGCCGAAGCGCAGGACCAGCTCGCCGTCGTCGTCGAGCTCGCCGACGAAGTGCCGGTCGCGCGGCCCGGAGTCGAGCAGGTCCCGCCGCGGCGTCCACACCGCCTCGCCGTCGTGCACCCGCACGGCGGGCAGCGCGGCCCGGGGGTCCTGGGCGACGGCGGTGGCCGGGCCGTGCAGCACGGGCTCGGCGGGTTCCAGACCCTCGGCGTAGGGCAGGCCCCAGCCGTGCGCGATCTCCCAGGCGACGTCGGCGCCGAGCACCGTGCCTGCCCGCGCCCGCGCGGTCAGCACGTCCAGCCGGCGTCGCCGGGTGGCCAGCAGCTCGTCGCTGCGGTGCAGCAGCTCGTGCAGCACCGGCACCGGGCGCTCGTGCAGCGCGTCGGCGAAGCGGGAACCGAAAAGCGTGGTGAGCTCGTCGATCTCGTCGTCGGACAGCCCGTCGTCGCGGGCGCTGCGCCACAGCTCGACCAGCCGCGCCCGCACCCGGCCCGGGATCGCCGCCAGCCGCGCCGCCTGCCCTTCCGCGATGTGCTCGGGCGCCGGGAACGGCACCGCCTGCACGACGGGGGAGCGGGACAGCGCGGGGCGGAAGCGCGGTGCGATGCCCGGGTACACCGACCGGGCCAGCAGCGCGCGCAGCGCCTCGGCCTGCGCGTGGGCGGTGGCGGGCACGACCCGCTGGCGGCGCCGCCCGGCGTTCTCCAGCCCGATCCCGGCCCGGGTGGTCGCCGGTTCGCCGAACACCTCGTGCAGCTCGCGCACGTCGGAGGCGGTGAGCGTCCGCCGCCGGGTCTTGTCGACCAGCGCCCCCACCAGCTCGGCGGGCCGGTTGCCGCCCGTGCCCGCGCAGCCGAAACCCGGCTCGCAGGAGGGGAGAACCGCCGGTTCCGGTGGCACGACGGCGGTGTCCGGGCCGGTCAGGCGCCCGTGGTCGACGAGCACGACGTTGCCGCGCGCCACGCTCACGTCCGGCACCGGTGCGCAGTCGAAGCCGCCGAGGGTCGACAGGCACAGGTCGAAGGTCAGCGCGTCCTCCCGCGCCCACGTCACCTCCAGCACCGGCTGGTCCAGCAGCTCGTCGACCAGCGGCGTCACCGTCGTCAGGCGCACCGCCTGCCGGTGCGCGGGGTCGGCGTCGCCGGGCGTGCCCGTGCGCGCGCCCCGGACCTCCTCCAGCACCAGCAGGTCCCCGGGCCGCAACCGCAGTTCCCGCTCGGTGCGGGACTCGTCGGCCCACTCGTCGCGCAGCGTCGCCGACGTCGTGCCCTCCGGCAGCCGGCACAGCTCGTCGCCCCAGGTCCAGAACCGGATCTCGTTGTGCGCCCGGCGCAGCGGCAGGGCCTCGTCGCCGACCGGCTCGAAGATCTCCACCGCGTCCCGGTCGTCCAGCCCGGCCAGCGCGTCCTCGTCGAGCACCGGGCCCGGCTCCGGCGGGTCGTGCGGGCCCCGCGGGCGCGGGTCGATGGCGGCGAAGCGGAACGTGCCCGGCTCCAGCACCACGTCCTCGGCGGTCGCCGCGGTCACGAACGCGCGGGCGTTGCAACCGTCGTGCATCGGGTAGTCGATCAGCCGCACGTGCCTGCGCACCGACACCCGCCGCCGCGCGGTGTCCAGGTAGGCCTCGGTGGCGACCGCGTCCTGCTGGTAGCTGAGCTGGTCACCGGCGTAGGCCAGCAGCTCCACCAGCGTCGTGCCCAGGTCCGGGGCCGAGCGCTCGGTCCAGGCCGGGGTGGTCAGCGCCAGCCGGTCCAGCAGCACCCGGCGCAGCGCGTCGAAGTCCCGCGCGGTGTAGTCGATCAGCGGCGCCGGCGGCACCTGGGGTTCGCACGGGGCCTGCTCGGCGCAGTCGAACGGCGTCGGACCGCCGGGCCGGAAGGTGAACTCCGCGCTGAAGTAGCGCTGGTCGAAGCCCGGGAACGGCTCGGTCCCGGGGCGACCGTGCGGATCGGTGTCCACGATGGACAGACGGTAGCGGGTGGTGTCGCCGGTGCGGTCCACGGTGACCCGCATCAGGTCGTCGAGCTCCGGGTCGTCCTCGCGCTCCACCGACACCCGCACGGCGCTGATCCCGGTCACGCGCCTGCCGCCGTCGATGCGCACGTTCTCCGGCCCGACCCCGCGCGGCGCCTTGCCGATGAACGTCACCACCAGCATGCGCCCGTCCTCGGCGGCCTCCACCGCGTCGACACCGCCAAGGTGACGCTCGCGGACCTTCTCGCGCCTGCCGTCGGTGCGGCAGATCGGTTCGTCGCCGCTCACGCCACACCCCGCCCTTCGAAGACGTCCTCGCGCCGGGAACCGGTGGCCCGCACCCGGTAGCGCAGACCGACCCGCACCGTCTCGGCGTCGGCCTCGATGTCCAGCGACTCGATCGCCACGAGCTCCCCGAGCCAGCGCTCCACGGCCGCGTGCACCGACAGCTCCAGCGTCGCGGTCAGCTCCGGGCTGTTCGGCGCGAACACCACGTCCAGCAACCCGCAGCCGAAATCGGGCCGCATCACCCGCTCGCCGGGACTGGTGAACAGCACCTGCTCGAGGAGGTCGCGCACGTGCTCGTCGTGACCGGCCCGCGCGGTGCGGCCGCGCCGGTCGATCCGGTACGGGAAGGCGATGTCGATGCGGTTCACCGGCTGCTCACCTCCGAACCGCCGCGCACCACCGGTCGTCCGCGCGGAACGAGGTCGGCTCCGAAGCACTGGCCGTCGGTGGAGTCCAGCAGCAGCGGAACTCCGTCGACGAGCACCGCCTGCGACGGCGGGTTCCACCGCACGGTCAGGCACGGATCGCGGTGGCCGTTGATCATCAGCGGGCAGCCGATGACGGTGAACACGTCCGCGGCCGTGCGCGCCTGCCGGCCGTCGACCCGCACCGCCGAAGAGCCGCTCGCGGCGGAGATCCGTCCGCCGTGCGGGCAGTGCAGCGCCGTCGTGGCGTCGATGAGCTTCCCGGTCAAGGCGTCCCCCTACTGCCTTCTGGGCACGGTCAGCCGGCCCTCGTTGATGGTGACCTCGTCCCCGACGAGTTCGATGAGCGCGCCACGACCGGTGCCGATCGTCACGCCCTTCTCGTCGATCTGCACGAACGCGCCGCCCGGCGCGCGCAGCAGGATCCCCTCGCCGCCGGGCACGTCCGACATGAGCAGCTTGTGGTCGCCGGGCGTCTGGATGACCACCGGCTTGTCCTGGCCGCGCGCGTCCGGCGGCAGTTCCGCGCGGTCGCCGTACCAGCAGCCGGTCCAGACGGGGAAGCTCGGATCGCCCTGCTCGAACTCCACCCACACCCCGGCGCCGACCTCCGGCACCACGAACTGGCCCGCCTCGGATCCGGTGAACGGCAGGCACGGCAGCGCCCACGTGGAGGGCAGGTCGCCGAGCACGTCGGGCACCTGCGCGGTGATCCGGCCGATGCCCAGCGGATCGGCGTTGTCCATCACGCGACCCCGGAACTTGCCGAGGAAGCGGCTGTTCGGCCCGTCGGCCATGCTGCGGTCCTCCTAGGGACGGACCCGATCGCCGGCTGCGACCAGGCCTTCGCGGGAGAGCGTGAAGTTCTGCTGGTAGGAACCGACGCGGATGTTGTGGGTGACGGACTTGACGTAGTAGTCGCCGTCGTAGGTCACGCCCGCCCCGCGCACCCCGACCAGCTCGCGGGGGCGCAGCAGGTAGCCGTGCCGGTTGACGTCGAGCTGCCCGGAGCCGTTGATCGCGTCCGCCGAGGTCGCCGCCTGCGCCAGAGCCCGCGCGCGGGCCCGCTCGGGGTCCATCTTCGCGGTGCCGGGCAACGCCTTTCGCTTCAACGCGGGCGAGGCGCGACGGGCCAGGGGAGGGCGCAGCGGGCCGATGTCGGGATCGGGCAGCAGCGTCACGTCCCGGGTGCGCGGGTCCTGCACGCGCGCCTCGGGTTGTTCGCGCGCCGTCCCGTCGTAGGCGAACGTCAGCTGGTCCACCGTGGACTCGGCGCCCATGTTGACGCTGAGCGCGTGCTGGCGCTGCCCGAGCCGCTTCTCCGGACCCCAGTAGGCGGTGGAACGGCCCGGCCGGGGACCGGGTTCGAGGTAGAAGGTGAAGCCGTTGGCGTGCGCGAGATCGTTGAGGTACGACAGGTCGGTGCTGGACTGGTAGTCGACCCGCAGCTGCTCGCGCGGCGGCTGGTGCACCTGCTCGCGCACGATGCGCGGCTCGATGCCGTAGTCGGCGTACTTGCCGAGGATCCGCTCGGCCCGCTGCGACGGCGCCAGGTTCGGGTAGCGCTCCGCGCGCTCCTCGAGGTCGAGCAGCAGCGTGAGGTCCTCGCCGGTGATGGTCAGCGTCGACTGCCCGGGCTGGTTGCTGGACCCGACCTCGTTGCGCACGATCAGCCCGTCCAGCAGCACGAACGGCGTGCCCTTGATCGTGACGACCACGATGATGCGAGTCTTCGGGTCGAAGAACCCCTCCGGCAGCAGCCGCTCGATGATGCGGCCCTTCTTGGTGAGGTCGAAGGCCAGCTGGAACCCGCTGCGCTCCCCGGCGGTGCTGGTGATCTGCGCAGACAGCAGCGCCTGCATCACCTCGGCGGGCACCGGGCGCGCGAGCTTCGGTCCCATCAGCAGGTTCAGGTGCACGGGCCCGCGCCCGACGGGGATCTCAGACATGACCCAACCCGTCCGGTACGCCGATGACCTTGCCGGGTTCGTCGGTGAGCTCGCGCGGGTCGAGCACGGGGTTGGCGTCGGCGATCCGCCACCACTGGCCGGGATCGCCGAAGTACCGCTGCCCCAGGTGATCCGGCCGTTCCCCCTCGGCGACCACGTGCGGCGAGGTGCTGTCGTCGTTCTTCGGGATGAGCCGGCGCTTCACGTACCGCACCTCGCTGCCGTCGGGCCGGCGGTGCACGGCGACCTCGGCGTCGTGATACCGGCTGGTCCGCGGGTACGGGTGCGCCCCGGGGATGTCGTCGAGGGCACTCTCGAACGGCTCGATCACGCTTACCTCCCCATGTCCGCGGTGCTCAACCCCAACGCCCCCAACGACCCGGGCGCCGCGACACCGGCCATCCGCTCCTTCTGCGCCAGATGCGCCATGTACAGCTCGGCACCCCTGTGCCCGGCGGGCAGATCGCTGATCGTCAGCAGCTTCACGCTCAAGCTCAGACTCGCCCGGATCGGGTTCAGGTTGACGTCGAAAGCCGACTCGTTAATGGAGAACTCCGACAGCTTCACGGGCACCACCCGCTTGCTGCCCCAGGTGAACAACGTCAACGGCATCTCGATCGGACTGATCTCGACAGCCCCGTTCTTCGCCAACCGGCTGTGCTCCCGAAGCTGCGCGGTCGATGGCTGCACCAGCATCTCCAGCGTGGCCAGCTGAGGATGAATCCCGCTGGGAGCAGCCACGTCCAGCTGATCGGTGGCGTCGAGCTCAGCGGTGAACTTCCACGACTCCTGAGCAGGCCCCTTCAACCGCAAGGCCTCGTTCTTGTCCCCGGTCCCACTCCCGCCGCCACCCCCATCACCCTCACCACCAGCAGCCTGCGGAGACACAGACCGCTCCAGCGTGTCGGGGTTGAACTGCAACACGATCACCCGCTGCGGCGTCCCGCGCTCAGGATCAACAACAACGAGCCCGGACCGGATGGGCTTGGGGATGTTGGCGTATCGGGTCACAGGATCAACTCCGTTTTCACTTTAGGTGAATATGTCGGGAGTGTGCTTACTTCCACGGGATGCATTTCTCAATGGCAGGCTGCGCTTCCTGAAACAGAGATATTCCGAAGTTGAGAGCGTCGACAATCTCTTGGTAGTTTGACGACCGCATGACGATACCTGTTTCTGGAGGAGTCGCACCGTCGTTTCGGTTCTTGAGTGCTTCGGCAGCCAAATCCTGGTACCGACCACCAAGGGGTTCACCGCGAAAGTGCACGTAGAGTCCCATCGAAACGATTCCCCTGAAAATCTCTACATGGAGAGATAGGGTATAGGCGTCATGTGATTCTTGGTGGCGGAAGAAGTTTTCAGACCTAATGTAGTCGAAGGGGATGGGCGCTTCGTCCATGAGGGCCCGCGTCTGGTTAACTGACAAATTATCTTCCGGGGTAATCTTATGCCCCTTCCTTGAGTGGCAGAATTCGTAGTACTTGGTGTCGAAGTCAATATGCTGGAGCGCGTTGACAATATTCTGTTCGAGCTCGTCGATCGTCACTTTTCCTCCATTGGGTCGCGACGGAACGTTCAGTGCTATACGTCGGGAGGGAGTTCCCTCAGGCTCTCCTCCAGGTAGCGTATCGTGACCCCGTGTTGGCGCGCTATCTCCTCAAATTGCTCCCTCTTTGCTGAGGTCAGATTGCTGGAGGGTACTTCGAGGTAGTAATCCCCTTGAAGGGTACCTGGGTTTCGATTCAATTTTGGACTCTTTGCGCTATTAATTGTGGTTCCTGCCCTGTATTTGAACTTGAGTTCTGCAATGTGTTCCCGGATGTCTCGATTGGTCATATTGCTAAAGTCAACAGCTTTCCTGGATATGATTTCGCCCCTTCGCGAGATATTTCCGTCTCTGTCTCGCTGCGGTGGACGGTATGTGTCGACGCGGTAGTGCTGGTCGTTTGATGTCTGGGGGCTCCTTCCTGTGATTCTTTTGTACTCGCTAGCTCCTCTTCTATCTGGGGTCAGGTTGACCTCGTGGTATGCATCTTCGTATCTTTCGTGCTCCTTTGCGTCGGCGTTAAAAGTGTTCCCCCGGGCGGTGGGGCCCCACTTCTGGTGCCAATTGCTCTGCACCATCCAATCGTCGCGTTCACGTTGGATTGATCTAGGGTCGACCCCGCGCCGCTTCGCTTCCTTTTCTTTTGCGATTAGGTATTTTTGGTAGTCGTCTTCGTCGTACTTGTTTCGGAACTTTCCGTTAGGTCCGATTTCCTTTTTTCGGTAGTGGGCTCGAAGTCTGTCTCGTTTCTCCTCGAGCTCCGCTTCTGACATGTAGTTCCGTTTCGGGGTTAAGCTGTCATCGAGCTCTAGATCTTCTTTGTCGTCCTTGTTCTGATTTTGGCGACGCACCTGGCCCGAAAAGTCGGCGGGGTCATCTTCTTTGTTTTCGCTTTCTTTTCGCTCTCTGGGGAGCCTATCTATCGACGGGTGATCGTCCGTTGTCTCCTTTTCTGTGACGTTTTGTTCTGGGTTGAGTCGCGCGACGATTTGCCCCTTGGTGTCGCCCGTCATTGAAAGTGCTGTGAGTCGGTTCCAGGATCGTAGTGATGCGAGTGTCGCCTCCATTGCAGCGTGGAGTGTTCCTGCTGTTAAAAGGCTGCGAAGTGGTGGTCTAATCCGGGCTACAATTTTTCTCAGTCTGTCTTCTTTGGACTTCTTGGAATTTTCCTCATTCTTCCGTGTGGACTTCTTTTCTTCCTTCTCCTCTGCCGATTTCCTTTCGGTCTCGCGCCTGCGCGATTCCTTATCTTCCTGTGTCGACTTTCGGCTCTCGTTATAGGGTTTCTTGACCGGCCGGTGGTTATTGGCGTCGGTGTCCTTTCGTCGGTTGTTGTCGTGTTGGCGGTGACGCGGATCGGTGGAGCTGTCTTTTTTCTTTGGTTTGGTGGGGTTTTTGTCGCGGTCTCGGTCCTTCGGACGGTTGGTGTCCTCCTTGGGCTTGTTGTGGTCCTCGTCCTTGTCCTTGCGGTTGGGCGAATCCTTGTCGTCCAGGTCGGTCTTGGGCTTGGTGGAGTCCTCGTCGTCGGGTTTGCGGTCGGGAGACCGGTCCTGACGTGTGGACTGGTCGGTGTCGTCTTTGCGCTTCTTGGTGTCCGCGTCGTCCTTGGTCTTCTTGGTGTCGGCTTCGTCTTCCCGGCGTTTGCGGGGTGCGTCGGGCTTGGGTTTGGGCTTGGCGGACGGTGTGGGCTTCTTGTCGGAGTCGTCCTCGTTCTTGCCCTTGGGCTTCCCGTCCTTGTCCTTGCCCGACGGGTTGTCTTCCCGATCCCGGTCGCGGTCGCGCTCCTGGTCCCGGTCGCGGTCTGGGCGCCGGCGGCCCGGGGTTTCGTCGTGGGGACGTTGGCGGTCGTTGTTCTCGCGGTCCCTGCGGTCGTTGTCGGGTTCCGACCTGCCGCGGTCGTTCCGCTTCTCGTCCCGGCGTTCCTCCGGGGTGCGTTCGCGGCGGGGGCCGTCTTGGCGCGGGCCGGGCTTGTCGCCCTGCTTCCGGGCCTGGTCGCGGGCCGATGAGCTGGGGGAGACGCGCTCGTCCTGGCGCCGGCGGTCCTCCTCGTTGCGGCCCTCGTCCCGGCGGTCGCTATCGCGGGGCTGCGTCGGGCGGCGCTGCCCGGGACGGTCGTCGCGCCTGCCCTCGCCGGGGCGCCTGTTGTCCGGGCCGGGCCGGTCGGTGCGACCGCGCGGGCGGCGGCCGCCTCGGGGCTCGTCGCCGTCGGCCGGTTGGTCGCGGGTCTTCTTGCGGCCCTTGGTCGGGAGGTTCTTGGCCATGCCCTTGAGGCGGTCGCCGACCTTGCCGACGTACTTGCCGATGCCCGACAGCAGGAACTCGTAGCCCAGCTCCAGCAGCGCGACGATGCCCGCGCTGATCGCCTTGGCGAACAGCACGCCCGCGCCGCCCTTGCGGACGTTCTTCAGCCAGTTCAGCACCGCGCCGAAGGCCTTGAGGATCTCGCCGAGCGCACCGATCGCGGTGGAGATCGCGTCGATGACCGCCGCGACCCAGCCGGCGCCGGGGATGAGCTTGGCGACGACCTTGGTGAGCACCAGCTCCCCGATGATGAGCGGCAGTTGCGGGACGATCGCGTTCCAGACCTGCTTGGCGATCCAGGCCAGGGTGATGCCGCCGTTGATGAGCTTGGTGAAGATCTGCTTCGGCAGCCCGAGGATCTCCTCCACCTTCTGCTGGAACCACGTCTCGATCGCCTTCGCGGCCTCGCGGAACAGGTGGTTCTGGGCGCCGTCCGAGGCGGAGCTCTTCGCGCTGTGGATCCAGCCGCCGGGGTCGCGCAGGAAGTCGACCGCGATGTCCTTGAACTGGCCGAACCCGTTGATGACCTTCTTGGCGAAGTCCATCACGGTGTCGACGGCGCCCTTGACGAAGTCGATCGCCTCGTCCATCGCCTTCTTGAACAGGTCGATGAGCGCGACCAGGGCCTTGGCCAGCAGGAACAGGAACTCCAGCATCGCCATCATGAGCTGCTGGGCGAGCTTGGTGACGAACTCGATCGCCTTCATGATGAGCTCGCCGATGAACTTGATGACCTTCATCGCGAGTTCGACGATCGCCCGGATCATGGTCATCACCAGGTCGACGATCGCCTTGATGAGGTCCAGGACCAGGTCGACGATCTTGTCGATGATCTCGGTGATCAGACCGATGATGCCCTTGTCGAACGCCTCGATGATGTCGTCGACGGCGTCGCGCGCGGCCTTGATGATGCGCACGACCGAGTCGATGAACTCCAGGAACTTGTTCTTGATCCACTCCAGGCCTTCGAGCAGCCAGTTGCCCGAACCGCTCTTGTTCTCCTCCTTCTTCGCCCCGGCGTCCCGCTCGGCGTTGCTGGCCTTGGTCCGGATCTTGTCGTTGTCGTCCCGCTGGCGGTCCTCGGTCTTCTTGTCGGTGTCCTTCTCGTGCTTCTCGACGTCCTCGTCGGCCTTGCGGTGCTTCTCGGTCTTCTTCTTGCCCAGCTTCCGGCGCTCGGTGTTCTGGTCCTCGCGCCAGTTCCGCCGCTCCTGGGTGACCTCGTCGACGGTGCGGCTGCGCTGATCGCTCTGCTGCTTGGTGTTCTTCTGGACTTCCTTGTCGACGTCGCGCTTGTGCTTGGCCTTGGCTTCGGCCTCGTCGGAGTCCTTCTTGCGGCGCGCGTCGGTGATCTGCTTCTCGCCCTGGCCGAACGGCTGCTTGAACTGCTTGGCGCGGTCGTGCATGACGACCTTCGACGCCGCGTCGCCGGGTACCCCGCCGTCACCGGGAGCTCCCTCGCCGCCCTTCTGCTTGTCACGTCCGGCTTCCGGGACCTTGCCGCGCAGCTCCTTCTTCGGGGCGTCGGGGTAGACCTGGTTCTCGCCGCGGTCGCGCCCGGCGTCGTCGCGCGCCGTCTCGGTGGTCTGGTCGCTCTTGGTGGTGGCGTTGTCGTCCTGCTCGCGGGTCTTCGCAGCGGACTTGTCGCGCATTCCCACGCCGGGGGCGTCGCCGGTCTTGGCCTTCTTGAGCGCCTCGTCCTCGGTTGGAACGCCGTCGAGGATGTCCCAGATCGCCTTGGCCCACTCCCACAAGCTGTCGGGCGCTTCCTGCTCCTCGGCCGCGATCTTGCCCTTGTCCTTGGTCTTGCTCTGGTCCTTGACCTCGCGCTTCTCCTTCTCCGGCGCGTCGGCCTTCTTCGTGGGCGACTCGTCGTACTTCGCGGGCGCGTCGGACTTGGGCTTGCCCTCGAGGGTCTGCGGAGCGCCGGTGGGGCGCTGCATGGACGGCGGGCTGGAGGCGAGCTTCTTGTGCTCCTTGCCCGCGTCGCGTTCGGCGGCGGTGTTCACGCCCGGCAGTGCCTTGGCGGCCTGGTGCGGTTGCAGGGTCGAGGCCGTTTTCAGGCCCGCCTCGGGCGTTGAGCCCGCGAGGTTCGGGACCGGTTCGGCTCCCCGGGGCTTGCCGCCCTTTCCCGCCGGTTTGGGGCCCGCGCCGCCGGTGCTGCCGCGAGGACCGGCGGGTGCGGGCTTGGCGGGTGCGGGACGGGCGGCCCCGCCCTGCGGTCCGGGGTTCTTCGGCTCGGGTTTGGGCTGTTCAGCGGGCTTCGGTGGTTCCTCGGCCTTCTTGGTGACGCCGGGCTTGGGGGCCTGGTCCTTCGACTCCGCGGGCTTCGGGGCCGGGGCCTCGGGTGAGGCCCCGGCGGCTCGGGCGGGTTCGGCCGTGGTCTTGGTCTCGTGAGCCGAGTCGGACTTGGGCCGGGAATCGGTGGATTCCGGCTTCGCCGACTCCGACTGCGGCTTGGACTCCTTGTCGCCCGACCCCTGCTGGCCTGAGCTCTGCTGGTCCGAGCCCTGTTCGGAGTCCTGCTCGCCGGATTCCTCGGGCTTCGAGGCGTCGGACTTCGGGCTGCCGCCGGACTCCTCGGAACCGGACTGCTCGGAACGGGATTCCTCGGATCCGGACTGGTCGCCGCCCTGCTTCTCCGACTCCGAGGACTCCTTGGTCTCCTTCTTCTCCGAGGCGCTCTCCTGGCTCTCCCCGGACTCGTCGGAGTCCTCCTTCGACCCGGAATCGGACTTCTCCCCGGAGGACTTCCCCTCCTTCTCGCCGGCCGCGCGCTTGTCCTCCTTGTCGGCCGATTCCTTCAGTGCACCACCGGGTTCGTCCTTCGCGCCCTCGGTCTTCTTCGCGTTCTCCTGCGAGGTCTGCTGCGCCTCCACCGGCCCCTTCGCCGGATCGTCGTCGGATTTGGGATCGCCCGGTGCGCCCGATTTCGAGGACGGGTCGGCGGCCTGCTGCGCGCGGGTGCTGTCCAGGCCACCGCCCTCGGGGGTGGTGTCGGTTTCCGGTGAGGGCGTGGACTCCAGCGGCGGGTCGGTCTCCTCCTCGGGCTCCTGCTCCGCCGCCTCGTCCTCGGCGTCCTCCTGGTCGCGGGCGGCGTGCACCTCGTCGGCCTTGGTGGGTGGGGGAGTCGGGTTCGACGGCACCGAGGCGGCGGGTTGCGCCTGCGCTCCGGGCTGGAGCTTGTCGGCGGTCGGCACGCCGGAGACGTCGAGGTCTTCTCGGGGCAGGAAGTCGTCCGGGCGCAGCTTGATGTCCCAGGCGCTCTCCTCGCCCCCGCCGACCTCGACCTCGGAGTCCCCGCCCGCCGGGGGAGTCTCCGGCTGCTCCTGCGGCCCCTCGGCGTCCTGGTTGCGGACCGCGTCGAGGTCGCTGGGGGTGGCCGACGGCGGCGCCTCCTGCCCGTTCTTCTGCAGGGAATCGGAGGTCTCGTCGGGCTTCTCGTCCTCCCGCTCCTCCGCGGGGGCGCGATCCTCGTCCTCCCGCTCGTCCTCGGTCTCGGAGGTCTCCTCGCGGTCGTCCTCGCCGGACTTCTTCTCGTCGCTCTCCTTCTTCCCCTCCTGCTCGGACTGCTCGTCGTCCTCGGACTTCTGCTCGGCGCCCCCGTCCTCGGTCTCCTCCTCGTCCTTCGAGCCCTTCTCGCCGGAATCCTGCTGCTCGCCTTCCGGCTCGTCCTCGGACGCGTCGCGGTCCGCGGCCTTGTCCTCCGAGGCTGCTTCCCCGGACTGCTCGGACTCCGGTTCCCGTGTCCCCTCCTGGGATTCCTGCTCGGAGGACTGCTGCGCGTCGGGTGGGCGCTGGGACGACGCGCCATCGGAGGAGGCCTGCTCGGGCTCGCTTGTCTCGGCGGCCTCGTTCGAGCCGGTCTTCTCCGACGGCGAGAGGTTCTCCGGGGTGCTCCCGGCGGCACCGGGTTCCGGTTCTCGCGCCTTCTCGGGGCCGCCGGCCGCGGCCGGTTCGTCACGCCGCTTCCGGCGTTCGGTTTCCCGCTCGTGCTGGGCCTGCCGGTGCTGGTGGAGGTCTTCCGCGGCGTCGGGTTCGACCGTCGGGGCGAGCATCGCCTCCGGCGCGGAGTCGGCGTTCTCGACCTCCTCGGCCAGGTCGAGGACCTGCTCGTGCTCCGAGGTGAGCAGGCGTGATTCGAGCCGGTCCAGCACGGCGTCGCGCATCTCCGGCGACATCCGGAACAGCTGCCTGCGGGTCCGCTTCGACCGGTCGGCGGGGTCGCCGCGCAGCGAGCGCAGGACGCCGTTGGCGAGCCGGTCCACGAACGTCGCCGGGTCCAGGGCCTCCATCCGGTTCTGGTCGGCGTTGACGGTGGTGAACCGGAGCCAGCCCGGGGTGGCCTGCGGGTTCTGCTCGTGGGTTCCGGCTTCCGCTTCGCGTTCGGCGGGGTGGTGGGGGAGGCTGACGCCGCCGAGGTCCCGGCCTGCGCGCAGCGCGCCGAGGCCGTCCGGGTTCTGCACCGTGTGCAGGAGTTCGTGGGCGAGCAGGCGGTTGCCGTCGGCGGTGCCGGGGCGGTACTTGCCGGGGGCGAACAGGATGTCCTGGCCGACGGCCACGGCGTCGGCGCCGAGGAGTTCGGTGAGCTCGCCGGCGTCGCGGTCGGTGTGCAGGCGGACTCGGCTGAAGTCGTGGCCGAGGCGTTCTTCCAGTTCGCGGCGGGTGCTGTGGTCGAGCGGCTGGCCGGTGCCGCTGACGACGTTCTTCGGTTCCGGGGTCCGGTTCCGGGGCGTGCGGTTCTTGCGCTTGCGCCGCTTGTCCTGCGACGAGCGCGAACCGTGCTCGGGAACCGGGCCGCTCATGCCGACCGCCCCCGGCCGGTCAGTCCTGCGTGCACCGCGCGGGCGAGGGCTTCGCCGAGCCGGGCCGGGGAGTTCGTGCGCGGCAGCTCCGGCAGGTCGGTGACGGCGTCCACGTCGCGGGCTTCGGCGGGAATCCCGCGCTCGCCGACCAGGCGCACCAGCTCGGCCTGGAACGCGGCGGCCAGCCGGTCGCGGTCGACGTGCTCGAAGCCGTCGAGGACCAGTTCGCCCACGTGCACCCGCACGTCCCGGTTCACACCCATCCCCGCACCTCCGACGGCGTCAGGGAGCGCTCCAGCTTCAGGTACTCGGTGTGCGCGGCGGCGAGCATGTGCCGCATCTGCAGCCGCTCGCCTTCCTCGGCGGCCAGGAACGCGCCGGACAGGGCGATGTTGCGGATCGAGCCGCCGGCCACGGTCAGCTGCGCCAGCAGCTCCGGGTCGAGGTCCTTGACCGGGGCCTGCTCGGGCACCACGTGCCGCCAGATCTCGGCGCGCTCCCGCTCGCCCGGGAACGGGAAGTCCACCACGAACCGGATGCGCCGCATGAACGCGGTGTCCAGGGCCTTCTTCATGTTGGTGGTGAGGATCGCCAGGCCCCGGTAGGCCTCCATGCGCATCAGCAGGTAGCTGACCTCCAGGTTGGCGTAGCGGTCGTGGCTGTCCTTGACCTCGCTGCGCTTGCCGAACAGCGCGTCGGCCTCGTCGAACAGCAGCAGCGCCCCGCCGCGCTCGGCGGCGTCGAAGACCTTGCGGAGGTTCTTCTCCGTCTCGCCGATGTACTTCGACACCACCTGCGAGAGGTCGATGATGAACAGGTCCAGCCCCAGCTCGCGGGCCATCACCTCGGCGGCCAGGGTCTTGCCGGTGCCGGACCCGCCTGCGAACAGCGCCGTGACGCCCAGGCCCTTGCGCAGCGTCGCCGAGAACCCCCACTCGTGGTGCACGGTGGCGCGCTGGCGGACGTGCGCGACGATCTCCCGCAGCACCCGCATCTGCCGCTCCGGCAGCACCAGGTCGTTCCAGCCCGCGTCGGGTTCGATGCGCCTGCCGAGCTCGTCCAGCCCCATCCGGGCCTCGTGGAGACCGGCCTGCCAGGCCAGCCCGGCCGCGTCGTCGCCCTCGCCGCGGCGCACCGACGCGGCGGCCGAGGACACCACGTGCGGGGGCAGCGAGAACTGGGCGACGAGGTTGCCGAGATCGGCCTCGGACACGTCCGGGACGTCGGCGAACGCCTCCCGCCACAGCTCCAGCTGCTCGTCGTCGTCCAAAGTGGGCACTGAGAAGCGTTGTCCCCGAACGCTCGACGACGGACGCGGTTCTGCGCTGGAGAGCACCAGCGGCACCGCCGTGGAGCGGGCGAATGCCTCGGCCGCCGCGGCCTGCTCGCGGTCCGGCTCGTCGAGCTCCAGCAGCAGCGCGGCGGGCAGCAGCACCGCCTCCCGCTGCCACAACCGGGTCAGCCGGTCGCGCTCGGCCGGATCGGTGGGCACGTCGGTGGCGTCGACCGCGTAGAGCGCGAGATCGCAGGACGCGGCCGCCGCCGCGGCGATGTCGCTGCGGGTGCGCGCGTCCCCGCCCACCAGCTCCACCCGCAGCGGGCTCTCGGCGTCCCCGTCGGCCCAGGTCGTGGCGATGCGCTCGGCCGCCTCCTCGAACGACGGCGGCAGGTGCTCCGGGACCGGGGTGCGGCGCACCAGGCCGTGCAGCCGGACGTCGAGGTAGGGGGCGCCGAGCAGGAAGTGCAGGATCCGCTCGTCGATCCGCAACCGCCCGCTCGTCAAACCCGCCTGCTCGTCGAGCTCCACCAGCCGCCAGCGGCGCAGCGGCGACACCGGCGCCAGCGCGCTCCAGTGCGGATCGTGCAGCGCGGCCAGGGCCAGCGAGAACGTCGGGTGCGGCGAGGCCGTGCCGCTGGCCGCGGCGCAGCGCCCGGCCGTCGTCGCGTCGAGCTCCACCGCCGCGCACAGCAGCAGCACGTCCCGCTCGAAACCGCTGAGCCCGAAGCAGTTCGCCAGCACCTCCAGCGACTCCGGGCACGGCAGCGACGACTCGGCGGCCCGCCCCTCGGCGTGCTCGTCGAGCCGGTCCAGCACCGCCCGCACGGCCCGCGACAACGCCTCGCTCATGCCGTCCCCCTCTTCGCGGGAGACCGCTTGCGCGGGGCGGATTTCGGCTGCGGGCCGGGATTGATCGGAGTCGCCGAGGGCCGGACCTCCTCGACCGGTCCGGCCGGGCGCGGCTCCTCGCGGCCGTCGACGAACACCAGCGAACCCTGGTAGGTCACCGACACCGCGTACGGCGTCTGGTGCAGCATTCCCCACAACTTCGAGGTCTCGTCGATGTCCATCTGGATCGGCGTGAACCGCACCCGCTGCTCGGCCGCCGCGAGATCGCTGCCCGCGAGGTGCGGCCGCTCCTGGGCCTGCTCGATGAGCTCGGTGGGCAGCATCGGGATCTCCTGCAGCGTGCGCACCACGCAGCCGATCAACCGCTGCCCGACCAGCTCGGTCTCCTCGCCGTAGGCGCTGATCAGGTAGTTCAGGTCCAGCGCGGCCGTCGGCTTGGTCCACAGGCGGCCGTCGGGGGAGCGGGTGGGCAGGCCGGTGTTGCGCATCGAGGGGTTCGGCGCCACCTGGTAGAGGAACACCGTGATCGTCGGCTCGGTCGGCGGCTCGGCCGGGGGCTTGCGGGTCTCCACCGAGACCGCCATGTCGATCTCGGGCCGCAGGTTGTTCTCGATCAGCAGCGCCAGGGCCTGCGTGACGGTGGCGATGGCGAGTGCGTTGCTCATGGGTTCGCTCGCTCACTGAGGTAGTCGGCCAGGTTCACGGCGGGTTCCCGGCGCTGCGGCGCCGCTGGCCGGGCGGGTTCCGGCGGGCGGGCCGAGGTGACCTCCAGGCGCCCGATCTCCACCCGCACCTCCGGCGGGGCGGGCTGCGGCGCCCGGGCGCGCGGAGCGGCCGCGGCCGCACGCGCGGCGGTGACCACCCGCGTGCGCGGCTGGTCCGACGGCACGGGCGCGGCGGCCACCCGGAGCACGCCCACCGGCCGGGGCCGCTCCGGCGCGACCGGCCGATCCCGTTGCGGGACGACGATCGTGGTGCGCTCGGGTGCCGGAACCCGCGGCGGAGGAGGGGGTGACGCCGCGGGTTCCGGCACCTCTCCCTGCAGCACCGGCTGGGCCGGGCGCACGGGATCCGGGGGAGGGTGCTCGGTGCGCACGAAGGTGATCCGCTCGTGGCTGCGGACCTCCCGCTCCACCCGCCGCACCTCGGCCGGCGGCGCCGTCGCGGGCGCGGGGGAGGGCGGTGCCAGCGGGTCGGGTTCGGTCCCCACCGGGACCGGCAGCGACTCGACGCGTTCGAACGGCCCCGGCAACCGGGGCCGCAACCGCGTGCGCGGGGCCGCGCTCAGCAGCCGGTCGAAGTGATCAGCCATCAGCGCACAACTCCAGGTAGTAGCGCCGCCGCAGCGGGCTCAGCGCCAGGATCGACGGTTCGCTCCAGCCGTAGGCCGAGGCCAGCAAATGCACGTCCAGCAGCACGTCCCGCGCCCACGAGTCCAGCTCCGCCCACAGGTGCCCGGTGACGTCCAGCGCGCTGGACGTCGTGCCACCGCATTCCGGGCACGACACCCGCAACGTCAGGTCCGCCGCCGGATCCGCCCGCTCGGCCTCCTCGGCCATCCGCCGCTGCACGGTCACCGGCAGCACTTCGCAGCCGACCGGTTCGCCGTCCCGAGCGGCGGTGACCGTGCACCGCGACAGCAGCCGCAACCGGCGCTCCTCGGCGGTGCGGCCCGCCGCGGCCGCCTCGACGTCGGCGACCGTGGGCAGCCGGAACTCCACCAGGAACCCGTCGGCGCTGACCTGCAGCTCGCGCTCGGCGGGGCGCTCGGCCAGCCGGGACACGTCGAGCTCGAACTCCATGTCCTGCTCGCACTCGTCGCAGCCGGCCACGACCTGCATCCGCTCGCCGAACAGCTCCCGCCGCAGCAGGAGCAGATCCGCCGCGCGCTCACCCACCGGCACCGCCCGCAGCTCCTCGTCGGAGGCCCCGGGACGGGCCGCGCGGTGCAGCAGCAGCGCGCGGCCCGCCGGGTCCCGAGGCAGTCCCGACTCCCACACCGCCAGCAGCTCAGCGGGTTCCGAGGTCACCATTGGCCCAGGCACCCCCTGCGGCTACGCGGGGTTGGTGAACGCCGGCTCGGTCGGTTCGGCGACCTCGTAGTCGCGTTCCCAGCCCTCGCACTCCAGCTTGAGGCTCTGGATCGCCACCGCGTTGGCGTTGGCGTCCATCTCGCCGAGCACCTGGTACTCGCTGGGCCAGGTGCGGTAGAGCTTGTGCGAGACGGCGACCTGACCGGCCTCGTTGAGCACCTGGATCACGATGTCCTTGCGGAAGTCCGCCAGCGACACCTCCGAGCCCAGACCGGCCCCGACCTGCCACACCTTGTTGGCCCAGCGGTCGAACTCCGGGTCGTGGGTGACGCCGCGCTCCAGCGTGATGCCCTCGAACTCCGATCGGCCCGGCGCCTTGCGCGGCGAGCTGGGGTCACCGCCGTGCCGGTGCTTGACGACCTCGGTGGTGCGCTTGAGCGGGCTGATCTTGCTGACCCCGGCGACCGTCTTGCCGTCCCACAGCACCAGGAACTTGAAGTTCTTGTACGGGTCGAAGCGGTGCGCGTTGATCTGGAACTCGGCCATGCTCACACCTCCGGCTGTCCGGTCATCTGCTGGATCGTCACGACCACGAACTCGGCGGGCTTGACCGGCGCGATGCCGACCACGACGTTGACCACGCCGCGCGCGATGTCGGCCTCGCTGGTGGTGTCGGAGTCGCACTTGACGAAGTAGGCCTCGCGCGGCGTCCCGCCCTGGAACGCGCCGCGCCGGAACAGGTCGTGCAGGAAACCCGCGGCGTTGAGCCGGATCTGCTGCCACAGCTGGTCGTCGTTCGGCTCGAACACCGCCCACTGCAGGCCGCGCCGCAGGCTCTCCTCGACGTGCAGCGCCAACCGGCGCACCGGCAGGTACTTCCACTCGCTGTCGGCCGAGTCCGACCCGGCCAGCGTGCGCGCACCCCACACCAGCGGACCCACCACCGGGAACGCGCGCAGGCAGTTCACGCCCAGCGGGTTGAGCAGCCCGTTCTCCCGGTCGCTGAGCGGCACCGACAGCGACCGGACGCCGACGACCTTCGCCTCGGTGCCGGCCGGCGCCTTCCACACGCCGCGCTCGGTGTCGGTGCGGGCGATGACCCCGGCGACCGCCCCGCACGGCGGGAACGCGCGGATCCGGCCGGTCAGCGGGTCGGGCAGTTGCAGGTGCGGGAAGTACAGGCCTGCGTGGTCGCTGCGCACCGGGTCGAACGCCGAGATCCCGGCGCGGGCCGCCTCCACCCCGCCCCACGACGACGGGGCGTCGACGAGCTGGAAGATGCGGCGCTCCCGGCACAACCGGTCGGCCGCCGAGATCACCGCGAGAACGTCCTCAGTGGACTCGTGGTCGGCGAGCTCGGGCAGCGCCAGCAGGTTCACGTCGTCGACGTCGCGCAGCGCTTGGATGCCGGTCTTGGCGGCGGGGTCGCCGATGAGGTCGCGAGGGCCGGGCGGATCGCCGTCCTCGCCGCCTTCCAGCGGGAACACCGGCGGGTTGACCGTCTCGTCCAGCCCCAGGTCACCGGCGCACTCGCCGGAGAAGCGGACCTCGTCGCACGGGTCGGTGGATCCGGCCACGATCTGCAGCCGCTTGCCGAACGCCACCACCTCGGCGTCGGCGAAGCCGCGCTTGCCGGGCGCGTCGGGCAGCGCGCGCAGCTTGCGCTCCAGCAGCAGCGCCAGCTCGACCAGCGTGGTCGGCGCGGGCCCGTCGTGATCGGGGTCGTGCAGGGTGAAATCGCGCTCCACCTCGCCGATCCGGGCGGTGAGCTCGACGTCCAGGTCCGGCAGCTCGTCGCCGAACTCCTTCGACACCGTTCCCGAGGCGGCCGGGCGGCCCTCGTCGAGGACCTCCGCGCGGATCAGCGCCGAGCCCGCGTTGACCACGGTCTCGGCGTAGCGGCCGTGCTCCGGGTCCAGCGACAGGCCGGTGAACACCTCGTGCGCGCCGCCGCGGGAATCGGCCACCCGCAGGGTGAAGGTCTCCTCCGGATCGGCGGTGTCGTGATCGACCGCGACGTGCAGCCCGTTCCCCCAGACCCCGGGTGCCTTGGCGTGCACGGCGAGCACCGGGCAGTCCTCGCGGTCGTCGTCGGAGTGCAGCCGCACGCAGGCGGCCTCGCCCGATCCGCTGCGGGAGACGCGCACGACGACCGCGATCCGGCCGCCGTTGGCGAAGAACTGGTGGACCGCGTAACCGACGGCGCTGCGAGCGGTCAGACCGCCGAACCGCTGCTCGAAGTCGGCGAAGCTGGTGATGCGGACCGGGGTGTTGAGCGGACCCCACTTGGTGTGCCCCACGAACGCGGTCACCGAGGTGGTGACGGTGGTGATGGTGCGCGCGTTGCTGGGGATCTCCTCGACGTAGACGCCCGGATAGCTCGTGATCGTCGGCATGCCCCTCCCATCGCTGATCGCCGCTTTCGGAGCGTGCGGCATCGGCGGGGGAAGGTGGGCACCGCAATTCAGCCCCGGATGCGGGGCCGTGCGGCCGGTTCCGTTCCCCCAGCTTCGCAGAGACGTTGGCGCCCTGCGCTTTTGCTGCGCGCGGCGCCGATCCGGGGTCCCCTTCCCCGGCAGCCGAGTCGCTGGGCCCGGTGCGCGAGGCTCAGTGTTGTGAGCGTCCGGTTCGAGGTCAAGCGAAATCCCCGAATGGACTAGCAATCCGGGAATCCCGGGAAAATCGGACGAAGATCAAATGAAAAGGGCGGATTTGGTTCGGAATTCAATCGCGAAGATCAAGAATTGCGTAGGCGTGATTTCACGGCGTGATCGGGATCTCCCCGCCCGGTGAACCGGTGCTCAGCGCGCGTGTCGCGATGTCGGGCACGGTGAACCGGGGTTGTCAGCGTGCCGCGTCTCGCTAGGCTGGGGGTGCTGGTGGTTCGTCCGGGCGGCGCGTCGAGCGCGGTCCGGGCGAGGCAAGAGGGAACCCGGTGCGAATCCGGGACTGCCCCGCAGCGGTGAGCGGGAACGACCGCCGTCAGGAGCACTGGACCTCCGGGTCTGGGAAGCGACGGCCAGTAGGTTCGTTCGGGTGGGGAAGTTTTCATGAAAACTTCCCCCGACCCACGAGAGCCCGCGAGTCCGAATACCTGCCACCGGTGCGCGCGCCGCCGGTGCGCGCTGGTCCGAGGTCTCGCGGGAGGACCTGGCGGACGACCGGTGGGCGCGGTGCGCCCGCGGGTCGGCGCGCGCCTGTCGCGAGGGCCTCGACCGTCGAAGTCGAGCTCGCGAGGAGAGAGCGTTGACCAGCAAGATCGGATCCACCGTCCTCGGATACCCCCGGATCGGCCCGAACCGGGAGCTCAAGCGCGCCCTGGAGTCCTACTGGGCCGGGCGCAGCGGCGAGGCGGAGCTGCGCGAGGTCGCGCGCACGCTGCGGGAGAACACCTGGCGCGGGCTGGCCGAGGCCGGCCTCGACACGGTGCCGGGCACCACGTTCTCCTACTACGACCAGGTCCTCGACGCCGCCGTCACCTTCGGCGCCGTCCCAACGCGCTACGCCGAGCTGGGGCTCGGCGCGCTGGACACCTACTTCGCGATGGCGCGCGGCACCGACGCGGTGCCCCCGCTGGAGATGACGAAGTGGTTCGACACCAACTACCACTACCTGGTGCCCGAGATCGGCCCGGACACCAGGTTCGCGCTCACTGACACCACCGTCGTCGAGCAGTTCCGGGAGGCGCGCAAGCTCGGCGTCGAGACCCGGCCGGTGCTGGTGGGTCCGCTGACGTTCCTGCTGCTGAGCAAGCCCGCCACCGACGGGTTCGACCCGCTCGACAAGCTGCCCGAGCTCACCGACGCCTACGGGCGGTTGCTCGGCGAGCTGCACCGGGCCGGGGCCGAGTGGGTGCAGCTCGACGAACCCGCGCTGGCCGCCGACCGCACGCCCGACGAGCTCGACGCGCTGCGCAACACCTACCGGCGCCTCGGCGACCTCGCCGAACGGCCCGCGATCCTCACCGCCTGCTACTTCGGCGACCCCGGGGACGCGCTCGGCGCGCTCGCCTCGACCCCGGTCGAGGGCATCGCGCTGGACCTGGTCACCGAGCCGTCCACTCAGGACAACGCCGCGGCCACCACCGGATTGCGCGACAAGGTCCTGGTCGCCGGGGTGGTCGACGGTCGCAACGTGTGGCGCGCCGACCTCGACCGGTGCCTGACCACCGCGGCCACGTTGCTCGGTTCCGCCGGGGAGATCGCGCTCGGCACCTCGTGCCCGCTGCTGCACGTGCCCTACGACGTCGACGCCGAACCGGGCCTGGACCCGCAGGTCAAGCCGTGGTTGTCGTTCGCGGCGCAGAAGGTCGGCGAGGTCGTGACCCTCGGCCGCGCGCTGCGGGAGGGGCGCGACGTCGTCGACGCCGAGCTCGCCGAGGCGCGGGCCGCCGTCGCCGACCGGGCCTCGGCCGAGAGGGTTCGCAACCACCGGGTCCGCGCCCGCCTCGACTCGCTGCGGCCCGCCGACTCCCAGCGGGCGGACTACGCGAAACGGCAAGCCGCGCAGGAGAAGTCGCTGCGGCTGCCGCCGCTGCCGACCACCACGATCGGCTCGTTCCCGCAGACCACCGACGTCCGCAAGGCGCGGGCGGCGCTGCGCGCGGGCCGCATCGACCAGGCGACCTACCGGCAGCGGATGCGCGACGAGGTCGAGCGCGTCATCGCGCTGCAGGAGGACATCGGCCTCGACGTGCTGGTGCACGGCGAACCCGAGCGCAACGACATGGTGCAGTACTTCGCCGAGCGGCTCGACGGTTTCGCCACCACCGACCACGGCTGGGTGCAGTCCTACGGCTCCCGCTGCGTCCGGCCGCCGATCCTGTTCGGCGACGTGCACCGGCCCGAACCGATGACCGCCGAGTGGGCCGAGCACGCGCAGCGGCTCACCGACAAGCCCGTCAAGGGCATGCTCACCGGCCCGGTGACGATGCTGGCGTGGTCGTTCGTCCGCGACGACCAGCCGCAGGCCGACACCGCCCGCCAGGTCGCGCTGGCCATCCGTGACGAGGTCCGCGACCTGGAGGCCGCCGGCATCCGCGTGGTGCAGGTCGACGAGCCCGCGCTGCGCGAACTGCTCCCGCTGCGCGCCGATCGGCGTCCGGCGTACCTGGACTGGGCGGTGGAGTCGTTCCGGCTCGCCACCTCCGGGGTCTCCGAGGCGACGCAGATCCACACGCACCTGTGCTACTCGGAGTTCGGCGACGTCATCGACGCGATCGTGGCCCTCGACGCCGACGTCACCAGCATCGAAGCGGCCCGCTCGCGCATGGAGGTCCTCGCCGACCTCGACGAGGTCGGCTTCGACCGGGGCGTGGGCCCGGGCGTCTACGACATCCACTCGCCCCGCGTTCCCGGTGTCGAGGAGATGGCCGAGCTGCTCAAGACCGCTGTGCAGGCCGTTCCGGCCGAACGCCTGTGGGTCAACCCCGACTGCGGTCTCAAGACGCGCGACTACGCCGAGGTCGAACGCGCCCTCCGCAACATGGCGGAGGCGGCCCACCGCCTCCGAGCCTGACCACCCCGGAAACCGGGGGCGAGCCTGATCAAAGGCTCGCCCCCGGGCCCCGGCGGCGGCTCACGGTGACAACGGTCGTTGCAAGTGGACGGTTTTAGCCATAATCACCCATGATCAATGTCCGTTATGCCCGGTCAATTATGGCTAAAACCGTCACCTGGTGACCAACGGTCCCGCCGCGGCGGTCAGTCCCAGCTCAGCGCTGCGCCCGACTGGTACTCGGTGACGCGGGTTTCGAAGAAGTTCTTCTCCTTCTTGAGATCCATCGTTTCCGACATCCAGGGGAAGGGGTTGTCCGTCTCGGGGAAGACCGGTTCCAGGCCGAGCTGGGCGCAGCGGCGGTTGGTGATGAAGTGCATGTACTGCTCGCACAGCTCGGCGTTGAGGCCGAGCACGCCGCGCGGCATGGTGTCGCGGCCGTAGGCGGTCTCCAGCTCGCAGGCCTCGCGCAGCATCGTGCGGGCCTCCTGCTGGAACTCCGGCGACCACAGGTGCGGGTTCTCCAGCTTGATCTGGTTGATGCAGTCGATCCCGAAGTTCAGGTGGATCGACTCGTCGCGCAGGATGTACTGGTACTGCTCGGCGATCCCGACCATCTTGTTCCGCCTGCCCAGCGACAGGATCTGCGCGAACCCGGTGTAGAACCACATGCCCTCGAACACCACGTAGAACGCGATGAGGTCCCGCAGGAACGCCTGATCGGCCTCCGGCGTGCCCGTCGCGAAGTCCGGGTTCTCCAGGTTCTGGGTGTAGCGCAGCGCCCACGCGTCCTTGTCGGCGATCGACGGGATCTCCCGGTAGGCGTTGAACAACTCGCCCTCGTCCAGACCCAGGCTCTCGCAGATGTACTGGAACGTGTGGGTGTGCACGGCCTCCTCGAACGCCTGCCGCAGCAGGTACTGCCGGCATTCGGGGTTGGTGAGGTGCCGGTACACCGCGAGCACGATGTTGTTGGCCACCAACGATTCCGCGGTGGCGAAGAACCCGAGGTTGCGCTTGAGCATGGTGCGCTCGTCGTCGGTGAGGCCGTCGCGGGACTTCCACAGCGCGATGTCGGCCTGCATCGACACCTCGGTGGGCATCCAGTGGTTGGTGCACCCGGCCAGGTACTTGTCCCACGCCCAGCCGTACTTCAGCGGCAGCAGTTGGTTGACGTCCGCCCGCGAGTTGATCATCGCCTTCTCGCTGACGTCGACGCGCCCGCCGTCGCGGTCGATGGTGCCCAATCCGGTGGTGGTGCTCATCGTCGTCTCCTGGGAAGTCACTGGCAGGCCTCGCATTCCGGGTCCTCCACCGAGCAGGCGGCCGGGACGGCGTTGAGCTTGCCGTCGGTGCCGCGCAAGGTGGACTTCTCCACGTGCGTGGCGCTGGAGGAGCGCAGGTAGTAGGTGGTCTTGAGGCCCTTGCGCCAGGCCAGCCGGTAGAGCTCGTCGAGCTTGCGGCCGCTGGGCGTGGCCAGGTACAGGTTCAGCGACTGCGCCTGGTCGATCCACTTCTGCCGCCGCGCCGCGGCCTCGACCAGCCACCGCGGCTCGATCTCGAAAGCCGTGGCGTAGAGGGACTTCAGCTCGTCGGGGATGCGGTCGATCGGCCCCAGCGAGCCGTCGAAGAACTTCAGGTCCGCCACCATCGCCTCGTCCCACAGCCCGGCGCGCTTGAGGTCGGCGACCAGGTGCGGGTTGACGACGGTGAAGTCACCGGACATGTTCGACTTGACGTAGAGGTTGCGGTACAGCGGCTCGATCGACTGCCCGACGCCGCAGATGTTGGCGATGGTCGCGGTCGGCGCGATCGCCATCACGTTGGAGTTGCGCATCCCGTTGGCGCGCACCCGTTCCCGCAACCCGTCCCAGTCCAGAGTGGACGAGAAGTCCAGGTCCCGCGACTCCCGCAGGAACTCCTGCGAATCGATCGGCAGCACGCCCCGGCTCCACAACGAGCCCTCGAACGTCGCGTAGCGCCCGCGCTCCTCGGCGAGCCGGCTGGAGGCCGCGATCGCGTGGTAGCTGATCTCCTCCATGCTGCGGTCGGCGAACTCCACCGCCTCCGGCGAGGACATCGGGATCCGCTGGACGAGCAGCGCGTCGGAGAAGCCCATCAGCCCGAGCCCCACCGGCCGGTGCCGGGAGTTCGAGCGCTCGGCCTCCGGGATCGTGTAGAAGTTGATGTCGATGACGTTGTCCAGCATCCGCACCGCCGTGCGCACGGTCGCGGCCAGCCGGTCGCGGTCGAGCCCGTCGGGGGTGACGTGCCGGGCGAGGTTCACCGACCCCAGGTTGCACACCGCGACCTCGTCGGCGGAGGTGTTCAGCGTGATCTCGGTGCACAGGTTCGACGAGTGCACCACGCCGGTGTGCTGCTGCGGCGAGCGCAGGTTGCACGGGTCCTTGAAGGTGATCCACGGGTGCCCGGTCTCGAACAGCATGGTCAGCATCCGCCGCCACAGCTCCACGGCACGCACCCGCCGGAACACCCGGATCTCGCCGCGATCGGCCGCGGCCTCGTAGGCGCGGTAGCGCTCGGCGAACTCGGCGCCGTGCAGATCGTGCAGGTCGGGGGTCTCGTCGGGGGAGAACAGGGTCCACGACTCGTCGGCTTCCACCCGGTGCAGGAACTCGTCGGGAACCCAGTTCGCGGTGTTCATGTCGTGCGTGCGCCGCCGGTCGTCGCCGGTGTTCTTGCGCAGGTCGAGGAACTCCTCGACGTCGATGTGCCAGGTCTCCAGGTACGCGCACACCGCGCCCTTGCGCTTGCCGCCCTGGTTGACCGCCACCGCCGTGTCGTTGGCGATCTTGAGGAACGGCACGACGCCCTGCGACTCGCCGTTGGTGCCGCGGATGTGCGCGCCGATGCCGCGCACCGGCGTCCAGTCGTTGCCCAGCCCGCCGGAGTACTTGGCCAGCAGCGCGTTGTTGCGGTACGAGCTGAAGATCGATTGCAGGTCGTCGTCGACCGTGGTCAGGAAGCACGAGGACAGCTGCGGCCGGGTGGTCCCGGAGTTGAACAGCGTCGGCGTGGAGGCCATGAAGTCGAACGACGACAGCAGCCGGTAGAACTCCACGGCCCGCGCGTCGCGGTCGTCCTCGCGCAGCGCCAGACCCATCGCCACCCGCATGAAGAACGCCTGCGGCAGCTCGAAGCGAATCCCGTCGTCGTGCAGGAAGTACCGGTCGTAGAGGGTCTGCAAGCCGAGGAAGTCGAAGGCCAGGTCGCGCTCGGCCTCCAGCGCCGCGCCCAGCCGCGGCAGGTCGAAGCGCGCCAGCTCCGGGTCCAGCCTGCCCAGGTCGATGCCGTGCCGCACGTAGTCGGCGAAGTAGGCGGCGTAGTCGTCGCGCATCTGGTCCTGGTCGGCCTGCCGCGGCCCGCCGGCCAGGTGGCTGAGCGCTTCGCCGCGCAGCTTGTCCAGCAGCAGCCGCGCGGTGACCCGGGAGTAGTTCGGCTCGGATTCCACGAGCGTGCGCGCTGACATGATCAGCGCCTCGCCGAGCTCGGCGTCGTCGATGCCGGGGTAGATGTTGCGCTCGACCTCGGCGAGCACCGCCGACGGATCCACGTCGGCGAGCCCCGCGCAGGCCTGCTCGACCACGGTGGAAACCCGGGTGAGCGGAATGGGTTCGGACAGTGCGGTGTCGGTCACCGGGACTCTCTCCTCGCGAGCTCGGAAGTCGTGCCCGGAACCGGCGGTGACAGCACGCGAGGACGCGACGGCAGCGCTCGTCGCCTGTCCGCGTGGACCCTCCCGCGAGGTCCCGGACGGCGCGCACGGTCGTGCGCGCGCCGATGGCAGGTCTTCGGACTCACGGGCATCCGTCTCGTGGGGTGGGGAAGTTTTCATGAAAACTTCCCCACCCGAACGAACCTACTGGCCGTCGCTTCCCAGACCCGGCGGGGTCCAGTGCGTGATGACGGCGGTCGTTCCCGTTCACCGCTGCGGGGCAGTCCCGGATTCGCACCGGGTTCCCTGTTGCCACACCGGACCCGCGCGGGCCCGGTGAACCACCAGCGAGCGACACTCTACATGTGGGGTCTGAGTCGACGTCCAACACCAACATGGGCGTGTCGGAGCGAGAAGTGAGTCACCTCCCGAACCACCGCTCCAACCGCCCGGCGAGCTCCTCGCGATCATCCCCGACCCACACCACGTGCCCGTCCGGCCGCAGCAGGACGGCGGGCTCGTCGCACTCCTCGGCGGCGTCGACGACGTGATCGACCCGGTCGCGCCACCCCGCCACCGACAGCGCGCCGGTCTGGTCGAGCAGCAGCCCGCGCCCGGCGCGCATCCGCTCGTAGAGCCGTCCTTCGCGCAGCGTCAGATCCCGCATCCGCTTGCCCACCAAGGGGTTCGGGTCGCCGAGGTCGTAGCGCACCTCGGTCGCGATGATCTTCTCGGTGAGGTGCCGCGCGACCACGTCGAACTCCATCAGCTCGGCCACCAGCCGCCGCACCGCCCGCGATCCGGGGTCGGTGGCCATCAGCTGCATCTGCGCCCGCGTGTTGTCGAGGACGTCGGCGGCGACCGGGTGCCGTTCGGCCTGGTAGGTGTCGAGCAGGTCCTCGGGCGCCCACCCGGCGATCTCGGCGGCGAGCTTCCAGCCGAGGTTGAACGCGTCCTGCAACCCCAGGTTGAGCCCTTGCCCGCCGACCGGCGGGTGCACGTGCGCGGCGTCGCCGGCCAAGAAGACCCGGTCCGATCGGTACCGCTCGGCCTGCCGGGTGGCGTCGCCGAACCGCGCCAGCCGACGAGGGGAGTGGACGCCGAAGTCGCTGCCCGCGACGGCGACCAGCTGACTCCGCAGCTCGTCGAGACTCGGCGGCGCGCCGGCCACCTCGGCGGCGGGCACGACCACCCGGCACCACTGGTCGTCGATCGGCCCGATGCCGAAGCGCTTCTGCGTCTCGCGCACCTCGGCGGTCGCCGCCGCCAGCTCCTCCGGGGAGGCCGTCACCTGCACCTCGGCCAGCAGCGTGTCCGCCCGAGACGGCTCGCCGGGGAACGCGATCCCGCAGAGCTTGCGCACGGTGCTGCGCCCGCCGTCGCATCCGACGAGGAACCGTCCCCGCAGCTCGGTGCCGTCGGCGAGCTCGGCGGTGACGCCCCCGGGATCCTGGGTGAGCCCGACCAGCCCGCATCCCCGCCGCAGGTCCACGTCGAGCTCCCGGGCCCGCTCGGTCAGCAGCCGCTCGGTGGTGGTCTGCGGGATGCCCAGCACGTACCCGTGCGCGGTGTCGAGCTCGGTGGGTGCGGGAGCGGAGATCGCCGCGAAGAACCCGCCCAGCGGGTACTCGGTGCCCTCGGCCAGGAACCGCTCCAGCAAGCCGCGCTGGTCCAGGATCTCGATGCTGCGCACGTGCAACCCCAGCGCCCGCACGAAATCGGTGGGCTCCGCGGCCTCCTCGACCACGACCACGCCCACCCCGTGCAGCCGCAGCTCAGCGGCCAGCATCAACCCGGTGGGACCGGCCCCCACCACGATCACATCCGTCATGACCAACCCCCCGAGACGACCCCGCTGCGAACCTCGTCTTCGCAGGTCAAGGGCAATGCTCGGGGATTCTGCACCACGTCGGGGGCCTTGCCGCAAGCCCCGGTCCGCGCTATACGTTGAAGGTGGCGGGGAAACTCCGCGACCGCTTCACGAGCGCGGGCCCGGGGCGACGCAGAACTCGTTGCCCTCCGGGTCGGCCATGACGACGTGGTGTTCGTCGAAGGTTTCGAGGATCGTCGCGCCCGCTGTCTGGAGGCGCTGCGCCTCGGCTTGGACTCTCGACCACCGCTCGGTGTGCGTGCCGTGGCCGGGAACCCGGATGTCGATGTGGAGCCGGTTCTTGACCGTCTTCGGTTCCGGGACCTTGAGGATCGACAACCGAGGGCCGGTGCCGTCGGGGGAGCGGAGCCAGACGCCGTCCTCGTCGGACCCCACGGGCTCACCGAGGCTCATCAGCCACTCGTCCCGCGTCGCGAAGGGGGCGGGCGGTGGCTCGTCGACGTACCCGAGAGCGGTCTTCCAGAACTCGCCCAACACCACGGCGTTGCGGCAGTCGAGCGTGAGGTCCATTCCGACGTCCATGGCGGAACCGTAGCGGAGGAGACCGACATCAGGGCTGGTCACGATTTCAATGGAAGTCAGGGGACCTGACTTCCATTGAAATCGTGAAGTTCCACCCGAGCGGGTCAGTGGATGTGGGAGCCTCCGTTGATGTCGTAGGTGACTCCGGTGAGGTAGCCGGACTCCGTGCGGCAGAGGAAGGCGACGACGTCGGCGACGTCGGAGACCTGCCCCGCTCGGCGGGTGGGGATGTCGGCGATCATGGCTGCTTTGCGCTCCGGGTCGAGCTTGCCCGCGGTGATGTCGGTGTCGATCAGGCCCGGGGCCACCGAGTTCACGGTGACGCCGGACGGGCCCAGCTCGCGGGCCAGGGCGCGGGAGAACCCGAGCAGACCGGCCTTGGCCGCCGAGTAGGCGACACCGCCGAACACGCCACCGCCGCGCTCCGCCGAGACCGACGAGAGGTTCACGATGCGGCCGAACCGGCGCGAGACCATGCCGTCGACGACCCGCTTGGTCATCAGGTAGCTGCCCCGGACGTTGACCTCGAAGACCCGGTCCCACTCCTCGTCGGAGACCTCCTGGAACGGCACCGGCGAGGTGATGCCGGCGTTGTTGACCAGCGCGCCGATCTCCGGCAGCGACGACTCCACGACCGCCACCGCCGAGTCCACGGCGGCCTTGTCGGTGACGTCGCAGACCGCGCCGATCGCCTTCACGCCGTGCTCCTCGGCGACGGCGTCGGCGACGTCCTTGGCGCTGGCCTCGTCGATGTCGAGGACCGCGATGTCCCAGCCCTGCGCGGCCAGCGCGTGCGCGATGCCCTGCCCGATGCCGCGGCGCGATCCCGCTCCGGTGATGATGGCTGTGCGATTCATGTTCTCTCCCAGGTGAAATCAGCCGAGCTCGGCGAGCACGCGCTTCTTGATCCGCGGCACCGACAGCCCGTAGCGGTCGTGCAGGGTCGGCAGCGCCCCGGCGGCCAGGAACTCGTCCGGCAGGCCGATCGGCACGATCCGCTCGCCGACCCCGTTGAACGCCAGGCACGAGGCCACCGACTCGGCCAGCCCGCCGACGACCGTGTGGTTCTCCAGCGTCACCACCAGCCGCCCCTTGCCGACGGCGGACAGAACCGCCTGCGTGTCAAGAGGTTTGATGGTCGGCGCGTGCAGCACCGCCACGTCCACGCCGTCCTCGGCGAGCTCGGCGGCGGCGGTCAGGGCGCGCATCGTCATCAGCCCGCTGGAGATCATCAGCACGTCCCGCCCGGTGCGCAGCTCCGCGGCCCTGCCCAGCTGGAACCGGTAGTCGTACTCGTCGAGCACCGTCGGCACCGCGCCGCGCAGCAGCCGCAGGTAGGTCGGGCCGGGGGCCTCGGCCAGCTGCGGCACCGCCTGCTCGATGTCCACCGAGTCGCACGGGTCCACGATCGTCAGACCCGGGATCCCGCGCAGGATCGCGATGTCCTCGGTCGCCTGGTGGCTCGGCCCGTACCCGGTGGTCAGGCCCGGAAGCCCGCCGATGACGTTGACGTTGAGGCCCGGCTCGGCGATGTCCAGGCACAGGAAGTCGTAGGCCCGCCGCGTCGCGAACACCGAGTAGGTCGAGGCGAACGGCGTCAGGCCCACCTCGGCCATCCCGGCCGCCGCGGCCAGCAGCGCCTGCTCGGCCATGCCCATCTGGAAGAACCGGTCCGGGAAGGCGTCCCGGAAGACGTGCATGTCGGTGTACTTGGCCAGGTCGGCCGAGAGCCCGACGACGTCCTGGCGCTGCCGGCCGAGCTCGGCCAGCGCGTGGCCGAACGGGGCCTTGGTGGTCTTCTGGCCCTCGTCGGCGAACGAGGCGATCATCGCCGACGTGGTGGCCTTCTTCGTCGCGGTCGTCATGCCCCGGCCTCCTGCAGGTGGTCGCGTGCCAGTTGCCACTCGTGCGGTTCGACCCGCATGAAGTGCGCCTTCTCCCGGGCTTCCAGGAACGGGACGCCGCGTCCGACCTGCGTGTCGCAGATCAGCACCGAGGGCGAACCCCGGTGCTCGCGCAGCCCGTCGAGCGCGGTCACCAGCGCCTCGATGTCGTTTCCGTTGACGCGCACCGCGTTCCAGCCGAAGGCCTCCCACTTGGCCTGGATCGGCTCGGTGCGCAGCACGTCGACCGTCGGCCCGTCGGCCTGCAGCGCGTTGACGTCCACCAGCGCGATGAGGTTGTCCAGCCCGTAGTGCGAGGCGGCCAGCGCGGCCTCCCAGGTGGAGCCCTCGTCCAGCTCGCCGTCGGAGAGCAGGTTGTAGACGCGCGCCGGATTTCCCTTGTGCCGCAACCCGATCGACATGCCCACGGCCACGCCGAGCCCGTGCCCGAGTGAACCGCCGGAGATCTCCATGCCGGGCGTGTAGCTGGCCATGCCCGACATCGGCAGCCGCGAGTCGTCGGTGGCGTAGGTCTGCAGCTCGTCGACGTCGAGCACACCGGCCTCGGCCAGCGCCGCGTACAGCGCGATCGCGTAGTGGCCGATGGACAGCAGGAACCGGTCGCGCTCCTCCCACTCCGGGTCCTGGGGGCGGATCCGCAGCTGGTCGGTGTACATCACGGCCAGCACGTCGGCGACCCCGAGCGCCTGGGCGATGTAGCCCTGGCCCTGCAGCTCGCCCATGTCCAGGGCGTTCTTGCGGATGCGGCGCGCGGACTCCGCGATCCGCCGCGTTCGATCAGACAACTGCTTCCTCCTTCGTGGCGGCCCGCTCGAGGGCGTCGACCTCGGCCTTCTGCGCCGGGCCCCAGGTCTCGCGGGTGGGCACCGCGGCGACCAGGCCCAGCACGCCGTAACCGCTGAACAGCAGCGCCGGTCCCGCCCAGCCGAACTGGCCGTAGAGGGCGGTGGCGATCATCGGCGTGAAACCCGAGACGACGGCGGAGATCTGGTAGGCCAGCGACGCACCGGCCGTGCGGGTCCTGGTCTGGAACAGCTCCGAGAACCAGGCGCCCTGCACCCCGGCCAGCGAGTTCTGGCAGATCGCGTAGCTGATCACGAACGCGACCACGATCAGCACCGCGGAACCGGTGTTGGTCAGCAGGAACATCGGCACGCCCCAGGCCACCGCGAGCACGCAGCCCAGCAGGTAGATCGGTCGGCGGCCGACGACGTCGGAGAAGTGGCCCCACAGCGCGGTGGCCGCGATGCCGACGCCCGCGGCGGTGGTCAGCGCGAGCAGGCTCAGCGATCCCTCGGTGGGCGCGCTGCCGAGCTTGAGGTAGGTGAGCATGAAGGTCACCGACACTGCGTAGCCGGCGGTTTCGACCACGCGCAGGCAGAAGGTGCGCAGCACGGTGCGCCAGTCGTCGCGCAGCACCTGCAGGATCGGGTTGCGGGCGACCTCGCCTGCGTCCTTGAGGTCCTCGAACTCCGGTGATTCATCGATCTTGAGGCGGATCAGGATGCCCACCACGATCAGCACCGCCGACAGCAGGAACGGGATCCGCCACGGAAGCGACCCGCCCAGCCCGGCGCTGGCCAGGAACGCGAGGTTGGCCAGCAGCAGCCCGACGGGGAACCCGGCCTGGGTGATGCCGGTGTAGAGACCGCGTCGGCGCCAGGGCGCGTGCTCGAAGGTCATCAGGATGGCCCCGCCCCACTCGGCGCCGAAGGCCAGTCCCTGCACGATGCGCACGGCCACCAGCAGCACCGGCGCCCACACGCCGACCTGCTGGTAGGTGGGCAGGCAGCCGATGAGCACCGTGGCGATGCCCATCAGCAGCAGCGAGGACACCAGCACCGGTTTGCGGCCGATCCGGTCGCCCAGGTGACCGGCGATGATGCCGCCCAGCGGGCGCGCGGCGAAGCCGACGCCGAGGGTCGCGAAGGACATCAGCGACGCCGACAGCGGGTCGGAGTCGGGGAAGAACGCGTCGCCGAAGTAGAGGGCCGCGGCGGTGCCGAAGCCGATGAAGTCGTAGGTCTCGATGGTCGCGCCGACTCCGCAGCCGACGGCGACTCTGAACTTGTCCGGGCTGCCGTCGACCGACGCCCGGGCGGTGGAGCTTGCCATCGCGATCCTCCTTGACCGGGTGGCTGAATGTTGAGTGTCAACAGTCAATGTTGACAGTCATCATAAGTCCGGTCGGGGAGGTGTCAAGGACGGATTCCCGCGCCCTCCGGCGCGCTCAGTCCTTGCTGTTGAGCAGCCTGACGGCCGCCTGCATGTGCTCGCGGAGCACCCGCACGGCGGTGTCGGCGTCGCCGCGCTCGAGGGCCTCGACTATCGGCCGGTGATGGCCCGCCCACATGGGGAAGCGGCGGTTCTCGGTGGACGCGCTCATCACCACGACCCGGATCGGGCCTTCCAGGTGGCGCCAGGTGTCGAGCAGGATCGAGTTCCCCGACAGCGCGCACAGCTGCGCGTGGAAGGCTAGATCGGCCTCCAGCTGCTCGGTGAGATCACCGGTCGCGGCTTCGAGCTTGTCCAGCGAGGCGTTGAGCTCGTCGATGATCTGCGGCAGCCCGTCGGACTCGACGATCTCGGAAACCGCCTGGCCCTCCAGCGCGCAGCGCACCCGGAACAGCTCGTCGATCTCGTCGGGGGACAGGCTGCGCACCCGCAGCATCCCGCGCACACCGGGCGTGACCAGGCCTTCCTGCTGGAGGTGGCGCAGCGCCTCGCGCACCGTGCCGCGGCTGATCGACAGCTGCGAGGCGATCTCCACCTCGCCCAGGTGATCGCCCGGCCCGTACCGCCCGGTCAGGATCGCCTCGCGCAGCGCCACCAGCGCCCGCTCCCGCAAGGTCATCCGATCCAAACTGCGCAAAGCTTCCTCGGTCACGGACGCGATGATAGTCGTCTGTCGACAGTCAACGCGTGTGCCGCCTACTTCTGCAGCTGAATGGCCCTTCGGACGGAGCTTGGAACCGCAGGTATGCGGCGGAGCCGCATTCTCTTCCACCACCTAAGGCGCTGGCACCGCCGCAGGTTCTGATCGGCTTCGTGGCGAGCACGCCGCGACGCCGTGTATTGGCATACATCAGGAGTGGCGGGCGGAGTCCACGGAGCCGATCAGGTTCTGCTACCCGCACCGCCAAGCAAGGTGACCCCTCACCGTCTTCTAACGCTGCAGCGTTTCCGAGGGGGAGTGGCCGTACTTGGCTCGGTAGGCGGCGGCGAAGCGGCCTGTGTTGGTGAAGTTCCAGCGGGCGGCGACCTCGGCGACCGTGGACGCGTTCGATGCGAGGAGGTCCTCGTGGGCGCGGACGAGGCGGATGTCGCGCAGGCACGCCGAGGGCGTGGTGCCGACGTACTCCTGGAAACCCTCCTGCAGGCGGCGGACGCTGACCCCGGCGATCTCGGCCATCTCGGCGGCGGTCCAGCCGTGCGCCGGGTCCTCGCGCAGCCGGTCCAGGACGCGGTTGACGATGCGCGGGCGCGCGGGCGCGCCGCTGCGCCGATCCGGGTGCATGGCCAGCAGGAATCCCGTCATGATCGTGCTCGACAGCTGCCGCTTGAGGACGTCGTCGCACAGCATCGCCTGCGTCTCGGCCATCTCGGCGGTGAGCGTGCGGACGAAGTGCAGCCAGCCCCGGGTGGCGGCGCTGCGCCGGTCGATCTGCGCGGGCAGCTCCAGCCCTCCGGGCAGCGGAGCGGCCAGCACGCGGTCGGCCTCGCGCTCCAGCCCGGCGCGGTCGAACTTCACCCCGACCACGGTGCACTCCGCCGACCAGCGGGTGATCGGCGTGAGGCGGTTGGGCGGGAAGATCGTGCCGTTGCCCTCGCCGGAGATGACCTGGTCGCGGCCGTGCCGGGACTCCAGGCTTCCGGCCAGCGGCATGTTGACCTCGTAGGCGTCCGGGTAGGCGCAGTCGATCGCGACGTCCACGCCCCAGCCGATCCGCCCGACCGTCACCGGCCCCAGGTCCACGGTGTGCATGGCCAGGTCGAGCCGGTCGGTGGGCGCCAGCGGCCGCAGCTCGTGCGGGAAGTACGCGCCGGTGACGGCGCGGATCGCCTCGCCCCAGTCGCGCGTGGCCGCCCGGCGGACGGACTCCTCGGACGTGCTGGTCGCCATCTCGCCTCCTCGTCGTTGAGCCGGCTTCTGAGGGATTAAACCGGCCGGAGGCCCGCGGGTTAAGCGTTCCGGGGGTGAACGCCGATTTCGTCGCGCAATCCGTCCCGGCATCGCGCCCAGCGGCTCGACCGCTCCCCGTGATCCGTGATGTTTTTCCCGCACACCGCCCGGACGGCGATCCCGGATCGGCTGCGTGAGTTCCCGGAAGACGACGGCTCAGCGACGAGCGATGGAGGACCTGCGATGACGATGACGACCCCGAACTGGATCGCGGACGTGACGATGGAGGAGCTGGAGCGCGACCCGTACCCGTTCTACGAGCGGCTGCGCGCCGAGGCCCCGCTGGCCTACGTCCCGGCGCTGGGCTGCTGGGTGGCCTCGACGAAGGAGATGTGCAAGCGGATCGCCGGCACCGACGACAGCGACTTCGAAGGCGTCATCGCCCCGGCCGGTCGCCGCACCTTCGGCGACCCGGCGGTGCTGGACGCCAACGGCGCCGAGCACGACGACCTGCGCGCGATGGTCGACCCGGGCCTGCAGCCCAGCGAGGTCGACCGCTACGTCGACGCCCTGGCCCGGCCGATCGCCCGCCGCTACCTGGAGGCCTTCGAGAACGACGGCGAGGCCGACCTGGTGTCGCAGTTCTGCGAGCCGGTGAGCGTGCGCAGCCTCGGCGACCTGATGGGGTTGCGGTCGGTGAACTCGGACAAGCTCCGCGAGTGGTTCCGCAAGCTCAGCGTCTCGTTCACCAACGCCGGGGTCGACGAGAACGGCGACTGGGCCAACCCCGAGGGCTTCACGCCCGGGGACGAGGCCAAGGCCGAGATCCGCGCGGTCCTCGACCCGCTGCTGGACAAGTGGACCGTCGAGCCCGACGACAGCGCCCTGTCGCACTGGCTGCACGACGGGATGCCGCCCGGCCAGGTCCGCGACCGCGAGGTCATCTACCCGAACGTCTTCGTGTTCCTGCTCGGTGCGATGCAGGAACCGGGGCACGCGATGGCCTCCACCATCGCGGGGCTGTTCACCCGGCCCGGCCAGCTGGAGCGCGTCATCGACGACCCGTCGCTGGTGCGGCGGGCCATCACCGAGGGCGTGCGCTGGGCCTCGCCGATCTGGTCGGCGGTGGCGCGGCGCAACCACCGCGACATGGTCATCGACGGCATCGAGCTGCCCGCCGGGTCGGTGGTGATGATGTCCTACGGCTCGGCCAACCACGACGAGAACGACTACTCGTCGCCGGCGGTGTTCGACCTGGACCGCACGCCGGTGCCGAACCTGGCCTTCGGGGCGGGCAAGCACGCGTGCGCGGGAACGTACTTCGCGACCGAGGTCGTGCGCATCGCGCTGGAGGAGCTGTTCGAGGCCATCCCGAACCTGGAGCCCGACACCGATCACGAGGTCGACTTCTGGGGCTGGGGCTTCCGCGGCCCGGTCGAGCTGCACGCCGTGTGGGAGGTGTGATGACCGCGACCGAGACGACCCACGAGGTCCGCATCGACCCGCTGGACCGCTCGACGAGATGCGCTGCGGGACAATCGATCCTCGAATCCTGCCTGCGCGACGACATCTGGTTGCCGCACTCCTGCACGCAGGGGACCTGCGGCAGCTGCAAGATGAAGGTCCTCTCCGGCGAGGTCGACCACCGCGACTCCTCCGAGTACACCCTCACCCCCGAGGAGCGCGAGGCCGGCATCGCCCTGGGCTGCCAGGCCACGCCGCGCTCCGCGCTGGTGCTGGAACCGGTCGAGCAGGTCGACCCCGACGACGGCGTCCCGCGGCACCCGCTGCGCGACCACACCGGGACCGTGGTCGGCCTCGACGACATCGCCCGCGACATCCGGCGGCTGGTCGTCGAGCTCGACGAGCCGATGTCGTTCAACCCCGGCCAGTACGCCGAGATCCTCGTGCCGGGAACCGGTGCGGCGCGGCAGTACTCGATGGCGAACCCGCCGTCGGAGACCTCGCGGCTGGAGTTCCACGTGCGGCGCACGCCGGGCGGGATCGCCACCGACGGCTGGATGTTCGCCGGGCTCGCGGTGGGCGAGCGCATCGAGCTCAAGGGCCCGCTCGGCGATTTCGGGATGCCGGTGGCGCAGGAGGAACCGGCGATCCTCATCGCCGGGGGCACCGGCCTGGCGCCGCTGAAGTCCATCGTGCGGCACGCCCTGGACCACGACCTGGCGCCGGAACTGCACCTCTACCACGGAGGTCGCAGCAGGCAGGACCTCTACGACGTGGAGTTCTTCACCGATCTCGCCCGGCGGCACCCGCACTTCGGGTACCGGCCCTGCCTGTCCGAAGAGGACTGGGACGGCGCGACGGGACTGGTGACCGACGTGGTGCTGGCGGACTTCCAGTCCTGCCGGGGTCTCAGCGCCTACCTGTGCGGTCCGCCGGGGATGGTCGAGGCCGGGGTCAAGGCGCTCAAGCGCCGTAGGATGGCGCCGCGCAAGATCTTCCGGGAGGAGTTCCTCGACGCCTCGCACCGGTGAAACCCGTCCCGCGCCGCCGACCGGTGGCGCGGGACCGGCGGTGGCGCGGGACGGGAGTGATCAGAACACCACGCCGGCGTCCTGGGCGAGGAGCGCGTCGGTGGCGCGCTCGGCCACCGCCGCGATGGTCATCGACGGGTTGCAGGCGGCGGTGTTGCCGGGCATGAGCGCCCCGTCGAGCACGTAGAGACCGCGGTGGCCCTTCACCCCGGCCTTCCAGGTCGCAGACCACGTTCATCGACGCGCCGCCCAGCGGGTGCCAGGTGTTGGGCACCAGCGAGGTCGTGTCGAGCCGGACCGATCCGGTGCCCGCGACCGCGGCGACGCGCTCGTCGACGCGCTTGGCCAGCGTCGAATCCGCCTGCGAGGGCCAGTTCAGCACCGCGTCGTCCTTGGTGGAGTCGTAGCTGAACCGGCCGCGCCCGGAGCTCACGCCGTAGCCGACGAGCATCGTGGTGCGCAGGTTCGGCGTGGGTGGGATCGAGGCTTGGATGACGGTGTTGGCCAGCGTCGGGTCGTCCCACTCCTTGCTGCCGAAGACCACCGGGCCGCCCTGCGGCATGCCGAAGTCGTCCTCCAGGCTGGTCCAGGTGTAGATCCGGTCGCCGTTGGAACCCCAGTTGGAGCCCAGGCCGTCGGGCATGTCGCGGATCTGGTCCTTGGCGGCGGCGCGCATCAGCAGCCTGGTGGTGCCCGCCGTGCCTGCCGCCATCACCAGGGCGGGCGTGGTGATGATCTTCTGCTCCAGCACGGTGCCGTCCTGGGCGATGCGGTCGACGTGCACCTGCCAGCGCCCGTCGCGGGTCTGGGCGACCTCGGTGACGTTGTGCTGCGGCGCGACGGTGACCTTGCCGGTGGCCTCGGCCTGGGCGAGGTAGGTGACGTCGACCGAGTGCTTGCCGCCGTTGTTCACCCCGAACGCGCAGTTGCCGTTGGTGTAGGACGGTTTCATCTCGCCGCGCAGCTCGCGCAGCGCGTAGTCCCAGTCGATCGGCATCGGGATCTTCTCCACCGAGAAGCCCGCGTCGCGGGCGTTGCGGGCGAAAATCCGCGACGCCCGGTAGGAGTCGCTGTTGATCAGCTCGTCCGGGGCGGTGGCGATCTGCAGCATCTCGGCCACGCGGCGGTAGTAGACCGAGTCCATCCGCGCGTAGTCGAGCTTCTCGGGCATGTTGGCGTTGAAGACCTCCTCGGTCGGCTGCAACGTCATGCCCTGGTACAGCAGCGAACCGCCGCCGACACCGGCCGCGCACATGATGTCCATGCCGTTGCCGGCCACCCGCTCCAGCAGACCGGTGTAGCGCTCGAACGGCGGCGGCTCGATGCCGAACAGCGACGGGCCCGACCCCATCCAGAAGAGCCGCTTGTCCAGCGTCGCCAGGGTGGGGAAGGTGTCGGAGTTCGGGCCGGTCGGCCAGCGCTTGCCGCGTTCGAGCACGAGCACCGGGATGCCCGCCTGGGCGAATCGCAGCGCCGTCACGCCGCCGCCGAAGCCCGAGCCGATGACCACGACGCGGTGCTCCTCGCGGGTCAGCGGTACGCGGGTCGCGGCGTGGGCGTACGGGCCGGCCAGCGAGAGACCGGCGGCGGCCGCGGTTCCGGCGAGCAGGGTGCGGCGGCTGAGTTCGGGCATGCGGGTACCTCCACGGCAGGTCAGCGTCGACTGGCGCGGAGCTTAGGCAGCCAAAACGAGACATTGAACTTCTCGACGATCTCACTACCGACGGGTAGGTTAGGAGTTCGTGTGGCCTTCGGGAGGGGAGCGGTGCTGAGTTCTCGGCGGACCGATGCGCGCCGCAACCGCGAGGTCATCCTGCAGGCGGCCGATGAGGCGTTCACCGAGGACGTCGAGCTGGTGCAGCTCAGCGAGATCGCCCGCCGCTCCGGGCTGGGCCGCGCCACCGTCTACCGGCACTTCTCCGACCGCTACGCCCTCGGGCTCGCGGTGGCCGAGAGCAAGCTGCACATGCTGCGCGAACTCGTCGCCGACACCGCCGACGCCGACTTCCTCGACGTGCTGGAGGAGCTGTTCGAGGAGCAGATCTCCCGCCGCCCGCTGGCCCGGATGTTCCGCGAACTCCCGCCCGCCGACCAGACCCGCTACGCCAGGCGCCTGGTCGCCGTCCTGACCCCCGGTCTGCGCCGGGCCCAAACGGCCGGCGCGATCCGCGCCGACGTCGAGCCCGCCGACCTGGTGCTGATCTGCGAGATGGTCGAGGGCGCGGTGTGCTCGCAACTGCCGCTGCCCGGCGGCGTCGACTCCGTCGAGCGGGTCGTCGAAGTGCTGCTCGCCGGGCTGCGCCCCTGATCAGGCCTCGCCCGCGAGGACCTGCTGCATCCGGGCCGTGACCAGCGGGCGTCGCGAGTCGTGGCGGGGGAGGCGGTGCGCGAGCTGGCCCAGGACCTCCAGGTCGTCGGTGGGGTGATCGCGGAACAGCGCCCACAGCGCAGCCACGTCCCCGCGGTCCAGCACGGCGTTGCGCAGCGAGGCGAACAGCTCCTCCCGCTCGTCGCGGATCGCCGGGGCCTCGCTGGCCTCCAACAGCGGACCCCGGTAGGTCTCCGAGGCGGTGCGCAGATCACCGTCGTGCAGCGCGCGGCGCACCGTCAGGAAGTCCGCGTCGACCGCGGCCCGCAGCCGGTAGGGCTTGGTCGCGATGACGTGCTCGCCGAGGTGGGCGCGCAGCCGGTGGATCTCGGCGCGGGCGGTGACCGGGTTGCCGCGCTCGCCGTAGAGCTGGAACGCCAGCTTGTCGGCGGTGAGCCCGGCCGGTCGCATCGCCAGCAGCGTCAGGATCTCCGCGTGCCGCAACGACAGCGGGACCTCGCGGCCGTCGAGCACCGCGCGCGGTCCGGCCGAGTCCAGGAACGACAGCGACAGCACCGGTCGCGGGCGGGCGCGCGTCGTCGACGAGCCCGGCACCCGCAGCAGGTAGCCCTCGGCGAGCCGCTCCAGCACGGCCTCGCGGCCGTCGCCCAGGGTGACCCGGCCGTCGGAGACGTCGACCCGCTCGGGCAGCAGCGCCGCGCCCGGCTCCACCGCCAGCACCCGCCCGGTGCGGGTCAGCAGCGCGCCCGCCTCGCCGCGCAGCGCCCGCAGGTGCGGCATGTTGCGGGCCCGCAGCTGCTCGTCGCGGGCGGCCATCCGCGCCCGCAGGTGGCTCTCGGCGAGCTGCGCCGCCGCGCTGACCAGCGACACCATCGCCGGGTGCACGGTGCGCAGCGGACCGGAAATGTCCACCGAACCCAGCACGTCACCGGTGTCGGGGTCGTGGATGGGGCTCGCCGCGCAGGTCCAGTCGTGGTAGGTGCGCACCAGGTGCTCGGCGGAGTAGATCTGCACCGGTTTGCCCACCGCGAGCGTCGTCCCCATCGCGTTGGTGCCGATGGCCTCCTCGGCCCACCGGGTGCCCTCGCTCAACCGCACCTTGTCGGCGCGGCGCTGCACCTCGGAATGCCCCTCGCGCCACAGGATCAGCCCGTCCCGGTCGGTCACGATCATCACGTGCATGGCCTCGTCGGCGACGTCGAGGACGGTCTGGCGCAGCACCGGGATCGCGGCCTTGAGGGGGTGCTCGTCGCGCAGGTCGTGGACCTCGTCGCGCTCGCAGACCACCGGCGCCTCGCAGGCGTCGGGGTCGACCTCGGCGGCCAGCGAGCGCTGCCAGGACTCCGAGACCAGCGCGCGCGGCGATCGGGGAGCGCGGTCCCCGCGCAGCACGGCGTCCCACACCCGGCCCAGCAGCGAGGCGTACTCCAGCGGGTCGGCGAGCATCGTCGTGGTGGGGTTCTCCTCCTCGGCCTGCACCCTGCCTCCAGTCCTGCGTCCTCGTTGACGGGTGGGGACATCATGACCACGCGTGATCCCGGGAACAAGGGCGTCACCCGCCGACGAGGGCAATCCCGTCCGTTCGGTCAGTCAGCCGATCGGCGCAACGGCCGGTGCAACCCCGTTGCAACGTGAGGCGCGCCACGATCGCTCGGGACAAGAGCAGTTCTCGTGCAGGAGGCAACGCATGACCAAGTACGCAGCGCCGGGTACGCAGGGCAGCGTCGTGGCCTACGAATCCCGCTACGACCACTACATCGGCGGTGAGTACGTGGCACCGGCCAAGGGCGGCTACTTCGCGAACCCGACGCCGGTGACCGGCGCGGACTTCACCGAGATCGCCCGCGGCACCGCCGACGACGTCGAGCGCGCCCTCGACGCCGCGCACGGCGCCGCTCCCGCGTGGGGACGGACCTCGGTGGCCGAGCGGGCCAACATCCTCAACAAGATCGCCGACCGGATGGAGGCGAACCTCGAGAAGCTGGCCGTCGCCGAGAGCTGGGAGAACGGCAAGCCGGTCCGCGAGACCCTGGCCGCCGACATCCCGCTGGCCATCGACCACTTCCGCTACTTCGCCGGCGCCATCCGCGCCCAGGAGGGCGGGATCAGCGAGGTCGACGACAGCACCGTCGCCTACCACTTCCACGAGCCGCTGGGCGTGGTCGGCCAGATCATCCCGTGGAACTTCCCGATCCTGATGGCGGTCTGGAAGCTGGCGCCCGCGCTGGCCGCGGGCAACGCCGTGGTGCTCAAGCCCGCCGAGCAGACCCCGGCCTCGATCCACGTGCTGATGAGCGTCATCGGCGACCTGCTGCCGCCCGGCGTGGTCAACGTCGTCAACGGCTTCGGGGTCGAGGCGGGCAAGCCGCTGGCCTCCAACAAGCGGATCAGCAAGATCGCCTTCACCGGGGAGACCACCACCGGGCGGCTGATCATGCAGTACGCCAGCGAGAACATCATCCCGGTGACGCTGGAGCTGGGCGGCAAGAGCCCGAACATCTTCTTCGACGACGTCGCCACCGCCCACGACGCCTTCTACGACAAGGCGCTCGAGGGCTTCACGATGTTCGCGCTCAACCAGGGCGAGGTCTGCACCTGCCCGTCGCGCGCGCTGATCCAGACCGGCATCTACGACCGGTTCCTCGGCGAGGCCGTCGACCGCACCAAGGCCGTCAAGCAGGGCAACCCGCTCGACACCGACACCATGATCGGTGCGCAGGCCAGCAACGACCAGCTCGAGAAGATCCTGTCCTACATCGACATCGGCAAGCAGGAGGGCGCCAAGGTCCTCACCGGTGGCGAGCGGGCCGACCTCGGCGGCGAGCTCTCCGGCGGCTACTACGTGCAGCCGACGGTGTTCGAGGGCCACAACAAGATGCGGGTCTTCCAGGAGGAGATCTTCGGTCCGGTGGTCTCCGTGGCGCGCTTCGACGACTACGCCGACGCCATGAAGATCGCCAACGACACCCTCTACGGCCTGGGCGCCGGGGTGTGGTCGCGCGACGCCAACACCGCCTACCGCGCCGGTCGCGAGATCCAGGCCGGCCGGGTGTGGGTGAACAACTACCACGCCTACCCGGCGCACGCGGCCTTCGGCGGCTACAAGCAGTCCGGCATCGGCCGGGAGAACCACCGGATGATGCTCGACCACTACCAGCAGACCAAGAACATGCTGGTCAGCTACTCGCCGAACAAGCTGGGCTTCTTCTGATGGAGCCCGCTCGGGTGGCCGTGACCCCGGAGGCGGCGGACTTGCTCCGCCGCCTCCGGGCCGACCACGGCCCGCTGATGTTCCACCAGTCCGGCGGCTGCTGCGACGGCAGCGCTCCCATGTGCTACCCGGCGGGGGAGTTCCGCACCGGCGACTCCGACGTCCACCTCGGCGACCTCGACGTGGACGGCGAAGCGGTACCGGTGTGGATGTCGCAGGCGCAGCACGAGTACTGGAAGCACACCCACCTGACCATCGACGTCGTGCGCGGCCGCGGCAGCGGGTTCTCGCTGGAAGCCCCCGAGGGAGTCCGGTTCCTGATCCGCTCGCGGCTGCTCACCGACGACGAGCTCGAGGCGTTCGGTCTCGCCTGACCGGCGAGCGCCGTGCGAAGGGGGGCGGCTGCGGGGTCTGCCCGGACCGGGCGGACCCCGCCGGTCTCGCTGCTGTGGTCCGGGTCACGTTCCAGGATAGGATGGTCGGGTCCGGCGCGTCGACCCGGCCGGCGTTCGCGGATCCCACGCACCGGTGCCTGGAGGATGCCTGATGACTGTGCGAAGCCGGGTGCCCGGCCCGCCCGAACTCGGCGTCACCGAGCTGCCCGGGCCGCTGATCACGCGGTCCGGCGGCGAACCGCCGAGGCTGGCGAAGTTCCACGTGCCCGAGGTCGTGTTCGGCCCGGGCGCGCTGGCCGAGCTCGGGCACTGCGCGCGGCGGCTCGGCGCCCGCCGACCGTTCCTGGTCACCGACGGCGGCCTCACCGAGGCGAGCTGGGCGGCCGAGGCCGCCGGTCACCTCGAATCCGTCGGGCTCTCGGCGGTGGTGTGGGACGCGGTCACGCCCAACCCGAAGGACCACGAGATCGAGGCCGCGCACCGCCGCTACGCCGAATCCGGTGCCGACGTGATCATCGGGGTCGGCGGCGGCTCGGTGATCGACGCGGCCAAGGGCGTGGCGATCCTGTCCGGCAACGGCGGGCGCATCCTCGACTACGAAGGCGTCGACCAGGTCGTGCACCCGATCCCGCCGCTGGTCATGGCGCCCTCGACGTCGGGAACCGGAGCCGACGTCTCCCAGTTCGCCATCGTCACCGACACCGGCAACGCCACCAAGATCACCATCCTGAGCCGGGCGCTGGTGCCCGAGATCTCGGTCGTCGACCCCCGGCTGCTGACCACCATGCCCGACTGGCTCAACGCCGCCACCGGCCTCGACGCGCTCACCCACGCCATCGAGTCCTACGTCTCCCGCGCGCACAACACCCTCACCGAGCAGCACTCGCTGCACGCCGCGCAGCTCATCACCGGCAACCTCGCCCGCACCCTGTTCCGGCCCGCCGAGGCCGAACCCCGCATCGCGATGGCGCAGGGCGCGCTGGAGGCCGGGATGGCCTTCACCAACGCCATCCTCGGCGCCACCCACGCCATGAGCCACCAGGTCGGCGGGCTGCTCGACGCCCCGCACGGGGTGATCAACGGGGTGCTGCTTCCGCACGTCATCCGCTTCAACGCCGAGGCCGACCCCGACCGCTACGTCCCGCTGGCCGCCGCGATCGGCATCGACACCGCCGGGGTGCCCGCCGTCGACGTGGCGCTGGCCCTGGCCGAGCGGGTGCGGGAGCTGGCCGACGTCGTCGGCGTGCCCAAGACGCTGCGGTCGCTCGGCGTGTCCGATGTGGACATCCCGGTGCTGACGCGCAACACGCTCAAGGACGCCTGCCTGACGACCAACCCGCGCGAGGCGCGGGCCACCGACATCGCCGGGCTGTTCCGGGCCGCGCTGTGAGCGGTGCGATGTCCGGCGGCGACTTCGGAGACGACCTGGGCGTGCTGACCGGGCTGCGCTCCGGCAAGCGCTCCTTCTACCCGGAGTACGTCCGCTCCGCCGAGCGCCTGGAGCACGCCGTGCAGGCCCTCGACCGCATCTCCCGCGCGCTGGTGCGCACCGTCGAAGGACCGCGCACCCTCGTCGAAGCCGTCGTCCGGGCCGCGGCCGAGCACCTGCAGGCCGACCGGATGCTCGTCGGCATCGCCGACGGCGCGCTGCGCGCCGCCCGGCCCCGGTTCCTGCTGCTGGACCGGGGCGAGCTCGTCGACGACGAGGACGCGCTGCCGCCCGAGGCCCGCGAGCAGCTCGACGTCATCCGCAACCGGCCCTGGGAGATCGAGCTGGAACCCGGCGGGCCCGGGTGGGTGCGGGCGCCGATGACCCTCGACGGCGAACCCGTCGGCGGCATCGTCGGCTGGCCCGGTGACGTCCAGGTCGCCGACACCGACCTGGCGATCCTGCGGGTCCTGGCCAACCAGGCCGCCGTCGCCGTGCACAACTCGTTCCTGTTCCACGCCGCCGCCCAGCTGCGCGGGCGCACCGAGCAGCTCTCCGAGGCCGCCGCCCAGCAGGCCCGGGACCTGGCCGCCCGCAACGCCGAGCTGCAGGAGACCCAACGCCGCCTCGTCGAGGCCATGCAGCGCCAGGCCCTCGACGACGAGCGCCACCGCATCGCCCGCGAACTGCACGACACCGTCACCCAGTACGTGCTCAGCGCCGGGATGACGGTGGAGGTGTGCCGCGCCGAACTCGCCGAGATGGGGCCGGAAGCCGAGCGCGTCGCCGAGAAGCTCGCCCCCGCCAAGGGACTCACCCAGCAGGCCGTGGAACGGCTGCGGGCCGCGATCTACGCCCTGCACCACGGGGCCGAGGAACCGCCGGGATCGCTGCCGGTGCTGCTCGAGCAGCTGTCCACTGTGCACCTGTCCAGCGAACTGCGGGTGGAGGTGCGCGTCGAAGGCAGCCCCGCGCCGCTGCCGCCGGAGGACGAGAGCTCCATCCTGCGGCTCACCGGCGAAGCGCTGTTCAACATCGTCTCGCACGCCGAAGCCACCCGCGCCGTCGTGCACCTCGTCTACCAGCCCGGCCGGCTGCGGCTGACCGTCTCCGACGACGGCACCGGCGACCCCGCTCAGCTGCGGCGGTCCCTGAAGCTCTCCGAGGCCGCCGACCTCGCGGGCAGGCACCGGGGGCTGGCGAACATGGCGGCGCGGGCGCGGGAGCTCGGCGGGACGCTGGGCATCCGGCGGTCGCGGATGGGCGGGGTGGCGCTGCAGCTGCGGGTGCCGCTGTCGCCGGAGCGGGAGGTGACGCCGTGAGACTGCCCGACCAGCGCACCGGGGACCCCTCGGTGCGGATCGTCCTCGTCGACGACCACGCCATCGTCCGGCACGGGCTGCGCTCGGTGCTGGAACGCGAGGACGACCTGCAGGTCGTCGGCGAAGCCGCGACCGCAGCTGAGGCGCTGACCGTGGTCGCCGACGCCGCGCCGCACATCGTGCTGCTCGACCTCAAGCTCTCCACCGGCGACAACACCGAGGGCCTGCAGCTGTGCGGGCAGCTCACCGAGCGACACCCGGACCTCGGCGTCCTGGTGCTCACCACGTTCCTGGACGGCGGGCTGGTCGTCGACGCCATCCACCGCGGTGCCCGCGGCTACGTCGTCAAGGACGTCGACACCACCGAACTGGTCCGCTCCATCCGCGCCGTCGCCCGCCGCGAGAGCTCCTTCGACTCCCGCTCGGCCGCGGCGATGGTCGAGTCGATGAACGCCCCCACCACCGAGCCCCGCTTGACCGAGCGCGAGCTCAACGTCCTCCGCCAGCTCGCCCACGGCCTCAGCAACCGCGACATCGGCGCGAAGCTGTTCATCTCCGAGACGACGGTGAAGTTCCACGTCCGCAACATCATGCGCAAGCTCACCGCCACCAGCCGCGCGGAAGCGGTCTACGAAGCCAGCAAGCTCCACCTCATCTGACGCGAAGTTTTCATGAAAACTTCCCCCACCCCGTCCAGAACGGGAGGGAAGGGGATTCCCCTGACCTCGGGTTTTGTTCGTGGTGGGGAAGTTTTCATGAAAACTTCCCCACCACCCACCTCCGTGAAGGGACAACGGGATTTTCGTTGTTCGTGGGGGGACAGTTTTCATGAAAACTGTGCGGGGTTCGGGGGTTTGCGGATGTCGAGCCAGCCTCCGTGGTGGTGGGTGACCTCGTAGGGGAGACCCGTGGAGGTGCCGAGTTCGTGGAGGTCGGCCTCGGTGAAGGTGCGGACGTGGCCGAAGGCGGCGTTGGGCCTGTCCTCGAAGGGGACGGCGATGATGACGCGGCGCCGGGCCAAGCGGAGGGCTTCGGCGAGGACCGCGTCTCCCCGGGCCGGTTCGAGGTGCTCCAGCAGGTGCATGGCCGTGACCGTGTCGACCGCGCCGTCGGGGAGCGGGACCTGGGCCGCGTCGCAGACCAGGGTGTGCATGTGATGCCCCCGGGCCGAGGCGACCGTCTTGAGCAGGCGCATGCTGCCGGGAGCCAGGTCCGAGGCGATGACCGTGTGCTCGCCCCGCTCGGCCAGCAGCAGCGGCAGGAAGCCGAAGCACGACCCCAGGTCCAGCACCCGCCCGGGCGGCGCCGTGCTCAGCACCCGCCGGTACAGCGGGGCGAAGTCGGCGATCGAGGAGTGCGGGGCGGACCCGTCGGGCTGCGACCAGCACTCCCGGATCCGGTCGAGGGTGTTGGCGTAGAACGTCGTCCACGCGCGCAGCGGATCCTCGATCACCGACTGCACCACCTCGGTGAACACCCGCTCGAAGACCTCCACGCCGCTGAGCCAGCCCGGCGCGAACAGCTCGTCGGCGAGCACGCCCGCCAGGTTGTTGTCCAGCTGCTCGGGCCGGAACCAGTGGGTGATCTCCATCCGGTGGTCCCGGCGGTGCAGGCAGAAGTGCGGCGTGCGGGTCACCGCGATCCGCGCGTCGCACCCCGAGTGCCGCGCCACGGTGACCAGCGGATCCCGCCCGTGCGGGGCCAGCGGGTCGATGTGGTGCAGCGCCGCGCGCTCTCCGGCCGTCACCGCCCCGTCACCTCCGTCGCGATGGACTCGGCGGCCTTCGCCAGCCCGGACAGGTCCCGCACCACCTGCACCCGGTCGCAGTGGTCGGCGTAGTCCGGCAGGTCGCAGCGGCCCAACCGCCACGAGTACCGCGGTTCCGGGGTGAGCCAGATGGTTTCCCGCGCGCGGCGGGCGATCTCGGCGAGCGCGTCGACGTTCGGGTCGTTGCCGTTGCCGCGCCCGTCCCCGAGGATCAGCACCGTGGTCCGGCGGTTGAGCGTCGTGCCGAACTCCTCCAGGAACCGGCCGAACGTGGCGCCGTAATCGGAGTTGCCGTCCACGTCGAGCACACCGCCCTGCGGCAACCCGTCGAAGACCAGCCCCAGCGCCCGCTCCAGCGGGTGATCGGTGAACAGCTCGGTGATCTCCACCGGATCGTCGACGAAGGCGAACGTGCGGACCTGCGTGAACAGCGACTGCAGCCCGTGCACCAGGTGCAGCGTGAACCGCGCGGTCGAGCGCACCGACAGCGACACGTCGGCCAGCACCACCAGCCTCGGCTTGTCCTCGGCGCGGGTGACCGTGATCGGCCGGAACGGCACGCCGTCGTAGCGCATGTTGCGGCGCATCGTGCGCGCCGGGTGCACCCGGCCGCGCGGGGTGTTGCGGCGCTTGCTGGTCGGCGCCCCGCGCAGGCTGTGCACGATCCGCCGCAGCGACTCCTCCAGCTGCTGGCGCTCGCCCTCGTCGACCCGGTCCAGCCGGCCGGCGGCGACCTCGCGGGACTCGGTGGCGGTGCGCTCCAGCTCGGCGAGCTTGGCCAGGTGCTGCTTGAGCAGCTCCGGCAGGTTCTCCAGCACCCCGGTGAGCTGCCCGCGCGGCGCCGAATCGGGTTCCTCGTCGTCGCCGAGCCAGTCCAGCAGCGTCTGCTCCTCGGCGATGCTCAGCCGGGTGTCGATGCGTTGCCCGGTGTGCTCGGCCAGCGACCCCGGCGTGCCCGCGTTGTGCAGCTGCTCGGTCTCCAGCTGCACCGACGGCACCGAACCGCCACCGGTGCTGCTGTTGTCGCTGGAGAACACGACCTCGTCGGTCATCGAGGCGAGGTCTATCTTGTTGCTCTCCTGGTGCAGGTTGTACTGCTGGGCCAGGTCCTCGGGGTCGAAGTAGTCGCGGATGTCGGCGGGTTTGGCGTGCGTGTGCCCCTCCTGCGGGGTGTCCGCGGGTTCCTCGGACACGGTGAACGACTGCAGCTCACCGGTGTCGGAGAGGTCGTCGTGCTCGTGGCTGTGCTCGTGCTCGGCGTCGTCGGGAACCACCGGGCGCAGCGCGAAGAACACCTCGAAGACCTCGTCGAAGATCTCCTCGTCCCGCCGGTCCTTGATCATCGCGACCTTCAGGGCGTTGCGCAGCGCCTCCCGGTCGTCGAGCATCCCGGGCTGGGCGGCGCAGCGCATCGCGTCGGTCGCCTCGGAGACCGAGATGCGCACGCCGAACAGGCGCAACAACCGGACGAACCGGTGCAGTGCTGATTCCACGGCGCGCTCCTCACGACTTGCGGCGGGTCACCGAGGAGAACGACCGGGCCCCCTGACTGCCGCTGCCCCGCTGCCCGGACGAGGCCGAACCCGGTGCGCCGTAGTAGGAATCGTCGTGCCGGCCCGGCCGGTCCTTGGCCGCGCGGACCTCCCGGCCGTCGACGTCACCGCCGTCGTCGGCGTGGTCGTGCCCGTGCCCATGGCCATGTCCGTGCCCGTGGCCGTGGGACGGCAGCTGCTGGGGGATGTCGCGGTTCGGGTCGGACATGTGCCCGATCACGTCCAGCGCCTGCTGCAGATCGCGCTCGTACTTCACCACGACGTTGACGGTCTCGGCCAGCACCTCCGACCCCAGCTCCTCGGCGCCGAGGACGGCGAGAGTCCGCGCCCAGTCGATGGTTTCCGAGATCGACGGCGCCTTGCGCAGCTTGAGCTCGCGCAGCCGGCGCACCACCGTCACCAGCTGCTCGGCCAGGTGCTCCGGCAGGCCGGTGCGCTTGGAGCGGACGATCTCCAGCTCCCGGTCGTGGTCCGGGTAGTCCAGGAACAGGTGCAGGCAGCGGCGTTTCAGCGCCGCCGACAGGTCGCGGGTGTTGTTGGAGGTCAGCACCACGTACGGCGGGGTCGCCGCGGTGTAGGTGCCGACCTCGGGCACCGACACCTGGAACTCCGCCAGGCACTCCAGCAGCACGGCCTCCAGCGCCTCGTCGGCGCGGTCGACCTCGTCGACCAGCAGCACCGCGGGCTGCTCGCCGCGGATGGCCTCCAGCAGCGGCCGGGCGGCCAGGAACCGGTCGGAGAAGAACACGCTGTCCTGCGCGCCGATCCGGTCGATCGCCGTGGACAGGTCCGGCGCGTCGGCGATGATCTCGCCGATCTTGTCGCGCAGCATCTGGGTGTAGAGCAGCTGCTTGCCGTAGTCCCACTCGTAGAGCGCTTTGCTCTCGTCCTGGCCCTCGTAGCACTGCAACCGCAGCAGCTTTCGCCCGGTGGCCTCCGCGAGCGTCTTGGCCAGCTCGGTCTTGCCCACCCCCGCTGGGCCTTCCAGCAGCAGCGGTTTGTCCAATCTGGACTGGAGGAAGACGGTGGTGGCCAGCCGCCGGTCGGAGATGTAGCCGTGCTCCCCGAAGCGGTTGATCACCTCCTCCACCGACTCGAAGGGCTTGTCTCCGGGCTGATCCGCGATGTCGTCGAGCACTGCGATACCTCCGGGATGCGAGCGGTGCTGGGTGGGAAGGCCGTGGTGCCGCACAGGTCGGAGGGGCGCGACACCACGGCCGGTCCGGGAGGGGATCAGGTCAGCAGGTCGTCCAGATCCCCGGTCATGCAGTGCTCGACGACCGGGCGCACCGTGTCGAACGTGCACTCCTTGGCGTTGCCCGGCGTGCAGGCGTCGCCGAGGACGTGGTTGGTGATGCGGTCGACGTCGGCGGCGTCGCCCTTGATCTCCTTGGAGCGCTCGTAGAACTTCGTCGGGCCCTGGCCGAGCCGGTTCTTGGAGTAGGTGTCGGCGTTGACGTCGACGAAGCGCTCGGTGATGCCCACGTCGCGCAGCAGCCGGATCGCGGCGTTGAGGGCGGCGTCGGCGGCCTGCGGCGCGGTCATGCCGTGGGTGTCGACGCCCATCGCCTCGGCGATCTCGGCGAACCGCTTGTAGGCCACCGGCATGTTGAACGCCCACACCCGCGGCAGCGCGATGGCGTTGTTGAGCCCGTGGTGGGTGTCGTAGAAGGCGCTCACGGCGTGCGAGATCGAGTGGATGATGCCCAGACCGCCGGAGTTGAACGCCTGCGCGGCGATGTACTGCGCGTACATCATGCCCTCGCGGCCCGGCAGGTCCTGGCCGTTCCACACCGCCTGGCGCAGGTTCTCGGCGGTCATCTTCACCGCGTGCAGCGCGTTGCCCAGCGACGGCGGGAAGTTCAGCCGCGAGACGTAGGGCTCGGAGGCGTGGGCGAGCACGTCGAACCCGCACTGCGCGGTGTAGTCGATCGGGCAGTCGTAGTAGAGCACCGGGTCGTCGACGGCCAGCGTGGTCACCGAGTTGTCGTCGAAGGCGACGTACTTGTGCGGGTTGTCCGGGTCGGTGGTGGTGTCGGTGATGACGTACGCCCAGGACGTCTCCGAACCCGTTCCGGCCGTGGTGGACACGGCGATGTGCGGCGGGTTCTTGGGGTTCTCCGACTTGTTGAAGCCCTCGAACTCGTTGACGTTGCGGCCGTCGTGGGCCACCGAGATCCGCGCGCCCTTGCACGCGTCGTGGGAGGAGCCGCCGCCGATGGACACGAACGAGTCGCAGGCGTTCTCCTGGTACATCGCGACGGAGTCCATCACGTTGTAGTCCTTGGGATTGGACTCGACCTGGTCGTAGACCACGACTTCCAGGCCGTGGTAGCGCATCGACTCGACGATCTTGTGCACGATGTCGGTGCCGCGCAGGCCGGAGGTCATCACCAGGGTCTTCTTGAAGCCCAGCTTCAGGGCCTCCGGGCCGATCATCTCGTGCGAACCGGGGCCCAGCAGGGCGCGGGGGAACGGGTGGAACTCCTTGATCGGGAACGGCTTGAGCAGCTCATCGACCTGCATGTCGGTGTCCTTTCCACGCGCCTCGTCGCGCGTTGCTCTCCGGCCGGGCGGGGGAGCGGGACGTCGAACCCGCCTCTGGCCCGGAAGCTAGTGCCCCAGCTCACCCCGGGAGAACGGCAGCGGACCAAGACCCCTCGTCCGAGGCCCCAGGTCGGGACGATCGGGGAGGAGCGCACCCGTCCGATCGGTCAGGTAGCCCGGCTGCCGCCCGTTCGATCGGAGGGGACGTTGGTGGACCGCTCGCACGGTGCCGCCGAGGTCCGCGGGCCCTAGCGTGGTGCGGCATGGCGGAGTGGTTCGAAACAGTGGCGGAGGCGCATCGGCGCGCCCGCAGGCGACTGCCCCGGTCGGTCTACCTGGCGCTGGTGGCCGGCAGCGAACGCGGATCCACGCTGGAGGACAACATCCGGGCCTTCGGCGAGCTCGGCTTCGCCCCGCGCGTGGCGGACCTGCCCGCCGAGCGGGACATGGCCACGACGGTGCTGGGCCAGGAGCTGTCACTGCCGGTGCTGGTGTCCCCGACCGGGGTGCAGGCCGTTCACCCGGAGGGTGAGGTCGCGGTGGCCCGGGCCGCGGCGGAGGCGGGCACGGCGATCGGGCTGTCGTCGTTCGCCAGCCGCGCCGTCGAGGACGTCGCCGAGGCCAACCCGAAGACGTTCTTCCAGGTGTACTGGGTGGGCGACCGGGAGAAGGTGCTGGCCCGCGCCGAGCGCGCCCGCGCGGCCGGGGCGAAGGGGCTCATCGTCACCCTCGACTGGTGCTTCGCCACCGGGCGCGATTGGGGCAGCCCGCCGATCCCGGAGAAGCTTGACCTGCGCACCAAGCTGAGCTTCGCCCCGCAGGGGCTGCTGCGGCCGCGATGGCTGAGCGGGTTCCTCCGGCACGGGCTGCCGGACCTGACCACGCCGAACATGGTGCCGCGCGGCCAGGCCGCCCCGACGTTCTTCGGCGCCTACGGCGAGTGGATGTTCACCCCGCCTCCCACCTGGGAGGACATCGCCTGGCTGCGGGAGCGCTGGGGCGGGCCGTTCATGATCAAGGGCGTCACGCATCCCGACGACGCCCGCCGCGCCCGCGACATCGGCGCCACCGCGATCTCGGTGTCCAACCACGGCGGCAACAACCTCGATTCGACGCCGGCGACGATCCGGTTGCTGCCTGCGATCGCCGAGGCCGTCGGCGGGGACGTCGAGGTGCTGCTCGACGGCGGCGTCCGCCGCGGCAGCGACGTCGTCAAGGCCCTCGCCCTCGGCGCCCGCGCCGTCCTCATCGGACGCGCCTACCTCTGGGGCCTGGCCGCCGAAGGCCAAGCCGGAGTCCGCAACGTCTTCGACATCCTGCGAAGCGGCATCGACTCCTCCCTCCTCGCCTTGGCGCGCCCCTCAATCCACGACCTCACCCCGGAAGACCTCCTCATCCCAGCGGGTTTCACCCGGAAACCCTGATCGGGAGGTCCGGTGACGGTGTCATCGGTGGTTGGCAGTGGACAGTTTTAGCCATAATCACCCATGATCAATGTCCGAATTGTCCGGACAGTTATGGCTAAAACTGTCCCCTGGTGACCCACGACGGCGGCGCCCCTCCCGATGGGAAGGGCGCCGCGCTCCGAGCGGGGTCAGGTGAGGGCGAGGAGTGCGCTGAGGGCGGCGGCGATGAGGAAGGCCGTGCCTCCCATGAACGTCTCCATGAGGGTCCAGGTCTTGAGGGTGGTCCTGATGTCGAGGTCCATGTAGCGGTTGAACAGCCAGAAACCCGAGTCGTTGACGTGGGACAGGACCGTGCCTCCCGCGGCGACCGCGACCACCACCAGGGCGATCTCCGGCTGCGTCAGGCCGAGCTCGTGGATCAGCGGGGCCACGATCGGCGCCGTCGTCACGATCGCCACCGTCTTCGAGCCCAGCGCCACGCGCAACGCGGTGGCGATCAGGAACGCCAGCAGCACCACCGGCAGCGACGTCTGACCCAGCAGGTCCGCCAGCGCCGCACCGGCGCCGGTGGCCTCCAGGACCGCGCCGAACACGCCGCCCGCACCGGTCACCAGCAGCACCAGCGCCACCGGTCCCAGCGAGGCCGACGCGGCCTTCTCGATGCGCTCCATCGAGAACCCGCCGCGCAGGCCCAGCACCCAGAACGAGGCCAGCGTCGCGATCGTCAGCGCGATGACCGGGGCGCCGACGAACGTCAGCACGTCGCGGAACGCGCCCTCCGGCAGCACGACCTCGGCGAAGGTGTTGAGCATGATCAGCACGACCGGCAGCAGGATCACGCCGACGGTCACGCCCAGCGACGGCGGTGCCTTGGTCGTCACGCCACCACCGGTTCCGGCCTGCTCCTCGGCCTCGCCGAGCTGCTGCGCGGGAACCGGGGTGCCCAGCCGGTCGCCGATGCGGGTGCCGAACAGGTACGCCCCGACGAACCAGGCGGGAAGACCGCAGACCAGGCCCATGATCGTCACCCAGCCCAGGTTCGCGCCGAGCAGACCGGCCGCGGCCACCGGGCCCGGGTGCGGAGGCAGCACCGCGTGCATGATCGCCAGGCCGCCGACGGCGGGCAGCGCGATGCTGATCACCGACCGTCCGGAGCGCTGCGCGACCGAGTAGATCAGCGGCAGCAGGATGATGAACCCGACGTCGAAGAACACCGGGATGCCGAAGATCAGCGCGGTCACCCCGACCGCCAGCGGAGCCCGGCGCTCCCCGAAGGCGGCGAGCAGGCGTCCGGACAGCACCTCGGCCGCGCCGGACTCCTGGATCAACCGGCCGAGCATGGCGCCCAGCGCCACGATGATGGCGATCTCGCCGAGGGTCTCGCCCATCCCGTCCTCGAGCAGTCCCGGGATCTCGGCGGGGCTGATGCCGGCCACGGCCGCCACCACGACGCTGACCACCAGCAGCGCCACGAACGCGTGCAGCTTCGCCTTCATCACCAGCAGCAGGAGCAGCGCGATCCCACCCACCACCAGCACCAGCAGGGCCCACGGCGGCAGGCTCCAAGCCCGCTCACCCGCGGCCGACGACGTCGCGCTCAAGAAGTCCACAGCAGATCCGACAGGCATCATTGCCTTCCTCCTCCCACCACCCACCCCCACCCGATCAGGCCCTCAAGTTAAAAACCGCGGTATTCGTCCCGACAAAAACCGCGGTATTCGACCGGTCGAAAACCCCGGTATTTGACTTGAGGGGTCCGATCGGGTGGATCGGGGTGGGGTTTTCAGGGGCGGTCGAGGGCGGGGCGCTTGGGGTCGAAGGTCCAGTTCGGGATGAGGTGGTGCATGGCCGCGGCGTCGTCGCGGGAGCCGAGGCCGTGGTGGAGGTAGAGGTCGTGGGCTTCGGCGACGCGGTCCTCGTCGAGTTCGACGCCGAGGCCGGGGGTTGTGGGGGCAGGAAGGCGGCCTTCGGTGATCTGCAGGGGGTTTCGGGTGAGGCGCTGGCCGTCCTGCCAGATCCAGTGGGTGTCGATCGCGGTGATCTCGCCCGGGGCCGCGGCGGCGACGTGGGTGAACATCGCCAGCGAGACGTCGAAGTGGTTGTTGGAGTGCGAACCCCACGTCAGACCCCAGTCGTGGCAGAACTGCGCCACCCGCACCGACCCGCTCATGGTCCAGAAGTGCGGGTCGGCCAGCGGGATGTCCACCGCGCCCGCCCGGACCGCGTGACCCAGCTGCCGCCAGTCGGTGGCGATCATGTTGGTCGCGGTGGGAAGCCCGGTGGCGCGGCGGAACTCCGCCATCGTCTCCCGCCCCGAGTAGCCGCCCTCGCCGCCGCACGGGTCCTCGGCGTAGGCGAGCGCGTCGCGCAACGAGCGGCCGACCTCGATCGCCTCCGGCAGCGACCAGCAACCGTTGGGGTCCAGGGTGATTCGCGCGTCGGGGAACCGCTCGGCCAGCGCGGTGACCGCCTCGGCCTCCTCGCGGGCGGGCAGCACACCGCCCTTGAGCTTGAAGTCGCGGAACCCGTAGCGCTCGCGGGCCGCCTCGGCCAGCCGCACCACCGCCTCCGGTGTCAGCGCCTCCTCGTGCCGCAACCGCGACCAGTCGTCGCCGTCGCCGGGAGCCTGGTAGGGCAGGCCGGTCCTGGTGCGGTCGCCGACGAAGAACAGGTAGCCCAGCACCGGCACCTCGGCCCGCTGCTGCCCGTCGCCGAGCAGCTCGGCCACCGGCACGCCCAGGTGCTTGCCCAGCAGGTCCTGCATCGCCGACTCGATCGCGGTCACCGCGTGCACGGTGACCCGCAGGTCGAAGGTCTGCGCGCCGCGCCCGCCGGAGTCCCGGTCGGCGAAGCGCGCGTGCACCTCCCGCAGCACCGAGCGCAACCGCGCCACCGGCTGCCCGACGACCAGCTCCGCCGACTCCTCCAGCGTCCGGCGGATCGGCTCACCGCCGGGCACCTCGCCGACCCCGGTGCGCCCCTCGGAATCGGTGAGCACCAGCAGGTTCCGGGTGAAGAACGGCGCATGCGCGCCGCTGAGGTTGAGCAGCATGCTGTCGTGCCCGGCGACCGGGATGACGCGCAGCTGCGAGATCACGGGTGTCATGGGGCTCCCAGTGCTCAGTGCCTGCCGGGCACGCCGTCAGGGGATCGGGGACTGGCGCTCACGCCTCCGGGACGCGGTCGATCAGGTCGGTCAGCAGCCGCATCTCGGTGTCGTCGAGGTCGGTCAGCGGCGCGCGGACCGGACCCGCCGGGCGGCCGATGGCGCGCACACCCGCCTTGACGATGCTCACCGCGTAGCCGGCGCTGCGGTTGCGGATGTCGCAGTAGGGCAGGACGAACTCGTCGAGGTAGCGGTACACGGTGGCCCGGTCGCGTGCGCGGACCGCGTTGTAGAAGCGCACCGCGAACTCGGGCACGAAGTTGTACATCGCCGAGGAGTAGGTCGTCACGCCCATCTCCAGGTAGGGCAGCGCGAACGTCTCGGCGGTGGGCAGGCCGCCGACGTAGGTCAGGCGGTCGCCGACGCGGGAGTAGATGCGGGTCATCTTCTCGATGTCGCCGACGCCGTCCTTGAAGCCGATGAGGTTCGGGCACTCCTCGGCCAGCCGCGCCACCGCCTCGTCGGAGTAGACGGCGTTGGCGCGGCTGTAGATGATCACGCCCAGGTCGGTGGCCGCGCACACCGCGCGGACGTGCTCGATCAGGCCCTCCTGCGGTGCCTCGGTGAGGTAGGGCGGGAGCAGCAGGAGCCCGTCGGCACCGGCGCGCTCGCCCGCGCGGGCCAGCTCCACGGCCGAGGCCGTGCCGTACCCGGCGGGGGCGATCACCGGGACGTCGGCGGGAACCTCCTGCGCGGCGGCGGAGACCACGCGCTCCACCTCGGCGGTGGTCAGCGAGAAGAACTCGCCGGTCCCGCCCGCCGCGAACAGCCCCGTCGCGCCGAAGCCCGACAGCCAGCCGATGTTGTCCCGGTAGGCGGTCTCGTCGAAGCTCAGGTCCTCGCGGAAGTGGGTCACCGGGAACGAGAGAAGCCCGCCGGCAAGCCTTTCGGCGACTTCGGCTGGCGAGAAGCGCGACATCGTTTCCTCCAGGGCCGGTGCTCGGTCGGGAGTGACGTTAGAGTCGCCCATCAATGCGCGTCCAACTCCGAAAAAGCATCCACTGATACCGAGACGGCATCGATGTTCACGATCACCCAACTCGCCGGATTCGTCGCGGTCGCCGAAGAGGGCCACTTCGGCCGCGCCGCCGCCCGGCTGAACATGACCCAGCCGCCGCTGAGCCGCCAGATCCAGCAGCTGGAGCGGGAGCTGGCGGTCCGTCTCATCGACCGCAGCAGCCGGACAGTGCGGCTCACCCCGGCCGGGCGCTCGTTCCTGACCGACGCCCGGCGGCTGCTGCACGACGCCGAGAACGCGGCCCGCTCGGTGCGCCGGGTGACCGGCGGGCGCACCGGCGTGCTCCGGCTGGGTTTCACCGCCACGTCGGCCTACGGCGTGCTCGGCGGGCTGCTCAACACCGCCCGCAGCCACCTGCCGCACGTCGAGGTCGTGCTGCACGAGCTGGTCAGCGGCGACCAGCTGGAGCGCCTGTCCGCCGGCGCCCTGGACCTCGGCCTGGTCCGGCCGCCCACTCCTCCGGGACTGGAATCGCGGCTGTTCCGGGCCGAACCCCTGGTGGCGGCCCTGCCGGTCGAGCACCCGCTCACCGAGCGGGACGAGCTCGAGCCGGCGGACTTCCACGGCGCCGAGGTCGTGGGGTACTCGCCGTTCGCGGCCCGCTACTTCTACGACCTGCTGGCGGCCCTGTTCGGCGAGGCCGGTGTGCACCCGGCCTACGTGCAGCACGCCGACCAGGTGCACACCGTGCTCGCGCTGGTGGAGGTCGGTCTCGGCATCGCCCTGGTGCCCTCGACGGCGGCGCGGCTGCGCTTCGAGGGCGTGGCGCTGCGCCCGGTCCGCCTGCCGGTCCCGGACCCCGTCGAGCTCCACCTCACCTGGCGCGGCAGCAACGACAACCCGGTCCTGCACACGTTCCTCGACCTGCTCTAGAAGCCGTCTACGCCCCGGGGCGCAGGCCGGGTGTCGCGCGCCGACGGATGTTCGCGGCCCCACCCGCGCGCAGCATCGTCGGTGATGAACGGAGGCGCGCGATGACCACGACGATGACGCACGGCCGACGAGTCCTGCGGGCGATGGCGACCGACCTGGCGGAGGCCTACCGGGGCGGGTCGGCCGTGGAGCGCACCTGCTACCGGGTGGCGGCGTTGCTGCTGGTGAGCGGGGTGGTCCACCTCGGTGTGCTGCTGGCGACCGGCGGGCAGTGGAGCGGTCCGCTGTCCTGGCGCAAACCGGCGACCTTCGGCCTGTCGTTCGGGCTGACGCTGGCCACGCTGACCTGGGTGCTGTCGTTCGTGCCGATGCGCGCCCGCACCCGCTCGCGGCTGCTGGTGATCTTCGCGGCGGCGTGCGCGGTGGAGGTCGCCGGGATCACGATGCAGGCCTGGCGGCGGGTCCCGTCGCACTTCATCCCGCCCGAGTCGGCCACCGCCGCCGACGTGGTCGCGGCGGCCTCGGCGGCGCTGGGCGCGGTCGCGATCGTCGGGGTGATCACGACGGCGACCGTCGTGGCGCTGCGCCGCCACGAGGAGCTCCCGCCGAGCATGCGGCTGGCGCTGCGCGTCGGGTTCCTCTCGCTGATGGTCGCCCTGGCCATCGGGGTGCTGATGATGGCCCGGGGGACGGTGCTCACCCGCGTGCAGGGCGATGTGGCGCAGGCGTTCGCGTTCACCGCGGGTCTCAAACCCGCCCACGCCGCCACGATGCACGGCGTGCTGGTGCTGCCCGCGCTGGCCTGGTCGCTGCGCTACGCCGAGCGCTCGGAGCGCTTCCGCCTCGCCGTGATCCGGCTGGCCTCCTGCGGCTACGGGGCCTTCGCCTCGGTCGTGGTGGTGGCGGTGCTCTTCGGCGGAGACCCGACGGGTGGAGTCCCTGCTGTCCTGGAGGGGACGGGCTTCCTGGCGCTCCTCGCGGCGGGAGCGGTGGCGATCCGCGCGATCGCGACGCCTCGGCCGACGACGTGGAACGTGTTTCAGAGGCGTGGTCGCGGGTGAGTCTCCCGGGGGTGATTCATCCGTGCGGTACGCCGGCGGTGGCGCCGCCGTCGACGACGAACTCCGAGCCGGTCGCGAACGACGACTCCTCGCTCGCCAGGAACACCACGAACGCCGCGACCTCCTCCGGGTCGGCGGCGCGGCCCAGGGGAGCCTTGATGATGTCCTCCGGCAGGTCCGCGGTCATCGGCGTGCGGACCATCCCGGGGTGGAGCGAGTTCACCCGGATCCCGTGCGCGGCCAGCTCCACCGCCGCCGACTTCGCCAGCCCCCGCACCGCCCACTTGGTGGCGACGTAGCCGTGCGCCCAAGCGCTTCCGCGCAGGCCCTCGATCGAGGAGACGTTGACGATCGAGCCGCCGCCCGCCGCCTTCATCGGCTCCACCGCGGCCCGCAGGCCCAGGAACGTGCCGGTGAGGTTGACGTCGACGATCTGCTGCCAGTGATCCAGGTCGAAGTGCTCGATCGCGCTGCCGTTGACGATGCCGGCGTTGTTCACCAGGACGTCGAGCAACCCGAACTCGGCCACCGCGAACTCGGTGACCCGCTCCCAGTCCTCCGGCCGGGTCACGTCCAGGTGCGCGTACCGGGCGGCCTCGCCGAGCTCCTCGGCCAGCGCCTGGCCCTGCTCGTCGAGGACGTCGGCGATGACGACCCGTCCGCCTTCGGCGATCAGCGCCCGGGCGTGCGCGGCGCCCATGCCCCGGGCTCCACCGGTGATGACGGCGACCTTGCCCTCCACGCGTCCCATGCGGCCGACGCTACCCGAGACGTAGAACATGTTTCAATCGCGAGCGTTCTGACCAGGTCGATCATGCCTCCGAGGGGAGGATTACGATGGTCCGGATGACCGCATTCGACGACCTCGAGCACCTCGACACCTCGGTCCTGCCGGAGCGCCAGCAGCGCATCCTGGCCACCATCCGGGACTGGGTGGTCGAGCACGGCTACGCGCCGAGCACCCGGCAGATCGGTGAGGCGGTCGGGCTGCGCTCCACCTCCTCGGTGTCGCGGCACCTGGCGGCCCTGGAGGACAAGGGCTTCCTGCGGCGCAGCGAAACCCTCTCCCGGCCGATCGACGTGCGACTCTTCCTGCGGGACAGCGGTTCCCGCTCCGGCGACGAGCACAACGTGCCCGTGCCGGTCGTCGGCGACATCGCCGCCGGGGCGCCCATCTCCGCCGAGGAGCACGTCGACGACGTGCTGACGCTGCCGCGCGAGCTCACCGGACGCGGCAACGTCTTCGGGCTGCGCGTGCGCGGTGACTCGATGGTCGACGCCGCCATCTGCGACGGCGACATCGTCGTGGTGCGCCAGCAGCCCGAGGCGCACTCCGGCCAGATCGTCGCCGCGATGCTCGACGACGAGGCCACGGTCAAGGTGTTCCGCCGCCGCAACGGCCACGTCTACCTCGAACCGCGCAACCCCGACTACGACGTCATCGACGGCGACGACGCGGTCATCCTCGGAACCGTGGTCTCGGTCCTCCGCAACGTCTGACCGGTTCGCTCGTGCTCACGCGTGGGCGCGCAGGGCCGCGATGAGCCACTCGAAGCGCGGCACGTGCGGCTCGAACGCGGGCCAGCCGTTGAGCACGCCCAGCAGCTGCCAGTAGCGCTCCACGCGGCGGTCGGTGAAGGTCTCGACCGTGTCGGCCAGCTCCCGCCGGCGCTGCGCGCTCAGGTCCGGGTCGACGATGCGGTCGAGGATCTCCTTGCCGCGGGCGGATTCCGGTGCGACGCCCTCCCGCAGCGCTTCGGCGCCGTGCTCCATCGTCTTGTCCGGCGTGTAGCCGCCCGGCTGGTCGATGCCCCGCGCCCCGGTCACCGCCATCTCGCGGCAGCGGCGCCGGAAGTCCTCGTCGGCGACGAGCTCGGCGAGCTCGACCCACGCCTCCACCTGCTCGGTGGTGGGGTCGTCCGGCAGCGTTGGTGGCATCGAGCGCATCCCCTGGGCGATGTGCGCGCCCGGGGCGTCGTCGTCGATGCCCTCGAAGGTCGTGCCGACGAAGTCGTCGATGACGCGCTGGCGCTCGTCGGCCGACATCTTGGCCACTTCGTGCATGGTCCTCATCTCCTCGGTGGTGGTTCCGCGTCGAGCGATCCACCGCAGCACGGCGCGCCGGGTCTGCAGGGTGCGCAGCTCGCCGTCGAGCGCCCGCAGGTGCTCCTCGGCGACGTCCTGGACCGTGACCTGGCGCGACAGCACCTGCCGCACCGAGGCCAGGTCCAGCCCCAGTTCCCGCAGCGTGCGCACCAGGTCCAGGCGCGCCACGGCCTCGGCGTCGTAGAGCCGGTAGCCGCCGGCCGAACGGGCGCTGGGCGTCACGACCTCGCTGTCGGACCAGAAGCGGATGGTCCGCACCGCGAGCCCGGTTCGCTGCGCCAGCTCGCCGATGGTGAACAGCTCGGGTTTCTCGCTCACGGGATCCACCTTCGACCTTCCACCGGCTGGAGACTCAACCCCATTCTCCGGAAAACCGTCAGACCAGGCCAATCACTCCCCAAACAACCCATCGTGGGAGCCTGAAGCAGACCTATGGGTAATGATGAGGAAGTCCCTGTGGTGGCGGCTCGTGTTGGGGTGGGGGAAGTTTTCATGAAAACTTCCCCCACCCCAACACGACCGCGTCCGAGAAGTGAGTGCGGGGCGGAGCGGTCCGGATCGGCGTTTCCTGTGAGAAGGTCCACAGTGGATTAGCGAAACAGATTCGTACCGTGCCGGTTTAGTTGTTCCACTTTCGGATGATCCTCTGTGGACTCTCCCTCACGGGCGGGTTCGACATGCCGTCCGATCGGTGAATGCACAAGATCAACGCCCTTCAGTTCCGATCTCGGTCCGGTCGATACTCCGGACGAAGCGGACGGCGGGTCCGCCGGAGTCGAACAGGAGGAGTGAGATGACTGCTGTAGGGCTGAATCGATACGGGTCGGTGACGGGAACCCTCGCGCTGAACTGTCCACTGTGCACCGACGAGGTGCGGTGGCTGGAACCGCCGCTGCTGCGCTGGTTCTGCCCCGACTGCGCCGTGTTCTGGCGCGACCCCTGCGAACCGGGTCTGCGGGAGGACCCGATCCGCAGCGGCGGCGCCGTGATCACCACCGCACCGGCGCTGCTGGGAGGGGAGTTCGCGTGACCAACACCCAGCCGGTCCAGGTGCACAGCTGCACGCGGACCATCACCGCCGCGCACACCGTGCCGAGCATCCTGCCCGGAACCCTGCTCGCGCGGCGCGGCGAACCGGTGCTGGCCACCGGCACCCTGATCGCGATGCTGGAGGACGCGACCTGGGAGCTGCTGGCCCCCGACGTCCCCGACGAGTTCGCGATGCTCGGCTGCGGCGGCGTCTACGAGCACACCGCGCCCACGCTGCCCGGTCAGGTGGTGCGCATCGAGGTCGAGCGCGGCCCGGCACCCGACGTCGGCCGCCAGACCTGGACCGCCCGCGCGATCAACGTCGACACCGGACAGCAGGCCGGAGTGCTGCACCACCAGGTGGCCACCGTCGACCGCGCCCGCTTCTACCGGAAGCTCGGGCGATGAGCAGTTCGTTAGCCGAACGCCTGGACGTGGCCTGCTCACCCGCGCAGACGCGAGCAGGCCGTCCAGGACGTGGTTTTCAGCCCAAAACGCCGTTTCAGCCCAGCGCCGCCCGGAGCTCGTCCGGGGCGGGCAGGGCGTCGAAGACGACCTCGGCGCCGGCGGACCGCAGTTCGTCGGCGCTGTGGGAACCGGTGGCGACCGCGACCAGCCGCGCACCCGACTCGTGGGCCGCGCGCACGTCGTTGAGCGTGTCGCCGATGAGCACGATCCGCTCGGCCGGGAAGTCGATGCCCAGCCGGCGCGCCGCCCTCTCCCGGGCGACCGGAACCAGGCCGCCCCGGCGCAGGTGGTCGTCGCCGAACGCGCCGATCGCCAGGTCGAAGTGGCCGAGCAGGTCGAACGCGCCGAGCTTGATCCGCGCGACCTGCGCGGTGTTGCCGGTCAGCACGCTCTGGTGCACCGAGGGATCGGCGTCGAACGCCGACAGCGCCTCCCGCACCCCGGGAAGCACCCGGCCGCGGGACACCAGCTCCCCGCGCACCTCCTCGAAGACCTCGGCCAGCGCGGTGGTCATCGCCGCGACCCGCTCCTCGGTCGGTTCGAGGTCGTGGGCGCGCAGCATCCGGTCGATGGTGCCGAGATCGGTGCGCCCGTCCAGCAACGCCGGTTCCCGCACCGGTTCCCCGGTGACCTGCGGGAAGATCCGCTCGTAGGCCGCGCCGCCCAGCCCCACCGAATCGATCAGCGTGTGGTCGACGTCCCACAAGACGAGCCGGTCATCCATGGCGCTCCTAGTCGGTCGAGGTGGTCTGCCCGGCAGGATGCAGGCGGCGGACCTCGTCACGCAGCTGCTGGATCTCGGCGAGCAGGATCGTGGTCTGGTTCTCCTCCGCCCGCTCGTGCTCGCGGGCCACCTGCGACTCCATCGCCGAGACCGTCACCGCGATGAACAGGTTGAGCACGGTGAACGTGGTGACCGCGATGTAGGCGATGAAGAAGATCCAGGCCAGCGGCTCGGCCTCCATCACCGAGCGCGCCACCTCCGACCAGGCCTCCCCGGTCATGACCTGGAACAGGGTGAACAGCGAGGACCCCAGGTCGCCGAAGTACTCCGGCGCGACGGTGCTGAACAGCTTGGTGGCGATCACCGAGCCCACGTAGAGGATCAGCACCAGCAACGCCGCGATCGAGGTCATCCCCGGCAGCGCGCTCAGCAGCGCGCCGACGACCCGCCGCATGCTGGGGACCGCCGAGATCAGCCGCAGCGCCCGCAGGATCCGCAGCGCCCGCAGCACCCCGAGCGAACCGGTGGCGGGCAGCAGCGCGACGCCCACGATGATCGCGTCGAAGCAGTTCCACGGGTCGCGGAAGAAGCGCGGCCCGTGCGCGTAGAGGCGCGCGGCGAGCTCGACGGTGAAGATCGCCAGGGCGATCCGGTCGGCCGCGTGCAGCACCTCGCCGTACTCGGCGACCAGGGAAGGCGAGGTCTCGCAGCCCAGCGTCACCGCGTTGAGCAGGATGACCCCGATGATGAACTGCTGGAACCGCGGCGCCTCGACCAGCTCGCGCAATCGCTCGCGTGTGCTCACGTGTTGTCCCCCGATGTCGTACCCGGTGTGATCGGTGATCAACTTAGCCGGAGGCCTCCGGGAACCCGCGCAGGCACGACCGACTGTCGCCGACGGCACAGCGGCATCAGCTCCGGCGGGCGTGCAGCGCGCGCACCTCCGCTGCCAGCTCCGGGTCCGGGCCGTCGACGTCGGCGCCGGGCACGATCAGCTCGATCGGCAGCGCCGCGACGGGGGAGACGGGCAGTCCCAGCTCGGCGGCCCACTCGCCGAGCTGCGCCGACGAGGAGGCGTAGACGATGCGGCCCAGCCCGACCCAGGCGTGCGCCGCCGAGCACATCGGGCAGTGCTCGCCGGAGGTGTAGACGGTGCAGCGCGGGCGGATCGCGGCGGCGACGTTGCCGGCCGCCCACCGCGCGATCGCGAACTCCGGGTGCTGCGTGGCGTCGCCGCCCGACACGCGGTTGTGGTCCTCGAACAGCACGTCGCCCTCGGGGGAGACCAGGACGGAGCCGAACGGTTCGTCCCCGGACTCCAGTGCTCGGGTCGCGAGCCCCACCGCGCGGCGCAGGAAATCGCGGTCGATGTCGCTGATGGTCATCCGCTCACGCTAGCGCGGGCCGCTCACCGTCACCGGCCGCGCGCCGACGGGGGAGGCAGCGTGTCCGGTGACGGGCGCAGGCCGTCGACGAGCAGCGCGAGGTAGCGGCGGCGGTCCAGCCCCTCGGGGTCGTCGGGGTGGACGGTGCTCAGCGTCATGGAGATGACCGCCGCCAGGTCGCGGACCTCCAGCTCGGGACGGACCACGCCCGCCTCGATCGCGCGGTCGAGCATCCGCCGCAGCGAATTCACGCACCGCTGCACGCTTTCCACGTCGGCCACGCGGGCCTCCCGGGTCACCGCGAGCAGGCCCTGGCGCCGGGAGAGGGAGTCGACCGCGGCGCTGAGCAGGCCGGTGAGGTCGTGCCAGGCGTCGTCGGTGCGCGCGTCGGCCACCGGCTCCACCTCGGTGCTGAGCACGTGGTCGAAGGCCGCGCGCACCACCTGGTCCCGGTTGCCGAAGCGCCGGTAGAGCGTCGCCACGCTCACGGCCGCGCGGTCGGCGATCTCCTCGAGCGTGACGGCCGGACCCGCGTCCTCGAACGCCGCCAGCGCGGCGTCGACGATCCGCTGGTGGTTGCGCGCGGCATCCGCCCGCAATGTCCGCTCCGCCATGGCACGGGACCGTAACAGCACCGCGCGGCCGCGAGTTCAGCCGCTCACCAGGTCAGCTGCAGCTGCTGCAACCCGTAGACGGCGTTGAAGACGCGGAAGTCCGGCTCCGCGTCCGGGTTCGCCAGGGCCAGGTCCGGGAAACGCCGCAGCAGCGCGGGGAAGGCGATGCGCATCTCCATCCGGGCCAGCGGGGCGCCGAGGCAGTGGTGCACGCCGTGGCCGAACGCGAGGTGCCCGCCGGCTCCCCGGGTGATGTCGAGGGTCTCCGGGTCGTCGATGAACGAGGCGTCGCGGTTGGCGGCCGGGATCGACAGCAGCACCAGCTCGCCCGCCGGGATGGTCTTCCCGGCGATCTCGACGTCCTCGGTGGTCATCCGCATCGCCACCGAGTGCACGATCGACAGCCAGCGCAGCAGCTCCTCCACGGCGGGCTCGACCATCGCCGGGTCGTCGCGGACCAGGGCGAGCTGGTCGGGGTTCTGCAGCAGCGCCAGGGTTCCCAGCCCGAGCATGTTCGAGGTGGTCTCGTGCCCGGCGAGCAGCAGCAGCGCGGCGACGCCCACCAGCTCGTCGGTGGTGATGTCGTCGCCGTGCTCGCGCACCAGCATGCCGAGCATGTCCTCGCCCGGGTCGGCCTGGGCGCGCTCGACGAGTCCGGTCATGTAGTCCCGGTTGGCGCGCTGGGCCTCGATCCGCTGCTCCCGGGGCAGCGAGGTGTCGAGCAGGCGGGCCGAGATGCTCTGGAACTCGTCGCGATCCGAGTAGGGCACGCCCAGCAGCTCGCAGATCACCAGCGAGGGGACCGGCAGCGCGAAGTTGGCGACCAGGTCGGCGGGCTTGCCCGCTCGCTCGAAGTCGTCGAGCGCGGCCTCGACGATCTCCACGATCCGCGGTTCGAGCCGGCGCATCCGGCGCACGGTGAACTCCGGGGTGAGCATCCGGCGCAGCCGCGAGTGCTCCGGCGGGTCGTAGCCGAGCAGGCCACCGGCCCGCATCCGGGCCTTCTCCTCGTCGCTGAGCTGCTCCTCCAGCGGTGAGGTGGCCCGGGCCCGGGCGTTGCTGAACCGGGCCGGGTCGCCGAGCACGCGCCGCACGTCGGCGAAGCGGGTCACCAGGTAGCCGGTCTGGCCGAAGGGGGACTCCACCTTCACCACGCCGTCCCCGTCGCGCACCTCGCCGAGTTCGGCGCCGGGGTTGAACCCGTCGCGTCGCATCTGCAGCGGCAGTTCCACCGTCATCGTTCGCCCGCCCTTTCCTCGCGTTCGCCGGATAAGTGAGAGGCTACTAGCACTTATTCGTCCTTCGCCACGATCATCCGGCGACCGCGCTCTCCGGGACGGCCTCCGGCGCCCGCTCCGGGTTCCTGCGGTGCAGGAACACGATCAGGGCGAGGAAGACGACCACCGCGGCGAGGGTGACCAGCAGCCACGCCGACCAGCCCGCGGCCTCGGCAAACCGAGGCGCCAGCAGCACGGCCCCGAGCACGACGAGCCTGCTGACCAGGTGCTGCAGGCCGAAGGCCGTGCCCTCGGCGTCGACGTGGGTCTCCTCGACGTAGGCGGCGAAGGCCGCCATCCACGGCCCGAAGACCGCGCCGAGCGCGACCCCCAGGGCGATGAACGCCACGGCAACGACCGCCGCCGGCGCCCCGGTGCCGAGTCCGAGCAGGACGATGAGGGCCAGCAGCGCCGCGCCCGAGGTCGTGCCGCCGGCGAGCAGGAACGGGGTGCGCCGCTGGAGCCGGTCCGACCAGCGCGAGAACCCCAGGCTCGCCACGAGGTTCGCTCCCCAGAAGAGCATCATGATCAGCGAGGCGAGCCGCACCGGAACCCCGAGCGCCTCGCCGAGCAGCACCTGGCCGTAGGCGTTGAGCGTGCCCAGCAGCAGGAACAGCGCCGACATCGCCGCCACGTAGGTCCACGCCGTCGCGTTGCGCACGGGGGAGTCGGTCCTGGTCGGCGTGATCGAACGGACCGATTCCTCCGACAGCCGGATCTCCCGGCGCACCGGTGGGGCGAGCTCGCGCAGGGTCGCGGCGACCACGACGGCCCCGGCCAGCGAGATCCCGGCCATCAGGTGCAGCTGCGCCTGCCAGGTCCCGCCGAGCAGGTCCAGCGTCAGCGCGGTCAGCGCGGCGGCGAAGAAGTTGGCGCCCACGGTGCCCCAGGAGAAGAACGCGAACGCCTGCGCCCTGCCCATGCGCGGCGCGAAATCCCGCACCAGCGGGGCGCTTCCGGCCGCCGCGATGCCCTCGACCAGCGCGAGCACGACGCGGGCGGTGGTGAACTGCGCCTCGGTGGTGGCGGTGGCCATGAACAGGCAGGCCAGTCCGGACAGGAACAGGAACGGCACCATCAGCCGCACCCGGCCGAGCCGGTCCACCAGCTTGCCGCCGACGAACCCGGCCACCGCGCCGACCAGCAGCGACACCGCGGTGATCACGCCGTAGCGGCCCAGCGGCATCCCGAGGTCGGCGAGCAGCAGGCTCAGCACCGGGGCGATCTGGCCCTCGTAGGCGGTGAGGAACATGGCCAGGATCGCGGCGGCGAGCAGCCCGCGCCGTCGCGCACCGGTCGGATAGGTCTGCAGCTCACGACGATGTGGCAGCACGGCACCGCTCCTCACTGTTCGAGACAGATGGTCCATTCATGGACGAGCTGTCCAGAAACTAGCCCGGAGGGCGGTGGTGCTCAAGCGGTTCTCAGGATTCGAGGTCCGGTGGCGGGCCGTCGAAACCGAGGCCCCACCACCGGCCGTGCCGGGACAGCGAGGCCAGCATCCGCGCCGCCTCGGCCAGCGGCATCGGCGGTTCCGGGCTGGAGAAGTACCAGGTCAGCACGGCGGTCACCTCGCCGACCCAGGTGCGCGCCAGCAGGTCGAGATCGAGCCGGGGAGTCACCTCGTTGGTCTCGGCGCGGGCGGAGAACTCGGCGCGCACCGATCGGGACAGCGCCTCGGTGAGCGCGTGCAGCGCCCGGCCGTCGCCGTCGCCGCGCAGGATCAGCCGGTAGACCTCGCCGCGCTCCTCGGCGTGCTCGAACAGGGCTCGCACCGGACGCCCGTTGAAGCCCTCCGCCGAGTCCAGCGCGGGCTGGGTCCGCTCGGCGAGCTCGCCGAGCAGGGTGCGCACGACGGCGTCGAAGAGCTCGTCCTTGTCGCTGTAGTGCGTGTAGAACGTCGCGCGCCCGACGTCGGCCCGCTCGGCGATCTCCTCGACGGTCAGCGAGGCGTAGCCGCGCTCCAGGGCGAGCTCGACGAGCGCGGTTTGCAGCGCGGTGCGGGTGCGCCGCGTCCTGCGGTCCTCGCGGCGCGGGGCGTCCCGGCGAGAGCCGCCGGTCGTGGTCGGGGCGTTGGTGGGCATGCGCTGATTCTGCCAGCGGACGCCCTGGACAATCCTGGACAGTCTGTCTATAAATGGTCTTCATGTTGCGAACATGTGGCGTGAACCTCGGTCACTACCTCACCCGCACCGCCCGGAACCGCCCGGACGCGATCGCGCTGACCTGCGCGGATCAGCGCTGGACCTACGCGGAACTGGACGCCGAGAGCAACCGGATCGCCTCCGCGCTGCGGGCTCGCGGATTCACCCGGGGCACCCGCGTGGCGACCCTCGCGGGCAACCGGGGAGAGCTCGTCGTCGTCGAGATGGCCCTGTGCAAGGCCGGTCTCGTGCGCGTCCCGCTCTCGCCGCGGCTGTCGGCCGCCGAGATCGGCCAGGTCCTCGCCGACGCCGAGCCGCGCGCGGTCTTCGTCGACCGGGCCCACCGCGACACCCTCCGCCCGCTGCTCGACGACGCCGCGCTGGTCGTGGAACTCGATGCGGGAGAAGGTTTCTCGTACCGCCAGCTGGTCGCCGAGGGCGACGAGGCGGAGATCGCCGTCGACGTCTCGCCCGACGACCCGGCCGTCCTGAACTTCACCTCCGGCTCCAGCGGCACCCTCAAAGCCGCCGTGCAGACCGTCGGCAACCGCCTGGCCTGCCTCCGCAAGCTCGCGATGCGCGGCACCGGCGACACCGAGGTCTACCTCGCGCCCGGACCGATCACCCACGCCAGCGGCATGGGCATCCTGTCCTGCTTCTTCCGCGGATCGACCGTGGTCGTGCTGCCCGCCTTCGACGTCGAGGGCTACCTCGACGTCCTCGAACGCGAACGCGTCACCACCACCTTCCTGGTGCCTGCGATGCTCAACCGGGTGCTGGCCTCGCCGACGCTGGCCGAGCGCGACCTGTCCGCCCTGCGCTCGCTGACCCTCGGCGGCGCCCCCGTCAGCCCCACCCGGCTGCGCGAGGCGGTCGCGGCCTTCGGCCCGGTCGTCGCGCAGGGCTACGGGCAGGCCGAGACCACCAGCGCGATCACCCACCTCTCGGCCGAGGAGATCGCGCACGCCGTCGAGGCCGACCCGGAACTGCTGCTGTCGTGCGGACGTCCCGTCTTCGACACCGAGGTGCGCGTCGTCGACGACTCCGGCGCGCCCGTGCCGCCCGGCGTGATCGGGGAGGTCGTGGCGCGCGGCCCGGACTGCGTGCGCGAGTACCACCGGGCGCCGGAGGCGAGCGCCGAGACGTTCCGCGACGGCTGGGTGCGCACCGGCGACCTGGGCCGGTTCCGCGAGGACGGCTACCTGTTCCTCGTCGACCGGAAGAAGGACATGATCGTCTCCGGCGGCTACAACGTCTACTGCACCGAGGTCGAAGCCGCCCTCTACACCCACCCCGACGTCGACGAGGCCTGCGTCCACGGCGTTCCCGACGAGGAGTGGGGCGAGACGGTCAAGGCCTGCGTCGTGCGCCGCGCGGGATCCGACGTCGGTGCCGACGCGCTCGTCGAGGCCTGCGCGGCCCGCATCGCCCGGCACAAGATCCCGCGCGTCGTGGAGTTCCTCGACGCGCTGCCCCGCACCCGCACCGGCAAGGTCGACCGCCGCGCGCTGCGCGAACGCGACTGGACCGGCGTCGAACGCCGCATCGGCTGAGCCCAGGAGACCTCATGAGCGAGATCAGAACCCACGCCGACCAGGTCTGGAACGGCCGGATCGACGACCACATCGCCGGCGGCACTCGCGCTGACGCCGTCATCGACATCGCCGACGGGCTCGGGCTGCTGCCCGGATTCGGCAACGCCATCGCCTTCCGCTCCGCCGGGGAACTGCTGCTCTTCGACACCGGCAACCCGCTGTCGGCCCCGCGCACCCACGCGATCCTGCGCGAGTGGAGCGGCGACCCGCTGACGCTGGCGTTCTACTCGCACGGCCACATCGACCACGTCGGCGGCCTCGACCCGTTCGACGCCGAACCGCGCCCGCCGCAGGTCGTCGCGCAGGAACGGGTCCGCGACCGGTTCGACCGCTACGCGCTCACCGCCGGGTACAACGCCCTGATCAACCGCCGCCAGTTCGGCATCGACGACCTGCGCTGGCCGCGCACCTACCGGCTGCCCGACGTCACCTTCCGCGACGCGCTCACCGTCACCCGCGCCGGGCTGACCTTCGAGCTGTTCCACGCCGAAGGCGAGACCGACGACGCCGCCGTCGCCTACGTCCCCGAGCACCGGCTGCTGCTGCCCGGCGACCTGTTCGTCTGGGTGAGCCCCAACTGCGGCAACCCGCAGAAGGCGCAGCGCTACCCCCGGGAGTGGGCGCAGGCGCTGCGGCGGATGGCCGGGCTCGGCGCCGAGATCATGCTGCCCTCGCACGGCGCCCCGATCTTCGGCGCCGACCGCGTCGAGCAGGCGCTGACCGACACCGCGGAATGGCTCGAATCCCTGGTGGAGCAGACGCTCGGGATGATGAACGACGGTCACCCGCTCGACGAGATCGTGCAGCGCGTGACCCCGCCGCGGCACCTCGCCGACCGCGTCTACCTGCGCGCCCGCTACGACGAACCGGAGTTCGTGGTGCGCAACCTGTGGCGCCGCTACGGCGGCTGGTACGACGGCAACCCGGCCCGCCTCAAACCCGCGCCGGACGCGGTCCTGGCCTCGGCCGTCGCCGAACTCGCTTGTGGCGCACGGGTTCTCGCCGACGCGGCGCTGCGCGCCCGGGACACCGGCGAGCTGCGGCTGGCCGGGCACCTCGCGGAGATGGCCACCCAGGCGGAGCCGGACGACCCCGCGCTGCACCGGGTCCGGGCCGAGGTCTACCGGGCGCGCGCCGAATCCGAGGAATCGCTGATGGCGCGCGGGATCTTCCGCGAAACCGCCCGCGTCTCAGGCGAACTGGCGGGGGAGGGGACGGCGTGAGCTTCGCACTCGAACCCACCTACGACCACGATCCCGAACTCGCCGACCTGGTCGTCGCGCTGCGGGACTACCTGCACGGCGAACTCGCCGACTACGAGCGGCACCACGGGCTCGACCACGAATCGGCGTACGGCCGCGAGATCCTGCAGCCGGTGTGGAAGCGCGCCCGGCAGCTCGGCTTCTACGGCATCCACCTGCCGCCCGAGCACGGCGGGCGCGGCCTGAGCGCCACCCGCCTCGCGGTGCTCAAGGAGGAGGTCGCCGCCTCGGGCCGGGTGCTCGGGCACAGCGTGCTCGGCGACATGGGCGGGCCGCTGCGCGCCGGGGCGATCTTCGGCCACGCCACCCCGCAGCAGGTCGAGCGGTACCTGCGGCCGGTCGTCGAGGGCGACCGCGCCTGCTGCTTCTCGCTGACCGAACCGGACGCGGGCTCGCACGTGCGCGCCATGCGCACCACCGCCACGCCCGACGGCGAGGGGTGGCGGATCAGCGGGCACAAGGTGTTCAGCTCCGCCGGGCCGTTCGCCGACTTCTCGGTGCTGGTGGCGCGGATGGCCGGGGAGCGGGAGAGCTACTCGGCGTTCCTGGTCGACCTCGACTCGCCCGGCTGCTCGGTGCTGCCCGGCGAGGTGCCGCTGTCCGGCCAGCACATCGAGGCCGACATCGTCCTCGACGACTGCTACGTCGGGCCCGAGCAGCTGCTCGGCGAGGTCGGGCAGGGCCTGCGGATCGGGCTCGGCCGGGTCACCACCAACCGGTTGCTGCACTGCCCGACGGTGCTCGGCAGCACCCGCAGGCTGATCGCCCTGACGCGGGCGCACGTGCTGGGCCGGGAGGTCGCGGGCGGGCCGATGGCCGGGCTGCAGAGCGTGCAGCACAAGCTCGCCGACATGGCCACCGCCCACTACGCGGCGCGCGCCATGACCTACGACGCGCTCGCCGACCTCGACGCCGGTCGGCGGCCGGCGACGGAGGCGTTCATGTGCAAGCTGTTCGTCGCCGAGAACGCCTTCCGCATCGCCGACGAGGCCATGCAGCTCCACGGCAAGGCCGGCATGGTCCGCGGCTCGGAGGTCGAGTCGCTGTTCCGCCGCCTGCGGATGTTCCGGGTGCTCACGGGCTCCTCCGAGATCCAGAAGAACGCCATCGCCCAGTCCCTCCTGACCTGACGCATCGACCCCGAACGTCTCCCGCGCACCGACGTGACCCGATTTCCATGGAAATCGGGGTGACTGCGGGGACGTTCGGGGTCGAATCCGGCATCGGGTGGGTGTTGGGGTGTTTCGGGCGGGTGCGGGTTTTCTAGGGAGATCGGCGGCTGCGGCGGGCTAGGGTGCCGGGAGGGTTGTGAATCGGTCGAGTGTCCTGGGGGATGCTGTGGAGCACGTCGTCGTCAGCGGGGGAGGGATCGCGGGAACGGCGCTGGCGCTGGCCCTGCGCAGCGCCGGGATCGCGGTGACCGTGGTGGAATCGCGCCCGGCCGACCACGGTGAGGGCGCCGTGGTCCGGTTGAACCCCAACGGGATGGACGCGCTGCGCGCCGTGGACGCCCACCAGCCGGTCATCGCCCGCTCGTTCCCGCTGGTGCGCACCGAGCGCGTCCGCCCCGACGGCAGCCGGATCGGGTACTCGCTGGGCGCCGACCCGAGCTCCGAGCGCGGGCTGCCGCGGGTCATGCACTGGCCGGTGCTCTCGGAGGTCCTGCGCGAGCAGGCCGTCGAGCGCGGCGCCGAGTTCCGGAACGGCTGCCGCGTCGTCGACGCCGACCCGGCCGCGGCGGCGGTCACGCTGGCCGACGGCAGCCGCGTCGAAGGCGACGTCCTCGTCGGCGCCGACGGAGCGAACTCGCTGGTGCGCGGCCGGATCAACCCCGACGGGCCGGAGCCGCAGCGCCTGGGCACCCGCACGATCTACGGCTACGCGGCCGAGCCGGGCTGCGAACCGCCGCCCCCGGAGGTGCTGCGCTCCTACCTGGGGGCGAAGGGCTTCTTCGCCGCCACCCGCGATTCGCACTCCGGCGGCTGCTTCTGGTTCACCAGCCTGCGCGCCCCGGTCCCGCGTCGCCGCGACGAGCCGCAGGACGTCGACGCCCTGCGCGCCGAGATGACCGAGCTGTTCGCCGGCGACGGCACGATCGCCCCGACGGTGGTCGGCAACTCCGAGCGCATCCTGTCCTTCGACGACCACGCCCTGCCGCACGTGCCGCGCTGGTGCACCGACCGGGCGATCATCATCGGCGACGCCCTGCACGTCGCCCCGCCCGCCTCCGAGCAGGGCGCGGCGATGGCCGTCGAGGACGGGGTCCAGCTCGCCCGCTGCCTCCGCGACCACACCAGCCCCGCAGCGGCGTTCGCCGCCTTCGAACGCCTCCGCAGAGAACGGGTCGAAGCGGTCGTCGCGATGGGCCGCATGGGCACCAGCCGAGCCCACCACCCCATGGCCCGCCGCTTCCGGGACCTCCGCAACAAGGCCAAACGAGCCTTCGCCTGGCAGCGCAAACCCCCGATGGGCCGCGGCTGGGCCTACGACCACCACATCGACTGGCCCACCCCCACCACCTGAAACCCACCCCCGGGTCAAAAACCGCAGTTTAGGCGCGCCCCACTACGGATACGTTTCGAAAGGGAACGCGACCAAGACGACCCAAGCTTTAGTGGACGCGCCCCACTACGGATACGTTTCGAAAGGCCGTGACAATTTCTTCTGAAATTGGCAGATCGCACAACGCAAGAAAACCAGGAAACGAAGCCAATTTCTGGAGAAATTGGCACTCCGTACGCAAGCAGCTCGACCCCGCGAAGCGCTCCTGAAGAACCCCGTGGGGGCGGTGACAGTTTTCATGAAAACTGTCACCGCCCCACGGGGGTCTCTGTGGGGAGGACTCCAGGGCTCTCGAGGTGGTTGAGCTGGGGTTTTGGGGTTCCGTCGTGTGAGTGGAGTGACAGTTTTCATGAAAACTGTCCCGACCCCCACGGGATCGCCTTGGGAGCGCTTCGCGGGGTGCTCTGGGTGGGCACGGAGGGGCAATTTCTCCTGAAATTGGCTTCGTTCTGTGCTTTTCTTGCGTTGTGGAGTCCGCCAATTTCAGAAGAAATTTCCCCTGCCTTTCGAAACGTATCCGTAGTGGGGCGCGTTTACCAAAGCTTGGGTCGTCTTGGTCGCGTTCCCTTGCGAAACGTATCCGTAGTAAGTCGCGCCTAAACTGCGGTATTCGACCCGGCGAAAACCGGGGTTTTCGACGTGAGGGGTGGTGCGGTCGCCGTGGTTGGCTGAGGTTGCGGTGTGGGTCACACTTGGGGCGTGCGTGAGGAGAGTTTGGAGGCGGCGTTGCCGGTGGGGGAGGACCCCCAGCGGTACGCGCGGTTGCTGGCTCGGGTGCACGACGCGGCCGTGGCCGGAGAGGCGCTGCCCGCTCGGCCTCGGGCGGTGATCGGGGCGTCGTGGGGGCGGATGCGGTCGCGGGGCATCGACCCCGAGCGGGGACGCGCGCCCCGGCAGCTGCCCGCCGACGAGCTGGCCGAGCGGCGGCGGCAGTCGCCGCTGGCCGAGGTGCTGCCGCTGCTGCGCAGCAGGCTCGGCGGGGTCGCGGAGCAGACCGCGAACATCATGGTGATCACCGACGCCGACGGGCACGTGCTGTGGCGCGACGGCAGCGCGGCGGTGCGCCGCAACGCCGACTCGCTCGGCTTTGTCGAGGGCATGAGCTGGGGCGAGGACGTCGTGGGCACCAACGCGATCGGAACCGCCCTGGTCACCGGCCTGCCGATGCAGGTTTACTCCGCCGAGCACTACGTGCGCACCCACCACGCCTGGACCTGCGCCAGCGCGCCCCTGCACGATCCGCGCACCGGACGGCTGCTCGGCGCGGTCGACCTGTCGGGGCCCGCGTCCACCGTCAGCCCCACCACGCTGGCCCTGGTGCAGACGGTCGCGCAGCTGGCCGAGGCCCAGCTGCGGACCAGCCATCTCACCTCCCTCGAAGGACTGCGCGGCAGTGCCGTTCCGCTGCTGTCGCGGGTCTCCGGCCGCGCGGTGGTCACCGATCCGCACGGGTGGGTCGCGGCCTCCACCGGTCTCGGTCCGGTCGACCACGTCGCGCTGCCCGCCCGCTGCGACGCCGGGCGGGCGTGGCTGCCCGCTCTCGGCGACTGCGCGGTCGAACCCGTCCCGGGCGGGTGGCTGGTGCGGCTGCTCGACGACGACCCGGGCGCGACGCTGACCGAGCGCACCCGCGTGCGCCTCGACCTGCGCGAATCCCAGCCCCGCGTCGAGGTGGACGCGGCCGCCGGTGGCTGGAGCCACCCGCTGAGCCCCCGCCACGCGGAACTGCTGTTCCTGCTCACCGCCCACCCCGCCGGGTGCACGGCCGCGCGGCTGGCCGCCGAGGTGTTCGGCGACGAGCGGCGCACCGTCACCGTGCGGGCCGAGATGTCGCGGTTGCGCCGGACCCTCGGCGGTCTGCTGAGCAGGCGTCCCTACCGGTTCAGCGACTCCGTCGAGGTCGAGGTGCTGCGGCCCGACGACCCGGCCGCGCTGCTGCCGCACTCCACCGCCCCGTCGGTGCGCGGCTGACTGCAACCCCCTGCAACCCGTGCGCGACCGGAGCCGGTGTGGCTCCATGACTGATGTCATGTGATCGCGACCACTCAAGGGGCAACGACGCCCGCGCGGGAGGTAGTCGGCGTGAGCCAGACCGTCGAGCACAACGCGACCCGAGCCCGGGTCGAGCAGTGGATCACCGAGTTCTCCGAAGCCATCGCGGCCCGCGACGTCGATCGCGTGGTGTCGCTGTTCGGCGAGGACTGCTACTGGCGCGACCTGATCGCGCTCACCTGGAACATCAAGACCTGCGAGGGGCGGGCGGACATCGCCGCGATGCTCTCGGCGACGCTGGAGCACGCGGAACCGACCGGGTTCACCGTCCTCGGCGAACCGACCGAGTCCGGCGGGGTCACCGAGGCGTGGTTCTCCTTCGAGACCGCCGTCGGGCGCGGCACCGGCCACCTGCGCCTGGTCGACGGCAAGGCCTGGACGTTCCTGACCACCCTGGACGAGCTCAAGGGTCACGAGGAGCCGAAGAACCACCGCAGGCCGCGGGGCGCCGAGCACGGCGCCAACCCGGACCGGGTCACTTGGCGCGAGGGGCGGGAGGCCGAGCTCGCCGAACTCGGCTACACCCGGCAGCCGGAGGTCGTCATCGTCGGCGGCGGGCAGGGCGGCATCGCGCTCGGCGCGCGGCTGCGCCAGCTGGGCGTGCCCACGATCATCGTCGAGCGCAACGAGCGGCCCGGCGACTCGTGGCGCAGGCGCTACAAGTCGCTCGCGCTGCACGACCCGGTCTGGTACGACCACCTGCCCTACATCGATTTCCCGGAGAACTGGCCGGTTTTCGCGCCGAAGGACAAGATCGGCGACTGGCTGGAGATGTACACCAAGGTCATGGAGCTCAACTACTGGGGCTCCACCACCGCGCTGAGCGCGAAGTACGACGAGGACAACGGCCAGTGGGAGCTGGTCGTGGACCGCGACGGCGAGCAGGTCACCCTCCGGCCGCGCCAGCTGGTGATGGCCCTGGGCGTGTCCGGCAAGCCGAACGTGCCCGTCTTCCCGGGTCAGGACCGCTTCCGCGGCGACCAGCACCACTCCTCGGCGCACCCCGGGCCGGACGCCTACCGGGGCAAGAAGGCGGTGGTGATCGGCTCGAACAACTCCGCCCACGACATCTGCGGCGCGCTGTGGGAGGCCGGGGCCGACGTCACGATGGTGCAGCGCTCCTCCACGCACGTGGTGCGGTCGGACTCGTTGATGAAGCACAGCCTCGGCCCGCTGTACTCGGAGGAGGCGGTGGCCGCGGGCATCGACACCCGCACCGCGGACCTGACCTTCGCCTCCATCCCGTACCGGATCCTCAACGAGTTCCAGAAGCCCGCGTTCGACGTGATCCGCGAGCAGGACGCCGAGTTCTACGCCCGGCTGGAGCGGGCCGGTTTCCAGCTGGACTTCGGTGACGACGACTCGGGCCTGTTCATGAAGTACCTGCGCCGCGGCTCGGGCTACTACATCGACGTCGGGGCCTGCGAGCTCATCGCCGACGGCAGCGTCAAGCTGGCCCACGGCGACGTCGCCGAGCTCACCGAGACCGAGGTGGTGCTGGCCGACGGCACCCGGCTGGAGGCCGATCTCGTCGTCTACGCCACGGGTTTCCGGTCGATGAACGGCCTGGCGGCCGACATCGTCGGCCAGGAGGTCGCCGACAAGGTCGGCAAGGTCTGGGGCCTGGGCTCGGACACCACCAAGGACCCCGGCCCGTGGGAGGGCGAGGAGCGCAACATGTGGAAACCCACCCAGCAGCAGGCGCTGTGGTTCCACGGCGGCAACCTCCACCAGTCCCGCCACTACTCGCTCTACCTGGCCCTGCAGCTCAAGGCCCGAGCCGAGGGAATCCCCACCCCGGTCTACGGCCTCCAGGAGGTCCACCACACCTCCTGACCGGAAGTCGGGTGCCGACACGCGGGCGGCGTGTCGGCACCTGGTCAGGGCGGTGTTCGAGCGTTCTGCCCCCGCGAAACCCGCCATCGTCGCTAGCTTGGCGGGATGACGAGCGCAACGAACTCCGGCGCCGTGCACCGGCGCGAGTTGAGCGGATGGGGAAGGGCGGCGGGAACGGTCGCCGACGTGCTGCCCGCCGGGGACGTCGAGACCGTCGTCCAGGCCGTGCGCCGGGCGGGCCCGCGCGGCGTTGTCGCGCGCGGACTCGGCCGCTCCTACGGAGACCCGGCGCAGAACGCCGGCGGTCTCGTCCTGGACATGACCGGGCTGAACCGCGTGCACCGCGTCGACCCGGACGAAGCGGTGGTCGACGTCGACGCCGGGGTGAGCCTGGACGACCTGATGCGCCGCGCGCTGCCCCACGGTCTGTGGGTGCCGGTGCTGCCCGGCACCCGGCAGGTGACGGTCGGCGGAGCCGTCGCCAACGACATCCACGGCAAGAACCACCACAGCGCGGGGAGTTTCGGCAACCACGTGCTGTCGCTGGACCTGGTCACCGCCGACGGCCAGGTCCGCACGCTCACCCCGGACGGCCGTGACTCGGCTTTGTTCTGGGCGACCGTCGGTGGCATCGGGCTGACCGGTGTCATCGTGCGTGTCCGGATCCGGATGAAGCGCACCGAGACCGCCTACTTCCTCGCCGACTACGACCGCACCCGCGATCTCGACGAGACGATGGAACTGCTCACCAACGGTTCTGACGAGGCGTACGAGTACTCCGCGGCCGTGCCCGACACGATCTCCACCGGCCCGCACCTCGGCCGCGCCACGTTCTCCCGCGGCTCGCTGGCCCGCCTGGAGGACCTGCCCGCGAAGCTCCGCCGTGACCCGCTGCGCCTGGACGCCCCGCAGCTGGCGACCCTGCCGGACGTGTTCCCGAACGGCGTGTTCAACCCGCTCACCTCACGGGTGGCGGGCGAGGTCGCCCACCGCATGTTCCCCAAGCACGCGCGCGGCAAGATCGCCAACATCTCCCAGTTCCTGCATCCGCTGGACGTGCTCGGCGAGTAAAACCGGGCCTACGGTTCCGCCGGGTTCCTGCAGTACCAGTTCTCGGTCCCCTACGGCGCCGAGCAGGAGATGGCCGACCTGGTCCGCACCATCGCCCGTTCCGGGCACAGGTCGTTCCTCAACGTCTTCAAGCGCATGGGGGAGGGGAGCCCGGCGCCGCTGTCGTGGCCGCACCCCGGGCTCATGCTCAGCCTGGACTTCCCGATGAAGAAGGGGCTGGGCGAGTTCTGCAGGCGGCTCGACGAGAGGGTGCTGGCGGCCGGTGGCAGGCTCTACTTCGCCAAGGACTCGCGCACGACCCCGGAGATGATCCGCCGGATGTACCCGAGGCTCGACGAGTGGCGCAAGACCCGGGACTCCGTCGATCCCGACGGGATCTTCGTCTCCGATCTCTCGCGTCGCCTGGGCATCACCGGGCGGTGAGCGGGGTGGGGTAGGGCTAGCCCCCAATCTGGTTCGTAGTTGATCACTCGAGGGGTCTGGGCGGGCTCACAGCGGCTAGGCTCGCGGCGTGATGACGTCGGAACCGGTGGTCTTCGGCCGCAAGGCCGAGCTCGACGAGCTGCGGGGGCTGGTCGCGTCGGTGGCCGGCGGCACCGGCGGTGCCGTGTGGATCGAGGGCGAGCCCGGCATCGGCAAGACCGCGCTGCTCAACCAGCTCGTCGCCGACGCGGCGGTGCAGGGCTGCGCCGTGCGCCACGCCACCGCCGACCGGCTCAGCAGGCAGTTCCCGCTGCGGTTCGTGCTCGACTGCCTCGGCATCGGGCCCAAGTCCGAGGAACCGGAGCTGCGGGAGCTGCACGAGCGGATCTCCGCGGCCGAGGGCATCCCGACCGGCGAGATCGCCGACCTCGTCGCCGGGTGGTGCGCGAACGCGCCCGTCGTGCTCGTCGCCGACGACGTGCAGTGGGCCGACGACGCGAGCCTGCAGGTGTGGCAGCACCTCGTGGGACTCACCGACGAGCTGCCGCTGCTGCTGATCTCGGCCGCCCGGCCCGCCCGCGGGCACAGCGAGGTGCGCGCGCAGGCGCGCCGGATCGTGCTCCCGCCGCTGGCCGAGACCGCCGTGGCCGGTCTGGCGAGCACGCTCACCCACGCCGCCCGGATCGGCCCCCGGCTGCGCCGGACGCTCGCCGGGGCGGCCGGAAACCCGCGCTACGCCAGGGAAATCGTGCTGTCCCTGACCCGGGAGGGTGCGATCGCCGTCGACGACGGCCGGGCCGAGCTCGCCGGCCGGGACGACGCGATGCCGCGTTCGCTGGCCGAGGCCGTGATCGGGCGGCTCGGGTTCTTCGACCCGCAGACCCTCGGGCTGCTGCGGATGGCCGCGCTGCTCGGCCCGGTCTTCGCGATGACCGAGCTGTCCACGCTCTCGGAACGCCCCGTCTCCGACCTCGTCGGGTACGTCGAGGAGGCGATGGACACCGGCGTGCTCGTCGAATCCGGACTGCACCTGGCCTTCCAGCACCCGGTCGTGCGCCACGCCCTCTACGAGACCACGCCCACCTCCCTCCGGCTGGCCCTGCACGTGCAGGCCGCGCACGTCCTGCACGAGTCCGGTGCCTCCGTCGAGCGCGTCGGGGACCAACTGCTCGCCTCGATCGCCATCGGCGACGGCGAACTCGACGGCTGGAGCCTGGAATGGCTCGTGCAGCACGGGCACGCCCTGGCCCACCGCGCGCCCGCCTGCGCCGCCGACCTGCTCGAAGCCGCGCTCGTCCCGATGCCGTCCCAGGAGGAGCACCGCGACGTGCTGCTGGCCGCCCGCGCCCTGTCGCTGGTGCAGCTCGACCGGCCCGAGCAGGCCCACGAGCTCAGCGAACGCGCCCTCGCCGAGGTCGCCGACAGCTCCCGGGCCGCCGAGCTGACCTGGTACCTCGTGTGGTCGCTGGCCGTGCGCCGGCGGGCCGACGAGGCCGCCGCCGTCATCGCCGAAGCCGAATCCACCACCGGCGCCGAGCTGCGCTGGCTGGCGCGGATGCGCGGCACCCTCGCGCAGGCGCAGCTGATGTCCGGGCGCTTCGCCGACTCCGAGCGCACCGTCGACCGGGCGCTGGCCGAGGCTCGCGAGTCCGGCGACGCCCACGCCCTCGGGCTCGCGCTGCACGTCCGGGGGACGGCGCGGGCCCGCAACAGCGATCTCGCCGAAGCGCTGGTCTGCTACCAGGAGGCCGGGGCGGCGCTCGGCGACGAGCTGGAGAACGTCGACCTGCGGCTGCAGGTGCTCAGCAACCGGATGATGCTGCTGTTCGCCTTCGGCCACGCCGCCGAGGCCGAGACCGTGCTCTACGAGATGCTGGCCATCGCCGAGACCAGCGCGACCCCGTCCCGGCTGGCCGTGGTGCGGCTGTCGGCGGGCAACCACTACTTCACCGTCGGGCGCTGGGACGACGCCGACGCCGAGCTGCAGGCCGCGAGCGAGCTCAGCGACGAGATGACCCCGCACCAGCTGCGCTGGCTGCACGGGCTGCGCGCGATGCTCGCCGGGTACCGCGGCGAGCGGGAGCTGTTCGACCAGCAGCTCGCGGTCGCGGGCGAGGCGACGCCGGATTCCCAGGAGAACTCCGGTTTCCTGATGGTGGCCGGGGTGCTCGGCGCCGAGATCGACGGCGACCTGGAACGCGCGAAGGCGATCCTGGTCGCGGCCCTCGACGCCAGCGAGCGCTTCGGCAGCAACTACGTGTGGCTGCCGATGCTGGTCCGCTACGCGCTGCAGACCGGCGACGTCGAGACCGCCACGCGGGCCACCAACTCCTGCGGGCAGGGCGCGACGGTGGGCGCGGCCCCGAACCTGCTCGCCGCCGCCCAGCACTGCCGGGGCCTGCTCGAAGGCGACCCGATCACGCTGCGCGCGGCCATCGCGCACTACGACAAGACCAAGCAGCCGCCCAAGCGGGCCCGCGCGCTGGAGGACCTGGCGGCGGTCCTGGCCGAGCGCGGCGAGATCCCGGCGGCCCGCAAGGCCTACGTGCAGGCGGCGGAGATCTTCACCCAGCTCGGCGCCCGCTGGGACCTCAAGCGCGCCGCCGCGCGGATGCTGCCCTACGGCATCCGGACGCCGCGCACCAAGCGGCTGCGCGCCACCACCGGCTGGGAGGCGTTGACCCGCACCGAGCGCGAGGTGGCGCTGCTGGTCGGTGACGGCAAGTCCAACCCGGAGATCGCCGCCGAGCTGTTCGCCTCGCGCCGCACCATCGAGGTCCACGTCTCGCACGTGCTCGCCAAGCTGGGCGTGCGCTCGCGCGTGGAGGTCGCGGTGGAGGCGACCGGACACCGCGCCTGAACCATCAGGGACCGCGATCGTTCTTGGGTGGCCAGGGTCACAAGAACTTGCTCATCGTGGGGAGCGGCGCCCACGATCGGTCCCGAAACAATCAGGTTTCCTGATTATGAGGTTCCGGCGGAGAGGTACACCATGTCCACTTCCGAGAAGCCCTGGGGCAACACCGTTCTCGTCGACTTCGAGGACGGCATCGCCTGGGTGACGCTCAACCGCCCGGAGAAGCGCAACGCGATGAACCCGGCGCTCAACGACGAGATGGTGGCCACCCTCGACGCCCTGGAAGCCGACCCGCGCTGCCGCGTGCTGGTGCTCACCGGCGCGGGCGAGGCCTGGTCGGCCGGCATGGACCTCAAGGAGTACTTCCGCGAGGTCGACGAGGCGGACGACCCGTCGGTGCAGATCCGGGTGCGCCGGGCGAGCGCGGAGTGGCAGTGGAAGCGGCTGGCCAACTGGTCCAAGCCCACCATCGCGATGGTCAACGGCTGGTGCTTCGGCGGCGCCTTCACCCCGCTGGTGGCCTGCGACCTGGCGATCGCCGACGAGAACGCGCGGTTCGGCCTGTCCGAGATCAACTGGGGCATCCCGCCGGGCGGCGTGGTCACCCGCGCGCTGGCCGCGACCGTGCCGCAGCGCGACGCGCTGTACTACATCATGACCGGGGAGCTCTTCGACGGACGCCAGGCCTCCGAGATGCGGCTGGTCAACGAGGCGGTCCCGGCCGAGCGGCTGCGCGAGCGCACCCGCGAGCTCGCCGCCAAGCTCGCCGCCACCAACCCGGTCGTGCTGCGGGCCGCCAAGGTCGGCTACAAGGTCGCCCGCGACATGCCGTGGGAGCAGGCCGAGGACTACCTCTACGCCAAGTTCGAGCAGTCCCAGTTCCTCGACCACACCAACGGCCGCCAGAAGGGCATGTCGCAGTTCCTCGACGACAAGACCTACAAGCCGGGGCTTTCGGCGTACCGGGACTGAGGTGCGCGATGATGGGGCGGTGACCGCTGATGAACCTCAGCCGATGACGCTGTACCTGGTCAAACGCCTCGAACTGGCCATCCGGGCCAGGATGGACGAAGCGCTGCGCCCGCTGGGGCTGACCACGCCGCAGTTCACCGCGCTGACCGTGCTGCGGCTGCGCGACGGGCTGTCGTCGGCGCAGCTGGCGCGCCGCTCGTTCGTCACGCCGCAGACCATGAACGAGATGGTCCGGGCGCTGGAGCGCAACGGGCACCTCGAACGCCGCCGGGACCCCAACAACCGCCGCGTGCTGCAGATGGCGCTCACCCCCGCCGGGCGTGAGCTGCTGGAACGCTGCGACCCGTTGATCTCGGCGATCGAGGAGGAGATGCTGGGCGCGATTCCGGAGGTGCAGCACGCGCTGTTCCGGCAGAGCCTGGAGCTCGGCTGCGACGCGCTCGGCTGACGGCGGCAGAGGAGGACGGGTGGACGTCGAGGAATACCTGCGGCACGACGGACTGGGACTGGCCGAACTGGTCGCGTCCGGGCAGGTGACCCCCAGCGAACTGCTGGCCACCGCCAGGGCCAGGGCCGAGGCGGTCAACCCCGCGATCAACGCGATCGTGGCCTGGCTCGACGACCACGCCGACCAGCGCGTCGCCGGTGAGCTGTCCGGGCCGTTCGCCGGGGTCCCGTTCCTGCTCAAGGACCTGCACCAGGACCTCGCCGGAACGGTCAGCAACGACGGCTGCCGCGCGCTCGCCGGCCGCAAGGCCACCAAGACCGACACCGTCGTGCAGCGCTGGCTCGACGCCGGGCTCGTCATCTTCGGCAAGACCAACACGCCCGAGTTCGGCTCCAAGGGCGTCACCGAACCCGACCTGTTCGGCCCGTCCCGCAACCCGTGGGACACCCGGCGCACTCCGGGCGGCTCCTCCGGCGGATCGGCCGCGGCCGTGGCGGCGGGAATCCTGCCGGTCGCCGCCGCCAGCGACGGCGGCGGTTCGATCCGCATCCCGGCCGCCTGCAACGGGCTCGTCGGCCTCAAGGCCGGGCGCGGGATGATGCCGACCGGGCCGGTGGAGACCGAGCAGTTCCTCGGCATGGCCACCAACGGCGTCATCTCCCGCACCGTCCGCGACTCCGCGGCCATGTTCGACGCCCTCGTCGGCCCGGAGCCGGTGAGCCCGTGCCTCACCGCACGGCCGGAGCGTCCGCTGCTCGAGCAGCTCGACGAAGCGCCCGGCAAGCTCCGCATCGGCTACAGCACCCGCTGCGCGCTGCGCGAGCAGCCGCACCCCGAGGCCGTCCGCGCGGTCGAGCGCTCCGCGGAACTGCTCACCGAGCTCGGGCACGAGGTCGAGGAGGTCGCCCCGCCGCACGACGACCGCCAGCTCGGCCGCGACTTCCTGCTGATGTGGTTCGTCCGGCAAGCCGCCGACGTCGAGCGGATCAAGCGCGAAACCGGCTGCGGGGACGAGGGTTTCGAGCTCGACACGCTCGTCATGGCCGCGCTGGGCCGGGCGACGGGCGGCATCGCGCTGCACGACGCGCAGGAGCGGCGCCGCGAGCACGTCGCCGCTCTGGCCGACTTCCACAGCCGCTACGACCTGCTGCTGACACCCAGCCTGGGCGAACCGCCGATCGAGGTCGGCTCGCTGGACACCCCGGCCGCGCTGCGGTCGGTGGTCAAGGCGATGCTCAAGACCCGCACCACGCGGGTGCTGAAGCTGCTGGGCACCGTCGAGCAGATCGTCGACAACAGCTTGCGCTGGGTGCCCTACACCCAGCTGGCCAACCTCACCGGACGCCCGGCGATCAGCCTCCCGCTGCACCGCACCGACGCCGGCCTGCCGCTGGGCGTGCAGTTCGTCGGCCCGCCGAGCAGCGAAGGTCTCCTGCTGCGCCTGGCCCGCCAGCTCGAGGTCGCCGCGCCCTGGGAACGGCCGACACCGCTGCTGGAAGCCGCCTGACTCAAGTCGGGATCCGGTGCGGGCCGGACGCGGGAAGCGGATTGCCCAGCTGGGCCGAGACCGCCGCGGCCGCCGCGGCCGTCGCCCGGCCCGCCCGGTCCAGATCGGGCAGGCGCGAGGAGGGCGCCGAGATGTTGAGGGCGGCGATGACCCGGCCCCGGAAGTCGCGGACCGGAGCGGACACGCCCGACAGGCCCGCCTCGAACTCCTCGCTGACCGCGGCGTAGCCGGCGCGGCGGGCCCGCTGGATCTCCGCCCACAGCTGCGGCAGCGTGCGGGCCCTCGGGGCGTGACCCGCGGTCAGCTCGGCGGGGAAGCGGATGTGCAGGTCGTCCGGCGTCGCGTCGAGCAGCAGCACCCGGCCCGCCGAGGTGCAGTGCGCGGGAACGCCGCGCCCCTCCCAGCCGTGCACCCGGTAGGAGTGCCCGGACACCGACAGCACGGTCAGCACCGCCTCGTCGCGCAGCACGCACAGGTGCCCGGTCTCCTCCAGCTCGGCGGACAACCGGTGCAGCACGGGTTCGGCGGTGCGCACCAGCCGGTCCTCGACCGTGCGCGCGACCAGCGAGAACAGCCTCCAGCCGAGCCGGTAGCCCAGCGTCTCCGGATCCCGCTCGACGACGCCTTCGGCGGCCAGCGCCTGCAGCGCGCGGGAGACCTGGCTCTTCTCGCGGCCGGTGATCCGGGCCAGGCGCACCACCCCGAGCCCACCCGCCCGCTGCGCCTCGTCGGAGGCCAGCGCGTCCAGCAGCGCCAGATCGCGGCGCAACCCGTGCCCGATGGGCCTGCTGGAGGACATGGGGCGAGCCTAGACGGAGCAGTTGGCGTGAGCGCAACGCGCGTTGCGATCCGCCGGGAACGCTTGCCGCCGAATTCCCGGCGTTCCTACCGTCGACGGCACCATGAAGATCGTTGACATCAGCCTGGACCGGCTCCGCCTCGAACTCGACCCGCCGTTGCACGCGGCGTGGGACCCCGTCCCGCGCGGGCACTTCGACGCCACGATCGTCCGCGTCCACACCGACGAGGGCGTCACCGGCATCGGATCAGGGGACACGATGGACGGGTTCGACGCCGTGCGGCACCTGTTCGTCGGGCAGGACCCGCTCGACATCGTGCGGCACGTGCGGGCGATCGAGACGGCGAACTTCCACGGCGGCCGGTTCTGGCCGCTGGAGGCCGCGCTGTGGGACGTCGTCGGCAAGGTCGCGGAACTGCCGGTGGCGACACTGTTCGGCGGGGCGTCCCGGTCGCTGCCCGCCTACGCCTCGACCGCCGAGCTCAAGTCCCCGCAGGAGCGGGTCGAGGTCGCCTGGCAGGTGCGCGAAGCCGGGTTCAGGGCGATGAAGATCCGCATCGACCGCGACCGCACCGAGGACGGGGTCGCCGCGGTCGCCGCCGTGCGCGACGCGCTGGGGCCGGAGTTCGCGATCATGGTGGACCTCAACCAGTCCTGGCGGATGGCGGGCGACACCGCTGACGCCACCGACCTGGTGGCCACCCGCCGGCTCGTCCGGCGACTGTCCGAACTGGACGTGTTCTGGGTCGAGGAGCCGCTGCCGTACGCGGATTCGGCGGGATTCCGGCGACTGCGCGCCGACAACCCGGGCGTGCGGATCGCGGCGGGGGAGATGCAGCACTCGATGACCGAGCTGCTGTCCTGTCTGGACGACGACGTGCTCGACGTGTACCAGCCGGACGTCGTGCTGGCCGTGGGGATGCACCGGGCTCGGACGCTGGCCGAACTCGCGCAGCACAAGCACCGCGCGTTCACCCCGCACAGCTGGACCAACGGCATCGGGCTGCTGGCCAACCTGCACGTCGCGGCCGGAGTCGGCGGTGGCCCGTTCTTCGAGTACCCCTTCGACCCGCCGGGCTGGACGCCGGAGCGGCGCGACTTCATGCTCGCCGACCCGGTTCGGGTCAACGCCGCGGGTGAGATCGAGGTGCCGGCGCGGCCCGGCCTCGGTGTCGAGCTCGACGAGGACGCCGTCCGTCGCTTCCGCGTCGGATGAGTGGCTCGGTGGGTGGTGGGGGAAGTTTTCATGAAAACTTCCCCCACCACCCACCCGGGGAGGTTTCCACTGAAACTTTCCCACCGATGAACCTCGGATGCCCTGCTACCAGCGCGTTCTCTGGTGGTGGGGTTTCAGCGGAGATCTCGGGTTGGGTGCGTGGGGAGGGAAGTTTTCATGAAAACTGCGCGTCCCCACGCACCCGAGTCGTCACCGGACGGGATTCTCAGTGGAGGGTGTTGAGCGCGTCCTTGGCGAACGGGACGAGCTCGTGCTGGCGGTCGTCGAGGACCTTGGCCGACCACTCCGGGTCGGCCAGCAGCGCGCGGCCGACCGCGACCAGGTCGAACTCCTCGCGCTCGAAGCGCTCCAGCAGCCGCTCGATGCTCTCCACCGAGGCGCCCTTGGTGCCCAGCGTCTCCGGCTCGAACTGGGCGTCCAGGCCGACCGAACCGACGGTGATGACCGGCTTGCCGGTGAGCTTCTTGGTCCAGCCGGCGATGTTGAGCTCCGAACCGGACTCCGGGAACTCCGGCTCCCAGTAGCGGCGGCCCGAGGCGTGGAAGGCGTCGACACCGGCGTCCGACAGCGGCGCCAGGATCTCGGCGAGCTCGTCGGGGTCGGTGGCCAGCTTGGCGTCGTAGTTGTGCGCCTTCCACTGCGAGAACCGCAGCACCACCGGGAAGTCCGGCGACACCCGCTCGCGGACCGCCTTGACGATGTCGGTGGCGAACTTGGTGCGCTCGACGTGGTTGCCGCCGTAGGCGTCGGTGCGCTTGTTGGTGCGCTCCCACAGGAACTGGTCGATCAGGTAGCCGTGGGCGCCGTGCAGCTCGATGCCGTCGAAGCCGATGCGCTCAGCGGCCCAGGCGGCCTCGGCGAAGGCGTTGATCAGGTCGTCGATGTCGCTCAGCGTCAGCGGCGAACCGGCTCCCGGCGCGCCGTCCATGCCGATGCCGGACGGGCCGACGACCGGGGCGTCCTTGAACGGGCCGGAACCGGCCGGGCGCTGGATGCCCACGTGCCACAGCTGCGGCATGATCTTGCCGCCCGCGGCGTGCACGTCCTTGACCACGCGCGCCCACCCGGCCAGCTGCTCCTCGCCGTGGAAGCGGGGGATGCGCGAGCTCATGCCGGCCGAGGCGTGGTCGACGAAGGTGCCCTCGGTGATGATCAGGCCGGTGCCCGCGGCGGCGCGGCGGGCGTAGTAGGCGGCCACGTCCTCGCCGGGGATGCCGCCCGGGGACATGGTGCGCGTCATCGGCGCCATCACGATGCGGTTGGGCAGCTCGGCCGAGCCGAGCGTGAACGGGCGGGCCAGTGCCTGCGAAGCGCGACTGCTCACAGTGAAGGTCTCCTGTCCTGCGTTCCAGGCGTGACGTCCCGGAGATGAAGTGTGCAAGACAAACGTACATATTCGATTCAGCCAACTGCAACTGTGACAGTCGCTATTCTGGGATCGTTGCTAGACTGCGGCCTGACCTGCGGACGGAGGTGGGAGACGTGCTCGACATCCGGTTCTGCCGGGCGCTTCAGGTGATGATGCGGCTGGCCATCGCGGCCGAGGAGGGCTCGGAGGTGCGCAGCTCTACCCAGTTCGCCGAGGAGCTCAGCACCAACCCGAGCCTGGTGCGCAAGCTCCTCGTCCCGCTGCACAACGAGGGTCTCGTGATCTGCACGAAGGGTCGCGGCGGTGGTGCCAGGCTGGGCCGGCCCGCCGAGGAGATCACCCTCGCCGACATCTACCGCTGCGCGGTCGGCGACAAGCCTCTCTGGGCCCGCTCGCCCGACGGCGAGCACGTCTGCATGGTCGCCGCCCGCACCGGCGAGTACTTCGCCGAGCTCACGGCCGAAGCCGAGAACGCCGTCCTGGCCTCCCTCGCCAACCGCACCCTCGCCGACAGCGTCCGCGAGATCCAGGCCCTCGACGCCCAACCCACCCCCGGCTGACCCCACCCGAGGTCAAATCCTGCGGTATTCGACCGGTCAAAACCTGCGGTATTCGTCGGGTCGAAACCTGCGGTTTTTGACCGGTCGAAAACCCCGGTTTTCGCGGACACGGGGAGTGATCGGGGGGTCGCCGGGTCAGGGGGTGGTGTGGAGGTGGCCCTGGACCGCGAGGCGGGCTGCCTGGGCTGATTTCCTGACCACCAGGGCCGGGGTGTAGCCGTGCTTGGTGAACACCCCGTTGAGCCAGAACGTGCCGTAGCCGTGGGCCTGGGTGAACAGCTGTTCCATGAGCTCCAGCGCGTCGGCGGGGGCCGCCACCTGCATGGTGCGGAGCAGGAGCTGGTCGGTGAGGCGGCGGGTCTGGTCGTGCAGGTCCGCGTAGCGGGGTCCCTGGAGGATCTCGGTGTTGATGAGGTCCATGCCGACGCGCTGGCGGATCAAGTAGCCGGTGTAGGCGCCCGCCGCGGCGGCCAGCCCCTCCACCGGGTCGGTGTGCTCGCCCGCGGCCTGCTCGACCTCGTCGGCGAGCTGGTGGGCGACCTGGGTGGCGACCGCCGCGACCAGGCTGTCGCGGTCCGGGAAGTGCCGGTAGGGCGCTCCGGGGCTGACCTTGGCGCGGCGGGCGATCTCGGCGACGGAGAAGCCGTCGGGGCCGCGCTCGGCGATCAGGTCCAGCGCGACCCGCACGAGCTCGGCGCGCAGGTCACCGTGGTGGTACTTCCCGGTCATGGCCTGGATCACATCTCTCGTTCGGAATATGTAAGACCCCTCTTACGTCTCGATGTAAGAAGGCTCTTACATCGAGGGCTCGTGCACAAGCTGTTCCATGGAGGGTTCATGAGCACGATCACGAACGCTATCGCCGTTCCGTCCCCGGGGGCACCCCTGGAGCAGACGACGATCACGCGACGTGACCTGCGGCCGAACGACGTGCTGATCGACATCGCCTACGCCGGCATCTGCCACAGCGACATCCACCAGGCCCGCGAGGACTGGGGCACCGCGATCTTCCCGATGGTCCCGGGCCACGAGATCGCGGGCACCGTCGCCGCGGTGGGCTCCGAGGTGACCAAGTACAAGGTCGGCGACCGCGTCGGCGTCGGCTGCATGGTCGACTCCTGCGGCGAGTGCGAGTACTGCCAGGCCGGCACCGAGCAGTTCTGCGTCAAGGGCAACGTCCAGACCTACAACGGCGTCGGCTTCGACGGTGAGAACACCTACGGCGGCTACAGCCAGCAGGTCGTGGTGAAGGACTCGTTCGTCTGCGGCATCCCGGAGGGCATCGGCCTCGACGTCGCCGCCCCGCTGCTGTGCGCCGGCATCACCACCTACTCGCCGCTGCGCCAGTGGGGTGCGGGCCCCGGCAAGAAGGTCGCCGTCGTCGGCCTGGGCGGTCTCGGCCACATGGCCGTCAAGATCGCCGCGGCGATGGGTGCCGAGGTGACGGTGCTGAGCCAGAGCCTGAAGAAGCAGGAGGACGGCCTCAAGCTCGGCGCGAAGGACTACTACGCGACCAGCGACGAGTCGACCTTCCAGACCCTGGCGGGACGTTTCGACCTGATCCTCAACACCGTCTCGGCCGACCTGCCCGTCGACTCCTACCTGAGCCTGCTGCGGGTCGGCGGCGCGATGGTCAACGTCGGTGCCCCGGGCACCCCGCTGTCCTACAACGCGTTCTCGCTGATCGCCGGCAACAAGTCGCTGGCCGGGTCGATGATCGGCGGCATCGCCGAGACCCAGGAGATGCTGGACTTCTGCGCCGAGCACGGCATCGGCGCGGAGATCGAGACCATCTCCGCCGACCAGGTCAACGAGGCCTACGAGCGCGTCACCGGCAGCGACGTGCGCTACCGCTTCGTCATCGACACCGCCACCATCGGCGCCTGACGACGCATCACGAAGGACCCCGGGCGACGCCGAACGCGGGACGCGGCGTCGCCCGGGGTTCGTCTCGTTCGGGCCGGTAGACCTGGAGCGCTCCGTCGCGGGCGGCGAAGGTGAACGCGCGGCCGGTGACCGACACCTCGCCGTCGCGGGCCAGGGCCACCGGCGGGCCGAGCACCTCCACTCGCACCCGCCGGCACTCCTGCTGGACGTAAGCGCGGTTGTGGAACAGGGCTCCGGTCAGCGCGCCCACCACGAACCGGGCTCGGGAGAACGGCAGGTCCGCGCGGACGTAGCGGACGTCGAGCACGCCGGTGTCCAGCCGAGGCCGCCACGTCGGAGCCAGGCCCTTGGGCCGATACCCGTTGCTGCCGACGAACAGCAGCCAGATCCGGTGCCGAAAACCGTTGATCCGCACCGGGATCGGCTCCGCGCTGGCCAGCACTCGCACCAGCGCCGCCGCTCCGGCCGGCCACTTCCCCCAGCGCGGCGCCCACTTCTCGCGCAGCCGCACCACGTCCGGGTAGCCGCCGAGGCTCGCGGTGTTGACGAACCACCGCTGCGGCAGGTCGTCCACCAGCACCGCGCCCAGATTGACGTCGACCGCCGACCCGCTGCTCAGCGCGCGCAGCGAGTCGGCGGCGTCGACGATCCCGAGGTCGCGGGCGAAGTGGTTGAGCGTGCCGGTCGGCACCACCAGCAGCGGCAGACCGCGCGTGGCCGCCACCGCCGCGGCCGCGGCCACGCTGCCGTCCCCTCCGGCGACCCCGAGGGCCTGCGCGTTCCCGGTGGCGTCGAGGTGCGCGTGCAGCTGCTCGGTCAGATCGCGGCCCGGGATCGGGTGCACGAGATCGGCGCGCGGCAGCAGCCGGGCGAGCTCGCACGACGGGTCCCCGCCGCCGGAGGCCGGGTTGACCAGCAGCACGAGGCCTTCGCCGCGCTCGATCGCGGCGGTGCGCGCGCTGGGGCGGGCGAGGCCGGGCGCGGCGGGGCGGACCGGCCACCAGCGGTGGGTGGCCACCGCGACGCCGGTGCCGATCGCGGCGCCGACGAGCACGTCGGTGGGCCAGTGCACGCCGGTGTGCACGCGCGAGTACGCCACGGCCCCGGCCAGCGGCAGCAGCGCCAGGCCGAGCCGGGGCGATTCCATCGACACCGCGGCGGTGAAGGCGGCGGCCGAGGCCGCGTGACCGGACGGGAACGACGAGGACGTCGGCGGGGCGGCGAGTCTGCGGTGCTCGGGCAGCAGGTTCGCGGCCGGACGCCGCCGGGGCAGCAGCGGTTTCCCGATGCCGTTGGTGACGGCGCTGGTGAACGCGACCGCCCCGGCTCCGCGCAGCGCCGCGCGGCGGGGTCGCCCGCGGCGGGTGGCCAGCGCCGCGGCCAGCCCGAGCCACAGCTTGCTGTGGTCGGCGAGGTGGGTGAGGCGTCGGAGTGCGGGGTCGGCGGCGCTGCGCGGCCACGCGGCGGTGCTCCGCACGAAGTCGTGGTCGGCTGACGTCAGCCTCCGGACCATCCCGCGCACGCGGCCCCCTCAGTCGGCGCGGCCGCCGGTGTCGCGGAAGATGACCCAGCGCATCGCGCTGTACATGTAGGCCGCCTCGCACGCCCCCGCGATGAGCCGCGACAGGTGGTACTGCGTGCCGAGCGCCGCCAGCCCGGAGCCGAGGCCGAGGATGAACACCAGGTAGTTGATCGCCACCGCGACCGAGTAAAGCCCGGCCTGCGGTCCGACCGGTGCGTGCGAGCGGAAGTTCAGCGCCCGGTTGAGCAGGAAGCTGGCGGTGAAGGCGATCAGGTAGGCGACGGTGAAGGCCACCGGCACGGGCCAGTGCAGCGCGCTGCGGAACAGGGTGAGCAGCAGCAGGTCGAGGGCGAAGGTGGAGCCGTTGATCAGCGCGAAGCCCAGGAAGCTGGGCGCGACGACGCGGGAGAGCCCGAAGGGGAGTCTTCGCGTCACCGCCTCCATCGCGGTGTGGAAGCGCTGCCCGGGGGAGGGCGGGGACTGCGGTGCGATCGGCTCGGCCTGCTGCCCGGCGGTCATGGCGCAACGATGACATGCCGCCGTGAACGCGACCCGGCGAGGGGCACCGGCCCTCGTGATGGTGTGACCTGTGGGTTCAGTGGAAAGTGAATTGAATTCGCGGCTCGTGCTCGGGTGTGGGGGAGGCGAAGTTTTCATGAAAACTTCCCCCACCCCGGAAGAGTCCACAGAGGAATGAGCCCGTGATCGTTCCGGGTTCTCCGTGATCGTTCCGGGTTCAACGACCCCGATGTGAAGATCGACATCGAATGGCGCATACTGGATCTGCGGCAGCGCGTGCTCTCCTGCCCGAAACCTTTCTGCCCTTTGTCTACTCGTCACTGGTGAGAACTGTGTCCAAGCACGCCCAGCCCCGCCCCGAAGCCGGTATGACCCGGATCGCCGAAGGCGGGCGCACTTGTCCGGTCCCGTCCGACATGATCGCCCTGCACGGTCCGTGGGGCAGCCGCCGCGCCAAGCGCCCGATGATCAACACCGGGGTCGTCACCGCCGACGTCGCGGTCCGCGCCTGATCGTCCGACGTCCCGCAGTCCCGGTGCTCGCCGGTGCGGGCCGCCGGGGTGGTTCGCCGTACCCGCGGCGTCACCCGTAGGTGCGATTCGTGACCTCGCGGAGGTAGAAAGGACGCCATCGGTGTCCTCGAACTTCGCAGGAGGCGGACCATTCGCATCGAGCGGCCTGTCACCAAAGCGGCCCTGGTGGTCAACGTGCACTCGCGCAGCGGGGGGAAGGCCTACGCCTACGCCCTGGAGCGGCTGCGCGAGCTCGGCGTCCCGCTGGGAGCCACGTACCCGCTGAACGATCCGTCGCGGCTCGTGGAGACCGTCGACTCGGCCGCCGCCGGCGGCCACGACCTCATCATCGTCGGCGGCGGCGACGGCAGCGTCAGCTCGGTCGTCGACTGCCTCGCCCACCGCGACGTGCCGCTCGGGCTGCTGCCGCTGGGCACCGCGAACGACTTCGCGCGCACCATGCACATCCCCGACGACCTCGACGGGGCCTGCCGGACCATCCTCGGCGGCCACATCGTCGACGTCGATCTGGGGCTGTGCGGGGACAACTACTACGTCAACCGCGCCTCGGTGGGCATCGGGGCGGAGGTCGCGCAGGCCATGTCGCCGCGGCTCAAGCGCCTCGTCGGCCCGCTGGCCTACCCGGTGGCCACCGCCAAGGCGTTCCTCAAGCACCGGCCGTTCTCCGCGACGCTGCGCTTCCCCGACGGGGACCACGAGGACGTCACCTACGACAGCCTGCTGCAGATCTCGGTCGCCAACGGGCGCTACTTCGGCGGCGGGCAGGTCGCCGCCAGCGATTCCGGCATCGATGACGACGCGCTGGACATCACGGTGCTCCGGCAGGGCAGCGTCCGGCAGCTCGCCGGGGTCGTGCGGGGGCTCAAGACCGGCGAGCCCAACGACCAGATCGAGCAGTTCCGCACCCGCCGGGTCGAGGTCGTCACCGACGAACCGCAGCCGATCAACATCGACGGCGAGGTCGTCTCCAGCACGCCGCAGACCTTCAGCGTCGCCCGCAACGCGTTGCACGTCGTCACGCCCAAGACCTGGACCGACGGCGAGGCGCCGGAGTAGATCAGGTGTAGGCCGACGGGGTCGGCAGGTCGCCGAGCAGCGCGTACCTGCCGACCTCCACGCGCTTGTAGGCGACCGGGTCGTGCAGGCTGTGGGTGCGCAGGTTGCGCCAGTACAGGTCCAGGCCGACCGCGTTGGAGGTCGCGCGGGCGCCGGTGAGCTCGTAGATCCGGTTGGCGATCTCCAGCCCGACGTCGATCGTGCGCTGCTTCGCCGCCGAGACGAGAACCGCTGCGCGGCCCCGCATCTCGCGCGTCACGCCGTCGCGATCGGAGTGCAGCAGCTGCGCCAGGCTCGCCCCGGCGGTGTCGGTGAGCGTCTCCGCGGCCCACAGCTTCGACTGGAGGTCTCCGTAGCCCTCCAGGACGTAGAACTCCTCGGTCCCGGAGTTCTTGCCCTCGCCGCCGTAGGGCCAGGCGCGCGTGTGCCCGCGCGTGTAGGCGACGCCGGCGCGCAGCGCGGCCTGGGCGATGCCGAGGTAGAGGTTGGCGAACACCAGGTGCAGCGCGGGCACGTGCAGCGTGCTGAAAGCCGAAGCGCGGAACCGCTTGTCGACGTACCCGGCGGCGGCCGACCACGGGACGCGCAGGTCGGTGATCTCCACGCTGCCGGACACGGTCAGCCGCTGGCCCAGGTTGTCCCAGTCGTCGCCGAAGGTGATCGCGTCCTGCCGGGCGGGCACGACCGCGAACACGCTCTGGTCGCCGGGCTCCAGCGTGCCCTCCACGACCAGCAGGTCGGCGATCTTGGCGCCGGTGGAGAAGGACTTCTTGCCCCGGTAGAGCAGGGTTTCGCCCTCGTCGGTGACGATCAGGTCGCGGTCGCGCGGGTTGACCACGCCGCCGAAGAAGTGCGCGCGGGTGGTGTAGAGCTCGTCGGTCTCGGCGATCTGCTCGGGCGTGCCGACCAGCCGCATCGCCCACGCCCACACGTAGTGGTGGCCGAGCAGCTGGCCGATCGAACCGTCCCCGGCGGAGATCTCGCGGACCACGCGGCAGGCGGTGGTCCAGTGCTGCTCGGCGCCGCCGTGCTCGGCCGGGCCGAGCAGGGTGACCAGTCCGGATTCCTTGAGCAGGCGGACTTCCGCGGTCGGCGGCGTCCCGGCGCGGTCGCGCTGCACGGCGTCGGCGGCCAGAACTCGGGCCACCGCACGGGCTCTCGCGATCCACTCTTCGGGCGTCGACGGTGTGGGCTGATCGGCCCAACGCGGAATCTCGTTGCTGCTCAAGGCCATCCCCTCCGAGGAGTCCAGGGCCCCGGCGTCCGACATGACCGCCGGCGAAGCGAAAACGCCACGACGCCAAGCACGATAGCGCCCGCGCCGAACGCGCCCGGACGGGCCGGGGGAGTCGGGTTCCGCTCTTGTCCCGGGGGTGGGAGCGCGAGCGCGGCGCCGACGGTCGAGCTCGCACCGGCGGGACGGGTGGGGAAGCGGAGCCGGATGTTCCGCAAGTGGACGTTTCTCCTGGTCATCTCGCGCCCGGGTGGCCAGGGGGCGCAGCGGGGTCATCCGTACGGGTTAGCCTGGTCGGGGTTCGCCGAGTGGAAGGGTTCTGCGTGACGGAGGTGGGTGCGCTGCTGGCCGGCCGGTATCGGCTGGAGCGGCGGCTGGGCAGCGGCGGCATGGGCGTGGTGTGGCTGGCCGCCGACGAGCTGCTGCAGCGCCCGGTCGCGGTCAAGCAGCTCAGCGTCGCCGAGGGCGCGAACCCGCAGGTGGCCGAGGAGGCGCGGCAGCGCGCCATGCGCGAGGGCCGCATCGCCGCCCGCCTGCACCACCCGAACGCGATCGCCGTGCACGACGTCGTCGAGCACGACGGCCTGCCCGCGCTGATCATGGAGTACCTGCCCTCCCGCAGCCTCTCCGACGTGCTGGCGGAGAAGGGGCGGATGACGCCGGGCAAGGTCGCCGGCATGGGCGCGCAGGCCGCGGCCGCGCTGGAGGCCGCGCACGCCGCCGGCATCACCCACCGCGACATCAAGCCGGGCAACGTCCTGCTCGGCGACGACGGCACCGCGAAGATCACCGACTTCGGCATCTCGCACGCCGCCGACGACGTGTCGGTCACCCGCACCGGCGTCATCGCCGGGACCCCCGCCTACCTGGCCCCGGAGGTCGCGCAGGGACAGGCCCCGACACCGGCCTCCGACGTGTACTCGCTGGGCGCGACGCTGTACGCGGCGGTGGAGGGCGTGCCGCCGTTCGGTGAGGAGTCGACGAACTCGATCGCCCTGCTGCACGAGGTCGCCGCCGGGCGGTTCCGGCCGCCGCAGCTGGCCGGGGTCCTGGCGCCGGTGCTGACCACGATGCTGCAGGTCGATCCCGCGCAGCGGCCCACCCCGGGGCAGGCCGCCGAGGCGCTGCGGGCCGTGGGGTCGGGTGCGCCGAACCCGCTGCCCGAACCCGACCTCACCCAGCCGATGAGCCGGGTCGAGGCGGCCGCGCCGGTCGGCAATGGCACCCGCCTGGACAACGTCCCGGTCGGGCCGCCGCGGCGCTCGCGCCGCTGGATCTACCTGGCGGCCGCAGCGCTCACCGCGGTGGTGCTGGTCGCGCTGGTGCTCCTGCTGCCCTCCGGGGACGAGCAGCCGCAGCAGCAGACGGCCGCGCCCGCCGACCTCGAACGCGTCGTGTCCGACTACTACGCGCTGCTGCCCGAACACCCCTCCAACGCCTGGACCCGGCTGGGCACCGGGCTGCAGGCCCAGGGCAGGAACGGCTACGAGGCCTTCTGGTCGAGCGTGTCCGAGGTCCAGGTCGTCGAGCCGCCGACGGTCACCGGCCGCAACGCCGTGCGCGTCGGGATCGTGCTGGTGATGCCCGACGGCACCCGCATCACCGAGCACCACCAGCTCGGGCTGCGCGGCGTGCGCCAGCCGCTGATCGAGTCCGACTCGGTCCTGGACTCCTCCACCAGCGCACCGCCGCCTCCGCCCCCGCCGCCTCCGCCCCCGCCGCCCGCGCCGGTCGAGCACCCGCAGCCGCCGAAGCCCCACGAGCACAAGCCGGGCAAGGGCGAGGAGCACAAGGGCGAACCGGGCAAGAAGGGCCCGGGCAACTGAGCGCTGCGCGGGGAGTCGTGCGCACGCTGCTGGTCGACAACCACGACTCCTACACCTACAACCTGTTCCACCTGCTGGCCCGGGTCAACGGCTGCGAGCCGCACGTGGTCACCCACGACGCCGCCTGGGGCGACCTCGACCTCGACGAGTACGACAACATCGTCCTCTCGCCCGGTCCCGGCACGCCCGAGCTCGCCCGCGACTTCGGCATCGGCGCGGAAATCCTGCGGCGTGCCACCGTCCCGGTGCTGGGCGTGTGCCTGGGGCACCAGGGGCTGGCGGTGAGCGAGGGGGCGCGCGTGGTCCGGGCGCCGGAGGCGCGGCACGGGCACCTCACCCGCGTCCGGCACGACGGGGACGCGATGTTCGCCGGGATCCCGGCCGAGTTCGGCGCCGTGCGCTACCACTCGCTGTGCGTGGCCGAACCGGTTCCCGGGGAGCTGCGGGTGACCGCCCGGGCCGAGGACGGCGTGGTGATGGCGGTGCGGCACCGGAGCCTGCCGCGCTGGGGCGTGCAGTTCCACCCCGAGTCGGTCGAGTCCGAGCACGGCGAGCGGCTGCTGGCCAACTTCCGCGACCTGACGCCGGGGCGCGCGCACCGGCACCACCCGGTCGCCGAGCCGAAGTCCCCGGCCGCGCGGCGTTTTCGCGCGAACGTGGTGGAGCTCGCGGGCGCGGTCGACGCCGAGGCGGTGTTCGCGCGGCTGTACGCCGACTCCGCCCGCGCGTTCTGGCTGGACAGCTCCCGGGTGGAGGAGGGGCTGTCGCGGTTCTCGTTCCTGGGCGACGATTCCGGTCCGCTGAGCGAAACCCTGGTCCACCGGGTCGGTTCCGGTGAGCCGGTGCTGGACCGGTTGCAGCGCGAGCTGCGCGACCGGGAGATCGAGGCCCCGCCGCTGCCGTTCGACTTCACCGGCGGCTACGTGGGCTACTTCGGCTACGAGCTCAAGGCCGAGTGCGGTTCGCCGAACCGGCACCGCTCCCCGGCACCGGACGCGGTGTGGATCTTCGCCGACCGGTTCGTCGCGGTGGACCACCTGCGCGACCGCACCTACCTGGTGGCGCTGAGCGAGGGGGACCGCGCGGCGGCGGTCGACTGGCTCGCCGACACCCGCGCCGCCCTGTCCGGCCTGGTGCCGCCGCCCGAACCGGACGACGCCGCGGGCGCGGAGATCGAGCGGGCGCTGGCCCGCGACCGGGCGACCTACGTGCGTGAGGTGCTGACCTGCCGGGAGCACCTGCTGGCGGGGGAGAGCTACGAGATCTGCCTGACCAACGCCGCCGAGCTGCCCGCCGTCGAGCCCGCCTGGGAGACCTACCGGCGGCTGCGGCGCCGCAACCCCGCCCCGTACTCGGCGTTCCTGCGCGCCGACGGCGTCGAGGTGGCCTGCTCCTCGCCGGAGCGGTTCCTCAAGGTCACCCCGGACCGGGTGGTGGAGGCCAAGCCGATCAAGGGCACGGCCCCGCGCGGCGAGGACGTTGAGCGCGACGCGGAGATCCGCCGCGAGCTGGCCGCCGACCCGAAGACGCGGGCCGAGAACCTGATGATCGTCGACCTGATGCGCAACGACCTCGGCCGGGTCTGCGAGGTCGGCTCGGTGCACGTGCCCGAGCTGATGGCGGTGGAGACCTACGAGACGGTGCACCAGCTGGTCTCGACCGTGCGCGGCGAGCTGCGCGCCGGGCGCGACGTGATCGACTGCGTGCGGGCCTGCTTCCCGGGCGGGTCGATGACCGGGGCGCCCAAGCGGCGGACGCTGGAGATCATCGACGAGATCGAGGACCGGGCGCGCGGCGTGTACTCCGGCGCGATCGGCTACCTGGGGTGCTCGGGCGCGGCCGATCTCAACATCGTCATCCGCACGATGGTGCTGGTCGACGGCCGCTGGCGGATCGGGGCGGGCGGGGCGATCGTGCTGGGCTCGGACCCGGAGGCCGAGTTCGACGAGATGCTGCTCAAGGCCGCCGCACCGGCTCGCGCGCTGCCGTCAATCGGGGACGCGCACAGCGGTGGCCAGCAGCGCGGCGGCCGGGCCGGTGAGCTGCAGTCCTGACCGCCACACGGCGTGCAGCGGGCGCCGCAGGTCCAGCTCGGCGACCGGCACCTCCACCAGCCGGTTCTCGGCGAGGTCGGTGGCCGCGGCCAGGACGCTGAGCACCGCCGGTCCCGCCCCGGCGACGACGGCGTTGCGCACGGCGGTGGTCGAGCTCAGCTCCAGCAGCGGCGCCACCGGTGTCGCACCGGCCTCGGCGAGCGCGCGGGCGAGCTTCTCCCGGGTGCCCGAGCCCTGCTCGCGCACGATCAGCGGGGTCGCGGCCAGCTCGCCTGCCGTCAGCGGTCGCCGCAGCCGGGACCAGGGGTGACCGGGCGGGACGATGACGATCATGCGGTCACCGGTCAGGTAGCGCACCGACACACCTTCGGGCGGGTCGGGCGCCTCGATGAAGCCGAGATCGGCCTGGCCGTGCCGGACGGCCTCGGTCACGGCGGCGGAGTTGGTGACGTCGAGTTCGAGGTGCACCTCGGGCAGCGCCTCGCGCAGCCGGCTGATCCAGCGCGGCACCAGGTACTCGGCGACGGTCATGCTCGCGGCCACCCGCAGCTTCGACTCCTGCTGGGCCCGCAGCGCCCGCACGCCGTTCATCAGCCCGTCGACGTGGGCGAGGACCTCCCGCGCCCAGCCGCACACCATCTCCCCGGCCGGGGTGGTGGTGCAGCCCTGCCGGGTGCGTTCCAGCAGGTCCAGGCCCAGCTGGCGTTCCAGCCGGGTGAGCCGCTTGCTGGCCGAGGGCTGGCTGATGCGCAGCTCGGCGGCGGCCGCGCCGATGCTGCCCAGCTCGCCGACGAGCACGAGCAGGCGCAGCGATTCCGAATCCGGCGGGGTCATGCCCGGAGGATAGGTCCTGGACCCCTCCGCAGGGCAGCGGGCATTCCACGTGGCTATGACGACCTGCGCGGGTGACGGCTACCGGATCAGCGCCCGCTGGGCGAGGCTGATCGTCGTGAAGACGCTGACCAGCACCGACACCGCCCTGCTGCCGGGGATCGCGATCACCGGGGCGGCCGTGGCGGTCGCGATGGCGGTGTCGGCGCAGGTCCCGGCGCTGAGCGCGCTGACGGTGGCGGTCGTGCTGGGTGCCGTGGTCGGCAACCTCCCGCGGCTGCCCGGCGGTGTCCGCCCCGGTCTGGCGTGGGTGGCGCGGGTGCCGCTGCGCGCGGGCGTGGTGCTGCTGGGGCTGCAGCTGAGCATCGGCCAGCTGCTCGGCCTGGGACCGGGGACGGTGCTGGCGGTGCTGATCACGGTCGCCGCGACCTTCGCCGGGACGCTGTGGCTGGGCAGGCTGCTGGGCGTCTCGCGCGGGCTGTCGCTGCTGGTGGCCACCGGGTTCTCGATCTGCGGTGCCTCGGCGGTGGCGGCGGTCGAGGGCGTGGTCGACCGCGAGGATGAGGACGTGGCCACCAGCGTGGCGATGGTGACGGTGTTCGGCACCGTCGCGATGGTCGCGCTGCCGATCACCTTCGCCGCCACCGGCGTCGGGCCGGATCTCGGCGGCCGGATCGCCGGGGCGGGCGTGCAGGAGGTCGCCCAGGTCGTGGCCGCGGCTTCGCCGCTGGGCGCCTCGGCGGTGGCTCTGGCGGTGGTGGTCAAGCTCAGCCGCGTGGTGCTGCTCGCGCCGTTGGTGACCGGCGTGAGCCTGCTCGGCAGGCACCGCGCCACGGGGACGCGGCCGCCGATCATGCCGCTGTTCGTCGCCGGGTTCCTGGTGGCCGTGGCGCTGCGCAGCTCCGGGGTGCTGCCGGAGTTCGTCGTCGACGCCTCGCGGCCGGTCACCACCCTGCTGCTCACGGCCGCGCTGTTCGCGCTGGGCACGACGGTGCGCGTGGAGGCGCTGCTGCGCACGGGCCCGCGCGCGTTCGCGCTGGGGACCTGCTCGACGATCCTGGTGGTCGCGCTGGCGACCACGACGATGGGCCTGCTCAGCCGGTAGCGGGCAGCAGCCTGCGCAGGGCGCAGTCGGCCGCGGTGGCGAGCTCGTCGACGCCCATCCCGGTGCGGCCGAGCGCGACGATGCCGAGCTGGGCGGCCAGCACGGCCCGGGCCAGTTCGCCGGCGTCGGTCTCGGCGTCCACGTCGCCTTCGCGCTGGGCGCGTTCGAGCGCCTCGGTCAGCACCCGGGTGGTCGCTTCGTAGCTGCGGCGGGCCTCGGCGGCGACGTCGGGCATGCTCAGCGCCAGCTCGGCGGTGGTGTTGGCCAGCAGGCAGCCGCGCCGGGCGGACGCGGCGTCGCAGCTCGGGCCGCGCACGAAGTCGCGGACGAACTCCACTGCCCGCTCGGTGGCGGCCAGGCGTTCGCGGAGGTTCCGGTCGTTGGCCTCGTCGTAGTCGCGCAGCACGCGCAGGAACAGGGCCCGCTTGTCGCCGAACGCGCCGTAGAGGCTGCCCTTGCCGAGCCCGCTCGCGCGCATGAGGTCGTCCAGCGACGTCGCCGCGTAGCCCTTGTCCCAGAACTCCTGGCGGACCGCCGCGACGACACCGGCTTCGTCGAACTCCCGGGGTCGTGGCACGGCATGAGAATACGGCTTCTTGACCGATCGGTCCAGAACGGGCAGAGTTGTGGACGGAATGGTCCATAACTGGAGGAGGTGGACGGCGTGGCCGTCCTGCAGGACAAGGTCGCCGTGGTCACCGGCGGCAGCACCGGAATCGGGCGGGCGATCGCGCGGGCCTACCGCGACGAGGGCGCGACGGTGTTCATCACCGGCCGCCGGAAGGAAGCGCTCGACGAGGCGATCGCCGAGCTCGGCGAGGACGTGACCGCCGTGGTCTGCGACTCCTCGAAGCCCGCCGACCTCGACGCGCTCTACGAGACGGTCCGCGAGCGAGCTGGGCACGTCGACGTCGTGGTCGCCAACGCCGGCATCGGTATCGACGTGCCGTTCGGCGAGGTCACCGAGGAGCAGTTCGACGCCCTGTTCGGCGTCAACGTCAAGGGAACCGTCTTCACCGTCCAGAAGGCGCTGCCGCTGCTGCGGCCCGGCGCGTCGATCATCCTCACCGGATCGACCGCCGCGACGCACCCGCAGCCCGGCCTGGAGATCTATGCGGCGACCAAGGCCGCGGTGCACCACCTGGCGCGCGGCTGGGCGCTGAGCTCGGGGCAGCGCGAGTTCCGGGTCAACGTCGTCTCACCCGGCATGGTCCCCACGCCGGGAATGCTGGATCTCGTGGCCCCCGAGGTCCGCGAGGAGGCGAAGAAGACGATCCCGCTCGGCCGCCACGGCGACCCCGAGGAGATCGCGGCCGCCGCGGTGTTCCTCGCCTCGGACGCCGCGAGCTACGTCAACGGCTCGGTCCTGGCCGTCGACGGCGGGGTCGCTCAGATCTGAGTCACCAGTCCAGATCGGCGGTCGTGATCGTCTGGCCGTGCGCGGCGTAGATCCGGCCGGTCAGGAACTCGTGGACCTCCGGGTCCGGGTCGGCGCACAGGTCCGCCAGCACCCGGACCCGGTAGTCCCGGTCGGCGGCGTCGCGCACGGTCGACAGCACCACTCCGCTGGTCGAGATCCCCGCCAGCAGCAGGGTGTTCACGCCGCGCTCGCGCAGCCGCGCGTCGAGATCGGTGGTGGAGAACGCGCCGACGCGGGTCTTGCGGACCTCGATGTCGCCGGGCCGGGGCGCCACGCGCGGGTGCACCGCGGTGGTGGGGGCGTCGGCGTCGAGGAACGCGCGCCGCTCGGGGGTCAGCGAGGCGGCCATCATCGCGGTCGCGGGCATCGCCTCGACGTCGGCGTCGGTGAAACCGACCCGCACGAATCCGATGTGGACTCCCGCGGCGCGCGCCCGGTCGAGGGTGCGCTCGGCGCGTTCCAGCAGCGCGTCGGCGGCCTCGTCGGGCAGCATCCCGAGGATGCCCGCCTGGTAGTCCATCACCAGCAGCGCCGTGCTGCGGGGGTCGATGTCGGTCATGCTCTCTCCTCATCTCGTGGGTGGTCTCGGCCCAGGTCGCGCAGCGAGCGGTCCGCGACGACCAGGACCAGGAACAGCGCGGCGGTCACCAGCAGGAACACCGCCAGCTCGTGCAGGCCGGGCGTGTCGGCGGAGCGGCCGTAGAACGCGCCCTGGGCGGCCGAGGCGACGATCGCGCCCAGGTAGCCGAAGGTGCGCAGCAGTCCCGCCGCCGAACCGACGCGCTCCGAATCCGACTGGTGGTACACGGAGTTCTGCAGCGCGAGGCTGTTCAACCCCTGCGGCACACCGAGAACCACCGACAGCAGCACCAGAACCGCGATGGGGCTGGAGGGTTCGAGGGTCAGCAGCACTCCGCAGGCCAGCACCTGCGTGGCCGCGCCGACGAGGAGCTTGGCGCGGATGCTCAGCCGCGAGCTCGACGCGGTGGACACCGCGATCGCGGTGGCGAACACCGGCAGCTGGACGAGCCCGGTGTGCGCGGGCGAGAGTCCGCGACCGTCCTCGATCCACTGCGTGTAGCCGTAGAGGAACGCGTAGGAGATCAGGTAGGCCAGCAGCGCGCGGGCGTAGGTCATCAGCAGCGGCAGGTTGCCGCCCAGCAGGCGCAGGTCGAGGAACGGGTTCGGCGCCCGCAGCTCGCGCACCGCGAAACCCGCCCCGGTCGCCAGGGCGATGACCGGCAGGTACCAGTCCGACAGCCCCGGGTGCAGCAGGAACAGCAGCAGCGCCACCAGCGTCGCCGCGAACAGCAGCATCCCCGCGACGTCCAGGCCCGGGCGCGGCCCGGGGGCGCGCGCCGTCCTGGGCAGCCGCCACCAGCCGAGCGCGAAGGCGACCACCGCCAGCGGGATGTTGATCGCCAGCGTCGCCCGCCAGCCGCCGAGTCCGATCAGCAGTCCGCCCAGGGGCGGCCCGATCACCGCGATCGTCTGCGTCGACACCGACAGGACCGTGAGCACGCCCGTCGGCCCGTCCTGGTCCTTGATCAGCCGGATCGCCGCCGGATACCCCGCGCACGTGCCGAAGCCCAGCAGCACCCGCGCCGCGATGAGCACGCCGAGGTTCGGGGCGAACGTGCCCATCACGCCTGCGATCCCGACAAGCGAGGCGGCGATGAGGAACAGCCGTCGCGGCCCGTGCCGGTCGATGAGGCTGCCCGCCACCGGCTGTCCCACGGCGGTGGCCAGGTACAGCGCCGAGACCAGCCAGGCCGTGGCCGAGGGCGGCGCGCCGAAGGCGACACCGATCGGCACCAGCGAGACCGCGATGATCGAGGAGTTGATCGGGTTGAGCACCGCGCCCGAGATCAGCGCCGGCAGCAGTCGGCGGTCAAAGGTGACCGGTGCGCTCACGGGTCCACCAAGCGGTCCAGCAGTTCCAGGGCCTCGGCGAGGGTGCGGCGCTCGGCCTCGGTGTAGCGCTCCGCGAACGCGGTCGACAGCCACTCGCCGCGGCTGGCGCGGGCGCCTTCGGCGTGCTCGCGACCGGTGGCGGTGAGGGTGATGACCTGGCGGCGCCCGTCGTCGGGATCGGGGCTGCGGTCGATCAGGCCGCGCCGGTCGAGCTCGGCGACGATGGCCGCCATCGACTGCGGGCGCATCCGCTCGGCCCCGGCGAGCCCGCTCGCCGTGGACGGACCGTCCTTGAGCAGGCGCGCGAGCGCGGAGCTCTGCGGCGCGGTGAGGTCGCCGGAGGGGATCTCGGTGAGCCGCCGCCGCAACCGGCCGAACAGCACGCGCACCGAGGTCGCCAGCGTCGAGGGATCGGTCATGCCGTCCACGGTAAACTCATCAGCCCAGACTGACAAGTTCAGGCTGAACAGTTCGGCCTGTTCATCACCGATGCCGGAAAGGTCGTTGTCCGCAGGGTGGGAACGCCGGTCCGGCTGTTGACACCGGTGCGGGGTGCTGGTGGCATGAGATCGTGCTCGCTGCGGATCTGCTGACCAGGCGCCGCCACGTCGACCTCGTTCGCGTGGCCGCGCAGGCGTGTCGCGTCCGCTGATCGTCGAATCACCTCCCGCTTCATCCTTTTCGGTGCGTTAGTTCCTTCTTCGCGTTGCTGCGCGCCGTTTTCCGACTCCGCCGAGGAGCCTCGATGACGACCACACCCACCCCGGTGGCCGCCGTGCTGCGCGACGACGCCGAAGCGCTCGCCCACGCCCGCCGCCTGGCCGCGGCCTTCGCGGCCGAGGCCGCCGACCGCGACCGCGAGCGGCGGATCCCGCACGCCGAACTCGACGAGCTCTCCGCCAGCGGACTGCTCGCCGCGACCGTGCCCGCCGAGCACGGCGGCGCCGACATCACCACCCGCACGCTGCTGGAGGTGTTCCGCCTGCTGGCGGCCGCCGACCCGAGCATCGCGCAGATCCCGCAGAACCACTTCGCCTTCGTCAACGTGCTGCGCGAGAGCGCGACACCCGAGCAGCAGGCCTTCTTCTTCGGGGAAGTGCTGGCGGGCAAGCGCTTCGGCAACGCCCAGTCCGAAACCGGCAGCCGCACCGTGCAGGACATCCAGACCCGGCTGCGAGCCACCGGCGACGGGGACTTCCTGCTGCACGGCAGGAAGGGCTACGCCACCGGAGCGCTGCTGGCGCACTGGATCCCCGTCTCGGCCAAGGACGACGACGACCTCCTGCAGATCGCCTACGTGCCGCGCGACGCCGAGGGCGTCACCGTCATCGACGACTGGGCGGGCATGGGGCAGCGCGTCACCGCCAGCGGCACCGTCGAACTCGACCAGGTCCGGGTGCCCGCCGAGCGCGTCGTGCCGCACCACGCGACCTTCCAGCGGCCGCAGCTGCACGGCGCGCTCTCGCAGGCGCTGCACGCCGCGATCGACGTCGGCATCGCGGGCGGAGCGCTGGCCGAGGCCGCCGAGTTCGTCCGCACCCGCAGCCGCCCCTGGGGCGAGGCCGGGGTGGACACCGCCGCCGAGGACCCGCTGACCGTCCAGCGCTTCGGCGAACTGGGAATCCGGCTTCGGGCCGCCGAGGCGCTGCTGGGCGAGGCGGGGACGGCCGTCGACGAGGCGCGCGCCGACCTCACCGACGACTCCGCCGGGGCCGCCTCGATCGCCGTGGCCGCCGCGAAGGCCTTCGCCGACGCCACCGCCATCGAGATCACCAACGCGCTGTTCGAGGTCGCCGGCACCCGCTCGGCCCTCGACTCGGCCAACCTGCACCGGCACTGGCGCAACGCCCGCACCCACACCCTGCACGACCCGGTGCGCTGGAAGATCCAGCACGTCGGCCGCTACACCCTCAACGGCACCCTGCCGCCGCGGCACGGGCACCTCTGACCCGAAGGAACCCACATGCTGATCGACGAGCAGACCACCGCACCGGCCGCCCTCGCCGCAGGGGAGATCGTCGTCGTGCACGACGCCGGGGACGAGGGCGGGATCGTGTTCGCCGCCGACCGAGCCGACGCCGACAACACCGCCTTCGCGGTCCGGCACTCCTCCGGTTTCCTGTGCGTCGCGCTGCCCGAATCCCGCTGCGACGAGCTCGCCCTGCCGCCCATGTCGCCCCGCGCCCGGCGCGAGACCGCCGCCACCGTGTGCGTCACGGTCGACGCCGCCGTCGGGGTCAGCACCGGCATCTCGGCCGCCGACCGCGCCCGCGCCGCCCGCGTCCTCGCCGACGCGAACTCGGTGCCCGCCGACCTGACCCGGCCCGGACACCTCGTGCCGGTGGCCGTGGACCCGGACCACCCGCGCCCCGGCCTCGCCCAGGCCGCGCTGCACCTGGTCGCCGCCGCGGGCCACGCCCCCGCCGCGGTGTTCGCCCACCTCGTCAGCCCCGCCGACGAGACCCGCATGGCCACCGGAGCCGAGCTCCGCGCCTTCGCCGCCGACCACGGGCTCAGCGCCGTCGGCGCGCCCGCGCTCACCGAGCGGCGGCACGTCGACCTTGCCCGGGTCGGCGCGCAGTCGTGTCGCTGACGCGCTGAAACACCGCGCGCTCGCGCGGGAATCACCTCCGAGAACGCACGTGCACCACGTGCGTCGACGCAACCTGCCCGATTCCGCTCGCATGGGAGCAGATCGCATGACCGCCAACGAACCCCTGAAATTCGCCTACTGGGTGCCCAACGTCAGCGGTGGCCTCGTCACCAGCACCATCGAACAGCGCACCGAGTTCAGCTACGACTACAACAAGAAGCTCGCCGTGCTCGCCGAGAACAGCGGCTTCGAGTACGCCCTCAGCCAGGTCCGCTACGCCTCCAGCTACGGCGCCGCGCAGCAGCACGACCCGGCCGCGTTCAGCCTCGGCCTGCTCACCGCCACCGAACGGCTCAAGCTCATCGTCGCCGCCCACCCCGGGTTGTGGCACCCGGCGATCCTGGCGAAGTTCGGCATCACCGCCGACATCATCTCGCAGGGCCGGTTCGCGGTGAACATCGTCAGCGGCTGGTTCAAGGACGAGTTCACCGGCCTCGGCGAACCCTGGCTGGAGCACGACGAGCGCTACCGCCGGACCGAGGAGTTCATCCGCGTGCTGCGCGGGTTGTGGACCCAGCCGAACTTCGAATTCCCCGGCGACTTCTACCAGATCCACGACTTCAGCCTCCGCCCGCAGCCCCACGACGTGCCCGGCAGACCGCACCCGGAGATCTTCCAGGGCGGCAACTCCACCGCCGCCCGCCGGCTCGCCGGGTGCGTGTCGGACTGGTACTTCAGCAACGGCAAGGACTTCGACGGCTTCTCCGAGCAGGTCGCCGACGTCCGCGGTTTCGCCGCCGAGAACGGCCGTGCGGTGCGGTTCGGGCTCAACGGCTTCCTCATCGCCCGCGACACCGAAGCCGAAGCCCGCGACGTGCTCCGCGAGATCGTCGACAAGGCCGACGTGGACGCCGTCGAGGGATTCCGGAAGTCCGTGCAGCAGGCCGGGAACTCCACATCGGACGGCAAGGGCATGTGGGCCGACTCGGAATTCGCCGATCTCGTGCAGTACAACGATGGATTCCGCACCGGCCTGATCGGCACGCCCGAGCAGATCGCCCACCGCATCATCGAGTACAAGAAGCGCGGCGCGAACCTGCTGCTGCTCGGATTCCTGCACTACCTCGAAGACGTCGAGCACTTCGGCAAGGAGATCCTGCCGATCGTCCGCGAACTCGAAGCCGACCTCGACCGCACCGGCGACCCCGTCGGCGTCCGCTGAGCGCCAGACACCAGGAGGAGTGAAGTCATGACCGCCACCGCACAACGCCGCTTCACCGACCGACCCGAGACCACCCGGGGCTGGATCCAGCGAGCCCGAGAGGTCGCCGGCATCCTCGCCGAGACCGCGCTCGCCCGCGACCGCGCCAACGAGACCCCGCACGAGGAAGTCCGGCTGCTGAAGGAATCCGGCCTGGTCACGCTGCTCGGACCGCGCGAGCACGGCGGAGCGGGCGAGACCTGGCAGACCGCCTACCGCGTCATCCGCGAGGTCGCCCGGGGCGACGGGTCGATCGGCCAGCTGCTCGGCTACCACTACCTGTGGGCCTGGGCGGCGCGGCTGGTCGGCACGCCCGAGCAGATCGCCGAGGTCGAGCAGCTCTACACCGGCAACGAGTTCTTCTTCGGCGGCGCCGTCAACCCGCGCGACAACGACCTGGTCATCACCGACGAAGGCGACACGCTGGTCTACCGGGGTCGCAAGTCGTTCTCCACCGGCAGCAAGGTGTCCGACCTGACGGTGCTGGAAGGGGTGCTGGAGGGGACCGACACGCACGTCTTCGCCATCGTTCCCTCCCAGCAGGAGGCGATCGTCTACGGCGACGACTGGGACAACCTCGGCCAGCGCCTCACCGAGTCCGGCAGCGTGGAGATCAACGGCGTGCGGGTGCCCTGGGCCGCGGCGGCCGGGTTCGTGAACAAGGAGTTCCAGCCGCTGACCTACAACACGCTCAACGTGCCCACCATCCAGCTGGTGTTCACCAACTTCTACCTCGGCATCGCCCAGGCCGCGCTGGAAGCCGGGCTGTCCTACACCTCCCGGCACACCCGGGCCTGGCCCTACGGCGGCGACAACAAGGACTCCGCGGGCGAGGAGTTCTACATCCTCGACGGCTACGGGGACCTGCAGGCCAAGCTGTGGGCGGCCGAGGCGCTGGTGGACAAGGCGGGGGAGGAGATCTCGGCCGTGCTGCACGCCGACCGGGAGGCGCTGACCGAGCGGCAGCGCGGCGACGTCGCCGTGCGCATCGCCGCCGCCAAGCAGCGCGTCATCGACGTGGGACTGGAGATCGCCACCCGCGTCTTCGAGCTCACCGGTGCCCGCGCGTCGTCGAACTCGGTGGGACTGGACATCTACTGGCGCAACCTGCGCACCCACAGCCTGCACGACCCGGTCGCCTACAAGCGGACCGAAGTCGGCCGGTACGCGCTGCTCGGCGAGGTCCCCGAACCCACCTGGTACACGTGACCGGACCGCTGGCGGGGTGGAGGTTCACCCGAGAACCTCCACCCCTCGTGCGCTGCTCCCGTTCGGTGGGGAAGTCACCAGGGGACAGTTTTTCCTCGAATCACCCATGATCAATGTCCGTTTTGCCCAGACAGTTCTCACTAAAACTGTCCCCTGGTGACCACCCACCCCACCCGGCAGTCCGCTCACCCGACGAGATCTCGGGCGTCGGGTCGGTTGTGGAGCGGGGCGCTTCGAGGGGGAGGAAGCTGGGGATGTGGACCGCTTGTTGAGAGGGAGGGCACGTGCCTGTCGAAGGTGAAGCGTTGCGTCATCTGGGGTTCCTCACCATCGGGTTGTTCGACGAGGGGGATCCCGGGGCCGGTCACGAGAGCACGTTGCGGATCATCGAGCTGGGGGAGCGGCTCGGGTTCGACAGCGCCTGGGTGCGGCACCGGCACCTCCAGTTCGGGATCTCCTCGCCGGTCGCGGTGCTGGCCGCGGCGTCGCAGCGCACCACGCGCATCCAGCTGGGCACCGCCGTCACGCCGCTGGGCTGGGAGAACCCGCTGCGGCTGGCCGAGGACCTGGCCACCGTCGACGTGCTCTCCGGCGGCCGGCTCAACCCCGGTCTCAGCGTGGGGCGGCCCCGCGACTACGACGAGGTCAAGGGAGCGCTGTACCCGGACAGCGCCGAGCAGGAGGACTTCGGCTACGAGCGGGTGGCGCGGCTGCTCGCGCACGTGCGCGGCGAGCCGGTGACCGGGTGGAGCGGGACGGAGGGCTTCGAGGAGTACTCCGACCGGGTGCAGCCGCACTCGCCTGGCCTCGGCTCGCGGCTCTGGTACGGCGGCGGCAGCCTCGGCTCGGCGCGCTGGGCGGGTGAGCACCGCATGAACCTGCTGATCAGCAGCGTCGTCAAGGCCGAGGAGTCCGAGGACTTCGCCGAGATCCAGCGCGACCTCGTCCGCACCTTCCGGGCCCACCATCCCGACGGCGAGCGGGCGCGGGTGTCGCAGGGCCTCGTGGTGATCCCGACCGACTCTGCCACCCCGGAGCAGCGGGCGAAGTACGCCGACTACGTCGAGCGCCGCACCCCGCGCACCACCACCCCGCAGGGACCCGCACGGCTGTTCTTCGCCCGCGATCTGCTCGGCACCTCCGAGGAGATCGCCGAACAGCTCCACGCCCACGCCGGATTCCGCGAGGTCGACGAGGTGGCCTTCGCCCTGCCGTTCACCTTCGACCACGAGGACTACGTCCAGATCCTCACCGACATCGCAACCCACCTCGGCCCTCGCCTCGGGTGGCAGCCGCAGCCCTGACCCCGCGTTGTGGGGCGGGTCATACGGATCGCGGGAACCGGAGGTGGGGCTCGGGCCGACCACCTGGACGTGGGTCGATCGCGAAGGGAGAGACCGGCATGGGCGAGGTCGGCGTGATCGGAGCGGGTGGCGAAGGTCTGGCCGTGGCCGCGTGCCTGTCCGAGCGGGGGCGCCGGGTGCGGTTGTGCACCCGAGAACCCGCACGGGTGCGCGGGATTCGGGACTCCGGGACGATCCGCACCTCCGGTGAGCTGCGGGGGTCGTTCCCGGTCGAGCAGGTCACCGACGATCCGGGGGAGCTGGCGGCGCGGTGCCGGGTGGTGGTCGTCGCCGCGATCACCACCGCCTACCCGGCGATCGCGGAGTCGCTGGGGCCGCACCTGACCGCCGACCACGTGGTCGTGCTGTTCTCCGGGAAGTTGTGCGGCTCGAGGGAATTCGCCGCCGCGCTGAGCAGGTCCGGGGCTGCGGGGATCGACGTGGTGGAGACCGACGCGCTGTTCGCCGCGCGGCCCGACGGCGACGACGGGGTGCGGGTGCTCGGCACCAAGCGCTGGAACCTGATCTCCGGGGCCACCCCCGGCGCGGTCGACCGGTGCGCGCCGATGATCCGGGAGTGGTTCCCGCAGCTCGAGATCGCCGACAACCTGGTCCACAGAGGACTCACCGACTTCGGGGCCGTCGCGCACGCCCCGATCGCGCTGGCCAACCTGGGCACCATCGACCGGGGCGAGGAGCTGCTGTTCTACCTCGACGGGCTCTCGGACCGGACGGTCGCGCTGCTGACCGAGGTGGAGCGGGAGTTCCGCGCCGTCGCCGAGGCCTACGGCGCCGCGCTGACCCCGATGCCGGAGGTCCTGGACCGCTACTACGGCTGCACGACCACGGGCCTGCTGGAGGCGATGCGCAGCGCCGAGCCCTACCGGACCATCCTCGCGCCCGCCTCGCTGGACCACCGGTTCCTGCACGAGGACATCGCCTCGACGCTGGTACCGCTGGAAGCGCTGGCCGAGCGCGCGGAGGTGGCCACGCCGATGGTCGGCTCCATCATCACCGTCATGTCCACGCTGTCCGGGAAGTCCTTCCGCCGCAGCGGAAGGACCCTCGAACGGCTCGGGTGGGCGGACCTCACCGCCGACGAGATCCGCCGCGAGCTCACATCCGCGAGAAGCGACGCCGCTCGAACCTCGCCGCCAGCGCCGGGTAGAGCCGCGGCACCAGTCTGACCAGCAGGTCCACGAACTTCGCGTCGTTGCCGACCAGCACCCGCTCCTTGCCCGCCTCGACGCCGTCGAGGATGATCCGGGCGGCCTGCTGCGGCGGCATCTTCAGCAGCTTCTCGTTGTAGGTGCGCACCCGGGCCTCCTCCTCGGGCGTGACCTCGCCGCGCCGCCGCGCGTCCGCCAGCCCCGACGAGGCGATGTTGGTGCGCACCCCGCCGGGATGCACCACCGTCACCCGCACCGGGTGCCCGGCCAGGAGCATCTCGGCGCGCAGGCTCTCGGTGAACCCGCGCACCCCGAACTTGCTGGCGCAGTAGGCGGTCATGCGCGACTGGCCCATGATGCCGTTGAGGCTGGAGACGTTGACCAGGTGCCCGTCACCGGAGGCGATCAGGTGCGGCAGGAACGCCTTGCTGCCGTGGATCACCCCGAACAGGTTGACGCCCAGCACCTTGTCGTAGGTCTCCCAGTCGTTGTCGGCGAGCGCCCCGCCCGCCGCGATGCCGGCGTTGTTGTACACCTGGTGCACCGCGCCGAAGTGCGCCGCCACCGACGCCGCGTAGGCCTCCACCGCCTCCCGGTCGCTGACGTCCAGCCGGGCCGAGTGCGCCTCGACGCCCATCGCCGCCAGCCGCTGCACCGTGTCGGCCAGACCGGCCTCGTCGACGTCCGACACCGCCACCCGCGCACCCCGGCGGGCCAGCTCGAACGCCACCTCGCGCCCGATGCCCGAACCCGCGCCGGTGACCACCGCGACCTTGCCGCGCACCTTGCTCATCAGGCCGTCTCCTTCGTCGCAGTGCCGATGTGATCGGTGGTCATCGCCACCAGCCGGTCGATCAGACCGGGCGCGATGTGGTGCCCCATGCCGTCGATCTCGACGTAGCGGGCACCCGGGATCGCCGCCGCCGTCGCGCGACCGCCGCTGACGTGCACCATCCGGTCGGTGTCGCCGTGGATCACCAGCGTGGGCGCGGTGATCCGGCGCAGTTCGGCGGTGCGGTCACCGCTGGCGTGGATCGCCCCGATCTGCCGCGGGCGTCCCTCCTTCGCCCGGGCACCGCCGCGCTCCCACAACCCGGCGGCCCACGCGCGCTCCAGGTCGTCGTCCGGCGGGAACGACGCCGAGCCGATGTGCCGCAGCATCCACAGGTGCCGCTCCACCGACTCCTCGACGGTGTGCGTCGGGCCCTTGGCCATCCGCACCAGCGTCGACCGGGCGGGCTGGCCCACCTTGCGCGCGCCCGTGGTGGAGAAGATCGAGGTCAGCGAGCCGACCCGGGCGGGGTGCCGCGCGGCGATCGTCTGCGCGATCATGCCGCCCATCGACATCCCCACCAGCTCGACCCGCTCCAGCCCCAGGTGGTCGAGCAGGCCGACGGTGTCGGCGGTCATGTCGCCCAGGTCGTAGGCGTCCGGACGCGGCCGCGCCAGCAGCTGCCGCAGCCGTCCCGGCGGGGGAGCGTCGATGCGCGACGAGCGGCCCGCGTCGCGGTTGTCCAGGCGCACCACCCGGAAACCGCGTTCGGTGAACCCGTCGACGAACCGCTGCGGCCACGACGTCAGATCCAGCCCCAGGCCTGCGATGAGCACCAGCGGCGTGCCGTCCTCCGGGCCGTCCACCCGGTAGCAGATCCGGGGCCCGGCGGGCAGATCGACGAAGCGGTCCTCGCTCACCGCGCCACCGCCTCGGTCTTGGCGCGGGCGAAGCGCAGCTCGGGATCGGTGACGCTGTCGGAACGCAGCAGCTTGACGTCGGTGTGGTAGCTCAGCGAGGTCAGCCACGGCATCCGGTCGCCCTGCTTGGGCAGCTGGTCCACCGCGCGCTGGATGTAGCCGGCGCCGAAGTCCAGGAACGGGCGCTTGGGCATCGCCGGGTCGCTGGGCTCGGGACGGCAGATGTCCAGGCCGTAGTGGTCCATGTGGGTCAGCAGGCGGCAGAAGTGCTCGCACAGCAGACCGATCTTCAGTGTCCACGACGAGTTCGTGTAGCCGATCGCGAAGGCGAAGTTCGGCACGCCGGAGAGCATCATGCCCTTGTAGGCGATGGTGTCCGGCAGGCTCACCCGCTCCCCGTCGACGATGAGCGGGACCCCGCCGAACGGCTGCACGTTCAGGCCCGTCGCGGTGATGATGACGTCGGCCTCGATCTCCGCGCCGGAGGTCAGCTGCACGCCCCGCTCGGTGAAGGTCTCGATCCGATCGGTCACCACCGAGGCCTCACCTCGCCGGATCGTCCGGAACAGGTCGCCGTCGGGCACCGCGCACAACCGCTGGTCCCACGGGTCGTAGGGCGGGTTGAAGTGCGTGTCCACCGGATAGCCCGCGGGCAGCGCCCTGGTGTTGACGAAGCGGATCAGCTTGCGCGCCGCCTTCGGGAAGCGCTGGCAGAAGCTCCAGACCAGCCGCTGCTGCAGGATGTTCTTGCGCCGCGCGATCGCGTAGCCGCGCTCCGCGCCGAACAGCCGGCCCGCGATGTTGGCCACCGCGTCCTTCTTCGGCACCGGCATGATGTAGGTCGGCGTGCGCTGCAGCATCGTCACGTGCGAGGCCGTCGCGGCCATCGCGGGCACCAGCGTCACCGCCGTCGCGCCGCTGCCGATCACCAGCACCTTCTTGCCCGAGTAGTCCAGGTCCTCCGGCCAGTGCTGCGGGTGGATGATCGGACCGGTGAAGCGCTCCCGGCCCTCGAAGTGCGGGGTGAAGCCCTCGTCGTAGCGGTAGTAGCCGCCCGCGCTGAAGATCCAGTTCGCGCTGAGCCGGTGCCGCTGCCCGGTCTCGGGGTTCTCGACCTCGACCACCCACCGGGCCCGCTCCGTCGACCACTCGGCGCCGACCACCTTGTGGTGGAAGCGGATGTGGGAGGTCAGGTCGTTCTCGGTGATCGTCTCGCGCAGGTAGTTCAGGATGCGCGGGGCCGAGGCGATCGACTCCTCGTCGCGCCACGGCTTGAACTCGTAGCCGAAGGTGTGCAGGTCCGAGTCGGAGCGGATGCCGGGATAGCGGAACAGGTCCCAGGTGCCGCCCGAGGCGCCGCGCGCCTCCAGGATCGCGAACGTCTTCGCCGGGTGCGAGGTCTTGAGGTAGCGGCCCGCGCCGATACCGGAGATGCCCGCGCCGACGACGAGCACGTCGAGGTGTTCGACCGAGGTGTCGGTGGTGGTCACTGCTGGTTGCTCCCCCGTGTGGACGGACTGCCGATGCCTCCTGAGCGTGCCTGCGGCCCGCTGGGTTGCGCCACAGCGACATGCACCAGGATCATGCCGGGATGGTGCACAACGCTGCGTCCGAGTGGCCGAGCCTGTCCCCGCGAGCGCGGGAGCTGTTCCGGCGCGGAGCCGAGATCGCGCTCAACCCGCACGCCGAGTGGGTCGAGGAGCTGCACGCCGCCGCGCTCGGCGGGGCCCGGGTGCGGCTGGTCGCCGAGGACCCGGCGCTGGCCGCGGCCACCCGCCGCGCCAACCTCGCCAACCTGCTGCACTGGGCCGCCGCCAACGTCCAGAACCCCGGCCGCCGGGTCCCGGCCAACACCGGCTCCGAACTCCTCGAAGCCGCCCGCGACCTGGTGCGACGGGGCCTGGACGAGACCGCGCTGGACTCCTACCGGACCGCGCAGAACGTCGCGTGGCGGCGCTGGATCGAGATCGTCTTCGAGCTCACCGACGATCCCGGCGACCTGCGGGAACTGCTCGACGTCTCCGCGGTGTCCATCGGGACCTTCATCGACGACACCGTCACCGCGGTCAGCGAGCGGATGCAGCACGAGCGCGACGAGCTCACCCGCGGTGCGCACGCCGAGCGTCGCGCCGCCGTGACGCTGCTGCTGGAGGGGGCGCCGATCGGGCGGGCCCGCGCCGAGAACCAACTCGGCTACCGGCTCGCCGGCCCGCACACCGCCGCCATCGTCTGGAGCGCGGCGAGCGGTTCGGAGCACCTCGAGGCCGCCGCCGAGGCGGTGATGCGCGCCGCGGGCGCCGACCACCGGCTCAATGTCATCGCCAGCGCCGCCGCCATGTGGGTGTGGCTGCCGGTGGCGACCCCGCCGTCCGCCGCCGAGCTCACTGCGCGGCTGGTCGACCACCCCGACGTCCACGTCGCCGTCGGCAGGCCCGGCAACGGCGTCGAGGGATTCCGCCGCAGCCACCTCGACGCCGCCACCACGCAGCGGATGCTCGCCCGGCTCACCTCACCGCAGCAGGTCGCCCGCTACCAGGACGTGCAGCTGGTGTCGCTGCTGACCAGCGAGCCGACCCAGACCGAGGAGTTCCTCGCCGACACCCTCGGCGACCTCCAGCACGCCGACGCCGACACCCGGGCGGCGGTGCTCACCTACGTCCGCGAGCTGGGCAGCACCACCCGCACCGCCGAACTCCTCTACACCCACCGCAACACGGTCCTGCGCCGCCTGGCCAGGGCCGACGACCTCCTCCCGCGCCCCCTCACCGAGAACGCCCTGGCGGTCGCGGCCGCCCTCGAAACCCTCCACTGGCGCGGCACAACCTGACCCCTCCCGCCCCGGTCCGCCGTCATCGGGTCAAAACCTCCGGTATTCGTCGGGTCAAAAACTGCGGTATTCGACCCGACGAAAACCGGGGTTTTCGACCGGGGGACGCACGGGTGGGGGAGGGAGCCAGGGGGAGAGCGTCAGTGGGGGGTGGCGCGGAGGAGGACCGCTGCGTGGGCGGGGACGTCGGCGGTGATGTCGGCCGTCGTGGTGGTTTCGGTGCGGGTCCAGAGGTTTCGGAGGGTGGCGGGGCCGGGTGCGCCGATCTCCGAGGTGGTGGTCGTGATGGTGGCGGGGGTGTTGGACCGGTTGAACAGGGCCAGTGCCTTGTCGCCGTTGGCGAGGGGTTTGAGCCAGATCTCCTGGTCCCCGTCGTCGCGGATCGGGGTGCCCTGGGCGCCGAGGGAGTCCTGGTCGATCGCGATGACCTCGGGGTTGGTGAGGATGTCGCGGACCTCGTCGGGCATGGAGCGGACGTCGTTGCCCGCGATGAGCGGGGAGGCCATCATCGCCCACATGCCGAAGTGGGCGCGCGCCTCGTCGTCGGTCAGGCCCGGGTAGCCGTCGACGTCGTGGACGCCGACCTCCAGCATGTCCGGGTCGTTCCAGTCGCCCGGGCCGGCGTAGCGCGCGAGATCCCGGTTGAAGTCGATGATGTCGACCACGCCCATCGGGAAGTCGTTGGTGTTGCCGGTTTCCCACACCGGGCGGATGTCGTCGGTCGTGCGCCACAGGTGCGCGCCCACGCCGGGAGCCCACTCCCACGGCGCGTTCTCACCCCACTCGCACACCGAGTACACGATCGGCCTGCCGGTGGCGCGCAGCGCCTCGCCCATCGTCGTGTAGCGCTCGGTCGCGGGAACGCCCTGGTTGTTGCAGTTGTCGTACTTGAGGTAGTCCACGCCCCACTCGGCGAACGTGGTCGCGTCGGTCTCCTCGTGACCGAGCGCGCCGGGCATGGTGTCGGCGCAGGTGCGGGTGCCCGCGCTGGTGTAGATCCCCAGCTTCATCCCGCGTTCGTGCACGTAGTCGGCGATCGCGGCGATGCCGCCGGGAAAGCGCTCGTGGTGCGGCTGCAACCGCCCGGAGGCGTCGCGCTCCGGCTCGGCCCAGCAGTCGTCGATGTTGACGTAGCGGTACCCGGCGTCGCGCATCCCCGAGGACACCAGCGCGTCGGCGGTCTCCCGGATGAGCTGCTCGTTGATGTCGCAGCCGAAGGTGTTCCACGAGTTCCAGCCCATCGGCGGTGTCGCCGCGAGGTCGTCGTCGGGCTCGGCGGTCGACGCGGGAACGACGGACAAGCAGGTGGTCACGGCGGCCAGGGCTGCGAAAGCGACTCGGTGCAACGGCATCGGCTTCTCCGCTCCGGAAGCACAACAGGCCACGTCACTGTCACACGGTCGAACACCGGCGAACAATCCCGACATTCAGGTGACTCGAGGGAAAACACCGGATCACAGCGAGATTTCCGCGAAGATCCAGGGATCGAAGCCCGATGCCGGTGCGCGGGAACGTCTCGAACGGCGCCGGCGAGGCCGTCCCCGGTGCGCAGGTTTGACGTCCTCGCCCGGCGGCAATGCCGTTGGTGGCAGACGACGATTCACCGAGGAGGTCGCAGGTGAAGGCACTGACCTGGCACGGTCCGCGCGACGTGCGCGTCGACGACGTGCCCGACCCGAGACTGGAGTCCGACACCGACGCGGTCATCCGCGTCACCAGCAGCGGGATCTGCGGCTCGGACCTGCACCTGTACGAGGTCATGGGGCCGTTCCTCGACTCCGGTGACGTGCTCGGCCACGAGGCCATGGGAGTCGTGGAGGAGACCGGCTCGGGGGTGTCGCACATCGCGCCCGGTGACCGGGTCGTGGTCCCGTTCAACATCTCCTGCGGCCAGTGCTGGATGTGCGAGCGCGGCTTGTTCGCCCAGTGCGAGACCACGCAGGTCAGCGAGCAGGGCAGCGGGGCGGCGCTGTTCGGCTACACGAGGCTCTACGGCAGCGTGCCCGGTGGGCAGGCCGAGTACCTGCGAGTGCCGCAGGCCCACTTCGGCCCCGTGAAGGTGCCCGAAGGGCCACCGGACGAGCAATTCGTCTACCTCTCCGACGTGCTGCCCACCGCCTGGCAGGCCGTCGAGTACGCCGACGTCCCGCGCGGCGGCACCGTCGTGGTCTTCGGCCTCGGCCCGATCGGGCAGATGGCCGCGCGCATCGCGCAGCACCACGGGTTCCAGCCGATCGCCGTGGACATCGTGCCCGAACGGCTCAACATGGCTCAGCGGCACGGGATCCGTACCATCGACGCGAGCGAGCACGACGACGTCGCCGAAGTGGTGCGCGAACTCACCGACGGTCGCGGCGCCGATTCGGTCATCGACGCGGTGGGCATGGAAGCCCACGGGTCCCCGGTCGCCGAGCTGGGGCAGAAGGTCGCGAGCGTGCTGCCGGACGCGGTGTCCGAACGCCTGATGTCGACGGCCGGCGTGGACCGGCTCTCGGTGCTGTACCAGTGCATCGACTGCGTGCGTCGCGGCGGCACGATCTCGCTCAGCGGCGTCTACGGCGGCATGGCCGACCCGATGCCGATGCTGACCCTGTTCGACAAGGGCGTGCGCATCGCCATGGGCCAGGCGCACGTGAAGCGCTGGATCCCGGACCTGATGCCGCTGGTGGGCGACGAGTCCGATCCGCTGGGAGTCGAGGACCTGGCCACCCATCACCTGCCGCTGCGGGACGCGCCGCGCGGCTACGACATCTTCCAGCGCAAGGAGGACGGCGCCATCAAGATCCTCCTCGAACCCCAAACCGCCTGACCCGGGGCCGGAAACCTCGGGGCTCCCCTGGTGCCGGTGCGCACCAGGGGACAGTTTTTGCCAGAACTGTCCGGACATTTCGGGCATCGAAAGGCGGCGGTTCTGGCAAAAACTGTCCCTTCCAGAGGAACTCGCCGTCCGGAACACCGGCACCCGGGTTCGCCGCCGCGGTCGCTGATCCCAGGACCTCGTGAAGCGGTGGCGCCCCGGGAGAACCGGGGCGCCACCGCTTCAGCTGGTCAGCGCTTCTTGTGCGGGCCGGTCTGGGGTGGCACGCGCGGGCCCGTGTCCAGCAGCGAGTTCGCCCGCCCGGAACGGTGCTGCTCGTCGTTGCGGGCCGTGGCCTCGTCCTTCGGCTTGGCGGGAGCGTGCTGGGCGATGCCGTCGCGCACCCGCTTGGTCAGTTGACGAATCCGGTCACCGGCCATGGTCGTGTCCTCTCAGCCGTCGTCGACAGATGTTCCGCACCACTCGGGTTGACGTTCCCGGCAGCGGTCAAACACGCCGACAGGGTCGAATTCGGGTGGGGTGGAACGAATCGGACCTCCCGGTGTCACTGCGGTGCGGCCTCGCGGAGGGCGGGCAGCAGCTTCTCGCGGGCGAAGCCGAAGAAGCCCGCGCGGTCCTCGTCCACGCCGACCTGCACCAGCGCGATGTCGGTGAAACCGGCCTTCCAGTACGCCGAAATCGACTCCACCATGGCGTCGACGTCCGGTCCGCACGGGATGCCCGAGGTGACGTCCTCCAGGCGCACGTGCTGCGTGGCTCCCGCGAAACCCGCCGGGCCGGGCAGTTCGGAGTTGACCTTCCAGCCCGAGGAGAACCAGCGCATCTGCGACCAGGCGCGCTTGGCCGCGGCTTCCTCCGACGGGTCCCAGCAGATCGGCTGCTGGCCGAACTTCCGGGCGCCCGCGCCGACCGCCCGGTCCCAGCCCTCGCACAGCGAGGACTCGGGCTGCACCGCGATCATCGCGTCCGACAGCGGGGCGAACCGGCGCACCGACTGATCACCCGAGACCGCGGTGGCGATCGGCACCCGCCGCTCGGGCAGGTCCCACAGCTTCGCCGAATCCACCCGGTAGTGGTCGCCGGTGAAGTTCACGTAGCCGCCCTCGAACAGCGAGGCGATGATCCGCAGCGCCTCGGTGAGCATCTCGTGGCGCACGTTCACCGGCGGCCAGCCACGGCCGATCACGTGCTCGTTGAGGTTCTCCCCGGCACCCAGGCCGAGGGTGAACCGGTCGTCGGAGAGCAACCCGATCGTCGCGGCCTTCTGCGCCACGATCGCCGGGTGGTAGCGCATGATCGGCGCGGTGACGAAGCTCATCAGGTCCATGCCCTCGGTCACCTGCGCCACGGCCCCCAGCACGCTCCACGCGTAGGGGGAGTGGCCCTGCTCGTCGAGCCACGGCGAGTAGTGGTCGCTCATCACCGCGAAGTCGAAGCCCGCGCGCTCGGCGGCCGAGGCCTGCTCGACCAGCTCGCGCGGACCCGACTGCTCCGTCATCAGCGTGTACCCGAACCGAACCATGTTCACCAGCCTTCCGGCGCCGTGCGGTCTGCTCCCGAGATAACCGCCGAGGCGGGAGGTGAAACCTGGTGCGCGTGGTCCCACCCCGAACGGGGAACCCACCGCGCTGTCAGGCCGCCGCGGCGCGACGGCGCGTTCCCAGCAGCGCCCGGCGCTCCTGCTCGCCGAGCCCGCCCCACACGCCGTAGGGCTCCTGCGCCCGGAGCGCGTGCTCGCGGCACTGCGCCATCACCGGGCAGCGCCGGCAGACCGCCTTCGCCTGCCGCTCGCGTTCGGCGCGCCGCTCGCCGCGCTCGTGGTCGGGGTGGAAGAAGCGGCTGGTCCGCAGGTCCCGGCACGCCGCGCGCAGCTGCCACTGCCAGGATTCGCTGGTCGGTTTGGGAAGCCGAGTCGTGGCGGTCATGCTCACCCCCGTCGAGGTACGTTGATCATGCCGTCGATCTCGGGAGTACCCGCAGGACCCGGAACTCACACAGGATCGCGGGGATCAGGCGTCGGCGGTGGTCACGTCGTCGCGGCGCGTCGGGACGGCCCAGCGCATCTGCACGCGGGTGCCGCGCTGACCGGAGGTCACGACCGCTTCGTCGGCGAGCCGCTCGATCAGCGGCAGGCCGCGCTGCCGCAGCGGGTCGCTGTCCTGCGGGGGACGCCAGCTGCCGTGATCGGTGACGGTGATCTCGATGCCGCTCGGGTCGCGCACCGCGTCCAGGTCGAACACCCCGTCGCCGTCGGCATAGGCGTGCTCCACCGCGTTGGCCATCGCCTCGTAGGTGGCCAGCGCCAGGGATTCGACGATCTCGTCGCCGAGCCCGGCCGCCCGGGCCCACCCGTCCACCTCGTCGCGCAGCACCGGCAGGTTCCCGGCGGAGGCGGGCACGCCGTGCCGCCGCAGTGCCTCCACCGCGGGGTCCGCCTCCGGCCCGCCTGGCTGAGCGGATGCCATAGCTCTACGTCCTCACGAATGTCCGGCTCGGTCCCGGCGAACCCGGTCGCTCACGAACCCGGAGCGCCCTGCAGGGCGCCTTCCCGGTCGCTGTAGACCTCGAACTCCTGGTCCAGCCCCATCAGCTGGATGGGGCGCAGCGTGGCCGGGTTGTTGGCCACGACCCGGAACCGGGTGCCGCGCGCCCCGGCGTCGCGGTGGGTGCGCACGAGCACGGCGAGACCGGCCGAGGACAGGAACGACACCGCCGTGATGTCGAGCACGAGGACGTCGGGCCGGTCCTCGACGGCCTGGTTGAGCACCGACTCCAGCTGCGGTGCGTTGACCAGTTCGACCTCGCCGGTGGCGGTGACGAACAGGGTGCGGTCCGACCACTCGGCCACCGCGCTGAAAGGTGCTCGGGGTTCGTTGATGTCGGATTCCATGGTTCCCATGATGGTGGGCGGCGGTATTCCTGGCAAAGATGCGCGACGGGACCCGGGTCTTCGTGCCCGGGCCGGGGAGCGAGGTGGCGCTATGCTGGCGGACATGCGTGCTTCCTCGGACTCGTCCGCCGAGGAGCGGTTGCGGCGCATCGAACTGGTCACGGACACCTCGCTGGCCCACCTGGACGTCGACGACCTGCTGCGGGAGATCCTCGCCCGCGTCCGCGACGTGCTGGGCGTGGACATGGCGACCGTGCTGCTGCTGGACCCGGACGGCGAGGAGCTCATCGCCACCGCCGCCGTGGGCATCGACGACGACGTCAAGCAGGGCGTGCGGATGCCGGTGGGCCACGGTTTCGCCGGAGCGGTGCTCTCCTGCGGCCAGGCCCGCGTGTTCAACCGGGTCACCGATGCGCTCCTGATCAGCCGAGCGTTGCGGGACAACGGGATTCGCTCGCTGGCCGGTGCCCCGATGGTCGCCGGTGGCGAGACGATCGGGGTGCTGTGCGTCGGCGCGACGAGGGAGGACGGCTTCGACGATCAGGACGCGCAGCTGGTGCGGGTCGCGGCCGACCGGATCGCCTCGGTGTCGCAGGTGGGGTCCTCGCGCGCCGAGCGCATCGCCGCCACCGTCCTGCAGCACAGCCTGCTCCCGGGGAAGCTGCCCGCGATCCCGGGCGCCACGATGGACGGTCGCTACGTCGGCGGCGCCGACCACGGCATCGGCGGCGACTGGTACGACGTGTTCCGGCTTCCCTCGGGCCGCATCGGCATCGTCGTCGGCGACGTGGTCGGGCACGGCCTGTCCGCCGCCGTGGTCATGGGACGGCTGCGCAGCGCGCTGCGCGCCTACGCGCTGGACGGCGAGGACCCGGCCCGGGTGCTGCACAAGCTCGACCGCAAGGTCACCCACTTCGAGCCGGACGCGATGGCGAGCGTCTCCTACGCGCTCTACGACCCGGAGACCGCCGGGCTGCGGTTCTCGCTGGCCGGGCACCTGGCGCCGGTGATGGCGCAGCCGGGCGGGCGAGCCGACGTCGTCGAGGCGCCGGTGGACCCGCCGGTGGGCGTCGAGGTGTCCCGGCGGGAGCGCCGCTCGACCGCGATCGAGGTGCCGCCGGAGTCGGTGGTGTGCTTCTACACCGACGGGCTCGTGGAACGCCGCGAGCAGCCGATCGACATCGGTCTCAAGGCCCTCCGCGAGGCCGTCACCTGCGCCCCGGCGGACGAGGTGTGCGCCTCGGTGATGAACCGGCTGGTGAGCTCGGCGCCCGCCGGGGACGACGTGACGCTGCTGGTGCTGAGCCGGGTCGCGCCGGCGAGCTGACTCAGCTGCCGAACGCGACCTCGTCGCGGACTTCCTCGTCCGTCTCGTAGGTCCGGTCGGGGACGAGGCGGACCGCGCGCAGCACCTCGCTGTCCACGCCCTGCTCCTCGGCGATGTGCACGAGTTCGGCCTTGCTCACCGGGTAGTGCACCTCCTTGAGGAAGGGCTGCACGCGGTCGGGGTCGGGTGGATGGGTCATGGTGGGCTCACCTCGCTCCAGGGGCGTCGGGATCTTCGGGCCTCGATGGCGGATTCCCGTTCCGCGCGGAGTTCAATCTGATCCGGCCGGGTGAATCACGTCGCGGGTGCCGGCCCGGGCAGGGCCGGCACCCGCCGGGGCTCAGCTCGGGGCGCCGTAGGACGGCGGGGCGTCCTGCGGCGCGCGGCCCCAGGTGGGGGAGGGCTGCTCGCCGACGGTGAAGTCGAGGGCGCCGCCGGAGGCGACGAAGTCCTCACCCACCCACGGCTTCGAGCTCTCGGCACCGTCGAGGCGCAACCCGCTGACGTACTTGGCGTTCTCCGAGGCACCGGGCGCGCTGATGTCGATGGTCGTGCCGTTGCCGCGGTCGATGCGCACCGAGGAGAAGATCGGGCTGGCCAGCACCAGCTCCGAGCGGCCCGGTGCCTGCGGGTACATCCCGATCGAGGCCCACACCGACCACGACGACATCTGGCCGAGGTCGTCGTTGCCGACCTCGCCGTCCGGCGCGGAGGTGAACAGCGACGTCAGCGCCCGCCGGACCACGTCCTGGGTCCGGTCCGGCCGGCCCGCGTAGGCGTAGGCCCACGGGGTGTTCAGCGACGGCTCGTTGCCCAGGTAGGCGTGCGGGGCGTCGGGACCGGCGTTGAGCTCGGCGAAGAACTCGTCCAGTCGCGGCACCACCTTCTCGTTCCCGCCCATCAGGTCGAACAGGCCGCGGTGGTTGAACGGCACCATCCACGTGTACTGGGCGCCGTTGCCCTCGGTGTACTCCTCGTGCTGCACCGGGTCGAACGAGGTGAACGAGCCGTCGGCGTTGCGCGGCTGCAGGTAGCCGTTGCCCGGGTTGAACAGGTTCGCGAAGTTCTGCGCCCTGCCCAGGAACTCGTCGTGCGCGGCGGTGTCGCCCAGCCGCCCGGCGAACTGCGAGATCGCGAAGTCGGCGCTGGCGTACTCCAGCGTCGTCGACACCGACTCGGTGGCGCCCTCCACGCCCGGCGGGATGTGCCCCAGCGAGTCGTACTCGTCGTGACCGGGCCGCTCGTCGTCGTTGGTGGCTCCTTCGCGCATCTCGCGCAGGGCGGCGGCGGTGTCGAAATCCGTTGCGCCGAACGCGTGCGCGCTCGCCACCATGATCGGCAGCGGGTCGCCGACCATCACCCCGGTGCCGCCGTTGGCGACCGTCCAGCGGTCGAAGTAGCCGCCCTGCTCGGACTGGTTCACCGCCGACTGCGCGATGTCGGAGGCGATGTCCGGGGCGAGCAGCGCCACCAGCGGCAGCTGCGACCGGTAGACGTCCCAGCCCGAGTAGTTCGCGTACTGCGCGTGCCCCTCGGCCGCTCGGTGCACCTGGCCGTCGAAACCCGCGTACTGGCCGTTGACGTCGCTGAACACGTTGGGGTGCAGCAGCGAGTGGTAGAGGCCGGTGTAGAGGCGCCGCCGGTCCTCGTCGCTGCCGCCGCCGACGTCGATGCGCCCCAGCATCCCGTTCCACGCCGCGCGGGTGCCGTCGCGGATCTCGTCGAAACCGCGCCCGGACTGCTCGGTCTCGGCGTTGGCGCGGGCGTTATCGGCGCTGACGAAGGAGATCCCGATCCGGCCGACGACGCTCGCCGCCTGCGCCGTGTCGAACTGCACGAACGCCCGGCCGCCGTCGACCTCGCGGTGGGTGAAGTCGCGGTCGAAGGTCGCGTGGAAGTACACGCGGTAGTGGTTGTCGGCACCGCAGAACCCGCCGCCGTCGCTGTAGCCGCTGATGCTGTTCGGGCCGATCTGGAGCGACCCGGTGGCGTCGTTGAACGCCTTCGCCGCGTCCACCGACAACCCGGCGGGCTGCCCCTGCGGGTAGGTGAACCGCGCGACGCCGGAGCGCTGCGTGGCCGACAGCTCGGCCCGCAACCCGTTGTCGAAGGTGACGTCGTAGGCGCCGGGGGAGGCGGACTCGTTGTCGTGCAAGAAGGAGTAGTCGGCCACCGGGGAGTCGCCGAGGACCGGCATGAACGGGACGTTGCCGAAGTCCCCGCAGCCCGCGCCGGAGAGGTGGGTGAGGCTGAAACCGCGGATGCGGTCGTCGTCGTAGGAGTAGCCGCCGTGCTGGTAGGTCGCGGTGTCCGGGCTGAACTGCATCATCCCGAACGGTGCCACCGCGCCGGGGAAGGTGTTGCCCGCGCCGCCGCCGTGGCCGAAATCGGGCCCGCCGGGCCGCGTTCCGACGAACGGGTTGACGTACTGGGCCGGATCGTCGATCGCCGCATCGGCCGCCGGGGCCAGTGCGAGCGCGGTCGCCGCGGCGAGGGCGGCCGCCGCGAGTCTGCCGGGAACGTGGGGTCGTCGAACGGTCTTGACGGCGTGCTGGCGTCGCACAGGAAGACCTCCCGATGGACAACGTTGTCTAGACCAGGATCTCCTCAACGTAGCGATCAGCCCGGGCCGCGGCAATATCGGGCGAAAATGACAACAGGACAAGCCCGGGTGAATCCATTACCGACTTTCGTCGGTCCTGAACATCGAATCGCAAGGGGAACGTAACCGAAATCGAGTACCGCCGTTCATTTCCGATCCTCGTTCGCGCGGTGCGGGAGATCAGTGATCAACGCCGGAAAGCGTGCTGGTACTGTCCCCGCCAAGCGCGGATGATCATCGAACCGGCGGTGCTCGCACGCCCGCTCATATCGGTGCGGAGTTCCCGAAGTCGTGGACTTCCGGCGGAGCCCGCACTCCGCATGAATTCGCGCGAAGGCTGCCGGGGGGCCGGGGCCTGTCTCATCTGAGGACAACCGAAGGAGTGCGGTCGAGGTGCGGTTAACCGGGATCAGAACGCGCGAGCCGGACAGGACGAGCCTCCGGCGCAGGATCAGGAACATTCTGATCACCATCGTCGCGCTGTTCTTCGTCGTGGTCCTCGCCGGTTTCGCGCCCTCATTCGTCGACGGGCTCATCGTCCGCTACGTCGCCGTCACCGTGCAGGACACCTCGATCCCCGCCGTGCGCACCTTCACCGCGGTGCAGGCCGAACGTCAGCTCGTGGCAAGGGCTTTCGACGGCGAGACGCGCACCGACGGGCTCGGCCAGCGCTACGCCGGCACCGACCGCGCCGTCAGCGAGCTCTCCGAGAGGCTCGAGGACCTCAGCGCCAACCCGGCGGTCCCGGACGACATGAAGGCCAAGATCGACCGGGTGAGCACCCTGCTCGATCAGCTCCCGCACCTGCGCCCGTCGACGCCGATCGACCCGGCGCGCAAGGTCGAGACGCTGCGCGACTACAACGAGATCCTCGACGCCGGTGCCGACCTGTTCGACGGCCAGGCCCGCTCCGTCGACGACGCCGAGGCCGGGCAGGCCGGCATCACCGCCACCGAGATCTTCCGCGCCGGCGACCAGATGGCGCAGACCACGATCCTCGGCACCCGGGGCGTGCAAGGCCGCATGTCGCCGCAGGAGCAGGTCGACTTCGCCGTGCTCGTCGGCTCCTACCAGGACGAGCTCGGCGAGCAGGCGCCGCACGCCTCCCCGGCGGTCCAGCAGCGCTACGAGGAGCTCACCCGCTCCGACAGCTGGCGGCAGCTGCGCGCCGCCGAGCAGCAGCTGATCTCCGGCGGCCAGGTCCAGGGCATGACCACCGAGCAGTGGCACCGGATCAGCGACCAGGTCACCGCCGACGTCACCGACCTCGCCGTCGAGCAGGCCCGCTACGGCGCCGATCTCGGCCTCACCAACGGCACCAACGCGCTGCTGCGCACCGCCCTGTTCGCCGGGCTGGTGCTGCTGGCGACCGCCGGTGCCGCGCTGCTCATGTGGTGGTTCGCCGGACGTCACCTGGTGGCCCTGGTGCCGCAGCGACTGGTCGAACTCCGCGACGCCGTCCGCAAGATCGCCGACGAGGACGTGCCGGAGCTGTTCCGCAAGGTCGAGCGCGGCGAGGACGTCGACGTCTCCGCGCCGCTGCGCTCGCTGGACTTCGGCAAGGACGAGATCGGCGAGGTCGCCGACGCGTTCGCCGGCGCCTACCAGGTCGCCGTGCAGGAGCGCATCAAGCAGAAGCAGACCTCGGACGCGTTCACCCGCGTCGTGGTCGGCATGGCCGCCCGCGTCCAGCAGATCGTGCAGAGCGCCATGCAGATCGTCGACACCGAGGAGCGCGAGGCGGGCGAGGCCGCACCCCGCTACCGGGCGCTGCTGGTGCTCGACAGCCTCCTGCTGCGCGCCCGCCGCCTGGCCGAGAACCTGCGGCTGCTGTCGGGAAACCGGCTCGCCCGCTACCACAAGGGCCCGACGCCGATGGAGGTCATCCTCGAATCGGCGCGAGCCGAGATCGAGCACTACGGCCGCATCCACACCCGCCACCCGGGTGCCGTGGCCGTCGACGGCCAGGCCGCTCCGTACCTGATCCGGGTGCTCGCGGAGCTGATGGACAACGCCGCCAACTACAGCTCCCCGCAGGGCAAGGCTCGCGTGTGGACCGAGGAGCGCAGCGGCAACCTCGTCGTCGTCATCGAGGACCGAGGCCTCGGCATGCCGGCCGAGAAGCTCGGCGAGGCCAACGAGATCCTGGGCACCGACACCGATTTCGCCCTCGGCAGCGTGCAGCGGCACATGCAGCTCGGCCTGCCGGTCGTCTCCCGTATCACGCAGCAGTGGCACATCCAGGTCACGCTGACCGCCGGGGAGCACGGCGGCATCCGCGCCGAGGTCGCCATTCCCGGAGACCTGCTGCGCGAGCCCGAGTTCGAGCGCTCCGCGCCGTCGGTGAGCTCCACCAGCCGCGGCACGCTCGGCAGCGCCACCGCGCTGCTGGCCGAGCCGGTCGAGACCCGCACCCGCCCGCAACCGCCCAAGCCGCGCGCCGAACCCGTCGAGGAGGCGCCGCTGGAGACCTCGCAGGTGGGCCTGCCGGTGCGCCGCCGCGGCGCCTCGGCCGTCGGCCGCGCGCTCGACGAGGAGAAGAAGGCCCAGGCCGAATCCTCCGGCGAGGACACCGGAACGCGGCGCAGCGCGGGCGGTGGCGGAGCGATGGGATTCGTCTCCGGACGTCAGAACCACGGTAGCGACCAAGGTGAGGGGTGAACACAATGAGCGATAGCCGGGACGACTTGAGCTGGGTGCTGACCGACTTCGCGCAGCGCGTCGTGGACGTGGACTGCGTCGTGTTGTGGTCGTCGGACGGCTTCCCCAGGGCCGCGTCCGAAGGGGTGTCGGCGGAGCAGGCCGAGGACCTCGCCGCGATGTCGGCGTCGGCCTTCAGCTCGTCGAAGCGGGTGAGCGCGATCGGTGGGGGAGGTGACCTGAGCAAGACGGTCATCGAGGGCGCGAACCGGTTCGTCATCCTCGCGCTGGCGGCCGAGCGCACCGGGATCACCGTGTGCGTGGACACCGCCGCCGACCCGCTGATCGTCAACGTCGAGCTGGACCGGCTGCTGGCCCAGGTCGGCGAGCACCTGGTCACCGAGGGTCGCGGTGGCGCGGGCTCGCTGACGGGGACGAGGCCGTAACCGATGCCTGAGCAGAACGTCCACGCAGAGGACCCGGGAGCGGGCGTCCGGCCCTTCGTGGTCGCCGGTGCCCCGGAGAAGTCCGACCTGGACCTGGACCTGGCGACCCAGGTGGTCGCCCGCGCCGGGGGCGAGGCGCACCGCGACTTGTCCATGAGCGACAGCGCCGCGCTGGAGCTGGCGAAGAACCCGGTCGCCATAGCGGAGGTCGCGGGAAGCCTCGGGACGCCGGTGCTGACGGCCCGCGCGCTGGTGGGTGCCCTGCTGCGCCGCGGGATTCTCACCCTCGACGGCGAAAGCACCCCGGAAGAAACCGTTTCCGATGCAACACTGGAATACCTACAGGGGGTTCTGGACAGTGTTAAACAGCTTTGAGCGGCCGCCGGTCAAGCTCGTCATCGCCGGCGGATACGGGTGCGGCAAGACGACCCTGATCAAGAGCGTGGCCGACCCGGACCGCTACGTGCGGCTCACCGACGAGCCGATCACCGACGCCAGCGCCTCGGTGGACGCGCTCACCGGTGTCCCGGAGAAGACGACCACGACGGTCAGCATCGACTTCGGCCGGATCAACCTGAGCAACGGGACCCCGCTGTTCCTGTTCGGCATGCCCGGCCAGTCGCGGTTCTGGTCGGTGTGGGACGACCACACCCACGGCGCGTTCGGCGCCGTGGTCGTGGCCGACACCCGCAGGCTCGACGACTGCTTCTCCAGCCTGGACTTCTACGAGGACCGGAAGATCCCCTACGTGGTCGCGGTCAACGAGTTCGACGGCACCCAGCGCTACCGGCCCGAGGACGTCGCCACGGCGCTGCAGATCGACACCGCGAAGGTCCCGGTGATGAACTTCGACGCGCGCCAGCGCTCCGACGTCAAGGACGTCCTGGCGCGGCTGCTGGAGCACGTCATGACCCAGCTGGCTGCTCAGCAGACGGTCGGCGCAGGTCAGTGACCCGGTGACGGCCGGAGGCCGCCGGAACGTCCGCGCGATCGCGGCCCCGGCGGTGCTCCTGCTTGAGCCCGCGCACGTAGGTGGGGACGTCCACGTTGAGGGCGTCCTCCCGGCGCTCGGTGCCGTAGCGCCGGGCGATGCGCTCCAGGTGGGCCTGCGACTCGGCGAGCATCTCCTGCTCGCCGGGCAGCGCGGCCTCGCCCGCGATGAGGTCGCCGATCCACTCCGCCTGCAGCTCGGCGAGCTTGGTCAGCGCGCCCACCGGGCGCAGGAACCCGGCGAGGTAGAGGCCGCGGTGCCGCGGCGGCACGACCCGGTGGAACAGCTCCAGCCGCCCCTCGGAGTCGAAGGCGACGTCGGCAGGCAGCGGCAGTGACATGTCGTAGCCGGTGCAGTAGATGACGGCGTCGACCTCCTCCTCGCTGCCGTCACCGAACGTCACGCCCTGCGGCGTGAGCCGGTCGATCCCCGGGCGCACGGTGATCTCGCCGTGCGAGAGGCGGCTCAGCAGCTCGTCGGAGATGGTGATCGGGGCGTCCATCACGCGGTGGTCGGGCTCCGGCAGCCCGTAGTCGGCGATCCGGCCCCGGGTGAGGTGCAGCAGGATCTCGATGAGCCTGCGCTGCGCCTTGAACGGCAGGAACGACCACCAGCGGCTCGCCGCGATCTCGTCGATCGGCAGCCCCATCAGCGTTTTCGGCACCACGTGCGCGCCCCGGCGCACCGACAGCACGGTGCGGGCGGCCACCCGGGACAGCTCCACGGCGATGTCGCAGGCCGAGTTGCCGAACCCGACGACCGCGACCGACTTGCCCCGGAACTCCTCCGGATCGGTGTACTGCGCGGAATGCAGCTGCCTGCCCCGGAATTCGGCCGAACCGGTGATCTCCGGGTTCGGCATGCGTGGCACCGAGTGATAACCCGAGGCCAGCACCACCTCGCGGAAGTGCCTGGTGCGCACCGCTCCTCGCGGGTCGCGGCTGGTGACGAACCAGCCGCCCGCCGGGTTGGTTTCCACCCGGCGGACGTCGGTGCCGAACTCGATGTGCTCGGTCAGCCCGTGCTCGTCGGCGAATCGCCGCAGGTAGCCGGCGACCTGGTCGTGCCGCGGGTAGCGCGGGAAGTCCTCGGGCACCGGGAAGCCGGTGAACCCGGTGACCTTGCTGGAGGTGTTGAGGTGCAGCGACCGGTAGGCGGGATGAGAATCGGGGGAATCGGTCGAATCGAAGTTCCAGACCCCGCCGACCGCGGAGTCGCGTTCCAGGCAGACGAAATCCATTCCGCGCCGGGTCAGCGAACGCATCGCGGCGAGTCCGGATATTCCCGAACCGATCACGCACACATCACGGTGATCCGCCTGATGAGAAGGTTTTTCCCCGCGATCGTCCACAGTGCCCATTGGATCCCCTCCGCGCGCAGCCTATTCCCAATTCGAGTTCTGGATGAGATCGTGTAGAAGTTCCTGACAGGCGCCATGCCCGAGATCAAGAGTAACCGCGATGCGGAAGGTCGGGGTAGTGCCTACTTCGCGAGAGGTCCCGTCATCACCTCAACGGTGGGGAGTGTTCCCCGCGTACGACGTGTCATTCGTACAGTTCCTGACCAGCCAGTACCGAACCGTTGCCCGGCATCTGGGGTTCCCGCGATCCGATGTGGAGACCCTCATCACAGAACTCAGTGTGGCGTTGCAGCCGTGGGGCGATCACCCGATCGGCTCTTGTCCGGAGGTTCCCTCTTTTGTTTCGGCGGACGGCTTTCCGGCCGAGATGTCGCTCAGCTGGCGAGAACACCGGCCGGAACTCCGGGTGCTGTTCGAATCGCTGGGAGACGATCCCACTCCGGCTGGTTGCCAACGTGCGGGACGCGCTCTCACCGAGCGGTTGGCCGGGGTTCCCGGAGTGGATCTGCATCGCTATCGCCTCGTGGAAGACCTCTTCCTCAGCGATGATCCGAGGCTGAACCGTCCCACCATCTGGCATTCGCTCGCATGGCGACCGGGCGAGTCCACGCGGTACAAGGCCTACTTCAATCCGCAGGTCGACAGCACGGATCCGGCCGACGTCCTCGACCGGACCACCGAAGCGATGCAGCGACTGGGACTGGGGAGTTCCTGGAGCTCCGTGCGAATGTGGATGCCGGAGATGATCGACCGGGGAAATGAAATCGAATTCGCCGCTCTCGATTTGTCGAATTCGACGGATGCGCGGGTGAAGGTGTACTTCCGCATCAACGGTCGTTCCCTGGAGGACCTCGACGCGGTGGCCTCCCTGGCGAGCGGTCACGACTCGGAACGGGCCGCCCGCGTGTGGCGGTCGCTCTATCACGGTCAGGACAAGGCCGAAGGGGAGGAACCGATGGTGTGCCTGGCTTTCCGGTCCGGTTCGCCGCAGCCCGACGAGGCCAACCTGTACCTGCGATTACCCGGCAACGCCGAATCCGATGAGGACGCCGCGGCCCGCACCGCCGAGCTCATGCGCGCCGAAGGCCTGGACCCGGCGTCCTACCTGGACATGATCGAGGCGCTCGCGCCCCGGCCCCCGTCGACGATGACCGGGCTGCAAGACCTGCTGGCCTACCGGACCAAGGCCCCGGACCGGCCCGCCGACATCGGCATGTACCTCCGGTTCTCGGTCTACGACCGGCCGGTGGAACCCTGACGGAACCGTCCGGAACGGGGTGGTGGCGAGACCGCCGCCGCCCCGGTTCCTCCCGCAGTTCCGGTTCCTCCCGTAGCTTCGGGGCATGGACGACCTCGCCACACGTGACCTGATCCGCTACTCCGGCCGCGGCGGCTTCAGCCCCGGCGTCATCGAGCGCGCCGAGGGAGCCTCGGTGTTCACCGAGGACGGGCGCGAGCTGCTGGACTTCACCTCCGGGCAGATGAGCGCGATCCTCGGGCACTCGCACCCCGAGATCGTCGCGACCGTCCGCGAGCAGACCGCGCGGCTCGACCACCTCTACAGCGGGATGCTCAGCCGCCCGGTCGTCGACCTCGCCCGCCGCCTCACCGCGACCCTGCCGGACCCGCTGGACAAGGCGATGTTCCTGACCACCGGCGCGGAGTCCAACGAGGCCGCGCTGCGGATGGCCAAGCTCGTCACCGGCAAGCACGAGATCGTCTCCTTCGCCCGCTCCTGGCACGGCATGACCCAGGCCGCGGCCAACGCCACCTACAGCGCCGGCCGGCACGGCTACGGACCGACCGCACCCGGCAACTTCGCGCTGCCGGTGCCCGACGCCTTCCACCCGGACCTGCTCGACGCCGACGGCGAGCTGGACTGGCGCCGCCAGCTGGACCTGGGCTTCGACCTGATCGACGCGCAGTCGGTGGGCAGCCTCGCGGCCTGCATCGTCGAGCCGATCCTGAGCTCCGGCGGGGTCATCGACCTGCCGCCCGGCTACCTGGCGGCGCTGCGCGACAAGTGCCACGAGCGCGGCATGCTGCTGATCCTCGACGAGGCCCAGACCGGCCTGTGCCGCACCGGCGACTGGTACGCCTTCGAGCGCGACGGCGTCGTCCCGGACATCCTCACGCTGTCCAAGACCCTGGGCGCCGGGCTGCCGCTGGCCGCCGTGATCACCAGCGCCGAGATCGAGCAGCGGGCCCACGACCGGGGATTCCTGTTCTTCACCACCCACGTCAACGACCCGCTGCCGGCCGCCGTCGGCAACACCGTCCTGGACGTGCTCACCCGCGACCGCCTCGACGCGCGCGCCCGCGAGCTGGGCGAACGCCTCAGCGGCGGGCTCACCGAGCTGGCCGGCGCGCACCCGGTCATCGGCGACGTGCGCGGCCGCGGGCTGCTGGTCGGCCTGGAGCTGACCGCCGGACCGGACGGGGGAGACGCCGACGCGGTCGGGGCGGCGGTGACCCGCCGCTGCGCCGAGCTCGGGCTGCACATGAACATCGTCCAGCTGCCCGGCCTGGGCGGCACCTTCCGCATCGCGCCCCCGCTGACCGCCACCGAGGCCGAGATCGACCGGGGCCTGGCCGTCCTCGACGAGGCGCTGGGCGACGTGGTGAGCGCGAGCTGAGAGATATCGAACAGGTGACAGGGCGGTGTGTGGGGTGGGGTGCGCCCCCGCGCGCGGTTGATGATGTCGGTATGTCTGAGAACGGGTCGAAGGACGTGGGAGCAGGGGCGGAGTCCGAGTCGGGCGCGCTGGAGCCGACGCCGAAGGACACCACCGGCACCCCGGACGTCACCTCGAAGGACGACACCGGGGCGGTCGAGAAGTCCGAGCCGACCTCCGGCAAGCACGAACTGGCCTCGTCGCAGAGCCGCACCGGGCTGCTGTGGACGGCGCTGGCCGTGGCCGGTGTCGTGCTGGTCTTCCTGCTCATCTTCGTCGCGCAGAACTTCGTGTCGGTGACCGTGCACTTCCTGGGCCTGGAGTTCAGCCTCCCGCTGGGCCTGGCCCTGCTGTTCGCCGCGATCATCGGCGGCGTCCTGGTCTGGCTGGCGGGCACGGCCCGCATGATCCAGATGCGCCGGGCCGCCAAGAAGGCGCGCAAGCAGGCCTAGTTCGGCTCGCCCAGCGGCGTCGTGGTGAACGGGCCGCCGAGCAGTGGGTGGTCGCTGTCCGGGGTGACCTCGGCGGCGAAGATCTCGGAGTCGTCCCGGGAGACGTAGCCGAGCTCGGCGGCCTCGGTCAGCGGGACCGGGCGCCGGGTGTTGTCCGAGACGCCCCACAGCACCCGGTAGCCCGGTGACGGGTGGTTCAAGCAGGCCTCGAAGAGCCGCGCCGCGTCGTCGGGGGAGAGCCACAGGCCGAGTCCGCGCTCGTCGTGCACCTTCTCGAAGCACGAGCCGATGCGGACGCAGAGCACGTCCATGCCGAACCGCGAGTGGTAGAGGCTGCCCAGCGCCTCCATCGCGGCCTTGCTCACGCCGTAGTAGGTGTCCGGGCGCGGCGAGGAGTCGGCGGCCGGGGCTTCGGCGGCCGGCCGGAAGCCCACGACGTGGTTGCTGGACGCGAGGATCACCCGCGGCACCCCGGCCAGGCGGGCGGCCTCCAGGACGGTGCGGGTGCCGTCGATGTTGACCGACAGCGTCTCGGCCCAGCCGGTCTCGCGGCTGTGCCCGCCCAGGTGCAGCACCGCGTCGACGTCCCGGCAGGCCCGCAGCATCGCGTCGGGATCGGTGACGCTGCCTTCGACGACCTCGACGTCCTCGTCCGGCGCGGCCGGTTCGGGCGGCACGACGTCGAGCAGCCGCAGGGTCCGGCCCGCGCGGCGCAGTCGGGGCCGCATCAGGGTGCCGATGCCGCCCGCGGCCCCGGTGATCAGGATGCGTTCCGGCACGGTGTTTTCCTTTCCCGTCAAGGCATTCCGGGCTGGTTGACACGTGATCGACGTCATAATAGCGTCCGGCTCCGGAACTTTGCGCAACAAATTGTTCAAGGCCGCGCGGCATTCCCCGCGGTCCGTCCGGCCCGATCGGCGAGCGCTTCGCCGAGGCCGGGCGACGCACCACGCATCCGGCGCACGCGCCCGGGTCGACGACGATCCCGCAGCGAGCTCAACAGCAGCGGAGTTAGCCATCGGATGTGAAGGGGTGGGCCGGTGCACGCGCTGGACTGGGTCATGGTCATCGGGTACTTCGGGCTGATGGTCGCCATCGGGTGGTGGTCGCACCGGAGGGTCAAGACCGACAAGGACTTCTTCATCGCGGGCGGCCGGATGCCCTGGTGGCTGGCCGGGATCTCGCACCACATGTCCGGCTACAGCGCCGTGCTGTTCGTGGCCTACGCCGGGGTCGCCTACAGCCAGGGCGTCACCGTCTACTTCTGGGGATTCGCCTCCATCGGCATCGGCGTGGCCATCGGCGCGTGGCTGTTCGCCGCGCGCTGGAACCAGCTGCGCGCCAGGTTCGGCGTGGCCTCGCCGCTGGAGTTCCTGGCCCGCCGCTTCAACATCCCCACCCAGCAGGCAATGGCCTGGAGCGGCGCGTCGCTGAAGGTCTTCGACGTGGCCTCCAAGTGGTTCGCGGTGTCGATCCTGCTGGAGTCCTTCGCGGGGGTGCCGATCCTGGTGGGCATCCTGGTCACCGGCGGCGTGACGCTGCTGTACTGCATGGCGGGCGGGCTGTGGGCCGACGCGCTCACCGACTTCGGGCAGTTCGTGATCCAGGGGCTGGCCGGGATCGTGATGATCTGGGCGGTGCTGTCCTCGCTCGGCGGCATCTCCGGCCTGTGGACGATGTGGGACCGGTTGCCCGCCGGGCACCTCTCGCCGGTCACCGAGGACTACACGACCGTCTTCCTGCTGGTCTACGTGCTGGTCAAGACCCTGGAGTACAACGGCGGCATGTGGAACCTGGCGCAGCGCTACATGGCCTCGCCGGACAACCACGCCGCGCGCCGGGGCGCGCTGCTGTCCTCGGCGCTGTACCTGATCTGGCCGCTGGTGCTGATGTTCCCGATGTTCGCCGCCCCGCTGTTCGTGCCGGGCCTGGAGGACCCGACGACCTCCTACGCGGCGATGACCGAGAAGCTGCTGCCCGCGGGCATGGTGGGGCTGGTGCTGGCGGGCATGTTCTCGCACACGATGGCCATGGTCGCCTCCGACGCCAACGCCATCTCGGCGGTGATCACCCGCGACATGCTGCCGGTGCTGTGGCGCAAGGCCCGCGAGTTCGGCGAGGTGCAGCGGCTGCGCGCCGGCCGGATCGCGACGTTCTCGTTCATCGCGCTGAGCATGCTGGTGGCCACCCAGGCGGAGAGCCTCGGCGGGGTGCTGTCGATCGTGGTCTCGTGGGTCGCCGCGCTGATGGGGCCGATCTCGGTGCCGCTGCTGCTGGGCATGCTGCCGTGGTTCCGGCGCTGCGGTTCGCGGGCCGCGCTGGTGTCGTGGGCGGGCGGCCTGCTCACCTACGCGGTGCTCTACTACGGCGTCGACGCCAACGAGACCGCGACCGTGGCCACGCCGATCATGGTGTCGCTGGTGCTGTTCGTGGGCCTGGGGCTGGTGGCCTCGGAGCGCACCCCGGAGATCGACGACATGCTCGACGAGCTGGACCGCTCCTCGAAGCGGACCAGCCCGACGGTGGCCGGATGAGCGTCACCGGCTACGCCTACCCGTGGGACGTCCGCGCCGGTTTCACCGACCGGGTCGCGGCGGCCGGGGTGGACGAGGTCGCGGTGGCGGTGGCCTACCACAGCGCCCGCGCGGCCACGCCCTTCGACGAGACCCGCAGCGCGGTGCTCGCCCGCCACGCCGCGCTCTACCGGCCGGTGGGCACCGGCTGGGGCAGGCTGCGCCCGGCCGAGCCGGACTGGGTGGGCCCGGACGCCGCGGGGGAGGCGATCGCCGCGCTGTCGGCCGCGGGTGTTCCGGCGGCGGCGTGGCTGGTGCTGACCCACAACTCCCTGCTGGGCGGGCGCTTCCCGGACGTGGCGGTGCGCAACTGCTTCGGCGAGGTCTACCCGTGGGCGCTGTGCCCGGCCCGCGCGGAGGTCCGCGACTACGCCGCCCGGCTCACCGCGCACGCCCTCGACGGTCTCGACGTGCGCTCGGTGGTGCTGGAGGCGTGCGGCCAGCTCGGCGCGGTGCACCAGCACCAGCACGAGAAGACCGACGCGGTGTGGTCCCCGGCGGCGGCCCGGCTGCTGTCGGTGTGCTGCTGCCCGGCCTGCGCGGACGGCTGGACCGGGCTCGACCCGGAGGCGGTCCGGGAGCTGCTGCGCGCGGAGGTCCGCCGGATCGTGGTCACCGGCGACCTGATCGGCACCGCCGACGACCTGCCCGCGGACCTGCGCGCCGCGCTGCTGGCGGGACGCCGGGAGTCCACCGACCGGCTGCGCCGCGCGGTGCTGGCGGAGGTGGGCACCGGACGCCGGGTGCTGCTGCACGGCAGCGCCGACGAGTGGGCGACCGGCGCGCTCCCCGGCCTGACGCCGAGCGCGGCGGCCGAGGTCGACGGCGTGGTGGTGCCGTGCTGGAACCCCACCGGCCCGCAGGAGGTCAGCGCCGCCGCGGCGGCCGGGGTCGAGCGGATCGGCGCCTACGTGACCGCCGTCGGACCCCGCGAGACCGATCTGGCCGAGCACGCGCGGCGGGTGACCGAGGCCGGAGCGAGCGAGCTGCACCTGTACCACCTCGGGCTCGCGGGCCCGGCTCGGTCGCCCTCGTTGCGCGCGGCCGCCGAGACCCACCGGCGCGCGTCCGGCGCCATTCCGGGGTGATGCGGAGGAAATGCGGGGCCGAATGCGGACAACTGCGCGGAAATGCGGCCATTCGAGTGATCTCGGCGACCCGGCCCGTTTCGCGAACCCGGTCCTGCCCTCGCTCTTTCACACGTTCCACCGGGTCGTGACGGTTCAGTGGGAAAAATCCCGGAGGAACTGCGGACCGCTCGGCTGTGGTGGGGAATACCCGCCAGCATCCACTATTGAGTGAAGATCATCCGATAGGGTCTCGAACGTATCGAGGGCACCCACAGTCGGGTCGCCGGGTGTGCCCCGGCTCGGGCGAAGACCACCGATGGAAAGAACGTGGAAGTGACGACCCAAGACGACTCCTTCTCCCCGCCGGGCCCCGCGAGCTCCCCGCCAGGCCGCGAGAGTCGGCGCAGCGGCGGTGGTTCCTCGATCCGGTCGCGACTGACCTGGGCGGTCTTCGTCCCGTGGATCGTCGTGGCCGTGCTGTGGTCGGTGGGATGCTCGCTGTTCGCCTTCGACGCGTTCTTCGCCCGCCAGATCGCCTCCGGCGTGCAGCAGATGTCGCTGCCCGCCGTCAACGCCCTCGACCAGGTGCAGCGCGAACGCCTCCGCAGCCTGGAGGTCATCAGCCAGCCCGGCGCGGCCACCGACGACCTGCGCGGCCAGCAGCGCGCCACCGACAGCGCGCTCAAGGAGCTCAACGAGAAGGCCGTCCCGGTCCTGGAATCGGCCCCGGCCGACGTGATCGAGCCGATGAACGAGCTCAACGGCTACTTCAAGCGGCTGCCCGACCTGCGCCAGCGCATCGCCGCCCGGCAGGCCACGGTCGACGAGCTCAACGCCTTCTACAACGACATGTTCGACACCGCGACCAGGCTCTTCGACGTCCAGTCGCGGATCACCCCGGACTCCGAGGCGCGGCAGGGCTCGCTGGCCGCGGTCGAGCTGTTCCGCGCCTCCGACATGCTCTCCCGCGAGTCGTCGATGGTGGGCACCGTGCTGGCCAGCGGCCAGCTCACCCCCGCCCAGCACCGCGAGCTCACCGGCTACATCGTCGGTCACCACACAGCCGTCGAGGCGAACCTGACCACGATGCTGCCCGACGTGCGCCGGCGCTACGAGGCGATGATCGCCAACCCGGACTGGAAGCAGCTCACCGCCGCCGAGGACGAGCTCGTCGCGCACGGCGCCTTCGGCCCCGGCGAGCGCCCGCAGCTGCGGGTGGAGGACTGGCGCCGGATCACCAACGACGTCGGCGCCGAGATGTCGCACCTGGTCCGCACCCAGAGCGAGGAGGTCGCCAACGGCGCGGTCAGCCGCGCGAGCGGCACGCTCCTGACGGTGCTCATCGGCAGCCTGGTCGCGCTGGTGGTCTCGGTCGGCTCCTTCTTCTTCGCCCGCCGCGTCTACCGCACGGTCGTCGACGACGCCCTGCTCACCCGGCTGCAGGGGCTGCGCACCGAGTCGCTGGCGATGGCCGAGCGGCTGCCCGACGTGGTCCGCAGGCTCCGCGAGGGCGAGGCGGTCGACGTCGACGCGGAGATGGTCGGCCTGGGCCAGTACGGCACCGACGAGGTCGGCGAGGTCGCCCACGCCATCCAGCTGTTCCAGCAGGAGGCCGTGCAGGCCGCCGTCGGCGAGACCCGCGCCCGCCAGGGAGCCCGCGTGGTCTTCGTCGGCATGGCGCACCGCATCCAGCGGCTGCTGCGCGGCATGCACACCACGATCGACCAGCTGGAGCGCAACGAGGAGAGCTCCCAGCAGCTGTCGAGGCTGTTCGACCTGGACAACGCCACCACCCGGGCCCGCCGCACGGTGGAGAACCTGCTGGTCCTCGGCGACCAGCAGCCGGGCCGCCGGTGGAGCCGCCCGGTCGCGCTGATGGACGTGCTGCGCTCGGCGATCTCCGAGATCGACCAGTACTCGCGGGTGGTCATCGGCCACGTGCCGGACGTGATGATCCACGGCGCCGCCGTGGGCGACTCGATCCACCTGCTCTCCGAGCTCATCGACAACGCCACCGCGTTCTCCCCGCCGAACACCCAGGTGCACGTCGGGGCGACCGAGGTCGCCCGCGGCATCGCCATCGACATCGCCGACCAGGGACTGGGCATGGACCCGGAGCTGCGCGGCCGCGCGAACGAGATGATGCACGAGCCGCCGGAGTTCGACCGGCTCGTGCTGGAGAACAACAAGGCCGAGCAGCTGGGCCTGTTCACCGCGGCCCGGCTGGCCGCCCGCCGCGAGGTCTCGGTGGAGTTCGGCGTCTCCGGCTACGGCGGCACCCGCGCCACGGTGCTGCTGCCCAACCGGATCCTGGAGACCGGGCCCGGCAGCGGCGAGGACGACACCGTGCAGGTGCCGGTCAGCGCCGTGCAGCGGCGCCAGGAGATCGCCGGGAACCTCGAGGAGCGCGAGCGGCAGCGGCGCGCGATCAACGACGAGCGGGCCGAACCGGCGCTGGTGCCGCGGCCGCGGGAACTCGGCTGGGACGGGACGATGAGCGAGCAGGCGACCTCACCCGGCTACGAGTGGCCGGACACCGAAGCACCCGCGCCGGACGCCGCACCCGGCGCGAAAACCGAAGGCGGGAACGGGAAGCGCCCGGCCCTGCCCAAGCGGGTGCCGCAGACGCACCTGGCCGACGGGCTCAAGGACGACCCCGACGCCGAGGAGGACCAGGTGATCGCCTCGCCGAGCAAGCTGGCGGGATTCCGCCGCGCGTTCCGGGGCGGCTTCGGCGAAACCGGCGGCGAGGGAACCAGATCCTCCGGGGACGAGCCCGGCGGAAGCGGCTCGTGAGCAGACCCGACGACAAGCAAGTGCAGGTGAGGTGGGCATGACCGAGACGGCTTCGAAACTGAGTTGGCTGCTGGACGATTTCGTGCAGGGCGTGCACGGCGCCGACCACGCGGTGGTGCTGTCCAACGACGGCCTGGTCATCGCCAAGTCCGCGGGACTGGACCGGGACGCCGGTGACAAGCTCGCCGCGGCGGCGTCCAGCATGCGCAGCATCGGCAAGGGCGTGAGCAAGGACTTCGGCCGCGGCCAGGTCGCGCAGACGCACGTCGAGATGGAGCACGGGTTCCTGTTCGTCTCGGCGGCCGGCAGCGGCGCGTGCCTGGCCGTGCTGTCGGCGGCGGACACCGACATCGAGCTGGTGGCCTACGAGATGGGACGCCTGATCACCCGGGTCGGGTCGTTCCTGTCGGCGGCACCGCGAGAGCTGCACGGGTTGGCGGCGGAGAGGACCTGACAGTGGACGAGGCGTGGTACGACGATGAAGCCGGACCGATGGTCCGGCCCTACACGATCACGCGCGGCCGGACACCCGGACAGCACAAGCAGCGGCTCGACACCGCGACCCAGGTCGTCACCGTCGAGCCGCGGCCGGAAACACCGAGGCTGGAGCTCACGCCCGAGCACCGCGCGATCCTGGAGGCGTGCCACCGCCCCGTCTCGCTCGCGGAGCTCGCCGTCGCGCTGGAGCAGCCGATGGGCGTGGTTCGCGTCCTGTGCGGTGACCTGCTCGATCACGGTGCGGTCTTCGTGCGCACGCCTCGGAGCGAAGTCAGCAGAGAGATCTTGGAGCAGGTGTACCGTGGGCTTTGCAGACTCTAGGGTGGCCGAGGCGCGGACCGGGGCCGATCAGGCCGCCCCGGCGCAGTCCGGCCGGAGCGGCGGGGACGAGGGTGCCAACCCCGCCCCGATACCCGTGAAACTGGTGGTGGCGGGCGGTTTCGGCGTCGGGAAGACGACGATGGTCGGCGCGGTGAGCGAGATCCCGCCGCTGACCACCGAAGAGGAGATGACGATCGCCAGCGAGGGGATCGACGATCTCAGCGGTGTCGAGCGCAAGGAGACCACCACCGTCGCGCTGGACTTCGGGCGCATCACCATCTCCGACGAGGTGGTGCTGTACCTGTTCGGCGCCCCGGGCCAGAACCGGTTCTGGCCCTTGTGGAACGACCTGGCGCTGGGCGCGGTCGGCGCCGTGGTGCTGGTGGACACCCGCAAGCTGCAGGAGGCCTTCGCCTCCGTGGACTTCTTCGAGCGCCGCGGCATCCCGTTCGTGGTGGCGGTCAACATCTTCGACGACGGCTACCGGTACGAACCCGAGGAGGTGCGCGACGCGCTGGTGATCCCGCCCGAGGTGCCGATCGTCATCTGCGACGCCCGGGACCGCGCGCTGTGCAAGAACGCGCTGGTCACCCTCGTCCGGCACGCCATCGACCGCACCCCGTCGGAACCGGCGTGAGCGTTGCCCGGGTGCCCGGAAGGGGGCACCCGGGCAACGGGTTTCAGCTCAGCGGCGCCGTGCGGCAGCGGAAGTGCCGCAGGATCGGCGGGTTCTCGGTGATCCGGTAGCCGGGCACCGACTCGGGGTTCTTGGCGATCTCGGCCAGGATCTCGCCCACGTACTCCAGGTGGCTGTGGTCGTAGACCCGCCGCGGCAGCGCCAGCCGCACCAGCTCGAACGGCGCGGGCGAGGTCAGCTCGGCGTTGTCGTCCAGCGTCCCGAGGTACAGCGATCCCAGCTCGGCGCAGCGGATGCCGCCCTCCCGGTACAGCGCGCAGGCCAGCGCGTGCCCCGGGAACCGCGCCGGGGGCAGGTGCGGCAGCAGCCGGCCGGCGTTGAGGTACACCCCGTGCAGGCCGGCCGGGCGGACCGTGTCCACACCCGCCTGGTGCGCGCGGTCGGCCAGGTAGGCCGCTTCGTGCTCGCGGTCGGCGAGGTAGGCGGGCGTGACGACCTCCCGCAGCCCCTGGGCCAGCTGCTCCAGCGTGGAACCGGTGAGACCGCCGTAGGTGCGGAAGCCCTCGGTGGCGATGATGTCGACCTCGCAGCGGTCGGCGAGCTCGGCGTCGTTGAGACCGATGAACGCGCCTTCCGGCGACAGCCCGTCCTTCTTCAGGCTGGCCACCGCGCCGTCGGCGAGCTCGAAGGCCTCCCGCGCCACCTCCAGCGGGGTCTTGTCCTGGTAGCCGGGTTCGCGGCGGATGACCAGCCAGGCGTTCTCGGCGAACCGCGCGGCGTCGAGGATCAGCGGCACGCCGCGCTCGCGCGCCAGCGCGCTGACCTCCTTGAGGTTGGCCATCGACACCGGCTGCCCGCCACCGCCGTTGTTGGTGATGGTCATCAGGATCTGCCCGACCCGCTCGCCGTCGGGCCCGTCGAGGACCTGGCGGAGCGCGGAGACGTCGATGTCACCCTTGAACGGGTGCTCGCCGTCGAGGTCGAACAGCTCCGGGCTGGGCAGGTCCCGCGCCTCCGCGCCGAGCCGCTCGACGTTGGCCCGGGTGGTGTCGAAGTGCGTGTTGCTCAGGCTGATCCGGCCCTCGCCGAGCAGCGCGGAGAACAGCACGCGCTCGGCGGCCCGGCCCTGGTGCACCGGCAGCAGGTGCTCGTAGGGCACGACCTCCCGCAGCGCCTCGCGGTAGCGGAAGAACGACTCGGCGCCCGCGTAGCGCTCGTCGCCCCGCTGCGCCCAGGCCTGCTGGTCGACCGAGACCGCGCCGGTCCCGGAGTCCGACAGCAGGTCGATGCTCACCTTGTCGGCGGGCAGGTTGAACGGGTTGTGCCCGGCGCGATCCAGCTCCTCGACGCGCTCCTCCCGCGTGGTGATCGGGATCGGGCGCACGACGGCGGAGACGTAGGGACGCAAGTGCGGCATGCGGGTTGCTCCTCGGGTCAGTTCTTCGTGCCGCCGTAGGCCTCTGACGAGGCGTAGACGGTCGTTCCGGTCTGGTCGGGGCTGAGACGGAGGGAGACGTGGGCGAGCAATCCGGCCTGGGAAGCCAGATCCCGGTCGGTGAGCGCGCCGATCACCTCGTCGAGCATCGCCGGGTCGACGCGGCGCTCGCGCAGGTGCCTGCGGACCCGCTCGCGGGCCACCGAGTCGTCCGGGACGTAGTCGCGCAGCGGCAGGTACAGGCTGTAGTTGCTGGGCTTCTCGCGGTCGCCCTGGACGAACGAGTAGCTCGACACCAGCGGCCTGCCGGTGAAGCGCTCGGTCCCGGGCGCCAGCAGCCGGCAGAAGTCGCCGACCTGGCCCTGGTCGATGCCGGGCGCGGCGGAGGCGGCGTGCTGCACCTCGGCGACGCCCGCGTCGTGCTGCGAGACGTAGACCTTGACCCGCGACTGCGGGCTGCGGTCCAGGTCGAGCGCGAAGAACGTCAGCCGGTCGGCGGGCCTGCGCAGCGCGTAGTCGGAGACGGTGAGGTGGGCGCCGTCGAGGCCCAGGCGCGCGAAGGCCTCCTCGACCAGCTCCTCGGCCCGGTCCCGCCCGCGCACGTCGGGGTTGAAGTAGACCTTGAACTTCGGCCTGCCCGCGGCGTCGAAGATGAAGGAGAACCACCAGGAGAACCTGCCCTGCGGCTCGTCCGGGCTGAACAGGTCCTCGACGGCGCGCAGCCGGTCCAGCGGCAGGTCGTAGCGCTCGGCGAGGGCGGCGACGAGGTCCTTCGCGGCCCGCAGGTTCGCGGTGGGCGAGGGGTCGGCGGGCAGCGTTTCGGCGAGGATCCGCAGGTGGCGGTCGCCGCCGTCGTTGACCTGGACGGAGAACTCCACGGGGGTGGCGTCGTCGGCGATGTCCGATGGCCACGCGGGAGGGCCGGCCAGCGGCCGGTCGCGGGCCGCTCCCAGCACGTCGCCGAGTAATCGGGAGGGGTCGTCCGGGTCTATTCCCACTGCTCCGCAGAGGTTTTCCAACTGCCTTTTCGTCAGATCGCCGAGCGTCTCGCCGGCCGTGCTCATCGCAGCCCCGATCAATGTGACTTCGGACTCCGGCTTTTGGCCACCGGAAAGTTACGGGCGGTCACGATAGTATCCATGATCTTGCCGCTGCAGGGCCACCGGAGTGATCTTGGTCCGGGGTGGACGCGGGACGAAACTCCGTGTTACATCGGACAACTGGGAGAAACGTCCGCGATGACGGCTCCGCCCGCCTGTGATCAACTGGCTGTTCACAGAGTGGCTTCCATTTGGTAATGGATCCACAGTGGACAGTGCAATTCACGGGTGCCTAACCCACCCGGTTCGCCGCCTCGGACAAAAGCGCGAGCGCAATGCCTGGTCAGCAGCCGATGTTCTCGGAACTCCCGTGCGCGGACACCGGTGTGAACAAAGGGAAACAGGTCCGTGAGTATGATCCTGACTCGGTCCGCGCGGCGGGTGACGGCGAGACGGGGACGAGCGCCCCGCGCCGCGTCCGGCCGGGGTGGGGTTCTGGGGTGTCCGGGTCCGCTTGGCCGCTCGATGATGGCGTAGAAAAGGCGTGATCGGACCCGCATCGGCGGGTGACGGTCGCGGGTCCGGAAGTGACTCTCCGGTACACTTCCGCGGCCGGGCGCAGAGTGGAGTTGGAGAGTCTCGATGGCACGTGACGCGGACCACGACGATTCCGGTGGGATCTCCGCGATCCTGAACCGGATCGACCCGTTCGCGTGGGTACCGATCATCGCGATGTTGGTGCTCGCGCTGGTGACGGCGCTGGTCCTGGAAGTGCCGCTGCTGGGCCTGCTGCTGCTGATCGCCGCTCTGGTGATCTTCGGCTTCGACCTGTGGATCAACAGCCGCAAGAACGCGGGCAAGGCCCCGATGCGGATGCCGCGCCGCAGGCGTCGTGACGACGACGACTTCGACCTGGACTTCAGCGACGACCTCCGGGCCTCCCGAGCGGAGAGCTCCCGGCCCGAGCGCGGCGCCCAGCCGCCCGCCGCCCGCCCCGGCGCCCGGCCCGGTGCGGGCCAGCAGGGTCGTCCCGGCGGCCCGCAGCAGGGTCGTCCGGCCGGTCAGGGTCGCCCCGGTGCCCCGCAGCAGCCGCCCGGCGCGGGCAGGCAGGGCGCTCCCGGTCAGGGACGTCCGCAGGGCCCGCCGCCGAACCAGGGCGGCCGTCCGGCCCCGCCCGGGCAGGGCCGTCCCGGCGCTCAGCCGAACCAAGGCCGTCCGCAGGGCAACCCCCCGGCCGCCCCGCCGCCCGGCGCGGGTCGCCCCGGCGCGCAGCCCCCGGGCCCGGGCCGTCCCGGCGCCCCCGGTGGCCCCGGCGGACGCCCGCCGCAGCGCCCGGCACCCGGCGGCAACCGGTACTGACAGAACTCGGCCCCAGCCAGCTGGCTGGGGCCGAGTTGTTTCCGCAGGTCAGTGCGGAGCCGGGGTCAGATCGCGCGCGACCGCGGGTCCGGTCGCCGCGCGCAGGCCGCGGCGAGCGAGCTCCGGGTGGACGCCCTCGCCGAACCAGTAGGCCTCCTCCAGGTGCGGGTAGCCGGACAGCACGAACTCGTCGATGCCCACCGCGTGGTACTCCTCGATGAGGTCGGCCACCTCGGCGTGGCTGCCCACCAGCGCCGTCCCGGCCCCGCCGCGCAGCAGCCCGACACCGGCCCACAGGCCCGGGTGCACCTCCAGGTCGCGGGCGCTGCTGGGCAGCACGCCGCCGTGCAGCTCGGCGATCTTGCGCTGGCCGGTCGCCTCGGTCTTGGCGATCTTGGCCTGCGAGGCCGCGACGTCGGCCGGGTCCATCTGCTCCAGGAACCGCTGCGCGGTGCCCCACGCGTCGGCGCTGGTGTCGCGGGTGATCACGTGCGCGCGCAGCCCGAACCGCAGCTCGCGGCCCTCCTCGGCGGCCAGCTCGCGCAACCGCTGCACCTTGCGGCCCACCGCCGCCGGCGGCTCGCCCCAGGTCAGGTGCACGTCGGCGCGCCGCGCCGCCACCGGCAGCGCCGCCTCCGAGGAACCCCCGAAGTACAGCGGCGGCGCGGGCTCCGGCGCCTCGAACGAGGTCGCGCCGCGCACGCTGTAGTGCTCGCCGTCGAAGTCGAAGGGCTCCCCGGCGAAGATGCCGCGCAGCACCGCCAGGAACTCGTCGGTGCGCGCGTAGCGCTCGTCGTGGTCGAGCCAGTCGCCGTAGCGCTGCTGCTCGGTGGACTCGCCGCCGGTGACGATGTTGAGCAGCAGCCGCCCCTCGGAGACCTTCTGGTAGGTCGCGGCCAGCTGCGCCGCCAGCGTCGGCGACAGCGAACCCGGGCGGAAGGCGACCAGGAACTTGATCCGCTTGGTGCGCGCCAGCAGAGCGGCGGTGGTGATCCAGGCGTCCTGGCACCAGCTGCCGGTGGGGGTGAGCATCCCGGTGAACCCGAGGTGCTCGACGGCCTGCGCGACCTGCGCGAGGTAGTCGATGTCGGGCCGGCGGGGCGTGTCGGCCCCGGTCGGCGTGGTGTGCGGGCGGTCCACGACGGACCGGCCGTCGCCGTGGGTCGGCAGGAACCAGTGGGTGGTGATGGGCATCGGTGTTCCCTCTTAGGCGGTGGCGAGCTGGCTGGCGAAGCGGGTGTCGACGAAGTCGGCGACCGCGAATCTGCGGGGGATCTCCTTGGCGGCGACGAAGGCGTCGGCGAGTTCCTGCTCGGACCGGATGACGGTTTCGTCCAGCGGGACCGGCAGGTCGGGGCCGAGTTCGGTGGCCTTGCGGGTGACCTCGATCGGCAGGCCGGTGTCCTGCGACCAGGCCTGGGCGCGGGCCTCCCGGTTGGCGTCGGAGAAGCGGTTGGCCCGGGCCAGCCGGGTCAGGTAGTCGGCGATCGCCGAGTTGCGCCGGGCGTCGGCCAGCGCGGCGGTGCTCGCGACCTGGAAGGTGTAGCCGTTGGCGCCGCCGGAGCGCCCGTCGGCGATGACCCGGGCGCCGGATTCGAGCTGGATCTGCGCGAAGTAGGGGTCCCAGATCGCCCAGGCGTCCACCGCGCCCTGCTTGAAGGCGCCCAGCGCGTCGGCGGGCTGCAGGAAGACGAGCTGGACGTCGTCGGGGGTGAGCCGGAGGGCGCTGAGGGTCTGCAGGATCTGCCCGTGCGCGGAGCTCCCCTTCGCCACGGCGATCTTCTTGCCGCGCAGCTGTTCCGGGGTCTGCAGCGGGGAGTTCGGCAGCACCACCACGGCGTCGCTGGCGACGTTGCCCTGCGCCACGGCGACGATCTTGAAGTCGGCCTTGGCGGCGGCGGCGAACAGCGGGGGAGTGTTGCCGGTCCCGCCGATGTCGATGGCGTCGGCCGACAACGCCTCCATGAGCGGCGGTCCGGAGGTGAAGGTCGCCCACTCGACCTGGTACGGGAAGTCGTCGAGTCCGGCGGAGCGGATCAGCGACCGCGAGGCGCCCTTCTGGTCGCCGACTCGCAGCTTCACCCCGCGCAGCTGCTCGGGCGGGATCAGCGGCGGGGGAGGGGCGGCCGCGGCGTCACCGCCGCTGCCACCGGAGCACGCGGCGAGCACTCCGGTGGCCGAGGTGGCCGCGAGCAACGACAGGAAATCACGACGGCGCAAGATCTTTCACTCCATCTGCGAGGCACGACGACTCCGCCCGGGAGACGACGTCACCGGGCGCGCGGGAAGCGACGGTTTTTCCTCGAATTGACCGGACAAAAGGGATCTTGATCATGGACAGTTCGAGGAAAAACTGCCCACTGCCCCGAAAAAGCCCTACGCGATCGGACAGATGGAGCTGGCCTGCCGCCGGAGATCGACGTGCAGGCGCCAGGAGAAGGCGTTCCGGATGAACACGCTTCGGATGCTCGCAGCGCCCCACCGGGAGGTCAACGCTCGAGACGGATATCCCACATCACGGAACGCAGTGCCACCCTGTGCGGGAGTCCTGGACGCAGAACGGCCCCGATCCCGGTGGGATCGGGGCCGTGCGGGTCCGTCGGCCGAGGTCAGACCGTTGTCGGAGTCCTGCGCAGGCCCAGTTCGGCGGTGGGCACTTCGTGCGTTTCGCGGGCCGAGGCGACCGCGATGATGTTGAGCGCGCACAGCCCGGCGGTGAACAGCGCCACGGAGATCCACCCGTCGCGCCCGCCGCCGATGGCCTCGGCGATGCTGGGGGAGAACCCGGCCAGCGCGAACCCGATCTGGGTGCCCACGGCCATGCCCGACAGCCGCACCTTCGCCGGGAACATCTCGCCGTAGAACGCGGGCCAGATCCCGTTGGTGGCGCTGTAGACCACGCCGAACAGGGCGATCCCGGCGGTGAAGATGAGCACCCAGCTCCCGGTCGACAGCGACCACAGGTAGGCGAACATCAGCACCGCGCACCCGGCCGAACCGCCGATGAACACCGGCTTGCGCCCGATCCGGTCCGACAGCCTCGCCCACAGCGGGATCGCCGCCAGCGCCACGACGTTGGCCAGCACGCCCACCCACAGGATCGGCGTCTTGGCCAGACCCACGGTGTTCACCGCGTAGCTCAGCGCGTAGACGGTGAAGATCGTGCTCACCGCCGCGATCACCGACGCGACGATCACCCGCAGCACCCCGGCCCAGTGGTCGCGGAACAGCGGCAGCAGCGGCGTCTTCTCGCGCTTCGTCTCGGCGACCTCCTCGACGAACACGGGCGTCTCGTCGAGCTTGCTGCGGATCACCAGGCCGGCGATGACCACGATCCCGCTGAGCCAGAACGGAACTCGCCAGCCCCAGGCGACCAGCTGGTCCTCCGGCAGCGCGGCGATCGGCAGGAACACCGCGGTCGCCAGGATCTGCCCGGCCTGGGTGCCGCTGAGGGTGAAGCTGGTGAAGTACGCGCGCCGGTGCGCGGGCGCGTGCTCCAGCGACATCGAGTTCGCCCCGGCCTGCTCGCCGGCGGCCGAGAAGCCCTGCAGCAGCCGGAGCGCGACCAGCAGCGCGGGCGCGGCCAGGCCGATCCGCTCGTAGGTGGGCAGGCATCCGACCAGGACCGTGGAGATGCCCATCAGCAGCACGGTGAACACCAGCACGCGCTTGCGGCCGAAGGCGTCGCCGATGTGGCCGAGCACGAACGCCCCGATCGGCCGGGCCAGGTAGCCGACGCCGAAGGAGGCCAGCGCCAGCAGCGTCCCGGTCGCCGGGTCGGAGGTGGGGAAGAAGATCTTGTTGAACACCAGCGCCGCGGCGGTGCCGTAGATGAAGAAGTCGTAGTACTCGAGCGCGCTTCCGATCCACGCGGCGATCGCGGCCTTGCGCGGTTTGCCCCGGGTGGCTCTCGGGCCGTCGGTCACTGTCAGCTCCAGGAAGTCCGTGCACCGTTGCGCGGTGGCTTATGAACCATCTAGTTAGTTCTCAAGACTGTGAAGCGCGCGAGAACGCGTGTCAAGGGTGTGTTTCCGGCCCGTGACAGCCGGGTTCAGCGCCGCGACAGGAAGTCGATCACCATGTCGCCGAGCATCCGGCGGTAGTGGTCGCGGCGCTTCGGGTCGAGCAGGTCGCGCTGGAAGATCGCCTGGAACGTGTAGCGGTTGGCGGTCCGGAACACGCAGAACGAGCTGATCATCATGTGCACGTCGAGCGCGTCGACGTCGTCGCGGAACGCGCCGGACTCCCGTCCCCGCCGCAGCACGCCGTCGATCACCTCCACCGCCGGGCCGGCCAGCCCGGGCAGCAGCTCGGACTTGGTCAGGTGCTCGGCGCGGTGGATGTTCTCGATGCTGACCAGCCGCAGGAAGTCCGGGTGCGACTCGTGGTGGTCGAAGGTGAGCTCGGCGAGCTCGCGGATCGCCTCGGCGGGCTCCAGCGCGTCGAGGTCGACCTGGCCCTCCAGGCTGCGGATGACCGAGTAGGCGTTCTCCAGCGCGGCCAGGTAGAGCTGCTCCTTGCCGGAGAAGTAGTAGTAGATCATCCGCTTGGTGGTGCTGGTGCGCGCCGCGATCTCGTCGACGCGGGCTCCGGCGTAGCCCTTGTCGGCGAACTCCTCGGTGGCCACCCGCAGGATCTCCGCGCGGGTCCGATCGGCGTCGCGCTGCTTGATCGCTGCGGTCTCGGACGACGGTGCGGCCACGATGCTCCTCTGCGGTCGGTGCACTTCAGGGCCACTGTAGTGCACCGAGGGTTCCGGAAGGGCGGTTCGCGGTCCTACTATTAACTAGCTAGTTCGTTACTTAATGGGGAGTGCGGAGTGCGAGACGGCTACCTGGTGGGGCTCATCGGATCGGGCATCGGCCCGTCGCTGAGCCCGGCGTTGCACGAGCGGGAGGCCGCCGAGCTCGGCCTGGACTACCGCTACCGGCGGTGGGACCTCGACGAGCTGGGCGCCCCGCCGGCCGCCGTCGGCGAACTGCTCGATCGCGCTCGCGCCGAGGGCTACCGGGGGCTCAACATCACCCACCCCTGCAAGCAGCTCGTGCTGGAGCACCTCGACGAGGTCGATCCCGACGCGGCCGCGCTGGGCGCGGTCAACACCGTCGTCTTCGACGGGGACCGCGCCGTCGGCCACAACACCGACCACTCCGGGTTCGCCCGCAGCCTCCGTCGCGGCCTGCCCGGTGCCGCGCTGGACCGCGTGCTGCTGCTCGGCGCGGGCGGCGCCGGGGCGGCCGTCGCGCACGCGCTGCTGGGGCTGGGCGCGGGGGAGGTCCGCGTCGTCGACCTCGACGCCGACCGCGCCGCCGCGCTGGTCGCGTCCCTGCCGGAGCGCGCGGCCGTCGGCGGCGAGCTCGCCGCGGAGCTGGCTCGCGCGGACGGCCTGGTGCACGCCACCCCGACCGGAATGGCCGCTCACCCCGGACTTCCGGTGCCCGCCGGGCTGCTGCGGCCCGAGCAGTGGGTGGCCGAGGTGGTCTACCGGCCGCTGGCCACCGAACTCGTCGTCACCGCGCGGGAACTCGGCTGCCGGGTGCTCGACGGCGGTGGCATGGCGGTGTTCCAGGCCGTGGACGCGTTCCGGCTGTTCACCGGGGTGGAACCCGATGCCGAGCGGATGCTGCGGCACTTCGCCGACCTGGAGGGAGCGCATGTCTGAGCCACGACGGTCCATCGCCACGGTCTGCCTGTCGGGCACCCTGGAGGACAAGCTCGCGGCCGCGTCGGCGGCCGGTTTCGACGGCGTGGAGATCTTCGAGAACGACCTGATCGCCTCGGCCGCCTCGCCCGCCGAGATCCGCGCCTACTGCCGCGATCTGGGGCTCTCGATCGACCTCTACCAGCCGTTCCGGGACTTCGAAGCCGTTCCCCCAGCGCGGTTCCGGCAGAACCTGCGGCGCGCCGAGCGCAAGTTCGACGTGATGGAGCAGCTGGGCACCGACCTGGTCCTGGTGTGCTCGACGGTGTCCCCGGAGGCCGTCGACGACGACGAGCTCGCCGCCGAGCAGCTGCGGGAGCTGGCCGAACGCGCCCAGCGGCGCGGGATGCGGGTCGCCTACGAGGCACTGGCGTGGGGGAGGTTCGTCAACACCTACGAGCACTCGTGGCGGATCGTGCGCCGCGCCGACCACCCCGCGCTGGGCCTGTGCCTGGACTCCTTCCACGTGCTCTCCCGCGGCGGCGATCCCGCGCTGATCCGCACCATCCCGGGCGAGAAGCTGTTCTACCTGCAGCTGGCCGACGCGCCGCAGCTGGACATGGACGTCCTGCAGTGGAGTCGCCACCACCGGCTGTTCCCCGGCCAGGGCTCGTTCGACCTGACGACCTTCGCCGGCAACGTCCTCGACGCCGGGTACAGCGGTCCGCTGTCGCTGGAGGTGTTCAACGACGTCTTCCGGCAGGCCGACCCGAAACCCGCTGCGGTGGACGCGATGCGCTCGCTGCGGCTGCTGGAGGAGCGGCTCGGCCTCCCGGTCGCCGAACCCGCGCCGGACCTCGACGGCTACGCCTTCGCCGAGGTCGTCGCCGATCCCGGCACCGCCGCCCGGCTGGCCGACGGGCTGGCCGCGCTGGGGTTCGCCGAGACCGGGGAGCACCGCAGCAAACCGGTGCGTCGCTGGGAGCAGGGCGGCGCGCGGGTGCTCATCAACACCTCCGGCGCCGGGCCCGACACCGCCGAGATCGGCGCGCTGGCGGTGGAGAGCGCCGACCCGCTGCGGTCGGCCCGCCGGGCCGAGGCGATGAGCTCGCCGATCCTGCCCCGCGAACGCGGACCGCAGGAGGCGGGCCTGGTCTCGGTCGCCGCGCCCGACGGAACCGGGGTGTTCTTCTGCGACACCGCTGCCGACGACGGCTGGCGCGGCGACTTCCGCGACACCGCGGCGCCCGCGGCCGGGTTGATCACCGGCATCGACCACGTGTCGCTGACCCAGCCCTTCGACCACTTCGACGAGGCGGCGCTGTTCTGCCGCTCGGTGCTCGGCCTGGAACCCGAGGAGGTCACCGAGTACGCGGCGCCGTTCGGCATGGTCCGCAACCGCGGCATGGTCGACGCGACCCGGTCGGTGCGCATCGCGCTCAACGGCGCGCTGGTGCGGCGAGGTGAGTGGGCGCCGGCGGTGCGCGACCCGCAGCACATCGCCTTCACCTGCACCGACGTGCTCGCCGCCGCCGAACGGCTGCGCGCCTCCGGTGCTCCGGTGCTGCCGATCCCGGACAACTACTACGACGACCTCGACGCCCGCTTCGACCTGGACCCGGACCTGCTCGGCGCGCTGCGGCGCGGGTCGGTGCTCTACGACCGGGACGCGGGCGGGGAGTTCCTGCACCTGTTCACCGAGCTGTTCGGGTCGCGGGTGTTCCTCGAGCTCGTGCAGCGGGTCGGTGACTACGCGGGGTACGGCGTCGGCAACGCTCCGGTGCGGATGGCGGCGCATCGGAGGCAGCGGATGACTGCATTCGGACGATGATCCACGGGCTGTCCTGGCGGAAACTGATCAAAGCCGTACGTTGTACAGAGTGATCGGAGCCCTGCGCCAGATGCAGCACGTGAATCGTCGGACCCTGATGACCGCCGCGGGATTGGCCGGGATGGCCGCGATCCTGCCCACCGGAACGGCAGCCGCGGCCCTGCCGGGACGCTGCGGGGAGCACGCGTGGTGCGACCCCGGCCTCTCGCCCGACGAACGAGCCGCGCTGGTGCTGCGCGAGATGACCCTCGACGAGAAGATCTCGCTGCTCGGCGGCGACGACCTGGCCGGCGCCGCCGGGTTCGGGCACACCGGCACCGGACACGGCGTCGAGCGGCTCGGGATCCCGCCGGTGTACTACGGCGACGGACCCGTCGGCTCGCGGCAGGGCAGCGGCACCTCGATGCCCTCCGGTGTGTCGCTGGCGGCGTCGTTCGACCCGGAGCTGGCCAAGACCTACGGCGCCACCGTCGCCAACGAGGTGCGCTGCAAGGGCAACGACGTGGTGTTCGGCCCGACCGTCGACGTGCTGCGGATCCCCACCTCCGGCCGCGTGTTCGAGGGCTTCGGCGAGGACCCGTACCTGTCCTCGCGGATCGGCGTCGGCTGGGCCGCCGGTGCGCACTCCGAGGGCGTCATGGTGTGCGTCAAGCACTTCGCCGCCTACACCCAGGAAGGCCAGCTGGGCGTGGTCGGGTCCCGGATGCTCTACAACGCCGTCGTCGACGAGCGCACGCTGCGCGAGATCTACCTGCCGCCGTTCGAGGCCGCGGTCCGCGAAGCCGGGGTCGGCGCGGTGATGGGCTCCTACAACCGCGTCGGCGGCCAGTACGCCTGCGAGCACCAGTGGTTGCTCAACGACCTGCTCAAGCACGAGTGGGGCTTCACCGGCTACACCATCGCCGACTACGCCGCGATGCATTCCACCGGCAACTCGCTGGCCAACGGCATGGACTTCGAGCCCTGGCCCGCGCTGGTGTACTCGCCCGCCGCGATCCGCACCGCGCTGGCGATGGGGCAGGCCGCGACGTCCGATGTGGACGAACACGCCCGCCGGATCCTGCGAACCATGTTCGCGCACGGCATCTTCGACCGCCCCGAGTACCCGAACGACGACGGTCAGATCGACAAGCCCGCCAACCTCGCCACCGCCGGCCGGGTCGCCGAGCAGGGCATGACGCTGCTGCGCAACGACGGTCTGCTGCCGCTGGACCCGGACGCGCTGCGCGGCAAGACGATCGCCGTCATCGGCGAGGCCGCCGAGAAGTTCGTGCAGGGCGGCGGTTCCTCCTCGACCACCCCGTACAGCTTCGTCACCGCGCTGCAGGGCATCCAGCAGCGCGGCGCCGAGGCCGGCATCACCGTGGTGCACGAACCCGGCAAGACCCCGGACGCCGCGCGCGAGGCCGCCCGCAACGCCGACATCGCCGTGGTCGTCGTCTCCGACATGATGTCGGAGTTCCTGGACAAGCCGAACATGGACCTGGACTCGGGCATCGGTCAGTTCCCGCCGCCCGCGGTGGGCAACCCGTTCGCCGACCAGGACGCGATCATCGAGGCCGCGCTGGAGGGCAACGCCGACACCGTGGTCGTGCTCGAGACCGGCGGCCCGGTCAACACGCCGTGGCGCTACCGCACCCGCGCGCTGCTGGAGGCCTGGTACCCGGGCGCCAACGCCGGCACCGCGCTCGCCCGGGTGCTCTTCGGCGACGTCGACCCGGGCGGCCGGCTGCCGCTGACCTTCCCCAACAGCGAGGACGACGTGCCCACCGCGGGCGACCTCGCCCGCTACCCGGGCAAGGGCCTGGACGTGCACTTCACCGAAGGCGTGCTCGTCGGCTACCGGCACTACGACGCCCACGAGATCGAACCGGCCTTCCCCTTCGGGCACGGCCTGTCCTACACCACCTTCGCCTACTCCGACCTGCGGGTCTCGGCCGAGAAGGTGAGCGTGGTGGTCACCAACACCGGTGCCCGCACTGGTCACGCGGTGCCGCAGCTGTACCTGGGCCTGCCCTCGCCGCGCGAGGACGTGCCGCAGCCGCCGCGCCAGCTCAAGGGCTTCGCCAAGCTCACCCTGGAGCCGGGGCGGGCGGCGTCGGTGGAGTTCACCCTCACCGACCGCAGCCTGGCCTACTGGGACGAGGTGGCCGGCGGCTGGACCGTCGCCGCCGGTGACTACCGGGTCGAGGTCGGCGAGTCCTCCCGCGACATCCGCGCCGACGGCGCCTTCACCGTCGGCGCGGAACGCCCCGCGCGCTGAACCGGAGCAGGAGCGTCCGGATCCGGCGGGGATCAGCGGTGGGAGGCGTAGTACACCGCTGACATGTCCTCGTCGGCGTGGCCCGCGGTCAGGGCTCGGGCGAACCGGGCCCTGACCGCCTCGGCCAGGTCCAGGCGGACCGCGTCGCTGGCCGCCTGCGAGACCAGACCGGCGTCCTTGGCGGCGGCGCTGAGGGCGAAAGCGGGTGGGAACTCACCGCTGATGATCGCCGCGCCCTTCATGTGCGCGTACGGCGAGTCGGTGGCGGTTCCCTTGATGGCGGCCAGGAAGTCCTCGGGGTTCACGCCCAGGTCCTCGGCCAGGGCGATCGACTCGCCCACCGCGTTGATCAGCGTCAGCACCCAGTTGTTGGCCACCAGCTTCAGCCGCGACCCGCCGGCCTTCGCCGGGTCCTCGCCGACCCACTGGGTGCGGGTGCCCACGGCGTCGAACAGCGGTTGCACCCGCTCGCGCACCTCGGGCGCACCGGCGGCCAGCACCACCAGCTCACCCTTCTCGGCGGGCAGCTTCGTGCCCAGCACGGGCGCGTCGACCACGGTGATGCCGCCGACCTCGGCGGCCGTCGCGCACACCTGCTCGGTCGCCGGCAGGCCGATGGTGCCCATCTGCGCCCACACGCCACCGGAGTTCAGCGCGGCCGCGGCCTCGCGACCGGCGGCGATCGTGGAATCGCCGTCGAGCAGCATGGTGATGAGCACGTCGGCGCCCCGCGCCGCCTCGGCGGGGGAGTCCACGACGGTCGCGCCCACCTCGGCCAGGGGTTCGGCCTTGCTGCGGGTGCGGTTCCACACCCGCAGGTCCACGCCGGCGGCGGCGAGGTTGCGCGCCATCGGCGCCCCCATCGTTCCGGTGCCCAGGAAAGCGACAGTCGTCATCACGAACTCCCCATGCAGATACGTCGGGATCTGCCGCCGATTGTCCCCGCGAGCCGGGTGGCGCACCAAACCAACACACCACCGGTGTGTTGGGCGAGAACCGCTTTCGGGCGCGAAGGACCGCCGGGGAGGAACGGGAGGAACCGGCCACAGTGGACGAGGGCCGCGGTTCTCAGAGGAATTCGACGCGCCAGGTGCGCGACAGCAGCAGAACGCCCGCCAGCGCCGCCGACGTCAGCGCCGCCGCGCCCTCGTTGAGGAACAGGCACATGACGGCGAGCACGCCCGCGCAGGCGGCCGCGAACATCCGCACCGAGACGCGGGCCCGCAGATAACCGAGCGTGCTCGTCTGGCTCAGCCTCCGCGCGAGCCGCGGGTCCTCGTCGACGAGCTGCTGCTCGATCTCTTGCAAGCGGCGCCGTTCGTCCCTGGGAAGCATGGCCCACCTCCACCGGGTAGTACCGCCTGGTTGAACAAGTATCGCAACGTTGGAACCCGCTGTGAAGGGTCAATCCAGGCGACCCCCTCGGCAACTCGCAACCCGCTGACCTGCGCACACGAAACGAGGCGGGCACCCCCGCAGGGATGCCCGCCTCGTCGTCAGCGGCCTCACGCGGCGACCGGCGCCTCCACCTGGAAGTCCAGCGCGCCGTCCCGGGCACCGACCCGCAGCCGGGTGCCCTCGGTCAGCTCACCGTCCAGCAGCAGATCGCTGATCCGGTCGTCGACCTCCCGCTCGATGGCCCGGCGCAACGGCCGCGCACCGAACTCGGGCTGGTAGCCGCGGTCGGCGACCCAGGCCACCGCGTCGTCGTCGAAGACGACCTCGACGCCCATGTCGGCCAGCCGCTTCGTGGTGGTCTCCAGCAGCGCCCGCGTGATGGTGTGCAGCTGCTCGCCGTCGAGGCGCTTGAACACCACGATCTCGTTGATGCGGTTGAGGAACTCCGGCCGGAAGGCGTCCTTGAGCTTGGGCATCACCCGCTCCTCCAGGTCCTGGGTCGGGCTGCCGGCCGTGAAGCCGATCTTGCCGCCCGCGCTGGAGACGACCTCCGAGGCCAGGTTGCTGGTCATGATCAGCACCGTGTTGCTGAAGTCCACCGTACGGCCCTGACCGTCGGTCAGGCGCCCGTCGTCGAGGACCTGCAGCAGGGTGTTGAACACGTCCGGGTGCGCCTTCTCGATCTCGTCGAGCAGCACCACCGAGTACGGGCTGCGCCGCACGGCCTCGGTCAGCTCACCGGCCTCGCCGTGGCCCACGTAGCCGGGCGGGGCGCCGACCAGGCGGCTGGCCGTGTGCCGCTCCTGGAACTCGCTCATGTCCAGCCGGATCATCCGCTGCTCGTCGCCGAACAGCGACTCCGCCAGGGCCTTGGCCAGCTCGGTCTTGCCGACACCGGTCGGGCCCAGGAACAGGAAGCTGCCCACCGGGCGGGACGGGTCGCCCAGGCCGCTGCGGGAGCGACGGACCGCGCGGGCCAGCGCCCGCACCGCGTCGTCCTGGCCGACGACCCGCTGGTGCAGCTCCGATTCCAGGTTGCGCAGCCGGACCTTCTCCTCGGCCGTCAGCCGCGACACCGGCACGCCGGTGGCGCGCGAGACGACCTCGGCGATGTCGGCCGGGCCGATCTCCAGCACGCCCGAGCCGCCCTCGTTCAGCCGTTCCTGCGCGGCGGTGATCTCGTCGCGCAGCGCCGAGGCCCGCTCGTAGTCCTCGGAGGCGACCGCCTCGTTCTTGAGCTGCTCCAGCCGCTCGACCTTGGCCCGCAGCTCGCCGTCGTCGGCGACGCCGGAGTTCAGGCGCTTGCGGGCACCCGCCTGGTCGATCAGGTCGATCGCCTTGTCTGGCAGGAACCGGTCGTTGATGTACTGGTCGGACAGCTTCGCGGCGGCCTCGACGGCCTCCTCGGTGTAGCTGACCTTGTGGTGCTTCTCGTACTGCTCCTGCAGGCCCCGCAGGATCGTGATCGTGTCGGCCACGCTCGGCTCGGGCACCTGGACCGGCTGGAAGCGGCGCTCCAGGGCCGGGTCCTTCTCGATGTTCTTGCGGTACTCGTCGAGCGTGGTGGCACCGACGATGTGCAGCTCACCGCGCGCCAGCCGCGGCTTGAGCATGTTGCCCGCGTCCATCGCGCCCTCGGCGCCACCGGCGCCGACGACGGTGTGCAGCTCGTCGATGAACACGATCAGCTCGCCGCTGTGCTCCGAGATCTCGTCGATGACCTTGGTCATCCGCTCCTCGAAGTCACCGCGGTAGCGGGTGCCCGACAGCATCGCCGACAGGTCCAGCTGCACGACCCGCTTGCCGGTGAGCACCTCGGGCACGTCACCGGAGGCGATGCGCTGGGCCAGGCCCTCGACGATCGCGGTCTTGCCGACACCGGCCTCGCCGACCAGGACGGGGTTGTTCTTGGTGCGGCGGGACAGGATCTCGATGGTCTGCTCGATCTCGTCAGCGCGGCCGATCACCGGGTCCAGGCCGCCTTCGCGGGCGGTGGCGGTGAGGTCGCGGCCGTACTCGTCCAGCGTCGGCGTCTCCCCGCCGCTGGGACCGGACTTCGGCGCCTGCTGCGGCGCGGGGCGCTGCGTGGCGTCGCGCAGGGCCTCCGGGCCCGCACCGGCGCCGCCCAGCAGCCGGCCGGCCTCGGTCTCGGGGTTGGCCGACAGCGCCAGCAGCAGGTGCTGCGGGCCGATGTAGGTGGAACCCAGCGCGCGGGCCACGCGGTGGGCGTCGGCCAGCGCGGTGCGCGCGGCCAGGGTCAGCGAGACGGATTCGTCCTCGACCGGGGTGCCCGAGGCGGGCAGGTGTCCCTCGACCTCCTTGGCGAAGGCCTCGGTGTCCACGCCCAGCTGGCTCAGCTGCGCCCGGGTCGGGTCCTGCTTGGCGGCCGACCACAGCAGGTGCAGCGCGTCCAGGCTGCCCTGCCCGCGGTCGCGGGCGAACTTCGCGGCCTCGCCGACCAGCTGCTGCGCCTGCTCGGTCATCAGCTCGGTGATGTCGACGCGGCGCGAACCGGCCGTCGAGTCGTCGGCCCCGAAGAAGCGAGCGAAGTACTCGTCGAACGGGCCACCGACCGGTCCGAAGAACGTCGCCATGTCCAACCTCCTCGTGGCGGTCTTGCTCAGCATCGCCGCCATCTAGTTGAGTCTGTCGCTATCAACCAACGTAAGCGAGTGCGCCGTAATTCCAAGTTGATCGGGTTGTGGCGCGCGTCACTCGGCAGGTTCGGCCCGAATCCGTTGACCTCCAGCTAGGTGGAGGTCCGAGGCTGGCGTGACCAGCTCGGATGAAGGGGACACATCATGGGAACGTCCGTGGACCGCGCAGTATTCGACGAGGCGTATGTGGCGGGCACCGCACCGTGGGTGATCGGCGCGCCGCAGCGCGCGGTCGTCGAGCTCGAACGCGGCGGGGAGATCTCCGGCGCGGTGCTCGACCCCGGCTGCGGCACCGGCGAGCACACCCTGCTGCTGACCGAGCTCGGCTACGACGTGCTGGGCGTGGACTCCGCCCCGCACGCGATCGAGCTCGCCCAGGCCAATGCCGCTGAACGCGACGTGCCCGCGCGCTTCGCGGTCGCCGACGCGCTGGCGCTGACCGGCGGTCCCTACGACACCGTCGTCGACAGCGCCCTGTTCCACGTCTTCGGCGAGGACGACCGGCACCGCTACGCCCGCAGCCTGCACGCGGTGTGCCGACCGGGGGCGACGGTGCACGTGCTGGCGCTGGCCGACGTCGAACCCGCGCTGGGCCCGGTCGTCGCCGAGTCGGTGTTCCCGCGCGTGTTCACCGGCGGCTGGCGGCTGGAGCGGGTCCGCCCGAGCAGCTACCAGGGGATCGCGCGCGGCGAGCACGCGCAGGCCTTCGGCGTCGCCGACGGCGAGCAGGTCGACGTGCCGGCGTGGCTGGCCACCGCGACGCGGTTGTAGAGCGAGGAGGTCCCGGCCTGGCATCCTGGCGGTATGACGACCGAGGATGCCGCGTGCGCGGTCGCGCACGGTGAAGTACCGACCGAGTCCGGGCAACGCACGCTGGTGGCGGTCTTCGCCTCACCGGTCGCCGAGCACCTGCTGCGCTACGGCCGGGACCTCGGCTACACCGCGATCCTCGTCGATCCCGCAGGCGCCGACGGAGCCCTGACCGCGCTGCCGGAGCTGGGGCCCGACACCGACGTGGTCGTCACCGACCACCACCGCGAGGAGCTCGGCCCGGTCCTGCGCGACGCGTTGCGGCACGAGGCCCGCTGGATCGGGATCATGGGCAACCCCCGCCACGAGGGCCCGCACGTCCAGGCGCTGCGCGACCTCGGCGTGGACGAGGACCGCATCAAGCGCGTGCACCGCCCGATCGGCCTCAACATCGGCTCCCGCACGCCCCCGGAGATCGCCATCGCGACCCTCGCGGGCCTCATCGCCGACCGCAACGCGAAACCCGGCGGCTTCGACTTCTGACGACGTCGGGCAGTTGTTGTCATAACGAGACCAACCGCGAAAAGGCATCCGCAGCAAGCGCACTGGTGCGTTCAGCGCAGCCTTCCGAATGTCCGGTTGAGCCGATCGGCTCAACCGGACGCTTTTTCGTGCCTGGCGGGACTGCCGCGAGGGCGGTGCGGCGGTCGGGTTAGTTTGCGCTGCCCGTCCGCACGTCCAGCTGGGAGTCCGCAGTCCGATGCCTGAGTTCGAGTTCACCGTCAACGGCGACAAGGTCGCGGTCGATGCCCCGTCCGAGGCGCCGCTGCTGTGGGTGCTGCGGGAGCAGCTGGGGATCACCGGCCCCAAGTACGGCTGCGGCATCGGCGTCTGCCGGGCCTGCACCTCGCTGATGAACGACGAGGAGATCCAGCCCTGCACGGTGTCCGTGGCGGAGGCCGCGGGCACGAGCATCACCACGATCGAAGGCCTCGCCGACGGCGACGAGCTGCACCCGGTCCAGCAGGCCTGGATCGACCAGGACGTCGCGCAGTGCGGCTACTGCCAGCCCGGCCAGATCATGGCCGCCGTCGCCCTGCTCAACGACACCGCCGACCCCTCCGACGAGGACATCGACGCGATCGAGAACGTCTGCCGCTGCGGCACCTACTCCCGCATCCGCGCCGCGATCAAGGACGCCGCCCAGAACATGTGACCCACCGCGACCCCTCGCCCGGACCGCGTCGGGTGGTTATGCTCCGCGCGCCCCACGTCGGGCGTGAGAGGGAGGCTTCGCCTTGTCCGGGATCGCTTTTCGGGAACTGAGTCCGGTGTCCTTCCTGGAGCGCGCGGCAGCGGTGTTCGCCGACCGCCCCGCGGTCGTCGACGGCACCCGCCGCGACACCTACGCGCAGCTCTGGGACCGCGCGCAGCGACTGGCCGGGCTGCTCGCGGCACGCGGGATCCGCCCCGGCGACCGGGTCGCGGTGCTCTCGCCCAACACCCACCTGCTGCTGGAGGCGCACTACGGCGTCCCGCTGGCCGGTGCGGTGCTGGTCGCCCTCAACACCCGCCTCGCACCGTCCGAGATCGCCTACATCCTGGACCACAGCGGCGCGAGCCTCGTCCTGGTCGACGCCGAACACCGCGACGCGCTGGGCGAACCGCCGATCCCGGTGATCGACTCCGGCGACTACGACGCGCTCGTCGACGCTGCCGAACCGCACCGCGTCGAGGTCACCGACGAGCGGTCGCTGCTGTCGATCAACTACACCAGCGGCACCACTGGCCGCCCCAAGGGCGTGATGTACCACCACCGCGGCGCCTACCTGCAAGCCCTCGCGATGGCCTACCACGCCAAGCTCGACACCTCGTCCCACTACCTGTGGACCCTCCCCATGTTCCACACCAAGCAATACTGCCGCGAACTACCAAGCCCGGTTACGGCGTAAGGGGTAGATGTAGCTGCGTGACCTGCGAAGAGGTGTTCGCAGTGGCCCTGTCTGGTGCCGCTAGGCCCGACGGGCTGTGCGGGCTTGCCCAGAATTCGCTTGACACTGTCAACTGAAGTCTCGGCACCCGCGGCTGTGGGCTAGGTTCTGTGAGGTTTGCGGAGTTCGGCGCGTCGGATTTTGCCGGTTTGGGTCTTGGGTAGCTCGTCGATGATGTGGATCTGGCGGGGGCGTTTGTAGGCCGCTAGGCGTTCCTGCGTGAAGGCGATCAGTTCTGGCTCCGTGGCGTGTGTGCCTGCCTTCAGCGAGACGTGGGCGACAACTGTTTCGCCCCGGTAGTCGTCGGGTTGTCCCACCACGGCGGCTTCGTGCACCGATGGGTGTTCGTACAGCGCGTCCTCGACCTCGCGTGGCCAGACCTTGTAGCCGGAGACGTTGATTTGGTCTTTGAGCCGGTCGACGAGGTAGATCCAGCCTTGCTCGTCGATGATGGCGACGTCGCCGGTGCGCAGTCGGCCTTCGGGCATTGTCTGCTCGGTGGCCTCGGGCTTTTGCCAGTATCCGGGCACGACCTGTGGGCCGCTGAGCTCGAGTTCGCCTTGCTGGCCGTGGGGTAGGGGTGTGCCGTCGGTGTCCACGATGCGAGCGGTGAGGTTCGGCATCGGCATGCCGATGGACAGCGTCCCGCTCGGTTGGCGGACCGGCGCCTTGCGTCCTGGAGGTACCGCGATGACCGCGGAGCTGGTCTCGGTCATTCCGTACCCGTTGTGGATGTAGACACCGAACCGGTTCTGGAATCGCTCGACGGTCGCCGGAGGGATCGGGGCCCCTCCGGAATAGAGGGTCTTCGCGGCCGCGAAATGCTCCGGACCGGCCTGTGGCAGTTCGTAGATCGCGTTGTAGGCGGTGATGGAGCCGATCGTGAACGTGACGCCGTGTTCGCTGAACGCATCGAGGGCGACTTCGGGGTGGAACCTGTTGGCGAACACGAGGGTGGTGCTCGTGATCAGCGAGAGGGTTGCGTTGACCACCGCGCCGGTGATGTGGAACAGCGGGGCGATGGCGAACACGACGTCCCTGTCGCTCAACTCGATCCACCTGCCGTAGGCCGCGACCGTGTGGAGGACGTTGCCATGTGTGTTCATGGCACCCTTCGGCGGCCCGGTCGTGCCCGAGGTGTAGGTAAGGAACGCGACATCGTCATGGATGAGGGGCACCGGTGTGGGGCGGGCGCCCTCGTATTCCCTGATTAGGTCGACGAGATCGCCGTCGGGCGCTGGCGTGGAGCGCTCTGTCGTGGCGAAAACTCGCGGGTCATTGCGTGACTGGTAGTCCAGTGCCGAGGTGCTGATGAGCCACTGGACGGTGCTCCCGTGCAGGGTGTCGAGGGTTTCTTCGACATCGGTGTCGGTGCACACGATCCCGATCGCTTCGGCGTCGTCGATGAGTCGGCGCAGTTCGCGGTTCCGGTACATCGGGTTGAGTCCCAGCGCCGTGGCACCGAGTTTCCACAGGGCCAGCAGCACGAGTGCGTACTGGGGGATGTTTTGCAGGTACACGCCCACGCGGTCGCCGCGCTTGGTGCCACGCGCTTCGAACGCGGCCGCTAGGGCGTCCGAAGCCGCGTCCACCTCTTGAGCCGACAAGGTGCCGTCGAAGTAGCGCAGCGCCGGGGCGTTCGGAGCTTACTCCACGCGCGCTTTCCACGCGTCCGCGAGTGAGGCGTGGACGTTTCTCGTCTCTGCTTCGGTACCGGGAGGCAACACAGCTGCGCACGGTAACTCCTCGGACACAGCCATGTCTTGTCCTTCCGGCCTCAAAGCAGACGGCGCCCAGCTGTCGAGGCGCCTGCGCGGCGTGCAGGCTTGATTGTGCCAACGATGTTGCTGCTTGGAGCTGTCAGTCGTCCACTCGCCGGCCCCGACGATCCGCGAAATCCCTCTTGCGCACTGCGATGAATTTAGTTCTGGCGGTATTACGATTTACCTTAATGATTCCGGACGCGCTGCGATTCAAACCGCGCTGACGCAGTGGGGTGAGAAATGCTTGATCGGGCCTTCGATGAGCAGGTGAATGCTTGTGAATTGAGTCCGGGTGACCTGGCTTCTGCACAGCGTTTGGCGGATGCTGCGCCGCCAGTTAGTGATGATACTGCGGCGATCTTGATCGGCCTCTTGGGAACGGGTCGAGATCAGTACGAGGCGCGCGGAAGTTGCGATTACCGGGGTTCTCCACGGCTTGAGCACGATTCTTGAGGGGGCGCTGGTTCACGCACCTTTCGGTGATGGTGTAGACGGATCTTCTAAGAGCCTGTTCCTGAACTTGATCTTGGGTGGTGGGTGGGTGCGGGCATGAGAAGGGACTCCTGGTAGATCGGTTGATGCCTAGTCATCCGCTCTACCGAGGAGTCCCGAGGTGTCATCGTGCCCGAATGCGTCGCTGGTTCACGCGCGGGGTGGGCAATGCTGCCTGCTGGCCACCTCGCATCGCCCTTCACGCAGGTCACGTCGCTATCCCTCGGACATGAGCGAGGCGCAGTGGGCGGTCATTGAGCCGCTGCTACCGACGCCAGGATGGCTGGCCGGTCGAGGCGGACGTCGAACCAAACACTGCCGCCGCGAGATCGTTGACGCGATCCTGTACGT
>NZ_FOZX01000006.1 GCF_900116135.1 Saccharopolyspora flava
TGTTAAGCACGCCGCCAGCGTTCGTCCTGAGCCAGGATCAAACTCTCCAACAATGCCTTGTTGAAACAATCCCAGCACACACTCAACAACCCAAAGGTCGGAGCGTGATACTCAAAGAAACCACCAACCACCAAGACACGATCACTCGTGCCCAGTTGGTTAGGGGCATAAAAGAACACTAACCAAAACAGTCCACTGTTGAGTTCTCAAAGAACACACCCACACCATCGCCACAGGCCCTCAAGCCCGCCCACTCCGGGGAGTCATTTCTTCGGTGATTCCCGCTCTCGCGGTGATTCCTACTTTAGACCATCCTGATTTCCTCGGTCAAACCGGGGGTCTCAATCTCGGCCGTTGCTTTTCCGTGACCTTCAAGCAAGTCCCGTACTCACCAACATCAAGCGAATCAACCGCTCAAGCAGTATTCACATTATCAAAAGGTCTTACCCGTTTTTCTCGGGCTCCGAACACGCTACCACCCGAAGGTTTAAGCGAGGTTCTCGGGGCCCCGTCAGGCCCGGCCCGGTTTTTCCCGGCCCGTGTCGCGCTGACATGGAATACTTTACGCACACCCCAAAACCCCCTGAACACCACCCCCCCTTTAAGGGTGAAACCCCAGGTCAGAGGTCTAGGTGGGCCTCGAAGAGCGCTTCCAGCTCCACGGTAGTGGAATCGCGGTCGGAGTGGTGGATCCCGACCATTCCCGTCGCGACCGCGCCATCGACGTTGCGCCGGAGATCGTCGACGAAGACGCACTCCCCCGGTTCGAGCCCGAGCCGCCGCGCGGCGAGCCGGTAGATCTCGGCATCGGGCTTGGCGAATCCGACGGCTCCGGAGAGCACGACCGAATCGAAGCCCTCCGCCAACGCGGGTTCGGGCAGCCGGTCGGCGTTGGAGACGACGGCGACGCGCACCCCGGTGGCCCGGAGCGCGCGGGCGACCGCGCCCATCCCGGGTTCGTCGAGCACGCCGGCGTAGTCGAGAAGCAGTCCGCGCAGATCCACGTTGAGCACCGTAAGGCACACGATCGGGTGGTACCGGCCGAAAAGTGACCGGATTCAGGGGTCTCGCGCCTCTTTCACGTCGAGGGAGGAATCAACGACCGAGGAGGACCCATGACCGCGATCCAGAGCGGCACCGCTCTGCAACCCCGCACCACCTTTCCGCCCCCGGCCCCGACGACCGGGCCTCGCGCCGAGCCACCGCGAGTCCGGCCCGCGGCTCACCGCAGCGCCGTGGCGGTGGCCTCGCTGATTGGCAGACAGGTCTTCGACGTGCTGGCCGGGCGCACGCGCCCGGACCGGGTGCGCGAATCGCTGACGGCCACCGTCTTCGGGAACCTGATCGGCGTCCGGCTGCACGGCGCTCACCACCCGGACTACCGGCTGCACTCGGTGCACGCGTGCGCGGTCGACGACTCCGTGGTGGAGGCCTGCCTGATCGTCGGAGCCCACCGGTTCCGCGCCCTGGTGCTGCGCATCGAGCGGCAGGCGCAGCGCTGGGTCTGCACCCGGCTGGCGCCGATCGAGCGCGGTGCTTTCTAACCGGGGCCTTCTAGCCGGGCCCTTCTAGACCAGCGGGACTTCCCAGGTGACGGTCGTGCCGCTGTCCGGGGAGGAGGCCAGGGTGCACCGCCCGCCGGCCGCGGCGGCGCGTTCTTCGAGGTTGCGGAGACCGCGCTTGCTCACGTCGCGCGGGATGCCGCAGCCGTCGTCGACGACCTGCAGCCGCAGCCCGGACTCCGATCGCCGGACCCGGACCAGGACGGTGCGGGCTCCGGAGTGCCGGACCACGTTGGACAGCGCTTCGCGCAGCGCCGCTCGCGCGTGGTCGGCCACCGGGACCGGGACGTCGGTGAGGTCGCCGTCGATCTCCAGCTTCGGCGGCCTGCCGAGCAGCTCGCCGGCGATCTGCACCTCGGAGCGGATCGAGTCGTCGAGCGCGGGTGCCTGGGTGGGCGTCTCGGGGTCGGCTGAGCGCAGCGTGCGGGCGGTCGCGCGGACCTCGGCGATGGCCTGGTCGATCTGCTCGACGGTCTCGGCCAGCCGGTCGGCGTCGGCGGGGTCGAGGCTGCCCTCGACGCGGCGCTGCAGCACGTCCAGCTGCACGCCCGCCGCGTAGAGCCGTTGCACGATCACGTCGTGCAGGTCGCGGGCGATGCGCTCGCGCTCCTGGTAGACGGCGATCCGCTGCCGGGCGGTGGAGCCCTCGGCCAGCACGAGCGCGAGCCCGGCCTGGGCTGCGAAGGAGGTGAGCACGTCGACCGCGACGCGGTTGAAGGTCGACGCCCCGCGTCGCCGGTAGACGGCGAGGGCGCCGAGGCGCCGCTCGCGGGTGCCGAACGGGGCGACCGCGAACGGGCCGTACACCCGCAGCGACGCGGGCACGTACGGCGCGGTCAGCGGGTCGTCGATCAGGTCGTCGACCACCACGGGAACGCCGCTGCGCGCGACGCGGGCCGCGGCGGAACGGGAGGAGAGCACGGTTCCGACGGGATCGGCGAGCGGGCCGGTCGCGCTCGGGGCGCCGTAGGCGGCTTCGACGGTGAGCCGCCCGTCGTCGGAGCGGACGGTGACCACGCCGAGGTCGGCTTCGGCGAGTTCCGCGGCGCGGCGGACGACCAGCGGCAGCACCGCCTCGGGATCCTCCGCGGACAGCGCCACCCTGGTGATCTCGGTGGACGCGGTGAGCATCCGCCTGGCGAGGGTGGAATCCATGACGCTTTCGAGGCTATAGCGCCCGTGCACGCGATGAAGGGAGTTGCTCGTGCGCTTCATGACACATCCGCCGTGGTCGCGGTGCGGACCCGTCCCCCATCGACCCGGCCGCCGTCCACGCGGATCACGAGGTCGCTGCCCGCGGTCTCGGTGATCCGGTGCGTCACGTGCACGACGGTGCGGCCGGCGAGCCGGTCGCGGAGCCGGTGCAGCAGCGCGTCCGCGGTCTCGGCGTCGAGGTGCGCGGTGGGCTCGTCGAGCAGCACCAGGTCGGCGTCGGAGAGCAGCGCGCGGGCGAGCGCGAGCCGCTGGGCCTCGCCGCCGGAGAGCTCGGTTCCGCCGCTGCCGACCGGGGTGTCGAGGTCCCAGCCGGGCAGTCCGGCGGTGTCGAGCGCGTCGGTGAGCTCGGCGTCGCTGGCGCGGGGCGCGGCGAGCCGGAGGTTCTCGCGGACGGTGGTGGTGACCAGCTGCGGGTCCTGCGGGCACCAGGCCACGCGGCCGGGCACCCGGGCGAGACCGCGCGCGGCGGGCACGAATCCGAGCAGCAGCGCGAGCAGCGTCGACTTGCCCGCGCCCGAGGGGCCGACGACGGCCACGTGCGACCCGGCGGGCACGTGCAGGTCGACGCCGGACAGCACCACCGGGCCGCCGGGCCAGGCGATGTCGGCACCGGCCAGGTCGATCTCGCCGTCGGTCCCGGCCGGGCGCCGCTCGGGTTCCGGGGCGTCGAGCAGCGGCGCGAGCCGGTCGTGGGCGGCGCGCAGGGTGCGCCACTGCTGCGCGGCCGGCGGCAGCAGCGACACGGCCTCGGCGGCGGCGAGCGGGACGAGCGCGAGCAGCGGCGCGAGTTCGGGCGCCAGCCGGCCGTCGGCGACGGCGGTCGCGGCGAGAGGGACGCTGCCGAGCACGGCGGCGCCGATCAGCAGCGTGTGCACGGCGGTCGCGGCGCCGGTGCCGAAGGCGGCGCGGCGGGCGCGGGCGGCGAGCCGCGCGTCGGCCTCGGCGAGCTCGGCGCGGCGCCCGGTGTGCGCGCCGAAGGCGAGCAGTTCGGCGGCGCCGTCGAGCAGCGCGAGCACGCGGGCGGCCACGGCGCGGCGGCCGTCGGCGACGGCGGCGCTGGCGCGCTGCTCGGCGAGCACCGCGACGGCCGGGGTGGCCACGCTCGCCGCGGCCAGGGCGAGTCCGAGGACGAGTCCGGCTTCGGGCAGCACCAGTGCCTGCACGACCACGGCGGCGACGAGCACGACGAACGCGATCAGCGGAGGGAGGACGACGCGCGGGATCTGGTCCCGCACCTCGTCGACGTCGTCGACGAGCCGGGCGACGCCTTCGCCGCGCCGCAGTCCGGCGGTGCGGACCGGACCGAGCCGGACCAGCGCGGCCCACAGCCGTTCGCGCAGGTCACCTGCGGTTCGGAAGGCGGCGTCGTGGGTGACGAGGCGTTCCAGGTAGCGCAGCGCGGCACGCGAGAGCGCGAAGGTGCGGACCCCGACGACGGCCACGGACAGCGTCAGGATCGGCGGCTGCTGGGAGGCGCGGGCGATCAGCCAGGCGGAGGTGGCGGCGAGGGCGAGCCCGGACAGCAGCGACAGCGCGCCGAGCGCGGCACCGGCGAGCGTCCGGGCTCCGATCAGGTCGCGCAGCCGGCCGCGCGCGGCGCGCTCCGCTCCGGCGGGCGCCTCGACGACCGGTGCGGGCGCGTCGGTTCCGGTGTCCGCGGAGGTGGTCCGGTGGCTGGCCAGCACGACGGTCGCGCCGCGCCGGGCGGCGCGGTCGATGGCGGCGTCGACGTGCCGGGCGCTCGCGGCGTCGAGGTGCGCGGTGGGTTCGTCGAGCAGCAGGAACGCGGCCTCGCCGCGGAGTCGCAGCAGGGCGCGGGCGACGGCGACGCGCTGCCGCTCGCCCGCGGACAGCTCGTCGATGCGGCGGTCCGCGAGGTGTCCGGCGGCGGCCTCGGCCAGCGCGTCGTCGAGGTGGTGGGCGAGGTCGGGCTGGTCCGCGGTGGCGACCAGCAGCTCGTCGCGGACCGTGCCGCCGGTGAACGTGGGGCGCTGCGGCACCCAGGCGACCCGGCGCCGCCACTCCTCGACGGTGGGCGTGGCCCCGCCGCAGGTCACGGTGCCGGAGTCGGGGTGGGTGAAGCCGAGCAGCACGGCCAGCGCGGTGGACTTGCCGCTGCCGCTCGGCCCGATGTCGCCGGACCCGACGTCGCCGGCGGCGAGGCGCAGCACGGTTCCGGGCCGGGCGGTGAAGCTCAGCCCGTCCGGCACGAACGCGTCGCGCCGCCGGACCCGCAGCCCGGACACCCGCAGCACGCCGGGCTCGTCGTCGGGGTTGCCGGTGATCGCGAACCCGGCCGGTTCGGGTGCGGACACGATCTCGTCGACCCGGCGGACCGCCTCGACGCCGTCCTCGCTGGCGTGGTGCGCGGCGCCGACCGCGCGCAGCGGCAGGTAGCACTCCGGGGCCAGGACCAGCACCAGCAGCCCGGTCGCCAGGTCGAGGTCGCCGGAGACGAGGCGCAGCCCGATGCCGACGGCGACCATCGCCACCGACAGCGACGAGAACAGCTCCAGCACCAGCGCGGACAGGAACGCGATCCGCAGCGTGGCGACGGTGCTGCGGCGGTGCTGCTCGCCGACCTCGCGGACGACCGCGCGCTGGGCCCGGGCGCGGCCGAACGCGGTGAGCACCGGCAGTGCGCGGATCAGCTCCAGCAGCCGGGCCGACAACCGGTGCTCGGCGTCGGTGGCGCGGGCGGTGCGCTGCTCGGTGTAGCGGCCGACGAGCCACGCGAACAGCGGGATCAGCGGCACGGTCAGCACCACGACCAGCGCCGACACCCAGTCCGACCAGAGGATCCAGGCGCCGACGAGCGCGGGCACGATCGCGGCGGTGACCAGCGCGGGCAGGTACTTGGTGAAGTAGGCGTCGAGCGCGTCGAGGCCCCGGGTGGCCAGGGCGGTGAGCTCGGCGGGACCGCGCTTGCCGATCCACTCGGGTCCGCGCCGCAGAGCGGAGTCGAGCAGCAGGGCGCGCAGCTCCTCCTTGGCTCCCGCGGCGGCGCGGGCGGAGACCGCTTCGGTGGCCCAGCCGAGCGCGGCGCGGGCGAGGACGGCGACGGCCAGCACGACCAGCCGGTCGCCGATCTCGGTGGCGGGCACGCCGCGCACCACGACGTCGGCGAGCGCGCTGCCGATCGCCCAGGCCTGGGCGATGAGCGCGACGGCGTTGCCGGTGGCGAGCAGTCCGCCGACGAGCAGCGCGCGCCGCGCCGACCGGGACAGCCGGGGCAGGGCGCCGAGCGGGCCGCTCACGGGGCGTGCACCGGCGGGATGTGCTGGGTGCCGATGCGCTTGCGGAACACCCAGTAGGTCCAGCCCTGGTAGATCAGCACGGCCGGAGTGCCGAACGCGGCCACCCAGGTCATGACCATCAGCGGGTAGTCGCTGGCGGCGGTGTCCTCGACGGACAGCGAGAAGGCCGGGTCCAGTGTGGACGGGATGACGTTCGGCCACAGCGAGCCGAACAGCGTCACCACCACGCCGGTGAGCGCCACGCCCTGCAGGAAGAACGCCTGGCCCTCCCGGTCCGCGGCGACCCTGGCGAGCCCGAGCAGTCCGGCGACCAGCGCGATGACCAGCGGGATCCAGGTCCAGGCGGAGCCTTCGCGGAGCTGGGCGAGCAGCACCAGCGCGACCACCGGCAGCAGCAGCGGCAGCCCGGCGCGCAGCGCGAACCGGCGGGCCCGCGCCCGCATCTCGCCCTCGGTCTTGAGCGCGAGGAACACGGCGCCGTGCAGCATCGAGAAGGTGACCACGGCGAGGGCGCCGACGACGCTGGGCACGCTGAAGATCGTCCACCAGCCGCCGACCCGGTCGCCGTTGGCGTCCAGCGGCAGCCCGAAGACGTTGGCCGACAGCACCAGCCCGACCATCGCGGGCGCGATCCAGGACGCCAGCACGATCACCGCGTCCCACGCGCGCCGCCACCGCTCGCCGTCGACCTTGCCGCGGTACTCGAAGGCGACCCCGCGCCCGATCAGCACGAGCAGCAGCACCAGCAGCGGCAGGTAGGCGGTGGAGAACAGCGAGGCGTACCAGCCGGGGAAGGCGGCGAAGGTGGCGCCGCCGGCGACGATCAGCCAGACCTCGTTGCCGTCCCACACCGGTCCGATGGTGTTGATCAGGACGCGGCGCTGCGTGTTGTCGCGCCCGAGGATCGGCAGCAGCATCCCGACGCCGAAGTCGAATCCCTCGAGGAACAGGTAGCCCAGCCACAGCAGGGCGATCACGAGGAACCAGAAGGTGGGCAGGTCCATCTCGGCCTCTCAGCAGGACGGTCAGTAGGCGAAGGACAGGGCGTCGTCGGATTCGCCCTCGTGCTTCTCCGGTGGCATCACGGCGTCGAACCCGCCGCGCGAGTAGCGGATCATCAGGAAGATCTCCACGACCAGCAGCACCCCGTAGAGCGCGGTCAGGCTGATCACCGAGGTCAGCATCTCGCCGGGCGTCACGCCGGAGGACACGGCGGAGGCGGTGTACATGTACACGCCGTCCACACCGGACGGGTTGGGGTTGGGCGCGACGACGAACGGCTGGCGGCCCATCTCGGTGAACACCCACCCGGCGATGTTGCCGCCGAACGGCGCCCCGATGCCCAGCAGCGCCAGCGGCGCCCAGCCCTTGCCGCTGGGGAAGCGCTGCTTGCGGGTCAGCCACAGCACGGCCACGCCGCCGAGCGCGGCCAGCCCGCCGAAGCCGATCATGAACCGGAATCCCCAGTAGGTCACCGGCAGCAGCGGCTGGTAGTCGATCGGCTGTCCGGCGAACGCGCCGAGCCGCGGGTCGTCGGGGTAGTGCGTGCCGTACGCGGCCTGGTACTTCGGGATGAGCTCGTTGACCCCGTCGACCTCGCTGGTGAAGTCCCCTTCGGCCAGGTAGGACAGGATGTAGGGCACGGTCAGGCTCTTGACGTCCTCGCAGTTGGGGCGGCTGACGTCGCCGACCGCGAAGATCGAGAAGCTGGCGGGCGCCTCGCTGTGGCACAGCGCTTCGGCGGAGGCCATCTTCATCGGCTGCTGGTCGAACATCAGCTTGCCCTGCACGTCGCCGGTGATCGCCAGCCCGGCGAAGGCGATGACGGCGACCCAGGCGCCGAGCCGCATCGACCCGTGCCAGGCGCGCCGGTCCTCCTCGTCAACGGGTTGGCCCGCGCTGTCGGCCTGCTTGCGCTGCCGCACGATCTGCCAGGCGGCGATGCCGATGAGGAAGCCGCCGGCGACGGCGAAGCAGCCGAAGATGGTGTGCGGGAAGGCCGCCAGGACGGTGGAGTTGGTCAGCACCGCCCAGATCGAGATCAGCTCGGGCTTGCCGTCGACGAGCCGGATGCCGACGGGGTGCTGCATCCAGGAGTTGGCGGCCAGGATGAAGTACGCGGAGAGCACGGTGGCCAGCGAGAACGCCCAGGCGCAGGCGAGGTGGACGCCCTTGGACAGCCGGTCCCAGCCGAAGATCCACAGGCCGAGGAAGGTCGACTCGACGAAGAAGGCCAGCAGGCCCTCCATCGCCAGCGGAGCGCCGAAGACGTCCCCGACGAAGCGCGAGTAGGAGCTCCAGGCCATGCCGAACTGGAACTCCTGCACGATCCCGGTGACCACCCCCATGGCGAAGTTGATCAGCATCAACTTGCCCCAGAACTTGGTCATCTTCAGGTATCGGCGGTTCCCGGTGCGGTACCAGGCCGTCTGCATCCCGGCGACCAGGATCGCCAGTCCGATGGTCAGCGGCACCATCAGGAAGTGGTAGACGGTCGTGATCCCGAACTGCCAGCGCGCGATGTCGAGCAGATCCACGCCCCCACACTGCCGCGCGCACGCGTGCGGGCGCAGAGGCAAGGGCCCCCAATCGCCCGGTCGAGCGTCCCGATCTCAGCGGGACCTAGGTCCTCATCCACGCAGCGCGACCTCGACGCCCACGGGGGACGAAACACCCGAACGTTCAGGTGTCGGGCCCGAAGCGGACCGTCACCGGAGCGCTTCGGCGACCGCCTCCGCCGTCTCGACCACCATCGGCCCGATCTCGTCGGCCACGAGCGGCTGCAGCGCCACGACGCCGACGCTGGCGCGCAGCCCGGGCACGCCGCGCACCGGCGCGGCCACCCCGAAGGCGCCCTGCTGCAGGTCACCGCTGCTGGAGATCCACCGGGGCGCGCCCGCGGGCAGGTCCACCGCCCGCCCGGCGGCGCCGCGCTGGATGGGGTGACGGGTGCCCACCCGGTAGGACACGTGGTAGCTGGTCCAGGACGGTTCGACGACGGCCACGGCCTGCGCCTCGCTGCCGTCGGCGACGGTGAGGTGCGCGGTCGCGCCGACCTTCTCGGCGAGCGCGCGCAGCGCGGGCGTGCAGGCGACCCGCAGCTGCGGCAGGACCCGTCCGGCCAGCCACAGCACGCCCAGCCCCAACCTGACCCGAGACCCTTCGCGCCGCACCAGCCCGCGGCTCTGCAGCGGCCCGAGCAGCCGGTACACGGCGGCGCGGCTCACGCCGATGCGCGCGGCCAGGTCGCTGATCGTCGGCGCCTCGCTCTCCGCGTCGGCCACCGCCTGGAGCAGGCTCAACCCGCGCTCCAGGGTCAGCGAGCTCTCCTTGGTGCCCGCGGGCACCTCGTGCGCCAGGCGCGGGACGTGCGTCGGATCGGGTTGGGCCATCGCGTCACCTCCGAGCCGCCGCGAGCACCGTGCCGGTCACCTCGCCGAGCCCCACGATCGAGCCGCCGGGACCCGGCGCGCTTCCGCTCAGTGTCACCCGGTCGCCGTCCTGGAGGAAGGTCCGCTGCTCGCCGTCGGACAGCGTGATCGGGTCCGATCCGCCCCAGGTCAGCTCCAGCAGGCAGCCGCGCTGCTCGCGCTCGGGCCCGGACACGGTGCCGGAGGCGAACAGGTCGCCGGGCCGCGCCGGGGCGCCGCCGACGGTCATGTGCGCGAGCTGCTGCGCGGGCGTCCAGTACATGTCGGCGAAGCGCGGGTGCGCCAGCGTCGTCTCGTTGCAGCGCACCTCCAGCCGCAGGTCCAGGCCCCACGGCTCGGTCTCCACCAGGTACTGCTGCAGCGGGTGCTCCGGCGGAGGGGCGGGCACGCGCGCGTGCTCGAAGGCCTCCAGCGGGGTGATCCAGCCGGAGATCGAGGTCGCGAAGGACTTCGCCAGGAACGGGCCGAGCGGCTTGGACTCCCAGGCCTGCACGTCGCGGGCCGACCAGTCGTTGACCAGCGCGACGCCGAAGACGTGATCGGCGAACTCCGAGGTGGGGATGCGCGACGCGGCCTCGCCGCCGCAGACGAACCCGACCTCGGCCTCGAAGTCGAGCCGCCGGGTGGGGCCGAACGCCGGGTGCGCGTCGCCGCTGGCCTTGCGCTGCCCGCTGGGCCGGTGGACGTCGGTGCCGGACACGCGCACCGTCCCGGCGCGCCCGTGGTAGCCGACCGGCAGGTGCGTCCAGTTCTCCGGCAGCGGCGCCGCGCCCCGGCTGAGGATGCGCCCGGCGTTCTCGGCGTGGTGCCGGGAGGCGAAGAAGTCGACGTAGTCGCCGACGGTGAACGGCATCGACAGCGTGTGCCAGTCGGTGCGCACCAGCTCGGCACCGGCCGGGGCGCGCTCGGCGGTCACGATGCCGACGAGCCGTTCCCGCAGCTCGCTCCAGATCTCCCGGCCCGCCGCCAGCAGCGGGTCGAGGGAGTCGCCGGAGACCAGGTCGGCCAGTCGAGGACCGAGTTCACCGGAGATGCCCCGCAGCGGCAGGGCGTGCCGCCCGACGCGCACCGCGACCACCGGACCGGTGCCGGTGACGAGCACGCCGTACGGGAGGGTCTGCGGGCCGAACGGTTTGTCCGGGGCGAACTCCGCGTCCTCGATCCAGCTCAAAGCAACCCCAATCCTTCCAGTTCGGCGACGGGGTCCTTCAGCGAGCACGAGCCGTACGAGGCGAAGACGTCGCGCACCGCGTTGGCCGCGTCGTCGGACAGCGAGCGGGCCTCCTCGGCCAGCGCGGCGCCGTCGGTGCTTTCCAGCGCCGCCCGCACATCCTTGCCGGAAAGGGAGCGCGCGGTCGCGACGAGCAGGTTGAGGAAACCGTGATGGGTGAATCCCGTTTCCGGGTCTTCGCCCCGGACGGCGGCGTTGAGGCCGGTGGTGGCCTTGAACGGGACGTCCAGCGATCCGGCGACGGCGAGGAACTCGGCGACCTCGTCGACGGTGGGCACGGCCACGGCGGTCTGGCCGCCGGTGCGCAGCTTGGGCCAGCAGCCGTGCTCGGCGACGCGGCGGATGCCGTCCAGCCAGCCCTCGCCGCCGCGGCGGGGCTCGACGACGCGGGTGATGTCCTCGGGCACGAACTCCGAGACGCGCTCCAGCCAGATGTCGTCGACGTCCGACGGCGCGGGCATCTCGACCATCCGCAGCGCGAGCAGCTCCTGCCTGCCCTCGATGATCGACAAGGCCTTGGGCACGCCGCCCAGGCCGGTGTCGCACACCAGCGACAGCGGGATCGGCGAGGACGGCTTGGCCTTGGCCAGCTCGGTGATCAGCTCGGCGAGCCGGGACGCCTGGCACAGCATCGGCCCGAGCAGGCCGGCGAACTCACCGGCCCGCGCGTCCAGGTGGTCGGCGACCGCCTGCGGTACCGGGGTGGCCACCTCGTTGCGGTTTCCGGGTGGGAAGAGCGCGGCGTCATCGACCAGTCGGGCGAACAGGGGCGGGATGCCGCGCGGACCTGGCGCGCGAAGCTCAACAGCGCTTGACACGGTGGACACGCTAGTGCCGTTGCGCCGAGTGAACAAAGATGCCCGATAAACGGACGTCTGACCGGGTCATATGCGCCTCCCTGGGACGAGTTTGGCGGCCATCATGCACCTCTGCGTAGTCGGCTCACCCACCACCCGGGTGGATTCGTCCGGATGACCACCCGCTCGGACCTGCGCTCACTGGTCCGGTCGGCTCCCCACGGCCACGTCGCACCTGGTAGTAAGGGGTCGGCGGGGAGTCCCGCAGCGCGTTCGAGATCCGCGATTCCGTGATCCGCTCACCGGGACGGGGGCTTTTCCCGCGCTTCAGCTTAAGTTAGGCTTGCCTAAGTTGGAGGTGAGCAGGTGGGCGAGCAGACGATCCGCAAGCCGGCCCGGCCGAGCGCGGCGGAGCGAGCCAGGAGCATTGCCAAGCGCGGCGGGAAGGCGGCACTGCTGCCGTCCGGCGAGGTGTCGGCCCGCGTCGCCCCCTTGCTGCACCACGTGCACCCGGACGGGACCGCGACCGTGCTGCTCGCCGACGACCACCCGCTGGTCGCGGCCGGCTGGCACGCCCCGCGCGGCGAGCTCGCGGCGGTGCTGGAGGTCGCCGACCCGACCCCGGTGCGGCTGCGCGAACCCGTCCGCGGCCTGCTGTGGCTGACCGGCTGGCTCCGGCTGCTCAGCGCCGAGGAGGCGCACCACGAGGTGCTGTCCATCGTCGACGACCGGCCCGACCCGCGGCTGCTCGACGCCGGGCACGGCGCGAGCGTGCTGCGGCTGGAGTCCGCCTCGATCGTGCTCGCCGACGCCGAGGGCACCGACTCGGTGGACGCGACCGAGTTCCAGGCGGCCACGCCCGACCCGTTCTGCACCTTCGAGGACGACTGGCTGCGGCACCTGGAGCTCTCGCACCGCGACGTCGTCGGGCTGCTCTCCCGGCACCTGCCGGAGCAGCTGCGCGGCGGCCACATCCGCCCGCTCGGCCTGGACCGCTACGGCCTGCGGCTGCGCGTGGAGTCCTCCGACGGCGACCACGACGTCCGGCTGGGCTTCTCCCGCCCGGCCGACACCACCGAGCGCCTGGGCTTCGAACTCCGCCGCCTCGTCGGGTGCCCCTTCCTCGCCCAGCAGCGCAACGGCTCCTGACGAGATCGGTGACAGTTTTCATGAAAACTGTCCCCACCACCGAACCCCCCATCCCGAGGTGGGGAAGTTTTCATGAAAACTGTCCCGGGTCAGGTGAGTTCGTCGGAGAACCAGGTCGCCGCGCGGGTGATGCGGCCGTGGCGGAAGCGCAGCGAGCCGTCCTCCCCCACGAGGACCGCCTCGGCGACCTGCTGCTGCCGGGTCACCAGCCACAGGAAGGCATGCGCCACCCGCCACGCCTGACCCTCGGTCAGACCGTCGGAGAAGCGGACCTGCAGACCGCCCGGCTCCGCGTACTGCAACTCCACCAGGAGCCCGTCGCGGATGCCGAAGAAGTCCGTGGCCCCCAGCGCGCTGTTGATCGAGTCGAAGTCGCGCACCTCCCGCAGCACGCGCATCGCCAGCGCGGGCAGGTTCTCGGCCAGCGGCTCGGCTTCCTGCGTTCCCCACACGTAAACGTCCACGCGCACCCTCTCGCGTCGGCGGCACTCATGCGACGGAGCGGGAGCCCTCAGCGGTTCCCCCTCTCTCCGGATCCAGTCGCGACGGGCATCCGGTGACGGCACCGCTGCGGGTACGGTGCGTCCGGTGAGCATCCTGCGCGCCTGGCTGAGCCCTACACGCCCCGATGAGCCCCAGGAGTTCACCGATTCGGCGGAGCGCAAGGCGATCGGTATCGAACTGCTCGTCGTCTTCGCGGTCACGCTGGGGATGTCGGGGCTGCAGAGCCTGATCTCGCTGCTCGACGCGCTGCTCCAGCCGACGCCGCTGGCGCAGCAGCAGGTCGCGATCAACCAGCCGCAGGCCGACCTCGGGCTGCTCGACCTGCTGGCGCAGCTGGTCAACGTGCTGCGGCTGGTCTCGTGGGGCGCGCTGGGGGCGTTCCTGCTGTGGCGCGGCGGGATGGCGCTGTGGCGGATCGGCCTGGACCGGACGCGGCTGGGCGACGACGCGCTGCGCGGGGCGGGACTGGCCGCGCTGATCGGGATTCCCGGGCTGGGCCTGTACCTGCTGGCGCACGCGCTGGGCCTGAGCCTGACCGTGCAGCCCTCGACGCTGACCGACGCGTGGTGGCGGGTGCCGGTGCTGGTGCTGTCGGCGTTCGGCAACGCCTTCGCCGAGGAGGTCCTGGTCGTCGGCTACGTGCTGACCCGGCTGCGGCAGCTCGGCTGGGGCGAGAACCGCGCGCTGTGGCTGGCGGCGGTGCTGCGCGGCAGCTACCACCTGTACCAGGGCTTCGGCGGGTTCGTCGGCAACGTGGTGATGGGCCTGGTCTACGGCCGGATCTGGCAGCGCACCAACCGGCTGGTGCCGCTGGTCGTCGGGCACACGCTGATCGACGTCGTCGCGTTCGTCGGCTACGCGGCGCTGCGGGGTCACGTCGGCTGGCTGCCGTGATCTTGGATTCCGGCACCGCGCGCAACGCATCGCCGGTTCAGGTCCCGGGAAAGTTAATGATCCATCGAAATCGCGCGTGATCAGCGACGATTACGTTCGCCCCGACTAGGCTCTGCGGTTGTGACTCGACCGCACGTCCAGAGCGAGGTCGGACCGCTCAACTCGGTGGTGCTGCACCGCCCCGGTTCCGAACTCAAGCGCCTCACCCCGCGCAACAACGACCAGCTGCTGTTCGACGCGATCCCCTGGGTCGACCGGGCGCAGGAGGAGCACGACGCCTTCGCCGAGGTGCTGCGCGGACGCGGCGTCGAGGTGCTGCTGCTGCGCGACCTGCTCACCGAGGCGCTCGCCGACGCCCGCGCGCGGGCCGCCGCGGTGCACACCGGCGTCGACGAGCTCAAGCTCGGCGCGGACGTCGCCGACACGCTGCGCTCGCACCTGTCGGGCGTCACCGACGCGACGCTGGCCGAGGTGCTCATCGGCGGCATGACCTTCGAGGAGCTGCCGGAGGCGGAGGGCCGCTCGCTGGTGCGCCGGATGCACCGGCCGCACGACTTCGCCGTCGAGCCGCTGCCGAACCTGCTGTTCACCCGCGACTCGTCGGTCTGGATCGGCGACCGGGTGGCGATCGCGGCGCTGGCGATGCCCGCGCGGCGGCGCGAGTCGGCGATCACCGACCTGATCTACGCCTACCACCCGAGGTTCTCGCACGCGGCCCGCGCGTACGGCGCCCACTCGGCGCCGGTCGAGGGCGGCGACGTGCTGCTGCTGGCGCCCGGTGTGGTCGCCATCGGCGTCGGCGAGCGCACCACCCCGGCCGGCGCCGAGTCGCTGGCGCGGTCGATGTTCGCCGACGACCTCGCGCACACCGTGCTGGCGGTGCCGATCGAGCAGGCGCGCGCGTCGATGCACCTGGACACCGTGTGCACGATGGTCGACCGCGACGCGGTGGTGATGTACCCGGCGGTCCAGCACTCGCTGACCGCCTACGCGCTGCGCCCGAAGGACGGCGAGCTGGACGTCTCCGGGCCGGCGCCGTTCCTGGACGCGGCGGCCGAGGCGATGGGCATCGACCGGCTGCGGGTGATCGACACCGGCCTGGACCCGGTGACGGCCGAGCGCGAGCAGTGGGAGGACGGCAACAACACGCTCGCGGTCGCCCCGGGCGCGGTGGTGGCCTACGAGCGCAACGCCGAGACGAACGCGCGGCTGGAGGACGCGGGCATCGAGGTGCTGCGGATCAGCGGTTCGGAACTGGGTTCCGGGCGGGGCGGTCCGCGGTGCATGTCGTGTCCGATCAGCCGGGCCCCGCTCGGTGACACGCGAATCGCGTCCACCTGATCGGGCGAACAATTCCGGTGTGATCGAGAACAACCGCAGAATTTCGGCGGCACCCATAAGCGGAACCCGATATGTTGCTTCGGAGAACGACTTCGCCGCCGTTCCCGTTTTCCCCGGCAGCAGCGCTTCCACCTGCGGCGATGGCAAGGTGTGGCTCACCTTGATTAATTGAGGCAAACCTTTCTCCAGGGCCCCGAGAACTAAGGTTACCCATACGAGAATTAGGTTCGCCTTGAATGTGATTGGACTGGTTCAAAACTATATTGAGCCCCATGGCTGTCACCGCGAAGAAGATTCAGCACAAGGAATCGAAGTTCGAGCACCTGCTGCAGGAACAGGTCAAGAACGAGTTCACCGCCTCGCAGCAGTACATCGCGGTCGCGGTCTGGTTCGACGACAACGATCTGCCGCGGCTGGCCTCGCACTTCTACCAGCAGGCGCTGGAAGAGCGGAACCACGCGATGATGATCGTCCAGTACCTCATGGACAACAGCATCACGCCGCAGATCCCGGCCATCGAGCAGGTCCGCAACGACTTCACCGAGACCCGGGAGCTGATCGCGCTCGCCCTGGAGCAGGAGCGCGAGGTGACCCGCGAGATCGAGACGCTGGCCAAGACCGCCCGCGAGGAGGGCGACTACATCGGCGAGCAGTTCATGCAGTGGTTCCTCAAGGAGCAGGTCGAGGAGGTCGCCTCGATGTCCACCCTGCTCAACGTCGTGGACCGCTCCAAGGGCAACCTCTTCGACGTCGAGAACTACCTCGCCCGCGAGCAGGTGGGCGACGAGGGCGCGGACCCGACGGCCCCCAAGGCCGCGGGCGGCGCGCTCTGACGTCCCGCTCCGATCACCCCGGGTGGCTCAGCCGCTCGGGGTGATCTGCAGTTCGCTGGGCGAACCGTCGTCGGAGGAGCCCCCGCCGCCGGGCGAGCCCCCGCTCGACGGACCCCCGCCCGAGGAACCCCCACCGGACGGACCGCCACCGGACGGTCCCTCGCCGGACGGTTCCTGCATCTTGCTCGGGCTCTGCTGCTCCGACGGTCCCGGCTGTTGCTGCTGCGAGGTCTCCGGAGCCGGCTGCTGCTGGGAGGTCTCCGGGTCGGCGCTCTGCGACGGCGCGGTGCGCAGGATCGACGGGTCGTGGCTCTCGCTGATCGACGGCTCCGGCTCCTGCGGCGAGGTCTGCTGCCAGCGGGTGTCCGGCGGGGACGACGGCGGCGGGAGGTGCCCGGTCGGCGGCACCAGCGTGCCGGTCGACGGCAGCGGCGGCGGGACCTGCGGTCCGCCGGGCTGCTGGATCACCGGCTGCCGCGACGGCGACAGCGGCGACTGGTCGTTGCCGACCAGCGCGACTCCCCCGCCCACCAGCAGCACCGCCCCCAGCGCGACGCCGGTGGCGGCGAGCATCGAGTTCCGCTGACGGCGGCGACGCGCGGCGGCCACCAGCGACCACTCCGCGCCGGTGCGGACCGGGACGTCCAGCCGGTCGTCGCGCAGCAGGCGCTGCAGCTCGTCGTCCAGATCCATCACACGTCACCTCCCTCGACGGTCTCGCCGAGCCGCTTCCGCAAGGACGACAGAGCCTTGCTCGCCTGGCTCTTCACCGTTCCGCAGCTCACGCCGAGGGTCTCGGCGATCTCCAGTTCGGACAGACCTTCGTAGTAACGCAGCACGACCACCGCGCGTTGCCTCGGCGGGAGATCTCGCAGCGCCTGCCACACCGGCTCGTTCTCCAACCGGTCGTGCTGCGGCACCGCGGGCACGTCCGGGAACTCGGCCAGCAGCGTCTCGCGGCGGGTCCGGCGCCAGCGGCTGATGTGCGCGTTCGCCATCGCCTTGCGCACGTAGGCCGTGGGGTCCTCGGTGGTGCGGCTGATCTTGCTCCAGCGCGCGCCGACCTTCTCCAGCACGGTCTGCACCAGGTCCGCCGCGTCGTGCGGGTTGCCGGTGAGGGCATGGCCGTACCGCATCAGCCCAGGTAGTGCCACCCGGACGAAGTCGGCGAAGTCGTCTTCTGTCGCAGCCATGTCCCCCCGGCGCGCCTGCCCAACAGGAAGCCCGGACGCCTCGGCAGCGGCCGGCACGGCAGGCGAGTGCGCGGTCACCCCTCCACCCCCTCGACGCCGGGTCCCACTGTGGAGGGATACGCACCGCCGCGCCACTTCGTTGCCCGCAAGAACGAGATCACCCGAACGGAGCAGAAAAACGTGAAGGCTCGTTTGTGGTCGCCTTGCTCGGCGGTGCGCTGAGGGTCGAGTCAGCGGATGGTGATCTGGCGTCCGCGCAAGCCGTCCCGAGCGCGCCTCTCCGTGCTGGTGAGGGGCTCGTCTTCGAGGGAGGCCAGGGCCTCGTCGAGGCGGGAGCCGAGGGCGGCGGCCGGTTCGTCCCACTCGCGGGCGTGCAGTTCGCGGTCGAGGTCCCAGACCGGGACGAGCAGGCCGTGCGCGCGGAACGAGCCCGCGTAGCGGCTCTCCTCGCCCAGGGCGAGCTCGCCGCGGGCCGCGAGGCGGGCCAGCGCGGCCAGCAGCTTCTCCTCCGGTTCCGGGCGGACCCAGCGCAGGTGCGCCTTCTCGCCCGCGTCGACCCAGTAGGCCGAGTCGACGCCCTCGCCGCGGAGGCGGTCGGTGGGCATGATCGCGGCGTTGGCGCGCTCCAGCGACAGGGCGACCTCGCCCGTCGGGTCCACGTCCTCCGGCAGCCACCAGGCGAAATCGCCGTGCAGCTCGACGTCGAGGGCGGCGTCGGTGTCGATCAGGTCCTGCAGCCGGGTCGGCACCGCGCCGGCTTCGGCGGTCTCCGGGCCGACGACCGACAGCGACTGGCCCTCGCCGGCCTCCTGCACCCACTCGATCGCGCGCGCCAGGTCGCGGCTGATGTCACCGGAGTGCGTCTGCACCTGCAGGCCGACGAACCGGATGCCGTCGTTGCGGTGCAGCGCGGCGGCGGCCATCGGCAGCACCGTGGCCAGGGTGATCGCCGAGCCGTCGCGCATCGGCAGCGTCGCCGTCGCCGACGGGACGAACTCGCGCAGCGCGACCAGCTCGCACTCGGCGGCCAGGCCCTCGAACGGCCGGGTCACGATCACGTCAGCGGCGCCACCGGCCTTGCCGTGGCAGGCCTTGTAGCGCTTGCCCGATCCGCACGGGCAGGGCTGGCGGGGACCGACGGCCCCTTCGGTCTGGGCTGGCTTGGTCGCGGCTCGCTTCGACACGGCTGATCCAATCGCTGACGGTGACTACAGCGCGACGCTACCGAATCGGGAGGAATCGGGATCAGCCAGGTGGAGGCGGGTCGCCTCGGGCGAGTTGGTCGCCAGGTAGCGCACTCCGGCGCCCCGGCACAGCTCGATGTCGGCGGGTTCGTCGACCGTCCAGCAGTAGGTGTCCCGGCCCAGCGCGGCCGCGCGCGCCACGAACCCCGGGTCCTCGCGCAGCAGTCGCACGTCCGGCCCGGCCAGGTCCGCCCACGACGGCAGCACGCCGCCCCGGCGGAGGCCGGTGAAGCGGGAGAACAGCAGGACCGTCGGCACGTCCGGCGCGGCCTCCTTGAAGCGGCGGACCGCGGCCGGCGCGAAGGACATCATGAACACCGGGGATTCGGCCGGGTCAGCGGGAGCGGACAGGCCATGCCGGGCCAGCAGCGCGACCAGCTTCTGCTCCACCAGACCGCCGTAGCGGACCGGGTGCTTGGTCTCGACGAACAGCCGCGTCCGGCGCGGGCTCGCGCGCACCATGCCGAGCAGCTCGTCCAGCGTGAGCACGCCGTACTCGGCGGCCGAGCGGCCGAAGTCGACCTCCGCCATCGCGGCCACCGTCAACGCGCTGACCACGCCGCGGCCGTTGGAGGTCCGGTCGATGCGGCGGTCGTGCACGCAGACCAGGTGGCCGTCGCGGGTGACGCGGACGTCGCACTCCAGCGCGTCCGCGCCCTGCTCCAGCGCCAGCTCGTAGGCGGACCGGGTGTGCTCAGCGCGGTGCGCCGACGCGCCCCGGTGCGCGACGACCTCGGGAATCTCCGCCACCCCTCCAGTATCCGGAACGGCCGCCGTCCGCGCCGTCACCTGTGACCGATCCTGCGGTGTCAGCGGCGCGCGGTGTCCGGCCGCGGCGCGCGTTCCGGCGGCGGGGCCGCGCGGACGGCGTGCACCCGCAGCCTGCTCAGCTCGGTCGGGTCCGGCGGCAGCAGCAGGCGCATCAGGTGGTCGACGAGCCGGGCCGTCACCACCGCCAAGGCCGCCACCAGCGCGTCGTTGACCGCGTGCAGCACGACGCCGTCGGCCAGCGCCTGCACGCCGTCGCGGAAGGTCCACCCGAAGGTGAGCAGGGCGACCAGCACGGTCGCCGCCCACAGCGCCCACCAGAACCGGACCCGCAGGCTCGGCGAGGGACGGGCACCCTGGTCGCGGTCGCCCTCGGCGACCAGCAGGCAGTGCTCCAGCTCGGCCATCGCCGACCCCGGGACCAGCAGGTTCAGGCCCGGGACGAGGACTCCGGCCACGACCTGCCAGTCCGGACGGGCGTTGCGGACCCCGATCCGCTCGGCCGCGGCGGCCCGCGCGCGCAGGCCCCACAGCACGGTGAACACGCCGGTCAGCACGCCCATCAGCAGCAGGATCACGCCGGTGGTGCCCACCAGCGCGTCGGAGATCGCCAGGACCGCGCGGGACAGCGCCTCACCCCTGCTGAGCAGCAGCAGGACGTACCGCCACACCTCGGCGACGGTGGCCAGGGCGGCGACGCCCGCGGTCACCCACAGCGCCGCGATGGCGGTGGCGGCGGTGGCCGCGGCCCGTTCGGCCAGGTCGACGCGGTCGTGCGTGGGCAGCGCCAGCGGCCAGCGCCAGGCGAGCAGCGGGAAGCCCCAGCGCGGTGGTGCCGGGTAGGACGGCGGACCGGTGTAGGGCCGCGGCCGCCGCGGCGGGCGGGTGCGGCGCGGTCCGCCGGGCGGAGTGGCCACCCACTCCACCCGGTCCGGCTGGGGCTGCCCGGTCACAGCACGTACGGATCGCCGTCGGTGGCCACCAGCGGGCGGCCGATGGCCGACCAGCCGTTCATGCCGCGCTCGACGTTCACCGCGTCCCAGCCGTTGGCGTTGAGGTAGGCGGTGACCTTGGCCGAGCGGCCGCCGGAGCGGCACACCACGTAGACCTGGTCGGCCTCGGGGATGTCGTCGAGGCGCTCCACGAGCTTGCTCATCGGGATGTGCACGGCCTCGGGGGCGTGGCCCGCCTGCCACTCGTCGTCCTCGCGGACGTCCAGCAGCACGCTGCCCTCGGGCAGCTTCTCGGGCAGTTCCTCCGGCTCGACGCCGGGCACCTGTCCAGGAGGAGGAGTAGTCACGCCCCGATGCTGCCACGCCCGCTGTGTCCTCGGGGTGAGGGTGGGGACAGTTTTAGCCATAATCACCCATGATCAATGTCCCTTTTGTCCGGACAATTATGGCTAAAACTGTCGCCGCTGCAGCGAGAAGCGCCCCGGACCGAGGGGCCCGGGGCGCTCTGCGGGAGGGATCAGGTCAGTGCTGGACCGCCTTCTCCGAGCCCGCCCCGGTGAGGGAGCGGACCTCCATCTCCGCGTACTTCTTGCCGCCGTTCTCGTCCTTGCTCAGCTTGGTGCCGAGGTAGCCGAGCAGGAACGACAGCGGGATCGACACCAGACCCGGGTTCTTCAGCGGGAACAGCGCGAAGTCCAGCGACGGGAACATCGCCTCCTCGTCACCCGAGACCGCGGGCGAGAAGATGATCAGCACGATGGTGATCACCAGACCGCCGTAGATGCTGAACAGCGCACCGGTGGTGTTGAACCGCTTCCAGAACAGCGAGTACAGCAGCGTCGGCAGGTTCGCCGAGGCCGCGACGGCGAAGGCGAGCGCGACCAGGAAGGCCACGTTCTGCCCGTTGGCCGCGATGCCGCCGAGGATCGACACGACACCGATGACCACCGCCGTGATCCGCGCGACCTTGACCTCCTGCTGCTTGTCGTCGACCTGGCCCTTCTTGATCACGTTCGCGTAGATGTCGTGCGCGAACGAGGCCGAGGCCGTGATCGTCAGACCGGCCACCACCGCCAGGATCGTCGCGAAGGCGACCGCGGAGATGAAGCCGAGCAGCAGCGGACCGCCCAGGTGGGAGGCCAGCAGCGGCGCCGCCGAGTTCACCCCGCCCGGGGCGTCCTTGATGACGTCGGGTCCGACCATCGCACCGGCGCCGTAGCCCAGCACCAGCGTGAACAGGTAGAACAGGCCGATCAGCCAGATCGCCCAGACCACCGAGCGACGGGCTTCCTTGGCGGTGGGCACCGTGTAGAAGCGCATCAGCACGTGCGGCAGACCCGCGGTGCCCAGCACCAGCGCGATGCCCAACGAGATGAAGTCCAGCTTGCTGGTCTCGGTCTTGCCGTACTGCGCGCCCGGGTTGAGGACCTTGTCGCCGGCGACGTCGGCCGCGTGGCCGAGCAGCGCCGAGAGGTTGAACCCGTACAGGCCCAGGACCCACACGGTCATCACGAAGGCACCGGCGATCAGCAGCGCCGCCTTGATGATCTGCACCCAGGTCGTGCCGCGCATGCCGCCGACCAGGACGTAGAGGATCATCAGCGCGCCGACCACCGCGATCACGATGGCCTGGCCGCCCTTGTCGGTGATGCCCAGCAGCAGCGCGATCAGACCGCCGGCACCGGCCATCTGCGCGAGCAGGTAGAAGAAGCTCACCACCAGCGTCGACAGCGAGGCCGCCGTGCGCACCGGACGCTCGCGCATCCGGAAGCTGAGCACGTCGCCCATCGTGTAGCGGCCGGTGTTGCGCAGCAGCTCGGCGACCAGCAGCAGGGCGACCAGCCAGGCCACCAGGAAGCCGATGGAGTAGAGGAAGCCGTCGTACCCGTTGACCGCGATGGCCCCGGCGATGCCGAGGAACGACGCCGCCGACAGGTAGTCACCGGAGATCGCGATGCCGTTCTGCGGCCCGCTGAACGCGTGGCCCGCGGCGTAGTAGTCCGACGCGGTCTTGGTGTTCCGGCTGGCCCGGAACACGATGACCATCGTGACCACCACGAATACCGCGAAAATTCCGATGTTCAGCAGCGAGTTTCCACCGGTCGCTTCTTGAGCGAGCGGTTGGGTGGCGGAAATTGCCTGCACCGAGCTCACTTCCCGCCTCCCTCGACGTTGTCGCGGATCTGTTCGGCGACCGGGTCCAGATTCTTGTTGGCGTAGCGGACGTACCAGGTCGTGATCACGAATGTAGACACGAACTGGAGCAAGCCGAGCACCAGGCCGACGTTGATGTTGCCGACGAGTTTGATGCTCATGAATCCGTGCGCGTAGTCGGCGAGCAGCACGTACACCAGGTACCAGACCAGGAACAACGCCGATACCGGGAAGACGAAGTTGCGCAGTCGCTTGCGCAGTTGGGCGAATTCGGGACTGCTTTGCGCAGCGGCCCAGGTTTCGGCGTCAATACCGGACCCGGACCCGTTTTGGTCCGTGGCGCTCACGGCTCTCCTTCCACAAAGAAAGGCTCACTCTCGCGTTATCGCCAAGCGTGAGCCTGAATCACACAACGCCGGAACGCTACGGAACCCGGTGCGCTGGTGGGTAGGTCCGTTGGGAGTACGCGTGCTAACGATCGAGTGAAGGTTGACGCGGCAACAGGATGCCTCGATTCGGGCCGTTTGGGAAGCTTTTCATTCGAACGGCCTATTGATCGTCCAGAAATGTCGACGCAAAGTAGTTAATTGCGAAACCAATTACCCGTTCAGCCGCAGAAGGCCTCGGACTCCTTCGGGAGGCAGGGCGGGAGGAGCGGATCTCAGCGCTCGTGGCGGCCCTGGCGAGGCGCCTGCTCGGCCACCGGCCTGCTGTCGACGAAGCCCAGCCGGTCCGGCGCGTGCAGCCGCAGCATCAGCCGCGACACCCCGCCCGGCACCCGGCTCCGGGTGGCCAGGCTGACCAGGTAGGTCACCAGGAACGCCAGCGGCACGGTGACCAGCGCGGGCTGGCCGATCAGCTCGCTCCACGCCCCGTGCCCGCCGACGAGGTGCGAGGACAGCGCCGCGAGCAGCACCAGCGAGCCGCCGGTGAGCATCCCGCAGGCCGCACCGGCCGCGGTCAGCCCGCGCCACCAGATGCCCAGGATCAGCACCGGGCAGAACGTCGAGGCCGCCATCGCGAACGCCAGTCCCACGCTGCGCGCGATGTCGTGGTCGTGCACCACCAGCGCCAGCCCCACCGGGACCACGCAGGACAGCACCGCCGCCGAGCGGAACCGCATGCTCTTGCCCCACAGCACGTCCCGCGAGGACAGAACCCCGGCCAGGCTCATGACCAGGCCCGACGAGGTGGACAGGAACGCGGCGAACGCGCCCGCCGCGGTGATCGCGGCCAGCACGCCGCCCACCCAGTTGCCCAGCATCGCGTGCGGCAGCAGCAGCACGGCCGCGTCGGTCCGGCCGGTGACCAGCAGCTGCGGCACGTACAACCGGGACAGCAGCCCGAAGATCGTCGGGAACAGGTAGAAGGCGCCCAGCATCCCCAGCACGTACAGCGCCGTCCGGCGCGCTCCCGAGCCCGAGGGGTTGGCGTAGAAGCGGGCCAGCACGTGCGGCAGGCCCATCGTGCCCAGGAAGGTCGCGATCAGCACCGAGTAGGTCGCCAGCACGCCCGGCAGGCCCTCCTGCTCGGGACGCAGCCAGCTCGCGTTGTCGGTCACCGAGCCGGTCACCACCGGCACCGCGGCCCCGGCCGGGAACCGCAGCTCGCTGCCGGCCCGGACCGGGTACTCGCCGGGCTGCAGGTAGACCGCGCCCTCCTGACCGGGCTCCTCCGAGGAGGTCAGCCACACCGGTTCGGTGACCCGCAGCGTCACGTCGGTCTCGACGTGGGCCGAGGTGTCCTGCTGGAAGAACGGCGTGGCCGGCTCGTCCAGCGCCTGGCGCTGCCCGCTGACCAGGAACACCATCAGCAGCGCGAACGCGGGCAGGGTGATCGCGAACAGCTTCACCCAGTACTGGAAGGCCTGCACCAGCGTCACCGCGCGCAGCGCTCCGCTGACCACGCTGACGTGCACGATCAGCGCGACCACGAGAATCCCCGCCTGGTAGCGGATTCCGACGATGGCCGACAGCGTCATCCCGGCCGCCTGCAGCTGCGGCACCAGGTACAGCCAGCCGATCACGACCACGACGACCGTCGACAGCGACCGCAGGTTCAGCGAGTTCAGCCGCGCCTCGACGAAGTCCGGCATCGTGTAGGCGCCGGAGCGGCGCATCGGGGCGACCACGAACAGCATCAGCGCCAGGTACCCGGCGGCGAAACCGATCGGGTACCAGAGGGCGTCGACGCCGTCCTTGAGCACCAGCCCGGCCACGCCCAGGAACGAGGCGGCCGACAGGTACTCGCCGGAGATGGCGGCGGCGTTGCGCTCCTCCCGAACCGGCTTGCGGGCGGCGGAGAAGTCGGTGGTCCGAGCCGAGCGCGAGCCCCACAGGCCGATGCCCAGCGTCGCGACGACGATCAGCGCGACGCCGCCCAAGGACCACAAGTTCGCCAACATCTCACCCAGCCGCCCTGGTGCCGAAGAGTCGCACCCACCTTACGCAGAGCAGCCGCCAGACCCGAAACAGCCGTCACGAAGCGCCGCAGGCGCTTTCTCTTTTCTCCTTCACCACCTAAGACACCGGCACCGCCTCGGGTTCTCAGACGTCGTCTGGTGAGGACAGCCGTAGCGCCGTGTATTGGCATACATCAGTCTCGGATCCCGGAGCCAGACGGCGTCTGAGGTTCCGCTACCCGCACCGCCAAGCAGAGGGACCACATCAGGTCCTACTCCTCGAGCATTCCGAGGAAGTCCTCTTCGTTGCGCTCTGCTCGGCGGTTGTAGAGCAGGCCGATGACCACCAGGAACGGGTAGGCCAGGACTCCGAGGAGCAGCCACGGGAGGCGCAGGCCGAACAGCTCGACGTCGCCGAGGGCGGGGACCAGCCAGAACGCCAGCGGCAGCCCGAGCAGCACCACCGCGACGATGCCGGACAGCAGCAGCGCGACGCGGAGCTGCTTCTCGACCAGGTCGCGGACCAGGCCCTCCAGTGCCCCGGTCTGCTCCTCGACCTCGACGCGCACCCGGGGGACGTGCGGTCCGCGCCGGTCGGCGAGCACGACGCGCTTGCGCCGCGGCCGGGGCGAGAACTCCCCGAGCCGGGCGCGGACGTCGAAGCTCTCCGGGCTCATCCGACCTCGCTCACTGCTGACCCCAGTTGTCGCGCGGCGCCTTGACCAGCCGGTCCTTGAGCTCGCGGGTGTGGCGCCGGGACACCGGGAGTTCCTTGGGCGGCCCGCCGCCGAGCACCACCGAGTAGCCGGACGAGGACATCCGCAGCTCGGTGACCAGCGCGAGCGAGACCAGGAAGGACCGGTGGATGCGCAGGAAACCGGCCTCGCCCCAGCGCTCCTCCAGCTGCGCCAACGGGATTCGCACCAGGTGCGAGCCCTCGGTGGTGTGCAGCCGGGCGTAGTCGCCCTGGGCCTCGACCCAGCGGACCTCCTTGCGCGGGATCATCCGCGTGGTGCCGGCGAGCTCGACCGGGATGACCTCGTCGTCGTCGGGCGCGGGCGCTTCCAGGGGTTTCGGGCCGTTGCCCGCCGGAACGGCCTGCTGCTTGTTCTTCTCGATCCCGCGCAGCGCCCGGTCGACGCGGTCGGCGTTGGCCGGCTTCATGATGTAGTCCAGCGCCCCGACCTCGAAGGCCTCCAGCGCGTTCTCCTCGTGCCCGGTGATGAACACCAGCGCGGGCGGGTTGCGGAACGCGGTGAGCACCCGAGCCAGTTCCATGCCCGACAGGCCCGGCATCGACACGTCCGCGAACACCGCGTCCACAATGGACTCGTCTTCGTCTCTGCGGCCGATCAGCTCCGGGTCGTCGCTGCGCAGCAGGCGCAGCGCCTCGGCGGCGTCGAACGCGGTCAGCACTCTGCCGACGCGAGGGTTGCTGCCGAGCAGGAACTTCATCTCGTCAAGCCCGGCCCGCTCGTCGTCGACGGCAAGGACGACGAGACCGGCGGGATTCTCACGTGTACTCAATGCAACGCCATATCGTGCCGCGCCATCGGCGCACTGTCCATGTCCCGTTCTTCCCCTTCGGTGCCTCCCGCACCGATCCGCGAAAATGGCCGCGAACCCTAGTTGTTAGCGCAGCGGAAGGGCTCTCCACGAGGGGGCGGCGGCGAAAATCAGCTCCGCGAAGCCGAATTTCGCCCGAATGGATCAGCGATCTGGTCCGACCGCTCCACAGAGTTGTCACCGAAACGGACGCATTTCCACCGGAATTCCGCGCAAAACGGTCCCCGCCGAAACTCGCGGCGGGGACCGTCGAAGCGAGGCTCACAAACCGAAACGATCCCACATGGCGCGGTGTTCCAGTGCGTCGAGGCCGGAAATCAGGTTGGCGACGGGATTCCGGGACACGCCCGAGGACATCCCCAGCCGCGCGAGCAGCGGCTTGCGGCCCTCCACCGTCTGCACCTGGGCGTCCGGGTACTTGCGCTCGACGATCTCGCGCAGCGTGCCGACGCCGTCGATCAGGCCCAGCTCAGCGGCCCGCGCACCGGTCCAGACCTCGCCGGAGAACAGCTCGCCCTCGTCGCCCTTGAGCTTGTCGCCGCGGCGCTCGCGCACCCAGTCGCGGAACTGGCCGTGCAGCTCGTCCTGCATCCCGCGCAGCCACTCCACGTCCTCGGCCTTCTCCGGGCGGAACGGGTCCAGCCGCACCTTGTTCTCGCCCGCGGTGTAGACGCGGCGCTCCACGCCGATCTTGTCCAGCAGGCCGGTCATCCCGAAGCTGGAGCTGACCACGCCGACCGAGCCGACCATCGAGGTCTGGTGCGCGTAGATCTCGTCGGCGGCGCAGGCCAGCCAGTAGCCGCCGGACGCCGCGACGTCCTCGCAGTAGGCGACCACCGGAACGCCCTTCTCCTGCGCCAGGCCGCGAATCCGGTCGGCGACCAGCGCGGACTGGGTGGGCGCACCACCGGGCGAGTTGATCGACAGCACCACGGCGCTGAGCCGGTCGTGGGAGAACGCGCGGGTGATCGCCGAGTCCACGGTCTGCAACGAGATCGAGGGCCGCCCCATCGGCGACGGCTGCGGCGTGATGACGCCGTGCAGCTTGACCACCGCTACGACCGGGCCGCGCTCGGACACGCCCGGCAGCTTGCCGGGGAACCTGTCGGTCAGCTCCTTGGGCAGCTTGGCCGTGACCACGTCGACGAACTTCTGCGGTGCCTTCTCGTTCATACCTCGACGTTACCGGCCGGCGGCCGGTCCGGCGGCCAAACCCACGCCCGGCTCCTCCACGGCCAGCGGCTCGGGCCGCACGCCCGGGGCGAACTTGGGCACCCGCATGATCACCTTCATGCCCGCGCCCTTCTCGGTCTCCACGACCAGCCCGTAGTCGTTGCCGAAGGTGGCGCGCATCCGGTTGTTGATGTTGCCGAGCCCGACGTGCGCGCCGGTGAGGTGGGCGTTGGCCAGCTCCGCGTCGAGCAGCTCCGGGTCCATCCCGATGCCGTCGTCGTCGACGCTGATCAGCGCCTCCGAGCCGTTGTCCTCGGCGGTGACCGAGACGGTGCCGCCGCCGGGCTTGTTCGCCAGCCCGTGCCGGACCGCGTTCTCCACCAGCGGCTGCAGCGCCAGGAACGGCACCACCACCGGCAGCACCTCGGGGGCGATCTTGAGCTGCACGTTGAGCCGGTCCGGGCCGAAGCGGGCGCTCTCCAGCGTCAGGTAGCGGTCGATGTTGCGGATCTCGTCGGCCAGCGTCGTGTAGAGGCCGCTGTTGCGGAACGAGTAGCGGGTGAAGTCGGCGAACTCCTGCAGCAGGTCCCGGGCGTGCTCCGGGTCGGTGCGGATCAGCGAGGAGATCGTGTTCAGCGCGTTGTAGATGAAGTGCGGGGAGATCTGGGCCCGCAGCGCGCGCACCTCCGCCTGGGCCAGGCGCTCCTTGGACTCCTGCAGCTCGGCGAGCTCCAGCTGGGTGGACACGTGGTGGGCGACCTCGGCGGCCGCCCGCAGGAGCCGCTTGCGGTCCCCGCCGGCGATCACCGTCAGCACGCCGCGGACCTGGCCCTCCACCTCCAGCGGGACCACGGCCGCGTGCCGCATCGGGCAGGGCCGCTGCTCGCACACCACGTCGCCGTGGTCGAGGAAGTCGCGCTTGCCGGTGCGCAGCACCTGCTCGATCTTGGTGCGCAGGTCCGCGTAGTGGTGGTTGGCCTCGCCGTCCCAGGTCAGCAGGGTTCCGTCGGCGTCGACGATGCCGACGGCGACGCAGGCCAGCAGCTCGCGGAGGTGCGGGCCGGTCTTGTCGGCCGACTCCTGGTTGAGCCCCTCCCGCAGGTGGGGTGCCGCGCTGGTCACCCGGTGCAGAGCCGCCAGCGTGGCGTCCTCCACCGAAGTGCTCACCCGACGCGCCCGGCACAGCAGAACGAACATGCCCAGCACGGCGAGCGCCGCGAGCGTGGTCAGGACCGTCCGCTCCGTCAACAACTGCGCCACAACATCAATCTGCCCGAGCCGCGCAGTCCGAATCAAGGCGGCTACGACCAGTGCGAGGTTTCCGTCGGTGAACGGTCAGGTTCCCTTCTAGTCAGCGGAAACCGCTCACCCGTTCGTCCTAACTCGGCTGTGCACAACCCCACGAGTTGTCCACAACCTGGGGACAACTCACTTCAGCAGCCGGGACATCCGCCGATCCGCCAGCTGCTTCCCACCGGTCTGGCACGTCGGGCAGTACTGCATCGACCGGTCCGCGAAGGAGACCTCCCGCACCGTGTCACCGCACACCGGGCACGGCAAACCGGTGCGGCCGTGCACCCGCAGACCCGAGCGCTTCTCGGCCTTGAGCCGCGCGGCGTCCTGGCTCAGCGAGCGCTCCACCGCGTCGCGCAGGATCTCCTGGACGCTGTCGTGCAGCCGGGCCACCGCGGCCTCGTCGAGCCTGCCCGCCGTGGCGAACGGGGACAGCTTCGCGGCGTGCAGGATCTCGTCCGAGTAGGCGTTGCCGATCCCCGCGATCGTGGACTGCTCGGCGAGCACCGTCTTGATCCGCTCGGTGCGCCCGTCCAGCAGCGCGGCGAGCCGCTGCGCGTCGACGTCCAGGGCGTCCGGGCCGAGCTTGGCGATCCCCGGCACCTGCTGCGGGTCCTCGACGATCCAGGCGGCGAGGCTCTTCTGGGTGCCGGCCTCGGTCAGGTCGAAGCCGACGCCGCCGAGGTGCACGCGCAGCGCGATCGGCCCGCGCCCCGGCTTCGGCGGCGTCGCGGCGAGCTTGTCCGACCAGCGCAGCCAGCCCGCCCGGGCCAGGTGGCAGACCAGGTGGATCCCGTCGCAGTCCAGGTCGAGGTACTTGCCGTGCCTGGTCGCACCGGTGACCTCGCGCCCGTGCAGCGCCGTGAAGGGCGGATCGGCGGTCTTGAGCGCGCTCATCGAGGCCACGTCCACGCGCGCGACCGTCCGCCCCACGGCGTGGTCGCGGAGGTGCTGGGCCAACGCCTCCACCTCGGGAAGTTCCGGCACACGGCCAGTGTGCCCAACAGAACCCCCGACCGTCAGGCAAGCGCGTCGGGTCCCCTGCCCGCACCGCCCCGCGAACCACTCACTCAGTGGGTTGCAGGCGGCCGTTCATGTCCGGCTCTGCGTAGAGCTCGATGTGGCGCGCGACCTGGGAGACCTCGGTGCGGACCTCGATGAAGCCGCGGACGACTCCGACCCAGGTCTCCGGCGGGTTCTCGTCGGCGTCGCCCGGGGTGGAGGCGGTGAGCGTCCACGGCCGGTGCAGCACCCAGCGGACCGGGAAGAACAGGATCGCGACGACGAAGATCAGGATCAGCCACGGCGGGATGATCACCTCGGCGGGCGTCCAGGCGACGAAGATGACCACCAGGGCCGCGAGCGCGGCTCCCACCACGATCGCCGGGGCGTTGCCGCCGTTGACGTCGTGCTCGAACTCGTCCACCACGATCGGGTTGGACCACTCCAGATTGGCCTTGATCGTCCACTCGCGGCCGTCGGAGCCCCGCACCACCCGGTTCATCGTCGCCTCCCCGCCCACCCGGGCTGGTCACTCGATCGTCAACTCACGAACACCCGTCACCGAGCGTGATCTCACGGTACCGGTTCCGCGCACGGAGCGGTGCGTGTTCACCACCTCATTGTCGATCATGCGGCGTCCTCCGGCCAACCCTCGAACCCGGAAACAACCCACCTGAACCACTACGCTTCGCCACGAGCCGAGTACCGGAGGTGCGCGATGGACGTCGACGAAGCCCGCGAGCTGATCCGCTCCCAGCACCGGGCCGTGCTGGGAACGCTGCGCGGCGACGGGACACCGCTGATGACGCCCGTGCTGGCGGCCGTGGACGCCGAGGACCGGGTGGTGATCAGCACGCGGTCGAGCTCGGGCAAGGTCCGCAACCTCCGGCGCGATCCGCGCGCGTGGCTGTGCGTGCTGCCGGACGAGTTCTTCGGGCGCTGGTTCCAGCTCGACGCGAGCGCGGAGATCGTCGAGCTGCCCGACGCGATGGGGCCGCTGGAGGAGTACTACCGCGCGATCTCCGGCGAGCACGACGACTGGGAGTCCTACCGCGACGCCATGCGCAGGGAGAACAGGGTGCTGCTGCGGCTCACCCCGACCCGCGCGATCGGCTGAGGGGACCCCCGGTGAACGGGCCGCGAACCATGGGCTAAAGTATTCACCAACAGCCCACCGGGGGCGGAAGCAACCGGGAGGCGATGAAGATGCGGATGTAGCGCAGCTGGTAGCGCATCACCTTGCCAAGGTGAGGGTCGCGGGTTCGAGTCCCGTCATCCGCTCGCACCGGGAGTCCCCGAGGTAACCACCTCGGGGACTCCCGCTTTTCATGGTCGGGTTCTGCGGAGCGGGTGTGGGCAGGGGACAGTTTTTCCTCTAATTGTCCGGGCAAAACGGACATTGATCATGGGTGATTCGAGGAAAAACTGTCCCCTGGTGACGCTTCACGCCCCAGCCGCTCCCCACCCCGCGCTCTCCCGGGGAGGGGTCAGCTCTGGACTCCGAGGCCGATGGGGCAGGAGACTCCGGTGCCGCCGAGGCCGCAGTAGCCGTTGGGGTTCTTGGCGTCCGAGAGGTACTGCTGGTGGTAGGTCTCGGCGTAGAAGAAGTCGCGCAGCGGCGCGATCTCGGTGGTGATCTCGCCCTTACCCGCCGCGGTCAGCGCCTGCTGGAAGGCGTCGCGGCTCGCCTCCGCCTCGGCCTTCTGCTGGTCGTCGGCGTAGTAGATCGCCGAGCGGTACTGGGTGCCGAGGTCGTTGCCCTGGCGCATGCCCTGCGTGGGGTCGTGGTTCTCCCAGAAGGCCTTGAGGACCTGCGAGAAGCTGATCTTCTTCGGGTCGAAGACCACCAGGACCGCCTCGGTGTGGCCGGTCAGGCCGGAGCAGACCTCCTCGTACGTCGGGTTCGGCGTGTAGCCGCCCGCGTAGCCGACGGCGGTGGTCCACACGCCCTCGGTCTGCCAGAACACCCGCTCGGCGCCCCAGAAGCAGCCCATGCCGACCACCGCGGTGGCCAGGCCCTCCGGGAACGGCGGCACGATGCGGCGGTCCGGGAACACCGCGTGGTGCTCGTCGACCGGCATCGCCGAGTCCCGGCCCGGCAGCGCCGACGACGGGTCGATCATCTTCAGCTTCGCACCGAACATGAATCCAGCCTACGCCGTGGTCAACGGCGATCCAGCCGATTGGGATCCCCGTAACGCCCGGGCTCGGGCCGCGCGTGCCTGCCGCGCGGGGCCTCCCCCCGTTGTCCCGGCAACCGCCTCGGGGCGGGCTGTCCCGGGGGTGGGGAAGTTTTCATGAAAACTTCCCCCACCCCACGATCGCCCGGAGCCGGGGACGGTCTCCGAGGGGGCTGCCGGAGGGAGGTCGTGGCCTCCCCCGGAGCCCGGTCGCGGGAGGGCGCGAGGTCGTCGGTCCGGAGGGTTTCCGTGGGGGCTTCCGCGGGATCCGGCCGGGTCGCGGGCGCCGGGGTGAGCAGGTGGCGGAGGCGCATCGTGGGGTCTTCGACGTACTTCCACGACAGCGTCCCCAGGACGTAGGCGATCGGGGCAGCGCACAGCAGCATGAGCCACTGGTCGCGGATGCCCGCCAGCGCCAGGAGCTGCTGGACGGGGAAGCCCCAGACGTAGACGCCGTAGCTGCCGTTGACCCACACCCCCGGCACCGTCAGCTTCGCCGGCCAGAAGTGCCCGGCGACGATCACCGCGTAGCTGACCGCGAACGCCATCCACGCCGAGGCCGTGATGGTGTTGCCCATCACCACCAGCACCACCAGCCCGGCTCCCGCGGCCAGCGGGGACAGCGGGATCCGGTAGAGGTTCAGCAGCACGCCCGCCGCGAAGGCCACCAGGAACGCCACCAGCGACTCGACCGGCACGCTCAGCAGCGACCCCGCCGACTCCGCGCCCGGGATCTGCTCCAGGTGCCGGTCCCAGGCCACCAGGCCGATCAGCGCGAGCACCGCCAGCCAGCGGAGGTTCTTCCTGGCCGTGCCCAGCAGGAGCAGGACGAACAGGCCGCCGTAGGCCAGCAGCTCCATCGGCAGCGTCCACAGCGAGCCGTTGACCGCGTCCGGCCACGGGTTGCTCTCGAACACCCCGGGCAGGTCGTGCCGCAGGGTCAGCAGGCCCGCGTTGTTGACGATGTATCCCCAGGTCTCGTGCGCCCGGAAGTACTCGCCGACCGGCAGCGTGGTGATCATCGGTCCGACGACCAGGGCCATGCCGACCGAGACCGTCAGCATCGGCGGCCACAACCGCAGCACCCGCTTGACCGCGAAGCGCAGCGCGTGCGGATCCCGCATCCAGCTCTCGGTGATCTGGAACCCGCTGAGCGCGAAGAACCCCATCAGCACGCCCTCGTCGGGCTGCACCGGCCACTCGGGCGGGAACAGCTCGCCGCTGCCCACCAGCGGGGAGCTGTGACCGTAGATGACCAGCAGCGCACCGATCATGCGGATCCAGGCGAAGCCGTGGTTCGGGGCGGCGAACAGCTCGGGGCGAGCGTGCAGCACGCGCGCAGCGCTCAACCCGGATCACCCCATCGATTCGTGCCCGAAGCGGACGTCAACGCTGGGTAGCCTAGCCGGGGTCCGCGCGCCGCGGGCCCTTTACAACCCGGAAGCCCGTCCGGACCAGGGGTGCGGACCGGATCGTTATTCGGCCGGTGCACCCCGAACGTGGCGCTGAGTGCCAGAATGGCGTCGTTCGCAGCAGCGGCGTTCATGGAAATCCGGAAAGGGCGCTATCGGTGACCTGGCAAGACGAGTTGCAGAACCTCGACGCCGAGCTCGCGGCGGGACGCATTTCCGCCGAGGAGTACCGACAGCGCAGGGACGCGGTGCTGGGCAGGGCGCAGGGTCAGACGCCGTCGAACCCCGGCGGATTCCCGCAGCAGGACCAGACCCCACCGGCTGATCCCTCGTCCGGGGGCTTCCCCCAGCAGCAGCCCGCCCAGCAGCAGTCCGCGCAGCAGCAGCCGCCGCAGAGTCCGTTCCCGCCCGCCTTCAGCTGGGGCGACGCCGCCAAGCAGCAGCCGCAGCAGGGCACCGGCGAGGAAGCGACGCAGGTCGTGCAGAACCCGTTCGCCCAGCAGCAGCCGCAACAGCAGCAGCCGCCCGCGGACGCCGACAGCACCCAGGTCGTCAGCTTCCCCCCGGCCCGGAACCCCCAGGCTCCGCAGGCCCAGACTCCGCAAGCGCAGAACCCGCAGGCGCAGACTCCTCCCCCGCCGCCGCAGTGGGGCCAGTCGCAGCCGCCGTGGGCCGCTCAGCAGCAGGGCCCGCAGGGCTGGGGCCCGGTGGAGACCACGGGCACGCCGTGGGGCGATGACCTGCCCGGATCCGATTCCGGCGAGGCGTCCTGGATGCGGCAGGGCCCGGAGGTCTTCGAGTCGGCGGGCAAGCCCGGCAAGGGCAAGCTGATCGCGGGCCTGTCCATCGGCGCGGTGCTGCTGGTCGTGGTGATCGTCGCGGTCATCTTCTACTTCGCCGGCAGCGGAGGGAGCACGAGCGGCGGCGAGACCGCGGCTCCCGTTCCGCCGCCGCCCGCGCCGACCACGACGCAGCTGCCCGAGCCGCCGGCCGCGAAGGCCCCGCCCGCCACCACCCAGGAGGTGCTGGTCCCGGTCAACGGCCCGGCGCACCCGTGGTCCGGGCTGCTGGACCTGCCGAACCTGCAGGGCGCCAAGGGCGGTCTGCTGCAGCCGAAGCCGGTGCTCGACACCGCGTTCCAGAACGGCCTGGCCGAGGGCTGGTTCAACGGCACGGACGGCGTGCAGCCGAAGACGACGCTGCTCGCGCTGAAGATGCCCGACGCCAACGCCGCCAAGACCGTCGTGGACAAGTACCTGGCCGCGCAGCAGGGCCTGTCCGAGGTGGAGGACCTGTCCTACCAGGGCGTTTCGGTGGTCTCGACGGGTGCGACGTACCGGACCGCCTACGTGGCGCACAACTACGCGGTGATCATCGACGTGAGCGGCCCGCCGGAGCAGAAGGACGCGGCCCAGCAGGCGTTCAAGGCGACCCTGGACCAGCAGCTCACCCAGACCCCGCCCACGATCCGCGAGTAACGCGCGCGACAACGACGAGGGCCGCCGATCTCGAACCCGAGGTCGGCGGCCCTTCTCGTGCGCGCGGCTATTCGGCCGGGATGGTGCTGAGCAGGGACGTCAGCGCCGCCCGGGAGGCGTCGGGCCCGAACTGGGCCGCGATGGCGGTGCGGCCCGAGTCGGCGAGGGCGCTCCAGGTGTCGTCCTGGGTGAGCAGGCGGGTCACGGCGTCGGCGAGCCCGGCCTCGTCGTCGGCGACCAGCACGTCCTGGCCGGGTTTGAGGTGCATGCCCTCGACGGCGACGGTGGTGCCCACGACCGGGACGCCCACCGCGAGGCTCTCCCCGACCTTGCCCTTGACGCCGGCGCCGAAGCGCAGCGGAGCGAGGGTGACCCTGGCCCGCGCGTAGTGCGGCTCCAGCGACTCGACCCAGCCGTGCACCTCCACGCCGGGCCCGGACAGGGCCCTGACCTCGTCGGTCGGGTTGCTGCCGATGACGTGCAGCACCGCGTCCGGGCACCGCTCGCGGACCAGCGGCATGATCTCGCGGGCGGCCCAGCGGGCGGCGTCGACGTTCGGCGGGTGGTCGAAGCTGCCGACGAACAGCACGTCACGACGGCCCTCGACCCGCACCGGCGCGTCGTCGATCTCGTGCACGTTGGACAGCACCCGCACGTCGGCCTCGGGCACCAGCTCGCCCAGCAGCGTCCGCTCGGCCTCGGACACCACCAGCGTCACGTCGCAGGCGCGCGCCAGGCCCAGCTCCATCTGCTGCGAGGCGAAGGCCTTGCGGCGCAGCGCCTCCGCGCGGTCGGTCTCGCCCTGCCGCTCGGCCAGCTCGGCCTCCCGCTGCAGGCGCAGGAAGTGCACGTCGACGGTGTCGTAGGCGATGACGGCCTGCGGCGCGCGGGTGCGCAGCTCCTCCACCAGGCTCCACGCGACCTGCGGCCGGGACAGCAGCGCCAGCGAGATCTCGGTCCCGGCCTCGTGCAGGAACGCCTGCTGCAGCTCGGGCTGCGGCAGCACGGTCACGCCGATCTGCTGCAGGTCCTCGGTGTAGGGCTGCAATGCGGCGTGGTTGCCGGGGAAGAACACCACCCGGTTGCCGAGCTCGACGAGCTGCCGCAGCACCCGGAAGATCCGCACCGAGCCGGAGTCGAAGTCCGGGCGCGGCACCTGGTGGTCCTTGACCAGCACGATCGGCCCGAAGTGGCCGCGAGCGCCGCGCTGCCGGGCCAGCCACAGGTTGCGCGGCGAGGCCTCCGGCAGGTGCTCGGCGCGCAGCACGTCCGCCCACTTCTCGACGAACACCCGGCGGTTGAGCTCCTGGTGCTTCTTCACCCCGGAGTTGACGTCGGTGCCGTGCGAGACGCCCTCGTGGTGCACCACCACGGCCTTCGGCTGCACGACGGTGCGGTAGCCGGCGGCGCGAATCGCGAACGCCAGGTCGGTGTCCTCGTAGTAGGCGGGCGCGAACCGGCTGTCGAAGCCGCCGACCTGCCGGAACAACTCCGCGCGCACCAGGATCGCCGCGCCCGAGCAGTAGTCGACGTCGCGGACGACGTTGAACTCCGCGCCGCTGCCGTCGGTGCCGCGCCCGTAGTTCCAGCCGGTGCCGTCGGCCCAGACGATGCCGCCGCACTCCTGCAGCCGCCCGTCCGGGTAGACGAGCTTGGCGCCGACCAGCCCGATCTCCGGGTCCGAGTTGATCGTGTCCACCAGGACGTCCAGCCAGGACTCGGTGACCTCGGCGTCGTTGTTGAGGAAGAACAGGTGCTCGCCGCGCGCGTGCTCGGCGCCGAGGTTGCAGGCGCCGATGAACCCGAGGTTGCGCTCGGCGCGCACCAGCCGGACGCCCTCGCAGGCGGCGAGCTTGTCGGCGCTGTCGTCCGGCGAGGCGTCGTCGACGACGATCACCTCGAACGGCACCGACACCAGGTGCCCGGCGAGGAACCGCAGGCACTGCCGGGTGTAGGGCCACTTGCCGTGCACCGGGATGATCACGCTGACCAGCGGGCGGTCGCTGGTGGGCACCGGCAGCGGACCGGTCTCGACCTGCTCGGCGACCTCCGGGATGCCGGGCTTGCGGCCGAGCGCGATCTCGTAGGCGTCGCGGCGGGTGGTGCCGCGCGGGGCGACGCGCTCGACGACCTGGCGGTACTTGGTGACCGCGCGCTGCACCAGCGCGGAGTTCTGCGCGGCCAGCTCGGCGTTCTCGGCGGTCAGCCGCTCGGCCCGGCTCTCGGCGTCGGCGAGCCTGCCCTCCAGCCGAGACGCGGTGTCGCGCAACCACTCGACGCGGGCGGTGTCGCGCTGCGCCTGCAGGTCGCTCTGCCGCAGCCGCTCGCGGAGTTCGGCGAGCTCGGCCGCGCTGGTCTCGGCGCGCTGCTCCTCGGTGCGGCGCAGCTCCTCGAGGCGCGCGACGGCGGCCTTGAGCTCCTCGGCCTCGCCTCGGCTGCGCTGGTAGAGCTCGTTGAGCTTGGCGACGTCGGCGACGGCCTCGTCGCGCTGCCCGATCAGCTCGGCGGTGTCGCCCGCGCGCGCCAGGGTCAGCTTCGCGTCGGTGAGCACGGCCGCGGCCGGGAGCTTCGGCAGGTGCTTGTCGGAGGCCACGCCCAGCAGGTAGGTGTGCGGCACGCCGCGGCTGACCGACCAGTCGCCCGCCTCGGTACGCTCGATGGTCTGCAGCCGCACGCCCTCGATCGCGGTGTCGCGGTCGCCGGGGTCGGCGGGCACCACCAGCGAGCCGACGGTGACGTTCTGCTTGAGCACCGCGACGTGCCGGAACGACTCCTCCAGCATCGCCTCGTACTCGCGGGCGGTGAGCTCCTTGACGTGGAACGGGTTGTCGTTGCCGTGCTCGTGGCTGTACACGGCGGTGTCGGGGGTGCTGGACAGGAACAGCCCGCCCTGCTTCATCCGGGACCGGACCAGCCGCAGCACCGCGGCCTGATCGGCGACGTGCTCGATGGCCTCGAAGCACACCACGACGTCGAACGGCTTGGCGTCGGCGAGCAGCTCGGGATCGGTCATCGAGCCGACCTCGAAGCTCACATCCCGACCGGCGTAGTTGTGCCGGGCGTGCTCGACGGTGCGCTCGTCGATGTCGACGCCGACGACCTCGGCGCCCTCGGCGGCCAGCAGCGCCGCGCCGTAGCCCTCGCCGCAGGCGAGGTCGAGGACCCGCTTGCCGCGCGCGAAGGGGGCCGCCAGCGCGTACCGGTGGTAGTGCTCGTAGACCACCTGCACGTCTTCGGTCCAGGGAACGCAGCGCTCCCCGGTCCAGTCGATCAGCCGCTCGTCCATCGGATCCCTTCGCCAGGTCGCCTACCTGGAACGCAGGCTAGCGCCTGGCGGAGCGGGACCGGTGCGGGTCGGGGATTTCCGGCTTCAGCGGTTCCGGCTTCAGCGACCGAATCTCCGGCGGAATCTCCGGGCGAGGTGGAGCAGCGCGCGGACGAACCGCGGCGGGCGCTCGGCGTCGAACCGGCGGCGCAGCTCGGCGTTCCGCTCCCGGAGCGCGGCGAGCTCCTGCTCGTACCGGTCGCTGAGCTCGTCGCAGCGCCGGTGCAGCCGTTCGACCTCGGTGTGCCGCTCGGCGAGCAGCCGCACCTGCCGATCGGCTTCCTCGGCGTGCGCGACCGCCTCGTGCTGCAGCGCGAGCACCCGCGTGTAGAGGGCGATCCGGTTGTTCTCCAGCGCCGCCAGCAGCGCCGAACCGGTGAACGGCCGCAACGCCTCGACCAGGTCCTGATCGGTGTCCTCGCGCAGGATCACGCCGAGCCCGAACACGGCGGGCACGATCTCCAGCCGCCGCCCGCCGTGCTCGGCGAGGGCGTCCTCGACGGCGGTGAGCACGCCGTTGCGCTCGCCGCCCGCGGTCCGGGCGACGGTGAACTGGCCGAGTCCGACGAACCCGGCCGGGGTGACCTCGTCGTGCCAGACGGTCGGCCCGTCCGCGGTGCGCGGGTGGGTCCGCTCCTCGGGCAGCAGACACGGCTCGTAGTACAGGTCCCGCCGCGACCAGGGCCACAGCACGTCGTGCAGCGCGATCAGCGCGTTCGGGGCGTGGGTGAGGATCCAGTCCAGCTCGGCGCGCACGGTGGCGTAGTTGTGGTCGCCGTCGATGACGTAGAGGTCGGCGACCGGCAGCTGCGAGAGCACCTGCGGCGAGCGGCCTTCCACCAGGTGCAGCGCGTCGTGCCCGGCCATCGCCGCCCGCATCTCCTCGGTGGGGGCGCTCTCGACGCAGTGCACGGCCTCGGCGCCGAGCTCCGCGTAGCAGGCGCTGACCTGCCCGGTCTCCACGCCGATCTCGACGACCGTGCGGATCGGGCGCCGGTCGAAGAGCTGCGCGAACAGCTCGCGGAACAGCGCCATCGAGTGCAGCAGCAGCGGCTGGTTCCGGGCGTCGCGCGCCTGGGCGTGCGGGTCGTCCCTGGTTCCGGTGCCGGGTTCGAGCACGCGGGTCATCGGATTCCTCCCATCTTGCGGAGCGCCAGTCGCGCACCGCCGGCGGCGATGCCGCGCACCCCGCGGGAGCGCAGCTCCTCCCGGACCCGGCCGGTCAGCCGCGCCAGCTCCGGCGCCGGCGGCACGCGGTGTGCCAGCCCGGAGCGGGACTGGGGCAGGCTCGCGAAGGCGATGGTGATCTGCGCCGAGGTGATCGGGCCGCCTGCGCGGGTCGCGAGGGGCAGCCAGACGGCGCCGTGCGGCGCGTGGAACTCGACCATCGTCCCGCCGAGCCAGTCGCAGTCGGCGAACACGAGCCCGGCGAAGTCCTCGGCCCGCTCCCAGCGGAGGGTGCGGGGCTCGGGGTCGCCGCGCACGTAGGCGGTGGCCTCGATCCAGTCGATGCGCACGATCGCGGGCTGGCCGGGGATCGCCAGCGAGACGTCCAGCGCGCCGCGGGATTCGAAGGCCAGGCGGGCGAACGACAGGCCGTTGTGGTTGATCCGGGCGCGGCGGCGCTGGGCGTCGTGCCACTCGTCGTCCTCGGTGCGGAACCGCAGCAGCGTGTCCGGGCACTCGCCGGACCGCTCGAACACGGCCGGGTCGAGGGCGCCGCTGTGCAGCGCGCTCACCGCGGCGCCGAGCTGCGGGTCGGCGGCCGCGAGCAGCGCGGGCCAGAACGCGTCCCGCATGTGCAGGTCGTCGAGGTCGCCCGGCGACATGTACGGCACGGCCGGCAGCAGGTCGCGGGGCACGATGTCGGTGACCACCGAGGAGCCGAAGTTGTCGTCGTGCCACCAGTTGCCGAACACCGAGGCCTCGGCGGCGCTGGGCGCCTTGAGCGCGGCGGTGATGATCGCCGCGAGGCGCTCCCGGTTCAGCTCCGGCCAGGCGCCGTCCGCGGCGGACACGTAGCGGTTCCAGGAGCGCTGGAAGGCGCGGATGCCGTCCTGGACCGCGCACCACTCCAGGTCCTGGGTCGGGGTGCTGTGGAACGGCCCGAGCACCGGTTCGCCGGACTCGGTGAAGTCGATCAGCGAGCCGACCCGCGCGCTGACGCACTGCTCGACGACCTCGGGGCTGCGGACGAGCGCGTAGACGACCTCGTGCGGCCAGCCGCTCTGCCCCAGGTAGCCCTCGGCGGCCTGCCCGGCCAGCGACAGCCGGCTGGAGCGGTGATCGGTGGCCAGGTAGTACCCGGCGGTCCGGACGCCGATGCCGTTGCGCCGCAGCACCCGCGACAGCTGGTACTGGATGGTGCCGCCCCAGCCCAGGTCGACCAGTGCGATCTCCTCGCCGTCGAGCGCCCCGGCCGCGCGCAGCGAGCGCAGCAGCCGGTCGCAGGCGGCGGTGACGGTGGCGGCCAGCCGGTTCCGCAGGTGCGGCGCCTCGGTGAGCGCCACGGTGACGCGCTCGCGGAGCTCGGGCTGGTCGAGCAGCATGTCCAGCTTGTCGGCCAGGGCCGGGACGTCGCCCGGGCGCAGGTGCAGCGAGGCGAGCAGCTGGGCGACGGTGAGCCGGTAGCTGCGGCCGATGAACTCGCCGACGGCGTCCACGTCGTAGCTGTCCAGCGCGGCCAGCGAGGTGACCTGCCGGGACAGCCAGATCGGTTGCGCGGTGACGTCCCAGCCGCGCGCGGCGGCGGCCTCGTTGACCAGCTCGGAGAGCAGCTCACCCTCCCGCATCGGGCACCAGACGACCCGCTGCCCGCGCCGGTGGGCGCGTTCGGCGACCCAGGCGGCGAAACCGGTGAGCACCGGCCCGAGCACGCCCGCGCCGAAGCGCCACGCGACGCCCACCGCCTCCCCGGATTCCTCGGAGGCCGCGCGAACGGCCTTGGCGCGCAGCGTGGTCAGCCCGGCGTCGCCGTGCGCGGGGTGCAGGTGGCGGTCGGGCGGGCCGAAGGAGTCGGTCGACTCGCGCTCCCGGTCGAGGACCCCGGCGAAGTCGTCGTCGATGCGCGCGTGGTGCACGGTCCGGATGCCGAGCTTGGCGGGGACCTCGTCGTCGGCCACGGCGTTGTCGCCGACGTGCACGATCTGCTCCGGCCGGGTGCCCAGCTCCTGCAGCACGATCTCCCACAGCCCGGAGGCCTTGTCCAGGCCGTGCTGGTGCGAGCGGAAGGTCTTGGCCTCGGCCAGCGGGGCGAGGGCGGGCCGGTCCAGCAGGTGCGCGAGCTGGTCGGCGGTGAAGTAGGTGTCGGAGACCAGCACGATCGGCACCGCGTTGCGCTCGGCGGTGCCGATCACCTCGGCGATCTCCAGGTCGGGCACCGTGATCTCGCGCTCCAGCTCCACCTCGGCGCGCACCAGGTCGTCGAGGTCCCCGGGGCCGAACACCTCGATCGGCATCTCGCGCCAGATGTCGAACAGCGAGATCTCGCCGCAGGCCGACAGGCTGCGCTTGCGGGCCCGCTTCTCGGCGTCGATGCGCATCAGCCGGAAGGTGGTGTCGGTGACCCAGCCCGGGCAGCGGCCGGCGGCGCGCAGCCGCGCGCCCAGCATCGCGAACGCGTCGGTGGGCCGGGGCACGCGCCGCCACAGGACCGTGTCGAACACGTCCAGGGACAGCACCGCGCACGAGCCGTCGCTCACCAGCCGGTGCAGCTGCTCCAGCTCGGGTGCTCGGGCCGGTGGTTCGTTGGTAGCAGTTCGGTTCCGCACGTTCCGCCTCTCCCCAGGGTGCCGAGACGCACATCGGCAAAGCGCGATCATCTACCGGAATGATTCTTGGTCGATTTCCCGACAATCGAGACTAGACCTGATCGATCGGGATCGAAGATTCCGGTTCATCCCATCCACGCGAACTGATGAATCCGTTTCAGCGGATCGTTCCGGCTGGTAGCCGGGCTTCACCCGGAATCTTGTGACAGTTCTTCACGAACGCTCCGAGGAATTTGTTTCACGAATAATTCTCATGGTTCCGGCCGTTCCACGACCTCTCCCCCGAGAACCCGGTCGCCGGTGATCGCGGCCACCGCGCGGCGGCGAAGATGAGGAGGTTCTCATCCCCGCTTCACCTGGGCTTGCCCGCGACAGGTCAGAGTGGACCCATGCGTTCCGTTCCCCGGGGAGTCCTGCTGCTCGCGGCCCTGGCACTGCCCATCGCCGCCGTGCTGGTCAGCTTCGCGCTGACCGGAGGCACCCGCGCGCCCCAGATCCCCGAGACCGTGCGCGTCGGCAGCACCCCCGGCCCCGGCCCGGAACCGGACACCGGCGTGCCGCTGCCGGTCGTCCCCGGGCCCACCGACGCACCCGCTCCACCGGACGTGCACGCGCCCGGGGCCCCGCCGCCTCCCGCCGAGCTGCCGCCACCGGCGCCCAACGACGACGACCCGGACGACGACGCGGACGACGATGACGACTGATCTCCCCACCCGCCCGCTGACCAGGCTCGCCGGTCGCCGCGGCACCCGGGTCCCGGCGCGCGCCCAGATCATGGGCTGGCTGCTGCTCGTGCTGGTCCTGGTGCTGCTCACGGTCATCGTGATCGTCCGCGAGTACCTGCACGACGAGGTCCACCGCCGGGTCACCAACTCCCTCGAGCAGGAGGCCAGGGAGTTCGTGGCCTTCGCCGAGCACGGGCGCGACCCGGTCACCGGCAGGATGCTCGCCGACCCCGCGACGCTGCTGCACAACTACCTCGGCCACCAGTACCCGGACACCGACGAGGCGCTGATCGGCGCGTGGCCGGTGGCCAGCGGGCTCGGCGTCGTCTCGCAGGAGCAGACCGAGCCGATCAAGGCCGTCGCGCACGACCGGGCGGTGCTGCGGCAGATCGTCGACGCCCCCGGCGCGCACGGCGTCCTCGACACCGCCACCGGCCCGGTGCACTGGGTGAAGGTGCGCGCCGAGACCGCCCAGGGCGGCAGCGCGTGGTTCGTCGTCGAGCGGCACATCGCCGCCGAGACCGCCGAGGTCGACCGCAGCGTGCGGGTGCTGCTGCTGGTCAGCGCCCTCGGCGTGGTGCTGGCGGCGCTGATCTCGTGGATCGTGGCGGGGCTGATCCTGGCTCCGGTGCGCGCGGTCCGGCAGGCCGCCGCCGAGATCACCGAGCACGACCTCACCCGCCGCATCCCGGTGGACGGGCGCGACGACATCGCCGCCCTGGCCGACCAGTTCAACGCGATGCTCGACCGGCTGGAGGACGCCTTCCGCATCCAGCGGCAGTTCGTCGACGACGCCGGGCACGAGCTGCGCACCCCGATCACCATCGTGCGCGGCCACCTGGAGCTGCTCGGCGTCGATCCCGCCGAGCGCGACGAGGTGGTCCGGCTGTGCACCGACGAGCTGGACCGGATGACCCGCATCGTCAACGACCTGCTGGTGCTGGCCAAGGCCGACCGGCCGGACTTCGTCTCCCCCGCCCCGGTGTCGCTGGCCGAGCTGACCAGCGACATCGACGCCAAGGTGCGCACGCTGGGCGACCGGCGCTGGGTGCTGGCCGAGATCGGCGAGGGCGAGTTCGAGCTGGACGGCCAGCGGATCACCCAGGCGATGGTGCAGCTGGCGCAGAACGCGGTGCAGCACACCGAGGACGGCTCGACGATCCGGATCGGGTCGGCCGTCGGCGAGGGCACCGTGGAGCTGTGGGTCAGCGACGAGGGGCCGGGCGTCGACCCGGCCGAGGTGGACTCGATCTTCGAGCGGTTCACCCACGGCAGCGGCCGCAAGGGCGGCGCCGGGCTCGGCCTGGCGATCGTCCGGGCCATCGCCGACGCCCACCACGGCCGGGTGCTGGTGCGCTCCACCCCCGGGTCGGGCGCGACCTTCCGGCTGGAACTGCCCGCGACGAGCGCGGAGGACGCGACATGAGCAAGGTCCTGATCGTCGAGGACGAGGAGCGCATCGCCGCGTTCATCGAGAAGGGCCTGCGGGCCAACGGCTTCACCACCACCGTCGTCGCCGACGGCGACGCGGCGCTGCACCACCTGGTCGACGGCGAGTACGACCTGGCCGTGCTCGACCTGGGACTGCCCGGGCGCGACGGGTTCTCGGTGCTGCGCGAGGTGCGCGCCCGGCGGGTGGCGGTGCCGGTGATCATCCTGACCGCGCGGGACACCGTGCACGACACCGTCGCCGGCCTGGAGGGCGGCGCGGACGACTACATGACCAAGCCGTTCCGGTTCGAGGAGCTGCTGGCCCGCATCCGGTTGCGGCTGCGCTCGGCGGAGCGCGCCGAGGAGGTCACGGTGCTGCGCGACGGCGAGCTGTCGCTGGACCTGCGCACCCGCCGCGCCCAGGTGCCGGACGGCACGGTGGACCTCACGGCCCGGGAGTTCGCGCTGCTGGAGCTGTTCCTGCGGCATCCCGGCCAGGTGCTCAGCCGCGAGCAGATCCTCTCCCACGTGTGGGGCTACGACTTCGATCCCGGTTCCAACGTCGTCGACGTCTACGTCCGGGCGCTGCGCCGCAAGATCGGCAACGGCCACATCGGCACGGTCCGCGGCATGGGCTACCGCCTCGGCGGCTGACCCCGCTCTCGCCCGGGTTTCCCCGGGGGGCGAGTGTGTGCACAGCTGTGGATAAGTTCATCCACAGCTGTGCACAACCACGCCTGAGCGGTTCGATCATCCCTGGTCACATGCCTGTGGATAACTCTATCCACAGGCATGTGGACAACTGGGGATGAAGGGGCTCTCACGCGAGGTTCACGAAAGCCTTAGGGGCGCGCCCGAGAGTGGTTCTCGTGCAGGCCAAGAGCGTGGAAGCGAACCCGGTCGACGGGCGGGGATGGGCCGTGGGGTTCACCCTCGCCGGCGTCGGCGTCTTCGGAGTGCCGGCGGTGCTCACCGTCCCGGCCCAGTCCCCGGAGGGCTCGCTGAGCCGCGACGGCGTGCTGACGCTGGTCGTGTTCGGCGCGGCGATCATCGGCTGGACGAGACCCCGGATCGACGACGCCTTCGTCGCGCTGCTGGCCGCCTCCGCGCTCGCGGTGCTGGGCGTGCTGGAGTCCGAGCGGCTGTTCGCGGCGCTCGGCGAGGACCAGATCTGGCTGCTGGTGGCCGCGTTCATGCTGGCCGCCGGCATCAACCGGACCGGGCTTCCCGCGCGGATCGCGCTCGGCCTGGCCGGGCGGGCGCGGACACCGCGGTCGCTGTGCCACCTGCTCGCGCTCGGCCTGGTCGGCACGGCGCTGCTCATCCCCAGCACCAGCGGCCGGGCCGCAATGGCGCTGCCGCTGCACCGAGCGCTCGCGTCCGCCCTGCCGGAACGGCTGGTCCGCACGACCGGACTGCTCGTGCCGGTGGTGATCCTGCTGTCCGCGATCGCCACCCTGACCGGTGCCGGAGCGCACCTGATCACCAGCCAGGTGCTGGCCGCCACCACCGGCGAGGGCATCGGGTTCGGCTGGTGGCTGCTGTGGGGACTGCCGTTCGCGCTGGTCAGCTCGCACCTGGCCGCCGAGCTCGTGCTGCGGGCGGGCGGCGCGGACCGGCGGACCCCGCTGCGCGTCGACGTCGCCGCGCTGCGCGCCGAGCTGGAGGTGCCGGAGACGATGCGGCCCACCGAGGTCCGGGCCGCCGCGCTGCTGGCCGTCGTGGTGTTGCTGTGGAGCACCGAACCGTGGCACGGCCTGCCGCCCGCGCTGGTGGCGCTCGGCGCCGCGCTGCTCGTCGTGTCCCCGCGCTTCGGGACCGTGCCGATGAAGGCCGCGGTCGGCGAGATCCCCTGGTCGCTGCTGCTGTTCATGGCCGCGACGGGCGCGCTGGGCACCGCGCTCACCGATTCCGGCGCGGCGGGGTGGATCGCCGGGCACGCGCTGGTCGGCGACGGCCCGGTGCCGCTGCTGATCGCCGTCGTGGCGCTGAGCACCGCGCTGCACCTGCTGGTCACGTCCCGCTCGGCGCGTTCGGCGGTGCTGGTCCCGCTGCTGGTGCCCGCCGCGCTGGCGGTCGGGGCGAACCCGGTCGCGGTGGCGTTCGCCTCGACCGCGGCCGCCGGTTTCTGCCACACCCTGCCGTCCTCGGCCAAACCGCTCGCGCTGTTCGCCGACGAGTACGACCCCCGCGACCTGCGGCGCCTCGCCCTCGTCCTCGGACCGCTCACCGCCGTGCTGGTCCTGCTGTTCGCCCTGCTCATCTGGCCCGCCCTGGGCCTGTCGCTCTAGGGGGTGCTCCACCATGCGGCGGAGCCGCATTCTCTTCCGCCACCCGAGCAACTCGCACCGCCGCGGGTTCTGAGCGCCTTCGTGGCGAGTACGCCGGGACGCCGCGTATTCGAATACTCAAGGAGCGGCGCACGGAGTCCACGAAGGCGCTCAGGTTCCGCCACCCGCACCGCCAAGCAACGCAAGTCCCATCAATTTTCAATCCCTGGAGGGGACATGTTTCGGATCGTGGTGGCTCCCAGCGGTTTCAAGGAGTGTCTGGACGCCGAGCAGGTGGCCGATGCCATCCAGGCCGGCATCCGGCGCGTCATCCCCGGCAGCGTCGTGGACACCGTGCCGCTGATCGACGGCGGTGAGGGCTCGGCGAAGCTGCTGGCCCGCGCGACCGGGGGTGCGCTGGTGCCGGTGACCGCGACCGGTCCGGTCGGCGAGCCGGTGGACGCGCACTTCGCGCTGCTCGACGAGGACACCGCGTTCGTGGAGATGGCGGCGGCCGCCGGGTTGTCGCTGGTCCCTCCCGGCGCCCGCGATCCCGGCCGCACCACCAGCCGGGGCGTCGGCGAGCTGATCCGCGCGGCGCTGGACTCGGGCGCGCGAAGAATCGTCGTGGGCTGCGGCGACTCGGGCATCTGCGACGGCGGGGCGGGTGCGCTGCAGGCGCTGGGCGCGCGGATCCGCGATGACGAGGACCGCGAGATCGGTGCGGGTGGCGCGGAACTGCTGCGGGCGAACCGCGTCGACGTCTCCCGGCTCGACCGCCGGTTGTCCGAAGTGGACATGACGGTGGCGGTGAACCCGCGCAACGTGCTCTGCGGCCCGGACGGCGTCGCCCGCCGCTACGGCCCGCAGAAGGGAGCCTCGGCCGACGACGTGGAGCTGCTGTCCGCGGCGATGGACAACTGGGCCCGGCTGCTCGACCCGGGCCTGGGCGGGTTACCGGGCGCCGGGGCCTCCGGCGGGCTGGCCGCCGGACTCGCCGGAATCCTCGGCGCACGGCTGGAATCCCGCTTCGACGTGTTCCTCAGCAGCACCGACCTGGAGCAGCGGCTGCGCACCGCCGACCTGGTGATCACCGCCGAGGGCGCCATCGACGCCTCCACCGCGCTCGGCAAGATCCCGACCGAGGTGGCGCGGCGCGCCAAGCGGCACGGCAAACCGGTGATCGCGCTGTGCGGCACCATCGGCCCGGGCGCCGACACCAGCTACGAGCACGGCATCGACGCGATCACCGGCATCCTCACCGGCCCGGTCGCCCTCCCCGACGCCATCACCGGGGCACCCCGCCTGATCACCGACGCCACCGCCCGAACCCTGCGAATGCTGCTGCTGGGAACGACCCTCCCGGCGGCGTGATCACCGGCCCGCGGCGTAGCCCTGGGCTCCGCGCGGGTTGGCGGCGGCCTTGAGCAGGCCGGTGTCGGGGTCGCGGGAGACCGCCGAGAGGCGGCCCAGCGACCAGGGGCCGTTGTCGGTGACGTGGTGGCCGCGCCTGGTCAGCTCCGCGATCGTGTCCGCGCCCAGGCGCGATTCCACCGCCACACCACCGGGTTCCCACTCGCGCGGGTAGAACGAGCGCGGGAACGCGGTGCTGTGCCAGGCGGGCGCGTCGATCGCGGCCTGCAGGTTCAGGCCGCCGCGCACGTGCGCCAGCCAGAAGCACAGCTGCCACTGGTCCTGCTGGTCCCCGCCGGGCGTGCCGAACGCCAGCGCCGGGACGCCGCCGCGCAGCGCCAGCGACGGGCTCAGCGTGATGCGCGGGCGCTTGCCCGGAGCCAGCGAGTTCGGGAGTCCTTCGTCCAGCCAGAACATCTGGGCGCGGCTGCCCAGGCAGAACCCGAGTTCCGGGATCGTCGGCGAGGACTGCAACCACCCGCCGGACGGGGTCGCCGAGAGCATGTTGCCCCAGCGGTCGACGACGTCGACGTGCACGGTGTCGCCTCGGCTCTCGCCGTTGGCCAGCACCGTCGGCTCGCCGATGCCGACGCCGCTCGGGTCGAACGCGCCGCCCACTCCCCTGCCCTCGGCGACGAACGCCGGCAGGACCGGGGTGCGGCCACCGGGCGAGCCGGGGCGCAGGTCGAGCGAGGCGATCTCGCCGATGAGGGTGCGGCGCTGCGCCGCGTACCCGTCGGAGACCAGGTCGGCCAGCACGCCGGGGTCGGCGGAATCGCCGTAGAAGGCCTCGCGGTCGGCGAACGCGAGCTTGGCGGCCTCCACCGCCGCGTGCACCGTGTCGGCCGAGGCGACACCGTCCACGTAGGACACCGGGAGGTCCTCGACGAGCTTGAGCTGCTGGGCCAGCGCCGGTCCCTGGGACCAGATGCCGAACTTCGCCAGCGTCCAGCCACCCGGCAGGTCGACCGTCAGCGGCTCCTCGTAGGTGGTCTCGAACTCCGCCATGTCCTGCGCGGTGAGCACGCCCGCGTGGTCGCGGCCGGAGTTGTCGCGGTGCGGGATCCGCGCGAACCGCTCCACCTCCTCGGCCACGAAGCCCTGCGACCAGGCCCGGCGGGCGGCGTCGATCTGCGCCTCCCGGCCGGTGACCGACTCGGCCTCGGCGAGCAGGCGCTCCCAGGTGTCGGCCAGGACCGGGTTGCGCAGCACCGAACCCGGTTCCGGCACCGAGCCGCCGGGGGTCAGCCACCAGCGCGCGGAAGTCGGCCAGTGCTCCCGGAACATGCCCGCGACCATGCCGATGGTCTCGCTGATCCGCGGCACGATCGGATAGCCACGGCGCGCGTAGCCGATCGCGTGGCCGAGCACCTCGCGCAGCGTCTTCGTCCCGTGGTCGCGCAGCAGCGTCAGCCACCCGTCCCAGGCGCCCGGCACGGTCGTGGCGAGCAGCCCGGTCCCGGGGATCAGGTCGAGTCCCAGCTCGTCGCGGTAGTGCCCGATCGTCGCGCCCGCGGGCGCGGGACCCTGCCCGCACAAGGCCTTCGGGCGCGGGTCGGCGGCGGTGGCGAACAGCGCCGGGACCTCACCGCCCGGGCCGTTCAGGTGCGGTTCCACCACCTGCAGCACGAACCCGGCGGCCACCGCGGCGTCGAACGCGTTCCCGTCGTCCTCCAGCACGGCCATCCCCACCGCCGAGGCCAGCCAGTGCGTGGACGCGACCATCCCATGAGTACCGGCGAGCTCCGGCCGAGTCGTGAACACGCGCTCACCCTAGAACCCCGAAAAGCCCCTGACGAGGGTCCGATTCCCCACGTCCCCACCGGTTCTCGACGTGGTCGACCCGATTACTCCGGTATTCGGGTCCCCGATTACCGCCGTAATCCGGTCCCCGATTACGGCGGTATTCCGGGTACGGACTACGGCGGTATTCCGCGTGCGGATTACCGGCGTAATCGGGTCACCCACGTCGAGAACGGGGGTCGGCCGAGGGCGGTGACCGGGGTATCGAGGGTGGTGACCGGGTATCGAGGGCGGTGACCGGGGTATCGAGGGTGGTGACGGGGTCAGCTGAGGGCGGTGACGGGGGTGCGGCCTACTCCTCGCCAGGAGAGGTTGGCGCGGCAGAGGACGTCGGGGTCGAGGTGGTTGCGGGTGTCGACGACGACCAGGCCCGCGAGGGCGTCGGCGATGCGGTTCCAGTCCAGGGCGCGGAACTCCTGCCACTCGGTGAGCAGCACCAGGGCCGAGGCCTCCTTGGCCGCCTGGTACGGGTCGTCGACGAGGGTGAGACCGGCGGGCAGTTCCGGCTCGTCGCCGCGCAGGCCCGGGTCGTAGGCGACGAGATCGGCGCCCTCGGCGGCCAGCAGCTGCGCGACCTCCAGGGCGGGCGAGTCGCGGAGGTCGTCGGTGCCCGCCTTGAACGTCAGGCCCAGCAGGCCGATCCGCTCGCCGGCGAGGGTGCCGCCGCACGCCTCGCGGACCTTGGCGACCATCCGCTGCCGCTGGTGCGCGTTCGACGAGATCGTGGCCTGCAGCAGCGGGAAGTCGAAGTCGACGGCCTCGGCGACCTGCAGCAGCGCCGCCGTGTCCTTCGGCAGGCAGGACCCGCCCCAGCCCGGCCCCGGCTGCAGGAACGACTGCCCGATCCGCCGGTCGTAGCCCATGCCCTCGGTGACGTCGGTGATGTCGGCGCCCAGCTGCTCGCACAGCTCCGCGATCGCGTTGACGTAGGACAGCTTGGTGGCCAGGAAGCAGTTCGCCGCGTACTTCACCATCTCCGCGCTCGCCGCGTCGGTGAGCACCGTCGGCGCGCCCAGCCGCGAGTACAGCGCGGCGACCCGCTCGGCGGCGTCCTGGGTGTCGGAGCCGACGACGATGCGGTCCGGGTTGAGGAAGTCGTGCACCGCCGAACCCTCGCGCAGGAACTCGGGATTGCTCACCACCGCGACGTCGGCGCGGTCCAGGTGCTCGGCGAGCCGCTTCGAGGTGCCGACCGGGACCGTCGACTTGGTGACCATCACGCAGCCGGCGGGCAGCACCTCGCGCACCTCCTGCGCGACGGCCTCCACCACCGCCAGGTCCGCGGCGCCGCCGGACCCCATCGGGGTCGGCACGCACAGGAACACCACCTCGGCCTCGGCGACCGCGCCCGCGGAACCCACCACGAACTCCAGCCGGCCCGCCGCGATGCCCTCCTGCACCAGCTCCGCCAGGCCGGGCTCGTGGATCCGGACCTCGCCCCGGGAGAGCTCGGCGACCTTCTGCTCGTTGACGTCGCTGCACACCACGCGGTGGCCAAGCGACGCCAGGCACGCACCGGTGGTCAGTCCGACGTAGCCGGTGCCGACAACGACGATTCGACGGGCGAACACAGGCCCCAACCCCTTCCGTAGAACGACCGGGCGGTCGCCTCCAGCCCCCTCGAAAGTGATCGTGGCACATGTTCGAGCTGGGAAAACCCGCTTCGCTCAGAGTTCACGCTCCCGACGTCGCAGGTGACGAGTTGGGAACCTGCCGTTTAGGCTGCGCGGCGTGGATCAGCGACGTCTGGGGGAATCGGGTCTCGCGGTGAGCGCGGTCGGTCTCGGCTGCAACAACCTCGGCAGGCCCGGCACCGCCACCGAAACCTTGACCGGAGCGCGCGCCGTCGTCGACGCCGCGCTGGACAGCGGCATCACGTTCTTCGACGTGGCCGACGCCTACGGCACGCCGCGCGGGCGCAGCGAGGAGCTGCTCGGGCAGTCGCTGTCCGGGCGGCGCGACCTGGCGATCATCGCCACCAAGTTCGGCGTGGACATGCAGGGCGCCAACGGCCCCGACTTCGGCGCGCGCGGTTCCCGCCGGTACGTGCGCCGCGCCGTGGAGTCCTCGCTGCGGCGGCTCGCGACGGACTGGATCGACCTGTACCAGCTGCACCGGCCGGATCCGCTGACGCCGCTGGAGGAAACCCTCTCGGTGCTCGACGACCTGGTGCGCGAGGGCAAGATCCGCTACGTCGGGCACTGCAACCTCCCCGGCTGGCAGGTCGCCGACGCGGCCTGGACGGCGAACTCGGCGGGCCTGACCGCGCCGGTGTCCGGCCAGCACCACTACTCGCTGCTGTCCCGCGAGGTGGAGCGCGAGGTGGTGCCGGCCGCGCGGCGCTTCGGGATCGGCCTGCTGCCGTACTTCCCGCTCGCCAACGGGCTGCTCACCGGCAAGTACCGGCGCGACCAGATCCCGCCGGCCGACAGCAGGCTGGCCGGGCGCGCGCAGCTGCTCGCCGACGCGCCGTGGGACCGGATCGAGAAGCTGCGGGTCTTCGCCGAGCAGCGCGGTGTCCCGATGAGCACCGTCGCGCTCGGCTGGCTCGCCGCGCAGGACCCGGTCGCCTCGGTCATCGCCGGGGCGACCACCCCCGAGCAGGTCCGGGCCAACGCGCAGGCCGCGGACTGGGTCCCGGGACCCGACGACCTCGCGGCGCTGGACAGCATCTGCCCGGCGGCGTGACCTTTCCGGCAACACCGGCTTTTCCGGCAACACCAGGAGGAAGAACCAGCATGCAGATCACCGACACCGCAGCGATCGTCACCGGCGGGGCGTCCGGCCTCGGAGCGGCCACGGCGCGGGCGCTGGCCGGGCGGGGCGCGAAGGTGTTCGCGGTCGACCTGCCGGGCGCGATCGAGAAGGCCCCGATCGTCGACGGCGTCACCTACACCGCGGCCGACGTCACCGACGCCGACCAGGTACAGACCGCGGTCGAGCAGGCGGCCGGCGCCGGGAACCCGCTCCGGATCGTGGTGAACTGCGCGGGCATCGGCCCGTCCGCCCGCATCGCGGGCCGCAAGGGCGTCCACGACCTGGAGCTGTTCCGCAAGGTCCTGGAGATCAACCTGCTGGGGACGTTCAACGTGATGCGGCTGGCCGCGGCCGCGATCGGCGAGACCGAGGCCGACCAGCACGGGCAGCGCGGCGTCGTGGTCAACACCGCGTCGGTGGCGGCCTACGACGGGCAGATCGGGCAGGCCGCCTACGCGGCGTCCAAGGGCGGTGTCGCGAGCCTGACCCTGCCCGCGGCCCGCGACCTGTCGTCGTCTGGCATCCGGGTGATGACCATCGCCCCGGGCATCGTGGACACCCCGATGCTGGCGACGGTGAGCGAGGAGTTCCGCCAGGGCCTCGCCGACGGCGTCCCGTTCCCGAAGCGGCTCGGTACCCCGGAGGACTACGCCCAGCTCGCCCTCGACATCGTCGAGCACGACTACCTCAACGGCGAGGTCATCCGCATGGACGGCGCCCTCCGCATGGCCCCCCGCTGACCCCGCGCGGCCCCACCTCGGCGGGCTGATCACCCGGGGTGGGGCCGCGCCGGGCTCCGAGTCCTGGCCAGTGGACAGTTTTAGCCATAATTACCCATGATCAATGTCCAAAATGTCGGGACAATTATGGCTAAAACTGTCCACTGGTGACGAACGCGCTCGGCCGGACCACCGCCGCGGCCCCGGAGGGCGGGGTCAGAGGTCCTCGGCGTAGGGGATGTCGTGGGCTGCTTGCGAGGTCATCCAGGTGCGGATGGTGTAGGTGGCCCGGACGTCGTCCTCGTTGTAGGTGAGGAGGCGCTCGCGCTGGCTGAGGTCCTGCTCGCCGCCGTCGAGGGCGACCGCGTCGCGGTACCAGCGCATCGAGTTCTCGCCGCCGGCCTCCGGATCGCGCCAGGAGAACCCGGCGCTGGGGGCGATCACCTTGAGCCCCTTGCCGTTCGGGCACAGGAACTGGTCGCGGACCACCGCGAACAGGTCGACCCACTCGGCGGAGGCGATGAACTCCTTGACCTCCGACACCGGCGGCACCCCGGGCTTGCCCGCGAAGCGCTCCGCGGAGGCCAGCATCCAGCGGTTCTCCGCCAGCTCGTTGTAGCAGTAGGCCCGGAAGCTCAAGCCCCGCTCGAACGCCTTGCGGCGCACACCGGTGAACCAGCTCCAGAACTCGGCGAAGGACCGCGCCTCGTCGTCGGTCGGCAGCGGATCCCAGGTCACGAACGCCCGGTAGCCCTGCTCCTCGCCGATGTCGGCGCCCGACAGCCAGCAGCCCCACATGTAGGCACCGGCGTCGGCGTAGCTCTCCATGTCCACGTCGACCTCGACGTCCCCGCGCGGCACGTCGAGCTCGCGGACCCGCCGCACCAGCGGCATCTCCCGCAGCCACGCCTTGGCCAGCAGGATCGCGTCGGCGTTGCGCACCCCGGTGAGCTGCAGGTCCTCGGCGGCATCGAGCGGCGTCGCGGCCAGCTCGTCGACGGTGGTGATGCCCTGGCCGCGCAACGCGGTCGCGTCCTCGCCGCGCACCACCAGGCTCACGTCGTTGCGCTCGCGCAGCTGCGCCTCGCAGGTCGGCCACCAGGGGCAGCCGCGGCACTCGGTGATCCGGGACGGCTGCGCCAGCGGCTCGTCGCCGCGGGCGGCGGCGCGGGCGACGTCGAGCCGGTCGCCGAAGCGTGCGTCGTACTCGGCGAGCGCGGTGCGCCCGCCGGGCCAGTTGGGGCTGCGCAGGTCGTGCCAGACGACGACGTCGGCGTCGACGCCGATCACGCCCGCCGTCCGATCGCCCGCGCTGAACCCGCACGCCTGCAGCAGCCGCACCGCGTGCACCAGGCGCAGCTGGTCGCGGGGCTGCGGGCGGACCTTGCGGGTGGAGTCGACGGCCGCAGCCTCGGGAACCGGCTCGCCGATCGGCGAGACCTTCGCCCCGCTGCCCGGGTCGGTGACCTTGTGCCGCACCACCAGCACCGGGACGTAGCCGTTGCCGCTGCGCACCAGCAGGTCGATGGCGCCGCGCCTGCCGCCGTCGGCGTCGTCGGGCAGCTGCGCGCCGGAGATGTGCCCGACGCCCTCGCGCATCGCCTCCAGCGTGAGCCGGGCGCGCTCGGCGTAGGGGACGCCGCGCGGGATCTCGGTCCAGGACTCGCCCAGCAGCTCACCCAGCTGGGCGGCGACGGAGCGGCGGTGCTCGGTGGCGTCGGCGATGCGCTGCTCGACGCCCAGGTCCAGCGGCGCGGTCTCGACCTCGCGCATCGCCGGGTCGTTCTCCAAGTGCACGCGTCGACGGCACCGCGTCACCACGCCCGCGTCGAGCAGCACCATCTCCTTCACGCGTAAAGGGTATGCGGTAGCCCTGACAGCCGCGCCCATCACCCCGGTGACATCGCGTACCGGCGACGACCACAGCGGGTGCACACCCGATCGCGTTGTGCTTTCGTGCGCTGCTCCATCCGGACTTATGGTGATCGCGGAGCTGGGAGAACGCGGATCCGGGGAGGTGTGCGCGGTGAGGAGACTCGCCAGGCGACGCGGGACGATCACGCACCGGGGGTGCCGGAGGTGCGCCGCCGGGAAGGCCAGGGCCGACAAGCGGGCACGTCGCCAAGTCGACAAAGCCGCCGCGCGAGCCCGCAAGGAGCAGCAGGCCAAGACCCAGCAGCCCGAGCAGCCGCTGGTGACACCGGCACCGGTGGGCAAGAAGGCGGCGAAGGCACTGCGCAAGGCCGACAAGCAGACCGCCAAGGCGATCAAGAAGGGCGAGTACGGCGCGGTCACCCCCGGCAACGCCAAGAAGATCATCAAGATCGCCAAGATCGTCGGCCCGGTGCTCGCCCCGTTCGCGCTGCGCGCCGCGAGCTCGGTCCGCGCGGGCTACGACCGCTCCCGGGCGCGCAAGCTCGGTGTCGGGGTGGACGAGCTGGGCCGGTTCACCGGTCGCGGCGCGGCGCTGCACGCCCGCATCGCCGGCGACTCCAGCGCCCTGCGCGACCTGCGGGAGCAGGCCACGAGCGAGGAGCGCGGCGCCGCCGAGACCTACGCGGCGCAGGCCGACGCCCGCCTGGCCCAGCTGACCAGCGCGGTCCGCGCCGCCGAGCGGATGCCCGCGCCGCGCCGCAAGTCCGCGCACCGCGCGGTGGACCAGGAGCTCACCCGCATCGAGAGCGAGCTGCTCACCCGCTTCGGCGTCCCCACCCGCTGAGACCACCGACCGGGAAACGAGAAGCGGGGCACCTCCACACCGGAGGTGCCCCGCTTCCGCACCGCGTCGATCAGCTCTGACCGGGGATCTTGATCAGGCCCTGCTCGGCCATCCAGTCCCGCGCGACGTCGGCCGGGTCCCGGCCCTGGACGTCCACCTGCGCGTTGAGCTTCATCAGCTCCTCGTTGGTCAACCGCTCGGAGATCGGCTGGAACACCTGCGTCAGCTGCGGGTAGCGCTTCAGCATCTCGTCCCGGAGCGTGACTCCGACGTTGTACCGCGGGAAGAACTGCTTGTCGTCGGCCAGCACCTTCAGGTTCAGCGCCTCGATCCGGCCGTCGGTGGTGAACACCTCGCCGAACGTGCACGTCCCGTCGGCCGTGGCCTGGTAGATCGCGCCCTCGGTGAGCACCTTGACGTTGTCCGGGTTCGTCTTGAACCCGTAGGTCTGCTCGACCCCGGGCAGGCCGTCGTTGCGGCTGGCGAACTCGGTGTCGACGCAGAACGTGGCGTCCTGCGGGCGCTCGGTCACGATCCGCTGGATGTCCGAGAGGTTCTGGACGCCCAGGCGCTTGGCCGCGTCCTGGTTGACGGCGAACGCGTAGGTGTTGTCCACCTGGTAGTCCACCGCGGTCCAGGCCACGCCGTTGCGCTCGAGGTCCTGCTTGCGCACGGCCTCGAACTGGGCGCGGGCGTCCGGGATCGGATCGTTGTTGCCGTTGTAGCTGATCCAGGACGTGCCGGTGTAGTCGAAGAGCACGTCGATCTGGTCGCTGGTCAGGGCCTTGCGGGCGGTGGACGAGCCCTGGATGGAGCTCAGGTCCCGCACGTCGGCCCCGGCCGCGGACAGCGCGAACTCGCCGAGGTAGCCCAGGACGAGCTGCTCGGTGAAGTTCTTCGACCCGACCGTGATCGTCTGGCCCTCCAGCTCCGGAACGGGCTGGATGATGCCCGGTTCCACGGCCAGCGGGACCGACGAACCGGAGCTGAGACCGCATCCGGCCAGCATCAACCCGGCCGCCGCCAGCGAGGCCGCCTTGAGCGCACTGCGCGTGCGGAGCTTCATCGCAACCCCCTCGGCGACAGGTAGGTCTCGGCCAGCGCGCCCAGCCAGTCGACCAGCAGCGCCAGCGCCATCGCCAGCACCGAGCCGACGATCATGACCGTGTAGTCGTTGAGCTTGTACCCGGTGTCGATCAGCTCACCCAGGCCGCCGGCGCCGACGAACAGCGCCAGCGTCGCGGTTCCCACCGCCAGCACCAGCGCGGTCCGCAGACCGGCGAGGATGAACGGCACCGCCAGCGGCATCTCGATCCGCAGCAGCACGGCCGAACCGGACATGCCGATGCCGCGGCCCGCGTCGACCAGCGACGCGTCCACCGACTGGAGCCCCACGATGGTGTTGCGCAGGACCGGCAGCAGCGCGTAGAAGGCGATCGGCAGGACCGCGATCCAGAACCCGGTGGAACCACCGGTGAACAGGAAGAACAGCACCAGCAGACCCATCGACGGCGCGGCCTGGCCGACGTTGGCGATGCCGATCACCACGGGAGCGATGCGGCGCGCCCACGAGCGGCTGAGCAGCACGCCCAGCGGCACCGCGACCAGCACCACGATCAGCGCCACGGCGAGGCTGATCAGGAAGTGCGTCCAGGTCAGGCTCAGGATCGTCGTCGAGTTGAGGCTGCGCAGCGTCACCTCGTCGTTGTCCCGGGTGAACGCCCAGCCCAGCACCGCCGCGACCAGCACCACCACGGTCACCGGCTGCGCCAGCAGCCGCAGCCGCTCGGCGCGCCCGGACCCGGAGTCGGAAGCGAACGTGCTGCTCATGAGGCGTCAGCCCCCGACTCGGCGGCCGGCTCATCGGACTCGTCGGAGGCGTTCTCCTCGCGCAGCGCCTTGATCGTGTTCATCACGGTGTCGATGTCGACGATGCCGACGTACTCACCGCGCGAGCCGACGACCACGGCGACGCCGTCGTCGTCGGTGAGGATCGCCTCGAGGGCGTCCTGCAGGGTCGAGGCCCGCGACACCGAGTCCTCGACCGGACGACCGGCGCGCGCCAGGTCCGACACCGAGCCCGCCTCGCGGGCGGTCGCCCAGCGGATCGGCCGGTTGCGCTTGTCGAGCACCAAGCCGATCGCGCCGCGGCGGGTGCCCAGTCGTTCGCGCAGCACCGAGGGTGCCTCGTCGACCGTCGCGGTCGGCACCTCGCCGACCTCGATCTCGCGCACGCGGCGCAGCGTGAGCTGCTTGAGGGCCGCGCCCGCTCCGACGAATCCGGCGACGGTGTCGTCGGCCGGGTTGGTCAGGATCGCTTCCGGGGTGTCGTACTGGAGGATCTTCGAGCGCTCGCCCAGCACCGCGATCCGGTCGCCGAGCTTGACCGCCTCGTCGAAGTCGTGCGTGACGAACACGATCGTTTTGCCCAGGTCTGCCTGCAGGCGCATCAGCTCGTCCTGCAGCACACCGCGGGTGATCGGGTCCACCGCGCCGAACGGCTCGTCCATCAGCAGCACCGGCGGGTTGGCCGCGAGCGCGCGGGCGACGCCGACGCGCTGCTGCTGACCACCGGAGAGCTGCCGCGGGTAGCGGCCCCGGTACTCGGCCGGGTCGAGGTTGACCAGGTCGAGCATCTCGTCGACGCGCTCGGAGATGCGCTTCTTGTCCCAGCCGACCAGGCCGGGAACCATGCCGACGTTGTCGCCGACGGTCATGTGCGGGAACAGGCCGGCCTGCTGGATCGAGTAGCCGATCTCGCGGCGCAGCTTGTCCGCGTCCAGGCTCAGCACGTCCTGACCGCCGATGGTGATCGTGCCGGAAGTCGGCTCGATCAGGCGGTTGATCATGCGCATGGTGGTCGTCTTGCCGGAACCCGAGGGCCCGACCAGCACGACCGTCTCCCCGGCGGGGATGGTCATGGTCACCGATTCGACGGCGGCCTGCTTCTGCCCCGGGTAGCGCTTGGAGACCTCGTCCAGCTTGATCTCCACGCCGTGCCCGGCGGTCTTCTTCTCGTCGTCAGCCACGGATACCTCTCGAAGTCGTCAACCGCCCGAACAGCACGAACAAGGCGTCGAGCACGAGTGCCAGGATGACCACGCCGACGGTGCCGGAGATGGCCATGTTCAGAGCGTTCGCGCCGCCCAGCTGGCCGAGGCCCTGGAACAGCAGGTTCCCGAGTCCCGGGCCCTTGGCGTACGCGGCGATGGCGGCGATGCCCATGAGCATCTGAGCGCTCACCCGCATGCCGGCGAGGATCGCCGGCCAGGCGAGGCGGAGTTCTACGCGGGTGAGCACGCTGAAGCGGTTCATGCCGATTCCGCGTGCCGCGTCCAGAATCGGCTGGTCGACGTTCGACAGGCCGACGATCGTGTTGCGCACGATCGGGAGGAGTGCGTAGAGGACCAGCGTCACCACCGAGGGCGCCACGCCCAGGCCGAGAACGGGGATCAGCAGGCCGAACAGCGCGAAGGACGGGATGGTCAAGATCGCGCTGGAGAGAGCGGTGGCGATCGCCGCCCCGGCGGGGCTGCGGTAGACCGCAACCCCGACCAGGACGCCGATGATCGTCGCCAGCAGGATGCACTGCACCACCATGCTGACGTGCTGGTACGCGTTGACCAGCAACGATTGCCACCTGGATGCGATGAAATCCAGGAGATTCACTTATTTACTCTTTCTTGCCGGCTTCCGCCGATTCGGACTCCTCGTCGGTGGCTTCCGCGGGAGACGTGACCAGCTGGAACTCGCCGTCGTGCTCTTCAGTACCGGAGATGACGGCCTGCTCGAGCACTTCCGCGCCCTTCTGGTCGCGAACGGTGATGTCGTCGGAGCGCAGGTCCTTGACCATCGCCACGCACATGAAGATCATCACGATCGCGAACGGCAGGGCGCCGACGAAGGTCAGGTTCTGGATGCCCTGCAGGGCTTCGTCCTGACCGATCACCAGCATCACCGCGGCGACGGCACCGGTGGCCGCACCCCAGAAGATGACGACCCACTTGCTGGGCTCGATCGCGCCCCGCTGCGACAGCGTGCCCATGACGATGGACGCGGCGTCGGCACCGGAGACGAAGAAGATCGCGACCAGGACCATCACCAGGACCGCGGTGATCACAGCCAGCGGCATGTGGTCGAGCAGCGAGAAGGTTTGCGCCTCCGCGCTGCCGTCGCCGTAGACGTTCGAGCCGCCCTTCTGGCTGTCGATCGCGGCACCACCGAAGATCGCGAACCAGATGAGGCTCACGACGCTGGGCACCAGCAGCACGCCGCCGATGAACTGGCGGATCGTGCGGCCCCGGCTGATCCGGGCGATGAACATGGCGACGAAGGGCGTCCAGGAGATCCACCAGGCCCAGTAGAAGACGGTCCAGCTGCTCAGCCAGTCCTGCATCTCGGCCCCGCCGGTGGCACCGGCGCGCGAGGCCATCTCGCCGAACTGGCTGATGTAGGAACCGACCGCGGTGGGCAGCAGGTCCAGGATGAACACCGTCGGGCCGAGGACGAACACGAAGATCGCCAGGATGGCCGCCAGCACCATGTTGATGTTGGACAGCCACTGGATGCCCTTCTCCACGCCGGACACGGCGGAGAGGATGAAGCACAGCGTCAGCACGGCGATGATGCCGACCAGCACGTTCGTGCCGGCGTTGCCCATCGGCCAGTTGGCGGCCTGCATACCGGACCTGATCTGCAGCGCACCGAGACCCAGCGAGGCCGCGGAGCCGAACAGCGTCGCGAACAGCGCCAGGATGTCGATGATCTTGCCGATCGGGCCCTCAGCGGCCTTCTTGCCGATCAGCGGGGTGAACACGCCCGAGATGGTCTGCTTGCGACCACGCCGGAAGCTGCTGTAGGCGATCGCCATACCGGCCACCGCGTAGATGGCCCACGGGTGCAGCGTCCAGTGGAACAGCGAGGTCGCCATCGCCGTCTTGACGGCCTCTTCGCTCTCGCCCGGGACCGATCCCGGCGGCGGGGAGACGAAGTGGCTCAGCGGCTCGCTCACGCCGTAGAACATCAGACCGATGCCCATGCCGGCGCTGAACATCATGGCGATCCAGGACACAGTGCGGAACTCAGGTCCCTCACCGTCGTTGCCCAGAGGGATCCGGCCGTACTTGCTGAAGGCCAGGAACAGGGCGAAGATGACGAACCCGGTCGCCGCGAGGACGAAGCCCCACCCGGTGTTCTTGATCAGCCAGGTCAGTGCGGCCGACGAGGCCGCGCTGAGCGAGTCGGTTGCCAACGCGCCCCAGGCGACCACCAAGAACATGATGATCGCTGTGACGCCGAACACGACCCAATCGGTTCTTGGTTTGCCGAGGAACTCGGCATCCGTTCCGGTGGATTGGCCGCCGGATGCGGCCCCACCGCTTTGTTCAGTTTCGGTCGACACAGGTTTCGGCGCCGACTTTCGGCGACGCCCCCTCCTCTCCGTCGTCGGTTACGACGTTTCCGGAACCAATCGAACCGCCATTTCGTTGAGTTCGTGGCTCCAAATCGTCGTCAACCTGTAAACCGTGACCCAATCGGGTTAACAAGGCAAGCTCACCTGCGGTCAGCGTGGCCGAACCGACACCTAGACTGACCCACCGTGAAGGCAGGTCTGACACCGACGCAGGGCGCTCTGCGCGTCCTGCGCGGTGCCGGTTTGGCCTGCACAGCGGCGTCACTGTCGGTAGCCGCCCACACTGCGGCGGGAGGCTCGACCCCGGGTCTGGGGCCGACCGTCGTGATCACCGTCCTGCTGACCGGTGCCGGCGTGGCGCTGGCTGATCGCAAGCGCGGGTCGTGGGGCATTCTAGGGGCACTGTCGGTCAGTCAGCTGGCACTTCACTTCTTCCTCGAGCTCACGGCGCTCAGCGCGCACGGCTCGGGGCACCACCACGGGCCACCGCCGATCCCGCTGTCCCCGGCGCTGATGACGCTGGGCCACGTGATCGTCACCATGCTGACGGCGCTGGTCATGGCGCACGCCGAGCGAGTACTGTTCGTGGTCACCCGGTTGTTGCAGGCGATCTTCCCCCGGAAGACGACGCCGTTACCGGTAGTCACCCCGCCACCGTCCGCGTGCATCCCGGCGCCGGTTCCGCGGACCCTGGCACAACTGATCTACCAGCGGATTCACGCTCGTCGCGGGCCTCCGAAATCTCCGTTCGAAAGCAACGATCCGATGTATATCGGCATCTGATCATTGCCATTCCGATGAATCGCGCCTATACGCGCGCGATTAACAAATCGAACCTGGAGATCTCAAGAGAACATGTCGACAAATCGATTGATCACCCGTTCCGCGAACGTGCTCGCGATCAGCGGAATCGCGCTCGCGCTGGGAACCGCGCCCGCCTACGCGCACGTGAGCGCCCAGCCCGACGAGGCCGAGAAGGGCGGCTACGCCAAGATCGCCTTCCGCGTTCCCAACGAGGACCCGGTGGCCGGAACCGTCCAGGTCAAGGTGACGCTGCCGGAGCAGTACCCGCTGAGCTCGGTGCGCACCAAGCCGATCCCCGGCTGGACCGCGCAGGTCGAGAAGGCCCAGATCCCGCCGGTCGAGGTGGACGGGGCGCAGGTCACCGAGGCGGTCCGCAGCATCACCTGGACCGCGCAGCCCGGCACCCGCATCGGACCGGACGAGTTCAACGAGTTCGAGGCCACCCTCGGCGCCCTGCCGGACAACGCCGACGAGCTGCTGCTGCCCACCACCCAGACCTACGACAACGGCAAGGTCGTGGAGTGGAACCAGCCGACCCCGCCCGGCGGTGAGGAGCCGGAGCACCCGGCCCCGACGGTCAAGCTCGTCGCCGCCGAAGAGGGCGGCCACAGCCACGGCGGCACGCCGTCCGGCACCCCCGAGCAGGCCTCCGACCAGCACGGATCGTCCGACGAGACGGCCCGCTACCTGGGCGGTGCCGGACTGCTCGTCGGCGCGCTGGGACTCGGTGTCGGTGCCGGCGCGCTGGTCCGCGGACGGCGTTCCGGTGGTGAGTCATGAGGCGACTGCTGACCGTCGGCGCCCTCGCCCTGGCCGCGCTGCTCGGCGGCGCGGCCCCGGCGATGGCGCACAACGTGCTGGTCGGCAGCGACCCGGCCGAGGGCGCGCAGCTGTCCACCGGTCCGCGCGAGGTCAAGCTGACCTTCGACCAGCCGGTCCGGGCCGGCGAGTCCTACAACACGGTCAACGTGGTCGGACCGGACGGCACGTTCTGGGCGGACGGCCCGGCGCGGGTCGAGGGCAACTCGGTGATCGCCCCGGTCCGCGAGCTCGGACCGGCGGGCACCTACACCGTGGGTTACCGGATCCTGTCCAGCGACGGGCACCCGGTCCCGGGCAAGGTCACCTTCACGCTGACCGCGCCCGGCAAGGGCACTCCCGCCCCCGGACCGCAGGGCGGCCAGGACTCCGGACAGCCGTCTGACCAGGCGCAATCGGATTCCGGCGGGATGCCGATCTGGCCGTGGATCGCCGGTGCGGTCCTGGTCGTGGTCCTCGGTCTGGTGCTGGCGCTGCGCCTCGGCAAACCGAAGAGCTGATCGCGGGAAACCGGGAGGGTGTCCGACAATTCGGACACCCTCCCGTCGTGTTTCCGGACCGGGAATCGCGCTGGTTTTCACCGGAATTCCAAGGTCGTCTTGTGGAATTCCCGTTTCCGGATTCGGCGATGTGAATCCGCGAATGATCATTTCGAGCGGAGTTGGATCCCGTCCCGCACCTCGGGGAGCAGAACTCCGTCGCGCACCAGATCCGGCGGCACCATGAACCACGGCTGCTCGTGCCCCTCCGGCGCCCACACCGGCAGGTAGCACTGGTCGATCAGCGAGATCGCGAAGTCCGTCGACACCTCGTTGCCCCTGCCCAGCGCCGCCGTCCCCTGCCAGGGCATCACCGCCGAACCGCCCAGCGGCACGAACCGGAACCGCCCCCGCTCCGGGCGCAGCGACAGGCTCATCCGGACCCGGTCGTGACGCCACAGCGCCGCGTAGTCCAGCTCGACGTCGACGTGCTTGTTGGACAGGTAGGTGATCGTCTCGTCCCAGGCCAGCGCCAGCAGCTCGGCGCGGGCCTCGCCCAGCTCCGGATCGGCCAGGTCGAACGGCTCCGCGTAGACGCGGCGGGCGAACTCCACCGGATCGTCGCCGGTGCGCGGGACGTCGACGGCGTGCACGATCGACCGGAACATCTCCGCGAACCGCGGCTGACCGGGGCATCCCGGGTCCCGCTCGTCGGCGGCGGCCAGCGCGCCCCGCGGATCGCCGAGCAGGTCCAGCCCGGCCAGCGCCGAGCGGTAGCGCTCACGGTGCCGGGCCAGCAGCTCCGCCCGCTTGTCCGCGTCACCGCAGCCGTGCTCGGCCGCGACGTCGTCGACGTTGCGCACCCGCACCAGCCGGTCGGCGCCGGTGAGCTCCAGCATCCGCCGGAACTCCCGCTGGTAGCCGCAGTACCGGTGCTCCTCGCGGACCCGGAAGTGGCTCGGGTCGGCCAGCGCCGTCACCCGGATGCCCGGCGGGTGCACCCGTCTGACCGCGGCGTCCAGCTGCAGCAGTCTCGCCAGCATCGCGACCTCGGCCAGGTCCGGCAGACCGCCGAGCGCCTTGAGCCGCGACCCGTCCTGCTTCGTCGGCGGCCCCAGGATCACGAACTCGGCCGGCTCGCCCGCCGCCACCGCGCGGGACAGGTCCGCCTCGGCGTGCTCGACCGGGTAGGCCGAGCGGGAGGCGCCGAACAGCTTCGCCTGCATGACCTGCCAGATCGCCCGGGCGCTGCCGGTCTCGATGGCCGCCACCCGATCGCCGAGCCGCTCGCCGGTCTCCTGGGCGCCGCGGCACAGCGCGGTCACGATCCCGGCCTGCTCCTCCTCGGTCAGGTGCACCCCGCGCCGCCACAGCGTCGGGCGGGTGCGCATCGCGTCGAGCCGCAGCTGCGCGATCGACGTCGCGTGCGACAGGCTCGGCCCGGCCGAGTGGCCGCGGCCCAGCGGAACCGGCTGCGGCACGGTCTCGAAGGTGGCGATGGCGTCCGGCTCGTCCACGCCGGTGAACCCCGGCGCGGCGACCGGGACCACCACGGCCTGCGGGAACGCCGCCCGCAGCGCGACCCGGTTGGCCTCCTTGTCGTCGAAGGCCGCCACCGGTTCCCAGCCCGCCATGCCGCGCAGCGCGGCGACCTTCTGCGCCCCGACGTCGGCGCCCTCGTCGGTGGTGCGCAGCTCCAGGTGCCCGAGGCCGTGCCGGGCCAGGGCGCGCTCGGTGGCGGCACGCATCCGGTGACGGCGCCCGGTCAGCAGCACCACCCGGCCGCCCGCCTGCGCGACGTCGCGGGTGAACCGCCGCACGCCGGGGGCGAGCTCGTCGGTCAGCAGCGCCTCGTCGTCCCAGGAGATCGCCCGGCGGAAGTCCGCGTGCGCCAGCTCCTCCGGCAGACCGGCCGGCTCCCGGAAGGGCTCCCACCCCGGCTCGTACAGCCCGGGCAGCACCGGGAGCGGCCCGGTCACGCCGAGCGCGGCCAGGGCGTCGCGCACCCGCGCGCGGGGGTGGAAGGCGCAGAAGTCCAGGTCCAGGGCGACCAGCGGTCGCGGCACCTGCGGGTCCCTGCGGTGCGCGCTCGCCCGCTCCTTGACCAGCCGCAGCACCCGCTGCAGCACCTCGTTCTGAGCGCTGGGCACGTGGTGGGCGAAGCGGGTCCACGCGTGCTCGCCGGCCAGCACCGACAGCAGGCCCGCCGAGCAGAACCGCAGCTCCTCGGCCACGACCCGATCCGCCTCCGGGCTGATCGCGGTCAGCGCCCGGTGCAGCTCGTCGATCACCTCGGCGGTGCGGGCGGGCTCGGTGGCGGCCAGCCCGGGCACCACGACCCGGCCGCCGGCCAGGTCCACGCGCGGTTCGCCGACCGGGACCGCGCCCGCCGCCAGCAGGCTCCGGACCGTGATGACCACCGGCCGCACGACGAGCTCGAGCCGATCTCGTTCGGCGAGCTCCGGCAGGTCCGCCAGTCCGACCCCGTCCCGGGGAGCGGTTCCGACCTGGCAGTACTTCGCGAGGAGGGAGTCGCGCGCGAGGGCCTCCCGCGCGCGTTCCGGCAGCGTGCCGGTTGCGTACACCGCGTCTCCTTTTCGATTGCAGCGCTCGTCAGGCCTTCCACGTGCGCGGATGGCGGCTGCGCGAGGGACGCGAAGTTCGGCTCGACCGAAACCGATCGGCACCGACCGGCGAACCCGCAGGTCAACGCGGGAAAAATCAGGTCAGGAGACGCCTGTGCGGCGGTCCGGAGGACGACTGCGCGTAAGTCTGCGAGCGGTCATTCACCGTCGACGAGTTGCACGGTGGACCGCCCGCTCCGCTCGTCCATCCGACGCAGCGCCGCGCGGGCGCGCCGGTGGAGCTCCCGGCGCGAGATCCAGCCCGCCGCGTAGTGCCGGTACGCCTGGGCCACCAGCACCAGCTCGGCGAGGTGATCGGCGTAGGGCTCGCGGAGCTCCGGCGGCAGGTCCCCCACGGACCGGAGGTGGTCGTCCACGATCTGGTTCAGCACTCGGGCGCTGGCCAGAGCGCGCGCACGGCGGGAGCGCGGGGCGTGCTCGCCCGGCGGGAACTCAGCGATCCTCATCGACAGCCCATCCGCTTTAGCACCGACTCGATGCACCAGTTCGCTCGTATGGTCTACCCCTTCAGATCGAATCCGGTAACTACAACCGGCCGAGAAGTCCCCAAGAGCCCCCGAACAGCCGCCCCGGAACTCCCCCGGAAGACCCAACCGACTCCCCCGCACCCCCGGTTCGGAGGGGAGGGAAGTTTTCATGAAAACTTCCCTCCCCCAGAGAACTCCGGGGCACGGGAACTCCTGGTCACGTCCCTCTCGGGGTCGGTGAACCCTCCGGGTCCCGGTGTCGTGGGTGGGGGAAGTTTTCATGAAAACTTCGCACCCACCTCGAAAACCGGAGCCAGGTTCGGGTTTTCGAGGTCGTCGTGAGGACGTCGGTTCTCACGACGCGCTCGGGGTCAGCTGTAGGGAGCCCACTGGGTGTCGAGGTCGCCCTCCCGGATGGTGCGCAGCCGCCAGGAGACCTGCTCGCGCACGCTCGGGTTGGTCCGCAGGATCGGCAGCACCCCGGTCGTGATCTTGAGTTCGCGCAGCTCGCGCAGCACCGGGAAGCCCTCCCACGACGTGATGTCGAAGCCGTAGGCGTCCGCCAGCTCGCGGTGCCACTCGGCCGGATAGCCCATCCGCAGGCTGCCCACCGCGATCGGCGTCAGGTCCCACTCGGGCTGGCCGATGCACAGCGAGTCCAGGTCGCACAGCAGCGGGCCGTCCGGGCCGCCGATCACGTTGCCCAGGTGGGCGTCGGCGTGGATGACCGCGCGCGGCAGCGGGAAGTCCAGCTGCTCGAGCTGCTCCTCCAGGTAGTCGCACCGCTGCTGGAGGAACCGGTGGTCCTCCGGGTCGATGTCCACGGCGTCGCCCAGCCTGCGCCGGATGTCCGCCATCGGCTTCCAGGGCTTGAACGTCTCCTCCGCGAGCGGCTGGGAGTGCATCTGCCGCAGCAGATTCCCCAGGTCGGCGCTGCCGGGGACGCGGCCCTCCTCGGGCACGTACTGCCACAACGTCGCGCAGTGCGCACCCGAGCTGACCGGCTGCTCCACACCCGGCAGCAACCGGACCGCGGGCACCCCGTGCATCGCCAGCCAGTGCGCGGCCTCGACCGCCGTGCGGGCCCGGTGGGCGAACGACGGGGACAGCACCAGCCGGACGATGACCGGCTCGTCCCGCAGCAGGAAGACGCCGTTGTTGATGAACCGGAGAAGACGAGCACCGCGCGGGTTCAGGCCGACGGTCTCGCAGATCTCGGTGAGTGCCAGCTCCAGCTCCGGCGGGACGGACTGGTGCTGGTGAACCTGATATGTCTTCATACGCATGTGTGCTCTCACACCGGCGATGAGCCAGCGGGTCTCCCCAGGTCAGGGTGACCTCATGCCTGGCGGAACCGCCGGACTTCCTCGAAGAGGTCGCGGGAATCCGAGTTGGCCCGGTGCTTGCCCGCTTCCAGCTCCAGTGGTTTGAGCCGGTCGGCGACACGGGCGGACTTCACGCGCTCACCGAACTGCAGCGCGCGACGTCCGACCTTCAGGGCCTCCTGAACGTCGCCGGCCCGGAAGTGGTTGGTTGCCTGCAGACTCAGCCCGAAAACGTGGGTGCGCTGCATGTCCGCGCCGTAGGCCTCGTTGCACTTGATGGTCTCGGCCACCGCGATCGAGGCGTGCTTCTTCGGATCGAACACCGCCAGCGCGTCGTGCGCGGAGCCGATCATGCCGTGCAGGTCGTTCTCGGTGAAGAAGCGGACCCAGTCCGGGGCGTCGTCCACGTTGGCGCGCGCGAACTCGTCCTTGGTGCGGCCCACCATCTTCTGGACCTGGTCCGGCTTGTTGAGCATCCCGTAGGCCCACGCCTCGTTCGCGCACAGCACCGCGACGGTCAGCGACGAACCCGATTCCTGCGCGGCGATCTGGCCGAGCTGGAACAGCTTCAGCGCCTCGTTGGGCTCCTGGTAGTGCAGGTAGACCCGGCCCATCCGGTACAGCACGCTGGCCACGAGGCTGTCGTCGTCAGCGCGCTTGGCGAACTCCAGGGCGCGGCCGAAGTGACTGCGCGCCGGGTCCAGCAGGCCCACGTCGAACGAGGTCCAGCCGGCCAGGCTGTGCATGTCGGCCAGGGCCACGAACAGCTGCTTGCGCACGGGGTCGCTGGACGTCGAGTCCAGCAGCTGCTGGGCCCAGGACAGCTGAGCGACCACGGCGTCGCGGCAGGTGCCGCCGCCGTATCGGTAGTCCAGATCGCGCAAGGCCTTCGTGGCGGCCTGGATCTGCTGCACATCGGTCATACCGATGCGCGCCGGAGCCGGAGTCGAGGCGCTGGCGGGCGCCCAAGCGCTGTCCTCGGTGCCGAACACCGAGGACCCCATGGTCACCGCGGCAGCGTGGGACAGGAACTTCCGACGCTTCACCGATTCGTCCTCCTCAGCTTCCAGGGCGTTCGTCGCTTTCGCGACCCGCATGGCGGTCGCCCCGTCGTAGGCGAGGCCCATGTAGCCCCGCGGGATGCCGAGCCCGTCGGCTATTCGGGCCAACACGTCGTACGCCATGACCTGCCGGCCCTTGAGGATCTCGGACACCTCGGACTGGGACTGACCCGTCGAGGCGGCGATCTGCCGCTGCGAAACGCCGTGCCGGCGCAGCTGCCGGTAGACCTCGCTGACGTCCCTCCGGGCCAGCGCATCCCGCATGTCCCGCTCGTTCCAGACGTCGGGAGTAACGGGCGAGCCGCCAGATCCGATGATGTTCATTTGACCCCCTGACGCTCTGATCGGGCGTTGGTCGCAGAGTAAGCGCACTACGGCAAGTCGGTGAAGCCCGTATCGGTAGAGGTGATCGGTTGCGGTGAAGTCCGCTTACCGCTCGTCGCGGCCTTCGGTCCGGTCGTCGCCCGTCCTCTAGGCGCGGCGACCTCCAGGCACCAATGTAGTCATCAGCAAGCAGCGAGCACAGACGGGATCTTGAGGCAGACGATGGACATTCCAGCGACGCACTCGCGGCAGGAGGGTGACGGAACCCCGCACGTTCCGGCGCTCGCCGACCGCCGTCGTTGGTGGCACGTCGACTGCCGCGATGTCGCCAACGCGCATCGGAGCCTGGCCGTGCTCGTCAATCGGGACAAGGTGGTGCTCGTCGGACCGCCCGGCCACACCGCGGAGCTCGAAACCCGCGGTGCCGGTCAGTTGTCGATGGCGTTGCGGGATGCCGCAGCGCAGGCGAGAAAGTGACGGTGGAGTCTCATGGACGAGGTCCTGGGGCAGGTGTTGCGAAGCGCGGTGCGTGAGCGGCTCGATGTGCTTTCCGAGCTCGCCGACCACGCGGACGCCACCTCCCTGCTGTCCGTGGCGCGCTCCGAACTCCCGCGGCTGACCGCGGGATGGCGAGCGCTGCTCACCGCTCACGAAGCCGACGAGAAGGGCAACTGCCCGGAGTGCTCAGGACGACGACGTCCCACGAAAGCACCGTGCACGGTGTGGGAGTCGGCCTACGAGCACCTGGTGGCGGGCGCCCTCGCACCCCGTCCCGCACGGCACCTGCGACCGGCGCACGCGCTGCAGCCGGCCACGCCGGTGCCGTAAGCCGGCGGACTCGGCCCCGGAAACACAGCACCTCCTCCCCGACCCGGGACGCCGAGCAACCGCCAGGTGGCGGCCGATGAGCGCTTAGTCGCGAATCCCCGACCCCGGCCAACGCGAGTCGGCCGCCACCAAGCTCCACACAACAGAAGACTTCCGCGGGCCGGTGCTGACGCACTCCCCTCCCCCCGACCGGTACCGGTCCGCGGACTCCAACCACTCCGGATCACCGTTTCCCCGGACGGCCCGGAGCAGGAAAAGCCCCTGGACGCGAAATCCCCGACTCGCGCCCAGGGCCTTTCCATTTTTTGAGGTGGTGCCGGTCCCGGTGCCGGTCAGGTGACGGATCTGGCTGTGCGGAGCCTGGTTCCGTCTACTGACAAGACTCCGTGGTCCCTTTGCTTGGCGGTGCCAGAAGCGGAACCTCAGACGCCCTCTGGCTCCGGGATCCGAGACTGATGTATGCCAATACACGGCGCTACGGCTGTCCTCACCAGAGAACGTCTGAGAACCCGCGGCGGTGCAAGCGTCTTAGGTGGGGTACTGCGAAAGCGCCTGCGGCGCTTGCCTGACGGTGGTCGGTTACTTCCGCCGCAGACGAGCCTTCCTCAAGAACTCCTCGTCCAACCGCAGCCCGGTGCGAACCGAAACCCCGCGCTGAACGGGAAAAGTGGACTCGATCAGCTTGGTCCGATCCGCTGGAACCATCGCCCAGGGTTGGCGTGGGCCGAGCAGCGGCGAGTAGACCGGGACGAATCCCTGGTCCTGCAAGGAGATCGCGAAGTCGATGGCGACGTGCCCGCGCGGGTCTAGGACTCCGGTGCCCTGCCAGGGGAGCAGGCCGGAGCCGCCGAGGTAGGTGAACCCGAGGCAGCCCTGGCGGACCGCGCTCAGCGTCAGCCGGACGCGGTGCGGGAACATGCGCTCGTAGCCGAACTCCTCGTCGACCTGCATGGTCGCCATGTAGCGGATGACGGTGTGCCAGGCGCGGCGCAGGACGGCGCGGCGGCCTTGGCGGACTTCGGCGGTGGTGCTGGGGTCGGTGACGTTGTAGATGTCGGTGTAGAGCGCGGCCGACCACTCCATCCGGTCGGTGCCCGCGGGAACGGTCACCGGGACCGAGTACACCAGCGACATCAGGATTTCCCGGAACAGCCCGATGACGTGCGGCGCGAAGTCGGTCTCGGACCTCGACCAGTCGTGCACGGCTTCGAGGGTGCGCAGCGGGTTGTCGGTGATGTCGAACTCGCGCAGCCGGTCGCTGAGCAGCTTGCGGTAGTCGGCGATGCGGCGGGTGCGTTCGGCGGGCAGGCCGGGTCCGAGCCGCTGCTCGGCGACCTCGTCGATGTCGGCGACGGTGGTGCGGTCGCCGATGCCGACGAGGTCGACGTATTCGCGCAGCTTGCGCTGGTACGCGTCGGCGATCGCGGCGGGCCGGCTCCGGAAGTGCCTGCCGTCGGTGAGGATGTTGAAGTGCAGCCCGGGCGGGTAGACGGTGGCGACGGCCCGCTGCATCTCGCGGAGTCGGGCCATGGCGCCGAGTTCGGCGAGGTCGGGCAGCGGTCCGGAGGCCTTGAGCCGGTTGAGGCACTGCTTGACCGGGAAGCCGAGCAGCACCACGTCGATGGGCCGGCCCGCCCGCACCGGGGTTTCGGCGTCGCGGAGCAGGTCGGCGAGCCGGTAGTTGGCGCGGGAGCCCTTGATGAACTGCTTGCGGGTGAGCACGTGGTGCAGCGCGGCCAGGACCCGGTCGACGTCGTCCGGGTGCTCGTCGACGCCGAACTTGGCGGCGGCGCTGCGGCCGGTGCGCAGCGCGGCGCGGTCGGTGTCGGCGAGGATCGAGTTCACGATGGACTGCGTCTCGGACTCGGTGAGGTGCACGGCCCAGCGCCGGGAGATCCGGTTCCGCCGGAGGGCGCCGATCTGCAGCTCCTCCAGCGAGTGCGTGTTGGACAGCTTCGGGCCGCCGGGCGTGCTGGGCCGGGTCTCGAAGGTGGTGATCACGGCGGCGCCGTCGGCGACCGGGTCGTCGGGGCGGCGTTGCGGCGCGAGGCCGGGGATCTCCACGGCGACGGGCAGCGCATCGGGGAAGTCCTCGCGCACCGCGGTCCGGTTCTCGGGTTCGTCGTCGAAGACGGCGACGACGTCGAGCCCGCCGAGCGCGCGGAGGCGCTCGGCCTTGACCTCGGCGATGGGCCGGGCCGCCTCGTCGGGCACGACCAGCAGCGTCGCGTCGGGGACTCCGGCGTCGGCGAGCAGGTCGGCCGTGACGTCGCGGAACCGCTCCTTGCGGGCGGTGCAGAACACCACCTGACCACCGGCGTCCTGCACGTCCCAGACGAAGCGGGCCAGTCCGGCGTTGACCCGGTCGGTGCCGAGGCGTTCGCGCGGCCGGGATTGGAAGGCGCGCAGGAAGTCGCCGCGCAGCGCGTCCCAGTCCACGCCCGGGTAGCGCTCGCCGAGCCCGCTGGCGCGCACGAAGTTCTCCCAGCTGCCGGGCGCGTGCGTGGGCAGCACCGGGAGCGTGGCGGGGCCGGCGAGTTCGAGGATGCCGGCGGGCGCGCCGGGGCGGGGTCCGGAGATGGCGCGGGTGGCGTCGGCGATGCGCTGCAGCGGGATCAGCCCGCACAGGTCGACGTCGATGACCACGGCGGGTCGCGGCGCGTCGGGGTCCCACCGGCGTCGGCGGGTGCCCTGCTGGACGCGGTCGAGGACGGACTTGAGCACCTCGTCCTGGCTCTCCGGGACGGTGTGCGCGTAGCTCTGCAGCGGCTGTTCGCCGGAGAGCAGTTCGGCGGTGTGCGGCGCGAGGTAGCGGAGCTCCTCGGCGGTGACCCGGCGGACGGCGTCGCGCACCTCGCAGGCCCGGTCGGCGCCGCGGAGCGCGGCGAAGCCCTCGCCGAGCCGTTCCAGGGTGCTGACCAGCGCGCGGACTCCGGTGGTGACCTCGGCGCGGCTGGGTTCGGCGGTGATCCGCTCGTGGTCGGTGACCACGATCCGGCCGGTGGCCTGCAGCTCGGGTGAGAGCTCGACGGCGAAACCGGTCTCGTCCAGCGCGAACAGCCCGAGCCCGTGGGTGTCGAGGGCGCGCCGGAACACCCGCAGCAGCGGGCGGACGAGGTGTTCCAGGAAGTGGTCGAGCTCGTCCTCGCGGCGCGTGAACCGGTTGTCGAGCACGACGCGCAGCAGCTGCGGGGTCCCGTCGGCCCCGGGGTGCAGCAGCGCGTCGAGGTCGGCGGCGATGGTGCCGCCGGGGTGCCGGGGGTGCGCGGGCGCGGGGTCGACGACGCGCAGCAGCGCGGTGCTGCCGGTCCCGGTGTCGACGACGGCGCCGGGCACGGGCTGGGTGGCGCAGTGCATCCGCAGCTCGGGGTCGCCGGCGACGACCGCGGCGAGGCGTTCCCAGCTGCGGAGTTCGCGCAGCGCGCGGTCGCGGGAGTCGACGGCCTGCACGCGGACGGCGCGTTCCCGCCGTCCGACGGTCACCCGGGCTTCGGGGAACGGCACGGTCGGGCCGGTCGCGGGGCCGTGCAGCGAGGCAAGCACCCGGTGCGCGAGTTCCCGGTCGGTTCCGGTGAGCAGGTCGACCTGCTCGGCCGGGACCTCGGTGATCTGCGCTGATCGGGCGGGTTCCGGGTCGAGCGCGCCGGTGAGCCGGTTCAGCCAGGCGGCGTCGAAGACCCTGCGGGTGCGGCGGAGCCGGACCAGCGCGCGGTACAGATCGGCCCAGGTGGCGGTCTCGCCGAGCCGGATCCCGGTGCCGATGCCGGCGAGCAGCAGCGCGCCGTCGGGTTCCTGCTCGACCCAGAGCCCGTAGCCGCCCGCGGTGAGCAGGTCGTTGGCCTCGGCGACGGTGAGCGCGCGCCAGGGACCGGGGGCCGGGATCTCGGCCACCGCCCAGTCGTCCTCCAACAGCGGCAGGTCCGCCTCCACCTGTCGGGTCGTCGCAGCACCCCGGGTCGTCACGGTGTCCCGAGCCGTCACGGGGCCGTGCGGGTGATCTCGGCACACCGGCGAGCGAACCCCGGTACGGCAAGCAGACGTGGGGCAGCCGTGCAGTAACCCACAATGACCCTTCTGTCACGGAGAATGACGACTCTCGTCACACTAGATAGCGACCCTCCGCGTTGACAACATGACTCAATGCATACCGAAATCCTGTAACGCTCACGGATCACCGGGCCGAGCAGCGTTTTCACCCGCATGGGATGTAACACTGGACGAAAATCAAGCAACGCCCGTTGAATTCACCCCTTCGCCTGACGGTGTCGCGGCATGTCCGGAACGCACGGATGTCGGCTCAGCAGCAGACTGGTCGGCACAACTCCAACCAGGGAGGCGCATTGCCTGCAGAAATAGCCCCGCTGCGGCGCAAGCCCGTGCAGCAGCGGAGTGCCCAGCGAGTGGAGAAGATGCTGGCCGCGACCGCCGGCTTGATCGACGAGGTGGGATACGACGGATTAACGACCACCCTGATCGCGGAACGTGCGGGTGTCGCGGTCGGATCGCTCTACCAGTTCTTCCCGGACAAGCGCGCCGTCGTGCAGGAGCTGACGTTGCGCAACCTGGACCGGTTCGTGCGGACCGTGTCCAGCCGCTTCGAGCAGCTCGAGCTGGCGCACTGGTGGGATGCCGTCGACGCGGTCTTCGACACCTACCTGACCATGCACCGCGAGGTCCCGGCGTTCAGCCGGCTGCACTTCGGGGACGTGGTCGACCTGCGCCTGCTCGACCCGGGCAAGGACAACAACGCGGTCATCGCGGAGAAGCTGACCGGCCTGATCGCCGAGGAGTTCCAGCTCGACCCGGCCGATCTCGCTCTCCCGCTGACCATCGCGGTGGAGGCCGCGGACGCCGTCCTGCACCTGGCGTTCCGCCGCGATTCGCAAGGTGACCAGGCGATCCTGGCCGAGGCCAAGGACCTCGTCCGCGGTTACCTGTCCAACCGGATCACCGAAGAACAACGGGTGACCTCGACGCCGATCGGGCCGACGGTCGTGTCGAACTACCCGAACGACCTGCCCTCACCCCGGTAGGTCGGCACCTCTTCGACGGCCGAGCTCCCCACGCTCACCAGGCGGCCGTCGACCAGGTGGTACCGGTTGAACCGCTCCGCGAGCTCGCCCGCCTTGGCGTGCCGGAACCAGACCCGATCACCGATGCGCAGGCCGCGCGCCGCCGCACCGGACACCGGCGTCTGCACTTCGCCCGCGCCCTCGGTTCCCAGCAGCCCCAGCCCTTCCGGCCAGTGCGGCGCCGGAACCCGGTCCGCGCCGGGCGGACCCGACGCGATGTAGCCGCCGCCGAACAGCGTCGCGATGCGGCGAGCCGGCCGGTGCACCACCGGCAGCGCGTAGAGCACCGCCGGACGCGGCCGGAAGCCGCGGTAGCCGTCGAACAGCGTCGGGCCGATCAGCCCCGATCCCGCCGCGACCTCGGTGATGACCCCCGCTTCTCCCGCGGTCCGCTCCAGGCTCCCGGTACCGCCGCCGTTGACGAACTCCAGGTCCGCGACCTCGCGCACCGCCCGCACGATCGCCGCGCGCCGCTGCGCGAGCTCGGCGGCGGAGCGGCGCTGGATGGCGCGCAGCAGCGCCCCGCGCAGCGGCCTGCCGGGCGGCGCGTCGCCGAGCCCGGCGATCTGACCTTCGTAGGCCATCAGCCCGACCAGCCGGAATCCCGCGCGGCGCTGCGCGGTCTCGGCGAAGCGCCGGACCTGCGCGGGGCTGTGCAGCGGTGAGCGGCGGGTGCCGATGTGCACGCCGGGCAGCGGTTTCCAGGACGCGTCGACCTCGGCGCAGAGCCGGATGTCGGGCCGGTCCGGTCCGACGGCGGCGTCGATGAAGTCGAGGTGATCGGCGGAGTCGACCATGATGCTGATCGCCGCGGCGGCCGCCGGGTTCGCGGCGAGTTCCCGCAGCGCGGCGCGGTCCGCGGTCGGGTAGGCGACGAGGAGGTCGTCGCTGAGCCCTTCGCCGTGCAGCCACAGGGCTTCGGCGAGGGAGTAGCACATCAGGCCGGAGTAGCCGTCCATCCGCAGCGCGCGGGCCAGGAGTTCCCGGCAGCGCACGGATTTGGTGGCGATCCGGATCGGCACACCGGCCGCGCGGCGCACCATGTCCTGGGCGTTGTCGTCGAAGGCTGCCAAGTCCACCGCGGCGAACGGTGGCTCGATTTCGCTGGTGATCTCGTCGATCCGGCGCACGCCCACAACCGTATGCCTAGGGGCTTGTTATGTGAATTGGTTTCACATAACTTCAGCCCATCGCGCCGAGCACCTCACCCGTTGGAGCGCGCCACCCTCTTGGAGGCCCGGCATGCAGCGTGATCTGGCCCCCCGCGATCGGGTCCCCGGCGATCCGGCCACCGCACGGCCGTGGACCAACTGGGCCCGCACGGCCACCGCGCGGCCGGCGCGGACCGCGACCCCGCGCGACACCAGCGAAGCCGCCGAGGTCCTCGCCGCCGCGAGCCGGCAGGGCCTGCGGGTGCGGCCGATCGGGTCCGGGCACTCGTTCTCCGCGGTCGCCTCACCGGGATCCGGTGTGGCGCTGGACCTGCGGCACTTCTCCGGGATCATCCACGCCGATCCGGGGACCGGGCTGGTCACGGCGCACGGCGGCACACCGCTGCACGTGCTCAACGCCGAGCTCGACGGGCTCGGGCTGGCGATGGCCAACCTCGGCGACATCGACCAGCAGACCCTCGCGGGCGCCATCTCCACCGGAACCCACGGCACCGGAGCGGGTCTCGGCGGCCTGGCCACCCAGGTGGAGGCCCTGGACCTGCTGCTCGCCGACGGTTCCGAGGTGAGCTGCTCGGCGGAGGAACGACCCGAGCTGTTCGCCGCCGCGCGGCTCGGCCTGGGCGCTCTCGGCGTCATCACCACCGTGACCCTGCGCTGCGTCCCGGCTTTCACGCTCTCGGCCGAGGAGGGCCCGGCGCCGCTGGAGGACGTGCTCGCCGACTTCGGCGGGCTGGCCGAGGCCAACGACCACTTCGAGTTCCACTGGTTCCCGCACAGCCACCACGCGATGGTCAAGCGCAACAACCGGCATCCGGGACCGCCGCGCCCGCTGAGCCCGGCGCGGCACTTCCTGGAGTACGAGGTGATGGAGAACCGCCTGTTCGGCGCGATCTGCGGGGTCGGGCGCGCGGTGCCGCCGCTGGTCCGGCCGCTGAGCCGGTTCTGCGCGGCGACCTGGTCGGCGCGCTCCTACCGGGACCGCTCCTACCGGGTGTTCACCACGCCGCGGCGGATCCGCTTCGTCGAGTCCGAGTACGCCTTCCCGCGCGAGGTGGTCCCGGACGTGCTGCGCGAGCTGCGGGCGGCGACCGCGCGGCTGGCCGACCCGGTGATGTTCCCGGTGGAGGTGCGGGTCGCCCGCGCCGACGACGTGTGGCTGTCGACGGCGTACGGGCGCGACACCGGCTACGTCGCGGTGCACCAGTACCTGGGCATGCCGTACCGGGGCTACTTCGACGCGTTCGAGTCGATCGCCCGGGACGCGGGCGGGCGACCGCACTGGGGGAAGATGCACCGGCTGGACGCCGCGGCGCTGTCCGGCCTTTACCCCCGGTTCACCGAGTTTCGGCAGGTCCGCGAGGCGGTCGATCCGCGCGGGATCTTCCACAACGCGTACCTGGAGCGCGTCCTCGGGCCTGTGGATAACCCGAACTGATTACGCCGCCGCGGCCCGCACCGCATCGGTGATCGCAACGTCACCGTTGACGAGTTCCAGGGCCCGTCCGACGGTCCCCGTTTCGGGCAGCAGGGCCGCCAGCACGGCGGCCACGTCGCGGCGGGTGACGGCGTCCCGGCCGACCTCCGGCGCCAGCGTCACCCGGCCGGTCGGCTCGTCGTCGGTGAGCCGTCCCGGGCGCAGGATCGTCCAGTCGAGATCGCGGCCGCGCAGGTCTTCCTCGGCGGCCCGCTTGGCGTCCAAATAGGCCCCGAACACCGGGTCCACGTCGGGCGGGTTGGGGGTGCGGGTTCCCATCGAGCTCACCTGCACGAAGCGCCGAATTCCGGCCTGCTGACAGGAATCCGCGAGCAGCACGGACGCCCCGCGGTCCACTGTGTCCTTGCGCGGGGCACCGCTGCCCGGGCCCGCCCCGGCGAGGAACACGGCGGCGTCCACTCCGGACAGATGCCCCGCCAGATCGGCCGCCGAGAGCGACTCCATGTCCAGCACGAGGGGCTCGACCCCGTCGGTCTCGAGGTCGGCGGCGTGGTCGGGGTTGCGGATGATTCCGAGGACCTGGTCGCCCCGCTGGGACAGCAGCCGGCCGAGCGGCCGAGCGATCTTCCCGTGGGCTCCGGCGATGACGATGCGCATGCCTCCACGGTAGGCCCGGAGGCGCTCCTCAACCGTTTCAGCGCGGCCTGTGGACAACTCGCCGTTCCTGGGGATAAACCACCTGTGGACACACCTGTGGACAACTCGGCGAACGGTTCAGCGGACGGAGCCCCGCCCCCACGCTGCGCGGTGCGTGGTTGGGTTCGGGCGGGTCTCCGTCCGCTCCTTTCCCCCTCCAGCAGGCTTTCCCCCACCCGCCGGTCGGTAGGTGCAGTTCCAGTTGAAGCCCCCCGGTCCAACTGGAACTGCGCCCCCCAGGGGCCGGTCAGCTGCGCGACGGCGCAGGCGCTTCGGCCGCCAGCAGCTGCTGGTAGACCACCTCGTTGACCCACCGCGAGACGGCGGTGTGCTCCACGGGCGGCGCGTCGGCGAAGCTGTGCCCCGGGAGTTCCACCCGCACGTCGTCACCGTCGCAGCTGAGCACCGCGATGCCGAACTGGCGGGCGCGGATCAGGCAGGTCTCGGCGAAGTCCGGGGCGACCGCCACCGAGCGGGGCACGACGATGGCGGCGTCGGCGAAGCGCGCGAACGGCACGGCCGCGGTGAGCGCGGTGCGCCAGTGCCGGGCGGGCGCGAGGAAACCGGTGATCCGGGCGGCGGCCGGCGGTACCCGGCCGTCCATCTCGGGCCAGACCCAGGTGGCGATCTCCGCGCGGTCGAGCACCGGCCCGCTGCCGAAGACGAGGCGTTCGGCGTGGGCGTCGGGGACCAGTTCCGCGGTGGCGATGATCTGCCGTCCGAGCAGCTTCACCGGCGGCAGCGTGCTGCCGGTCCACCCCAGCGCGTCGACCGATCGCTGGGCGAGCCGGCCCACGGAGGCGGCCAGCCCCAGCGGCGACCGGACCTGCGTGGTCGAGCAGGCTCGGAGCTCGTCTTCGGACCAGGCTTGTCCGGGAATTCCGGTCACAGCGTTCCGCCTCCCTCGGCTACGTGCACTCCGCGTCTTCGGCTCCTCCGGCACCGTCGGGGTGGTCGCCGGTGCGGGAGCCATGTTGACTAAAACAGCTCCGAGGGGGTTCTGCGCTGCTCATCGGGGGTCGCTGCGATCGGCGGCGGGCAGCTGTCGGTGACCGGTCGACGAATGACATGGACGCTTCAGCCCAGCGATGCGGCCAGACGGGTGATCGCTACCCGACACCCGCACGACTACGCCTCCCATCCCTCATTCGTGGTCAGGGAAATCGGCGCATGATATCGACGCCGGTCACACGACCTGCACAAATGTACAGTTGACGGATTATTCGCCCGGTAAGCGGAAGATTATTCACCGATGAAGCGCGTCGAGGTTGACCCGTTCGCCGTCAGCCAGCCGCTGCCGGATGCCGTCGGCCGCGGGCAGCAGTGAGCGGACGAGCCGGGCGACGTCCGCGCGGACGCTGTGGGCGACGACTCCGAGGGCCGCGACGACGGTTCCGGCGGCGTCCTGGACGGGCACGGCCACCGAGCAGTTCCCGAGGGTCATCTCCTCGTTGGCGGAGGCGTAGCCGCGGGAGCGGACGCCTTGGAGCTCGCGGCCGAGCCTGCCGGGCTCGGTGATGGTGTAGGCGGTGTGCCGGGTGAGGCCGCTCTCGCAACAGGAGTGCAGCACCGTCGCGGGCGCGTGCGCGAGCAGCACCTTGCCGACGCCGGTGGCGTGCAGCGGCAGCCGCCCGCCGGTGCGGGAGATGATCGGCACGGAGCGCGGGGTGGTGAGCTTCTCCACGTACACGGCGTCGTGCCCGTCGCGCACGGCCAGGTGCACGTTGTCGTGGGTGGTCTCGCACAGCTCCTGCATGTAGGGCAGCGCGGCTTCGCGCAGCCGCCCGCTGACGGGGGCGAGCAGTCCGATCTCCCACAGCCGGAGCCCGATGACGTACCGCCCGTCGGAGTCGCGCTGCAGCGCTCCCCACAGCTCCAGCTCCCGCACCAGCCGGTGCGCGGTGGCGAGCGGGATGTCGGCGCGCTGCGCGATGGCGGTGAGCGTGAGCCGAGGGTGCTCGGCGTCGAACGCGGTCAGCACGCTCAGGGCCCGAGCGGTCACCGACCGCCCGGGATCACGACTGTTTCCCGCCACGAGGCACCTCCGAGCGACGGCCCAACCCCCAGCCGGACACCCCCACCCCAGCACAAGACAAACAGAACACCAAGAAAGATCACGAAAAGATTTCGCCCAACGCTGAACCCCCCCATGACAAACCGCACACCCAACCGAAGAGCCGAAGAACCAGACGAGCAGCAGAGCAGGAGGAGGAGAACGAGAAGAAGGAGGCAGAGGAGGAGCCCGACGGCGAAGCCGAGCAGAAGCCTTACGTGAGCAGGCCGAGCGGAAAACAACCGCAACGACCAGGAAGAACGAGCCCAGCCGCACCGTGGAGGGCATGGGGGGTTCGACCCCCCAACACAATACGAAGAAGGCCCTCCCGGCGAAGCATGAGCCGGGAGGGCCTTCGAAGTGGGCGAGGAGGGAGTTGAACCCTCACGTCCTTTCGGACACACGGACCTGAACCGTGCGCGTCTGCCATTCCGCCACTCGCCCGTGGCACGATGAGAAGCTTAGCTTGCCGCTTTTCACCGCTGGGCACCGGGGTCGGCTTTCGCTTTTCCCTGCTGCCCTGTTGGCAAGAAGAACATTAGCACGGTCCCGAGAGGGGTCTGCGCAGGGGGGTCGGGAAGTTGGGAACTGGGCGGTGTCTCGGGCCGTTGGCCCAGATACGATGGTCAGCAGGAGTCGTACGCGTGGAGGGATGTTGCCGTGGGCCTCGTGCAGCGCTTTGAGCGCCGGATCGAAGGCATGGTCGGCAATGGCTTTGCGCGCGTGTTCGGCGGGAACGTAGTCCCGCAGGAAGTCGCCCAGTCCTTGCAGCGCGATGCCGAGCTGAAGGTCCGGGAGCTTGCCGGTGGACGGTTGCTCGCTTGTAACCACTACGTTGTGCAACTGAGCCCGTCGGACCATGATCGGCTCACCGGCGATGAGGCCCGGGTGACGGACCTCCTCGCCGACTGCGTTCAGGAGCATCTCACCGAGCAGGGGTGGGACACATATGGTGACGTCGTAGTCTCCCTGGAGCGCTCTGAGACGCTGCACACGGGACAGTTTCGAATCAGTTCGACCGTCGACCCCGACGTAACGCGACGGCCGACACAACCGCGTACCGCAGGAGACCGACCCATGAGCCAGCCACCAGGCCACTACCCCCAGGGAGATCCGTACAACCAGCAGGGGCAGTACGGCTACGACCAGGGATACGGCCAAGGCCAGGACCCCAACTACGGCTACGGCCAGCAGCCGGGTTACGACCAGGGTTACGGGCAGCCCCCGCAGCCCGGTTACGATCAGGGTGGCTACGGCCAGCCGCCGCAGCCCGGCTACGACCAGGGCTACGGGCAGCCCCCGCAGCAGCCCGGGTTCGACCAGGGTTACGGCCAGCCCCCGCAGCCCGGTTATGACCAGGGCTACGGCCAGCCGCCGCAGCAGGGCTTCGACCAGGGCTACGGCCAGCCCCCGCAGCCGGGTTACGACCAGGGCTACGGGCAGCCGCAGCAGGGTTATGACCAGGGCTACGCACAGCCCGGGTTCGACCAGGGCTACGGCCAGCCGCAGCAGGGCTTCGACCAGGGCTACCCGCAGCAGCCCGGTTTCGACCAGGGCTACGGGCAGCCGGGCGGTGCCTACCCGCAGAGCGCCCCGGGCGGTTTCCCGGACCAGGGCGGCTACGGCCAGCCCGGCGGCGGTTACCCGCAGAGCGCCCCCGGCGGTTACCCGGCCGGCGGCCCGCGCGGTCAGATGACGGCCACGCTGCACCTGGACGACGGTTCGAACCGCTCGTACACGCTGCAGCACGGCTCGAACATCATCGGCCGCGGCCAGGAGGGCCAGTTCCGGCTGCCCGACACGGGGGTCTCGCGCAAGCACATCGAGATCACCTGGGATGGTCAGAGCGCGATGCTGGCTGATCTCGGTTCGACAAACGGCACCACGGTGAACGGCACTCCGGTGCAGACTTGGCAGTTGGCAGATGGTGACGTGATCAGGGTCGGGCATTCGTCCCTGGTCTTCCGCGCCCAGCAGGGCTGAGCGCGGTTCGCCGATCCCCGTTACGAGTAGGAGCGTTCACAACAAGTGCCGGAGCTGATGATTCAGCTGACCAGAGCAGGGTTCCTCGCCCTGCTCTGGTTGTTCGTGCTGGCTGCGCTTCGCGTGGTTCGTTCAGATCTCTACTCCGCGTCGGGGATGCGCGTCCCGATGCCAGGTGCGAGTCGGGCCCCGGGCAAACCCCGGGGCAAGAGCAAAGCGCCTCGCCAGATGGTGGTGACGCACGGCGCTCTCGCCGGCACGCGCATTTCCCTGGACGGCCGGCCGATCCTGATCGGCCGAGCCGATGACTCCACGTTGGTGCTGGACGACGACTACGCGTCGACCCGGCATGCTCGGTTGTCGCTTCGCGGCTCCGATTGGTACGTGGAGGATCTAGGCTCAACCAACGGCACATACCTCGATCGGGCGAAGGTCACGGGGCCGACCAAGGTTCCGCTCGGCGTTCCGATCAGAATCGGCAAGACGGTGATCGAGCTGCGCTCATGACCCTCGTCCTTCACTACGCAGCCCGCAGCGACCGCGGCCTGGTGCGCTCCAACAACCAGGACTCGGTCTATGCCGGCCCACGACTACTCGCCCTCGCGGACGGCATGGGTGGACATGCCGCCGGTGAGGTCGCCAGCAAGGTCGTCATCGCGGCGTTGGCGCCGTTGGACGACGACGAACCGGGTGACGACCTGCTCGGACAGCTCCGCGGTGCGGTGCTCGACGGCAACAGCGCGATCGCCGAGCTGGTGGCCAACGACCCGGAACTGGACGGGATGGGCACCACCCTCACCGCTGTGCTGTTCGCAGGCAGCAAGCTGGGTCTGGTGCACGTCGGCGATTCCCGCGCCTACCTGGTCCGCGACGGCGAGCTGACCCAGATAACCCACGACGACACCTTCGTGCAATCGCTGATCGACGAAGGCCGGATCACCGAGGAGGAGGCCGCCAACCACCCGCAGCGCTCGCTGCTGCTGCACGCGTTGACCGGCCACGAGGTGGAACCGAGCCTGGCGATCCGCGAGGCTCGCGCGGGCGACCGCTACCTGCTCTGCTCGGACGGCCTGACCGGCCCGGTGAGCACCGAGACGATGGCGGAGGCCCTGCGCATCCCGGACCCGCAGCAGTGCGCGGACCGGATGATCGAGCTGGCGCTCAAAGGTGGCGGTCCGGACAACGTGACCGTGATCATCGCCGACGTCGTCGACGTCGAGTTCGGCGACGACGCCCCCATAGTGGGGGGTGCGGCGGGAAATGGCGATGAGCATCCGCAACCCGATTCGTCGGCGGCGCGCGCGTCCGCGGTGACCATGCCGCGGCCGCAGCCGAAGCGTTTCGAACCCACCTCACCTCCGGCGGAGCAGCCGCGCAAGCGGCGCTGGCTGACCTCGCTGCTGGTGACCTGCGGCGTGCTCATCGTGTTGGCGGCTGTCGCGCTGGTTGGGCGTTGGTGGGTGCTCAACCAGTACTACATCGGCACGAACAGCGCCGATGAGGTCGTGATCTACCAGGGCGTTCAGGGCTCCACGCTGGGCGTGGCGCTGAACTGGCAGGTCGAGACCTCGTGCCCGCCGGACTCGGCCAAGGACTGCCAGCCGATCAAGCTGGACGACCTGCAGGAAGCCCAGCGTCCGGACGTGCGCAACGGCATCACCGAGGTCAACGGCCTCACCGAGGCGCGGGAGGCGATGCGGCGGCTGCGGATGACCGCGCTGCTGCCGGAGTGCGCCACCCCCGAGCCCTCGGTGCCGACCGTGCCGCCGTCGGTGCCGGGCCAGCCCGTCCCGGGCTCCCCGACGCCGGGTGCGCCGCCCACCGGTGCGCCGACACCACCTCCTCCGGGCCAGCCCTCGGTGCCGCCCACCCCGGGTGCGCCGGTGCCCGGCCAGGCCCTGCCGCAGGACCCGTCCGCGGCGGACGCCACGCCGCTGCAACCGGAGGAGCCGAAGCCGGGCGTGAACTGCCGGACGGTGAGTTGATGTCCGAACCGGCAGCTACGTCCGGAGCAGTCAACGGGGCCCCCCGAGTGAACACTCGGCGGGGCACCGAACTGTTCATGCTCGTTTTCTCCGCGATCATCGTCACCGCGGCGCTGGTCGTGGTGGAGCTCTCGCAGGAGCAGACCGTCACCCGCGAGCTGCTGTTCTACGGGCTCGCGTTCCTGGTGCTCTACGGTGCCGCGCACTACGGCGTGCGGTACTTCGCGCCCTACGCCGACCCGCTGATCCTGCCGCTGGTGGCGCTGATCAACGGGGTGGGCCTGGTGATGCTGCACCGGCTGGACCTCGCCCCGGTTCCCGGGGCGCCGTACACGCCGAAGCAGATCCTGTTCACCACGGCGGGCGTCGTGCTGTTCATCCTCGTGCTGTGGCTGGTGAAGGATCACCGGACGCTCGCGCAGTACGGCTACACGTGCGGTTTCGTCGGGCTGGCGCTGCTGGCGCTGCCCGGTGTGCTGCCGTCGAGCATCTCGGAGGCCAACGGCGCCAAGCTGTGGGTCAACCTGGGATTCATCTCGATCCAGCCGAGCGAGTTCGCCAAGATCCTGCTGCTGATCTTCTTCGCGTCGTTCCTGGTGGGCAAGCGCGAGCTGTTCACCACGGCCGGCAAGCGGTTCCTCGGCGTCGACTGGCCGCGGCCGCGCGACCTGGGCCCGGTCCTGGTCGCCTGGCTGCTGTCGATCGGCATCGTGGTGCTGGAGAAGGACCTCGGCACCTCGCTGTTGTTCTTCGGCATCGTGCTGGTGATGATCTACATCGCCACCGAGCGCGCGGTGTGGGTCGGCCTCGGCCTGACGCTGTTCGCCGCGGGCGCGGTGCTCGCGTTCAACCTGTTCTCGCACGTCCAGGTCCGGGTCAACACCTGGCTGGACCCGATGATGCGGGTGCCCGACGGTGACTCGGACCCCGGCTACCAACTGCGGACCGGCCTGTTCGGGATGGCGCACGGCGGCATCCCCGGTTCGGGCCTGGGCAACGGGATGCCGAACATCACGCCGCTGTCGTTCAGCGACTTCATCATCCCGGCGCTGGGCGAGGAGCTCGGCCTGATCGGGATGATGGCGGTGCTGCTGGTCTACGTGCTGCTGATGATGCGCGGGCTGCGCAGCGCGCTGGCGGTGCGCGACTCCTTCGGCAAGCTGTTCGCCGGCGGTCTGTCGTTCACCATCGCGCTGCAGCTGTTCGTCGTGGCGGGCGGTTCGACGGGCCTGATCCCGATGACCGGTCTGACGGCCCCGTTCCTGGCGGCCGGTGGTTCGTCGATGCTCGCCAACTACGTGCTGATCGCGCTGCTGCTGCGGATCTCCGACGCGGCCCGGCGCCCGCAGGCCCCGGCCAAGCCGAAGCCGAAGCAGGCGCCGATCGCCGAAGCACACACGGAACTGGTGGAGCGTCCCCGATGAACAAGCCGCTGCGCCGCGTGGCGCTGGCCATGATGGCGATGGTCCTGCTGCTCATGGGCAACATGACCTACGTCCAGGTCATCAAGGCCGACGAGTACCGCGACGACGCCCGCAACACGCGCACCCAGCTGGAGGAGTTCTCCCGGGAGCGCGGGCAGATCATCGCGGCCGGCCAGTCGCTGGCGACGTCCAAGCCGATCGACAACGACCGGTACAAGTTCCAGCGGACCTACCCGAACGGTCCGATGTACGCGCCGGTCACCGGGTTCTACTCGTTCTTCTACGGGTCGAACGGCATCGAGCGGGCCGACGACAAGATCCTCAACGGCACCGACGACAGCATGGCGTTCGGCCGCTTCTCGGACATGATCACCGGCAACGCCCCGAAGGGCGGCAGCGTCGAGCTGACCATCAACCCGGAGATGCAGCAGGTCGCCTACGACCAGCTGACCAGCAAGGGCTACCAGGGCTCGGTGGTGGCGCTGAACCCGTCGACGGGCGAGATCCTGGCGATGGTCAACGCGCCGTCCTACGACCCGAACCGGCTCGCGGGCACGGACAACGACGAGGTCGCCAACCAGTGGTCCGAGCTGGAGAAGGCCCAGGGCAACCCGATGGCCAACCGGGCGGTCTCCGAGATCTACCCGCCCGGCTCGACGTTCAAGCTGATCACCACGGCGGCCGCGCTGGAGAGCGGGTACACCCCGGACAGCAAGGTGCAGGACGCCGCCTCGATCACGCTGCCGCAGTCCTCGACGCCGCTGCCCAACTACGGCGGCAAGCAGTGCGCGGGCAACACCCTGACCGAGGCGCTGGCGCACTCGTGCAACACGGCGTTCGCCGAGATCGCGGGCAAGGTCGGTGCGGACAAGCTGCGGGAGACCGCGGCGTCGTTCGGCTTCGGCCAGGACCTGCAGATCCCGATGAGCGTGGCCAAGTCGGACACCGGCCCGATGGCCGACGGCGCGTCGCTGTACCAGAGCGGCATCGGCCAGCGCGACGTCCGCGTCACGCCGCTGCAGAACGCGATGATGGCGGCGGCGGTCGCCAACGGCGGCAAGCTGATGAAGCCGCAGCTGGTGAAGGCCACCCGCGCCCCGGACATGGAGGAGCTGGACTCCTTCCGCCCGGAGGAGCTCAACCAGGCCGTCTCGCCCGACGTCGCGAGCAAGATCCGGGACATGATGCTCCAGTCGGAGAAGTACACCAAGGGCTCCGGCAAGATCACCGGTATCGACATCGCCTCCAAGACCGGGACCGCGCAGCACGGCGACCCGGATGACAAGCCGCACGGCTGGTACGTCGCGTTCGCACCCGCCGAGAACCCCACGATCGCCGTCGCGGTGATCGTGGAGAACGGCGGCGACGAGGGCGCCGAGGCCACCGGCGGTTCGCTGGCCGCCCCGATCGGCCGGGAGGTCATCCGGGCCGGTCTGCGAGGGGGTGGCTGATCCGTGCTGACCACCGGCCAGTTACTCGCCGAGCGCTATCGCCTCGGCCGCCGCATCGCGGTCGGCGGCATGGGCGAGGTGTGGGAGGCGGTGGACGTCCGGCTGGACCGGACCGTGGCGGTCAAGGTCCTCAAGGCCGAGCTGTGCGGGGACGCCGAGTTCCTGCACCGCTTCCGGACCGAGGCCCGCACCACCGCGTCGCTGAACCACCCGGGCATCGCGGCGGTCCACGACTACGGTGAGACCGCCGCCGTCCCAGACGGTCCGGAGGACACCGCCTACCTGGTGATGGAGCTGGTCGAGGGAGAGCCGCTCGCGGCGATCCTGGCTCGGGAACGACGGATCAACACCGACCACGTGATGGACATGCTGGAGCAGGCGGGTCAGGCGCTGCAGGCCGCGCACGAGCGCGGCCTGGTGCACCGGGACGTCAAGCCCGGCAACATCCTGATCACCCCCGAGGGCAAGGTGAAGCTGACCGACTTCGGCATCGCCAAGGCGGCCGACGCGGCACCGGTCACCCGCAACGGGATGGTGATGGGAACGGCGCACTACATCGCGCCGGAGCAGGCGCTCGGCAGCGACGCCACACCGGCCAGCGACGTGTACTCGCTGGCGGTGGTCGGCTACGAGTGCCTGATGGGGCACCGCCCGTTCCTCTCGGAGAACGCGGTGACGGTCGCCATGATGCACATCCGCGAGATCGCCCCGCCGCTGCCGCCGGACGTGCCCCCGGCCGTGCGGGCGCTGGTCGAGGCGACCCTGGTGAAGGACCCGTGGCGGCGCTACGCCGACGGCGGGGAGTTCGCCTCGGCGGTCGCCGCGGTGCGCTCGGGCCGGCCGCTGCCGACCCCGTCCGCACTGGTCGCGCAGCAACAACAGCAACGACCGGTGGGCGTGCCCGGACCGGGGACCGGGGTGCACCCGGTGCCGCCGGGCTCCCCGCCGATGGGCAACACCTACCCGCCCGGGGTGATCCCACCCCAGCAGCCGGCACCCCACCAGGCGGCACCGCAACAGCAGCAACAGGTGCCGCAGCAGCAACCGGCGCAGCAGGCGGTTCAGCAACACCAGGTCTCACAGCAGCAGGTCGCGCAACAGCAGACCCCGATGCCGATGCCCACCGCGGGCGCGGCCGGGGCGATGGGTGGCAATGCTCACCGGCCGAATGCCAACACCAGGGTCGTCGCGTGGATTCTGATCGCGGCTCTGGCGGTAGTCTTGCTGGTCGCCATCGGTCTGCTCGCCTACTGGGCAGTACCCCGCTTCGACCTGGGCATGGCCGGACGCGGTCCGGTGGCCGCCCTGAGCCTGGATTCCACGAACGGTTTGGGACAGACTTCGCATCGGCAGGAACCCATGATCGGAATGCCTCCCGCGGGTGAGATGGGACGATCGTTGACAAGGATCGGAACGACGATTCGATGAGTTCACCTCGACTTCTATCCGACCGCTACGAGCTCGGCGAGACTCTCGGCTACGGCGGTATGTCGGAGGTGCACAAGGGCCGCGACACCCGTCTGAGCCGAGACGTCGCGGTCAAGATCCTGCGTGCCGACCTCGCCCGGGACCCCACCTTCCAGCTGCGCTTCCGCCGCGAGGCGCAGAACGCCGCGGCGCTGAACCACCCGGCCATCGTCGCGGTCTACGACACCGGCGAGACGGACTCCGAGAACGGGCCGCTGCCCTACATCGTGATGGAGTACGTCGACGGGCGGACGCTGCGCGACATCGTCAAGACCGAGGGGCCGCTGTCGCCCCGGCGGGCGATGGAGGTCATGGCGGACGCCTCGGCGGCCCTGGACTTCAGCCACCGGCACGGGATCGTGCACCGCGACGTGAAGCCGGCCAACATCATGATCACCCGCTCCGGCGCGGTGAAGGTGATGGACTTCGGCATCGCGCGGGCGCTGCACGACGGCCAGGCCGCGGTCACCCAGACCGCGGCGGTCATCGGCACCGCCCAGTACCTGTCGCCGGAGCAGGCGCGCGGCGAGGCGGTGGACGCGCGCAGCGACGTCTACGCCGCGGGCTGCGTGCTGTTCGAGCTGCTCACCGGGGAGCCGCCGTTCACCGGTGACTCCCCCGTCGCGGTCGCCTACCAGCACGTCCGGGAGGAGCCGCGCAAGCCCTCCGACGTCGTCCCGGCGACCCCGGCGTCGCTGGACGCGGTGGTGCTCAAGGCGCTGAGCAAGAACCCGGCCAACCGCTACCAGTCGGCGGCGGAGATGCGCGCCGACCTGGTGCGCGTGCTGTCCGGTCAGCGCCCGAAGGCTCCGATGATCATGTCGGAGGAAGAGCACACCGCGATGCTCGGCCAGGGCGGCGGCGCCACCGAGATGATCGGTTCCGGCAGGCACCGCTCGGAGGACGTCGAGGACTACCCGGCGGGCCCGCCGGAGCGGCGGCGCAGCAAGAACGCCGTGGTCGCGCTGGTCACGCTGGCCTGCGTGGCGGTGTTCGCGCTGGCCGCGTGGCTGGTCACGATGCTGGTCGGCGCCGGCGAACCGGACCGGGTGGCGGTGCCGAACCTGATGGGCATGACCGCCCAGGCCGCGAACGAGAAGGCCAAGTCCGAGGGCTGGATGGTGCTGCCGCGCTCGTGCCCGTCGAGCGAGGACAAGATCGGCTCGATCGTCCAGCAGAACCCGAACCCCGGGGCGCTGGGCGTCAAGGAGAGCACCAAGATCGAGCTCTGCGCGGGAACCGGGCCGGAGTCCACACCGGTCCCGGACCTGTCCGGCATGACCATGACCGAGGCGCAGCAGGAGCTGGAGAAGGTCGGCCTCAAGATCGGGTTGAACCCGGAGAAGGAGGAGACCTCCGACTCCTCGATGGTCGACAAGATCCTCGACTGGGACAGCAAGGGCACCGAGGTCGCCAAGGGCACCACGATCAACGTGGTCGTCGGCCAGGCGATCCCGCAGACGGAGGTCCAGGACCTGCGCGGCCAGCAGCTGGACACGGCCAAGGCGTTCCTCGTCGGCGCCGGGTTCCAGGTCAAGGTCGACCAGCGCGACTCCGACCAGCCAGCCAACACCGTCATCGACCAGTCGCCGTCCGGCGGGACCAAGGCCCGCACCGGTTCGACCGTGACCCTGGTGGTCTCCAAGGGCAACCAGATCACCATGCCGAACCTGGAGGGCATGTCGAAGGAGGAGGCCGAGTCCGCGCTGAAGGCCTCCGGCTGGAGCGGCTCGCTCAACGAGACCGAGCAGACGACCGGCGACTCCTCGAAGGACGACAAGGTCGTGGGCAGCTCGCCGCAGGCCGGTCAGAAGATCAGCAAGAACCAGTCGGTCACGATCTACGTGGGCAAGTACGACAGCTCGAGCACGAGCACCCCGCCGGGCAACGGGGGCGGGTTCTTCCCGTTCCCCTGATCCCCGGTGACGAGAGAGGGGCGGTGGCCGCGATGGCCACCGCCCCTCTCTTCTGTTCGGGTGGGTCAGCGCGCGGCGGCCGCGACCTTGCGCATGTCGGCTTCGAGCCGGTCGACGACGTGATCCGGGACCGGGTGGCCCGCCGAGGCCATCCAGTTGGCGAGCATCCGGTGGCCGCCGTCGGTGAGCACCGACTCGGGGTGGAACTGCACGCCCTCGATCGGCAGCTCGCGGTGGCGCATGCCCATCACGATGCCGGAGTCGGTGCGGGCGGTGACCTCGAAGTCGTCCGGGATCGTGTCGGACAGCACGATCAGCGAGTGGTAGCGGGTCGCGATGAACGGCTGCGGCAGCCCGGCGAACACGCCGGTCCCGGAGTGCTCGATCTCGCTGGTCTTGCCGTGCAGCAGCTCGGGCGCGCGCTCCACCGAACCGCCCCACACCGCGCCGATGGCCTGGTGCCCGAGGCACACGCCGAAGGCGGGCTTGCGCTCGGCGGCGCAGCGCTGGATGAGCTCCATCGTCCGGCCCGCACGGTCCGGCGTGCCCGGACCGGGGCTGAGCAACACCCCGTCGGCCGCGGCCACGTCGTCGTCGGTGACGGCGTCGTTGCGGCGCACCACGCACTCGGCGCCGAGCTGCGCGAGGTACTGCACCAGGTTGTAGACGAAGCTGTCGTAGTTGTCGACCACCAGAACACGCACCCCGTCAGGGTACGCGGTCCCGCCAAGGGATTTACCCGGTCAACCGGTGGTGACGTCGTTGAACGGCAGCAGCGGCTCGGCCCAGGGGAACACCACGAACAGCAGCAGCGCGACCACCGCCGCGACGAGCACCAGCGCGATCAGCGCCTTGGCCGGGAACGGGCCGGGCAGGTGCCGCCAGATCCACGCGTACATCAGCGCTCCTCCAGTTCCGGGGGCCGCAGGTCGGGGTGCTCGGCGACCTTGGGGTACTGCTTGGTGAGGACGCCGTGGATGATCATCCGCTCGCGGGCGGAGAACTCCGGGTTGCAGGTGGTCAGCGTGATCAGCCGGGTGAGCTGCTCGCGCGGGAAGGCCGCCGGGTCCAGGCCCGGGACCGGGTGGATCACCTCGCCCTGCGCGGGCTTGACGATGTGCCTGCCGACGACTTGGTCGTAGGGCGCGGGGATCGGCGCCACGCCCCGGCACCGCGGGTCGCCGCCGTGCCCGTTCCAGCCCGCGACCTCGTCGCCCATCGGCAGCACCCGGTAGACGTACCAGTGGGTCGCGGTCTCCACCACGATCGGCGCGCACGAGGGCAGCTTGTCCAGGTCGTTGAACGGCGCGCCGCGACCGATCCGGTGCCCGGCGACCGCGAAGTTGCCCTGCTCCCCCGGCCACGCCGTGCCGGTGTAGTGCCCGGGACCGCGCGCGAGGGTCTTGAGGTCGGTGCCCTCCAGCACGGTGAAGTCGAAGTCCGGCCCGAACTCCGGCAGGTAGAGCTGCGCGAACCCGGCCCCGTGCGCGGGCGGCGGTGGCTCGGCGATCGGGTGCAGCTGCTGGGCCTGCCACCGGTCGTGCATCCGGCCGGTCGCGCTCGCCTGGTCCCGCGCGGTGAACAGGTCCGTCACGTACACCACGTAGAACACGAACAGCAGCAGGACCAGGCCGGCGGTGATCATCAGCTCGCCGAGGACCCGGATCACCGCGCGCACCCGGTTGCCCTTCGGCGGCGGAGGCGACTGGGGCGGGCTCTGCACGGACGAAACCACGACGTTCCTCTCCGGTCACGGCTTTGCGAGGGGTGCTCGATCAGCGCTGTGATTACGTTAACGTGGTAGGTGGAAGAGGAGCCGTTCCGCCGCCCCTGGATCGGGTGATGTCGCGGGACGGCGGTGCCGCATCACCTGGCGAGGACACCACATGCCGAAGTCCAAGGTCCGCAAGAAGGACGACTCCAACCCGGCTGTCGATCGCCGCACGCCGGTGAAGGCGAAGGCCGTCGGCCCGTCGCACCCGATCTACGTCGCCGTCATGCTCGGCCTGATGATCATCGGGTTGCTCTGGCTGGTCGTCAACTACATCGCGGGCGACAAGATCGGTTTCATGAGCGACCTGGGCGGGTGGAATTTCGCCGTGGGCTTCGCGTTCATGATCGTCGGCCTGCTGATGACCATGCGGTGGCGCTGAACCGGTCCGCTGACCTGCGGTGATCCCCGCCCTCGACCGCGCCATAAGGCCGGTGGGCGGGGTGCGCAATTCGAGTCCGGAGCGCGACGACGCTTCGTGCACGAGCTCCGAAGGGGTGAACTCCTTCGGAGCTCACTCATCCCATCGCCGTCTTGACAGACGGTCAGCGAAACACACGTGTGTAACTAGTCCCCAGTGGGGATAAGTCCTGTGGATAACTCGTCGATAGCGGGTGGATAACGGTGGACGCGAAGCGCTGGGCACCCCCGGCGGCGCTGGTCGGCTGCGGCTGGGTGCTCGCCGCGGGCGCGCTGACCTGGGCTTTCCTCGCCACCAGACCACCCGACCGGCTCTTCGCCGGAGTCCTGGCGGTCGCGCTGCTGGCCGCGTCGCTGTTCGGCACGCTCTGCCGGCCCCGGCTGCAGGCCGACGCCACCGGCATCACGGTGCGCACGCTGACCGGGCGCAGGCACTTCGCGTGGGACCGGGTCACCATCCGCGTCCGGGAGACCCGCAGGCTCGGCCTGACCGGCACCAGCCTGGAGCTCGACGCGGACCCGGACCTCACCGTCCTCACCCGCCTCGACCTGGGCGAAGACCCCTACGCGGCGGCCGACGCGCTGCACGCGCTCCGCCGCTGAGGCCGCGTCAGCCGCAGACCACCTCGTAGCCGGAGCCGAAGCAGGACAGGTCGCCGTAGCCGGTGTCGCGGACGAACAGGACCACGACCAGCAGCACCAGCAACCCGACCAGCGCACCGGCCTGGACCAGGTCGCGGCGCCGGCGCGGCGCGTAGACCAGCGCGGCCGTCGACGCGGCGCCGAGGAGCAGCCCGCCGATGTGCCCGAGCAGCGAGATGCCCGGGATGAGCACGCTGGCCACGATGTTCAGCGCGATCACGGTCACCACCGGCCGCAGGCTCACCTTGAGCCGCAGCGCGGCGACCGCGATGCCGCCCATCAGCCCGTACACCGCACCCGACGCACCGGCCACCGGGCTGTCACCCGCGCCCAGCAGGAACACCGCGGTGCTGCCGCCGAGCAGCGACAACCCGTAGACCGCGGCGAACCGCGCGCGACCGAGCAGCAGCTCCAAGTCCCGCCCGATCACCCACAGCGCGAGCATGTTCATCACCAGGTGCACCACGCCGATGTGCAGGAAGCCCGAGGTGACCAGCCGCCACCACTGACCGCCCGCCACCGTGATCGGCACCAGGGCGTAGTCGATGAACAGGTTCGAGTGGAAGTTCGCGCCGAAGTTGCCCGCCTGGACGGCGGTCGCCACGTAGGCGGCGACGTTCAGCGCGATCAGCAGCGGCACCAGGAGCGGCTTGTCGCGCAGCCGCGCACCGGCGACCGTCACCGGTCGCCGCACGGTCGCGCCCGCCTCGCGGACGCAGTCGACGCACTGCTGGCCGACGGAGGCGTCGCGCAGGCACTCCGGGCAGGCCGGGCGTTCGCACCGGGTGCAACGCAGGCCGGTCGGCCGGTCGGGGTGCCGCACGCACGTCGGTAACTGCGGCGGCGCCCCGTCCGGTCCGGGCGTCGTTCCGGGTGGCACAGTCACGGGTGAGACCTGCTTTCCCGGGCGGTGTCAGCCGCGCTCGATCGAAACCTTCTCGATGACGATGTCGTTGACCGGGCGGTCGTTGCGACCGGTCGCGGTGCCGGCGATCGTGTCGACGACCTCGCGCGACGCCTGGTCCGCGACCTCGCCGAAGATGGTGTGCTTGTAGTTCAGCCAGGACGTCGCCGCCACGGTCACGAAGAACTGCGAGCCGTTGGTGTTCGGCCCGGCGTTCGCCATCGCGAGCAGGTAGGGCTTGGTGAACTGCAGTTCCGGGTGGAACTCGTCCGCGAACTGGTATCCGGGGCCACCGCGGCCGGTGCCCGTCGGGTCACCGGTCTGGATCATGAAGCCTTCGATGACCCGGTGGAAGATCACGCCGTCGTAGAACGGCCCGGAGCGTTCGCCCTTGGCGTTCGGCTCCGTGTATTCCTGGGTCCCCTCGGCGAGGCCCACGAAGTTCTTCACGGTCTTGGGCGCCTGGTCGGGGAACAGGTTGATCCGGATGTCGCCCTGCGAGGTGTGCAGGGTCGCGGTCAACTTCGTCCCAACGAGCGATCCGTTGTCTTCAGCCACCCGACCATCCTGCCATCGAGCGGGCCGATTGCGGTGTCTGGGTGCAGTATGGGCGGGTCCGCGCCCTTTACCCGGCTTTCCCGCAGTCGCGAGGCCGGGTGGGCGATTGGCGCGTGCTCATCCCGGGAAACCCGACTGGTGGAAAGCAGCCAGGCCGAGGAGGTCAACAGGCGATGGATGAAGTGAAGGCGATGGCCAGGGCCGGCGAGACCGTGGGCAAGGCGGTCGGTACCGGCATCAAGCAGGCCCGCCACGGCGCGAAGAGCGCAGGTGAGACCGGCGCGGCGCTGTCCAAGCAGGCGGCGGCGCGGGCGGAGCAGGAGCTCTCCCGGCGCGGCTACTCGACCGAGGAGCTGCAGGAGCTGATCGCTCAGCGCGCCACCGGCAAGTCCCGCAAGGAGCTCGCCAAGCAGGCCAAGCAGGCCCGCGCGGAGTGGGAGAAGCGCACCAAGGAGTCCCGCAAGAAGCTCGCGGCCCGGATCGATCCGGCCCCGGCCAAGAAGCGCCGCCGCTGGCCGTGGGCGCTGCTGGTCCTGATGCTCCTGGGCGCGGCCGCCGCGGCCGTCGCGCTCACCCGGCGTCCGCAGGAGCTCCCACTGGCCACCGCGGAGGACGAGCCCTGGGACGCCCACACCCCGGGCGCCCCGCAGGCCCGCCACCGGGCACCGGCCGACAGCGCGCCCGCGACGACCGACGGCCACCGCGACAAGGCGGAAACCCCCAGGTCAACGCCACCGACCCGCTGACCTGAACGACGAGAAGCCGGGCCAGACGGCCCGGCTTTTCCATGCTCAGCATTAATAGTGAGTGCCTCCACTGGCTGCTGAGAAATCAGTGGCACCACGCGACGAGAAACCCGGCCACCAAAAGCGAAAACGCCCCGCGTTGTGCGGGGCGTTTCAATCGCTACGTGGAGACGAGGGGAATCGAACCCCTAACCCCCGCCTTGCAAAGGCGGTGCTCTGCCAATTGAGCTACGTCCCCCAATGGCGGCGGAGGTCAGGGCCCCCGGCCTGAGGATCAGGCCTCGGCGGTGGCCTCGCGCCAGAGGTCGGCCTCGGCCTTCGCGGCCTTGTTGCGACGAACCACGAACAGCACGACTCCGGCAACTGCGGCGAGTGCGAGCAGCTTCTTCATTCCGGTCGCCTCCTACCTGGCATCCATGCCAGTGATGTTCGAGTCTGAGAGAAAAGGGAAGAACTTCCCGAGTGGGCCTAGAAGGACTTGAACCTTCGACCTCTTCGTTATCAGCGAAGCGCTCTAACCGCCTGAGCTATAGGCCCTCGTTCGTTGTGCTGCAAACATTACAGGACGGGTTCCGGCCCGTGTCACCGGGGGTCACCTCGTCCTGCCCGGGCCGCGGCGGCGCTCTCCGACCTCGGAAAACGCCGCCGCGGCGCGGTCAGCGTGTCACTCGCGCTCGGACAGCGTGATCTCGATGCCGCCGGCGAAGTCGGCCGCCACGTTGTAGATGAACGCGGCCACCGTCGCCAGCGCGGTGATCAGGACGATGTTGATCGCACCGATGATCGAGGCGACGCCGAAGACCCTGCCCGCGCTGATCAGCGGCTCGTTGACCGCGTCGTCGGGCTGGGTGAGCTCGGTGAAGGTGCCGTTGAGCTGGTCCCAGACGCCCATGCCGTCGAGCACGCCGTAGAGCACCGCGACGGCGATCATCCACACGAAGAACAGCGCGACGCTGAGCACCAGGGCCAGCTTCAGCACCGACCACGGATCGAGCCGCTTGACCTGCAGGCTCGCCCGGCGCGGACCCCGGCTGGGGCGCCGCGCGGAGGTGCCGGCCGCGCTGCGCTGCTGGCTTCCCGCGGCCGCCCCGGCACCGGTGTAGGACACCTGGGTGCGCGAGGCCTGCGGGATCTGCGTGCGGACGGTCTCCTGGTCGGAGACCGCCTTCGGGATCGTCTGCGTGTCGTCCACGTCGCCGTTGGACGCGGCCGCGCCGGCGGTGCCGCCGAGGGCACCCGCCGCCAGCGAACCCGAGAGGCTGCTCGACTCGCGCTCGGAACCGTCCGAGGCGGCCGCGCCGCGCTGCCACGGCGGCGGCGCGTCGGTGCCGTCGAGCTCGTCGGCCCCGGCCGACTCGGTGGTCGACTCTGCGGCCGACTCGGCGCTCGCCCCAGCGGACGACTCGGTGGTCGAGCCGGACTCCTCGGTCCCGTTCGCAGAGGCCCCAGCCTCAGAACCGGTCGTCTTCTCGTCGACTTCCCGGGTCTTGTCGTCGACTGTTTGGGTGCTGGCCGAGGCCCGGCCCGCATCCTGCTGCGGGTCCGAGGACTCCGGCTTCTCGGAACTAGTCACGAGCGATCCTTCGGTGATCGTCGGCGTCGGTGTGCCCCGTGGCGTACCACGGCCTGTTCAGTTCTTCAGCGCGGCCCGCGGGCCTCACGCCTGCTTGGGCTCCGGTGCGGCGTCCGGATCCGCTGCCTCGTCGGCGTTGCGCGCCACCGCCAGCAGGGTCGTCCCCTCGTCGAGGTTCATCAGGCGAACGCCCTTGGTCTGCCGACCGGCCTTGCGCACCTCCTTGGCGGTGGTGCGGATGACCCCGCCGGACGAGGTGATGGCGTAGAGCTCGTCCTCCAGCTCGACGATCTGCGCCCCCACAAGCCTCCCACGTTTGCGGTCGTACTGGAGGGTCAGCACGCCCTTTCCGCCACGCCCCTGGACCGGGTAGTCCTCGATGGGCGTCCGCTTCGCGTAACCGCCCGCGGTGGCGACCAGGACGTACCGGTCATCGCGGCACACACCCATCGCGAGCAGCTCGTCGCCCTCGTTGAAGCGCATGCCCAGCACGCCCGAGGTGGCCCGGCCCATCGGCCGGAGCGCCTCGTCGGACGCGTGGAACCGGATCGACTGGCCTTCCGCCGACACCAGCAGCAGGTCGTCGTCCGCCGAGCACAGCACGGCGCCGACGAGTTCGTCCTCGTCCTTCAGGTTCACGCCGATAAGACCACCCGATCGGTTGGAATCGAAGTCCGTCAAACGGGACTTCTTGACCAGACCGTTCTTGGTCGCCAGCACCAGGTACGGCGCCGCGGTGTAGTCCTTGATCTGCATGACCTGGGCGATCTGCTCGTCCGGCTGGAACGCCAGCAGGTTGGCCACGTGCTGACCGCGCGCGGTCCGGTTGGCCTCCGGCAGCTCGTAGGCCTTCGCGCGGTAGACCCGGCCCTTGTTCGTGAAGAACAGGATCCAGTCGTGCGTGGAGCAGACGAAGAAGTGCGACACGATGTCGTCCTGCTTCAGCGCCGCGCCCTGCACCCCCTTGCCGCCGCGCTTCTGCGCCCGGTACAGGTCGGTGCGGGTCCGCTTGGCGTAGCCGGTGCGGGTGATCGTGACGACCACGTCCTCGTCGGCGATGAGGTCCTCCATCGAGACCTCGCCCTCGAACGGGACGATCTTCGTGCGGCGGTCGTCGCCGTACTTGTCGACGATCTCCATCAGCTCGTCGCGGATGATCTGCCGCTGCCGCTCGGGCTTGTCGAGGATGTCCTTGAGGTCCTCGATCTCCCGCTCGATCTCGGCCAGCTGGTCGATGATCTTCTGGCGCTCCAGGGCGGCCAGGCGGCGCAGCTGCATCTCCAGGATCGCGTTGGCCTGGATCTCGTCGACGTCGAGCAGCTCGATCAGGCCGGTGCGCGCGTCGTCGACCGTCGGCGAGCGGCGGATCAGCGCGATGACCTCGTCGAGCATGTCCAGCGCCTTGACCAGACCGCGCAGGATGTGGGCCCGCTCCTCGGCCTTGCGCAGCCGGAACCGGGTCCGGCGGACGATGACCTCGATCTGGTGCTTGACGTAGTACCGGATCACCTGGTCGAGCCGCAGCGTGCGCGGCACGCCGTCGACCAGCGCCAGCATGTTGACGCCGAAGGTCGTCTGCAGCTGGGTGTGCTTGTAGAGGTTGTTGAGGACCACCTTCGGGATCGCGTCCCGCTTGAGGGTGATCACGATCCGCATGCCGCGCCGGCTGTTGGACTCGTCGGCGATGTCGGAGATGCCGGTGATCTTGCCTTCCCGGTGCATCCCCGCGATGTTCTCGATGAGGTTGTCCGGGTTAACCTGGTAGGGCAGCTCGGTGATGACCAGCGTGGTCCGCCCCTTGCTGTCCTCCTCCACGTCGACGACGGCCCGCATCTTGATGGAGCCGCGGCCGGTCCGGTAGGCGTCGGCGATCGCGTTGGTGCCCAGCACCAGGCCGCGGGTCGGGAAGTCCGGGCCCTTGATCCGCTCCATCATCGCTTCGAGGAGCTGCTCGTCGTCGGCCTCGGGGTTCTCCAGCGCCCACACGACGCCGTCGGCGACCTCGCGCAGGTTGTGCGGCGGGATGTTGGTCGCCATGCCGACCGCGATGCCGCCACCGCCGTTGACCAGCAGGTTCGGGAACCGCGACGGCAGCACGTCGGGCTCCTGGGTGCGCCCGTCGTAGTTGTCGGAGAAGTCGACGGTGTCCTCTTCGATGTCGGCGAGCATGTGCATCGCCAACGGCGCCAAGCGCGACTCGGTGTACCGCATGGCGGCGGCCGGGTCGTTGCCCGGGGAGCCGAAGTTGCCCTGGCCGTCGATGAGCGGGTGGCGCATCGACCACGGCTGGGCCAGGCGGACCAGGGTGTCGTAGATCGCCGAGTCACCGTGCGGGTGGTAGTTGCCCATCACGTCGCCGACGACGCGGGAGCACTTCACGTACCCGCGGTCCGGGCGGAAGCCCGAGTCGTACATCGCGTAGAGCACGCGCCGGTGCACCGGCTTGAGACCGTCGCGCACGTCCGGCAGGGCGCGCGCGACGATCACGCTCATCGCGTAGTTGATGTAGGAGTTCTGCATCTCCTGCTGGAGTTCGACCGGCTCGACCCGGCCATGTTCCGGCGGCAGGATGTCCGTCATGCTCTTCCCTTGCTGATTCGGAGAGTTCGGTGGCTGACCTGCGCGCGGCTCACACGTCCAGGAAGCCGGCGTCCTTGGCGTTGCGGGTGATGAACGAGCGGCGCGCCTCGACGTCCTCGCCCATCAGCACGCTGAACAGCTCGTCCGCGGTGGCCGCGTCGTCCAGCGACACCTGCAGCAGCAACCGGGACTCGGGGTTCATCGTGGTTTCCCAGAGCTCGTCGGCGTTCATCTCGCCGAGACCCTTGTAGCGCTGGATGCCGTCGTCCTTGGGCAGCTTGCGACCCTCGGCGGCGCCGCGCTCCAGCAGCGCGTCGCGCTCCTTGTCGCTGTAGGCGTACTCCGGTTCCGAGCGCGGCCACTTGATCTTGTACAGCGGCGGCTGCGCGAGGAACACGTGGCCGTTCTCGATCAGCGGGCGCATGAAGCGGAACAGCAGGGTCAGCAGCAGCGTCCGGATGTGCTGGCCGTCGACGTCGGCGTCGGCCATCAGCACGATCTTGTGGTACCGCAGCTTGGACAGGTCGAACTCGTCGTGGATGCCGGTGCCCAGGGCGGTGATGATCGCCTGGACCTCGTTGTTCTTGAGGACCTTGTCGATCCGCGACTTCTCGACGTTGATGATCTTGCCTCGCAGCGGCAGGATCGCCTGGAACCGCGACTCGCGGCCTTCCTTGGCCGAGCCGCCCGCCGAGTCGCCCTCGACGATGTAGAGCTCGCACTCGTCGGGCTGGTTGGACTGGCAGTCCTTGAGCTTGCCCGGCAGGCCGCCGATGTCCATCGCGCTCTTGCGCCGGACCAGCTCCTTGGCCTTGCGCGCCGCGACCCGGGCCTGCGCCGAGGAGACCGCCTTGTTCACGATCGTCTTCGCGTCGGCCGGGTTGCGCTCGAACCAGTCGGTCAGCCACTCGAACGCCGTGGTCTGCACGAACGACTTGACCTCGGTGTTGCCCAGCTTGGTCTTGGTCTGGCCCTCGAACTGCGGCTCGGAGACCTTCACCGACACGATCGCGGCCAGGCCCTCGCGGACGTCATCGCCGGTGAGGCTGCCGTCCTTGTCCTTGAGCAGCTTCTTGTCCTTGGCGTATGCGTTGACCACGCGGGTCAGCGCGGACCGGAAGCCCTCCTCGTGGGTACCGCCCTCGTGCGTGTTGATCGTGTTCGCGAAGGTGTACACCGACTGGTTGAAGCCGGAGTTCCACTGCAGCGCGACCTCCAGCTCGTGCCCCTTGCCGGAGGCGTTGAAGGCGACGACCTTCTTGTGGATCGGCTCCTTCGTCGCGTTGATGTGCTTGACGAAGTCCTCCAGGCCGCCCGGGTAGTGGAAGGTCCGCTCCTTGGCCCTGGCCTGGGTGCCCTCGGCGTCCTCGCCCTCCGCGGACTCCTCCACCCGCTCGTCGCGCAGCGAGATGGTCAGCCCCTTGTTCAGGAACGCCATCTCCTGCAGCCGCCGGGAGACCGTCTCGGCGTTGTAGGTGGTGGTCTCGAAGATCGTTGGGTCGGCCCAGAAGGTGATGCTGGTGCCGGTCTTGGAGGTCTTCTCGCCCTTCTCCACGTCGGCGACGGGCTTGGAGTCCTCGTAGCGCTGGCGCCACACGTGCCCGTCGCGGTGGATCTCGGCCTCGAGGACGGTCGACAGCGCGTTGACCACCGACACGCCGACGCCGTGCAGACCACCGGAGACGGCGTAGGAGTCGCCACCGAACTTGCCGCCCGCGTGCAGCACGGTCAGCACGACCTCCAGGGTCGGCTTCTTCTCCACCGGGTGGATGTCGACCGGAATGCCTCGGCCGTCGTCGGTGACCCGGACGCCGCCGTCGGCGAGCAGGGTGACCTCGACCTTGCTCGCGTACCCGGCCATCGCCTCGTCGACCGAGTTGTCCACGACCTCCCACACCAGGTGGTGCAGACCGCGTTCACCGGTCGAACCGATGTACATGCCGGGACGCTTGCGGACGGCCTCCAGGCCCTCAAGAACGGTGATGGATGAAGCGTTGTATTCGCTCTTCTTCGGTGCCACGGGCCTCGATTTCTCCTCAAGCCGACTGTGCTGTCACGGTGATCGGTCGATGCCGGCCTGGTTACCGGCTCCGGCGCACCTCTACGACCACTTCGGGGCGACTCGGCTGCCGGCGCCGCACCCCGGCGCGGCCCGGTCCGGGCCCCTCGCCACTAGCGACCGGGGAGCGCGTCGGGTCACACCCACCTTGATTCTACTGGTCCCCCGCCGCAGAAGTGGGGCAAGGACGCCCCTAGCTTGCTCACAGAGTCGAGAACTCGGATCTATCCACCATCGGAGAGCCGTGAACACCCGCTCGGAATTCTCTGCGGCGATCGGCCGCCCGACGATCCCCACCTGCGCTCCGAGGCCTCCCGACACCCCGCAGCGCGGAGATTACTAGCCGTAGGTGTCTCGCGGGCCGCGCCCGGAGATGTGCCGCGGGCCGTGTCGCCAGCTCGGCGCCGCTGGTCCCTGCACCTTGATCCGCTTGACCACGTCGCGCCCGACGCCGTCGCTGATCCGCTTGAGGATCTGCCGCTGCAGCAGCCGCAGCTGGGTGGCCCAGGCCGTGGACTGCGCCTGCACGGTCAGCTCGCCCTCCTTGAGCTGAACCGGCTTGGTGTGCTCGGCGATCTCCTCGCCGACCAGCGAGTTCCACCGCGCGAAGACCTGCCCGCCGGAGAGGTGCTCGGTCCAGCCCTGGTCCTTGGCGATGCGGGCGGCGAGCCTGCCCAGCGGCTGCGGGTCCCGCTCGTCGGGCCCGGCCCCGGTCCAGCCGCGACGCCGGCGAGCGGTGCGCAGCTTGCCCGTCTTGCCCGCGGCGACCCTGGCCTTGCGCTTGGCCGCGGACTGCTCGCGGGCCGCCTGCAGCGCCGCGCGGGCCAGGTCCGGTCCGGCGAGCTCGCTGCCGTCAACGCTCTGACCTGCGGTTTCCGCTCCGGGCAGGGAGGCGCCGTCGGAGCCGCGAGGAGCCTTCGAGTTATCCACACCATCCACAGGGTTATCCCCAGATGTGGGTAGTTCCACGGATGACTCCGTGGTCGCGGTCACTCTGCGTGTAGTTTTTCGTCCGTTTCCGTCAGGCGGCACGGTGCACCTCACCTTCCCGGACATCGAATCGGGTACCGGAGAGCTCCGGCGGCACGTCCTCGCCGACCGCGGCCGTCACCAGCACCTGCTCGGCCCCCGAGACCAGCTCGGCGAGCCGGGAGCGCCTGCGCCGGTCCAGCTCGGCGAACACGTCGTCCAGGATCAACACCGGTTCCGCGCCATCCTCGGTGAGCAGGTGGTAAGAAGCCAGCCGCAACGCCAGCACGAACGACCACGATTCGCCGTGGCTGGCGTAGCCCTTCGCGGGCAGCTCGCCGAGCAGCAGGTCCAGGTCGTCCCGGTGCGGGCCGACCAGCGACACGCCGCGCTCGATCTCCTGCGGCCGCACCCGCTCCAGCTCGGCGAGCAGCGCCGCCTCCAGCTCCGGCACCGCCTCGTCCCACGGGATCTCCGGTCCGCCGGGAACGCCGTAGCGCTCCGGCAACGACTCCCCCAGGCTGCTGCGATACCGCAGGTCGGCGACCCGCCCGGAGGGCGTGCTCGCCTCGTCGGTCGCGGCGACGTTCGCGTACGCCGCGGTCACGTGCGGCGCCAGCGCCGAGACCAGCGACAACCGGCCGGCCAGCAGCTCGGCGCCGAAGCGCGCGAGGTGACCGTCCCAGACCGCCAAGGTGCTCAGATCCGCTTTGCCCCCGCCCCGGCGCGCGGCGCCCGCCGACTTCAGCAGCGCGCTGCGCTGCTTGAGCACCCGCTCGTAGTCGGAGCGGATGCCCGCGTAGCGCGGCGCCCGCGCGACCAGCAGGTCGTCCATGAACCGGCGGCGCTCACCCGGGTCGCCGCGCACGATCGCCAGGTCCTCCGGTGCGAACAGCACGGTCCGCAGGATTCCCAGCACGTCGCGCGGCTTGCCCGCCGCGCCCCGGTTGATCCGGGCGCGGTTGGCCTTGCCCGGGGTGATCTCCAGCTCGACCAGCAGCTCCCGGCCGTGGTTGACCACCGCGGCCCGCACCACCGCGCGGCCCGCCCCGTAGCGGACCAGCGGCGCGTCGTTGGAGACCCGGTGCGAGCCGAGCGTGGCGACGTAGCCGACCGCCTCGACGAGGTTCGTCTTGCCCTGACCGTTCGAGCCGACCAGCACGGTGACCCCGGGTTCGAGCTCGAGGTCGGCCAGCGGCCACGACCGGAAGTCGTTCACCTGCAGATGGCGCACGTACACGACGATCCAACTTAGTTGTTCTTGCCGGGCAGGTTCCTGCCGGGACGCGCGGTCACGCCGTCCGGCACCGTCCGCGGTCCGGGCCCGAGGCGGTGTCCGGACCGTGCCGGACACCGGTGTCCGCGCCGCGACCAGCGCGGACACTCGCGGCCACCGCCGAGGGGACAAGGTGACTTGTCGACAAATCCCCCGGTCCGGTCCCCGTGGTGGGGGTGGGGAAGTTTTCATGAAAACTTCCCCACCCCACGAGACCGGGAGGTCAGCCCTCGGACTTCTGGACCGCGTGACCGCCGAACTGGTTGCGCAGCGCCGCGACCGCCTTCATCGCGGGCGAGTCCTCCTGGCGGGAGGCGAACCGGGCGAACAGCGCCGCGGTCATGACCGGGGCCGGGACCGCGTTGTTGATCGCTTCCTCGATGGTCCACCGGCCCTCGCCCGAGTCCTGCACGTAGCCGCGCAGCTCGGCCAGTTCCGGGTCCTCGTCGAGGGCGCGGACCAGCAGGTCCAGCAGCCAGGAGCGCACCACGGTGCCCTGGCTCCAGGCCTTGATCGTCGCGGGCACGTCGGTGACCACGTCGGACGCGGCCAGCAGCTCGAAGCCCTCGGCGTAGGCCTGCATCAGGCCGTACTCGATGCCGTTGTGCACCATCTTCGCGTAGTGACCGGCGCCGACCGGACCGGAGTGCGCGAAGCCCTGCTCGCGCGGACCCTCCGGACGCAGCGCGTCGAAGATCGGCAGCGCGCGCTCGATGTCCTCCGCGTCGCCACCGGCCATCAGGCCGTAGCCGTTCCGCGCGCCCCAGACACCGCCGGACACACCCACGTCGACGTACTTGATGCCGTTCTCCGCGAGCAGCGCGGCGTTGGCCTGGTCGTCGGTGAACTTCGAGTTGCCGCCCTCAATCACCAGGTCACCGGCGGACAGCAGGCCGGACAGCTCCTCGATGGTCTGCCGGGTCGGGTCGCCGTGCGGAACCATGATCCACACGATCCGCGGACCGGACAGCTTCTCGACCATCTCCGCCACGGACGCCGCGTCGCTGACGTCCGGGTTGCGGTCGTACCCCACGACCTCGTGGCCGGCGGCCCGCAGCCGCTCGCGCATGTTGAAACCCATTCGGCCGAGGCCGACAAGCCCGAGTTGCACTGGAACTCCCTATCCGAACTGTGTGTCGACTTGTGGAGGTCGGCGCGTGGCCGGCCGCGCTGCGGGCGAACCCGCTGAATCGATCTGGCCGGAGCCTACGACCGCGGACCCCGGCGTCCGGCCGGGTGGTGCGCCGGATGTGAGCCGCGCACCACCCGTACCGGACCGCGGCGATCGCGGGCGGACGTCAGCCCGGCAGCCGGACCGGCATCAGCAGGTAGAGGTACCCCTCCTGGACCTCGCCATCATCACCGATCGGCTTGATCAACGCCGGGCGGTTGGCGGTGGTGAACTGCAGCTGGGCGCGCTCGGACTTCAGCGCGCTGAGCCCGTCCTGCAGGTACGCCGGGTTGAACGCGATGGTCAGCTCCTCGCCGCCGTCGAGCTCGATCGGCAGCTCCTCCTCGGCGCTGCCCTCGTCGTCACCGCCGGCGGACAGCCGCAGCAGGCGGTCGGAGAACTCGAGCCGGACCTGCGTGCCGCGCTCGGCCACCAGCGACACGCGCTTGATCGCCTCGGCCAGCGGCGCGACGTCGATGTTCGCGGTCAGCGCGGTCTCGGACGGCAGCAGCTGGCGGTACTTGGGGAACTCGGCGTCCAGCAGGCGGCTGGTGTTCCGCCGGCTCGTGCCGGACAGGCCGAGCAGTCCGTCGCCGGACGCCAGCGAGATCTCGACCTTGCTCGCCCCGGCGCCCAGCGTCTTGGCCGAGTCCGCGAGGGTCTTGGCCGGGACCAGGACCTGCGTGGACTCCACGCCGCTGCCCGGTTCCCAGGTGATCTCGCGCATGGCCAGCCGGAACCGGTCCGTGGCCACCATCGTCAGCTTGTCCTCGTCGATCTCCATCCGGATGCCGGTCAGCATCGGCAGGGTGTCGTCCTTGCCCGCGGCGATGGCGACCTGGCCGACCGCCTCGCTGAACAGGTCGGTGGGCACCGAGCCGACGTGCTCCGGCATCTCCGGCAGCGCCGGGTAGTCCTCGACCGGCATGGTCGGCAGGCTGAACCGCGAGCTGCCGCAGGTGATCGTCACCCGGGAGCCGTCGACGGTCAGCTCGACCGGGCGCGCCGGCAGCGCCTTGGTGATGTCGGCCAGCAAGCGCCCGGAGACCAGGGTCTTGCCGCTGGCGTCGATCGAGGCGTCGATGGTGACCTGAGCCGAAACCTCGTAGTCGAAGCCGGAGATGGTCAGCGCTTCCCCGGTGCTCGCATCGAGCAGCACCCCGCCCAGCACCGGCACCGGCGGCCGCGACGGCAGGCTGCGCGCGACCCAGGCGACGGCGTCGGCAAGACCGTCACGCTCCACGCGGATCTTCATGGGTGTCCTTTCGGTTTCAGCCGTGGCTCGGCTGCCGAGAACTGTGTCGAGCCGTGCGCGGCTGGAAGGTTCGGTGCGCTCCGCGTCGGGGGCGAAGCGACCCGCATCGAGAACGGCCCGAACCTTCACCAGGAGTTCGGACCCAGGACTGCGGGCCCGGAAGTTCGGGCGGGAGTTCTCGTTGCGGGAGTTCCACCGTAGAGCGTGCTCGTGGATCCCCGCATCCGGGTCGGGGCACTCGGTCCGCGCCGGTTCGAGGCCGCGGCGCGGGAGTTGTCCACTTATCCACCGCCCCTAGTTCTCTTTTTCTTTTTTCTTCAAAGAGAAGAAATGTCCGCAGTAGTAGTAAGGCCTGTGAGTTGTGGGGACAACCGTCGTTTGGGCTGGTCGAGCGGCCTGCACCGGTGTGGATGACCACTGGAAGTAACCGGGGACTGCGACAGCCGGGTGGTGGACAACTTCTGGCCTCATCGAGTTGTTCCACAACCATCCCCAGTTGTCCACACCCCCATCCACAGTCGGACCCCCGGTTGTACCCATCCCCGGGTGGATCGCGGGTTCTCCACCGGTCGGGTTGTGGGCAGAGTTGTGGGAACTCTGTTGGCAACCGGTCCGAACCATGTGGGCAGGATGTGCACAGCCTGTGGATGGAGTGGGGAAAAGGGCTGGTCAACCCTGGGGATCGAATTTCTGTGGACAGCCGGCCGTTCCGGACGCTTTTTTGCCACCGGGGTGAGGTGAAGCCCACGGGGCCGCGCAGAAAACTTCTGCCTGTGAATGTTCCCGGCCCCACGCACCGAGATCGGACGAACACTGAAAGTGGTGAACTAGCCGCCCAACCCTTGCGCCCAGGCGTCCGAAGACCCCCACCGAACCCCGTTTCTTTCTGCCGACCCCCTCCGGCCGCACCCCACCGCCCGAGCAGAAACCCCGCGGACCCGCTCCCCCGGGTCAAAACCTGCGGTATTCGCCCCGACAAAACCTGCGGTATTCGACCTCCGGAGCCGCCGGGCGGGGTGCCGGGGCGGGGTGGAGCCGGGTCGGGGCGGCGGAACTTTACTGCTGGAGCGGGTGGGCGGGAGCGGGCCGCCTTATCAGAAAGTGCGAGCGCTCGCGGGCCAGGGAATCACACCGGGGGACCCGAAAAATGCCGTCAGCGGCCAAATGAGCGGCTGACGTTCTAAAAGTGCAGGTCAGAGAGTCGACTTGACCGTCTCAGAGCGGGTCTGCGGAGCGGAAGCGGACGCAGGACGCCCCGGACGGCGGTTGCCCTCACGAGCTTCGGTGGTTCAGCGGGACTGCTGCTTGATGCGGGCGGTGAGCTCCTGGACGTGCTCGTACACGCGCCGGCGCTCGGCCATCTCCTTGCGGATCTTCTTGTCGGCGTACATGACCGTGGTGTGGTCGCGGCTGCCGAAGTACTGCCCGATCTTCGGCAGCGACGAGTCCGTCAGCTCCCGGCACAGGTACATCGCGATCTGCCGCGCCTGGGCCAGCGCCTTCGTCTTGCCCGGACCGCACAGGTCGTCGATGGTCACGCCGAAGTAGTCCGCGGTCACGGCCATGATCGTCGGCGCGGTGATCTCCGGCGTCTGCGAGTCCGGGATCAGATCGCGCAGCACGATCTCGGCCAGCTGCAGGTCGACCGGCTGCCGGTTCAGCGACGCGAACGCCGTGACCCGGATCAGCGCGCCCTCCAGCTCGCGGATGTTGCGCTCGATGCGCGAGGCGATGAACTCCAGCACGTCGGCCGGCGCGTTCATCCGGTCCTGCGCCGCCTTCTTGCGGAGGATCGCGATCCGCGTCTCCAGCTCGGGCGGCTGGATGTCGGTGATCAGACCCCACTCGAACCGGGTGCGCAGCCGGTCCTCCAGCGTGCGAAGCCCCTTCGGCGGCCGGTCGGAGGACACCACGATCTGCTTGTTGGAGTTGTGCAGCGTGTTGAAGGTGTGGAAGAACTCCTCCTGAGTACCTTCCTTGCCCTCCAAGAACTGGATGTCGTCGACCAGCAGCACGTCGACGTCGCGGTAGCGGCGCTGGAACGCCACCTGCCGGTCGTCGCGCAGCGAGTTGATGAAGTCGTTGGTGAACTCCTCGGTCGAGACGTAGCGGACCCGCATCCCCGGGAACAGCCGCTGCGTGTAGTGCCCGACCGCGTGCAGCAGGTGCGTCTTGCCGAGACCCGACTCGCCCCAGATGAACAGCGGGTTGTACGCCCGGGCGGGCGCCTCGGCCGCGGCGACCGCGGCTGCGTGCGCGAACCGGTTCGACGAACCGATCACGAAGGTGTCGAAGGTGTACTTGGCGTTGAGCCTGGTCTGCGACGTCGGCGGCGCGTGCTTGGGCGCGGTGAACGGCTGCCCGTGCTGCGGCTCGGCCGACGGGATGGTCTGCGAAGGTCCCTGCGCTCCGGGGCCGGCCTGGCTCCCGGCGTCGTTCGAGCCGGGACCGCTCTGGGCGCCCTGACCTCGACCGAAGGTCGGCCAGACGCCCTCGTCGGCCTGCTCGGCGGACTCGGTCGCCTCCGGCTCGGCGGGCTCTTCTGAATCAGCCGCATCCGATTCGGTCTCGGGAGCGGAACCCGAATCGGGCTCGGGCGTGGCCGCGGGCGGCTTGGGGATCTCGCCGTTCGGCCACTTGAACTCGGCCGTCGGGAAGTCGATGTTGGCCGCAGGGGTGGGCTGCGGCTCGGGGGCCGAGTGCTTGCCGCGGCTCTCCGAGCTGCGGTTTTCCGGCGCCAGCTCGGACGAGGGCCGGGTGTCCGGCGTGCTGGGCACGATCGGGATGGACCCCGTGTGCCCGATGGAACCGGTGTGGGCGGTGTGACCGTAGGAGCTGTCACCGCCGAAACCGGGCACCGAGACGTAGCCGGTCGGGGACTGGTCGTCGCCGCCGCGCGGGCTCCAGGTCTCGGGCGCGGGCGCGGCGACCGGGCGGGTCGGCGCGGGCACCGCGGTGTCGACCTTCACGGCCAGCGAGACGTCGCGGCCGAGCCGGCGGGACAGGGCATCGGTGATCGGGTCGCGCAGCGCGCGCTCGATGGCTTCCTTCGCGAAGTCGCTCGGAGCGGCCAGCAGCGCGGTCCCGTCGAGCAGGCCGATGGGGCGGGTGACCCGCATCCACGCGCGTTGCTGCGGCGAGAGCGTGCCGGAGGACAGCTCCTGCACCACCTCTTCCCAAACTCGACCGAGATCGGCTTGGTGGTCGGACACCGCCTGCTCCCCTCCCCTCGCTTGATGCTCCCCGGTTGCGACCCGGGTCCCCAGCCCTCACAGTTGCACGGGCAGCGGGTACCACGGGACGGGTGGGCGACTCGGCGGACACACGTGTCCACAGAGTTGTCCACAACGTGTGTATGAAGGTACGGCAGGCCGCTTCGGTGTTTCCCCCTGGGGCCGTAGTACCCACTGCGATCGAGGTCAGTCCCCCTGACTGCCGACCGATGCTCCCACCCACCGGCCGCGCCATCGCAGGGAGGCACGCTAACAAGCGGCGGCCGCCGCCACAAGCAGATCCCCGGGGCCTCGCGGTGATCGTGATGTGGCAGGCTGTTCTGCGTCGACGAGCGGTGTTTCGATCACCTGCGCTGACCTGGTTCTTCACCCGGTGACGTCGCCTCACCGGCCTCGGTGGCCTTCGTTATGGCCTCGAGACCGCCGGAAGCCACCCCGGCTGCGCACCCGCTGTCGGCCCTGACGTACCCTTCTACAGTCCCCCGCTTGTGCAGCGGGCATGTCGGCGCGCCGACATCACGCCCGGCCTGGCGGCTCTCGGTCCGCTCCCTGCGGACCTGCGGGTTGAAGGACCGGGGACACCAAGACCGAACCGTGGTTCACAAGCGACCATCGGTGCCTGTAGTAACCGGGAGATCCGACCGTGAGCAAGGGCAAGCGCACTTTCCAGCCGAACAACCGCCGCCGTAGCAGGAAGCACGGGTTCCGGCTGCGCATGCGCACTCGCGCCGGCCGGGCCATCGTGGCCGCGCGCCGTCGCCGGGGCCGCGCGCAGCTGTCTGCCTGATCGCGTCCGGCCGTGCTTCCCACGGCAGCCCGGCTGACCAGGAACCAGGACTTCCGCCTGGTGGTCCGTCGTGGTCGTCGGGCCGGACGTCCCCGACTGGTGGTCCACGTCCTGCGCCCGGACCAGTACCGGGCTCGAGTGAGCGAGGCCCAGCCGGAGGCTCAAGCTAATACGGCACCCACCCGGGACTCGACTCCTTCGACCCGGGTGGGTTTTGTCGTGAGCAAGGCCGTGGGCGTCGCGGTGGTGCGCCACCGGGTCGCCCGCCGCCTGCGGCACCTGATGCGCGACCGCCTCGCCGACCTGCCCGCTGGCACACTGGTGGTGGTCCGGGCGCTGCCCCCGGCAGCGGACGCGTCCAGCCGAGAGCTCGGCTCGGACATCGACGCGGCGCTGAAGAAGCTTCGCGTTCGTTACCTCGACGGCCCGGACAGCGGTTGATGGCGGGGTTGTAGGAGATGGCACCGGAATGTCGGCGTGACGATACGCATGACGAAAGTCGTGCGGATCGCAAACCCGGCTTGTCCGCGTGGCTCCTGCTCGGCCCCGTCCACGCCTACCGCAAGGTCATCTCCCCTCTGCTGCCGCCGATGTGCCGGTTCTACCCCAGCTGCAGCGCCTACGCCGTCGAAGCGCTGACCGTGCACGGGCTGTTCCGCGGCGGCTGGCTCACCCTCCGCAGGCTCCTGCGCTGCGGGCCCTGGCACCCCGGAGGACTCGACCCGGTCCCACCACCCCGTGAGCGGCGAGCCGGTGTTCGCCTTCCCGACCAACCCGCCGAGGAGTAGCCCGCGTGCTGGACTTCATCTACTACCCCGTGTCGGCCATCCTCTGGTTCTGGCACAAGGTCTTCGGATACGTGCTCGACCCGTCGAGCGGGTTCGCCTGGGCGCTGTCGGTGATCTTCCTCGTCTTCACCCTGCGCGCGCTGCTGTTCAAGCCGTTCGTGCACCAGGTGCGGTCGATGAAGAAGATGCAGGAGTTCGCTCCCCTGGTGCGCGAGCTGCAGGAGAAGCACGGCGACGACCGGCAGAAGCTCGCGGCCGAGATGCAGAAGCTCCAGACCGAGCAGGGCTTCAACCCGCTGTCCGGCTGCCTGCCGATGCTCGTCCAGGTCCCGGTGTTCATCGGGCTCTTCCACGTCCTCAACGGGTTCAAGCCCGGAGCGCCCGGCAACTTCGTCTTCAACGCCGCCGACGTCGCCTCGTTCGTCGAGGCCGACCTGTTTGGCGCGAAGCTCTCCAACACCATCAGCCAGGCGCCCGAGGTGCTCGCCACCTTCGGCACCGACCGCATGGCGATGATGACCGTGGGCGTCCCGCTGATGATCGCCGCCGCCATCGCCACCCACTTCACCGCCCGGCACTCGCTGCAGCGGCAGAGCGCCCAGGCCGCCGCCAACCCGCAGGCGGCGATGACCAACAAGCTGATGCTGTGGATCTTTCCGATGTTCGCTATCGTCGGTGGTCCGTTCCTCCCGCTGGCCATTCTGATTTACTGGCTCGCCAACAACTTCTGGACGCTGGGACAGCAACGAGTGGTGTACCGCCGGATCGATCGCGAGGAGGCTGCGTCGGCAGACGCGCCCGCGGTCGTCGAGTCGACCGCTGTGGAGTCGACCACCGGTGACACCTCCGCCGCTGAGAAGGCGTCCGCTGACCAACCCGGTGAGATCCCCGGGGTGATCGAAGACCGCGCTCGCGATGCGGACAAGCCGGGCGAGACCCGCTGACCGCATCACGAACCCCTGGAGAGGAGACACCCAGTGTCTGAAACTGTGCAGGAGAGCCCGGCCGTCGCCGAGGCCACCGACTCCCCCGCCACCGATGAGTCCTCCCCCGAGGTGTCCAACACCGAGGCCCTGCTCGTGCAGGAAGGCGACATCGCCGGCGACTACCTCGAGCGCCTGCTCGACCTGCTCGACTACGACGGCGACATCGACCTCGACGTCGAAGCCGGCCGCGCCGTGGTGAGCATCGACGGCGGAACCGACCTCGAGAAGCTCGTCGGCGGACGCGGCCAGGTGCTGGAAGCGCTGCAGGAGCTGACCCGCCTCGCCGTGCAGCAGGACACCGGCGTCCGGTCCCGCCTCATGCTCGACGTCGCCGGCTGGCGCGCCGGGCGGCGCGAGGAGCTCTCCGAGATGGGCCGCTCCTCGGCCGAGGAGGTCCTCAAGACCGGGCAGGCCGCTCGGCTCCGCCCGATGACCCCGTTCGAGCGGAAGATCATCCACGACGCGGTTGCTGCGATCGAGGGTGTGCACAGTGAGTCGGAAGGTGAAGAGCCCAACCGCAAGGTCGTCATCTTCAAGAGCTGATCTTTGGGGTGTTGCGCCCCGCTTCGTGTGCCCCGTTGGGTTGATGCCCGGCGGGGCACCTTTTTGTCTTGGTGCGGTCTACTGATCAAGAACTCTGTGGTCCCTGTGCTTGGCAGTCCCAGAAGCGGAACCTGACACGCCTTCTGGCTCCGGGATCCGAGGCTTATGTATGCCAATACACGGCGCGTCGGCTGTCCTCCCCAGAAGACGTGTCAGAACCCGCGGCGGTGCCAGTTGCTTGCTTGGGGTACTGAGAAACCGGCTTTGCCGGTTGCCTGACGGTTGTTGGTTGGGGTGCTTGGGTGCTGAGGAACCGCCTTCGGCGGTTGGGTGTGGTTGCGTTGTTGGCCTCTTGGCGCAATGGTTCTGCAACTCTGGTGTGGCTGAATGGTGGGTGCCCTGCCGTACTCGTTCGGCGTGGTTTCACGTGAAACAGCGGGTTGGTGCACGACTCCGGATCGGGATCCGGCAGTCTAGACACGAAGTCTTCGGTTTCACGTGAAACAGCGGGGTGAGTGTCTTGTCCGGAGGGGTGCCCGAGGCGGCGCGGGTCGTTTTCGGTGACCGAGTGGAGCTGGCGGAGAGGTTCGCCGAGTTACTCCAGGAGCACGGAATCCGCCGCGGCCTGATCGGTCCCCGCGAGTTGGATCGACTCTGGGAAAGACATCTGCTGAACTCTGCTGTGATTGCGGAGTTGCTCCCCCCTGAAAGCCGGGTTGTCGACGTAGGCTCAGGGGCGGGGTTGCCGGGCATCCCGTTGGCGATCGCTCGCCCGGATCTCACCCTCACCTTGCTGGAGCCGATGGCTCGGCGGGTGACGTGGTTGCAGGAAGTCATCACCGAGCTGGCACTCACCGTTGAGGTGGTGCGTGGTCGTGCCGAGGAGGGACCGGTGCGCGAACGACTCGCCGATCAGGACGTCGTGACCGCGCGCGCCGTGGCACCCATGGAACGGCTCGCGAAGTGGTCCCTCCCCCTGCTGCGGCAGAACGGTCTCCTCCTCGCCATGAAGGGCGAGAGCGCGGCCGAAGAACTCGAACGGGATGCGGCGGCGATCGCCGCGGCCGGTGGCGGTCGTGGCGAAGTCAAATCATGCGGTGTCGGCGCACTGGAAGTGCCGACGACCGTTGTCGTGGTGGAGCGGGTCGCGGCGGCCCGAACCTCGTCCGGTCGGCGTCGTGACACACGTCGAGCGAGAAAGGAACGTGGACGGTGAATCCGGAGGAAAACGGAGCGGGTCAGGTTTCACGTGAAACAAGGGGGCGCGCGATGGGCGCCATGCGATTCCCCTCCGGCCCGGAGAGCAGCCCCGTGAGCTTCGGCCGGGACGACATCGGCTGGACTCCCATCATGGAGGAGGCTCAGCGCGCGACGCGCGTCCTCCACCCCGACGAGTTGGATCTCCCCCGGCCCAAGAACCGGCGCATCATCACGGTGGCCAACCAGAAGGGCGGCGTCGGCAAGACGACGTCCACGGTGAACCTCGCGGCCGGTCTGGCGCTGCACGGGCTCAAGGTGCTCGTGATCGACCTCGACCCGCAGGGCAACGCGAGCACGGCGCTGGGGGTCGAGCACCGCGGCGGTGTCCCCTCGGTCTACGAGGTGCTGCTCGGCGAGATCAGCGTGGCGGACGCGGCGGCCAAGAGCACGCAGTCCGACAACCTCTACTGCGTGCCGGCGACGATCGACCTGGCGGGCTCGGAGATCGAGCTCGTCACGATGGTCGCCCGGGAAGGCCGGCTCAAGGAGGCGCTGAACGCCGAGGCGGTCGAGGCGATGGACTTCGACTACGTCTTCGTGGACTGCCCGCCCTCGCTCGGCCTGCTCACGGTGAACGCCTTGGTCGCGGCGCACGAGGTGCTGATCCCGATCCAGTGCGAGTACTACGCGCTGGAGGGCCTGGGACAGCTGCTCCGCAACATCGAGCTGGTGCAGTCGCACCTGAACCCGGCGCTGTGGGTCTCCACGATCCTGCTCACCATGTACGACGGTCGGACCAAGCTCGCGGATCAGGTGACGGCGGAGGTGCGAGGTCACTTCGGTGATCTCACCCTGAGAACCGTGATCCCGCGTAGCGTGAAGATTTCTGAAGCTCCGGGCTTCGGTCAGACGGTTCTGACCTACGATCCGGGATCACGAGGCTCGATGAGCTACCTGGATGCGGCGCGAGAGATCGCGGAGCGGGGTGCCGAAAGGAAGACAGCATGACCGAGCGACGAGGTGGTCTGGGACGCGGTATCGCCGCGCTGATCCCGAGTGCTCCCCCGGCCGGCGCCGATGGCGCCGCGCTGGGCGGGGTGACGTCCGGGGTTCGCGGCGGCGACGCGTACGGAACTCCCGAGCAGAGCTCCCCTGTTTCACGTGAAACCGAGGAGACCGTGGAGGGGTCCGTCGCGGGTGCCGTGTACAAAGAGATCCCCATCGCGTCGATCACTCCCAACCCGAAGCAGCCTCGTCAGGTCTTCGACGAGGAAGCGCTCAACGAGTTGGAGCACTCGATCCGCGAGTTCGGGCTCATGCAGCCCATCGTGGTGCGCGAGATCGAGAACGATCAGTACGAACTGATCATGGGCGAACGCCGGTGGCGCGCTTCGCAGCTGGCGGGTCTGGAGGAGATCCCCGCGATCGTCCGGGAGACCAAGGACGACGCGCTCCTCCGGGACGCGCTGCTGGAGAACATCCACCGCGTGCAGCTCAACCCGCTGGAAGAGGCGGCGGCCTACCAGCAGCTGCTCGACGAGTTCGGTGTCACCCACGATGAACTCGCCGATCGGATCGGGCGGAGCCGTCCGGTCATCACCAACACGATCCGCCTGCTGCGCCTCCCCCTGGAGGTGCAGCGCCGGGTGGCGGTCGGCGTGCTCTCGGCCGGCCACGCCCGCGCGTTGCTGAGCCTGGACGACGTCGGGCATCAGGAGGACCTCGCGAAGCGGATCGTCGCGGAGGGGCTGTCGGTCCGCGCGACCGAGGAGCAGGTGACGCTGAAGAAGTCCGAGGGCCCGGCGAAGGAGAAGTCGGCGGCGAAGAAGCCGATCCAGGCCCCCGGCTTCGATCGGCTCGCGGATCGGCTGGCGAACCACTTCGACACCAAGGTGAAGGTGAACCGCGGGACCCGGAAGGGCAAGATCGTGATCGAGTACGGGTCGGTCGACGATCTTGAACGCATCGCGGAGATGATCTTGGGTCAGGAAGCCCGCGGAATCAGCGAGGAATGACACCAGGGCTTTACGTCACGGTGACGATGACGATCAGTAGTCGAACCGATCGCGCGCGGTGACGATCGGCTACCGATGAGAAAGCGGCGGACTCCGAGGAGTCCGCCGCTTTTGTTTCACGTGAAACCGGCGCGAGTCACGCGCCGCGCTGGATCGCCCGCTCGACGAGTCCGGCGTAGGTCTCCCCGAGCGACCGGCCGGCCGCCTCGACCGCCATCGGCAGCAGCGAGGTCTCGGTCAGTCCCGGCGACACCTTCGCGTCGAGGAAGTGCGGGACGCCGTCGGTATCGATGATCGCGTCCGTCCGGGAGATGTCGCGGAGCCCGAGCAGCTTGTGCGCGGCGATCGCCAGCTCCCCCGCCGCCGTCGCGGCGTCGGCGGAGATGTCGGCCGGGGCGCGGTAGTTGGTGAGCCCGGCGGTGTAGCGAGCCGTGTAGTCGTAGACGCCGTCCGCCGCCTCGATCTCGACCGCCGGCAGCGCCTTCGGACCGTCCGGCCCGTCGACGACCGTGATCGCGACCTCGGTCCCCTCGATGAAGCGCTCCACGAGGACCGCGTCGCCGTAGGACAGCGCACCCACCATCGCCGACGGCAGCCCCTCGGCGTCCCGGACCACCTGAGCGCCCAGACCGGAGCCGCCCTGGTCCGGCTTGAGCATCAGCGGCAGGCCGAGCTTGCCGACGAGCGCGTCCAGCACGTGCTGGGCTCCCAGCTCGCGGAAGGTCGCGTGGGGCAGTGCCACCCAGTCCGGCGTCGTCAGGCCCGCACGGGCCAGCTCAGCCTTCGCGGTGGGCTTGTCCCACGCGCGACGGGAGGCGTGCGGGCCGGTGCCGACGTAGGGGATGCCGAGCATGTCCAGCACGGCCTGCACCGAGCCGTTCTCCCCCTCCCCGCCGTGCAGCGCGATCACCACCGCGTCGGGACGCTCCTCGGTGAGACGGGACAGCAGGCGCGCGTCGGCGTCCCACTCCGCCACGGTCATGCCGACCGAGCGCAGCGCGGCGGACAACCGGCGACCGGAACGCAGCGACACGTCGCGCTCGTGCGACAGTCCACCGGCGAGCACGGCAACCCAGCGATCAGACACTTGTGAAGCACCTCGGAAAAGTAGCGGTCCACCGCACCTGGAGAGGCGCAGTGGACCGGTCGTGTGGATGGGAAAACTCACGCGGTATCGGGCGACGGCGCCTGCGGTCCCGGCACGCTCCTCGGCGGCACCGTACCGAAGGTGCGGACCAGCTCCATCTCCTCGGACAGCGTGTTGGCGAGCCGGCGCACGCCCTCGCGGATCCGCTCCGGCGTCGGGTAGCAGTACGACAGCCGCATCTGCCTGCTGCCGAAGCCGTCCCGGTAGAAGCCGGTGCCCGAGACGTAGGCGACCCGCTGGGTCACCGCGCGCGGCAGCATCGCCTTGGTGTCCACGCCCTCCGGCACGGTCAGCCAGACGAAGAAGCCGCCCTCGGGTTTGGTCCACGTGCACCCGGCCGGCATGTACTGCTCCAGCGCGGCCATCATCGCGTCCCGGCGTTCCCGGTACTGCTCCTGGAAGATCTTGATCTGGCCCTGCCAGTCGTGCGTCGACAGGTACCGCGAGACGATCATCTGGTTCAGCGTGGGTGGGCACAGCGTGGCCGACTCGGCCGTCAGCACCAGCTTCTCCCGGATCGCCAGCGGGGCCAGCACCCAGCCCACGCGCAGGCCCGAGGCGAAGGTCTTGGAGAACGAACCCAGGTACACCACGTTGTCCGGGTCCATGCTCCGCAGCGCCGGGTAGGGCTTGCCGTCGAAGCCGAGCAGGCCGTACGGGTTGTCCTCGACGACGAGGATGTCGGCCTGGCGGCAGATCTCCAGGATCTCGGCCCGCCGGTTCACCGCCAGCGTGATGCCGCCCGGGTTGTGGAAGTTCGGGATCGTGTACAGGAACTTGATCCGCTTGCCCTGCTTGCCGACCTCGTCGATGGCCTGGCGCAGCGCCTCCGGCTGCAGGCCGTCGTCGTCCATCGCCACGTGGACGACCTCGGCCTGGTACGCCCCGAACGATCCCAGCGCGCCCACGTACGACGGGCCCTCGGCCAGGATCACGTCACCCGGGTCGCAGAAGATGCGGGTCACCATGTCCAGGCCCATCTGGGAACCGGCGGTCACCACCACGTCGTCCGGGTGGGCGCTGATCCCCTCCAGGGCCATCACCTCGCAGATCTGCTCGCGCAGCTCCGGCACGCCGTGCGCGGAGCCGTACTGCAGCGCGACCTGCCCGTCCTCGGACACCAGCCGGGCCACCTCGGTGGCCAGCGAGTCCAGCGGGAGGGCGGCGAGGTTGGGCATGCCGCCCGCCAGCGAGACCACCTCGGGGCGGCTGGCGACGGCGAAGAGAGCTCGGATCTCGGAGGCGGTCATCCCGGCCGTGCGCTCGGCGTAGCGAGCTCGGTAGGCGTCCAGGTTGCGGGCGGCCTTGTCCAGCGACTGCTCGGGCTGGTCCGGTTGGCTTCCTTGATCCGACATATCGCGCTCCCGTTTCGGTTAGGCGCACCAAGATTCGGGCGATTCTATAAGGCCTATCGTCGTGCGGTATCGCCTGTGTAACAGGCCTCTCGTCGGCGCTGGTGGGCCGCCCGGCGGCCGCTTCGTCGTTTCACGTGGAACATCAGGTTGGTCCCGGTGCCGCTCGTCCGCCCGTGGATCTTGATTCGGTTGTGGTTAGGGATCTCACCCCATCGAGGCGTTCCGGGTGAGTAGCGGTGCTTCCCGTCGGGCAGGTGACCGGCCTATTCTGGCGGTACTCCCGCCGAACCGAGCGCGGGTTGGTGCGGCTTGCCAGGAGGTCAGGTGTCGCGACGCGTGGTCGGCGTCACGCTGGACAACCTCGACCACCTGCCCCCGAAGTGCCGCCGGTGCGTCTACTGGGAGCTGGCGCCGCACATCAGGGAGCAGGCGGAGGAGTTCGGCGAGACCGAGCTGGAGAAGGAGGCCTGGGTCTCCAGCGTGCTGCTGGAGTGGGGCTCCTGCGGTCGCCTCATCTACGTCGACGGCGTGCCCGCCGGGTACGCGATCTACGCGCCGCCCGCCGCCGTGCCGCGGGCCGCGTCCTTCCCCACCGCCCCGGTGAGCGCCGATGCCGTGCTGCTCACGGCGCTGAAGGTGACGCCCGAGTTCGAGGACGGCGGCCTGGGCCGCGTGCTGGTGCAGAACGTCGCCAAGGACCTGACCCGGCGCGGGGTGAAGGCGGTCGAGGCCTTCGGCGACCTGACCGGTGAGGCCGAGGGCTGCGTGATCCCGGCGGGGTTCCTGCAGCAGGTGGGGTTCAAGACGGTCCGCCAGCACCCGAAGTGGCCGCGGATGCGGCTGGAGCTGCGGACCGCCATCAGCTGGAAGGAGGACGTCGAGGCGGCCCTGGAGCGCCTCCTGACGTCCGTCACCATCAAGACCGCGGAACCGGCCGTCGGCGGCGCCTGAGACGCTCTCAGGCGCCCTCAGCGCGCGCCAGCTCGTGGCGCAGCAGGTCGTCGAAGGTGAACGTGCCCGTCGGCTGGTCGTCCTTGCCGAGCAGGTACAGGCGCTTGACCGCGACCAGCAGGCCCTCGGCCACCACGTCGCGGAACGACGGGTCGAGCAGCCGGTTGCGGTCGCCCTCGTTGGTCAGGTAGCCGAGCTCCATCCGGACCGCGGGCATGCGGGTCAGCCGGAGGACGTCCCAGGTCTTGGGGTGCGAGCGGCAGTCGCGCATGCCGGTGCGGGCCACGATCTCGCGCTGCAGGAAACCGGCCAGCGCTTCCCCCACCGTCGAGGTGGTGCCGTTGCCGGTGCCGAAGTGGAAGCTCGCCACGCCGTCGGCCAGCGGCGACGGGTTGGCGTCCAGGTGCAGCGACAGGAACATGTCGGCGCCCGCCTCGTTGGCGAACGCGGCGCGGTCGGCGTCGGGCGGGCAGGCGTTCGGCCCGCGCGTGATCAGCGCTTCCATGCCGGTGGCCACCATCCGGCCCTCCAGCCGGCGGGCCAGGTCCCAGGTCAGGTCGGCCTCGGAGACGTCGCCGACGGTGACCCCGCGGTCCGAACCGCCGTGGCCCGGGTCGATCACGATGCGCTTGCCGCGCAGCCGCGGACCGGCGCGGCGGACCTTCTCCTGCTCGCGCAGGAACACCGGCCGACCGCCGCGGACCTTGGGCGCGAGCTGCTTGAGGGCGCGCAGGGTGCCGGGGCCGCAGATGCCGTCCGGGGTGAGCCCGTAGTCGCGCTGGAAGCTGCGCAGCGCCTGCTCCGTCTCGGCGCTGAAGATGCCGTCCGGGCGTCCCGCGTCGTAGCCCAGCTCCAGCAGCCGCTCCTGCAGGGCGAACACGTCGTCGCCGCTGACCGGCTTGGACACCAGGAAGGCCAGCGAGCGGTCGCCGAGGCGCCAGCGGGCGTCGGTGAGCGCGCGGTAGGTGGCCGGCCCGACGACGCCGTCGGTGATCAGTCCGCGCTGCTGCTGGAATCCGCGTACCGCTTGTTCCACCGCTTCGTCGAAGATCGCGGGCCCCGGCCGACCGTTGGCCGGCAGCAGTCCCAGCGACGCAAGGGTGTTCTTGATCTCGGCAACGGCCGGACCGACGTCACCGCGGTGGAGCAGCTGCATGCACTCCTCGCTCGATTCAGGCGTCGGCGAGACACCGACGCGGAGGATGATCGGGTTGCCCCGATGTTCTGCGTTTGCGGAGCGGGCCCGCTGCCGGCGGACCCGTCGGGTCATTGTGCCTTGCGCGCCGCACCCCGGCGCTGCGGCCTACGAGCACCGGGTCGGACGTGCGACAACGGACCGTACACGATTGATCCCGCACGGCGGCGAAAACACGAACCCGCCGTCACTGTCCTATCGACAAGACGGCGGGTCCGCGTTATTCGGTTGCCCCGAAACGAGGCTGATTTCACAGCGAAATCACAGGTTTTCGATCAGAGGTAGTCCTCGAGGTCCGACAGCAGCGCGGCCTTCGGCTTGGCGCCGACGATCTGCTTGACCGGCGCGCCGTCCTTGAAGACCAGCAGGGTCGGGACCGACATCACCTGGTAGTCGCGGGAGATGCTGGGGTTCTGGTCGATGTCGAGCTTCGCGACGGTGATCTTGTCGGCGTGCTCGTCGGCGATCTCCTCCAGCACCGGGGCGACCATCTTGCACGGGCCGCACCAGGTGGCCCAGAAGTCGACCAGCACGGGCTTGTCGCTGTCGAGAACGGTGCTCTTGAAGGAATCGGCGTCCACGGTCACGGTGTTGCCGGCCATGTTCATCTCCCTTGTGTTGAGAAGTGGGGTGGTCTGGGTGTCGGGGGTGGCGGGCCTCAGGCCCCGTAGCCGCCGCCGACCAGTTCGGAGGCGATCTCGGCCTGCGGGGTCTCGTTCTCGGCGAGCCAGCGCTCGGCGTCGATCGCGGCGGAGCAGCCGGACCCGGCGGCGGTGATGGCCTGCCGGTAGGTGTGGTCCACCAGGTCACCGCAGGCGAACACGCCGGGGATGCCGGTGTGCGTGCTGGGCTGCTGGACCTGCACGTAGCCCTCGTCGTCGAGGGAGACCTGGCCGCGCACCAGCTCGCTGCGCGGGTCGTGGCCGATGGCCACGAACATGCCGCTCACGGCCAGCTCGGAGGTCTCGTCGGTGACGGTGTCGCGCAGCTTCAGCGAGGCGACCTTGCCCTCGCCCTGCACCTCGTCGACGGCCTTGTTGGTCAGCCACTTGATCTTCTCGTTGGCCCGCGCGCGCTCCAGCATGATCTTGGAGGCGCGGAACTCCTCGCGGCGGTGGATGATCGTCACCGACTTCGCGAAGCGCGTCAGGAAGGTGGCCTCCTCCATCGCCGAGTCACCGCCGCCGATCACGGCGATGTCCTGGTCGCGGAAGAAGAACCCGTCGCAGGTCGCGCAGGCCGACACGCCGCGTCCGAGCAGCGTCTCCTCGCCCGGGACGCCGAGGTAGCGCGCCGCGGCACCCATCGCGAGGATGACCGCGCGGGCCTTGTACTCGACCCCGTTGGCGACGACGGTCTTGACGTCACCGGCGAGGTCGACGCGCTCGACGTCCTCGGTGCGCAGCTCGGCACCGAAGCGCTCGGCCTGGGAGCGCATCTGCTCCATGAGGTCGGGACCCATGATCCCGTCCTTGAACCCCGGGTAGTTCTCCACCTCGGTGGTGGTCATCAAGGCGCCACCGAACTGGGTTCCCTCGAAGATCACCGGCTCCAGCTCTGCCCGGGCCGCGTACACCGCAGCGGTGTAGCCGGCCGGACCGGAACCAACGATGATCACGTTACGGACGTCGCTGGTCACCGTGCCCCTTCCCTCGTCGCGTCTGCGCCGCGCAAGGAGCGCGACCGTATTGGCATCAACGCGATCCTATTCGGCGATGTTCCCGATCTCCGGGACCCGGTGCTGCAGCGCACAACACGCCCGATTCCTCCCACGATGCGAGAGGAATCGGGCGTCGGGCGCTAGCTGCGGAGCGACCCGCACCGCCGAGCAAGGCGACCGCTCACCATCCCCTTAACCACCGAAGGTGCTGTCGGAGATCGTTGACGGGTTGCCGCTGCCGCAGTCGGGGCCGACCGCTAAGAGGCGGAACTTGCCGAGCCCGCCGCCGGGCAGCACCAGCAGTTGGGCGGGTTTGCCGTTGAGGGTGATCTCGCGGGCGCCCATCGGCTTGCCGCCGCGCACGCCGTTGGCCTGCAGGCAGCCGATCAGCTGCTGCGGGTCGGCGAGCGTGGACACGTACTGGTCCGAGGACATGACCTGCGAGAACTGCTGTCCGTCGAGGTGCACCTGGTCACCGGCGAGGGCCAGCGGCCCGCCCTGGCTGCCCTGCTGCGGCGACGGGGCCTGCGGCTGCGCGGTGTTGCTGTCGCCGCCGGTGCCCGGCAGGACCGCGAAGATCACCGCCGCTGCGGCCGCGGCGACGCCCACGAGCCCGGCGCCGAGCGTCATCCGGCGGCGGCGACGTGCCTTGGCCGCGGCGAAGTCGACGACCTGACCACCGCTGCCTGCAGGGCCGCTGGTCGCAGCGGTCGACATCGTTGGCACCGGGCGGGTCGGGTCCTCCTCACCGCTCCGGGCGCGGACCTCGGCCTGCAGCGCCGCTTCGATGCTCGCCGAGACGTCGTCCGGGATGGTCAGCGGCGGCAGGTCGGCGAGGTCGGCGCTGGTGGCGTCCAGCGCGGCCATGATCTCCCGAGCCTCCGGGTCGGCCTCGACCTGGCGGCGCAATTCGTCGGCGGTCGGGCCGTCCAGCACTCCCGCGTGCAGATCGGCCAGCAGGTCCAGGGACCAAGGTGGCCCCTGCGGCGCCCCCGCGCGCCGGCTCTCCCCGCTCATCGTCCCTCCCGTCGACGCATTGCCATCGCGTCATCTGGGACGTTCGCATCTGCACTTGGGTTCCGCAGGTGCCCCAGAAGTTTCGCGAGCCTGGCTCGGCCGCGCGCGCACCGGCTCTTGACGGTGCCGTCGGCGACCCCGAGCATCGCGGCGGTTTCGGCCACCGAATACCCCTCCACATCGACCAGGACGATCGCGGAGCGCTGGTCCTCCGGGAGTTGGGCCAGCGCGTCCTGCACGGCCATTCTGGTGTCCTGATCGGCGATCGCGTCGCGCGGGACCGCCGGTTCGGGGCCGGTTTCCGGCAGCGGGACCGTGGGGCGCGCCTGGCGGCGGCGGATCCGGTCCAGGCAGGCGTTCACGACGATCCGGTGCAGCCACGTGGTGACCTGCGATTCGGCGCGGAACGACGCGGCGTTGCGGAAGGCCGAGATCATCGCGTCCTGCAGCGCGTCCGCCGCCTCGTCGGGGTCGCGCGTGGTCCGCAGCGCCACGGCCCACAGCCGATCTCGATGTCGGCGGAAGAGCTCGGAGAACGCATGCGGATCCCCGCTTGTGTGCGCCGCGATCAGCTCGGCGTCGGAAGGGACAGGGACAGACACGGCTCAAGACAATACTGACCGTGAGACGCCGCTAGGGCGGCGTGCGGAAATGTGACCGAATTCCGCTGCGTGCCCAGGAAAAAGCGGATGTGATCGTGACTTCGATCACATCCGCTTCGTCGTTGTCGCCGTCAGGCCGCGCTGCCGGACACCGTGATCTCGTTGATCTTGGAGCTGAACTCGCCGCCCTCCTGCGAGAGCTGGGTGAGCACCACCATGATCTTGCTGCTCGGCGCCACCGCCTCCAGCTTGATCGGCGTGTCCCCGGAGTTGAGGGTCGCACTGCCCAACAGCTTCGAGTCCATGCTCGGCGAGCCGTCGACCTGGCGGATCTCCACCTTGGAACCGGCGCTCGGCGAGTTGATGACGATCTGCTGCAGCACCGCCGGGCGCTCCAGGGTCAGCACGGCACCGGTGGCGGTGTTGATGCCGCCGGGACCCAGCTGCTGGTAGTAGCCGAAGGTCGACCAGTAGGTGCTCGGGTCGCCGTCGAAGAGGTTGTTGATCCGCGCCGGCGCGTCCGGCTGGCCCTGGGCGGTGAACGACTCGCCGCTCGCGATCTTCACCGGCGCCGCCTGCGGCGACGGTTGCTGGGCGGCGGTTCCCGGGTTGTTGCCGCTGATCACCGTGCCGGTGCCGCTGGACTGGTTCGACTCGGTGAAGATGCCGATCACGCCGACCGCGATCCAGCCGATCACCAGGATCGTCGCGACCGCGAGCACGCCGACGCTGACCGCGAGCTTCTTGTTCCGGGTCTTGTCCGGCTTCGGGTCCTCGCGCCGCCACACCTCGTTGGACTCGGCGGGCGGGGTGCCGTTGGACAGCGTGTTCGTCGGCTCGTAGGTCGCGTACTGCTCCAGCACCCGCAGCACGGCCGCGCCGGTGCGGACGCCGCCGGTGGTGCCGGTCGAGTCCGGGTTGCCCAGCGCGCGAACCGCGACGGTGGACAGCTCCATCGGCACGGTCGGGCGCAGCGTGCGCGGCGCGACGAGGTTCCCGTCCGGTCCGGTCGGTGCCGCGGGCAGCCCCTCGGGGGCGTCGCCCAGCGCCCAGCGTCCGGTCAGCAGCAGGTAGAGCGCGGCGCCGAGGCCGCGCACGTCGTCGCTGGAGGTGGCGTGCGCGAGCGGTCCCGGGAACGCCATCCGCACTTCGCCTTCCGGCGTGACCCGGATGCGCTGCGGGTGATCGGCGCCCAGCACGAGACCGGCGTGGTGCGCCGCCTCGACCGCCGCGGCCAGCGGCTGCATCAGCCGGGCAGCGGTCCCCGGCGGCAGCGGGCCCTCGGCGACCAGGTCCAGCAGATCGGTGCCGTGCGTCCACTCGGCGATGACCAGACCGAGGACCCCGGGCGGATCGCCTGCGGACGAGGTGACGACGTCGAGCACCCGCGCGACGCCGACGTGGTTGAAGGTGCTGGCGTGCATCGCGCGTTCCAGGGTGCGTCGCGCGTTGGTGGCGGCCTCGGCGTCCGCGCGATCCCCGACCAGGATCGTCAGCGCGACGTCGCGGCCCAGGACTCCGTCCTTGGCACGCCACAGTTCGGCGTTGCAGCGATCATCGGAACCGACTTGGGAGAGCAGCCGGTACCGGCCGTGGTCCAAGACCCGGCCCGGTGTGAGCTGCTCCGGGGCGTCGGCTCCCGGTTCGTCGTCGCTGTCCGCCGCGATCCGCTCGGTGGGTTTGCTGGTCACCTTCCCTCTCCCGCTCCTCCCGGTCCGCCTACGGGTTGCCCTCACGGAAGGAGACTTCGTAGACGAGGGTACGTGACGCGAAAGTCAGCGACGACGTAGCAAACCGGTGAGGCGCCCGATCGCCGGTTGAAGTTCCGCCACTCGAAGCATGGACATCAACCCGAAGATCACCGCGAACCCGATGACGCTGCCGATCAGCAGCTGCAACCACCCGGTTCCGGCCCCCGCCGCGCCCGGGACCAGCGCGTCGATGCCGACGGCGACACCCCACGCGGCGAGTCCGCCGATCACCGAGGCGATCAGCGATTTGCCCGCCGTGGCGAGAAATCGCCTGCTGCCGAGCGGTCCGAGCCGGTGCCGCAGCCAGGCCTCGCCGACCAGCCAGCCGACGATGAACGTGAAGGAGTTGACAAAGGTCAGACCGAACACGATCTGATCGGACGGCAGGATCGCGGCCACCAGGACCGCCAGCAGCACCTTCGCCACGGTCATCACGACCATGATCAGCGTCGGCGTGCGGGCGTCGTTGAGCGCGTTGAACGTCCGCATCTGCATCATCGTCAGCGCGTACGGCAGCACGCCGAAGGCCGAAATCGCCAGCGCCACACCGAGCGTCGTGGCCGACCCGGTCTCGCCGCGGAGCGCGAACAGGGACAGCGCCAGCGGCACGCCGAGCGCGGTCATCACCGCGCTGACCGGCATCAGCGTCACCGTCGACAGCCGGTTGCCCAGCGACAGGTCGTCGATCACCTTCGCGTAGTCCTCGTCGGCGGCGGCCGCCGACATGCGCGGCAGGATCGCGGTCATGATCGAGAACCCGATGACGCCGTACGGGAGCTGCAGCAGCATCCAGACGTAGTTGTAGGTCGACCAGCCGCCCGCGTCGCCGGTGAAGGCGACCCGGCTCAGCGCGACCAGACCGATCTGGCTGACCGCGACGTAGGCCAGCATCCACAGCGCCAGGCCGCCGAACTCCGACAGCCGGGAGTCCCAGCCCCAGCGCCAGCGGAAGGTGAAGCCGGTCGAGCGCAGCGCCGGGATCTGGATCGCGGCCTGGCTGACCACGCCGAGCGTGACGCCGATGCCGAGCACCAGCACGTGCGCGTCGGTCATGGTGACGGGGTTGAGCGACATCTCCCCCGGCAGCAGCATGTACACGCCGATCGTGACGATCACGACCAGGTTGTTGACCACCGGCGCCCAGGCCGGCGGGCTGAAGATCTGCTTGGACTGCAGGATCGCGCCGGCCAGCGCGGACAGGCCGTAGAAGAAGATCTGCGGCAGCAGCAGGTAGGCCAGGACGTTGACGAGCTCGGTGTTCGAGGTGTCCGACGCGGTGACGAAGATCCAGGTCAGCAGCGGGGCGGCGATGACGGCGATGAGCGTGCCGATGCCCAGCACGACCACGGCCAGCGTCATCATCTGCTGCACGAACCGCTGCCCGCCGTCGGCGTCGGCCTTCTGCGAGCGCACCAGCACCGGCACCACGACGCTGGTCAGCACGCCGCCGATGAGCAGCTCGAAGATGCTGTTGGGCAGCGTGTTGGAGACGTTGAACGAGTCGTTGACGACGCCGAAGCCGACCGCGAAGGCCAGCAGCAGCTTCCAGAAGAAGCCGGTGATCCGGCTGATCAGCGTCGCGATCGCCATCGATCCGCTGGCCTTGAGCAGCGACGGCTTGCCCGGTGAGACCGGCCGGATGACCTCGGTCTGCGCCTGCTCGAAGGCCTGATCCGGGCCCGGTTCGGCGGGGATCGCCGCGATCGGCTGCGTCTCGGCGACGTGCCAGCCCTGCCGGGGGTGGCCGCCCGGCCGTCCCTGCCGCGGGTCGCGGTTCATGGGCATCGTCGGGCTGTCGGGCTGCCCGCCGGACAGCCTGGGATCCTGTCGGTTCACTACCTCAATCCTTACCCGCGCCTGCGCCGCCCGGCGTTCCGGGACGTGCGCACCAGGATCTCAGCCCCGGTCGCGGTCGCCTTCGGTGGTGGGCCGCTGCGCGGCGGGAGCGCCGGTGGCGGTGTGCGCGAGCGGCTGCGTCTGGGCCGCGTCGGCCGCCTGCTGAGCTGCGGCTTTGCGTTCCCGGCGGGCCTTGGCCTTGTTCAGGATGCGGCGCACCGACAGCAGCACCAGCACGGCACCGGCGATGCCGGTCAGCCACGGGATCATCGGGCCGTACTCGGTGGACTCCATCGGCAGCCGCTTGGTGGTGCCCAGCGGCGTGCCGGAGCCCGCGGTGACGCTGATGTCGACCATGAAGCGGCCCGCGCGCTTCGCGGAGGCCTCCAGCATGAACTGGCGCCGCCCGTTCGCGGGCACGGTGGCCAGGCCGCCGCCGAAGTCGTGCTGCACCTCGACTCCCGGCACGTTCGGGATCTTGAACCGGATGCCGACGGTGAACGGCAGGTCGTTGACCACGGTGACCGGGATCGGGCTGTCCGAGGACAGCCGGTTGGTGGTGCCCGGGTACTCCTCGATGCGGACCTTGCCGAGCATGTCGTGGATCGGCCCGGTGGCGCGGCGCACCCAGTCGTCGGCCGCGCCGGCGTTGCCGCGCCAGGCGCTGGAGACGCCGTGCAGCAGGCCGTTGCGCAGCGGCGTCGTGACCCGGCCGGGCTCGACGGTCTGGGCGCGGTCCGACTCCGAGGAGCGGGCCAGGTCGCCGACCTTGAAGTTATGCGCGGCGAGGTGGTCGATCACCTCGCGCGGGATCTCCGAGCCGCCCGCCTGCACCGGGTAGGTCAGGTCGGCCTCGGCGAGAGTCGCCGGGTTCGGCTCGGGCAGCGCGGTGAGCCGGATCAGCCCGTCGGCGTCGAGCTTGGACAGCCCGGTGAGCAGGCCGCGCAGGTCGTCGGCCCGCATGTTCCAGCGGCGCGGCGGCACCAGCACCGAGGTCGCGTTCGGGACGTAGCCGCCGGTGGCCCGGAACGCCAGCGCGCCGAGCGCGTTCTGCGAGGTCAGCGACCCGCCGCCGGGCGGCGAGGGCTGGGTGACCTCCTGCTGGGTGTCGCGGTTCGGGTCGAGCGCGGAGGCCATCAGCGGGTCGATCGGGATGGCGGTGGTGTTGCTGCCGCGCAGCTTGACCGGGGTCAGCGAGCCGGCCGGGATGTTCACCGCGCGGGTGTCGAGCAGCATCGTCGACGGCAGGTCGCCGGCCTTCGGGTCGGCGATCGCGCCCTCGATCGGCCACAGCACGTCGCGCGGGTCGACGCCGAGCCCGTCCGGGGCGCTGAGCAGCTGGGAACCGTCCATCGCGCCGTTGACCAGGTCGGACAGCCCGGCGCGGCCGAGCGCGACGACGTCGGCGTCGGCGTAGGGCAGCGGGATGACGCAGCGGCCGGTGGTGGCCTGGCGGAGCTTGGTCAGCCACAGGTCGGCGGCGGAGCGGCCGATGCCCTCGACGAGGGTGCCGTTGGGCTGGCGCACCTGGTAGCCGCCCTGCATGGCCTTGGCGGTGATGAGCAGGTCCGGGTCGATGGCGAAGCACAGCGCGTTGCCCAGCGAGGACCCGGCCGGGGCGCTGTCGCTGATGGCCTGCACGAGGTCGTAGAGCCGCCCGCCGGGGGCGAGCGAGGTGGAGAGCTGGTCGTCGACGAGCACCGCGCGGCCGCCGGGCAGCGCCTCGCGCTCCAGGCGCGGGGTGTCGACGATCGGCACGATCAGGCTCGTCGGGGTGGCCTGCGCGGGGCGCATCGGCGGCTGGCCGGGCAGCGCGGTGACCGGCAGCAGGAACTGGGCCTCGGCGATCCGGCTGCCGCCCGCCTGGACGTTGACCAGCAGCGGGTAGACGCCGGGCTGGCTGAGCTGCAGCGAGTTCGCGCCGGTCAGCGGGACGCGGATCTGCACGGGCAGGGACTGGCCGGGTTCGAGCCGGTCGGCGAGCGGCGCGGAGGCGGGCTGGGTGATGCCGTCGGAGCCCTCGCGGATGGCGCGCTGCACCGCGGGTTCGCTGGTGGGCGGGGTGCCGCGTTCGACGCGGGCCTGGATCCCGTTGAGCGCGCGACCGCCGCGGTTGGTCAGCGTGCCGCTGACGACGACCTCGCCCGGTGATCCGCCGCCCACCACCGATGGCGTGACCTTGGTCACGTCGAAGTCGGCTGCGTTGCCGCTCTGCGCGGTCGCCCCGGTGACCGGCAGCATCGCGAACAACAGCACCGCGCACAGCGCGGCCAGCAGAAACCTCACGTCTGCTCCGTCCCGCTCCCTCTCGTCGGTCGTGCCCCGAGGCGTTCGCCTCCCGCGCGACCGTCCGCGCCGCCGTCGCGCTCACCGCCGTCGCGCAGGCTCAGGGCCCGGCGCACGAGTCGGCGTTCGTCGGCGTAGGCCAACACCTCGTCCAGCTCACCGAGCGGCACCCATGCCACCTCGGTGACCTCCACGTCCTCGTCGGACAGCTCTCCGCCCACCGCGTCCAGCAGGTAGTGGTGCACGGTCTTGTGGATCCGCCGGTTCCCGGCGGCGAACCAGTAATCGATGGTGCCGATCGCGATCACCACGCGGCCGATGATGCCGGTCTCCTCGGCGACCTCCCGCACCGCGGTCTGCTCCGGCGTCTCACCAGGCTCGATGTGTCCCTTCGGCAACGACCACAGCAGTCGCCCCCTGCGATCCAACCTCCCGATGATCGCAGCCAGCCGGTGATCGCCGTCGATCACCAGCCCTCCGGCCGAGGTCTCGTCGACCGTCCGCAGCCGACGCCGCCGGCGCCGGTTCCGACGCCCCGGCTGGGAACCGCCGGAGCGGCCGGGCGACGGGGGCATGGCCCCGATGGTAGTGCTTCGCGGGAGGGCGCGGTCGGCTCGCACGGGCCCCGGGCGGTGGAACCTCGGGCGCGCGTCGTGGGTGGTCTCACGCGGCCGATACCCTGGTGAATCGTGTCCACCAAGCAGCAACCCGGCATTCCTCAGGCCTCCTCCGAGCTCGATGCCCAGCGCAACGCCGTCGTCGAGCTGATCAAGGTCGCGCCGGTCGCCGAGGAGCTGGGCGAGCGCTTCGCCGCCGCCGGTCACCGGCTCTACCTGGTGGGCGGCAGCGTGCGGGACGCCCTGCTGGGGCGCCTGGGCACGGATCTGGACTTCACCACCGACGCCCGCCCGGAGCAGGTCCGCGAGCTGCTGACCGGCTGGGCGGAGACGATCTGGGACACCGGCATCCAGTTCGGCACGCTCGGCGCCTTCCGCCGAGGCACGACGGTGGAGATCACCACCTTCCGCGCCGACAGCTACGACCGCGTCGGCCGCAACCCCGAGGTGGCCTTCGGCGACTCCATCTCCGGGGACCTGGTGCGCCGCGACTTCACGGTCAACGCGATGGCCATCGAGCTGCCCGCGCGCACCTTCGTCGACCTGCACGGCGGGATGTCCGACCTGGTCGAGCGGCGGCTGGACACCCCGGCCGCGCCGGAGGACTCCTTCGCCGACGACCCGCTGCGGATGCTGCGCGCGGCCCGCTTCGTCGCCCAGCTGGGCTTCACCCCCAGCGAGCGGGTCGTCGAGGCGATGACCGCGATGTCCGGCGAGATCGCCCGGATCACCCCGGAGCGCGTGCAGGTGGAGCTGTCGAAGCTGTTGTGCGGCGAGTTCCCGCGGCGCGGGGTGGAGCTGCTGGTGAGCTCGGGGCTGGCCGAGCACGTGCTGCCCGAGGTGCCGGCGATGAAGCTGGAGATCGACGAGCACCACCAGCACAAGGACGTCTACAGCCACTCGCTGACCGTGCTGGACCAGGCCATCGACCTGGAGCGGGCGGCCGACCCGGACGGCGAGCCGGACCTGGTGCTGCGGCTGGCGGCGCTGCTGCACGACATCGGCAAGCCGGCGACCCGGCGCTTCGAGTCGGGCGGCGGGGTGAGCTTCCACCACCACGAGGTGGTCGGGGCGAAGATGACCCGCAAGCGGCTGCGCGCGCTGCGCTACCCCAAGGACGTCATCAACCAGGTCTCGGACCTGGTGTTCCTGCACCTGCGGTTCCACGGCTACAGCGACGGGCAGTGGACGGACTCGGCGGTGCGCCGCTACGTCAACGACGCGGGCCCGCTGCTGCCCCGCCTGCACAAGCTGGTGCGCGCCGACTGCACGACCCGCAACAAGCGCAAGGCCAACGCGCTGCAGCGCGCCTACGACGATCTCGAGGAGCGGATCGACCGGATCGCGGCCGAGGAGGACCTGGCGAAGGTCCGCCCGGACCTCGACGGCAACGAGATCATGCAGCTGCTCGGCGTCGATCCGGGTCCGGTGGTGGGCAAGGCGTGGAAGCACCTCAAGGAGCTCCGGCTGGACCGCGGACCGATGTCGCGGGAGGAAGCGATCGCCGAGCTGCACCGCTGGGCCCGCGAGCAGGGCATTGAAACCGCAGGTCAGTGACCTGCAGCCGGTGCACTATTACTACTGAGTGCTGACCAGTGAGCATTACCGCTCACTGGTCAGCACTCGTTCGTATCGGTTTCCGGTTTTCCGCCCATCTTGTTGCGCGAGGAAGGGACCGTCCCCGCCGATCCGGTGAGATCATGCGGAGGTGGGATCGGACGCCAAAGGATCAGACGCCGAGGTGGAGCCGGGCACCCTGCTGGTCGCCGCTCCGCAGCTGATGGACAAGAACTTCCGGCGAACCGTCGTCTACGTCATCCACCACCGCTCGGAGGGCACCCTCGGGGTCGTGCTCAACCGGCCCAGCGAGGTCGCCGTGCACGACGTGCTCCCGAAGTGGGGCGACCACGCGACGCTCCCCCAGTCGCTGTTCGTCGGCGGACCGGTCGAGCAGCGCACGGCGATCTGCCTGGCGACCCTGCGCGCCGGTGAGGACGTCGGGGCGATCGACGGAGTGGTCGGCGTGCGCGGGCCCGTGGGGATGGTCGACCTGGACGGCGACCCGGAGGCGCTGGCGCCCCGCACGCGCGGACTGCGGTTCTTCGCCGGCTACTCGGGCTGGGACGCGGGCCAGCTGGCCGGGGAGATCGAGCGCGGCGACTGGCTGGTCGTCCCGGCGCTGCCCGACGACGTCATCGCCGACCCCGACACCGAGCTGTGGTCCCGGGTGCTCCGCAGGCAGGGCCCGCCGCTGGCGTACCTCGCCACCCACCCCGGAGACGTGAAGCTGAACTAGTTCTCCACAGCCTGTGGACAACTTCCTGTGGAGAACGTGGGGAGAAGTGCGTTCTCACTGGTCAGCCGCCGCAGCAGCCGCCCGCGCACCCTCCACAGCCGGCGGCCGGAGCGGGAGCCGGGACGGTCTCCGCGGCCCGGTTGCCCACAACCCCGCCGACGGTCATCAGCGCGAAGGCGCCGACCAGGCCGAGCACCGCGACCATCCCGACGCTGAAGCCGCTCACCAGCGCGGGCAGCGACACCCCGGCCAGCACGGCGATCGCGCCGCCGGCCAGCATCGCCGGACCGGCCGCCCGGTTGGCGAGCTCGAAGGCCTCCTCGCTGCGCATCGCGGCGGGAGTCCGTACGCCGACGTAGGTGTTGAGGGGCAGCGAACCCCGGAGGCCCCGGAACCCGAGCAGCACCAGGGCCGCTCCGCCGAGGATCAGAACCGCGCAAAGGATCACCTGAACAGCGAGCACCCCCGCAGCCTAAACCTCCGCCCGGCGGAGATCCGCCGGACATCGGCTCCGGGTGCGCTGTCCCACACGCCGAGCGGAAACCGTTTTGCCTGGTCCGCTACTCTGGAGCCATGAGCGCGCGGCTGCTTCTTGCGAGGCCGCGTTGAACCGATGAGACGGTTCAGCGCGGCGACCCCTCATGCCCGACCAGGGCTGGGGGGTTTTCCGTTTTTCGGGGGCGGCACACTAGGGCGCACGAACGCGCGCGTTCCGGCGGAGCAGGGAAGGACGCAAACGACATGACTGGCCAGCCCAACGAGGCCACTTCGACCGAAGAGGTGCCGGCGCACCGCTACACGGCGGGCACCGCGACCGAGATCGAGCAGCGCTGGCAGCGGGAGTGGACCGAGCGCGGCACGTTCCACGCGCCGAACCCCGCGGGCCCGCTGGCCGACGGCGAGGTGCCCGAGGACAAGCTGTTCGTCCAGGACATGTTCCCGTACCCGTCCGGTTCCGGTCTGCACGTCGGGCACCCGCTGGGCTACATCGGCAGCGACGTCTACGCCCGCTACCACCGGATGCTGGGCCGCAACGTGCTGCACACGATGGGCTTCGACTCGTTCGGCCTGCCCGCCGAGCAGTACGCGGTGCAGACGGGCACCCACCCGCGCACCACGACCGAGGCCAACATCGAGCGCTTCCTGGGCCAGATCCGCCGGCTGGGCCTGGGGCACGACGAGCGCCGCCGCATCGCCACCACCGACATCGAGTTCTACCGGTGGACCCAGTGGATCTTCCTGCAGATCTTCAACGCCTGGTACGACCCGGACGCCGACGGCGGCCGGGGCCGCGCGCGGCGGATCAGCGAGCTGGAGGCCGAGTTCGCCTCCGGTGAGCGCGCCACCCCGGACGGCCGCCCGTGGGCGGAGCTGTCCGAGGCCGAGCGGCGCGACGTCGTCGACCCGTACCGGCTGGCCTACCTGTCCGAGGCGCCGGTCAACTGGGCGCCGGGCCTGGGCACCGTGGTGGCCAACGAGGAGGTGACCGCGGACGGGCTGACCGAGCGCGGCAACTTCCCGGTGTTCCGCCGCAACCTGAAGCAGTGGATGATGCGGATCACCGCCTACGCGGACCGCCTGGTCGACGACCTGGACCGGCTGGACTGGCCGGACAAGGTCAAGACGATGCAGCGGAACTGGATCGGCCGCTCGCAGGGCGCCAACGTGGTGTTCCCGGTCGGCGACTCCGGCCGGTCCGTCGAGGTCTTCACGACCCGTCCGGACACCCTGTTCGGCGCGACCTACATGGTCCTGGCGCCGGAACACCCGCTGGTCGACGAGCTGGTCGCGGACGCCTGGCCGGACGGCGCGGACGAGCGCTGGACCGGCGGCGCGGCCACCCCGGCGGACGCGGTGGCCGACTACCGGCGCGCCGCCTCGATGAAGTCCGACCTGGACCGGCAGGAGAACAAGGAGAAGACCGGCGTCTTCACCGGCGCCTACGCGGCCAACCCGGTCAACGGCGCGCAGATCCCGGTCTTCATCGCCGACTACGTGCTGATGGGCTACGGCACCGGCGCGATCATGGCCGTCCCCGGCCAGGACCAGCGCGACTGGGACTTCGCCACGGCCCTGGGGCTGCCGATCATCCGGACCGTGCAGCCGGCCGACGGGTTCGACGGCGAGGCCTACACCGGCGACGGACCGGCCATCAACTCCGCGTCGGAGTCCACCGGCCTGAGCCTGAACGGCCTGGACATCGCCGACGCCAAGAAGACCGTGATCGCCTGGCTGGAGGAGCACGGCCACGGCCGCGGCACGGTCCAGTACAAGCTGCGCGACTGGCTGTTCGCCCGCCAGCGCTACTGGGGCGAGCCGTTCCCGATCGTCTACGGCGACGACGGCGTGCCGCGCGGCGTGCCGGAGGACCAGCTGCCGGTCGAGCTGCCGGAGGTGGAGGACTACTCGCCGCGCACCTTCGACCCGGAGGACGCCGACTCGCGCCCGGAGCCGCCGCTGGCCAAGGCCGAGGCGTGGCGCAACGTCGAGCTGGACCTGGGCGACGGGCTCAAGCACTACGAGCGCGACACCAACGTCATGCCGCAGTGGGCGGGTTCCTGCTGGTACCAGCTGCGCTACATCGACCCGGACAACTCCGAGCGGTTCGTCGACCCGGCCAACGAGCAGTACTGGATGGGCAAGAACCCGCAGAAGCACGGCGGCAACGACCCGGGCGGCGTGGACCTCTACGTCGGCGGCGTCGAGCACGCCGTGCTGCACCTGCTGTACTCGCGGTTCTGGCACAAGATCCTGTTCGACCTGGGCTACGTGTCCTCGGAGGAGCCGTACCGGCGGCTGTACAACCAGGGCTACATCCAGGCCTACGCCTTCACCGACGCGCGCGGCGTCTACGTCCCGGCCGAGGAGGTCGAGGAGAAGGACGGGAAGTTCTTCTACCAGGGCGAAGAGGTCTCCCGCGAGTACGGGAAGATGGGCAAGAGCCTGAAGAACTCGGTGTCGCCGGACGAGATGGCCGACGCCTACGGCGTGGACACGCTGCGGCTGTACGAGATGTCGATGGGCCCGCTGGAGGCCTCGCGCCCGTGGGTGACCAAGGACGTCGTCGGCTCGCACCGGTTCCTGCAGCGGCTGTGGCGCAACGTCGTCGACGAGACGACGGGTGAGCTGCGGGTGACCGACGAGGAACCGGACACCGAGATGCTGCGCGCCCTGCACAAGACGATCGCGGGCGTCCGGGAGGACTTCGCCGAGCTGCGGTTCAACACCGCGGTGGCGAAGCTGATCGAGTTCAACAACCGGATCACCAAGACCTACGCCTCGGCCGCGGGCACCCCGCGCTCGGTGGTGGAGCCGCTGGTGCTGATGGTGGCGCCGCTGACGCCGCACCTGGCGGAGGAGCTGTGGACCCGCCTGGGCCACGCCGAGAGCCTGGCGCACGGCCCGTTCCCGGTCGCCGACGAGCAGTACCTGGTGGAGGACTCGATCGAGTACCCGATCCAGGTCAACGGCAAGGTCCGCTCCCGCGTCCAGGTCCCGGCCTCCGCCGATCAGGACGCGGTGAAGTCCGCGGCCCTGGCCGACGACAAGATCGTCGCGGCGCTGGACGGCAAGGACCCCCGCAAGGTCATCGTCGTCCCCAACCGCCTGGTCAACATCGTCGCCTGACCCTCGCTCACCCTCCGCACGTCAAAAACCCCGGTTTTCGTCCCCGCGAAAACCGGGGTTTTCGACGTTCCGGACCCCGACGGTTCGCACCTCGGGTCAAATCCTGCGGTATTCGACCGGTCAAAAACCGCAGGATTCGACCGGTCAAAACCTGCGGTATTTGACCCGAGGTTCCGCGGGGTTCGGGCGTGTGCGGGGTTGGGGGTGGGTGTCCGGTATTACGCTGCGTGGTGAGTTTCGTCGCATGGCGGGGTTACCCGTCGGTAACTACGGTGGGCGGCGTCGGACGGAGAAGCTGGAGGCCGCGAGATGACCAAGCCCGCTGACGCGAGGTCCGCTGACACCGAGCCCGCTGACAGGTCCGCCGGGGCGGGGTCCGGGGACGGGCCCGCGTTCGACGCCGCTGAGCTGCGGACGCTGCTGGACGGTCGGTGGGCGTCGGTGCGCGAGAAGGTCCGCGCGTCGCTGCGCGAGAACGACCTGTCCAACGCCGACCACCTCGACACCGAGAGCCACCGGGCGCGGACGCTGGAGCAGCTGCGGCTGCTGGCCAAGTCCGGCGTGCCCGAGCTCGGCTTCCCCGTCGCCCAGGGCGGCGGCGGTGACCAGGGCGGATCGGTGGTCTCGCTGGAGCTGCTGGCCGGGAACCTGTCGCTGATGGTCAAGTCCGGCGTGCAGTGGGGCCTGTTCGGCGGCGCGGTCGTCGCCCTGGGCACCGAGCGGCACCACGAGCGCTACCTGCGCGACATCATGAGCGCCGAGCTCCCCGGCTGCTTCGCGATGACCGAGACCGGGCACGGCTCCGACGTGCAGCGGCTGCGCACCACCGCCACCTACGACCCGGCGACGCAGGAGTTCGTCGTCCACACCCCGCACGAGGCGGCGCGCAAGGAGTACATCGGCAACGCCGCCCGCGACGGCCGGATGGCCGTGGTGTTCGCCCAGCTCATCACCGCGGGCAAGAGCCACGGCGTGCACGCGCTGCTGGTGCCGATCCGGGACGAGGCGGGCAACCCGCGCGAAGGCGTGCGGATCGAGGACTGCGGCCGCAAGGCCGGGCTCAACGGCGTCGACAACGGCCGCCTCTACTTCGACCAGGTGCGGGTGCCGCGCGAGAACCTGCTCAACCGCTACGGCGACGTCGCCGAGGACGGCACCTACACGAGCCCGATCGACAGCGAGGGCAAGCGCTTCTTCACCATGCTCGGCACGCTCATCCGCGGCCGGATCTCGGTGGCGGGCACCTCGGGCTCGGCGGCCAAGCTGGCGCTGGAGATCGCGCTGCGCTACGCCGACGCGCGCCGCCAGTTCGACCGCCCGGGCTCCGACCAGGAGGTCGTCGTCCTCGACTACCTGGCGCACCAGCGGAAACTCCTCCCGGCGCTGGCGAAGTCGTTCGCCCTGCACTTCGCCCAGGAGGAGCTGGTGCAGGCCCTCGACGAGGTGCAGCGCACCGGTGACGAGCGCGCCCAGCGCGAGCTGGAGTCCCGCGCCGCCGGGCTCAAGGCGGTCACCACCTGGCACGCGACGCACACCATCCAGACCTGCCGCGAGGCCTGCGGCGGCGCCGGGTACCTCACCGAGAACCAGCTCGCGGGCCTGAAGGCCGACACCGACGTGTTCACCACGTTCGAGGGCGACAACACGGTCCTGCTGCAGCTGGTCGCCAAGGGCCTGCTGACCAACTACAAGGACCAGTTCGACGGGATCGGCACGCTGGGCCTGGCGAAGTTCGTCGCCGACCAGTTCGTGGGCGCGGTCATCGAGCGCTCCGCGGCGCACTCCATCGTGCAGCGCATCATCGACGCGTCGAACAAGGACGACATCCTCGACCGCGGCTGGCAGCTCAAGGCCTTCGAGGACCGCGAGGAGCACGTCCTCGACGGGCTGGGCCGCAGGCTGCGGAAGGCCAACAAGGACAACGCCTTCGAGGTGTTCAACGACGCGCAGGACCACGTGCTGCGGGCCGCCCGGGTGCACATCGACCGGCTGGTGCTGGAGTCGTTCGTCGCCGCCGTCGACCGCTGCGCCGACCCGCGCAACGCCGCACTGCTCGACAAGGTCTGCGATCTCTACGCGCTGACCATCATCGAGGAGGACAAGGCCTGGTTCCTGGAGCACGAGCGGATCAGCGCCCGTCGCGCCAAGTCCATCACCCAGGCCGTCAACACCCTCTGCGGCGAACTGCGCCCGCACGCGGTCGATCTCGTCGAGGCCTTCGGCATTCCCCGGCAGTGGCTCACCGCCCCCATCGCGACCGGGGCCGAATCCGCCCGCCAGGACGCGCAAATCGCCCACGACAGGACACATCCCCTGCCGTGACGCGGTTTCTCCCCCGGTGGTGTTCGAAGCGGAGGGAACCGGAGCGGTTCCGGTGCGTCCGAGGGACGTACGCGTGGAACACCACCGAGGGAGGAAGCGATGAGAGCGCTGGTTCGCAAGAGCGCCGTGGCCGCGGTCAGCGGAGCGCTGCTGCTGGGGGTCCCGGTGACCGGGTCGGCCGCCGAGAGCGCGGCCATCACCTGCAATTCCGATTCCAGCGGCGAGGACGCGTCGTTCTACGGCGGGCCCTCGGCGGGCTACACCTACGACGAGAAGTTCAGCGCGGGCCCGGCCATCCCGGGCATCCCCGAGCACACGCCGCAGGGCCTGGCCGCGTGGAACGACTGGGACGGCGCGGGCCACGGCCTGCTGCTGATCACCGCCTACGGCCCCGACGGGTCGAACGCCAAGATCTACGGCGTCGACCCGGCCTCCGGCAAGACCGTCGGCGACGTCGAGATCGCCGAGACGCACGCCAGCGGCATCGCGATCGCCCGCGGCTGGGCGTTCGTGACCGGCCGGAACAACTCCGAGGGCCACTACACGATCCGCAAGTACAAGCTGTCCCAGATCGCCGACGCGCTCAAGGCCGAGGGCAGCCCGTACCTGAAGCAGACCGGCGAGGCCCGCGAGGTCTACGGCGCCTCGTTCCTGGCCGGTGACGGGAACACGCTCTACGCGGGCAAGTACAGCCGCGACGGCCGGGAGAAGATGTACGCCTACTCCGTCGCCGAGAACGGCGACCTGACCACCGGCAAGTCCTTCGAGGTCCCCAAGGGCACCCAGGGCCTGATGGTCACCGGCGACGAGTTCGTCTACAGCACCTCGCTGTCCCGCGACGTGCGCAGCAACATCTACGTCACCACCAAGGGCGCCACCGACATCGACATCCCGGCGACGCACTGCTTCCGCTCCCCGAGCATGTCCGAGGGCATCGACGACCTGGGCGGAACCGCCTACGTGCTGCACGAATCCGGCTCCGGCCAGTACCCCGACGCGCTCAACGTCGTGAAGCGGCTGCACAAGGCGAAGGCCGGATCCCTGTAAGCCGGCTCCCGGCGGGTCAGCCGCCGCGCAGCCAGCGGACGAACCCTCCCCAGAACCCGGCGGGCCGGTAGGGGCCGGGTTCGCGCCGCACGACCGGAGTCGGCGAACCCAGCCACGGCCGGATCTGCTTGGGCGGTGGCGGGAACGTCACCGGTAACGAGGCCAGGGCCCGGTGGAACGGGCCGGGTTTCCACTCCAGCTCGTCGGCGGGCACCGCGGGTTCCAGGTCCGGCAACCGGTCCAGGACGCGTTCGACGGCCGCGGTGCCCGTCATCCGCGCGATGCGCTGCGCGGGTGTCGGGCACGCGTGCCTGCCCGCGCCGAACGCGACGTGCGCCCGATTCCCCACTCTCCCGGGGGAATCCACCGCCGGATCGGTGTTGGCGCCGGCGAAGCTGATCAGCAGCGGCTGGTCCGCAGGCACCGGGATGCCGCCGACCTGCACCTCCCGGGTGGGGAAGACGGCGCCGTGGTTGGCGATCGGCGGATCGGTCCACAGCACCTCGTCGAGCGCGTCGGCCACCGGCAGGCTCCCGCCGGAGAGGTCCCCGGCGAACCGCTCGTCGACCAGCAGCAACCGCAGCGTGTTCGCGATCAGGTTCTGCAGCGGTTCGCTGCCCGTCCCGCACAGCAGCGTCACCTGGTGCACCGCCTCCTCGTCGGAGAGCCCGGCCTGGTGCGCGAGCAGCCAGGACACCACGTCGGGGCCGGGTTTCCGGCGCTTGGCGGCGACGAGCTCGGCGACGGCCTCGCCGATGCCGCGCCCGCCGTCCACGCCGTCGGACAGGGCCAGCGCCCCGGAGACGATCTTCTCCGAGATCACCGGCGGCGCCCCGCAGATCCGGGTCACCATCAGCAGCGGCAGCACCCGCGCGTACTGCTCGACCAGGTCCGCCCTGCCGTCGGCGGCGAACCGGTCGATGAGCGCGTCGGCGGTCTCCTCCAGGTGGGTGCGGAGCTCCCTGGTGTCGACGCGGGCGAGCGCGTCGGTCATGGCGCCGCGCAGCCGGGTGTGCGGGGCGCCGTCGGTGAACATGCAGTTCGGCCGGTAGGTCATCTGCGGCAGCACCGGGCAGTTCTGCGGCACGGTGCGCTGCCAGGACCTCGGGTCCTTCGGGAAGTTCGCCGGATCGCGCAGCACCTGGAGCGCTTCGGCGTAGCCGAGCACCAGCGTCGCGGGCACGTCCGGTGCGATCTCCACGGGTGCGGTCGGTCCGGCTTCCCGCAGCCGCCGGTAGGCGGACTGCGGGTCGGCGGCGAATTCCGGTGCGTGCAACCGGGTTCGGTCGTCGGTCACGAATGCTCCCTAGAGACTGGCGCGGAGCCCGTCGAGGACGCCCTGCAGCAGTTCCATCCGCGGTGCCTCGAGGTCGCGCTGGGCGCTGCGGGTGACGATGTGCCCGCTGTCGAGGAGGTCTCCGAGCAGCACCTTCGTCACCGACATCGGCAGCGCGAGGTTCGCGGAGAGCTCGGCGACCGACAGGGGCCGGTCCCGGCACAGCCCCAGCGTGCGCCGCATCTCGGGTCCGGCGGTGCCGGGCGAGGCCTGGCGGACCGCGTAGATCTGGGTGTCCATCTCGAAGGTGTTGCGCGAGGGCCGGGCCCGGCCGCCGGTGACGACGTGCGGCCGGACCAGCGCGCGCTCATGGCGTTTCACGCGAACTCACCGATGCGCTGACCGGCGCTGAGTTCCTTCCCGAGCCGCTGGACGAGCTCCATCAACCGGTGGGTCATGCTCTCCACGTCGACGTCGTGACCGGCGGAGGCGGCGACGTAGGCGCGCGGGCCCGCGGCGACGAGGAAGACGTAGCCGTGGTCGTACTCGGTGATGGTCTGCTGCCAGGACTTCTCGGTCGAGCCGCAGAAGGCGGCGTTGGCGCGGGCCAGCGACTGCAGGCCGGACATGGCGGCGGCGTGCCGCTCGGCGTCGTCGGAGGTGATGTCCGCGGAGTGGGCCATGAGCAGCCCGTCGGAGGACAGCAGGATCGCGTGCCTGGCCTCCGGGATCCGCAGCGCCTCGTCGAGCATCCACCCCAGGTCGTGTTGTCGGTTCATGATGTGGTCGTTCCCTCTTCGTCGTCCGGTTTTTCCTCGGACCCGCGACCGGTGAGGCTGCCGCGTTGCCACGCCCCCATCACCGATGGCTTGCCCCTTCCCCAGTTCCCCTGCTCGGCGGCTCGCGCCGGCACGGTGGTGCTGCTGCGACGCTGCCGCTTGGGCAGTCCGCCGCTGGTCTCCTGCGGTTCGTTCGCGGCCGGTGCGCTCCTCGCCTGCGCGGGCGCGGGTTCTTCGGTCTTGGTGAGCAGTTCGTTGGGCAGGAACAGCACCGCGCGCATGCCGCCGTAGGGCGAGGCGGCTTCCACGAAGACCTTGAACCCGTACCGCGCGGCGAGCACTCCGGCGAGCGCGAACCCGATCTGCGGCGGGTCGCCGAGCTTGTTGATGTCGACGACTTCCCGGCCGGTGAGCAGCGCTTTCGCGCGTTCGCGGGCTTCGGGGTTCATGCCCACCCCGGCGTCGTCGACGACGATGGACAGCCCGTTGTGCGCGGGCTGGAAGTGCACCTGGACCTGCGTGGCGGGCTGCGAGTAGCGGGCCGCGTTGTCGAGCAGTTCGGCCAGGGCGAGCACGACGGGTTCGACGGCCCGGCTGGACACGGCGAGCTCGCTCTCGGAGTGCGCCTCGATCCGCAGGTAGTCGCGGATGCGGGAGGTCGCCCCGCGCACCACGGCGAGCACCGGCGCGGCCGAGCGCTGCTGGCCGGGCCAGGTGCCGCACAGCACGGCGGTGGCCTGGGCGCGCCGCACGAGCTGCGAGTTGGCGTGGTCGATCTTCATCAGCCCGGCGAGCACGGCCGGGTCGTCGTGCTCGTGCTGCATCTCGGTGATGGCCAGCTGCTGCTCGTTGGCGAGGCTCTGCACGCCGCGCATGGTGGAGATCAGCGTGGCCTTGGCGGCGCGGTCGGCGCGCTGCCGGGTCTCGTCCGCGAAGCCCGCGAACTGGCCGATGACGGTCTGCAGCTCGTGCTGGAAGGCGGTGTCGGCGAGGGTGGGTCGCAGCGGTCCGGGCACGTCGATGGGCAGGCCGCGCTCGGCGTCCATCAGCGCCGGGAGCCGGCGCGTGACCAAGTGGTGCGCTTCCTCATCGCGCAGCCGGATCTGGAACTTGAGGCGCTGCAGGGAAACCAGGAAGGCCAGCAGAATCACTACGATTGCCGCAAGGGCAACCCACAATGCCACGTCCACTGGGGAGTGCTCCGTCGTTAGCGTGCGTGAATGAATTCGAAAGCGCTGGGAACGACGAAGTTACCACGCTGATGGGGCGACAATCGAAAGAGATTTACTGCGCAAGCAACCACTGATCGTGACGAGATCGGCGTGATGACCAGCGAAGATGTGACCTAGGTAGCGTGCCATTGCGACACTTGCGTGATCTGCTGGGCTCGGTGGAACCCCTTTCGTGCGCGCTCGGTGACAACGCTGCGGGGATGCCCTCCCATTCCGCCGAACGACGGAAATCCGTGAACCGGAGCAACCAAATTTCGCAGCACGAACACGGCCCTCGCGTCCTCGTTTCCTCGATCTGATGAACTCCCGCGAAGTCGCCCGGCGAACGTCTACAATCCCGCGAATTCTCGCCCTCCCGAAAACGATCACCGCGCTCGTGCCGCTTCGAGGGCGTCTCCGCCCGGGCATCGCGACCCGCTTCGACGACCTGCGCGCGCATCGCTAGTCTCTCCACATCGGACTGATGAAAACGGAGGTATGACAGCATGTTTCGCGAAATCACGCTTCAGGTGGTCTCACCCGGGTGGTTCGTGGGGGTGGGTGCACTCCTGGTGACGGCCGTGTTCCTGCTGACCTTCCCGCTGCGCGGCGGGCACGGCCAGCACGCGGGCTCCGGACCGGGCGCGCTGACGGTGTGGAAGTTGCAGAAGACGATCCGCGATCGGAGCGAACTCTCCGATTTCGCAAGGTATTTCATCGCGGTGCTGGAGGCCGACCGGCGACCCGGGACGGCGCGGCAGCGCGCCCGGACCGAGCCGCCGCCCTACATCGGGACGCACCGCCGACGGGAGTTGTTCCACCCGGACGTCGTTCACCCGCGCGTGCGGATCACCCTCAGCCCCGGGCTGGTACGACCACACTGAGTGAGAGCCGGGGCGACGATCAGGTCAGGCCGCTCTCCTCGGCGAGCTCCTGCAGCGCCGCGTCGAAGAGCTGATCGGCGTGGATCACCTCGAACGGGAAGCGGCCGAAGACCTCCAGCGCGATATGCCCGTACAGGCGCACCCACCAGCGCATCAGGAAGTACACCGCCTCGGCGTCGATGGCCTCCGCAGGAACCTCGATGCCCTCGTGGGAAAAGGCGTCGGCCAGCGACTTCTGCTGCACCGACAGGTCCGGCAGCGTCAGCGACGCCTTCACCTTCTCCTGCGCGTTCGGGTTCTCCGAGATCATCGGGGCGACGATGCTCAGGAACACGCCCGCGAACCGGTCCGGCTGCCGGGAGCGGTCCTTCGGGGTCGCGAACACCAGCGCGAACTCCTTCGGGTGCGCCAGCGCCCAGGAGCGGAACCGGCGGCAGACCGCGAACGTGCGGTCCAGGAACTGCTCGGTCTCCGGGTCGAACGCGGCCGAGAGCTCCTCGGAGAGGTCCGCGCACACGTCGTCGCACAGCTGGCGCAGCAGGTCCTCGCGGGAGGAGTAGTAGCGGTAGAGGGCGGGCGCGGTGATGCCCAGCTCGCGCGCGATCGCGCGCAGCGTCACCGCGTCGCTGCCGTGCTCGACGAGCAGCGTCCGGGCGTGGCGCCGGATGTCCTGCTCGGTGGCCGTCCGCGCCCGCTCGCGCGGGGACAGCTCCGTCATGTCCTCTACCCCTCGGTCCTGGGCCCGGTTCCTCGACCGGTCGGTCAGACCGTAACGGGCGTCACCACCGGGCTGGAAGGGGTCCTGTGTGGACGACATGAGCTGCGTCTCGCGGCGGATGAATTCGCCGCCCGGATTGTTCAAGCTGGGAGAGGAACTTGGCACAACTGGAGGTCTGATGTCCGCCGAGAAGGTCACCGTCTACAGCCGGCCGGGCTGCCCCTTCTGCATGTCGCTGCGCGCGGGTCTGCAGGGATCCGGCCTGGCGTTCGACGAGGTCGACATCTGGCAGGACCCGGAGGCGGCGGGCGTCGTGCGCTCCATCGCCGACGGCAACGAGACCGTGCCGACCGTGGTGATCGGGGACTGGAAGGCGGTCAACCCGTCGGCCCGCGAGGTCCTGGCGGCGGTGGCCGAGCACGCCCCGCACCTGCTGCCCGCCTGAGAACCGGCTGCTGGGCCGAGATCGGGGCTGCTGGGCCGAAGTCAGCGCCGTGGGCCGACCGCACGGGGGGCGTTGCGGCCGGCCCACAGCAGGTTGCGATCGTCGATGGCGCGATTACCGACGAGCGACAACCCGTTCAGTTTGACGGCAACGCCCGGGGAAAAGATCCTCCTTGACAGGGGAATTCGCTCGAACGGTGGATCACAAGCGGAGTAATCTGTTGTGTCCGAAAGCACATGGAATTCTGCATTCAAGGCGTTTCCCCTGGTGAGGACCTCACTCGCGTTTTCTTCCCGATCTTTTCCGGCCTTTCCGCCGATCGCGTGGGCCGGGGACCCCGGTCGAGGCGACCGGGGACTGGGATTCCTCGTGATGACTGGTGTCGACCGGTTCGCCCGGAACGACTTCAGCGCGATCGTCGGCGGTCCGGGAGTCGGGGATCCGGGGGTCGGGTTCGGGGTCGTCGTCCGCCGGGGAGGGCTGGGCCGCGAAGAAGGTCACGATCGCGGCCAGTCGTCCGGCGAAACGGTGCGCGTCCAGTGTCGGCTCGGTGAGCGTCGCGGTGAATGCCATGCCCACAGCCTGCGGTTTCAGGGGTGCGAGCCGGATCCGTACGGCTACTCAGTTGCTACCTATGAGTAACGCCACGCGCTGCTGCATCCGGGTGACGTAGGAATCCGCGATCGACCTGCGGGTGCCCACTGGCTCACACGGTCGAGCCAAATGGGAAAACCGTCCCTACGCTGGTCTTCAGCCGGGCGTCGAGGTGCGTGTCGTATCCGCGCCGCGTCCTTCTGCCGAGCAACGCGGAAAGGTATGGTCTAGACCATGTCGCGTATGACTGGTGTCGGAGTCAGCTCCGGCCGTGCCGCCGGGCCGATCGTCCGGGTCGCCGACCCGCTGCCCGAGCCCGCCGCCACGCCCGCTCCGGCCGACCCCGCCGCCGAGGCGGCCCGGATCCGCCCCGCCGCCGACGCGGTCTCCGAAGGGCTGTTCCAGCGCGCCGCGAAGGTCGGCGGCGACGCCAAGGCCGTCCTCGAGACCACCGCCGCGATGGCCATGGACCCGGCCCTGACCTCGCAGGCCGAGCAGCTCGTGGCCACCCGCTCGCTGCCCGCCTCCCGCGCCGTCTTCGAGGCAGCGAACGGCTTCGCCGACGCGCTGCGCGCCGCCGGGGGCTACATGGCCGAGCGCGCCCGCGACGTGCACGACGTGCGGGACCGGATCATCGCCTCCATCGAGGGGATCACCCCGCCCGGCGTCCCCGAGATCACCGAGCCGAGCGTGCTGATCGCCCGCGACCTCGCACCCGCCGACACCGCCGACCTCGACCCGGAGCTGGTGCTCGCGCTGGTCACCGAGGAGGGCGGGCCCACCAGCCACACCGCGATCCTGGCGCGCGCCCTGGGGATTCCGGCGGTCGTCGCCGTGCGCGGCGTGCTCGACGCCGCCGCCTCCGGCGCGACCGTGGACGGCGACGAGGGGACGGTCGAGCTCTCCGAGGCGGCGGTCGCGGCCCGCGCGGCCGAGCGCACCGAGCACGCCGACTGGGACGGCGTCGGGCGCACCGCCGACGACGCGCCCGTGAAGGTGCTGGCCAACGTCGGCTCGGCCACCGACTCGACCGCCGCGGTCGAGGCCGGTGCGCAGGGAGTCGGGCTGTTCCGCACCGAGTTCTGCTACCTGGGCGCCGACGAGGAACCCGACGTGGCCACCCAGCGCGCCGCCTACGCCGAGGTGCTGGCGCCGTTCGCGGGCAAGCCCGTGGTCGTGCGCACCCTCGACGCCGGTGCCGACAAGCCGCTGGCGTTCCTGGACATGGGCGTCGAGCCGAACCCGGCCCTGGGCGTGCGCGGGCTGCGGGTCGCCTTCGACCGGCCGGACCTGCTGGACACCCAGATCGAGGCGATCGCCGGGGCCGCCCAGGACTCCGGCGCCGAGGTGTCGGTGATGGCCCCGATGGTCGCCACCGCGGACGAGGCCGCGTGGTTCGCCGAGCGCGCTCGCGCCGGCGGAATCGATCGAGTGGGCGTGATGATCGAGGTCCCGGCCGCGGCGCTGTCGGCGGCCGAGATCCTGCAGGCCGTCGACTTCGTCAGCATCGGCACCAACGACCTCGCCCAGTACGTCTTCGCCGCCGACCGGATGGCCGGGGCGCTCGCCGGGCTCAACGACCCCTGGCAGCCCGCGCTGCTGCGGCTCATCGGGATGGTCGGGGAGGCAGGTCGACTTGTCGACAAATCGGTAGGTGTCTGCGGTGAGGCCGCCTCCGACCCGCACCTCGCGGGCGTCCTCGCGGGCCTCGGCGTCACCAGCCTCTCGATGAACGCCCCCGCCGTCCGAGCGGTGGGCGCGGCCCTCGCCCAGCACCCCCTCGACACCTTCCGCAAAGCCGCCCGAGCGGCCCTCGAAGCCCCCAGCGCAGCAGCAGCCCGCCACACGACCAAGACGACCCTCGCCTGATCCTCGGGACAAAACCTGCGGTATTCGACCCGACAAAACCTGCGGTTTTTGACCGGTCGAATACCGCAGGATTTGACCGGGGGGAGGGTCAGGAGTCCTCGGGGGTTTCGGGGTCTCGGTCTTGGTCGAGGCCGTGCTCGATGGCGTAGCGGGCCAGTTCGACGCGGTTGTGGAGCTGGAGCTTGCGCAGCGTGGACTGGACGTGGTTCTCGACCGTGCGGTGCGAGATGACCAGCTTCGTCGCGATCTGGCGGGCCGTCATGCCCTTGGCGACCAGGCGCAGGACCTCCGTCTCGCGCTCGGTGAGCTGCGGGGCCTGGTGCTCCGAGTCGGGCGTGATCGCCATGCGGCGGTACTCGCCGAGCACCAGCCCGGCCAGGCCCGCCGTGAACACCGCGTCGCCGGCGGCCGTGCGGCGGACCGCGTCGACCAGCTCCTCCGCCGAGGCGGACTTGACCAGGTAGCCCGAGGCGCCCGCCTTGACGGCCTCCAGGACGTCGGCGTGCTCGCCGCTGGCCGAGAGCACCAGCACCCGCGTGCCCGGGATCTCCTGGGTGATCTGCAGCGTCGCCTGCACGCCCGAGGTGTCGCCCAGGTTGAGGTCCATCAGCACCACGTCCGGCGTCACGGCCTGCGCGATGCGCAGCGCCGACCCGGCGTCGCCCGCGGTCGCGCGGACCTCGAAACCGCGCTCCCCCAAATCGCGCGCGACCCCGTCCCGCCACATCGGGTGGTCGTCGACGACCATCACGGTGACCGGCGGTTCGCTCATCGCTCTCCTCCTCTGGGGCGTTGGGGCCCTCGGGATCGTCCGGGCTCGGGAGCGCGGGGAACGCGCACCTCCCACTCGGTTCCCTCGCCCGGCGCGGTGTCGAGAGTGATCATCCCACCCAGGGCGGCGACCCGGCCCCGGATGGATTTCGCAATCCCCATCCGCCCTTCGGCGGCAGCCTCGTCCAACCGGCCGTCGGGGATGCCCGGTCCGTCGTCGCGGACGCTGAGCACGATCTCGTCCGGCAGCTCCTCCAGCAGCACCCACGCCTGGGCCTTCTCGCCCGCGTGCTTCTCGACGTTGGCCAGCGCCTCCCGCACCACCGCCGCCAGGTCCGCGCTGAGCTGCTCGGTCAACCGCACCGGGGTCCCCGGCACCGACACGTGCACCCGCGCGGTGCGCAGCACCTCCAGCCGGGCCGCCAGGTCCGGGTCGCCGTCCTCCGCGGACTCCGGCGTGCTGGCGATCAGCGAGCGCAGCTTGATCTCCTGCTCCCCCGCCAGCTCGGCGAGTTCCGCCGCCTCGCCGCCGAGCTCCGCGCCGCGCCTGCGGACCCGGGCCAGCACCTGCAGCACGCTGTCGTGGATGGACCGGGCGAGCCGTTCCCGCTCCGCCGTGGCCGCTTCGGCGCGCAGCGCCCGCGCGAGCCGCTCGGTCGACCGGCGCGCGGTGTCCGAGTTCAGCCCGATCACCAGGCCCACCCCGACCAGCAGCAGCGTGTCCATCGCCATGTCCGCGCCGATGCGGCCGCGGATCAGCAGGTTGGCGGCCGCGGCGATGATCCCCGCGACGACACCGCCCTTCATCCCCCACTGCACCGCCGCCGCGGTGACGCCCGTGGAGTGCCAGACCGTCACCACCGAGGGATCGGAGGTGCTCATGTGCGCCTCGGTGAGGATGAACTCGTTGAGCAGGAACAGCGTGTTGACCACCACGACGTCGGCGGCCACCAGGCGGTTCGTGCGCCCGGCGCGGGTCCGGTAGCGCCAGACCGTGAACACCGTCCACACCGCCATGCAGCTGATGCAGACCGTCGCCAGCCACGGCCGCGCGTAGGTCTCGTACTTCATGCCGAACCAGAACGCGGCGTAGAGGAACGTCACGACGCGAAAGACGTTGTGCCCCCGCCACAGCGGGGTGCGGCCGTCGGCCACCTGCGGCGGTGTCGGCGCTGCGTGCGAACCGGTCAATTCGAAGTCCCCTCCCGGGCAACCATCCTGCCGCACGGGCGGCCCGCGGCGGAATCGCGCGGGAGGGAAAGCGACACGGGTCGCGTTGCTCCGATCCGCCGAGCCGCCACGCCCGGTTGGGGGTCATCGGCGCGAAACGCCGTTCACCGTTTTCACGTTGTGCTTCGGTCCGCCGAATCGCTGTGCGAGGCTCCGGGCGGGAGGTGGGAGATGGGGGATTGGTCGCTGTGGCGGATGCGCCCTGCTGCGATCGGCTACGCCCTGCTCGTCCAAGCGCTGGCGGTCGCGCTGGTGGTGCTGGTGTTCGTCACCGGCCGCCGGCCGGACTCCGACGAGCTCGTCAACTTCGCCGCGCTGGCCATCACGGCGGGCGCGACGATCATCGTCACCTCCGTCTCGATCAGCCTCCGGCGGCAGATCCGGCGCAACCCGTGGACGCTGCACATCGTCTACCTCGCGGCCGGAATCCTGCTGCTGCCACCGAATCTCCTGGTCCTGCTGCTGCTCGGGCCCACGCTGCACGGGGTTCTGCACGACCGGCCCGAGCCGCACCGCTGGCTGTTCACCACCGCGGCCACCACCCTCGCCACCTTCGCCGCACGTCTGGTCATGGGCTGGAACGACCCGGTGTGGACGCCGCCCGGGTTCTTCCTCACCGGCGTCGTGCTGCTGGTGGTGCGGTCCTCGGTGGTCGCGGGCGGAATCCGGTTGCGCAGACCGGACGCCACCCGCAGCGCGGTGCTCGGCGAACCGATCGACGTGCTGCTGGGCATCGTCGCGGCGAGCCTCGGCGGACTGCTGGCGGTGGCGATGTCGGCCTCACCGTTCTCCGCGCTGCTGGTCGGCCCGTCGATGGTGCTGCTGGACCTGGCCAGCCAGATGCCGCAGTGGCGGCGCTCCGCGCAGCACGACGGCAAGACCGGGCTCGCCAACGCCACCCACTGGGACCGGCTCGCGCGCCTGGAGCTGATGCGCGCCCGCCAGCGGCAGCAGCCGGTCGCGGTGCTGCTGATGGACCTCGACCACTTCAAGCGGGTCAACGACGAGATCGGTCACGTGGCCGGTGACACCGTGCTGGGCGGGTTCGCGGGGATGATCAACAACAACGTCCGCCGCGAGGACCTGGCCGGGCGCTTCGGCGGCGAGGAGTTCGTGGTGCTGCTGCCCGGCACCGAGTGCGAGACCGCCTGCCGGGTGGCCGACCGGATCCGCACGGCCACCACCGGGCTGTCGGTGCCGGTCCGCGACATCCGGGGCGAGCAGCGCGAGCTCACCGGCCTGACGGTGAGCATCGGCGTCGCGACCACCGGCCGGTTCGGCTACGAGCTCACCGATCTCCTGGTGGCCGCCGATGCAGCGATGCTCGCGGCCAAAGCAGCAGGCCGCAACGCGGTGACCGTTGCTTGAGCGGATGTTTCGGGGTCGCCTTGCTCGGCGGTGCGGGTAGCAGAACCTAATCCTTCTTCTCCGGTTCCTCGGTGTCCTCGGGTTCGTCGGCTTCGGGCTCGGGTTCCTGCTCGGCCGGTTCCTGCGGGAGGCCGGTGGTGTCCGGGATCTGCTCGTCGTCGGCGACCAGGGCGCGGATGGAGGCGTTGAGCACCGCGACCATCGGGATCGCCAGCAGCGCGCCGACGATGCCGTTGACCACGACGCCGATGCTGATCGCCAGCACCACGCCCAGCGCGTGGATCTGCACCGCGCGCCCGAGGATCAGCGGCTGCAGGACGTTACCCTCCAGCTGCTGCACGGCCAGCACGATGCCGACCACGATCAGCGCCACGACCCAGCCCTTGGTCACCAGCGCCACCAGGACCGCGACCGCCCCGGAGGCGACGGCACCGACGATCGGCACGAAACCGCCGAGGAACACCAGCGCGGCCAGCGGGATCGCCAGCGGGACGCCCAGGATCACCAGGCCCAGCCCGATGCCGAGCGCGTCGGCCACCGCCACCAGCGCGGTGGCGCGCACGAACCCGACCAGCGAGGTGAACCCGGCGATGCCGGCGCGGTCGACCTTGTCGCGCACGTGCCTCGGGGTCAGCCGGATCACGAACAGCCACACCCGGCGACCGTCGTGCAGGAAGTAGATGAGCGTGAACAGCGCCAGCACCAGGCCGGTCAGCAGGTTGCCGAAGGTGCTCGCCGTGGACAGGGCGCCGCTGGTGAGCATCGCCTGGTTGGTCTGCAGCCAGTCGCGGGCCTGCTGGATGTAGTTGGCGATCTGGTCGTCGTTGAGGTGCAGCGGCGACACGGCCAGCCACTGCCGCATCGCCTCGAGGCTGGCCACCACCTGGCGCTGCAGGTCCGGGAAGCCGTTGATGAAGGCGTTCACCACGAAGGTCAGCACGCCGCCGACCACCGCGAGACCGCCGATCAGCACCATCGCCGTCGCCAGCGCCCGGGGCACGCCCCGCCTCGCCAGCCACGACACCAGCGGCGCCAGCAGCGCGGCCAGCAGCAGCGCGATCGCCACCGGGATCACGACCACGTAGATCCGGGTGATGACCACGCCCGTCACGTAGAGGGCGGCGGCGATCACCAGCATCCGCCAGCTCACCGCCGCGGACACCCGCAGCACTCGTGGGATCGACGTCGCGGCGTCGTCCGGCCCGCTGATCTTCGGCTCGCTCACACCGCCACCGTATCGCCGATCTTGACCTCGCAACCCCCCAACGCCACCACTGCCCGAGCACGTCCGGTTCGGGGGATTCGGCAAGTCGGGGTGGGTAACACGATGTAGCGAACCCGCTTCCCTGCGCTTACGGAAGTCGACCTTGTTTTGACAGAGTTCCGGACGCGAGGGAGGACGAAGCTCCGTGGGGGAGTCACAGCAGGCCGAGGAGGTTCTGGCACCGCGATGTCCGTCCGCGACCGCACGACGCTCACCGCCGCACGGCGGTGGTTCGGTCGTGCCCTGGTCCTGGCCGGAACGGCGGTTGCCGGGACCTCCGCGGCCCTGCTGATCGGCCAGCCCGCGGAGGCGGCGTCGGACGAACCGGAGCCGTCGCTCGCCGACGCGCCCGTGCTGCCGGACGCCGCCGCGGTCGCCGACACCCCGGCGGTCTCGGGCGCTCCCGTGCTGTCCGGGGCGGGCGCGCTCACCGACGAGGTCGCGCAGCTCCCGGCCACCGCGCTGGATCGGGTGTCCGATCCGGCTTCGTTCCCGCTCGACCGCGTCGACCCGCTCTCCCTGGTGCCCGCCGAACCCGTCGGGCACCTGCTCACCGGCGGTCTCGACGAGGAGCACGCCGACCCGCCCCGGGACGACGTGCCGCCGCAGTCCCCGGCGGATTCCACCCCGAACACCGCCGTTCCGAACACCGCCGCCGGGCCGGACCGGCAGGCGGACGTGCCGCGACCCGTCGCGGACACCCCCGTTCCGGCGCCTGCGGCCGTCGCGCAGGCGGACGGTCCGGTCCGGACGCCCGGACGGCCCGTCCCCGACACCCCCGAACCGGAGCTCCCGAAGGAGAACTCCGCGCTGCCCGCACCCGCCGGGTGCGCCAAGACGGCGGACGGGCAGCAGCACGGCACCGGTCTGCTCGGCTGGTACCCGGCGGCCCCGAGGGCCGGCGGAACCCGCCCGGACGCCTGCGCCGACGACCGGCACGAGCTGCCGCGCGGCGTCCCGGCACCGCAGCCTGGCGCGACCCCTGACTGACCCGCTGACCGGCGGCGATTCGCAGCGTGGCGAGAGCGCGCGCCGGTCACTTCGCGATCTGAGTCCACCGCCGCCCGACCATGATCAAGTTCTGATTGCGGTGCGGCGCACGAAGTTGATTTTCCCCCGGAACGCGGGGAGCCTGGTGAAGGAGAAGATCCATGCAGACTTGGGCGAAGCGCGGCGTGCAGACCGCGCTGGTCACTGGTGGCATGCTGGCCGTCGGAACGGGGGTCGCTTCCGCCGGGGACGCCTGTCAGCAGCGTCCGATGCCGTTGGGAGAGTCGGTGTTCCCGCCCGCGCTCGACGACACTGCCCCGCTGGGCCGTTGCCTGGCCGGAGACCTGTTCGCAGAGGGTGCGCAGCGTCGTGATCACGTCGACGAGTCCGCCAACGAGCTGACCCGCGAGATCCCCGCGCTGCGCTTCCAGGAGTCGCCGCTGCAGCTCGCCGGCTGGGCGGCCGACCCGGCCGAGGCCAAGCCGCTGGACCTGCGCCGCTCGGCCCACGGCCCCGCGCCGGTCACCCCGGCCGAGGGCTTCCACCGCTCGCTGAGCTGGTCCGCGCCGATCGGCGACGTCGTCCGCGACCCCGCGAAGGACAGCGGACCGAAGACCGCCGAGCTGGTCATCCCGCACGACGACCTGGTCTACTTCGACGGCTTCGGCCAGGCCGACGGGATCATGGACCTCTACGAGGGCGCCATGGCCTCCCGCGAGCCGGCCCAGCAGGAGACCGGCGGACTGCTCGAAGGCGGACTGCTGGCCACCGACGCGGTCGACCTGACCGCCTCCGACGTGGGCGGCCTGCGCAGCGACCTGCACACGGTCCCGCCGCTGGTGCTGTCCGCGGCGCTGGCCGCACCGCCCGCTCCCCCGGCCGCGCCCGCCGAGTTCGTGCCGCTGCACGTGCCGGGCGAGCGGCAGGCCCCGGTCACCGAGGTGCCGCTGCTGGACGGGCTGTCGCTGCTCGAGCTGTCCAAGGTCCCCGGGACCGTGGAGCGCAGCGGCCCGGGCCTGTCCGCGCCGCTGCCCGGTCTGGGCGAGCTCAACGCGCTGCAGAACGGCCAGGCCTCGGTGCCGACGCCGAGCCGGATCACCGCCGCCCTGGAGGACACCGCGCTGCCGGCCCGGACGATGGTCGCCCCGCGCTCCGAGCTGCCGCTGCTGTCCGGCGCCCCGGACGTCACGCTGCCGATGCCGGCGGTCAGCCCCGAGATGATGCACCGCTTCGACAACGCCGAGACCGTGGTCATGAACCGCATCTGATCTGGGATCGCGACGAAGAAGGCCCCCTCCGAGGAGGGGGCCTTCTTCGCGTTTCAGGAGGTGACCGCGGGGGGTTTCTCCGCTCGCGGGATGTCCACCGGGTCCCGGTCGCGTTCCCGCCACCACAGGACGACGTTGTAGATCAGGAAGGCGAGGCCGAAGTAGACGTAGGAGTTGCCGACGAACTGCTCGAAGACGTTCCAGGTCAGCTCCAGGCCCTTGCCCTGGGGCATCTTCCAGTGCGGGCCCATCATGAAGAACCCGCTGATCAGCGTCGTCATCAGCAGCATCGCCCAGTCGCGGCGCACGACGGCCGCGCCGCCGAGCAGCACCAGGCCGGGGATCGCCCACACCCAGTGGTGCGACCAGGAGATCGGCGAGACCAGCAGTCCCAGCACGCCGTTGATCACCACGGCGGTCGGCAGGTCCCGCTGCCGGATCGCGTTGAGCATCCCCAGCACGGCCAGGGCCAGCACCAGCACCACGAGCACGCCCAGCACGACGTGCAGGTGCGGCGTGCCCAGCTTCGTCAGCAGCGACTTCAGCGACTGGTTGCCCGCGTAGACCGAGGCGTCACCGGTGAACTTCGGCCCGAAGTTGACGCTGCTGGTCGCGAACATCTCGTGCAGCCAGAAGCGGCGCGCGTTGTCGAAGGTGACCAGCAGGCCGAGCACAGCGGTGCCGAGGAAGCCCAGCAGCGACACCGCGATCATCCGGAAGTCCCGGCGCAGCAGCGGCAGCAGCAGGAACACCAGCGGCGTCAGCTTGATGCCCGCGGCGATGCCGATCAGCAGCCCGCGCGGGTAGGGCAGCTTCTTGGTGCCCTCGACCCGCCACAGGCAGTCGACCACGACCAGCGCCATCAGCACGATGTTGACCTGCGCGTAGGTGATCGTCTCCATGATCGGTTCGCTGATCGTGGCGATCGGCAGCACGGCGGCGGTCACCAGCAGCACCTTGTCGCGGTGCGCCTGCAGGAACGTCGACTCCCGCAGCACCACGTACAGCGTGGTCAGCAGCGCGATGTGGCTGACCAGCATGATCACCGCGGTGGAGATCGCCTTGGGCACCAGCGCCAGCGGCGCGAACACGATCGCGGCGAACGGGGGGTAGATGAAGGGCAGCCGCAGCCCGGACTCGGTGGGCGGTAAGCCGTGGTAGAGGTCGCGGCCCGCCAGCAGCGCCTGGGCGCCCTGCCGGTAGACCTCGCCGTCGATGTGGTCGTGGGTGTTGACGGTCGAGACCACCACGACCGCGATCAGCTCCGCGATCGCGATGACGGCCAGCAACGATCTGTGCTCGCGCAGTCGCTCGGCCAGCGGACGCGGGTCCGCGGTTCCGGGCATGGGCATGCACCATCCTCTCGGCTACCACTGCTGCCCCAGGGTAGAGATGCGTCGGGTCGTCTCCAGCGGTCGGAGCCCGGTTGTGATGCTCTGTCTATCGCGTGTTCGCTCGCCGTGTTGCGGCCAGGTCTTCCCGATCGTGTTTCACCTGCACGAATGATCAAGTTCCGGGGATCGAGGTGACGCGTGGGGAAGCTGTGGCGAACGCCTTGACGCTGCGTAGCGCACAGACCGTGAAAGCACCATTACGGGTGGTCGCTTCGCTCTTGAAAAGCGCCCGGTCACAAGGGGAGGCTCGAACGGACTGCTCCGTTTGGTGGGGAGGGAGGGGCCGAATGAGTGTCCTCGACGTGGCTGCCGCCCAGCTGGCGCCGGTGTGGGACGAACTCGTCAGCGGGCTCAACGTCGGGATGCTGCTGACCGACGACCGCGGCCAGGTGCTGGCCACCAACGACGTCGCCGCCGGGCTGATGCAGCTCGACAAGGCCGACATGCTCACCGGCACCCGCCCGCACGACTGGGAGGTCCGCGACGACACCGGCTCGCCCATGCCGGACTGGGCCGACCTGGCCGGTCAGGTGCTGCGCGCGGGCTGCCCGCTGTCCATCCCGCTCGTCATCATCAGCGGTCACACGCAGAGCCGCATCTGGGCGGACTACCACGCGGTGACCGTCGGCGGTCGCAGGCGCGTGCTGGTGCTGCTGCAGTCGGTGCACACCGACGTGTCGCACTCCTCGGGCCTGCTCGACCCGCTGACCGGGCTGCCCGGCCGCGTGCTGCTGCTGGACCGCTTGGAGCAGTCGCTGGTCCGCTCCCGCTCCCGGGGCACGCTGTCGACCCTGGTGCTCATCGACGTGCAGCAGCTGGCGGACTTCAACGCCGCGCACGGCTTCGAGCGCGGCGACGAGATGCTGTCCACCCTGGCCGGGCGGCTGCGCGAGGGCCTCAAGGACGAGCACACCGTCGCCCGCTACGGCGGCGACGAGTTCGCGGTGGTCGCCGAGCACCCGAGCGGCACCGGCGAGCGGATCGCCGCCCAGGCCCGCGAGGTCGCCGGCTGGCCGATGCGCGTCGGGCGCAAGCGCGTCCGCCCCGGCCTGCGCGTCTCCTGGGTCACCACCGACGGCCACGCCTCGGTCCACTCGGTCCTCGCCCGAGCCGAACACCAGCTGACCTCGAAGGTGAACACCCCGTAGACCTGGTCGCCGATCTGGAGGGAGGTACGCCTTGGGTCATGTAACCCCTGCTGAACGAAGCGGGGCACCCACGGTGAGGTGGGTGCCCCGCTTCTGGCTTCCGGTCCTGCTTCAGCGCTCGGTGTTGCCCGCGATGAAGTCCTCGACGGCCTGGTAGGCGTCGGAGTCGGAGTACTGCTCCGGCGGCGACTTCATGAAGTACGACGAGGCCGACAGGATCGGGCCGCCGATGCCGCGGTCCTTGGCGATCTTGGCGGCGCGGATCGCGTCGATGATGATGCCCGCCGAGTTCGGCGAGTCCCACACCTCGAGCTTGTACTCCAGGTTCAGCGGCACGTCGCCGAAGGCGCGGCCCTCGAGCCGGATGTAGGCCCACTTGCGGTCGTCCAGCCACGGCACGTAGTCCGACGGACCGATGTGCACGTTGCGCTTGCCCAGGTCGCGGTCGACCTGCGAAGTCACCGACTGCGTCTTGGAGGTCTTCTTCGACTCCAGGCGCTCCAGCTCCTTCATGTTCATGAAGTCCATGTTGCCGCCGACGTTGAGCTGCATCGTGCGGTCCAGGTGCACGCCCCGGTCCTCGAACAGCTTGGCCAGCACGCGGTGCGTGATGGTGGCGCCGACCTGCGACTTGATGTCGTCACCGACGATCGGGACGCCGGCCTCGGTGAACTTCGCGGCCCACTCCGGGTCGGAGGCGATGAACACCGGCAGCGCGTTGACGAAGGCCACGCCCGCGTCGATGGCGCACTGCGCGTAGAACTTGTCGGCCTCCTCGGAACCCACCGGCAGGTAGGACACCAGGACGTCGACCTCGGCGTCGCGCAGCGCCTGGACCACGTCGACCGGCTGCTCGTCGGACTCCTCGATGGTCTCCCGGTAGAACCGGCCGAGACCGTCGTGGGTGTGGCCGCGCTGCACGGTGACGCCCAGCGGCGGGACGTCGGCGATCTTGATGGTGTTGTTCTCGCTGGCGACGATGGCCTCGGAGAGGTCCCGACCCACCTTCTTGGCGTCCACGTCGAACGCGGCGACGAACTTGACGTCGCCGACGTGGTAGTCGCCGAAGGCGACGTGCATCAGACCGGGCACCCGGGTGTCCGGTTCGGCGTCGGAGTAGTAGTGCACACCCTGCACCAGCGATGCAGCGCAGTTCCCAACGCCGACGATCGCCACTCGCACCGAGCGACCGGGACGATCTCCGCCCATGGCAGGGCCCTCCTTCTTGGTCATCTGTCGTGTCCTTGCTTGAGTTGCGCCGGTGGCGGATCACCCGCGCGCGGGTGGCCACCGGTATCGGGCCCGGTCGCCGAGGCAGCGGCCTGCTCGGCTCGTTCGGTCTCGATGATCTCGTCCAGCCAGCGCACCTCGCGCTCGCTGTGGTCCAGTCGCAGCCGGTGCAGCTCCCGCGTGTAGCGGTCCAGGCAGTCGCCGGACCGGGCCAGCGCGCTGCGCAGCCCCTCCTGCCGCTCCTCCACCCGGCGGCGCCGGGCGAGCAGGATGCGCATCCGCGCGTCGGCCGGTGTGCGGGAGAAGAACACCACGTGCACGCCGAAGGCGTTGTCCTCGCACGCGCGCGGGCTGCTGTCGGCGACCAGCTCGGCGAAGCGCTGCCTGCCGGTGTCGGTGATGCGGTACACGCGGCGGGCCCGCCGTCCCCAGGCCTTGGACTCCTCGCCGTCCGGTTCCTCCTCGATCAGCCCGGCGCGGCACAGCCTGCGCAGCGTCGGGTACAGCGATCCGCAGGAGAGCGCGCGGAACACGCCGAGCGTGTCGTTGAGCTGTTTGCGCAGCTCGTAGCCGTGCATGGAGGAGCTGTGCAGCAGCCCGAGCACCGCGAGTTCGAGCATCTGCACCTCCCACCAACGTCTAATAGGCGCGGCGAATAATAAGGACTGCCAACGCCGACCGGTTCACCTCGCGGAGTATATCGCGCCGATATATCGGGTCACGCCATCGAGCGGGGCGGGAGGTGTTCGGCATCACCGCACGTGACGCCGGGGAGGGCCGCCTGCCCTGAACGGCGCATGGAGCGCGTCGGGGCGACACGTACCCTGTGGTCGTGCGGACCCAACGGCAAGTGGTCGACTACGCGTTGCAGCGCCGAGCGCTGCTCGCGCAGTTGCACGCTGGCCGCGTCGGGGTGATGGAGGTCTGCGACGCCGACCCGTACCTGTTGCAGGCGGCGAAGTTCCACGGTGAGCCCAGCGACACCACCTGCCCGGTGTGCAGGAAGGAAGAGCTGACCCAGGTCTCCTGGGTGTTCGGCGACGCCCTCAAGCACGCGTCCGGATCGGCGCGCAAGCCCGAGGAGCTGGACCGGATGGCCACCCTGTTCGAGGAGTTCAACGTCTACGTCGTCGAGGTGTGCCGCACATGTAACTGGAACCACCTGGTGCTGTCCTACGTTCTCGGGACCGACGGCTTGAACGACGGTCGCTCGGGACGCAAGACTGCAGCGGAGTGAGATCGTTCGTGCACCCGGCACGACCCCGCGCCGATGCGGCGCACCCCCGACGTGAACGCATCACCGGCGTCGCCCCGACGCCTGTCCTGGAGGCCAACTCGTGAACGACGAGCGTGACGACCACGCGAAGGGCCGCCACTCCCGGCATCCGAACGACGGTCGCCCCGCGCCACCCCCGCCGCAGAACCCGGGCCAGCCCCCGCAGCGCCCGGCCGGTGGACCTCCGCCGCCCCCGAGCGGTGGTCCGGGGTGGCCCGGCGAGCAGCCCGGTCCCCGTCCGGGAGCCGGCGGTCAGCAGCCGCCGCCCCCGCCGGGGCGTCCCGGCGCGCCGTCCGGCGGGCAGCCGCAGTGGCCCGGTGCGGAGGGTTCCGGCGCCCCCGGTGACGAGTCCCCGGGTGAGACGACCGGTGCGTGGACGCCGTCGTTCGACGACGACTCCGCACCCGGCTCGGGTTCGTCGCCCCTGACCAGCAAGTTAAACGGGGAGGACGACGCGACGAGCTACTCGCCGTCGCCTCCTCCTCCGCCTCCGGGTCGTCCGGGCCAGCCCCCGTCCGGTCAGCAGCCCCCCTCTGGTCAGCAGCCTCCGCCCGGCCGCCCCGCGCCGCCGCCCGGCGAGGCGCCCACGCAGAACATCCCGCAGACCCCGGGCGATGACCGGGGAGGTTCCGGCTCGCCCGCCGCTCCTGCCGGTGGTGCCGCCGCCGGTGGCGCGGCTGCCGCTGGCGGTGCTGCCGCTGCGGGTGCGGCTGCCGCAGGTGCCGGTGCCGCTGGAGCGGCCGCCGCTGGTGCTGCCGGCGCCGCCGGTGCGGGTGCCGGCCGCGAGCCGAACCTGCTCACGCACTCCGATCAGGCGACGTACAACTACTACGCCGACGATCTTGATGACGACCCCTACGGCGACAACGATTCGCTCGGCGACCGCAGGGCCGGGGGTGCCGCCGACGTCGGCGCCGCCGGTTTCCGCGGGAACGGCCGAGGCGGGGATGACAGCGAGGATCCGGACGACGACATGAGTGCCGCTCAAGCCAAGCGCGCCGTCATATGGCGGCGCGTCCGCAGGGCCTGCTACGTGGCCGCGGCCGCGGGAGTGATCATCCCGACGATCGTGTTCATCTACGGCTACCTCTTCTGGGAGGCGCCGGACGAGCAGAAGCTGCTGAACATGAAGCAGCCGATCACGATCACCTACGCGGACGACTCGCCGCTGGCGACGGTGAGCTCGGACGGCTCCCGCGAGGTCGTGCGCGACCTCAACGACGTGTCCAAGCCGCTGCGCGACGCGACGATCTCCGCCGAGGACGCGAGCTTCTACACCAACCCCGGATTCGACTTCCAGGGCATCGCCCGGTCGGTGTTCTTCATGTTCACCGGCTCCGGCGTCGGTGGTGGTTCCACGATCACCCAGCAGTTCATCAAGCTCGACCTGGAGCTGAACAAGTCGGACCCCGACTACGTTCGCAAGGTCAAGGAGATCGTGCTGGCGTTCAAGATCACCAACGAGCGCAGCAAGGACGACATCCTGCTGTCGTACCTCAACACCGCCTACTACGGCCGCGGCGCCAACGGCATCACGGCGGCGGCCAACGCCTACTTCGGCAAGAAGCCCAGCGAGATCAACCCGGCCGAGGCCGCGGTGCTGGCGGGCATGGTCCAGCGCCCGAAGGGCAACGACCCGCGCGAGGACATGGAGCAGGCGACCACGCGGTTCAACTACGTGCTCGACCAGATGGTCAGGAACGGGTTCCTGCCCCAGTCCGAGCGCGCGCCGCTGACGACGCCGCCGGAGACCCGCGGGCAGAGCGACTGGCGGATCGACCGGCGCCTGACGCCGGACCAGTTCAAGATCAAGGACCAGGTGCTCCGCGAGCTGGAAGAGGCCGGCTACGACGAGGACACGCTGGCCCGCGAGGGTTACAAGATCAAGACGACGATCGACCCGAAGGCCCAGAAGGCCGCGGTCGACGCCGTCACCAGCCAGGCCGAGAACACGCTGCCGGACAACATCAAGACGTCGCTGGTCGCGGTCGAGCCCAAGACCGGCGAGGTCAAGGCCTACTACGGCGGCGGCGGTGACGTCGGCGGCTACGACTGGGCGGTCGCGCCCACCGAGCCTGGCTCGTCGTTCAAGCCGTTCACGGTGCTGGCCGGTCTGCACAAGGGCCTGGGCATCGGCGAGTTCTACGACGGTTCCAGCCCGCAGGAGATCGCGGGCACCGAGTTCGCCAACGCCCCCGGCGTGGCCTGCGACATCCCGAACCGCTGCGGTATCCGCGAGGCGATGACGAAGTCGGTCAACACCGTGTTCGTCAACCTGGCCGCCCGCGTCGGCCCGCCCGCGGTCGCCGAGGCCGCGCACACCGCGGGCATCCCGGAGGAGTACAAGTCGGGTGGCGGTTCCACCAAGACCCTGCAGAACTCCAACGGCGTGACCCAGTCCGGTATCGCGCTGGGCATGTACCCGGTCAAGCCGATCGACATGGCGAACTCGTACGCGACCCTGGCCAACCAGGGCAAGTCGCACGTGCCGCACATGGTCAAGGAGATCGCGCCGCGCGAGGGCTCCCCGATCAAGATCCACAACGAGCCGGCCAAGAACCTCTACGACGAGTCGGACTCGGAGGCCGCGAAGCTGGCCTACAACACGATCGCGTCGATGTTCGACGTCGCCGACCACTCCAAGCGCGGCTTGGAAGGCGGCAGGCCCGTGATGTCCAAGACCGGTACCCACCAGTACCTGGACACCAAGGACAACGCGACCGCGTGGATGATCGGCGCCACGCCGCAGCTGTCCACCGCGGTGTCGATGCTGGCCAGCGAGAACGGCCGCAACGTGCCGCTGGAGGACAACTCCGGCGTCAGCTTCTACGGCGGCAAGTACCCGGCCATGGTGTGGCAGCAGTTCATGAACAACTACCACAAGGGCCTCAAGGTCGAGCAGTTCAAGAAGACCGACACCATCGGTCAGTTCGAGGACATCCCGCTGCCCCCGCCGCCGACGTCCTCGGAGCCGCCGACCTCGTCGATGCCTCCGACCACCGAGCCGAGCGAGTCGGAGAGCGAGGACCCGACGGCGACCCGGACGCGTCCGGGCCACGGTGACGACTGCGGCGGGTTCTTCGAGCCGCCGTGCGAGTCGTCGAGCAGTGAACCGGACCAACCCGGCGACGTCGCGCCCACGCGCGGCGGATGGGGCGGCTAGCCCGATCCGATCGTCCGAAGGGGCATCCGCCGACCCGGCGGGTGCCCCTTCGGCCTTTCCGGGCCAAGTAGCATCCGGGCGTGTCCACCAACGAAACCGCCGATCCGGAAGCAGCGGCATCTTCGGGCGACGAACCGGCGGCAACTTCGGGGACCGCTCTCGCGGCGGGGTCTTCGGGGACCGCTCTCGCGGCGGCGGTGGACTCGGCATCGCTCTCCCCCGCCGACCGGGTCGCGCCGACCTGGACCGAATCCCTCGGCCGCAAGGCCGGTCGCGTCGTCGGCGGGCCGCTGGGCAGGCACGCTCAGGTCGGGCGGCAGTGGTTCTGGACGCCGCTGCGGGTGATCCTGCTGCTGGCGGTGCTGACGCTGGCGGCGGCGTGGCTGTTCAAGGCCCCCTGCCAGGTCACCTACGACACGAGCAGCGGGCCGCAGCTGGACTGGCGGAACAGCAAGCAGTACACCGCCATGTGCTACACCGACATCATCCCGCGCTACGGCGTCGGCGATCTCGCGCCGGACGACGCGTTCCCGTACAAGACGGGCTGGGTGGAGAACCGGGGCACACCGCAGGAGAAGGTCCGGTACATGGAGTACCCGGTGCTGACCGGGGTCTTCCAGTGGATCAACGCGCGCGCCGCCGACGGCTGGGCGACGCTGGCCGGTTTCGGCTGGCTGCCCGGCGGCCTGCTCACCGTCCTGTACTTCAACATCACCACGTTCTGGCTGGCCGCGGCCTGGCTGGTGACGATCTGGGCGCTGGTGCACCTGGCCCGCAGGCGGGTCTGGGACGTCGCGCTGGCCGCGGTGTCGCCGCTGGTGTTCGCGCACGCCTTCACCAACTTCGACACCCTCGCGACCGCGCTGGGCACCGCCGGGCTGCTCGCGTGGGCGCGACGACGACCCGTGCTGGCGGGCGTGCTCATCGGCATCGGCGGCGCGACGAAGCTCTACCCGCTGTTCTTCCTCGGGCCGCTGCTGGTCCTGGCGTGGCGGGCGGGCAAGCTGCCCGACGCCATGCGGTCGGTGCTGGCCGCCGCCCTCGCGTGGCTGGCGTTCAACGTGCCGATCCTGCTGGCCTACCCGGACGGCTGGGGCGAGTTCTTCCGGCTGAACAGCGCGCGCCCGGCCGACCCGGACTCGCTGTACAACGCGCTGATGTACTTCACCTCCTGGGAGGGCTTCGACGGTCACCTGGCGCCGGGCGCGACGCCGGTGGTGCTCAACGCGGTGAGCCTCGGGCTGTTCCTGGTGGCCTGCCTGCTGATCGGGTGGCTGGCGATGGCCGCGCCGACGCGGCCGAGGGTGGCGCAGCTGTGCTTCCTGGTGGTGGCCGCGTTCCTGCTGACCAACAAGGTGTGGAGCCCGCAGTACTCGCTGTGGCTGGTGCCGCTGGCGGTGCTGGCGCTGCCGCGCTGGCGGCTGCTGCTGACCTGGATGATCATCGACGCCGCCGTGTGGGCGCCGCGGATGTACTACTACCTGGGGACCGCCAACAAGGGGCTGCCGGAGGACTGGTTCCTGGGCGCGGTGCTGATCCGGGACGCGATGGTCGTGCTGCTGTGCGTGCTGATCGTCCGCGAGATCCTCGACCCGGCCCGCGACAAGGTCCGCACCGCCCTCGCACCCCGGGGCGAGCACCCCGGCGGCGTCGACGACCCGTGCGGCGGACTGCTCGACGGTGCCCGCGACCGGTTCGTGTTACCCGGTGTCGCACGTTGGGGGCAACGGACGCTCGCGCTGACCCGGGGGGCTCTAGCTTCGAGGCGCTGATCCGCTCGTTCTCGTGGAGGTGCTTCGCAGATGCCAGGTCGCACGCTGACCCTCGTCCTCGCCGCCGCGGCGGTGGCCGTCCCCACCGCGCTCACGGCCACCGCAGCCGCGGCCGCACCCGCGCCGGCCCCGGTCCAGGTCCAGCTCGGCGACGCCCGGTGCCAGGACATGTCCGCCCTGGTCGGCTCGATGCCGATGCTCGCGGCGGCGTTCCCCGACCCGGCGCACACCCCGTCCGTGGAGTACCGCATCACCGCGGGCCCGGACGCGCCGATGACGCCCTACGCGGTGAAGGTCAACGGCGAGACCAAGGGCTCCGGCTCGGTGGGCGCGAAGGGCCTGGTCATGGCGAGCACCCCGCTGCCCAACAACACCCCCAGCACGGTCGAGGTCACCTCCGGAGACCAGGTCCTCGCCACCCGCACCTACACCCCGGCCTGCTGACCACCGGGACCCCACCTCCGGCTCGACTCCCGCCGAGGTCCTCCTCCGCTGAGAGTGCCGTCCCCGGCCGTTGGACAGTTTTAGCCATAATTGTCCGGACATAACGGACATTGATCATGGTTGATTATGGCTAAAACTGTCCACTGCCGGGGACGTCTCCGGGAGCGGTCAGGGCTCGTCCCTGAGGTTCCGCGACTGCGCGCGGCGCATCGTGGAGACATGACGACGACGCACCAGAACAAGTCCCTCTCCCGCCCGAAGGACGAGGCGATGATCGCCGGGGTCTGCGCAGGCCTGGCCCGGCGCTTCGGCATGAGGCCGACGACCGTCCGGATCCTCTTCCTGCTCTCCTGCCTGCTGCCCGGACCCCAGTTCGTGGTCTACCTCGTCCTCTGGCTCCTCATCCCGAAGTCCTGACCTGGTGCCGGGCCGTCACCGAGGCGACGACCCGGCGGCGCCGCTCACCGGGTGGCGTGGGCGTTGAGGATGCAGGCGATGGCGCTGGTGATCTTGGCCGCGAAGGCGAGGTCGAGGCTCTCGTCCGGGACGTGGGCGTTGCTGGCCGGGCCGAGAGCGCCGGTGACCACGAACTGCGCGTCCGGGTAGGCCTCGTGCAGCAGGCCCATGAACGGGATCGAGCCGCCCAGGCCCATCGTCCGCCAGCCCGCGCCGAAGATCTCCTCGCTCGCGGCGTCCAGCGCGCTCGACAGCCACGGCGCCGGGTCGGGGGCGTTCCAGCCGAGCCCGGCCTCCGAGTGGCCGAAGGTCACGCGAGCGCCGTAGGGGACGTCCTCGGACAGCGTCGCCCGCACGGCGTCCAGCGCGACCTGCGGGTCGGCCGTGGGCGGCAGCCGGAAGCTCAGCTGCAGCGTCGTCGACGGCCGCAGCACGTTGCCCGCGTCGGCGGGCTTGGGCAGCCCGTCCGCCCCGATGATCGACAGGGTGGGCCGCCAGGTGTTGTTCAGCGCCAGCTCGACCTCGTCGTCGGCGACCGGCCGCATGCCCTCCGGCCACGGCACCGAGTCGCGGATCATGCCGGGCACGGCCTCGATGGCCGAGCGGGCCTCGGCGATCCGGTTGGCCGGGATGTCCACGTTGAGCTCCGGCACCAGGATCTCGCCGGTCTCGGAGTCCTCCAGGCGGTCCAGCAGCTGCCGCATGATCCGGAACGAGCTGGGCGCGATGCCGCTGGCGATGCCGGAGTGCAGGCCGGAGTCGAGCACCTGCACGGTGACCTCCAGCTGCACCATGCCGCGCAGCGAGTTCGTCAGCCACATCCGCTCGTAGTCGCCCGCGCCCGAGTCCAGGCACACCACCAGCGACACGGCGCCGAGCCGGTCGCGCAGGTGCTCCAGGTAGGCGGGCAGGTCGGGGCTGCCGGACTCCTCGCCGGTCTCCAGCAGCACCACGCAGCGCGCGTGCTCGCCGCCGTGCGCGCGGACCGCCTCGATCGCGGTCACCGCCGCGTAGCCGGCGTAGCCGTCGTCGGCCGCGCCCCGGCCGAAGAGCTTGCCGTCGCGGACCACGGGCGTCCACGGGCCCAGGCCCTCCGACCAGCCGCCGACCGGCGGCTGCTTGTCGAGGTGGCCGTAGAGCAGCACGGACTCCGCCGGCGCCCCGGCCGAGCCGGGCACGTCCACCAGCAGCAGCGGTGTCCGGCCGGGCAGCCGGACGACCTCGATCGTCGCTCCCTCGACGCCCCGGCCGTCGATCCACGCCCGCACGTGCTCGATCGCGGCGTCGAGGTGCCCGGTGGTCTCCCACTCGGCGTCGAACGACGGCGACACCGCCGGAATCCTCACCAGCTCGGACAGGCTCGGCAGAACGGCCTGGTCCCAGGCCTGGTCAACGGTCTTGGCAACAGCAGCTCGATCCACGAGCGCGATCCTATGCCCATCTGGTGGGACGCGTCCGGGCCTGGCGCGAGTAGGTCAGCTGCCGGCCGCGCCGCCCGCGACGGCCGCGGCGGCGAGCATGGCCGTGGTCTGGGCGATGACGTCGCGCACCGCGCCGCCCAGCTCCTCGCCCTTGCTGATGTCCCGGAGCCGCTTGCGCTCGATCAGGCTCAGGCCGAGGTGCTTCTCCAACCCGGTCGCGTGCACCAGCGCGGCCAGCATCGCGAGGCGCTCGTCGAGCGGGATCTCGTCGCGCGCGGCGGCCCGGATCCGGGCCGCCAGCACGTCCCGCGTCCCCGGGTCGGGGGTGAAGTGGTTGTACGGGATGAACAGGCTCCTCCGCCGCTCGCTGCGCATCAGCCCGCGCTCGACGAGCGCTTCGGCGTGCTGCTCGCGGGCTTTGCGGCGGCTCTGGATGAACGTCGTCGCGGCCAGCGGCCTGCCCCTCGGACCCGCTTTGCGCTGCACGTACTCGACGGACTCATCGATCCAGGCGGTGCCGGTGGGCTCCGGGTCGAGCACGGTCAGCTTCTTGTCGGTGAGTGCGAAGCGCTCGGTGAGCACCAGCTCGCCCATCTCGGCGGCCCCGGTGTGGTCGGCGGTGACGTAGTGGAAACCGCGGGGCTTGTGCAGCAGCAGCACGAACTCCTCGGGCAGGCTCAGCTGAGTCATGAGCGCAGTGTGGCACCGGCGGTGCCGGGATGGTGGCTGGTCCGTTCGGGTCACGGTCACCGGGGTGGGCGGTTGTCGTATTCCCGCAACGGGAGCGAGGCCCTCCCCAATATCGGTACCGCAATGGTCCGGAACTCGTTAGTCGGTCCTCCATTAATTCGATGACCTGCGAATTCGCACTGTCCTCAGAAGAACTAACGTGACCTCACGGGAGTCGATCGCTCGCCGCTGAACCGATCCACTCCCTGTGGCAGGGCTCACGGATCACGGGGTTTTCGTGCCAGGATGACGAGGAGCGATCCACCGCTCCGCTCGGCCGTCCGAGTGACCCACCAGGTCACCGGCAGGCCGTCGGGGCAGCCGGTCGGCACCGCCACAAGCGGTGTCATCGGCGCGACACGAGGAGATCACACATGTCCCCCGAGCAATGGACGTCCTCATCCGGCGACGCACCCGAGAAGCGCACCGAGCTCCCTGCCGCAACCGCAGCCAAGCCCACACGGGAGCAGGTGATCGCCGGTTTGCGCGCGACGAGTGAAGGTGGGGCTGACCTCGTTCAGCTCCTCACCCCGGAAGGCCAGCGGGTCCAGCACCCGGAATTCGACATCGACATCTCCCCCGAGCAACTGCGCGACCTGTACCGCGACATGGTCCTGGTCCGCCGCGCCGACCGGGAGGGCAACGCCCTGCAGCGCCAGGGCCAGCTGGGCATCTGGGTTCCGCTGCTCGGCCAGGAGGCCGCCCAGATCGGGGCGGGCCGAGCGCTGAAACCGCAGGACATGGCCTTCCCGAGCTACCGGGAGCACGGCGTTGCCTGGGCCAGGGGCATCGACCCCACCGAACTGCTCGGCATCTTCCGCGGCACCGACCACGGCAGCTGGGACCCCACGAGCACCGGGTTCCACCTGTACACGATCGTCATCGGCAACCAGTGCCTCAACGCCACCGGCTACGCGATGGGCCAGCGCTTCGACGGCAAGGTCGGCGACCCCGACGGCGAAGCGACCATGGTGTTCTTCGGCGACGGCGCCACCAGCCAGGGCGACGTGCACGAGGCGATGGTGTGGTCGGCCGTCTACGACTCGCCGGTCGTGTTCTTCTGCCAGAACAACCAGTGGGCGATCTCCGAACCGCTGGAGCGCCAGACCCGAGTACCGCTCTACCAGCGCGCCAGCGGCTACGGCTTCCCCGGCATCCGGGTGGACGGCAACGACGTGCTGGCCTGCCTGGCGGTCTCGAAGTGGGCGCTGGACGAGTGCCGCAACGGCAACGGCCCGGTGCTCATCGAGGCGTTCACCTACCGGATGGACGCCCACACGACCTCCGACGACCCGACCCGCTACCGGATGACGGACGAGCAGGAGGCCTGGAAGCTCAAGGACCCGATCGAGCGGCTGCGCGTGCACCTGATCCGCGAGCACGCCGCCGACCAGGACTTCTTCGACTCCGTCGACGCCGAAGCCGACCGGCTCGCCGAGCGCTTCCGCGAGTTCTGCTTCAACATGCCGGAACCGCCGCCGGAGCGGATCTTCTCGAACGTCTACGCCGAGGAGAGCCCGCAGCTCGCCGCGCAGCGCGAGGACTACCTGTCCTACCTGGCCGGATTCGCCGACGAGACCGTTGCAGGAGGTGTTCGCTGATGGCCGCACCCGCTCTCGAACGCCCGACCACCGCGTCGGGGACCCAGACGGTCACCATCGCCAAGGCGCTGAACATGGGTCTGCGCGCTTCGCTGGAGCGCGACCCGAAGGTGCTGGTCATGGGCGAGGACGTCGGCAAGCTCGGCGGCGTCTTCCGGATCACCGACGGACTGCAGAAGGACTTCGGCGAGCACCGCGTGCTCGACACCCCGCTGGCCGAGTCCGGGATCATCGGCACCGCGATCGGCCTGGCCATCCGCGGCTACCGGCCGGTGTGCGAGATCCAGTTCGACGGGTTCATCTTTCCCGGCTTCGACCAGATCATCAGCCAGCTCGCCAAGCTGCACTACCGCAGCCAGGGCAAGGTCACGATGCCGATCGTGATCCGGGTGCCCTACGGCGGCGGCATCGGCGCGGTCGAGCACCACTCGGAGTCGCCGGAGTCGCTGTTCGCGCACATCGCGGGCCTGAAGGTGGTGTCCTGCTCGAACCCGGTGGACGCCTACTGGATGCTGCAGCAGGCCATCGAGTGCGACGACCCGGTGCTGTTCTTCGAGCCCAAGCGCCGCTACTACGAGAAGGCGGAGCTGGACACCTCGATCGATCCGCTGCCGCTGCTGAACTCGCGGGTCGCCCGGCCCGGCTCGGCGGTCACCGTCGCCGCCTACGGCCCGATGGTGCGGACCTGCCTGGACGCCGCGGCCGCCGCGGCCGAGGACGGGCTCGACCTGGAGGTCGTGGACCTGCGCGCGCTGTCCCCGCTGGACCTGGGCCCGGTCTTCGAGTCGGTGCGCCGCACCGGCCGGTTGGTGCTGGTCAGCGAGGCCCCGGCGGAGTCGTCGGTGACCTCCGAGATCGCCACCCGGGTGCAGCAGGAGTGCTTCTACTCGCTGGAGGCCCCGGTGCTGCGGGCGACCGGGTTCGACACGCCCTACCCGCCGTCGAAGTTGGAGGAGGGCTACCTGCCCGACCTCGACCGGGTGCTGGACGTGGTCGACCGCTCGCTGGCGTACTGAGGGGAGTTCATCGATGGCGCTCAAGAAGTTCCCCCTGCCCGACGTCGGCGAGGGGCTGACCGAGGCGGAGATCGTCGGCTGGAAGGTGCAGGCCGGCGAGAACGTCACCGTCAACCAGGTGATCGTGGAGATCGAGACCGCCAAGGCCTCGGTGGAGCTGCCGTGCCCCTGGGCGGGCACGATCCGCGAACTGCTGGTGGAGCCGGGTCAGACCGTCGAGGTCGGCACGCCGATCATCAGCATCGAGATGGCCGGGGCCGAGCCCGAACCCGAGCCGGAACCCCAGGAGAGCTCCGGCAAGATCGGTGAGGAGTCGAACGGCCGCATCGCCACGCTGGTCGGCTACGGTCCGCGGACCTCGTCCGCCAAGCGGCGTCCCCGCAAGGACCGGGTGAACGGCGCTGCCACCGGCGGCGCGGCCACCAACGGCACCGGCGCGAACGGCGGCGGCACGGCGACCGTCGCGCCGCCGGAACCGCGGACTCCGCAGGTCGAGGAGGTGCGCGGGGCCGTTCCGCTGGCCAAGCCGCCGGTCCGCAAGCTCGCCAAGGACCTCGGCGTGGACCTGCGGTCGCTGGCCGGGTCCGGCACGGGCGGCGTGATCACCCGCGAGGACGTGCGGACCGCGGCCACCCCGTCCGCCTCGACGGCCACCCCGGTGGCGACCCCGTCCGGGGCGCGCGAGCGGCGGGTGCCGATCAAGGGCGTCCGGAAGGCGACCGCGCAGGCGATGGTGGACAGCGCGTTCACCGCACCGCACGTCACCGAGTTCCTGACCGTCGACGTCACGCCGATGATGGAGCTGCGCGAGCAGCTCAAGTCGGACCCGGCGTTCCGCGGCGTGAAGATCACGCCGCTGGCGTTCGCGGCCAAGGCGATGTGCCTGGCCGCCCGCCGGACCCCGGACGTCAACGCGACCTGGGACGAGGCCGCCGGCGAGATCGTCTACAAGGACTACGTGCACCTCGGGGTCGCCGCGGCCACGCCGCGCGGCCTGGTGGTGCCCAAGGTCCGGGACGCCGACGGGATGTCGCTGCGCGAGCTCGCCGAGGCCCTGGAGCAGCTGACCAACACCGCCCGGGACGGCAAGACGGCCCCGGCGGACATGGTCGGCGGCACGATCACCATCACCAACGTCGGCGTCTTCGGCGTCGACACCGGCACGCCGATCATCAACCCCGGTGAGTCCGCGATCCTCGCGTTCGGCGCGATCCGCGACATGCCGTGGGTGGTCGACGGCCAGGTGGTGCCGCGCAAGGTCTGCCAGCTCGCGTTGAGCTTCGACCACCGGGTGGTCGACGGTCAGCAGGGTTCCCAGTACCTCGCCGACGTCGGCGCGCTGCTGGCCAACCCGAGCCTGGCCTTCACCTACTGATCCGCGCGGGAGAGCGCCCCCGGAACGTCCGGGGGCGCTTTCTCATGCGCGCTTGAAGACGCGAACGCCCTGGTCAGGGGTCCACGAGGTGATCACGAGGTGGGTCTGGTCGTCGGCGACGGTGGTGGTGACGACCTCGGTGAGCGCGCAGCGGAACAGGTGCGCGTCGGACTGCGGCGGCCCGGCCTCGGCGACCCAGGCGGCCTGGTCGTCGCCGGTCACCTCGGTGGCCAGCCCGGAGATCTTGACGTCCGGCTCGGTCATCGTGCCGTCGCCGGGATTGGCGTGGATCGCGAACCGCCCGTCGCGCTGCAGGTCGCGGGCCTTGCGCGCGCCCGGCATCGAACCGAGCACGAGCTCGTCCCGGTACCAGCCGACCTCGCTGCCGCTGACCCGCGGCGATCCGTCCGCGCGCAGCGTCGCCAGCACGTGGTGCTGCGCCGATTCGAGTCGTGCCCGAGCGGCCGCGGCCAGCTCGGGTGCCTGTTCGGTGAACTCCCGCCATCCGGTCACGCCGACCAGACTGGCACGGGGGTCCGACACCGCGCGGACAGCGGAACGGCCCGCACCATCTCCCCGGATGGTGCGGGCCGTTCGGCCAAGTCTGCTCAGTTGCCCTTGCGGCGACGCCCTCCTCGGCGGCCTCCGGAGGTCTCGGAGCTCGCGGAACCGGAATCCGAGGTGGTCGAGCCCGCCGACACGGCGACCGGTTCGGCCGCTTCAGCCGGGGTCTCCTGCTCGGCTTCCTGGGACTTCTGCTCGTCGTACTCGCGGAGAAAATCGAATGCGTGCTTGTCGAAGTCGTGGATGTCGATCTCCGGCAGCTCGCCGAGCTCCTTGTTGATCTCTCGGAAGATCGGAGTCTCCGCCTCAGGCGTCGTCAACTTCTTCACCGCTTCGCCCTCCCGTTCGTCATCGAAGCGTTGGCCGGGCCGAGCTCTCCCCGCAGAGCCCGTTCGATGTGCTCCGGACCGTCGGTCCTTCACTCATCGGTGGGACGCGTGCCGGTGCTCATCCTGACGCATCGGCACGCAGTTCATCCAATCGGACGAACCCTGTTGCACCTGTCCACGCACATGGTGCAACAGCGATCACGATCCAGCGAGATGAACCGATCTCACAACGCGGCCAGGCTGCATACTGCCCTCAACGGTGTCAACGCCGGTAGCCGTTGTGCCATTCCGCACCGTGTCATATGCCACTGACCTGCGGTTAACCCGCAGAACAAGTTGATCTGCTAGGGGAATCACCAGAGAACGCGCGAACGGACCGTGCTCCGCTGGGGGTCGGGAGCGCGGCCCGTCCGCTGGTGGCCGGGTCGTCGTGGGGGGCTTTCCGGCGACCCGGTGTCTGGTGCGCGGGCGTCACGCCCTCGGGATCTGGAACAGCTTGGGCAGGTTGACGGCGAAGCCGATGTCCCCGGCGAGCCGGACCCGACGGGACATCACCAGCTTCGGGGCGGTGGTGTTGCCCGAGGTCAGCTGGAGGAAGTCGAGCGGGGTCATGGTGATGGTGACCGTGGGCGAGTCGTGCTGGGCGCCCTTGGTCACCCGGCAGCGGCCGTCGGCCAGCTCGCACTGGAAGTGCAGCAGGTCGTCGGCCTTGCCGATCCGCCAGTTCACGACGGCGTGCCTGCGCTTGGCGTGTTCGGGCTGGTAGTGCTCGCTCATGCGCCGGAAGATCTCGTCGAGGATGCGCTCGCGCAGCGCGGGTTCGGCGAGCACGGCGTTGAGCTGGTCGACCGACGAACGGGAGATCAGCCGGGCGAACTGCTCGGGGGTGAGCGCGCTGAGATCGAGGTCGTCGTGGGCGGCGCTCTCGGAGGCGGCGTGCAGCAGCCGGACCAGCTCGGCCTTGTCGGTCGCGCGGGGGTCGACGTCGGCGAGGGTCGAGGGCTCGGGGTCCGATCGGGACTGCGGCAACGCTGCCACCTCCAAAGCTACTGGGGAGTAAGACTACGTCCGAGTAGGTTGGCGGGCAAGCCGCACGAACTTGAGTCGCTCCACTAACCTGAGGCGAATTACCAGCGTATGAGGTGAGATGGAAGAACATCGGGACAGCGAGCGCCCCCGGTCCCGGCGCCTGCCCAGGGAGGTGCGGGAGCGTCAGATTCTCGACGCGGCCGTGGAGGTGTTCGCCAAGCACGGGTTCCACAACGCGTCGATGGACGAGATCGCCGAGACCGCGAGCATCTCGAAACCGATGCTCTACGCCTACCTCGGCGCCAAGGACGAGCTGTTCATCGCCTGCGTCCGGCGCGAGGCGGCGAAGCTCGTCGAGGCCATCGGCGCCGACATCGGCGAGGTCGCGACCCCGGCCGATCAGCTCTGGCACCGGCTGCACATGTTCTTCGAGTACGTGCAGGTCAACAAGGCCGGGTGGCAGCTGCTGCACCGCCAGGGCGACGTGCCCGGCGAGCCCTACGTCCAGGAGCTCTCCGAGTGGCGGGAACGCGCCACCGACCTGATCGCGGCGCTGCTGGCCGAGGCCACCACGCAGTCGCCCCAGCCGATGCAGTCCGAGCAGACCGAACCCTTCGCCGCCGCCCTGGTGGGCGCGGGCGAGGCCCTGGTCGAGTGGTGGTTCCAGCACCCCGACTTCACGGCCGAGGGCATGGCCATGCGGCTGATGAACATGCTCTGGCTCGGCTTCGGCGAACTCGTCGAAGGCCGCTCCTGGTTCCCCACCGCGGAAACCCCCACCCCGTCCTGACCCACCCCGAGGACAAAACCTGCGGTATTCGACCGGACGAATACCGCAGGTTTTGACCGGTCAAAACCTGCGGTATTCGCCGCGAGGACTTCTCGTCAGGCCGTGACGGAGCCCGTGAGGTGGGGTTTTCCGGAGCGGGAGTGCAGGGCGAAGTCCCAGCCCGCGGCGGTCCGGCGCATCGTGAAGTCGGCCTTCGACGGCAGCAGCAGCGGCTTGGCGAAGTCGACGTCCACGGTGAACGCCTCCGGCAGACGCCCCTCCAGGGCCGCCAGGCAGCGGGCCTTGGACCACATGCCGTGCGCGATCGCCTTCGGGAAGCCGAAGGCCTTCGCGGTCAGCGCGTGCAGGTGGATCGGGTTCCGGTCACCGGACACCGCCGCGTACTCGCGGCCGAGACCGGCGGGCACCCGCCAGGTCCCCGAGGGCGAACCCGGCTCGATCTCCCGGCGCGGCTTCTGCGGGGCGCTCTCGTCCCGCTTGCCCACGCGCAGGTAGGTGGAGGTCTCCCGCCACACGACCTCGCCGTCCACGCTGGTCTCGGTGACCACGTCGAACTGCTTGCCCTTCGGGTGCGGGCGCAGGTCGGCGACCTTGACCACCTGGGTCAGCTCGTCGGTCACCAGCACCGGCCGGTCCTGCTGGATCCGGTTGGCCACGTGCACCAGGCCGACCAGCGGGAACGGGAAGCCCTTGTCGGTCATCAGCTGCACCGACGCGGGGAACGACAGGATGTGCGGGTAGGTGACCGGCAGCTCGTCGCGCAGCCTGAACCCGCAGACCCGGTTGTACTCGGCCAGCTCGACGGGGTCGACGGTGATCCCGCGCCGCACGTACTCGGTCTCCGGCAGCTCGCCGCCGCGCCGGGTCGGGCCGGTCGCGGCGGCCTTGAGGTACAGCGGCCCCAGGCTGGGAGCGGTGGAAAGTTCCGGCATCGTCCCTCCAGACCTCAGGCGCCGAGCAGGCTCTGGCCGCAGACCCGGACCACGTTGCCGTTCACGCCGGCCGACGCGGGGTTGGCGTACCAGGCGATGGTCTCGGCCACGTCGATCGGCTTGCCGCCCTGCGACATGCTGTTCATCCGGCGACCGGCCTCCCGCACGAACAGCGGGATCGCGGCGGTCATCTTGGTCTCGATGAAGCCCGGCGCGACGGCGTTGATGGTGGCGCCCTTCTTCGCGGCCAGCGGCGCGGTGGACTGCACGTGGCCGATCACGCCGGCCTTCGAGGTCGCGTAGTTGCCCTGGCCGACGTTGCCCGCGATGCCGCTCATCGACGACACGCAGATGATCCGGCCGCCGGGACGCAGCGGCGAGTCCTTGCTCAGCAGCTTCTCGTCGATGCGCTCCTGGGAGGCCAGGTTCACCGCGATCACCGCGTCCCACTGGGCCTCGCTCATCCGGCCGATCGTCTTGTCGCGGGTGATGCCCGCGTTGTGCACGACGATGTCGAGGCCGTCGTGCCGCTCGCGGAAGTGCTCGGCGAGCTTGTCCGGCGCGTCGTCGGCGGTGATGTCGAGCTGCAGCGTCGAGCCGCCGATGCGGTTGGCGACCTCGGCGAGCTCACCGCCCTGCGCCGGGACGTCGAGGCACACCACGTGCGCGCCGTCGCGGGCCAGCGTCTCGGCGATGGCCGCGCCGATGCCCCGGGAGGCGCCGGTGACCAGCGCGATCTTGTCCTGCAGCGGGCGGTCCTGGGCGATCTCCGGCACGTCGGCCTTGCCGATGCGCACGACCTGGCCGGACACGTAGGCGGACTTGCCGGACAGCAGGAACCGCAGCGTGGAGTCGGTGGCCTTCTCGGCGCCCTCGGCGACGTAGACCAGCTGCGCGGTGGCGCCGCGCTTGAGCTCCTTGCCCGCGGTGCGGGTGAAGCCCTCCAGGGCGCGCTGCGCGGTGGCCGCGCGCGTGTCGGACAGGGTCTCCGGCTGGGTGCCGAGCACGATCAGGCGCCCGCAGCGGTCGATCTGGCGGATGGCGGGGCCGAAGAAGTCGTACAGCTCGCGCAGGCCCTGGCTGGAGGTGATGCCGGTGGCGTCGAAGACCAGCGCGGCGTAGCGCTCGTCGTCGGTGCGCTCCTTGCGCACGTCGGCGCCGACGTCCTGCAGCGTCGCGTTGACCGAGTCGGCGAGCCTGCCCGAACCGCCGAGCAGCACCGGCCCGGCGATCAGCGGCTCGCCCGGCTTGAAGCGGCGCAGCGGGGTCGGGTTGGGCAGCCCCAGCTTCTTGACGAACTGGCGCCCGAACGCGGACTGGGTGAACTGCAGGTATCGATCGGACATCTCTGGACACTCCCGAGGAGGCGGTTCATGAGGGTTCGGACACGAAGTCGCACGGTCACTCGACGGCTAACTTACCCGCGGGTAGGTTAGATTGGCCAGGAACGAACCAGCAACGAGGGAGCAGATATGGCCACCGCTCGGCGAGTCGCGATCCTCGGCGGCAATCGGATCCCGTTCGCGCGATCCGGCGGCCCCTTCGCTCGCGCCTCCAACCAGGACATGCTCACCGCCGCGCTCGACGGGCTCGTGGCCCGCTTCGGGCTGGCCGACAAGACCGTCGACGAGTTCGTCGCCGGCGCCGTGCTCAAGCACAGCCGCGACTTCAACCTCGCGCGGGAGACCGTCCTCGGGTCCCAGCTCGACCCGCGCACCCCCGCCCACGACGTGCAGATGGCCTGCGCGACCGGCCTAGAGGCCGTCGTCTCGGTCGCCAACAAGATCGCGCTCGGCCAGATCGAGGTCGGCATCGGCGGCGGCGTCGACTCCGCCAGCGACGCGCCGATCGCCGTCAACGACGACTTCCGCCGCGTGCTGCTCAAGGCCAACCACGCCAAGACCACCGGCGCCAAGATCAAGGCGCTGGCCGGGGCCCGGCCAGGGCACGTCGTGCCGGAGATCCCGCAGAACTCCGAGCCGCGCACCGGCCTGTCGATGGGTGAGCACGCCGCGAAGACCGCGCTGGCCTGGGAGATCACCCGCGAGGCCCAGGACGAGCTGGCCGCGCGCAGCCACCACCGGCTCGCCGCCGCCTACGACCGCGGCTTCTTCGACGACCTGATGACCTCGTTCCAGGGCCTGGCCAAGGACCAGAACCTGCGCGCGGACAGCTCCGTCGAGAAGCTCGCCAAGCTCAAGCCGGTCTTCGGCAAGGGCGAGGGCGCGACCATGACCGCGGGCAACTCGACCCCGCTGACCGACGGCGCCTCCACGGTGCTGCTGGCCAGCGAGGAGTGGGCCAAGGCCAACAACATCCCGGTGCTGGCCTACCTGTCGGACATCGCGCCGGCCGCCGTCGACCACGTCAGCGGCGACGAGGGTCTGCTGATGGCCCCGGCCTACGCCGTGCCGAAGCTGCTCGACCGCAACGACCTGCAGCTGGGCGACTTCGACTTCTACGAGATCCACGAGGCCTTCGCCTCGCAGGTGCTCGCGACGCTGAAGGCCTGGCAGGACCCCGAGTTCTGCAAGAACAGGCTCGGCCGCGACAAGGTCCTCGGCGACATCGACACGGCGAAGCTCAACGTCAACGGCTCCTCGCTGGCTGCGGGCCACCCGTTCGCCGCCACCGGCGGCCGCATCGTCGCGACCCTGGCCAAGCTCCTCGCCGAGAAGGGCAAGGGCAAGGGCCTCGTCTCGATCTGCGCCGCGGGCGGCCAGGGCCTCACCGCCATCATCGAGCGCTGACCGGCTCTACTCCCGCAACAACCCCAGCGAAAGCCCCCGGAGACCACCCAGGTCACCGGGGGCTTTTCACCTCTCCATCACCCCGAATACCCCTCTCTAGCAAAACCCCAATACACCCGAATACTCCCCGAGGAACGACCCGATCCCGCCGGGGGTGACCCGAATACTCCGGTAATCCGGCACCCGAATACGGTGGTATTCCGTGTCGTGGACGGATTACCGCCGTAATCGGGGACCCGATTACCGGAGTAATCCGGTCAACCACCCGGGTGGGTGTCCGACCGGGGGTTGAGGGGGAGCCGAGTTCGGGTGGGAGGTGGCGGGGGTCAACACGGGATACCGGAATCTCGCGAAGTATCGAATTCGCGCTAGAGACGGGGATACAGTCCGACGGTTATGGACCCGGTCCGCAACCCCTTCGCCCCCGGCGCCGGACAGCGACCGCCCGAGCTGGCCGGACGCACCCGCGAGCTGGACGCCTTCGAGGTCGTGCTCGAACGCGTCTCCCGAGGCCGGCCCGAGCGGAGCCTGGTGCTCACCGGACTCCGCGGCGTCGGCAAGACCGTGCTGCTCGGCGAGCTGCGGTCGATGGCCGTCCGCCGGGGCTGGGGCGCAGGCAAGGTCGAGGCCCGTCCGGAGGCCGGGCTGCGGCGTCCGCTGTCCGCGGCCCTGCACCGCGCGATCCGCGACCTGGCCGTCCGGCACCGCGCGCCGGACCGGGTCGAGGAGGTCCTGGCGGTGCTCAAGGCCTTCGCGCTCAAGGCGAATCCGAACGACGCGAAGCCGCGCGACCGCTGGCAGCCCGGCATCGACGTGCCCGCCGCGGTCGGCCGGGCCGACTCGGGCGACATCGAGATCGACCTGGTGGAGCTGTTCACCGAGGTCGCCGACCTGGCCGCCGACGTCGGCACCGGCATCGCGCTGCTGCTCGACGAGATGCAGGACGTGCAGGCCGAGGACGTCTCCGCGCTGTGCGCGGCGTGCCACGAGCTGTCCCAGTCGGGCGCTCCGCTGGTGGTCGTCGGCGCGGGCCTGCCGCACGTGCCCGCGGTGCTGTCGGCCAGCAAGTCCTACTCGGAGCGGCTGTTCCGCTACGTCCGCATCGATCGGCTGGACCGCTCCGACGCCGACCGCGCGGTGGTCGCGCCGATCGAACGGGAGGAAGCCGAGATCACCCCGGCCGCGCTGGACGAGCTGTTCACCGTCTCCGGCGGCTACCCGTACTTCGTGCAGGCCTACGGCAAGGCGGCCTGGGACGCGGCGGTGCGCACCGAGATCGCCGAGGAGGACGTCCGGCTTGCCGCCCCCGAGGCGGAGTCGGAGCTGGCGGTGGGCTTCTTCGGCTCGCGCTACGAGCGCGCCACCCCGGCCGAGCGGGAGTACCTGCGCGCGATGGCGGAGCTGGTGGAGGGCAAGGACGAACCCGCGCCCACGGCCAAGATCGCCGAGTACCTGGAGCGCCGCCCGTCGTCGCTCTCTCCGGCTCGCGACGCGCTGATCAAGAAGGGGCTCGTCTACTCCGGGGAGCGCGGTCAGATCGCCTTCACCGTGCCGCACTTCGGCCGCTACCTGCTGACCCAGGACTGAGCGCAAGGGGCAGTTTTAGTGAAAACTGTCCGGACATAACGGACATTGATCATGGGTGATTCGAGGAAAAACTGTCCCCTGCCCGCACCTCGCCACCGCGAGATCGCGTTGTCTACGGGTGTATAGCGTCAGCGCTAGATTGATGAATACGGGGCGATGGTGGGCTTCGCGGGGTGCGTGAGATCGACACGTGGTGTGGGGTCGGGGTCGCCGGTACAGGTGATTGGTTGTGACGTAGGGCACACTGTGGAACGTGTGTAACGAACGCTGGGTGGGTGTCGATATTCCTGATGACCCCGCGGTGCTGTCGGACCCCCGACCTGGCAGCATCGCGGGGCTTTCCAATTTCCGGGCCGCTTTTCCCGCCGTTCCTGGCCGCGAAACGCCTGATCAGCCCCTCATCGCGTGATCAGCCCTGCATCTCGTCCAGCACGAGGACCCGGTCGTCCCAGTAGGTGCGCTGGACCTCCGACGGATCGTTCTGGTCCAGGTACTCCGCCCAGAGCATGAAGTACGACCAGTCCGGCTGGGCGTCGAGGAGTTCCGGGGTGGGCACAGTGCCGACCTCGCCGAGGGCGATCGGGCGGCCGCCGGCGACGTCGCGCATCGCCTCGTAGTCCGACTGCGACGGAGCCGCTTTCTCCCAGATGTCGATGCTGGCGAGGTCCACCCGGTCGTCGGTCGGCCAGTAGTCGCGCAGCCCGCTGGTGCTGGAGTCCTTGACGTTCCAGTTCCACACCAGGTTCGTCAGCCCCTGCTGGTCCAGGTGCTCGTGGGTGATCCGGTACAGCGCCGCGCTGCCGTCGGGACCCGGCCGGCCGCCCCACCAGGACCAGCCGTCGTTGATCTCGTGCAGCGGCCGCCACAGCACCGTCACCCCGGCGTCCTGGAGCTGCCGCAGGTAGGGCACGACCTCGTCGAGCCGCGACTTCCACGCCCGGTTGAGCTCGGTGCCGTCGGTGATCAGCTGCGACCACTGCTCGTCGGAGAGGTCGCTCATCACGCCGTCCTCCCAGCCGCACGACGATCCCTGCGTCGGCGGGCACACGTGCCAGGTCAGCGTCACCAGGGCGCCGTTGTTCCACTGGTTGATCGCCTCGTCGACGAGGTTCTGCCGCTGCTGCACGTCGGCATCGGCGAACAGGAAGTCGCCGCCCCACAGGCCCGGGTAGTCGCCGGTGATGTCGTGGATCTTCTGCGTCCACCGCGTCGGGTCCGACAGCGGTTCCTTGTTGTGCTGGCCGGACACCACGTTGCTGCCGGTGATCGACTTCAGGTACTCCAGCGGATCCGCCGGAGGCGCCGCGCTCGCCGGGAGCGGGACGGCGGCCAGGCACGCGGCGGACGCGAGCAGGGCGAGGGCACGACGGCGCATGACGCCTCCTGATCGACTCGGAGGGTCAGGAGTCTGCGCAGCGCGCGCACCTCGGGGAACCGCGCTGGCGGGTATTCGCCGGGCACTGCTCCGAATCGCCGCGCGACCACCCGGCACCCGGGCTCACCGGGTTCAGCCGGTCAGCCCTCCGGCGAACGGCATCCCCCGCCACTGCTCGATCGCGGGCCGCACGGCGTCGGCGAGCATCGGCAGCTGCGGCGCCAGCGCCAGGCACGACACCGACCGCAGCGCCCCGACGGCGTTGACGAACCGCAGCACCCGCTCGTCCAGCTCCCGCAGGCCGAGCGCGCGGGCGCGGGTGTCGTAGGAGGCCGCGCACTCCGGCCCGAATGCCGCCAGGTCCCACTCCGGCGGACCCAGCCCGACCAGCTCGAAGTCCGCGTAGAGCTCGCCGTTCGGGGTCGGCACGAGGTTGAACGCGGGTGCGTCGCCGTGGATCGGCTGCAGGTCGACGCCGAACTCGGACTCGAACGCCGAGCGCGAGCGCACCAGCGGTTCCAGCACCGCCCACTCCCGCCGGGCGCGGTCGAGATCGGCCGGGTCCAGCCGATCGCCGAGATCCTCCAGGGAATCGGTGATCCACTGCGGTTCGGCCGCCGACAGGAACGGCAGCTCGCCCGGGTACTCGCGCAACGCGCGGTGCAGGTCGGCGACCAGGCCGGCGTTGCGCACGTAGTCGGGTTCGACGGTCTCCAGGAACTCGGTGAACTGCCAGAACGTCATCGAGAACCCGTCGCGCAGCACCGGTTCCCTAGGCACCAGCGGGCTCGGCGGGATCACCGGATGCCCCTGCTCGGCCAGCCACGCCACCACGTCGAGCTCCGTCCGCTGCCGCGTCGCCAGGACCGTGACGTCGCTGCTCCGGGGCAGTACCACCGGCACCCGCGCGACCACCGGGGACGGTGCGAGGTGGACGACGACGGAGAACAGGTCGTGCAGCACCGTCGCCTCGCCGACCTCGAGACCGAGGTCCCGGCCCGCGGCCACCGCCGCGTTCAGCGCTCGTGAAGTGCGATCCGGAATGTCCGCTTGCATCCCGCTGATGCTGCCAGGTCGCGGAGGCCTCGGTGAGCGATTTTCCGATGAACGCCGTGACCAGCACGAACGCTGCCGCCACTGCTGTCACCCACGACATCGCCGTCTCCAGCGGGTGCCCGAGCGTGATGAGGCCGACCGCGATCGCCGGGCAGCCGGCCCCGAGGTAGAACGCGAGGTAGAGCGCCCCGGTGATCGCCCCGCGCCGCTCGGCGGGAGCGGCGGACTCCACCGCCGCGGCGGCGCCGCCGTAGGCGAGCCCGTGCCCGGCGCCCGCCGCGACGGCCGCGATCGCGGTGAGCACCACCGACCCGCCGCTGCTCAGAGCCAGCACGACGAGACTCGCGAACACCGCGGCCAGACCGCGCCGCTGCGCCCGCACCGCCCCGAGGCGCGGCACCAGCGGCTGAGCGGCGATCGAGCAGAGCAGCACCGACCCGACCACGCATCCCGACACGGCCGGATCGCGCTGCCCGGCCCGGTCGAGCAGCACCGGGATCACCGACAGGAACAACCCCACCGCCGCCCACGCCGAGAACCCGCTGGCCGCCGAGAACCAGAACACCCGGCGCACCCCCGCCGGAATCCTCAACCGCACCACCCCGGACAAGGCACTCGCGTCGAAAACTCCCGCATTCGTCGCGCGAAAACCGGGGTTTTCGACGTGATGAAAACCGGGGTTTTCGTCGCGGGGAGGGGTGAGGGCGGTGACGCGGAGCCAGGCGTAGGTGAGGAGGGCGAGGTGGAGGAGGTACGGGAGGACGCGGGGTGCCGGGGCGTGCTGGGCGAGGATCCCGCCGACGATCGGGCCCGCTGCGGTGCCCGCGACGAACGCGGTGCTGGACAGGAGCGGGCCGCGGCGGGAGTGCCGGCTGATCAGGGCGCCTGCGGCGCTGGTGGCCGCGCCGAGCGCGATGCCCTGCGCGGCGCGGCCGGCGGCCAGCCAGAGCGGCCCGGAGGCCAGGGCGAAGCAGAGCGAGCCCGCGGCGCCCGCGATCAGGCTCGCGCGCAGCACCGCTCTCGGCCCCACGACGTCGGTGGCCGGACCGAGCACCAGCAGCGCGGGCGCGCTGACCAGGGCGAACGTGGCGTAGATCAGGGTCGTGGTCAGGTCGCTGAAGCCGAAGTCGTGCTGGTACCCGGGCAGCAGCGGGCTCGGGAGGTAGGCGCCGAGGGTGAGGACGACGAGGACGTAGAGGCCGGTGCGGACCGAGCCGGCGGGAGACGTCGAGGGGATCACGGTCTCCAGGCTGCCGACGGAAACTGCTGAAGAAAATCAGACGTTCCTGCATCCGACCGTGCAAAATCGTCGCATGATCGATCCCCGGCTCAAGGTGCTGCAGATGGTGGCCCACCACGGCACCGTCACGGCCGCCGCGGCGGCGCTGAACTACACGCCGTCGGCGGTGTCGTACCAGCTCCGCCAGCTCGCCGAGGAGCTCGGAACCGAGCTGATCGCGCAGTCCGGTCGCGGCATCAAGCTCACCGCCGCCGCGCGGACCGTCCTGCGGCACGCGGAGCTGCTGCACGCCCAGGCCGAGCGCGCCTACGCCGAGCTCGCCGCCGCGACCGACGAGCCCAGCGGCCCGTTCACGCTGTGCGGTTTCTCCACCGCGGCCACCCACCTGCTGCCGCCCGCCGCTGCCGCGCTGCGCGAGCACTACCCGCAGATCCAGGTCCGGGTGATCGAGGCCGAGCCCGCCCGCTGCTTCGACCTGCTGCTGGCGGGCGAGGCCGACCTGGCGCTGGTGATCAACACCGCCGACCTGCCGCCGTCCGCGGATGAGCGCTTCGACCAGCAACAACTCGTCGACGACCCGCTGGACCTGGTGGTGCCGGCCGGGCACCGGCTCGCCGAGCGCTCGCGGGTCTCGCTCGCCGACGTCGCCGACGAGCAGTGGATAGTCGGCCGCCCCGGCAGCACCTACCACGAGCTGGTCCGCGCGGCCTGCACGTCGGCCGGGTTCAGCCCGAACATCGCCCACTACGCCGACGAGTGGGACACCGGAACGGCCCTGGTCGCGCACCACTTCGGGATCATCCTGGTCCCGCGCCTCGCCCGGCTCCACGACTGGCCGGTCGTCCGCGTCCCGCTGCGCGGCGAACCCGCCCCGGCTCGCCGCATCCTCGCCGCCACCCGTCTCGGCGGCGCCCGGCACCCGGTCGTCCGAACCGCTCTGGAGACCCTCACCACCACGGCCACCACCCTCCTCCCGCCCCCGTGACCGGGTCGGGTGGTCGGCGTCATGAAGCGCGCCACCTCCGGGAACACGTCCTGCGGGGTTGTTGTTGACTCTTCATGTGACTGAGCAGCAGAAACGTCGTGGTCGGGTGCGGGCCGCCGAGCTCGTGGGGCGGCAGTGGTTGAACACCGGGGGCAAGGAGCTGAAGCTCCAGGACTTCCGCGGGAAGGTCGTGATCCTCGACTTCTGGACCTTCTGCTGCATCAACTGCCTGCACGTGATCGACGAGCTCCGCCCGCTGGAGGCCGAGTTCGCCGACGAGGTCGTGACCGTCGGCGTGCACTCGCCGAAGTTCGAGCACGAAGCCGATCCGGACGCGCTGAAGGCGGCCGTCGAGCGCTACGCCGTGCACCACCCGGTCCTCGACGACCCGGAGCTGACCACCTGGCAGAACTACGCGGTGAAGGCCTGGCCGACCCTGGTCGTCCTCGACCCCGAGGGCTACGTCGTGCACGTCGCAGCAGGTGAGGGCCACGTCGAGGCGCTGCGCAGCGTGATCACCGAGGTGATCGCCGAGCACGACGCCAAGGGCACGCTGCACCGCGGCGACGGCCCCTACGTGCCGCCGCCCGCTCCGGAGACGACGCTGCGGTTCCCCGGCAAGGTCATCGCGCTGAACAACGGGAACCTGCTGGTCTCGGACTCGGCGAACCACTCGCTGGTGGAGTTCGAGTCCGACGGCGAGACCGTGGTGCGCCGCATCGGCACCGGTGAGCGCGGTCGCGAGGACGGCACCGAGCCGACCTTCGCCGAACCCGCCGGGCTCGCGCTGCTGCCCGACGACCTCGCCGCCGAGGTCGGCTACGACGTGGTCGTCGCCGACACCGTCAACCACCTGCTGCGCGGCCTGCGCCTCGCCGACGGGCACGTCAGCACGCTGGCCGGGACCGGTGAGCAGTGGCGCGACGGCTCCGACAGCGGCCCCGCGCTGGAGACGCCGCTGACCAGCCCGTGGGACGTCTCCTGGTGGGAGCCCGCCGGCGGCGTGGTGATCGCGATGGCAGGCAACCACACGCTCGGCCTGTTCGACCCCCGCACCGGCCGGGTCCGCCGGTTCGCCGGCACCACCGTCGAAGGACTCCGCGACGGTGCCGCCGACCAGGCGTTCTTCGCTCAGACCTCCGGTCTCGCCGACGGCGGGGACCGGCTGTGGCTGGCCGACTCCGAGACCTCCGCGCTGCGCTGGGTCGAGGCCGACGGCGACGGGTTCGCGCTGCGCACCGCCGTCGGAACCGGCCTGTTCGACTTCGGCCACGCCGACGGCCCGGCCGAGAAGGCGCTGCTGCAGCACCCGCTGGGCGTGGCGGTGCTGCCGGACGGCTCGGTCGCGATCTGCGACACCTACAACGGCGCGATCCGCCGCTACGAACCCGACACCGGCGAGGTGTCGACCCTGGCCGCCGACCTCGCCGAGCCCTCCGGCGCGACCGTCGTCGACGGCGAGCTCGTCGTGGTCTCCTCCGCCGCCCACCGGCTGGAGCGCCCGGTGCCGCCGGGACTGGCCGCGAAGCTGATCGAGGGCGCGTCGCAGCAGGTCAAGCGGCCCTCCACGGAGATCGCCTCGGGCGAGGTCGAGCTCGCCGTGGTGTTCACGCCGCCGCCCGGCACCAAGCTCGACGAGCGCTACGGGCCCTCCACCCGCCTGGAGATCACCTCGACCCCGGAGGACCTGCTGGTCGAGGGCGCGGGCGTGGGCACCGACCTGACCCGCCGCCTGGTGCTGGCCGAGGGCGTCGAGCACGGCGTGCTGCACGTGGTCGCCCAGGCCGCCAGCTGCGATGACGACGACCAGATCGAGCACCCCGCCTGCCGCCTGACCCGGCAGGACTGGGGCGTGCCGGTGACGATCTCGGCGAGCGGTCCCGCCCGGCTACCGCTGGTGATGGGCGGTCTGGACGCCTGATCCGGCGAATCGAGACCGTACTGGTACCGACTTCGCAAAAGCCCAGGTCGTGACGATGCGGACGGGGCCGATCCCACTCGGGGTCGGCCCCGTCGTCGCGCGCTGCCCTGCGAGATCGCGAATCACGTGGTCAACGCGGTGTTTCGAGGGCCCCCTGGCGCCCGGGTCACCCGGCGGGGGCAAGTAAACTTTTCGGGTGACCGATGCCAAGCTCGAAATCCAGATGCTGCACGACCGGGTCATGGTGCGCATCGCCGCCGAGTCCGGCGAACGCCGCAGCAGCGGCGGCATCGTGATTCCGGCGACCGCGCAGATGGCCAAGCGGCTGATCTGGGGTGAGGTCTTCGGCGTGGGCAGTCACGTGCGGACCGTCAAGGTGGGCGACCAGGTGCTGTTCAACCCCGATGAGCAGTTCGAGGTCGAGGTCCAGGGACAGGCGTACCTGGTGATGCGGGAGCGGGACCTGCACGCGGTGGCCACCGAGCAGACCGACCAGGGCACGGGCCTGTACCTGTAGCCGGACCCCCGGCGAGCGCGGGCGCGCAGCTCACAACGCCCCCACCGCAGGACCGACAGGAGAAGGGGAAGCGGTGCCGGAAAACCACGACAACTCCAGTGGTGCGGATCCGTCGACCGAACGGCTGCGCACCGACCAGGACCAGCAGAGCGCGTCGGACGTCGAGACCACGCAGGCCTGGCCGGTCCAGGACCCCGAAGCGTCGGCGGACGCCGCCGCCCGGTCGGAGTCGGAAGCGCCGGAGAAGCCCGAGGTGCCGGAGAAGCCCGAGACTCCGCAGGAGTCCGACGCCGAGCGCACCCAGCAGATCGCGGCGCTGCCCACCGACTTCAGCGGGTTCCCGATCGGCGCCACCCAGACCATTCCCTCGGTCGGCCAGCAGCCCGGACCCCAGCAGGCCGCTCCGCAGCAGCCCATGCCGCCCCAGCCGACGGTGCAGCAGCCGACCGCGCAGCAGCAGACCGTCCAGCACGGGCCGCAGACCGCGATGTTCGGCGGCGGCGGTGTCGCGGGCACCGACCTCGGCTGGAACACCTCCGACGAGCCCCGGCCCGTCGACGAGAAGCGGCAGAAGCTGCTCCGGGGCGGGCTGATCGCCGGTGCCGCGGTCGCGGCGTTAGCCCTGATCTACGTCGGTGACCTGCTGTTCACCAGCGGATCGCTGCCGCGCGGCACGGTCGTCGCCGGTGTCGACGTCGGCACCCTCGAACCGGCCGCCGCCGAGAGCAAGCTCCGCGACGAGCTCGAACCCGGCCTCGACAAGCCGGTGCGGCTGCAGGTCGGCGACCGCGGCGCCACCGTCAAGCCCGACGAGGTGGGCCTGCGGATGGACTGGGCCGCGACCGTGAAGAAGGCCGACGACCAGCCGCTGAACCCGTTCACCCGGATCGGCTCGCTGTTCAGCACCCACGAGGTCACCCCGGTCAGCACCAGCGACCGCCCGCAGCTGGTCGCGGCGCTGCAGGAGGTCAGCCCGCAGCTCGGGCTGGAGCCCACCGACGGCACCATCCGCTTCGAGGGCACCAAGCCGATCCCGGTGAACCCGGTTCCGGGGCAGAACCTCGACATCCAGCACGCGGCCAACGAGATCCAGGCGCACTGGGCCGAGGGACGTCCGATCCCGCTGCCGGTCACGCAGCTGCCGGTGAGCACCACCCGCGAGGGCGTGCAGAAGGCGCTGCACGAGATCGCCGAGCCCGCCGTGTCCGCCCCGGTGACGGTGCGCGGCCAGGGCAAGGACGCGACGCTGGAGCCGGAGGCGATCGCCCAGGCACTGCGCTTCACGCCGGACGGAAAGGGCGGGCTCACGGCCTCGCTCGACGGCCCGACGCTGGTCGGCGCCCTCGAACCGCAGCTGCGCGAGACGATGAAGCCCGGCAAGAACGCCGAGATCAAGCTGGAGAACGGCGTCCCGGTCGTGCACCCGTCCGAGGACGGCGTCGGCGTGGACTGGGAGAAGAGCCTGGCGCCGATGCTGGAGACGCTGCGGAAGCCGCAGCAGCGCTCGGTGCAGGCGGTCTACATGCCGGCGCCGGCGCAGTTCACCACCGACCAGGCCAACCAGCTGGGCATCCGCGAGGTCGTCGGCGAGTTCCAGACCGGCGGTTTCGAGGCGGCGTCGGGCGTGAACATCCGGCGGGTCGCCGAGCAGGTCAACGGCGCGATCCTGCGCCCGGGCGAGACGTTCAGCCTCAACGGCTACACGGGTCCGCGCGGTGTTCCGCAGGGCTACGTGGAGTCGGGGATCATCGAGGACGGCCACCCGGCGAAGGCCGTCGGCGGCGGCATCTCGCAGTTCGCGACGACGCTGTACAACGCCTCGTACTTCGCGGGCATGAAGGACATCGAGCACAAGCCGCACAGCTACTACATCAGCCGCTATCCGGCGGGTCGCGAGGCGACGGTGTTCCAGTCGCCGAGCGGGCAGAGCCTCATCGACGTGAAGTTCAAGAACGTCGCCAAGAGCGGCATCATGATCACCACGGAGTGGACGCCGTCGTCGATCACGGTGAAGCTGTGGGGCACCAAGCAGTTCGACGTGCAGTCGTCGACCGGTCCGCGCACCGACCCGACGCCGCCGATGGAGAAGCCGGGTCCGACCGACGGCCCGTGCAGCCCGAGCAAGGGCGCTCCAGGGTTCACCGTCGTGGACACCCGGACCATCCGGGACATCACGACCGGCGAGGTCCGCACCGAGAACAAGAAGGTCAAGTACAACCCGCAGCCGATCATCCACTGCCCGCCCCCACCCCAGGGACCGCGCTGATCAGCTGAAACAACCAACGACGAGGGCCCTTCCCCACCCGGGGAAGGGCCCTCGTCGCCTTCGCGACCCCCACCGCCTTCGCGACCCCTACCGCCTTCGCGAGCCCCACCGCCTTCGCGCCCCCACCGCCTTCGCGGGGCACATGTCGACATCGGGGGCTTGGAGCTTTGTCGACATGGTCACCAGTGGACAGTTTTAGCCATAATCACCCATGATCAATGTCCTTTTTGTCCGGACAATTATGGCTAAAACTGTCCACTGGTGACGGACGTCGGCATCGTGACCCCGGGTGATGGTCGGGTTCGGGTGCCGGCGGGAGCGGGTTGGTGACTGCGCGTGGTGAGGGTGGGGGTCGCGGGGGTCGTGGTGGTGGACACAGGGTGTGGGGGTTTGACCGGTGGGTTCTGGGGTGGACTGGCGGTGGTGGCCGGAAATCCTGTTGCGGCGGGGCTGCGGTCGCGTCAGGTTTGCCGTTCCATGTCCTGGAGGTTGATGTCGGCTTTCGACGAACTTGATGGATTCGCAACACGAGCTATTGGGTTTACGTCCGATCGAGTGGCACCATTCGAGCACCCGCGTTCTCACCTACTAGGAGTTACATCGTGGCGCGTCGCAGAACCCTCCGTGCGCTGGCAATGCTGCCTGCGCTGACCCTGGCTGTGGCAGTGACAGGCTGTGTCGAATCCACGACGAGCGGCGGAGCGCAGGGCGGCGGCGAACTGAGCCTCATCGCTCCCGGTTCGCTGACCACCTGCACCCACCTGCCCTACGAGCCGTTCCAGTTCCCCGGCGAAGGCGGCAAGATCGTCGGCTTCGACGTGGACCTGGTGGACCTGGTCGCGCGCGACCTCGGTGTGCAGCAGAAGATCGTCGACGCCCCCTTCGACGAGGGCATCCAGTCGGGTGAGTCGCTCAACAGCGGGCAGTGCGACGTCGCCGCCGCCGCGATGACGATCACCGACTCCCGCAAGCAGAACCTGGACTTCTCCGACCCGTACTTCAACGCCGAGCAGGCGCTGATGGTCAAGAAGGGCTCGGGCATCACCGACCTGTCCCAGCTGCGCGGCAAGAAGCTGGGCGTGCAGGTCGGCACCACCGGCAAGGACTACGCCGAGGAGCACAAGGCCGAGTTCGGCTACGAGGTCGTGGACTTCGACGACCTGGCCCTGCAGGAGAACGGGGTGCAGATCAACCGGGTCGACGCCGCGATCAACGACAACGGCGTGCTCTACAGCTTCGCCAAGAACAACCCGGACGTCGAGGTCACCAAGGAGTTCGTGACCGGCGACAAGTACGGCATCGGCGTCCGCAAGGGCAACACCGCGCTGCTGACCAAGGTCAACGAGTCGCTGGCCAAGGCCAAGCAGTCCGGTGAGTACGACCGGATCTACGAGAAGTGGTTCGGCAAGAAGCCGGAGTGACCCGCTGATTCGTGCCTGATCGGGGCCGGCGTCGATCACGCCGGCCCCGAGCGGTGCTGCGGGGCCGCGAACACCGTCGCGGTGCCCGCCGGATACATGGAGAGAAGTCGATGACAACCGAGATCGAGCGGCCCAAGGCAGGCATGGGCCGACGACAGCGGGCACGGCTCAACCTCGGCATCCAGTACGCGGTGCTGATCGTGGCCGTCGTGGCGCTGGTCTTCGTCGCGGACTGGGGTCAGATCGGCCGGGCGTTCTTCAACGTCGAGGTCGCCAAGGCCCAGTTCCCCGACGTGATCACCACCGCGCTGCTCAACACCGTCGTCTACACAGCGGTGGGCTTCGCGTTCGGCCTCGCGCTGGCCGTGCTGCTGGCGCTGATGAAGATGTCGCCGGTCGCCCCCTACCGGTGGCTCGCCACCGGCTACATCGAGCTGTTCCGCGGACTTCCCGCGCTGCTGGTGTTCATCGCGTTCGGCTACGGCCTGCCGATCGCGTTCGGCGTCAAGTTCACCAACCTCTCGACCGTGATGCTCAGCCTCGGTCTGGTCGGCGCGGCCTACATGGCCGAGACGATCCGCGCGGGCATCCAGGCCGTGCCGAAGGGGCAGGTCGAGGCGGCCCGCTCGCTGGGCATGTCCTCGAGCCGCACGATGATCACCGTGGTGCTGCCGCAGGCGTTCCGGATCATCCTGCCGCCGCTGACCAACGAGCTGATCCTGCTGACCAAGGACTCCTCGCTGATCTACCTGCTGGGCCTGTCGGTCAACCAGTACGAGCTGGCGAAGTTCGGCCGGGGCGCGCTGAACCAGTACCAGTCGCTGACGCCGATCCTGATCGCCGGTCTGTGCTACCTGATCATCACGATTCCGCTGTCGCGCGTCTCCGACCTGCTGGAGCGCAAGTTCGGCGGCGTCCGGACCAAGGAGGCCAAGTGAGCGACGTGATGATCGAGCTCTCCGGGCTGAGCAAGTCCTTCGGCTCGCTGGAAGTGCTGCGCGACATCGACCTGCAGGTCGAGCGCGGCGAGGTGGTCTGCGTGATCGGACCGTCCGGGTCCGGCAAGTCGACCCTGCTGCGCTGCGTGAACCTGCTGGAAGTGCCGTCGGCGGGCAAGGTCTCGGTCGACGGCACCGAGCTGACCGACCCGGACACCGACCTCGACGGCGCCCGCCGCCACGTCGGCATGGTGTTCCAGCAGTTCAACCTGTTCTCCCACCTGTCGGTGCTGGAGAACCTGACGGTCGCGCAGCGCAAGGTGCTCGGCCGCTCGAAGGACGAGTCGGAGAAGGTCGCCCGGGAGAACCTCGACAAGGTCGGGCTGGCGGAGAAGGCCGACTCGATGCCGGCGCAGCTCTCCGGCGGTCAGCAGCAGCGGGTCGCGATCGCGCGGGCGCTGTCGATGAACCCGCACGTGATGCTCTTCGACGAGCCGACCTCCGCGCTGGACCCGGAGCTGGTCGGCGACGTGCTCGGCGTGATGCGCCAGCTCGCCGACGAGGGCATGACCATGCTGGTGGTCACCCACGAGATGCAGTTCGCCCGGGAGGTCGCCGACCGCGTCCTGTTCATGGACGGCGGCGGCATCATCGAGCAGGGCCCACCGGCCGAGGTCATCGGCAATCCCAAGGAGGAGCGCACCCGCACCTTCCTGGCGCGCGTCCTGGACCCGATTCACCAGGAATAGCTGACGGTGGTCGCCCTGCTTGGCGGTGCGGGTAGCGGAACCTGAGCGGCGCTGTGGACTCCGGGCGCCACTCCTGATGTATGCCAATACACGGCGTCGCGGCGTCCTCGCCACAGCACCGCTCAGAACCCGCGGCGGTGCGGGTTGCGAGGGTGGTGGAGGAGAAACCGGCTGCGCCGGTTGCCCGGGCGTTGACGGCGAACGGCCCCGGCGTGTCGAATTTCGACACGCCGGGGCCGTTTCACGTGGAACGGCAGCGCACCTACGCCATCCCGGTGTTTTCTGGGGCCGGGCGAAACCTCCGGTGGTGGTCGGGCGTCCTTATGGGTAGATGATCGACAAACGTTTCACGGGGTTTCGGGGGCAACGGGTGCCGAGCGGCAGGGTGAAGGAGAACGGCAGCGGTCCGCAGACCGCGGCCGAACGTCGGGTGGACGAGCTGCTGCGCAGCGGCGTTCCGGAGACGCCGGGAGGCGTCCCGCTCGACGTGCACGCCGAGGAGCACGAGCCCGACCAGGAGATCCGGGGCGAGTTCCTGTCCCGGCGGCTGATCGAGTCGCCGGACGAGACGGGCCGCCGCCCCTTCTCCCGGCGAGCCCGGCAGCAGCCGGTGATCCTCATCCAGGACGCGGTGATCAGCGGCTGCCTCAACCTGCGCGCCGCCGAACTGCCCTACCTGCTGGAGTTCGTGCGCTGCCGGTTCCTCGAATCGCCCGACGTGCGGCAGGCCTCGATGGCCGGGCTGATCCTGCGGGACTGCCTGCTGCCCGGGATGCAGGCCCGGAACCTGCGCACCACCAGCGACACCCACCTGCTGCACTGCACCAGCCGCGGCGGGGTCATCGACCTCGCCGACGCCGAGCTCGGCGGATCGCTGCTGCTCAACGACAGCGAGCTGCACAACCCCGGGCACCGGGCCATCTACGCCGACCGGCTCACCGTGACCGGGGCGATGCTGGGGATGCGGCTCAACGTCGCGGGCGAGATCCGCATCCCCGGCGCCAAGATCGGCGGCAACCTCACGCTGGCCGGGGCCTCGCTGCGCAACCGCGGCCGATTGGCCCTCAACGCCAACGGGATTCAGCTCGGCGGATCGCTGCGCTGCGACGTCGACCCCAACACCGGGCGGTCGTTCACCGTGGCCGGGCTGGTCTTCATCCCGAGCGCGGTCATCTCCGGCGACCTGCGGATGCGCGACGCCGTCCTGGAACCCGGGATGAGCCCGCCGCGTCGCGGCGAATCCCCCTACGACGACCCGACCAGCACGCTCATCGCCGACCGCAGCCACGTGCACGGCGACGTCGTGATGGACGAGAACTTCCGCAGCGGCGGCACGATCCGCATGATCAGCACCAGCATCGAGGGCGACCTGCGGCTCTCCGGCGCGCAGATCGACCTCACCTGGGCGCAGACCGCGCGGGCCGCCGTGGACCGCTCGCTGCGCGCGATCCACCTCGACGGCACCGAGATCCGCGGCAACCTCGCCGCCGGCCGGGTCGACGTGTGGGGCGAGTGGCGGATGACCGACGTGCGGGTGCACGGCAGCTTCCAGCTCAACCGGGCGCGGCTGGTCGGGGCGCGCACCGACGTGCTGCAGGCCAGCAGGATCACCGTGGGCAGCAACCTCGACTGCCGGGAGGCCGACATCGCAGGCTCGGTGCAGCTGCAGGGCGCGTCGGTCGGCGCGAACCTCGACATGCGCGCCACCGAGCTCACCAAACCCGCCTGGCACCGGCACCGGCTCGCCTACAAGGCCTCGGTCGACCTGCGCGGCGCCCGCGTCGCGCGAGACCTGGTGTGCGCCTCGGGTGTTCGGCCGTTCGTCGCCGAGGGCGAGATCCAGCTGCGCCGGGCCGAGGTCGGCAGGCAGGCCAACTTCTACGGCGCCCGGCTCGGGGACGGCTTGAGCCGCAACGCCCTCAACGGGTTCGGCATGGTCGTCCAGGAGCTGACGCTCAACGTCGAGGAGCCGCCGAAGGGGCGAATCCTGTTGCGGCAGGCCCAGTGCGAGCTGCTGTCCGACAACGCCGCGCTGTGGGAGGCCGGTGGCGGCGTCGACGTCGACGACTTCACCTACGACAACTTCACCGACAGCGTCGAGCCCACCGACGTCGGCAAGGTCCAGGAGCGGCTGGCCTGGCTGCGCGCCAACTCCGGCGACCGCTACCAGCCCGGCCCGTACGACCAGCTGGCTCGGGTGTTCAGCAACAACGGGAACGAGGAGCACGCGGTCACGGTGCTGATCGAGAAGCAGCGCCGCCGCTACAAGGCGATCGCGGCCTCCACCCGCGCGGCGTTCCGGGCGCCGGTGCGGTTGTGGAGCTTCCTGCAGCTCATCACGGTCAGCTACGGGTACCGCCCGCTGCGCGCGCTGATCTGGCTGGTGCTGCTGTCGGCGGCGGGCACGACGTGGTTCTCGATGCACGGGCCGCTGCAGCCGGTCAACGAGGAGGACCACCCGCACTGGAGCCCGCTGCTCTACACCGTCGACCAGCTGGTGCCGATCATCAACCTCGGCCACGACGTGATGTGGCGGACCTCGGGGACCTCGCAGTGGATCACGGTCGCGCTCATCGCGGCGGGCTGGATCCTGGCCACCACGGTGGCCGCCGGCATCACCCGGGCCCTGCGCCGCGACATCCAGTGATCCCCGGAATTCCCGCTCCTTCGGGGGATTCCTGACGCCGAGCGGGTGCAATCCCGCCGCCACGAGCCGTTCTCGTGCTCAGATCAAGAGGTTTGATCGTCTCTTGATCGGGTTCGGGAGGTCTCGTGCTGGGGTTGCGGTTGCCGGTGATCGCGGGCGTCGGGGTGATGGCGTTGCTGACGACGGGATTTCCCGCGTCGGCGCAGGAGGACGTGTTCGAGTACGTGGCGATGGGGGATTCGGCGGCGGCCGGGCCGCTGGTGCCGGGACCGGACCCGAACCTGCTGTGCTTCCGGTCGACGATGAACTACCCGCAGGTCGCGGCGGCTCGGCTGGGCGCGCAGCTCAAGGACGTGACGTGCTCGGGCGCCGACACCGAGGACTTCTCCGGCCGCCAGCACTTCGTGCTGCCCCCGCAGTACGACGCGCTGAGCCCGTCCACCGACCTGGTCACGGTCACCATCGGCGGCAACGACGTGTCGCTGGTGCAGGCGGCGGTGTCGTGCCTGAACGCGCTGCCGGAGCCGGTCGGCTCGTCCTGCGCGGACCGGTTCACCGCGGACGGCGGGGACGAGCTGGCCGAGCGCATCGACGAGTTCACCCCGGACCTGGACGCGGCGCTGGACGAGATCGCCGACCGGGCGCCGAACGCCGAGATCGTGGTGGTCGGCTACGGCACCTACCTGCCGCCCGGCGGCTGCTACCCGAAGGAACCGATGTGGGCCCGCGACGCCGACTACATCCAGTCCAGTGTGGACAGGTTGAGCGCGCGGCTGGGCGAGCGGGCCCGGGCGCACGGCGCGAAGTTCGTCGACCTCGGCCCGGTCAGCGAGGGCCACGACGTGTGCCAGGCGCCGGACCAGAAGTACTTCGAAGGCGTCGTCCCGACCTCCTGGGCCGCTCCCCTGCACCCGAACGGCCGCGGCATGACGGCCTTCGGCAACGCCGTGGCCGACGCGGTGTCAGGACCCCAGCAGCGTGTTGAGGCGGGGTGAGTAGGCGTGGTCGAACACCAGTGACGCCGCGCCGACCGCGGCGGCGTCCTCGCCGATCAGCGCGGTCTCGACGCGCACCGGGCGCACCTGCGGCGCCCACACCTGCGCGGTGATCACCTTCGACACGCGGTTGCGCACCAGCTCGGAGACGTGCCGCAGCGCGGGTCCGCCGAGCACCACGCGGTCCACGTCGAGCACGCTGACCACCGAGGCGAGCGCCTGGCCGAGGCGGGTCGCGGTCTGCCGCAGCACCTTGCGGGCCGCGGCCTCCCCGGCCGCCGCGTCCTTGCACAGCTGGTCGTAGGCGGCGGTGACCGAGGTGGGCGCGGGCCGGCCGATGGCCGCGCGCCAGTCGGAGACGACGGCGCGCATCGAGCAGTAGGCCTCCAGGCAACCGCGCCTGCCGCAGTGGCACTCGCGGGCGCCGCCGCTGTGCACGTGCCCGATCTCGCCGGCGTTGTTGCTGACCCCGCGGTGCACCTGGTCGCCGAGCACGACGCCGATGCCGACGCCGGTTCCCAGGTAGACGTAGACGAACGAGCCGGAGCGCTGGGCGCAGCCGGACCAGCGCTCGCCGATGGCGGCGGCGGTGGCGTCGTTGTCCATCACCACCGGCAGCGCGAACCGCTCCTCGACGAGGTCGGCGAGCGGAACCTCGGTCCAGCCCTCGAGGTTCGGCGGGTCGAGGACCGTGCGGTGGGCGAGGTCCAGCGGCCCGGGCACCGCGAGTCCGGCGCCCAGCACCCGGTCGGGTTCCAGGCCGGAGCGGCGCACCAGCTGCTGGCCGATGCGGGTGAGCGCGGCGGCGACGGAGGCGGGCGCGGCGTCGGCGGGCAGCCGCCGGGTGGCGCGCAGCCGGACCCCGCCCGCGAGGTCGACGAGCACGCCGGTGATGCGCTCGGGGTCGAGGTGCAGGCCGATGGCGGAGTAGGCGTCGGGCACGACCTTGAGCAGCACCCGCCGCTTGCCGCCGGTGGAGGGCGCGTGCCCGTTCTCGGTGACCAGCCCCTCGTCCATCAGCGCCCGCACGATGTTGGACATCGTCTGCGCGGTCAGACCGGTGCGCTGGGCGAGTTCGACTCGGCTGATCTCGCCGTGACGCCGGATCGTGTCCAGCACGACCGACCGGTTGAACCCCCCGACCCGGGGCAGGTTCGTCCCCTGCCACGACGCACTCGCCATGAAGCTCTCCTCGTTGAGACGCGCATGATCATTGACTTGTGCAAACGATTGGACTTAAGTTGCCCACGAGTGTGATCCGGATCTCAGGTTAGTCGCAAGCGCCACAGGCCGGAGGAGCCAGATGCGCCGGAGAACCGCGTTAGCCGTCATCCTCACCGCCACCCTGGGTCTTCCCGCCTGCGGAGGAGCCGCCGAGGACCCGAACACGATCACCGTCGCCTACCACCGCTACGGCAACACGCTGCAGGTCGAGGCGCTCATGCAGCGCGTGAAGCAGCAGTACGAGCAGGCCCACCCCGGCAAGTTCGTCAAGCTCGACCCGGTCGTCGCGCCGGAGAGCGAGTACCTGTCCAAGCTCCAGCTGCGGATGCGCTCCGAGTCCACCGCGCCCGACGTGCTCTACGAGGACTCGTTCCACGTCAACTCCGACGTCGAGGCCGAGTACCTGCTGCCGCTGGACGACCGGCTCGCCCGGTGGCCCGACTGGAACTCCGCCTACATCGGCGCCACCAAGCAGGCGGGCAAGGCCGCCGACGGCCGGACCTACGGCGTTCCGCTCGACACCGACACGCGCGGGCTCTGGTACAACCGGGAGCTCTTCGCCGAGGCCGGCCTGCCCGCGGAGTGGACGCCCCGCACCTGGGACGACGTGCTGGCCGCCGCCCGCCAGATCAAGCAGCGGCGCCCCGACGTCATCGGCATCGACATGCCGCTGGGCAAGGCCGAAGGCGAGTCGGTGAGCATGCAGACCGTCGAGATGCTGCTCTACGGAACCCGCACCGGCACCCTCTACGACGAGCGGCAGCGCAAGTGGGTTGTGCCCAGCGAGGGTTTCCGCGACGCGATGGGATTCCTGTCCACCGCGGTCGGCGAGGGCCTGACGCAGAGCAAACCGCAGATCGCCGACGCCCAGTACGACAAGAACCAGCGCGACCAGCTCGCCCACGAGGGCGAGGTCGCCATCCGGCTCGACGGCAGCTTCGCCTCCGGCAACTGGCAGGACGCGGGCTGGACCGACTGGCCGCGGACCATGTCGGCGACGCCGATGCCCACCCAGCACGGCCAGGCCCCGGGCACCGTGACGCTCTCCGGCGGCTGGACGCTGGCGGTCAGCGCGGTCAGCGACAAGCCCGACGACGCCTTCGCGTTCATCACGCAGGCGCTGAGCGCCGACAACGTCGTGCAGTACTCGGCGGCGACCGGCAACCTGCCCGCGCGAGCCGACGCCGCCGCCGATCCGCGGGTGACCGACGCCAACCCGCTCAACCGGTTCTGGATCGGCCTGCTGGACAACACCCACTACCGCCCGGCGCTGCCGGAGTACCCGAAGGTCTCCGAGGAGATCCAGAAATCCGTCCTCGACGTCGTCGCCGGGAAACCGCCCGCCGAGGTCGCGGACCGGTGGGCGCAGCAGGTCTCGCGGATCGTGGAACCGGCCAACACCCGGGCGGGCTGAGCGGTGACGGCCGTGCGGCGGTGGCTGGCGCCGATGGCGCCCGCCGTGCTGCTGCTCGGGCTGTTCGTGATCGGCCCGATCCTGTGGAGCGCCTACGTCTCGTTCACCGACGCCGCGCTGACCGGGGCGGCCGCGAGCTCGCCGGAGTTCGTCGGGCTCGACAACTACCGGCGGATGTTCGCCGATCCGGCGCTGTGGCACGCGGTGTGGATGACCGTGGTGTTCACCGTCGGGTCGGCGGTGATCGGGCAGAACTGCCTGGGCATGGCGATCGCGCTGCTCACCCGGCACCGCAACCGCTGGGTGCGCGACGTCGTGGGCGTTGCGGTGGTCTCGGCGTGGGTGCTGCCGGAGCTGGTGGCCGCGTTCGCGATCTACGCGTTCCTCAACTCCGACGGCACGCTGAACAACCTGCTGGCGGCGTTGGGACTGGAGGGCGTGGACTGGCTGTACCGCGTGCCGATGCTCGCCGTCGTGCTCGGCAACGTCTGGCGCGGGACGGCGTTCTCGATGCTGGTCTACCAGGCGGCGCTCGCCGAGGTGCCCGGCGATCTCACCGAGGCCGCCGAGGTCGACGGGGCCGGGGTGCTGCGCCGGTTCTGGCACGTGACGCTGCCGGTGCTCCGCCGGACCATCGCGACGAACCTGATGCTGATCACGCTGCAGACCATCGGCGTGTTCACGCTCATCTACGTGCTCACCGCGGGCGGGCCGAACGCGGCGACGCAGACGCTGCCGCTGCTGATGTACGACTCGGCCTTCGAGTTCGACGAGATCGGGTACGGCGCGACGATCTCCCTGGTGCTGCTGGCGATCGGCGGGCTGTTCGCGGTGCTCTACGCCGCCAGCATCGGCGATCCGGACGAGGACGGGACGCGATGATCGGAGTGACCCTCGCGCGGCGGCGCTCGGTGTCGGTGCTGGTGCACCTGGTGCTGGCGGTGGTCGCGCTCGCCTTCGCGGCCCCGCTGCTGTGGCTGGTCACCGCGTCGTTCGACGCCGATGCGCCGCTGTCGGCGCGGATTCCCGGTGCGTTGACGCTGGACAACTTCGCGCAGGTGCTCAGCTGGGAGACCAGCGTCCGTCCACTGTGGAACGGACTGCTGATGTGCGGTGGCGCGGCGCTGCTGTCGGTGGTCTCGGCGGTGCTGTGCGCCTACCCGCTGTCGCGGTACCGGCTGCGGTTCGGGCGGCCGTTCCTGTACCTGGTGCTGTTCGCCTCGGGGCTGCCGATGACGGCCGTGATGGTGCCGGTCTACAGCATGTTCGTGCAGGTGGAGCTGGTGGATTCGATGGTCGGCACGACGCTGTTCCTGGCCGCCACCTCGCTGCCGATCGCGATCTGGATGACGAAGAACTTCATGGACGGCGTCCCGATCAGCCTGGAGGAGGCCGCGTGGGTGGACGGCGCGTCGGCGATGCAGGCGCTGCGGGGCGTGGTGCTGCCGCTGATCCTGCCGGGCGTGGGCGTCGTCGCGATCTTCACGTTCATCAACGCGTGGGGGAACTTCTTCGTCCCCTTCGTGCTGCTGCTCGATCCGGCGAAGCAGCCCGCCTCGGTGGGCGTCTTCGCGTTCTTCGGCCAGGGCGGGCTGATCGCCTACGGCCAGCTCGCGGCCTACTCGATCCTCTACACGACCCCGGTGATCGCCCTCTACCTCGTCGTCTCCCGCTACCTCGGAGGCGCGTTCAACCTCGCCGGTGCCATCAAGAGCTGAACTCCCGTCGGTCCCGTGGTGGAGGAAGTTTTCATGAAAACTGTCCGGACCTCGGGAGGAGACAGTTTTCATGAAAACTTCCCCCAACCCCAGGTGAGTTCGACGGGGAGTGGGGAGGAGTTGATGGCGTTTTCCCACCTCACAACGGGTTTCGTTGAGTGGTGGGGACAGTTTTCATGAAAACCTCCCGGTGACGAGGTGAGGGAGGTTTTCATGAAAACTGTCGTCCCCCTGGGGAGATGAGATCCCCGTGGGGACCGTGGTCCCGTGGGGTGGGGGGAAGTTTTCATGAAAACCTCCCCCCACCCACGAAGGTCACCGAGGGAGGTCTGCGGGATCCCGGTGTTCGTCGTGGTTCGTCGGTGTCGACTTCTGGTCGATGAAGACCGCTGCCGCGGCCACCAGCGACAGCACCAGCAGTGCCAAGCCGGCCATCGTGCACCCCCTTGCGTCCGACGTTGCTGTCGAGGACGTCCGTATGACGCGCGGCACACCGGGGTGGTTGCGGGCTCGACGTGAAAAAGCGGCGGGAACCCTCGGGAGGAGGGTTCCCGCCGCTTCAGGTGGGCGTGCGACCGGTGCTTCCCACGACGAACCGGTCGCGCACCGACCGGGTTCGTCAGCCGAGGCGCTGCTTGAGGGCCTCGAACTCGTCGCGCATCGAGGTGGGCAGGTCGTCACCGATGGTGTCGAACCACTCCTGGATCAGCGGCAGCTCCGCCTTCCACTCGTCGACGTCGACGTTGAGCGCGGTCTCGATGTCCTCGATCGGGGCGTCCAGACCGTCGGTGTCGATCTCCGAGGCGGCCGGCACGCGGCCGATCGGGGTGTCCACGGCGGCGGCGTTGCCCTCGATCCGCTCGATGATCCACTTGAGCACGCGCGAGTTCTCGCCGAAGCCCGGCCACACGATCTTCTTGCCGGACTCGTCGCGGCGGAACCAGTTGACGTAGTAGATCTTCGGCAGCTTGGAGGCGTCCGCGTCCTTGCCGGTGTTGACCCAGTGCTGCAGGTAGTCACCGACGTTGTAGCCGATGAACGGCAGCATCGCCATCGGGTCGCGGCGCACGACGCCGACCTGGCCGGAGGCCGCGGCGGTGGTCTCCGAGGACATGGTGGCGCCCATGAACACGCCGTGCTGCCAGTTGAACGACTCGTTGACCAGCGGAACCGTGGTCTTGCGGCGACCGCCGAACAGGATCGCCGAGATCGGCACGCCCTGCGGGTCGTCCCACTCCGGCGCCAGGATCGGGCACTGCGACATCGGCGTGCAGTAGCGGGAGTTCGGGTGCGCGGCCTTGACGTCGCTGTCCGGGGTCCAGTCGTTGCCCTTCCAGTCGGTCAGGTGCGCGGGCGTCTCGCCGCCCATGCCCTCCCACCAGACGTCACCGTCGTCGGTCAGCGCGACGTTGGTGAACAGCGAGTTGCCCTTCTCGATGGTGCGCATCGCGTTCGGATTGGTGTGCTCGTCGGTGCCCGGCGCGACGCCGAAGAAGCCGGCCTCGGGGTTGACCGCGTAGAGGCGGCCGTCCTCGCCGAAGCGCATCCAGGCGATGTCGTCGCCGAGGGTCTCGACCTTCCAGCCCGGGATGGTCGGCTGCAGCATCGCCAGGTTGGTCTTGCCGCACGAGGAGGGGAACGCGGCCGCGATGTAGTGGACCTTGTTCTCCGGGGAGATCAGCTTGAGGATCAGCATGTGCTCGGCGAGCCAGCCCTCGTCGCGGGCCATCGCCGAGGCGATGCGCAGCGAGTAGCACTTCTTGCCCAGCAGCGCGTTGCCGCCGTAGCCGGAGCCGTAGCTCCAGATCATCCGCTCCTCGGGGAAGTGGGTGATGTACTTGGTGTCGTTGCACGGCCACGGCACGTCCTGCTGGCCCGGCTCCAGCGGCGCACCCACGGAGTGCAGCGCGGGGACGAACGGGGCGTCGGTGCCGAGGCGCTCCAGCACCTTGCTGCCCATCCGGGTCATGATGTGCATCGAGACCACGACGTACTCGGAGTCGGTGATCTCCACGCCCAGCTTCGGCTCCTCAGCGCCGAGCGGGCCCATGCAGAACGGGATGACGTACATCGTGCGGCCGCGCATGGAGCCCCGGTAGAGCTCGGTCATGGTGGCCTTCATCTTGGCCGGGTCCATCCAGTTGTTGGTGACCCCGGCGTCTTTCTCCTCGACGGAGCAGATGAAGGTCCGCTCCTCGACGCGCGCCACGTCGGACGGGTCCGACGCCGCGTAGAACGAGTTCGGCTTCTTGTCGAGACGCTTGAAGGTGCCGGCCTCCACGAGGCGGTCGGTCAGCCGCGTCCACTCGTCCTGCGAACCGTCACACCACACCACGCGATCGGGTGTGGTCAGCTCCGCGACCTCGCGCACCCACGACAACAGGCGCTCGTGCTCGGTCGGTGCCTGGTCGAGACCGGGGATGGTCACTGCGGTCATCGCGACGTGTCTCCTGACTGGGCGCCACAGCCCGGATCGGTCGCCGACGGGGGCGGCCCGCCGACGTTTGCAGGGAAAGCTTCGCCCGGCCCGGAGAGCCGGGCGAAGTGGAAAAGGGATGCAACGAGGCTAACGGGGATAACGGCGCGCATTGAAGATCGGGGTTGTCGGTTCTCTCACAGGAACGATAAGGGAATCGATTCAGTTCGCACTTCTTCTCCGCTCGTCACGGAAATCCCGTCGCCGGGCGCGCGTGAGGTGCCAGATTTTCCGGCGAAGCGGACAGCAGCGCGAACGTCCGGTGAACCGGGGACAGCCGCCGAATGGCGGTTGCCGTTCGTGGAGAAGTGGAATGAAAAACCGCCCGTTGGCCTGAAATCGGCCCACGGGCGGGTGTTGGAATCACATTCCGTCGCGAATTCCGCGACCCCGGGTCACACCCAGGAGTCGTCCTTTCCGGAACTCGCCGGTTCGCCCTCGCAGATCTCCGGGACGCCCTGATCGGCCGGAGCCGGCCGGGGCTGCAGCTCGGGCTCGTCGAAGGTCCAGGTCGCGTCGTCGGTCGCCGAGGCCGCCTGGTTCGGCGCGTACTGGCCGTTGTCGCCGATCCGGCCCTGCTCGACCACGGTCCACTCGCCCTCACCCGTGTGGTGCGAGATCGTCACGTCGCCGGTCGTGGTGATCTCGACGACCTGGTCGGCGGACCCGTCGCCGTCGACGTCGGTGAGCATCACGGTGTTGCCGTTCTCCGACTGCACGACCGCGGTGTCGGCGACCCCGTCGGAGTTGGTGTCCTCGGTGGCCGGGCCGACCTGCACGTCGCCCTGCGGGGTGTCGACCACCATCTGCCGGTCGTCGCCGGAGTGCTCGCCGGTGCCGGGGTGCTGCTGCGGGGTCTCGGCCGTCCACTCGCCGGTGTCGGCGTGGAATCGCGCCTGGTCGAGGACCTGGCCGTCGGCGCTGATGGTCTGCATCAGGTCGGCCCGGCCGTCGGCGTCGTCGTCGATGTAGGCGACGTGGCCGCCGTCGTCGGTCATCACCGCGACCGTCTCGTCCAGGCCGTCGCCGTCGAGGTCGTAGTTGGCCTCGGCGGTGTACTCCTCGCCGTCGACGGTGACCTTGATGTCCCCGTCCCCGGCTCCGGTCTCCTCGATGTACACGTCGGCACCCTCCGCCGGCTTCACCTGCAACCCCTCGGACGCAGCGTAGAGCCCTCCGGTTCCCACCCGAAACCACCCGCCCCGAACCGGGGCGGGTCAGGCGTCGCGGAGGTTGCGGATCGCGGACAGCAGGTGTTCGGCGCGCTCGCGGCCCGAGGAGGACTCGGTGAGGCGGCGGTCCACCGTCTGCAGGCGGCGGCTGCGCTCGGCCGCATCCATCTTCAGGGCCTTGTCGACGTCCCGGAGCTCGGCGTCGATCGCCTCGATCCGCCTGGTCAGCGCGTCGTCCAGGGCCAGCGAGAGCTGCTGCTCGGCCTCGATGAGCTGCTCGGCGACCAGCTGGTCCAGCGCCGAGCGGGCATCGGCGATCGCGTCGGTGAGCCACTGCTTGAGGTACTGCTTGTCGGCGGCGTGCTTGCGGGTGCGCGCCAGCCACCAGCCCGCGCCCAGGCCGAGCACGATCGTCACCGGCAGCACCACCGGGTTCAGCGCCGCCACGCCCAGCCCGGCCAGCGGCATCGCCGCGGCGCGGCCGACGCCGAGACCACCGGAGACGCCCATGAACACCAGCAGCTTGTCCTCGGCGGTGGGCGGACGCCGGTCCGGCGGGCGCAGCGCGATCGGCGCCTGGACGCCGCGCGCGAACTGCGAGCGGATCACGTCCAGCTCCTCGGCGGAGAACAGGTCGTTGAGGGCCTGCTCGGCCACCGCCGCCAGGCGGGTGGACAGCGTCGCAGCGATGCGGGTCGAGGCCATCTGCAGCGCGATGTCGACCTGCCGAGGCAGGTCGTCGATCTCCTTGCGGCCGGCGCCGTTGATGGACCGGCGGAACCAGTTCTGCACGTCGCGGACCTGCCGCGATACCTCGTGGCCGAGCTCCACCCGGGTGCGCTGGATCTCGCCGCGCAGCTTGACCTGCCAGCCCCGCGTCGAGGAGCGGCGGGCGGTGCTGAGCTCGTCGCGGCGGGCGCGCAGCGACTCGGCCTCGTCCTCGCCGACGGTCAGCGCGCGCTTCTCGGCCTCCAGGGTCGCGGTGAGCTCGCCGAGCACGGTCGACAGCGCGCGCATCGTGTTGGCCTCGCCGAGCATCGCCGACCGGCCGGCGATGAGCCGCCGCAGCTCGTCGCGCAGCTCGACCACCCCGGACTTGGCGCGCAGCAGCTCGGCGTTGGCGCCGTCGGGGGCCTGCGCGGCGCGCAGGTGCAGGCGCGCCGAGACCGGGAAGATCGGCACCTCGGCGAACCGGGGCGCGTGCTCGGCCAGCAACCTGCGGTCCTCGGCCAGCACCTGCCGCCAGCCGCGGTGCTGATCGGTCTTGGCCAGCGCGAACACCACGGTCTCCACCCGCTCGCCGACCTGCTGCAGGAACTCCAGCTCGCCGCGGGTGAACGGGGACGAGGCGTCGACGACGAACAGCAGCGCGGTCGCCGACACCGCCGCCTCGCGGGCCAGCTCGCCGTGCAGTTCCTCCAGCCCGCCGACGCCGGGCGTGTCGACGAGCATCAGCTCGGTCAGCGGCTCCAGGGGCGCGGTGACCCGCACGTGGCGCGGCGGCAGCTGGCCTTCGGGCAGGGGCCGGTCGGCGCTGGTCCAGTTCGGGAGCTCGGCGAGGTCGAAGGGCACCGGGTCCTGCTGGCCGGGGTAGCAGGCGTGGGCCGACCACTGCTCGCCGTGCTCGAAGCGCAGGTAGGTGCTGGTGGCGACGTCGGCGTCCACCGGGGACAGGCCGGGCTGCTCCAGCAGCGCGTTGACCAGGGAGCTCTTGCCGCGGTTGGTCTCGCCGACGACGACCGCGCTGGGCATCGCGGGGCGGCTGCGGCGGACCTGCTCGACCCACTCGTAGGCGGTCGGGTCGGCTTCCCGCAGGAACCCGAGCAGCTTGTCCCGGGTCTGCTTGACCTGCTGCGGAAGCGCGGCGGCAGCAACACCAGGCGCCGTGGTCATGCCGTCCTCTCGGTAGGTCCCAGGCGACGGTACCGGGTTCACCTGCGCAGTTGGTAGACGGTGACGACGGGGGCGCGCAGCACGCGGTCCCGGTCGGCGAAGCCCAGCAGCTCGGTCTCGGCGATGACGCCGTCGAGCCCGGGGTCGTCGGTGGGCAGCGTGCCGCCCGCCTCGTGCCGGGACGGGTCGAAGCGCTGGCCGTCGGGCCGCAGCGGCGTGACCCCGATGCCGGTGAGCCCGTCGGCGAGCCGTTCGGCCACGCCGGCGCTGCGGGCCCGGTCCACGGCGTACACGCACAGCTGGATCAGCGCGGCGCGGTCGGTCAGCGCCTGCTCGAGCGGGTCGATGACGGTTTCGCTGGTCGCGGCGGTCATGTCTGCCCCCTGATCGGCGTCAGCGTCGGAGGCCTGTTCGGCGGCCTCGTGCAGAACAGACGAACCCGAAAGGGCTTCGGTTCCGCTTCCGGGTGACTTCTTCGACCGCCTCCAGCTCCGCACGGTGCTCACCCGGTTCGCAGTTGCTGCCAGATCAGGAAGTAGGCCCGGTGCACCACGTGCGCGATGCGGCTCTGCGCGGGCGTGGCGCCGAACGAGGAGAACGAGCGCCACCAGTTGGCGCGCTCCAGCGCGAGATCGGTCAGCTCGGCCTGCGGCAGGCCGGGACCGCCCAGCTGCTCGCCCGGATCGGAGCTGCCGCCCACCCGCATCACCTCCTCGGCCAGGTCCGAGGGCATCTCCACCGCGCCGGCCGCGACCAGCGTCAGCGCCTCCAGCACGCGCAGCTGGTGGGCCTCCGGCCGGGCGAGCAGGCCCTCGATCGCGTCGTGCACCTTGCGCTGCTCGTCGCGGTCGCCGGAGGCCTGCGACAGCGCGGTGATCGACGCGAGCGCGGCGGCCGCCTTGATCCCGTCCGCCCGCACCCGGAACACCGAGTCCAGCCTGCTCAGCACCGATTCCAGCCCCGAGGCGTCGCGGATCCGGCGCCGCAGGTCGCCCGCGGTGATGTCGGGTTCGGCGTCCAGCGCCTCCAGCGCGCAGCGCACGCCGTGCAGGTCCATCCGCTCCAGCAGCTGCGCGCGGGTGCCCGCCGGGACCTCGCACTCCCAGCTGGTGAACAGGTCCGCCGACAGCAGCAGCGTTTCCCGCGTCTCCTCGTCGAGCTTGGCCAGCGAGCGCAGCGCTTCGGCGTCGGGCGCGGTGAAACCACCGGTCTCGGCGGTCTCGGCGAGCAGCCCGATCACCGGCAGCACGTCGGCGACCTTGGGCTTGAGCAGCGCGGACTGCTTGGCGGCGAGGATCTCGGCGGCCTTCCACAGCTCGCCGCCGGAGCCCTCGACGGTGTCCGCCTCGATCATGTCGGCCTTGTTGAGCACCGCGATCGCGTTCACCGGACCGGCCTCGCGGCTGGCGGTGGCGGCGGTGAAGGCGGCCAGCGCCTGCTCGTCGTCGGCCCGCACGCCCTGGGTGACCACGTAGAGCACGGCCTCGGCACCGATCACGGCATCGCGCGAGACGGGATCGAGCTGCTGGGTGCCGAGGGCCTGCTCGGTGCGCGCGACGGAATCGGAGTCCAGCGAGCCCAGTCCCGGGGTGTCGATCACCGTGAGATCGCGCAGCACGGCGTTGGTCAGGTAGGCCTCCAGGTGGGAGACCTCGTCGAAGTCCACGCCCAGGTCGGCGGGGATGCCGCCGGCGGGGTCGAAGGGAACGGTCTGCCTGCGGCCGTCGTGGAACGCGACCTCGACCCGGTCGACGGTGCCGTACTGGAAGCGGGTCACCAGCCGCGTGCACTCACCGACGTCGGTGGGCGCCACCCGGCGCCCGATCAACGCGTTGACCAGGGTCGACTTCCCGGACTTGATCCGGCCCGCCACGGCCACCTGCAGCGGAGCCCCGAGCCGTCGCAGCACCTCGCCGAACCCCTCGGCGGTCCGCTCGGACACCTGCGGCTGCAGCTCCGCGCACAACCGCGCCACGGCCCCCGACAACGGGCCTGCCCAGCGCTGCTCGGCTGCCGTGTTCACGATGCCCTTCCGACGAACTCAGACATTCCAGACTTCCCGGGAATCCGCCCGCCCCATCCTGCCACACCACCCCCACCCACAACCCCCACTCCACGCACGACGACGCCACCCCGAGGACAAAACCTGCGGTATTCGACCGGTCAAAACCTGCGGTATTCGCCCCGATGAAAACCGCGGTTCTCGACGCGCGGATAGCCTGCACGGGTGAGTGCTGACTTCAAGCCCGAACTGGTCGCCCTGGACGTCGACGGGACCCTGCTGGACCCGGAGACCGACACGATCTCCGCCGCGGTGAAGGCCGCGGTGCGGCGCGCCGTCGAGGGCGGTGCGCAGGTGGTCGTGGCGACCGGGCGGACCTTCCTCGGGACCACGCCCGTGCTCGACGAGCTGGGGCTGACCAGCGGATTCGCGTTGTGCTCCAACGGTGCCGTGCTGGTCGACGTGGCGCGGCGCGAACCCGTGTCCGTCGCGTCCTTCGACGCCACCCCGGTGCTGCGGACCCTCCGCGAGCACCTGCCCGGCAGCATCTACGCCGCCGAGGACGTCGGCGTCGGCAACCTCGTGTCCGCGCCGTTCGACCCCGAGAAGCTGCACGGGCCGCAGCGGATCACGCCGATCGACGAGCTCACCGCCGCACCCGTGCCCCGGCTCATCGCCGAGTGGACCGGCCACGACCCGGCCGAGCTCGCCACCACCCTCGCCGGCGTCCGGCTGCCGCAGTGCGCCATCAGCGTCGACACCTACGAGCCCTGGGCCACCGTCGTCCCCGAGGGCCTGTCCAAGGGCGCGGCCCTGGAGAAGCTGCGCACCGAGCTCGGCATCGCCCCGGACCGCACCTTCGCCGCGGGCGACGGCACCAACGACTTCGAGATGCTGAGCTGGGCGGCCCGCGGCGTGGCCATGGGGCAGGCGCCCGCCGACCTGCGCGTCACCGCCGACGCCACCATCGGCACCGTCGCCGACGACGGCCTCGCCGTCGAACTGGACCGCCTCTTCGGCTGAACGACCCCGAACGTCCACTGTGGAGCGAAGTGGAACCGGGGTGGCGATCCGGGACAACCCTGAGGTGCGTCATCCTCGGGGCCGGTTCACTACGTACCGGCACAGCTCCGCGTCCCAGCAACAGGAGTGATCATGATCGAGGCGAGAGGCCTCACCAAGCGCTACGGCCAGAAGCTGGCGGTGGACGACCTGTCCTTCACCGTCAAACCCGGTCACGTCACCGGATTCCTCGGCCCCAACGGCGCGGGCAAGTCCACCACCATGCGCATGGTGCTCGGGCTGGACAACCCCACCGCGGGCGACGTGCGCATCAACGGCAAGCGCTACCACGAGCTCAAGAACCCGCTGCGCACCGTCGGAGCCCTCCTCGACGCCAAGTGGGTGCACCCCAACCGCACCGCCCGCGCCCACCTGCGGTGGATGGCGCGCTCCAACGGCATCGGCATGAAGCGGGTCGACGAAGTCCTCGAGCAGGTCGGCCTCGCCGACGTCGCCCGGCGCAAGGCCGGCGGCTTCTCGCTCGGCATGTCCCAGCGCCTCGGCATCGCCACCGCGCTCCTCGGCGACCCCGAAGTGCTGCTCTTCGACGAACCCGTCAACGGGCTTGACCCCGAAGGCATCCACTGGATCCGCCGGTTCATGCAGGGCCTGGCCGCCGAAGGGCGCACCGTCTTCGTCTCCAGCCACCTGCTCAGCGAGATGTCGCTGACCGCCGAGGAACTCGTCGTCGTCGGCCGCGGCAAGCTCATCGCCCAGTGCAGCACCGCCGAGTTCGTCGACAGCGCCGGCAGCAGCTCCGTGCTCGTGCGCACCCCCGAAGCCCCGCAGCTCAAGCGACTCCTCGCTGACGAGCAGATCACCGTCCGCACCGCCGCCGACGACCGGCTCGTCCTCGACGGCGTCACCACCGAGCGGATCGGCGAGATCGCCGCCCAGCATCGCATCGTGCTGCACGAGCTCACCGCCCAGCGCGGCTCGCTGGAAGACGCCTTCATGCAGCTCACCAGCGACGCCGTCGAATACCCGACCGCGCTCGGCGAAGCCGAGCTGACCGCCCAGGGGGTGGCCCGATGACCCTGCTCGCCGTCGAGCGGATGAAGCTCTTCTCCACCCGCGCCCCCTGGTGGTGCACGTTCCTCGCGCTCGCCCTGCCCATCGGGTTCACCGCGCTCATCGCCGCCTACTCCGACGGGATCGCGCTCAGCACAACGCAGTTCGGGCACCAGTTCGGACTCATGGTGACGCTCGTGCTCGCCGCGCTCGCGATCACCACCGAGTACCGCTTCGGCACCATCCGCGCGACCTTCGTCGCCGTGCCCAACCGCACCGCCGTGCTGCTCGCCAAGACCGCCGTCGTCGCCGTCCTCGCGCTGATCATCGGCGAGATCTGCGCGTTCGGCTCCTGGGCCGTCGCCAAGGCGCTGCTGCCCAGCGCCGACCTCGCGATCACCACCGCCGACCAGTGGCGCCAAGTCGCCGGTGTCGGACCGGTTTTCGCGTTCGCCGCGATCCTCGCCGTCGGCGTCGGCATGCTCCTGCGGCAGACCGCGGGCGCCGTCACCGCGCTCCTGCTGTGGTCGCTGCTCGTCGAGAACCTCATCGCGCTCATCCCCGAGATCGGCTCCGACGCCCAGCGGTGGATGCCCTTCGTGATGGCCGACCACTTCCTCAGCGGCGGCGGACCCCTCTCCGCCAACATGCCCCTCGGGCCCTGGGCGTCACTCGCGTACTTCGGCGCCGTCACAGTCGGTGTCTGGGTGATCGGACTCGTCGTGACCCACCGGCGTGATGCCTGACCAGCGGATTTGATCATGGAGCCGAAAGTCCTTGATCAAAACCGGGAATCCCCAGCTGGGCCCGGGAACGCGCAACGTTACCGAGCCCGGCCGAGAGTCTGGTCACGCCGACCGATAGGATCAGCTGCAAGATCGAGCGGCAAGCCGATCGCACCGGGTCACATCCGACGCGGAGAGCCAGCGGACGATCACACCGTGAATCGACAACGCTGAAGCACAACCAAAGACGACCGACTGCAGCAGCGCTCGGGGGCGCCGGCGGTCGGGACGGGGGAGGGCCCGGGCTGTCATTCGGGGGATGGCCCGGGCCCTGTGCTTTTTTGGGTAATTGATGAAGATCTACTGATCTGTGGTCTTTTTGCTTGGCGGTGCCAGTAGCGGAACCTGAGCGCCTTCGTGGACTCCGTGCGCCGCTCCTTATGTATGCCGATACACGGCGTCACGGCGTACTCGCCACGAAGGCGCTCAGAACCCGCGGCGGTGCCGGTTGCTTGCTTGGGGCACAGAGAAAGCACCTTCGGTGCTTGTCTGACGGTTAGACCGTTGGCCTTACCACCAGGACTGGGCAGGCTGCGTGTCTTACGCATTGTTCTGCTACTGAGCCGAGCATGAGGCCTGCGAAGCCTCCTCTGCCTCTGTGGCCGACCACCAGGAGGTCCGCTCCTCTGGAGGCGGCCAGGAGGGCTTGGGGGCTCGGGGAGTGGACCGCGTGGATCTTCGTGGTGACCTGGGAGGTGCCCAGCTTGTCCTGCACCAGCTTCTCCGTGTCCCGCTCCACCTCCTGCTGGAAGGCGTCCATGCTCGGGACCGCGTTCGGCGGGCACTCCGGTGGGCGCGGGGCCGTGCGCATGCTCCAGGCGCGGACCACGTGCAGGACCGCGTCGCGGCGGACCGCCTCCTCGGCCGCGACCGCCAGGGCTCGCAACGACGAAGCGGAGCCGTCGACCCCCACGACCACCCCGCCGTTGATCTCCACGCGTTGAAATGTCTGATCCGGCACGCCTCTACTCCAACCGCCACGACTCCCCTTGTCGACCTGATCCCGACTAGGTCAACCGAACGAGTTTTTACTGTGATTGCTCTCACATTTTACACGGCTGTCTCATTCGTCGGTTTGGCTGTGGTAAGGCATAAGTAGAGGTGTCCGCAACCAGCGTCGCTTGGGGGCATGCGCTGGCCGTGGGCGAGTAGTTCGGCTCGCGTCTTTCTCCACACCAGAGGAGTGGGCCACATGCTGTCTTCACAAGAGAGTGCTCTGATCGCAGTACCCCGCAGCGGGGGCGTTCGTGCCAAGCACGACGGCAACGACGTTCAACTGGAGCCCGTACCGCGACTCGAGTGGTCGCTGGCGACCGAGGCTCATCCGCCCGCCACCGAAGCCGCGACACCCGCGTCGCTTCGCCGCAGCTGGATCCACACCGCATCCGAACGCCAGGTCCTGGAACTGTTCCGCAAGCTCAACGGCGCCCAGCACCGGCTGCCCGCGCCCTGGTGGCTGCGCGCGCTGGACCGCGGCGACCTCGCCTCGCGCGCCGAGGCCTTCGGGATCGAGGACGAGGTGCACGCCATCCTCTCGTCCCGCCCCGGCTGGGTCTTCGTGCCCTGGGTCGACGTCAGCGAGGCCGGGTACTGGGAGTACGCGCCGTCCGACCGCGGCGACGTCCGGATGCCCACCACGATCGTCCTCACCGACGAGCACGACGGCTGGCTCAACGCCGTCCCGGCGCACGGCGACACCGAGTCGCTGCCCGTCCCCACCAGCACCGCCAAGCTGCTCTCCCTGCTCCCGCAGGTCGAGGCCTGGTGATCCTGCGCAGGATCAGTGGTCGTCGTGCGGGCGCACCCCTCCACGCGGTGACGGGGACGCGCTGCCGGTTTGCGATAATTCGTCCTCGTGAATTCCTCTGACCAGCAGGTTCCGTTCCGCCGCACCGTCGTCAGCTACGTCCAGCGGGGCGAGCGGATGACCGTCGGGCAGCAGCGGGCCTGGGATCGCCACTGGGCCGAGCTCGGCTCCGACGTCACCGAGCTGCCGGAAGGGCCGCTGGACGTGCAGTCCTGGTTCGGCCGCTCCGCGCCGGTGGTGCTGGAGATCGGCTCGGGCATGGGCGAGACCACCGCGCAGCTCGTCGCCGCGCAGCCGGACGTCAACTACCTGGCGGTCGAGGTCTACAAGCCCGGTCTGGCCCAGCTGATGCTGCGCGCCGAGAAGCTCGAGGTCTCCAACCTCCGGTTGCTGCGCGGCGACGCCATCGTGCTGCTGCGCGACCACGTCGAGCCGGAGTCGCTGGACGAGGTGCGGATCTACTTCCCGGACCCGTGGCCGAAGAAGCGCCACCACAAGCGCCGGCTGGTCCAGCCCGAGTCGGTCGCGCTGATCACCTCGCGGCTGCGGCCGGGCGGGGTCCTGCACCTGGCGACCGACTGGGAGAACTACGCCGAGCAGATGCGCGAGGTCTGCGAGGCCGAGCCGGGCCTGCGCAACCGCTACGCCGACGAGCCCGGCGGCTGGGCCCCGCGCCCCGACTGGCGCCCGGTCACCAAGTTCGAGAACCGCGCCCACGACGAGGGCCGTGAGATCCACGACCTCATCTACGAACGCCCCTGACACCCCTCGGGTCAAAAACCGCGGTATTCGCCCCGACGAATACCGCGGTTTTTGACCGGTCGAATACCGCGGTATTTGACTTGAGGGGTTGGGGGTTCACTCGTTCGGCGGATCAAGGGTTGGGGTGATCGGGTCGATGGCAGTTACATCGGGTCAGCGGGATACCTGATCGTGGCTGCTCAAGATCACCGGAAAGTGACCGGCTGAGGACTGCTCAGGCGGCCGTTCCGGAAGTTAGGTTCTCGCAGCGTGACGGCCATTCGCGAGGAACTCAGCCGGACGAACCCGCCGGAGACAGCCGCCGAGGACTTCCTGCGCTCGTTCCACACCGCGCACCCCGAAGCCGGCTCGCTCGACGACCGGCTCGCCGAGGTGCGGCGCAGCATCGCCGAGACCGGCACCTACCGGCACACCACCGCCGAACTCACCTACGGCGCCCGCGTCGCGCTGCGCGACAGCGGCTGGTGCACCAGCGGACTGCCCTGGAACCGGGTGGAGGTCCGCGACCTGCGCGGCCTGCGCAACGCCTCGGCCATCGCCAGCGAGTGCTTCGAGCACCTGCGGCTGGCCACCAACGCCGGCCGGATCCGGCCGCTGATCACCGTCTTCGCCCCCGACACCCCCGAGCAGACCGGCCCGCGGATCTGGAACGAGCAGGTCGTCCGCTACGCCGGCCACACCCTGGCCGACGGCGGCACCGGAGACGGCGGTGTCAACAGCGCTGCCGGGGTCCTCGGCGACGCCCGCTACCAGGGGTTCACCACCGAGGCCCAGCGGCTCGGCTGGAAACCCCCGACGCCGCGCGGCCGCTTCGACCACCTGCCGCTCGTCGTCGAGACCCCGCACGAGGGCGTCAAGCTCGTCCCCGTCCCCCGCGACGTCGTGCAGGAGGTGCCGCTGGAGCACCCCGACTACCGCTGGTTCGCCGAGCTCGGCCTGCGCTGGCACAGCGTCCCGCTGATCAGCAACATGACCCTGGACATCGGCGGCGTCCGCTACCCCGCCGCACCGTTCAACACCTGGTTCGTCGGCACCGAGATCGGCACCCGCGCCCTGGCCGACGACCAGGCCTACGGGCTGACCCGGCAGGTCGCCGACCGGCTCGGCATGGACACCTCCACCGAGCGCAGCCTGTGGCGGGACCGGGCCGTCGTCGAGATCAACCGGGCCGTGCTGCATTCCTTCGACGCCGCCCGGGTCACCATCACCGACCACCACAGCGAAGCGCTGCACCGGCTGGAACGGCTGCGCCCGGGCCCGCGCGCCGGCGATGCCGGACCCGCGTTCACGGTGAGCAGGAGCGCGGCCCGGCGAGCCAGAAGCGGAGCGGACGATCCACCAGAGCAGGCGGAGCGGGTAACCGGCCCCCGGGTGCAGGAACCACCTGCCCAGGCCTCGGCTCCAGAAGCGCGAAATCGGCCCCGCTACGACGTTCTGGCCCGGATGAGCCGCCGGTGTCTGGGCACGGACCTGCCCCAGGACTGATCCGGCCGCGCTTGCGGTCGCGACCGCCGTAGTTCTCCAGCAGATCCGGCAGCACCGAGCTCAACGCCATCAGCAGCAGGGCGATCATGGCGATGGCGGCGGCGATCGCGGTCATCGTGGTCTCGAACATGGTGAACCTCCCCGACTCGGTTCGTGCTCCCCAGAGTGGCGGTTGAGCGGGCGCTCGTGGATCGGCCAGCCGGGGATGTTTTCCCTGATCATTCGGTCGGCGCATCGGGGCTCCGCCCCTAGGGGGCGTGCTCCCCTCCGCGCTCTGACACCAGAGTCGGGCACCGCGGCGGAAACCGGTATCGGCCGCAGGGCCGGGAAAAACGGGTCGTGGATCAGCCGATCGGCCAGCGCACCTCGGTCTTTCGGCCAACCGCAGGAGCGCTCGGGAGCCCAACGCGGTGGTGCAGAATGCGGACATGCCGACCGCACTCCGCCTGCACGCACCCATGGCACTGCCCTGCGACCCGGACTGCTCGGTCATCCGGGACGCGGTGGTCGACGTCGACGGCACCGGCCGCATCACCTACTGCGGGCCCCGCCGAGGCGCACCCGAACGGCCGCACGACGTCACCGTCCGCGAATGCGGCGGCATCCTGCTGCCCGGCCTGATCAACGCGCACGCGCACAGCCCGATGACGCTGCTCCGCGGCATGGGCGCCGACCTGCCGCTGCTGCGCTGGCTCAACGAGGTGATCTTCCCGGCCGAGGCGCGGCTGCGGCCCTCCGACGTGCGCGCCGGCATGGAGCTGGGCTGCGTGGAGATGCTGCGCGCGGGCGTGACCACCAGCGCGGAGATGTACTTCATCACCGAGTCGATGGTCGAGGCGACGCTGGCGGTCGGCTCCCGCGCGGTGCTGGCCACCGCCGTGATCGACACCCCCGCGCTGGAGGCGCTCGGCGGCTGGCGCGGCGCCGTCGAGGGCATCGATCGCTGGATCGACGCCGACGGCCTGCGCTTCGGCCCCGGCGAGCGCATCGAGCTCGCCTACGGCCCGCACTCCGCCTACCTGCTGCCGCCGGAAGCCCTGCAGACCATCGGTGAATCCGCGCAGCAGCGCGGCGCCCTGGTGCACACCCACGTCGCCGAAACCGTCGGCGAGGACGCGGCGCAGCGCGAGGAGTACGGCTCGGTGCCCGCGCTGCTGGACAAGCTCGGCCTGCTCGAAGGCCGTCTCATCGCGGCGCACGGCGTGCACCTCAGCGACGACGACATCGCGCTGTTCGCGCGCCGCGGCGTCGGCGTCGCGCACTGCCCCGGCTCCAACGCCAAGCTCGCCTCCGGCACCGCGCGGCTCGTCGAGCTGCTGCGCGCCGGCATCCCGGTCGGGCTGGGAACCGACGGGCCCTCCAGCAACGACGACCTCGACCTGTGGGAGGAGGTGCAGCTGGCGGGCCTGCTGGCGCGCACGGTCACCGGCGACGCGACGGCGCTGAGCGCGCGGTCCGCGCTGCTGGCCGCCACCCGGGGTGGGGCGGAGGCGCTGCACCGCGACGACCTCGGTGCGCTGGAACCCGGCCGCTGGGCCGACATCGTCCATCTCGACGTCGACAACCCGGCGTTCGCAACGGGTTTGGACGCGCCCGACGAGCAGGTGCTGTCCAACGTCGTGTGGGCGGCGGGTTCGCGCAGCGTGCGGGACGTGTGGGTGGCGGGCGAGGAGGTCCTCAACGACCGCGAGCCCACCCGCGTCGACCGCCGCACGGTGCAGGCCGCGGCGCGGACCGCGGCGCAGCACGTGCGCGGCTGACCCGTCCCGGACACGACCCCGCCCGAACACGACGGAGCCCCGGACCGGCGCGGTCCGGGGCTCGGTGGTGGGGAGATCAGGCCGCCGCGGGGCGGACGATGATCTCGGTGAGGTGCGAGTCCGGGGTGGCGTTGACGGCCGAGATGATCGGCTTGGCCACGGACTCGGGACGCAGGTAGCGGTCGGCCTCGAAGGACCCGCCCTCCTGCTCGCGGACCGAGCGCTGCATGTCGGTCGCGGTGCGACCGGGGAACACCGAGGTCACGCGCACGCTGTTGGTGGCTTCCTCGGCGCGCAGCACGTCGGCGAAGGCGCGCAGCGCGAACTTGCTCGCCGCGTAGGCGCCCCAGTTCGGCTTGGCGTTGAGCCCCGAGCCGGAGTTGACCAGCACGACGTGCCCCTGGGAGGCGCGCAGCTGGGGCAGCAGCAGCCGGGTGAGTTCGGTGACGGCGAAGAGGTTCACCTCGAAGGTGCGCCGCCAGGAATCGCCGGTGGCGTCGGCGATCTGGCCGAGCTCGACGAGTCCGGCGCAGTGCACCAGGACGTCGACTCGGTCGATGTCGGCCGCGGCGTCGGCCAGCGCGTCGTGGTCGGTGAGTTCCACCGGCCACTCGCGGGCGGCGCCGGGCAGTTCGTCGATCAGGGTCTGGATGGCGTCGGTGTCGCGGCCGCCCAACAACAGGTCATGAGTGTGGGACAGCTCACGCGCGACCGCGGCCCCGATGCCTCGTGAGGCGCCGGTGACCAGGGCAATCGGGCGTTCGGGCATGTCTGTAACGCTACAGGTGGGCTATTTCACCCGAGCCACCGGCCGTCCCAACCACCGGGCGTCACTTGACCCGGTGACCAACCGGCGCGTATGCCCGTCCGGTGAGCAGCGTCAACGTCGCCTCTGCAGAGATGCAGAACCGGATCCTGCGCAAGGTCGCGATCCGGCTGATGCCCTTCCTGTGCCTGCTGTACTTCGTCAACTACCTGGACCGGGTGAACATCGGGTTCGCCGGCCCGAACGGGATGAACGACGAACTGGGCATGACCGCAACGGTCTTCGGGTTCGCCTCCGGGATCTTCTTCCTCGGCTACCTGGTGCTGGAGGTGCCGAGCAACCTCGCCCTGCACCGCTTCGGCGCCCGCAAGTGGCTCGCCCGGATCATGATCACCTGGGGGATCGTCGCGACCGTGATGGCCTTCGTGCCCAACGCGACGACCCTGGTGGCGCTGCGGTTCCTGCTGGGCATCGCCGAGGCCGGGTTCTTCCCGGGCATCATCCTGTACCTGACGTACTGGTTCCCGGCGGTGCAGCGCGCCAAGGCCGTGGCCCTGTTCATGGCGGCCGTGCCGGTCTCCAGCGCCATCGGCGCGACCGTGTCCAGCGCGCTGATCTCCAGCGGCCACGGCGTCTTCGGCATGTCCGGCTGGCGGTTCATGTTCCTGGTCGAGGGCGTCCCGGCGATGCTGCTGGCCGTGGCCACCTGGTTCTACCTCACCGACCGGCCCGAGCAGGCCAAGTGGCTCAAGCCCGAGGAACGCGACTGGCTGGCCGGGCAGCTGGAGGCCGAGCGCGCCGAGACCGAGTCCACCCACGCGTGGCCGCTGCGCAAGGCGCTGACGCACCCGCGGATCCTGGCGCTGGCGTTCGTCTACTTCGGCATCGCCTACGGCCTCTACGCGCTGGGCTTCTTCCTGCCCACGATCATCAAGGGCTTCGAGCAGCAGTACGGCACGGAGCTGTCCACGATGGAATCCGGTCTGGTGACGGCGATTCCGTACGTGATCGGGGCGATCGCGATGGTGATCTGGGCGGCGCACGGCGACCGCACCCGCGAGCGGGTCTGGCACGTGGCGCTGCCGATGCTGCTCGGCGGCGTCGCGATCCCCGTCGCGCTCTACCTCGGCAACCCGTACCTGGCGATGGTCGCGGTGACGGTCTGCGCGGTCGGCGTCTGCGCCGCGCTGCCGACGTTCTGGGCGCTGCCCAGCAACTTCCTCGCCGGCGCCGCGGCGGCCGGCGGCATCGCGCTGATCAACTCGCTGGGCAACATCAGCGGTTTCGCCGCCCCCTACGTCACCGGCGCCCTCGCCGACGCCACGGGATCCCAGCGCACCGGCCTCTGGGTCGTCGGCATCGTCATGATCGCCGCCGCGGGCACGGTCATCGCCCTCAAGTCGGCCCCCAAGCAGAACCCGCCCTCCGAAGGCTGATCCCGCCGGGTCCGCGGAGGTGGCCAGCTCCTGACGCGGGGTTCAGTTGACGGAATATGGCCGTAATCCGGTACCGGATTACGGCCATATTCCGTCAACTGCCTCGGGACGGGCACCCCTTCGGGGGTCATCCGCCTCGGGGCGGTGGGCCCGGAACGCAACGAGGGCCCCCGGCTTCCGCCGGAGACCCCCGCGCTCGCAAGGTGAGATCAGCCGCGGCCGATCTCACCGCCGTCCTCGCGCCAGATCGCCACGACCGACGGACGCGGCTGGGAGGTGCCGCCGTCGGGCCAGTGCGATGCCGGGTTTCCCGCGTTGTGCCCGTCGATCTCGCCCGGGTGCTGCACCGCGACGGTCACGACCTTGTCGCGCACCACGGGGCCGCAGGTCTCGGCGCCCTTGGGCACGGTCAGGAACTGCTTGACGAAACCGCGCTCCGGCCCGTCGACCGGCACCGCGAACAGGCCGTCGTTGGAGTCCAGCGCGTTGCCGTCGGTGGAGATCCACAGGTTGCCGTGGCGGTCGAAGGCCACGTTGTCCGGGCACGAGATCGGGCTGACCCGCGCCTTGTCGAAGCCGCCGAAGTAGGTGCCCGCGTCGTTCGGGTCGCCGCACACCAGCAGCAGGTTCCAGCCGAAGCGGGTGCCGGTGGTGTCGTCGTCGAGCTCCAGCACGTGACCGTGCTTGTTGCCGACGCGCGGGTTGGCCTCGTCCGGAGCCGCGTTGCCCTCGCTGCCGCGGTTGCTGTTGTTGGTCAGCGCGCAGTAGACCTTGCCGTTGACCGGGTTCGGCTGGATGTCCTCGGGCCGGTCCATCTTGGTGGCACCGGCCTTGTCGGCGGCCAGGCGCGTGAAGACGTAGACCTCCTCGGCGGTGAAACCGGGGACGAAGGACTCGGTGCCGCTGGCCAGCTTGATCCACTCGCCGGTGCCGTCGAAGTGACCGTCGGAGGGCAGCGTCCCGGTGCCGTCGATCTCGCTCTCCGGGCTGTTGCCGGTGAACTTGGCGACGTAGAGCGTGCCGTCGTCGAGCAGGCTCATGTTGTGCCTGCGGGCCAGGGCGCTGGTGCCCTGCTTGACCTTGCCGTTCGAGACGAACTTGTAGATGTAGTCGAAGCGCTCGTCGTCACCGGTGTAGGCCACGACGCGGCCGTCGTCGGCGACCTGGATGGACGCGCTCTCGTGCTTGAAGCGGCCCAGCGCGGTGTGCTTGACCGGGGTGGAGGTCGGGTCGTGCGGGTCGATCTCGACGATCCAGCCGAACCGGTTGACCTCGTTGGGTTCCCGCGCGATGTCCCAGCGCTCGTCGAACCGCTCCCACTTGCGGGTGCTCTCGGCGCCCTCGATGCCGTAGCGCGCGAGGCGCTCCTGCGCGACCGGGTCGGTGACGGAGTCGGCGTGGGCGAAGTACTGGTTGAAGTTCTCCTCGCCGGACAGGATCGTGCCCCACGGGGTGAGGCTGCCGGAGCAGTTGTTCTGCGTGCCGAGGACCTTCGTGCCGGTCGGGTCGGCCGAGGTCTTGAGCAGGTCGCTGCCCGCGGCGGGCCCGCGCACCTCGAACGGGGTGGTGAGGGTGATGCGCCGGTTGTAGCGGCTCGGCGCCGGCTTGAGGCTGCCGTCGTCCTGGCGCTCGACGAGCACCACCGACAGGCCGTGCGCGGCCCAGGCGATCTTGGCCTGCTCCTCGGTGGGGTTGTTCTCGTCGTAGCCGAGGAACATGTGCTCCTCGGTGGTGTACTCGTGGTTGCACACCAGCAGACTCCGGGAACCGGTCCGGTCCAGGGCGATGAGCTCGGCGAAGTCGTTGTTGTAGCCGAACTGCTTCTCCTGGGCGGCGGCGCTCTGGTTCGCGAAGTCGAACTCGGGAGCGCCCTCGACGATCGGGTCGCCCCAGCGGATCACGACGCCCTGCCGGTAGCCCTCGGGGATGACCACGGCGTCCTGGGTGTTCGGCGCGACGGGCGCGAAGTCGGTGCCGGGCACCGCGCCGCGGACCGGTCCGTCCGCCGGACCGGGCTTGGGCGCGGCGGCCGCGGTGCCGGTGAGCAGGGACGCTCCGCCGACGGTCAGCGCGAGCGCGCCGGTGGCCTTGAGCGCGCCGCGGCGGCTGAGCACGGACTCGACGATGTCACCGAAGTAGGCGTTGCCGGAGGTGTTCGGCGCCTCGTGCTGGCAGGCGTTGCCGCAGCGGTACTTGCAGGTGATCGAGGATCGGCTCGCGCTGTGGTGGGACGCGAGGGGGAGCGGGATGACCCGCCCGCTGTCCTGTCGGGAAGACAAGCGGACCTCCAGGAGGATTCGTTCGGAACACTCGAACGCTAGACAGATCGGGCGATCTCCCCGGTACATCCGGGTGAACAAGAACCGAACAAGCAACGCAGAGTCCCCAAAGCCCCTCCCCAGCCCCTCCCCAGGCCAAAAACTCCAACATCCGCCAGGTCAAAAACCGCAACATTCATCGGGTCGAAAACCGGGGTTTTTGACCGGTCGAATACCGCAGTTTTTGACCCGACGAATACCGCAGGTTTTGACCGGTCGAATCCTGCGGTATTCGACCTCGGGCGAGTCGGGGGCGGTGGGAGCGCGGCTTCGGGGGTGTGTGGGGACTTGTGGGTTTGTCGACATGGGGCTTCGTGGGGCTTGCTTCGGGGTTGGTCCCGTTGGGGTTCGTGCGTGGGTAGGGGACAGTTTTAGTGAGAACTGTCCATGATCAATGTCCCTTTTGTCCGGACAGTTTTCGCTAAAACTGCCCCCTGCCGCAGCGCACCTCCCTCGGGTCCCCTGGTTCAGCGCCAGATGGCGACTACTGAGGGGCGGGGTTGGGTGGTGCCTCCGTCGGGCCAGTGGCTGGCGGGGTTGTCGGCGTTGGCGCCGTCGACCTCGCCGGGGTGCTGGGCCGAGATGAGGACGAGGTCGTCCTCGATGACCGGGCCGCAGGCCTCGGCGCCTCGGGGGACGCTGAGGAAGGCCTTGACGTGGCCGCGTTCCGGGCCTTCCAGCGGGACGGCGTAGAGGCCGTCGTTGAAGCCGAGCGCGTCGCTGGAGTCGGTGGTGATCCACAGGTTCCCGCGGCTGTCGAAGGCGACGTTGTCCGGGCAGGTGATCGGGCTTACCTGCGATTTGTCGTAGCCGGCGAAGTAGGTCGACGGGTCGGCCGGATCACCGCAGACCAGCAGCAGCCGCCAGGAGAACCGGGTGCCCGCCGGGTCGTCGTCGAGCTCCAGGACCTGACCGTGCTTGTTGCTGTTGCGCGGGTTCGGCTCGTCGGCCGGGGCGTGCCCGTCGGTGCCGCGGTCGGAGTTGTTGGTCAGCGCCGCGTAGACCCGCCCGGTCGTCGGGTGCGGCTGGACGTCCTCGGGCCGGTCCATCTTGGTCGCGCCCGCCTTGTCGGCGGCCAGCCGCGTGAAGACGTAGACCTCCTCGGCGCTCATGCCTTCGACGAAGCTGGTGTCGTTGTGCGCCAACGGGATCCACGCGCCCGCGCCGTCGAACTCGCCGTCGGCGGGCAGCGTCCCGGACCCGTCGATCTCGCCGGGGCTGTCGCCGGTGAACGTCGCGACGTAGAGCGTCCCGGAGTCCAGCAGCGCCATGTTGTGCCTGCGCGCGAGCCCGCTGCCACCGGGTTTCACCGTGCCGTCGGAGACGAACCGGTACAGGTACTCGAACTTCTCGTCATCGCCCATGTAGGCGGCGACGCGGCCGTCGTCGAGGACCCGGATGTTGGCGCCCTCGTGCTTGAACCGGCCCAGCGCGGTGTGCTTGACCGGCGTGGAGGTCGGGTCGTGCGGGTCGACCTCCACGATCCAGCCGAACCGGTTGGGCTCGTTGACCTGCTGGGAGAGGTCCCAGCGCGAGTCGAAGCGCTCCCACTTGCGGTCGGTCTCGGCGCCCTCGATGCCGTAGCGCGCGAGGCGTTCCCGGGTGGCCGGCTCGGTGACCGAGTCGGCGTGGGCGAAGTACTGGTGGAAGTTCTCCTCGCCGGACAGGATCGTGCCCCACGGCGTCACGCCGCCCGAGCAGTTGTTCATGGTGCCCAGCGAGCGCGTGCCCGTCGGGTCGGCCGGGGTCTTCAGGAACTCGCTGCCCGCGGCGGGCCCGCGCAGCTCGAACGGGGTGGTGAGGGTGATCCGCCGGTTCAGCGGGTCGATCACCGGCTTCTTGTCGTCCAGCACCACGACCGAGAGCCCGTGCGCCGCCCAGGAGATCCGGGCCTGCTGCTCGGTGGGGTTGTCGGCGTCGTAGCCGCGGAAGACGAACTCCTCGGTGACGTACTCGTGGTTGTTGATCATCAGCCTGCGGCCGTCGGGCAGCGGCAGCAGCGCGCAGAAGTCGTTGTTGTAGCCGAACTGGCCTTCCTGAGCTTCGGGGGTCTGCGCGTCGAAGTCGAATTCCGGTGCGCCGGGCAGGATCGGGTCGCCCCAGCGGATCACGACCTGCTGCTGGAAGCCCTCCGGGATCACCACGGCGTCCTCGGTGTTGGGCCGGATCGGCTCGAAGTCCAGGCCTGGCGCGGAGAAGTCCAGGTCTGCGGCGGCTTCGCGGGAGGCGAGCGCGGGCACGGCGAGCGCGGCCGAGGCCACCGCACCGGCCTTGAGCAGGCCGCGGCGGCTCAGGGCCTGGTTCAGCGCCTGCCCGAAGGTCGGGTTGTCCGTGGTGTTCGGCGGGTGCTGGGAGCACTGGTCGCCGCAGCGGTATCGGCAGGTGACGTGGGCGCGTCCGCCACCGAGCAGCGGCAGGAGTCGACGTTCGGGAGCCACCGGGACCTCCAAGCTGTTCGAGAACGGCATGGAGCGTAGGCGACCGGGCGCGCAAAACAAGTATTTGGCGAACATTGGGCGAAATGACGAGAGGGCGTGCGGATCGTGGTGATCCGCACGCCCTCTCGCGAGCTGTGGCGATCAGACCTCTTCGCCGACCACGGCCGCCTCGCTGGGGACCCGGTGCGCGTCGGCCTTGCTGCGCAGGCCCGGGGCCAGCAGCAGCGCGGCGATGACGCACAGCACGGCTCCGACGGCGAACGGCGCGTGGTTGGAGCCGAACCAGGTGGCGACGTGGCCGACCAGGGTGGCCGCCGCGGCACCGCCGAGCCAGCGGCAGAAGTTGTAGCCCGCGCTGGCCACCGGGCGCGGCGCGTCGCTGACGCTCATCGCCGAACCGGTGAACAGCGTGTTGAGCAGGCCCGAGGCCAGGCCGCTGAGGACCACGCCGACGACCACGACGGGCTTCGGCCCCACGGACATGACGCCGAGGATCACCGCGTAGAGCAGCACCGCGATGATCGTGCCGCCGACCTCGCCGAAGCGGGCCGCCAGCTTCGGCGCCAGCGTCACGCCGGCCACCGCCACGCACAGGCCCCAGCCGAAGAACACCAGGCCGACCGCGATCGCGCCGAACTCCAGCACGAACGGCGCCCAGGCCAGCACGATGAAGAAGCTGGCGGTGTAGAACGCCGAACCGAGCGAGGTGCGCAGCAGTCCGCGGTGCTTGAGCGCCTTGAGCGGGTCGAGGACGCTGATCTTGGCGCGGCTGGCGCGGTCCCCGTCCTTGGGCAGGAACCCGGCGGAGAGGATCAGCGCGACGGCCATCAGCGCCGCGGTGCCCGCGAACGGGCCGCGCCAGGAGATGTCGCCGAGCAGCGCGCCGAGCAGCGGCCCGGTGGACAGGCCGATGCCCAGCGCGGCTTCGTAGAGCAGGACGGCCGCTTGCTGGCCGCCCGAGGCCGCGCCGACGATCACCGACAGGGCGGTGGCGATGAAGAAGGCGTTGCCCAGGCCCCACACCGCGCGCAGCGCGACGAGCTGACCGATGGAGCTCGCCAGCGCGCACGCGATGGTGGCCAGCACGATCAGGACCAGGCCGGTGACCACGGTGCGCTTGGGCCCGTAGCGGGCGCTGAACGCGCCGGTGATCAGCATGGCCACGACCTGAACGCCCAGGTAGGACGAGAACAGCAGGGTGACCTGCTCGGGTCCCGCGTGCATCGCCTCGGCGATGGACAGCAGGATCGGGTCCACCAGTCCGATGCCCATGAAGGCGATGACCGCGGCGAAGGCGGTGATCCACACCGCCTTCGGTTGTCCCTTGAAGACGTCGAGTAACCGAACGTCGTGCCCGGCGCTCATCGACACGTCACCCCTCATCAACGGCGTTCGCAGCTGCGGTTGCGGCTGCTCGGAAAAGTCACATCGTTCGCAATGCTAAACAATTCTCGTTAGCAGGACAAACGGAGATGAGCAGCGTCACCGCGAATCAGACATCCAGGGCGCCGCGCGCCGCCGCTGCGACCTCCTCGTCCTCGTGGTGCTCGGCCAGCGCTGCCAGCAGCTCCCCGGCGTGCGAGTGACCGCTCGCGGCCAGGTCCGCCACCAGCTGCAACTGCGCCTCCTGCGACTGCTCGGCGACCTCACCGATCAGCAGCGCCGGATCCGACTCCAGAGACACCGCCAGCACATCGGCGGTGAACAGCACCGGATCGCCCTCGCGCGTCACCTGCTCCTCGGTCGTGGCCTCCAGCCACACCCGCACCGCCGCGCCGCACACCTCGTCCTCGGCGACCTCGCGCGCCGCCGCGACACCGTCGTCGCCGGTCACCGCCAGCAGCGCCAGCGTGGGCACCCGCACCGCCGGGTCGTCGACCAGCTCCAGCAGCGCGGTTAGCTCCTCCGCCGCCTGCTGCGAACCCCGGTGCTCGATCCAGTGCGCGGCCAGCGACTCCTGGACCGGTGGCGCTGCATCGGCGAACAGCAGCACCACCAGCTCGGCCGGGGCCAGCCGCAGCGCCTCGGTGGTCGGTACCCGGAAACCGAACGCCCGCAACGACTCCCGCGCCGCCCACACGCCCGCGGGCAGCAGCTCGACGAACGCCTGGAACGGCTGCTCCTCCTCGCTCGCGTGACGCGTGCGCAGCGCCCCCATCGACTCCCACTGCTGCACGATCCGCGTCACCAGGCCCAGCACCGGCTCCGGGTCCTCGGAACCGGCCACGTCGGCCGCCGCGCCGGCCACGACCTCCAGCGGCACCTCGCCGGCCGCGGAGTAGAGCATGCTCAGCACGGACTGCACCAGCTCCGGCAGCAGGTCGTCGTCGCTGTCGGCGGCGATCGCGTCGAGGTCCTCGCGGAAGGCGTCGTCGAGCAGCACGAAGCTCTGCCACAGCTTCGTCCACAGCACCTCCGGCTCGGCCAGCACCGGACCGGCGATCAGCGTCGGGGCCGGCCGCCCGCCGACGACCCGCAGGAGCCCGGCGCGCTGCGCCCACTCCAGCAGCAGCCCGGCGGTGGCCTCGTCCTCGCCCAGCGCGGCCGCCAGCTTCTCCGGCCCCTCCGCCGCCTGCTCCACCACGGTGCGGATCCGCTCGATGATCGGCGCCTGCGCCGCGATCGCGCGCAGCGGTTCGGACTCGGTCGGCTCCACCGGGCTCAGCCACACCCTCGGCTGCGGTTCCGGGTCGCCGGCCTCGCGCGCGGCGATCTCGTCGGCCGTGTCCTGGTCGACGTCGAGCTCACCGGCGTCCACCGCCTCGTGGAACGCCTCCACCGCGGCGTCGTCGGAGTCGTCCACGCCCAGCTCGCGCATCGTGGTCGTCCAGAACTTCTCCGAGCTCCACTCGCCCGGATCGGCCATCGCCGTCAGGTACGCCGGGACTGCGGAGTCGATCGCCTCGTGCAGCTCGGAGGTCGCATCGGTCGAGGTCAGCAGCCGCTCGTCGGCGAGGAAGTCGATCCAGCGGTGCAGCAGGGCAGGGGCCGCCGACCAGTCCTCGGTCAGCACCGCGCGGCGTGGCACGACCTCGGTCAGGGCGCGGACCACGTCCTCCTCGGTCCAGTGCGCCAGCATCCCGTCGGCGAGGAACTTGTCGTCGAGCAGCAGCTCGACGAGCTCCGCCGCTTCGAGCTCGGGGTGGCGGGTGGTGAAGCGGTCGATCAGTTCGGCGCAGGCCTCGTCGAAGCGTTCCTGCTCGCCGCGGATGAAAACGGTGCGCATGGCGACCCCATTCGCTCACGTGTGCGGATCTCGTGCCCACAGGTTAGAGACCGATCCACGGCGAGCCCGGGAACGCAAGCAAGGTCGTGCACTCGTGTCGTGATCCCCCGATGGGGTGAGTTCAGTGCCAGATGCCGGCGGCCAGCAGCACCCCGAGCAAGCCCGCACCGAGCCCGACCAGCACCGATCCGACCACGTTGAGCACGCCCAGCAGCCGCGCGCCGCCGGTCAGCAGGCGCACGCTCTCGTAGCCGAAGGTGCTGAACGTCGTCAGCGCACCGCACAACCCCACGCCCAGCACGGTCTGCAGCACCGGCATCGGCGCGCCGAACAGCGCCGCCCCGGCGAGGAATCCGAGCAGCAGCGAACCGACCGCGTTGACCACCAGCGTTCCCCACGGGAACCCGGTGTCGTGGCGCGCCTGCACCCAGCGGTCGGTCAGGAAGCGCAGGCTCGCCCCGGTGGCGCCGCCGAGCGCGACGAGCAGGACCGTCACGACACCTCCCGCCGGACCCCGCGCGCCAGCGCCCGCGTCGCGGTCACGCCCACGAACACCGCGACCAGGCAGCACAGCACGGTGCCCAGCAGGTAGCCCAGCGCGGGGAGCGGTTCGGTCACCGCCATCCGCAGCGCGTCGGTGACGTAGGTGGAGAAGGTGGTGAACCCGCCCAGCACGCCCACGCCGAGGAACGGCCGCAGCAGCCGGTGCGGGGTGATCACCTCGGTGATCACGCACATCAGCACGCCCAGGGCCAGGCAGCCCAGCACGTTGACCAGGAACGTCGACATCGGCCCCGGCCAGATCAGGCTCGCGCCGTAGCGCAGCACCGAACCGAGCGCGCCTCCTGCGGCGACCACGGCCAGCAGGTCCAGGGGGATCGCGGGGGCGGGCTTTCCGCGCGCGGGCGCAGCGGCCGTCCGCGTCTCGGCGGAAGAAGCCATCGACACCTCCGTGACCATCTCCGCCGAGGGTACCGGTCCGGGTGCCTGACCAGGGTCGATCGCGACCGAGGTCTCATGAGGGGGGAAGTTTTCATGAAAACTTCCCCCGAACACGACGGAGGGACGACCGACGTTGGTCGACCGTCCCTCCGGGTGAAGGTGTGACTACTGGACCTTGACCTCGACCTTCCGGGACGAGGCGGGGTCGCCGCTCGCGTCGCCCTGACCGGAGACCTGCAGCCGGTCGGCGCTGATCCCGGCCTGGGTCAGCTGGTCGGCGACCGCCTGGGCGCGCTCCTGGGACAGCTGCTGGCTGTCCTGGCTCGAGCTGGTGCCCGACGCGGTGAAGCCCGACACCGTGAACTTCAGCTCCTGCGGAGCGCCCTTGAGCAGGTCGGCCACCTTGGTGACGGTCTGCTGGGCCTGGTCGTTGAGCTCGCTGCTGTCCGGGTCGAACGTGATCGGCGTGCTCTGGGCGATCTGGTCGAGCTGGCCCTGCAGCTCGGTCTTGGCCTGAGCCGCGTCGCCGCCCTGCTCACCGCCGCCCTGCTCACCGGCGCCCATGCCGCCCGGGGTCTGCTCCCCCGCCTGGCCTTCGCCGCCGGGCTGCTGGCCCTCCTGGCCCTGGCCCTGACCTTCTTGGCCCTGGCCCTGCTGGGGCATCCCGGGCACGCCGGAGGGCATCTGGGTCGGCATGCCCGGCCCACCTCCGGGGCCGCCCCCGCACCCGGCGAGCACTGCACCCGTGCAAGCGATCACTGCTGCGGCGTATTTGACGTTCGTTCGGCGCATAACCCACCTCGCGGTCCGTGGTGCGTTTCTCGGAGACGGGCAGATAGTGCGGGCCGGTCGGCCCGAATCCGCACAACTTTCGCGCGAGTCCGAACCCGTTCACACCAAGGAGTGAACTCCAGAGTGCTTCTCAGCAGCGGAAATGTTATCGCCCCGCACTAACGGGCGTCCCTTGTGGACCATCCTGACCGAACCCTCACCGACTCGCCACGCGACGGTAACGAGCCACCGCGAGCGGGATGAACACCGCCAGGATCACCAGCGCCGAGACCACCGAGTACAGCACCGCGTGCTGCGCCGGCCAGCTGTCCGGTGGCGGGCCGGTCACCCGCAGCGGGTTGCCGAACAGCTCCCGCAGCGCGTCCGCGTACACCGTGATCGGGTTCCACTCCGCGAAGCCCCGCAGCGGACCCGGCATCGACTCGGCCGGCACGAACGCCGAGGACACGAAGGTCACCGGGAACATCCACAGCAGGCCCGCGCTCTGGGCGACCTCGACGCTGCGCGCCACCAGCCCGATGAACGCCCCCACCCACGACATCGCGAACGAGAACAGCAGCAGGAGCCCGAACGCCAGCGCGGCGTCGAGCAGGCTGCCGCGGATCCGCCAGCCCACGATCAGCCCGCACAGCGACATGATCACCACGGTCAGCACGCTGACCAGCAGGTCCGAGCCGGTGCGCCCGAGCAGCACCGCCACCCGCGACATGGGCAGCGACCGGAAGCGGTCCATCATGCCCTTCTGCAGGTCGTTGGCCAGGCCGATCACGGTGAACGCGCTGTTGAACGCCACCGTCTGCACGAAGATCCCGGCGATCAGGAACTCCCGGTAGGCGCCGCCGCCGAGGCTGCCGCCGAAGACGTAGGCGAACATCAGCACGAACATGATCGGCTGCGCCGTGCCCGCCAGCAGCAGGTCCGGGTTGCGCTTGATGTTCATCAGGTTCCGCCAGGCCACGACGTTGCTGTCGCGGAGGCCCGCCACCAGCGCGTTCATGCCCGCTCCTCCTCAGGCTCCCCGGCCGAATCCTCGGCGTGCCGTCCCGTCAACCCCAGGAACACGTCGTCCAGCGTCGGCCGGTGCAGCCCGACGTCGTTGACGCCGACGTTCTCGGCGTCGAGCCGCCGCAACGCCTCGATCAGCGCCTTCGGTCCCGCCTCGACCGGCACGCTGACCCGGCGCAGCGAGTCCTCCACCTGCGGTTCGGCGCTGCCGACCTCGCGCAGCACCCGCGTCACCACCGGCAGCTCGGCCGCCTCGGCGGCGACGAGCTCCAGGCGTTCGCCGCCGACCCGGGACTTGAGCTGGTCGGCGGTGCCGCCGGCGATGACCCGGCCGCGGTCGATGACCGCGATCGAGTCGGCCAGCTGGTCGGCCTCCTCCAGGTACTGGGTGGTCAGCAGGACGGTGGTGCCGTCGGCGACGAGCTCGCCGATGACGTCCCAGGTGTCCAGCCGCCCGCGCGGGTCGAGCCCGGTGGTGGGCTCGTCGAGGACCACCACGGTCGGCGAGGCGACCAGCGCCCCGGCCAGGTCGAGACGTCGCCGCATGCCGCCGGAGTAGCCCTTCGACGGCCGGTCGGCGGCTTCGTCCAGCTTGAACCGGTCGATGAGCTGCCGGGCTCGCGCGGCGGCGTCCGCGCGGGACAGGCCGTAGAGGCGGCCGACCATGTGCAGGTTCTCGTAGCCGGTGAGGTTCTCGTCCACGGCCGCGTACTGCCCGGACAGCCCGATGGAGCGCCGCACCGCGTGGGGCTCGGCGAGCACGTCGTGCCCGGCCACGAACGCCCGTCCCGAGTCCGGGCGCAGCAGCGTGGTGAGGATGCGGACCGCGGTCGTCTTGCCCGCGCCGTTGGGGCCGAGCAGGCCGAGGACCTGCCCGCGCGGGATCTCCAGGTCGATCCCGTTGAGCGCGCGGGTCGAGCCGAAGCTCTTGACCAGCGCTTCCGCACGCACCGCAACCATCTCAACCCCCAGCGTGATGTCCGATTCCGCCACTGTAGGTCGCGGGTCGGACGCAACGCCGCTGAATTTTCTCGCCGGGAGGGTTTTTGCGGACGGGAACGCAGGTCAGCAGGGGTGCGCGGGGAGGGTGGCCCAGGTCGCCTCGACAGAAGTTACCGCCAGGTAATACCCTCTTGTTACCGACGAGTAAGGGCTCGGTGCCGGGCCCACCCGCAGCAGCGCGCAAGAGGGAGCCTTCGATGGGCCACTACAAGAGCAACGTCCGAGACCTCGAGTTCAACCTGTTCGAGGTCCTCAAGGTGCAGGACCGACTGGGCAAGGGCGCCTTCGAGCAGTCCGACCAGGACACCGTCCGCGGCGTGCTTTCCGAACTCAACGACCTGGCCACCGGCCCGCTCGCCGAGTCCTTCGTCGAGGGCGACCGCAAGGGCGCGCACTTCGACCCGGCCACCCACTCGGTCACCCTCCCCGAGGCCTTCAAGAAGTCCTACCAGGCCGTCATGGACGGTGAGTGGTGGCGACTGGGCCTCCCGGACGAGCTGGGCGGCTACGGCATCCCGCCGACCGTCACCTGGTCGGCCGCCGAGCTGATCCTGGGCGCCAACCCGCCGATCTACATGTACATGGCCGGCCCCAACTTCGCGACGATCCTCTGGAAGAACGGCACCGAGGAGCAGAAGAAGTGGGCCGAGCTCATGATCGAGCGCGGCTGGGGCGCCACCATGGTCCTCACCGAGCCCGACGCCGGCTCCGACGTCGGCTCCGGCCGCACCAAGGCCGTCCTGCAGGAGGACGGCACCTGGCACCTCGACGGCGTGAAGCGGTTCATCACCTCCGCCGACCAGGACATGACCGAGAACATCATGCACCTGGTGCTCGCCCGCCCCGAGGGACCCGGCATCGAGAGCAAGCCCGGCACCAAGGGCCTGAGCCTGTTCCTGCTGCCGAAGTACCACTTCGACGGCGAGACCGGTGAGCCCGGCGAGCGCAACGGCGTCTACGTCACCAACGTCGAGCACAAGATGGGCATCAACGCCTCCGCCACCTGCGAGGTCACCTTCGGCCAGCACGGCACCCCCGCCAAGGGCTGGCTGCTCGGCGACGTCCACGACGGCATCGCGCAGATGTTCCAGGTCATCGAGTACGCGCGGATGATGGTCGGCACCAAGGCCATCGCCACGCTGTCCACCGGTTACCTCAACGCGCTGGACTACGCCAAGGAGCGCGTGCAGGGCGCCGACCTCACCCGCAGCACCGACAAGACCGCCCCGCGCGTCACCATCACCCACCACCCCGACGTGCGCCGCGCCCTGATGCTGCAGAAGGCCTACGCCGAAGGCCTGCGCGCCATCTACCTCTACACGGCGGACTTCCAGGACCAGATCGCCCAGGGCCAGCACGACGGCAGCGACGTCAGCCTCGCCGAGGCCGTCAACGACCTGCTGCTGCCCATCGTCAAGGGCGTCGGCTCCGAGCGGGCCTACGAGATGCTCACGCACTCGCTGCAGACCCTCGGCGGCTCCGGCTTCCTGCAGGACTACCCGATTGAGCAGTACATCCGGGACGCCAAGATCGACAGCCTCTACGAGGGCACCACCGCGATCCAGGCCCAGGACTTCTTCTTCCGCAAGATCGTCCGCAACAAGGGCCAGGCCATCGGCCACGTCGCCGCCGAGATCCAGAAGACCCTGGAGAACTCCGACGCCGACGAGCGCCTCAAGGAGGAGCGCGAGCTGCTCACCCGCGCCCTCGGCGACGTCCAGGGCCAGCTCGGCACGCTGTTCGAGTTCCTGACCTCCGCCCAGGAGGAGATCAAGAACATCTACAAGGTCGGCCAGCACGCCGTCTCGTTCCTGATGTCCGTCGGTGACCTGCTCATCGGCTGGAAGCTGCTGCAGCAGGCCGAGATCGCGCTCGCCGCCCTCGACGCCGGTGCCGGCAAGGACGAGTCGTTCTACCAGGGCAAGGTCGCGGTCGCCCGCTTCTTCGCCAAGAACGTCCTGCCCGAGCTCACCGGCCGCCGCAAGATCATCGAGGCCGCCGACAACTCCCTCATGGAGCTCGACGAGTCCGTCTTCTGATCCGGCCCCCGCAACGAGAAGGGACCCGCGACCACCCGGTCGCGGGTCCCTTCTCCTTTCCCCGACCGACGTGTCAGCCGAAACGCCGGGAACCCGCGGTCTCCACCGCGCGCGACTCGATGGTCGTGCGCGCGGCCAGGAACGCCACGAACAACCCGATCAGCAGCGCCGCCCGCCCCCAGACACCGATCATCAGCGCCTGCGCCGTGAAACCGTCGTGAATCCCGCTCGGCTCACCCGCGTTGCCCAGGTACAGCCACCGGAAGATGCCCACGCACATCGCGAAATCCGCCACCAGGTACGCCACGATCCAGCCCCAGCGCACCTGCACCAGCACGAAGAACGGCAACAACCACAACGTGTACTGCGGCGAGTGCACCTTGTGCAGCAGCAGGAACCCGCACAGCATCGCCGCCGACACCTGCACCCACGGGTACGTCCCGGTCCTCTCGTAGCGCAACCAGCCGATCCAGCACGCCAGCGCGAACGACACCAGCATCAGACCCGGCGAGACGATCCCCATCGCGTCCTGGAAACCCTCATCGCCGGTCCAGTGCCGGAAACCCCAGTACCAGATGGAATTCGTGCTCAGATCCACCTGACGCCGCGACTGGAACTCGAACGACGCCGCCCAGCCCTGAAAACCCGCCAGCGCGAACGGCACGTTCACCAGCACACCCGTCGCCGCCGCCGAACCGGCCACCCGCAACGCGCCCCGCCAGTCCCGGCCGCCCTCGGTGAACACGTACAGCATCAGCGGCAGCACGAAGATCGCCGGGTACAGCTTCAACGCGAAACCCAGCCCCAGCAGCACCGCGGCCACCGTCGACCGCCGCGCCAACGACGCCCGCCACCGGTGCATCACGAACACCGCCGCCACCGCGCTCGCCACCACCGGCAGGTCCCAGTTGTGGTCCGCGTACAGCACCAGCGGCGGCCCCAACGCCCACAGCAGCGCCCGCCACCGGCTCAACCGGCCCAGCCACCACGCCACCGCCAACCCGAACGGGGCCATCAGCAGCGCCGACGACAGCAGGAACCCCGCGTCGGTGTCCACGAAGAACGCGCCCGCCCAGATCAGCACCCCGGTCAGCACCGGGTACTCCACGACCCCGCCCCACAACGACCCGTCCGGATCGATGCCGCCGTGCACGTACGGGAACACGTGCCGATCGATGTCCCGGCCCAGCCACAGGTTCTGGATGTCCGAGTAGCAGACGTCCCGGTAGGAGCGCATCTGGTAATCCGGCCCGGACCGCCCCCACTCGTTGAACTCCGGCCCGGTGCACCGCGCCTTGTTCGCGTACCCCAACGCCAAGGTCACGGCCGTCAGCAGGCACAACACCGCCAACGCCGACACCGTCAAGCCGCGCGCGACCCTGATACCGGGCTCCTCTCACCCGGCAGCGCCGGGACCACCGACGTTCAGCTCGACTTCGACCGGAGGAACTCGATGTCGGCCGCCTGACCCTCGTCCGGGGTCTCCACCACCACCGGCGCGCCCGCCTTCGACACCACGCCCACCAGCAGCTCCGGGTCGATCAGACCCGAGCCGATGTTGGCGTGCCGGTCCCGCGACGACCCGAACTCGTCCCGCGAGTCGTTGAGGTGCACCAGATCGATCCGGCCCGTGATCGCCTTGACCCGGTCGACCACGTCCAGCAGCTCCTCGCCCGCCGCGTGCGCGTGGCAGGTGTCCAGGCAGAACCCCGCGCCGAACTCGCCCACCGCGTCCCACAACCGCGCCAGCACGTCGAACCGCCGGGCCATCGCGTTCGCGCCGCCCGCCGTGTTCTCGATCAGGATCGGCACCTCGAAACCGCCCTCGTCGGCCTGCCGCTCGAACAGCTTGCGCCAGTTCGCGATGCCCTCCGCCGGGTCGTCGTCCTTGGTGACGTGCCCGCCGTGCACGATCAGGCCCTGCGCGCCCACCTCGGCGGCGGCCTTCGCCTGCTGCGCCACCGACTTCCGCGACGGGATGCGGATCCTGTTGTTCAACGACGCCACGTTGATCACATAAGGTGCGTGGATGAAAACGGCGACGTCGCCGTCCCGCAGCCGCTCGGCCTGCGGGTGCGGCTTCGGCGCCTTCCAGCCCTGCGGGTCGGACAGGAAGAACTGCACCACCTCCGCGCCGCGCTCGGCGGCTGCGGCCAGCGGATCGTCATCGCGAACATGAGCGCCGATACGCATGGCACGCAGTCTATTCGTCCCGCGCGACCGGATCCGGGAACCGGGGCCGTCCGGAGTGTTCCACGATGTGGGACATCAACGGATTTGCCGGAATCCCGCAACCAACGGCGGTACTCACGCGTTAGGAGCTTTGAGACAGTGTCTGTCGTTCCGGAGCCGTTCGCGGGGAGGCGAGCCATGGGTACCTGGGGAAACCCCAACCCGCTGATCAAACCGAACGCGCTCCGACGCACCGTAGCCGCGGGCGCGGCCGGTGTGGCGATCTTGGCGGGAACCTGCCTCGGAGCGGGAACGGCGAGCGCCGCCGAGCCGCTGGTCGTCGACCACTCGATCGCCATCGTCTCCGGTGAACCCGGTCAGCAGATCTCCGTGCTGCCCAAGACGCTGGACTTCAAGCTCAACCAGGCCGTGCTGCTGGCGATGCCGCTGGCCTTCGGGGCCGCCAACGACGCCTCCTCGACCTTCGCCGCAGGCAGCCCCATCGAGCTGGGCGTCGCCGAGCCGGGCACCAACTCCTTCTCCGGCCGCGAGATCGCCCAGGCCGCGACCCCGCGCCTGAGCTCCCTCGGCCTGCCCGAGGACAAGCTGGAAGCCGTCCGCTTCCACTTCACGAACCTGGTCAGCCTCGGCAACTCGGTCACGGTCAACACCCCGGAGCCGGAGGAGGAGCCGCCGCCGTCCTCCGAGCAGCCGGCCCCGCCGCCGCCCGAGTCGACCCCGGCTCCGGCCCCGGCCGAGCCGCCGCCGTCGGCCCCCTCGACGAGCCCGGTGCCGACCGTGCCCAGCGCCAACGGCGCCCCGGCCGCGGTCAGCATGCTGCCGCCGAGCCTGCGCGGCGCCGCCCTGCCGTGGGCGCAGGCCCGCTACGGCTCCATCCCGAACGTCCCGGGCATGGCTCCCGACGTCGGTGACCTGGCGCGCCAGGCCCAGGAGCGGCAGCGCGTCCAGGACGAGCAGGAGGAGATCCGCGCGGCCGGGCAGGCCGAGGCGCTGCCGACCGAGGTCTCCGAGCGCGTCGCTCTGCCGGTGCTCATCGCCGCGATCTCGCTCGCGGTGGTCACCGCCGGGCTCGTCCGCGCCTGGGTCCTGCGCCGTCACTGACGCGGGCTTCCTGACCAGGGACGGGGTCCCAACACACCGAGGCGAGGCCGATGTCCTCGCTGTCGGTGCCCCTTGCTAGCCTTGACCGGTTCGTTGACGCGAACGACCCTCCTGCCACGGAAAGTCCGTGGCCGTGAGTCCACAGGAGGTGAATGGTCTTCATGCGTCACTATGAGCTCATGGTCATCCTGGACCCGAGCCTGGACGAGCGCACCGTCGCTCCGTCCCTGGAGAACTTCCTCAACGTCGTCCGCAACGACGGTGGCACCGTCGAGAAGGTCGACGTCTGGGGCCGGCGCCGGCTGTCCTTCGAGATCAAGAAGAACTCCGAGGGCATCTACGTCGTCCTGGACCTCAACGCTGAGCCGGCCACCGTCAAGGAGCTGGACCGTCAGCTGAACCTCAACGAGTCGATCCTGCGGACCAAGGTCCAGCGGAAGATCGTTGAGCCCCGCAAGGCCGCGCGTGCCGCCAAGGCCCGTGCCGCCAAGGCGACTGCCTGATCAACGCCCGTACCCGCTGACGACCAGACTGGAGTCCCCAGGTCATGGCTGGTGAAACGGTAATCACGGTGGTCGGCAACCTGACCGCCGACCCGGAGCTGCGCTTCACCCCGTCCGGTGCCGCCGTCGCGAACTTCACGATCGCGTCCACGCCCCGGACCTTCGACCGCCAGAGCGGTGAGTGGAAGGACGGCGAGGCGCTGTTCCTGCGCTGCAACATCTGGCGGCAGGCCGCGGAGAACGTGGCGGAGTCGCTGACCCGGGGCATGCGGGTGATCGCGCAGGGTCGTCTGCGCCAGCGGTCCTTCGAGACCAAGGAAGGCGAGAAGCGCACGGTCGTCGAGCTCGAGGTCGACGACATCGGGCCCGCCCTGCGCTACGCCACCGCCAAGGTCAACAAGGTCAGCCGCGGCGGCGGCGGTTTCGGTGGCGGCAGCAGCGCCCCGGCCGGTCCGCCGGCCGACGACCCGTGGGGTTCGGCCCCGCCGGCGGGGTCCGGCGGCGGCTTCAGCGACGAGCCGCCGTTCTGACGGTCGCCGCAGCTAACGCTTGAGGTAAGTTTTTCGTTCGGGAGGAAGACCCATGGCCAAGGCGCCTGTGCGCAAGCCGAAGAAGAAGGTCTGCGTGTTCTGCAAGGACAAGGCCACGCTGATCGACTACAAGGACACGACGCTGCTGCGGAAGTACATCTCCGACCGCGGCAAGATCCGTGCCCGCCGGGTGACCGGCAACTGCAGCCAGCACCAGCGCGACGTCGCCATCGCGGTGAAGAACGCGCGTGAGATGGCCCTGCTGCCCTACACCTCGACCGCTCGCTGATCTGAGAAAGGAGTCACGTCATGAAGATCATCCTCACCGCTGACGTGTCCGGCCTCGGCGAGTCCGGCGACATCGTCGAGGTCAAGGACGGTTACGCGCGGAACTACCTGCTGCCCCGCAACCTGGCCATCGTGGCCACCAAGGGTGCGCAGAAGCAGGTCGAGACGATCCGCCGCGTCCAGGAGAACCGCCGGGTGCGGAACCTGGAGCACGCCCACGAGCTCAAGCAGCAGCTGCAGAACCTGGACGCGGTCACGCTGACCGCCAAGGTCTCGCCGCAGGGCAAGCTGTTCGGCTCGATCACCAGCGGCGACGTCGTCGCCGCGGTCCGCAAGGCCGGTGGCCCGAACCTCGACAAGCGTTCGGTCTCGCTGCGCGGCCACATCAAGTCGCTGGGCAAGCACGTCGTCGACGTGCAGCTGCACCCGGACGTGACGGCCAACGTCAGCGTCCAGGTCACCGGCGAGCAGTGACCCGGTAGTACCGGATTCTTCAAGCGGCATCGTCCACTCCGGCATTCGTGTGACGGGGTGGACGATGCCGTCTCCCGGCCGTGCACCGGCGGTGACGATGATCTTCGGCTGATCACCCACCGCTGTTGAGTGCGACACGCCGATGGTGGCGACACGCCGGGAGTTTTCCACGGATTTCTTCCACAGCCTTCGTCAACGCTGTGAACTGGGGTTTTCGTTTCTTCCACGTCACTTGTCCCCAAGTTGTCCCCAGCTGCGGGGAAGGCTGTCCGGAGTTGTCCCCAGCTCGGTTCAACCTATCCACAGGTTGTCCCGAGGTTTGTCCACAACTTGAGTTGCCTGCTCTATGCGGGCGATCTAGCTTCGCGCGCGTACGCCCCTGCCTACGGACCGTCCTCGGTACCGTGGCCGGAACGCGCGCAGGAAACGGTCGCCGTGGCGAGCACGGACGACAGGCTGCTGGCCGGAGGAGGTGACGGGTTCCGGTGACGGTTCCCGACGAGCGGGAGGACGACCCGTACTTCACTGACGACGGTGGAGGTGCACCCGGCGGCGCCAGCACGTTCGAGCGCCAGCCCCCGCAGGACCTGGCGGCCGAGCAGTCGGTGCTCGGCGGCATGATGCTGAGCAAGGACGCGATCGCCGACGTCGTCGAGGCGCTGAGCCCGAACGACTTCTACCGGCCCGCGCACCAGGCGATCTACGACTGCATCCTGGACCTCTACGGCCGCGGCGAACCGGCGGACGCGATCACGGTCTCGGCGGAGCTGGAGCGACGCCAGGAGCTGACCAAGGTCGGCGGCGCCCCGTACCTGCACACCCTCATCGCCACGGTCCCCACGGCCGCCAACGCCGGCTACTACGCGGAGATCGTCTCGGAGAAGGCGATCCTGCGCCGCCTCGTGGAGGCGGGCACCCGCATCGTGCAGCTGGGCTACCACGGCTCGGAGGGCGCGGCGATCGAGGAGGTCGTGGACCGCGCCCAGGCGTCGATCTACGACGTCACCGAGCGCAAGGCCAGCGAGGACTACCACGCCCTGGAGGAGCTCCTCCAGCCCACGATGGACGAGATCGACGCGATCGCGTCCCGCGGCGGCGAGTCCCAGGGCATCCCCACCGGCTTCGCCGACCTCGACGCCCTCACCAACGGCCTCCACGCAGGCCAGATGATCATCGTCGCAGCCCGACCGGGTGTCGGTAAGGCACTGGCTCTGGACACCCCGCTGCCCACGCCGGACGGCTGGACGACGATGGGCGAGGTCCAGGTCGGCGACCACCTGATCGGAGCCGACGGCAAGCCGACCGAGGTCGTGGCCGCGACCGAGGTCATGCACGACCGCCCCTGCTACGAGATCGAGTTCTCCGACGGCACCACGGTCACCGCCGACGCCCAGCACCAGTGGCGGCTGGACGACGGAACGGTCCTCACCACCGAGGAGCTGGCGTCGATCGGTCCTGCGGTGGTGGCGCACCGCCCGGACCTGAAGTTCACCGACGTCCAGCCGGTGGAGAGCGTGCCGGTCAGGTGCGTCGAAGTGGATTCGCCGGATCACCTCTACCTGGCGACGCGGTCGATGATCCCGACGCACAACTCCACGCTGGGACTGGACTTCGCCAGGTCGGCGTCGGTGAAGCACGGGATGGCGAGCGTCATCTTCTCGCTGGAGATGGGGCGCACCGAGATCGTGATGCGCTTGCTCTCCGCCGAGGCGCGCATCCGGCTGGGCGACATGCGCGGTGGTCGCATGACCGACGACGACTGGACGCGGCTGGCCCGGCGGATGAGCGAGATCAGCGAGGCGCCGATCTTCGTGGACGACTCGCCGAACCTGACGATGATGGAGATCCGGGCCAAGGCGCGGCGGCTCAAGCAGCGCCACGACATCCAGCTCATCGTCGTCGACTACATGCAGCTGATGACCTCGGGCAAGCGCGTCGAGTCCCGTCAGCAGGAGGTCTCGGAGTTCTCCCGAAACCTCAAGCTGCTGGCCAAGGAGCTGGAAGTCCCGCTGGTCGCGATCTCGCAGCTCAACCGAGGCCCGGAACAGCGCACGGACAAGAAGCCGCAGCTCTCCGACCTGCGCGAATCGGGTTGCCTCACGGCCAACACCCGGCTGATGCGTGCTGACACCGGCGCGGAGGTGTCCTTCGGGGAACTCATGCGCACCGGTGAGCGTCCGGTCGTGTGGTCGCTGGACGAGCGGATGCGTCTGGTCGCGAAGCCCGTCACGAACGTCTTCTCCAGCGGTACGAAGGAAGTGTTCAAGGTCCGGCTCGCTTCCGGGCTGGAGGTCGAAGCGACGGCCAACCACCCGATGCTCACGCTGGACGGCTGGATGCCGCTGGGCGAGCTCGTCGAGGGCTCCCGGGTGGCGGTGCCGCGTCAGCTGCCGGAACCGCTGGAGACCAAGCCGCTCCCGGAAGCCGAGATCGTGTTGTTGGCGCACCTGATCGGTGATGGCTCGGTGGTCAAGCGCCAGCCGATTCGCTACGCCAGCGTCGACGAGGAGAACCTGGCCGCCGTCACCGAGGCTGCTGAGCACTTCGGCATCACGGCGGTTCGCGACGAGTACGCCGCCGCGAAGGTGACGACGCTCCGCCTGCCGGCCCCCTACCGGCTGACGCACGGCAAGCGGAACCCCATCGCGGCGTGGCTCGACGGGATGGGCCTGTTCGGCTTGCGCAGCCATGAGAAGTTCATCCCGAAGCAGGTCTTCGAGCTGCCGAAGGAGCAGATCGGGCTCTTCATCCGTCATCTCTGGGCGACCGACGGTTCGGTCCGCTGGGACGACGTCGCCGGGCAGGGCCGGATCTACTACGCGACGACGAGCCGTCGACTCGCTGACGACTTGAGCCGCCTGCTCCTGCGGATCGGCGTGCTGGCGCGGATCAAGCCGACGACGAAGGGCAGCTACCGCACCTGCTACCACGTGGTGATCTACGGGGTGGAGAACCAGCTCGCGTTCCTCGATGGTGCGGGCGTGCACGGTGCTCGCGGCCTGCGCGCCATCGAGGTTGCCGCGCACCTCCGCGAGATCGTGGCCAACACCAACCGCGACACGGTGCCGAAGGAGGTGTGGGGCCGGGTTCGCGAACTGCTGGCCACCCGCTCCATGACGCACCGGGACTTCGCCGAGCGGATGGACACGCAGTTCTGCGGCTCGGCGATGTGGAAGCGCGCCCCCAGCCGAACTCGCCTGGCCCGCGCCGCGACCGTGCTCGAGGACGCCGACCTGGAGATGCTCGCCACCAACGACGTCTACTGGGACGAGATCGCCGAGATCACCAGCATCGGCGAACAACCCGTCTACGACGCCACGGTCGACGGCACGCACAACTTCATCGCGGACGGCGTCGCCATGCACAACTCGCTGGAGCAGGACGCGGACATGGTCATCCTGATTCACCGGCCGGACGCGTTCGAGCGGGATGACCCGCGGATGGGTGAGGCGGACCTGATGGTCGCCAAGCACCGCGCCGGTCCCACGGCCACGATCACCGTGGCCCACCAGCTCCACTACAGCCGCTTCGTCGACATGGCCCAGGAGTAGGGCGGGCAGTCCGAACCGATGTCGTGATGGGAGAGGCCGATGGGTGCTTCCGACGTGCTGATGGACGACGAGCGCACCCAGCTCGACGCGTTCGTCGAGGACTACCGCGCCGCTGTTGAGGCGACGCTCGACGGTCTCACCGAGGAGCAGGCTCGTCGTCGGCTCGTCCCGTCGGCGACGACGTTGCTGGGGTTGCTCAAGCACGTCACGTGGATGCAGCGGGTGTGGTTCGAGGAGTGCGTCGGCGGCGCGTCCCGCCGGGAGCTGGGGCTGGTGCGGAGTCCGGACGAGTCCTTCCGGCTCTCCGATGACGACACCATCGCGTCGGTCACGGCCGCTCACCGGGAAGCCTGCGCGACGGCGCGTTCGGCGGTCGCGGACCTGCCGCTGGACACCGTCGTGACCGGCCACCGGGGTGGGCCGCGCACGCTCCACTGGGTGTACCTGCAGGTTCTCCGCGAGCTCGCCCACCACTGCGGGCACGCCGACATCCTCCGCGAGCAGCTCCTCGCCGACTGAGTCGTCGCCGCTGGTGATCAGCGATGCGGGTCTTTCACGGCGTTTTCGGGCTGAGATGCTCGGGGTATGGGTGCGTGGGTGTTTTCGCAGGGTGTTGTGCCTGGGGACGTGAGTTCCGCGCGGCGGGCGGAGTTGGTGCGGTGCTGGGTCGACGTGTCGAACGCCGGTGGGGCGGTGGGGTTTCCGTTCGCCCCGGTGGATGAGGACGAGGTCGCTGCGGCGGTCGACGCGATCGTGGGTGCGCTGGACCCGGCGACCTGTCGCGTGGTGATGGCCTCGGACGGCGAGGAGTTGGTGGGGTGGCTCGTCATCCGGCGGGACACCTTCGCGCTGATCTCGCACTGGGGGATGCTGCACCGGGTGCAGAGCCGTCCGGAGCGGCGTGGCGAGGGCGTCGGGAGTGCGTTGATGACCGAGGCGCGGCGGATCGCGCGCGACGAGATGGGCTTGGAGCAGCTGCGTCTCGCCGCGCGCGCCGGCATCGGTCTGGAGACGTTCTACGGGCGGCTCGGCTGGAAGGAGATCGGCCGGTGGCCGGGTGCGCTCCGGCTCGGTCCCGGTGACGACCGGGACGAGGTGCTCATGTTCCTCCAGCTCTGATGCCGGTCAGCCGCGGGCCAGCAGGAACGCGTGGGGTGAGCGTTCGCCTTCGGGCTGGCGGACGAGGGTGGCGTGCGGGGTGAGTCCCGCGTCGGTGAGCCGGTCGGCGACGTCCTCGGGGGTGTGGCGGAGGAAGGTCAGGTCGATGGCGCGGTCGTAGGCCTCGGTGAGGTGGAGGGTGTCGGCGCCGGTCTGGAACGCCAGCAGGATCAGGCCGCCGGGCGCCAGCGCTCGCCGGAACTCGGCGAAGACCGCGGGCAGGTCCTCGGGTGCGGTGTGGATGATCGAGTACCAGGCGACGATGCCGCCGAGCGAGGCGTCCGCGGTGTTCAGGTCGGTCATCGAGCCCTGGGTGAAGTGCACGTCGGGGAGCTGTCGGCGGGCGTGGGCGAGCATCTCGGCGGAGAGGTCGATGCCGAACACGTCGACGCCCAGGCGGTGCAGGACGGCGGTGCCGTTGCCGGTGCCGCAGCCGACGTCGGCGACGCGTCCGGAGACGAGCTCGGCGAACGCGGTGAGCATCGACCGGTCGAGGGGTTTGGAGTCGACCTCGTGGAGGGCGTGGTCGGCGTAGTCGGCGGCGATGAGGTCGTAGGAGGCCGCGGTGCGGGCGTAGTCGGTCACCCGGGACACGTTATGCGCCGGGGACGACGCTCCAGGCGCTGATCAGCGGGGGCAGCACGACGACGGCGTCGGGGTCGGCGGAGGCGCGGAGGCGTTCGGGCAGGTCGTCGAGGTCGCTGACGTCGTCGACGTCGAGTCCGAGCTGGTCGGCGACGGGTTTGAGGGAGCGCCACACGCCGACGAGGTACTGGACGACCTCGGGGTCGGTGGCGGCGCTGACGCAGCCGCCCATCGTCATCTCGGGTGCGGGGAGTCCGGCGGCGCGGAAGGTGCGGTGCAGCGAGGTGCCCATCTCGGTGTTGGCGCCGGCGGCGTGGAAGCAGTGGACGATGAGCTCGACGAGGCGTTGGAACAGCGGGGGTTCGGGGACGGTGGCGACGGCGCTGATCTCGAAGTCCTGGAAGGTCACGATGCCGCCTGGTCTGACCAGTGTGGACAGATGGCGGACGGCGGCGGCCGGGTCGGGCAGGTGCATGAGGATGAGGCGGCCGGTGACGGCGTCGAAGGGTTCCTCGGTGTCGAGCGCGAAGATGTCGCCGCGGAAGAAGGTCGCGTTGACGCCCTTGTCGGCGGCGCGTGCGGTGGCGATGTCGAGGATGGACTGCTGGGCGTCGACGCCGACGACGGATCCGGTGGGGCCGACGATGCGCGCGGCGGAGATCGAGACGTCGCCGGGTCCGCAGCCGACGTCGAGCACCCGCATGCCGGGTGCGAGTCCGGCGAGGCGCAGGGCGTGGGCGGTGTGACCTGCGTAGAGGCGTCCTTGCAGCAGGAGGCGCTGGATCTCGGGGTCGTCGTGGCCGAGCGAGTAGTTCGCCTCGTTCATGGTGCTCTCCGCAGCGTTGGAGTGCAGCAGGTCCCACACCTTAACCACGTGAACGGGCGGGATCCGCTTGAGTTGCGGGTGGTGGGGTGTCCGATTTCAATGGAAATCCGGGTCCTGATTTCCGTTGAAATCGGGACGCGAATTCTGTTGACAGCACAACGAAAACGAGAAGTCCTCAGTGGACGCGATTACTACTAGTGCGTGAAGTTCCTTGCGATGTCGCTGGTTCAGGTGACGTGAGGCTACGTCGGGTAGTGCAGTAGCGTGTGCTTCATCCGGACCGAACGTCGCGAGAAACCTTTGGCGCGCAGTGGTTTTGCCGATCGGTGCTTCTCGTCCCAGTCGGTGCAACGACATCCCGCAGCAGGAGAGTTGAGGAACGGTGTTTGCGAAACTGACTCGTCGAGTGCTCCTGGCCACCGCGCTCCTCGCCGGAACCGCCGTCATCCCCGGGGTCGCCACCGCGGCTCCGGCCCCCGACAGCACCATGCGGCTGACCGTGAAGAGCGACGTCCTCACCGCGAACAAGTTCGGTGAGCTCAAGTGCCACCCGGCCGGTGGCACGCATCAGCACGCCGCGAAGGCGTGCGAGGAGCTGGAGAAGGTCAACGGGAACTTCACCGCGATGCAGGCGAACCTGGGCAAGGTCTGCACGCTGGAGTACCAGCCGGTCACGGCCACCCTCGAGGGCAAGTGGCGCGGCAAGGAGATCAGCCACACCCAGACCTATTCGAACAGCTGCGAGCTTCAGGTCAAGACCGGCGTGGTCTTCGACCTTTGAGGGACCCGGCTCGGCGGGCTCGCGTGGGGGCCCGCCGAGCAGTGGGTCAGGTGTGGTCGCGACGTGCCCAGACGGCCAGTCCGGTGCCGAGGATGAGGAAGCCGGAGCCGCACAGAGCGACCAGTTGTGCCCATGCCATGCGATCACTCCTCAGGTCGAGTACCCGGGCACGGTAGCGCCGGGCCCGGGGCCGACCGGGAATGTTGCGCGGCGATCCGCGCAGCCGCCCGCTAACGGGTGAAGATCGCCCGCCAGGAGGGCATCTGCGGGTTCGTCGGCGGCGACAGCTGCTCGACCTCCTGCGGACGCAGACCGCCGGTGGCGAAGGCGTCGATCTCGCCGCGGGTCAGCGGCCACGGCGGCGGCCCGTCCACGTCGGCGCCCTCCTCGCGGATTCCCGCGATGACCAGTAGCTGCCCGCCCGGCGCGACCATCTCGGCGACGCGGCGGGTCGCCTCGGCGCGCAGCGACAGCGGCATCGACTGCACGGTGATCGACTCCAGCACGAGGTCGAACGCGCCGGCCCACTCGGCGGGCGGGTCCAGCAGGTCGGCCGTCACGTACTCGACGGACGACCCGGCGTGGCGTTCGCGAGCTTCGCGGATCGCGGTCGCGGAGATGTCGAACGCGGTGGTCCGGAATCCCAGCGAGGCGAGGAACTCCGCGTCCCGCCCGTACCCGCAGCCCACGACCAGCGCCGAGCGGCCGGAGCCGTCGACGCCGCGCCCCCACTCGGGCAGCAACCCGTGCGGCACCGGGAAGTCCCACGGCACCACGGCCTCGCCGCCGGACGCGGCGGCGTAGAGCGGTTCGAACCATCCCGTCGGTTCGCCGTTGGCCAAGGCCTCACCGGCGAACCGGCTCGCATCGGCATCCCTCGGATTCACGTCTCCCCCAAGATCAGGTGGTGTCGGAACCCGGACATCCTCCCAGTGCTGTCGAGCGATTTCCCGACAGCGGCGCGGCACCTGTGCTCTGCTCAGGAGATGACGGATCTGGCGGTGACACTGCTGCGCACCAGGTGGCTCGTCCGGGCGCCCATCTGGCTGTTCCGCGCTCGCCTGGGGTTCGTGTTCGGGCAGCGGCTGCTGATGCTGGAACACCTCGGCCGCAAGTCCGGGCGGCCCCGGTACGTGGTTCTGGAGGTCGTGGACCGGACGGCCACCGGCTACGTCCTGGCGGCCGGTTTCGGCGAGCGCACCCAGTGGCTGCGCAACCTCGACGCCCACCCGAACGCCCACGTCTCCATCGGCACCCGCACGCACGTCCCGGTAACCGCCCGCAGACTGCAACCCGACGAAGCGGCGCAGATCCTCCGGCGCTACGCCGCCCGGAACCCGCGGGCGTGGGCGAAGCTGCGCCCCGTCTTCGAACGCACCCTCGGAGCCCCGATCTGGGAATCCGGCACGACGTTGCCGATGGTCCTGCTGACCGAACGATGATTCGGCGAAGCGTGACGGTGCTGGGCAGTTGCGGCGCGTTCCCGGAGGCCGGGCGGGCGTGCAGCGGCTTCGCCGTGGACTGGGACGGGTTCCGGTTGGTGCTGGACCTCGGTTACGGGACGCTGCCGAGGCTGTTCGGGCACTGGCCGGACGGGCGCGTCGACGCGGTGGTGATCACGCACGAGCACCCGGACCACTGCGTCGACCTGCACGCGCTGTTCCGCGCCCGGTTCTACACCGGGGGCCCGCGGCTGCCGCTGCACTGCCCGCCCGGTGTGCTGGAGCGGCTCGGCGGCCTGGAACCGGACGTGGACCTGCGGGACGTCTTCGACGTGCACCCGCTGCCGGGAACCCACCGGGTGGGGCCGTTCGAGCTGACGGGTCTCGCGCTGCCGCACTTCGTTCCCAACGCGGGCGTCCGGCTGCGCGCCGGCGACCGGGTCCTGGCCTACACCGGCGACACCGGCCCGGACCCGGCGCTCGCCGATCTCGGCCGCGACGCCGACCTGTTCATCGTCGACGCGACCGACCGGCCTGGAAGCTCCCGAGGTCTGCTGACGGCGCGGGAAGCAGGCGCGTGGGCTCGGCGAGCCGGGGCCCGGAGGCTGATGCTCACCCACTTCTGGCCGGGCAACGACCGCAACGCGGCCCTCGCCGCAGCCCGGTCCGAGTTCGACGGGGAGACGTTCGCGGCCGAGGAAGGTCTTGTCGTTCCCGCAGACCACCGCGACTAGAAGCCGGTCAGAGGGTGTGGGCTTCGGGTTGGTGGTGGATGGGGAAGTTGACCGAGCGGGCGATGAAGCAGACCTCGTGGATCTTCGAGTGCAGGGCGTTGGCCTGGTCGATCGTGGCGGGGTCGGTGACGGTCACGCGGGGGCGGAGGGTGACCTCGGTGAGCTGGCCGCCTCCGCCGCGCTCGTCCATCGTCATGACGCCGTGGGCGTCGTCCTCGTAGTCGATGACGGTGATGCCGGCGTTCGCGCAGAGGTGGAGGTACCAGAGCATGTGGCACTGGGCGACCGTCGCGACCAGCAGCTCTTCCGGGTTCCAGCGGGACCGGTCGCCTCGGAACGCCGGGTCGGCCGAGGCCGCGATCGGTGCTTTCCCCTCGGCGAGGATCTCGTGCGAGCGGCTGAAGGTGCGGTAGTCGTCGGTGCCGGTCCCGAGGTTGCCGGTCCACTCGATCGAGACGTCGTAACCATGTGTTTCCGCCATGCCCCGACCCTAGAAACCAGGCCCGACAACGAAGGCCCAGGAGAAGCGATCACGCTTCTGACCTGGGCCTTCGTGAGTTGGAGCGGATGACGGGAATCGAACCCGCGTTCTCAGCTTGGGAAGCTGATGTTCTACCATTGAACTACATCCGCACTGGTCGTGACGGTCGTTGCCGTCCGACGGTGCGTAGATTAGCACGGTGGGCGGGCAAGATCGACATAGGCTCCCGATAGGCTGGTGTCGTGCTGCTGAGTGATCGGGACCTGCGTAAAGAGCTGGACGAGGGGCGCCTCGAACTGGATCCGTTCGATTCGTCCATGATCCAGCCGTCGAGCATCGACGTGCGGCTGGACCGCTACTTCCGGGTCTTCGACAACACCCGGTACACCCACATCGATCCGTCGAAGCAGCAGGACGAGCTGACGTCGCTGGTGGAGACTCCCGAGGGCGAGCCGTTCGTGCTGCACCCGGGCGAGTTCGTGCTCGGGTCGACGTTCGAGGCGGTGAAGCTTCCCGATGACCTGGCCAGCCGGTTGGAGGGCAAGTCGTCGCTGGGGCGGCTCGGGCTGCTGACGCACTCCACGGCCGGGTTCATCGACCCCGGGTTCAGCGGGCACATCACGCTGGAGCTGTCGAACGTGGCGAACCTGCCGATCACCCTGTGGCCGGGGATGAAGATCGGGCAGCTGTGCCTGCTGCGGCTGTCGAGCCCCGCGGACTTCCCGTACGGCTCGAAGGAGGCGGGGTCCCGCTACCAGGGGCAGCGCGGCCCGACGTCGTCGCGCGCCTACCTCAACTTCAAGGTCACCGACACCCGCCGCTGAGCGACCCCCACGTCCTGACCCCACGTCCCGGCCCCACGTCCTGCCCTCCGTCGCGGAGCGGTGGTCCCGTGAGGTGCTCGCCGCGGCAGTGGACAGTTTTAGCCATAATCACCCATGATCAAGATCCTTTTTGTCCGGATAGTTATGGCTAAAACTGTCCACTGCCAACGGACGTTGTCACCGTGACCGGCCGCTGAGGGCTGGAGCGCGAGGCGGAGGTGGGCGCCGTCGGTGATCGTGCGGGTTCGTGCGCTCGGGGGTGGTCGCGAGCGCGGTGGGAAACCGGGTGGTCACCGTTCGCATTCCCAGGGAATGTGACGTTTTGCCAGGTAAGGGCTGTTGCCTGCGGATTCTTGCGGCGTGAAGCAAATCACCCTGAATCGAGCAAGGCAAGTGCCGGTTCAGAGCTTAGTATCCCGTCCGCCCGGCGCTCTGGAACGATCCCGCAACGGGGCGGATCGGCGTGTGGGCAAGCGGGAGATTCGATGTCCGCATTGCAGTCGCGTGCCTCGGGCGGAACCGCCAAGCTCGGGCACGTGGTGATGATCGCCGGGGCTGCGGCTCTCGGCGGTTTCTTGTTCGGCTACGACACCTCCGTCATCAACGGTGGCGTCGACGCGATCCAGGAGCACTTCGGCGTCGGCTCGGCGATGACCGGTCTGACCGTGTCGTCGGCGCTGCTGGGGTCGGCCGTCGGTGCCGGCATCGCCGGTGGCCTGGCGGACCGGATCGGCCGGATCCGGGTCATGCAGGTCGCCGCCGTGCTGTTCATCATCAGCGCCATCGGCTCGGCCGTTCCCTTCGCGATCTGGGACCTGGCGATCTGGCGCGTGGTCGGCGGTGTCGCGATCGGCATCGCCTCGGTGATCGCCCCGGCCTACATCGCCGAGGTGGCGCCCGCGCAGTACCGAGGCCGGCTCGCCTCGTTGCAGCAGTTGGCGATCGTGCTCGGCATCGCGGTGTCGCAGCTGGTCAACTACGCCCTGGCCGCGTTCGCGGGCGGTAGTGCTTCCGGGATGCTGGGGCCGATCCAGGCCTGGCAGTGGATGCTGGGCGTGGCCGCGCTCCCGGCCGTGGTCTACCTGATCGTCGCTTCCTCGATCCCCGAGTCCCCGCGCTACCTGGTGTCGGCGGGCAAGGTCGACCGGGCGCGCGAGGTGCTCAACAAGATCGAGCCCGGTGACGTCGACGGCAAGATCGGCGAGATCCAGGCCGCGCTGGGCGAGACGAAGCCGAAGCTGAGCGACCTGCGCGGCAAGTTCGGCGTGCTGCCGATCGTCTGGGTCGGCATGGCGATCGCCGCGTTGCAGCAGTTCGTCGGCATCAACGTGATCTTCTACTACTCGTCGTCGCTGTGGCACTCGGTCGGCATCAACGAGGAGAGCTCGCTGCTGCTGAGCCTGTTCACGTCGATCGTGAACATCATCGGCACGTTCGTGGCGATCGCGCTGGTCGACAAGATCGGCCGCAAGCCGCTGCTGATCATCGGTTCGGTCGGCATGACGGTGTCGCTGGCCGTGACCGGCTGGGCGTTCAGCTTCGCCCAGGTCGTCGGCGAGGACGCCGTGCTGCCCGCGCAGTGGGGTGTCGTCGCGCTGATCTCGGCGAGCGCGTTCGTGCTGTTCTTCGCCGCCTCGTGGGGCGTGGTGATGTGGGTGCTGCTGGGCGAGATGTTCCCGGCCCGAATCCGCGCCGCGGCCCTGGCGCTGGGCACGGCGACGAACTGGATCGCGAACTGGCTGGTGACGGTGTCCTTCCCGAGCATGCGGGACTGGAACCTGCCGGTCACGTACTTCATCTACGCGGCGTTCGCGGCGCTGTCGGTGGTGTTCGTGGTCAAGTACCTGAAGGAGACCAACGGCCGCTCCCTGGAGGAGATGGGCAGCTGATCCCTTCAGCGATCGATCGAGGGCCGTTCCCGCGGGTGGGGAACGGCCCTCGATCGCTTTCTCAGGGAAAGTAGAGCGCCAGGCCGAAGAGGCTGCCGAAGCTCTCCGCGGCCTGCTGCGCGCTGGTGCAGACCGCGACCTGGTTCCTGCCGTCCTCCCTCCAGTGCAGGACGGCCCCGTTCTCCAGTTCCATCCCCCACAGCCGAACGTGGGCCGGATCGGGTGATCCGTCGATGTTCTTCTCGGCCAGGCCGAAGATCCTCGGTGTCATTGCGTAGAGGATCCGGGCGGGAGTCCCCCGATGGGATCACCGCAATCGGGAATCCCGGTGACGGGTTCCCGCTGCGATCATGGAATTCGTGCGCACCCGCCCCACTTTTCGGCGGCGTCGGCTCGCACGCCGGATACGGCGGTTGCGCGAGGACGCCGGGCTCACCCAGGAGCAGGCCGCCGCTGCGCTCGACATGTCGACAAGTGCCCTCAGCCGCAAGGAGACCGGCGAGGTCGCCACCTCCGTGCACGAGGTGCGCTCGATGATGGACCTCTACGACGCCTACGACCCGGGCCTGGTCGACCTCGCCAGGTCGGCGAAGGCCAAGCCCTGGTGGCACGCCTACGGCATTACCAGTCGCGGTTATTACCACCTGGAAGAAGAGGCTGTTTCGGTCCGCGAGTGGCAGTTGGCGCTGGTGCCGGGCTTGTTCCAGACGGAGGAGTACGCCCGGGCGATCTTCGTCGGTGCGGGACGAGTTGCGCCGGAGCGGATACCGGATGTGATCGCAGCGCGAATGCGGCGAAAGCAGCGCCTGCCCGAGATGTCCTACGAAGCGATCATCCATGAAGGTGCGCTGCGGTTGCCGGTCGGCGGGAGAGCCGTGATGCAACGACAGCTGCACGAGCTCTGCTCGTTCGCCGAGCTCGACACCGTGACGATCAGGGTGTTGCCGACGGAACCGGGTGTGGTGCTCGGTTTGGACGGCCCGTTCTCACTGCTGCGCTACGACGATCCGGAAGGGCCGGACGTCCTCTACGTGGAGCACATCAACGGGTCGGCCCATTTCGAAGCACCCGAAGCGGTCCAGGTGGCCACGCGGACCTTCGAGCGCTTGCGCGACGGATCTTTGAGCGCTGAGGACTCGGTGCGGCGGATTCGGGAGCTCGCGGAGGAGTGGGCGGTGTCCCTCGACGTCCGGTGAAGACGAAGAAGGGCGCCTCCCGGGTGGGAGGCGCCCTTCTTCGTGGGGATCGGTCAGCTGCCGGCGGGTTCCGGTTCGGCTGCTCCGTCCTTCTGGTCGTCGCCGCGCTTGACGGCGTTGAGCAGGAGCTGGGCGACGTCGACGACCTCGACCGACTCGTTGGCGACCTGCTCGGACTTCCGGGTCGTGACGCCGTCGGAGAGCATCACCTTGCAGAACGGGCAGCCCGTGGCGATCTTCGAGGGGGCGGTGCCCAGGGCCTCGTCGACGCGCTCCAGGTTGATCCGCTTGCCGATGCGCTCCTCCATCCACATGCGGGCACCACCGGCGCCGCAGCACATGGAGCGCTCCTCGTGGCGCGGCATCTCGCGGAAGGTCGCGCCCGCGGCGCCGACCAGGTCGCGCGGCGGCGTGTAGACCTTGTTGTGCCGTCCCAGGTAGCAGGGGTCGTGGTAGGTCACGTCCTCGGCGACCGGGGCGACCGGGGTCAGGCGCTTCTCCCGCACCAGCTTGTTCAGCAGCTGGGTGTGGTGGACGACCTCGTAGTTGCCGCCGAGCTCGGAGTACTCGTTGGCGAGGCTGTTGAAGCAGTGCGCGCAGGTCGCGACGATCTTGCGCTTGCCGGGCTCGCGGCCCTCGAAGACGCCGTTGAGGACCTCGACGTTCTGCTGGGCCATCATCTGGAAGATGAACTCGTTGCCCGCGCGACGGGCCGGGTCACCGGTGCAGGACTCCTCCGGGCCCAGCACCTTGTACTTCACGCCCGCCATGTGCAGCAGCTCGGCGACGGCCTGGGTGGTCTTCTTCGCGCGGTCCTCGAAAGCACCGGCGCAGCCGACCCAGAACAGGTACTCGTCGTCCTCGGCGAGCTCACCGTCGAAGACCGGGACCTCGAAGTCCAGGTCCTCGGTCCAGGCCAGCCGGTCCTTGGCGTTCTGGCCCCACGGGTTGCCCTTGTTCTCCAGGTTCTTGAACATCCCGCCCAGCTCGGTCGGGAAGTTCGACTCGATCATGACCTGGTAGCGGCGCATGTCGACGATGTGGTCGACGTGCTCGATGTCGACCGGGCACTGCTCGACGCAGGCACCGCAGGAGGTGCAGGACCACAGGACGTCGGGGTCGATGACGCCCATCTCCTCCGGTCCGCCGACCAGCGGGCGCTCGGCCTCGGCCAGCGCGAGGGCGTCGATCTTGGCGAGCTTCTCCTCGGCGCCGTCACCGGTGATGCCGACCTCGTCGCCGGCCATGTCCTTGCTGCCACCGGCGAGCAGGTACGGGGCCTTGGCGTAGGCGTGATCGCGCAGCTGCGTGATCATCATCTTCGGCGACAGCGGCTTGCCGGTGTTCCAAGCCGGGCACTGGGACTGGCAGCGACCGCACTCGGTGCAGGTCGTGAAGTCCAGCCAGCCCTTCCAGGAGAAGTCCTCGATCTTGCCTGCGCCGAAGACGTCGGTGTCGGGGTCGGCTTCCTCGAAGTCCAGCGGCTTGCCGCCCGACATCATCGGCTTGACCGCGCCCAGGGCGACGTCACCGTCGTCCTCGCGCTTGAAGTAGATGTTGAAGAACGCCGAGAACCGGTGCCAGGCGACACCCATGGTCATGGTGCGGGCGACGACGATCAGCCAGACGGTGGCGCTCATCAGCTTGATGAAGGCGAACACCGAGACCAGGTTCGGGCTGGCGGGCAGCAGGTACCCGATCGGGCCGGAGACGAACTCGGCCCACAGCGGCATCTCGTGCACGCCCAGCGCGGCCTTGGCGGCGCGGACACCGATGATGCCGATGCCCTCGACCAGCACGACGGCCTCGATGAAGTAGGCCCAGGCGAAGTTGGAGCCCTGGAACCGCGAGACGCGGCCCGCGCGACGCGGGTGGTTGGCCTGGCGGATGGCCATCAGCACCAGGATGCCGACGATCGTGCCGACGCCCAGGACCTCCATCAGGAAGTGGAAGATCGCCAGGTCGTCGAGGATCGGCCAGCCCCAGGTGGGGACGAAGACCTCGCCGTAGGCCTCGAACAGGGCAAGGGAGCCGAGCAGGAAGCCCCACATGACCAGCCAGTGCCAGACGCCGACGTGGCGGAACTTGTTCATCCGGGTGTGCGCGGCGAACTCCTTGACCAACGTGGCCAGACGCGCCAGAGCCGGACCGTTCCGGGTGCCGTCGGGTTGCCCGAGGCGGATGATCCGCACGAATCGGGCGATGGTCATGGCGAACATGCTCCACGCGACGACGCCGAGCGCGACTGAGATCGCGCCAAGCGTGATCTGCACAGCACCCATGCTCGTGGCCTCCTGTTTCGGGGGTTGTCCGTTTGGGGAGCGTACGCCCTGTTACCCGCTGGTAACCACGGGGGCTGGGGCGTGAATTCGGGAACAGTCGGTGATTCTGCGAGACCCTTGGTCGAAAAACTACTTGGGCGGTCGTTCAGTTTTCTGCTATTTTCGCAGTGAGGAAGACCGTCGATCGGCACCTCGCGGCGGCGGGCGTTTCGGGAGTTGTCGCTGCTGAACGCCCGGGCGCGCGGAGCTCGTCTCGCGGGTTCACCACCGGGACGGTGTCGATCAAGGCAAACTGGCGAGTAGATGTGCGATTTTCGCCACGTGCTTGATCGGGTGGACCTCGTGCTCGACCGATCCACGCCTGGGGGTGGGGGAAATGGTGAGTCCCGAAGACGGCTCCATGCGGGCTTCCGACACCGACCGCGAGCACGTCGCGCGTCGGCTGCGGATCGCGCTCGACGAGGGGCGCTTGACCGTCACCGAGTACGACGAGCGGCTGCAGCAGGCCTTCGCCGCGGCCACGCTCAGCGAGCTGAGGCAGCTGACCCGCGATCTGCCCGAGTCCCGGGCCGAGGTCGAGCTCGCCGAGCGCGAGGAGCACAGGACCAAGGTGGTCAAGGAGTGGCGGGACTGGGCGGGCGGCGCGGTCATCATGATCGCGATCTGGGGCGTGACCTCGGTCGTCTCCGGTGACCCGAAGTTCTTCTGGCCCGCCATCCCGCTCGTGATCTGGGCCGCCGTGCTCGTCGCGTCCTCGATCGAGGGTCCGGGCAAGAAGAAGCGCGACTGACCCCTGTTCCGCCGTCCCGACCCGGGCGGACCTGCGTTCATGAAGTTGGGCGATCGCCCATGATTCTGGAGGAGGGCTCGTGGCCTACCTGCTGCTGGTGCTGGCGATCTGCAGCGAAGTCGTCGGGACGGTGTCGCTGAAGCTCTCCGAGGGCTTCAGCAAGCTTGCGCCGTCGGTGGTCGTCGTGGTCGCCTACGCGGTCGCGTTCACCGCCATGAGCGCGGTGCTCAAGCTCGGGCTGCCGGTCGGGATCGTCTACGCGATCTGGGCCGGGGCCGGGGTCGCGCTGGTCGCCATCATCGGCGCGGTGTTCCTCGGCGAGTCGATCACCGCGGTGCAGCTCGGCGGCATCGCGCTCATCATCGGCGGGGTGGTGGCACTGGAACTGGGAGGCGCGCATTGACCGAGGTGACCGACGGGCGGCGGCTCAAGGGCGAGCGACGGCGCCGGGCGATCGTCGACGCGGCGCTGCGGGTCGTGGCCCGCGAGGGCGTCGGGGCGGTCAGCCACCGCAACGTCGCGCGCGAGGCCGGCGTGCCGCCCGCGTCGATCGCCTACTACTTCGACGGCATCGACGACCTGCTGGTCGCCAGCCTGCTCGACGGGTGCGAGGCCCTGGTCGAGCAGATCGCCGCCGTGCGCGCGGAGGTCACCGACAACGCCCAGTGGCCGCGCGCCATCGCCGAACTGCTCGTCCGGATGATCACCGAGCACCGCGAGCGCACCATCGGCGAGTACGAGCTCTACCTCCTGGCCGCCCGGCGTCCCGCGCTGCGCCCCGCAGCCCGCCGCTGGCTCGACCTCATCCGCGGCAACATCAACGACGGCGACGACGGTGACGACCCGGTCATCAGCGCCTTCATCGCGGGCATCGACGGCCTGCTCATCCAGGCCCTCATCGCCGACGAACCCCCCTCGGCCGACGACCTCGAACCCGTCCTCCGCTTCCTCATGCACCCCTACGACCACCTCGGCGTGCCGTCCCCCTGACACCCCCTCGATCACCCCTTCCGGCGACCCCCGGTTGAAAACCCCGGTTTTCATCGCGCGAAAACCGGGGTTTTTGACGCGATGAAAACCGGGGTTTTCAACCGCGTCGGCGTGTCGGGTGGGTCACCCGGTGGGGTGGTGGGGAACTGATCGCGCTGGTCAGGCGTTGGGCAGGCAGAAAGCTTGAGTGAGTCCCGCTCAACCCGTTTGACGTGCGTTGGAGCCGTGGGTAAAACTTGAGCTAGCAAGGCTCAAGGGCTCACAGCGGCGCTTGGGCGGACTGAACCAAGTACTGGAGGAACCACCCATGGCGCGAGCGGTCGGCATCGACCTGGGGACGACCAACTCCGTCGTTTCCGTCCTGGAGGGCGGTGAACCGACGGTGATCGCCAACTCCGAGGGCTCGCGGACCACGCCGTCCATCGTGGCCTTCGCGAAGAACGGCGAGATCCTCACCGGTCAGCCTGCGAAGAACCAGGCCGTCACCAACGTGGACCGCACCATCCGGTCGGTCAAGCGGCACATGGGCACCGACTGGAAGGTCGGCATCGACGACAAGGACTACACGCCGCAGGAGATCTCCGCGCGAGTCCTGATGAAGCTCAAGCGCGACGCCGAGGCGTACCTGGGCGAGGACGTGACCGACGCGGTCATCACCGTCCCCGCCTACTTCGAGGACGCCCAGCGCCAGGCCACCAAGGAAGCCGGTCAGATCGCCGGCCTCAACGTGCTGCGCATCGTCAACGAGCCGACCGCCGCGGCCCTGGCCTACGGCCTCGACAAGGGCGAGTCCGAGCAGACCATCCTCGTCTTCGACCTCGGTGGTGGCACCTTCGACGTCTCGCTGCTGGAGATCGGCGAGGGCGTCGTCGAGGTCCGCGCCACCTCCGGTGACAACCACCTCGGTGGTGACGACTGGGACGAGCGGATCGTCGACTGGCTGGTCGAGAAGTTCAAGTCGTCCAACGGGATCGACCTGACCAAGGACCGCATGGCCATGCAGCGGATCAAGGAAGCCGCTGAGAAGGCCAAGATCGAGCTGTCCTCCTCCTCGACGGCCAGCATCAACCTGCCGTACATCACCGTCGACTCGGACAAGAACCCGCTGTTCCTCGACGAGACGCTGTCCCGCGCCGAGTTCCAGCGGATCACCTCCGACCTGCTGGAGCGCTGCCGCAAGCCGTTCGAGGCCGTCATCCGCGACGCCGGCATCAAGCTCTCCGAGATCGACCACGTCGTGCTCGTGGGTGGTTCCACCCGCATGCCGGCCGTGTCCGACCTGGTCAAGGACCTCACCGGCGGTCGCGAGCCGAACAAGGGCGTGAACCCGGACGAGGTCGTCGCCGTCGGCGCCAGCCTGCAGGCCGGTGTGCTGCGCGGTGAGGTCAAGGACGTCCTGCTGCTCGACGTCACCCCGTTGTCCCTGGGCATCGAGACCAAGGGCGGCATCATGACCAAGCTGATCGAGCGCAACACCACGATCCCGACCAAGCGCTCCGAGACCTTCACCACCGCCGACGACAACCAGCCGTCGGTGCAGATCCAGGTCTTCCAGGGCGAGCGCGAGATCGCCGCGCACAACAAGAAGCTCGGCATGTTCGAGCTGACCGGCCTGCCGCCGGCGCCGCGCGGCGTCCCGCAGATCGAGGTCACCTTCGACATCGACGCCAACGGCATCGTGCACGTCTCCGCCAAGGACCTCGGCACCGGCAAGGAGCAGTCGATGACCATCACCGGCGGCTCCGCGCTGCCGAAGGAGGACATCGAGCGGATGGTCTCCGACGCCGAGGCCCACGCCGAGGAGGACAAGAAGCGTCGCGAGGAGGCCGAGGCCCGCAACCAGGCCGAGACGCTGGTCTACCAGACCGAGAAGGTCCTCAAGGAGAACGACGAGAAGCTGCCCGAGGAGACCAAGACCAAGGTCAAGGGCGCGATCGACGAGGTCAACGAGGCCCTGAAGGGCGAGGACGTCGACGCCATCTCCAGCGCCGTGGAGAAGCTGGCCACCGAGTCGCAGGCGCTGGGCCAGGCCCTCTACGCCGACGCCGGTGCCGCCGCCGCGGGCGACGCGGGTGCCGCCGGCGACGCCGCGGGCGAGGCCGGTGCGTCCGGTTCCTCGGCCAAGGACGACGACGTGGTGGACGCCGAGATCGTCGACGACGAGGACGAGAAGAAGAAGTGACTTCGGACAGCCCCGAGATGTCGCGCAACGAAGGCGAGCAGGAGCCGGTGGTCGTCCGGGATCGGCGTCGAATCGACCCCGAGACCGGCGAGCGCCGGACCCCTGCTCCGAACGGAGACGAGGCTCAGGTGGCCGAAAGCATGTCCGGCACCCTCGACGAGGAGCTCGGCCAGGCCGACGAGCAGGCTGAGCAGCAACCGGCCGAGGGCGGCTCCCCGGAAGGCGGCGAGTCCAGCGGCCTGCAGAAGCAGGTCGACGAGCTCACCGCGGACCTCAAGCGGGTCACCGCGGAGTACGCGAACTACCGCAAGCGGGTGGAACGCGACCGCGAGTCGGTGATCGCCGCCGCCAAGGCGTCGGTCGCGGGCGACCTGCTGACGGTGCTCGACGACCTCGAGCGGGCCGAGGCGCACGGCGACCTCAACGGCGCGTTCAAGTCGGTGGCCGACAAGCTCGTCGGCGCGCTGAACTCCGCCGGCCTGGAGTCCTTCGGGGCCGAGGGCGACGAGTTCGACCCGTCGGTGCACGAGGCCGTCCAGCACACCACCTCCTCGGAGGTGTCCGGGCCGACCGTCACCACGGTGATGCGCCGGGGCTACCGGTTCGGCGAGCGGGTGCTGCGCCCGGCGATGGTCGCGGTGACCGACTACGAGGCGGACGCGAGCTCCGCCGAGGCCGCCGAGGCCGGCGAACAAGAGTGATCGGGAGCGGAAGGAGGAGCGTCCGGTGAGTGCCAGGGAATGGCTCGACAAGGATTTCTACGCTGAGCTGGGCGTCTCCTCCGATGCTTCGTCGGACGACATCAAGAAGGCGTACCGGAAGCTGGCGCGGGAGAACCACCCCGACGCCAACCCCGGCAACGCCCAGGCCGAGACCAAGTTCAAGGCGGTCTCGGAGGCCTACGGGGTGCTGTCCGATCCCGACAAGCGCAAGCAGTACGACGAGGCCCGCCGGCTCTTCGGATCCGGCGGCTTCGGCGGCGCGGGCGGTGGTTTCGGCGGTCCGGGCGGTTTCGGCGGTCCCGGCGGTGCCGGTGGCGGCTTCGACCTCGGCGACCTCTTCGGCGGTCAGCAGGGGGCCGGTGGCCTGGGCGACCTGTTCGGCGGGTTGTTCGGCAACCGGCGTCCCGGCGGCCCCGGCGGGGGCGCGAGCACGGCCAACCGGCCGCGGCGCGGGGCCGACGTCGAGACCGAGGTGCGCATCGACTTCTACGAGGCGGTGCGCGGTGCCACGGTGCCGCTGCGGTTGTCGAGCCCGGCGACCTGCCAGACCTGCCGGGGTTCGGGCGCCAAGCCCGGCACCCGGCCGCGCGGCTGCTCCACCTGCGGTGGATCCGGCCTGGTCACCCGCAACCAGGGCGCGTTCGCGTTCAGCGAGCCGTGCCCGGACTGCCGGGGGCGGGGTCAGATCATCGACAGCCCGTGCGACGACTGCGCCGGCGAGGGCGTCAGCACCCGCAGCCGGACGCTGACCGTGCGCATCCCCCCGGGGGTGGACGACGGGCAGCGGATCCGGCTGGCCGGGCAGGGCGAGCCGGGCCGTCAGGGCGCGACCGCGGGCGATCTCTTCGTCGTCGTGCACGTCAACCCGAACAAGGTGTTCGGACGATCCGGTGATGATCTGACGATCACGGTTCCGGTCACCTTCCCGGAACTGGCGCTGGGCACTACGTTGACGGTGCCGACCCTGGACGGGAAGGTCTCGCTGAAGGTCCCCGCGGGGACCAGCAGCGGACGGACCTTCCGGGTGCGTGGCAAGGGCGTGGGCAAGAAGGCCGGTGGCAACGGGGATCTCCTGGTGACGCTGCAGGTCGCGGTGCCGTCGAAGCTCGACGACGCGGCGACGCAGGCGTTGCAGGAGTACGCCGAGGCCACGGCCGACCACGACCCGCGCAGCGAGCTGAACGAGTTGCTCGGGAGGTAGGCATGGCCGGCCGCATGACGGGTCCCGGAGGGATCGGACCGGAGATGGGTTTCGCGTTCCCGCCCGGTTCCAACGAGGACACCCCGATGTTCGTGATCTCGGTGGCGGCGCAGCTGTCCGGTCTGCACGCGCAGACGCTGCGCAGCTACGACCGGCTCGGGCTGGTCTCGCCGGGGCGCACCGCGGCCGGCGGCAGGCGCTACTCGCTGCGCGACATCGCGCTGCTGCGCGAGGTGCAGCGGCTCTCCCAGGAGGAGGGCGTCAACCTGGCGGGGATCAAGCGGATCATCGACCTGGAGAACCAGGTGGACGCGCTGCAGGCCAAGGTGCAGGAGCTCACCGAGGAGGTCGCGGCGGCCTACGCCGCGGCGGAGTCGGCGGCCGCCCAGATCCACGCCTCCTACCGCCGGGACCTCGTCCCGGTCCGCCCGGAGACCGCCCTGGTCGTCTGGAAACCCAACCGCAAGCGCTGATCTTGACGCGAAGGGCGCCTTCCCGAGTCCGGGGAGGCGCCCTTCTTCATGGCCGAGGACAGTTTTTCCTCGAATCACCCATGATCAATGTCCGTTTTGCCCGGGCAGTTCTCACTAAAACTGTCCGCGGGTGACGGACGAACCTCAGTCCAGCGTGAACGGGTCGTAGCGGATGTGGTCGAGCGTCGTGCCCGCGACCAGCATCTTCGAGACGGTGGCCCGGATCATGGCCGGGGAGCCGGAGACCAGGACGTCCCAGTCCTCCCAGGCGCCGTGGCGGGAGACGACGTCGGCGATGGTGCCGTGCTCGACCCCGTCGACGTTCGGGTCGTTCTCCAGCACGCCGGTGACCGTCAGCCACGGGTTCTGCATCGCGATCCGGCGCAGGTTGTCCAGGTCGTAGAGGTCGTCGCGGGTGCGGCCGCCGTAGAACAGGTGCACGCGCGGGTTCTCGCCGTACTGGGCGAGGTCGTCGACGATCGCGCGCAGCGGCGTGATGCCGGTGCCGCCGCCGATCATGAGGATGTCCGGGGAGTTCTCCCGCTCGACGGTGAGCCGCCCCATCGGGGAGCCGATCCGCCACTGGTCGCCGGGCCGGGCGTGCCCGACGAGCGCGCGGCTGACCCAGCCGCCTTCGACGGAGCGGACGTGGAACTCCATGACGCCGTCGTCGCTGGGCGCGTTGGCCGGCGACAGGTAGCGCCACAGCCGCGGCCGCTGCGGGACCTCGACGCTCACGTACTGGCCGGGCAGGTAGGGAACCGGGTGGTCGGTCTGGACGCGGATCACCGCGAGGTCCCAGCTCAGCCGCTCGTGGTGCAGGACCTGGCCGGTGTACCAGGCGGGGCCGTCGTCGGCGGCGGCCGCTTCGGTCATCGCCGAGGCCATGACCGTGTAGGCCTCGGCCCAGGCGCGTTCGACCTGGTCGGTCCAGGCGTCACCGGCGTAGCGCTTGATGGCGGCCAGCAGTGCGGTGCCGACGGCTTCGTAGTGCTGCGTGACGACGCCGAACTTGCGGTGGTCGCGGCCGAGCTGCTGCAGGAACGGCAGCAGCTCGTCGGGCTTGTCGACCATCTGGATGACGTGCACGAGCGCCCTCAGCAGGCGGCTGCGCTGCACCTCCATGTTGGCGGCGAACAGCTCGCGGGTTTGCGGCGCGATGCTGAACAAGGTGCCGTAGAAGAACTTCGCCACCTCGTCGGAGTGTGGTTCGACGACCGCGAAGCTCTCGCGGATGAGTCGGACCATCTTGCTCACGCCGGAGTTCGACGGCTCGTTGTTCGGGGGCGGACCGGGGCTCAGTACGGCGTTCGTCATCGTTTCGGGCGCAGTCTTCTCCACGTTGGCGGCAGTCACCTGGGGCGGGCGCAACCGCTACCTGCAAACGTCCCCCGACATCAGGGGCGACCCTAACCGCTGATCGCAAGGACGTCTGCCTTGATGGCACTTTTGAGTGCTTTTTAACTACCTCGCGTAGATAATCCATCAATCGGTCGGGGGAAAGCTAGTAGGCAGCCTGTTACCGAAGGGGGCGACGTGACACTGTGGCCCGCTGTGACCCCCGATCACATCAACCCGGTCGGCGTGGCGCCCGACGCCATGCTCGACCTCGAGTTATCCGACAACCGAACGACCCCCGTCCCGACCTCCGCGCTGGAGGAATCCCAGGTCAGCGACCCGTTCCGGCAGGAATCCCCGACTCTGCCGGGCTCGGCGGGCGAGCACCTCCTGCAGCGCGCCTACGGCTCCGAGAAGCGGGCCCGCCGCTTCTACGACGACCAGGTGCTGGACCGCCTCAACGCCGAGATGAAGGAGTTCATCGGGCGTATGGAGCTGGCCTTCGTGGCCACCTCCGACGCCCGCGGCGAGTGCGACTCCAGCCTCCGGGCCGGTCCGCCCGGCTTCATCGAGGTCCTCGACGACCAGCACGTCTGCTACCCGGAGTACCGGGGCAACGGCGTGATGGCCAGCCTCGGCAACATCAGCGAGAACCCGCACGTGGGCATCCTGCTGGTGGACTTCGTCACCGACCTGATCGGCCTGCACGTCAACGGCAAGGCCCGGATCGTCGAGGACGCCGATCTGCGCGCCATCTACCCGGCGCTGCCCTCGGAGTTCGACCGCGGCCGCACGCCCGAGCGGTGGGTGGTGGTGCAGGTCGAGGAGGCCTACATCCACTGCCGCAAGCACATCCCCCGGATGATGCCGGTGCTGCGCGAGCGCACCTGGGGCACCGACGACGTCAAGCGCAAGGGCGGCGACTACTTCGGCGCCAAGGGCATGCCCCGGCCGTGGCACGTGGTGACCGCCTGACGTCCGCGGTGACGAGTTCCGGCCTGCTGCGCCGCGGCTCGGCCGTGCTTCCTAGAGTGGGGCGTCCCTAGAGTGGGGCGAAACGGTCGCGGGACGCGGGGAGCGAAGTGAGCGAGCAGGACGACGAGTTCGTTGAGGACCCCGTGCGCCGGGAAGCCGCCGAGGAGGTCGAGCGCGAACTCGTGATGATGTTCCGCAACGCGCGGAACCTCTCGACCCACGTCGCCGCGCTGGTCCACCCGGACCTGGACCCCGCCTCGTACACGCTGCTGCTGATGGTGGCCAACGAGGGGCCCCTGCGCGGCATGGACCTGGCCGGCCGCACCGGGCTGGACAAGTCGACGGTGTCCCGGCAGATCGCCACGCTCGTCGACCTCGGCCTGCTGGAGCGCGCTCCCGACCCCGATGACGGGCGCGCTCGCCGCATCCAGCTCTCCGACCTGGGTTCCGAGCGGTTGGAGCGGGTGCGCGCCGAGCGGCGCAAGCACCTGCACGGCCAGTTCTCCAGCTGGACCACCCAGGACCTGGAGGACCTCGCCCGCCTGCTGGGCAAGCTGAACGAGACCAGCTGAATCGTTCGCGATCAGGCAAAACGGCCAAAAACGGCCGGTGTCGCGGCTCACCCTCATTTCAGTTGCGTGCTGCAACCAAGTGGTCGTATTGTTGCCTTTAGCAACTAATAAGGATGGGCTCACATGGGACCGACACCCGAGACCTGTGGTGAGCTGCTCCGCCCACTCCGCGCCTTGATGGGCCTCAAGCAAGTCGCGCTGCAACGGGGATTGCAGCTCTCCGACCAGGTTCCCTACGCGGCGGCCGGACTGCTCACCGAGCTCGTGCACCGAGGCGAAAGCCGGGTATCCGACCTCGCCCACCACCGCATCGTCGATGCGTCCGTGGTGAGCCGGCAGGTGAACCAGCTCGAACAGGCGGAACTGATCACCCGCCGCCCCGACCCCGCCGACAGGCGGGTGTCGCTGCTCCGCGCCACCGACGACGGTGAGCAGGTCGTGGCCGACCTCGAGCGCAAGAAGCAGGAATGGATCAGCGAGGCGCTGGTCGGCTGGGACGACGGCAAGGTCCGCGAACTGGCCCGGTTGCTCGGCGACGCGATGTCCGACATCCGCCGCTACACGATCGACGACGGTGACGCGCCCGAGAACGGGCACACGATTGACCAGGGGGACCTCTCGGCCCCCCGGATGAGGGAAGGAACTCGATGACCAGCTCGACGGAGACGGCGCCCAGGGTGTCGACTCAACCGAGCGCGCCGCACGAGTCGGCTCAGGAACCGGCGATGTCGCACCGCCAGATCCTGGAGGCCATGTCCGGCCTGATGTTGGCGCTGTTGGTCGCCATCCTCAGCTCGACCATCGTGTCGAACGCGCTGCCGAGGATCATCGCCGACCTGCACGGGACTCAGGGGCAGTACACCTGGGTCGTCACGGCGATGCTGCTGACCTCCACCGCCTCCACCCCGCTGTGGGGCAAGCTCTCCGACCTGTTCAGCAAGAAGCTGCTGTACCAGATCGCCATCACCATCTTCACCGTCGGCTCCGTGGCCGGTGGTTTCGCGCAGTCGATGGAGACCCTGATCGGGTTCCGCGCCCTGCAGGGCATCGGCATGGGCGGTCTGCAGGCGCTGATCCAGGTCGTCATCGCGGCGATGGTCTCGCCGCGCGAACGCGGCCGCTACAGCGGCTACATCGGTGCCACCTTCGCGGTGGCCACCGTCAGCGGCCCGCTGGTCGGCGGCGTCATCGTCGACACCCCGTGGCTGGGCTGGCGCTGGTGCTTCTGGGTCACCGTGCCGATCGCGGTCATCGCCTTCATCGTGCTGGGCCGGGTCCTGAAGCTGCCGGTCGTCAAGCGCCAGATCAAGATCGACTGGTTCGGCGCGCTGTTCCTGGTCGGCGGCGTCTCGCTGCTGCTGATCTGGGTCTCGTTGGCCGGCAAGAACTTCGACTGGCTCTCGCCGGAGACCGGCTACTTCGTCGGCGGCGGCCTCCTCGCGCTGATCATCGCCGTGATCATCGAGGCCAAGCACAGCGAACCGATCGTGCCGCTGCGGATGTTCCGCAACCCCACGGTCACGCTGGCCACCATCGGCACCGTCGCGGTCGGCACCGCGATGTTCGGCGGCGCGGTGTTCCTGGGCCAGTACTTCCAGATCGCGCGCAGCTTCAGCCCGACCGTCGCGGGTCTGATGACGCTGCCGATGGTCGGCGGGCTGTTCATCTCCTCCACCGTCAGCGGCCAGATCATCTCCCGGGTCACCGGCAAGATCAAACCGTTCCTGATCGTCGGCTCGATCGTGATGATGATTGCGATGGGGCTACTGAGCACCGTCGATCACGAAACGAACCTGGTGCTGGTGGGTGTCTTCCTCTTCCTGATGGGAAGCGGAGTCGGCATGCTCATGCAGAACCTGGTGCTGGCCGTGCAGAACGCCACCAGCGCCAAGGACATGGGTTCGACGACCTCCGTCGTCACCTTCTTCCGCACCCTGGGAGGTTCGGCTGGCGTGTCGGTGCTCGGCGCGGTCCTGGCCACCCGCGTGCAGGACTACATCATGGAAGGCCTGGCGAAGATCCCCGGCGCGGCCCAGGCCGCGTCCTCCGGCGGCGGCACCGGATCGCTGGACGTGGGACACCTGCCCGGGCCCATCCAGACCATCGTCCGCGCGGCCTACGGGGATGCCATCGGCGACATCTTCCTCATCTCGGCCTGCATCTCCGTGGTCACGTTCCTCGCGGTGCTGTTCATCCGCGAGAAGCCGCTGCGGACGACGATCGAAAGCAATGAGGAAAGGGAGACGGCTTCAGTGTCGGCACACGACGAGGGCCTCGAGGACGGCAGGACCAACGGTGCGCAGGTGAACCCCGAGCGGGCCAACCCGTGGACCGAGCCGTCGATCCCGTCCTTCGCCTCCAACGGCGCGGCGCTGACCGGCCGGTTCGCCGAGGGCCACGAGCTCCAGCAGCGGGCCGTGCACGGCGTCGTCCACGACTCGATCGGCACCCCGGTCTCCGGCGTGGTCCTGACGCTCACCGACGCCAACGGGCGCCAGGTGGAGCGGGCCCGCACCGACAACGACGGGCGGTTCCACTTCGACGTCGGCAACGACGGCACCTACGTGCTGATCGCCTCCGGCGGCAGCTACCAGCCGACCGCGTCGATGGTCGTGGTCTCCGACCGCCCGGTCCGGCACGACGTGCAGCTGCTCGGGGCCGGTGAGCTCAGCGGTCTGGTGCACGTCGGCGGCGCCGGCGTCCCGGGCGCGATGGTGGTGCTCACCGACGTGCGCGGCGAGGTCGTGGCCACCAACGCCACCGACGGCGACGGCGAGTACGGCTTCTCCGACCTGGTCGGCGGCTCGTACGCGCTGACCGTCACCGCCGACGGCTACCGCCCGGTCGCGCACCCGATCGTGGTCACCGACGGGGAACGGGTGCGGCTCGACGTCGCCCTGCAGACCGGGGCGCAGCTGCACGGCGTGATCCGCTCGGCCAACCTCGGGGTGCCGGTGCCGGACGCGCGGGTGACGCTGCTCGACGGCTCGGGCGCGGTGGTCGCCGCGGGCACCACCGACATCGACGGCAACTACCACTTCACCGACCTGCCCGACGGTGAGTACACGGTCATCGCCAGCGGGTACCCGCCGGTGGCCAGCTCGCTGCGGCTGACGGGCCAGGAGTCGTCGCACGACGTCGACCTGGGCTACCCGGAAGCCTGACGGTCGCACCCGCACCACCCGTAGATCACGGTCGCGCTGCGGCGGGCGGGTTCGGCTGGACGCCGGGCCCGCCCGCACAGCAAGATCATGATCGAGCTTCTGCGAAGGAGTGTTTTCACCATGGATCTCGGCCAACCGCAGGCCGCGTCGGGCAACGGTCAGACCGGTGCCGCCCGGGGTACCGGAGCGGTCACCGCGTCGGTGCTCGGCAGCGACGGCTGGCCGGTGCCGGAGGCGGTGCTGACCCTCATCGACTCCAGCGGCGCGCAGGTCGCCCGCGCTCAGGGCGACGGCAAGGGCTCGCTGCTGGCCTCCGGGCTCGCCGCGGGCGCCTACACCGCGATCATCACCGCGATCGGCCACGAGCCGGTCGCCCGCACCACCCTCGTGCACGAGGGCGCCACCGCCAACCTCGGCGACGTCGAGGTCCGCCGCGTCGGCGGCGCCGACCTGCCCGCGCCCGGGCTGTGGCGGATCGACCCCGTGCACTCCTCCATCCAGGTCACCGCCAAGCACCTGGGCCTGAGTAGCATCCACGGCCGGTTCAACGAGTTCTCCGGCGAGGTGCGCATCGGCACCCCGATCGAGCAGTCGCTGGTGGAGGCCCGGATCAAGGCCGACACCATCGACACCGGCAACACGATGCGCGACGACCACCTGCGCACCGAGGACTTCCTCAACGTCGCCGAGCACCCGGAGATCGCGTTCCGCTCCACCGGGCTGCGCCCGCGCGGCGGCGACAAGTGGGACCTGCAGGGCGAGCTCACCATGCTCGGCGTGACCAAGCCGGTGCTGCTCGACACCCGCTTCGACGGCGTCGGCCCCGACCAGTGGGGCGGCACCCGCGCCTCGGCCTCGGCGGTCGCGCAGCTGCGCCGCGACGACTTCGCGGTCCGCTTCAGCCAGTCGCTGGCCTCGGGCATCGCCGCGGTCGGCATGACCCTGCGGGTGCAGATCGACATCCAGGCGGTCCTGGAAGAGGGGTAGAGACCAGGAGCGGTCCGCTGTGGCTGGCTCGACCGCTCCGCACAAGAAGAAGCCGTGCGCACGTCGGGGGTGCGCACGGCTTCTTCGCGTCCGAGGACGGATTCCGGCGGTAGTCGGGTCCCGGATTACTCCGGTATTCGGGGACCCGACTACCGCCGGAATCCGTCGGCCGGTTACGGCGGCAATCCGGGTTCCGGTGCCTGTGGGAGGGAGTGCGGCCGTGGTCGGGGGTCCGATCGCGGCCGCACTCCGTCAGGTCGTCGTCAGGCGTCGGCCTTCTTGTCGATCTTGCTGACCTCGCCCGAGCGGATCTTCGCCTTGTACTCGGACAGCTCCTTCTTGACCACCGGGATCATGATGTACAGGCCGATGATGTTGAACAGGGCCAGCAGGAACAGCACCGCGTCGGTGAAGTCCATGACGCTGCTCAGGCTCAGCACCGAACCGACGATCACGAACAGGCAGAACACCAGGTTGTAGATGTTGCGGCTCACCGAGGTGTTGCCGAACAGGAACAGCCACGCCCGCTGGCCGTAGTAGCCCCAGGTGATGATCGTGGAGACGGCGAAGAGCACGACCGCCACGGTCAGCACGTACGGGAACCAGGGCAGGACCTCGGCGAACGCCTGCGAGGTGACGGTGACGCCGTCCGGCTCGTCACCGCCGGCCAGGACCGTCCGCTGCCCCTCGATCCACAGCTGCGGCTGCGCGATGACGATGGTCAGCGCGGTCATGGTGCAGATGATGACGGTGTCGATGAACGGCTCCAGCAGTGCCACCAGGCCCTCGGTCGCGGGGTACTGGGTGCGGACCGCGGAGTGCGCGATCGGCGCCGAGCCCAGACCGGCCTCGTTGGAGAACGCGGCCCGCTGGAAACCGACGATGAGCACGCCGATGAGACCGCCGAAGCCGGCCTCCGGGGTGAACGCGCCCTTGACGATGGTGACGACGGCGTCCGGCACCTCGGTGATGTTGACGCCGATGACCGTCAGCGACGCCAGGATGTAGATGATCGCCATCGCCGGGACGAGCTTGCTCGTCACCGCGCCGATGGACTTGATGCCGCCGACCACGACCGCGCCGACGATGATCGCCAGGATGATGCCGAAGATCAGCGCGGCGCCGTCGGTGCCCAGCAGGCCCGAGTCACCGCCGGTGACGTCGCGCAGCTGCGCGAAGGTCTGGTTGGCCTGGAACATGTTGCCGCCGCCGACGCCGAACAGCAGGATCATGATCGCGGCCAGCACGGCCAGGGTCTTGCCCAGGCCGCGGCCGAAGGCGTTCGGGATCCGCTCGGCGATGCCCTTGCGCAGGTAGTGCATCGGGCCGCCGTGCACGTTGCCGTTGGCGTCGATCTCCCGGTACTTCACGCCCAGGGTGCACTCGACGAACTTGGTGGCCATGCCGAGCAGGCCGCACAGGATCATCCAGAACGTGGCACCCGCGCCGCCGACGGTGACCGCCACACCGACACCGGCGATGTTGCCGAGCCCGACGGTTCCCGAGACGGCCGAGGCCAGCGCTTGGAAGTGGTTGATCTCGCCCGGTTCGTCGGAGCTGGTGTACTTGCCCCGGACCAGGTCGATCGCGAGCTTGAAGTTCCGGATCTGCACGAAGCCGAAGACCAGGGTGAACACCGTCGCGGCGATCACCAGCCAGGCCACGATCCACGGGAAGGTCACACCGAAGACGGTGAGCTCACCGAACACGAACCCGGAGAAGGCATCCGAGATCGGCGTGAAGACGTTGTTGATGGTGTCTTCGATGCCGGCGAGTGGACCGGCGTCGGCCGCCAGGACGAGTTCGCCGTCCGGCGGCGCCGTCGCCATGGAGGCGGTCCCCAAGGAGTAGGTCATGGCGCAATAGCAAAGCGCGCGACATCAGTGAACACAAGCACTGTGCGTAACAATCTGCAGAAGGTTGGTCCGATTGGTCAGACCTATTGTTTACACGCTGTGAAAAAAGAAAATTAGTGTGAAACTGGACTTGAGCGGAACACGCTCAACTTTTGTTACGTTGGACGTGTGTGGTCTGTGCCGGGCATCCGGGATGACCAGGAGGTATCCCGGCACGAGGGCGATACCCGGCACGGCGAGCGAAACCGGCACGAGGTGGGAAATGGACGCGTTCAACCCGACGACGAAGACCCAGCAGGCGATCTCCTCCGCGGTGCAGGCCGCCACCGTGGCGGGCAATCCGGACGTCGGCCCGGCGCACCTGCTCGGCGCGCTGCTCGCTCAGGGGGACGGCCTCACCGCACCGCTGCTCACCGCCGTCGGCGCCGAGGTCGCCGACGTGCGCCGCGAGCTCGAATCGCTGATGAACTCGCTGCCGGCGGCCACCGGCAGCACCGTCGGCGCGCCGCAGCTGTCCGGTGAGGCGGTCAAGGCCCTCACCAGCGCGCAGCGGCTGGCCACCGAGATGGGTGACGAGTACGTCTCCACCGAGCACCTGCTGGTCGGCCTGGCCGCCGAGGGCGGTCGCGTGGCCGACCTGCTGCGCAGGCACGGCGGCACCCCCGACGCGCTGCGCGAGGCCTTCGCCAAGGTGCGCGGATCCGCGCGGGTGACCAGCCCCGACCCCGAGGGCACCTACCAGGCGCTGGAGAAGTACGGCCAGGACCTCACCGAGCGCGCGCGGGCGGGCGAGCTCGACCCGGTCATCGGCCGCGACGCCGAGATCCGCCGCGTCGTGCAGGTGCTGTCCCGGCGGACCAAGAACAACCCGGTGCTCATCGGTGAGCCCGGCGTCGGCAAGACCGCCATCGTCGAAGGCCTCGCCCAGCGCATCGTCGCCGGTGACGTGCCCGAATCGCTGCGCGGCAAGCGGGTCGTCGCGCTCGACCTCGGCTCGATGGTGGCCGGGGCGAAGTACCGCGGCGAGTTCGAGGAGCGGCTCAAGGCCGTGCTCAAGGAGATCACCGACTCCGCCGGTCAGGTGATCACCTTCATCGACGAGCTGCACACCATCGTCGGAGCCGGGGCCTCCGGCGAGGGGGCGATGGACGCGGGCAACATGATCAAGCCGATGCTGGCGCGCGGCGAGCTGCGCATGGTCGGCGCCACCACGCTCGACGAGTACCGCGAGCACATCGAGACCGACGCGGCGCTGGAACGCCGCTTCCAGCAGGTGCTGGTCGGCGAGCCGAGCCCGGAGGACGCGGTGGCGATCCTGCGCGGGCTCAAGGAGCGCTACGAGGTCCACCACGGCGTCCGCATCACCGACGGCGCGCTGGTCGCCGCCGCGACGCTGTCCGACCGCTACATCACCGCCCGGTTCCTGCCGGACAAGGCCATCGACCTGGTCGACGAGGCCGCCTCCCGGCTGCGCATGGAGATCGACTCGCGTCCGGTGGAGATCGACGAGGTCGAGCGCGCCGTCCGGCGGCTGGAGATCGAGGAGATGGCGCTGGCCAAGGAGTCCGACCCGGCCTCGGTCGAGCGGCTCGCCGCGCTGCGCGCCGAACTCGCCGACAAGCGCGAGAAGCTCTCCGAGCTGACCGCCCGCTGGCAGCAGGAGAAGGAGTCCATCGACAAGGTCCGCGACCTCAAGACCCAGCTGGAGCAGGTGCGCGGCGAGTCCGAGCGCGCCGAGCGCGACGGCGACCTCGGCAAGGCCGCCGAACTCCGCTACGGCCGGATCCCCGCCCTGGAGAAGGAGCTGGAGACGGCCACCCGGGCGCAGAGCGAGCGCAAGGCGATGCTGCAGGAGGAGGTCACCGCCGACGACGTCGCGAGCGTGGTCAGCGCCTGGACCGGCATCCCCGCCGGACGCCTGATGGAGGGCGAGACCGCGAAGCTGCTGCGCATGGAGGAGGCGCTCGGCGCCCAGGTCGTCGGTCAGGACGAGGCCGTGCGCGCGGTGTCCGACGCCGTCCGCCGGACCCGCGCGGGCGTGGCCGACCCCGACCGGCCGACCGGCTCGTTCCTGTTCCTGGGCCCGACCGGCGTCGGCAAGACCGAGCTGGCCAAGGCGCTGGCCGGGTTCCTGTTCGACGACGAGCGGTCGATGATCCGCATCGACATGAGCGAGTACTCCGAGAAGCACTCGGTTTCCCGGCTCGTCGGCGCGCCGCCCGGCTACGTCGGTCACGACCAGGGTGGTCAGCTCACCGAGTCGGTGCGGCGCCGGCCCTACTCGGTGGTGCTGTTCGACGAGGTCGAGAAGGCGCACTCGGACGTCTTCGACGTGCTGCTGCAGGTCCTCGACGACGGGCGGCTCACCGACGGGCAGGGCCGCACGGTCGACTTCCGCAACACCATCCTGGTGCTGACCTCCAACCTGGGCTCGCAGGCCATCGCCGACCCGAACCTGGACGAGCGGGACCGGGACGAGGCCGTGATGTCGGTGGTGCGCGGGCACTTCAAGCCCGAGTTCCTCAACCGGCTCGACGACGTCGTGGTGTTCCACCAGCTCAACACCGAGGAGCTGACGTCCATCGTGGACATCCAGGTGGACCGGCTGGCCGCGCGCCTGGCGCAGCGGCGGCTCACCCTCGACGTGCAGCCCGCAGCCCGGGACTGGTTGGCGCTCAACGGTTTCGACCCGGTCTACGGCGCCCGTCCGCTGCGCCGCCTGGTGCAGACGGCCATCGGCGACCAGCTCGCCCGCAAGCTCCTCGCGGGCGACATCCGCGAGGGCGACAAGGTCCGCATCGACGTCACCGACGACACCGAATCCCTCACGGTGACCCCGCAGAACTGACCACCCCGACGAAACCCCGTCTCCGCAACGGGCTTTCGTCCCACACTCCCGAAACAACCCCATCGTGTGGGTGGTGGGGGAAGTTTTCATGAAAACTTCCCCACCCACCACGGGACGAGCGGGACGGACGGAACGGGGTCAGGGGCGGGGGCGGAGGGTGGAGAGGGCCGCGAGGGCGGCGAAGAGGGCTGCTGCCGCGGTGAAGGTGAGGGTGGCCGTGCGCAGGTCCGTGACCGTGCTCAGGTAGCCGAGGGCGACGCTGGGGACGGTGGCCGAGAGGTACGCGACGATGTAGATCATTGCCGAGGTGCCCGCGCGCTGGTGCGGGGCCGCGAGGCCGGTGAGCATCCGGAACGCGCCCATGAACATCAGGCCCCAGCCCACCCCGAGCAGCGCCGCCGCCAGGAAGAACACGTCGACGTCACCGGCGACCTCGGCCGCCGCCACCCCGGCCAGGGACGCGATCATCAGGCCCGCGCCGACGCGCACCGCGCGGGTCGCCGCCCAGCGGGACAGCAGCAGCTGGGTGAGCCCGCCGAGCCCGGTCAGCACCGCCACCGGCAGGCCGCTGATCAGGCTCGGGTAGCTGTGCACCATGCCCTTGACCACCGACGGGGCCAGCGACATGAACATGCCGCCGACGGTCCACGAGGCCAGCACCATCGTCGACATCAGCGCGAACCGGGCGCCCTGCCCGGCGGGCACGACCGGCCGCCGGGGACGCAGCGCCTCCCGCAGCGGGCTGGTCCGGGCGACCGGCTCCGGCATCGCCAGCACGACCGGGATCGCCACCGCGAAACCGGCCGCCAGCAGCAGGAACGTGGTCAGCGTCGGGCCGGGCAGGAACTGCGCCAGCACCCCGGCCAGCAGCGAACCGCCCGCCATGCCCAGCGCCGCGGCGACCCCGTTCACCAGCGATCCCTGACTGGAGCCGGGCCGCTGGAAGTCCAGCAGCGCACCGCTGATCGCGCTGGTCGCGGCCCCGGTGGCCAGCCCCTGCAGGACGCGGCCGGCGAACAGCCAGCCGACGCCGGGGGCCAGCGCGAGCACCAGCACTGCGGTGATCTCCAGCACCAGCGCGCCCACCAGCACCGGACGCCGTCCGACGTGGTCCGACAGCGAGCCGCACAGCAGCAGCGCGACCAGGATCGCCACCGAGTAGGAGGCGAACACCTCGGTCAGCACGGTGTTGGTGAAACCCCAGCGCTGCTGGTAGATCGAGTACATCGGGGACGGGGCGGTGGAGGCCATCAGGAACAGGGCGTAGATGCCGCCGATGAACCAGAACGAGCCGGAACGCGACAGGCCGCGTGCGGGCTGGACGCGGGGCCGGACCAGTTCGGTGGTCATGGTCTTCCTCTGCGAGTCGACGTGCGGGTCCGGTCAGCGACAACCTCTTAGCGGAACGAACCATTCCGCGCGGGCGTAGGCTGTGCGCATGACCACAGCAGCGACGACCGGGCACGACGACGCGGTGATCCGCGCCGCGCGGGAGGTCTTCGCCGAGCAGGGCATGGCGGCCCCGATGGCGGAGGTCGCCAAGCGCGCCGGCGTCGGCGTGGCCAGCGTCTACCGCCGGTACCCGAGCAAGGCCGAGCTCGTCGAGCAGGTCCGCATCGCCGCGTTCCGGCTGGTCATCGCGGAGGCGCAGGCCGCGCGCGCCGAGGAGTCCGATCCGTGGCGGGCGCTGAGCCGCTTCATGCACCGCTGCCTGCGCGAGGGCTCCGGCATCGGCACGGTGCTGCCGCCGCTGGAGAAGCACCACGCGTTCTCGGCGGAGTTCCGCATCCTGCAGCAGCAGGTGGCCGAGGTGATCGAGGCGCTCGTCGAGGACGCCAAGCTGGCCGGTGAGCTGCGCGCCGACATCGACTGGACCGACGTCCTGCTGCTGTTCAAGCACCTCAACCCGGCCCTGCCGACCGGCGAGCACCGCCGCGCGGAGCTGCGCGCCCGCTACCTCGGCCTGGTCCTGGAGGGCATGCGCTCGGAGGGCTCGGCGCTGCGCGGTCCGGCGCCCGACACCGCCGAGTGGCGCGCCCTCTGCGACAACCTCGAGGCCTGACCCGCCCGACAGGCCCGGCGTTCCGGCGTTTTCGCACGTCAAGATCAGTCGATCGAGGGGATCGGATTCGGATGCCCAGGTGATCTTCGAGAACGGCGATGTTCGGACTACCCTGCCCCGTGTGGGCATACCTGCGTGGCTCTGGTTCCTCGTCGCCGTCGTCGCGATCGTCGCCGGCGTCGCGCTGCTGATCTCCGACCGATCGCAGCGCACCTCCAACAACCGGGAGCGGCGTCGCTGGGCGGCGCTGCGCGGTTGGCAGTTCGCCGAGGCGGACCGCGTGCTGCCGACCCGGTGGGAGCGCGGCGTGCTGGCGCAGTACGGCGCGACGACCGCGGTCGACGTGGTGGCGGGCTCGACGTTCACCGCCGACGGACGCCGTCAGGTCTACGTGCTGGACCTGGAGGCCGGGGGCAAGAACGTCGCCGTGCTGGTGGGCATCCGCTGCCGCCGCACCGCCCCGGCCACCATCGAGCTGTGGCTGCCGGACGTGCCGGTGCCGCAGGACTCGGGGCTGGACCTGCTGGGCCCGGTCGGCTCGCGCTACGCCTTCGTCAACGAGGTCGCCGCGGCCCGCCCGCTGGTCACCGAGGACCTGGTGGACGCCACCGAGGAGATCGGCCAGGACGTCACGGTGGTGTGGCTGGAGAACGACTGGGTGCTGGCCGCCATGCACCCGGCCGACGCCGATCCGGCGCGCCTGGAGCGGCTGCTGCGCGACCTCGGCGACCTCGCCGACCTGGTCGACCCGTTCGACAGCGACCCCAACACCGCCCAGGCCGAGGCCGAAGAAGAGGCCGAGGAACCCTCGGAACACCTCCAGTAGGTCGAGCGGCGCAGCCGCTCTCTCTTTCACCACCCGAGCAACCTGCACCGCCGCGGGTTCTGAGGTGGTTCTCCTGTGAGGACGCGTCGGCGTGGTGTATTGGCATACATGAGTCGGCGCGCCCGGAGCAGGAGGACCGCCTCAGGTTCCGCTACCGGCACCGCTCCGCAAGGCGACCACAGCATCCGCTCCATTCCGAGACCGGTAGGTTCGGGATATGCCTACCGCACTCGTCACCGGTGCCACTGCGGGTATCGGCCGCGCTTACGCTCGTCGGCTGGCCGCCGAAGGTCACGACATGGTCCTGGTCGCGCGCGACACGGCTCGGTTGGAGGAGCTCGCCGACCGGTTGCGGACCCGGCACAACGTGCGGGTCGAGGTGCTCACCGCCGACCTCGCCGACGCCGCGCAGCGGGCGACGGTCGCCGAGCGCGTGGCCGACACCGCCCAGCCGGTCGACGTGCTGGTCAACAACGCCGGCTTCGGCACCGGCGGCGCGTTCTGGGACCTGCCCGAGGAGGTGCTGCGCGAGCAGCTCGACGTCAACGTCGCGGCGGTCCTGGAGCTCACCCGCGCGGCGGTGCGCGGGATGCGCGAGCGCGGGCGCGGTGACGTGATCAACGTGGCCAGCGTCGCCGGGTTCTTCACCGTCTCCGGTTCCACCTACGCGGCCACCAAGGCCTACGTGATCGCCTTCTCCGAGGGGCTGGCGACGTCGCTGGCGGGCACCGGCGTGCGCGTCATGGCGCTGTGCCCCGGCTTCACCCAGACCGAGTTCCACCAGCGCGCGGGCCTGGAGATGAGCAAGCTGCCGCGCGCGTTCTGGCTGCAGGCCGACCAGGTCGTGCACGAGTCGCTGGCGGACCTGCGCGCGGGCAAGGCGGTGTCCATCCCGGGCGCCCAGTACAAGGCGCTGGTCGCCGTCGGCCGGCTCATCCCGAAGAAGCTGCAGCGCATGGTGGTCACCCGCACCGTTCCCGGCCGGACCTGAGAACTATCCTCAGACCTCGTGGTGAACGAGAAGCAGCGCTCCGAACTGGCCCGTCTGGTCACCGATCTCGCGGTGGTGCACGGCAAGGTCACGTTGTCCTCCGGCAAGGAGGCCGACTACTACGTGGACCTGCGCCGGGCGACCCTGCAGCACCAGGCGGCTCCGCTGATCGGGAGTCTGCTGCGGCAGATCACCGCTGACTGGGACTACACCGCCGTCGGCGGTCTCACCCTGGGCGCGGACCCGGTCGCGGCGGCCATGATGCACGCCGACGGTCCTGCGCTGGACAGCTTCGTGGTGCGCAAGGCCGCGAAGGCGCACGGCATGCAGCGGCAGATCGAGGGCCCGGACGTCACCGGCAAGCGGGTGCTCGCGGTGGAGGACACCTCGACGACCGGCGGCAGCGTGCTCACCGCGGTCGAGGCGTTGCGCGAGGCCGGGGCCGAGGTCGTCGGCGTGGCCACCGTGGTCGACCGGGACACCGGTGCGCGGGAGGCCATCGAGGAAGCGGGCCTGCCCTACCGCACGCTGCTGGGGCTGGCCGATCTCGGGCTGGCGTGAGCGAGGACGTCGGGCCCACCGAGTGGGGCACCAGCGTCGGCGTCGGCCCGTGGGAGGGGCCGTGGCCCGCGGACGAGCGCTACGACCCGGAGCTGCTGGAGAACGGTGATCGGCGCAACGTCGTCGATCACTACCGGTACTGGCGGCGGGAGGCGATCGTCGCCGATCTCGATCTGCGGCGGCACGACTTCCACGTGGCCATCGAGAACTTCCAGCACGACCACAACATCGGGACCGTGGTGCGCACGGCGAACGCGTTCCTGGCGCGGGCGGTGCACATCGTGGGCCGTCGCCGGTGGAACCGGCGCGGCGCGATGGTGACCGACCGGTACCAGCACGTCCACCACCACCCGGACGTGGAGTCGCTGACGTCGTGGGCGCGCGACGAGGACCTCGCGGTGGTGGCGGTGGACAACACGCCGGGCGCGATCCCGGTGGAGCGCGCGGAGCTGCCGCGCCGCTGCGTCCTGCTGTTCGGCCAGGAGGGGCCGGGGTTGCACGAGGAGTCCCGGCGCGAGGCGGATCTGGTGGTCTCCATCGCGCAGTTCGGCTCGACCCGCTCCATCAACGCCGGCGTCGCCGCGGGCATCGTCATGCACGCCTGGGTGCAGCAGCACGCCGATCTCACCCGGGCCTGGTGAGGCAGGGGACGGTTTTAGCCATTACTGTCCGGGCAAAACGGACTTTGATCATGGATGAATATGGCTAAAACTGTCCCCGCGCAAGCGAAGAGCCGGAACCCGAGCGGGCTCCGGCTCTTCGGTGAAGGACTGCGTCAGGCCGCTTCGCGGGCCTTCTCGCGGCGGCCCTTGATGTACTCGATGATGATCGGCACGATCGAGATCACGACGATGACGATGGCCATCGCCTCGATGTTGTCCCGGATCCACGGCACGTTGCCCAGGAAGAACCCGAGCAGCGTCATGCTCAGGGTCCAGGCGACACCGCCGATGGCCGAGTAGCTGAAGAACTTCTTCTGGTCCATCTGACCGATGCCGGCGACCGCGGTGATGAACGTGCGGACGATCGGCACGAAGCGCGCCAGGATGATCGCGCGAGCGCCGTACTTCTCGAAGAACGCGTGCGTCTTGTCGACGTGCTCGCGCTTGAACAGCTTCGAGTCGGGCTTGTTGAACATGGCCGGACCGACCTTGCGGCCGATCCAGTACCCGGTCACGTTGCCGATGAAGGCGCACGCCGCGAGCAGCACGCAGGTCAGCCAGATCGGCGTGCCGATCGCGCCGATGGCCACGAACATGCCGGTCACGAACAGCAGCGAGTCACCGGGCAGGAAGAAGCCGATGAGCAGACCGCATTCGGCGAAGATGATCAGGCAGACGCCGATCAGCGCGAACGGGCCCAGACCAGAGACGATGTTCTCCGGATTCAGCCAATCCGGAAGCAGAGCGAGCGCGGGCTGTGCCGCGGCGGCGAATTCGGACGTCACGCTTGCCAACGGTACCGTGACGCCGCGCTGTCCGGATTCCGGGCGAGCGCCCCGGTATCAACGCAGCGCACACCCCTGATCACACGATGGGGTACACGACTGTGACGCTCGCCGCGAGCAGTCCGGCGAGGAGTCCCAAAACGATCACGAAGAGCAGCAGGCCGCCCGGTCCGAGACGCCGGTTGCGCTGCGGTGGGCCGGGCCGTCCGCTCGCCCGCGCCCGCAGCGCGGCGGACAGCGCGTCCTCGGTGTCCCGGCCCGTCATGCCCCGACCTTAACCAGCCGGTCGGCCGGAACGGGGTGAATCAGCGAAAGACCAGGTCAGCGCGGTTCGGCGAGCCACTGGCCGTGCCGCATGACGCCCTGGACCACCAGGTCGTCGTCGAGCACGACCAGGTCGGCGGCCGCGCCCGGCCGGATCTCGCCCACCTCGGTCAGGCCGAGCCGCCGCGCCGGGTTCGTCGAGGTGGCCGCGACCGCGGCGGGCACCGACAGCCCGCAGTCGCGCACCAGGTTGCGGAACGCGGCGTCCATCGTGAGCGTGCTGCCGGCCAGCGACCCGTCCGCGAGCCGCGGCTCGCCGTCGACCACGGTCACCGGCAGCGCCCCCAGCTCGTAGGTGCCGTCGCCCGCGCCGGTGGCGCTGATGGCGTCGGTGACCAGGATCGTCCGGTCCCGGCCGGCGTGGGTGGCCGCGACCCGGGCGATCGTCGGGTGCAGGTGCACCAGGTCGCAGATCAGCTCGACGTCGACCCGCTCGTCGTCCAGCAGCGCCCCGACCGGACCCGGCTCGCGGTGGTGCAGCGGGCGCATGCCGTTGAACAGGTGCGTGGCCACGGTCGCTCCCGCGTCCACGGCGGCCAGGACCTGCTCGGCGACGGCGTCGGTGTGCCCGACGGCCGCGATCGCGCCGCCGTCGACCAGCTGCCGCACCGCCTCCTGGGAACCGGGCAGCTCCGGCGCGAGGGTGACCATCCGGACCGCGCCGCGCCCGGCGTCGAGCAGCTGCCGCACGTCGTCGCGCTCCGGTGCCTTCAGCGCCTCGGGCGCGTGCGCGCCGCAGCGGGCGTGCGACAGGAACGGGCCCTCCAGGTGCACCCCGGCCAGCAGCCCGTCGGCGGTGAGCTCGGTGAGCGCGCCGATCTGCTTGACCAGCTCGGGGATCGGCGCGGACACCAGGCTGGCCAGCATCGTCGTGGTGCCGTGCGCGCGGTGGTGGTGCACCGCGGTCCGCGTCTCCTCCGGTTCGAGGGAGGTGAACGAGCCGCCGCCCCCGCCGTGGCAGTGGATGTCGACGAAGCCGGGGACCAGCCAGTTCCCGGACAGCTCGATCGCCGGTCCGCGCGGGACGGTCCGATCGCCCATGGCGCCGTCCCCCACGGCGCCATCTCCCACGGCGGCGATGGTGCCTCCCGACACCCGCACCCAGCCGGGTCGTGCGACTCCGCCCGGGGTGACGACCCGCGCGCCGGTGAGGATCTGTTCGGCTGTGTTCACGCTTCCGATCCTCCGCCAAACGCGAGCAGTGGTCTACACCAAAATCGGTGGTGTCCGGCTCACTCCGCCGGATGCGGGAAGCCGATGCCTGAATTGTCCGGCACGGCTCGTGCGGCGGGACGTCAGCCGTCGATGTGCTTCTGCAGCGCCTCCAGCGCCCGGCTCGCCGTCGACTTCACCGTGCCCTTGGAGACCCCCGTGGCCTCGGCGATCTCCGCCTCCGACAGGTTGCCGTAGTAGCGCAGCACCAGCACCTCGCGCTGCCGGCGCGGCAGCTTGCTCAGCGCGTCCACCACGGCCTGGTGCTCGGCGGTGAGCATCGCCAGCGACTCGGCCGAGCGCGCGTTGGCCTGGTGCGGCGGCTGGTACTCGCGGGCCGTCTTGCGGCGGCGCAGCATCGACCGGGACCCGTTGACCACCGCGGTGCGCAGGTAGCCGACCGCGGCGTTGGCGTCGCGCAGGTTCGCCCAGTTCCGGTAGAGCCCGGTGAACGCCTCCTGCACCACGTCCTCGGCGCTGCTGATGTCGTCGACCAGCAGGATCGCCAGGCGGACCATGCGCATCCGCTGCTGCTTGTAGATGTCCTCCAGGGAGAGCGGCTGCTGCGTCTCGCGGTGGACGCCGTCGAGCTTGCGCAACGTGCCGAACGTCTTCTCGACGCTCCGCTCTATCCCTTCCGAATCACCGCCCATGATCTAGGAACTTACCGGGCGAGGATGGGTTCGCGGGGCGGGTTCGGGATAGCGTCATCGCGATCGTTGAATTCGCCGCGATGGAGGACGACATGGCGAGGTTCGTTGTCGAGCTGGTCTACGGCCCGGACGAGGAGAAGCGGTTGGCGGTCCGGCCGGAGCACCGCGAGTACTCGCGAGGCCTGGCCGACAAGGGCGTGCTGCTGGCGGGCGGCCCCTACACCGACGGCGAGGGCGCGCAGCTCATCTACGAGGTCGCCGACGAGGCGGAGCTCAACGAGGTCCTGGCCGCCGACCCGTACACCACGGCGGGCGTGATCGCCTCGACCACCATCCGGCAGTGGGAGGTCGTCACCGGCTCTTGGGTGTAGGCGGCGGGCGCCCCGGCGTGTGACTATGTGCACAGGATCGTTTTCTGAATCCTTGCACCAACTTTTCAAAACAACACCGCTGGGGCACTGTGACGCGCGAAAGAGTGGTACCTGCCCCGACGCGCCGCTTCCGGCGCTCGTGGGTTCTTAGGATGCTGCGCGATTCTCGCGTCACTTCACGACCGAACTCCACCTGAGGAGGATGACCGATGCCCATCGCGACCCCCGAGGTCTACACGGAGATGCTGGACCGGGCGAAGACCGGTGAATTCGCCTATCCAGCGATCAACGTGACCTCGTCGGAGACGCTCAACGCGGCGCTGCGCGGGTTCGCCGAGGCCGAGAGCGACGGCATCATCCAGGTGTCGACCGGTGGTGCCGAGTTCGCCTCCGGCACCAAGGTCAAGGACATGGTCACCGGCGCCACGGCGCTCGCCGAGTACGCGCACGTCGTCGCGGCGAAGTACCCGGTGAACATCGCGCTGCACACCGACCACTGCCCGAAGGACAAGCTCGACGGCTACGTCAAGCCGCTGATCCAGATCAGCCAGGAGCGCGTCGACCGCGGCGAGAACCCGCTGTTCCAGTCCCACATGTGGGACGGCTCGGCGATCGACCTCGAGGAGAACCTGCAGATCGCGCAGGAGCTGCTGGAGCTGTCGGCCAAGGCCAAGATCGTCCTGGAGCTGGAGGTCGGTGTCGTCGGCGGCGAGGAGGACGGCGTCGCCAACGACATCAACGAGAAGCTCTACACCGCGCCCGGCGACTACATCAAGACCGTCGAGGCGCTGGGCACCGGCGAGAAGGGCCGCTACCTGCTGGCCGCGACGTTCGGCAACGTGCACGGCGTGTACAAGCCGGGCAACGTCAAGCTGCGCCCGGAGATCCTCAAGCAGGGTCAGGACGTCGTGTCCGAGAAGCTGGGCCTGGCCGCCGGGTCGAAGCCGTTCGACCTGGTCTTCCACGGTGGTTCCGGTTCGCTGCTGGAGGAGATCCACGAGGCGGTCTCCTACGGCGTGATCAAGATGAACATCGACACCGACACCCAGTACGCCTTCACCCGGCCCATCGCCGACCACATGATGAAGAACTACGACGGTGTGCTGAAGATCGACGGCGAGGTCGGCAACAAGAAGACCTACGACCCGCGCAGCTACCTCAAGGCCGCCGAGCAGTCCATGGCCGCCCGCGTCGCCCAGGGCTGCGAGGTCCTCAAGAGCGCCGGCCGCATGATCGCCGGCTGACGTCTCGACGTCCCCGATGGCCCGTCCGCCCGCTGGGTGGACGGGCCGTCGTCGTCCCGGTGGTGGTGCGAGGATGGGGGCATGACGAGGAATCTGTTGGAGCCGCCGGAGACGCTGCTGCCGGAGAACCCCGAGGCGCAGGGCGCCCTCGACGCCGGAACCGACCCCGCCGAGGTCGCCGCGCAGCACCCGGCGTTCAGCGCCGCCTGGGCCGCGCTCGCCGAGAACGCCCTGAGCGCCGGCGAGAACATCGCCGCCTACGCCTACGCCCGCACCGGTTACCACCGCGGCCTGGACGCCCTGCGCCGCGCGGGCTGGAAGGGCTTCGGCCCGGTGCCGTGGCGCCACGAGCCCAACCGCGGCGTCCTCCGCTCGGTCGCGGCCCTGGCCAAGGCGGCCCGCGCCATCGGCGAGACCGATGAGTTCGACCGCTGCCGCCAGCTCCTCGAGGACAGCGACCCCGCCTCCCTCGAAGCCAACGACCTGGCCTGACGTCCCCTACCGGACAACCCACCCCGGTCAAAAACCCCGGTTTTCGTCGGGTCGAATACCGCAGTTTTTGACCGGTCGAATCCTGCGGTTTTCGACCCGGCGAATACCGCAGGATTTGACCGGGGTCGGGTCTGGTGAGTGCCCTGGTGTTCGGGGGCGGAGGATGTGTTCGTGGGGCGTGTGCGTGAGGAGTTGAGCCGGCGGCTCCGGCGGTTGTTGCGAACCGGGGTGCCGATCGTGCAGTGCGCGGTCGCGGCCGGAGTGGCGTGGTTCCTGGCGCGCGACCTCGTCGGGCACGCCGCGCCGTTCTTCGCGCCCATCGCCGCGGTGATCTCGCTGGGCGTGTCGCTGGGGCAGCGGATGCGGCGGGCGCTGGAGCTCGTCGTGGGCGTGAGCATCGGCATCGGGGTCGGCGACGTGCTGATCTCGGTGATCGGCTCCGGGCCCTGGCAGATCGCGCTGGTCGTGGCGCTGGCGATGTCCACGGCGGTGCTGCTGGACAGCGGCGGCGTGATCGTCCTGCAGGCCGCGTCGTCGTCGGTGCTGGTCGCGACGCTGCTGCCGCCCGCCACCTCGGGTGGCCTGACGCGGATGCTCGACGCCGTCGTCGGCGGGCTCGTGGGTTTCGCCGTCGCCGCGCTGCTGCCCGCCAACCCGCTGTCGGTGGCGCACCGCAACGGGCGCGTGGTGCTCGGCGAGCTGGCCGACGCGCTGCGCGGGGTCGCCAGCGCCGTCGCGCACCGGGACGTGTCGATGGCCGCCGACGTGCTCGCCCGGGCCCGCAAGAGCCACAAGTCCGTCGAGGAGCTCCGCAGCGCGTTGGAGGCCGGGGCCGAGATCGCCCGGTTCGCGCCGATCCGCTGGCGCAGGCGCGGTGACCTCGAGCGCTACGAAACCGCGGCCACACCCGTCGACCGCGCCCTGCGCAACACCCGCGTCCTGGCCCGCCGCGCGCTGGCCGCGCTGCGCGACGGAGAACCCGTACCGCGCCCGCTGCCGGGAATGCTCGAAGAGCTCGCCGGCACCGTGGTGCTGCTGCGCGACGAGCTGGCCAGCGGCAAGGACCCGCTGCAGGCCAGGGAAGCCGCCCGCTCGGTCGCGAGGAAGTCCACGGTGGAACTGCTGGGCGAGGGCGACTTCTCGATGCAGGTCGTGGTCCTGCAGGTCCGCTCCATCGCGGTCGACCTGCTCCAGGCCTCCGGCCTCACCCGAAGCGAAGCCTCAGCGGCTCTACCGCCTCTGCACCCGGAGGAGGACTAGGGCCGGTTCAGCACCGCTGCGAGGCAGTCGTGCAGCGGCTGGTGATCTCGCTGGTCGTGCAGGTGGCAGTCGGCGGCGGAGAGGCGGTACCACTCCTCCGCGCCGTCGTAGCGGATCCACACCGTCACGGCCCCGTCCTCGCAGGCCGTCGCCAGTTCCAGGTCGCCGGTGATCACGCCGACCTCGTCGGTCATCACCCCGCCCGGAGGCGCGGTCACCGTCGTGCGCAACTCAGCCATGCGCGCAGTATGCCTCTCCGACAACGGGAAACGGGCACCTCCACGCCCGGGAGGTGCCCGTTTCTCCGGTGAATCCGATCAGCAGCCGTCCAGGGCGGTCTGCAGCGCGCCCTTCTCGGCTTCGGTGACGGTCAGCTGGTACTTGTGCTTGCTGCCGATCCACATCGAGGCGTAGGTGCAGTGGTAGTCGGTCGACGGCGGCATCCAGGCGTCCGGGGTCTGGTCGCCCTTCTCCTGGTTGACGTTGTCGGTGACCGCGATGAGCTGCGGTCCCTCCAGGTCGTTGGCGAAGGCCTGGCGCTGCTCCTGCGTCCACTGCGCCGCGCCGGAACGCCACGCGGCGGCCAGCGGCACCACGTGGTCGATGTCCAGGTCGGACGGCTGGGTCCAGGTCTCGCCGTCGTAGGGGCTCAGCCAGCTGCCCGAGGTCGGGTAGCAGTCGGAGCCGACCTCGACGTCGTCACCGTCGCGCTTGAGCACCGACTCGCGGGTGCTGCAGCCGTCGGATCCCTCGTTCCAGTGCGGGAACTTGTCCCGGTCGTAGCCGTCCATCGAGCCCTCGGGCGCGACGGTCAGCTCGCCGAGCTGGGTCTGGGCGGTGGCCGGGTCCGGGATGCCGGGCGGCTCGGCGCCGGCCGGCACCGCGAGCCCGAGCCCGATCAGTCCGGCCAGCGGCAGCGCGGCGAGGGTGGTGCGCAACGAACGTGTCATGGCTTCCTCCGCGGTGGGCGTGCATCGCCTGCTCGGGGATGACGATTGCCCACGTGGGTGGACGATTCAATGCCGCGGAGTGACCGAGAGGTGACATGGCGTGAAGTCGCCACCGATCGAGCGAAGGAAATGTGAATTCCACACACCCGGTGATCAGCGAGCCAGGTTCAGGTCCTCGGTGTGCCGGTACCAGACCCACTTCTCCATCGGCCGCGGATGATCGGTGCCGTCGTGCCGCACGGTCGCCGGGCGGAACGAGGCCTGGAACGCGCGGCCGCGCGCCACCTGCTCCTTGCGGCGCAGCAGTCCGCGCCGGACGACGGTGACCCGCAGGCCGTCCATCGGGGGATCGATCGTGTGGTTCAGCGGATCGGCCGTCGGGTCCGGCAGCGGTTCGGCGTCCGGGTCCGGCGAGACCACGAGGCTCTGCGCGGGCCCGTTGAGGACCTGCTCGTCGTCGCAGTAGGCCTGTCCGGTGATCGGCGCGATCGCGCCCTCGCCCAGCAGGATCCCGCCCGAGTCGTCCCGGATCAGCGGTACCGGGCGCGCGGTGGCGGTCAGCGCCCGCTCGACGTCGCCGACGGTCAGCCCCCACAGCCGCGCCACCGGCGAGTCGGCGACCGGGACGTATCCCACGGTCAGCCCGGTCAGCCGCTCCTTGCGCAGCAGCCGCAGCACCACCGCCGCCAGATCCATGTCCGTGCCGCGCACCACCACTCGATCGGTGGCTTCTGCCAGCAGCGGATCGACCTCGTTGCGGCCCGGCGCGGCCGAAACCTCGTGCCATCGCACACCGTCACCGGACGGATGCGCTGCGCCACCTGCGTTTCCGCAGGACAATGCGGTGGTACTCACGATTCGCTCCTGGTTTACCCTGATCGACCGGCATACCCCGTGGTGGGAGCGGGCGAAGCGTGCGGTCACGCTGGCGACCACCCAGTCCAGGTTGGAGTTTCACATGCCGGCGATCGTGCTGATCGGCGCCCAGTGGGGCGACGAAGGCAAGGGTAAGGCGACCGACCTGCTCGGCGAGCAGGCGCAGTGGGTCGTGCGTTACCAGGGCGGCAACAACGCGGGACACACCGTCGTGCTCCCGGACGGGCAGGACTTCGCGCTGCACCTCATCCCGTCGGGGATCCTCACCCCCGGCGTGACGAACGTGATCGGCAACGGCGTCGTCGTCGACCCGGGAGTCCTGCTGGAGGAGCTCGCCGGGCTGGAGGAGCGCGGCGTCGACACCTCGCGGCTGCTGCTGTCCGCCGACGCGCACCTGATCATGCCGTACCACGTGGCCATCGACCGCGTCACCGAGCGGTACCTGGGCAAGAAGCAGATCGGCACCACCGGCCGCGGCATCGGCCCCTGCTACCAGGACAAGATCGCCCGGGTCGGCGTGCGGATGCAGGACCTGCTCGACGAGAAGATCCTGCGCCAGAAGGTCGAGGCCGCCCTCGACATCAAGAACCAGATCCTGGTCAAGGTCTACAACCGGCGGGCGATCGACGCCGAGGAGGTCGTCGACACGGTGCTGGAGCAGGCGGAGAAGTTCGCCGGCCGCATCGCCGACACCAAGCTGAAGATCAACCAGGCGCTGGAGCGCGGCGAGACGGTGCTGCTGGAGGGCTCGCAGGGCACCCTGCTCGACGTCGACCACGGCACCTACCCGTTCGTGACCTCGTCGAACCCGACCTCCGGCGGTGCTTCGGCCGGGTCCGGCGTCGGCCCGACCAAGATCAGCGCTGTGATCGGCATCCTCAAGGCCTACACCACGCGCGTCGGCGCGGGCCCGTTCCCGACCGAGCTGACCGACGAGGCCGGCGAGAACCTGCGCAAGCAGGGCGGCGAGTTCGGCGTCACCACCGGCCGCTCGCGGCGCACCGGCTGGTTCGACGCGGTGATCGCCCGCTACGCGACCCGCGTCAACGGCATCACCGACTACTTCCTGACCAAGCTCGACGTGCTCTCCGGCCTGGAGACCATCCCGATCTGCGTCGCCTACGACGTTGACGGCGAGCGGGTCGAGGACATGCCGATGACCCAGACCGGCGTGCACCACGCGGTTCCGGTGTACGAGGAGATGCCGGGCTGGTGGGAGGACCTCAGCGACTGCCGCACCTTCGAGGACCTGCCGGCCAACGCCCGCGCCTACATCGAGCGCATCGAGGAGCTCTCCGGGGCCCGCGTCTCGGCGATCGGCGTCGGCCCCGGCCGCGACCAGACCATCGTGCGTCACACCATGGCCTGACCCTTTCGGTGGTGGGGAAGTTTTCATGAAAACTTCCCCACCACCCACGGGACGTCGGATCCCTCGGTTCTCGACGGAGGGAGGGAAGTTTTCATGAAAACTGCGCCCTCTCGGGAACCGAGCGTCAGCGGTTCCGCCAGGAGCTCTCGACCGCCGCTTCCTGAAGGTCGAGCTCGCGGAGGACGCGGCGCAGCACCTCGTCGTCGAGGTTGCCCGCGTCGCGTTCGTCCGCGATCGCCGAGCGCTGCACGTCGATGATCGTGCGGCGCAGCTCGGAGAACGTCCGGGTGGAGGTGTCGGCGCGCTCCGCCGGGGTGCGCCCGACCTGCTCGGCGGCGGCCATGCCCTGGTGCTCGACCATGTCGCGGACGCGGGCGACCATCCGGTTCAGCGCGGAGCGCTCGCACCGAGCCTCGGCGGGCGTGAGGTCGTCCAGGTAGGCCAGGGCCGCGTTCGTGGCGATCCTGCGGGCCTCGGCCTCGGCCTGGTCGTCGAGCCGCTCCTCCTCCGGATCGGTGACACCCAGTCCGCGGATCAGCGGGGGCAGCGTGGTGCCCTGCAGCAGGATCGTCCCGACCACGACCACCGCCGCGACGAACTGGATCACCTCGCGGCCGGGCAGCGGGGCGCCGCTGTCGGTGGTGAACGGGATCGCGCCCGCCGCCGCCAGCGTCACCACGCCGCGCATCCCCGCCCAGGACAGCACCGCGGTCCGCCGCCACCGGCCACCGCGCCTGCGGCCGCTCATGATCAGGTGCGACACGCCGGGCAGGTAGTTCGAGGCGAACATCCACAGCACCCGGAACGCCATCGCCGCGGCCAGGATCAGCAGCGTCGCGACCACGATCCCGCCCATCGGCCGGCCGGACTCCACCACGTCGCCGATCACCGACTTCAGCTGCAGGCCGATGTAGGCGAACACCAGGCTCTCCAGCAGCAGGTTGATCGCGCCCCACACGGTGTGCTCCTGCAGCCGCCCGGCGGCGCGCGCCCGCGGCAGGTTGTGGCCCACGTACAGCCCGGCGGTGACGACCGCGAGCACGCCGGAGCCGCCCAGCTCCTCAGCGGTCAGGTAGGCGATGAACGGCACCAGCACGCCCAGCAGCGTCGCCACCTGCACGTCGGGCACGTGCTGCCGGGCCAGCTGTGCGAGCATCCCGAAACCCAGCCCGAGCACGACGCCGACGACCACCGCGAGCGCGAACACCCACAGGCCCTGGGCCAGCGTCGGGGTCGTGCCGACGGCGGCCGTGATCGCCATCCGGTAGATCGTCAGCGCTGCCGCGTCGTTGATCAGGCTCTCGCCGCCGAGCACGGTCATCACGCCGCGCGGCAGCTTCAGCTGGCGGCCGATCGCGGCGGCCGTCACCGCGTCCGGCGGGGCGATCACCGCGCCCAGCACGATCGCCGATGCCAGCGGCAGATCCGGGATGAGCAGGAACGCGATCCAGCCGAGCACGAACGACGTGGCGATCACCTGCAGCACGCCGTGGTGCACGATCGGGCGGATCCGCGCCCGGAAGTTGGTGAACGAGCTCTCCAGCGCGGCCGCGTACAGCAGCGGCGGCAGGACCACGGTGAGCAGCAGTTCCGGGTCGATGTGCAGCGGGTCGAGCTCGGGGACCAGGGACACGGCCATCCCGATCGCCACCAGCAGCAGCGGTGCGGCGATCTCCCGCTTCCGCGCCACCGCCGTCACCAGCAGCGCCCCGATCAGCACCAGGATCAGCTGAACCACCGCACACCTCCGTCCACGATGGACACCCTAGGCGCGCACCACCACGATCACCCGAACCGACGAAACCCCCACCCCGAAAGGGGACCTCACGTTCACCCCACCCACACCTCAAGTCGAATACCGCGGTTTTCGACCGGTCAAAAACCGCGGTTTTCGACGGGGCGAATACCGCGGTTTTTGACCGGTGGGCGAGTCAGTGCTGGTCGCGGGCGGTGAGGGCGAGGTCGGGCATGTCGCTGAAGATGCCGTCGATCTTCTGGGCGTAGAGGGCGTGGAAGTAGCCGAGGACGTCGCCCCACTGGACCGGGTCGGCGGAGGACTGGAAGTCCGCGGGCAGGAAGGTGTTCTCGGCGCGGACCGTGTAGGGGACGACCTGGAGGCCGGCGGCGTGGGCGTCGGCGACGACCGTCGTCGGCTCGGTGAGGTGGCCGGTGTCGTCGACCGGCAGGATCACCTTGGTGTCGGGGCCGATGACGTCGGCGTAGGTCGCGATCTCCTTCAGCCCCTCCGGCGTGACCATGTCGGCGTAGGTGCGCGGGTCGCCCGCCTCGATGAAGTCCTGCGGGGCGCCGGTGTTGCTGATCAGCTGGACCAGCCGCACCCGCAGCTCGTCGCGCAGCCGCTTGAGGTTGCCGACCTCGAAGGACTGCACGACGACCTTCGAGTCCCGCTCGTTGAGGCCGTTGGCGTTGAGCGCCTCGACCAGACCCGGCTCGACCGGCAGGCCGATCGCGCGGAAGTAGCTGGGGTGCTTGGTCTCCGGGGCCACGCCGATGTTCCGGCCGAGCTCCTTCGACAGCCGGGCGCGCAGGTCCAGCACCTCCTGCAGCGTCGGCACCTCGTAGAGCCCGTCGTAGACCGTGTTGTGCTGCCGGACCTCCGGGATGCGCTCCTTCGCGCGCAGCGTCTTGAGCTCCGCGAGCGTGAAGTCCTCGGTGAACCAGCCGGTCATCTCGGTGCCGTCGATGACCTTGGTGGTCTTGCGGGAGGCGAACTCCGGGTGCTCGGCGACGTCGGTGGTGCCGCCGATCTCCGGCTCGTGCCGGGCGACCAGCACGCCGTCCTTGGTGGGCACCAGGTCCGGTTCGATGAAGTCGGCGCCCATCCGGGCGGCCAGCTCGTAGGAGGCCAGCGTGTGCTCCGGCCGGTAGCCGGAGGCGCCGCGGTGGCCGAACACCTCGATCTGCTCGGCGCCCGGCGTCGGCTCGGCGGCGGTGGCCGGTCCGGCGGCGATCACCCCCAGTGCGGCCGCTCCCGCGACGGACAACGCGATCAACCGTCCCCGAATCGTCATGTGCACTCCTCGCTGCGACTGTGGCGGGCCCACCCAACTCCCCGCAACCGACGCCCGGTGCACACCTGTGCGACCGGCGGCCGACCGGAGGGTGAACGCGGCCCGACGGACCGACGGCAGCGCGACCTGCGATGCGCCATCCGGACGCAACACTTCCCGGGGGCAGCGGCCACGTGGCCCACCGCACGCTCTACGCTGCGTTTCGTGCGAATCCTCGTGATCGGCGGTGGCGGCCGGGAGCACGCGATCGTGTTGTCCCTCTCCCGTGACCCCTCCGTGACGGCACTCGCCTGCGCGCCCGGCAACGCCGGTACCGCCGCGCTCGCCGAGTCCTACGGCGTCGACGTCGCCAAGCCCGACGAGGTGGCCGCGCTGGCCACCCGCTGGAAGGCGGACCTGGTCGTGTTCGGACCGGAGACCCCGCTGGTCGCGGGCGCCTCCGACGCGGTCCGCGCGGCGGGCATCCCGTGCTTCGGCCCGTCCAAGGCCGCGGCCCGCATCGAGGGCTCCAAGGCCTTCGCTAAGGACGTCATGGTGTCGGCGGGCGTGCCCACGGCGCGCAGCGAGATCGTGGACAACCCCGCCAAGCTCGACGCGGCGCTGGCCGGTTTCGGCCCCACCTGGGTGGTCAAGGACGACGGTCTGGCCGCGGGCAAGGGCGTGCTGGTCACCAGCGACTTCGACGCGGCCCGCGCGCACGCCATGAAGCTGCTCGACGGCGGCCACCCGGTGCTGCTGGAGTCGTTCCTCGACGGCCCGGAGGCCTCGCTGTTCTGCCTTGTGGACGGCACCACCGTGGTGCCGCTGCTGCCCGCGCAGGACTTCAAGCGCGTCGGCGACGAGGACGCCGGGCCCAACACCGGCGGCATGGGCGCCTACGCGCCGCTGCCGTGGGCCCCGGACGGCCTGGTCGACGAGGTGGTGCGCACGATCGTGCAGCCCACCGTCGACGAGCTGGACCGCCGCGGCACCCCGTTCTCCGGCCTGCTGTACGCGGGCTTGGCGCTGACCTCGAACGGCCCGCAGGTCATCGAGTTCAACTGTCGCTTCGGCGACCCCGAGACCCAGGCCGTGCTGGCCCTGCTGCACACCCCGCTGGCGCAGCTGTTCCACGCCGTCGCCAACGGCGAGCTCGCCGACCAGCCGCCGCTGGAGTGGGAAGCGGGTTCGGCGGTGACGGTCGTGCTGGCGGCCGAGGGCTACCCGGGCCGCCCGCGCGTCGACGACGTCATCCAGGGCGCCGACATCCAGGGCGTGCTGCACTCGGGCACCCGCCGCCGCGAGGACGGCGCGGTGCTGTCCTCGGGCGGGCGCGTCCTGTCGGTGGTGGCCACCGGCGCCGACCTGGCGGCCGCTCGCGACGAGGTCTACAAGCGGGTCGAGCGGGTTCACCTGCCGGGCGCGCACTGGCGCACCGACATCGCCCGCCGCGCCGCCGACGGCGAGATCACCGTCCCCCGCGCCTGACCTGACGCGTTCGCCCTGGCAGGCTTGCAGCCATGAGTGGTCAGCACCCCGCGCTCGCCGTCGCGGCGCGAGCCGATGTGGCTCCGTTCCAGGTCATGGAGGTCCTGTCCGCCGCTGCGAAGCGGCAGCGGGAGCTCGGTGACGTCGTGTCCCTGGCCGCCGGGCAGCCCTCGACGCCCGCGCCGAAGGCCGTGCGGGAGGCCGCCGCCCGCGCGCTGGAGGGCGACGCCCTCGGCTACACCGAGCAGCTGGGCGTCCTGGAGCTGCGGGAGGCCATCGCCGGGCACTACGAGAAGGCCTACGGCCGCTCGGTGCCGGTCGACGAGGTCGTGGTCACCACGGGCGCCTCGGGCGCGTTCCTGCTGGCGTTCCTCAGCGCGTTCGACGCCGGCGACCGGGTCGCGCTGGCCAGCCCCGGCTACCCCGCCTACCGCAACATCCTGTCCGCGCTGGGCTGCGAGGTCGTGGAGCTGCCCTGCGACGCCTCCACCCGGTTCCAGCCGACGGTGGCGATGCTGGAGGCCCTCGACGAGCCGGTGCGCGGGCTCATCGTGGCCAGCCCCAACAACCCGACGGGCACGGTCCTCTCCCGCGACGAGCTCGCCGAGCTGGCCGGCTGGTGCGACGCCCGCGGGGTGCAGCTGATCAGCGACGAGATCTACCACGGGCTGAGCTACGGCGAACCGCTGCACACGGCGCGCGAGTTCTCCGCCGAGGCGATCGTGGTGAACAGCTTCTCCAAGTTCTGGTCGATGACCGGCTGGCGGCTCGGCTGGATGCTGGTGCCGCCGCGGCTGCTGCGCGCCGTCGACTCGCTGACCGGCAACTTCACCCTGTGCCCGCCCGCGCTGTCGCAGCAGGCGGCCGTCGCGGCGTTCAGCCCGGAGGCCTACGACGAGGTCGAGGCGCACGTGGCGCGCTACCGGGAGAACCGCGCGCTGCTGCTCGACGGGCTGGCGAAGGCGGGCATCACCGACGTCGCCCCGGCCGACGGCGCGTTCTACGCGTGGGCGGACATCAGCGACCACACCGACGACGCCGCGTCGTTCTGCCGCCGCCTCCTCGACGACACCGGGGTCGCGCTCGTGCCGGGCGTGGACTTCGACCCGGACCGCGGCCACCACTACCTGCGCCTCTCCTTCGCGGGCGACCCCCGGGAGATCACCGAGGCCGTCGACCGCCTCGGCGCCTGGCTCTGACGGTTTTAGCCAGAATCACCCGGGATTTCAGTGCTCTGACCCCGGGCGGTTCTGGCTAGAACTGTCCACCGGCAACCCCGAGGAGACCCTGATGTTTCCCGGGTCCGGGTCTCGCGACCTGCCGTTTCGGGCGTTCTGTCTGGCAGGCTGGGACTGCGGGAAGGTCCCGGCGAGAGGTGGTCGCGATGTGGTGGAAGATCCTCGGCGGACTGCTGGCCCTGTGGCTGGTGATGTCCGTGGCCGGGTTCCTGATCAAGGGCCTGTTCTGGCTCGCCGTCATCGGCGGCGTCCTGTTCCTAGCCACGGCGGCCATCGGCTGGTCCAAGGACAAGAAGCAGATCAAGCCCTAGGCGGCGAGCTGGTCCTGGAGGAGGTCTCGGGCGCGGGCCGCTGAGGTCCAGAGCTCGGCGTGCAGGCCGGCCCGGCGGGCGCCTGCGATGTTGTCCTCGCGGTCGTCGAAGAACAGGCATTCCTCGGGGCGCGCGTCGAGGGTGTCGAGCAGGACCCGCCAGATCTCCGCGTCGGGTTTGACGACCCGCAGGTCACCGGAGAACAGCAGGTGCTCGAAGTACCGGGCCCACGGCTTGCTCTCGGCGGCGCGGCCGAACGTCGTCGAGGCGTTGGACAGCAGCGCCAGGCGCACGCCGCGCCGGTGCAGGTCCTCCAGCAGCGCCAGCGCCTCCGGATCGGTCGACATCCAGCCGTCCACGTCGACGCTGGTCAGCCGCTGGATCAGGGAGTCGTCGAGGTCGCGGTCCAGGCGCGCGGCCACCGCCCGCCAGTAGTCGGCGTCGGTGCAGCCCGCGTCGTAGGCGCGGCGCTCGGCCCAGTAGGCCCGCTCGAAGGTCTCCGGGTCGGCGTCCAGCAGCGCCGCGAGCTCGGGCAGCGCCGTGATGCGGCGGCTGATCACCTCGCCGTAGTCGAACACGATCCACCGCAGCACCGGCCACCTCCACGCATCGGGCGCCCGATCCGGTCCGGTCAGACCCCGGCTTCGGCGATCCGGCGCAACGCCTCTTCCACGTCCGACTTCGACACGTTCCGGTGCGTGACGAAGCGGACCTGGCCGTTCATCGGCACCGCCAGCACACCCACCGCGCGCAGGCGCTGCAACGTCAACTGCACGTCCGGGACCGCCGCCAGCAGCATGTTCGTCTGCGGGGCCGTGACCTGCCAGCCCTGCTCGACGAGGCCGTCGGCGAGGATCCGGGCGTTGTCGTGATCGTCCCCCAGCGCGTCGATCCGGTCCAGCGCGATCAGCCCGGCCGCCGCCAGCACGCCGCCCTGCCGGACGCCGCCGCCGAGCATCTTGCGGACCCGCCGACCGGCCTTGATGAACTCCGCCTCACCGGCCAGCACCGAGCCGACCGGGGCGCCGAGTCCCTTGCTCAGGCACACCTGCACGCTGTCCACGCCCACCGTCAGGGCCGCCGGCGGCACGCCGAGCGCCACCGAGGCGTTCCACAGCCGCGCGCCGTCGAGGTGCACCTTGAGCCCGAGCTCCTTCGCCGCGGCCGCGAGCCGGGCGTGCTCGTGCGGCGGGACGACCGCGCCGCCCGCGCCGTTGTGGGTGTTCTCCAGGCACAGCAGCGTGGTGTGCAGGGCGTCGTAGGCCATCGTCAGGTTGGCCTGGGCGCGCACCGCTTCGGCGGTCGGCCTGCCCGGTCCGGCGTCCCAGTCCAGCGGGTCCGGCATCCCTCCGGCGAGCCAGGCGGCCGAGCCGAGTTCGTGGTTGAGCACGTGCGCACCGCGCGGCGCCAGGAACCGGTCGCCGCGCTTGAGGTGCAGCATAAGCGCGATCAGGTTGCCCATCGTCCCGCTGGGCACCCACAGCGCGGACGAGGTGCCCAGCAGCTGGGCCACCCGTTCCTCCAGGGCGCGCATGGTGGGATCGTGGTCGAGTACGTCATCGCCGACGTCGGCGGCGGCCATCGCGGCCAGCATCTGCTCGTCGGGACGAGTCACCGTGTCGGAGCGGAGGTCGATGGGCGCCGGAGTGGTCACGAACCGATCACATCACACCTGCGGGGGGTCGGGGCAATGGCCCTGTGAGACGTGAATTCACCGCTGCGGTATCAATCACAGGTGGATCCGTCCCCGCGGGCGTGCAACGGCCGGGGCGCGCGATCCCGTCATAGCAGTGCAGGCAACGAACGAGCGGAGAGTTCCGCGTGGACCAGCGCGAGGAGCAGGAGTTCGCGGAGTACTTCGTGGCTCGGCGGGAGGCGGTGCGTCGCATGGCGTACATGATGTGCGGTGATTGGCACCGCGCGGACGATCTCGCCCAGACCGCGTTCATCGCCCTGCACCGTCACTGGCGGAAGGTCCGGGACAAGGGCGCGCTCGACGCCTACGTGCGCCGGACCCTCACCCGCGCGGTGATCGACGAGTCGCGGCGGCCCTGGCGACGGGAGAGGGCCGCCGAGACTCTGCCCGACAGTCCGGTCGACGACCCGGACGTGGACGACTCGGTGTCCACCAGGCAGACCCTGATAGCCGGGCTGCGCCAGGTGCCGCCGAAGCAGCGCGCCGTGCTGGTCCTGCGCTTCCTGGAGGGGCTGGACGTGGCAGGCGTCGCGGCGGTCATGCGCTGCAGCGAAGGAACCGTGAAGAGTCAGTGCGCCCGGGGATTGGCGACGTTGCGGGAGGCGCTGGGAGACGAGCTCGGGGATCTGAGGTCCGCGTGAAGGGGGTGCGGGTTGGACGAGCGCAAGCTCGAAGAGCTTTTCCGTGACTCGGTGCGAACCGTTCCGCCGGCGTCGTTCGACGAAGGTGACGTCGCGAGCGCGTCGCGCCGGATCACGGCCCGGCGCCGGATGACCGCCACCGTCGGCGGCACGGCGGTGGCCGCCGCCGTGCTGGTCGGCGGGATCGGCGTGGGTTCCGGCTGGTTCTCGTCGTCGACGGACACCGTGGCGAGCCCACCGCCGGTGGCACCGCTGACGGCGGCGCCGGCCCCGGTGCCGCAGATCGAGTCGGACGGGATCACGCCGCGTTCGGGGGGCTGCCGGCCCGACCCGAGCGTGGTCGCGGCCGTCGAGGCGACGCTGCCCGAGGCGGGCGGCACCCGGCCGACCCCGGTGCTGTCGTGCCCGACCGGTGCCAAGGCGGCGGCGTTCCCGCTGCGCGACGGCCCCGCGGCGGGCCGGGTGACGGTGCTGGTCAGCCCGGCGGGCACCGCGCAGGCGGGCCAGTCGACGCCGGGCGACGTGCGGCGTCCCGACGGGGCTCAGCAGTCGGTGCGCAAGGCGCGCAGCGGCAAGCTCGTGGTGGTGGTCAGCGAGCCCGAGCAGGGGTCGCCGGCGGCGCCGTTCGGCACCAGGCTGGCGCACGTCGCGGGTGATCTCGCGGCCCGGTTCTAGCTGGTCGACGGCGTGCTGCGCGCCCGCGACGGCCGCAGCCAACGGGACAACTCGGACACGGCTTAGGATCGCGTGTCATGACAGCGGCCAGCACACCCAAGGGCGAGCGGCGGCGGCAGGCGTTGGTGGCGGCTGCGGCGCAGCTGCTCGTCGAGGGCGGGTTCGACGCGGTCCGGCACCGGGCCGTGGCCGAGCGCGCCGGGCTTCCGCTGGCCTCGACGACCTACTACTTCTCGTCGCTGGAAGACTTGATCACCGCGGCGGTCGAGCACAACGGCCGGGAGGAGCTGGCCGCCGGGCACGCCCGGCTGGCCGACCTGTCCGCGCAGCCGCGCAGCACCGACACCGTCATCGAGCTGCTGCTGGACCTGCTGCTCGGCGTCGACTCCCGGGACGGCGGGGTCGAGCCGGTGCTGCTGCGCTACGAGCGCCTGGTGGGCTCGCCGCGCCGCCCCTACCTCACGCCGCTGATGCGGGAGATGGCCGCCGAGCTGCAGCAGCTCCTCGCGGAGATCTTCCGCCGCAGCGACATGGAGGTCGGGGCGGAGCGGCTCACCGAGGTGGTCGCGCTGGTGGACGGCGCGGTGGTCAACGCGCTCATCGAATCGGACCCGGATCCGCGCGGGGCCGCGCGCCGGATGCTGCGCGCTCAGCTGTCCTGAGGCGCGTGCAAGAACGCTGAACCGGTCGCCGTGCGAACCGCGCGCGCATTTTCACATCAGAAGTCCCAGGTGATTTCCGCGTAATTCCCGTTGGTGGCCAATCGTTCGCACTCAAGACATTTCTCGGCGATATTCTTCGTCTGCGGTTCTCGCCCCAGCGGAGTGGGTTGCGGGATTTTGACTTCGTGCGCGCACAGAGCTGGAATAACCTGGCCGGAATATACCGCTCCGGGCCTCATCGTCGTCGCGTGGCGAAGGGTCTGACCAGTGCCGACTATCCAGAACACGTCCTGCCGATCCTCGGCGAACCCGTTGTTGTTCATCCGCTCCCGTTCCTGTGCACAAGCCGCGAATGCTCGGGCCAACGATAGGGTGGCGCCGCTGCATCAGTCCAGAATCCCACACCTGATCGAGCGCAAAAGGCGAATTCGCCGAATGAGCGATTGACCTCGGCTTTCAAGATCGATCCGTCCTCTTCGGCCACTCGTCAGATCTGCGCCGCCCGGTACAACTCCGCGTACGAACCACCCGCCGCGATCAGCTCGTCGTGATCGCCCAGCTCCACGATCCGGCCCTCGTCCAGCACCGCGATCCGCTCGGCCGAGCGCGCGGTGTGCAGCCGGTGCGCGATGGCGATGACCGTGCGGCCCGCCAGCAGTCCGGCCAGGGCGCGCTCGAGGTCCCGCGAGGTGGTGTTGTCCAGCAGCGACGTCGCCTCGTCGAGCACCACGGTGTGCGGGTCGGCGAGTAGCACCCGGGCCAGCGCGAGCTGCTGCGCGCGGGCCGCGGGCACCGCGAGCCCACCGGCGCCGAGCCGCGTGTCCAGCCCGTCGTCGAGGCCGCGCACCCAGTCGCGCAGGCCGACGGCGGCGAGCGCGTCGAGCAGCTCCGCGTCGCCGGTGTCCCGGTCCAGCAGCGCGAGGTTGTCGCGCAGCGAGCAGGCGAAGACGTGCTGCTCCTGGGTCAGCAGCACCACCTCGCGGCGCAGCGCCTCGGTGGGCAGCGCCGAGACCTCGGTGCCGCCGAAGGCCACCGACCCCGAGTCGGGGCGCCCCGTCCCGGCGATCAACCGGCCCAGCGTGGACTTGCCCGCGCCGGACGGGCCCACGATCGCCAGCCGCTGCCCGGCGGGCACGACCAGGTCGATGCCGTGCAGCACCTCGCGCTCCGGCCGGTAGGAGAACCGCAGGTCGCGCACCACCAGGTCGCGGCCGTCGGACCGCGTCGCCGGGTCGCGCGGCCGGTCCACCGGGACCTGCGAGACACCGCGGATCCGCTGCAGCGCGGTGCCGCCGACCTGCAGCTCCTCCAGCCACATGAACAGCTCGTCCAGCGGCGCCGACAGGGACTGGGCGTAGAGCACGACCGCGACGATCGTGCCCAGCTCGGCCGCGCCGGTGGCGTGCGCCCAGCCGCCGATCAGCAGGATCGCGGCCACCGGCAGCACGTAGGACAGCTCCAGGCACGGCAGCCACACCGTCAGCAGCGACCGGTGCCGCTTCTCGGCGGCCACGGCCGCGCCCAGCACGCGCTCGTTGCGCGCGGTCCGCCGCCCGCCGAGCCGCAGCGCGGCGATCGTGCGGGCGCCCTCCACCGACTCGTGCGTGCCGGCCTGCACGTCCGACCAGCGCTCCATGGCCTCCTGCACCACCGGCAGCGAGCGCGGGTAGTACCAGCGGGTGCTCAGCACCAGCAGCGGCACGGCGACGAGCATCCCGCAGGCCAGCAGGGGCGCGGACAGCACCATCGCGGCCGTGGTGAGCGCGATGGCGATCAGCGCCGCCGAGATCTGCGGCAGGGCGTTGCGGATGGTGAAGTCGAGCCGGTCGACGTCGGTGGTGGCCCGGCTGAGCAGGTCACCGGTGCCCGCGGCCTCCACGGTCCCCAGCGGCAGCGCCAGGGCGTGCTCGACGACGTCCTCCCGGGCTTCGGCGAGCAGCTGCTCGCCGAGCAGCATCGCCCGCAGCCGCGCGGCCCTGGCCAGCAGCGCCTGCACGATCAGGACCAGCAGGAACGCCCCGGCCAGCAGGTCGATGCGGAGCACGGCGGTCCCGGCCTGCACGGAGTCGACGAGCACGCCCAGCAGCTGCGGTCCGAGCAGGCCGACCGAGGTGGCCAGCACGTACAGCGCGGTGGTGATCAGGAACCGGCCGCGGTGGGCGCGGACGGTCTCGCGCAGGTGGCGGCGCAGCGCGGCGGCATCGGCGAGCGGCAGCTTCACGGTTCTCCCAAGATCACTGGTCCGCCAGGACCAGGTGCCGGTCGGCGACCGCCGACCACAGCGGGCTCTGGCTGAGCACGACGGTGGTGCGCCCGGCCCGCAGGGCGCGGACGCGCTCGGCGATGCGGGACTCGGTGTGCGCGTCGACCGCCGAGGTCGGGTCGTCGAGGACCAGCACGTCGGCGTCCGCGCTCAACGCCCTGGCCAGCAGCAACCGCTGCCGCTGGCCGCCGGAGAGCAGCCGGGCGCGCTCGTCGAGCAGGCCGTCGGGCGGCAGCGCGGCGAGCACGTCGGAGGCGTCGGCCGCGCGGATCGCGGTGTCGAAGCCGACCCGCTCGCCCAGCGCGATCCCGTCCCGCACGTCCCCGGCGAACAGCAGGTCCTGGTTGTGGGCGAGCAGCACGCGGCGGTGCCGCTCGTCCGGGTCGACGTCGGCCAACCGGACCCCTCCCGCGACCGCCGATCCGGCGAGCCGCTCGGCCACGGCCTCGCCGCGATCCCCGGCGTCGATCACCACCAGCTGCCCCGCCGGGACCTCGACCTCCTCGTCGACCAGGCCCAGCGGGCCCTCCGGCAGCGGCACCGGACGAGCCGGGGGCGCGGGATCGACCTCGACGCGGGCCAGCGCGGTGGCGCGCCCGGCGGCGATGCGCGCGGCGGCGAACGCGTAGGCGGTCTCGGTGGCGGTGCGCACCGGGATCACCAGGAACGCCGAGACCCCGTAGAAGGTCACCAGCTCGCCGACGGTGATCGACCCGGCCAGCGCCATCCGGGCTCCCAGCCAGGTCACCAGCACCGTGACCAGGCCGGGCAGCAGCACCTCGGCGCCGCCCAGCCACGCGTCGACCCGACCGGTGGCCACGCCCGCCCGGCGGACCCGCTGGCCGGTCTCGGCGAAGCGCGCGAAGAACCGCCGCTCGCCGCCGATGCCGCGCAGGATCCGCAGCCCGGAGACGATGTCGGCGGCCTGCGCCCCGAGTTCTCCCAGCTCATCGCGCTGCACCTGCTCGCGGCGTTGCAGCGGGCCCAGCAGCGGGCCGATGCCGAGCACCGCCAGCGGCACGCCGATCAGCACCACCAGGCCCAGCGGCGGCGAGATCCACAGCACCAGCGCGCTCCCGCCGGCGAACGCCAGCAGGGAGCCGACCGCGCGGCCCAGGTTCTCGAACAGCTCGCCGATCTTGAACACGTCCGAGGCGCCCATCGTGACGACCTCACCGGCCTTGACCTCGCGCGGCAGCGCGCCGCCGAGCCGGATCACCTGCTCCAGCACGAACCGCTGGGCGTCGGCGGTGCCGTGGATCCACAGCGTGTGCGAGGCCCAGTTCACCGCGGTGGCGGCCAGCATCTGCACCAGGCCGAGCAGCAGCACGACCAGCGCCCAGCGCAGCAGGGCGCCGGTGTCACCGGCTCTGATGCCCTCGTCGACGGCGCGGCCGACGATGAGCGGCAGCACCGCCGTCGGCAGCATCCACAGCGCTCCGGACACGGCGGCCAGCGACACCAGGCCGGGACGCCGGGCGAGCAGGTCGACGAGGAAGCGCACCGCGCCGTTCCGGGTCACGAGCACCGACGTTAGCGATGATCAACAGTCCCGGCGACCGAATTTTCCAGCAGGTGAGCCGGTCTGGACCGGGCGGGTGCGGCGGGACAGGATGCGCCCATGGCGAACCCCACCGGCAGTACCCTGTCCCACCTCGAGTGCACCGCCTGCGGCCGCACCTGCGACGCCGACGAGCTGCACCGGTTGTGCGCCGACTGCGGCAAGGTGCTCTACCCGCGCTACGACCTGGCGAAGGTCGCGCTGAGCCCGTCGGACCTGCTCGGGCGGGAGCCGTCGATGTGGCGGTACCGGGAGGTGCTGCCGATCCGGGACGCCGACCACGTCGTCAGCCTCGGCGAGGGCTTCACCCCGCTGCTGCCCGCGCCCCGCCTGTCGGCGCGGCTGGGCCTCGGCGACGTGCGGATCAAGGACGAGGGGCAGAACCCGACCGGCAGCTTCAAGGCGCGCGGCATGTCCGCCGCCGTGTCGCGGGCCCGCGAGCTGGGCGCGAAGGCCGTCGCCGCGCCGTCGGCCGGCAACGCCGGAGGAGCGCTGGCCGCCTACGCCGCGCGGGCCGGACTCGCTGCCGGGGTGGTGATGCCCGAGGACTGCCCGCGCATCAACCAGGTCGAGGCCGTCGTCTCGGGCGCCGACACGTGGCTGGTCGACGGCCTGATCGACGACGCCGGACGCCTGGTGCGCACCACCTCGGAGGCGCGCGGCTGGTTCGACGTCTCCACCCTCAAGGAGCCCTACCGGGTGGAGGGCAAGAAGACGCTGGGCTACGAGCTGGCCGAACAGCTCGGCTGGGAGCTGCCGGACGTGGTGATCTACCCGACCGGCGGCGGCACCGGGCTGGTCGGCATGTGGAAGGCCTTCGCCGAGATGACCGAGCTCGGCTGGATCGGCGAGAAGCGCCCGCGCATGGTCGTCGTCCAGGCCGAGGGCTGCGCGCCTCTCGTCCGCGCCCACGACCGGGGAGAACGGCACGCGCCGCGCTGGGAGGACGCCGCCACCGACGCCAGCGGCCTGCGGGTCCCGGTCGCCGTCGGCGACTACCTGATCCTCGACGCGGTCCGCGATTCCGGCGGCACGGCGGTGTCGGTGAGCGAGGACGAGATGCGCGAGGCCACCCGCGAACTCGCCGCCGCTGAGGGCATCTACCCGGCACCCGAAGGAGCGGCGACCCTGGCCGCGCTGCGGCGCCTCCGCGACACCGGCTTGGTCACCGAGTCCGACCGGGTCGTCCTGTTCAACACCGGCGCGGGCCAGAAGTACCCGGACTTCGTCCCGGCGTCCCCGGAGTTCGTCCCCGCGGACTCCCCGGCCTGGGCTTCGGGGCTCTGACTAGGGCATAAGTATCCTGGGCGCGTGACTGAGAAGCCCAGCATTCCCAATGTTCTCGCCGGTCGTTATGCCTCTCCGGAGCTGGTCGAGCTGTGGTCGCCGCAGCACAAGATCGTTCTCGAGCGGCGCCTCTGGCTGGCCGTGCTGCGCGCCCAGGCCGACCTCGGCATCGAGGTCCCGGAGCAGGCCGTGGCCGACTACGAGCGGGTGCTGGAGCAGGTCGACCTCGACTCCATCGCCGCGCGCGAGCGCGTGACCAGGCACGACGTGAAGGCGCGGATCGAGGAGTTCAACGCGCTGGCCGGTCACGAGCAGATCCACAAGGGCATGACCTCCCGGGACCTGACCGAGAACGTCGAGCAGCTGCAGGTCCGCCGCAGCCTGGAGCACGTCCGCGACCGCACGGTCGCCGTGCTCGCGCGCCTCGGCAAGCTCGCGGGCGAGAACGCCGAGCTGGTCATGGCCGGTCGCTCGCACAACGTCGCCGCGCAGGCCACCACCCTGGGCAAGCGCTTCGCCACCGCCGCCGACGAGCTGCTGGTGGCGTTCCGGCGCCTGGAGGAGCTCCTCGAGCGGTACCCGCTGCGCGGCATCAAGGGCCCGGTCGGCACCGCGCAGGACATGCTCGACCTGCTCGGCGGCGACACCGCCAAGCTCGCCGAGCTGGAGCGCCGCGTCGCCGGTCACCTCGGCTTCGCCAGCACGCTGACCAGCGTCGGCCAGGTCTACCCGCGGTCGCTGGACTTCGAGGTGCTGAGCCTGCTGACGCAGCTGGCCGCCGCCCCCTCCAGCGTCGCCAAGACGATCCGGCTGATGGCCGGGCACGAGCTGGTCACCGAGGGCTTCAAGCCCGGCCAGGTCGGCTCCAGCGCCATGCCGCACAAGATGAACACCCGCTCGTGCGAGCGGGTCAACGGTCTCGCGGTGATCCTGCGCGGCTACCTGTCGATGAGCGGGGAGCTGGCCGGTGACCAGTGGAACGAGGGCGACGTGTCCTGCTCGGTGGTGCGCCGGGTGGCGCTGCCGGACGCGTTCTTCGCCTTTGACGGCCTGCTCGAGACGTTCCTGACGGTGCTGGACGAGTTCGGCGCGTTCCCGGCGGTCATCTCCCGCGAGCTGGACCGCTACCTGCCCTTCCTGGGCACCACGAAGGTGCTGATGGGCGCGGTGCGCGCGGGCGTGGGCCGGGAGGTCGCGCACGAGGCGATCAAGGAGAACGCCGTGGCGGTGGCCCTGGACATGCGCGAGCAGGGCGCCGAGCGCAACGACCTGCTCGACCGCCTCGCCGCCGACGAGCGCCTGCCGCTCGGCCGCGAGGAGCTGGAGGCCCTGCTGGCCGACCGGCTCGCCTTCACCGGGGCCGCGTCGGCGCAGGTCGCCGACGTCGTCGCCGCCATCGACAAGGTCGCCACCCAGTACCCCGAGGCCGCGGCCTACTCCCCGAGCGACATCCTCTGACGCCCAGCTGGTCGCACGATTTCAACGGAAATCGTGCGACCCCGGGCTCAGTCCCAGTGGGCGTTGAAGAAGTCGACCTCGCACTTCGTGGCCTGCTGGAACAGGCGCAGGCAGCGGGCGCGCTCGCGCTCGTCGAGCTCGGCGCCGACGCGGTCGAGCTCGGAGCGCAGCCAGGTCACCCACTCCTGGAAGTCCGGGTTGGCGTGCAGCTCGATCCACTCGGCGTGCACGAAGTTGTCCGGCTTGGCCGGGGCCCGCACCGCCCACTCCAGGTAGGTCCACTCGGCGACGGTGAGCACCGCGAGGATCTCGGCGTAGCCGCCGTTGTCGCGGGTGTCGCGCATCAGGTCGCGGAACGCCACCGTCGCCGGGTCCAGCTCCGGGTCGACCCGGTCGGACTCGACGATGCCCAGCGCCTCGAAGGACCGCTGGAAGTAGGTGTTCTCCTCGCTGGTGACCACCGCGATGCTGCCTGCCAGCTTCAGCCGCGACGCGTACCGGTCGGCCTTGGCGACCGCGGCGCCCAGCAGCGCCAGGAAGTCGTCGACGAACTGGTAGTCCTGCACCAGGTACGAGCTCATGTACTCGTCGGGCATCGACCCGTCGAACAGCGCGTCGGTGAACGGGTGCTCGACGACGGCGGTCCAGTCCGGTTCGCTGCGCTCGCGCAGCCAGTCGGTGAAGTTCTCGCTCACGCTCTCCTCCTTCTCCGGCCCATCCCACCACGTGCGGGCGGTCAACCTGCGGTGGGAGACAATGCGCGTCGTGGTTGCACTCGCCGATTACCCCCAGATCGCGGCAGGCAAGGTTCGCCAGCTGCACGCCGTCGATGACGAACACCTGCTGCTGGTCGCCTCGGACCGGATCTCGGCCTACGACCACGTGCTGGACACGCCGATCCCGGACAAGGGCGCGGTGCTCACCGCGATGAGCGTGTTCTGGTTCGAGCTGCTGGCCGACGAGGTGCCGAACCACCTCGTGGCCCACGACGACCCGCGCATCCCCGCCGAGGTCCGTGGCCGCGCGCTGCTGGTCAAGCGGCTGTCGATGGTGCCGGTGGAGTGCGTCGCCCGCGGCTACCTGACCGGCTCGGGCCTGATCGACTACCAGCGCACCGGCGCGGTGTGCGGGGTGTCGCTGCCGGACGGGCTGGTGGAGTCCTCCCGCCTGCCGGAGCCGATCTTCACCCCGGCCACCAAGGCCGAGATCGGTGAGCACGACGAGAACGTGAGCTTCGAGGCCGTCGCCGCGCAGGAGGGCGCCGAGCGCGCCGCCGAGCTGCGCGACCTGACGCTGCGCGTCTACGCCCGCGCGGCCGAGCACGCGCGCGAGCGCGGCGTGATCCTGGCCGACACCAAGTTCGAGTTCGGCCTCAACGCCGCCGGTGAGCTGGTGCTCGGCGACGAGGTGCTGACCCCGGACTCCTCGCGCTACTGGCCGTCGGACGGCTACGAGGCGGGCAAGGTGCAGCCGTCGTTCGACAAGCAGTTCGTGCGCAACTGGCTGACCTCGGCGGAGTCCGGCTGGGACCGGCACTCCGACACGCCGCCGCCCGCGCTGCCGGACCACATCGTCACCGCCACCCGGGACCGCTACGTCGAGGCCTACGAGCGCATCACGGGCCGCTCCTTCGCGGACTGGCCGAAGACGCTCTGAGCGCGCCCGTCACCCCATCGCGGGAAAGGGCGGCGTGTCGTCCGGTGGGCCTGGCCTGCGGGTTTGATGGTTGCGGTGTGGAGGTTCGCCGGATTTGCGCCGGGGCGACACCTGGCTTTCAGGTAACGGTCACCCGCGCCAGGCCGAATGGGTGTTTGTGAGCACGCCGCTCGTGGTGTCGTTGTCGGGGCTGGAGCACCGGTCCCTGGACAGCTGCGCGGATTTCGCCGCGGAGCTCGACCGCCGGCACGTCCCGCTGTCCCTGCTGATCTCGCCGCGCCCGACCGATCTCGACGCCCGGGACCACAGGTCACCGATGCTGAGCTGGGTCGCCGACCGGGTCGGCGGCCGGGACACCGTCAGCCTGCACGGCTTCGCCCGCGTCTCGCCGGGTCTGCGCTCCCGGCTCGCCCCGGCGGCACGGCTGCCCGCGCACGAGGCCGGGCTGCGGCTGGTGGCCGCCTCGGCGGTGCTGGAGCAGGCGGGCCTGCGCACCCGCACCTTCGTGCCGCCCCGCTGGCTGGCGTCGCCGGGCACGGTCCTGGCCGCGCAGCGGCGCGGCTTCTCGGTGTGCGCGGACGCGATGGGGGTGCGCGATCTCGGCACGGGCCGGGTGCTGCGGTCCCGCATCCGGATCCTCGGCCCGGGCGAGGTCGCCGAGCCGTGGTGGTGCCGGGCGCTGGTGCTCGGGGCGGGTCGGGCGGCGCGCCGGGGACGCGCGGTGCGGCTCGCGGTGGAGGCGCAGACGTTGGCGAAACCCGCTGTGCGGCCTGCGATCCTGGACGCGATCGACCTCGCGCTGCACCACGGCGCGGACCCGGTCACCTACGCCTCGTTCGCGACGGCTCGTCCGGAGGCGGAGCGGGTTCCGACGCCGCGGATCCCGCACGAAGCGTGGTGAGCGGCAGTTTTAGCCATAACTGACCAGGCAAAACGGACTTCGATCATGGGTGGTTATGGCTAAAACCGCCCTACGGCCCTAGACCTCGGTGGCGGAGGCCCGGGGGAGCACGTCGACCGTGGTTCCCGCGGGGCTGAGCTCCTCGAAGCGGCGGTAGTGGATGGCCGGCATCGACAGCACCGCCTCGTGGATCGGGACGGCGGCGCGCGGAGCGACCGCGCGGAGGAAGTCGACCGCCTCGGAGAGCTTGAGCCACGGCGCCCCGGTCGGCAGGCCCAGGACGTCCACCCGCTGCTCGGGCACGTGGAACGCGTCGCCCGGGTGGTAGAAGGCGCCGTGGTCGACGAGGTAGCCGACGTTGTCGATGTTCGGGAGGTCCGGGTGGATCACCGCGTGCTCCCCGCCGACGACGGAGATCGACGATCCGCCCAGGTCGAGCGAGTCGCCGGGCTTCGCGGTCGTCGCGGTCAGGCCCTTCTCGGCGACGGCGGCGGCGCTGCCCGGGTCGACGACGAGCCGGGCGCCGGGGTTGGCCTCCAACAGGGCCGGGAGCCGGTCCAGGTCGAGGTGGTCCCCGTGCTGGTGGGTGATCAGCACGGCGTCCAGGTCGCGCAGGTCCTCGAAGTCGGACGAGAAACCGCCCGGGTCGAGCAGCAGCCGTCCGGCGCCGGTCTCCAGCAGCACGCACGCGTGTCCGAAGTGGGTGATGTGCACGCGAATCCTCCTCAGCGGCGAGCGAAATCCGCGCCCCACTCTGCCACCACCGGCGTGCGCGCGACGGACCGGCGAGACCCCCGAGCCCTCGCCGGTCCGCCGGTCGGTCACTGGACGGTGATCGTGACGCCCGGGACCGAGCCGCCGCCGACGCGGGCGTGCACCAGGTACTGACCGGGCGCGACGTCGCCGATGGTGGCGATCGCGTCGGCGCTGCCGTCGACGTCGCTGACGACGTGGGCGACGCCCTCGTCGGCGCCCATCGGGTGCTCGGAGTCGCGGACGAACGAGCCGGAGGAGATCCAGCTCAGCGCCTCCGGGCCGTGGTCGATGTGGATCCGGACCTGCTCGCCCGGGTGAACGACGGTGTGGTCGACGCTCAGCCCGCCACCCTGGGCGACGACCGCGGCGGGGGCCGGGCCGGCGGTGGTGGCGGTGGCCAGCGGGGCGACGGTGGTCAGCGCGAGCCCGGCGAGAGCGGCCCCGGCGAGTGCGGTGGTGAAGCGGCGCATGGCGAAATCCCCTCAGTGTCAGCGTTGTTGTTGCTGTCCTGAAGACGCCCGGGTCGCCGAGAGGTTCGAACCACTGCCCGATTTGTGTCCCACGTCACCGAGAGCGGGTGAGCTGTGACGCACGTCGGGCCCCTGCGCGGACGGGTGAACTCCCAGCTCAGGTACGCTGCGCGGGTACTGCTGGCCATCCGCCGGACCGGCGGATCTGCACGGAAACCGGGAGCAGCACCCGTGGCCCGAGTCGTTGTCGACGTCATGCCCAAGCAGGAGATCCTCGACCCGCAGGGACAGGCGGTGGCCAACGCGCTGCCCCGTCTCGGGTTCGACGGGATCACCGAAGTCCGCCAGGGGAAGCGGTTCGAGCTGGAGGTCGCCGACGACGTCGACGACGCCACCCTCGCCAACATCGCCGAGACCCTGCTGGCCAACCCCGTGATCGAGGACTTCGAGGTTCGGCGGGTGGAAGCATGAGCGCGAAGGTCGGGATCATCACCTTCCCCGGCACGCTCGACGACGTCGACGCCGCGCGCGCGGTGCGCCGCGCCGGTGGCGAGGCCGTCGCCCTCTGGCACGCCGACCACGACCTCAAGGGCGTGGACGCCGTGGTCGTGCCCGGCGGGTTCTCCTACGGCGACTACCTGCGCTGCGGCGCGATCGCCAAGTTCGCCCCCGTGATGACCGAGGTCATCATCGCCGCGGGCAAGGGGATGCCGGTGCTGGGCGTGTGCAACGGCTTCCAGATCCTCTGCGAGTCCGGCCTGCTGCCGGGCGTGCTCACCCGCAACGCGGGCCTGCACTACGTGTGCCGCGACCAGTGGCTGAAGGTGGAGAACAACTCCAGCGCCTGGACCACGCGCTACGACGCCGGTGCCGAGCTGCTCATCCCGATCAAGCACGGCGAGGGCAACTACATGGCCGACCAGGCCGTCCTCGACCAGCTGGAGGGCGAGGGCCGCGTGCTGTTCCGCTACGCCGGGGAGAACCCGAACGGGTCGCAGCGCGACATCGCGGGCATCACCGACGCGCGCGGGCGGGTCGCCGGCATGATGCCGCACCCCGAGCACGCGATCGACCCGCTGACCGGGCCCACCGACGACGGCCTCGGCATGTTCCTGTCCGTTCTGGATTCTTTGGTGGCAGCGTGACCGACAAGATCGATTCCGTCGGGGTGGCCGAGAAGTCTCCCGACGTCGACCAGCCCTACCGCGAGCTGGGGCTCAAGGACGACGAGTACCAGCGGATCCGCGAGATCCTCGGCCGCAGGCCCACCGAGGCCGAGCTGGCGATGTACTCGGTGATGTGGAGCGAGCACTGCTCCTACAAGTCCTCCAAGGTCCACCTGAAGTACTTCGGCGAGACCACCACCGACGAGATGCGCGCCAAGATGCTCGCCGGCATCGGCGAGAACGCGGGCGTGGTCGACATCGGTGACGGCTGGGCGGTCACCTTCAAGCTGGAGAGCCACAACCACCCGTCCTACGTCGAGCCCTACCAGGGCGCGGCCACGGGCGTCGGCGGCATCGTCCGCGACATCATGGCGATGGGCGCCCGCCCGGTCGCCGTCGCCGACCCGCTGCGGTTCGGCCCGGCCGAGGCCGAGGACACCAAGCGCGTGCTGCCCGGCGTGGTCGCCGGCGTCGGCGGCTACGGCAACTGCCTGGGCCTGCCGAACATCGGCGGCGAGGTCGTCTTCGACGACACCTACGCGGGGAACCCACTGGTCAACGCCATGTGCGTGGGCGTGATGAAGACCGAGGACCTGCACCTCGCGCACGCCACCGGCCAGGGCAACAAGATCATCCTGTTCGGCGCCCGCACCGGTCTCGACGGCATCGGCGGCGTGTCCGTGCTGGCCTCGGAGACCTTCGACGGCGACGAGAGCGCGGGCGGCCGCAAGAAGCTGCCGAGCGTGCAGGTCGGCGACCCGTTCGCCGAGAAGGTGCTCATCGAGTGCTGCCTGGACCTGTACCACTCCGGCCTGGTCGTGGGCATCCAGGACCTCGGCGGTGCCGGGCTGTCCTGCGCGACCTCCGAGCTGGCCGCGGCCGGTGACGGCGGCATGCGCGTCGACCTCGACCAGGTCCCGCTGCGCGCCACCGGCATGAACGCCGCCGAGATCCTCTCCAGCGAGTCCCAGGAGCGCATGTGCGCGGTCGTGGACCCGTCCAAGGTGGACGAGTTCATGGAGGTCTGCCGGAAGTGGGACGTCACCGCGAACGTCATCGGTGAGGTCACCGACGGCGAGAACCTGGAGATCTACTGGCAGGGCGAGCTCGTCGTGGACGTGCCGCCGCGCACCGTGGCCCACCACGGCCCGGTCTACGAGCGTCCCGTCGAGCGGCCGGGCGAGCAGGACCTCATCGCCGCCGACAACGCCAACACGCTGGCGCGCCCGTCCACCCCGGACGAGCTGCGCGAGACCATCCTGACGATGGCGGCCTCGCCGAACCTGTGCTCGCGCGCGTGGGTCACCGACCAGTACGACCGCTACGTCCGCGGCAACACGGTGCTGGCCCAGCCGTCCGACGGCGGTGTGCTGCGCATCGACGAGGAGACCGGGCGCGGCATCGCGGTCGCCACCGACTGCAACGCCCGCTACACCCGCCTCGACCCCTACACCGGCGCGCAGCTGGCGCTGGCCGAGGCCTACCGGAACGTGGCCACCACCGGTGCCACGCCGATGGCCGTCACCAACTGCCTGAACTTCGGTTCGCCGGAGGACCCGGGCGTGATGTGGCAGTTCCAGCAGGCGGTGCGCGGCCTGGCCGACGCCTGCGCCGAGCTGGGCATCCCGGTGACCGGCGGCAACGTCAGCTTCTACAACCAGACCGGGCAGCAGGCGATCCTGCCGACCCCGGTCGTGGGCGTGCTCGGCACGATCGACGACGTCACCCGCCGCATCCCCACCGGCATCGGCGGTGAGGAGGGCGAGACGCTGATCCTGCTCGGCGAGACGCGCGAGGAGTTCGGCGGTTCGGAGTGGTCCCGGGTGGCCCACGACCACCTCGGCGGCACGCCGCCGCAGGTCGACCTGGCCCGCGAGAAGCTGCTGGCCGACGTCGTGCTGGCGGGTTCCCGCGACGGCATGATCTCCGCCGCGCACGACCTGTCCGAGGGCGGTCTGGCGCAGGCGCTGGTCGAGACGGCGCTGATCGGCGAGTGCGGTGCCCGCGTGGTGCTGCCGGAGGGCGTGGACCCGTTCGTCCAGCTGTTCTCCGAGTCGTCCGGCCGGATCCTGGTGGCGGTCCCGCGGTCGGAGGAGCTGCGCTTCACCGACATGTGCACCGCCCGCGGCCTGCCGTGGGCCAAGGTCGGCGTCGCCGACGCGGGTTCGAACTCCCTGGACATCCAGGACGTCGCCGAGATCCCGCTGCCCGAGCTCCGCGAAGCCTGGGAAGGCACCCTGCCGAAGCTCTTCGGCTGACCCTTCATTCGACGGGGGCCCCGACCACTTCGGTCGGGGCTCTCGCCATTCCGCCCCCGGCCGCAGGCCATCCCGATCCCCAGTCGCAGGCCATCCCGGTCCCCGGTCGTCTCGGTCCCCCGTCGTCCCGGTGAGGCTCGTACCTCCCGACGGTGCCGGGGTGACCCGAATACTCCGGTATTCCGTTACCCGATTACGGCGGTATTCCGTGACCGGATTACTCCGGTATTCGGGGACCCGATTACGGCGGTATTCCGCGTGCCGATTACCGGCGTAATCGGGTCACCCCGAGGCCGGGGTCAGCCGTGGGCGAGGGCTTGGAGGGCGGACATCGGGCCGTTGAAGTGGTTCTGGTCCAGCGGGTCCGAGGTGTGCTGCCAGAAGGTCCAGTACAGCCAGCCGGTCGGGAGGGCGCCGGGGGTGTCCGCGTAGCGGGCGATCCAGAGCGGGTTGGTGGTGGCGAAGTTGCCGACGCCGCACTGGGTCCACCAGTTGGTGCTGGTGTAGATGACCGGGTAGCGGCCGGTGCGGGCGCGGTAGGTGTCGCTGAAGTCCTTGATCCACCCGGTGAGCGCCTCGCCGCTCATGTCGTAGCAGGTCTGCCCGTACGGGTTGTACTCCACGTCGAGCGCGCCGGGCAGGGTGCGGCCGTCGGCGGACCAGCCGCCGCCGTGGTCGACGAAGTAGTGCGCCTGGTCGGCGCCGCTGGAGGCATTGGGGATCGCGAAGTGGTAGGCGCCGCGGATCATCCCGACGTCGTAGGAGCCGGTGTACTGCTGCCCGAAGTAGGGGTTGGTGTAGCTGGTGGACTCGGTGGCCTTGACGTAGGCGAACCGCTTGCCCTGCCCGTACCAGGCCGGCCAGTCCACGTTGCCCTGGTAGCTGGCGACGTCCATGCCGGGCACGCTGAGCAGCGGGTCGAGCTCCGGCAGCGGCAGCGGGTCGAGCGGTTCGAACTTGCGGATCTGCGACCCCAGCGTCGCGTTGTCCTCGTCGGTGATCGCCGGGCTCGCCTGGGCGGGGGCGGTGATCACCGCGCAGGCCACCGCGAACATCGCTACCAGGGCTGATCGACAGCGTGCCGTCATCGTCGCCTCGCATCACGGGTGGTCGTGGGCCGTGTCGGGTGGCTACGCATCGTGCCCCGAAAGTGTCGCGAATGTTTTCCGAGGGCGGAAGATGCTGTGTTAGCTTTTGACCGGATCGGCTCAATCCGTACCTCTGCGGGGCACCCGAACAGGGGTTTTGGCGAGGAGTTGCCAGCGCAACCTCTTGGGGTGGGTTGAGCGTCTAAGAGTTGGGGGACCGAACTCCGCCACCGCTGCGCGGTGAATGCGATCGCGGACGGTAGCGGTGCTGTGCGCGTGGGTCGCGCGGATGGCCGCCCGACATCGGTGTGACGGTTGCTCCGCGTGCCGTACGTGATGTTCGACCGCCAGGCTCATCCGGTCGTATGCTCCGACGAGAAACGGCCCGGGCTAGGACGACGAGTGGAGGGCGCCCAGGCATGACTGGCTGGACCGCGCCGGTGCCCAGCGCTCACGAGGTGGCCGCCAAGGTGAACCGAACCGACCGACGACGTTTCGCCGCGGTCTGGGCTCAGGCGTTGATGGGGACCAGCTACGTCCCGATGACCAGCGCCGAGGTCGAAGGCCGTCTGCAGGGCTACACCGACCGGCTGGTCGACGCGCTGATCGGTGAGCCGTTCGACGCCTCGCCCGCGCGGGCGGTGGGCGTCGACCTCGTCGGCGTGCACTTCACCAGCGCCGAATCGCTGGCGCGCACCGTCGAGCTCATCGGCGGCGAGATCCTCGACGTGCTGCACCTCGGCGACGACCCCGTGTGGCGCGGCCGGGTCGCCGCGCTGCAGGCCGCGCTGTGCTCGGGGTTCGTGCAGGCCGCGCGCAAGCGCACGCTCGACGAGCAGGAGGCCATCCGGCAGGCCGTGCTCGACGCCCGCGACGCGGTCGAGCTCGCGCTGCGCACCAGCGAGGCCCGCTTCCGCGCGATCTTCTCCGAAGCGGCCATCGGCATCGGCATCGCCGACACCGAGGGACGGATCCTGGAGGTCAACGGCTCGCTGGCGCGCATCCTCGGCCGCTCCGCCGACGACATCCGCCGGATGCAGGTCGCCGACATGGTGCACCCGGCCGACCCGGACCGGACCTGGGAGCTCTACGAGGAGCTGCTGCGCGGCGAGCGCGAGCAGTTCCGGGTGGAGAAGCAGTTCTCGCGGCCCAGCGGCAAGACCGTGTGGACCGAGCTGTTCGTGTCCCTGATCCGCGACGAGGACGGCAAGCCGCTGTACCAGGTGGCGCTGATCGAGGACGTCACCGACCGCCGCGAGCTGCAGGAACGCCTCCGCTACCAGGCGATGCACGATCCGCTCACCGCGCTGCCGAACCGCGCGCTGTTCCTCGACCGGCTGGAGTCGGTGCTGCAGCGGCACGGACCGGAGGACCGGGTCGCGCTGTGCTACATGGACCTCGACGGGTTCAAGGTCATCAACGACAGCCTCGGTCACCACGTCGGCGACGACCTGCTGGTCACCGTCGCCGAGCGGCTGGCGGCGACGGTGCAGGGCGATGACCGGCTGGTCGCGCGGATGGGCGGCGACGAGTTCGTCATCCTGCTGCAGAACTCCGCCGGGACCGAGCAGGCCGTGGAGGTCGCCGACCGGGTGCTGGACGCCATCGACGAGCCGATCCGCATCGACGGCCACGAGCTGACCGTCTCGGCCAGCATCGGCATCGTCGAGCGCGAGATCGCCGGGCAGACCGCGGCCGAGCTGATGCGCGACGCCGACGTGACCCTGTACTGGGCGAAGTCCGACGGCAAGGCCCGCTCGGCCCAGTTCGACCCGGAGCGCAACGCCAACGAGGTCGCCCGGCTGCGCCTGGCGGCGTCGATGCCGGCCGCGCTGGAGCGCGAGGAGTTCTACGTCGACTACCAGCCGCTGATCGGGCTGCGCGACAGCTCCGTCGTCGGCGTCGAGGCCCTGGTCCGGTGGGGCCACCCCGACCTGGGCAGACTCGGGCCGGACAAGTTCATCGGGCTCGCCGAGGAGACCGGGCTGATCGTCCCGCTGGGCCGGTGGGTGCTGCGCAAGGCGTGCGAGCAGGCCAAGCGGTGGCAGGACCGGTTCGGCGACGAGGCCCCGTTCGTCAGCGTCAACCTCGCGGTCCGGCAGTCCCGCGACCCGAACCTGGTCCAGGACGTCGCCGAGATCCTGGAGGAGACCGGGCTCGCCCCGCACCGGCTGCAGCTGGAGCTGACCGAGAGCGCGATCATGTCGACCGCCGACGAGCCGCTGGACAAGCTGCGGGCGCTGTCCCGGATGGGCGTGCGGATCGCCATCGACGACTTCGGCACCGGCTACTCCAACCTCGCCTACCTGCGGCACCTGCCGGTGCACGAGCTCAAGATCGCCGGGTCCTTCATGGAGGGCCTGCGCGACGCCGAGCGCGCCGACCCCGTCGACGCCCGCATCGTCGGCACCCTCGTCGACCTCGCCCACACCCTGGGGCTGACGGTCACCGCCGAAGGCGTCGAGACCCAGGCGCAGGCCCGCAGGATGGCCGAGATCGGTTGCGAGACCGGCCAGGGCTACCTCTGGGCCAAACCCGGGGACCCCGAGACGGTCACCGGCTACATCGCCTCCCACCTCGAATGACCGACGTCCCACCCCTGGGACGACCCCTCACCACGTCTCGTGGGGTGGGGAAGTTTTCATGAAAACTTCCCTCTCCCCACGAACGCCGCGGGAGGCGCCGTGGGCGTGGGAGGGGCGAAGTTTTCATGAAAACTTCGACTTGGTGGGGGCCCGAGGTCGGGGAAGTTTTCATGAAAACTTCCCCACCCCGGGAGTCGACGTCACTTCCCGTTGCGTCGGGACTTCTGCTCCCGGGTGCGGCCTCCGAAGAGGACCGCGGCCGAGTTGACCAGGGCGAGGTGGCTGAAGGCCTGCGGGAAGTTGCCCGCGAAGCAACCGGTTTCGCCGTTGAACTCCTCGGCGTAGAGACCCACGTCGTTGGCCATGCCGACGAGTTCGTCGAACATCCGGACCGCCTCGTCGCGCCGGCCGCAGTAGGCCAGGGCGTCGACCATCCAGAACGAGCAGGCCAGGAACGAGCCCTCCTGCCCGGTCAGGCCGTCGACCTCGTTCGGCTGCTCGGTGGTGGTGTAGCGGTCGACCAGCACGCCGTGCTGCAGCTCGCGCTGGATCACCTCGACGGTGCTGCGCATCCGCTCGTCGGTGCCGGGCAGGAACCCGACCGAGGGCAGCAGCAGGACCGCGGCGTCGAGCGCGGTGCCGCCGTAGAACTGGGTGAACGCGCCCAGATCCGGGTTCCACGCCTCGCGCAGCACCTCCTCGCGGACCTGATCGCGCAGCTCCCGCCAGCGGTCCACGGGCCCGGGCAGCCCGTCCTCCTCGGCGGCGCGGACCGCGCGGTCGAACGCGACCCACACCATCACCTGCGAGTGCGTGAAGTGCCGGTCGGGGCCGCGCACCTCCCACAGGCCGCGATCCGGCTCCCGCCAGATCCGCTCCAGGTGGGTGAGCATGCCGCGCTGCACCTCCCAGGACTGCTCGCTCTCGGCGAGCCCGCGCTCCCGGGCCAGGTGCAGGGCGTCCATCACCTCGCCGTAGACGTCGAGCTGGGTCTGCCGGTAGGCGGCGTTGCCGACCCGCACCGGGCTCGCGCCCCGGTACCCGGCGAGCCAGTCCAGCTCCCACTCGACCAGGTGCCGCTCGCCGCCGACGCCGTACATGATCTGCAGGTCGGCGGGGTCGCCGGCGACGGCGCGGACCAGCCAGCTGCGCCACGCCGCGGCCTCGGAGGTGCAGCCGAACTCGTCGAGGGCGAGCAGCACCAGCGTCGCGTCCCGCAGCCAGCAGTAGCGGTAGTCCCAGTTGCGGTCGCCGCCAACGGCTTCCGGCAGCGAGGTGGTGGGGGCGGCGACGATGCCGCCGGTCGGCGCGTAGGTCAGCGCCTTGAGGGTGGTCAGGGACCGGCGCACGGCCTCCGGGTGCGGCCCGTCGTAGGCGATCTTGCCGGACCAGTCGCGCCAGAACCCCTCGCACTCCAGCAGTTCCTGCCCGGGGTCCAGCGGCGCGGGCGTCCGGCCGTGGTCGGACGCCCACTGCATCGTCCAGCACAGGCGCTGACCGGCGGAGATGGTGCCGGTGTAGCGGTGGGCGCGCTCGCCCTCGACCCGCTCGGGCAGTGCGTCGCCGCGCAGCACGACGGTGTGCGGTCCGGCGATCGCCAGGACGTGCTCGTCGAGCACCGGCTCGGTGGCCCGGACCCGGCGCACCCACGGCACCGAGTCGGCGTAGTCGAAGCGCAGCACCCAGTCGAGCTGGAACGGGACTTCGCCGGAGACGCCTTCGACGATCCGCATCACGCACGGCTCGCCGCTCTCGTTCATCTCGTGCGGCGGCATGAAGTCGATCAGCCGCAGCACGCCCGAGTCGGTGCGGAACTCGGTCTCCAGCACCAGCGTGGTGTCCCGGTAGCGGCGGCTCACCTCGCGCACCGGTTCGGTCGGCGCGATCGACCAGTACCCGTCGCCGTTGCCGCCCAGCAGCCGCGAGAAGCAGGAGGGCGAGTCGAAGCGCGGCAGGCACAGCCAGTCGAGCGAACCGCTCCGGCCGACCAGAGCCGCTGTCCGGAGGTCGGACAGCAGCGCGTAGTCCTCGATCAATCCGGGCCCGGTCACCCCGTCGACCCTAGGTTCGATCGGGGCGACCGGCCATCCGTCGAACGAGTTTCACCGGTAACCGGCGAAGCCGGCTTCTCCTCCACCACCCTGGCAGCCGGCGCCGCCGAGCAAGCTGAGCAGCCCTATTCTCCCGGCTCTTCGGCGAATCGCGCCAGCACGCCGTTGGGGATGACGGCCTGCACGGCCTCGTGGAGGTTGAGGCCGAGGTCGTAGCCGCCGAGGACGTCGGGCAGCCAGGAGCCCGGGACGGTGCGGTAGCCCGGCCAGTCCTCCGGGACCCGGGAGGACGAGGTGCAGGCCGGGACGAGCGTGGTGCCGTCGGACATCTCGGCGGTGTAGACGTTGCGGTCCTCGGCGGACGGCGCGTAGAGCATGACCTCACCGGCGAGGACGGCGCGCGGCAGGTCGTCCTCCGGGCGCTCGCCGTCGGCGATCTCGTCGAGGACGCGCTCCAGGTCGTTGGTGGGTTCCGGCCGGTGCAGCATCAGGTCCGAGGGGACGTACTGCTCGTTGAACTGGAACTCCTCGTCGATCTCGCCGTTCTCGTCGATGCGGTAGGCACCCACGACGCCCTCCGGCGGCATGTCGCCGTCCTCGTCCTGCGCGTAGCCGGGATCCGCGATGTACAGCCAGGTGTTCGGGTTCTCCTTGGCGTGCGCGCGCATCTCGTCGGTGATCGGCGGCGTCGGTTCGGTCATGGGGTTCGAGACTCCGTTGCTCAGCTGGACAAAGAACACGCCCCGCATCTGCCGAGCGCTCCCGTTGAAGGGTCCCATTCTCGGCGCGGCGTGGTCCGAAGAGGTCAGTCCGCCGTTTTGAGGTGCCGTCTCGCCTGCTGAAGGGGGAGACTTGATTCCCGGGGCTTTCGGGGAGGGGTGCTCGATGATCGGTCAGCGGGAAGCGTTGCGCATGTTCGGGTGCGAGGTCTTCGACCCGGCCGGGCAGCGCATCGGCATCGTGGGTCAGCTGTTCATCGACGACGACACCGAGCAACCCGCCTGGATCACGGTCCAAACCGGCCTGTTCGGCACCAACGAGAGCTTCGTGCCGCTCGACGGCGCCGCGTTCGACGGCGACACGCTGACGGTCTCGGTCGGCAAGGAGGCGGTGCGCCTGGCGCCGCACGTCGACCTGGAGCAGGGCGATCTGCCGCTGGCGACGGAGCGGGCGCTGTACCGGTACTACGGGATGACCTACGGCGTGGAGCCCGAGGACGAGTCCGAGCAGTCCGACGAGTACGTCGAGTCGGTGCGCCTGCGGTTGCGGCGCTGGGTAGCGGCCACCCGCTAGAGGGTCCACCCCCGTCGTTATATTGAGTACGGACTGTTACCTCTACTTGCGGGTAACAACTGGGAAATCCGGCGATCGCCGTGCCGTTCGGCCCCTTGCGCGCGAGCCGGTTTCAGCTGCTCATTCCCGGTAGGACCGGGTTCATTGGGAATGCGTTAACCCCAACGTCCGATTGTGTGGCGCAAAATCGCCAACGTCGCCCATACGAGTGCACTCGCTGGTTACGTTCCGCTCTGAAACACCTCCGCTCGGCCCCACCCGAGCGGAACCGTTTGAAGGAGGGGAACGCATGAGGAAGCTGCTCTTCGGCACCGGGGCAGGGGTTGCCGCGGCGGCGCTCGTGTTCGCCGGAGCTCCCGCCGGCGCACAGCCGCAGGTCGACCTGGCCCCGCTGACCCTGCACCCGCAGGCTCAGTCGCGGGACACCGCGGACGTCTACATCGTCAACCTCAAGGACGGCATCGCCCCGCAGGGCGTCGCCGAGGAGCTGGGCGTTCAGGCCCGGCACACCTACACCAAGTCCATCAACGGCTTCTCCGCGAAGCTGACGCAGGACCAGCTCAACAAGGTCCGCGCCAGCGACAAGGTCCAGAACATCTCGCAGAGCTACCACATGGAGGTCGAGCCGAACGTCAAGCCGGCCGCCGCCGGCTCGTGGGGCCTGGACCGCCTGGACCAGCCGCAGCTGCCGCTGGACGACAACTACAGCCCGGCAGGCAACGGTGAAGGCGTCACCGCCTACATCATCGACACCGGCATCTCGCCCAACCACCCCGACTTCGGCGGTCGCGCCTCGGTCGGCTTCGACGCCACCGGTGGCGACGGCATCGACAAGCAGGGCCACGGCACGCACGTCGCCGGCACCATCGGCTCGAACACCTACGGCGTGGCGCCGGGCGTCAAGCTCGTCGGCGTCCGGGTCCTGGACGACCAGGGTCAGGGCACCACCGAGTCCGTCGTCGGCGGCATCGACTGGGTCGCCCAGAACCACGACGAGAACGCCGTGGCCAACATGTCGCTGGGCGGTCCGAAGGACCCGGCCCTCGACGAGGCCGCGACCAACCTGGTCAACAGCGGCGTGTTCCTCGCGGTCGCCGCGGGCAACGAGTCGCAGGACGCCTCGCAGGTGTCCCCGGCCAGCGCCGAGGGCGTGTTCACCACGGCCGCGTCGGACAACACCGACACCTCCGCCGAGTTCACCAACTTCGGCGAGACCGTCGAGGGCTACGCCCCCGGCGTGGACATCGTCTCCACCGTCCCCGGTGGTGGCACCGAGGCGATGAGCGGCACCTCGATGGCCAGCCCGCACGTGGCCGGCGTCGGCGCGCTGTTCCTGGCCGCCAACCCGGGTACCGCTCCGGCCGACGTCATCAAGGGCCTGCAGGGTCAGGCCTCGACCGGCGTCATCCAGGGAGCCCCGCAGGGCACCCTCGCCGACCTGCTGCAGATCGGCGACCTGTGATCGCGTGATGCGGTAGAGCGCCGTCGCGGGCCCTTCCTGAGCGCTTCAGGGAGGGCCCGCACTGCATCGGCGCTGCTGCTTTCGGGGGTTCCGGGACTCCGCTGATCGGGCCACATGGCCTCATCGCCCGAGATGTCCGGCGAAAGTCGGTTCCGGCGGAGGTTCCCGGTGGATACGTTGCCAGAAGCAGGGGGAGCTCAGTGTCCATTGCGGTGCCCGCGCGACGACGTCGGGCAGGTGCCGCCGGGGCACATCGAGGAGGGATGTGCCGTGTTACCCGGATACACCGAGGAACTGACCAAGGCGTCGACCGAGGTCGCGGAACCTCCGGGCGGGGAGCCGCCCGCACCGGAGCAGCTCAGCCAGCGCGCCGTGCAGGCGCAGGTCGCCTCGGTCACCCGAGCGGCCAAGGCGCAGGCGGGCAGCGGCGGAGTGCTGCAGGTGGTGCACGGGGCCAAGCGGGTCGGCTGGGCCGCCTACGAGCTCCAGGCCGGTGCCACGCACCTGGTCCAGGGCGTGGCCAAGCCGCCGTACGCCCAGACCGGAACGCTGGATTCGCTGGAGTCGCGCAAGCTCGCCGAGGGCGTGCGCTACCAGGTGCTCTACGACCGCTCGGCGCTGGCTCGGCCGCCGCAGCTGGACATCACCACCAAGCTCGTCGCGATGGGCGAGCAGGCGCGGGTGATCCACGTGGCGCCCACCAAGCTGATCATGGTGGACAACGAGATCGCGCTGCTGCCGCTCACGGTCACCGAGACCTCGGTGGAGAGCGCGGTGGTGGTGCGCAGCTCGGCGATGCTGGCGGCGATCGCCCGCATCTTCGAGGACCTGTGGCGCTACGCGGCGCCGTTCACGGCCAACCAGGACCTCGACGGCAACGAGCTGCGGCCCACCGAGGAGGAGCGGTGGATCCTGTCGCTGCTGGCCTCGGGCGCCACCGACGACACCATCGGCCGGCTGATGGGCTTCAGCGCTCGCACCGCGCACCGCAGGGTGCGGGAGCTGATCGCGCGGCTGGGTGTCGAGACGCGGTTCCAGGCCGGGATGCAGGCGGTCAAGCTCGGCTGGCTGTGAGGCCGGTCGGTCGCGTCTCGCAGGTGAATCGATCAGGCGCCTCGGTCCCGGTTCTGCACATCTGAGCACCGGCTCCGAGGCGCACGGTCGGCCTTCCCCTGGTCGCGCCTCGGTCTCGCGTTGCCGACGGCCGTGAGCACCGGACGGTTTTAGCCATCATTGACCATGATCGAAGTCCCGTTTGTCCGGTTAATTATGGCTAAAACCGTCACGACTAGACTTCCGCTCATGGCGAAGCGCGGTGCGGTGGACCCCGGGGAGATGCGCGCGGCGGTCGCCGCCGTCCGCGACTGGCTCGACGACGCCGAGCGGCGCCCCGCCAGGCCCGAGCTCGCCAAGGCCGTGCGCCTGAGCCTGCGGACCCTGGAGCAGATCGCGCCCGGCAACAGCGTCGAGGTGCGGGTCCCGCCGTTCGCCGCCGTCCAGTGCGTCGAGGGGCCCCGGCACACGCGGGGGACCCCGCCGAACGTCGTCGAGACCGATCCGCGGACCTGGCTTCGGCTCGCCACCGGGCACCTGACCTGGTCCGATGCCGTCGAGGAAGGCCTGCTGAGCGCGTCGGGCTCGCGCTCCGACGTCTCCCAGTGGCTGCCCCTCGTCCGGGTGGACCAGGGCTGAAGCGGTGATCGGACGCTACGTGCGGTGATGAGATGGCGAACACGCTTCAGGTGGGGTTCGCCCAGGTTTCGGGCGTCTTACACTGAGGTGTAACTCCGGCTCCGTCCTCCAGGGAGTTCTCGGTGGTCACCGACCGTCCGGCTAACGCCAGCACGACAACGGACCTTCCCTTCCCGACTTTCGACACCTCGGCCGAAGCCGTAGAGCGGGACATCCCCCGCGAAGAATGCGGTGTCTTCGGCGTGTGGGCCCCTGGCGAAGAAGTCGCCAAGCTCTCCTTCTACGGGCTCTACGCCCTCCAGCACCGAGGCCAGGAAGCCGCCGGCATCGCCGTCGGCGACGGGTCCCAGGTGGTCGTCTACAAGGATCTGGGCCTGGTCAGCCAGGTGTTCACCGAGCAGACGCTCGCCTCGCTGCACGGCCACGTCGCGGTGGGCCACTGCCGCTACTCCACGACCGGCGGCGGGTCCTGGGAGAACGCCCAGCCGACCTTCCGCACCACCGGTGCGGGCAGCGGCCTCGCGCTCGGCCACAACGGCAACCTGGTCAACACCGCCGAGCTGATGGACCGCGCGAGCGAGACCGGCACCCGGCTCGACGGCGGCAACCTGTCGTCCCCGGCCAACGGCTGCGACCGCGCCACCAGCGACTCCGACCTGGTCACCGGGATGCTCGCGGCCAAGGCCGCTGACATCGGCCTGGAGCAGGCCGCGATGGAGCTGTTCCCCACGGTCTCCGGCGCGTTCTCGATGGTCTTCTGCGACGAGGACACCCTCTACGCGGTGCGCGACCCGCAGGGGGTGCGGCCGCTGGTGCTGGGCCGCCTCGAACGCGGCTGGGTCGTGGCCAGCGAGACCGCGGCGCTGGACATCGTCGGCGCCTCGTTCGTCCGCGAGGTCGAGCCCGGTGAGCTGCTGGCCATCGACGCCGACGGGCTGCGCTCGCAGTCCTTCGCCAGCCCCAAGCCCAAGGGCTGCGTCTTCGAGTACGTCTACCTGGCCCGCCCGGACACCACCATCTCCGGCCGCACGGTGCACGGCACCCGCGTCGAGATCGGCCGCCGCCTGGCCAAGGAGCACCCGGTCGACGCGGACCTGGTCATCCCGGTCCCCGAGTCGGGCACCCCGGCCGCGGTCGGCTACGCCCAGGCCTCCGGCATCCCGTACGGCAACGGCCTGGTGAAGAACTCCTACGTGGGCCGGACGTTCATCCAGCCCTCGCAGACGATCCGCCAGCTCGGCATCCGGCTCAAGCTCAACCCGCTGCGCGAGGTCATCCGCGGCAAGCGGCTCGTCGTGGTCGACGACTCCATCGTGCGCGGCAACACCCAGCGCGCGCTGGTGCGGATGCTGCGCGAGGCCGGGGCCGTCGAGGTGCACGTGCGGATCGCCTCGCCGCCGGTGAAGTGGCCGTGCTTCTACGGCATCGACTTCGCCTCCCGCGCGGAGCTGGTCGCCAACGGCCTCGACGACGACGGCGTGCGCCGCTCGATCGGCGCCGACAGCCTCGGGTACGTCTCGCTGGACGGTCTGATCGCCGCCACCGAGCAGCCCCGCACCCGGCTGTGCGCGGCGTGCTTCGACGGCGAGTACCCGATCCCGCTGCCCGACGACGCGCGGATCGGCAAGTACCTGCTGGAAGGCCTCGGCAACGAGCGCGGCGTGGCTGGACCGGCCGAGCCCGTGCTGCCCAGCGGTTACGGCGCGGAAGACGCGCTGCAACGGCCCTGACCTCGCCGTCGCCGCGTAGCGTTGGCCGTGCCAGGATTGCGCGTCCGGCGAATCGCAAATCGCACTAGATGTGGAGCCAGTCGTGTCCGAAGACCTGATCGCAGGGTCTGCCCCATCCGAAAGCCCGAAGGCCACCTACGCCGCGGCGGGAGTGAGCATCGAGGCCGGTGACGAGGCGGTGGAGAAGATCCGCCCCTGGGCGGAGCGCGCGACCCGGCCGGAGGTGCTCGGCTCCCTCGGCGGGTTCGCGGGCCTGTTCCAGCTCAAGCTCGATCGCTGGAAGGAGCCCGTGCTGGCCTCGTCCACCGACGGCGTGGGCACCAAGCTGGCCGTCGCGCAGGCGATGGACAAGCACGACACGGTCGGCATCGACCTGGTCGCGATGGTCGTCGACGACCTCGTGGTGGCCGGGGCCGAGCCGCTGTTCCTGCAGGACTACATCGCCGTCGGCCAGGTCGTCCCGGACCGGATCGCCGACCTGGTCAAGGGCATCTCCGAGGGCTGCGTGCAGGCCGGCTGCGCGCTGCTGGGCGGGGAGACCGCCGAGCACCCGGGCATGATGGCGCCCGGCGAGTACGACATCTCCGCCACCGGCGTGGGCGTCGTCGAGGCCGACGGGATGCTGGGCCCGGACAAGGTCCGCCCGGGCGACGTGGTCATCGCGATGGGCGCCTCGGGCCTGCACTCCAACGGCTACTCGCTGGCCCGGCACGTGCTGCTGGACCTGGCGCGGATGCCGCTGGAGGGCCACGTGGAGGAGTTCGGCCGCACCCTCGGCGAGGAGATGCTGGAGCCGACCCGGATCTACGCCAAGGACTGCCTGGCGTTGGCCGCCGAGGCGGAGGTGCGGACGTTCGCGCACGTCACCGGCGGTGGTCTGGCGCAGAACCTGGCGCGGGTCATCCCGGCGGGCCTGACCGCGACGCTGGACCGCGGCACCTGGACGCCGGCCCCGGTGTTCCGGATGATCGCGCAGCGCGGCCGGGTCGAGGCCGACGAGATGGAGAAGACCTTCAACATGGGCATCGGCATGGTCGCCGTGGTCACCGCCGAGGACGTCGACCGCGCCCTGGCCGTGCTCACCGCCCGCCACGTGCCCGCCTGGGTCCTCGGCGAGGTCGCCAAGCAGTCCACCGTCGAAGGCGCGGAGGAGGACGACCGGGTCGTCCTGCGGGGCAACCACCCGCGCTTCTGACCCTTCGGGAACGAAAAGCCGCAGCGCTCTCCTCGGGTGCTGCGGCTTTTCGCGTTCTGAGCAAGGTAACCACGACTCAAGAGAAGTAGAGCCGGGTCGTGCGGGCCGCCTCTCGGCGGGTGGCACTGCAAGGCTCCAGCCGGACGGTATTCCAAGCAGGCGATAGTTGGAGCCCGGGGGCACGCGCACGACGCCGGCACCCTGAACAACGAAGGAGGGCCGCCGAGGATTCCCGGGACGCCGACGATCACCCGTTGGAGGGTCCGATCTCGTCCGGTCCGACGCAGCACGAGGGGCGGTGCGGGAGTTGATCCCGCACCGCCCCTCGGCGCTCGTTCATGTCCAGTCCCGGTTTCCCGGGTGTGTCGCAGACGTGAGTGGCGCCGCCGGTTCGTCACCGGCGACGCCATTCACCTCGTGCTGCTCTGGTGGGTCCTGCGAGCTAAGCGACGCACTCCGCCCTCGAACGAACAGCGTTCAACCGCTGTTCTCGCTGGAGGAGTGCGTCAACGTCGACCGTAGTCGTAGTCGTCGTACCCGTCGTCGTGCGAGTCATCGCGGTCTTCGCTGGACCACTCGCCGGACTCCGAGGTCGACAGCTCGCGCTGCAGAGCCTCGATGTCCATGGACGGGGAACTGTACTTAAGCTCGCGGGCCACCTTCGTCTGCTTGGCCTTAGCCCGGCCGCGCCCCATGGCTCGACCCCCTCGCACAGGGTGTGCGGGGCGGACAGGGGAAAGCCGGCCCCGCATGATCTCGACAACTTTTCCTGTAACTACCGTACCGTGTCGAGGCGGTTGAACGCGACGTGGTGCCGCGAGTTGGCGGTCGTGTCTTGGGTGATGTGCCCCTCGCCCGTTCCGATCACCCTCCCGGCGGGCTCCGGAGGGGGTCGCGAGTCGGGCGAAGCGCCTAGTGGCGGGCATGACACCATGCTCGCTGTGCCAGAGCCGTTCGTCGCCTACCTGAGGGTCTACGAGCCCCTGTCGTCGTTCGAGTCACCGCTGCGCGAGGAAGTCGAGGCGGCGGTGGAACGCGGGTCCGTGGACCCGTTCGACGCGGGGTTGTGGGAGCAGCACCTGTGGCTGCGCAGCCAGCTGGCCGCGCCTCCCCGGCTGCTGCCCGGTGAGAACGCGGACGGCGAGGTCCAAGGCGTCGGCGGAGTCCTCGTGCTGGACCCGAAGGAGGTCCCGACCGCCCCGGCGGCCACCGTCGGCCCCGGGCCGCTGGTGTGCCCGCTGGACGTGCGCGGGCGCGCAGCCGCGGCCCTGGTCGGGTTCCTCGGCGACGCGGACGTCCCGCTGCGCACGGCGGCCCTGCCGGAGTCGGTGGAGAAGGCCCGCACCCGCGCGGGCGCGGTGGTCAGCGAGCTCGGCGGCGACGCCGTGCACGTGCTGTCGTCGACCTGGACGGTCCCGCTGCCCTGGTTCGTCGTCGTCGACCCGACCGAGCGCTGCGTGTTCACCGAACCCGAGCGGCGCCGGGTCTGCTGGCGGGTCGCCATGGCCGACGCCCGCCGCCGCGTCGCCCGCGCCCACTCGGTGTCGCAGCAGTCGATCGGCGAGGACGGCCCGACCCGGATCCTCAAGGAGACCGGGCGCTGGCTGGAGCGGTTCCACCCGCACAGCGCCGTCGAGCTCGACTACGGCGGGCTCGTGCAGCTCATGACCCAGGACGACCTCGACGCCGACACCTCGGCCGAGGACGTCCACGCCATCGTCGACGCCATGGAGGCCGACGACGCGGAAGAGGTAGGCACCCGCTACGAGCAGCTCCGGGACTTCTGGTCCGAGTTCGCCTCTCGGGAGCACCACAACTGATCCGTGGTCTTCTGATCCGTGGTCTTCGCACCGCCGGTTCCACGCGCACCCGCGTCCGAACCCGGATTACTCCGGTAATCGGGAACCCGATTACGGCGGTAATCCGTGTTCGGACGCCCGGGGCACCTTCGGGACCCGGAATACCGCCGTAATCCGTTCACCGAATACCGGAGTAATCCGTCACCACCCGGGGTCGGGACGGGTGCGGGGTCAGGGGTGGCAGCGGATTTCTCCGTTGAGGACTGCGAACCAGCCTTCCGGGGCGTCCCGCCAGGTGTGCCAGGCGGTGGCGAGGGATTCGAGCTCGTCCGCGGTGGTCAGGCCGTAGGAGATCGCCTGGGTGGCGAAGGCGGAGCGGCGGATGCGGTCCGCCCAGAGGTCGCCCCACCAGGTGCGCTCCTCGGGCGTGTCGTAGCACCAGGCCGAGGCCGTGCACTCGATCTCGGTGAAACCCGCCCGCAGCGCCCAGGTCTTGAGGTACCTGCCGCCGTCCGGGAAGGCCTCGTTGCGGTGCGCGACCGCGCGGTAGAGCTCCAGCCAGCGGTCCAGGCCGGGGTTGTCCGGGGACCAGCGCATCCCGCCGTAGTCGGCGTCGCGGGCCGCGACGATGCCGCCCGGCCGGCACACCCGGCGCATCTCGCGCAGCGCGGCGACCGGGTCGGTGAGGTGCTGCAGGACCTGGTGGGCGTGCACGACGTCGAAGGAGTCGTCGGCGTAGGGCAGCCGGTAGACGTCGGCGGTCTCGAACTCGACGTTGCCGACGCCGCGCTCGGCAGCGGCGGCGCGGGAGATCGCCAGCGGGTCCTCGACGTTGTCGATGCCCAGGACCCGGCCCGGTGCGACGCGCTCGGCGAAGTCCAGGGTGATCGTCCCCGGCCCGCAGCCCACGTCCAGCACCTCGACGCCGGGCCGGAGGTCGCCGAGCAGGTAGCCGGCGGAGTTCTCGGCCGTCCGCCACCGGTGCGACCGCAGCACGCTCTCGTGGTGCCCGTGCGTGTAGGTGTCCTGAGCACTCATCGCTCACCATCCCGAGATGTGGGAGTTCCGTTCCGGAATATGAGCGTATCGCGAACGAGTTGCTGGTGAGAAGCTTTCAGGGGCGAATGATTCCGAACGCACCAAAGGCCAGGTCCCCGACTTCCATCGAAATCGGGGACCTGGCCTTTGGTGGAGATCGCGCGGATCAGTCCAGGGCGCCGGGGATGAGGCGGACCGCGCCGACCGGCTCGCCGCCGCCCAGGACGGGGATCTCGGCGAGGTCGGAGACGCCCTCGACGCCGAGGCGGGAGAGCAGGCCGGTGGCGATGGGCAGGCGCGGGCGGTCGGCGCCGTCGGCGATCTTGATCGCGGCCGCGTGCCCGTCCGGCAGCGCGAACGCGAACACGCCCTCGGCGCCGATCTTGCTGATCAGGCCGGGGACCGCGCCCATCAGCCGGGTGTCCTCCCGGTCGGTGCCCGCGACCAGCCACGGGTGCTCGTGCATCGCGTCCCCGACCGGCGTGCCGACGAGCCGCTGGAACACCCGGGCCAGCCCGGTCAACGAGATCGCGAACAGCGGGGCGCCGCAGCCGTCCACCGCCGTGTTCGACAGCGGCTCACCCGCCAGCTCGACCACCGTCTCGGCGATCGCGACCTGCAGCGGGTGCTTCGGGTCCAGGTAGTCGGCCGTCGACCAGCCGTTGATCACGCAGGTCGCCAGCATCGCGGCGTGCTTGCCGGAGCAGTTCATCGCGATCCGCCGCTCCACCGACACCCCGCGGCGCGCCTCGGCGCCGAGCGGCAGGTCCGGCGGGCACCGCAGGTCGTCCTCGGTCAGCGAGTAGCGGGCCAGCAGCTCGCCGACGCGGCGCACGTGATCGGCCTCGCCGCTGTGCGACGCGGCCGCCAGGGCCAGGTCGGCGGCGGGGAGTTCGAGCCCGCAGCGCAGCATCCCGGCCGCCTGGGCGGGTTTCAGCGAGGAGCGCGGGTACATCGGAGCGGTCGCGTCACCCAGCGAGAGCAGGGGCGCACCGTCCGGATCGATCATCACCACCGAGCCGTGGTGCAGGCCTTCCCGAAGTCCACTTCGGACGATCTCGACGAGTGGAACAGGTTGGATCAACGCCGGTCTCGCTCCTCAGCCAGAAGGTCATCCACCGAAGCAGCGCCTTCCCGGTAGCGGCGGGCGATCTCGGCGTTGAGCCGATCCACGACCTGCTGGACCTCGCGGCGGCGCTGCGACACCGAGTCCTCCTCGGCGGTGTAGGCGCTCAGCGCCCGGTCCAGTTTCTCATCGGACAGCGACATCACGTCGGACAGGTCCACGTCGGAGACCAGCGCCTCCACGTGCCTGCGGTGCGCTTCCGCGCGCGAGGGCTCCGTGGTCTGGTAGCGGCCCGAGCCCATCGCCGGGCCCACCGCGTTGTCGGACAGGATGGCGACCAGCTGCTCGACCACCGACCGCGAACCGTCCTCGCGCCGCCTGCGCTGCTCCGCCCGCACGATGTCGATGCGCGCGTGCAGCACCCGGCGCAGGTAGGACAGGTCCGTCTCCTCCTGGGCGGCCTCGTCCCGCAGCGCGCGCACCTCGCCCAGCGCGTGCTGCTCGATGCCACTGGTGTAGTCCGGGGACAGGACCCTGTCGATGCGGCGCCGTCCACCCGGGCGGACTTCGATCACGTGGCCATCCTCCGGCAATTCGGTCGAGCTCGCCAACATTTCGGGTGATGTCATTACGACAACAGTGTGACGCCGAACGTTCGATCAGCGTTCCTCAGTGGTCGCAACGACCCTGATCGGGCGATCGGCATGCCTCAAGGCATACCCGCCCTGTCAAATGCCGACGTCACTTGACGCGGAGAACTTGAGGACCGTTACCGAACCTAATCTCATCAGCGGCCGCGGAGCCGCTCCGCCGCCACCCGGCCGGGCGGCTCGCCGGTGTCCGGCGGGACCGAGTCCGGGTCGACCGCCGCGGCCACCGACCGCTCCTCCCCGGGATCGCCCGCCATCAGCTCCGCGTCCACCGGGGCCGAGCGCTTCAGCAGCGCCAGCGCCACAGGGCCGAGCTCGTGGTGCTGCACCACGCTGCCCACTCGGCCGACCTTGCGGTCGCCGTGCAGCACCGGATCGCCCGTCTCCGGCGAGACCTCCACCGAGCCGTCCAGGTGCAGCAGCACCATCCGGCGCGGCGGCTTGCCCACGTTGTGGACCTTCGCCACCGTCTCCTGACCCCGGTAGCAGCCCTTCGCGACGTGCGCCGCCAGGTGGATCCAGCCCAGCTCGTGCGGGATCGCGCGGTCGTCGGTGTCCAGACCCACCCGCGGCCGCAGCGCCTCCACGCGCAGCGCCTCGAACGCCAACGTCCCCGACGGCCGGATGCCGGCGTCGGTGAGCTTGAGCCACCAGTCCACCATCGACTCGCGCGGCACCAGCAGGTCGTAGGTCTGCACGGTGCGGAACGGCACGTTGCGCACGAACCCGCCGCCCGGCAGCCCGCGCACCTCGTACGCCCCCGACGGCACCTCGGTGAACCCGGCCAGGATCCCGCCCGCGTCCGGACCGATCGCGGTGAGCACCGCGAACTCCGACGTCGCGTCGCGCGGCTCCACCTTCGACCAGAACCGCATCGCGTCCAGGTACTGCAGCAGCGTCTGCCTGCCGTCCACGCCGATCGACGGCAGCGCGCTCGTGGCCTCCGCGCCCGCCTCGGTGTCCAGGTACACCACGCCCTCGTGGTGGGCCACCATCATGTGGCTGTCCACCCGGCCGTGCGTGTCCAGCACCAGCGCCTCGGTGCCCTGCCCCTCCGGCAGCTCCGTCAGGTGCTGCGAGAGCACCAGGTGCAGCCAGCTCAGCCGCTCCTCGCCCGGCACCGCGATGACCTCCCGGTGCGAGCGGTCCACCAGCACCGCCGAACGCGCCGCCGAGCGCTGCTCGGCGAACGGGTCGCCGAAGTGCCAGGGCACGCCGACGTCCACCGACTCCTCCGGCGCGGGCACCGCGCCCGGCAGATCCAGCAGGGGTGAAACCATCAGCGCTCCTTGAATCACGTGCTCGTCCGACACCGGGTTCAGCCGATGTCGGCGTTCCGGCATTCCCGGCAGGTGCCGGACAACGCCAGGTGCGTGGCGTCGAGAGCGAACCCGTGCTCGCGGAGCAGCTTGTCCGCCAGCTCGTCCATCGTCTCGATCGCCACCTCGTCGATCCGCCCGCAGCGGTGGCACGCCAGGTGGACGTGCTCGTGCTCCTCGGCCGAGTAGGTCGGCGCGCCGTGCCCCAGGTGCGTGTGCCGCACCAGCCCCAGCTGCTCCAGCAGGTCGAGCGCCCGGTAGATGGTGGTGATGTTGATCGTCGGCGCGGTGTCCTGCACCTTCTTGCACACCTGCTCGGGCGTGGCGTGGCCCAGCTCGCGCACGGCGTCGAGCACCATCTGGCGCTGCGGCGTCATGCGCATGCCGCGTTGGTGCAAGGTGCTGCGCAGCGATCCCTGGTCGCTCAATGCCCGCTCCTGTGCTCGGCGCGAATCCCCTTCGATCGTAACCTCCGGGCGCGGCGCCGGATCTGGACGCTCTACGCTCGCGGCATGCGCGTACTGGCACTTCTGGACGGGACCCTCGCCGACCCCGAGGCACCGCTGTTCCGCGCCGACGACCTCGGCGTGATGCGGGGCGACGGCTGCTTCGAGACGATCCTGGTCGTCAACCGCGAACCGCGCGAGCTCGGCCCGCACCTGGACCGCATGGAGCGCTCGGCGCGGCTCATGCAGATGCCGCTGCCGGACCGCCAGGCCTGGGAACGCGCAGGTCAAGCCGTCATCGACGCCTGGCCGTGGGACGACGAACCCGAGATGGGCCTCAAGTTCGTCTGCACCCGCGGCATCGACGGCGGCGACGGCACCCCGCACGGCTTCGCGATGGGCATGGACGTCGGCCCCGAGACCAAGCGCAAGCGCGACCACGGCGTCGAGGTCGTGACCCTGGACCGCGGCTACCCCTCGGACCTGATGGAGCGCGCCCCCTGGCTGCTGCTCTCGGCCAAGACCCTGTCCTACGCGGTCAACATGGCCGCCCTCCGCGAAGCCGAATCGCGCGGCGCCGACGAGGTCATCTTCACCTCGAGCGACGGTGTGGTGCTGGAAGGGCCGACCTCGACCGTCGTGCTCGCCCAGGGCCGGAAGCTGCTGACCACCCCGCCGACCTCGGGGGTTCTCCAGGGGACGACGCAGGGGGCTCTCTTCCGTGCTGCTGAGGCGGCCGGGTGGGAGACCGAGGTCGTCAACTTCCCCGTGTCGGCTCTGTTCGAGTCCGATGGGGTGTGGCTGGCGTCCAGCATTCGGAAGATCACGCAGGTGCGGGCGGTTGATGGGGCGTCGATCAAGGCAGACGAAGCCCTGCACACCGACATCGCTGGGCTTTATGAGTCGAATTATTGAGGTTGACGGTGTGGTCCGTCTGGCTGCTTCAGCGCGGGTGATCTGGGGTTTCGTCTACTGACAAGACTCCGTGGTCACCTTGCTTGGCGGTGCCAGAAGCGGAACCTGACACGCCTTCTGGCTCCGGGATCCGAGGCTTATGTATGCCGATACACGACACGTCGGCTGTCCTCCCCAGAAGACGTGTCAGAACCCGCGGCGGTGCCGGTTGCTCAGGTGGGGTACTGAGAAACCGGCTTCGCCGGTTGCCTGACGAGACTTCTGTCCCCGGCCTTCGGCCTTCTCGGGTGTCAGCCGACGACTCGGTCGAGCTTGGCTGAGAGGCGGGGCTGGAGTTCGTGCTCGGAGGTGGCTCGTTCCTCGACGTAGGCGAGGGCGCCGTCGACTACTCCGTAGAGGCGGCTGGCCGCGGTGACGTCCTCGGCGCTCGGGGAGCGCAGGACCGCGTCCGAGCCGAACTCCCAGGTCGTGGTGTTGCGGGGAGTGCCGATGAGCAGCTCGGTCACGCCGGTCTCGTGCGTCAGCAGGAACTCGATCGTGTCGTCCGGCTGCGGGCGCAGGAAGCCCTGCTCGCGGAACGCCGGCGCGACGACGTTGCCGCCCTCGCCGTCCAGCTTCCAGGCGCGGGACTCGTAGATCAGGAACGGGCGACCGTCGTGGGAGATCGTCACCTGCTGGATGAACCGGTAGGTCTCCTCCAGCGACGGGTGCGAGGCCTCGCCCTCACCGCGCCACACGCCGACCAGCGGCAGCAGCGACAGGCAGGCGTCATCCAGCGACGGGCCCATCCGCAGGTTCGCGGTGTCGCCCTCGCCGGGGAGGTCGTCGAACTCGGGGACGTTGAGCTCCCGAGTGATCTTGGCTCGTTCCGCCGCAGCGGCCACTGCGGCGTCGCCGCTGCCCGGCTGCGGTTCGTTCGGCGTTGCAGTCATCGCGTTGAGGCTACAACGAGGCCCTGGTCAGTCGTTGAACAGGCGGTACACCACGTAGAAGGCGAACCAGATGGTCGCCACCGCGGCGAGCCCGACGAGCGTGACGAGGCCGTAGTGCATGAAGTCCAGGAGTTCCACGCGCAAAGGATAACCACGCCGACGCCCCGGCGGAGTGTGGCGTGCGGCATGATCGGCGTGCCGCGCGGTCGGTGCAGGCCGCTGAACACCAGGAACGTCAGAGCCGGGACGAGGATCACATGGACTTCGAGACGCTGCGCGAGCGCGCGCTGGCCTACCGCGAGGAGCTGCTGGCCCGCAAGGACGAGATCGCTCCGGCCGACTTCGGGTGGTACCCGTACGACACGATGGCCAACATCTTCCACCTGGACGCCCTGCTCGGCGGCGAGAACCGGCAGGTCTTCGACCGCATCGCGGGCACCCGCATCGCCGACATCGGCGCCGCCGACGGCGACTTCGGGTTCTTCCTGGAGGACGAGCTGGGCTGCGAGGTCGACCTGATCGACAACGCGCCCACCAACTTCAACGGCCTGCGCGGCGCCCGGCGCCTGGTGGCGGAGCTGCCCTCGAAGGCCCAGGTGCACGAGATCGACCTCGACGCCCAGTTCCGGCTGCCCGCCGAGCACTACGGCGCGGTGTTCTTCCTCGGCCTGCTCTACCACCTGAAGAACCCGTTCCTGGTGCTGGAGCGGCTGGCCGAGCGCGCCGAGCTGTGCTTCGTGTCCACCCGCGTCGCCCAGGTCACCCCGGACGGCACCCGCATCGCCGGCCAGCCGGTCGCCTACCTGCTCGACCCGGCCGAGGCCAACAACGACGCCACCAACTTCTGGATCTTCAGCGAGACCGGCCTGCGCCGCCTGTTCGACCGCACCGGCTGGGACGTCGTCGAGTTCACCACCGTCGGCTGCCGGGAGGACTCCGACCCCCGCACCCCCGACCGCGACGAGCGCGCCTTCGCGCTGCTGCGCTCCCGCAAGGCCTGACGCCCGAGACCCGGCAGGCGGGGCCCGGCACGACGAAGGGCCGGCACCTCGGTGAGGTGCCGGCCCTTCGGGTCGATCAGATCAGGCGACCGCGATGTCCACCGCGTGCACGCCCGCGCCGGTCGGGGAGACCTGGGACTCGCCCTTGCCGCTGCGGTGCAGCGCGCGGACGGTCCAGTCGCCCGGGGCGGCGTAGAACCGGAAGTCGCCCTCCTCGGAGGTCACGACCTCCGCGGTGAACTCACCGGAGGAGTCCAGCAGGCGGACGAAAGCCCCGCCGACGGGCGACTCCCCGGACCGCACCTTGCCGGCCACGACGACCTGGTCGGTGGCCTCGTCGACCGCGGTTGCCGACTGCTGCGGCGCTCCGCATCCACTCATGACACGCACTCCTTGCTCGGTGTTACCGGGGTGATCAGGCCTCGGACGGGTTCTCGATCGGCACGCCGATCAGCGAGCCGTACTCGGTCCAGGAACCGTCGTAGTTCTTGACGTTCTTGTTGCCCAGCAGCTCGCGCAGCACGAACCAGGTGTGCGAGGAGCGCTCGCCGATGCGGCAGTAGGCGATGGTGTCCTTGCTGGTGTCCAGCCCGGCCTCGCCGTAGATCTCCTTGAGCTCCTCGTCGGAGCGGAAGGTGCCGTCCTCGTTCGCGGCCTTGCTCCACGGCACGTTGATCGCGCTCGGGATGTGGCCACCGCGCTGCGCGGCCTCCTGCGGCAGGTGCGCCGGGGCCAGCAGCTTGCCGGAGAACTCGTCGGGCGAGCGGACGTCGACCAGGTTCTTCTTGCCGATGGCGTCGACGACCTCGTCGCGGAACGCGCGGATCGAGGTGTCCGGCTCCTGGGCCTTGTAGGTGGTGGCCGACTTGGTCGGCTCGTCCTTGGTCAGCTCGCGGCCGTCGAGCTCCCACTTCTTGCGGCCGCCGTCGATCAGCTTGACGTCGCTGTGGCCGTAGAGCTTGAAGTACCAGTAGGCGTAGGCGGCGAACCAGTTGTTGTTGCCGCCGTAGAGCACCACGGTGTCGTCGTTGCTGATGCCCTTGGCCGACAGCAGCTTCTCGAAGCCCTCGCGGTCGACGAAGTCCCGGCGCACCGGGTCCTGCAGGTCGTTCCGCCAGTCCAGCTTGATGGCGCCCGGGATGTGGCCGCCGTCGTAAGCGGTGGTGTCCTCGTCCACCTCGGCGAACACCACGCCGGGGGTGTTCAGGTTCTCCTCGGCCCACTCCGTGGAGACCAGGACGTCTGCGCGGCTCATCGAGCGACTCCTTCGTTGATCTTCGAACTTCGGTTTCAGTCTGCTGTGGACGCCCCGGCCGGCGCGAACCGGCGGAGCACCAGGTACATCTGGCATCCGAGGCAGTAGCCGAACACCGCGTTGAGCAGTGCCGCCACCAGGGCGAAGGCGTTCGCCACGATGCCGAGGGTGGTCAGGTCCGCCGCGTAGCCGATGGTGGCCACGAGAGCGAAGGTGAAACCGACCCCTTGCGAGAAGCGGACGGGTTCGGGGGCTTCCCGGTCTTCCGGGGCGATCGGCGCCAACCGGGGCTGCACGGCGCTCCGGTAGAGGGCACCCCACGGGTTCAATCCCATGCCGATGAACGCGCACAGACCGAACAGAACCATCTGGGCCGCCATCACGCGCCAGCTCGTGGTGACCAGACCCAGCGCGAGGATCGCGCTGGTGATCGCCGCGGTGAACCGAACACCTCGCGGGTCGAGCGTCGTGACAGACATTCTTCGAAGGCCTCCTGACGATGTGGACTGGGTCTGCCGAGTCCGTCAGGCGGTCGAGGGCGCACGCCGGCGAGAGCCATGAGGGCATGACGAGGCCGTGCAGGAGCGCGTACTACCGCCCGGTCAGTGCCATCAACACAGGCTGCTACCCACGCGGCAGAGATCAACCGCGCGCCTTCGGGTCAGCAGTACATGCACGCCCGGCAGATTACCCGGATAGACCGATCGCCGGGAAGAACGTTCATACAGTGGGACGGGCCTTGTAGAGCAACTCGTCTTGCTTGGCGGTGCGGGTAGCGGAACCTGACACGCCGCCTGGACTCCGTGCGCCACTCCTGATGTATGCCAATACACGGCGTCGCGGCGTACTCGCCAGACGACGTGTCAGAACCCGCGGCGGTGCGAGCTGCTCGGGTGGTGGAAGAGATCACGGCTCCGCCGTGAGCGGCTCGGGGTCCGTTACCAGGTCAGAGGTGCGGCTCGATGGCTTCGGCGAGGGCCGCGGGGCGCGGCACGCCTCCGATGCGGAACAGCTCGCGGCCCGCGTCGTCGAGGACCAGGGTCGTCGGGGTGGTGTGCACCCGCAGCGGAGTGGACCACTCGGGGTGATCGGTGAGATCCACCTCGACGTGCCTGACCCGGTCGTCCTTGCCCGCGAAGTCCGCCAGCAGGATGCGGGTGTGCCGGCACGGCTGGCAGAAGGTGGTCGACAGCTGCAGCAGCGTCACCCGCGCGTCCGGGTCCGGGGCGTCGGCGAGCTGCTGCTTGAGCCCGTCCGGGAACTGGTCGGTCACGATCTCCTCACCCCCGCTGCTGCGCACCTTGCCCTGCCGCGCCTGCCACACCAGGCCCAGCACCAGCGCCACCGGCACCACGACCAGCAGCGCGATCACGCCCGGGCTCATCCGGTCGACACCCCGCTCCCGCTGATCGTCACGTTCTCGGCGGTGCCCTCGATGACCATCGCGCCGCGCTCCACCCGCACCGCCGTGGGCTGCACCTCGAACGGCAGCATCCCCGGGTCCAGGGTGGTGTTGAACTGCTTGAGCACCGACTGCTCGAAGATCGGCGGCAGCTCGATCTTGCCGAAGGCGCTGTTGTTGAGCTCCAGCTTCCGCGGCTCGATCTCCATCTTGCCGTTGACCAGCGACAGCACCGCGATCACCCGGACCTTGTTGTCCGAGCCCGCGATGTTGACGGTGCCGTCGAGCTGCACCAGCGCCCGCTGGTCCTCGCCGCCCTCGGCCAGCCGCCGGTCGGCCTCGCTGACGTTGCCGTCGTCGTCGGCCAGCGCGTTCGGCGCCGCCGGTTCGATGGTCAGGTCCTGGATGCCGATCAGCCGCGCCACGTCGGAGGCCCGCAGCTTCACCCGGCCGACCAGCTGGTCCACCGAGATCGTGTCGGCGGTTCCGGCGATGACCTCGGAGGTGGCGACCTTCGCGCCGTGCAGGTCGGCCTCGATGCCGACCTCGTTGAACGGGCCCACCGGGACCGCGTTGGCCACCAGCTGCACGTCGCGGTAGTTCCCGGCCGCGACCTGGGTCAGGAACGGGAAGCCGTTGATCGAGACTTCGGGGTTCTCCGGCAGCTTGAGCTGCTGGGCGACCTTCTTCGACACCTGGTACTCCGCGAACGCGGCCGACCCGAAGTCGGCGGCGACCAGGAGACCCAGGACGAGGACGAGGGTGATCGCGAGCTTCTTCACTCCGAGCGTTCCGTTCTGTCGGGGCGCCGGTCACCCGACCGCGTGGGATCGGGTCGCCCCACTGTAGTCATCGCCCACGCCGCGATCCGGTCCACCAGCTCGGGAGTGGTCGAGCTCTCCGCGTGCCGCATCCCCTCGACCGGCCAGAACTCCGCGCCGCCCGCGTCGGCGAGGGCGCGGGCGTCGGCGAGCGGGAAGTAGTGGTCGTCGGTGCCGTGCACGATCAGCTGCGGGATCTCGATGCGGGTGGCCAGCTCGATCGGCGAGGTCGGGACCCGCGGCCACGGTCCGGCCAGCCGCACGCCGAGCAGCCGCGCGCTCGCCCGGCCGTGCGGCTGCTCCAGCAGCCAGTGCACCCGGCGCATCGCGGGCGTGTCGCGCACGAACCAGCGGGCCGGGCTGCTCACCGACACCACCGCGTCCGGCGGCGTCCCCAGCGCGGCCTGGCGCAGGACCACGGATCCGCCCAGTGAAAATCCGAGTGTGACCACGCGCTCACATCCGGCGGAGCGCAGGTGTGCGACGGCGGCATCGATGTCCATCGCCTCGTTCGGGCCCACGGTGGTGCGACCACCGGAGCGACCGTGACCGCGGAAGTCGGTCGCCAGCACCGGCCCGTGCGTCGCCAGCCGCGCCAGCACCGCACGTACGCTGGGCTTCCGGATGTGGTTGGTGAACCCGTGACCGACCACGAAGCCCACCGGGGCGGGCAGTCCGGGACCGGGGTGCAGCCGTCCCCGCAGCCGCGTGCCGTCTTCGGCGCGCAACGTGACGGGCCGGTCCGGAAACATGCCCGAAACACGGGGCCGCCTTCCGTTCACAATTGTGATGCCCTCGGTTGGACCTGGGTTTTTCCGCCGCATGTCGGTTATTCTCCTTGCCATCCACAGGCAACGACGCCGAGTCATCCGACCACTGCGGGTGATGATCCACGACAAGGCTGTCGACTCTTGCGCCTGGAGATGGAGGCCCCAGATGAGCTCCGAGCTGCTCCTGCTGACCGGTGAGTCCGACTGCGATGCGGTCCTGCCGTCGCTGGCACTGCTGCCGCACCGCGTCCGAATCCTCCCCGCCGACCCCGGAGCCATCCTGTCGGGCGGTGCCCACGACGTCGTCATCGTCGACGCCCGCACCGACCTGGCCGGCGCCCGCGACCTGTGCCGCCTGCTGTCCGCGGGTGACGTGCCGGTGATCGCGCTGGTGAACGAGGGCGGTCTGGTGACCGTCAGCGCCGAGTGGGGCGTCGACGACATCCTGCTGCCCAGCACCGGCCCGGCCGAGATCGACGCCCGGCTGCGGCTGCTGGTGTCGCGCCGCAGCAGCGCCTCCAGCAGCGGCGACGGTTCGCTCAGCGTCGGCGACCTGGTGATCGAGGAGGCCACCTACACGGCCCGGCTGCGCGGACGCGCCCTCGAGCTCACCTACAAGGAGTTCGAGCTGCTGAAGTTCCTGGCCAACCACGCGGGCCGGGTGTTCACCCGCGCCCAGCTGCTGCAGGAGGTCTGGGGCTACGACTTCTTCGGCGGCACCCGCACCGTCGACGTGCACGTCCGGCGGCTGCGCGCCAAGCTCGGCCCGGAGCACGACTCGATGATCGGCACCGTGCGCAACGTCGGCTACAAGTTCGTCCGCCCGAACCGCGGCGGCGCCGCCACGCCGCTGGCCGCCGAGACCGAGTCCGCCGAGCCGGTCACCACCGAGATCACCGACGCGGACCTGCACAGCCTCAACGCGTAACACCGAGATCAACGGCAGGAGCCCCCGATCACCGATCGGGGGCTCCTTCGCGTCCGGATCGGTAGGGTCGGAGGCGTGCAGCTGACTTGGCGTAATGGACTGGACGACGGCGAGACCGCCGAGGTGATGGGGCTTCTCGAGGAGACCGAGAAGGCCGACGGCGTGGCGCCGGTGGGCGAGCACGTGATCCTGCGGCTCAAGGCCCATCGCGACGTCGTCCACCAGATCGAACCGGTGCAGGCCGACGTCCGCTCCGAGCACTTCATCATCCGCGACTCGGGCGGGGCCCTGATCGGCTACGCCCACCTCGACACCGAGCACGAGCCGGGCGCCGGTCAGCTGGTGGCGGAGCTCGCCGTGCACCCGGAGCACCGCCGTCAGGGCGCGGGCGGCCGGCTCGTCGAGGCGCTGCTGGAGCGCGCCGAGCTGGGCACCGATCCCGACGCCGACACCGGGCGGCTGCGGATCTGGTCGCACGGCGAGCACCCGGGCGCGGTGCGGCTGGCCGAGCGCTACGGGCTGCACCGGCCGCGCGAGCTGTGGCGGATGGGCCGCGAGCTGGCCGAACCGGAGCTGCCCGAGGTGACGCTGCCGGAGGGCGTGACGATCCGCGCGTTCGAGCCGGGCCGGGACGAGGCCGAGGTGGTGCGGGTGAACCACCGCGCGTTCGTCTGGCACCCCGAGCAGGGCGACATGACCGAGGACGACGTGCGCACCAAGGAGCGCGAGGACTGGTTCGACCCGCAGGGCTTCTTCCTGGCGGTCGACGCCGCGGGCGCGCTGCAGGGCTTCCACTGGACGAAGGTGCACCCGGACGGCACCGGCGAGGTCTACGTCGTCGGGGTCGATCCGCACGCGCAGGGCGGTGGCCTGGGCAAGTCACTGACCGTGGCCGGATTGCGGTACTTGCGCGACACTGGCCGTAGTCGCGTCATGCTCTACGTCGAGGCGGACAACGTCCCCGCGGTCAAGGTCTACCAGCGGTTGGGCTTCGCCAAGTGGGACAGCGATGTGCAATTCGGACGCTGATCTGCCGCTGCGCTGAGTCACGACGGGACCGGAACGCGGGCGTCCTCATCGCCCGTTCGAATGTGGTCCCGCTTACTCAGGGTGCCTTGTTCACTTCGCGTTCACTTCGATGGCGGGGCATGTCCACTCGGGCTGCTTAGCGTCGGGCTCAAGCGGCAAAAAGCACGAGCGTGCGCGCTCGGCCGCGTCCCGCAAGTTTGTCCCCTTGGTGGAGGAACGAAGTGAGAATCAAGCGGCACAGCGCTGCGTTGGCCGTCGTCGCCGCGGGCGCGCTCGTGCTCGCCGGCTGCGGCTCGGACCAGAACGTCCCGCAGGGCGGCGGCAACCCGGCCCTCGACAGCGTGCAGGTCGAGTGCGGCACCAAGCCGGTCTCCGGCGAGGGCTCCTCGGCGCAGAAGAACGCCGTCGACGTCTTCGCCCGCGACTACGGCCTCAAGTGCGAGAACCAGACGGTGAACTACACCAAGTCCGGTTCCGGCAAGGGCGTCGCCGCGTTCACCGCCGGCCAGATCGACTTCGGCGGCTCGGACTCCGCGCTCAAGGAGGAGAAGGGCGAGGTCGCCAAGGCCGCCGAGCGCTGCCAGGGCAACCCCGCCTGGAACATCCCGATGGTGTTCGGCCCCATCGCGATCTCCTACAACCTGCCGGGCGTCAGCGACCTGACCCTCACCCCGGACCTGATCAGCAAGATCTACATGGGCGAGATCCGGAAGTGGGACGACCCGGCGATCAAGGCCGCGAACCCCAACGCCCAGCTGCCCTCGATCGACATCGTCCCGTTCTTCCGCTCGGACGAGTCGGGCACCACCGAGAACTTCCAGAAGTACCTCAACACCGCCACCGGTGGCGCGTTCACCGGTGAGGGCAAGACCTTCCAGGGCGGCCAGGGCGTCGGCCAGGGCCGCGACGGCTCCGACCAGGTCGCGCAGTCGGTCAAGGCGACCGAGGGCGGCTTCACCTACGTCGAGTGGTCCTTCCCGAAGAACCTGGGCCTGGGCATCGCCAAGATCGACAGCGGCGCCGGCCCGGTTGAGCTCAACACCGCCAACGTCGGCAAGGCCATCGAGGAAGCCAAGATCGAGGGCCAGGGCCACGACCTCCGCGTCGACCTGAAGTCGATCTACGGCAACAAGGCCGCGGGCGTCTACCCGATCGTCCTCAACACCTACGAGATCGTCTGCTCGAAGGGCTACGACCCGGAGACCGCCAAGGCGGTCAAGGCGTTCCTGACGGTGGCCGCCAACGCCAACCCGCAGGAACTGGAGAAGGCGGGCTACGTCCCGCTGCCCGAGGCCTTCAAGACCAAGGTCCTGGACGCCGTCAACGCCATCGCATGACCGTGTGACCGGGCCCGCTCGCACTCCGGGCGGGCCCCTGGTCCGATGGAAGAGATGAGAGGCTGCGAACAGCAGTGACCGACTCGACTAGAGCCGAGACGCGCCCCGCGGACACCACCGGTGCCCAGCGGGGCGCTTCGGCGCATTCCGGACCGGAGGCTCCCATTTCCGCTCCAGAGACGTCCGCGGGCAAGAAGCCGTCCCGCGTGGGCGACAAGGTGTTCTCCTCGCTCGCCACCGCGTCCGGGGCGTTCGTGGTGGCGGTGATCGCGGCGATCGCGATCTTCCTGCTCATCCGGGCGATCCCCGCGCTGCAGGTCGACCAGGTGAACTTCCTGACCAGCCGGGAATGGGACACCGGGAACCCCAACGACATGAGCTTCGGGATCCTGGACCTCGCCTGGATCACCGTGGCCAGCTCCGTGCTCGCGCTGGTGATCGCGATGCCGCTGTCCGGCGGGATCGCGCTGTTCCTCACCCGCTACGCGCCCACGAGCCTCGCCCGCCCCTTCGCCTACATCGTCGACCTGCTGGCCGCCGTGCCCTCGGTCGTCTACGGCCTGTGGGGCTTCATGGTCCTGGGACCGGTGCTGCAGCCGGTGTCGGGATGGCTGCACTCCACGCTCGGCTGGATCCCGATCTTCGGGCAGGGCAACATCACGCCCGTCGACTCCGTCGGCAACGTCTTCACCGCGGGCATCGTGCTCGCCGTGATGATCATCCCGACGATCACCGGAGTCACCCGCGAGGTCTTCGCCCGCACCCCGAACTCCCAGGTCGAAGGCGCGCTGGCGCTCGGAGCCACCAACTGGGAGGTTATCAAGACCACCGTGTGGCCCTTCGGCCGCAACGGCTTCGTCGGCGGTTCGATGCTCGGCCTCGGCCGCGCGCTGGGCGAGACGATGGCGCTGACCATCATCCTCAGCTGGACCACCGCACCGCCCGGGTACACGCTCTTCGACAGCGGTGCGACCTTCGCGTCCAAGATCGCCCTCGGGTCCGCGGAGTTCAACAACAACCTGCAGGTCGGTGCCTACATCTCCGCAGGTCTGGTGCTGTTCGTCATCACCTTCGCAGTCAACGCGATCGCTCGCTGGATCGAGAGCGCGTCCAGCGCAAAGGGGAAGTCATGAGGACCGACGCCGCCGACGTGGAGCAGCTGGCGACCGCGCCGGCCTTCCAGAGCATCGGCTTCGGCCGGAAGCTGAAGAACAACCTGGCCACCGTGCTGTTCGCGGCGGCCTTCGTGATCGCCGTCATCCCGCTGCTGTGGGTGCTGTGGACGCTGCTGGAGCGCGGCCTCAAGCCGATCCTCAACGCCACCTGGTGGTCGCACTCCTTCAAGGGCCTGCTGCCGATGGACTTCGGCGGCGGCATCTACCACGCCCTGGTCGGCACCGTCTTCGAAGGCCTGGTCTGCCTGGTCTTCGCGGTCCCGCTCGGCGTGATGGTCGCGGTCTACCTCGTCGAGTACGGGCAGCAGTCGAAGCTGGCCAAGGCCGCGACGTTCATGGTGGACATCCTCAGCGGCCTGCCCTCGATCGTGGCCGGCCTGTTCATCTACGCGCTGTGGATCACCACCTTCGGCATGACCCGCAGCGGGTTCGCGGTGGCGCTGGCGCTGCTGCTGCTCATGCTGCCGGTCGTCGTCCGGGTCACCGAGACGATGCTGCTGATCGTGCCGAACGAGCTCCGCGAGGCGGCCTACGCGCTGGGCCTGCCGAAGTGGAAGACCATCGTGCGGATCGTGCTGCCGACCGCGCTGTCCGGCATCGTCACCGGCATCATGCTCGGCCTCGCCCGCGTGCTCGGCGAGACCGCACCGCTGCTGATCCTCGTCGGGTACTCCTCGGCGATCAACTTCGACCTCTTCAGCGGGGAGATGGCGTCGTTGCCGCTGACGATCTTCATGGAGCGCAGCACCGGCACCGAAGCCGGTGAATACCGGATGTGGGGGGCCGCGCTCACCCTCGTGATCGTCATCATGCTGATCAACCTTGTCGCGACCGGTCTGTCCAAGATCTTCGCGATCAAGACGAAGTAGGGACTTACGACATGGCCAAGCGTCTCGACATCAAAGACCTGAACCTGCACTACGGCAAGTTCCACGCCGTGCAGGACGTGACCCTGCAGGTCCCGGCCCGCAGCGTCACCGCGTTCATCGGTCCCTCCGGTTGCGGCAAGTCCACCGTCCTGCGGTCGCTCAACCGGATGCACGAGGTCATCCCGGGCGCCCGCGTCGACGGCAAGGTGATGCTCGACGGCGAGGACATCTACGCCGACGACGTCGACCCGGTGCAGGTCCGCAAGACCATCGGCATGGTCTTCCAGCGCGCCAACCCGTTCCCCACCATGTCCATCCGCGACAACGTGGTGGCCGGGCTGAAGCTGGCCGGGGAGAAGAACAAGGCGCACCTCGACGAGGTCGCCGAGAAGGCGCTGCGCGGCGCGAACCTGTGGGAAGAGGTCAAGGACCGGCTGAACAAGCCCGGCGGCGGCCTCTCCGGCGGTCAGCAGCAGCGGCTCTGCATCGCCCGCGCCATCGCGGTGCGCCCCGACGTGCTGCTCATGGACGAGCCCTGCTCGGCGCTGGACCCGATCTCGACCCTGGCGATCGAGGACCTGATCTCGCACCTCAAGCAGGACTACACGATCGTCATCGTCACCCACAACATGCAGCAGGCTGCTCGGGTCAGCGATCAGACCGCGTTCTTCAACCTGCGGGCTGTTGGGGAACCCGGGCAGCTCGTGGAGATCGATGAGACTGGGAAGATCTTCTCCAATCCGACTCAGAAGGCTACTGAGGACTACATTTCCGGTCGGTTCGGCTGATCTTTTTGTATTGACAACTACTCCGTGGTCCCTTTGCTTGGCGGTGCGGGTAGCGGAACCTGACACGCCTTCTGGCTCCGGGATCCGAGGCTTATGTATGCCAATACACGACACGTCGGCTGTCCTCCCCAGAAGACATGTCAGAACCCGCGGCGGTGCAAGCGTCTTAGGTGGGGCAAGGAGAAACCGGCTTCGCCGGTTGCGTGACCGTGGTTGAAAAAGGGCGGGGCTTCTCGTGGAAGCCCCGCCCCTTTTTCTGCTCAGGTTGGTAGTTCGTCTGCTACCGAGGAGATGAAGGCGCTGGAGTCCTTGGGGTTGAGCGCGTTGGTGCAGACCTGCTCGAAGGCCTTCAAGTAGTCCGACGTGTCGGCGGCCTTGTCGAGGAAGCGGGAGTTGGCCGAGTCGCCCAGGTGCACCACCTGCGGGTCGGCTTCGTCGGCGAAGGAGAAGACCGCGGCGCGGTCGCCCATCAGCGGGTGGCCGCCGACCTTGAACGGCAGGACCTGCAGCGTCACGTTGCGGCGGTAGCCCAGCAGGACCAGGTGCTCCAGCTGCTGGCGCAGCACCGCCGGGCCGCCCACGCAGCGGCGCAGCGCGGACTCGTCCAGGACCGCCCACAGCTCCAGCGGGTTCTCGCCCAGCAGCCGCTGCTGGCGGATCGAGACGACCTTGAGGCGCTCGGCGATCTCGTCGTCGGTGAACACCTGCGAATCCGCCATCAGCAGCGCGCGCGTGTAGTCGGTCGTCTGCAGCAGCTCGGGGAGCGGATCGCTGCCGAAGCAGCTGACGGCCTTCGCGGAGGTCTCCAGACCCAGGTAGGTCTGCAGGCCGGGGCGCTGCGCGGTGCTCGGGTACTGCTGCCACCAGCCGCGCTGCTTGGAGTCCTGCGCCAGGTCGATCAGCGCCTCGACCTGGTCTCCGGTGGCGCCGTAGAACTCGGCCATCAGCCGCACGTCCGAGGTCCGCACCGGAACCCGGCCCAGCTCGATCTGGCTGATCTTGCCCTGCGAGCAGTCCAGGTGGGCGGCGACCTCGCGGTGCGTGCGGCCGGCGATCTCGCGGAGGCGCCGCAGTTCACTGCCCAGTCGACGTCGGTGCACGGTCGGACTCTTACCCACCGCGCACCTCATCGGTACGAGTTCGGTCGCTTCTCACCCGAAAGAGGATGGCACACGAAGATCGCAACATCGAGTGCTGAGATCGACTATTAATACTTTCCGCATCAGCTCGCAACTGACCAGCGGAAACGCATCAACGGGACGGCATCTTTCCGGTCACGATGAACTCGACCCGGCGCGCCACCGCGACCGCGTGGTCGGCGAAGCGCTCGTAGAAGCGGCCCAGCAGCGTCACGTCGACGGCCGTGGCCACGCCGTGCTCCCAGTCGGGGCTCATCATCACGGTGAACAGGTGCCGGTGCAGGTCGTCCATCTCGTCGTCGACCTCGTCCAGCAGCCGCGCGGCCTCGATGTCCTGGGTCTTGATGACCGTGCTGACCTGGTTGGCCAGCTTCACCGCGATCCGGCCCATCTCCGCGAAGTAGGCGGCGACGTCGTCCGGCAGCACCGCGTTCGGGTGCCTGCGGCGCGCGGCCTTGGCCACGTGCAGCGCCAGGTCGCCCATCCGCTCCATGTCCTCGGCCGCGTGGATCGTGGCGATCACGCTGCGCAGGTCACCGGCGACCGGCGCCTGCAGCGCCAGCAGCCCGAAGGCGTACTCCTCGGCGCGCGAGCGGGCCTCGTCGACCAGCGAGTCCTCGTCGATGACCTGCTCGGCCAGGCTCAGGTCGGCTTCCAGGAGCGACTTGGTGGCGCGCTCCATCGCCGTCCCGACCATCGCCGACATGGAGCCGAGGACGTCGGTGAGCATGCCTAGTTGTTCCTGGTAGACCTCGCGCATGTCACCCAGCGTACTTCCCCGGGGAATCGGACAGAATGACCTGCGGTGAACCAGGGGTGAACACGCCGTGATCGAGCTCACCGGAATCGGTCATTCCTGCAGGTCAGCCGCAGATGTCGTGCCCAGCATTAACGGTTGAGAGATCACCCGGCAGCGACGGGTCCGGCTGCTGCTGGTGCAGCGCCCGGCCCACCCCGGCGGCCCCGCCGGAACCACCCGATCCGCCCGTCGGCGCGGTCTGGGCGACCCGCTGCGTCGGCGCGTCGGTGGTCACCGGAGCCCCGTCGATCATCGACTGGAACAGCGACTTCGCGGCGTCCTCGCGCAGGACCTCCATGCCCTCGTCGTTGGCGTAGCCGGTGGTCGGCACCGTCACGAAGGTGACCTTGTTCGGGTCCAGGCCCTGCAGCTGCTGGCCGAGGTCCATCAGCCGGTCGGCGCCGACGTTGTCGCCGAACGTGTTGGCGCTGACGGCCTTGACGAAGTCGCTGAGCTTGCGCGGGTCGAGCAGCACCTGGCTGGACATGGTCTTGCGCAGCAGCGACGACAGGAACATCTGCTGGCGCTGCATCCGGCCGTAGTCCGAGGTCGGGTCGCCCTCGACGTGCCGCGCGCGGACGTAGGTCAGGGCCTGGTCGCCGGTCAGGTTGTGGCGGCCGGCCTCCGGGATGACCGTGCCCAGCATGGAGTCGACGATCGGCTTCTCGGTGCAGATCTCGACGCCGTGCACCGCGTCGACCATCGACTTGAAGCCGTTGAAGTCGATGCCCAGGAAGCTGTCCATCCGCAGACCCGAGACCTGCTGGATGACCTTCGTGGTGCACAGCGGACCGCCGACCGCGTAGGCCTCGTTCAGCCGCGCGCCCTGCTTGGCCGGGACGACCTCGTTGCCGTACTTGCCGGTCTTGGAGTCCCAGCGCTGGCAGGCGGGCATGTTCACCTGCAGGTCGCGCGGGAAGGACACCAGGATCACGCGGCTCCGGTCGGCCGGGATGTGCGCGATCATCGTGGTGTCCGAGCGCGCGCCCGGCTCGTCGGACTCGTTGCCGACGCCGTCGGCGGCGGTGGCCCCGGCGCGGGTGTCGGAGCCGATCAGCAGGAAGTTCTGGTCGCCCGCCTGGCCGGCGACGTCCTTGATGTCCTGCGAGTTCGGGTCCAGCGCCAGCACCGCGGGCGGGCCGAACAGCGTGGTGGCGCCCCAGGCGAAGCCCAGCGACAGGAACACCGTCAGCGACGCGGCCACCGCCACGGCCATCACGATCAGGTTCGTGCGGCGCTTGCGCTGCTTCTTCTTCCACTCCATGCGCGACGCGCCGCCGCGGTCCTCGCGGAAGTCGAACGGCATGTCGCTGCCGAGCTCGGGTTCCTTCTTGTTGCCGGGCAGCCACGCGTAGCGCTTGCGGCGCTTGGCCTCCTCGGCGGCGATCTCGTCGTGCACCGCGGAGAACCGCGCGAGCGTGAGGTCGATCTGCTCGATGTCGTTCTTGCGCTCGTCGTCGCCGTCCAGGTCCTCGTCGAGGACCTCGGCCTCGTCGTCGAACTCGTCGAGCTCGGAGTAGCCGTCGGCGGGCTGGACGATCGCCGTCTCCTCGGCCCGCTCGACCGGGGGCGGCGTGGGCTTGGCGGCGGCCTGCTGGCCGTTCTGGCCGTTCTGGTTCTGGGGCGCGGCCGGGACGCGGGGGTGCTGCGTGGTCGCGGCCATGTCCGCCTGCTGGGGCGCGGGCGGGGCGGGCCGCGGGTTGCGGCCGGACGGCGGCGAGACGCGCTGCGGGGTGTCGGTGCTCAGCGCTTGGCTGATCCGGGTGGCCTCCTCGGCGGGAGGCTCGGGGTTGCGCCGGGCGGGCCGGGCGGCGGCGCCACCGGCGAACGCGGCGGCGGCACCGGGGGCCGACGGCGGAGGCGGGGTGGGCCGCTGGTTGCGGCCGGACGGCGGGGACACCGGCGCGGCCGGAGGCTGCTGCACGGGTCGCGGGCCGGTGCTCGGCGGCGTCCAGCCCACCGGGGGCGCCGGGTTGATCGGCGGCGCGGGCGGGTTGGGCATCGGGCGGCTCGGCGGCGCCTGCCGGGCGCGGCGGCCGGACCGCTCGGGGGTCGTCCAGGCCTGCGCCGGTTCCGGCGGCTGCGGAGCGGCCCGGCGGGGGCCGGTCTGCGGGGACTGCGGCGCGGCCGGCGGCTGGCCGGTCGGAGGCGCCGGGCTCGGGGTCGCCGGGGGTGCGGTCGGGGGCTGCTGCGGATCAGCGGCGCGGCGGTGGCCCGAGGTGCCCGGGCTCTTGCCGTGCTTGGACAGCAGATCGATCACTCGAGTGCCGCCCGTGCCGTCCTCGGACAGCGCGCGTCGGCGACGTCCGGAACCACCACTGGCCGAACCGGTGGCATCGGCGTCCTCGTCGGGGCGGGTACGCCGGTGCCCGAAGTCGCCATGCCGGGGGTCTTGCGGCACGCGTGTTCCCTCCCAACCTGCCTCAGTCATCGTTCTGCGAATCGTGCTGGCGCTCTCGACACTCCCCGACATGTATCGCGCGGCGCCTAGGAGATAGTACGGCGGATCGCCCGAACTGACGATAGCGCCGACAGTTTCTTCACAATCAGTGCACGATCCTACCGCGCTGCTCGTCTATTGCGACGAGCCGTGCTAAGCCAGATGACCGATATGTTCACAATGAGAATGCACCCTGCGTTCTTGCGCGATCGCCATCAGTAGCCGGCGGCTCTTCTCCCCGTTTCGGTGATCCGCTCGGAAGCGGCACCCGCCAACCGGACTTCGGCGCCTTTTCGGTAAGCGACGGCATTTCGACCGGCGCGCTTCGCCGCGTACAGCAGCGCGTCGGCCGAGATCAACTGCTGCTCGCCCGACACGTGCCCGCCGGTGCCCTGCTCGTGCGCGACGCCGATGCTGATCGTCACGCCGAGCCCGGGCGCCATCGTCTCCCACTCGAAGTGCTCCACCCGCTGCCGGGCCGCTTCGCAGACCTGCACCGCCGAGTTGGGCAGGATGTGCGGCAGCACCAGCACGAACTCCTCGCCGCCGTAGCGGGCGCAGAACGCCCCGTCCGGCAACGCCTCCTGCAGCAGGTCCACGACCCGCTGCAGCACCCGGTCGCCGAACAGGTGTCCGTAGGTGTCGTTGACCACCTTGAACCAGTCCAGGTCGATCAGCGACACCGCCAGGCCCTCGCCGGTCATGGCGTTCTCGGCGACCAGGTCGGCGAGCCGTTCGTCGAGGTAGCGACGGTTGTAGCTGGCGGTGAGGCTGTCCCGGAGGCTGTCCTCGCGAGCCTTGGCGTGCTCGCGGCGCAGCAGCTCGACCTCGCTGCGCAGCTGCTCGGGCACCGCCGGCTTGTCCGACGACATCATGTCCAGCGCCGAGCGCAGGTGGTGGTAGGCCTGCCGCCACTGGCCCCGGGAGGCCAGCAGCCGCGCGATGGACTCGTGCAGTTCCGCCATGCCCGTGCCGTTGGCGACTTCCTCACGGCTGCGAGGCGTGGGCGGTTGCGGCACGTCTCCTCCGCCGGAGTGCGGGTCTTGCCCGGTGAACCCGTTGCGGATCATGTCGACCACCTCCCGTCCGCGCTGTCGTTCGGTCTGACGGAACGATCATGCCGGTTCGACTCGCCCCGTGCCTCGGTTCGCGCGATCGAGTGACAACGTCGGCGGTTCCGAGGCCGAGCCATCGGCTCCTAGGTGTGTACCGGGCGGAGGGGTGGATGTGGAAGCGAATCGGGACGGACCCACCCGCACGGACGAGCAAACCAGTGTCAGTTTCATATCACCGCCCGGCAAGTCGATCGGAGTGATCTTGGCCGCAGATTCCCGTTTTTCGAGCGCCGGCGGGAGCGCGGTCATTGAGGACAGGGTGCGAAGCCGAACGTGCGGCCGTCGAGCACCACGAGGTGTTGTGACCCGATTTGATGACCGGTGGTGCTGCCGCCCGTCCGGGTGGTGACCTCGACGCCGATCACCCAGATCTGCCCGCGCGGCACCACGCCGTCGGCGGTGAACCCGGGATCGGGCCGCAGCGTGCTCCACGCCGGGTCGAGCCGGACGGTGAGGTCGCCGAGCTCGCACGTGTTGGCGGTGAAGTCCGGGTGCTGAGTCCGGTTGAAGAACTCCTGCTGCGCCGCCGGTCCGGCCGCGGCGGCGGCGTTGTTGTCGGCGAAGTACCCGCGGAAGTCCGGCCGCTGCGGCGTCGAGGCGCAGCCGGACAGCGCTGCGGCGAGGCCGAGCGCTGCGGTCAGGCCCAGCGCGGTGAGCGGCCGGCCCGGCACGCTCAGCCGCCGCTGGAGTCGATCTCCGCGCCGCTCGGCACGGTCGCGTCGTCGGGGTCGTCGAGCCAGCCCTCGGGCAGCACGACCTTGCCCGCCGAGCCCTGGCGCCCGCGCGGTCCCTCGGCGTCGGTCGGGAACGGCACGGTCGGGTCGAGCTGCGCCAGCAGGTCGTCGAGCTGCGCGAGGCTGGACACCAGCCCGAAGCCGTGCCGCAGGTCGGAGCCGACGGGGAAGCCGCGCAGGTACTGCGACATGTGCTTGCGCAGGTCGCGCAGGCCCTTCTCCTCGCCCATGTGGTCGGCGAGCAGCTCGGCGTGCCGCCGCAGCACGCGCGAGACCTCGCCCAGGTTCGGGCCTTCCGGGATCGGCTGTCCGGTGAACGCGGCCTGCAGGTCGCGGAACAGCCAGGGGCGCCCGAGGCAGCCGCGCCCGACGACCACGCCGTCGCAGCCGGTCTCGTCGACCATCCGCAGCGCGTCGTCGGCGCTGAAGATGTCGCCGTTGCCCAGCACCGGGATCGAGGTGACGTGCTGCTTGAGGGTGCGGATCGCCGACCAGTCGGCGGTCCCGGAGTAGCGCTGCGAGGCGGTCCTGCCGTGCAGCGCGACCGCTGCGGCGCCCTCCTCCTCGGCGATGCGCCCGGCGTCGAGGTAGGTGATGTGCTCGTCGTCGATGCCGATGCGGAACTTCACGGTCACCGGGATGCCCGCCGGCGCGGCGGCGGTGACGGCGGCGCGCACGATGTCGCGGAACAGCCGCCGCTTGTACGGCAGCGCGGAACCGCCGCCCTTGCGGGTGACCTTGGGGACCGGGCAGCCGAAGTTCATGTCGACGTGATCGGCGAGGTCCTCCTCGACGATCATCCGCACGGCCTGCCCCATCGTGACCGGGTCGACGCCGTAGAGCTGCATCGAGCGCGGGCTCTCGTCGGCGTCGAAGGTGATCATCTCGAGCGTCTTGGGGTGCCGTTCCACCAGCGCCCGGCTGGTGATCATCTCGCACACGTACAGCCCGGCGCCGTACTCCCGGCACAGCCGCCGGAACGCCACGTTCGTGATTCCCGCCATCGGGGCGAGCACCACCGGCGGATCGACCTCGTGAGGCCCGATCCGCAGCGTCTTGGCACCCGTCGGGGCGGGCAGGTCCAGAGCGGTCATCACGCCCATTGTCCCCGATGCCCGAGGGCGATCACCCGTGACCTGCGTCAAGGCGTTCCGGTGCGGGAAGCGCAGGAGGGCACCCGCCTGGTCGGCGGATGCCCTCCCGGTGCTCCCGGCGGATCAGAAGTCCGCGGTGATGCAGGCCAGGCGCGAGCCCGCGGAGCCGGCCTTGCCGGGCTCGGAGTGGGTGTGGGTCTCGTGCAGCACGACCGACTGGGCGTCGTCGCGGGTGGCCAGCGACCAGGCGCCCTCGGCGGTGGCGGTGCCGTTGCCCTGCGCGTCGGTGTGGAAGTCCAGCCACACCTCGTTCTGCGGGTTGGCGTAGGCCGGGTCGACCGACGGCTTCACCGGGTCGGCCTTCTCCTGGTAGTGCGAGCCGGCGTCCTCACCGGTCGCGCCGCAGGGCTTGACGTGCACGTGGGCGCCGTAGGGGCGGTTCGGCTGCAGGCCCTTGACCTCGACGGTCACCTGGCTCTTGCCGTCGGCGGCGGAGGAGTTGACGGTGATCTGCCCGCCGACCGGCACCTCTTCGGGCTTGTAGGTGATGGCCTTGGCGGTCGGCGAGAAGTTCTCGAACGCGCCCGAGGTCTGCTTGCCCGCAGCGGACTGGCCCTCGGCGGGCGTCTGCGGCGCGGGCTGGTGCTGCGCGTGCTCGGCCTCCTGGCCTCCGCCGCAACCGGCGAGGAGCACGCCGGCGGTGCACAGGCCCACGATCGAACCGAACAGTCGCGTCCGCTGCTGAAGCATGTTTCTGTCCTTAATGGTCGCCGAGGTCTCGGCTGTTGACGCTGCCCGCGCGAACATGGCCGCATGTTCAGGATTTTTCCTGCTCAGCGTCCGTGCGGGCATTCCCTTCCCTGGGGGATTGATCCTAAGTGCCCAAGGTTGCGTTCCGGCATCGCCGGGGCGACCCGGAGGTTCGCCGTCCGCGAATCGGCAGCCGGTCCTCGCTGTTCACTACGATCAAGTCGTCCGCCCGAGCGATCCTCATCACGCGACCGCGCGACCGTCCTATGTGGACGGAAGTTGATCGATGCCGGTTATCGGCCGAGAAGTTCGGTTGATCTCGAATCGGCCCGGGCGTTGCGGACGCGCCGCGATCTCCCTAAGGTGTTACTTGAAGTAACAGGTGTGCTCGGTATCCCCGAGGAGGTCGCGATGCCGGTTCCCGAGGCGTTCTCCAAGCTGGTCGACACGACCGTCGCGCAGACGGCGAAGTTCTACGAGCAGGTCCGCCAGGACGGTGCCGAGCACGTCGCGCGCTTCTCCGGCCGCGCCGCCAGCTGGGCCGACCAGGCAGGCGCCGCGACGGCGGACTTCACCGAGGACGCCGCGACGAAGGCGGCCGCGGTGAGCCGCACGGCGGCCGACAAGGTCGCCACCGCCACCAGCGGTCTCGCCGAGAACGTCGGCGAGCGCATCATCCGGCTCGGCGAGAAGCTCACCCGCCGCGACTGATCCGCGGGTAGCCGCGCTTGGCCGTGCGCTCCAGCACGCCCAGCGTCGCCCGCAGCGCCTTCTGGTCGATCACCGGGAAGACCGGTTCCCAGTCCGGGTGCACGCCGCTCCAGTCGCAGTACGAGGTGACGCGGGTGGCCGGTCCGTCACCGCTGTCCTCCAGCGGTTCGAGCAGGTAGCCGAAGACGTGGCCGATCGGCGGTTTGATCGTGCCGTGGATCGTCCACTCGATCTCGGTGGGCTCGACGACCTTGGTGAACACGACCTCGACGTCGTACTGGCCCATGGGGAGGTCGCCCAGCGCTTCGCGGTCCATGTGCACCACGAAGGTGTCCCCGGCCGCGCTCACCGGCGCGCCGTCGGAGGACTGCAGCATCCCGGACGAGTCGATCGCCACGTGCCCCTCGGGGTCCCGCAGCACGGCGAAGATCTCCGACGGCGAGACCGCCATCGTGCGCGTGGCCGCGATGCGCTTGTCGCTCATGCCCGCGACCCTACGGCCGAGCCCCGTCCCGCTCGGCCTCGATGACGCGACGCACCGATTCGGGATCGCGGCCGACGACGGTGGTGCTGTCGGAGGCGGTGATGATCGGGCGCTGGACGAGCTTCGGGTTCTCGCTCATCAGGCGCAGCCACTCACCCCGGTGCTCGGCGTCCTTCGGCACGTCGCGCAGCCCGATCTCCTTGGCGACGGCCTCACCGGTCCGCGCGATGTCCCACGGCTCCAGCCCGAGCCGCTCCAGCACGGCCTCCAGCTCACCGACCGTCGGCGGCTCCTCCAGGTAGCGCCGCACGGTGTACTCGGCCCCGGCCGCGTCCAACTCGCTCACCGCGGAACGGCACTTCGAACACGCCGGATTCACCCAGATCTCCAACACACCCCCAGACTACGTCCCCGCGAACGGCGGATGGCCCTTGTACGCGGTCAGCACCTCCGTCACGGGCCCGGTCATCCGGATCGCTCCCTCGTCCATCCAGATCGCCGTGCTGCACAGCTCCATCAGCAGTTCGTCGGAGTGCGACGCGAAGACCAGCATTCCGGAGCGCTCGACGAGGTCCACCATGCGCCGGCGCGCCTTGGCGATGAACGCGGCGTCGACCGCGCCCAGGCCCTCGTCGAGGATCAGGATCTCCGGGTCGATCGTGGTGACGACGCCCAGCGCCAGGCGCACCCGCATACCCGCCGAGTAGGTCCGCAGCGGCATGTGCAGGTAGTCGCCGAGCTCGGTGAACTCCGCGATGTCGTCGGCCCGGTCCAGCATCTGGCGTCGCGTCATGCCGAGGAAGAGCCCGCGGATGATGATGTTCTCGTAACCGGAGACCTCCGGGTCCATGCCGACGCCGAGGTCGAAGACCGGCGCGACCTTCCCCCGGATCCGGGCGCTGCCGCGCGTGGGCTCGTAGATCCCGGACAGCAGCCGCAGGAGCGTCGACTTCCCGGCCCCGTTGTGCCCGACGAGGGCCACTCGATCGCCTTCGCGCAGCGACAGCGTGATCCCTCGCAGGGCCTCGACGACCGGCACCTTCGCCCCGGTCCCGATCTTGCCCCCGACCTTGCCGAACACCTTCTTCTTCAACGACCGAGACCGCGCGTCGAAGATCGGGAAGTCGACGAACGCGTCCCGCACCTCGATCCCCACCAAGCCCGAACCCCTCTCCACAGAAGCGAACGCAAATTACCATTCGCATCCCTGGTGTCGAAAACCCCGGCATTCGTCGCGTCGAAAACCCCGGTTTTCGCGCCGACGAATGTTGCGGTTTTCGACGCCGGATCACTCGGACGGTGGAGGGTGCGGGGGCGGTAGCGTCGGCGAGGTGAGCTCCCCGCACTACCGGCCTCCGCAGCAGGCGCGCAGTCGAGAGTCCCTGCAGAAGGTGCTGACCTCGGCCGAGCACGTGCTGAGCGCGGGAGGGCTCGACGACTTCACGGTGGCGGCGGTCGCCGAGCACGCGGGCGTGTCGGTGGGCGCGATCTACCGGCGCTTCCCCGGCAAGGAGCAGCTCCTCGAAGCCGTCAAGGACCAGCTCCTGGAGACGCTGGAAACCGATGTGCGCGAGGCGCTTTCGTCCGCGGCACCGGACCTCCGCAGCGTCGTGGTCGCCTTCACCGGCGCGATGGCCGACGCCTTCGCCGGGCACACCCGGGCCTTCCCGGAGCTGCTCAGCGTCCAGTCGGCGGAAGGCGCCGAGCGCGGCCTGCGCGCTCTCGACGTCGTGCAGCGGGCTTTCGTCGACGCCGCCCGGCCGCACCTGGAGCCCGATGCGGGCGACGCGGTGCGCTTCGCCGCGCGGAGCGTCATCGGTGCGTGCGTCCACCGCGCGGCCAGCTGCCAGGCGTGGCCCGACGGTCTCGGCTGGGACCAGTGGGCCTCCCGAACCGCGGACATGGCCCTGGCCTACTTGGGCGCGGAGGTGTGAGAGCGGGCGGTTTGGGTCCGAACCGCCCGGGATCTCGTCCCCGAAACCCCGGGCGATTCGGGCCAAAACCGCCCCCAGGCGAGCACCTCGATGATCTCCCGCAATCGGACTCGTCGGGTTCGCGCCTGCCACCGGGGTGTCGGTAGGCCGATCGGGATCCGCTGGTCCGATACCGTGCGGCTGCCGGTGAGGAGAGGGGACGTCGTGGGGTGGTTCGAAGCGATCGTGCTGGGGCTGGTGCAGGGGCTCACCGAGTTCCTGCCGATCTCCTCCAGCGCGCACGTCCGCGTCGTGGCGGCCTTCGCCGGGTGGGACGACCCGGGGGCGGCGTTCACCGCGGTCATCCAGATCGGCACCGAGCTCGCGATCGTCGCCTACTTCGCGCGCAAGATCGGCTCGATCCTCGCGAACTGGTTCCGCTCGCTGCGCGACCCCGAGCACCGCCACCACCCGGACGCCCGGATGGGGTGGCTGATCATCGTCGGCACCCTCCCGGTCGTGGTGCTCGGCGTGCTGTTCGAGGACGCGATCGACTCGGTGTTCCGCGACCTGCGGCTGACCGCCGTCGTGCTGATCGGCTTCGGCCTGCTGCTGGGCTGGGCCGACCGGTTCGGCCGCAAGCAGCGCAGCCTCGACGACCTGACCGTGCCGCACGGCCTCACCTACGGGTTCGCGCAGGCACTCGCCCTGATCCCCGGTGTTTCCCGCTCGGGCGGCACCACGACCGCCGGTCTGCTGATGGGCTACCGGCGCGCCGACGCCGCCGAGTACTCGTTCCTGCTGGCCGCCCCGGCGGTGTTCGGTTCCGGTATCTACAAGCTCACCGACATCGGTGCCGGGAACGCGCCCGCCTGGGGTCCGACACTGGTGGCGACGGTCGTGTCGTTCGTGGTCGGCTACGCCGTCGTCGCCTGGCTGATGGCCTACATCAAGCGCGGCACCTTCGTCCCGTTCGTGGTCTACCGGGTGGTGCTGGGCGTCGTGCTGCTGGTGCTGGTGTTCGCGGGCGTCCTGGACCCGGCGGCGGGCCCGAGCACGTAGTCTCGGCTGCGGAGGACGTGCCGCGCGGCGAGGAGACCGGATGCTTGAGCTGGCCTTTCGGGGTCGAACGGTGGTCAGCGATCGCGCTCTGATCATGGCGATCGTGAACCGCACGCCGGATTCGTTCTACGACCACGGCGCGACCTTCGCCGAGGACCGGGCCCGCGAGGCCATCGCGCACGCCGTCGCCGAGGGCGCCGACGTCCTCGACATCGGCGGGATCCCGGCGAGCCCCGGCCCGGAGGTCACCGTCGAGGAGGAGCTCGACCGCGTGCTGCCGACGCTGGAGTGGACGCGGGAGGAGTTCCCCGACCTCGTCATCAGCATCGACACCTACCGGCACGAGGTCGCCGACGTGGTGTGCCGGGCGGGCGCGGACCTGCTCAACGACACCTGGCAGGGCTACGACCCGAAGATGCTCGAGGTCGCCGCGAAGTACGGCGCCGGGTACGTCTGCTCGCACACCGGAGGCCTCCAGCCGCGCACCGATCCGACCCGCCCGCAGTACGACGACGTCGTCGCGGACGTCATCACCGAGACCACGAGCCTCGCCGAGAAGGCCGTCGCCCTGGGCGTTCCGCGCGAAGGCGTGCTGATCGATCCCGCGATCGATTTCGGCAAGAACACCTACCAGTCGCTGGAGATCCTCGGTCGGCTGCAGGAGATGATCGACACGGGCTGGCCGGTGCTGATGGCGATGAGCACAACAAGAACGTCGTCGGCGAGACGCTCGGCGTCGAGCTGGACGACCGGGTGACCGGCACGCTCGCCGCGACCGCCCTGGCGGCGCAGGCCGGTGCGGCGATGTTCCGCGCGCACCAGGTCCGCGAGACCCGGCACACCCTGGAGATGGTCGCGAGCATCGCCGGCGAGCGGAAGCCGTCGCGCGTGGTGAGGTACCTGTGATGCACCGGTTGTGGCCGCCGCACGAGGCGGGAAGCGTGGACCGAGCCGAGCTGGAGCGCCTCTACGGCTATCCGGAGGACCGGTCCCAGTGGCTCGCGATGAACTTCGTGAGCAGTGTGGACGGCGCGGTCGAGGTCGCGGGGCGCTCGCGCGGCCTGAGCAACGCCGCCGACCGGGAGGTGTACCCGCTGGGCAGCAGCCTGGCGGACGTGGTCCTGGTCGGGGCGAGCACCGCGATCATCGAGGAGTTCCGCGGCATCGAGCTGGACGAGCGGCAGACCGAGCTGCGCGCCCGCCACGGGCTCGCGCCGGTCCCGCGCATCGCGGTCGTCACCTCCGGCCGGTCGCTCCCGCCGGACGCACCGGTGATCACCGAAGCGCAGGTCCCCACGATCGTGATCACCTGCGATGCGGCCCCGGCGACGCTGCGCGAGGACTGGGAAGCGGCGGGCGCCGAGGTCCTGGTCGCGGGCCACGACTCGGTCGATTTCGCCGCCGCGACAAGCGCTTTGGCGCAGCGCGGGCTCAAGCGGATGCACTGCGACGGCGGCCCGCGCCTGTTCGGCTCGCTGCTGGAAGCGGGCGCCGTCGACGAACTCCGCCTCACCCTGTCCCCGATGCTGGTGTCCGGCACGGCCGAACGCATCGCCCACGGCACGGGCATCGACCCGGCCGACCTCACCCTGGCCTCGGTCCTCGCCCAGGACGACACCCTGATGATCCGCTACCTGATCAACAAGTGACGCCGTCCGCGGTCCTCGTCCGGATTCAGGGCGTGCGTCGGACGGGTTGATCGTTTTTCGGTGCGGGACGGAACCAACGCGTCCCCGGCGCGTCTCAAGGTGCGTGAGACATCAGAAAACAAGGGGGCAATCGCTCATGTCTTTCCGCACCAAGCTCGCCGTGGCCACCGGTTCCGTCGTGTTGTCCGCGCTCGCGCTGACCGGCTGCTCGGCGGGTGCGCAGCAGCCCGTGGTCGCTCCCGTTCTCGGACAGGCTTCCGCGAACCAGCCGTCTTCCGGCCCCGCCGTGGGGCACAGCGAAGGCGGCACGATCAGCCACGCCGCTGGTACCGGCGACAACAGCGAGTCCGCTGACACCGGCACGAGCAGCACGTCCGCCGGGACCGGCACGAGCAGCGAGGCTGCTGGCACCTACCCCGGCAGCGGGGCCTACGAGAGCGGCGACGCGGTCGACACCCCTGTCGGTGACATCGATATCCGGGCCGGTCAGCACGGCTCCGAGGAGCGCGTGGTCTTCGACTTCAGCTCGCTTTCCGGGCTGTCCGGCGGCATCTCGGTGAACAGCCACGAGCTCAACCAGACGGCTCCGGTCTGGGGCGGCTCCGCGGAACCGGTCCAGGGCATGAAGGGCACGAACTTCCTGCACATCTACCTGAACGCCGCCGACGCAGGCCGGACCACCGCGGGCCCCGAGCTGTTCAACCTGCCGACCGCCAAGAGCGCTGTGGTCAACGACAACTCGCACGGCACCGCCGAGATGACCATCGGTCTCGACTCCAGTGTGGACTACGAGGTCCTGGTCGAGGGCGAGAAGCTCATCATCAACATGACTCGGGGCCCGCTCGGCCGGTGATCTCAGGCGGAGAGCAGCCGGCCCCGCCACCGAGCTGCCCCGCTCATGCATGGGGGGCGTCATCCGACGCTAGGTATGCCACCAACTGGCCTCCTCAAACGACGAGGGGGCCAGTTGTCGTCACCACTCCGTCCCGCCGACGGCCGACCCCGTGGGGTACGCCCCGGAGGAGTCGCCTTCCACGGCAAAAGCACGGCGGCGATCTTGAAAAGAAGAACCCCAGGTCGTGTGACCTGGGGTTTTGGTGGGCCGCCAGGGGATCGAACCCTGAACCCGCGGATTGTCGATCCATGGTGGACAGTGCTTGTCGTTGCCTGACAAGACCTTTGGTTAGCTGCATAGATGGTGTTTTCGAAGTTCGCCTTGCCTGGCGTCGTTTGCCGTCATCTGCGGCTGATTCTTGGCAATTAATCGGCGACTTTTGCCGTCCCTTGCCGTGGTTTGACGGCCTTCGCGGGGACCAGCTGAGTGACCACCAGGCCGGGCCTGCCGGAGCGGTTCGTCAGCTCGAACGTGGCAAGTGCCCACCAGTCACCGACGCAGGTCTGGTGCCAAGCTAGCAGGACGCCGGGGACGGTTGTGGAGATGTCGATGCCGCCCGCTCGTACGCGGAGCGGGGTGCGGCCGCAGCCGATGCCGTGTTGTGGCGGTAGAGCCTGCGTCAGGTGGACCCAGATGGGTTGCGGGGTGTCCGGCCGTCGCCGTGTGCCCTGCCAGCCATCGCCACCCTCGTTCGCCACCTGGTGCCCGCTCCGACGTGAAGTTTGGTCGGGTCGGCCAGAGAGGTGCAGCGACCGACCCGCGCCGAGCCTTCTGGATCTTCCCCATCCTCCCACCCGACACCCCGAGGCTAGAACACGCGTGCGAATGATCGCCAGTTGGCGACCGTCAGTTCCTTTCTGTGCCCGGATTCGGCTTCGCGCGTTGGCGGTACGCGGCCACTTTGTGGCGGTTCAGGCAGGTCGACGAGCAGAAGCGCCGTTTGCCCGCTGGGGATGCGTCGGCATACGCGTCGACGCACTTGGCGCCATGACACGTTCCGAGGCGGGCCTGTTCATGGTTCAGCAGCCACTGCAAGATGCATGTGGCCAGGGCTGCGGGGAGCACTTCGGTTCGCGCCTCAACCGTCCAGCACAGACCCGACTCGGACGCGACCGGCAAGGGGCGTGCTGACTGCAAGAGGTCGTTGAGCTCTTGGAACGCGTGGCCGTCCTGCGCGGAGGAGAACACCTGGAAGGTCGCATTCGCTGTAGCCACGAGGTCGTCAGTATCGGGGATGGGCAGGTGGCCGGGCCACGCCAGGATCTCGGTTGCGTTGGGGTACGGCGTCTCCAGCTCGTCTGCGGCCGCGCGTGGGAGGTCGGCGTACTCGTTCACGAACTCGACCACGCGGGTCATTTCGAGCGCAGGGACAGCAAGCACGAAACAGAGTGTAACCCTGACATTCTGTTCTTAGGGTTACACAGATGGTAACCTCCAAATTCGTGTCTTCGGGTTACGTATGGGTGGACCTAAGCGTCCTGCCTGCCTTTCTCGCTGCCGTCGTCATCCTTCTGCTGGCACCGGGGCCTGACATGGCCTTCATCGTCGCCACGGGCTTGAGAGACGGCCGAAAGGGCGCGACGCGAGCCGCCTTCGGCATCACTGCGGGCGTCAGCGTCTACGTGGTTCTCACGGCCCTCGGTCTCGGCATGTTTCTCGCTGCTGCGCCGGGGGTGGTTGGCGCGATCCAGCTCGGCGGCGCTGTGTACTTGGCGTATCTCGCATGGGCGAGTTGGAGGTCCAGCGGGTCTGAGCCAGCGGCCACCGCCGTCCCGTCGGCGGATGTGTTTCGGCGGGGGTTCGTGGTAAACATCGCCAACCCGAAGATCATGCTCTTCTTCACTGCATTTCTGCCGCAGTTCCTCGGCGCTACCAAGGGGAACCCTGTTCTTCAGCTGCTGATGCTGGGTTTGATTCTGCAGCTACTCGGGCTCCTGGCGGATCTCGCGATCGGTTGCGCGGCGGGCGTGATCCGAGATCGGGTACTGCACCACACGCGAGTCAGGATGCTCTTGGAACGGCTCGCAGCAGGCGTCTACGGTGCGCTAGCGACCGTCTTGCTGGCCGACACCGTCCGCTAAGCGCCCGTGAAGATGGACCAGAAGCCGGTGAGCACCTTCGCGGCCGGCACTTCTGTGCCCTCTGGAGTGGTAAGGCGACCAGCTCGGCAGCGTGCCCAGCACTGTGCCCTGAGTTTGACCAGGTGAGCGATTGCCTGAGGTGACGGAAACCGCGGTTGAGTTGGTTTGCTTCGGGCGTGGTCCTGCGGGGCCGCCTGCCACCGCTGGCGTCAGGGTGCGGCTGCCGACCTTTCCGCTTGCGCCCGGTCGCGGTCGGTGGCCTGCCGGGACCGGTGAGCGCAGCGAGCCGCACGCCCGGCCGGCCAACGACCGCTTGACCGGGCTCGCATACAGGAAGGTCGGCAGCTCCACCCTGGCTCGCATACAGCGGCAGGCGGCCCCGCAGGGGCCGCCCTTGATGAAGTAGAGAAAGTTTAAACACGCGGACCAGAACCGAAGTGTCCTACTTCGCTTGATGGGTGACACGCGGTGTTCAGTTGATGGGTAACACTGCCGCCCCCGGTTTGACTTCGGCGCGATGGTTGTTCGTCGCGTGGAGGGCCGGGGCCGATGCTCGTGGAGTTGAGCGTTGTGGAGCAGCGTTATCACGCGGTCATGGAGGTCCTGTCGGCTGGAGCTCAGGTCACCGAGGTCGCTGAACGGTATGGCGTGTCGCGGAAGACGGTCCATGCCTGGATTCGCCGCTATCGGGATGAGGGCCTGGCCGGTCTGGAAGATCGATCGCATCGGCCGCGTGCGCATCCGTGGCAGCTGGATGCCGAGAT
>NZ_FOZX01000013.1 GCF_900116135.1 Saccharopolyspora flava
ACCTCCTGGCTCGCCTGCGCTATCTGTGCCCGACCATCCGATTGGTCTGGGCCGATTCCGGCTACACCGGCACGCTCATCGACTGGACCAGATCGTTGTTCGGGATCAGCATCGAAATCGTCTCGAAACTCGCAGGTCAGGTCGGGTTCGTCGCCCTGCCACGTCGATGGGTCGTGGAACGCACTCTGGCCTGGATCAACCAGCACCGCCGCTGCGTGCGCGACTACGAACGCCGCCCCGAACACCACGAAGCCATGGTCCGCTGGGCCATGATCCACACCATCAGCAAGCGCCTCACTCGCTAGTTCAGGAACAGGCTCTCACGTTCGTGCTGCTGTTCGTGCTGCCCGCGAACCCGGTCGACCTGCTCTTTGACCCGGCCGAGCTCAACGTCGTCCCGCCGGAGGTGCGGGCGCAGGTCGCCGCGTCCTACGGGTTCGACGAACCGGTGCTGCTGCAGTACCTGGGGCGGTTCGGGCACGCCCTGGTGGGCGATTTCGGCAGCTCGGTGCAGTCGGGGCAGCCCGTGGTCACCGCGGTCGCCGACGTGCTGCCTCAGACCCTGGTGCTCACCCTCGGCGCGCTGCTGCTCGCCCTGGTGATCGCGTTCGCCATCGCGCTGGTGGCCACCGCCACCAGGCACCCTTGGCTGCGCAACCTGGTGGAGTCGTTGCCCACCGCCTCGGTGTCGGTACCGGTGTTCCTGTCCGGAGTGCTGTTCCTGCAGGTGTTCTCGTTCCAGCTCGGCTGGTTCCCCGCGTTCGGGGACCAGGGCTGGCGGAACCTGGTGCTGCCGCTGGTGACGCTGGCGATCCCGGTGTCCGGGCCGATCGCGCAGCTGTTGGTGCGCAACTTCGCAGCCGAGTTCCGGGCCGGTTACGTCGCCACCGGCTGGGCCAAGGGCGCGGGCCTCGGCAACGTCATCGCCGGTGACGTCTTCCGCAACGCGAGCCTTCCCGCGCTGACCATCGCCGGTGTGACGTTCGGGAACCTGCTGGTGGAATCGGTGATCGTCGAGACGGTCTTCGCCCGCAAGGGACTCGGCCGGATGGCCCAGACCGCGATCAGCACCCTCGACCTCCCGCTGGTGCAGGGAATCGTGGTGTTCGTCGCCGCCGCGTTCGCGCTGATCAACCTGGCCGTCGACCTGATCTACCCGCTGCTGGACCTGAGGCTGCGAGACGCGCTCGCGTCCGGGCGGACGGCGTGAGGAGCCGCAGATGACCGCGAACCCGCTGACCGCACCCGCCACCCCGATCCGGGCGGCGTTGTCCCGCGCCGGTGGTGCGGTGGCCAAACCGGGCTTGCTGCTGGCCTGGGTGATCGTGCTGATCGCCGTCGGCTGGGTGCTGTTCCCGGCCGCGTTCACCTCCTACGACCCGCTGATCGGGAACCCCTCGGCGGGCTTCTCGCCGCCGAGCGCGCAGCACCTCTTCGGCACCGACCGCCTCGGCCGCGACCTGTTCGCCCGCAGCGTCCACGGAGCCGCGACGACGCTCGCCGCGACGCTGTTCGCGGTGCTCATCGGCTTCGGGATCGGCTCCCTCGTCGGCCTGGCCGCGGGGTTCCTCGGCGGCGTGATCGACACCGCGATCATGCGGGTGGCCGATGTGTTCCTGGCGATCCCGAACCTGCTGCTGGCCATGGTGATCGTGTCCGTGCTGGGGTATTCGACCAACAACATCGCCCTGGCCGTGGGAATCTCCTCGGTCGGCTCGTTCGCGCGCGTGATGCGCGCCGACGTCTTCACGGTGATGACCCGCGACTACGTGCGCGCCGCGTACGGGCTCGGCGTCGGCCGCCTCGGCGTGGTGTTCGGGCACGTGGTGCCGAACGCGGCGAGCTCGGTGCTCGCCCTGGCCGCCCTGGAGATCGGCAAGGCGATCCTGGCGGTCGCCGGCCTCGGGTTCCTCGGTTACGGGGCCCCGCCCCCGACCCCGGAGTGGGGTCTGCTCGTGGCGGAAGGACGCGACTTCATTGCCGTCTACCCGTGGATCTCCCTGCTTCCGGGTGCGGCGCTGGCCGTGGTCGTGCTCGCCACCCACCGCATCAGCACCTCGTTGAGGAAGGACCACGGGCGATGACCGACACATCCACCCTGCTGCGCATCGACGGCCTGACCGTCGACTACCGCGCGGGAGCGCGCCGGTGGCGCAACGCGATCACCGACCTGGACCTGCACGTGGACCGGGGGGAGCTCGTCTCGTTGGTGGGGGAGTCCGGTTCGGGCAAGACCACCGCCGTGCACGCCGCGCTCGGCCTGCTGCCACCGGAGGCGCGGATCCGGTCCGGTTCCGTCGTCTACTCCGACGTCGAGGTCACCGGCTGGAACCACCAGCGGATGTCGCTGGTGCGCGGCAACCACGTGGGCTTCATCCCGCAGGATCCCAACACCTCCCTCAACCCGGTGAAGAAGATCGGACGCCAGGTCGTCGAAGCCGTCCGGTTCAACGAGCGCCAACCCGCCGGTGGATCGCGGCGCGTCGAGTTCGCGTTGGAAAGCCTGCGCACGGCGGGCCTTCCGGATCCCGATCGGGTGTTCGGCCAGTACCCGCACGAGCTCAGCGGCGGTATGAAGCAGCGGGTGCTCATCGCGATCGCGCTCGCGGGAAGACCCGAGATCATCCTGGCCGATGAGCCGACCAGCGCACTCGACGTCACCGTGCAGAAGGCGATCCTCGACCACCTGCAGCGGCTCCGCGACGAGCTCGGCATCGGGATCCTGCTGGTGACCCACGACCTCGGCGTCGCGCTGGACCGCTCCGACCGCGTCCTGGTGATGCGCCATGGCGAGATCGTCGAATCGGGACCGGTCGACGCCGTCGTGGACGACACGGCCGACGACTACACCCGAACGCTCCTCGATGCCGCACCCAACCGGCACCGGCAACGCCTCGCCCCCACGACCGGACCCGCCACCGAACCTTCCGGTGAGGTCGTGATCGAGGCGCGAGGACTCACCAAGTCCTACCGCCTGCGAAGCGAGCGCGGTGAGCTCCGCGCCCTCGACGCCGCCGATCTGCGGGTGCGGGAGGGCACCACGCACGCGATCGTGGGCGAGTCCGGGGCGGGCAAATCGACGTTCGCGGGAATCCTCGCCGGCTTCACCGTCCCCGACGGTGGTGAGGTGCTCGCCGGGGAACGCTCCCTGGTCGGGCTGCGCGGCCGCAGGCTGCGGGAAGCTCGCCGGGACCTGCAGTTCGTCTTCCAGAACCCCTACACCTCGCTGGATCCGCGGTTCACGGTGCAGCGCATCATCGCCGAACCGCTCCGGGCGTTCGGTCTGGTCAGCGGGCGAGAGGAACGCACCGAACGGGTGCTGGAACTGCTGCGATCAGTCGGGCTGGACGAGAGCCACCTGAACCGGAGACCGAGCCAGCTCTCCGGCGGCCAACGGCAGCGGGTCGCGATCGCCCGCGCGCTCGCGCCGACCCCTCGGGTCCTGGTCCTCGACGAGGCCGTCAGCGCGCTGGACGTCTCGGCGCAGGCCCAGATCCTGCAACTGCTGGTCGATCTGCAAGCCCGGTCGGGGCTCAGCTACGTCTTCGTCACCCACGACCTCGGGGTGGTGAGGTTGATCGCTCACGACGTCACCGTGCTCAAGGACGGTTCCGTGCTGGAAACCGGTTCCGTGGACGAGGTCTTCGGCACGCCCCGGCACGACTACACCAGGCAACTGCTGGCGGCGATCCCGGGAGACCGGCTCGCCATCGCCGACGCCCGCTGAGGAGACACGACATGAGCGATCAGCTCTCCGCCACGGCGACCGCCGAACCGGCGGTCGGCCGCACCCCGACGGAGATCCGGGCCGCGGCGGCTCCCGTGCTGCAGCGGCTCGCGGCGACCGCGGCCGAACGGGAACGAGAACGCGCCTACGCCTTCGACGACGTCCGGGCCCTGGCCGAACAGCGGATCACCCTGATCGGTGTTCCCGCGGCCGACGGCGGAGCGGGCGGCAGCCTGCGCGACGTGACCGAGCTCGTGCGCGAGATCGCCCGCGCCGACTCCAACGTCGCGCAGGCGCTGCGCGGCAGCTTCCTGGTCGCCAACCGCGTCGCGGGCCGACCGGATCTGCCGAACCGGGACGTGACCCTTGCGCGGCTGCGCAACGGTGATCTGTTCGCCGGCACCGTCAACGAGCGCGCAGGCGGCCCGAACGGTTCGGTGCGCACCACGATCCGCCGAGCGGGGGAGGGCCACGTCCTCAACGGCGAGAAGTACTACTCGACCGGGGGGCTCACGCGACGTGGTTCTCCGGCACCGCCGAGAACGAAGACGGGTCCATCGTGGACTTCACGGTCCCAGTGGACCGCGACGGCGTGCTGCTCCTCGACGATTTCGACGCGATCGGCCAGCGCCTGACCGCCAGCGGCACGACGCGCCTGGTGAACGTGACCGTCGGTCCCGAGGAGGTGCACGCCCGCGACGAGCACATCCCGGACAACCCCTGGCAAGGATCGTTCCCGCAGCTCTACCTGTGCGCGGTGCAATCCGGGATCGCTGCGGCCGCGCTCGACGACGCGATCGCGCTCACCCGCGAGAAGGCTCGCCCGATCAAGCACAGCTCGGCCGGGACCAGCGCCGACGATCCCTACGTGCGCGAGGTCGTCGGCGAGATCGCCGCCCACGCCCAAGCGGCGCAGGCGGTGGTGCGATTCGCGGCGGAAGAGCTCGACGCCGTGCGCGGGCTCACCGGCGCGGAGGCCAGAACCGCGGGCGCGCAGGCCTCGGTCGCGGTGGCGCAGGCCGGGGTGACGGCCATCGCCTCCGCGCTGCGCGCCGCGGAACTGCTCTTCGACATCGGAGGCGGTTCGATCACCAACCGCGACCTGGGCTGCGATCGGCACTGGCGCAACGCCCGCACGGTCGCCAACCACAACCCCCGGCGCTGGCGCGCGGCCGTGGCGGGCGCGTACCACCTCACCGGTGAACAGCCGCCGACGACGGGACTGTTCTGATGCGCGCCGGGCCATTTTTCGGAATGGGTGGTCGCCACTTGCGGGACCGGCCCGGGAATTCGGGAAGCGGTCGGAAAACGAATCTTCGTGGTGGGGAGGTGTCATTCTTGATTGACAGGAAGACTCGGCTGCTGGCAACATGATGAACCATGCGCCTTGGGCAGCGGTTCATCACTCGACGCCACGTGGACTTGCGTCGAACCGCCAGCGCGTTGTGTGCCGACTCCATCGGCTGATCTCCCCGCGCCCTTTCGGCGACCGGGTATTCCGCGTCATTCATTTACCCGCTGACCTCTGTGGTTGAGCGGTGTTCAATTCTGCTCGCGAACCGCATTTTCGCATCCCCGTGCGAGTGCGGCACTTTTGTCACGTTTCGTGATGGACATTGTTTCAGGAGGCAATCATGACTTCGACCGACATTCCGGTCGACAACGGCGTCAACGTCGAGGCGCTGCTCGGTGCCCGCTCCGCGCTGGGGGACACACCGGAGATCGGGCAGTTCCGCTGGCGGGCGGTCAACTCCTGGGTGACGGGCACTCACAGCAAGTCCACCGTGGAGACCTTCTACGGGCTCGGCGACGAGCAGCGGCACAAGAAGGCCTTCGAGTACGAAGCGGACCACCCCGAGGTGTTCGCCGCCCAGGACAACGGCCCCACGCCGGTCGAGTTCGTGCTGGTGGCCCTGGGAAGCTGCCTCACCGCCGGGGTGGCCTCGGTCGCCCAGCAGCGCTCGATCCAGCTCCGGTCGGTGCGCGCCACCATCGAAGCCGACTTCGACCTGCACGGCATCCTGGGCGCCGATCCCGAGGTGCGGAACGGGTTCAGCGACGTTCGCGTGAAGTACGACATCGACGCCGACGCCAGCCGTGAGGAGATCGAGGCCGTCGTGGCGCAGTCGCAGAAGCGGTCGGCCGTCTACGACGTCCTCACCAATCCGACCAGCGTCTCCGTCGACGTGAACTGACCGAAGGGGACGGTCTTGTCGAAGGCGACCACGGTCATCATCGGGGCGGGGCACTGCGGGCTGGCCATGAGTCGCCACCTCGCCGCGGCGTCGATCGATCACGTGATCCTCGAACGCGGCGAGGTGGCCCAGTCGTGGCGGACGCAGCGCTGGGATTCCTTCCGGCTGCTCACGCCGAGCTGGATGACGCGACTGCCGGACCACGCCTACACCGGTGACGACCCGGACGGCTACTTCACGGCCGCGGAGACCGTTCGCCTGATCGATGACTACGCGACCGCGACCGGCGCCCCGGTTCGCACCAACACGACGGTGACCTCGGTGAAGCCCTCGGAGACCGGGTACGAGGTGCGGACCGACCAGGGCAGCTGGGAGGCGCGCACCGTCGTGGTCGCTTCCGGCGCCTGCAACGAGGCGACCGTTCCCGCTGTCGCCGAGCGGATTCCGCTGGAGATCCCGACGGTGACCGCGGTGGACTACCGCGCCCCGGACCAGTTGCCGGAAGGCGGAGTGCTCGTCGTGGGCGCGTCGTCCAGCGGGATCCAGATCGCCGATGAGGTGCACCGCTCCGGTCGGCCGGTGACGTTGGCGGTCGGGGAGCACGTCCGGATGCCCCGAACCTACCGGGGGCGGGACGTGCTGTGGTGGATGGACGCCGCGGGGTTCCTCGACGAGTCGTACGCCGACGTCGTGGATCTGGTTCGGGCGCGCAACTTGCCGTCGATGCAACTGGCGGGCACGCTGGAGCGCAGGACGCTCGATCTGAACGCCCTGCGCGGGATCGGTGTGCGGCTGGTGGGGCGGCTCGCCGGAGTGCGGGACACGACGTTGCAGTTCTCCGGTTCGCTGCCCAACATGTGCGCCTTGGCGGATCTGAAGCTGGGCCGGCTGCTGGAGGCCTTCGACGGATGGGCCGATTCGGCGGGTTTCAGCGACTGCGGGCCACCGGAGCGCTTCGACGCGACGGAACTCCCGTCCGCACCCCTCACCCTGGACCTGCGCCGCGGCGAGATCCGCAGCGTCGTCTGGGCGACCGGCTACCGCCCGGACCTGTCCTGGTTGGACGTTCCGGTGCTCGACCGGAAGGGGCACGCGGTGCACGACGGAGGTGTGACCGCCTCGCCAGGTCTCTACGTGATGGGGATGTCGTTCATGCGACGCCGCAAGTCCACCTTCATCGACGGCGCGGCGGACGACGCCCGCGACCTGACCGCCCACCTGCTGGAGCACCTCAGCCAACGGGGCGCGCGCCCCGTTGGCTGAGCGACACTTACCGGAGGACCGATGGACCGCCAGTGGGGCTTTCGCACCCGTGCGCTGCACGCCGGGGCGGTGCCCGACGTCGCGACCGGCGCCCGCGCGGTGCCGATCTACCAGAGCACCAGTTTCGTGTTCAAGGACACCGCCGACGCGGCGAGCCTGTTCGCGCTGCAGAAGTTCGGCACGGTGTACAGCCGGATGTCGAACCCGACCGTGGCGGTGCTGGAGGAGCGGCTTGCCAGCCTCGACGGCGGACTCGGGGCGGTGGCCACGGCCAGCGGGCAGTCCGCGGAGTTCCTGACCTTCGCGGCCCTGGCGGGAGCCGGGGACGAGATCGTCGCCGCGGCCGGGCTCTACGGCGGCACCATCACGCAGCTGGACGTGACGCTGCGCCGTTTCGGAGTGAGCACGACGTTCGTGCCCGGAGCGGATCCGGCCGCGGTCGCGGACGCGATCACCGATCGGACCAAGGTGGTGTTCGCCGAGGCGATCGCCAACCCCTCCGGGGAGGTCGCGGACATCGCGGGTCTGGCCGAAGTCGCGCACGCGGCGGGAGTGCCCCTGGCGATCGACGCCACGCTGGCAACGCCGTTCTTGCTCCGCCCGATCGAGCACGGTGCCGACATCGTGATCCACTCGGCGACGAAGTTCCTCGGCGGGCACGGCACCACGCTCGGCGGCGTGGTGGTCGAGGCCGGCCGGTTCGATTGGGGCAACGGGCGGTTCCCGAGCATGACCGAGCCGATCCCCTCCTACGGCGGGCTGAGCTGGTGGGGCAACTTCCAGGAGTTCGGTTTCCTGACGAAGCTCCGCGCCGAGCAGCTGCGCGACATCGGCCCCAGCTTGTCGCCGACGGCGGCCTTCCAGCTGTTGCAAGGGGTGGAGACGCTGCCGCTGCGGATGACCGAGCACGTCGCCAACGCCCGCGCGGTCGCCGAGTGGCTCGACGCCGATTCCCGGGTGTCCTACGTCCGTTGGGCGGGGTTGCCCGGCCATCCCCACCACGAGCGCGCTCGGCACTACACGCCGCTCGGGCCGGGTGCGGTCTTTTCGTTCGGGCTCGCCGGCGGCCGCGACGCGGGACGGGCGTTCATTGAATCGCTGCAGCTGTGCAGTCACCTGGCCAACGTCGGCGATTCCCGGACGTTGGTGATCCACCCCGCTTCGACCACGCACCAGCAGCTCAGCGAGTCGCAGTTGCGGGATGCCGGGGTGGAGCCGGATCTGGTCCGCATCAGCGTCGGGCTGGAGGACGTCGACGACATCCTCTGGGACCTCGACGTCGCACTCACCGAGGCGTGCAAGGAGCGGGCATGAACGCGAACGAGGCGTGGGCGAACCCCTCGGCGCGGCAGCGGCAGTCCCTGCTGAACCGGACGCGCAGCGTCGCGGTGGTGGGTGCTTCGCCGAATCCCGCTCGGGCGAGCAACTTCGTGGCCACCTACCTGCTGGCCAGCACCGGCTACGACGTGTACTTCGTCAACCCCAACGCCTCCGAGATCCTCGGGCGTCCCGCGTACGGGTCGCTCGCGGACCTGCCCGTGGTGCCCGACCTGGTGGACGTCTTCCGGCGCCCGGCGGACCTTCCCGCTGTGCTGGCCGAGACCCTCGAGGTGGGTGCGTCCGCGCTGTGGCTCCAGTTCGGGCTCCACGACGAGCGCATCGCGGTCGAGGCCGAGTCGGCGGGGCTCGCGGTGGTGATGGACCGGTGCCTGAAGATCGAGCACGCCCGCTTCCACGGCGGGCTCCACCTCTCCGGGTTCAACACCGGGGTGATCAGCTCGCGGCGGCCGCGGTGACCGCGGCCGGGATGGCCGTCACCGGCGCCTGGCGCGACGGCGACCCCGTGGGTCGGCGTCGGTTCGCGGAGATCCCGCCGATGCGCCTGGAACGCGGCACCGCGCTACCGCGAGCCAGGCTGGCCTACGAGACGTGGGGGCGGCTCAATCCCGCCCGGGACAACGCGGTTCTCGTGCTGCACGCGATGTCCGGTGACAGTCACGTGGCTGGGGACGCCGAACCCGGCCACCCCGGTCCGGGTTGGTGGAGCGGTGTCGTCGGGCCGGGGCTGGGCATCGACACGGACCGGTGGTTCGTCGTCTGCCCGAACGCGCTCGGCGGTTGCCAGGGCTCGACCGGGCCGTCCGCGCCGGCATCGGACGCCCGTCCGTGGGGAAGCCGGTGGCCTGCGCTCACGATCCGGGACCTGGTGGCGGCCGAGACGGCCGTCGCGTCCGCTCTCGGAGTGCGCAGCTGGGCCGCCGTGGTCGGCGGGTCGATGGGCGGCATGCGGGCGCTGGAATGGGCGCTGTCCCGACCGGAACAGGTCGAGCGCGCCGTCGTTCTCGCAGTCGGCGCGGAGGCCTCGGCCGACCAGATCGCCACCTGCAGCGTGCAGATCGATGCGATCCGGGCCGACCCGAACTGGCAGGCCGGCGACTACTACGACGGCCCGGCCGGCCCCGTCGACGGCATGGCCATCGCCCGCCGGATCGCGCACCTCACCTATCGCAGCGCGATGGAGATCGACAGCCGTTTCGGCCGCGAAACGAGGTTCGGCGGAGACCCGCTGAGCGAGGGCTTCGCGGTGGAGTCCTGGTTGGACCACGTCGTCGCGGGTTTGGTGAACCGGTTCGACGCGGGCACCTACGTCGCGCTGACCGAGGCGATGAACACCCACGACATCGGCAGAGGCAGGGGCGGTGCGGTTTCGGCGCTGAGCCGGATGCGCGCGCGGCCGACGATCGTCGGCGTGGATTCCGATCGCCTGTACCCGCTGCACCAGCAGGCGGAACTGGCCGAGCAGCTCGGCGTTCCGCTGCGCGTCGTGCGGTCCCAGCGCGGCCACGACGGTTTCCTGGTGGAGACCGATCAGGTCAACGAGATCCTGGCAGAAGCGCTGCGCTGAGCGCCGCCGGTGCGACGACCGCACGCCGATCTCCGGCCGCCGTCCAGCGGTGGAAGCACGCTCACCGACCTACCACTTCCGGTCGGCTCGCCCGGGAATCGAGCTCCTCGGCCGAGTCGTGCGGTGCCGCGTCGCGCGGCTCGGAAGCGTTGGCTCCGGCGGCGCAGGTCGATCATCCCAGATCGTGGAATCCGATCCCACGCGGTTGTGGTGGCGCATCCCGGGGCCCGTCCTTCGTTCCTGCTGTTCAGGACGTTATCGGCGCGCTGACCTGGTGGCGTGATGTCGCCGCGACCGTGCCGTTATCGTTCGGTGATGTCCGGACCGGATTGTCGTGGCTGCTGACCGACCACCACGGGAGCCCCGATGAACCCCCGAACCGCTCCGGCGCCAGGCGAGCCGATCGCCTCGCTCGCCGACCGGCGAACGCGAGCTGATCGCGCCCGGCAGGTGGCCGACGCGATCCGGACGCACATCGTCTCCGGGGTGTACGCCGGCGGTGTTCTGCCGCGGGAGCCGGAACTCGTCGCGGAGTTCCGCACCACCAGGAACACGGTGCGCCACGCGCTGGACCTGCTGCGCGTGGAAGGGCTCGTCGAGCGCTGCCCTGGAGTGGGGACGGTGGTCACCGCCGACAAGTACTCGCATGGCCTGGATCGCTTGCTCGGGCTGGCCGAGGTGATGCGGGAGCACGGGCCGATCAGCAACGAGGTGCGCACCGCGTCGGTCGTCGTCCCGCCCCGGGTGGTCGCGGACCGGCTGGAGCTACCGGAGGGCGCGTTCGTGATCTACCTGGAGCGGCTGCGCCGACTGGGTGGGATTCCGTTGTCCTTGGACCTGACCTATCTCCCCACGGACATGGGGGAGCAGCTGCTCGACGAGGACCTGGCCAACCGCGATGTTTTCGGCTTGATCGAGCACGTCACGGGGCGTCGGTTGGGCGATGCCGATGTCGCGATCGAAGCCGTCAACGCCGACCCGCATTCGGCGGCGGTGCTCGACACCCCTCGCGACGCCGCCTTGCTGCTGGTCGAGCGGCTGACCCGGCTCGATGACGGCCGCCCCGTCGATCTCGAGTTCATCCGGTTCCGCGCGGACCGGATCACGATGCGAGCGCAGGTGACCCGGTCATGACGCCCGGTGTCCCGCTGGTGTGCAGGCAGCACGTCGACCTGCGCCGTCAAGCCAGCGCGCTGTGTCGCTGACGTCTCTCTGAGCGCGGGGCGGACCGTCCCGCCTCGATCTCCGCTGCGCTTCTTCCGCTCGCGGGGCGTTGCGCCCTGCCCGTTTCCAGGAGTTCCCATGTCGCTCGCCGAACAGCGCGCCGATGTCCCGGTCACCATCGACGGTTCGCTCTGGCTGACCGGGTGCCGGCTGTGCGTGGACATGTGCCCGCTCGATTCGCTGGCAATCGACCCCGACACCGACAACGCCTACATGCACGTCGATGAGTGCTGGTACTGCGGCCCGTGCGCCGCCCGCTGCCCCACCGGCGCGGTCACCATCAACATGCCCTACCTGCTGCGATGAGGGAACAATCGATGGCATTCGTCCACAGAAGACTGATGGCGGCCGTTCTCGTCGGCGTCGCCCTCGCCGCCACCGGCTGCGATGTGCGCGCGACGGCCGGGGATACCCAGGTCGTGACCGTCGGCTACCAGTCCAAGACGATCAACACCGCCACCGCGGGCACCCTGCTGCGCGCTCGTGGCTACTTCGAACAGCGACTGGCATAACTGGGGAAATCCACCGGCAAGAACTACCGCGTCGAGTGGCAGGACTACGACACCGGCGCCCCGATCACCGCGCAGATGGTGGCGGGGAAGATCGACATCGGTTCGATGGGTGACTACCCGCTGCTGATCAACGGATCGAGAGCGGGTACCGGCGAGCACGGCACCACGTGGTTGTCGGTGACCGGCTACAACGCCCGAGGGGCGCTCAACGGTGTGGTGGCCAACCCCGGCGCCGGGATCAACGCGCTGTCCGACCTCAAGGGCAAGAAGATCTCCGCCAGCGTCGGATCGGCCGGTCACGGCACGCTCGTGCAGGCGCTGCAGCGCGCGGGGATCGACCGGGACGTCACCGTCCAGAACCAGGAGCCGAGCATCGGCGCCTCGGCGCTCAAGGCGGGATCGGTCGACGCCGTCAGCCAGTTCGTCGCTTGGCCGGGTCTGCTGGCCTTCCGCGACGGGGCACGACTGGTCTACGACGGTGGGCAGCTCGATCTGCCCACGCTGCACGGCGTCGTCGCCCGCAAGGACTTCGTCGGCTCCGACCGGGATGTCGTCAAAGCCTTCTTGCAGTCGCAGCTCGACGCGACCCGGTATCTGCACGAGCACCCGCTGGACGCGGCGGAATCGGTGGCGAGCGCCACCGGGCTGCCCGCCGAGGTGGTCTACCTCTACAACGGCCGGAACGGAGTGTCCACCTTCGACACGACGATCAAAAAGACCCAGGTCGACGCGCTCAAGCACGACGTGCCGTTCCTGAAATCCGTCGGTGTGCTGGACAAACCGGTCAACGTCGACGAGTTCCGAGACGACTCGCTGATCCGCGAGGTTCAAGGCGCCGAGTACGCCGAAGCCGCCGGTGCTCACGACAACCCGGTTGCGATCACCGGTGTCGATGAGACCTGCCACGCGCCCGTCACCGACCCGGCCGTGGCCGGTGAGGTGTGGGTGCGGGGCGAGAAGGACGCCCGACCGGCGGCGAATCCGACGTGCCTGCTCCGCAACGTCGAACGTCTGCAGTCCGAGGGCGCGAAGACCCGCGCGGTCTACGTCCCGGACGCCACGACGGGCACGCGCTGGTTCGCCGACAGGGCGATCTGGTTGCGCGACGGGAACGAGTTCCTGCCGTTCGCCACACCGGCCACCGCCGATGCCTACCGCGCGAAACGTCCTGGGGCGCAGCAGCTCACCTGGGATCAGGCCCTGGAGGCGGTGCGATGACGACCCGAATCGAGGAGTCCACCTCCGTCTCCACCGACCACGCCACCGAGACCGTGGACCCGAGGCACGAGCGGCGGTCGCGCGCAGCGCTGTCGTGGCTGCTGCGGGCCGGGTCGCTGGTGGGGGCTGTGCTGAGCTGGCACCTGCTGACGACCTACGACGTGCAGGCCTGGTTGCGGTTCGACGAGCTGCCCGCTCCGGTCGAGGTCTACCAGGCGCTCGTGCGGGAGCTGGGCGCCTCGGTCTACTACGTCGACGTGCTGCAGAGCCTCGTGCGGATCCTGTCCGGCTTCGCGATCGCGGCGGTCGCGGGCATCGCCCTCGGAACGCTGATCGCCCGGGTCCGCGTTCTCGGTGACGTGTTGCAGCCGCTGTTCGAGGTGAGCCGTTCGCCGACGCCGACTTCGGCCCGCACCGCGCGGTGAAGGAGCTGCCGGAGGTCGAGGTGGTGCCCGGTGGGTGACGAGGTGATCGAGATCGGGGCGCGCTTGGCGACCGAGTCCGCGCGCTACGCCGCGATGGGCTGGATGCGCGGCACGTCGGGAAACCTCTCGGAGGTGCTGTCCCGGGATCCGCTGCGCCTGGTGGTGACCGCCAGCGGCGGCGACAAGGGCGAGCTGACCGAGCACGACGCGGTGGTCGTGGACGAGCACGGCATCGCCGTCGACGGCGGCAAGCCCTCGGCCGAGGCGGGCCTGCACGCCCGGATCGCGTCGGTGTCGGGCGCGGGTGCGGTGGTCCACGTGCACGCGCTGGCCCCGGTGCTGGCCGCCGAGCGCTGGCCGGACGGTGTCGTCCTGCGGGACCTGGAGATGCTCAAGGGCTTCGGCCGCGCCGCCCACGACGACGTCGTGACGATCCCGGTGATCGGCAACGGCCAGGACATGACGGTGCTGGGGGATGCGTTCGAACGCGGCTTCCGCGCGGACACGCCTGCGCTGCTGGTCGCGCGGCACGGGGTCTACGTCTGGGGCGAGGACCTGCTCGAGGCTCGCCACCGGCTCGAATGCCTGGAGTGGTTGCTCCGGTTCGCCACGGCCACCAGCATGAACGTTGTTGAAGGGAGTGCGTGATGACGCTGTTGACGGTGTGGGCCGACGACGCCCCCGACGAGGTGCTGCTGCGGTCCACCGACGGCGAGGAGATCGCCGCCGAGCTCAAGGAGCTGGGCGTCCGGTTCGAGCGCTGGCCGCTGGTGGACCTGCCGGCCGAGCCGACATGTGACGAGGTGCTCGAGGCGTACTCGGACCAGGTGCAGCGCGTCGTGGACACCGAGGGCTACGTGCTCGTGGACGCGATGAGCATGATCCCGGAGGGCACGCCGGAGTGGGCGGAGAAGGCGGCCGTGGCTCGCGAGAAGTTCCTCTCCGAGCACACCCACGACGACGATGAGGATCGCTTCTTCGCCCGCGGCGCAGGCGTGTTCTACCTCCACGTCGGCGACCGCGTGTACGCGGTGCTGTGCGAAGCGGGCGACCTGATCAGCGTCCCCGCCCACACGACCCACTGGTTCGACATGGGCACTCGCCCGGACTACGTCTCGGTCCGCTTCTTCCACGACGAGGACGGCTGGGTCGGCAACTTCACCGGCAGCCGCCTCGCCGACTCCTTCCCTGACTTCGACACCTTGATCGCCTCGAAGTAGTCCACAGGATCGGAGCTGCGCGCGGCGACCACGGCAAGGATTGTGAACGGTGTGGTGGGCGCCGGGGAACCCCGATCCGTTGATGCCGGGGGGTACCAGTAGCGAGAGCGCAGGTCACGTGCCGGTCGTGGCTGGTGGTACCGGGATCTCGAAGTGGATGGTCGGGCTGTACTGGCTGTGGTTCCGCGCGTCGTAGATCTCCTTGGCCACGCTGCGCCAGAAGGGTTCTGCGCCTTCGATCGCCGGATTGGTGTGCAGGTAGATCGTGTCATAACGCCCGGTTTCGGCGATGAACTCGCATGACTGCTCCACCAGGGCACGGGCGAGCCCGTTCCTTCGGTGTTCGGGATTGACGTAGGTGCGGAACAGCTGGGCGGTACCGGGTGTGCCGTAGCGGTCGGCGATCCACTTCGGGTGTGGTGGATTCTTCGGCCCACTGGCGCGGACAGCGGCCGTCCCGACGACTTCGTCACCAAGCGTGGCGACGAACAGTGCTTGGCCTGGTGTGTGGAAGTAGGTTCGTTCGAGGTCGATCACGTCGGCGTGCCACTCGGCAACGTATCCGTGGCCCATGACCCAGTAGAAGGTGTTCAACATCAGCGTCCGAGCATTGTCGATGTCTTCTCTGCGGGCGCGTCGCACCTCGTAATCCCCGAGCACGCGGACTTTCTCCTGCAGCATTTCCACCTCCACATGTTCAAATGAACAGATCATCATTGTTGCTAGATCTGTGCAATAGATATCACTTGGCGATTGACTGCGCGCGGTTCCTGCTGCGATGTTGGTTCGAACATCCATGTGACGGCGTGGAGGAAGCCGGTGTGAATCCGGCACGGTCCCGCCACTGTGAGTGAGGAGTCGTCTTCGTTCGAGCCACTGCCGAGTGTCCGGTGGGAAGGCTGAAGGCGACGTCGATCCACGAGTCAGGAGACTCGCGTCGTCACGCCGATTCGTACGGGGTCGCGGAGCCCCGGAGGAGGTCACCGGTGCGTCCGGATCAGTGGGTCGTCGTGTCATTTTCGGGCCTGTCGAGGGCTCGTCTCGTTGCTGTCCGCATCGCATAGGGCCATGCGCTTCGTGGCCGTTCCTCTTGCGATGTGGAGACAACTGTGTCTGTGAGTTTTCCTTTTCCGCGGCAGCGCGCTCATTCGGCGTTGGAACGCGTGATCGGTGATCGGGACGGGAAATCCGTCGAGGCGAAGACATCGGTGGCTTTCCTGACCGTGCAGGCGGCGCAGCACGTGGGGCGCCGCAGCGGTTATGTGAACGCGGTGCTGAGCGTGCGGGTGGGCTCAGCGGTGGGCTCCTGCGCGGTCGAGCCCGGTGAGATCGACGACGAGGTCGTGCGCGAAATCGTCGGGGCCGATTTGGCCGAGCTGCTGCGGCACCCCGTGACGGCGGTGCGGGTGGCCGCGCTGGACGCCTGCCTGGGGGATGCGGTGCCGCACGCGCGGCACCCGCGGGCGCGCTCGGTGCGAGTGCCCGCGGGGACCTCGCTGGAGAAGTCCACGGCGCGTGCCCGTGCTGTGGCTGAGCTGGTCGAAGTGCCGGCAGGCGGGCGGGTCGCCGTGGTCGGGGTGGTCAACTCGCTTCTGGCGGCACTGCGCGAACGCGGGATCGACTACGTGCCCTGCGATCTCAAGGGCGGCGTGACGGAGTGGGAGGAACCCGTCCTCACCGATCACCAGCGCGCGATCGACGGTGCCGACGCGGTGCTCGCGTCCGGAATGGTGCTCGGCAACGGCACGTTCGACTCCATCGCCGCGCTGTGCCGGTCGCGGGAGCTGCCGTTGGTGATGTTCGCCCAGAGCGGGAGCGCGGTGTTCCGCGAGATGCTGGGCGAGGAGATCACGGGGCTGTCGGCCGAGCCGTACCCGTTCTTCTGGCTCAGCGGCGGCGACACCGACGTCCACCTCTACCGAGGGGGTCTAGGGTGATCCCGCTGCAGCAGGGCGCCGCCGACGGTGTCGCGGGTGGCAGGAAGTGCGAGTCGTTGCTCGATCTCATCGGCGACACCCCAGTGCTGCGCGTGGCGACACCGCTTCCGCGACCGCACCCGGGGTTCTGGGCGAAGCTGGAGTCGGTCGGTCCGGCGACCATGAAAGCCCGTGCTGCGCTGTCGATGCTGCGCGGCGCCCGCGAGCGCGGTGAGCTCCGCACCGGGGCTGCGGTGGTCGAGTCCAGCAGCGGCACCCTCGCCGTGGGACTGGCGTTCGTGGGCTCGGCGCTGGGACATCCGGTGGTCATCGTTGCCGACTCCGAGCTCGACGAGATGACCCGGCGGTTGTTGCGCGCCTACGGCGCCCGCGTGGAGATCGTCCCGCAACCACATCCGGTCGGTGGGTGGCAGCGGGCACGGCTGGACCGGGTGCACGAGCTGTTGGCGGAGATTCCCGGCGCCTACTGGCCGGATCAGTACAACAACCCGGACAACCCAGCGGGCTATCGGGAGATGGGCCGCGAACTCACCGTGCAGTTCGACGAGCTCGACGCGGTGGTGTGCAGCGTGGGAACCGGTGGTCACAGCGCGGGCATCGCCTCGGTGGTGCGCAAGCGGTGGCCCGGAGTGCGCGTCGTGGGCGTCGACTCGCCGAGGTCGAGCCTGTTCGGCCAAGTGCCCGGGCATCGCCTGATGCGCGGGCTGGGAAGCAGCATCCACCCGGGCAACGTCGCCTACGACCAGTTCGACGAGGTGCACTGGGTGGGGCCTGCCGAGGCGGCCGACGCGTGCCGCAGGCTGGCCGCGCGCAGCTTCGTCAGCGGTGGCTGGAGCACGGGTTCGACCGCGATGGTCGCCGCGTGGTGCGCGCGGGAACTCGATTCGGATCGGGTCGTGGCGGTCTTCCCCGACGGTCCGGACCGGTACTGGGAGTCCATCTACGACGACGACTTCTGCCGGCACCACGACTTGGTCGCACGCGCCGCCATGCCCTCCACCGTGGACCACCCGCGCGAGGCCGTGGGCCGGCGGTGGGCGCGGTGCCGCACCGTGGCTGATCCGTGCTGCCGACGAGCCACCTCGGGGCAGTGGTGCCCGGTGTGCGAGGAGGGCGCGACATCATGACGAGCAAGGGAGCTTTCCTGCGGTTGTCCACGCCCGCGCGGTTGCTGGTGGTCAACCAGTTCGGGATCAACGTCGGCTTCTACATGCTGCTGCCGTTCCTCGCCTCCTACATGAGCCACGACCTCGGCTACGGCGCGGCCGTGGTCGGACTCGTGCTCGGAGTGCGGAACTTGAGCCAGCAGGGCATGTTCCTCGTGGGAGGAACCGCCGCCGACCGGATCGGCTGCCGGCCGATGATCATCCTCGGTTGCGCGCTGCGGGTGGTGGCCTTCGGCCTGTTCGCCTTGCTCACCTCGCTGCCGGGCCTGGTCCTGGCCGTGGTGCTGACCGGACTGGCCGGGGCTCTGTTCAACCCCGCCGTGCGGACCTACCTGATGCACGAGGCGGGCGAGCACCGGGCGGAAGCGTTCTCGGTGTTCAACGTGTTCGCCCACGCCGGGACCCTGGTCGGGCCGCTGCTCGGCGCGTTGCTGCTGAGCATCGACTTCCGCGCGGTCGCGCTGGTGGCCTGCCTGGCCTTCGCCGCGCTCACCGCCGCGCAGATCGCGGTGCTGCCGCACCGGGAAGTCGAACCGCAGGGCAGCAGCGTGCTCGGCAGCTGGCGGGAAGTCGTGACCAACCGACGTTTCCTGGCGTTCACGTTGTCGCTGTCGGCCTACTTCGGCCTCTACAACCAGCTCTACCTGACGATTCCGCTGGAAGCCCAGCGCGTGTCGGGGCTGTCGTGGGCGATCGCGGTGGTGTTCGTGGTCTCCACCGTGATCGGAGTCTTCGGCCAGGTGCGGATCACGAACTGGTGCCGTGGGCGCTGGTCGTCGGGGCGCTCGACGGCGGTCGGGTTGGCGTGCATGGGGTGCTCGTTCGTCCCGCTGATGGTGGCCGGGCCGCTGCTGCCCACGCGCGAGGTGGGCGAGACCGGCCAGAGCTGGGTGCTGCTGCCGGTGATCGTGACGACCGTGCTGTTCACCGTCGGCCAGGCGATCACGAACCCGTTCGCGATGGAGTTGCTGCCGATCGTGGGCAGCGAGCGGCTCGCGGGGACCTACTACGGCTTCTACTACCTGGTGTCGAGCCTGGTTGCGGCCGGTGTCAGCTGGCTCGTCGGAGCGATGCTCGACGCGTTTTCCTCGCCGGGGCTGCGCTGGTTGCCGTGGCTGGTGCTGTGCGCGGTGGGTCTGGCCGGTGCGGCGGGCACCGCCGTGATGCACCGGCGAGGCCTGCTGACGCGGAATCCGGCACCGTGCCGGAACGATGAGAGGAAGGCAGGAGCATGAGCGAAACCGGCAAGCGCCCACTGTGGAGTCGTCGGAGGATGCTGACCACGGCGCTGGGTGCCGCGGCAGCTCTGCCGCTGGCCGGGTGCGCCGGTGCGGGAGCAGGGGGCGGCGGTCGGCTTCGAGCGGCGTTCCCGACGTCGGGCGCCAAGGAATCGCTGGATCCTCACACCAGCTCGCTGTTCGTCGACCAGGCCCGGGCCAAAGCGCTATTCGACACGCTGGTCGCCTACGCAGACGACATGAGCGTCGTGCCGCGCCTGGCCGAATCGTGGGAGCCCGACGGGACGGGCACCCGGTGGCTGATCCGGCTGCGCCAGGCCAGGTTCCACGACGGCCGGCCGGTGACGGCCGAGGACGTGCTCTACAGCTTCCGCCGCATCACCGACCCGGCCACCTCGGCGGCTGCGGCCAAGCAATTCGTTGGCGTGAACTTCGCCGTCAGCCGCGCTCGCTCGGCCACCGAGCTCGAAGTGGTGCTCAACAGCCCCAACTTCGAGTTCCCGTCGGCGTGGGGCGCGCCAGGCGCCGAGATCGTCCCGGCGGGCACGACCGACTTCCACGCCCCGGTGGGATCGGGACCGTTCCGCTTCGTGGACTTCCAACCGGGCGCGAGCGCGGTGTTCGCGCGTTTCGACGGTCACTGGTCCGGCGCCCCGACGCTGCCGGAACTGGAGTTCGTGCCGATCAACGAGGACTCGGCCCGCGTGGCGGCGCTGCTGTCCGGTCAGGTGCACTATGCCCACGACATCGGCGCGAACGCTGCGCGCCAACTCGAAGCCGATCAGCGGGCCCAGCTGCTCTCGGCCGAGCGCAGTACCATGCAGGCGGTCGCGTTCAAGGTCGACCGGGCACCGTTCCGCGACCCTCGCGTGCTGCACGCGGTCCTGCGCGGCGTGGACCGCCGGGCGCTCGTCGACGTCGCTCTCAGCGGCAAGGGCGACGTGGGCAACGATCTGTTCGGCAAAGGACTGCGCCACTATGCTGAGAACGTGGCGCAGCGACCGCGCGACGTCGACCGCGCGAGGGCGCTGCTGCGCGACGCGGGTGCCGAGGGCTTGGCGTTCGATCTGCTGACCAGCGGCGCCGACCCGTACTTCGAGCCGGCGGCGATGCTGATCGCCCAGCAGCTCGGCGACATCGGCATCCGAGTCACCCCGCAGGTGCGCCCTTCGGAGACGTACTTCTCCGACATCAAGGAACAGGGCGTGGCCGCGCACACCAGGACCGCGGCCCTGCCGGTGGCGGCATTCCTCGGACAACGGATGACCAGCGGCAGCGGGACCAACAACTACACCCACTTCCAGTCGCCCGAGTTCGACGCGCTGTTCAGCACGGCGCTGGCCACCGCCGACGAAGGAGAGCGGGCGCGGCTGCTCTCCCAGGCCCAGCAGCTCGCGCACGAGCGCAGCGGGCTGATGGTGTGGGGCTTCAGCAACTGGAACGTCGCGGTCACCGGCGACGTCCGGGGCTTGCGGGCGGCCACGCCGAACTCCCTGGACTGGGCCCGGTTCGACCGCGCCGAGCTGGGTTGATGCCGAAGTTTGCGATCAGGCGGCTGGCCACGGGACTCCTGCAAGTCGTCGCGGTCGTCACCGGCGTGTTCGTGCTGACTACCTGGCTGCCGGGCGACACAGCGGTGGTCGTGCTGGGCGAGAACGCCACCGAACAGCAACTGGCGGCACTGCGCGACCAGCTCGGCCTGGACCGCCCCTGGCCGGAGCGGTTCCTCGACTGGGTCGCAGGCCTGGCCCGAGGTGATCTGGGGACGTCGCTGCTCACCGGGCAATCGGTGAGCGAGCAGCTCGGTCGAGAACTGATGAGCACCACGATGCTGGCCATGCTGACGCTGCTGGTCGTGCTGCCGCTGGCGGTGCTGATCGGGGTGCTCAGCGGGGTGCGGATGGGATCGCGCACCGACCGGGCGCTGACCTCGGCGATTGTCGTGCTCGACGCCATTCCGGAGTTCGCCCTGGGCATGGTGCTGGTCGCCCTGTTCGGACTGCAGCTCGGCTGGTTGCCCGCCACCGCGGCCGGGCTGTCGGGTCTCTGGCTGGCCGAGGAGCCGGCGGTGTTGGTGCTGCCGGTCACCGTGCTGGTGTGCAAGCAGTTGTGCGCGCCGACGCGGCAGATCCGGATCGGAGTGGCAGAAGCGGTCGAGGCCGGATACGCGACGCACCTGCGAATGCTCGGTGTGCCGGAACGGACGGTGCTGATGCGTCACGTGCTGCCCAACGGACTCGCACCGGCTGTCCAGCAGCTCGCCCGAACCGTGGACGGCCTGCTCGGTGGTGTTGTCGTGGTGGAGGCGTTGTTCGGGCTCACCGGGGTGGGATCGGGATTCGTCGACGCCGTCAAAGCCCGCGACCTTCCCGTGGTGCAGGGGTATGCGCTGGTGTTCGTGCTCACGACCGTCCTGGTCAACATCGCCGCCGATGTGGCGGCACGTCGGCTGATTCCGCAGCGGGAGGTGGTGGTGTGACCACGACGAACCTCCTGCGCGCCGTGACGGGATGGCTGCTGCTCGGTATTCCGCTGTGCCTGGCCCTGCTGGGGCCGGTGTTCGCCGGGACCACCCGGTCGGAAGCCGGTCCGCTGCTGTCACCGGACTCGGCACACCTGCTGGGGACCGACGCGCTCGGCCGGGACGTGCTCGCGCTGGTGCTCTCCGGTGGGCGCACGGTCGTCGTGCTCACCGGGGCGGCGCTGGCGCTGGCCTATCTCGCGGGCGTCCCACTGGCCTTGGTGATGGTCGGCCAGGCGCGGCAGTGGATCGACCAGGCATTGCTGCACGGGCTGGACGTGCTGCTCGCGCTGCCTGGCCTTCTCGTTCTGCTGGTGCTGGCCGCGACCGGCAGGCAGAGCGCGGCGAGCCTGGTCGTGGCGGTCGCCGTGCTGCAGCTCCCGGCGATCGTGCGACTGGCGCGCAGCGCCGCCCTGGCCCCGGGTTGTCGCACGGTCGTGGAAACCATGGTCCTGCAAGGCGAACCGTGGTGGCGGATTCACCTATGGCACACCGGCCGTGCAGTGCTCGGTCCGGTGGCAGTGGACGCGGGCAGCCGACTGATCCTGGTGTTGCAGCTGATGGCGTCGGCTAACTTCCTCGGCTTGGGTCTGCCCGCCTCGGCCAGCGATTGGGCAGTCCTGGTGGAACGCAATCGCGAAGCCCTGTTCCTACAACCGCTCGCCGTGGTCGCGCCCGCGTTGTTGCTGGTCGCTCTGTGCACCGGCGCCAACCTCGTGGTCGACCGCACGGCAGCGAAACGAAGCGAGGTCGCGGCGTGAGCGAACCCATCCTCGTCGTGCGCGGGCTCCGCGCCGCCGCGGGTGACCACTTGTTGCTGAATACCGTCGACCTGGACCTGAGACCGGGCACCGTGCTGGCGGTCATCGGCGAGTCGGGCAGCGGCAAGACCACGCTCGGACTGGCGTTGCAAGGCGAATCCCTACCCGGCGTCGCTCTTTCCGGCAGCGTCCGGCTGCACGACACCGAACTTCTGGGCTGCACGGATGCGCAGCGGCGCCGCGTGCGTGCCGGGAAGACCGCGGTGTTGCCGCAGCACCCGGCCGGTGTGCTCAACCCGATGCGGCGCGTTGGCACCGTGCTGCGCGAGCTAGCAGCACTACGTCACGCGGATCGCCGCACACGTGACCACGCCGTTCGGGACGCGATGACGGCAGCCCAGCTGAACCCGGAAGCAGGCCTCCAGCGCCGCTACCCGCACCAACTGTCGGGAGGCCAGCAGCAACGCTTCGCGCTCGCCCAAGCACTGATCACCCAACCCGGCATCGTCGTCCTCGACGAACCCACCACGGGTGCCGATACCATCACCACATCCGAAACCGCCGACATGTTGGCAGCTCTCGCGGCCAACGGGACGGCGTTGGTGCTGCTCACCCACGACCTGGCACTGACCCGCAGGATCGCGCACCACACGCTCGTCTTGCACGGCGGCCGGATCGTCGAACACGGGACAGCCACGCGATCGCTGCCCGCGCCTACCCACGCCCACATCAGAAAGCTCCCGGCAGCGGAGCGACACCTGTCCGCCAATGCCGACGTCACTCGGGCCGGTCCTGAGCCTGTGCTGCGTGTTGACAACATCGGTCGTCGGGCAAAGAACGGCACGCCTCTGATCAGCGGCGTGGATCTGACCGTGCACTCCGGCTGGTGCGCCGCGATAATCGGGCGGTCCGGAGCAGGAAAGACGACCCTGGCCCGCTGCCTGGCCGGGCTGACCCGTCCGGACACCGGCCGGATCCTCCTCGGCGACGTCGAACTGGCCCCGACGGCACGTCGACGACCTCGCGAACACCGCCGCCACGTGCAGTACATCCACCAAGACAACCGCGCCGCGTTCGACACGCGGAGTCCAGTGGTGCACCAGGTCGCCAGAACCGCGGAACTCCTGAGAGGCCTTTCCCGCCCGGACGCACTCCGGGAGGCCGGAGACGCGCTGGCCACACTCGGGCTGGAGTCGGCGCACACTCTGAGGCGCCCCTCCGGGCTCTCTGGCGGTCAGCTCCAGCGCGCGGCCCTGGCGCGCGCACTGCTGGCCCGCCCATCGGTGCTGATCTGCGACGAGATCACCTCATCGCAGGACGTGGTCAACCAGTCCGACCTGCTGCGCGTACTGGCTACCGTGAAAGCAACGTGTCACACCAGCATCGTGCTGATCAGCCACGATTTCACCGCGGTGTCCGCGCTGGCTGACGAGGTGCATCTCATGCAGGGCGGTCGCCTCGTCGAATCGACCACACCACGTGAGTTGTTCAACGCCCCGCGATCCGAGTTGGCATCCAACTTGGTTGCAGCGGACCGGAAACTCCGCCGGGGTCAGCACGTGACGGACGGCTGATCCACGGCACGCGACGGGATGGTCCAGCTTGCCAGGAGTGTGAACCTTTCCGCGGTGGGGCTGTCCTCGTCTGCACTGTAGGCCGTGATGGACAGCCTGTCTCCGCCGGGCATCTCCAATGTCGGCGGCGCCTGTCGGCCAACGAAAAGACGTCAACACAGCACATGCCCGACTACGTGGCCCGGGAGAACGCGCGAACGCCCAGCTCAAGTCCTGGAATATCCTGCGCAAGATTCGTTCCAGCCCACGACAGACGACCAGGCTCGTCAACGCCATCCGCAGCGTTATTCATGCAGGCTGTGCCAAAGTGGAAAACGTTCACTGATGGCTGCTTCCGATCCTATCGGACCATGATTTGGGGCTTTCCGTGAAAGCGGGGGAACCTCACCTGGCGGGATCGGATCAAGCAGGCCCACTTCGGCCGTGGCCAAAGGGGGCGTAAGTACCGAGGAGCGAGCTGCACCGTGAGTAGGAGGGGCCCGGGACCTGGGGTGCGGGCCCACGGTGGCGAGTTGGGGTCAGTCGTCCGCGTTAGCGGTGGTGAGCTGACGAGGAGTCAGCTGGCCGGTCGGGGTGAACTGACCGGTGGCTTCATCGAGAAACTGGACTTCGGCGGCGCCGATGTCGAAGTACATCCCGGTCAGCTGAAGAGCGCCGTTGTCCACCCGTTCCCGCACTCCGGGGTAGGTGAGCAGGTTGTCCAGTTGCTGGGCAACGTTGGCCCGACATAGGTTCTCGTGCGACATCGACCCGTGCTCGTCGTTGCTTGTGGTGTCGACGCGGTATCGGGCCAGGGTGTGGGTGCCATGTTGGAGCCATGCGTCCAGACCGGTAGTGGGACTGTTTTCGCCGTGGCCGTCCATGAGCGCGCGAATGGCTCCGCATCCGGAGTGGCCGCAGACCGTGATGTCGGTGACTTCCAGCACCTCGGTGGCATATTCGATGGCAGCGGCTACGGAGTGGTCGATTCCCATGGTGGTGGGGTCGACGTGGTGCTGTGGCACGAGGTTGCCGACGTTGCGCACGATGAACAGATCGCCAGAACCGCTGGTGGTGATCAGGTGGGGCACGATGCGGGAGTCCGCACAGGTGATGAACAGCTGCGAGGGTGCCTGCCCGCCGGCCAAATCTTCGAAGAGGCCGCGGAGTTTGGGTGCCACGGTGCGCTGGAACTCGTCAACGCCCGCGAGCATCTGCTGTCCCGGTGACGTCTCGGATTGCTGGGTCGGACGGGGCAGGAAGGCTGGCTTGGCCGGGGTGGATTTGGGTCCACCTGCGCCGTGTTCGGAGGCGTTGTGGTATCAGGCTTCGTGGATCTCATCGATGTCGACCTTGCCGCCAAGACGCTCCTGGGCCGTGCGCCAGTTGTGCAGCGCGTCGAAGGCGGCGTGGTCGAGGAAGTCCACAGCCAGGTCAACGTCCACGCTTGACCCGGCCGGGATCTGGGCCAGAGCGCGGGACAGCTTGGGCACCACGGCGAAGGTCAACGAACCTTCGACTACCACGTGCCACCGCTCGCCCTTATGCTCGGTGCGGACCGTACACCGCGTGAGCCGGAACAACGTGAACGCCACCGCTGTTCCGAGGCCCAGTAGCACACCGTCCATGAGGTTCAGGCAGACGACCCCCAGTGCCGTAATCAGATACAGCGGCAGCTCCCGATGACGCTGCAGCGCACGGATTTCTTTGATTTTGATCAGTTTGAGGCCGATCATCACCAGCAAGGCCGCCAGCACCGCAGTCGGAATCTGGCGGAGGAGTCCGGCGGCTAGCAACACGAACAAGATGACTTAAACACCGTGCAGAATCGTCGACACACGACTGCGGGCGCCAGCGGCCACGTTGGTGGAACTGCGCACGATGACACCGGTGATCGGTAGACCGCTGAGGCCACCGGAGACCCTGTCCCACCATCTCGCGGTTGAGGTCGGCGCGCGGACCATCGTGCATCCGGTCCACCGCGATCGCCGAGACCAGCGATTCGATGCTCGCGATCAGAGCCATGGTCACTACGGCCAACGCGATGCTGCCCCAATTCCCACTCGGGAAAGGCGGGTAGAACGTGGTCGTTCAACAGGTCATCGGGAAGGTTCACCCTGGGCACATCCAGCCCTGCGACCCAGGCCGTGGCGGTGGCCAACACCACCGCGATCAGCTGCGAGGGCACGGAGCTGACCTGTCGCGGCAATCGCGGCCAGACCAGCAGCACGCCGACGGTGAGAACGCCCAGTCCCAAGGCAGTTGGGTTCACCTGTGCCAGCTGGCCCGGCAGCGAGGCCAGGCTTTCCGGGGCCGAAGTGTGCGGCTGCCCGCCGAACACCACATGGATTTGTGCCAGGACGATCACGATGCCAATACCGGCGAGCATCCCCTGCACGACCGCCGGTGAAATCGCCAACGCAACCCGGGCAACTTTGGACATGCCCAGCAAGATCTGCAGCAGGCCAGCGCCAATCTCAATGGGCACATCGGGCGTCCGATGAACCTCGTGTCGATCCTCACACGCGCGATCCATACACGAGTGTTCCTCAACGATTACGAAAAGGGCCTGAATAACGCTGTCAGAATGTACGTGATCAAGACCGTAAAAGGATTAGTCGGGACTACCCTGAGTATCGGGATGCTTGGGAAAGGCCGAGTAGAGAATGCAGGAGCGCGAGCGGAGATCGACACCGATGGGAAGTGAGGCATCCTGTGGCCGATCAGCTCACCACCTGGCTACGCACAATCGTCCCGCCACTTGGTCCGCGGTCATCACCGCGCTCGCCACCGCCGGCGCTCCCCGCCTGGCTCACCAACTCGCTCGGCCATACCGGGCCACGCTCGTCGTGTTGCTCGTGCTCGCCACGGTCTACGCCCTGTTGCGCTGGGGGGACCGCGGCCTCCCGTACCGATCGCGAATCTACTGCTTGGAACCGCGGCCAAGCCGAAAGACCCTGGCCACGCAGGCACGTGACGTGAATCCTGTGTGGGTCTGGCGGGGCGGCCAACACCGCGCCAGCCGTGCACTCTCTCAGCAAAGACACAACCTAGATCACTGCTGTTCTTGCTAAGCGTGGTGCCTGCGCGCGGGTGGTCTGGTCGTGCATGCCGCTGCGATAACTAGCAGCGGTAGAGAGCACAAGACGGCCAGTGCGCATTGGTAGGAGTCGAACCACGTTCTGCCGAGTGCGAGAACGAGTGGGCCGAGTGCGGAAGCGCCGATGATGACCGAGTGCACGACGCCGCGTAAAGCTCCGAGATGGTGGGGGCCGAAGCGGTCGATGAAGACCACCGCCTTGAGCGTGCGCACCCCGCCGGTGCAGGCACCGAGTGCCAATCCGTATCCGATGGCCGCCCAGCCAGGTCGCACCCACGCTGCGCTGATCGTGGTGAGCGCGAGGATCGCCATGATGGCGATGGTGAGCGCGCGGTCACTGATGTGATCGGATAGCCACCCCACGAGGAAGCTGGCGAACAGTCCGGCGATCAGCTGCGGGATGAAGTTCGCGGCAGCTTCGGCGACGTCTAGCCCACGTTCACCCAGCAGGGAAACTTGGTGGAAGGTCAACGCGGTCGTCACCAGGCTGCACACGCCCGCACCGCTGATGACGACCCAGAACACCGCTGTCCGGCTCACGCGCCGGAGAGTCCAGTCGGCAGTGGCGAGCGCTGGCCCGGCTTCGACCGTGCTGAGGCTCGCAGTAGCGTCCTCCTCTGCGCGCACGCGCCGCGGCAGGACCAGCAGCGCGGCCGGTACGGTGAGCGCGAGGACGGCGCAGCCTTCCAACTGCCAGGCGGTGCGCCAGCCGAGCTCGCCGATGAGCCGCTCGAGGACCAATGGAGCCAGCGAGATAGCGGAGGTGCCGATCGCCGAGACGACGCCCGTCGCGAAGCCCTTGCGCTGCTGTACGTAGACCGCGACGGTGGTGGTGGCCACGAGGCTCAGCGCTCCCTGCCCGCCGATGCGGATGCCAACGAAGGCCGCGGTCAGGCCCACGATTTCGGTAGCGGTGCCGGCCGCCAGCAGGATACTGCCGAAGCAACATCCGATGACGGCCATAACCCGGCGCGGTCCGAAACGATCGAGCCCCTTTCCCAGCAGCGGCATCGCCACCGCGCCCGCCAGCGAGCCGATCAGATAGGCCGTGGCCACCGACGAACGAGACACGTGCAGGGATGTGATGAGCGGGTCGACGAACACCGAGATGCCCGCGGTCTGCCCAGGAGCCGTCATGGCTAACGCCACCGAAGCCGAGGTAATCACCCTTCGGCGGTAACTCCGCGTGGAACCCCCGCGGCCTGCTTTCGCCCCCTCCGACATGAACCGATCGAAGGTGATCGACACGAGCGCTCCTTTTCAAGTGTGCGGAAGTGCGCGACCGGATTCGGTCAGGGTTTGAAGAACGAGGAGTCGTGGGTCTGTCCGAGTGCTGCCCGTCCGATCGTCGCGAGGATGTGATCGTTGTTGTCGTGACGCGCGTAGAAGGTAAGATCGCGCAGGATGCGTTCCACGGGGCTGGGCCGAACCAGGCTGCGGGCTCCGCAGGCGCGGACGCAGTGGTCCACCGTGTCCAGCGCTAGATGTTCGACGAGGTGGCGGGCGCGGTTACCGGCGCGTTGCGCTTCGAGGCGACGACCGCTGTCCCAAAGCTGGGCCACGTGGGCCAGCCAGAGGTGCGCGGTTTCGATGTTGACCGCCATAGACCCGACACGATGCTGGACGTAGGGGTCGGCGGTCTTGTCTTGCCGGAGAAGGTATTCGAGCGCGTAGGCGTAGGCGCCTTCGGCGGCGCCGAGGAAGCTGGCCGCGTAGTGGGGAGTGAAGGCACTCTGCCAGCCCTCGTGCAGGTAGGCGCCCGGTGTCCCGATCAGGTTCTCCTCGGGCAGGAAGGTCTGGTTGAACTCGACCACGTGGCTCGCGGTGGCTCGCATGCCGATCGGGTCCCACCACGAATCGTCAACGGTGACCGCAGGGTCGGAGAGGTCGCACGCCAGCAGGAGCAGCCCCTCGGCCGGGCCGTCCGAATGGCGGGCGCCACCCGGCCCGGCGGTGTTGACCAGCAGAATGGCCCAGTCCGCACCCGTCGCGCTGGTGGCGAAGGCCTTGGCCCCGTCCAGGACCCATCCACCGTCGACAGCGGTGATGCTCGTGCCGAAACTATTGCCCTCACCGGGCTTTCGCGCCTGCGGCTCCCCGCTCCAGGCGACCCACTTCTCGCCGCCGCGCACGATTCCGTCGAACCAGCGAGCTTGTTGCTGGTCGGAGGCCAGCGCGTTGAGGAGCACCAGCGAGTTGGTGTGCCCTTCCCAGCATCGGCCGAGCGAGAGGTTCGCTTTGGCCAGCTCCTTGGTCATCAGCCACAGCGGGAGCGTGTCACCGTTCAGCGGCCCGAGCCCCAGCCCGCCATGCTCGCTGGGAACTGTGGCAGCGTTCAGGCCGGCGGCGGCCAAATCGTCGAAGTCCTTGCTGGGAAACACCGCTAACCGGTCGTATTCGTCCGCTCGCTCGGCGCAAGCTTCGGCTACTTCTCCGACGCGCCCGAGCAGTTCCCGATTTCGAGAGCTGAGACCTTGCAGCCACGTTGGTTCCAAGGTGTCGTCGATGAGCACGCGAATTCCTTTCTGTCTGAGTTCGAGGAGTCAGCAACGTGGAGATCCGTCGCGCGGGGACTTTCGCCCAGACTTCAGTAGCGCGCGGGTCTGTTCGGTGGGGATGTGCTGACCGGTCATGAAGTGGAACTGGCAACTGGCGTCGGCGAGGAGCACGTCCCACCCGTCGACGACGGTGAGTCCGCGCTCGCGCGCCGCGCTGCTGACCGCGGTCTCGCCCGGGGCGTAAACCATGTCGACAACGACCGCGTCGTCCGCAAGGTCATCCATGTGAAAAGGAACCCGCTCGGTCACAGGTGTCGCATGCACGAGGAGCGAAAATCCATCCGCGCGGAACTCGTCCAGAGGTATGAACTCAAAGCCGAGCGTCTCGGCGACTGACCGCCCCCGATGGTGATCACGGTTGACGAGCACGGGATCGGCGCCGCAGTCGGCGAGCGCGAGGGCGGCAGCGCGCCCGGCACCACCGCATCCGATCACAGCGGCCTTGCGGCCAGACACGGGTGCATCGATGCTGGCAAGGGCTCTGCTAATCGCGGGACTGTTAGAGGTGTCGGCGTGCCAGGTCTTCCCTCGTCGGACAAGCGAGTTCGCCGACCCGGAACTGTCCGCCGCGGGACTGGCCGTGCGAGCCGTGGCCAGGGCCGACTCCTTGTGCGGGGCCACGACAGTGGCCGCCCGCAGCGGAAGACCGAGCTCAGTCAAGCCAGACTCAGCGACTTCTCGCCAGAAGCCCCCGAAATCCTCGACCTGAAACGGCAAGTACAGCGCGGGGATACCGAGCGCGCGATAGCCGGCGTTGTGCGCACGGGGCGACACCGATGCCAAAACCGAACGGCCGACGATGCCGTAGACAGTGCTCAATGGGCGTAGCCGGGGGAAGCCGTAGTCGGCCACCAGCTGGTCGACAGTGGGCACCTCGGCGTCATTACCATCCAACCCACCAAACACGACGGGGGCACCGAGCCAGGGAGCCAGCAGGCGGCTCCAGAACCCGGCGGCGCCGGTGCCGAACGCGGTGACGTCCGGCCGCCCGATTTCGCCGAGGAACCGCAGCGGCGCCAAGGCTTGCTCAGGCCGCGATACGGCCGTCGTGAGCACATAAAGCCCAGCTCCCACGGCGGCCATGCGGTCGAAGTGCTGGTGCAGCAAGCCGTGTTCGGCGGCGGTTCCGTGCCAGGAAATGCGACGTTGCGTCACCGGAATCCGCTCCAGCAACTCCGGGACCAGGTCGTGCTCGGCCTCCAGATCGACCACGTCGTAGTGCTCGGACGCGGCCAGCAGCCGGGCGCATCGTTGCTGCGACGACCCCTCGAAGGCACCACCGTGCTCACGGCTGCGAAGACAGTACACGAGACAACCATCGAAACGATCCCGCAACCAGGAAGTGTCTACCTCACCCACGAGATCAGCCCGAACCTCAACCAGATCTGGTTCGTGCCGTAGCGCGTCCCACTCGAAGTCACCGTGAGACAGTGGCCTGGTCAACCCCGCGTTAATCGCAGCGCTGTCCCACTTCTCTGTACCAACGTGGATCAACGTAGCCTCCCGGCATGCGTGTTGCAGAATGGCAATTGGAGACTTCTCAGCACACACACGAAGCGCACCGATGCTGTCGATGAATCGCCGACCAAACCATGGCGTCGGTGCCGAAAGGCGTGCTTCAGTTACGCGTTTGAATCGCGTGCTAAGCGGTGTTAATGACGGCGTCGAGGATCAGGAATCCGACCAGCGCTACTCCGAGGACGGGCATGGCCCAGACGTGGAGACCGGCGGCCAGCACAACTGCGCACAGCGTCGTTCTCGGCAGTTCGCGCCATACCCGCGGTGATGTGGGCGGCCACCGCGCATCGCATTGACGTTCTGCGGGGTGAACTCGTTATCCAGACCCGTGAGGCACATGACGACCAGGAACGGCGCGATTGCGAAACCGGCCAGGAAGTGCACGCATCGAGCGAGGACGGCTCGAAACGCGGCTTCGCTGCACCCGAAAGGCCAGCGGGACGGACCTCCCGCGTGTGCTGTGGCTCCTCGTCCGGAAGTGGTCGGCCGATGGTAAACGTCACCATGAGACTCCCAAGGTAGACGGTCAAGAGGAGAAACCAAATCGACATCAAGAATCGCGAGCTGCGATGCCGAGCTGCGTGGTGGTCGCATTCACCGAGTTCGCAGATCGTTCTGCAGCGAAAATGTTGACGCAGAGTCCCGCGAGCATCAATGACCCGGCAACGAAAGGTGTTTGATGCGTGACCGTCGGATCGTCCCGTTGAACGGACGGAGTCTCCGCCAGGCCGGAGCACATAAGTGAAAGTCCCGTTCGAACGCCGAGGGCGTCTCGCCGGTTCTGTTTGAATCCTAACTGCGGTTAGCTTGTCGGTGCAACTTCGATGGCCTTGTGAACTCGCGACCGATGCATGACGGCGCCGACCGCATGATGGCAAGCTGATGGCGTGACCGAGGACTCCGCTGACCGTGAAAACACTCCGCCAGGGTGGCTACTACTCATCTACCGAGTCCCGCGCGAACCGACCCGGCTGCGCGCGAGCGTATGGCGGAGGCTCAAGACCATCGGCGCGGTCTACCTGCAGAACTCCGTCGCAGTGCTGCCCGAGTCGACGTCCCACGAACGCGCGCTGCGCTCCTTGCGCAAGGACATCGGGGAGCTCGGCGGCACGGCCCAGTTGATGCGTTGCGAGGTTCTGGGCGGCATGGGCGAGGTCGTCGCGACCTACAACGCCAAGCGCAACGAGGAGTACCAGGAGATCATCGACCGGTGCCACGGTTTCCAGGCCGAGATAGACAAGGAGACCGCCGCCGAAAAATTCACCTACGCGGAACTGGAGGAGAACGACGAAGACCTCACTAAGCTGCGAGGCTGGTTCGACAAGGTCCGCCTCCGGGACTCGCTCGGTGCCGACCGCCGGACCGCTGCCGAGGAGGCGCTGCAGGCCTGCGTCGCAGCGCTCGACGTCTTCGCCGATCAAGTCTACCTCGCCGAGGACAGCCAGTGACCACAGGAAGCGCCCGGAGACAGTTTGGGCAGCGTCTTTCCTACCTTCGTTGCTCCCCCACGCTGCACACGCCGGAGACCATCTGCACGGTGTCCCCGACCATCCGCGCACCATGAAACGCGATCTCACGGAACGCGTCCCAGGCGTCACCGCCCAGCCGCCTTCGGAGTTGCCACGGGCTTGAGGTAGCTCTGCTCGGCCTGCTCGATGTTGGCCGAGGCCTCCCGGAGCCACTGGCAGGTCGCGGTGAAGTTCTCCGGGTGGCCCTTGAGCTCGGTGTCCAGTTCTTCCACGTCAGCGCCCGGCCTGCGCACTCTTGACGTTCAACGCTTCGTTGTAGTCGATCGTGTCGTACTCGGTGCGGCCATCCGCGACTGCGTCCCCCAGGCCGCCCGCGCCGGCGGCGACGTTGCCGACGCCCTCGCACAGGACAGCTTCGCCGACAAAAGCTCGGTCTCCCGCTCCACGATCTCCTGAGCGATGGCCGGCGGTGATGAACGTGGGCACGAAACGCGAATTTGCGCTCGTGTCACGGAGGAATGCTAACCGCCGTCATTTTTCATAGATAACCCTCGATCGTTCTCCGCGCTTTCGTGGACCGACACCTAAACTCCGCTCGTATCTCAAATCGACCCGGCGGTCACGCATCCCGTCCGTTTCGTCCTCGGGTCGTTGATACTCGCACGTCCCTCGCTCAAGGTTCCCGCAGAAGATCACGGGCATCGTGCGCTGGGAGTTGAACGGCATCGCGCGCCGGTCGGAAATCACCTCCGAAACCGTTCGGGCCGTTCACCGCCCGGCCCGTTTCCGGTGCCGGATGAGGATGCGGCGATCGCGTCCAGAACGGAGTCTGCTCGAGATGAGTCATCGCATCGGACATTGGGGAAAACGCGGTTGGGGGGCGATCTCCGCACTGGTGCTGAGCATCGTGCTGCTCGCCGGGTGCGCCACCGGCGGCGGAGGCGGAGAGGAAGCACCGGCGCCGACCCGAACGGTCGCGCATGACCTGGGTGCGAGCGCGGTCCCCGACAAGCCCCAGCGCATCGTGGCGCTCGAGTTCCCCTACGTGGACATGCTGGCGTCTCTCCGGGTGACCCCGGTCGGTGCGGTCGACGACGGCGATCCGGAGAACCTGATCCCCGAGGTGCGGAACCGGATCGGCAAGTGGGAGTCCGTCGGGTCCCGTTCGGAGCCGAACCTGGAGCAGATCGCGAGGCTCAAACCCGACCTGATCATCGCTGACAACGAACGCCACGCGGGGATCTACCACGAGCTGAGCGCGATCGCGCCCACGGTCGTGTTCACCGCCCGCTACGCCGGGTACGAGGAAACGCTGGACGTGGCTCGGAAGGTCGGCGACGCCATCAACAAGCCGGCGGAGATGAACGCGGAGATCACCCGCCTGAACGGTCGGCTGGACGAGTTCGCTCGAACCGCTCCCCAAGGTGGTGGACGCGATGCTCTGGCCGTCATCCCCCGGGATCACGGCACTGCGCAGGTTCTGGGAGAGGGGTCGTACGTGGCCGAAATCCTCCGCCGGGTGCGGGTGACGTACGCCCCGGAGGCGGCGGCCTACCCGGAGAACTCGGATTCGTCCTCGGTCGGGTTGGAAGGGCTGGCGCAGATCAACCCGGCCGTGCTGTTCGTCATGACCGACGCGAAGACCACGACGAAGGACTGGGAAGCGGCACCGGTGTGGCAGAACCTCAGCGCGGTCGCGGCCGGCGACGTCCACTCGGTGAATCGGGCCTTGTGGACCCGCTCCAGGGGACTCGTCTCCATGGAACTGATCGCCGAGGAGGCGACCAGGTTGCTCTACGAGCGAGCTCCGGCGAACGCCGGTCAACCGCAACAGCCGAACTAGTCGTCCCGGCCGGGCAGGATCATCTCAGTGTTGCGATCGCGGTACGCGCTCCTCCTCGGATTGGCGGTCTGCGCGTCGGTTCTGGCCGCAAGCCTCGTCATCAGCCTCAACTTCGGGGTGGCCGGAATCGGCGTGACGGACGTGGTGCGGGCCTTCGCGGACTTCAACGGGTCCCGCGATGACCTCATCGTCCGCACGATCCGGGTTCCGCGTGCGCTCAGCGCGGCGCTGGTCGGATCCTGCCTGGCCGTGGCCGGTGCGCTGATGCAGGGGATCACGCGCAACCCGTTGGCCGATCCCGGGATCCTTGGGATCAACGCCGGAGCGTCCTTCGCCGTGGTGATCACGGTGTTCGTGTTCGGCGCGACCTCGTCGACGACGTTCGCGCTGTTCGCCTTCGTCGGGGCGGCGGTCGCGGCCGTGCTCGTGTACGGGATCGGTTCGGCCGGCCGCGGCCAGATGGGCACGATGCGGTTGGCCATCGCCGGGGCGGCGCTGGCGGCGCTCCTGTCGTCGTTCACCACGGCCACGCTGATCTTCAGCGACCAGACGATGGACACGATCCGGTTCTGGCTGGCCGGCTCGGTGCTCGGGCGCGACCTCGCACTGCTGCAGCAGATATCGCCGTACGTCCTCGTCGGGCTAGGGAGCGCGCTGGCGTTGAGCCGTCAGATCACCGCGCTCATGCTCGGCGAGGACGTGGCCGGCGGGCTGGGTCAGAAGACCGCGCTCACCAAATCACTCGCCGTGCTCTCGGTGGTGCTCCTGGCTGGCAGCGCGGTCGCCGTGGCGGGGCCGGTGGGCTTCATCGGGCTCGTCGTGCCGCACGCCGTGCGCTTCTTCGTCGGCCTGGACTACCGCTGGATCCTGCCCTATTCCGCGATCATCGGAGGGATCGTGCTCCTCGGCGCCGACATCGTGTCGCGAATCGTCCTGGCGCCCCAGGAAATCCCGGTCGGCGTGACGACCGCTCTCCTGGGCGCCCCGTTCTTCATCTACCTGGCGCGCTGCAGGGCACCGCAGTGATGGCACGGCTGAGGTCCCTCGCCTCCCGGACGAACACCGGTGAGGCCGCGCTGCGAGCCGGACCGGTCTCGTTGCGGCTGAACCTGCGCGCGGCACTCGTCTTCCTCGCGCTGTCGTCGGCCGCGTTCGCGGGAGGCGTGGCGAACGTCGGGTACGGCGCCTACCCGGTGCCGCCGCTCGAGGTCGTGCGCACGCTCCTCGGTCTCGCGGACGACAGCGGTCAAGCGTTCGTCATCAACACCCTCCGGCTGCCCCGCGCGCTGGTCGCCGTGGCCGTGGGAGCCGCGCTGGCGGTGAGCGGGGCGATGCTGCAGGGCCTCACGCGCAACGACCTCGCCGCGCCGGACATCATCGGCGTCAACGCCGGGGCGTCGTTGGCCGCGGTGAGCCTGATCGTGGCCGCGCCCGCGGCAGCCACCGCCTACCTGCAGCCGGCGGCGTTGGGCGGGGCGTTCCTCGTGGCCGGGTTGCTGTACGCGCTGGCGTGGCGGGGGAACAGCTCACCGGTGAGGCTGGTGCTCGTCGGAATCGGGCTGAACGCGATCGCCGCCGCCGGCACCACGCTCATGATCACCATCGGCGAGATGCAGCAGGTGTCCTTCGCCCTGATCTGGCTCGCCGGCAGCGTCCACGGTCGCGGCTGGGACGAGCTCCAGTCGTTCGCGCCGTGGTTGGTGGTCCTACTCCCGCTGGCGTTGTTCCTCGCCCGTCGGCTCAACGCGATGAACCTGGGCGACGACGTCGCACGGGTGCTGGGGCTGCGCGTCGAGACGACGCGCGGGCTGCTGCTCCTGGCGAGCGTGGGACTGGCCGGCACTGCGGTGGCCACAGCGGGAGCGGTCGGTTTCGTCGCGCTGATGGCCCCGCACATCGCCCGCCAGCTGGTCGGCTCGTCCTACGGAGCCCTCATCCCCGTGGCGGCGGCGACCGGAGCGGCGATCGTCGTCGGCGCGGACTTCGTCGGGAGAACCCTCTTCGCCCCGGTGGAGATTCCCGCCGGAATCGTGACGGCGGTTCTCGGCGCACCGTTCTTCCTGTACCTGCTCCACCGGAGCAGGAACAAGTAGGTCTCGAGGTTCCGGTTTCACAGAGCGTCTGGAGGGCGAGTGTTCCTGTTGGGGAGGCGAGAGCCGTGAGCGAGCTCAGGACGGAGCGGATCACGCTCGCCTACGACGAAGCCACCGTGATCGCCGATCTTTCCGTCGCCGTACCGGAAGGCCGGATCACCTCGATCATCGGTCCGAACGGCTGCGGGAAGTCCACGCTGCTGCGCGCGATGGCTCGCCTGCTGAAACCCCGCGCGGGCACCGTCCTGCTCGACGGCCAGGCCATCACCGATCTCCCGACGCGCGAGGTCGCGAAGAGATTGGGCGTGCTGCCGCAGGACCCGCGGGCCCCGGAGGGGCTCACCGCCCGCGAACTGGCCGCGCAGGGCCGCTACCCGCACCAGAGCTTCCTGCGGCAGTGGTCCCGGTCCGACGAGCGGGCAGTCGCCCGCGCGCTGGAGATCACCGGCGTGGCCGAGTTCGCCGACCGGGCGCTGGACACGCTGTCCGGCGGCCAGCGCCAGCGCGCCTGGATCGCCATGGCCCTCGCGCAGCAGACCGACGCGCTGCTGCTGGACGAGCCCACCACGTTCCTGGACATGGCCCACCAGCTCGAGGTACTCGAACTGCTCGCCGACCTGAACCGCGACGAGGGCCAGACCGCCGTCATGGTGCTGCACGACCTCAACAACGCCGCCCGCTACTCGCACCACATGATCGCCCTCTGCGAGGGCGCGATCTACGCCGCCGGAACACCGCACGAAGTCATGACCCAGGACATGCTCCGCGACGTCTTCGGCGTCGAGGCCGACATCGTCCACGACCCCCGGAACGGCAGCCCCCAATGCCTGCCCTACCAACTGCTCACCCGGAACCCTTCACAAGAGTCGCGCCGCACCCGCTGAATGGCCTCGTCGACTGGTCTGCCCCGGGTTTGACAGAGTCCGATTGTTGGATTGAGGGTGGCATGGGACGACGTGGGTATCCGCCGGAGTTCCGGCGGAAGGTGCTGGACGTGATCGACGCTGGCCGCAAGGTCGCCGACGTGGCGCATGATCTGGGGATCAGCGATCAGACGTTCTACGCCTGGCGGCGACAGGATCGGAACGACCGGGGCCTGGAGTCCGGGTTGACCAGCGCGGAGAAGGCCGAGCTGACCGCCGCGAAGAAGAGGATCGCCGAGTTGGAGGCCGAGCTGGCGGTGTATCGGCGAGCGACCGAGCTGCTGAAGAAGGAGGTGGTGCCCCCAAAGCCCGCTACGCCGCGATCGCGGGTCGCGGGGTTGACCCTGGAGGAGGTTGCCGGTGCTCGCCGATCCCAACGACGACCCGCCCGATGGGCTCGCGGACTTCCTGGCGGGTTACAACGACATGGTCCACACGGTGCATGGTGCTGACACAGGCCTGCGCTTGCTGGCACTTCGCTCGATCTATACCGCCTTCGAGCTCATCATGACGGAGGAAGCGGAAAGCCAACCCTTGGCGCGCATTGCCTCTGATGCGGCCATGCTGACGGCGAACCTCACCAATGCGTATCGACTTGACCAGCAACAGCCAGCCGATCGCGAAATGCGCGCCGTCGAAAGTTCTGCTGAGTATTTCCTTCGTGCTGTCACCCAAGCCCTCAGCGATTATCGCACATCAACGGCCGCGTCTGTGGCTGAGAAAAACCCCTGCCAGCGTCGACCACGGGACCCAAATTAGCTCCTACGCTAATAACAGGAATCTTCCCGGGAGCGCTTAGATTGCGTGGTGAACTCGCCCGGTAGTTGATGGACCAACAGTATTAAACCGGGGTTGTCACTGCTGGCTCGTGTTAGGGGGCCGTTCACCACGAGCCGGCCGAGCGTGCGCCTTCCGAGTGCGGTGGTTGGTCAGCCCGTTCGGCTGGTAGCGAGTGGGTGGGGTTCGCCGGTGAGGGTGGCCAGGGCGGTGGCGATTTCGGTCATGCCGGCGCGGGTGTAGGCGGCGGTGGTTCCGGTGTCGCTGTTGGTGGTGGTGTGGCCTGCGTAGGCGCGGGCGATGGCGTAGCCGTGGTTGCGTTCGACCCAGGTGAGGGTGGTGTGGCGGAGCCAGTGGGTGCTGACTCCTTGGGTGGTCACCCAGGGGAGGTGGTGCCGATGCGGGTCCAGAGGTGGTCGTAGCGGCGTCTGGTGATGGGTGTCCCGTTGCGGTAGCGCAGAAGCTGGTCAGTGGGTTTCGTAGTGCCGCGCTGCTGAGCATGCTCGCGCAGGTGGGTCATGAGGGTGGGGGAAACGGGCTGCCAACGGACGGTTTCGCCTTTTTCGTGGAGGCGGATGAGGCATTGGTCCGGGTCGAGGTCGCGGAGGGTGAGGACGAGGGCTCCGCCGCGGCGGCAGGCGGTTTCGATGTGCAGGCGCAGGATGAGGGTGTCGAGTGCGGGGTCGTCGCCGGTGGTGGCGGCGATGTGGTTGATCTCGTTGAGTCGGTTGTCGGTGAGTCCTCGTCGGGTGCTGGCGAGCCTGCGGGGTTTGGTGGCGTTCTTGGCGGGGTTGTCTCCTTCGGTGATGAGGTTGTCGGCGACGGCGTGGTTGTAGAGGCAGCGGATGGCGGCGATGAGGTGCTCGGCCGCACCCCGTCCGCCGCGGGCGTTGCGGCGCACGACGACCTGGGAGCGGACGGCTTCGGCGAGTTGTTGGATCTCCAGGGTGGTGGGTTCGTCGAGGTGCCGGTCGCCCCAGTGTTCGAGGATCCTGTTCCAGTACGTGCCATACACGCGCTTGGTGCCAGGGGAGACGGCTTTGGCGACCTCGGGGATGTAATCGGCGAACGTCGGAGCCTGCGGCTTCGGTGCGGCTGCACCGAGGAGGTCTTCGGGGGTGACGCCCATCTTGGCCAGCAGCAGGCGAGCGGCGTCGAGTTCGGGCGCGTCGGGGTGGTGGGTCATGGGGTGTCAGCTCCGGGGGTGTGGAAGGCGGCGACCATCGCGTCGAGAGCGCGCATGGTGTGGATCAGAAGAAGGCCGGGATCCGGGGCGGCGGCCAGCAGCAGCCGGTCGCCGGGGTTCAGGCCGCACCAGCGGCGCACCGCCGCCGACAGCGGGAGGTGGGCGCGGCGGGCGAGGGTGAACACCCCGTCGGGGTCGGCCTGGACGGTCACCGTGGTGTTGGAGAGCACATCCAGGCGCATCCGTCGCCCGGCTTGCCAGCCCAGGGCGTTGACGATGCTGCTGTCGGCGATGCGGCCTTGGGCGTCGAGGGAGGCGATCCGATAAACCATCGAGGTCGTACTCGGCAGTGCGGCCAGCTGCGTGAGCGGCACCCGCCGGGCCGTGCCGCGCGCGGCGATCAACTCGGCGCGCTCATCCACCGACAGCGGATGCAGCTCGATCGCGGGAACAGTCCGGTCAGCCACGGCTGCCACCCCCGAGCCAGGACTCTGTGGCAGAAGACGCGACGAGACGGCGGATGCAATGCACCTCGCCGTCTCGCGTTTGAAACCATCTGTGGTGTCGTGGGACGGATCCCACCCACTGGTGTCCGAGGGCGGACTTGAACCCGGCAGAGGACGATCAGACTGATGTGAGGCTGGTGCTATTTCCAGTCGATTTGAACTGATTCTTCCATGGTTGCCCAGGGGCCTCGCTTGTTGGGAAGCAGTGTGACGGTGCAGAGCGCGTCGATGGTGCCTCGCTTCAGGTCAAGGTCGGAATCGAGAAAACGTTGCCCGGGATCGTCGGTTCCGGATAGGTAGGCGAGTTCGTCGCGACCGAGCCGGGCGAGTTCGTCGTTGATTGCGTTGAGTCGGGAGGTCAGCGCCTGTGTCGCAGTTTGGACTTGCCCGGCGGTGAGGAGGCCTTGGGCATAGTCGACGCCCAGTCCATCGAGGCGTTGTCGAAGGCCGGCGGCGGTAGTGCGTAGCTCTGCGGCCCTTTGCTTGTTCTCCTGGCCAGCGAGGAGTTCGATGATGTCATCGCGGCGGAGGCGGGCGGCGACGGTGGTCAAGACGTAGGCGTCGACCTTGTCAGCACGGCGGCTGTTATGTCCGGTTAGCCTACATCGGTAGCCGCGGACTCTGTTGGGCATGTAGTCGGATTTCACGCGTGCGCCGCACTGGCCGCAGACAAAGAGGTTGCCACCTATCCAGCGTCGCGCGGTTCCGTCCTGGGCGCGTCGCCCTGGATCGGCAAGCAGTTGTGTCGCGGCTTGCCAGGTCTCTTCACTAACGATGGGGTCCCACTGTGTCGCGATGTCGAGGCGCTCGCCCTTGTAGAACCGCACGCCGGCATTGCGCGGGTTGCGCAGCACGGAGCGAACTGATGTTCGTGTCCACGTGTTGCCTCGCGCGGTTCGGAATCCTTCTTCGTTGAGCTCATGCGCCATTCGTCCGAGCGTGCGACCTGCGAACAGGCCTTCGTAGAGGCGCTGCACGGCGGCCCGTTCGGCCTCGATCTGCTCGTTGGGGACCGCGTGTCGTTCCTTGCCGAGCGGGGTCTCTACCCAGTGGCGTCGCGGATGCCCGAACGCCGATCGGGAGGGTGGTTTGCCCTCGTAGGCTGCCGCCTTCGCGGAGCGGGCAATCCGGCCTGACATCTTGCCGCTTTCGTACTCGCTATCGACCGCGTCTTCGAGCAGCGATCTGCGGTCACGGGGATTGCTGGGGTCGTAGGTCCGGCCGTGGGTGGTGACGCGGACGAGGACACCCTGCTCCTCAAGCAGGTCGCAGAGCAAGACCCATTCACCGACCCGTCGAGATCCACGGGACGACTCCCAGATGATCAGCACGTCGGCGTCGAATCGCTTCCCTTGCAGATCCGCGATGAGCTCGTCGTAGCCCTCGCGCGCCTTCTTGGAGTACGCGAGGCCGAGATGGATGTGTCCTCGTAACGGCGGCCCAAGACCCAGCCTTGACGTGCGGCGTCGGCGGCGTTGTCGGTGTGCTGCTCGGTGTTCGAGCGCGCCCTGCCTGACCGGTCGTATGACACCCGCAGGTACTCGCGCGCCCTCAACGGGGTCGGATCGCTGCTCATGAAGCCAAGGTAGTTCAAGACAGTAGAGAAACGGCTGGTGCTTCCCCTGGGCGGTGACCGCGGCCGGCGGGGTGCACCACTGCCTGCGGAAGGTCGATCCCGGCGCGATCTGGGAGGCGATCGACCGGGAGGGCATCACGCACTTCTGCGCCGCGCCGACCGTGCTGGCGATGCTCGCCGAGCATCCCGACGCCCACCACCTCGATCACGTGCTGCGGGTCTTCGCCGGTGGGGCTCCGCCGTGGCCGTCGCTGCTGGCGCGGATGGGCGAGCTCGGCTTCGACATCCGCCACCTCTACGGACTCACCGAGACCTTCGGGCCCGCCGTGGTCTGCGAGTGGCAGCCCGAGTGGGACGACGCCGATCCCGAGAGCCGAGCGCGGCTGATCGCGCGGCAGGGCATCGCCAACGTCATCGCCGAACCGGTGCGCGTCACCGACCCGGAGGGGCGCGAGGTGCCCGCCGACGGGCGAACTCCCGGCGAGATCCTGCTGCGCGGCAACGACGTGATGCTCGGCTACTACCGGGACCCCGAGGCCACCGACAACGCCACGCTCGACGGTTGGTTCCGCAGCGGTGACCTCGGCGTTCGCCATCCCGACGGGTACGTGGAGCTGCGCGACCGGATCAAGGACGTGATCATCTCCGGCGGCGAGAACATCACCTCCATCGAGGTCGAGAACGCCCTCACCGCGCACCCCGACGTCGTGGAGGCCGCGGTCGTCGCCGCGCCGCACGACAAGTGGGGAGAGGTCCCGGTCGCCTTCGTCAGCCTCCGGGAGGGCGCTTCGGCGGGGGAGGGGGAGCTGATCGAGTTCGTCCGGTCGCGGATCGCGGCGTTCAAGGCGCCGAAGAAGATCGTCTTCGGGGAGCTGCCGAAGACCTCCACCGGCAAGCTGCAGAAGAACGTGCTGCGTGCGAAGGCCATATCCGAATAGAACCGTGACACCCCCGGTCTGGTCCGCGCGGGGTCGGTCAGGCCATACTCGCCCTCATCGTTGATCCATCCGAGGCAACGGATCACGAGCGATCGGGGTAGACGTAGGGGGCCGCGTGACAGGGGAGATCGAGCTCAGCCGCAGAGCCGATGAGCAGCACGGCGATGAGGGGTCGGCGGGTTCGAACGTGCTGGGCGGCCTGCTCGGGTTGGCCGGCCGCGTCGGCCGCGACGTCGCGCGCACAGGCATGGGGCTGGTGCGGGAGCTGCCGGGCGGCGTCGAGGTGGAACGCCAGGTGCAGGCCATCGAGAAGGCCGTGTCCACCGGTGTGCGGGTGTGGCTGGAGTCCGTCGACGATCCCGTGCCCGGCGAGGACGCCGAGCCCGAGGACGACGAGGACGAGGGCGAACCGGTCCAGGACGGGTTGCGCGAGGCGATGTCCGAGCTGCTGTTCCGCTCGGCGACCGCGACCAAGGCCGAGGCCCGCGAGCACCTCTACGCCGGGATCCTGCGGATCATCACGCCTGATGAGGCGCGCATCCTGGCCGGTCTCGGCGACGGCGCTGCGTACCCGGTGGTGGACGTCGTCGAGCGCTCGGGCATCGGCGGGGCGAGCCGGTACGTGCTCCGCAACGGCTCCACGGTCGGCCGCGCGGTGGGGGTGGCGCTGCACGACGAGGTGCCGCACTACCTGACCCGGCTGCAGGCGCTGGGGCTCGTCGAGATCGGCGCCGAGCTCGACGCGATGGACGACCAGTACGAGATCCTGCAGACCGAGTCCCGGATCCGAGAAGCGCTGCGCTCGGCGAAATCCACCAAGGTCGTGCGCCGCAGCGTGCGGATGTCCGAACTCGGCACGCGGTTCTGGCGCCGCTGCGATCCGACCCTGATACCCGGGGTCGAGGACGCGTTGAAAGCGTAACCGCGCGAGGTAAGGTCACTGCCACTGTGTCATCGCGCACAGGTGGTTCAGGGGTTTTTCGGGGAAGGGTGTGCGATGGGAGCGATCCTCCAGGACTTCAACCAGCACTGGATGCTCTACCTCTCCATCCCCGTCGTAGCGGCCTTGATCGGTTACGTCACCAAGATCCTGGCCATCAAGATGATGTTCTACCCGGTGGAGTTTCGGGGCAAGAAGCCGTTCCTGGGCTGGCAGGGCATCGTGCCCAAGCACGCGGCGAAGATGGCCGGCATCGCCTGCGACACGCTCACCGAGCAGCTGCTCACACCGCAGGAGGTGGTGTCGCGGCTGGATCCCGAGCGCATCGTCAACGAGGTCGAGGGCCCGCTGCGGCAGGCGATCGAGGAGATCGTCGAGGAGGTCGCCTCCACCTATCAGCCGGGCATGTGGGAGGCGCTGCCGAAGGCCGTGCGGCGGGCGATGATCCAGCGCGTCCAGAACGACGCGCCGCGGATGCTCACCGAGATCATGGACGAGATCAAGTCCGATGTGGACAACGTCTTCGACCTCAAGGCGATGGTCGTCACCGCGTTGGTGCGCGACAAGGAGCTGCTGAACCGGATCTTCCTGGAGGCCGGTGACAAGGAGTTCCAGTTCATTCGGCGCTCCGGCGCGGTGTTCGGGTTCGTCATCGGCCTGGTGCAGATGTCGGCGTGGGTGCTGTTCAAGGCGCCGATCCTGATGCCGATGTTCGGCCTGTTCACCGGGTGGTTCACCGACTGGCTCGCGCTGAAGATGATCTTCCGCCCGCAGCAGCCGACGACCTACTTCGGGCTGTTCGAGTGGCAGGGCCTGTTCCTCAAGCGCCGCAAGGAGGTCTCCGAGGCCTACGGCGAGCTCATCGCCCGGGAGATCGTGACGCCGCGCAACATCATCGAGGCGGTCCTGCGCGGCCCGCTGTCGGACAAGGTGCTGGCGCTGGTCACGCGCAAGGTCGACGAGGAGCTCAACCGGCGCACCAGCATCGCCAAACCGCTGGTGGTCTTCGCCGTCGGCGGGCGCCGCTACCAGGACCTCAAGGGCCGCATCGCCGAGATGGTCATGGGCAAGCTGCCCGAGACGATGAGCTACATCGAGGACTACGCTGCCGACGCGATGGACATCCGCAACACCCTGGTCAGCAAGATGCAGCAGCTCGACGCCGAGGAGTTCGAGGAGCTGCTGCGTCCGGCCTTCCGGGAGGAGGAGTGGATGCTCATCGCCACCGGCGCCCTGCTCGGCTTCGCCGTCGGTGAGGTGCAGGTCGTGGCTCTGGAGTTCCTGACCTAGACGGCGTCGGCCTCGACCGGGGAGTGGGTGCGGATCACGCGCGCGGGAACACCCGCGAGCACGCTGTTCGGCGGGTACACCCCGGCGGTGACCTGGGCGCCGGAGGCGACGATGGAGTTCTCGCCGATCTGCGCCCCGGCGAGGATGACCGAACCGGTGCTGATCACCGTCCCGGAACCGATGGTCACCGGCCGGACCGGCAGCGGCCACTGCGCGGCGACGGGCACGTCGGTGAGGTCGTGGCGGTGGTGGTGATCGACGATGGTCACGCGGCTGGAGGTCCACACGTCGTCGCCGAGCACCACCGAGGACATCGCGAGGATCTCGGAGTTGCGCCCGAGCACGCAGCGATCACCCATGACGATCATCGGCTCGCCGTCGCCCAGCGCGGCCCCGGGGAGTCCGGCGGAGAGCACGGTGTGCTCGTTGATGATGCAGCCGTCCCCGATGTGGACGCGTTCGGTCCCGGTCAGCGCTCCCTGCGGGAACGCCAGGTGACTCCGCGCCCCCAGCGCGCCGAAGCGACGTCCTTCACGGGTGCGCGCGGTGATCGCCGCGCCGTTGCGCGCCCACTGCCACCACGCCCGGGTCAGCCGACCCAACCAACGACTCATCGCTCGACCTCGAAGAACAGCGCCACCAGAGCTCCAACCCAACCCCGCCCGAACGGGCCTACCCGGCAGTAGGAGAAGTACTGTAACCCGGCGAACGCCCACGCCTCGATCCCCAGGTGCCCCTCCGCCAGGTCGATCGGTCGCCGGGGCGGTGATGGTCGCCAGGGGACAGTTTTAGTCCAAATTGCCCAAGGGTGATGCCCGAAATGTCCGGACAGTTCTCACTAAAACTGTCCACGGCTCAGGACCTCCACCCAGAACTCGCCCCCGAAGAGCGCTCACCGCTGCTCCAACTTGAGGGTGTCGTAGCAGCTGGGGCAGGTGGGGTGGCAGATCCAGTCCATCTCCGAGGGCTTGGCCATCGCGACCTCCTGGCCGCAGACCGTGGTACCGGTGTGCTCGCCCTCCCAGCGGGGTCCGCGGAAGGCGTGCCGAGTGCCGCTGCACTGCGACGAGTCGGGGATGGGTAGCCAGTAGTGGCGGGTGGAGGGCGGGGGAGTCAATTCGTCTGCCTGCCTTTCGCGGCCCGTGCGGAGGTTCGGCGGTGAGCTCGAACTGGGACAACTGAGCCATCGTAAGACAAAGAAAGCCAACTGAGAGCTGAAGTGAGCCAATCGGGGACATCTGTGACACGTTTGGTGAATGCCGCAGCCGAAGTTGCTCACCAGCAGTCAGCTGGCCTTGGAGCTCGGGGTGAGTCGTCGGAGCATCGCGCGGTACGTCCAGGCGGGCGTCCTGGTGCCTGAGATCTACACGCCAGGTGGCCAAGCGAGGTTCGACCTCGAGGCTTCGAAGCGCCAGCTCCGCGAGTACACCCGCACAACGCGCGAGCAGCGCGGCTGAGGTCGCGCGCACTGGAAGGCGGCGTGGACGTCCCGGGTTGGTCCGAGGTCTGGGGATCTGCGAGGTGGTGGAGAACGTTGGGACAGTTTTCATGAAAACTGTCCCAACCCACAGCGTCGGGGGCGTCGGGTTGGAAGGAGGTGGACCGGACGGCGGGGGGCTGTCCGGTCCACCTCGGCTCGGGGGCTCCTACGGGAGGAGCGGGGCCTCTGCTGCGGGGGCGGCGGCAGGGGCCGGCTCTTCGGGGGCGGGGGCTGCGAGTGCCTGAGTGGTCGGGGCGATCGCGGCCATGACCAGCACTGCGGCGGCGGCCAGGCCGTGGGTCAGGCGGCTGGGGTCCTCGCGGGTGGACTCCGGCAGCAGTGTGAGGAGACGCTGGCGGAACACGGCTTCCTTTCGGGGTCGCAACGGCTACCGGGTGGGGACGAGCCCGGGAGCGGTCGCAGCCGATCGGGGGTCTCAACTGCGTCGGGGGCGGCTGGCTGCCGTGACCGTTCCGTAACTCGCCTGACCGAAGGTAACCACGGGTAGTCGTGGCTTCAAGGAGCTCTCACGCGAACAGGGGATGCCCAGGGCTGATAACCGTGGTCGGTCGCAGAGGGTGACCGAAAGTGTTCATGTGCGACCAGGGAAAACGTCCCGGCGCACGACCTGCTGTGCGGTCCGTCACAGATTGCGAAAACACCAGGTCAGAGCCCCTTTTCGGTCGATGCCGTGTTCGACGGCACCGCGCGTCAGGGGGTGGGGTGGAGGTCCTGGGTGCCGATGACGCGGAGGAGGTTGAGCTTGTCCCGGGCGTCGGTGCCCTCGGTGGGGAAGTAGGCGAGCAGCTTGAGGTCGGAGTCGGGGGTGAGCAGCGTTTCGCAGCTGACGTCGACCTCGCCGACCTCCGGGTGCAGGAACCGCTTGCGGTCCTTGTGGCGGACGGCGACCTCGTGTCGCTCCCAGAGCTCGCGGAACTCGGCGCTGCGGGCCAGCAGGTCCTCGACCAGGCCGGTGATGTCGGCTTCGCCCGCGCGGCGCGCGTAGGTGGCGCGCAGGTCGCTCACGTGGGCCGCGGAGTGGTGCGCTCGGTCCTCCTCCGGCATCCCGCGGCGCATCTCGGGATCGGTGAACCAGCGCCAGACGACGCTGCGGTGCTTGTCGCCGGGCCGTCGCTGATCGCCCATGAGCGCCACCGCCAGCGGGTTCTGCCAGAGGATCTCGTTGAGATCGCTGCAGATCGTCACCGGCACATCGGTGAGCCGGTCGGCCAGGCTGATCAGGCCCGGCCGGATGTGCCCGCCCGCGCGACGCGGCGGCGGGGTCAGGCCCACCAGGTGGAACAGGTGGTCGCGCTCGTCGAGGGTGAAGCGCAGCGCGCGGGCCAGCGCCGCCACGACCGGCTCCGACGGGTGCGAGCCGCGCTGCTGCTCCAGGCGCGTGTAGTAGTCGGTGGAGATCCCGGCCAGCTGCGCCACCTCGTCGCGGCGCAGGCCCGGCGTGCGGCGGCGGACGCCCTCGGGCAGGCCCACGTCGGCCGGCCGCAGCAGCGCGCGGCGCCTGCGCAGGAAGTCGGCGAGTCCCGGTCGATCGATCACGCCTCCCATCATCGACCCGCCGCTGCCCGCCAGCCAGGGAGAGCCCGTCCCCGGATGAACCGGGCCTGGGCGGTGCGCCCGGGCCGGGACCACAGTGGTGGCATGACACAACGAACTCAGCTCCGCACCCGCCGCCTCGGCGCCACCGGGCCCAGCGTCAGCTCGCCCGGACTCGGCTGCATGGGCCTGTCCGGCGCCTACGGGCGCACCGACGACGCCGAGAGCGTGCGCGTCATCCACTCCTACCTCGACGCCGGCGGCACCCTGCTCGACACCGGCGACTTCTACGGTCACGGGCACAACGAGATGCTCATCGGCCGCGCCCTGGCCGACCGCGACCGCGACGCGGTCGTGCTCTCGGTCAAGTTCGGCGCCCTGCGCGGGCCCGACGGCGCCCCGGTCGGCTACGACGCGCGGCCCGAGGCGATGCAGAACTTCCTGACCTACTCGCTCAACCGGCTCGGCGTCGACCACGTCGACGTCTACCGCCCGGCCCGGCTCGACCCGAACGTCCCCATCGAGGACACCGTCGGCGCGATCGCCGAGATGGTCGACAAGGGCTACGTCCGCCACATCGGCCTCAGCGAGGTCGGCGCCGAGACCATCCGGCGCGCCGCCGCCGTCGCCCCGATCAGCGACCTGCAGATCGAGTACTCGCTGCTCACCCGCGGGATCGAGGACGAGATCCTGCCGACCTGCCGCGAGCTCGGCATCGGCATCACCGCCTACGGCGTGCTCTCCCGCGGGCTCATCGGCGGCAGCGGCGCCGTGGACGGCGGGCTGCGCGCCATGCCGCGCTTCCAGGACGGCAACCGCGAGCACAACGAGGCGCTGGTGGCGCGGGTGCGCGAGATCGCGGCCGAGAAGGACGCGACCGTCGCGCAGCTGGCCATCGCGTGGGTCGCCGCGCAGGGCGAGGACGTGCTGCCGGTCATCGGCGCCCGCAGGCCCGGCCAGATCGACACGATGATCGCGAGCAACGACGTGCACCTCGACGCCGCCGACCTCGCCCGGCTCGGCGAGCTCATCCCGCGCGACGCGGTGCGCGGCGACCGCTACCCGAGCGTGCACATGGCCGCGCTCGACAGCGAGAAGTAGTCCGCGCTCAGGGCTTCCGGGCGATCAGCCCGTACTGCGGGACGCTCGGCTCGGACGGGTCCGGGTTGTGCCAGCGGGCGCAGGAGACGATGCCCGGCTCGACGAGCTCCAGATCGTCGACGAACCCGGCGATGTCGTCGTGACCGCGCGCGGTGATCGGGGGAGTGGCGTTCTTGTTCCAGAACGCCATCGCCTCCCGGTTGGCCTCTCCGTCGAGCTCGGTGGTGGGGTGGCTGATCACCACGTAGGAACCCGAGGGGATCGCCCCGACCAGGCGGCGGACGATGTCGCGGGCCTGGTCGGTGTCGGAGATGAAGTTGAGGATGCCCAGCAGCATCACCGCCATCGGCTGCTGGAAGTTCAGCGTCCGCGAGGCGGCCTGCAGGATCTCCTCGGTGTGCCGGGCGTCGGCCTCGACGTAGTCGGTGCGCCCGGCCGCCGAGCTGGTCAGCAGCGCGCGGGCGTGGGTGAGCACCAGCGGATCGTTGTCCACGTAGACCACGTGCGATTCGGGTGCGATCTGCTGCGCCACCTGGTGGGTGTTGTCGGCGGTGGGCAGGCCGGTGCCGATGTCGAGGTACTGGCGGATGCCGGCCTCACCCGCCAGGAAGCTCACCGCGCGCTTGAGGAACGCGCGGTCGGCGCGGGCGACGTCGGCGATCAGCGGGAACATGCTGTGGATGTGCTCACCGACCTGGCGGTCGACCTCGTAGTGGTCCTTGCCGCCCAGCCAGTAGTTCCACACCCGCGCGTTGTGCGCGACCGTGGTGTTCACACCCCGCAGCGGGGGCCAGTTCTCGCTCATCGGCGCGTTCTCCTCGATGCCACCGGTTCAGGCCTGTCGGCGGAGTGTAAACGCCCGGCCACCTCAGCTCATTCCGCCGGATCGGGCGCCGCGAGGGCCTCCAGCACGCCCTGGCCGTAGCGGTTGAGCTTGCCCTCGCCGACGCCGCTGATCGTCGCCAGTTCGTCCAACGTGGACGGTTGCACGGTGGCGATCTGCTTCAGCGTCGAGTCGTGGAAGATGATGAACGGCGCCTTGCCCTCCTCGCGGGCCACCTCCATGCGCCACGCCCGCAACTTCTGGAACACCGGCTCCACCTCGGGCGGCATGTCCACCGGGGCGCGCTTGGAGTCGCGGGCCTTGGCCTTGGCAGCGGGGGTCTTCTTCGGCTCGGTGCGCAGCCAGACCTGCCGCGGGTCCTCCCGGCGCAGCACCTCGGAGCTGGTGTCGGTGAGCACCAGCGTGCCGTAGTCGCCCTCCACCGCCAGCAGGCTCTGGGCCAGCAGCTGCCGGATGACGCCGCGCCACTCCGCGTCGCTGAGGTCGGAGCCGACGCCGAACACGCTGAGCTCGTCGTGCCGGAACTGCTCGACCTTCTGGGTCTTCTTGCCGCGCAGGATGTCGATGATCTGCCCGGCGCCGAACTTCTGGTTGCGCTCGCGCTGCAACCGCACCACGGCCGACAGCAGCTTCTGCGCGGCGACCGTGCCGTCCCAGGACTCCGGCGGGCTCAGGCAGGTGTCGCAGTTGCCGCACGGCTCGGCGTCGGGCTGGCCGAAGTAGTCGAGCAGCCGGGCACGGCGGCACGACACCGTCTCGCACAGCGCGAGCATCGAGTCCAGGTGCCTGCTCTGGGTGCGCCGGTGCGCCTCGTCGCCCTCGGAGTTGTCGATGAGCTTGCGCTGCTGCACTACGTCCTGCAGGCCGTAGGCCATCCAGGCGGTGGAGGGCAGTCCGTCGCGGCCTGCCCGGCCGGTCTCCTGGTAGTAGCCCTCGATGGACTTGGGCAGGTCCAGGTGCGCCACGAACCGCACGTCGGGCTTGTCGATGCCCATCCCGAAGGCGATGGTGGCGACCATGACCAGCCCGTCCTCGCGCAGGAACCGGGCCTGGTGCTTGGCGCGGATCTCCTTGTCCAGCCCCGCGTGGTACGGCAGGGCGGTCACGCCGTTGGCGGTGAGGAACTCGGCGGTGCGCTCCACCTCGGCGCGGGAGAGCCGGTAGACGATGCCGGACTCGCCCAGGTGCTCGGTCTGCAGCAGCTGCAGCAGCTGCCTGCGCGCGTCGGTCTTGGGCGCGATCCGGTACTGGATGTTGGGGCGGTCGAAGTCGGAGACGAAGTGCCGCGCCTCGGTCAACTGCAACCGGTTCGCGATCTCGTCGCGGGTGGCCGGGGTGGCGGTGGCGGTCAGCGCGATGCGCGGCACGTCGGGCCAGCGCTCGTGCAGCACCGACAGCGCCAGAAAGTCGGGCCGGAAGTCGTGGCCCCACTGGGCGACGCAGTGGGCCTCGTCGATGGCGAACACGCCGACCTCGCCGCGCGCCAGCAGCTCCAGCGTGGAGTCCAGCCGCAGTCGCTCGGGGGCGAGGTAGAGCAGGTCGAGCTCGCCGGACAGGAAGGCGTCCTCGGTCTCGCGGCGCTGCTGGTAGCTCTGCGTGGAGTTGAGGAATCCCGCGCGCACGCCGAGCGCGGCCAGCGCGTCCACCTGGTCCTGCATCAGGGCGATCAGCGGCGAGACCACGATGCCCACACCGGGCCTGACCAGCGCCGGGATCTGGTAGCACAGCGACTTGCCGCCACCGGTGGGCATCAGCACCAACGCGTCGCCACCGGCGACGACGTGGTCGATGATCTCCTGCTGCGTGCCCCGGAAGGAGTCGTAGCCGAAGACCCGCTGCAGGACCTTCAGGGGTTCGGTGGACGGGTCGGTCGCGGTTTCGGGAGACGCCACGGCGGGAATCTTACGCAGGACGCCGGACGGCCTCGGGTGCCCACACGCCACCGGTGAGTCGGGCCGGAACGAGAGCGGGCTGTGAGCTGTGCCAACCGTGGGGTGTGTCGCGGTTTCGCTGGAATACTTCGTAAGGAAGACTCGTTCCCGAAAGTAGTTGAAGCTCGTAACAAATGACTGCGGGCTCGGGCTCAGGTAGGGAGTTCACATGCAGTTCGGGATCTTCTCGGTCAGTGACGTGACGACTGACCCGACCACCGGCCGGACCCCGACCGAGGCCGAGCGCATTCAGGCGATGGTCCGGATCGCGCTCAAGGCCGAAGAGGTCGGGCTCGACATCTTCGCCACCGGCGAGCACCACAACCCGCCGTTCGTGGCCTCGTCCCCGACGACGATGCTCGGCTACATCGCCGCCCAGACGAAGAACCTCATCCTGTCCACCTCCACCACGCTGATCACCACGAACGACCCGGTGAAGATCGCCGAGGACTTCGCGATGCTGCAGCACCTGGCGGGCGGCCGCGTCGACCTGATGATGGGTCGCGGCAACACCGGCCCGGTCTACCCGTGGTTCGGCGAGGACATCCGCCAGGGCATCCCGCTGGCGATCGAGAAGTACGCGCTGCTGCGCCGCCTGTGGCGGGAGGACGTGGTCGACTGGGAGGGCAAGTTCCGCACTCCGCTGCAGTCGTTCACCGCGACCCCGCGCCCGCTCGACGGCGTGCCGCCGTTCGTCTGGCACGGCTCGATCCGCTCGCCCGAGATCGCCGAGCAGGCGGCCTACTACGGCGACGGGTTCTTCCACAACAACATCTTCTGGCCCGCCGAGCACACCAAGCGCATGGTGCGGCTCTACCGCCAGCGCTTCGAGCACTACGGCCACGGCAAGGCCGACCAGGCCATCGTCGGCCTCGGCGGCCAGGTGTTCATGCGCAAGAACTCCCAGGACGCCGTCCGCGAGTTCCGGCCCTACTTCGACAACGCCCCCGTCTACGGCGGCGGCCCGTCGCTGGAGGACTTCAGCACCGCCACGCCGCTGACCGTCGGCAGCCCGCAGCAGGTCATCGACCGCACCCTGGGCTTCCGCGAGACCGTCGGCGACTACCAGCGCCAGCTGTTCCTGATGGACCACGCCGGCCTGCCGCTCAAGACGGTCCTGGAGCAGCTCGACATCCTCGGCGAGGAGGTCGTGCCGGTGCTGCGCGAGGAGTTCGCCAAGCTCAAGCCCGCGCACGTGCCGGACGCCCCCACCCACCAGTCCCTGCTCGCGGCCAAGCAGCAGGACGAGCAGAAGCAGGAGGTCGCGAAATGAGCGAGCGCGAGATCGTCGTGATCTCGGCCGGGCTGAGCAACCCGTCCTCGACGCGGATGCTGGCCGATCGCCTCGCCGCGGCCACCGCGCGCCAGACCCCGGTCACCACCCGGGTCGTGGAGCTGCGGGACCACGCCAAGGACATCGCCAACAACTTCGTCACCGGCTTCCCCAGCCCCGAGCTGGAGGAGGTGCTGGAGGCGGTGCGCAAGGCCGACGGGCTGATCACCGTCACCCCGATCTTCCAGGCCTCCTACAGCGGGCTGTTCAAGTCGTTCTTCGACGTGCTCGACAAGGACGCGCTGGCGGGCAAGCCGGTGGTCATCGGCGCCACCGGCGGCTCGGCCCGGCACTCGCTGGCGCTGGAGCACGCGATGCGGCCGATGTTCGCCTACCTGCACGCCGTCGTCGCGCCGACCTCGGTCTACGCGGCTTCGGAGGACTGGGCGACCGGAGGCGAGAGCACGCTGGCCGACCGCGTCGAACGCGCCGCGGGCGAGCTGGCCGCGCTCATCGACCAGCGCCCGGCGGTGCAGGCCGCGGACCCGTTCGAGGAGCCCGTGCCCTTCGAGCAGCTGCTGGCCCAGCAGCAGAACTGACGCGCCGAACCCGGAACTCCCGTCGCGATCCGCGGCGGGAGTTCCGCGCGTTCGCACCCGAAACGGCTGCGCCCCGAGTGTCCACCCGACTACCGTGGGTGGATGAGCGGCGATCGGATCCCGGCGGCGGAGCCCGCCGAGCTGGTGCCCGCCTCGGCCCGGCTGCGGGCCGAGGGCGTGGAGCTGGTCGAACTGTCCTTCGTGGACAACGCGGGCATCGTGCGGGTCAAGACCGCGCCGCTGGACCGGCTGCCCGACATCGCCCGCCACGGGCTCGGCGCCTCGCCGTGCTTCGAGACCTTCACCTTCGACGACATGATGCTGCGCGGCACCCACCTCGGTGGCCCCGACGGCGACCTGCGGCTGGTCCCCGACATCGCGCGGCTGACCCGGCTGGTGGCGATGCCCGGCTGGGCCTGGGCGCCGGCCGACAAGTTCACCCAGGACGGGCCGCGCTTCGTCGCCTGCCAGCGCGCCTTCGCCGCCCGGCAGGTCGCCGCGGCCGCCTCGGCCGGGCTGACGATCTCCGCGGCGTTCGAGCACGAGTGGGTGCTGGCCGAACCCGGCCTCGACGAGTTCGTGCCCGCGATCAGCGGTTCCGGCTACGGCCAGGTCCGGCTGGAGGCGCTGGCCGACTACGGCCTCGCGCTGGTGCGCACCCTGCGCGAGCAGGGCCTCGACGTGCTCCAGTTCCACCCCGAGTACGCGCTCGGCCAGGCCGAGCTGTCGGTGGCCGCCAAGGACCCGGTCGGCGCGGCCGACGACGCCGTGCTCACCCGGCACACCGTCCGCGCGGTCACCCGCCGCCACGGCTGGCGCGCCAGCTTCGCCCCCTGCCTGGTCCCGGACGGCGCGGGCTCCGGCGCCCACCTGCACCTGTCGGCGCACGACAGCCGCGGGAACCTGTTCGCCCACGGCTCCGGCCGGCACGGCCTGCAACCGGTGGGGGAGGCGTTCCTGGCCGGGGTGCTGCGGGAACTGCCCGCGCTGGTGGCCATCGGCGCGGGCAACCCCGCGAGCTTCCTGCGCCTGGGCCCGTCCCGCTGGGCCGGGATCTGGCAGGCCTGGGGCCACGAGACGCGCGAGGCCGCGCTGCGGCTGATCACCGGCACCGAGGGCACCCGGTCCTGGGCCGCCAACGCCGAGATCAAGTGCTTCGACGCCACCGCCAACCCCTACCTGGTGGTGGGCGCGGTGATCGCCGCCGGGCTCGCCGGAGTCCGCGAGGAGCTGAGCCTGCCCGGCGAGATCACCGGCGACCCCGCGCTGCTCACCGACACCGCCCGTGCCGAGGCCGGAGTCGAACGCCTGCCCACCGGCCCCGCCGAGGCCGCCGACGCGCTGGCCGCCTCCGAAGTGCTCGCCGAAGCGCTGGAACCCGAGCTGCACGACGCGCTGCTCACCGTGCGCAGGGGAGAGGCCGAGCGCTTCGCCGAGGCCACCCCCGGCGAGCTGGCCGCCGCCACCCGCTGGACCTGGTAGGGAACAAGCGGGGTCTGCGAGCGGTTGATGCTCAGCGGAAACGACCGAGCATCCCGGGGAGGACCGTGTCCGAAGAACTGCGCAACCCGGTGTGGCACTCGCTCAACGGTGCTCACGCCCGCTTCGCCGAGCGCTCCGGAGAGGCGCTGCGCTACCCGTCGGCGGTCTCGCCGTTCCTGGGGCTGCCGCTCGAACCCGACGAGGCGGCCTGGGCGGACGCGGCCAAGCTGGCGGGACCGGGCGGGTTCCTGATCATCACCGGGCCACCGCGCACCCCGCCCGCCGGCTGGGAGACCTTCGAGGACGCGACGGCCGTGCAGATGATCGACGACGGCGTGGCCGGTGAAACCGACCCGGAAGCCGTCCGGCTCACCGCCGCCGACGTGCCGGAGATGCGCGAGCTGGCCGCGCGCACCAAGCCCGGTCCCTTCGAGCAGCGCACCATCGAACTCGGCACCTACCTGGGGATTCGCCACGACGGCAAGCTGGTCGCGATGGCCGGGGAACGGATGCGGCCGCCGGGCTGGACCGAGATCAGCGCCGTGTGCACCGACCCCGACTTCCAGGGCCGGGGCCTGGCGAAGCGGCTGATCAGGACGCTGGTCGCCGGCATCCGGGCGCGCGGCGCGCAGCCGTTCCTGCACGCCGTGGACACCAACACCGGTGCCATCGCCCTCTACGAGCGGATGGGCTTCCGGATCCACCGCCGCCCGGTGTTCCAGGCGATGCGCGCACCCGCCTGAGCGGGTGGCCCCCGGACCGGGGGCCACCCGCGGGCTCAGCTCGCCGTCGCCGCGACGCCGCCGATCTCGCCGTGGCGGAAGGCGTCGACGAACAGCCGGTGGTCGTCGCGGACCACCTCGGCGTAGCCCAGGGCGAACTCGACGAGCCAGTCGACGAACTCCTTCTCCCGGTCGCCGACCACGTCGAGGATCGCCTCCTCGACCTGGAAGTCGACCAGCTGGGTGTCCGACTGCGCGTCGGACACGCAGTGGATCTTCGCGATCGCCCGGCCCAGGTAGTCCAGCACCGGCACGATCTCGCTCGGCTCGGTCAGGTCGCCCCACTCCAGGTCCGACTCGTAGGGCGAGAGCTCGTCGACCAGGTAGCCGACGCCGCCCATCTCGGTGTGGCCCAGCATCGGGTCGGCGTGGGCCTGCAGCGCCCGCTGCGACAGCGCGGTCCGGTGCCCGTGGTGCTTGAAGTGGGCGCGGATGCGCTCATCGGTGACCACCCGCGACGGCGCGGCCACGTTGCCCTGCTTCATCGACAGCACGATGTCGTTCTCCAGGGCCTCGGTCGGGCCCTCGATGAGGATGTTGTAGGCGGGCAGGCCCGCGCTGCCGATGCCGAAACCGCTGGACCCGACGATGTCCTTGATCGTGTAGGCCACGTCCCGCATCCGGTTTTCCGGCGGGATCGACTCCAGGTAGCGCCCGAAGGCCTCCTCGACCCGGCCGCGCTCGGCGTCGTCGAGCTGGCGGATGTTGGGGCCGCGGCGCATCCGCCGGTCGTAGCCCTCGGCCTCGGTGAGCCGGTTGAGCAGCTCGGTGCGGCTGCGCAGCCGGGTCTGCTGCAGCAGCTCGTGGATGGTGCCGTCGGTGGTCGACAGCCGCAGCGAGTACTCCGAGTCGCCGTCGCTGGAGGCGAAGGTGCGCACCTGGTCCAGGTAGGAGGTGGCGGCGTGGCGCACGAACGCGACGATGTCGCCGTCGGGCAGCGCCTTGCTCCAGGCCAGCAGCGCCAGGCTCGCGGCGAAGCGCTGCAGGTCCCAGGTGAAGTGCCCGAGGTAGGCCTCGTCGAAGTCGTTGACGTCGAAGACCAGCACGCCGGAGGCGTTCATGTAGGTGCCGAAGTTCTGCGCGTGCAGGTCGCCCTGGATCCACACGCGGCTGGTGCGCTCGTCGGCCCACGGGTCGGTCAGCCGGTTGACGTCGGCGTAGAACAGGCACGCGCTGCCCCGGTAGAAGGCGAACGGGTCGGCGGCCATCTTGCGGAACTTGGTGCGGAACGCGGCCGGGTTGCGTTCCATGAGGTCGGAGAAGGCGTCGACGAGGATGTCGGCGATCTCCCCGCGGCGGGCGTCGGTGTCGGTGACGCCGAGGCTTCGAGCGAGCTCGGACATGATTTCCGTCCACTGTGAACAGTAGTGACAACGAGGGTGACCGCAGTTTATCGGAGTGTTCCGCGCCTTTCGAAGACGCCAATCCGTCCACATAGAACAATCTGGACTCCCGGTGCGATACCGGAAGTCCGATGCGCCCCGACGAGTATCCGCCCCCGGCCCCACCCCCGCAACGAGGGCGAAAACCGCAGGATTCGACCGGTCAAATACCGCAGTTTTTGACCGGTCGAATCCTGCGGTATTTGACCGCGAGGTGAGGCGAGGTTGTTCCGGTCGGGGTGGGGAAATAGCCTCTGGCCGGTGGTGGGACCGTGCGAGCGGAGGTGGTGATGGCCGAGGTGGGGAGTCCTCCCGCGCGCAACACGCGGCCCCGGAACCGGCGGGCGATGATCACCGCCGCGGCCGCGGAGCTGTTCTTCCGCGACGGCTTCGACCAGGTCGGGATGAGCGACATCGCCGAAGCCGTGGGCGTGGGGTCCTCCGCGCTGTACCGGCACTTCGCGGGCAAGCAGCAGCTGCTGACCCACGTGGTGCTCGACGAGCTGCACCCGTTCGTCGAGATCACCGCCGAGACCGGCGACCTCGACGAGACCGTGGGCAGGCTGGCCGCCGCCGCGCTCGACCACCGCCAGCTCGGCGTGCTCTGGCAGCGGGAGTCGCGCAGGCTGCCCGAGGAGCGCCGCGACGTGCTGCGCGGCGAGCTGCGCGAGGTCGCGCGCGGGCTGGCCCGGCTCGCCCGGGCCTTCCGGCCCGAGCTGACCGACGCCGACGCCCGGTTCCGCGCCTGGTGCATGTTCAGCGTCCTGACCAGCCCGTCCTACCACCAAGTGCAGCTGTCGCGGCGCGAGTTCGAGCAGCTGCTGCGCGCGATGGTGGTGATCATCGGCCAGCGGCCGCCGCAGGAGCTCGCGGCCCGGCCCGACGCTCAGCCCGAGCAGGTCGAGCGCTTCGCCGGGCGGGCGTCCCGGCGCCGGTTGCTGCTGGTCGCGGCCAGCAGGCTGTTCGCCGAGGCCGGATACGGCAAGGTCACCACCGAGGACGTCGGCGCCGCCGCCGGGATCGCCGGGCCCAGCCTCTACAACTACTTCGCCAGCAAGCAGGAGCTGCTCAGCGCCGTGATCACCCGCGGCAACGCGTGGCTGGAGGTGGACCTGGAGCGCACGCTGGCCACCAAGTCCGATCCGGCCGAGGCGCTGCGCGCGCTGCTGCGCTCCTACATCCGCTTCGCCTTCGACCACGGCGGCTTCATCGACATCCTGGTCAGCGAGGTCGGCCACCTGCCCGCCGAGGAGCGGCACCGCGCGCGCCAGACCCAGCACTCCTACGTCGCCGAGTGGGTCGGACTGCTGTGCGAGGCGCGTCCCGAGCTGGATCCCGTCCGGTCGCGGATCCTGGTGCAGGCGGCGTTGACCGCGGCCAACGACATGGCGCGCACCGGTCCGGTCCGGGACGCCAGGGCGGTGCTGCGGCTGGGCACCGCGCTGATGCTCGACACCCCGGTCGAGCGCTGAGGCTGCGCGCTACCCGCCGTTCACTTAGCGGAGGAAAGGGCAGGAGAACCAGCTCGAACGGCGTCGATCCGACTAATGGCGGCTCACTTCTCGGTTGACTCGATCATCATCGGCGAATTAATCTCCGGCGAGAGCGAATCCGCGCGGACGCTGGACCGCGCAGGCAGTCCCGAACAGGTGTCACGAGGACAGGTTGGTTGCATGAGCAGCGCGACGGAGCCGGTCGGTCAGCCGCCGGTTGACGTGCCGGACATCCACACGACCGCGGGCAAGCTCGCGGATCTGTACCGGCGGAACGACGAGGCGGTGCACGCCGGCTCGGCGCGCGCGGTGGCCAAGCAGCACGAGAAGGGCAAGAAGACCGCCCGCGAGCGCATCGACATGCTGCTGGACGAGGGCTCGTTCGTCGAGCTCGACGAGCACGCGCGGCACCGCTCCACCAACTTCGGGATGGAGGAGAACCGCCCCTACGGCGACGGCGTGGTGACCGGCTACGGCACCGTCGACGGCCGCAAGGTGTGCGTGTTCTCCCAGGACTTCACCGTCTTCGGCGGTTCGCTGGGCGAGGTCTTCGGCGAGAAGATCGTCAAGGTCATGGACCTGGCGCTCAAGACCGGCTGCCCGCTGATCGGCATCAACGACTCCGGCGGCGCCCGCATCCAGGAGGGTGTGGCGGCGCTGGGCCTCTACGCCGAGATCTTCAAGCGCAACACCCACGCCTCCGGCGTCATCCCGCAGATCTCGCTGATCATGGGCCCGTGCGCGGGCGGCGCGGTGTACTCGCCGGCGATCACCGACTTCACGGTGATGGTCGACAAGACCTCGCACATGTTCATCACCGGTCCGGACGTGATCAAGACCGTCACCGGCGAGGACGTCACCTTCGAGGAGCTCGGCGGCGCGCACACCCACAACTCGCGCTCGGGCAACGCGCACTACCTCGCCTCCGACGAGGACGACGCGATCGCCTACGTCAAGGAACTGCTGTCGTTCCTGCCGAGCAACAACCTCTCCGAGGCGCCGGTCTTCGAGGGCGCCGACACCGGTGCCGGGGCGATCGCCGACGCGATCACCGACGCCGACCGCGAGCTCGACACGCTGGTCCCGGACTCGCCGAACCAGCCCTACGACATGCACAAGGTCATCGAGACCGTGGTCGACGACGAGGAGTTCCTGGAGGTCTCCTCGCTGTTCGCGCCGAACATCATCACCGGCTACGGCCGCGTCGAGGGCCAGCCGGTGGGCATCGTGGCCAACCAGCCCACCCAGTTCGCGGGCACCCTCGACATCGGTGCCAGCGAGAAGGCGGCCCGCTTCGTGCGGACCTGCGACGCCTTCAACATCCCGGTGCTGACCTTCGTCGACGTGCCCGGCTTCCTGCCCGGCACCGACCAGGAGTGGAACGGCATCATCCGGCGCGGTGCCAAGCTGCTCTACGCCTACGCCGAGGCCACCGTCCCGCTGGTCACCGTGATCACCCGCAAGGCCTACGGCGGCGCCTACGACGTGATGGGCTCCAAGCACCTCGGCGCCGACATCAACCTGGCCTGGCCGACCGCGCAGATCGCGGTGATGGGCGCCCAGGGCGCGGCCAACATCCTCTACCGGCGGCAGCTCGCCGACGCCGCCGCCAACGGCGAGGACGTCGAGGCGCTGCGCGCGGACCTGCAGCAGGAGTACGAGGACACCCTCTGCAACCCCTACACCGCCGCCGAGCGCGGGTACGTGGACTCGGTCATCCCGCCCTCGTTCACCCGCGGCTACGTGGCCCGCTCGCTGCGGATGCTGCGGGACAAGCGGGCGAGCCTGCCCGCCAAGAAGCACGGCAACATCCCGCTGTGACCGGTCCGGTGAACGTCGACGAGGAGGAGCGATCGATGAGCGAGCAGACGCCGCAGCGGCCGGTGCTGCGCATCGTGCGCGGCAATCCCGACGACGTCGAGGTCGCCGCGCTGACCGCGGCGCTGGCCGGTGCGGCCGCCGCGCAGGCTCCCGAGGAGGGGGCGAAGCCGATGTCGCTGTGGGGCGACCCGGCCTCGTCGCTGCGCCACCCGGCGGGGCGCCGACCGCTGCGGCCGGGTCCGCACGCGTGGCGCGCGTCCGGCCTTCCGGGCTGAACCCCCTTGCCAGCCTTGAACTTTTCCGCCTGCTCCGGCGTCGCGCCGGGAAGATGAGGAGTTGACCACTGTGGACGTGACGCCGATCAGCAAGGTCCTGATCGCCAACCGCGGTGAGATCGCGGTGCGGGTCATCCGCGCCTGCCAGGACGAGGGCATCGCCTCCGTCGCGGTCTACGCCGAGCCGGACGCCGACGCGCAGCACGTGAGGCTCGCCGACGAGGCCTTCGCGCTGGGCGGTGCCACGCCCGGCGAGTCGTACCTGAACATCGAGAAGATCATCGACGTCGCGAAGCGCTCCGGCGCCGACGCCGTGCACCCCGGTTACGGGTTCCTGTCGGAGAACGCCGACTTCGCCCAGGCCGTGCTGGACGCGAACCTGATCTGGATCGGCCCGTCGCCGCAGGCCATCCGCGACCTCGGTGACAAGGTCACCGCCCGGCACATCGCCACCCGCGCCGGTGCGCCGCTGGTGCCCGGCACCAAGGACCCCGTGCCGGGCGCCGACGAGGTCGTCGCCTTCGCCCAGGAGCACGGGCTGCCGGTGGCCATCAAGGCCGCCTTCGGCGGTGGCGGTCGCGGCCTGAAGGTCGCGCGCAGCATCGAGGAGATCCCGGAGCTGTTCGCCTCCGCCGTGCGCGAGGCCGAGACCGCGTTCGGCCGCGGCGAGTGCTTCGTGGAGCGCTACCTCGACCGCCCGCGCCACGTCGAGGCGCAGGTGCTGGCCGACCAGCATGGCAACGTCATCGTGGTGGGCACCCGCGACTGCTCGCTGCAGCGCCGCCACCAGAAGCTCGTCGAGGAGGCCCCGGCGCCGTTCCTGAGCGCCGAGCAGCACAGCCGCATCCACGAGGCCGCCCGGTCGATCTGCGCCGAGGCCGGCTACTACGGCGCGGGCACCGTCGAGTTCCTGGTCGGCCAGGACGGCACCATCTCGTTCCTGGAGGTCAACACCCGGCTGCAGGTCGAGCACCCGGTGTCGGAGGAGACCACCGGCATCGACCTGGTGCGCGAGCAGTTCCGCATCGCGGCGGGGGAGAAGCTGCACCTGGGCGCCGACCCGGAGCCGCGCGGGCACTCCATCGAGTTCCGCATCAACGGCGAGGACGCCGGCCGCAACTTCCTGCCGGCCCCGGGCACCGTCACCAAGTTCGTGGCCCCGCAGGGCCCGGGCGTGCGGGTGGACGCGGGCGTGGAGACCGGCAGCGTCATCGGCGGCCAGTTCGACTCGCTGCTGGCCAAGGTGATCGTCACCGGCGCCGACCGGCAGCAGGCGCTGCAGCGCGCCCGCCGCGTCCTCGACGAGATGCAGGTGGAGGGCATGGCCACGGTCCTGCCGTTCCACCGCGCGATCGTGCGCGACCCGGCGTTCGTCGGCGAGGACGGGTTCACCGTGCACACCCGGTGGATCGAGACCGAGTTCGACAACACCATCGAGCCGCACACCGGTGGCGTCGAGGCCGGTGAGGAGGCCGAGGAGCGGCAGACGATCCTCGTCGAGGTCGGCGGTCGCCGCCTGGAGGTCTCCCTGCCCGCGGCGTTCGCGGCGCCCTCGGCGGCTCCGGCCGCGAAGGCCAAGCCGCGCAAGCGCTCCGGCGGGAAGGCGGGCGCCGCGGCCTCCGGTGACGCGGTGGCGGCGCCGATGCAGGGCACCATCGTCAAGGTCGCCGTCGAGGACGGGCAGGAGGTCGCCGAGGGCGACCAGATCGCCGTCCTGGAGGCCATGAAGATGGAGAACCCGGTCACCGCCCACAAGGCGGGCACGGTCACCGGCCTCACCGCCAAGCCCGGCGACTCCGTCACCCAGGGCACCACCCTCTGCGAGATCAAGTAACCCGCACTCCCGCGTTCCGGCCCCGGAGGACCCTCCGGGGCCGGAACGCGTTGCGCCCCTTGCGTTTCCGCAGAACGGGTCAGGGTAGGGATTCGCCCTCGGGGTGGCTGATGTAGCAGTGGGCGTGGTACCAGCCGTCGGCTTCCCTGCCCTCGGGATCGAGTCCCTGGCGCTCGACGTCGTGGACGGCGGCCCGGCGTTCGGCCTCGTCGGCGAAGCGGCGTTGGGGGTAGGTGCCGGGTAAGCGCTCGGTGGTCAGGCCGTGGTCGGCGAGGAGCGCGGCGATGTCGCCGTAGTCGAAGACGCGGAGCACGAAGATCGCCAGCCAGAGCTGCTCCGGCCGCTCGATCGCGGTGAGCAGTCGCTGGAACGTCGGCAGGCCGACGTAGCCGACCCCGCCGGTGGAGATGATCACGCCGGTGTCGGCGACGCCCTTGACGAGTTCCGGTGAGGGATCGGTGGTTTCGAGGTTCTCCGCCCAGCCGTCGGTGAGCAGCCCGGACCGGCGGCCGTAGGCGATCGCGGGTTCGGAGACGTCCAGGCCGATGATGTCGAGATCCGAGTCCAGCTCTCGCCGGTCGGCCTCGGCCAGCTCGGCGGTGGTCGACCGCGCCGCCGCCGGACCGGTGTAGCGGTCGAGCACCGAGTCCAGATCGCCGGAGGACTTCAGCAGGGCCGAGTTGATGCCGTAGGAGCAGCAGACGTCGAGCACGCGCGCGGGGCGCGCCGCCCCGATCACCTCGCGGAAGATCGGGGTGGCGCGCTGCGGGATCTGGTACTCGAACCGCTTCAGCGTCGAGACGTACGCCCGCGGGTCCGGCCGGGCGTAGATGTCGCTGAAGTCGGCCTTGTGATCCCCGGTCCGGCTCATGACACCAGGTCGGACAACTCGTCGATCGCGCGGCCCAGCTGCTCGGCGAACAGCGTCATCTGCTCGCCGACGGTGCGCGGCGTGCTCAGGTGCACGTGGAAGCTCCGCGGCAGCAGCACGTAGGCCACCCCGATGCAGTGCTCGCTGGTGGCGCCGAACCCGAAGTACTGGATGTTCACCGACGGCGCGGCGCTGGTGCTCAGGTAGTCGTCGCGCATCGTGCGCCACCCCGGCGAGGAGTACAGCGCGGGGGAGAAGTCCTGCCCGCGCCGGGCCGCGATGAGCTGCAGCTCCCACAGGTGCTGCTCGGGCGCGTCCCCGGCCTGGCACTCCTTGGCGCGCGTGACGTGCGCGTCGGCGGCCCGCCGGAACGCCTCGGCCCGCTCGGACCGGGAGGTCTCGGCGTCGTCCATCGCGGCCACGAACTCCAGGACCTCCGGGGTCACCACCCGCATCGCCTCGGTGCGCCCGTGGTGGAAGTGCCGGGTGGCGATGGACTCGTAGGTCGCGCCGGTGAAGCCCTTGGACCGCCGGTGCGCCAGCTGGAAGGCCATCTGCACGAACGCGTCCGGCGAGACCCCGAGCGCCTTGGCGCGCTCGGAACCGAAGTCGTCGAAGCGCGCGGTGCGGGTCGCGGTCGCCTCGCCGTAGGCCAGGTAGTCCTTGGTGGCCGCCTCCACCTCGCCCGCGAGCTCCGGCGACAAGCGGAACTCCAGCGCGCGGGGCTCCGGCACGCCCTGGGCGGTGGCGCCGGAGGCCCGCGCGTGCGACTCGGTGGTGCCCGACATCAGCGAGTCGACGAACTCGACGATCGTGGTGCCGTCGAGCAGGCAGTGCTCGCCGTTGATGCCGGCCGCGCCGTCGGGGAACACGATGAGCGTGACGCCCTTGTCGAACCAGCGGTCGGTCGGGTCCCCGGCCAGCAGCTGCTTGCACTTCGCGTCGAGGTCGGCGGGCTGCTCGTGCTCCAGCGCCAGGCAGAACAGCGCCGTCTCGATGACGTCCACCGAGGCGGTGTTGTCGACCAGCAGCGCCTCCCGGTTCGCCGCCCAGCGAACCCGGTCGTGGCTGGTCAGCGCCCCGACACCGGGACCTCGGTCGGGGGTCTCGGCGATCCGGCGGAGCGCCTCGGCGAGCTCGTCGGGGGAGTGCGGAGCTCCGTCGGCGCCGATCACGTCGAGCCGGAAGGCGTTGCCGCGGAAGAACACCGCGATGTGCCGTGCCGGGGTCGGACCCGGCTGCTCGGGCGTGTGGGGCGCCCGCACGCCGTCCCGCTCGGGCCGAGGGATGCGGGTGGTGGAGAACAGGTACCGGTGCTGCTGCATCGACAGCGGCTGACCGCGCCGCGTCGTGGGCGGCACGGTCTCGGCGTCCAGCGCCAGCTTGTGGTCCACGGCCGCGGTGATCAGCCGCACCGCGCGGGAGATCTGGTCGTCGTCGGTGTCGTTGAACAGGAAGAAGAAGTTCGCGTTGAGCGCGATCCGGTCCCGGCGGCCCAGGTAGCGGTCCCGCCAGAACTCGTCGAGCCAGCTGTGCACGTCGTCCTGACCGGCGTAGGCCGCCAGCGAGGCGTGCAGCTCGGCGGTCTCGTCGGAGGCGAGGAACTCGGCCACCGCCTGCCGGGTGGTGGCCAGCTCCTCCTCGGTCAGCAGCGGCGCGCACCACTGCAGGAACCGCTCCGAGCTGTCGGCGAGCGCGGGCAGCGGTATCCGGGGCAGGGAGTCCTCGTTGCCGAAAGTGCTGGTGCTCAAAGCAACCTCGTCGTTCACTAGTCGAGCAGGTCGTCGGTGCGGGCGGTGGTGCCGTGCGCCTCGGTGACCCGGCCGAACAGCTGCCGGGTGCGCTCCGCGGTGCCCACCACCCCAGGACGATCACTGTAGGCGAAGATCGCCGAGTGCCGGGCCACTTCGCCCTCCACGGCGCTGACCCGGTGCAGCGCGTAGCGGCCGTGGAACAGCTGCAGGTCACCGGGCCGCAGCGGCAGCGCACGCACCTGGTCCCGGCTGTCGCCGCTGATCACGGCACCGACGTCGGCGAAGTTCTCGGACTCGGCTGAGCGGATGTGCGGGCAGTACTCGAACACGCCACCGCCCTGCGGCTGCTGGGTGAGCATGCTGACCGCGAACTCGTTGGTGTCGAAGTGCCACGGGTGCTCTTTGCCCGGGTTGACGATGTTGACCACCAGCCCGGCCAGCGGGTCCTCCAGCGGGTGGATCCGCTCCAGCCCCAGGCACTCGGCGAGGAACCGCTGGAACAGCTCGTCGGTGTAGAGCCGGTGGATGAGGTGCTCGGCGGGGATGTCCTCGCGCGCCACGAAGGCGTTGCCGCGCACCGTGGTCCGCTTGCCCGGGTGCCAGTCGGGCAGGTCGGCGTCGGGCGCGGTGTTGTAGACGTTGACCGTCTGCTCCTCGTAGTAGGCGCGGTCGGCCAGGCCCGCGCACTCGGTGCGCAGCGCCTCCCGGTGCTCAGCGGCGACGAAGTCGCGCAGCACGCTGCACCCGTCCACGGCCAGCTCGGCGCGCGCGGACTCGACGGCGGCGCGCCAGCCGGGGCCGCCGGGGTCGGTGAGCGGGTAGCGGTCGGTGTCGACGATGTCGGTCACCGCAGCGGTCATCGGGTTCCCTCCGTGGCCGGGACGACGGGCAGGGTGATCTTCGAAGGATGCTCCGGCGAGGTGTGGATGGCAACGGGCGACAGCGCCGCGGGCAGGTCCCGGACGGTGGGCAGCAGGTGCGGCACGTCGAAGGCCTGCACCGAGATCCGCAGCTTGTGGCCGGGCGGGATGACCGCGCCGGTCGGGAAGATCTCGACGTCGACGGGCTCGACCTCGCCGGGCCGCATGGTGCGCTGGGCTTGCTTGGTGAACGGGTGGAACGGCTGGATCAGCTCGCCGTCGAGGTAGCGGGAGCGCGCCGGGTCGAGGGCGCGGTGCGAGAGCACCTGCCAGCCGCCGGTGAGACGGTCGACGCTGCCGTCGGGCGCCACCGAGGACACCGACACCGACAGCATCCCGTTGCCGGTCGGCGTGGAGGTCTGCAGGTGGGCGTTGATCGGCCCGCGCATCCGCATCGCCTCGGTCATCGGTGCGGTCTCGAACACCGCGCCGGACAGGTCGTTCCAGCGGTGGTCCTCGCAGAGGCGGCTGATCCCGGTGGCGTTGAGCATCCCGGCGGTCCACTGGTTGGTCGAGCGCGTGCAGAGCCCGGACACCGGCACCGGTGCGACCTCGGTCCGGCCGGGCTGCGGGTCGGCGTCGACGAGCCGGCCGGGAGCGCCGGGCAGCGAGGTGCCGGAGAGCTCGAAGCTGCGGGCGCGCTGCTCGCCGATCCACTGGTCGGCCTTGTACCACTGCCCGGACCCGATCTCGTGGTAGGTCAGCGGCGGGATGTCGGTGTCGAGGGCCGGGTCTGCCTGGCCGCGCACGTAGTGGTCGAACCAGCGCAGCTGCAGCTCCTGCAGCGTGCCGTAGCCGGCGGCCGGGACCTCGTCACCGGCGCCCTGCAGGTGGTCCCACGGGCCGAAGATCATCTTCACCGGGACGCCGCGCTGCCGCAGCGCGTCGAAGACCATCGGGGTGCCGCGCTGGAACAGGTCGTACTCGCCGCCGACGAGGAAGGTCGGCACGTCGATGCGGTCCACCACGCTCGCGGGGGAGCGCTCGGCGTAGAACGGGCCGTCGAAGGCCGCGTTGAGCCCGAGGGTGGCCTCCAGCAGCGTCGGCGCGGTGAAGCTCGTCGCCCCCTGGACGCGGTCGAGGTACATCTGCAGCGCGTTGTCGGGCTCGCCGGGGCCGTAAGCCGGTGGGATCAGGCCGGTTCCGGTCACCAGTCCCATCCACAGTGGAATGAACCCGACGTCGAGCGCGCCGCCGGAGGCGACCACGTCGCGGTAGGTGTCCATCGCGGGAACCTGCGGGAAGATCGCCTTGAGGCCCGGCGGCCGGTTGCCCGCCGCGAAGAGCTGGTTGATGCCCATGTAGGAGGCGCCGTGCATGCCGACCGCGCCGTTGCTCCAGGGGCGCTCGGGCGAGGCCGCCCAGTTCACGATCTCCCCGGAGTCGGCGTTCTCCCGCGCGCTGAAGGCCTGCCAGTCACCGCCGGAGGAACCGGTTCCGCGCGCGTCCACCGAGACGTGCACGTAGCCGCGCCGGACGAAGTAGTCGGGCTCGCCGCCGACCGCGCTCGAAGCGGGACCGCTCATGACGTTCTTGTTGTAGGCGATGATCGTCAGCAGCACCGGGAACCGGCCCTCGACCGGCCTGCCCTCGGCGTCGGCCGGGCGCCGCACATCGGCCCGCAGCACGGTGCCGTCCGACATCGTCACCGGCACGTCGGTCTCGATGACCGAACCGGGGTAGTCCTCACCCCGGGCGGTCCACCCGGACACCGGCGTGGCGTCGGCGGCGGTCACACCGGCGAGAACGGTCAGCAACGCGAGCAGAAGAGCCGATAACGAACGGCGCATTTCAGACCTCCCAGGATGTCCGGGAGATCAACGACCGGCTCCCCGGGAGGTTACGCGGATCACACCTAGATGACGTGGAAGTGCAGGTGGGCGGCCATGAATCGGCGCGCGGACGCCGGATCGCGGGCCTCGATGGCACCCAGCAGCCGCTCGTGGCGGGTGATCGCCTCGTCGTCGGTCTCCACCGGAAGGCCGGACAGCACGCGGGTGAACGGTTCGAACAGCAGCGGCACGAACGCGTTGCCGGTCGCGCGCACGACCGCCTGGTGGAAGGCGAGGTGGGCGGCGGAGCGGCAGGCGGGGTCGTCGCTCGCGCGCATCGCGCGCACCTGCTCGCGCAGCTCCCGCAGATCGGCCTCGGTGCGGTTGAGGGCGGCGAGTTCGGCGACGCCGGCCTCCAGCATCCGCCGGGCCTCGTGCACGTCGCTCGCGACGTCCGGATCGGCGCCGGGGGAGGTGGCCGCCCGGATCATCGGGTGCAGCGAGCTCCACTCCGCCGGTGGATTGACGTAGGTGCCGCGACCGCGCTCGATGCGCACCACGTTCTGCACCCGCAGCGCCTTGATCGCCTCGCGCACGGTCAGCCTGCTCATCGTGAACAGCTCGGCGAGCTCGGGTTCGGACGGCAGCGCGCCGCCGGGCGGGTAGGTCCCGTCGATGATCGACCCCAGGAGCTGCTCGGCCAGCTCTTCCGGCAACGACACGCGGTCTCCGCCCGTTCTCGACTCCGACGACGACTCGGCAACCGGGGACCGGCGTCCACAGTGGACCTCGAAGATCCGGATCGGATGAGTCTACTGCATGAGTGAGCGCGGACACACACCAACCGGTTGGTATGTGTGGTAGAGCTGATGGATCGGGTGTCTGGAGGTCGGACCATGAGCAACTCGCGGTACGAGTGGATGGAGCCGGGCGCGTTCGAGGTGGCCCCGGGCGTGCACCGCATCCCGCTGCCCCTGCCCAACGACGGCCTGCGCGCGGTCAACGTCTACGCCATCGCCGACGGCGACGCGCTGACCCTCGTCGACGGCGGCTGGGCACTGGAGGAGTCCCGCGAGCAGCTGGTGGCCGCGCTCGCCCAGATCGGCGCCGGACCCGGCGACATCACGCGCTTCCTGGTCACCCACGCCCACCGCGACCACTACACGCAGGCGCTGGCGCTGCGCCGCGAGTACGGCTCCGAGGTGCTGCTCGGCGAGGAGGAGCGGCACACCCTCGAGCGGCTGATGTCGCCCGAGCACCGCTCCATGGACCGCCAGCTGGAGCTGCTGGCCGAGCACGGCGCCAAACCCGTCCGCGACACGCTGCTGAGCCTGCGCGAGCAGGGATCGCGCAGCCACATCTGGGAGAAGCCCGACGCCTGGATCAACGCGAGCAGCGACCTCGGGCTCACCGACCGGACCCTGCGAGCCCTGCCCACCCCGGGCCACACCCGCGGGCACCTGGTGTTCCTGGAGGAGCAGGCCGGGCTGATGTTCGCCGGGGACCACGTGCTGCCGCACATCACCCCGTCCATCGGCTTCGAGCAGGCGCCCACCGCCAGCCCGCTGCGCGACTACCTCGCGTCGTTGCGGCTGGTCCGCGGCCTTCCCGACATGCGGCTGCTGCCCGCCCACGGCCCGGTCACCGACAGCGTCCACGACCGCGTCGACGAGCTGCTGGCCCACCACGACGCCCGGCTGACGGCCACCGCGGCGGTCGTGGCCGCCGGGGCGAGCACCGCCTACGAGGCCGCTCGCGCGCTGACCTGGACCCGCCGCGAACGCGCCTTCGACGACCTCGACGTGTTCAACCAGATGATGGCGGTGCTCGAAACCGCCGCCCACCTCGACGTCCTCGTGCTCCAGGACGAGCTCGGCGCCGAGCGCGTCGAAGGCGTCGTGCACTACTCCTGAGACCGCCCCGGCGGACCCCGAGGCTGCGCTGCGGAGTGATCGACAACGGTCCGTAACCGGATGCGGGGTCTCCGCCGCGCCGAAATCACCCGACTGCAGCGCAGAGCCGACGGGTGATCACGTGCGAGCCTGGATGAGCTCTCCGGCCGGTTCTGCCGTCGGGGAAAGCGAACCTCGTTGGGGTCGATGGGGACGTCACTAGGAGCTCGCCATGTTGAGCAAGCACGAGCGGGACCGGCTCGCCGAGATCGAATCGGCGCTGGCCACCGCAGACCCGGAGCTCGCCGAGAAGTTCGAGCGGTTCGAGGGCGAACGGGGCTCCGGCGTGCTGCGCCGCGTGCTGGTCTGCACGGCGCTGGCGCTGACCGCGATGCTGTCGCTGCTCTCCCTGGCCAGCGGGCTGGTGTGGACCTCGGCGGCGCTCGGTGCGATCACCGCCGCAGGCGTCATCGCGGCGGGATTCACCTCCCGCCGGCACGAGCAGACCTGACGTCCGTTGTGGACGGTCAGTCGTGCATCGGGTGCGGCAGCGACTGCAGCGCCGTGTCCGCCTCGACGTAGGTGCCCTCCGGCAACCCGTCGAGCCGGTCGAGCTGCTCCGGGCTCGCCCCGAGCTCCTCGCACTGCTGCAGGATCTCGCGCTTGGTCGCCGGGAACCGCACGTGGGCGAGCACCTGCAGCATCTCCGCGCGATCGGCCAGGACCATGACTCCTCCTCCGTCCGCCCGCCTGGTGCGGGCGAGAACCCTCACGGCACCAGCTCGCGGGCCTTCTCGGCGATGGCGGTGGCGTCGATGCGGGCCTGCCCGAGCAGCTCGGCCGGCTTGCCCGACCCCGGCATCTCGTGGACGGCCAGCCGCCGCACCGGAACCGGGTCCTCGGCCAGCGCGCTGAGCACCGCCTCGCCGAGACCGCCCTCGGGCCAGTGGTCCTCGGCGGTGACCAGACCGGCGGTCTCCTTCGCCGCCTGACGCAGCGTCGCGGTGTCGACGGGCTTGACCGAGTACAGGTCGATCACGCGCGCCCCGATGCCCTCGTGCGCCAGCAGATCCGCGGCCTTGAGCGCCTCGTGCAGGGTCACGCCCGCGCCCACCAGCGTCACGTCCGCGCCGTCGCGGACCACCTTCGCGCCGCCGATGGGGAACTCCTCGTCCGGCGGGTAGATCACCGGCATCGCGCCCCGGCTGGTGCGCAGGTAGCTGATGCCCGGCTGATCGGCCATCGCCGCCACCAGGTGCGCGGTCTGGTTGGCGTCGCACGGGTAGAGCACGGTGCTGCCGTGCACCGCGCGGAACGCCGCGAGGTCCTCCAGCGCCATCTGCGACGGGCCGTCCTCGCCGATGGCGACCCCGGCGTGCGAGCCCATCAGCCGCAGGTCGGCCCTGCTGATCGCGGCCATCCGGACGAAGTCGTAGGCGCGGGACAGGAACGCGGCGAAGGTGGAGGCGAACGCGCACCAGCCGCGCACCTGCATGCCCACCGCGGCGGCGATCAGCTGCTGCTCGGCGATGTACATCTCGAAGTAGCGGTCCGGGTGGGCGTCGCGGAACAGCTCGGCGAAGGTCGAGTTCGACACCTCGCCGTCCATCGCCACCACGTCCCCGCGCCGGTCGCCCAGCGCCGCCAGCGCCTGCCCGTAGGCCTTGCGGGTGGCCAGCTCGGTGCCCTCCTCGTAGGCGGGCAACCCGGTGTTGCCGGTGTCGAACGCGTGCGGCGCGGCGTCCTCGGGCGCGACCGGCTTGACCCGCAGGTCGCGCAGCCCGCCCAGCTCGGCGATCGCCTCCTCGGCGTGGGCCAGGGGTTTGCCGTGGAAGCCGGGCTTGTCGGCGACTTCGGCGACGCCCTTGCCCTTCTGGGTGGCGGCCAGGATCATCACCGGCCTGCCGTCGCCGCGCTCGGCCTCGGCCAGCGCGGACTCGATCTCGTCGAGGTCGTGGCCGTCGATCTCCAGCGTCCGCCACCCGGCGGCCTGGGCGCGGGCGGCGTAGGAGGACAGGTCCCAGCCGTGCATCGTCGGGCCGGTCTGGCCGAGCCGGTTGACGTCGACCAGCGCGATCAGGTTGTCCAGCTGCTCGTGCCCGGCGTGCTCCAGGGCCTCCCACACCGAGCCCTCGGCCATCTCGCTGTCGCCGCACAGCACCCAGACCCGGTAGGGCAGCCGGTCTAGCCGCTTGCCGGCCAGCGCCAGGCCGACGCCGACCGGCAGGCCCTGGCCGAGCGAGCCGGTCGCGACGTCCACCCAGGGCAGCACCGGGGTGGGGTGGCCTTCCAGGCGGCTGCCGAACGCGCGGAAGGTCAGCAGCTCGTCGTCCTCGACGGCGCCGACGGCCTTGAACGCGGCGTACTGCAGCGGCGAGGCGTGGCCCTTGGAGAAGATCAGGTGATCGTTGGCGGGGTGATCGGGACGGGAGAAGTCCAGCCGCAGGTGGCCGTCGAGCAGCACGGCCATCAGATCGGCCGCCGACATCGACGAGGTGGGGTGGCCGGACCCGGCGGCAGTGCTGGCCCGCACCGAGTCCACCCGCAGCTGCTGTGCCAGTTCGGAGCGGAACATTGCCTGGTCCATGCCCCGGAAGGTGCCCAGCGCGCGGCGTCGCGAAACAAGGGCCTGGTCACCCCGCCGGTGGCGGCGGGGTGCGGGAGATCAGTCCAGGCCGCCGTTGCTGAGGCCGGACAGCAGTCGCTTGATGACCTCGGGGTCGACCTCGGCGGTCTCCTCGGTGGTCTGCGGGGCCATCGCGTTCTTCTTGCGGGAGCGGCGGGGCAGCGGCACCGAGTCGGCCTTGACGCCGCTGGGCAGCGGCATCTCGCACCACACCAGGGTGCCTCCGGTGCGCAGCGCGGTGGCGCCGCAGCGACCGTCGGCGAAACCGGGCGCGAGCTGCGGGGGAACGGTGGCCTGCTCGTCCTGCACCTCGGCGACGAGGCTCTCACCGCTCAGGCGCAGGCGGACGGTGATGAATCCGGGGTTCTTCTGGTCGGCGGCGTCCACGGCCGCGGTCACCAGGGCACCGGTGAGCTGCGTGGCGATGTCGGTCATCTCGCGCAGGCTCCACTCGGCCAGGGAGAACCGCACGAACATCTCGGTGCAGTTCACCGCGCTGGGGAGCGCGATCAGTCGCAGGTCGTCGACTTGTGCGGTCTGAGTGTTCACCTGGTTGAGATCCTCCGTCCGCCCCCGCTGCGCTTTCGATCACCCGGAAGCCGTATTTTGCCAACTCTACTGGGTGGCTTGTACGCAGGGGCCCCTTTTGCTTTCGGCCTTGTTCTTCGCTCCTCGACCCGGGATTCGGCGGGCCGTCGCGAACACCGCTCGCGCCGTCAACAGCCTTCTCCATCTGCGACGACGCACGATCTGGTGAAAAACGTACGTGACGAAAGCGCATTGCGACCACCTCCGGACGTATCGGTTCCACAACGGGGACATTCCAGGCCGATGGCCCGGGTAATAACCGAGGAGGTGAACGACGATCGGGCGCGGGGAGTGTCGGGGCGGTCACGGCGCGTCGCGACCGCCCCGAGCGGATCAGGCCCCGAGCGGCTCAGGCCAGGGTGTCGAGGCCCTCGGCGAAGGCCTTGCCGATGAGGCCGATCTCCTCCTCGGTGATGATCAGCGGCGGCGAGACCGCCAGCGCCTTGCCCAGCGGGCGCACGATCACGCCCAGCTCGCGGATCGTCTTCTGCAGCGTGCCGAGCGCACCGGCCTGCAGCTGCTCGGCGGTGAGCTCGACGGCCCCGAGCAGGCCGACGCCGCCGCGCACCTCGGCCACCGCCGGGTGGTCGGCGACCTGCAGGAGGGCCTCGTGCAGCGGGCGCTCCAGCTCGTCGGCGCGGGACAGCAGCTTCTCCCGCTCCAGGATGTCGAGGTTGGCCAGCGCCGCGGCCGCCACCGTCGGGTGACCGGAGTAGGTGGCGCCGTGGCGGAACACCCGGCCCGGCTCGTTCCAGAACGGCTCGGCCACGTGCTCGGCGACCACCACCCCGCCCAGCGGCAGGTAGCCGCTGGTCACACCCTTGGCGAAGGTGATCATGTCGGGCTGCAGGCCCCAGCGCTCCACGCCGAACCAGCTGCCGACCCGGCCGAAGCCGCAGATCACCGAGTCGGCGACGAACAGGATGCCGTGCTCGGAGCAGATCTTGGCGACGGCCTCCAGGTAGCCCGGCTCCGGCGGGTACAGGCCACCGGCGCCCATCACCGGCTCGGCGAAGAACGCCGCGACGTTCTCCGCGCCGATGCGCTCGATGGCCTCGCGCAGGCTCTCGGCGTCGTCGTGCGCGACCCGGCCGGTCTCGGGCACCAGTTGGCCGAACCCGGCCTGGTTGGCCTCGATGCCGCCGATGCTGGTGCCCATGCCGTTGGTGCCGTGGTAGGCGTTGCCGCGGCTGAGGATGTGGGTGCGCTGCGGCTGCCCGCGCTGCGACCAGTACTGCCGGGCCAGCTTCGCCGCCGAGTCGATCGCCTCGCCACCGCCGGTGGTCAGGAAGATCTTGGCGTTCGGCATCGGGGCGAGCTCGGCCAGCCGCGCGGCCAGCGCCTCGGCGGGCGGGTTGGTGTAGTCGTTGAAGACGAAGTAGGACTCCAGCTCGCGCATCTGCGCCGCGGCGGCCTCGACGATCTCGGTGCGACCGTGCCCGGCGTTGGCGTACCAGAGGCTCGCGGTCCCGTCGAGGTAGCGGCGTCCGGAATCGTCGTAGATCCAGATCCCCTCGGCTCTGGTGACGCAGAAGCTGCTGCTCTTGACCTCGAACATGTCCGCGAACGGGTGCCACAGCGCGGTTGATGACATGGTTTCCTGCCTCCTTCGTGGTACCCCGACAGCTTCGTCGCCCGGACCCCCGGATGACCAGAGGGCGGGGCGGGAAGTTCGGCGCCGCGCGTCCGCCAGGTGAGAACGCGGGTCCGTTCGTTGACACCGCAACGTCACCGGCCGGACGATGAGCCGGTGACCGCTTCGATGTTCACCAGGCGCAGGCACGTCGACTTCCAGCTCGTGACGACCGGCGCCTGTCGTTCCTGACGGCATCGCATCGTCAGGGGAGGACGCCGTCACCAGGCGGATCCCGAACGCGGTCCACAGTGGACCATCGAGTGGGGAGCAATCCGTGTCCACCGTTCTGGTCATCTCCGGAAGCCCGTCGCGCACCTCGAAGACCGAGAAGGTCGGCGAGCACCTCGCCCAGCGGCTCACCGCAAGCGGTCGCAGCGCCGAGCACCTGCGGGTGCGCACCCTGCCGGCCGAGGCGCTGCTCGGCGCCGACGTCAGCGACCCGGCCATCGCCGCGGCGGTGGACCAGGTCGCCGCGGCCGACGGCATCGTGCTGGCGACGCCGACCTACAAGGCCGCCTACTCCGGCCTGCTGAAGTCGTTCCTGGACCTGCTGCCGCAGTTCGGGTTCGCGGGCAAGGCCGTGCTGCCGCTGGCCACCGGCGGCAGCGTCGCCCACGTGCTGGCCATCGACTACGCGCTGCGCCCCGTCGTGCACTCCCTCGGCGCCCGCCACGCGGTCCAGAGCTTCTTCCTGCTCGACAAGCACCTCACCCTCGCCGACGGACGCCTCACCATCCACCAGGACAGCGCCAACCCCCTGGACGACGTCCTCGAGCAGTTCACCAAGGCCCTCGACGGAATCCCGCACACCACGGTCCTCGGCCGCTCCGCCTGACCCCGCAGGACGAATACCGCAGGATTCGACCGGTCAAATCCTGCGGTATTCGACCGGTCAAAAACCGCAGGATTCGACCCGACGAATCCTGCGGTTTTTGACCCGGGGGTCCGGGGTTGCGGGTCAGAGGGGGTTGTCGATCCAGTTCTGGATGAGCGGGGCTGTGAGGGCGACCAGGTCCTCGGTGGGTTCGGCCGTGATCGCCCGGGTGCGCAGGACGAGGCGGGAGGCGCCGAGGCCCATGAGGTGGCTGCAGACCAGTTCCGCGCGCAGCCGGGCCCGGGGGCCGGTGAGGCGTTCGGCCAGGCGGGTGACCAGCTGGGACTCGAAGTTGTCCCGGAAGCTGCCACCCGCCGGGCGGGACGAGGTGAACATCGCGCGCACCAGCGGATCGCCCTGGGTGCGCTCGTGGTAGTCGAGCAGCGTGCGCACCAGGTGCTCCCCGAGGTTCTCCAGCTCGCAGTCCAGCAGCCGCTCGGCGTCGTTCTCGAAACCCGAGGCCTGGGCGAACAGATCTTCCTTGCTGCCGAAGTACTTCACCACCAGCGCGGCGCTGACCTCGGCGTCGGCGGCGATGTCGCGCAGCGTCACGTCGGCGTAGCCGCAGGACGAGAACCGGCGCCTGGCCGCCTTCAGGATGGTTTCCCGCGTCGCGCACGCGGCGCGGCGCTGCTCCTCGATCGACCCCGTGCTGGGCATGCGTTTCAGGCTAGCGCGAGCCTCCCACCGCAACGGGCATCCGGGGCGCAACGGACTCGTACCGGGCCGGTCCCGGTGTCGCCGCCGCGATCAGCGCCGCGCCCAGACCGGCGCCGGCGGCCACCACGAACACCCACGAGTAGGCGCTGATCGACGGGTAGGTCGCCCCGGCCACCCGCACCAGCGACCCGGTGGTCAGCGCGACCACGATGGCGCTGCAGCTGGAGGTGCCGATCGACCGGGCGAGGCTGTTGAGCGCGTTGGCGGCGGCGGTCTCGGTCTCGGGCACCGAGCGCATGATCAGCTGGGGCAGCGCGCCGTAGGCCAGGGCGCCGCCGATCGAGCTGATGGTCAGGTTCAGCACCACCAGGGTCAGCGGCCCGTGCAGCAGCGAGGCGCCGAGGTTGCCGACCAGCAGGACGCAGGAGCCGAGGATGAGCGTGGTGCGCGGGCCGAAGCGACGCGAGATCCGGGCCGAGACCGGCGAGAACAGCCCCATCGCGGCACCGATCGGCAGCAGCACCAGACCGGCGGTCACCAGCGTCATGCCGTAGCCGTAGCCGGTCTCCGCGGGTGCCTGCAGCAGCTGGGAACCGACCAGGAAGCCGGTGAACATCGCGATGCCCACCAGCACCGAGGCGATGTTGGTCAGCAGCACCGTGGGGCGTGCCGACACGCGCAGGTCCACCAGCGGCGCGGTGGTGCGCAGCTCGAAGGCGCCCCACAGCAGCAGCATCGCCACGGCCCCGGCGAGCAGGCCCAGCACGAGAGCGCTCGACCAGCCCCACTCGTTGCCCTTGGAGATCGCCAGCAGCAGGCAGGTCAGGGCCACCGACAGGCCCAGCGCGCCGACGAGGTCGAACCGGCCGCCGGTGCGCAGCGAGGACTCCGGCACCACCTTGAGGATGAGCGCGATCTCGACCAGCGCGAAGACCATCGCTCCGGCGAACAGCCAGTGCCAGTCCAGCTCCTGGGCGACCACGCCGGTGATCGGCAGGCCGACCGCGCCGCCGATGCCCAGCGTCGCGCTCATCAGCGCCACCCCGGAACCGACCTGGTCCTCGGGCAGCTCGTCGCGCATGATGCTGATCCCCAGCGGTACCACGCCGACCGCCGCGCCCTGCAGCACGCGCCCGATGAGCACGGCGGTGAAGTCGTCGTTGAGGGCGCCGATGGCGCTGCCCAGCGCCATGGTGGCCAGCGAGACCAGCAGCATCCGCCGTTTGCCGTACATGTCGCCGAGCCGCCCGGTGACGGGCGCGCACACCGCGCCGGCGACCAGCGGGGCGGTGACCAGCCAGCCGGCGTTGGCGGCGGTGGTGTGCAGCAGGTGCGGGAACTCGGGGAGCAGCGGGACGACCAGCGTCTGCATCAGCGACACCGCGATGCCGCACGAGGCGAGCACGAGAATGACCCATTTCGAACTGCGCGTAGCGGACGAAGCGGACCCGGCGGCGCTCATCGGACTCCTCACTCACGGGGTGAACTGGTGTTCACCCCGTGAGTAAACCTGTGTTCACCCCCGGAATCAAGACGCCGACCGTCCGATTCCACGGGGCAGCCACGCGAATTCACCTCGAAGTCGTCCACTGTGGACGATGAGTGCGCGCACCGGGCCGGTGCCGCTCAGAGCGGCGGCGGGAGTTCTGCGTGCCGGGTGGCCTGTTCGAAGGCGTGGGCGATGCGCAGCAGCTCCGGCTCGGACCGGTGCGGGCCCACCAGCTGCAGGCCCACCGGCAGGCCCTCCGGGGTGAACCCGGCCGGGACGGAGATCGCCGGGCAGCCGGTGGCCGAGATCCAGTACGCCGAGCGCATCCAGTCCAGGTACGACGGCATGGTCACGCCGCCGATCTCGGTCGGGAACTCCAGGTCGATGTCGAACGGCGGCACCTGGCTGACCGGCAGCGCGAGCACGTCGTAGCGGGTGAAGAACTCCCGCACCCGGTGGTAGAGCTCGGTGTGCAGCCGCTCGGCGCGGCCCACGTCGGCGCCGGTCAGCGCCCGGCCGACGTCGATGTTGTCGCGCAGGCTCGGCTTGATCCGGTCCGGGTGCGCGTCGCGGAGCTCGCCCAGCATCAGCTCGAACTGCCAGGCGCGCAGCGTCCGGAACACCTCGTCGGCGCCGGTCAGGTCCGGCCAGGCCTCCTCGACCGCGCCGCCGAGCTTGGCCAGCACCTGCGCCGCCGGTTCCAGCACCGCCCTGACCTGCGGATCGACCACCAGGTCGCCGCCGAGGTCCATCGAGAACGCCACCCGCAGGTCCTGGAGATCGGCGTCCAGCGGCTCCCGGAACACCGAGCCGGGCTGGTCGATCGAGATCGGGCTGCGGTCGTCGGGCCCGGCGATCACCGACAGCATCAGGGCGACGTCGGCGACCGTGCGCGCCATCGGCCCCTGCACCGACAGCGTCGACCACGCCGCGGCGTCCGGCCACGTCGGCACCCGGCCCGGCGCGGGCCGCAGCCCCACGACGTTGTTGAACGAGGCCGGGTTGCGCAGCGATCCGCCCATGTCGCTGCCGTCGGCCAGCGGCTGCATCCGGCAGGCCAGCGACACCGCCGCGCCACCGCTGCTGCCCCCGGCCGAGCGGTCCAGGGCGTAGGGGTTGGCGGTCGTGCCGAACACCGGGTTGAAGGTGTGCGAACCGGCCGCGAACTCCGGCACGTTGGTCTTGCCCATCGTCACCGCGCCGGCGGCCTTGAGCCGCTCCACGACCAGCTCGTCCCGGGCGGGCACGTTGTCGGCCAGCAGCGGCGAGCCGTAGGTGGTGCGCAGGCCCGCCGTGTCGTGGGTGTCCTTGTGCGCCATCGGCAGCCCGTGCAGCGGCCCGACCGCCGCGCCCGAGGCCAGTCGCTCGTCGGCCGCCGCCGCACCGGCCAGCGCGCCCTCCGGGTCGAGCGAGACCAGCGCGTTGACCTTCGGGTTCAGCCGCTCGATCCGGTCCAGGTGGGCTTGCATCACCTCGCGCGCCGAGACCTCCCGGGCGCGGATCAGCGCGGCCAGCTCGGTCGCCGTGCGCTGGCAGAGCGAATCGGACACGTCGTGGCTCCTCCCGCCGGTGCTTCACCCCGCAACATAGCCGCCCGGACGCGCCGGGGGAGCGGAGGTGATCACCGTCGCCCCGGGATCAGCCCAGGTCGAGGTCGACGACCACCGGGGCATGGTCGGAGGTGCCCTTGCCCTTGCGGGCCTCGCGATCGACGTAGGAGTCGGTGACCGCGCCGGTGAAGTCCTCGTTGCCGTAGACCAGGTCGATGCGCATCCCCTGGTTCTTCGGGAACCGCAGCGCCCGGTAGTCCCAGTAGGTGAACGGCACGTCGTACTTCAGGGCTCGCGGGTAGACCTCGGTGAGGCCGGTCTCGGTGAGCGCGGTCAGCGTCTTGCGCTCCTCGGGGGTGATGTGGGTGCAGCCCTCGAACGCGGCGATGTCCCACACGTCCTCGTCGGTGGGGGCGATGTTGAAGTCGCCCAGCACGGCCCACGGGGTTCCGGCGGTGAGCTCCTCGGCGGCGGTGGCGCGCAGCGCGTCCAGCCAGCGCAGCTTGTAGTCGTAGTGCGGGTGACCGACCTCGCGGCCGTTGGGCACGTAGACCGACCAGACGCGAACCCCGCCGCAGGTCGCGGCGACCGCGCGGGGCTCAGCGGTCTCGAACATGGAGCCGTCGGCCTGGAAGCCGGGCTGGTCGAGCAGGTCGTGGCGGACGTCGGTCAGGCCCACCCGGGAGAGCACGGCGACGCCGTTCCAGCGTCCGGTGCCGTGCGCGGCGGCCTCGTAGCCGAGCTCACCGACCTCGTCGTAGGGGAACGCGTCCTCGGCGCACTTGAGCTCCTGGAGGCACAGCACGTCCGGTTCGGCCGTGCCCAGCCAGTCCAGCAGCTTGGGCAGCCGCGCCCCGACCGAGTTGACGTTCCAGGTGGCGATCCGCATGGCCGCAGCTTGGCACACCCCACCGACGACCCGGCCGACCAGGGGCGGTCCGCGTGCGGTTCCGCGCTCAGCGCTCTCGGGAGGTCACGCTCTGCTCGCCGGCGTACTGGTAGCGCCAGACCCCGTCCGGGCGCTGGTCGTGGCGGTTGTAGCGGGCGCAGGGCGAGCACGGCGCCTCCCCGTCGCGGGGCGAGGGGAAGGCGAACTCGCCCAGGGGTAAGTCCGCGTCGACGGCCGGGATGATGAACGATCGCCCGTCCTCCGGGCCGCCGATGAGTTCTGCGTGCACGTGCTGCTGCATCGAGGTTCTCCTGTTCGGCGTTCGCCGCAATCCGCTTACAGCCAATAGGAACAAATGCAGCGCCCGTTGGTTCCCGTTGCCACCCGAATGTTTTAACGATGTGCTGCGAACGCCGCTCACGACCAGGTGATTGGGGGTTTCGGCGGCGGGGTACGACATGAGCATGCCGCGTCACGACCAGAGGCCGTCCAACCCGGACAAGGTGCTGTACCCGCAAGATTCTTTCCGGAAGCAAGACGTGTTCGACCACTACCGCTCGGTGTCCGGGCCGCTGATCGCGCACGCGCGGGGCAAACCCGCGACGCTGCGCCGGTTCCCGGACGGCATCGACGCCGAGGGCTTCTTCCAGAAGGAGGCCTCGAGTCACTTCCCGGAGTGGATCGCGCGGGCCGAGGTCCCGCAGCGCGGCGGTGGACCGCCCGTGCACCACGTGCTCGTCGACGACGAGGCGACCTTGCTCCACCTCGCCGACCAGGCTGCCCTGGAGATCCACACAGCACTGTCCACAGTGGATGACCTGGAGCGCCCGGTGCTCGCGGTGCTCGACATCGACCCGCCGGAGGAGGTCGAGATCGCGACGCTGCGCCACACCGTGCGCGCGGTGTGCGCGCTGTTCACCGAGGACGGTCTCGATCCGCACGTGCAAACCACCGGCGGCAAGGGATTTCACGTCGCCGCACCCCTGGACGGCAGCCGCGACTTCGAGGAGGTGCGCGGGTGGATCCGCGAGATCGCCGACCGCGCGGCCCGCGACGAACCCGACCGGCTCACCACCGAGCAGCGCAAGAACAAGCGCGGCGACCGGATCTTTCTCGACGTCAACCGGAACGCCTACGGCCAGACGATGATCGCGCCCTACTCGCTGCGCGCCCGCCCCGGAGCTCCCGCGGCCACCCCGATCGACCTCGACGAGCTCGGCCGCGTCCACCCGCGGTCCTACGGCCTGACCAACCTCGCCCGCAGGCTCGCCCGCAAGCCCGACCCGTGGAGCGACCTGCGCTGAACCCGCCGCCGGGTCTACTCGTGCGCGGCGTGCAGGGCCATCTCGGCGACGGTGCGCAGCGGCAGGCCGAGCGCGCTGGCGGCGGCCACGACGTCGTCGTGCTCGGGCTTGGACCGGTGCGGGCCGTGCTTGACGCGGATCGCGTGCCCGCGCACCTCCACGGTCGTGGTGCGGCGGGGCAGCGCCGTGCGCCGGACCTCGTGGCGGCGCACGCCGAGCGCGCCGGTCTCGGTCAGCACGATCTCGCTCAGCGCCGCTTCCCGGTCCGGCGCGCACAGCACGTGCACGACCTGGGCGGGGCGGGACTTTTTCATCGTCACCGGGCTGGTCCACGCGTCGGCGGCGCCGGACTCCAGCAGTCGCTGCACGAGATGTCCGAGGACCTCGCCGGTGACGTCGTCGACGGTGCACTCCACCACGACCATCGTCTCCACCTCCGCGCCCGGTGTCGCCGGCGACGGAGAGCCCAGCGAGGCCGAGAGCACGTTGGGGCGCTGCGGGAACCGCTTGGTGCCCGCGCCGTAGGCGGTGGCGCCCAGCGTCATCGCCGGGGGAGGGGTGAACCGCGCGCCCATCGCCGAGACCAGCGCCGCACCCGTCGGGGTCACGGTCTCACCGGGCAGGTCGGCGCCGACCACGGCCGCGCCCTCCAGCAGCCGCAGCGTCGCGGGAGCGGGGGCGGGAAGCACGCCGTGCGCGCAGGTCACGGTCCCGGATCCCAGCGCGATCGGGGCCGAGCGCACCTCGGTGATCGCCAGGTCGTGCAGGGCCGCGGCCACGCCGACGGTGTCCACGACGGTGTCGAGCCCGCCGACCTCGTGCAGGTGCACCTCGGCGGGGTCCCGGTCGTGCAGCGCCCCTTCCGCCTCCGCGATCGCCCGGATCGCCGAAACCGCCAGGGCGGCAACGGGTTCCGGGTGCGCTCGGGAGGCCAGGTCGAGGAGTTCGGCGGCGTGGCGCTCCGGTGCGTCGTCCTCGGCGGTCACCACGGCCCTGGTCGCGGCGATCCCGTCGACCCGCACCTGCTCGGCCGTCAGCGACCAGCCGGTCAGGCCGGTGGCCTCGATCGCCGAGCGCACCGCCTCCAGCCGGGCGCCGAGGCCGAGCAGGGCGCCCAGCAGCATGTCGCCGGACAGGCCGGTCGCCGGGTTGAGCCAGAGGATCATCGCCGCGCCACCGCGGCCAGTCGGTGCGCGGCCATCGCGGCGGAGAAACCCGAGTCGATGTTGACCACCGTCAGCCCGGCCGCGCACGAGGTCAGCATCGCCAGCAGCGCCGTCACGCCCTCCAGCGAGGCGCCGTAGCCGGTGGAGGTCGGCACCGCGATCACCGGGCACGACACCAGCCCGCCGACGGCGCTGGCCAGCGCGCCCTCCATGCCCGCGACCACGATCACCGCGTCCGCCTCGCGCAGGTCCTCGCGCACCGCCATCAGCCGGTGGATGCCGGCCACGCCGACGTCGCGGATCACGCGCGTGCGCAGGCCGATCGCCGACGCGACCGCCTCCGCCTCGGCTGCGACCGGCCAGTCCGAGGTGCCCGCGGTTGCCACGCACACCCGGAAACCGCGATCGGCGGCGGGGCGCCAGACCAGCAGCCTGGCCGTCTCGTCGTAGTCGCCGCCCGGCACCCGCACCCGCTCCGCGACCTCCGGGTCGACCCGGGTGACCAGGACCGGCCCGGTGCCGCGCGCCAGCAGTTCGGTGACGATCCCGGTGATCTCCTCGGGACGCTTGCCCGGGCCGTAGACCACCTCGGGCAGGCCCTGCCGGGACTCGCGGTCGGTGTCGACGCGGGCGTAGCCGAGGTCGGTGAAGCCCGTCATGACGCGGTCCGGGTGGGCAGCAGCGGCAGCAGCACGTTCATCCGGCCGCTGGAGAAGCCCGCCATGTCCAGCGCGCAGAAGTCGAAACCGGCGTCCCGGCCCGCGGCGTCGATCTCGGCGTGGTGCGCCGCCGCGCGGTCGATGTCCTCGGCCGGGACCTCCAGGCGCGCCACGGTGCCCTGCCCGTGCGCGCGGACCCGGCACACCGGGAATCCCAGGGCGTGCACCGCGGCCTCGGCGCGCTCGATCCGCGCCAGCACCTCCGGGGTCACCGGATCGCCGTAGGCGACGCGAGAGGCCAGGCACGCCGCCGCTGGTTTGTCCGCAGTGGACAGTCCCAGCGCGGCGCTCGCCTCGCGCACCTCGTCCTTGGTCAGGCCCGCGTCGACCATCGGCGCGACCGCGCCCCGCTGCGCCGCCGCCCGCTGGCCCGGCCGGTGATCGCCCAGATCGTCCACGTTGGTGCCCAGCGCGATGCGCGCGCCCAGCGTCGCCGCCAGCGGCTCCAGCGCGTCGAACAGCGCGGACTTGCAGTGGTAGCAGCGGTTTCCGTCGTTGGCGGCGTACTCCGGGCGGTCGGCCTCGTCGGTGCAGACCTCGACGTGGGCGAAGCCGTGCTCGCGCGCGAACCGCTTCGCCTGCTTGCGCTCCTCGGTGGCCAGGCTCGGTGACACGGCGGTCACCGCGAGCATCTTCGGGCCCAGCACCTGGTGCGCCACCACGGCCAGCAACGCCGAGTCCACACCGCCGGAGAACGCCACGACCAGGGCCTCCTCGGTGCCGACACGAGCCCGCAGACGCTCCAAACCGGTCACGACCTCACTCCTCACGCACGCGGTGACACCAGGCGGTCTGACCAGACTCTAACTCCAACGGGCGACGCGTCCCATGCTCGCGAAGGAGATCTTTCCGGTGGTCAACCGGCCTGTTGAGGTCCCGTTCGGGGTGCTAGTGCCGGACTCGCCGACATGTCCCCCGACCGAGTGGCTCTCCCGGGGAGGGCGGCCCGACCGACCTACCTTCCGAGGGGAAGGTGCCAACGGGGAGGAGACTGCGGTGACCGACAACAGCGCTGCCCAGCAGATCGCGTCCGGGTACGACACCGGCGGTGCCGCCGTCGAGCTCGGCGCGGTCGTCATCGACAACGAGGCCGACGCCGGGGCGGCCGTGCGGATCCCGCTGGCCACCCTCAACCGGCACGGTCTGGTCGCCGGGGCCACCGGCACCGGCAAGACCAAGACCCTCCAGCTGCTGGCCGAGCAGCTCTCCGAGGCCGGGGTGCCGGTCGTGCTCGCCGACGTCAAGGGCGACCTGTCCGGCCTGGCGCGGCCGGGGGAGGGTGGCGACAAGCTCTCCGCCCGTGCCCAGGACGTCGGCGACGACTGGCAGGCCTCGTCCTACCCGACGCAGTTCCTGTCGCTGGGCACCAGCGGACGCGGCGTGCCGATCCGCGCCTCGATCACCAGCTTCGGGCCGCTGCTGCTGTCGAAGGTGCTCGGGCTCAACGCCACCCAGGAATCCACCCTCGGGCTGATCTTCCACTGGGCCGACCAGCGCGGCCTGGCGCTGCTGGACACCAAGGACCTGCGCTCGGTCATCCAGTACCTGACCAGCGACGAGGGCAAGGAGGACCTCAAGGGCATCGGCGGTGTCTCGGCCGCCAGCGCCGGGGTGATCCTGCGCGCGCTGGCGAACCTGGAGGCCCAGGGCGGCGACGAGTTCTTCGGCGAACCCGAGCTCGACGTGGCCGATCTGCTGCGCCAGGTCGAGGGCAAGGGCGTGGTCAACCTCCTCGAGCTCGACGACGTGCAGGCCAACCCGGTGCTGTTCTCCACCTTCCTGATGTGGCTGCTGGCCGAGCTGTTCGAGGAGCTGCCCGAAGCCGGCGACCTGGACCGGCCCAAGCTGGTGTTCTTCTTCGACGAGGCGCACCTGCTGTTCAACGACGCCTCCAAGGCGTTCTTGGACCGCATCGAGCAGACCGTGAAGCTCATCCGCTCCAAGGGCGTCGGCGTGTTCTTCTGCACCCAGCTGCCCACCGACCTGCCCAACCCGGTGCTGTCGCAGCTCGGCGCCCGCGTGCAGCACGCCATCCGCGCCTTCACCCCCGAGGACCAGAAGGCGTTGGCGCGCGCCGTCAAGACCTACCCGACCACCGAGCACTACCAGCTCGACCAGGCGCTGACCACGCTCGGCATCGGCGAGGCCATCGTGACCGTGCTGTCGGAGACCGGCGCGCCGACGCCGGTGGCCTGGACCCGGCTGCGGCCACCGCGCTCGCTCATGGGCAGCATCGGCGAGGACGCCGTGCGCGAGGCCGCGCGGTCCTCGGACCTGCACGCCAAGTACGCCGAGACCATCGACCGCGAGTCCGCCTACGAGAAGCTCGCGCAGAAGGTCGCCGAGCCCGCCTCCCCGCCGGAGGGAGCCGCCGCACCGGAGGGGGAGGTGCCGGAGCAGCGCGAGCGCGAGGAGGCCGGGATGTTCCAGAAGGCGATGGAGAACCCCGCCGTGCGCTCCTTCTTCCGCTCCGCCGCCAGCGCCGTGGGCCGCGAGGTCACCCGGGGACTGTTCGGCAACCGGCGGCGCTGACTGACAGCGCCTCACCCGATCAGGTAGGGTCTGCGCGACTTATCCACGCGGGAGCTCGGGCGGACCGGGCTGAGAGGGTGGCAGACCACGCGCCACCGACCGCAGAACCTGTCCGGATAATGCCGGCGTAGGGAGCTGTCGATGACGCATGACGTCGCGCGGTCCGAAGTCCCCAACACCCTCGACGAACCGGCGCCGAAAACGCTGGGAGTGCTCGACCAGGGCGCGTTCTGGGGCAACCTCGGCGTGAGCCTGCTCGGCTTCAGCGGCGCGCTCGCCGTGCTCGCACCGGCCGGGGTGCCGCAGCTGTCGTTCGCCGCGGCGGTCACCGCGACCGTCGTCGGCACCGTGCTCGGCAGCATCATGGTCGGCATCGCCGCCATCCCGGGCGCGCGCACCGGCGCCCCCGCGATGATGCTGCTGCGCGGCCTGTTCGGAACCCGGCTGTCCTACGTGCCGACCGTGCTCAACATCCTGCAGCTGGTCGGCTGGGGCACCTTCGAGCTGCTGGTGATCGCCCAGGGCGCCGAGGCCCTGTTCGGCGGCGGCCCGCGGTGGCTGTACGTGCTCATCGCCGGTGTGATCACCACCGCGCTCACGCTGCGCCCGCTCGGCGCGCTGCGCCTGCTGCGCCGCTACGTGAGCATCGCCGTGCTCATCGCGATGGTCTACTTCTTCGTGCAGCTGCTGCGGGAACCGCTGCCGCCGATGCACGAGGGATCCTGGGAGGGCTTCTGGCCCGGGGCGGACGCCGCGCTGGCCGTGGCCGTGTCCTGGCTGCCGGTGGCCTCGGACTACTCGCGGCACTCCCGCACCGCGGGCGGCGCCTTCACCGCCGCGACCGTCGGCTACTCCATCACCCAGATCGCCTGCTACCTGCTGGGACTGCTCGGCCTGGCGCTGGTCGGCTTCGACGGCGACAAGGCCTTCGACCCGCTGCTGGCCGCGCCGCTGGGCGTGCTGTTCTTCGCGGTGCTGGTGCTGCGCGAGGTCGACCAGTCCTTCGCCGACACCTACTCCACCGCGGTGTCCATCCAAAACCTGCGCCCCAGCACCGATCGCCGCGTGCTGAGCCTGATCGTCGGCGCGATCAGCACGCTGGCGGCGCTGACCATGGACATCGAGCAGTTCTCCAACTTCCTGCTGCTGATCGGCTCGGTGTTCGTGCCGATGTTCGGCGTGCTGGCCGTGGACTACTTCCACAACGCCCGCCACCGCGAGTGGGACGTCTCCGCCGAGGCGCCGTCGCGCTGGGGGATGCTCGTGGCCTGGCTGCTGGGCTTCGCGACGTTCCAGCTGATCAACCCCGGCGAGCTCGGCTGGTGGACGGCGATGTGGACCAGCGCCCGCGAGGCCGCCGGGTTCACCGTGCCGACCTGGATGAGCGCGGCGCTGACCTCGTTCGTCATCTCCGCGGTGGCGGCGGGCGTCATCGGCCTGTTCGCCCGCCACCACCGCGACTGATCGTCCGGGGACGGCTCCGGCCTACGAGGGGCGGCGGGACCGGAGCCGTCATCCCGGACCGCCGGGATCAGTGGTCCCGGCGGGCCACCAGGTGGGCGAGCGCGGTCAGGCCCGCGGCCGCCTCCTCGTCCGGTTCGGTCTTGCGGAGCTCCGACAGCGCCGAGGCCAGCAGCTCGTCGGCCTGGGCCTGGCTCCAGGCCTTCCCGCCGGCCAGCGTCACCAGCTCCGCGGCCTGGGCCAGCTCGCCGCTGATCAACGGCTGCTCCCGGTAGTACAGCGCGGCCAGCCGCTGCCCCGCGCTGGTGCCCGAGGTCAGGGCCGAGACCACCGGCAGCGTCTTCTTGCGGGTCCGCAGGTCGGAGAACACCGGCTTGCCCGTCATCGCCGGATCGCCCCAGATCCCCAGCAGGTCGTCGACGTGCTGGAACGCCAAGCCCAGCCGCTCGCCGAAGCTGCGCAGCCGGGTGATCTGCTCCGGCGTCCCGCCGCCGTAGAGCGCGCCGAGCGCGCACGCGCAGCCCAGCAGCGCACCGGTCTTGTCGCGCGCCATCCGCTGGCACTCGGCGACGCCCACGTCCGCGCGGGTCTCGAACTCCAGGTCCGCGTTCTGCCCGTCGATGAGCCCGAGCACCGCGCTGCTGAGCATCCGCACCGCACTGGCCGATTCCGGGTGCTGCGAGGAGGCCAGCACGTCGGAGGCCAGCGACAGCAGCGCGTCCCCGGCCAGGATCGCCGTCGCGTTGCCGAACACCGTCCAGGCCGTGGGCCGGTGCCGCCGCGTGACGTCGCCGTCCACCACGTCGTCGTGCAGCAGCGAGAAGTTGTGCGCCAGCTCCACCGCCACCGCCGCCGGCACCGCCTTGGCCGGATCACCGCCCACCGCCGAAGCGCTGAGCAGCACCATCGCCGGGCGCATCGCCTTGCCCCGGTCGGCCCGCACCGGATCGCCGCGCTCGTCGAGCCAGCCCAGGTGGTAGCCGGCGACGTCGCGCATCCGGTCCGGGAGTCGGTCCACCGCCGCCCGCAGCGCCGGCTCGACCATGGTCCGGCTGCTGGTCAGCGCCTCGAAGGCCTGACCGGCCCGGTTCGCGTCCTGCTGCATCGCGGTCATCTCCGCACTCCCTTCGCTCAGCGGGTGATTTCGACGTTCTCCAGGACGCCGAGCGCGTCCGGGACCAGTACGGCGGCCGAGAAGTAGGCGCTGACCAGGTACGACAGCACCGCCTGATCGTTGATCCCGGTGAAGCGCACCGAGATCCCCGGCTCGTGCTCCTCGGCGATCCCGGACTGGCGCAGCCCGACCACGCCGTGGTCGTCCTCGCCGGTGCGCATGCACAGGATCGAGGTGGTGCCCTTGCCGCTGATCGGGATCTTGTCGCTGGGCAGGATCGGCACGCCGCGCCACGCCTGTACCGCCTGCCCCCGCACCTCGGTGGTCTGCGGGTAGATGCCGCGCTTGGTGCACTCCCGGCCGAACGCGGCGATGGTGCGCGGGTGGGCGAGGAAGAACCGCGACTTGCGCCGCCGCGACAGCAGCTCGTCGAGGTCCTCGGGGGTGGGCGGGCCGGTTCGGGTGTGCACCCGCTGCTGGAGGTCGGCGTTGTGCAGCAGGCCGAAGTCGCGGTTGTTGAGCAGCTCGTGCTCCTGCCGTTCCTTCAGCGCCTCGATGGTCAGGCGGAGCTGCTGCTCGGTCTGGTTCATCGGCTGGTTGTAGAGGTCGGCCACGCGGCTGTGCACCCGCAGCACGGTCTGGGCGACGTTGAGCTCGTACTCGCGGGGTGCGAGCTCGTAATCGACGAACGTGCCGGGCAGCACGACCTCGCCGGAATGCCCTGAGGCCAGGGCGATGTCGGCCTCACCGCGCTTGTTCGTCGCCGGCGTGGGGGAGGCGTACTCGGCGGCCACGTGCGCGCGCAGCTCGTCGAACTGCCGCGTGACCTCGTGCAGCGCGGCGCGATCCAGCGTCAGGACGATGCACGGCGTCACCGCCCGGTAGGTGCTGTCCCACGTGGACTGGGCGGTGGCCAGCACCTGCGAACCGAAGAACGCGCCCCCGGCGAGGGTGTCGGTGACGGTGTCCTCGCCGTACTCGCCGCTGCGGATCTTGTCGACCTTGCCGTGCGCCACGAGCACGACTTCGGTCGCGGGTTCGCCGGCCACCGACAGCAGCTGGCCCGGCTCGTAGTGCCGCTGCACGAACCGGTCGGCGAGCGCGCCGAGCGCCGAGTCGTCGTCGAAACCGCGCAGCAGCGGCAGTTCGGTGAGCTCGCGGGGGATGACGTGCACGGTGTCGCCGGTGTTGGTGAAGCTGATCCGGCCGTTACCGGAGGCGTAGGTCAGCCGCCGGTTGACCCGGTAGGTGCCCGCGTCGACGTCGACCCAGGGAAGCATCCCGGACAACCATCGCGGGGTCCTGCCCTGCATCTGCGGCTGCGTCTTGGTGGTGGTGGAGAGCTTGCGCGCAGCCTCGGTGCCCAGGCTCAGAGCCGCTTGTTCGGTCGCGGTCAAGGTGGTTCAACTCCTCGCGTCGGGAAGAGGAGCGGGCCTGTCGCAGCGACCGGCCCGCCTGCTCAGTTCTCGCGGCCCACTTCGACGTGCTCGAGCACGCCGAGCGCGTCGAAGACCATCACCGCGGCCGAGTAGTAGGTGCTGACCAGGTAGGAGATGACGGCCTGGTCGTTGATGCCCATGAAGCGGACCGACAGCCCGGGCCGGTACTCGTCGGGCAGGCCGGTTTGGTGCAGGCCGACCACGCCCTGGTTCTGCTCGCCCAGGCGCATCAGCATGATCGAGCTGGTGCGCTTGTCGCTGACGTGCAGCTTGTCGCAGGGCAGGATCGGCACGCCCCGCCACGCCGGCACCTGGTGCCCGCCGAGGTCGATGCTCTGCGGGTACAGCCCGCGCTTGCTGCACTCCCGGCCGAACGCCGCGATGCTCCGCGGGTGCGCCAGGAAGCAGCCCGGCTCCTTCCACACCAGCGTCAGCAACTCGTCCATGTCGTCGGGGGTCGGCGGACCGGTGCGGGTGGGGATGCGCTGGCGCAGGTCGGCGTTGTGCAGCAGGCCGAAGTCGCGGTTGTTGACCAGCTCCTCCTCCTGCCGCTCGCGCAGCGCCTCGATGGTCAGCCGGAGCTGCTGCTCGGTCTGGTTCATCGGCTGGTTGTAGAGGTCGGCGACCCGGCTGTGCACCCGCAGCACGGTCTGGGCGACGCTGAGCTCGTACTCCCGCGGCGAGAGCTCGTAGTCGACGAACGTGCCGGTCAGCGACGGCTCGCCGGAGTGGCCGGAGGCGATGTCGATGTCGGCCTCGCCGTGCGGGTTGTGCGGCCGGCCCGGTCCGGCCAGCGCCTCCCGCACGTGCGCGCGCAACGACTCCGAGGAACCGTTGAGCTCCTGGAAGGTCCGCTGCGCGAGGGAGAGCACGGTGCAGGGGGTGACCGCCTTGTAGCTGGCGTCCCACTCGCCGGCCTCACCGGCCAGCACCTGCGCGCCGAAGTACTGGCCGTCGGCGAGCACCTCCAGCACCGTCTGGTCGCCGTACTCGCCGGTGCCGATCTTGTTGACCTTGCCGTGGGCGATCAGGACGACTTCCTCGGCCGGATCCCCGGAGCTGGCGATGACCTGGCCCGGCTCGTACTGGCGCTGCACGAAGCGGTCGGCCAGCGCGCGCAGCGCCGTCTCGTCGTCGAAACCGCGCAGCAGCGGCAGTTCCTGCAGCTCCTGGGGGATCACGCGGACGTCGGCGCCGGTGTTGCTGAAGGTGATCCGGCCGTCTCCGAGCGTGTAGCTCAACCGCCGGTTCACCCGGTAGACGCCGCCCGCGGCCTGCACCCACGGCAGCATCCGCAGCAGCCATCGGGAGGTGATGCCCTGCATCTGCGGAACCGACTTGGTCGTGGTCGCCAGGTTCCGCGCCGCGGCCGTGCTCAGGCTCAGCTGCGGGGATTCGGTGTCGACGGGGTTGGTCGGATCGGTCGCAGTCACGACAGAAATACCACCAATCATTGTGCTGACAAATCGACGAGCGGGGAACTCGAAGAAGGGCAGGAGAGGTCGAATCGACGATTGTCGTCGAGGAATTAGAGGGAGATGAGGAGGAATAGTTCGTGCGCGGCAACGGCGACGTTGGCGTTGCTCACGAACGGAACGCTAGCACCGGCCCATCCGGCCGTACAGTCACCCGAAAGTGCTGACCGGTTCCATAGTCGGTGGTCAGCGGAGCGTAGCTCCATGATCACCTGATAGCACCCTTGTGCTCGGCGGGGTGCGTCGAATAGATGGGGCGCTTGTCGGGCTTTGTCGGCGGATGCCGTCGTCGTGAGCATTGTTGGGCTTGTTGCAGGACGGCTCTACGGTTTCGCTGCTCCATTGGAGCGACGGAGATGTGAACTCGAATTCCACGAATCGGGTTATCCATTTCTGACGGATCTCCGGCGTATTGTTCGGTCAGTGGTTCGGCCGGGTCTTTCCCCGAATCGATCGGGATGGTTGAAGACCTATCGGAATCGGCGAACCGGTCCGTTGTTCTCTCCAGGAGGCGATTTCGCGTGAAGTGGAACCTGAGGCTGGTCGCGGCTCAGCGGGGTATATGGAAGGCCACCGACCTGCAGCGGCGGTTCGCCGAGCACGGGCTGGTGATCTCCGCCGGGAAGATGTCCGGGCTGTGGTCGAAGACCCCGGCCAGCCTGAAGCTCGAAGACCTCGACGTCATCTGCCGCGTCCTCGGCTGCGAGGTCGGTGATCTGCTCGAACCCGAGGTGCACAGAGTGCCCGTTCCCCGAGCGCCGGAGACCGCGCCGGACAACAACGCGCACGGGTCGCCGGCCGGGGTCGCGGAATGAGCCTGGTCCTCACCGGCACCCTCTGGGTGCTCGGTGCCGCCGTCGGCGCGGCGGTGATCGGCTACCTGGTGCGCCGGATCGGCCAGGACGAGGGCGAACCCAGCAACAACGACGCCGCCAGGCAGGTCTTCACGATCGTCAGCGGCCTGCAGGCCGTGGTCCTGGCGTTCGTGCTGGTGACCCTGTTCGACGCGGTCACCGACGCGCGCGAAGGCGCCTACACCGAAGCGCAGGACCTGGTCGCGGTGTCGTGGGCGATGGAATCGCTGCCCGCGGACTCCGCCGCCGAGGTCCGGGAGCAGAGCCGGTCCTACCTCGGCACCGTGATCTCCGCCGAGTGGCCGCAGATGCAGCGCGGCGTCCCGGTGGGCGGACCCGGCTGGGGCGAGCTGGACAAGATCCGCGCCGCGGTGGTGGCCGCCGAGGCCGACGGGGAGTTCCAGGAGGACCGCAAGTCCGAGGCCCTCGACAAGCTCAACGAGGTCTACACCGAGCGGCACGAACGCCTCACCCGCGCCTTCGACCGCGGGGTGGTGGCGGTGGTGTGGTTCGTGCTCGTCGTCGGCAGCCTGGTGTGCGTGCTGCTGCCGAACCTCTTCGGCGGCACCCGCTCCTTCCCGCACATCGTGCTGGTGTCCACCCTGGCCGGTGCGCTGGCGCTGCTGCTGTTCGCGATCTTTCAGTTGCAGAACCCGTTCAGCGGCGGGTCCCGAATCGAACCGGAGGCCTTCCAGTGGGCGCTCGACCGCTTGGGGCGGGGCTAGCCGGCGCCGCGCTGGCGTCGCTCCTGGCGCTGCCCGCAGCGCCCGCGGTTGCCGAGGCCGCGCCGACCTGCGAAGCGCTGCAGATCCGCACCAGCGGTGCGACCTCGGTGCTGCACCGGGTGCGGCTGCCGGACTTCACCGACGTGCGGGTGGGGGAGCTGCCGTACCGGATGAACGCCCTCGGGTACGCGCGCTCGCAGGGCTGGGCCTACGGCATCGCCGAGGGGTTCGCCGACGGCGGGCACGTGGTGGCGCTGCGCCCGTCCGACCCACCGCTGGACCTCGGTCCCGTGGTGGCCGGGCGCGGCGACACCCCGTGGAACCCGATCGGCCACCCCGAGGCCGGCGCGATCCGCGGCGACCGCTGGTACGTCCTGGAGGACGACCGTCTGTACACAGTGGACGTCGACCGGGACAGCCGGACGTTCCGGCGCGTGCTGCGCTCGATCGCCCTGGAACGACGGCACGGCCCGTTCTCGGTCGACGACGTCGACGTCGGCCCGGACGGACTGCTCTACGGCGTCGCCCAGACCTACACCGGAATCCCGGCCGTCGTGCGGCTGGACCCGGGCACCGGGGTCGTCGAACCGGTCTCCTGGCTGCCGGACCTGCTGCCCGACAGCTACGGGTCGGTGGTGATCGGCCGGGACGGAGCCCTCTACGTCACCGGCAACCGCAGCGGCGGCGCCTACCGCATCGGCGAGGGAGGGAAGGTCGTGAAACTGGCCGAACTGCCGGGAACGTCCAGTTCGGACGCCGCCGGGTGCCTGCGACGACCCCCGTCGCCGGCACCCCCGGAACCACCACCCGTCCCGCCGCCTCCGACGAGCTCGGAGGAGCCACCGCCGCCCCCGACTCCGAGTGCGGAGACGCCCCCGCCCTCGACGACGCCGCCCTCGACGACGCGGCCATCACCGGCCCGGCCGACGCCGAGCCAGGCATCGCCACCACCGGAGGCTCCGCCGCCGAGCGAGACGCCGGAGACCGCCTCGCCCACGCCCAGCGAAGAGCCCGACTCGGACGAAACCGGGCACACCACCCAGGAGAAGCGCCGCTGGGCGCTGGCCGGACTGGTGCTGCTCATCGGCGGCAGCGCGGCCGTGCGCAGGCTCGGACGCGGCTGAGCCGGGACGTGACGCTGGTGACGACCGTGACATCGGCCGGTGGCACCAGCGGCTAGGCTGCCGCGCATGTTGCAGGCTCGGGATGAACGGACGCTGCTCCGCTGCGGGACCGCGGGCGCGGTGCTGTTCGTGGCGGCGTTCCTGATCATCGGTTCGGTGCGGGCCGGGTACGACCCGCTGCGCCACCCGGTGAGTTCGCTGTCCATCGGTTCGTTCGGCTGGACGCAGGCGGTGAACTTCTGCATCAGCGGTGTCCTGGTCACCAGCTTCGCCTTCGGGGTGCGCTCGGTGCTGCTGCGATTAGGCGGCGACTGGTGGATCCCCGGCCTGGTGATCGCGGTCGGCGTCGGGCTCATCGGCGCGGGCTTCTTCACCACCGACCCGATCAACGGCTACCCGCCCGGCGCCGAGGAGGTGACCACCGCGACCGGCGTGCTCCACCAGCTGTTCTCCGCGGGGGTCTTCCTCGGGCTGCCCGCCGCGAGCTGGATGCTCGGCCGCCTGTTCTGGGCCACCGAGCACCCGTGGTGGGCAGGCTACTGCTTCCTCACCGCCGTGGCGTTCCTCGCCGGGTTCGTGCTCGCCGCGCTCGGCTTCGGCGGAATGCCCGACTTCCAGCCCTACGCGGGCCTCTACCAGCGCATCACCCTCGGCATCGGATTCGGGTGGTTGCTGCTGATCTCGCTGTTCCTGCGCAGCGCGCGCTTCTCCCGCGCCTTCAACGTCCGGACCCGGACGAGCTGACGCCCCGGCCCGCGCGAGACCGGGGCGTCCCAGACGCTGCGGCCGGGTTTCAGTCCTGGGCCAGGCGAGCCGGGAAACCGCCGGTCGCGATCGGGCCCCAGCGCTCGATGGTGATCCGGATCAGCGACTTGTCCTGGCGGACCATCGCCTCCCGGTACTCGTCCCAGTCCGGGTGCTCACCGGAGATGCAGCGGAAGTACTCGACGAGCCCCTCCAGCGCATCGGGCATGTCCAGCACCTCAGCGGTGCCGTCGACCTGCACCCACGGGCCGTTCCACTCGTCGGAGACCACGCAGACCGACGCCTGCGGATTGCGCCGCAGGTTCCGCGTCTTCGCCCGCTCCGGGTAGGTGGAGATGACCAGCCGGCCCTCGGTGTCCACACCGCAGGTCAGCGGCGACATCTGCGGCCGCCCGTCGGCCCGGGTGGTGACCAGGACGCCCTTGTGCCTCGGCCGCAGGAACTCCAGCAGCGCGTCGCGGTCGACCTTGTCAGCGGTGGCGATCGCCATGAACAGCTCCTCGAAACAGATCGCAGAGAACGCCACCAAGCCTAATGTGGACTGTTGGTGGTCGCTGTGCTCGGCGGTGCGGCTTCGCCGGTTTTCTGGCGGTTTTAGATGCGTTCGAAGATCGCTGCTAGGCCTTGGCCTCCTCCGATGCACATGGTTTCGAGGCCGTAGCGGGCGTTGCGGCGGTGCATCTCTCGGGAGAGGGTCGCCAGGATGCGGCCGCCGGTGGCGCCGACCGGGTGGCCCAGCGAGATGCCCGAGCCGTTGACGTTGAGGCGGTCGAAGTCCGAGGGCTTGAACTCCCACTCGCGGGTGCAGGCCAGCACCTGCGCGGCGAAGGCCTCGTTGAGCTCGATCAGGTCCACATCGGCCAGACCGATCCCGGCGCGCTGCAGCGCCTTGGCCGTGGCCGGCACCGGACCGATGCCCATCGTGCGCGGCGGCACGCCCGCGCGCGCCCACGACACGAGCTTCACCAGCGGGCGCAGCCCCAGCTCGGCGGCCCGCTCCGGGGTGGTGACCACGCAGATCGCGGCCGCGTCGTTCTGGCCGCTGGCGTTGCCCGCGGTCACCGTGGCCTCCGGGTCGTTCTTGCCCAGCACCGGCTTGAGCGAGGCCAGCTGCTCCAGGGTGGTGTCCGGGCGCGGGTGCTCGTCGGCGTCGACCACGACGTCGCCCTTGCGGGACCGCACCGTCACCGGCACCAGCTCGTCGTCGAAGCGCCCGGCCCGCTTGGCCTCGTCCGCGCGCTGCTGCGAGCGCACCGCGAGCTCGTCCTGCTCCTCGCGCGGGATGCCGTACTCGCGGCGCAGGTTCTCGGCGGTCTCCAGCATCCCGCCCGGCACCGGGTGGTTCTTGCCGCCTGCGGTGGTGCGGCCGCGAGCCAGCGAGTCGTGCAGCTCCAGGCCGCTGCCGCGAATGCCCCAGCGGGCCTCGGTGGTGTAGAACGGCGCGCTGCTCATCGCCTCCGCGCCCCCGGCCAGGACCACGTCGCTGACCCCGGTCTGCACCTGCATCGCGGCGTCGACGACGGCCTGCAGGCCGGAGCCGCAGCGGCGGTCGATCTGGGTGCCGCCGACCTCCACCGGCAGCCCGGCGTCGAGCGCGGCGACCCGGCCGATCGCCGGAGCGTCCGAGGTGGGGTAGCAGTGGCCGAGGATGACCTCGTCGATCGCCTCCCCGGGCAGGCCCGTGCGCTCCAGCAGACCCCGGATCGCGGTGGCGGCGAGCTCGACCGCCGACACCGTCTTGAACACCCCGCCGAACCGGCCGATCGGGGTCCGCAGCGGCTCGCAGATCACCGCTTCGCGCATGGCTCGCTCCTTCACGTTGGCACGCAGCCGTTTCCGGCGTCGTCCTGTCGTTGGTAGCACAGCGCGGAGCCCGATCGTAAGCAGCGCGGATTAAGTCGCGTCCTGTCTCACCGGGGTCGCAATTCGGTATTGGACGCTCTCGGCGGGGGCGTGGGAAGCTGATAGGAACCGGTGTCGCCAACGAAGGAGTCGATCATGCTGCCGGGCGAGTGGGCGGAGCGCGTGAGCACCGTGCGAGTGATCGGCACCGGCGTGATGGGGCGCGGCATCGCCCAGATCTGCGCGGCCGCCGGCATCGCGGTGCAGCTCGCCGACGCGCGCCCCGAGGCCGTGAGCTCGGCCGTCACCGAGATCGGGCGGATGTACGACAAGCTCGTCGGCAAGGGCCGGATGAGCGCCGAGCAGGCCGAGGCCGCCACCGGCAGGCTCGTGCCGCTCGCCGACCCGCTGGCCCCCGCCGACTGCGACCTGGTCGTCGAAGCCGTCCGCGAGGACCTGCCGACCAAGCGGGAGCTGTTCGCGGCGCTGGAGAGCGCCGTCCCGCAGCACGTCGTGTTCGCCACCAACACCAGCTCGCTGCAGGTCACCTCGATCGCCACCGCCCTGCGCGACCCGAGCCGCCTGGCGGGCCTGCACTTCTTCAACCCGGTGCCGCTGATGCGGCTGGTCGAGGTGATTCCCGGCGCGCGCACGGCCCCGGAGCTGCCGGAGGTGCTGACCGCGCTGGTCCGCAGGCTCGGCCACACGCCGGTGCGCGCCACCGACACACCGGGCTTCCTGGTCAACCACGCCGGGCGCGGGCTGATCACCGAGTCGCTGCAGATCCTGGCCGAGGACCTGGCCGCTCCCGAGGACGTCGACCGCATCGCCCGCGACGTGCTCGGCCTCCGGATGGGCCCGTTCGAGCTGATGGACCTCACGGCGCTGGACGTGACCCACCCGGCGATGGAGAGCATCTTCGCCGGCTACTACGGCGACCCCAGGCTGCGGCCCTCGCCGATCACCCGGTCCCGGCTGGAGGCCGGACTGCTCGGGCGCAAGACGGGGGAGGGGTTCTACCGCTACGAGGACGGCGTCAAGCGGGAACGTCCCGAACCGGCCGCGCCGCAGCTCACCGACCGGCCGGTGTGGTGCGACGACACCGCGCTGCTGGACTCGCTGGCCGCGGCGGGCGTGCCCGTCGACCGCGGCGAGGAACCCGGCGAGTCGGCGATCGCGCTGGTCACGCCCTACGGCCACAGCGCGGCCTCGGCGGCCCTGTCGGCCCGGTTGCCCGCCGAGCGGGTCTGCGGCGTCGACCCGCTGAGCACCGCCGAGCGGTGCGTGCTGACCGTGCACCCGGCCACCGACCGGGACGTGGCGCGCGCGGCGTGGGCGGCGCTGGCCGCCACCGGGCGCGCGGTGACCATCGTGCGCGACGGTCCCGGCATGGTCGCCCAGCGGCTGCTCGCCGCGATCGTCAACACCAGCTGCTTCATCGCCGAGCAGCGCCTGGCCACCCCGGAGGACATCGACACCGCCGTGCGACTCGCCCTCGGCTACCCGCGCGGCCCGCTGGAATGGGGCGAGCAGGTGGGCACGCGGCGGATCCTGACCGTCCTGCGCGCCCTGCACTCGGCCACCGGCGACCCGCGCTACCGGCCCAGCCGCTGGCTGGTCGAACGAGCCGACCTGGGTCTCCCGCTCAACCAGACCGGCACCACGGTCACCGACGTGCTCTAGAAACCGGCGAACGCGGTTTCGCTACCCGCACCACCACGCGAAACGACCACGGGGACGGGTCACTCCTCAGGAGTGTTGGCCTCGCGGAGGGTGCGCATGGCTTGTGCCAGCGCCAGGGAATCGGTCTTGCCGAGCGGGGCGAGGACGTGTTCGCGCAGGACCTGGGCACAGGTCTCGCGGGCGCGGTTGGCGACCTCGAGGCCGTGCTCGGTGAGCTCGGCGTAGGTGACCCGGCGGTCGGTCTCGCTCGGGACCCGGCGGATGAGGTCGGCCTTGGCCAGCCGGTCGGCGACCTTGGTGAAGCCGCCGCTGCTCAGCGCCGCTTCGCGGGCCAGCTTGGTCATCGGCATCCGGTTGTCGGGTGAGCGCACCAATCGGATGAGGATGTCGAACGACGCCATCGGCAGCCCGTATCCCTCCATGATCGCGGCCGCCAGCTTCTCAGCCGTGACGTGGTAGCCCTCGATGACCAGGCCCCACCAGGTGACGATCTCGTCGTCGTCGACGGCGGCACTGTCCGGACTGATCGCCTCGCTCAACGCAACGCTCCTTCACTGCGGTCTTGTGAGATCCATGCTACACGAAAGAGATTTTCCGGAAAGTCGCTTGCGCGGAAGACATCTCCCCGATATTGTCTTCCGCGTAAGAGATCGACCGAGCCGGACGATCCGCCGTGTGAACAGGAGTTTTGGATCGTGAGCAACGCCGTCAAGGTCAGCGTCATCTACTACTCGTCCACCGGGATCGGTGCGGAGATCGCCAACACCCTGGTCGCCGAGGCTGAAGCGGCGGGCGCCGAGGTGCGGCTGCGTCGCGTCCCGGAGCTCGCTCCCGATGCCGCCATCGACAGCAACCCCGCGTGGCGCGCCAACGTCGAGGCCACCCGCTCGGTTCCGGAGGCCACGCCCGACGACGTCGTGTGGGCCGACGCGGTGATCTTCGGTTCGCCGACCCGCTTCGGCAACATCGCCGCCCAGCTCAAGCAGTACATCGACACCCTCGGCGGCCAGTGGGCCCAGGGCAAGCTCGCCGACAAGGTCTACAGCGGCTTCACCTCCAGCTCCACCGCCCACGGCGGCCAGGAGTCCACGCTGCTGGCGCTGTACAACACCATCCACCACTTCGGCGGCATCGTGGTCGCGCCCGGGTACACCGACGGCAGCAAGTTCGTCGACGGCAACCCCTACGGCACCAGCCACGTCGACGCCCAGGGTGAGAACAAGGTCGACGACGTCACCCGCGCCGCCGCCTCCGTCCAGGCCCGCCGCGTCGTCAAGGTCGCCCGCGCCCTGAAGAACGGCGCGTGACGACCCGCAGTCCACTGTGAGGGGGGAGTGGAGGGCGTCTTCCCGCCGATAGGCGTCCCGTCGATCTCGCGCCGAACGATTCCTTGAGGGGGGAACCGGACGAGCGCGGATCTTCGGGTGGCGGGGAGGCGCCCTCCTCCTATGCCCGCTCCGCGATGGCCGAGAGCACCAGCCCGTCGCGGACCAGCCAGCGGCCGGTGAAGCCTGTCAGCCCGGCCGCGGTCTTGTGCAGCCGCGCGGTGAACGTCCCGGTGGCGAACCTGGCCGCACCGTCTCCCGGGGCGAACTCCAGCGTCGCGTCCTCGAACCCGAGCCACTCGCCGGTGATCGGGTACCACGTCTTGTAGACCGATTCCTTGCAGCTGAACAGGAGCCGGTCCCACCGCGTTCCCGGCTCGCGCTCGCCCAGCTCCGCGACGTGCTCGCGCTCCTCCGGTCGGGAGACGACCTCCAGCACGCCCTCGGGCAGCGGCTGGTGCGGCTCCGCGTCGATGCCCACCGAACGCACCTCGCCGTCGCGGGCCACCGCCGCGCCCCGGTAGCCGGCGCAGTGCGTGATGCTGCCGACCAGCCCCGGCGGCCACACCGGCGCCCCGCGTTCGCCCCGCGGCAGCGCGACCGGCGGCACGCCCAGCTCCCGCATCGCCCGGTGCGCGCACCAGCGCCCGCTGGTGAACTCCAGGCGTCGCTTGGTAACGGCTTTCGCGATCTCGGCCGCTTCGGCCTCGAACAACCTCGCCTCGGGCGGGTCGTCGAAGGTCTCGGCCGTGGCCACCTCGGCGGGCAGGAGCTCCTCGATCACCTCGCCAAACTAGCTCACCCGGTCGCTGACCAGGACGGACGCCGGATGTTCCCACGATGTGGGGCGGGCTTCCACCGCTCGTGCGGTCCGGCTACCGTCGTCGTCATGATCCGGTCCGTGCCACTGACGATCCGGGGCCACGTCGACTTCTCCCGCGTGTCCTCGGCGCTCTGTCGCGCCTGACCTCCTCTCCCGCCTTCCCCCGCACGTCCTCCGCCGCTGAACGCTCACCGGCGGAGGCCTCCGGATGCCCGCCCACGCTCGTGGAGCCCTCATGACCACACACCTCACACCCGTGCCGACGGGTGAGCAGATCGCCGTCACGCGGGTGCGCACCCGCACCGCGCGGCGCGAATCCCGCATCCCCCGATGGACTTTCAAGCTGATCAGCCCGATCGCCCTGGTCGCGCTGTGGCAGGTGCTCAGCGCCACCGGCGTGCTCAGCGACGACACCCTCGCCTCACCGGCCACCGTGGTGGAGACCGGTGGTGAGCTGTTCGCCGAAGGCCGCCTGCAGGAGGCCATCGCCGTGTCGCTGCAGCGCGTGGGCGCCGGCCTGGCCATCGGCGTGGTGGCCGCGACGGTGCTGGCCACGCTGTCCGGGCTGTTCCGGCGCGGCGAGGACCTCATCGACGCGCCCATGCAGATGCTGCGCACCGTCCCGGTGATCGGCCTGATCCCGCTGCTGATCATCTGGTTCGGCATCGGCGAGGAACCCAAGATCGTGCTGATCGCGCTCGCGGTGACCTTCCCGCTGTACATGAACATCTACGGCGGCATCCGCAACGTCGACGCCGGACTGGTCGAAGCCGCCAAGACCCTCGGACTCGGGCCGCTGGCGCAGGTGCGGCACGTGATCCTGCCCGCCGCGATGCCCAACGCGCTGGTCGGACTGCGCTACTCGCTCGGATCCGCCTGGCTGGCACTGGTCTTCGGCGAGACGATCAACGCCACCGCCGGCATCGGCTACGAGATGAACACCGCGCGCGAGTTCTTCCAGACCGACGTGATCGTGGTCTGCCTCGTGCTCTACGCCCTGCTCGGCCTCATCGCCGACTTCATCGTTCGCGGACTGGAAAGGGTGGTGCTGGCATGGCGACCGGCGTTCAGCGGGAAGTGACCGCCAAACCTGCTGTCGTGCGCGGGCTCTCGCGCAGCTTCGGCGAGCGGACCGTGCTCGACCGCCTCGACCTGGACATCGAGCCCGGGCAGTTCGTCGCGCTGCTCGGCCCCAGCGGCTGCGGGAAGTCGACCCTGCTGCGCATCCTCGCCGACCTCGACCAGGAGGTCACCGGGGACGTCGAGGTCGCCGAGCGGCGGGCGGTGGCCTTCCAGGCCCCGCGCCTGATGCCGTGGAAGCGCGTGTGGCACAACGTCGTTCTCGGGCTGCCCGGACGGCCGGACAAGCAGCGCGCCGTCGCCGCCCTCGAGGAGGTCGGCCTCGGCCACCGGGTCGACGTCTGGCCCAAGGTGCTCTCCGGCGGCGAGGCCCAGCGCACCTCGCTGGCCCGCGCCCTGGTGCGCGAGCCCGACCTGCTGCTGCTCGACGAGCCGTTCTCCGCGCTCGACGCCCTCACCCGGCTCAAGGCGCAGCACCTGGTCGGGGAGCTGTGGAAGCGGCACGGCTGCGCGATCCTGCTGGTCACCCACGACGTGGAGGAGGCGCTGCTGCTCGCCGACCGCGTCCTGGTGATGCACGAGGGGCGCATCGGCTACGACCGGGTGCTGGACCTGCCGCGTCCTCGCGAGGTCGGCGACCCGGAGTTCGTGGCGTTGCGCGCCGAGCTGCTCGCGCGCCTCGGCGTCGAATGAGCCCGCGTCACCGCGCGGGCGCGGTGGTGGCGGCGAGCATCCGGTAGGCGTCGTGCTCGCAGTCGAGCACCTCCTGGTCGCCGTGGTGCGGGCGCAGCGGCTCGCCCGCGGCGACCTGGTGCGCGTCGCGCAGCGCGAACACCGCGCGCACCAGGTCCTCCCGCGCCGCCGGATCACCGGGGGAGCGGCGCAGCTCGGCGGTGGCCCGGCGGGTGGTCTCCAGCGCCTCGCGCAGCCGCGCCCGGGCGCGCCGGTTGGTCAGCACCAGGCACACCAGCACGCCCAGCAACGCGCCGAAGAACGTCATGCCCACGCGTTCGGCGACCAGGTGCGGTCCCTCGCCCGGACTTCCCAGCGAGGCCAGGCACAGCGCCAGCGGGGTCGCGAAGGTCAGGCCCAGCCCGTAGTTGGCCATCACCACGAGCTCCGCGGCGACCTGGCAGGCGATGATCACCACCAGGATCGCGACCGGTGAGGGGTCGGCGGCGAAGATCCCCAGCGCCAGCAGGGAACCCGCCGCGGTGCCCGCGCTGCGCTGCAGGGCGCGTTGCCAGGTGGTCGCGGTGTTGTGCGACTGCAGCACCGAGCTCACCGACACCACCGCCCAGTAGGCGTGGTCGAGCTCGAACGTCGCGGCCAGCAGGCCGGTGACCAGCGAGGCCACCGCCATCCGCAGCGCGTTGGTGCGCAGCTCGGCGAACCGGGCGCCACCGGTGCGGACCGGGCGCGGCAGCGGATGCCGGTGCGCCGGAGCCGGCACCGCGCCGCGGCGCAGGCTCCGGCCCGCGGCGCGCAGCTCCTCGGCGCGCTCGGCGGGGTGGTGCAGCAGGTGCAGGGCGCGCGCCAGGTGCCCGCGCAACCGGATCGCGGTGCGCCCCCGCTTCGCGCGCAGCGCGGTGAGCGCCTGGTGCGCGGCGGCGTGCGCGCGGCGGCGCGACGCGTGCCCGGGCTCGTCGAGGTGGTCGGCGACGGCCAGCAGCGCCCGCGCGGTGGCCAGCCGGTGCGGGCCGGTCGGGTGCAGCAGGCCGCCGAGCATGGCCAGCAGGTACGACAGCAGCGCGGACGCGGCCGCCGCCGCGACGGCCACCGCGAGCCCCGACCACGTCTGCGGCGAGTACGCGGCCGCGCCCGCCGCGAAGACGAACATCAGCCCGGCGGGCGGGCCCAGCCGCAGCGCGTCGGCGAGGAGCTTGGACAGCGTCGCCACGCCCGCCAGGACCACCACCTTGGTGAGACCACCGGCACCAGCTGCGGAGACCGCCGCTCCGGCGGCCACGCTCGCGGTGAGCCCGACCGCCACCACCGCCAGCAGCCACGCCCGGCGCCGGTAGGGATCGACCCGGCAGTACAGCGAGGTGAAGGCGCCCAACGCCGCGAACGGCGTCAGCTCCAGGTGCCCGGTCGTCACCAGCACCAGGATCGGCACCGCGTAGGAGACCCCGACCCGCAGCGCCGGTACCAGCACGCCGCCGAACATCGAGGTGATCCGCAGGGCGTCCCGGGTGCGCAAGGTCTGGAGCAACGAACCGTTCACGAGTAAAATATTACCCGGTGTTTTACCCGTGAAGGAGTGTGGCCTTGGACGTCGTCGGACGGATCCGGGAGCAATGGCGCGAGCGGCACCCCGACCTCGACCTCACGCCGATCGAGGTGATCGGACGGGTGCGCAGGCTGGCGGCGCTCACCGACCAGCGGCACGACGAGGACCTCGACGAGCTCGAGCTGTCGCGGATGGAGTTCGAGGTCCTCAGCGCCCTGCGGCGCGCCGGGGGAGCCCTGCGCCCGAGCAGGCTCACCAAGGAGATGCTGTCCTCGGGCGCGGCCACCACCAAGCGCCTCGCCCGGCTCGAGCGCGACGGGCTGATCACCCGGCACCCCTCCGCGCGGGACCGGCGCGAGGTCGACGTGCGGCTCACCGAGCGCGGCCGGGAGGTCATCGACCGCGTCTTCCCCGCCCAGCTGGACCGGGAGCGGGCGCTGCTGGAACCGCTCACCGACGACGAGCGGGCCCGGCTGGCCGAACTGCTGGCCAAGGTCCTCGGGCCGCTCGAAGGAGCGGGGTGAACGTCAACTCCTTCCCGGCGAGGCGGCTGCCGGATCCGGGTCGACGTGGGTTAAGGTTTTTCGGCTTTCACCGGGGGAATTCCCACGGCGCGGCGAACCCGGTGTGATCGCGCGATCACGCGGATGATGCGCCGGTGCCGCACGGACGAGAGGACAGCGGGTGGCCACGGTACGGATCGGCTCCGTCCCTGCTCTGCACCTCGGCGGTCTGCCCGACCGCCTGCGCGGATTCGTGGTCGCGAACTCGCGCGCGATCACGCTCATAGCGGTCCCGGTGGTGCTGGTCGCGCTCGGCCTGCTGCTGCTCACGCCGCGGGCGGGCCTCGACGAGGAATCGGCCATCGACTACCAGGTCTACCGCTGGGCTGTGCACACCTGGCTGGCCGGCGGCGACATCATGAACACCGCGCCCACGGTGAGCATCGGCCGCGTCCTGCCCTGGGTGTACCCGCCGTTCGCGCTGCTGCCGCTGACGCCGTTGGCGCTGCTGCCCTTCAGTGCGGGCCTGTTCGTGCTCTACCTGCTCGACCTGCTGGCCATCGGCGGCTCGCTCTACCTGGTCACCCGGCGCCTGTGGCCCGCCGTGGGGACGCGCGGTGCGCTGGCCGCGGCGATGGCGCTGCTGCCGCTGACGCTGTTCCTGGAACCGGTGTACTCCTCGTTCGGCCTCGGTCAGGTCAACATCCTGCTCATGGGCCTGGTGATGGCCGACTGCCTCGCCGAATCACCGCGCTGGCCGCGCGGACTGCTCATCGGCATCGCCGCGGCCATCAAGCTCACCCCGGCGGCCTTCCTGCTGTTCCTGGTGCTGCGCAAGGACTACCGCGCGGCCGTGGTCGCCGTGGTCACCGCGGCGCTGGCCACGCTGTCCGGGTTCGCGCTGAACTACTCCGCCGCCGTGGAGTACTGGTTCGGCAAGGGGCCCGCGCACGGCGTGAGCGGGTCGGCCTTCCACACCAACCAGTCCATCATGGGCGCGCTGTCGCGCTTCGAGTTCCCGGCACCGGTGCAGAACGGGCTCTGGCTGGTCGCGGCGGTCGCCGCGACGGTGGCCGTGGCGTTCGCCATCCGGCGGGTGGAGCCCGCGCTCGCCGTGTCGTCCAACGCCCTGCTGGCGCTGCTGATCTCGCCGACGTCCTGGTCGGACCACTGGGTGTGGTGCGCTCCCGGACTGCTGGTGCTGCTGGGCTACGCCGTCCGCCGGCGCAGCGTCGGCTGGCTCGTGGCCGCCGGGTGGACCCTGGTCACGGTGCTGGCGGCGGCCTTCAACTGGATGCCCAGCGGTCCTCCGTGGGACGCCGTGGCCCACCTGTTCGGCAACCCGTACACGCTGCTGGGGCTGCTGCTCACCGGGTTGCTGGTGCGCATCGCCCGGCGCGAGCCGATTCGCGCCGAGGTCCCGAGCGTCCCGCTGCGCGAACCCGCGGGTGTCTGAAATCGCGTTTTCGCATTCGGGTGATTGCGCCCACGCGCACGCACGGTGTAACAACAATTACGGAAAAGTGCGGTTCTGAACCGAATCCGAATGGTGTGAGCTGCTATTCGCACCGGATTCGGTGCTGCGCAAGAAGATCGTGAACAACACCACTGATGATCGCCAGCTGTCGCCTTAGGACAGATGCGTGGTGCACAATTCCTCGGACTCCCGGCCTTGGTGACAACGGCGTCTCACTGTCTGAGAGTCGTCATGTTCCCTTAACTTCGTGTTACCTAGCGGTAGCTTTTACGCCGCTGGGTCTGTACAGTGCCTCAAACTGACCAAGAGTGCAACGGCGCATCCTTCATTGTCAGTGCCCCCAAAGGCTCCCGCGGTTCGCAGTGGGTGAGTCATGCCCTGCTGCGCACCGCAGCCTGTCGACGGGAGGTCCGATGCCCCAATCCCACCATGCAAGAAGCGTGGCGCAGCGTAGCGCCCAAGCCAGTGGTCTGTATGACCCGGCCAACGAGCACGACGCCTGCGGTGTCGCGTTCGTCGCCGACCTCCGCGGTCGGCGGAGTCACGACCTGGTTGACAAAGCACTGACGGCGTTGCGCAACCTGGAGCACCGCGGCGCCAAGGGCGCCGACCCCGAGACCGGTGACGGTGTCGGATTGCTGACCCAGATCCCGGACGCGTTCTTCCGCGCGGTCGTGCCCTTCGAGCTCCCCGAAGCCGGCACCTACGCGGCGGGTACCGTGTTCCTGCCCGCCGATGACGCCGCCGCCGAGGAAGCCGCGGCCGTCATCGAGCGGATCGTGGCCGAGGAAGGGCTGCGGCTGCTCGGCTGGCGCGAGGTCCCCATCGCCGCCGACTGCGCGGGCACCTCCGCCCGCGAGACCATGCCGCAGTTCCGGCAGCTGTTCATCGGCGCCCAGGACGGGCAGCAGGCCGAGACGGCGCTGGCGTTCGAGCGGCGGGCGTTCTGCGTGCGCAAGCGGGCCGAGCACGAGGCCGACGTGTACTTCCCGAGCCTGTCCGCCCGCACCATCGTCTACAAGGGCATGCTGACCGAGGCGCAGCTGGGCGCGTTCTACCCGGACCTGGGTGACGAGCGCTTCGCCAGCGCGATCGGGCTGGTGCACTCGCGGTTCTCCACGAACACCTTCCCCTCGTGGCCGCTGGCCCACCCGTACCGGTTCATCGCGCACAACGGTGAGATCAACACCGTCAAGGGCAACCGCAACTGGATGCGGACCCGCGAGAGCATGCTCGACACCGACCTCATCCCGGGTGAGCTCAAGCGCCTGTACCCGATCGCCTCGCCGGAGGCGAGCGACTCGGCGACCTTCGACGAGGTGCTGGAACTGCTGCACCTGGGCGGTCGTTCGCTGCCGCACTCGGTGCTGATGATGATCCCGGAGGCGTGGGAGAACCACGCCGAGATGGACCCCAAGCGCAAGGCGTTCTACGAGTTCCACAACTACCTGATGGAGCCCTGGGACGGCCCCGCGCTGGTCGCCTTCACCGACGGGACCCAGATCGGCGCCGTGCTGGACCGCAACGGCCTGCGCCCCGGCCGCTACTGGGTCACCGAAGACGGCCTGGTCGTGCTGGCCAGCGAGGTCGGCGTGCTCGAGGTCGAGCCGGACAAGGTCGTCCGCAAGGGACGGCTGCAGCCCGGCCGGATGTTCCTGGTCGACACCGACGCCGGCCGCATCATCGACGACGACGAGATCAAGGGCGAGCTCGCCGACGAGTTCCCGTACCAGGAGTGGCTGGACGCCGGCGTCGTGCGCCTGGGCGACCTGCCCGAGCGCGAGCGCGAGCTGCCCTCGCACGACTCGCTGGTGCACCGCCAGCAGGTCTTCGGCTACACCCAGGAAGAGCTCGGCGTCCTGCTGCAGCCGATGGCCACCACCGGCGCCGAGCCGATCGGCTCGATGGGCAACGACACCGGCTTCGCCGCGCTCTCGGAACGCCCGCGTCAGCTGTTCGACTACTTCACGCAGCTGTTCGCGCAGGTCACCAACCCGCCGCTGGACGCGATCCGGGAAGAGCTGGTGACCTCCCTGGGCACCCACGTCGGGCCCGAGCACAACCTGCTCGACCACGCCCCGGAGGCCTGCCACCAGCTGGTGCTGCCGTTCCCGGTGCTCGACAACGCCCAGCTCGCCAAGATCGTGCACATCAACGACGACGGCGACCGGCCGGACCTCAAGCCCGCCGTCATCGACGCCACCTACCGGGTCTCCGGTGGGGGAGAGGCGCTGCGCGCGCGGCTCGACGAGATCTGCGAGGAGGTCTCCCGGGCGGTCGCCGACGGCGCCCACATCCTGGTGCTCTCCGACCGCAAGGCCGACGCGACGCGGGCACCGATCCCGTCGCTGCTGGCCACCGGAGCCGTTCACCACCACCTGGTGCGCGAGAAGGAGCGCACCCAGGTGGGGTTGATCGTCGAAGCCGGCGACGTTCGCGAAGTGCACCATGTCGCTCTCCTCATCGGTTACGGCGCCGCCGCCGTTAACCCCTACGTGGCGATGGCTACGGTCGAAGATCTCGTCAACACCGGCGTGATCACCGGGACCACCGCCGAGCAGGCGACCTCGAACCTGATCAAGGCGCTGGGCAAGGGCGTCCGCAAGACCATGTCCAAGATGGGCGTGTCCACTGTGGCCTCCTACACCGGTGCGCAGATCTTCGAGGCCATCGGCCTCGGCGAGGACGTGGTGCAGCGCTGCTTCACCGGCACCACCTCCCGGCTGGGCGGCGTCGGGTTCGACGTGCTCGCCCAGGAGGTCGCCGAGCGGCACCGCCACGCCTACCCGGTCGACGGCGTGCAGGCGCCGCACCGCTCGCTGGCCGTCGGCGGCGAGTACCAGTGGCGCCGTGAGGGCGAACCGCACCTGTTCAACCCGAAGACGGTGTTCAAGCTCCAGCACTCCACGCGCTCCGGGCGCTACGAGGTGTTCAAGGAGTACACCCAGGCCGTCGACGACCAGTCGCGCGACCTGATGACGCTGCGCGGCCTGTTCAAGTTCCGCGACGGCGTCCGCAAGCCGGTCCCGATCGACGAGGTCGAGCCCGTCTCGTCCATCGTCAAGCGCTTCGCCACCGGCGCCATCTCCTACGGGTCGATCTCGCAGGAGATGCACGAGACGCTGGCGATCGCCATGAACCGGCTGGGCGGCAAGTCCAACACCGGTGAGGGCGGCGAGGACGCCGACCGGTTCACCCCGGACGACAACGGCGACTCGCGGCGCTCGGCCATCAAGCAGGTCGCCTCCGGACGTTTCGGCGTGACCAGCGAATACCTGGTCAACGCCGACGACATCCAGATCAAGATGGCGCAGGGCGCCAAGCCCGGCGAGGGCGGCCAGCTGCCCGGCGGCAAGGTCTACCCGTGGGTGGCCAAGACCCGGCACTCCACGCCGGGCGTCGGCCTGATCTCGCCGCCGCCGCACCACGACATCTACTCGATCGAGGACCTGGCGCAGCTGATCCACGACCTGAAGAACGCCAACCCCCGGGCGCGCATTCACGTCAAGCTCGTCTCCGAGGTCGGTGTCGGCACGGTCGCGGCCGGTGTGTCCAAGGCGCACGCCGACGTCGTGCTCATCTCCGGGCACGACGGCGGCACCGGCGCCTCGCCGCTGTCGTCGATCAAGCACGCCGGTGGTCCCTGGGAGCTGGGCCTGGCCGAGACGCAGCAGACGCTGCTGGCCAACGACCTGCGCGACCGGATCGTCGTGCAGACCGACGGTCAGCTCAAGACCGGTCGCGACGTCGTGATCGCGGCCCTGCTGGGCGCCGAGGAGTACGGCTTCGCCACCGCTCCGCTGGTCGTCTCCGGCTGCATCATGATGCGGGTCTGCCACCTCGACACCTGCCCGGTGGGCGTGGCCACGCAGAACCCGAAGCTGCGGGAGAAGTTCTCCGGCAAGGCCGAGTACGTGGTGAACTTCTTCGAGTTCATCGCCCAGGAAGTGCGGGAGTACCTGGCGGAGCTGGGCTTCCGGTCCCTGGAGGAGGCCATCGGGCACGCCGACCTGCTCGACACCTCCGACGCCGTCCGGCACTGGAAGACCCAGGGCCTGGACCTCGGGCCGATCACCCACGTGCCGGAGCTGCCGCAGGGCGCGGCGCTGCACCAGACCACCGAGCAGGACCACGGTCTGGAGAAGGCGCTGGACAACACCCTCATCCAGCTCTCCGAGGGTGCGCTTAAGGAAGGCACCCCGGTGCGGCTGGACCTGCCGGTGCGCAACGTCAACCGGACCGTGGGCACCATGCTCGGCTCCGAGCTGACCCGGCGCTGGGGCGGCGAAGGCCTGCCGGACGACACCATCGACGTGACCTTCACCGGTTCGGCCGGGCAGTCCTTCGGTGCGTTCGTCCCGCGGGGCATCACCCTGCGACTGCTGGGCGACGGCAACGACTACGTCGGCAAGGGCCTCTCCGGCGGGCGCATCGTGGTGCGGCCCGACCCGAAGGCGCCGTTCGTGGCCGAGCAGAACATCATCGCGGGCAACGTGCTGCTCTACGGCGCGACCGGCGGTGAGCTGTTCGTGCGCGGCATCGTCGGCGAGCGGTTCTGCGTGCGCAACTCCGGTGCGATCGCCGTCGTCGAAGGCGTCGGCGACCACGGTTGCGAGTACATGACCGGCGGACGCGCGGTGATCCTGGGCAAGACCGGGCGCAACTTCGCGGCCGGCATGTCCGGCGGCGTCGCGTACCTGCTGGACATCGACCCGCAGCGGATCAACCCCGAGATGGTCGACCTGGACACGCTGGACGACGAGGACCGCGAGTTCCTGCACGACCGGGTGCGCAGGCACTTCGAGCAGACCGAGTCGGCGGTGGCCCGCGAGCTGCTGGCCGACTGGGACACCGCGGTCGAGCGGTTCGGCAAGGTCATGCCGCGCGACTTCAAGCGCGTGCTGGAGGCGCGCAGCGCCGCCGAGCGCGAGGGCCGCGACGTCAACGAGGCGATCATGGAGGCGGCTCATGGCTGACCCCAAGGGATTCATGACGACGCCGCGGGAGACCCCGCAGCGTCGCCCGGTGGACGTGCGCATCAAGGACTGGCGCGAGGTCTACCTGGAGTTCGAGCAGCCGCGGCTGACCAAGCAGGCCGGTCGCTGCATGGATTGCGGCATCCCGTTCTGCCACCAGGGCTGCCCGCTGGGCAACCTCATTCCCGAGTGGAACGACCTGGTGTGGCGGGACGACTGGGAATCCGCGATCGAGCGGCTGCACGCCACCAACAACTTCCCGGAGTTCACCGGGACGTTGTGCCCCGCTCCGTGCGAGGCGGCGTGCGTCGTCGGCATCAACAGCGACCCGGTGAGCATCAAGCAGGTCGAGATCTCGATCATCGACAAGGCTTGGGAGTCCGGCTACGTCAAGCCGCAGCTGCCGCCGAAGCGCACCGGCAAGAAGGTCGCGGTCATCGGCTCCGGTCCGGCCGGGCTCGCCGCCGCGCAGCAGCTGACCCGCGTGGGCCACAGCGTCGTGGTCTACGAGCGGGCGGACCGCATCGGCGGACTGCTGCGCTACGGCATCCCCGAGTTCAAGATGGAGAAGAGCCGCCTGGACCGGCGCCTCGGCCAGATGCGCGCCGAGGGCACCGAGTTCCGCACCGGGGTGAACGTCGGCGTGGACGTCACCGTGGAGCAGCTGCGCGCCGACTACGACGCGGTCGTGCTCGCCGGTGGGGCCACCCAGGCCCGCGACCTGCCCGCCCCGGGCCGGGAGCTCGACGGCGTGCACCAGGCCATGGAGTACCTGCCGCTGGCGAACAAGGTGCAGGAGGGCGACTTCGAGCGCTCGCCGATCCACGCCGAGGGCAAGCACGTCGTGGTCATCGGCGGCGGTGACACCGGTGCCGACTGCGTGGGCACCGCCCACCGCCAGGGCGCCGCGTCGGTGACGCAGCTGGAGATCATGCCGCAGCCGCCGACGGAGCGCTCCGCGGCGCACCCGTGGCCGACCTACCCGATGCTCTACCGCGTCACCTCGGCGCACGAGGAGGGCGGCGAGCGGCTGTACTCGGTCAACACCCAGGAGTTCGTGGGTGACGAGCAGGGCCGGTTGCAGTCGCTGCGGCTGGTCGAGGTCGAGCGCACCGACAACGGCTTCGAGCCGGTGGCCGGCACCGAGCGCGAGATCCCGGCGCAGCTGGTGCTGCTGGCGATGGGGTTCGTCGGCCCCGAGAAGCCGGGGCTGATCGAGGACCTGGGCGTGGAGCTCGACGCGCGCGGCAACGTCGCCCGCGACGAGAACTTCATGTCCAGCGTGGACGGTGTGTTCAGCGCCGGTGACATGGGACGCGGTCAGTCGCTGATCGTGTGGGCCATCTCCGAGGGCCGCTCCGCGGCCGCGGGCGTGGACCGCTACCTCACCGGACGGGACGTGCTGCCGGCTCCGATCGAGCCGACCGACCGCCCGATGGTCTGAGCGGAAGTTCCCGGCGGTGCCCCGGTCCTCTTCGGACCGGGGCACCGCTGTTTCGCGCTCAATCCGGCACCGGGGAACCGAAATCCGGTGTGCCGTCGTGCTTCCAGCCGAAGGACTGCAACCGGGCGTGCCGGTTGGGATCGCCGACCTCGGCGTCGTACGGGCGCGCGTGGTAGACGAGCACGTCGGTGCCGTCCTCGGCGACCGTGAAGCTGTTGTGGCCCGGGCCGTACTGGCCGTGGGCGACGGAGGTGCGGAACACCGGCTCCGGTTCCTTCCGCCACGAGTCCCGGTCCAGCAGGTCCGCGTCGGCCGGGGCCGTGAGCATCCCCAGGCAGTAGTTGCTGTCGGTGGCGCTGGCGGAGAAGGTCAGCAGCACCTTGTCCTTGCGCACCAGCGCGGCCGGGCCCTCGTTGACCCGGAAACCGCGCGTCTCCCAGTCCCGGGTGGGGATCGACAGCCGCACCGGCGGCCCGCCGAGCGTCCACGGGTCCGACAGCGGCGCGAGGTAGAGGTTCGAGTTGGTCTCGATGCCCGGCTCGCGCTGCGCCCACGACAGGTAGCGGACGCCCCGGTGGGCGAACGTCGTCGCGTCCAGGGCGAAGGTGTCCCACGGCGTGCGGATCGGCCCGCGCTCCACCCACGTGCCGCTCAGCGGGTCGGCCGCGGTGTTCTCCAGCACGTGCATCCGGATGCTCTGGATGTCCTCGGAACTCCCCGCGGCGAAGTAGACGTACCAGCGCCCGTCGACGTGGTGCAGTTCCGGGGCCCAGACGTGCCTGCTCATCTCGCCGCTGTCGTGCCTGCGCCAGAGCACGTGCTCCTCGGCGGTGCGCAGGCCGCGCAACGTCGCGGAACGGCGCAGCACGACGCTGTCGTAGGTCGGCACGGTCGCGGTGAAGTAGTAGGTGCCGTCGGTGTGCCGGTGGACGTGCGGGTCGGCGCGTTGCCGGGCCAGCGGGTTGTCGAAGCGCACGGGCGATCCCCAGGCGGCGGAGGTGGCGGTCGCGGTCAGGGCGCCGGTGGCCAGCGCCCCGCGCAGCAGTGTCCTGCGAGCGATTGCTGATCGGTGTCGCACGCCGCCGACCGTGCTGCGAACACGCCGCGCACGGGCCGATTTCCGGTCGTCGGCGTGGCATTCGAGCCGATCCGGGTCCCCCGTCCCGGGGACGGGCGCGGGGTTCGCCCAGCGATCGCGGAGTTCGGCCTGCGAACCGCCGGCGGGAGCGGATCCGGGGGTACCGGGTGGTGACCGGCCCGGTGCGGTTCCACTGGTCAGAGCGCGAATTCGGATGCTTTCCCCGCGCTGTTTCGGTGCTTTCGCCGATGCGGGCGCCGAGAACGTGCCTTGCTGTTCTCCTTTCGCGGACTAGCGTCGGAGACACCGGAATTCCGCAGCAGAATTCGGCGGCCGCGCGCACCGCACCACTGGAGAACGATTCGAGGGAAACGGGAGCATGAACGACACCGTCCTGACCGGCATTCGCGAGCAGTTCTTCGGCGACAACCCGCTGGAAGTCCGCGAAACCGACCACTACACCCAGGAATACGTCGGTGGAATGGTCGACAAGTGGGACGACCTGATCGACTGGGACCGGCGCGCCGAAGGGGAGGGCCGCTTCTTCGTCGATCAGCTCAAAGCTCGGGGAGTTCGCAGCGTGCTCGACGTGGCGACCGGCACCGGATTCCACTCGGTCCGGCTCATCGAGGCCGGATTCGACACCGTCAGCGCCGACGGCAGCCCGCAGATGCTGGCCAAGGCCTTCCGCAACGGCCTGGACAACGGCGGCCACCTGCTGCGCGTGGTCCACGCCGACTGGCGCTGGCTCAACCGCGACGTGCACGGCGAGTTCGACGCCGTCATCTGCCTGGGCAACTCCTTCACGCACCTGTTCAGCGAGCACGACCGCCGCAAGGCGCTCGCCGAGTTCTACGCCATGCTCAAGCACGACGGCGTGCTCATCATCGACCAGCGCAACTACGACGCCCTGCTGGACGGCAAGACCGGCGGCAAGAGCAGCTACTACTACTGCGGGACCGAGGTCGAGGCGGTTCCCGACCACGTCGACGACGGACTGGCCCGGTACCGCTACGAGTTCCCGGACGGCAGCGAGTACCACCTGAACATGTACCCGCTGCGGCGCGACTACCTGCGCGGACTGCTGCGCGACGTCGGGTTCCAGCGCATCGACACCTTCGGCGACTTCCAGGAGCAGCCGGTCGACGAACCGGACTTCTTCATCCACGTCGCGGAGAAGACCTACGTCGAGGACCCGGACGCCTGACCTCGGCGGTGACACCCGCCGCGGGGTGTGCCGGATGCGGCCCGGGGACCGGTGAGATCATCGGCCCCCGGGCCGCATCCGCATGTCGTCCTCGATGCGGGCGGCCGTGCGGGCCAGCAGCGGCACGATCTCGCGCCGGACGCCCTCCTCGGTGGAGCTGTGCTTGTCCAGCGAGACGTTGATCGCGGCGAACACGCGGCCGTCGGTGTCGCGGACCGGGACCGCCACGCCCCGCAGTCCCTCCTCCAGCCCGTCGTCGGCGATCGCGAACCCCTGCTTGCGCACGGCGGCCAGGTCGGCCAGCAGCTCCTCGCGGGTGGTGACGGTGTGCGGGGTGATCGGCGTCAGCTCGATCGACCGCAGGCTCGCTTCGAGCTGCTCGGGCGGGACAGCGGCCAGCAGGACCTTGCCCATCGAGGTGGCGTGGGCCGGGAAGCGGGACCCGACCGGGATCGTCACCGACAGCAGCTTCGGGCCGGGCACCTGGGCGATGTAGCGGGTCTCGGTGCCCTCCAGCACGGCCATCGCGGTCATCTCCCGCACCTGCCGGGTCAGCTCCCGCAGGTGCGGTTCGGCGATCTGCGGCAGGGATCTGCTGGTCAGGTAGGCGTGGCCGAACTCGAGCACCAGCGGGGTGAGCGCGTAGCGCTTGTCGGTCTGCTGCACGTAGCCGAGCTCGACCAGCGTGAGCAGGATGCGCCGGGCTCCGGCCCGGTCCAGGTCGGCGGCCTGGGCGACCTCGGTGAGCGACAGCTCGGCCCGGTCCGGAGTGAAGGCCCACAGCACCGACATGGTCCGCTCCGCGGCGCGGACGAAGTGCTCTCCACGCTGTTGCGGCACGACACCTCCCGAATTGACCTCGCCTCAGCCTATCGGCGGCCGCTCGCGGGTCCCGGGGACGAGGTACCTGCCGCCTCGAAGTTTCATACCGACCGGCCGGTCTGTCTGGACTGGAGGGCGGGCGACAGGTTTAACTGAAGGCCGGAAACCGATCGTGCACCCCGGAGGGAACAGCGAACGTGGCCGCCGACAGCGAAGACGAACTGCGGGAACGCCGGCAGGCGGTGCGCGACCTCGGGTCCGCGCTGCGCGACCTCACCGACGCCGCTGTGTCCACGGAGGCGGACACCGAGACCCTGCGGGAGATCACCGAACAGGTGCGGGCCCTGGTGCCCCCGCTGGACGCGGTGCGCCGCGAGCGCGGGCAGATGGCCGCCGTCGACGACGGCCGCCGCCCGCGCCGCCTGTACAGCCCGGCCGTCGGGCCCGGCAACCCGATCGCACCGCCGATGCACGTCGAGATCGTCGACGGGGCCGCGGTGGGCACCTGCACGCTGGGGCTCGCCTACGAGGGTCCGCCGAGCTACGTCCACGGCGGGATGAGCGCGATGCTGCTCGACCAGATCCTCGGGCACGCCCACGCCGCGGGTGGAGCCCCGCCCGGGATGACCGTGCAGCTGTCGCTGCGCTACTCGCGCCCCGTGCCGCTGGCCACGCCGCTGCGCATCGTCGGGCGGGTCGAGCAGGTCAACGGCCGCTGGACCGAGTCCAAGGCCACGATCTGCACCGCCGACGCGCCCGACGCGGTCCTGGTGGAGGCGGACGGCAGGTTCGTGGTGCCCAACGCCGAGCAGTCCAGCCGGCTCTTCGGGAAGGTCGAAGGACTGGTCAAGTGAGGTAAATCGAAGGCGGTACGCGAGGTTCAAGGAGGAGCCGCATGTACCCAGGTGTCCACGCCGCCACCACGCCCGACAAGCCGGCCCTGATCATGGCCGGCACGGGCGAGGTGCTGACCTATCGGGAACTCGACGACCGCTCGCTGCGCTTGGCCAACTCGCTGCGGGAGGCCGGGCTGACCAAGGGCGACGTGGTCGCCGTGCTCTCCGACAACAACCTGCACGCCTACGAGGTGTACTGGGCCGCCGTGCGCTCGGGCATGTACGTCTGCGCGGTCAACAACCACCTGCAGCCCGACGAGGTCGCCTACATCGTCAACGACTCCGGCGCGAGCGCGATGGTCGTCTCGGCCGGACTGGGCGAGCTGCCCGAGCAGGTCGCCGAGCTCACGCCCGGGGTGCGGCTGCGGCTGGCCTACGGCGGTGCGGTCCCCGGCTACGACGACTACGAGGAGGCGCTGTCGGCGGCCTCCACCGAGGTTCCGCCGGTGCAGCCGTGCGGAGCCGACCTGCTGTACTCCTCGGGCACCACCGGGCGCCCCAAGGGGATCCGGCCGGAACTGCCCGACCGCCAGGTCCACGAGCCGGGCAACATCCTGGTCGACCTGCTGCGCGGCTTCTACGGCTTCGACGAGGACACCGTCTACCTCTCGCCCGCGCCGGTCTACCACGCGGCGCCGCTGCGGTACTGCGCGACGGTGCACGCCATCGGCGGGACCGTGGTGATGATGGAGCGCTTCGACCCCGAGCAGGCGCTGCGCGCGATCGAGCGCTACCGGGTCACCCACAGCCAGTGGGTGCCGACGATGTTCGTGCGGATGCTCAAGCTCGACGAGGCCACCCGCGGTCGCTACGACCTGTCCAGCCACCGCATGGCGGTGCACGCCGCCGCACCCTGCCCGGTCGAGGTCAAGAAGGCGATGATCGAGTGGTGGGGCCCGATCCTGCAGGAGTACTACTCCTCGACCGAGGGCATCGGCATGACGATGATCGACTCCGCGCAGTGGCTCGACAAGCCCGGTTCGGTGGGGCGGCCGGTGCTGGGCGTGATCCGGGTCTGCGACGAGGAGGGCACCGAGCTGCCCGCCGGCGAGGTCGGCACCGTGTACTTCGAACGCGAGGACATCGAGTTCGAGTACCTCGGAGACCCGGGCAAGACCCGTTCGGTCAAGCACCCCGAGCACCTCAACTGGGCCACCATGGGCGATCTCGGCTACATCGACGAGGACGGGTTCCTGTTCCTCACCGACCGCAAGGCGTTCATGATCATCTCCGGCGGGGTGAACATCTACCCGCAGGAGGTCGAGGACGTGCTGGCGCTGCACCCGGAGATCCTCGACGTGGCCGTCTTCGGCGTGCCCGACCCCGAGATGGGCGAGGCCGTCAAAGCCGTCGTGCAGCCCGCACCGGACGCGGAACCCGGGCCCGACCTGGAGCGGCGGATCATCGAGCACGCCCGCGAGCGGGTGGCGCACTACAAGGTCCCGCGCAGCGTCGACTTCGTCGACGACATGCCGCGCACACCGACCGGAAAACTCGTCAAGGGCAAGCTCAAAGCCCGCTACACCCGATGAATCGAGAGGATGACCCGTGGATCGACGTTGGGGCATCAGCGTTCCGCTGCCCGAGCTCTCGCTGCCCGAGCAGCGCGAGCTCATCGCCGAACTGCCCGACCTCGGCTACACCGACGTGTGGTCGTCGGAGGCCAACGGAGCCGATGCGTTCACCCCGCTGGCGCTGGCCTCGACCTGGGCGCCGCAGCTGCGGCTGGGCACGGCGATCGTGCCGGTTTACACCCGGGGTCCGGCGACCCTGGCGATGAGCGCGGCCACCCTCGCCGCCGCGGCCCCCGGCCGCTTCGCCCTGGGCGTGGGGACCTCGTCGAACGTCATCGTGGAGCGCTGGAACGGGATCGCCTTCGACGAGCCGTACAAGCGGGTGCGCGACACCGTGCGGTTCCTGCGGCAGGCGCTGCGCGGCGAGAAGGTCACCGAGTCCTACGACACCTTCGAGGTCAAGGGCTTCACCGCCGGGCTGGTGGCCGACCCCGTGCCGCCGGTGCTGGTGGCGGCGCTGCGCCCGGGGATGCTCAAGCTGGCCGGCCGCGAGGCCGACGGGGCGATCATCAACTGGCTCTCGCCCGACGACGTGCGCACCGTCGTGCCCTACGTCCGGCAGGGCGGGGCCGACAAGGAGGTCGTGGCGCGCATCTTCGTGATGCCCGACATCGACCCCGACACCGCGCGGGGCCTGGCGCGCAGGCACATCGCCGCCTACATGAACGTCCCGGTGTACCGGGCCTTCCACGAGTGGCTGGGCCGCGACGAGTTCACGCCGATGTGGCAGGCCTGGGACGCCGGTGACCGCAAGGGCGCGCTCGCGGCGATCCCGGACAGCGTCGTCGACGACCTGGTGGTGCACGGCCCGGCCGAGTACTGCCGGGAACGCGTCCAGCAGTACGTCGACAACGGTGTGACCACACCGGCGATCGCGCTGGTGGCTCCCGGCGACCCGACCGAGGCCGTCCGGGCGCTGGGGCTGAAGTAGGTCGCGGTGGCCGCTGAATCAGCTCAGGGCGGCGGGCTGCTGGTCCGGCCCGCCGCTCAGGTGCGCGGTGTCGTTGAAGCGCCGCACGATCCAGCGGCCACCGCTGACCACGATCTGGGAGATCGAGCCGTTGCTCGCCCCCAGGAACGCCAACGGCAGGCTGCCGCTGGCGATGGACATGACCTCACCGATCACCCCGCCGTGGGTGAACACCGCGATGCGCTGATCGGGGTGGGCGGCGGCCAGCCGCTCGACCGCCCCGGTGACCCGCTCGCGCAGCGCCTCGGGGCTCTCCGCGCCGGGGATGACGTCCCACCGGCCCTCGGCGTGCATCCGCTGGATGACCGGGTCGTTCTGGGCGACCTTCTGCCGGAACAGCCCGCCCTCGAACTCACCGAGGTGCACCTCGCGCAGGTCCTTCTCCACCCGGGGGACGAGACCGAGGCGCTCGGCCAGGGGAGCGGCGGTCTCGGCCGTGCGCCGCAGGGTGGTCACGTAGAGGGCGTCGAGGGGTTCGGCGGCGAGCCGCCGCCCGACGAGCTCGGCGTGCTCCCGGCCCGCCGGTGCCAGCTCCGGATCGCCCTGGCCGTCGACGAGGTCGAAGGGCTTGCCGGGCACGGCCGGGGCGGATTCGCCGTGCCGGACCAGCAGGATGTCGGTGGCCGTGGCGGGCGGTGTGAACGCGGACTGCCGGTACTCGACCTCGGCCATGCTGCCCCGCTTTCTGCGATTCCTGGTGCGCACCGGACCTTTCCACTGCGCAAGCCCGTTTTCAAACCCGCTACTTGGATGGTGCGATGAGTTACACCGAGATCGGCTACGAGGTCTCCGAGCGGATCGCCACGATCACCTTGAACCGGCCGCAGAAGCTCAACGCGTTCACGCACGTGATGCGCGGCGAGATCATCGCGGCCCTGGACGAGGCCGAGGCCGACGACGACGTGCGGGCGGTCATCGTCACCGGTGCCGGTCGTGCGTTCTGCGCGGGGGCGGACCTGAGCGCGGGCGAGGACACCTTCAACAGCGAGTCCAACGGCGTGCGCGCCGCGGCGGGCCGCGAACTCGGGGAGATCGACGGCGTGCCGCGCGATGGCGGTGGCACGGTGGCGCTGCGGCTGGCGGCGATGCGCAAGCCGGTGGTCGGCGCGATCAACGGAGCGGCCGTCGGCGTCGGGGTCACCATGACCTTGCCGATGGACATCCGCATCGCCGCCGAGAGCGCCCGGTTCGGGTTCGTCTTCACCCGTCGCGGGCTGCTGCCCGAGGCGGCCTCGTCGTGGTTCCTGCCGCGCGTGGTGGGCATCTCGCAGGCGATGGAGTGGGCCGCGACCGGCCGCATCTTCGACTCCGCGGAGGCCCTGTCGGGCCGGTTGGTCTCCCGCGTGGTCGCCGACGACGAGCTGCTCGAGACCGCCCGGTCGATCTGCCGGGAGATCGCCGACAACACCTCGGGCGTGTCGGTGGCCGTGACCCGGCAGCTCCTGTGGGGCATGCTCTCGGCCGACTCGCCGTGGGAGGCGCACCGCCTGGACTCCCAGGGGATCACCGTGCTCGGCGCCGGGGCCGACGCGGCCGAGGGCGTCGGTTCGTTCCTGGCCAAGCGTCCACCGGAGTTCCCCCTCCGGGTGAGCGAGGACTACCCTGGCTTCATGCCGGACTGGCCCGCTCGCCCGGAGGGGGTCTGACGCGCCCCTGGGCCCGAATCTGGAGTTGTCAAACAGCATGTCGCCGGGATCACCGGCCGCGCGAGGATCGGTGCGCCGGAGCGCTTTCGGGCGTCATCGGGTGCGGGGCGGTGGCTCACGGGCCGCCGCCCCGAGCCGGTGGTCGCGGCTCTCGACGCTTCCGTTTCGCGGATCCGGCTCCACAGCAGTGCCTTTCGCGGTGGAGGGGAGTCCGGTGTTCGAAATCAGTTGGTGTGCGGTGAAGTCGAGGGGGAAGGGCCGGTGGTGTGTCTGTGTCGAACGCATGTGTCAATGGTGCACGCCAGGGTTCGAAAAGGCGAGCGAAAAGCGGCTACACGATCAGGTGATCGACGGCGAAACCGGCTGCAGGACAACACCATCAAGTGACCACTGTGGATGAATCCACAGGTCACAGGCCCGCGAGCAGGCTCGTTCCCAGCGACACCATCATCACCGCGATCGCCCCGTCCAACACGCGCCAGGACGACGGGCGCGCGAAGAACCCCGTCAGCAGGCGTGCGCCGAAGCCGAGCGCGACGAACCACACGCAGCTGGCGGCCAGCGCGCCCGCGCCGAACTCCCAGCGCATGGCGCCGTAGCCGGCCGCGACCGACCCGATGAGCAGGATCGTCTCCAGGTAGGTCTGCGGGTTCAGCCACGTCATCGCCAGGCAGGTCAGCACCGCGCTCCGCCGCGAACCGGCCGCGCCGGTGCCGGCGTCGAGCGCCGCCGACGGGCGCAGCGCCCGCCGCGCGGCCAGGAACCCGTAACCGAGCAGGAAGCAGCCGCCGAGCACCGTGCAGGCGGTCAGCAGCAGCGGTGACCGGACCACCAGAGCGCCGAACCCGCCCACTCCCAGCGCGATCAGGACGACGTCCGAGGCGATGCAGATCGCCACCACCAGCAGCACCGCGTGCCTGCGCAGGCCCTGGCGCAGCACGAACGCGTTCTGGGCGCCGATCGAGACGATCAGGGACATGCAGGTCGCGAAACCCGCGGACATCGGGAGCAGAGCGTCGGCCATGCCCCCGACGCTAGGGAACGGCCGAGGAACAGTACAGCTAATGATTCTTAACTACCATGAGCAATCGTGAACCTCGATCTTCCGCTCGAGCACGTGCGGACGCTGCTGGCCGTGGTCGACGGCGGCACCCTGGACGCCGCGGCGGCCGCCCTGCACGTGACCCCCTCCGCCGTCAGCCAGCGCGTCAAGGCGCTGGAGCAGCGCACCGGCCGAGTGCTGCTGATCCGCAGCAAACCGGTCCAGCTCACCGAGTCCGGGCGGGTGGTGGTCCGGTTCGCCCGGCAGCTGGCGCGGATGGAGCAGGACGTCACCGCCGAGCTCGGCATGTCCGGCAGCGGCGCCCCGAACACCCTGCCCATCGCGGTGAACGCGGACTCGCTGAGCACCTGGTTCGTCCCCGCCCTGGCCGGTGTTCCCGACGAGCTGGGGGTGTGCTTCGAGCTGCACCGGGCCGACGAGGGCCACACCACGACCCTGCTCCGGGAGGGGCGCGTGATGGCGGCGGTGACCTCGACGCCTGATCCCGTGCAGGGCTGCTCCGCGCGCAGGCTCGGGCACATGCGCTACCTCGCCTGCGCGGCACCGCGCCACCGGGACGGGCGCGCGCTGGAGGAGATCCTCGACGAGGTCCCGGTGCTGATCTTCGACCAGCACGACGACCTGCAGGACGCCTTCGCCCGTGAGGTCACCCGGGGCAGGGCAGCCGGTGGCGCCCGGCACTTCGTGCCCTCCTCGGAGGGCTTCGTCGAGGCGATCGCGGTCGGCCTCGGCTGGGGGATGGTGCCGCGCGTGCAGGCCGAACCGCTGCTGCGGTCCGGTGCGCTGGTCGACATCGCACCGGACCGGGGCGTGGACGTCCCGCTGCACTGGCAGCAGTGGAAGCTCGACTCGCCCGCCCTGGCCGCGGTCGCCCGCGCCGTCGAGGACGCCGCGGCGACCGAGCTGGACTAGACGCCGTCGAAGCGGATCGTCAGGCCGGGTCGGCGAACTCCGGGGAGCGCTTCTCCAGGTTGGCCGAGATCGCCTCGAGCTGGTTCGGGGTGCCGATGAGGGAGTGGATCGCGACCTGCTCGGCTTCGAAGCCCTCCTCGAGGGAGACGCGTCCGGCCAGGTCCAGCAGGCGCTTCGACTCGCGGATCGCCTCCGGGCTCTTGCCGGCGATCTCGCGCGCGAGCGCGAGCGCGGCCGCGTGCGGGTCGGTCTCCACGCGGGTGGCCAGGCGCAGCGCCACGGCCTCCTCGCCCTCGACGACGCGCCCGGTGAAGGTCAGCTCCTTGGCCACGTCGCGGCCCACCAGCTCCGGCAGCACCTGCGTGCCGGTCATGTCGGGGTTGATGCCCCACTTGATCTCCAGCACCGACAGCCGCGCGTCGGGGGCGACCAGCCGGATGTCGGCGCCGAGCGCGATCTGCAGGCCGCCGCCGAACGCGACGCCGTGCACCGCGGCGATGACCGGCTGCGGCATCAGCGTCCAGATGTGCACCGCCTGCTGCGCGAGGGCCTTGGCGGGCCCGTCGGTCTCCAGGCGCGGCGGACGGGTGCCGCCCGCCATCTCGCCGAAGACGCTGAAGTCCAGGCCGGCGCAGAACCCGCGCCCCTCACCGGAGAGCACCACCGCGCGCACTCCGGAGTCCCCGCGCAACCGCTCGCCGGTGGCGACCAGTTCCTCGAACATCGCCAGGTCCAGGGCGTTGAGCTTGTCGGGGCGGTTCAGCCGCACGTCGGCCACGCCGTCGGTGACGGTGCAGCTGATCCGCTCTGCTGTCGACACGGGGATTCCTCCAGGAAGTTCGTGAAAATCGCGCGCAGCAGCGGGAAACCGTGCGCAGCGGCGCCTTAGCGAACGTTAAGGGCCGCGCTGCGCGCAGTCAAGATCGGTGACCGGTCGCGCGCTTGTGCTCGTCGCCTCACTGTGCCTAGCGTCACCGGGGAGTTCGCCGACCCCGGATGAGGTGGGATCTATGGCCAGGCCGATTCGGATCGCGGGTTTCTCGGGCTATCTGGGGGACCGGCGCAGTGCGCTCGACGAGGCGATGGCCGGGGATCCGGTCGACGTGCTCATCGGTGACTACCTCGCCGAGTTCACCTTGGCGATGCTCTCCGCCCGGCACCGCAGCGACCCGTCGCGGGGCTACGTCGAGTACTTCCTGACCCAGCTCGCCCCGCACCTGGCCGCGATCGCCGAGCGCCGGATGCGGGTGGTGGTCAACGCGGGCGGTTTCAACCCGGCCGGACTGGCCGAGGCGGTCCGCGGGCTCATCGCCGAGGCCGGGGTCGACCTGCGGGTGGCCCACGTCGAGGGCGACAACGTGTTGCCGAAGCTGGAGCGGCTGCAGGCCGACGGCCACGACCTGGCCAGCATGGACACCGGCGAGCCGCTCGCGGCGTGGCGGGGGAGACCGGTCGCGGCCAACGCCTACCTGGGCGGCTGGGGCATCACCGCCGCGCTGCGGTCCGGGGCCGAGATCGTGGTGTGCGGGCGGGTCACCGACGCGTCGCTGACCGTCGGGCCCGCCGCGTGGTGGCACGAGTGGTCGCGCACCGACTTCGACCGGCTGGCGGCGTCGGTGGTCGCCGGGCACGTCATCGAGTGCGGTCCGCACGCCACGGGCGGCAACTTCTCCGGGTTCACCGCGATCCCCGGCATGGTGGCGCCGGGATTCCCGATCGCCGAGATCGCCGACGACGGGACCGCGATCATCACCAAGCACGCCGCCGACGGCGGTGCGGTCACCACCGACACCGTGACCGCCCAGCTGGTCTACGAGATCCAGGGCCCGCGCTACCTGAACCCGGACGTGACCGCGCACCTCGACGACCTGCGGTTGCGGCAGGTCGGGCCGGACCGGGTGGAGGTCTCGGGCGTGACCGGATCGCCGCCCCCGCGCACCACGAAGGTCGCCCTGTTCGCGCCGATCGGGCACCAGATCGTCACCACGCTCTACGTCACCGGCCTCGAGGTGGACGCCAAGGTCGCGCTGATCCGCCAGCAGGCGGAGGCGCTGCTGGCCGGTGCCGACGCCGAACTGGACGTGTTCGCGCTCGGCACGGTCGCCGAGGACCCGCAGCGGCAGTGGGACGCCACCGCGCAGGTGCGGATCATGGCGACCGCGGCCGATCCGGAACCGTTGCGGCGCTTGGTGTCCGGCATCGGTGAGCTGTACCTGTCGAGCGTGCCGGGGTTCTTCACCGACACCGCCGCCCGGCAGGCGGCGACGCCCGGTACCCGGATCGACTACTGGCCCGCGCTGCTGGACATGGCCGCCGTCGAGCACGTCGTGGTTCTCGACGACGGGACCCGGATCGAGGTCGAAGCGCCTGCGGAGACCGAAAAACCGTTCCAACCCGTGCATCCCGAGCCGACCGAACGCGAAACCGGGGAAACGCGGCGGGTTCCGCTGGGGCTGCTCGCGCACGCCCGCTCCGGGGACAAGGGCGGCAACAGCAACGTCGGGCTGTGGGTGTCGGATCCGGCGGCCTGGCCGTGGTTGCGCGGCCTGCTGACCACCGAGGAGCTGCGCAGGCTCATGCCCGAGGCCGAGGACCTGGAGATCGTCCGCCACGAGTTCCCGAACCTGCGCGCCGTGCACTTCGTGCTGCGGGGGCTGCTCGGCACCGGCGGTTCCAGCAACCTGCGGGTGGACCCGATCGGCAAGGCGGTCGGGGAGTTCCTGCGGGCGCGGCACGTCGACGTCCCGGTCGAGCTGCTGTGAGCCGCGCGGAAATGCGATGGCACCCGGCGGAGACCGTGCGCTAATATGCGTATACCGCACGCAATGGGGGATTGCGCTGCGACGGGGTCGGGGCGGTTCGGCGGCATCGGCTGGGGGTGATGCCGCCGAACCGGAATTCACGGAATTTCACGGAATTGCGGGCGTGGCGCAGCGGAACGTCGGGTCCGCAACCCGTTCGGCGTAGTCTTCACGCGCGACGAAGACGCCGGCGTCGAGCACGAGGGTGGACCGCGATGAGCGATCGGGACGTCCAGTCCAGCGGGGTGCAGCTGCTGTGGGGCGGCACGAGCCGGCCCCCGCGCGGACCGAAACCCACGCTCAGCCTGCGGCGCATCGTCGACGAGGCGGTGCGGCTCGCCGACGCCGAAGGGCTCGACGCGCTGTCGATGCAACGGCTGGCCGCCGAGCTCGGCGCGGGAACCATGTCGCTCTACCGCTACGTGCCGAGCAAGGACGACCTGATCAGCCTCATGCTCGACACCGCGATCGGCGCCCCGCCCGAGATCGGCAAGCGCACCGGGTGGCGCAGCGCGATGGAGACCTGGGCGCGCGCCAACGTGAACGTCTTCGAACGGCATCCCTGGGCGCTGGCGCTGGTGACGAGACCGCGGGTGATGGGCCCCAACGAGGTCGCCTACCTGGAGGCCGGGCTGCTGGCGCTGCGCGGAACCGGGCTGGAACCCGCCGAGATGCTCAACATCGTGCTGCTGGTCAACGGATTCGTGCGCGGCAGCGCGCCGTTCGTGCCGGAGCGCTCCTCAGGCGAGGTGGAGATGGTCAGCGCCGAGATGCTGGCCGCCCTGGGGCAGCAGGAGCGGTTCCCGACCGTCGTCGAGGTGCTGGGCGCGCTGGCGGACCGGCGCCCCCGCAAGTCCGACATCTCGTTCGAGTACGGGTTGCGCCGAGTGCTCGACGGCATCGCCGCGCGCATCGACGCGATCGGGAAGGGCTCGTAGCGCTTCAGCCCGGGGCGGGCAGGACGGCGCCGGGGGAGTGCGGCGCCGGGTGGTCGCGGTGAGCGTCGAGGATGGAGATGGCCGTGGCGGTCTCGCCCTTGTGCAGGGCGTCGATGAGCCTCCGGTGCTCGCTGACCAGTCGTCGCCGCGCCGCCTGGTCGTAGAGGTGGACCGAGCGGTAGGGCTCGGTCATCTTCCATATTCGCTCGATCTCGTCGACGATCAGGTCCAGCCCCGAGCTGCGGAAGATCACGAAGTGGAAGTCGTGGTTGAGCTCGGTCATCCGCAGCACGTCGGCGGCCTCCGCCGCGGCCTCGATGCCCCGGTTGAGCTCGTCGAGCTCAACCAGCCGCGCGTCGCTGAGCCGCGTGATCCGCCGCAGCACCGTGGATTCCAGCGCGGCGCGCATCAGGGAGGACTGCTGCAGCTCGTCGGCCGACAGCCGGGTCACCGTGTAGCCGACGTTCGGGCGGTGGCGCACGACGCCCTCGGCCTCCAGCGACTTGAGCGCCTCCCGGATCGGCACCCGGCTCACGCCCAGCCGCTCGGCCAGCGCCTCCTGCCGCAGGGGTTGTCCCGGAAGCAGTTCCTGACTGCGCATCATCCGCCGGATCTGGTCGACGGCCCGCCCCACCGAAGTTCCCGCCATTGCACACGCTCCGCGCTCGACTGGATCGGTGGCCGGATCGTAACGCACCGTGTTCACCGGCCTACGCGGCGCTGCCGTTTTCGTCGTTCCTGCGTGGGTCATGCGCGGCGGCTATCGTGCGTTTCGTATGTCGACCCCGCCGGAGCCGGGCGGCGACGCCGCCGCGCCCTGGCAGCCGCTGTTCGAACAAGCGGCGGCGGCCATGGCGATCCTCGACTTGCAGGGCAGGTACCTGCACGTCAACGATTCCCTCTGCCGAATGCTGGGCTACCGGCGCGAGGAGCTGATCGGGCAGGACTACCGCAGCGTCACGCACCCCGACGACATCGATCCCGAGGGGCCCAAGGAATCCGACGAGCCGCTGGAGAAGCGCTAGATCCGCTCCGACGGCACCGTGATGTGGGCGCTGGTGTCGCGCACCTTCATCCGCGACGAGCGCGGCGAACCGGTCAGCTTCCTGTCCCAGAGCCTGGACATCACGCGCCGCCGCGAAGCCGAACTGCTGTGGCAGCGCAGCTTCGCCAACGCCCCGATCGGCATGGCGCTGCTGAGCCTCAAGGGACGCTGGACCGAGGTCAACGACACGCTCTGCGACATGCTCGGCTACTCCCGCGAAGAGCTGATCGGCATGCACTTCAGCGACATCACCTACGAGGAGGAGGACGACCGGGGGCCGGCGCTGCTGGAGGACCTGGTGCACGGCGTCGTGGAGAGCGTCAGCATCGAGAAGCGCTACCGGCACAAGGACGGTCACACGCTCTGGATGCTGATCCGCGCCACCGCCGTGCCCGACGCCAGCGGTGATCCGGCGTTCGTGGTCAGCCAGTACGACGACGTGGGCGAACGCCGACGCGCCGACGCCCACCTGGCGCAGCTGGCGCTGCACGACCCGCTCACCGGACTGGCCAACCGCACGCTGCTGGCGGACCTGATGGATCTGAGCCTCAAGCGGCTCTCCCGGGGCGACGGGATGGTGGTCGTCGTGGTCGCCGACCTCGACGAGCTCAAACCGTTCAACGACCGCTACGGGCACCTGGTGGGGGACAAGATGATCGTGGCCGCGGCGGAGGCGTTGCAGAGCGCGGTGCGCAGCGGTGACGCGGTGGCCCGCGTCGGTGGCGACGAGTTCGTCGTGGTGACCCTCGTCGAGGACGCCGCCGAGGCCGCCGCGCTGCGCGACCGCATCGAGCAGCGCCTCAACACCCGGGTGACGATCGGCGGGAGGACCCTGCCGCTGCGCACCAGCGTCGGCCACGCCATCACCACCGACCCGCAGGTCAGCCGCGACGAGCTCCTGCACGCCGCCGATCAGGACATGTACGAGCGCAAGCGCGAGCGCGGCGCCGCCCGCGACTGAGGGCGTCGGCGGAGCCGCAACGACTTTCGCATTGCGCGACGGCTCCGCACCGGCCGATCAGGGCTCCATGAGCTTGGTCAGAGCGGGTTCGATGGCCCGGTGGAAGGTCGGGTACGCGAAGATCATTTCGGCGAGCAGCGCGACCGGGACCTCCGCGTGCACCGCGACGGCCAGCGCCCCGAGGATCTCGCCGCCGGAGGGCCCCACGACCGTCGCGCCCACCAGCACACCGAGTTGGCTGTCGGCGACCAGCTTGATCAGCCCCTCGTTGCCGGCCTTGTGGATGAAGCCCCGGGTGGAGACCGGCAGCCGGGAGATCGCGGTGCGGACGCGGTCGCGCTCGGCCAGGGCTCGGGTCTCGGTGAGCCCGACCGCGGCGACCTCCGGGTCGGTGAAGGTCACCGACGGCATCGCGCGGTAGTCCGCCGGGGCGCCCGGCTCGCCGAGGATGTCGGCCGCCGCGATCCGCGACTGGTAGACCGAGGTGTGGGTGAACGCGCCGCGGCCGGTCACGTCGCCGATCGCCCAGACGCCCTCGGCCGCCCGCATCCGCGTGTCGACCTCGAGGGTGCGCGCGGTGTCGTCCAGGCCGACCGCGGCCACGCCCAGCGCGCGCAGATCGGTGCGCCTGCCGGTGGCCACGAGCAGGCGCTCGGCGGTGAACTCCTCGCCGTCGGTGGTGATGCGGAAGCCCATGCTCGCGTCGTGGCCGACCCGCTGGACGGTGCTGCCGACGCGGACCCGCACGCCCTCGGCCAGCAGCCGGTCGGTGATGACCTCGGCGGCCTCGGGCTCGGCGAGCGGCAGCAGCTGCGGACGAGCCTCCAGCACCGTCACCTCGCAGCCGAAGCGGGCGAAGACCTGCGCGAACTCCAGTCCCACCGGCCCGCCGCCCAGCACCACGAGCGATTCCGGGACCTGCTCGATCGACACGATCTCGCGGTTGGTCCAGTACGGCGTGCCCGCCAGGCCCTCGATCGGCGGGATCGCGGGTTCGGTGCCGGGGTTGAGCACGATGCCGCGCCGGGCGCGCAGCACCTGATCGCCGACGGTGACCTCGCCGGGCGCGGTGATCCGCCCGGTGCCGCGCACCAGGCGTCCGCCGGTGGCCTCGAAGCGGCGGACGGCGATCTCGTCGTTCCACCCGGTCGTGGCCTCATCGCGAATCCGGGCGGCCACCGGTGACCAGTCCGGCCGGACCTCGGCCGATCCCGCCAGCTCCGGCACCCTGCGCGCCTCGCCGAGGGCGTCGGCGGCCCGGACCATGATCTTGGTCGGGATGCACGCGTAGTACGGGCACTCGCCGCCGACCAGCCGCGATTCGACGCCGACCACCGACAACCCGGCGTTCGCGAGCCGGGCGGCCACGTCCTCGCCGCCCGGACCCATGCCGACCACCACGACATCGACCTCATCGGCCACCTGGCCCACCCCCGTCCGCGGTGTCTGTCCTCGTCCCCACCGCACCATCCGGGGCGCGGTGGCGCTAGCCGAGCGCGGACCGCAGCACCGCGAAGGCCTCCCGCATCGCCTCGGCCGCCACCGGGATCTGCTCGGCGTCCGGGGCGAACCCGTGGAACAGGCCCGGGCAGTGCTGGGTGGAGGTCGGCACGCCGGCCTCCTTGAGGCGCTCGGCGTAGCGGCGGCCCTCGGAGCACAGCGGGTCCATGCCCGCGGTGAGCACGTGCGCGGGCGGCAGGCCGGTGAGGTCGTCGGCCCGCAGCGGGGAGGCGTGCGGGTGGTCGCGGACCTCCAGGTCCGGGGCGTACTCGTCCCAGAACCACATCATGTGCTGCTTGGTGAGCATGCAGTCCGGTCCGCTGTCCACGTAGGACTCGGTGGTGAAGTCGTGGTCGGTGACCGGGTAGATCAGCAGCTGGAAGGCCGGCTCCGGGGTCCCGCGCTCCTGGCACTGCAACGCGGTGACCGCGGCGAGGTTGCCGCCCGCGCTGTCCCCGGCCACGGCGATCCTGGAGGCGTCGCCGCCGAGTTCGGCCGCGTGCTCGGCCGCCCACACCGTCGCCGAGTAGGCGTCCTCGACGGCGGCGGGGTAGCGGTGCTCGGGCGCGAGCCGGTAGTCCACCGAGATCACGATCGCCTCGGCGGCGTTGGCCATCGCGCGGGCCAGGCCGTCGTGCGAGTCGAGGTCGCCGAGCACCCAGCCGCCGCCGTGGAAGTAGACGACGATCGGCAGGCCGGTGGCGGTGCTGGGCCAGTGGATCCGCACCGGGACCTGCACGCCGTAGGAGCCCGGGATCAGCCGGTCCTCGCTGCGCTCGACGTCCGGCAGCGGCCGCCCGCCGCTGCGCGCGGCGGAGAGCCTGCGGGCGGTCGCGGCATCGGTGACCTCACCGCCGAGATCGGGGAAGAGGTCCCGGGCTCGGGCGACGAACGGTTTGGCTTCCGGATGCAGCGGCATGGTGTTCCTCCACGGGCGGGCTCGACCGGACGGGTGGTCCGGCCTGAGATGTAATCCGACCCGGACCCCGCTGGGCATCGGCCAGTTGAGCGATCGTTTTCCCGCATCATGAGAGCGGGTGATGGTGTGGCAGATCACAGATTTGCCGGTCAACTGTCCGTAGCGTCCGTTCATCCGCCGGTTGCACCATCGATACAGGTGCTCCTGCCTGCGCGGGAATCCGGAACTGGATCGTTCCGTGCGGGGGCTCGCGCACGGTGATCGACAAGATCGACTCCGTGATCGCGACCACTCCACTACCTGTATCGTTCGCCACAGGACGAACGTTGCCTGCAATTGAAGGGGAACGGATCAATTGGGCGCGACGAACGGACACCGGACGAACGGGACCCGCAAGCTCAACCGGGTCGTGATTCGCTTCGCCGGTGACTCCGGTGACGGAATGCAGCTGACCGGCGATCGGTTCACCTCGGAGGCCGCTGCCTTCGGGAACGACCTGGCCACGCTGCCGAACTTCCCGGCCGAGATCCGGGCCCCCGCCGGCACGTTGCCGGGGGTGTCGAGCTTCCAGCTGCACTTCGCCGACTACGACATCCTCACGCCCGGCGACCGGCCGGACGTGCTGGTGGCGATGAACCCGGCGGCGCTGAAGGCCAACCTCGGCGACCTCCCGCATGGTGGGATCCTCATCGTCAACACCGACGAGTTCACCAAGCGCAACCTGACCAAGGTCGGCTACGACGCCGACCCCCTGGAAGGCGAGGTGCTCGACGACCTCTACGCCGTGCACCGGGTGCAGATGGGCACCCTGACCCAGGGCGCGCTGGCCGAGACCGGGCTGGGCAAGAAGGACGCCGAGCGCTGCAAGAACATGTTCGCGCTCGGGCTGCTGTCGTGGATGTACCACCGGCCGACCGAGGGCACCGAGACCTTCCTGCGGGAGAAGTTCGCCAAGAAGCCCGACATCGCCGAGGCCAACGTGCTGGCCTTCCGCGCGGGCTGGAACTACGGCGAAACCACCGAGTCGTTCGCGGTGACCTACGAGGTTGCTCCGGCCAAGCTGCCCGAGGGCACCTACCGGCAGATCACCGGCAACACCGCGCTGGCCTACGGGATCGTGGCGGCGGGGCAGCGCAGCGGACTGCCGGTGTTCCTCGGGACCTACCCGATCACCCCGGCCTCGGACGTGCTGCACGAGCTCGCCAAGCACAAGAACTTCGGGGTCACCACGTTCCAGGCCGAGGACGAGATCGCCGGTGTCGGCGCGGCGCTGGGCGCCTCGTTCGGCGGATCGCTGGGCGTGACGACCACGTCCGGTCCCGGCCTGGCGCTGAAGTCGGAGACGATCGGTCTGGCGGTGGCCCTGGAGCTGCCGCTGCTGGTGTGCGACATCCAGCGCGGCGGCCCGTCGACGGGTCTGCCGACGAAGACCGAGCAGGCCGATCTGCTGCAGGCGCTCTACGGCCGCAACGGCGAGTCGCCGGTGCCGGTGCTCGCGCCCTGCTCCCCGGCGGACTGCTTCGAGATCGCCCTCGACGCGGCGCGGATCGCGCTGGAGTACCGGACCCCGGTGCTGCTGCTGTCCGACGGCGCGATCGCCAACGGTTCCGAGCCGTGGCTCATCCCGGACGTGACGAGCCTGCCGGATCTGAGCGTGCGGTTCGCGACCGAACCCAACGCCACCGACGGCTCCGGCGAGTTCTGGCCCTACGTCCGCGACGAGGAGACCCTCGCCCGCGAGTGGGCCGTGCCGGGCACGCCGGGCCTGGAGCACCGGGTCGGCGGTCTGGAGAAGGCCGACGGCAAGGGCAACATCTCCTACGACCCCGACAACCACGACCACATGACGCGGCTGCGGCAGCGCAAGGTCGACGGGGTGAGCGTCCCGGACATCACCGTCGACGACCCCTCCGGCGAGGCGAAGGTGCTCGTGCTGGGCTGGGGCTCGTCGTTCGGCCCGATCGGCGCCGCCTGCCGCCGGGTGCGCGCGCAGGGCCTGCAGGTCGCCAGCGCGCACCTGCGCTACCTCAACCCGATGCCCGCCAACCTCGGTGAGGTGCTGCGCGGCTACGACAAGGTGATCGTGCCCGAGATGAACCTCGGGCAGCTGGCGATGCTGCTGCGCTCCCGCTACCTCGTCGACGTGCAGTCCTACACCAAGGTCGCCGGCCTGCCCTTCCAGGCCGAAGAACTCCAGAACGTGCTCAACGACGTCGTGCAGGGGGTGTCCGCGTGACCGCCACCGAGCTGGGAATGCCGTCGCTCGGCGGGCTGGCCGGGGTGCCGGCCGCTGATGCGCCGCAGAAGGCCAAGGACTTCAAGTCCGATCAGGAGGTGCGCTGGTGCCCGGGGTGCGGCGACTACGTCGTGCTCAACGCGGTCCAGTCGTTCCTGCCGTCGCTGGGGCTCAAGCGCGAGAACATCGTGTTCGTCTCGGGCATCGGCTGCTCCAGCCGCTTCCCGTACTACATGAACACCTACGGGATGCACTCCATCCACGGTCGCGCCCCGGCGATCGCGACCGGCCTGGCGACCTCGCGGCCGGACCTGTCGGTGTGGGTGGTCACCGGTGACGGCGACGCCCTGTCCATCGGCGGCAACCACCTCATCCACGCGCTGCGCCGCAACGTCAACCTCAAGATCCTGCTGTTCAACAACCGGATCTACGGGCTGACCAAGGGCCAGTACTCGCCGACCAGCGAGGTCGGCAAGGTCACCAAGTCCACCCCGGCCGGCTCGCTGGACCACCCGTTCAACCCGGTCTCGCTGGCGTTGGGCGCCGAGGCGTCGTTCGTGGCGCGGGTGATCGACTCCGATCGCGCCAACGTCACCGCCACGCTCAAGGCCGCAGCCGAGCACCGGGGCAGCGCGCTGGTGGAGATCTACCAGAACTGCCCGATCTTCAACGACGGCGCCTTCGACGTCCTCAAGGACAACGACGAGAAGCAGCGCCGCATCGTCACCCTGCAGCACGGCGAGCCGATCGTGTTCGGGCCCGAGGACGAGCAGTACGGCGTCGTGCAGGGCCCCGAGGGGTTGCGCGTCGCGAAGCTGTCCGAAGTGGACTCCGGTCAGGTCGTGGTGCACGACGCCGAGCGGGAGGACCCGTCGCTGGCCTTCGCGCTGTCGCGGCTCGGTGGCCAGGACCTCAACCCGGCCATCACCGGGATCTTCCGCAACACCACCCGGCCGACCTACGACGACCTCGCCCGCGAGCAGGTCGCGCAGGCCCAGCAGGCCAAACCCGCCGACCTGCAGAAGCTGCTCACCGGCAACGACACCTGGACCATCTGAGCAGCACCGGCGACGACGGGCCCCACCGCGCGGTGGGGCCCGTCGCGCGTCACAGGACCGCTTCGACGAGCAGCGGCCCGCTCCGGCGCTGCGCCTGCTGGAGCGCGTCGAGCAGCTCCTCGCCCGTGGTGGCGCGGATCGCCTCGACGCCGAAGCCCCGGGCCACCGCCGGCCAGTCGAGCGCCGGATCGCCCAGGCTGGTCATCGACGCCGCGGCCGCGCCCGGATCGTCGACACCGGCGCGCTGGAGCTCGTGGTCGAGGATGCGGTAGCGGGAGTTGGAGCAGATCACCGTGGTGACGTTCAGCGACTCGCGGGCCTGGGTCCACAGCGCCTGGGCGGTGTAGGCCGCGCTGCCGTCGGCCTGCAGGGTGATCACCGCGCGGTCCGGGCAGGCGATCGCCGCACCCGTGGCCACCGGCATGCCCATCCCGATCGCCCCACCCGTCTGCGACAGCTCGCAGTGCGCGGGCGCGGCGTCGGCGATCGCCGGGTACGCCGCCGCGGACGACACGCCCTCGTTGACGATGATCGCGTTGTCCGGCTGGGTGAGCACGATCGCCGCGGCGATCGCGTTCGCGTCCAGCGCACCGGACGGCTTGGCGACCTCCGGCCGCTGCGCGCGCGGCGGTTCCTCGGCCGCGCTGCCGGTGGCCTCGGCCAGCGCCGCCAGGGCGTGCAGCGCGTCGGCCTCGGTATCGGCCAGCTCGTGCACCTTCAGCCCGTCGGGCAGCGGGTGGCTGGGCTGACCGCGGTAGCCGAAGAACGACACCGGCGTGCGGGCGCCGACCAGGATCAGGTCCGAGAAGCCCTCGAAGGTCTCGGTCACCGCCTCCGGGAAGTACGGCAGCATCCGCACCGGCGGGATGCCCGGGCCGCGCTCCATGCGGGCGCTGCCGCGCTCGGCGAGCACCTCGGCTCCCGCCGTCGCCGCGATCCGGGCCGCCGTGCGGAGCGCTTCGGCGCTCTCCACCGCCTGACCGCCCAGCAGCAGCACCGGGCGCCGCCCGGCCGAGAGGACCTTGGCGATCTCAGCGATCCGCTGCTCGTCGACCTGTGGCCGCTCCGGCGCGGCCGGCACCTGCACCGGCATGCCGCCCTGGCCCCACATGTGGTCGGCCGCGGCGATGAGCGTCGCGGGCAACCGGGTCCGCAGCGACGCCAGGTAGGCCTCGGCGAACTCGCCCGCGGCGGCGGCCGTCGAGGAGGTCCGGCCTACCCAGCCCGACACCGGTGACGCCAGCGATTCGATGTCGCTGTGCAGCGGCGCGTCGGCGGCCTGGTGCCACGTGGCGTGCTCGCCGACCAGGTTGATGATCGGGGTGCGGGCGCGGCGGGCGTTGTGCAGGTTCGCGATCCCGTTGGCGAAGCCCGGTCCCAGGTGCAGCAGGGTGAGCGCCGGTGTTCCGGTCATCCGGCCGTAGCCGTCGGCCGCGCCGGTCACCACGCCCTCGGATAGGCCCAGCACCGCCCGCATCCCCGGCACCTGGTCGAAGGCCTCGACCAGCGGGATCTCGGTGGTTCCGGGATTGGCGAAGCAGGTGTCGACACCGGCGGCAGCGGCGGTGGCCAGCAGTCCTTCGGAACCCTTCACGAGCACTCCTACGGCACGGCGGAAATCCGGACGGGATTCATGCTCACCGCCCGGACCGCGACCGGCAAGAGATCACTCGGGGTGGGCGAGCAGGTGCTGCAGCAGCAGGCGGCTCAGCGAGTCCGGTGCCTCCTCGGGGATCCAGTGCGAGACCTCCTGCAGCATCTCGAACCGGTACGGGCCGGTGACGTGCCGCTCGGTGGCCAGCGCCGCGGTGGAACCGACCGCGACGTCCTCGGTGCTCCACACGTACAGGGTGGGCACGCTGATCGGGCCGATCTCGCCGTTGAACCGCGACGCCCGGTACCAGTTGAGCGCGCCGGTCAGCGCGCCCGGTTCGGTGAGCCGCTGCACGTAGTCGTCGACGTGGTGCTCCGGGACGCCCGGGTAGTAGATCCGGCGCAGCTTGGCGGCGTTGTCGGCCAGCAGCGTCTTCTCGGCGGTGGAGGAGCGCAGCGCCTGCATGTAGGCCGAGCGCTGCTGCTGGTCCTCGTCCTCGCGCACCGCCTGGGTGAAGGCGTCCAGGTGCGGGATCGACACGGCGGTGAGGGTGCGCAGGCGGTCGGGGTGCGCGGCGGCCACCGACCAGGCCACCGCCGCGCCCCAGTCGTGGCCGACCAGGTCGAAGCGCTGCCACCCGAAGTGGTCGGCGATGGCCAGCACGTCGCCGACGAGCTCGTCCATCCGGTAGTCGGCGACCTGCTGGGGCCGCACGCCGGGGGAGTAGCCGCGCTGGTCCGGGGCCACGGCGAAGCACTCGGCGCCGCCGAGCACGCCCAGCTGCTCGCTCCACTGGACCGCCGCTTCCGGGAACCCGTGCAGCAGCAGCACCGGGCGCCCGTCCTCGGGACCCGAGGTCAACGCGTCGAACTCGCCCGCAGGCGTGGGGATCTGGATGTAGTCGGCCACCCGCACACCCTAACGCTCCCGGCGGCACCGACGTTTTCACCGAAACGTCCTCTCAGGTCCACTTCGACCCCGGGTGAGGTGGGGTGGGTTGGGGGTGGGGAAGTTTTCATGAAAACTTCCCCACCCCCCGATCACGCGAGGCGGTACCCCCAACTTCCGGTGTGGGTCTGTCCGGGTTGGAGGACGATGAGGCCGTCGCCGGTGACGAAAGCGTTGGGGGCCAACGTCATCGGCTCCACCGTGAGGCCCTGGCGGCCCGGGCGGTCGGTGCTCGGGTCGTCGTCGGTGTAGACCTGCAGGTAGTGGTGGGACTCGTCGACCCACAGCTCCACGTCGACGTCCGGGCGCCGGAACCGCACCACCGCTTCGCCGCCGGTGTGGTGCAGGCCGGTGAACGCGGTGTCCATCGTGGTCGGACCGATCGGCCTGGCGGAGCGGAAGTCGTAGTCGGTTCCCGAGACCGTGGCCGTCCCGGTCGGGATGAGCCGGTCGTTGACGACGTAGTAGGTGTCGGCGGGGATCTCCAGCTCGATGTCGTCGATCCGGGTGCCCGGGGCCGCCGCCAGGTAGGTGTGGTTGGCGGTGCCGAACGGGGCCGGGCCGCGCCCGACGTTGGTCGCCGACAGGGTGCTGGAGAACCCGCGATCGTCCACTCGGAACTCGATGCGGAACGCCAGCTGGAACGGGTATCCGTAGTCCGGCGGCAGGACGTGCTCCAGCACGACCGCGTCGGCGCGGTGCGACACCGGCGACCACTCCACGAAGCTCATCAGCCCGTGCAGCGCGGCGTCGCGCTCCGGCTCGTTGATCGCGACCTGCAGCTCCTGCCCCTCGAAGGTGTAGGCGCCGTGGTCGATCCGGTTGGCCCAGGGCAGGATCGTCTTGCCCCGGTAGCCCTCGCCGACGTCGTCGGGGGAGTGGGTCAGCAGCATCTCCCGGCCGTCGACCGTCCAGGACAGCATCGTGGCCGCCACCCCGCCGACGACCACGCGGTGCCGTCCCCTCCCGATCTCGTAGAGGTGTCCGTTCGCGGTCGGGGGAGCGGTGGGCGCGGCCTGGGCGGTGCCGGGCAGGATCGCCGCCGCACCGGCCGCGCCCGCGGCGCCCAGCAGCGCACCCCGTCTGTTGATCTGCATGGGTCGCCTCATCAGCTTCCCGCCTCGATCGCGGCGGTGTTGTGCTCGCGGACCGAGGCCACGTCCGGCTTCATCACCTGGCGGTCGTAGGTGAGGAAGCCGTTGACCTCGTTCTCCACATCGGTGGTCTGGGTGTAGATCGCCGCCGACAGCCCGTTGGCCTCGATGACGCGCGCCAGCTCGTCGCTGACCTCGCCGTAGCGCCGCGTCAGCTGCTCCCTGCTGTCGGTCATCTCGTAGGCGCTGGGGTCGCCGGGCCACAGGTGGCCCTCCTCGGCCAGTCCCAGCCCGCCGTACTCGCCGTCCACGACGGCCCGGCCGTCGGTGACCGTCGGCGCGCCCGGTCCCACGTAGGTGTGGTCGTCGTAGATGTCGCCGGCCCCGCTGTCGGGCAGCGAGTAGCAGCAGTTCACCCCGCTGGAGGGGTTGATCAGCCGGGTCGGGTCGGTGCGCCGGGTCAGGTCGGTGATCTCGGCGGTGTCGAACTCGCCCCAGCCCTCGTTGAACGGCACCCAGGCCACGATGGACGGCGAGCTGCGCAGCTGGTCGATGATGTCGACCCACTCGGCGCGGTAGTTCGCCTTCATCTCCTCCGACGGCGGCGGGCTGTCCTCCGGCGGGATGTTCAGGTCGATCGGCAGCGACGGCATGTCCTGCCAGACCAGCAGCCCGAGCCGGTCGGCCCAGTAGTACCAGCGCGCCGGTTCGACCTTGACGTGCTTGCGGACCATGTTGAAGCCCAGCTCCTTGGTCTTGTCCAGGTCGAAGCGCAGCGCCTCGTCGGTCGGCGCGGTGTAGATGCCGTCCGGCCAGAAGCCCTGGTCCAGCGGACCGTGCTGGAAGACGATCTTGCCGTTGAGGGCCAGCCGCGGCCGCCCCTGCTCGTCGTTGACCAGCCCCGTGGTGCGCAGGCCCGTGTAGCTGCCGACCTCGTCGAGCACCGCTCCGTCGGCGCCGAGCAGGCGCACCGTCAGGTCGTACAGGTGCGGGTCGTCGGGGGTCCACAGGTGCGGCTGCGGGACGTCCACGCGCACCGGCCGATCGGCCGGCCCGGTGGTGCGGGTGACCTCGGTGTCCCCGTCGCGCACCGCCACCTCGACCTGCGCCCCGCCGGCGGTGGAGGTGGCGGCGGTGAGGTCGAAGCCGGTCAGGTCCGGGGTGATGTTCAGGCCGGTGACGTGGTCCGGGTCGACGGGTTCGAGCCACACCGTCTGCCAGATGCCGGAGGCACCGGTGTAGAGGATGCCGCCGGGATCGTTGCGCTGCTTGCCCAGCGGGTACGGCGCGGTCTCGTTGCCGTCGGAGACGGCGACGGTGAGGTGCTGCGGCTCGCCGGGCCGCACCGCGTCGGTGATGTCGGCGTCGAAGGCGGTGTAGCCGCCCTCGTGCACCGCCACCTGCCTGCCGTTGACCGAGACCTCGGCGCGCTGGTCGACCGCGCCGAAGTGCAGGATCAGCCGCTGCCCGGACCAGTCGGCGGGCACGTCGAAGGTGCGCTCGTAGACCATCCGGTCGTCGTGGCGCTGCACGCCCGACAAGGCGGACTCGGGCGGGTAGGGGACGAGGATCTGCTCGGGGGCGTTGTCGCCGCCGGTGTAGTCCCACAGGCCGTTGAGGTTGAGCCAGCGCTCGCGGGTCAGCTGCGGCCGCGGGTACTCGGGCAGGGCGTTGTCCGGGCCGACCTGGTCGGTCCAGGGCGTGGTCAGCGGTGGTTCCTGGGGTTGCCAGGCCGGTTCGGCGGTGGCCATCGATGCGGGTGCTCCGGAGAGGGTCAGCAGGAGTGCGGTGGCAATCGTCGTGACGGGTCGGAACACGGAGTCCTCCTTGACGCCGGAAATTCCGAAAGAAAATCACCAGTAATCAACAACAGTGACCACAACCGAACGTGGCGTCAACGAGGACGAGCCGAAACCCGCGCATCGGAGCAACCGGTGCACCCGTTGGGCTGGCGCCGGTGGCACGATCACCACCCTCCGCGGGGCCGGCCGGAGGTCCGGGATGACGATTTCCCGAGTCCGGGAAGCCGCCTCGGCGCGCGGCCGGATCCGGTAACGTGGCTGGTGGAAGCGGGTGCGCGAGCGCTGGATCGGTTCTGCGCTCCCGAGGCGGATGGACCGATTGACTGACACTGGGGAAAAAGCTATGGCGCTCCGGCGGTGAACGCCGTAACATCCGTGCTCCGCTCTTCGATGCAAGTAACGCGAGGAGCGAAAAGTCAACCGCCGCATCGGCTATTCACAAGATTCGTCGAATCTTTGTCGATCGGAACTCTTGAAATAGCGCGATGATTGTGCTATATCGGGCGCGCGTTAGTGTACATCCTCCGGGGATTTATTGCACTCACGTGATCGTTATCGGGTTCAAAATCATCTTGAAAATGCCCTGGTGATAGCGCATTTTTTCACCCAGGGTGACAATGCTAATCACGCAATCATCGCATTGCGGTGATTACCGTCACACGTTTGTACGCTTGCTTCGTGATCTCCTTCGCCTAGGTTGGTTAAGCGACGCACGGAAATGCGTTGCGCCGGTTGGCAAGGGTGCCGACCGAGTGTGATCGGCGTTGGTGCTGCGGCCTTGAGCGTTTTCTCGGCTGCCCACGCCGGTCGGAGGTGTTGCCTTTTTTCGCAGTGGCGACCCGCACGGCCGCGAGACACATGCTCGGGGCACGGATTTGCGCATGCCTGAAGTTCGTGGGTGGCGCATGACCAACGTGAGTGGTGGGAGTGAAAATGGCCAAGAGCGTGGAGGACGCGGCTTCTAACGAGGTGGGAACGCCTGACATGGCCGAGCTGGTGGCGCGTGAGGAGCAGGTGTTCGGCGAAAACCCGTTGGAGGTTCGCGAGTCCGACCACTACACCCACGAGTACGTCGGTGGATTCGTGGAGAAGTGGGACGATCTGATCGACTGGAAGAAGCGCTACGAGAGCGAGGGCAGCTTCTTCATCGACCAGCTCAAGGCTCGCGGTGTCAAGTCCGTCCTGGACGCGGCCACGGGCACCGGGTTCCACTCGGTCCGGCTGCTGGAGGAGGGCTTCGAGACGGTTTCGGCCGACGGCAGCCCGCAGATGCTGGCCAAGGCGTTCCAGAACGGTCTCGAGTACGGCGGGCACATTCTGCGCGTCGTCAACGCCGACTGGCGCTGGCTGAATCGTGACGTCCACGGCGAATACGACGCGATCATTTGTCTCGGGAACTCGTTCACGCACCTGTTCTCCGAGCGCGACCGCCGGAAGACGCTCGCCGAGTTCTACGCGATGCTCAAGCACGACGGCGTTCTGATTATCGACCAGCGGAATTACGACTCCATTCTGGATGATGGATTCAGTTCCAAGCACACGTACTATTACGCGGGCGAGGACGTTTCCGCTGAGCCGGATTATGTTGATGAAGGTCTGGCGAGGTTCAAGTACACCTTCCCGGACAAGTCCGAGTTCTTCCTGAACATGTACCCGCTGCGGAAGAACTACACCCGGCGGCTGCTGCGCGAGGTCGGATTCCAGCGGATCGACACCTACGGCGACTTCCAGGAGACCTACCAGGACGGCGAGCCGGACTTCTTCATCCACGTCGCGGAGAAGAAGTACCGCCCGGACGAGGAGCTCTCGGACGTCTACTCGACCGCGGTGCACACCGCCCGCGACTACTACAACTCCGAGGACGCCGACAACTTCTACTACCACGTGTGGGGCGGCAACGACATCCACGTCGGCCTCTACAGCTCCGACACCGAGGACATCGACACCGCGTCCCGGCGCACCGTCGAGCGGATGTGCTCCAAGGTCGAGATCACCCCGGAGACCCGCATCCTCGACATCGGTGCCGGCTACGGCGGCGCGGCCCGCCACCTGGCCCGCGCCTACGGCTGCAAGGTGTCCTGCCTGAACCTCTCCGAGGTCGAGAACGCCCGGAACGTGGAGTTCAACCGCGCCGAGGGCCTCGAGGACCTGATCGAGGTCAAGGACGGCTCGTTCGAGGACATCCCGTTCCAGGACAACGCCTTCGACATCGTCTGGTCGCAGGACGCGATCCTGCACAGCGGTGACCGGCCGCGCGTGCTGGAGGAGGTCGCCCGCGTCCTCAAGCCGACCGGCTCGTTCCTGTTCACCGACCCGATGGCCTCGGACACCGCCAAGCGCTCCGACCTCGGCCCGATCCTCGATCGGCTGAGCTTGGACACGATGGGTTCGCCCGGTTTCTACCGCCGCGAGCTGGCCCGTCTGGGTCTGCAGAACTTCGAGTTCGACGACCTGACCGAGTACCTGGCGATCCACTACGGCCGGGTCCTGCAGGAACTGGAAGCCCGAGAGGGTGATCTTGCCGACAAGATCAGTGACGCCTACCGAACCAAGATGAAGACCGGCCTGAAGAACTGGGTGTCGGGGGGCAAGGCCGGGAACCTCGCGTGGGGCATCATTCACGCCCGAGTGTGAGGTCCCCCGGGTCAACAACCTGACTACCGTACGCAAGGATCAAAGCTGCAAAGCTTGTGAGGTGAGGAGCAGTCGTGAGTGAGATCAACCGCCGGTTGTTCACCAGTGAGTCGGTGACCGAGGGCCACCCCGACAAGATGTGCGACGCGATCAGCGACTCGATCCTGGACGCCTACCTGGCGCAGGACCCGAAGTCCCGCGTGGCGGTGGAAACCATGGTCACCACCGGCCAGGTGCACGTCGCCGGTGAGGTCACCACGAAGGCCAACATCGACGTCCCGAGCCTGGTCCGGGAGAAGATCCTGGAGATCGGCTACGACTCCTCGATCAAGGGATTCGACGGCGAGACCTGCGGTGTCAACGTCGCGATCGGCAAGCAGTCCCCGGACATCGCGCAGGGCGTCGACGAGGCCCACGAGAAGCGCGTCGAGGGCAGCGAGGACGAGATCGCCAAGCAGGGCGCCGGCGACCAGGGCCTCATGTTCGGCTACGCCTGCAACGACACCGACGAGCTGGCGCCGCTGCCGATCACCCTGGCGCACCGCATGTCGCGTCGGCTGACCAACGTCCGCAAGGACGGCACGCTGGGCTACCTGCGCGCCGACGGCAAGACCCAGGTCACCGTCGAGTACGCCGGCGACCAGGCCGTGCGCCTGGACACCGTCGTGCTGTCGACCCAGCACGCCGAGGAGATCGACCTCGAGGGTCAGCTGGTCGGCGACATCCAGAAGCACGTCATCGCCCCGGAGCTGGAGCGGGCCGGTCTGGACGCGGGCGATGCCCGGGTCCTGATCAACCCGACCGGTCGCTTCGTGGTCGGTGGCCCCATGGGTGACGCGGGCCTGACCGGCCGGAAGATCATCGTCGACACCTACGGCGGCATGGCCCGCCACGGTGGCGGCGCCTTCTCCGGCAAGGACCCGTCGAAGGTGGACCGCTCCGCGGCCTACGCCATGCGCTGGGTGGCCAAGAACGCGGTCGCCGCCGGTCTGGCCGGCCGCATCGAGGTCCAGGTCGCCTACGCGATCGGCAAGGCGGCCCCGGTGGGTCTGTTCGTCGAGACCTTCGGCACCGAGAACGTCGACCCGGTCAAGATCCAGGCCGCCATCAACGAGGTCTTCGACCTGCGCCCCGGCGCGATCGTGCGTGACCTCGACCTCCTTCGGCCCATCTACGCCCCGACCGCGGCTTACGGTCACTTCGGGCGCAGCGACGTCGATCTGCCGTGGGAGAACACCGACCGCGCCGCGGCCCTCAAGGCCGCTGCCGGTCTGTAAGCCACCAATACCGACGAAGCTGTCGCAGGCTGCGGGGCGCCGCCCAGAAATGGCAGTGTCCCGCAGCCTGCCCTGGTGAAGGAGTTTTTCAAAGTGCGGATTGCGGTGACCGGTTCGATCGCCACCGACCACCTGATGTCCTACCCCGGTCGGATCACCGAGCAGCTCGTGGCCGACCGGCTGGACCAGGTGTCCCTGTCGTTCCTGGTGGACGAGCTGGAGGTGCGCCGCGGTGGCATCGCCGGCAACATCACCTTCGGCCTCGGCAAGCTGGGCGTGACCTCGACGCTGGTGGGCGCGGTCGGCCAGGACTTCAACGACTATCGCGCGTGGCTGGAGCGGCACGGCGTGGACACCGGGTCCGTGCACGTCTCCGAGACCAAGCACACCGCTCGGTTCCTGTGCACCACCGACGCCGACCACAACCAGATCGCGTCGTTCTACCCCGGTGCGATGAGCGAGGCTCGCGAGATCGAGCTCAAGCCCGTCGCCGACCGGCTCGGCGGTCTTGACATCGTCGTCATCTCGGCGAACGACCCCGACGCGATGGTGCGGCACACCCAGGAGTGCCGGGACCGCGGCTACGACTTCCTCGCCGACCCGGGCCAGCAGCTGGCCCGCATGGAAGGCGACGACATCCGTAAACTCGTGGACGGTGCGCAGTACCTGTTCACCAACGAGTACGAGCACGGCCTGCTGCTGCAGAGCACCGGCTGGACCGAGGAGGACGTCCTCGGCCGCGTCGGCAAGTGGGTGACCTCGCTCGGCCCGAAGGGCGTCCAGGTCAAGGCCAAGGGCGAGCAGACGCTGCTGGTCGAGCCCCCGAAGGAGAAGCAGAAGGGCGACCCGACCGGTGTCGGTGACGCGCTTCGCGCGGGCTTCCTCGCCGGGCTCAAGGGCGGTCTGAGCCTGGAGCGGTCGCTGCAGCTGGGCTGCACCCTGGCGACCGTCTCGCTGGAGACCGACGGCCCCCAGGAGTACGACGTGGAAAAGGACTCGTTCCTGGCCCGCATCGCCGAGGCCTACGGCGACGAAGCGGCGGCCGAAATCGGGCCGAAGCTGCGCTGACGAACGGGGAGTAGCGGCATGTCAGACCGGCACAACGATCCCAGCGGTTTCCTCGCCGCCATCGACGAGCGCGTCCTCGTCGCCGACGGCGGCATGGGCACCGCGTTGCAGGCCTACGACCTCAGCTTGGACGACTTCTCCAACCTGGAGGGCTGCAACGAGATCCTCAACGTGACCCGGCCCGACGTGGTGTCCTCGATCTACCGGGGCTACCTGGACGCGGGTTCGGACGCGATCGAGACCAACACCTTCGGCGCCAACTGGGCCAACCTGGCCGAGTACGACATCCCGGAGCGCATCCGGGAGCTGGCCGAGGTCGGGTCGCGGCTGGCCCGCGAGGCCGCCGACGAGTACTCCACGCCGGACCGCAAGCGGTTCGTGCTGGGCTCGATGGGACCGGGCACCAAGCTGCCCACCCTGGGCCACGCGCCCTACGCGAAGCTGCGCGACGCCTACTACGAGCAGGCCCTGGGCATGCTCGACGGGGGCATCGACGTCTTCCTGGTCGAGACCTCGCAGGACCTGCTGCAGACCAAGGCCTCGATCGTGGCGGCCAAGCGGGCGATGGCCCAGACGGGCCAGAAGCTGCCGATCATCGCCCAGGTCACGGTGGAGACCACCGGCACCATGCTGGTCGGCTCCGAGATCGGTGCGGCGCTGACCGCGCTGGAGCCGCTCGGCATCGACCTGATCGGCATGAACTGCGCGACGGGTCCCGCGGAGATGAGCGAGCACCTGCGGGTGCTGGCGGAGAACTCCCGGGTCCCGCTGTCGGTGATGCCCAACGCCGGTCTGCCGGAGCTGGGCCCCAACGGCGCGGTGTACCCGCTGCAGCCGGAGGAGCTGGCCGAGGCGCTGTCGGGCTTCGTGCGCGACTACGGCGCCCGGCTGGTCGGCGGCTGCTGCGGCACGACCACCGAGCACGTCCGCGCGGTGGCCGAGGCCGTGGGCGGCACCCCGCCGACCCCGCGCACGCCGGAGATCATCCCGTCGGTGTCCTCGGTGTACCAGAGCGTCCCGTTCGAGCAGGACGCCTCGATCCTCAACGTCGGTGAGCGCACCAACGCCAACGGGTCGAAGGCGTTCCGCGAGGCGATGCTCGAGGAGCGCTACGAGGACTGCGTCGAGATCGCCAAGGCCCAGACCCGCGAGGGCGCGCACATGCTCGACCTGTGCGTGGACTACGTGGGCCGCGACGGCACGCACGACATGCGGGAGCTGGCCTCGCGGCTGGCCACCGCCTCGACGCTGCCGATCATGGTCGACTCCACCGAGCCCGACGTGATCGAGGCCGGCCTGGAGCACCTGGGCGGTCGCTGCGCGGTCAACTCGGTCAACTACGAGGACGGCACCGAGCCGGGCGGCCGGTTCCAGCGGGTCATGGAGATGGTCCGCGAGCACGGCGCGACCGTCGTCGTGACCTGCATCGACGAGGAAGGTCAGGCGCGCACCAAGGACTGGAAGCTGCGCGTGGCCGAGCGGATGATCGAGGACCTGACCACCAACTGGGGTCTGGAGAAGTCCGCGATCATCATCGACTGCCTGGTCTTCCCGATCACGACCGGTCAGGAGGAGGTCCGCAAGGACGCCATCGAGACGATCGAGGCCATCAAGGAGCTCAAGCGCCGGCACCCCGACGTGCAGACGACGCTGGGTCTGTCCAACGTGTCCTTCGGTCTGAACCCGGCCGCGCGCCAGGTGCTCAACTCGGTGTTCCTCAACGAGTGCCGCGAGGCCGGGCTGGACTCGGCGATCGTGAACTCCTCGAAGATCCTGCCGATGAACAAGATCGACGAGGAGCCGCGCAAGGTCGCCCTGGACCTGGTCTACGACCGGCGCGAGGGCGACTACGACCCGCTGCAGAAGCTCATGGAGCTCTTCGAGGGCCAGACCGCGAAGTCCTCCAGCGCCTCGCGCGCCGAGGAGCTGGCCAAGCTCCCGCTGTTCGAGCGGCTGCAGAAGCGGATCATCGACGGCGAGCGCAACGGCCTCGAGGACGACCTCGAAGCGGGCATGCAGGAGAAGGCCCCGCTGGAGATCATCAACGAGGACCTGCTCGGCGGCATGAAGGTCGTCGGCGACCTCTTCGGCTCCGGCCAGATGCAGCTGCCGTTCGTGCTGCAGTCGGCCGAGGTCATGAAGGCGGCGGTGGCCTACCTCGAACCGCACATGGAGAAGGACGACTCCGGCGGCAAGGGCAAGCTGCTGCTGGCAACGGTCAAGGGCGACGTCCACGACATCGGCAAGAACCTCGTCGACATCATCGTCTCCAACAACGGCTACGACGTGGTCAACATCGGCATCAAGCAGCCGATCAACGCCATCATCGAGGCCGCCGAGGAGCACCAGGTCGACGTGATCGGCATGTCCGGCCTGCTGGTGAAGTCCACCGTGATCATGAAGGACAACCTGCAGGAGATGAACTCCCGCAGGATCTCCGAGAAGTACCCGGTGATGCTCGGTGGCGCGGCGCTGACCCGCTCCTTCGTGGAGCAGGACCTCGACGAGGTCTACGAGGGCGACGTCCGCTACGCCAAGGACGCCTTCGAGGGCCTGCACCTGATGGACCGCCTGATGGCCATCAAGCGCGGCGACTCCCCGGAGGAGGACGCCGCCGAGGAGGCCAAGAAGGCCGAGCGCAAGGAACGCCGCGCGCGTTCCCAGCGCATCGCCGAGAAGCGCAAGGCCGAGGCCGGTGACGAGCCGGGCTACGACGACACCACGCGGTCCGACGTGGCCGCCGACGTCGAGGTCCCGACCCCGCCGTTCTGGGGCTCGAAGGTGGTCAAGGGCGTCGCGGTCAACGACTACCTGCAGCTGCTCGACGAGCGGGCCACGTTCTTCGGCCAGTGGGGCCTGCGCGGCGCCAAGAAGGGCGAGGGACCGACCTACGAGGAGCTCGTGGAGTCCGAGGGCCGGCCGCGGCTGCGCCACTGGATCGACGAGCTGTCCACGCAGGGCATCCTGCAGCACGCGGCGGTGGTCTACGGCTACTTCCCGTGCGTCACCGAGGGCAACCACCTCGTCGTGCTGGACAAGGAGGAGCCCGACGCCCAGGAGCGGCACCGGTTCTTCTTCCCCCGGCAGAAGCGCGACCGCCGGCTGTGCCTGGCCGACTTCTTCCGCACGCGGGAGCAGGCCGAGAAGACCGGTCAGGTCGACGTGCTGCCGATCCAGCTGGTGACGATGGGCCAGCCCATCGCCGACTTCGCCAACGAGCTGTTCGCCAAGAACGCCTACCGGGACTACCTGGAGGTCCACGGCATGGGCGTGCAGCTCACCGAGGCGCTGGCCGAGTACTGGCACCGCCGCGTGCGGCGCGAGCTGGCCTGGGCCAACGGCGGCAACGTGGCGCAGGAGGACCCCTCCGACGTGCGCGAGTTCTTCAAGCTCGGCTACCGGGGCGCCCGGTACTCGTTCGGGTACGGCGCGTGCCCGGACATCGAGGACCGCGCGAAGCTGGTCGACCTGCTCGAGGCCGAGCGCATCGGCGTCGTGCTCTCCGAGGAGTTCCAGCTCCACCCGGAGCAGTCGACCGACGCGATCATCGCCCACCACCCGGAAGCCAAGTACTTCAACACCTGATTCCGCTGATCCATCAGCTGCTGATCAGAAAGAAACAGAAGGGAAGTCATGAGCGTCAAGCTGCAGAAGGTCAACGGCCTCGAGTTCGCCGTGAAGGACCTGGGGCTGGCCGAAGCCGGTCGTCACCAGATCCGCCTGGCCGAGCACGAGATGCCGGGTCTGATGGCTACGCGGAAGGAATACGCCGGCTCCCAGCCGCTCAAGGGCGCTCGGATCGCGGGTTCGCTGCACATGACCGTGCAGACGGCCGTGCTGATCGAGACCCTGGTGGCCCTCGGCGCCGAGGTGCGGTGGGTGTCCTGCAACATCTTCTCCACCCAGGACGAGGCCGCGGCCGCGGTTGTGGTGGGCCCGAACGGCACGCCTGAGAAGCCCGCTGGTGTTCCGGTGTTCGCTTGGAAGGGCGAGACGCTGGAGGACTACTGGTGGTGCACCGATCAGCTGTGGGAGTTCGGTGACGGCAAGGTCGCCAACATGATCCTCGACGACGGTGGCGACGCGACCCTGCTGGTCCACAAGGGTGTCGAGTTCGAGGCCGCCGGCGCCGTGCCGCAGCCGACCGACGACGACCCGGAGGAGTTCAAGGTCGTCCTGGAGACGCTGCGCAAGTCGGTGGCCAACGACAAGCAGCGGTTCACGAAGCTGTCGAAGGAGATCAAGGGCGTCACCGAGGAGACCACCACCGGTGTCCACAAGCTCTACGAGCTGGTGAAGTCGGGTGAGCTGCTGTTCCCGGCGATCAACGTCAACGACTCGGTGACGAAGTCGAAGTTCGACAACAAGTACGGTTGCCGCCACTCCCTGGTTGATGGCATCAACCGCGCCACGGATGTGCTCATCGGCGGCAAGGTCGCCGTGGTCTGCGGTTTCGGTGACGTCGGCAAGGGCTCGGCCGAATCGCTGCGGGGTCAGGGTGCTCGGGTGATCGTGACCGAGATCGACCCGATCTGCGCGCTGCAGGCGGCCATGGAGGGCTACGAGGTCAAGACCCTCGAGGACGTCGTCGAGTACGCCGACATCTTCATCACCACGACGGGTAACTACGACATCATCAAGGCCGAGCACATGGCCAAGATGAAGCACCAGGCGATCGTGGGCAACATCGGTCACTTCGACAACGAGAT
>NZ_FOZX01000007.1 GCF_900116135.1 Saccharopolyspora flava
AACGCCGCCCCGAACACCACGAAGCCATGGTCCGCTGGGCCATGATCCACACCATCAGCAAGCGCCTCACTCGCTAGTTCAGGAACAGGCTCTCAGACTGTGCTTGCCTTCGGTGGCAGTCTGGAGAATGTCCCCGACTGGCCGGAGCCAGCTCGCTCGAAGCTGTCGGCGGAGCCGCGCCCGGAGCTAAGACTACTGTCGACGGGGGCAGAGGTTTGAGCAAGTGACTGCGTTTGTACATCGCTGCGGTCTGGTCATGGCTGCTCTGTCCTCACTCCACCGACTATCAACAGGTTGAAGGGGTGAGGACAGAGGCTCTCCCGGCTAGTTCGATGCAGATGGCCAGCGCACGGTGACCACTACGGCGTCCGTGATGGCTTCCCAGGAGTGGTCGATGCCGGGGCCCCAGACCGCGTAGTCGCCTTGCTTGGCGAGGTCGACGGTGCCTTCGGTGAGGTGCAGGCGGAAGTGGCCTTCGACGAGGAGCAGCATCGTCGTGCGCTGGTCGTCGGTGGTCCATTCGGGGCGCTTGTCGCCGGCGGGATGGGTGCCCCACTTGACTTCGAGGTCCTTGGTGGAGCGGACTCCGCCTTCGGCGGGGTCGATGAAGTGGCCGAGCAGCCAGCCGCGGGTTTCGCTGCCGTCTTCTGCAGCGTTTCCGTGGTGCCAGTTGCGGCTCACTACCGAACCTCCCATTCGATCGACGGCAGACTCACCCGGTCGCCGCCGATCTGGGCGAGCCGTCGAAGTCCTTGCAACAGGGCGAAGAGCCCTTCGTTGCTCCACGCTACATCAGCGATGAGCTCGGAAATCAGGTCGCCGTCACGGCTCGAGTACTGGTGCAGGCCCGCCGCTTCCCAGTTGGCTTCGACCCGGCCTCCGTAGCGCTCCCAGAACTCCTCGTCGTCGATGACGATCAGGCTGGCGAACTCGAAGTTGCCGTTCAGGAGGTTCAGGCCGAACCCGGTGCACTCCATGCGGAGCCGGCTGGGGTCCTCCATGAGCCATCGCATCGGCTCCGACACCCGGCTCGGGTGCATCGGGTCGGCGGAGCGCTGCTCGTTGGTCGTGTTGTCGATCTCGTCTCGGCCGAAGAGCTCTTCCTCGACTTCCCGCCGCAGAGTCGCGCCGATCTGAGCGTCGACGCGCAGATCGGTCATCGGCTGGTGGAAGCCCTTGGGGATGACCGCCAGCCGGCGTGCTGCGTTGAGCACGTTGCCCGAGCGCTCTTGCACCAGGAGCACGTAGTCGGCCTCGCCACGGAACGGGCTGGCAGGCCGGGCGATCGCGAACAGTGCGAGCGGCCCGCCGGCGCAGAGCCGGTTGGCCACGTCGGTCACCGAGTCGGTGTCGGGCAGGTATTCGTCGCGAAGCGGCAGCGACTGGTGGGCCGTCGTGGCGTCGGCTGAGATCGCGTCGATCAGCTCGCCCTCGAGCAGGTCCATGGTGACCGCGTACTCGACGAACCGCGACGTGCCCACCAGCCCGTTGATCGCGTCCGGCGATGGGGAGATGTCGAGCAGGCGGTACAGCGGTTTGTCGACCAGCCGCGTCCCCATGGCCAGGGTCTCGGCGAGTCGTTGCGCTGCGCGGCCGGCAGCGCCGGGGTCGAGTTCGGCGAACATGTCGCGCGCTGAGTTCGTGGCCTTGAGCCGGTCGTGCGCCGCGAACAGCGGGCACGCGAGATCGAGCCAGTCAGGGCAGGTCAGAACGCTCGTCTCGGTGCTGGCATCGTCGTAGCGGGCCGCGTACCGGCCGTGCTCGCCGGTCTTCGTGCCGTAGTACCTGCCGAGCACTTCGGCGATGCTGCGTTGATCAACGCGTCCCCGGCGGCCAGCCCTGTCCTCCAGCTCGCTCACGTCGAGCCGGGCCAACCGCGATGCGACCTCCCTGCGCGCGGTCCCGGGCGTCCATCCGGCGTGCTCGTCCAGCCATTCGAGAGCAGAGCCGATGTCGGGATCAGCGCTGAGGCGCTTCTCGGCATCCGCCGCCGCGGCCTCATCGACCGCCGGCTCTGCGGGCGCATCGGCGGTGTCCTTCAGCAGCTCCGCGAACCGGTTCTTGATCGCGTCGTCTTCCTGGGCCAGGGCGGTGTCCAGGGTGCGCTGCATCTCCGACTGCGGCCGGCGGTTCGGCTTCTCATGCCAGCCGGCGACCGTGCGCAAACCGATCCCCAGGTGGGAGGCGAACTCGTCGTTGCTCATCCGCATGGCGGCCTGCAGCGCGCAGGCGGTTCGCCCCGTCCAAGTGGACACCAAATTCATCGCGTCCGGCCCTCCGCGGTGGGTTTGTGCACTGGTTGAGCATCGTTTGAGCACTGGCTGAGGGGTTTTTCCGCATCGGTTTCCCGGCCGCTTCGGCCTGGAATTGAAGGCATGGAAAACGAAGCGATCAGCAAGCGGAACCACCCGGCGCTAACGGTTCTTGCGGACGTGCTCGATGACCGTCGCGAGGTCGCCCTTGAGGTCGTCGAGCCGCTCGGTGATCTCCTCCATGCGCTGCTCGAGCGAGTCCAAGCGGGACCAGACCGTGTCGGCGCTGTCCGAGATCGGTTCGTCGGCTTCGGGCGGCTTTCGGCCCTGCAGCAGGAAAAGCAGGTGCTGGGGGTGCCAGCCGAGCGCGATCGACAGCGACTCCAGCGTGCGGGCGCTGCGTCTGCGCTCCACCACGTGGTGCTGGATCTCGCGGACGATCGCCTGCGAGACGTTCGAACGCTCCGCGAGCTCCCGCTGTCGCCAGCCGAGCTCGTTCACGCGCCCGTTGATGGCCTTGGCGACCGCCGCCCAGTCTTCCGACACCTATTCCTCCGCGCTCCGCCTCCGCGCAGAGGTTAGCCGTTCCGTGACGCATTTCGTGACATGACCGCGCCTGAAAAGGCGCGGCCCGGAATTCTCATGCTTATTGAGAGCTGAAATCAGTAAATAACTGATGAAATCAGCTTCCAAATCTTCTGAAGGGCTTTCTCCGATGGGTACCTCCACGTCGAAAAACGGCCGCCGCGACTTTTACTCGGTCCGCCGGGCCGCCTGGATCCTCAACCTCCACCCGTCCTCCCTCTCCCGCGCGATCCGAGTCGGTGAACTGCGAGCCGAACGCAGGAGCGGTCGACTCGCCATCCCCGCGAGCGAGTTGACCCGACTCCTGGCCGGGGCAGCGGCGTCCCAGGGCGGAGGTCGGAAGTGATGACCACCTACAACGACCTCTGGCTGATCGGGATCGCGTGGCGCTTGGATCGCCTGCGCTGGGCGCCGACCCAGCTGCTCGGTGACTGCGTCCGCGGGAACGGGCTCTGCATGAGGGAGTTCCCGGCCGAGCCCGCGTGGCAGGACCAGCGTCTGACCGACCGCGAACTCGCCGGCGCGATGTGCCAGGGCTGCCGGGTCGCCGACGAATGCCTCGAACTGGAATTCCGCACCGGAGGCGCCGACACCGTCGGCGTCTGGGGCGGGATGTCCGCGGACGACCGTCGGGAACTGCACCCGCACTGGCTCCGCCGCGGTGAGCGTGCTGAGAGGGGTGTTGACCGATGATGCTCCAGCTGACTCCCGTGGAAGTCCTGGCCGTGCTCGGCGGCTTGCTCGCACTGGTCGTGGTGTGGCGGGCGAGCGCCAAGGCGACCCGGCGAGCGAGCGAAGCCGCGCGGTCGAGCGTCCGGCTGATGTCCCTGACGGGGCGGGTGCTGGTCACGGCTGCGGCGATCGTCGGCGTGCAGTGGATCGTGATCAAGCACCCCGGCAGCGAAGGCCTGCTGCTCGCAGTGCTCGGTGTTCCGGCTCTGTTCGCGTCGTACACGCTGACCAGGGCGCTGACCGTGACCGCCGTCGAGATGCCGCAGCAGAAGAAGGGGCGGCGCCGATGAGCGCGCCGCAGACCGCGGGTGAGCGGCGCCGGCCGCTCACCCGCCCCGACGCCGAAGTCGTTGAGCAGGTTCGCAAGCAGGTCGACCGGTTGTGCTGGAGCGGAATCCTGCTCGGCCTTGCGTTCACCATGACCAACGTCCAGAGCTTCGCCGCGAACGGTGCTCCGGTTTGGTCGCTGCCGTGGCTGGCCGCGTGGCTGCTCGACCCGATGGTGTCGCTGGTGCTGCTGGCGATCCTGCGGGCCGAGCAGGTCACGGCCCGCTGCGGGATCCGCACCGGTGGCTGGGTTCGTGGTGCCAAGTGGTTCACGCTCGCGGCCACGTACGTCATGAACACCTGGGGTGCCTACGCGGCTCGCAGCGCGGACATGGTGGTGCTGCACTCCGTGCCGCCACTGGTCGTCTTCGTCGCGGCCGAGGCGGTGACCGACCTCCGCGACAAGCTCACCGCAGCCGTCCGCGCGGCGTCCGTGAACGCCGACAGCGAGTCGGCGCCGGAACCGGTTGTCCGTCGTTCACCGGATCCCAAGCGGCGCATCACCTTCGACGAGTACCTCGGCCGAGCTCGCGAGGAATGGCGTCCGGACATCACCGTCACGCCGGCCTGGATCCGCGAGGTCACAGGTTGTTCGCGCGGACTGTCGTCCAGGCTCGCGGCTGCTCTGACCGCGGAGGTGGAGCAGCGATGAACGAGAACACGACGCCTGCCTCGGCGGTGACGGGAGAGGTGGAACGGCACATTTTCGACGCCGAGCTCATCGATGAGGTCCCGGAACCCGAACCGCAGCTCACCCGTGGGCAACGGTTCATGAACTGGTGGCTGCGTTCACCGCGCGTGCCCGCCGGGTTGAAGTCGCGCCGAGCTGCCAAGCACGCGCTCGTGGACGCGTTGGCGTTCTTGATCCGAGCGCCTTGGCGGTTCATCCGGTCCGTCGGACGGGGGCTCGTGGCCGCGGTTCGCGGTTGGCGGCAGTGGGTCCGCGTTCACGACTACCGCGAGGCCGCCGAGCAGTCCGAGAAGCTGGCCGACAAGTTCGTGGAGATCCGCGAACTCACCCTGTTCCGCTGGAAGGTGACCGGTGCGGTCGTGTTGGCCGCCGGCGCTGTGCTCGCTGTCGGGTGCGCCGTGTACGGCGGACGTGCCATGTGGGCCGCGCTTGGGCTCACTGCGATCGCACTGGCCGTGTACGGACGCAGGAAGGACGGGGCGCCCGGGCGCAAGCCCGTGCTCGCCGGGCCCCGGACGCTGACCTGGACCATGGATCCGCAGATGCTCGTCGACGCGTTCCGGGACGCGAAGCTGATCGGCAAGGACGAGTCGCTTCGCCTCGTCGAACGCGCAGCCCACGACGGCTCCGGTTGGGCCGTCACCGTCGACCTCCCGGCGACGCGCAAAGCTGCCGACGTCCTCAAGCGTCGCGACGCACTCGCATCGGCACTGGCCGTGGACGAGCTGCAGCTGATCGTGGAGCGAGTCCGGGGGAGAGGCGGTCATGCCGGCCGGGTGTTCCTGTGGGTGGCGGACGAGGACCCGTACTCAGGTCCCGCGCTGCGGTTCCCGCTGCTGGACATGGAGTACTGGGATGCCTGGCGAGCCATTCCGTTCGGACGGGACGCTCGCAGTCGTCGGATCGACCTGCAGCTCGTGTGGACGTCGCTGATCGTCGGATCGATCCCTCGGCAGGGCAAGACCTGCGCCAGTCGGTTGCCCGCTGCGGGCCTGATCCTCGACCCGTTCACGCAGCTGTACATCTTCGACGGCAAAGGCGGAAAGGACTGGCAGGCAGCCGAAGCAGTCGCCCACCGCTACGTCTGCGGCGATGAGCAAGAACAGGCCGAAGCCGTCCGCGACCACCTGGTCGAGCTGGTCGCCGAGGTGCAGGCGCGGTTCTCCCGGATGTCCGCGCTCGACGACGAGATCTGCCCGGAGTCGAAGATCACCCCGGCCATCTCGCGGGATCGCGAACTGGGCATGCCCATCACCGCCGTGATCATCGACGAGGTTCAGGTCTACCTGGAGAACCCGGCCAAGGAGGAAGTCGGAGGCAAGAAGACGACTCTTGGCGCTTACATCGCGGATCTGCTGACCTACCTCGCCCGGAAGGGGCCGGCCGTCGGGATCGTGGTCGTCCTGGCCACGCAGCGACCGGACTCCACCACCATCCCGTCCCGGCTGCGCGCAGTGCTGGGCTCGCGCTTCGCACTCCGGGTGATGGACTGGCGGGACTCCAACATCGTCCTCGGCGAGCAGATGAACACCCGGGGCTTCGACGCCTCGACGCTGCTGCCGAGCCACAAGGGCGTGGGCATCCTCCGACCCGATGGCGAGGCCGAATCCGGTGGCGACGCGGTCGCGGTGACCGTGCGGACCTTCTACATGGACAACGCCGGGTGGAGGTCCATCTGCGAGCGCGGCCGGGCGCTGCGCGAGGCCGCGGGAACGCTGAGCGGCCATGCGGCCGGTGACGACAGGCCGCGGGCGATCGACCGGGCGGCGGTCGTCAAGGCGCTGGGCACCGGGTCTGGTGGATCCGACCGCGCGCTCGTGGACCTGCCTGAGCCGCTCGCGTCCGTCGTGGACCACCTCGGAGACGAGCTCGACCAGCGCGAGTTCGTGCCGAGCGCCGAACTGACCGAAGCACTGGAAGTCGATCCCGGCACCTTCGCCAAGCAGATGGGACAGCTCGAGTGCCGACCGACCAGACACCGCATCCCCGATCACACCGGGGATCTCCGGCGGGTGCGCGGGTACTTCACCGCCGACATCCGCGCCGCTGTCGAGCGCATGTCTGATGAAATCAGCTCGAACGGTGAGGCGGAGGCTGATCAGGAATGACAGCCGACGGCCGGAAGGCCGATCCCGTCACGGTTCGGGTTCCCGACGAGTTGCCTGTACTGACGCAGGAAGCGAGCCGCATACTGCTAGCGGTACTGATCGAGCTGACCGAGGTCGAGGCTCTGGAACGACCTCTGGACGAAGGGAACACATGACTGCTGAAATCAGCGGAGATCCCTGGTCGACGCTGGACGATCTTCTCGGCGTCGACGCGGTTGAACCTGTTGAGGAGGGGATCGGTCCGGTGGCGTTCTACGGGCGCTGCTCGACCGAGGACAACCAGGACCCCGAGACATCGCTGGGGTGGCAGCTCGGGAACGCCAGCAAGTTCGTCGAGCCGTTGGGCGGCACGATCGCGGCCGAGTACTTCGACATCGGCCAGTCGCGGTCGGTGCCCTGGGAACGGCGTCACGAGGCTCGGAGGCTGCTCACGGCGTTGAAGGACCCGAACCGCGGGTGGAACGCGGTCGTGGTGGGTGAGGGGACGCGGTGCTGGTTCGGCAACCAGTTCTCGCTGATCGCTCCGAAGTTCGCCGCTTACGGGGTTGAGCTGTGGGTGCCTGAGCTCGGTGGGAAGTTCGACGCCCGGAACCCGTCGCACAAGATGCTGATGAACGTGCTCGGCGGGATGAGCGAGTCGGAGCGTCAGCACGTTCAGGCGCGGGTGCGAGCGGCGATGGACGCGCAGGTGCTCAACGAAGGACGTCACCAGGGCGGCCGGGCACCGTACGGCTACAAGGTCGTCGATGCCGGTCCGCACCCGAATCCCTCGCGGGCGGCTGACGGGTATCGGCTGAAGGTGCTCGCGATCGACGATGAGGTCGTGGATGTTGTGCGCCGGATCTTCTCCGAGTACCTGGGCGGCAGGGGTGATCGAGCGATCGCCAATGGGCTCAACCGCGACGGCATCCCCTGTCCCTCGGCTCGGCGCCCGGAGCAGAACCGGCATCGTCTGGCTGATGGGTGGCAGGGCAGCACGGTCAGGGCGATCTTGGACAACCCGCGCTACACGGGCTACGCGTTCTTCGGCCGGTGGACGCGGCAGGAGACGCTGCTCGACCCCGACGACGTAGCGGCGGGCCACGTGATCAGATTCCGGCGAGCCGGTGCCGAGTCGGTGGTGAGGTCGCGCAAGCCGGCTCACCCGGAGATCGTGTCGGTGGAGACCTTCGTCGAGGCTCAGTTGCGAAGGCGCTCCAGGGCAGCGGGTGGGTTGGCTGCGCGGCGCAAGCTCGAGCGCGGACCGAAGAGTTCGACCAAGCGTGCCTACCCGCTGCGCGGACGTGTCCGCTGCGCCTACTGCTCGCGTCGAATGGAGGGGAGTCCTCGGGGGCCGCGCACCTACTATCGCTGCTCGGCGCGCACGCTCGTGCCAGGTTCGGCGGTGTTGGAACGTCACCCGAAGAACGTGTACCTGCCAGAAGCGCCGGTGGTGGAACTGCTCAACGCCTGGCTCGGTGGTCTGTTCGATCGGGCCAACCGGGACCGCACCGTGGCCGGCCTCTTGGAATCTCAGCGGAAGGGTTCTTCGTTGAACGAGCGGGAGGTCGTTGAACAGCGGCTGAATGATGCGGAGCGGAAATTGCGGCGGCTGCAGGACGCGATCAAGGCCGGAGTCGATCCCGTGGCTCTGGTCGAGTCGGTCAACGAGGCCCAGGCGGAGAGGGAAGCCGCTCAGGCCGAGCTCGCCAACGCGCCGAAGCCCGACGCTCTGACCGATGCCGATCTCCACGCTGTGCTCGACTCGCTCGGTGATGTCGGGAGAGCGTTGAACAGGGCTGACCCGTACAAGCTGCAGGAGCTCTACGAGAAGATCGGCCTGGAAATGACCTACGACCCAGATTCGAGGTCGGTCGAAACCGCCGTGAATCTGGGCCGTAGTGTTAGTGCGCGTGTCCGAGGGGGGACTTGAACCCCCACGCCCATTAGTAGGGCACTAGCACCTCAAGCTAGCGCGTCTGCCATTCCGCCACTCGGACATCTCGGGTCACCGCCGTTTCCGGGGCGTTCCCGCTGTGTTGTGTTAATAGATTAGCTCATGGTCAACAGGCCCGTGCAGGGACCCCCCTCTTTGCGTCTCGGGTGATAGAAATGCCTGGTGAGCGAGCACAACGGGATCTCCGGTAGTGATCAGGAAGCGGGGTTGGCGCTGGCGCAGGACGAGGTCGTCCAGCTGGCCAGCGACCTCATTCGCATCGACAGCACGAACACGGGTGACGCCGACACCCTCGTGCCCGAGCGGGCGGCGGCCGAGTACGTGGCCGAGAAGCTGAGCGAGGTCGGGTACGAGGTGACCTACGTCGAGGCCGGCGACCAGGTGGGGCGGGCGAACGTGGTGGCGCGGTTGCCCGGGGCCGACCCGTCGCGGGGCGGACTGCTGGTGCACGGGCACCTCGACGCCGTGCCCGCGGATCCGGCCGAGTGGTCCGTGCACCCCTTCTCCGGGGCCGTGCAGGACGGCTACGTGTGGGGGCGCGGGGCCGTGGACATGAAGGACATGCTGGCGATGAGCCTGGCCATCGCCCGCCGCTACAAGCGCGACGGCATCGTGCCGCCGCGCGACATCGTCTTCGCGTTCGTCTCCGACGAGGAAGCCGGGGGCTTCCAGGGGGCGCAGTGGCTGGTGGATCACCGGCCGGAGCTGTTCGAGGGCTGCACCGAGGCCATCAGCGAGGTCGGCGGGTACTCGCTGACGCTCAAGGACGGGGTCCGGGCCTACCTGGTGCAGACCGCCGAGAAGGGCATCCGCTGGCTGAAGCTGCGGGTGCGGGCCCGGGCGGGGCACGGGTCGATGGTGCACTCCGACAACGCCGTCACCCAGCTGTCCGAGGCCGTGGCCAAGCTGGGGCAGCACCGGTTCCCGCTGATCATGAGCGACAGCGTGCGGGAGTTCCTGGACGGGGTCAGCGAGATCACCGGCTGGGACTTCCCCGAGGACGACCTCGAGGGCTCGGTGGCCAAGCTCGGCAACATCTCCCGGATCATCGGGGCGACGCTGCGCGACACCGCCAACCCGACGATGCTCACCGCCGGGTACAAGCACAACGTCATCCCCTCGGTCGCCGAGGCGGCGGTGGACTGCCGCATCCTGCCCGGCCGGGAGGAGGCCTTCGACCGGGAGCTCGCCGAGCTGCTGGGCCCCGACGTGGAGCGCGAGTGGGTCGGGCTGCCGCCGGTGGAGACCAAGTTCGAGGGCCGGCTGGTCGAGCAGATGCAGGCCTCGCTGCTGGCCGAGGACCCCGGCGCCAAGGCGCTGCCGTACATGATGTCCGGCGGGACCGACGCGAAGTCCTTCGCGCGGCTGGGCATGAACTGCTACGGCTTCGCGCCGCTGCAGCTGCCCGCCGACCTGGACTTCTCCGCGCTGTTCCACGGCGTCGACGAGCGGGTCCCGGTCGACGCGCTGAAGTTCGGCGTGCGGGTGCTGGACCGGTTCATCCGCAACAGCTGACTGTCGGTGGCGTCTGGTTTCATCTCCCGTAGTTGATCATCGTTTCGGGAGGTGTCGCGTGGACCTGGCGCGCTTGGTGGAGAGCTACCTGGAGCACCTGCAGGCTCGGAAACTGGCCGCCAACTCGCTGCGCGCCTACCGCCGCGACCTCGAGTCGGTGGCCGGTGAGCTCGCCGAGCTCACCGGCACGCCGTCGGACCGGCTGCCCGTCGCCGACCTCGACGCCTCGGTGCTGCGCTCGGCGTTCGCGCGGTTCGCCGCCCAGCGCTCGGCGGCGACCGTGACGCGGGCCTGGTCGACGTGGAACGGGTTGTTCGGCTTCGGCGTCATCGAAGGCGCCGTGCCGGGCAACCCGATGCAGGTGGTGCCCAAGCCTCGCAGCGCCCCGGCCACGCCCAAGCCGCTGCAGGGGGAGGAGACCCCGGAACGCCTGCTCAAGCAGGTCGCCTCCGGGGTCCGCAAGGCCCGCAACCCGTGGCCGGAGCGGGACCTGGCGATCCTGGCGACGCTGCTGTGCACCGGCGTGCGCTCGGCGGAGCTGCTGGAGCTGACGGTGGCGTCGCTGGCCGGGCGCGGCGGCGACCGGCGGCTGCACGTGCAGGGCAAGGGCGGCAAGAGCCGGTCCATCCCGATCGAGGACAGCCTCGACGGGCTCATCCAGAACTACCTGCGCACTCGCAAGCGCCGCTTCGGCAACCGGCTGCCCGGCGCCGAGCCGCTGTTCGTCGACCACCGCGGCGAGAAGCTGCAGCGCGGCGGCCTGCAATACCTGGTGCGCCGGTCGTTGCAGGCCGCGGGCGTGTCCGACCGGGTGCAGCCGGGGGCGATGGTGCACGCGCTGCGCCACACCTTCGCCACCCGCCTGGCCGAGGACGGTGCCAGCGCCGCCGAGATCGCCAAGCTGCTGGGGCACTCCTCGATCAACTCCAGCCAGACCTACATCGACGTCACCGCCCGCGAGCAGCGTCTGTCGGTCAAGGCCAACCGGACCCACCGGGTCCTCGGAGAACTCGGCTAGCCCCAGGCCGCGGTCTCGGCGAGGCCGATGCGGGCGCCCCACGGGTCGGTGAGCAGCATCGTCTTGCCCAGCACCGGGTGGGTGCGGCGCTGGACCTCGCCGTCGCGCTCGGCGGCGTAGCGCTCGATCTCGTCGAGGTCGGTGACCGCGAGGTAGCACAGCCAGCCCGCATCGGTGGTGCCCGCGCTGCGCCCGGCCACGGCGCGGCCCGCCGAGGTGTAGGTGTTCCCCTCGACCTCCCAGCCGAGGGTGTCGGCCCAGAACGCGTCGGCGCGGGCGGTGTCGGTGGTGGTCAGCTCCGCCCAGCACGGTTCTCCCGGGCGCGGTTCCGGGGCCATCGGGCCGTGCTGGGCGCGACCCTTGGTGACCTGGGCGAGCGCGTCGTCCGGGCCGGTCAGCGAGCAGTCCATCGGCGCTCCGGCGAACACCAGCCGGAACCCGGTGCTCTCGTCGGCGCGGGGTTTGCGGATGAACGCGCAGCGGCGGTTGCCGACCCAGCAGTCCAGGCCGGGACCGGCCGGGACCGGGGACCAGTCGAGGACGGCGCGGTAGAAGAAGGCAGCATCGATCGGGTCGGGACTGAGCAGGTCGACGCGGCGCAAGCCGCGGACCGCGGGACGTGCGGGCACCGTCGTTTCCTCGCCACCGGGGTTCATCTCATCTTGCCACCCGGTCATGTCGTCTCAATGCTCCGTTTGCCCCGGGGCCGGGGCGGGTTCCTCGGTGATCAGCGGAGGCGTTCGAGCTCGGCGGCCACGTCGACGACCTGGGCGGCGAGCTTGCGCACGTCGGCGTGGTCGGCGTCGTCGTCGACCGCGGTCACCACGTCCTCGGCCGCGCAGCGCAGCTGGAACAGCCGGTCCTGCAGGTCGGCGAGCTCGACGGCCGAGAGCACGACCGAGTCCTCGGGGAGCCCGCCGCGCTGGACCGCCGTGCGCCGCTCGTAGGCGCGCTGCCGGCACGACTGGGCGCAGTACAGGCGCGGCCTGCCCTGGCGCCCGGAATCGGGCACGCGCCTGCCGCACCAGGCGCAGTGCCGCACCTGGCGAGCTCGTCGGGTCGGCTCGACGGGGTTGTCCACGCTGATCACGTTAGTCAATCCCGGTGATCTTCACCGACCCGCCACACCGAGGTGACGTCCACCGGCCGGTCACCCGGCGGTCACCTGGGTGAGGGACAGTGGGACGCGTGACGCATCCCTTCCTGGACGGGCCGTGGCCGCGCGCGTTCGCCCACCGCGGCTGGCACCTCGGCGATCTCGCCGAGATGGAGAACTCGCTGAGCGCGTTCCGCGCCGCCGCGGACGAGGGCTACCGCTACGTCGAGACCGACGTGCACGCCACCGCCGACGGCGTCGTGGTCGTCCACCACGACGCGAGCCTGCAGCGCACCACCGACCGGACGGGGGAGATCGCGCGGCTGCCGTTCTCCGAGGTCTCGCGCGCCCGCATCGGCGGCCGGGAACCGGTGGCGAGCCTGGACGCGGCGCTGGAGGAGTTCCCGGACCTGCTGTTCAACATCGACGTCAAGGCCGACAGCGCCGCCGGACCGGTGCTGCGGACCCTGCGCAGGCACAACGCCTGGGACCGGGTGTGCCTGGCGTCGTTCGACGACCGGCGGCTGAGCCTGCTGCGCAAGGTCGGCGGCGAGCGGTTGCTGACCTCCACCGGTCAGCGCGGGGTCGCGGCGCTGTGGGCGTGCTCGCGGGCCGGGATGTGGTTCCGGCACAAGCTCATCCGGGGAGCGGCGGTGCAGGTGCCGGTGCGGCACCAGGGCCTGGAGGTCGTCGACGAGCGGTTCGTCGCGCTGGCGCACCGCTGGGGCGTGGAGGTCCACGTGTGGACCGTCGACGATCCGGCGGAGATGCGGCGGCTGCTGGATCTCGGCGTGGACGGGCTGGTCACCGACCGCCCCGACCTGCTGAACCGGCTGCTGCGCGAACGCGTTCTCGGATAACCGGAAGAAACGTGTGCGAGTGCGTCTCATGCGCACTCCGGTTGCCAGTATGGTGCCTCCAATCGAGTGATCCACTCCGCCGGAGGACCGAACGGGATGAGCGTGATGGACAGCGAAGCGGGACCCGGGTCCGCGCAGCGTCGCCGGGAACAACGCGGGTGGTGCTGGTACGACTGGGCGAACTCGGTGTTCCCCACGTCGGTCACCACCGTCTTCCTCTCGCTGTACCTGACCTCGGTGGCCACCGCCGCCGCCAAGGCCGACGTCGCGCGCAACGGGCTGGGCGCCTGCGCCGGCGACAACTCGCTGGTCCACTGCGACATCTCGCTGCTGGGCCTGACGTTCCCGGCCGGGTCGCTGTGGGGCTACCTGCTGTCGGTGGCCACAGTGGTGCAGGTCGTGGTGCTGCCGATCACCGGCGCCATCGCCGACCGCACCCAGAACAAGCGGCTGATGCTGGCGGTCTTCGCCTTCGGCGGCGCGGCCACCACCGGACTGCTGGCGCTGGTCGCCGGGCAGAACTGGCAGCTGGGCGTGGTGCTGTTCATCGTCGCCAACATCTGCTACGGCGCCTCGATCGTCGTCTACTACTCGTTCCTGCCCGAGATCGCCGACGCCGACGAGCGCGACCGGGTCTCCACCCGGGGCTGGGCGATCGGCTACCTCGGCGGCGGCACGGCGCTGGCGCTGCACCTGGTGATCTACCTCGGGCACGACTCGGTGGGCCTGTCGGAGTCGGCGGCGGTGCGGCTGATCTTCTTCTCCTCGGGCATCTGGTGGGCGGTGTTCACGCTGCTGCCGCTGACCGCTCTGCGCCGCCACCAGGCGCCCGAGGGCGGTGAGAAGGGGGCCGCCGCGGTCACCGCGGGCTTCAAGCAGCTGCTGCACACGCTGCGCGAGGCCAGGCACTTCCCGCTGACTCTGGCGTTCCTGGGCGCCTACTGGATCTACACCGACGGCATCTCCACGGTCTCCCAGGTCTCGGCGCAGTACGGCAGCCTGGAGCTCAAGCTGCCGCAGGACTCGCTGATCGTGACGCTGCTGATCGTGCAGTTCATCGCCTTCGTCGGCGGCGTGCTGCACGGGGTGCTGGCCCGCCGCATCGGTGCGAAGAAGACCATCCTGGTCAGCCTGGCGTTCTGGTTGCTGGTGCTGGTGGCGGCCTACTTCGTGCAGGCCGGGCAGCAGATGCAGTTCTACGGGCTGGCCGTGGGGATCGGTCTGGTCCTAGGGGGCACCAACGCGCTGTCCCGTTCGTTGTTCAGCCAGATGATCCCTCCGGGCCGCGAGGCCGAGTACTTCTCGCTCTACGAGGTGGGGGAGCGCTCGACGTCGTGGCTGGGGCCGCTGGTGTTCGCCGGGGTCGGTCAGGCCACCGGTTCGTTCCGGCTGGCGATCATCTCGCTGGTGATCTTCTTCGCGGTCGGCCTGGTGCTGGTCGCGCTGGTGCCGGTCCGCCGGGCCATCGAGGCGGTGGGCAACCGCGCGCCGGAACTGCTCTGAGTCATGTGCGCAGCGTGATCAGGCGTGTTCGCCTCGCGATCGCGCGCGCGTTGCTCCATGCTGGTGATCTAGGTGGTGCGGGGAATCCGCGAAAACGGAATATGCCAGTACGCTGCGTTGTGATCACGGGGAGGATCATGGCACTACGAGCAGTCACGCCCAGGGCAGGTCCATCGGCCGTACGGGTCGTGATCTGCATCCCACAATGACTAACAATCCGGGGTCCTGCTTGGCGATGGTGACCGGACATCTGGCACTATCACCCGTTCGAACCCACCTGTGGATTGCTGTCGGGAGGCCACGTCACGAACGTGCCCCGGCCGCGTCCCTAGGAGGACGGCCGTCGTTGACGGGTGAACAATGTCACCGACGGCGACCAGCAGCACGACACCGGGAACAGGCGACGGGTACTCCGTCGTTGCACAGGGTGAGCACAACCGCTCGGGAACTGCGCCCGAGCCGAAGGGAAAGGAACCGTCATGGCCGACCGCGTTCTGCGTGGCAGCCGGCTCGGAGCTGTCAGCTACGAGACCGACCGTAACCACGACCTCGCACCGCGCCGGACGGTGCGCTACGCCTGCCCCAAGAGCCACGAGTTCGAGGTGCCCTTCTCCGACGACGCCGAGGTCCCGCCGACTTGGGAATGCCGCCTGCACGGCACCGAGTCGAAGATCATCGACGGCAACGAGCCGGAGCAGAAGAAGAGCAAGCCGCCGCGCACCCACTGGGACATGCTGCTCGAACGGCGCACGATCCCTGAGCTGGAAGAGCTGCTCAATGAGCGGCTGGACCTGTTGAGGACTCGTCGGGGTCGTTGATTTTTTGATATTCGCATGGCAAGCGCCCGGGCTGATTTTGCGGCTCGGGCGCTTACGTGTGTTCGGGGTTGGGTTTAAAGATCAACTACTCTGTGGTCTTGTTGCTTGGCGGTGCGGGTAGCGGAACCTGACACGCCTTCTGGCTCCGGGATCCGAGGCTTATGTATGCCAATACACGGCGCGTCGGCTGTCCTCCCCAGAAGACGTGTCAAAACCCGCGGCGGTGCAAGCGTCTGAGGTGGTGAAAGAGAAAGCGCCTTCGGCGCTTGCCTGACGTCACGGGAGTAGTTGTCGGGCTGTTTGCGCTGCTTGTTGTGTTCTTCTGCGGAGGCCCCAGCTGGTGACCCTGAGCAGGGCTTCTCGGACGATGTTGGCGTCCATCTTGGACGTGCCGAGTTCTCGTTCCACGAAGGTGATGGGGGCTTCTGCTACCTGGAAGCCCGCTTCTACCGCGCGCAGGGCCAGGTCCACCTGGAAGCAGTAGCCCTGGGAGGCGACGTTGTGCAGCTGGAGGGTTTCCAGGACCTCTCGGCGATAGACGCGGTAGCCGGAGGTGATGTCGTTGATCGGGACGCCCAGGGCCAGCTTGGAGTAGAGGTTCGCGCCCCTAGACAGGAACTCGCGGTACCAGGGCCAGTTCACCGTGCGGCCGCCCGTGACGTAGCGGGAGCCCAGGACCACGTCGGCGCCCGTGCCGCGCTCGCCGAGCATGCCGACCAGGCGCGGCAGGTCCTCCGGGGCGTGCGAACCGTCGGCGTCCATCTCCATGATCGCCGTGTAGTCGCGGGCCAGGGCCCACTCGAAACCGGCGACGTAGGCGGCCCCCAGACCGGCCTTCGCCGTGCGGTGCAGGACGTGCACCCGGTCGTCGTCGGCCGCCAGCCCGTCGGCGACCTCACCGGTGCCGTCGGGGCTGCCGTCGTCGACGACCAGCACGTTCGCCGCGGGCAGCGCGTCGAACAGCCGCCGCACGATCGGCCCCAGGTTCTCCCGCTCGTTGTAGGTCGGGATCACCACCAGCACCTTCTCGGCCGGTGCTCGCCTCGTCATCCACATCCTCCTAGCCGGTCGTCGCCGACCGGCCGCGCACTCGTTCGTCGATCAGGCGCCGGACTTCCGCGACCGCCACCCGGCGGCCGCGATCGCGCCCACCCCCAGCACCGCCAGTGTCCACATCGGAACCGAACCGAGCTCGGTGGCCGGGGTCCGATTCGCTCGCAGCGCAACGTCGGCGATCAGGTTCTGCTCGGTGAACAGCTCCGTCTGCGCGGTCACCGACCCGTCCGGCGCCACCACCGCGCTGACCCCGCTGGTCGCGCCGACCAGCACCGAGCGGCCGGTCTCCACCGCGCGCAGCCGCGACATCGCCAGCTGCTGGTAGCTCATCTCCGAATGGCCGTACCAGGCGTTGTTCGTGGGCACCGCCAGCAGCGTGGCGCCCCGCGCCGCGGCCGGGCCGAACACGTCGTCGTAGGCGACGTCGTAGCAGACGCCCACGCCCAGCTTCAGGCCCGCGACGTCGAGCACGCCCGGCTGATCGCCCGGGACCATGTCGGACTGGAAGCGGTCCACGAACGGGCTGACCAGGCGCGCGACCTCGCGCATCGGGATCGTCTCGGCGAACGGCACCAGGTGCTGCTTGATGTAGCGGTCGCCGAAGCCGGTGTCGGGGTCCCAGCGCACGATCTCGTTGTGCAGCTGCCCGTCGCGGTCCTGGCCGAGCCCGCCGACGACCAGCGGCACGCCCAGCCGGGAGGCGATCGCCGACAGCTCCGGGTCGCTGCGCGCCGGGCCCCAGCTGCCCACCTGCTCCGGGAACAGCACGAGATCGGGCTTGGGCACCCGGCCGGCGCGCACGTCGTCCACGAGCTTCTCGGCGGCGTGCACGTGGTTGTCGTGCAGCACGTCGTCCTCGTAGAGCAGGCCCAGCCCGAGGTTGGGGGCGTTGCCCTGGACGATCGCCACCCGCGCGGTCCCGGCGTTGGCGTCGGTGCCCACCAGCGGCCAGCACGCCAGCCCGCCCAGCAGCGGCACCGCGATCGCGGCCACCGGCACCGCCCAGCGGCGCGGGGCGCGGATCAACACCGCCAGGCCCGATCCGGCCAGGGCGACGGCGAAGGAGACCAACGAGGCACCGCCGATCGCGGCCAGCGACAGCATCGGACCGGTGTCCTGGGTGAAGGCCAGCCTGCCCCACGGGAATCCGCCGAACGGGAACGCCGAGCGCACCGACTCGGCGGTGACGAACACCGCCGCCATCCACACCGGAGCCGCCGGCAGGCGGCTGACCAGCGCCATCCCCGCCCCGCCGAGGCCGATGAACAGCGCCTCCACCGCGGCCACGCCCAGCCAGGGCCAGGGGCCGAAGTCGGCGCCGAGGAAGTCCTGCAGCCAGCCCAGCAGCGGCAGCAGGAACGCGAAGCCGAACACCAGGCCGTAGCCGAAGCCCGCGCGCGCCCTGCGGTGGCGCACCACGGCGCCCAGCACCGCGATCGCCAGCGGCGCCACCCACCAGGCCTCGCGCGGCGGTGAGCCCGCGTAGAGGGCGAACCCGGCGGCGATCACCGCGACGAGGCGCAGCGCCCACGCGGCCCGCGGTCCGGGAGTGCGTCGAACCGGCTGCGCGACGTCCTGCGCAGGAGCCGTGGGGACTACCACCCGATCAACCTTCTCGGAGCTCTCGGCCCCACCCCGGGACCACCAACGTTGCCGGCGCACCCCAGGCGCGCCTCGACCCAAATGTACGCGCCGGACCGCGCGCTCCCGCCCCGGCCGTCGTCACACCGGCAGCAGGGTGGAGACGAGGTGGGTGAGGCGGCGGGTGTTGCGGCACTCGTGCATCTCGGCGATCGCCGCGTACTCCAGCGCCGCCGAATCGCCCGTCGACCAGCGGTTCTCCGGTTCCGGGTTGAGCCAGAACACCCGCCGGGAGCGCTCCTTGATCAGGTGCAGGGCCTCCAGGTTGGGGTTCCAGCCGTTGGTGCGGGCGTCGCCGAGCACCAGCACCGAGGTGCGCGGCCCGACCGCGTCCAGGTGGCGCTCGGTGAACTCGCCCAGCGCCTGGCCGTAGTCGCTGCTGTCGTGCCAGCCGGTCACCTCGGCCTCGGTGAGCACGCGGCGGCCGAGCTCGGCGGGATCGGCGGCGCCCGGTTCGACGAGGTGGGTGACCTCGTCGGTGCGGTTGACGAAGGCGAACACCCGCACCTTGCTGAACTGGTCGTGCAGCGCTTGGACCAGCAGCATCGTGAAGTTCGCGAATCCCGCCACCGAGCCGGACACGTCGCACAGCAGCACGAGCTCCGGGCGGGCCGGGCGGTGGTTGCGGTAGGCGGGGCGCAGCGGGACGCCGCCGGTGGACAGCGAGCGGCGCAGGGTGCGGCGCAGGTCGATGCCGCCGCGGCTGGCGCGGCGCCGCCGGGCGGCCATGCGGGTGGCGAGCTTGCGGGCCAGCGGTTGCACGGCGCGGCGCAGCTCGGCGAGCTGATCGCGTCCGGCGTTGAGGAAGTCGACCTGGTCGGCGCTGGGGGTGATGGCGTGCTTGGCGACGTGGTCGGTGCCGCGCAGCTCGGCGGAGCGGCGGCGCGCCTCGGTGCGGACCTTCTCGCGGAAGCCGTCGATGCGGCGGCGGATCTCGTCGCGGTCGAGCCGGTCGGTGAAGTCCTCCTCGGTTCCCGCGCGCATGGCCGCGAGCACGCGGGCCAGCAGCGTCTGCGGTTGCAGCCGCTCCAGCGTCTGGTGCGCTGACCAGCCCTGCGGTCCGCCTTCGCCGCCGAAGCCGCCGAGTGCGTCCACCGCTTCCCCGGCCAGCTGCGACAGGGCGCCGGAGTCGTCGTCGGCCAGCGCCTGCACCAGCCGCTGCTCCAGGTCCTCGGGGTCGCCGTCGCGGGCGCTCTCGGGTGCGCCGACGCCGCTGGGGAAGTAGAGGTCGAAGGCCGCGTCGAAGACCGTGCGCTGCCCGTCGGTGCGCAGCAGCGCGGCGGCCAGGCCCTCGCGCAGCCGTTCCCGGTCGGCCAGGCCCAGGACCTCGGCGGCCGCGGCGGCGTCGACGGTCTCGCCCGGGCCGATGCGCACGCCCTGCTCGCGCAGCGCCCCGGCGAAGCCGACCAGGCGGGCCCGCAGGCTCACGGCACGACCAGCTTCTCGGCGGCCCTCCGGACGTCGTCCTGGTGCTTGAGGACCACGCCGAGGCTGTCGCGCACCACGTCCTCGTCGAGGGTGTCGGCACCCAGCGCCAGCAGCGTGCGGGCCCAGTCGATCGTCTCGGCCACCGACGGCGACTTGCGCAGCCCCATCCCGCGCAGCGCCCCCACCAGCTCCACCACCGAGGAGGCCAGCGCCTCGTCGAGGCCGGGCACCTTGAGCCGCAGGATGCGCTGCTCCAGCTCGGGGTCGGGGAAGTCGATGTGCAGGAACAGGCAGCGGCGCCGCAGCGCCTCCGAGAGCTCGCGGGTGGCGTTGGAGGTCAGCACGGCGAACGGCCGCCGCGAGGCGCTGACCGTGCCGAGCTCGGGGACGGTGACCTGGAAGTCGCTGAGCACCTCCAGCAGCAGGCCCTCGACCTCGACGTCGGCCTTGTCGGTCTCGTCGATGAGCAGCACCGTGGGCTCGTCGCCGCTGATGGCCGTCAGCAGCGGCCGGGGCAGCAGGAACTCCTCGCTGAAGATGTCGGTGCGGGCCTCGTCCCAGGTCTCGTCGCGACCGGCGGTGATGCGCAGCAGCTGCTTGGCGTGGTTCCACTCGTAGAGCGCGCGGGCCTCGTCGATGCCCTCGTAGCACTGCAAGCGGACCAGGCGGGCCTCGGCGACGGTCGCGACGGCCTTGGCCAGCTCGGTCTTGCCGACCCCGGCCGGTCCCTCGACCAGCAGCGGTTTGCCGAGCCGGTCGGCCAGGAACACCGTGGTGGCCACGGAGTTCGAGGCGAGGTAGCCGGTTCCGGCCAGCTGCTCGACGACGTCGTCCACCGACTCGAAGATGCCCGTTCCGACGTCGCTCACCGCGCGCTCCCCTCACCGAGTGCCGTACCGAACGGTTGCTCAGTTCGCGCGGCGATGTCCCGCGGAAGTGATGCCGGTCACCCGCAGCGGAAGGTGATCTCGTGCAGGCCGGTCGCGCCGTCGGGGATGACGCCCTGGCGCGCCTCGGTCTGCGGGGTGCCGGTGCGGTCGGTGGCCCGGCACTGCACGACGTGCTCGCCCGGCGCCAGGTCGAGCCTGGCCCGCCACATCCGCCAGGTGTCGCGGCCGACGTCGGTGGCCAGTTCGGCGGGCTGCCACGGCCCGCCGTCGACGCGGATCTGCACGGCGTCGATGCCGGTGTGCTGCGCCCAGGCGATCCCGGCGACCGTCACCGGACCGGCCGGGACCTGCGCGCCCCGCTGCGGGCGGTCGATGCGGGACTGGGTCTTGATCGGGCCGAGCTGCGACCAGCCGCGCTGCTGCCAGTAGGCCTGCCGGTCGAAGGTGGTGACCTCGGCGTCGACCAGCCACTTGGTGGCCGAGACGTAGCCGTAGAGGCCGGGCACGACCATCCGCACCGGGAACCCGTGCCGGGTGGCCAGCGGCTCGCCGTTCATCTCGAACGCCAGCAGCGCGCCCCGGTCGGCTTCGAGCAGCACGTCGACGGGCGTGCCCGCGCTGTAGCCGTCGCTGCTGGTGGTGATCAGCTGCTGCGCGCCCGGCCGAACCCCGGCCTCCAGCAGCAGGTCGCACACCGGCACGCCGACGAAATGGGCGGTGGAGATGAGGTTCCCGCCGACCTCGTTGGACACGCAGGCCAGCGTGATCGTCCGGGATTCCAGGCGTCGGTTGAGCAGGTCGGTGAACGACAGGTCGAGTTCGCGCTCGACCATGCCGTGCAGCCGCAGCCGCCAGTCCTCGGCGCGCAGCCGGGGCACGACCAGGGCGGTGTCGATCCGGTAGAAGTCGCGGGTGGGGGTGAGGAACGGCGGGGTGCCGTCGGCGACGAAGTCGGCGCCGGCCGGGATCGCGGGTGCCGGCAGCTTCGGCAGCCGCGCGGCCACCTGCTGCTGCGAGGTGGCGGTGCCGGACTGCTTGGTGGTTCCGGCGACACCGGCCAGCCCGGCGCCGACCACGACCAGCCCCGAGGTGGCCAGGAACCGGCGGCGCTCGAACTCGGTGGGCTCCGGTCGTGAGCCGAGCCGGTGCAGCCCGGCGAACACGCCCACTCCCACGATCAGCGACACCACCGCGGGCAGCGCGGCGCCCTCGGGCCGGCTCAGGGCGGCGGCGAGGCCGACGAGCCCGAACGCGCCGATGATCAGCGCGCCCGGCAGCACCCGGTTCCGCGACAGCAGCCCGGCGGCCACGGCGAGGGCGGCGATGACCACGGCCATGCCGGTCAGCAGCGCGATCTTGTCGGCGGTGCCGAACAGCGCCACCGCGAACTCCTTCACCCCGGGCGGCACCAGGTCGATGAACGCGCCGCCGACGGCGACCGGGGGAGAGGTGCGGGGATCGCCGAAACCGGCCACCAGGTGCCCGGCGGCCAGCGCCGAGCCCGCCGCGATGAGTCCGATCGCGGCCGCCCGGCCGCGGGAGAGCGAGGTCATGGCTCCATTCGAGACCTGTCGCCAGCGAAGCGCCAGGGGCGGGGGCGAGGCGTAAGGGAGCCGAAAGTTCTTGTGGATCGATGACATCGCGGCCCGATCGCTCCCGGCCCGGCCGGTGCGGTCCTAGCGTCGGGGCGTGCGCATCCTGCTGACCGGCGCCGCCGGCTTCATCGGCTCGGCCGTCGCCGACGCCCTCACCGACCGGGGTCACGAGATCGTGGCCCTCGACGCCCTGCTGCCCCAGGCCCACGGGACGGTGCCCGACACCCGATTCCCGTTGGTGCGCGGCGATGTTCGCGACGCCGAGCTGCTGCGGGGCCTGCTGCCCGGGGCCGACGTCGTGTGCCACCAGGCCGCGATGGTCGGCCACGGCGTCGACCCCTCCGACATGCCCGGCTACGCCGCCCACAACGACCTCGGCACGGCCGTGCTGCTGGCCGCGATGCACGAGACCGGGGTCCGGCGGCTGGTGCTGGCCTCCTCGATGGTCGTCTACGGCGAAGGCCGCTACCGCTGCGCCGAGCACGGCCACGTCCGCCCCGGGCAGCGGCGTGCCGAGGACGTCGAGGCGGGGCGGTTCGAGCCGCCGTGCCCGCGCTGCGGGAGGCCGCTGACCAGCGAACTCGTGCCCGAGGACGCGCCGCTGGACCCGCGCAGCACCTACGCCGCCACCAAGCTCGCTCAGGAGCACCTCGCCGCGGCGTGGGCGCGGCAGACCGGGGGAGATGTGCGGGCGCTGCGCTACCACAACGTCTACGGGCCGGGGATGCCCAGCGGCACGCCCTACGCCGGGGTGGCCTCGCTGTTCCGGTCCGCGCTGCACCGGGGTGAGGCGCCGAGGGTGCTGGAGGACGGGCGGCAGCGACGCGACTTCGTGCACGTGCGCGACGTGGCCGCCGCCAACCTCGCGGCGGCGGAAACCCCTGCGCCGCAAGGGGAACTGGACGCGGTCAACATCTGCTCCGGAACCCCGCGCACGATCGGTGACCTCGCCGAGTCCCTCGCCTCGGCCTGCGGCGGTCCGGCGCCGGAGATCGTCGGCGGGGCGCGGCCGAACGACGTCCGCCACGTCGTGGCCGATCCCGCCAAAGCCCGCCGGGTGCTGGGGTTCCGGGCGCGCGTCGGCTTCGCCGACGGGGTGCGCGAGTTCGCCGCGGCGCCGCTACGCGACGCCGTCGGCCAGGGGTAGCCGGACCTCGAAGCGGCAGCCGGGGCCGTGGTTGCGGGCGTGGATCTCGCCGCGGTGGGCCTGCACCAGTCCGCGCGCGATGGCCAGTCCCAGCCCGGCGCCCTGCTCGCCGTCGCCGCGGGCCTGATCGCCCCGGTAGGCGACCTCGAAGACCCGCTCCAGCTCGGTGTCGGCGATGCCGCCGCAGGCGTCGTCGACCCGCAGCCACGCCTGCGCCCCGTCGTAGCCCGCGGAGAGCACCACCGAGCCGTGCGGCGGGGTGTGCCGGATGGCGTTGGACAGCAGGTTGCGCACCACCCGCGCCAGCTCGGCGTCGCTGCCGGACACCACCGGCCACTGCTCGGTCTCGGTGGCCAGGCGCACGCCCCGCCGCTGCGCGCGCGGGTTCTCGGCGGCCACCGCCTCGCTGACCACGTCGTGCAGCGGGACCGCGCCGAGCTCCAGGTGCAGGGCGCCCGCGGTGATGCGGGAGAGCTCGAAGAGGTCGTCGACCATCCGCGACAGGCGTTCGGTCTCGCCGCGGATGCGGTCGGCGTAGGAGCAGACCTCGCCGCGCTCGTCCACGACGCCGTCGGCCAGGGCCTCGGCCATCGCGCGGATGCCCGCGAGCGGGGTGCGCAGGTCGTGGCTGATCCAGGCGACCAGCTCGCGCCGTGAGGCCTCGGCGGCGCGCTCGCGGGCGCGGGCCTCGCGCTCCCACACGCTGCGGCGCGCGATGGTGCGGCCCAGCACGACCGCGATCGGCACGGTGATCACGCCGACGGCGGTGCAGATGACCACCACGGTGGTGAGCAGCGGGCCGAACATGAACCCGGTGACGCCCAGGACCCCGGCCAGCGTCGCCGCCAGCGGCACGACCACCAGCACCGTCAGCGTGGTGGCCAGCGAGCGGTGCCGCAGCAGGTACAGCAGTCCGGCGCCGATCAGCGCGACCGGCAGCGACAGGCCGATCGCGTAGGGCGCGACGTGGGTGAGTTCGGTGAGCAGGTCCATCAGCCGGCCTCGGGGTCGTAGCGGTAGCCCACGCCCCACACGGTGCTGATCCGGTCGGGGCGGTCCGGGCGCGGCTCGATCTTCTCCCGCAACCGTCGCATGTGGACGGTCACGGTCGACTGGTCGCCGAAGTTCCAGCCCCACACCGATTCCAGCAGCTCGGCCCGGGTGAAGGCGCGGCGCGGGTGGCGCATGAGGTGGGCCAGCAGGTCGAACTCGCGGATGGTCAGCGACAGCTCCACCCCGTCGAGGGTGCAGCGGCGCGCGCCCGGGTCGAGCACCAGCGAACCGTCCACGATGGACTCCTGCGCTGCCGGGGGCGCGTGGGTGGCGCGGCGCAGCACCGAGCTCACCCGCAGCACCAGCTCGCGGGGGCTGAACGGCTTGACGACGTAGTCGTCGGCGCCCAGCTCCAGGCCCGCGACGCGGTCGGATTCCTCGCCGAGCGCGGTGAGCATCACCACCGGCACCGGCCCGTGCTCGCGGACCCGTCGGCAGACCTCCGGCCCGCCCAGGCCGGGCAGCATCAGGTCCAGCACGATCAGGTCCGGTCTGCGCTCGGCGTGGCAGCGCAGCGCCTCCTCGCCGTCCCCGGCGAGGAACACCTCGTAGCCGGCGCGCTCCAGGTAGCGGCGCACGACGTCGCGCACCGCGTGATCGTCGTCGACCACCAGCACCCGCATCCCCATCACCATCCCGTCGCGATCAGGTGCTCGACGGCCAGCGCCGTCACCGCCTGCGCGCCCAGCCACCAGCGCCGGGAGGCGGCGGGCAGCAGCGCACCCGCCACAGCGAACCACACCCCAAACGGCAGCCAGATCCGCTCGACCTCAGCCTTGCTCAACCCCGACGCGTCCGCCACCACCACGGCCACCCCGGCCGCCACCACCAGCCACCGCGCCGGGGAGGAGTTGCGGGAGAAGGCGGTCGCGGCGAGCGGCCCGGCGGAGAGCAGGAGGGCGCCGAGGTTGCCGAAGACCCAGTAGGCGTAGGGGCGGCGGGCGAACTCCCCTTGGTGGTAGCGCTGGATCACCAGGTCGTAGCCCTCCGGCCACCAGAACCCGGACGCGGTGAACGCCGCCACGACCAGCGCCACGCCCACCGTGGCGAGCAGCAGCGAGCGCCAGGAGCGGGTGAGCGCGACGACCGCGAGCGCGAGCACGGCGACGAGCGTGAGCCCGTAGCTGAGGTACAGCGAGAAGCCCAGCACCGTCCCGGCGAGCAGCGCGCGGCGGTGCGCGAGCAGCGCGATGCCGACGGCGGTGACCCCGGTGAACAGCCCGTCGGCCGACACACCCATCCACACCGCGCCGGGGAACAGCACCACGAACGGCACCACCGCGCGGGCCGTCGGCTCGTCGGCCAGCGCCTTGACCGTCGCCGGGACCGCGACCGCGGCCAGCGCGCCGACCAGCAGCGTCACCACCGACGCCCAGGTGCCGCCGCCGAGGCCGAGGCGGTCCAGCCAGGTGTAGACCAGCAGCACCCCGGGCGGATGTCCCGACACGTGCACCGTCCACGACCCGGGCTGACCGGCCAGGACGTGCCGGGTGAACTCGCCGAGCATCACGCCGATGTCGTGCACCCGGGGCACGTCGTGCAGGTACTCGGTCCAGTCGGTGAGCCGCTCGGTCACCCCGCCGCGCCACCCGCCGACCAGCGCCAGCGACACCGTCCACGCCAGCGCCGCCGCGTAGCTCGCCGCCAGCAGCCGGCGCCACGGCAGCCGCGCCGACACCGCCGGGCCCCAGGCGATCACGGCTACGGCGACCGCCACGGCCAGGGGAGTTCCGGGGCCGACGTGCGGTGCCCAGAACCCGAACAGCGGGGCGGCGTCGGCGTGCAGCGGCACACCGGTGCGGTTGAGCAGCGCACCGGTGATCGCCGTGGCGGCGACCACCAGCGCGGCGGCGGTCAGGGCGAGCAGGTCGGCGCGTCGGGGCACGGCCGTGAAGGTAGCCGCGCACCGGAGCGATTCCCACGTGTCGCGGCGATCCGTCAGAACCTCGTAAGAACTTCCCCGGCGTAAGGATTCGGTAAGCGCCGCAGCGGTTTTCGCGTCGTCCACTGTGCGCTTGCATGGGTTCCGTGAACGAAGTCGACGTCGTGCTGCCCTGCCTGGACGAAGCCGCCGCCCTGCCGGAGGTGCTCGCCGCGCTGCCACCCGGGTACCGGCCGCTGGTGGTGGACAACGGCTCCCGCGACCGGTCCGCGGCGGTGGCCGCCGGCCTCGGGGCCACCGTGATCGCCGAACCCCGCCGCGGCTACGGGGCCGCCGTGCACACCGGACTGCTCGCCGCGCGCACCGAGATCGTGTGCTTCACCGATTGCGACGGGTCCCTGGACCCGGCGGTGCTGCCCGAGCTGGTCGCCCGGGTGCGGGCCGGGGCGCAGCTGGCGGTGGGCCGCCGCGTCCCGACCACCCCGGGTGCGTGGCCCTGGCACGCCCGCGCGGGCAACGCGCTGATCGCCGCGCTGCTGCGGCGCGACGGCGTGCCGGTGCACGACATCGCCCCGATCCGCGCGGTCCGCCGCGCCGACCTGCTCGCCCTCGGGGTGACCGACCGCGCCTTCGGCTACCCCCTGGAACTGCTGCGCCTGGCCGGGCGCGCCGGGTGGCGGATCGCCGAGATCGACGTCGACTACCGGCCCCGGGCGGCCGGCACCCGCTCGAAGGTCTCCGGATCGGTGCGCGGCACCTGGCGGGCCACCCGCGACATGGCGCGGGTGCTGCGATGACCGCGCTGCTGATCGTCGCCAAAGCGCCGGTGCCCGGGCTGGCCAAGACCCGCCTGTGCCCGCCGGCCACGCCCGAGCAGGCCGCCGAGCTCGCCGCGGCCGGTCTGCTCGACACCCTCGACGCCGTGCTGGCCACCCCGGGCGCGCACCCGGTCGTCGCCCTCACCGGCGACCTCGACCGCGCCGCCCGCGCCCCGGAACTCCGGGAACGGCTGAGCGCCACGACCCTGCTGACCCAGCGCGGTGCGGACTTCCCGCACCGCCTGGCCGCCGCCCACGCCGACACCGCGCGGCTGGGGCTGCCGGTGCTGCAGATCGGCATGGACACCCCGCAGGTCACCCCCGCGCTGCTGGCCGAGGCGTGCGAGCGGCTGCGCGGCGCGGAGGCCGTGCTCGGCCCGGCGACCGACGGCGGCTGGTGGGCCATCGGCTTCCGCGACCCCGGCGCGGCCCGGCTGCTGGCCGGGATCCCCACCTCCCGCGCCGACACCGGCCGCCGCACCCTGCACGCGTTGCGCGGCGCCGGTCTGCGGGTGGCCGCTCTGCCCGAGCTCACCGACGTCGACACCATGCCCGACGCCCGCGCCGTCGCCGCCGCGATCCCGGGCAGCCGCTTCGCCGAGGCCCTGGCCGGGTGCGTGCGGTGAGCGGCGAGTTCGACACCGCCCTGCGCGGCGCGACCGCCTCCCTGCGCACCAGCGACGGCGCGATGCTGCCGCTGCCGGGTCGGCGCTGGAACGCCGAGCCCGACGCCGCCGACCGGTACGTCCTCGCCGCCTGCGGTGGCCCGGTGCTCGACGTCGGGTGCGGGCCCGGCAGGCTCGCCGCCGCCCTGACCGTCCGGGGCGTGCCGTGCCTCGGCATCGACAGCTCGCCGCTGGCGGTGGCGATGACCCTGCGGCGCGGGGCGATGGCGCTGCGCCGCGACGTCTTCGGCCCGTTGCCGGGCGAAGGCGTCTGGAGCGAGGCGCTGCTCGTCGACGGCAACATCGGCATCGGCGGTGATCCCCGGGCGCTGCTGGAGCGGATCCGCCGGGTGCTGCGGCCCGGGGGAGCGGTGTGGGTGGAGGTTGAACCGCCCGGGGCCGGGATCTGGTGCGGCACCGGCACCGTCGTCGACGCCGCCGGACCGGGCCGCAGCTTCGGCTGGGCGAGAGTGGGAGCCGAGGTCGTCGCGGGTCTGGCACCCGGGTTCACGACGCGCGTGCTGGAGGTCGAGCGGCGCTGGTTCGCGGAGCTGCGCAGCACGTCTTGACCGGTGCCGACCGGGGAACGAAGATCGCCGCCTGCGTGGAACAATAAGTCCAGTGTGGACGATCGGAAAAACGGTACCGGCGAGGATGAATCGGACGTAGTGCGCCAAAGGTCCTCGTCGGGCTGTGATTTTGCTCCAAATGGCGTGTTTTTCCGCCCGAATTGCTCGGGTTCGTCCCGCTGGTCTCATTGGGGCCGGTTTTCCATACAGTATTCTGCATGCACTTGTCCGGTTCTCGGATGAGCGCGCAGCAGTCGGTGTGAGGGGACGCGCATGAACTTCCCGGTGTGGGTGTGGGCGGTGACGCTGATCGCGCTGCTCGGCCTGATCGCGGCCGACCTGCTGATCGTGGGCCGGCGGCCGCACGCCGTCGGCGTCAAGGAGGCCAGCCTGTGGGTGGCCTTCTACGTCGCCCTCGCGGCGATCTTCGGCGGGCTTCTGTTCGCCTTCGCCGGGTCCACCAGCGGCGCGGAGTTCTTCGCCGGGTACGTCACCGAGTACAGCCTGTCGGTGGACAACCTGTTCGTCTTCGTGATCATCATGTCCCGGTTCGCGGTGCCCCGCGAGCACCAGCACCGGGTGCTCTACATCGGCATCCTGATCTCGCTGGTGCTGCGCGCGGTCTGCATCGCCGCGGGCGTGGCCGTGCTCGCCGCGTTCAACTGGGTGTTCTACCTGTTCGGCGCGTTCCTGATCTACACCGCGATCAAGGTCGCCCGCGACGCCGGCGACGACTCGGAGGACGACGACGGCAGCGGCATGATCCGGGCGCTGCAGAAGTTCGTGCCCACCACCGACACCTACGACGGCGGCAAGATGGTGACCCGCGTCGACGGCAAGCGGAAGTTCACCCCGCTGCTGCTGGTCGTGGCCGCGCTCGGGCTGGCCAACGTGATCTTCGCGCTGGACTCGATGCCGGCCATCTTCGGGCTCACCAAGGACGGCTTCATCATCTTCACCGCCAACGCCTTCGCGCTGATGGGGCTGCGGCAGCTGTACTTCGTCATCGGCGGCCTGCTGGACCGGCTGATCTACCTCAGCTACGGGCTGGCGGTCATCCTCGGCTTCATTGGCGTGAAGCTGATCATCGAGGCGCTGCACGGCTCGCACGTCGACGAGATCCACTTCGCCGTCCCCGACATCGGCATCGCCGCCTCGCTCGGGTTCATCGTGCTCACCCTGGCCATCACCACCGTCGCCAGCCTCGCCCGCTCGCGCACCAAGCGGCAGCCCGAGGAACCGGCACCTGAACCGGTGACGAGCGGGGCCGAAGCGGAATAAAGCACGCCGCCCGGCGTTGTCCGGGCATGGCGCGCAAACCGCCGGAACGGGTCCTGGCCGAGCACCGGGACGAGGTGCAGCACCGCATCGAGTCGCTGCAGCGGCACCTCGCGTCCATCGTCGAGCAGGCGGCCTGGACCACCAACGACGACGAGCACGACCCCGAGGGCGTCACCATCGCCTACGAGCGCGCCCAGACCCAGGGCCTGCTCACCGACGCCAAGGAGGAGCTCGCGGCGCTCGACCAGGCGGCCCAGCGCATCGAGTCCGGCACCTACGGCCAGTGCGAGCGCTGCGGCAAGCGCATCAGCCGAGAACGCCTCGAAGCCCTGCCCGCGGCCACGCTCTGCATCCGCTGCGCCTCGGCTCGTCGCTGAGGGTCAGTCCTTGCCGGCCGCGAGCCGGGACAGGCGGGTGGGGGTGGGCCAGCGGACGTGGTGGACCCAGCCGGCCTTCTCGAACAGCCAGATGACCCGCGCCGAGATGTCGATCTGACCTCGCTGCACGCCGTGCCGGGCGCAGGTCGGGTCCGCGTGGTGCAGGTTGTGCCAGGACTCGCCCATGCTCAGGATCGCCAGCGGCCAGAAGTTCGCGGCCTTGTCGCGGCTCTTGAACGGTCGCTCGCCCACCAGGTGGCAGATGGAGTTCACCGACCAGGTCACGTGGTGCAGGAACGCCACCCGCACCAGACCGGCCCAGAAGAACGCCGTGAGCGCGCCCCAGGCGGTGCCGGTGATCAACCAGCCCATCAGCCCGGGCAGCAGGAACGTCGCCACCGTCAGCGGGCCGAACAGCTTGTGCACCAGGCGCATGTCGGGGTCGGCCAGCAGGTCCGGCACGAAGCGCTCCTGGTTGGTCAGGTCGCGTTCGAACACCCAGCCCATGTGCGCGTGCCAGAACCCGCGCACCAGCGCCGCGGGGGAGGTGCCGAACGCCCAGGGGGAGTGCGGGTCGCCCTCGCGGTCGGCGAAGGCGTGGTGGCGGCGGTGGTCGGACACCCAGTGCAGGATCGGCCCCTGCACCGCCATGCTCGCCACCACCGCGAGGGTGATGCGCAGCCAGCGCTGGGCGCGGAAGGCGCCGTGGGTGAAGTAGCGGTGGTAGCCGACGGTCACGCCCAGGATGGTCAGCACGTACCAGCCCGCGGCCAGCGCCACGTCCCACCAGCGCAGCCCCCAGCCCCAGGCCAGCGGCACCGCCGCCAGCAGCGCCAGGAACGGCCCCAGGATGAACACGTACACCGACAGTTGCGGGCCCCACGGCCTGCGGCCGGCCAGGACGGGTTTGGGTCCGGTGATCTCGGCGGCGTCCAACTGGCTCTCCTCACCTCGGGTGCGGCGGGCCCGCACAGTTCACCCAACCCCGGCAGCGCTGGTGATCGCAAGAAACCGGGCCGCAAGCGGCGGTGAACTCCGCACGACCGGTACGTCGCATTCGGTAGGACGGGTGTCGCTCCTGAGCCGACGACGCGAGCCGCGGTCGAGCCGATGCTGGTCTCACCGACGAAGAAGGTGAGCAGAGATGGTGACCGAACTCCTGATGCAATGGGGACCCGGCGGTCCCGGAATGGGCGGGCACGGAGGTGGCCCGTTCTGGATCTTCGGACTGGTGTGGCTGGTGCTCATCGCCGCGCTGATCGGCACGGTGATCTACGCGCTGCTGCGCAGGACCCGTCGTCCCTCGGCGACCGAGAGCGCCCGCACGATCCTGGCCGAGCGCTACGCCCGTGGCGAGCTCACCGGCGAGGAATACCGAGAACGCCTCGGCGAACTCCGGTGATCTGGTGAGGGCTCCGGTGATGTGGTGGGGACTCCAGTGATGTGGTGAGGAGACTCCGATGATGTGGTGGGAGGGGACAGTTTTCATGAAAACTGTCCCCTCCCACGGCCACGAGAGACCCCCACGAGGATTCCGTCCCCCACGAGTGGGGAAGTTTTCATGAAAACTTCCCGGTCTCCGGGGGTGGACAGTTTTCATGAAAACTGTCCACCCCTTCAGCAACGTGAGGTGAGTTCCTCGTCCGCGGGGGACGTCGTCGTGTCAGTTGTTGCGTGCGGCCTGGCGCGAGCCGGGCGCGGAGAGCCGACCGCGGGCGTTGACCAGCGCGGTTCGGGCGTTGGCGCGCTCGCCTTGAGCGAGGTGCTCGGCGGCGGAGCGCACCGCGGTCACCGCGTCGGCCGACACCTCGATCTGCGGGTGCTCGTCGAGCAGCCCGACAGCGCGGGTGAGTTCCTGGCGGGCGCGGTCCGCCGGGTTGTTCGGCTTCGTCAGCAGGTCGATGAGGGCTGTGTCCACCGCGTCGCGCAGGGCCGCCTCGGTCGAGCTGTGCGGTAGTGCAGTCACGGGCCGGGAGTCTATGCGCTGAACGGCACAATTTTCGTCGCCGATGATCACCCACATGGGTGGATCTCGTCGTCTTGGTGCAACGGAGCGCTGAAACAGGCCCGTCTTTTGTTGCTTTTCCTTCCGAACTCTCACCCAGAAAGTGATCGCTGCGCGTCACCGCGAATACGCGCGGGTGAACACGGGGTGGTCCGGTGTCCGCGTGCGCATTTCGCCTGGGTAGGCATCTTTCGGCGGTTTGTCCGATCTTCCTGTGCGCTGGCGCACACTTAGTTGCGTCATGCAACTAACTTGTTATCGTCACTGTCTGTACCGATTTCTGCTCAGCGCGTTCTGCGCGAGTAACCGGAACGAATGAGGCCCCCGGGGTGGCGCGGGGCCGGAAGGGGTGCAGCGTGACAACTGGCCAGCAATGGGACATCGTGACCAGCGTCGGTCTGACCGCGCTGGGCGTGGCGGCCGCTCGGGCGCTGGAGACCCACCGCGAGGACCGGCTGATCTCCGACCCGTACGCGGCCGCGTTCGTCAAGGCCGCCGACGCACCGGCACCCATGCCGACCTCCCCGGCCGAGGTCGCGGCGCTGCCGGAGGACTCCATCTGGGCGCAGGCCAAGATGGAGGACTACATGGGCGTGCGGTCCCGCTGCTTCGACGACTTCTTCCTCGAGGCGGGCCAGGCCGGGATCCAGCAGGCCGTGATCCTCGCGTCCGGGCTCGACGCGCGCGCCCAGCGCCTGGACTGGGCGGCGGGCACCACCGTGTTCGAGATCGACCAGCCCAAGGTCCTGGAGTTCAAGCAGACCGTCCTCGACGGACTCGACGCGGCGCCGAAGTGCGCCCACCGGCCGGTGGCGATCGACCTGCGGGAGAACTGGTCGGCGGCGCTGACCGAGGCCGGGTTCGACCCGTCCAAGCCCACCGCCTGGCTGGCCGAGGGCCTGCTGCCGTACCTGCCCAAGGAGGCCGAGCAGCAGCTGCTGGAGACCATCGACCGGCTCTCCGCGCCGGGCAGCCGGCTGGCCGTGGAGGACTTCGCCAACGTCGGCCAGATCTTCGAGGACGAGAACATCGCGGACTTCGGCAAGGAGTGGGGCCTGGACATGCGCGAGCTCCTGCACTCCGACGACCGTCCCGAGGCTCCCGACGTGCTGCGCGGGTTCGGCTGGAAGACCGAGGTCGAGGGTTCCGAGGCCAAGGCCGCCCGCTACGGCCGCGACCTCTCCGGCCTGTTCGGCCAGATGACCCACGCCAGCCGCTTCGTCGAGGCGCACAAGCCCGAGTGAGTCCGGTGTCCCCGAAAGAGTCCGCCGCACGGGCTCTTTCGGGGAAAACCCGATGGCCGCCCTCCGATGCGCCTAGCATCGGATCCATGGCGGAACAGGACTGGGACATCATCAGCGGCGTCGGCCGCACCGCGCTGGCCGTGGCGACCCTGCGCGCCATCGAGACCCACCGCGCCGACCCGCTCATCGACGACCCCTACGCCGAGACCCTGGTCCGCGCGGCCGGTCAGGGCGAGGCCTTCCCGACCACACCGGAGGCCCTGGCCGCGCTGCCCGACGACGAGCGCGGCTGGGCCGCGCGCATCGACCACTACGTCGGCGTCCGCTCCCGCGTCTTCGACGACGCCCTGCTGGAGGCGACGCGCGCCGGAGCGCGCCAGGTCGTGGTCCTGGCCGCCGGACTCGACGCCCGGCCCTACCGGCTCGACTGGCCCGCGGGCACCGTCGTCTTCGAGCTCGACCAGCCGAAAGTCCTGCGGTTCAAACGAGAAGTCCTCGCCGACGTCGAACCCGCCTGCGACTACCGGCCGATCGGCATCGACCTGCGCGAGGACTGGCCCGCGGCCCTGGCCGACGCGGGCTTCGAGGCCGCGACACCCACCGCGTGGCTGGCCGAAGGCCTGCTGTCGTACCTGCCCGCCGAGGTTCAGCGCCGGTTGCTGGCCTCGGTGTCCGAGCTGTCCGCGCCCGCCAGCCGGGTGGCCGTCGAGGAGTTCCGCGACACCGCGCAGCTGCTCGCCGACCCGCAGGTCGCCGAGTTCGGCCGCACGCAGGGCATGGACCTCAACGAGCTCGTGCACGCCGGGGAACCCGCCGCCGAGGTGCTCGACGAGCTCGGCTGGCTCAGCCGGGTCGAGGCCAGCGGCGACGCGGCCACCCGCCTCGGCCGCGATCCGGGCCTCGCGGCGGGCCCGATGTTCGGCATGACCCGATTCGTGACCGCGGTGAAACCCGGGTGAAGACGATCACCGAGACCGGGCTTGCAAGATCGGAGTAGCCTGGGACTCCGACAGTATCCGCGAGCGAAACGGGTGAGCTCGGTGTTCTTCACAATTCTCGGGTGGATCGTCTTCGGACTGATCGCCGGCTTCATCGCCCGGGCCATCGTGCCCGGCAAGGACGACATCGGCCTGCTGATGACGATCGTCGTCGGCGTCGTCGGTTCCGTGGTGGGCGGCTTCCTCGCCGGCCTGTTCACGGTGGGCCTGCGCGGTTTTCACCCCACCGGCTGGATCGGCTCCATCATCGGTGCCGTGATCGTCCTGGTGATCTACAACCAGATCACCGGTCGCAAGCGCCGCATCCGCTCATAGTTTGCGGCCGACGCCCGCGAGCGCGGTGAAGCGCTCCGGGTTGTCGCCGACCTCGGAGGGCGAGACCGGTCGCCACTGGGGCAGGAACACCAGCCCCGGTTCGACCAGCTCGAAACCCTCGAAGAACTCGCCGACCTCGACTCGCGAGCGGAACGTCATGGGAGTGGCGGTCCGCTGCTTGTAGAGGTCGGCGTGTTCGTCCGCCATGTCGGGTCGTCCTTCGGCGGTGGCGTGCGAGATCGCCAGGTAGCCGCCCGGCGCCATCGCGTCCCGGTAGCGGGCGATCATCTCGCGCGGGCGGGACTCCTCATCGACGAAGTGCAGCAGCGCCACCATCATCACCGCCACCGGCTCGTCGAGGTCGAGCAGAGCGGCGACCTCGTCGGAGTCCAGCACCTGGTCGGGTTCGCGCGCGTCGGCGCGCACGATGTCGGCGTCGGGGTTGTCGGCCAGCAGTTTCTTGCTGTAGGCCACGGCCACCGGGTCGGTGTCGACGTAGACCACCCGCGTGCCGGGCGCGGCCAGCTGCGCCACCTCGTGCACGTTGCCCACGGTCGGGATTCCCGAACCGAGGTCGAGGAACTGGCGGATTCCCCGCTCGACGCAGAAGTGCACGGCCCGGCGCAGGAACGCGCGGTTAGCCTGCATGATCTGCGGCAGCTCCGGCCACAGCGCGATCGCCTCGTCGCCCATCTCGCGATCGACGGCGAAGTTGTGGCTGCCACCGAGGTAGTAGTCGTAGACGCGCGCCGCGTTCGGCTTGCTCACGTCGACCTCGTCGGGCTCGGTCATCGCACCCCCTCACGGCTGGGCGGCGGTGGGCCCGCCACCCAGCCGTGATGCTAATGCCCGGTCGGTCCGGATCGAGGTCAAGCGGCGGCCACGGTTCGGTTGCCAACCCGTACCGCCGCGCCGGGCTCAGTGCTGGGTGAGCATCGTGCGCATCGAGTCGATCTCGGCCTGCTGACCGATCATGATCTCGCGGGCCATCTGCCGGGTGTCGGGGAAGCTGCCCTTGTCGACCTCGGTTCGGGCCATCGCCACCGCGCCCTCGTGGTGCTTGATCATGAGCATCAGGAACTTCTGGTCGAATTCCGAACCGCGGGCCTGGTCCAGGGCCGTCATCTCGTCGCTGGACATCATCCCGGTCATCGCGTGACCGCTGTGGTCGCCGTGACCGGTCGCGTTCCAGTCGCGCAACCAGCCGTTGAGCCGGTCGATCTCGGGTCCCTGCGCCGCCTCGATCCGCGCGGCCAGGTCCTTGATCTGCTGGGACTCGGCGTGGGTGGCCGCCATCCGGGACATCTCCAGCGCCTGCTGGTGGTGCGGCACCATGCCTTGGGCGAACATCACGTCGACGCCGTTGTGGGCGGGTGCCGGGGGTGCGGTCTGAGCCGGGGGAGCGGCCGGGGTCTCGGGCTGACCGCAGCCGGCCAGGAAGGACAGGGACAGGGCGGCGCCGAGGGCGGCGACACCCGTGCGGGCGTGCTTCATCGCTAGAACTACCTCGTGTTCGCTGGGACTGGTCGGGCGTGACCGGCCGGGCCGGTCCGGTGCCGATCAGCGCCGGAGTACGCAGAGCGCGGCGAGCCGCCGAGGTAAGGGATCCGGTGGGCGCGCCCGTTCCAGGGTGCGCCGGAAGCGAGGCGGGGGCATCTCGGCGATCACGCCGAGGTCGGCGCGCAGGCGCGGGGCCAGCAGCGCGAGGAAGGACGCGGCCACGGCCAGGCACAGGTGCAGCAGGCCGTGCGCGGGGGAGTCGTGGTCGGAGGCGGTGAGCTCCGAGGTGAGCTGGACCTGCGCGGTCGCGGGGTGCCGGTGGGGCTCGTGCTGGGCGGGCACGTGGTGCATGAGCACCACGCCCAGGGCCAGGACCAGCAGCAGGGCCCAGCGCAGCGCGGTCGGGCGCACGAGGGGAACCGTCAGGACTTGACCAGGCGCGCGATCGCGTCGCTGGCCTCGCGGATCTTGGCGTCGGCCTGCTCGCCGCCCTCGGACATCGCCTCGGACACGCAGTGCTTGAGGTGCTCGTCGAGCAGGCCCAGGGCCACGGCCTGCAGCGCCTTGGTGGTGGCCGAGACCTGGGTGAGCACGTCGATGCAGTACTCGTCGTCGTCGATCATGCGCGCCAGTCCGCGCACCTGACCCTCGATGCGACGCAGTCGCTTGGCGTAGTCGTCCTTGTTGTGGGCGTAGCCGTGCATCGAATTCCCTCCCCGGACCGGTGGGCCCACCACCTTTATACCCCAGGGGGGTAAGTCGGGCCAGTCAGAGGAACTCGCCGCGCACCGCGGACTTGTCGGCGGGGGCGTCCTGCTCGGTCCGGCGCAGCCACAGCCAGCCGCCGAGCTGCACGAGCGCGGCGCCGCCGGTCAGCGCGACCGCGATGATCGCGTACACCTGCCAGCCGGTGATCACGCCCAGCACCACCGCGACGACGAAGAACAGCAGCGTGCGCACCAGCAGCACGCCGAGTTGGTTCTTGCTCACGACCCACCTCCGGCGTCCGAGTCTAGGCGGCGGAGCCGGTCCTCCCGGCCGGGCGGGCGGCATTGACGCTGCGTGTCCGGCTGCTTACTTTTGATGACAGCTGTTCTCACATCGATCGGAGCGTGGACATGCCCGAGCCGCTGGGACCGGATTCGTTGATGTGGCGCTACTTCGGCGACTGGCGCGGGCTGCTGCTGGCGCTGTGGGCCGGGTCGATGCAGAACATGCACCCGCAGCTGGGGGCCGGGGTGGAGGAGCACTCCGAGTTCTTCGACGAGCGCTGGGAACGGCTCTACCGGTCGCTGTACCCGATCGGCGGGGTGGTCTACGACGGGCCGCGCGCGGCCGAGACCGCCAAGCTGGTGCGCGGCTTCCACAACGGCATCAAGGGCGTGGACAAGCACGGCAGGCCCTACCACGCGCTCAACCCGGAGACGTTCTTCTGGGCGCACGCGACGTTCCTGGTCATGCCGATCCTGATCAACGAGCGCTTCGGCACGCCGCTGAGCGAGGCCGAGAAGGCGCAGGTCTACGCCGAGGGCGTGCAGTGGTACCGGCTCTACGGCATGAGCATGCGCCCGGTGCCCGAGGACTGGCCGAGCTTCCAGCGCTACTGGGACCACATGTGCCGCGAGGTGCTGGAGGTCAACCAGGCCACCCTCGACGTCCGCGACATCGCCCGCATCCGCAAGCCGCCGCTGCTGCGGTGGCTGCCGGACCCGCTGTGGCGGCTGCTGCGCCCGCCGACCGTGCGGATGATGCTCTGGCTCACCACCGGCTGCTACGACCCGCCGGTCCGGGAGAAGCTGGGTCTGCGCTGGACCCGCCGCGACGAGCTGCTGCTGCGCGCGGGCGGCCGCGCGTTCGGGCTGCTGTGGAAGCTGGTCCCGTTCCGCTTCCGCTACCACCCGCGGGCCCGCGCGGCCTGGCACCGCGCCCAGGGCCGTCGCTCCGCCGACGCGCCGCTGGTCGAGACCCCGCCGCGCAACTACCCGCCGCTGCACAAGCGCGACGACCCGAAGCACTACTTCCCGGCCGACGTCAGCTGACCGGGACCTCGCGGCCTTCGGCGGCCGAGCGGTAGCAGGCGTCGATGATCTCGGCGCGGCGCAGGGCCTGCGAACCGTCGTTGTCCGGCCACTGCTCGGGCGAGCCGAGCAGCCGGACGAAGTTCTCCACCACCGCCGCGTGCGCCCGGCCCGGCTCGGCGGCGGGCTGGTAGTCGGCGATCTCGCCGTCGACGTCGCGGAACACCCGCAGGTCGCCGACCGCCTTCTTGGCCGCGCCCACCGCGCGCAGCTCGGCGCCGCCCTCGGTGCCCAGCACGCTGAAGTCCAGCAGGTCGGTCGGATCGCGGAAGGCCGCCCACGAGGTCTCCAGCGCCAGCGCTCCGCCGCCTTCCAGCCGCAGGAACGCTGAGGCGAAGTCCTCCACCTCGAAACCGCCCCGGGCGCGGGCGGTTTCCCAGTTCATGCCGCCGACGCCGCGACTGCCCAGCTCACCGGAGGTGATCGCGCTGACCGACTCCACCACCGGCTCGCCCAGCAGGAACAGCGCGTAGTCCAGGACGTGCACGCCGATGTCGGCCAGCGGCCCGCCGCCGGCCATCTCGCGGCTGGTGAACCAGCTGCCGATGGTCGGGATGCCGCGCCGCCGCATCCACGAGGCCTTGGCGTAGTAGGGCCGCCCCAGCTCACCGCTGCCGATGATCCGGCCGAGGGTCTGCACGTCGCCGCGCAGCCGGTGGTTGAACGCCACGTCGAGCACGCGGCCCGCCGAGCGGGCGGCCTCGACCATCTGCCTGGCCTCGACACCGTTGCGCGCCAGCGGTTTCTCGCTGAGCACGTGCAGCCCGCGCTTGAGCGCGGCGACGCCGATCGGCGCGTGCAGGAAGTTCGGGACCGCGACGCTGACCGCGTCCAAGTCCGGCAGCTCGATCAGCTGCTCCCAGCCCTCGAACAGGTGCGGGACGCCGTAGCGCTCGCCCAGCGAGGCGACCACGTCGGTCTCCTGCCCGGCGATCGCGGCGATCTCGACGTCCGGCAGGGCGTCGTAGGCGGCGAGGTGCTGCTGACCGGCCCACCCGGCGCCGATGACGCCGACTCGGAAGGTGGGGGAAGGGTTCATGGAGGAACTCCCTGGAACGTCTCAAGCCGCGCGACCGCACGGCCGGTGCGGTGGCGTGAGACGGATCAGATGGTTGCCGCGCGGACCCGCTGTGTCAAGGGTTTTCGCGCACCAGCGCCGGAATGCCGCCCGGTGAGAGGACGTCCTCGATCCCGGCCACCACCGCGCCCGCCACCCCGGCGGAACGCCCGAGCGCGCTGTTGGCCAGCGACAGGTTCCGGGTCGCCAGCGGCAGCGCCCGGCGGTAGACCACGCCGCGGATCCCGGCCAGCAGGTCGTCGCCGACCGAGGTGATCAGTCCACCCAGGACGATCCGCTTCGGGTTGTAGAAGTGCACCAGCATCGCCACCACCTCGCCGATGGTGGCCGCCGCCGCGCGGATCGCCCGCACGGCCAGCGCGTCGCCGTCGCGCAGCAGTCGCACCAGGTCGTCGATGGTCTCCGGCCCGCCGGAGCCGGTGCGCAGCGACCGCAGCACCGCCGCCGCGGAGGCCACCGCCTCGACGCAGCCGACGTTGCCGCACTGGCAGACCACGTCGTCGGCGCCGGGAACCCGGATGTGCCCGATGTCGCCGGCGGCGCCGTCGGAACCCCGGTGCAGCTCGCCGGTCGCCGAGACGATGCCGCCGCCGATGCCGGTGCCGATCTTGAGGAACAGCAGCGGCGACTCCTCGGGCGGCAGCGCCCGCGCCTCGCCCAGGGCCATCAGGTTCACGTCGTTGTCCACCGAGGCCGCGCAGTCGAACCGGCCGGCCATCGTCTCGCCGACCGGGAACCCGTCCCAGCCCGGCATGATCGGCGGCCGCACCGGCCTCCCCATGCGCGAGTCCACCGGCCCCGGCAGGCCCATGACCAGCGCCTTGACCCGGTCGCCGGTGATCCCGGCGCCGCTGACCAGCGAGCGCAGGTGCTCGGTGAGCACGTCCAGCGAGCGCTCCGGGCCGATCGAGAGGTCCAGCGCCACGTGCCGCTCGGCCAGCACCTCCTGCCCGAGGTCGGCGACGGCCAGGCGGGTGGAGTGCGCGCCGACGTCGGCGGCCAGCACCACCCCGGCGCGCGGGGCGAGGCCCAGCCGGTGCGCCGGTCGTCCCCGGCCGCCCGCGCCGATCGCGCCGCGCTCGACGACGACCCCGGCGCCGAGCAGTGCGTCGAGGTGGCTGTTGACGGTGGAGCGGGCCAGACCGGTGCGCTTGACCAGCTCGGCCCGGCTCTCGGCCGCGCCGGAGGCGATGAGCCTGGTCAGGCAGCTGAGCACCAGGTTCCCGTCGGCGCGTCCGGACGTGCGCGGCACGGTCAGCCGGACCGGATCCCATCCCATGCCGGTACCTCCCCGTCGGTTTTCGGGCCGATTTATGACCGAAAAGAAAATAAACAATAGCTCTTGTCGGCTGAAAAGGCGGGCCCTAGCGTGAGTGGCGAGGAGAAAACGGGCGTGAGACACCCGTCGTTGTCCTGAATTCATCGATCGATCGGGGGAGACGAGCGCGTGAGTCCTGGTTCGAGCAGGCGCGGTGCGGCCGTCGTGGGCGCCGGGATGATCGGCGCCGTGCACCGGCGCTCCGCGCTGCTGGCCGGGGCCGAGGTCGTCGGCGTGCTGGCCTCCAGCCCGCAGCGCTCCCTGGAGAAGGCGGGGGAGTGGGGCGTCGGCGCCTACGCCTCCTTCGAGGAGGTGCTGGCCGACGAGCGCGTCGACGTGGTGCACCTGTGCACCCCCAACGCCACCCACGCGCCCTTCGCCGAGGCCGCGCTCGCCGCCGGCAAGCACGTGATCTGCGAAAAACCCCTGGGGATCTCGCTGGAGGAGGCCGAGCGGATGGCCGCCGCGGCCGAGCGCAGCGGGCTGGTGGCCACCGTGCCGTTCGTCTACCGCTACCACCCGCTGGTGCGCGAGCTGCGCGCCCGCAGGCAGGCCGGCGAGTTCGGCGACTGGCACCTGCTGCACGGCAGCTACCTGCAGGACTGGATGCTCGACCCGGACGCCTCCGGCTGGCGGGTCGACCCGGCCGAGGGCGGGGCGTCGCGGGCCTTCGCCGACATCGGCTCGCACTGGTGCGATCTCGTGCAGTGGGTGTCGGGGGAGACCTTCACCGACGTCTTCGCCGAGTTCTCCATCGCCGTGCCCACCCGCCCGGCCACCGGCGGCGCCAGCTTCACCGGACCCGCCGGCCAGGCCGGCGAGCGCGTCGAGGTGCGCACCGAGGACACCGCCGCGCTGCTGCTGCGCACCGCCACCGGCGTGCTCGGCACCGCGACGATCTCGCAGGTCGCGGCAGGCCGGAAGAACCGGCTGTGGTTCGAGCTCGACGGCTCGCGCGGCAGCGCCGTGTTCGACCAGGAGAGCCCCGAGCAGGTCTGGCTCGGCGGCGCCGACGGCAACCGCGTGCTGGTGCGCGACATCGGCACCGGATCCGCCGAGCAGCAACGGCTCTCGAAGCTGCCCGCCGGGCACGCGCAGGGCTACGCCGACTGCTTCGACGCCTTCGTCGCCGACACCTACGCGGCCATCGACGGCGAGAACCCCGAAGGACTGCCCACTTTCAGCGATGGACTCCGCTCGGCCCGCCTGATCGACGCGGTCCTGCGCGCGTCCTCGGACGGCCACTGGACGAAGGTGTGACGATGCGACTGGGAATGCTCACCGCGTGCCTCCCGCAGTGGAGCCTGGAGCGGATCGCCGGATGGGCGACCGACAACGGCTACGAGGCCCTGGAGGTCGCGGTCTGGCCGGGCACCGGCGGCCGCGACTTCGAAGCCGCCCACCTGCCGGTCGCCGACTTCGGCCCGCAGCAGGTCGACGAGACCAAGGCGCTGTTCGAACGCCACGGCCTGGAGCTGTCGGCGTTCGCCTACTACGAGAACAACCTGCACCCGGATCTCCGGCGCCGCGAGGAGATCCGCACCCACCTCAAGCACGCCATCGACGCGGCCCAGGCGCTCGGCGTGCCCCACGTGGGCACCTTCATCGGCCGCGACTGGACCAGGTCGGTGGCCGACAACCTCGCCGAGGGGCAGCGGGTGCTGCCCGAGCTGGTGGACTACGCCGGTGAGCGCGGGGTGAAGCTCATCGTCGAGAACTGCGTCATGGAGGGCTGGCACCCCGACGGCTACCCCGGCAACCTCGCCTACTCGCCGGAGCTGTGGGAGTGGATGTTCTCCCTGGGCTTCTACCTCAACTGGGACCCCTCGCACCTGACCTGGATCGGCATCGACCCGGTCGAGACCATCGCGCCCCACATCGACCGGATCGTGCACGCCCAGGCCAAGGACGTCGAGCTGGACCCGGTGGCGCGCAACCGCTACGGGTTCTTCGGCAAGGTCGACAAGGGCGACAACCCCTTCGACATGGGCTGGTGGCGCTACCGGGTCCCCGGGCTCGGGCAGGTCGACTGGCCCAAGGTCGTCGACCGGCTCTACGAGCACGGCTTCACCGGAACCCTGTCGGTCGAGCACGAGGACCCGGTGTGGGGCGGCGACGACGAACGCATCACCCAGGGCCTGCGCATCGCCCAGCGCACCCTCCGGCCGCTGATCGTGGGCTGATCCCTCCCGGAGAGGAACGAGATCCCGTGCCGACACTGTCCGTTCAGCTCTACAGCGTCCGCGAGGAGCTGGCCGCCGACCAGCCCGGAACCCTCGCGCGCCTCGCCGAGATCGGTTTCCGCCACGTCGAACCGTTCGGCCTGGGGTCGCTGACCCGCACCCAAGACGAGCGGCTCGCTGCGGCCCGCAAGCTGCGCGCCGACCTCGACGCCGCGGGCCTGGCGGTCTCGGCGACCCACGCCGCCCTGCCGAGCGTCGCCGAGCTCGCCGAGGAGTGCGCCGAACTCGGCGCCGACACCGCGTTCATCCCGCACCCGCGCCAGGTCCCGGGTTTCGGCGAGGAGACCTTCGCCGACACCGCGAGCCTCGACGCCTTCGCCGACGCCCTCGGCCAGGCCGCCGCCGACGCCCCGCCCGGGCTCTCCCTCGGCTACCACAACCACTGGTTCGAGTGGGCCCCGCTGCCCGGAGGCCCCGCCTACGACCGCTTCTGGCGGCGCACCCATCCCGGCCTGCGCGCCGAGCTCGACGCCTACTGGGCGCTGGCCGCGGGCGCCGACCCGGTCGCGGTGCTGCGCTCGCTGGGCGAGCGCGCGGTCGCCGTGCACCTCAAGGACGGCCCGGCCACCCTCGACGCCCCGCAGACCCCGCTGGGCACGGGCGCCCTCGACGTCGTCGGCCTCGTCGACGCCGTCCGCGAGATCCCCTGGCACGTCGCCGAGATCGACACCAGCTGCCTGGACTCCTACGTCCTCCTCACCAGCAACACAGCCGTCCTGCGAACCCACGGCTCCACCTTCGCCTGACCTCGTCAGCGGCTCAGCAGCAGCACGTTCCACGACAGCGGCGGCAGCCACCTCGCGGTTGACCCGGTTCGGTTCAGGCCCGGGAGTCGGCGACCGGGACGCCGAAGTCGGGTGTCCCGTCGGGTTTCCAGGTGAACGGTTGTGCTCGGGTGTGCCGGTTGGGGTCGAACAGCGGGTCGCCGTCGACGTGCTCGTAGGGGCGGGCGTGGTAGACGAGGACGTCGGTGCGCCCGTCCTCGGCGACGGTGAAGCTGTTGTGCCCCGGGCCGTACTGCCCGGTCGCGTCGCTGCTGGTGAACACCGGTTCCGACGCCTTCGTCCAGGACGCCGGATCGAGGAGATCGCTGAAGGACTCCGCCGTCAGCAGTCCCATGCAGTAGTTGCTGTCGGTCGCGCTGGCCGAGTACGCGACGAACACGCGCCCGTTGCGCTCGATGACCGCGGGTGCTTCGTTGACCGCGTAGCCGCGTGTCTCCCACTCGTAGGTCGGCGTCGACAACCGCGCGGGAGTTCCCGCGAGGGTCCACGGGTCGCTCATGGGGGCGAGGTAGAGGTTGCTGTTGGTGTTGATGCCCGGTTCGCGCTGCGCCCACGCCAGGTAGCGGGTGCCGCCGTGGGTGAAGGTGGTGGCGTCCAGCGCGAAGGTGTCCCACGCGGTGACGATCTGGCCCTTCTCCACCCAGGTCCCGGTGAACGGGTCGGCAGCGGCGTTCTCCAGCACGTACATCCGGATGTCGAAGAAGTCCTCCGACCGCCCGGCGGCGAAGTAGAGGTACCAGCGGCCATCGACGCGGTGGATCTCCGGCGCCCAGATGTAGCCGCCCATCTCGCCGCTCTCGTGCCTGCGCCACAGCACCGACTCGGACGCCGTCGACAGGTCACCGATCGTCCGGGCCCGGCGCAGCACGATCCGGTCGTACTCCGGCACGGTCGCGGTGCAGTAGTAGAAGCCGTCGGAGTGCCGCAGGACGTGCGGGTCGGCGCGCTGCCGCAGCAGCGGGTTCGGGTAACCGGCCGCGCCGGCGGCCGAACCCGGCAGCGCCGCGACGGCACCGGCGGCCAGCGCACCGGCCAGGACGCCGCGTCGTGAGAGCTCGTGCATGGTCGTCCTCCTGTTACGGGTGGATGCGCAGGAACGTCGCGGAGTGCGGCGGGAACGTGTAGGTGAAGCTCGAAGCAGCGCCGTCGAAGGTCGACTCGACCGGGCGGATGGGCTGCGAGCCGGCGGTGTTGATCGCCTCCGGATCGCCCTGCAGCGTGGTCACCTGGGCGCGCGGGTTCACCTCGCGGCCGAGGTCGATGCGGGTCGGAGCCGGGTTGGGCTGGGCGTTGACGACCTTGATGAGGAGACCGCCGGTGGCCTCGTCGCGGGTGACGACCTGCCGGAACTCCGGGGTATCCATGGCGGTGCTGGGCACGACCCGGTCGCCGTCGTTGGTCATGAACAGCTTCTGCACCTCGTAGTTCGGCGAGCCCCACGACCGCTGGTCGTCGAACCAGATCATGTCCGGGAGCCACTGCACCGAGTCGGAGCGGGCGAGCAGGGGAGCGTAGGAGGCCATCCGGACGACGTCGGCGTTGCGCTCCAGCCCGGTCATGTAGGCGGCCTCGGCCAGGGCGTTGCCGAACTTCTCGTCCTTCGAGGCGTACTCGCCGACGAACACGGAAGGTCCGTTGCGGTCGTAGGAGTCGTAGCGGTGCTGGTTGGCGAGGAACCACTGCGGGTCGTTGTAGTAGTGCTCGTCGACCACGTCCACGTCGTGCTGCCGGTTGAGCTCCCACGCGCGGTCGAAGGTCCCGCCTTCGGCACTCGGACCGGAGTTGCTGATCACCGCGATCTCCGGGTGGCGCTGCTGGATGGCGTCGCGGAACCGATGGACTTCATGGTGTCGCCGTCCCCGCCGGCGAAGAGGTTCCAGTAGCGCAGCTCGCGCGAGTCCCGGCCCCACCCGGCTCCGCCGAACGCGCCTGCGCCGAACCCGCACCCGCCGAGGAGCCCCGAGGCGAGCCCGGCGCCTCCCAGCGCCGCTCCGGCGAGCAGCGTTCTCCGGTTCACCCCTGGTCGGTCCACGAGTCCACCTCCGCGACAGCGCTGTCCGGATGTTCGGCATTTCGAACTATGTCCGATTGGAGCCGTCGAACAAATTAGGTGCCGATCAACGCCCGGTCAATGAGCCGTTCAGGGGGCCTCCTCCCGGGTAGGGGACAGTTTTAGTGAGAACTGTCCATGATCAAGATCCCTTTTGTCCGGACAGTTTTCACTAAAACTGTCCCCTGGTGACGTTCGAGCGCGACGGAACCGACTGCGGTCGGGGTGCCGTTGCGGCGGGTTGGGGGTTGGTGAGCGGGGGCGTGGGAAGATGGGCGCTGGTGAGCGAGGTGTCGATCTTGGGGGAGTGGTGAGGGCGCGGATTCCGGTGGTCGTGCTGGCGGGCTACTTGGGCTCGGGCAAGACGACGCTGCTGAACCACCTGCTGCGCAACGACGACGGGCGCCGGATCGGGGTGCTGGTCAACGACTTCGGCAGCATCAACGTCGACGCGATGAACGTGGCCGGGCAGGTCGACGCGACCGTGTCGCTGGAGAACGGCTGCCTGTGCTGCGCGGTCGACGTTGACGGCGTGGACCGGATGCTGGAGAAGCTCGCCCACCCGGGCGCTGCGCTGGACGCGATCGTGATCGAGGCCAGCGGCATCGCCGAGCCGACCCAGCTGGTCCGGCTGGTGCTGTCGTCGCAGAACCCCGGCATCGAGTTCGGCGGCCTGGTGGAGGTCGTCGACGCCGCCGAGTTCGACGACACCCGCGCCCGGCACCCCGAGCTCGACGACCACGTGCGCCTGGCCGACCTGGTGGTGGTCAACAAGATCGACCGGGTGGCGGAGGCCGAGCGCGAGCGGGTGATCGGCGAGGTCCGCGAGCTCGCCGAGGGTGCCGTGCTGGCCACCGAGCGCGGCCGCATCGCGCCGGGAATCCTGTTCGACGACCCCGCGATCCGCGATTCCGGCGGCGCCCGGCAGCTGTCCTTCGCCGACCTGGACGACCACGACGACGACCACAGCCACCACATGCACGCGGTCTACGAGTCGATGGAGTTCACCACCGACCGGCCGTTGAACCCCTCGGCGTTCCTGGACTTCCTCAAGGAGCGCAGCCGCGGGGTCTACCGCATCAAGGGCCCCGTCGACTTCGGCGCCTCCGGCGAGGACCGCTGCTTCCAGTTCCACGCGGTCGGCGTCTTCGCCGCCTTCACCCGGATCCGCTGGAAAGGCCCGCGCTCCACCCGCCTCGTCCTGATCGGCACCGACCTCGACCCCGCGAGCCTGCGCGCCCGCCTGGAATCCTGCGTCGACCCGACCCCGGACGTCGTCGACCGCATGGGCGTGCTCAACCTCGCCCGGCACCTGGACGACGACGGTTCGTCCGCGCAGGAGCCGTGGGACGTCGAGGCCGGCTGAACCGCTCGCACACCGAAGGGACCATCCGCGTGTACCCGGAGATCGAACCGCACGAGACCGGAACGCTCGAGGTCGGCGAGGGGCACCGGCTGCACTGGGAGGTCTGCGGCAATCCCCAGGGCAAGCCGGCGGTGGTCCTGCACGGCGGCCCCGGCTCCGGGAGCACCGCCGGGACGAGGCGGTTCTTCGACCCGGAAGCCTACCGGATCGTGCTGTTCGACCAGCGGATGTGCGGGCGCAGCACCCCGCACGCCGCCGAGCCCGACGCCGACCTGTCGGCCAACACCACCGAGCACCTGATCGCCGACCTGGAGCGGCTTCGCGTCCATCTCGGCATCGAGCGGTGGCTGGTGGAGGGCGGTTCCTGGGGTTGCGTGCTCGCGCTCGCCTACGCGCAGCGCCACCCCGAGAGGGTGTCGGAGATGGTGCTGTGCGCCTTGGCGACCGGGCGGAGAGCCGAGACCGACCTGCTCACCCGGGATCTCGGTCCGCTCTTCCCGGACGCCTGGGCCCGCTTCCGGGCCGGTGCTGGTGAGCCGGACGGTGATCTCGTCGAGGCCTACCACCGGCTGCTGATGCACCCGGATCCGGCGGTGCACCGCCGGGCCGCCCGCGACTGGTGCGCGTGGGAGGACGTGCTCGTCCCGGAAGCCCCGCCGAACCCGAGGTTCGCCGACCCGGACTTCGCGCTGGGATACGCGCGGATCGTCACGCACTTCTGGCGGCACGGCTCGTGGCTGGAGGACGAACAGCTCCTGCGCGGAGCCGGGGCGCTGGCCGGGATTCCGGTGACGCTCGTGCAGGGAAGGCTCGACCTCGGCAACCTGCTGGGCACTCCCTGGCAGCTGGCCGCGGCCCTGCCCGACGCCGAGCTGACGATCGTCGACGCCGGCCACCGCGCCGCGGGCGCTCTCGCCGAGGCGGTCGTGAAAGCCACCGACGCGTTCCGGTCCTGATCATCACGGACGCGAAAACGACTATCTCTCGCGTTTTTTGGATCGGATCACTCCTTCGGGCGGCTGTTGATCCAGGATCTTTATTTCGCCGAGCGAAGGCGGACAAGTCGATATTGAATCGGCGGTTGGCGGGTGATCAGCCACCTGATCGCGGGGGACCCGCGAATGTCCGGGGGAGAGCTGCGGATGCGTGGTCGGCATCGTCGTGGACCGTTCGCGGACGGACCGGCTCGTCGCCGGTTCTCGCTGCTGCTGGTGCTCGCCATGGTGCTCGGGATGGCCTCCACCGCGCAGCTGGCCGGTCCGCCCACCGCGGAGGCCGCGGCGCCGAACGGGTACGTGCCGCTGCCGAACTGGACCATCGCCAGCAACGAGAACGCCACGACGACCATGCCCGGCAACGCCGCGGGCCTGGGCACCGTCACCGGCCACAACGACAGCTACCTCTCCCAGGCGATGTGGGCCGGCACCGACAACTGGAGTCTGGACGGGGTCATCGTTCCGCGGTTGCTGCCGACGCAGGACTCCGTGACCCGGTACGGCAACCCGTGCGTGCAGGGCAAGCCGGTCAACCAGATCAACCAGTGCAGCGCCCACGGTTTCACCGTCACGCTGCCGCGTCCCCTGGTGGACCCAATCATCGCCATCGGAATGGGAGGCGGGGGCTGGAACTCGCCCTCCGCGTGCACCCAGAACTGGTACGACGTGGGCGTCACCTCCATCAACGGTGCGGCGCCGACGGCCGGTGCGGTGACCGCGCCCTACGGCACCGGCAACTACGCCTTCGCCGGAAACCGCCTGTCGCTGCCGCAGTCCTACGTGAACAACCGGTGTGACGCTCCCACTTCGCCGGTGGTGTACCTCCAGCTCAAGGGGCTGGTGACGAGCTACAGCCTGGACAACTACTACATGGGCGCGGTCACCGCGAACCCCACCGGGGAGCAGGTGTCGGCGTCGGCCATCGGTGGTCTCCGCACCAACACCTACGCGCCGCCCGCCGACCTGTCGATCAGCAAGACCGGGCCCGCGAGCGCGGTCAACGGCGGGCCGATCCAGTGGTCGATCAACGTCACCAACAACGGCCCGCAGCCCTCGCACGGGTTCATCGTCCGCGACGCGGTCCCGGCGGGCGTGACCAACCCGTCGCTGGTGTCCGCTCCGCCGGGATGCACCTTGACCGGCAGCGATCTGTACTGCTCGGCCGCTCCACCCAGCTGCACGATCAGCCCGGACGCGACGGTGACCACCTGAGCCGATCTCTCGTGCACCACGCCGACCGGCGCCAGCGTCCCGGTGCTGGCCTCGGGCGCGCAGTTCGGGCCGATCGTGATCCGCGGCAACGCTCCGGCGACCGGGACCTCGGTCACCAACACCGCGAGCGTGGCCGGGGCCGACGTGGATTCCAACACGGCCAACAACACCGCGAGCGCCACCACCAGCCTGACCGCGCAGGCACCGGCGCTGACCGTGCAGAAGACCGCCAACCCGACCAGCGTCACCACCGCGGGCGCGCCGATCGTGTACTCCTACCGGGTCAGCAACATCGGGAACGTGCCGCTGACCGGGATCTCGGTGGCCGAGACGGCGTTCACCGGGACCGGGCCGCGACCATCGGCGTCGTGCCCCGCCACGTCCCTCGACCCCGGCGCGTCGATGACGTGCACGGCGAACTACACCGCGACCCAGGCCGACGTGGACCGCGGCTCGATCGTCAACACCGCGGTCGCCAACGGCACGAGTCCCGCCGGAGTCGCGGTCGTGTCCCCGCCCACGACCGCGACCGTGACCGCGGCGGCGTCCCCGTCGCTGACCGTCGCCAAGACCGCGAGCCCGTCGGACGCCGCGTCGTTCACCGTCGGCCGGGTGATCACCTACTCCTACCGGATCACCAACACCGGCAACGTCACGCTCACCAACGTGCGCCCGACCGACACCGCCTTCAACGGCTCCGGCCCGCGCCCGACGCCGACCTGCCCATCGGGTGCCGCCTCGCTCGCCCCCGGCGCGTCGGTGACCTGCACCGCGACCTACACCGTCACCCAGGCCGACGTGGACCGGGGGTCGCTGACCAACACCGCGACCGCCACCGGCACCCCGCCGTCCGGGTCGTCGCCGCCGACCTCCCCGCCGTCGACGGTGACCGTGCCGGGTGATTCGGCGCCCGCGCTGACGGTGCGCAAGTCGGCCTCGCCGACCACGATGAACGCCGCCGGGAACACCATCACCTACCGGTTCCTGGTGACCAACACCGGCAACGTCACGCTCAACTCCGTCTCGATCGCCGAACCCACCTTCACCGGCACCGGCGGGGCTCCCGCCGTGACCTGCCCGTCCGGGCCGCTGCTGCCGGGTGCCCAGACGACCTGCACCGCGACCTACTCGGTCACCCAGGCCGACATGGATCGCGGCACCATCGACAACACCGCGACCGCCAGCGCCGTCGCACCCGATGCCACCCGGGTGACCTCGGCGCCGTCCTCGGCGCGGGTCACCGCCGACCGCGCTCCGGCGCTGGCCGTGGTGAAGTCGGCGACGCCGACGACCGTCACCGCCGCCGGGGACGCGGTGAACTACTCGTTCCGGGTCACCAACACCGGCAACGTCAGCCTCGACACGATCACCGTCGCCGACACGCAGTTCTCCGGCACCGGCACGCCACCGGCCCCGTCCTGCCCGCCGGGCGTGCTCGCCCCGGGCGCGTCGACGACGTGCACGGCGAGCTACACCGCCACGCAGGCCGACATCGACGCCGGATCGATCTCCAACACCGCCACCGCCTCCGGCCGCGACCCCACCACCGGCAACGGCACGACCTCGCCGCCGTCCTCGGCGACGGTGATCGCCGACGCCACCCCGGGCCTGAGCCTGGTCAAGACCGCCGACCCGACCCGCGTCACCGCCGCCGGGCAGACCGTCACCTTCGGCTTCCTGGTCACCAACACCTCGGCGGTGACCCTCAACGACCCGCAGATCGCCGAAACCGACTTCACCGGGAGCGGTCCGGCGCCCGCGCCGACCTGCCCGTCGGGTCCGCTCGCGCCGGGCGCGCAGGTGAGGTGCACCGCCACCTACACCACGACGCAGGCGGACGTGGACCGCGGCTCGATCGTCAACATCGCCACCGCCTCGGCCACCCCGCCCTCGGGCTCGCCGGTGGTCTCCGACCCGTCGACGGTCACCGTGACCGCTGCGGCGACACCGGGCATCACCGTCGTGAAAACGGCCACGCCGCAGTCGGTCTCGGCCGCCGGGCAGACCGTGGACTACGCGTTCCAGGTCACCAACACCGGCAACGTCACGATGAACTCGGTGGGGATCACCGACACCGAGTTCACCGGAACCGGGCCCGCCCCGGAGGTGTCGTGCCCATCGTCGACGCTGGCGCCGGGCATCTCGATGACCTGCACCGCGAGCTACACCGCGACCCAGGCCGACATCGACGCCGGCGGCTTCGACAACACCGCGACCGCCACCGGAACCCCGCCCGGCTCGACCCCGCAGACCTCACCGCCGTCGAGCACCACCGTGACGGCCGAGCGGGCCGCCTCGCTGGCGCTGGTGAAGTCGGCCGATCCGTCGGTCGTCAACGCCGCCGGGCAGACCGTCGACTACTCGTTCCTGGTGACCAACACCGGCAACGCGACGGTCAACGACCTCGCCGTGACCGAGACCGACTTCTCCGGTTCCGGACCGGCCCCGGAGGTGTCGTGCCCGACGGATCCGCTGGCCCCGGGCGCCTCGACCACGTGCACCGCGAGCTACTCCGCCACGCAGGCCGACATCGACGCCGGGTCGATCACCAACACCGCCACCGCCGGCGGCACCGATCCGGCCGGGGACCCGGTCACCTCGCCGCCGTCGTCGGCGACCGTGGTCGCGGCGGTCGAGGGCGACATCAGCCTGTTCAAGTCGGCGAACCCGGAGACCGTGAGCGCCGCCGGTGACCAGGTGACCTTCGAGTTCCTGGTGACCAACGTCGAGAACGTCACGCTCAACGCCATCCGCGTCGACGAGGTCGAGTTCACCGGCACCGGAACGCTGTCGCCGATCACCTGCCCGCCGGGTCCGCTCGCCCCGGGCGAGCAGCGCACCTGCACGGCGACCTACGCGGCGACGCAGGCCGACATCAACGCCGGATCGGTGACCAACACCGCCACCGCGTCGGGCACCGAGCCCGACGGCACCGACGTCACCTCCGAGCCCGCGTCGGTGGTGGTGACCGCCGAGGCCGCTCCGGCGATGACGGTCGTCAAGTCCGCGCAGCCGCAGACGGTCACCGCCGCGGGCCAGACCATCGACTACTCGTACCAGGTCACCAACACCGGCAACGTCACGGTCGACGGGGTCTCGGTCACCGAGACCGACTTCACCGGCACCGGACCGGCACCGACTCCGTCCTGCCCTGACGGCCCGCTGGCGCCGGGCGAGTCGACGACCTGCACCGCCTCCTACACCGCGACGCAGGCCGACATCGACGCGGGCGGCATCACCAACACCGCCACCACGACCGGCACGCCGCCGGGCGGACCACCGGTCACCTCACCGCCGTCGACCTCGACGGTGACCACCGATCCCTCTCCGGCGCTGACGGTGGCCAAGACCGGAGAACCGGCCACGGTGAGCGCGGCGGGCCAGACGATCACCTACTCCTACGAGGTCCGCAACACCGGGAACCAGACCGTCACCGACGTCGCCGTCGACGAGAGCGGCTTCACCGGCACCGGACCGGCCCCTGCGGCGACGTGCCCGACGACGACGCTCGCGCCGGGGGAGTCGACGACCTGCACCGCCACGTACACCGTGACGCAGGGCGACATCGACGCGGGCGGGGTCACCAACACCGGTGTCGCCACGGCCCAGCCGCCCGGCGGGGCACCGCCGGTGAGCTCGCCGCCGTCGACGGTGACCACCGGAGTCGAGCCGAACCCGTCGCTGGCCGTGGTGAAGTCGGCGACGCCGACCCACGTCGCCCGCGCCGGTGACGTGATCACCTACCACTTCGAGGCCACCAACACCGGCAACGTCACCCTCACCGGCGTGCGCCTCGACGAGGCGGCGTTCACCGGCACCGGGGACCTGGGCCCGGCGACCTGCACCGGCGGGCCGACGCTCGCACCAGGGGAGAAGCGGATCTGCGACCTGGAGTACGCGGTGACGCAGGCCGACATCGACGCGGGGTCGATCTCCAACGGCGCCACGGCCTCCGGTCAGCCGCCGTCGGGCGCGCGGGTGACCTCGCCTCCGGCGTTCGCGACGGTCACCTCGGACCCGGCACCGGCGATCATGGTCGACAAGACCGCCGATCCGACCACGCTCACGGGGGCCGGCCAGACCGTCACCTACTCGTTCCTGGTGACCAACAGCGGCAACGTGACGCTGCACGACGTCGGCATCCGGGAGACCGGCTTCTCCGGCAGCGGCCAGCTCCCGCCGGCGAACTGCCCGACGACCTCGCTGGAGCCCGGTCAGCAGACGACGTGCACGACGTCCTACGCGGCGGCGCAGACCGACGTCGACCAGGGCTTCATCGCCAACTCGGCGGTGGCGGTGGGCACCGGACCCGGTGGCGCGGAGGCGATGTCGGAGCAGTCGGCCGCGCGCGTGGAGATCCCGCCGCAGCCCGCGCTGTCGCTGGTGAAGACCTCGGACCCGACGACCGCGAGCGCCGCCGGCGACCAGGTGACCTTCGAGTACGCGGTGACCAACACCGGCAACGTCACCCTCAACGGCGTCGGCGTCGGCGAGACCGAGTTCTCCGGAACCGGGCAGCCGCCGGTGCCGACCTGCCCGCCGGAGGCGGCGGTGCTGGCGCCGGGCGCGACGGTCACCTGCACCGCGAGCTACACCCTGACCCAGGCCGACGTGGACGCGGGCGGCACCACCAATACCGCCGTCGCCGGTGCCACCCCGCCGGGAGGCCCGCCCGCGGTGATCTCGCCGCCGTCGACCTCGACGGTGACGGTCGACCCGGGACCGGGCCTGTCGGTGGTGAAGTCGGCGAACCCGTCCTCAGTGGACTCCGCCGGTGACGTGGTGACCTACGAGTTCGTGGTGACCAACACGGGCAACGTGACGATGGAGGACGTGTCGGTCGCCGAGACCGATTTCACCGGCACGGGTCCGGCGCCGGTGGCGACGTGCCCGCCGGGTCCGCTGGCACCGGGCGCGCAGACGACCTGCACCGCGCCGTACACGGTGACGCAGGCCGATGTGGACGCCGGTTCGATCAGCAACACCGCGACCGCCACCGGTGAGCCGCCGGGGTCGGACACCCCCATCCCGCCGTCGCCGCCGTCGTCGACCACGGTGACGATCGACCCGGCCCCGGGCCTGTCGGTGGTGAAGTCGGTCGACCCCGCCGGGCCGGAGTCCTTCGCCGTCGGTCAGGAGCTCACCTACACGTTCGTGGCCACCAACACCGGCAACGTGACGCTGCACGACGTGGCGATCGACGACGAGGACTTCTCCGGCAGCGGCGGGCTCGGCGAGCCCACCTGCACCGGCGACCCCGCCTCGGTCGCCCCGGGCGAGCAGATCGTGTGCACCGCGACCTACGTCGTGACCCAGGCCGACGTCGACGCGGGTGGTGTCCGCAACTCGGCCACCGCCACCGGCATCCCGCCCGCACCCGGGTCGCCGCCGGTCACCTCGCCGCCGTCGCAGGTCGAGGTCCCGCAGGACCCGCAACCCGGGCTCTCGCTGGTCAAGACCGCCGACACCGAGCACCTGACCGGGCCGGGCCAGGTGATCACCTACTCGTTCCTGATCACCAACACCGGCAACGTCACCCTCGACCGCGTCGCCGTCGACGAGGGCGAGTTCACCGGCAGCGGCCCGCTGTCGCCGGTGACCTGCCCGGACGAGGCCGGATCGCTGTCGCCCGGCGAGCAGGCCACCTGCACCGCGACCTACACCGTCACGCAGTCCGATGTGGACCGGGGCGAGCTGACCAACACCGCGACCGCGGGCGGCACCCCGCCCGGGGGCGGCGGCACGACCTCGCCGCCGAGCTCCGCCACGATCACCGGCGACGCGAAACCGGTGCTGGAGGTCCTCAAGACGGCGCACTGGGTGGACGACAACGGTAGTGGCGTCGTCGATCTCGGCGACCGGATCGCCTGGACGATCACCGCGACCAACACCGGCGGCGCCACGGCGACCGACGTCGTCGTGTCCGACCCGACCGCGGGAGCGGTGACCTGCCCGGCCACCACCCTCGCGCCGGGCGAGTCGATGGACTGCACCGCGCCCGACCACGTCGTCGACGAGGCCGACGTGGCCGCGGGCGAGGTCGCCAACACCGCGATCGCGACCGGGCGCGGACCCGGCGGCGACCCGGTGACCTCGCCACCGGCGAGCTCGACGGTCGAGGTCGGCCGGCCCGGCACCCCGCCCGGTCCGCAGCCGGAGGAACCGGGCGGACCCGGCGACCTGGCGACCACCGGTCGTGACGTCGGACTGCTGCTGGCCCTCGCCGGGGCGCTGCTGGCCTTCGGCGGACTGCTCTTCTCCGGTGCGCGGCGACGCCGCCGGAGCTGATCGAGGAGGAGAGGAAACGTGATGCGCCGGAGTTGCGCGCTCGCCCTGGCGGCCGGAGTCGCCGCCCTCGCGCTGGGCGGTTGCGGGACGGAGGACCCCGCACCGGAACCCAAGGCCGTGGAGAAGCAGGGCACGCCCGGCCTGCCGAAGGGCGTGTCCGTGGCCACCGACGTGCCGGTGGACGTGCCCAACAACCCCGAAGTCCGCAGGAACGTCCAGCTCGCGCGGTGCGAGAAGACCGAGACGGGCTGGCGGGCCGCGGGCACCGCGCGCAACCCCGGGCAGCGGGCGAGCACCTACGCGGTCACGGTGTTCTTCACGACCGACACCGCCACGGTCATCGGCACCGGCGCGGCCCGGGTCGACGTGCCCGCGGGCGGGAAAACCGACTGGGAGGTCGCGGCCGACTTCACGGCCCCGGACAAGACGCTCTGCGTGCTGCGCGGCGCGGGCTGAGGCCCGGCGGGCGACTCGGTGCGCGGTGCGACCTTTCGCGAGGGTAGGTACTCTCGCGTGAACCGTCGGTTGAGCTCACGACCGCTGTCGTTCCGCTGCGGGAACGCGCGCGAGGCGCACCGGACGCGCCGGTCTCCCCACCGGTGCCCGGCTCCCGGGTGCGCGCGGGACGAACTCCTGTTCCTCCGGGGCGCGAACGCACGCGCCCGCGCAACGGCACGAGGGGGTAGTGGTGTCCAACGCCGACAGTCCGGGCCCGGTGCCGCCTCAGCGGGGCGGTTCCCGGCGCGCGCCGGGGCCGGCGCCCGGGGCGTTACGGGTGCGCGTGTTCCAGCCCGGTGAGGGCGTCGTGGTCGTGCAGGTCGAGGGCGAGCTGGACCTGGCCGCGCGGAACCTGCTCACCGGCCCGCTCAACGAGCAGCTGGAAGCCGCGGTGACCGTGCTGGTGCTCGACCTCTCCCACGTCACCTTCATCAACTCCGAGGGCGCGGCCGCACTGGTCGAGGCGCGTCGTCTCGCCGAGGGGCGGCGCACCGAGCTGGTGCTGGTCTCCTCCCGCGCCGTCGACCGCCTGCTGCGGCTGCTCGAGCTCACGGGCCGCTTCAACTACGCGGCCCGCGAGGAGTCGTCGGCCCGATGAGCCATCCTGGAGGGGACGATCACGGAGAGGAGGAGCATGAGCGACCAGGACGACGCCCCGGAGGAGGACGCCGAGCAGGAGGACGCCGAGGCGGTCGACTCCGGACAGGGGGACCAGGACCAGGACGAGGGGGAGCGGCTCGCCGAGCGCGGTGAACCCGAGGAGGGCACCCCGGACCGGCGGCTCGGGCTGATCGCCGACCCGGACATGCCCGAGCAGGTCACCCGGCGCCTGGCCGACGATCTTCCCGAACTGCTCGGCGACGAGCAGCACTCCTGGGCCGTGGAGGTCGACGTCGACCCGGTGACCGCCGGCAGGCGCAGCACCCGCGACATCCTGGCCTCCACCCGCGAGCGGATGGACGAGCACAGCTGGGACCACGCGGTGTGCCTGACCGACCTGCCGGTGCGCGCCGACGGCAAACCGGTGGTCGCCGAGGCCGATGTGGACCGCGGGGTGGCGGTGGTGTCGCTGCCCGCGCTGGGCGGCACGGGCGTGTACCGGCGGGCGCGGCAGGTCGTGCTGCAGATCGTCGACGAGCTCACCGGCCGCCGGGGCGGCGGCGACAACCGCTACGGCCTGGACAGCGGCCCGGCCCGGCTGCTGGCGCCCGTGCTGCGCCGGGAGCTCGATGAGGACCACGAGGCCGACGTCCGCTACAGCACCACCCGCAGGCGCGGCCGAATCCGGCTGCTCAGCGGCATGGTGCGCTCCAACCAGCCCGCGCAGCTGGTGTTCGGGCTGCGCAGCGCGCTGGCGGCGGCCGTGGCCACCAGCGCCTTCGGGTTGTCGTCGAGCACCATCTGGCAGATCGGCGACCAGCTGGGCGTGGTGCGGCAGGTCATCGCCGCGGTGGTGTCGGTGGTGCTGCTGGTGTTCTGGCTGATCAGCGCGCACGGGTTGTGGGAGAAGCCGCGCCGCGGCGGTGATCGCGAGCAGGTGCTGCTGTACAACACCTCCACGGTCGCGACGCTGACCATCGGGGTCGGCGTGATGTACGTCGGGCTGTTCGCGATCAACCTCGCCGTGGCGCTGTTCATCGTCCCGCCGAACCTGCTGGCCAGCAGCCTCGGACACCCCGCCGACTTCACCCGCTACCTCGCCCTGGCGTGGGGTTTCACCACGATGGGCGTGATCGCGGGCGCCCTGGGCTCAAGCCTCGAATCCGACCGGGCCGTCCGGCAAGCCGCTTACGGCTACCGCGAGGAACAGCGCCGCAACGAGCAGGAGCACTAGAGCTTCGCGAGCTGCTTCTGGCGCCAGCGCTCGGTTCCTTCGACGTCGTTGAAGGTGAAGACGTGGAACCCGCTGATGGCGTTGGTGGGGTCGAGGATCTGGTCGGACAGGGCGCCGACGAGCTTGTCCGGGCGGTATCCGCTGGGCAGGAAGAACCGCCAGAACATCGCCGACTGCTTGGCCAGGAACCGCGCGGACTGGCCGAGTCCCAGGCCCGCGGAGACGCGGATCAGCTTCTGCCGGTTCACGCAGCCCGGGATGCCCACCCGCACCGGCGTGGTGATGCCGTCGGCGTGCAGGCGGCCGGCCCAGTCGACGGTGGTGGCCGGGGTGAAGCAGAGCTGCGTGACGATCTCGTGGGCGTGATCGGCCTTGCGCCGCAACGCTTCCGAGATCACCGCGTCCGGGATCGTGCCGTGGCCCTCCGGGTAGCCGGCGATGCCGAGGTGCGCGAAGTCGTGCCCGGCCTCGGCGAGGGCGAGCAGCAGGCTCTCGGCGTCGGGGAACTCCCCGGCGGGCTCGGCGGCGTCCCCGCCGATCACGAACAGCCGCCGCACGCCCGATTCCAGCAGCCGCGCGGCGATCTCGTCGAGCTCCGCGCGGTCGCGCACCAGGCGGGCCGCCAGGTGCGGGGCGGCGGTGTAGCCGTTCTTGCTCAGCCGCACCGCCAGGTCCAGCGTCGGTTCCAGACCCCGGGCCTCGGTGGTGGTGATGGTCAGCGGCACGTCGCAGGGCACGTGCGCGAGCACCTTCTCCTCGGTGCTGCGGAACGGCAGCACCTCGTAGGAGGCGTTGCGCAGCGCGGCCGCCAGCGCCGCGCTCACCGCGCCACCCACTCGTCGAACTGCGCCACGACCTCGGCGATCGTGGTGCTCGGGCCGTGACCGGGGTGGACCCGGGTGCGCGGTGGCAGCGGCAGCAGCCGGTCCCGGATCGAGTCGATGATCGCGTCCCGGTCGGAGAACGAGCGCCCGGTGGCGCCCGGCCCACCGGCGAACAGGGTGTCGCCGGTGAACACGGTCGCCAGGTCCGGGCTGTACAGGCACACCGACCCCGGCGTGTGGCCGGGCGTGTGCATGACCTGCACGCTCAACCGTCCGATGTGGAACGTCTGGCGGTCCACCAGTCGCGCGTCGGGCTGCCGGGCCGGGTGCGTGAGCTCCCACACCGGCCGGTCGGCCGGGTGCAGGTGGACCGGCGCGGCCACGGCGTCGGCCAGGTCCGGGGCGACGCGCACGTGATCGTCGTGGGCGTGGGTGAGCAGCACCGCCACCACCTCGCGGCCGGCGACCAGCTCGCGGATCGCCTCGACGTCGTGCGGTGCGTCGATCACCAGGCACTGGTGGGCGTCACCGACGACCCACAGGTTGTTCTCCACCTCGTGGACCTCGCCGTCGAGGGAGAACTTGCCCTCGACGACGGCGTGGTCGATGCGGATGCTCATCGAAAGGTCACCACCGAACGCAGCTGCACCGCGGTCCGGCTCGTCGAAGACCGCTTCGCGGCCATCCTAAGCGCGGACTCGCACCGTCCGACCGGGGCCGTCACCTCAAGGCTCCCGGTACTCGGCCGCGGCGTCGCAGAGCCAGTCGGCGAGGTAGCGGGCGAAGGAGGCGCGCACGAACACCCAGTAGGACGGCGGTTCGGCGTCGCGGCCGACCAGCAGCACGCCGGTCCGCGCCAGCAGCGTTTGGGCGCAGGAGTCCGGCCCGAACGCCCGCCGGTGCAGGTCCAGCGCGCAGCCCTTCGCCAGCAGCTCGGGCGCTTTCGGCCCGCTGACCTGCAGGATCGTGCGGTGCGCTGAGACGTCGACCACGGCGCCGTGCTCGTCGCCGAGCGCGTCGGTGAGCGTGCTCTCGAGCTGCTCGGTCTCGCCCTCGGGTGCCACCAGCAGCCACTCGTCGGGCCCGAGCCAGGCCACCAGCAGCCGCTCGGTGCGGGCCACCTGCCCGGCCTGGTTGGGCAGCATCACGCCCAGCGCGGTGCCGATGCGTTCCGCGGCGGGGCTTTTCGGGTCGACGCGGAGCGTGACCTGAGTGGTGAAGGCCACTTCCGACAGGGTCAGGGTTGCGGGGACGGAGGCGTCGGCCAGCGCCTCGGCGCGGGCGGCCAGCGGGGATTCGCCGTAGGGCTCAGCCATCGCGGCGGGCTCCTTCCTTGTCGTAGAAGACCGGTTCGGTGATCTCCACGGGCACCAGGCGGTCCCCGACGTGGCTGTAGATCGTCTGCCCGATGCGGTCGCGCCCGCTCTTGACCAGGGCCAGGGCGAAGGGGCGACCGAGCGCGGCGCTGCGGTAGCTGGAGGTGACGTGGCCGAGCATCGGCACCGGCGGTTCCGGCAGCAGCTCGGTCTCCACCAGCTGCGAGCCCTCCGGCACGACGGCCTCGTCGGCCGGCGGCAGCAGGCCCACCAGGTGCTTGCGGTCGGAGCGGGCGGTGTCGGCGCGGCTGAACGAGCGCATCCCGAGGAAGTCGTCCTTCTTCTTCGACACCGCCCAGCTCATCCCGAGGTCGTGCGGGGTGACGGTGCCGTCGGTGTCCTGCCCGACGATCGGGAAGCCCTTCTCGGCGCGCAGCACGTGCATCGTCTCGGTGCCGTAAGGCGTGATGCCGTAAGGGGTTCCGGCGTCGTGCAGGGCTTCCCACACCTCGCGGCCGTACCAGCGGGGCACGTTGATCTCGAAGGCGAGCTCGCCGGAGAAGCTGATCCGGCACACCCGAGCGCGCCTGCCCGCGACGATGCCGTCCTCCCACGCCATGAACGGCAGCGACTCGTTGTCCAGCGCGATGCCGGAGGTCACCTGCGCCAGGACCTCGCGGGAGCGCGGCCCGGCCAGCGCGATCGTGGCCCACTGCTCGGTGACCGAGGTCAGGTGCACCCGCAGGTGCGGCCACTCGGTCTGCAGCCAGTCCTCCAGCCACTCCAGCACGCCGGCCGCGCCACCGGAGGTGGTGGAGATGAGGTAGCGGTGCTCGCCGGTGCGCATCACCGTGCCGTCGTCGAACACCATCCCGTCGGCGGTGCACATCAGCCCGTAGCGGATGCGGCCGACCTTCAGGGTGCTCATCTTGTTGGTGTAGACGAGATCCAGGAACTCGGCGGCGTCCGGTCCCTGCACGTCGATCTTGCCGAGCGTGGACACGTCCTGGATGCCGACCCCGGTGCGCACGGCCTCGCACTCGCGCAGCACCGCGGCCTCCATGTCCTCGCCGGGCTGCGGGTAGTACCAGGGCCGCTTCCACTGGCCGACGTTCTCGAACGGCGAGCCCTGCTGGACGTGCCAGTCGTGCATGGCGGTGACCCGGATCGGGTCGTAGAGGTCGCCGCGGTCGCGTCCGGCCAGCGCCGCGAACGCGACCGGCGTGTAGGGCGGGCGGAACGTGGTGGCCCCGACCTCGGAGAGGTCCACGCCCAGCAAGTGGGCGATGACGCCCGAGGACAGGATGCCGGAGGTCTTGCCCTGGTCGTGGGCGGTGCCGATGGTGGTGAACCGCTTGATGTGCTCCACCGAGTCCATCCCGGCCCCGACGGCCTTGCGGACGTCGGTGACGGTGGCGTCGCGGGCGAGGTCCACGAACTGCTCGGCCTCGTCCACCCCGGTCAACAGCCAGGTGGGCTGCGGCGGGACGGTCGGGCGAGCGACGGCGGTGGGCACCTCGGCGAAGTCGGCGTCGAACCCGGCGTCGCGCGCCGCGTCGCTGCCGGCCTCCGACCCGGTGCGCAGGCAGTCGTAGGTGCCGAGAACGCCTGCGGCGGCGCCGATCGAGCGCACCCGCTCGGCGCTGCGGTCGGGCACGAACGCGCCGATCTCCTCGCTGTAGCGCAGGGTTCCGCGCGACTGGCTGTGCAGGTGCACGGCGGGGTTCCAGCCGCCGGAGACCAGCAGCACGTCGCAGTCGAGCTCGCGGGTGGTGCCGTCGTCGAGGCGCTGCAGCGTCGCCCCGGTGACGCGCTCGTCGCCGGAGGTGCCGATCAGCCCGCAGCGGTGGTGGATGGGGATGCCGCGCTCGACGCAGCGCGCGGCCCACGCCGTCGACACGATCGGCCGGACGTCGACGATCGCGGCGATCTCGACACCGGCGTCGTGCAGGTCGATCGCCGCGGCGTAGGCGCTGTCGTTGGTGGTGAAGGCGACCGCGCGGCGGCCCGGCAGCACGCCGTAGCGGTGCAGGTAGGTGCGGGCGGACCCGGCGAGCATGATGCCGGGCCGGTCGTTGCCGGGGAACACCAGCGGCCGCTCGTGGGAACCGGTGGCCAGCACGACCTCGCGGGCCCGGATGTGCCAGGTGCGCTGCCGGATCGGCGAGTCCTCGCCCTTGTGCTCGACGGCCACCAGGTAGTTGTGGTCGTAGTGGCCGAACACGGTGGTGCGCGGGAGGACCGTGACCTCCGGTGCTTCGGTCAGCTCGGCCACGACGCGGGAGATCCAGTGCGCCGCCGGGCGGCCGGACAGCTCCTCGCCGGAGCCCAGCAGGCTGCCGCCGAACTCGGTGCCTGCGTCGGCGACGATCACCCGCGCGCCGCTGCGGGCGGCGCTGAGCGCGGCGGCCAGCCCGGCCGGTCCGGCGCCGACGATCAGCACGTCGCAGTGCGCGTTCGTCGCGTCGTAGCGGGCCGGGTCGGGTTCGGTCGCCAGCCGCCCCTGCCCGGGCAGCCCGGTGGCGGCCAGGCCGTCGCGCAGCTCGACGGTCGTGGCGGTCAGCATCGGCTCGGGGAACGGCTCGTCGATCTGCACCAGCGCGTTGGGTTCCTCCGGGCCCGCGGCCATGATCCCGCGCGGGCGCCCGTGCTTGATGCTGGTGGTGACCTGGTGGACGCCGTTGGCCAGCAGCGCCGAGGCCAGCGTGTCGCCCTGGTAGCCGGTGTAGTCGCGCCCGTCGTAGCGGAAGCGCAGCACGCTGTCCCGGTCGATCCGGCCGCCTTCGGGGAGCCTGAACTCGTCGCTCACCTCGTCACCGCCCTGTCGTCGTGGAGGATCTCGTTGGTCCGGGTGTCCCGGCGGATGTCGAACCAGCGGCGGCAGCCCGCCTGGTGGTTCCAGCGCTCGGCGAACACGCCCTTGGGGTTGGCGCGGAAGAACAGGAACTCCGCCCAGTCCGCGTCGGACGTCGCGTGCGGCTCGGCGGGGTAGGACACCTCGGCCTGACCGCCGTAGTGGAACTCGGTCTCGTTGCGCGGCCCGCACCACGGGCAGGGGATCAACATCATGGCGGTCTCCTTCAGTGCGCCACGCCGGCGGCGCCGTGCTCGTCGACCAGGGCGCCGGTGGTGAAGCGCTCGAGGCCGAAGGGGGCGTTGAGGGGGTGGGGTTCGTCGTGGGCGATGGTGTGGGCGTAGCACCAGCCGACGCCCGGCGTGGCCTTGAAACCGCCTGTGCCCCAACCGCAGTTGATGTAGAGGCCGTCGAACGGGGTGAGGCCCATGATCGCCGAGGCGTCCGGGGTCACGTCCACGACACCGGCCCAGGTGCGCAGCACGTGCGCGCGGGCGAACATCGGGAACAGCTCCACGGCGGCGGTCAGCTCGCGCTCGATGGTGTGGAACGAGCCGCGCTGGCCGTAGGAGTTGTAGGCGTCGATGCCGGCGCCGAGGACGAGTTCTCCCTTGTGCGCCTGGGAGACGTAGACGTGCACGGCGTTGGACATGACCACCGTCGGGTGCACGGGTTCGAGCAGTTCGGACACCAGGGCCTGCAGCGGGTGGCTCTGCAGCGGCAGCCGCAGCCCGAGCTCGTCGGCCAGCACCGAGGTGTGCCCGGCGGCGGCGAGCGCGACCTTGCCGGTGGCGATGTCGCCGCGCGTGGTCCTCACCCCGACGATCCGGTCGCCGATCCGGTCGAAGCCGGTGACCTGGCAGTTCTGCACCAGGTCGACGCCCATCCGGTCCAGCGCGCGGGCGAATCCCCAGGCGACGTGGTCGTGCTTGGCGATGCCGGCCCGCGGCTGCCAGGTGGCGCCAAGCACGGGGTAGCGCAGGTCGGGGGAGGTGTTGAGGATCGGGCAGATCTCGGCCACCTGCTGCGGGTCGAGCCACTCGGCGTCGATGCCGTTGAGCCGGTTGGCGCCGACGCGGCGGACGCTGTCGCGGACCTCCTGCAGCGAGTGGGCGAGGTTGAGCACGCCGCGCTGGGAGAACAGCAGCGGGTAGTCCAGCTCCTCCTCCAGGCCCTCCCACAGCTTCAGCGCGTGCTCGTAGAGCCCGGCGCTCTCGTCCCAGAGGTAGTTGGAGCGGATGATCGTGGTGTTGCGGGCCATGTTCCCGCCCGCCAGCCACCCGCTCTCCAGCACCGCCATGTTGGTGATGCCGTGGTTGACCGCCAGGTAGTAGGCGGTGGCCAGGCCGTGGCCCCCGCCGCCGACGATCACCACGTCGTAGGACGGTTTCGGATCGGCCGAACCCCAGAGCCAGTCCGGGTGCTCGGGCAGATCGGCACCGGGTGTTCGAGGCATGAGAGCCCTCCGTTCGAGATGCGGGAGCGAGTGCTCAACAAGGGGGAGAGGCGCTGAAAGCCAACTGACATATCAGATGGACACCAAGGTAACAGCGAACGCCGCCCGGTCAACCCCTCGTGCCCCATCCGGTCGAAAACCCCGGTTTTCACGCGTCGAAAACCCCGGTTTTCGCGCGATGGATGTTGCGGTTTTTGACGGGGGTGGGGGTGTTCGGTCGCGGTGGTGGGGGAATTTTCGGGTCACGTGTTGACCGCGGGGGTGTGGGCGCTTACCTTGATGCGCAGTTGATATATCAGTCCTCCATCAGAGGTCGCTGATCCCCTCGTCTCGGTTCCGCCGTCCGGCGGAACTCCCTCTCCCGCAACGTCTTTCCGCCTCGCCGGAGGCGGGACCCCCAGCTTCAGACTCCGCCGCTCCGTTAGGAGATCAGCATGAGCACGAGTCCTCGCGTCGTCATCATCGGAGCCGGGATCGTGGGTGCGAACCTGGCCGACGAGCTCACCAGCCGCGGGTGGAACCAGGTGACCGTCCTCGACCAGGGACCGCTGCCGCTCACCGGTGGTTCGACCTCGCACGCGCCCGGGCTCGTCTACCAGACCGGTCCGTCGCAGACGATGACCCGGTTCGCCACCTACACCGTCGAGAAGTTCCTGGAGCTCGACGACGACGGCGACCGCTGCTTCAACCAGGTCGGCGGCCTGGAGATCGCCACCACCCCCGAGCGCCTCGCCGACCTGCACCGCAAGCAGGGCTGGGCCACCTCCTGGGGCGTGCCCGGCGAGGTCATCGGGCCCGACGAGTGCGCCAAGCTGCACCCGCTGCTCGACGCCGACCAGGTCCTCGGCGGCTTCCACACGCCCACCGACGGCCTCGCCAAGGCCGCGCGGGCCGTGGTCGCGCTGGCCCGGCGGGCCGTCTCGCGCGGGGCGCGGTTCCGCGGCGCGGTGACCGTCACCGGCATCAACCACAGCGGCGGCCGGGTCACCGGCGTCGAGACCGACCACGGCGAGATCCCCGCCGACATCGTCGTGTCCTGCGCCGGGTTCTGGGGGCAGGCGATCGGCGAGATGGTCGGCATGACCGTGCCGCTGCTGCCGATGGCCCACCAGTACGCCAAGACCGCGCCGCTGCCCGAACTCGCCGGGCGCAACGACGAGCGCACCGAGGCCAACCTGCCGATCCTGCGCCACCAGGACCGCGACCTCTACTACCGCGAGCACGTCGACCGGCTCGGCATCGGCACCTACGCCCACCGCCCGATCCCGGTGCGGCTGAGCGACCTGCCGCAGGACGGCGAGACCTCCGAGCGGGCGATGCCGTCGATGCTGGCGTTCACCGAGGAGGACTTCGCGCCGTCCTGGGAGCACAGTAAGCGCCTGCTGCCCGCGCTGGAGACCGCCGAGATCGAGACCGGGTTCAACGGCGTCTTCTCCTTCACCCCCGACGGGGGACCGCTGGTCGGGGAATCCCCGGACGTGCAGGGGTTCTGGGTCGCCGAGGCCGTGTGGGTGACGCACTCGGCCGGCGTCGCGCGGTCGGTGGCGCAGCTGCTCGTCGACGGCCGCAGCGAGATCGAGCTGCACGGCTGCGACGTGCACCGCTTCGACGAGATCGAGACGACGCCCGACTACGTCGAGGAGACCTCCTCGCGCAACTTCGTCGAGATCTACGACGTCAAGCACCCGCTGCAGCCCAAGTTCTCGCCGCGCGACCTGCGGGTCAGCCCCTTCCACGCCCGGCAGAAGGAGCTCGGCGCGGTGTTCCTGGAGGCTCACGGGTGGGAGCGCCCGCACTGGTTCGAGGCCAACGCGCCGCTGGTCAAGGACCTGCCGATGGAGTGGCAGCCGCCGTCGCGGGACGCCTGGTCGGCGATGTTCCACAGCCCGGTCGCCGCGGTGGAGGCCTGGAAGACCCGCACCGCCGTCGCGCTCTACGACATGACCTCGTTGAAGCGGCTGGAGGTCAGCGGGCCCGGAGCGCTGGCGTTCCTCGACCGGATGACCACCAACAAGGTGGACAAGTCGGTCGGGTCGGTGACCTACACGCTGATGCTCGACGAGGCCGGCGGCGTGCGCAGCGACCTCACCGTCGCGCGGCTGGGCGAGCAGCGGTTCCAGATCGGCGCCAACGGCAACATCGACCACGAGTACCTGCGGCGCAACCTGCCCGACGACGGCGGCGTGACGATCCGCGACATCACCGGGGGCACCTGCTGCATCGGCGTGTGGGGACCGCTGGCCCGTGACCTGGTGCAGCCGCTGAGCGGCGACGACCTCTCGCACGAGGGGCTGAAGTTCTTCCGCTGCAAGCAGATCCGCATCGCCGGCATCCCGGTGACCGCCATGCGGGTGTCCTACGTCGGTGAGCTGGGCTGGGAGCTCTACACCAGCGCCGAGTACGGGCAGCGGCTGTGGGACGTGCTGTTCGAGGCCGGGCGCGACCTCGGGGTCGTGGCGGCCGGGCGGGCGGCGTTCAACAGCCTGCGGCTGGAGAAGGGCTACCGCGCCTGGGGTGCGGACATGACCACCGAGCACAACCCGTACGAGGCCGGGGTCGGGTTCGCGGTGCGGATGAACAAGGGCGACTTCGTCGGCCGCGACGCGCTGGCCGGGATCGACCCGGACGCGGTCGAGCGGCGGCTGAGCTGCCTGACCGTCGACGACGGGCGCAGCGTCGTGCTCGGCGCCGAACCGGTTTTCGTCGACGGCGAGCCCGCCGGCTACGTCACCTCGGCGGCGTTCGCGCACACCCTCGGCACGCCGATCGCCTACGCGTGGCTGCCGTCCTCGGCGATGCCGGGGACCCGGGTCGAGATCAAGTACTTCGACCGCATGATCGCCGCGACCGTCGCGGCCGAGCCCCTGGTGGACCCCGAGATGCACCGCATCCGCCGCTGAGTTCCGGGAGCGGGGCAGTTTTTCCTCGAATCACCCATGATCGATATCCGTTTTGTCCGGGTAATTCGAGGAAAAACTGTCTCCTGCCCCCACCTACCCCCGGGAGCACCCATGACTCTGTCCGTCTTCGACTTGTTCAAGGTCGGCATCGGGCCGTCGAGCTCGCACACCGTCGGGCCGATGCGGGCGGCGCACCTGTTCGTCGAGCACCTGCGCGCCACCGGCGCGATGGCCCGGGTCGCGCGGGTGCGCTGCGAGCTGTTCGGCTCGCTCGGCGCCACCGGGCACGGGCACGGCAGCGTCAAGGCCGTGGTGCTCGGGCTGACCGGCGAGCAACCGCACCTGGTCGACCCCGTCGCGGTCGAACCGCAGGTCGCCGCGGTGCGGGAGGAGCACCGGATCAGCCTCGGCGGCGAGCACAAGATCGCCTTCGACCTCGACCGCGACGTCGTGCTGCACCGCCGCAAGCGGCTCGACTTCCACAGCAACGGCATGGCCTTCGAAGCCCTCGACGACGACGGCGCCCGGGTGGTGCGCCGCGAGTACTACTCCGTCGGCGGCGGTTTCGTGCTCGACGAGGACGACACCGGCAACCCGGTCCTCGTCGAGGACGCCACCCCCGTCGCCCACCCGTTCCGCACCGGCGCCGAACTGCTCACCCAGGCCGCGAGCCTCGGCCGCATCAGCGACGTCGTGCTGGCCAACGAGGCCTCCTGGCGGCCCGAGGCCGAGACCCGCGCGCACCTGCTGCACCTCTGGCAGGTGATGCGCGAGTGCGTCGACCGGGGCACGCGCACCGGAGGAGTGCTGCCCGGCGGGCTCAAGGTCCGCCGCCGGGCCCGGGACCTGGCCGCGAGCCTCGACGAGCACGCCGACCCGATGGAGTGGGCGACCCTCTACGCGCTGGCGGTCAACGAGGAGAACGCCGCGGGCGGCCGGGTCGTCACCGCCCCGACCAACGGCGCGGCCGGCATCGTGCCCGCCGTCCTGCACTACGCCCACCGGTTCCTGCCCGGCTTCGACGACGACCACGCGGTGCGCTTCCTGCTCACCGCGGGCGCGGTCGGCGTGCTGTTCAAGGAGAACGCCTCGATCTCCGGTGCCGAGGTCGGCTGCCAGGGCGAGGTCGGCTCGGCCTGCTCGATGGCCGCCGCCGGGCTCGCCGAACTCCTCGGCGGCACCCCCGAGCAGGTGGAGAACGCCGCCGAGATCGGCATCGAGCACAACCTCGGCCTGACCTGCGACCCCGTCGGCGGGCTGGTGCAGATCCCGTGCATCGAGCGCAACGCGGTCGCCGCGATCAAGGCCATCACCGCGGCCCGGATGGCGCTGCGCGGCGACGGCGAGCATCACGTGTCGCTGGACAAGGCCATCAAGACGATGCGCGAGACCGGCGCCGACATGAAGGACAAGTACAAGGAGACCGCGCGCGGCGGACTCGCGCTCAACATCGTGGAATGCTGAGGAGAATCCCGTGACGTTCACCCTCACCCTGAGCTGCCCCAACCGCACCGGCATCGTCCAGGCCGTCAGCTCGTTCCTGTTCGCCCACGGGTGCGACATCGGCGAGTACCGCCAGTTCGACGACCCGGTGCGCGGCCGGCTGTTCCTGCGCGTGCAGGCCACCGGCGAGGACACCGACCACCTGTCGCGCGAATTCGCCTCGGTGGCCACCGATTTCGAGATGGACTACGCCTTCCACCCGGATCGCCCCGCCCGCGTGCTGGTGATGGTGTCCAAGCTCGGCCACTGCCTCAACGACCTGATCTACCGCTGGCGGGCGGGCGCGCTGGGCGCCGAGATCGTCGCCGTGGTCTCCAACCACGAGGACCTGCGCCCGATGGCCGAGGCCGCGGGCCTGCCGTTCCACCACGTGCCGGTCACGCCGGAGACCAAGCCGGAGGCCGAGGCGCAGCTGCTGCGGCTGGTCGACGACCACGCCGCCGACCTGGTCGTGCTCGCCCGCTACATGCAGGTGCTCTCCGACCAGACCTGCAAGGCGCTGCACGGCCGGGCGATCAACATCCACCACTCGTTCCTGCCCGGGTTCAAGGGCGCCAAGCCCTACCACCAGGCCTACGAGCGGGGCGTCAAGCTCGTCGGCGCCACCGCCCACTACGTCACCCCCGACCTGGACGAGGGGCCGATCATCGAGCAGGAGGTCATCCGCATCGACCACACCCACGACCCGAAGGCCCTGCAGACCGTCGGCCGCGACGCCGAAGCGCTCGCCCTGTCCCGCGCGGTGCGCTGGTACTGCGAGCACCGCGTGCTGCTCAACGGCACCAGCACCGTCGTCTTCCCCTGAAACCCCTTCCCGTGCCCCGGAAATCCCCTGCGCCGAGGAGAAACCATGACCACCGGTGAGCTCCCGACCACCGACCTGTCCGACAACGCCCTCCCGGAGAGCCTGCGCGAGACGCTGCCCGGCCACTACTACACCGACGAGGGGATCTTCCGCCTGGAGCAGGCGACGATCTTCGAGTCCGGCTGGTTCTGCGCGGTGCTCAGCGCCGACCTCGACAAGCCCGGCAAGTTCGAGACCGTCCAGATCGGCCGCGAGAGCGTGCTGGTCACCCGCAACCGCTCCGGCGAGATCCGCGCTCACCTCAACGTGTGCCGGCACCGGGGCGCGCGGCTGTGCACCGAGGAGTCCGGCGAGGTGCGGCGGTCCTTCCAGTGCCCGTACCACGCCTGGACCTACTCCTTCGACGGCGATCTGATCGCCGCGCCGAACCTCAACGCGATGGACGACGTGGACCGCACCCAGTACGGCCTGCACCGGGTGCACGTGCGCGAATGGCTCGGCTACGTGTGGTTGTGCCTGGCCGACGAGCCGCCGTCGTTCGACGACACCGTCATCGCCGACGTGAGCAACCGGCTCGGCACCCCGGACGCGATCGTCGGCTACCAGGTCGCGGATCTGAAGCTGGGCAAGCGGATCGAGTACGACGTGAAGGCGAACTGGAAGCAGATCGTCGAGAACTTCATGGAGTGCTACCACTGCGCGACGATCCACCCGGAGCTCACCGAGGTGCTGCCGGAGTTCGCCGACGGGCTGGCCGCGCAGTACTTCGTCGGCCACGGCGCCGAGTTCGGCGAGGACGTCGAGGGCTTCACGGTCGACGGCTCGGCGGGTCTGGCGAAGCTGCCGGGCGTGAGCGAGGAGCAGGACCGCCGCTACTACGCGATCACGGTGCGCCCGCAGGTGTTCATCAACCTGGTGCCCGATCACGTGGTGTTCCACCGGATGTTCCCGCTCGCGCCCGACCGGACGCTGGTGCGCTGCGACTGGCTGTACCTGCCGGAGGTGGTCGACTCCGGCGCCGACATCGACCGCTCGGTGGAGTTGTTCCACCGGGTCAACCAGCAGGACTTCGACGCCTGCGAGCGCTGCCAGCTGGCGATGGACTCCCGCTCCTACGCCTCCGGCGGAGTGCTGGTGCCCAGCGAGCACCACATCGCCGAGTTCCACGACTGGGTGCGCGAGCGCATCGGCTGATCCCGGCCACGAAAGAGGCCCCGCACCTCGGTGCGGGGCCTCTTCGCGCGTTCAGCGGGGGAGTTCCAGCGGGACGCCGTCGTCGGACAGCGGGGGAGGCGGCAGTTCCGCGCTGGAGGTCAGTGGGGCGGCCCCGTCGAGGGGCTTGCCCGCGTGCTCGCGCAGGAAGTGCGTGGCGGCGACGCCGATGACGCCGGCCCCGATGAGGTAGTAGCCCGGCCAGTCCAGGTTGCCGGTCGCGGTCACCGCGGCCTCGATGATGGTCGGCGCGGTCCCGGCGAACAGCGACACCGCGAGGTTGAAGATGACCGCGAGGCTGCTGTAGCGGATCATCGTCGGGAACAGCGCGGGCAGCGTGGACGGCGACACGGCCGCGAAGCACAGCAGGCACAGGCCGATGATGAGCAGGCCGAGCACCTGGGCCACCGGGCCCTCGCGCAGCAGCCACACCGCGGGAAGCCCCAGCAGCACCAGGCCGACGCTGCCGGTCATGAGCACGGGTTTGCGGCCGATGCGGTCGCTGAGCCTGCCCACGCCGGTGATGGCGCACAGCATCACCAGCATGACCGCGACCTGCATCCCGGTGGCCGCGGCACCGGAGGTGGCGTGCTCGCCGTGTCGCTGCAGCGTGCTGGTCAGGTAGGTGGGCGCGTAGTTGGTGAGCACGTAGTTGGTGACGTTCCAGGCCACCACGATCCCGGCCGCCACCAGCGCCGGGGTGCGGTAGTGGCGGCGCACGATCTGCACCGCGCGCCGCGTGGTCATCGTGGCCAGCACGGGGGAGCGCTCCATGAGCTGCCGGAACGCGGGGGTGTCCTCCAGCCGGATCCGCAGGTACAGCCCCACGATCCCCAGCGGCAGGGCGAGCATGAACGGGATGCGCCAGCCCCAGGCGAGCAGCGCGTCGGTGGGCAGCAGCGCGATGACGGCGCCGCAGGTGCCCGCGCCGAGGGCGTAGCCGGCCAGGGTGCTGAACTCCAGCCAGCTGCCGAAGAACCCGCGCCGCCGGTCCGGCGCGTACTCGGCGATGAGCGTCAGCGCCCCGGTGTACTCACCTCCGGCGGAGAAGCCCTGCAGCATCCGCACGAGCAGCACCAGCAGCGGCGCCAGCAGCCCGACGGCGCCGTGGCCGGGGACCAGGCCGAGCAGCACGGTGGCGGCGGCCATCATGAGCACGGTCGCCGAGAGCACCTTGGTGCGCCCGTAGCGGTCGCCGAGGCGTCCGAACACGAACCCGCCCAGCGGGCGCATCAGGAACGCGGCGGCGAACGCGCCGAGCGTGTAGACCCCGGCCCACGGGCCGAAGTCGGGGAAGAAGACCTGGTCGAGGACTCCGGCGGCCAGGTAGGAGTAGATCCCGAAGTCGTACCACTCGGCCACGTTGCCGACGGCTGCCGCGCCGACCGCTCGCTGGACCGTGCGCTCCTCTTGCACGACAGGCGGTCTCAGGCCTCGGCGAGGCCGTCTGGGGCGATCGGTCATGGGGCTCTCCCGGGTGCGACGCAGCGCTGGGGGCCGCGGGTCCTCGTGGCGGCGTCGCGGTTGTGACCGCGATCGACTACTGATATATCTGTTGGCGAGAAGGTAAACCCTCGGCATCGCCGAATCAAGGCCTCAGTCACCCCACCGCTCCGCTGCCGGGGCCGCGACGCTTCCCTCCGCGGTCTCGCGATCACGCGCGCCCGCGTGCTTCCACCTGCGAAAACCTCGTGTTTCCTGCTGGATTTCCCCATTGACGAGCGGCCTGCGGACCCCCATCCTGTTGTTGCGCATAGCACGCGGTGTTCCGCTATCTGCAACAGGAGGCGTCATGATCTTGGTTGGTGAGCTGGTCGACCTGCCGCCGGGGGAGTCGGTTCGCGTGCACGGCGACGTGGCGATCGCGGTGTTCAACGTCGACGGCGAGCTCTACGCCATCGACGACACCTGCTCGCACCAGGACGCGTCGCTGTCCGACGGCTGGCTGGAGGGCTGTGCCGTCGAATGCCCGCTGCACGCGGCCTGTTTCGACCTCAAGACCGGGATGCCCAGCGGGCCGCCCGCCAAGAAGCCGGTCCGCACCCACGCGGTGACCGTCGAGGACGGCGTCATCTACGTGCACGAGTCCACCCGCGTCGAGGCCGGCGCCCCGAGCGCGCCCGCGGAGGAGGTCGTCTGATGCGGCACATCACCGTGGTCGGCGCCTCGCTGGCCGGCCTGTCGGCGATCCGCGCCCTGCGCGAGCAGGGCTTCGACGGCCGGATCACGGCCGTCGGCGACGAGGTGCACGCGCCCTACGACCGGCCGCCGCTGTCCAAGGAGTTCCTCGCCGGGACCGCGAGCGAGGACGACATCCGGCTCACCGACTCCGACGACGACGCGCTGGAGGTCGACTGGCTGCTCGGCCGGTCCGCCGCGGCGCTGGACACCGCCGACCGCGCGGTCGTGCTCGCCGACGGCACGCGCATCGGCACCGACGGCGTCGTGCTGGCCACCGGAGCCCGGGCCCGCACCCTGCCCGGCGGTCACCTGACCGGGGTGCACGTGCTGCGCGGCCTCGACGACGCGCTCGCGCTGCGCGCCGACCTCGTGCCCGGGGCGCGCGTGGTGATCGTCGGCGCGGGGTTCATCGGGGCCGAGGTCGCCTCGACCGCCGTCGGCCTCGGGTGCGAGGTGGACGTGGTCGACAACGGGCCGGTCCCGCTGCGGCGGGCGCTCGGCGCGGAGATGGGCGAGATCTGCGGGCGGCTGCACGCCCGCAACGGCGTCCGGGTGCACCCGCTGGCCGGCGTCGCCGAGCTCGTGGGCACCGCGCGGATCACCGCGGTGAAGCTGGCCGACGGGCGCGAACTGCCCGCCGACGTCGTCGTGGTCGGCATCGGCGCGGAACCCAACACCGAGTGGCTGTCCGGATCCGGCCTCGACGTGGAGCACGGCGTGCGCACCGACGCCGACGGCCGGACCGCGCTGCCGGAAGTCGTCGCGGCGGGCGACTGCGCCCACTCCTACCGCGACTACACCGCGCGCCCGATGCGGCTGGAGCACTGGACCAACGCCCTGCAGCAACCGGCCGCGGCCGCTGCGGCGCTGCTCGGCCGCGAGCACTCCGCGCCCGCGCACCACGCGGTGCCCTACTTCTGGTCCGACCAGTACGGGCACAAGATCCAGTTCGCCGGTCACCGCACCGAGGACTGCACCGTCCAGATCGAGGAGGGCGACCCGGAAACCGGCGACTTCCTCGCCCTCTACCTCGACGCCGCCGAAGAACCCGTCGGAGTCCTGGCCGTGGACCGGGCCCGCCCGTTCGGCCAGTGGCGCCGGAAGTTGGCCAAGCGCTTGTAGGCAGCGGCTCAGACCAGGGAGCGCATCGCCTTGTCGAAGTTCAGGACGTGCTCCCTGGCGAGCTGCTCGGCCTTGTCGGGTTGCTGCGCGGCGATGGCGCGCAGCAACGCCGAGTGCTCCATGACGTGGCTGTCGAAGTCCTGCATCCGGTCGAGGAACACGCAGAAGATCCGGGTGGCGAGGTTGTCGTAGCGGATCAGCGTGTCCTCGAGGTGCGGGTTGCCCGCGACGCGGTAGATCGTGCGGTGCACGTGCAGGTCCCAGCGCATGATCTCGTCGCGCTCCATCGAGCGGAGGTCCACGCCGTCGAGGTGGTCGACGAGCTCGCCGATCTCCTCCAGCTCCGCCTCCCCGGCGACCTCGGCGGCGCGCCGGGCGGCCAGCGGCTCCAGGTTCATCCGGATGTCGGAGATGTAGGCGAGGTCGGTGATGTCCACGGCCGTGGCGAACGTGCCGCGACGCGGGTAGGACACGACCAGCCGGTCGATCTCCAGGCGCTTGAGGGCCTCGCGCACGGGGGTGCGGCCGATGTCGAGCGAGCGGGCCAGCGCCGCGTCGTCGATGGCGGTCATCGGCGGGATGTCCAGCATGATCAGCCGGTCCCGGATGGCCAGGTAGGCCTTCTCGGCCATCGACAGGGCCGGTTGCTCCTCGCTCGCAGTCATCATCGCCTCGACTTCGGCAGAACGCGGTTCTGGCGCATCGCAATTCTGGTACATCAGTAGTATAGCAGAAAGCGGTCCGGAAAAGTTCGAATGATCCGGGTTATGCGATTGAAACCATTGCGCATCGTGATTTCCCGGTGTTCGACAGCGCGATTCGGCGATCCGCGCGTGGCGCTTCCCGCCTCGCCTGCGACCGCGGCGATACCGTCGCGTGGGAGCTGCGACGAGCGGAGGTGGCGAGATGGATGAGCGACGGCTGGGCACCGGCGGACCGGCGCTGTCGGTGATCGGCTTGGGCTGCAACAACTTCGGGATGAAGCTGGAGCTGGAGGATTCGCGCGCGGTGCTCGAGGCCGCGCTGGAGGCCGGGATCACGCACCTGGACACCGCCGAGATGTACGGCGGCGGCCGGTCCGAGGAGATCATCGGCGAATGCCTCGGTTCCCGGCGCGATGACGTGGTGATCGCGACGAAATTCACGCCCCGGCCCAAGGACGAGACCTACCGGCCGGGCGCGCTGGCCGAGCGGATTCGCGAGGCGTGCGAAGGAAGTCTGCGGCGGTTGCGCACCGATCGCATCGACGTCTACTACCAGCACTACCCGGACGCCGAGGCGCCCGAGGACGAGGCGCTGGAAGCGCTCGACGAGCTGGTGCGGGCCGGGAAGGTGCTGCACGTGGCGTCGTCCAACGTCTCGGCGCAGCAGATCGCGCGCTCGCAGGAGATCTCGCAGGAGCGGTCGTGGACGCGGTTCACCGGCACGCAGATCGAGTGGAACCTGCTCCACCGCGAGGTGGAGGCCGAGGTCGTGCCGGCCGCGCGGCGCAACGGCCTCGGGGTCGTGCCGTACTTCCCGCTGGCCTCCGGCCTGCTGACCGGGAAGTACCGCAAGGGCGCGGCCTTCCCGGAGGGCAGCCGGTTCGACAAGCTGAGCGCGCTGGCCGACCGGGTCGTCAGCGACGAGAACTTCGACGCGGTCGAACGCCTCACGGCCTTCGCCGAAGAGCGCGGTCACACGATCCTCGAACTCGCGGTGGCGTGGCTGCTCGCGCAGCGGGACGTCACCTCGGTGATCACCGGCGCCACCAGCCCGGACCAGGTCCGCGCCAACGTCGCCGCGGCGGGGTGGCACCTCAGCGCTGACGACCTCGCCGCGCTCCCGGCCTGAGGTCCGGAATCGCGGGGGTTTCGAGGGGAACCGCTCCTCACGCGCTCGCGATGGAGATCCAGGCGAGGGCCTGCTCCGCGGCCGTGGCGGCGCGCTCGTCGGTGTCGGATTCGCTCCAGGCGACCAGGGCGGCGACGGTCGCGGCCTGGTAGCCGCTGGCCAGGGCCATCGCGGCGGCCCGGGGCATGCCGGGGGTGCGGCCGGCGATGAACTCGGCGAGCTCCTCGATCCACGGGCGGTAGGCGGTGGGCGCGGTGCCGGCGAGCTCGGGTTCGGTGCACACCAGGCGAATCCAGTCCGGACCTGCCGGCGACATCGGATCGTCCGACATGGACGCGACGATCGCGCGGCGCACGGCGTCGTCGACCGGCACGTCGCCCGGCGTCTGCTCCAGCGCCTCGCGGAGCCGCCGGGTGGCGGTCGGCACGCCGACCCATGCGATGTCGGACTTGCGTGCGAAGTGGCGGACCAGCGTGCGGACGCTGACGCCGGTGGCCTCGGCGATGTCCTTCCACCCGACGGCGGCGTAGCCGCGCTCGCTCCACAGGCGGAACGTCGCGGCCGCGATGGCGGGGGGATCGAGCACGGTCGGGCGTCCGCGCTGCGGCGCGGGGGCGTCGCTGGGGGTCACGCGCCCGAGCCTAGTCGATCCCGATGCTGGTCAACGCCCAGCCCGACAATTTTTGGCCAGTAGCGCCAAAACTCTGGTAGCGTCACCTCGCGCAACGCCGCGGGAGGAGAATGCGATGCGCGACAAGGCCGTTCCCGACGTCCTCGCCCCTGCGAAGCTCGGCCCGGTGCGACTGCGCAACCGGATCCTCAAGGCCGCGACCTACGAGAAGCGCGCGCGGCGAGGCCTGGTCACCGACGAGCTCATCGACTTCCACGTCCGGCACGCCGCCGGGGGAGTGGGCATGACCACCGTCGCCTACTGCGCGGTGTCGCCCGAGGGGCGCACCGACGGCCACCAGATCGTGTGGCGCGACGAGGCGGTGCCGGGACTGCGGCGGCTGACCGAGGCCGTGCACGCCGAGGGCGCGGCGATCTCCGCTCAGGTCGGCCACGCCGGGCCGGTCGCCGACTCCACCAAGACGAAGCTGCCCGCGCTCGGTCCGAGCCGGTCGCTGAGCCTGCAATCGCTGCGGCAGGTCAAACCCGCCACCCTCGCCGACATCGACCGGGTCGTGCAGGCGCACGGCGACGCCGCGAAGATGGCCGTGGAAACCGGTTTCGACGCGGTCGAAGTCCACTTGGGACACAACTACCTGACGAGCTCGTTCCTGAGCCCCAAGCTCAACAAGCGCACCGACGACTACGGCGGCGACCTCGCCAACCGCGCCAGGCTCGCGCTGCGGGTGATGCGCGCGGTCCGGGAAGCCGTGGGCGACCGGATCGCGATCCTGGCCAAGCTCAACATGGATGACGGTGTGCCGGGCGGGTTCTGGCTCGACGAGGCGATCACCGTGGCGCGGTGGCTGGAGGCCGAGGGCACGGTCGACGCCCTGGAGATGACCGCGGGCAGCTCGCTGCTCAACCCGATGTACCTGTTCAAGGGCGACGCCCCGGTCCGCGAGTTCGCGGAGGTGATGCGGGAACCGATCCGCACCGGCGTCAAGCTCGTCGGTGGCCGGTTCCTCCGCGAATACCCGTACCAGGACGGCTATCTCCTCGACGACGCGCGTCAGATCCGCGCCGCCATGGACCTCCCGATGATCCTGCTCGGCGGGATCACCCACCGCGAGATCATGGACCGCGCCATGCAGGAGGGCTTCCAGTACGTCGCGATGGGCCGAGCCCTCCTCCGGGAACCCGACCTCGTCAACCGCATCGCCGCCGATTCCGCGACCCGCTCCCTCTGCAACCACAACAACCGCTGCATGGTCACGATCTTCACCGGCTCCCGCTGCGTCCTCGCCCCCGAAACCCCCTCCTGACTCCCGAAAACCCCACCCTCACCCGACCAGGTGGACTTCCTCAAGGCGAATACCGCAGGTTTTGACCCGACGAATACCGCAGGTTTTGACCGGTCGAAACCTGCGGTATTTGACCCGATGAAAACCGGGGTGGTCGACCGGTTGGTGGGGTCAGTGGCCTTGGTAGGTGGCGGGGCGTTTGGTGAGGAGGGCGTTCATGGCTTCCGCGTGGTCCTCGGTGTGGTGGGAGAGGGCCTGCATGGTGGCGGAGAGTTCGAGGACGTGGCGGAGGTCGTTGGTGCGCGACTCCTTGAGCAGGCGCTTGGCCATGCGGGTGGCGTGCGGCGGGTTCTTGGCGATCCGGGCCGCGAGGGCGTTCGCCTCGGTGAGCAGGTCCTCGGGTTCCACGACGTGGGCGACCATGCCCCACTCCAGGGCCTTCCGGGCGTCGACGCGGTCGCCGGTGAGGGCCATCTCGGCGGCCTTCTGCGGGCCGATGGCCTGGGTGAGGAACCAGGCGCCGCCGTCGCCGGGGATGATGCCCAGCTGCACGAAGGACTCGGCGAACCAGGCCTGCGTGGAGGCCACCCGCAGGTCGCACATCATGGCCAGGTCGCAGCCCGCGCCGACGGCGGGCCCGTTGACGGCGGCGACCATCGGCACCTCGCACTCGGTCAGCGCCAGCGGGATGCGCTGGATGCCGTCGCGGTAGCCGTTGCGCATCTCCCACGGGCTGCCGCTGAACATCCCGGCCTTCTCGCGCATGTCGTTGACGTTGCCGCCCGCGGAGAACGCCTTGCCCGCGCCGGTCAGCACCACGCACCGCACGTCCAGGTCCTGCTGAACCCGGCGGGCGTGGGTCTCGAACGCCTCGATCACGTCCGCGCCGGAGATCGGGTTGCGCTGGTCGGGCAGGTTGATCGTCCAGGTCTCCACGTGATCGGCGCGCTCGACCAGCAGCACATCGGACATGAGTGGCGTTTCCTCCCCGCCGTGCGGACTCGGTTCGGCGACACCCTACGTGCGCGGACGCGTCCCGGTCACCAGGAAGGTCCGTTGACCGGGAACGTGCGCACGGGTTACGTGGGAGGAACCCGTCGGAGTGCAGGAGGGTCGATGCCGTCGCTGATGCCGCCACCGGTCCAGGAGGACGCGGCGCTGCTGTCGCTGCGCCGGCAGGTGCGGGAGTTCCTCGCCGAGCAGGTCGGTTCCGGCGGGTTCACGCCGACGGTGGACAGCTGGCTCAGCGGCTGGGACCTGGACTTCACCCGCGCGCTGGCCCGCCGCGGCTGGCTCGGGATGACGGTGCCCGAGGAGTACGGCGGGCACGGCCGCACGTTCCTGGAGCGCTTCGTGGTCACCGAGGAGCTCCTGGCCGCCGGGGCGCCGGTCGCCGCGCACTGGATCGCCGACCGCCAGGTCGCGCCGAACCTGCTGCGCTTCGGCAGCGAGGCCCTCAAGCGCGAGTACCTGCCGCGCATCGTCGCCGGCGAGGCGTTCTTCGCGATCGGGATGAGCGAACCGGATTCGGGCTCGGACCTGGCCAGCGTGCGCACCCGCGCCGAGCGCGACGACGGCGGCTGGCGGGTGACCGGCACGAAGCTGTGGACCTCGGGTGCGCACGTCGCCGACGCCTTCATCGTCCTGGCCCGCACCTCCCCGCCGGGCGAGGACCGGCACGGCGGGCTGAGCCAGCTGCTGGTGCGACTGGACTCGCCGGGGCTGACGGTCCGCCCGGTGATCTCGGCCAACGGCGCGCACCACTTCAACGAGGTGCACCTGGACGGCGTGCTCGTGCCCGACGACCACGTGGTCGGCGAGATCGGGGACGGGTGGCGGCAGGTCACCTCGGAGCTGTCGTTCGAGCGGTCCGGGCCGGAGCGGTTCCTGTCGACCTACCAGCTGGCGCGTTCCCTGCTGGGGAGCCTGGATCCGGCCGAGGCGGGCCGGATCACCGGCAGGCTCGCCGGACTGCACCAGATGTCGCTGTCGGTCGCGGCGGCCCTGCAGCGCGGCGAGCGCGCCGACGTGCCCGCCGCGCTGGTGAAGGTGCTCGGCACGACCCTGGAGGGCGATCTCGCAGAGATCGCCGACCTGGACACGCTTGCCGGTGCCGACGGCGAGCTCGCCGATCTGACCCGCCGGGCCGTGCAGCAGCGGCCGGGGTTCACGTTGCGCGGCGGGACGAACGAGATCCTGCGCGGCGTCATCGCACGCGGATTGGGGATGCGCTGATGAGCACCGACCAGGACCTGCGGGACGTGCTGCGCGACGTCCTCGCGGGTGAGCTCACCGACCGCCTCGACCAGGCCGTCACCGGCGTCGGCTTCGACGCCGAGCTGTGGGCGAAGCTCAGCGACCTCGGCTTCACCGCCCTCACCGCCCCCGAGGCTCACGGCGGTTCCGGCGCCGGCTGGCCGGAGGCCGCCGCCCTGCTGACCGAGAGCGCGGCCGCGGCCCGACACCTCCCGTTCGCCGAGAGCGACCTGCTCGCCCACTGGCTCCTCCGCACCACCGGAATCCCGGACCCCGACCCGACCACCCCACTCACGGTCGCCCTTTTCCACACCGACGGAACCGCCCGATCAGTCCCCTGGCTCGGCCACGTCCCCACCCTCCTCGTCATCCCCCACCCCAACGCCACCTGGACCCTCCACACCCCCGAATCCCCCGGTACTCCGTCACCGGATTCCTCCGGTAGTCGGTCACCGGAATCCTCCGGTAGTCGGTCACCGGATTCCTCCGGTAGTCGGTCACCGGAAAACTCCGGTAATCCGTCACCCGAAAACGGCGGTAATCCGTCACCGGAACACTCCGGTAATCGGGAACCCGAAAACTCCGGTAATCGGGGGCCCGAATACTGCCGTAATCGGGGGGTGGAATACGGCGGTATTCCGGGGGTGGAGCGGTGGAGGGGGCGGGTTTCGCGGTCGGGGTTGCCTCGGGGGGATGCGTTCGGAGTGTCGGTGGGGGACGGGGTGGTCGTGGGGGTGGACGTGGTGGATCAGTTGGTGTTGCGGGGTGCTCTCGCGCGGGCCGTGCAGGTGGTGGGGGCGTTGGAGCGGGCCGTGGATCTGTGCGTGGAGCACGCGCGGACGCGGGTGCAGTTCGGGCGGCCGTTGGCGAAGTTCCAGGCCGTGCAGCACCTGGTCGCCGACGCCGCCGCGGAGGCCGCGCTGGCGCGGGCGGCGGTGGACGCCGCCGTGCTCGACGCCGCCGAGACCGAGCTGACCGGTCCCGCATCGGCGACGAAGGTCGCCGCGGCGCGGTCCTGCGCCGGGCACGCCGCCTCGGTCGTCGTGCGCAACGCCCACCAGGTCCACGGCGCCATCGGCACCACGCAGGAGCACCCGCTGCAGCTGGTCACGCTGCCCGCGCTGGACTGGCGCGGCGAGTTCGGCACCACCCGCGACTGGGACCGGTTCCTCGCGGCGAGCGGTCCGCTGTGGGACGTCGTGCAGGGCGCGCCCGCCGAGCACCCGCCGATCCCGGGAGGACACCGATGAGCGGCGACCTGCTCGCCGGCGTGCGAGTCCTGGACCTGTCGACGGTGTTCATGGGCCCCTACGCCGCCCAGGTGCTCGCCGAGTGGGGCGCCGACGTGATCAAGGTCGAATCGCTGCGCGGCGACCAGGTTCGCGGCATCGGCGACACCTCCGGCAACGGCGTCGGCCCGATCTTCGTCAACGCCAACCGCGGCAAGCGCTCGGTCGCCGTCGACCTCAAGGACACCGGGGCGCGCGAGGTGCTGCGGGCGCTGGTGCGCGGAGCCGACGTGCTGCTGCACAACATCCGCCCACCCGCCGCCGCCCGCCTCGGCCTGACCTGGGAGGAGCTGCGCGAGATCAACCCGGGGCTGGTGCTGTGCGCGTTCCGCGGCTACGGCAAGGACGGCCCGCACGCCGACCGGCCCGCCTACGACGACGTGATCCAGGCGGCCTCCGGCATCGCCGCTGCTCAGGGCGCCGCCGGGGGAGAACCCGAGTACTGGCGCTCGGCCGCCTCGGACAAGATCCTCGGTCTCTACGGCGCGGCGGCGACCTGCGCCGCGCTGCGCGCCAAGGAGGCCGACGGTCGGGGACGGCCGGTGGAGGTGCCGATGTTCGAGGGGATGGCCTCGTTCATGCTCCTGGACCGGCAGGGCGGCTGGCTCACCGACCCGCCCTCGGGCCCCACCGGCTACCCGAGGACGGATTCGCCGCACCGCAGGCCCTACGCCACCAAGGACGGCCACCTGGCGGTGATGATGTACGCCGACAAGCACTGGACGGTGTTCTTCGACCTCATCGGCCGCCCGGAACTGGGCGAGGACCCGCGCTTCCGCGACATCGGCGCCCGCACCCGGCACATCGACGAGCTCTACGCGCTGCTGGCCGAGGAGATGGTCACCCGCACCTCGGCGGAGTGGAGCGAGGCGTTCGCCCGCGCCGACATCCCGCACGGCCCGGTGCACGACGTCGAGGACCTGTTCGCCGACGAGCACCTGGCCGCCACCGGTTTCTTCCAGACCGTCGAGCAGCCCGGCGTGGGGCCGGTGCGGCTGGCCCGCAGGCCGATCGACTTCGGCGAACCCGCGCCCCCGCCGCGACCGGCCCCGCTGCTGGGCCAGCACACCCGCGAGGTCCTGGCCGAGGCCGGGATCCCGGACGAGGAGGTGCAGCGGCTGCTCGACTCAGGTGCGCTCAGCCAGCGCTGAGCACGGCCACCAGGAAGTCCGAGTCCTCGCGCAGCGGGCGCAGGTCCCAGGTGCTCAGCGCCAGGTCGGTCCGCAGACCGGCCTTCTCGGCGTCGGCGAAGAACTCGGCGGGCTCGTAGCCGCGGCCGGTGCCGAAGCCCACCGCCACCCGGCCCTCGGGCGCCAGGTGCGCCCGAAACCGCTCCAGCACGGTGCCGCGGGTGCTGGGCGCCAGGAACGTCATCACGTTGCCCGCGCACACGATCAGGTCGAACGGCTCGGTGACGCCGTGCGCGGGCAGGTCGAGCTCGGCGAGGTCGCCGACGATCCAGCGCGGCCCCGGGTGGTCCTCCTCCGCGGCCTCGATCAGCGCCGGGTCCACGTCGACGCCGACGACGTCGTGGCCCACCGACGCCAGCCACCCGGCGACCCGCCCCGGGCCGCACCCGGCGTCGAGGATGCGGGACCCGCGCTCGGCCATCGCGTCGATCATCCGGGCCTCCCCGGCGAGATCGGTGCCCGCCTCGGCCAGACCCCGCATCCGGTTGATGTACCAGGATGAATGCCCCGGATCAGCCGCGACCTTCTGCATCCACAGACTCTGCTCGACCATGCCCCCATTGTGCGCCGCGCACGCCCCCGCACGGCCGGGGACGCCGAGCGGCGGGATCGCGGCTCGTCAGAGCTCGATCTGGTCGATGGTCGTTTCGGCGAGGTCGGCGGTGGTGTCGTGGTAGTGGTGGGCGAGCTGGCGGAACAGCGTTTCGGCGCGGATGGCCGGCCAGTCGGTGTCGAGCAGGTCGGCGGGCAGGTGCGGGTCCTGGCGGACCAGCTGCAGCCAGTCGGTGTGCAGGACCAGCTGGCGCGCGAGGTCGTCGGGGGCCCAGGGCAGCGGGTGGGGGCTGTCCCAGCGGGTGAGGAACGCGCGGTAGCGGGCGGCGATGGCGTCGAGGTCGAAGGCCTTGCGGACCAGGTCGGCGGATTCGGTGGGCTTGCCCTGCTGCGCGGTGAACACGGTGACGTGGTCGTTGAGGCCGAGCTCGTCGACGATCTCGGTGACGTCGTGCGGGCCGGGGGCGATCCACAGCCCGTTCTGCAGCAGCCCGAACCCGGCCCAGATCAGCTGCGAGCGCAGGTCGTGCCGGTCGCTGCGCCGGGTGTCCGGCAGCGAGAAGGCCACCAGCGTCCAGGTCCCGTCCCAGTCGCGGTTGACGGCGCCGGTGTCCCAGATCCGCCGCTCGCCGTCCTCGAGGACCTGCTCGGCGTGCTCGGTGAGCCCGAAGTAGACGCGGCGGCCCCGGCGGTGGCGGGTGAGCAGGCCGCGGTGCGCCATCCGGCTCAGCGTCGAGCGCACCGCCTCCTCGGAGATCGAGATCCGGCCGAAGACGTCGATGATGCTGCCCGAGTACGCCGCCGAGGAGCGCCCGAGCACGTGCAGGCCCAGGAAGCTCAGCATGAGCGACTGCGGTCGGGCCGAATAGGTCAAAGCGGCGTCGTCGGCGGAACTCACGATGACCAGCGTAGTCGTTCGAATGTTGGGCACAACGTTGACGGCCGTCACTGCGACGCCGTACTTTTTGCCGGGTCGGCACGCTCGTCCACCGAGGAGTTCTCGATGCAGAACGTGCACCACGCCCACTCCCCGCTGCAGCGCGAGATCCTGCTCGGGCTCGGATGAGCCCCGGAACGGGGAGGTTTCGCATGATCACCGCCCGCACGAGCGGACGGCTGGCGGCCCTGGTCGCGGCCGCGCTGCTGGCCGCGTCGGCACCCGCTCTCGCCACCGAGACCCCCACCCACGTCGAGGGCGAGCTCGCCAGCGGCGCGACCTGGGTGATGGACGTTCCCGAGAACTGGAACGGCACGCTCCTGCTGTTCAGCCACGGCTACCAGGCCGCGGGCGGCCCCAACCCGGCCGAGAACGCGCCCAGCGACGAGGCCGCCCGGATCGCGCTGGACGAGGGCTACGCCCTCATCGGCTCCTCCTACGCCACCACGGGCTGGGCGGTCGAGCAGGCCGTGCCCGACCAGCTGGCCACGATCGACGAGTTCACCGCCCGGTTCGGGCCCGCCCGCCGCACCATCGCCTGGGGCCAGTCCTACGGCGGCCTGGTCACCACGACCATCGCCGAGCGCCACCCCGACCGAGTCGACGCGACGCTGTCGATGTGCGGCCTGGTGCAGGGCGGCGTCGCCAACTGGAACAGCACCCTCGACCCCGCCTACGCGGTGAAAACCCTGCTGGCGCCCGAATCCGACTACCCGCTGACCGGTTTCGCCGACGCCCAGCAGGCCTCGCAGGCCGCCACCGCGATGACCGGCGTCGTCGAGCGCGCGCAGACCACTCCGCAGGGCCGCGCCCGGATCGCCCTGGCCGCCGCCCTGCACAACATCCCCGGGCACAACGACCCCGCCCAGCCCGAGCCGGGCGAGCGCGACTGGGAAGCCCAGCAGCGCAACCAGTACGAGGTGATGACCCGGTTCCCGGTCACGGCGATGCAGTGGCGGCAAGAGGCCGAATCCCGCGCGGGCGGGAACATGTCGTGGAACACCGGCGTCGACTACGCCCGGATGCTCGCCGACTCGCCGCACGCCCCCGAGATCGCCGCGCTCTACGACGCCGCGGGCCTGTCGCTGCGCGACGACCTGGACGCGCTGGCCCGCGCACCGCGCATCGAGGCCGACCCCGGCGCCGTGGACTACATGACCCGCCACGTCGCCTTCACCGGGCGGCTGAGCGCTCCGCAGCTCGACATCCACACCACCGGCGACGGCCTGGTGCCCGTGCAGGTCACCAGCGCGCACCGCGACGCCGTCGAGCGGGCCGGAAGCGGCGACCTGCTGCGCCAGGCCTTCGTGGACCGGCCCGGGCACTGCACCTTCACCGCCGGCGAGCAGCTCGCGGCCCTGCACGCGCTGGAAACCCGCCTGGACGACGGGGTCTGGCGCGGCACCGACCCGGCCGAGCTCAACGCCGCCGCCGAGGCCGAGCAGCCCGGCGCCGGCCACGCCTACCTCCGCTTCCGCCCCACCCCCTACCCGCGCCCCTACGACCTAGCCGAGTGATCACTCCGTCCGCAGTGGACGGTCCTCCTGTTCCGCACCCCCAACGACGAGGGCGATCGGCATGACAGATTCGGTCACAGCCGGGAGGCAGCTCCGACGCGCGGTCGCGTCCAGCTTCCTGGGAAGCGTCATCGAGTACTACGACTTCCTGCTCTACGCCACGGCTTCCGCGGTGGTGTTCAGCCAGGTGTTCTTCACCAACCTCGACCCGCTGGTGGCCACCGTCGCCAGCTTCGGCACCTTCGCCACCGGCTACCTCGCGCGCCCGCTCGGCGGCCTGGTGTTCGGCCACTTCGGCGACCGGCTCGGCCGCAAGCGGATGCTGGTGCTGACGATGCTGCTGATGGGCATCGCCAGCTCCCTGATCGGCCTGCTGCCCACCTACGAGCAGATCGGCGCGTGGGCGCCGCTGGGGCTGGTGCTGCTGCGCGTCGTCCAGGGCGTCGCCGTCGGCGGCGAGTGGGGCGGGGCGGTGCTCATCTCCGCCGAGCACGCCCGCACGCGGCGCGGGCTGTGGGCGAGCTTCACCAACGCCGGAGCGCCCTGCGGGATGGTGCTGTCCACCGCCGTGCTCACCGGAACCGCCGCCGTCCTCGGCGAGGAGGCGTTCCTGGGCTGGGGCTGGCGCGTCCCGTTCCTGCTCAGCATCGTGCTGCTCGCACTCGGGCTGTTCGTGCGCCTCAAGGTCGCCGAACCCCGGATGTTCCAGGAGTCGCGGCGCAGCGAGCGGGCCCCGCTGCTGGCGGTGCTGCGGAACCGGCCGCGCCAGCTCGCGCTCGGCGTCGGCGTCGGGCTGGCCGCCTTCGTCGCCCAGTCCACGCTGACCACGTTCGTGCTGGCCTACGGGGTGCAGGCCGGGTTCAGCAGGCAGACCGTGCTCAACGCCATCACCCTGTCCTCGGTGACGGCCGTGGTGGGGATCATCGCCTGGTCGGGCTTGTCCGACCGGCTCGGCAGGCGCCCGATCGTGCTGGTCGGGGCGGTGATCATGGCCGCCTACAGCTTCGCGCTGTTCCCGATAGTCGACAGCGGCAGCGGCGCGCTGCTGGTCCTCGCGCTGGTCCTCGGCCAGGGCGTCGTCCACCCGATGATGTACGGGCCGCTGGCCGCGCTCTACACCGAGCTGTTCAGCACCGAGACCCGCTACACCGGCGCGTCGCTGGGCTACCAGCTGGCCGGGCTCGGCGGCGGGCTGGCGCCGGTGCTGTTCGCGCAGCTGCAGAGCAGCGGCTTCGGGACCACCGCGATCTCCGGGACCATCACCGCGTTCTGCGCGCTGACCGTCGCCTGCGTGCTCGGGCTGCGCGAGACCAGCCACCAGAACCTCGAAACCCCCGACGGCGCACGGGAAGGAGCACGGTGATGCGCGACCTCGGCCTGGGTGCGTGGCCCGCCCGGCGAGCACTCATGACCCCGGACCGCACCGCCTTCGTCTTCGACGGCACCGAGATCAGCTACGCCGAGTTCGCCGAGCGCACCGCGCTGGTCGCCCAGCGGTTGCGCGCCGACGGCGTGTCCCGCGGCGACCGGGTCGCCTACCTCGGGCCCAACCACCTCGCGTTCGTCGAGACGATGTTCGCCGCGCACCGGCTCGGCGCGGTGTTCGTCCCGCTGAACTTCCGGCTCGCCGCACCCGAGATCGACTACGTGCTCGCCGATTCCGAACCCGAGGCGCTGATCTACGCGCCCGAGTGCGCCGGGACCGTCGCGGCGCTGGAGAACCGGCCGCGCCGCCTCGTCGCGCTCACCGACCCGAGCCCGGGCGAGCAGGAGTACGAGAGCTGGCTCGCCGCAAGCACTCCCGAGCCGATCGAGGAGGAGGTGGGGCTGGCCGAGGTCGCGCTGATCCTCTACACCTCCGGCACCACCGGACGCCCCAAGGGCGCGATGCTCACCCATGGCAACCTGGTGTGGAACACCGTCAACCTGCTGGTCGGCGTCGACGTCGCCTCCGACGACGTCACGCTGATCACCGCGCCGCTGTTCCACGTCGCCGCGCTCGACCAGACGCTGCTGCCGACGTTCATCAAGGGCGGCTGCTCGGTGATCGCCCCGGGCTGGGACGTCGACGCCTGCTACGACCACATCGAACGCCGCGGCATCACCTGGATGTTCGGCGTGACCACCATGTTCGCCGAACTGGCCGCCTCACCCCGCTGGGCCGAGGCCGACCTGTCGTCGCTGCGCATCGTGATGAGCGGCGGCGCGGCCATCCCCGAAGCGCTGATCCGCACCTACCAGGAGCGCGGCCTGGTGTTCTGCCAGGGCTACGGCATGACCGAGACCGCGCCGGGCGCCACGTTCCTGGAAGCGGGGGAGAGCCTGCGCAAGGTCGGTTCGGCCGGGGTGCCGGTGTTCTTCACCGGCGTCCGCGTCGTCCGCCCCGACGGCACCGACGCCGATCCGGGCGAGCCGGGGGAGGCGCTCATCAAGGGGCCCAACGTCAGTCCCGGCTACTGGCGCAACCCGCAGGCCACCGAGGCCGCGTTCGAGGACGGCTGGTTCCGCTCCGGCGACCTGGCCACCTTCGACGACGAGGGCCACCTGCACGTGGTGGACCGGGTCAAGGACATGTTCATCTCCGGCGGCGAGAACGTGTACCCGGCCGAGGTGGAGAGCGCCCTGTTCGAACACCCGGCGGTGGCCGAGGCCGCCGTCATCGGCATCCCGCACGAGCGCTGGGGCGAGGTCGGCCGCGCCTTCGTCGTCTGCCACCCCGACACCGCGCCCACCGGCGACGACCTGCGCGAGTTCCTGCGCACCCGACTCGCCCGCTACAAGGTCCCGGTCCAGGTCGACCTCGTCGACCACCTGCCCCGCACGGGCTCCGGCAAGATCCAGAAGTCCGAGCTGCGGAAGCGCTAGCCCTTGCTCGGGTGCACGACCAGCACCGGGCACTCGGCGTGGTGCAGCAGGGCTTGGCTGGTGGAGCCCAGGAGCATCCCGAGGAAGCCGCCCCGGCCGCGGCTGCCCACGACCACGAGCTGAGCGGACCTGCTGCGCTCGATGAGCGTGTCCCGGGGGCGCTCGTTGACGGTCACGCGTTCGACCGGCACGTCCGGGTGCTGCTGCTGGAGGCCGGCCAGGGCCTCGGCGAGGACGCGCTCGCTGGTGGCCATCTCCGGTTCGAGGTGGCCCAGCCCGACCTCGCGGATCGAGGGCTCGCGCGAGGCGTGCACGGCCACCAGACCGACCCCGCGCCAGGCCGCCTCGGCGAAGGCCGCGGCCAGCGCCTCGGTGCTGTTGTCGCTGCCGTCGACACCGGCCACGACCGGACCACCCGGGGCGCTCGGTTCGCGCACCACCGCCACCGGGCAGGCCGCGTGCGCGGCGGCCGACACGGCGGTGGAGCCCAGCAGCATCCCGCCGAAACCGCCGTGCCCGGAGGCGCCCAGCGCGAGCATCCGGGCCTCCTTGGCCATCCGCAGCAGCAGCGCGACCGGCTGCTCCTGCGTGTACTCGGTGGTGAACTCCAGTCCCGAGGCGACCGAGTTCACCCGGTCGGTGGCCGCGCTCAGGTGGGTGCGCGCCAGCTCGTCGATCTCGGCGAACGCGTCGGGCGGCACCGGCATCCCGGCGCCGTAGAACCCGCGGAAGTAGGGCTCGGTCGAGGTCACCAGGTACAGCGACAGCTTCCGGGCCGAGGCCACCGACGCGGCCCACGCCGCCGCGCTGAGCGCCTGGTCCGATCCGTCGATCCCGACCACGATCGCGTTGCTGAGATCCGTCATCGTCGCTCCCCTCGCTCGGGCACCGCTTCGACCATGCCGGAGACGGGCGCCGGGCGCTCGGTGAGCACGCGAAAGGCGTTCGCTAGTCGTGGTGCCCCAACGCCTTCACCACCGCGGAGGTCCGGTCGCCCACGCCGAGCTTGGTGAAGATGTTGCGGAGGTGGTTCTTCACCGTGCGCTCGGAGATGCCGAGGGCACGGCCGATCTGACGGTTGGAGCGGCCGCGAGCCAGGTGGTCGAGGACCTCCTTCTCGCGCTTGGTCAACGGTGAGAGCACTTCGGACAGATCCGGCTCGGAAGGTTTCTCGGGTTCTTCGCCCGAGACCGCGCTGATCCGCGCCGAAGCGAGCTGACCGACCTGGTTGAGGACCTGGCGCATCGCGCGCGAGTGCTCGACGGCCTCGTGCAGCAACGCGGTGATCGCCCGGTCCAGCGGCCGGTCAGGGGGACGGGCCATGAAGCGCCTCCACTCGGGGTTCGTTCCGGGCCACCCGGAACCCGTGGATTCCTACTCTCCATTTCGCCACAGGATTACGCGCGAATTACGACCCAGCCGCCGAATCCCCCGGTAGAGGCGGTTTATAGCCCGGGTGGACCAAGACCCGTCGACGGGACTAGTGCGGAAGGTGTGGGGCGAATTGTTCATGGCGGCCCGGTCCATTGCGGACTTAGCGTTGATCGTGTTCAGCACATCAACAGAACAGGAGCTCCCGACGATGTCTGCTTTACCGGAGGCGTGCGAGGAAACGTCGGTTCTCTCGACGCAACTTCGGGGCGGAATACCACTTTTCGGCATGGACGCGGACACGGCGCTCGACGTCGTCACGGACAAACTGGGGCTCGGCTGCCCGCCCGAGCGCAACCTCGCGACGTTCCTCACCACGTCGATCGAGCCGGAGGCCCAGCGGCTCTACCGCACCTACCTTAACCACAACCTCGTCGACCGCGAGCAGTACCCGTCGATCGACGCGATGCTGCGGGAGTGCGTCGGCATCATCGGGTCGCTCTGGCACGGTGATCCGCGCCGGGTCGCGGGCAGCGCGACCACGGGTTCCAGCGAGGCGGCGCTGCTGGCCGGTGCCTCGATGCTGCGCAACTGGCGGGAACGAGCCGGGGGACAGCGGCCGAACCTGGTCCTGGGGGCCGGGGCGCACGCCTGCTGGACCAAGTTCTGCCGGCACTGGGGCGTGGAGGCCCGCGTGGCCCCCGCGCGCGGCGACTCCCCGTCGCTGGAGCCGGACGCGGTCGAGGAGCTGTGCGACGCGGGAACCATCGGCGTCGTCGGCATACTGGGGTCCACTCTGGACGGGCGGTACGAGCCGATCGCCGGGATCGCCGAGGCGCTGGACGGGGTGCAGGAGCGCACCGGGCTCGACATCCCGATCCACGTCGACGCCGCGTCGGGAGGGTTCCTCGCACCGTTCCTCGACCCGGAGCTGAGCTGGGACTTCCAGCTCCCCCGGGTGGTGTCGATCAACGCCTCCGGGCACAAGTCGGGGATGGTGCCGCCCGGCCTGGGCTGGCTGCTGTGGCGCGACGAGGACGACCGGAACGCGGGACTGGGGGTCCGGGTCAACTACCTCGGCGGTGACGACGCCCATCACGAGCTGACCTTCTCGCGTTCGGCGGCACCCGTGGTGCTCCAGTACTACAACTTCCTGCGCTTCGGGTTCGCCGGGTTCCACGCCGTGCACGCCCGATCCCGCGCCCTCGCGCGGCGGCTGGCCGGCCGGCTGCGGGCGACCGGGCGGCTCCGGCTGCTCGGTGACGGCGAGCAGCTGCCCGTCGTGGCCGTCACCGCGCGGCCCCCGGTGTCGCTGCGGGAACTGGCCGCCCACCTGGCCGAACACCGCTGGGCCGTCCCGGTGTACCACCTGCCGCCGCGCCTGGAGCACGTCGAGGTGATGCGCGTGGTCGTGCGCGGCGACCTCACCCCCGCCTCGGTCGAGGAGCTGGCCTCGATCGTCGAGGACTACGTCACCAGCGTCGAGTGAACAGGAGAACACATGCGTCCCATCCGCATCGTCAGCCGGTTGACCGACCGCGAACCCCCGGAACGGGCGAGCGGGCTCCGCCTCGCGCTCTTCCAGGGCGAGAACCCCTCCGGAACCCCGGCGGCGGTGGCCGAGAACCTCGCCAGGATGGAGCAGGTGGTCGCGCTGGCCGCGAGCTACGGCAGCCAGCTGTGCGCGTTCCCCGAGTGCTTCAACACCGGGTACGCCCTGGACCGCCGGCAGTGCGAGGAACTCGCCGAACCCAGCGACGGCACGTCCGTCGAACTCGCCCGCAAGCTCTCCACCCGGCACGACGTCGCCGTCGTGCTGCCGTACGTGGAACGCGCCGCCGACGGGGCGCTGCACGACTCGGTGGCGCTGGCCGCCGACGGGGAGCTGGTGGCCAACTACCGCAAGACCCACCTCTACGGCGCCGCCGAGCGCGCGAACTTCACGCCCGGGCAGGAGCTGCCGCCGGTCGTGGAGATCAACGGCTTCCCGGTCGGGCTGCTCAACTGCTACGAGTGCGAGTTCCCGCCGCTGTACCAGTACCTGGCGGGCAGGGGAGCGCGGCTCATCGTCGGGCCCACGGCCGCCGACCGGCACTTCACGTTGCGCAGCGGGGAACCGACGCTGGTGGCCTACCCCGACGCGACCGAGCACATCATCCCCGCGATGGCCGCCGTGTGGCGGGTTTTCGTGGCCTACGCCAACCGGCGCGGCTGGGAGAGCTCCGAGCACGGCCAGTGGGAGTACCGGGGCAACTCGGGCATCTGGGCGCCCGACGGCAGTACCGTGGTCACCGCGGGACCGGAGGAGCGCGCGGTGGACTCGCTCCTGCTCGCCGACTGCCTGCCCGACTCGGTGCCCCCGTTCAGCCCGGAGGGCGACCACCGCAGCGACTCCCGCATCGCCGCCGCCGACCGGCTGCTCCCGGCCGGGTGAGTCACCCCCGGGAGTCGGCGACCTCGGCCATCGGCGCGAGACGCACACCGGCGGAGGCGAACCGCTCGCGGATCGCCTCCGCGATCTCGACCGCGTTGGGCCGGTCGCCGTGCAGGCAGATCGTGTCCGCGTCGACCTGCACGGGCACGCCGTTGACCGAGCGCACCTCGCCGCGCAGCACCGCGTCGGCCTGGTCGGCGCAGGCCTCCGGGGACTTCGCCCGCGGGTTCGGCTCGATGATGATGTGCCCGTTGTCGTCGTAGTCGAGATCGGCGAAAGCCTCCCGCATGACGGGAAAACCGCGCTCGGCCAGGCGTTCCGAGACCGGCCCGGCCAGCAGCACCACCCGCACGCCCGGCGCGGCCGTCGCGAAGGCCGACACCACGGCTTCGGCGACGGCCTCGTCGCGGATCGTCAGCCCGTAGAACGCGCCGTGCGGCTTGACGTGCGCGATCGGCACGCCCCGGTGCGCCGCGATCGCCTGCAACGCCCCGAACTGGTACAGGCAGGCCTGCGCGGCCTCGGCCGGGCTCAACGACATGGCGCGCCTGCCGAATCCGGTCAGATCGGGGAAACCCGGGTGCGCGCCGACGGCGGTCCGCCCGTCGCGTGCCAGTTCGACCGAACGGCTCATCGTCGCCGGATCACCGGCGTGCCAGCCGCACGCGATGTTCACCGAGGTCACCAGCGGGATGAGTCGGGCGTCGTCACCCAGTTGCCAGCGTCCGAAGCTCTCCCCGGCATCGGCGTTGAGATCGACGAGAGTGCGCACGGATCACCTCCAGATCGGGCGTCCACCATAGTTTTCGGTGTTTGCGCACGCAGATCACGCAGCCTACTCTCTCACTCGAAAGTGGTCGATTGGTGAACGACGCGCTGCGTCGAACCGTCCCGCAGCGCATTCTCGACGAGCACTCGTCGGTGGCTGCGGAGGTGCGCCGTGACCGTTCAGGAGGTTCAGCTACCGCCCGCGCGGTACGAATTCGGCGGCGACGAGTTCGTCTTCGTCGAGATCGACCGCGAGATGAGCCTGCAGGCCAACCTCAAGGCGATGGCCATCACCGGCGCGCTGCGCGGGGAGAGCATCGACGGGGTCATCGACATCTGCCCGTCGAACGCCTCCTACCTGGTCCGGCTGGACCCGGAGCGGCTGCACCCGGCCGACCTCGTCGAGGAGCTCAAGCGGCTGGAGAGCACGGCCGGTGAGCTCAGCGCCGAGGATGTCGTGCGCACCCGGATCGTCGACGTGCCGGTGCTCTTCGACGACCCGTGGACCCGGGAGACGCTGCTGCGGTTCCGCGACCGGCACCAGGACCCGGAGGCCACCGATCTCGAATACGCCGCGCGGATCAACGGTTTCGACGACGTCCCCTCGCTGATCGAGGCGATCACCGCCGCGCCGTTCCTGGTCACCATGCTCGGTTTCGTGCCGGGGCTGCCGTTCTGCTACCAGATGGTGCCGCGCGAGAAGCAGATCGAGGTGCCCAAGTACGTGCGGCCCCGGACCGACACCCCGGAACGCGCTTTCGGCTACGGCGGCGCGTTCTCGGTGGTCTACCCGGTGCGCGGGGCCGGTGGGTACCAGCTGTTCGGGATCGCGCCCGCCCCGGTGTTCGACCTCGCCCAGCGGCTGCCGGACTTCGCCGACGACATCGCCTTCCCGCGCCCCAGCGACGTGCTGCGCTACCGGGCGATCGACCGCGACGAGTACGACCGCACCCGCTCCGAGGTCGAGGCGGGCACCTTCCGCTACCGGATCCGGGACGCGGAACTGGTTCCCGCCGAACTGCTCGCCGACCCGGACGGGGTCAACGCGCGACTGCTGGAGGTGCTGTACCGGTGAACTCCCTCATCGTGCGCAAGGGCGGGCTGTCCACGACCGTGCAGGACTCCGGCCGCGACGGCCGCTACGCCATCGGCATGCCGCCATCCGGGGCGATGGACCGCTACTCGGCGTTGGCGGGCAACATGCTCGTCGGCAACCCCGACGGCGCGGCCGTGCTGGAGGCGACCTACCTGGGGCCCGAGCTGGAGTTCACCGACTCCCGCACCGTGGCCGTCACCGGCGCCGACACCGCCGTGTCGCTCAACGGCGAACCCGTGCCGCCCTGGCAGGCGGTGGCCGTCTCGGCCGGTGACGTGCTCGCCGTGCAGGCGGTGCGCGCCGGTGCCCGGCCCTACGTCGCGGTCGGCGGCGGCATCGACGTGCCGCTCTACCTCGGGTCCCGCTCGACCTACATGCTCACCGGCATCGGCGGGTTCGAGGGCCGCGCGCTGGCCGACGGCGACCGGCTGCCGCTCGGCGAAGCGCCACCCGCACCGGCCTCCGGCACCGAGGTGCCGGAGGAGCTGCGCCCGGAGCTGCCCGCGACGACCTTGCTGCGGCTGGTCGTCGGGCTCTGCGCCTACCGGCTGACCGAGCGGGCGCTGGCCTCGTTCCTGGGCACCGAGTGGAAGGTGACCAAGGACGCCGACCGCGTCGGGTACCGGTTGCGCGGCGGCGAGCTGGAGTTCATCGAGCGCGAGCAGCCCTTCGGCGCGGGCAGCGACCAGGCCAACGTCGTCGATCTCGGCTACCCGATCGGCTCGGTGCAGGTACCCGGTGGCGACGAGCCGATCGTGCTGCTCAACGACGCGGTGACCGGCGGCGGCTACGCCACCATCGGCACCGTCATCTCGGTGGACCGCGACCGGATGGCCCAAGCCAGGACCGGCGGCGCGGTGGTGTTCGAGCAGGTCGACGTCGAGGCCGCGGTGGCGGCCCGGCGAGAACGACGCGCTCGGCTGGAGAAGGTGCGGGCGGCGGTCGCGACCGCCTAGGAGGGGAGAGCCGATGTCCACAGTGGATGCTCAGATGCCCGGGGTGTTCTACCGGCGCCCGTCGCCGGAGGCCGATCCCTACATCGAGCCGGGCGACGACGTGCGGCCCGGCCAGACGATCGGGCTCATCGAGGTGATGAAGACCTTCAACGAGGTCAAGGCCGACAAGGCCTTCCGCGTCGCGAAGATCCTGCTCGACGACGGCGAGGAGGTCGACGTCGGCCAGTCGATGTTCGAGGTCGACGAGCCATGAGCGGGCTGCGCAGGGTCCTGGTCGCCAACCGGGGCGAGATCGCCGTCCGGATCATCCGCGCCTGCCACGCGGCCGGTCTCGAAGCGGTGGCGGTGTACTCCGACGCCGACGAGCACTCCCGCTGGGTGGCGCTGGCCGACGACGCCGCGCACATCGGGCGTTCGGCCGCGCAGAAGTCCTACCTCGACCCGGACGCGCTGCTCAAGGCCGCGCGCTCCACCGATGCCGACGCCGTGCACCCGGGCTACGGGTTCCTGTCGGAGAACGGCGGTTTCGCGCGGGCCATCGAGGAGGCCGGGCTGGTGTTCATCGGGCCGCGCGCGTCGGTGCTGGAGCGGATGGGCGACAAGGCCGCCGCGCGCAGCGCTGCCGTCGCCGCGGGGGTGCCGGTCGTGCCCGGCACCGAGCCGATCGCCGAGCCCGGGGACGTGGCGCGGCTGGCCGACGAGGTCGGGTTCCCGTTGCTGCTCAAGGCCGCCGCGGGCGGCGGTGGCCGGGGCATCCGGCCGGTGACCTCGCTCGACGAGCTGCGGGACGCGCTGCCTGCGGCGCAGGCCGAGGCCCGGTCGGCGTTCGGCGATCCCGCGATCTACCTGGAGAAGGCGGTGTCGCGGGCGCGGCACGTGGAGGTGCAGGTGCTCGCCGACGACCACGGCGGGGTGGTGCACCTGTTCGAGCGGGACTGCTCGGTGCAGCGGCGCAGGCAGAAGCTCCTCGAGGAGGCCCCGGCGCCGGGCTTGCGGGAGGAGACGCGGCAGGCGATCACGGCGGCGGCGGTGCGGCTGGCCGAGCACGTCGGCTACCGGGGTGCCGGGACCGTGGAGTTCCTGGTGGACGGGTCGGGGGAGTTCTACTTCATCGAGATGAACGCGCGGGTGCAGGTCGAGCACCCGATCACCGAGATGATCACCGGCGTCGACGTCGTCGCCGAGCAGCTGCGCATCGCCGGGGGTGAGCCGCTGTCGCTGGATCAGGCGTCGATCCAGCGGCGGGGTGCTGCGGTCGAGCTGCGGATCAACGCCGAGGACCCGGAGCGCGACTTCGCCCCGACGCCGGGCGGGATCGAGGCGTTGCGGCTGCCCGGCGGTCCCGGCGTGCGGGTCGACACCGGGATCACGCAGGGGGACCGGATCAGCCCGTTCTACGACTCGCTGATCGCCAAGCTCGCCTGCTGGGGCGAGGACCGGGAGCAGGCCTACGCCCGGGCGCGCCAGGCGCTCGCCGAGTTCCACGTCGAGGGGGTGGCGAGCACCGCGGGGCTGCACCGCCGCCTCACGGCGGACCCGGAGCTCATCGCGGGGCCCGTGCACACCACCTGGCTGGAGGAGCGCCTCGGCTGAGGACAGTTTTAGCCATAATCACCCATGATCAACATCCGTTTTGTCCGGTCAATTATGGCTAAAACTGTCCACTGCCAACGACCGTTGACACCGTTACCCGCCGACGGTTCCGGTGTTGAAGAAGTCGAGCGCGGCGGTTTTGAAGGCGCGGCTGGAGACTGCGTTGAGGTGGTTCCGGCGGCCCAGGGAGATGTGCGGGGCGTCCACGGATTCTGCGAAAGCTCGGGATTCCGGGGCTATTTCGTCCTGGTCTCCGGAGGCGAAGAGGACCGGGGCCGGAGGTGGTGGGGTGAGGTGGTGGCCTGCCACGGCGTCGATGCAGGGGGTGAGGTCGTCGGCGGTGAGGGCTCGTTGGACTTCCAGCATCGTGGTGCGGTCGACGGGCCGGCCGTCGAGGCCGCCGAGGGCCATCGCGCGGACTCGGTCGGGAGCCAGGGCGGCCAGGGTCCAGGCCACGAGGCCGCCCATCGAGTAGGCGACCACGTCGGCCCGCCGCACCTCGGCCGCGTCGAGGACCGCCAGGACGTCCCGGGCTAGGTCCTCCGGGCTGTAGCCGGTGTCGGGGCGGTCGCTGCGGCCGTGCCCCCGGAGGTCGGTGACGACGTGCCCCCGGTCGGCGACGGCGCGGAGCCAGCCGGTGCGCTCCCACGTGAGCTCCGCGTCGGAGGCGAAACCGTGCAGGAGCAGCACCGGCCGCGGGCCGGCAGCGGCGTCGTACCAGAGCTTGACGCCCTCGCGCTCGGTGAACGGCACGGCTCAGTCCTCCGGCGGCGTGAGGCGGACGCGGCGGCGCGGGGCGCGCTCCTCGGGCACCGTGCCGACGATGCCGGCCTGGTCGGTGACGGTGAACGTCACCAGCGGGGCGCCCACGTCGAGCTCCTCGTCCTCGCCGACGTGCAGCCGCGACACGCGACCCGTCTGCGGTGACGGGATCTCCACCGCCGACTTGGTGGTCTCCAGTTCCACCAGCGGCGCGTTGCGCTCCACCCACTCGCCCTCGGCGACGAGCCATTCCAGGATCCGGGCGCTGATCAGGCCCTCGCCCAGATCCGGCAGCGGGAAGGTCACCTCAGCCACGGCGGTACTCCAATGCGGTCTGCACGGCGGTCAGGATCCGGTCGACGCTGGGCAGGTACTCGTCCTCCAGCGCCCCCGACGGGTAGGGCACGTCGAACCCGGCGACCCGCTGCACGGGCGCGCGCAGGTCGCCGAAGCAGCGCTCGGTGATCAGCGCCGACACCTCCCCACCGAGCCCGGCGGTCAGCGGCGCCTCGTGGACGACCACGGCGCGGCGGGTGCGCGACACCGACTCGACGAGCCCGTCGGCGTCGATCGGCTTGAGCCAGCGCAGGTCCAGCACCTCCAGCTCCACGCCGTCCTCGGCGGCGAGCTCGGCGACCTGCTCGCAGCGCGACACCATCGCGCCCCAGGCCACCAGCGTCGCGTGCTTGCCCCGGTGCACGACGCGGCTGGAGCCGACCGGATCCGGTTCGACGGGTTCGGCGGGGTCGAAGTCCTCCCGCTGCCAGTAGCGGGACTTGGGCTCCATGAACACCACCGGGTCCGGGTCGGCGATGGCCTGCCGCAGCAGGTGGTAGCCCTCCGACGGCCCGGACGGGGCGACGACCTTGAGCCCCGGCACGTGCGCGAACAGCGACTCCAGGCTCTCGCCGTGGTGCTCGGGAGCCCGGATGCCGCCGAAGCTGGGCAGCCGCAACGTGATCGGCATCCCCAGCGATCCGCGGCTGCGGTAGTGCATCCGGGCGACCTGGTTGACGATCTGGTCGATCGCGGGATAGCCGAACCCGTCGAACTGGATCTCCGGCACCGGCCGCCACCCGGCCATCGCCAGGCCCACCGACATGCCCATGATCGCCGACTCGGCCAGCGGCGTGTCGAACACCCGCTGCGCGCCGAACTTGTCCTGCAGGCCGTCGGTCACCCGGAACACGCCGCCGAGCGCGCCCACGTCCTCGCCGAAGATCAGCACCCGGTCGTCGTCCTCGCACGCGTGGCGCAGCGCGGTGTTGAGGGCCTGCTGCAGCGACAGCTCAGGCATCCTGCGACTCCTTCCAGGCGCGGTGCTGGGCGAGCAGCGCGGCGGTCGGTTCCCGGTGGACGAAGCGGAACATGTCGTCTCCCGCAGGGGTTTTCAGCGCTCGCAGGCCCTCGGTGGTGCGGGCGACGACGGTCGCCGCGTGCTCCTCGGCGTCGGCGATGTCCTCGGCCGACAGCGCCGCCGTCGCGGTGCTGATCGGGTCGCGTTCGGCGCGGGCGCGTTCCTCCTCGGCGCTGCGGTAGCGTCCCGGATCGTCCGATGTGGAGTGCGGGCCCAGCCGGTAGGTCATCGCCTCGACGACGGTCGGGCCGCCGCCGGAGCGGGCGCGGTCGAGGGCCTGGCGGGTCGCGTCGAACACGGCGGTCACGTCGTTGCCGTCGACCTGCACGCCCTCGAAGCCGTAGCCGGCGGCGCGGGCCGCCACCGACCCGCCCGCGACCTGGCGGGAGGTGGGCAGCGAGATCGCCCAGCCGTTGTTCTGGCAGAAGAACACCACCGGGAGCCGGTACACCCCGGCGAAGTTCATCGCCTCGTGGATGTCGCCCTGCGAGCTGGCGCCGTCTCCGAAGTAGGTCAGCGCGGCGCCGCCGGTGCCGTCGAGCTGCGCGCCCATCGCCCAGCCCACGGCGTGCAGCACGGGCCCGCCGACCACGGCGTTCGGCGGCGCCAGGCGCGCGGCGCTCGGGTCGTAGAGGCCGCCGTGCCAGATGTTGAGGTGCATCGCCAGGTAGGCGACGGGGTCCACGCCCATGGCCACCGCCGCGCCCAGCTCGCGGTAGGTGGGGAAAGCGAAGTCGCGGGAGAGGTCCAGCGCGGCCGCGCTGCCGACCTGCGCGGCCTCCTGACCTCGGACGGGGGCGTAGGCGGGCAGCACGCCCTGGCGTTGCAACGCGATGGCCTCCTCGTCGAGGCGCCGCGTCACCAGCATCCGGCGGAAGAGGTCGCGGAACTCTGCGTCGTCCATGGTCGGAAGCGTGCGCATCAGGAGTTGTCTCGTGCAACAGTGCTGTTTTCGACTGCTCAGGTTGTTCGCTCTGCCGATCGTCTTCGGGTCTGTGCTGTGCAGGTTGTCCAGTCGGCGGCGGGCGGTACTCCGTTCGCGTGGCACCCTGCCGCACGGGTTGTGAGCGGTCTGGCCGACGATGTCCGAATGGTCAAGCTGGACCGTCTGATCAACGTGCTCGGCGGCTACGGCGCGCGGCTGGTGTGCGCCCCGCGCAGCCGGGCGACCGAGCTGCGCGCGGTGGCGCTGCACGACCCCGGCGAGGAGCTGCCGGGCGGCGACGAGGTGCTGCTGGCGGTCGGCCTCGACCGGCGCGGTGCCGCCGACCTGCTGGCCCGCACCCGCGCCGTCGTCGTGGTGTTCCGGCTCGACGACCTCGACGCCGACGCCCTGGAGCGGGCCCGGCAGCGCGAGGTCGCGGTGCTGCTGGTCGACCCCGCCGTGTCGTGGGGCCAGCTCGCCGGCGTCGTCTACGGGCTCGTGCTGGAAGGCCGCGAGACCGAGGCCGGTCGCGGCCCGACGGACCTGTTCGCGCTGGCCGACGCCCTCGCCGAGTCGGTCGGCGGGCCGGTCACCATCGAGGATCACCGGTCGGGCGTGCTGGCTTACTCGCAGCGACAGGAGAGCGCCGACCAGGCCCGGCTGGAGACGATCCTGGGCAGGCGGGTGCCGGAGCAGATCCGCCGGGAACTCGTCGAGCGCGGCGTGTTCCGGCACCTGGCGGTCTCTGACGAACCGCTGTTCGTCGAGCCCTCCGGCGCCCGCCGGGGCAGGGCCGTGGTGGCGGTGCGCGCGGGCAAGGCGCTGCTCGGGTCGATCTGGGTGGGCACCGCCGCACCGCTGGACGCCGCGCGGAAGGCCGCGCTGGTGCAGGCCTCCCGCACCGCAGCGGCGCACCTGCTGCGCACCCGCGCCAGCGCGGACCTGGAGCGGCAGGTCGAGTCGGACCTGGTGATCGGGCTGGTCGAGGGCCACTCCGACGTCGCGACCGCCGTGAGCCGCCTGGGGTTCCGCGGCGAGACGTTCCGCGTGGTGGCGGTGCAGGCGCACAACCGCGGCGAGCACGACGCGGCGGCGCTGCTGGCCTTCGAACTGGCCACGGTGGGTTTCGGCTGGTCGCGGCCGGGCCGCAGCGCGCTGTTCGCCAACACCGTCTACACGATCCTGCCCGGCGACGACGGCGAGCAGGCGCGGGAGTGGGTGCGTTCGCTGGCGCGCGAGATGCCCTCCGGCGTCGAGGTCTTCGCCGGGATCGGCGGACCGGCCGGGCCCGACGGGCTCGTCGACAGCCGCCGCGAGGCCGACGAGAGCCTGGCCGTGCACGCCGCGAAACCGGACGGGGCGGCGGCCGTCGTCTACGACGAGTCCTGGCACGAGATCCTGCTCCGCCGCCTCCAGCACGTCGCCGCGAGCGGTCGCGCGCCCGAGCGCGGTCCGCTGGCCCGGCTGCGGGCGCACGACCGCGAGCAGGGCGCTCGGCTGGTGGCCACGCTGCGGGCCTGGCTGGAGGTGCAGGGCGACCTCGGCGCCGCGGCCGCGCGGCTGGAGATCCACCCCAACACCGTCCGGAACCGGATGCGCAAGGTCGCCGAGGTCGGTGCGCTGGACCTGGACGATCCGGACACCCGGTTGGCGCTGATCATCGCCCTGGCCGCCGAGCCGCAGTGGATTCCGCACAACCGGGGCGGGCGCGGTTGTGCCGAATCCACATCGCTCGGGACGTCGGCGTCGCGCATGATTTCGGGCGACGAACAGGAGTGAGCATGGGTGCTGCAGCGAGCGCGCCGCGCACGGCGGTGGTCGTGGGTGCGGGCGTGGTCGGGTTGTCGACCGCCTGGTTCCTGCAGGAACGCGGCGTCGAGGTGACGGTGGTGGACCGGCGCGGGGTCGCGTCCGGCGCGTCGTGGGGCAACGCGGGTTACCTGTCCCCGGCGTTCTGCGTGCCGCTGCCCGAGCCGGAGGTGCTGCGCGACGGCCTGCGCTCGCTGTTCGACCCCGCCGCGCCGCTGTTCGTGCCCAAGACCGTCGACCCCGGGCTGTGGCGGTTCCTGGCGGGTTTCGCGCGCCGCTGCACGCGCGGCCGGTGGCGGCGGTCGATGCGCGCGCTGGCCGAGCTCAACGCCGACTGCCTAGACGCCTTCGACGAGCTGACCCGGGGCGGCGTGGACGCCCCGACCCGGGCGGCGCCGGTGGTGGCGGCGTTCGAGGACCCCGCGCAGTCCACCGGGCTGCGCGAGGAGTTCGCGCGCGCCGGGCAGGGGACCCGCTACCGGGAATCCGACGGCGGCGATGTGCCGCAGCTGTCGTCGCGGGTGCGCACGGTGCTGCGCGTGGAGGACCAGCGCCACGTCGACCCCGGCGAGTTCACCCGGGCGCTGGCGGCGGCGGTGCAGGAGCGCGGCGGCACGATCCAGGCCGGGTTCACCGCCCGCGACGTGGTCCGCGACGGCGGTCGCGTCCTGGTGCGCTCCGACCGCGGCGAGCACGTCTCCGGCGAGAACGTGGTGCTGGCGACCGGGGCGTGGCTGCCGGAGCTGGCGGCCTCGGTCGGGGTGCGCCGCGACGTCCGCGCCGGACGCGGCTACTCGTTCACGGTCCCGACCGAGGAGACCGTGCCGTGCCCGATCTACCTGCCCGCCGCGCGGGTGGCCTGCACGCCGTACCAGGGGGCGCTGCGGGTGGCGGGCACGATGGAGTTCCGCAAGCCCGACGCCGCGCTGGACCGCGCGCGGATCGAGGCGATCGTGCGCTCGGCGAGGCCGCTGCTGCGCGGCGTCGACTGGGACGCCCGGCGCGACGAGTGGGTCGGGCCGCGGCCGGTCACGGTCGACGGGCTGCCGCTGATCGGCGCCTCGGCGATGCCCGGCGTGCACGTCGCCGGTGGTCACGGCATGTGGGGGCTCACGCTCGGTCCGATCACCGGGCGGCTGCTGTCCGAGCAGATCGTCACCGGCGAGCGGCCTGCCGCGTTGAAGCCCTTCAGCCCGCTGCGATGACGGGAGCGCTGTCGGAGTCCGAGCGCGGCGAGCTCGACCGGCTGCGCAAGGAGAACCGCTTGCTGCGGGTGGAGAAGGAGATGCTGCTGCGGATCGCCCGGGAGTACGCCCTGGAGCGGATGCCGCCGCCGGAGCGGGAGAACGGGAGGTGAGGGAGATCCCCATGTCGGACTGGTGCCAGTTCGGGCTGGCCGTGCTGGCCTTCGGCCTGCTGGGCGCGAACCACTGGCTGACCCGGCGGGCCCACGGCCTGCGCGAACGCCGCTGAGCGGGGCGCGGCGAGCGACGTGCTAACTTGGACTAAGTCACATGACTTAAATCCGAGGTGCCCGAGCGGTGGGCGCGCACGAGAAAGGCCGCGATGTCGACTCCTTCGCTCCCCGAGGTCCCCGAGTTCGCCGAGCCGGAGCTGGCCGCGCTGCGCGAGCGCTACCGCGCCGAGCGCGACCGCCGCGTCCGCCCCGACGGTGCCGCGCAGTACCGGCGGGCGGAGGGCGGGTTCGGCTACTACGCGGCGGACCCGTACGCCGAGGAGATCACCCGCGAACCCCTGGCCGACCGGGTCGACGCGATCGTGCTCGGCGGCGGGTTCGGCGGCCTGTGCGCCGCCGCGCGGCTGCGGCAGCAGGGGCTGGAGCGGATCCGGATCATCGAGAAGGGCGGCGACTTCGGCGGCACCTGGTACTGGAACCGCTACCCGGGCATCCACTGTGACATCGAGTCCTACGTCTACCTCCCGCTGCTGGAGGAGGTCGGCTCGGTGTCGCGGTGGAAGTACTCGCCGGGCGAGGAGATCCGGCAGCACGCGCGGGCGATCGGGCGCACCTTCGACCTCTACCGCGACGCCTGCTTCCAGACCGGCGTCACCGAGCTGCGCTGGGACGACGGCGAGTGGGTCGTGCGCACCGACCGCGCCGACGCGATGCGCGCGACCTACGTGGTCGTCTCCCACGGCACCCTCGACCACCCGAAACTGCCCGGGATCCCGGGCATCGAGTCGTTCCGGGGCCACACCTTCCACACCAGCCGGTGGGACTACGGCTACACCGGGGGAGGGCCGGACGGCGGGCTGACCGGGCTGGCCGACAAGCGGGTCGCGATCATCGGCACCGGGGCCACCGCCATCCAGGCCGTCCCGCACCTCGCACGAGACGCCCAGCAGCTCTTCGTCTTCCAGCGCACACCCTCCTCAGTGGACGTCCGGGACAACCGGCCGACCGACCCGGAGTGGGCGGCCTCGCTGGAGCCGGGCTGGCACGCGCGGCGGCGCGAGAACTTCCAGGCCGTCGTGACCGGGCAGCCGGTGACCGAGGACCTGGTCGACGACGCGTGGACCGCGAGCGCCGCCGTCCTCGGCAAGATCATCTCCACCGATGCCCGCGCCGGCTGGGACCCCGAGGAGTGGGAGCGGGCCGAGGAACTGCTGGACTTCGCGACGATGAACCGGCTGCGCGCCCGCGTCGAGCAGGTCGTCGACGACCCGGCCACCGCCGAGCTGCTCAAGCCCTGGTACCGCTACGGATGCAAGCGCCCCACCTTCAGCGACGAGTACCTGCCCGCGTTCAACCGGGACAACGTCACCCTCGTCGACACCGCCGATTCCGGCGGGGTGGAGCGGTTCACCGACGACGCCGTGGTCGTCGGCGGCCGCGAGTACGCGGTGGACTGCGTGATCTTCGCGACCGGCTTCGAGGTCGGCAAGTCCGACGTCATGACCGGCAGGCTGCCGGTCCACGGCCGCGACGGCATCCGGCTGCTCGACGTCTGGCGCGACCGCGGAGTCCGCACCCTGCACGGGTTTTCGAGCAACGGCTTCCCGAACCTGTTCCACCTGGGCCCGTTGCAGAACGCCTCCTCGGTGAACTACGTGCACGTGCTCGACGAGCAGGCGATCCACGTCGCCGAGGTCGTCGCCGAAGCCCGCAGGCGCGGGGTGAAGGCGGTGGAACCGACCGCCGAAGCCGAGCTGGAATGGGTGGAGACGATCACGGCGTCCTCCCCGGACCGAGCCCGCTTCGACGCCGAGTGCACCCCCGGCTACTACAACAACGAGGGGTCGGCCCGCCCCCGGATCACCTTCCCCGCAGGGCCTGCCGCCTTCCAGCGGCTGCTGCGCGAGTGGCGATCCGGGGACGGCATCAACGACGTCCTCGGCGACGAGGGCTAGCAGTTCGGCTCGGGCGGCTTGCCCTCGAACCGGTCGGCGAGGAACTGCCCCGCGTCGGCGTTGCCCGCGAAGATCCCGGCGAGGTGATCGACCGGGTAGGTCTTCCAGGTCACCGGCACGCCCTGGTCGCAGTAGCGGCGGTGCAGCGCCTCGGCCTGCGGCGTGTTCACGATCTCGTCGATCGCGCCGTGGTACTGGAACACCGGGACCCGGATCGGCCTGGTGCCCAGCTCGTTGTCCTCGATGCGGGCCTGCCACCGCGGCGTGGGCAGCGGGTCGCGGTCGGTGTAGTCGCTGATCTTCTTGCCCGGGTACTTCGCCAGCAGCTCGACCACGCAGTCCTGCTGCTTGGCCTCGGCGATCGCCCGCCTGCCGGTGTCGTTGAGGTAGGAGTCCAGGTCCAGGTCGGGATAGGCGGCGTCGAGACCGACGGCGGCGAAGGCCAGGAAGCCGAAACCGGCGTAGCCGTCGAGCCCTTCGGCGACCTCGTTGAGATCGCCCGGAACGCCACCGCCCGCGACGCCGACCAGGTTCAGCTCCGGCGCGTAGGACGGCTGCAGCTCACCGGCCCACATCACCGCGCCACCGCCCTGCGAGTAGCCCTGGAACGCCACCTGCGCGTCCGGCGAGAGCTTCGCCTGCGGGAAGCGCTGGGCCGCGCGGACCGCGTCGATGACCGCCGGCCCCTCGGCGCGCCCGGTGATGTAGGTCGGGGTGGTCTCCGGCGAGTAGCCCTCGTAGTCGGTGACCGCGACCGCGTAGCCCCGGCCGATCAGGTCGTTGACCGCGGGCTGGTCGTAGAGCGTGCCGCGCTCGATCGCCTTCGACGCCGCGCACTTGAACGCCGGTCCCTGCGTGCCGGGCGCGTACCCGACGATCGGGGCCTTCGCCGGATCGGCGCCCTTGGGAACGAGAACCGTTGCGGTGACGGCGTTGCGCTCGCCGCGCGCGTTCGTCGACAGGTACATGACCTGCCACGCGTCGGCGTTGGCGGCGTTGAGCGCGGGTAACGCCGGACGCCACCGGATGACGTCCCCGGGCTCGCCCTCGGGAAGCGTTCTCGGTGGCACGTAGAAGGAATCGTCGAACGGGCCCGGCTGCTGCGCGGCGGCGGAAACCCCGGCGGGGCGCTGGTCGGCGGCGACCGGGGCCGCGGCCGCGGTGACGCCGAGCGCGGCCACCACCAGCGCCACGAATCTGGTGCGATGCGCGAATTCGGGCACGTGCCCACCTCCGTTGTGAGACCTGCTGCGATGGGCGGAGATTAGCGGAGCGAGCCGCGTTGTCGAGTCCTTGACCGATTAGTTGTACGGCGCATGACAAAAACGAGAAGACGCGTTGTCACGGCGTCCGGAACGGAAATTCGAGTCCTTGCCCGGCCCCGAATTCCGTGCTTATGGTTCCGCCCCGTCGCCGGGAGTCGCGAAATGGCGCACAACGAAAGGCGGACGCAATGCACAGCCGCAGGACGTTTGTCTCGATGTCGGCGTTGGCCTGCTTGGTGGCGGCCGCACCGGCCGCGTACGCGGAAACGGGCTTCACCACGCGCTTCGTCGACATCGTCGCCGCCGACGGCGTCGCGCTGAAGGCCATGGTGATGGAGCCGAGGACGCCGGGCCCGCACCCGGTCGCGGTGCTGATCAGCGCGTGGGGCGGTGGGTGCACCCAGAACGTGATGCCCGCCCGCGACCTCGCCGCCCGCGGCTACGTCGTGATCGCCTACGGGGCGCGGGGTTTCGGCGAATCCGGCGGCGAGGTCGACACCGCCGGCCCGAAGGACATCGCCGACGTGAGCACCGTGCTCGACTGGACCACCGGCAACACCGCCGCCGACCCCGCGCGCATCGGCGTCGCCGGGGTGTCCTACGGGGCCGGGATCGGTGTCATCGCAGCCGCTTTCGACCCGCGGATCCGCTCGGTGGTCTCGCTCAGCGGCTGGTTCGACCTGGTGCACTCGCTCTACGGCAACCAGACCCGGCGCGGGCTCGTCGCCCTGATCCTCTACACCTCCGGGTGGGGGCACGGCAGGCTCAGCGCGGAGACCGACTGGATGCTGCGCACCTACTTCGACCCCACCCCGGACCCGGTGGACCGGGAGGTGATCAACGAGTGGGCCCGGGTCCGCTCGCCCAGCCGCTACTTCGACCGGCTCAACGACAACCGGCCGGCGCTGCTCATCGGGCACACCTGGAGCGAGACGGTGTTCCCGCCGGACCAGATGGTCGAGCTCTACGAGCGCTACGACGGGATCAAGCGCATCGACCTGATCCCCGGCGAGCACGCCTCCGCCGAATCCGGCGGCCTGCTGGGACTTCCCAGCGAGACCTGGGACACCGTGCTGCGCTGGTTCGACGCCACCGTCGCCGGCACCGACACCTCGATCCTCGCGGAACGACCGGTCGTGCTGCGCGCCCGCCCCGGTACCCACGACCCCGAGCCCCACCCGGACTGGCGTTCGGCCGAAGGCGAGCCGCGGCGCTACTTCCTCGGCCCCGGGCAGGACGACGGGGTGATCGGCGACGCGCCCCGGCCCGGCTGGCGCGTGGAGATCGACGCCGACCGCGACACGATCGCCACCGGCGGGGTGCCGCTGGCGACCTACAGCTTCGAAGCCCTCAGCGGCGAACCGCCGCGGACCTGGCTGCCGGGGATCGACCGCGCGCACGGCGCGGTGTGGACCAGCCCGGAGCTCCCGGACGGGCTCCGGGTGCGCGGATCGGTGAGCGCGCACCTGACGGTGATCCCGCCCGGCCAGACGGGCACGATCGTCGCCTACCTCTACGACGTGGACTCCACCGGCACCGGGCGGCTGATCAACTACCTGCCGCTGAGCTGGACCGACGCGGTGCCCGGTGAGGCGATGCCGGTCGACCTGCGGTTCTCGCCGACCGCCTACGACGTGCCCGCCGACAACGCGCTGGCGCTGGTGATCGACACCAAGGACCCGCTGTTCCTGGACTGGAACACCGGCGGGGGACGGGTGGCGCTCACCTCGCCGGACACCGATCCGTCCTTCGTGGACGTACCCGTACGACGTGGAGAGGAGTCAGCACGATGACCGGGAACGTGATCGACGCGCGTCCGCGCGGGGGCTTCCACGCGCTGCGGGAAGGCGGGCTGAACTGGGACTCGCTGCCGCTGCGGCTGTTCGACAAGGGCAACGCCCGGTTCTGGAACCCCGCCGAGCTCGACTTCAGCCAGGACGCCGACGATTGGGCCTCGCTCGACGAGCAGCAGCGCTTCGCCGGGACCATGCTCTGCGCCCAGTTCCTCGGCGGCGAGGAGGCCGTCGCCCAGGAGATCCAGCCGTTCCTGGCGGCCATGCGCGCCGAGGGACGCATCGCCGACGAGATGTACCTGACGCAGTTCTGCTTCGAGGAGGCCAAGCACGCCCAGGTGTTCCGGCTGTGGCTGGACGCCGTCGGGCTCACCGGCGACCTGCACCACCACGTCGCCGACAACCCCGGCTACCGCGCCATCTTCTACGACGCGCTGCCCACCGCCCTGTGCCGGCTGCACGATGACCCGAGCCCGGAGAACCAGATCCGCGCGTCGGTGACCTACAACCACATCGTCGAAGGCGTGCTGGCGCTGACCGGCTACTTCGTGTGGAACAAGGCCTGCAAGCACGCCGGGATCCTGCCCGGGATGCAGCAGCTCATCCGGCGCATCGGCGACGACGAGCGCAGGCACATGGCCTGGGGCACCTTCACCTGCCGCCGCCACGTCGCCGCCGACGACGCGAACTGGGCGATCGTGCAGGACCAGATGGACGCCCTGCTGCCGCACGTGATGACCCAGATCCAGCACTCGCTGGACCAGCTCGACGACGACCCGTTCGGCTTCGACCTGGGCGACGTGTTCGGCTACGCCACCGACCGCGCGGCCCGCAGGCTCAGCTCCATCGAGGCCGCGCGCGGCATGGAGCTGGCCGCCATCGACGTCGACTACAGCCCGGAACGGCTGGAGGACCAGTTCGGCGCCGAGGACGACGCCGCGCTGGCCGAGCACGAGAACCCGGAGGGCTGAGCCGTGCTGCCCGGCAGGACCACCGGCCCCGTCGGCCTCGCGCAGCCCCGGGGCGCGGCGGTGCCGACGCTGGTGATCATCGCCCTGGTCGCGTTCGTCACCACGCTGGACAACAACATCGTCGCCGCGGCGGTGCCCTCCATCGGCCGCGAGCTGGCGCTGGGGCTCACCGAGCTGCAGTGGATCAGCCTCGGCTACATCCTGCCCTTCGCCGGGCTGCTGCTGGTCGCCGGGAACCTGGTGGACCGGTGGGGGCAGCGCCGAACCCTGCTGCTGGGGCTGCTGGTGTTCGGAACCGCCGCGCTGGCAGGCGGTTTCGCCCGCGACGCGGTCACCCTCATCGCCGCCCGGGTGGTGCAGGGCTGCGCCGCGGCGGTGCTGGTGCCCGCGACGCTGAGCCTGCTGCGCACCAACCTCGACGTGCGCGGACGCGCGATCGGCGCGGGCATCTGGACCGCGGCGCTGGCCGTGGCGATCGCGGTCGGCCCGGCCACCGGCGGCCTGCTCAGCGAGCACCTGCACTGGAGCTGGATCTTCTTCAGCAACGTGCCCTTCGCGATCGCCGCGGCCGCCCTGACACCCGCCGCGGCCGTGGTCACCGGGCGCTCCGCACCGGGCCGGGTGGACGTGCGGGGGATGCTCCTGGTGACCGCCGCGATGCTGCTGTTCCTGATGGCGCTGGTCGGCACCGGCGAGGACACCCCGGGCCCGGCGGGCCGGTTCGTCCTGGCCGGGCTGGGCGCGGTGTCGCTGGCCGGGTTCGCGCTGGTGCAGCGCCGCTCGCCGAACCCGCTGCTGCCCCGGGCGCTGGTGGCCGAGCGGGCCTTCCTCGGCGGGGTGTCGGTGCAGCTGCTCTGGGGGCTGGGGGTCAGCGGCGTCTTCTTCTTCACGCCGCTGCTGCACCAGGAGTCGCTGGCGCTGACCCCCACCGAGGCCGGGCTGCCGCTGGTGCTGGTCGCCGTCGCCATCGTCGGCGCGACCCCGCTGGTGGCGCCCGCCGTCGAGCGGTGGGGACCCCGCTACACCGTGCTGGCCGGGCTGATCCTGGTCAGCGCGGGGCTGGTGGCGATCGCGGTGATCAACCACATCCCGGCCGTGCCGCCCCGGATCCCGGGCCTGCTGCTCATCGGCGCGGGCTCGGCGCTGACGACCCCGCTGACGTCGTTCTCGCTGGAAGTCGTCGCCGCCCGGGACGCGGGCATCGCCTCCGGCGTGCTCACGGCCTCCCGCGAGCTCTCCAGCGCGCTGGGCGTGGCGCTGATCGGGCTGGTGCTCACCGTTCGCCAGAACGCCGAACTGGCCGGGGGAACGCCCGCTCCGCACGCGCTGGCGTCCGGGTTCACCGCCGGGCTGATCACCGCCGCGATCGTGGAACTGCTGGCGGCGGTGGTGACCTTCGTCTGCTTCCGATCGCGCACCGCTGAACTCGTCGCCGACTGACACAGGCGCGGGAATTCCCCGCCGCCGGAATCGCACTCCGCCGAATCGCGTCCGGGACCGAACGCGCCCGGAAACGCGTTCCGCACGATTGTTGGGAGAACCATGCGAGCGACCGCCGCCGAGATTTCCAACGCCGCGGATTCGTGGCTTCCCGAAGTCGAAGGGGAGACGCTGTCCGCGCTGCTGTCCCGGTGCGGCCGGGACCGCGGGGACCGACTGGCCGTCACCCACCTCGACTTCACCGAGAATCCGGACGGCCTGGCCGTGTCGCTGACCTGGTCCGACCTCGACCGCAGGGCGGGCTCGGTCGCGGTCGCGCTGCGCCGGGTCGCGCTGGACGGGGACCGGGCGGCGATCCTGGTGCCGCAGCGCGCCGACTACCTCGTGGCTTTCCACGGGGCCTGCCGCGCGGGGCTGATCGCCGTGCCGCTGTTCGCCCCGGACCTGCCCGGCCACGCCGACCGGCTCGCCGGCGTGCTCGCCGACTGCGCGCCCAGCGTGGTGCTCACCGTCGCCGACAAGCTCGACGTGGTCGGTGATTTCCTGGTCGAGCGCGGGATCGAGGGCGTCGAGGTGCTCGCCGTGGACGAGGTGCCCGACGCCGAGCACGAGCCGGTGGCCCAGGACCCCGACGAGGTTGCGTACCTGCAGTACACCTCGGGCTCGACGAAGGCGCCCTCCGGCGTCATGATCACCCACCGCAACGTGGTCGCCAACGCGGCCCAGGCCATGTCGGCCTACGAGGCCGACCCCGGCCGCACCCCGACGGTGAGCTGGCTGCCGCTGTTCCACGACATGGGGCTGATGCTGGCGCTGGCCGCGCCCCTGGTCGCCGGAACCCGCACGGTGCTCATCGACCCCGTGGCGTTCCTCGAAAAACCCGTGCGCTGGTTGCGGGCGCTGTCGGCGAACCCGGGCGCGATCACCGCCGCGCCGAACTTCGCCTACGCCTTCTGCGCCGCGCGCGTGGCCGAGGAGGACAAGGTGCGGCTGCGGCTGGACCACGTGCGCGCGCTCATCGACGGCAGCGAACCGGTGCAACCGGCCGCGATCGACCGCTTCCACACCGCCTTCGCCGAGTGCGGCCTGCCCCGCAAGGCCCATCGCAGCTCCTACGGCCTGGCCGAGGCCACCGTGCTCGTCTCCGCCAGCCCCGCCGGGGCGGCGCCGCGCCGCGTCGAGCTCGACCGCGAAGCCCTCGCCGCCGGACGCGCCGAACCCGCCGAGGGCCCGGACACCAGCGCGCTGGTCTCGGCCGGGCACCCGGTGGACCAGCTGGTGCGCATCGTCGACCAGCACACCGAGCAGGACCTGCCCCCGGACCAGGTCGGCGAGATCTGGGTGCGCGGCGAGAACGTCGCGCACGGCTACTGGGGCAAACCGCAGGAATCCGCGTGCACGTTCGTCCCCGACGGCACCGGGCACTGGCTGCGCACCGGCGACCTCGGCGTCATCCACGGCGGCGAGCTGTACGTGACCGGCCGGATCAAGGACCTGATCATCGTCGACGGCCGCAACCACTACCCGCAGGACGTGGAGGAGACCGTCGAGCAGGCGCACCCGGCCGTGCGCAAGCACTCGGCGGCGGCGTTCGCGGTGCCCACCGACGACGGCGAGGCCGCCGTGGTGGCCGTGGAGCGCGCCAGCCACCTCGCCGAGGACGAGGTGGACCTCGACGAGCTCGGCCAGGCGGTGCGCGGCGCGGTCGCCGGGCGGCACGGGCTCGCCGTGCACGAGCTGGTGGTGCTCGGGCCCGGCGAGGTGCCCCGCACCACCAGCGGCAAGATCTCGCGCTCGGCGGCGCGACAGCACTACCTCACCGGAACCCTGCGAGGGAGCGCCTGATGAGCGACGCGATGAGCGAGACCGAGATCCGGCGGTGGCTGACCGACCGGGTCGCCGCCACCGCCGGCCTGCAGCGGGTCGACCCCGACCGGCCGCTGCACGAGTTCGGCCTGTCCTCCCGGGACGCGGTCGCGCTGGCCGCCGAGCTGGGGGAGCGGCTCGGCAGGCGGCTGTCGCCGACCCTGGTGTGGCAGAACCCGACGATCACCGCGCTCGCCGCCCGGCTCTCCGGCGGCGAGGAGGTCGACATCCCGCGCCCCCGCGTCCGGCGGGACGAGCCGATCGCGATCGTGGGCCTGGGCTGCCGCCTGCCGGGCGGGGTGAACTCGCCCGAGCGGTTCTGGCGGCTGCTCGACGACGGGGCCGACGCGATCCGCGAGCTGCCCGAGGGCCGGTGGGCCGACTTCGCCCCGCGCGAGGACTGGCACGACCTGCCTGCGCGCGGCGGATTCCTCGACGACGTCGCGGGTTTCGACGCCGCGTTCTTCGGCATCACCCCCGTGGAGGCCGCGGCGATGGACCCGCAGCAGCGGCTGCTGCTGGAGGTGACCTGGCAGGCGCTGGAGCACGCGGGCATCCCGCCGCAGGAGCTGCGCGGCAGCCGCACCGGCGTGTTCGTCGGCCTGTCCTCGACCGAGTACGGGTCGCTGACGATGAGCGAGCTCGACACCGTCGACGCCTGGACCGGCACCGGGGCGGCCGCGGCGATCGCCGCCAACCGCCTGTCGTACCTGCTGGACCTGCGCGGACCGAGCCTTACCACGGACTCGGCGTGCTCGTCGTCGCTGGTGGCCGTGCACCAGGCGGCGGCGAGCCTGCGCGACGGCGAGTCGGACCTGGCCGTGGTGGGCGGGGTGAACCTGATGCTCTCGCCCGGCATCACCGCGAACTTCCACCGCGCGGGCGTGCTCTCCGCCGAGGGCCGCTGCGCACCGTTCTCCGCCTCCGCCGACGGCATCGTCCGCGGCGAGGGCTGCGGGGTCGTGCTGCTCAAGCGGCTGTCGGATGCCCGCCGGGACGGCGATCGGGTGCTGTCGCTGGTGCTCGGCACGGCCACCAACTCCGACGGGCGCTCCAACGGGCTGGTGGCCCCGAACCCGGAGGCGCAGCGGGCGCTGCTGCGCGACGCCTACGCCGCCGCCGACCTCGACCCGGCCGTCGTGGACTACGTCGAGGCCCACGGCACCGGCACGCCCCTGGGCGACCCCATCGAGGCGGAAGCGCTCGGCGAGGTCCTGGGCGAATCGCGCGCCGAGCGGCGACCGCTGCTGGTGGGGTCGGTGAAGAGCAACCTGGGGCACCTGGAGGGCGCGGCCGGACTGGTCGGGCTGATCAAGGTGGTCCTGGCGATGCGGCACGGGCGCATCCCGGCGAGCCTGCACGCCGCCGAACCGAGCCCGCACATCGACTTCGACGCCGCGCGGCTGCGCATCGCGGGTACCGGCGCGGCGTGGCCGCGCTACTCGGGGATCGCCCGCGCGGGCGTGTCCGCGTTCGGCTTCGGCGGCACCAACGCCCACGTCGTGCTGGAGGAGTGGCCCGAGCCCGAACCGGAACCCGAGCCCGACGAGGCGGTCCCGCACGTGTTCGCGCTGTCGGCCCGCAGCGAGTCCGCGCTGCGCCGGCGCGCCGCCGACCTCGCCGACGACCTCGGCGAGACCCCGCTCGGTGACGTGGCCGCCGCGCTGGTCACCCGCCGCGACCACCACCCGCACCGCGCCGCCGTCGTGGCCGGTGACCGCGAGGAGCTGGCCGAGAAGCTGCGCGGATTGGCCGGAGACGGCGTGCACGTCGGCGAAACAGCCGGAACCGGGCTGGTTTTCGTGTTCTCCGGGTACGGCTCGCAGTGGAAGGGCATGGGCGGGCGGCTGCTGGAGACCGAACCCCGATTCCGGTCCGTCGTCGACGACCTGGAGCCGATGTTCGCCCAGGAGACCGGGTTCTCGCTGCGCGAGGTGCTGCGCGGGGACGCGGAAGAACCGGATCTCGCCGCGCGGCAGCAGGTCCTGTTCGCCGTGCAGATCGCGCTCGCGGCGACCTGGCGCGCTCACGGGGTGGAGCCCGACGCGATCGTGGGGCACTCGATGGGCGAGGTCGCGGCGGCCGTGGTCGCCGGTGCGCTGCCGTTCGCCGATGGCCTGCGGGTGATGGTCACCCGCTCCCGCCTGCTCGCGGGCCTGGACGCGGGCGGGGCCGGGCGGATGGCCGCCGTCGAGCTCTCCGAGACCGAGTTCGCCGAGCTCGCCGCCGACCACCCCGACGTGTCGATCGCCGTGCACACCTCGCCGACCCAGTGCACCGTCACCGGCGACGCCGCCCAGGTCGAGGCCCTGGTGGCCCGCGTCGAAGCCCGCGGCAGGATGGCCCGGGCGCTCGACGTCGGCGGCGCCGGGCACTCGGCGGCGGTCGACCCGATCCTCGACGAGTTCCGCGCCCGCCTGGGCGAGCTCACCCCGGCCAAACCCGAGATCCGCTGCTACAGCAGCGTTCTCGACGACCCGACGCGGGTGCCGGAGTTCGACGAGCACTACTGGGCGGCGAACCTGCGCCGCCCCGTGCGCTTCACCCAGGCGCTGGCCGCCGCGATGGCCGACGGGCACCGCACCTTCCTGGAGATCTCCCCGCACCCGCTGGCCCGCTTCGCCGTCGAGGGCACCGCCGCGGCCGTCGGCGCCGACCGGGTCACCGCGCTGCCGACGCTGCTCCGCGACGCCGACGACCAGCGGAGCCTGCTCGCGGCGATGGCCGGGCTGCACGTCGCCGGCCACGAGACAGCGCTGCGCACCCGCTACCCGCGCGGCCCGGTGGTCGACCTGCCCGGACCGGCCTGGGAGCACCAGCGGCACTGGGTGCGACCCCGCCGCCGCACGACGTCGGGGGAGCACCCGGTGCTGGGCACGCACGTCGAGGTCCCCGACGCCGACCTGCACGTCTGGCGCGGGGAGGTCGGCACCGACGCCCAGCCGTGGCTGGCCGACCACGTCGTGCAGGGCGTGCCGGTGCTGCCGGCCACCGGCTACCTCGACGCCGCGCTGTCGGCGGCGGCGGTCGCGTTCGGGCCGGACCGGCCGGTGCGGGTGCGGGATCTCGAACTGCGCCAACCACTTCCGCTCGCCGCGGGCACCACCGTGCACACCTCGCTGCGCACGACCGGCGACGACACCGCCCAGGTCGCCGTGCACGCCCGCTCCGCCGCCGGACGCTGGGTGCGGCACGCGGTGGCGACGGTCCGGGCCGAACACCCCGGCCGGCCCGGACCGGAGCCGCTGGGCGAGCTCACCGGCGGACGCCCCGTCGAGGTCTACCGCGAGCTCGCCGAGCTCGGCCAGCACTACGGGCCCGCGTTCCGCGGCCTGCGCACCGCGCGAGCCGGGAACGACCGCGCCTCGGCGGGCATCGCGCTCCCGGCCGCGGCCCCGCGCAGCAGGCACCACGTGCTGCACCCGGCGCTGGCCGACTCCTGCCTGCACGCCCTGGCCGCGGCGGCGGCCGAGCGGGTGGCCGAGGATCCGGGCCTGCACCTGCCGATGTCGCTGGGCTCGGTGCGGGTCTTCGGCGACCCGGCGGAGGGGGTGCGCTGCGACGCCGTCCTCGACCCCGCCGACGAGCACGGCGACGGCCTGGTCGGCACCGTGCAGCTGGTCGACGGGTCCGGCCGCGTCCTCGTCGAGATGGCCGAGGTCTACCTGCGTCGCCTGCGGGCGCCGATGCCGGTTCCGCTGGCGGACAAGACCTTCGAGCTCCGCTGGCACCGCGCCGACTGCGCACCGGCCGAGCGCCCGCGCCGCAGGTGGCTGCTGCTCGCCGACGGACCGGCCGCGCCGGAGGTCGGCCGCGCCGCCGCCGACCTCGTCGAAGCCGGGGAGGAACCGGTCGTGCTGTCCACATCGGACATCGGCGAGCTGGGGCGCTGGAAGGCGGGCTGCGACGGCGTTGTGCTCGTGACCGGCGCGCCTGAGCGCTACGACGAACCCGGCAACGCCCGGTGGCTGCTGCGCACCGCCGTCGAGGCCGCCAACGGGCTCACCGCGGCCGACGGCCGGTTGTGGCTGGTCACCCGCGACTCGGTCGCGGTCGGGGACGACCCCGGCGCTGCGGGTCTGGCGTTCCTGCGCGGCCTGGTGCGGGTGCTGGCGTTCGAGCACCCCGAGCTGCGGGTCACCCACCTCGACCTGGACTCGGCCAGCCCCGGCGCGCTGGCCGCCGAACTGGCCGCCTCGGCCGCCGACGACGAGGTCGCCTGGCGCGAGGGCGCCCGCTTCGCCGCGCGCCTGGAACGCGTCGAGATCCCCGAGCGCCCCGATGTCCCGGTGGTCCGCGACGGCGCCTACGTCCTCACCGGCGGTCTCGGCGGGCTGGGCCTGCTGGTGGCGCGGTGGCTGGCCGAGCGCGGTGCGACGCGGATCGTGCTGTGCGGGCGCAGCGCGCCCTCCGGCCCGGCCTCGCAGGTGCTCGACGAGCTGCGCGGCCGCGGCACCCAGGTGCGGGTGGTGCTCGGCGACATCGCCGAGAACGGCACCGCCGAGGAGCTGATCCGCGAGGCGGGCGCCGGCGGCGTGCCGGTGCGCGGGGTGCTGCACGCGGCCGGTGTCCTCGCCGACGCCACGGTCAGCACCCTCACCGAGGCCGACGTGGAGCGGGTGTGGCGGCCGAAGGTCGACGGCGCGCGCAGGCTGCACGAGGCCACCGCCGGGCTCGACCTGGACTGGTGGCTGGTGTTCTCCTCCGCCGCGGCGCTTCTCGGCTCACCCGGCCAGACCGCCTACGCCACCGCCAACGCCTGGCTCGACGCGTTCGTGCGGTGGCGCCGCGGCCGAGGACTGCCCGCGGCGACGATCCAGTGGGGACCGTGGGACGAGCTCGGCGGCGCCGTCGGCCGCGACAACGCGGTGCTGCGCCCGCTCACCCCCGGCGAGGGCCTGGAAGCCCTCGAAGCCGTGCTGGCCTCCGGACGCGCCGCCACCGGCGTGACCCGCCTGGACGCGGCCGCGACCCTGGAGCTGTTCCCGGAACTGGCGCGCCGCCCCCTGTTCGCCGCGCTGGCCGAGGAGACCGACCGGACCGGAGCCGAGGGCGACGGGCCGGACGTCGAGGCGTTGCGCGCGGCCGAACCCGCGCAGGCCCACCGGGCGATCCTGGCCGCGCTGGTGTCCCGGATCAGCGGCCTGACCGGGCTCGATCCGGCGTCCTTCGACACGACCGCGCCGCTGACCCGGCTCGGGCTCGACTCGCTGATGGCCATGCGGGCCCGCACCGCCTTCGAGCGCGACTTCGGCATGACCGTCCCGATCCCGATGCTGCTGCGGGGCGCCAGCCTGGAGGAGGTCGCCGCCCACGTCGCCGCCGAACTCGGCCTGCAGCCGGTCGAGATCGGCGGCGGGCGGCAGGTGCTCGAACCCCGCGAGCAGGTGGAGCGCTGGATCGCCGCGCTGTGGCGGGAAGTCCTGGACGTCGAGGTCCTCGACGTGCACGACGACTTCCACGCCCTGGGCGGCGACGAGGACCGGGCCGAGCGGGTGCACCGCCGGATCACCGAGCGCTTCCCGGACGCGCCCGGGCGGGCGGAGCTGTTCGCCCGCCCCACGATCGCGCGCATGGCCGACCTGCTGCGGCCCTGGTTCGACACCGCCGAACCGGTGCTGGCGCTGCGCGATCGCGGGGAGCGGGCACCGCTGTTCCTGTTCCACCCGGCGGGCGGCTCGACCGGCGTGTACCGGCCGCTGGTGGACCTGCTGCCCGGCGATCAGCCCTGCTACGGCTTCGAGCGCTTCGACGACGCGCGGTCGGTCGAGGACAGCGCAGGCCGCTACATCGGGCTGCTCCGCGAGATCCAGGGCAGCGGGCCGTACCGGCTCGCCGGCTGGTCCTTCGGCGGGTGCCTGGCCTACGAGGTCGCCCGGCAGCTCACCGAGCTCGGCGAGCCGGTCGACCTGGTGGCCATGATCGACTCGATCCTGCCGCTGCCCGCACCGGAATCCCAGCAGCAGGACCTGCTGCTGAACCGCTACGGCCGGTTCCTCGACTACGTCGAGCAGACCTACGCCACCAGCCTGGGCCTCGGCGTCGAGGACCTGGCCGGGTTGCCGGAGGACGAGCAGATCCGGTTCGTCATGGACCGCATCGCCGACCGCGTCCCGGACATGGGCGAGGCGGTGCTGCACCACCAGTACACCTCCTACGTCGACGCCCGCATCGCCGAGCGGTACCGGCCGCGGCCCTACCCGGGCCGGGTGCTGCTGCTGCGCTCCAGCGAACCGCACCCGCTGACGACCTCGCTGGACCCGCGCTACCTGCGCACCGACGAGTCGCTGGGCTGGGACGAGTTCTGCTCGGACCTGCGGATCGTGCGGGTGCCCGGCGACCACGTCTCGATGATCGACCCGCCGCACGTCTCGGTGATCGCCGACCACCTGGAAGGAGAACTGGCATGCTCGATCGCACGACCACCGCGGATCGGCTAGGCGACCTCAACGCCCGCCACGAGGAGGTCACCAGGGTCGCCGAGAAGCGCGCTCGGGACCGCCAGCACGCCAAGGGCAAGCTCACCGCCCGCGAGCGCATCGACGAGCTGCTCGACGCCGGGTCGTTCGTCGAGCTCGACGAGTTCGCCCGGCACCGTTGCACCGACTTCGGGATGGACGCCCACCGGCCCTACGGCGACGGCGTGGTCACCGGGCACGGCACCGTCGACGGCCGGCCGGTGTGCGTGTTCTCGCAGGACTTCACCGTGTTCGGCGGCAGCATGGGGGAGACCTTCGGGCGCAAGGTGCTCAAGGTGATGGAGCTGGCGATGGACATCGGCTGCCCGGTCGTGGGCATCAACGACTCCGGCGGCGCCCGCATCCAGGAGGGCGTGGAGTCGCTGGCCTACTACGCCGAGCTGGGCAGGCTCAACACCCACGCCTCGGGGGTGGTGCCGCAGCTGTCGATGATCACCGGACCGTGCGCGGGAGGCGCGGTGTACTCCCCGGCGATCACCGACTTCACCGTCATGGTGGAGGGCACCTCGCACATGTTCGTCACCGGGCCCGACGTGGTCCAGGCCGTCTCCGGTGAGCGACCGGACGTCGCCGAGCTGGGCGGGCCCGCCACCAACGGGTCGGTGTCGGGCAACGCCCACTACGTGGCCCCCGACGAGGCCGACGCGTTCTCCTGGGTGCGGGCGCTGCTCGGCTACCTGCCTGCCAACAACCTGGAGCAACCCCCGGTCTACGAGCCGGAGGAGCCCGTCGACCGGCAGGAGGAGCTCGACGGCATCGTGCCGGACTCGGAGAACCAGGGCTACGACATGTACGAGGTGATCGAGCGCCTGGTGGACGGCGGCGAGTTCCTGGAGGTCCACGACCGGTTCGCGCCCAACATGATCTGCGCGTTCGCCCGGATCGAGGGGCACACCGTCGGCGTGGTCGCCAACCAGCCGCAGCACCTGGCCGGGGTGATCGACATCGACGCCTCGGAGAAGGCGGCGCGGTTCGTGCGGTTCTGCGACGCCTTCAACGTCCCGCTGCTCACCCTCGCCGACGTGCCCGGCTACCTGCCCAGCGTGGCGCAGGAGCGCGGCGGCATCATCCGGCGCGGCGCCAAGCTCATCTACGCCTACGCCGAGGCCACCGTGCCGAAGGTGACGGTGGTGGTGCGCAAGGCCTACGGCGGCGGGTACGCGGTGATGGGCTCCAAGCACCTGGGAGCCGACGTCAACATCGCCTGGCCCACCGCGGAGATCGCCGTCATGGGAGCGCCCGGCGCGGCGGCGATCCTGCACCGCAAGCGCCTCGCCGAGACCGAGGAGTCGCAGCGCGCCGAGCTGCACGCCCGGCTCACCGCCGAGTACGCCGAGGCCTTCGCGACCCCGTACCGGGCGGCCGAGCGCGGGCACGTGGACATGGTGGTGCAGCCCTCGCGGACCCGTCACCAGGTGGCGCGGGCGCTGCGGGTGCTGCGCACCAAGCGCCGGAGCCTGCCGGCCAAGAAGCACGGGAACATCCCGCTGTGAGCCGGTTCCTGCGGTTGCTCGCCGCCGTGGTCCTGCTGCTGCCCGCGCTGTCGGCACCGGTGCGGGCCGCTCCCGGCGTCACCGCCGACGACGGTGCGCGGGTGGTGCGGGAGACCCCGGTGGGCGGCCGGGCGGTCGACCTGGAGATCGCCTCACCGGCCCTCGGCGGCACCGCGATGGTCCGGCTGCTGCTGCCCGCGCACCGCGCGGCGCAACCCGGCCGGACCTGGCCGGTGCTGTACCTGCTGCACGGCTGCTGCGAGACCGCCGACTACCAGTCCTGGACGTGGTTCACCGACGTGGAGGAGTTCACCGCCGAGGAGGACGTGCTGGTGGTGATGCCCAGCGGCGGGCCTGCCGGGATGTACTCGGACTGGTGGAACGGCGGTGCGGGCGGGCCACCGGACTGGGAGACCTTCCACCTCACCGAACTCCGCCAGATCCTCGAACGCGGCTACGGCGCCGGGACGTCCCGGGCCGTGGCGGGGGTGTCGATCGGCGGGTACGGGGCGCTGGCCTACGCGGCCCGGCATCCCGGGATGTTCGGCGCGGCGGCGTCGTTCAGCGGCATCCCGAACACGCTGTTCCCGGGAACTCCGGCGGTCATCAAGGGACTGCTGGTGCGGGAGGGGCTCGACCCGCTCGGGTTGTGGGGCGATGAGCTGCTGCAGCACCGGATCTGGTCGGACCACAACCCCTTCGACCACGTGGAGCGGCTGCGCGGCGTCGGGCTCTACGTCTCCGCAGGCAACGGGACGACCGGTCCGCTGGACCCGCCGGGGCAGGCCGATCCGCTGGAACCGGCCTCGCTGGCGACGTCGAAGAGCTTCACCGATCGGCTCACCGCGGAGGGAATTGCGGTCACCGCGCACTTCTACGGCAGGGGAACGCACGATTGGCCCTACTGGCAACGGGAACTGCGCGAGTCGTGGCCGGTCCTGGCGACCGCGCTCGGGCTGAATTCGGGGCGTTGAAAAAACGCGTTTCTGCGCGGAATCGGCATGTCGAAAAGTCTTTTTCGGGGCGATGTGGGGCAAAACTGGGAAAGATGGTGATGTGAAACCTCTTCGCAAATCCCTGGTCACGCTGGTTCACTGGACCGGCGGCCGGGTGAGCGGCGCCGGTGGGAGCGGGTTTTATCACTCGCGGCACAAACGGGATTCGAGAATTTAGCACTCGCCGGAAGAATCACCACCCGAATAGCCGAAACCTCGATGTGCGCGCGCGGAATCAGTCCGAAGTGCGTTGACACGTCCCCGGCGCCGTCCCTATGTTCTCGTGATTGCAATCGCGTTGCCGAAAAGGCGCGCGTTGTCCCCGATGAAACACGAACTGGGGGAGATGATGGCGATCGACGTCGGAGGCGGAGCGGTGCGCGAAGGAGGGCCGCGCGGGTTCGGCGGCGCCGGCCGGCGAACCGATCCCCGACGCCGGATCACCGCGCCGCACAGCGACAGAGGAGCCTCCGGTCCCGAGAACGGTTGCGCCAGGCAGTTGTTCACCGCGCTGCCCAAGGAGATCGCCGACGGGTTCCGGCCTTACGTCACCCCGCTGGCCAAGGCGATCGTCCGCGAGATTCAGAGCGTCGTGCCCGAGTACGCCCAGCCGCTCGACACCGCCTTCGGGGTGTACTTCACCCGCGGCATCGAGCAGGCGATCCTGCAGCCGCTCAACAACATCCGGGAAGAGGAGGACGGCGCCGACGACTGGTCGGAGTACTTCCGGCTGATGGGCAAGCTGGAGTTCGCCGCCGGGCGCGGTCTGCAGAGCCTGCAGACCGCCTACCGGGTGGGCGGGCGCGTCGCGTGGCGGCACTTCGCCGAGTTCGGCAAGAAGCTCGACGTGCAGGTGGACCTGATGTGCCTGTGCGCCGAGGCGATCTTCGCCTACGTCGACGACCTGTCGAAGCTGTCGTTCGAGGGCTACTCCACCGCCCAGGAGCGCGCCGTGGGCACCCTGACCCGCCGCAGGCGGCGGCTGCTGGAACTGCTGCTGGCCGAGCCGCCGGCCTCGCCGCAGTCGATCGGCGACCTCGCCGACAGCGCCCGCTGGGACGTGCCGGAGTGGGTCACCCTGGTCGCCCTGGAGCCGGTCTCCGACGACCCGGACGACCCGCGGCTGGACGACGACGTGCTGGTCAACCTCGAAGGCGCCACACCCTGTCTGCTGATCCCCGGCGAGCCGCGCGACCCGGCGCGCCTGATCACCGAGCTCGGCGGCCGGCGCGCCGCGATGGCCCCCAAAGTCCGGATCGGCGACGCGGCCCGGTCGCTGCGCTGGGCGCGGCACGCCATCGACCTGGTGCAGCGCGGCGTGCTCCCGAACCGCGCGCTGACCCGTTGCGCCGACCACCTCACCACGCTGTGGCTGCTCAGCGACGAGTTCCTGGTCAGCCAGATCGGCGCCCGCTGCCTGGCCCCGCTCGACGAGCTCACGGTCAAGCAACGCGCCCGCCTCAGCGAAACCCTCCTGGTCTGGCTGCAATCCCGCGGCAGCGCCCGGGAACTCGCCGAACGCCTCGGCATCCACCCCCAAACCGTCCGCTACCGCATGAACAAGCTGGAACAGCTCTTCGGAGACCGCCTCAACGACCCCGAAGACCGCCTCGACATGGAACTAGCCCTACGCGCCGAAACCCTCCTCCAACGCACCTAACCCACCCCAACCTCGCGCTCCCGAGGGCGAGCTCCAGACCTCGTCCCCCGGGGTCTTGCGCTCCCGAGCTCGCGTCCCCGATCTCGAGCTCCCGATCTCGCACCCGCGAGCTCGCGTGCCCGGGTTCGTGCGTTGAGGAGGTCGATGCGGGGCGCGCGTGAGTCACCAGGGGACAGCTTTTCCTCGAATTAACCGGACAAAACAGTCATTGATCATGGGTGATTAGAGGAAAAACTGTCCCCTCCGCAGCGCCACCGCCGCCCGCAACCCCCCACCCCTCCCACAGCCTCGACCACTCTCGACTCGACGGCGAGTGCTCCGACGGCGGCTGCTCGTCGTTTCTCGCCGTCGTCCTCGGTGATCTCTCGGGTGCTCGGGGTGGGGGAAGTTTTCATGAAAACTTCCCCCACCCCGGAACCGGGGACATTCGGGTGAGAACCGTCGTCTTCCGAGGTGAGAGACGTGTTCTCGGAGACTCTCGGTGTCGGGGGGATGACAGTTTTCATGAAAACTGTCGTTCTCCGGGGGACGGGAGGTTTTCATGAAAACTGTCCCCCAACCGCACCATCCGAGATCACGTCTCAGGTACTACCGTGAGGAACGGGAGGAATCGGACGGGGGTCGGAGGTAGGGAGTGGGGATGCGTTCACGGCTCTCGGCAGTCGTTCTCGTGCTGCTGGTCATCGCGGCCGGGTGTGCGGGTGAACCGGCGCCGGCGCGTGCGGTCGAGCCCGCTGCGGTCGAAGGGCTGACCACGCCGTGGTCGGTGGTGTTCGCCGGTGGCACGCCGATCATCAGTGAGCGGGACACCGGGCGGATCGTCGAGGTCGACCCGGGTGGGCGGGTCCGCGAGGTCGGGGTGATTCCTGGTGTGGTGGCCTCGGGGGAGAGCGGGCTGCTCGGGCTGGCGCTGCGCGACGGGCACCTCTACGCCTACTCCACCGGCGCGGACGGCAACCGCATCCAGCGCTACCCGCTGCTCGGCGCGCCCGGATCGTTCCAGCTGGGGCCCGGGCGCACCCTCCTCGACCGGCTCCCGGCGGCGAGCCGCCACGACGGCGGGCGGATCGCCTTCGGCCCCGACGGGATGCTGCACGCCGCCGTCGGCGACGCCGGTGACAGCGCCTCGTCCCAGGACCTGTCCTCCCTCGGCGGCAAGATCCTGCGCATGACGCCCGACGGCGGCGTCCCGCCCGACAACCCGTTCCCCGGATCGCTGGTGCTCAGCTACGGCCACCGCAACGTCCAAGGCCTCGCCTGGGGACCCGACGGCACGCTCTACGCCTCCGAGTTCGGGCAGAACACCTGGGACGAGCTCAACATCATCCGGCCCGGTGCGAACTACGGCTGGCCCACCGTCGAAGGCATCGGCGGCGCGCCGGGCCTGACCGACCCGGTGCAGCAGTGGCCCACCGACGAGGCCAGCCCCAGCGGCATCGCGGTGCGCGGCGAGTCGCTCTACCTGGCGAACCTGCGCGGCGAACGCCTCCGCGAGGTCCCGCTGCGCGACCTCGGCACCTCCACCGAGCACTTCGTCGGCGAGCACGGCCGGTTGCGCGACGTCGCCGTCGCCCCCGACGGGACGCTGCGGGTGCTGACCAGCAACACCGACGGTCGCGGCGATCCCGCGCCGACCGACGACCGGATGCTCGCCTTTCCCGCACCCTGACCCGAAAAATGTGAACGCCCTGCTCCGCCGAAGCGCCCGCCGGTTGTGAGACCCGAGACGAACGGCTGCCCCGAGCCGTGCGAAGTGGTTGCATGACCCCACGGCGGCCGGACCGATCCGGCCGGAAATCCGGCAGAGCGGAGGAATGGGAACCGATGGGCCACGGGGCGTTCGAGAAGACCTACGCGGCGGCCGACGACCGCTACGAGACCATGCAGTACCGCCGCGCGGGCGCCTCCGGGCTGGACCTGCCCGCGTTCTCTTTCGGCCTGTGGCAGAAGTTCGGCACCGACTACGCCTACGAGACCCAGCGCGAGATCGTGCTGCACGCCTTCGACCTGGGCATCACGCACTTCGACAACGCCGACCGCTACGGCCCGCCGCACCGCGCCGCGCAGAAGTTCTTCGGCAAGGTGCTCGCCAAGGACCTCGCCCCCTACCGGGACGAGCTGATCCTGTCCACCAAGGCGGGCAACCCCATCGGGCCCGGCCCGTACCAGAAGGGCGGCTCCCGCAAGTCGCTGCTGTCCTCGCTGGACCACAGCCTGCGCGACCTCGGCACCGACTACGTCGACGTGTTCTACAGCCACAGCCCCGACGAGTCGACCCCGCTGGAGGAGACGGTGGGCGCGCTGGTCAGCGCGGTGCAGCAGGGCAAGGCGCTCTACGTAGGCATCTCCAACTACCAGCCCGACCGCGCCCACCGCGCCGCCGAGCTGCTGCGCGAGGCCGGGGTGCCGCTGCTGGTCCACCAGCCCCGCTACTCGATGTTCGACCGCACGCCGGAGAACAACGGGCTGCTCGACCTCGCCGCCGACGACGGCTTCGGCCTGGTCGTCTACTCACCGCTGGCCCAGGGCCTGCTCACCGACAAGTACCTGCAGGGCGTCCCGTCCGGTGCGCGCGCCGAGAACAGCGCGTTCCTGTCGCCCGACGTCATCGACGACACCTACCGCGCCCGCGCCGCCGCGCTCAACGAGCTCGCCCAGCAGCGCGGTCAGTCGCTGGCCCAGCTGGCGCTGCAGTGGGTGCTGCGCCGCCCGGAGGTCACCTCGGCGCTCATCGGCGCGAGCTCGGTGTGGCAGCTCGACCACAACGTCGAGGCGCTGCGCTTCCCGGAGCTCACCGACGCGGAGCTGGCCGTGATCGAGAAGCACGGCGTGCACGGGACCGGGCTCAAGCAGTAGTCCGGCAGCCGCAGGAATCCCGGTGCACGAACCGGGATTCCAGCCGCACCTCGACCGGGTCGCGACCGGGATCGTCCAGCTTGTCCAGCAGCAGCCGCAGCGCCTCGGCGCCGACCTCGCGGCTGGGCTGGGCGATCGCGGTCAGCCTCGGCGTGAACAGGTCCGCCCACGGGAAGTCGTCGAAGGCCACCAGCGCCACGTCCTCGGGCACCCGCAGCGACAGGTCCCGCACGGCGCGCATGGCGCCGATCGTCATGGCGTTGTTCGCCGCGATGATCGCCGTCGCCGGGCTCGGGCCGGTGAGCAGCTCGGACGCGGCCCGCCGCGCCGACTCGGACTCCGAGGAGCCCTCCCGGCACAGATCCGGATCGGCCTCGATGTCGTTGCGGCGCAAGCCCTCCCGGTATCCGGCCAGCCGCTCGTCGGTGGTGCTCAGCCCGGCGAGGCCGGCGACGAACCCGATCCGCCGGTGGCCCAGTTCGGCGAGGTGGTCGACCAGCGCGGCCGTGGACTCGGTGTTGTCGGTGCTGACCTGGTCGTAGTCCCCGGGCAGCACGCGGTCGGCGAGCACGGTGGGCACGTCGTGGTCGGCCAGGTAGCGCATCGTGCGCGACGGGTCGGGGGAGGGGGCCAGCACGATCCCGTCGATGCGCCGCTGGTGCAGGTGGGAGACGACGCGCAGCTCGTGGTCGGGGTCGTCGCGCGGGTCGGCGACCAGCAGGCTGTAGCCGCGGTCGACCGCCTCGGCCTCGATGCCCTGCAGGATCTCGGTGAAGAACGGGTTGCTCGCCGAGGAGATCGCCACCCCGATCGACAGGGTGCGCGCCGTGGCCAGCGACCGGGCGAGCGTGTTCTGGATGTAGCCGACCTCCTCGACGGCCGCGCGCACGGCGCGCTCGGTCTCCGGCCGGACCTTCCGGGTGCCGTTGAGCACGTAGGACACCGTCGCCGAGGACACCCCGGCGACTCGTGCGACATCTGCGAGCGTGGCCACGCGCGACTCCCTCGTTCCCGTTTTCGGCTGGGAATTTACCATCAGGTTAAGCGCTTGCCTAAGCGTTTAACCGAAAACTAGTTTGTGCGGCACACCGCGCTGGGGCGGTCTATTCGGCGATCTCCCGGCGGTGGTGCGAGCCAGCGTGACGGGATGAGTGATCGTGCAAGCCGTAGTGATCGAAGGACCAGGCCGGGCCGTTGTCAAGGACGTCGCCGACCCCGAACCGGCCGCCGGGCAGGTGCTCGTGCGGGTGCACGCCAGCGGGCTGTGCGGGACGGACCTGCACCTGGTCGACGGGGTCCTGCCCACCGACTACCCGCTGACCCCCGGGCACGAGTTCGCCGGTGAGGTGGTCGAACTCGGCGAGGGCGTCAGCGGGATCGCGGTCGGCGACCGCGTCGCGGTCGACCCCAACCTGCCGTGCGGTACCTGCCGCTGGTGCCGGGCCGGGCGCGGGAACCTGTGCACGGTCTGGGACGCCATCGGCGTGAGCAAGGCGGGTTCGGCGGCCGAGCTGGTGGCCGTGCCCGCGGGGATCTGCTTCGCGCTGCCCTCGACGGTGTCCTACACCGCCGGGGCGATGGTGGAACCGCTGTCCTGCGCGGTCCACGGGCTGAGCCGGCTGCCGCGACTGCCCGGCTCGCACTACCTCATCTACGGCGCGGGCACGATGGGCCTGCTCATGGCGACGCTGGTGCGCCGGGCCGGGGCGGCCTCGGTGTCCACAGTGGACCTCAACGCCTCCCGGCTGGACTTCGCGCTGTCCTACGCCTCCGACCGCGCCACCACCGACGCCGACGCCCTGGAGCAGCCCGACGGCTACGACGTGGTCATCGACGCCACCGGCGCGGTCCCGGCCATCGAGGACGGCCTCGGCCGCGTCCGCAAGGGCGGCACGTTCCTGCAGTTCGGCGTCGCCGACCCGAACGCGCGGGCGAGCTTCTCACCGTTCCGGGTCTACCACGAGGAGATCGACATCCTCGGTTCCATGGCCGTGCACAGGGGTTTTCAGCCCGCGATCGAGCTGGTCGCCTCCGGCACGGTCGACGTCGAGTCGCTGGTGTCGGCGACCCTGCCGCTGGCCGACTACGACGAGGCGATCACCCGCTTCCGCGCCGGAGACGGCCACAAGATCCACGTGGCCCCGGCCCGGTAGCACGCAACCGGGGTGATCTCCGCGGGGTGGGGAGGTTTTCATGAAAACCTCCCCACCCTCGCGTACGGGGACACCCCCACTTCTGAGTCCGACGAAGGGTTTCGAGCAATGACGCCAACCACCCCCGCGACGGAGCGTTCGCGCACGCGCAACGCCCTGATCTGGATATTCGGGGCGCTGGGCGGAATTCTGTGGGGTTATGACACCGGTGTGATCTCCGGTGCCATGCTGTTCATCAAGCAGGACATCCCGTTGACCCCGCTCCAGCAGGGGCTCGTGGTCAGCGGCCTGCTGGTCGGTGCGATGGCGGGCGCGGGGGCGTCCGGTCGCCTCGCCGACGCGTGGGGGCGGCGCAAACTGATCCTGTGGGCCGCGGTGGTGTTCACCCTGGGCACCGTCGGCGCGATGCTGGCCACCACCGCGTGGATGCTGGTGGCCTTCCGGTTCGTCATCGGCATCGGAGTCGGCATCGCCTCGGTGGTCGTGCCGCTGTACCTGACGGAGCTGGCGCCGAAGCAGTCCCGCGGCGGCCTGACCTCGCTGATGCAGCTGCTGGTGACCGTCGGCATCCTCGTCGCCTACATCACCGACTACGCGCTGGCCGACAGCGGTGACTGGCGCTGGATGCTGGGTCTGGGCGCGGTTCCGGCGGTGCTGCTGGGCATCGGCATCTACTTCCAGCCGGAGAGCCCGCGCTGGCTGGTCAAGCACGGGCGCGCCGACCAGGCCCGCGAGGTGCTGACCAAGCTGCGCGGCGTCCGCGCCGAGGAGGTCGAGGAAGAGCTCGACGAGATCCGCGCCGCCGACAAGGAGAAGGAGGCCGAGAACGCCGTCGGCGTGCGCGAGCTGCTGACCCCGAGGCTGCGCCGCGTCGTGCTGCTGGGCCTGGGCCTGGTGTTCTTCCAGAACTTCATCGGCATCAACACGATCATCTACTACGCGCCGACGCTGCTGACCACGCTCGGTTTCGGCACCTCCGGCGCGATCCTGGCCAACGTCGGCATCGGCCTGGTCAACGTGCTCATGACGCTGCCCGCGCTGCGGCTCATCGACCGCGCGGGCCGCAAGTCGCTGCTGGCGGTCGGCAGCATCGGGATGCTGGTGTCGATGCTGGCGCTGGGCATCGCCAACGTCGCGGGCCTGTCCTACGGCCCGCTGCTGGTGGCGGTGACCCTGGGCAGCATCGTGGTCTACATCGCCTCGTTCGCGGTGTCCTGGGGCCCGGTGCAGTGGGTGATGCTGCCCGAGCTGTTCCCGCTGCGGATGCGCGGTTCGGCCGTGGGCATCTGCCTGGTGTTCAACTGGCTGTTCAACATGGCCGTGGCCCTGGTGTTCCCGGTGCTGCTCGACATCACCGGGCCGGGCGCGATGTTCCTGTTCTTCGCCCTGATGGCGGTCCTGTCGTTCTGGTTCGTCCAGCGCGGTCTCATCGAGACCAAGGGCAAGAGCCTGGAGGCCATCGAGCAGGAAGTCCTCGGCACCGACCCGGAACCCGTCGCCAAGCAGCCGGTCAACGCCTGACCCACCGGCGATCAGTGGCCCCGTCCGCCCCTCGGACGGGGCCACTCCTGCGTTCCAGGGACACCAGCGCTTCGGCGACGGTGTCCGGCGTCTCGTAGGTGGGGCTGTGGCCGGCGTCGACGATCCGGCAGCACGGGTTCGAGGTCGGTTTCGCGCTGACTGCGCAACGCCTGCAACGCCGCGCTCAGCGGCACCGAATCGCCCGCACCCGCCAGCAAGATCACTCTCCGTGTCCGCGAATACCGGGGTTTTCGACCGGTCAAAAACCGCGGTATTCGACCCGACGAAAACCGCAGTTTTTGACCGCCACCGAGGGGCACCGGGGGCGTGGGCGTCACCAGGGGGGCAGTTTTAGCCATAACTGTCGCGACCTGGTGTCCGTTTTGTCCGGACAGTTTGGACTAAAACTGTCCCCTGGTGACGAACGAACCCGCCCGCACCGTTCACCCGGCTCTGTTGTCGTCACGATCGGTGATCGGAGGATGGTGATCGATGGCGCTGGGGCGCCGTTCTCGGGGGAGGTCTGGGGGGAGGCCTGCGCGGGGTCTGGTTGGGTTCCTGATTTCACTGGAAATCGGGAACCCGGGGTTTGTTGGGGTCGGGGTGCTCGCTCGGGTGTGGGTTTGTGCCTCTGGGGGTGTGGGGAGAGTGGGTGGTTCTTCTCTTCGGGTGGGGGTTGGGGGTGCTTAGCGTGGGGTGGTCCGGTTGGTGTTGGCGGGTGTGGCTCGTCGGGTGGAGGGGGTTGTGGCGTGGGTGATTCGGTTCGAGCCGGGGAGGCCGGTGTTGGGAGGGACTCGGGCGCTGGGGGAGCGAGGGGTGTCTGGGCGGTTGAAGGTGGCGCGGATCCCGGGGAAGCTGGGGGTGCTGGGGGTGGCTGGGATGGGTTGATGCAGGGGTGGCCTTTGAGCATTGCTCATGTTGTGGAGCGGGTTGAGCGGCTTTTCGGGGGCAAGACCGTGACGACCGCTGGGGTGGAGCGGGTTTCGTACCGCGAGGTCGTCCGCAACGTGCGGCGGTTGGCGACCGCGCTGGACGCCTTGGGGGTGCCGGTCGGGGCGCGGGTGGGGACGTTCGCCGCGAACAGCCGCCGGCACCTGGAGCTGTACCTGGGGGTCCCGTCGACCAAGCGGGTGCTGCACTCGATCAACACCCGGCTCTCGGCCGAGCACCTCGACTACATCGTCGGCCATGCCGCCGACGACGTGCTGTTCGTCGACCGGGCGCTGCTGGAGCGGATCTGGCCGCGCGCCGCCATGATGCCGAGCGTGCGGCACTGGATCGTGCTGCCCGACGGCAGCGACGCCGAAATCCCGCGCGACCCGCGCATTCTCGACTACGACGACCTGATCTCCGGCGCCGACCCGTTCCCCGGATCGTTCGAGCAGCGCTTCTCCCTCGCCGACGAGAACCGGGCCTCCGGCCTCTGCTACACCTCCGGCACCACCGGCCCGCCCAAGGGCGTCGTCTACAGCCACCGCTCCACCGTCCTGCACTGCCTGGGCACCCTGGCCGCCGGGCTCATCGGCATCGCCGAGGACGACGTGGTGATGCCGATCGTCCCGATGTTCCACGCCAACGCCTGGGGCCTGCCCTACGGCGCGATGATGGCCGGAGCCTCGCTGGTGCTGCCCGGCTCGTCGAACGCCCCGGACCACCTGCTGCGGCTGATGCAGGACGAGCGCGTCACCGTCGCCGGCGCGGTCCCGACGGTGTGGACGAGCCTCTCCGACCGGCTCGACGACCACGACCTCAGCGCGGTCCGCTTCCTGCTCGGCGGCGGCTCGGCCGTCGCCCCCGCCCTGTCCGAGACCTACCGCGAGCGCATCGGCGTGCCGATCACCCACTCCTGGGGCATGACCGAGATCAGCCCCGTCGGCGCCATCGGCGGCCTGCGCACGCAGCACCGCACCGCCACCGACGCCGAGCAGGTGGCGGTCCGCGCGGCGCAGGGCCAGCCGCTGCCGCTGGTCAACGTCCGGATCACCGACGTCGACACCGGCCGGGAACTGCCCCGCGACGGGCGCGCCGTCGGCGAGCTGCAGGTCGCCGGACCCTGGGTCGCCGGCGGCTACTACCGCGTCGACGCCCCCGAGAGCTTCACCGACGACGGCTGGCTGCGCACCGGCGACCTCGCCACCATCGACCCCGACGGCTACCTGCGGCTCGTCGACCGGATCAAGGACCTCATCAAGTCCGGCGGCGAGTGGATCTCCTCCGTCGAGCTGGAAACCGCGCTCGCCGCCCACCCCGACGTCGTCGAGGTCGCCGTCGTCGCCCGGCCCGACCCGCACTGGGACGAACGCCCCGTCGCCCACGTCGTCCTGCGCGAAGGCAGCACCACCAGCGCCGACGATCTGCTGGAACACCTGAGGCCGAAGGTCGCCAAGTGGTGGCTGCCCGACGAGATCGTGCTGCGCGCAACGCTTCCCAAGACCGGCACCGGCAAGCTCGCCAAGAACGCCCTGCGCGTCACGTCGTAGCGCGCAGCCGGTGCAGCCGGAGCGCCAGCTGCAACTCCAGGTCGTCGTCCTGCCGCCAATCCACGCCCAGCACCTCCCCGGCCCGATCCAGGCGCTTGAGCAGCGTGTTCACGTGCACGTGCAGCGCCCGGGCGGTGGCGGCGACCGTGCCGCGGTGGTCGTAGTACGCGCCGAGCGTGGCCACGAGCTCGGTGCCGCGCCGCCGGTCGTAGTCCAGCAGCGGGCCGAGGCACCCGGTGAGGAAGCGGTCGAGCTCGGCGGCCCGCTCGGTGTCGAAGACCATCCCGTACAGCGCGTACCGGTCGCTCATCGCCCCGACATCGCGGTGACCCAGCGCCCGCACCACCGCGCAGCAGCGGCTCGCCAGCGAGAACGCCCGCGACCAGTCCTGGTTCACCGCGCGCTCACCGACCACGACCACCGGGCGACCCGCCGACCGCCGCACCCGCCGGTGGACCTCGGCGACCGCGTCGTCGGACCGCGGCAGCACCACCACCGCCCGGCCCAGGTGCTCCCCGGCGAGCCCGCCGCGTTCGCGCGCGAGGTCGTGCAGGTGCCGGGACAGCTCCGCCGACGACATGCCCTCGGCCTCGGCCACCAGCACCAGGTCCAGCGCGTCCACGTCGACGCCCCGGGCGCGCGCCCGCGTCCGCTGCGCCGCGCCCACGCCCGCACCGCCGATCATAAGCTCGGTCAGCAGCTCACCGCTGAACCGCTCACCGGCCTCGGCGACCGCCCGCTCCTTGAGGATCAGCAGCCCGAGGATGTGGGTGGCGCGCTCCAGCGTGCGCAGGTCGGCGTCACCGGGGGACGTGGCCCGGCTCCACGCCAGGGCGCCCAGGTAGCTGTCCCCGGCCTGCACCGGAGCCGCGCTGCGCGCCGGGCCCGCGGCGTCCACCACCGTGGTGCAGCGGCCCGAACGCCGCGCGTCCTCAACCAGCTCGGCCAAGTCGGAGAACGGGCACGGTGACTCCGAATCACGTTGCGCCAGAACGAGTCCCGCCTGGTCGAGGAGCGCGACGCTGCCGCCCAGCTGATCGGCGAGCAGCTGCACCACGTCGCCCGGTGTCCCGCCCTCCAGCACCGCGCCGGTCAGCGCCTCGTGCACCGCCTGCGCGCGCTCCATCACCGCCACGTGCTCCTCGATGCGCCGGTAGGCGATCTGCAGCTCCTGCACCGACTTCCGGCTCTCCTCGTACAACCGCGCGTTGTCGATCGCGACGGCGGCGTGATCGGCGAAGGCCGTCAGCAGCGCGATCTCCTCGGCCTGGAACGACCGTTGAGCCCGGTCCGCGGCGAACAGCGCGCCCACCGCCTCACCCCGGATCACCAGCGGAACCCCGAGCAGCGCCACCAGCCCCTCGGTCGCCACCAGCCGGTCGAAGCCCGGATCGTGCTCGATGGCCGTGCTGGCGGCGTAGTTCGACACCCAGTGCGGGCTGCGCCCGGCCAGCACCTTGCCGCCCAGGCCGACGTCGGTGGAGATCGTGGCCGCCAGGAACGACTCCGAGATGGTGCCCTCCGACGCCCGCGCGGACAGCCTCCCGTCGGCACCGACCAGCGACAGGTAGGTGAAATCGGTGCCGATCAGGTCGTGCGCGTGGTGCACGATCGAGTCCAGCACCTCGTCCAGCTCGCCCAGCGCCGTCAACGACTTCGCCGTCGCGTACAGCGACGACAGCTCCCGCTGGCGGCGCACCAGCGCGTCCAGCTCGGCTTCTCCGCGGATGGCCACACTGCCTCCCCACTCCGGCCCGGGTGGGTGAGCCTGCCACCGCGACGTCCGCAGGTGTGTGTGATTCACACCTCATTGCCGGGGTCGGTGAACCATACGATCACGCCACTGCGCTCAACGACGAAGGCGGAACGCATGGCAACTCCCCTCAGCAGACCCGCGAACCCCCGCAGATCCTTCCGGAAACTGCTGGCGGCCGGGCTCATCGGCAGCTCCCTCGAGTGGTACGACTTCTTCCTCTACGGCACGGCGGCCGCGCTGGTGTTCCCGAAGGTGTTCTTCCCCGAGTCCTCCGCGCTGATGGGAACGCTGCTGGCGTTCAGCACGTTCTGGGCGGGATTCGTGGCCAGGCCGATCGGCGGGCTGCTGGCCGGGCACCTCGGCGACCGCTACGGCCGCAAACCCGTGGTGGTCACCTGCCTGGCGCTGATGGGCGCGGCGACGTTCCTGATCGGCTGCCTGCCCAGCGCCTCCTCGGTCGGCGCCCTGGCCCCGGCGCTGCTGGTGGCGCTGCGGTTCGTGCAGGGCCTCGCGGCCGGCGGCCAGTGGGGCGGGATCGTGCTGCTGCTGACCGAATCGGCAGGCCCCAAGCGGCGCGGCTTCGCCGGAACCTTCGGCCAGACCAGCGTTCCCGTCGCGGTGATCATCTCCAACCTGATCCTGGTGGCCTGCAGCGGCCTGATGTCCGACGCGGCGTTCCTCAGCTGGGGGTGGCGGATCCCGTTCCTGGTCAGCGTCGTGATGTTCGCCGTCGTCCTCTACATCCAGACCAAGGTCGAGGACACCCCGGAGTTCCGCGAGCTGCAGGCCGCGAGCGCAGGCGAGGCGGTGGTGCGCGCACCGCTGGCGCGCGTGCTGCGGCAGAAGTGGGGAGTGATCCTGCTGGGCTGCGGCCTGCTGTCGGCCACCAACAGCCTGTTCTACATCAGCATCTCCGGGCTGCTCAGCTACGGCACCACCGGCCTCGGGCTGCCGAGGAACGCGCTGCTGGCGATCGTGCTGATCGGCTCGCTGGCGATGGTCGCCACGATCCCGTGGGCCGGGCACGTCTCGGACAAGGTGGGCAGGCGACCGCTGATCCTGATCGGCGGACTGGGCGTGGCGGTGTGGGCGTTCCCGTACTTCCGGCTGGTCGACTCGGCCTCGCTGGGACTGATCTTCCTGGCCGTGGTGGTGGGTTTCGTGTTCCAGTGCCTGACCTACGGCCCGATCGCGAGCTTCCTCGGCGAGCTGTTCGCGCCCAGCGTCCGCTACTCCGGGGCGTCGCTGGCCTACCAGCTCTCGGCGATCATCGTCAGCGGCGGCACACCGTTCCTGATGACCGCGCTGATCGCCCGGACCGGCAGCACCACCCCGGTGGCGGCCTACATCGCGGTGATGGGCCTGATCACCTTCGCCAGCGCCTGGTTCCTGCCCGAGACCAACCCCGCCGAGGTCCGCGCCGACCCCGACGCCGTTCCCGGGACCGCGCTGCACGGCTGAGACGACCAGGAGGTCAACGGTGACCGCACGATTACCCGCGCTGGCAACGGCTTTGGCCGCCTCCGCGCTCCTGATCACCCCGCCCGCCGAAGCCGGACCCGGCTGCGACGGACTGGACGGGATCGACATCCCCGCCTCGGCGATGAGCCTGCCGACCGGCGGCGGCCACGTCACCGCCGTCACGCGGACGCCGACGCTGTGCCAGGTCGACGCGGATCTGCTCCCGGTCGACCCCGCCGCTCCGCCGATCAAGATGCGCCTGGCGCTGCCGCAGGCGTGGAACGGCAAGGCGATGATGTTCGGCGGCGGAGGCTACGACGGCACCATCCCCGACCTCACCGCCCAGGTCCCGTTCGGCCCCGCCGACCGTCCCACGCCGCTGGCCAGGGGATACGCGGTCTTCGCCAGCGATTCCGGGCACCAGGCGGGACCGGTCGGCGTGCCGTCGCTGGACGGCTCGTTCGGCGTCAACGACGAGGCGCTGCGCAACTTCGCCGCCGGCGACGCCACGAAGAAGACCCGCGACGCGAGCCTGTTCCTGCTGCGCCGCGCCGGCGCCGAACCCGGCGAGATCTACTTCGCGGGCGGCTCCACCGGAGGCCGCGAAGCCCTCAACGTCGCGCAGCGCTGGCCCACCGCCTTCGACGGCGTGATCGCCGCCTACCCGGCCTGGAACAACCTCAGCGAGATCCTCGACCTCGGGCACCTGACGAGGATCCTCGCCCGCCCCAACGCCTTTCCCGGACCGGAGAAGCAAGCGCTGCTGCACGAATCGGTGATGAACGCCTGCGACGGCCTCGACGGCATCACCGACCGCGTCATCTCGAACCCGGACGGCTGCCGCTTCGACCCGCACGCGCTGCGCTGCCCGCGCGGCGCCGACACCGGACCGCACTGCCTGTCGGATCCGCAGATTGCCTCGGTGATGGCGATGTCCGCACCGTTCCGCTGGCCGTACCCGATCGCCAGCGGTGAGACCGGCTACCCGGGCTTCCCGTTCCTCTCCGGCGCCGACATGCGCACCCCGTTGCTCGGCTTCGGCACCACACCACCGGCCAACCCGATGCCGGACACCAGCGGGTACGGGATGCGGTTCTGGGACCAGTGGGTCAAGCACTTCCTCACCCGCGACCCCGGCCACGACCCGCTCGCGGTCGACCCGAGCGCGCCGGGGGAGTGGCGGCAGCGCATCAGCGAGCTCTCCGCGATCCAGGACCGCAACGACGCCGACCTGGGCCCGTTCCAGCGGGCGGGCGGCAAGCTGATCCTTTTGCACGGCGCCGCCGACGAGCTCGTCTCGCACTGGTCGACCACCGACTACCAGCAGCGCGTCCGCGACATCCTCGGCGACCGCGCCACCGGCGAGTTCCTGCGCTACTACGTGGTTCCCGGCGCCAACCACGCCAACGCCGGAACACCGGCCTTCGCCGCGGGCTGGGACTCGCTGACCGCCCTGGAGACCTGGACCGACACGGGCCGGCCACCGCGGAACCCCGTGGTGACCGACCTGAACCACCCGCGCACCCGGCCGCTGTGCGAGCACCCGGCCTGGCCGCGCTACGTCGGCGGGAACCCCGACGACGCGGCGAGCTTCCGGTGTCAGCAGCCCGCCGCGTAGACGTAGCAGCGCAGTCGCGGTTCCCGGTCGGTCTGCGGCGTGCCCACCAGGTTCACCCCGGGCGCGGCGGTGCTGAGCAGGCCGGGGAGCGCCGACAGCGGCTGCAGGTAGGTGTTCACCGACAGCGGGTCGACGTGCGGCATCAGCGGCTGCCCGCACACCGAGGCGTCGACGCGGGCCGGGTCGGCCGGGCCGGGGTTGTCCAGCGCGTCGACGACCAGCGCGTAGGTCACCGGGTCGGTGGTTCCGACGAGCAGGTGCGTGGAGACGTCGGTGGCGCACACGTCCTGCAGAGCGATGTTGCTGATCAGCCCGCCGCCGGTGTGCAGCTCGGAGGATTCCGGCGGCGTCACCACCTCGTCGAGCCGGGAGTAGAGGACGGTGTAGCTGATGCCGGGGAAGGTCTCGGCCCGGCTGTTGAGCGCCTGCCCGAAGTCCGACCCGGCCTGCTGCTGCCACACCGCCGGTTCGCACTCGACCGGCTTCGGCCCGCACGCGGGCATCGACTCGGTGCCGTGGTTGGAGGGCGCCATGCCGATCACGTCGTCGACCATGCCGCGCACGTCGGGCCAGAACCGCAGCGCCCACCGCGGGTTCATGCCGCCCTGGGAGTGCCCGAGCACGGCGATGCGCTTGCCGGTGAGTCGGTGCATCTCGCGGATCCCGTGCACCAGGTACTCCCCGGCGACCTGGATGTCGCCGAGCGTGTGGTCGGGCATGGTCACCGCGCAGTAGAAGCGGTCCTGCGCGTCGAAGGCCCGCGCGTAGGTCCAGGAGTAGTTCTCCTCCGGCGTGACGCTGGTGGCCGGGCTCAGCAGCACCGGCTCGGAAGCGGCCCCCGGATCACCGTGGCAGGTCAGCGACTCCCGCAGCTGGTCCGGCGGCACGCTCAACGCCGGCCCCGGCCGGTCCAGGGGCGCGAAACCCGACTCGGCCTGCGCGGGCACCGGCACGAGAGCCGGCAGCAGGACCATCCCCAACGAGAACACGACGCTGTGCACCCAACGGCTGATCATGGTGCGTACAACGACGAGCCCCGCCCGAGGTTGCGCTAGCGGGTCTTCTCGCTGATCGCGTACCAGGCGTAGGGGCGCATCTTCTCGGATTCGGCGACGTCCTCCGGGCAGGTGATCATGTCCGGCCGGTACTCGGGCAGCTGCGCCACGCCCGGCCCGAGCAGCCGCCAGTCCTCGCCGATCCCCTCGAACCAGGCGGTGAGGGTGGGCCGGTCCCGCAGCCACAGCGGGTTGGGGGTCACGTCGCACTCGGTCCGGAACCGCTCCATCGCCGCCCGCGCCTGCGGGTCGGGCACGTCGGAGGCGAAGTGGGTGACGGCGATCCGCGAACCCGCGGCGAGCTTGCCCGCGTAGCGCCGCAGCACCCCGGGGACGTCGCCATCCGGGCCGATGAACTGCAGCACCGACACGGCCAGCAGGCACACCGGCTGGTTCAGGTCCAGCAACCGCTGGGTGGCGCAGTCGTCGAGCACCTCGCGCCAGTTCAGCAGGTCCTCCTGCACGACCCCGGCCCACTCGACGTCCTGCAGCTTGACGCGCGTGTGCGCGGCGGCCACGGGCTCGCAGTCGACGTAGACCACGCGCACCGGTTCGTCGGCGTGGTCCTGCAGGATCTCGTGCACGTTGCCCATGGTGGGGATGCCCGAGCCCAGGTCGAGGAACTGCCGGATCCCGGCGTCGTAGGCGTCGAGCACGGCCCGCCGCAGGAACGCCCGGTTCTGCCGAGCCACCCCCGCGATCTGCGGCCACATGCCCATCAGCCGCTCGCCGAAGATCCGGTCGATGGCCCAGTGCGCGGTCCCGCCCAGGAACCAGTCGTAGATCCGCCCGGGGTTCGGACGGCTCACGTCCAACCCCGCCGCGTCACGTGACTGCTCGACCACCGGCGACCCCCTGCCTTCGAACGCGTACCCCGGAATGATCGCATCCCGACCCCGCCAACAGGAGGCGGGACAGGCCGGAAAAGGGACGGAGGCCCACAACCGGACCAAACGGAACTCGATCATCAATCTAGCGGCGAGCAGCCGCTCCAGGGGCGCCGAAAAGGGTCCTGACCTGCTTAAATGGCCTTAAGTGGGCCCCCATGATCAGCCCCGGAACCGTGGGGTAAGCTATTGGCACACCCCACGGGGTGGCCGGGACGTAGCGCAGCTTGGTAGCGCACTTGACTGGGGGTCAAGGGGTCGTGGGTTCGAATCCCGCCGTCCCGACGGCCGAAACAGCCCGCTGGCTATGCGCGTAAGCGCAGGTTAGCGGGCTTTTTCGTGTTCGGGTGCGGATCTTGTGGTGGTCGGCTCCGCAAGATCGTTCGGCCCGTCCTGGAGCGAATCAGGAGCGAGCGGGCTCCAACTTTTTCTGATCATCCAAATGGGGTCGCGTTAGCCGGTCACCCAGTGAGGTGATCTTTCAAGATTCGTCAGCGGTCGCCAGTTGTCGCGGAGTGCTGCCAACGACATCGCTTCCGTTGCTTGCGGTTGTTGCGGGTTCGAACCGTTTGGTGCCTGTTGCGGTCGGTTTGTGGTCGTGAGGTGGTCTTGGCGTCTGAACGGCACGGTTGGTTACCGGTCGCCGCAGCGATGCAGTTCGACTTGGTTGGCGCTGTTCGCTCGATTTGTCCGTGTTGGAAGACGCGGTGCGCGGGTAGCCCCGGCGAACTGAGGCCGTCGATGGTGGGGCCTGAGATGAGGCCGGTGTATCGCGCCGTTGGCGGTCTGGTCACCCCGTGGAGCGGTATCGCTGGAATCGGGTGCGGGCAGCGGCGCAGTTTCGGTGGTGTTGGGGTACGGGGCGGCAGCGGCGTTTCCGGCAACTCACTGCCGAGTGCCTGGTTGACCGGCCGACTCTTCTCGTACCAGAACGCGACTGGACGGAACTCGTTGTCGTGACTCGTGTTGATGTAGCCGACGAGCTCGACTCGCTCGCCGTCACGCAGTGGCTGATCCAGACCCCACCTTCCCGTGTAGCTCGGCGGCGCGATGACGACCTCCAACCCGTTGTGCGAGCCGCTGTACGACGGTGCAACGTTGAACGGGCCGCTGTCTTCGGGGGCCTGCAACTCTTCCGGCAGTTCCCGCTTGGGCGAGCCAGCAGGAAGATCGCGGTCAACGGTCACCGTGAAGAAGGAATGTGGCTCGCCCCGGCGAACCTGCGAGACGGTGCCCGCCACGTAGTAGAGGCGATCGGTGTCGAAGTCGTCCCAGCCGTGATGCGCCTGCGCAGGCGCCGCGGTGAGCAGCAGTGTTGCGGAGGCCACCGATGCGATCACCAGCCCGCCGTGCCGGGCGCACCGGCGGGGCGCTCAACTTCATCGGGAACCTGTCGTCGATCGCGACCCCGATCGTGATCGGTTTCCTGGTCACCGACGAGAGCTTCACCCCGGCGTTCGGCTACATGCCCGCGATCACCGTCGCCGGGATCCTCCTGTCGTATGCGTTCCTGGTCGGCAGGGTTGAGCGGGTTCCCGAACGGATCGTGATCGATTGGGAGCTGCTGATCACGACGTGCCAGCTCGTCACACAGCGCGTACGTGCCTAGCGGTTCGCCACGTCCTCATTCTCATCGCGGGGTGGCCGTGCGTGGTTCGGGTGGCCGACTTCTCGAACGCAGCGATGGTGGGCAGGTGCCCATCGCAGGCGTATGTGCGGTGTACAAGTCAGGTGTTCATGGTGAGTGCAAGGTTCTCGATCAACTTCAAGGCTCTGCCGTGCACCGTTGATGTCAATGGTGGTGTCAGTGGGGACTGAAATCGGAGTCAGTAGGTATTAATTATTAATTAATCTTGACTTGGGTGGGTGTCCCGAACGAGACTTCTCAACCGCAAGCGGTGCGGCTTTCTACCAGCCGTACGGGACGTGGTGGCGAGGAGAGATCGATGGGCGCAACGAGGCGCAGCCGGATCGGCCTGGTGCTGTTCGCGGTGGTGCTGCTCGGTTTGGTCGCGGGATGCGGTGGCAGGGTGGGAGAGAACGGGCGGATCGGTGTGGTCTACATGGACGCCCAGGGCTTCTACGCCGGAGTTCGCGTCGGCATGCAGCAGGCGGCGACCGCGCAGGGTGACGCCCCGCAGCTGCTCCAGATCAATGCCCAGGGCGATGCGTCGATGGAGAGCACCTTCATCGACCAGGTCAGCGCGGCGAAGGTCGACGCGTTGATCCTGTCACCGGCCTCGGCCAGCGCGTCGGTGCCCGCGATCAAGCTCGCGCACCGCAGCGGTATCCCCGTGGTCTGCTACAACACCTGCATCACCGAGGAGAGCGCGCGGCAGTACGTTTCCGCCTACGTCCTGGGTGATCCCATCGAATTCGGCCGCATGCTGGGGAACCGCGCAGCCGAGCACTTCCGGTCCGTCGGCAAGCCCGATCCCCGAATCGCGGTCGTCAATTGCGAGTTCGTCGAGGTCTGCATTCAGCGCCGACAAGGCTTCGAGCAGGCGTTGAAGGAACAGTTCCCCGGTGCCACGATCGTCGCCAACCAAGAGGGCTCGACGATCGACGAGGCGGTCGACGTCGCCGAGCGCATCCTCACCGCCCACCCGGACGTCGACGCGTTCTACGGCGAGGCCGGTGGAGCGACGATGGGCGCGGTGCGCGCTGTGCAGGCCCGCGGAAAGGTCGGGCAGACGGTCGTGTTTGGCAGCGACATGTCCACCGAGGCCGCTCAGGAGCTCGCTGACGGCAAGGTTCTCAAGGGAGTCGTGGACATCTCGGGCATCGCCGTCGGCGAGCTCGCCGGGAAGGCCGCCGGCGAGATCCTCCGGGGCGATTCCCCCTCCTACCACGTGGTGCCCGCTCCGATCGATCTCTACGGCACCTCGGAGCAGGGACGGGCCTGGTTGACCGCGCACCCGGACGGTGTCCCGTGACCGACCTCCGCCCAGATCGGAAATCCGAACGAGCGCAGGGAGAAGCAGTGGTCGACAGCCCCGTCGTCGTGGTCAGCGGCGTGACCAAGCACTACCAGGGCGTCCGCGCGCTGACGGACGCCGACCTGAGCATCGCACCAGGGGAGATCCGCGCCCTGCTGGGGCGCAACGGTGCCGGCAAGTCCACCCTCATCCGGGCTCTGTCCGGTGTGGAGCGCGCCGATCGCGGAACCATCGCGGTGCGCGGTGAGGAACTCGGGGACGGCGGAGTTCGTCGGTCGACAGAGCTCGGAATCAGCACGGTGCACCAGGAGCTGAGCCTGGTGGCGGAGCTGAGCGTGGCGGAGAACCTCTACCTCGGCCGGTGGCCGCGACGTGGTGGCGCCGTCGACTTCGCGGCCATGCGGGAGGGTGCGGCCGAGGTGTTCGACCGGCTCGGCCTGGACATCGACCCGGCCGCGTCGGTCGAAACCCTGTCGCTGGCGAGTCGGCAGCTCGTGGAGATCTGCCGGGCGCTGCTGGAACAGCCCCGGTTGCTCATCCTCGACGAACCGACGAGCGCACTCGCGGCCCAAGAGGTGACCGTCGTGCTTGACACCGTCACCCGCATCGCCGAGCAGGGCGTGGCCGTGATCTACGTCAGCCATCGGCTCGAGGAGATCCGCAAGATCGCCCACAGCGCCACCGTCATGCGCGACGGCCGGATCGTCGACACCGTCGACGTCCAGCAGGCCGATACGGCGACGATCGTCGCGCTGATGCTGGGCGAGTCCGCGGTGGCGGCCGAACGACCACCAGTGCGCGCGGTCGACCGGACCGTCGACGCCCTGCTGACGGTGCGGGGACTGGCGATGCCGCCGAAGGTCGTCGACGTGTCCTTCGAGGTCTACCCGGGCGAGATCGTGGGCCTCGGCGGGCTGATGGGGTCGGGCCGCACCGAGGTCCTGCGGGCCATCGCCGGGTTCAGCCCGGTGGCCGGTGGTGCGATCAGCGTTGATGGGCGTGACATCGGCGCCGCGACACCGGCGGTGCGCAAAAAGTTGGGGATCGGCATGACGCCCGAGGATCGCAAGGGCGAGGGCGTGGTGCCGTTGCTCGGCGTGCACGAGAACCTCGTGCTATCCGAGTTCGGCAAGGTCAGTTCGGGGCCGACCGTCTCGCCCGGGCGCGTTCGGCGGGCCGCCGAGAACCTCATCGCGCGCTTGTCGATCGCCACGGCCTCCCCGCTCACGCCGATCGTGAACCTCAGCGGCGGCAACCAACAGAAGGCCGTGATCGGTCGATGGCTGCACGCCGGCAGCCGGATCCTGCTTCTGGACGAGCCGACCCGCGGCGTCGACGTGCAGGCGAAGGCCGAGATCTACGACTTGGTGCGCGCTCTCGCCGATGAGGGCGCTGGGGTCGTGTTCGTCTCCGGCGAGCTCGAAGAGCTCCCGCTGGTGTGCGACCGGGTGCTCGCGCTGCGCGGTGGGCGCGTCGTGGACGAACTGATCGGCGAGGAACTGACCACGGATTCCGTGCTCGCCGCGGCGATGGCGGCTTGAGAGACGACAAGGACGACAAATGACCGTGACACAGACGTTGCCGGAACAGCGGCGCAGCGCGGGCGGGGTGCTCGCCGGACGCTCGCTCAACGAAATCGGCCTGATCGCCGCGATCCTGGTGCTCTACGTGGTACTGGGCAGCACGGCGGCCGGGTTCCTGAGCTTGGACAACCAGCTGGGGATGCTGCGCGACGCCGCCACCGTGGGCATCGCGGCGTGGGGCGTCACGCTGGTGATCATCGCCGGTGAGATCGACATCAGCATTGGCCCGGCTGTGGCCTTCGCTTCCGTGCTCGTGGCCAAAGGGGCGTCGGAGTGGGGTCTGGGTGTGGTCCCCGCGGTGCTGGTGACTTTGGCGGCCGGCGCGGTCTGGGGCGCGCTGGCGGGCTGGTTGCGGGCCCGGTTCGACGTGCCCTCGTTCATCGCCACTCTCGGAATCTGGAGCGCCCTGGGCGGTCTCGGCCTGTACATGACCGACGCGCTTCCGGTCGTGCTCCCGGAGAGCGGGCTCTTCGAGGTGCTCGGCGGCGCGATTCTCGGCATCCCGACGTCTGCGATCGTGATGGTGGTCCTGTTCGCGGCCTTCACCTACATCGCGCACTACACGCCCTACGGACGTTCGGTGTACGCCGTCGGCGGCAACGCCCCGGCCGCCCGGATGGCCGGCATCAACCTCGCCAAGATCCGGGTGCTGCTGTTCGCGACGACGGGTCTGCTGGCCGCGATCACCGGAGTGCTGCTGGCCGCGCGGCTCGGTTCGGGCAACGGCGGTGCGGCCTCGGGGCTGGAGTTCGACGTGATCGCCGCCGTCGTCATCGGCGGAACGGCCCTGGCGGGTGGGCGAGGTTCGATGCTCGGAACGCTGCTGGGCGTCATCTTCATCACCGTCATCGGAAACGGCTTGGTGCTGCTGGGCGTGGACTCGTTTCTGCAGAACGTCGTGCGCGGCGTGATCATCGTCGTGGCGGTCCTGGTCAACGTCATCATCACCAAGCGCACGCGTGCCACGAGGGAGAGCTGATGAACGAGCGCAGGACGATGCTGGGCGCGTACTTGCCGGGGGATTCGACAGCGGTGCTGCGCGAACTCGACGTGCCGCGACCGGGCCCGAACCAGGTGCTGGTCGAGGTCGGTGCGTCGGGCATCTGCGGGTCCGACATCGGCTACATCTACCACGAGCACAAGGGGCATCGCGGAGTCGACGGAGCGGCTTATCGCGGAGTGGTCGCCGGCCACGAACCGGCCGGCCGCGTCGTGGCATCCGGTCCCGGGTGCAAGCGGTTCGGCGAGGGCGATCGGGTGATCGTCTACCACATCGCCGGTTGCGGGCTGTGCGAGAACTGCCGCCGTGGCTACTTCATCAGTTGCAGCGCGGAGGAGCGGCAGGCGTACGGGTGGCAGCGCGACGGGGGCCACGCCCGGTACGTGCTGGCGGAGGAGGCGACCTGCGTACCGCTACCGGACGCGTTGTCCTACGTGGACGGTGCGTTGATCGCCTGCGGGTTCGGCACGGCCTACGAAGGGCTGCGTCGCATCGGTGTCAACGGCGACGGCGACCTCCTGGTCGTCGGGCTCGGACCAGTCGGGTTGGCCGCCGGGATGATCGGCAAGGGCATGGGGGCGCGCACGATCGTGGGCGTCGAGGTCTCGCCGCAACGCCGGGCGTGGGCGGAGAAGCTCGGGGTCTTCGACGCGACCGTCGAACCGGCTGAGTCGGCCGAGGACACCGCCGCGCTCGTCGCCGATGTGCTGGGCGCGCCCGGTGCGAGCACCACGATTGACTGCTCAGGTTCGCGTGCGGGCCGCTCCGCCGCGATCGCCGGTGCTGCGGAATGGGGCAGGGTCTCCCTGGTCGGTGAGGGCGGCACCCTGGAGACCGAGGTGTCGGACGCCTTGCTGCACAAGCAGCTGACGCTGCACGCGTCGTGGGTGACCTCGCTGGTGGCCATGACCGAGCTGGCCGAGAACCTCGCCCGCTGGGGAATCCGCCCGCAGGACGTGGTCAGCGACCGCTTCGCCCTGGACGACGTCGACGAGGCGTACCGGCTCGCCGCAGGTGCCAGCCAGGGCAAGGTCGTGCTGCTCCCGTCACCGGAGCTGCGCACGTGAGCGCGCCGCACGTCGAGCGCAGTCCCGACGGTGAGGTGCTGTGGCTCGGCAACGGTCTGCTGACCCTCGGCCTGGTGCCGAGGCTCGGCGGACGGCTGCTCTCGTTGTCCGGTGCGGACGGGCGAGAACAGCTGTGGCGCAATGACGAACTGCTCACCAGCGACCTCGTTCCGCGGCGGGAGCACCGTCCGCATTCCGGCGAGCTCGGCGACTGGGTGAACTACGGGGGCGACAAGACCTGGCCCGCCCCGCAGGGGTGGGAGCACAGCGCGCAGTGGGCCGGCCCGCCGGACCCGGTGCTCGACTCCGGCCGCTACGAGCCGGAGATCGAGGTCGGTGAGGACCTGGCGGTGGTGACGCTCACCAGTGGCGATGACCCTCGCACGGGTCTGCGGTTCGCGCGGCGGTTCGAGCTGCGGCGAGGTCGCTGCTCGTATCGGCTGGAGCTGACCGCGATCAACACGAGTCAACGCGATGTCCGGTGGTCGTTGTGGAACGTCACCCAGCTCGCCGGTGACGGTGCGGGAGGTACGTACGTGTCGAGTGCCGCGGAGGTGACCGATCTGCTCGCGGGGACCGGGTACCCGAAGTGGACGGCGGAGGACGGTCGCGTGCACGTGCCCCATCAGGACGTGGTCGGCAAGCTCGGTTTCCCCGCAGCCGAAGGTTGGCTGGCCCACGTCGGACCGGGCGCCACGCTGACCCAGTCTTTCGCCGTTGATCGCGAGGCGGAATACCCGGACGGCGGCTCGCGCGTCGAGGTGTGGATGGAGCACCCGTTGCCCGAGCCGCTGGCGGCCCTGGGTGATCTCGATCCGCCTGCCCGCATCGTGGAGTGCGAGGTGCTCGGGCCGCTGACCGCCCTCGCGCCAGGTGAACGAACGACGCTGACCCTCGACTGCGCTGTCACGGCGGGGGACCAGCCCGTTCGGCGCGTGAACGAGTGGGGGCACTGGACCGACGACGAGTTCGTCCCCCACGCCGACGGTGTGATCGAGGCAGCGGAACGGGTCGAGGTGCGTGCGGGTCGGCCGGTTGCGCTCCCGCCAGGGCAGTGGGAATTCGTGGAGGTGAACCGATGAGCGAACGGCTCGACGACCGAGTTGCGATCGTCACCGGCGGCGCGCAGGGCATCGGTGCGGCGACCGCCGGCAGGCTCGCCGCCGACGGCGCGGCGGTGGCGATCCTCGACGTCTCCGATGGCGCTGATGACGTCGCCGCGGAGATCAACGCCGCAGGTGGGCGGGCGCTCGCGGTGCGCTGCGACGTCAGTTCCGAACGGGAGTGGGCCGCGGCGGTGGACAGCTGCCGCGAGGAGCTCGGTCCGGTCGACGTGCTGGTCAGCAACGCCTACGTGGTTGACGTGCTGCCTGCGCACGAGACGAGCCTGGCGTCGTGGGAACGGCAGCTGTCGGTGAACCTGACCGGCACCTTCCTCGGTTTCCGGGCGTGCTTGCCCGATCTCGAGCGCGATCGGAACGGTTCCGTGGTGCTGACCTCGTCGGTGCACGCGCTCGTCGGGCTTCCGGGACGGCCGGCCTACGCCGCGAGCAAGGCCGCGCTCACCGGTCTCACCAGGCAGCTCGCCGTGGAGTACGGGACGTCGTTGCGGGTGAACTCGGTGTTGCCCGGACCGGTGCTGACCGCTGCGTGGGACGACATCGACGAGGCCGACAGGCGGCGCAGCGCCGAGGAGACCGCGGTCAAGCGCCTCGGTGACCCGTCGGAGGTCGCTGCGGCCATCGCCTTCCTGGCTTGCGACGATGCCTCTTTCGTGACCGGGACGGCGTTGACCGTCGACGGCGGGTGGAGCGTCTACAAGATGTCGTCATGACCGCGGCATCGAGGAGGAATGGGACATGAACGCCTACAGCGGGCGAGGCGTGCACGGGCAGACTGTGTCGACGCTGGGGGCGCGCATCGTGGCCGGGGACATCGCGGTGGGCGAGGTGATCGACCTCGGTGAGCTCGGTCGTGAGCTGGACGTGAGTATGACGGTCCTGCGGGAGGCCACCAAGGTGCTGGCCGCCAAGGGACTCGTCGAGGCGCGGCAGAAGCGCGGCACCTACGTGCGCGCCCGAGAGCACTGGAACCTGCTGGACAGCGACGTCATCCGGTGGCGTAGCGAAACAGGCGACACGGCAGAGGTTCTGCGGGACCTGGCCGAGGTGCGCGCGGTCGTCGAACCGGCGGCCGCGGCGATGGCCGCCCAGCGCCGCCAGGACAGCGATCTCTCCGAGCTGGACGCCGCGCTGGAGGACATGAGACGGGCCGCGGGTCCGGAGGCCGAGGTCGCCGCCGACCTCAGGTGGCACCGGGCCATGCTGCGGGCCACGCACAACGACATGCTCGCGCGGATGGACGTCTTCATCGAACCGGCGCTGCGGTTGCGGGACGCGCTCGTGCACGGCGCCAGCGCGGACGATCCCGTGCCGAGTCACGCCGAAGTGGTCGAGGCGGTGCGCCGGGGGGACGCCGATGCCGCTGCTGCTGCGGTGGCATCGCTGCTGGACAAGGCCTCCCACGACGTCGCGGACGTCATCGGTACTGGAGAGAAAGAGATGCAACGCGAGTGAAGATCACATCTGTGGAGACGTTCCTGGTCCCACCCCGATGGTTGTTCTGCCGAGTGGCGACCGACGAGGGCATCGTCGGCTGGGGCGAGCCGGTGGTGGAGGGACGCGCGGAAACCGTACGCGCCGCCGTGGATGAGCTGTCGGACCTGCTGCTGGGCTGCGACCCGAGCCGGATCGAGGACCTGTGGCAGCTGATGACCAAAGCCGCGTTCTACCGGGGAGGTCCGGTGCTCTCCAGCGCGGTCGCCGGACTGGACCAGGCGCTGTGGGACATCCTCGGCAAGTCGCTGGGAGTTCCGGTGCACCAGTTGCTGGGCGGGGCTGTCCGCGACGAGGTGCGGATCTACGGGTGGATCGGTGGTGACGAGCCTGACCAGGTCGCTGACGCGGCCGCAGCGCAGGTCGAAGCCGGACTGACCGCCGTGAAGATGAACGCCTCCGGTCGCGCGAGCCGGATGCCGACGCGCGCGGAGACCGACGAAGTGGTCTCCCGCGTCGCCGCGGTGCGCGAGGTCCTCGGTGACTCCCGTGATGTGGCCGTGGACTTCCACGGCCGCTTCGGCGCGGCCGCCGCGCGCCGCGTGTTGCCCGAACTGGCACCGCTGCACCCGCTGTTCGCCGAGGAGCCCGTGCTGCCGGATTACCCGCACGCGTTGCGGGACGTGGTCACGGCCAGCCCGGTGCCGATCGCGTCTGGGGAGCGCCTGTACTCGCGCACGGAGTTCCTGGCCCCGCTGCAAGCGGGCATCGCGGTCGCCCAGCCGGATCTGTCCCACGCAGGGGGCATCTCGGAGGTGCGTCGGATCGCGTCGCTGGCCGAGACCTTCGACGCCCTGCTCGCACCCCACTGCCCGCTGGGACCGCTCGCGCTCGCGGCGAGCCTGCAAGTGGCGTTCGCGACCCCGAACTTCCTGATCCAGGAGCAGAGCATCGGCATCCACTACAACCGGGACGCCGAACTGCTCGACTACGTGCTCGACCGCGCCCCGTTCGCATTCCACGACGGCGCGATCCGGCGCTGGGAAGCACCGGGCCTGGGAGTGCAGATCGACGAGGACGCCGTGCGCCGCGCCGACACGCAGGGGCACCGCTGGCGTCCCCCGACCTGGCGGCACACGGACGGCTCGTTCGCGGAATGGTGAGGAGAAGCGGAATGGACTTGGCAGAACAGCTGGTGCGGCACCGGCTGATGGCGATCATCCGCGGCAGCGACCCGGCCGCGTGCGAGCGGACGGCCGAAGTGCTCGTCAACGCGGGGGTCCGGCTGCTCGAGGTCTCGCTGACCTCGACCGATGCGTTCGGTGTGCTCGTCCGCATCACCGATTCCCTGGGGGATGAGGCGTGCATCGGCGCGGGCACCGTGCTCAGCGCGGACGACGCGAAGAACGCCGGTGCGGCCGGTGCCCGCTTCGCCGTGACACCTGCGGCCTCCGATGGCGTGGGTGCAGCCGTGGAACTGGGGATGCCGGTGCTGGCCGGGGCGATGACTCCGTCGGAGGTGCTCGCCGCGCACCGGGCGGGAGCGGCTGCGGTGAAGCTGTTCCCGGCCGAGAGCTTGGGCCCGCGCTACCTCAAGGCGCTGGGCGACCCGTTCCCCGGTGTGGGGTTGGTGCCGGTCGGCGGGGTCGACCTCTCCGACGTGCCGCGCTACCTCGCCGCAGGTGCGCTGGCCGTCGGGGTCGGTAGCCCGCTCGCCGGGGACGCACCCCACGGCGGTGATCTCGCGGCGCTGCGGGAACGCGCCGGGCAGTACCTGGCGGCGGTGGGTGCGCGATGACCGTCGTGACGTTGGGCGAGACGATGATGGCTTTGCGCACCACGGGGCTCCTGCGGCTCGGCGGGAGTGCGCGCACGTCGATCGCCGGAGCCGAAACCACCGTCGCGATCGGGCTCTCCCGGCTGGGCCACTCCGCCAGGTGGGTGAGTCGTCTCGGTCGGGATGAACCGGGAGAGCTGATCCTGCGCACGTTGCGCGCGGAGGGCGTCGACGTGTCGGCGGTGTCACGCGACGATGCGCCCACCGGGTTGATCTTCTTCGAAGAACGGCTGCCGGACCTGGTCAGAGTGCAGTACTACCGCGCCAACTCGGCCGCCACGCGGCTCGGCCCGGACGACGTCCGCACGGCCGTGTCCGGCGACGTGAGTCTGGTGCACCTGAGTGGGATCACGGCCGGACTCGGCGAAGGTCCCCGTTCGGCGGTGGAAGCGGCGTTGGACATCGCGGCCGAACGCGGAGCCACGGTGTCGTTCGACATCAACTTCCGCTCGAAGTTGTGGTCACCCGAGACTGCGGCGGACGTGCTGACGCCGCTGATTCGCCGAGCCGACGTGGTCATCGGATCGACCGGCGAGCTCGACCTCGTCGGCGGTGTCGAGTCACTGCTCGCTGCAGGAGTGGGGGAGGTGGTGACCAAGCTGGGTGCCGGCGGCGCAGAATCCGCCACTGTGGACGGAAAGGTGAGCGCGCCGGGGAACCGGGTCGAGGTGGTGGACTCGATCGGAGCGGGCGACGCCTTCACCTCCGGTTACCTGTCGGCTTTTCTGGACGGTCTGCCCGCGCCCGAACGGCTCGCCCGCGGAAACGCCTGCGGCGCCTTCGCGGTCTCCACCTCGGGCGACTGGGAGGGGCTCCCGACCCGATCGGAACTGGCACTGCTCGACGTCGAGAAGGGGGAGGCGCTGCGGTGACGGAGTGGAACGCGTGGCCCGGCGAACGCTTCGACCTCGGCGAAGGAGTGCGCGTGGTCGACGGGCGTGTGGTGATGGTCGACATCCTCACCGGCCGTCTGTTCGAGCTGCCGAACGACGGCGGCCCACCACAGGTGATTGCCGAAATCGCGGAGCCGCTCGGGGCGGTTGCCCCGCGGCCCGGAGGAGGCTGGATCGCGGCCGCTGGAACCGGCATCGCCGTGCTCGGCTCCGAAATGCGGTGGCTGGCCGAGCTGGAGAGCAACTCGGGAATGCGGATGAACGACGGTGTCGCCGACCCGGCCGGTCGTTTTTGGGCCGGTTCCATGGCGTACGACAACACACCAGGAGCGGGCACCCTCTATCGCGTGGACCCGGACGGCACGACCAGTGTCGCAGTGCGGGGCTTGACCGTGCCGAACGGGCCAGCCTTCAGCGCGGACGGTTCTACGATGTACCTCGCCGACAGCGCAAAGGGGACGGTCTACCGGTACCGGGTTGATCCGAGCACCGGGACACTTCATGATCAACATATGTTCGCCTCCCTGGACCACGGCAGTCCAGACGGTATGACCGTGGACGCCGAGGGCTTCCTGTGGTCGGCAATCTGGGGAGCCGGACAGGTGCGCCGATACGCGCCGGACGGATCGGTGGATCAGGTCCTCGACGTCCCGTGCGCTCAGCCGACCAGTGTCTGCCTCACCGGAGACCATCTCATCGTCACCTCGGCGAACATCGGGATCGAAGTTCCCACCGCGTTCGACGGCGCCGTGTTGGCGGCGCCGTGCACTGTGGTTGGAACACCCACCCGCTTTGCCACCTGCGGAAACGACCCGAACACCTGCTGACGATGAGACGGACGTAGCTCGTCCGGCGGTTCGGGACCAGCCTCCTGACCAACGCCGCATGCGTCCGAGCAGGGCGGAACATCACGAGGCTGCAGGGCAGGGGAGAATCGGTGCGCGACTCCATGAGGTGGCCACCTCCTGCCGGAACGCGACGAGCTTGTGCACCACATGACGAAGCGGGATGCATGACGATCGATCCAGCCGCGACTGAGCCGAAGGACAGCCATTTTTGGCAGGAACGCAGGATCTGCTTCCTCGCCACGCAGCGCCCCGATGGCAGCCCGCACCTCGTCCCCGTCGGCGCCACCTTCGATGCTGAAACCGGCATCGCGCGCATCATCAGCAGCGCCGGAACCCGGAAGGTACGCAACGTTCTGGCGGCTGGCCCTGACGTGGTGGTCGCGGTCAGTCAGGTCGAAGGCAGGCGCTGGGGCACCCTCGAAGGCAAGGCGCTGATCAAAGACGATCCGGAATCCGTCGCCGAAGCTGAGCGGCGCTACGCACAGCGATACCGTCCGCCTCGCCCCAACCCCACACGAGTGGTCATCGAGATCACCGTCACCCGCGTCATGGGCAACGTGCGCACACCCGGTTGGTAACCGCCGCGCCAGGGAGGCTTGCGGGTCTGGAGCAGGAGTGAAACTGGAGCGAGCAGACGTCCGCAGCGTTGGCGAACTGCATCGAACTGCAGCGCCGAGAACGTAAGATAGTGCAGTTTCTCGATTATCGCTTCTGCCTGTCTCTTGTGGACGGCACTGGGGGTCAAGGCGTCGTGGGTTCGAATCCCGCCGTCCCGACCGGCAAGAGGGTTTCCGCAGGTCAGAGCCGGCGGGAACCCTCTTTTTGTGTTCTTGTTCAGCCTCCCGGAGTCAAGCACGCCGCTCATGGACACCTTGACTGCGGAGTTCTCGAATGGCCGTGTTTGATCTTGGGGAGCTCGGTCGGGCCTCTCGAGTGTTTGGAGATGCCTCAGGCTGTGGCGTGAGCGCCCGTATCTACCGACGATTTTTCGCTGATTCGAGCGCGAAGACCGTGATGACCGTGAGCGCCAGGACGGCAATCGGTGCGACGTAGTGGGACGTGCCGATTTCGTCGGGGAGGACCAGGGTCCACAGCATCGGGCCCCGGCCGAGGGTTAGCCCGGCCAACGGGATCACGCCCAGTGTCAGCCCGGCAAGCACGGCGAACCCCTGTGCGCTCTCCAGATTCTTCGCGTTCACAGCTTCCCCTTTTTGCAATGCGAGTGCATTGACGCGCCGAGGGTACATGGCGATGCACTCGCATTGCAATACGATGAGCCTCGTGCCGAAGATCGTGAACGTTGAAGAGCACCGGGCGCGGATCGCTGCCGCGGTGTGGCGTGTTGTCTCCGACCGGGGGCTCGATGCCGTGTCGCTGCGGTCCGTCGCTTCCGAGGCCAAGGTGTCGATGGGGCAGGTGCAGCACTACTTCGCGTCGAAGGACGACCTGCTGTACGCCGGGGTCAAGTACTCCTATGGGCTGATCGATCAGCACGTGGAACAACGGCTCGCCGAGTCAGAGGGCTCGCCCCGCGAGGTGATGCTCGCGATCTTGACCGTGCTTGTCGGCGAGGAGCCCGTGGTGCGGGACGCGATTCGCGTCAACATCGCCTTCGCGGCCCGCACCCAGAACGAGCCTCGGATCCAGGACCTGCTGACATCCGGCGACGACGAGATCGTCAATCTCTGCACGCAGGTCCTCGCCCAGGCGCAACGAGACGGCCGCCTGAGTTCCGATCTCGACCCCGTGACCGAAGCTCAACTCTTGTTCGGCCTGGCCACCGGACTCGGGACGCAGGTCGCGGTCTATGGGCGCAGCGCAGATCAAGCAATCGACGTGTTGACGTATCACCTGCGCAGGCTGGGCATCACGTCGTAGGAGCCCGGGCCGGCTCCCACGTCCACCACTGTTCGGGTCACCCGCGGCCTCGGCCAGGCCCATGCAGGGCAACCGACGATCGACCCGAGCGTCTTAAGGTCATGACAGACCGTAGTCCCGTTGCTGACAGCGAGCTGATGAGGTTCGCAATGACTGTTGTGCACGAGGCAGGGCAGTTGTCCGTCGACTACTGCGCCCGTTGCCGCGCCGGTCATAGCTGATCACCGTGAACTCATCGGCCAACAGGTCGGCGAGCGCGTCGAAATGGCCGCCGTCGCCTGTCGCACCCATGATCAGCAGGACGGGCGGCCCCGTCCCCCTGGTCTCGTAGTAGAGCGCGGTCCCGTTGACATCGATCGTTGGCACCTCTGCCCCCAGTCGGCTCGAGATGGGTCGTATCCCATGATGCCAGCAGGTACAAGTCTTCGGAATGCGGCTAGATACGCGCGCAAGGCCGACAGCGCGCTGAACATGGCGAATCTGGATGGGATCCTCCGGTCGCGTCGCTAATCCGAAGCCGTCTGGGCCTGGAGGGGCGCGGCGGGGTCGCTCTGATCCGCGACGCCGGCGTCGGCGCCCGCCGGAGGGCGTGAGTTGCAACGCTGGCGCGAGGTGGGTTGAGGGTTGTGTTCCTCGGGGTGTGCGAATTTCCCGTTTGGAAAAAGTTGTGGGGGAGCTGTATAAGGGTTCGGCTTTGGGGTCTGAATGTGGTGTTGGTTGGGGTTTTCGGGTCATCCTTTCGGGCGTTGCGTGGGGGATAACGGCGGTGTTATTTGCGGTTGGATTTTGTGCTGGTGGCGGTGATTCGGGTGGTTGGTTGTGGGGGTGTGAGTGAATCGTCCGCTAGTCGAAGGCGGCTAGGGAAACACCCAGAGTGGGTGTTCTGGGAAGTGGTGCTGGCCACTTGATCGGGATCTTGCGGGTGCTTGATCGGTTACTCTAGGTTGATCAACGAGCATGATTATCAGACGTTGACCTCGTGCGATCCGATCTAGCAGTTGCAGAGCGCGTTCGCGTGCCTGCTGGTCCTCGTAATTCCACGGCTCCGCATCCGCGTGTTCGCGGTGTGCTGGGTCGCGCAGTTGTGCGTGCAGTTGCAGTCATTCTTCGCCGGGCACATCGGAGTGCTGTTGGCGGCAATTCCGTGATGGGTAATTCCCCGAGTTGAGGATGAGTATGGTATTTGCGCTGCTCTTTCCCGGGCAGGGGGCGCAGTTCCGAGGAATGGGGAACGACCTGTTCCCGCGGTATCCCGGATTGACCCGGTTCGCCGCCGATGTGCTGGGGTACGACCTGGCCGCGCTGTGCCGCGACGACCCGGACGGGGTGCTGGCGCGGACCCGGTACACCCAGCCGGCGCTGTTCGTCGTCAACGCGCTGCACACCTTCGAGCGCGAGCACCACGAGCGGCGGCGGGCGGACTACTACCTCGGGCACAGCCTCGGCGAGTACAACGCGCTGCTGGCCGCCGGGGCCTTCGACTTCGAGACCGGGTTGCGGCTGGTCGCCAAGCGGGCCGAGCTGATGGACGCCGCCTCCGGGGGTGCCATGACCGCGGTGATGGACGCGCCCGAGGCCCGGTTGCGGGAGATCTTCGCTGAGCACGACGTGTCCGGTGTGGACGTCGCCGGGTACAACACCGATCAGCAGCTGGTGATCGCCGCGCCCGACGAGGTGCTGCGGGCCGCGCACGCCGCGCTGCAGGAGCACGGCGTGCGGTTCGCGCCGCTGCGGGTCAGCGCGCCCTTCCACTCCCGCTACATGGCTCCGGTGCGCGCGGAGTTCGAGGAGTTCCTGCGGGGTTTCACCTTCGACGTCCCGCACACGCCGGTCATCGCGAACACGACCGGACGCCCGCACCGGCCGGACGCGCTGGTCGCGGCGCTGGGCGAGCAGCTGGTGTCGCCGGTGCGCTGGACCGACAGCGTGCGGCACTTGCTCGGCGAGGACCCGGACCTGGAGTACGAGGAGATCGGCGGGCAGGCCGTGCAGCGCATGGTCGCCCGCATCCGCCAGGCGACGCCGGTCGCCACCACCGAGAGCAGGGAGTGAGCAGTGGACCGCACCACGAAGATTACGCAGTTCATCGAGGAGCGCTGCCTCGTCGAGTTCGGCACCGACGTGACCCCGCAGGACGACCTGTTCAAGACCGGTGTCCTGGACTCCTTCGGCTACGTGCAGCTGATGGCGTTCCTGGAGCAGGAGTTCGCGCTGGACATCGACCACGAGGACATGCTCACCAACGTCCTGGTCTCGCTGGAGTCCATCGACGGGTACGTGGCCGCGAAACTCGGGCAGTAACGGGGAGAACCAGCATGTGCGGAATCACGGGCTTCGCGGCTCCGGCGCTGACCGGGCAAGCCGACGAGGTGCTGACCTCGATGCTCGCGCTGATCCACCACCGCGGGCCCGACGAGGCCGGGTACTACGTCGACGACGGGGTGGCGATGGGCACCGCGCGTCTGTCCATCGTGGACATCGACAGCGGTTCGCAGCCGATCGGCGACCCGTCGGAGCGGTTCTGGATCTGCTTCAACGGCGAGCTGTACAACCACGTCGAGCTGCGCGCGGAGCTGGCCGCGCTGGGCCGGCCGTTCCGCACCCGCTCGGACACCGAGGTCGTGCTGCAGGCCTGGATCCAGTGGGGCCCGGACTGCCTGCGGCGGTTCAACGGGGCCTTCGCCTTCGCCCTGCGCGACGCCGAGGCCGACGAGCTGTTCCTGGCGCGCGACCGCTTCGGCAAGCGGCCCCTGTTCTACGTCGACCGGCCCGGTGAGCTGCTGTTCGCCTCGGAGCTCAAGGCGTTCCGCGCGGTGCCCGGATTCCGCTACGAGCTCGACGGGCGCGAACTGGCCTCCACCTACGCGACCTGGACGCCGCTGCCGGACCGGTCCGTCTTCCAGGGCGTGCGGCAGCTGCCGATGGGCTCCTACATGGTCGTGCGGGGCGAGCGCCGCGAGGTGCGCACCTACGAGCCGCTGGCCGTGGACGCCCTGCCGTTCGAGGGCAGCGCGGACGAGGCCGTCGAGCTGGTGCGGGAGAGCCTGCACCGGGCCGTGGAACTGCGGCTGCGCAGCGACGTCGAGGTCGGGGTCTACCTCAGCGGGGGCCTGGACTCCTCGATCGTCACCCAGCTCGCGACCCGGCTCTCGCCGCACCAGGTGCGGACCTTCTCGGTGTCGTTCGAGGACGCCGAGTTCGACGAGTCCCGCCACCAGGAGCTCGTCGCCGACCACCTCGGCACCCGGCACTCCGCGCTGAAGATCACTGGGGCCGACATCGCCGAGCACTTCCCGGACGCCGTCGAGCACGCCGAAGCACCCGCGTTCCGCACCGCGTTCGTGCCGATGTTCCTGCTGTCCCGGCACGTCCGGGACGCCGGCATCAAGACGATCCTCAGCGGGGAGGGCGCCGACGAGGCTTTCCTCGGGTATTCGCTGTTCCGCGAGACGACGCTGCGCGCGGAGTGGTCCGGGTTGACCGAGCAGGAGCGGCTCGACCGGCTGGCCGGGCTCAACCCGGAGCTCGCGCACTTCGGCTCCGCGCACCGCAAGCACCTGCTGGGCCTGTTCGAGCAGTTCGCCACCGAGCGGATGCCGGGCCTGTTCTCGCACGAGATCCGTTACCAGAACGGCAGATTCGCGAGCCGGCTGCTCAAGGACCGGGCCGATCCGTTCGGCGACCTGCTCGCGCTGGTGCGCTACACCCCGGGCTACGCGGAGCTGTCGGCGACGCAGAAGGCCCAGTGGCTGGAGTACAAGACGCTGCTGGCCGGGTACCTGCTGTCGACTCAGGGTGAGCGGATGGGTCTGGCGCACTCGGTGGAGAACCGCTGCCCGTTCCTGGACCCCGAGGTGGTCCGCGCCGCGCGCGCCGTGAACCTGCGCTTCGACGACGGTTCCGAGGAGAAGCGGGTGCTCAAGGACGCGTTCCGCGGCGTGCTGCCGGAGCGCAGCGTCACCCGCCCCAAGCAGCCGTACCGGGCGCCGGGCAGCGCCGCGTTCAAGGACCAGCGCCCGGAGTACCTGGAGCTGCTGCTGTCGGAGAACGAGCTCAGCCGGATCGACCCGATCGATCCCGTCTTCGCCCGCAAGCTCGTCAACAAGATCATGGCGACCCCCGCTCCGGAGATCAGCACCAAGGAGGACCAGGCGTTCGTCCTGCTGCTCTCGACCGCCGTGCTGCACCACCGCTTCGTGCAGGGCGCCGCGGTGCCCGACGTGGCCCTGAACCTGCGCACCACCGTTGATCGGCGGGGACGCACCCGCCTGGGAGGAACCCGATGAGCACCGAGCACTCCGGCGACATCGCGATCACCGGCCTGGCGCTGCGCTTGCCCGGCGCGGACACCCTCGACGAGCTGCACGGCCACCTGGTCGCCGGCCGCTCCCTGATCCGCGAGGTGCCCGCCGAGCGGTGGTCGCAGGAGCGCTGGTTCGGCGATCCGCGTCGCGGCGCCGAGAAGACCAGCAGCATCTGGGGCGGGTTCCTGGAAGGCGCGGACCGGTTCGACGCCGACTTCTTCGCCATCTCGCCGCGCGAGGCCGAGTCCATGGACCCGCAGCAGCGGTTCGCCCTGGAGCTGTCCTGGCAGGCCGTCGAGGACGCCGGGTACCGCGCGGCGGAGCTGGCGGGCACCCGCACCGGCGTGTTCATGGGCGTGTGCCACCAGGACTACGCCGAGCTGATGGAGCGGGAGGGCGCGGTCACCGACGCCTACTTCCCGACCGGCACCGCGTACTCGATCATCGCCAACCGGGTGTCGTACTCGCTGGACCTGCAGGGCCCGAGCATCACCAACGACACCGCCTGCTCCAGCTCGCTGGTGTCGGTCTACGAGGCGGTGTCGGCGCTGCAGCGCGGCGAGTGCGAGCAGGCGCTGGCCGGGGGCGTGAACCTGGTCTGGTCGCCGAAGCACTTCGTGGCCTTCAGCCAGGCGAGCATGTTGTCGCGCACCGGCCGCAGCAAGGCCTTCGACCAGGACGCCGACGGCTACGTGCGCGGTGAGGGCGGCGCGGTGCTGCTGCTGAAACCGCTGGAGCGGGCGGTCGCCGACGGGGACCCGGTGCACGCGGTGATCAAGGGCGTGGCGACCAACCACGGGGGCCGCACCAGCTCGTTGACCGTCACCAACCCCTCGGCTCAGAGCGAGCTGATCGAGGGCCTGTACGCGCGGGCCGGCATCCGGCCGGACAGCGTCAGCTACATCGAGGCGCACGGCCCGGGAACGCAGGTGGGGGACCCGATCGAGGTGGTGGCGCTCAAGCGCGCGTTCGCCGCGCTGCACGAGCGCCACGGCACCGAGCCGCGTCCCGGCAGCACCGGGATCGGCTCGATCAAGACCAACATCGGGCATCTCGAGGGCGCGGCGGGCGTGGCCGGGATGGTCAAGGTGATCGCCGCGATGGCCGGGCGCACCCTGCCCGCGACGGTGCACTTCGAGAAGCAGAACCCGATGATCAAGCTGGACGGCAGCCCGTTCTTCATCGTCGAGGGCACGCAGGAGTGGCCGGACGGCGCGGCGCCGCGACGGGCGGGCGTGAGCTCGTTCGGGTTCGGCGGGACGAACGCGCACGTGGTGCTCGAAGAGCACCCGGACGGCCGCGAGCGCGAGCCGATCCCGGGGCCGCAGCTGGTGCCGTTGTCGGCGAAGAACCCCGACCGCGTGCGCGCGGTCGCGCAGCGGCTGGCCGCGCACCTGCGCGGCCAGGACGGGGAGCTCGCCGACGTCGCCCACACCCTGCAGGTCGGCCGGGAGCCGATGGCCGTGCGGGCGGCGTTCGTGGTGGACGGGATTCCGGAACTCATCGACGCTCTGGAGGAGTTCGCCTCCGGCTCCTCGGACGCGGTCGTGCGCGGTGACGCCGCGGCTCCGGAGCTGCGGGAGGCGGCCGAGCGGTGGGTCGGTGGCGAGGACCTCGACTGGTCCGCGCTGCGCGGTGACGGCCCGCGCCCGCGCCGCGTGCGGCTGCCGGTCTACCCGTTCGACCGGCAGCGGTACTGGTTCCGGGTGCCCGAGCGCTCCCCGGAGACCGGTGGTGCGCTGCACCCGCTGCTGCACCGCAACACCTCGGACCTCGCCGAGCAGCGCTACACCTCGACGTTCACCGGGACCGAGCCGTTCCTGTCCGCGCACCGGGTGGGCGGGGCGCGGGTACTGCCCGCGGTGGCCTACCTGGAGATGGTGCGCGCCGCCGCCGAGCGCGCGTTCGCCGACGGCGCGGCCGGGGTGCCGGTCGTGCGCGGGGCGACCTGGCTGCGGCCGGTCGTGGCCGGTGACGAGCCCGCCGAGGTGAACTTGGCGCTCGTGCCGGGGGAGACCGGTGCCTCCTTCGAGGTGTACGCGGGCGACCGGGACGAGGCGGTGGTGCACGCGCGCGGCTCGGTGGAGATCGCAGCGGTCGACCGGCCCGAACCGGTGGATCTGGACCGGTTGCGGGCGGCGTGCCCGCGGCGGCGCGACGTCGAGGAGGTGTACGCGGAGTTCCGGGAGCAGGGCCTGGAGTACGGCCCGGCGATGCGCGGGTTGCGCGAGATCTTCCCGGGACGGCGGGAGCTGCTGGCGCGCATCGAACCGGGCGCCGAGTCCGGCGATGGTGTCGTGCTCGCGCCCGCTGTGCTCGACGCGGCGTTCCAGGCCTCGGTGGCGCTGCTCGACGCGGATCCGGCGGGTGGCCCGGCGATGCCGTTCGCGCTGGAGAGCCTGGAGGTGTTCGCGCCGTGCACCGCCGAGACCTGGGCGTGGGTGCGGTACCGCGACGGCGCGCCGGACACCTTCGACATCGACCTCTGCGACGCCGGCGGCCAGGTGCGCGCCCGGCTGCGGGGGCTGGTGCAGCGGCGCGACCGGTCGCGCACGCTGGTCACCGCCACGACCGGCTGGGTCGAGCAGGCCGCGTCACCGGAGGCCGACGTGCCCGAGGTGCACGCGTTCTACGCCGGGAAGTCCCTGCCGGACGGGCTCGCGGCGACCCACCTGCCGCTGATCACGCCCGACGGCGCGGGGGAGGGTGTCGAGCGCACGGCGCACCTGCTGCTCGAACGGGTTCAGGAGGTGCTGCGCGGCAGTCCCACCCGTCCGCAGCGGTTCGTCGTGCTCGTCGACGACCGGCTGCCCCGGCACTTCCACGCGTCGCTGACGGGCCTGTTCCGCACGGTTGCGCTGGAGAACCCGCTGGTGTCGGGTCGCGTCGTCCGGGTCGCCGGGACCGCGCGGGTCGCGGAGGTACTGCGGGTCGAGGCCGCGGACGCGAGCGGTGACGCTGAGGTGCACCACGCCGCCGACGGGACCCGCCGGGTGCGGCGCCCGATCGAGGCGGCTCGGCCGGCCGGGCCGCGCGTGCCTGCGCTGCGGGAAGGCGGGGTCTACTGGGTGACCGGTGGGCTCGGCGGTCTCGGGCGGCACGTGGCGCGCTACTTCGCCCGCGCGGGCGCCGTCGTGGTGCTCAGCGGCCGTTCGGCGCCCGGTGCGGCGCTGGAGGAGCTGCGCGAGTCCGGTGTCCACGCCCATCACCTCGTCGCCGACGTCACCGACGCCGAGGACGTGCTGCGCGCGGCGCGGGAGATCGTGCGCGAGCACGGCCGTCTCGACGGGATCGTGCACGCCGCCGGGGTGCTGGCCGACGACTACCTGCTGCGCAAGGACCTGGACGACGTGCGTGGCGTGCTGGCGCCGAAGGTGCGCGGGGCGCTGCACCTCGACGCGGCCTCGCGTGAGCTCGACCTGGACTTCTTCGCCCTGTTCTCCTCGGTCGCCGGGGTCTACGGCGGCACCGGGCAGGCCGACTACGCCGCGGCGAACGCCTTCCTGGACGCCTTCGCCGAGCACCGGCAGGTGCTGGTCTCGGCCGGGGAGCGCACCGGCCGCACGGTCGCGATCAGCTGGCCGCTGTGGGCCGACGGCGGCATGACCGCCGACGAGGTGACCCGGGAGGCGATGCGCCGGCGGCGCGGCTGGGAACCGCTGCCCACCGAATCGGGGCTGCGCGCGCTGGGCGGGCTGCTGGAGGACGGGCCGGAGCACGCGATCGTCGCCTACGGCGCGGATCCCGTTCTCGTGCCCCGGGAAACCACTGCTCCCTCCACTTCGGACAGTGCTGTGGCCGGTGAGCATTCCGCGCAGGAGCTGGCCGCTGGTGCGGTGGTGCTGCTCAAGGACCTGCTCGGGCAGGTGCTGCACCGCGACCCGGACGCCATCGACGGGTCGGTCAACCTCGTCGAGTACGGGATCGACTCGCTGAGCATCCTGGACATGACCACGCGGCTGGAGGACCGGTTCGGCCCGCTGTCGAAGACGCTGTTCTTCGAGCACACCACCCTCGACGGCGTCGCCGGGTACTTCGCCGCCGAACACCCCGGCACCCTCGCGACGCTGCTCGGTGACGCCGGGGCCGAGCTCCCCGAAACTCCTTCCGACACCGGGAAATCCGCCGAGCAGCGGCCCCGGTTCGCCCGCGCCTCGGTCACCGCGGAACCCGCGCACGACCCGCGCGCGCAGCGCCACGACATCGCCGTCATCGGCCTGTCCGGCCGCTACCCCGGAGCCGAGAACCCGGACCTGCTGTGGACGGCGCTGGAGGAGGGCCGCCACGCCTTCACCGAGGTGCCCCGGGACCGGTGGAACCACGACGCGATCTACAGCCCGGACCGGGACGTGCTCGGCAAGAGCTCCATCCGCACCGGCACGTTCCTGGACGGCATCGACGAGTTCGACCCGCGCTACTTCCGGGTCTCCAAGCGCGCCGCCGAGCAGATGTCGCCCGAGGTGCGGCTGTTCCTGCAGGCCGGGGTCCAGGCCCTGGAGGACGCCGGGTACTCCCGCGAAACCCTCCAGCGCGACTACGACGGCGATGTCGGCGTGCTCGCCGGGACGATGAGCAACCACTACAACCTCTACGGCTTCGCCGAGAACCTGCTGCGCGGCGCCCCGGCCAGCGGCAGCTACACCGCGACGCTGCCGAACATGCTGTCCTACTTCTACGGGTTCACCGGGCCCTCGATCTTCGTGGACACCATGTGCTCGGCCGCCTCGACCTGCATCCACCAGGCGGTGCAGATGCTGCGGGCCGGGGAGACCCGGATGGTCGTGGCCGGTGGCGTGAACCTGCTGCTGCACCCCTACAACCTGATCTCCTCGTCGCAGGAGCACTTCACCACCGCCACCTCGGACATCATCCGCAGCTACGGCGTCGGGGCCGACGGCACGATCCTCGGCGAGGGCGTCGGTGCGGTCGTGCTCAAACCGCTGGTCGAGGCCGAGCGCGACGGCGACCACGTCTACGCGGTCATCAAGGGCACCGCGCTGAGCAACGCCGGTGTGCGCAACGGCTTCACGGTGCCCAACCCGCACATGCAGGCCCGCGCCGTCGGCAAGGCGCTCGACGACGCCGGCGTGGACGCCCGCACCATCGGTTACGTCGAAGGCCACGGCTCCGGCACCGCCCTCGGCGACCCGATCGAGGTCAAGGCGCTGACCACGGCGTTCCGCGAGCACACCGCCGACAGCGGCTACTGCGCGCTGGGGTCGGTGAAGTCCAACGTCGGTCACCTGCTCGCCGCGGCGGGCATGGCCGGGTTCACGAAGGTGCTGTTGCAGCTGCGCGCGGGGAAGCTGGCGCCCTCGCTGCACTCCGAGCGGCTGAACCCGGACATCCCGTTCGACGGCACCCCGTTCCGGGTGCAGCGCGAGCTGGCCGACTGGGAACCGATCACCACCACCGACGACGGGCGCCCGGTGGTGCACCCGCGGCGGGCCGGGATCACCTCGATCGGTGCGGGCGGGATGAACTCGCACATCATCGTCGAGGAGCACCCCGGCGCGGTCGAGCGGGAGCCGGGCGACGGCCGCGACGAGCTGTTCGTGTTCTCGGCGATGACCGACCGGGCGTTGCAGGAGTCGCTGACCCGGTTCCGCGCGTTCCTGGCCGCGGCGGAGGAGACCGACCTGTCGGCGATCGCGCACACGCTGCGGGTGGGCAAGAACGAGCTGCCGCGCCGGTGGGCGTTCCTGGCGGCCGACAAGGCGACCGCGCTCGCCGCGGTGGACCGCTACCTGGCCGGCGACCACGACCCGGTGCTGGCCGGTCGGGACGAGCGGGCCGAGACGCCTCGGGAGGTCGCGCGCACCTGGCTGGAGGGCAAGCCGGTGGACTGGAGCCGCGTCGTCGGCGCCCGCCCGCCGCGCCGGGTGTCGCTGCCGTCCTACCCGTTCGAGCGGGTGCGCTGCTGGGTTCCGCAGGACTCCGAGGCGCCCGGTGTGCTGGCGCCGCTGGCATTGCGGGAGAAGGTGCATCCGCTGCTGGGCCGCAACGAGTCCGATGTGGACGGGTTGCGGTTCGGGCTGGACCTGAACTTCGACGACCTGCGGGACTACGCGGTGCAGCGGGACGGTGTTCCCGAGCTGGTCGGGTCCTTCGCGGTCGAGGTGGCGCTGGCTGCGGCACGGGCGGGTGGTTTCGGCGGTCCCGTCGCCGTGCGCGGACTGCGCTCGGCCTCCGTCCCGTGGTCCCGGGCCGCTCGGTTGGTGACCGGGTTCGGCGGGGTGCGGGGTGGCACCGGTTCCGGAGTGGTGTTCTCTGAGGACGCCGCGGGGGAGCGGACTCCGGTCGTCGCGTTCGACGTGCTCCCGGGGGAGCCGGTCTCCGGCTCGGCGGGGCTGCCGCAGGACGTGCGCGGCGCAGCGACCGAGGTGCTGGACCGGGAGCGGATCGCCGCCGAGCTCGCCGAGGGCGGGCTGGTGCACGAGCCGCTGTTCTGCGGTGTCGCGGGGGCCTGCCGGTTGCCGGACGGGCGGCTGGTGCTGGAGGTCGCCGAACCGCAGGTGCGCCGGGACCACGTCCGGCGCAACACGACCTTCGACGCGCCCGTGCTCGCGGCCATCGCGCAGGGCGTGCTGCTGGAGGCCAAGCGCGCCGGCGAACCCCGCTGGCAGCACCGGGTTCTCGAAGTCGTCGACGAGGTCCGGGTGCGGGAAACGCCCGAGATCGCCCACGTCGTGCTGGAACTGCGCGACGGCAGGGGACGCGTGCTGCTGGTCGACCGGGACGGCGGCGTGGCCGGGGAGCTCACCGGCGTGCGCTGCGGTGAGGGCACCGCGCTCGGCGCCGCCGCGCCGACCCCGGCGTTCGCCGCGGTGACCGCCGAGCCGGTCGTGCACGCCCACGCGCCGCAGGAGCCGACCGCGCAGCCGGGAGCGCCGGACGGCGAGCTCGACTCCGTGGTCGATGAGCTGCGGGCGATGGCGGCCGACTTGCTCAAGTTCGAGGTCGACGAGCTCGACCCGCACACCGGCTTCGACGCCTTCGGGTTCGACTCGATCTCGCTGGTCGCCCTGGCCAAGAAGATCCACGCGCGCTTCGGCGTCGAGCTGACCCCGGCGGTGTTCTTCGACGAGTCCACCTTCGACGCCCTCGGCCGCCACCTCCTCGCCGAGCACGGCGACCACGTCCGCGCCAGCGACACCGAGCCCACGGCCACCGTCAGTTCACCTGCGCCCGAACCGATCTCGTCGTCCACTGAGGACCACAAGGCCGACGAGCCGATCGCCATCATCGGTGCCGCGGGCCGGTTCCCCGGAGCGCGGGACCTCGACGAGTTCTGGGCCAACCTGCTCGCCGGCCGCGACTCGGTCGGCCCGTTCCCGGTCGAGCGCTACGACTCCGCCTACGCGCAGGTCATCGCCGAGTCCGACTTCCCCAAGCACGCGGGAACGCTGGAACGGGTCGACGCCTTCGACGCCGGGTTCTTCGGGATCTACCCGCGCGAAGCCGAACTGATGGACCCGCAGCACCGGCTGGCGCTGGAGACCGTCTGGCACGCCGTGGAGGACAGCGGCCGCACCCCGGACGCCCTGCCGCGCGACACCGGCCTGTTCTTCGGCGTCTCCGGCACCGACTACGCGACCCTGCTGCACGCCCACGGCGTCGCACCGGACGCGTTCACCGCCACCGGCAACGCGCACTCGATCCTGGTGAACCGCATCTCCTACCTGCTCGACATCCGCGGGCCCAGCGAGCCGGTGGACACCGCCTGCTCCAGCTCGCTGGTGGCGGTGCACCGCGCGGCCGAGGCGATCCGCTCCGGGGCCTGCGAGCTCGCCATCGCCGGCGGGGTGAACCTGCTGCTGAGCGCCGACACCTTCGTCAGCGCGCACCGGGCCGGGATGCTCAGCCCCGACGGGCGCTGCAAGACCTTCAGCGCCGAGGCGAACGGGTACGTGCGCGGCGAGGGCGTCGGCGCGATCGTGCTCAAGCCGCTGTCGGCGGCCGAGCGCGACGGCGACGCGGTGCTGGCGGTGCTGCGCGGCACCGCCGAGAACCACGGCGGCCGCGCGAACTCGCTGACCGCCCCGAACGCCGACGCCCAGGCCGAGCTGGTGCGCACCGCGCTGGCCGGTCTGGACCCGGCCACCATCGGCTACGTCGAGGCGCACGGCACCGGCACCGCGCTCGGCGACCCGGTGGAGGTGCGGGCGCTGCACAGCGCGTTCGGGCGCGCCGGTGCCGGCAGCGGGCGGACCGGGCTGGGCTCGGTCAAGGCCACCATCGGGCACCTGGAGGCCGCCGCGGGCATCGCCGGGGTGCTCAAGGTGCTGCTGTCGATGCGCCACGGCGTGCTGCCGGCGACCCCGGTCAGCGGTGAGCTCAACCCGCACATCCGCCTCGACGACGGGCCCTTCCGCATCGTGCGGGAGACCGAGCGCTGGGAACCGACCGGTGCCGCGCCGCTGCGGGCGGGGGTGAGCAGCTTCGGCTTCGGCGGTGCCAACGCGCACGTGGTGCTGGAGCAGCACGTCGCCACCGCGCGCCCGGAGGTGGGCGGGCCGGTGCTGGTGCCGCTGTCGGCTCGCACCGACGCGCAGCTGCGGGACGTGGCCCGGAACCTGCTGGCGCACCTGGACAACTCCTCGACGCAGGAGTCGCTGGCCTCGCTGGGCTGGACGTTGCAGAGCGGCCGGGTCGCGCTCGACGAGCGGGCCGGCTGGGTCGTGAACTCCCGCGCGGAGCTCATCGCGCGGCTCGGCGCGTTCCTGGACGGCGACCTCACCGACGGCGTGCGCGGCCGGGTCGCTCGGCGCCCCGGCGGCCTGGCCGAGCGTCCCGCCGGGCCGGACGAGCAGCGGGCCCTCGAACGCGGCGACCTGACGACCGCGCTCGCCGCCTGGGCGGAGGGTGCCGTGCTCGACTGGCGGGTGCTGCACGGCGAGCGCGTGCCGGGGCGGGCGCACCTGCCGACCTACCCGTTCGAGCGGGAGCGCCACTGGATCCCGACTGCCGCGGAACCCGACGCCCCTCAGCCCGCGTCGTCCCCGGACGACGCCGGGGACGACGTCGGCACGACCCTGCTGACGCCGAGGTGGACGCCCCGGCCCGCGAGCGCGGACCGCGCGGCGGTGGGCGAACGCGTCGTGATCACCTGCGGCCCGATCGGTGCGGACCTGTCGATCGCCGGGGTGCGCCACGAGCGGGTCACGAGCGAGAAGTCCCGCGCGGACGGCCGGTTCACCGAGCTGTCCCGGCAGGTCTTCGAGGTGGTGCGCGACCTGGAGCCGCAGACCTCCGCGCTCGTGCAGGTCGTCGCGCCGGCCGACGACGCGACGGGCCCGGCGCTGGCGGGCCTGCTGCGCACCGCCGAGCAGGAGAACCCCCGGCTGGCCGGGCAGGTCCTGCTCCTGCCCGAGGACACCGCGGCCGAGGACGTGCGCAGCGCGCTCGACGACAACGCCACCAGCACCGACGACCTGGTGCTCTACCGCGACGGGACCCGGCACGTGCGGACCTGGCACCGCGCCGAGCCGCCCGCGCGGCACGACACCCCGTGGCGGGCCGGAGGCGTCTACCTGATCACCGGGGGAGCGCGGGGCATCGGCGCGGCCGTGGCCCGCCACATCGCCGCCTCGGTGAGCGGGCCCCGGCTCGTGCTCGCCGGTCGCTCGGCACCCGACGCCGAGGTGGCCGGACTGCTCGACGAGCTTCGCGCGGCCGGTGCGACCGCCGACTACCGGCAGGCCGACGTCTCCCGCTGGGAGGAGACCCGGCACCTGGTGGCGTCGGTGCGCGCCGACGCCGGGGACCTGCACGGCGTCGTGCACTCCGCCGGTGTGGTCCGCGACGCCGCGCTGGCGCGCAAGACCACCGAGGACTGGGACGAGGTGCTGGCCCCGAAGGTCAGCGGCCTGGTGCACCTGGACCGGGCGACCGCGCAGCTGCCGCTGGACTTGCTGATCGCGTTCTCCTCCGGGGCGGGCATCACCGGCAACGCCGGGCAGGCCGACTACGCCGCCGCGAACGCCTTCACCGACGCCTACGCGTCGATGCGCGCGGCCGACCGGCCCGGCCGGACCCTCGCGATCGCCTGGCCGTTGTGGCGCGACGGAGGCATGGCCGTCGACGCGGCCGGGCGGGAGAAGCTGCGGCGCAGCAGGGGACTGGTGCCGATGAACACCACCGACGGACTCGCCGCGCTGGAATCGGCGTGCGCCCTCGACACCCCGCAGGTGTGGGTGCACCACGGCGACCGCACCCGCGCCCCCGGCGAGGTACCGGCGGCCGGTGACGGGTTGCGGCGCGCGGTGCAGCGCAAGCTCGTCGAGCTGTTCGCCGAGACCACGAAGCTGCCCGCCGCCGGGGTCGACCCGGACCGCCAGCTGGCCGCGATGGGCCTGGACTCGATCATGGTGGTGCAGCTCAACCGCGAGCTCGCCCGCGGCTTCGACGGGCTGCCGACGACGCTGTTCTACGAGTTCCCGGCGCTGAGCGCCCTCGCCGCGCACCTCGCCGACGAGCGCACCGCCGAAGCCGCCGCCTGGACCGGGTACTGGCCGGAGGCCGCGCCGCGTCCGGTCGAGTCCCGGCCGGAACCGGTCCCCGCACGGCCCGCCGAAGCCGCCGCCGAGGAGCCGATCGCGATCATCGGCCTCAGCGGCCGCTACCCGCAGGCGCGGAACCTGCCCGAGTTCTGGGAGAACCTGCGCGCCGGGCGCACCTGCATCGGCGAGGTGCCCGCCGACCGCTGGCCGTTGGAGGGCTTCTACGAGCCCGACCGCAAGACCGCGATCGCGACCGGCCGCAGCTACAGCAAGTGGGGCGGTTTCCTGGACGGTTTCGCCGAGTTCGACCCGCGCTTCTTCCGGATCGCCCCGCGCGACGCCTACGCCATGGACCCGCAGGAGCGTCTGTTCGTGCAGGCCGCCTGGGAGGTGCTGGAGGACGCCGGCTACACGCGGGACCTGCTGGCCGAGCGGCACTCCCGCAACGTCGGGGTCTTCGCCGGGGTGACCAAGTCCGGTCACGCCCGCCACGGCGCGGGCCTGCTGCCCTCCGGGGAAGCGGTCGTGCCGGGCCTGTCGTTCGCGTCGCTGAGCGCGCGCACCTCGCACGTGCTGGACCTGCGCGGTCCGAGCATCACGCTGGACACGATGTGCTCGGCGTCGCTGACGGCGGTGCACGAGGCGTGCGAGCACCTGCGTCGCGGCAGCTGCGAGGTCGCCATCGCCGGGGGCGCGAACGTCTACGCGCACCCGCTGGACTACGTCGAGCTGTGCCGCTCGCAGATGCTGTCCGCGGGCCCGGAGTGCCGCAGCTTCGGCGCCGGGGCCGACGGTTTCGTGCCCGGCGAGGGGGTCGGGGCGGTGCTGCTCAAGCCGCTGTCGCGGGCGCTGGCCGACGGCGACCGCGTCGAAGCGGTCGTGCTGGGCAGCAGCGCCAACCACGGCGGCGGCGTCAACGGCTACACCGTGCCCAACCCGGCCGCGCAGGCCGACCTGGTGCGGGACGCGCTGGCTCAGGCCGGGATCTCGGCCCGCGACGTCGGCTGCGTCGAGGCGCACGGCACCGGCACCGAGCTCGGCGACCCGATCGAGATCGCCGGGCTGACCAAGGCGTTCGGCGCGGACACCGGCGATCTCGGGTTCTGCGCGCTGAGCTCGGTGAAGTCGGGGATCGGGCACCTGGAGGCCGCGGCGGGCATCGCCGGGCTGACCAAGGCGGTGCTGCAGCTGCGGCACCGGACGCTGGCGCCGAGCCTGCACGCCGACGAGCCCAACCCCGGCATCTCCTTCGAGCGCACCCCGTTCTTCCTGCAGCGCGAAGCGCGGGAGTGGGACTCCGACCGGCCGCGCGTCGCCGCGGTGTCCTCGTTCGGCGCGGGCGGGTCGAACGCCCACGTGATCGTCGCCGAGCACGTCGCCGAGCCCGAACCGGCGGGCAGCGCGGGCGAGCAGCTGGTGGTGCTGTCGGCGCGGACCGAGGAGGAGCTGCGCCGCGCCGCCGGACACCTGGTGTCCTACGTGGACGCTGCGGAGCCGGATCTGGCGGCGTTGGCGCACACCACGCGCACCGGGCGCGAGGCGATGGCCGAACGCCTGGCCGTGGTGGTCTCCTCCGCGCAGCAGCTGCGGCGGGTGCTGGCCCAGGTCGCCGGGGGCGACTTCGCGGGCGTGCACCGGGGCACGGCGGACCGCCCGCAGGGCGCGCTCGCGGTGATCTCGGCCGATCCGGAGCTGCGCGAGCAGCTGGTGCGGCGCTGGGCCGCCACCGGCGAGCTGGACAAGCTCGCCGCGCTGTGGGTCGACGGGGTGCGGCTGGACTGGCGCGCCCTCGACGGCGACGGGACGCGTCCGCCGCGGCCGATCTCGATGCCGACCTACCCGTTCTCCCGGGAGCGCTACTGGATCGGGGACCTGCCGCCGGCCGCGGTCGCCGGAGCCGACCCGAACCGCGCGGACCAGGTGGTGGAGCCGGTGCCGAGCACCGCGCCCGCGGCGGTTCCGGACGCCACGCCCGCCGAGCCGCCGAAGCTGGAGGTGGTGGTGCCGCGGCTGGTGCGGGAGAAGCTGGCCGGGGCGCTGGCGATGCGCCCGGACGAGATCGACGGCGAGCATGCCTTCGCCGACTACGGCCTCGACTCGATCCTCGGGGTGCGCGTGGTGCACGAGCTCAATGACGCGCTGTCGCTGGAACTGTCCACCAACGCGATCTACGACTTCAGCTCCGCCGACCGGCTGGTCGAGCACCTGCTGACCGAGCACGCCGCCGACATCCGGCTCGCCGAACCGCTGACCGAATCTCCAGCGGAATCCGAAAGTGGTGTCGTGGAACGGGTATCGGCGGAAGGAGTGTCCATATCGGAGTCAAGGTCGAGCGGTGATCCGGGGGAGCCGATCGCGGTGGTCGGGATGAGCGGCCGGTTCGCCGGTTCCGCCGACCTCGACGAGCTCTGGGAGCATCTCGCCGCCGGGCACGACCTCGTCACCCCGGTGACCCGCTGGGACCTCGGCGACAGCGACACCGGCGAGCAGCGCTGCGAGCACGGCAGCTTCGTGGACGGCATCGACGAGTTCGACCCGCTGTTCTTCACCATCTCCGGCGTCGAGGCCGCCGTGATGGACCCGCAGCAGCGCCTGCTGCTGGAGGAGTCCTGGAAGGCCCTGGAGGACGCCGGCTACGCCGGGACGATGGGCCGTCGCCGCTGCGGGGTGTACGTGGGGGCGTGGGCCGGGGACTACCAGGACCTGCTCGCCCACGAGAGCCCGGCGCAAACCCTGTGGGGCAACATGACCTCGGTCATCCCGAGCCGGGTGTCGTACTTCCTGGACCTGCGGGGACCGGCGATCGCGGTCGACACCTCCTGCTCCAGCTCGCTGGTCGCGATCGACCTGGCCTGCAAGGACCTGCGTGCCGGGGAGACCTCGATGGCGCTGGCGGGCGGGGTGTTCCTGCAGTCCACGCCCCGGCTGTACCGGCTGGCCGGGCGGGCCGGGATGCTCTCGCCGACCGGGCGCTGCCGCACCTTCGACCACCGCGCGGACGGGTTCGTGCCGGGCGAGGGCGTGGGGGTGCTGGTGCTCAAGCGGCTCTCCGACGCGCTCGCCGACGGCGACCACGTGCACGGTGTGATCCGCGGTTCCGGCGTCGGCCAGGACGGGGCGACCAACGGCATCACCGCCCCGAGCTCGGTGTCCCAGGAACGCCTGCTGCGCGAGGTCCACGAGGAGTCCGGGGTCGACGTCGAGCGCATCGGCCTGGTCGAGGCCCACGGCACCGGCACGCCGCTCGGCGACCCGATCGAGTTCCAGGCCCTGCAGCGGGCCTTCCGCGCCCGCACGGACCGGTCCGGTTACTGCGCGGTGGGTTCGATCAAGACCAACATCGGGCACAGCCAGTACGCCGCGGGTGTCGCGGGCGTGATCAAGGTGCTGCTGTCGATGCGGCACGAGCAGATCCCCGCCGCGCTGCACTTCGAGCGGGCGAACCCGGAGATCCGCCTGGACGGCAGCCCGTTCTACGTCAACACCCGCACCCAGAAGTGGGCCGCCGAGGCGGGCCCGCGCTGCGGCGTGGTGAGCTCGTTCGGCGCCAGCGGCACCAACGCCCACGTCGTGCTGGAGGAAGCACCGGCGCCGCGCCGGTCGGCCGCGCCGCGGCGGGCCGCGCACCTGGTCGTGCTCTCTGCCCGGTCCCGCGACCAGCTCGCCGAGCAGGTGGCGCGGCTGGCGGCGCACTGCCGCCGCGATCCCGCCGTGGACTGCGGGGACCTGGCCCACACGCTGCTGGCCGGGCGCGCGCACTTCGAGCACCGCTTCGCCTGCGTCGCCGGCGATGTCGCGGAGCTGATCGAGGTGCTCGACGGCGGGCTCGACTCCCCGCGCGCCCGCACCGGCCGCAAGCAACCCGGCGCGGGGGACGCGGCCGAGCAATTGCGCCGCTGCCGGGAGGCCGACGGCGCCGCGCTGCGCGCCGAGCTCGACGCACTGGCCGAGCGCTACGTCGCCGGTGCCGCGCTGGACGCCGCCGAGCTGTTCCCGGCGGGCGCGTACCTGCGGGTCCCGCTGCCGACCTACCCGTTCGCCCGCGAGCGGTACTGGCCGGAAACCCGGGACGGCGGCCCGGAAACCCCTCCCGCAGCGGAGGAGACGACGCGCAGCGAGTTCGTGGTGACCGGGTCGGAACCGCACGTCCGCGACCACCGGGTGCAGGGCCGCAGGGTGCTGCCTGCCGTGGCCTACCTGGAGCGGGCGCGGCAGGCCGGTGAGCGCGTCCTCGGCGCCGATCCGGTGCTGCGCGACGTGACCTGGGTGCGGCCGCTGACCGTCGAGGACGGCCCGGTGACCGCGGAAGTCCGCGTCGAACCGGCCGGTTCCGGGTTCACCTTCGAGATCGCCGCCGAGTCCGGCGGTGAGCGGGCGGTGCGCTGCGCGGGACGCCTCACCGGAGGCGGCGGCGCGGCACCGGAACCGGTGGACCTGGCGGCGCTGCGCGAGGAGTGCCCGACCCCGGTCTCCGCCGAGCGGATCCGGGACGCCCTGGCAGGCATGGGCATCGAGCACGGACCCGCGTTGCGGGCCGTGGCCCTCGCCCACGTCGGGCGCGGCGTCGTGCTCGCCGAGCTGCGCGCCCCGGCCGAGCGCACCCGCTCGGTCCTCGACCCGGCGCTGCTCGACTCGGCGATCCAGGCCTCGATCGCGCTGCAGCTCGCCGACGGCGATGCGGCGACCACGACCGCGGTGCCGTTCGCGCTGGAGTCCCTGCAGCGGTTCGGCCCGTGCGAGGAGCGGATGTGGGCGGTGGTCCGGGCTTCCGGCGAACCCGGCCCGCTGAGCAGGCTCGACGTCGACCTGGTCGACACCGCCGGCGCTGTGCGCGTGCGGATGGCGGGCTACACCTCCCGCCGCGCACCCGCCCCGGAACAGCAGGCGGCCCCGGAGCAGGCGGTGCCCGCGCTGTTCGAGCCGGTGTGGGAACCGGTCGGTGCGGCCGAGTTCGGCGCGCCGCTGCCGAGCGCCGCGGACCGCGTCCTCGTCGTCGGCGGCACCGAGGCGCAGCGCGCGGCGGTGGCCGCCGCGCACCCGGCGGCGCTGGGCTGGAACCTCCCCAGCACGGCCGAGGTCGAGGAGATCGCGGCAGCGCTGGCCGAGCTCGGGCCGATCGACCACCTGGTCTGGCTCGCCCCCGAGGCACCGCTGCCGACCGGCGCGACCGCGCTCACCGCGGCCCAGGAGACCGGCGTGCTCGCCGCCTTCCGGATGCTCAAGGCGCTGCTGCGGTCCGGTTTCGACGGCCGCGACCTCGGCATCACGCTGCTCACCCGCCGTGCGGTGCCCACCTGCGCCGACGACCCGGTCGAGCCCGCCCACGCCGGGCTGCACGGGCTGTTCGGCTCGGCGGCCCGCGAGTACCCGCACTGGCGGGTGCGCCGCGTCGACGTCGACGGCGAGGTGTGGCCTGCGGACCTGACGACCCTGACGGCGAGCCCCGACGACGTGTGGGTCCGGCGCAGCGGCCAGTGGCTGCGGCGCAGGCTCGTGCCCGCCGAATCGGCGACCGCACCGTCCGAAACCTACCGCCGCGACGCCGTTTTCGCGGTGATCGGCGGGGCCGGTGGGCTCGGCGTCGAGTGGACCCGGCACGTCGTCGAGCACTACGGCGCGACCGTGGTGTGGATCGGCCGCCGGGAGCGCGACGAGGACATCGAGCGCAAGCTGGCGAGCATCCCCGGCGAGGTCCACTACCTCAGCGCCGACGCCACCGACCCGGCGGCGCTGCGCGCGGCCCGCGAGGAGATCATCGCCCGCTGCGGCCCGATCCGCGGCCTCGTGCAGGCGGCCCTGGTGCTGCGGGACCAGAGCCTCGCGCGGATGAGCGAGCGGGACTTCCGCGCCGGGCTGGCCGCCAAGGTGGACGTCAGCGCCGCCGCGGCCGAGGTCTTCGCCGACGATCCGCTGGACTTCGCGCTGTTCTTCTCCTCGCTGCAGTCGTTCACGACCGCGGCCGGGCAGAGCAACTACGCGGCCGGCTGCTTGTTCGCCGACTCCTACGCGCACGACCTCGGGCAGCGCTGGAACTGCCCGGTCAAGGTGGTGCACTGGGGCTGGTGGGGCAGCGTCGGCAGCGTCGCGACGGAGTTCTTCGCCCGCCGGATGCGCGGCTGGGGCCTGCGCTCGATCGAACCCGCCGAGGGCATGGCGGCGCTCGACGAGCTGTTTGCCGCACCCCAACGGCAGCTCAGCTACATCGGGACCACCGCGCCCGACGCGCTCGACGTCGTCGACCCCGGCACCCGCAGTACCGCCTACGCCCGGACCGGCGAGCGCGTCGACCCGGAGCTGCTGCGCTCGCGCGGCGCGCTCGGCGACGGCCCGCTGCTGGACTCCCTCGCCCGGTGGCGCAGCACCGAACGCGACCCGCTGCTGGCGCGGGTGCTGCGGGCCCACCTGGCGGAACTGGGCATCACCGAATCCGCCGCGCACGCCGACGTGACCGCTCTGCGGGAGCGCGCCGGGATCCGGGAGCAGTACACGAGCTGGCTGGAGCACGCCCTGCGGGCCACGCCGGACGCGGCGGAGCCGCTGGAGGAGGTCACCGGCGAATGGCGGCGGACGGCCGCCGAGTGGCAGCGCGACCCCGACAAGGCCGCCGAGGTCCGGCTGGTCAGCGCCACGCTCGCCGAGCTGCCCGCGATCCTGACCGGCCGCACCCCGGCCACCGATGTGCTGTTCCCGCGCGGCTCGGTGGAACTGGTGGAGGGCTGCTATCGGGACAACCGGCTCGCCGACGCCTTCAACCGGGCGCTGCGCGAGGCCGCGGTCGCCGTCGTCGCCGAGCGGGTGCGCCGGGAACCGGGAGCGAAGCTGCGGATCCTGGAGATCGGCGCCGGAACCGGCGGCACCAGCGCGGGCATGTTCACCGCGCTGCGGCCCTACCAGGACAGCATCGAGACCTACACCTACACGGACCTGTCGAAGGCGTTCCTCAACCACGCCCGCACCGCCTACGGGCCCGACGTGCCGTACCTGGAGTGCGCGCTGTTCGACGCCGAGCGGCCGCTGGCCGGGCAGGACGTCGAACCCGGCAGCTACGACCTGGTGATCGCCGCCAACGTGCTGCACGCCACCCGGGACACCCGCAACACCCTGCGCAACGCGAAAGCGGCGCTGCGCGACGGCGGGTGGCTGCTGCTCAACGAGCTCGCCGCGTTCGACGTGTTCACCCACCTGACCTTCGGCCTGCTCGACGGCTGGTGGCTGTTCGAGGACACCGCGCTGCGGGTGCCGGGGTCCCCGGCGCTGTCGCCGGACAGCTGGCGCGCCGTGCTGGCGGGGGAGGGGTTCTCCTCGGTGGTGCAGGTGCTGCCGGAGGCGCTGCCGCTGGGGCAGCAGATCATCGCCGCCGAGAGCGACGGGATCGCCCGGCAGCGGCTCGTCGAGGGCGAGGAACCGCCCGCGGCAGCACCGCGGCCCGCGCACGGCGGGAGCGCGTCGGTGGCCGCCCCGGCGGCGAGCCCGCTCGGCGGAGCCGTCCCGGCCGCACCGACGCCCCGCGAAACCCCGTGTGCGGACCGGCCCACCGGGAATCCGGTAGACCGCGTCCGGGAACGCGCCGCCGCCGTCCTGCACCTGCCGGTGGACCGGATCGACCCGGCCGTACCGCTGACGGACTACGGGCTGGATTCGATCCTGGTGCTGCAGCTGGTCAACGCCCTGCGTGAAGACGTACCGGAGATCTCACCCGCGATGGTCTTCGACGCCGGGACGATCGACGGCATCGCCGCCCTCGCCCCGAGCGGCCCGGCACCCGAACCGCAGCACGCGGCCGAACCCGACCTGGCCGAGCGGATCCGGCAGCGGGCCGCGTCCGTGCTCGGCGTCGCCGCCGACCGGATCGACCCGGCCGCGCCGCTGACGGACTACGGCCTGGATTCGATCCTGGTGCTGCAGCTGGTCAACGCGCTGCGCGAGGACCTGCCGGAGATCTCGCCGGCGATGGTCTTCGACGCCGGGACGATCGACGGACTGCTCGCCCGCAGCGGCTCGCGGCGGCGGTGGGAGCTGTCCGGCAGCCAGCGGCTCATCCACCGCGACCACGTGCGCTGGGGCGGGTCGAGCACCTACAACCTGCCGCTGCTGTTCGAGATCGGCGGTGAGCTCGACGAAGCGGCGCTGGAACGGGCCGTGCGAGAGCTGGCCCGGCTGCACCCGGTGCTCACCGCCGCGCTCGTCGAGCAGAGCGGCGCGCCGCAGCTCGAACTCGACCCGTCCCGGACGCCCGCGTTCCAGCGGATCGAGCTGCGCGCGGCCACCCGGGACGAGCAGCTGGCCGCGCTGCGCGAGCTGGTGGCCGAGGAGTTCGACCTGGCCACCGGGCCGCTGGTGCGGGCGCACCTGGTCGGGCTGCCCGACCGCCGTCGGCTGCTGCTGATCACCGCGCACCACCTGCTGCTCGACGGCACCTCGACCGCGCTGCTCGTGCGCGACCTGCAGGACGCCTACCGCGGCACCGCGACACCACCGCGCGCCACCTTCGGCGACTTCACCGCGTGGGAGCGGGACCTGCTGGACGGCCCGGCATCCCGCGCGCACCGGGAGCACTGGCTGCGCGAACTGGACGGCGCGCCCGCCCACCTCGCGCTGCCCTGCGACCGGCGGCCCGACCCGGACCGGATGCCCCGCATCCGCGTGCTGACCCGGGAAGTCCCGGCGCAGCAGGCCGAGGCGCTCGCGACCTGGGCCGCGCGGCACCGATCGGGCCTGGCGACCGCCCTGTTCGCCACCTGGGTGGCCTTCCTCGGGAAGGTCACCGGTCAGCGCGACCTCGTCGCGGGGATGACCGCGGCGGCCCGCCCCGAGGAGCGGTTCCAGGACGTCGTCGGCCAGTTCGCCACCCGGCTGCCGATCCGCTGCACCACCACCGGCGATCCCGGGCAGGTGCTGGAGTCGTTGCGGGACACCGTGCTCGCCGCGATCGAGCACAGCGCCTACCCGCTGCCGGAGATCGCCCGCGCGCTGGGGCGGGAGGACGAGCCGCTGGCGCGGACGAACTTCCTGTTCCAGAACTTCGCCGGAGCCGGTCTGCTCACCGGCGAGACGACGGGGGAGCCGCAGCTGCGGCCCTTCGCCGACCTGCCCTACACCGGGGAGCACGCGCTCGCCGCGGAGGTCTACCGCAGCGGCGCCGGCTTCAAGGTCTTCCTCAAGTACGACGCGAACCTCTTCGACGACACCACCGCGCAGCGGCTGGCCGACGAGTGGTTCGCCACGCTGCGCGCCGAAACCGACGCGCTGGAACCGTGATTCCCGACCCTGGATGGGAGAAGCGATGGCTACTCTGGACGAACCGTTCGCGGTGGGCGACCTGCACCTGCGCAACCGCATCGCGATGGCCCCGATGACCCGGATGCAGTCGCCCGGCGGCGTGCCGGGACCCGACGTCGCCGACTACTACGCCCGCCGCGCCCGCCACGGCGTCGGGCTGATCTTCACCGAGGGCACCTACATCGGCCGCCCGCAGGCCGTCGAGCACGAGGGCGTGCCGCTCTTCCACGGCGAGAAGGCCCTGGCCGGGTGGCGGGAGGTGGCCCAGCGCGTGCACGACGCGGGCGGCCGGATCGTCCCGCAGCTGTGGCACACCGGCCTCACCCGCGGCGACCTCGACCCGCCCGCCGAGGGGCCCTCCGGGATCGGCCTGGACGGCACCCCGCACGGGGTCGCGATGACCCGGCAGGACCTCGACGCGGTGATCGCGGCCTTCGCCGAGGCCGCCGCTCAGGCCGAAAGTCTCGGGTTCGACGGGGTCGAGGTGCACGGCGCGCACGGCTACCTCATCGACTCGTTCCTGTGGGAGCGCACCAACCGCCGCACCGACGGCCTCGGCGGCGACGCGGCCTCCCGCGCCCGCTTCGCCACCGAGATCGTCCAGGCCGTCCGCGCCGCCGTCAGCCCCGGATTCCCGGTGTTCTTCCGGTTCTCGCAGTGGAAGGTCGGCCACTACGACGCGAAGATCGCGGAGAACCCGGACGAGCTCGCGGCGCTGCTGAACCCGCTGGCCAAGGCCGGTGTGGACGTCTTCCACGCCTCCACCCGCCGCTACTGGCTGCCGGAGTTCGACGGCAGCGACCTCAACCTGGCCGGCTGGGCCCGCAAGCTCACCGGAAAGCCGTCGGTGACGGTCGGTTCCGTCGGGCAGGCCCAGCAGTTCGGCGACGGCGGCGGTCTCGCCGAGGGCTACACCACCGAGTCCGGGGTCACCGGCATCGAGGAGCTGCGCGAGCGCCTCGCCCGCGACGAGTTCGACCTCGTCGCCGTGGGCCGGACCCTGCTGTCCAACCCGGACTGGGCCGACAAGGCGCTGCGCGGCGACCTCAGCGACATCAAGCCCTACGACCCCGCGGTGCTGGCGACTCTCTCCTGAACCGACCGCAGCTCCCGGAATTCCGACCAGGGAAGGACATCGACTTGAGCAACGACGAGCTCACCGGCAAGCGCGCGGTGGTCACCGGCGGCAGCCGCGGCATCGGCGCCGCCATCGCGCAGAACCTCCTCGACGCGGGCGCCACCGTGGTCACCGCCGCGCGCAGCGCCACCGACCAGACCCCGCCCGCCTCGAAGTTCATCGCCGCCGACCTCAGCACCCCGGACGGCGTGGAGGCGTTCGCCGAATCCGCGCTGGGCGTGCTCGGCGGCGTCGACATCGTGGTGAACTGCGCGGGCGGCTGCCGCTCCTTCCAGACCGCCCTGGAGATCGAGAACGACTGGCAGCACACGATGAACGTGAACTTCCTGTCGGCGGTGCGGCTCAACGCCGCGCTCGTGCCCTCGATGCGGGAGGCCGGCGGTGGCGTGATCGTGCACATGTCGTCCACCGCGACGATCTCCTCGTACCCGATGATCCTGCACTACGCGGCCGCCAAGTCCGCGCTGGAGGTCTACAACAAGGGCCTCGCCGTCGAACTCGCCCCGCAGGGCATCCGCGTGGTGTCGCTGTGCCCCGGCAACGTCGAAACCCCGGGCGCCGACGCCGCGCGCGACCAGATCGTCGACTACCTCGGTCTCGACCCCGACGACGACCACGCCCAGCGGTGGGCCGACGAGGTCCCGCTCGGCCGGATCGGCCGCTCGCAGGACATCGCCGACGCCGTCAGCTTCCTCGTCTCCGACCGCGCCTCCTGGATCACCGGCAGCAACCTGGTGATCGACGGTGGCAAGAGCGCGATGTGACCGGCACCCCGACCACCCCACAGGCGGAAGGACGCACGCCATGACGTCGACACAGCACGAGGTTCCCGACTACCCGTTCGCCCCGCCGGACCGGCTGAAGGCCGATCCCGAGGCGCTGCGGCTCTCCGGTGCGCACCCGGTGCTGCGGGTGCGCCTGCCCTACGGCGGCGAAGGCTGGCTGGTGACCCGGCACGCCGACGTGCGCACCGTGCTCGCCGACCCCCGGTTCAGCAGGGCCGCCGCGGTCGGCCCGGACGTGCCGCGCACGGTCGCGGCCGGACTGCCCGGTTCCTCCATGCTCAGCATGGATCCGCCCGAGCACAGCAGGCTGCGCCGCCCGGTCGCCAAGGTGTTCACCGCCCGCCGCGTCGAGGACCTGCGCCCCCGCGCCCAGGAGGTCCTCGACGACCTGCTGGAGCGCATGATCGCGGCGGGCCCGCCCGCGGACCTGACCGCGGCGCTGACCTGGACGCTGCCGATCACCGTGATGTGCGAGCTGCTCGGCGTGCCGCTGGCCGACCGCGAGCACTTCACCACCTGGGTGGACCGGCTGCTGATCTTCTCCGACCCGGCCGAGTCGGCGCGGGCGCGCGAGCAGCTCAACGAGTACCTGATCGGGCTCATCGCCGAACGCCGCACCGCACCCGCCGAGGACCTGCTCAGCGCCCTGGTTCAGCTCACCGGCGAGGACGGCGGGCTCACCGACGAGGACCTGGTCAGCATCGGCGTCAGCCTGCTCTCGGCCGGGCACGAGGCCACCGCCAACCAGCTCGCCAACTTCGTCTACACGCTGCTGATGCACCCCGAGGTGTGGCAGCGGATCGTCGCCGACCCGTCGCTGGTGCCGGGCGCGGTCGAGGAGCTGTCCCGGTTCGTGTCCAACAGCGCCACCGCCGGGTTCACCCGCATCGCCACCGAGGACGTGGACTTCGGCGGCACCACCGTGCGCGCCGGGGACGCGGTGGTCTGCGAACTCGGGGTGGCCAACCGGGACCCGGAGGTCTTCGCCGAGCCCGACGTGCTCGACATCCACCGCGGCCCGGTCCCGCACGTGACCTTCGGGCACGGGCTGCACCACTGCCTCGGCGCCCAGCTGGCCCGGATGGAGCTGCGGATCGTGCTGGAGACCCTGGCGGCGCGGCTGCCCGGGCTGCGCCTGGCCGCACCCGAGCAGGAGCTGACCTGGCGCGCCGACCGCCTCATCCGCGGACTGCACACCCTGCCGGTGACCTGGTGACCCGCCCGAACGCTCACGGAAGGACGCGCATGTCCGACTCACTGCAAGGAATCAGCGCCGCGGTGCACGACTCCGGCACCGGCATCGCCGAGGTCATGGCCGCGGTGTCCGAACAGGACACCGGCCAGGGCCTGGCCGAGGTGATGGCCTCGTTGCTGGAGGGCCACGGCGACAAGCCGGCGCTGGGCGTGCGCGCCACCGACCCGGCGACCGGGCGGCTGCTGCCGCGGTTCGACACCGTCACCTACCGGCAGCTGTGGGAGCGGGTGCGGCAGGTCGCGGCGGCCTGGCACCACGCCGGGCTGCGCCCCGGCGACCGCGTCTGCTACCTGGGCTTCACCAGCCTCGACTACGTGACGCTCGACCTCGCCGCCATCCACCTCGGGCTGGTCGCGGTGCCGCTGGCGGCCGGATCGCCGCAGGAACAGCTGGACCCGATCATCGCCGAGACCGAACCGGTCGTGCTCGCCGCCGGCGCCGGGTACCTGGACACCGCCGTGGAGTGCTTGCTCGCCGGGACCACGGTGCGCAGCCTGGTGGTGTTCGACCACGAGCGGTCCGAGGCGGCGGTCGAGGCCGCGCGGGACCGCCTCGCCGCAGCGGGCAGCGAGGTCGCCGTGGAGACCTCCGGCGACCTGCTCCACCGGGGCGCGGAGCTGACGGAGGCACCGCTGTTCGTCCCCGACTCCGGCGACGACCCGCTGGCGCTGATCATCTACACCTCGGGCAGCACGGGAGCGCCGAAGGGCGCCATGTACACCCAGCGGCTCGTCGGCACCGCCTGGTACGGGTTCACCTACGGTTCGGCCGACGTGCCGGTGGTCGGCGTGCACTACATGCCGCTGAGCCACCTCGCCGGGCGCTACTCGGTGATGACCTCGCTGGCGCGCGGCGGCACCGGCTACTTCACCGCCGCGGCCGACCTCTCCGCACTGCTGGAGGACTTCACCCTGGTGCGGCCCACCGAGCTGACGATGGTGCCGCGGGTGGCCGACATGCTCTTCGAGCACTACCGGTCCGAAGTGGACCGCAGGAGCGGCGAGCCCGGGGACGTGGAGGCCGCGGCGCGGGCCGGGGTGCGCGAGCAGCTGCTCGGCGGGCGCGTGGCCAAGGCGATGGTCGCCAGCGCGCCGCTGCCCGCCGAGATGAAGACGTTCCTGGAGTCCTGCCTCGGCGTGCAGGTCCACCTCGGGTACGGCTCGACCGAAGCGGGCGGTGTGCTGCTGGACTCGGTGGTGCAGCGCCCGCCGGTGCGCGACTACAAGCTCGTGGACGTCCCGGAACTGGGCTACTTCACCACCGATTCCCCGCACCCGCGCGGAGAACTGCTGCTGCAGTCCGACGTGCTGATCCCCGGCTACTACCGGCGTCCCGAGCTCACCGCGCAGATCTTCGACGCCGACGGCTACTACCGCACCGGCGACATCATGGCCGAGATCGCCCCGGACCGGCTGGTGTTCGTCGACCGCGCCAAGGACGTGCTCAAGCTCTCCCAGGGCGAGTTCGTCGCGGTCTCCCGGCTGGAGACGGTGTTCAGCGGCAGCCCGCTCGTGGAGCAGATCTTCCTGTACGGCAACGGGGAACGCGCCTACCTGCTCGGCGTCGTGGTGCCCTCCTCGGCCGCACCGGTCGACGGCGACGAGGCCGAGCTCAAGGCGGCGCTGTTGGAATCCCTGCAGGACATCGCGCGCGACGCCGGGCTCAACTCCTACGAGATCCCGCGCGACCTGCTGATCGAGACCGAGCCGTTCAGCCCGGCCAACGGGCTGCTGTCGGACAACCTCAAACCGCTGCGCCCGCGGCTCAAGGAGCGCTACGGGCCCGCGCTGGAACGGCACTACGCCGCGCTCGCCGAGCAGCACGTCGAGCGGCTGAGCGAGCTGCGCCGCGGCGGCGCGGACCGGCCGGTGCTGGAGACGGTCACCCGGGCCGCGCAGGCGGTGCTGGGCTGCTCGGAGGCCGACCTGCGGCCCGAAGCGCACTTCACCGAGCTCGGCGGGGATTCGCTGGCGGCGCTGTCGTTCGCGGGGCTGCTGGAGGAGATCTTCGGCGTCGAGGTCCCCGCCGCCGCCGTGCTCAACCCGGTCGCCGACCTGGCGGGACTGGCCGGGCGCATCGCGGCCGGGCGCACCGCCGCCACCGACCGGCCCGTGGCGGGCGCGGTGCACCGCGGGGAGCGGTTGCGCGCCGACGAGCTCCAGCTGGAGGAGTTCCTCGACGCCGACCTCGTCGCCGCCGCACCCGGCCTGCCGGTGCCGGAAGGTCCGGCCCGGACCGTGGTGCTGACCGGCGCGAACGGCTACCTCGGCCGGTTCCTGTGCCTGGAGTGGCTCGAACGGCTCGCCCCGGCCGGCGGCACCCTGATCTGCCTGGTGCGCGGCGCGGACGCCGAGCAGGCCGCGCGGCGCCTGGAGGAGGCCTTCGACAGCGATCCGGAGCTGCACCGCCGCTACCGGGAGCTGGCCTCCGGCGCGCTGGAGGTCCTGGCCGCCGACATCGCCGAACCGCGACTCGGGCTCGACGAGGACACCTGGAACCGGATCGCCGCGACCGCCGACCTCGTCGTGCATCCCGCCGCGCAGGTCAACCACGTGCTGTCCTACGCGCAGCTGTTCGGCCCGAACGTCGTGGGCACCGCCGAGGTGATCCGCCTGGCGCTGACGACCCGGCGCAAGCCCGTGACGTTCGCGTCCAGCATCGCCGCGGTCCCGGCCGGCGACGCCGCCGAGGACGCCGACATCCGCCTGGCCGCTCCCGTCCGCGAGCTCGACGACCGTTACGCCGGCGGTTACGCCAACACCAAGTGGGCCGGCGAGGTGCTGCTGCGCGAAGCGCACGACCGGTGCGGGCTCCCGGTGGCGGTGTTCCGCTCCGACATCCTGCTGGCGCACCGCCGCTACGGCGGGCAGCTGAACCTGCCGGACGTGTTCACCCGCCTGCTGCTGAGCCTGCTGGCGACCGGCATCGCCCCTCGCTCGTTCTACCGGGGCGGGGAACGCGCGCACTACGACGGCCTGCCGGTCGACTTCACCGCCGCCGCGGTGACCGAGCTGGCGGCGCGGATCCCCGAGGGCTACCGCACGTACCACGCGGTCAACGACCACGACGACGGGATCTCGCTGGACACGGTCGTGGACTGGCTGATCGAGCTCGGGCACCCGATCCAGCGGATCGCCGACTACGACGACTGGTTCGCCCGGTTCACCACCGCGCTGCGCGCCCTGCCGGAGCGGCAGCGCGCGCACTCGCTGCTGCCGCTCCGGCACGCCTTCGAGCGGCCCGGCGAGGCCGTGGCCGGATCGGCGGTGCCCGCCGGGCGGTTCGACGCGGCCGTGCGCGAGTCCGGCACCGACGTCCCGCACCTGGGACCCGACCTCATCGCCAAGTACGTCACCGACCTGCGCGCCCTCGACCTGCTGCAGGACGCCGAGAAGTGAAACCGGAGGAACCAGTGGACACCGACATCACCACCCTGCTCGACGAGGGGCTGCGCCTGCTGGAGGCGAAGGACTTCGACGGGTTCCGGGCGCGCTGCACGCCCGGCGCGAGCCTGTGGGAGAACGACGGCAACGGCGAGCAGACCATCGACCAGCGGATGGTGCAGTTCAAGGAGTTCGCGAAAACCGTGGACACGCTGCACTACGAGGTGGTCCGCCGCTTCGCGCGCGACGGCGAAGTGCTCCAGCAGCACGTGCTGCACGTGCTCGGCACCGACGGCTCGCGCAACGAGGTCAACGCCGCGGTCTACTTCCGCTTCGACGGCGACCTGATCGACCGGATCGAGGAGTACGGCTACCAGATCCCCTCCTGATCCCCACCCGAGCAGTCCGGAAAGGACGGTCAGAGATGGCCCGCATCGTCCGTTTTCACCAGGTCGGCGGACCCGAGGTCCTGCGCGTCGAGGAGGTCCCCACCCCGGAACCCGGCCCGGAGGAGGTGCTGATCGAGACCAGGGCGCTCGGCCTCAACCGGGCCGAGACCGAGTTCCGGGCGGGGCGCTACGGGCAACCGTCGCTGCCCTCGGGCATCGGGTTCGAGGCGGCGGGCGTGGTGCGGGTCGTCGGCACCGGGGTCGAGCACGTCGCGCCGGGAGCCGCGGTCAGCGTGCTCCCGGCCTTCGCCCCCGGTGCCTACGCCCTGCACGGCGACCTCGTGCTCGCCCCCGCGCACGCCGTCGTCGAGCACCCGCCCAACCTGACCTGGGAGCAGGCCGCGGCGGTGTGGATGAGCTTCACCACCGCCTACGGCGGGCTCGTCGAGACCGCCGGGGTGACCGGCGGGGACGTGGTGCTCATCCCCGCCGCCTCCAGCGGCGTCGGCATCGCCGCGATCCAGCTCTGCGCCGAGCTCGGTGCCCGCCCGGTCGCGCTGACCCGCACCGGCGCGAAGCGCACCGCGCTCCGCGAGGCCGGTGCCGCCGAGGTCATCGCGACCGAGGAGCAGGACGTCGTCGCCGAGGTGCAACGGCTGACGGAGGGACGCGGTGCCCGGGTGGCGTTCGACCCGGTCGGCGGCCCCGGTTTCGCCGCCCTCGCCGCCGCGCTGGCCCCCGGCGGGATCGCCGTCGTCTACGGCACGCTCGCGGGGGAGGGAACGCCGCTGCCGGTCGGGGACGTGCTGGCCAAGGGCCTCACCGTCCGCGGCTACGCCCTGTTCGAGACCACCGACGACCCGGCCCGCCGCACCGCCGCGATCGAGTACCTGCGTGCCCGCCTGGCGACCGGCGCCCTCGTCCCGCACGTCGGCGCCACCTTCCCGCTCGACCGCATCGCCGACGCCCACACCCGCATGGAGGCCGGCACCCACCTCGGCAAGATCGTCCTCCGCACGTGACGGCCGAGCACGAGCTATCCTCCGGGAGCAACCCGAGCCCGGGCAGTCCCGATTGGATCGTGACCCGTGAGTGCAGGCCCGAACAGAAGCGGCGTTCGTCGTCCGTGGCACCTGTGGCCGGCGGCCGTCGTCGTGTTCGCGCTCTACGTCGGCGGGCTCCGTGACTACCTCCTGATCCTGATCGGGGACACCGACTACATCGAGGGGCAGTTCGGCCCGGGCGGTCTCGCCTACTTCACCGACTACCCGCCGGTGCTCCGCGCCCTCTGGGCGATCAACGTCCTCGGAGGCCTCATCGCCCCGGTGCTCCTCGTGGCCCGCAACCGCTGGGCGGCCCCCACCGCTCTCCTCGCGGCGGCCGCCCAGCTCGTGCTCCTCGCGGTGACGTTCGCCCTCCTGGACCGCTGGACAGCGCTCGGTGCCTCGACCTCGTGGTTCGACATCGGAATCGGCCTCGTAACAGTCCTCTTCGCCCTCTACTGCACGAACCTGCGACGTCGAGACCTCCTCCGATGACACAAGCCCCGACGAAGCCGCGCGGTATTCCGGGGGTTCATGGGGCTTCTCGGTTCTGGGGGATCCGCCCCGGCTGGTACGAGAGCACAGCGGTCGCGTAGGCGTCGATGACCGCGACGTTGTCACCGACCTCCGAGCGTCCGCGGTGGGTGACGTCGGCGCTGACCTGTTCGAGCTCCGCGCTGCTCGCGAGCGCGGGCACCGCTACGCGGACCGGGTCGGCCGTCTTGTTGACGAAGAGGATCTTGCGGGAGCCGTCAACGGTCAGATAGGCCTGGGCGTGCACGCGCGGGTCGGGGTAGCCGTGCCCCGCGGTGGCGGAGGTGGGGACCAGCGCGTCTCCGGGGCCGAAATGCCGGAGGAGCAGCGCGAGAGCGTCATAGCGGGCGTTGGGTTCCCCCGTCTCCCAGTCCAGCAGGCTGATGCCGGGGTTCATGCCGGGATAGTCGATGAACTCGGCGATCCCGACCAGGTCGACGCCGAGTTCGACGAGTTTGGCCCACAGGTAGGACTGGACCGCCGCGCTGAGCGCCCAGTACTCCTCCGGAAAGGCCGGGGCCGGATCCATCGGTGCGGGCGGGAAGGTCCCGAGTTCGTTGATGTGGGTTTCGACGTGGGGCGCGAGCCTGCGCCGGATCGCGTCGATGTGCCGGACCTGGTCGAGGAACGCGTCCGCCTGGGCGAAGAAGATGTCCCGCCAGTGCTCATAAGGCGCGTTCCCCTCTGTCCCGAACGGGTTGATGATCTCGGGTTGGGCGTAGAAGTGGTACGAGAACGCATCGATCGGGGTCCCGTCGGAGTGCTGGGCCGGGTCGAGGAAGTGCCAGTAGTGCTCCGGGTCCGGATGGACGTGGCTCAGGGACAGCCCGATGAACTTCATGTCCGGATCGAGCGGGGACAGTCGGGAGACGACGGCGTCGTAGAGCCTGGTGTAGACCTCGGGGGAGAGCTCGTGCCCGACATCGGGTTCGCACAGCACCTCCCAGTACGCGAAGCGGTAGCGGTGGCCCGACTCGTGCCACACGCCCCGTTCGTCGGTGAAGCCGCCGGCGATGTACCAGCTGGCAAGTCGGAAGAAGTAGTCCGCTACCTCTTCGCAGGTGGGATCGCGCAGTTCGGTTCCCCGCTCGTACTCCCAGTGGATCTCGTCGGGGTCCGCGGAGACCGGGACGGGCTCGGCCGTGACGAACATCCAGGTGGGGATCGTCGCGAAGTTCGCCACGATCGGCCGGCCTTCGGCGGCCGCGACGAAGTCCTCGACGAAGGGGTCGAGCAGTTCGAAGTTCCACGAGGTCGTGGTCGCGGTCGGCGGCGCGAGCTCCGGCACCGCGAGCCGGGGCTGGGTGAACCAGGGCAGGATCCGAGTCAGGTCGGCGCGGAGCTCGCGCAGCGCGTCGAAGGCCTTGCCGTGGATCGGGGAGCCTCGCCGCAGTTGCGGCGCGGTCCACAGATGGGTCGTGAGGGTGGTTCGCGATCGACCGGTGGTGCTGGTCCAGTCGACGTGCAGTGAGGTGGACGGTTTCGCGGAGGCTGCCGGTTGGATCGCGGTCATGCCGGCGTTCCTTCCTGGAGCGGGGGCGGGTGGCCGAGCGCGGGCAGGATCGCTTGGTCGACGATCGCGATGAGCGCGTCGGCGTCCGGTGTCCTTCCGGTGTCGAGCTGGTGCTTGAGCACCAGTGCTTCGCCGATGTCGACGACGACCGGGGTGACCAGCCGGGGGTCGATGGCGCCGCGCGCGGCGTAGTGGTGGATGACGGTGCTGGTGAAGCGGTTGCCGTGCGTGTCGAAGACCCGGGTGTAGAGGGCTTCGACGAGATCGGGCCGGCGTCGGCGTTCGGCGAGGATCGCCGCCACCGCCGGCGCATTCGGACCTTCGAGCCAGCCGACCAGTTGCTCGAGAGCCCGCAGGAGATCCGCGCGCAGCGCATCGCCTTTGAAGGAGACCTGTTCGACGGGCATGGCTTCCGCCAGCGCGTCGAGCAGCAGGTCCTCGACCGAGGACCAGTGCCGGTAGAGGGAGGTCTTGGCGACCTTGGCGCGCCGGGCGACCCCTTCGATCGACAGCCTGCCCAGTCCCTGTTCCGTCGTCTCGGCGATGACCGCTGCGCGGCAGGCCTCGTGCAGGTCCGCGGCTGAGCGTCGACGAGCTGGTGGTTCTTGCGTGCACATGCCCGTCAATGTAGATACGGCACCGTAGCTACGCAACCGTAGCTACTGGTGGGCTGAGCGGCTTGTGGGGGTGGTGACGTGGTCATAGATTGGCCGGACGTGCGGTGAGAGCTGCCTCGATGAGGAGGATCTCGTGAGTGCTGTCCCCGTGTACGGCGCGATTGAGCACTGGGTTGAGGTCGCGCCGGATCGCGAAGCGCTGGTCTTCGGGGAGCGGAGCTGGAGCTGGGCTGAGCTCGACCGGCGGGTTCGGCGGGTTGCGGGTGCGCTGCGCGCGGCCGGCGTCGAGCCGGGTGACCGGTTCGCGGTCCTGGACAAGAAACACCCGGTGTGCCTTGAGCTGACGCTGGCGGCTTCGTTGATCGGCGCGGCGAACGCCGTGGTGAACTTCCGGCTGTCCGCGGAGGAACTCGCGCACGTGCTGGGTGACTCGACGGCGCGGTTGGCGGTCGTGGGGGAGGAGTTCGCCCCGGCGCTGCGCGAGCTCCAATCCGAGCTGCCCCGGCTGGGCGAGGTGATCGTGCTGGGTGGGGAGAGCGATCAGTACGAGGAGTGGATCGCCGCAGCTGAGCCGGTGGCGGATCCGCACCCGGCGGAACCCGGTGACTGCTTCCTCCAGCTCTACACCTCCGGCACCACCGGCTGGCCCAAGGGAGCGATGCTGACCCAGCGCAGCATGAGCGCCCACACCGGGGAAGCCGTGTCGGCCTACGACATGGACGAACGCACGATCAATGTCGTGGCCATGCCGCTGTACCACGTGGGAGGCACCAGCTGGGCGCTCGCGAGCATGAGCGCGGGGGCACGAACGATCATCGTGCGCGACATCGTTCCCGCTGCGCTGCTCGACCTCGTCGAACGGAGCGCGGCCACGCACGCGTTCTTCGTGCCGGCCGTGATCCAGATGCTGCTGTCGGATCCGGAACGCGCGCGCACGGCGCTGCGATCGCTGGAAGTGCTCGGTTACGGCGGTTCTCCGATGCCCGCGCCGCTGATGGAGCGCCTTTTGTCCACTCTCGACACTCCGCTCCACTCGGTGTACGGGATGACGGAGATGTCGGGGGTCTTCTGCGTGCTGGGGCCCGCCGAGCACCGGGATGACACCAGGGAGCACCTGCGGGCCTCGGCCGGTCGGCCGCTGCCGGGCACTGAGCTGCGCGTCGTCGACCCCGCCACCGGTGACGACGTCGCGCCAGGTGAGGTGGGCGAGTTCTGGGTTCGGTCGGAGCAGATGATGGCGGGCTACTGGCACATGCCGGAGGCCACGCGCGACACGATCACCCCGGACGGGTGGTTGCGCACCGGCGACGCGGGTCGCCAGGACGGCGACGGCTACCTCTACATCGAGGACCGCGTCAAGGACATGGTGATCTCGGGTGGGGAGAACATCTACCCCGCCGAGGTCGAGCGCGTCGTCATCGAGCACCCGGCGGTCGCGGACGCCGCCGTGATCGGTGTGCCGCACGAGACGTGGGGTGAAACGGTGAAGGCCGTGGTCGTTCCCACCGACGGCGCGGAGATCGACGAGGCCGAGATCATCGCGTTCGCACGGGAGCGGCTGGCTCACTACAAATGTCCCACCTCGGTCACCGTGGTCGCCGAACTGCCGCGCAACCCGACCGGGAAGATCCTCAAGCGGCAGTTGCGGACCCGGTACGTCTCCTGAGGGGCGGGCGCTTCTGCCGGTGAAAGGGTGGATCGCGTAACCCGCTCGGACGATCGACTGCGCCTGATTGGTCTGGTTTCGTCCATGACGAAGCTGCGATCTCCGCTGGGCCGAAGCAGTTGCTGGTGCGCCCGGTTGACCGAACTTGAGAGGTGGTCCGCGGATGCGGAAGGTCCTGATCGTCGGGGCGGGGCAATCCGGGTTGCAGCTCGCGCTGAGCCTGCAGGAGCGGCAGTACGACGTGACGGTGATGTCGGCGCGCACTCCCGACGAGATCCGCAACGGCCGGGTCATGTCGACGCAGTGCATGTTCCACACCGCGCTGCAGCACGAACGCGACCACGGCCTGAACCTCTGGGAAGCGCAGGCCCCGCCCATCGCGGGACTCGGCCTGTCGATCGCCGGCTCGGACGGCGATCGGGCGCTGGACTGGTTGGGCCTGCTGGACAATTACGCGCAGTCGGTCGATCAGCGGGTGAAGATGGCGGGCTGGCTGGAGCTGTTCGAGGACCGCGGCGGCGAGGTCGTCCACCAGGAGGTGACGCCCTCCGACCTCGATGCGCTGACCGAGCACCACGACCTGGTGATCGTCGCGGCGGGCAAGGGTGAGCTGGTCCGGCTGTTCGGCCGCGACGCCTCCCGGTCGCCCTTCACCAGCCCGCAGCGGGTGCTGTCGGTCTGCTACGTGCACGGTGCCGGGCCGCGACCGGAGCATCCGGACACCGACGCGGTGCGGTTCAACGTGCAGCCCGGTGTCGGCGAGCTGTTCGTGATCCCCGGTTACACCTTCAGCGGTCGGTGCGACATCCCGTTCTTCGAGGGCATCCCGGGCGGGCCGCTGGACTGCTGGAGCGACCGGCCGGGGCCGGGCGAGCACTGGTCGCGGATGCTGGACCTGATGCGCCGGTACTTCCCCTGGGAGTACCAGCGGTTCCGGGACGCCGAGCCGACCGACTCGCAGGCCACGCTTGTCGGCGGCTACGCGCCGGTGGTGCGCGAGCCGGTCGCGCAGCTGCCCTCCGGCGGTCTGGTGCTAGGCATGGCCGACGTGGTGGTCGCCAACGACCCGATCACCGGCCAGGGCTCGAACTCCGCGAGCAAGTGCGCGGCGTCCTACCTGGACAGCATCCTCGCGCGCGGTGACGAGCCCTTCGACCGGGACTGGATGACCGGGACGTTCGAGACCTTCTGGGAGTACGCGCAGCACGCCACGAACTGGACCAACGCGCTGCTGGGTCCCCCGCCCGAGCACGTCCTCGAGCTCTTCGGCGCCGCGACCGAGATCGCCGCGATCCGCACCCGCTTCGTCAACGGCTTCGACGACCCCACCGACTTCGCCCGCTGGTTCCTCGACCCGCACCTCGCCCAGGCCTACCTCGCCGAGGTGTCGCCCCTCGGCAGGTGACAGTTTTAGTGAGAACTGTCCGGACATTTCGGACTTTGATCATGGACAGTTCTCACTAAAACTGTCCCCTGGTGACGCACGCGCGCCCACTTGCGCCGGGGTCGGGGTGGTTCCGTAACGGCGGTGGTCACGGATTCCGTTCGGGGTGGGGGGTATGAGGATGACGTGGTCTGCGATGAACCGGCGTGCGGAGGAGACAGAAAGGCGGTGAGCGGGGTGAACCCGTTCGACGATCCCGATGCCACGTTCCTGGTGCTGGTCAACGAGGAGGGGCAGCACTCGCTGTGGCCCGCGTTCGCCGATGTGCCCGACGGGTGGCGCATCGTGCACGACCAGGACACCCGCGCGGCCTGCATGACCTACGTCGAGGAGAACTGGACGGACATGCGTCCCGCGAGCTTGATCGAGGCCATGGGCGGCTGACCGGCCGCCGCGCGATTCGCGCGGACAACGCCGTGAGTCCTGCACTGATGAAGGAGATCCCGCTGTGACTCAGTCCCTAGCTCCAGGGTCCGCCCCCGAAGGTGTTGCCGGGCAGCTCGACATCTGTCCCGTGTCCGGCGCTCTCGGCGTCGAAGTGCGCGGGATCGACCTGAACGAGATCACCGACGAGCAGGCGGCCCGGATCCGCGAGCTCATGCTCGAACACCTCGTGCTGTTCTTCCCGGGTCAGGACAACCTGACCCCCAAGGGGCACGTGGCGCTGGCCAAGCGCTTCGGCGACGTCGAGGTGCACCCGTTCCTGCCGAGAGTGAAGGAACACCCCGAGGTCACGCGGATCGAGTCCGACAAGGGCGGCAAGGCCGACGAGTGGCACATCGACGTCAGCTTCGCGCCCAACCCGCCGGTCGCCTCGATCCTGCACCTCATCACCTGCCCGCCCTCGGGCGGGGACACGATGTGGAGCAACCAGTACCTCGCCTACGAGACGCTGTCGGAGCCGTTCCGCGAGATGCTCGAAGGCCTCACCGCCGTGCACGTGCTCAAGCTCCCGCACGTCATCGAGATGTCCGCCGAGCACCCCGTGGTGCGCGTGCACCCCGAGACCGGGCGGAAATCGCTGTACGTCACGCGGATGTGGACCTCGCACATCCCGCAGCTGACCCGCCACGAGAGCGACGCCGTGCTCCAGCACCTGTTCGAGCACTCCGAGCAGCCCAGCTTCCACTGCCGGTACCGCTGGGAGCCGCACACGGTGGCGATCTGGGACAACCGCGCCACCCAGCACGTCGCGATCAACGACTACCAGGAGTACCGCGCGGCGCAGCGCGTCGTCGTGGTCGGTGACAAGCCCTCCAGCGACACCCCGCGCCGGCCGGACTACAAGCCGAAGGCCGACGAGCGGTACTACCCGCGCCGCATCAACGCCCACCGCGGTTACTGATCCCGATCACAGCGAAGGGGCCGGTCTTCTCAGGAAGACCGGCCCCTTCGACGTGCGATCCCCGTGACGGCGAAAAACCAGGAGGCCCACCCGGTTCGACCGGGTGGGCCTTCTGGGCGTTGCCTCAGCGGTTCAGCCAGTCCAGGAACGGCTGCGGAGCCAGCGCGGCGACCCGCTCGTGGTACATCTGCAGGTCCTCCTCGGTGAGGACCTCGCGCCCGGCGCCGGAACGCCCGCCGTAGAAGAAGTCCGACGGGTTCACCAGCACCTGCTTGTCCGGGGCGACCCGGTCCGCGCGGGACTTCATCTCGTCGAAGGTCGCCGCCTTCACCAGCTCGGCCCGCTTCGACTCGTCCAGCGGGATGCCCAGCCACTCCGCCAGCGACGCCATCTCGCCGTCCAGGTCGGTGACGAGGTCGTCGTAGTGCATCAGCCGCACGTTCGGCTCGTCGCGCCGGTTCCACGCGTCGAGCGGGTGGTGCAGCTCGGCCGCGGCGATGTCCCGGTTCTCCTCGTCGGAGGCCCCGGGGGTGCACCAGTTCAGCAGCCACTCGCGCCTCGGCGGCAGCGTCGGCGAGGGCCGCTCCGCGGACTGCTCGTCCGGTTCGGTCTGGAAGGCGCGCAGCCACTCCGCGTGGATGTTGTGCGCCTGGTGGTACATCGACAGCGCCCGGTCGAGCGGGTGCCGGGCGACGACGATGTAGCTGACGCGGGGATCGAGCGGAAGACCGTCGAGCGGGACGTGGGTCTTGATGATGCGGCGGTGCTCCTGCGCGGCCAGCGTCGCGTACATCTCCTCCTGCGAGACGTACAGCTGGTCCAGCCACGGCGACAGCGTCGACAGCGGCTGCGGCAGCTCCGGTTCCTGGAAGACCAGCAGCGCGCACATCATCTGCACCCACGTGGTGCCCGACTTCGCCGGCGCGCTGATGACGATGTCACCGTCGCGCAGCGGGAAGTCGTCCCAGCGGGCGCTGTCCTGTTGCGGCGAACGGTATCGGCGACGCTCGTTCAACGGCGGACCTGGAAGAGTCATGGTGGGCATCCTCAACGGACGAAGGGTGGCATAACGCTTCCAGCCTCTCCCCGCCGTCGCGGGCGAACATCCGAGATGCCCACCGTTACGCTCCCGCGTGACTCGTCACGGCTTGACGCCCGAGGTCAACCCGTGTTCGTAGGACAGGCCGCCGGTCGTGCCGACCTGCTCGAAACCGGCCTCGGCGAGCCAGCGCTCGTAGTCCCGCGCCGGGTAGGCCATGCCGCGGCCGCTGACCAGGACGTTGAAGTACAGGCCCAGCCGGGCGCCGAAGATCCCGTCGGTCTCGTCGTCGGACACGTTGTAGCCGTAGAGCAGCACCTTGCCGCCCGAGGGCAGCGACTCGTAGGCCTTGCGCAGCAGCCGCAGGATGTCCTCGCCGTCGAAGATCTCCAGCACGTGGCTGAACAGGACCGCGTCGTGGCCCTCCGGGAACGGGTCGGTGAAGATGTCGCCCGCGAGCAGGTCGACCCGGTCGGCCTGCGTGTTCTCCGCGAGCCGCGAGACGCTGGGCATGTCGAACACCGTCGAGCGCAGCTGCGGGTAGCGGTCGACCAGTCGCGCCGAGGTGCTGCCGTCGCCGCCGCCCACGTCGAGCAGGTGCCGGACGTCGGCGAACACGGGCTGGCCGACCAGCGCGTCCACCGAGCGCAGCGTGAACGCCGTCATCGCGCGGTGGAAGACCTCCTCCAGCTGCGGATCGTGCGCCAGCCGCTGGTACAGCGTCGGCTCGTCGCCGGGGTGGGTGTCCAGGGCGGTGTTGGTGCCGGACCGCAGCGCGCCCGTCATGTGCGCGAACGCCGGGTAGTACACCTCCTTCCAGCCGGTCAGGATGTGCCGCCAGCTGTCCGGCTCGTCCGAGGCCAGCAGGTCCTCGGCGACGGCGGAGTTGTGGTAGCCGCCGTCCCGGCGCTCCAGCAGCCCCGTCGAGCACACCGCCTGCAGCAGCACCCGCAGCTGGTGCGCGGGCATGTCGGTGAACGCGCGGATCTCCTCGGCCTGCGCACCCGGCTTGTCCGACAGGAAGGAGAAGATCCCGATCTCGGAGGCGGTGGTGACGGCGTTGAACAACGCCGGTGCGTTGACGAGGAAGTGGAACCGCTCGAGAACAGGGTCGTCTGATTGGAAGTTCTGCATGATCTCCGCACTCCCCGCGCGATCGTGACGTTCGAAAGAAAAGGCCTGGCGATTTCATATCAGGAAATGCCGCCGCGATGGCGTTTTCGGGACCGTAACGGCGGTGAACGCGGGTGCGGTGGCCAGGGCGTTTCGCCGATTATCGGGGTACCCCCGATTCACTAGGCGGTGTCCTGCGTGCAATTGAACAGCTTCGACGAGTGGTCGCCTCTGCGGGAAGTCGTCGTCGGATCCGCGGAGAATTACGTGTCGCACGAGAGGGAGCTCTCGTTCGACCTGTTCTTCCACGACAACCTCGTGCACGACAACGCCGGGCACGGGGAATCCGGCCGCTCCGAGTGGTACTACCCGAGGCTGACCGCGCGCGGCGGTTCGTCCGGCAGGCAGCGCACCCCGGTGGCCCGCCGCTACGTCGACGAGCTCAACGAGGACCTCGAAGGGCTCGCCGAGGCCCTGCGCTCCCTCGGCGTCACCGTGCACCGGCCGCTGCCGCTGTCGCCCGACACCGCCGAGGTCACCACCCCGGCCTGGTCGGCCTCGGTCGTGCCGCCGCTGAACCTCCGGGACAACACCCTCATCCTCGGCGACGAGATCATCGAGACCTCCCCGATGATCCGCTCCCGCTACTTCGAGACGCAGTTCCTCAAGCCGCTGTTCCGCGACTACTTCCGCGACGGCGCGCGCTGGAGCGTCATGCCGCGCCCGATGATGACCGACGCCTCGTTCGACCTGTCCTACGCGCGCACCGCGACCGTCGGCGGCCCCACCGAACCCATCGAGGACCCGCAGTCCTCGCCGTGGGACGTGGGGCTGGAGATGATGTTCGACGCCGCCCAGTGCCTGCGGCTCGGCAACGACATCGTCGCCAACATCTCCACCGAGAACCACGCGCTCGGCGTCACCTGGCTGGAACGCCACCTCGAAGGGCGCTTCCGGATCCACCGGGTGCACGAGCTCAGCGACAGCCACATCGACAGCATGGTGCTGGCGCTGCGCCCCGGCCTGCTGCTGGTGCGCTCCCACGAGGTCGCCGACAAGCTGCCCGAGCCACTGCGCCGCTGGGACCGGATCGTGGCGCCCACACCGCAGGAGAACAACTTCCCGCGGTACGACTCCGACGCGCTCATCCTGACCAGCCCCTTCATCGACCTCAACGTGCTGTCCGTCGACGAGGAGACCGTGCTCGTCAACGAGGCCAGCCCGGAACTGGTCCGGGTCCTGGAGGACGCGAAGTTCACCGTCGTCCCGGTGCGCCACCGGCACCGGCGGCTGTTCGGCGGCGGCTTCCACTGCTTCACCCTCGACACCGTCCGCGACGGCGGACCCGAGGACTACCTCAGCTGATCCGAGGACGAAGGGACACCGACCCCGACATGGCACCACCCAGCACCGCCGGCACCTGGTTCCGCCGCTTCCACCCGCGCCCGGACGCCGAGGTCGCGCTGGTGTGCCTGCCGCACGCCGGAGGGGCCGCGGGCGGCTACTTCTCCCTGTCGCAACGGCTTTCGGCCGAGGCCGACGTCATCGCCGCGCAGTACCCGGGCAGGCAGGACCGGCTGCGGGAGGCGTGCCTGGGCAGCGTGCCGGAGCTGGCGAGCGGGGCCGCGGCCGAGCTGGACCGGATGATCGCCGGGCGCCCCTTCGTCCTGTTCGGGCACAGCATGGGCGCCGCCGTGGCCTTCGAACTGGCCCTGACGCGCCGCCGCGACGGTGCCCGCGCACCGCACGCCCTGTTCCTGTCCGGGCGCGGTGCTCCCGGACGGGGCGTCGACCGGGGGATCCGGTTCCTCGACGACGACGGCCTGATCGCCGAGGTGCGGCGGCTGGGCGGCACCGACAGCCTCGTGCTCGACGAACCCGAGCTGGTCGGGCTCGCGCTGCCGTCGCTGCGCGCGGACTACGGGGCCGCCGAGACCTACGACCCGGGACCCGGCGCCGTGGTGGACTGCGACGTCGTGGCGCTGACCGGGGACGCCGACGAGCACGTCGCGGTCGACGACGCGCGGCAGTGGCGCGAGCACACCACCGGCGCCTTCGACCTGCACGTCTTCGACGGCGGCCACTTCTTCCTCACCGACCACGAGCCGCGGATCGCGGAGCTCGTCGGCACCGCGCTGCGCGCCGCGCGGGGACTCGACGCACCCGCGGGAGGGGACGATCGTGCGGGACCGATCCGCCCCGGGCGGTGACGGGCCGCCGCCGGCGTCCTTCGCGCAGGAACGCGCCTGGTTCGCCGCCCGGCTCACCCACGATCCGCCGACCTACTGCGTGGTGGACGAGTTCCCGATGCACGCGGACCTCGTCGCCGGCGACCTGGTCGCCGCGCTGGCGCTGCTGGCCGCGCGCCACGAGTCGCTGCGCACGGGCCTGCGCGTCGTCGACGGGCGGTTGACGCAGGACGTGCGCGCGCGGGTGGAACCGCCGGTCGAGCACGTCGACCTCAGCGGACTCGGTCCCGCCGAGCAGGCCGAGCGGATCGGCGAGCTGCGGGCGGCGATGGCGCGCAGGCCCTTCGACCTGGAACGCCCGCCGCTGTGGCGCGCGGCGGTCCTGGAACTGGGGGAGGGCGCCTGGTCGGTGCTGTTGGCCGCCCACCACGCCGTCTACGACACCGCTTCCAGCTTCAACGTGCGCGCCGAGCTCACCGAGATCTGCGCCGCCAGGCAGGAGGGCCGCGAGCCCGACCTGCCCGATCTGCCGTGCGGCTACGGCGAGCACGCGCGGCGCGAGCGCGCCCGCCTCACGCCCGCGCGGCGCGCGGAGCTCGCGGCGCACTGGCGCGCGCGGCTCGCGGGTCTGCCACCCGTGCACAGCGTGCCCCTGGACCATCCCCGGCCCGCGGCGCGCACGTTCCGCGGTGCCGAGGTGCGCGCCGCGCTACCCGAGAACGTCCGAGCCCGCCTCGCCGACGCCGCCCGGTGGCACGGCACCCGCCCGGTGGTGCTGCTGCTCGCCGGGTACGTGGCGCTGCTGCACCACCGCTCCGGTTCCGACGACGTCGTGCTCGGCCTGCCCGTGGCGGGACGCGCCGAGGCCGCGACGCTGCCGATGGTCGGCGCCCTGGTGAACATGCGGGTGCTGCGGGTGAGCGTCGCGGGCGATCCCGACGTGACCGCGCTGGTGGCGCGGGTGGCCGCCGCGCTGGAGGCCGACGAGGACCACGACATCCCGTTCCAGACCCTGGTCGAGCTGGTGGCCGGGCCGCGCCCGCCGGGCGTGCCGCCGCTGTACCAGCTCGCGTTCAACCACGACCCGGGCGGCGTGCTCGGCGCTCCCGCGTCCTCCTGCGAGGAGGACCTGCTGCTCGACGTCACCGACGAGCTGGTCCGCATCGTCTACGACGTCGCCCTGTTCGACCGCGCCACCGTCGAGGCGCTGCTGGCCGACTACCTCCGACTGCTCGCCGCAGCGCTCGAAGCTCCGGAAACCCGCCTGTCGCAGCTGGTTCCGGCCCGCGCGGCCACCGGTGCGGGCGCCCGCGACCCCGAGCCGGTCGTCGCGACCGCCCCGGCGACGGCGTGCGAGCGGGAGGTGGCCGCGGTGTGGCGGGACGTCCTCGGCACCGAGGTCACCGACGTGCACCAGGACTTCTTCGGCCTCGGCGGGCATTCGCTGCAGGCGTTGAAGATGCTCGCGACGCTCACCGCCGCCCACCGCGCCGAGGTGTCGCTGCGGACGTTCTTCGCCGACCCGACGGTGGCCGGGCTCGCCACCGCACTGCTCCGCGACCAGCGAGGGGGAACGGCATGAAGGTGACCGGCCGGATCGACGGCGTCCCCAGCGAGGTGTGGCACGAGGAAGTGCTCGCCCCGCAGTTCGCCTACGAAGCCGAGCACCTGCTCGGCCACTACGTCGCGATCGAGAAGGTCCTGCTGCTGGAGTACGTCCGGATGGACCTCGTCGACGCCGAGGGCGCCGCCGCGCTCGCCGCCCGGCTCGACGAGCTGAACCCCGAGGCGGTGCGGGCCGATCCCGAGCAGAACATGTCCGACATCTCCTTCGCCGTGGAACGCCACGTGCAGGACGGGCCCGTGGCGCCCTTCGCCGCCTGGCACGTCGACCGCAGCCGCAACGACCTCCAGGTCTGCGCCCAGCTGATGGCCGCGCGCGACACCCTCGCCGCCGTCGCCGACGACCTGATCGCCTTCGCCCGGGCTGTGCTCGCCCTCGCCGGGAACCACACCGACGCGCCCATGCCCGGCTACACCCACGGCCAGGCCGCGCAGATCGTCAGCCCCGGCTTCCACCTGGCGGCCCTGTCCGCCGAGACGATCGCCGCGCTGCGCCGGATGCTGCGCACCTACGACGAGTGCGACGCCTGCCCGCTGGGGTCCGGCACGATGGCCGGGCAGGAACTGCCGTGGGACCGCGACCGGATGGCGGAGCTGCTCGGGTTCGCCCGCGCCCAGCCGCACGCGCTGGTGGCCGTCGCGTCCCGCTCCTGGACCACGTCGATCTCGGCGGATCTCGCGCACTTCGCGGTCGCGCTCAGCCGCTTCACCACCGACCTGATGGACTGGGGCGGCAGCGCCCGCGGATTCCTCGACCTGCCCGACGAGCTGGCCGGCATCTCCGCCGCGATGCCGCAGAAGCGCAACTTCCCCGTCCTGGAACGGATTCGGGGGCGCTGCGCGCAGGTCGCGGGCCGGGCGGCCGACATCGCCGCCGGGCAGCGCAACACGCCCTACAGCAACACCGTCGAGGTCTCCAAGGAAGTCGGCGGCCAGCTGCGGGTCCAGGCGGACTCGCTGCGCTCGGCGCTGCGGCTGGCGCACGCGGTCGTGGCCGGGGCGAGCTTCCGCACCGATCGGATGCGCGCGGCGTGCGCCGAGGACCACCTCGGCGGGTTCACGCTCGCCAACCGGCTCACCCTCGCCCACGGCGTGCCGTGGCGCACCGCGCAGGTCATCGCGGGCCGCTACGTCAAGACCGCCGTGGAGCGGGGGCTGCGTCCCGCCGAACCGGACGCCGACCTGCTGCGGGCCGCCGCGGCCGAGTCCGGGCACTGCCTCGACGGCGACGTCGAAACCCTGCTGGTGGAGGCGTTCGACGTCGACCTGGGGCTGCGCGCGAAGCGCTCGGCGGGTTCCGCGCACCCCGACCGGGTGCGGGAACTGCTGGCCGAGCAGAGCGCCGAACTCGACGCCCTGGAGGCGGCGTGGGCCGACAACGCGGCCCGCCGGAGGAGGGCGGCGTGACGGAACCGGCACTGGCCGCCCGCCGCGCGGGCGTGGACCTCAACGAGGGCGCCGCCGCCGCGCGCGGCACCTTCGGCGAGCTCCTGCAGGGAATCCTGCCCGACGGCACCGATTTCCTGGCCACGTTCCCCATCACCCACGGCACCCGCGCGTGGTTCCGCTACGACCGCAGCGGCCCGCCGCGCGTGTACCCCGCGAACCGGACGAAGTCGCTGCGGCTGGCCCGCGCCATGCTCGCCGCCGGTGGCGCGGGCGGTGGCGGGACGCTGATCCTCGACAGCGACCTGCTCGTCGGCAAGGGCCTCGCCAGCTCCTCCGCCGACCTGGTCGCCACCGCGCGGGCCGTGGGAGGTGTTCTCGGACTGGACGTCTCGCCCTCGGGCGTGGAGGACTGGTTGCGTCCCATCGAGCCGACCGACGGCGTCATGCACCCCGGGGTCGTGCTGTTCGACCACCGCAACGTGGAGCTCCGCGCCCGGCTCGGGCCCGTGCCGCCGGCCACCGTCGTCGCGGTGGACGAGGGCGGTCTGGTGGACACCGTCGCCCACAACCGGCGCGCCCGGCGGGTCACACCGGTGCTGGCCGCCGAGTACGCGCGCCTCGCCGACGACCTCACCGCCGCCATCGGCGCGCAGGACCTGACCGCCGTCGGCGCCGTCGCCACCCGCAGCGCGGTGTTCAACCAGCGGTGGCTGCCCAAGCGCAACCTCGAGGCCCTGATCCGGATCGCGGGCGACCTCGGCGCCGCCGGTGTCGTGTGCACCCACAGCGGCACCATGGCCGGGCTCCTGCTCGACGCCACCGACCCCGGCCACGCCGAGGCGATCGCCGCGGCCCGGGCCGCCTGCGCCCGGCTGCCCGGAACCACCTCCGTCTACCGGTCCGCCGCCGAGCCGTCGGGCGCAGATCCGTCCGGCACTGTCCCTGGGAGCACGCATGCGCTATGACACCCTCGTCGACGCCATCGGTGACACGCCGGTGGTCCGGCTGCGCGCGGACGCGCCGGAGGGCGTGGAGGTCTACGCCAAGCTGGAGATGCAGAACCCGTACGCCATGAAGGACCGGGTCGCCCGCCGCATGATCCTCGAAGCCCGCCGCACGGGAGAGCTCGCCGACGGCGCCCCCGTCGTCGAGAGCTCGTCGGGGACGATGGCGCTGGGGCTCGCGCTGGTCGGCGCCCAGCTCGGCCATCCCGTGCACATCGTCACCGACCCGCGCATCGACCCGCTCACCCGCGCCAAGCTGGCCGCGCTGGGCTGCAGCGTGCACGTCGTCGAGGCGATGACCTCCGAGGGGTGGCAGGGCGCCCGGCTGGAACGCCTCGCCGACCTGTTGCAGGAGCTGCCGGGCGCGTACTGGCCGCGCCAGTACGGCAACCCGGAGAACCCCGCCGCCTACCGGGGACTGGCCGACGAGCTGGTCGCCGACCTGGGCACGCTGGACGTGCTGGTCGGCTCGGTCGGCAGCGGCGGCTCGCTGTGCGGCACGTCGGCGGCGCTGCTGGAGCGCTTCCCGCACCTCAAGGTCGTCGGGGTGGACTGCGTCGGCAGCGTCCTGTTCGGACAGCCCGATCTGGCGACCCGCAAGCAGAGCGGGCTCGGCAACAGCCTGTTCCCGGACAACATCGACTACCGGCTCTTCGACGAGGTGCACTGGCTCTCCGACGACGAGGCCTTCGACGCCACCCAGCGCCTCGCTCGCGAGCAGCAGATCTTCGCGGGCAACACCTCCGGTTCGGTCTACCGCGTGCTGACCCACTTGGCGGCCCACGCCGAGCCCGGCACCCGGCTGGTCGGGATCATGCCGGATCGCGGGGACCGCTACGCCGAGACCGTCTACCGGCACGAGCCCACCGGCCCGATCGCGGCCGCGCCCGCGCGCGTGCCGTTCGGCACCACCGTGACCGGCTGGTCGTACTCCTCGATCCCGCGCGAAGAACGGCGAGCGCTGGTGTTCGTCGAGTCCAACACCACCGGCACCGGCATGATCGCCCTGCGCACCGCCACCCGGCTCGGCTTCGCGCCCGTGCTGGTCACCGCCGACCCCAGCCGCTACAGCGGCGTGGAGGACACCGGCTGCGAGGTGCTGACCTGCGACACCGAGGACGACGCGGCCGTGCTGGCCGCCCTCGGCTCGCGCCCGGTCGGCGGCGTCACCACCACCAGCGACTTCTACCTGGAGCACGCGGCGCGCCTCGCCGAGGCGCTGGGCGTGCCCGGCAAGTCCTCCGAGGCAGCCGCCGCCTGCCGGAACAAGGAGCTCACCCGCACCGCCCTGCGGGACGCGGGCGTGCCGCAGCCCGCGTTCGCCGTCGCCGAGGACGCCGAGGGCGTCGCCGCGGCGGTCGCGGAGGTCGGCCTGCCCTGCGTCGTCAAACCGCTCGACGGGTCCGGCTCGCAGAACGTGCTGTGGTGCGCCGACGAGGCGACCGCCCTCGCGCACGCGGCGCGCGTGCTGGCCATCACCGAGAACGTGCGCGGGCAGCGCAGTCCCGGCCGCGTCCTCGTCGAGGAGTGCGCCGACGGACCGGAGTTCAGCGTGGAGATGTTCTGCACCGGCGGTGACGCCGTGTGCGTGGGCGTCACCCAGCGGACCGCGACCCCGCTGCCGCACTTCGTCGAGACCGGCCACCTGTTCCCGGCGACCCTCGCGACCGCGCAGCGCGACGAGCTGGCCGAGGCCGCCCGCAAGGCGCTCAAGGCCGTCGGCTTCGACCACGGGCCGGCGCACGTCGAGACGCGGCTGACGGCGGACGGGCCCGCGGTCATCGAGATCAACGGACGCCTCGCGGGCGGCATGATCCCCGAGCTCATCCGCACCGCGACCGGGATCGACCTGCTGGAGCAGCAGATCCGGGCGAGCGCGGGACTTCCGGTGAACCTCGAACCGCAGCGTCACCGGCACGCGGGCCTGCGCTTCCTCACCGCCGGGCAGCCGGGCCGGTTGACCGCGATCACCGGAACCGCCGACGCCGCGCGGGTTCCCGGCGTCACCGCCGTGCACGTCACCGCCGCGCCCGGCCGCGCCGTGCGGCCGCCGACGGACTCCTACGACCGGCTCGGCCACGTCATCGCGGTCGGGGACGCGCCGGAGGAGGTGGCGACGTCGCTGGCGGAGGCCGAGGCGCTGCTGCGCGTGGAGACGACCGACGACCCCCAGATGAGGAACGGCTGATGAACGACTACACCTACACCGCGAGCACCCCGTCGCCGCCTCGCGCGGCCGGATGCCCGTTCGACCCGGCGGCGGAACTGCTGGAGGCCCGCGAGCAGGGCGGGCCGATCATCCCCTACGAGTTCCCCGGCGGAAAGCCCGGCTGGCTGATCACCGGCTACGACCTGGTCCGGTCCGTGCTGGCCGACGTGCGGTTCAGCGCCCGCAAGGACCTCCTGCGGCACCCGACCATCGACTACGGCGACGTGGAGATCCCGCCGGCCTCGCCGGGCGAGTTCCTGTTCATGGACGGCGCCCAGCACCGCCGCTACCGCAAGGCGCTCATGGGCAAGTTCACGGTGCGCCGGATGCGGCTGCTCACCGAGCGGGTCGAGCAGATCACCGCCGACCACCTGGACGCGATGGAGAAGGCCGGTCCCGGGGCGGATCTGGTGCCCGCGTTCGCGAAACCCATTCCCGCCACGGTCATCTCGGAGATCCTCGGCGTGCCGGAGGGGGAGCGGGCCACCTTCCAGGACCAGGTCGACTCGTTCCTCAACGGCGAGGGCGACGAGGAGAGCCTGATCCTGGGCTACGCCGCGACGATGGAGCACATCGCCGAACTGGTGGCCGCCAAGCGCGCCCACCCCACCGACGACGTGCTCGGCGACCTCACGTCCACCGACCTGGACGACGAGGAGCTCAAGGGGATGGCCCTGCTGCTGCTGGCGGCCGGGCTCGACACCACCACGAACATGCTGGGCCTGGGGTCCTTCGCGCTGCTGCGGCACCCGGAGCAGCTGGCCGAGCTGCGCGACGACCCGTCGATCACCGACCGGGCCATCGAGGAGCTGCTGCGCTACCTGACCGTCGCGATGACGTTCATGCGCACGGCGCTGGAGGACGTCGAGCTGGGCGGGCGGACGATCAAGGCCGGGTCGACGGTGATCCTGTCCTACAGCACCGCCAACCGCGATCCGGAGCGCTTCGCCGATCCGCACGTGCTCGACTTCCACCGCGAGGCCTCGGGGCACGTGGCCTTCGGCTACGGCATCCACCAGTGCCTGGGCTCGCAGCTGGCCCGGGTGGAGATGCGGGTCGCGTTCCGCGCGCTGCTCGACCGCTTCCCCGCGCTGCGGCTGGCCGTCCCGCCCGAGCAGGTCACGCTGCGGCCGGAGACCGCCGACATCTACGGCGTGAAGAGCCTGCCGGTGACCTGGGACGCGTGAGCGTAACGGCGGCAGAGACGGATGTTCCGGACGTCCGCGCGGCCGACGATGAGGGGTGGTGATCACTGGACGCGAGAAATGGGTCGCGATGGATATGGCTGCCGACAACGCCGGGTTCGTCGCGGGGCAGCCTGCCGACCCGGACACGACTCTGGCCGTCGTCGGGCTCTCGTGCCGGTTCCCCGGTGCCGAGGACCCGCAGGAGTTGTGGCGGTTGCTCGCCGAGGGCGGGAGCAGCGTCGCCGAGGTGCCTGCCGGACGCTGGTCCGGACCCGCCGCCGAGGAAGCACCCCGCTGGGGCGCGTTCCTGGAGCACCCCGAGGAGTTCGACGCCGCGTTCTTCGGCATCTCCCCGCGCGAAGCCCCCTACGTCGACCCGCAGCAGCGCCTCGCGCTGGAGCTCGGCTGGGAGGCGCTGGAGCACGCGCGGATCGCACCGGAGGCGGTGCGCGGGACGCGGCTGGGCACGTTCGTCGGCGTCAGCCACGACGACCACGCCCAGCTGATCTCCGCGCACGCCCACGACCTGGCCACCGAGCACGCCTTCACCGGCGCGCAGCGCGGCGTCATCGCCAACCGGGTCGCCGCGTTCCTCGGGGCGCGCGGCCCCAGCATCACCGTCGACTCCTCCCAGGCGTCCTCGCTGGTGGCGCTGCACCTGGCCTGCGCGAGCCTGCGCGGCGAGGAGTCCGACGTCGCGCTGGTGTGCGGGGTCAACCTGCACCTGCTGCCGCAGAGCGTGCTGCTCGCGTCCCGGCTGGGAGCCCTGTCCTCGCGGGGCCGGTGCTTCACCTTCGACGAGCGCGCCGACGGCTACGTGCCGGGCGAGGGCGGCGGCGCGGTCGTGCTCAAGCGCCTGCGCACCGCCCTCGACGACGGCGACCGCGTGCTGTGCCTGGTGCGCGGCAGCGCCACCACCAACGACCCGGACGGCGACACCCTGACGGCACCGACCGTCGCCGCGCAGGCCGAGACCCTCGGCCGCGCCTACCGGCAGGCGGGCATCGCCCCGGAGACCGTCGACTACGTCGAGCTGCACGGCACCGGCACGCCCACCGGGGACCCGGTGGAGGCCGCCGCGCTCGGCGAGGTCATCGGCAGCCGCCGTCCCGCGGACCGGCCCCTGGCGGTGGGGTCGGTGAAGACCAACATCGGGCATCTCAGCGGCGCGGCCGGCATCGCCGGGTTCATCAAGACCGCGCTGGCCCTCGCGCACCGGCAGCTGCCCGCGAGCCTGAACTTCGACACCCCGAACCCGCGAATCCCGTTGGAGGAGCTGAACCTCCGCGTCCAGCGGGAGCTCGGACCGCTGCCGGACGGGCCGCTGGTGGCGGGGGTGAGCTCGTTCGGCATGGGCGGCACCAACTGCCACGTCGTGCTCAGCGACTGGCGGCCCGAGCCGGAACAGGACCGGACCCCGACGTCGCTGCCCGCCGTGCCGTGGCTGCTGTCGGCGCGCAGCGAGGAGGCGTTGCGGGAGGCGGCGTCGCGGCTCGCGGACGCCGGTGCCGCGCACGATCCGGTGGAGGTCGCGGCGTCGCTGGTGTCCAGCCGCTCCTCGTTCGACCACCGCGCCGCGATCGTGGCGGGGTCGCAAGACGACCTCCTCGCCGCGACGCGAGCCCTGGCCGACGGGGACACCGCGCCGGAGGTCGTGACCGCAGCGCCGGATGAGGTGACCGTCGCGTTCTCGGGCGCCGCTCCGGTGGGCGGTCATGGACTGGCGCGGTTCCCGGTGTTCGCCGAGGCGGTGGCCGAGGTGTGCGCGGTGCTCGACGAGGAGGTGCCGGACGGCGACTTCGGCGCCCAGGTGCGGCGAGCAGTCGAGGAAGGACTCGGGAGCGAGGAGTCGCCGCTGGCGGATGCGGCGTCGTTCGCGTTCGGCGTCGCGGCGTGGCGGTTGGCCTCGTCGTGGGGCGTGGTTCCGTCGGCGGTCGGCGCGCACGCGGGTGGCGCACCGCTCGCGCTGCACGCGGCCGGTGCCTGCTCGCTGCGGGACGCCGCGAGGCTGGTGCTGGCGCGCGCCCGGACGGCGGACCCGGACGTGCTCGACTCCGTCGAGTTCACGCGCGCCCAGGTGCCGGTGACCCTCCCCGGCGCTGGTCAGGTCGTCGAACCGGAAGCGTTGCGCGAGAACGCATTCCGGGAGGAGGACGTCGTCCCGGCGTTCATCGAGATCGGCCCGGCGACCTCGCTCGCCGCGCTGACCCGGGCGCTCGCGTCGCTGTGGATCCGTGGAGACCACGTCGACTGGCAGCCCCTGCTGGGCGGCGGGCGGCACGTGGACCTGCCGACCTACCCGTTCCAGCGCAAGCGCTTCCGGCTCGACGTCGACGCCCCGGCCGACGACGTCGCCGACACCGGTCCGACGACCGGCGCCGAGATCGCTGACCCGCTCGCGCTCGTGCGGGAGCAGGCCGGGATCGTCGCGCGCGAAACCGGTTCCGTCGACGCGGATGCGACGTTCCGGGAACTCGGCTTCAGCTCGCTGATGATCGAGGAGCTGGCCGCGAAGCTCACCGCCCGCACCGGGCTCGCCGTGTCCGCGGGAGCGGTCTTCGGCCACCCCACGCCCGCCGCGCTCGCCGAGCACCTGCGCGACCTGCAGACCGGGGCGGACACCACCCCCGACACGCGGGAACGGCAGGTCACCGACGAACCGCTGGCGATCGTCGGCATGGCCTGCCGCTACCCGGGCGGCATCGACTCACCCGAGGCGCTGTGGGACGTCGTGGCCTCCGGTGCCGACGCGATCGGCCAGGCGCCCACCCACCGCGGCTGGGACCTCACCTCCGGCAACCTGCTCGGCGGATTCCTGCACGAGGCGGGCGAGTTCGACGCCGAGTTCTTCGGCATCTCGCCCCGCGAGGCGACCGCCATGGACCCGCAGCAGCGGCTGCTGCTGGAGACCTCCTGGGAGGCCCTGGAGCACGCCGGTCTGGACCCGTCGGGGCTGCGCGGCTCGGCCACCGGCGTCTACGTCGGCGCCACCACCCACGACTACGGCCCCCGCGCGCACCGGGCGCCCGAGCACCTCACCGGCTACCTGCTCACCGGTGGCACCCCGAGCGTGCTCTCCGGCCGCGTCGCCTACGCGCTGGGCCTGGAAGGACCGGCGGTCACCGTCGACACGGCCTGCTCGTCGTCGCTGGTGGCGCTGCACCTGGCGGGCCAGGCGCTGCGCTCGGGCGAGTGCGACGTGGCCCTCGCGGCCGGTGTGACGGTCATGGCCACCCCCGGCATGTTCGTCGAATTCAGCCGCCAGGGCGGTCTGGCGGCCGACGGCCGGTGCAAACCGTTCTCGGCGGAGGCCGACGGCACCTCGTGGGCCGAGGGCGTCGGCGTGCTGGCCCTGGAGCGCTTGTCGGACGCGCAGCGCCACGGGCACCGGGTTCTCGCCGTGGTGCGGGGGAGCGCGGTCAACCAGGACGGGGCCTCGAACGGACTCACCGCACCGAGCGGTCCCTCTCAGCAGCGGGTGATCCGGGAGGCGCTGGCCGGCGCGGGGCTCTCGCCCGAGGACGTGGACGCGGTCGAGGCGCACGGCACCGGCACGCGGCTGGGCGACCCCATCGAGGCGCAGGCGCTCGCGGAGACCTACGGGCGGCACCGGCGACCGCACAGCCCGCTGTGGCTGGGATCGCTGAAGTCCAACATCGGGCACGCCCAGGCCGCCGCCGGTGTCGCCGGCGTCATCAAGATGGTGCAGGCCATCCGGCACGAGACCCTGCCCGCCACGCTGCACGCGCACGAGCCGACGTCGCGCGTGGAGTGGGCGTCCAGCGGCCTCGAACTGCTCGCGGAATCCCGCGACTGGCTCGACGAGGGCCGGCCGCGTCGCGCGGGCGTGTCGTCGTTCGGGATCAGCGGCACCAACGCGCACGTGATCGTCGAGGAAGCCCCGCTGGTCGTGGAACCGGCGCGCGACGAGCCCCCGGTGGTGCCGTGGGTGCTGTCCGGGCACGACAGCGCCGCGCTGCGCGACCAGGCGCACCGGCTGGCGGAGTTCGTCGAAGCGCACCCGGATCTGTCCGGTGTGGACGTCGGAGCGGCCCTGGCCGGTCGTGCGGTGCACGAGCACCGCGCGGTCGTGCTCGGCGCCGATCGCGGCGACGCGCTCGACACCCTGCGCTCGGTCGCGCGCGGCGAAGCGGGGGAGCCCGCCACCGCGGCGACGCGGCCGGTGTTCGTGTTCCCCGGGCAGGGTTCGCAGTGGACCGGGATGGCGGTGGAGCTGCTGGAGTCTTCGCCGGTGTTCGCCGCACGGATGCAGGAGTGTGCGGCGGCACTGGAGCCCTTCGCGGAGTTCCGGCTGCTCGACGTGCTGAGCGACGAGACCGCGTTGGAGCGGGTGGACGTCGTCCAGCCCGTGCTGTGGGCGGTGATGGTGTCGCTGGCCGCCGTGTGGCAGTCCTACGGCGTCGAGCCCGCCGCAGTCGTGGGGCATTCGCAGGGTGAGATCGCGGCCGCCGTGGTGGCCGGTGCGCTGTCCCTGGAGGACGGGGCGCGTGCGGTCGCTCTGCGCAGCCGGGCCATCGCCGCCGAGCTGGCCGGACGCGGCGGCATGGCCGCCGTCCGCGCCTCCGCCGAAGACGTGCGGGAGCTCATCGGCGACGAGCCGGACGTGTCGATCGCCGCCATGAACGGGACCGCGACCACCGTCGTGTCCGGCACCCCGGAAGCGCTGGCCGCCCTGGAGGAGCAGTGCGGTGCGGCGGGTCTGCGGTTCCGCTGGATCCCCGTGGACTACGCCTCGCACTCGGCCCAGGTGGAGGCGCTGGAGGACCGCGTCCTGGCCGACCTCGCCGCGATCGAGCCGCGGCGAGCGCAGGTCCCGTTCTTCTCCACGGTGACCGGCACGTGGCTGGAGGAGCAGGACCTCGACGCCGCCTACTGGTACCGGAACCTGCGCAACCCGGTCCGCTTCGACGAGGCCGTGCGCGCCCTCGCCGCCGACGGCTGCGGCGCGTTCGTCGAGTGCAGCCCCCACACCGTTCTCACCGAGGACATCGCCCACGCCGCCGAAACAGCAGGCCGGGACGCGGTCGTCGTCGGATCGCTGCTGCGCGACGCCGGTGACCAGCGGCAGCTGTGGACCTCGCTGGGCGAGGCCTTCACCCGCGGTATCGCTGTGGACTGGACTGCGGCGTTCACCGGCCTCGGCGCCCGGCCCGTCGACCTGCCGCCCTACGCCTTCCAGCGGCAGCACTACTGGCTCGACGCCGATGCCGGAACCCTCGACGTGTCGGCCGCCGGGCTCATCCCCGCCCGGCACCCGCTGCTCGGCGCGGCCGTGCACCCCGCCGACGGCGGTTCCCTGCTGCTGACCGGACGCCTCGACGAGCACACCCACGCCTGGCTGCACGACCACGCCGTCGGCGAGGTCGCCCTGCTTCCCGCGACGGCCTGGCTCGAACTCGCCCTGCACGCCGGGAACCGCTGCGGCAGCCCGCACGTCGACGAACTGATCTTGCACGCCCCGCTGACGCTGGGCGCCGCGACCGACCTCCAGATCACCGTCACCGCCTCCGACGAGCCGGGCCGCGCCACCGCCACCTTCCACGCGCGCCCCGCCGCCGACGACGCGCCGTGGACGCTGCACGCCACGGCCACGCTCGGCCCGGCACCGGCCACCCCGCCCGCCCCGGACTGGGCCGCCAGCTGGCCGCCCGCCGGAACGACACCGGTCGACACCAGCGGCGTCTACGCCGAGCTGGCCGACCTCGGCTACACCTACGGTCCCGCGTTCCGGGGTCTCCGTCGCATGTGGACGGAGCCCGGCGGGACCGTCTACGCCGAAGCCGAACTCGCCCTGCCGGAGCTCGACGGCACCGACTACGGCATCCACCCCGCGCTGCTCGACTCCGCCCTGCACGCCCTGCTGGGCGACGAGCTGCGCCTGCCCCACGCCTTCGACGACGTCGCCCTGCACGCCCCGGGCGGCCGCGCCCTGCGCGCCCGCATCACCCGCACCGGGCAGGACGGCGTCAGCGTCGACCTCGCCGACGCCAACGGACACCCGGTGGCCGAGATCGGGGCGCTCACCACGCGTCCCGCCGACACCGCCCGGCTCGGCGGCCCGACCGCCGCCGCCCGCTCGCTGTTCACCGTGGAGTGGGACGAGCTGCCGCTCACCGACCTCGCACCCACCGGTGACTGGGCGCTGCTCGGCGAGAACCCGCTCGGTCTCCCCGGCGGCACCGCCACCTACCGGGACCTCGACGACCTGCGCGGCGCCCTGGACTCCGGCACCGTCCCCGACGTCCTCGTGTGGCGCGTGCCGCGCTCGGACGGCGACCCCGCGACGGCCGCGCACGCGCACGCCGCGACAGCGCTGGACACCGCCCGCGCCCTGCTGCTCGACGACCGGCTGACCGACGCGCGCCTGCTCGTCGTCACCGAAGGCGCCACCGGGCCGGACGCCGTCACCGACATCGCCGCGGCCACCGCCTGGGGTCTGCTGCGCACCGCGCAGACCGAAACCCCCGGCCGGTTCGCGCTCGTCGACACCGACCGGCACCCGGACTCCCTGCGACTGCTGCCCTCGACCGCCGCCGGAACCGAACCGCAGCTCGCGCTCCGCGCCGGTCGCGCCCACGCGCCCCGGCTCGCCCGCGCGACCGCGACCGAGACCGCCGCGCCGTTCGGGCCGGACAGCACGGTGCTGCTCACCGGGGCGTCCGGGCGGATCGGCGGCCTGCTGGCCCGGCGCCTGGTCCACGAGCACGGCGTGCGCAGGCTGGTGTGCCTGAGCCGCAGCGGCGCCGAGGCGACCCGCGACCTCACCGACGAGCTCACCGGCGCGGGCTGCGCGGTCACCCACCTCGCCTGCGACGCCGCCGACCGCGACGCGCTGGCCGCCGCGCTCCGCACCCTCGGGGAACCCGTCACCGCCGTGGTGCACGCGGCGGGCGCGCTCGCCGACGGCGCCGTCACCTCCCTGACCGCCGAGCAGCTGGACGCCGTGCTGCGGCCGAAGGTCGACGCCGCGTGGAACCTGCACGAGCTCACCCGCGACGAGCCGCTGACCGCGTTCGTCCTGCTGTCCTCGGTCGCCGGGGTGCTCGGCACCTCCGGTCAGGCGAACTACGCCGCGGGCAACGCCTTCCTGGACGCCCTCGCCGCCCACCGCACCGACCTCGGCCTGCCGGGGCAGGCGCTCGTTTTCGGCGTGTGGGAGCAGGACGACGCGGGTGGCGGCATGGCCTCGGGCCTCGACGACACCGACCGGGACCGCCTGGCACGCCTCGGCCTGGTGCCGATGCCGGAGGACGAGGCGCTGGCCCTGTTCGACCACGCGGTCACCGACCCGAGGCCGCAGTGGGTCCCCGCGAAGCTCGACGTGCGCTCGGTGCGCGAGCGGGCAGCCGAGGACGGCGTGCCGCCGCTGCTGCGCCGGATCGTGCCCCCGCCCGCGGCGGAGGACACCTCCTCGTTCCCCGAACGGCTGGAGACCCTCTCACCCGGTGAGCGGCAGGAGCTCGCGCTCGATCTCGTGCGCACCCAGGCCGCGGCCGTCCTCCGGTTCGAGTCGGGGGAGCGGATCCACCCCACCCGGCCGTTCCAGGACATCGGGTTCGACTCGCTCGGCTCCGTGGAGCTGCGCAACCGCCTCAACACCCGCACCGGCGAGCGGCTGCCCGCCGGACTGCTCTTCGACCACCCCACGCCCACCGCGCTCGCCGCCTACCTGGTCGACCGGATCACCGGAGCGCAGGACGAGCCGACGCCCGTCGTCGTCCAGGAAACGGAGCCTGACCCCGAACCCGACCACGACGACGATCCCATCGCGATCGTCGGCATGGCCTGCCGCTTCCCGGGTGGCGTGACGGACCCGGAATCCTTCTGGGAGCTGGTGTCCACCGGCGGCGACGGCATCGGCCCGTTCCCCTCCGACCGAGGCTGGGACCTCGACGCGCTCTACCACCCGGACCCCGACCACCCCGGCACCTCCTACACCCGCGAAGGCGGTTTCCTGCACGAGGCGGGCGATTTCGACGCCGCGTTCTTCGGCATCTCGCCGCGCGAGGCGCTGGCGATGGACCCGCAGCAGCGGCTGTTCCTGGAGACCTCGTGGGAGGCCCTGGAGCACGCCGGTCTCGACCCGTCGGCGCTGCGCGGGTCGGCCACCGGCGTGTTCGCCGGCCAGGTCTACCACGACTACGCCCCGCCGCTGGACCGCACGCCCGAGCAGGTCGAAAGCCTCATGCTGACCGGCAACACCGGCAGCGTGCTGTCCGGCCGGGTGGCCTACGCCTTCGGCTTCGAAGGACCCGCCGTCACCGTCGACACCGCCTGCTCCACGTCGCTGGTCGCGCTGCACCTGGCGGGCCAGGCGCTGCGCTCGGGCGAGTGCGACGTGGCGCTGGCGGGCGGCGTGACCGTGATGGCGACCCCGGGTCCGTTCGTCCACTTCGGACGCCAGCGCGGCCTGTCGCCGGACGGTCGCTGCAAACCGTTCTCGGCCACCGCCGACGGGACCGGCTTCTCCGAAGGCGCGGGCGTGCTGGCCCTGGAGCGCTTGTCGGACGCGCGGCGCAAGGGACACCGAATCCTGGCCGTGGTGCGCGGCAGCGCGGTCAACCAGGACGGGGCGTCGAACGGACTCACCGCGCCGAGCGGTCCCTCGCAGCAGCGGGTGATCCGGGCCGCGCTGGCGAACGCGGGCCTGGCTCCCGGCGAGGTGGACGCCGTCGAGGCGCACGGCACCGGCACCACCCTCGGCGACCCCATCGAGGCCGAGGCGCTGCTGTCCACCTACGGCGCCGAGCGGGACGCGGACCGGCCGCTGTGGCTCGGGTCGGTGAAGTCCAACATCGGCCACACCCAAGCGGCCGCGGGCGTCGCCGGTGTCATCAAGGTGGTGCAGGCGATGCGGCACGGCGTGCTGCCCGCCTCGCTGCACGCCGGTGAACCCACCTCGCACGTCGACTGGTCCTCCGGGCGCGTCCGGCTGCTCGCCGAATCCCGGCGGTGGCCGGGCGAACGTCCGCGCCGCGCCGGGGTGTCGTCGTTCGGCATCAGCGGCACCAACGCGCACGTGATCATCGAGCAGGCCCCCGACGTCGCGGAACCGGCGGCGCGCGGCGAGTCCACGGCGGTGCCGTGGGTGCTCTCCGGCCGCGGCGCCGAGGCGCTGCGCGCGCAGGCCGAACGCCTCGCCAACCACCTGGCGGCCCACCCGGACGAGTCCGTCGTGGACGTCGGGACCTCCCTGCTGGGGCGTGCCGTGCACGAGAACCGCGCGGTGGTGGTCGGTTCCGGCCGGGACGAGCTCCTCGACGGCGTGCGGGCGCTGGCCGGGGGAACCGGCGTCAGCGGCGAGGTGCGCGACGGCGCCGAGCCCCGGGTGGCGCTGGTGTTCCCCGGCCAGGGATCGCAGTGGCCCGGCATGGCGGTGGAACTGCTCGCCGACTCGCCGGTCTTCGCCGCGCGGATGCGGGAGTGCGCCGCGGCGCTGAAACCCCACGTGGACGTGCCGCTGCTGCGGATCCTCGGCAACGCCGACGCGCTGGAGCGGGTCGAGCTGGTCCAGCCTGCGCTGTGGGCGGTCATGGTGTCGCTGGCCGCGGTGTGGGAGTCCTGCGGAGTCCGCCCCGCCGCCGTGCTGGGGCACTCCCAGGGCGAGATCGCAGCGGCCGTCGTGGCCGGTGCGTTGTCCCTGGAGGACGGGGCGCGCGCGGTCGCTCTGCGCAGCCGCGCCATCGCCGCCGAACTGGCCGGACGCGGCGGCATGGCCGTCGTGCGGGTGCCCGCCGCAGAAGCGCACCGGCTCGTCGACGACCTCGACGAGGTGTCGATCGCGGCGATGAACGGCCCCGCCGCCACGGTCGTGTCCGGCACCCCGGCCGGGCTCGACGCGCTGGAAGCCCGGTGCGGTGCGGAGGACGTGCGGTTCCGGCGGGTCGCGGTGGACTACGCCTCGCACTCGGCGCAGGTGGACGCGCTGCGGGACCGCATCCTCGCCGACCTCGCCCCGATCGAGGCCCGCCCCGCCGACGTCCCGTTCTTCTCCACGGTGACCGGCGGCTGGCTCGGGCAGGAGGTGCCGGACGCGGCCTACTGGGTGCGCAACCTCCGCCACCCCGTCCGCTTCGAGGAAGCCGTGCGCGCCCTGGCCGCCGAGGGATTCGACGCGTTCATCGAGTGCAGCCCGCACGCCGTGCTGACCGCCGAGGTCGAGCACACCCTGGAGGTCGCCGGCCACGACGCGGCCGTCGTGGGCTCGCTGCTGCGCGACGCCGGTGACCAGCGGCAACTGCTCACCTCGCTGGGCGAGGCCTTCGTGCGCGGCGTCGCCGTGGACTGGTCCTCGGCGTGCGCGGGCACCGGCGGTCGCCTCGTCGACCTGCCCCCTTACGCCTTCCAGCACGAGCGCTACTGGTGGGACGCCCCCGAGACGACGCCCGAGAGCGCCGGGGACGCGGAGTTCTGGGCGGCCGTGGACCACGACGACCCGTCGGTCCTGGCCGAGACCCTGGACGTCGACGACGCGTCGCTGCTGCCGGTCCTGCCCGCGCTGCGCGCCTGGCACCGCGAGCGGGCGTCGACGGCCGAGATCGCGTCCTGGCGCTACCGCACCCGCTGGGTGCCCACGACCACGCCCGCAACCCCGGTCCTGGCCGGGACCTGGCTGCTGGTGGTGCCCACCGGCACCGCCGCCGACGTCGTCGCCGACGCGGTCCGGGACCACGGCGGTGACGTCCGCACCGTCGAGGTCCCGGCCACCGCGACCCGGGAGGACCTCGCCGGCCGCCTGGAGCAGCGGGCGTACGCGGGCGTGCTGTCGTTGCTGCCGGCCGCCGACGACCCGGCGCCCGGAACCGGTGTCTCGCGAACCGGTCTCACCGCGACCGTCGCGCTGTTCCAAGCCCTCGCCGACACCGGGATCGACGCGCCGCTGTGGTGCCTGACCCGGCAGGCGGTGACCGCCACCGACGAGGACGCCGCGACCCCTCGCGACGGAGCGGCGGCGCAGCACATGGTGTGGGGGCTCGGCAGGATCATCGCCCTGGAGCACCCCGAGCGCTTCGGCGGCCTCGTCGACCTGCCCGCCCGGCCCGACGCCCGCACCGGGCGCCTCCTCGCCGGCATCCTGTCCGGCGCGACCGGGGAGGACCAGGTCGCGCTCCGCCCGACCGGCGCCCACGTGCGGCGGCTGGCGCGCGCGTCGGGTGCGGGCCCGGCGTGGCGACCGCGCGGCACCGTGCTCATCACCGGCGGCACCGGCGGTCTCGGCGCCGCCGTGGCGCGCCACCTGGCCCGCACCGGCGCCGACCACCTCGTGCTGGTCAGCCGCCGCGGCCCGGACGCGCCTGGCGCCGACGAGCTGCGCGCCGAGCTGGAAGCCGCCGACGTGCGGGTCACCATCGAGGCCTGCGACGTCGGCGACCGCGCCGACCTCGCCCGGCTGCTCGACGGCCTCGCCCCGACGGCCGTGGTGCACACCGCCGCCGTCCTCGACGACGGACTCGTCCAGGACCTCACCCCGGACCAGCTCGACCGCGTCCTGCGCGTCAAGGCCGACGGCGCGCGGCACCTGCACGAGCTCACCCGCGACCTGGACGCGTTCGTGCTGTTCTCCTCCGTGGCCGGCACTTTCGGCGCGAGCGGGCAGGGCAACTACGCCCCCGGCAACGCCTACCTGGACGCCCTCGCCGAGCACCGGCACGCCCTCGGACTCCCGGCGACCTCGATCGCCTGGGGCTTGTGGGACGAGCGCGGCATGGCCACCGGCGACGGCATCGGGGAGATGGCCCGCCGCCACGGCCTGCCCGTCATGGCACCCGAGCTCGCCGCCACCGCGCTCAGGGCGGTGGCCGGTGACGCGGACCCGGCCGTGATCGTCGCGAACGTCGAGTGGGACCGGTTCCACGCCGCCTACACCGCCACCCGGCCCAGCCCGTTCCTCGCGGACCTGCCCGAGGTGCGGCGGCTCACCGAGTCCCGCGAACCGGCCCGCGCCACCACCCCGGCCGGACGGCTGGCCGCACTGGCCCCGGCCGACCAGCAGGCGGCGCTGCTGACGATCGTCCGCGAGCAGGTGGCCGGGGTGCTCGGCCACGCCGGCCCGGACTCGGTCGACCCCGAAACCTCCTACCGGGAGCTGGGTTTCGACTCCGTCACCGCCGTCGAGCTGCGCAACCAGCTCAACCGGGTCACCGGGCTGCGGCTGCCGTCGACCATCGTCTTCGACCACCCCAACGCCCGCGCCCTGGCCACCCACCTGCATGGCGAACTCCTCGGCGACGCCCCGGAAACCCCGGAGGCGCCGGCCGCCGAGGTCGTCGACGACCCGGTGGTCATCGTCGGCATGAGCTGCCGGTTCCCGGGCGACGTGCGCTCCCCGGAGGACCTGTGGGAGCTGCTGCGCGCCGGTGGGGACGCCATCACCCCGTTCCCGGAGGACCGCGGCTGGGACACCGACCGCCTCTTCTCCGGCGACGGTCCCGGCTCGTCGTGCGCGCGGGAGGGCGGTTTCCTGCACGACGCCGCCGATTTCGACGCCGACTTCTTCGGCATCTCCCCGCGCGAAGCCCTCGCGATGGACCCGCAGCAGCGGCAACTGCTGGAGACCTCGTGGGAGGCGCTGGAGGACGCCGGCATCGACCCGACCACGCTGCGCGGCACCCGCGCGGCGGTGTTCACCGGCAGCAACGGCGGCGACTACCTCGCGATGGGTCCCGGCGCCCCCGACGAGGCCGTGGGCTACGCGGGCACCGGCAACATCGGCAGCGTGCTGTCCGGCCGGATCGCCTACGTGCTCGGCACCGAGGGACCGGCGCTCACCGTCGACACCGCGTGCTCCTCGTCGCTGGTCGCCCTGCACCTGGCCGCCCGCTCGCTGCAGCAGGGGGAGTGCGACCTCGCGCTGACCGGCGGGGTCACCGTCATGTCCACGCCGGGGATCTTCACCGAGTTCACCCACCAGGGCGGGCTCGCCCCCGACGGCCGCAGCAAGGCCTTCGCCGAGGACGCCGACGGCGCAGGGTTCGCCGAGGGCGTCGGGGTGCTCGTCGTCGAGCGGCTCTCGGACGCCCGCCGCAACGGGCACCGGGTGCTGGCGGTCGTGCGCGGCAGCGCGGTGAACCAGGACGGTGCGTCGAACGGGCTGACCGCCCCGAACGGCGTCGCGCAGCAGCGGGTCATCCGCGCCGCGCTCGCCGACGCGGGCCTGGAGACCTCCGACGTCGACGTGGTGGAGGCCCACGGCACGGGCACCAAGCTGGGCGATCCGATCGAGGCGGGCGCCCTGCTGGCGACCTACGGCCGAGGACGGGACGCGAAACGGCCGCTGTGGCTGGGGTCGGTGAAGTCCAACATCGGGCACACCCAGGCCGCCGCAGGCGTCGCCGGGATCATCAAGTCCGTGCTCGCGCTCCGGCACGCGCACCTGCCGCGCACCGTGCACGCCGACCACCCCACGACCCACGTCGACTGGTCCTCGGGCGCGCTGCGGTTGCTGACGGGCCCGCAGGACTGGCCGGAGACCGGACGTCCCCGGCGGGCGGGGGTGTCCTCGTTCGGCGTCAGCGGCACCAACGCCCACGTCGTCCTGGAGCAGGGGCCGGACGAGGAGACCGTGCCCGGCGCGCCTGTCGCCGACGGGGAGATCGTGCCGTTGCCGGTGACCGCGAAAACCCCTGCGGCGCTGCGGGAACAGGCCCGACGGCTGCTGCCGGTGCTCGACGACGCCGCCCCCGCCGAGGTCGGGCACGCGCTGGCGACCACGCGCGCTCGCTTCGCGCACCGGGCGGTCGTGCTCGGCGCGAGCGATGCCGAGCGGCGCGCGGCCCTCGACGAGCTGTCCGGGCCGGACGTCGTCCTCGGCACGACCGTCTCCCCGGACGAGCGCGTGGTGTTCGTGTTCCCGGGCCAGGGTTCGCAGTGGACCGGGATGGCCGTGGAGCTGCTGGAGTCCTCGCCGGTGTTCGCCGCCCGGATGGAGGAGTGCGCGGCGGCGCTGAAGCCCTTCGCGGACGTCGAGCTGCTGGACGCCCTGAGCGACGAGGCCGCGTTGGAGCGGGTGGACGTCGTCCAGCCGGTGCTGTGGGCTGTGATGGTGTCGCTGGCGGAGGTGTGGCGGTCCTACGGCGTGGAGCCCGCGGCGGTGGTGGGGCATTCGCAGGGTGAGATCGCGGCCGCCGTGGTGGCCGGTGCGCTGTCTCTGGAGGACGGCGCGCGGGTCGTGGCGCTGCGCAGCCGCGCCGTGGCGTCCGGGCTGTCGGGACGGGGCGGCATGGCCGCCGTTCGGGCTTCGTCCGAGGAGACGCGTCGGCTCGTCGGCGACGAGCCGGAGGTGTCGATCGCCGCCATGAACGGTCCCACGACGACCGTCGTCTCGGGCACCCCGGAGGCGCTGGCCGCCCTGGAGGAGCGGTGCGGCGCGGAGGGCGTGCGGTTCCAGTGGGTGGCGGTCGACTACGCCTCCCATTCGGCGCAGGTGGAGGCGCTGGAGGACCGCGTCCTCGCCGACCTCGCCCCGCTGGACGCCCGCCGCGCGACGGTGCCGTTCTTCTCCACCGTCACCGGCTCCTGGCTCGGCGATGAGGTCCCCGATGCCGCGTACTGGTACCGGAACCTGCGCAACCCGGTGCGGTTCGAGGAGGCCGTGCAGGGCTTGCTGGACCTGGGTTTCCGGCACTTCGTGGAGGCCAGCCCGCATCCGGTCCTGACCCCGGGCATCGAGGAGACCGCAGGCGACGTCGAGGTGTCGGCGGTCGGCACGCTGCGCCGCGACGAGGGCGGACAGGAACGCGTGCTGCGGTCGCTGGCGGAGGCCTTCGTCGCCGGAGCCCCGGTGGAATGGGCCTACGAGAGCGCGGGTTCTGGCCGGGTCGCGCTGCCGACCTACGCCTTCCAGCGACGCCGCTTCTGGCTCCGGCACCACGGCGCCGACGCCGCCGCGCACGGCATGGCCGCCACCGGGCACGCGCTGCTCGGCAGCGGCGTCGTGCTGCCGGGAACGGGCGGGCACCTGTTCACCGGACGCTTCTCGCCGCAGGACCAGCCGTGGACGGCCGATCACGAGGTGCTGGGCCGCATCGTCCTGCCCGGCACCGCGTTCCTGGACATGGTGCTGCACGCCGCCGACGCGGTCGGCTGCGACCACGTCGCCGAGCTGACCCTCGAAACCCCGCTGGTGCTGACCGGGACGACGCAGATCCAGGTCCTGGTGGCCGCGCCCGGCGACGACGGCGACCACGAGATCACCGTCCACGCCCAGGACGACCCGCTGCACGGCTGGACGCTGCACGCGCGCGCCACCGCGACCAGCGGCGCGCCGGAGGAACCCGCCGACCTGACGAGCTGGCCCCCGGCGGCGAGCGCGGTGGATCTCGACGGCCTGTACGAGCGGCTGGCCGACGACGGACTCTCCTACGGCCCGGTGTTCCGGGGACTGGAGCGGGTCTGGCGCAGCGGCGAGGAGATCTTCGCCGAAGTTGCGCTGCCCGAGGGCACCGAGCCCGCCGGGTTCGGGCTGCACCCGGCGCTGCTCGACGCGGCGCTGCACGCGTGGCCGGCCTGCACCGACCTCGACACCGTCCGGCTGCCGTTCCTGTGGAGCGGCGTGTCCCTGCACGCCACCGGGGCGACGAGACTGCGCGTCCGGCTCACCCCGAGCGACGACGCGCTGTCTGTGCTGGTCGCCGACACCGACGGGCGACCCGTGCTCACCGCTCGGTCCTTGGTGACCCGGCCCGTCGCCGACACCGCTTTCCCCGCTGCGCCGAGCAGCGGACCGTCGCTGTACCGGGTGGACTGGAAAGCCGAAACCGGTATGCCAGCCGAGTTCTCCCTCGCGGTGCTGGGCGAGGCCGACGACCTGCCCGCGTCCCACCCGGAACTGTCCGGGTTCCTCGATCTGGCGGCGCTGGAGGAACATCTGGCCGCCGGTGAAAAGCCGGTGCCCGAGCGGGTGCTGGTCGAGATCGGCTCGCCGAGCGGCGAACCGATGCCCTCGGCCGCCGAGCACGCCGCCCGCCGCGCCCTGGAACTCGTCCAGCGCTGGCTCGCCTCGGACCTGTTCCTCGAATCCCGGCTGGTGCTGGTCACGCGCGGCGCGGTCGGCGTGGGCGGCGACGGCCTGGGCGACCTGGCCGCGTCCCCGGTCTGGGGCCTGGTGCGCTCCGCGCAGACCGAACACCCCGGACGCGTCACCCTCCTCGACGCGGACCCGGCAGGCACCACACCCGACGCGGTGTTGCGCGCCCTGGCCGTGGACGAGCCGCAGCTCGCCCTCCGGGGCGAGGAGATCCTGATCCCGCGCCTGGTCCGCGACGAATCCCCGGCCCGGGATGCCGATCCGAGGTGGCACCTCGACACCGGCAGCGGCGGAACCCTCGACGACCTCGCCTGGGTGCCGGACCCGGCGGCGGTCGAGCGGCCGCTGGGCGAGTTCGAGGTGCGGGTGCGGGTGTGCGCGGTCGGCGTGAACTTCCGCGACCTGCTCGTGGTGCTGGGCATGTACCCCGACGCCGAGAACGCCGTGCTGGGCAGCGAAGCGTCCGGTGTGGTGACCGAGATCGGTTCCGGTGTCACGGGTGTCGGCGTCGGCGACCGGGTGATGGGCGTGTGGCAGGGCACCTACCACTCGTCGATCGTGGTGGACGAGTGCACGGTCGTCGGCATCCCCGCCGGGTGGAGCTTCGAGACCGCCGCCTCGGTCCCGGTGGCGTTCGTGACCGCCTACTACGCGCTGGTGGACCTCGCGGACCTCAAGGTGGGCGAATCGGTTCTCGTGCATTCCGCCGCCGGTGGTGTGGGCATGGCCGCCGTGCAGCTGGCGCGGCATCTCGGCGCCGAGGTGTGCGCGACGGCGAGCGAACCGAAGTGGCCCGTGGTGCGCGAACTGGGTGTCGCCGACGACCGCATCGCCTCCTCGCGGACGGCCGAGTTCGAGCAGCTCTTCAACCCCGTGGACGTCGTGCTGGACTCGCTGGCGGGCGAGCTCGTGGACGCCTCGCTGCGGTTGATGCGGCCGGGTGGTCGTTTCGTGGAGATGGGCAAGACCGATGTCCGCGACGCGGCCGAGGTCGCGGCGGTCCACGGTGGTGTGCGGTACCGCGCGTTCGACCTGGCCGAGGCCGGAGGGGTGCGTCTCGGCGAGATCCTGCGCGCAATCGTGGGACTCTTCGAGACGGGAGCGCTGCAACCGCTGCCGACGAAGGTCTGGGACGTGCGCCAGGCCGGCGAGGCGTTCTGGTACATGAGCCGCGCCCGGCACGTCGGCAAGCTCGTCCTGACCACGCCCCGCGAGGAGACCGACGGCTGGGTCGTGGTGACCGGCGCCTCGGGCGTGCTCGGCGGCGTGGTGGCCCGGCACGTGGTCTCCGAGTGGGGCGTGCGCCGGGTGCTGCTGCTGAGCCGCCGGGGCCAGGACGCGCCCGGAACCGACGCCCTCGTCCGGGAACTCACCTCGGCCGGTGCCGAGGTGCGCGTCGCCGCCTGCGACGTCGCCGACCGCGACGCGCTCACCGAAACGCTGTCCTCTGTGGAGGGTGAGATCGCCGGTGTGGTGCACGCGGCGGGAACTCTGGACGACGTGACGGTGGAGTCGCTGACCCCGCAGCGGTTGGCCGACGTGCTGTCCGCGAAGGTCGCGGGAGCCTGGAACCTCCACGAGGCGACCGCCGATGAGGACCTCCGCTGGTTCGTGCTGTTCTCCTCCGCCGCCGGGGTGCTCGGCGGCGCGGGGCAGGCGAACTACGCGGCGGGCAACGCGTTCCTCGACGGGCTGGCGGCGTTCCGCCGGGCGCGCGGCCTGCCCGCGGTGTCGGTCGCGTGGGGGCTGTGGGAGCAGCGCTCGGCGATGACCGAAGGGCTCGACGACACCGACCTCGCCCGCATGGCCCGCACCGGCGTGCTGCCGATGAGCAACGCCGACGCGCTCCGGCTCCTCGACACCGCCACCACGTCCGCGCGCGGCCTGCTGCTCGCGGCCGACCTCGACACCGGCGCCCTCGACACGGGCCTGTTCCGCGACCTCGGCCGTCGCCCGGCACCCGCCCGCCGACGAGCGGCCGCCTCCAGCGGCGGCGAGCCGCGACCGGACCTGGCGCGCCGGCTCGACGGGCTCGGGGACGAGGAACGCCGCCGCGTGGTGCTGCGCGCCGTGTGCGAGCAGGCCGCGACCGTGCTCGGGCACTCCTCGGCCGCGTCGATCCCCGTCGATCAGGGCTTCCTCCAGATGGGCTTCGACTCGCTGACCGCCGTGGAACTGCGCAACCGGCTCAACACCGCGACCGGACTGCGGCTGCCCGCCACCCTCGTCTTCGACCACCCCGACCCGGCCCGGCTCGCCGAGCACCTCGCCGCCGAACTGGCCCCGGCCACCGAGACCGGCGCCGACCTGAGCGCCGAGCTCGACCTGCTGGACACCGCGCTGAGCGACCCGTCCGCCGCCGACGACGCCACCCGCGCCCAGGTCACCGCCCGGCTCCAGAACCTGCTGTCCCGGTGGTCGATCGCTCCCGGCGACGCGGCGGACGACGTGGCCGAGAACCTGGAATCGGCCGGGGCGGACGAGCTCTTCGACTTCATCGACCAGCAATTCGGCACGAACTGAGGTCCTTCCTCCCCGGCCGTACGAACACGTGAGGCGCAGATGTCGGAACAAGAGAAGATGCTGGGCTACCTCCGGCGCGTGACGGCCGAGCTGCACCAGACGCGCGGGCGGCTGCAGGACCTGGAGACCGCGGCCCGCGAACCGATCGCCATCGTCGGCATGGCCTGCCGCTACCCGGGCGGCGTCACCACGCCCGAGGAGCTGTGGGACCTGGTCAGCGACGGCACCGACGCCATCACCCCGTTCCCCGGCGATCGCGGCTGGGACACCGAGGCGGTCTACGACCCCGACCCCGGCACGCCCGGCCGCACCTACTCCCGGGCCGGTGGTTTCGTCGACGACGCCGGGGACTTCGACGCCGGGTTCTTCGGGATCTCCCCGCGCGAGGCCCTCGCGATGGACCCCCAGCAGCGCCTGCTGCTCGAAACGTCCTGGGAAGCGGTCGAGCGAGCCGGCATCAACCCCGCGAGCCTGAAGGGACGCGACGCCGGGGTGTTCGTCGGGGCGGTCTCGCCCGACTACGGGCCGCGGCTGCACACCGCCACCGACGGTGTGGAAGGCCACCTCGGGACGGGCACTTCGCTGAGCATCGCCTCCGGGCGCATCGCCTACACCCTCGGGCTCGAAGGACCCGCGGTCACGATCGACACCGCCTGCTCCTCCTCGCTGGTCGCCCTGCACCTGGCGGTGCAGTCGCTGCGCCGGGGCGAGTGCTCGCTGGCGCTGACCGGCGGTGTCACCGTCATGTCCACACCCGGCACGTTCATCAGCTTCAGCAGGCAGCGCGGCATCGCGCCCGACGGCCGCTGCAAGTCCTTCGCGGCCGGCGCCGACGGTTTCGGACCGGCCGAAGGCGCCGGAATGCTGTGCCTGGAACGGCTCTCCGACGCCCGCCGCCTCGGACACCCCGTCCTCGCGGTCGTGCGCGGCACCGCGACCAACCAGGACGGCGCCAGCAGCGGCCTGTCCGCGCCCAGCGGCCCCTCCCAGCAGCGGGTCATCCGCGCCGCCCTCGCCGACGCGGACCTGAGCACCGGCGACGTCGACGTGATCGAAGCGCACGGCACCGGCACGAAGCTGGGCGATCCGATCGAAGCGGGCGCCCTGGCGGCGACCTACGGGCAGGGCCGCGACGCGCAACACCCGCTGTGGCTGGGGTCGTTGAAGTCCAACATCGGGCACACCCAGGCGGCGGCCGGTGTCGCCGGGGTGATCAAGATGGTGCTGGCGCTGCGGCACGGGACCGTGCCGCGGACGCTGCACGCGGCCGAACCGTCCCCGCACGTGGACTGGGACGGCGGCGGCCTGCGGCTGCTGACCGATCCGCTCGACTGGCCGCAGACCGACCGGCCGCGCCGCGCCGGCGTCTCCTCGTTCGGGATCAGCGGCACCAACGCCCACGCCATCGTCGAGGAAGCCCCCGCGCCCGACGACGAGCCCACCCCGGTGCGCGAACTTCCGCTGGCGCCGTGGGTCCTGTCGGCCGCCACATCGGCCGCGCTGCGCGACCAGGCGGGCAGGCTCGCCGCGCATGTCGAGCGGCACCCCGAGCGCACGAGCACCGAGGTCGGCCACGCGCTGGCCACGACCCGAGCCGTCCAGGAGCACCGCGCGGTGCTCCTCGCCCCCGATGCGGCCTCCGCCGCCGAGCGGCTGGCCGAGTGCGCGACCGGAGGCAGCCCGGCCGACCTCGTCACCGGGCGCGCTCTCGGCGGTGCCGGGCCCGTGTTCGTGTTCCCCGGGCAGGGTTCGCAGTGGGCCGGGATGGCGGTGGAGCTGCTGGAGTCCTCGCCGGTGTTCGCCGCCCGGATGCGCGAGTGCGCGGCGGCGCTGGAGCCGTTCGCGGACTTCCGGCTGCTGGACGTGCTGGGCGATGCCGACGCCCTGGAACGGGTGGAGGTGGTGCAGCCCGCGCTGTGGGCCGTGATGGTGTCGCTGGCCGAGGTGTGGCGCTCCCACGGCGTGGAACCCGCTGCGGTGGTGGGACATTCGCAGGGGGAGATCGCGGCCGCCGTGGTGGCCGGTGCGCTGTCCCTGGAGGACGGCGCGCGGGTCGTGGCGCTGCGCAGCCGCGCCGTCGCGTCCGGGCTGTCCGGTGGCGGCGGGATGGTGTCGGTCGCCGCCTCGGTCGAGGCGGTGGAGAAGCGGCTGGCTTCGATCGGCGGTGACCTGGCGATCGCGGCGGTGAACGGGCCCTCGGCGGTCGTGGTCTCCGGTGAGGACACCGCGCTGGAGACGTTGCTGGCCGGGTGCGAGGCCGACGAGGTCCGCGCCCGCCGGGTCCCGGTCGACTACGCCTCGCACAACGCGCAGGTCGAGAGCATCCGCGACGCCGTCGAGCGCGCCGCCTCCGGCGTGACCCCGAAACCTGGTGCGGTGCCGTTCCACTCGACCGTCACCGGCGAGGTCTTCGACACCTCCGGGCTCGACGCCGCGTACTGGTACCGGAACCTGCGCAACCCGGTGCGGTTCGAGGACACCGTGCGCGGCCTGCTGGACCTGGGTTTCCGGCACTTCGTGGAGGTCAGCCCGCACCCGGTGCTGACCCCGGGCATCGAGGGCACCGCCGGGGACGTCGAGGTGTGCGCGGTGGGAACCCTGCGCCGCGACGAGGGCGGACAGGAACGCCTGCTTGCCTCCCTGGCGGAGGCGTTCGTCGCCGGAGCCCCGGTGGAGTGGGCGCGCGTCTACGACGGGACCGGTGCCCGCCGCGTCGACCTGCCGACCTACGCCTTCCAGCGGCAGCGCTTCTGGCTCGACCAGGGCGCTCCCGCCGCCGCGCACGGCATGGACGACGCCGACCACCCGCTGCTCGACGCGGGCATGGAGCTGCCCGATTCCGGCGGCTACCTGCTCACCGGCCGCTGGTCGCTGCGCACCCACCCCTGGCTGGCCGACCACGCCGTGCGGGGGCGGACCGTGGTGCCCGGGACCGCGCTGGTGGAGATCGTCCTGCGCGCCGCCGACAGCGTCGGCTGCGACCGCGTCGACGAGCTCAGCCTGGAGAAACCCCTGGTGCTCCCCGAGGACGGCGGGGCGCTGGACGTCCAGCTGACCGTGTCCGGGGACGAGGACGGCCACCGGTCCGCCGGTGTGCACGTGCGCGGCGCCGACGGCACCTGGACTCGCCACGCGCGCGCCACCCTGACCACCGGTGCGCCGGAGGAATCCGACCTGGCGAGCTGGCCCCCGGCGGGCGCGAGCCCGGTCGAGATCGACGGGGTGTACGAGCGGCTGGCCGACGACGGGCTCGCCTACGGGCCGGTGTTCCGGGGCCTGGAGCGCGCGTGGCGCAGCGGCGAGGAGATCTTCGCCGAGGTCGCCCTGCCGGAGGGAGTCGAGCCCACCGGGTTCGGGGTGCATCCCGCGCTGCTCGACGCCGCGCTGCACGCGTGGTCGCTGGGCTCGGACACCTCGGGGCCGGTCCGGTTGCCGTTCCTGTGGAACGGCGTGTCCCTGCACGCCACCGGAGCCACCCGGCTGCGGGTCCGGCTCGCCCCGGCGGGCGACGGCGGCATGTCGCTGCTCGCGGCCGACGACGCGGGCCGGCCGGTCGCCTCGATCGAGGCCGTGGTCACCCGGGCGCTCGGCGAGGACCGCGGCGAGGCTCTCGACGCCCTGCACCGCGTCGAGTGGACACCCGCACCCGCGACCGGCGGGAACGCCGACCTCGCCGTCGTGGGGGACGACGTGCTCGGCCTGGACCGGATCGCCGACCGGCACGACGATCTCGCCGCGCTCGCCGCCCGGGTGGCGGCGGGGGAGCGGGCGATGCCGGAGTGCGTGCTCGCCGGTGTCGCCCCGTCCGGCGAGGACATCGCGGCCGAGGCCGTGGACGCCGCGACCCGCGCGCTGGAGCTGGTGCAGCGCTGGCTCGCCGACGAGACGTTCGCCGGAGCCCGGCTGGTGCTGCTCACCCAGGGTGCCGTCGCCGCCGACGGCGGCGAGAACCTGACCGACCTGGCCGCGTCCCCGGTCTGGGGGCTGGTGCGCTCCGCGCAGACCGAGCACCCCGGGCGCTTCGTCCTCGTCGACCTCGACGGAGACCTCGCCTCGCTCGCCGCGCTACCCGCGGCCCTGGCGACCGGGGAACCGCAACTGGCGCTGCGGCGCGGCGAACCGCGCCTGCCGCGCGTGGTGACGGCTCCCGCTCCGCTGCGGCTGCCCGACGGCCCCTGGCGGCTCGACGTCGACCCGGCGACCGGCCTCGACGGCATGACGGTCGTCGCCCCCGACGCCGACGATGCGGCGCTGGGCGAGTTCGAGGTGCGGGTGGAGGTGCGCGCGGCCGGGGTGAACTTCCGCGACGTGCTGGTGTCGCTGGGCATGTACCCCGACGCCGAGAACGCCGTGCTGGGCGGTGAAGGCGCCGGTGTGGTGACCGAGATCGGCTCCGGCGTCACCGGGGTGAAGCCCGGCGACCGCGTGATGGGCCTGTGGAGCGGCGGTTTCGGCTCCTCGGTCGTGGTCGAGGAACGGGCGGTCGTCGCGGTGCCCGCGGGGTGGAGCTTCGAGCGCGCCGCCTCGGTCCCGGCGGCCTTCGTGACCGCCTACTACGCGCTGGTGGACCTGGCCGGTGTGCGGGCGGGGGAGCGGGTTCTCGTGCACTCGGCCGCCGGGGGTGTGGGGATGGCCGCGGTGCAGCTGGCGCACCACCTCGGTGCCGAGGTGTGCGCGACGGCGAGCGAGCCGAAATGGCCTGTCGTGCGCGAACTGGGCGTCGCGGAGGACCGGATCGCGTCCTCCCGCAACGGGGACTTCGAGCAGACCTTCGACCCGGTGGACGTGGTGCTGGACTCGCTGTCCGGGGAACTGGTCGACGCGTCGCTGCGGCTGGTCCGGCCGGGTGGTCGTTTCGTGGAGATGGGCAAGACCGACGTCCGCGACCCCGCTGAGGTCGCGGCCGCGCATGGTGGTGTGCGGTACCGGGCGTTCGACCTGGCCGAGGCCGGTGGGGTGCGTCTCGGCGAGATCCTGCGCGAAGTCGTCGGACTCCTCGAAAAGGGAGCGCTGCAGCCGCTTCCGGTTTCGGTGTGGGACGTGCGCCGGGCCGGTGAAGCCTTCGCGGTGATGAGCCGGGCCCACCACGTCGGCAAGCTCGTGCTGACCGTGCCCCCGGCCCAGGCTGAGGGCTGGCTCGTGGTGACCGGCGCCTCGGGCGTGCTCGGCGGCGAAGTCGCCCGGCACGCGGTCGCGGAATGGGGCGCGCGCCGCGTGCTGCTGCTGAGCCGCCGAGGCCAGGACGCCCCCGGAACCGACGACCTCATTCAGGACCTGACTGCGGCCGGTGCCGAGGTGCGGGCCGCGGCCTGCGACGTCGCGGATCGGGACGCGCTCGCCGAGATTCTGTCCTCAGTGGACGTCTCGGTTGTCGTGCACGCAGCCGGGACGTTGGACGACGCGACCGTGGAATCGCTGACTCCGCAGCGGCTGGCGGATGTCCTGTCCGCGAAGGTCGCGGGAGCCTGGAACCTCCACGAGCTGACGCTGCAGCACGACGTCCGCCGATTCGTGCTGTTCTCCTCCGCCGCCGGGGTGCTCGGCGGCGCGGGACAGGCGAACTACGCCGCGGGCAACGCCTTCCTCGACGGCCTGGCGGCCCTCCGCCGGTCGCACGGGCTGCCCGGCGTGTCCGTCGCCTGGGGCCTGTGGGAGCAGCGCTCGGCGATGACCGGAGGACTCGGCGACACCGACCTCGCCCGCATCGCCCGCACCGGAACGACACCGCTGTCCACACAGGACGGACTGGCGCTGCTCGACCGCGCGATCGACTCCCCCGAAGACCTCCTCCTCGCCGCGCGCCTCGACCCCCGCGCCGACCCGAACGCCCCGGTGCACCCGCTGCTGCGCGGGCTCGTCCGGCACCCGGCCGCCCCGCGCCGACGCGCGCTCGCCGCCTCCGGCACCGACGGGACCGAGGCGCTGCGGCAGCGGCTGCTCGCCCAGCGGGAAGAGGACCGCCGGACCACGCTCCGGGACCTCGTGCGCACCCAGGTCGCCGCCGTCCTCGGCCACGCCGACCCGACGGCCGTCGCGGCCGACACCGCGTTCAAGGACCTCGGCCTCGACTCCTTGACGGCCGTCGACCTGCGCAACCGGCTCGGCACCGCCACCGGGCTGCGGCTGCCCGCCACCCTCGCGTTCGACCACCCCAACACCGCGGCCCTCGCCGCCCACCTGCTCGGCGCGATCCTCGGCGAGAGCACGACCGGCACCGCCGAGCCGCAGCGGTCCGGCACCACCGACGACCCGATCGCCATCGTCGGCATGGCCTGCCGCTACCCGGGCGGCGTCAGCACCCCCGAGGAGCTGTGGCGGCTCGTCGCCTCCGGCGGCGACGCCATCGGCGGGCTGCCCGCCGACCGGGGCTGGGACCTCGACGCGCTCTACGACCCCGACCCGGACGCGCCCGGCCGGATCACCGTGCGCGAAGGCGGATTCCTCCACGACGCGGGCCGTTTCGACGCCGAGTTCTTCGGCATCTCACCCGTCGAGGCGTTGAGCATGGACCCCCAGCAGCGGCTCCTGCTGGAGACGAGCTGGGAAGCCGTCGAACGCGCCGGAATCGTGCCCGCCGCGCTGCGCGGCAGCAGGACCGGCGTGTTCGTCGGCGCCCACTACCAGGAGTACGGGCCCCGGCTGCACGAGGCGGGCGACGGCGCCGAAGGCCACCTGCTCACCGGCACCGCCGGCAGCGTCGTGTCCGGGCGCGTCGCCTACGTCCTCGGGCTCGAAGGCCCCGCGGTCACCGTCGACACCGCGTGCTCCTCGTCGCTGGTGTCGCTGCACATGGCCGTGCGCTCGCTGCGCAGCGGCGAGAGCGACCTCGCGCTGGCCGGCGGCGTTGCCGTCATGCCGGGACCGGGTGCGCTCATGGGTTTCAGCAGGCAGCGCGGGCTGGCCGCCGACGCCCGCTGCAAGTCCTTCTCCGACGACGCCGACGGCACCTCGCTGGCCGAAGGCGCCGGTGTCGTGCTCGTCGAGCGGCTCTCCGACGCCCGCCACAACGGGCACCGCGTCCTCGGCGTCGTGCGCGGCACGGCGACCAACCAGGACGGCGCCTCCAACGGCCTGTCCGCCCCGAACGGGCCGTCGCAGCAGCGCGTCATCCGCGCCGCCCTCGCCGACGCCCGGCTGGATCCGTCCGATGTGGACGCCGTGGAGGCGCACGGCACCGGCACCACCCTCGGCGACCCGATCGAGGCCCAGGCGGTGCTGGCGACCTACGGCCAGGACCGCGGCGAGACGGGCCCGCTGCGCCTCGGCTCGATCAAGTCCAACATCGGGCACACCCAGGCCGCGGCCGGCGTGGCCGGGGTGATCAAGATCGTGAAGGCGCTGGAGCACGGCGTGCTGCCCGCCTCGCTGCACCTCGGGACGCCCTCGACGCGCGTCGACTGGTCCGACGGCGACGTCGAGCTGCTGCGCGAGCCCGCGGCCTGGCCGGAGTCGGACCGGCCGCGCCGGGCCGGTGTGTCCTCGTTCGGGATCAGCGGCACCAACGCGCACGTCATTGTCGAAGAGGCCCCGCCGCAGGACGAACCGGCCGCACCCCGGGCCGGGACAACCCTGCCGTGGCTGGTGTCGGCGCGCTCGGCGGTCGCGCTGCGGGAGCAGGCCGCCCGCCTGCGCGACTCCGCGCTGGCGGCCGATCCGGCGGAGGTCGCCGCCGCGCTGGCGACCCGGCGGACCGCGTTCGAGCACCGCGCCGTCGTGCTCGGCGAGCGGCGCGAGGACTTCGACGCCGGGCTCGCGGCGCTCGCCGAGGGCAGGACCGCGCCCGGCCTGGTGACCGGCAGCCCCACCACCGGCAGGACGGCCGTGCTGTTCACCGGCCAGGGCAGCCAGCGCGTCGGCATGGGACGCGCGCTGCACGCCGCGCACCCGGTCTTCGCCGCCGCCTTCGACACCGCGTGCGAGCACTTCGACGCGCTGCTGCCCGGAATCCCGCCCGTGCGGGAGGTCGTGCTGGGCGAGCACGAGGACGCCGAACGCGAGCTGTCGCGCACCCTGCACACCCAGTGCGGGCTGTTCGCCGTGGAAACCGCGCTCTACCGGCTCGTCGAGTCCTGGGGCGTGCGGCCCGATGCCGTGGCGGGGCACTCGATCGGCGAGATCGTCGCCGCCCACGTCGCCGGGGTGCTCTCGCTCGGCGACGCCTGCGCGCTGGTCGCCGCGCGCGGCAGGCTCATGCAGGAGCTCCCGGACGGCGGCGTGATGGTGGCCGTGCGGGCGGCCGAGGTCGACGTGCTGCCGCTGCTGGACGGCCACGAGGCCGAGGTCGGCGTGGCCGCCGTGAACGGTCCGGAGGCTGTCGTGCTCTCCGGCACCCGCGACGGGGTCGAGGAGATCGTCGCCGTGCTGCGCGCACGCGGCGTCGAGACCAAGCGGCTCGACGTGTCGCACGCCTTCCACTCGCCGCTGGTGGAACCCGTGCTCGCCGCGTTCCGCGACGAGGTGGGCAAGCTGGACTTCGCCGCGCCCGAGCTGGAAGTCCTGTCCACCCTGACCGGCGAGCCGCTGCCCGAGGACCGGCCGTGCGACGTCGAGCACTGGGTGCGGCACGTGCGGGAACCCGTCCGCTTCGCCGACGGCGTGGCCGCGCTCGCCGCGCGGGGCATCACCACGTTCCTCGAACTCGGCCCCGACGGGGTGCTCTCGGCCCTCGGCCAGGACTCCGCACCCGAGGCCGAGTTCGTGCCCGCGATGCGCGCGGGCACCGACGAAACCGCCTGCCTGACCGAAGCGTTGGCGCAGCTGTTCGTCCGCGGCACCAACCCGGACTGGTCCGCCGTAGCACCGGGGACCGGGAGCGTGGCGCTGCCGACCTACGCCTTCCAGCGCGGGGACTACTGGCTGCGCGCCGAGGACACCGCCGAGGACGAGCTGCCCGACGTGGCGGGCTTCGCCGCCGAACTGGCCCTCGGCGACGAGGCGAAGGCGGCCGAGCTGCTGCCGCTGCTGGACGCCTACCGGCAGCGCCGCCGCGACGACGCCCGCGTCGACGGCTGGCGCCACCGCGCGGCCTGGACCCCGGTCACCGTCCCCGACGCCGCACCTGCGGGAACCTGGCTCGTGGTCCTGCCGGAGGCGGCCTCCGACGACCCGTGGGTCACCGGCATCACCGAGGCCCTGACCGCCGGAGGTGCCACGACCACGCTCCTGCCCGTGGCCGAACCCAGCGAGATCGCCACCGGAATCGCCGGAGCCGGAACGGTTTCCGGAGTCCTGTCGCTGCTGGCGCTCGCCGACGGGGACGACCCCGACCACGACGCGGTGCCGAGGGGCGTGAGCCTCGCGCTGGCGTTGACCCGCGCGCTCGACGAGGCCGGGGTGCGCGCACCCGTGTGGCACGTGACCAGGGAGGCCGAGGCCGTCAGCACCGCCGAACGGGTGCGCGGACGGTCCGGGGTGCGCGGGCTCGGCCGCGTCGCCGTGCTGGAAGAACCCGAGCGGTGGGCGGGCAGCGTCGACCTGCCCGCCGAACTCGACGGCTGGGTCGGCCACCGGCTCGCCGCCGTGCTCGCGCGCGGAGTCGGGGAGACCGAACTCGCCGTGCGCGGCTCCGGGGTCTTCGCCCGCCGCGTCGTCGCCGCCCCCGGCGCTCGGCCCCAGCCCGGAGCCGCCGCGTGGCCGACCACCGGAACCGTGCTGATCACCGGCGGCACCGGTGCTCTCGGCGCGCAGGTGGCCCGGCGGCTCGCCCGCGCCGGGACGCCACACCTGCTGCTGGTGTCCCGGCGCGGACCCGACGCCGACGGGGCGGAGGTGCTGCGCGAGGAGCTCACCGCGCTCGGCACCGAGGTCACCCTCGCCGCCTGCGACGTCGGCGACCGCGACGCGCTCGCGGCCCTGCTCGACGACATCCCCGCCGACCGGCCGCTGACCGCTGTCGTGCACGCGGCCGGCGTCACCGACCCCGGTGGGTTCTCCGAGACGACCCCGGCGCGGGTGCAGGCGGTCGCGCGCGCCACGTCGCGCGCCGCCCGGCACCTGCACGAGCTCACCCGCGACACCGACCTCGCCGCGTTCGTGCTGGTCACGTCGTTCGCCGCGGCCGTCGGAGCCCCCGGACGCGCCGCCGAGGCCGTCGCGACCGCCCTGCTGCACGACCTCGCCGACCAGCGGGCCGCCGAAGGACTGCCGGTGACCTGCGTCGCCTGGGGTCCGTGGGCGGGCGCCGAACCGGCGGGTGACGGCCTCACCCCGATGGAACCCGGCCTCGCCCTGCTGGCGCTGGAACGCGCCCTCACCAGCGGCGACAGCCGGATCGCCGTCGTCGACGCCGACTGGCCGCGCGTCGCCGGACACCTCGCCGACGACCCGAAGGCCCGCCCGCTGGCCCGGCTCCTCTCCGGCATCACCGGCGTCCGGCCGGCGAACCCGGCGACCGAGAACCCGCACGACGTCGAGGAATTCACGACCCGGCTCCGCTCGCTGGCCCCGGCCGAACGCGAAGCCGAACTGCTGGGCGTCGTGCGGACCCACGCCGCGATCGTCCTCGGCCACGACACCGCCGAGGCCATCAGCCCCGAGCGGGGATTCGTCGACATGGGCTTCGACTCGCTGACCGCCACCCGGCTGCGCAACCGGCTCGCCACCGCGACCGGCCTGCACCTCAGCGCCGCCACCGTCTTCGAATGCCCCACCCCGCAGGAGCTGTCCGCCCGGCTGGCCGAGATGTGCGCGGCCCCGCGAGCCCGGCCGCGCCCGGCGCTGCGACCCCGCGAGAGGGGATGAAGGCCCCGTAACGGCGGCGAGCACTGGTGTCACGCGGGGCCCGCTCGGAAAGAATTTCCCGGTCGCCGAGATGAGGCGGAGGACGGAGGACGAAGTGCGAGCAGCCACGACACCGGAACCGCACGCCCCGAACCTCGTCGGAGTCGGCACCGCCGTGCCACCGGACTCCTACACCCAGCACGAACTCCTCAGCACCTTCGGCATCACCGACCGCAAGATCCGCTCCGCGTTCCTCAGCGGCTCGATCGAACGGCGCAACCTCACCCTGCCGCCGATCGGACCCGACGGGACACCGGGCTTCGAGACCCAGGGCGACCTGCTGCGCAAGCACACCGAGACCGGGCTGCGGATGGGGCGCGAGGCCGTCGAGCGCTGCCTGGCCGACATCGGCGCCGACGTCGGCGACATCGGCTACCTGTGCTGCGTCACCTCCACCGGGTTCGTCACCCCGGGTTTCTCGGCGCTGCTCATCAAGGATTTGGGCATCGACCCGTCGTGCCAGCGGCTCGACGTGGTCGGCATGGGCTGCAACGCCGGGCTCAACGGGCTCAACGCCGTCTCCGGCTGGGCCTCCGGGCACCCCGGCGAGCTGGCGCTCATGGTGTGCGTCGAAGCGTGCTCGGCCGCCTACGTCTTCGACGGCACGATGCGCTCGGCGATCGTCAACAGCCTGTTCGGCGACGGGGCCGCCGCCGTGGCCGTGCGCGCCGGATCCGATGCCGCCGAACGCGGACCGGCCCTGCTGCGCTTCACCAGCCACATCATCCCCGAAGCGGTCGGCGCGATGCGTTACGACTGGGACGACGACCACGGCAAGTTCAGCTTCTACCTCGACCCCGAGGTCCCCTACGTCGTCGGCGCCAACGCCGAGACCGCCGTGGCGCGGCTGCTCGAGGGCACGGGGGTGCGCGCGGGCGAGATCGCGCACTGGGTGGTGCATTCCGGCGGCAAGAAGGTCATCGACGCGGTGCGGGTGAACCTCGGTCTGTCCCGGCACGACGTGCGGCACACCACCGGCGTGCTGCGGGACCACGGGAACCTCTCCAGCGGCTCGTTCCTGTTCTCCTACGAGCGGCTGCGAGCCGAGAAGGTCGCCGCGCCAGGCGATCTCGGTGTGCTGATGACGATGGGGCCGGGCTCGACCCTCGAGACGGCCCTGGTGCGGTGGTGACGGAAGGGGTGGCTGCGGACATGGACGCGGACGCGGGGATCGAGCTGACCGACGCGCTGGGCATCACGGTCCGGCTGGACGCCGGGATGCCGCTTCCCGAGCTGACCGCGGCGGTCAACGAGGTGTGCGAGCGGGTGGAGGACTCGCGGGAGCGGATGGTCGCCGTCCTGCGGTTCCCGCCCACCCCCGCCCACCCGCGCGAGTGGCCGGGCGACGTCTCCATCCAGGAGGTCAACCGCTGGGAACGCGCCGTGCGGCGGCTGGAACGGCTCGACGCCGTCAACATCGCCGTCGCCGAGGGCACCTGCGGCGGGCCGGTGCTGGACCTGATGCTCACCGCGGACTTCCGCATCGGCACCCCCGACCTGACGCTGATGCTGCCGGTCAACGACGGCCACTACTGGCCGGGCATGTCGCTGTACCGCCTGGTGCACCACATCGGCCTGGCGCGGGCGCGCCGGATCGTCATGTGGGGCACCGACATCCCGGCGTCCGAAGCCCTGGAGCTCGGCATCGTCGACCAGCTCAGCGAGGACCTCGCGGAGGCGGTGCAGGCCGCCGTCGTGCTGCGCGGGCGGCTGTCCGACCACGAGACCCGCATCCGGCGGCGCCTGCTGGAGGAAGCCGCCTCCGCCGAGTACGACGACGCGCTCGGCGCGCACCTCGCCGCCTGCGACCGCGAACTGCGACGGCTGCGGACGGTCGCCGCCGCCGACGACGCGGAGAGCGAGGACGGATGACCGGCTCGCTCGACCAGGACGCCGCCGGGCTCGCCGCGCTCACCGAGGAGGGGGAGCGGCGGCTCGCCGCGCTGCCCGCCCGGCCCGACCGCACCCCGGATCAGCAGCAGCGGGCCGATCGCATCCACGCCGACGCCCGCCGGGCCCGCCGGGACTTCCTCGCCCGCCACGTCGAGACGGTCTACGACCTGCTCACCGACGGCAGGACCCGCGAGGTCCGGCTGCCGGAGCTCGTCGAAGCCGCAGCCGAGCGCTTCCCCGGACTGGTGCCGACCCGCGAGCAGATGGCCGCCGAACGCGCCGTCGTCCAGGCGCACAAGGAAGGCCGCGAGATCGACCAGGGCCTGTTCTGCGGCGCCGTGCTGCGCTCGCCCACCGCCGGCCGCCACCTCGTCGAGACGATGCTGCGGCCCACACCGCGCGCCCTCGACCTCCTCGACACCTTCCGCGCCGACGGCCGGGTCGAGCTCGACACCGTGACCGTGACCCGCCAGGGCACCACCGCTCACGTCGAGTTCCGCAACACCGCGCGGCTCAACGCCGAGGACGAGACCCTGATCGCCGACCTCGACACGGCCGTCGACCTGGTGCTGCTCGACGACGCCGTCGCCGTCGGCGTGCTGCGCGGCGGGCCCGTCGAGCACCCGAAGTACCGGGGGCGGCGGGTGTTCAGCGCCGGCATCAACCTCACCGACCTGCGCGACGGGAAGATCCCGTTCGTCGACTTCCTGCTCGGCCGCGAGCTCGGCTACCTGAACAAGATGCTGCGCGGCCTGCTCACCGACCCCGCGCCCGGCGCGGGCACCCAGCGGTTCACCGGCAAACCCTGGATCGGGGCCGTCGACACCTTCGCCATCGGCGGCGGGATGCAGATCCTGCTCGTCCTCGACCACGTGATCGCGGCCGAGGACTCCTACGTCAGCCTGCCCGCCGCCGAGGAGGGCATCGTGCCCGGACTCGGCAACCTCCGGCTCACCCGGCACACCGGCGCCCGCCTCGCCCGCCAGGTGCTGCTCGGCGGTCGGCGGATCGCGGCGGCCGACCCCGAGGCGCGGCTCGTCTGCGACGAGGTCGTCCCGCCCGAGGAGATGGACGAGACCGTCGACCGCGCCGCGAAAGCACTTGCCGCACCGGCGGTCTCGGTCAACCGGCACATGCTCGCCCTCGCGGAGGAACCCCTCGACCTGTTCCGCGACTACCTCGCGGAATTCGCCGTCGCCCAGTCCGAGCGCGCCTACGCACCGGACGTGCTGGAGAAGGTCGAACGCAGGTGGCGGGAACGGGAGCGGCGCCGCGCCGCGGAACGGAGCGCATCATGACCGGCACACCCGACCTGCTGGCCGAGGACCTGCACGGCGCCGCCCGGGACCCCGCCCTGGGCGCCATCGGCTTCCTCAACGAGGTGATGAGCCGGTACCCCGAGGCCATCTCCTTCGCACCCGGCGCCCCGCACCCGGAGTTCATGCGCGACATCGACACCCGCGCCCTGACCGACCGGTTCGTCGACCACCTCGTTGCCGAACGCGGCTTCACGCCGGACGCCGCGCAGCGCGCCCTCTACGAGTACGGGCCCGCGCAAGGCCTGATCAACGACCTCGTCGCCGAGGCGCTCGGCACCGACCAGGGCATCCGCGCCGACCCGCGCGAGATCGTCATCACCGTCGGCGCCCAGGAGGCGCTGCTGCTGGCGCTGCGGTCGCTGTACCCGCGCTCCGGCGGCGACGACCTGTTCGCCATCGCCGACCCCTGCTACGCCGGCATCACCGGTGCCGCGCGGCTGCTCGACATCCCCGTCGTGCCGCTCCGCGAAGGGGAATCCGGGCTCGACCTCGACCACCTCGCCGCCCGCTGCCGCGAGGCCCGCGAGCAGGGCCGCCGGATCCGGGCCTGCTACGTCGCCCCCGATTTCTCCAACCCCGGCGGCGCCCGGATGCCGCTCGCCGCCCGGCACGCGCTGCTCGACCTGGCCGAGCGCGAGGACCTGCTGCTCGTCGAGGACAACGCCTACGGGTTCACCGCCCCGGAGGACGACGGCCTGCCCTGCCTCAAGGCCCTGGACCGGCATCGCCGCGTGGTGCACGTCGGCACGTTCGCCAAGGTCGGGTTCCCCGGCGCCCGCGTCGGGTACGCCGTCGCCGACCAGCGCGTCCAGAACGGCGCCGAGCAGCGGACTCTGGCCGAGGAACTGGCCGTGCTCAAGACCATGACGACCGTGAACACCCCGCCGCTGGCCCAAGCGGTGATCGGCGGTCTGCTGCTGGAGCACGGGCGTTCGCTGACCGCGCTCGGGCGCCCCAAGGCGCAGCGCTACCGGCGCAACCTGGACCACCTGCTGGAGGCGCTGGACAAGCACCTCGGCGACGACCTGCCGCCCGGCATCACCGTGCAGCGGCCCGCCGGTGGCTTCTTCGTCCGCATCGACCTCCCGGTCCCGGCCGACCTGGCGCTGCTGGAGGTCTCGGCCGCCGAGCACGGCGTGCTGTGGACGCCGATGAGCCAGTTCTCCCTCACCGACCGCTGCGACCGCCAGCTCCGGCTCTCGTGCAGCTACCTCGACCCCGACCAGATCGAGCAGGGCGTCAAGCGGCTCGCCGCCTTCCTCCGCGAGGAGGCCGTCGCATGACCCGGCTCGCAGCCTCCCGGACCGTCGCGAAAGGACACCGCCGATGCGCCTGAACTGCTACGACGACTTCACCCCGCTCAAAGAGGTCGTCGTCGGCTCCGCCGAGGGCTACCTCGACCGCGTGCGGGACATGTCCTTCGACATGTTCATCAGCGACAACGTCTCCGGCGCCCGCGGCTACTACCCGTCGCTGTCGACCTGGCGCGACAGCGAGGAACGCCGCGAGCGCAACTCCCCGCACCGGCTGGAGATGAAGCAGCGGTTCCTCGCCGAACTCGTCGAGGACGTCGAGGGCGTCGCCGAGCAGCTCGCGGCGCTCGGCGTCACCGTGCACCGCCCGATGCCGCTCGACGCCGGCCTCACCCGGGTCGCCACCCCGGCCTTCGAAGCCACGGTCACGCCGCCGCTCAACATCCGCGACAACACGCTGATCCTCGGCGACGAGATCGTCGAGTGCCCGCCGATGCTGCGCGACCGCTACTTCGAGACGCAGTTCCTCAAACCGGTCTTCCAGGACTACTTCCGGCAGGGCGCCCGCTGGACGACCATGCCGCGCCCGATGATGACCGACCACTCCTTCGACCCGGAGAACGTGGCCCACGCCGCCCCGAACATCGAGGTCCCGCTCGACCCGCAGGACTCGCCCTACGACGTCGGCGCGGAGCTGATGATCGACGGCGCGAACTGCCTGCGCCTCGGCCGCGACCTCATTGTCAACGTCTCCAACCGCAACCACGCGCTGGCCTACGACTGGCTGGAGCGGCACCTGCGCGGGCGCTTCCGGGTGCACCGGATGGACCGGCTCACCCAGAGCCACATCGACAGCGTCGTCGTCCCGCTGCGCCCCGGCACCCTGCTGCTGCGCGACCCCGCCGTCGCCGACTACCTGCCGGAAGCGCTGCGCAGCTGGGACGTCGTGGTGCCGCCGCCGCCCGGCATCGACGACTACCCGCAGTACGAGAACGGCGACCCGATCCCGGCCAGCCCCTACATCGACCTCAACGTCCTGTCCGTCGACGAGAACACCGTTCTGGTCAACGACGCGTGCAAGACGCTCATCACCACCTTGGAAGAGCACGGCTTCGACGCGGTGCCGATCCGGCACCGGCACCGGCGGCTCTTCGGCGGCGGTTTCCACTGCTTCACCTTGGACACCGTGCGCACCGGCGGTGCCGAGGACTACCTCGGCTGATCCAGCGCGAATCGGGCCGACCCGACCAAACCAGAGGAGTGTCCGTGATTCCTGCGTCGTACGCGCAGCGTCGGCTGTGGTTCCTGGACCAGTTGGACGGGGCCGGGGCCCTCTACACCATTCCGCTGGTCCTGCGGCTGCGCGGCCCGCTGGACGTCGCCGCGCTGCGGGCGGCGCTGACCGACGTGCTCGTCCGGCACGAGAGCCTGCGCACCCGCTTCCGGCAGCACGACGGCGAACCGGTCCAGGAGATCGTGGACCCGGCCGAGCTCGGCGACCCGCTGCAGGTCGCCGAGGTGCCCGCGGACCGGCTGGAGGCCGAGATCGCGGCCACCGCGCGGCACGTCTTCGACCTGGCCCGCGACCTGCCGTGCCACGCCCGGCTGCTGACCACCGGTGGCGACGAGGCCGTGCTCGTGCTGGTGCTGCACCACATCGCCGCCGACGGCTGGTCGGCCGACCCGCTGTGGCGGGACCTGTCGGCCGCCTACGCCGCCCGCAGGGCCGGGCGCGCACCGGAGCGGGAACCGCTGCCGGTGCAGTACGCCGACTACGCGCTCTGGCAGCGCGAACTGCTCGGCGAGGCGAGCGATCCGGACAGCGTGCTGGCCACCCAGCTCTCGTACTGGCGCGCGGCGCTGGCGGGCGCGCCGGGGGAGCTGTCGCTGCCCACCGACCGGCCCCGCCCGGCGACCTCCGACCGCGCGGGCGGCACGGTGAACCTCGCCGTGCCCGCAGGCCTGCGGGACCGGCTGGCGGACCTGGCGCGCGCCGCGAACGCCACGCCGTTCATGGTGTGGCAGGCCGCGATCGCCGTCCTGCTGTCGAAACTCGGTGCGGGTCAGGACATCCCGGTCGGCACTCCCGTCGCGGGCCGGGACGAGGCCGGGCTGGAAGAGCTCGTCGGGTTCTTCGTCAACACCCTCGTGCTGCGCACCGACCTCAGCGGCGACCCGGCCTTCACCGACGTCGTGGGCCGCGTGCGGGAGACCACCGTCGAGGCGCTGCGGAACCAGGACGTGCCCTTCGAACGGCTCGTGGCCGAGCTCGACCCGAACCGCTCCCTGACCCGGCACCCGCTGTTCCAGGTCAACCTGACGCTGCACAACGCCCCCGAAACCCCCGTCGAGCTGGACGGATTGACCGCCACCGCGCACGTCGCCGACCTGCCGCTGGCCAAGTTCGACCTCGACTTCCAGGTCTGGGAGCGCCGCGGCGCCGAGGGCGGCGACGACGTCGAGATCATCTACTCCGCCGACCTGTTCGACCGGGCCACCGTCGAGTCGTTCGCCGCCCGCCTGCTGCGGGTGCTGGAGACCGTCGCCGCCGAGCCCGGCACCCGGCTGCACGCCGTCGACGTGCTCGACCCGGCCGAGCACCGCGCGATCGCCGAGACCGCCGGACCCACCCGGTCGCTGCCACCGGCGACCGTTCCCGACCTCTTCGCCGAGCAGGCCGCGTCCCACCCGGACGACCCCGCCCTCACCGGGAGCCTCGGCTACGGCGACCTCGACGCCGCCGCCAACCGGCTCGCCCGCCACCTCATCGGCCGGGGCGTCGGCCCCGAGACGCGGGTCGCCGTCGCGATGGAGCGCACCCCCGACCTCGTCGTCGCGCTGCTCGCGGTGCTGAAGGCCGGTGGCGCCTACGTGCCGATCGATCCCGCGCACCCGGACGCCCGGATCGCCGCCCTGCTCGCCGACGCCGAACCCGCCGTCCTGCTCACCACCACCGGCCTCGCCGACCGCCTGCCCGCCGACACCGGCCGCGTCGTGCTCGACGACGTGGCCGTGCAGGCCGCCGTCGCCGCCTGCCGTCCTGAGCCGATCGCGCAGGACGAGCGGTGCCGCCCGCTGCTGGCCGACCACCCGGCCTACGTCATCCACACCTCCGGCTCCACCGGTGCCCCGAAGGGCGTCGTCGTCACCCACGCGCAGGTGACGGCCCTGCTGCGGAACGCGGCCGCGCGCTACGAGTTCGGCAGCGGCGACGTGTGGACCTGGTTCCACTCGCACGCCTTCGACTTCTCGGTGTGGGAGCTGTGGGGCTGCCTGCTCACCGGTGGCCGTCTCGTCGTCGTCGACCACGACACCTCCCGCTCGCCCAACGACTTCCGGCGGCTGCTCGTCGACGAGGGCGTCACCGTCCTCAGCCAGACCCCGTCGGCGTTCCACCAGCTGGAGCACGCCGACGCGCGCGAGCCCGGCACCGCCCTCGACGCCCCGCTGCGGCTGGTCGTCCTCGGCGGCGAGGCGCTCGACCCGGACCGGCTCGTCCGCCGGGACGGCCCGGCGCTGGTGAACATGTACGGCATCACCGAAACCACCGTGCACGTCACGCATCTCGACGTCGACGCCGCCACGCGGCCCGGCGCGCACGGTGCCAGCCCGATCGGCCTGCCGCTGGACGACACCCGCGTGCACGTCCTCGACGCCCACCTGCGGCCCGTGCCGCCCGGCGTCGTCGGCGAGATGTACGTCGCGGGCTCCGGTGTCGCGCGCGGCTACCTCGGGATGCCCGGGCTGACCGCGAACCGGTTCGTGGCCTGTCCTTTCGAGCCCGGCGGCGCCCGCATGTACCGCACCGGCGACCTCGCGCGGTGGGGGAGCGACGGCACCCTGGAGTACCTGGGCCGTGCCGACGACCAGGTGTCGCTGCGGGGCTTCCGCATCGAACCCGGCGAGGTCGAGGCTGCGCTGCTCACCGACGAGCGCGTCGCGCAGGCCGCGGTCGTGCTGCGCGAGGACACCCCGGGAGATCAGCGGCTGATCGCCCACGTCGTGCCCCGCGACCCCGCCGACGCGGGGGAGGCCTTCGCCCGGTCGGTCCGCGACGCCGTCACCGGGCTGCTGCCCGCCCACATGGTGCCCGCGGCGGTCGTCCCGCTGGAGCGGTTGCCGCTCACCGTCAACGGCAAGCTCGACCGCGCCGCCCTGCCCGCGCCCGAGTTCACCTCCTCCGGGGGCCGCGGCCCTGCGACGGAGCGCGAGGAGAGCATCTGCGCGGCCTTCGCCGAGGTGCTCGACGTGGACCGGGTGGGCGTCGACGACGACTTCTTCGCCCTCGGCGGGCATTCGCTGCTCGCGGTGCGGCTCGTCGAGCGGCTGCGCGCCGCCGGGGTGCGGGTCGACGTGCGCACCCTGTTCACCGCGGCCACCCCGGCCGGGCTGGCCGCCGTCGCCGGTCGCGCACCCGTGGAGATCCCGGAGGGCACCCCGCCTGCCGGAGCCACCCGGATCACCCCGGAGATGGTGCCGCTGGCCGATCTCACCGCCGCCGAACTCGACACCGTCACCGCCGCCGTTCCCGGCGGCGCGGCCAACGTCGCCGACGTCTACCGGCTCGGCCCGCTGCAGGAAGGCCTGTTCTTCCACCACCGGCTGCACGCCGAGAACGGCACCGACGACCCGTACCTCGTGCGCTACGCCCTGCGGTTCGACTCCCGCGCGCTGCTGGACGAGTTCCTCGCGGCCTGGCCGCGCGTCATCGAACGCCACGAGGTGCTGCGCACCGGCCTCGCCTGGGAGGGGCTGCCGCACCCGGTGCAGGTCGTGCACCGGCACGTCGACCTGCCGGTGACCGAGGTCGAACTCGACCCCACCGACGACGCCGACGAGGTGGAGCGGTTCCTGGCGCTGGCCGACGGCCCGATGGACCTGCGCCGCGCCCCGCTGATGGACGTGGCCGTCGCGGCCGAACCCGGCACCGAGCGCTGGCTGCTGGCGATCCGGATGCACCACATCACCCAGGACCACACCACCCTCGAACTCGTCCTGCGCGAGGTCACCGCCTTCCTCGGCGGACGCGGCGGCGACCTGCCGGAACCGCTGCCGTACCGCACCTTCGTCGGCCAGGCCCTGCTCGGCACCTCCGCCGCGGAGCACGAGGAGCACTTCGCGCGGCTGCTCGGCGACGTCACCGAACCGACCGCGCCGTTCGGGGTGCTGGAGGTTCGCGGGGACGGCCGCGACGTCACCGAACGCCGCGCCGTCCTGGACCCGCAGGTCACCGCCCGGCTCGGGGAGCAGGCCCGGCGCGCCGGGGCGAGCCCCGCCACCGTGCTGCACGTCGTGTGGTCCCGGGTGCTGGCCGCGCTGTGCGGCGGCGACGACGTCGTGTTCGGAACGCTGCTGCTCGGGCGCGTGCAGGCGGGTGCCGACCACGTGCCCGGCATGTTCATCAACACGCTGCCGGTGCGGGCCGCGATCGGTGACGCCGGTGTGGCCGAGGCGGTGCGGGACATGCACGCCCAGCTGGCCGAACTGCTGGTGCACGAGCACGCCTCGCTCGCCGACGCCCAGCGCGCCAGCGGCGTGCCGGTGCCCGCTCCGCTGTTCACCGCCGTCCTCAACTACCGGCACAACGTCGCCGGTGACGAGCGCGCGCACGTCCTGCCGCCGGGAGCCGACGTGCTGGCCGCGCGGGAGCGCACCAACTACCCGCTGCTGGTGTCGGTCGACGACGACGGCCGCGAGATCGCCTTCGACGTGCAGGCCGCCGCCGGGATCGACCCCGACGTCGTCATCGGGCTGCTGCGGGCCACCACCGAGCGCGTCGTGGCCGCGCTCGACGAGGACCCGCTGACCCCGCTCGCCGGCATCGACGTGCTGCCGCCCGCCGAGCGGGACCGCGTCCTCGTCGAGTTCAACGACACCGGTGCTCCCGCGAGCACCGGCACCCTGGTCGAGGTGTTCGCCGAGCGTGCCGCCGCCAGCCCGGGTGCCGACGCGATCGCCTCCGGCACCGAGCGCCTCAGCTACGCCGAGCTCGACGAGCGGTCGAACCGGCTGGCGCGCCACCTGATCGCACGCGGCGTCGGCGCCGAAGGCCGGGTCGTGCTCCTCATGGAGCGCTCGCCGGAGACGATCGTCGCGCTGCTGGCCGTGCTCAAGTCCGGTGCCGCCTACGTGCCGATCGACCCCGACCAGCCCGCCGACCGCATCGCCCACCTGTGCGCCGACGCCGACCCGGTGGCGGTGCTGACCACCGCCTCGATCGCCGGGTCCGTTCCGCTGCCCGGGCCGGATCCGATCGTCGTGGACGATGCCTCGGTCCGCGCCGCCGTCGCCGCCCTGCCCGGCGGCCCGGTCGCCCAGGCCGACCGGGTGGTGCCGCTGCGTCCCGAGCACCCGGCGTACGTCATCTACACCTCCGGTTCCACCGGAACCCCCAAGGGCGTCGTGGTGCCGCACGCGGGCGCGGTGAACCTGCTGGCCTTCCGCTGGCCCGGGCTGGAACCCGGCAGCAGGCTGCTCCAGTTCGCCTCGCTCGGGTTCGACGTCGCGACCTGGGAGATCATGACGGCGTTCGCCGCGGGCGCCTGCCTCGTCGTGGCCCCGGCCGCCGAACTCCTGCCCGGCGCCGGCCTGGAGGACGTGGTCGAAGAGCAGGGCGTCACGCACTTGCAGCTGCCGCCCACGGTTCTGGGCATGGTCGAGGACCCGCAGCGGCTCGCCGGCGTGGAGACCGTGCTCGTGGCGGGCGAGGCGCTGGGATCCGCGCTCGTCGACCGCTGGGGCGGCGAGGTCTGGTTCGGCAACGCCTACGGGCCGACCGAGATCACCGTCATCGCGGCCGCCGACGGCCCGCTGCGGCCCGGTGACGCCCCGACCATCGGCCGCCCGCTTCCCGGTGTGCGCCTCTACGTCCTCGACTCCCGCCTGCGGCCGGTGCCGGACGGCGTCGACGGCGACCTGTACGTGGCGGGTGGCGGTGTGGCCCGCGGCTACCTGGACCGGCACGGGCTCACCGCCGAGCGGTTCGTCGCGGACCCGTTCGGGCCCAAGGGTTCCCGCATGTACCGCACCGGCGACACCGTGCGCCGCACCGCCGACGGCCGCCTGCTCTACGTCGGCCGCTCCGACGACCAGGTCAAGATCCGCGGTTTCCGCATCGAACCGGGCGAGGTGGAGGCGCAGCTCGCCGACGACGCCCGGGTGGCGCAGGTCGCGGTCGTCGTCCGCGAGGACGCACCCGGCGACAAGCGGCTCACGGCCTACGTCGTGCCCGCCGGGCCGCAGCGGGACGAGCTGCCCGCCGCGCTGCGCGGCGAGCTGGAGACCCGGCTGCCCGCGCACCTGGTGCCGTCGGCCTTCGTGCTGCTCGACCGGCTGCCGCTGTCGGTCAACGGCAAGCTCGACCGCGCGGCCCTGCCCGCACCGGAGCGCGACACCGCCACCACCGCCCGCCCGGCGGGCCTGCGCGAGGAACTGCTGTGCTCGGTGTTCGCCCAGGTGCTCGGCGTGGACCGGGTGGGCGTCGACGACGACTTCTTCACCCTCGGCGGGCATTCGCTGCTGGCCGTGCGCCTGGTCAGCCGGGTGCGCGCAGTGCTCGGCGTCGAGATCCCGGTGCGCGCCGTCTTCGAGGACTCCACGGTGGCGGCGCTGGCGGCACGGCTCGCCGAGTCGGAAAGCGCTGTGCGCGAACCGGTTTCGGCCGGTGCGCGGCCGGAGCGGTTGCCGCTGTCGTTCGCGCAGCGCCGCCTGTGGTTCGTCGACCGGATGGACGGGGCGAGCGCGCTCTACAACATCCCCCTGGTGCTGCGGCTGACCGGGAAGGTCGACGTCGCCGCGCTGCGGGCGGCGCTGGGTGATCTGGTGGCCCGCCACGAGACGCTGCGGACCCGGTTCCCGGAGGTCGACGGCGAACCGCACCAGGACGTCGTCCCGGCCGGCGCCGCGACCGTGGAGCTGCCGGTGCTGGAGGCCGACGGCGACCACGACCCGCGCATCGCCGGGGCGGCCGGGCACGTCTTCGACCTGGCCACCGAAATCCCGTTCCGCGCAACCCTGTTCACCACCGGACCGGACACCTCGGTGCTGGTGCTCGTGCTGCACCACATCGCCGGGGACGACTGGTCGATGAGCCCGCTGTGGCGCGATCTCTCCGAGGCCTACGCGGCGCGCCGCGACGGCCGGACCCCCGACTGGGGTCCGCTGCCGGTGCAGTACGCGGATTACGCGCTGTGGCAACGCGAACTGCTCGGCGAGGCCGACGACCCGGACAGCCTGCTCGCCGGGGAGCTCGCCCACTGGCGCGCGGAACTGGCCGGTGCGCCCGAAGAGCTCGCGCTGCCGCTCGACCGGCCGCGGACCGCCGACACCGGCCGCGACGGCGGCTGGGTGGACGTCGAGGTGCCCGCCGAGCTGCACGCGCGGCTGGCGGAGCTGGCGCGGTCCGAGGGCGTCACGATGTTCATGGTGTGGCAGGCCGCTCTGGCCGTGCTGCTGTCGAGGCTCGGTGCGGGACAGGACGTTCCGCTGGGCAGCCCGGTCGCCGGGCGCACCGACGAGGCGGTCGAGGACCTGGTCGGGTTCTTCGTCAACACCGTCGTGCTGCGCGTCGACCTGTCCGGCGACCCGGACTTCACCGAGGTGCTGGGCCGGGTTCGCCGGACCGCGCTGGGGGCGCTGGAGCACCAGGACGTCCCGTTCGAACGGCTCGTGGAAGAGCTCGCCCCCACTCGCCACACCGGCCGCCACCCGCTGTTCCAGGTGATCGCGGAAGTGCAGTCCACCCCGCGCACCGAGCCGGAACTGGCGGGCGTCGAGGTCGCCCCGCTGCGGTCGGCGACCGGCGACGCGAAGTTCGACCTGGACCTGCAAGTCGCCGAGCGCTTCGTCGCGGGCCTGCCGGACGGCATGACCGGTGCCCTCGGCTTCGCCACCGACCTGTTCGACCGCGACACCGCGGAAGCGCTGGTGGCGCGGCTGCTGCGCGTCCTCGACGACCTCGCGCGCGAACCCGCCCGCCCGGTGCACCGGCTCGACGTGCTCGACCCCGCCGAACGGCAGCGGGTCGTGGCCGAGTGGCCGCACCGGCAGCCGCAGCACGACGGCGCCGTCTACGTCCTGGACGCGGGCCTGGCTCCCGTCGCCCCGGGCGTCGTCGGCGAGCTGCACGTCGTCGACGCCGCGGCCCGCGACGACGCCGCCTCCGTTCCCTGCCCCTTCACCGACGACGGGAGCCCCATGCGCCCGACCGGACGCCGCGCCCGCTGGGACCGCGAGGGGCGGCTGCACCTCGTCGATCCCGACCCCGACGACACCCCCGCGACCGCGCCCGAGCGGCGCCCGGCGGGCCTGCGCGAAGAGCTGCTGTGCACGGTGTTCGCCCAGGTCCTCGGCGTGCCTCGGGTGGGCGTCGACGACGACTTCTTCGCCCTCGGCGGGCACTCGCTGCAAGCGGTCCGGCTCGCCAGCCGGATCCGCACCGTGCTCGGCGCCGAACTGCCCATCCGCACCCTGTTCGAGGCGCCGACCGCGGCGCAGCTGGCCGCGCGGCTCGCCGAGTCGGAAAGCGGTGTGCGACCGGCGGTCTCGGCAGGGGAGCGCCCGGACCGGCTGCCGCTGTCGTTCGCGCAGCGCCGCCTGTGGTTCATGGACCAGCTCGAAGGCGCGGGCGCGCTCTACAACATCCCGCTGGTGCTGCGGCTGACCGGACGCCTCGACGTCGACGCGATGCGGGCCGCCCTCGGCGACGTGCTCGCGCGGCACGAGACGCTGCGCACCCGGTTCCCCGAGATCGACGGCGAGCCGCACCAGGAGATCACCCCCGCCGACCAGGCCGCCGTGGAGCTGGAGGTCGTGGAGGTGGACGCGGCCGAGCTGGACGCGCGGATCACCGAGACCTCCGCGCACGTCTTCGACCTGGCCCGTGAACTCCCGCTGCGGGCGGTGCTGTTCACCACCGGACCGGACACCTCCGCGCTGGTGCTGGTGGTGCACCACATCGCCGGTGACGGCTGGTCGATGGCCCCGCTGTGGCGGGACCTGTCGGTGGCCTACGCGGCCCGGTGCGACGGCCGGGCGCCAGAGTGGGGTCCGCTGCCGGTGCAGTACGCGGATTACGCGCTGTGGCAGCGAGAACTGCTCGGCGACCCGGACGACCCCGGCAGCCTCCTGCACGGCCAGGTCTCCTACTGGCGGAAGGCCCTCGACGGCGCGCCCGAGGAACTGGCGCTGCCCGCCGACCGGCCCCGGCCGGAGGTCGAGAGCCGCACCGCGGGCTGGGCCGACATCGAGGTGCCCGCCGAGCTGCACGCGCGGCTGGCGGAGCTGGCGCGGTCCGAGGGCGTCACGATGTTCATGGTGTGGCAGGCGGCCCTGGCCGTGCTGCTGTCCAGGCTCGGTGCGGGTGAGGACATCCCGCTGGGCAGCCCGGTCGCCGGGCGCACCGACGAAGCCGTCGAGGACCTCGTCGGGTTCTTCGTCAACACCATCGTCCTGCGCACCGACCTGTCCGGCGACCCCGACTTCACCGAGGTGCTGGCCCGGGTGCGGCAGAACGCGCTCGGCGCGCTGGAGCACCAGGACATCCCCTTCGAACGGCTCGTGGAAGAGCTGGCGCCGTCCCGTTCCAAGGGCCGCCACCCGCTGTTCCAGGTGCTGCTGGCCGTGCAGAACATCCCGCAGCAGGACGTCACGCTGCCCGGCCTCGACGTCGACTCCCGCCCCGACGCCCCCGCGATGGCCAAGTTCGACCTGGACTTCCAGGTCGTCGAACTCGTCGACGACGCGGGCGAACCGGACGGCATGATCGGCGGACTCACCTACGCCGCCGACCTGTTCGACCGCTCCACCGCCGAAACCCTGGTGGCGCGGCTGGTTCGCGTGCTCGACGCCGTCACCGAGGACCCGCACCGCCCCGTCGCCCGCGTCGACCTGCTCGACCGGACCGAGCGGCGACGGCTGCTCACCGAGTGGAACAACACCCACAGCGACACCCTGGCGCTGACCGTCCCCGAGCTGTTCGCGATCCGCGCCTCCCGCGCCCCCAAGGCCGTCGCGCTGACCACCGTGCTCACCGACGACCCCGTGCAGCTCACCTACGCCGAGCTGGACCAGCGCTCCAACCGGCTGGCCCACCACCTCATCGAGCTCGGCGTGGTGCCGGAGACACCCGTCGGCGTCGTCATGGACCGCTCCATCGACGTCGTGGTCGTGCTGCTGGCGATCCTCAAGGCGGGCGGCGCCTACGTCACCGTCTCCCCGGACCAGCCCGCCGGCCGCATCGCCGAGGTGCTGCACCGCGCCGGAACCTCGCTGTGCCTCGCGGACGACCGCTACGCCGAGGACCTGCGCGGGCAGGTCGCCACCGTGGTCCGCGCGGGCGATCCCACTGCGTGGGCCGAGCAGCCCGCCACCGCGGTGACCGGCCGCAGCCTGCCCGATCAGCTCGCCTACGTCATGTTCACCTCCGGCTCCACCGGCGAGCCGAAGGGCATCGCGACCACCCACCGCGACATCGTCGACCTGGCCGGCGACGACTGCTGGCGGTTCCGCGGCCAGGCGCGCGGGATGTTCGCCGCACCGCACACCTTCGACGGGTCCACGGTGGAGCTGTGGGTGCGGCTGCTCACCGGCGGCGAGATCCTCGTCGTCCCCCCGGGCCGCATGGACGCCGCGCGGCTGCGGGCCCTGATCACCGAGCACGGGCTGACCCACGTGCACCTCACGGCCGGTCTGTTCCGCGTCATCGCCGACGAGGACCCCGAGGCCTTCAACGGCGCGAGCGACGTGCTCACCGGCGCCGACGTGGTCCCGAAGAACGCCGTGCAGCGGGTGCTCGACGCCGCCCCCGGCATCGTCGTGCGCAGCAGCTACGGCCCGACCGAGATCACCGTCATCGGCACCCAGATCCCGCTGACCGACCCGGACGAGATCGGCGAGGTCGTCCCCATCGGCAGGCCGATGGACAACACCCGCTGCTACGTGCTGGACAGCGCGCTGGACCCGGTCCCGCCGGGGGTCTCCGGCGAGCTGTACCTGGCCGGGGCCGGGCTGGCGCGCGGCTACGCCGGGCGCAGCGGGCTCACCGCCGAGCGCTTCGTGGCCTGCCCGTTCGAGGACGGCGGCTCGCGGATGTACCGCACCGGTGACGTGGTGCGGTGGCGGGCCGACGGCGTGCTGGAGTTCGTCGGCCGCGTCGACGACCAGGTCAAGATCCGCGGTTTCCGGGTGGAGCCCGCCGAAGCCGAATCGGCGCTGGCCGCCCACCCCGACGTGACGCAGGCGGTGGTCACCGTCCGCGAGGACGTCCCCGGCGACAAGCGCCTCGTGGCCTACGTGGTGTGGACCGGCGGTGACGACACCGAGCCGCTGCGCGAGCACGCCGCCGCCCGGCTGCCCGAGTACCTGGTGCCCAGCGCCGTGGTGAGCCTCGACCGGCTGCCGCTGACCGGCAACGGCAAGGTCGACCGGGCGGCCCTGCCCGCCCCGGAGGCGCTGGTCGCCGGTGAGCTGCGCAGGCCGCCGTCGCTGCGGGAAGAGCTGCTGTGCGCCGTGTTCGCGCACGTCCTCGGTGTCCCGCGAGTGGGCGTCGACGACGACTTCTTCGCGCTCGGCGGGCATTCCCTGCTCGCCGTCCGCCTCGTCAGCAGGGTCCGCACCGTGCTCGGCGCGGAAATCCCGGTGGAGGCGGTGTTCGAGACGCCGAGCGTGGCCGGGCTGGCCGCGGCGATCGGCGAGACCGGCGACGCGCCGGTCCGGCCCGCCCTCACCGCCCGGCCGAGGCCGGAGCTGCTGCCGCTGTCCTACGCCCAGCGCCGCCTGTGGTTCGTCGACAGCTTCGAAGGCGCCAGCGCGCTCTACAACATCCCGCTCGCGGTGCGGATGACCGGCGATCTCGACGTCGCCGCGCTGGACGCCGCGCTGGGCGACGTGGTCGCCCGGCACGAGAGCCTGCGGACCCGCTTCCCGCAGCACGAGGGGCAGCCCGTCCAGCAGATCGTCCCCGCCGAGCACGCCGACGTGCGGGTGCGCGTCGAGACGGTGGCGCGCGGGGACCTCGACGAGCGGATCGCCGAGGAGTCCCGCTACGTCTTCGACCTCGCGGGCGAACTCCCGCTGCGCGCAACCCTTCTCGACGTCGAGGGGGAACCGGGCGAGTGGGTGCTGGTGCTGGTCACCCACCACATCGCCTCCGACGGCTGGTCGATGGCCCCGATGCTGCGCGACCTCTCCGCCGCCTACATCGCGCGCCGCGCCGGCAGCGCCCCGCGCTTCGAACCGCTGCCCGTGCAGTACGCCGACCACGCGCTGTGGCAGCGCGACCTGCTCGGCGACGCCGACGACCCGGACAGCCCGCTCAACCAGCAGGTCGCCTACTGGCGGGAGGCGCTGGAGGGCATCCCGGAGGAGCTGTCGCTGCCCACGGACCGGCCCCGGCCCGCCGTCGCGAGCAACGACGGCGCCTGGGTGCCGCTGCACGTGCCCGCCGACCTGCACGGCGCGCTGGCCGAACTGGCCGCCGCGCAGGGCGTCACGATGTTCATGGTGTGGCAGGCGGCCCTGTCGGTGCTGCTGTCGCGGCTCGGCGCGGGCGAGGACGTCCCGCTGGGCAGCCCCATCGCCGGCCGCACCGACGAGGCCGCAGACGACCTGGTCGGGTTCTTCGTCAACACCCTGGTGCTGCGCACCGACCTGTCCGGTGACCCCACGTTCGCCGAGGTGCTCGGCCGCGTGCGCAAGTCGGCGCTGGGCGCGCTGGGCCACCAGGAGGTGCCGTTCGAGCGGCTCGTCGAGGAGCTCGCGCCCGCCCGGTCCACGGCCCGCCACCCGCTGTTCCAGGTCATCCTGTCGGTGCAGAACGTGCCCGCCGCCGAGGTGGACCTGCCCGGCGTGCACCTGGAACGGCTCGACACTGAGGTGCCCGGCGCGAAGTTCGACCTGGACTTCCAGGCCGCCGAGCAGTTCGACGAGCAGGGCGTCCCGGCCGGCGTCGACGGCGGACTCACCTACGCCACCGACCTGTTCGACCGCGCCACCGCCGAGGCCCTGGTGACCCGGCTGCTGCACGTGCTGAGCACCGTCGCCGCCGATCCCCGGCAGCGGGTGCACGGCATCGACCCGCTCGACGCCGCCGAACGCGACCGCGTGGTGGGGGAGTGGAACGCGACCGACCGGCCCGAACCGGCCGAGACCGTGACCGCCGGGTTCCGCGCGCAGGTCGCCCGCGTCCCGGACACCCCGGCGCTGGTCGCCGACGGATTCCGCCTGACCTACGCCGAACTCGACGCCCGCTCCGACCGGCTCGCCCGGTACCTGCTGCGCCACGGCGCCGGGCCGGAGGAGACCGTCGCGGTCGTCATGGAGCGGTCGCCGGAGATGGTCATCGCGCTGCTGGCCGTCCTGAAGACCGGCGGCGCGTACCTGCCGGTGGACACCGAGTACCCGTCGGCCCGCATCGAGATGATGCTCGACGACGCCGCCCCGGTTCTCGTGCTCACCACCACCGACGTGGCCTCGCGAGTGCCCGGCTCGGGGGTGCGCGTCGTGCTGGACGACCCGGCGACGCGCGCCGCCGTGGACGCCGAGGACGCCACGCCGCCGGAACCCGAGCCGCACCTGGAATCGGCCGCCTACACGATCTACACCTCCGGTTCCACCGGAAAGCCCAAGGGCGTCACCGTGACCCATCGCGCCATCGACCGCCTGGCCCGGCCTGCCGCCTACGCCGACGTGCGCGCCGGGGACGTGGTGTCGCACGTCGGGTCGGTGTCGTTCGACGCCGCCACCTTCGAGATCTGGGCGGCCCTGCTCAACGGAGCGACGCTGGCCGTCGGCCCTCCGGGGTCGCCGTCGGTGGCGTCGCTGCGCGAGTTCTTCACCGCGCACGCGGTCACGGTCGCTCTGCTGCCCACCGGGTTGCTGCACCAGGTCATCGACACCGACGTCCAGGCGCTGAGCGGGGTGCGCTCGCTGCTGACGGGTGGCGACAAGCTCTCCGTCGAGCATTCCCGCACCGTGGTCGACGCGCTGCCCGGCACCGTGCTGTCCAACGGCTACGGCCCGACCGAGAGCACCACCTACACCCACACCCACGCGGTCGGTCGCGCCGATGTCGACAGCGGCCGGGAGATCCCGCTCGGGCGCCTGCTGGACCGCACCCGCTGCTACGTCCTCGACAGCTCCTTGCGCCCGGTTCCGGTCGGCGTGCCGGGTGAGCTCTACGTCGCCGGTGACGGTCTGGCCCGCGGGTACGCACGACGGCCCGCGATGACGGCGGAACGCTTCGTGGCCTGCCCGTTCGAGGGCGGGGGATCCCGCATGTACCGCGTCGGCGACGTGGTGCGGTGGCGGGCCGACGGGGTGCTGGAGTTCGTCGGCCGCGCCGACGACCAGGTCAAGATCGCCGGATTCCGCGTCGAACCCGGCGAGGTGGAGGCCGTCGTGTCCGCCCACGACGACGTGGCGCAGGCCGTGGTCACCGTCCGCGAGCACGGCGAGAACGACAAGCGCCTCGCCGCCTACGTGGTGCCCTCCGGCCCCGGTGACGACCTGGCCGCCAGGGTGCGGGAGTTCGTGGCCGAGCGGGTGCCGAGCCACCTGGTGCCCTCGTACGTGACGGTGCTCGACCGGCTGCCGGTGACCGTCAACGGCAAGGTCGACCGCGCTGCCCTGCCCGACCCCGAACCGGTCACGTCCACCGATCTGGTGCGCGCCCCCGCCTCGCCGCGCGAGGAACTGCTGTGCACCCTGTTCGCCGAGGTCCTCGGCGTGCCCCGGGTCGGTCCCGACGACGACTTCTTCGCGCTGGGCGGGCATTCCCTGCTCGCCGTGAAGCTCGTCAGCCGCATCCGGGCGGTCCTGGGCGCGGAGATCTCCGTGCGGGCGGTGTTCGAGGAACCCGTCGTGTCCGGGCTCGCCGCGAAGCTCGCCCAGTCCGACGGCCCGGTCCGGCCGCCGGTGGTGCCGATGCCCCGGCCCGAGGTGCTGCCGGTGTCCTACGGCCAGAGCCGCCTGTGGTTCCTGGACCGCCTGGAAGGCCCCAACCACCTCTACAACATCTGCCTGCTGCTGCGGCTGTCCGGGCCGCTGGACACCGCGGCGCTGCGGGCCGCGCTCACCGACGTGATCGCCCGGCACGAGAGCCTGCGGACCACCTTCCCGCAGGTGGGCGACCAGCCGTCGCAGTTCGTCCACCCCGCCGACGAGGTGACCGTGGACCTGCCGATGACGACCGTCACGGCGGAGGAGCTGGTGCGGCGCCGCGAGGTGCTGGCCGCCCACACCTTCGACCTGGCCGTCGAACTGCCGGTGAAGGCCGACCTGTTCCGCGTCACCGACGGGGAAGCCCAGGAGTGGGCGCTGTCGCTGGTGGTGCACCACATCGCCGGTGACGGCTGGTCGATGGGCCCGCTGTGGCGGGACCTCTCCGACGCCTACGCCGCGCGCCGCGCGGGCCGCGCACCCGGCTGGGAGCCGCTGCCGCTGCAGTACGCCGACTACACCTTGTGGCAGCGGGAACTGCTCGGCGACACCGACCAGCCGGACAGCCTGCTCGCCCGGCAGATCGACTACTGGAAGGACAAGCTCAGCGGCGCCCCGCAGGAACTCGCCCTGCCCGTGGACCGGACGCGCCCGACCGTGTCCGACCGGGAGGCCGGGTGGGCCGCGCTGCGGGTCCCGGCGGAACTGCACGCGCGGCTGGCCGAACTCGCCCTGGCCGAGGGCGTCACGATGTTCATGCTGCTGCACACGGCGGTCTCGGTGCTGCTGTCCAAGAGCGGCGCGGGACGCGACGTCGTGCTCGGCAGCCCCGTCGCCGGGCGCATGGACCAGGGACTCGACGGGCTCGTCGGGTACTTCTCCAACACCCTCGTGCTGCGCACCGACCTGTCGGGCGAGCCGGACTTCACCGAACTGCTGCACCGGGTGCGCGCCGCCGTCCTGGAGGCCTTCGAGCACCAGGACGTGCCCTTCGAGCGGCTCGTGGAGGAGCTGGCGCCGGCCCGGTCGATGTCCCGGCACCCGCTGTTCCAGGTCATGCTCGCCGTGCAGAACAACGCGCGGTCCACGCCGCAGCTGCCGGGCGTGCGGGTGACCGAGGACCCCACCGGGCTGCTGTCGGCGCGGTTCGACCTCGACATCGAGGTCAACGAGCGGTTCGACGAGACGGGCGCGCCCGCCGGCATGGACGGCGGCGTGGTGTTCGCGGCCGAGCTGTTCGACAAGTCCACCGTGGACACCCTGATGGACCGGCTCGTCCGCGTCCTGGAGGCTATCGCCGACAACCCCGCCGCCCCGGCGCACACCGTCGACCTGCTCGGCCCCGCCGAGCAGCAGCGGGTCCTGCGCGACTGGAACGACACCGCGCACCCGGTGCCGGACCGCACGCTGGCCGACCTGCTGCACCACCAGGCCGAACGCAGCCCGGAGGCCCTGGCGCTGCTGGCCGGTGCGGAGCGGATCACCTACGCGGAGCTGGCGGACCGGACCACCAGGCTCGCCCGGTACCTGATCACCCGCGGGGTGGGACCGGACTCGGTCGTCGGCGTGGCGATGGACCGCTCGGTCGAGCAGGTCGTGGCGCTGCTGGCGGTCGTCAAGGCCGGTGGCGCCTACCTGATCATCGACTCCGACCAGCCGCTGGAACGCGTCGACCACATGCTCTCCGACGCCGCACCGGTGGCCGTGCTGACCACGGCGAGCGCCGCGTCCTGGCTCGGGCGGCCCCGATCGCCGGAAACCGCGCCGTGGGACGCCGGACCGGAGTGGATCAGCCTGGACGACAACGCCGTTCGCGCGGCGGTGGCCTCGGCGGACAGCCGGGAGATCACCGACGCCGACCGGACGGCGCCGCTGCGCTCGGCGCACCCGGTCTACGTCATGTACACCTCCGGATCCACCGGCACCCCCAAGGGCGTGGTCGTGCCGCACCGCGGCGTGGTCAACCAGCTGGCGTGGATGCAGCAGGAGTACCGCCTCGAACCGCGGGACCGCGTGCTGCAGAAGGCCTCCTTCGGGTTCGACGCCTCGGTGTGGGAGCTGTTCTGGCCGCTGCTCAACGGCGCCGGGACGGTGCTCGCGCGCCAGGGCGGGCACTGGGATCCCCGCTACCTGGTCGAGCTGATCGAGCGGGAGCAGGTCACGGTCATGCAGCTCGTGCCGTCGGTGCTGCGGACGCTGCTGGAGGAGGCCGCCCTGGAGCGGTGCACCAGCCTGCGCGCGGTCCTGTGCCTCGGCGAGGCGCTGCCGGCGTCGGTGCGGGACCGCTGCCGGGACGCGCTCGGCGTGCCGCTGCACAACCTCTACGGGCCCACCGAGGCCTCGATCGCCGTCACCGCCTGGGAATGCGATCCGGAGCGGGACGGCCCGACCGTGCCGATCGGCGCGCCGCTGTGGAACGTGCGGGCCTACGTGCTCGACGACGGTTTCCGGCCGGTGCCGCCCGGCGTGGCGGGCGAGCTGTACCTGGCCGGTGACGGGCTGGCCCGGGGCTATCTGGGACGTCCGACGCTCACCGCCGAGCGGTTCATCGCCTGCCCCTTCGGGGCGCCGGGCGAGCGCATGTACCGCACCGGCGACGTGGCGCGCTGGAACGACGACGGGCAGCTGGAGTTCGTCGGCCGGGTCGACGACCAGGTCAAGCTGCGCGGTTTCCGCATCGAACCCGGTGAGATCGAGGCGGCGGTGGCCGGGCACGAGCGCGTGGCGCAGGCCGCGGTCGTGGTCCGCGAGGACGTGCCGGGCTCGCCGCGGCTGCTGGCCTACGTCGTCGGCGACCCGGGAACGGCCGACGACCGGGCGCACCTGGCGGCGTCGGTGCGGGAGTTCGCGGCGGGCAAGCTGCCGGAGTACATGGTGCCCTCGGCGGTGGTCGTGCTCGACGAACTCCCGCTGAACGCCAACGGCAAGCTGGATCGCGCGACGCTGCCCGCCCCCGACGAGTCCGCGAGCCCCGGGGCGGGCGGGCGCCGCCCGGTCACCCTGCGGGAGCAGCTGCTGTGCTCGATCTTCGAGCAGGTGCTGGAGGTGCCCTCGATCGGCGTTGAGGAGAGCTTCTTCGAGCGGGGCGGCAACTCGCTGCTGGCGGTGCGCCTGGTCAACCGCATCAGGGCGGTCCTCGACGCCGAGGTGCCGATCCGCGCGGTGTTCCAGGCGCCGACCGTCGCCGGGCTGCTCGAGCGGATCGCGCGCGGCGGGCAGCGCAAGTCCGCCGACGTGCTGGTGCCGATGCGCTCCAGCGGCGACCGCACGCCGATCTTCTGCGCTCACACCGTCCTGGGACTCGGGTGGGAGTACGGCTGGCTCGCCAACCGCGTCTCGGACCGCTACCCGCTCTACGCCCTGCGCCCCAGGGGTGCGGACTCGGTCACCAGCGACCTGCCGGAGTCGCTGACCCGGATGGCCGCCGACTACGTCGCGCAGATCCGCGCGGTGCAGCCCAGCGGCCCCTACCAGCTGCTCGGCTGGTCGTTCGGCGGCAACGTCGTCCAGGAGATGGCCGCGCAGCTGCGGGACGCGGGGGAGGAGGTCTCGCTGCTGGTGGTCCTCGACGCCAGTCCGATGGACGGCGGTCCCACCGACGAGCAGCGGGCCGGTTTCGCCGAGCAGGAGGAGACGGTGGCCGGGGTGCTCACCGGCGAGGAGCACGACGCCTACGTCCGGATCGTGCGCAACAACACCAAGATCCTGCTGGAGCACCGGACGCGGAAGTCCGACGGCGACCTGCTGCTGATCTCGGCCGACTCGACCTCGAAGGCCGACCTGTGGCGGCCGTTCGTGGCGGGCGAGGTCCGCGAGCACCAGCTCGACTGCTCCCACCGCGAGATGTTGATCAATCCTGACGTCGCCGGGCTGATCTGGGACGTCCTGGCCGCCGAGCTGGGCGAGACGCCCGCGCAGTAGCCGGGACCGCCCACCGCGTCACGAGCGAGGAAGAGGAGAACCCATGCGGGACACCGCATCCGCCGCCGAGCCGGTCCGCTCCCGCGGCGCCGACGAGGACGCCGTGCTGCGCGCCGCGCGGCTCAAGGTCGCCTCGGTGGTCGTGGGAGCACCGGTGCTGCCGGCCGAGGCGACGTGGCAGGACCTCGTCCTGCGCGTGTCCACAGCGGACGGACGCGCGGAGGCCGACGAGGCGTGGGAGGCCGCCGGGGCGCAACCGCACGTCGCCGCCGACCGCCTGGAGCGCTACGTCCGCCGCGCCCGGCAGCAGGCCACCGACGCGCCCGACGCGGCGCACACCCGCGAGGGGCTGCTCTCGGCGGAGGAGGTCGAGGAGGTCATCGCCGCCGGTTCCGGTCCCGTCCGGCCGCTTCCCGGACGTCGCCTCCACGAGTTGTTCGAGGAGCGGGTGCGGCGGCACCCCGACGCGGTCGCCGTCGTGCACGGCGCCACCACCCGCAGCTACCGCGAGGTCAACGAGGACGCCAACAGGATCGCCTGGGCGCTGCACCGGCAGGGGCTGCGCGCGGAGGACGTGGTCGCCGTCGTCACCGAGCGCACGCCGGACTGGCTGGCCTCGGTGCTGGGGGTGTTCAAGGCCGGCGGCTGCTACCTGCCGCTGGAACCGCACTTCCCCGCGGGCCGGATGGCCAGGACGCTGACCCGCGCGGAGTGCCGCTGGGCGCTGGCCGACCGCGACGTGCCGCCGCTGGACGAGGCGCTCGCCGGGATCGACGCCGTCCACCGCCTGGACGTGCGCGACCTGCTCGACGGCGACGCGCCCACCCACGACCCGGCGATCACCGTCGCCGGTGACCAGCTGGCCTACGTCTACTTCACCTCGGGCTCCACCGGCGAGCCCAAGGGCGCGCTGTGCGAGCACGACGGCTTCCTCAACCACGTCTACGCCAAGATCGAGGACCTGGGCATCCGGGAGGGCGACACCGTCGCGCAGACCGCGCCGCAGTGCTTCGACATCTCGCTGTGGCAGCTGGTGGCCCCGCTGCTGCTGGGCGGTCGCACCCTGCTGGTCGAGCAGGAGGTGGTGGTCGACGTGCACCGGTTCGTCGACCTGCTGGCCCGCCACCGCGTCGAGGTCGCCCAGCTCGTGCCGACCTACCTCGAACTCCTGCTGGCGGAGCGGCCCGACGCCGCGGCCGCGCTGCCGGACCTGCGGGTGATGGCGGTGACCGGGGAGGCGTTGAAGAAGGAGCTGGTGCGCCGCTGGTTCGGCGTGTTCCCCGGCGTCCCGCTGGTCAACTGCTACGGGCTCACCGAGGTCAGCGACGACTCCAATCACGGTGTCATGCGCGAAGTTCCCGGCCACCGGTCGATCCCGCTGGGCGAGACGATCCGCAACTGCCGGGTGCACGTGGTCGACGAGCAGCTGCACCTGGTGCCCATCGGCGCGCCGGGCGAGATCGTGATGGCCGGGGTGTGCGTCGGCCGGGGCTACGTCAACGACCCCGACCGCACGGCCGCGGTCTACGGGCAGGACCCGTACCGGCCCGGCGACCGCCTCTACCGCTCGGGCGACTTCGGCCGCCGGTTGCCCTCCGGTGACTTCGAGTACCTGGGGCGGCGCGATTCCCAGGTGAAGATCAGCGGGTTCCGCATCGAGATCGGCGAGATCGAGGACCGGCTGCTGCAGGTACCCGGGGTGCGCGCGGGCGCGGTCGTGGTCGCCGGGACCCAGGACGATCCCCAGCTCGTCGCCTACTACACCGGCGACGACGCCCCCGAGGGCGCCGAGGTGGCGCGGTCCTTGGGCACCGCCCTGCCCGACTACATGGTGCCGCCCCGCCTGTACCGGGTCCTCGAACTCCCGCTGTCCAGCAACGGCAAGGTCGACAAGATCACCCTCGCGGCCCGCGCCGGCGACACCGAGGACGCGGCGGGAGACACCGGCGCGCCGGAGCTGGCCACCGACACCGAGCGGCGCGTCGCCGACCTGTGGTCGAGCCTGCTGCACGTGCCGGTGGAGCGCATCGGCCGGGAGTCCCGCTTCGCCGAGCTCGGCGGCACCTCGCTGTCGGCCATCCGGCTGTCGATGGCGCTCGACCGCGTGGTGAGCGTCGCCGACCTCAAGGACACCCCCACGGTCGCCGAGGTCGCCGCCCTGGTCGACAGCAAGTCGGGCGCGCCAGTCCCGAACCCCGCACCGGCGCAGGACGTTCGACCCCGGGCGGTGGCGACCGAACCCGACCGGCTGCGCGTCCTCGACACCGCCGACGGACCCGATCCCGCCGCGCGCGCCACCGCGGCCCGGTCGGCGGCGCGGGCCGCACTGGCCGAGTCCGGTGCCGTCCTGCTGCGCGGCCTCGGCGTCGGCACGCACGACGACGTCGCCGACGTCGCCGCCGCGCTCGGCGTCGAGGCGATGGCCGAGCGCGAGAGCTTCGCGCCCCGCACCGCCCACCCGCGCCACGTCTACTCCGGCAGCCACTGGCCCGCCGACGAGCCGATGTGCATGCACCACGAGCTCAGCTACGCCGACACCGTCCCCGGCACCCTCGTGTTCGGCTGCCTCACCGCGCCCGGCAGCGGCGGGCGCACCACCGTCGCCGACTCCCAGCAGGTCCTCGCCGCCCTGCCGCCGGAGCTCGTCGACCCCTTCGAGCACCACGGCTGGCTGCTGCGCCGCAACTACCACGACGTGGGCGTGGCCTGGCCGGACGCGTTCGGCACCGGTGACCGCGCGGCCGTGGACGCCTACTGCGCCGCCGTCGGCATCGAGAACACCTGGCTGTCCGAGGACCGGCTCGTCACCCGGCAGCGCCGCGCCGCGGTCGTGCGCCACCCCGACACCGGGGAGCGGTGCTGGTTCAACCAGATCGCCTTCCTCAACGGGCTCACCGTGGACCCGGCCGTGCGCGAGTACCTCACCGACGTCTACGGCCCCGACGGTCTTCCCTTCGACACCGCCGCCGGTGACGGCACCCCCGTCACGGCCGAGGTGGTGGAGGGCATCAACGCCGTCTACGACCGGTTCACCGTCGGCGAGCCGTGGCGCGAGGGCGACGTGCTGCTCGTCGACAACATCCGCACGGCCCACGCCCGCGAACCCCACGACGGACGGCGCGACATCGCCGTCGTCCTCGGCGACCCCGTCGCGCTGCCCGGCCACGTGCTGCCGGTCGGCGAGGCATCCACCCCCGCTCGAAAGGCCGATCTGCCATGACACATCCCGCCGAGGAGTACGACGTGCTGGTCGCCGGAGGTGGTCCGGGCGGGGCGTCCGCGGCGACCTTCGTGGCGATGCAGGGCCACCGGGTCCTGCTGCTGGAGAAGGAGGAGTTCCCCCGCTACCAGATCGGGGAATCGCTGCTGCCGTCCACCGTGCACGGGATCTGCCGCCTGCTGGGCGTCGCCGACCAGGTCCACGAGGCCGGGTTCGTGCGCAAGCGCGGCGGCACCTTCGCCTGGGGCTCCGGTTCCGAGCCGTGGTCGTTCGACTTCGCGCTGTCGGAGAAGTTCGCCGGGCCGACGTCCTTCGCCTACCAGGTCGAGCGGGCGAAGTTCGACCAGCTGCTGCTGGACAACGCCCGCAGCAAGGGCGTCGAGGTGCGGGAGCGGTGCGCGGTGAGCGAGGCCGTCGAGGAGGACGGCCGGGTGTGCGGCGTCCGCTACACCGACGCCGACGGCGTCGAGCGCACGGCTCGCGCCCGCTACGTCGTGGACGCCACCGGCAACTCGAGCAGGCTGCAGCGGGCCGTCGGCGGCGAGCGCCGCTACTCCGAGCACTTCCAGAACCTTGCGCTGTTCGGCTACTTCGAGGGCGGCAGGCGGCTTCCCGAGCCCAACAGCGGCAACATCACGTGCGTGGCCTTCCCCTCGGGGTGGTTCTGGTACATCCCGCTGAGCGACACGCTCACCTCGGTCGGCGCCGTCCTCCGCAAGGACTGCGCGGACCGGGTGCGCGGCGACCGGGCCGAGGCCCTGGGCTCGCTGATCGACGAGTGCCCGATCATCGCCGACTACCTCTCCGACGCCCAGCGGATCACCGAGGGCCGCTACGGCGAGGTCCGCGTCCGCAAGGACTGGTCGTACCTGCACGACACGTTCTGGCGGCCCGGCCTGGTGCTGGTCGGCGATGCGGTGGGCTTCATCGACCCGCTGTTCTCCTCGGGCGTGCACATGTCCACCTACAGCGCGCTGCTGGCCGCGCGGTCCCTCAACACCGCGCTGCGGGGCGAGCTCGACGAGCGGGAGTGCTTCGCCGAGTACGAGGCCCGGTACCGCAAGGAGTACCAGACCTTCCACGACTTCCTGGTCACCTTCTACGACGTCAACCGCGACGAGCAGCAGTACTTCGAGGAGGCCAGGCGCGTCACCGGCGATGCCGCGCCCGGCGCGCAGGCGTTCGTCGGCCTGGTCGGCGGCGGCGCCTCCGACGAGTCGGCGCTGACCTCGGAGTCCTACCGGGACAAGCGCAAGCAGCAGCTGCACGAGCTGTCGCGCGGCGTGCACTGGGAGGGGCACCGGATCCAGCTGCAGGCGGCCTTCGGCGAGGCCGCCGACGACGTTCCGGTCACCGACGGCGGGCTGATCGCCAGCCTCGACGGCATGCACTGGGAGCGCAGCGCCGAGCCGGTGTAACGGCGGGCAGCGCGGATGCCGGGCGGTGGGCCCGGTCCCTAGCCTCGCGCCGACGGCGCACGCATCCCACGGAGGTACCCGCATGGCGTCCCACGTTCGTTACCGCAAGGACGGTCACGTCGCGCGGGTCACCCTCGACCGGCCCGAGGTCCTCAACGCGATGGACCTGCAGATGCACGCCGAGCTCGGCGAGGTGTGGGACGACGTGGAGGACGACGACGACGTCCGCGTCGTGGTGCTGGCCGGGGCCGGCGACCGCGCCTTCTCCGTGGGTCAGGACCTGCGGGAACGCGCCGCGCTCGACGCCGACGGCGCGCAGCGGACGTCCTTCGGCAGCCGCGGCCTGCCGGGCTGGCCGCGGCTGACCGAGCGGTTCGACCTCACCAAGCCGGTGGTCGCGGCCGCGCGCGGGTACGCGCTCGGGGGCGGGTTCGAGCTGCTGCTGGCGTGCGACATCGTGGTCGCGGCCGACGACGCGGTCTTCGGCCTGCCCGAGGTGCGGCTGGGGCTGGTTCCCGGTGCGGGCGGTGCTTTCCGGCTGGCGCGCCAGCTGCCGTTGCGCAAGGCGATGGGGCACCTGCTGACCGGCAGGCGGATGTCGGCGGCCGAGGCGCACGGGTTCGGCCTGGTGAACGACGTGGTGCCCGCCGAGGAGGTGGACGCGTGCGTGGAGGGCTGGGTGGCCGACCTGCTGGCGGCGGCCCCGCTGGCGGTGCGCGCGGTCAAGCAGGCCGTGCTGCGGTCGGTGGACATGCCGATCGAGGACGCCTTCGTCGCCGAGTACCCGGAGGAGACCCGCAGGCGGGCGAGCCGCGACGCCGTGGAGGGACCGCGCGCCTTCGCGGAGAAGCGCGATCCCGCCTGGCGCGGTGAATAGCGCGACCCCGCGCAATCGGGTCCCGTTCTCCTCGATTTACCATTGTCGCAACGCGATGTGTGAATTCGCGTCGCGCGCTGAATCGCGGAAGCGCCGATGGTTTCCATCGCATTGCGCGAATGTGAGTTCTCGCGTCCGAGAATCGATCTTATACCCGCGATCGATTCCGAGGAAGAGGGAAACCATTAGACGTGCGCGGCTTCAAGGGTCGTGCGCTGGTCCTTCGGGTCGGGTTGGCCTGCGGTTCTCCATTTGATGAACGAGGCGATTACTTTGGGTGATCGAGCGTGCACAATATCGTTTAGCCGCTTTAGTTCAATGAAAGTACTAGTTTTGCGGCGTTGACTCGACCAGTGGTGTGCGGGTTCGATCGTCATGTCATCCGGAAGTTCCCGACAACCTCTCGAATCCGCTTGAATCCGCTCGGTTGGGCGTGAAAGAGGCGCAGGCATGGCGTGGTCCCCTGAAACATCGCTCGGCTCCCCGACGCCGCCGACCGGCGGCGCTCCCGAGAGGTGCGACCGGTGAGGGGCGCGCCGGAAGCCACCGGCGGAGTCCAGACCTGCCGCGCCTGCGGGGGCGAGATCGCCGCGCACTCGGCGGGCGGACGACGTGAGGCGAAGTTCTGCTCCAACGCCTGCCGGCAGCGCGCCTACCGGCAGCGGGTGTCGGAGAGCAGAGCCGGTGCGGCCTCGACCGTCGGACTGCTGGAGCAGCTCGGCAGCTTCGTCGGCCGCGAGGACGAACTCCTCGCGCTGAGCCGCTACATCCGCGACGACCGGCTGGTCACCGTCACCGGCGCCCCCGGCGCGGGCAAGACCCGCCTGGCCGTGGAGGCCGCCGCGGTCGAGCAGCGCCGCGCGCGGCACCACGTCATCTACGTCGAACTCGCCTCGATCAGCGACCCGGACAAGGTGATGTCCCGAGTCGAAGCGGAGCTCAAGGGCACCGAGCGCGACGGCGACGCCCGGCTGCTGGTGCTGGACAACTGCGAGCACGTGCTGAGCGGGTGCAGCCGCACCGTCAACGCGATCCTGTCCCGCCACCCCGACCTGCGGGTGCTGGCCACGAGCCGGGAACCGCTGCGCCTGCCCGGCGAGGTCGTGCACGTCGTGGACGGCCTGCCGTGCGAGGACGCCGACGACGCCGCGGTGCGGCTGTTCGTCGAGCGCGCGGCCGCGGTGGTGCCGGGCTTCGAGCTCACCGACGACAACGCCGCCGACGTGCGGGAGATCTGCGCCCGCCTCGACGGGCTGCCGCTGATGGTGGAGCTGGCGGCGCTGCGGGTGCGCGCGTTCCCCGTCGCCGAGATCGTCCGCAGGCTCGGCGACAGCGCCAACCTGCTCACCACCGGCTGGGCGACCGCCCCTCCGCGGCACCAGAGCCTGCGCGCCGCCGTCGGCTGGAGCTACGACCGGCTCGCCGAACCGGAACGCGCCCTGGCGCGCACGACCTCGGCGCTGCGCGGCGAGTTCGGCGTGACGGCCGCCGCCACGGTCGCCGCCGCAGCAGGTATCGACGCGGCGGAGGTGCCGGAACTGCTGGCCTCCCTCGAATCGAAGTCGCTGATCGCGGCCGTGCCCGGTTCCGACGAGGCCCGCTTCCGGATGTCCGGCAGCGTCCGGCACGTCGCCCGCGAGCACCTCGCCGACCGCGACGAGGCCGAACGCGCCCGCGAGCTGCTGGCCGACTGGATCGTCGCCGCGACCGGTGATTTCGCGCAGCACGGCGTGATGGACGGCGAGACCGCGGACTTCGTCCGGATCGAGCGCGGCCACGTCGAGCAGGTCCTGGGATGGCTGCGCTCGCGCGGCGACGACCGCGAGCTGCTGCTCGCCGCGGCGGCCGACGCCGCCGACCTGATGAAGGGCAAGCGCCCGACCGCCTCCGGCCGCGCCGCCGAAGCCCTCGAGTCCGCCAGCGCCGCGAACCTCTACCGGGGCGTCGCGCTGGCCACGGCCGCTGTGGTGTCGGGCGCGGCATCGGATTTCGAGCGGGCTGAGTGCTTCGCCCGCCAGGCGATCGCGACGTCCTCGGCCGCACCCCACGACTTCCTCACCAGCCGCATGTCGGTGATGGAGTACTTCCTGTCGGCGTCCTCGACGGACCTGGCCGACCTGCGGGCGCGGCTGCGCGTGAGCACCCAGCTCGGCGACACGATGATCACGGTGCTGTGCCTGTACGCGGCGATGCGCAGCGTGGTGGCCGACCTGGACCTGCTGGCCCGCCGCTCCTCGGCGGTGCTCGCCGTCCTGGAGCTCGTTCGCGAGTCCGGGCTCACCGGCCCGGCGCGCTGCGCCGAGTTCGTGCACGGCCTGCTGCTGTGCGAGCAGGAGCGCTACGAGGAGGCCGAGGAGCGGTTCTCCGCGCTGCTCGACGAGAGCGTGACCAGCGTGTTCGTCGGGTTCGTGTTCACCGCGCTGGGGCGCGCCGAGTACGCCCGCGCGCTGAGCCTGCTGGTGATCGTCGAGGCCAACGGGATCGACGAGTCGGTGACCGGCATCGAGTGGCTCTCGGAACGGCTGGCCAAGGCGGAAGTCGCCGCGCGCAACGCCCTCTCGGAATCCGCCGCCGAGCAGGCCCTGGCCGCGGGCGAGGCCCTGAGCGGCGTCGACGCCGTCCGGTTCGCCCGGCGGGAGGCGGCAGGCGACGCGGCCCAGCCGAAGCGGGAGGGCAGGCCGCTGAGCGACCGGGAGCAGAAGATCGCGAGCCTGGTGGCGAAGGGGCTGACGAACCGGCAGATCGCCGCGCAGATGTACCTGTCGGTGCGGACGGTGGAAACGCACCTGCGCAACATCCGGACGGCTCGGGGGCTGAACACGCGAGCGCACCTGGCCGCCTGGTACTCCCGCCACTACAAGCAGCAGCGCGTCTGATGCGTCCGGTGCGCTGCACTCAGGTGAGGTGGAACCGTCGTGCTTGACACAGCCGCAGGAGCCGAGGTCGTGCGCTCCTACTACGACATGGTGGACCTCGGCGACGTCGAGGGCCTGCTCCAGCTGTTCAGCGAGAGCGCCGTCTACCGCAGGCCGGGTTACGCGCCGCTGGTCGGCAGGGCGGAGCTGCGCGCGTTCTATGCCTCGCAGCGGGTGATCGACCACGGCAGGCACGAGCTGACCGAGCTGGTGTCGGAGCCGGGGAAGGTCGCGGTGCGCGGTACGTTCTCCGGCACGCTCAAGGACCGGAGCACCCTCGACGTGGACTTCGCGGACTTCTTCGTGCTCGAACCGTCGGGCCGGTTCTCGCGGCGCGACACCTTCTTCTACGTCCCCGCGGTGTGAGCGCGACCGCAGCGGCGGACCGGTCAGCCGGGCAGTTCCGCCTCGACCAGGTCCGCCGCGAGCCGGGACCCGTCGGCGGTCCCGGTCCGCTGCTGCTCGGCGGCGCAGCGGGCGGCCACCTCCGGGTCGTCGGCGAGCCGGGCAACGGCGGCGCGCAGCGCCTCCGCGGTCGCCTCGGCGGTGTCGAGGCGTTCGGCGACGCCGAGCCCGACCAGCAGGTTGGCGTTGTCGAACTGGTCGGCGGCCTGCGGGACGCAGAGCATCGGGGTGCCGGTGGCCAGGCCTTCCTGGGCGCCGCCGGCCCCGGCGTGGGTGATGAACAGGTCGGCCTGCCGCAGCACGTCCAGCTGCGGGACCCAGGAGTGCACCTCGACGTTGTCCGGTACCGGGCCGAGTTCCCGCTCGGTGACCTGCCTGCCGACCTGGAGCACCAGGTGCCAGTCGGGCAGCGCGCCGAAGGCGGCGGCGCAGGCCCGGTAGAAACCGGGCTGCTTGGTGAAGTTGGAGCCGAGCGAGACCAGCGCGATCCGCTTGCCCTCGGCCCCGGCGGGACGCTGCCACGTGCCCTGGTCGGCCCGGTCGTCCTGGCAGGCTCCGACGAAGCTGTACCGGCGGGTGTCGACGCGGTCGGCGAAGGGCTGGAGGGCCTGGGGGATGAGCACGAGCGTGCGCGGGGGATGGGACGAGAACTCGTCGGGATCGGTTCCGGCGAGCCCGTTCTCGGCGAGCCAGGAGTCCCACCGCGCGTAGTGCGCGCGGCCTTCGGGGGAGGCCTTCATCTCCTGCACCAGCTGCGCCCCGATCTCGTCCTGGTAGCCCTCCCAGGGCACCAGGTTGGGGCAGAACTGCACGTAGGGCACGTCCCAGCGGTGCGCGAGAACCCGTGCGGCCCAACCGGAGATGTCGCTGAGCACCAGGTCGGGAACGTCGTCGCGGAACAGCGCGTCCAGCTGCGGCAGCGCCTGGATCGCGTCGGTCAGGAACAGCTCGGCGAGTTCGATCCGGGAGCTGCCCCACGCCTCGGGCGGGTCCCCGGCGGCGGGCAGCGTGGATGTCCACACGCGCGGTTCGGCCCCGGTGGCGCGCACTTTCGCGACGAAGTCCCCTTCGTCCGGGATGGCGTAGCTGACCCGGTGGCCGCGCGCGGCCAGCTCCCGCACCGCCCCCAGGCTCGGATTCACATGACCGTGGTGGGCGATGCTCACCATCGCGAGATGGCTCATGCCAGCGACGTTAAGCGAACCGGCGAGCGCCGAACAACTGGCCGTTTCACTAGTTCACGCGCCCGCACGCTGGGAGAACAGGTCGAGGAGGACATCATGGCAGAAATCAGGCAGGTCCAGGTCGCCGGCGGTTTCGAGGTCTCGGTGCCGCAGCCGGAGGAGGTGCTGCTCGACGAGATCCAGTTCATCTACAACGAGATCTTCGTCGAACGCACCTACCTCCGGCACGGGATCCGGCTCTCCGAGTCGGCGCGGGTCGTGGACGTGGGCGCGAACGTGGGGATGTTCTGCCTGTTCGTCGCGAAGGAGTTCCCGGGCACCCGGATCCTGGCCTTCGAACCGATCCCCGCGACCCACCGCGCGCTTCGGGAGAACCTGGACCGCCACGGCGTGAGCGGTGCGGAGGTGGTGCGCGCCGCGCTCGGCAGCCGGCCCGAGGAGCGGGTGACCTTCACGTTCTACCCGGCGCTGCACGGCAATTCGACCCGCTACCCGGAGCAGAAGAAGATCAACCAGGACCTGATCGTCGAGCAGATCGGCCCGGACGCGGTGGAGCGCATCATGGGCGCCGTCGAGGTGGAGGCCGAGGTCCGGCGCCTGTCCGACGTCCTGCGCGACTGGGAACCCGAGGGCCGCATCGACCTGCTCAAGGTCGACGTGGAGGGCGCGGAACTGGAGGTCCTGCAAGGCCTCGACGAACCGGACTGGCAGCGGATCCAGCAGTGCGTCCTCGAAGTCCAGGACTTCGACGACCGCCTCAACACGATCCTCGAACTCCTCCACACCCACGGCTTCACCACCACGGTCGAACCCGCCCCCGACATCCCCGAAACCCTCCGCCAATCCATGGTCTACGCGATCCGGTAGAGCTGCTTCCAGCAGCGCGACATCAGTGCACCTCCGGCGTACGGCCGGAGCCGGTCAGGTGCGCGGTAGGTCCCAGACCACTCGTTTCGTGCGCGGGCCCCTCAGGAGTCCGCGGGTTTGGGCGGCGATCGCGGCCAGGGCGTTGATGGTCCAGTACGCCAGCGGGTAGAGGGGGAGCAGCGCGCACGCGTAGCCGAGTCGTGGATCGAGGCGCAGGTCGATGGCGGTGGCGACGGCGAGCTGCAGCATGGCGATCACCGCTATGCCCATGCCCCAGGCCAGCATCCACCGGAACTTGGTGTCGCCGGGGTGCAGGATCCAGTGCGTGACCCCGTACGCGGTCGACAGCAGCATGGTCAGCACCCAGATGTAGGACAGCAGGGCTTCGAGGGCGATCGGCCACAGGGCGACGTTGCGGAGTCGGAGCACGGTGCGGGCGTGGGAGCGCAGCACCTCTCCCTGGCCGCGGGCCCAGCGGGTGCGCTGCGCCCAGATCGCGCGGACCGTCTCCGGCACCTGCATGCCGACCAGGGCGTTGGGCGCGAATCCGGTGAGGTAGCCGGCTTCCAGGAGACGCCAGGTGAGCTCGATGTCCTCGGTGGCCATGCGCGGGTCGTAACCGCCCACGGCGAGCGCCGCGTCGCGGCGGAAGAGGCCGAGCACACCGGCCACCGTCCCGACGTGACCGGACAGTGCGTGGGTGCGGCGCATGAGCCCGATCAGCGACGCGGTTTCGAGGATCTGCATGGCCGTGATCACGCGGCCCCGGTTGGTCACGCGCGGGCTGCCCGCGATGGCCGCGTTGCGCGGAGAACGCAGCATCCGGATCACGAGGTGCTTCACCGCATCCGGGTGGAGGTGCGTGTCGGCGTCGGTGACCAGCACGAGGTCGTGCTCGGCGCGGCGCATCCCGTCGTTGAGCCGGTCGGCCTTGCCCAGGTTGACGCCGTCGTCGACCACCGCGATGCGGGGATCGCCGTCCGCTGCCGCGCGGGCCTCGGCCACGGTCCGGTCGCTGGAGCCGTCGTTGAGGACCAGCACCTCCAAGGAGGGGTAGTCCAGCTCGCGCAGCGCGGCGACGCAGCGGCTGATCACCGCTTCCTCGTTGTAGGCCGGGACGAGCACGGTCACCCCCGGCCAGCCCTCGGGCGGCCGGACGAGCGGGACGCGCTCGTCGAGCAAGCGGAACAAGGTCCCTACGACCATCCACGCCGCGCTCGTCACGACCGGGTAGAAGGCGAGGAACACCAGCAGGAGATCAACGGCCCGCACGGCGTTCCCCTCGGCGCTTCACGGCGTGGGCGCACAGCAGCGAGATGCCGAAGACGACGCACGACGCGGCGGTGACCAGGAGGAGCGTGCGCACGATGTAGGTGTGCCCGAGGAGAACGATGCCCACTCAGAAGGCCGCCACCCACAACACGGTGCCGAGCAGGAATCCCGCCAGGGCGCGCGCGGCGGAAGCGGGTCTGGTCGGGTCGAACCGGATCCGCGGGAAGTCGTCCCCTGCTCCCATGAACAGCCCCCGTCGTGCCGTGGCGGCCCGGTGCGGGCCTGGCGTTGGGGAAAGGGTAGGAGAACGCGCCGGGGTCCGCTGCGGCCGGCGGCGGGGCCCGGGTGAGGTGGAGATCGGCTGTTTGACGAAGCGCGCTGGTCGGTAACCGGGGTCTGTTGGCTTTCGACGAGAGGGGACCACGTGTTCTACCGAACCGGAAGCGCCGCACGCCGCTTCCCCGAACGAGCTACGGGAGACGCCGGATGGGCATGACGACCGCCGCGGTGAGCGGGCTGGTGACGTATGTCCGGAGCGTGACCAGCGGGTTGGGGGAGTTCACCACGGTCGACTTCGAGGTCGAGGAGTCCCCGGCGACCGTGCTGATCCTGCTGTCCTCCCGCGTGCCGACGCTGCCGGACTGCCCGCTGCTGCTGACCTGGGACGAGGTGAGCGGCTGGGCGCTGCGCGTCGAGACCGACGGCGAGGGCGAGACGACCCCGGTCTCCTACCTCGGCGAAGACGTCCTCCCACGACCGACCACCGTGCAGCAGTTCCTCCGAGCAGCCCTCCGAGGAGAAAGCCCGGGCTCGATCCAACCCCACGCCTTCCGCCGCCCCAACGCCCCAGACGACCTGGAGAACCGCCTCGAACACTTCCAGGACGCAGAACACCACTAGACCAACGGACTTCCGGACCCCTGACGTCGTGGGCGAACCCGGCGGTATGGGGGGAAGTTTTCATGAAAACTTCCCCCCTCCCCCACGTCGTGGAGCGCGTTCAACACCTTCACCGTCGCAGTGGGGACAGGGTCATCGGTGTCAGGCGCCCATCGAGCCTCGAGCGCGGAGGTCGGCGGCGACGCGCAGGAGCAGGGCTTCGAGCTCTGGTCCGGTGACGGCCGCTTCGCGGAGCTGGTCGAAGTAGCTCTCGTAGTTCTTGACGTCGTCGCGGGAGTCGAGGCGCTGTTGAGCGGTGATGGATTCGATCAGAACGTGGTCGTCGTAGAGCAGGAAGTTGGTCAGCGGGAAGACCGGCATCGCCGCGGTGAAGGGGATGACGCCGATCTCGACCTGGGTGTAGCCCGTGAGGGCGAGCAGCCGGTCGAGTTGGCCGACGAGCGTTTCCACGGTGCCGAACCGGGTGCGCAAAGCGGCTTCGCCCATGACGATCTGGATCTGCTGCTGCGGTTGGTAGAGGATCTGCTGGCGTTCCATGCGTTTCCCGACGATCTGCTCGGTCTCGTCTGAGCCGATGCCGTGGGACGCGGGACCGCAGGGCCGGGTGAGGACGTCACGGGCGTACGCGGCGGTCTGCAGCAAGCCGGGGATCATCGCGGGCTGGAACTCGGCGATGCGCGCGGAAGCCGCGTCCTCGTGGGCCGTGGTTTCCTGTTCGGCGACCGCGCCGCCGTGCCGACGGTAGCGCTGTCCGAAGGTCGCGTATTCGATCCGCGCGGCGCTGGCGAGTTCGTAGAGCTCGTCGAGCTGGGCCTGTGTGGCTCCGACGGCGTCGGCCCAGTCGCGGAGGTCGTCGTCGGTGGGGCGTTGGTTGCCCTGCTCGAGTTTCGAGACTCGCGTCTGGTGCCAGCCGAGGTGGCGCGCCAGAGCGCTTCCCGAGGTGAACGCAGCAGCGCGCAGCTCGCGAAGACGTTGGGCGAGCAGGGCTCGTTGTGGCGTGTTCGGGACCGGCACGGTGCTGCGAACTCCTCATGATCAGCGTGGGCGGTACTCACGCCAGAGCGAACACGGACTCGGACATAGTCGCTTAGATCAGGAATAGGCGTCTATTAGTTCCACCCATAAGCATGAGCTAACCGTGAACTAACCTGGTCGGCGATCGGTGTGCTGTGAGCTCAGAAGGCCGATCGGGTGGGGGAAGTTTTCATGAAAACTTCCCCCACGTCGTGGAGAGCGCTCCACAGCCTTCACCGTCGCAGTGAGGGCAGGGCTGGTAGCCGGGCGGTGGTTCGCCGTGCGCGAGGAAGCCGATAGCACCGCAGGCGCAGAGGACCGCGTCGCGTCCCTCGAAGTGGGTCGTCACGGGATTGGTTGCGAGTCGGTGTCGCACGCGTTCGCCGCGGAGGCCGATGGCGTACGGAGGGCCTTCGACGGTCGGAGGAGGCGCCGGCGGCAGAATCGCGTTGGCTGCGTCGCCGGGGAACAGATCGGCAGGAAGGGCCGCCAGGCACAGTTCGCAGCCCATTCCGGAGATCTCCGCGACGGGAACGAGAAGTGTTGCGGGAGCGGAGAATCCGCAGAGCGCTCGTCGTCGGTCGCACGTGTGGTGCTGCCCAGCCGGAAACGCGTGGATGACCTGGCGCGTTTGCGCGAAGAACTCGGGCCTCGGCCGGGCGAGGATGATCGGGCTCATCGCCCCTCCTCGGTGGGTGTGCGGGTGGACATGGCCTGCCCGCCCCGGTCGAGGGGGAGTGGGTCCGGGGCGGGCAGGTGTTCGCTCGCGCAGGTCGGTCGCGCTTCGGGGTGTCGCGCCCAGATCCAGCGAGTCGTGCGCCGCGCGCGGTGCACGAGCCGCCACTGCCGAACGAACCGGAGATCGGCGACCACCGCAGCCCACGGCATGACCACGAGCAGACCGAACAGGACGTAGAAGGTGGTCATGCCGCACCTCGTGCGGGAGGAGTGCCGGTGGGCGTGTCGAATTGCGCTGGTGGCAAGAGAATTCCGGCCAGTTCGTGCGCGCGGGTGTTGCAGGTCGTGCACGTGGGTGAGAACCAGGCTTCGGCGTTGCGGTTCGCGACCGGAGACTCTCCGCAGAGCGCCCTGAAGGTGTTCCCGTCGTTGGGGGTCACCTCGGTCGTCGCATGGCGGGCGCCAGTGCTCGGGCACCAGGTGAACGGGTGCGGGCGATAAGTCATGGATCCCCCGAGTGGTCAAAGGCGTGGGCGTGAGCCGGGCGGCCCCATTGCGCGACGTGGTCCCGTGATCACACTGCGTGTCCGATGGAGTACGGTCGCGACTTGTGTACTCGCAACTGTGAGGACCGAGGTGTTTGGAGAGCGGGTCACGCGTTGCCGTTGACTGTAACTTGTGTACTCAGATTAAGTGCACTCACAAACGGGTGAAATGCTGATCTAGCGTGGTTGCACGCGCGGGAGTTCGGAGGTGGGCGTGGCTCAGCATCAGCTGCCACCAGCGGTGATGAAGATCGTGTTGGGAAACGAGCTGGCGCGGCAGCGCGTCGAAGCGGGGCTGACGCAGGACGACGCCGCCTCGGTCTTGCGTTGTACTCAGCAGAAGATCGCGCACATCGAAAGAGGCAGCGGCATCCGGGCGATAGAGCTGGACGCGCTGCTGGAGCGCTACGGCGCCAGCGAGGATGACAGCGCCTACGCACGTGACCTTCAGGCGGAAGGCAACCGCCGCGCCAAGCGGGGAGCGTTCAGCTCCCGGTTTCGGCAGCACATGCGTCTCTTCGTTGATATGGAGCCGAGTTGTCAGCGAATCTTCGCGTATCGCGCGTTGGTGCTGCCCGGGTTGTTGCAGACCGAGCGCTACATGCATGTGCTGTCCCGGGCCTGGCGGCCGTCGTTGGGACGAGATCAGATCGAGCGCGATATCGCTGACAGGCTTGCTCGCCAAGAGGCGCTGGACAACACGGATCAGCAGTTCTGGTTCGTCATCGACGAGGCAGCACTCCACCGGATCACCGGGACCCCGGAAGTTGTCAAGGAGCAGGTCATGGCACTCGTTGCTGCCCTGGACCGGCCCAACGTCGATATTCAGGTCGTTCCCTTCGCGGCCGGTTACTACATGGGCCAAGGTCACGATTACTCGATCTTCGGTTACGACACCAAGCCAGCCGTGAGTATCGTTTACCTCGAACAACACGATGGTGGAACGTACGTCGACGACGCCAAGCGGACTTCTGGATACCTGACGTTGTGGGACCAGCAGAAGGCGGCGGCGTCGGGGCCGGAGCAGACGCGCCGCTTCTTGCTTGAACTCGTCGACGGCCTCTAGCCATCGGGCATGACCGCGATGCACGAGGGGTGACAGCAAGATGATCAGCAATAACTCGAACATGGAACGTGGCGGTGCGCCGGTCGGTGTTTGGTTCAAGAGTTCGCTGAGTCATCCCAACGGCAACGACTGCGTCGAGGTCTTCTTCGAGGTCGGGCGGGCGCACATCCGGGACAGCAAGGACGGTGGTGTTGGACCGTCGGTCGTGGTGCCCGCTGAGCTGTGGCAGTCGTTCCTCGACGAGGTCGTCGGCGACGGTGGGGCGAATTCCGCGATCCGGGTCGATGTTGAGTCCAGCGGTGGAGCCACGATTCGTTCGCGTGACGACGACCAGGTGGCTCTGTCCTACACGCCGGGGGAGTGGACGGCCTTCGTCGCCGGTGTCCGCAACGGCGAGTTCACCCTCCCGGACGCGGCGAGGCTCGCGGCCTGAAACCGGGCCCTGCCCGCAAGCGCCGTGCCGAATCCTCCGGGCTAGCGCCCGATTTGGGGCATGGGGACGTGGGCTTGGGTGGATTGGTCGTGGAAGGTGCCGAAGATCGGGTCCCACTCGGTGATGCTGAGGTCGGCGACCTGGTCCTCGATCATGAACGGGTCGGTGTCCAGGATCGCCCGAACCGCGTCGCGATCCGTTCCTCGAAACAGCAGCAGTGCTGAGCGGGTGCCGGTGTCGACCGCGGGGCCGGAGGCGACGAGGGAGCCGTCGTCGACGCGGGCGAGCAGCCAGTCGAGATGAGGTTCGAGGTACCGCTTCCACCCCTGCTCGTCCGGATGGCTGTAGTGCACGAGGAAGAACGCCATGATCATCCCCTCCGCTGAACCTGTCCACCGACAAGAACGCTCCCGAGCGAATCCTATTCCCGCGCAGGCACTGCCGACCCGGGCTTCAGCTGTTCGGACGGAGCCGGCGCAGTCTCGAACCGGCTAGGGGTGCGCGGTCGGTGCTCACGCCCGGGATGGTCAGGGGCCCCGAAGAGCGATCTTGGGTACTCGCGTTGGTGATGTCCTGGGCAGGGGGCAGTTTTAGTGAAAACTGTCCGGACATAACGGACATCGAGACCCGACAGTTATGGCTAAAACTGTCCCCTCCCGAACGCAAACGCGGAAGAGTGACCAGCTTCCCGGGAGCCGTCACCCACATCCGCGACAACCGGGAGGGCGAAGGCCGGGGTGCGGCGGCCGGGAGCGGCCGGGCCGTGGTTGCGACTGGTCGAGAACCGGATTGACACTGCTCGGCAGGTCGAAGTGCCCGATCGTGCAGGCGCATCCGACGGAGAGGCGGCGGAGGAGACCATGGTGCGTTCGCCAGGCGAAGAACATGCCCCGGTCGCCGCGACGGCGAGGTTGACGGGCGGAGCGCTGGTGGCCGGCGCTTCGATCGTCGCCGCGCTGGGTGGCCTGCTGTTCGGCTACGACACGGGCGTGGTCGCGGCGGCCCTGCCCTACATCAGCGACGCGTTCCGGCTCGGCGAGACGATGAAGCAGGTGGTGACCGCTTCGCTGCTGGCGGGCGCGGTGGTCGGTGTGATCGTCGGTGGCAGGGTGGCGGACCGGTTCGGCCGCAAGCGGACCCTGTTCGGCGTGACCGTCCTGTACGCGCTGGCGACGCTGGGTTCGGCGATCTCTCCCGGTTCCGGGGGGCTCATCGCGTCGCGGGTGTTCCTGGGCGTGGCGATCGGCATTTCCTCGCTGGTCGTACCGACCTACATCGCCGAGCTCGCACCGCCCCGGAACCGGGGCAGGCTCGTGTCGCTGCACCAGTTCATGGTGACCGTCGGGATCCTGCTGGCATACCTCGTCGGCTACGGCCTGTCCGAATCCGCCTCGTGGCGCTGGATGATCGGGGTCGGCGTGCTGCCCGCGGTGCTGATGTCGGTGGGGTTGCTGGCACTCCCGGAATCACCGCGCTGGCTGCTCTCCCACGGAAGGGAAGCCGAAGCGCGCGACGTGCTCACCCGGACCCGGCGAGCCGGCGAGGTCGAATCGGAGGTCGCGGAGATCCGCGAAGCGGTCCGCGCGGAGGGGCGCATCACCGTCCGCGAACTGCTCGGTCCGCGCTACCGCCGGTGGATCTCGGTGGGCGTCGTGGCCGCCGGGGCGAGCCAGGTCGTCGGCGTGAACGCGATCATCTACTACGTGCCGACGATCCTGGAGGACGAGGGCTTCGGCAAGACCGCGGCGATCGGCGTGTCGGTCGCGATCGGGGTCGTCAACGTGCTGTTCACGGTGCCCGCCCTGCTGTGGATCGACCGAGCGGGCCGCCGCCCCTGGATCCTGGGCGGCACGGCGCTGATCGTCCTCGCGCTCGTGGCGATCGGGATCGTGTTCCTGTTCCCGATCCAGGGCGCGACCGTGGCCTGGCTGATCGTCGTGCTCATGATCTACGAGTCGGCGTTCGCGTGCAGCCTCGGGATTGCGATCTGGCTGGTCAACAGCGAGATCTTCCCCAACAACGTGCGAGGCCAGGCGGCGTCGTTCGGCATCGTCACCCACTGGGCGATGAACCTCGTCGTGTCGCTGACCGTCCTCACCCTGATCACCGCGCTCGGCGCCTCGGTGGTGTTCTGGATCTACGCGCTGCTCGGCGCCCTGTGCCTGGGATACCTCTACCGCTGGCTCCCGGAGACCAAGAACCGCAGTCTGGAGGAGATCGAAGCCGCCCTCACCCCGGACCGCACCCACGAGCGCTGACCGGGTTCGGCCGTGGTGCTACTGCGGTTCGTCCGGGGTGATTCGGCGGAGTCGGGAGTTCTGCAGGTCGTCGCGGTTGCTGTAGGTCACGGCCGGGATCTTCAGCAGGTCCGACAAGCCGGGGAAGGTTCCGGGGATCTCGGAACCGTGCACCCTGATCGGGTTCCCGTCACGGCTCCGGTGCGTCGTGGCGTGCGAGGGTCCCGACTCCACCAGGTACTTGCCCTGCTTGCCTCTGCCCTTGCGGTCCTTCCCGACGACCTGGTCGGCGTAGGTGTTCATGGTCGCGGCCCGGCGGTGGTAGGTGTCCGGGTCGGAGTCCTCGTCGCGCGCCGGACGGCCGTCGATGCCCCGGACCCGGATGTTCTCCTTCCGCGCCGCCGCGAGGAACGCCGTCAGTCCGGGCCTGGTGGTGAAACCTCGGATCCTGTCGTAGTTCGAGGTGAACTCCTTCAACCCGTCGGACATGACTCCCGACGCCAGGTACTTGTCGACGTCCACTTGATAGGAGTCGTCGCGCAGGCTCTCCAGGTACACGGTTTTGACTCCGGCCGTCTTGAGCCGGGACAGGTTGGTGACCAGCAATTCCCAGGTGGGGCTGCCGGTGTGCTCCTCCCCGATGAGGACGCCGTCGTGCGGCCCCGCGAGCAGGCCCTCCACGCCCGCGATCACGCTGTCCGCTTCCTTGAGGACGTCGTCGGTCCCTGTGGTCCGGGCGGTGACCGAGCTCGGATCCTCGTTCTGCGCCCGGTGTCGTGCGGCCAGTCGTGCCGCGTCGGCGGCGAGTTTCCGATCGCGCGCGTCCTGCTGGGCCCAGTACGGGGCGGTTCGCGAGTCCCGGCGCCCCATGTGTTCCAGCATCTCGTTGTGCGTGGTTCGGCCGTCCTCGAAGTACTCGTGGTTGAACGCGGCGTCGCTCAGCGCGCTGCGCAGGAAGGGTCTCTGCTCGTTGAGGGTCTGCGGGTCCTGGCGGATCGACAGGCGCTGCTTCTCGCGGTCCAGGTTCGGGTCGCCCTGCGCCCTGTCCTCGATCCTCCTCCAGTTCGCCTCGTCGGTGATCTTGTTCGGCGACTTTCGCTCCGGCTGCCTGCGGCTCTCCCGCTTCAACTCGCCTTCGGTCGTGCGAGGCCCGCGGACGTGCAGCGCGTCTGAGCCGGGGTGCTGGTGCAGCTGTTCCTCGGTGAGGTCGCGCTGCCACCCGGAGCGGAGGCCGGAGCGGAGGCCGGACCGGCCCGCGAGCATCCGCGAGACCGCGATGTTGCCGATGCGCCCCTGGAGAGCTCGGGCGGTCTGCGGTGTGACGTGGCCGGGATCGGGGACGGCGGGGGATTCCACCGGAGTCCGGGCCGAGCCGGCCTGCGGCGGCGGGTGGGTGTGACCCGCCGGCTCTTCGTCCCGGGTTCGCATGGCGGCTCCGCCTTCCTCGCGCGTTCGTCGGCTCCCACGCTCCGCGATCCCGTCGCTCGGGGACAGGGCTGGAGGGGCAACGTACGGGGGACGAACGGGAACAATCCGGCGCGCGGGGGCGCTCAGGCGGGTGTTGTGGTGGAGTCGCGGACGATGAGCTGGGACGGCATGTGGACGTCGTCGTGGCGTGGGGGTCCGTCGATCTGGCCGAGGACCAGATCGACCGCGAGGGTGCCGCCGTCGGTGATGCCGACGTGGACCGACGTCAGGCCCGGGTCGGAGACGGAGGCGACGTCGAGGTCGTCGATGCCGATGATGCTGAGGTCGTCGGGGCAGTGGCGGCCGAGTTTCCGGGCGCCCGCGCGGACTCCGAGCGCCACCAGGTCGTTGTAGGCGACGACGGCCGTGGCGCCGCTGGCCACCACCGAGGCCGCGGCGGCCAGACCGCCCGCGACCGAGGCCGACTGGGGGCCGACGACCGTGAGCCGGAGTCCCTGCTCGGCGCAGTGCTCCGACAGCGCGGCGTGACGGGTGCGGTCGGCCCACGAGTTCTGCGGGCCGGGCACGTAGACGACGTGCCGGTGGCCGAGGGCGCGCAGGTGCTCCGCTGCCTGGCGGAGGCCGTCGTCGGCGGCGATGAGCACGCTCGGCGCGTGGTCGGTCGTGGCGTTGATCGTCACCACCGGGGCCTTGGCCGCGATCTCGTCGAGGCGTTCCTGCGGGGAGCGGGGCGAGCAGACGATGATGCCGTCGGTGGAGGTCGCGAAGCGGTCGAGGGCTTCGCGCTCGCGGTCGCCGTCCTCGTTGGTGTGGGCGACCACCAGCTGGTGCCTGCCGTGCCACGCCTGGTCGTGGATCGAGCGCAGCAGCGAGGCGAACACCGCGTTGGCCAGGTCCGGGACCACCACGCCCAGCGTGCGGCAGGCCGGGGACGGGGTCTCGTAGCCGAGCTCGGCCGCGGCGGCCCGCACCCGCTGGAGCGTGGCCGGTGCCAGCCGGTCGGGATCGTTGAACGCCCGGGACGCCGTGGCGGGCGAGACCCGCGCCCGCGCGGCGACGTCGGTGAGGGTGGCGGACACGTGCGCTCCTTCATCGCGACGGCGGCGGGCGGACTCATTGTGCAAGATCGCCGCCGCCGAGTTGATCGCCGCCGGAGCGGCCTGACACCAGTGTGAAATAGTTGTGCAAACTTTGGCAAACATCTTGCAGCGGCTTCGTCGCCTCGCTTAGCCTCGTCGCCAACACCGTCGGCGAGGCGCCACCCCGGGCTGGCGCACGTCGCCGACGCACGCGAGTCACCAGGAGCTGATCACCGATGAAGGCCCTGTTCATCCACGGTGCCGAGGACATGCGCCTCGAAGAGGCCGCCGTTCCGGAACCCGGTGCGGGCGAGGTGCTGCTGCGGGTGCGCTACGTGGGGATCTGCGGTTCCGACCTGCACTACTACTTCCACGGCAAGAACGGCGAGAACCTGGTGCGCGAGCCCTTCGCCCCGGGCCACGAGTTCTCCGCGACCGTCGAGCACGACCCGAGCGGCGAGTGGGCCACCGGCACCCCGGTGACCGCCCACCCCGCGCGCTTCGGCACCCCGGTCGAGGGGATCGAGGACAAGCCGCACCTGTGGCCCGGCGGCGACTACCTCGGCAGCGCCGCCGACTTCCCGCACCGCCAGGGCGCGTCGGCCGACCTCGTCGTGGTCGAGAAGCACATGCTGCGCCGGCTGCCCGACGGGCTGTCGCTGAAGGACGCGGCGCTGGCCGAACCCCTCGGCGTCGCGCTGCACGCCCTGACCGTCGCCGGTGACGAGCTGGGCTCCCGCGCCCTGGTCCTCGGCGCCGGGCCGATCGGCCTGCTGGTCGTCGCGGCGCTGCGCGCCCGCGGGGTCGAGCACGTCGCGGTCGGCGACACCCAGGAGTCCGCGCTGGCCCGGGCCCGCCAGGTCGGCGCGCACGAGACGTTCCTCGTCGGCACCGACGAGGTCCCGGCGACGGCCTACCCGGTGGTGTTCGAGTGCTCGGCGGCGCCCGCGTCGCTGAGCCAGGCTGTCGTCTCGGCGAGCCGCGCCGGCGTGGTCGTGCAGGTGGGCATGCTCGCCGACGCCGCGATCGGGGTGAACCTCGCGCCGCTGGTGTCGAAGGAAGTGCAGCTGCGCGGCACGTTCCGCTTCGCCACCGAGATCGACGAGGCCGTCGAGATGCTCGCCGCCCACCCCTCCATCGCCGGGGTCGTGACCCACGTGCTGCCCGCGACCGAGGCGGTCGCGGCGTTCACCACGGCGAAGGACTCCGCCGCCTCCGGCAAGGTCCTCCTCGAGTTCTGACACCCCTCCGTGCCAGACGGCATCACCCACTGCTGAAGGAACAACGATGTCCACTTCACCACAGCCGCCCGCGAACACCGGAGCGACGACGGCGCCCCCTGCTCAGCGCAAGACCAGCGATCTGGTGCGAGCGGCGATGTCGGGCTGGCTGGGCACCGCGCTGGAGTTCATGGACTTCCAGCTGTACTCGCTGGCGGCCGGGCTGGTGTTCAGCCAGCTGTTCTTCATCGGCGAGAGCCCCGCGCTGGCGGTCGTGTCGGCCATGGCCACCTACGCGGTCGGCTACCTGGCCCGGCCGGTCGGCGCCTGGTACTTCGGGCGGCTCGGCGACCGCGTCGGCCGCACCAAGGTCCTGTTCATCACCATCGCCCTGATGGGCGGTGCGACGACGCTCATCGGTGCGCTGCCCACCGCGCACACGATCGGCATCTTCGCCCCGATCCTGCTCGCGGTGCTGCGGCTGGTGCAGGGCTTCGGCGCCGGTGCGGAGATCTCCGGGGCGGGCGTCATGCTCGCCGAGTACGCGCCGACGAACCGGCGCGGCATCATCGCCTCGCTGGTGGCCCTGGGCACCAACTGCGGCACGCTCGGCGCCTCGGCGATCTGGGGCGTGCTGGTGGCCGTGCTCTCCGAGGAGCAGCTGCTGGCCTGGGGCTGGCGCGTCCCGTTCCTGGGCAGCGCGGTGATCCTGCTGTTCGCGGTGTGGGTCCGGTTCCGGCTCAAGGAGAGCCCGGTGTTCGAGGAGAGCGCCCACGTCAGCGACGGCGTCGCGCTGACCACCGCCGAGATCCGGGAGAAGGCCGAGCGGGAGAACGACGAGCCGATGCTCGAAGCGCTCGGCCAGAACCGCTGGCGCGCCATGATTCCCGCGTTCCTGCTGCGCTTCGGCCAGGCGGGCAACTCCGGTCTGCTGCAGACCTACATGGTCTCGTTCATCACCGTCACCCTGGCCATGTCGGCCTCGGTCGGCACCAGCGTCGTGATCGTGTCCTCGCTGGTCGCGTTCGTCACCGTGCCGATCGTCGGGGCGCTCGGCGACAAGTTCGGCCGCCGCCGCATGTACCAGGTCATGAGCGTCATCTCGCTGGTGCTCATCGTGCCGACGGTGATGGCGATCGCCGGCGCGCAGGTGCCGCAGCTGTTCCTCGGCTACATCGTCATGCACAACGTGTCGGTGATGGCCCTGGCCTCGCTGGAGAACCTCACGCTGCCGGAGATCTTCGGCTCCCGGCACCGCTACGCCGCCACCGGCGTCATCCGCGAGATCGCCGCGATGGTGGCCACCGGCATCGGCCCGGTCGTCGTGGCCGCCTGGGTCGCCGCCGCCAGCGGCTCGTGGATCCCGATCGCGATCATGCTCGCGCTGTTCACGATCTGCCCGCTCATCGGCACCTTCCTGATGCCCGAGGTCGCCGGCCGCGACCTCAAGGACCCGCGCAACGCGGTCTGACCGCCCGGCGGCGCCTCAGCCACCAGAGGCGCCGCCGGGATCCCACCACCCACGCCGCGACACCGCGGCCCGAGAACGGAAAGCCCGCACCGTGAGCATCTCCACCGCCGACGTCATCGTCACCAGCCCCGGACGCAACTTCGTCACCCTCAAGCTCGTCACCTCCGACGGCGTCGTCGGCTGGGGAGACGCCACGCTCAACGGGCGCGAGCTCGCCGCCGCGGCCTACCTCCGCGACCACCTCGTCGACACCCTGATCGGCCGGGACGAGGACCGCATCGAGGACACCTGGCAGTACCTGTACCGGGGCGCCTACTGGCGCCGCGGCCCGGTGACGATGGCCGCGATCGCCGCGGTCGACATGGCGCTGTGGGACATCAAGGCCAAGAAGGCGGGCGTGCCGCTCTACCAGCTGCTCGGCGGCGCCAGCCGGGAGAAGCTGCGCGTCTACGCCCACGCCTCCGGCAACGACTACGCGGCCCTGTCGCAGGCGATCCGCGGCTACGTCGAGGAGGGCTACACCGCGGTCCGCATCCAGACCGGCGTGCCCGGGCTCGACTCCGTCTACGGGGTGTCGGCGACGGCGAAGCCGGGGGAGAAGTACGACTACGAGCCCGCGCACCGCTCCGCCCGCCCCGACGAGGAGGAGTGGGACACCCCGGCCTACCTCCGGCACGTCCCCACGATCTTCGAGAAGGTCCGCGAGGAGTTCGGCCCCGAGCTGCGGCTGCTGCACGACGGCCACCACCGCATGTCGCCGATCGAAGCCGCCCGCTTGGCGAAATCCCTGGAGCCGCACGACCTCCTGTGGCTGGAGGACGCGACCCCGGGCGAGGACCAGGACGCGTTCCGGCTGATCCGCCAGCACAGCACCACACCGCTGGCCACCGGCGAGGTCTTCAACTCGGTGTACGACTACCAGACGCTGATCACCGAGCGCCTCATCGACTACGTCCGCTCGGCACCGACCCACACCGGCGGCGTGACGGGCATGAAGAAGCTCCTCGACTTCGCCGGCATCTACGGCATCCGCTCCGGCCTGCACGGCCCCACCGACGTCTCGCCGATCGGCATGGCCGCCGCCCTGCACATCGACCTGGCGATCCACAACTTCGGCATCCAGGAGTACATGCCGCACAGCGACCTCACCCTGGAGACCTTCCGCACCTCCTACACCTTCGACCGCGGCTTCCTGCACCCCGGCGACACCCCGGGCCTCGGCGCCGAACTCGACGAAACCCTCGCCGCCCAACACCCCTACACCCCGGCCTACCTCCCCGTGAACCGCCTCCTCGACGGCACCCTCCACGACTGGTGAGCCGCTGCGGAAGGGACAGTTTTTCCTTGAATCACCCATGATCAAAGTCCGTTTTGCCCGGACAATTCAAGGAAAAACTGTCCCCTGGTGACGCTCACGCGCCACGGATCAGCTCGACGTGCTCGATGCGACGGTCGCTAGCTGCGCAGGTCTTTGAGCAGGACGTCGTAGATCGGGGAGCCGGGGAGGGGGTTGCGCTTCTGCGTGACTTTTCGCCAGCCCCATGTGGTGTAGGCGTGTTGGGCCGGTTCTGCGTCGGGGCGGACCGTCAGCGTCGCCCGTTGCTCGGTTCGATCCTCCAGGAGGAGATCGTGCAGTCGGGCGGCGAGACCGTGGCCTCGCCACGGGCGGCGGACGAGCAGCTCGATCAGCACGAAGGTGCGTCCCGGTGGTTCGTCGGTGACGGAGGTGTCGACGTCGGTGGTGAGCTCCGTCCACCACGGCGCCGAAGGCGGCATCGGGAGCCCGAAGGCGAAACCGGCCATCTCCCCGGCGGAATCGCGAGCGATGACCAGTCCGGCTCTGGGGCGTTGGGACTGCTTCTCGAAGCGATCCGTGAACAGCCGAACGTGCTCCTCGCCGTGCTCGTAGGGCGGCTCCGCGAACACCTCGCGGTACAACTCGCCGAGCTCGTCCGGTCCGATGGGTGATCGGCGGCATTCGTTCATGATCGCGTGAACCTGCCGCGCCGGGTGACCGCCGAGCTGCGCCGCGTGGGCTCGATGGTTCGCGGCGTGATCATATCGTTCGAGCTCGCCGTCGACGACTTGGAAGCGGGGCACTACGACGCCGAAGACCGCGAGCGGTTGGCTTCCTACCTCGACAACGTCGCCGCTGCGCTGAGGGAACGCGCGGAGGTCGTGGACGGCGAGGTCGTGGTGTCGTGAGGGGTCGGGTTGTGGGCGGCTTGAGGGTGAAATCCTGGATTTGGGTGAGAATTCCTGCGGTGGGGGTGTCCCTATGTCGGTGTCAAGCCGTTGCGGTGCATTTGGGTGAGGTTTGTGGCGTCGTGGCGGCTTCCTTCGTGGCAAGGCAGAAGGGATGGCCAGCGGGGTCGAGCAACACCCGGAACCGGTGCCCTCCGGGTTGGAACTCTGGACGGACCGCACCCAGGTCCACTAGATACACCTCAGCCTGCTCGAGGTCATCGACGCGGAAGTCGAGATGAACCCGTAGTGGGGCGGCAGGGTCGGGCCATGGGGGCGCCTTGTGATTGGTAGTCCGCTGGAAGTCAAGCCGGATGTTGTCATCACCGGCCAAGACGACGAAGTTCTCGTTACTAGCGAACAGCTTCCAGCCGGTGATCTTCTGGTAGAAGCGAGCCAGTCGTAGCGGGTCGGGGCAGTCCAAGGTGATGGCGAACAGGCTGCCAAGGGTGGCCATCGGCGCTCCTTGTGTGAGCTGATGTGTCGAGTGTTGCGCACCAGGATGGTGTCCTCGATCGGGCGGAAGCCGAGGATTGCAAGGGGCGCGCAGGTCGACCCGGGTGTCTCCATGGATCTTGTCAAGCGGGTTGAGGCTGTGGGTTCTGCAGAGGGCTTTGTCGCGGAGCATGGCGAACAGTACGTCGCAGCGGCGGCGTGCGAGGCAGATCAGGGCGGCGTTGTGCTTCTCTCCTTCGTCGTGTTTTCGCTGATAGTAGGCCCTGCTGGTGGCGTCGGAGAGCGCGGCGAAGGCGGAGAGGAAGAACGCGCGTTTGAGTTTGCGGTTGCCGGTGCGGGCGGGGTGTTCGCCGCGGATGCTGGTGCCGGAGCGGTGGGTGACCGGGGCGATGCCGGCGTAAGCGGCCAGGTGCGCGGAGCGACCGCCGCGGTCGTCACGATCACCGCGACGACCGAGCTGACGCTGCTGGCCATCCCGTGCGACATGCTCGACGAGCTGGTCCGCGACAAGCCGACGGTCACCCGCGAGATCGGCAGGCAGATCGAGCAGTGGAACCGCGAAGCCACCGGCCGGAGCGCGGGAGATCAGGGTTCGACGATGGCGAAGTCCGGGTCCGGTTCGGCGAGGTAGCCGAACAGCTCGCCGAGGCGACCCGCGTCGCCGGTGATCTCGGCGGCGCCGCGTTCGGCGAGGTCGGCGGGCGTGGTGAGGCCGAGCAGGACGCGGCGCAGGTCCGCCTCGTCGAGGGTGACCGTCACGTCGGGCGTGCCCGCCGCCGGTCCGTCGCCGACGACGTGGACCAGGACTCCGTTGCGCAGGCGCTGGGTGTGCGGACGGCTCCCGGTGAGGTTCCAGCGCACGGTGATCTCGGCGTTCCAGCAGCGCGGCCCGTCGAGGCGGATCGCGACGGCGTCGAAGAGCTGGTCCAGCGTCAGGGCTCCCAGCACGTCCGGCGACGTGGGGGTGGTCGGGGTGCCGACCGGGCCGTGCCGGAGTTCGTGAGCGCCCATCAGGTAGAAGTTGCGCCAGGGCCCGTTCTCGCAGCCGTAGCCGAGCTGCTCCAGCGCCTCGGCCTGCAACGTGCGAGCCGCCGCGTGACCGGGTTCGGCGAACAGCACGTGGTTGAGGACCTGCGCGACCCACCGGAAATCGCCCGCCTCGAAGTACTCGCGGGCGCGTCGGACGACCTCGTCGGCGCCGCCCATGAACTCCACGTAGCGCTCGGCGGCCTCGGCAGGCGGGTGCTCCCAGAGGTGGGCCGGGTTGCCGTCGAACCACCCGAGGTACTTCTGGTACACGGCCTTGGTGTTGTGGCTGACCGAGCCGTAGTAGCCGCGGGCGTGCCAGGCGCGTTCCAGCTTCGGCGGCAGCTCGATCCGCTCGGCGATCTCCAGCGGCGTCAGCCCCCGGTTGAGCATCCGCAGCGTCTGGTCGTGCAGGTAGGCGTAGAGGTCGCGCTGCTCGGACAGGAACGCGACCACCCGGTCGTGGCCCCAGGTCGGCCAGTGGTGCGAGGCGAACGCGACGTCGGTCCCCTCGGCGAACAGGTCGACGGTCTCGGTGAGGTGCTCGGCCCACGCGTGCGGGTCCCGTACCTCGGCGCCGCGCAGCGTCACCAGGTTGTGGAGGTTGTGGGTGGCGTTCTCGGCCGTGCACAGCGCCGCGTGGTCCGGGAAGTGCACGTTGAGCTCGGCGGGCGCCTCGGTGCCCGGGGTGAGCTGGAAGACCATGCGGATCCCGTCGATCGTCTCGGCCTGCCCGGTCCGGGTGATGTCCAGCGTCGGCGGGACCAGGCCGATCGCTCCGGTCGAGGTGGTCGGGCCGAGCCCGGCACCGATCTGCCCCCGCGGTCCCTTGGCCAGGGCCGCGCCGTACATGTAGGCGGAGCGGCGGGCCATCGCGGTTCCGGCGTAGATGTTCTCGCTGACCGCGTGCGCCAGGAAGCCCTCCGGGGCGATCACCGGCAGCTCCCCGGCCAGGTCGTCGTCGGTGACCACGCCGCGCACGCCGCCGAAGTGGTCTACGTGGCTGTGGGTGTAGAGCACGCCGGTCACCTGGCGATCGCCCCGGTGACGGCGGTAGAGCGCGAGCGCCGCCGCGGCGGTCTCGGCCGACAGCAGCGGGTCGATCACCAGGACACCGCGCGTGCCCTCCACGAGGGTCATGTTCGACAGGTCGAAACCGCGGACCTGGTAGATGCCGTCGACGACCTCGAACAGGCCGTGCTCGGCGGCCAGCCGGCTCTGCCGCCACAGGCTCGGGTTGGCCGTGTCCGGGCAGTCCTGGGACAGGAACCCGTAGCCCTCCACGTCCCACACGGCATCGCCGTCGGCGTTGCGGATGACCGGATCGTCGATCGTGCCGAGGAAACCCCGCCGGACGTCGTCGAAGTCCTGGACGTCGTCGAACGGGAGGCGGTCCCGCACCACCCGGTTGGCGGTGGCGACACCCGGTCGTGCGGGTTGCGGTCCGGGGTTGTCGGACATCACGCCTCCTGTTCGGGACCGGCACGAGCGCTGCGCCCGCCATCGTCACCGCCCCCGACAACCCCCGCCACCGCGACCACCGCCCGCAGAACCGAACCCGCCCGTCGTCTCACCGGGTGGTGAGACGACGGGACGGGGGTCAGCGGTCTTTGTCGGTGATGGCTCGCCAGGCGAGGGCCACCGGGGAGCGGCCTTCGGTGGTGTCGGTGGGGGTTCCGCCGTTGTGGACGTGGCGGAGGTTGAAGTGGTGGTCGCCGCGGACCTCGGTGCGGATCGTGCCGTGGGTGACCTCGAGCTGGTTGCCGCCGAGGTAGAGGTACTTGTGGTTGGCGCGGTAGTCGATGTCGATGGCGGATTCGCCCTTGACGGTCTGGTCCTCGTTCGAACCGGCGAAACTCCAGTCGACGCTGCGGGCCCACGGTTGGCTGAGGCGGTTCTCCGGCAGGTGCAGCACGCGCATGAACTCCGAGTCCGGCAGCATCGACTTCCACTGCGTGTCGTCGCGGCCCTCCTTGGGGATCACGCCCTGGTGCGGGGTGCCGAGGGTGATCACGTCGTCGACGTGGAGGTCCGCGGGGCTGCCGTCGGAGTTCTTCGGGAACCCGTCCCAGCCCTGCGCGGTGCCCAGCAGCGCGACCCGGGTGACCAGGCCGCCCATCGAGTGCGCGACGATGTCGATCTTCTCGCCGTCGTGGCTCGCGAGCTGGTGGGCGAAGGCGGCGGCGACGTGCTTGATGCGGGTGTTGCGGGTCCCGTCGTTGTTGCCGTCGTCGCTGATGTCGGGGTAGTGGACGCCGTCGCGGCAGTTCTTCGACTCGTAGTCGCCGTCGTAGTAGCGCAGCAGGTAGAGCTTGCTCGGCTGCATCCCCTGCTCGTCGACGAAGTGGTCGACGGCGTTGCCCCAGGTCTCGTCGCAGTCCTTCGGGCCGCCCCAGCCGTGCACGAAGTAGACCGGATTCTGGTCCGTCGCAACGGGTTGCGCGGTGGAGGTGCCGGTCAGCGTCGCGCCGATGATCCCGGCGACGACGGTGACGACGGCCGTGCGAGCGATGCGTTTCATGTTCCCCAGTCCTTCTCTCTTCGGCGACGGATCACGTCGAGGAATTGATCAGGATGGTAGGGCGCACCGATTCCGGCCATGTGCACTTCGCCCAGATTTCCGGCCCACTCGTGCACGGTGCTCAGCGCTGCGGGGTCAGGCGAGCGAGGCGGTCAGCGAGATCGTCGTGCCGGTCAGCGCCTGGCTGACCGGGCAGTTGGCCTTGGCGTCCTCGGCCGCGGCCCGGAAGCCGTCCTCGTCGATGCCGGGGACCTGGGCCTCGACGGTGAGGTGGATTCCGGTGATGCCCTGGCCCGGTTTGAAGGTGACCTCGGCCTTCGTGTTGAGCTCGGTGGGCGGCGTGCCGGCCTGGGACAGGCCGTTGGACAGCGCCATCGAGTAGCAGCTCGAGTGGGCGGCGGCGATGAGCTCCTCGGGCGAGGTCTTGCCGTTCGGGTCCTCCGCGCGCGACGGCCAGGACACCGCGTACTGCCCGACCTGGGAGGAGTCCAGGGACACGGTCCCGGAACCCTCCATGAGAGTGCCCTTCCACACGGTGTGCGCACTGCGCGTCGTGCTCATCCCAGTCCTCCCTGCTCAACGACGAATCCCGGCCCGGTGCCTCTCACCGGCCCTGCTCCAGGATCCGCCCGAGCCCGGCCTCTCGCACACCGTCCCCTCAGCGCGGGAGGCTGGTCGCGTTCAGCAGGACCCAGCCGACGCAGATGATGAGGGCGATGAGGGACAGAGTGATCCCCACCTTCGCGGTCGTGGGGTTGGAGGCCTTGCCCACGTGCGCCCGCAGCACGCCGACCGCTCCCAGACCGATGCCGATGATCCCGCCGAACAACATCGTCAGCCACGCGACGGGACCGGAGAACAGCAGGATCTCGGGCACGGGGAAGAGGCTCGTCAGCGGGAAGAGCGCCGCGACGCAGGCCACGATCCCCACGACCAGTGCGGCGATGCCGAAGCCGTTCCCGGACTTCCGCCCGTCCGCCGCATCGTGCGAAGCCGATGACAACGTTTCGCTCATGCCCGCGAGGCTAGAACCTCCACCCGCACCTCAACTCGGATTCACCTGATCCCGCCCGAAACATCCCCAGGTGTCGAAAACCCCGGTTTTCACACGACGAAAACCGGGGTTTTCGACGCGAGTGGACACGTTCTGGATGAGCAATGGGTTCAGTGAAGAGTGAAATCAATGGGTATGCTGCTGATCGGGGAAGGCGCCGGGAGGTGTGCGGGGTCAGCCGGGAAGGTCGAGGCGGATGCCCGCGAGTTGGGTGGAGTGGGCGACTAGGCGGTCTCGGCTGTCCCAGATGAAGCAGCTTTCGTCGACCCGGTCCAGGATCGGCGGGCCGAGTTCGCCGGTGACGGGAACGCAGTCCGCCTGCGCGCAGTCGACCGGTTCGGGCACACCGCCGTCCCACTGCGGCGCGGCGCCCGGATCGAGGGCTCCGAGGGTGTATCGCCGCACCTTTCGGGTTCGGGGGATCAGTCGAGCGTGTAGAGGTCGTAGGCGACGGCGTCGGGGTGGCGGGCCGCGTAGGCGACGAAGACGGCGCGGTTGATCCAGTAGTAGCGGGGGTCGCCGGTCTCCAGCCGGACGGTGACGCGGAAGTAGTACTCGCGCGGGTCCACCTCGTCCCCGGCGGCCAGGCGCTCCAGCACCTCCGGCGGGCCGTGGCGGACGCCGGAAGTGGCGAGGTAGATCAGGGCGCCGTCGTGGGTGCGCGCGGTGTAGCGGGTGTCGATGGTGGCGGCGCCGTCGTCGTGCACGAGCTGCCAGTCCGCGCCGCCGGGCAGGATCTCGCCGCTGAGCCGCTCCCCGGTGATGCTGCCGCCGGTGATCGGGATGATGCGGCGCAGGCCGTGCGGGGTCTGCCCGAGGGTCTGGACCGGGTCCAGGAGCACGTGGACGTGGGCGATCTTGGTCAGCGTCGGTTCCGGGAGTCCCATGGCCTCAGCTTCCCTCCGGCATCCCCGCCCGCGCTTCTCCGGGGGTCAGCGGGCGGATCGTGAGGGTGTTGTCGTAGCCGATGTCGGGCCGCACCTGGTAGCGCTCGCGAACCGGGTTGGGGGTGCCGCCGACGCCGGTGACGGCGTGGTCGGCGTGCAGGGTGGTCCAGCCGTCGTTGCGGTGCAGCTGGAACGGGTAGGCGGCGCGGTCGAGGTCGTCGTAGGAGCTCACGCCGACGTTCGGCGCGCCCGCGACCAGCAGGCCGCCGGTGTCGCCGTCGGTGAGCAGCGCCCAGCGGGCGTCGGTGTGGTTGCCGTGGTCCTGCGGCCGGTGGTACTCGACGTACTGCTCGTCCACGGTGGAGGAGTGGACCCCGATGGGGCTGCCGTTCTTGCGGTCGTTGTAGCTCTCGGCCTCCCGCCCGTACCAGCTGAAGCGCTCGAAGCGGTCCGGGATCGCCAGCGAGACCCCGATGCGCGGCAGGTAGGGCAGCTCCCGCATCCCGCCTTGCGGCGTGACCCGGTGGCCGAGTCGCAGGGTGCCGTCCCGGCCGATCGTGTAGGTCAGGGTCTGGTCGAACCAGGAGCCGGCCACGTCGGGCGCGGCGACGCGGCTGTCGACGACGATCCGGGCCGCGCCGTCGGGAGCGGCCTCGACGCGCTGTCCGGTGGTGGTCGTGACGAGGCGGTCGAGCCCGGCGTCGCGCCAGGCCTCGCCTTCCGCATCGCCCCAGGCGAAGGTCTCGTTGCTGATCGGGGCGCGCCACGCGTCGAGCTTCGGGCCGCCGGTGATCAGCTCCTGCTCGCCGGACAGGATCGACGACAGCGCGCCCTCGTCGAACCGGTAGGTCACGCCCGCCGCCGAGGCGGTCACGGTCGAGCCGTCCTCGCGGACCTGCACCGGCGGCCCGTCGGCCGGGTGCGGTGCGAGTCCCGGAACGGTGCCGCCGCCGAGCGGGAACTGGTCGTGGGCGAGCACGTGCCCGGCGGGGAGCCCGGGCCGGGCGCCGGTGGTGACGGCCTCGACGGTGAGGAACCGCTCGCGGTCGTCCGGATTCGGCGGTACCGCAACGGGTTTCGTCCACGTCGAGTCGGGGTCCACGCGCAGCGGCTGCCGCTGCTCGGCCACGACCCGGGAGCCCTCGACGACCTTCCAGCGCAGGTCGAGGTCGTCGGTGCCGGTGAACTGCCGCTCGTTGGTCACCGACAACGTCCCGTCGTCGAAGGCGAAGCGCAGCGGCTGATGCGCCCACGCCAGCTCCGCGGTCTCCGGCTGAGGCCGGCGGTCGGCGCCGACCAGGCCGTCGATGCCGGACAGGCTGGAGCCGTAGGACAGGTGGGTGCCCTCGTCGTCGACGCGGTCGAAGTCCAGCGCCAGCAGCGCCCCGCCTGCCGGTTCGGGTGCGGCGAGCTCATCGGGGGACAGGGCGCGGTCGTAGATGCGGGCGTCGTCGATGGCGCCGCGGCCCATCCAGCCGACGTCCGACGGGTCGTTCCAGGAGGTTTCGAAGTCCCGGCCGATGTTGACCTCGGCCGAGGAGCGGTCGATGGCGCCGGTGAACGGCGTGCTGCCGACCTCCTTCCCGTCGATGAACAGGCGCAGCGCGGTGCCGTCGTAGGTGCCGCTGACCCGGTGCCAGGCGCCGTAGAAGTCCGCGGGCACCTCGGCCCGCACCGTGCGCCACGTGCCGCTGTGGATGTGGAACTCGAGCGTGTTCTCCGAGGCCATCTTCAGCGCGTACTGGTGGTCGCCCTTGCCGAGGATGCGGAAATCCCCGGTCCAGTCACCGGGTTTGACCCAGGCGTCCAGCGTCAGCGCCGTGCCGGTGATGTCCAGCTTGCGATCGCGGTAGACCTCCACGAAGTCGTCCAGGCCCGACAGGTTCAGCGCCTTGCCGCGATGTCCGTCGACGAGCTCGGGCTTGCCGGTCAGGTGCGCGGAGATGTCGTTGCCGGAGGAATCCGGTGTGGTGCGCGTGGGTTGGCGGATGTTCTGCTCGGCCCAGTCCCAGATGAACCCGCCCTGGGTCTGCGGGTGGGCGCGGATGATGTCCCAGAACTCGTCGAAGTTGCCGAGGCTGTTGCCCATCGCGTGCGCGTACTCGCCGAAGATGAGCGGTTTGGTGGTGGTCTGCGCCTGCTCGGCGAACTTCTCCGGCGACGGGTACCGCGGACCCCACACGTCGGCGAAGGGCGCGTCGCCGTCGGGGTCGTTGGACTGGTGGTAGACCAGCCGCGTCGGGTCGTTGCGCTTGACCCAGTCGGCCATCTCGTAGTGGTGGGCGCCGAGCCCGGCCTCGTTGCCGGTGTCCCACAGGAAGATGCTCGGGTGGTTCTTGTCCCGCTCGACCATGCCGATCATCCGGTCCAGGAAGGCCTTTCGCCATTCCGGTTGATCGGCCTGGCACCAGTCGGTGCAGTCCTCGTGGTTGTGGGTCTCGATGTCGACCTCGTCGTCGATCCACAGCCCGCGCCGATCGGCCAGCTCGTAGAAGTGCGGGTCGGCCGGGTAGTGCGAGGTGCGCACGGCGTTGACGTTGAGCTGCTTCATCAGGTCGACGTCGCGTTCCTGCGCCGCGCGGGGCACGTGCCTGCCGTGGTCGGGGTCGGTCTCGGCGCGGTTGACGCCCTTGAACAGGGTGCGCTGGCCGTTGACGAGCAGTTGCCGGTCGCGGATCTCGATCTCGCGGAAGCCGACCGTCTCGCTGGTGATGTGGCCGACCGCGCCGTCCGGACCGGTGAGGGTGAGCACCACGGTGTAGAGGTTCGGGGTCTCGTCGGTCCACTTGGCGGGGTCGCGCACCGGCATGTCCAGCCGAACCTGCGCGTCCGGGCCGGTCACCTCGACGTCCCGGCTGACCGTCCCGACTTCGGCGCCGCCGGGATCGCGCAGCGAGGCCGTGACGCGGTGCGGGCCGGTCGTGCCGCCCGGGCGGTGCCCGAGGTCGACGGCGGCCGAGAGGGTCGCGTCGGTGTAGGTGTCGTCGAGGTCGGTCCGCAGCGTCACGTCGCGCACGTGCGTCGCGGGCGCGGACTGGAGCTCGACGGAGCGGAAGATGCCCGAGTACCGCCACTGGTCGACGTCCTCCAGGTAGGAGCCGGCGCTCCAGCGGTGCACCTGCACGGCGATGCGGTTGGTGCCCGGGTGCAGGGCGCGGGAGATGTCGAACTCGGCCGGGGTGTACCCGCCCTGGTCGTAGCCGATGTAGCGGCCGTTGACCCACACGAAGAACCCGGAGGTGACGCCGTCGAAGCGCACCGTGGTGCGGCGCGGTTCCCAGTCGGCGGGCAGGTCGAAGTCGCGGGTGTAGGCCGCGGTCGGGTTGACGTCCCGGGGCACGCGCGGCGGGTCGTCGGGCTGGACCTCGGTGGCGATGTTGCGGAACATCGGGTGGTCGAGCCCGTCGGTCTGCCAGGTGTGCGGGACCGTCACCGCGCGCCAGCCCGAGGTGTCGTAGCCCTCGGCGTAGAAGCCGGGCGGCACGTCCTCGGGGCGGTCGGCCATCGCGATCCGCCACTGGCCGTCGAGGGACTGAGTGAAGGGCGTGCGCTCCTCGCCGCGCGCCGCCGCCTCGACGTCGTCGTAGGGGCGCAGCAGCGCGTGCGGTGCCTCCTGCCCCTCGCCGACCTGCTGCGGATCGTCGAGGTAGGCGTGCACGTCACCACCGGGAATCCCGGGCCCGGGTGGCTCGGCGGCGGCCGCACCGCTCGCACCGAGGAAGACCAGCAGGGTTGACACGAGAGCGCACACGCGACGCACGTTGAACCTCCACGGTCAAACAGAACCGAACAAGAGAACACAGGCTCGGTCGTCGACCGTCAATGGTTCCTTCGGGGCATCTCGCCGCATTCGGCGCTTTTCGGGCCCCGGAGGTCAGGACATGCCGGACTCGCGCAGCGTGATGTTGAGCCGCCCGCCGCTCATCCCCAGACCCGGATCGGCGCTTCCCGGCAGGGTCCGCGGCACACCGTGGTAGGCCATCCGCGACGGCCCGCCGAAGACGAACAGATCGCCCGAGCGCAGCGGGACGTCGGTGTAGGGCTGCGCGCGGTTCTCGGTGTTGCCGAAGCGGAACACGCACTCATCACCCAGGCTCAGCGACACCACGGGGCTGCGGCTGAGCTCGTCGCGGTCCTGGTGCATCCCCATGCGCGCGTGCGCGTCGTAGAAGTTCACCAGCGCGACGTCCGGGTCGAACGGCGGCTCGTCCGGCAGGGTTTCGGCGACGGCCCGCGCACCCAGCTCGGCCAGCCAGCCCGGCAGCGGCTTGACCGGTGACCCGTCGCCGTCGTCGACCGTCCGGGAGTAGCGGTACGGGTACCAGTGCCAGCCCAGGCACACCGTGCGCACCGACATCCGGCCACCGCTGGGCAACCGCGCCGAGCGCAACCCCGCCGGCGGTCGCGCCCACTCGCGGCAGGCCTCCACCAGCCGCCGCTGCCACTCCGGCGACAGCCACTCGGGGACGTGCACCGCCCCCGGGGCGATCTCGGTGCGCGGACGCGGGAACAGCTCCATCACCGGCGAGGATACCGCCGGTCAGGACGTCACGAAGGGGAGCACGATCGCGGCGGTGACCAGCGAGATGCCGCTGAGCAGGTCGGCCCGGACGGGGATCAGCCGCGCGGCGTAGCGCCCGAGGCACATCCCCGCCAGCGACATGACCGCCGTGATGGCGCCGAAGAGGAGCGCGGCCAGCACCGGGGAGAAACCGAGGATGCCCAGGCCGGTGCCCGCGAGCAGGTTGTCCACGCTCAGCGCCAGCGGGATCCCGAACAGCGTCACCCACGGCTGGTCGATCTCGTCGGGTTCGGGATGGCGGATCGCCCCGATCAGCAGGTACAGCCCGTAGACGCCCAGCAGCACCGGCCCCAGGTAGTCGGCGACCTCGCCCGTCGCTTCCCCGATGAACCGCCCGAGCACCCCGCCGATCAGCGGCGCCACCGTGTCCCAGATGCCGAACACGAGGGCGATCTGCACCGCGCGGCGGAAGGTGAACGGAATCGTCCCGATCGCGATGGACGAGCGGAAGTTGTCCAGGCTGAGGAAGAAACCGAGAGCGATGATCTCAAACATGCGGGAACCATTCAGGAGTGGGACGTCGAGTCATCGAACTTCGCGCGTGCAGGGGAGTGTCGGGGGCCGATGACCGGTGGGCAATTCCTGCGGTGTCCGGGAAGTCTAGGCAGCTCACGGGCTTGCGGGAAGGATCTTCCGCTGAGGCGGGATTCGGCTCCGCTCCGGCGTCGGAAGCTACCGCTCACTCCGATTTCCGCCCGCTCGGGAACGGCCTGTTCGGGGAATCCGCTGCCGCCGGGGTGCTTCCGGTGGTAGGCAGGAAGGCATGGGCGGCGAGTACCTGTTCGAGCAGGACGAGAACGAGGACGCGCGGCTGCGCGCGCAGGGCGACAAGCTCGACGAGCTGACCGCCGCGCTGTTCGACGAGATCGGCCTCCGGCCGGGCGCGCGCGTGCTGGACCTGGGCAGCGGCGCGGGCAACGTATCGCTGCTCGCCGCCGAACGCGTCGGCCCGCAGGGCTCGGTGCTCGGCATCGACCGCGACGAGTCCACAGTGGAACGCGCGAGGGCGGAGCTGGCCCGGCGCGGGGTGACCAACGTGGAGTACCAGGTCGCCGACGTTCAGACACTCGACGGCGTGGACGGCGAGTTCGACGCGGTCGTCGGCCGCCTGATCTACCTCTACGTGCCCGACCCGGCGGCCTCACTGCGCCAGGCCTACGCCCGGCTGCGCCCGGGCGGCGTGGTGGCCGTGCAGGAGATGGACCTGACCGACCGCTGGGCCCACCCGATGACCCCGCTGTGGCAGCAGGTGCGGGGCTGGACGCTGCGCACCCTCGAACTCGTCGGCGTCGACGCGCAGGCCGGCTACAACCTGTTCGCCGCGTTCCGCGCCGGCGGCCTGCCCGACCCCCGGCTGGGCGCGCAGTGGGTCGTGCGCGGCGCGGGCGAGCTGCCCGACTACACCTGGGCCGACATCGTCGGCGGAATGCTGCCGCTGATGGAACGCCTGGGCGTGACCACCCGCGAGGAGTTCGGCCCCGACACCCTGGCCGAACGCATGAAAGCCGACCTCATCGCCCACGACGGCATCATGCTCCTGGGCCCCTGCTTACACGCCTGGACCCGAAAGCCGGGGTAGAACTGAGAGGCCGCCTTGCTCGGCGGTGCCAGTGCCTCGCTACCGCCTACTCGTCCTCGGTCTTGTCGAGGACTCGGCGGCCGAGCCCCGGGGCGACCCTGCGGGCGGTCTCGCGGATCTGGTCGGCGATGGCGTCGAGGCGGTCCTCGGTGAGGCGGATCGTGGGGCCCTGGACGGCGATGGCGGCCACGGCCGTGTCGTCGCGCAGCACCGGGACGGCGATCGCGCGGACGCCGGGGTTGCGCTCCTCGTCGTTGAGCGCCCAGCCGCGTTCGCGCACCAGCTCCAGCTCGTCCTTGAGCTTCGTGCGCTGGGTGATCGTGCGGTCGGTGACGCGGGTGAGGTCGCCGAGGCTGTCGACCTGCTCCTCGATCTCGCCGACGAACGCCAGCAGGCACTTGCCCATCGCCGAGACGTGCAGCGGCACCGTCGTCCCGGACGGCTGGTCGAAGCGCAGCGGCTGCGGCGAGGGCACGTGCAGCGCGACGTGGACGTCGTTGCCGGTCCGGATGCCCAGGTTGATCGACTCGCCGGTGGCCGCGGCCAGCTCGCGCAGCATCGGCAGCGCCTGGTCGTAGCCGAGTCGCGCCGCGGCCTTCTCGCCGAGGGCGACCAGGGTCGGGCCGAGCTGGTAGCGCTCGGTGATGGGGTCCTGGGCGAGCAGGCCGCTGTAGGTGAGGGTGCGGGCCAGGCGGTGCGCGGTGCTGAGGGTGAGCCCGGTCTGGCGAGCCAGCTCGGTGACGCCGAGGGGGTCTTCGCTGTCCTCGATGGCGCGCAGCACGGTCAGTGCCCGTTCAACGGCTTGCGCTCCGGTCCTGCTCGGGTTCGACGACTCACTCACGCCGGGAATCCTCGCACACGCGCCCCGGACGGGCGCCGCCACGCTGGTCCGGTGGGGGTGTCACGGCGCGGTCACGCGGGGGAGTCGCCCGAGGCGGGCGGGGGAGCGGCCGGGAGCATCCGGCAAGATCAGGCGGTGAAGGTCTGATCGTCGCTCGACCCGGAGGAGCCCATGACCGACCGCGCCCACGACATCGTCCTGTTCGGCGCCACCGGATTCACCGGTGGCCTGACCGCGGAATACCTGGTCCGGAACCTGCCGGAGGGCGCGAGGTGGGCGCTGGCCGGGCGCAGCGAGGCCAAGCTGCGCGCGGTGCGGGACCGGCTCACCGCCGCGCACCCGGACGCCGTCGAACCCGGACTGCTGGTGGCCGACGCCTCCGACGCGAACTCGCTGCGCGAGGTCGCCGAATCGGCGCGGGTCGTGATCACGACCGTCGGGCCCTACCTGGAACACGGGGAACCGCTGGTCGCCGCCTGCGCCGCCGCCGGCACCGACTACGTCGATCTCACCGGCGAGCCCGAGTTCGTCGACCGGATGTACCTGGCCCACCACGCCACCGCCGAGCGGACCGGGGCGCGGCTGGTGCACGCCTGCGGGTTCGACTCCATCCCGCACGACCTGGGCGCGCTGTTCACCGTCGGTCAGCTGCCCGACGACGTGCCGGTGACCCTGCGCGGGGTGGTGCGCAGCAACGCGACCCTGTCCGGCGGCACCTTCCACTCCGCGCTCGGGCAGTTCGCGCGCGCCAAGCAGATGCGCCAGGCGATGGTCGAGCGCAAGCGCGCCGAACCGCGGCCGGAGGGGCGTCGCGCGCGGGCCCGCTCCGACAAGCCGCGCCGCGACGCCGACCTGGGCGTCTGGCTGGTGCCGCTGCCCACCATCGACCCGTTCGTGGTGCAGCGCTCCGCCGCCGCGCGGGCCGACTACGGCCCCGACTTCACCTACTCGCACTTCGCGGGCGTGAAGAACCCGGCCACGATCGCCGTCGCCGGTGCCGGGCTCGGTGCGCTGTTCGGAGCCGCGCAGGTCCCGCCGCTGCGGCGGCTCATCGCCTCCCGCATCCCGCAGGGCGAAGGCCCCTCGCCGCAGCGCCGCGCCCGCTCCTGGTTCACCGTCGACTTCCTCGGCGAAGCCGGTGGCCGCACGGTGCACACCCGCGTCAGCGGCGGCGACCCCGGCTACGGCGAGACCTCCAAGATGCTCGCCGAATCGGCCCTGTGCCTGGCCTTCGACGACAACCCGACCACCGCAGGCCAGGTCACCACCGCCGCGGCCATGGGCGACAACCTCATCCCCCGCCTCACCAAAGCAGGCCTCACCTTCGAAGTCATCACCTCCAAGTGACCCGACCCCGACCCGAGGTAACCCGACCCGAGATGACCCGACCCGAGGTGAGGTGCCCCGAGGTGAGGTGACCCGATTTCAATGGAACCCGGGAACCGGATTTCAACGGAAATCGGGGACATGAGGTCGAGGGACGTCCGGTTCGTGGTGGGTGGGGGAAGTTTTCATGAAAACTTCCCCCACCCACCAGAGGTGACGACTCCAGGAGAACCTTCTGACCTCGGACGAGTGCAGGGAGATCGCAGTTTTCATGAAAACGTCCCGTTCTCCAGAGGAGGGAAGTTTTCATGAAAACTGCGATCTCCCACCACAGGTCGGGTCGTCACCAGTGGAGGGGTGCGAGGTGCAGACCGCCCTGGCCCCAGCCCGCGCTGGTGATGGACGTGTCCCCGTCAGGTTCGGTGACGACCTCGGCGGCGTGAGCGTCGATGCGCCCGACCTGGGAGTCGGGGGAGAAGTGGAACGGGCTGGCGCTGCGGTACACCCGCGTGTCGGTGTAGCCGGAGTCGCAGCAGACGAACAGGTACCAGCCGTCGGGGCGCCGGACCACGAACGGGGACTCGGTGGGGCCGCCGACGTCGCCGGTGCGCGGGTGCTCGAAGGCGACGTGCTTGCCGCTCCAGCTCCGCAGATCGGTGCTGACCCGGTAGGCGACCTGGTGGTTGCCGCCCTTGGGCGTGCTGGTGGCCGTGTAGTACAGCACCCACAGTGGGCCGACCCGGGTGACCATCGGGTCGCGGGCGTCGAATCCGTCGGTGAACAGCGGATTCGCGTCGCTGCGGGTCCAGTGCCACAGGTCGGTCGAGGTCGCCACGTGCATCCGGTAGGCCGCGTGATCGGGCGTTCCCGCCGCGTAGAACAGGTGGTAGACGCCGTCGGCGCGCACCACGTGGGGCGCCCAGATGTGGCTCTCACCGGCATCCGGATCGGCGCTGAGCGCGAACGGCTGCTTCGTCCACGGTCCCCAGGGTGAGGGAGCGGTGGCGTGCCCGAAGTGCTTCTCGTCCAACGGGTTCGCCGGTTCGGCGTGGGTGATGGCGAAGACGTGCCACAACCCCGACTCGTCGTGGATCAGCGTGTGGTCGTTGTAGTACCACTGCTCGTCCTCGCCGACCGACGGGTCGTAGACGCGCGCGAACTCCCCGGCGGACACCTCGGATTCGGCCGAGGCCGTGCCGGAGGCGGCGAGCTGGAGCGCGACGAGCAGAGCCATCACCGAGCGGATCATCGTCGACTCCCGCCTCGAAACCGGACCTCCTCCCGGTATACGCGGTGATGACCTCGCCCGACAGCCGTGGAACGGGTGAAAGCGGTCAGATCCCGAACAACCCGGCGGCGTTGCCGGACTCCGATCGCGATCAACACCACGCCGGCCTCTCCTCGTGTCGAAAACCCCGGTTTTCACGCGACGAAAACCGGGGTTTTCGACACGACGTTTGTTGCAGTTCTTGACGCTGAGAGCGGTGGGTCAGGGGACGCGGGCGACGGCGCCGTAGCCGAGCGGGGCGGCGACGTCGAAGGCCTCCGCCGGGTCGTCGCAGCGCCACTCGGGGAGCGTGACCAGGCCCGGCTCCACCAGGTCCAGGCCGTCGAACCAGGGAAGGATGTCGGCGTGATCGCGCGGGTGAACGGGCTCGCCGGCCTCGGCGTAGGCCGCGCGCAGCCGCTGGACCTCCTCGCGCAGCGCGGTCCCGGCGGGCTCGTCGGTCAGCGTGCTCACCGCGAGGAGGCTGCCCGGCGCCAGGTGCTCCCGGTAACCGCGGATCAGCTCGGCCGGTTCGGGATCCGGCAGGTACAGCAGCACGCCGATGACCAGCAGCGCGACCGGCTCGTCGAAGTCCAGCAGCCGCCGGGTCTCGGGGTGGGAGAGCACGTGCTCCCGGTCGCGCATGTCGGCCTGGATGATGGTGGCGTCCGGGTGCTCCTCCAGCAGCCCGCGGCTGTGGTGGAAGGCGACCGGCTCGTTGTCGACGTAGACCACGCGCGCGTCGGCGTGGGCGTCGGCGGCGATCTGGTGGGTGTTGCCGACGGTCGGGATGCCCGAGCCGAGGTCGAGGAACTGCCGGATCCCCTGGTCGAGGCAGTACCGCACGGCCCGGCGCAGGAAGTTGCGGTTGAGCCGGGCCACGTTCGGCACGCTCGGCGCGATGGCCTTGACCTGGTCGGCGAACTCCCGGTCGGCGGCGAAGTTGCTGTGCCCGCCGAGGAAGTAGTCGTACGCGCGCGCCGCGCTGGGCCGCGAGGTGTCCAGAGACATCGCATCACGCTCCCACGAGGTCATACCCGCAGGCTACCGACGATCCGCGGCCAGGGTGGACAACCGAACGCATCGGAGGCGCAGGTGACCGGAACGACCCTCGACGAGCTCATGGCGGAACTCGCCGATCTCGACGACCCGAAGCGGCGCGAGGTCAACGCCAGGCACGGCGACGACCACGGCGTCAACCTCACGCCGAAGGGCTGCACCTCGCCGTACGCCCCGGCTTGGATCACCGAGATCGTCCGCCGCAACGAGGGCTGAGTGTCGAGTGTTGACATCCAACAGTCAGCATCTCCATAGTAGGCATCGCAGACGAGCCGGAACCGTCCTGCGCGGTGGTCCGGCGCAGCTCAGTGAGGAGTTGACGATGCGCCCGGACGACATCCCGATCATCGATGCCCACCAGCACCTGTGGGATCTCGATGCGAACTACCACCCGTGGCTCAGCGACCAGGTCGGCCCCGCCGCGTGGGGCGGCTACGACGCGCTGCTGCGCAATTACACGATCGACGACTTCCTGCGCGACGCCGAGGGCCAGAACCTCGTCAAGGCCGTGCACCTCGACGTCGGCTGGGACCCGCGCGACCCGGTGGGGGAGACGCGCTGGCTGCAGAACATCGCCGACGAGCGCGGATTCCCGCACGGCATCGTCGGGTACGCCGACCTGTCCCGCCCCGACGTGGCCGACGTCCTCGACGCCCACGGCGAGCACGCGAACTTCCGCGGCATCCGGCAGTCGATGAACTACCACCCGGACAAGGCCAAGACCTACCTGGACAGACCCGAGGTCAGCCGCACGCCCGGGTGGCGCCGGGGATTCGAGGAGTTGCGCAAGCGCGAGCTGTCGTTCGACCTGCAGCTGTACTACCCGCAGATGCGGGAGTTCTTCGAGCTCGCCTCGGACTTCCCGGACGTGCAGATCATCCTCAACCACACGGGGATGCAGGTCGACGGGCCGGACCACTTCGAGCCGTGGCGCGACGGCATGAGCCGCTCGCCCAGGCCCCGAACGTCGCCTGCAAGATCTCCGGGCTGGGCATGGGTGACCACGACTGGACCACCGAGTCGATTCGCCCCTACGTGGAGCACGCGATCGAGGTCTTCGGCGTCGAGCGGTGCATGTTCGCCTCGAACTTCCCCGTCGACAGCCTCTTCTCCGGCTACGGCGAGATCTTCGACGCCTTCCGCGAGATCACCCGCGACTACTCGCGCGACGAGCGGCTGGCGCTGTTCCACGACAACGCCGAGAAGTTCTACCGGCTCTGATCTTGACCTCCACCGCACTGGAGGTTCGAGACTCGACGGGCCTCGGCGTCGCCCGGCCGTCCCGCTCCGACCGGTCGGCGGCGCCGGGGAACCCCCTCAGCGGCACCGCCCCACGGCGGCGTAGCAGGCGGAGCGCTCCGGGTGCTCGTCCGGCGGGCCCTCGGCGTTCCACTCGACGGTGAACACCACCCCGGGCTCGACCAGGTCGAAGTCCTCCAGCAGCGCCTCGATCTCGTCCCTGCTGCGCAGCGTCATCGGGTTGCGGCTGTCGTCGAAGAACGGGGCCGCGGCCCGCATCTCGGGAAGATCGCTGGTCAGGTGCGAGGTGACGAGGTAGGAGCCCGGCGCCATGCGGGCCCGGTAGTCGCTGAGCAGCCGCTGCGGGTCGGAGGCGTCGTTGACGTAGTGCAGCATCCCGACCATCAGCACCGCCGTGGGCTGCTCGAAGTCGAGGAGCCTGGTGGTGCCCGGGTGTTCCAGGATGCGGTGCGGGGCGCGGATGTCCTCGTGCAGGAACGCCGTGCGCGGATCGTCGGCGAGCATGCTGCGCGCGTGGGTCACCGCGACGGGGTCGTGGTCGACGTAGACGACGCGCGCCTCGGGATCGATGTCCTGCGCCACCTCGTGCACGTTGCCGACCGTGGGGACGCCCGACCCCAGGTCCAGGAACTGCCGAACGCCCTGGTCGAGGCAGAACCGCACCGCCCGGTGCAGGAACGCGCGGTTGGCCCGCGCCGCGTCGCTGAGGTACGGGAACACTTCCAGCGCCGCGTCCTGCGCCCGACGGTCGGCCTCGAAGTTGTGGGCGCCGCCGAGGGCGTAGTCGTAGATCCGCGCCACGCTGGGCTGGTTCCAGTCGATCTGCGAAGGAACCCAGTCCGGAACTCCCGCCACCGCTTCACCCCTCGCCGCGACTGCTGTTCGAGCAGCGGAGTATGGCACGCCGGATGGTCCCGGGACCACGGTTCAGCGGTCGACGATGGCGGTGATGATGAGGCCGTCCTCGGCGAGCCAGCGGCCGTTGAAGGAGGTCAGCGGGCTGCCCTGGGGGTCGTGGCCCTGCTTGAGGAGGCGGGCGTGGAACGTGCCGTCGGGGGAGAGGGTGAGCTCGGCCTCCTCGAAGTCGAGCCACTCGCGGGTCAGCGGGAACCAGGACTTGTAGACCGATTCCTTGGCGCTGAACAGGATCCGGTCCCAGTGCCTTCCCGCGGGCAGGCCGGCGAGCACGGCCTGCTCGGCGGGCAGGGACACCGCGTCGAGGACTCCGTCGGGCAGCGGCTCGTGCGGTTCGGCGTCGATGCCGATCGTGCGCACGTTCTTGTCCCACGCGACCGCGGCGGCCCGGTAGCCCGCGCAGTGCGTCATGCTGCCCACCACCCCGGGCGGCCAGCCCGGAGCGCCCCGCTCACCGGGCAGCAGCGGGCCGACGGGTGCACCGATCTCGGCCAGGGCGGTGCGGGCGCAGTGCCGCACCGTGGTGAATTCGCGGCGGCGCTTGTCGACCGCGCGGGCGATCACCGCGGTCTCCTCGGCGAACAGCCGCACCTCCGGCGGGTCGGTGAACAGCTCGTGCCGCGCGAGGTCGTCGGGCAGGATCTTCTCGAGCATCACGACTCCTCCGGGAACACCCGGCGCAGCAGCTCGTCGGGCAGGCCCCGGCGCTTCCACTCGCGCGGGTAGCCGATCGAGACCTCCTGGAAGCGAACCCCGTCGTAGAAGGTCGTGCGCGGGATGTGCAGGTGGCCGTAGATGACGGCCGCGGCGCGGTGGCGCAGGTGCCAGTCGGCGGTGTGCGTGGTGCCGCACCACTGCGCGAACTGCGGGTACCACAGCACGTCGGTGGGTTGGCGGACCAGCGGGTAGTGGTTGACCAGCACCGTCGGCAGGTCCGGATCGCAGTCGGCGAGCCGCTTCTCGCTGTAGTCCAGCCGGGCCCGGCACCACGCGTCGCGCGAGGGGTAGGGGTCGGGGTGCAGCAGGAACTCGTCGGTGCACACCACCCCGGAGTCGTGGGCGACGGCCAGCGCTTCCTCCTTGGTGGAGGTGCCCGCCGGGCGGAAGGTGTAGTCGTAGCCGACGAACAGCGGCGCGATCGTGACCGGACCGCCCCGGCCGGTCCACACCGGGAAGTCGTCCTCGGGCGTGACGACGCCGAGTTCGCGGCAGCGGCGCACCAGTTCGAGGTAGCGGGCCTCGCCGCGCAGCTGCAGCGGGTCCTGCTTCGGAGTCCACAGCTCGTGGTTGCCGGGAACCCACACGACCTTCTCGAAGCGCCCGGCCAGCATCTCCAGAGTCCCGGTGATGTCGTCGGAGAGCTCCCCGACGTCCCCGGCGACCAGCAGCCAGTCGTGGTCGGAACCGGGGCGGAGCTCGCGCGCAATGTCCTTGTTCTCGCCCGCAGCGACGTGCAGATCGCTGACGGCCAGCAGTTCACCAGAACCCATGATCTCCCCAGCCTACCCACCCAAAACCAGCACATCACCAGCATTGATGTGCTAAAGGCGGGCGGTGCCCGGTGCCGGGAGCGACACCGGGCACCGGGCCCTCAGGCGTCCAGGCGGGCGGCGATGTGCTCCGGGAAGGGCACCGAGCGGCCCTGCGCGCCGTCGACGTGCAGGGCGACGATCTCCTCGGTGGCGACCACGGTGCCGTCCACGGTCATCTCGTGGGCGACCCGCAGCTTCTTCGCTCCGCGCTCGACGATGCTGGTCGTCACCACCATCTCCGCGTCCGGCCCGACCTCGCGGAGGTACTTGATGTGGGCCTCGACGGTGTAGAGCGAGCAGCCGGACTCGGTGCGGTAGGCCTCGTCCATGCCGGTGCGCTCCATGAGCGCGTCGGTGGCGAAGCCGAACACCAGCACGTAGTAGGCCTCGCTGAGGTGACCGTTGTAGTCGATCCACTCCGGCCGGACCTTCTGCCGGAACTCGCTCATCGCGTCCCCCGGACCTGCTGCATCGCGCGCATGACGGCGATGACCGCCTGATCCCGCTCGGCGACGAGCTCCGGGATGGGCCGGCCGCCGGAGGCCTCCTCGCAGCCGTCGACCATGCGATCGCGCAGCTCGGAGGTCAGCTCCGGCGCCTCCAGGCGGGTCCACGGCGCCTTCAGCGACGGGCCGAAGTGGTCGAGCATGTGCGCCATGCCGCCCTCGCCGCCGGCGAGGTGGAAGGTCAGGCACGGGCCGAACAGCGGCCAGCGCAGGCCCGGTCCCTCGGTGATCGAGGCGTCGATCTGCTCGACCGTGGCCTCCCCGTTGGCGACCATGTGCAGCGCCTCGCGCCAGATCGCCTCCTGCAGGCGGTTGGCGATGAACCCGGGGACCTCGCGGTCCATCGTGATCACCGACTTGCCGGCGACCTCGAAGAACTCCGAGGCCCACCGCACGGCCCAGTCCTCGGTGCTCTCGCCGCCGACGACCTCGACCAGCGGGATGAGATAGGGCGGGTTGAACGGGTGGCCGACCACCAGGCGCTGCGGGGTGGGGCAGCGGTCCTGCATCTCGGTCATGGTGAAACCCGAGGTCGACGAGCTGATCACCACACCGGCCGGGGTGGCGGCGTCGATCCGGGCGAGCAGGTCGCGCTTGAGGTCGAGGTCCTCGGGCGCGCTCTCCTGCACGAACTCCGCCTCGGCGACGGCGTCCTCCAGGGTGGCGGCGACGGTGAGGTTCTCGCGCGAGGCTCCCTCGGCGAGGCCGAGCTCGGTCAGCGCGGGCCAGGCGAGTTCGACCAGCCGGTGCAGCTTCTCGGCGGCGTCGTCGGCCGGGTCCCAGGCGGTGACCCGGTAGCCGCGCGCCAGGAAGTGCGCGACCCAGCCGCCGCCGATGACGCCCGCGCCGATGCAGGCGACGTGGCCGACCTCGGCCGGTGCGATCGTGGATTCGGTCATGTCAGGACCTCCGCTTCAGGCCGAGCTTCTCGCGCGCCTGGTCCGGGGTGGCGACCTTGGCGCCGAGGGCCTCGACGATCGTCACCGCGCGCTCCACCAGCTGGGCGTTGGTGGCCTTCACCCCGCGGCTGAGGTAGAGGTTGTCCTCCAGCCCGACGCGGACCTGGCCGCCGAGGATCGCCGACTGGGCGACCCAGGGCATCTGGTTGCGGCCGATGGCGAAGCTCGCCCAGTTCGCGCCTTCGGGCAGCATGTTCACCATCGACTGCAGCACGCCCGGGTCGGCCGGAGCGCCGTAGGGGATGCCCATGCACAGCTGGAACAGCGGCGGGGCGTCGATGAGGCCTTCCTCGATCATCTTGGTGGCGAACCACAGCTGACCGGTGTCGAAGATCTCCAGCTCCGGCTTCACGCCGAGCTCCTGGATGCGCTTGGCGCCGGCGCGCAGCATGTCCGGGGTGGAGATGTAGAGCTGGCTGCCCTCGCCGAAGTTCAGCGAACCGCAGTCCATCGTGCAGATGTCCGGCAGCAGCTCCTCGACGTGCGGCAGCCGCTCCAGGCCGTTGACCAGGTCGGTTCCGTCGACCGGCTTGAGCGGGTCGTCCTGGTCGATGACCAGGTCGCCGCCCATGCCCGCGGTGAGGTTGATGATGACGTCCACACCGGACTCGCGGACCCGCCGCACCGTCTCCCGGTACAGCTCGACGTCGCGAGACCCCTTGCCGTCGTCGATGTTGCGCACGTGGATGTGCACGACGGCGGCCCCCGCGTTGGCGGCTTCCACGGCCGAGCGGGCGATCTGCTCCGGGGTCACCGGCACGTGCTCGCTCTTGCCGACGGTGTCACCGGCGCCGGTGAGCGCCGCGGTGATGATCACTTCGTTGTTCAACGCGATTCCTTTCTCGAACCACCAGGGGTTTTCCAGGGTTTTCCGGGCAGCGCGCAGCGCGCCGGACACGCGGGTGCCGACGACTGCGGGAATGCGGGTGAGTGCGGGTTAGTGCCGGACGATGTCTCGGTTGACGTAGTCGTGCAGGACCTGGCGCATGCGCTCGACCGAGCGGCCGGGTCTGTCGGTGAGGACCTGGATGCCGAGGCCGTCGATGAGCGCGGTCAGCGACAGGGCGAGGTCGTCGGGGTCGGTGTCGGCGACGAACACGCCCTGCTGCTGGCCCTCGCGGATGGTGCGGGCGATGGTGTCGTGCCAGCGGGTGTAGGAATCCGAGTGCAGCACACCCATCTTCGGGTTGCGGGCGCTCTCGTTCCACACCTGCAACCAGATGGACCACTCCAGCCGCAGCAGCCCGGGTTTGGGCAGTTGCAGCTCGACGAGCCGCAGCAGGCGCTCGTGGGCGTCGTCGATGCTGTGCAGCTCGGCGACCTGCCGGTCGAAGGCCTGCCGCACCGAGTGCCGCAGCGCCTCGGTGAGCAGGTCGTCGCGACCGGGGAAGTGGTAGTGGATGGTGGCGGCGCTGACGCCGCACTGCTGGGCGACGTCGGAGACGCGCACGGCGTGGTAGCCGCGCTCGGCGATGAGGTGCCAGGCGGCGTCGAGGATCTGCTGGTGCCGTCCGGCTTCCTGCGCGTCGCCGGTGCGGGAGAGCACGGCGGAGCGCTGCGGTGCGGCGGCGACCGTTTCGGCCTCGTCGCTGCCGTTGATCAGCCAGTTCACCGTCACGTTGCCGGTCTCGGCGATGCGGGTGAGCTCGGCGGGGGTGAAGCGCCGGGTGCCGGCCAGCGACTTGGACAGCTTGGTGGCGTCCAGGCCGATCTGCTCGGCGAACGCCCGCTGGCTGCCCGGGTGCGCTCGCAGCACCTCGCGCACTCGGTCGCGCAGCGCCGACTCCGTGTCCTCCACGAGCCACACGCTAACAGTGCATTGCGACAATCGCAACGGTCGGGGGTCATCGCAACGCCACCTCGGGGGAGGCAGCCCGACGACGGCAGGCGATAAGTGGCTATTTACCTGGGGATATGTGGTTCGGCTCTTGACGATCGCCGGAGGTGGCTTCAAGGTGTACGCCGTTGCGCAACTGACTCATCAGTAGAATCGCAACGCAATCGGCTCCGCTGCCCGGCCGCGGACAACACCGCGGGCCGCTGCGGCGCGGACGCCGACGTGACGCCGCACGGCCGGCGCGAACCGGCCCCGACACTGTGGAGGTGCTTCCGTCATCCCTGCGACAGGCGGAAAAGTTCGGATCGACAGACGGATCTTCGGTTTCTCGGTGCTGCTCGTGGCCGCCATCTGCGTTCCGGTGATGATCGCCCCGGAACGCGGTCAGCAGGCCCTCGACGCCCTGCTCAGCGTGCTCACCGGGAAGTTCGGATGGGTGTATCTCTGGTTCGCCGCCGCGGTCGCGGCCTTCCTCGGGTGGCTGGCGCTGAGCCGCTACGGCCGGGTGAAGTTCGGCGGACGCGACGACAAACCAGAGTTCTCCACGCACAGCTGGCTGGCCATGATCTTCACCTCCGGCATCGGCGGCGGGATCATCTACTGGGGCGTGATCGAGTGGTCCTACTACTACGTCGATCCGCCGAGGCACCTCCAGCCCCGCAGCGTCGAGGCCGCCGACTGGGCCGCGACCTACCCGCTGTTCCACTGGGGTTTCACCGCGTGGGGCCTGTTCTGCTTACCGGCGCTGGCCCTGGCCTACGTCTACCACGTGCGCAAGCAGCGGACCCTGCGGCTCAGCGACGCCTGCCGCGGGATCATCGGTGACCGGGCCGACGGCTGGCTGGGCCGGCTCATCGACGTGCTGTTCATCTTCGGCCTGATCGGCGCCGCGGGAACCTCGCTGGGCCTGGAGGTCCCGCTGGTGTCCGAGGGCATCGCCGCGATGACCCCGCTGGAGAAGGGCACCCCGCTCAACATCGGCATCGTCCTGGTGTGGACGGCGCTGTTCGGCGTGAGCGTGTTCCTGGGCATGCAGAAGGGGCTCAAGCGCCTCGCCGACGTCAACGTGTGGCTGGCGCTCGCGCTGGGCGTGTTCATCCTGGTGGTGGGCCCGACGGTGTTCCTCGTCGACACCTTCACCCAGAGCTTCGGCATCCTGCTGCAGAACTTCGTCGAGATGAGCTTCTACACCGACCCGGTGGGCCAGTCGGGCTTCGAGGAGACCTGGACGATCTTCTACTGGGGCTGGTGGATCGCCTACGCCCCGTTCGTCGGCCTGTTCACCGCGAAGATCTCCAAGGGGCGCACGATCCGCGGCATGATCGGCGCGATGTGCCTGGCCGGCAGCGCCGGGTGCTGGCTGGCGTTCATGCTGCTGGGCAACACGTCGCTGTGGATGGAGATCAACAAGATCGTACCGGTGGCCGACATCGTGCAGAACCAGGGCGACACGGCCGGCATCATCGCCACCCTGGCCCACCTGCCGCTCGGCTCGATCGCCGTGGTGGCGTTCCTGCTGCTGATGGTGGTCTTCCTGGCCACGACCCTGGACTCCTCGGCCTACACGATGGCCGCCACCGCCTCGAAGGACCTGCCGCAGGACGCCGAACCGGCCCGCTGGCACCGCGTGTTCTGGGCGATCGTGCTCGCCGCGGTCTCGGTGATCCTGATGTACACCGGCGGCCTGGAAGCGCTGCAAACCCTGTCCATCATCACCGCCTTCCCACTCATCTTCGTCCTGATCCTCGTCGCCCTCTCCCTGGCCAAGTGGCTCCGAGAGGACTTCGGCACCAACAACTCCCAACCCCCGCTGGTGGTCGACGAGCCGCGTGCGGAAGAACCCGAGAAAGAACCCGCGACGACCTGACCTCACCCACCGAATCGGGGCCGACTCCCACCCGGAGCCGGCCCCGATCCGCTCGTCGGCGACTCCCCGTGACCGGGGGTGGGACAGTTTTCATGAAAACTGTCCTGTTGATCACGACGGGAGGTTTTCATGAAAACTGTCCTCTCGAAACGGGACAGAGGCTCCCAAAACCCTCGGTTTCCCTCGGGGTGAGGGAAGTTTTCATGAAAACTGTCCTGTTCGTGGGGTGGGGAAGTTTTCATGAAAACTGTCGTCGCTCCGACACGCGGGTGTGTGTTGGGGTGGGCTGGGGGCGTTGGGGGAGGGAGAATCCCGGGTCATGATCGAGACCGCCGTGGATTCGACCTCGCTGCTCCGTGCGCTCGCCGAAGTGGGGGTGCAGGCCGACGCCTCGACGCGACGGCGTGCCGAGTACGCCTACGACGCGTCCAACTACCGCGTCGTGCCCGTGGCCGTGGTGTTCCCGCGCAGTCCCGACGACGTCGTGGCCGCCGTGCGGGTGTGCCGCGAGACCGGGACGCCGATCATCGCTCGGGGTGGTGGCACGTCGATGGCGGGCAACGCCGTGGGCCCCGGTCTGGTGCTGGACTTCTCGCGGTACATGAACCGGGTGCGGGCCATCGACGAGGAGGCCGCGACCGTCGACGTCGAACCCGGTGTGGTGCTCGCCGACCTGTCGGCCGCCGTGGAACGCGCCACCGAGGGGCGGCGGACGTTCGCGCCCGACCCGTCGTCGAAGAACCGGGCCACCGTCGGCGGGGCGATCGGCAACGACGCGTGCGGCAACCACTCCGTGCGCTACGGCCGGACCTCCGACCACGTCGCCGAGATCGACCTGGTGACCTCCGACGGCGCGCGGCTGACCGCCACCGAGACCGAGCTGCGCGCCACCGACCCCGCCGACGCGGCCTCGGCCGCGCGAGCCGAGGAGCTGACCGCGTCGCTGACGCGCCTGGCGCAGGAGCACTTGAGCGCGCTGCGGCTCGAACTCGGCCGCATTCCCCGCCAGGTGTCGGGCTACCACCTCGAAAACCTGCTGCCCGAGCGCAAGTTCAACATCGCGCGGGCCGTCGTGGGTTCCGAGGGGACGTGGGCGGTGGTGGTCGGGGCGCGCATGAAGCTGGTGCCGAAACCGGCCAGCGCGTTGTTGGTCTGCCTCGGCTACCGCGACGTCGTCGACGCGGCGCGTGACGTCACCACGATCCTGGAGTTCTCCCCGGCGGCGGTCGAGGGCACCGACGCCGCGATCGTGGCCACCATGCGCCACCGGCGCGGTCCCGACGCCGTGCTGGGACTGCCCGACGGGCAGGCGTGGCTGTTCGTCGACCTCGACGGCGACGACCCGGAGTCGGTCAGCGCCCAGGCCGACCGGCTGCTGGAACGGCTCGGTGACAACGGCCGTCTCGTGCAGGGCCGCAAGGCCGCCGACCCCGCCGAACGCGCCTCGCTGTGGCGGGTCCGCGAGGACGGCGCGGGCCTGTCCTCCCGGCTGGCCTCCGGCGGCGAGTCCTGGCCCGGCTGGGAGGACGCGGCCGTGGCGCCCGAGCGGCTGGCCGACTACCTCGCCGACCTGCGCGAGCTGCTCGACTCGCACGGGCTCACCGGTGTCATGTACGGGCACTTCGGGGCCGGGTGCATGCACATCCGCATCACCTACGACCTGCGCACCGAGCAGGGCCGGGCGGTGTTCCGCGAGTTCACCCGCCAGGCCGCCGAACTCGTCGTCCACCACGGCGGGTCGCTGTCCGGCGAGCACGGCGACGGCCGCGCGCGGTCGGAGATGCTGGCGATCATGTACTCGCCGGAGGTGATGGCCGCCTTCGCCGAGTCCCGCCGCATCTGGGACACCGTCGGCATCCTCAACCCCGGCTCCATGACCGACCCCGACCCGATCGACGCCCACCTCGCGCTGGCCGGGGTGCCCGAGCGGGAGTGGCGCACCAGCTTCGAGCTGAGCCCGACCTCCGGCCGCGACCCGTGGGTGCACGCGGTGCAGGGCTGCATCGGCGTCGGCCGCTGCCGGGCCGACGGCGGTGGGGTGATGTGCCCGAGCTACCGCGCCACCCGCGACGAGAAGGACTCCACGCGCGGGCGCGCCCGCGTCCTGCAGGAAGTCGTGCGCGGCGCCCGCACCGTCGAGGAGGGCTGGAAGTCCGAGGAGGCGCGGGAGGTGCTGGACCTGTGCCTGTCGTGCAAGGCCTGCGCCACCGACTGCCCGGCCGGGGTCGACATGGCGACCTACAAGTCGGAGTTCTACGACCACTACTACCGCCGGCGCCTGCGCCCCCGTTCGCACTACTCGCTGGGCTGGCTGCCGCGCTGGCTCAAGGTCACCGGCAGGGTGTCCGGCGTGGTCAACGCCGTGCTGGCGAGTCGACTGGGCAAGGCGATCTCGGCCGCCGGCGGGCTCACCACGAAACGCGCCCTGCCGCGCTTCGCCGACGCGGGGGAGTGGCGGAAGGAGGTCGCCGACGCCGGGGCCGAGGGCTCGGTGGTGCTGTTCGTCGACACCTTCACCCGGGGTTTCCGGCCCGAAGTGGCCGGTGCCGCCTCCCGGGTGCTGGGCGATGCGGGCGAGTTGGTGGCCTGCTCGGCCGACGCCTGCTGCGGCCTGACCTGGATCTCCACCGGTCAGCTGAGCACCGCCAAGCGCAAGCTCGCCCACGCGGCCCGGGCGCTCGACGACGGCACCGACCGGCCGATCGTCGTCGTCGAACCCAGCTGCGCGGCCGCGCTGCGCAAGGACCTGCCCGAACTCGTCCACACCGACCAGGCCCGCAGGGTGGCCACGCGCGTGCGCAGCTTCGCCACCCACGTCGCCGACCGCGTCTCGGCGGGCTGGACGCCGTCCCCGGCGCGACCACCGCGGAAGGCCGTGCTGCAGACGCACTGCCACGAGCACTCGGTGTTCGGCGCCGCCGCCCAGCGCACGGCGCTGCGGGCCGCCGGGGTCGAGGAGATCGTCGACGCGACCGGGTGCTGCGGCGTGGCGGGCAACTTCGGCTTCGAAGCCGAGCACTACGAGGTGAGCATGCAGGTCGCCGAGAACGCGCTGGCCCCTGCCCTGCGCGAATCCGGTTCCGATGCCACGGTGCTCACCGACGGCTTCTCCTGCGCCAGGCAGGTTGACCAGCTCGACCCCACCCGCCCCGGACAGCACCTCGCGCAGGTGCTCGACCCGGGCCACCACCGCTGAGAGATTGGACGAAACCCATGCGCACGGTTCCGCTCGGAACGACCGGCACCCAGGTCCCGAACGTCGTCGCCGGGATGATGCGGATCGCCGACAAGACCGATGAGCAGATCCGCGAGCTCTACACCACCGCCCGCGAGGCCGGCATCGACTTCTTCGACCACGCCGACCTCTACGGGTTCCGGCACCCGGGTGGCGGCACGCACTTCTGCGAACGCCGCTTCAGCGAGGCCCTGGGCCTGAGCAGCGCGGACCGGGACGAGATCACGCTGCAGACCAAGACCAGCATCGTCGACGGCGAGCACTGGCACTACGACTCCTCCTACGAGCACATCGTGTCGTCGGTGGAGGAGTCGCTGCGCGCGCTGGGCACCGACCGCATCGACGTGCTGCTGCTGCACCGCCCCGACGCGCTGATCGAGCCGGAGGAGGTGGCGCGGGCCTTCGACGAGCTCGAATCCTCCGGCAAGGTGCGCGGTTTCGGTGTCTCCAACTACACGCCGCGCCAGATCGACCTGCTCAAGACCGCCGTGCGCCAGCCCATCGTGACCAACCAGGTGCAGCTGTCGGTGACGCACTCGACGATCGTCGCCCAGGGCGTGGCGGCGAACATGGCCGAGGACGACGCGGTGACCCGCGACGGCGGTGGCCTCGTCGAGTACTCGCGCATCAACCGGATCACGCTGCAGGCGTGGTCGCCGTTCCAGAAGGGCGGCGGGCAGGGCGGGGTGTTCCTCGGTGACGCGGAGTACCCGGACCTCAACGCGATGCTGGACAAGCTCGCGGCCAAGTACGGGGTCACGCCGATGGCCATCGCCACGGCCTGGATCACCCGCCACCCGGCGGGAATGCAGGTCGTTTTGGGTACCACCACCCCGCAGCGCGTCACCGACGCCGCGGCCGGATCGGACATCCACCTGACCCGCTCGGAGTGGTACGGGCTCCTCCAGGCCGCAGGTCACCGCGTCCCGTGATCCGGGGCGGTCGGCCGGGCGGTGTCGACCGGCGCCGCCCGGCCCACCACCCGTTCTGGACCCGCGGTGTCCGCACGGCTTGACTCGGGGGAGAGCACCCGGCCGCCGCAGGGAGGGACCCGATGTCCGAGCAGCGCACCTTCTCCATCGCCGCCATCCCCGCCGACGGCGTGGGCACCGAGGTCGTGGCCGCCGGGCGGGCCGTGCTGGACGCGCTGGCGGCCGGCTCGGGCGGGCGGTTTGCCTTCGAGTGGACCGAATTCCCCTGGGGCTGCGGGTATTACGAGAAGACCGGCCGCATGATGGCCGAGGACGGGCTGGAGACGCTGCGGGACTTCGACGCCCTGTACTTCGGGGCCGTCGGCTGGCCGTCGGTGCCCGACCACATCAGCCTGTGGGGGCTGCGGCTGCGGATCTGCCAAACTTCGACCAGTGGGCCAACGTGCGTCCCGTGCACTTCCACCCGGGCATCACCTCGCCGCTGCGCAAGGCCGACGACACCCCGCTGGACTGGGTCGTGGTGCGCGAGAACAGCGAGGGCGAGTACGCGGGCCTGGGCGGGCGCAACCTCGCCGGTCGCGGGCCCGGCAACGAGATGGCGCTGCAGACCTCGCTGTTCACCGAGAAGGGCTGCGAGCGCATCATGCGCTTCGCCTTCGACCTCGCCCGGCAGCGCGACCGCAAGAAGGTCTCCTCGGTCACCAAGAGCAACGCCCAGCAGTACGGGATGGTGCTGTGGGACGAGGTCTTCCAGCGGGTGGCCGCCGACTACCCGGACGTGGAGACCGAGAGCGTGCTGGTCGACGCGATGTCGGCGAAGTTCGTGCTGCACCCCGAAGACCTGTCGGTCGTGGTGGCCTCGAACCTCAACGCCGACATCCTCTCCGACCTCGGCTCCGCCCTGGCGGGCAGTCTCGGCCTGGCGGCGAGCGCGAACCTCAACCCGGACCGCCGGTTCCCGTCGATGTTCGAGCCGGTCCACGGCTCGGCCCCCGACATCGCAGGTCAGGGCCTGGCCAACCCGATCGGTGCGATCGGCAGCGCCGCGCTCATGCTCGACCACTTCGGGCTCGCCGACGAGGCCACCCGGGTTCGCGAGGCCATCGAGGCGACCACCGCCGCGGGTCTGCTCACCCCCGACGTCGGCGGCACCGCCAGGACCGGCCAGGTCGTCGAGTCGGTCCTGGCCCACCTCTGAACGATCAGCGCAGCGCCGGGGCGAGCCAGCGCTGCAGGTAGGCGCGCAGTTCCGGGCCCGACCGGGGCGGGTCGCCGGGGTCGAGGACCAGCGATTGCAGCGTGCGCAGCAGGTGCTCGACGAGTTCGCGCCGCTGCCGGGAGTCCCAGCCCCGGGCCTCCCAGTCGATGCCGAACTCGGTGATGAGGTCGCGGCCGATCTCGATCGAGGCCGAGGAGGTCAGGTTCGCGACGGTGCCGCTCATCCGGCCGGGCGCCAGCAGTCGGTTGAGCGCCGGGTCGTCGCGCAGGTGCTCGAAGACGTAGGCCACGACCTCGACGGCGGCATCGCCCGCGTCACCGCCGGTGGCGGCCAGGTGGGTGCGCACGTGCTCGACCAGATCGGCGGTCAGGTCCGCGACGGCCTGGTTCGCCGCCGCGTTGAGCAGCCCCTCGGTGGTGGGGAAGTAGCGGTACACGGTCTGGCGGGTGATGCCGACCCGCTCGGCGACCTCGGCGGTGCTGGTCGTGCCCGCCTCGGCCAGGCGTTCCCGGGTCGCGGTGAGGATCCGGGAACGCGCCTCCGAGGCGTCGGCCGGGGGCGAACCGGCCCATCCGTGCGCGCGCATACCTGCAGTATCCCATTCCATACACTTTTCAAAATCTGTATGGTCCTGGGGTATGGCGAATCCGCTGCCCTCAGGTTTCGACTTCACCGACCCCGACCTCAACCTCGCCGGAATCCCGCACGAAGAGTTCGCCGCCCTGCGCCGGACCGCGCCGATCTGCTGGGTCGAGCAGACGCCGGAGGCGCGCGCCGGCATGTCGGAGGAGTCCGGCACCGGCTACTGGGCCCTGACCAAGCACGCCGACGTCGCCGCGGTCTCCCGCAACACCAAGGTGTTCAGCAGCCACGAGAACGCCGTGATCATCCGCAACCCGGAGACCGCCACCCGCGAATCGGTGGAACCGTCCAAGGTCGTCATCATCAACCAGGACGCTCCCGAGCACACCCAGCTCCGCAAGATCATCAGCCGGGGTTTCACCCCGCGCGCCATCGGTGCTCTGGAGGAGGCGCTGGAGGAGCGGGCGCGCCGGATCGTCCGCGAGGCCGTCGACACCGGTGGCGGCAACTTCGTCGACCAGATCGCCTCGCAGTTCCCGCTGGAGGTCATCGGCGACATGCTCGGCATCCCCGCCGAGGACCGCCGCAAGATCTTCGACTGGACCAACCAGATGACCGGCGCCGAAGACCCGGACCTGGCCCGCGAGGACAACGATCCCGTGGCCGCGGCCGCCGAAGTGCTCATGTACTCGATGGGTCTGGCCGCCGAGCGGCGCGAGAACCCGCGCGACGACATCGTCACCAAGCTCGTCAACGCCGACGTCGACGGGCGCGGGCTCACCGACGACGAGTTCGGCTTCTTCGTCATCGCCCTGGCCGTCGCGGGCAACGAGACCACCCGCAACGCCACCTCGCACGGCATGAACGCCTTCTTCGAGCACCCCGAGCAGTGGGAGCTGTGGAAGCGGGAGCGCCCGGCGACGATGATGGACGAGGTGATCCGCTGGGCCACCCCGGTCACCTCCTTCCAGCGCACCGCCTTGGAGGACGTCGAGGTGGGCGGCGTGGAGATCAAGCGCGGTCAGCGCGTGGGGTTGTTCTACGCCAGCGCCAACCACGACGACGAGGTCTTCACCGACCCGTTCACCTTCGACATCACCCGAGACCCCAACCCGCACTTGGCCTTCGGCGGCCACGGCGCCCACTACTGCATCGGCGCCAACCTCGCCCGCATGGAAGTCCGCCAGATCTTCGACGCCGTCGCCGACATGGCCCCCGACCTGCACCGCACGGGAGAACCCCAACGCCTCCGCTCAGGCTGGCTCAACGGCATCAAAGACCTCCCCGTCCAGTACGCCTGACCCAGCGGAACGTTCCTCGCGCCCCTCCGACGCCTCCGGCGCGTCGGGACGGGGCGCGTGGTCCGGTGGGGTTCGTTGCTCACCAGGGGACAGTTTTAGTGAAAACTGTCGGGGTGTGGTGTCTGAAATGTCCGGACAGTTTTCACTAAAACTGTCCCCTGCCCACGAACGCACCTCACCTGACCCGTCGAAGACTCCGGGTTTCAGCCCTGGGAGTGCTGGTAGGCGAGGAAGGCGTCGAGGGTGGCTGTGCGGTGGCGGCGGGCGGCGAGCTCGATGTCGAGGGGGTCGGCGCCGGATTCGATGAGGTCGATCAGGGCGTCGTGCTCGGCTACGGACTGGACCGCGCGGCCGGGGACGAAGCTGAAGGTGGAGTTGCGCAGCATCCGCAGCCGGCCCCAGCCGCGGTGCACCAGGTCGATGAGGTGGGCGTTGGGGCAGTGCAGGAACAGCGCCGAGTGGAACTCCTCGTTGAGCTCGGTGAACCGGCGCGGGTCGAAGTGCTCGAGGGTGTCGCGCATCCGGCCGTTGATGGCGCGCGCCTTGGCCAGATCGGCCGCGGTGAGCAGGGGTGCGGAGAAACCCGTCGCGGCGCCCTCGACGACCGCGAGGGTCTGCATCGTGGTCACGTACTCGTCCTCGTCGACCAGGGCGACCTGCGCTCCGACGTTCTTCTCGTAGGTGACCAGCCCCTCGGCCTCCAGCCTGCGGATGGCCTCGCGGACCGGCACGGTGCTCACGCCCAGCTCGGCGGCGAGCTGGCTGAGCACGAGCCGGTAGCCGGGGGTGAAGCGGTGCGAGACGATCCGGTCGCGGAGCCACTCGTAAGCCTGCTGGGACTTGCTGGTGGCGGCCGGTGCGTCGCTGGTCATGGTTCCCCGTTTCGGTGACGTGGCGGCTCATTCTGCCGGACGGGTGATCTGCTCCGGCGAAGCGCGGTGGTCATCCCGTTGTGATCGCATACGGCATCATATACGATCCTGCGTCATGACGACCGATGCCGTTCGTTCTCCGGCTGACGGCCTCGCACACCACCCGCTCGTCGGGCGGCCGGGCAAGGTCATCGCGCTGCACCTCAACTACCCGTCCCGCATCGCCCAGCGGGGACGTGCGCCCGCCAAGCCGTCCTACTTCCTCAAGCCCGTCACCTCGCTGGCCGCCGACGGCGGCAGCGTGGAGCGCCCGCCGGGAGTCGAGCTGCTGGCGTTCGAGGGCGAGATCGCGCTGGTCATCGGGCGCACCGCGCGGCGGGTGTCCCGGGAGGACGCCTGGGCGCACGTCTCGGCCGTCACCGCCGCCAACGACCTCGGCGTCTACGACCTGCGCGCCGCCGACAAGGGCTCCAACCTTCGTTCCAAGGGCGGCGACGGGTTCACCCCGCTGGGCCCCGAACTGCTCCCGGCCGCCGAGCTCGACCCGGCGGGACTGCGGGTGCGGACCTGGGTCAACGGCGAGCAGGTCCAGGACGACAGCTCGGGCACCGTGGTGTTCCCGTTCGCCGAGCTCGTCTCGGACCTCTCCCAGCTGATCACCCTCGAACCCGGCGACGTCGTGCTCACCGGCACCCCGGCGGGATCCTCGGTGGTCGGGCCCGGTGACGTGGTCGAGGTCGAGGTGGACGAGCCCGGCAGCGGACGCAGCACCGGCCGGCTACGCACGAGAGTCACCGAAGGTGCCGAGCCGCTGCCGGAGTTCAGCGCGCAGCCGGCCGTCGACGACCACCAGCGCGCCGAGGCCTGGGGCAGCCGCGAGGCGGCGGGACTCCCGGAACCGTTCGAGCTCACCGACGAGATCCGGGCCAAGCTGGAGAAGGTCGCGGTCGCGACGCTGTCGGCGCAGCTGCGCAAGCACGGCTACAACGAGCTGTCCATCGACGGCGTGCGCACCAACAAGCCGGGCAGCAAGCTCATCGGCCGCGCCCGCACGCTGCGGTTCGTGCCCGGCCGCGAGGACCTGTTCCGCAGCCACGGCGGCGGGTACAACGCGCAGAAGCGCACCTTCGACTCCCTCGGGCCCGGTGACGTGCTGGTCGTCGAGGCGCGCGGCGAGCGTGGCAGCGGCACCGTCGGCGACATCCTCGCGCTGCGCGCGCAGGTCCAGGGCGCCACCGGCATCGTCACCGACGGGGGAGTGCGCGATTACAGCGCCGTCGCCGAGCTGGAGATCCCGACGTTCTCGAACGGCCCGCACCCGGCGGTGCTCGGCCGCAAGCACGTGCCCTGGGACAACGACATCACCGTGGCCTGCGGCGGAGCCACCGTGCAGCCGGGCGACGTCATCGTCGGCGACGACGACGGGGTGCTGGTCATCCCGCCGCCGCTGCTCGATCAGATCCTCGACGCCGCGATCGAGCAGGAGGCCGAGGAGGAGTGGATCGCCGCCCGCGTCGCCGAAGGCGCGGCGGTCGACGGGCTCTACCCGCTGTCCGGCGAATGGCGCCGCCGCTACGAAGCCGAGCGAGCCGAGGAAGGGTCTCAATGAACCACGGTGCACCAACTGCAGTTCCACTCAACCGCACCTCAGGGGAACGTGACGCGACTCAGCCACAAGAAACCTCGGCGACCGCAGGGATTCCTCGAGGCGGGACCACCACTGAAAATCGCGGAGAGGCGGTACAGCGACGATGAGCAACTGGCGTACTCGCCCCGAGGCGTTGACCGGATCGATCGCGCCGGTGATCACGCCGTTCACCGACGACGGCGCGGTGGACCACGCGTCCCTGGCGAATCTGGTGAACTGGCAGCTCAAGCAGGGCTCCGACGGGGTCTCGATCGGCGGCTCCACCGGGGAGCCCAGCGCGCAGACCGTCGACGAGCGGGCCGAGGCCATCCGCACCGTGGTCAAGACCGTCGACGGCCGCGCCCCGGTCGTGCCGGGCACCGGCTCGGCGAAGCTCGACGAGACGATCGCGCTCACCGGCGCCGCGCACGACGCGGGCGTGGACGCGGCGCTGATCATCACGCCCTACTACGCGCGGCCCACCCAGGATGCGCTCTACGTCTGGTACAAGACGGTGGCCGAGGAGTACCCGGACCTGCCGATCATCGCCTATAACGTGCCGAGCCGGACCGCGGTGGAGATCGCCCCGGAGACGGTCGCCCGGCTGCACCGGGACGTGCCGAACTTCGTGGGCATCAAGGAGACCACCAAGGACTTCGAGCACTTCTCCCGCGTCATCAAGGCGGCGGGCCGGGACCTGCTGGTGTGGTCCGGGATCGAGCTGCTGTGCCTGCCGCTGCTGGCGCTCGGCGGCACCGGGTTCGTCAGCGCCACCGCCAACATCGCGCCCGCGGCCACGAAGAGGATGTACGAGGCGTTCCACGCCGGGCGGATGGACGAGGCGCTCGACATCCACTACGGCCTGCACCCGCTGGTCGACCTGATCTTCGTGGAGACCAACCCGGCACCGGTCAAGTGGGTGCTCTCCGAGCGCGGCCTGATCCGTTCCGGGCACGTGCGGCCGCCGCTGATCACGCCGACCGACGCCGGCAAGGACAAGATCCGCGCGCTGCTGGCCGAGGGCGCCGAGCACCTATCGCCGGTCGAGGACACCGACACGATCTCTGGAGGGAACTGAACTCATGCAGCACGTTCCGGAGAACCTGCCCAAGCGCATCCAGCACTACATCGGCGGCGAGTTCGTCGACAGCCTCGACGGCGACACCTTCGAAGTCCTCGACCCGGTGTCCAACCAGAACTACCTGGAGGCCTCGGCGGGCAAGCAGGCCGACATCGACCGGGCGGTCGCGGTCGCCAAGAAGGCCTTCGACGAGGGGCCGTGGCCGGGGATGCTGCCGCGCGAGCGAGCCCGGATCCTCAACCGGATCGCCGACATCGTCGAGACCCGCAACGAGCGGCTGGCCGAGCTGGAGACCTTCGACACCGGCCTGCCGATCACCCAGGCGCTCGGGCAGGCGAAGCGGGCGGCCGAGAACTTCCGGTTCTTCGCCGACCTCATCGTCGCCCAGGCCGATGACACCTACAAGGTGCCCGGCAAGCAGGTCAACTACGTCAACCGCAAGCCCAAGGGCGTGGCCGGGCTGATCACGCCGTGGAACACGCCGTTCATGCTGGAGAGCTGGAAGTTGGCCCCCGCCTTGGCCTCCGGGTGCACGGTGGTGCTCAAGCCGGCCGAGTTCACGCCGCTGTCGGCGGGGCTGTGGCCGGAGATCTTCCGCGAGGCCGGAGTGCCCGACGGGGTGTTCAACATCGTCAACGGCATCGGCGAGGAAGCCGGGGACGCGCTGGTCAAGCACCGCGACGTGCGGCTGATCTCGTTCACCGGCGAATCCGCCACCGGCAGCCTGATCTTCGCCAACGCCGCGCCGACGCTCAAGGGCCTGTCGATGGAGCTCGGCGGCAAGAGCCCGGCCGTGGTGTTCGCCGACGCCGACTTGGACGCGGCGATCGACTCGACGGTGTTCGGGGTGTTCTCGCTCAACGGCGAGCGCTGCACCGCGGGCAGCCGAATCCTGGTGGAGCGGCCGATCTACGACGAGTTCGTGCGCCGTTACGTCGAGCGCGCGAAGAACGTCAAGGTCGGCGACCCGCACGACCCGGCCACCGAGGTCGGCGCGCTGGTGCACCCGGAGCACCACGCGAAGGTCACCGAGTACATCGAGATCGGCAAGACCGAGGCGACCCTCGCCGCCGGGGGCGGGCGGCCCGAGGGCCTGGAATCGGGCAACTACGTGCAGCCCACGGTGTTCATCGACGTGCCGCCCACGGCGCGGATCTTCCAGGAGGAGATCTTCGGCCCGGTCGTGGCGATCACCCCGTTCGACAGCGACGAGGAGGCCGTGCGGCTGGCCAACGACGTCAAGTACGGGCTCGCGGCGTACGTGTGGACCTCGAACCTGGAACGCGCGCACAACGTCGGGCAGCGCATCGACGCCGGCATGGTCTGGCTGAACTCGCACAACGTCCGCGACCTGCGCACCCCGTTCGGCGGTGTCAAGGCCTCCGGCCTGGGCCACGAGGGCGGGTACCGGTCGCTGGACTTCTACTCCGACCAGCAGGCGATGCACATCTCGCTGGCCCCCGTGCACACCCCGAAGTTCGGTGCCTGACGCCCCACGCATGCGAAGGAGCTCTCAACGATGAGTGCCACCACCCCTCCGGACATCGTGCGCTGCGCCTACCTGGACCTGGTCGTCACCGACCTGGCCAGGGCGCGGGAGTTCTACGTCGACGTGCTCGGTCTGGTCGTCACCGAGGAGGACGACGAGACGATCCACCTGCGGACCCTCGAGGAGTTCATCCACCACAACCTCGTCCTGCGCAAGGGGCCGGTGGCCGCGGCGGCGGCCTTCGCCTACCGGGTGCGCACGCCCGAGGACGTCGACCGGGCCGAGGAGTGGTTCGCCGCGCGCGGCTGCCGCACCGAACGCCGCAAGGAGGGCTTCGTCAAGGGCATCGGGGATTCCGTCCGGGTGACCGACCCGCTCGGCTTCCCGTACGAGTTCTTCTACGAGGTCGAGCACGTCGAGCGGCTGGCGTGGCGCTACGACCTCCACACCCCGGGCGCGCTGGTGCGGCTGGATCACTTCAACCAGGTCACCCCCGACGTGCCCAAGGGCCGGGAATACCTGGAGGACTTGGGTTTCCGGGTCACCGAGGACATCTGCGACGACGAGGGCACCACCTACGCGGCGTGGCTGCGGCGCAAGGACACCGTGCACGACACCGCCCTGACCGGGGGTGACGGACCCCGGCTGCACCACATCGCCTTCGCCACGCACGAGAAGCACAACGTGCTGTCGATCTGCGACAAGCTCGGCGCCCTGCGCATGTCGGACGTCATCGAGCGCGGGCCCGGCAGGCACGGCGTGTCCAACGCCTTCTACCTCTACATCCGCGACCCCGACGGGCACCGGGTGGAGATCTACACCCAGGACTACTACACCGGCGACCCGGACAACCCGACGGTGACCTGGGACGTCCACGACAACCAGCGCCGCGACTGGTGGGGCAACCCGGTGGTGCCGTCCTGGTACACCGAGGCCTCCCCGGTCCTGGACCTCGACGGCAACCCGCAGCCGCTCGAGGAGCGCACCGACAGCAGCGAAATGGCCGTCACCGTCGGGGCCGACGGCTTCTCCTACACCCGCAAGGGAGACGAGGAGCAGGGCTTCAAGTTGGGGTCTTCGCTCTGAGGTGACGGTTTTAGCCAAAACTGTCCATGATCGAAGTCCGTTTTGTTCGGTCAATTATGGCTAAAACCGTCCACTGCAGAGCTCACGATGACGTGAGGAGCAATCGTGCAGTTCCACCACCACGGCTACGTCTCCGGTGATCCCCGCGTCCAACCGGCCGCCGGGACCGGCATCGACCGCCCGGCGGAGCTCCCCGACGAGGTCGACGTGCTCATCGTGGGCAGCGGCCCCGCCGGCATGATCGCCGCCGCGCAGCTCGCCCAGTTCCCGAACATCGTCACCCGCGTGGTCGAACGCCGCGGCGGGCGGCTGGAGATCGGGCAGGCCGACGGCATCCAGGCGCGCAGCGTGGAGACCTTCCAGGCGTTCGGGTTCGCCAACCGGATCATCGAGGAGGCCTACCGGATCACCGAGATGTGCTTCTGGGGGCCCGATCCCGAGCACCCGGAGAACATCGTCCGGACCTCCCGCGCCCCCGACGACCCGACGGGGATCAGCGAGTTCCCGCACCTGATCGTCAACCAGGCCCGGGTGCTCGACTACTTCGCCGAGGCCGCCCGCAACGCGCCCGCCCGCCTGGAACCGGACTACGGCTGGGAGTTCGTCACCCTCGACGTCGCCGAGCGGGGCGAGCACCCGGTCGCCGTCGCGCTGCGGCGCGAGGGCGAGCAGCGGACCGTTCGCGCGAAGTACGTGATCGGCTGCGACGGGGCGCGCAGCCGGGTGCGCGAGGCGATCGGCCGGGAACTGGTCGGCGACCAGGCCAATCACGCCTGGGGCGTGATGGACGTGCTGGCCGAGACCGACTTCCCCGACATCCGCACCAAGTGCGCCATCCAGTCCCACGACGGCGGCAGCATCCTGCACATCCCGCGCGAGGGCAACCACCTGTTCCGGATGTACGTCGACCTCGGCGAGGTCTCCGCCGACGACCACGGCAAGGTCCGCGAGACCACGCAGGAGGAGGTGGAGGCCCGCGCCAACCGCATCCTGCACCCCTACACGCTGACCGTGAAGCACGTGGGCTGGCGCAGCGTCTACGAGGTCGGGCACCGGCTGGCCGACAAGTTCGACGACGTCCCGGCCGAGCTGGTGGGCACCCGCACGCCGCGGGTGTTCATCACCGGCGACGCCTGCCACACCCACAGCGCCAAGGCCGGCCAGGGCATGAACGTGTCCATCCAGGACGGCTGGAACATCGCCTGGAAGCTGGGGCACGTCCTCGACGGCCGCGCCCCGGAGTCGCTGCTGGACACCTACTCGGCCGAGCGGCAGGTCATCGCCCAGAACCTGATCGACTTCGACCGCGAGTGGTCGAGCATGATGGCCGCCAAACCGGAGGAACTGGGCGATCCGACGGCCCTGGCGGACTTCTACGTCAAGACCGCCGAGTTCCCGGCCGGGCTGATGACGCGCTACGAGCCGTCGCTGATCACCGGCGAGACCGCGCACCAGGGCCGGGCTTCCGGGTTCCCGATCGGCAAGCGCTTCAAGTCCCACCCGGTCATCCGGGTGTGCGACGCGAACCCGGTGCACCTCGGACACCACCACCGGGCCGACGGCCGCTGGCGGATCTACGTCTTCGCCGACCGACCCGCTCCCGGAAGTCCTTCTCGGACAGCTGATTTCGCCGAGTGGATCATCACCTCGCCGCAGTCGCCGGTGGTGGCCCACACGCCCGAGGGACTCGACGTGGACGCCTGGTTCGACGTGAAGGTGATCTACCAGCAGGACCACGCCGAGTTCGACCTCGGCTCGGTCCCGCGCGCCTTCCTGCCGAAGGTCGGCCCGTACCAGTGCGTCGACTACGAGAAGGTCTACGCCACCGACCCGGCTGACGACGTCTTCGACGCCCGCGGCATCGACCGCGACGGCGCCCTCGTCGTCGTCCGCCCCGACCACTACGTCTCCCACGTGCTGCCGCTGGAGGACACCGACGAGCTGGCGGCGTTCTTCGACCGGATCATGGGCGCCTCCAGCCGAGTGGCGGTCTGAACGCACCGTTCGGTCTGCCAGGGTCGGCCGTCGTGGGGATTCCAGACGCGGGAGTGCGCACCGACTCGTTCCGACGACTGCTGGCGGCCTGGGGCGCGTCCTCGGTCGGCGACGGGGTGCTCACGGCGGCGTTGCCGCTGTTCACCGCCGTGAGCACGCGCGATCCCGTGTCCGTGTCGGTGGTGGCGGTCGCCTCCGTCCTGCCGTGGCTGCTGGTGGCCCTGCCCGCCGGGGCCCTGGTGGATCGCTGGCCGCCGCGCGCGGTGCTGATCGGCAGCCTCGTGATGCGGGCCGCGCTCACCCCGGCGCTGGCCGCGCTGATCGCGGCCGGTGCCGCCGGGGTGGCGGTGCTGGCCGGATGCGCGTTCCTGCTCAGCAGCGCGGAGACGTTCTCCGACTCGGCGGGCCAGACGCTGCTGGTCACCCTCGCCGGGACGGACCTGGAGCGGGCCAACGGGCGCGTGGTCAGCACCGAGACCACGGGTGTCGAGATCGCGGGTCCCCTGGCTGCGGCCGGGCTGTTCGCCTGGCGGCCGGAATTCTGCTTCCTGGCAGTGGGTTTCGCCTTCGCCGCCGCGGCGATCCTGGCCTCGGCGGTGACCGCCCACGGACCGGTTCCGCGCGAACCGACCGATCTGCGCACGGAGGTGTTCGAAGGGTTGCGGTTCCTCGTGCACCAGCCCTCGCTGCGGACCGTGGTGGGCGTGGTCGGGCTGACCGCGCTGGTCACCAGCGGGGTCAACGCCGTCGCCTTCCTGCACGCGATCGAATCGCTGCACCTGCCCGCGGCGTCGGTGCCCACGCTCCTCGTCTGTACCGCCGTCGGCACGCTCGCCGCCGCACCGCTCGCGTCCCGCGCGTCCCAGCGGTGGGGGAGCGGACCGGTCATGATCACCGCCCTGATTGTGCTGGCGGCGGGGATCGCGACCCTGGCCGTCGGAACCGCGCAGTGGGCGGCATGGCTGGCCTACCTCGTCATGGGACTCGGCGCGGGCGCCTGGAACGTCCTGTCGGCGGCCAACCGCCAGCGCCTGACGCCCCGCCCGCTCATGGGACGCGTCACCAGCGCCCACCGCGTGCTGGCCTGGGGCCTGATGCCCCTCGGCGCCGCCCTGGCAGGACCGCTGGCCGAAGCCACCTCGCTGCGCGCGGTCCTGATGGGCGCGGCGGTGCTCGTCGCGGCCATCACCCTGCTCGCGGCTCCCCGGTTGCGCGGGTTGGTGCGGAGCTAGAACACGGGTGGCCGGGCGGTTTTTCCGCTCGGCCACCCGTGCGTGGCGGGGTCAGGAAGCCGTGTTGAGGCCTCGGGAGATGAGGTCCATGACCGAGGAGTCGGCCAGGGTGGTGACGTCGCCGACTTCCCGGTTCTCGGCGACGTCGCGGAGCAGGCGGCGCATGATCTTGCCGGAGCGGGTCTTGGGCAGCTCCGGGACGACCATGATCTGCCGGGGCTTGGCGATCGGTCCGATCTCCGACGAGACGTGGTTGCGCAGCTCGGCGAGCGCCGCCTCGCCACCTGCCCCATCCCCGGCGCTGCCGCGCAGGATCACGAACGCGACGATGCCCTGTCCCGTGGTCGGGTCGCTGGCGCCCACCACTGCCGCCTCGGCGACGTTCGGGTGCGACACCAGCGCGGACTCGACCTCGGCCGTCGAGATCCGGTGCCCCGACACGTTCATCACGTCGTCCACCCGCCCGAGCAGCCAGAGATCGCCGTCGGCGTCGTGCTTCGCCCCGTCGCCAGCGAAGTAGAAGCCCTGGTCGGCGAACCGCGACCAGTAGGTGTCCTTGAACCGCTCCGGATCGCCCCAGATGCCGCGCAGCATGGAGGGCCACGGCTTGTCCAGGACCAGCAATCCGCTGTCGACTTCCTCGCCCTGCTCGTCGACGACCTTGGCCGAGACACCGGGCAGCGGGGTCTGGGCCGAGCCCGGTTTGGTGGCGGTGACGCCGGGCAGGGGGGAGATCATGATGGCGCCGGTTTCGGTTTGCCACCAGGTGTCGACGATGGG
>NZ_FOZX01000005.1:0-181584 GCF_900116135.1 Saccharopolyspora flava
TGGGTGTGAAGCTGACCAAGCTCACCAAGGAGCAGGCCGCCTACATCGGCGTCGACGTCGAAGGCCCGTACAAGCCCGAGCACTACCGCTACTGAGCAACCAGCCGTGAGTCTCCCGGCCCCCCACCACTCCCGGGAGGCTCACGGCTGGCCGTGTCCCGCGCAGGCGGAAACGCCTGCGGTGCGCGGAACTCGGCGCGGCATCCGCTGAGAACCCCGGGTGCCGCGCCGTTCTCAGTCCATCAGCAGGTCAGCCGGATCGCGGCGCGGCGTGTCCGGCACGGGGGAGCCGTAGCCGAAGCGCAGTACCGCCTGCGGGTGCAGCGACCCGCCCAGCGTCCGGCGCAGCTCGTCGCGGGTGTCGGCCACCTCCACGACCTGCGACAGCAGCGAAGCCGACAGGCCGCGCGCGCACGCCGTCAGCAGCACCCGCTGCAACGCCTGGCCGGCGCGGAGGTCGTCGGCGCGGCTGTCGTGGTGCGAGCACAGCACCGCCAGCAGCGGCTCGCGCTCGAAATCCTTGCCCGCCACCCGTTCTCGTGCCGAGCCGCCCGAGAAGTCCCGCATCACCCACAGGTCCTGCGGTTCCGGGCGCGGCCCCGCCGAGGACGCCGGAACCCCCTCGCTCACCTCGCGCGCACGCCCCGTCCAGCGCTCCAGCTCCGCGCGGAAGCGCTCGTCGTCGAGCTGGATCCGGTGCGCTCGCCGCGCGAGCTCGGCGAAGGCGTCGAGCTCGGTGCGGGCCAGCACCTGCAACCAGCCCTGCTCCCGCTGCGCGGCGCTGACCAGCGCGTGCCGGTCGGCACCCGGCACCGGCGTCTCCTGGAACGGGCGGCGGTTGGTGCGGCGTCGCGGGATCGCGTCGTGCAGCTCCTGCTCGGCCGGGGCCTGCTCGGTCCGGCCGCCGTCGCGGACCTCCGCCAGCAGCGTCGGCGCGCTCATCGACGACGGCGGATCCACCACCGGCCGCACGCCCTCGTGCTCCAGCGCGAGCCGCAGGTTCAGCAGCGCCGCCCCGCACGCCAGCCGCAGCTCGCGGTCCTCCGGATCGGTGGCCGGCAGCCGCCGCTGCGGATCGGCGTGCACCTCGATGACGTGCTCGGCGAGCCGGAACCGCCACGGCTGCCGGTTGTGCAGCGAAGGAGCGAGCCCGGCGCAGCGGATCACGTGCTCGGTCCGCTCGGCCGGCAGGCCCAGCGCAGTCGGAAAAGTCATCGCCAGCCCCTCGACACGTCCGGCCGCACAACGCCATCCGAGTCTGGCAGAGGCCCGGCTAGCCCGCCGGGTGCGCGGTGCGCGCGGTCGAACCGCGCACCACCAGCTCGCTGGGGAAGCGCTCCTTGCGGACGGGGAGATCGCGGTCGCCGATGCGGTCCAGCAGCAGCCGGACCGCACCGCGCGCCATCTCCGCGATCGGCTGCCGCACGGTGGTGATGTCGTAGGAGTCCCACGAGGTCATCGCGATGTCGTCGTAGCCCACCACCCACACGTCGTCCGGGACGCGACGGCCGAGCGAGACCGCGCCGTCGACCGCGCCCAGCGCGGTGAGGTCGTTCGCGCAGAACACCGCCGTGGGCGGGTCGGGCAGCTCCAGCAGCTCGCGCATCGCGGTGCGCGCGAGATCGTGCGCGAACCCGCCCGGTGCGCACAGCTCCTCGGCCAGCGGGTGCCCGAGCTCGGCGAGGCGCTCGCGGAACCCGCGCTCGCGGTGCCGGGCGGTGCTGGGCAGCTCCGGTCCCGCCAGGAAGCCGATGCGGGTGTGGCCGGTGGCCACCAGGTAGTCGGCGACCGCGCGGCCACCGCCGAGGTTGTCGGTGGTGACCTGGTCGCAGTCGAGCTCGTCGAGACCGCGGTGCAGCAGCACGATCGGGTCACCGCGGTCCACCGCCTCGGCGAGCTGCGGAGTCGCCTCGGTCGCGCTGGTGAAGATCAGGCCGTCCGCGGTGCCCTCGTCGAGCGATTCCAGCGCCCCGGACCCGTCCGCGCCGTTCCACAGCACCATCCGCCTGCCAGCGGCGTCGAGGGCCTCGGCGACCGCTTCGAGCAGCTGCGGGTAGAAGGGGTTGGTGATGTCGGCGACGACCACCCCGACCGTCGCGGTGCGCCGGGTGCGCATGGTGCGCGCGGCGGCGTGCGGCCGGTAACCGGCCTCGCGCATCGCGGCCAGCACGCGCTCCCGGGTCTGCGGGGCGACCTTCCCGTTGTCCTGCAGGACGCGGGACACGGTCATCTGGGACACGCCGGCCAGCCGTGCCACGTCCCGGCTGGTGACCACCGGGCACCTCCTTCATGTCTGCATCGAGGAAGGCCATCCTACGGGGTTTACGTAAACATCCGCGCGGCCTAGAGTCCGTGTGTACGTAAACATCCTGGGAGGGACTCATGACGTTCGCGCTGAAGCGGGCCGCGGAGAGCTCGGCGGCTACCACGACCTCGCTGCCCGACGTGCAGGACAAGGTCGCCGCGATCATCGCCGACATCCGGGAGCGCGGGGACGAGGCGGTCCGGGAGTGCTCGGCGCGGTTCGACAAGTGGGAACCGGAGGCGTTCCGGCTCTCGAAGGAGCAGATCGACGAGATCCTGGCCCGGGTTCCCGACCAGGTCATCACCGACATCGAGTTCGTCCAGCAGCAGGTGCGCGGCTTCGCCGAGAAGCAGCTGGAGTCGATGCGCGAGATCGAGGTCGAGACGCTGCCGGGTGTGCACCTGGGGCAGAAGCACATCCCGGTCGCCGCGGCGGGCGCCTACGTGCCCGGTGGGCGCTACCCGCTGCTGGCCTCGGCGCACATGACGATCCTGACCGCCAAGGCCGCCGGGGTGCCGCGGGTGATCGCCTGCACGCCGCCGATCCGCGGCGAGGTCCCCGACGCCACTGTGGCCGCCATGCACCTGGCCGGTGCCGACGAGATCTACCTGCTCGGCGGGGTGCAGGCGGTGGTGAGCATGGCGCTGGGCACCGAGACGATCGCGCCGGTCGACATGCTCGCCGGACCCGGCAACGCGTTCGTCGCCGAGGCCAAGCGGCAGCTCTACGGCGAGATCGGCATCGACCTGTTCGCCGGGCCGACCGAGGTCCTCATCGTCGCCGACGAGACCGCCGACCCGTTCGTGGTGGCCGTCGACCTGCTCAGCCAGGCCGAGCACGGCCCCGACTCGCCCGCGGTGCTCATCACCACCTCGGAGGCGTTGGGGCGCAGCGTGATCGAGCACGTCGAGCAGCTGCTGCCGGACATGCCCACGCGCGACAACGCCGAACCGGCCTGGCGCGACCACGGCGAGGTGCACGTGGTGCCCGACCTCGACGAGGCCTACCGGCTGGCCGACACCTACGCCAGCGAGCACGTGCAGATCCTCACCCGGCAGCCCCGCGAGGCGCTGGAGAAGATGCGCAACTACGGCGCGCTGTTCCTGGGGGAGGGGACCTGCGTGTCCTACGGCGACAAGGTGATCGGCACCAACCACGTGCTGCCCACCCGGGGGGCCGCCCGCTACACCGGTGGTCTGTGGGTCGGCAAGTACCTCAAGACGGTGACCTACCAGGAGGTGACCGACACCGACGCCAGCGCCCGCCTCGGCGAGGTCTGCGGTCGCGCCGCCCGCGTCGAGCTCTTCGAGGGCCACGCCCGTTCCGGAGACGTCCGCGCCGCCAAGTACGGCACGGCCGACCTCCCCTGGGCCCCCAACGCCCTCACCCGTTCCTGACAGCGAGGGGTGTCCACGGTGTCCGTGGAAACCGGGAATCCGGTTTCCACGGACACCGTGGACCGTCAGCGGGTGAAGACGCCGATCCCGTTGGCCACGGGGCGCTGCTGCCCGTCGGAGGGGACGTTGCGGACCGTGGCCGACGGGGTGTCGGGGGTCTTCACGGCCATCGTGGTGGAGCCGCCGCCGTCGAGGTTGACGCCGTCGGTGGCGCCGAGATCGGCCAGCAGCCCCGCGGTTTCGGCGAGGTTGAGGCCGGTGCTGATGGGGGAGCGGCCGTCGACGACGACCAGGTGCACCAGGCGCCCGTCGTCGCTGATCCCGGCCGCGGTGCGCGGGGCGAGCTCGGCGGTGTCCAGGCCGGTCAGCGGGGAACCCTCGCGCAGGATCGGCGTGGCACCGACCGCGAACGACAGCGGCATCCCGTCGTCCGGCCGCAGACCGGTGCGCACGCTGACCGGGTCACCGGGGTCGAGGGCCTCCAGCGCGGCGTCGCCGGCTTCCCGGCCGACGAGGACGACCGTGTCGTCCGGGATCGGGCCCGCGCCGGGCGGATCGGCCTCGGACTGGACGATTCCGTCGGTGATCACCACTTCCTCGGTGGCGGTGCTGCACGGGGCCGAGCGGTCGGTGTCGGTGCCGCAGACCGCTCGGGCGCGGGAGACCTCGCCCCAGTCGTCGGTGTAGGCGCCGATGCCGTCGACCGGCAGCGCGTACTGGTTCAGCCCCTCGATGTCGGCCGACCCGCCCGGCCAGACGGCCGCACCGGCCACCGAGAGCCGGGAAAGCCGCGCCCGGCCGTCGATCCCCACGGCGAAGACGTCCTCATTGGACGTTCCCGCCGGCAGGGCCGGGCCGAAGCGCTGACCGTCGGGAACCGCGCCCTTGAGCGCGCGGCCGCGGGCGATCTCCGGGCCCACCGACGAGCTCGTCGGCACCACCCCGGCGTGCTCCTCGCTGATGTTGAAGAAGTCCCCGTTCACGCCCGCCACCGCGCCCGCGGCGTTGGTCTGATCGGCGATCTCGTCCTTGGCCGCCACCGAACCCGGGTGCAGCAGGCCGAGTTTCGCGCTCGGCTCGGCGAGATCCACCGTCACCACGTGGCCGAGCACGGGACCGTGCGCGGTGGAGAGCTGGAACGGCCGGTAGCTCACCCCCGGTGCGATCACGACCTCGCCGTCCTGCGCGGCCGCCGGGATCGGCGACGCGAGCACCCCGCAGGTCAGCACGACCGCGAGCAGCCGGGCACCACGACCGGTCATCCGAAAACCTCCCCGCACTCCGGTGATCGCGGTCACTGAAGCAGCCGGTGGTGAACGGGCGGTGTGGTTGGAAAGAACTCGACGTGCAGCGCGGCCGAAGGGCACAGCCGGTTACCGCCGTTGGCCCAACGTGAATGGGCTGGCTCGGGCCTTGATCTGGAGTCCGGGTTTGGGCAAGCTGGAGCGCGCAATCGCGGGCGGTCGGGGGCCCGGCGCGACGAGCCGGGTATGCGTCCGAGTGGACTGAAGCGGACGCCCTGTGGAGGCCGGAGTACATGCTGACCCCTGATGACGTGCGGAATGTCGTCTTCGGCAGGGCCTGGCGCAAGGAGCGCGGGTACGACGAGGCCGAGGTCGATCACTTCCTGGGTCGGGTCGAGGCCACGCTGCGCGGTAAGCGACTGGTGACCGCGCGCGACGTGCTGACGATGCACTTCAGCCCGCGCAAGCGCGGCGGGCGGGCCTACAAGAAGCACCAGGTCGACGAGTTCCTGGACAAGGTCGCGCTGACCTTGATGAAGCTCGAGGTGCGCGCCGAGGAACGCGGCAAGTCGCGCCCGGCGGAGGACGCGGCCGCGCGCAAGCCCGACGAGACCCGCCCGAAGCCCGAGGAGACCGGCAGCATCCCGCTGCCCAAGCGCCCGGTGCGCGAACCCGCCCAGGCCCGGCCGGCCCAGAACACCCCGGCCCAGAACACCCCGGTCCAGAGCTCTCCCGCCCAGATCGAGCCCGCCGCGGCCGTCGAGCGGGTGCCGGAGGAACCCGGCCGCCCGGAGCGCTTCCGCGGCCTGCAGCCGGCGACCTCGCAGAGCACCGCGCTGGACAAGGCCGAGGTCGACGCGTTCATGGACCGGGTCCAGGCCACCCTGCGCGGTGCCGACGACCTCACGCCCAACGACGTGCTCAACGCCCAGTTCAACCCGCCCGCGCCCGGCATGCCCGGCTACGACGAGGCCGGGGTGCTGGCGTTCCTGGTGATGGTGTCCTCCAGCATCCGCAACATCACCCGCACCAACATGCGCGCGGTGACCACCGGGACGAACCTGCCGCCGGTGACCGCCACGGGCACGCAGATGCGACCGGTCACCGCGACCGGCACCGGGATGCGCCCGGTCGGCCCCGGGACCGGCACCAACCTGCCGCCCGCGACCGGGACGGGGACGAACCTGCCGCCGGTCGCGGCCCAGACCGGCGCGTTCCCCGCCCACAGCGGCGACGGCAACCGCCCGCCCCGGCAGCGGATGATCCCCGGACGGCGCCGGCCCCCGCGCCGCTGACGGCCGGGCTCGCGGAAACGCCCCGTGCGGGTCGCTGAGGTGCGGTAGCGTTCCGCGCCGTGGAGCGCTCGGAGAAGCTGCGGCGGCACTGGGACCGGTCTGCGCCGTCCTACGACGGCGTGATGGCGCGCTTCGACCGCTATCTCGCCGGCGACAGCAGGCGGTGGATCTGCTCGCGCGCCGCGGGCAGCGTGCTGGAGGTCGCGATCGGCACCGGCCTCAACCTGCCGCTGTACCCGGCGGGCACGCGGCTGACCGGCGTCGAGTGGAGCCCGGAGATGCTGCGGCGTGCGCGACTCCGCGAGGACGAGCTCGGCACCGGGGCCGACCTGCGCGAAGGCGACGCCCGGGCGCTCCAGTTCCCCGACGGCACCTTCGACACCGTCGTCTGCACGTTCTCGCTGTGCGCGATCCCCGACCACGAGCGGGCGATCGCCGAGATGCACCGGGTGCTGCGGCCCGGTGGGGTGCTGCTGCTGGCCGACCACGTGGTGAGCACCTCGTGGCCGGTCCGGGTGCTGCAACGCGCGGCCGAGCTGGTGACGGTGCCGACGGGCGGCGAGCACTTCCGCCGCCGCCCGTCCCGGCACCTGCCCGCTGCGGGCTTCGAGGTGATCGAGTCCGAGCGCTTCAAGCTCGGCCTGATCGAACGCCTCGCCGCCCGCAAGCGCGGCTGACTCAGCTCGACGCGATCGCCTTGATCACCGCGTCCTGGAAGGCGGGCAGATCGTTCGGGTTGCGGCTGGTCACGAGGTTGCCGTCGACGACGACCTCCTGATCGGTGACCTGGCCGCCCGCGTTGCGGATGTCGGTGCGGATGCTGGGGAACGACGTGAGCTGCCGCCCGTCGACCACACCGGCCTCGACCAGCGTCCACGGCCCGTGGCAGATCGCGCCGACCGGTTTGCCCGCGGTGACGAAGTCGCGGACGAACGACACCGCGGTGTCGTCGCGGCGCAGCTGATCGGGGTTGATGGTGCCGCCGGGCAGCACCAGGGCGTCGTAGTCGCCCACCGAGACCTGCGAGACCTCCCGGTCCACCGGGAAGCGGTCGGCCTTGTCGATGTCGCCGTTCATCGCCTGGATCTCGCCGGAGCGCAACGAGACGAGCTCGACCTGCCCGCCCGCCTGTTCGAGCGCCTCCCGGGGACCGGTCAGCTCGACCTGCTCCACGCCGTCGGCGGCCAGGACGGCGATCTTCCTGCCGGTGAGTTGGTCAGCCATGGTGGAAAACCTCCTTCGCGGGTACCCGGTCGTTCAGGTACCCGCGGAGGAGGCGGGCCAAACCCGTCCACTGGGGACGGTGTCAGCCGTCGATCTCGGCCTTCCACGCGGACTTCCGCTCGTCGTCGACGAAGCAGGCGTCGAAGGAGTTGCGCGCCAGCGTCGCCAGCTGCTCCTCGGTGATCCCCAGCTCGCTGCGCAGCGCCGCGAAGTTGTCGTCGACGTAGCCGCCGAAGTAGGCCGGGTCGTCGCTGTTGACGCACACCGCCAGGCCCTCGTCGAGCATCGCGGGCAGCACGTGGTCGGAGAGCTTGTCGACGGTGCGCAGCGCCACGTTGGACAGCGGGCACACGGTCAGCGGGATCTGCTCGTCGCGCAGCCGCGCCACCAGCTCCGGGTCCTCCATCGCGCGGATGCCGTGGTCGATGCGCTCGACGCCGAGCACGTCCAGGGCGTCGCGCACGTAGTCGGGTCCGCCCTCCTCACCGGCGTGGGCGACCCGGTGCAGGCCCTCGGCTGCGGCCCGCTGGTAGACCTCGGCGAACGGCGCCGGCGGGTGGCCGACCTCCGCCGAGTCCAGCCCGACACCGATGAAGCGCTCCCGGTACGGCATGGCCTTGCGCAGCGTCTCGGCCGCGGCGTCCGGGCCCAGGTCGCGCAGGAAGCACAGGATCAGGTCGGTGGAGATCGGCGAGTCCCGCAGCGCCCCGCCGATGCCCTCGAACACCGCGCCCAGCGGCACGTCGTTGTTCAGGTGCACCTGCGGGTCGAAGAAGATCTCCGCCCGCCGCACCCCGGCCCGCTCGGCGCGCGCCAGGTAGGCGCTGGTCAGGTCGTAGAAGTCCTGGTCGGTGCGCAGCACCGGCAGGTTCGCGTAGTAGAGGTCCAGGAACGACTGCAGATCCGTGAAGTCGTACTTCGCCCGCAGCTCGTCGAGATCGCTGGTGGGCAGCCCGACGCCGTTGCGCGCGGCCAGCTCGACCAGCATCTCCGGCTCGAGCGTTCCCTCGATGTGAATGTGCAGTTCCGCAGTCGGCAGCATGTGTATTCCTCCCCGGCCCCAACCTACCGGGGCGGGGGTCCCGGCTCGCCGGTGACCTCCACGCAGGTCAGGCCGTCGGCGGCGGCCGGGGTGCCGATCAGCTCGGCCGCCCGGTCCTGGCCGAGCTCGGTGCAGGGCACGCAGCGGCCGTCGACCAGCAGCGGGCGGCGGATCGCGCCGAGCGCGGCGTAGGCCAGCACCTCGGCGACCGGTCCGGTCTCCAGCTCGACGCGCTCGGGTCCCCGCAACCGCACCAGGCGGTAGCGCTCGCCGCGGCCCTCGCAGACGTCGAGCACGCGGCGCTGCTCAGCGGTGGCCAGCCACACCGCGTGGTGCTCGACCACCCCGGGCGCCCCGACCAGCACCGCCGGGCGCTGCCCGTCGCGCGCCCGCACCCCGGACGCCCACACCGCCGACAGACCGGTGCAGCGGGCGCGGAGCACCACGACGGGGCCGTCGAGCCCCAGCTCCTCGCGCAACCACGTGATCTTGCTCGGGCAGGCGTTGGAGCCGTAGGCCAGCACCGGCCACCGCGACGCCAGTGGCTCGTCGAGCACCGAATCCAGGCAGACCGACCCGACCCGCCAGCCCGAGGGCTGCGCGGCGTCCGCCGACAGCCGCCAGCCCCGCCCGTCGACGTGCAGGAACGAGTGGTCCGGGCGGGCTCCCGGATACGGGTCGGCCGGGAAGTCGGCATCGCGGAAATCCGCCGGTCCCAACGCGTTCACCGGACCAACATGCCCGGGCCGCGGCGGTTCGCGCAAGGCGCACGAACGTTTAGGGTGCCCGCCAGCGAGATTCGTCGAGGAGGACGCATCATGGTCGAGACCGTTCGCGGACAGGTGCCGGTGGACCAGCTGGGCACCGTGCTGATGCACGAGCACGTCTTCGTGCTCAACGAGGAGATCCGCCGCAACTACCCCGAGTTCTGGGACGAGGAGGCGCGGGTCGCCGACGCGATCCGCAGGCTGCGCGAACTCGCCGGGCGCGGCGTGAACACCATCGTCGACCCCACCGTCATCGGGCTCGGCCGCGACGTCGAGCGCGTCGCGCGCATCAACGCCGAGGTCGACCTCAACATCATCGCCGCCACCGGCCTCTACACCTACGACTCGGTGCCGTTCTTCTTCCGCATGCACGGGCCCGGCACGCTGCTCGGCGGCGACGACCTCATGGTGCGGATGTTCGTCAAGGACATCACCGAGGGCATCGCGGGCACCGGCATCAAGGCCGCGTTCCTCAAGTGCGCCATCGAGGAGGAGCTCACCCCGGGCGTGGAGCGGGTGCTCAACGCCGTCGCCGAGGCCCACAACCGAACCGGCGCGCCGATCACCGTGCACACCAGCCCCGGGCACCGCACCGGCCTGGTCGCCCAGGAGGTCCTGCGGCGCAACGGGGTCGACCTCGGGCGGGTCGTCATCGGGCACAGCGGCGACACCACCGACACCGACTACCTGCGCGAGCTCATCGACAACGGCTGCTACATCGGCATGGACCGCTTCGGCCTCGACGCCCTGCTGCCCACCGACGACCGGGTGGCCACCATCGCCAAGCTCGTCGGGGAGGGCCTGGCCGACCGGATGGTGCTGGCCCACGACGCCTCCTGCCACATCGACTGGTTCCCGCAGGGCGTCGTCGAGGAGGCCATGCCGAACTGGCACTTCACCCACATCCACGATGTGGTGCTGCCCGCGCTGCGCGAGGCAGGGGTGAGCGAGCAGCAGCTGACGACGATGCTGGTGGACAACCCGCGCCGCTACTTCAGCTGATCGCGGCGGCCGCACCGGAGCAGATCCGGTGCGGCCGTTTACAAAGCGGGTGCGCTCACCTACTTTCGGACCGAGATCGTCCGGAAGGGGGGCAGATGAGCAGTCGCAGTGACCTGCCCGCGCACCGCAGGGCCGCCATCGCCGGTCTCGGCATGACCGAGATGGGCAAGGTCTACGGCCGCACCGCGCAGCAGTTCGCCGCCGAGGCGGTCCGGCGCGCGGTGGACGACGCCGGGCTCGCGCTCGGCGACGTCGACGGCCTGCTGGTGTCGGCGGGCCTGGGCGGGGGAGTGGACCTGAGCCTGCAGGACGACCTGGGGCTGGAGGACCTGCGGCTGCTCAGCCAGATGCAGTCGTTCGGCTCCACGGCCGGCGCGATGGTGCAGCACGCGGCGATGGCGATCGAGGCGGGCATGGCCGACACCGTGGCCTGCGTGTTCGCCGACGCCCCGCTGCGCGAGGGCGCCTCATCGGGAGCCGCCTACGGGGCCGAGCGCTACTCGCCGAGCGGCTGGGCCGGGCTGGTGGCCACCAGCGGCTTCAGCGGCCCGAACTCCTTCTACGCGCTGGCCGCCCGGCGCCACATGCAGGCCTACGGCACCACCAGCAAGCAGCTCGGCGAGATCGCCGTGGCCCAGCGCTCCTGGGCGTCTCTGAACCCCCTCGCGCGTTTCCGCGACCCGATCGACATCGCCGATCACCAGGAATCGCGGATGGTCGCCGAGCCCTTCCACCTGCTGGACTGCTGCGTGGTCTCCAACGGCGGCATCGCGGTGATCGTCACCCGCGGCGACCGCGCCGCGTCGCTGGCCCAGCCCCCGGTGTCGGTGCTGGGCTGGGCGCAGGCCCATCCGGGCGGGTCGCTGCGCCGCGACGACGACCTCGGCCTGGTCAGCGGTGCGGCCCAGGCGGGACCGGCGGCGCTGCGGATGGCCGGGGTGAGCCTCGCCGACATCGACGTCGCCGAGCTCTACGACTGCTACACGTTCACGGTGCTGCTGACGCTGGAGGACTACGGCTTCTGCGCCAAGGGCGAGGGCGGCGAGTTCGTCAGCACCCCGGGCGTGCTCGGCCCCGGCGGATCGCTGCCGCTGAACACCGGCGGCGGCCAGCTGTCCGCGTACTACATGTGGGGTTTCACGCCGCTGTCGGAAGCGATCATCCAGGCCCGCGGCCAAGCGGGCCGACGCCAGGTCCCGAACCACGAACTGCTGCTGGTGTCGGGCAACGGCGGCATCTTCTCCCACCACAGCACCCTGGTGCTGTCCGCCTGAAGGAGACCCGATGGCCCTCGTCCCGGTCACCAGAGACCAAGCCAGCGCGGCGTTCTTCGACGGAACCCGCCGCGGCGAGCTGCTGCTGCCGCGCCGCCGCGACACCGGCGAGCACCTCAGCCCGCACACCCCGATCGCCCCGGACGACGACGTCGAGCAGGTCGCCGCGGCCGGCACGGGCCGCGTCGTGTCCTGGACCGTGGTGCACCACAAGCTCCCCGACGGCGGCACGTTCCGCGTCGTCGCCGGCATCGTCGAACTCGACGAAGGCCCGTGGTGGTGGACCGGCCTCGCCGACGTCGACCCCGACGCCGACCTCACCGACCTGCGCGTCCGAGTCGCCTTCGAACCCTCCGGCCCAAACCCCGACCACGAAGTGGTCCCGTACTTCGTGCCGGAGAATTTGTTGCAGGATCCAACGTTGGGCGCATGACAACTCGTCCGGGGCGCGTGAAACTGGAAGATCCGCGCATCCGGAGGAGGGGTCAGCGATGCCTCGGGTCTTCGTCTCCTACGCCCACGACTCCGAAGCGCACATGACCCGCGTCCGCGAGTTCGCGACGTTCCTGAGGGTGCAGGGCGTCGACGCCGAACTCGATCGGTGGGACAACCAGGACCGCCGGGACTGGCTGGCCTGGGCCATCGACGAGATGCGCAAAGCCGACTTCGTGCTGGTGATCGCCTCACCGATGTTCGCACGCATGGGAGACGGCTCGGAGCCCTCGGGCCGGCACCGCGGCATCCAGGCCGAAGCGGCGCTGCTGCGCGAACTCCTGCACCGCGACCGCAAGACCTGGTTCCGCAAGGTGCTCCCGGTGGTGCTGCCGGGAGGCGACCTGGACGGCATCCCGCTGTTCCTGCAGCCCTACAGCGCCTCCCACTACTTCGTCCACGACTTCACCCCCGCCGGCGCCGAACAACTCCTCCGCACCCTCGGAGGAGACCCGGAACACCCCAGCCCGCCCCTGGGCGGGGTGGCGGGGGAACCGGCGCCCGTGCTGTCCGCCGAGTCGGCGCCCGTGAAGACGTTCGAGCTCGTGGACGCGTTGCTGAAGGTTCCCGCGGTCGCCGAGGACGACAGCCGGCGCGTGCTGCTCGGGCTGCTGCGACCGGAGATCCGCAACGCCATCCCGCACCACGCCCGCACCCGCGCGCACGTGATCAACATCGCCAGGACCTGCCGCGACTACGAGGGCGGTCTGGGCGACCTCGTGCGCGCCCTCGAGGAATTGGAGGGGGATTCGATGCCGGTTCGCCGCGTCCGGGAGCTCGTCCAGCGCGCTGGTATGAGCGGGTGAGGGGCCCAATCCGGGTTGCCTCGCGCGGCGGTCGCCACGGCTCGCGCGCGCCGATTCCGGCGCCCGATCGGCCCATGTCGGCTGTGTTACGGCTCGGGCGTCATTGATGTGGAGGCATGCGCAACCACGCGGTTGTCCTACGACGGGGGAGGGCTGAGCATGACCTCGGACGGGGATCTGACGTCGGACCTGCTGGACCTGACAACGATGTCGCTGGCAGAACTCCGCACCACCTGCTCACCGGACCTCACCGAAGCGGTCCAGCGCGAACTCGCAGCCTGCGCCGCCGCACCGGCGGAGGACATCCAGGGGCAGAACCAATAGGTGGCGTTCCGCGCGGGGCGACGGCTGAAAGCCGCCGACGAGGATGGGATTGTCGTGAATCCGCAGGAGTTTCCGCGCCACAGGGTGAGTTCCGAGATGTTCGCCCAGGTCTGCGACGGGACCGCGAGCGAGAGCACGATCGCGCGCCTCGCCGAGGGCGAGCTGAGCCGGCGACTGCTGCAGCTGCGGGCCGTGCTGGACGCGGTCCGGCCGTCATCTGAGTCCTTTGTGGACGTCGAAAGCGCCTGGGGCTTGATCGAGCGCGCTGAGGAGCGCTCGTCCGCGGCGGTCAGGGAGATCCTGATGGCTCCCGAGGTCGGTGTGTGGCTGCGACACGTCCTCCACGGTTCGAATTGGGACGCACCTGTCGATCTGGGTTACCTGCACCTGGTGGCGGGCTCGGTGGCGATGCGCGCGGGAATCCCGTTCACCCTCGCGGTTCCGGTCCTCGACGGCCGAATCGTCCTGCCCGCCCTGGGATGGATTCGCGTGTCGTTGAGCTTCCCCGTGGCGGTGGCGGAGCTGCGCGGCGTTCCGGGCGGGGCGGAGCTCAGGGTCCTGGGACGCCGCCTCGACGTCTCGATCACACCCGCGTCGCCGCTCTTCACACCGGCGCAGTGGTGCGTGGCGGGTCCGCTGTCGGTGCGGTTGAGCGATCACGACCCGTACCGGGAGTTCGAGGGGCCCAACCCGGCACGCCCGCTCGGAGCGGAAGAGCAGGTGGAGTGGGCGAAAGTCATCGAGTCGGCGTGGGAGGAGCTCAACGCGGTCCAGCCGGAGAGGGGCGTGGAGCTGGCCGCGTGCTTGACCACGGTGGTCCCGATGGAACCGGATGCGGGCACCGTCGGTGCCTCGTCGCGCGGGGCCTTCGGTGCCGTCGCGCTCTCCCCGCCGAGATCGGCGGACCTCCTCGCCGAGGTGCTGCTCCACGAGTTGCAGCACAACAAGCTCAACGCGCTGATGAACCTGGTCGACCTCGCCGTCGACGACGGGTCCCTGTTCTACGCACCGTGGCGTCCTGATCCGCGGCCGCTGCCCGGGCTGCTGCACGGGGTCTACGCGTTCGCCGCCGTCGTCGAATTCTGGGCGGCCTACCTGCTCAAGGTGCCGGAAGCAGCGCGGGTGGAGGCGGAAACGCGGTTCGCCCACTTGCGGGAGCAGCTGCGTCGCGGGTTGAGCTCGATCGAATCGGCCTCCGGGCTCACCGCGTTCGGTCGCCGGCTCGTTGCGGGCGTCGATCGGCGCCTGACCGCGTGCGACGCCGTCGTGGTGTCGTCGGACGCGGTCGCGAGAGCCGTTGACCTGGTGGACCGGCACCATCGCACCTGGCGCAGCAGGAACGGCTGACCGTCGTCACGGCCTGAACCGGCCTGAGGTGCACCGCCGAGACGCGCTGCCCGGCGGTCCGCCTCCTCGCACTGCGGTCAGAGCTGCATGGTGTCCGTCTCGGCGTCGAGCCGGGCACCTTCCGTCGCGGCCTGGACATCGGGATGCTCGGGCCCCAGGAGGTCGCTGAGCGACTTCACCGTCTTGCTCCGCAGGATCGCGGACTCGTCGTTCCTGCCGAGCGACGCGAGGTCCAGGGACAGGTTGAAGGCCGTGATCAGCGTCGCGGGATGGTCGGCGCCCAGGGTGCGGGTCAAGCGCTCGTGCGTGTCCTCGTTGAGTTCGAGCGCGCCTTCCGGGTTGTCCTCGGCGGCGAGGTCACTGGCGAGATTGGTCGCGGTGACCAGCGCGAACGGATGGTCCTCGCTGAACACCGAGCGGAACGAGCTCAGCAGCCGCTGGTTGAGCTTGCGCGCCTGGTCGGCGCGGCCCAGGAGGCGCTGCGTCACCGCCACGTTGGTCAGCGTGACCAGGGTGAACGGGTGCTCGGGTCCGTTGGCCCTGGCGAGCGTGTCGGCGCTGCGCTCGCCGAGCTCCAGCGCTCTCGCCAGAGCGCCGAGCTTGCGGTGGCTCGTGGAGACGTTCATCAGCGTCGTCGCGGAGTCCTCGTGCACGGTGCCGAGTCGCCGGACGGCGCGCTCGTGGCAATCCACGGCCAGATCGCGCGCCTCCTCGTAGTGGCCCGTGCGCAGCTTCGCGACGGCCAGGCTCCGGGCCCCACCGCGCGTGACGATGTGGTCGTCGCCGAAGAGTCGTCGTTCCTTGGCCAGCGCATCGGCCTGCTGCTGCTCGGCTTCGGCGTAGTGCCCGCTCTCGCGCACGTCGATCGCGAGAGCGTTCAGCGAGGACATCGTGGAGACGTTCTCGGCGCCCAGGAGATCGACGCGCATTCGCCAAGTCTGGTCGTCGAGTTGGCGGGCTTGGGAGAAGGAACCGGCCAGTCGCAGCGCGCCGCAGTAGTTGAACGCGTAGCGCAGCGTCTCGGGGTCCTCCTCGCCGAGCAGTCTGCGGGCGCGGGAGTAGATGTCCTGCCGGATCTCCAGCTCCTGCGCGAGTTCGCCGTTGACGCGGTGATCGGTGGCGAGGACATCTGCCATGGTGATCAGGTGCTCGCTGTCGGCGTCGACCTGCTCGGCCAGGAGGTCGTAGGTCCGCTGGTTGAGCTCGCTGCCCTCCCGGAGCTGGCCGAACCGGCGCAAGGCGATGCCGTGCTGGCGGGCCATCTGCAGGGTGTCCAGGTGGGTTTCCCCGAGTTTCGAGGTGAGCTCCCGCCACGCCTCGCCGGAGAGATCCCGGGCGCCTTCGTAGTCGCCGATGTTGAGCAGGTACTGCACCAGGTGCACCGACACGCGCCGCACCCATTCGTCGTCGCAGCGCGCGGCTTCCGACTGGACGAAGTGGGGGAGCATGTTCTCGTAGCGCGGCCAGTTCTCGGACTCGGTCGGGTCCGACGGGGCTCCGGAGGCCAGCAGCAGGTGTACGACGTGGCGCATGTCCTCGTGCTCTTCGGCCGGAACCTGGTTTCGCAGGACGGTTTGCACCAGTCGGTGGAGTTGAAGCGTGTTTCTCCGGTGATCGATTTTCGCGAGGCTGTACCGGCTGAATTCGCGAATCGCGCGGTTGAGCTTGATCGGATCCATCAGCGCTTCGCGAAGTTCATCCGGCACCGGAATTCCGCGGGCGTGCGAGAAGTAATCCCGGCTGATCGGTTCCGGGCCGAAGAACGCGCAGATCTGCAGGAGTTGAAGTGCCGCCGGGTGCTCATTGCGCAACCGCGACAAGGTGACGTTCCAGACCGCGGCGACGGGGAGATCGGTGCTGTTGGATTCGACCGATTCCAGCAGCTCGTTTCGCCCTGCGTTGAGCAGGTCGACGTATTCGCTCACCGGCATGCCGGTCTGGGCTCTCCAGGCGGAGGCCTGCTCGATGGCCAGGGGGAGGTCGCCCAGGGCTTCGGCGAGCAGGTCGGCTTCGGCGTCGTCGATGGCGTCATCGCGCTTGCGCAGGAGCTCTTCGGATTCCTGGCGGGTGAACAGGTCGACCTCGACGGTGCGGGCGATGCCGGACCACTCGGGGTTCCGCGACGTCACGATGACGTGCCCGCCCACCGCCGGGATGAACGAGCGCAGGTCCTCGGGGCGGTCGGCGTTGTCGAAGACCAGCAACCAGCGCGAGAAGGGGGTCCGCCGCCGCAGCGCGTCGACCACCGCGGACACCGTGGCCTCGGCGGTGCTCGCCTGGGGCAGGCCCATGTGCCGGGCCAGTTCCACGAAGCTCGCCCGGATCTGGGTGAGCCGTTCGGCGGTGATCCACCAGATCAGGTCGTAGTCGCCCGCGTGCCGGTAGATGTACTCGACCACGGTCTGGGTCTTGCCGACACCGCCCAGGCCGTGCAGCGCTTCGGGCAGGACGGCGGTCGTGCCCGGCTCGGCGAGCTGGGTGCGCAACTGCTCCAGCAGTTGCGCACGGCCGACGAAACCCGGGTTGCGGAGCGGGATCTCACCGCCCCACACGGTCGGTTGATCGCTTGATGGGCCACCGTTCGCGGGCTGGGCGTAACCGGGAGCGGTCACGGCACCTCCTTCGGGGGCGGGTGGTGCCGCCTCTGCCGATTCGGGCAGAGACTCGAAAACCGTCAATTTCTCTTCCTTCGTCGGGGTGCTGTCCGGTAGGCTTTCCCGGTCTGGTGGGGAATCCACCAAATCAGTGTCGTCCTTGTCCAATCCGGCACTCCGGTGATCGGAATCAGATGACCCGAAGGTGCGACCTTCCGCGAAAATGCTGCCGATTCGGTTCGCTCGTGGTAGGTGGTGTCCGCTTAAGGCTCGCAGCAGTGTCTGTCTGCTGAATGCGCAGAATCGAGGCATTTTTCGCCGTGAGTTCAGGGATTTCAGAATCCTCGGGATAATCCACTGCCTCTTTGAAGCTTCGCAAACCCGGATCGTGCTCGCCCCAGTCGCCCACCAAGCGGGCTACTCGCACCGAGTCCGACCGGTAGCCGGTCGCCAGGAGCTCGGCGCGCACTCCGTCACCGAACTCGTGTGTGGGCACGGCGGGATCGCGCTCCGACGGATCGTTCGAGGTGCGCTGGAGCAGGCCGCTGAGCAGCACCTCGGCCAGCACCGACAGGTCGGAGTCGGGCAGCATGACGCGCTGGACTTCGCGCATGATCGGTGTGTTCAGCGGCACGGCGGCCAACAGCCCGGCCAGTTCGAAGGCCTGCGGCGAGGCGATCGTGCGGAAGCGCAGCACCTGCTTCTCGGCGTCGTCCTCGAGGAACTCGTCGGGAACCTCGCTGGTCTCCGGTTCCGCAGCGGTGTCGGCGAGGATCGCGGTGGTCTCGGTCCAGTCGGTCCCGGGCCGGGCCACCAGCCTCGACCACTCGGCCAGCCATTCCGGTGACTGCTCCAGCACCGGGATCGGAACCGCCTCGGGCCCGGGCTCCCCGGGTGGCGCGGCACCGAATCGGGCGCGGAGGCGACGGTTGGCGACGCCCGCTGCGGGTGCCGACAGCCGCACCGGCTTCGGTGCGAGCCCTCCCCAGTGCCAGAGCCTGCGCGGCATCACGTGCAGGACCGCGGTCGGGGCCACCGCGCCCCACCGGGCGAGCAGGCCGGACACCGCGCCGCTGCGCCACCCCGAGCCGATCGTGTCGGTGGCCACGAGGATCAGCCGTTCCCCCGCGGGATCGACGAGCTCGCGCCACCCGCGCGCGACGTCGGAGCCCTCCGCGGTGAGCACGAGGTCGTCCTGACGGGGCGCCGAGCTGTCCAGCTGGAACACCCGGACGTCGCGAAAGGCGCCGAGCCGTTCCAGCAGGTGCCGGAACTCGCGGACGACGGGCTGCCACAGGTCCATCGACTCGGCGATGTCGACCACCAGCGCGACGTCGAAGCGGCGGTCTTCGGCACGGCGCCACACCGGTAACCACAACCCGGAATCGGCTGCGTGCGCTGCGGTCTCCTCCTCATCGAGCTCGTGCCGCCACGGAGACGGAGCCGAGCGGGCGAACGGGCGCAGGGACCGTGCCAACTCGCGGCCGTGCCGCAGCGCGGGGACGGCCGAGGAGACCAGGGGAGCGGTGCTGGTCGCCCCGGCGCCCCCACCCGTCCGGGGTGCAGCAGCCGTCTCGGTTGCGGGCCCAGGTCTTCCCGCTCGCGCGTCCCGGTGGGCGCCTCGGTGTCGTCGGTTTCCGGTGGCGGGTGCTCCTCGGTCGCCTCCGGCGGTTCCGGTGCCGGCCGCTCGGGATCGGTTCCGGCGGAGGAGAAGTCACCGCGCGCCACGCAGCGGGCCAGCCAGAGCACGTCGCGGATCTCGCGGTAGGTGAGCTCGCTCGGTGGCTCGCTCATGGCTCCTCCGTCGACAACGAGTGCCAGACCGATTCCAGGACGTCCTGCCAGTCCTCCTCGACCGATCCCGCGCCGGAGGTGGCCATCTGCACCGCCAGGTGCACCGAGTTGAGCAGCTGGTCCGCGGCGAGTCCGCCGACCGCCTCGCTGCGCCGCAGGAACTCCCGGATCAGGCGAGCGACGTCGACGAGCTCGACCTCACCGAACTGCGCGGCGACCATCGAGGCCAGCTGCTCCGGCGACGGCGGCTCCAGGTGCAGCTTCAGGCAGCGGCGCAGGAACGCGGGCGGGAACTCGCGCTCGCCGTTGCTGGTGATGAGCACGATTGGGAACGCCCGGCAGCGCACCACACCCCGGTTCACCTCGGCGGTGCCGCCCTCGTCGTGGGTGAGGACCGTGACATCGGGCTCGCGCCGGGCGATGCGCACGAGTTCCGGGATCTCGTACTCGCCGTCCTCCAGGACGTTGAGCAGATCGTTGGGCAGGTCGATGTCGCTCTTGTCCAGCTCGTCGATGAGCAGCACGCGCGGCAGGTCGTAGGGCAGCAGCGCGGTACCCAGGGGACCCAGGTGCACGAAATCGCCGATGCCGGGCCGTTCCTCGCCCTCGCGCAGCGTCCCGGCCTCCTGCACCCGCGCGATCGCGTCGTAGTGGTGCAGCCCGGTCTTGAGCTCGGTCCGGCTCGTCACCGGCCAGCGCAGCACCGGCCCCAGGCCCAGCTCGCGGGCGATGAGGTAGGCCAGGCTCGACTTGCCGGTGCCCGGACGACCGGTCACCAGCAGCGGGCGCCGGAGGTAGATCGCCGCGTTGACCATCTCGACCTCGTGCCGGTGCGGGGTGCGCGGCCGCTGGTCGACGTACCCGATGCGCCGGGTGGTCTCGTCGACGTCCTCGCCGGGCACGGTCACCGAACCGGTACCGCGAAAACGGCGCCACGGCGGCGGTTCCGGCAGCGCGCGCAGCGGGGGATCGGCGGCGCGGCCGGTGCCGCGGTAGACCCGCCAGTCCCCGTTCGGCTCGACCTCCGGAGTCGCGTCGGTCACGGCCTCACCCCTTCGGTGCCGGGACGTGTCGGAACGACGACCCGGTTCGGGTCGTCCCACAGCAAGGTCAGATCGGACGCGGGGCGCGCGACGCCCGGCTCGGCGTCGGCGCGGGCGCGGGCGAGGCGGACGCGCTCCAGCAGCTCGGCGCCGTGGCAATGCAGGAGCTGTTTGACCAGGGCTCGGAACTCCGGATCGGTGCAGTCGTCGCGGTGCCACAGCATCAGCGGAATCCCGTCGCGCACGCCCACAGTCAGTTCATCGAGTCCTGCGCTGCCCGAGAGCGGTGGTGCGCTCAGGACCATCGACAACAGTCCCAGATCGCTCATCAGCACCCCGCCCAACGCCTCCGGCGGACGGTCGCCGGACCAGTGCACGGCCTCTTCCGGCAGCACTCCCGCGTCGTCCAGGCAGCCGCTGAGTCGCCGCCAGCGCTGCCGCCAGTGCCGCCGGTACCTGGTCTCGCTCATCCGCTCCTGCGACCGCACCGCGACCGGGAATCGGGTGCCGATCGGCTGGGGGATCTTGTCGGGCGGTTCCCACGGCCACCGGTCCACGTCGAGGTTGAGCAGCTCGTCCGGCAGCACGAACTCGATGCGCACCTCGGGCTCGAAGCGCGCCCACTCCTCCTCGACTTCACCGATCAGCTCCGCGACCGCGCGCTTGAGCTCGTCGAGATCGCCGATGACGTCGCCGCCGCGCAGCGGTTGCCAGCCCTCGGCGGCGTCCAGCTGCCGCCAGTGCGTGAGCCGGCACCGCCGGCCCGACGGGCTGTCCGGGATGATCTGCACGATCAGGTAGGCGGTGGACTGCGGCTCCGGCCCGACCTCGGGACTGCGCGCGCAGCGGGCCCGCATCTCGGCCAGCTCGTCGGTCAGCCCCAGCCGCTCGGTCTGATCGTCGGCCCACCTGTGCATCTCCGCGCGCAGGGCTGGGGGCACCCTGGGCGCCAGGTGCTCGATGAACGACAGCAGCCTGGGCAGACCGGAAGCTTCGGAGTTGAGCAGGCCCACCGCGTTGAGGTAGTCGACGAGAGTCGCGGTGGGCGGCAAGCGGTGCCCGGACGGGCGGGTCACGTGGACGTAGACGTCGGCGATCTCGGGGATCGCCACGCCGGACAGCAGCATGAGCAACCGCTCGCGCTCGCGCTCGGGCCACAGCTCCGCGGTGCGCAGCGCGTCGACGGCGTGGCGCACCTCCTGCATCTGCCGGGTGTTGCCCTCGGCCTTTTCCAGGGCGTACAGCAGCGCGTCGAACGCGTCGGGGTGGCGCTGGCAAGCCTCGACGATGTTCCACACGTGCTGGAACGGGAGGGGGCTCTCCACCACGGCGAACGGTTCGCCCAGCAGCTCGCCGATGATCCGGGTGAGCGTGACGCGCCCGGAAGCATCGTGCAGGAACGGCACCGGCAGCAGCGCGCTCACCAGGCTCAACGCGCCGCTCCTGCCGAGGTTCCTGCCGCCACTCATGATCACCTCGGGTGCCGAAGGGCTTGGGTGTGCTCATGTTAGTGAGATCGTCCGGGCTCGGTCTGCTGCCGACCGTGGGAAAGTGGTTGTCGCGGCGTTGAAATCCGCTCACCCTCGGTGTTCAAGGGGGCGTTCGTCGGAATCCCGGGCGACCGGGTAGACGTATCCACAGTGGACGGCCGGTGCCGTCGGAGGTCGATCGCGCGTGGTGGTGCCTGAGTGACTACCGTGCTCCTCGAGCGGATTCTTCGGGGAGGCGCGTGGTGATCGGGATCGAGGACGTGGAGGCCGCTGCTGCGGCTGTGGCGGGGCACGTGGTGCGGACGCCGGTGGTGAGCAGTCCGGGGTTGTCGGAGCTGCTCGGGGTGCCGGTGACGGCGAAGCTGGAGCTGCTGCAGCGGACCGGGTCGTTCAAGGCGCGGGGTGCGGTGGCGAAGCTGCTGTCGCTGAGCGAGGCCGAGCGGGCCGCCGGGGTGGTGGCCGTCAGCGGCGGCAACCACGGCATCGCGCTGGCCGTGATGGCCGGGGCGCTGGACGTCAAGGCGACCGTGGTGATGCCGGAATCGGCGCCGAAGCGGGCCGTGGAGGTGGCCGAGGCCGCCGGGGCGACCGTGCGGCTGTGCCCGGACATGGCGGGCGCGTTCGCGCTCACCGATCAGCTGCGGGCCGAGGGCGGCACGCTGGTGCACCCCTTCGACGACCCGGTGGTCATCGCCGCCCAGGGCACCGTCGGGCTCGAATTCGCCGAGGACGCGGGCGAGTTCACCGACGTGCTGGTCAGCATCGGTGGTGGCGGCCTGATCTCGGGCGTGGCCACCGCGCTGCGGGCGAAGCGGCCGGGCGTGCGGATCTGGGGCGTGGAGACCGAGGGCGCCGAGGCGATGTCGCGGGCGCTGGCGGCCGGCGGGCCGGTGCCGGTCGAGCTGTCGTCGATCGTGTCGACGCTGAGCGCGCCGGCCGTGTCCCAGCTGACCTACGACACCGCGCGCGAGCTCGTCGACGACGTGCTGGTCGTGCCCGACGCCGAGGCGGTGCGCGGCGTGCTCGACCTCGCGCAGCACGCGAAGCTGTGGGCCGAACCCGCCGCGGGCTGCCTGCTGCCTGCCGCGCGGCGGGTCATCGCCGAGCACGGCGACGTCAAGCTCGGTCTCGTCGTCTGCGGCGGCAACGCCACGCCGGACGACGTGATGGCCTGGGCCCAGCGCTTCGGGGGCTGAGCGGCCCCCGAAAGCGGGTCACTGCGAGCGGTTGATCACCCGGGCCGAGGTCTGGTCGCGGGCCAGCAGCAGGATCTGGTCGACGTTGACGTGCGGGGGACGGGTCGCCACCCACGAGACGGTCTCGGCGACGTCCTCCGCGGTCAGCGGGTTCGTGCCCTCGTAGACCGCGTCGGCCTTCTCCTGGTCGCCGCGGAAGCGCACCAGGCTGAAGTCGGTCTGCACCAGGCCCGGGTCGATCTCGCACACCCGGATCGGCTGGCCGAACATCTCCAGCCGCAGCACCCGCGACAGCGCGGCGACCGCGTGCTTGGCGGCGTTGTAGCCGCCGCCGGTGGCGTAGGGCTCGCGGCCGGCGACCGAGCCGATGTTGATGACCTGCCCGTCACCGGAGTCCAGCAGCTTCGGCAGCAGCGCGCGGGTCACCCGCAGGGTGCCCATCACGTTCGTCTCGTACATCCACCGCCAGTCCTCGTCCTTGGCCTCCAGGATCGTCTCCGAGCCCACGGCGCCGCCCGCGTTGTTCACCAGCAGGTCGCAGCGCTCGATCGCGCCGGTGAACGCGTCCACCGAGGCCTGGTCGGTGACGTCGAGCTCCAGGGCCCGGCCGCCGCAGCTCTCGGCGACCTCCTTCAACCGGTCCAGGCGGCGCGCGCCGAGCACGACGTCGAAGCCGGCCTCGGCCAGAGCCTTGGCGCTGGCGGCGCCGATCCCGCTGCTGGCCCCGGTGACCACGGCTACCGGCGTTGGCTTGCTCATCGAAATCCTCCTCGAACGTGGCGGGTCGGCCCTAACCTAACTCGCCGAGGAAGATCGGGTTGGTCAAGGCGACCGCGGTGTCGCCGCGCCGCACCTCCACCCGCGCCCAGCGGGTGTAGCGGCGGTAGGTGGTCCAGCTCGTCGAGCCGGTCGCGCTGTGCTCCAGCCCGAGCTGGTCGAGGACGCGGACCTCGGTGCCCGGGACACCGGACACCGACACCTCGAAGGTCACCGGGGTACCGGTGTCGACGGGCAGCGTCTCGCCGATCCCGGCGCTGCGGCCGCCCGCGGTGGCGGTGAACTCCAGCTGCACCGAGGCGGATTCGGCCAGCCACGAGCGGCCCGTGCGCAACCCCGCGAGCAGGTCCTCGCGCCGCAGGGAGTCGGCGAGCACGACGGTGTGCGGGCTGCCGACGGCGTCGGTGGGGTTGTGCGCGTCGGAGTTGCCGATCAGCGGGATCCAGTGGCCGGTGCGCAGCAGCCCGTCCCACTGGTGCAGCGCGGCCTCCTCCTCGGCGGTCCAATCCTTGTTCCAGACCTCGATGAGGTCGGCCAGCGCGTAGTCGAACTCGTAGGTGCAGCCGAAGCAGTTGGCGAACGGGTGGGCGGCCACCACCAGCCCGCCCGCGTCGTGGACCTGGTCGACGAAGCGCCGGAACCCGCGCGGATCCGTCGAGCGGTATCGCCAGTCGATCCACTCGCCGGGCGGCAGCCCGATCGCCGGCCAGTGCCCGGAGCGGGTGGTGACCTCCTCGCCGTTGAGGATCAGCAGGTCGTCGGTGGCGTGCTCGCCCCACTGCCACGACGCCGACGGCGTGTTGTGCTCGGTGGAGGTGATGAAGTCCAGCCCGGCCGCGCGGGCGGCCTCGACGAGCTCGGCCGGGGTGCGGCGGCCGTCGGAGTGCACCGTGTGCAGGTGGTTGTCGCCGCGGTACCAGGCGCGGCCCCGGTCGCGGGCGGGCGCGGTCTCCGGCGCCGGGTTCGGCTTCGCGGGCGCGCCGGGCTCGCCGAAGCGCAGCGTCACCTCGACCCGGTACCGCATGCCCTGCGGGGCCACCGTGTAGGGACCGAGCACGACGTGCCAGGTCCCCGGCTCGATCGGTCCCGGCAGGTAGCCGGGTGTCGCGGCCGAGGCGCTGAGCGTGAAGCGGTCGCGGAAACCGCCGGACCAGCCGCGAAACCCCCGGGCGTCGCCCAGCTCGTGCCCGTGCGGGCCGAAGACGCCGATGTCGCAGGCGTTCCCGCGGGCTCCGTCCGGGACCTCCGGTTCGTCGTAGGAGTAGACGACCTCCAGCTCCGCGACGCCCTCGGGCACCTCGACCGGGAGATAGAACCAGTCCTCGACGCCCGGCGGCAACGTCCCGGTCGCCGTGCTGGTCCGCTCACCCCCGGCCTGGGCGGAGAACGCCACTCCCGGAAGCAGGTTCACCGCCGCGACCGCTCCCGACGCCGCCAGGAAACCCCGTCTGCTCACCACGTCACGACCTCCTCGCTCTCGCCGAATCCAGCCAGGCCCGCGTGGCCGGGGTGTGAACGCTGCTCGTCGGCAGCGGGAAATCACGGCGTCGGGCGGTCCTTCGGCTTGGCGCGGAGGTGGGCTCGTTCGCCCTGCTTGCCGAACAGGCTCAGGAACTCCACGGTCTGGTCGTCGGCCGGGCCGAACCAGTGCGGGACGCGGGTGTCGAACTCGGCGGCCTCGCCGGGGGAGAGCACCAGGTCGTGCTCGCCGAGGACCATCCGCAACCGTCCGTTGAGGACGTAGAGCCACTCGTACCCCTCGTGGGACTGCGGATCGGGCTCGCCGCGCCGGGCCGAGGGCGGGATGATCAGCTTGTAGGCCTGGATGCCGCCCGCGCGGCGGGTCAGCGGCAGCATCGTCATGCCGCCGCGCGAGACCGGCCGCAGGTGCACGCGGGGATCGCCGGTCGGCGGGGCGTCGACGAGCTCGTCGAGCGTGACGCCGTGCGCCTTGGCCAGCGGCAGCAGCAGTTCCAGGGTGGGTTTGCGGGAACCGGACTCCAGTCTCGACAGCGTGCTCACCGAGATGCCGGTGGTCTCCGACAGCTCGGACAGCGTCGTCTCGCGCTGCTTGCGCAGCGCCCGCAACCGCGGTCCGACGGCTTCCAGCGCGTTCCCGAATTCACCGTCCACCCAACCAGATTGCCACTGCGGCAAGAGCGATTGCCACCGTTCTCACCCGGCGGCAGCAGCGATCAACCCTGGTTGCGGTAGATCTCGTCGTAGCGGGAGGCCCGGGCCGCACGGGCCTCGGCGTGCGCGGCCTCGCGGGTGGCCCGGCCGGTGCCGATCGGGTAGCCGTGCTTGTGCAGCCGGTACTCGCAGGTGTGCTCCATGTACGACAGCGAGTACCACAGCGCCAGGATCACGCCGCCGAGCACGGCCATCGCGCGGATCCACAGCGGCCCCGGCAGCAGCAGGAACAGCAGGCCGGGGGAGATCTGGACCAGGCTGCGCGCGGTGTGCCGCAGCACCCAGGTGCGGCAGGTGACGTCGTGCAGCACCCACTCGCGGTACCGCGAGGGCAGGCGGCCTCCGAAGGCGTACCAGATCCACCGCAGCGGGTCCGGTCGTGTCGGGCGGGAGTCAGGCTGTCGGCTCACACACCAATACTTAGCACACTAACTGTTAGCGCGTCCCGAAGTGTGGGTAAGCTGACCGCGTGCAGACTCCCGACCTGGGCGAGGACCCGCTCGCCCTCGACCGCCAGGTGTGCTTCGCGCTGTCGGTCGCCTCCCGCAACGTCATCTCGCTCTACCGGCCGCTGCTCGCGCCGATGAACCTCACGCACCCGCAGTACCTGGTGATGCTGGCGCTGTGGGAGCGCTCCCCGCGCTCGGTCACCGACCTCTGCGCGGCGCTGCACGCCGACGCCGCCACCCTGTCGCCGCTGCTCAAGCGGCTGGAAGCGGTCGGCTACGTGGTGCGGACCCGCAGCCGCAGCGACGAGCGCAGGCTGGAGGTCGCGCTCACCGACGAGGGCGCTCGGCTGCGCGCGGAGGCGGAGAAGATCCCGTACCGGATCGTCGAGACGCTGGGCGTGGAGCTCTCCGCGCTGGAGGAGCTGCACGGCTTGCTGTCGACGATCATCGCCGCCAGCCGCCGCGCCCTGGACGCCCGCAACGGCGGTCAGGCGTAGGGGAACACCGCGGGCCTGCGCTCCAGGAACGCCGTGACGCCCTCGGCGGTCTCGCCGGTCTCGGTGGCCACGTCCTGCCAGTGCGCGGCCCGCTCGGTCAGCGACTCACCACGGGCCGCGAGGTCGACCAGCTGCTTGGCCGCGCGCACGCTCAGCTGCGACCGGCCCGCGATCGTCGCCGCCAGCTCGGCGACCCGCGCGGCCGGATCGGCCACCACCTCGTCGACCAGCCGCATCCCCAGCGCGCGCCCGGAGTCGAAGAAGTCCGCCGAGAACAGCAGCAGCTTGGCCGCCGCCGGTCCGACCAGCTCGGTCAGCCGCTCGATGCTCGACGACGGGTAGACCACGCCGAGCTTGGCCGGAGTGATGCCGAAGACCGCCGGTTCGGCGGCGATCCGCAGGTCGCAGGCCGCCGCCAGCTGGCATCCGCCGCCGATGCACAGGCCGTTGATCAGCGCGATCGTCGGCAGCGGGCAGTCCAGCAGGGCGCGCTCGGCGGGTTCGGTCGCGCTGCCCTCCGGGCCTTCGATCTCGTGCAGCTCGGAGATGTCGGCCCCGGCGCAGAAGGCGTCCCCGGTGCCGGTGAGCACCACGACGCGCACCGCCGGGTCGGCGGTGATCTCGGCGAGCAGCTCCGGCAGCGTGCGCCACATCGCCGCGTTCATCGCGTTGCGCTTGCCCGGGTTGTCGATCGTGATCCGCGCCACGTTCTGATCGACTTCCAGCCCCAGCCGGCCCTCGCCCATGCCGCCTCCACGCCCCGTCGCACCTGCTGCCCGGCGGATCGTAACCGCAGATCGGGGGTGGTGACTCGCAGTGGTGGCCGGGCTAACGATCACCACCGCCCTCACCTGATCGTGATTCAGGTCTAGCCTTGCCCGGTCGTGCGAGAAACGCGAACACCCTTGAGGATTTTCAGAGGTGTTCATGCGGAAGGGTGGCAACCAGGATGGACGAGGAGACCCGCAGCCGGCTGGCGGAGATCCGCTCGCTGGCGGAGGAGCTGTACCCGGAGACGATCGAAGCCGAGATCGGCCGCGCCCGGGTGGAGGCCTACCAGGCGGGGATCAGGTTCGCCGCGGACTTCATCGAGCACGGCCCCAAGGAGCGCAGCAAGCCCAACACGGACATCCCGATGCCGCGGCGGTGACGGGTGGGTGCGGCCTTCTTCGCTCTTGCTGGACACCGTTGGTGGCCCTCTCGTGACCGGAGGTAGAGTGCTCGCGCTGCGGTGCGGGGTGAAGGCGGGGTGCGGCAGATGGTCACCGGCAAGGTCATCAGGTTCGACGAGGTGCGCGGCTACGGTTTCGTGGCGCCCGACGTCGGTGGCGAGGACGTGTTCATCCACGTCAACGATCTGACCTTCGACAAGCACCTGGTCGTGCCCGGGGTGGTCGTCGAGTTCGACCTGGAGGACAGCGACCGCGGCCCGAAGGCCTCGAACGTGAGCATCGTGCGGGAAGCGCCGGCCGCTCCCGTCGAACGCGGGGAGAACGAGCCGCCGCCGGGCGAGGAGCTCTTCGACGTGCTCTCGCCCAAGGAGTTCCACGAGACGATCACCGAGGCGCTGCTGACCTCCGCGCCGACGATGACCGCCGAGCAGATCCTGCAGGTCCGGCAGAAGCTCACCCAGATCGCCGTCCGGCACGGCTGGGTCGACGCGTAGGACCCCTCCGCGACCGTCGGCTCACACCGGCGGGAGCGTCTGGCGCTGGTCGAGCAGTTCCGCGAAGGGATCGCCGCGCTCGGCGACCCGGTCGCCGACGGTGCGCAGCGTCCAGCGGTCCGGCGTCAGGTCCGGGTCGTCGAGCTCGTCCCACTCCAGCGGGACCGACACCGGCGCGCCCGGCCGCGGGCGGGCGCTGTAGGGCGCGACGAGAGTCTTGCTCAGGACGTTCTGGGTGTAGTCCAGCCGCGCCAGGCCGCGCCGCTCTGACCTGCTCCACGCCCAGCTGACCAGCTCCGGCACGGTGTTGCCGACGGCCCGCGACACCTTCTCCACCCACTCGCGGGTCTCGGCGTAGCTGTAGCGCGGTGCGATCGGCACCCAGATCTGGATCCCGCGCTGCCCGGTCACCTTCGGCTTGCCCAGCACTCCCAGGTGCTCCATCGCCGCGCGGTGCAGCCGCGCCAGCGTCAGCACGTCGTCGAAGCTCGTGCGCTCGCCGGGGTCGATGTCGAACAGCGCCCAGCTGGGGTGCTCCACGTCGTCGATCGGCGAGGTCCACGGGTGCAGCTCCAGCGCCGCGTAGTTGGCCAGCCAGGCCAGCGCGGCCGGGCTGTCCGGCACGATGTAGCGCTGCACGTCGTCGGCGTCGGCGCCCGGGTAGGTCCAGGTCCGCAGCCAGTCCGGCGCGTGGGAGGGCGCCTTTTTGTGCCAGAAGCCCGGTGCGTCCACGCCGCGCGGGAAGCGGTGGCTGTTGAGCGCCCGGTCGGCCAGGTACGGCAGCATCACCGGCGCGATCCGCGCGTGGTAGCCGATCAGCTCGCGCTTGGTGATCGGGTCCTCGCCGTCGCGGCCGGGGAACAGCACCTTGTCGAGGTTGGTCAGCTTGATCCGCTCGCCCTGCAACGTCCAGGTCCCCTTCTGACCCAGGGCCGCCAGCTCCGCGAGCTCGTCGTCGGTCGGTGGCCGCCAGGACGGGCGGAGCCGGATCTCGGCGCGGTCGGCGGGCAGGTCGCCGCGCCACATCGCCTCTGGCGCGGCCGCGACCTGCTCGTTGGTGCGGCCGCTCTTCACCGAGACCGGGTGGTGCTCGGGATCCCAGTCGTCCACGGCGTGCTCGTCGCGCTTGTGCAGCAGCAGCCACTGCGTCTCGCCGCGCCGCACCAGCACGAAGTGCCCGCGCAGCTTCTCGCCGTGCAGCTCGAAGTGCAGCGTGCCCGCCTCCAGCGCGGCGGCCGGGTCGTCCTCGCCGGGGGTCCAGGTGCCGCGATCCCACACGATCACGTCGCCGCCGCCGTACTCACCGGCCGGGATGGTGCCCTCGAAATCGGCGTACTCCAGCGGGTGGTCCTCCACCCGCACGGCGATCCGCCGCACCGCCGGGTCCAGCGTCGGGCCCTTGGGCACCGCCCAGCTCAGCAGCGCGCCGTCGTGCTCCAGGCGCAGGTCGTAGTGCCTGCGGCGGGCGCGGTGGCGCTGCACGACGAACCGGTCGCCGGTGCCGGAGGTCTCGCCGCCGCGCGGTTCGGCGGTGCGCGCGAAGTCGCGCCTGCGCCGGTAGGTCGTCAACCGACCCTCGTCCATCGGTTCAGCGTGCCACGTCCGCAGGCCGGTCACATCGTTGTGCTGAGCGGAACGCCCGAATCCGACTGATCATCGAGTCGTCGCAGTCGCCTAGAATTGGTTGAAAACGAAAGGAGTCGGAACATGCCGCAGCCGCAAGGAGCCGAGCTGGAGGCCGTCCGGGCTCGTCGCAACGAGCTCCGCGACCGCTACCTGAAGCCGAGCGCGCAGCGTCCGGCGCCGACCGTCGGGGGCTTTCACCACGTGGCGCTGATCTGCTCCGACGTCGAGGAGACCATCCGCTTCTACCAGGAGCTGCTGGGATTCCCGCTGGTCGAGCTGGTGGAGAACCGGGACTACGCCGGTTCCAGCCACTTCTTCTTCGACGTCGGCAACCGCAACCTGCTGGGGTTCTTCGACTTCCCCGGCCACGACCACCCGCCGTTCGAGGAGACCATCGGGGCGGTGCAGCACATCGCCCTGGCCACCGACGCCGACAACTTCGCCGCCGCCCGCAAGCGGCTCGACGAGGCCGGGGTGGAGTACATCGGTCCCGACCGCGGGATCGACGACAGCCTCTACATCCGCGACCCCAACGGCATCGGCCTGGAGTTCTACCGGGAGGAGCTCGCCGTCTTCAACGGCACCCCGCTCCTGGAGGACTGACATCGCGCTGTTCGGGGCCCGGTCTCCGGTGAGACCGGGCCCCGAACGGCCGGGCGGGGTGGGTCCGGCGCGGCTCCTAGACTGCGGGGGTGGAGTTGTTGCGCGGGGCTTTGGGCGTGGGCGAGGACCAGGCGGTGGAGGTGGCGACCGCGCACGCGATGCTGCGGCGGACCAGCGCCGGGGAGACCGGACCGGTGCTGCGGGTGTACCGGCCGGACGCGCCGGTGGTGGCCTTCGGCCGTCGCGACAGCCTGCTGCCCGGGTTCCCCGACGCCGTCGCCGCGGCCCGCGACGCCGGGTTCACCCCGGTGCTGCGCGCACCCGGCGGCCGGGCCGTCGCCTACACCGAGAACTCCCTGGTCGTCGACCACGTCGCGCCCGACCCGGGCCGCCTGGCGGGCCTGGAGGAGCGGTTCGTCGGCTACGCCGAGCTGTGGTCCGAGGTCCTGGCCGCGCACGGCGTGGCCGCGCAGGTCGGGGCCGTGCCGGGGGAGTACTGCCCGGGCGCGCACAGCGTCAACGCGCGCGGCCGCGTGAAGCTCGTCGGCACCGCTCAGCGGATGGTGCGCGGTGCGTGGCTGTTCAGCGCGGTGGCGATCCTCGACGACGCCGACGCGCTGCGCCCGCTGCTCGCCGAGATCTACCGGGCCCTGGACCTGCCCTTCGACGACGACTCGGTCGGCTCGATCGCCGACGAGTCCCCGGGCACCTCCCTTGCCGGGTTCGAGGACTCCGTCGTGGCCGCCTACGACGCCCGCTTCGGCCTGACCCCGGCGGCGATGCCCGAGGAGTTGCTCACCCGCGCCAAGGCGCTGGCCGCCGACCACCGCGTCATCGCGTGACCGGCAGCGTCAGCAGCGCCGGGCCGTTGGGCGTGCGCAGCTCCAGCGAGCGGATCTCGCTGCGCCGCAGCGGCGTGGTCACCTTGAGCACCGCGTTGTTGTCGGGCATGGCGAACCACCGCGCCAGCACGTCGTCGGTGCCGTCGCGGCGCACCACCACCAGCACGTAGTCGCCGCCGCGCCCGCCGTCGTACTCGCAGTCCACGTCCACCCGGGTTCCCGAGGGCAGATCGCTGAGGTTGACGCTGGCGGCCACCGGGTAGCTGCCCAGCGCGGTCATCTCGGTGCCCGGGCCCGACTCGGTGAGCCCGGTCGAGAGCACCATCGCCGCGCAGGCCGCCACCGCCACCGCGCCCGCGGCGACCGCGCCGGCGGTCCGGCGCCGCCTGCCGCGACGCACCTCGTCGAGCAGCCCCGGCAGCCGGTCGGTCCCGTCGTCGACCTGCGCCGGATCGACCTGGCCGAGCAGCCCGGGCAGCTCGGCGAGCCGCCCGACGGCGGCGGTGCAGGCCTCGCAGCCCGCGAGGTGCCGCTCGAAGGCGGCGCGGTCCTCCGGCGACAGCGCGCCGAGCACGTAGGCGGCGTCGAAGTGGGCGAACGGATCGGCGCGGTCGGTCATCCCACCACCCCCCTTTCCTCCAGCGCCAGGCGCAGCGCGCGCAACGCGTAGTGCGTGCGGGACTTGACCGTCCCCTCGGGCACGCCGAGCCGCGCCGCGGCGTCGGCGACCGACAGGCCCTGGTAGAAGCACAGCGCCAGGACCTCGCGGTGCCGGGTCGACAGCTCGGCGAGCGCGTCGGCCACCAGCCAGCCCTGCAGGGCGCGCTCGGTGCCGTCCTCGCCGACCGGCTCCGGCGGGACGTCGGTCATCACCTCCACCCGGGAGGTCCCGGACCGCCACTCGTCGATGGCGATCCGCCGCGCCACCGTCAGCAGCCACGAGCGGGCCGAGCGCTCGGACTGGTCCAGCACCTTGGGATGCCGCCAGGCCCGCAGCATCGTCTCCTGCACCACGTCCTCGGCGCGGGCCCGGTCGCCGTTGGTCAGCTCCAGGGCGAACGACCGCAGCGCGGGCGCGTGCTGGTCGTGCAGCACGCGCATCAGCTGCGCCTCGGGCCCGTCGGTCACGCCGCCGCCCGGGAGCGGTCGCGGGAGACCGCCAGCAGCGCGGCGCCGAACACCACGCAGCCGACCTCGGTGATCACGCCCCAGACCTCCTCAGCGGTGGCGAACTGCTCCTGCACCCCGAAGAACCCGACGGTCAGCGACAGCGCGTAGGCGGCGAGGGTGGCCAGGCCGAAGGCGATGGCGGCGAGCGCGGGCAGCGGTGAGCGCCAGACGAGCACGGCGATCGCGATGAGCACCCCGGCGATGACGTTGACCAGGAACGACGGGCCCACCACGGCCATGTCGGCGGCCCAGTCCTGCCACACCACCCAGTGCACCCACGCCGAGCCGAGCAGGCCCAGCGCCACCAGCGCTCGCAGTATCCAGCCGATCATCGTCACGCTCCAGCCTCACGTCGGACTCGTCGTACGCGGAGGAACACGCGGAGTGGGCGGATCCGGTTCAATTTCGAAGGAGATTGAACCGATCCGGCGGATCCACCGTGTTCGAGCGCATGACCGATGACATCCGCTCCCGCCGTTCCGTGCTCGCCGCCGGAGGTGCCGCCGCCGGCGTCGCCGCCCTGTCCGCCTGCGGCGCCCAGGCCCCGCAGCAATCCGACTCCCAGCCGCCCGCCCCGCCGCAGCCCGCCCCGTCGGGCCAGGTCCTGACGCCGCTGGCCGCGGTGCCGGTCGGCGGTGCCATCCCGGTGCAGACCCCCGACGGGCGGCAGGCCATAGTGGCCAGGCCGGACGAGTCCACCGCCGCGGCCTTCGACGCCGCGTGCACGCACAAGGGCTGCCCGGTCAAGCCCGCCGGGGCCGAGCTGACCTGCCCGTGCCACGGATCGGTGTTCGACGCCGCGACCGGCGCGGTCCGCAAGGGGCCCGCCGACCGGCCGCTGGCCTCGATCCCGGTCCGCGTGCAGGGCGACCAGGTCGTCACCGCCTGAGTCCACGGTGGAGCCGGGCAACACCCGGCTCCACCGCTGGTGGTACTACCCCTCGGGGGTATTACGATCGCGGGCGTGCCCTGCTTGCCGCCGTACCCCCTGGGGGTATAGTTTCGGGTGTGTCGGCGCGATGCCGACGACAACCCGAGAGCGAGAGGGATGGCCCCGATGAGCGAGACGACCTACCACGTGACCGGAATGACCTGCCAGCACTGCGTGGCTTCGGTGACCGAGGAGGTCGGTGCCCTCGACGGCGTGACCGAGGTGAAGGTCGACCTGCCCACCGGTGCCGTGACCGTCGTCGGCAGCGCCGAGGAGACCGCCGTGCGCGCGGCCGTCGAAGAGGCCGGCTACGAGCTGGTCTCCTGATCGGGCCGAGCGCGGGAGAGGACCTGGCATGACCACCGTCGAGCACTCCGCGGGCCGCACCGTCGAGCTGGCGATCACCGGCATGACCTGCGCGTCGTGCGCCAACCGCATCGAGCGCAAGCTCAACAAGGTCGAGGGCGTCACCGCCAGCGTCAACTACGCGACGGAGAAGGCCCAGGTCACCGCGCCCGACGAGCTCGATCCGCAACGCCTGATCGAGGTCGTCGAGGCCGCCGGGTACTCCGCCGCGCTCCCGGCCGCCGAGCCCGAGGACACCGGCGAGGCCGAACCGGCCGACGCGCTGCGGCAGCGGCTGCTCGGCTCGCTGGCGCTGTCGGTGCCGGTCGCATTGCTGGCGATGGTGCCGGTCCTGCAGTTCACCTACTGGCAGTGGATCTCGCTGGTGCTGGCCGCGCCGGTCGTGGTGTGGGGCGGCTGGCCGCTGCACCGCGCGGCGTGGGTGAACCTGCGCCACGGCGCCGCGACCATGGACACCCTGGTGTCGATGGGCACGCTCGCGGCCTTCATCTGGTCGCTGTACGCGCTGCTGTTCGGGCACGCCGGGACGCCCGGCATGACCCACCCGTTCACCTTCACCATCGAGCGCGGCGACGCCACCGGCTCCATCTACCTGGAGGTCGCGGCCGCCGTCACCACCTTCGTGCTGGCCGGCCGGTACTTCGAGGCCCGCGCCAAGCGCCGCGCCGGGGCCGCGCTGCGCGCCCTGCTGGAACTGGGTGCCAAGGACGTCGCGGTGCTGCGCGACGGCCAGGAGGTCCGCGTCCCGACCGCGCAGCTGGCGGTCGGCGACCGGTTCGTGGTGCGCCCGGGCGAGAAGATCGCCACCGACGGCGTCGTGGAGGAAGGCGGCTCGGCCGTCGACGCCTCGATGCTCACCGGCGAGTCCGTGCCCGTCGAGGTCGGCCCCGGCGACTCGGTGGTCGGCGCGACCGTCAACGCCGGGGGACGGCTGGTCGTGCGCGCCACGCAGGTCGGCTCCGGAACCCAGCTGGCGCAGATGGCGCAGATGGTGGAGGAGGCCCAGACCGGCAAGGCGCAGATCCAGCGGCTCGCCGACCGGGTCTCGGCGGTGTTCGTGCCGATCGTCATCGGCCTGGCGCTGCTGACCCTGCTCGGCTGGCTGCTCGCCGGTCAGCCCACCACGGCCGCGTTCACCGCGGCGGTGGCCGTGCTCATCATCGCCTGCCCGTGCGCGATGGGTCTGGCCACGCCGACCGCCCTGCTGGTCGGCACCGGGCGCGGCGCCCAGCTGGGCGTGCTCATCAAGGGCCCGCAGGTGCTGGAGTCCACCCGCGGCATCGACACGGTCGTGCTGGACAAGACCGGCACCGTCACCACCGGGCGGATGCAGCTGGTCGACGTCCGCACCGCCGAGGGCACCGACCGCGCCGAGGCGCTGCGGGTGGCCGGAGCCGTCGAGCACGCCTCCGAGCACCCCATCGCCCGCGCCATCAGCACCGCCGCCGAGCAGGAGACCGGTGAACTGCCCCCGGTCGCGGACTTCACCAACCTCGAAGGACTCGGCGTCCAGGGCGTCGTCGACGGCCGGTCCGTGCTGGCCGGTCGCTCCGCCCTGCTGAGCCGGTGGGGCCTGCACCTCGACGGGGAGCTCGCCGAGGCGAAGGCGGAAGCCGAGGCCAAGGGCAGGACGGCGATCGTGCTGGCCTGGGACGGCGCCGCCCGCGCGGTGCTGGTCGCGGCCGACACCGTCAAACCGACCTCGCAGCAGGCGATCTCGCAGCTGCGCGACCTCGGGCTGACCCCCGTGCTGCTCACCGGCGACAACGCGGCCGCGGCCGACGCGGTGGCCGCGCAGGTCGGCATCGACGAGGTCATCGCCGAGGTGATGCCCGCCGACAAGGTCGACGTCGTCAAGCGGCTGCAGGGCGAGGGCAAGGCGGTGGCGATGGTCGGCGACGGCGTCAACGACGCCGCCGCGCTCGCCCAGGCCGACCTCGGCCTGTCGATGGGCACCGGCACCGACATCGCCATCGAGGCAGGCGACCTCACCCTGGTGCGCGGCGACCTGCGCGCCGCGGTCGACGCCATCCGGCTGTCCCGGCGCACGCTGACCACCATTCGCGGCAACATGTTCTGGGCACTGGCCTACAACGTCGCGGCCCTGCCGCTGGCCGCCGCCGGGCTGCTCAACCCGATGATCGCGGGAGCGGCCATGGCCTTCAGCTCCCTGTTCGTCGTCGGCAACAGCCTCCGCCTGCGCCGCTTCCGCAGCAGCTCCCGCTAAGAGCTGCCCGTGGTCGATCCGGTCGGCCGTGCGGGTGCCGGGGTTGACGGGTTGCGGTGCAATGGGGGCATGGCTGAGTTCAGCACTGCGACCCTGCAACCGGGGCAGACCGAGTCCAACGACCAGGGCGAGCGGGTCGGCCGGTCCAGCGGCGGACACCTCGTGCAGATGCGCCGCCGGGTGTCCGACCGCGGATTCGCGGTCACCGTCGACGCCGAACCGCGCCCCGAGGTGCCCACCGAGGTCCTCACCCACGAGTGGTCGGAGGCCAACAGCGCCTTCGACCGCCTGATGCGCGAGTACTGACGCGGACGACCGCTTTCAGCGCCTCCCCGGCCGGGTTTCGCGCTTTCCGGCCTCGGGTAGTGCGGAGTCACCCCACTCCCGAGGAGGGCTGACCCATGACGACCGCACGCGACATCATGCACGCCGGTGCCGACTGCATCGGCGAGAACGACACGCTGCTCACCGCCGCGCGGATGATGCGCGATCTCGACGTCGGCTCGCTGCCGATCTGCGGGCAGGACGACCGGCTGCACGGCATCATCACCGACCGCGACATCGTGGTGCGCTGTTGCGCCGACGGCCGCGATCCCGCCGAGGTCAAGGCGAGCGAGATGGCTCAGGGCGCGCCACACTGGATCGACGCGCGATCCGACGTCGGCGAGGTGCTCTCCTCGATGGAGCGGCACCGGATCCGGCGGATGCCGGTCATCTCCGACCACCGCCTCGTGGGCATGATCAGCGAGGCCGATCTGGCCCAGCACCTCGACGACGACCGGCTCGCGCACTTCGTGGAGACCATCTGCGCCGGGAAGTGAGATGAGCACACGGGTGTTCGTGGTCGACGACCACGACGTGATCAGGCGCGGCATCGCCGCGCTGGTGGGCGCCGAGGCCGACCTGGAGCTGGTGGGCGAGGCCGGCAGCGTGGCCGAGGCGCTGGCCTGGGTCCCGAAGATCCGCCCCGAGGTGGCGGTGCTCGACGTCCGGTTGCCCGACGGCAACGGCGTCGAGCTGTGCCGGGAACTGCGCTCGCAGCTGCCGGAGCTGCGCTGCCTGATGCTGACCTCCTTCGACGACCACGAGGCCCTGATGGACGCGATCATGGCCGGGGCCAGCGGTTTCGTGCTCAAGGGCGTGGTCAGCGAGGAGCTCGTCGCCGCCCTGCGCAAGGTCGGCGCCGGGGAATCGCTGCTGAGCCCGCAGCGCACCGAGGCGATGCTGGCCTGGTTGCGCAAGGAGCAGGAGAAGGCCGACCCGCTGCGCGAGCTCACCGCCCGCGAACGGCAGGTGCTGGAGCTCATCGGCGAGGGCATGACCAACCGCGAGATCGCCGACCGGATGGTGCTGGCCGAGAAGACCATCAAGAACTACGTCTCGCAGATGCTGGCGAAGCTCGCGATGCGCCACCGCAGCGAGGCGGCCGTGCTGGCCACCGAACTGCGGCTGGACCGCGATTCCCGCAAGCGCTGACCGCGAAGGGAACCCGATGCCACCACTGCCGGAGCGGTCGGACGCCGAGCAGGTCCTGGACCGGCTGCTGCCCGCGCTGCGGGAACTGCGCGACGGCAACTTCCGCCGCCGCCTGGTCGTCACCGGCGGCGGTGCCGCGGCCGAGGCCGCCGCGATCTACAACGAGGTCGCCGAGCGCAACCAGCGGCTGGCCGGTGAGCTGCAGCGGGTGGGGGAGTCGGTGGCGCGCGGCCAGCTGCCGGTCGCACCGGTGACGCTGGACGGCCCGGTCGAGGGCGGCTGGGCGCTGGCGGCCGACTCGGTGAACTTCATGGCCGACAACCTCACCAGCCAGGTCCGCGACATCGCCCAGGTCGCCACCGCCGTGGCCGCCGGCGACCTGACGCGGAAGATCGACGTGGACGCCCAGGGCGAGATCCTGCAGCTGAAGAACACGATCAACACGATGGTCGATCAGCTCTCGGCGTTCGCGGCCGAGGTGACGCGGGTGGCCCGCGAGGTCGGCATCGAGGGCAAGCTCGGCGGGCAGGCGCGGGTGTACGGGGTGGCGGGGATCTGGAAGGACCTCACCGACAACGTCAACACCATGGCCGACAACCTCACCAACCAGGTCCGCAGCATCGCGCAGGTGACCACCGCGGTCGCCCGGGGCGACCTGTCGAAGAAGATCGACGTCAACGCGCGCGGCGAGATCCTGGAGCTCAAGACGACGATCAACACGATGGTCGATCAGCTCTCGGCGTTCGCGGCCGAGGTGACGCGGGTGGCCCGCGAGGTCGGCACCGAGGGCACGCTCGGCGGCCAGGCCGAGGTCGCCGACGTCTCGGGCACCTGGCGGCGGCTGACCGAGAGCGTCAACCGGCTCGCCGGCAACCTCACCACCCAGGTGCGGGCCATCGCCCAGGTCGCCACCGCGGTCACCGAGGGCGATCTGACCAGGCAGATCACGGTCGACGCCTCCGGTGAGATCGCCGAGCTCAAGGACAACATCAACGCGATGATCAGCAACCTCAAGGAGACCACCCGCGCCAACCGGGAGCAGGACTGGCTCAAGACCAACCTGGCGCGGATGTCGTCGCTGATGCAGGGCCAGCACGACCTCGACTCCCTCGCGCAGCTGATCATGTCGGAGCTGGCGCCGCTGGTCTCGGCCGGCCGCGGGGCGTTCTACCTGACGCGCACCGGCGAGGACGGGCGCCGCTACCTCGAGCACACCGCCGGGTACGGGGCCCCGCCCGACGAGGACGAGCCGCGGCGCTTCGCCTTCGGCGAGTCGCTGGTCGGGCAGGCGGCCGTGGACCGCAGGCCGATCCTGGTCGAGGACGCGCCGCCGGACTACATCCGGATCGGCTCCGGGCTCGGCGAGACCGCGCCGGGCCAGGTCGCGATCGTGCCGGTGCTGTTCGAGGGCACGGTGCTCGGCGTGATCGAACTCGCCGGGGTGCACCGGTTCACCGCCGTGCACCTGGACCTGCTGGACCGGCTCATGGAGTCCATCGGCGTCGAGGTCAACACCATCGTGGTCAACACCCGCACCGAGGCGCTGCTGGCCGAGTCCCAGCACCTGACCACCGAGCTGCAGGAACGCTCCGAGCAGCTCCAGCACCAGCAGGAGGAGCTGCAGCGCTCCAACACCGAGCTGGAGGAGAAGGCGGCGCTGCTGGCCAGCCGCAACAACGACATCGAGATGAAGAACATCGAGATCGAGCAGGCCCGCCAGGAGCTCGAGGACCGGGCCCGCCAGCTCTCCGACGCCTCGGCCTACAAGTCGGAGTTCCTGGCCAACATGTCCCACGAGCTGCGCACCCCGCTCAACAGCGTGCTCATCCTGGCCAAGCTGCTGGCCGACAACATGGACGGCAACCTCACCCCGCAGCAGGTGGACCTGGCCCGGACCGTGCACCAGGCGGGCTCGGACCTGCTGCAGTTGATCAACGACGTGCTCGACCTGTCCAAGGTGGAAGCCGGTCAGATGCACCTGCTGCCCGAGGACGTCGAGCTCAGCGAGGTGGCGCGCAGCCTGGACTCGATGTACCGGCCGGTGGCCGCCGAGAAGGGGCTGGAGTTCAAGATCGTCGTCGCCCCGTCGTTGCCGTCCAGCGTGCGCACCGACCGCAGCAGGCTCGAGCAGATCGTGCGGAACCTGCTGTCCAACGCGGTGAAGTTCACCGATCGCGGCACCGTCGAACTGCGCATCCGGCCCGCTCAGCCCACCGAGGTCACCAGCGGGACGCTGCGCCGCGCCCGGCAGCGCGTGGTGTTCTCGGTGCGCGACACCGGCATCGGCATCCCGTCCGACAAGCTGTCGCTGATCTTCGAGGCCTTCCAGCAGGTCGACGGCACCACCGTGCGCAAGTACGGCGGCACCGGGCTGGGCCTGTCGATCAGCCGCGAGCTCACCGAGCTGCTCGGCGGCGAGCTGCAGGTGCGCAGCGAACCCGGGCAGGGCAGCACCTTCAGCCTCTACCTGCCGACCGAACCGGCCGCCGAACCGCCGACGAGCCCGCAGCGGACGGAACCGCAGAAGGCGGAAGCCGTCGACGCGGCACCGGTTGATGCGGAACCGGCCGCGGTGGACGCGTCGGCCGAGACCCCGCCGCTGCCGCGGACTCCCACCGAAGCCGAGACCAGCCTCGACGTCTCGGCCGAGGGCATCGATCCGCCGCTGCGCTCCGCCGAGCTGGCCAACCGGGACACCCAGCCGCACCTGCATCGCTCCGCCCAGCCCGCGCAGCGCGGGTCGCTGCAGTTCCACTCGGAGAAGGTGCTGGTCGTCGACGACGACGAGCGCAGCGTGCAGGCGATGAAGGTGCTGCTGGAGCAGCACGGGCTGCAGGTGGTGCAGGCCGGCAGCGCGCTGGCCGCGCTGTCCGAACTGCGCAAGCACTCCGACGTCGTGATCGTGCTGATGGACGTGATGATGCCGCAGCTCGACGGCAACGAGACCATCCGCATGATCCGCGAGATGCCGCGCTACCGGGACCTCACGATCATCGCGGTCACGGCCAAGGCGATGAAGGGCGATCGCGAGCAGAGTATCGCCGCCGGCGCCACCGAGTACCTCACCAAGCCGGTCGACGCCGACCGCCTGCTCGACCTGCTCTCCGAGCACCTACCAGCGGGAATGAGCGCCGAAGCGGACTGATCTCGCCGTCGCGCGGAGCACTCGCGCAGAACGTTGCGCACTGTGCACTCACTGGAGAGGACTATTGCGCGGTTCGCGCAGTGATCTCTATGGTTAGACCAAGCCCGACGGGGGGTGCTCGTTGGGTGTTCCGGCGAGCAGAAGAGCAGGTGATCATGGGATCGCGAGTCCTGGTCGTAGCCGATGACCTCAGCGGTGCGGGTGATTCCGGAGTCCCCTTCGCATTGCGCGAAATGCGCACTCTGCTGGCGTTGGACGACACCGGCGACGCCGAGGTGTTCGTGGCCGACACTGACAGCAGGCACATCGAACCCGATCTCGCCGCCAAGCGCGTGCACGAAGCCCTCGACGGGCACGCGCAGGGGCGGGTGGTCTTCAAGAAGATCGACTCCACGCTGCGCGGCAACGTCGCCTCCGAGGTCGGCGCGATCGTCGAGCACGCCGGGGGAGCGGGCGTGCTGCTGTGCCCCGCCTCGCCCGCGACCGGCCGCACCGTGCTCGGCGGCGTGGTCCACATCAACGGAATCCCCTTGCACCACACCGGTGTGTGGAAGACCGAGCCCGGAGAAGCGCCGGTGGACATCGCTTCCGCGCTCGACGGGCTGAAAGTCCGCCACGTGGCGCTGGCTTCGGTGCGCGGCAAGCCCGCCCAGCTCCGGGAACGCGTCGCCGAGCTCCTCACCGAGGCCGACGTGGTCATCTGCGACGCGGTGTCCGAGAGCGACCTGCGCGCCGTGGTCACCGCCGGTGCCGCGGCCGAGAACGCGCCGCACTGGGTCGGTGCCGCCGGTCTGGCCGACGCGCTGGCCGAACTGCTGCGCCCCGGCTACGACATCGAACCCCCGCCGCCGGTGGACGGTCCGGTGCTGGCCGTGGTCGGCAGCGCCAACTGGGCCTCCCGCCAGCAGGCCGACCACCTCGCCGAGCGCTTCGGGCACACCCGCCGGCTCTCGGCGCGCACCCTCGTCGAGGCCGACCCGGCCGCGCTCGTGCGCCTGGCCGACCAGATCAACGACGCGCTGTGCGGCGGCGACGTGCTGGTCACCGTCGAAGGACCGGTCGAGGCCGGGCACGCCCGGCAGCTCACCGCGAGCCTGGCCGAGGTGTGCGCCCCGGCCGCGCAGAAGGCGGGGCTGCTGGTGCTCACCGGCGGCGAGACCGCGCGAGCGGTGCTGACCCGGCGCGGCGTGAGCGGCTTACGGCTGCTCAACGAGCTCGAACCCGGCGTGGTGCTGGGCCGCACCATCGAGAAGCAGCCCGGCTACGTCATCACCAAGGCCGGTGCGTTCGGCGCGCCGGACACCCTGCACCGCGCGGTGTCTGCGGTGCGCTGCGGAAGGGCCGTCGCGTGACCCTGCCCGCCATCGCCGTCACCATGGGCGACGCCGCCGGTGTCGGGCCCGAGGTGATCGTGCGCGCGCTCGCCGGGCCCGAGCTGCGCGGCCTGGCCCGGCCGGTGGTGATCGGCGACGCGGCCCGGCTGGTCCGCGCCGCCGAGCTCTGCCGGGTCGACGTGCGGGTCAAGCCCGTCGCCGAGCCCGCCGAGGCCACCGGCGAGCCGGGCGTGATCGAGGTGCTCGACGTCGGCGGCATCCCCGCTGACCTGCCCTTCGGCGAGCAGTCCGAGGTCGCGGGCGAGGGCGCCTACCGGTTCGTGGCGCGGGCCGCGGAGCTGGCGCTGGCGGGCGAGGTGCAGGCCATCTGCACCGCGCCGCTGAACAAGGCGGCGCTGCACGCCGCCGGGCACCGCTATCCCGGGCACACCGAACTGCTCGCCGAGCTGTGCGGGGTGCCGGAGGTGTCGATGATGCTGTCCACCGGCCGGGTGCGGGTCATCCACGTGACCACGCACATCGGGCTCGTCGACGCCATCGAGCGGATCGAGCCCGGCCTGGTCGAGCGCACCGTGCGGCGCGGGCACCGGACGATGGTCGACGCCGGGATCGCCGAGCCGCGCATCGCCGTGTGCGGGATCAACCCGCACGCCGGGGAGAACGGCCTGTTCGGGCGCGGCGAGGAGGAGGACAAGATCGACCCGGCGCTGGCGGCCTGCCGCGCCGACGGCATCGACGCGCAGGGCCCGCTGCCCGCCGACACGGTGTTCTTCCGCGCCGGGCGAGGCGATTTCGACCTGGTCGTGGCGATGTACCACGATCAGGGCCACGGGCCGGTGAAGATCCTCGGCCTGGAGGCCGGGGTCAACATCACCGTGGGCCTGCCGGTCATCCGGACCTCGGTCGACCACGGCACGGCCTTCGACATCGCCGGCACCGGCCGGGCGGAGGCGGGCAGCATGGTCGAGGCGCTGCGCCAGGCCGCGGCACTGGCCGGAAGACCTTGATCCGGTTCTGGGAGGATCGCGGCGTGAGCGCGGAAGTCGAAGGACGCCTCTCGGCAGGGCAGCGCCGGGCGTTGATAGAGCGGTTGGTGACCGAGCAGGGCGCGGTCCAGGTCGAGGAGCTGGCGGCGTCGCTGGCCGTCACGCCCTCGACGATCCGGCGCGACCTGCAGCTGCTCACCGACCAGGGCAAGCTCGCGCGCACCTACGGCGGGGCGATGCCCGCCACCAGCGCCGAGCCCTCGCTGGGGCAGCGCTCGGCGCTGGCCTCGGCGGAGAAGGACCGCATCGCCGAGTGGGCGGCCGGGCAGGTCTCCATCGGCGACACGGTGATCCTGGACGCGGGCACCACCACCGGCAAGCTCGCCCACCACCTGCGCGACCGCTCGGGGCTCACGGTGGTCACCAACAGCGTCATGGCGCTGACCGAGCTGGTCGACGCCGACCCGGTGCAGGTGGTGTCGCTGGCGGGGGAGCTGCGGCACATCAGTCAGGGCTTCGTCGGCCCGCTGGCCGAGCTGACGCTGTCCCGGCTGACCGCGGACAAGGCGTTCCTGGGCGCCGACGGGCTGGACTCCCGGCACGGGATCTGCGAGGCGAGCCTGCTCCAGACCCGCCTGAAGGAGCAGATGATCGCCCAGTCCCGCGAGGTCTACATCCTCGCCGACAGCAGCAAGCTCGGCGCCATGCCGTTCAACGCCTGGGCGCCGCTGCCCTCCCGCTGGACCCTGGTGACCGACACCAACGCGGGCGAGACCGATCTCGCCCCGTTCCGCTGCCTCCCCGAAGTCACCATCATCACCGTCTGACCCCGCTCCGCGCCGGGTGCACCACCGTTTGATCGGGGCCGTGACGGTGTCGAAGGTGCTTGGCAGGGGACAGTTTTAGTCATAACTGTCGACCCTCGGTGTCCCTTTTGTCCGGACAGTTGTGGCTAAAACTGCCCCCTGGCGCGGAACGTCCCCACCGGAGCGGTGGTGCGGCGGTGACGGACGCCCCACTGTGGACTCCGGGGCGCGGATCCGGTGATAACGTTCGCGCAGCTAACGAATAGCCCGATCGGGTGGTGCGATCGGGCTGCGGGGCGCCAGGTGCGGAGGTGAGGTGGTGAGCTCTCGAGTCGCGCTGTACGTCGGGGGTCTCCTGGGGCCCTTCGGGGGCGGGATCGTGGCGGCCATGCTGCCCGAGCTCGGCGCGGACTACGCCGTGTCGCCGGGCATCGCCGCCAGTTCCACCACCGCCTACCTGCTGCCGTTCGCGCTCGTGATGCTGGTGTCCGGCAGCCTCGGCGAGCGGTGGGGCAGCAGCCGCACCATCCGGACCGCCTACATCGGCTACGCCGTGGTGGCCGTGCTGGGAGCCGTGGCGCCCTGGTTCTGGCTGTTCCAGGTCACCCGCGTGCTGCAGGGCGTGGCCAACGCGTTCACCACGCCGCTGCTGCTGGCCAAGATCGCCGCCGGGACTCCGAAGGAACGCCTCGGCCGGGCGATGGGCACCTACGGGGCGATGCAGGCGATCGGCCAGACGACCGCACCGCTGGTCGGCGGGATCGCCGCCGAGAGCGCCTGGCAGCTGGCCTTCATCGGCGTCGCCGTCGTCGCCGCCGTGCTCGCGGTCAGCCCGCTGCCGCCCGACTCCGAGTCCACCGGTGAGCGCAACCCGGGTGCGCTGCGCGACGCCTGGACGCCGATCGTGCTGCTCAGCGGCGGGATCGCCGGGGTCGCCTGGATGTGCTCGGCCGGGCTGCCGTTCCTGGTCTCGTTCCGCCTCGACGACGCCTTCGCGCTCAGCCCCGGCGCCCGGGGCCTGGCGCTGACCGCCTACGGCATCGCCGGGGTGCTCGCCGCCCGGCTGACCGGCGGGGCCGTGGACCGCTTCGGCGTCCGCGCCGCGCTGATCACCGGGGTGCTCGGCGCCGCGATCGCCGTGGCCACCATCGGGCTGGTCGACCTGCTGCCGGTGGTGGTCCTGGCCTGGGCGCTGGCCGGGGTGTGCGGCCAGCTGATCCTGGTGGCGGTGCACTCGACGGTGCTCGGCGGCACCGGGGGCGGCGGGGCGATCTCGGTGGTGACCGCCTGGCGGTTCCTCGGGATGTCGGCCTCGCCGGCGGTGTTCACCGGCCTGTACCGGCAGGACGCGGGTCTGGGATTCGGGCTGGCGGGCCTGCTGCTGGCACTTTTGATTCCCGTTGTTTCCATTTGGTGGCCGCGCACCCGCCGCGCCGCGGCCTGAATCATCCCAGCTCGCCGGGGTTTTCCGGCGTCGCGGTGATCATTTCCCGCCGTCTCGTCACCAGATTTGTTTCACCCAATGGTGAGAACTTCTGTGGCACGCTTCCCCCGTCTCGACCACGGGGAGAGGGAACCATGAAGATCACCCGCTGGAAGCCCGTCACGCTGTTATGCGGCGCGGTGCTGGTGGCCGCGCCGACCGCCGCCGTCGCGGTCGCGTCGCCGGCCCAGCCCAGCGCCGACGACTACTACCAGGACGCGATCGGCAAGACCGGCCCCGAGCTGGAGGCCGCGCTGCACGGCATCATCAGCAACGGCGTCACCACGCTCGACTACGACGGCGTCTGGGACGCCCTCAAGGTCACCGACCAGGACCCGGCCAACCCGGACAACGTCATCCTGCTCTACACCGGCCGCTCGCAGGCCGCCGACACCAACGGCGGCGACGCCGACCAGTGGAACCGCGAGCACGTCTGGGCCAAGTCGCACGGCGACTTCGACACCGTCCCCGGTCCGGGCACCGACGTGCACCACCTGCGCCCCACCGACGTGTCGGTCAACGCCGACCGCGGCAACAAGGACTTCGACATGGGCGGCACCGAGTCGGAGGAGGCCCCGGGCAACTTCACCGACGACGACTCGTGGGAGCCGCGCGACGCCGTCAAGGGCGACGTCGCCCGGATGATCTTCTACATGTCGGTGCGCTACGAGGGCGAGGACGGGTTCGCCGACCTGGAGGTCAACGACCAGGTCGACAACGGCAGCAACCCCAACATCGGCAAGCTCTCGGTCCTCAAGCAGTGGAACGAGCAGGACCCGCCGGACGACTTCGAGAAGCACCGCAACGACGTCATCTTCACCGACATCCAGCACAACCGGAACCCGTTCATCGACCACCCCGAGTGGGTCGAGGAGATCTGGTAGGTCAGCCCGGGACGACCCCGTCGGCGACGAGACCCGCGTAGATCGCGTCGCTGACGGCCTGCAGCGACGACATGGGCCGGATCATCACCGTGAAGGTGGTGATCCGGTCTTCTGCGTTGAGGTGGATGAGGTCGATGCCCTCCACCTGCTTGCCGCTGACCACCGTGCGGAAGTGCAGCACGTGCGCCTCGGTCTCGTCGCCGGAAAGAGTCCGGCCGCGGCCGGGGAAGTCGCCGACGTAGCGGAAGTCCTCGAAAGTCCGCTGCAGCACCCGGAACAGCGCGCGCACGGTGCCGATGCCCTCGAACGGCGTGAACTTCACCGGGCTGTAGAACCGGATGTCGTCGGTGAACTCGTTCACGGCGGCGTCGAAGTCGCCCGCCTCGATGGCGGCGCGGAAGCGGTCAGCGGCGTTCATGTCCTCATCCCTGATCGTCGTCGAGTGCTCGGATCGCGTCCTCGCACCACTCCAGCAAGGCCTGCTCGGTGCGGATCCCGCCGCTGAGCACCAGGTGCTGGTGCAGCGCCTGCCCGGTGAGCTTCGCCGGGTCGGGGAAGTCGCGGCGCTCGATCTCGCGGTACAGCGACAGCCGCTGCACGTGCAGATCGCGCTGCCGGGCGAACTCCTCGCGCACCTGCGCGGGGTCGCCGAACGACGCGCCGCGCAGCTTGACCGTCAGGTCGTTGCGGGTCGAGGCCGGCTCGGCGATCCAGCGCCGCAGCTCCTCGGACCCGGCCTCGCTGACCCGGTAGACCTTCTTGTCGGGCCGCTTGAGCTGGGCGACCTGGTCGCAGTCGACCCAGCCGAGCTCGACCATGCGCTTGAGGCTGCGGTAGATCTGCTGGTGGCTGGCCGCCCAGAAGTACCCGATCGACTTGTCGAACCGGCGCGCGAGCTCGTAGCCCGAGCCCGCGCGTTCCCGCAGCGACACCAGGATCGCGTACTCCAGAGACACCGGCGCTCGTCCTCTCAGCCCGCGATGAGCTTCCCGAGCCGGTCGCGGACGAGCTCGCCGGACTCGGTGACGATCCGGTCGACCAGCTCGGCCACGCTCGGCACGTCGTTGATCAACCCCTGGACCATACCGACGCTCCACACGCCCAGCTCGGTGTCGCCCTGCTCGTAGACCTGGCGTCCGCGCGCCCCGGCCACCAGCTCGCGGATGTCCTCGAACTGCGCGCCGTCGTCGAGCTTGGCGACGACCTCGCGGCTGACGGAGTTGCTGGCCACCCGCGCGGTGTTGCGCAGCGGCCGGAAGATCAGCTCGGTGTCGCGCTCGCTCGCCTCGGTGATGCGCTTCTTGACCTCGTCGTGGATCGGCGACTCCCGGGTGCACATGAACCGGGTGCCCATGTTGACCCCGTCCGCGCCGAGGCTCAGCGCCGCGACGAGACCGCGCGCGTCGGCGAACCCGCCGGAGGCGATGATCGGGATGTCGAGCTCGTCGGCGGCCCGGGGGATGAGCACCAGGCCCGGGATGTCGTCCTCGCCGGGGTGCCCGGCGCACTCGAAGCCGTCGATGCTGACCCCGTCCACGCCCAGCTGCTGCGCCTTGAGCGCGTGCCGGACGCTGGTGCACTTGTGCAGCACCTTGACCCCGGCGGGCTTGAACGCCGCGACCTGCTCGGCCGGGTTGGACCCGGCCGTCTCGACGACGGTGATGCCCGACTCGATGATCGCCTGCCGGTACTCGGCGTAGGGCGGGGGAGTGATCGCGGGCAGGATCGTCAGGTTCACGCCGAAGGGCTTGTCGGTGAGCTCGCGGCAGCGCGCGATCTCCTTGACGAGGTCCTCGGGCGTGGGCTGGGTCAGGGCGGTGATCATGCCCAGCGCGCCGGCGTTGGCCACCGCGGCGACCAGCTCGGCGCGGCCGACCCACTGCATCCCGCCTTGCACGATCGGGTGCTCGACGCCGAACTCCTCGGTGAACCTGGTTCGCAGCACGTTGCTCACTGCCCTTCTCGACTAGAACCGCTCCAGCCGGACCGTACTATGCACCAAGTTGCAATGCAACGAGTTGCATAGGTAGGGCTGGCAACGCCCCCGGCCGCGAGACCGGGGGCGAGGATCAGAAGTTCACGTAACCGCCGTCGACGGTGAGCGCGTCGGCCGTGTGGAAGGCGCTGGCCGGGCTGGCCAGGTAGACCGCCAGCGCCCCGAAGTCGTCCGGCCGGCCCCACCGCCCGACCGGCATCCGCGGCAGCACCTTGCGCTGGAAGCCCTCCGACTCCAGCACCGGATCCGCCAGCGGCGTGCTCACCCAGCCCGGCAGCACCGCGTTGGCGCGGATCCCGTGCCGGGCCAGCTCGATCGCGATCGACTTGATCATCGAGATCAGCGCGCCCTTGCTCGCCGCGTAGGCCTGCCCACGCGGCTGGCCCTGCCGGGCCGCCAGGCTGGAGGTGCCCACCAGGCTGCCGCCCTCGCCCTGGGCCACCATCTGCTTCGCCGCCGCGCGCAGCGTCAGGAACGCCCCGTCCAGGTCCACCCGCGTGACCCGGCGGAACTCGCTGAGATCGGTCTCCAGGAAACGACTGCCCACCCCGCCGATCCCGGCGTTGGCGAAGCAGGAGTCCACCCGCCCGAACTCCTCGACCGTGCGGGCCATCGCGGCCTCGACCTGCTCCTCGTCGCCGACGTCGCAGCGCACGGCCAGGACCTTGCCGCCGTGCGCCTCCAGCTCGCGGGCCGCCTTCTCGTTGCGCTCGGCGTTGGTGCCCCACACGCACACCCCGGCACCGGCGGCGGCCAGCGCGCCGGCCATCGCCAGGCCGATGCCCGAGTTGCCGCCGGTGACCAGGGCGACGTGCCCGGTCAGGTCGAATGGGTTGGACTCGTTGCTCACGTGGGTGCTGCCTCCCGGTCGTGCCTACTTGCGGTACTCGGCGCGCAGGGTCGTCTTGAGGACCTTGCCGCTGGGGTTGCGGGGGAGCTGCTCGACCAGCCGCACCTGCCGGGGCCGCTTGTAGCCGGCCAGCCGCGCGCGGCACCAGGTCTCGATGTCGTCCTCGGTCGGCGGGTCCGCCGGGTCGCGCGGGGCGATCACTGCCAGCGGCGTCTCGCCCCACCGCTGGTCCGGGACCCCGATCAGCGCGACCTCGCCGACCTTCGGGTGCCCGGACAGGGCCTCCTCGACCTCGGCGCAGTAGATGTTCTCGCCACCGGAGATGATCATGTCCTTCTTGCGGTCGACCACGTAGATGTAGCCGTCCTCGTCCTGGCGCACCAGGTCGCCGGAGTGGAACCAGCCGCCGCGGAAGGCCTCCGCGGTCTCCTCCGGCTTGTTCCAGTACTCCCGCATCACCGTCGGACCCCGGTAGACGATCTCGCCCACCTCCCCGCGCGGCACGTCGTTCATCTCGTCGTCGACGATGCGCACCTCGACGTTGATCATCGGCGTGCCCACCGAGCCGATCTTGCGCAGCGCGTCCTCGGCCCGCAGCGCCGTGGTCACCGGCGAGCACTCGGTCTGCCCGAACACCGTGCTCAGCTCCGCCTGCGGGAACGTCTCCATGATCTGGCGCAGCAGTGTCGTCGACGCCGGCGCCGCGCCCCAGCTGATCCGCCGCAGCGCCGAGAGATCCCGCTCGCCGATGTCGGGCAGCGAGCAGATCGCCTGCCACTGGGCCGGGACGAAGAAGCAGCCCGAGATCCGCTCCCGCTCCAGCATCTCCACCGTCTCCCGCGGGTCGAACTGCCCCGACGACGACAGCACGATCCGGCCGCCGCGCAGCAGCGGGCCCAACATGCCCGACACCCCGGCGATGTGGAACAGCGGCACCCCCACCAGGTACACGCGGTCGTCCTCGGAGACGCCGTTGTGCACCAGCAGGCTGAAGGTGTGCATCAGCAGGTTGTGGTGCGTCAGCACCGCGCCCTTGGGGCGGCCGGTCGTGCCCGAGGTGTACATGATGAACGCGGCCGACTCCTGCTCCACGTCCAGCTCGTCGTGCTCGGCCGAGGCCGCCGCCAGCGCCGCCTCGAACTCCACCGAGTCCGGTCCCGCATCGCCACCGCCGATGACCAGCGCGGACTTCGCGCCGGGCGCCTGCTCGCGGGCCTGGGCCACCGTCCCGGCCAGCGCCGAGTCGGTGATCACCGCGCTCGCCCCGCTGTCGTTGAGGTGGTAGGCGATCTCGTCGGCGACAAGCCGGAAGTTGATCGGCACGCAGATCGCGCCGATCCGCGAACCGGCCACGTAGGACTCGATGGTCTCCAGGTGGTTGAGCGTGGCCACCGCGTAGCGGTCGCCCGGGCCCACACCCCGGTCGCGCAGGGCGTTGGCCAGGCGCGTCACGCGCTCGTTGAACTCGGCGTAGCTGCGGGAGGCCTCGCCGTGCCGCAGCGCGATCTCATCGGGAATCTTGCGGGCATGGCGCGCGATCTGGTCGCTGATCGTCATTCCCTTGCCGGGCAGTGCGGACATCGTCACCTCGCCGTTGAGGGTGTGGATGGGCCGTCGAGGGGGAGCGGGCTCACTCATCCTGCGGTGCGGGACGGAGGCGGTCAAGGCGAAGTTTGTTCGGTTTGTCGGCGGGCGGGTAACCAACTTCACCCCGTGCGCAGGGGTTTCGCCGCTCCGGCCGGTTCCGGGCTCGATCACCGCCGTGCGAGGCTGAGCGGTGCACGTGGTCCGAACCGATGTCGCGCCGGGGGAGTCAGCGGACAGTGACCGTCACCGACAAGCCGTTCGAGCTGAGAACCGTTGCCCTGGCCGCCTTCGGGCCCACGCTGCTGTTCGCCACCGGCGAGGGCGCCATCCTGCCGATGATCCCGCTGATCGCCGCCGACCAGGGCGCCGGGCTCGGCGCGCTCGGGCTGATCGCCGCCATGATCATGGTCGGCGAGCTGGTGGGCGACCTGCCCAGCGGCGCGCTGGTGCAGCGGCTCGGCGAGCGCACCGCGATGATCGTCGCCTCGCTGGTGTCGATCGCCGGGCTGCTCGGCTGCTACTTCTCCACCAACCCCTGGGTGCTGGGCGCCTGCGTCTTCGTCGTCGGCCTGTCCACCGCCGTGTTCGCGCTGGCCCGGCACGCGTTCATCACCACCAGCGTGCCGCTGCGCTACCGCGCCCGGGCGCTGAGCGTGCTCGGCGGGCTGTTCCGGGCCGGCTACTTCATCGGCCCGTTCGTCAGCTCGGTCGTGCTGGTGCTCAGCCCCGAGAAGCGCTCGGTGTTCCTGGTGCACGTCGCCTTCGCCGCGGCCACCCTCGTGCTGCTGCTGTGCACCGGCGACCTCAGCGGCGCCGACGAGGCCGAGCGGCGGGAGAGCCGCGACGGACTGCTGCCCACCATGACCCGGCACCGCGGCGTCCTGCTGCGGATGGGTTCCTGCGCGGCGCTGCTCGGCGGCCTGCGCGCCTCGCGCAACGTCGTCCTCCCGCTGGTCGCGGTCGCCGCCGGGCTCCCGCCCTCGACCACCGCGCTGATCATCGGCATCGCCGGGGGCATCGACTTCGCGCTGTCCTACACCTCCGGGCAGATCATGGACCGGTGGGGACGGCTGTGGGCGGCGGTGCCCTCCATGACCGGGCTCGCGCTCGGCCACGCGCTGCTGTTCGTGGTCACCGACGTGCCCACCTTCGCCGCGGTGGCGATCCTGCTGGGGCTGGCCAACGGCACCAGCAGCGGCATCCTGATGACCCTCGGCGCCGACCTCGCCCCGCAGTCCGGGCCCGCGCCGTTCCTCGGCGCCTGGCGCTTCACCGGCGACTTCGGCCAGGCCGCCGGACCGCTGATCACCTCCGGGCTCACCGCCCTGGCCGGGGTCGGGCTCGCCGGCGCCGGGATGGGTGTGCTCGGGCTCCTCGGGGCCGGACTGCTGCTGCGCTACACGCCCCGCTACGTTCCGCGTCGGCCCGCAATGGGCTGAACGGGTGATCGTTAGCTTCGGCACATAGCCCGCGTGGTGGAGTGATCGCTGGGCACCCCGGATGATCGAATTGGTCGAACACCTTGCCGAGAAGGGGGAGTCGGGTGTCGGCTAAGAAGACGCCAGTGTGGATGACGATCGTCGCGGCGATCGCGCTGGGTGCGATGTGGCTGGTTTTCGAATCGGGGCTGCTCGATTCGAAGGTGAGCGCGTCGAATCCCAGCACGGCCTCCGGTCCGGCCGGTGACCAGCTCGCGGAGCTCACAGTCGCTCCGGAAGGTTCGATGACCGGGTACTCGCGGGAGAAGTTCAAGCACTGGATCGCGCAACCGGACGCCGGGAAGAACTGCAACACGCGCGAGGCCGTGCTGGCCCGCGACGGCCAGGGCGTCAAGTCCAACAACGCCTGCGAGGTCACCTCCGGCTCGTGGACCAGCCTCTACACCGGGGAGAAGGTCAGCGACGCCAAGGACGTCGACATCGACCACATGGTTCCGCTGGCCAACGCCTGGCGCAGCGGCGCGAACAAGTGGGACGACGCCAAGCGCCAGCAGTTCGCCAACGACATGAGCCTGCCGCAGCTGGTCGCCGTGGACTCCAGCTCCAACCGCAGCAAGGGCGACCAGGACCCGTCGACCTGGAAGCCCACCGCCCAGGGCCAGTGGTGCGTCTACGCCACCGACTGGATCGAGGTCAAGCGCAGCTACGAGCTCACCGTCACAGACGCCGAGAAGAAGGCCCTCACAGAAATGCTCACCACCTGCAAATAACCGGTGGCTCCGCGGAGTGGTCCCGGGGGAGGGGAAGTTTTCATGAAAACTTCCCTCCCCCGCACAACGGAAGGTTTTCATGAAAACTGCGATCTCCCCGCACTTGTCCGAGGTCAGAAGGTTCTCCTGACGTCGTCATCTCTGGTGGGGTGGGGAGGTTTTCATGAAAACTTCCCCACCCCATGATCAGCCGCCGAGGGCTTGTTGGGCGCCGGGGTGTAGGGGGACCGGGTTGGTTTTGGTGGCGTTGTCGCGGTTGATGAGCTTTGCTGAGGGGTGGACGGCCTCGAGCTCGGTCTTCTTGTCGAAGAGCAGCCGGGTGACCGCGCAGGCGTTGTTGGCCGGGAAGTCGTCGCGGACCACCAGCAGGTTCGGCACCTGCACCGTTGGGACGTCGCCCGGCAGGCCGTAGGTCGCGGCCGGGATCGTGCCCTGCTCGTAGACGTCGCTGATCTCGTTCAGCTTCGGCAGCTGCGGGGTGACGTCGATGAACTTCACCGCCCCGCCCAGCGTCGTGGTCAGATCGGTGATCTCCGGCGTCGGCAGCCCGCCCGACCAGAACAGCCCGTCCAGGGTGCCCGATTTCATCCCGTCCACCGACTTGCTCAGCGACAGCCGCTGCGCCTGCACGTCGGCGGATGGGTCCAGGCCCGCGGTCTCCAGCAGCCGGTTCGCGATGACCTCGGTGCCCGACTTCGGCGAACCCGTCGAGATCCGCTTGCCGCGCATGTCCGCCACGCTGTTGATCCCGGAATCGGCCTTGACCACCACGTGCGTCGAGTTCGGGTAGATCCGGCTCAGCGCCCGGATCGACTGCGGTTTCCCGTCGAAGGCGTCCTTTCCCGCGACCGCGTCGGCCGCGGTGTCGGCCAGGGTGAAGGCGATGTCGTAGTCACCGGCCACCAGCTGCTGGATGTTCTGCACCGACGCGCCCGTCTCGGCCGCCGTCGCCCGCAGCTCGCTGTTCTGGCTGATCACCTGCGCCAGACCACCGCCCAGCACGTAGTACACGCCGCCGGTGTTGCCGGTGGCGATCGTCAACCGCCCGTCACCGGCCTCGCACGAGTTCGCCTGGCCGGCGGCGGGTTCCTGCACCTGCTTGCCGCCGCAGCCGGTGAGCACCAGCGTCGCGGCGGCCGCGGCCGCCAGCAGTGTCCTAATCCGCATCGAGCTCCTCCTTGAACTGCGATTCCTCCAACGGGTTCCTGCGGCGGAACAGCAGCTGAGCCACCACGCCCAGCGCGCAGAAACCGAGACCCACCGCCACCACCGGGGGTTCGAGGTAGAGCAGGCACAGCGCACCCGGCGCGAACAGCAGCCGCACCGCGGCCGGCACCGGGCCGAACAGCCAGCCACCGGTGACCACGCTCAACGCGCCCACCGCCACCACCGACGCGGCCAGCACCCACAGCGCCGTCACCACGTCCGACTGCAGCAGCAGCGCCGCGCCGTTGTCGGTGAGCACGAACGCGATCGGCACCAGGAACGCGGGAAGCGTGTACTTCCAGGCCTGCATCATCGTCGGGATCACCCGGCCGCCGGTGATCGCCGCGGCGGCCACCGCCGCCAGCGCCGTCGGCGGCGTGACCTCGGACAGGACCGCGTAGTAGAAGATGAACATGGCCCGCTCGGCATCGGCCACGCCGAGCTCGCCCAGCGCCGGGCCGATCACCACCCACGCGATGATGAACGAGGCAGTCACCGGCACCGCCAGACCCAGCACGCCCACCGCCAGCGCCGAGAACACCACCGTGAGCACCAGGATCACCGTCGGGTCCTGCGAGACGGCGATGGCCGCCTGCACCAGCGCGTCGGCCAGCTCCTGACCCAGCCCGGTCTTGGTGATCGTCGAGGTGATGATGCCCGCCGCCGCGCACACCGCCACCACCGGCAGCGCCCCGCGCACCCCGATCGACAGCGCGTCGACGAGACCGCGCGCCCACTCCAGCACCGCCCGCCCGGGACCGCCGGTGCCGCGCACCAGGTTCGACACCAGCGCGAACAGCGCCGCCACCCCGGTGGCGTAGACGACGGCGGCGAACGGCGGGATGTTCATCGCCAGGAACACCACGATGATCGCCAGCGACAGGAAGTGATAACCCCCGCGCAGCAGCAGCTTCCACGCGCTGCCGCGCTCGACGTCGACGGCCCGGGCGCCGAAGCGCCGCGCGTCGGCCTCCACCGAGAACACGATGCCCAGGTAGTACAGCAGCGTCGGGACGCACGCCCAGATCAGCACCGTCAGGTACGAGGTCTGCAGGTACTCGGCGATGATGAACGCCGCCGCACCCAGCGTCGGCGGCGACAGGATCGCCCCGATGCCCGACGCCGCCAGCAGACCACCCGCGTTCTCCTGCGGATACCCCGCCCGGCGCAGGATCGGCCAGGTGATCGACCCCAGGCTCACCGCCGTCGCCGTCCCCGACCCGGACACCGTGCCCAGCAGGAAACCCGACAGCACCGCGGTGCGCCCGGGAGCGGTGCGGGACCGCTTGAACGCCGCGAAGGAGAAGTCCACGAAGAACTGCCCCGCACCCGAGGCCGACAGCACCGCACCGTAGAGCGTGAACAGCACGATGTAGCTCGCCGCGACGTCCAGGGGAGTGCCGTAGAAACCGCTGGCGTCGTTGTAGAGCGCGTTGATGATCTGCGCGAAGTCGACCCCGGCGTGGGCGATCCCCCAGTTCTGCGGCAGGAACCCGCCGTAGTAGGCGAAGGCCACGAACGCCGCGCAGATCACCGGCAGGATTTAGCCCGTCGTGCGCCGCGTCGCCTCCAGCACCAGCAGCAACAGCAGCGAGCCCGCCACCACGTCCACCGTGGACAGCCCGCCCTGCCGGTCCAGGAAGGCGTCGAAACCGCCCGAGGCGAACGGCAGCACCGGGTAGAAGGCCACCAGCAGCGCCACCGCCGACAGCACCCAGTCGTACCAGGCGGGATCGTCGCGCTCACCGGTCCCGCGCCTGGCGCCAGGCCTGTAGGACAGGAACACCAGCGGCAGCGTGCATCCCAGGAAGACGACCAGGTAGAACTGGTTGCCCTTGGTCAGCGGGAAGAACACCTGCCGCAGCACCAGCAGCGCCACCGCCAGGGCCACCAGGTACACCAGCAGCTCGGGACCCCGGGACAGCCTGCGCGCCGGTTTCTCCTCGTCGTGGGTCGCGGCGATCTCGTCCGCGCCGCCGGTCCCGTCGGGAGTTCGTTCGTGCTCAGACCGCGTCGCCCGGCTCATCCGTCGCCCTTTCGGCCCGTGGTTCCGAGATGGGGTTGTTGTCGGGATCACTCCCGGACGGCACAGGATGCTCGGGCGAACGCGGGAAGTCCAGAGCCCGACTCGCCCGGTTCGCGCACATCACGCAGACGTGACAGGACTTCTATGCTGGGCCGCATGGCGAAGTACTTCGACGTGCATCCGGACAACCCGCAGCCGCGCTCGATCGGGCAGGTGGTGGACATCCTCCGGGAGGACGGTCTGATCGCCTACCCCACCGACTCCTGCTTCGCGCTGGGCGCCCAGCTGGGCAACAAGGAGGGCATGGACCGGATCCGCTCGATCCGGCACCTCGACGACCGGCACCACTTCACGCTGGTGTGCCAGAACTTCGCGCAGCTCGGCCAGTTCGTCATCATCAACAACGCCGTGTTCCGCGCGATCAAGGCCTCCACGCCGGGCAGCTACACGTTCATCCTGCCCGCCACCAAGGAGGTTCCGCGCCGGCTGCTGCACCCCAAGAAGAAGACGGTCGGCGTCCGCATCCCCGACCACGTCGCCGCCCAGGCGCTGCTGGCCGAGCTGGGGGAGCCGATGCTGTCGAGCACGCTGCTGCTGCCCGGCGAGGAGGAGCCGATGACCCAGGGCTGGCAGATCAAGGACGAGCTGGACCACGTGCTCGACGCGGTCATCGACTCCGGCGACTGCGGCGTCGAACCGACCACGGTCATCGACTTCTCCACCGACGAACCGGAGGTCGTGCGCGTCGGTGCCGGCGACCCCTCGCGCTTCGAGTGATCACGAGCTGACGCGCTCGGCCGCCGGCGACCGGATCCCCTTGGCCTCCAGGCGCGGCAGCACCTCGGCCGCGAAGTCCTCCAGCTCGCCGAGGTAGTCCAGGAACGCCAGCGACATGCCCGCAAGGCCCGCGTTCGCGTAGCGCTCGATCTCGTCGGCGATCTCCTGCGGGGTGCCGATGAGCGGGCAGGTGCCGTGCCCGGCGGCGAAGCGGGTGCGCAGGGTGTCCATGATGTCGTTGGCGAAGGACTGGGCGTACATGCCCTGCAGCCGCATCAGCTCGTCGACGGCCTCCCAGTCGGCGTTCTCCTCGGCGTAGTGGTGCAGGAACTCCTCGGCCTCGGCGCGGGTCCGGCGGCACACCACGAACGCGGGCGCCATCACCCCGACGTCGCGGCCGTAGCGGCCGCGCGCGTCCGCCCGCAGCTCGGCGACGACCTGGGCGCCGTGGTCGAGGTCGCTCAGCGCGGTGAACACGAAGTCGGCGTTGCGCGCGGCGAACGCGCGGCCCTGCGGGCTCGAGCCGGCGTTGAGCAGCGGCAGCGTCCCGTTGACCGGCTTGGGGGAGGACTCGACGCCGTGCAGGTCGAAGAACCGGCCGGGCAGGTCGAACCGGCCCTCGCGGGTCCACAGCGCGTGCACGTGATCCCACCACTCCTGGGCCAGCGCGTAGCGGTCGTCGTGGGACTCGGGCAGCTCCAGGCCCATCGCCCGGTACTCGGGCTCGTTCCAGCCGGCCACCACGTTGAGCCCGGCCCGGCCCTGGCCGACGTGGTCCAGGGTGGCCAGCTGCTTGGCGCTGACGACCGGGTGGTTGAAGGCGGTGTGGACGGTGGCGAACACGGTAATCCGCCGGGTGGCGGCGAGCAGCCCGGCCGCCCAGGGGACCGGTTCCAGGACGCTCTCGTGGAACCCGGAGCTGCCGGGGTAGCCGATGAACCGGGCGATCGGCAGCAGGAAGTCGAGCCCGGCGTCGTCGGCGAGGCGCGCGAGCGCGAGGTTGTCGGCCCAGCTCGCTCCCCACCGGTCGGCGACGGTGGTGATCGCGAGCCCGCCGGAGCAGTTGGGCGAGAAGAGGCCGAGCTTGAAGTCCCGGCTGGTGAGCAAACTGCTGGACATCCGCGTCTCCTCATTCGGTTGTGAATCGATTTCACCTCGAAGCGGAGCGCGAGACAAGATCGAGTTCATCACGGAACGAGGCCGGAGCGGGCGACCGGGAAGCCGAGGAAAATGTGACCCCGGTCACCGCACGCACGGGTGATAGTGGCAGACGTGTCCACGAGGGACCGTGTAGTGTTCGTGGTGGTCGTATTTTTCTGGGGTCGTGTTCGCGCACACTCGCAGGATGGTGATGCGGGCGTGCTGCTTTCTGGTTGTAGCTGGACAAGTCGCCGTTCGATCCGCGGCCCAGGTCGTCACGCAGTGTGACGGTCTGATGTAGTACCGGCTCCCAGAAGGAGAGAGCAAGCATGGCACAGGGAACCGTGAAGTGGTTCAACTCGGAAAAGGGCTTCGGCTTCATCGCCCCTGACGACGGTGGCCCGGACGTGTTCGTCCACTACTCGGCCATCGACGCCCGCGGCTTCCGCAGCCTCGACGAGGACCAGAAGGTGACCTACGAGGTCAGCCAGGGCCCGAAGGGCCCGCAGGCTGCCGACGTCCGCGTCATCTGAGCACGGCGTCTCGCGTAATACCGGGACGAGCTTCCGCTTGAGGTAGGTCGTCCCACTTCACAGAGCCGGTCACACGGCCCGCAGACAAGAGGCCCCGCATCCGGGAACGGGTGCGGGGCCTCTTGCGCGTCACGCGGCCCGATGCCGCTCCACCGCGGTCCCGTACACGGCCGTGACCAGTAGGAACGCGGCGATCCCGGCGACCGCCAGGCCCATCCGGTGCAGGCCGGCGTCGGTCGGCCGCGCCCCGAAGGTCAGCACCAGCACCGCCGCGGCCAGGTTCGCGCCCACGTACTGCGAGGTCCGGTACAGCCCGGACGCCGCGCCCATCGCCCAGGCCGGCGCCACCGCGTACATCGCGCGCTGGTTGCCCATGTTGTTGAAGCCGTTGGGCAGCCCCAGCACCGCGGCGATGACCAGCAGCAGCGGGATCGGCGCCGACGCGCCGGGCACCAGCAGCAGTGCTCCGCCGGCGCACAGCGCGGCGCTGCCGATCGTCAGCGACAGCCAGTGAGAGCGGTTGCGCTGCAACCGGTTCGCCGTCAGCGTCGCGACCACCCCGACCGCCGAGATCGGCAGCACGACCAGGCCCGCGCCCACCGGACCGAGGCCGCGCGACTCCTCCAGCCACTGCGGGAACCCGTAGAACACGCAGTAGAACGCGGTGTAGGTGACCACCGTGCGCAGGTAGGTCAGCGACAGGGCGCTGCGCCCGAGCAGCCGCACGTCCAGGAACGGGTCCTCGCCGCGCAGGCTCCACCACGCCGTCGCCGCCGCGGCGGGCACCGCGATCGCCAGCCACCACCACTGCGGGTCCTCCGACAGCGACAGCAACCAGAACATCAGCGCCGTCAGCGACACCGTGAATAGCGCCATCCCGACCGGGTCGACGCTCAGCAGCGCCCGCGCCCGGGCGCCGCGCCCCACCGGCGACGGGGGATCGGCCGGGCCCCAGCGCAGCATCACGGCGGCGCCCAGGACCACCAGCGGCACGTTGATCCAGAACACCCCGGACCAGCCCAGCGCGCCCACCAGCAGTCCGCCCAACGACGGCCCCAGCGCGACGCTGACCTGCGAGCACACCGCCAGCGAGGCCAGCGCGTTGCCGGACCGGGCCCGCAGCCGATCGGCGGCGCGGCGCACCATCGCCACCCCGCACGGGTACTGCGCGGCGGTGCCGATGCCGATCAGGACGCGGCAGGCCACCAGCGCCGGGACCGTCGGCGCGAACGGCGCCGCCGCCGAGGCCAGCCCGACCAGGGCGAACCCGGCCAGGCTCGTGCGACGCGGCCCGAACACGTCGGCGAGACGGCCCATCGCGGGCGCGGCCACTGCCGTGGCCAGGTAGAGCGCGGAGACCAGCCAGGTCACCGAGGTGCCCGCGGCGAACTCGGTGCGGATGCCGACCAGGGCGACCGCGATCATCGAGGAGTTCAGCGGCTGCAGAACGGTGCCGAACGCGATCGACGTGACGAACCGGGACGGCAGCTCCGGTGCCGTGGCGTGCGGCACATCATCAGCATTGCTGTCGACTTCGTGGGCGGTGCGGGTCATGGTCTCGGGCTGCTTCGCGAGGGGTCAGGAGTGGGCGATCCGGTCGAGCACGCGCGCGGCCAGCACCACCAGGTCGCGTTCGACGTCGGTGAGCTCCGACATGGCCTGGGCGAGCCAGGCCTCGTTCTGGCTGCGGTCGGCCTGCACCCGCCGCCGACCGGCGTCGGTGATGCGCAGGTGCGCGGCGCGCTTGTCGTCCGGATCCGGAACGCGTTCCGCCAGGCCGCTGTCGAGGAGGTGCTGCGCGATGCGCGCCATCGACTGCGGGGTGACGCGCTCGGCGGAGGCCAGCGCGCTGGCGGTGGCCGGACCGTCGCGCTCCAGGCGGGCGAGCACCGCGAAGCGGCCCGGGGTGAGCTCACCGGGCTCGCGCTCGGCGCGCAGCCGCCGCGCCATCCGCATCACGCCCACCCGCACCTCGGCCGCGGCCTGGGCGAGGGCTTCGGAATCGGTGGATGCCGGAGTCACCTGTTCAGCATAGCTGACTATTCGGAGGTGGGGACGCGCCGCAGCCGCGCGGCCACGTGCGGGGTCATCGGCTCGCCGACCATCGCCCGGCTCTCGGCGACCTCCAGCACCTCGCCGTCGAGCGCGTAGCGCCGCTGCGCGGCCCGCACCTGCTTGGCCGTCGCCGTGCCCAGCACCGTCTCGGTCTCCAGCTCCCAGGTGCCTTCGCCTGCGGAGCCGTAGAAGACCTCCAGCAGCCCGGTGGCGTGGGTGAGCAGCAGCTCGATCCGCCCCTCGGCGCCGGGACGCCAGAAACCCGTCTCCCAGGCGGCCGGGCGCAGCACCCGGCCCTCGGCGTCGAGCAGCCACGCCCGCGCCTGGTGACGCAGGAACGGGCGGCCGTCGTGGGAGATCGTCACCTGCTGGCCGAAGCGGACCGGACCGTCGATGGTGGGGTAGTCCACCTCGCCCTCGCCGTGCCACACGCCGACCAACTCGCGCAGCGGCGCGCAGGACTGGTGCAGCGGCGGGACGTTGAGGTCGGTGGTGTCGGCCGGGATCGGCTGGCGGAACTCCTTGGGAACGTTCACCGGGCCGAGCCTAGGAGCCGGCCGGCGAAGCGGGCGAACCGGCACGCGGGTACCGGCATCTGGGAATCCACAGTGGACCACCGGATTCGTCCTTGTCGCGGGCCGCGCGGTTGTGCTTGTGTGCTGGGGTGTACCGGATCTACTGCTTCCAGAAGCTCGCCGTGACCGTCGAGGGCGTCGACTTCCTCGACCCCGCGCTGGCGGGGGAGCCGGAGGTGCGCGAACGCGGGGTGCGCCTGGAGCTGCGGGGACTGACCGAATCGGCCGAGGCCGGGTCGGTCTACGCCTCCCGGGCGGCCTGGCTCACCCGCGGCGTCTGCCGCTTCGACCTGCTGGAATCCCGCCCGAACGCGGCCGACCGGATGCACTGGCACCCGGAGATGTCCGACGGCGAGCCCGGCGACCGGGTCTTCGACCCCGACCTCGCGGCCGATCCGATCGGCTGGCTGACCCGCGTCCTCAACGACGTCGCGCCTCTGCTGCGCCGCGCCGGGCTGGACCCGGCCGAGCACGCGGCCGACATCGCGGCGATGGCCGACTGCTCCGGGGAGATCACCGAGGCCGCGAGCAGGCTGCTCGCCGAGGCGCGCAAGCCCTGGCCGGAGGTCGAGCGCGACCACCGCGGCCTCGCCGAGATCAACCTCTGAGAACGCTGCGGCACCGGGCGAATCGCGAACGCCTTTCGCGATGCTGGCCCGAGCGGGTGACTTCTCCGAAATGGCGAGTCGGCGTCCGCTTCGGTGAGCGGAACGTCGGGTGGGTGGCGGTCTGACCGCAACCCCGGCGCACCCGCGTGCGACCGGCTCACCGAAGCCCCGCTTTCGGTGTTCCCCGACGGGCTTCGACTACTCCGTTCGCGGGTCCGCGACATGACGCACCGTGATCGCGGGCGTGCGAGGGGTGGCGTGGTCGGCCGATTTACGCCCGGTTATCGTTTGTGCAACGGCGCTGCCACCCGGCGGGTTCACGATTTTCCCATCGACCAGTCATGAGCCGGGTCCTAGAGGATCTGCGTCGCCGAGAAGAGGAAACCTCCCATGGTGCGTGCTGTCGGAACGTTGGCCGTTGTCGGTGCCGGAGTCGTCGGTTTTTGGGTCGGGTATCTGTTCGACGCCCGTCGCAACCCGATGGCCGCGGACCTCGAACCCGCCCTCGCCGCCTGATCGTCCGCGCGAAACCCCTGCGCAGCCGAGCGAACAGCACCCCACCCGGGTACTCCGGCGGTGCCCGTTCGCGGCCTGAACCGCTGCCAGCCGTCGCCGATGTGTCGCCACCGTTTAAGCTCTGCGAGGAGCAGACCTGCGAGGTGAGGTGGCGAGCGCGTGAGTCAGCGTTCGGCGTGGTTCACGCGTCGTGACCCGGCGCGCGGACGTGCGCGCCTGGTGGCCGCGGTGCTCGGCCTGCTCTCGGCGGTGCTCGCGGTGCTGGTGCCGTTGCTGCCCGTCGACCACGAGGTCACCACCCTGAAGTGGCCCACGGCCGAAGGCACCCGCTCGGTGTCGGCGCCGCTGCTCAGCCACGAACCCCTCTGGCTCAACGCCACCGTTCCCTGCGCGTCGGCCCGCGGCCTCGACGACCGCGTCAACGGCGTCGCCACGCTGCTGGCCACCAACGCGCCCTCGGGCGACTACGGCGGTCTGACCGGGATGAACCTCCAGGTCGACAACGGCCAGGTCGCGCTGTACTCGCGCGGCCACCAGCTCGGTTCCGCGGCGCTGCCCGCCGGCGACTGCGCGATCACCATCACCTCCGACGCGGCCCAGACCCGCGCCGACGTCGCCGGGGTCCCGCTCGGATCGGTCGGCGGCGACCAGCGCCCGCAGCTCACCGGCATCTACTCGCAGCTCGACGGCCAGCGCGACGACGTGCGCGGACTCGCCTTCCAGGCCGGGGTCGACACCCGGTTCGACACCACCCCCACCCCGCTGAAGACCGCGGCGATGGTCCTGGCCGTGCTGAGCTTCCTCGGCGCCGTGCTCGCGCTGCGCAAGCTCGAACTGCGCCCGCCCGTGCGCAGGCTGCCGGTGGGCTGGTGGCGGCTGAGCATCCGCGACGTCCTGGTCTTCGGCGCGCTGGGCGTGTGGTGGCTGATCGGAGCCATGACCGCCGACGACGGCTACATCCTCACGATGCTGCGGGCCGCCCCCGACGCCGGCTACGTCACCAACTACTTCCGCTGGTTCGGCAACCCCGAGTCGCCCTTCGGCTGGTTCTACGAGATCTACGCGCTGTGGGTGCAGGTCTCGGCCGCCACCCCGTGGGTGCGGCTGCCCGCGCTGTTCCTCGGCGTGGTGAGCTGGTTGCTGCTGAGCAGGGGAGTGCTGCCGCGGCTCGGCCAGCAGGTCCGGCGCAGCGAGTCCGCGGGCTGGGCGGCGGCCGCGGTGTTCCTGGCGTTCTGGCTGCCCTACAACAACGGACTGCGGCCCGAACCGGTCGTCGTCGCGTTCTTCCTGCTGTCGGTGTGCGCCGTGGAGCGCGCGGTGGCCACCGAACGCCTGACCCCGGCGGCGCTCGGTCTGGTCGCGGCCGCGCTGGGCCTGGAAGCCAACCCGCACGGCATGGTCGCGGTGCTGCCGTTCCTGGTGGCCGCCAAGCCGCTGCTGCGGCTGCTGTGGCGGCGCGTGCGCGAGGTCGGCGTGCTGCCGGTGCTGGCGCCGATCGCGGCGGCCGGGCTGGTGATCCTGGTCCTGGTCTTCTTCGACCAGACGTTGCAGTCGGTGCTCGACTCCGTCGACCTCAAGACCGAGTTCGGCCCGAACGACGCCTGGTACGAGGAGCTCGGCCGCTACGAGAAGCTCTTCGACAAGTGGCCCGACGGATCGCTGACCAGGCGTTTCCCGGTGCTGTTGCTGGTGCTGTGCATCGCCGCGAGCGGGGTGGTGTTCCTGCGGCGCGGCAAGATCCGCGGCGCCGCGCTGGGCCCCAGCCGCCGGATGCTGGGCATCGCGGTGCTGTGCTTCGCCGTGCTGGCCGTGACCCCGACCAAGCACACGCACCACTTCGGCGTGTTCGCCGGGATCGGAGCGGTGCTGGCCGCGCTCACCGCGCTGGCCACCAGCGCCGCCGTGCTGCGCTCGCGCCGCAACCGCGCCGGGTTCGTCGCCGGGCTGATGGTGGTGTGCGCGCTGTCGGTAACCGGCACCAACTCCTGGTGGTACGTCTCCGGGTGGGGCGTGCCGTGGTTCGACAAGGCCCCGAGCCTCGACGGGCGCCACGCCAGCACCGCGTTCCTGGGACTGGGCTTCATCGCGCTGGTCGTGTCGTTCATCGCGCACGTGCGCCACCGCGAACCGCCGGTGGTCACCGCGTCCGCGCGCAAGCGCGTGCTGAGCCTGGGCGCGGCGCCGCTGACCATCACCTGCGCGCTGTGCCTGATCGTCGAGGTCGGGCTGTTCGCCGTGGGCATGGACAAGCAGCGGGACAGCTACAGCCTGGGCCTGGACAACGTCAAGCAGATCGCCGGGCACAGCTGCGGGCTCTCGGACTACATCAACGTCGAGGCCGACCCGCGCCGCGGTGTGCTCACGCCCTCGGCGGACCAGCCGCGCGTGCCGGGCGACGCCGCGCAGCCCGCGGACTACCTGCGCGCCGAGCAGCAGGGCTTCCACCGCTTCGGCTACCCGAGCAGCACCGACTACCTCCCGCCGTGGGGCTACGGCGGCGACGACGCCCCGATCTGGGGCACCTTCGACACCGACGCCACCGGCACCGGCGAGATCCGCACCGCCTGGTACGACGTGCCGCCGAAGGCCGCCGCGGGCACCTCGCCGGTGGTGCTGCAGTTCGCCGGTTCCTCGACCGGCACGAATGCGCTGCGCGTGGAGTGGGGCCACGAGGTCCCGGGCGGCTTCGCGATCACCGGGCAGCGCGATCTCGGCCTCGACCACGGGAGCTGGCAGGACGTCCGCCTCGACGTGCCCGGGGCGAGCAAGGTCCGGATCGTGGCCGCCGACCGCCGCGCCGATCCGGCCGGGTGGCTGGCCTTCAGCGCCCCGCGCGTGCCCGAGATGACGTCGATGACGAAGCTGATCGGCGACCAGCCGGCGTTCGTCGAGTGGCCCGCCGCGCTGGTGCACCCGTGCCTGCGACCGGCCAAGATCCACGACGGGGTGTTCGAGATGCCGCACTTCCGGGTCGCGGGCGGCGGCATCATGCGCGACATGGGCCAGAGCTGGTCGGCACCGGCGGGCGGGGGACCGTTCGGGTGGCTCAACGTCGGCGCCAGCGTCCGGCGACTGCCCGCCTACCTGCAGGGCGAGCCGAACCGGGACTGGGGCGCGATCTACGTGGTCGACCCCTACAACCCCGACACCGTCGGCGCGGAGGCGGCGCTGCAGGTGCGGCACGAGACGCACTGGGGCGACTGGAGCCCGGGCCCGCTGACCGAGGCGGTGACCCTGCCCGGCCGGGTGCCGACCTCCGACGGGCGCACCGACCTGCGGCCGGTGGAACCGGCCATCACCGGCGACGAGAGCTGAACCCGGCGTCGCGGTGTGAGAGTCGCCATTCGGACACCTCGGGTCCGGGTGTGATCGATTAGGGTGCCTAACGGGTGTGGCGCCCCGGCGATGCGGCCGCGATGTGCGCCGAAAACCGCGTTCGGAGAACCGCAACGGCTCGCGCGTGTTTCCACAGTGGACAGCGCGCCGGGGGTGGAGGCGTCGTGTCGGGTGTGCTCCAGGGCTTCGGCGTCATCGGCGCCATCGTTCTGGTCGGGTACGTGCTGGGGCGCAGCGAGGTCCTGGGCGACAGCGGGCGCGACGTCCTGGCGAAGATCTCCTTCTACGTCGGCACCCCCGCGCTGCTGCTGACCATGCTGGCCGACTCCGACGTCCGCGTGCTGTTCTCGTCCCCGCTGCTGGTGACCGCGCTGAGCACGTTCGCCGCGGCGGCGCTGTTCGTGCTGGTCGCGCTCTGGCGGCGGTGGAACATCCGGCGCACCACCATCGGCGCGCTGTGCTCCAGCTACGTCAACGCGGGCAACCTGGGAATCCCGGTCGCGGTCTACGTGCTCGGCGACGCGAGCCTGGTGGCGCCGGTGATGCTGTTCCAGCTGCTGGTGATGACCCCGATCGGGCTCACCGTGATCGACTTCGCGCAGTCCGGCGAGACGGCCTCGACGTGGACGCGGCTGCTCGCCCCGTTCAAGAACCCCATCGTGATCTGCTCGCTGCTCGGCGTGGCCCTGTCGCTGCTGGGCTGGCGCATCCCCGGCCCGGTGGCCGAACCGCTGACGCTGCTCGGGCATCTGTCGGTGCCCACGGTGCTGCTGGCCTTCGGCATCTCGCTGCGCGGCTCGCAGCTGCCCGCCGGGGGAGCGGAGCGGTGGCCGGTGCTGGTCTCGGTCGGGCTGAAGTCCTTCGCGCATCCGGTCATCGCGTGGGTGATCGGTGCCGGGCTGTTCGGCATGGAGGGCGCGGCGCTGTTCGCGGTGGTGGTGATCTCGGCGCTGCCCGCGGCGCAGAACCTGTTCGTCTACGCCTCGCGCTACAACGTCGGCGTCCGCCTCGCCCGCGAATCCATCCTGCTGTCGACGATCCTGTCGGTGCCCGTCCTGGTCACCGTGACCGCGTTGCTCGGCTGAGGACAGTTTTTCCTCGAATCACCCATGATCGATGTCCGAAATGTCGGGACAATTCGAGGAAAAACTGTCCCCTGGTGACGTCCGCACCCCACCGGAGCTACGACGTGGCGCGCAGGTGAGCCGGGGTGGTGTCGTAGCGCCGCTTGAAGGTGCGGGTGAAGTGGGAGGGCGAGACGAACCCGCAGTCCCGGGCGATCTCGGCGATCGAGCAGTGCGCGGTGCGCGACGACAGCAGCTGCTCGCGGGCGAGTTCCAAGCGCCGGTCGAGGATGTGGCGGGCGACGCTGAGACCCGCGCGGTTGAACACCCGGCACAGCTGCCGCTCGCTGATGCCGATGCGGTCGGCGACGCGGGCCGCCGAGAGGTTCGGGTCGCGCAGGTGGAGCTCGATGACCGCCTTGGCGATGTCGAGATGGGTGCCGGTACCGCCGGTGAGCAGCGCGGCGAGCAGGCCGAGGGCCTGCTGCTCGGCGCGGTGCCCGTCGGCCGGATCGTCGATGGCGGTGCGCATCAGCCGGGTCAGCGCCCCCAGGGCGTCGGCCGCGGCACCGTCGGTGAGGTCGAAGAACTCGGGCTGCGCCAGGGTGGAACCGGTGAGCTCCTCCAGGGCGCCGTGCGGGATCTTGAGCACGAACTCCTTCAGCCCGTGCGAGAAGCCGCGCGCGAACGGCCGGTCCGCGTCGCACAGCACCGCCTGACCCGGGCGCAGCACGCGGGTCCCGCCGGTGCTGTAGAAGAACGCCTCACCGGCCGTGGCGATGTAGAGCACCGCCGCACCGGTCGGCCGGTCGCTGATCTCGCGGGCACCGCGCTCGACCAGGTGCGGACTGCCGCTGACGTGCGCGAAGTGCAGCCGGGGCAGCGGCAGGTTCCGCTCGGTGGCCGCCAGCGGCGCGTCGTCGATGGTCTTGCACGACAACCCCACCAGCGCGCGGGCGTTGTGCTGCTCCCACAGGGCCACCCGCTCCTCCGCGGGCAGGCCGGCGGTGGAGAACACGCGCACCCCGTGCTCGGCGGTGACCTGAGCCATAATCCTGCCACCTTAGCAGGGGCGCGGGACCCGAAGTCGATCACAACCGGTGGGGCGCGGGCCGGTTGCCGGTGACCACGCCGACCACCACGCAGCGCCCGCCGTGCCGGGCCAGCCACACCCGCTCGTCGACCCGCGGCGTCCCGCGCGGGTGCGGCGTCAGGTCCAGCACCAGCAGCTGCCCGAACGCGGCGTTGGCCCCGGCGTACTCGGCGGCCTGCGCCAGGTGCGCGGCCTCGACGCGCTCCCGCGAGGCGTCGCGGAGTTCGCGCTTGACCTCGGTGACGTAGCGCAGCGCGCCGAACGAGGTCGTCACGTCCGCGCGGCCCCGCGCCACGTCACCGGACTCCACCGCCACCAGCCCGCCGAGCTGCCCGGTCGCCAGCCACTGGTGGTAGTCGCGCTGCAGCGCCGACTCGCGCGGTCGCGGCTCGCCGTCGCGCAACTCGCGCCGGTAGTCCTCGCCGAGGCCCCACGTGGCCGTGCCGAGATCGGCGCGGCTGAGCAGGAACCGCAGCGTCTGCTCCAGCAGCAGCCCGAACGTCGCCCGCACCCGCCCGGTGAACTCCGGTGCCGCGGCGAGCTGCCCGAGGAGCCGCTCCAGCAGCGGGTCGAGCACCGGGTGCGCGGTGCGGGACCGCGCGAGCTCGCCGCTGTGCACCACGCCCTCCAGCAGCCGCAGGTCGTCGTCGGTCAACGCCTCGGTGAGCCCGGCCGCGTCCCGCTCGCCGAGCACCCGCACCAGCGCGGGCGCCACCCGGTGCGCCCGCGACACCGCCGCGGTACCGGGCTCCCGCGTCGGCTCCGGCCCGTCGGTGCCCGCGGCCTCGACGCGTTCCAGCAGGAGTCGCGCGGCGGCCGGCGGCAGCGGCGGGTCCTCGGCCGCCGAGACCTCCGCGACCGCGCGCCGCAGCGCCGCCAACCGGGACCGGTCGCGCAGGACCGCGTTCTCGATCGCCGGCTCCACGACCACCGCCAGGCCCTCCGCCCGCGCACCGGGCAGCGGTTGCAGCGCCCGCACCTGCGCGTAGGCCTCCAGCACCGCGCCGAGCGCCTCCCAGACGTCCATGCAGACCGTCTCCGCCAGCCGATCCGCGGCGTTCCGCAGCAGCAGGACCAGCCGCCGCCACGCCCCGTCGGCCGCGTGCCGGGGGCGCAGCCACGGGGATCGGTGGGTGCCGCGCAACCAGGCCGCGCGCTGGTCCAGCGCGGCCGCGAGCTCCTCGGCCGCCTCCGCGAGCCGTGACCGGTCCCCGGCGGCGAAGGCCAGCACCGCGTCGCAGGCGGCGGCGTGAGCGCGCGCGTCGTGCCGCGCCTGCTCGGCGGCGTCGACGGTGGCGAACCGCGCCCGGGCCTCGGTCAACGCCGCCAGCACGTCGGGCACCTCCGAGGCCGCCAGCGCCGCGCGCAGCTGGTCGCAGGCCAGCTCGAACGCCGCGTCCACCGACGCCGCCTCGTCGTGGCGCAGCCGTTCGAGGGCGGCGCGCAGCGGTGCGGTGATCGCCGGTTCGCCCGCCCACCGGTCCATCGCCGCGCCGATCAGCCGGGGCAGCGCCTCGGTGAACTCCTCCGGCGCCTCGGCCGGGAAGCCGGTGAGCGCGCCCAGGACCGCGAACGGCGGGACGACGTCGGCGATCGCCAGCCGCACCGCGCCCGCCAACCGGGCCGCCGCGATCAGCGGAGACCGCAGGCGGACCGAGTCCAGATCGCGCAGCAGCACGTCGTGCAACCGCGTCCCGTGCTCCCGCACCACCTGCGGCGAGGCCAGCAGCGCGTCGACGGTCCCCGCCAGCGCCAGCAGGCTGCGCTGGTCCGCCACGCCCTCGATGAACTCCGCGATCTCCGCCCGATCGGCCAGCGCCGCGGCCACCTCGGGGGCCTGCGGCCCGGCCGCCTCCGCTCGCGCGCTCACGGCGGGCAGCCGGTCGGGTTGTCGCCGTCGCGCGGCCTCGGCGGCTCGGCGAGCTCGGCGACCAGCTCGGCCACCGCGACCTCGGCACCGCGCAGGTTCGCCAGCGCCGAGGCCTCCGCCGCCTCGCTGGCGGCCAGCCGCAGCCGCATCGAGATCTCCGGCTCGTCGCAGTCCCGCGCGCTCGCCGACAGGTCGCCGGTGCACACCGCGCACCGGAGCTGCTCGCGCTCCGCGCGCCGCCGCTGCTCGGAGATCGGCGCGTCGCAACGCGGGCAGGAATGCGGCTCCAGACCGTGGAACAGCACCCGCGCCAGCCCGTTCTCCCTGGTGTCGTTGAGGTTTCGCTCGTCGGCCTGGCGGCGCTGCCGGGCCGCGCGGTGGGCCTGCTCCAAGCGCTTCCAGTCGCGCTCGGCGTCGTCGATCCGCCGCCGCAGCGGCGCCGAGGGCGAGTTGCCGCCCGAGGCCAGCAGGTGGGCCACGGTCTCGGCGGCCATGCCGGTGATCGCCGAGATCCGCTCGTGCAGCAGCGATGTTCCCGCGCTCATCGTCGACACCCCTCACGCCGCGCGCAGATCCGCGCGCAGCCGGGCGAGCCGGTCGCGGACCCGCTCGGCGATCGTGCCGATCGGGCTGCCCCGTCGCGCGCCCGCGTACTCGGCCTGCAGGTACTGGCGGTCCCGCAGCTGGCGTCCGCCGCGCCCGTCGGCCAGGTCCAGCACCAGCCGGACCCGGTCGACGTAGTAGCGGAACGCCGGTGCCCGGGCGATGATCGTGCGCGCGACCCGCCTGCCCCGCTCCAGCAGGTAGTAGTCGTGCCGCCGGGTGTGGCCGACCCGGCCGCGGCGCCGCCGGACGATCAGCCCCGCGCTGCGCAGCACCGCGAGCGCGTCGTCGAGCGGTTCGTAGGCGCCGAAGTGGTGGCGCAGCATCGGGTAGCGGCGGACCTCGGGTTCCTCGGAGTCGAGGATGCGCCCCGCCAGTTCCAGCAGCGCCGCCTCCTCGGTCCGCTCGTACTCGGTGAGCAGTTCGTCGGCGAGGAAATCGGGGCTGCGGAGCCAGAAGTCGAGCTTCTGCAAGCGGGTCTGCCCGGTCACCACGCCGACCGCGTCGGCCAGCTCCGGGTCCGGGATCGGGTGGGGGAGCGGTTCGGCGGCGCCGTCGATGAGCAGCAGCAACCGCACCGCGTCCTGCTCGCGGCTCGTCACGGGCGAATCGGACCGTTCGTCTGACTGGACACCGATAACGTTGCGCACGTTCAACGAGCCTGCGGTCCGGCGGGGTGGTGCGGCTGTACTGCACACCACCGGGAGGTGTCATTTGCGGAACCAGTCGGTGCTGCGTGTCCTCGACGTGCGAGAACGCCACCTGTTCGGCGCAATCCCCAGCGGGCCGGACATCCGATCGGCGCAATGCCACGGGGTTTCGACCACGACCCGTGCGTGCACGTTATCGGCAGCCGACGACCGGCGCAAGCACGTCCGGCGAGCGGAATTCCGGCCGCTCGCCGGAGAACTCAGTTGACGCAGGGAATCCCGGCCGCGCTGATCGGCGCCTGCTCCGGCGAGTCCGAGGACTGCTGGCGGGCGCTGCCGTCGAGCGCCAGGGCGCCGCCGGGGGAGAAGCGCGGAGCGGCCGGGCCGTCGTAGTCCGAGCCGATGAGCACCTGCACGCGTCCCGACGACAGCGACGAGTCCGCCTCGGTCCGCATCCCGCCCAGCAGCGAGGCGACCTCCTGCGCGGCGGACTCGCCGCCGGAGCCGTAGCGCACCACCGAGGAGCTGCGCTTGCTCGTGTTGCCGATCGTGCCGACCTCGATGCCCTGACCGTCGAGCCGGTCCTGCACCTTCGAGGCCAGCCCGGAGGTGCGGGTGCCGTTGAGCACGTCGACCCGGGTCGAGACCGCCTGCTCCGACGGCGAGGCCGAGGTGGCGGGCGGCTGCGCGGTCGGCGAGCCGGGTGCGCCCGGGGGCATTGTCGCGGCGCGCACCGCGTCCTTGACCTCGCTCGGGTCGACCTTGAGCGCCGCGCCGTCCGGCGTGTCGTAGGCGGCGTCCTCGATCGGGATGGTGTCGAACTTGATCGCCCCGCCGGCCAGGCCGCGCAGCCGTTCGGCGAACGAGAACACGTCGGTGTCGTCGCCGAGGTCGAGCACCACCGAGTCCTGCACCGAGCTGATCAGCTCCCGCAGCTTGTTCGGGTTGGCCAGCACCCCGCCGGACAGCGCCGTGCTGGCCAGCCCGGCCAGGAAGGCCTGCTGGCGCACCACGCGGTCGAGGTCGCCGCGCGGCAGGCCGTGGCGCTGCCGCACGAACGCCAGCGCGTCGGGTCCCTTGATGGTCTGCTCGCCTGCCTGGAAGTCCGCGCCCGAGTAGCTGTCGCTGGTCGCGGAGTTCAGGCACACCGGCACGCCGCCGACGGCCTCGGTGATCTTGGCGAAGCCGAGCAGGTTGACCTCGGCGTAGTGGTCGATGGAGGAGCCGGTGAGGTTCTCCACGGTGCGCACCAGCAGCTTGCGCCCGGCTTCGTTGCCCGCGCGGTCCAGCGCCGCCTGGTCGGTGACGCCGTTCTTCTGCTCGGAGGCGATCTCGGCCTCCTTGCCGCGGCCGTACGCCGAGTTGATCTTGTGTTGGCCGTGGCCGGGGATCGACACGTAGGAGTCGCGCGGGAAGGAGAAGCCGACCGCGCTCGACCCGTCGTTGGGGATGTGCAGCATGATGATCGTGTCGGTCAGCGACGCGTCGTTGGACCCGGCGTGCAGCTCCTGCAGCACGTCCTCGGGAAGCGGGTTGCCGTGCGCGTCGGTGCGGCTGTCCATGCCGACCAGCAGGATGTCGACCGCGCCGTCCGCGCCGCCGCCGTCGGCGACGTCGCTGGTGGCCAGGCCGTTGAGCAGGTGCCGGTAGTTGCTCCAGCCGTAGCCGGTGACCAGCAGGATCACCAGCGACATGACGGTGGCCACGACCTTGGGCCCGACCGGCTTGTGCCGGCGACGCTGCGGAACCGGTCTGGCCGGCGGCCGCCCCCTGGGGCGCCGAGGCGGGACCGGGTTCCTGTCGCGTGGCGTTGGCAAGGTTCCTCCGTCGGGTGCGCCCCGTGATCGGCGCTCGGACGACGCTTCCAGGATTACATCCCGAAACCGCTGTACGTGCCTGTTGCGATCACTCTTTGGCGGGGGATTTCGCCACGGACGGTGATCTTCGCCGGTCAGTCCTCGGGCGCTTCCAGACCCGGTGCGTCGGGCAGGTCGCTCTGGCGGACGCGGTGGACCTGCAGCGTCGTGTCGTAGTACTTGGCGGTCTCGCCGACCCACTCCATGCCGATGCGCCGCGCGGTGGCGATCGCGCGGGTGTTGTCCGGCCGCGCCAGCGCGAAGATCTCATCGATGTCGAAGGTGAACGCCCAGTGCAGCAGCGCGATCGCGGCCTCGGTGGCGTAGCCGTGCCCCCACTCGGCCGGGCGCAGCTGCCAGGTGAGCTCGAGGTCGTGGTCGTAGGGCGGCAGCATCCGCAGCACCAGGCCGCCGACGACCTGGGAGTCCTCGCGGCGCTGCATCGCGAAGCGGCCGGTCGGCGGCAGCAGGTTGGGCTGGGACTCGGTCCAGGAGTGCACCACGGCGCGCATCGCGGCCAGGTCGGCGACGTGGGAGGTCACCGGGGTCAGCCACTCGGTGACCTCGGGGCGGCCGTAGAGGTCCAGCGCGGCCTGCACGTCGCCGTCCTCGGTCGTCCAGTCGCGGACCACGAGCCGCTCGGTGGAGATGGGGAGTTGCATCGCCTGCCCTCGCCTTCCCCGAACCGGCCGGAACGGGTGCTGTAGGGGGAGAAGCCTCCACGGAATTCTATCCGTCCGGGGGAGGCGGCTGACACCAGTTAACAGCACCTATTGCTTCAGTGCTGACCGAAATCAATGCTCGACGAGCGCAAAAGACCCGGCCGGGACGGAGCGAGGCCCGGCCGGGCCGGGGTCAGTGCACGGGCGGCAGCTTCGGCAGCCGGCCGGTGTCGTCGAACTCCCACGGGCGGGGTTCGCCGAGGGCCGTCATGTCCGGGTGCTCGGCGACCTCCTGGGTGTAGGCCTCCGAGACCTCCACCCGCGGCATCGACAGGGTGTTGCGGACGCGCACCACCTTGGGCGGGCGCGGGCGCGGTCCCTGGGTGAGGGCGACGGCGGCGGTGATCGCGTCGTGATCGGAGCCCAGCGCCATCGGGATCCGGGCGCCGTCGGGAACGCCCGAGGTCAGCGTGTTGGTGTAGAACGAGCCGAACTCGATCTGGTCCACGCAGCCCTGCGTGGTGAAGTCGGCCAGGCCGAGCCCGCAGGCGTTGCCGTTGGTGTGCTCGGTCAGGCCCAGCACCACGATCCGCTTGATCGGGGTCGCGTGGAACTTGTCGGAGTTGACCGGGGCCCGGCCGGTGATGTTGGGGTCCATGCCGGCGCCGCTGATGTCCTTGCCGATCTCGTCGACGATCAGCACGTCGATGTCGGACATGAGCAGCTTCGGCATCAGCGACTTGGCCTCGGCCAGCAGCTCGGCCTCGCGCTCCAGCATGCCCTCGGTGGGCACGAGTTCGAGCCGGGCGAGGTCCTCGTAGGCGTTCTCCACCACGGCCAGGCCGAACTCGAACGGCAGCACTTCGAGGGCCACCGCCGCGGTCTCGGGGATCAGGGAGTCGAACCGCTCGAAGCCGTGGCGGTGCAGCGTCGCCGCGCCCTCGTGCTTGCCGAGCCCGATGGCGATCATCTTCGCCAGTCCGCTCTCGTGGGAACCCCGGAAGTCGGTGTGCGGCTTGACCCGGCCCAGCACCACGATGCCGTCGGCGTGGGCGGCCTCGGCGTCGCAGTGCACCGGGGTGCCGTCGGGCAGCTCGGTGACCACCACGGTCTCCATCGAGGCGATGACCGGGGCGCCCACGGTCTCCTCGGTGACGCCGTACTCGGCGAGCACCTGCCGCTGCCCGTCGGCGGTGCCGCCGCCGTGGCTGCCCATCGCGGGGATCACGAACGGTTTCGCCCCGTGCTCGGCCAGCGCGCCGATGAGGGCGATGACGATGCGGTCCAGCCGCGCGATGCCGCGGCTGCCGACGGTCACCGCGATCCGCTTGCCGCCGAGCGGGTGGGTGCGGGCGTGCTCGGCGACCTGCGCGCGGATCGTGCCTTCGAGGTCGTCGACGGTCGGGGCCGCGAAGCGCTGCTCGACCGGCAGCATGCGCGGCAGCGGAACGTCGGCACCGGCCAACCGAACTCTCTCAACGTTGAACATGCTCTTCTCCGGGGCTGCGGACCTGGTGTGCTCCTCACCCTGGCAGGTCGAACGGCCACGATCACCACCTGCGGGGCGCGGTTCTATGCTGGGTGGATGCTGCGCCCTGGGCCTCTTCGGTGGATCGCCTACCAGTACGGACGGCGGTTGCCCGATCGGTACCGGGACTGGGTGCTGCACGACGCGACCTGCCGGACCTGGGTGCTGCGCGTGCTGATCCGGGGGTTGCTGCAGATCGCGCCGCTGGGGGTGGTGCTGTTCCTCGGCCTGGGCGTGCTGGGCGGGGCGTGGCCGATCGCCGCGGGGGCGCTGCTGCTGGGCGTGCTGGTGGTGGCCCGGATCGTGCTGACCAGTTCGGTCGACAGCGTCGACAGCCGGCTCACGAAGTACGGCTTCCCGCCTGGTCACGGGTCCGCGGTGCGGCGGCAGCGGGACGCGGCGGCCGCCGAGCGGTACCGGGCGGTGTGGCGGAAGGACCCGCCTGAGAGCTGAACCACCCGACGGCCGCCGGATTCACCAGCGGCTTTAGTATCGACAGGTGTCCGATGAGCTCACTCCCGCCGCGATCTTCCGGGCCGGGACCCGCCTGCGCCAGGTGGTCCGGCGCACGCCGCTGGAGACCAGCAGCCGCCTGAGCGCGGAGCTGGGCGTTCCGGTTCGCCTCAAGCGCGAGGACCAGCAGGTGTGCCGGTCCTACAAGGTGCGCGGTGCCTACAACCTGATCTCCGGGCTCGACCCGGCCGAGCGCGAGCGCGGTGTGGTCTGCGCCAGCGCGGGCAATCACGCGCAGGGGCTGGCGTTCGCGTGCCGGGAGCTGCGGATCAAGGGCCGGGTGTACCTGCCGGCGAACACGCCGCGGCAGAAGCGCAAGCGCATCGCGAGCATCGGCGGGGAGTGGGTCGAGCCGATCATCGCGGGTTCGTCGTTCGACGAGGCCAGCGCGGCGTCGAAGGCGGATTCGGAGAGCACGGGCGCGGTCTACGTGCACCCGTTCGACGATCCGCGGACCATCGCCGGTCAGGGCACGGTGGGCCTGGAGATCGCCGAGCAGCACGACGGGCCGATCGACACGGTGATCGTCCCGGTGGGCGGCGGCGGGCTGCTGGCCGGGATCGTGCTGTGGCTCAAGGAGCACTTCCCGGAGATCCGCGTGGTCGGTGCCGAGCCGGCCGGTGCGGCGAGCATGCGCGCGGCGTTCGACGAGGGCGCGCCGGTGAAGCTGCCCGAGGTGGACACCTTCGTCGACGGGGCCGCGGTGGGTCGCGTGGGCGATCTGGGGTTCGAGGTGGCCCGGGAGCTGGTCGACGAGCTGGTGGCGGTGCCCGAGGGCGCGGTGTGCACCGAGATGATCGAGCTGTACCAGACCGAGGGCATCATCGCCGAGCCCGCGGGCGCGCTGGCCAGCGCGGCGTCGAAGATGCTGGAGCGCGCGCCGCGCGGTCCGGTGGTGTGCGTGGTCTCGGGCGGCAACAACGACCTGAGCCGCTACGGCGAGATCGTCGAGCGGTCGCTGCTGCACGAGGGGTTGCGGCACTACTTCCTGGTGACGTTCCCGCAGGAACCGGGGGCGCTGCGGCACTTCCTGGACGACGTGCTGGTGGACGGCCAGGACATCGTGGCCTTCGAGTACGTCAAGAAGAACAACCGGGAGACGGGTCCGGCGCTGGTGGGCATCGAGCTCGACAACGCCGATGATCTGGACGACCTGCTGACGCGGATGAAGGAGTCCCCGCTGCAGATCGAGCAGGTCTCGCCCGGGTCGCCGCTGTTCTCGTTCCTGGTCTGACAAGACTTGGGGAAGGCGGGCCCGGGATCGTCCGGGCCCGCCTTCTCGCGTTCTTACTTCTTGGCGCCGACGTTGACGTCGATGCAGGCGTAGAAGGCGTTCGCGGTGTCGGCGACGTTCCACACCGCCAGGACCTTCTGCGGGCCGCTGTAGCCGGACAGGTCGACGTTGTGCTGCAGCGTCTGCGGGGGCTGCTCGCCGCCCTGGTCGAACGAGGCGACGAGCTTGTCGCCGATGTAGTACTCCCACGTGGTGGTGGCGTGGGCGGCGGTCAGCTTCCAGTTGAAGGTGGCCTGGGTGCCGATCGGGGTGGCGGTCCAGCCCTTGGAGTCGTCGTCGAGCTCGGCGAAGCTCTCGTTGCCGCCGCTGCAGCTCTTGAGGCCCTTCGGGCCCTCGACGCTCTGCGGCTCGTAGGTGATGGACCCGCACTGGACGGTGCCTTCGGCGCACTGCGCCTGGCGGCTCGGCGGGGCGTCGATGTAGCCGTGAGCGCTGGCGGTCCCGGCGGGGATCGCGATCAGGAACGGTGCGACGGCCGCACCGACCATCGCTGCGGAGATCTTGCGCTTGGGCATGTGTCAGCTCCTTCGGGGGATTTCGCGGCAGGGTGAATCGATTCCGTGCAGCGGTGGCCGGTTCGGCGCTCCGTTGCCGGTTTTTCCTGTCGCGGAAGGGAATTCACCAATCGCTTGGTGGTCTGGACCATAATTCGGGCGCGCGGGCCGGTCAAGGACGAATCGGCTACGCGTCCATTCGCTCACCCCCGGGCGGGCGTTCTGACCTGCGATGATGATTGTTTTTGTCGTTTGGCACGAAATTTCCCAGCGGCATTCCCGTTTTTGTGGAGGATGGCATGAATTCGCCATCAGTGCTGCGAAGATCATTCTTTCGGCAGCCGAAAATGCGCCGATCGACGGCGCTTTCGGTGCGCCGTCGAATCGGGGGAGGAGCGCTCAGCGAGCGCGCTTGAGCAGCGCGGTGGCGGCCGCGTGGCCGGAGCCGCCGCCCATGCCGGGGCCCGGGTGGGTCGAGGCGCCGATGTGCCACAGGCCCGGGATCGAGGTGGCGTGGCTGCCGGCCGACGGCAGCGGGCGCCACAGGTAGTTCTGGTCGAGCTCGGTGCTGCCGCCGTAGGGATCGCCCTGGGCGGAGCCGGGGTTGTGCGCGGTGAGCTCGGGCGGGCTGATGATGTCGACGGCGCACACCAGGTCCCGCACGCCGGGAGCGTGGGCGTCGAGGCGGTCGAAGACGCGCTGGGCGTAGCCCTCGGCGAGCTCGCGGGTCCAGCCGCCGCTGGTGTCGAGCTCTCCGGCGGAGTCGCCGACGGGGTCGAACGGGAGCTCCTGCAGCTGCAACCACAACGACGCCGCGCCGGTGGGCACGCGGGTCTCGTCCAGCAGGTACTGGCGCCCGACCACCACGGTCGGGCGTCGCGGCAGCAGGCCGGCTTCGGCTTCGGCGCAGGCGATCCCGGTGCTGGCCGAGCCGTCGGTGAGGTGCACGATCGGGAAGTCGGCCAGCCGCTCGTCGCGCCACTGCAGCGGGGCGGACAGGGCGACGTGGATCTGCATCGCCGCCCGCCCGTAGCGGAACTGCGCGGCCTGGCGAGCCAGGTGCGGTTTCACCGCGCTCGGCGGCAGCAGGTGGCCGTAGAGGTCCGACGGGGCGACCGAGGCCAGCACGCCGTGGCGGGCGCGGAAGACGCGGCCGCCGGAGATGACGCCGATCGCGCGCCCGTCCTCGATCATGATCCGCTCGACCTCGGTGTCGGTGCGCACCTGCACGCCGAGGGAGTCCATGAGCTTGGCGAAGGCGGTGACGAAGTTGTCCGCGCCGCCCTCGACCACGGGCAGTCCGGCGCCGTGCAGCCCGGCCGCGAGCAGTCCGGTCATCAGTCCGCCGGAGGCGTGGTCGGGGCCGAGTCCGGCGTGCAGCAGCCAGGGGGCGAAGAGGTGGTCGACCTCGCGGCCCTGGAACTCGCGGCGGCAGAACGAGCGCCCGCTGGTGGCCAGCTGCCGCAGCCAGCCCTCGGCGCCGCGCACGCCCCCGGTGTTGATGAGCTTCGCGCCGTGCCGCAGCAGCGCCCAGGAGCGCAGTTCGCTGCCGAGGAAACCGTTGATGGCGGCCATGTTCTCGCCGATCTTGTCCAACATGGATAGATAGGCGGCGCGGTCGGCGTCGTGCTCGAACCCCTCGGCGGTGCGGACCGGGTCGCGGTGGGCGAGGCTCACCCGGCCGTCGTCGGCGACGCTGGCCGCCGCCCAGGTGTCGGTGTTGCGGTAGACCAGCCCGTGCGCGTGCAGCTGCTCGCCGAGCGAGGCGTAGGCGGGGCCGGCGAGGAACAGCGGGTGCCAGGAGGAGTAGGTGTCGTGGACGTAGCCGGGGACGGTGCGCTGCTCGGAGGCGATGAAGCCGCCGAGGCGGTCGTTGCGCTCGACCAGCAGCACCGAGCGGCCCGCGCGGGCGAGTTCGGCGGCGGCGACCATGCCGTTGATGCCGGAACCGACAACGATGACATCGAATTCGGCGCCCATCCCTGCCGACCTCCCGCGTGCCCGGCCGCGGGCACCTGATCATCACCAGAAACGGAAAGATCTTCGCATTCGCTGCTAGACCGATCAAGGCCTCGCGCTGGGCAGAGTGTGGGGAAATCCCTGGCGTCGCAGTGCCCCGCACAACGCCGCTGCCAGCAAGGACAGCACGCACGCCGACATCAGCGCCACGGCAGGGCCCCAGGTGGCCAGAACCAGCCAGCCCAGCCCGATGCCCACCACGCCGCTGACCGCCTTGGCGCTGTAGACCAGCCCGTGGACCTCCACGCTGCGCTCCTGCCCGAAGCACTCCCGGGCCAGCGCGGCGAACAGCGGGTAGAACGCCCCGCCGCCGATCCCGGCGACCACCGCCCCGGCCGCCAGCCACCCGGGGGAGCTCTGGGAGATCCCGGCCAGCAGCAGCACCTGCCCGAGCGCCTGGGCGGTGATCACCCAGCGCAGGGTGCGGCGCCGTCCCAGCCGCGCGGCGACCGGGATCGCCACCGAGCGGCCCGCGCCGTTGACCGCCACGAACAGCGCGATGGCCGCGACCGGGGACAGCGGCGCGGCCAGCAGGACCAGGAACGTCGCGTCGAACAGCGACACCGCCGCCGCGCAGAAAAGGCAGGTCGCCATCAGCGGCAGCGCGCGGGTGCGCATCGCCTCGGCGGCCGAGAACTCGCGCGCGGCGGGCGGATTCGCGCGCGCCCAGCCGCGGTGGTCGACGTGCGCGGGCCACCAGCGCGGCGGCGGGTCGGACAGCAGCAGCCCGCACCCGGCCACGCCGGCGAGCAGGACGGGGGAGAGGGCGATCAGTCCGGTCTCGACGTGGCCGGGGGCCTGCGTCGCGGCGATGACCAGCGGGGTGGCGCCGTAGGCGAAGGCGCCGGTGACCACGCCGACGCGGGCGGCGGCGTTCTCCGGGAACCACTTCTCGGCGGTGGAGGTGCAGGCGGCGTAGACCAGGCCCGCGCCGGTTCCGCCGAGCAGCCAGTAGCCGGTGGTGACGCCGAGCCCGAGGCTGAGAGCGCCTGCGGCGCACAGGATCCCGCCGAGGACGAGCATCGCGCGCGGTCCGGTGCGGGAGCGGCGCCGCAGCAGCGCGGCCGGGTAGCCCGCGCCGGCCTGCAGCACGGTCCAGCCCGCCAGTGTCCAGCACAGCGCGGCCAGGTCGTGCCCGGCGGTCAGCAGGCCCGGGATCGCGGCGCCGAAGGCGTACTGGAGGGCTCCGACCAGCAGCATCGGCAGCCAGCAGGCTCCCAGCATGACCGCGCGGGGCAGGCCCGCGAGCTCGCGCGGGCGCTCGCCGACGCGGTAGCGGCGACCGTGGTGGTCGCGGATCTCGCGTCGCGGGGTGTGCAGGCCGATCATCGGCGGGTCGTCGCGCACCGGCTCGACCTCCGTTCGGGTGTCGGTGCTCACAAGAACTTCGCCAAGCGGACACACCACCGGCATACTGTATGCAGTGCACGAGAGCGGGAGGAGGTGAGGACAATGCGGATCATCGGAACCATCCTGCGCCATTTCGAACGGATGCCGCGCGGCTACGCGGCGGACGGGCGCATGCTGGGACTGGCCACGTCCGCCGCGATCGCATCGGCTCGTCACGACGACCGGCGCGGTGGCGCGCGGCCCGAGCCGGGGCGCGACGACGAGCGGCTCGTCGGCACGCACGGCTGATCGCCGGGGGTGCCCGGTGCGCTCATGTCAGGCACCACCCCGCACTTGGGCACCACCCCGCACCAGCCGCTCCTGCACCCACACGAACCCGATCGCGAACCCGAGCCCGATCAGGGCCTGGTAGAGCAGGAACGCCCACGGCTGCGGCGGCAGCGCGAGCCCGTCGCCGACCACCAGCCGGGTGCCGACCTCCTGGGTCAGCCGCGCCAGCGGGAACGCGATCACCCAGTACAGCGCGATCGGCGCGAACGCCCCGCCGCGCAGCAGCCCGCTCAGGCGCAGCGCGCTGCAGCCGGCGCCGAAGGCCGCCAGCGGCACCGCCAGCAGCAGCCCGCCGGTGACCGCCCACGCCGCCGGCGCCCCGGCCACGAGCGCGAACAGCGCGGTGAACAGCCCGGCGACGGCGCCGATGATCAGTCCCGGCGCGGTGATCCGCGCCGCCCGATTCCGCTCCGCGGTGGTCATCTCAGCTCACGACCACGCCGAAGCGGACCAGGCTGTAGAACAGCATCCCGAGGTAGAACACCGCGCCCAGCCCGATGATCGCGTTGGACCACCACCTCGGCCGGATCGGCTTGGGCAGCATCCGGTTGTTCACCAGCAGCAGCACCACGCAGTAGGCGCCCATCGCGAAGGTGGACAGGAACGCGAGGATGTCCAGGATCGAGCTCGGGCCGTCGGCCGGGCCGAACAGCAGGATCAGGATCCCGAAGACGATCACGCCCCACAGGAACGCGGCGTAGAGCTTCGACATCCCGAAGCGCTTGGCACCGGGCACGAAGTGGTAGGTCATGTCGGCCTGGCCCCGGGAGAACGAGTCGAACAGGCCCAGCGTCGCGTTGAGCCCGATCAGCGCGATGAACCCGAGGAACACCGTGCCCAGCACCGGCGAGCCCGCCGCCGAGAACGCGTCCGACATCGCCGACAGGGCCGCCTCCCGCTCACCGGACTCGATGAGCGTCTTGACGTCCGGGTTCTCCCGCGAGGCGGCCTGGGCCAGCACCGTGAACGAGATCGTCACCAGCATCGTCACGCCCCAGAACAGCAGCAGCGCGTCGAAGGTGACCCAGCGTCGCCAGCCCTTCCACTTGGCCATCTCGGACGGGTCGTCGGTGTCGAACATGAACCCGCGCGAGGGCATGGTCTCCTCCTCGCCCGCGTGCCGGAGGCCGCGGATGCGGGGGATGTGCGAACCCATGCCGGCGCCCGAATCGCGCAGGTGCAGCGTGTACCACATCTGCTGCATGCCCGACGGTCCCGCGAAGGCGATCGCGCCGACCACCACCGGGAACCACTCCGGCGACATCGCCGCCTGCGGCAGGTACCCGAAGTGGAACATCCCGCCGATCGTGCTGGCCAGATCGCCCAGGTCGCCGACCAGCGAGGCGATGACCGCGGTGCCCACCACCAGCAGGCCGATCAGGATCGACAGCACGTTCTCCAGCAGGCTGTAGATCACCTTGGCCATCGTGAAGATGACCCCGACCAGCAGCAGACCCACGCATCCCGAGACGTACCAGGGGATTCCGGTGATCTGCTCCAGCGCCGCCGCGCCCGCCGACAGGTGACCCGGCCAGATGTAGACGGCGATGGCGGTGATGAAGAAGAACCACATGAGCGGTTTGGCCACGCGCGCCGCGCCGGAGAAGATGCTCTCGCCGGTGGCCATGGCGTAGCGCGCCATCTCCAGCATCACCACGGCCTGCAGCGTCACACCGATCAGGAACAGCCAGCGGATCTCCGGGCCGAAGATCAGCACCAGCCTGGGCCACATGTAGGACTCGCCCATGCCCACACCGAGCGCCACCAGGAACACGGTGGGGCCGAGCAGATGGATCGACGGCGGAGCGTCGGGCAGCGCGCGGATGGGCATCGGCTCCAGCCCGCCCGCGCGCCAGACCCGGCCGCCGTCCTCTAATACCGGCTCGTGATCGTCTCTCCCAGGCGCCTGCTCAGCGTCCACATCGGACCTCCTTGTCGTCTGGTCGTCCATGGGAGTGCACACCGGCCCCACCGGTCAAAAACCGCAGTTTTCGACCGGTCGAATACCGCAGTTTTTGACCCGACAAAACCTGCGGTATTCGACCCGGCGAAAACCCCGGTTTTCGTCGCGCGAATGGTGCGGTTTTCGACGCGATGAATGCTGGGGTTTTCGTCCGGGGGACCGCCGATCAGGGGAGGAGGTGGGCGGAGCGGGCCCATTGGTACTTGGCGCCCAGGACCGCGACCGGTTTCTCCGTCGTGTAGGGGAAGGCGACGATGCCGTGGTCGAACAGGTAGTCCGCGGCCTTCTCCACCTCCGTGTCGCCCGCGAGCGACACCACGATCGGCTTGTCGATCCCTTCCGCGCGGGCCTCTTCGGCGACGCGGGAAGCCAGTTCGGCGAACACCATCGGCGGGGTGACGATGGTGTGCCAGTAGCCGAGGATCAGCGAGTGGATCCGCGGGTCGCGCAGGCCGAGCCGGATGGTGGCCTCGTAGGTGCTCGGCGGCTCGCCACCGGTGATGTCGACCGGGTTGCCCGCCGCGCCGAACGGCGGGATGTAGCGGCGGAACTCCTGGTCCAGGTCCGGCGGGATGTCCATCAGCCGCAGCCCGTTGGCCACGCACGCGTCCGACAGCAGCACCCCGGAACCCCCGGCACCGGTGATGATCACGACGTTCTCGCCCTTCGGCGTCGGCAGCACCGGCAGACCCCGGGCGTACTCCAGCATCTCGTTGAGACCCGGCGCCCGGACCACGCCCGACTGGCGCAGCACGTCGTCGTAGACCTTGTCGTTGCCGGCCAGCGCCCCGGTGTGCGAGCTGGCGGCCCGCGCGCCCAGGTCGGTGCGCCCGGCCTTGAGCACCACCACCGGCTTCTTCTTGGTGATGCTGCGCGCGGCGTCGACGAACGCGCGGCCGTCCTTGAGGTCCTCCAGGTGCATCGCCACCACGTTGGTGTTGTCGTCGTGCTCGAAGAACGTCAGCAGGTCGTCCTCGTCCACATCGGACTTGTTGCCCAGCCCGACGATCGCCGACACACCCATCTTCGTGGTGCGCGAGAACCCCAGGATCGCCATCCCGATCCCGCCGCTCTGCGAGGTCAGCGCCACCCCGCCGCGCACGTCGTAGGGCGTGCAGAACGTCGCGCACAGGTTCTGCGGCGTGTAGTAGTAGCCGTAGATGTTGGGCCCCAGCAACCGGATCCCGTGCTCGCGGGCCACCGCCACGACCTCGTCCTGCAGCTCCTGGTTGCCGGTCTCGGCGAAACCCGACGGGATCAGCACCGCCGCCGAGACGCCCTTCGCGCCGCACTCCCGCAGCGCCGGGGCCACGAACTTCGCCGGCACCGCGAACACCGCCACGTCCACCGGGCCGGGCACGTCGGTGATGCTCTTGCGAGCCGGGCGCCCCATGATCTCGTCGGCCTTGGGGTTGATCGGGTGGATCTCGCCCGCGTAGCCGCCGTTGATCAGGTTCTTCATCACCGAGTTGCCGATCTTGCCCTCCTCGTTGGAGGCCCCGATCACCGCGATGCTGCTCGGCATCATCAACCGCCGCATCGACTCCAGGATCTCCTCGGTGGAGCGCCGCGGCACCGCCACCGGTTCCTCCGGGCTCAGCAGCACCCGCACGTCGGCGGCGGTGGCGCCGGTGGGCGTGGCGAACACCGGGTTGAGGTCCAGCTCGGCGATCTCCGGGAAGTCGCTGACCAGGTCCGAGACCCGCCGCAGCACCTCGGCGAGGGCGTCGGCGTCGACCGGGTCGGCGCCGCGCGCACCGCGCAGCACCTCAGCGGCGGCGATGTCGTCGAGCATCGTGCGGGCCTCGCCGGCGCTCAGCGGCGCCAGCCGGAAGGTGACGTCCTGGAGCACCTCCACCAGCACCCCGCCGAGGCCGAAGGCCACGACCTTGCCGAAGGTCGGGTCGGTGGTGGCGCCGACGATGACCTCCTGGCCGCTGACCATCTGCTGCACCTGGACCCCGGCGATGGCCGGGTTCTCGGTGTGGGCGTGGGCGTTGGCCAGGATCCGCTCGTAGCCGGCGCGCACGTCGGCCTCGCCGCGGACGTCGACCAGCACGCAGCCGGCGTCGGTCTTGTGCAGGATGTCCGGCGAGACGATCTTGAGCGCCACCGGCTCGCCGATCTCGGCGGCCAGCGCCACCGCCTCGTCGGAGCTGGTGGCCAGGCCCTCGCCGGCGGTGGGGATGCCGTAGGCGTCGCACAGCTTCTTCGCCTCGGGCGCGGTGAGCGCGGTGCGGCCGTCGGACCGGACCGCGTCGAGCACCTCCCGCACGCGGGCACCGTCGTATGCCACGTCAGATCACTCCGTTCGCCTTGAGATCGGCCAGTTCGGACTCGTCGATGCCCAGCCGGTCCCGGAAGACCTCGGCGGTGTGCTCGCCGAGCAGGGGGGAGCGCTGGACCTGAACGGGGGAGTCGGAGAGCTTGATCGGGCAGCCGACCGTCTTGAACTCGCCGCGCTCGGGGTGATCGACGCTGACGATCATGTCGTTGGCGGCCAGCGAGGCGTCCTCGATGATCTCCTTGGTCGATAGGATCGGGCCGCACGGCACGTTGTGCTCGTTGAGGGCGGCCAGCACGCTCCACTTGTCGTGCCCGAGCGTCCACTCCTCGATCATGCTGAACATCTTGTCCAGTTTGGACAGACGTGCCTCCGGGGTAGCCCAGTCCGGGTCCTCGATCAGTTCCGGACGCCCGATGAGGTTCGCGATCGGGGCCCAGCCCTGCGGCTGGACGATGACGTAGATGTAGTCGTTCTCGCCGCCGGGCTTGCAGCGCACCGCCCAGCCGGGCTGGCCGCCGCCGGAGGCGTTGCCCGAGCGCGGCACCTCGTCGCCGAACTCGGCGTTGGGGTACTCCCGCAGCGGGCCGTGCGCGAGCCGCTGCTGGTCGCGCAGCTTGACCCGGCACAGGTTGAGCACCGCGTGCTGCATCGCCACCGACACCCGCTGGCCCTCGCCGGTGCGCTCGCGCTGCAGCAGCGCGGCGAGGATCCCGGCGACGGTGTGAATGCCGGTGCCGGAGTCGCCGATCTGCGCACCGGTGGCCAGCGGCGGACCGTCCTCGAAACCGGTGGTCGACATCGACCCGCCCATGGCCTGGGCGACGACCTCGTAGGCCTTGAAGTGGGTGTAGGGGCCCTCGCCGAATCCCTTGATGGAGGCGTAGATCAGCTTCGGGTTGATCTCGCGCAGCGTCTCCCAGGTGAAGCCCATCCGGTCGACGGTGCCGGGCCCGAAGTTCTCCACCAGCACGTCGGAGTCGGCGACCAGCCGGCGGAAGATCTCCTTGCCCGCCTCGGATTTCATGTTCAGCGTGATGCTGCGCTTGTTGCAGTTGAGCATCGTGAAGTAGAGGCTGTCGGCGTCGGCGACGTCGCGCAGCTGCTTGCGGGTGATGTCGCCGGTGGGGGCTTCGAGCTTGACCACGTCGGCCCCGAGCCAGGCCAGGATCTGGGTCGCCGACGGACCCGACTGGACGTGCGTCATGTCCAGGACGCGGACACCTTCGAGTGCGCTCATGACGTCACACCTCACTTGTACATGGTCTGGTTCATCGTTCCGGGCGCGTAGACCTCGGGATCGACCCAGACGTTGATCAACGACGGCTTGCCGGACTCGCGGGCGCGCTGCAGCGCGGGGGCGATGTCGGCGGGGTCGTGGACCTCTTCGCCGTAGCCGCCGAGCATCTGCGCGAACTTGCTGTAGGAGATGTCGCCGAGGGTGTTGCCGACCCGGCCGCGGTCCTCGCCGTACTTGGCGATCTGGCCGTAGCGGATCTGGTTCATCGACGAGTTGTTGCCGACGATGCCCACGAAGGGCAGGTCGAAGCGCACCATCGTCTCGAAGTCCCAGCCGGTGAGGCTGAACGCGCCGTCACCGAACAGGCACACGACCTCCTTGTCCGGCCGGGCCTTCTTGGCGGCCATCGCGAACGGCACGCCGACGCCGAGGGTGCCCAGCGGTCCGGGGTCCATCCAGTGCCCGGGGGATTTGGGCTGGATGACCTGGCCGGAGAAGGTGACGATGTCGCCGCCGTCGCCGATGTAGATCGAGTCCTCGGTGAGGAACTCGTTGAGCTCGTGGACCAGCCGGTAGGGGTCGATGGGGGAGGCGTCGGAGTGCTGGCGCGGCAGGCGCTTCTGCAGCGCGGCGGTCTCGACCTCCCGCAGCTCCTGCACCCAGGGCTTGCGGCCGCCTGCTCCGTTGTCGAGGCGTCCGGAGGCGGCCTGGGCCACCGCGGTGAGCACGGCGTCGGCGTCGCCGACGATGCCCAGGTCGATGTCGCGGTTGCGGCCGACGGTGCGGTAGTCGAGGTCGATCTGCACGACGGTGGCCTGCGGGGACAGCCGCTTGCCGTAGCCCATCCGGAAGTCGAACGGGGTGCCCAGGATGATGATCAGGTCGGAGTTCTGGAAGGCGTAGCGGCGCGCCAGCTGGAAGTGCAGCGGGTCCGCGGGCGGGAGCGTGCCCCTCCCGGCCCCGTTGCAGAACGCGGGCACGTTCAGCTCGCGGACCAGCTTCACCGCCGAGTCGGTGGCCCGGCAGGTCCAGGTCTGGCTGCCGAGCAGGATGCAGGGCTTCTCCGCCTTGACCAGCAGATCGGCCAGCTTCTCGACGGCGTCGGGGTCGCCGGCCGAGCGGGTGGTGGCCCGGTACCCGCCCGCGCGCGGGATGCGGGCGCGATCCGCCGGGACCTTCGCGTCGAGGACGTCGCGCGGGATCTCCAGGAACGACGGGCCGGGGGAGCCGTGGTAGCACTCGCGGAAGGCCATCGAGACCATGTCGGCGGCGCGCTCGGTGTGCGGCACGGTCGCGGCGAACTTGGTGATCGGGTTCATCATGTCGACGTGCGGGAGGTCCTGCAGCGACCCCATCTTGTGCTGCGACAGGGCCCCTTGGCCGCCGATGAGCAGCATCGGGCTCTCGGCCCGGAAGGCGTTGGCCACGCCGGTGACGGCGTCGGTGGTGCCGGGGCCGGCGGTGACGACCGCGCAGCCGGGCTTGCCGGTGATGCGGGCGTGGCCGTCGGCGGCGTGGGCGGCGACCTGCTCGTGGCGGACGTCGACGACGTCGATGCCCTCGTCCACGCAGCCGTCGTAGATGTCGATGATGTGGCCGCCGCAGAGGGTGTAGATCGTGTCCACGCCTTCGGCTTTGAGCGCCTTGGCGACGAGGTGTCCGCCGGAGATCTGCTCGGGTTCGCCTGCGTTGTCGGAAGCCTGGGCCATGCGCTCATCCCCTTTGGAAGAAGGCCGCGTCTACGGTCGGCGACATACTGCATACCGTATGAGGTGCCTCTCAGGCATACCGCAGTGGAAGGCGGGTGTCCATAGGTCGAGTCGGGGGTCGAGCCCGCCGCAGAATCGTCCACTGTGGACGTGGTATTTCCGATCTGCGCTGGTCGCAGGTGGTTTTGAGGCTGACCTTCTCCGGTGGGGAGGCGGAGAAATCTTGCCCGCAAAGACGCATACTGTATACTGCGTGCACTGACATCCACGCCTGGCGCGCACGACCAGAGCGGAGATCACCAGTGACAGCTGTTGCCATCGGCGCGTGCACGGATACCCGCCCGCAGCGGGCGGGCGCACCTCGGGGTGGGACATGACGGCCCGGGGTGGTGACCCGCTCGGCCGGGTCCTGCGCACCGTCGTCGAACCCCGCGCCCGCGAGACCGACGATCAGGGCCGTTTCCCCCGCGAGACCGTCGCCGCCCTGGCGGAGGCGGGCCTGCTCGGCCTGACGCTGCCGAGCAGGTGCGGCGGAGGGGGTCGCGGCCTCGTCGAAGCCGTCGACGTGATCACCAGGCTGGCCCGCGCCTGCGGCTCCACCGCCGCGATCCTCGCCTCGCACTACACCGCCACCGCCGCGCTGCGCCGCGACGCCGGACCCGAGCTGCTGCGCGAGGTGGCCGCCGGCCGGCACCTCACGAGCCTCGCCCTCGCCGAGCCCGGCAACCCCGGCACGATCCCCACCGGCCGCGCCGACAGCGCCGGCGGGGTCACCGCGCTGACCGCCCGCAAGAACTGGGTCACCGCCGCGGGCGAAGCCGACAGCTACCTGTGGTGCGGCCGCGAGGACGACGGCGGCCTGTCGTGGTGGCTCGTGCCCTCCCAGGCGCCCGGGCTGTGCGTCCCGGCGCACGCCGACGCGGTCGGGCTCCGCGGCAGCGCCACCGCCACCCTCACCGCCGATCCCGTCCGCGTCCCCGACTCCGCCCTGCTCGGCGCGCGCGGCGGGGGAGCGGACCCGCTCGTCGAGATCGTCCTGCCCTGGCTGTGCGCGCTGCAGGCCGCGCTCGCCCTCGGCCTGATGCAGGCCGTGCTCGCCCGCGGTGTCGCGTGCGTGACCGGCCCGCAGCCGTCCTGGTCGCGCTGGCAGGACCCGCCCGCCGAACGCCCCGAGGTGCGCGCCGACCTCGCCCGGATGCGCACCAAGGTCGACACCGCGGCGCTCGCGCTCACCGACGCCGTCGGAAGTCGTTGGCACGCCGACGGACTCGAACGGCTCCTGCAGGCGCGGGCGCTCGCCGGGGAGCACGCCGTGCACGTCGCCGAACTCGGCATCAAGGTCTGCGGCCAGCACGCCTTCCGCAAGGACTACGGCGTCGAGCGGCGGTTCCGCGACGCCCACACCGCCGCCCACGGCCAGCTGCCCGCCGACCGGGCCCTCGATCACCTCGCCCGGCTGACCTGCGGACGACCGCTGCTGGGCTGAGGGCTCAGATGAGCACCTGCGGTGTTGCGTGAGCCGAACGAAGAGAAAGGGCGACCGCTCCCCACAAGCGGCCGCCCTTTGGTCCCCCTCCTGAACGGTGACGCCGGCGCCGGTGCGACGAATCCCCCATCCTCATCGAACCGGCGCCCGGCCACCCGAGCGACCGCGGAACCCAATTCAACGGACGCCCTGTGCCCCAGGCAGGCAACAGGAATGCTGCCCCATCGGGCTTTCTCGCCACTTTCACAGCGGGGAAAGCCGAGGTGATGATCGTTTACGGCCGGCTTCCGCGGTCCCGCGCGCCCGTGCGGGAGGTCAGTCGCGCTCCTCCGCGCTCTGGTCCAGATAGGTCTTGCGGGTGTGCTCGGTGTGCTCGCGCATGAGCGCGGCCGCCGTGTCGGCGTCCTTCTTGGAGATCGCGTCGATGAGCGCGGAGTGCTCGTCCCAGGCCTGCTTGCCGCGGCTCTTGGCCACCGGCGTGTGGTACCAGCGGACCCGGCGGTTGATTTGCGAGGCCAGTTCGATGAGGACCTTGTTGCCCGACAGCTCGGTGATGGTGGCGTGCAGCTCCGAGTTGGCGGCCACGACCGCGTCGATGTCGTCGGCCTTGAGGGCGGCGACACCGCGCTTGTAGATCTGCTTGAGCCCGGCCACGCCCTCCTTGGTGGCGTGCTGGGCGGCCAGCCGTGCGGACTCGGCCTCCAGCAGGGTCCGCACGCTCAGCAGCTGGTCGGCCTCCTCGGGGGTGGGGCTGTGGACGAACGCGCCGTAGCCGGGGCGCAGGTCGACCCACTCGTCCTTCTTGAGCCACTGCAGGGCCTCGCGGACGGGCTGGCGGGAGACGCCCAGCGCCTCGGCCAGCTCCTTCTCCACCAGGTGCTGGCCCGGCTTGAGCTCGCCGGTGATGATCAGTTCGAGGATGGCCTCGTAGACCGTCTCGCGCAGCGGGACCGGGCGCGCCACCTGGCGGGCGGCGAGGCCCTCGGACGGTTTCGAGGTCAGGGACATGCGGTCAGCTCCGGTTGCTCGTGGGCGATGCGGTCCACGGGCTCAGCCCGTGGCTTTAGCATACAGTATCCCGCCCCGCGTGGCCGGGAACGACGAGCGGCACCGCCGGTCGGTCCAGTGTGGACCAGGCCTTGGGCCGAACGGATGGATCACCGGTGTGGTCCTGGACACCGCCCTTCCGCCCGACTAGAACCACCGTTGCCAGGCCCGAGACCCGCGGCCTGCGGGGGATCGTCGACTCCCCACGCCGGAGGCGCCCATGAGCGTGCCCGCCCTGGTCCCGTCCGCAGCGGTGATCGTGCTGCTCGCGGCCCTGACCGCCGACCTGCTCGCCTGCTCCCGGGGCCGCGCCCCCACCCGCGCCGACCCGCTGGTGGCCGGGGCCGCACTGCTCGCCGCACCCCTGCTGGCGGGGGTGCTGGCGCTGGACTCCCCGGCGCGGGCGGGCGAGTTCCTGGCCGCCTGGGGCGCGGCGCTGGCGATGACCGTCGTGCTCGTCGTGCTGCTGGTCGTGCTCACCCACCGCCTCCCGGGCTCGCACCGCCTCGTGCCCGCCGCCGTCGGCGCCTCGGCGCTGACCCGGATCGCGCTGGCCGGCACCGGGCTCCCCGGGCTCCCGTTGCTGTCGGCGGTCTCCGGGGCGGCGGTGCTGCTGGGCGCCTGGTGGCTGTTCCGGCGAGATGACTCCGGTCTGCCCGAACCCGGGGCCGCTCGGTTCGCCGCGATCCCGGCCGCCGTCGTCCTCGGCGCCTTCGCCGCGACGGCCACCGGGGGCGACGCGGCGCCGGTGCTGTGCGCGAACCTGCTGCCGCTGCTGGGTGCCGCGCGCGTGGTGCGCACGGCGTCCCCGCGGTGCCGCCGCGCGCCGGGCGCGGCGGTGGGCGGCGCGGCCGTGCTGGTGTTCTTCGGGGTGGAAGCGCTGCTGGCCGGGCTCGCCGGGCGCGGTCCCGGCCAGGACGCCTCGGTGACCGGGCTGTCGCTGGCGATGACGCTGCTGGTGGTGGTGCTCGGCGCGATCACCGCGGTGCGCTCGGGGCGTTGACGATCACCGGACGCGAGCGCACGATGAGCTCTTCGCCGGAAACGCCGGGCTGGAGGCGCGTTGAGCACCGGAACACAGCACACGACGGGATATTTCCGCGGCCGCACCCTCGCCGAGCTGGGCGAGCGGTTGCGGGCCGACGAGATCCGCTCGGTCGACCTCGTCAAGGCCGCGCTGACCGCGATCGACGCGCTCGACGGGACGCTCAACGCCTTCGTCACCGTCGATCGCGCGGGAGCGCTGCGCGCCGCCGAGACCGCCGACGCCGAACTCGCCGACGGCCGCGATCGCGGTCCGCTGCACGGGATCCCGGTGGCGGTCAAGGACATCATCGACGTCGCCGGGCTGCGCACCACCATGGGCTCGGCGCACTTCGCCGACCACGTGTCCACACAGGACGCCGAGTGCGTGACGCGGCTGCGCGAGGCCGGGGCGATCATCGTCGGCAAGACCACCACCCAGGAGTTCGCGTTCGGGCCCACCGGCGACCGCGCCCACAACGGCGCCTCCCGGAACCCGCACGACAGCGGGCGGATGACCGGCGGCTCCAGCGGCGGCAGCGGTGCCGCGGTCGCGGCCGGGATCGTGCCGCTGGCGCTGGGCACCGACACCGGCGGCTCGGTGCGCATCCCCGCCTCGCTGTGCGGCGTCGCCGGGTTCAAGCCGGCTTTCGACGCCGTGCCCACCGGCGGGGTGTTCCCGTTGTCGCAGACCCTCGACCACGTCGGCGTGCTCGCCGGCAGCCCCGCCGACTGCCGCACCGGCTACCGGGTGCTGGCCGGGCTGCGCCCGATGCCGCGCCGCGATCCCGGATCGGAGGTGCGCGTCGGCTGGATCCCGCCGGACCTGCTGCACCCCACCGATCCCCGGGTCGCCGAGCTCGCCCGCACCGCCCTGGACAGCGACGGACTCGACGTGCGCGAGATCCGGCCCGAGGGCCTGGACGGGATGCTGCGGGCCTTCGGCGCCATCCAGTTCAGCGAGGCCCACGCCGTGCACGCCGACCGCGTCGCCGAGGCGCCGCAGCTGTTCACCGACGACGTGCTGGACCTGCTGCGCCAGGCGGGGGAGACCGCCGGGTGGCAGTACGTGCGGGCGCTGACCGACCGCGAGCGGTGGCGCGCCGAGGTCGCCGCGCTGCTCGACGAGGTCGACCTGCTGGCCATGCCCACCACCTGCGTCGCCGCACCCGAGATCGACCAGCGCCAGGTCGACATCGGCGGAACGCCGCTGCCGGTGCGCGGCTCGCTGATCGGGCTCACCCGGCCCTGGAACCTCGCCGGAGTCCCGGCGCTGTCGGTGCCCGCCGGAACCGTCGGCGGGCTCCCGGCCGGGCTGCAGCTCGTCGGCGCCCCCGGCCGGGAGGACGAGCTGTTCGCCGTGGCCGACGGCATCGGCGAGGCGCTGCAACGGTGGCGCGGCGGACCCCGAGCGGCTACCAAGGACGGGTGAGCGAGGACGCCATCGCGGCGCTGCGCGAGATCGCCTTCTGGCTGGAGCGGCAGAACGCGCCCACCTACCGGGTGCGCGCCTTCCGGCGGGCGGCCGCCGTCCTCGACGACGTCGACGACCTCGACCGGCGCGTCGAGCGCGGCACGCTCACCGACCTGGAGGGCATCGGCCGCACCACCGCCACCGTCATCGCCCAGGCCCACGGTGGCCGCACACCCGACTACCTGGCGAAAGTCCGCGACGCGGCGGAGGTTCCGGAGCACGGGGCCGAGCTGCGGGCGGCGTTGCGCGGCGACTGCCACACCCACTCCGACTGGTCCGACGGCGGCAGCCCGATCGCCGAGATGGCCACCACCGCCCGCGCGCTCGGGCACGAGTGGGTGGCGCTGACCGACCACTCGCCGCGGCTGACCGTCGCGCGGGGCCTGTCCGCCGAGCGGCTGCGCGAGCAGCTCGACGTCGTCGCGCGGCTCAACCGGTCGCTCGCCCCGTTCCGCGTCCTCACCGGCATCGAGGTCGACATCCTCGGCGACGGTTCCCTCGACCAGGACGAGGACCTGCTGGCCGAGCTCGACGTGGTGGTCGCCAGCGTCCACTCCGACCTGCGGATGGCCTCCGCGCCGATGACCCGCCGCCTGGTCACCGCCGCGAGCAACCCGCACGTCGACGTGCTCGGGCACTGCACCGGCAGGCTGATCGGCGACCGCAAGCGCCCGCAGTCCACCTTCGACGCGCGCGAGGTCTTCACCGCCTGCCGCGACCACGACGTCGCCGTGGAGATCAACTCGCGGCCGGACCGGCTCGACCCGCCCCGCGAGCTGATGCGCCTGGCCCGGGATCTGGGCTGCGAGTTCAGCATCGACTCCGACGCCCACGCCCCGGGCCAGCTCGACTGGTTGGCCTACGGCTGCGCCCGCGCCGAGGAGTGCGGCATCGGCCCCGACCGCGTCCGCAACACCCGCCAAGCCGCGGATATCACCGGGTAGAAGTCCCACTTGCGGGTCCGGTCAGCGGGCTGTCACCGTACGCCTGAGCCGCCGAAACCCCAGGTCCGGACCGGCTCCGTGAGGCAACGGCACGTGGAGAGCGAGGCGCTCATGCCGGCTACCGAACCCGCCACCCCCACCCGCTCCGGCCACGGCGGGCCGCAGAACCTCGACCGCTTCCGCGCCGACGTCGCGCGCATCATCGACGTCTACCCGCACCAGCCGGTGTTCCCGCTGTTCGTGGAGCTGCGCGAGCTGCGGGACCGGGCGCTGAAGGTGCTGGAGCGGCGGGTGCCTGCCGAGCACGCCCGCGACTGGTTCCGCACCGCCGGGCTGGCCTGCGCCGCGATGTCCACCGCCGCCTTCGACCTCGGCCACCCCACCGCCGCCGAAGCCCAGGCCCGCACCGCGTTCCAGTGCGCCGAGCAGGCCGGGGACGACGCGCTGCGCTGCTGGATCCGCGGCACCCAGAGCCTGGTGGCCTACTGGGACGACCGCGGCCGCGACGCCGTCGAACTCGCCCGCGACGGGCTGCGCTACCCGCCCGAGTCCGGCACCGCCGCGGTCCGGCTGGCCGCGATCGAGGCCCGCGCGCACGCGCGCCTGGGCGACGCCCACGCCGCCGAGCGCGCCCTGACCCGCGCCGAGCAGGCGCGCGAGGAGGTCGCCGAGGCCGACGTCCCGGGCGGGATGATGGAGTTCCCGGTCGCCAAGCAGTACGCCTACGCCTCCTCGACGGCGCTGTGGCTGGGCGGGCAGGTCGGCCTGGCCCACGCCGAGCGGGACGCGATCACCGCCATCGCCGGCTACGCCCAGGAACCGCCCGAGCGGCAGCGGGTCGGGGAGCTGTGCCTGGCGCGGCTGGACCTGGCCGAGGTGCGGCTGCGGGCGCGCGACCTCGACGGCGCCGCCGAGCAGGTCGATCTCGTGCTGGTCGCGGCCACCGCCCGGCGCACCGAGGCGGTGCTGCGGCGCCTGCGGCGGCTCGGCCGGTCGCTGGAACGCACACCCCTGCAGGCGGCGCCCGCGGCGGTGCGGCTGCGTGATCAGATCGGGTCGTTCTGCGCCGCGCGCGGCGTGTCGCCACTGGTCGGGCAGCCTCTTTGAACCTTCAACCCCTGTTACTCTCGGGGCGTGAGCGATACGCGCTGGCTGAGCGATTCCGAGCAGCGCGCCTGGCGGAAGCTGGCCGCCCTGATGACGGTGGTCCCCGCTGCGCTGGACGCGCAGCTGCAGCGCGACGCGGGTCTGACGATGTTCGGCTACTGGGTCCTGTCGATGCTGTCGGAGGCGCCCGGCCGCGAGCTGCGGATGAGCCACCTGGCGCAGCAGTCCAACGCCTCGCCGTCGCGGGTCTCGCACGTGGTGTCCCGGCTGGAGCAGCAGGGCTTCGTCGCCCGCCGCAAGGCCGAGGACGACGCCCGCGGCAGCATCGCCGAGCTCACCGAAGCGGGCCTGGCCAAGGTCGTGGCCTCCGCTCCCGGCCACGTCGGGAAGGTTCGCTCGCTGATCATCGACGGCCTCGACGCCTCCCAGGTCGCGCTCCTCGACGACCTCTGCAGCGCCCTCCTCGCCCAGGTCGACCCCGGCGGCACCCTCTCGGTCACCCCACCCGAGCACTGACGCGCCCCAGGTGCACCCCCTGCCCGTGACGTCCCTCCGGTGGGGTGCGGTGTTGGCAGGGGACAGTTTTAGCCATAATTATCCGGACATTTCGGACGTTGATCATGGGTGATTCTGGCAAAAACTGTCCCCTGGCGACGAACGTCCCCACCGCGACTCGCGGACAGGGGAGTGAGGACCGCCGACCGTCAGGCGGCTTCGTCGGAATCGGAGTCCGGGGCCGGGGCTGAGTCGGGGTTCGGGGTCGCGTCGGGGTGGTTCTGCTGGGCGAACTGGGTGCGGTAGAGCTCCGCGTAGTGGCCGTCGCGCGCCAGGAGCTCCTCGTGGGTGCCTTCCTCGGCGATGCGACCGTCGTCGATGACCAGGATGCGGTCGGCCTCGCGAATCGTGGCCAGCCGGTGGGCGATGACCAGCGCCGTGCGCCCGGACAGCGCCGTGGCCAGGGCCCGCTGGACCGCGGCCTCCGACTCCGAGTCCAGGTGGGCGGTGGCCTCGTCGAGGACCACGATCGGCGGGGCCTTGAGCAGCAGGCGGGCGATGGCCAGCCGCTGCTTCTCCCCGCCCGAGAGGCGGTGGCCCCGGTCGCCGACCACCGTGTCCAGCCCGTCGGGCAGCGCGTCGACCAGGTGCCCCAGCTGAGCCGTGCGCAGCGCCTCGGTCAGCTCCTCCTCGGAGGCGTCGGGGCGGGCGAAGGTGAGGTTCGCGCGGATCGTGTCGTGGAACAGGTGCGCGTCCTGGGTGACCACCCCGACGTGGTCGTACAGCGAGGCCAGCGACGTGTCGCGCACGTCCACCCCGCCGATGCGCACCGCACCGGAGTCCACGTCGTAGAGCCGCCCGGCCAGGTTGGTGATCGTGGTCTTGCCCGCGCCGGAGTGGCCCACCAGCGCGACGGTCTGGCCCGGCGCGGCGCGGAAGCTGATGTCGTGCAGCACCGGGTGCGCGGGGGAGTGGTCGGCGCGGGCCACCGACTCCAGCGACGCCAGCGACACCTCGCTGGAGGCCGGGTACCGGAACGACACGTGATCGAACTCCACGTCCGAGGCCCCGGCGGGCAGCTCGCGGGCGTCGGGCTTCTCGGTGATCATCGGCTTGAGGTCGAGGATCTCGAAGACCCGGTCGAAGCTCACCAGCGCCGTCATCACGTCCACGTGCACGTTCGACAGCGCCGTCAGCGGCCCGTACAGCCGGTTGAGCAGCGTCGCCAGCGCCACCAGGGTGCCCAGCTGGAACGCCCCGGCCAGCACCAGACCGCCGCCGAGCCCGTAGACCACGGCCGTGGCCAGCGCCGCCAGCAGCGTCAGCGCCACCATGAACACCCTGCTGTACATCGCCGAGATGACACCCATGTCGCGGACCCGCTCGGCGCGCGCGGCGAAGCGCTCGGACTCCTCGTCAGCGCGGCCGTAGAGCTTGGCCAGCATCGCCCCGGCCACCCCGAAGCGCTCGGTCATCAGCGAGCTCATCTCCGCGTCGAGCTTCATCTGCTCGCGGGTGATGCGCTGCAACCGGCGGCCCACCCAGCGCACCGGCAGCAGGAACAGCGGCAGCAGCACCAGCGCGATCACCGTGATCTGCCAGGACAGCGTGAACATGGTCGCCAGCACCAGCACCAGGCTCAGCACGTTGGACACCACCGACGACAGCGTCGAGGTCAGGGCGCGCTGCGCGCCGATCACGTCGTTGTTCAGGCGGCTGACCAGCGCCCCGGTCTGGGCGCGGACGAAGAACGCCACCGGCATCCGCTGCACGTGGTCGAAGACCTCGCGGCGCAGGTCGTAGATCAGCCCCTCGCCGAGACGCGCGGAGTACCAGCGCTGGGCCAGGCTCATCGCCGCCTCCAGCACCGCCACCCCGGCCACCGCCAGCGCCAGCCACACCACCAGCGAGAAGTTCCGCGGCACGATGCCGTCGTCGATGATGGCCTTGAACAGCAGCGGGTTGACCACGCCGAGCGCGGCGGCCAGCGCGACCAGCACCAGGAACGGCACGATGTCGCGCAGGTAGGGGCGCGCGTACCCGCCGATGCGGCGTAACAGGCCGGCGGACAGGCGTTGCCGGGTGACGGACTTGTCGCTCGCGAACGAGCGCATCGTCGACCAGTTGGCGTTCACGTGGAGGTCCTTCGTGACGTGGTGGTGTCGTTCGGGTGCGTCCATCCTCGAACTTCGACACAGGTGGAAGTCAACGAGGCTCCCGGTTGTTCCCGCGCGGACCGCTCCGGTGCAGGCCACAGGCCGGTAAACGGACGGTTAGCCACCACAACGATTCGGCCACAGCCGGTGTTCGGCCGATGCGCGATCCGGCGTTGATCTTGAACGATAGGTGTGCACCACGCGCGGTGCCCGCCCGGACACCTTCCGGAGCGACCCGAGGGCTTCCAGGGCGACCCGGGGGACGGCACTGCCGCGGCGAACACGTTCTGGCTGGTGAAGGAGAGCGACCACGTGTTGAAGGGCGTGGCCAGGAGTGGCCGGAACGTTCCCGAGCTGGACGGCTCGCGGCTGCCGCTGCGCGTCGCGGACCGGTTCTTCCTGGCCGCCCACAGCGGCGAGAACCGCATCTCCCCGCGCATCGACACCGACCTGCTCGCCCTCGGGTGCGCGGGCGGTTTGCTGGCCGAGCTGATCGTGGAGGAGGAGATCGCCCTCACCCCCGACGTGCGGCCCAGCGGCAACGGGCGCTGCCCGGACTTCCTGTCCTGGACCGTGCTGCGCGAGGTCCGCCGCGAAGCCGGCCACGACCTGCGCACCTGGCTGGAGCACCTCGCCCAGACCTCGGTGGAGAAGGTCCGCAGCCGGCTGGTGCTGGTCGACGTGCTGCGCGAGGTCCCCATCTCCGGTGGGCTGCGCGGGGGAGCGGCCGCCGCCTGGCGCCTCGCCGACGCCCGGCGCGAGACCCCCACCGCCGAGCTGGAGCAGCTGTTCACCGGCACCGACGCCGCCACCGGCAACGGCGTGATCACCGTGCCCGAGCGGCTCACCGAGATCACCTTCGCGCTGCTGGCCCGCGAGACCGGGGTGCTGCGCCACCTGCGCTTCAGCAAGAACGCGCTGCGGCAGGGGGAGTTCCGGATGGACTCGTGGGAGTCGCTGCTGCCGGGAACCCTGCGCAGCCTGCTCCACGAGATCGGCGCGGCCCGCGGCGCGTCGGCCATCACGCCGCGGCACTGAACCCCCCGGCACTGAAGCACCGGCACTGAACCGAGCACTAGGAGCGTGAGAGTGCCCCCATCGAAGGTGGCGGCGACGCTGTCCGGAACCCGGATGGGCGTGCTGTCGATCGTGTTCTTCACCGTGGCCGCCGGAGCACCGGCCACCATCGTCGGCGGTCTGGCCACCAGCGGGTTCGCGGTCGCGGCCACCCCCGGACTGCCGCTGGGCTACCTGGTGATGGCGCTGATCGTGGGCGTGTTCGCGATCGGCTACGTGACCATGTCGCGGCACGTCGACAACGCGGGCGCCTTCTACGCCTACATCGCCAAGGGCCTGGGCCGTGCCACCGGAGCCGGGGCGGGCGCCGTGGCGGTGGTGTCCTACCTGCTGATCCTCGGCGGCCTGGTCGGCGGTTTCGGCGTCGGCGCCGCCGATCTGACCCACCGGCTCACCGGCACCACCCCGGCCTGGTGGTGGTGCTCGGCGGCGGCGATCGCGCTGGTGGCCTCGCTCGGGCTGCAGCGCATCGACGTCAACGGGCGGGTGCTGGCGCTGCTGCTGCTCGCCGAGGTGAGCGTGCTCGTGGTCTACGACGTGGCGTTCGTGGTGGCCCCGGGCGGGCAGGGCCGGGTCTTCGACGCGCTGGACCCGTCGGTGCTGCTGACCGGGTCGGCCGGGGCGATCCTGCTGATCGCCTTCACCGGCTTCATCGGCTTCGCCAACCTCACCGTGCTGGCCCGCGAGGCCCGCGACCCGAGCACCGTCATCCGCGCCGCGGCCATCTCGCTGCTGGTGATCGGCGGGTTGTTCTCCGCGTCGACCTGGGCGATCACGGTGGCGACCGGGCCCGGTTCGGTGGTGGCCGCCGCCGACCGCGACTCCACCCGGCTGCTGTTCACCCTGGCCGCCGAGCGGCTGCCCGCCGCGCTGGTCGACCTGGGCAGCGCCCTGTACCTGACGTCGTTGTTCGCCGCGGCGCTGGCCTTCCACCACGTGTGCGCCCGCTACCTGTTCTCGCTCGGCCTGGAGGGCGTCGGCGCCCGCTGGTGGGTGCGCACCAGCGCCCGCACCGGCGCTCCCGTGGCCGGGTCGCTCGTGGCCACCACGGTCAGCGCCGTCGCCGTGGCCGGCACCGCGCTGCTGGAGCTGGACCCGGCGGTGCACCTGTTCTTCTGGGGCGCGACGACCGGTGCGCTCGGCGTGCTGCTGCTGGTGCTGCTGACCTCGCTGGCGGTCGTCGGGTTCTTCCGCCGCACCGGCGGGCACGGCCACGGCGCCTGGCCCACGACCATCGCCCCGGCGCTGGCCTCAGCGCTGCTGGCGCTGGCGCTGGTGGCGGCGGTGCTGTCCTACCCCTCGACGCTGGGCCTGGCGCCCGGGCACCTGCTGGGCTGGCTGGTGCCCTCGGGTCTGGCACTGGTCTTCGCCGCCGGGACGGCGTGGGGGATGCTGCTCAAGCGCGCGAAACCCGAGGTGTACGCGCGGATCGGGGCGGGCGCGCGGGCCACGGTCATGCGCAGCCCGGAGGCCTCCGCCCGGAGGTGAGGGGGTGACGACCGGCAGGGCACCCGGCTCCGTGCCCTGCCGCGGCCGCCGGGGTGTCAGGTTTCGGCACCCACGTAGCGGAACTCCCAGGTTCCATCACCGTGCTTGGCGGAGCGCTCGTAGATCAGCCGAGGCGGCACGGCCTCGGGATTGCGAACGCGCGCGGGCAAGGTGATGCGCGGGATCGGTTTGCCCGATGAGTCGGCCGAGACGGTCAGCTCCTGACCGTCCTGCGGCCCACCGCGGAGCCGGACCCGGATGTCTGGCACGGCGACCCCTTTCCTTCTCCCATGGACGCGTGGACAACGACATCGCCTAGGACCGCGCCCCCGGCGCACCGGTTCCCGCCGTCACTTGATCGTGTGGGTGGGACGAGCGGCCGATCTTCCCGATCGAGGGAGCTCGCGGCGGAACCGCCTGTGAGAAGCGATGGATGAACCTAGCACGGACGGTGCGCCCGACCTCCACCGCAGGGGCCGTCGCATCCGGCGCCCACGTCACCCTCTCGACGGCGGTGACCGCCGGGCTCAGAGCGACGGGGCGACCAGCACGTGCAGCGTCCGGGGGCCGTGCACGCCCTCGACCCGGTTGAGCTCGATGTCGCTGGTGGCCGACGGGCCGCTGATGAACGTCGTCGGCCGCGCCGGGTCCACTCCGGACAGCGCGGCCGGGACGTCGTCGGCCACCTGCTGCTCGGTCACCACGCACACGTGCAGGTCCGGCACCAGCGTGACCGCGCGGCGCCCCTGGCCCGGCCCGTGGTCCAGCACGATCGTGCCGGTCGAGGCGATGCCCACCGCAGCCGTGGTGATCACCGCGTCGACCTGCTCCAACACCGCTGTCGATGCCGCCGGGTCGACCAGCTCGAACTCCTCGCCCAGCGCCGACGACCACGCCTGTGGTGCCCCGTCCGGGACGAGCAGCCGCCGCGCACCTGCGTCCCGCGCGATCCCGGCGATCCGGGAGACCACCTCGTCGGCGGCCACCCGGTCCACGGTGGCCTGGTAGTCGGCGACCGCCTCGCAGAACGCCGACACGAGGTCCGCCTGCGGGCGCGCCGACCGGTAGTCGCGGGGCACCGCCGACAGGGGAGTGCGCTCGGTGTCGCGCAGCGCCCGGCGCACCCGGCCCAGCACCGCCTCACGCGCCGACTCCGCCTTCATCGCCCGCCTCCTCGCTCGTCCTCACCGCGCGTGCGCTGCCACCACGAGCGGAACGACTCCTGCGCGGGAGCCGGGGCGTCCCGCGCGTCGGTCCAGCCCGACAGCGGACCCGGCAACCGGCCGATCGTGCCGCGCCGCCCGATCAGCTTCCGGCTCCACGACGCCACCTTCTGCACCGCCGCCAGCCGCTTCGCATCGCCCAGCACCCACGAGGCCAGGCCCATCAGCGCGTCCAGCGGCCTGTTCCGCGCCCCCGAGCGCTCCTCGACCACCCGAGTCCGCAGGTGCACCAGCAGATCCGGGATGTCGATGGCCACCGGGCACACGTCGTAGCACGCCCCGCACAGCGACGAGGCGTACGGCAGCGACCTGTCCACTTCGGACGTCGTGCCGCGCAGCTGCGGCGTCAGCACCGCCCCGATCGGACCGGGGTACACCGAGCCGTAGGCGTGCCCGCCGGTGCGCTCGTAGACCGGGCACACGTTCAGGCAGGCTGAGCAGCGGATGCAGCGCAGGGCCTGGCGCCCCACCTCGTCGGCCAGCGCGTCGGTGCGCCCGTTGTCCAGCAGCACCACGTGGAACTCCTGCGGGCCGTCGCCTGCCGTGACACCGGTCCACGTCGAGGTGTAGGGGTTCATCCGCTCGCCGGTGCTCGACCGCGGCAGCAGCTGCAGGAACACCTCCAGGTCCCGCCAGCTCGGCACCAGCTTCTCGATGCCCACCACGCTGATCAGCGTCTCCGGCAGCGTCAGGCACATCCGCCCGTTGCCCTCGGACTCGACCACCACCAGCGTGCCGGTGTCGGCGACCGCGAAGTTCGCGCCCGAGACCGCGACCTTGGCCCGCAGGAACTTCTCCCGCAGGTGCCGCCGCGCCGCCTCGGCCAGCCGCGCGGGCTCGTCGGTGAGGTCCTCGGGCGCCGGGGTGCCGACGGTGCCCATCTCGCGGCGGAAGATCTCCCGGATCTCCGCGCGGTTGCGGTGGATCGCGGGCACCAGGATGTGGCTGGGCTCGTCGTGTCCCAACTGGACGATCAACTCGGCCAGATCCGTTTCCCACGCGTCGATCCCGGCCTCGGCCAGCGCCTCGTTGAGCTCGATCTCCTGGGTGGCCATCGACTTGACCTTCACGACCTCCCGCTCGCCGGTCGCCCGCACCAGGTCGGTGACGATCCGGTTGGCCTCGGCGGCGTCGCGCGCCCAGTGCACCGTGCCCCCGGCCTCGGTCACCGCGGACTCGAACCGCTCCAGGTAGGTGTCCAGGTGCGACAGCGTGTGCGCCTTGATCGCCGCGCCTGCCTCGCGCAGCTGCGCCCAGTCGTCGAGCTCGCCGACCACCCCGGCCCGCTTGCGGCGGATCGTGGCGGTGGCGTTGGCCAGGTTGTGCCGCAGCTGCGAGTTGGCCAGCTCGCGCTTCGCCGCGGTCGGGAACGAGGGCATGCCCAGGTCGGTGGCGCTCACCGCTGCTCTCCTTCCGTCGAGGCCAGGATCTCGGCCAGGTGCAGCACCCGGATGCCCGAGCGCTGCCGCGACAGCAGGCCGCCGATGTGCATCAGGCACGAGGAGTCCCCGGCGCAGAGCACCTCCGCGCCGGTCTCGCGCACGTGGCGGGCCTTGTCGGCGCCCATCGCCACCGACACGTCGGGGTTCTTCAGCGCGAACGTGCCGCCGAACCCGCAGCACTGCTCGGACGCCGGCAGCTCCACCAGGTCCAGCGAGCGCACCGCGCGCAGCAGCCGCAGCGGGCGCTCGCCGACGCGCAGCAGCCGCGCCGAGTGGCAGGTGGGGTGGTAGGTGACCCGGTGCGGGAAGTAGGCGCCCACGTCGGTCACGCCCAGCACGTCGACCAGGAACTCCGAGAGCTCGTGCACCTTCGGCGCGGTGCGCTCCACCGCGCGGGTCAGCGCCCGGTCGCCGTCGGCGACCTGCGCGTGCTGGTGGCGCACCGAGGCCACGCACGAGCCCGACGGCGCCACGACCGCGTCGTAACCGGCGAAGGCCTCCACGAACGTCCGCACGGATGACCGCGCCTGCTTGCGGTAGCCGGTGTTGGTGTGCATCTGGCCGCAGCAGGTCTGCGCGGCGGGGAAGTCGACCTCGCAGCCCAGCCGCTCCAGGAGTCGCACCGTCGCCTTCGGCGCCTCCGGGAACAGCGTGTCGCCGAGGCAGGTCGCGAACAGGGCCACCCTCATGCGCGCATCACCGAGTCCTCTCCGTCCTCGCCGGAATCCTCGCGCACCGAACGCCGCGACACCCGACTTGTCGACCATTCTATGGTCGGACCACACGGGGCACTTACCCTGGGGATCACCGACGGCGCGTGAAGGGGACCCGAGTGGCCGGATTCGAAGCGGACGCGGGCGACGCCGAGTGGCGCCCGGTCACCCGCACCCGCACCTACGAGCTGGTCATCGACCGCGTCGAGGAGCAGATCATCACCGGCGCGGTCAAGGTCGGCGACCGGCTGCCCGCCGAGCGCGACCTCGCCAAGATGCTCGGCGTCAGCCGCGCGGCCGTGCGCGAGGCCTTCCGCGCCCTGGAGGCCCAAGGCGTGCTGCGCATGGGCGTGGGCACCGGGCCCGACTCCGGCACCACCGTCGCGGCCATGCCCAGCCAGGCCCTGACCCGGCTGCTGCGGCTGCACGTGGCGCTGGCCAACTTCCCCGTCGCCGACGTCGTGCGCGCCCGCATCATGCTCGAACGCGAGAGCGCGCGGCGCGCCGCCACCCGCGCGCACCCCGACGAGCTGGCCCGGCTCGCCGAACTGCTCGACGAGATGGACTCGCCCGACTGCGACCGGGCCCGGTTCAACGACCTCGACACCGAGTTCCACGTGCGCATCGCCGAAGCCGGCGGCAACCGCCTCGTCGCCGACATGACCATCGCGATCCGCGAGTCGCTGCGCCGCCCGCTGCTGGCCGCCTTCGACGCCCTCGGCGACGACTGGGATCGGATCGCCGAGGAACTCCGCGCCGACCACCGCGCGATCCACCAGGCCCTGCGCGACGGCGACGCCGACGCCGCCGAGGAGCGCACCGAAGCCCACATCCGAGCGTTCTACCGCCACGGCTGGGCCCAAGACGACCTGTGAAGCTAGCGGACCACGGCGCGGGATTGGGGGGAGACCGCGAGGTCTCCGGCGATGCGCTCGGCGGTGGCCAGGAGCGGGGGCAGCAGGTCCTGCTCGGCGGCTTCGCGGGTGGTGCGGCTGGCGTGCGAGGAGATGTTCACCGCCGCCACCGCCCGGCCGTAGCGGTCCCGGATGGGGGCCGCGATCGAGCGCAGCCCGGCCTCCAGCTCCTGGTCGACCAGCGCCCAGCCCTGCCCGCGCACCCGCTCCAGCTCCGCCTGCAGGTCCTCCCGGGCGGTGATCGTGTGCGGCCCCAGCGGCGCGAGATCGACCTGGTCGAGGTGCGCGCGGAGCTTGTCCTCGGGCAGGTCGGCCAGCATCACCCGGCCCATCGACGTGGCGTAGGCGGGGAAGCGGGTGCCGATGTTGATCGAGACCGTCATGATCCGCGAGGTGGGAACGCGCGCCACGTAGACGATGTCGGTCCCGTCGAGCACCGACACCGACGCCGACTCGTGCACCTCGGAGACCAGCCCCTCCAGGTGCGGCTGGGCGATCTCCGGCAGCGACACGCTCGACAGGTACGAGAACCCCAGCTCCAGCACCCGCGGCGTCAGCGCGAACACCCGCCCGTCGGTCCACACGTAGCCCAAACCGACCAGGGTGTGCAGGAACCGGCGGGCCGCCGCGCGCGACAGGTCCGTCGCGCGGGCGACCTCCGAGAGCGTCATCTCCGGGCTCGACTCGCTGAACGCGCGAATCACCGCGAGCCCCCGCGCCAGCGACTGCACGTAGCCGCTGCTGGTGTCGGCCTCGGACTCCATCGGTGATCCCCTCGTCGGCGGAACGGCCTCGGATGAAACTACTCCGTCTGCTCCTCGCTCAGGATCGTATTGGCGATGCCGAACGCGGTGTTGGCGCGGGGCACGCCCGCGTAGATCGCCACGTGCATCAGCACCTCCTTGATCCGCTCGGGCTCCAGCCCGTTGCGGCGGGCCGCCCGCACGTGCATCGCGAACTCGTCCTCGCACCCGGTGGCGGCCAGGATCGCCAGGGTCAGCATGCTGCGGGTGGGCCGGTCGACGCCGTCGCCGGTCCACACCTCGCCCCACGCGTAGCGGGTGATGAAGTCCTGGAACCCCTCGGTGAAGTCGGTCTTGCGGGCGTTCGCGCGATCGACGTGCGCGTCGCCGAGGACCTCGCGCCGCACCCGCATTCCCGCGTCGTAGCGGCTCTCGTCGCTCACGCGGCACCCCCGAACAGCTCCAGCAGCAACCGGTTCACGGTCTCCGGCTGCTCGGCGTTGGCGAGGTGCGCGGCCGAGGGCACCACCTCCACGCGAGCGCCGGGCACGTCCGCGGCGATGCGCTCGGCGTGCGACGGGGGAGTGGCCGGGTCCTCGGCGCCGGCGATCGCCAGCGTCGGGGCGGTGATGCCGCCGAGCCCGCCGAGGAGATCCATCTCGGCGATGGCCTCGCAGCAGCCCGCGTAGCCCTCGGGGTCGGCGCTGAGGATCATGTCGGTGAACTTCTCCCGGATCGCGGGGTTCCCGGTCGCGGCCGGGGTGAACCAGCGCGGCAGCGAGGACTCCACCATCGCCGCCATCCCGTTCGCCCGCACCGTCGCCGCCCGCTCCGACCAGGACGGGCCGCCCAGGTCCGCCGAGGTGCAGATCAGCGCCAGCGAGGCGATGCGCTTTGGGGCGTTCTCGCCCAGCCACATCCCGGTCATGCCGCCCAGCGACACCCCGGCGAAGTGGACCCGGTCGATGCCCAGCCGGTCCAGCAGCTCCAGCACGTCGCCGCCGAGATCGGCCAGCGAGTACGGGCCCGGCTCGGCCTTCGTGCCGCCGTGCCCGCGCTGGTCGTAGCGCAGCACGCGGAAGCGCTCGCGCAACGCCGGGACCTGCTCGTCCCACAGGCGCAGGTCGGTTCCCAGCGAGTTGGACAGCACCACGACCGGAGCCCCCTCGGGCCCGGTCAGCTCGTGGTTGACGTTCACCGCTCCTCCATTCCGGTGTGTGCGGCCAAAGCCCGATCGATGAATGCCGACGCCGAGCCCAGGTAGTCGGCCGCCGAGGTCGCCGCGATCACGTCGTCGGCCGAGAGCACCTGCCGCACCCGGGGTTCGGCCAGCAGCGCGGCGCGCAGCGTGCCCCCGTCCTCGACGGTCCTCCGGCACAGCTCGGCGACGAGCTCCTGGGCCTCGGTGCGGCCCAGCGCGCCCATGAGACGCCCGGCGGCGTTCTCCGCGAGCACCAGACCTCCGGTGAGGTCGAGGTTCGCGGCCATCCGGTCCGGGTGAACCCGCAAGCCCTCCAACAACTCCCGCGTCCGCCGCGCCGCGCCCGCCGCCAGCCGCAGCAGCTCGGTCAGCGGTTCCCACTCCGACTGCCACGCCCCGGCGGCCCGCTCGTAGGACTGCGGCATCGCCGACAGCAGCGTCGCCACCAGCCCCGGAACCCGCTGCGTCGCAGCGGTGATGAGCACCGAGGTGGCCGGGTTCTGCTTGTGCGGCATCGCCGACGACCCGCCCGGCCTGCCCTCGGTGAGCTCGCCGACCTCGGTCTGCGCGTGCAGCTCCACGTCCAGCGCGATCTTGCCCAGCACCCCGCACGCCGCGCCGATCGCGCCCGCCAGCTCGGCGATCCGGGAGCGGTCGGTGTGCCACGGCAGCACCGGCTCGGCCAGCCCCAGCCGCTCGGCGACCCCGCCCAGCACCTCGGTGCCGCTCGCCCCCAGCGACGCCAGCGTGCCCGCCGCGCCGCCGAACTGGACCGCCGGGCGCACCCGCCGCAGCCCGGTGATCGCCTCGTCCAGCGCGGTCAGCCAGCCGGCGCAGCGCAACCCGAACGTCGTCGGCAGCGCCTGCTGCAGCAGCGATCGCGCGATCAGCACCGTCCCGCGATGCTCCTCGGCCAGCTGCGCGCACCGCCGCGCCGCCGCCAGCAGGTCCTCCACGACCGGCTCCAGCACGTCGCGCACCAGCAGCATCGCCGCGGTGTCGATGACGTCCTGGCTGGTCGCGCCCCGGTGCACGTGCGGCCGCGACGCCGGCGAGACCGCGGCCGTGAGGTCCTTGACCAGCGCGATCACCGGTGTCGCCGAGGCCGCCGCGCGCTCACCGATCGAGGCCGCGTCGAACAGCTCCGCGCGGCAGTGCGCCGCGATGTCCTCGGCCGCCTCGGCCGGAACGATCCCGGCCTTGGCCTGCGCGGCAGCCAGCGCCGCCTCGAAGTCCAGCATCGCCTGCAGCCAGGCCGTCTCCCCGGTGCGCTCGGTGGCCTCCGGGGTGCTGAACATCGGACCGAACACACCCGACTCCTTCGCTCTCCAGTGGACTGACCGCCCCATCAGACCGCGAAGAACACCGTTTCGCCATCGCCCTGCAGGCGGATGTCGAACCGCAGCCCCTCGGCGTCGGCGGCGGCGATCAGCGTGTCGCGCCGCTCGGCGGGCACCGTCGGCAGCACCGGGTCGGTGTCGTTGGCGGCCTCGCCCGGGAAGTACACGCGGGTCACCACGCGGTTGAGCATCCCCCGCGCCAGCACGGTCACGTCGATGTGCGGCGCCTCGGTCCGGCCGTCCGGCGTCGGCAGCACGCCCGGTTTGACCGTGCGGAACCGGAAGCGGCCCTCGGTGTCGGTGGGGCAGCGGCCGAACCCCTGCCAGCCGGAGGAGTCCGGGCGCGGGTCGTCGGGGTGATCGAAGCGGCCCCGCTCGTCGGCCTGCCAGATCTCGATCACGCCGTCCGGGACCGGATCGCCGTTGCCGTCGCGGAGAACGCCGTGCAGCACGAACGCGCCCTCGCGGTCGGCGGGCACCAGCTCGGGCCCGTCGTCCCACAGGATCCCGTCCGGCAGGGCGTAGAACGGGCCGACCGTCTGCGACGGGGTGGTGGCGGGAACACCCATCAGTCGTCGTCCTCCTCTTCCTCGTCCTCGAACACGGTGGCCTGCGGGCCGCGCAGCACGATGTCCCACTTGAAGCTCAACGCCCACTCGGGAACCGTGGAGTCCAGGTCGAAGCGGGAGATCATCCGCTGCCGCGCCTTCTCGTCGCGCACCGAGTTGAAGATCGGGTCCTGGTAGAACAGCGGATCGCCCGGGAAGTACATCTGGGTGATCAGCCGCTGCGTGAACGCCTGCCCGAACAGCGAGAAGTGGATGTGCGCCGGGCGCCACGCGTTGTCGTGGTTGCGCCACGGGTAGGCGCCCGGCTTGATGGTGATGAACCGGTAGTTGCCCTCGGAGTCGGTCATGCACCGGCCGGTGCCGGAGAAGTTCGGGTCCAGCGGCGCCGGATGCCGGTCGCCCTGGTGCAGGTAGCGCCCCGCCGAGTTGGCCTGCCAGATCTCCACCAGCGTGTTCGGCACGGGTTTGCCGGACGAGTCCAGCACCTTGCCGCTGACGATGATCCGCTCGCCCAGCGGCTCGCCGTCGTGCTGGACGGTCAGGTCGTGGTCGTGCTCGCCGCACCGGTCCTGCCCCAGCAGCGGGCCGGTGACCTCGGTGAGGTTCTGCGGCAGGTACTGCAACGGCTGCTTCGGGTGCCGCAGCGCCGACGACCGGTACTCGGGCGAGTCCAGCGGCGGGTGCGAACCGTCGTCCGGCAGGTACTCCGGCAGGATGAGACCGGAATCGGACCGAGTCTCATGAACAGTCATAAGAGGACTCCTCGAACGGCTTTGTTCTGCTGGCGACGCCTAGACCGTAGCTTTGAGCGCGCGGAGGACTTCCAGCTCCTTTTCACTGGGTGGATCCTGGGCCCCGAGGTCGTCGGCGACCTTGAGGTCCCAGCCCGCGGCTTCCCGGGCCTGCTCGACGGTGGAGCCGGGGCTGAGCTCGGTGAGCGTGAGCTCGCAGGTCTCGGGATCCGGGCGCAGCACGCCGAGATCGGTGATGACCTTGACCGGGCCCCTGCCGCGCAGGCCCAGCTCCTCCCGGTCGCCCTTGCCGGTGCCGTAGCCCAGCGAGGTCACGAAGTCCACGCGGTCGACGAAGCTGCGGGGGCTCATCCGCATCACGATGAGCACCTCGCGGCAGGAGGCCGCGATCTCCGGGGCGCCGCCCGCGCCGGGCAGCCGCACCTTGGGGTTGCGGTAGTCGCCGCCGATGACGGTGGTGTTGATGTTGCCGAACTTGTCGACCTGCGCGCCGCCGAGGAAGCCGATGTCGATGCGGCCCGGCTGCAACCAGTAGTTGAAGATCTCCGGCACGCTGATCACCGAGTCGGCGGTGTCGGCCAGCACGCCGTCGCCGATGGACAGCGGCAGCCGGTCGGGCTTGGCGCCCAGGGTGCCCGACTCGTAGATCAGCACCAGGTTCGGGGCGTGCGTGCGGCGCGCCAGGTTGGCCGCGGTGCTGGGCAGGCCGATGCCCACGAAGCACTTGGCGCCGTCCTCCAGCGACCGGGCGGCCCCGACCGTCATCATCTCGTCGGAGGTGAACTCCAGGCTCATCGCGCGCTCCTCTCCGCACCCAGGACCTCGGTGGCCAGCCACTGCTCGAAGCGCTCGCGGTCCCGGCCGATCGGGTCCCAGTCCTGGTAGTAGCCGTTGTCGCGTTCGTAGTAGCCCTGCGCGTAGGACGGGTGCGCGCCGCGCGGCACCTCGGCGACGGCGGTGACCACCCACTGCGGCAGCACCACGGCCCCCGGCACCGGTTCGAGCTCGTCGACGACCTCCTCGACGGTCACCAGCGACCGCGCCGAGGCCAGCACCGTCTCCTTCTGCACGCCGGTGATGCCCCACATCTGCACGTTGCCGGCCCGGTCGGCGCGCTGCGCGTGGATGATGCCCACGTCCGGGTTGACCGCCGGGACGGCGGTGAGGCGCTCGCCGGTGAACGGGCACTCGATCGGTTTGATCGTCTCGGTCTGGCCGTGCAGATCGGTGCCGGTGTAGCCGCGCAGCACCGCGAACGGCAGCCCGGCGGCCCCGGCCGCGTAGCGGTTGGCCATGCCCGCGTGGCTGTGCTCCTCGATCTCCAGCGGCACCGGCCAGGAGTTCTGGATGGCGTCGCGGAAGCGGTGCAGCGAGCCGACTCCGGGGTTGCCGCCCCAGGAGAAGATCAGCTTGCGCGCGCAGCCGGCGCCGATCATCTGGTCGTAGACGATGTCGGGCGTCATGCGGATCAGCGTCAGGTCCGTGCGGCCCTGCCGGATGATCTCGTGTCCGGCGGCGACCGGGATGAGATGCGTGAATCCCTCCAGCGCGACCGTGTCGCCGTCGTGGACGAGCTCCGCGACGGCCTCGCGAAGGCTCAGGATGCGTGCCACCCCGACCACCCCTCGTTGTTCGCATAGTGAACAGATGTGCTGCATGCGAACGATAGGGGAGACAGGTCGTCCCGGTCAAGGGTGGTTTCGCCTGGTCGAAGCCGCTTCGGCTGTTCAGAGCTCGCCGGTCGGCGGCAGGCCTTCGGCGGGCAGGCCCAGCACCTGCACGGCGGCTTCGGCCGCGCAGGTGGCCTGCAGGTAGCCGGTCTCGCCCCAGGCCAGCAGGTCGCCGGCCTTGCTCGGGTGCACCAGCAGCCGCCGGTAGGTGCGGCCGCTGTCCGGGTCCGGTGCGGCCGGGTAGGCGCAGGAGATCACCGCGGCCATCCGGACCTGGGCATAGGGGGAGATGCCGTCGTCGACGCACTGGTAGCCGAGGTAGTGCGGCTCGTCGATGTCGACGGTGACCTCTTCCATCGTCTCGCGCCGCAGGATGTCGGCGTAGGCGATCTCTCCCGGCTCCGGCCGGCCGCCGGGCAGCGTGTGCTTGCTGCCGTCGAGGCGGATCAGCAGCCTGCCGTCGGGGACGAACAGGAACCCGTACACCTGCCGCACCGCCAGGCCCGCCGGAACGGGGTCGGTGTGCCAGGAGAACTTGGGCATCGGTGCGGGTCCCTTCGCCACGGTGTCAGAAAAGATCACTTTACCGGAGACCGGCCTGACCGCACCGGCATTCGACCGGGTGTTTCCGCAGCGCACGGGTTTCGATTCGGACATTCGGGATGGATCCAGTCGTGTGAGCTGGTTCACAACACCCTGCCGGGTTGCTACACCTGATCGGCCGTATCCGCTCCAGCCCAGGAGGCACCGTGGCCGTCCAGGACCGAGAGAGACCGGAAGCAGGGGCCATCGCCCGTGAACTGCCCAGCGGATTCCTTCCCCCGGCGAGGTACCGGGATCTGCCCGAACCGCGCCGGTTCCGGCAGATCTTCGGCGCCAGCATCATCCTCACCGCCACCGCGATCGGTTCCGGCGAGTTCGTGCTGTGGCCCTACATCACCAGCCAGGTCGGCCTCGTTCTCATGTGGACGGCCGTGCTCGGCTTCTTCATGCAGTACATCCTCAACATGGAGATCGAGCGGTACACGCTGGCCACCGGCGAAACCGCGGTCACCGGCTTCACCCGGATCTGGCCGCCGCTGGGCGTGCTCATCACCGTCATCGCGATCATCCCGAACCTCTGGCCCGGCTGGGCGACCGGCGCGGCGACGATCGTGACCTACGTGGCCGGTGCGGGATCACCGGTGCCGATCGCGATCGTGGCGATGGTGGCCATCGGGTCGGCCCTCACCCTGTCCAAGGTGGTCTACAAGACCGTGGAACGCGTCGAGATGGTGCTGGTGGGCGGCATCGCGGTGTTCCTGGTGGTGGCGCTGTTCGTCGGTACCGGCCTGTCGGACTGGGCCGCCTTCGGTGCCAGCTTCGCCCACGTCGGCCAGCTGCCGCCGATGGAGGAGGTCGGCGGTGTGGCCGCGCTGCTGGGCGCGATCGCCTTCGCCGGGGCCGGCGGCGGCAACAACCTGGTGCAGAGCAACTGGGTGCGCGACAAGCGGATGGGCATGGGGCGGTTCATGCCTCGGGTGACCTCGCCGTTCACCGGCGCGGAGGAGGCCGCGGCCGGGACCGGGCACATGTTCCTCGACAACGACGACAACCGCCGCCGCTGGAAGGGCTGGTGGAAGGTCGCCAACGTCGAGCAGTTCGGCACCTTCTTCCTGCTCGGCTGCGGAACCCTGGTGATCATGTCGGTGCTGGCCTACGCCACGGTCTTCGGCCGCCCGCTGCCCGAGGACGACTTCGACTTCATCAAGGCCGAGGGCGAGGTCTTCGGACAGAACTTCGGGCCCTGGTTCCAGATGGCCCTCTGGTGCGCGGGCGCGATCGCGCTGTTCTCCACCCAGCTGGGCATCATGGACTGGGTGAGCCGGCTGACCGCCGACACCGTCAAGGTCACGTTCTTCCGCGACAGCACCAAGGTCACCGAGAGCCGCGTCTACTTCGCGGTGATCTGGCTGATGATCGTCGCCGGGTCGGCGATCCTGCTGTCGGGCACCGACCAGCCGCTGGCGCTGATCCTGATCTCCTCGTCGGCGGGCGGCGTGGTGATGTTCCTGTACTCGATGCTGCTGATCGTCACCAACCGCCGCTTCCTGCCGCGGGTCATCCGCCTCGGCGGCTGGCGCCTGGTGATGATGTGCGTCGCGGTGGTCTTCTACGGCTACTTCTCCGTCGCCCTGCTCATCGACCAGTTCTAGTTCGGGTCCAGCACGATCCAGACCTGGCCGGCCGCCACCGGGAGTGGTGCGCCGGCCTGGTCGGTGTAGGTGGTGGGGGCTTCGGGGGAGGGGCGGTTCCAGGTCCCTTCGAAGCTCTTGCCGTCGCGCAGCACGAGCACCTGGCCGCTGCCGACGGTCTCGGCGACCGGGGAGGTGTTGCCCGCCGCGTCGCGCACCACCGACTCGTGGGTGCGGACCTTCTGGATGATCACCGTGGACACGCCCAGGCGGCCGCTGTTGACCGCGGCGTAGGGGTCGCCGTCCATCGAGATCATCCAGCGCCCATTGTCGTGGTTGAAGAAGAACCCGGCCGCGGCGGCGGTGTAGCGGACCTCGTAGCGCTCGGTGGGCGTGCCCCCGGCGGGGGCGTCGCCGATGGTCGGGCGGGCGGCTCCCGCCCAGGGCTGCCCGGGCGGCAGCTTGGTGGAGTCGACGAACAGGTTGTGCGGCACCGGGCGGGTGTCGTCGCGCGAGTAGGCGTCGGGCACGTGGGCGTCGGAGGCGTCGGTGAGCGGAGCGGCGGCGATCGTGGGCAGCACCTCGGGCGCGGCGCCGGAGTAGGCCAGGGTCGGGTGGCCGTACTGCGGCAGGATCTCGGCGTCGGTCTCGCGGGCGCTGCGCACCGGGCCGATGGTGGTGGGCTTGTGCGTGGCGAACAGGGCCAGGATGCGGCTCAGCCCGCCTTCGACGGGTTCGAGGTAGACCACGTCGGCGGCCTCCAGGCCCACCGGGGGACGTCCCTCGGCCGCGTTGTCGATCTTGACGGCCACCACCGGCGGGCCGTCCGGAGCTCCGGCGCCGCCCTGCTGGTCCGAGGTGACGCCGCCGCCCTGGGGTGGTGGCGGTGCCGGTTGGCACGCGCCGGCGGCCGCGAGCGCGAGCACGGCCAGCGCGGCGGAGAACGTGCGTGAGCGGTTGCGCATGGTGCCGCGAGCTCCTTCCCCCCGCAGCTGAGGCTACGGATCTGGAAAGAATTCGCATTTCGATCGAGGGTGATGGGCATCAAGCGGAGCATTATCCGGAATAAGTTAGGCTGGCTAATGGTTGTTCAAGTCAACCGTCTCCGGGTCCGTCGCGCGGGCACACCCGTGCCGAGAAGAAGGAGGTTCCTTGACCGAGCCACAGCCACCCTCCACGGTGCGCACGCTGGTCAACACCCTGTGGTTCCCCGCGTTCTTCATCTGCGGGTTCATGCTCTGCTACCTGCTGCCGCTGCACGCCCCGAAACCCCACGACATGTCCGTCGTGGTCGTCGGTGACCAGGCCGCTCACCAGCTCGCCACCAGCTTCGAGGCGAAGATGCCCGGAGGCTTCGACATCTCGGCGGTCCCCGACGAGGCCGGCGCGCGCAACGCCATCACCCAGCGCGAGGCCGTCGCCGGGTACGACCCGCAGACCGGCGAGCTGCTCTACGCCAAGGCCAACGGATCGGCGCTGATGATGATCCTGCAGCAGATCTTCACCCCGATCGCCTCGGCCTCCGGCCACCACCTCGTGCTCACCGACCTGGCGCCCTCGGCGCCCGGCGACGTCATGGGCACCGGCCTGCTCTACTGCCTGCTGGCGATGAACATCCCGCCCTACGTGACGGTGATGATGCTGCTGCGCGCCGAACTGCGCACCCGCCAGAAGCTCGCCGCGCTCGTCGGCGTCGGCGCCTTCGCCGCCGTCGTCTGCTACAGCGCCGCGCTGTCGATGGGCGTCATCTACAACGACCCGCTGCTGCTGGTCGTCGGGTTCCTGCTCACCCAGGCCGTCGGGTGGACCACCTTCGGGCTGGTGCCGTTCGTCAAGCAGTTCCTGCCCGGCGTGGCCATGGGCACCTTCGTGCTGCTGAGCATGCCCTCCTCCAGCGGTGCCATCCCGAAGGAGCTCGTGCCGCCGTTCTTCCAGGCGCTGCACCCGTTCCTGCCGCTGGGGCAAGCCGTCGACGCCATGCGCGGCATCCTCTACTTCGACGGCGTCGGGGCGCCGCGCGCCATCCTCGGCCTGTGCTGCTGGTGCGCGTTCGGCGTCGCTCTGGTCGGCGGGCACCAGTGGTGGGTGCGCCGCAAGGCCGGCACCGACCCGGAGGTGGTCACCACCGCGGGCACCTACGAGCACGAGGACGACGGCGACGTGATCGTCGACCCGATCCTGGAGGCGCCGAAACCCCGCAAGCACCGCACCCTCGCGGGTACCGTGCGCGACGAGCGCGGGACCCCGATCCCCGGCGCGATCCTCACCATGACCGACCAGTCCGGCCAGCAGCTGGCCCGCGTGGTCGCCTCCACCGGCGGCGAGTACGAGGTCCACGACCTGCCGGAGGGGTTCGTGACGGTGGTCGTGTCCGCGCAGGGGCGCGAACCGGCCGTGGACCGGGTCGCCGTCCGCAGCGGCCGCGTCGGCGACCGGGACTTCGCGCTGCGGGACGAGCGAGTGACGGCGAGGAGGTAGCACCGTGTGGGACTGGCGATGGGGCTACGGAGGCGGCTGGGGATACTGACCGCCCCGTCCCGTCAGGTATCAATGTGGCCATGAGCAACGAGCGAGTCGCGGTGGTGACGGGTGCGGGTTCCGGGCTCGGGCGGGTGATCGCCCGAGCCCTGCTCGCGGACGGCTACCGGGTGGCGCTGGCCGGGCGCAGGCCCGGACCCCTCGCCGAGGTCGCCGCCGACACCCCCGCGGCTCGGGCCGTGCCCACCGACGTCACCGACCCGCAGGCCGTCGAGGCGTTGTTCGACACCGTCGTCGGCGAGTGGGGGCGGGTGGACCTGCTGGTCAACAACGCCGGCACCTTCGGGCCCACCGGTGACGTCGGGGAACTGCCTCCCGAGGACTTCGACGCCGTGGTGCGGGCCAACCTCACCGGCTCGTTCCTGTGCGCCCACCACGCCTTCCGCATCATGGCCGAGCAGTCACCGCGCGGCGGGCGGATCATCAACAACGGCTCGATCTCGGCCCACGCACCCCGCCCGCGCAGCGTCGCCTACACCACCACCAAGCACGCCATCACCGGCCTGACCAAGTCGATCTCGCTGGACGGCCGCGCGCACGACATCGCCTGCGGCCAGATCGACATCGGCAACGCCGCCACCGACATGACCTCCGGCATCGCCACCGGCGCCACCCAGGCCGACGGCTCGGTCCGCCCGGAACCGACCTTCGACCCCGAGCACGTCGCCGACGCCGTCCGCTACATGGCCGGCCTCCCGCTCACGGCCAACGTCCAGTTCATGACCATCACCGCCACCACCATGCCCTTTCTCGGCCGCGGATAGAGCCGCAGGCGGTTCGCTCAGTTCGGCAGGGCCACCGCGGTCGTGAGCGGGTCGAGCTCGCCGCGTTGCACGCGGCCCCAGGCCTTCTCGGCCTCGTCGAGCCCGGTGAACCGCTCGGCGGTCAGGTGAGCGGTGGCCCAGGCGGTGACCGGCCCGACCGCGGAACGCTCGAACGCCGCCAGCCCCTCGTCCCCGATCCGCTCGGCGACCTCGACGCGGCGCGCTCCGACGTTGAACCGCTCGACGACCGGTCCGGGAAGGACGCCGGTTCCCGGTTCTTCGGCCGGGTGCGTGCCGCCGACGCGGATGCTGCGCGTGAGCGCGTCGCCGAGCAGCCGGTGCGCTCCGGCGGTGATCGAGGGACGGCCGGCGATGTCGACGTAGGTGGTGCCCGCAACGGCGTCGAGGTTCCCCAGGTCGTCGTAGGGCACGACCGCGTCGTAGACCTCGGCCCGAGCGGCGGCCTCGGCGCGTTCGGGCGAGGTGAGGCCGACGACGCGTGCCCCGGCCCGGTGCAGGACGGAGGCCGTGGTCAGCGCCGTGCGGCTGGTCGCGCTGGAGAACACGACCTGCGCGGGTTCGGCGGAGAGGATCTCGTCGCTGAGGTGCGCGGCGGTGCGCACGACGCCCAGCAGCACGGACAGCTCGACGTCGCCGAGCGACTCGTCGGCGCGCGGCATGTCCCGGTAGAGCGGCGGCAGGACCTGCCGCTCGGGTGCGGTGGCGCGCAGGCCGTCGGCGAGCGGCTCGCCCTCGACGAGCACGTGCGTGGCCATGGGCAGGAATCCGGTGAGCATCGCGCCCGGTTCCGCCAGCGCCGGGTCGCCGTCGATCACCCGGGCGGCGCCCCACGCGGGGACCCGGCCCCACCCGGGTTCGTGGGACGGGAACGGTGCCCAGTAGCCGAGCTGGTCGCCGTTGCGCGCGTAGGTGACGTTGTTGGAGGTCAGGGTGAAGCGCTCGATCCGGAGCAGGACCTGACCCGGACCCGGCGCGGGCAGCGGCTCGGTGGTGATCCGCGTGGTGTGCAGCGGGTCCGAGCGCAGGAATTCGAGGACGCGGCTGCTTGTGGAGGAGGTCATGACACAAGCTTACTTGTCGTCCAACAAGTTTGTCGACGCCGCGGGCTGCGGCTAACCTCGTGCCATGCCCACTCAAGATCGCCGCACGCAGCGGGAACGTCGCGAGCACGCGGAAGCCGCGCTGATCTCGGCCGCCGCCGAACTCGTCGTCGACACCGGCGTCCGGTCCCTCACGCTGGCCCGGGTCGGAGAGAAGGCCGGTTACAGCCGGGGCATCGTGTCCCACCACTTCGGTTCGAAGCAGGGGCTCCTCGACGCGCTGGCCCGAGCGCTGCAGAGCGGTTTCGTCCCGGGGCTCGATGAGCAGCCGCCCGGGCTGGAACGACTCCTCGCCCTCGTCGGCGGCTACCTGCGGGCGCTCGGCTCCCGGTCGGTAACCGGGCGAGCGTTCCTGCTCCTGTGGGCCGAGTCGATGACCTCCGCGGAGCTCAAACCCGCCTTCCGCGACCGGGACGTGGGTTTCCGCCACGACATCGCTGCCGAGGTGGCGGCCGGCATCGCCGACGGCGCGGTGCGCGCCGACGCCGACCCCGCCGACGTGGCGGTCGCCGTGGTCGGCCAGCTGCGCGGCATCGGCATGCAGTACCTGCTCGACCCCGACGCCGTCGACCTCGACCGTCTCGGCGACGAGGTCACCGACCACTGGCGCCGCGCCCTCGCGCCGGACGAACCCTCCGCCCCCTGACCAGCTCCCCGGCGCTCGTCGACGAGGTCGTCAGCGGCCGTGGTCCGGGTGGTCGAAGTTTTCATGAAAACTTCCCCACCCACGAGGTCCCTGGGAGGGGGCAGTTTTCATGAAAACTGTCTTCGATGTGAACGTGAGGATGTCGTGGAAAAGTCCCTCACGACGGGTGATCCCACGTTTCCGAGGAGATCTCGGGTTTGGTGGGGGAGGGAAGTTTTCATGAGAACTTCCCCCACCTCATGACAGCCAGGTCTTGGCGAGGAGGTCGTAGGAGCGGACTCGGTCGGGGTGGTCGTGGGTGATGGTGGTGATGACGAGTTCGTCGGCGCCGGTGACGCGTTGCAGGGTCGCGAGCTCGTCCGCGACCTCGTCCGGGGTGCCGACGAACTGGGTGGTGAGGCGGTCGGCGACGACGTCGCGGGACTCGTCGTCCCACTCGAACTCGGCCGCTTCGGCCGGGGTGGGGAAGGGGATCGCGCCCGCGCCCGCGCGGATGCTGTGGACCCACACGCCGTACGGCGCGGCCAGCTCGCGGGCGCGTTCGGTCGTGTCGGCCACCACCACGTCCGCCGAGACCGCCACGTGCGGCCGCTCCAGGTGGGCCGACGGGCGGAAGTGCTCGCGGTAGGACTCCACCGTCTCCAGCACCGTCGACGGCGTGATGTGGTAGCTCGCCGCCAGCGGGAGGCCCAGTTCACCTGCGGTGGCGGCGCTTTCGCCGCCGCTGGAGGCCAGGACCCACATCTGCAGGTCGGCGCCCTCGGCCGGGTGGGCGCGCACCGGTTCCCCGTCGGGGCCGGGAAAACCGCCCTCGACGAACCGCCGCACCCGCCCCACCTGCTCCCGGTAGTCCAGCTCCTCGGCCGGGGCGCCGACGAGCTCGGCCTGCTGGCGCAACCGGGCCGCGTAGGTCTCCGAGCGGGCCACCGCCCTCGGTTTCGGCGGCACCACCAGCCCGTCCACCTCGGTTCCCTCGCCCTCGGCGGGCGCGGTCAGCCGCTCGGCGAGCTCCCGGGCGCGCTTCTTGCCGGAACGCCCCACGCCCAGATCCACCCGGCCCGGGTGCAGCTGGGCCAGCGTGCCGAACTGCTCGGCGACCGTCAGCGGCGAGTGCTGGCCCAGCAGCACGGCCGCCGAGCCCACCCGGATCGACCGGGTCACCCCGGCGATCGCGGTCAGCAGCACCGCGGGCGCCGCCGACGCCACGCCCGGGGTGAGGTGGTGCTCGGCGACCCAGTAGCGGCGGTAGCCGAACTCCTCGGTGCGCCGCGCCAGGTCGAGCGTGTTGCGCAGGGCGTCCGAGGCCGACCGCCCGGACACGATCGGCGAGAGGTCCAGGACCGACAGCGGGACCGACATCGAAGCCTCCGGGGCTCTAGGGAAGGGTGGGCAGGCCGAGGTTCTCGCGCAGCGTCGTCCCCGGGTACTCGGTGCGGTAGACGCCGCGCTCCTGCAGCAGCGGCACGACGCGGTCGACGAAGTCGTCCAGTCCGCCGGGCGTGAGGTGCGGGACCAGGATGAACCCGTCGGAGGCGTCCTCCTGCACGAACCGGTTCATCTCCTCGGCCACCGTCGACGGGCTGCCGATGAACGACTGCCGCGCCGTGACCTCGATGATCAGCTCCCGGATCGAGAGGTTCTTGGCCTCGGCGAGCTCCCGCCAGCCGCGCGCGGTGGCCAGCCGGTCGCCGAACATCCGGGTGCTGGCCCGGCCCTTGGACAGGGTGTCGCCGTCGACGACCGGGTCGAAGTCCGGCAGCGGACCGTCCGGGTCGAGCTCGCCGAGGTCGGTGTTCCACAGCTGCTCCAGGAACGCGATCGCCGTCGGGCCGCTGACCTGCTGCTTGCGGATGATCGCGGCCTGCTCCTGGGCGTCGGCATCGGTGTCGCCGACGACCACCGAGGTCGCCGGGAACACCAGCAGCTCGTCGCGGGACCGGCCGTGGGCCGCCAGCCGGGACTTGACGTCGGCGTAGAAGTCCTTGCCCGCCTGCAACGTCGAGTGCCGCGTGAAGATCGCATCCGCCCGGGAGGCCGCGAACTCGCGCCCGGCATCGGAATCCCCGGCCTGGAAGATCACCGGCCGGCCCTGCGGGCTGCGCGGCACGGTGAACCGGCCGCGGATGTCGAAGTGCGCGTCGCTGTGCGCGAACTCCCCGGCGCGCGGATCGGACAGGAACGTCCCGGAATCCTTGTCGGCGACGACCTCGTCGCCGCGCCACGAGTCGAACAGCTCGATCGTTGTCTCCAGGAACCGCCTGGCGCGCTCGTAGCGCTGGTCCTCCGGCAGGAACCCGCCGCGCCGGAAGTTCTCGCCGGTGAACGCGTCCCACGAGGTCACCACGTTCCACGCCGCCCGGCCCGCCGAGAGGTGATCGAGGCTCGCGAACTGCCGCGCCACCTCGTAGGGCTCGTTGAACGTGGAGTTGATGGTGCCCGCCAGCCCCAGCCGGTCGGTCACCCCGGCCAGCGCCGCCAGCACCGTGAACGTGTCCGGCCGCCCCACCACGTCGAGGTCGTAGATGCGCCCGGCGTGCTCGCGCAGCCGAAGGCCCTCGGCGAGGAACAGGAAGTCGAACAGCGCCCGCTCGGAGGTCTCGGCGAGGTGGGTGAAGGAGGAGAACTCGATCTGGCTCAGCGAGCGCGGATCGCTCCACACCGTGGTGTTGTTGACCCCGGGGAAGTGCGCGGCGAGATGGATCTGCTTGGTCACGGGAACCTCCAGGTGGTCACGGGGTGCCTCCGGCGCTCGCGTAGCGGCTGACCGGCCGGGCCAGTCCCAGCCGGTCGCGCAGCGTCCCGGGCTGGTAGCCGGTGCGGAACACCCCGCGCCGCTGCAGCTCCGGCACCAGCTCGCCGGTGATGGCGTCGAGGTCGGCCGGTAGCTCGCCCGGGTGCAGCCGAAAGCCGGTGATCCCGCGCGCGGCCCGAGCCGCCAGCAGGTCGGCCAGTTCCCGCGCCTCGCCGACGAACACCGGGAGGTCCGATGTGGACTGATCGAGCGCGTCGAGCCGCGCCTTGCGGTCGGCGGCGTCGGGTCCGAGGTGGACGACCAGGTCGCCGAAGACGTGCAGCCCCTCGGCCAGGGCCACCGCCCGCTCCGCCGCGTCCGGATCGGGCAGCGGCGTGAACACCACGTCCGCCGAGCGGGCGGCGAAGCCGAACCCGGCCTCATCGGTGGCGGTCGCGGTCACCAGCGGCTGTCCCTGCGGCGGGCGTGGCGTGATCGACGGGCCCTTGACGTGGAACCACTCGCCCCGGAAGTCGATGTAGTGCAGCTTGTCCCGGTCGACGAACCGGCCGGTGGCCACGTCGCGGATCTCCGCGTCGTCCTCCCAGGAGTCCCACAACCGGCGCACCACCTCCACGTGATCGGCGGCCTCGTCGAGCAGCCGGTGCCGCTCGATCGCGCGGCGACCGAAGTGCGCGTTGACCGCGGCGCTCGCGCTGACCTGCGGCAACCACCCGGCCCGGCCGCCGGAGACGTAGTCCAGCGTCGCGATCGCCTTGGAGATGTGGAACGGCTCGGTGTGGGTCACCACCGCGACCGGCACCAGGCCGACGTGGCGGGTGCGTGGCGCGACGCGCGCCGCGATCAGCCCGGCGTCGAGCCTGCCCCGCACCCGGTCGGTGCGGTCGTCGACGCCGTGCGGCGAATCCGATTGGGGGCCCAGGGAATCGGCGAACGTGACGAAGTCCAGCAACCCGGACTCGGCGCGCTCGACCAGGTCCAGCCAGTACCCGGCGGTGAGCAGCTCACCGGGTCCGGCCTGCGCGGACCGCCACGAGGCCGGGTGCGCGCCGGTCCCGTCGAGCGCCACTGCCAGGTGCCACTGCGTGGGTTGAACCATCCTCGTGTCCTCCCTGCGCCTGCGGCGCGGGTCGAGGGGGAGTGGAACACCGCCGCGATGCGGTGCGGGAAACGCTGCTCGCGCCGGCGCGAGGCCGGGTGGCGAGCGGGGAAGCGGGGGAGGAGCGGCCGGAACTCGCCCGTCAGCGGGGACAGGCGGCGGCGATGACCCGGAGCAGGTCGATGTGGTCGCGCGTGACCAATCGAAGCCGGAACGTCATGTCCCCAAGCTAGAACCACGCCTCCACCCCGTCAACGCGGTCCGAGATGTGGGCACCACCCGGAAAACGGCGGTACTCCGCCACCCGAATACCGCCGTACTCCGCCGACGGAATACCGCCGTAATCGGGTCACGGAAAACCGGAGTAATCGGGAACCGGAAAACTCCGGTATTCGGGTCCCCGATTACGGCGGTATTCCGTCACCCGAAAACCGGAGTAATCCGTCACCGGAAGACTGCGGTAATCCGTTGCCGGAAGACTGCGGTGTTCGGGGTTCCGGAGACTGCGGTGATCCGGTGGGGATGGGAGAACACCGGCGTAGGCCGGGTTTTCAGCGGAGGGTGATGTGGGGGTTGTCCGGGTGGTGGGGGAGGACGTGGCCGATGACGGGGGCGCCTGGGATCTCGCCGGCGACGAGGAGGCCGCCTGAGGTCTGGGCGTCGGCGAGCAGGAACAGGTCCTCGGGGCTGGTGCCGCCCGGGTCGAGGTGCGGTCGGACCCAGTCGAGGTTGCGGCGGGTGCCGCCGCTGATGAAGCCGTCCCGGACCGCCTCCCGCGCGCCGTCGAGGACCGGGACCGCGGCCACCTCGATCTCGGCGGAGGTGCCGGACGCGCGCATCGTCTTGAACAGGTGCCCCAGCAGGCCGAAACCGGTGACGTCGGTGGCGCACACCGCGCCCGCGCGCAGCGCCGCCCGGGAGGCGTCGCGGTTGAGCTCGGTCATCAGCGCCACCGCCTGGTCGAAGCGCTGCCCGGTCGCCTTGTGCCGGGTGTTGAGCACCCCGACGCCCAGCGGTTTGGTCAGCGACAGCGGCACACCCGGCCGGGCCGCGTCGTTGCGCAGCATCCGCGCCGGATCGACCAGGCCGGTCACCGCCAGGCCGTACTTCGGCTCCGGATCGTCGACGCTGTGCCCGCCGCCCAGGTGGCACCCGGCGAGCGCGGCCACGTCACCACCGCCGCGCAGCACCTCACCGGCCAGCTCGAACGGCAGCACCTCGCGCGGCCAGCCCAGCAGGTTCACCCCGAGCAGCGGCGTGCCGCCCATCGCGTAGACGTCGGAGAGCGCGTTGGCCGCCGCGATCCGGCCCCAGTCGTAGGGATCGTCGACCACGGGCGTGAAGAAGTCGGTGGTCGCCACGATCCCGGAGCCCTCGTCTGTGCACACCACCGCGGCGTCGTCGCCGGTGTCCAATCCGACCAGCAGCTTCGCGTTCGGTTCGGGCACCTCCGGCAGCAGGGACCCGACGACGTCCTCCAGCTCTCCCGGCGGGATCTTGCAGGCGCATCCGCCGCCGTGCGCGTACTGCGTGAGCCGGTAGCCGCCCATCGAACCCGTCCTCGCGGTCGGTGACAGAGGTCTGGCGGAGACGGACGGGAATCGAACCCGCCGCGTCGAGTTGCTCGGCGCCAACGGCTTTGAAGGCCGCGGGGGTCACCAGACCCCGAACGTCTCCGCCGCCCACTGTACGAGCTGACGCCGGGTTCCACAGATCACCCGGTCACCGCGTCGGGCAGCCCGAACCGGGCGAAGTCGACGTCGAAGAAGCACACCACGTGCCCGACGAGCTCGCCGTCGAGTTCCAGGACGTGCAGTTGAAAGGGCCGGAACACGTCGTCGTCGCAGCGGATGTAGACGCCGTAGGCGAGCTGGCCGTTGGCCCGCGTCGGCCGCAACCGCAACCCGTCCGGACCGGCCGGGCACTGCCGCGCGGTGAGCTGTCCGATGTTCTCGCCGCCGCGCACCCACAGCTCGAACGGCGGCATCTCCCACACGGCCTCGGCGGTGAACAGCTCCACGATCGCGGGCACGTCCTTGGCCTCGAACGCCGCCACGTAGCGCTCCAGCAGCCGCTGCTGCTCGTCGGTCAGCGGTCGCGGCCGGTCGTCCTCCGAGGGGGCGGCGTCGGCGATCTGGGCGCGGGCGCGCTGCAGGGCGCTGTTGACCGCGGCGGTGGAGATGTGCAGCGCGTCGGCGACCTCGGCGGCCCGCCACTTGAGCACCTCGCGCAGGATCAGCACGGCGCGCTGCCGCGCGGGCAGGTGCTGCAGGGCGGCGATGAACGCCAGCCGGGTGCTCTCCCGCAGTCCCACGACCGACGCCGGGTCGGTGGCCCGGTCGGTGATCATCCCGTCCGAGATCGGCTGCAACCACGGGACTTCGCCGGATTCCACGACCTTCTCGTGCGGCACCTCGTCGGCCGGGGCGCCCAGGCCGCTGGGCAGCGGCCGCCGCTTGCGGCTCTCCAGCGCGGTCAGGCAGGTGGTGGTGGCGATCTTGTAGAGCCAGGTGCGCAGCGAGCTGCGGCCCTCGAAGCGGTCGTAGGACCGCCAGGCCTTCAGGTAGGTCTCCTGCACGAGGTCCTCGGCGTCCTGCAGCGACCCGAGCATCCGGTAGCAGTGCGCGAGCAGCTCCCGGCGGTAGGAGTCGGCCTGCGCGACGAAGTCATCGGTAGGCGCGGTCGTCGTGACTGGCATGGCGCTGGCCCTTCGGTGAGAGGTGGCCCGACCCGACGCCGAAGACGGTAGCGCGCTACTCCGACAAAAGGGTCAGCATCGACCTTCTCGCCAATAGCCCATGAACGCCACCGACCGCTTCGGGATGCCGTGCTCGTCGACCAGCAGCCGCCGCAACCGCTTGATCACCGACGCCTCGCCGGCGAGGAACCCGTAGATCGAGCCGGTGGAGGTCTCCGGGACCTCCCACAGCACGTCGGTGTCGACGTCGACGTCCTCCAGCGCGCCGCCCGGCGAACCGGTGCCGTCTACCGGGCACAGCTCGCGCAGCGCCGCGGCGACGCCCTCGCCGAGCAGCTTGCCGTGCGGCGCCCCGGTCCGGGCGTACCAGCGCACCCGCACCCCGGCCGGGCACGCCCACTCCTGCCGGTCGGCCTCCTCCGGGACCTCCACGCACACCACGCCGCGCGCGTCGGCGGGCAGCGACTCCACGACGGCCGCCAGCGCGGGCACGGCGGTCTCGTCGCCGGCCAGCACGAGCCGATCGGCCGAGGCCGGGGGAGCCCACTCGCAGCCCCACATCCGCCCGCCGCCGGGCCGGTCCGGGGCGAACAGGCCGAGGACCTGGCCGGGTCGCGCACCGGCGGCGAAGGTGGAGGCCGGGCCCGCGTGGCCGTCGTCGAGGCCGTGCAGCACGAAGTCGACGTCGACCTCGCAGGACTCGGGCCGGTAGTCGCGCACGGTGTAGGTGCGCAGGTCGGGGCGGACGTCCTCGGGCAGCGCCAGCCAGCGCTGGTACCAGTCCTCGCCCTCGGGGAAGTCGTCGAGCGCGCGGCCGGGCTTGGGCAGCACGATCTTGATGCGCTGGTCGTGCCCGCCGAAGCCGAACCCGGACAGGCACGCGCCGGTGAAGGTGATCCGCACGAAGCTGGGGCTGAGCCGCAGCACCCGGGCGACCTCCACCGGGAACAGCCGATAACGCGGCTTGACCAGGGCCCTTTGCCCGTTTTGCGTGCCTGTCATCCGAAACCTCCCGGTCGTGCTGCTAGGTTAGCCTAGCCTTAGAACAACGGGAGGTCGACCTTGCGTCACTCGATCCGGGCCGCCGCGCTGATCGCGGCATCGCTGACCGCCGTCGGCGCGCTGTCCGCGTGCGGATCCTCGCAGTCCGAACAAGCCGGCACCGGCTGGTCCCACACCGATGATCGCGGCATCACGATCACCCGCCCCGAACGCCCGCAGCGGATCGTCGCCCAGGTCTCCTCGGCCGCCGCGCTGCAGGACTTCGGCGTGCCGATCACCGGGACCTTCGGACCCCTGGTGCGCGACGACGGCTCCGTCGAACCCGAAGCCGCCGGACTCGACCCCGCCAAGGTCACCGACGTCACCGGCGCCGGCTACGGCGAGATCAACCTGGAGCGGCTCCTCTCGCTGCACCCCGACCTGCTGGTCAGCGGCAAGTACGCGGAATACCCCGGGCTCTGGCACCTCGTGCAGGACCAGGAGCAGAAGGTCGCCGAGATCGTGCCGACCCTGGGCGTGCAGCAGTCCGGAATCGCGCTGCCGGAGGCCATCGGCAAGTACAAGGAGCTCGCCCGCTCGCTGGGCGCCGACGTCGACTCGGAGAAGATCCAGGCCGACGAGCGGGCCTTCCACGCCGCCGCCGACCGGTTGCGCGGCATCGGCGCGCGGATGAAGGCCGAAGGCCGGTCGATCCTGGCCATCGGCGGCACGAAGGAGGAGTTCTTCGTCGTCGTGCCCGGCCGCAACCCCGACCTGGACTACTACGTCACCGAGCTCGGGCTGCCGATCACCACGCCGAACAACCCGGACCCGGCGAGCGGCGGCTACTACGAGCGGCTGTCCTGGGAGAAGGCCAACGCCTACCCGGCCGACATCCTGCTGTGGGACGCCCGCTCGGCGTCGATGACCCCGCAGCAGATGATGCAGAACCCGGTCTTCGCCGCCACCCCCGCGGCCGCCGCCGGGCGCTTCGCCGAGTGGGACGCGGTCGCCCCGCTCAGCCACGCGAGCTACGCCAAGATCATGAACGAGCTCGCCGACCAGCTCGAAGCGCACCCCGGCGCCTGACCCGCCCCGGAGCTCGCCCTCACCCGCGCAGCGCGAGGGCGAGCTCCGCCAGGTGCACCGGCACGACCGGGTCCTTGCCGGTGAGGGCGTGCACCCGCTTGAGGCGCTTGCGGACCGTGTTCGGGTGCAGGAACAGGTTCCGGGCGCACGTCGTGACCGAGCCGTCGCAGCGGATCAGCTCCTCCAGCGTCGCGCGCAGGCCCGCGCCGTGCCTGCGGTCGTAGACCTCGATCGGGCGGCGCAGGTACTCCCGGAACGGGTGCAGGCAGCTCTCCGGAAGCCGCTGCGCCAGCGCCGTCAGCGACGCCAGGTCCGCGGCCGTCGTGCGCGCGCTGCGGCGCCGCGCCAGCTCCCACGCCTCCAGCGCCTCGCCGATCAGCCTCGGCAGGTCCGCGAGCGCACCGCGCCCGCTCACCCCGCACACCAGATCCGCCGGAAAACCCGGGGCAGGAGCGGAATCCCGGGACACCAGCAGGCTCGCGCCCACCAGGTCGGCGACCAGCGGCCCGCCCGGCGGCAGCGCGGGCACCTGCTCCGGCGACATCCCCACCACGCGCAGGTCATCGGCGTCGGCGAACAGCGGAGCGCGATCCAGCACCGCGTCCGGACGCGCCCGGCCCGCGCGCACCAGCTCCAGCAGGTGCCCGTTCTCCCGGCGCTCGCGCACCCGCATCGACTCCTGCGCCAACCGCTCGGTGAACAGGATGAACGGCACCGACGTGGGGATCTCGAACACCGGCACGCCGATCCGGTTCGCGGCCCGCACCAACGCCTCCGGTACCACGTCGTGCACCACGCCCACCGCGTAGCCGATCGCCGCCGGTTCCACCGGGCGCAGCGCCGCGACGAACCGCTCGCACGCCGCGTCGTCGGGCAGCGAAAGACCCGCCACCAGCACCAGTTCCGAACCGCGCAGGAACGGCGCGGGATCCGGCAGGTCCGACGCCTGCGCCCAGCGCACCCGCCGATCCAGCCCCACCGCGCGGCCCACCAGCCGCAACCCCTCGGCCCAGCCCAGCACGTCGGCGACCCGCGTCGGCGGGGCCGCCACCTCCTCCACCACCGCACCCATGAGCGGCACGCTACGAGGGACGCGTGAAAACCCGATTACCGGTGTTGACGGGCGCATTACGGCGCGGTGTGGGTTCGCACACCGCGCGCCGACCGGGCGGTTCAGCTCCTCCACACCTCGCCCGAAACCGTTCTCCCCGAGGCCCGGCGCGCCTTGAATGGGGCTCCGCCCGGCCGATCGACCGGAGCGCGAAGGAGGCACCCGTGACCGCAGCGACCGACACCGCGCCCGACGACGCGCGCACCGACCAGGACTTCCCGCTCACCCGCGTGCCCGCGGCCCGCCGCAAGGGCGTCGCCTCGGTCGCCGTGGTCATCGCGGGCTTCGGCTTCTTCACGCCCACCATGGTCACCGGGGGCCAGGTCGCCGGAGCCTTCGGCCTCGGCCCGTTCCTCGGGCTCGCGCTCGCCGCGGCCGGTGTGCTCGCCGTCTACATCGCCGCGATGGGCCTGGCCAGCGCCCGGACCGGGCTCACCACCGTGCTGCTCGCGCGCCTGGTGCTCGGCCGGATCGGCGGCAAGTGGGCCTCGATCCTGCTGGGCGGCACCCAGATCGGCTGGTACGGCATCACCATCGGGGTCCTGGCCACGCTGCTCGGCCAGGCGTTCGGGACGCAGACCCGGTGGCCGATCGTGCTCATCGGCGGCGTCGTCATGGCCATCACCGCCTACAAGGGCTTCCGCGGCATGGAACTGCTGTCCTGGATCGCCGTGCCGCTGATGACCGCGCTGTGCCTGTGGATCGCCGTCGCCGCCGTCGACCACGCCGGAGGCTGGTCCGCGCTCTTCGCCGTCGACGGCACCGGCGGCACGAGCGTCGGGGTCGCGCTGACGCTCATGATCGGCACCTTCATCAGCGGCGGAACCCAGGTCGGCAACTGGACCCGCTTCGCCGCGGGAGGCTGGACCGGGTTCTCCGCCACCGCCGTCACCATCCTGCTCGTGCAGGGCGCGATGTTCTTCTTCGGCGGTCTCGGCGCCATCGCCTACGGGCAACCCGACTTCGCCGAAGTGCTGATGCTGATCGGCTCCGCGGCCGTGGCCGCGCTGCTCATCGTCGCGAACCTGTGGACCACCAACGACAACGCCGCCTACGCCTTCGGCGTCGCCGGATCGGAGCTGTTCGGCAAGGCCGACAAGCGCCCGTTCGTCGTCGGGGGAGTGGTGATCGGCGTGCTGCTCGCGCTCACCGGGATCGCCGACGCGCTCTCGGCGTTCCTGACCGCGCTCGGCGTGCTCGTCCCGCCGCTCGGCGGCGCCATCATCGGCACCTTCCTGTTCCGCTGGAAGGCCCACGACCCCGGCACCGACCTGGACTCCGTCCCGCCGGTGCGCCTGCCCGGTCTCGTCGCGTACCTCGCCGGGACCGCCGTCGCCATCGCCGGTGCCGCGCTGGGCATCGGCATCCCCGCGCTGCAGGGCGTGGCCGTCGCGCTCGTGCTCGCCGCCATCCCGACGAAGGAGAGCTGACCGTGGGAACCGTGATCCGCGACGCCACCGCGATCCTCATGGACGCCGCCACCGGCAGCACCCCGGTCACCCGCTCGCTGCGCGTCGACGGCGGCCGCATCACCCGGATCGCCCCCGAAGTCCGCACCGAGGACGGGGACACCGTCATCGACGGGCGAAACCGGTTGGTGTGCCCCGGGTTCGTCAACGCCCACACGCACTCGTGGGAGTACCTCGCCAAGGGGCGCTACGACAACCTGCCGCTGGAACTGTGGATGCTGTACTCCTACCCGATCCTCGGCGCGCGCCCGCTGCCGCCGGACCTGGTGCGGCTGCGCAGCCTGCTGTTCGCCGTCGAATCCCTCAAGAACGGCGTGACCACCCTCGTCGACGACGTGCTGGAAACACCGGGCCAGGACTTCGCCCAGCTCGACGCGGTCTTCGACGCCTACGAGACCGCCGGGGTGCGCGCCAACATCTCCGGGCACATCATCAACCGGCCGTTCGTCGACACGCTGCCCTACGTGCCCGACCTGCTGCCCGCGGACCTGCTCGCCGAGGTGCGCGCGCTGCCGGTGCCCACCACCGCCGACTACCTCGGCTTCAGCGCCGAGGCCTTCGCCCGCTACCGCGACCGCGCCGGGGGACGGCTGCGGTACATGCTCGCGCCGTCCGGGCCGCAGCGCTGCACCGACGACCTGCTCGCCGGCGCCACCGAGCTCGCCGACGCGCACGGCGCCGAGTGCCACGTCCACGTCCTGGAGACCAAGACCCAAGCCGTCACCGGACGCGAGTTCTACGGCACCACCCTCGTCGAGCACCTGCGCCGGATCGGCGCGCTGTCGCCGCGCACCACCCTCGCGCACGGCATCTGGGTCACCGACCGCGACGTCGAGATCCTCGCCGAGAACCGGGTCAGCGTCTCGCACAACCCGCTGTCGAACCTCAAGCTCGGCTCCGGCATCGCCCCGTGGCGGCGCTACCACGACGCCAGGGTGACGCTCGGGCTCGGCTCCGACGGGTGCTCCAGCAGCGACACGCCCCGGCTGCACGAGGTGATCAAGAGCGCCGCGCTGCTGCACAAGGTCACCGACCCCGACCCGGACCGCTGGTCCAGCGCCGACGAGGTGCTGCGCGCGGCCACCCTCGGCGGAGCCCGCAGCGCCCAGCTCGACGCCGAGATCGGCAGCCTGGAGGAGGGCAAGCGCGCCGACCTGCTGATCTACGACCTCGACACGCTCGCGTTCGCGCCGTGGAACCGGCCGGACCTGCACCTGGTGTACTCGGAGAACGGGAGTTCGCTGCGCACCGTCATGATCGACGGCGAGGTGATCGTGCGCGACGGCCGGGTCACCGGCGTCGACGAGAGCGCGCTGCTGGCCGAGCTGCGCGAACGGCTCCCGGAGATCCGGCGCGATCAGGACGACCTCGACCGGCGCAACGCCGCGTTCCACGAACCGTTCGAGGCCATGTACCGGCGTTGCGCCGCCGAGAATGTCGGCGTCAACCGCTGGGCGGGGTGAGTCAGTCGCCGAGACCGCGGACGTCGGCGAGGAGTTCCAGGGAGCGCAGCCAGGCGGTGCGGTCGACCGCGGAGGAGACGACCATGAGCTCGTCGGCCTGGGCCTGCTTGGCGAACTTGTCCAGGTAGTCGTCGACCTCGTCCGGGGTTCCCACGGCGCTGTAGCGGGCCATCGACTGGACCTGGCGGCCGGCGGGGGAGGCCAGCAGGGCGTCGATCTCCTCGGTGCTGAGCTTGCGGCCCTGCGCCAGCATCCGGCCCGCGCGGTAGCGCTTGGCCTCCAGCAGCTGCTGCTCGGCGTACTCGGTGGTGTCGGCGGCGATCACGTTCACCCCGGCGATCACGTACGGCTCCGACAGCTGCGCCGAGGGCTGGAACTCCTTGCGGTAGTGCGAGGTCGCCGCCTCCAGCGCGTCCGGCGCGAAGTGCGAGGCGAACGCGTACGGCAGGCCCAGCAGCGCGGCCAGCTGCGCGCCGAACATCGACGAACCCAGCACGTACAGCGGCACGTTCGTGCCGTAACCCGGCGTCGCGTTGACCCCGGCGATGCGGGTCTCCCCGGCGAGGTAGCCCTGCAGCTCCAGCACGTCCTGCGGGAACGAGTCCGCCGAGGTGGGGTCGCGGCGCAGCGCGCGCATGGTGCGCTGGTCGCTGCCCGGGGCGCGCCCCAGGCCCAGGTCGATGCGGCCCGGGAACAGGGTCTCGAGGGTGCCGAACTGCTCTGCGATGGTCAGCGGGGAGTGGTTGGGCAGCATGATGCCGCCCGCGCCCAACCGGATCGAACTCGTCTTCGCCGCCACGTGACCGATCAGCACGCTCGTCGCCGACGAGGCGATGGTGGGCATGTTGTGGTGCTCGGCGTACCAGATGCGGTGGTAGCCCCAGCGTTCCGCGCGCTGGGCCATGTCGACGCTCGCGGAGAAGCTGTCCGCGGCGGTCTCCCCGTCGCCGATGTGCGCCAGGTCGAGAACGGAGAGAGCCACAGTCACGGCAGGATCAGCCTTTCCACGCGAGAACACCACGCCGGGGCACACCACCCCGGCACCCAGTGGCAACGCGACGCCGATCCGCGATATTTCCGGGTCCTGCTGTGATCTGGCACCGGATGCGCCCCGTGACCGGCGGTACCCGCAGGGTCAGGAGAGCGGCCCCGTGCTGCCGCGCACGACGAGGTCGGTGGCCAGCTCCACCCGGTGGGTGTCGAAGCGTCCGGTCTCGGAGTGCCGCAGCACCATCCGCGCCGCCTCCGCGGCCATCGTCGCCACCGGCTGGTTGACGGTGGTCAGCGCGGGCGAGATCCACTGCGCCATCGGCAGGTTGTCGAAGCCCACCACGCTCAGGTCGTCCGGGATGCGCAGCCCGCGCCGCTCGGCCGCCCGGTAGGCGCCCAGCGCCTGCAGGTCGTTGGCGGCGAAGATCGCCGACGGCGGCTCGGGCAGCGCCAGCAGCTCCTCGGCGGCCTGCTCGCCCCGGTCGTGGGTGAAGTCGCCGTCGACGACCAGCGCGTCCTCGACGGTGATCCCGGCCGCCATCAGCGCCGACCGGTAGCCGTCCAGCCGCGCCACCGAGCACTGCAGCTGCGGGGGACCGCCGATGAACCCGATCCGCTGGTGGCCCAGCTCCAGCAGGTGCTCCACGGCGGCGCGCGCCCCGCTCCAGTTCGTCGCCCCGACCGAGGCGACCCGCGGGTCCGGCTGGCCCAGCGAATCGATGATGATCACCGGAACTCCCAGGCCGTGCAGCTGCTCGGCGTGCCGGGGGCCGAGCTCGGTCACCGCCAGGATGATCCCGTCCGAGCGGCGCGAGGTGAGGTTGTCCAGCCACGCCCGCTCGGTCTTGCGGCCGTCGTGCACCGCCGAGACGACCATGCCCACCCCGGCGTCGTGCGTGACGCTCTCGACGCCGCGCACTATCTCCAGCACCCACTCGTTGTCGAGCGTGTGGAAGACCAGGTCGATCAGCCCGGCCCGGCCGCTGCCGTGGCTGGCCCGGCGCGAGTAGTTGTACCGGGTGATGAGCTTCTCGACCCGCTCCCGGGTGTGGGCGGCGACCTCAGGACGTCCGTTGAGCACCTTGGACACGGTCGGCACCGACACACCGGCCTCCCGCGCGATGTCGCTGATCGTCACGCGGTTCTTCTTAGCCTCGGTCACCGTGCCTCCTAGCTCGACCGACGTCACCGTACCTGAAAGTTTCGGCGTCACCGCCCGCACCCGAGCGCGTCACTCCGAGATCGTCACCGGGGTGTCGAGCACCCGGTCCGCACCGACCTCGCGCACCTCGCCGACCAGGCGGAACTCGCCGGACAGGCGGGGGTTCGCGCTGTCGCCGCCGACGTGGACCTCGATCAGGCCGGGGTCGACGATCCGCTTGCCGCGCGCGCCGGTGTAGGCGGTGCGGTCGGCGTGCAGCCGGAACGACACCCGGCGGCTCCCGCCCGCAGGGACCGAAACCCGGCCGAAACCGGCCAGCTGCCGCACCGGGCGCGTCACCTGCGCCACCGGGTCCCGCAGGTAGAGCTGCACCACCTCGTCGCCGTCGCGGTCGCCGGTGTTGGTGACCGTGCACGCCACGTCCACCGCCCCGTCGGTGGCGACCTCCGCGGCGCTGATCGTGAGGTCCGAGTAGGCGAAGGAGGTGTAGGACAGACCGTGCCCGAACGGGAACAGCGCCGTCGGGTCCAGCGAGCTGACCTCGCTGGCCGCGCCCAGCGGAGCGGTGAGGTAGGTGCCCGGGTTGCCGCCCGGCGTGGCCGGGATCGACACCGGCAACCGGCCCGAGGGGTTCACCTCGCCGGTGAGCACCCCGGTCAGCGCCGCCGCGCCCGCCTCGCCCGGGAAGAACACCTGCACCACCGCCGCGACCCGGCCGGCCAGCTCGCCCAGCGCGTAGGGGCGGCCGCTGGAGACCACCAGCACCACCGGCGTCCCGGTCTCGATCAGCGCTTCCACGAGCTCCTGCTGGTCGCCCGGCAGTCGCAGGTCCGCCGCGTCGCAGCCCTCTCCGGAGGTGCCCCGGCCGAACAGGCCCGCCCGGTCGCCCACCACCGCCACGCACAGGTCCGCGCCCGCCGCAGCGGCCCGCGCGGCGTCGAGATCCGCTCCGCCGGAGGGCAGGTCGCAGCCCTTGACGTGGTCGACGTGCTCGGCGACGCGGGCGATCTCGTCGCGGAAGGTCGGCAGGTCGACGCCGTTCGGCCAGTCCGGGTAGGACACCCCGATGTGGGCGGGGAAGGAGTAGCAGCCCAGCAGCGCGAACGGGTCGTCGGCCAGCGGACCGACCACCGCCACCCGGCCCGGTTCGCGCACCGGCAGCGTGCCGTCGTTGGCCACCAGCACCACCGACTCCTCGGCCAGCTTCCGCGCCAGGTCCCGGTTTCCTTGCGAGTCGAACTCGCGCGGGCCCGGGGCCTCCGGCGACCAGTCCGGGTCCAGCAGCCCCAGCTCGACCTTCTGGCTCAGCACCCGCCCCAGCGCCCGGTCCACCAGCGCCTCGTCGACGTCGCCGGAGCGCACCAGGCGCGCCAGCGGATCGACGTAGCAGCGGGCGTTGGGCAGCTCCACGTCCACCCCGGCGCGCAGCGCCGCCGCACCCGCCTCGCCCGGGCCCTCGGCCACGCCGTGCAGCTTGTGCAGGAACGACACCCCGAAGTAGTCGGCGACCACGGTGCCGGTGAAACCCAGCTCGTCGCGCAGCAAATCGGTCAGCAGCGACTCGTCGGCGGCCGAGGGCATGCCGTCGACGTCGGTGTAGGAGTGCATCACCGAGCGGGCGCCGCCCAGCCGCAGCGCCATCTCGAACGGCGGCAGCACCACGTCGGCGAACTCCCGCGGCCCCATGCTCACCGGCGCGAGGTTGCGGCCCGCGCGGGAGGCCGAGTAGCCGGCGAAGTGCTTGAGGGTGGCCACGATCCCGCTCGACTCCAGGCCCGCGACGTAGGCCGACCCGACGGTGCCGATCAGGTACGGGTCCTCGCCGAGGGTCTCCTCGACCCGGCCCCACCGCAGGTCCCGCACCACGTCCAGCACCGGGGCCAGTCCCTGGTGCACGCCCACCGAGCGCATGTCGGCGCCGATGCGCGCGGCCATCTCGCCGACCAGCTCCGGGTCGAAGGAGGCGCCCCAGGACAGCGGCACCGGGTAGGCGGTGGCGCCCCAGGCGGTGAACCCGGCCAGGCACTCCTCGTGCGCCACGGCCGGGATGCTGAAGCGGCTGGAGGTGGTGATCTCGCGCTGCAGCCGGGTCAGGGCCGCGGCGCCGCGGGCGGGTTCGATGGGGGCGCTGCCGAACACGCGGGTGAGCTGCCCCAGACCGCTCTTGATCATCTCGTCCCAGGGCGGGGTGTCCTCGGCGAAGTCCTCCTGGTGCGGGGCGACGCGCTCCTCGGCGCCGGAGACGTAGATCCACATCCCGACGAGCTGGTTGAGCTTCTCCTCCAGCGTCATGCGGGACACCAGATCGGCGACCCGCTCCTCGACCGGTAGTGCGGGATCGCGGTAGGGCTGGCGGTCCTCGGTCGGGCGCGACTGCGGCATGTGCTGCGACTCCCGTCGTGGTTGGGCGGCCGTCCGCGCCGACACTTTCGAAACTGTTTCGGCGGCTCGGTCCGGTCACCGGGGTGTAACGATCGACAGATTGCCACATCGTCCGCCGAAAGTCCTGCATGGATCCCGATAAATCCCGGACCACCCGGATCGTGAAAGTTTTGGAAACTCAGTCTTGTCGATCGTTCCGCCGCTGCGGTACCGTCTCGCCGTCCGGCAGGCGGGTGTGACCGCGTGCACACCACGGCCGGGCCACGAGAGTTCGCAACGGTGCGACGGGAGCGACGATGCGTGGACTGCGACGTCTGTGCGCGATGGGGGCGACGCTGGCGCTCGCCCTGACCTCGACCGGGTGCGCCGTGCTGCTGCCACCCAGCGAGGGCAGCGCCGACGTGGTCACCACCTGGGCGATCAGCGGCGGCGGCGAAGAAGAGCTGATGCCGGGCGAGGCCGAGAAGTTCGAGCAGCGGACCGGCCGGCCGATGCAGACCCAGTTCTTCCAGAACGACCCCTACAAGAACAAGCTCTGGGTCTCGATGGGCTCGGGCACCCCGCCCGACACGTTCTTCGGCTGGGGCGGGGGAGCGCTCGAGGCGTTCCTCGACGCGGGCAAGGTCGCCGACCTCGCACCCGCGATGCGCGAGCACCCCGAGTGGCGCGACCACTTCCTGCCCAGCGTCATGAGCCCCGTCGACATCAAGGGCGGCACCTACGGCATCCCCATCGGGGGGATGCAGCCCGTGCTGATGTACTTCAACAAGGACGTCTACGCCAAGACCGGGCTGCAACCGCCGCGCACCTGGAACGAGCTGCTCGACCAGATCCCCAAGCTCCAGCAGGCCGGGTACCTGCCGATCTCCCTCGGCGGCGCCGACTCCTGGACCTACCTGATGTGGGAGGAGGCCATCGTCGACCGGGTCGCCGGACCCGAGGCGTTCCAGGCGATCCTCGACGGCAAGCCCGGCGCCTGGCTCAACCCCGACATCATCAAGGCCAACGCGATGCTGCAGGACCTGGTGCGCCGGGGCGCCTTCGGCAACGCCTTCGCCTCCACCAGCGCCGAGCTCGGCCAGCAGCGCACGCTGCTGCGCAGCGGACGTGCCGCGATGATGGTCCACCTCGGCGCGGGCTACTCCGACATCCTCGGCGACGACGAGCAGTGGGTCCGCGAAGGCCACCTCGGCTGGGCGCCGTTCCCGGCCGTCGAAGGCGGCAAGGGCGACCCGGCCAACCTCGTCGGCAACCCCACGACCTTCATGTCCGCCACCACCGGTCCCGACCAGCAGGTCGCGATCGACTTCCTCCGCGAAGAGCTCTCCAGCCCCGAGTTCACCCAGGGGCTCGTCGAACGCGGCGACGTGCCGCCCGCGGCCGGCATGGACGAGGAGCTGCGGGCCTCCAAGGACGCCGACTACATGACCTTCGTCTACGACCTGGCCAAGAACGCACCGCACTTCCAGCAGTCGTGGGACCAGGCGCTGCCGCCCGGACCCGCCCAGAACGTGCTCATCAACCTGCAGAAGCTGTTCCTCGACCAGATCGGCCCGGAAGAGTTCTCCCAGCTGATGGAGGAGTCCTCGAGATGACCGCCACCGAGGCCCTGCGCCCGACCGCGCCCGCCCCCGCCCCGCGGCAACGCCGCCCCGCGCGGCACTGGACCGAACCGTCCACCTGGTTCGCCGCGCCCGCGCTGCTGTTCTTCGCCGCACTGGTGATCGCGCCGATCGTCGTGGTCGTCGTGCTGTCCCTGATGGACTGGAACGGCATCTCCTCCCCGGAGTTCAACGCGGGGGAGAACTGGGCCGAGCTCGCCACCGACTCCGGGATGTGGCACTCGGTGTGGGTGTCGCTGCAGGTGATGATCCTGTGCTGGGTCGTGCAGACCCCGATCAGCATCCTGCTCGGCGTCTACGTCGCCGGAAAGCAGAAGTCCCGGGCGGTGCTCGCGGCCCTGTTCTTCCTGCCGCTGGTGCTGTCGTCGACCGGCATCGGCATCGTGTGGCGCAACCTCGTCGACCCCGAGTTCGGCGTGCTGCCCGCGCTCGGCCTGCCCGGCCTGAACCTGCTGGGGGACGAGCACTTCGCGCTCTACACCCTCATCTTCGTGGTGTCGTGGCAGTTCATCCCGTTCCACACGCTGCTCTACCAAGCGGGCGTGCGGCAGATCCCCGCGCCGCTCTACGAGGCCGCCGTGCTCGACGGCGCCGGACCGGTGCAGCAGTTCTTCCGCATCACCCTGCCGCAGCTGCGGAACACCGTCGTCACCTCCAGCACGCTGATGCTGGTCGGCTCGCTCACCTACTTCGACCTGTTCTACGTGCTCAGCGAAGGCGGTCCGGGCGATGCGACCCGAATCCTGCCGGTGAACATGTACGTCACCGGTTTCCAGCAGTACCAGCTCGGCTACGCCAGCGCGATCGCGCTGTTCCTCGTGGCGCTGGGCACCGCCCTGTCGCTGGGACTGACCAAGTACTCCGGTTTCGCCCGGATGCGCAGTGACCAGGAGGGCGCGTGATGCTGCGACTCAGAGGCCTGCTGCCCAACGCCGCCGCCCTGCTGTGGGCGCTGGTGGTGGCCATCCCGCTGTACTACGTGGTGGTCACCAGCCTGCGCGGCGAGGACGCCTCGGTGACCGACAACCCGCTGTCGTTACCGGGATCGCCGACGCTGGACAACTACGGGCTGGTGTTCTCCGACGGGTTCGCCAAGTTCCTGTTCAACAGCGTGCTCACCACCGCCATCACGGTCGTCGTGGTGCTCGCGACCGCGCTACCGGCGGCCTACGTGGTGGTGCGCGGACGACGCAGGCGGCACCAGTGGCTGTTCCGGATGTTCCTGGCGGGCCTGGCGATCCCGCTTCAGGCCACGATCATCCCGGTCTACGTGATGATCGTGGAGGCCGGTCTGTACGACAGCCTGCTGGCGATCATCCTGCCCGCCATCGCCTTCGCGATGCCGCTGTCGGTGCTGATCCTGAGCAACTTCCTGCGCGACATCCCCGAGGAGCTCTACGAGTCGATGTGCCTGGACGGGGCCGGGCAGTTCCGGGTGCTGGTGAACCTGGTGCTGCCGCTGTCCCGGCCCGCGCTGCTGGCCGTGGGGATCTACCAGGCGCTGCAGGTGTGGAACGGGCTGCTGTTCCCGCTGATCCTCACCCAGCGCGAGGAGACCGCGATGCTGCCGGTGATGCTGTGGCAGTTCCAGGGCCAGTACACCGTCAACGTTCCCGCCATCATGGCCGGTGTCGTGCTCTCGGCGATCCCGGTGCTGGTGCTCTACATCCTCGGCCGCCGGTTCATGATCGCCGGACTCACCGCGGGCGCGGGCAAGTGAGGAGGCGCCGGTCGGCGGGAGAGCGGGCACCCGCCGACCGGCGCGATCACGACCGCGCGGACCCGGAGCCCGGTCTCACGGCAGCCCGGCGCCCGGCACGTCCACCCGCACCGACCGCAGCTCCGCCTCCCGCACCGGACGCCGCTCGTGCTCGGCGAACGACGGTGCCGCGCACAGGAACAGCGTCCGCCCGTCCGAACCGCCGAGCGCGCACGCGAAAACGCCCGTGCCGACGCTGATCTCGTCAGCGATGTCGCCGCCCTCGCGCACCCGCAGCACCCGGCCGTGGAGCGCGTCGGCCACCCAGATCGCGCCTTCGGAGTCCGCGCAGATTTCGTCCGGACCGACGTCCAGCGCACCCAGCACCTGCTCGACGTCGTCCGACTCGGGGACTTCGGAGAACGTCGCCCACACCCTGCGGCCGTGCAGCGAACCGTCGGCGGCCACGTCGAACGCGGTGAGCCGCCCGGCGAAGGTCTCGGCCACCACCAGCACGTTCCCGTCGAGCAGCACCATCCCGTTCGGGAAGCCCAGGTCCGCGGCGGCCTCGACCACCGATCCGTCGGGATCGACCCGGAGCAGCGTCGTCCACCGGATCGGCTCGCCCGCCATCAGGTCGAACCCGAAGTTGCCGACGTAGGCGCGCCCCTGCGCGTCCACGAGCATGTCGTTGAGCGCGCCGGGAGCGTGCGCGGACAGGTCCGCGTGCTCGGCCAACCGCCCGTCGGAATCCCGCACCAGCAGCCGCTTGTCGCGCATCGAGACGATCAGCGCGCGGCCGTCCGGCAGCCACCCGAGACCGCCAGGCTGCTCGGGGACCTCGGCGACCACCTCGGCCGGTCCGCGGCCGTCGGTGGTCATCACCCGGCCGGTGTAGAAGTCCGACAGCCACAGCCGCTCGTCGTGCCAGCGCGGGCATTCCAGGAAGGAGAAGCCGTCCAGGACCGTGCTGATCTCGCGCATGATCGCCCCACCTCGTCGCCGTTGACGTCCCCCGGAGTATGGGCGCCCGGCACCGGCGCGTCACGCCGGTGGGGGAGGGGCGGCCTCGATCCCCCGAGCGACCGAGGCCACCCGCGGTGGTCAGGGCTTGAGCTCGACCACCTCGACGCCGTACGGCGCCAGGACCACCTCCGTCAGCGGCTCGCCGGCCAGGCTCCGCAGCGAGCCCGAGCAGCGCGGCGTCACCGCCGTCTCCTGCGGGTGCTGGCTGACCAGCCAGGCGAAGCGGCGGCCGTCGGCGTGCACCAGGACGTCGGCGAACACCCCCGGGTCGTCGACCGCGATCTCCCGCTCCACCCCGGCGATCGCGGCCAGAGCGCGGTAGAGGCGGTGGCTGTCGTCCGGGTTCACCCGCGCGGTGCGGGCCGCGAACAGCTCCACCGGGTAGGTGCACAGCACCGCCTCGCCCGCACCGGTGGAGTACCGCAGCAGCGCCGGGTTGCCGTGGGCGTCGGTGGCCACCACCGTCGCGCCCTGCGGGGTGACCGGCAGGAACGCGCGGCTGTGCTCGTTGCCCGCCACCCGGAACCGCAGCGAGGAACCCGCGGCGATGTCGCCGAAGTCCTCGGCGAAGTCGAACCGCACCTCCTCGTCGACGACCTCGTCCACCACCCCGTAGGTGATGTTCTTGCGCACCCCGAAGGTCTCGTCGAGGTACGGGATCCACGGCTGCCGGTGATGGCCCACCTCACCGGCCGTGTAGGACAGGTACAGCACCGCGCCCTCGGCGACCCGCTCCCGCAACCGCTGCCACGTCGGTCCCTGGATCTGCTTCACGCACGGCAGCAGGTACAGGTCGCAGTCGGGATCGAGGCCGTCGCGCTCGCGCGTGAAACCCACCGGCAGATCCGCTTCCCGCGCCGCCGCGTACGCCTGGTGCAGCGTGTCGAAGATCAGCGGCCGGTCGTCGTCCTGCGTGAACGGGTACCCGCGCTCCAGGTACTCGGTGACCACCAGCGCCGCGCGGGCGTCGCTGCGCTCGCAGCGGGCGAAGTCCACCCGCTCCAGCACCTCGGCGAACGACGCCAGCTCCCGCAGCGGCGGTTTCGGCGCGCCCGTCGAGTCGGTGATCCCGAAGTGCATCTCGAACGGGTGGTGCGAGTACGGGCCCTGGCCGATCAGGTCGTCGTAGTCGGTGTTGTTCCACGCCACCCAGCCCGTCGACCCGGCCAGCAGCGAGTTGTGCAGCGTCTGCCGGTAGTAGTGACCGGCGTTCTCCGGCGAGACCTGGTCGCTGGACAGGCCGAACTCCTCCAGCACCACCGGTTTCCCCGCCACCGCCGACAGCTCGCACACCAGCGCCGCGATGAGGTGCTGGCGCACCGGATCGCTGTCGATGCGGTACACGTGCGGGCCCACGAAATCCACCATCGCCCCGGTCTCGCGCACCGAGAACCCGTTGTCGACGCCGGTGACCTCGATGCCCCACGCGCCGTCGCCCAGCGACACCGGCTGGGTCCCGCCGCCGGCGCGCACCGCCTGCACCATCAGCCGCGCCCAGGCGCTGACCTGCTCGGTCGGGGCCTTCGGCTCGTGCCGCAGCCTGCCGTAGATCGGCATCTCGTTGCTGATCAGCCAGCCCGCCACCGCCTCGTGACCGGCGAAGCGCTCGGTCATCCGCTGCACGAACCACGCCTGCTGGGACACCATCCACACGTCGGCGTACAGGTCGCGGCCGCCGCGCCACGCCGGGTCCCAGTTGTCGCCGGACATGTGCCCGACGATGAACGTGGGGATCGAGGTCATCCCGACCTCGGTGTGCGCGTCCAGGAAATCCCGGTAGTGCGCCACCTTCTGCTCGTCCACCTCGTTCGGGGCCGGCATGAAGTCGGGCCAGTAGAAGAACGACCGGGTCTGCCGCAGACCGTGCTCGTGGAGCACCCGCAGCTCCTCGCGCACGACCTCGGGGGAGTAGTTCCGCCACATCAGCGGGCCGCCGGTGCGCGACCAGAAGTTCGCGCCCAGCCAGACCTCCGGTCGTCCGTCCACGGTCACCTTGGCGGTGTTGCGTCGCATGAGAACCCTTCCGCAGCAATGGAACCTGCACGGAACATCACGACCGGTCAACCGGCCGAGTCACTTCACCGCACCCGCCGTCAGGCCCTGGGCGAGGTAGCGCTGCAGCGCCAGGAACCCGATGACGACCGGGATGCTGACCACCAGCGACGCGGCCATCACCTCGTTCCAGTACACCGAGGTCTCCGTGGAGTACTCGCGCAGACCGACCGCCAGCGTCCGCGAATCCGAATCCGTCATGATCGACGCGAACAGGGTCTCGCCCCACGCCGTCATGAACGCGTAGATGCCCACCGCCGCGATGCCCGGCCGCGCCGCAGGCAGCACCACCCGCCACAGCGCGCCCAGCGGGCTCGCGCCGTCGATCAGCGCCGCCTCGTCGAGATCGCGCGGGATCGTGTCGAAGTAGCCCACCATCATCCAGATCGCGAACGGCAGCGAGAACGTCAGGTAGGTGACGATCAGCCCGAGCAGGCTGCCGTAGAGCTCGATGCCGGTGTAGCGGCCGATCGTCGCGTAGATCAGGTACAGCGGCAGCAGGAACAGGATGCCCGGGAACATCTGCGTCGACAGCACCACGATCCGGAACCCGTCGCGACCGCGGAACCGGTAGCGGCTCACCGCGTAGGCGGCCAGGATCGCGATCGCCAGCGACACCACCGCCGCCCCCAGCGCCACGATCGCGCTGTTGAGGAAGTAGTGGGCCAGATCGATCGTCGACCACATGTCCACGAACGGCTCGAACGTCAGGTTCCCCGGGAACCACTCGAACCGGTCCCGCACCTCGCCCAGCGGTTTCAGCGCCGAGGTCACCATGACGTACAGCGGGACCACCGTGAACAGCGTCAGCGCCACCAGGCCCACGACCCGCAGGACGCGGAACCACCTCGGCTCAGGCATCCTTCATCCTCCGCGACGTGAAGGCCAGGTACCCGGCCGTGACGACCAGCAGGAACAGCAGCAGCAACGTCGACATCGCCGAACCCATCCCGAAGTTCCAGGTGATGAACGAGTTGTTGTAGATGTGGATCGACAGCAGGTTCGCGGCGCTGGGCACCGACTTGTCGAACAGGATGTAGGGCACGTTGAAGTCGTTGAACGTCCACAGGAACAGCACCAGCACCAGCACCTGGTTCACCGGCCGCAGCATCGGCAGCGTGATGTTGCGGAACTGCTGCCACAGCCCCGCGCCGTCGACCGTCGCCGACTCGTAGACGTCGTGCGGGATCGACTGCATCCCCGCCATCAGCACCAGGAACGCGAACGGCCACAACCGCCAGGTCGCGGTCGCCACCGTGGCCAGGAACGCGTTGTCGCCCAGCAGCCAGAACGTCTTGCCGTCGGTGATGCCCAGCCCGCCCAGGGTCGCGTTGACCATGCCGTCGTCCTGGTCCAGCAGGAACTTCCAGATCATCGCCGCGGTGTAGACCGGCAGCGCGTAGGGAACCAGGAACAGCGTCCGCAGCACCGCCCGACCCCGGAACGAGCGCTGCAGCAGCGTCGCGGCGAACACCCCCAGCAGCCAGGACAACCCGACCGTCAGCACCGAGAACCCGGCGGTCACCGCGAACGAGCGCAGCAGCGCCGCGCCGACCGCGCCGTCGAAGTCCAGCGCGAAGCGGAAGTTCGCCAGGCCCGCCCACGGCGCGCTCAGCCAGTCCCGCAGGTAGAACTGGGTCAGCTCCAGCACGCTCATGTACAGCCCGCCGAGCATCGGCAGCAGGTGCACCAGCAGCTCGAAGCACAGCGCCGGCGCCACCAGCAGGTACGGCAGCAGCCGCTTGCTCGGCGACCACTTGCGGCGCGGCGGTGGATCGGGCGGGGCGACCGGTGCGGTGGGGGAGGTGGCGGTACTGGTCAACTTCCGGTACCTCGCATCTTCTGCTCGGCGTCGGCCAGAGCCGCCCGCACGTCCTCGGTGGTGACCCGGCGACCCGTGGCGATCTCGGCGAACAGGTCCCGCATCGCCGAACCCACGGTCGTCTCGAAGTGCGCCTCGGTCGGGATCATCGGAGCGGGCTCGGAGTAGTTCGCCAGCACGTCGGCGAACACCTCGTCCCGCTCGGTGTGGAACGCGGGATCGTCGTAGGCGTCGGTGACCACCGGCAGCGTCCCGTACTTCTCGTTCAACGACGCCTGGACGTCCTTGCTGGTCAGGAATTCGACCAGCTTCAGCGCCTGCTCCCGCTTCGGGCTGTCGGCGAACACCGCCACGTTCGAGCCCGCCACGTGGCTCAGCGCCGGAGTCCCGCCCGGCGGCAGCGGATCGGGCGCGGGCAGCCGCACCACGCCGTAGGCGTCGTCGGCCATCCCGTTGTCCTGCAAGGTGGGGATCACGCTGTTCTGCGCGACGAGCATCGCCGCGTCGCCGTCGGTGAAGTCCTCGGCGGCGCTGGAGGTGTTGCCCTCCTCGGCGTCGCCGGGGCTGACGACCTTCTGCGTCGCCATCAGGTCCAGGTAGCGCTGGACCGCGGCCACCGCGCCCGGCGAGTCGAAATCGGGGCCGTGCCGGGTGATCAGGTCCACGCCCTCCCAGCGGGCGAACATGAAGGCGAAGTGCGCGTTCTCGGTGTAGCTCGCACCCGCGATCGTCAGGCCCCAGCGGTTGCGGTCCGGATCGGTGAGCCTGCGCGCCGCCGCGACGAACTCGTCCCACGTGCGCGGCGGGGCCAGACCGGCCTCGGCGAAGAGCTTCTTGTTGTAGAACAGGCCGTAGCTCAACCCGTACAGCGGCAGCGAGGTCGGCACCTGCCCGGCCATGCCGGTGGAGCTCATGCTGCTGTCGAGGAACCGCTCGCGGCCGCCGAAGCGCTGCATGAGCCGGTCGTCGAACGGCACGAACGCGCCGGTGGCCTGCAGCGAGGCCGACCAGGTGTTGCCCAGGTTCACCACGTCCGGGCCGACTCCGGAGGTCGCCGCGCCCAGGATCCGGTTGAGCAGATCGGACCAGCCGATGACCTCCACGTTCACCTTGATGCCCGTCTCGGAGGTGAACCGGGCCAGGTCGTCGTGCAGGATCTGCATGTCCTGCTCGGCGCTCTCGCCCTGGTTGCTGGCCCAGTAGGTGATCGTGTTCGGGTCTTCGGCCGAGCCGGCGCAGCCGGTCAGCGTTGCGGCGAGCACTGCGGCGATCAGCGACACCGTCGCGAGCGAGCGTTTGATCACGAAACGACTCCTCGGCCTCGTCGGACCCGTCGTTGGGCCTGCCGCTCAAGCTAGGGACTTAACCGGTTAATCAGAAGGTCCGGTACATCCGGCGTGACCGATTCGTTACCACCGGTGGTCGTGTGCTGCTCCGATCAGCTGAACCGGGCCGCCGCGCCCGTGCTGTCCCGCGTGATCAGCTCGCGGGCGTGCATCCGGGCGTCGTCGGCCACGCCCGTCTCGATCAGCTCCAGCAGCATCAGCGCCGCCCGCTCGGCCGCGCCGCCGACGTCGTGCGAGAACGCGGTGATCGCCGGGCGCACCACCCGGCACAGCATCGAGTCGTCCCACGCCAGCACCGAGAGTTCGCCCGGGACGCGCACTCCCAGCTCCTCGGCGCGGACGACCGCGGCCACCGCCATCACGTCGTTGTCGAAGATGATCGCCGTCGGCGGCTCCGCCGACCCCAGCAGCCGCGCCGCGGCGGCCACGCCACCGGCCTCGGTGTAGTCGCCCTGCGCCGGGATCAGCTCCATGCCGGGCTTCTCGGCGATCGCGCAGCGCAACTCCCGCTCCCGGCGCGCGGTGTGGCGCAACTGCTCGGGCCCCTGCACGTGCCCGATGCGCCGGTGGCCCAGCTCCGCCAGGTGCCCCACCGCGCTGGCCGCGATGTCGCGCTCGTCGACCCACAGCACCGGGATGCCCGCCATCGGGCGCTCGGTGCCGAAGAACACCGCCGGGATCCGCAGTTCGCGCAGCAGCGCCGGTCGCGGATCGTCCACCCGCAGGTCGGTCAGCAGCACGCCGTCCACGCGGCGCTCGGCCCACCAGCGCCGGTAGGTCTCCAGCTCCGTCCCCGGATCGGAGCACAACGCCAGCTGGAGCGAGAACCCGTGCGCGGACAGGGTTTTCTCCAGTCCCGCGACGACCTGCATGAAGAACGGTTCGGTGCGCAGCACCTCCGGCGAGCGGGCCAGCACCACGCCGACCGTCGCCGCCCGGTCGCTGGAGAGCGCCCGCGCGGCGCTGCTGGCGCGCCAGCCCAGCTCGGCGGCCACGTCGAGGATGCGCTCGCGCGTCTGCTGCGAGACGCCGCCGCGCCCGTTCAGCGCGTAGGAGACCGCCGCCTTGGAAACCCCGACCTCGCGGGCGATGTCGACGATCGTCGGGCGCTTCACGGCGCCTCGGCCTCGTCGAGCCGACGCGCCAGCAGTACCGCCCCGTCGAGCTCGGCCTGCGGCACCTCGCTGAAGACGACCTGGCACTCCCGGTGCTGCGGCAGCGAGGACAGCGGCAGCTCCGCGCGCAGCGGGCCCAGCAGCAGCTCCCCGGCCTCGCGCACCGCGCCGCCGATCACCACGAGATCGGGATCGAGCACGTTGAGCAGGTACGAGATCCCGCGCGCCAGACCGCGCCCGGCGCGCGCGAGCGCCGCCCGGGCCGCCGCATCGCCCTGGTGGGCCGCCTCGATGATCAACCGCAGGTGGCTGCCCGCCCGCAGCGAGCTCGAGCGGTTCCCGCGCAGCGCGCTGTCCACGGCGCTGGTGATGGCCCGTTCCCCGGCCACCGTCTCCAGGCAGCCGGTGTTGCCGCAGCCGCACTCCAGCCCGTCGTCCTCGACGCGGCAGTGCCCGATCTCGCCTGCGATGCCGGTGCTGCCCGAGAACAGCCGGGACCCCAGCATCACGCCGGAACCGACGCCCGTGCCGACGCTGAGCCGCACGAACGAGTCCACGCCCACCGCCACGCCGGCGTGGTTCTCCGCCAGCGCGCCCGCGTGCGCCTCGTTGAACACCGTCGCCGGAGCGCCGATCAGCTCCTCCACCCGGGACTGGATCGGCACGTCGCGCCAGCCCAGGTTCGGCGCCAGCAGGCAGCGTCCCGAGGTCCGGTCGACCATGCCCTCCACCGACACGCCCACGGCCGCCACGAGGTCGACCGGCATCTCCGCGCGCCCGCACGCGCGCAGCACCAGGGTCCGGGCCGCGCGCAGGCCGCGCTCGGCGTCGCCGAGCGAACTGGCCGCCGACGCCCGGGCCAGCGGGTTCCCGAGTGCGTCGGCGAGGGTGACCATCGTGCGCTGCGCCCCGAAGTGCACGCCCACGTAGGCGCGGCAGCGCTCGTTGAAGCGCAGCAGGTTGGGCCTGCGGCCGCCCGCCGCGCCCGGCTCACCGACCCCGGCCTCGACGAGGAAGCCCTCGGCGAGCAGCCCGTCGGTGATGGTGGTGGCCGACGGCTTGGTCAGACCGGTCTGCCGGGCCACGTCCGCGCGCGACCGGGGCTCGCCGTCGCGGAACTGGTCCAGGACCAGCTTCCGGTTGAGCTGCCGCACCATCTTGGGGCCGTTCGGGGACACCCGGGAAGTATGCCCGGGCGGGCGAGGACGCGGATCTGCGGCCAAGGCGGTCACCGTCTCCCTTGACGATGGGTTGGTATGTGCCCTTTACTAACCCGAACCGCACTCGCGGCGCAAGAGAACAACGCACTGCAACGGAGCAACGCATGGCGGAAAGCGCCAGGACCGTCACCCCGGGTGACGGTAGAACAGCCGGTCCGAGACGTTTGAAGGCTCTCCACTTCGCCTCAGTCGCGGCCCTCGGCGGATTTCTCTTCGGTTACGACACGGCCGTGATCAACGGCGCTGTCAACGCCATCCGAGATCACTTCCAAATCGATGCAGTGGCCACCGGTGCCACCGTCGCCATCGCCCTGCTCGGTTCCGCCGTGGGCGCCTGGTTCGCGGGGTCGCTCGCCGACCGCTCCGGCCGGCTCTTCGCGATGCGCCTGGCCGCGATCCTGTTCTGCATCAGCGCGATCGGGTCCGCCATCCCGTTCTCCGCGTGGGACCTCGGTTTCTGGCGCCTCGTCGGCGGTGTCGCCATCGGCATGGCCTCGGTGATCGCCCCCGCCTACATCGCCGAGATCGCCCCCGCCTCGCAGCGCGGCAGGCTCGGAACCCTGCAGCAGCTCGCCATCGTCCTGGGCATCGCGATCTCGCAGGTCGTCGACTGGGCCATCGCCGACGCCGCGGGCGGTGCCACCGAGCAGCTCGGATTCCTGTCGGCCTGGCAGTGGATGCTCGGCGTCGCCGCGGTGCCCGCGATCCTCTACGGCGTGCTGTCGTTCACCATCCCCGAATCGCCGCGCCACCTCGTGGCCACCGGGCGCCCCGACGAGGCCCGCGAGGTGCTGGCCTCGCTCGAACCGACCGATGTGGACACCCGCCTGTCGGAGATCCAGGAATCGCTCAAGAGCGACCGCAAGCCCCGCCTGAGCGACCTCAAGGCCAAGGGCACCGCGCTGCTGCCGATCGTGTGGATCGGCATCGGCCTGTCGATGCTGCAGCAGCTCGTCGGCATCAACGTGATCTTCTACTACTCCTCGGCGCTGTGGCAGTCGGTCGGCATCAACGAGGACAGCTCGCTGCTGCTGAGCATGTCCACGCAGATCTTCAACATCGCGGGCACCGTCGTGGCGCTGGTCCTGCTGGACCGCGTCGGTCGTCGCCCGCTGCTGCTGACCGGCTCGATCGGCATGGCCGTCACGCTGGGCGGGGCCGCGTTCTCGTTCGCGCAGGCGCAGCTGGTCAACGGTGACCCGACGCTGCCCGACCCGTACGGCCTGATCGCCCTGGTGTCGGCGCACGCCTTCGTGTTCTTCTTCGCGATCTCGTGGGGCCCGGTGGTCTGGGTCCTGCTCGGCGAGATGTTCCCGAACCGCATCCGCGCCTCGGGTCTGGCCGTGGCCGCGGCGGCTCAGTGGGTCACCAACTGGCTGGTGACGGTCACCTTCCCGTCGCTGTCCGAGCTGAGCCTCTCCGGCGCCTACATCGGCTACACCGCGTTCGCGGTCGTCTCCATCTACTTCGTCTGGAAGTGGATCCCGGAGACCAAGGGCCGCACCCTGGAGCAGATGGGCTGACCCGGAACTCCACCCAGCGGGGGCGTGACCACCAGGTCACGCCCCCGCTTTCACGTCTCAGGTCAAAAACCGCAGGATTTGTCGGGTCAAAAACCGCAGGATTCGACCGGTCAAAAACCGCAGGATTCGTCGGGTCGAATACCGCGGTTTTTGACCGGGCGAATACCGCAGGATTTGTCCGCGGGGACGTGGAGCGGGTGGGGGTAGGGTGCGGGGTTCGTTGGTGCGGGAAGGGGGTTGTCGTCGTGGACGGTGGTTGGTTTCCGTGGTTCGAGGTGGGGGAGGGGCGTTTTCGCGAGGACGTCTTCCGGCGTGGGGCGGGGGAGCGTGAGTGGGTCGTCGTGGAGGGGGAGGTGGTGGCGTCCCGGGTGGAGGTCGTCGATGGTGGGGGTGAGTGCTTGTTGCCCGTTCGTTCGGGGTGCTAGAGGTCCTGGAGGTTCTCGGCGAGCGAAGGGGTTGTGCGGTGGGTGCTGGGGAGTTCGACGGGGTGTCGGCGGTGGTCACCGGTGGTGGGTCGGGGATCGGACTGGCCGTGGTGCGGACGCTGGCCGAGCGCGGGGCGACCGTGGCGGCGCTGGACCTGGATCCGGGCGCGGTGCCCGCCGAGGCGCTCGGGATGAAGTGCGATGTGCGCGACGAGGATTCGGTGCGCGCCGCCGTCGAGGAGGTCGCGGAGCGGCACGGCGGGATCGACGTTCTGGTCAACAACGCCGGGATCGGGGCGCAGGGCACGGTCGAGACCAACTCCTACGAGGAGTGGCACCGGGTGTTCGACGTGAACGTGCTGGGCATCGTGCGCACCACCCGGGCCGCGCTGCCGCACCTGCGCAGGTCGTCGTGCGCGTCGATCGTCAACACCTGCTCGATCGCGGCCACCGCGGGACTGCCGGATCGCGCCGCCTACAGCGCCAGCAAGGGCGCGGTGCTGTCGTTGACGCAGGCGATGGCCGCCGATCATCTCGGCGAGGGCATCCGCGTCAACTGCGTGAACCCGGGCACCGCCGACACCCCGTGGGTGCGCCGGCTGCTGTCGGTCGCCGCCGACCCGGACGCCGAGCTGGCGGCGCTCAACGCTCGGCAGCCGTCCGGCCGGTTGGTCACGGCCGAGGAGGTGGCGGCCGCGGTGGCCTACCTGGCGGGCCCGTCGGCCGGGGCCACGACCGGGACGTCGCTGGCCGTCGACGGCGGGATGCAGGCGCTCCGGCTGCGGAAGTGACGCATGCTGGTGAGCCCTTGGGGTTTCGGCGGCGCGGTGATCGGCAACCTCTACCGCGAGGTCGACGACGACACCGCCGCGGCCACCGTGCACGCGGCGTGGGACGCGGGAGTCCGCTACTTCGACACCGCACCGCACTACGGGCTCGGCCTGGCCGAACGCCGCCTCGGCGCGGCCCTGTCGGGGCGACCGCGGGACGAGTTCGCGGTCTCGACGAAGGTCGGCCGCCTCCTGGAGCCGGTCGCCAACCCGCGCGGAGAACGGGACGACGCGGCCGGATTCGCGGTCCCCGCGGATGTCGCGCGACGCTGGGACTTCAGCGCCGACGGCGTGCGGCGCAGCCTGGAGTCCAGTGTGGACAGACTGGGGCTCGACCGGGTCGACCTGGTGCTGCTGCACGATCCCGACGACCACTGGCGGCAAGCCGTCGACGAGGCCTACCCGGCGCTGCACGACCTGCGCGCCCAAGGCGTCGTCGGGGCGATCGGCGTCGGGATGAACCAGTGGCCGATGCTGCGCCGCTTCGCGACCGAGACCGACATCGACGCCGTCATGCTCGCGGGCCGGTACACGCTGCTGGACCGCTCTGGGGAACCGCTGCTCGCCGAATGCGCCCGGCGCGGCGTCTCGGTGCTGGCGGCCGGGGTGTTCAACGGCGGCCTGCTCGCCACCGACGACCCGGCGGCCCACGCGGTCTACGACTACCGGCCCGCTCCAGCGCAGCTGGTGGCGAAAGCGCGGCGGCTGCGCGAGATCTGCCGTCGGCACGGGGTGTCGCTGCCGCAGGCCGCGATCGCCTTCGCGCGGCGGCACCCGGCGGTGGCCTCGGTGGTGCTCGGGGCGCGGACACCGGCAGAGGTCCGCAGCCACGCCGCCGCCTTTCACGCGCCCGTGCCCGACGAGCTGTGGGAGGACCTGGCGGAGGCCGGGTGACCCGGCCTCCGCGCGGGGATCAGAACAGCACGACCAGGCGGCCCCGGGTGCCGCCCGCTTCGAGGCGGTGGTGCGCCTCGGCGCCTCGCTCGGCCGGGACGGTGTCGGCGACGCGCAGCGTCAGCACCCCGTCCTCGACCTGCTGCCGCAGCTCGTCGAGCTTGTCCCGCTCCTTGTAGTAGTCGCTGACCAGCACCCGGTGGTAGGTGATGCCGCGGTCGGACTCGGTGGCGAAGAACCGCACGGTGGCCAGGCCGCCGCCGTCGCGGACGGCAGGCTCCACCTTGTCGTTGAGCACCGCAGCGTCCACGACCGCGTCCAGCCCGTCCGGCGCGACCTCCCGGAACCGGGTGGCGACGTCCTCGCCGCGCTCGACGATCTCGTCGGCGCCGAACGAGGCCACCAGCTCCCGGTCGGAGTCCTTCGCGTCGGCGACCACCCGCAGCCCGTCGGCCTTGGCCAGCTGCACCACGTACCCGCCGAGCGTGCCCGCGGCACCGGTGACGCCCAGCAGCGCGCCCGGCGGCAGCGCGAGGCTGTCGAGCGCCAGACGCGCGGTCAGCCCGTTCATCGGCAGCGTCGAGGCCGCCGCGTGGTCGGTGCCAGCGGGGATCCGCGCGACCGACTCGGCAGGTACCACGAGACTCTCGGAGTAGGCGCCGTGCGAACCCGACGGGACGACGATGGCCATCACGTCGTCACCGACCCGCAGGTCCGTGTCGGTGCCCTCACCGATCTCGTCGATGACGCCGGCCGCGTCCATGCCCGGCACGTAGGGAGGTTCGAGGTCGCGGTACCGCTCGGTGAACCATCCCGCGCGTCCAGCGGTGTCGGTCGGGTTGACCGCCGCCGCGCGCACGCGGATCCGCACTTCGCCGGGGCCGGCGTGCCGCTCGGGCACGTCGTGGATCCCCAGCACGTCCGGACCGCCGAACTCGGTGAAACCCAAAACACGCATGTCGATCACAACCCGCCACCGGAAGCCGCTATTCCGGACCGTTGACCTCGTCACGCCGCCACGGCCGCTAGGGTCGCGGTCATGCGCAGGTTCCAGCAGGTCGACGTGTTCACCGACACCCCCTACTACGGCAACCCGGTGGCGGTCGTGCTCGACGCCGAGGGCATGTCGGACGAGGCGATGCAGCGGTTCGCGGCGTGGACGAACCTGTCGGAGACGACGTTCGTGCTGCCCCCGGATGACCCCGGTGCCGACTACCGGGTGCGGATCTTCACGCCCTCCGAGGAACTGCCCTTCGCCGGTCACCCCACGCTGGGCACCTGCCACGCCTGGCAGTCGGTGCACGGCGAGCGGGACACCGTCGTGCAGGAGTGCGGCGCCGGGCTGGTGACGGTGCGGCGTTCGGGCGGCGGGCTGGCGTTCGCCGCGCCGCCGCTGCTGCGCTCCGGCCCGGTGGAACCCGACGTGCTGGAGCGGGTCGCGGCGCACCTGGGCATCGAGGTGAGCGAGATCGTCGACGCGCAGTGGGCCGACAACGGCCCGGGCTGGGTGGCGCTGCTGCTCGCCGACGCCGAGGCGGTGCTGGCGCTGGAACCGTCCTACCGCGAGGACATCAAGATCGGCGTCGCCGGTCCGCACCCGGCTGACGGGCCCGCGCGCTTCGAGGTCCGCGCCTTCGCCCCGCTGGGCGGTGCGGGCTGCGTCGAGGACCCGGTCACCGGCAGCCTCAACGCGTCTCTGGCCCAGTGGTTGCTGGGCTCCGGGCGCACCACCGCGCCCTACACCGCACGCCAGGGCACCGCGCTGGGCCGGGCCGGAACGGTGCGCATCGACACCGACGACACCGGCGCGGTGTGGGTCGGCGGCAGCGCCGTCACCTGCATCGACGGCCAGGTCGCGATCTGAGCGCTTCCACCGGGCGCGAGATGCCTTGACCCGCGGTGATCGCACGAGAATCGTCGAGCGCGGACGGCTCGCGCACCGGTCGAGGAGATGCTCGTGTCCCAACCCGCACCCGGGCCCCTGTCGGGGCTGCTGATCGCCGACTTCTCCCGGATCCTGGCCGGCCCGTACGCGACGATGCTGCTCGCCGACCTGGGTGCGGACGTGGTGAAGGTCGAGTCCCCGGGCGGGGACGACACGCGCACCTGGATGCCGCCGGAACGCGACGGCGTGTCGACCTACTACCTGGCGATCAACCGCAACAAGCGCTCCATCGCCCTGGACCTCACCGACCCCGAGGACGGCGAGGTGGCGCGCGAGCTGGCGGCCCGGGCCGACGTGCTGATCGAGAACTTCCGGCCGGGCGGACTGGCGCGCTTCGGCCTGGACTACGACACCGCCGCGGCTCGCAACCCGGGCCTGGTGTACGCCTCGATCAGCGGTTTCGGCACCGGCGCGGGTGCGCGGCTGGCCGGGTACGACCTGCTGGTGCAGGCGATGTCGGGGCTGATGAGCCTCACCGGTGATCCCGACGGTCCGCCGTACCGGTCCGGGATCTCGGTGTTCGACCTGATGACCGGGATGCACGCCGCCATCGGCATCCTCTCGGCTCTGCACCACCGGTCGAGCAGCGGCGAGGGCCAGCACGTGGAGGTGAACCTGCTGTCGTCGGCCCTGTCGGGTCTGGTCAACCACAGCACCGGCTACGTCGCGTCCGGCGCGGTCCCGCACCGGATGGGCAACGCGCACCCGAGCCTGTTCCCCTACGAACCGCTGCCCACCGCCGACAACGACCTCATCGTCATCGCGGGCAACGACGGCCAGTTCCGGGCGCTGTGCGGAGTCCTCGGCCTCGACGAGCTGGTCGACGACGAGCGGTTCCGGCACAACGACGACCGCACCCGCAACCGCGACCAGCTGCGCCCGCTGCTGGTCGCCGAACTGCGCAAGCGGCCCGCCCTGGAGTGGTGGCGCGAGCTCAGCGAGGCCGGGGTCGCGTGCGGCCCGATCAACACCGTCGACGGCGGAGTCTCCCTGGCCACCGAGCTCGGCCTCGACCCGGTGGTCCACGTCGGCGACGAAGCTCTCCCGATGATCCGCAACCCCATCGGCTTCAGCCACACCCCCTCCCGCCACTCCCTACCCCCACCCGCCCTCGACGAGCACGGCGACGACATCCGCCGCTGGCTCACCGACCGGTGAACCCCAGCCGCAACCCCGCCGCCGAGCCGTGGTCCCGTGGGGGCGCGTTCCTCACCAGGGGACAGTTTTAGTGAAAACTGTCCGGACAAAAGGGATATTGATCATGGACAGTTTTCACTAAAACTGTCCCCTGGCAACGGACGTCGCCACCGGGACCGCGAGACCGTTCGGCGTGGCAGCCTCGGGGGAATCGGCAGCGTCGAGAGAAGCAGGAGATGGCGGCGTGAGCGTCGAGCAACCGCGTTACCCCACCTCGATCGGCACCTCGGACCCGGACACGATCACCCTCCTCGGCCAGAACCTCGCCGAAGACCTGATGGGCCGGATCTCCTTCGGGGAACTGGCCTTCCAGCTCACCGCCGGGCGCCGTCCCACGCCCGGTCAGCTGCGGGTGTTCGACACCGTGCTGGTGGCCCTGGCCGATCACGGCTTCACGCCGACCGCCATCGCCTCCCGGCTGACCCTGCTGTCGGCCCCGGAGTCGATCCAGGGCGCGATGGCCGCAGGCCTGCTCGGCGGAGGTTCCCGGTTCCTCGGCGTCACCGAGGACACCGCGAAGTTCCTCGCCGACACCCTCGCCGGCCACGACACCCCGGACACCGACGAGGGCTGGGACGTCCTGGCCCGCGAGGCGATCCGCCAGCAGCGCGCCCGAGAGCAGCTGGTGCCGGGGCTCGGCCACCCGGTGCACAAGCAGCAGGACCCGCGCACCCCGGTCCTCATCCGCATCGCCCGCGAATCCGGCACCCACGGCCCGCACCTCGCCCTGTTCGAAGCGATCGGCCGCGTCGCCCCCGACGAACTGGGCCGCGCGCTCCCGCTCAACGGCGCGGGCGTCTGCGGCGCCGCCCTCGCCGACCTCGGCCTGCCGATCGAACTCCTCCGCGGCTACGCCCTCCTCGCCCGAGCAGCGGGCCTCCTCGGCCACCTCGCCGAAGAGATGCGCACCCCCATCGCCCACGACATCTACCGCGCAGTCGACCGCAACGCCGACTACGCAGACCCACCAACCGACGGCCCCACTCCGCTGACCGAGTGAAAACACCCCGTTCCACGCGTCGGCGCGGTGGGCGGGCTGGGCGTTCGGCCGCGTGGACCCGCGTGGTCGTGAGGGGTTCGACGAGACCTCGCAGCGCGTCCCGCGGGTGCCACCGCGCGAGGCGGACGAGGTGCGCTTCGCGTGCGGGGAGATCCGGGGCAGGCCCGGCGTCTGCGACACCTGGTGGGTGGACCTGCGCTACGGCCAGTACCTCGTGCAGGTGCAGAGCACCGACGTGCCCGCCGAGGACCCGTCGGTCCCGCCGTGGCTGGATCAGCTGGTCGCGGGTGTGGACGCGGAGTTCGCTGAGGTCGTTCCCCGCCCCTGACCGGCCTGGGGCCGGAGCCGGTGAACCGGGCTGCGCTGCCGAGCGCGGCCCGGTTCGTCGTGCGGGCTGCGGCTTCCGCGTCGCAAAAGCGGTGTCGCCGGGGCGGGCCCGGCCGGGGCATCGTGAAAATCGCTGCGGGTGAGTGCGTTCCCGCGCGGTCGGTTCGGCGATGTTCTCCAGGGACGGGGCCCACATGAGCATGATCACGCGTGCCGCCATCTGCCGGGAGCCCGGACGGCCGTGGGAGATCACGGACGTCGAGCTCGACGAACCCCGGGCCAACGAGGTGCGGGTGCGCTTCCACGCCGCCGGGTTGTGCCACTCCGACGACCACATCCAGAAGGGCGACGCGCCCATGCGGTTCCCCGTCGTCGGCGGGCACGAGGGCGCCGGGATCGTCGAGGCCGTCGGCGAGGGCGTGACCCGGGTGGCCGTCGGCGATCACGTGGTGTGCTCGTTCATCCCCGCCTGCGGGTCCTGCCGCTACTGCTCCACCGCGCGCCAGAACCTGTGCGACGCCGGGAAGAACGCCGCCACCGGGATGTTCCCCGACGGCACGTTCCGGTTCCACCTCGACGGCCAGGACCTCGGCGGGCTGTGCGTGCTGGGGACCTTCGCCGAGCGGGCGGTGATCTCCGAGTTCTCCTGCATCAAGATCGCCGAGGACATCCCGTTCGAGGTCGCGGCGCTGGTCAGCTGCGGGGTGCCGACCGGGTGGGGCTCGGCGGTGCACGCGGCCGGGGTCCGCGCGGGCGACACCGTGGTGATCTACGGGGCCGGGGGAGTGGGTAGCAACGCCGTGCAGGGGGCGCGGTTCGCGGGGGCGAAGAACGTCGTCGTGGTGGACCCGGTGGAGTTCAAGCGGGACATGGCGAAGGTCTTCGGCGCCACCCGCACCTTCGCCGACGCCGCCACCGCCCACGAGTTCGTCGTCGAGACCACGTGGGGCGAGCTGGCCGATCACGCCATCATCACCGTCGGCGTGCTGCACGACGAGGTCATCGACTCGGCGCTGCAGGTCGTCGGCAAGAGCGGGCAGGTCACGATCACCGCCGTCGGCAACGGCAGCGTCGACGCCCCCGCCGGGATGTTCATCGGCTACCAGCGGCGCGTGCAGGGCGCCATCTTCGGGGCCTGCAACCCGCTGCACGACGTGCCCCGCCTGCTCGGGCTCTACCAGTCCGGGGATCTCAAGCTCGACGAGCTGATCACCCGCCGGTACCGGCTCGAGGACGTCAACCAGGGCTACCGGGACATGCTCGACGGCCGCAACGTGCGGGGCGTCGTCGTCCACGAGGTGTCGCATGACGCCGCGTGAGAGCGGGATCCGGATGCGGGTGCTCATGGAACCCCGCCACGGAGCCCGCTACGCCGACGTCCTCGCGCTCGCCCAGGCCACCGAGCGGGCCGGGTTCGAGGCGTTCTTCCGCTCGGACCACCTGCTCGGCGTCGACCCCGACGACCCCGCCTACCGGCCCACCGACTGCTGGACCACGCTCGCCGGCCTGGCCCGCGACACCCGCCGCGTGCGGCTCGGCTCGCTGGTCACCGCCGCCACGTTCCGGGAACCCGGCCTGCTGGCCGCGATCGTGGCCTCCGCCGACGACATGAGCGGCGGTCGCGTCGAGCTCGGCATCGGAACCGGCTGGTACGCCCGGGAGCACGAGGCCTTCGGCATCGACTTCCCCGGCACCGGAACGCGTTTCGACCGGCTGGAGGAAGTGCTCGCGATCGTCACCGGGCTGTGGACCGCCGAACCCGGAACGGGATTCTCCTTCGACGGCAAGCACTTCCGAGTCAGCGACAACCGCACCCCGCCACGTCCCGTGCAACGCCCGGGACCGCCGATCATCATCGGCGGCGCGGGTCCCAAGCGCACCCCGGCGCTGGCCGCGCGCTACGCGGCCGAGTTCAACGGCGCCCTCGGCGGCGACCTGCGGGAGCGCTACGCGATCTTCGACCGCGCCTGCGAGGCCATCGGGCGCGACCCGGCTACGGCACGGCACTCTGCCGTCCTGCCGGTGGCCTGCGGCACCAGCCGTGCCGAGACCGAGCGCAGGGCCGGGGTCATCGGGTCGGAGTTCATCCGCGAGCACGCCGCGATCGGCTCCCCGAGCCACCTCGCCGACCGGATCGGGGAGCTCGCCCGCATCGGCGCCGACACCGTCTACCTGCACGTCTACGACATCCACGACCTCGACCAGATCGCGCTGATCGGTGCCGAGGTGCTGCCGCACGTGCCCGGCGCGGCACGGCCGGAAACGGGGGTCACGTCATGACCGGCACCATCACCACCCGGGCCGCCATCGCCCGCGAGCCGCACCGCGGCTGGGAACTCGCCGACCTCACCCTCGACGCCCCCGGATCGCACGAGGTGCGGGTGCGGTTCCACGCGGCGGGCCTGTGCCACTCCGACGACCACATCACCCAGGGCGACGCGCCCGTCCGGTTCCCCGTCGTCGGGGGCCACGAAGGCGCCGGGATCGTCGAATCCGTCGGCCCCGACGTGCGGCGGGTCCGGCCCGGCGACCGGATCGTGTGCTCCTACATCCCCGCCTGCGGCGCCTGCCGCCCGTGCTCCACCGGCCACCAGAACATGTGCGTGAAGGGCCTCAACGCGAGCACCGGCATGTTCCTCGACGGCACCTTCCGGTTCCACCTCGGGGACCAGGACCTCGGCGGGTTCTGCACCCTCGGGACCTTCTCGCGGCTCGCGGTGGTCTCGGAGTGGGCGTGCGTGCCGCTGGCCGACGACATCCCCTTCGAGATCGGCGCCCTCGTCGGCTGCGGCGTGCCGACCGGATGGGGCTCGGCCGTGCACGCCGCCGGAGTCCGGCCCGGCGACACCGTGGTCATCTACGGCGCCGGCGGAGTGGGCAGCAACGCCGTGCAGGGCGCCCGCTACGCCGGGGCGAAGAACGTCGTGGTCGTCGACCCCGTGGAGTTCAAGCGCGACATGGCCAAGGTCTTCGGCGCCACCCACACCTTCGCCGACGCCGCCACCGCCCACGAGTTCGTCGTCGAGACCACCTGGGGCCAGCTCGCCGACCACGCCATCTGCACGCCCGGCGTGCTCACCGAGGAGGTCGTCAACGACGCCGTGCAGGTCGTCGGCAAGGGCGGCAAGGTCACGCTCACCGCCATCGGCAGGCTCGGCGAGAACACCGTGCACGTCCACGCCGGCAACACCATCAGCTACCAGCGTCAGATCCGCGGCGCCCTGTTCGGCGACTCCAACCCGCTGCACGACATCCCGACGCTGCTGGGGCTCTACCGGTCCGGTGATCTCAAGCTCGACGAACTCGTCACACGCAAGTACCGGCTCGACGACATCAACGACGCCTACCGGGACATGGCCGAGGGCAAGAACATCCGCGGCGTCGTCGTCCACGACGTCTGAGGACCGGAGGATCGCTGTGGTCACCCCGAGCTTCACCACGCCCGACGATCGCGAGGTCGTGTTCGAGCTGCTGCGCGCCCAGCTGGAGGGCCTGCCCGCGCGGTCGGCGTTCTACGCCGACGCGTTCGCCGAGCACGGCGTCACCCCGCAGGCGTTCGACTCCCTCGAAGACCTCGCCAAGTTCCCGTTCACCACCAAGCCGATGCTGCGCGAATCCCAAGCCGCCCGGCCCCCTCTGGGCCGCCACGCCGGGGTCGACCCGGCCGAGGTCGTGCGGGTGCACGCCTCCACCGGCACCACCGGCACCCCGAGCTGGGTGGGGGTGACCCGGCGCGACGCCGCGGCCTGGACCGAGATGGTGGCGCGCGCCTTCCGCACCATGGGCGCCACCCGCGACGACGTCGTCGTGCACGCCGCCGGGCTGACCTTGTTCGTCGGCGGCCTCCCGGTGCGCGACGCGTTCGAGCGCATCGGCTCGGCGTTCGTGCCCATCGGGACCGGGGCGTCGGAGAAGGTCGTGCAGGCGATGGACACCCTCGGTGTCACCGCCCTGCACTCCACCCCGTCTTACGCCCGTTACCTGGCCGAACACCTGCGGGCGCGCGGGCGCGACCCCCGGGAGTTCGGGCTGCGCCGGTTGTTCGTCGGCGGCGAACCCGGTGGCGGGGAACCGGCGTTCCGCGAGCACGTCGAGAGCGAGTGGGGCGCCCCGATGACCGAAGGGCTCGGCAACGCCGACATGGCACCGGTGCTGTTCGGCGAACGCCCCGGCAGCGGCGGGATGCGCTTTACCGGCGGCAGGCACGTCCTCGTCGAACTCGTCGACCCCGACACCGGGGACGTGCTCGTGCCCGAAACCGGTACCCGCGGTGAGCTCGTCTACACCTCGGTCGACCGCGAGTGCTGCCCGCTGGTGCGGTTCCGCACCGGCGACCGGGTGGTGGTCACCGGCGTCGAGGACGACGGGATGCCGCTGATCCGCTGCTTCGGCCGCACCGACGACATGCTCATCGTGCTGGGCGTCAACGTGTTCCCGTCGGCGATCCGCGACCTCGTGCAGGCGCTGCACCCGCGCACCACCGGCGCCGTGCAGGTGGTGCTGCCCGCGCCGGGACCCCGCGTGGAACCGCCGCTGCGCGTGGAGGTCGAGCACGGCGAGCAGGCCGGTGACCACGCCGAACTCGCCCGGCTCATCACCGACACCCTCCGCGCGCGCCTGTCGGTGCGCGCCGAGATCGCGCTGGTGCCGCCGGGTTCGATCGAGCGCTCCGAGATGAAGACCCGGCTCACCCGCGTCGAGAGCTGAGAGGAGCCGACATGTCCCACACCATCCTCGATCCCACCGGCCGGTCGACCACCGTCGCGGCGGGGGAGACGAGGCTCGCCAAGCGCCCGGCCGGTCTGGTCGGCGCCCGCGTCGGGCTGCTGGAGAACACCAAGCAGAACGCCGCCCTGCTGCTCACCGAGCTCGCCGAGCTGCTGTGCGCCGAGCACGGCGCGGCCGGGGTCGAGCTGCTGCGCACCAAGCGGGCCTTCGCCCAGCCCGCCCCGCCGGAGCTGATCGCCGAGTACGCCGAGCGCTGCGACGTGGTCGTCACCGGCGTCGGCGACTGCGGGTCGTGCAGCGCCTCGGCCGTCGCCGACGGGCTGCTGTTCGAGCAGGCGGGCCTGCCCGCGGCGGTGATCTGCAGCGACGCGTTCGTGGCCACCGCCGACGCGATGGCGCAGCTGCGCGGCTCGCCCGGCTACCGCTACGCCACCACCGCCCACCCGGTCGCGATCCTCACCCCCGAGCAGGTCCGCGAACGTGCGCGCGAGGTGCTGCCCGGCGTCGTCGCGCTGCTGACCGGGGAGGGCGCGTGAGCGGCCCCGACCCCGACGTCGCGCAGCGGGCCATCGAGCACTGCTACGAGCAGGACTGGTCCGACGGGCTCCCGCTGGTCCCGGCCTCGCAACCGCTGGTGGACCGCTTCCTCGCCGAGGTCGATCGCGACCCCGGCGAGGAGATCGGGAAGCTGCCGCAGTTCGAGCGCGTCGTCACCGTCGAACTCGCCGCGATCAACGCCGCCATGGCCGGATGCCGCCCCGAGCACTTCCCGGTGGTGCTGGCCGCCTGGGAAGCGTTGATGCGGGAACGCGCCGCCACCGGCGGCGGCTGGCAGTCCACCAGCGGGCCCGCACCGCTGATCGTGGTCAACGGCCCGATCCGGCAGCGCCTGGGCTTCAACGGCGCCGGGGGAGCGTTCGGGCCCGGGTTCCGCGCCAACGCCACCGTGCCGCGTGCGATCGGGCTCATCGTGCGCAACGTCTTCGGCGTGCACCCGCACGTCCTTGAACAGGCCACCCAGGGCCTGCCCGGCCGCTGGCAGATCTGCCTGGCCGAGAACGAGGAGGAATCGCCCTGGGAACCCCTCGCGGAGGAAACCGGTTCCCCGCAAGGGGTTTCGGCGGTGTCGGCGACGTTGCTGCGGACCTGCGAGTTCGTCGACAACCGGCACACCAGCGACCCGGAGCAGCTGCTCGCCGACTTCGCCGACACGATCTCGCGGACCGGCTCGTGGATCTTCCGGCACGCGGGCGCCGGCGTGGTGTTCTGCCCCGAGCACGCCCAGATGCTCGGCCGCGCCGGGTTCACCAAGGCCGACGTGCGCGCCTGGCTCGCCGAGCGCTGCGGGCGCAGCGTCGCCGATCTCGCCGCCGTGGGCAAGGACGGGCTCGGCGACAACGGCGTCCGGCACGCCGACGGCACCCGGCCCGAGGCGTTCGACCGGCTGCTGCCCGGCGACACCCGGACCCATCTGCCGCTGCTGGTGGCCGGGGCGCGCAACGCCGGGATCTCCATGGTGGTGCGGCTTTTCGCCGACTGGTCCGGCACCTCGGTCCCGATCCACTCAACCGGAGGGCAGTGATGAGCGAGAAGGTGCGGGCCGCGGTGCAGACCGGGCCCCGGCGGATCGAGATCCGCGAGTTCGACCGCCCGAAGATCGGCGCCGACGACGGGCTGCTGCGGGTGGAGGCCAACGGCATCTGCGGCAGCGACGTCGAGATGTACAAGGGCCACATGCGGATGCGCGGTGGCTTCCCGGTGATCCCCGGGCACGAGCCGATGGGCATCGTCGAGGAGATCGGCGACGAGGCCGCGCGGCGCTGGGGCGTGCAGCCCGGGGACCGGGTGGCGCTGGAGGTCATCGTCCCGTGCCGGACCTGCCGGGACTGCCTGACCGGCCGCTACCAGGGCTGCAAGAACCGCACCATCGGCCACGGCGTCACCGGGATCGACGTGGCCCCGAGCCTGTGGGGCGGCATGGCCGAGCACCTCTACCTGACGCCCAACGCCGTCCTGCACAAGATCGACAACACGCTGCCCGCCGAGGTCGCCGCGATGTTCAACCCGCTGGGCGCCGGGGTGCGGTGGGCGGCGAAGCTCGGCGGCGTCGGGCTCGGCGACACCGTCCTGATCCTCGGCGCCGGGCAGCGCGGCATCGCCTCGGTCATCGCCGCCCGCGCCGCCGGAGCCGGCACCATCATCGTCACCGGCCTGGAGGCCGACGCCCACAAGCTCGCGCTGGCCGGGGAGTTCGGCGCCGACCACACCCTCACCGTCGACGGCGAGCACGCCGAGGACACCGTCCAGCGCGTCACCGAGATCACCGGCGGCGAGATGGCCGACGTCGTCCTGGAACTCACCCCGATGGCCGCGCAACCGGTCACCGACGCGCTGCTGGCCGCCAAGCACGGCGGACGCGTCGTGCTCGCCGGCCTCAAGGGCGACCGGGAGGTGCCGCTGCGCACCGACCTCATCATCAACCGCGCGCTGCAGGTCTTCGGCGCGTTCGGCGTCGACGCCGAGTCCAACGCGGCCGCCATCAAGCTCATCGAGTCCCGGCGATTCCCGCTGGAGAAGCTGCACACCCACACCTTCGGCCTCGACGACACCGCGCTGGCGATGGAAACCCTCGCCGGCGAGGTGGAAGGCGAAGCGCCCGTGCACGTCTCGGTCCATCCCCACCACTGAGCCGGAGGTCTCCCGTGCTGGTCGACACGCACGCGCACCTGCTGCCCTACGACTACCCGGCCGACGCCCCGGAGTGCTTCCCGCGGATGGAACCCGTCGACGGCGACAGCGCGCGGACCCTGCTGTTCGGCGCGCTGCGGTTCCGGGCCCGGGACGTGTTCTTCAACGCCGAGCGCCGCATCGAGGCCCAGGACGCCTCCGGCGTGGACGTCGAAGTCCTCAGCCCGATGCCCCCGCTGCTGCGCTCCGACCTGCCCCCGGCCGACGGCCTGTCGCTGGCCCGGCACGTCAACGAGTTCACCGCGGCCCTGTGCGACGCTCACCCGCACCGGCTGCTGGGCCTGGGGATGGTGCCGCTGCAGGATCCGGAATCCGCCGCGGCCGAGCTCACCGCGATCCGCGACCAGGGGCTGCACGGCGTCGAGATCGCCTCCAACATCGCCGGCGAATCCATCGGCGACGAGCGGTTCCTGCCGTTCTTCGCCGAGGCCGAACGTCTCGGCCTCGCGGTGTTCGTGCACGCCATGCCCACCGCCACCGACCGCCTCCCGCAGTCGGCGATGGGCACCTACGTCGTCGGCCTGGAAGGCGCCCTGGCCGCGTCCTCCCTGGTCGCAGGCGGAACCGCCGCGAAGTGCCCGGACCTGCGCATCGCCTTCAGCCACGCCGCGGGCGGCTACCCGCTGATGCTGCCCCGCGCCCAGTACTTCTGGAGCGGCTCCTGGAACGAAGGACCGGTCGACCTCGACCGCGCGGTAGCCCCCGACGACGGCCCCTCACCCCTGGACCACGCCCGCCGCTTCTACTACGACACCCTCGTCTTCGACCACCGCGCCCTCCGCTACCTCATAGACCTCCTCGGCCCGGACCGCCTCCTCATAGGCTCAGACTTCCCAGCAATGCCCAGAGAAACCCCAACAGCCCGAACCCTGCGCGCGATGAACCTCCCCGCCGACACCCTGCACAGAATCACCTACGACAACGCCTACACCTGGCTAGGCCTCCCACCACCCACCTAAACCCGGAGTGGGGCTACGGGTACGTTTCAAAAGGAACGCAACTAAAACGACCCAAGCTTTGGTAGACGCGACCCACTACGGATACGTTTCGCAAGGAACGCGAGTAAGGCGACCCAAGCTTTGGTAAACGCGACCCACTACGGATACGTTTCGCAAGGCAGGGGCAATTTCTTCTGAAATTGGCGAACCGCACAACGTAAGAAAAGCACAAAACGAAGCAAATTTCAGGAGAAATTGCCCCTCCGCACCCACGCAAAGCACCCCGCGAAGCGCCCCCAAGGCGACCCCGTGGGGGTCGGGACAGTTTTCATGAAAACTGTCACTCCACCCACAGGACGGAACCCCAAAACCCCAGCTCAACCACCTCGAGAGCCCTGGAGTCCTCCCCGCAGAGACTCCGTTGGGGTCGAACAGTTTTCATGAAAACTGTCACCACCCCCACGGGGTTCTTCAGGAGCGCTCCGCGGGGTCGAGCTGCTTGCGTACGGAGTGACAATTTCTCCTGAAATTGGCTTCGTTTTGTGCTTTTCTTACGTTGTGCGGTTCGCCAATTTCAGAAGAAATTGTCACTGCCTTTCGAAACGTATCCGTAGTGGGTCGCCTCTACCAAAGCTTGGGTCGCCTTGATCGCGTTCCCTTGCGAAACGTACCCGTAGTGGGTCGCGTCTACCAAAGCTTGGGTCGTTTTAGTTGCGTTCCTCTTGAAACGTACCCGTAGTGGGTCGCGTTTGCTGAAGCTTGGGTCGCCTTGATCGCGTTCCTTGTGCGCGTTCTTGGGTAGCGTTAGCCCGGTCGGTACCTCGGGCGTTCAGTGCTTCGGGGCTGGGCGTAGGGGGAGGCGTCGGGTGGGGTCGAGGGTTCGGGTGATGGAGCGGGAGGCTTGGGTGAGGAGGGCTGTGAGTTCTCTGGGGCGGGCTTGGGCTGTTTCGACCACGACGCTGATGGCGGCGATGACTTCGCCTCGGGGGCTGTGGACCGGGACCGCCACCACCATGTCCGGTGTGGTGATCTGGCCTCGGGCGACTGCGACGCCGGTCTGGCGGATGTGGGCGAGTTTGCGGCGGAGTTCGGCCGGGTCGACCACCGTCAGGGGCGTGAAGCGTTCCAGCGGGGCGGCCAGGACCTCTTCCTGCAACTCCGAGTCGGCGAAGGCCAGCAGGACCAGGCCGGTGCCGGTGACGTGCATGGGCCAGCGGTCGCCGGTGCGGCTGGAGACCGGGTTGCGGACGCGGGCGCGGATGGCCTCCACGTAGACGACTTCGACGCCGTCGCGCACGCCCAGGTGCACGTTGCCGCGGGTGATCTGGTGCAGGTCTTGCAGGTGCGGGAACGCGGCTTCGCGCAGTTCCAGGCCGCGCGGGGCGAGGGCTGAGAGTTCCAGGAGCCGCAGGCCCACCGAGTAGCGGCCGTCGTCGTCGCGTTCCAGCGCGCCCCAGGCCAGCAGCTCGCGGACCAGCCGGTGCGCCGTCGGCAGCGTCAGTCCCGCGCGGCGCGAGATCTCGCTCAGCGACAAGGTGCGGTGCCGGGGGCCGAACGCGTCGAGCACCGCGAGCACCTTGCCCGCGGCCGTCGGTCTGCGCTCGCCGGGATCTCCTGTCGTCGACTCCACGTCCGGTAACACGGTCATCCGCCGACCCCTTTGTCAACGTCGCCAGCTCCGTCCCCAGTCTTGCCACCTCGGCGGCGGGGCCACAAGGGAGGCGGACCGCTTTCGGCCGGCTCGGCCGCATCGGCGCACCGAGTTCGGGACAAACGACGTAGGCCCGTTGCGGCCTTCGGGGGTGGGGACAGTTTTCATGAAAACTGTCCCCACCCCCACACAACGGGACCCCCAACTTCCCTTTCGCCCCGCGAAAGCGCAGTGCACCGCATCGGGCGCGTTGGTGAGTCTGGAGCGGCGAGAAGGTGAGCGCGGTCACGGCGGCGCCGGGGCGGAACCCCTTGGGAACCCCCGCGTTCGCGGCGCCCACCCCACCACGGATCGGCAGCGGCGCCGTCGAACGAGTGCTCCCGCGCCGGTTCGCGACCCGAAGCGGGAGTGCTGACGTGATGAGCAGAGGACGACCGCTACCGAGAGCGAAAGCCCTGGCCGGAGCCGCGCTGACACTGATGCTGGCCGCCTGCGGCAGCAGCGGAGCCGTCGACACCCGCCCCTCCGGACCGCCGCAGCGCGGCGGCGAGCTCACCGTGCTCGCCGACGCGAGCTTCGGCGGCGGCTGGCCGACCGGGCTCGACCCGGCCACCAACACCACCGGCGGCGCCAACATCTCCCAGATGTTCGCCGTCTACGGCGGCCTGTTCCAGCTGCGCGCCCGCGACGACGGCAGCGGCGCCGAGGTCGTCCCGCACCAGGCCGAGAGCTACGAGCTCCTCGACGGCGACCGGACCGTGCGCATCACGCTGCGCGAGGGCCTGCGGTTCTCCGACGGCACCCCGATGGACGCCGAGGCGGTCGCGTTCAACCTGCGCCGGGCGATGAGCTCGCCGTGCACCTGCCGCCCCACCTGGCCGCTGGCCGACAACGGCATCACCGTGGAGAACCCGCGCGTCGTGTCGCTGCACTTCACCCGCCCCTACGGCGCGGCCGTCAACAGCATGCCCACCTCCAACGCCAACTGGATCGCCTCGCCCACCGCCCTGCGGAAGCTGGGGGAGGAGGCCTTCAAGATCACCCCGGTGGGCGCGGGCCCGTTCGTCGTGGAATCCAACAAGCTCTCCTCCGAACTCGTCCTGCGCCGCAACCCGCACTACTTCGAACCCGGGCTGCCCTACCTCGACAAGCTCACCTTCAAGTCCATCGGCGGCGACCAGCCCGCCTACCAGGCGCTGCTGGCCGGGCAGGCCCAGGCCTACGAGGGCCTGACCACCACACCGCTGCTCGACACCGCGCGGCAGAGCGGGAAACTCGCCGTCACCGCCCAGCCGCCGACCTCGCCCTACGTCGTGCAGCTCAACACCGCCGCCGCCCCGTTCGACGACAAGCGCGCCCGCGACGCCATCTACGCCGCCACCGACTTCCAGGCCATCTCGCAGGGCCTGTTCCGCGGCCAGTACCCGGTCAGCCAGTCCTTCACCGGGCAGGGCGGGCTGTTCCACCACGAGAAGGTCGCCGGCTACCCGCCGCACGACCCGGCCCGCGCGCGGCAGCTGGTCACCGAGCTGGGCGGGCTGCGCGTCGAACTCGGCACCCTCGGCAACTACGTCGCCGAGCAGGTCATGACCGCGTTGCAGACCCAGTGGCGGCAGGCCGGGATCGAGGTCACCGTCCACAAGTACGAACTGTCCACATTGGTCCAGCAGTTCAACTCCGGGAAGTGGCAGGCGATGCTGCAGACCGCCGGGGCCTGGGACCCGGCGGCCGGGGTGGGCGTGGGATTCCGCTTCAACTCCACCTCGCCGTTCAGCGGCGTGTCCGACCCCGAGCTGGACGGGCTGCTCAACGACGCCGCCGCCACCGCCGACCCCGCCCAGCGCGACGCGCTCTACACCCGGGCCGCCGAGCACATCAGTGACCACGCCTACGCCCCCTTCGGATTGGCCTTCGCGCCCGCCAACCTCGCCGTCGCCGGCGTCCACGGACCCGGACTGACCACCAAGATCCCGCCGATGCTGGTCAACAGCGGGGTGCTCTGGGACGAGGTCTGGAGGGAGCAGCGGTGACCGCCGCCGTTACCACCCGGCCCGCACCGGACGGGCTCGCCGGGTCACCGAGCCTGCGGCTGATCGGCAAGCGGCTGCTGATGGCCGTGCCGATCCTGCTCGGCGTCAGCGTCCTGGCGTTCTGGGTGCTCACCCTCATCCCCGGCGGAGCCGCGCAGCAGCTGCTCGGCGCCGAAGCGACCCCCGAGCAGATCCGGGCCCTGGAGCAGCAGCTCGGACTCGACCGGCCCGCGCCCGTGCGCTACCTGCAGTGGCTCGGCGCCGCCGTCACCGGTGACCTCGGGACCTCGCTGGTCAGCGGCCAGCCCGTCACCGGGCTGCTGGGCGAGCACCTCGCGGTCAGCGCCGAACTGCTCGCCCTGGCGTTCCTGTTCTCCCTCGCCCTGGCGATCCCCCTGGCGCTGCTGGCCGCGATTCGCCCGCACGGCTGGTTCGACCGGCTCAGCATGCTGCTGAGCATCACCGGCCTGTCGGTGGCCAACTACGTGCTCGCGCTGCTGCTGGTGCTGGCGTTCGCGGTGAACATGACGGTGTTCCCCGCGATCGGCTTCGTCCCGATGTCGGAGAGCATCGGCGGCAACCTGCACTCGTTCGTGCTGCCCGCGCTCGGACTCGGCATCCCGCTGCTGTGCCTGTACACCCGGTTCCTGCGCGGCGACCTCGTCGACCAGCTCCAGGGCGAGGACTACATCACCACCGCCCGCGCCAAGGGGATCGGACCGTGGCGGGTCCTGCTGCTGCACGCCTTCCGCAACTCCGCGTTCGGCCTGATCACCGTCGTCGGCCTCAACCTCGGCACGCTGATCGGCTCCACCGTCATCATCGAGCAGATCTTCGCGCTGCCCGGGCTCGGGCAGCTGCTGCTGCAGGCCATCAACACCCGCGACTACGTGGTCGTGCAGGCCTGCGTCGTGCTGTTCGCCGTCGTCACCGTCGCCGCCAACCTGCTGGCCGACCTGCTCTACGCCGTGCTCGACCCGAGGATCCGCTATGGCAGTCGCTGACCCGCCGTCCTGGACGCGTTCCCTGCCGATCGTCGCCCCGGCCGCCCTGGCGGCGCTCATGATCGGCGCCTGCTTCCTGGGCCCGCTCGTGCTTCCCGTGCCGCCACCCACCGGCGGCAGCGTCCTGGAGTCCTACCTGCCGTCGTTCACGCCCGGCAACCCGCTGGGAACCGACCCCAACGGCAACGACATCCTCTCCCGCGTCCTGCACGGCGGTCGGTCGTCGCTGACCGTGGCGGTGTCGGTCAACGCCCTCGGCCTGCTCGCCGGAGGTGCCCTCGGCGCTCTGTCCGGTTACCTCGGCGGGATCGGCGACACGATCATCATGCGGCTGCTGGACGTGCTCATCGCGTTCCCGTCGCTGGTGCTGATCCTCGCCGTCGCCCAAAGCCTCGGCCCCAGCCGGACCAACACGATCCTGGCGCTGGCGTTCTTCAGCGTCCCCGCCTTCGCCCGGCTGTCCCGCGCCGCGACCCTGCGACTGCGGGAACAGCCGTGCATGGCCGCCGCGGAGCTGTGCGGCACGCCGTCGTGGCGGATCCTGCTGCGGCACATCGCGCCGAACGTGCTGCCGCAGCTGGTCACCTTCGCGATGCTGGGCATGGGGCTGATCATCGTCATCGAAGGCGCCCTGAGCTTCCTCGGTCTCGGCATCCAGGCGCCCGAACCGAGCTGGGGCAACATGATCGCCCAAGGCCAGCAGAGCCTGTCGGCCACCCCGATGCTGGTGGTGTGGCCGTGCCTGGCGCTGTTCGCGACCGTGCTGGCGTTCAACCTGCTCGGCGAATCCCTGCGATCCCGCTGGAGCGGCGAATGAGCATCGAACGCGCCACCCGCACCCCCGTCGTGGAAACCACGCCGCTGCTGGAGGTCTCGGACCTGCGCGTGCGGTTCCGGCACCGCGGCAGGCAGGTGCACGCCGTCAACGGGCTGTCCTACCGGCTGGCACCGGGCCGGATGCTGGCGATCGTCGGCGAATCCGGCTCCGGCAAGAGCGTCGGCGTCCGCGCCCTGCTGGGCCTGCTGCCGCCCACCGCGACGGTGACCGGCTCGGCCCGCCTCGACGGCGTGGAGCTCGTCGGCCTGCCGGACAAGGAGATGCGCCGGCACCGGGGCGCCGACATCGCCGTGGTGTTCCAGGACCCGGCCCGCTCGCTCAACCCCACCATGCGCGTCGGCGACCAGATCACCGAAGCCATCCGCGCCCACCGCGACCTCGACCGCGCCGCCGCCCGCGAGCGGGCCGTGGAACTGCTGCGGCTGGTGCGGCTCGCCGCGCCCGAGCAGCGCTTCCACGAATACCCGCACCAGCTCTCCGGAGGGATGCGGCAGCGGGTCATGATCGCCATCGCGCTCGGCGCCGAACCCCGGCTGCTCATCGCCGACGAGGCCACCACCTCCCTCGACGTCACCACCCAGGCCCAGATCATGGACCTGCTGCTGGACCTGCAACGACGGCTGAACATGGCGGTCATCCTGATCAGCCACGACCTCGGGCTCGCCGCCTCCTACGCCCAGGACGTCGTGGTCATGTACGCGGGACGAGCCGTCGAGCACGCGGCCACCGCCGAGCTCTTCGAGCACGTCCGGATGCCCTACACCCGCGCGCTGCTCGGCGCGATCCCGACGCTGGAGCGCGAAGCGCACGCGCTGCTGCCCGTCATCCCCGGCCAGCCACCGGATCTGAGCGCCCTGCCGGAGGGCTGCCCGTTCCGGCCGCGCTGCCCCTCGGCGACCGAGCGGTGCGCCCAGGAACCACCGCTCGACGAGCACGAACCCGGCCACTGGTGGGCCTGCTGGCACCCGGTCGAGGAGGCGAGCGCATGACCGCAGTCCAGGAACGCACCGCGCGAGACCCGAACCGCACCGGCGAACCGCTGCTGCGGGTCCGCCACCTCGTCCAGCAGTTCACCTCCCGGGGAGCCGGGGGAATCAAGGGCGGCACCGTGCACGCCGTCTCCGACGTGTCCTTCGACCTGCACCCGGGCGAAACCCTCGGCGTGGTAGGTGAAACCGGGTCCGGGAAGTCCACATTGGCCAGATCGATCCTGCAATCCCCGCGCCCCAGGTCGGGCGAGGTGCTGTTCCAGGGCACCGACCTGACGACGCTGCGCCGACGCGCGCTGGTGGAGGCCCGCCGCGAGATGCAGCTGGTGTTCCAGGACCCGTTCGGCTCGCTCAACCCGCGCTGGCGCGTCACCGACCTCGTCGAAGAACCCCTCCTCGGCTACGGCGTGCGCGGAGCCGAGCACCGCCGCAAGCGCGTCGGGGAACTCCTCGACCTCGTCGGCCTCGACCCCGCCGCCCACGGCCGCCGGCGACCCCGGGAGCTGTCCGGCGGGCAGTGCCAGCGGGTCGCCATCGCCCGCGCCATCGCGCTCAACCCCGCCCTGGTGATCTGCGACGAAGCGGCGTCCTCATTGGACGTCCTGGTGCAGGCACAGGTGCTCAACCTCTTCGAGCAGCTGCGCCGCGAACTCGGGTTGTCCTACCTGTTCATCTCGCACGACCTCGCCCTGGTCAAGCAGGTCAGCGACCGGGTCGCGGTCATGCACCTCGGGCAGTTCGCCGAGATCGGCCCCGCCGACGAGCTCTACGCGCACCCGCAACACCCCTACACCGCCGCGCTGCTGGCCTCCATCCCCGAACTCGCCCCCGGAGCGGGCCGGGCCGAAGGCCGCTCGGCCCCGCTGAGCGGCGAACCCCCGTCCCCGCTGGAACCGCCCACCGGCTGCCGGTTCCGCACCCGCTGCCCGAAGGCCGAGGACCGCTGCGAGCGCGAACAACCCGTGCTCCGCGAACGCGCCCCCGGCCACCGGGTGGCGTGCCACTTCCCCGGAGGTGCGCTGTGAGCATCGACGACACCGCCCTGGAGCAGCTGCGCGGCACCCTGGCCGCCGACGACTACGACCTCGCCGTCACCGACACCGACGCGGGAGTGCGGGTGCGGATCACCGCGGGTCCCGAGGCCTGCGAGGACTGCCTCGTGCCCAAACCCCTCATGCGCGGCGTGCTGCAACAGGCCCTGGGGATTCCCGAGGACGACATCACCCTGATCTATCCCGGCGAGGACTAGGAGCGCACGTGGAGATCTCACTCGAGGGCAAGGTCGCGATCGTCACCGGAGCCGGACCCAACATCGGCAGCGGCATCGCCCTGGCGCTGGCCCGCTACGGCGCGACCGTCGCCTGCAACGACATCGACCCCGCCGCCGCGCAGGCCTGCGTCGAGCGCATCGAGCGCAACGGCGGCACCGCCCTGGCCATCCCCGGCGACGTCACCGACGAACAGCAGGTCACCGGCTACATCGACACCGTCGTCGAGCGCTTCGGGCACATCGACATCCTCGTCAACAACGCCGCCCTGCTCGGCGGCAAGGGCGTCCTCGACGAGAGCGCCGAGTTCTTCCAGCGCGCCGTGGAGGTCGCCGGGCTCGGCAACTTCCTCAACACCCAGCACGTCGGCAGGCACATGGCCGAGAACGGCATCCGCGGCTCCATCGTCGCGATCTCCTCCTCCAACGGCTGGTCCGGCACCGCCGGGGTCATCGCCTACGCGTTCCACAAGGGCGGCGTGAACAACTTCGTGCGCGCCGCCGCGATGGACCTCGCGCCCTACGGCATCCGCGTCAACGGCTTCACCCCCACCGCACCCACCCCCGACAACCCGGCCCTGATCGCCGAACGCGGGCCCGGTGGCGTGCTGGACCGCCCGCGCGCCCACGGCATCGGCGGCGAGACCGGCGACGAACCGTGGCGCAGGCCGTCGCGCTGGACGGGGGAGCGGGCGCCCCTGGTCCCGATGGGCACCACCGGCACGCCCACCGACATCGGCCACGCCGTCGCCTGGCTGTGCTCGGACTACGCGCGGCTGATCACCGGCTGCGACCTTGTCGTCGACGGCGGCGCCCGCGCCAAGAACTTCGCCTACGCCCCCGCAGCGCCCGCCGACACCGCAGGACCCGTCCCGCTGATCCCCCTGGACATCACGGGAGAGCTCGACCGCGACCTCTAGCCCTCGATCAGGGCGGCGAGCCCGTCGAGGATGCGCTGCAGGCCGAACTCGTAGTTGTGGTCGGCGTTCTGGGCGGCGAGGCGTTCGGCGCCGGCGGATTCGCTGACGCGGAAGGTGTTGGGGTACTCGGCGGGGTCGAAGACCTCGGCCAGCAGCGTCTCGTTGGCGCGCCACCACTGCTCGTCGGTGGTGGCGCTGTCGCGCTGCGCGGCCTGCGCCTCGACCTCGGTCCGCGTCGTGGCCTGCACGAAGTCCAGCACCAGCGTCAGCGCCTTCTCCAGGTGCACGTCGTCGAGGCCGAGACCGAGGAACGCGCCCACCTCGTGCTCGAACTTGGCGATCAGACCGGGCCCCAGCGGCAGGCGGTTCGTCGACACCCGCATCGCCCACGGGTGCTCGCGGTAGAGCTCGCGGTTCTGCGCGGCGACCAGCGTCACCCGCTCCCGCCACGGCAATCCCTCCAGCGGCACCCGCGGCATCCGCTGGAACAGGCGGTCCAGCATGAGGTCCAGCAGCTCGGCCTTGCCGGGCACGTAGGTGTACATCGACATCGCCGAAACCCCGAGGCTGTCGGCGAGCCGCCGCATCGTCACCGCCGCCAGCCCGTCGGAATCGGCGAGCGCGATCGCGGCGTCCACGATCTGATCGATGCTCAGGCTCTTGCGCGGTCCGCGCTGCGCCGAGGGCTCACCGAGCTTGTGCCGCCACAGCAGCTGCAGCGTGCGACCGGGGTCTCCGGCGCCGGTCCGCTCGACCACCTCACCACCACCTCTGAGCTCCGTACAGTAGACGACGCAGGGGGCGTCGAGGGAGATGGGGGAGGGCATGAAGATCAACGCGACGGCGGTGTCGCTCACCGTCGAGGACGTGGCCGCGTCCAGCGCGTTCCTGGTGGAGCACTTCGGGTTTCGCGAGGACATGGCCGCCGACGGATTCGCCTCGCTGACCAGGGACGACGCCGGGATCAACGTGGTGTTCCTGCGTCGCGGCCTGGAGTCGTTGCCCGCCGACCAGCGCGACGACCACGCGCGCGGCCTGATCCTGGCCTTCGTGGTCGACGACCTGGAGGGCGAACTCGCCCGCCTGGAAGGCGAAGGCGTCGCGATCACCATGCCGCTCACGGCCGAGGAGTGGGGCGAACGCGCCTTCCAGGTCCGCGACCCCAACGGCGTCATCGTCCAACTCGTCGACTGGAACGGGTAGGCGGAACCCGACACCACGCGGGTGCCACTCCAGGTGATCACGGGATCACCCGGTTGTGGTGGGTGGGGGAAGTTTTCATGAAAACGTTCCCCACCCCAGAGCGAAAGAGCGCGTTGCGTCGCGAAAGCGTCGAATCCGGCACCCGGTGGGGCGGTGCCCCCGCGGCGCGGCGGGGGAGCGGGACGCGGCATATCCTCGCGGCATGCAGCTAGATCTTTCCGGACGCACCGCTCTCGTCACCGGCTCCACGCAGGGAATCGGCTACTCCATCGCGCAGGGCCTGGCCCGCGCCGGAGCGCGGGTGGCGATCAACGGGCGCACCGCCGAGCGGGCCGAGGAGGCCGTGCGGCAGATCCGGCAGGACGTGCCCGGCGCCGAGGTGATCACCGCGGCCGCCGACGTGACCACCGAGGACGGCACGGCCGGACTGCTGGAAGCGCTGCCGCAGGTCGACGTGCTGGTCAACAACCTCGGCATCTTCGGCGCCCAGCCGGCCATGGAGATCACCGACGACGACTGGCGCCGCTACTTCGAGGTCAACGTGCTCGCCGGACTGCGCCTCACCCGCGCCTACCTGCCCGGCATGGTCGAGCGGGGCTGGGGCCGCATCCAGTACATCGCCAGCGACTCCGCCGTGGTCATCCCCGCCGAGATGATCCACTACGGCATGTCCAAGACCGCCCTGCTGGCCGCCTCGCGCGGGTTCGCCAAGGAAGCCGCCGGAACCGGGGTGACGGTCAACTCGGTGATCGCCGGACCCACCCACACCGGCGGCGTCGAGAAGTTCGTCTACGAGATGGTCGACTCCTCGCTGCCCTGGGACCAGGCGCAGCGGCAGTTCATGCGCGAGCACCGGCCGCAGTCGCTGCTGCAGCGGCTCATCGAACCCGAGGAGATCGCCAACATGGTCGTCTACCTGGCCTCCCCGCTGGCCTCGGCGACCACCGGCGCCGCGGTCCGCGTCGACGGCGGCTACGTGGACTCGATCGTGCCCTGATCGCGCAGGTGGGGGTGGGCCAGCAGCCAGTCCCACATCGGCGCCGCCGAGGTGAACTCGCGCTCGGCACCGCAACGGCACAGCGCCCGCATCCCGCCGGGCGTCCACTCGACGCGGTGCTCGAGGTTCTCGCGGGTCAGGCAGGTGGTGTCGATGGTGGGGCTCCTGTCACGACGAGGTCGTCGCCCACACTAAATCCTGTTGATCTTGACAGTAAACCTGAAAACCGTAAATCAGCCCAGGGCTCGTGAGATCGCCCGGGCGCTCGCGCGCACCAGCGCGCTCAGCGAGTGCGGGGTGGCGGTGCCGTGCCGCACCACCAGCGACACCGCGGCCGCCACCTCGCCGCGCGGGTCGATCACCGGCGCCGCCACCGACAGCGCGTCGGCGGTGACCTGCCGGTCGCTCACCGCGAAACCGCAGGCCCGCGTCTCGGCCAGCATCCGCCGCAGCACCACCGGATCGGTCACGGTGTGGTCGGTGAAGCGCGGGATCTCCCCGCCGAGCACCTCGGCCTGCACCTCGGCCGGTGCGTGCGCGAGCAGCACCAGACCCACACCCGTGGCGGTCATCGCGAACCGGCCGCCCACCCGGGTGCGCACCGGCACGGCACCGCTGCCCGCGATCCGCTCGACGAACACCACCTCGGTGCCCTCGCGGATCGCCAGCTGCACGTTCTCCCTGGTCACCGCCGAGAGATCTTCCATCGTCGGCAGCGCCAGCTCCCGCAGACCGAGACCGCGCGGGGCCAGCGACCCGAGCTCCCACAGGCGCAGCCCGATCCGGTAGGCGCCGTCCTCGCCGCGCTCCAGAGCGCCCCACTCGACCAGATCGCCCAGCATCCGGTACGTCGTCGAGGCGGGCAGGCCCGTGTGGCGGGCCAGTTCGCTCAGCGTCATCGCCGTGCGCTCGGCGGAGAACGCGTCGAGCAGCTGCAGCGCGCGGCGCACCACCGGGCCGGTCGGCCCGCACGGCCTGCCGCGCCGCGCGGCCATCAGAGCCCGATCGTGCGCGCGAGGAAGTCGTTGGTGAACTTGCCGTCCGGGTCGAAACGCCGCGCCAGCGACCGGAAATCGGCCAGCTTCGGGTACAGCAGGTCCAGGTCGGCCGGTTCGGTGGTGAACAGCTTGCCCCAGTGCGGACGGCCGCCGAAGGGCTCCAGGGCCGCCTCGATGTCGGGCAGCAGCGCCTCCACCGCCGCCTGCTGCGGCAGCCAGGTGAAGTGGAAGGCCACCGAGTCCGCGCCGTGTGCCGGGCTCAGCCACAACTCGTCGGCGGCGATCGTGCGGACCTCGCTGATCTGCAGCAGCGGCGCCATCTTGTCGGCCAGCGGCCGCAACGCCGCCAGCGCGGCGCCCCCGTGCTCGGCGGGCACGAAGTACTCGCTCTGCAGCTCGTCGCCGTTGCTCGGGGTGAAACCGGCCTTGAAGTGCGGCAACCGGTCGTGCCACGGGCCCGCGACGCCCAGCTGCTCGGTGAGGTTGTCGATGCCGGTGTCGCGCAGCATGTGCGTGGGCGCCTCGGCGGGGTGGGCGCCGAAGAGGTCCTCGCGGCGCTCGTCGCCGACGCGGGCCTTCGCCCACACCTGGATGACCTCGTCGAAGTCGGTGAACACGCTGACGCTGTAGGCCGCGGAGGTGACCGCCTCGAACTCGCCCAGCAGCGCATCCCAGCCCAGCCCCAGGTGCACGGTCGTGGCCACGTCGAAGGTCGGCTGCACGCGCAGGCCGATGCGGGTCACCACGCCCAGCGCGCCCAGGTGCACCACGGAACCGGGGAAGTCCGGGTCACTGGGCCGCAGCCGCACGAGCTCGCCGTCGGCGCGCACCACGTCGAGCCCGGCCACCGCCGCGCTCAGCGACGGGTTGCCCACGCCCGAACCGTGGGTGCCGGTGGCGGTCGCCCCGACGACGGTGATGTGCGGCAGCGAGGCCATGTTGTGCAGCGCCAGGCCGGAGTCGGCCAGCTGAGCGGCGAGCTCGCCGTAGCGCATCCCGCCGGGCACCCACACCACGTCACCGTCGATCTCGACCTCGGCCGGAAGGGCGTCGAGGGAGAGGTGGTCGCCGGGGGTGTCGGCGATGTCGTTGAAGCAGTGCCGCGATCCCAGCACCTTGACCCGCTCGGATCCGGCGACGATCCGCCGCACCTCGTCGACGCTGCTCGGGCGGTGCAGCCGCTGCGCCCGGTAGGTGAGGTTCTTCGCCCAGTTCGTTCCAGCCACGCAGCAACGTTAACGCCGGGGACACCGGCGGCGGTACGGCCCTCTCCTCCGCGCCGCCGCCGGTGGGGCTCACGCGCTGATGTTGGCCTGGAGCTTGCCCAGCGCCGCGGTCAGCTGCTCGGCGACCTCGGGGTCGTCGGCCGGGTGGGTCTCGGCGAAGCGGGTCATCGAGCCGGGGATGCTCAGCTTGACCTCGTCGACGATCGAGGCACCGGCGATGCCGGCGGACTTGCGGGTCTCGTCCTGCGCCCAGACGCCGCCGTACTGGCCGAAGGCGGTGCCGATCACGGCGGTGGGCTTGCCCGACAGAGCGCCGGCGCCGAACGGGCGGGACAGCCAGTCGATGGCGTTCTTGAGCACGGCCGGGATGGTGCCGTTGTACTCCGGCGCGAACAGCAGGAACGCGTCGGCGGCGTTGGCGGCGTCGCGCAGCTTGGTGGCGGGCGCGGGCACGTCGGCCTCGGTGTCGATGTCCTCGTTGTAGAAGGGCAGGTCGCCGAGACCGTCGAAGATCTCGATCTCGACGTCACCGGGAGCGAGGGTGCGGGCGGCCTCGGCGAGCTGGCGGTTGTGCGAACCGGAACGGAGGCTGCCGACGAGCGCGAGGATCTTGACGGACATTGGTATCTCTCCAGGTGAGGAGTATGGTGAGGAACAAGCGGACCGTGGTCCGATTGCATTTCTACCACCGAAGCGGACCGGGGTCCAGTTCGGTGTGGGAGGCGTTACGCTGTGCGCATGAGTGGTGGCATCCCCGGCATCGGGCCGACCGGTGACGCCCTGGCCGGGCCCGCCGAGTTCGAGGTCACGCCCGTCGACGCGGGCCGCAAGCCGCGCGCCGACGCCGCGCGCAACCGCGCCAAGCTGCTCGACGCCGCCGCCCGCCTGGCCGCCCGCTGCGGCGCGGCCAACCTCACCATGGACGCCGTCGCCGCCGAGGCCGAGGTCGGCAAGGGCACCGTGTTCCGGCGCTTCGGCGACCGCAACGGCCTGCTGCTCGCCCTGCTCGACCACGAGGAGCAGCGGCTCCAGCACGCCTTCCTGTCCGGCCCGCCGCCCCTCGGCCCCGAAGCACCCGCCCTGGAACGGCTGCGCGCCTTCGGCCCGGCCGTGATGCGCCACGAGCTCGACCACATCGAGCTCTACCTGGCCGCCCAGCCGCCGGTGGAACGTCGCTGCCAGGTGCCCGCGCGCGGGCTGCGCCGCGCACACCTGGCGATCCTGCTGCGGCAGACCGAGGCCGCCGCCGACGTCGAACTCGCCGCCGAGACGCTGCTGGCCTCCATCGACACGCCGCTGCTGCACCACCTCGTCACCCAGCGCGGCTTCCCGCTGGACCGGCTCGACGCCGCCTGGCAGGACCTCGTCACGCGCTACACCACGCCACCGGCCTGACCTCCCGGGTATGATCCTTCCGCTCAGCGGGAAGATCAACTTGGCGAACGGCCGTTCGCGGTGCGAACCTTCCGCGGCTCAAGCGTGAAGGGAGTTCGCCGGTGAACGACCAGGGGATCTCAGCACCACCCCCGCGTCGCTCGAACAACGCGATGCCCAGGCGGAACTTCCTCGCCGCGGCCGGCGGGCTCGGCGCGCTCGCCCTCACCGGCTGTGCGCCCGGCGCCCACCGGCCGGTCGCCGCCACCTACCTCACCACCTCCTACGACGACCTCTACCCGGGCGTCGAGCGATTCCTCGACACCGCACGCGGTCTCGGCGGGTTCGACTTCGACGTGTTCCCCTCCGGGCAGCTGCTCGGCGCCGAACAACTCGTGCCCGGCCTGCTCAACGGCGTCGCCGACGTGGTCCTGCAGACCAGCTCCTACGTCTCGTCGAGCTTCCCGATCCTCGGCTCGCTCGAACTTCCCTTCACCACCGAGCACTTCGACCGCTACCTGCGCGCCTGCGACCCCACCAGCCCGGTCTCGGCGCTGATCAACGAGCGGCTGACCGGCCAGAACATGCGGATGCTCGGCGGCATGGCCACCGGGTTCGAATACCTCTGGACCATCGACAAACCCATCCGCACGCCCGAGGACGTGCGCGGACTGCGGCTGCGGGTGGCGGGCGAGATCGAGGGCGAAACCGTCAAAGCCCTCGGCGGCGCACCGGTCTTCCTCGGCTCCGCCGAGCTCTACCAGGCGCTGGAGCGCGGCACGATCGACGGGATGATGAGCTACCTCGGCACCGTCGTCTCCCGCGACCTGCACGAGATCCTGCGCTACGGCACCGCCGCCCACTTCGGCGCCTACACCGTCGACGCCTACTGCCGCCAGGACTTCTACGCCGCGCTGCCGCCGCACCAGCAGCGCGCCCTCGACGAGGCCGGGCGCGTGCTCTTCCACGACGGCACCGCCACCCTCCTCGACGTCCACCGCACCAAGTACCTGCCCGCCGTGCGCGACGCCGGTGTGGAGCTGATCGAACTCGACGAGGCGCAGCTGCGCCCCTTCCGCGACGCCGTGTCCGCCGTGCACCGGCGCTGGAGCTCCCTGCTGGGCGATCCGGCCGCCGCGCAGCGGGCCCTCGAGCTGATCCGCGACGCCTGAGGAGCCAGCATGCTCAACCACCTCCGACGCCTCGCGCTCATCGGCACCCGGTCGATGGCGGCGCTGGCGATGCTCACCGTCGGGCTGATGATGCTGACGATCAGCTACGACGTCATCGCCCGCTACGCCTTCCGCGCGCCCACCGACTGGGCCTACCCGCTCAACTCCAGCGCCGTGCTGGCCGTGACCGTGCTGGCGATCCCGCACCTATACGCCACCGGCCACCACATCTCGATGGACCTGGTGCACCGCGCGCTGCCGCCCGGGCTGCGCCGGATCGCCGACGCGGTGACCGCCGCGGCCGCCGCGCTGCTGGGAATCGTGCTGGCCGCCACCGGTTTTCACGCCGCGGCGGTGTCCTACGGGCACGGGCTCACCGGGTCCGGGACGTTCAACGTCCCGCTGTGGATACCGGATGCGATCCTCGGGATCTCCGGGGCGCTGCTGCTCGTCGTGGCGCTGCTGTTCCCGCCGCACGCCGAACCCGAACTCGCCGCGACCACCGCCGGCGCCCCCGACACCGAGGACGGAGACCCCGCGTGATCCTCTCCCACGGCCTGGTCGTGGCGCTGGCGGTCGTGCTGCTGCTGGTGCTCATCGCCGCGCGCACGCCGATCTTCATCGCCCTGTCGGTCTCCGGCATCGCCGGTCTGCTGTGCCTGTCCGGGTTCGACGGGCTCAAGCTCGTGCCGCTGGCGATGGGCGCCCAGCTGCAGGAGTACGCGCTGGTCGCCGCGCCGCTCTACATCCTGCTCGGCGAGGCGCTGGCCGTCACCGGGCTCGGCCGGGACCTCTTCGGGGCCGCGCACCGCTGGTTCACCCGCGTGCCCGGCGGGCTCGGGGCCTCGGCGATCGCGTCCTCGACGCTGTTCGGCGCGATGTCCGGGGTCAGCATCTCCTCGGTGGCGCTGATCGGGCGGATGGCCGTGCCCGAGATGCTCTCCCGCGGCTACAAACCCGGTTTCGCCGCGGGATCGGTGGCCGCGTCCGGGGCGCTGGCGATGCTCATCCCGCCGAGCCTGATGTTCATCCTCTACGCCTCGGTGACCGGGGAGAGCGTCGCGTCGCTGTTCGCCGGCGGCATCGTGCCCGGCCTGCTGCTCGCGGCGCTCATGATCGGCTACGTCGTGGTGCGGGCGAAGCTCGATCCGAACAGCGCGCCGCGCGACGGGGAGAGCTTCGGGTGGCGCGAGCGCTGGGTCGCGCTCGGCAAGATCAGCCCGGCGCTGGTGCTCATCGCGCTGGTGCTGGGATCGATCTACACCGGGTTCGCCACGCCCACCGAGGCCGCGGCGATCGGAGCGCTGCTGGCGCTGGCCATGACCGGCGTGGTGTACCGGAAGCTGGGGTGGACCAACCTCAAGCTCATCTTCGCCTCCACCGCGACGGTCTCGGCGGCGATGCTGGCGATCGTCGGCTCGGCGTTCGTGTTCACCCAGACGCTCGTCGTGGCGCGGGTTCCCGAGACGCTCACCGACTTCGTCGTCGGCCTCGACGTGCACCCCTACGTGGTGCTGATCGGCATCATGGTCGTGCTGCTGTTGCTGGGCTGCCTGGTCGACGCCGCCTCGCTGCTGCTGGTGGTCACCCCGATCCTGGCACCGGCGATCGAGGAACTCGGCTTCGACCCGCTGTGGTTCGGCGTCCTGCTGGTGGTCAACCTGGAGATGGCGGTGATCACCCCACCGGTGGGCCTGAACCTCTACACGATGAAGTCGGTAGTCCCCGAACTCGACCTGGCCGAGATCTTCCGAGGCATCGCCCCATACCTCGCCATCGAATTCGCCCTCATCCTCCTCATGATCGCTTTCCCCGAAACAGCCACCTACCTACCGAGCCTGATCACCTAGGGCCACGTTCCGCAAGAAACGCGACCAGGATGACCCAAGCTTCAGTAGACGCGACCCACTACGGGTACGTTTCGCGAGGGAACGCGACCAAGGCGACCCAAGCTTTGGTAGACGCGCCCCGCTACGGGTACGTTTCGCAAGGGAACGCGATTAAGGCGACCCAAGCTTTGGTAGACGCGACCCACTACGGATACGTTTCGAAAGGCAGTGACAATTTCTTCTGAAATTGGCAGATCGCACAACGCAAGAGAAGCACGAAACGAAGCCAATTTC
>NZ_FOZX01000005.1:181744-464639 GCF_900116135.1 Saccharopolyspora flava
GAAATTGGCTTCGTTTCGTGCTTCTCTTGCGTTGTGCGATCTGCCAATTTCAGAAGAAATTGTCACTGCCTTTCGAAACGTATCCGTAGTGGGTCGCGTCTACCAAAGCTTGGGTCGTCTTGGTCGCGTTCGTTGCGAAACGTACCCGTAGCGGGGCGCGTCTACCAAAGCTTGGGTCGCCTTGGTCGCGTTCCTTTCGAAACGTACCCGTAGTGGGTCGCGTCTACCAAAGCTCGGGTCGCTTTAGTCGCGTTCGTTGCGAAACGTCCCCGTCGTGGGTCGCCTCTACCGAAGCTTGGGTCGCTTTTGTCGCGTCCGTTTCGAAACGTTCTAGAGCCACTCCGGGCGGGAGGCGCCTCGGGGGAGGAGGACGTGGTTGTAGTGGCCTGGGGTTGCCGACATGCGGACTTGGTCCGTGACGCCCTGGTAGTGGCCGAGGGGTGTGTCTGCGGTGAAGGTTTCGGGGTCGAGGTAGCGGTGTTGTTCGCCGTGGCCGGCGATTTCGGTGGCGTAGTCGCGGTCGAAGACGCCCAGGCTCAGGATCCACAGGGCTGCGCGGGTCAGGGAGACGTGCACCCGCCAGCTGCCGCCCTCGGTGGCGCGGCGCGTCAGGGCCGCGACGATTCCGGCGGTGAGCAGCCAGGACACGATGTAGTCGTTGACCACCAGGATCGGCGAGAGCCTCGGCGTGGTCCCGTCGCCCTCCAGGTTCATCATCCCGACGAGGCTGCCCGCCGTCTGGTCGAAGCCGACCCGGTCGGCCCACGGCCCGCGCTCGCCGTTGAGCGTCGTCGTCGCGTGCACGATCCCCGGCCGCAGCTGCGCCGCCTCCTCCGGCGACAGCCCGATCGAGGCCAGGTAGCCGGGACGCCGGTTGGCGTAGAACACGTCCGCGCCCGCCAGCAGCTCGGTCACCGCGGACTGGTGCGCGCGCGGATCCACCGTCGCCGAGCGCACCCCGACGTTGGCGCTCATGTAGGCGCCCTCGTGCTCGAACTCGCCCGGCCGCCACAGGTTCAGCACGTCCGCACCGTGCAGCGCCAGCGCCCGGCCGGTGCCCGCGCCCGCGATGACGTGGCCCATGCCCAGCGCCCGCACGCCCGACAGCGGCTGGTCGACGCCCGGCGGCAGCGGCTCGGGCTCGGCGTCGCCGATGCGCTCGATCTCCACCAGCGGCATCGCGGCGAAGTGGTCCCGGTACTGCGGCTCGGCCAGCATCTCCTCGGCGCTGCGCAGCATCGGCATCACCACACCGGCCTCCGCGCCGGCCTCCTCGAGGTCGCGGCCCTTCCACCGGGCGATGGCCGCGGCCACCGACTTCGAGTCCTCCGGCACGTCGAGCAGCCGCTGCGCCCCGGCCTTGATCTTCGGGTACGGGTTGAGCGGCATCACCCACCGCTCGTCGGCGGTGGGGTAGAAGCGGAAACCCAAGGCCTGGTTGGAATCCCCGGCACCCGGATAGCCGTTGAGCAGCTCCCACCTGCGGTCGTAGAACGGGCACAGCCGGTGCGGCGCGACCCGCAGGTCGGTCTCGATGTCCTGCCCCTCGCCTCCGCGATGCCGCCACAACCGCGCGATCGCCGCCGACTTCGCCGCCAGGGTGATCGCCGCCGCGCCACCGAGCCGCAGCGTGCTGGGCACCACCGGATCCGCGCCCAGGAACCGGACCTCGCCGCCGGTGTCCGACGGGCTCATCCCGATCCCGGCCAGCACCTCGGCGAACTCGGCGTGGGCGTCGAAGGCGTCGTCGGTGCGCGGCGCGGCCACGGCCTCGGTGATCCGATCGGTCAATGTCACGGTGCGTCTCCCGTCTCGCGGCTGCTGGGTCAGGTCAATCCGGGAAGTCCGAGGTGGCCAGGAAGATCTCGGCGCACCACTCGACGATCTCCTCCTCGGAGGCCGTCAGATCGCCGTCCAGCCACGCGGTCAGCGTCTGCGCCAGCCCGCCGACCAGGAAGCTCGACAGCAGCTCCAGCCGCGCACCGCCCTGCACGCCGTAGACCTGGCGGGCCTGGGTCCCCAGCAACCGGGTGAACAGCCGGGTGGACTCGGTGCGCCGGTGCGTCAGCGGGGTGCCCGCCAGGAACGGGGAGAACAGCAGCCGCCCGCGCCGCGGGTCCTCGGCGATGAGCCGCACGATCGTCGCCAGCCCGGTGCGCACCTTCAGGCGCGGGTCCTCCACGGCGGTCACGGCGTCCAGGGCGGTGGCGGCGATCTCGTTGACCACGTGGTCGTAGACGGCGGTGGCCAGCTCGTCGCGATCGGTGAAGCTCTCGTAGAAGTACCGGTTGGCCAGCCCGGCCTGGCGGCACACCCCGCGCACGGTCAGGCTCGGATCGCCGTCGGGGGAGCCGAGCAGCTCCAGCCCGGCTTCGAGGAGCAGGGCGCGGCGCTCGGCCTGGCGGTCCGAGCCCGTCACGCCGCCGTAGACGCGCAGAGGTGTGGTGGCCACCCGACCATCTTGACATCTCGTGCGGCTACTCGTCTCATGGATTTGATAACGACTGTTCCCAGATCTCGTCCCGGGAGGTCCTGCGATGGCCGGTGGTGCGGACGACTCGGTGCTCGGTGCGGGACTGCTGGCCGGAGCCGCGAACGTGATCATGCAGCTCAGCAGGCCCGGCGTCGGTCACGGCGTGGTGGAGAGCCGCGTCGACAGCGGCAACCTGTTCAAGCGCCCGGTCAAGCGCACCCGCACCACCATCACCTACCTGGCCGTCGCGCTGCTGGGCAGCGACGAGGAGCGCGCCGCCTTCCGCCGCGCGGTCAACCGGCAGCACGCCCAGGTCCGCTCCACCGAGCGCAGCCCGGTGTCCTACAACGCCTTCGACCCCGAGCTGCAGCTGTGGGTCGCGGCCTGCCTGTACAAGGGGGTCGAGGACCTGCACCGCCTGATCGGCGACGTCACCGACCCCGAGGTGCTGGAGGAGCTCTACCGCGACTCGGCCGCGCTGGGCACCACGCTGCAGGTGCGCGAGGACATGTGGCCCGCCGACCGCGCCGAGTTCGAGCGCTACTGGAACGAGCAGCTCGACCACGTCCACATCGACGACACCGTCCGCGACTTCCTGCACGACGTGGCCGCGCTGAAGTTCCTGCCGGCCCCGCTCAGCACCGCGTTCGGCGGCTTCAACCTGTTCATGACCACCGGATTCCTGCCGCCGCGCTTCCGCGAGGAGATGCGCCTGCCCTGGACCGACCGCGACCAGGCCCGCTTCGACCGCATCATCGCGGCGCTGGCCACGGCCCAGAAGCTGACCCCGAAACCGCTGCGCCGCTTCCCCTTCAACGTCGCCCTCTGGGACCTGCGAATCCGAATGCGCCGCGGAATGCCTCTGGCTTAGCGGGTGTCAATCCCTCAGCGGAGAACTTATTTCTCGCTCAGACGGGCGTGCAGGTCTCGGCTTCCTGCGGCCATGTTCGGCGTGATGCCGAGGTCGGTGAGCATCTCGGTGGCGGCGGTCATCTCGTCGGTGCGGCGCACCGCGTGCCGGTAGGTGCCGGAGACGATGCGCTCCACAGTGGACTCACCGGCCCTGGTGAGGTCGGCGACGATGTTCTCGCGCAGCAGCTCCTCGAAACCCGCCGCCCGCGCGGCCTCCAGCGCCTCCACGATCGAGGCGGCCATGCCCTTGAAGTACACGCTGCGCAGCAGCTTCCGCGTCGCCGCCAGGCCGGGTGGCCCGTCGAGCACCTCCACCTGAGCGCCGAAAGGGCCCAGCAGCTCGGCGAATCGCGCCGTGCCCGGGCCGCTGACCAGCATCGGCACCCGCAGCCGGGGCTCGGGCACCGGAGCCATGATCGCCACGTCGGCGAAGGCGATCCCGCGCCGCTCGGCGATCTCGGCGAGCCGCTGCTTCTTCGCCGGGGACGCCGTGTTGAGGTCCGCCCACACCGCGCCCTCCGGCAGAGCACCGATCCCGGCCTCCAGCACCTCGACGGCGACGGCCGAGCGGTTCACGCTGAGCACCAGGTCCGCGCCGGTCGCGGCCTCGGCCTCGCTGCTCGCCGCGACGAGGCCGGGCCCGGCCGGAACCGCCGGGTCGTAGCCGCGCACCTGCGCGCCCGCCGCCGCCAGGTCGGCGCTGAACGCGCCGCCGGCCTCGCCCAGGCCCAGCACGCCGATCACGGTTCGCTGCGACATCCGGTGCTCCTCCGCTCGTCCGGTCCGTCCGCCCCGAACATAACCGCTCGGCCCCCGGCGCAACGCCCGTCAAGCGACGGATGACCGATTCGCGTCGAGACGTCCGACCCGAGCCCGAGATGTCCGGAACCACTGGGATGGCGGTGGTGGTCCGGCCACGCAGGCGCTGGACTGCCCTCGGCCCATCCGCATCCGAAGGAGTGCGCACCGTGGCAGAAACCGAGACCCGAACCGGCCCGTCCCGACGCACGATCCTCACCGCGAGCCTCGTCGGCACCTCGATCGAGTGGTACGACTACTACATCTTCGGCACCGCCGCCGCGCTGGTCTTCGGGACGCTGTTCTACCCGCAGTTCTCGACCGCCGCGGGCACCATCGCCGCGTTCGGCACCTTCGCGATGGGCTTCATCGCCCGCCCGCTCGGCGCCGCGCTGTTCGGTCACTTCGGCGACCGCATCGGGCGCAAGTCCATGCTGGTCATCACCCTGGTGATCACCGGTGGCGCGACCTTCTGCATCGGCCTGCTGCCCACCTACGCCGCCATCGGGATCGGCGCCCCGCTGCTGCTGGTCGGGCTTCGGCTGCTGCAGGGCCTGGCCGTCGGCGGGGAGTGGGGCGGCGCGGTGCTCATCGCCACCGAGCACGCCCGGCCCGCGCAGCGCGCCTTCTACGGCAGCTTCGCCCAGTTCGGCGTGCCGATCGGCGTGCTCACCTCGAACCTGGCGTTCCTGGCGGTGTCCGGGCTGCCCGACGCGAGCTTCCTCAGCTGGGGCTGGCGCATCCCGTTCCTGCTGAGCGTCCTGCTCATCCTCGTCGGCGTCCTGGTGCGCGCCCGGCTGGCCGACACCCGCGACTTCGCGCAGGTCAAGCAGCGAGAAGGCGTGAGCCGGATGCCCTTCGGTGAACTGGTGCGCACCGAGCCCCGCAACCTCGCGCTGGCCTGCCTGGCCTCGATCGCCCCGCCGGCCACCGGGTACATGGTGATCGTCTACATGCTCAACTACGGCACCCAGGCCGCCGGGTTCGCCCGGCCCACGCTGCTCGCCCTGATCCTGGCCTCGACGCTGGTGTGGATCGCCGCGATCGTCGTCGCGGGCCTGGCCGCCGACCGCTTCGGCGCCAAGCGGATCTACGTGCTGGGCGCGCTGACCGCCGTGATCTGGCCGTTCCCGATGTTCGCGCTCGTCGACACCGGGCACTGGGGCGCGGCCGGGCTCGCGTTCTTTGTCGCGGCGATCGTCCAGGGCATCATGGCCGGAGCCCAGGGCGGGCTGTTCACCGAGCTCTTCGACGCCCGATTCCGCTACAGCGGCATCTCGATCGCCTACCAGATGGGCGGCATGATCGGCGGTGCGCTGACGCCGATCGTCGCCACCTCGCTCTACGCCGCGACCGGCTCGTCGGCGCCGCTGGCGCTCTACCTCACCGCGCTGTGCGCGATCACCCTGGTCACCGTCCTCGGGCTGCGCGTGCGCACCGCGCCGACCGGCTGAATCCCCGCTTCCGCCGGGCAAACGGGCGGTTGCCCCGACCCGTTCGGAGGGTCTTGGATTCGAAGGGGGCGACGGCGAGGAGGCTGGATGCGACCGCTCGTGCGCGAGACCGGCACCGCCGGGTCGCCGTTGCGCGCGCTGGTGGACGTCTTTGCCGACGGGCTGGCCGTCCTCGACACCGACGGCCGCTTCGACGAGGTCAACGCCGCCGGGCACCGCATCCTCGGCGACGAGGCGCTGCACGGCCGTCGGGCGCCGTTCGACACCGGCCGCGCCTGCTCGGACGCGCGCAGGCAGACCGAGTGGCAGGGCGGCGACGGGCGCAGGCTGCACCTGGAGTACCGGACCTCCGCGCTGCCCGACGGGCGAACCGCCGTGTGGTTCACCGACATCACCGAGACGCTGCGCGAGCAGAAGCGGCTCTCGGCGATCACCCGCGCCGCCGCCAGCGTCGCCGACTCCGGTTCGCTGCGCACCACCCTGGAAGCGATGGCGCGCGAGGTGTGGACGACCGGCAACATCGCCGCCGTCCAGATCATGACCATCGAGCACCCCCGCGACGAGCTGCGGGTGGTCGGCATGGCCGGGTTCGGCGACACCACCGGGTTCACCGACCGGCTCAGCGAGTGCCGCAGGCTCGGCGCCGACGTGCGGTTCATCGACGCGCTCGAACAGCGCAGGCCGGTGGTGGTGCCGCACCGCAAACCGGTGATCATGACCGACCCGCGCTGGGCGCCGCTGAAGAAGATCATGGCAGAACCCGAGTGGGACGGGTTCGTGTCCATGCCGCTGGTGGTGCGCGGCCGGACGCTCGGCGTCCTCAACGCCTACTACGTGCCCGGCGACGACCCCGGGCCGAGCTCGCTGGCGTTCCTGTCGGCGATGGCCGACCACGCGGCGGTGGCCATCGAGACCGCGTCGCTGCTGGCGCAGACCCGGTCCCGCGCGCAGATGGAGGAGCGCCGCAAGCTCGCCCGCGACCTGCACGATTCCGTGGTGCAGCAGCTGTTCTCGATGGGCATGCAGGCCCGCGCGCTGCGCTCCCGCCTGCGCGACACCGGCGGGGAGCTGCGCGACGGGGTGGAGGAGATGGTCGGGCTGGCGCGCACCGCGCTGGCCGACCTGCGCGGCCTCGTCTTCGAGCTGCACCCGCTCGACCTCGCCGATCGCGGGCTGGTCGACGCGGTGCGCGCGCACGCCGCCGGGGTGGAGGCCCGCACCGGACTCGTCGTCGAGGTGCGCGCACCCGACCCCGAACCCGACCTGGGCGTCGACGTCGCCGAGGACCTCTACCGCATCGTCCAGGAGGCCCTGCACAACGTCGTCAAGCACGCCCGCGCCTCCCGCGCCGACATCGAGTTCGGCCGGGGCCGCGACGGCGGCCTGCGGGTGCGCGTCAGCGACGACGGCGTCGGCGGACCCGCCGCGGCCGGCGGCGCGAACCTCGGCCTGGTGTCGATGCGCGAACGCGCCGAGCGCTGGCGCGGCGGTCTGTCCGCAGGTGCGGAACCCGGTGGGGGATGGGCGGTCGACGTCGTTCTGCCCGCCCCGCGACCCGACGAGCAGGACGGAGGGAACCGATGATCACCACCGACGCGGTGGGAGTGCTGGTGGTCGACGACCACGCGATCGTCCGCCGAGGCCTGCGCGCCTACCTGGACTCCGAACCCGAGATGGAGATGCTGGGCGAGGCCGCCGACGGCCGGGAAGCGGTGGCGCGCCTCAAGGAGCGGCAGGTCACCGGCGACCGGATGCCCGAGGTCGTGCTCATGGACCTGCAGATGCCGCGGCTGGACGGGGTCGAGGCCACCCGGCAGATCGCCCGCGCCCACCCGGAGGTGAAGGTGGTGGTGCTGACCAGCTTCGGCGAGGCCGAGCGCGTCCACGCCGCGCTCACCGCCGGGGCCGCGGGCTACGTCCTCAAGGACGCCGACCCCGACGAGGTCGCCACCGCCATCCGCGCCGCCGCCACCGGCGAGGTCCACCTCGACTCCGCCGTGGCCCGGCTGCTGGCCCGCCGCATGGCCGCGCCCCGCACCGGGCTGACGTCGCTGACCGGGCGCGAGCGCGAGATCCTCGTGCTCGTCGCCCAGGGCCTGTGCAACCGGGAGATCGCCGAGCAGCTGGTCATCAGCGAACGCACCGCCCGCACCCACGTCTCCAACCTGCTCGGCAAGCTGCAGCTGGCCTCCCGCACCCAGGCCGCCCTGCTGGCCATCCGCGAAGGCCTGGTCGCCGCACCCGGCTGACGCCCGCGACGGATGACCCCGCGACGGATGACGTAGCCGCGAGGCGTCAACGGTCGGATCTGCCGGTGGCGCCGGGTTCGTAGGTTCGGGTGCGGAGATCACCGACGCGGCAGGGGTGGAACACCGGACATGGCTGAGACTTTCGTGCTGGTGCACGGGGCGTGGCACGGCGGCTGGTGCTGGGACCGGGTGGCGCCGCTGCTGCGCGAGGCCGGGCACGAGGTGCACGCGCCGACGCTGACCGGGCTCTCCGAGCGCTCCCACCTGCTCTCGCCGCAGGTCGGGCTCGACACCCACACCGACGACCTCGTCCGCCACCTCGACGTGCTGGGGCTGCGCGAGGTGGTGCTGGTCGGGCACAGCTACGCGGGCCAGCTCGTCACCGCCGTCACCGACCGCAGGCCCGACGTCATCGCCCGCCGGGTGTACCTGGACGCCTTCGTCGGCTCCGACGGCGAAGCCGCCGCCGACCTGCTGCCCGAGCAGGTGCGCCACCACTGGGCGTCGTCGGCGGCCGACGACGGGTTCGGCTGGCTGGTGCCGCCCCGCTCGCTGGCGGTGCTCGGCGTGAGCAGGCCCGAGGACCTCGACTGGCTCACCCCGAAGCTCACCGCGCACCCCTGGAAGACCTACACCGACCCGCTGCACCTGACCGGCGCCGGATCCGAGGTGCCCGCCGCGTTCGTCGAATGCGTCGACTGGATGCGGGTGTTCCGCGCCCACGCCGCCCGCGCGCACGCCCGCGGCTGGCCGGTGCACGAGCTCAAGACCGGCCACGAAGCCATGGTCACCGCCCCCGGCGAGCTCGCCGCGACCCTGCTCGACCTCGTCGAGAGCTGATCTCGCCCCGAGGAGATCCCGCACAGTCCCCAGGAGGTGCTCGTGGAGTTCCTGGTCCGCTCCGAGAACCGGCTGCCGCCCGACACGCCCGAGCAGCGTCGCGCCGAGCTGCGCGCGGCCGAGCGGGCGCGCGCGATGCAGCTGCGCGAGCAGGGCGTGCTCAAGCGCCTGTGGCGGGTGCCCGGCCGCAACGCCACCGTCGGCCTCTACGAGGCGGACGATCCGGCGCGGCTGCACGAGGCGCTGATGTCGCTGCCGATGGCGCCGTGGCTCGACGTCACCGTCGAGGCGCTGGCCACCCACCCGCAGGAGGCGTGAGTGGAGGACATCCCCGGCACCTACGTCTTCGACGGCCGCGCGGGACGCCGCGGCTACCGGCTCAACAAGATGCTCATGACCTTCCGCGATCCGGCCGCCCGGGAGCGGTTCCTCGCCGACGAGGCCGCCTACTGCGCGGAGTTCGGGCTCAGCGACGCCCAGCGCCGCGCGGTCCTCGACCGGGACTGGCGCGGGCTGTGCGACGAGGGCGGCAGCATCTTCTACGTCTTCAAGCTCGCGATGGTCGACGGGCGGTCCATGCAGTACCTCGGCGGGGTGTTCACCGGCATGACCGAGGAGGAGTTCGTGGCGATGATGCGCGCGGGAGGGCGGACCGATGGCTGAGGTGATCTGGGGTCTGGCGACCTCGCACGTGCCCTCCATCGGCGCCGCGATGGACGGCGGCAGGACCCGGGACCCGTACTGGAAACCGCTCTTCGACGGCTACCGGCCGGCCCGCGAGTGGATGGCCGGGCGCACCCCGGACGTGGCGCTGGTGATCTACAACGACCACGCCAACGCCCTCGACCTCGACGTGGTGCCGACCTTCGCGCTCGGCACCGCTGAGACCTACCCGGTCGCCGACGAGGGTTTCGGCCGCCGCCCGGTTCCCGACCTGCGCGGCGCCCCGGACCTGTCGCTGCACCTGCTGGAGAGCCTCGTCGACGACGGCTTCGACATGACCGCGTTGCAGGGCCTCGAGGTCGACCACGGCTGCACGGTCCCGCTGTCGGTGTACTGCCCGGATCCGGGGGAGTCGTGGCCGTGCGCGGTGATCCCGTTGCTGGTCAACGTCATCCAGTACCCGCAGCCCACCGCCGCCCGCTGCTACGCGCTCGGGAAGGCCCTCGGGCGGGCGCTGCGCAGCTACCCCGGCGACACCACGGTCGCGGTCTTCGGCACCGGCGGCATGTCCCACCAGCTGGCCGGATCCCGCGCCGGGTTCATCAACCCCGAGTTCGACCGGATGTTCCTCGAGGAGATCCAGACCGACCCCGAGCACCTGGCCGGGCTGTCGCGGGCCGACTACGTCCGCCGGGCCGGGTCCGAGGGGTTCGAACTGGTCATGTGGCTGATCATGCGCGGCGCGCTGGCCGACGAGATCCACCGGGTGCACGACGTGTACCACGTCCCGGCGTCCAACACCGCCGCCGCGCTCGCGCTGTTCGACAACCTCACGCCAGCCACAGACCGGCCGCGGTGACCATCGCGGCCGCGGCCCGCCGCAACGTCGGCTCCAGGCCCGTCGGCACGAACTCGGGGGAGTGGTTTCCCGGCGCCAGACCCGCGGCCACCGCCGCGTTCGGCTTCGCCGGGTCCGGGTAGTGCGCCGGGTCGAAACCACCGAAGTTCCAGAACACCGACGGCACCCCGGCCGCGGTGCCGAACGCGCCGAAGTCCTCGCTGCCCGCCTTCGCCGGCGGCTCGTGCACGAACTCCGCCCCGAACCGCTCGGTGAACGCCGCGCCGATCCGCCGGGCCGCGTCCACGTCGTTGACCAGCAGCGGGAACGAGTTGATCGGCTCGATGTCGGGTTCGCGCGGCGCCCCCGCGGCGGCCGCCTCGTGCCGGACGATGCGGCCGATGGCCTCCAGCACGGTCTCCCGCACCGCCGGGTCGAAGGTGCGCACGTTGAGCTTGAGCTCGGCGGTGGCGGGGATGACGTTCTCCTTCGAGCCCGCGTGCACCGCGGCCACCGTCACCACCGCGACCTCCTCCGGGGAGATCTCGCGCGCCACCACGGTCTGCAACCGCAGCACGATCGACGAGGCGATCACGATCGGATCCACGGTGGCCTGCGGCTGCGCCCCGTGCCCGCCCCGGCCGTGCACCGTGACCCGCAGGCTGTCGGCCGCCGCCATGAACGTCCCTGGCCGCACGTACAGGTGCTCGCTGGGCGCGGAGGCGATGTGCTGGCCCAGCGCCACGTCGAACGCCGGGAACCGCTCCAGGAACCCGTCCTCCAGCATCGCCCGCGCACCGCCGCCGACCTCCTCGGCGGGCTGGCACACCGCCAGCACCGTGCCCGACCAGTGCTCCCGCCGCTCGGCGAGCTGCTCGGCGGCAGCGATCAGCGCCGCCATGTGCGTGTCGTGCCCGCACGCGTGCATCACCGGCGTCTCGTCGCCGTCGGGGCCCGTGCCGGTGGCGGTGCTGCGGTAGTCGACCGCCTCGATCTCGCGCACCGGCAGCGCGTCCATGTCGGCGCGCAGCAGGACTCCGGGCTCGTCGCCGTTGCGCAGCACCCCGACGACCCCGGTGCCGCCGACCCCGGTGGTGACCTCGAACCCGGCCTCGCGCAGCCGCCGCGCCAGCACCTCGGCGGTGCGCACCTCCTGGAACGACAGCTCCGGATTCCGGTGCAGGTCCTCGTAGAGCTCCCGGATCCCACCGATGCGCTCGTCCAGCCCGGTCAGCAACTCCGACATGCGTTCCCCTCGGTGTGGTCCAGGATCGAGCCGATCATGGCACGCCGGTCCCGACCCCGGCCAACCGCGACGCCACCCCGGAAATACGCGTTCACCCCGGCGAAACGCCGGTCGCGGAGGTGATTCGCGCAGTTCGGAGAAGGCGTGCCGGGCGGCGTCAAAAATTCGGGATCCGGTGCGGGGGAGAAGTGCTTTGCTCGCCTCGATCAGTTGAATGGGCGTCACCGCGACGGGGTCGTTCTCCGGGTTTCCGCGGTCGCGGGACCGGTGCGAACGGGCCGCTTCTCCGGGATCGGCGGGTCCTTCCCGGGTGTGCGGACAAAGCTCCCACGCGAGTTCTCCGCCGTCCGCGAGGCCCTGCTGAATCGGCATGCGGGATGTGCCTTTCGTCATGGCCGCGTTACGAGCGCGGCATGCCGGTGACACGCCCGTGCGCCTCAATGGGCCGCGAACTCTCCCGGCCGTAGTCCGGCCGCGGTCGGGAAGCCGGCACCGCCACCGCACACCACGAGGAGATGCCGATGGACATCCACGCTCACCTGCTGCACGGTGGCGCGAGGAGCCTGCCCGCCGACGCGCTGGAGAAGCTCCGGCGGCAGGCCGTGGCCGCCAGCGAATCCGGCCTCTCGCACACCTACGTCGCCCGCATGTACGGGATTTCCCGGAAAACGGTGGGGAACTGGGTCCGCGACTACCAGCGGCGCGGCGAGGCGGCGCTCGTGCCGCAGCGGCGCGGACGCCGTCCCGGCGAACGGCTCGCGCTCGACGACTCCCAGCAGCTCGCCGTGCTGCGCACCATGTCCGCTCGTCTGCCGGACGAGGCCGGGCTGCCGCACCTGCTGTGGACCCGCCGCGCCGTGGTCGAGCTGATCCACCGCGACCTCGGAACGGCGTTGTCCCCGGCGACCGTGGACCAGTACTTCGTCCGGTGGGGCGTGCGCACCAAGCACCTGCCGCCGATCCTGCCCGGTGACCTGCCCGCCCCGGTCCCCGGTGTGGAGCGGATCGCCGTGGCCTGGCTGTGCCCGCGCCCGCTGCCGGAAGCCGAACCGCTGCAGGTGCTGCTGGCGGTCACCGGTCGCGGAGTGCTGTTCTTCATGGCGGGGGAGCGGCCGTTCGAGCCGGAGCGGCTGGCGGAGTTCCGCAAGCGCCTCGGCGTGCAAGTCAGCCGCAGCATCCGGCCCTTCGTCCGAGCCTGGCCGGACGAGCACCACGAGCTGCGGCCCCTGCTGGACTCCTGACCTAGCCGCGCTCGTTCCGGCCCGGGTAGGTGCGCACCCACTTGGCGGAGGTCTCGGCATCGGCTTCCAGGACCCGCGCCGGGTCCGGAAGCGGTTCCGGAGGGCGCGGGCTCGCCGGAGGTGTTCCGTCCACCGAGGTGGTTCTGCGCCGGTTCATCGCCGCCCTCCGCTCGAACGCCGGTCAGCCCGCGTCGGAGTAGGAGCGCGGCAGCGTCGGGCCGAACCACGTCGTGCCGTCCTGGACCAGGTCGGCGACGGTCAGCGGATCCAGCGAGACGAAGAACGCTTCCTGCGCGACCCGCAACGCTCCCCGCAACCGGCATCCCCGCAGCAGCGGGCACGGCGGGTCGTCGACGCAGCCGACCACATCGCCGGCGCCCTCCAGCTCCCGGACCATCCACCCGATCGACGCCTGCCTGCCGAAAGCGGTCAGCGTCAGCCCGCCTCCGCGTCCGCGGCGCGCGTCGACGACCTCCAGGTGCTGCAGCCTGCTGACCGCCTTGGCCACGTGCGTGTGCGGCGCGCCGACGGACCCCGCTACTTCCCGCGCGGTGATGCGCCTGCTGCCGTCGCTGTGCGCGAGCCGGAGCACCACGCGCAGCGAGAGATCGGTGAACTTCGTCAAACGCACGGACCGCACTCTGGAGAAGGGGAATGTCGGATGCGTATTTGCCGCGTGACGGGTGTGTGACGTTGTGTGCCCGATGTCCGGGAAACGGCGTTGTCCCGGAAGGTCCCGTTCGCCTCAGCGGCTCGGGGTGTCCTCGTGGCGACTCCGGTCGTAGCGGCGCACGAACCCGGGGTCGCCGTCGCCGTGGCGCAGCACCACCCCGGCCAGCAGCAGGACGAGGGCGGGCAGCAGCTCCTCGCCGAGATCCTCGACCGGGTCCCGGGCGAGCAGTCGTGCCGCTGCGGCGGCGAGTTCCGCGCACTTCGGCCCGATCCCCTCGCGCACCGCGCTGACCGCGGGCTCCGCACCGCAGCGGCCGGGCGTGGACAGCGTGATCCACCCGGCCAGCAGCAGGAACGCCAGCGTCACGCCGAGCGTCTCGGGTTCCCGCCGGTCGGGTCCCTCTTCCAGCGCCACCAGCAGGTCGGTCTCGATGACGCGCGCGGCGAACCGGCGGGCCGGTTCCGGGGAGCGGGCGGCCAGCGTCGCGGCCAATACCTCGTCCAGGTCCTCGGAGAGCAACCGCACCAGATCGGTCAGGTCCGTGTCGTCGCCGGAGGAGGCCGCGATCCGCTCCCACCGCGCGAGCTCCTCCGGTGCGAACAGGTCGCGCGTCGCGCTGGTGGGCACGTAGCCGAGCTCGCGCCACACCCGAAGCAGCGCGTGGTCGATGCCCAGCTCCGCGGCCCGCCGATCGAGGAGCCGATCCAGCTCGCCCGCCGGAGACTCGGGATCGGGACCCTGTTGAGGGATCATCGGGTGCTCCTCCTGCGCGGCGCGCGGCCCCGCAAATGGGTTCGGATCGGACCTATTTAAACAACGCGGCCGGTGCGGTCCGGTGTCCGGGCGATGACGCGCGTGCAAAACCCCTCCCGCAGCCCCGGACCCGATTCCGGCGCGTGCCGCGCGGGGTCGAATTCCGGCCGATCGGCCGGAATCGGCATCGCGGCAGCGAAATGTGCGACACCCCGCCCGATCGGAATGGCAACGGGAATCGTCCGCTGGCCTCAGATCTCGGAGCGACGCCCGCACCTGCGGGCGTGTCACGCATTTCTCCCGCACGCCCGATGCTCCGCGCGGGCTTATCCCGATTCGGCGCGCAGCGGTGAGGAATTGTCGGTACCTGCGTGCAGATCGCGTCGAACCCGCCTGTGATCAGGTGATTTCGCGTCATTCCAGAGACGACGGTGTCGCTGGAACTACGACGTAACGCCGAATACATGAGAAAAGCCCCAGCTGACTGTTAAGGTCATCTGAGAATCAGTCCCGACAAGGGTTTTTCGATTCGAAAGCCGTGCACGGGGAGGCGCGATGAACGTGAGGGACGTCCGCAAGATCTCCGCGCCGGCGCTGGAGGACCTCCGCCGCCGCGTGGTCGCGGCCGTCGACTCCGGCGCCTCCCAGGTCGAAGCGGCCCGGGTGTTCGGGGTGTCCCGGCCCACGGTCAACCGCTGGGTCCGCGCCTACCAGGCCAACGGCGAGGCCTCGTTCCGGCCGCGAAAACGAGGGCGGCGCACCGGAATGCACCGCGTGCTCACCGACGAGGACCAGGACCGGGTCCTCGCCGCGCTCACCGGGACCCACCCGGACGACGCGGGCCTGGACGCCGCGCTGTGGACCCGGCACACCGTCGCCGAACTCATCGACCGGACCCTCGGCGTGCGGCTGACGCCCAACACCGTGAGCAGCTACCTGCGCCGCTGGGGCTTGATCCGGCAGGAAGTGCTGCCGCGCGCGGCGGCGCGCAACCCGCGGGCTATCACCCGGTGGCGACGCCACCAGTACCCGCTGCTGGCCAGGATGGCGCACCTGCAGGACGCCGCCGTGTTCTGGATGACCTGCACCGAGCACCACGACCTGCGGTCGCTGTCGGCGGTGTCGACCCGCCGGTCCGTGCTGTTCTCGGTCCACACCGGACCCGTCACCGCCGACTCGGTCATCGCCTTCCTCGAGCGGCTGGAGCAGCACGCCGGCCGCCCGATCGTCGTCGTGGTGGACCTGTTCCCGATCGAACGCCCCCGCGCCCTGCGGGCCTGGCTGGCCGACAACCGCACCCGGATCAACGCGATCTTCCCGCTCGCGCGGCACACCGACGCCCCGCCCGGGTGAGAGCGGGCCCGGCACACACGAGAAGAGGTGCGACCGTGGTCGCCAACGACACCACCACCCCCGAGCGCGCCGACACGCCCCCGGCCGGATTCCGCCCCTGGCGGCAGCTGGCACTGCGCGTGCACTTCTACGCCGGGGTTCTGGTGGCCCCGTTCCTCCTCGTCGTCGCGTTCACCGGGCTGCTCTACGTCTTCGCCCCGCAGCTGGAGGCCGCGGTCTACGCCCACCAGCTGCGCGTGCCCGCCGCGGCGACCGAAACGCCGCTCGCGACGCAGGTCGAGGCCGCCCGCTCCGCGCTGCCCGGCACCGAGCTCAAGGCCGTGCGCCCGGCCGCGGACGACACCTCCACCACGCAGGTGATCTTCACCACCGACGACCTCCCGGACAGCCACTACCGCACCGTGTTCGTCGCCCCGCGCGACGCCGAGGTGCGCGGGGTGCTCGAGACCTACGGCAGCGATCAGGCGTTACCGCTGCGGACCTGGCTCGACGAGCTGCACCGCAACCTCCACCTCGGCGAGGTCGGCCGCCTCTACAGCGAGCTGGCGGCGAGCTGGCTGTGGGTCGTCGTCCTCGGCGGGCTGGCGCTCTGGTTCTCCCGGCACCGCAGAGCCCGGGCCCTGCGGACGCATCCGCCCGGTCGCGCGCGAGTGGTGTCCTGGCACGGCATCGCCGGAGCCTGGCTCGCGGCGGGCCTGCTGTTCCTGTCCGCCACCGGCCTGACCTGGTCGACCTTCGCCGGGGACACCGTGAGCCGGATCCGCGCCGCGCTGTCCTGGCAGACCCCGGTCGTCGCCAACACCGTGCCCGCCCCCGCGGCCGGGACCGATATCGGATTCGACCGGGTCCGCGAGATCGCCACCGCGAGCGGGCTGACCGGCCGGGTCGAGATCACCCCACCGGCCGGCGCCGGGTCCGCCTACACCGTGCAGGAGGTGCAGCGGTCCTGGCCGACCCAGCAGGACGCCGTCGCCGTGCACCCGGAGACCGGTGCGATCACCGACAGCCTGCGCTTCGCCGACTACCCGCTGATGGCCAAGCTCTCGCGCTGGGGCATCGACGCGCACATGGGCCTGCTGTTCGGCTGGGTCAACCAGGTGGTGCTGGCCGCGCTCATGATCACCCTCATCGCGACCATCGGGTTCGCCTACCGGATGTGGTGGTTGCGGCGGCCCACCCGCGGGGTCGTCGCACCCCCGCCGCGCGGGGCCTGGCGCGCCCTGCCCCGGCCCGCGGTGCCGGCCGGCGTGCTCGCGCTGTGCGGTCTCGGGTACGCGCTGCCGGTGCTGGGGGTCTCGCTGCTGGCGTTCCTCGTGGTCGACGTGCTGCTGGGCCTGCGCTCCCAGATCCGCGCGGGCTGACTCTCTTCGGGCGATCGTGCTCGCCTGTTCGGGGTGGCGCCGCCATCCTGGAGGTGGCAGGGCCGTCCGACCGGCGGCCGACCTGGGGGAATGGAGCGCCATGACGATCGCCGACCGGCCCACCGCCACCGCCCACCCGCTGGACCCGATGAGTGCCGGGGAGGTCGACGCCCTCCGCGCGGCGCTGGACGACGCCGGCCTGCTCGGCGAGCACGTCCGGTTCACCGTCGTCGTCCCCGAGGAACCCGGCAAGGCCGCGCTGCTGGCGCACCGGCCGGGCGATCCGGTCGACCGCCGGTTCCGGGTCGTGCTGCTGGACCTGGCCACCGGCGTCTCGCACGACACCGTCGTGTCCACCACGCGCTCCAGCGTGGACTCGGTGCGGCGGCTCGACCCGGCCACCGACGGGCAGCCGCCCATCATCGACACCGAGTTCGAGCTCGTCGAGGAGATCGTCAACGCCGACGAGCGCTGGCTCTCCGCGCTGCGCCGCCGCGGCATCGACCCCGCGACCGTGCGGGCCGCGCCGCTGTCGGCCGGGGTCTACGACGAGCCGGGGGAGCGGGGCAGGCGCATGATCCGCTCGCTGGGGTTCCAGCAGTTCCACCCCGCCGACCACCCGTGGGCGCACCCGGTGGACGGGCTGTGCGCCTACATCGACCTCACCAACCGGGAGGTCACCCGCGTCATCGACCACCGGGACCTGCCGGTGCCGCCCGAACCCGGCAACTACGACGACCCCGAGGTCACCGGGCCGCCGCGCACCAGCCTGAAACCCATCGAGATCACCCAGCCCGACGGTCCCGGCTTCACCGTCGACGGTCACCGGGTGCGGTGGGAGAACTGGGACCTGCGGGTCGGTTTCAACGAGCGCGAGGGCCTGACCCTGCACCAGGTGTCGTTCCACGACCGGCCGGTGCTCCACCGCGCCTCGATCGCCGAGATGGTGGTGCCCTACGCCGACCCGTCGCCGGTGCGGTTCTGGCAGAACTACTTCGACTGCGGCGAGTACATGTTCGCCCGCTACACCAACTCCCTGGAGCTGGGCTGCGACTGCCTCGGCGAGATCCACTACTTCGACGCCGTCATCGCCGACGACTTCGGGCGCCCGCGCACCATCCGCAACGGGATCTGCCTGCACGAGGAGGACTTCGGGGTGCTGTGGAAGCACACCGATCTGTTCACCGGCTCGCAGGAGACCCGGCGCCAGCGCAGGCTCGTGCTCTCGTTCTTCACCACGGTCGGCAACTACGACTACGGCTTCTACTGGTACCTCTACCTCGACGGCACCATCGAGCTGGAGAGCAAGGCCACCGGCATCACCTTCACCGGCGCCTACCCGGAGGAGGGCCTCGAGCACGCGACGCAGGTCGCGCCCGGTCTCGCGGCGCCGTTCCACCAGCACCTGTTCTGCGCCCGGCTGGACGTCGCTATCGACGGGCAGCGCAACGCCGTCGACGAGGTCGAGGCCGAAGCGCTCCCGGTCAGCGACACCAACCCGCGCGGAAACGCCTTCCGCGCCAAGCGAACTCGCCTCACCACCGAGAAGCGGGCCGCCCGGCTCGCCGACAACTCCCGCGCCCGCACCTGGCACATCGTCAACCCCGAGCGCCGCAACCGCTACGGCGACCCGGTGTCCTACGTGCTGCGGCCCGAAGGGCAGCCGGTGATGCTCGCCGACGAGTCGTCATCGGTGCACGCCCGCGGCACCTTCGCCACCCGGCACCTGTGGGTCACCCGCCACGATCCCGAACAGCGCTACCCGGCGGGCGATTTCGTCAACCAGAACCCGGGCGGGGCGGGTCTGCCGTCCTGGACCGAAGCCGATCGCGACGTCGACGGGCAGGACATCGTCGTCTGGCACACCTTCGGGCTCACCCACTTCCCGCGGCCCGAGGACTGGCCGATCATGCCCGTCGACCGCTCGGGCTTCACCCTCACGCCCCAGGGCTTCTTCGACCGCAACCCCACTCTCGACGTCCCGCCCTCCGGAGGCCACTGCCAGGCCTGACCACGCGCCCGTCGTGCCCGAGTTCGTGGCGTGGCGGGGAGTTCTCGGGTCACCAGGGGACAGTTTTAGTGAAAACTGTCCATGATCAATGTCCCTTTTGTCCGGACAGTTCTCACTAAAACTGTCCACTGCCGGGGACCCTGCGCCACCGCAGCCGAGCTCCCGCACCGGACGGGTCGGCGGGGTGGTCAGTGGCCTCGGATGTGGAGGGAGTTCAGGAGGGTGGCGGTGGCGCGTTCGACGTCGTCGACTGCTCGGTCGAAGGCTTCCGCGTTGTGGGCGGCCGGAGCCCGGAAGCCGGAGATCTTGCGGACGTACTGCAGGGCGGCGGCGCGGACGTCGGCGTCGGTGACCTGCTCGGCGTAGGGCGGGCGGAGGGTCTTGATGCTGCGGCACATGCCCGCATTGTCCGCCTGTCCACCGGCCCCGACCAGCGTTAGCGTGGAGCCGCCACCGACCGCGGAGGACACGATGACGCTGCCGATCTGCGCGACCTGCGGCACCCAGTACGCCCAGACCCGCCCGGACTGCCCGATCTGCGAGGACGAACGCCAGTGGGTCCCGCGCGAGGGGCAGCAGTGGACCGACCTGGAGACCCTGCGGGCCGAGCACGAGGCCGACCTGCGCGAGGAGGGCGGCGTGCTCGGCATCGGCTGCGCCCCGAGGTTCGGCATCGGCCAGCGCGCCCTGCTGGTGCGCACCGAGGCCGGCAACCTGCTGTGGGACTGCACCGCCTACCTCGACGACGAGATCGTCCGCGCCATCACCGACCTCGGCGGGCTGACCGGCATCGCGATCAGCCACCCGCACTACTACACCACCATGGTCGAGTGGGCCCGCGCGTTCGACGTGCCGGTCCACCTGCACGAATCCGACCGCCAGTGGGTCGGGCGCCCCGACCCGGCCCTGCACTACTGGAGCGGCACCACCCACGAGCTCCCCGGCGGGCTCACCCTGATCAACCTCGGCGTGCACTTCGCCGGGGGCACCGTCCTGCACCGCGCCGACGGGGCCGGGTCCCTGTTCAGCGGCGACATCGTCCAGGTCATCCCGGACCGCACCCACGTCGCGTTCATGTACAGCTACCCCAACCTCATCCCGGAGCGGCCGTCGGTGGTGCGCCGCGCCGCCGAGATCCTCGACGGCTACACCTTCGACGCGCTGCACGGGGCCTGGTGGGACAGCGTCATCCCCACCGGCGCGCACGAGATCGTCCAGCGCTCCGCAGCCCGCTACCTCGACCACGTCCTGGAGCGCTGAACCTTCGCGCACGCGCCGTCACCAGCACGAACGCGACATCACCGACGCGAGTGGCCAGACCGGGCGCACGGCCGGGCCGCCCGATACCCGAGACGATCCGGCCGTAGATTGGACCTCGCGGTGGAGGTGATCGAGGTCCGCCGCCGAGCCACGTCCCGGGAGGTCCACGGTGGTCCAGCACGCGCGGAAGCGGTGGCGCGGGAGGGTTCCCGGCGTCGTGTCCGGGACGCTGTTCGTGCTCGCGCTGCTGTGCACGGGTTCGGCGATCGGGCTGGCGCTGTTCGGCCACATCCAGCCGGTGCGCCGGTTCGTCGACCTCGTGCTGTTCCCCGCCCCGGCCAACGTCGCCTACGGTGCGTTCCTCGCGGTGCTGGCCACCGCCCTCAAGCGCCGCAAGAAGCTCGCGCTGTGGATCCTCACCGCCGTGCTGGCGCTGCAGGCCGTCGCCGACGTCGTGGTGCTGGTCGTGCTGCGCGACCACCTGCACATCGCGCCCCGCTGGCTCGAGGAGCTCGGCGCCCGGTACCAGCTGCCGAACGTGCACGTGTGGATCTTCAGCGCCAACATCGCGGTGACGGCCGCGGCGCTGGGCCTGCTGTGGTGGGCGCGCCGCGAGTTCTACGGGCGCGCCAAGCGCGGCAGCGGCTACCAGGCGGCAGCGGCGTTCGTGCTGCTCACAGTCGGGTTCGTGGGAATCGGGTTCGGGCTGGTGTCGCTGTTCCCGGGTTCGCTGCGCGGCTGGCGCGACCGGCTGGCCTGGACCGCCGAGCGGGTGCTGGGCGGCGCCGTCGACTTCGACATCACCGGCGTCGGGCACGCACCCGGCTGGGTCGACCTGGTGCTGGGCCTGTTCGGCGCGGCGACGCTGTTCACCGCCCTGTTCCTGCTGCTGCGCGCCCAGCGGCTGGCCGCCGCCCCGAGCCCGGAGGACGAGCAGCGCATCCGCGCGCTGCTGGCCGAGCACGGCGACCGGGACTCGCTGGGCTACTTCGCCACCCGCCGCGACAAGGCCGTGCTGTTCTCCGACAGCGGCAAGGCCGCGATCACCTACCGCGTCGTGGCCGGTGTGTGCCTGGCCAGCGGAGACCCGATCGGCGACCCGGAGTCCTGGCCGCCGGTGATCGCCCGGTGGCGGGCGATGTGCCGCGAGTACACCTGGATCCCGGCCGTGATGGGCGTCAGCGAACCCGGCGCCACCGCCTACGCCCGAGCCGGGATGAGCGTGCTGCAGCTCGGTGATGAGGCAGTGCTGCACCTGCCCGAGTTCGGGCTCGACGGCCGGGAGATGCGCCCGGTCCGCCAAGCCGTCAACCGGGTCCGGCGGGCCGGGCACACCGCGCGCGTGCGCCGCCACGGCGAGATCCCCGCGACGGAGATGGCCGTGATCGCGCAGCTGGCCGAAGCCTGGCGCGACACCGACAGCGAGCGCGGCTTCTCGATGGCGCTGGGCAGGCTCGGCGACCCGCAGGACGGGGACTGCGTGCTCGCCGAAGCACTGGACTCCTCCGGAGCACCGGTCGCCCTGCTGTCGCTGGTGCCGTGGGGCGCCGACGGGCTGTCGCTGGACCTCATGCGCCGCAGCCACGACGCCGACAACGGCGTGATCGAGTTCCTGGTCAGCTCGCTCGCGCAGGCGGCGCCGCGGCTCGGGGTGCGGCGGCTGTCGCTGAACTTCGCGATGTTCCGGGCCGCTTTCGAGGAAGGCGCGCGCATCGGCGCCGGCCCGGTGCTGCGCGCGTGGCGGGGGCTGCTGCTGTTCCTGTCCCGCTGGTGGCAGCTCGAATCGCTGTACCGGTCGAACGTGAAGTACCGGCCGGAGTGGTACCCGCGCTACGTCGCCTTCGCCGAGGGCCGCGACCTGGCGCGCGTCGGCATCGCCTCCGCCATCGCGGAAGGGTTCCTGACCGTGCCGCGCCGACATCCCGCCCCGGCTCCGGCACCCGGCCTCCCGGCTCCGGTGGCCGAGACCCCGGCACCGCGCGAGCGCGTCGCCGAGCAGCGGCAGGTGCGTCGCGACAAGCTCGCGGCGCTGCGGACGGCGGGCGTCGACCCGTACCCGGTGGCGGTCCCGCGCACCGAGCGCTGCGCGGCCATCACCACCCGGCACCGCGAGACCGCGCCCGACACCCGCACCGGGGAGCGCGCCTCGGTGGCCGGGCGGGTCGTGCTGCTGCGCGACCACGGCGGCGTGCACTTCGCGACGCTGCGCGACTTCTCCGGGGACCTGCAGATCATGCTCACCACCGGCGACTCCGGCGAGGAGGTGCTGCGCGCCTGGCGCTCCCGGATCGACATCGGCGATCAGGTGTCGGTCACCGGTGAGGTCGTCACCTCGCGGCGCGGCGAACCGTCGGTGCTGGCCGCCGAATTCCAGCTGGCGGCGAAGTGCCTGAACCCGCTGCCGGACAAGCACCGCGGCCTGGTCGACCCGGAGGCCCGGGTGCGCCACCGCCACCTCGACCTCATCACCCGCGACGAGGCCCGGGCCAACCTGCGGGTCCGCGGCGCGGCGGTGCACGCGCTGCGCGAGGAACTGGTGCGCGCCGACTTCCTGGAGGTCGAGACACCGGTGCTGCAGCCGGTGCACGGCGGTGCGAACGCGCGCCCGTTCACCACCCGCGGCAACGCCCACGACATGCAGCTGTACCTGCGCATCGCCCCCGAGCTGTACCTCAAGCGGCTGTGCGTGGGCGGGGTGGAGCGGCTGTTCGAGATCGGTCGCAACTTCCGCAACGAAGGCGTCTCCCACAAGCACAACCCGGAGTTCACGATGCTGGAGGCCTACGAGGCCTTCGGCGACTACGCGACGATGCACCGGCGGTGCCGCGAGCTGATCCTGGCCGCGGCCACCGCCGCGCGCGGCGCGCCCACCGCCGTCGGCCCGGACGGGGAGGTCGACCTCTCCGTCGACTGGCCCGTGGTGGGCGTGCACGAGGCGATCTCGGCCGCGCTGGGCGAGGCGGTCACCGCCGACACCGATCGCGACCGGCTGCGCAAGCTCTGCGACGTCGCGGCCGTCCCGGTGCGCCCGGAGTGGAGCCGCGACGAGGTGCTGCTGGAGATGTACGAGCGGCTGGTCGAGGCGCGCACCACGACACCGACGTTCTACACCGACTTCCCGGCCGAGGTCTCTCCGCTGACCCGCCCGCACCGCGACGACCCGCGACTGGCCGAGCGCTGGGACCTGGTGGCCTTCGGCACCGAACTGGGCACCGGCTACTCGGAGCTGATCGACCCGATCGAGCAGCGCCGCCGCCTCACCGCGCAGTCGTTGCAGGCCGCGGGCGGTGACCCGGAGGCGATGGAGCTCGACGAGGAGTTCCTGTCCGCGCTGGAGTACGCGATGCCGCCCACCGGCGGCCTCGGACTCGGCGTGGACCGGCTGATCATGCTGCTCACCGGCGGGTCGATCCGGGAGACGCTGGCGTTCCCGCTGGTGCGGCCCGAGCAGTCCGCCCACCGGTGACCGGAGCGGGTTCCGGGGTCGCGCCGGTGAAGTGCTCGGCGGCGAAGGTCAGCAGGTAGGGCAGCGCGAGCCGGGCGGTGCGCCAGGTGTGCCACTCGCCGGGTTCGACCCGCAGCGCCACGGCGGCACCGCGCGAGGCCAGCGCGCGGCCGAGCCGCTCGGCGACGTCGACGTCGGTGCGCGCCACGACCCCGGCGTGCAGCATCACCGACAGCGGCCGCAGCAGCCGCGTGCTCGCCAGGTAGTCCAGCGGCGTGTTGGCCGCGACGAGCTCGGGGTGGCCGTCGAGCACGGGGGTGTCGGGCGTGGCCTCGGGCTCGGTCGCCAGGATCACCGAGTAGGTGTCCTGGTGGTGCAGGCCCAGGTTGAGCGCGCAGAACGCGCCGCCGCTCATCCCGCCGATCGCGCGGTCACCGCGGTCGGGCAGCGTGCGGAACGCGGCGTCGACCGCGCGCGGCACGGTGCCGGTCAGGTAGGACTCCAGCTGCGGTCCGCCCGGCACGTCGAGGCATTCCCAGTCGGTTCCGCTGCCCGCGGTGGCGTCGACGGCCACGACGATCATCGGCGCCGCGGCGCGGGTGTCGGACAGCGCCTGCAGGGTGCCCGCGGCGCCGCCGGGCCCGAGCCAGTCGTCCGGCCCGCCGCTGGGATAGCCGTGCACCAGGTAGACGACCGGGTAGCGCCGCCCGGCGTTGCGCGGGTCGTCGTAGCCGGGCGGCAGCAGCACCCGCGTGCGACCGGTGGGCACCCGCAGCGCCGGGTCGGGCACCGACAGGTCGGCCACCCGCACCCCGCCCGGCACCGCCGCGGGGATCGCGCGCAGCTCGCTGTCGCCGCCGTCGGCGAGGTGGACCAGGCTCGCCAGGTCGTCCAGCGACCGGACGTAGCCGATGTAGCTGTTGGCCCCGGCGGCGCAGGTCAGCAGCCCCAGCACGACCGGGACGACGAGGGCGGCCCGGCGCATCCGCCGCCGGCGCACGAGCGCGATCGCGGCGACGGTGAGCACCGCCAGCACCACGACCAGTCCCAGGGACTCCCACGGGCTGCGCGCACCGGCCTGATCGGTGACGGCCGAGGGCAGCACCGGACCGGGATCGAGGATCGCTGACACCTCGTGATTATGCCCCGGCCGCGAAAGCCGGGTGATGCCAGCTGTTTTCAGACCTTACGTCCCGTTCGTCCCGCCGAAGCGCGAGAACGGGCACCGGAGACACCGGTGCCCGTTCTCGGCGGAGGATCAGCTCGCGTCGTCGGCGGTGGTGAGGTCGCGGTCCCGGGTCTCCGGGGCGAGCAGCGAGGCGGCGAAGCTGATCGCCATCATCACCATCATGTAGATCGCCACCGGCACCCACGAACCCGCGAACGCCGCCATCAGGCCCGCGCAGATCAGCGGAGCCACCCCGCCGCCGAGCACCGAGGAGAACTCGCGGCCCAGGGCCACGCCCGCGTAGCGGTAGCGGTTGCCGAACAGCTCCGGGAAGTAGCTCATCTGCACGCCCACCGAGCCGTGGCAGGCCAGCACGAAGCCGAGCACGATCGCGACCGTGATCGCCACCGGCGACCCGGTGTTGAGCGCGACGAACGTCGGCACCGGCAGCAGCACCAGCGCGCCCATGATCGTCGAGTAGACCTTCTTGCGGCCCAGGACGTCGGACAGGGCGCCGAACCCGAAGGCCGCGATGCCGCCGCAGATCGCGCCCAGCAGCAGCACCTTCGGCACGAACGCCTCGTCCACGCCCACCGTCGAGACCAGGTAGGAGGCCATGAACACCTGGTAGGTGTAGGACTGGGCGTTGGACCCGACGTTGAGGAAGAACGCCAGCAGCAGCGGGCGCCTGCCCCTGCGGAACGTCTCGGAGATCGGCGCCTTCGTCTCGCCGACCTGCTCCTTGAGCTCCTGGAACACCGGGCTCTCGTCGAGCCTGCGCCGGATGATCAGCGCGGCGATGGTCACCAGCAGGCTGCTGCCGAACACCAGCCGCCAGCCCCAGCTCATCAGCGCGTCCTCCGGCAGCGACTGCGCCAGGATCCACGCGACCGCGCCGAGCGCGGTGCCCAGCGCCGCCCCGGTCATCACCAGCGAGGCCAGCGCCCCGCGCTTGCCGCGCCCGGCGGTCTCGGTCAGCAGCGTCGCCCCACCGGCCTGCTCGGCACCGGCGCCCATGCCCTGGAAGAACCGGCAGGCCACCAGCAGGATCGGGGCCAGCAGCCCCACCTGCGAGTAGGTCGGCAGCAGGCCGATCGCCAGCGTGGAGCCGCCCATGAGCAGCAGCGTGGCCACCAGCACCCACTTGCGGCCCAGCCGGTCACCGAAGCGGGAGAAGATCAGCCCGCCCAGCGGCCGGGCGGCGAACCCGACCGCGTAAGCGCTGAACGAGGCCAGGATCCCGGCGACGGGGGAGATGTTCGGGAAGAACAGCTTGCTGAAGATCAGCGCCGACGCCGTGCCGTAGATGACGAAGTCGTACTGCTCCAGCGTCGTGCCGATCAGCCCGGCCCACGCCGCGCGCCGCACGGCCTTGCGGTCCGGCGGGGTGTCGGTGGTGTCCACAGTGGAACTTCTTTGTTCGCTCATCGGATCCACGCAATCTGGTCGTGCGATTATCTCTGCGCTTGCAGGGCTTCCTCGGTCGCGGCGGCGACCCCGTGGGTGGCGAGCACGTCGACGAACTCCGCGACCCGGGCCTGGAACTCGGTGTGCGCGGCCAGCTCGTCGCCGAGCAGACCGTCGCGCAGCGCCGCCGCCACGAACTCGCGGGTGCCGCCCGACTCGGCGTGCTTGGCCCGCAGGTCCTCGGCCGCCGGGTCGGCGATCGCCGTGGTGTGCTCGGTGGACTCCGGCGCGGTCGTGGCGCGCAGGTAGGCCGCCACCGACAGGGCCAGGTGCTGCGGCATCCGGCCCGCCGCCAGGTGGAACGCGGCCGGGACCGGGATCCGCTGGGCGAGCTTGGTCGAGCCGTCGGAGCCGACCTGGCGGGTCCGGTGCCCGAGCGCGCTGTTGCTCCAGCGGGTGAACAGCTGGGCCGAGTAGTCCTCGACGTCGATGTCGGCGGGCATCGTCAGCGTCGGCAGGTAGTCGGTGTGCATCACCTGCCGCGCGGCCTCGGCGATGTGCGGGCGGGCGATGGATTCGGCGATGAGGTCGCAGCCCTCCAGCGCGCCCAGGTAGGCGATCAGCGAGTGGGTGCCGTTGAGCAGCCGCAGCTTCATCAGCTCGTAGGGCTCGACGTCGTCGGTGAAGGTCACCCCGCCGTGCTCCCACGCGGGCCGGCCCGCGGCGAAGTGGTCCTCCAGCACCCACATGCTGAACGGCTCGGCCGGGACCGGGGTTTCGTCGCGCAGCCCGAGGCGCTCGGCGACGGCGGCCCGGTAGGCGTCGGTGGTGGCGGGCACGATCCGGTCCACCATCCCGTTCGGGAAGCTCACCGAGTCCCGCAGGTAGGCCAGCAGGTCCTCGCGCTCGGGCGCGGGCAGCGCCTCGGCGAACTCGCGCACGAGGCGCCCGGTGAGATCGCCGTTGCCGGTGAGGTTGTCGCAGCTGAGGATCGCCACCGGCGCGGCGTGCGTGGCGGCGCGCCGCTGCAGCGCGCGGGCCAGCCTGCCGACGGTGGTGCGCGGCGTCCCGCCGTCGAGATCGGCCCGCACGCCCGGGTCGTCGAGGTCGAGCCGCTGGGTGCGCGGCGAGTAGCTGTAGCCCTTCTCGGTGACGGTGAGCGTGACGATCCGGGTCTCCTGCGCCGCCAGCGCGTCGAGCACGGCCTCGGGCTGCTGCGCGGCGACCAGCACGTCGCTGTGCACCGCGGGCACGCCGACCTCGGTGCGCTCGGGGGAGATCTCCACGACCCCGTAGCGCATGTCCTGCTCGCGCATCGCCTGCGCCACCGCCGCCGAGGAGTTCGCCACCCCGACGATCGCCCACGGCCCCTCGGTGTGCTCCAGCGCGCGGGCGGTGTGCACGGCCTGGTGCGCCCGGTGGAAGTTGCCGAGTCCGAGGTGGACGATGCCCGGCGCGCCCAGCGAGCGGTGGTGCTGCAGGGCCGAGACGGGCGTGGTGGAGGCGGAAAGTCGTTGCATGGCGGACCAATCGGTGCGGAGGAGGGAAGATCAGCGGGAGGCGGGAGCGGTGGAGTCGCGCACCACCAGCTGAGCGGGCAGCAGGTGCTTGCGCGGTGCCGGGCGGTTGCCGCCGAGGATCGCGCCGAGCAGCTCCACGCTCAGCGACCCGGCCTTGGACCAGGGGATGGAGATACTGGTCAGCGAGGGGCGCGAGACCTCGGTGAGCGCGACGTCGTCGATGCCGATGACGCTGAGCCCGTCGGGCACCTCCACGCCCAGCGCGCGGGCGCCCTTGATCACGCCGATGGCGACCAGGTCGTTGTGCGTGATCACCGCCGAGGCGCCGGTGGCCAGGACGCTGGCGGCCACGGCGGTGCCCGCCGCGACCGTCTCGGCCTGCCAGTCGAGCACCTCCAGCTCGATCCCGGCCTCGGCGGAGAGCTCCTGCACGAGCCGCACCCGGCGCGGGCTGGACCACGAGTGGTGCGAGCCGGAGACGAACGCGATCCGCCGGTGACCGAGCGCGGCGAGGTAGTCCACGGCCTGGCGCAGGCCGTCGCCGGCGTCGGCGAGCACGCAGTCCACGCCGTCGTGCTCCTGGTTGATCAGCACCGACGGCGTCGACCCGCACAGCTCGACGAGCTCGTCGGCGGGCAGTCGCGAGGAGCACAGCACGATCGCCTCGACCTGGCTGCGCAGGTGGGTGATCGCTTCCCGCTCGCGCTCCGGGTCGCGGTCGGTGTCGTGCAGCACGAGGGTCTGCTTGCGCCGCCTGCCCTCGCCCTGGGCGGCCTTGACCAGCGTGCCGTAGACGGGGTTGGCGATGTCGGGCACCACCATCGCCACGGTGGACCCGGCGGCCTGGCCCTCTGCGGGCTTGGCGCCCTGGTAACCCAGCTCCTGGGCGGCGGCGAGGACCTTGCGCAAGGTGTCGGCGCCGAGGCGCTGCGGGTCGCTGAACGCCCGCGACGCCGTGGACAGGGCGACGTCGGCTCGCTTCGCCACGTCGGTCAAGGTCGGCGCCATCGCCCCTCCGCTCTCGCGCACCCCGGTCGGGCGACCGGGCAGAGCAGATCTTGACGAACCTTGCGCAAACTTGTCAACTCGGTTGCCGGACGTTACTCCCGGGCCGAGCTGTCCAGGACGTCGCCGAGGCGGAGGCGGTAGAGGCGCGTGGGGCGGCCGCGACGCGTGGGCTGAGCGCTGCCCTCCGAGGTCACCAGCTCGGCGGTGCCCAGCTTCCGGATCAGCCGCCTGCCGCTCGGGTCGGTGATGCCCATCAGCGTCGCCAGCTCGCTGGGGGAGACCGCGCGGCCGTGCAGCTCGCGCTCCAGCGACACCAGCCGGGACAACGTCGTCGGGCTCAACCCCACGTCGCGGGCGAGCCGCTCCAGCTGCGCGCTGTGATCGCGGTAGGCGAACTCGGCCCGTCGCCCGGAACCGCCGATCGGCCCGATGATCACCCCGCTGTCCTGGATGACGAACCCGCACGAGTACGGCTCGGCCTCGGCGCGCATCACCGCCCGCTCTGCCAGCGAGATCCCCTCCCGCATCGACGGTCCCAGCCCGAACCCGGCCGCGATGCGCACGTTCATCTCGCGCTCGGCCTGGTGCAGCGCCGGAACCACCTGCCAGTCCGCGGTCGCGCGCTCGAACAGCGCCTTGTGCCCGAACACCACCAGCCCGCGCCGGCCCCGGTTCTCCACCCAGGACCCCGCCAACTGCGGGTCCTGCAGCAGGAACTCGCGCAGACCCGCCCGCGCGCGCTCGACCTCGTCACCGTCGCGGACCTGGAAAACCCCTGCGGCGACACGACAATCCTCGGCCTGCTCGGTCCGGACCCGCAGCGCCAGCTCCTGCAGCCGGGTTCCCACCGACGACGCGGGCAGCTCCACCTCGACCACCGGCGCCTCGGCGCGCAGCGCGTCGGCGACCCGGCGGCGCGGGGTCAGCACCACCCCGCCGTTGCGCAACGCCTCCCGGTGGTGGGCCACGATCTCCTCGGGCGGCTGGCCCGGTGCGTAGGGCAGCGCCGAGTGGCGCACCCCGAGCGAGGTCGCGATCTCCTGGATCACGTGGTGGTCGAAGCTGTCGATGCACGCCCGCCGGTGCTCGGGGAACTCGCCGCGCATCCGCGCCACCGCCAGCGCCAGCTCCAGCGGTCCCGGCCGCACCACCGCCACCGGCATCCGGTCGGGGACCTGATCGCGGACGACGTCGTAGGTGTCCGGACCGATCAGCAGACCGTCCGCACCGGGCGAGGACAGCAGCTCCCGCAACCTGTCCGCGGCCTCCTCGGGTGCATCGTGGACACCCCAGCGCACCGCGATGCCGGTCAGGGTGCTCGCGGCCTGGCGGAAGACCTCCTGGCGACGCGCGTGCACCAGCACGCCGATCACCACGCTCATGTCGCCACCCGGATTCGGTTCGCCGACGAAACTTCACCAGGATTGCGCGAACCGGGGACGCGGTCAACGTGCTCACGGGCAGATGTGGCGATCAACCGATTCGCCGCGCCCGGCTCAATCGGTGACGATGCGGATCCGGTCGGCGTGATCCAGCCGGTAGCCGACGCCGCGGACCGTGGTGATGAGGTCGAGCTCGGGTCCGAGCTTGGTGCGGATGCGGCGGACGTGGACGTCGACCGTGCGGGTGCGGGGTTCGCTGGCGAAGTCCCACACCGCCGCCAGCAGCGTGTTGCGGTGGTGCACCCGGCCGGGATTGCGCGCCAGGAACAGCAGCAGGTCGAACTCCAGGCGGGTGAAGCGGATGTGGGTGCCGTCCGGGCGCACGATCTGCCTGGCGGCCACCAGGATTCGCAGCTTCGGCGGCGGTGCGGGCGCGGTGTCCACGATGGACTGAACGGGGATCGAGCCGCGCACCTCGGCGTTGCGGTTGAGGATGCTCTCGAGCAGCCCCAGGTCCTCGCGGGTGATCACGAATCGGGCGTTGACCTCGACCAGCTCGGCGTGCTCGGGGGCGAAGTCCGCTGCTGTCGGTTCCAGCGTCATGGCACGTTTCTCCATCGCTGCGGGGTGTGAACGGGCGGGAGCGGCAGAGCTCAACCGCGCGGACACGCCGCCGAGGCGACCCGCAGCAGGTCGATGTGCGCACGCTGCACCAGCAGCGGTCCCGTGGCCATGCCACAAGATGGAAGCAGGTCCCACAGCCGTGGTCAAAGTGCGTCCGACAGGTGGGAACGCTCAGGTCAGCGGCGGAACCGGTTCCGGAACCAGCGTCGGCGCTCGCGGCGAGGAGGCTCCGGAGCCGGCTCGGGGGCGGGTTCCGGTGCTTGCGGTGCCGCGGCCGCCCGGTCGGCCCGCCAGCGCGCCACCACGGCCTCGACGTCGACCGGGGCCACCGCCACCCGCGGCCCCTCCGGGAAGCGCAGGTGCTCCACGATCCGCCGGTTGAGCTCGGCGGCCAGGTCGCGCACCGACCGCTCGTCGGTCAGCTCCGCCGCCGTCGCGGGCAACCGCTCGACCTCGCGGCGCAACCGCAGGGGAGTGGGCAGCAACGCGTCCCCGGACAGCCCCTCGCGGCGGATCTGCTCCTTGACCCACCACTGCTCGTCCAGCGGCGCACCGGCACCGGGCAGCGGCTTGCCCGCACCGGGCAGGTCGTCGAACTCGCCGCGCTCCTGGGCGGTGCGGATCTGCCGGTCCACCCACGACTCGAACGTGACGCCGGGAGGCTTGCGCTCGCTCATGACCGCCATTGTCCTGCACCGACGCCGGTGAGCGCCACGATCGGGACGGTCAGGCGGTGCGGAGCAGGAAGCCGTTGAGCAGCGCCGCCTGCCCGGCGTGCTGCAGGTCGTCGGCGATGACGCTTACCAGCCGCACGCCCAGCGTCACCGGCGGCGACCAGCTCGCGTCGATGACCTCGTCCAGCTCGGCGTCGTCGAGCCCGGCGACGAAGCGCAGCGTCTGCTCGTGCACCGCGTCGTAGTAGCCGGTCAGCAGCTCACCGGAGGCGCGCACCGACGCCACCTGCTCGGTGTCGTGGCCGTAACCGGTGTCCTCCTCGTCCAGCGGCAGCGCGAACCGCGCCGCCCAGTTCTGCGCCAGCCACACCTGCTCGGTCTCGGCGACGTCGGCGATGTGGTCGTCCTGCACGCGCGCGAGGTGCCACAGCAGCCAGGCGATCGAGTTCGCCCCGTCGTCGATCCGGTGCGCCAGCTGCTCCTCGTCGAGCCCGGCGACCGCCTCGTGCACCGCCTCCTGAACCCTGCTGAACGCATCGACAAGCACATCGGCGCTGGTCATCGCAGAACTGCTCCTCACATCCGGACGCACACGCTGCTGCCGCCACGGTACGGCGCATCCCCGGACGCGGCAGCGCTTTTCGGCCCCGGTGTGTTGGGCGCTCACCGGCGCGGCGGCACCGGAACCCGGTCGAGGTCGGAGGCCATTACGATCCTCCCGTCGAAGACCGCCGCGGCCTCCTCGTGGAAGCGGCGCGGGTCCGGGTAGCGCTGCGAGAAGTGGGTCAGCACCAGGCAGCGCACCCCGCACTCGGCGGCGACCCGGCCCGCCTGGGCGGCGGTGAGGTGCCGGTAGCGCTCGGCCAGCGCGGCGTCGGCGTCGAGGAACGTCGACTCGATCACCAGCATGTCCGCCCGCTCGGCCAGCTCGAACACCCCGTCGCAGAGCCGCGTGTCCATCACGAACGCGAACCGCTGGCCGGGCCGCGCGCGGCTGACCTCGGACAGCTCCACCACCCGGTCTCCGACCCGCACCGAGCCCTCCTCCTGCAGCCGGCCGATGTCCGGCCCGCGCACCCCGAGCTCGGCCAGCCGCTCGGGCAGCATCCGGCGGCCGTCGGGTTCCTCCAGCCGGTAGCCGAAGGCCTCGATCCGGTGGTCCAGCCGCACCGCCCGCAACGTCCCGAACGAGCCGCGCGCGACCTCCCCGTCCCGGGTGATCGGGTGCTCGTCGAGCCGCACCGCGTCGTCGTAGGCCGAGGCGTAGCGCAGGTTCTGGAAGAACTTCGCCCCCGACGCCGGGTAGTGCGCGTGCACCGCGCCGCGCACCCGGTCGCTGGACATCCGGTGGATCACCCCGGGCACGCCCAGGCAGTGATCGCCGTGGAAGTGCGTCAGGCACAGGTGGTCCACGTCGTTGGCGCTGACCCCGGCGAAGGTCATCTGCCGCTGCGTGCCCTCGCCCGGGTCGAACAGCAGCCCGGTCCCGTCCCAGCGCAGCAGGTAGCCGTTGTGGTTGCGGGTGCGGGTCGGAGCCTGGCTGGCTGTGCCGAGCACGACGAGTTCCCGGTTGGACACGCCGGTCACCCTATGCCGCCCCGGCGTCCGCGCGGGCCGGCCCTCACGCCTCGGGAGGCCCGGATCGGGAGGAGTTCACCTCGGATTCCTCGTCGCGTTCCCGCCCCGTGGCACCGCTGCCCGATGGGGGAGTCTCGGACGCCGCGCGCTCCAGGGCGGCCGTCTCCTCCGGCGGGTCGGGGCGCAGCAGGCTGCCGGGAACCGAATGCCCGGACGCGCCCAGCTTGTTCATCTTCTTGGGCACCGGAGCGCCCTGGTAGTCCAGGGGTTCGGGATGCCCGTGCGCGTCGACCGGGCCCAGCGGCTGGTGGACCTCGATGAACTCGCCGTGCGGCAACCGCTTGACGATGCCGGTCTCCACGCCGTGCTCGAGCACCTCCCGGTCGCTGCGCTGCAACCCCAGGCAGATCCGGTAGGTGAGGTAGTAGGCCAGCGGCGGCACCACCAGCACCCCGACGCGCCCGGCCCAGGTCATCATGTTCAGCGACAGCCCGAACACGAACGCGACGATGTCGTTCATCCCGGAGATCAGCACGACCACGAAGAACCCGATCGCCATCACGCCGAGCGAGGTGCGCACCGGGTTGTCGCGCGGCCGCTGCAGCAGGTTGTGGTGCGCCTCGTCGCCGCTGAGCTTGCGCTCCAGCATCGGGTAGATCGCGGCGATGGTGAACACCAGCCCCATGCCCAGGATCAGCGGGAAGAACGGGGCGCCGATGGTGAACGGCCCCAGGTAGAGCTCCCACGGCGGCCACAACCGGCCCATCCCGTCGGTCCACATCATGTACCAGTCGGGCTGGGACGCCGAGGAGACCTGCGAGGCGACGTAGGGCCCGAAGTTCCAGATCGAGTTGATCTGGAAGATGCCGCTCATGATCGCCAGCACGCCCGTGACGATGAGGAAGAACCCGGTGGCCTTGACCGCGAACACCGGCATGATCCGCACCCCGACCACGTTGGACTCGGTGCGCTGCGGACCCGGGTACTGGGTGTGCTTCTGGTACCAGACGATCGCCAGGTGCGCGGCCACCAGCGCCAGGATGATGCCCGGCAGCAGGAACACGTGGAACAGGTAGAAGCGCGGGATGATCTCGGTGCCGGGGAACTCCGAGCCGAACAGCAGCCAGTGCAGCCAGGTCCCGATGACCGGGATGGACAGCAGGATGCCGGAGGCGATGCGGAGGCCGGTGCCGGAGAGCAGGTCGTCGGGCAGCGAGTAGCCGATGAAGCCCTCGAACATGCCCAGCACGAACAGGCCGACGCCGATGAGCCAGTTCGTCTCGCGCGGTCTGCGGAACGCTCCGGTGAAGAAGATCCGGAACATGTGCGCGACGATCGCGGCCATGAAGATCAGCGCCGCCCAGTGGTGCAGCTGGCGCGCGAACAACCCGCCGCGGACCTCGAAGGAGATGTCGAGGGTGCTCTCGAACGCCCGCGACATCTCCACGCCGCGCAGGTTGGTGAACCGGCCGTCGTAGGTGACCTCGGCCATCGACGGGTCGAAGAAGAACGCCAGGTAGGTGCCGGTGAGCAGCAGCACGATGAAGCTGTAGAGGGCGATCTCGCCGAGCAGGAAACCCCAGTTGGTGGGGAAGACCTTGTTCAGCTGCCGCCGGATGCCGGGAGCAGCGCGGAATCGCTTGTCCAGCTCGTCGGCGCCGCGGGCGGCCGAGCGGGACAGGCCGCTCTCGGGTTTTGTGGGCTGCGTCAGCTTGCTCATGTCGACTCCAGGCGGGCCGGAATGCGCGACATCGCCGAACCAGATTACTGCGTTCGGCGCCGCTGAGCAGCTGCTCTTCGGCCTACTTGGCGTGGAAGAGCGTCTGGAAGAACGTCGTGAGCGCGCTGATGACGGTGGTCAGCGCGGCGATGACGGTGGTGAAGGCGTCGCGGACGGTCTGCGCCGCCGTGACGGGGTCGCGGACCAGCAGTGAGCCGCAGACCAGCACCACGACGATCACGATCACGGTCACGGCTTTGCGGTTCATGCGAGATCAGCCTCCGTCGGTCCGCCCGGCGCCGGAGGCACCCTACCTCGCGCAGCCGCCCCAGCCGTCACACGACGGGGGCATGCGTGTCGCGTGCCGCGGCGCAGCGCCGCGGCACGCGCGCAGGGGTCAGCTCTTCTTGACCGCGGAGATGTCGAGCTCGATGGTGATCTTCTCGCTGACCAGCCAGCCACCGGTCTCCAGGGCCGCGTTCCAGGTCAGGCCCCAGTCCTTGCGGTTGACCTGCAGGCTGCCCTCGAACCCGACGCGGACGTCGCCGAACGGGTCCTTGGCCTGGCCGGTGTACTCCAGGTCGAACTCGACCGGCTTGGAATTGCCCTTGATGTCGAGATCGCCGGTGACGGTGAACGTGCTCTCGTCCTTCGGGCGCACCGAGGTGGAGGTGAACACGATCTCCGGGTGGTTGTCGATGTCGAAGAAGTCGGCGGTGCGCAGGTGCTCGTCGCGCTGCTGCTGCCCGGTGTCGATGCTGGAGGTTTTCATCCGCGCGGTGCCGGAGGAGTTGGCCGGGTTCTCCGCGTCGACGTGGATCTGGCCCTCGACGTCGAGGAACTGCCCGCGCACCTTGGTCACCATCGCGTGCCGGGCCACGAATCCCAGCCGGGAGTGCGCCGGGTCGATGGTGTAGTCGCCGGTGAGCTGTCCGGGATCGGTCGCTTCGGTCATTGCTCGTCGCTCCCTGGTCTTCCCACGGGGGTAGGGACAGCTCCGACTATGCCGTACAAGCTTCAACTACGCGTGCCGTCGGGCTCCCGGAGTCCGCTGGGCGGGAACCCGGCGAGTCGAGTGGTGACCGCGTGTCGGCGCTGCGAAGCTGCACGCGTGCAGGACAAGATCACCGACGGCCGTTCGATCCGGCGCTGGCGCCGCAGGCTCGCCGACGAGCGCGAGGAGGCGCGGGTCTACCGCAGCCTGGCGGCTCGCCGCAGCGGCGAGGAGCGCGAGATCCTCCTCGGGCTCGCCGAGGCCGAGGAGCGCCACGCCCGCTACTGGGAGGACCTGCTCGGCGAGGACGTCGGCCCGCACCGCCGCGGCCAGTTCCACATGCGCATCCTGGTGGCCCTGGCCCGCCGGTTCGGCTCGGTGTTCGTGCTGGCCCTGGCCCAGCGCGCGGAGAGCCACTCGCCGTACCGCTACGACCAGGACGTGCCGGCCTCGATGGCCGCCGACGAGCGCATCCACGAGGAGGTCGTGCGCGCCCTGGCCGCCCGGGGCCGCGCCCGCGTGTCGGGTTCGTTCCGCGCGGCGGTCTTCGGCGCCAACGACGGCCTGGTCAGCAACCTCGCCCTCGTCCTGGGCGTCATCGGAGGAAGCCTGCCCACCGAGGCGGTGCTGCTCACCGGCCTGGCCGGTCTGCTCGCCGGTGCCCTGTCGATGGGCGCGGGGGAGTACATCTCGGTCCGCTCGCAGCGCGAGCTGCTGGCCGCGGCCGCCCCGGACCCGCGCGCCCGCGCCGTCGTCCCGGACCTCGACGTCGACGCCAACGAGCTCGCGCTGGTCTACCGCGCCCGGGGCATGGAGGAGGACGAGGCCCAGCGCCGCGCCGACGCGCTGCTGCGGAAGTTCCAGCTCAACCTCTCCCACCCGCGCGAGGACCCCGCCTCCGAGCCCGCCCAGCCCAGCGGCGGGGAGGCTGCGCCGGAGGTCCCCGACGACCACGAGGTGGTGGGCACGGGCGCGAAGGCCGCGGTGTCGAGCTTCGTGTTCTTCGCCTCCGGCGCCCTGGTCCCGGTCCTGCCGTTCGCGGTCGGCCTGAGCGGCGGTCTGGCCGTGCTGGTCGCGATCGTCCTGGTCGGCCTCGCGCTGATGCTCACCGGCGCCACCGTCGGCGTCCTGTCCGGAGCCGCTCCGCTGCCGCGCGCCCTCCGCCAACTCGCCATCGGCCTCGGCGCAGCGGGCGTCACCTACCTCCTCGGCCTCCTCTTCGGCGCCACGGTCGGCTGACCGACGAAGGCGCGGTGAAAGGTCCTGGCCGGACGCTGGGGGCATGAGGACGCAGCGGTACTTCTTCGACATGTCGGAGGAAGCCGAGTTCCACCGCCTGCACCGGCAGGCTCAGGTGTGGGACCGGCTGACGTTCCGCAGACTCGACGAGATCGGGGTCGCGGAGGGCTGGCGCTGCCTGGAGGTCGGCGCGGGGAGCGGAACCGTGGTGCGGTGGCTCGCCGATCGCGTCGGTCCCACGGGCCACGTCGTGGCCGCCGACCGCGCGCCGAAGTGGCTGCCCACGAACGTCGGGCCCCACCTCGAGGTCCGCGAGCTCGACATCAACACCGACCCGCTGGGCGAGCCGGTCCACGATCTGATCACCGCGCGCATGATGGTGGCCCACCAGCCCGAGCCGGAACTCGTGCTGCGCAAGCTCGCCGCCGCGCTGGCACCAGGTGGGCGGCTGCTCGTCGAGGAAGCCGACCTCACCACGTTGCCTTCCGTGCCGCAGGACGACACCTGGAGTGCGGCGGCTACCGCGATGAGCGAGCTCCTCGTGCAGGAGGGAGTGAATCCCTACCTCGGGCCGAAGCTGCAGGGGATGTTCGCCGAGGCGGGCCTGGTCGACATCGACGCGGAAGCCGTCGCGTTCCCCCGGCGGATGCCGGACATCCCCGCTTGGCAGGACAGCTTCATCGAACTCCGCGACCGCCTCATCGACGCCGGCCTCGCGACCGCCGAGCAGATCGACGACGTCATCGCTCGCTTCGACGACCCGGACTGCGACCTGGTCGTGCACGGCCCGACGATGCACTCGGTGGTGGGCACGAAGCCGGGCTGACCGGCGAAGGTCCTGTGAAAGGTCCTGGCCGGACGCTGGGGGCATGAGGACGCAGCGGTACTTCTTCGACACCTCGGAGGAAGCCGAGTTCGGTCGTCTGCAGCGGCAGGCCGAAGTGTGGGATCGGCTGACGTTCCGCAGGCTCGAGGAGATCGGGGTGGGGGAGGGCTGGCGCTGCCTGGAGGTCGGTGCGGGGAGCGGAACCGTGGTGCGGTGGCTCGTGGACCGGGTCGGGGCGACCGGACGCGTGGTGGCGACGGATCTCGTGCCGAAGTGGGTGCGGGCCATCGAGGCGCCCAACCTGGAAGTGCTGGAGCACGACCTCGTCGCGGATCCGCTCGAGGACTCGGCCCACGACCTCATCCACGTCCGCATGGTGCTCTTCCACCTGCCCGAGAAGCAGGCCGTGCTGCGCAAGCTCGTCGACGCGGTGGTGCCGGGCGGCCGACTGCTCGTCGAGGACTACGACATGCGCACCTTGCCGCACAGCACTCCACCGGACGAGACCTGGCGCGTGGTCGGGGAAGCTCCGGTGAAGCTCGCCGAGCGGATCGGCCTCGACCCGGAACTGGGGCGACGGCTGCCGGGGATGTTCGCCGAGGCGGGTCTGGTCGACATCGATGCCGAAGCCGTCGCGTTCCCCAGGCGGATGCCGGACATCCCGGCGTGGCAGACGCAGTTCGTCGAACTCCGCGACCGGCTCATCGACGCCGGCCTGGTGACCGCCGAGCAGGTGGACGACGTCATCGCTCGCTTCGACGATCCGGACTGCGACCTGGTGGTGCACGGCCCGACGATGCACTCGGTGGTGGGGACGAAGCCGGGTGGGTCCGCGGGTCGGTGAGTGCCCGCGGACCCGCGTCGGTCAGCGGTCCAGCCTGGACATGCCCTCCGGCTGGTAGCGCTCGCCCTCGGCCGCTCCGGGCGGGAACTGGGCCGACAGCTCCGCGACCAGGTCCTGGCCGAGGTTGACGCTCGCGGCCTCGAGGTTGGCGCGGACGCGCTCCAGGCGGCGGCTGCCCGGGATCGGGACGATGTCCTCGCCCTGGGCCAGCAGCCACGCCAGCGCCAGCTGCGCCGGGGTGATGCCGAGGGACTCGGCGTGCTCGCGCAGCGGCCGGGTCAGCTCGATGTTGCGCCGCAGGCTCTCCTCCTCGAAGCGCGGGTAGCGCTTCGCCCGCACCTCCAGGTTCTCCACGTCGGAGGTGCTGGAGAACGCGCCCGTGAGCACCCCGCGACCCAGCGGCGAGTACGCCACCAGGCTCACGCCCAGCTCGCGGGTCGTCGGCAGCAGGTCGTCCTCGGGTTCGCGGGTGAACAGCGAGTACTCCTGCTGGACCGCGGTGATCGGGTGCACGGTGTGCGCGCGGCGCAGCGTCGCCGCGCTGACCTCCGAGAGGCCGACGTGGCGGATCTTGCCCTGACCGACCAGCTCGCCCATCGCACCGACGGTGTCCTCGATGGGCGTGGTCTTGTCCAACCGGTGCAGGTAGTAGAGATCGATGTGGTCGGTGCCCAGCCGCGACAGGCTGGCGTCCACCGCCTGCCGGATGTAGTCGGGCTTGCCGCCGCCGGTCTCCTTGTCGGCGCCGAACTTGGTGGCCAGCACGACCTCGTCGCGCCGCCGGGCCAGCGGGCCGCTGATGAGCTTCTCGTTGTGGCCGTTGCCGTAGACGTCGGCGGTGTCGAGGAAGTTCACGCCGAGGTCGAGCAGCTGCTCCAGCAGCCGCGTCGACTCGGCGTCGTCGGCGTCGCCGTAGACCCCGGACAGGCCCATCGCGCCGTAGCCGATGGCACTGACCTCGGGGCCGCTGCGGCCGAGCCGGCGGCGTGGGAGAGCGTCGGACACGAGATCGACTCCTCATCGCGTGTGGATTGGTGGTGCACGGCCAGCCTAGACCCGGTCGTGAGCAATGCTCACGATCCGGGAGACGGGCTCAGAGCTCGAAGTCGGCGCGGCGCTCGGCCGGGACGAGGTCGAGGTAGTCGGGGTGCTTGCCGATCCAGCCGCGCACGTACGGGCAGAACGGCAGGACCGCCAGCTCCCGGCCGCGCACCTCGTCCAGCGCCGCCCGCACCAGCTTGCCCGCCAGGCCCTGGCCGCTGAACTCCTCGCCGATCTCGGTGTGGGTGAACGAGATCTGGCCCGGCTTGAGCTTGTACTCGGCGAACCCGGCGAGCGCGCCGTCCACGCGGATCTCGAACCGGTTCGCGTCGGGGTTGTCCTTGACCTCGGGCTCGGTGCTCACGGCGTGCTCCCGTCGATAGATGACCTTTCAACCAATATTGTGCACGCACGTCACCGATGGAGGAGGCTGAGCACGTGAGCAACGTCGAGAACCAACCGGATGAGCTCCGCTGCGGAGGCGTGGCCACCCGGGCGCCCGAACCCGAGCTGCTGCAGCCGCGGGAGGTCCCGCTCGGCGGGCCTCGGGCGATGCTCGTCGGCCGGACCCTGCCCAACCGCGACCGCCGGATGGTCGGGGCCTGGTGCTTCACCGACTTCTACGGCCCCGCCGACATCACCGGCCAGGACGGGATGCAGGTCTCGCCGCACCCGCACACCGGGCTGCAGACCGTCAGCTGGCTGCTCGACGGGCAGGTGCTGCACCGCGACAGCCTCGGCAACGTCCAGCTCATCGAACCCGGGCAGCTGAACCTGATGACCGCGGGCCGCGGCATCTCGCACTCCGAGGAATCCCCGGTCGACCACTCGGCGATCCTGCACGGCGTCCAGCTGTGGGTCGCGCTGCCCGCCGAGCAGCGCGGCGTCGACCCGCACTTCGAGCACCACGGCGACCTGCCGGTCATCACCACCCCGGAGGGCACCGCGACGGTGCTGATGGGCTCGCTGCTCGGCGGCACGTCCCCGGCCAAGACCTACACCCCGCTCGTCGGCGCGGAACTGCTGATCAACCCGGGGCAGGCCATGCGCGTCCCGGTCGAGGCCGGGTTCGAGCACGCGGTGCTGGCGCTGTCGGACATCACGGTCAACGGGCGCGAGGTCGCCACCGGCGACATGCTCTACGTCGGGATGGGCTGCGACGACGTGACGATCGGCTCGTCCGGCGAGGGCCGGGCGATGCTGCTCGGCGGTGAGCCGTTCGAGGAGGAGATCGTCATGTGGTGGAACTTCGTCGGGCGCACCCACGACGAGGTCGCCGGAGCCCGCGCCGAGTGGGAGAGGGGGCGCGAGGAGGCCGACGAGCAGGGGCGTTTCGGCGTCGTGCACGGCTACCACTCGCCCGCGCTGCCCGCGCCGGCCCTGCCGAACGCGGCGCTGCGGGCTCGCGGGCGCACCCGCAACCCGTCCTGAACCACCGGCTCGTGGCCGGGTCGAGGCGGGCGGCGTAGAGTTTTGAAGCGAAACTGTTCTAGTGAAAGGAGCACTTTGATGAGCAAGGGTCTGGAGATCCGCCTCGCGTCCCGCCCGCAGGGTCTGCCGACGATGGACAACTTCGACGTCGTCGAGGTGGAGGCTCCGCAGCCGGGCGAGGGTGAACTGCTCGTGCGCAACCTCGTCATGAGCGTCGACCCCTACATGCGGGGCCGGATGAACGACGCCAAGTCCTACGTCCCGCCCTTCAAGCTCGGCGAGGCGCTGCAGGGCGGCGCCGTCGGCGAGGTCGTGACCAGCAACGTCGAGGGCTACCAGCCCGGTGACCTCGTGCTGCACATGTTCGGCTGGCGCGACTACGCCGTCGTCCCGGCCCAGCACGCCACCAAGGTCGACGCCAACATCGCCTCCCCGAACGCCTACCTCTACGTGCTCGGGATGCCGGGCATGACCGCCTACGCGGGCCTGGTGGACGTCGCCGAGCAGAAGGAGGGCGACGTCGTGTTCGTCTCCGGCGCGGCGGGCGCGGTCGGCTCGCTGGTCGGCCAGATCGCCAAGCTGCGCGGGGCCAAGAAGGTCATCGGCTCCGCCGGGTCGCCGGAGAAGGTCAAGTACCTGCTCGACGAGGGCGGCTTCGACGCCGCCTTCGACTACCACGACGGGCCGGTCCGCGAGCAGCTCGCCAAGGCCGCCCCGGAGGGCATCGACGTCTACTTCGACAACGTCGGTGGCGAGCACCTGGAAGCGGCGATCTCGGCGTTCAACGACTTCGGCCGGGCGGCCGAGTGCGGGATGATCTCGCAGTACAACAACGAGACCCCGCAGCCCGGCCCGCACAACATGATGATGATCGTGCAGAAGCGCCTGAAGATCCAGGGCTTCATCGTGGGCGACCACTCGCACCTCAAGGACCAGTTCTTCAACGAGGTCGGCGGCTGGCTGAACGAGGGCAAGATCAACTACCGGGAGACCGTCGTGGAGGGCCTGCGCAACGCCCCCGACGCGTTCCTGGGCCTGATGCGCGGCGACAACACCGGCAAGATGCTGGTCAAGATCGCGTGATCACCGCCCCTGGGCGGGGTGGGCGTGCAACCACTCCGCCCAGGTGGTGCGGCCGTGCCGGTCGTTCGGGCACGTCAGGTCGGACGCGATGCGCCGCAGCCGCTTCGGCACCGGAACGCCAACGGCGCGCGGCCGGATCCCGCGCAGCCGACTCCAGGTCGTCATCGCCTCGTCCAGCGTCAGCACCTCGGGGCCGCCGAAATCGGGACGGCGCCCCATCGGCCCGTCGGTGACGCAGCCGGCCAGGTGATCGGCGAAGTCCCGGTCGTCGACCGGCTGCGTCGGCAGCGACCGCGGCAGCGGCAGGACGGGAAACCGCGCGGCACGACCGAGCATCCGGTCCAGCAGCCAGTGGAACTGGGTGGCCCGCGCGATCGACCACGGCACGTCGGAGACGCTGACCAGCTCCTCCGCGGTGTGCTTGAGCCGCAGGTAGGGCATCGCCGGGCGGTCCACGCCCACGATCGAGACGTGCACGAAGTGCTCCACGCGCGCCGCCGCCGCGGCCTCCAGCAGCCGCGAGGTGCCGTCGACGTCGACCTCCGGCGGGCTGCGCCACAGGTCCGCCGGGTGCGGGAAACCGCGCTGCGCCATCGGCGAGAACGTCGCCGCGTGCACCACGGTCCGGGCCCCGTCGACGAGCTCGTCCACACCGGACCCGGTCGCCAGATCTCCCGGCACCCACTGGATTTCGGGATCCGTTCCCGGGTGGCGGGTCAGCACCCGCACCCGGTGCGTCGGCTTGAGCAGCCGCACCAGCTGGCGCCCCAGGTGGCCGGTGCCACCGGTGATCGCGACCGTGTCCATGCCCGCCACCTCCGGGATCGACGATCCCACCGGTGCGCGGCTCCCGCGAGCGGCGTCAGCGCCCCAGCAGCGGGTCGGTCAGCCCCTGGACCACGTCGCCGACCAGCGGCAGCAGGACCGGCTGCGGCTCGCTCGTCTCGCTCGGCTGCGTCGTCTCGCTCGGTTCCGAGGTCTGCGTGGGCTCGGAGGTCTGGCTGGGCTCGGAGGTCTGGGTGGGTTCCGAGGTCTGGGTCGGCTCGGAAGTCTGCGTGGGTTCCGAAGTCCGGGTCGGCTCGGAGGTCTGCGTCGGCTCCGAGGTCCGGGTGGGCTCGCTGGTCTCGGTCGTCGACGTCGGCGCGGAACGGCGCGTCGTCTCCTCGCGGGTCGAGCCCGCGGCGGGCTCGGGCGCGGCCTGCGGGGTGGTCAGCGCGGGCGGCGCGGCCGGGGTCGGAGTGGGCTCGACCAGCTGCGGCAGGTACTGCCGGGTCGGGGCCGCGGCGTGCGCGCGCACGGCGTTGGCCGGCTCGGGCATCGCGGCGTCCTGCGCGCGCGTCTGCGAGTAGTGCGCGCTGGTGGCGGCGAGGACCGCCAGCACGGCCGCGGTGGTGTACCCGAGCACGGGTGCGGTGAAGCGCCACGCGGCGCCACGACGATGACGCCCTCGCCCGGCCCGCGCCAACGACGACCTGCCCACTGCCACTCACCCCACTGTCGGATGATCCATTTCGACCACAGTCCTTCACCCGAACGTGTGAAGGCGGATCGCACCCTACGTCACGGCGGCGGTGTCTGGCCAGCGCCCCGGAAGCGGGGGAGCGGCGTCCGCTTCCGCGGGCGGCCAGGGGATGTTCGGGCGGCTACGTTGATCGTCGAGTGCGAACGAGAGGTGAGACGTGAACTTGCTCGACGACGCCCGCGACGTGCTGCCCACCGATCACGACGCCGCCACGCTGGTCGGCCGCCTGCACGACCCGGACGAGGACGGACCCGCCGTGGTCGCGGTGCGCGGCGACGAGCTTGTCGACCTCAGCGGTGTCGCCCCGACCCTGACCGACCTGCTCGAGCACCCCGACCCCGTCGGACTCGCCCGCACCACCGCACCGCGCAAGACCTGGCCGCTGGACGCCGTGCTCACCGCGACGCTGGAGGGTGGCCCGGGTCCTCGGCTGCTGGCGCCGGCCGACCTGCAGGTGCTCAAGGCGGCCGGGGTCACCTTCGTCAAGAGCATGCTGGAGCGCGTCATCGAGGAGCGCGCCGCCGGGGACGTGACCCGCTCGGCCGAGATCCGCGAGCAGGTCGAGACCGCCATCGGCGGTGCCCTCGCGGCCGTGCGCCCCGGTTCGGCGGAGGCCCGCGCGGTCAAGGAAGTCCTGGTGCGCGACGGCCTGTGGTCGCAGTACCTGGAGGTCGGGCTCGGTCCCGACCCGGAGATCTTCACCAAGGCGCCGCTGCTGTCGGCGGTGGGCGCGGGCGCCGAGATCGGCATCGCCGAGGGCTCGGACTGGAACAACCCCGAACCCGAGGTCGCCCTGGCGGTGCGCTCCGACGGCCGGATCGCGGGCGCTACGCTCGGCAACGACGTCAACCTGCGCGACGTCGAAGGGCGCAGCGCCCTGCTGCTGCCCCAGGCGAAGGACAACAACGCCTCGGCGTCGCTGGGCCCGTTCCTGCGGCTGTTCGACGACGGGTTCGGGCTCGACGACGTCCGCGAGCTCGACGTGCGCCTGGAGGTCCGCGGGCAGGAGGGATTCGTCCTCGACGGGCTGAGCTCGATGCGCGAGATCAGCCGCGATCCCGAGGAGCTGGCCGCGGCCGCGCTCGGCGCGCACCACCAGTACCCCGACGGGCTGATCCTCTACACCGGAACCCTGTTCGCCCCCACCGAGGACCGCGGCGCGCCCGGCAAGGGCTTCACCCACCACGTCGGCGACGTCGTGCGGATCTCCACGCCGAAGCTCGGCGCCCTCGCCAACCGCGTCAACCGCAGCGAGCGGTGCCCGCGGTGGACCTTCGGCGTGCGCTCCCTGCTCGCCAACCTGGTGCACCGCGGGCTGCTCTAGACCCCCGCGGGGTGGGGAAGTTTTCATGAAAACTTCGCCACCCCGGAAGTGGTGGCCACCTCGCCCCCGAGGTGGCCACCGCACTCAGTCGCCCAGACGGGCGCTCCGCTTCACCTGCGCGGCGATCTCCTTGAGCCCGCGCCGCGTGCTCATCGACCCGCTGTCCTCCAGCGCGTCGGTGAACATGACGAAACCCAGAACCAGAACCAGCAGCATTGCCACGACGACGACGAACACGTTTCCTCCCCTATCTGCCTGCGGTATCGAGCTCCCGCACTGCCTCGTTACTAGAGGGACGCGCTTCACCCGCCAGCGTGGCGCGACTTCACCCGAATGTGTCTCACGTCACGTGCCGTGGTCGCGTCATGTCGGCCGGCAACGGGTGCATAGGATCTCCCGCAGCGGCCGAACGGACCGACGAGAAGCCCCGCGACGAGGACTAACCTGGACCCATGGCGACCACCCCGCCCGCGCCGAGAACGCGACCCAATCCGGCGCAATGGGTCTGGTACGCCTTCGGCGGCAAGCTGCCGGACCGGTGCGCCGAGTGGGTGCTGCACGACGTCACCTGCCGCACGTGGGTGCTGCGCCACATCGCCCGCGCGCTGACCCAGCTCGCCCCGTTCTGCGCCGCGCTCATGCTGCTGCCCGGTCCGCTGTGGATCCGGTGGAGCTCGCTGGCCCTCGGCCTGCTCGTCGGGCTGTTCTACTCGCTGTGCTACATGGGCGAGACCGGTGAGCACCGCGCCATCAAGCACGGGTTCCCGCCCGGGGTCGCCCGCGACACCCGCGCCATGCGCCGCGACCTCGACCGCGCCAACAAGCACGGCGTCGGCTACCGCCCCTGGTGGGAGTGACCGACACACCGGCGCTTGATCCGGCTGGGCGAATTCGCGGAACCACCCCCGGCCCCGTCGTCCCACGCAGCGGCCCCCGCACCCCCGAAAACCGTCACCGCGCGTGACCGGACGGTGATTGCGGGTGTTCACCGGCGGGCCTAGGTTCGTCCGCATCCGCCGAGATCCGGCGAGAAGTCCGAGCGAGCAGGGGGTTTCGCCGATGCCCGACATCGTTCGCGCAGCACTGGTGCAGGCCAAGTGGACCGGTGACACCGGCAGCATGGTCGACGCGCACGAGCAGCACGCCCGAGAAGCCGCCGCCCGGGGCGCGCGCATCATCGGGTTCCAGGAGGTGTTCAACGCTCCCTACTTCTGCCAGGTCCAGGAGGATCAGCACCACCGGTGGGCCGAAGCGGTCCCGGACGGCCCCACGGTGCAGCGCATGTGCGCGCTGGCCCGCGAGCTGTCGATGGTCATCGTCGTCCCCGTCTTCGAGTCCGACGGGCCCGGTTTCGCCTACAACACCGCCGCCGTGATCGACGCCGACGGCACCTACCTCGGCAAGTACCGCAAGCACCACCTGCCGCACCTGCCCGGCTTCTGGGAGAAGTACTACTTCCGGCCCGGCAACCTCGGGTGGCCCGTCTTCGACACCGCCGTGGGCCGCGTCGGCGTCTACATCTGCTACGACCGGCACTTCCCGGAGGGCTGGCGCGCGCTCGGCCTCGCCGGGGCGCAGATCGTGTACAACCCGTCGGCCACCAGCCGCGGGCTGTCGTCCTACCTGTGGAAGCTCGAACAGCCGGCCGCCGCGGTGGCCAACGAGTACTTCATCGCCGCCATCAACCGGGTCGGCGTCGAGGAGTACGGCGACAACGACTTCTACGGCACCAGCTACTTCGTCGACCCCTACGGCCGGTTCGTCGGCGAACCCGCGAGCGATACCGACGAGGAGCTGGTCGTCCGCGACCTCGACCTGGGCCTCATCGACGAGGTCCGCCGCACCTGGGCCTTCTACCGCGACCGCCGCCCCGACGCCTACGACCCGCTGACCAGGCCCTGAAGGAGCCCGCGATGAGCAGAACCATCATCCGCGGTGGCCTGGTGATCACCGCGACCGAGGAGACCGAAGCCGACGTCCTCATCGAGGACGACACGATCGCCGCCATCGCCACCCCCGCCCTGGCCCGGGAGTGGACCGCCGACACCGTCCTGGACGCCACCGGCCGCTACGTCATCCCCGGCGGGGTCGACGCCCACACCCACATGGAGATGCCCTTCGGCGGCACCTTCGCCTCCGACACCTTCGAGACCGGCACCCGCGCCGCCGCCTGGGGCGGCACCACCACCATCATCGACTTCGCCATCCAACCCGTCGGCCGCACGCTGCGCGAAGGCGTCGAAGCCTGGCACGCCAAGGCCGACGAGCGCTGCGCCATCGACTACGGCTTCCACGGCATCCTCTCCGACGTCGGCGACGGCGTGCTCAAGGAGATGGACGCGCTGGTCGGGGAGGGGATCACCAGCTTCAAGATGTTCATGGCCTACCCCGGCGTGTTCTACAGCGACGACGGGCAGATCCTGCGGGCCATGCAGCAGGCGGGCGACAACGGCGCGCTGATCATGATGCACGCCGAGAACGGCATCGCCATCGACGTCCTGGTCCGCCAGGCGCTCGACGCGGGCCGCACCGCCCCGAAGCACCACGGCCGCGTCCGCCACCCGCGGCTGGAAGCCGAAGCCACCCACCGCGCCATCCAGCTGGCCGCGGTGGCCGGATCACCGCTCTACGTCGTGCACGTCTCGGCCACCCAGGCCATCGCCGAGATCACCCGCGCCCGCCACGAGGGCCAGCCCGTCTTCGGCGAGACCTGCCCGCAGTACCTGTTCCTGACCGTCGACGAGCTCGACGGACCGGGATTCGACGGCGCCAAGTACGTCTGCTCGACACCGCTGCGCCCCGCCGAGCACCAGGCGTCGCTGTGGCGGGCGCTGCGCACCGACGACCTGTCGGTGGTCTCCACCGACCACTGCCCGTTCTGCTTCGCCGGCCAGAAGGAGCTCGGGCGCGACGACTTCTCCAAGATCCCCAACGGCATCCCCGGGGTCGAGAACCGCCTGGACCTGCTGCACGACGCCGTCGTCGCCGGCCACATCACCCGCCGCCGCTGGGTGGAGCTGGCCTGCACCACCCCGGCGCGGATGTTCGGGCTGCACCCGCGCAAGGGCACCCTCGCGCCCGGCTCCGACGCCGACGTCGTGCTCTACGACCCCCACGCCGAGCAGGTGCTCTCCGCCGAGACCCACCACATGAACGTCGACTACAACGCCTACGAGGGCAGGCGCATCACGGGCCGGGCCCGCACCGTCCTGTCCCGCGGCGAGGTGATCGTGCACGAGGGCGAGTACCGGGGACGACCCGGGCGCGGCCGGTTCCTGCGCCGCGACACCTGCGACTACCTGACCTGAGGAGGCGTTCGATGGACTTCGGAGTGGTCCTGCAGACCGATCCGCCCGCGTCCCTCGTGGTCGAGCGGATGCGGCAGGCCGAAGCGCTGGGCTTCACCCACGGCTGGACCTTCGACTCCTGCGTGCTGTGGCAGGAACCGTTCGTCATCTACAGCCGGATCCTCGCCGCCACCGAGCGGCTGCGCGTCGGCCCGATGGTGACCAACCCCAGCACCCGGGACTGGACGGTCACCGCCTCGCTGTTCGCCACCCTCAACGACATGTACGGCCCGCGCACCGTCTGCGGCATCGGCCGCGGCGACTCGGCCGTGCGCGTGACCGGTGGCGAACCCACCACGCTGGCCAGGCTCGGCGAGGCGATGGCGGTGATCAAGGACCTCGCCGAGGGCCGCGAGGCCCGCCCGGGCGGCACGCCGGTGCGGCTGCCGTGGGTCGGCGACGGGCGGCTGCCGGTGTGGATGGGCGCCTACGGCCCGAAAGCCCTGGACCTGGCCGGACGCCAGGCCGACGGCTTCATCCTGCAGCTCGCCGACCCCTACCTGACGCGGTGGATGGTCGAGCACGTCCGCGACGCCGCGCGACGGGCCGGGCGCGACCCCGCCGAGGTCACCGTGTGCGTGGCCGCCCCCGCCTACGTCGGCGACGACCTGGCGCACGCGCGCGAGCAGTGCCGGTGGTTCGGCGGCATGGTCGGCAACCACGTCGCCGACCTCGTCGCCCGCTACGGCGACTCCGGTGGCGCCGTCCCCGCCGCGCTCACCGACTACATCAAGGACCGGCAGGGCTACGACTACGCGCACCACGGGCGCGCCGGCAACGCCAGCACCGCGTTCGTGCCGGACGAGATCGTGGACCGGTTCTGCCTGCTCGGCGACCCCGAGGCGCACCTGGACCGGCTCGCCGAACTCCGCGACATCGGCGTCGACCAGTTCGCGCTCTACGCGATGCACGACGCCGTCGAACCGACGCTGCGGGCCTACGGCGAGAAGATCATCCCGGCCATGCGCTGATCAATTTCGTGTGAACTCCCCGGCCGAGGCGACGATCACAGAGGAGGTGGTTTGTAGAGTTCCGCCTCGATTCGGCTTCCCGCGCTGCGGGCGGAACAGGAAGGTGCGCCATGCGGCAGGGATTGGGCGCCAGGCTCGGCATCGGCTGGCGACTGCACGGCGACGGCACGACACCGCGCCCCGGGGAGGCCGTCGCACCGGACGAGCGCCTCTCGTGGGGGCGCACCATCGGGCTCGGCGCCCAGCACGTGGTGGCGATGTTCGGCGCCACCTTCGTCTTCCCGGTCCTGATGGGGCTCGACCCGAACCTGGCGATCCTGGTCTCGGGCGTGGCCACGATCCTGTTCCTGCTGATCGTGCAGGGCAAGATCCCCAGCTACCTCGGGTCCAGCGCCTCGTTCGTCGGCGCGGTGACCGTCATCCGCGCCGGGGGCGGCGACAGCTCGGCGGTGACCGGCGCGATCCTGATCTGCGCGCTCGTGCTCGGCGCGGTCGGGGTGATCGTGCACTTCGTCGGAGCAGGGGCGGTGCACCGGATCCTGCCGCCCGCGGTCTCCGGTGCCGTGGTGATGCTGATCGGCTTCAACCTCGCGCCCGTGGTCGCCGAGACCTACTGGCCGCAGGACCAGTGGATCGCGCTGATCACGATGGTGATCGTGCTCGCGGCCACCGTCCTGCTGCGCGGGTTCTGGGGCCGCATCGCGGTGTTCCTGGGCCTGGCCGGCGGCTACGCGCTGTCCTGGGTGTTCGACGTGGCGTTCGGGCCGATCACCGCGCCGGACGCCGACGGCAACGTCGGCACCCACCTGCGGCTGGACCTCAGCGGCGTCGGCGACGCGCCCTGGTTCGGGCTGCCGCAGTTCCACGGCCCGTCGTTCGACCTCGCCGCGATCGTCGTGGTGCTGCCCGCCGTGATCGCGCTGATCGCCGAGAACACCGGTCACGTCAAGGCCGTCGAGCAGATGACCGGCGCCCGCCTGGACGGCAGCCTCGGCCGCGCGATCTTCGCCGACGGCTTCGCCAGCGCCCTGTCCAGCGCCGTCGGCGGCCCGCCGACCACCACCTACGCGGAGAACATCGGGGTCATGGCCGCCACCCGCGTCTACTCGACCGCCGCCTACTGGGTCGCGGCGATCGTGGCCATCGCCTTCGGCCTGTGCCCGAAGTTCGGCGCGATCATCGCCGCCACCCCGGGCGGGGTGCTCGGCGGCATCACCGTCGTGCTCTACGGGATGATCGGCCTGCTCGGCGCCAAGATCTGGGTGGAGAACCGGGTCGACTTCGCCGACCCGGTCAACCTGCTGCCGCCGGCCGCCGGGCTGGTCGCCGGCATCGGCGGGGTGTCGCTGCAGATCACCCCGTCGTTCGAGTTCAGCGGTATCGCCCTGGGCACGGTGGTCACGCTCGTCGGTTACCACCTGCTGCGCGCGGCCACGGCCCGGCGGGCTTAGAACTCGACTTCCGGCGTGCGGATGATGACCTCGTCGGCGCTGATCGGCCTGCCCGGCAGCGGGCGGCTGTTCTCGGCGCGCAGGCCGTCGAGCAGCACCGCGATGTAGCGGGCGGGCGCGATCGTGCGCAGCTCCTCGGGCAGCGCCTGCATCCCCTGCAGGGCGAGGCCGCTGAGCACGGCGATGTCGCCGGTGCTGATGTCCTCGCGCAGCTTGCCGTCGGCCTGGGCGCGGCGGACCAGGTCCTCGACCAGCTCCAGGAACTGGTTGTTGACGGCCTCGGTGTTGGGGTCGGAGTTGATGATCGCCCGCGCCCGGGACGACAGGACCGTCAGCCGGACCACCGTGCGCAGCGCCAGGCCGCGGTGCATGATCTGGCTCAGCGCGGTCCAGGCGTCGGGTTTCTGCGCGATGGTGGCGCGGGTGTCCTCCAGAACGGTGTCGAAGGCGTCCTGGGCGACGGCCCGGATCAGCGAATCGCGGTCGGGGAATCGGCGGTAGAGCGTGCCCACGCCCACCCCGGCGGAGCGGGCGACCTCCTCCATCGGCACCTCGGTGCCGCGTTCGGTGAACACGGCTTGAGCGGCGCTGATGATCCGGTCCCGGTTTCGGCGCGCGTCCGCGCGCAGTCGCGGCGTCGTGTCGGTGGTGGTCATGATCCTCGATTCGGCCCTGGTGTGCTTGCGGCGAATTGTCGCACGGCGGGTACTCCGGAAAGGGGATGAACGGCATCCATTTCCCCGCTCCTCGCACACGCTTTCGTCACCTTGATCTGTCCCCCGCAGGGGTGACGGCGAGGGTCTCACACGGATCGGCTGTTCGGGTGTCGCGCACATTACAACCGGGCGGTTTGGGCGTTTGGGAAACGCGGTCGTAAGATTGGTTTGTACCGGGTTATCACCCAAACCTTCTTCCGATCGACCTGTCCTCGGGCGGGTGTGTGCGTGCGCGCGTTCGGAAGGCGGGGCGGACAGTGGAGAGGAGGCAAGAAGTGGCAACGGTGTGGGTGGCCCTGGCGGCCGAGGCGATCGTCCTCCTGGCTGCGGCCGGAGCGCTGACCAGCTGGGTTCGTCGTTCGGACGAGGTTCCGGGTCAAGGCATCGAGCCCGCCGGGCAGAGTGCCTGAGGTAAGCGCGCGCACGGGCTTGCTCCCTCGTGGAACAAGCCCGTGACGCTTCTTCCATCGTTCGCGGAAGACCATTCGTTACACCTTTTCCGGCGCCTTCTTCGCGCCCATTCCGCTACCGGCCGGTTTCCCGCCGGTGAATTGCGGAATTCCTGATCTCGGCTTCCGGAGTCGTTCTTCTCCCGTGGTGTGGGGCACTGCTGTGCGCCCGGTCGCACTTCGCCCGATAGGCTGGCGGGCACCCACGACCGGCAGCACCGATCGGAAGGCATCCGTGAGCTCACCACACACGCCCAGCAGCCCGCAGAACTCGACGACGCCCGCCGGGCGGGGACCGGGGAGCGGGCGCGGCGGGGGATCGATGCTGCAGAACTACCGGACCTTCCTGCAGCGCGCGGCGAGCAAGCCCGGCCAGGTGGGCGCCGTGGCCCCCAGTTCGCCGCACCTGGCCCGGGAGATCGCCTCGGTGGTGCCGCGCACCGGCAGCCCGGTGGTGGTGGAGCTCGGTCCGGGCACGGGCGCTCTCAGCTCGGCCATCGCCGACCGGCTGCCGGCCGGTGGTCGTCAGGTGGCCATCGAGCTGGACGCGGGCATGATCGAGCACCTGAACCGGGAGCTGCCGTGGCTGGAGGTCATCCAGGGCGATGCCTCGCACCTGGGCGCTCTGCTGGCCGACGCGGGCATCCACCAGGTCGACGCGGTGGTCAGCGGCCTGCCGTGGTCGATCTTCCCGGCCAAGCTGCAGCACGACATCCTGCAGCAGGTCGGCTCGGTGCTGACCCCCGGCGGCGCGTTCACCACGTTCGCCTACCTGCACGCCCTGGGCATGTCCGGCGCCCGCCAGTTCCGCCGCCGCCTCGACGTCAGCTTCGACGAAGTCCTCACCACCCGAACGATCTGGCGCAACGTCCCCCCGGCCAGGACCTACGTCTGCAGGCGCCCCAACCTCCCAGCCTGAGAAGCAAAACGAGTTCGTCAGGCAAGCGCCGCAGGCGCTTTCGCAGTACCCCGAGCAAGCAACCGGCACCGCCGCGGGTTCTGAGCGCCTTCGTGGCGAGTACGCCGTGACGCCGCGTATAGACATACTCAAGGAGCGGCGCACGGAGACCACGAAGGCGCTCAGGTTCCGCTACTGGCACCGCCCAGCAACAAGACCACGGAGTCTTGTCAGTAAACGAAAGACCGGGCCCGGCCGGAGCTTGTGACTCCAACCGGGCCCGGTCTTTCACATTCCTGCGAGGGTAATGCAGGTCAGGAGCGGATCATCTTGCGGAGGACGTACTGCAGGATGCCGCCGTTGCGGTAGTAGTCCGCCTCACCAGGCGTGTCGATGCGCACCTTGGCGTCGAACTCCACCTTGGACCCGTCGGCCTTGGTGGCGGTGACCTGGACGGTCTCCGGGGTCTCACCGTCGTTGAGCTTGGTGATGCCGGAGAAGTCGTAGGTCTCGGTGCCGTCGAGGCCGAGGGACTTGGCCGAGGAGCCTTCCGGGAACTGCAGCGGGATGACGCCCATGCCGATGAGGTTCGAGCGGTGGATGCGCTCGAAGGACTCGGCGATGACGGCGCGCACGCCCAGCAGGCGGGTGCCCTTGGCGGCCCAGTCGCGGGAGGAGCCGGAGCCGTACTCCTTGCCGCCGAGGACGACCAGCGGGATGTCCTGCGCGGCGTAGTTCTGCGCGGCGTCGTAGATGAACGCCTGCGGGGCGCCTTCCTGGGTGAAGTCCCGGGTGTAGCCGCCCTGCACGTCGTCCAGCAGCAGGTTGCGCAGCCGGATGTTGGCGAAGGTGCCGCGGATCATGACCTCGTGGTTGCCTCGGCGGGACCCGTAGGAGTTGAAGTCCTTGCGGTCGATGCCGTGCTCGGAGAGGTACTGGCCCGCGGGGGAGTCGGGCTTGATGGCGCCGGCCGGGGAGATGTGGTCGGTGGTGACCGAGTCGCCCAGCAGGGCCAGCACGCGGGCACCGGAGATGTCGGTGACCGGGGCGGGCTCCATCTGCATGCCCTCGAAGTACGGGGGCTTGCGGACGTAGGTGCTCTGCGGGTCCCACTCGAAGGTCTCGCCCTCCGGGGTGGGTAGGGAGCGCCAGCGCTCGTCACCCTTGAACACGTCCTCGTAGGAGGAGGTGAACATCTCGTTGGTGATGGCCGAGTCGATGGTCTGCTGGACCTCCTGCGGCGAGGGCCAGATGTCGCGCAGGTACACCGGGTTGCCGTCGGTGTCGTTGCCCAGCGGGTCGTTCTCGAAGTCGAAGTCCATCGTGCCGGCCAGCGCGTAGGCGATGACCAGCGGCGGCGACGCCAGGTAGTTCATCTTGACGTCGGGGTTGATGCGGCCTTCGAAGTTGCGGTTGCCCGACAGCACCGAGGTGACGGTGAGGTCGTTCTCCTGCACCGCGGCGGAGATCTCCTCCGGCAGCGGGCCGGAGTTGCCGATGCAGGTGGTGCAGCCGTAGCCGACGAGGTGGAAGCCGAGCTTCTCGAGGTAGGGCCAGAGACCGGCCTTCTCGTAGTAGTCGGTGACGACCTGCGAGCCGGGGGCCATGGAGGTCTTGACCCACGGCTTGCGGGTGAGGCCCTTGTCGACGGCGTTGCGGGCGAGCAGCGCCGCACCCAGCATCACCGACGGGTTCGAGGTGTTGGTGCAGGAGGTGATCGAGGCGATCACCACGGCACCGTGGTCGAGCTCGAACTCGCCGAGCTCCTGGGAGGAGACCTTGGTGGGCCGCGAGACCCGGCCGTTGGAGCCGTTGGCGGCCGAGACCAGCTCGGGCTTGGCGTGCGGGCTGATGGAGGCCGGGTCGCTGGCGGGGAAGGACTCCTCGCCAGCCTCGTCCAGGGCCGCGTCGTCGGTCGGCGGCTGGGTGTAGTCGCCGAGCGAGCTGCGGAAGGACGGCTTGGCCTGGGCCAGCTCGATGCGGTCCTGCGGGCGCTTGGGGCCGGCGATGGACGGCACGACGGTGGACAGGTCGAGCTCGAGGTACTCGGAGTACTCCGGCTCGTGGTCCGGGTCGTGCCAGAGGCCCTGCTCCTTGGCGTAGGCCTCGACGAGGGCGACCTGCTCGTCCGGGCGGCCGGTGAGCTTGAGGTAGCGCACGGTCTCGTCGTCGATCGGGAAGATCGCGGCGGTGGAGCCGAACTCGGGGCTCATGTTGCCGATGGTGGCGCGGTTGGCCAGCGGCACGGAGGCCACACCGGAGCCGTAGAACTCGACGAACTTGCCGACCACGCCGTGCTTGCGCAGCATCTCGGTGATCGTGAGCACGACGTCGGTGGCGGTGGCGCCGGCCGGGATCTCACCGGTCAGCTTGAAGCCGACGACGCGCGGGATGAGCATCGACACGGGCTGGCCGAGCATCGCGGCCTCGGCCTCGATGCCGCCGACGCCCCAGCCCAGCACGCCCAGGCCGTTGACCATGGTGGTGTGGGAGTCGGTGCCGACGCAGGAGTCGGGGTAGGCCTGGCCGTTGCGGGACATGATCGAGCGCGCGAGGTGCTCGATGTTGACCTGGTGCACGATGCCGGTGCCCGGGGGGACGACCTTGAACTCGTCGAAGGCGCCCTGGCCCCAGCGCAGGAACTGGTAGCGCTCCTTGTTGCGGCCGTACTCGAACTCGACGTTGCGCTCGAAGGCGTCGGGCTTGCCGAACACGTCGATGATCACCGAGTGGTCGATGACCATCTCGGCCGGGGCCAGCGGGTTGACCTTGGAGGTGTCGCCGCCGAGGGCGGCCACGGCCTCACGCATGGTGGCGAGGTCGACGACGCAGGGCACACCGGTGAAGTCCTGCATGATCACCCGGGCGGGGGTGAACTGGATTTCGGTGGAGGGCTCGGCCTTGGAGTCCCAGCCGGCCAGCGCGCGCACGTGGTCGGCGGTGATGTTGGCACCGTCTTCGGTGCGCAGCAGGTTCTCCAGGAGGATCTTGAGGCTGTAGGGCAGCCGCTGGGCGCCCTCGACGGCGCTGAGCCGGAACACCTCGTAAGAGGCGTCGCCGACGTTCAGCGTTCCGCGGGCGCCGAAGCTGTCCTTGCTCGCAGGTGCAGTCACGTTCAACTCCATCTCGCGACGGGCGCAAGTTCGGGAACGATTGCGAGTCTCGCGCACGTCAGCTGAGCGTGCGCGGGGACTCGCGCTCTTCACCGCTAACAGTACGCGTGTCCTATAAAGGCGCTCAACAAAGGGTGACCTGAGTGTCGATCGCTTATCCCGGTTTCGTGAAAAAGTGCCGGTGTTTCCACTCCGGAACACCCGGTTTCCGATCCCGTCACACCCGAGCCCCCCAGAACTTCACGCCAACGATCATCCCTCGCCAACCCCCGCACCCCTCAACCCCCACTCCTCCCAACACCCAGTACCCGCCCCGACCCCCCGCCCCGGACCCCGCGCCCCGGACTTCACGTGCCGAACCCCGCGTGGCGGAGCGTGGTCCCGTTGCGTGGACGGATTACGGCGGTATTCGGGGACCCGATTACGGCGGTAATCCGCGTGCGGAAGACGGCGGTAATCCGTCGGCCGTCGCCGACGACACCGCGTGCGACCCCGGACGAAGTCGTCGAAGTCCTCGTGGCGAACTTGCGTGTGTGGGGGTGGGGGAAGTTTTCATGAAAACTTCCCCCACCCCTCGGGGGGAGCGGCGGGGAGAACCCCGGCCGGGCGGGGAGGGGCCCGGCCGGGGAGTCAGGCCGCGGTGACGTGGTCGCGGACCGCGCCGCGGTAGCGGCGGGCGATGAGGTCGACGACCGCCGGGTGCACCCCGATCGGGTCGGCGACACCGGAGGACGCCAGCTCGGCGAGGCGGCGGTGGAACAGGCCCGGCGCCAGCAGGTAGGGGGCGATGAAAACGCCCGGGGCGCAGACGTCCTCGGTCGCCGGGCTCGCGGTGGTGATGTAGCTGGGGTTGAGCCACTGCCCGCAGCGGCGGCCGAGCTCCCGGGCGGCGGCGCGCACGTCGGCCAGGGCGCGCGCGTCCGAGGAACCGGCCGCCGAGAACAGCACCCGGTCGCCCGGCCGCCACCCGGCCTGCCGCAACCGGTCCAGCAGCGCCTCGGTGATCGCCGGCGACGGCCCCAGGGGAGCGGTGATCGTCACGTCCTCCCGGCCCGTCGAAGCCACCTGCTCGGGCAGGTCGGTGCGCACGTGGTACCCGGCCGCCAGGAACGCCGGCAGCGCCACCACCGGGCCCGGCACCCGCTCCAGCGTCTCGGCCACGGTCGGGCCGATCACGTCGACGTAGCCGACGTGCACCGGAACACCCAGGACCGCCGCGGTCGCCTCGGCCAGCTGCTCGATCACCCGCGGACCCTCGGGGTCGCGGGTTCCGTGGGCCACCAGCAGCAGCGGCGGGTTCGCGGAGTTCACAGCAACGGATCGGCGCATCGCGGGGAGTCCCTCATCGGTTCCAGCGGAAGTCGGTATCCGCGTTTGATCACGGTCTGCACCAGGTGCGGCGCGCCCAGCGACGACCGCAGCCGCGCCACTGCCTGCTCGACGGCGTGCTCGTCGGCGACACCACCGGCGCAGTTGAGCGCCTTGGCCAGCGCGGGCCGCGAGACCACCCGGCCCGGCCGCTCGGCCAGCGCCCGCAGCAGCATCGTGCCCTGCGGCGAGAGCTGCTTGACCTCGCCGTCGAGGATCGCGGCGTGGCCGCGCACCTGGAGGTTGTGCCCGGCCACCGGCAGCGTCGGCGAGCGCATCGGCAACGCCTCGCACAGCGACCGCACCAGCGCGCCGATCCGGAACCGCTCCGGGATCACCGCGGGCACCCCGTGGTCGGCCAGCGGCGCGTGCGTCACCGGACCCACGCACGCCGCCAGCACCGGACCGCGCAGCGCCGCCAGCAGCTCGTCCCGGCAGTTGCGCTCGGCGGCCAGCGACAGCATGCTCGCCGCCGCCGGAGCGCTGGTGAAGGTCACCGCGTCGACCTGGTGCGCGCACACCGCCGACAGCAGGCTCTCCAGCGCCGTGATGTCGGCCGGAGCGGTCCAGCGGTACACCGGCACCTCGATGACCGTCGCCCCGGCACAGCGCAGCGCCTCGACGAAGTCCGGCAGCGGCTGGCCGTGCAGCTGCACCGCGACCCGCATCCCGTCGAGCGGCTCGGCGAGCAGGTGCTCCAGCAGCTCCGCCGAGGACTCCGAGGCCGGCGACCACGGATCGGGCAGCCCCGCCGCCCGCACCGCGCCCCGCGCCTTCGGCCCCCGCGCCAGCGGCCGCGCCGAGGCCAGCGCCTCCAGCAGCTCGGCACCCACGCCCCAGCCGTCGGCGGCCTCCACCCAGCCGCGGAAACCGATGCCGGTGGTGGCCACGACCGCGTCCGGCGGGTCCTGCAGGCACTCGTCGGTGGCGCGCCGCAGCTCGGTGTCGTCGGACAGCGGCAGGATCCGCAGCGCCGGGCCGTGCACGACCCGCGCGCCGCGGCGCTCCAGCAGCGAACCCAGTTCCTCGGCACGCCGCGCCGCGGTGACCGCGACGGTGTATCCGGTCAGCTCTTCGCTCAAGGGAGCGCGACCTCCACGACGGTCTCGCGACGCCGCACCGGGAACACCGGCAGCCGCGCGTCCGGGTCGTCCAGGCACTGCCCGGTCCGCAGCGAGAACACCTGCTTGAGCATCGGCGAGGCGACCGTCGGCTCGCCGTCGCGGTCGCCGACGATGCCGCGGCTCATCACCCCGGCCCCGCAGAACGGGTCGACGTTGCCGACCGCGTACAGCTCGTCGTCGTGGGTGCGGAACACCGCGACCGGGTGCTCGCCGATCAGCGCGGGCACGCCGTACTCGGGCAGCAGCAGGTCGATGTCGCAGATCTGGTGCCAGTTCACGAGAGGACCTCCTGGTTCGGGGAGACGATCTCGGGCATCGGCAGGGTCACCGGGCCCGGGCGGATCTGACCGCGTTCCTCGATGAAGCGGATCGTGGGATCGGGCGCGTCGGGCGCGTTGACGAACGACACGAACCGGGAGAGCTTGCCCGGGTCCTGCAGCACCCCCGCCCACTCGTCGGAGTAGGTGTCGACGTGCCGCTGCATCGCGGCCTCCAGCTCCTCGGCGATGCCGAGCGAGTCCTCGACGACGACCTCCTTGAGGTGCTCCAGCCCGCCGTCGAGCGACTCCACCCACGCCGAGGTGCGCTGCAACCGGTCGGCCGTGCGCACGTAGAACATCAGGAACCGGTCGATGAGCTGGATCAGCCGCTCGTCGTCGAGGTCGGCGGCCAGCAGCTCGGCGTGGCGCGGGGTGAACCCGCCGTTGCCGCCGACGTAGAGGTTCCAGCCCTTGTCGGTGGCGATGACGCCGAAGTCCTTGCCGCGCGCCTCCGCGCACTCGCGGGCGCACCCCGACACCGCCGACTTGAGCTTGTGCGGCGAGCGCAGACCCCGGTAGCGCAGCTCCAGCCGGATCGCCATGCTCACCGAGTCCTGCACCCCGTAGCGGCACCAGTCGTTGCCGACGCAGGACTTCACCGTCCGCAGCGCCTTGCCGTAGGCGTGCCCGGACTCGAAACCGGCCTCCACCAAGCGCTTCCAGATCTCCGGCAGCTGCTCCACGCGCGCGCCGAACAGGTCGATGCGCTGCCCGCCGGTGATCTTGGTGTAGAGGCCGAACTCCTTGGCGACCTCACCCAGCACGATGAGCTTGTCCGGGGTGATCTCCCCGCCCGGCACCCGCGGCACCACCGAGTAGGTGCCGTTGCGCTGCAGGTTGGCCAGGAACCGGTCGTTGGTGTCCTGCAGCGTCGCCTGCTCGCCCTCCAGGATGTGGCCGTTGCCGAGGCTGGCCAGGATCGAGGCCACCGCCGGCTTGCAGATGTCGCAGCCGCGCCCCGACCCGTGCTTGGTGATCAGCTCGGAGAACGAGCCGATGCCGGTGGCCTGCACGATCTCGAACAGCTCCGCCCGCGACTGGGTGAAGTGCTCGCACAACGCCTTCGAGGTCACCACGCCGCACTCGTTGAGCAGCGTCTTGAGCATCGGCACGCACGACCCGCAGCTGGTGCCCGCCTTCGTGCAGGCCTTGACCTCCGGCACGTCGGCCAGCCCGTGCTCGGCGATCGCGCAGGTGATCTCGCCCTTGGTCACGTTGTTGCAGGAGCACACCGTGGCCTCGTCGGGCAGCGCGCCCGAGTCCACACCGGACCCGGCGGGCAGCAGCAGCTGCTCCGGCGGCGCGGGCAGCTCGCGGTCCACCAGCGGCCGCAGCACCGCGTACGCGCTGGCGTCACCGACCAGCACACCACCCAGCAGCACCCGCGCATCGTCGGAGAGCACCAGCTTCGCGTAGGTGCCCGCCGCGTTGTTGGCGTAGACGACCTCCAGCGCGCCCTCGGTGGTGCCGTGCGCGTCGCCGAAGCTGGCCACGTCGACACCGAGCAGCTTCAGCTTGGTCGACATGTCGGCACCCGGGAAGGTGCCCTCGCCGAGCTCCAGCAGCTGATCGGCCACGCCCTCGGCCATCGTGTAACCGGGCGCGACCAGCCCGTAGCAGCGGCCCTCGACCGCCGCGCACTCACCGATCGCCCACACGCCCTCGACGTTGGTGCGGCACGCCTCGTCGACCAGGAAACCGCCGCGCTCACCGCGCTCGACACCGGCGAGCTCGGCCAGCTCGTCGCGCGGGCGCACACCCGCGGAGAACACCACCAGATCGGTGTCGATGACCGTGCCGTCGGCCAGCGTCACGCCCGTGACGCGCTCCTCGCCGTCGATCGACTGGGTGGCCGCACCGGCGTGCACCGTCAGGCCCAGCTCCTCGACCAGGCCGCGCAGCACCTGCCCGCCGCCCTCGTCGACCTGCAGCGGCATCAGCCGCGGCGCCATCTCCACCACGTGCGGGCGCATCCCCAGCAGCCGCAGCGCGTTGGCCGCCTCCAGGCCCAGCAGACCGCCGCCGATGACCACGCCGTCGCGGCCCTCCGTGGCCGCCTCGCGGATCGCGTCGAGGTCCTCGATCGTGCGGTAGACGAAGGAACCGGGCAGCTGGTGGCCGGAAACCGGCGGCACGAACGGCTTCGAACCGGTCGCCAGCACCAGCGCGTCGTAGCTCAGCGACTCGCCGCCGTCCAGCGTCACCGTGCGGGCCGCGGTGTCCACACCGGTCACCGCAACGTTGAGCCGCAGCTCGACCATCGGGTCGTCGAGCACGTCCTGGCTCGTGAGGCTCAGGTCCTCGGCGCTCTTGCCGTCCAGGTAGGACGACAGCCCGACCCGGTCGTAGGCGGGGCGGGGCTCTTCGCCGAGCACGACGATCCGCCAGGCGTTCGCCTCATCGCGATCGCGGAGTGTTTCAACGAGCCGGTGGCCGACCATCCCGTGGCCGACGACGACGAGCGTGCGGGTCATGCCGCGCCCTCCCTTTCTGATTCGATGCGATCCGCCAACGAGCTGCACAGCCGGCCGACGTCGTCGACGCAGCTGCCGCAACCGGTGGTGGCGCGCGTTGCCCTGGCCAGCTCGGCGACCGAGCGGGCACCGCCGTGCCAGGCGGTGATCAGGGACTTCTTGGTGACGTTGTTGCAGCGGCACAGCACCGCGTCCTCCGGCAGCTCCACCTGAGCGCCCGGCACCGCAGCCGGGGTGCCCAGCAGCAGCGACAGCCGGTCGGCGGGCATCGGCAGGTCGCGGTCGTGCAGCTGGCTGACGGCGGCGATCGCGGCCGGGAAGCCCAGCAGCACCGCGCCGGAGATCCGCCCGGAGTGCAGCGCGAGCTTGGCGTAGCGGCCGCGCGCCGGGTCCGACAGCGTGACGATCTCGGCGTCGGCGGAGCTCAGCGCTCCCACCGATCCGACCGAGACCAGGTCGATGCCGCGGGCCTTGAGCCGGGACACCACCCGGGTCGCCGGCAGCGCCGCGTCGCGACCGGACAGGTGCGCGGCCAGCACCTCGGCCTGCTCCCACGCCGCCCCGACCAGCCCGGGCGTGCCGCCGCGGTGCTCGGCGCAGTCGCCGATCGCGTGGATGTGCTCGTCGCTGGTGCGCAGCCGGTCGTCGACGACCACACCGCGGTTGACCGACACCCCGGCGCGCTGCGCGAGGGTCACCTCCGGCCACACCCCGGTGCAGGCCACGACCCGCTCGGCCGGGACCTCCTCGCCGTCGCCGAGCCGCAGCACCGGCGCCCGGTAGGACCCGGCCTTGACGCCCAGGCGCACGTCGACGCCGAGCCCGGTCAGCCGCTCGGCCAGCATCCGGCCGCCGACCTCGTCGAGCTGGCGCTCCATCAGGTGCTGCTCGCGGTGCACCAGCGTCACCCGGCACCCGCGCGCCAGCATCGCCCGCGCGGTCTCCACGCCCAGCACCCCGCCGCCGAGCACCGCGACCGGTCCGCTCACCCCGTCCAGCCGCGCGCAGTCGTCGAGGGTGCGCAGCGCGGTGAGCCGCTCGGCGTCCAGCCCCAGGACCTCCGGCACCAGCGGCCGCGCCCCGGTGGCCAGCACCAGCGCGTCGTAGCCGAACTCGCGGCCGTCCTCGGTGCGCACCGCGCGCTGCGCGCGGTCGATGTCGGTCACCGCGCACCCCAGGTGCACCTCCGCGTCGAGCTCCGGCAGCGACACCGCGCCCGGGGGCAGCGACCCGTCGAGCACCGAGCCCAGCAGCACCCGGTTGTAGGCGGGCCGGTCCTCGGCGCCGAGCACCGTCACCGGGCCATCGTGACCCAGCGCGCGCAGCCGCTCCACGAAGCGGTGCGCGGCCGGCCCGTTGCCGACCACGACGACGCGCCCGGCGACCGGGTGCAGGGGCAGCGGGGTGGTCATGGCGCGCTCACCTCCGGCTCCAGGCGCACCGCGCTGACCTTGAACTCCGGCATCCGGCTGCGCGGGTCGAGCGCCCCGGAGGTGAGCAGGTTCGCCCGCCCCTCACCGGGGAAGTGGAACGGCAGGAACACCGTGTCGGTGCGCATCGTCGGCACCAGCCGCACGGTGGCGACGGTGCTGCCGCGCGGCGAGGTCACCCGCGCCCGCGCGCCCTCGGCCAGCCCGGCCCGGGACGCGGTGTCGGGGTGGACCTCCACGAACGCCTCGGGGGAGGCGTCGTTGAGCTCGGCGACCCGGCGGGTCTGCGCCCCGGACTGGTACTGCGCCAGCACCCGGCCGGTCGTGGCCGTCAGCGGGAACACCTCGGCGGGCACGTCCCCGGCCTCGCGGTGCTCCACGGCGACGAACCGCGCCCGCCCGTCCGCGTGGGCGAAGCCGTCCAGGAACAGCCGCGGCGTGCCCGGGTGCTCGCCGTCCGGGCACGGCCAGTGCAGCGCCTCACCGGAGTCGAGCCGCTCGTAGCTGATGCCCGAGTAGTCGGCCTTGCCGCCCGCGGAGGCGCGGCGCAGCTCGTCGAAGACCTCGCGCGGCCGGGTGGGGTAGCGGTGGCCCGGCTCGCCGAGCCGGGTGGCGATGCCGTGCAGCACCTCCAGGTCGCTGCGCGCGTGCCCGGGCGGCACCTGCAACCGGCGGCGCCGCAGGATCCGGCCCTCCAGGTTGGTCATGGTGCCCTCCTCCTCGGCCCACTGGGTCACCGGCAGCACCACGTCGGCCAGCTCGGTGGTCTCCGAGGGCACGAAGTCGGCCACCACCAGCAGGTCCAGCGCCTTCAGGTGGTCGGTCACGTGCGCGGCGTTGGGTGCCGAGACCACCGGGTTGGAGCCGAACACCAGCAGCGCGCTCGGCCCGTCCTCGGTGCCCAGCGCGTCCAGCAGCTCGTAAGCGGAACGGCCCGGGCCGGGCAGCACCTCCGGCCGCACGCCCCACACCTCGGCGACGTGCTCGCGCGCGGCCTGGTCGGTGATCATCCGGTAGCCGGGCAGCTGATCGGCCTTCTGACCGTGCTCGCGGCCGCCCTGCCCGTTGCCCTGCCCGGTCAGGCAGCCGTAGCCACCACCGGGACGGCCCGGCAGGCCCAGCGCCAGCGCCAGGTTGATGAACCCGGAGACGGTGTCCACGCCCTTGCTGTGCTGCTCGGCGCCCCGGCCGCTGAGCACGTAGGCGCTGCCCGCCTCGGCGAGCATCCGCACGGCCTGGCGCTGCTCGGTCACCGGAACACCGGTGACCCGCTCGACCCGCTCCGGCCACCACGACATCGCCCGCTGCCAGGCGGCGTCGAAACCGCTGGTGCGCTCGGCGATGTAGCGGGTGTCGGCGTAGCCGTCGACCACCGCGATGTGCAGCAGGCCCAGCGCCAGCGCCAGGTCCGTGCCCGGCAGCGGCTGCAGGTGCAGCGCCGCCTGCTCGGCCGTGGCCGTGCGGCGCGGGTCGATGACGATCAGCTCCGGCGAGCGCAGGTGCTGCATCAGCGGCGGCATCGTCTCGGCCGGGTTCGCCCCGGCCAGCAGCACCACGTCCGCACCGCCCAGGTCGGTCACCGGGAACGGCAGCCCCCGGTCCAGCCCGAACGCGGCGGTGCCGGCCGCGGCGGCCGAGGACATGCAGAACCGGCCGTTGTAGTCGATCTGGCTGGTGCCCAGCGCCAGCCGGGCGAACTTGCCCAGCAGGTAGGCCTTCTCGTTGGTCAGACCGCCACCGCCGAACACCCCGATCGCATCCGGGCCGCGCTCGGCCCGGATGCGATCGAGACCCGTGGCGATGGTGTCGAGCGCGATGTCCCAGCACACCGGGACGAGCTCGCCGTCCCGGCGCACCATCGGGTGGCGCAGCCGGTCGGCGACGTCCAGCAGGGACGGAGCGGTCCACCCCTTCTGGCACAGCCCGCCCTGGTTCACCGGGAAGTCCGTCGGCCGCACCGACACCCCGCGCCGCTCGCGGGTGAGCCGGGTCCCGCACTGCAGGGCGCAGTACGGGCAGTGCGTGGCCACGGTTCGCACGTCAGGCACGGCCGGCCTCCGCGGTCGGCTTCTCCGGCACCGCCGCCGGAGCCTGACCGGGCTTGAGCGCACCCCGCAGGTACACCGCCCAGGTCACCAGCACGCACACGACGTAGTAGGCGAGGAACACCATCAGCGCCGCGTCACCGTTGCCGGCCGCGCCGCCGTAGGAGGAGCGGAACGCCAGGTTGATGCCCACGCCGCCGAGCGCGCCGATCGCGCCGGCGATGCCGATGACCGCGCCGGACAGCCGCCGCGCCTTGGCGAAGGCCGCCACGGCCTCACCACCGGAGGTGACCTCGTCCTCGGCCTCCTTGGCGTAGACCGCCGGGATCATCTTGTAGGTCGAACCGTTGCCCAGGCCGGTCAGCAGGAACAGCGCGATGAACGCCGTCACGTACAGCCCGAACGAGCCCTGCGCGGAGGCCACCAGCAGCACCGCCACGCCGACGGCCATGAGCACGAAGTTCCACAGCGTCACCCGGGCGCCGCCGACGCGGTCGGCCAGCCAGCCGCCCAGCGGCCGCGACAGCGACCCCACCAGCGGGCCCAGGAACGTCCAGCTCGCCGCCTGCAGCGGGGTGAAGTCGAACTCGGTCTGCAGCACCAGGCCGAACGCGAAGCTGAAGCCGATGAACGAACCGAACGTGCCGACGTAGAGCAGCGAGATCCACCAGGTGTGCTTGCTGCGGCAGGCCTCGGCCAGCGCGCCCGGCTTGGCCTTGATGGCGTCGACGTTGTCCATGAACAGCGCCGCGCACACCGCCGAGATCGCGATCAGCGGCAGGTAGATCGCCGCCACGTACGAGGGGTGGGTGTTGCCCGCGAAGGCGATCACCAGCAGGCCCACCACCTGGATGGTGGCCACGCCGATGTTGCCGCCGCCGGCGTTGAGCCCCAGCGCCCAGCCCTGCAGCCGCTGCGGGAAGAAGATCGTGATGTTGGTCATCGAGGAGGCGAAGTTGCCACCACCGACACCGGCCGTGGCCGCGATGAGCATGAACACCCACAGCGGCGTGCCCGGCTGCTGCACGAAGTGGAACGCCAGCCCGGCCGGGACCACCAGCAGCACGGCGCTGAAGATCGTCCAGTTGCGGCCGCCGAAGCGGGTCACCGCCGCGGCGTAGGGCAGCCGCAGCAGCGCGCCCACCAGGTTCGGGGTGATCACCAGCAGGAACTTCTCCGAGGCGGTGAACGGCAGCCCGATGTCCGGGCCCATGAACAGCACCAGCACCGACCAGATGCTCCAGACGGAGAAGCCGATGTGCTCGGAGATGATGGAGAAGATCAGGTTCCGGCGGGCGACGTGCTTGCCGGAGGATTCCCAGAGGTCCTCGTTCTCGGGGTCCCAGCCCTCGATCCAGCGGCCTCTCGGGGCCCGTGCGTTCGCAGTCAACGCGGCTCCTCTCAACGGGTTGCCACGAAGGTAGGAACGGGCTGTTTCCCATTTAATTGCCACGCGTTACCGGCAAGAAAAACGGCCTTCACATGATCGCCCCACGCCCGGTCAGAAAGGCCGTGACCGGCGACACAGACCAGCCCGGTCCGCCGTGCCCGCCGTGCGGCGTGGCACCGTGGAGACGTGACCCAACCAGGCCCGGAGGTCGACGACAGCGCGACCTGGCAGCGAGCCCGCGAGGTGTTCGGCGCGGCCCGCCGCATCACCGCACTCACCGGGGCCGGTGTGTCCACCGCCTCGGGGATCCCCGACTTCCGGGGACCCGACGGGGTCTGGACCCGCGACCCGCAGACGGCCCGCCTCACCGACATCGACAGCTACCTCGCCGACGAGCAGGTGCGCGTGCTCGCCTGGCGGGCCCGCGCGGCCAACCCCGCCTGGCACGCCGAGCCCAACGCCGCGCACCGCGCCTTCGTCGACCTCGACGAGGCCGGCCGGCTGGGGGCGCTGCTGACCCAGAACATCGACGAGCTGCACCAGCGCGCCGGCCTCGCCCGCGACCGCGTCCTGGAGCTGCACGGCACGATGCGCCGCACGGTGTGCCTGCACTGCGGGGCCACCGGCGCCATGACCGACGCCCTGCAGCGGGTCGCCGACGGCGAGCCCGACCCCGACTGCCGCTCGTGCGGCGGCATCCTCAAGTCGGCGACGGTCTTCTTCGGCCAGGCCCTCGACGCCGACGTCGTGCGGGAGGCCCGCCACGCCGCCCTGGACTGCGACCTGTTCCTGGCCGCGGGCACGTCGCTGACCGTGCACCCGGCGGCGGGGTTCGTGGAGCTGGCCGCCCGGGCGGGCGCGAAGCTGATCATCTGCAACGCCGAGCCGACGCCCTACGACGACATCGCCGACGCCGTGCTGCGCGGACCGCTGACCGAGGTCCTGCCCGCCCTCGCCGCGGCGCCGCTGATCGACTCCGGGGAACCGCTGCGCACCTGGGGAGATCCCAGCACCTGGGAGCAGATGTGACACGAGTGGTTGATGTTGCAAACGAAGTGACCGTTTCGCCTGGTGCGCGTGGGGCAGCAGTGCAAAACTCCAGCTGATTGTGACTCCGTTCGGATTAATGATCGACTCCGGACGGGTGCATCTGCTGGAGGTGACGGGTGTTGTCCACGAAACGAGGCGCGCGCAGGATCGGCGTGCTGGTGCTGCTCGGCGCGGTCGGTCTCAGCGCCACCGGTACCGGCGCCGCGGTCCCGGCGCCCCCGCCCAACCCCAGCGACGCCGAGATCCAGTCCGGCAAGGCCGAGGCCCAGCGCACCGCCGGTCAGGCCGGCGAGCTCGCCAACCGGCTGGCCGAGGCCGAGTCCCGCCTGGTCGGCCTGCAATCGCAGGTCGAGGTCAAGATGGAGGACGCCAACAAGGCCCGCGTCGACCTCCAGCGCGCCGAATCCGCCTACGGCCAGGCCCGCACCGCCGCCGACGCCGCGGCCGCCGAGGCCCGCGCCGCCGCCGACCGGATCGAGGCCCAGCGCACCCGGCTCGACCACTTCGCCGCCAGCAGCTACCGGCAGGGCAGCAAGCTCGGATCGATCACCGCCTACGTCGGCGCCCGCAACCCGCAGGAGATGCTGGAGCGCGCCTCGCTGCTCGACGCCATCAGCGACTCCCAGCTCGACGTCCTCGACGACCTCGAGCGCGCCCGCATCGAGAAGGTCAACAAGGACTCGCTGACCCGCGCCGCCCTGAACGAGGCCGAGGCCAAGCGCCGGGCCGCCGACGAGGCCCGCGCCGCCGCCGAGGCCGCCCAGCAGGCCGCGATCCAGGCCCGCGCCGAGCAGACGCAGCAGGCCGAGGGCCTGCGCTCCGAGCGCGACTCGGTGCAGGCCGAGCTCGACGCCGCCCGCGCCCACGTCTCCGGCCTGCAGGCCCAGCGCGCCGACTACCAGCAGTGGCAGGAGGACAAGGCCCGCGAGGAGCAGGCCGCCGCCGCGAGCTCGGTCTCCGGGCACCAGGCGGGCAGCAGCGCACCGGCGTCGTCGTCCTCCGGGGACGTGGAGGCCGTCATCTCGCGGGCGCTGTCCCAGCTGGGCATGCCCTACGCCTGGGGCGGCGGCAACTCGCGCGGTCCGACGCGCGGCATCCGGGACGGGGGAGTGGCCGACTCCTACGGCGACTACGCCAAGACCGGCTTCGACTGCTCCGGCCTGATGATCTACGCGTTCGCCGCCGCCGGGGTGTCGCTCGACCACTACAGCGGCTACCAGGCCCAGGCGGGCAAGCGCGTGCCGCTGTCCCAGATGCGCCGCGGCGACATGCTGTTCTGGGACGACGGCGGCGCGATCCACCACGTCGCGCTGTACCTGGGCAACGGCAAGATGGTCGAGGCCCCGTACTCCGGTTCCCGGGTGCGCGTGGCCCCGGTCCGCTACAGCGGCATCACCTCCTACGCGGTGCGGGTGCTCTGACCCGTCCGCCCGCACCCGCCGCGAGCTGCGAACATGGTGCCGTGGCGGATTTCGCGGCGGTGGTGCTGGCCGGTGGGCGCGCCAGCCGGCTCGGCGGGGTGGACAAGGTGATGCTGCCGGTCGGCGGGCGCAGCCTGCTCGACCGCACCCTCGAAGCGCTGCGCGGCGCCGATCCGGTGGTGGTCGTCGGCCCGCGCCGCCCGGAGGTCCCGGGAGTGCGCTGGACCGTCGAGGAGCCGGCCGGGGGAGGCCCGCTGGCGGCCGTGGACGCCGGGCTGCGCTGCCTCGGCCCCGGCGACGCCGTCGTGGCGATCCTGGCGGGCGATCACCCGCACCTCACCCGCGACACCCTCGACCGGCTGCGCGAGGCGCTGCGGCGCGACCCGGAGGCCGGGGGAGCGGTGCTGGCCGAGCCCGGCGGCCGGCCGCAGTGGCTCCTCGGCGTCTGGCGGGTGCGGGCGCTGCGCGAGGCGATGCCCGCCGAAGTCCGGAACCGGCCGGTCCGAGCCGTTTTCGACGCCCTCGACCCGGTGCGCGTCCCGGCCACCACAGCTGAGGTGTCCGACGTGGACACCCAGGACGACCTCGACAGAGCCCGCTCCGCCGACCGCTGACCCGCGGGGAACCGGAGGAGGGGAGCGCCGCGCCGCAATACATCAAAAGCATCTATTGCTTCAGTGTCGAGTGAAATCAATGCTCTTCGAGCTGAGCGCGCAAGACAGGCCCGGAGGCCGGAGCGGCCGCGCTTCACAGCGGTCATACCGGCGATGAGGTTGGGTGGGGGTTCGATGCGCCCCCTCGTGCGCGGTGCGCGAGGGGCGTGCCAGGATCTTGATCGGCCCGACCAGGCCGCATCGACGAGGAGGCTGAGAGTGACCGAGGCCGGCAACGGTGAGAGCGGAGCCGCCGCGGCGCGCCCGGCGGGTCAGGCGGGTGCGTCCAGCACCCCGGCGCGCGACGCGCAGCTGCTCGAACGCACCGTCTTCGAGGTCAAGCGGGTCATCGTCGGCCAGGACCGCCTGGTGGAGCGGATGCTGACCGGCCTGCTGGCCAAGGGCCACATTCTGCTCGAAGGCGTGCCCGGCGTCGCCAAGACCCTCGCGGTGGAGACCTTCGCCCGCGTCGTCGGCGGCTCGTTCTCCCGCCTGCAGTTCACCCCCGACCTGGTGCCCGCCGACATCCTCGGCACCCGCATCTACCGGCAGGGCAGCGAGCGCTTCGACGTCGAGCTCGGGCCGGTGTTGGCGAACTTCGTGCTCGCCGACGAGATCAACCGCGCGCCCGCCAAGGTGCAGTCGGCGCTGCTGGAGGTCATGGCCGAGCGGCACGTGTCCATCGGCGGCGAGAGTTTCCCGATGCCCGCGCCGTTCCTGGTGCTGGCCACCCAGAACCCCATCGAGAACGAGGGCGTCTACCCGCTGCCGGAGGCCCAGCGCGACCGCTTCCTGTTCAAGCTCCCGGTCGAGTACCCGACCGCGGAGGAGGAGCGCGAGATCATCTACCGGATGGGCGTCGCCCCGCCCGAGCCCGCCGGGGTCCTCGACCCCGAGGAGCTGATCCGGCTGCAGAACGTCGCCGCCGGGGTGTTCGTGCACCACGCGCTGGTCGACTACGTGGTACGCCTGGTGGTCGCCACTCGGATGCCCAACGACCACGGCCTGTCCGACATCGCCGGCTGGGTCTCCTACGGCGCCTCGCCGCGCGCGAGCCTCGGCATCATCGCCGCCGCCCGCGCCCTGGCGCTGGTGCGCGGCCGCGACTACGTGCTCCCGCAGGACGTGGTGGACGTGGTGCCCGACGTGCTGCGGCACCGCCTGGTGCTGTCCTACGACGCGCTGGCCGACGGCATCCCGGTGGAGCACATCGTCGGCCGGGTGCTGCAGACCGTGCCGCTGCCGCAGGTCTCGGCCCGCCCGCAGCAGCCGGCCCCGGTCGGTCCGGCCGGGCAGCCGGGCTACGGCCAGCCGCCGATGCCTCCGCACCAGTGAGGGGAGGGGCTGACGTGGCGGCACCCGCGCACGACGGCGGTGACCGCCCGGCCTGGGCGCCACCGGCCCTGGAACCCGGGCGGATGGAGGTCGCGCTGCGCGCGCTGGAGCTGACCGTGCGCGGCCGGCTCGACGGGCTCCTGCAGGGAAACCACCTCGGTCTGGTGCCCGGTCCGGGCAGCGAGCCGGGGGAGGCGCGCAGCTACCAGCCGGGCGACGATGTGCGGCGGATGGACTGGGCGGTCACCGCGCGCATGGCCGAGCCGCACATCCGGCAGACCGTCGCCGACCGCGAGCTGGAGACGTGGGTGGCGATGGATCTGTCGCCGAGCCTGGACTTCGGCACCGCGGCCTGCGACAAGCGGGAGCTGGCGGTGGCGGCGCTGGCCGCGGTGATGTTCCTGACCAGCGGCGGCGGCAACCGCATCGGTGCGGTGGTCGACAACGGCACCGGGCAGCACCGGCTGCCCGCGCGCGGCGGTGCCGGTCACGCCCGGGCGCTGCTGAAGAAGGTCGCCGAGACGCCGCGCGCCCCGGAGGGCACGCGCGGGAACCTGGCGGCGCTGCTGGAGTCGTTGCGCCGCCCGCCGCGGCGCCGGGGCCTGGCGGTGGTGGTCTCCGACTTCCTCGGTCCGACCGACTGGCAGCGGGCGCTGCGCGGTCTGGGCGCCCGGCACTCGCTGCTGGCGATCGAGGTGCTGGACCCGCGCGACGTGGAGCTGCCGGACGTGGGCACGGTGCTGCTGTCGGATCCGGAGACGGGCAAGCGGCGCGAGGTGCACACGAGTCCGGTGCTGCGCAAGGAGTTCGCCGCGGCGGCGGCCGCGCACCGCGACGACGTGGCGCGCGTGCTGCGCAGGGCCGGGTGCGCGCACCTGGTGCTGCGGACCGATTCCGACTGGATCGCCGACGTGGTGCGGTTCGTGATGGCGCGCAAGCGAGGCTGGTCCGGCGGAGGAGCTGGGTGATGTTGAGTCTGACCGGGTTCACCGCGCCGTGGTGGTTCCTGCTGCTGTTCGTCGTGGCCGGGCTGGTCGCCGGGTACGTGTGGGCGATGCGCCGGGCCCGGCGCGACACGCTGAAGTTCTCGAACCTGGCGGTGCTGGACCGGGTGGCGTCGGGCAGGCAGGGCTGGTGGAAGCACGTGCCGCCGGCGCTGCTGGGCGTGGCGCTGATCATGCTGACGGTGGCGCTGGCGGGTCCGACGGCCGAGCAGCGCATCCCGCGCAACCGGGCGACGGTGATGCTCACGATCGACGTGTCGCTGTCGATGAAGGCCACCGACGTGGAGCCAAACCGGTTGGAGGCGGCGAAGGTCGCGGCCAAGGAGTTCGCCGACAAGCTCACCCCGGGCATCAACCTGGGGCTGGTGTCGTTCGCCGGGACGGCCACGGTGCTGGTCATGCCGACCACCGACCGGGCGAGCGTCAAGCAGGGCATCGACAGCCTCAAGCTCGCCGAGGCCACGGCCACCGGCGACGGCATCAACGCCTCGATGCAGGCGATCGACTCGTTCGGCAAGATGGTCGGCGGTCCGGCGGGGGCTCCGCCTGCGCGGATCGTGCTCATGGCCGACGGGGGCCAGACGATCCCGCGCGAGATGGACGCGCCGCGCGGCGCCTACACCAAGGCCGGTGAGGCGAAGAAGAGCGGCATCCCGATCTCGACGATCTCGTTCGGCACCAAGCACGGGTCGATCGAGATCGAGGGCGAGCAGGAGTGGGTCGAGGTCGACGACGAGGCGATGCAGGAGATCGCCCGGCTCTCCGGCGGTGAGTTCCACAAGGCGGCCAGCGCGGAGCAGTTGCGCGAGGTCTACGACACGCTGGGTGAGCAGATCGGCTACGAGACCAAGCACACAGATGCCAGCAAGCCGTGGTTGGTGCTGGGTACGCTCTGCGCGATCATCGCGGCCGGGATCTCGCTGTTCGCCGGTCGAAGACTGCCTTAACCGACGACGGGAGCAACGTCGCCTTGAGCACGGCAGCTCGTTTCCTGTGGGAGTTCGTCAAGTCCCCGACCACGACCGCGGCGGTGGGTCCGAGTTCGCGGGCGCTGGCCGAGCAGATGGTGGCCCCGATCCCGCTGACCGGTGATCCGGTGGTGGTGGAGCTGGGGCCGGGCACGGGTGCGTTCACCGAGGTGATCCAGCGGCGGCTGGCGGGCCGGGGGACGCATCTGGCGGTGGAGCTCAACGAGTCCTGGGCGGCGGAGCTGGGCGGCCGGTTCCCGGGTGTGGAGTCGGTGTGCGCTGATGCCCGGCGTGTTCCGGAGCTGCTGGCCGAGCGCGGTCTGGGCAAGGCGGACGTGGTCGTCAGCGGCCTGCCGTGGGTGGCGCACGCCCCGGTCGCCGGGGTTGCGCTGGTGGAGCTGCTGGCCGGGGTGATGGCTCCGGACGGCGTGTTCACGCAGTTCGCCTACACCTGGACCCGCTGGGCCCCGCCGGCTCGCAGGCAGCACGCGGACCTGCGCGCCACGTTCGAGGAAACGGTCGTCTCCCGCACGGTCTGGCGCAACCTGCCCCCGGCGGTCGTCTACCTCGCCCGCCGCCCCCGCACGACCTGACCCGTCCTCCCCGGGTCAAAACCTGCGGTATTCGACCGGTCAAAACCTGCGGTTTTCGACCCGACAAATACCGGGGTTTTTGACCGGTCGAAAACCCCGGTATTTGCGGACGCGGAGAGTGACCGGGGGTGTGGGGAGTGAGCGGCGGCTGCGGGGTGGGGGTGGTGTTAGTTTGCGGGGATGCCTGGTGATGCCGTGGTGTCGGGGCTCGACGAGTTACCGCTGCTGGTGGAGTTGGGGACGGCGCTGCTGTTCTCCAGCCTGATCGGGCTGGAGCGGGAGGTTCGGGCCAAGAGCGCCGGGTTGCGCACGCACGCGCTGGTGGGCGTGGGTGCGGCGCTGTTCATGCTGGTGTCGAAGTACGCCTTCGGTGATCTGCTGGTGTTCGACCGGGTGTCGCTGGACCCGTCGCGGGTGGCGGCACAGATCGTGTCCGGGATCGGGTTCATCGGCGGTGGCCTGATCTTCGTGCGCCGCGATGCCGTGCGGGGCCTGACCACGGCGGCGTCGGTGTGGCTGGTGGCCGCGGTGGGGATGGCCTGCGGTGGCGGTCTGGTGGTGCTGGCGGCGGCGACGACCGCGGTGCACTTCCTGGTGGCGATCGGGTTCCCGTACCTGCTGCGGGTGGGGCGTCCGGCGTTGCGGGAGCCGCAGGTGGTGCGGGTGGGCTACCTGGACGGTTTCGGGGTGCTGCGCAGCGTGCTGACGATGTGCACCTCGCGCGGGTGGGCGCTGCTGGACCTGCAGGTCGAGCGGGAGGATTCCGACGACGAGCAGCGCACGGCGGTGGTGGCGCTGCGGTTGCGGGGGAAGGTGCCGGTGGCGGCGCTGGTGGAGGAGATCAGCGCGCTGCCGGGGGTGCTGCACGCGGCGGCCGGGGAGGCCGAGGCCGGGTTCTAGCGCCGGGGTGCCCGGGCCGGGAGGGCCCGGGCACCACCGGGGACGCTCACTGCTGCTGTTCGGCGGCGTCCTTCTTGACCTGCTCCATGTCGAGGTCGCGGGCCTGGCCGACGAGGTCTTCGAAGACGTTCTCGGGCAGGGCGCCGGGCTGCTGGAAGACCAGGACCTTGTCGCGGATGATCGCCAGCGTCGGGATCGACTGGACCTCGAAGGCGGCGGCGAGCTCCGGCTGGGCCTCGGTGTCGACCTTGGCGAAGACGATGTCGTCGTGGTTCTCCGAGCCCTTCTCGAAGACCGGCGCGAATTGCTTGCAGGGGCCGCACCAGTCGGCCCAGAAGTCGATGATGACGAACTTGTCGTCGCCGACGACCTCGTCGAAGTTGTCCTTGGTCAGTTCGACCGTGGCCATGTGGGATCCCTCTTCGCAGACGGTTGGGGGCAGGTCCTCGGGCAACGCAGGGGTTCGACCGCGCATTCCCGCAGGTGGATGTCGCTTGCACCACGCTCGTGGTGATCACCTCGAGCGTGGTGCGCCACCGTACTTGCCGCGGGGCGGGTTCGCCACGAACGGGGTGCGCCGGTGTGTAGGCGCGCCACGAGTTTGGGGCGCTTTTTGTGTCAGGAGTCGATGAGCGCTGCGGTGCGCTGAGCCGATACTGTCGCGGCTGAAACGAATCTTGGTGCGTTCGATGGGAGATCCACAGTGGCACGGTCCGTACTGGTGACCGGTGGTAACCGGGGCATCGGCCTGGCGATCGCGAGAGCGTTCGAGGCCGCCGGGGACAAGGTCGCGGTCACGCACCGCGGGTCGGGTGCCCCGGAGGGCCTGTTGGGCGTGCAGTGCGACGTCACCGATCCGGACCAGGTCGCGGCGGCGTTCGACGAGGTGGAGGACGCGCACGGGCGGGTCGAGGTGCTGGTGGCCAACGCGGGCATCACCGACGACACGTTGCTGCTGCGGATGAGCGAGGAGCAGTTCGGGCGGGTCATCGACGCGAACCTGGCGGGATCGTACCGGGTGGCCAAGCGGGCGGCGAGCAGCATGCTGCGCAACCGGTTCGGCCGGATGATCTTCATCTCGTCGGTGGTGGGCCTGTCGGGTGGTCCGGGTCAGGTCAACTACGCGGCGAGCAAGGCCGGTCTGGTGGGCATGGCGCGGTCGATCGCCCGGGAGCTGGGGTCGCGCAACATCACCGCGAACGTGGTCGCGCCGGGGTACGTGAGCACCGACATGACCGATGAGCTGCCGGAGGACCGCAAGAAGGAGATCCTCGGGCAGATCCCGCTGTCGCGGATGGCGGCTCCGGAGGAGGTCGCGGGTGCGGTGCGCTGGCTGGCCTCCGATGACGCCGGGTACGTGACCGGTGCGGTGATCCCGGTCGACGGCGGTCTGGGCATGGGGCACTGACGGTTTCGGTGGAGCTCCGGCACGCCGCGGGTGCCGGTCGTCGCGGCGCGGTGGTGTTCGCGGCGGGTGAATTTCTGGGAAGGACTTTTTCGTGAGCGGATTGCTCGAAGGCAAGCGCATCCTGGTGACCGGTGTGATCACCGATGCTTCGATCGCGTTCCACGCGGCCAAGGTGGCCCAGGAGCAGGGCGCGGAGGTCGTGCTGACCGGGTTCGGCCGGTTGAGCCTGGTGGAGCGGATCGCCACCCGGTTGCCGAAGCCGGCGCCGGTGCTGGAGCTGGACGTGACCAACGCCGAGCACCTGGAGACGCTGCCGGAGCGGGTGCGCGAGCACGTCGGTGGTCTGGACGGGGTGCTGCACTCGATCGGCTACGCGCCGGCGTCGTGCCTGGGCGGGGATTTCCTGGAGGCGCCGTGGGAGGACGTGTCCACGGCGGTGGAGATCTCGGCGTACTCGCTGAAGTCGTTGAGCACGGCGACGCTGCCGCTGCTGAGCGAGGGCTCGTCGATCGTGGGGATGGACTTCGACGCGCGGGTGGCGTGGCCGGCCTACGACTGGATGGGTGTGGCGAAGGCGGCGCTGGAGTCGACGTCGCGGTACCTGGCGCGGGAGCTGGGGCCGAAGGGCGTGCGGGTGAACCTGGTGTCGGCGGGTCCGGTGCGGACGATGGCGGCCAAGTCGATCCCGGGTTTCTCGGAGCTGGAGGCGGGCTGGGGTGACCGGGCTCCGCTGGGCTGGGACGTCAACGACCCGACTCCGGTGGCGAAGTCGATCTGCGCGGTGCTGTCGGACTGGCTGCCCGCGACGACCGGTTCGATGATCATGGTCGACGGCGGGGTGCACTCGCTGGGGATCTGATGGTCGGTGCTGTGCGAGGGCGGGGTTCCCATCGGGAGCCCCGCCCTCGTCGCGTGCGGAGGATTCCGTGGTTCACATCGGGTGCGCCCCGGTTGCGCGGGGGTGTTCGCGCGGCGCGATGATGGGGCGGTGAGCTTCGACGCGTTGTTGTTCCTGTCGTTCGGGGGGCCGGAGGGCCCGGAGGAAGTGCGGCCGTTCCTGGAGAACGTGACCCGGGGTCGGGGTGTGCCGCCGGAGCGTCTGGACGAGGTGGCCGAGCACTACCTGCACTTCGGCGGGGTGTCGCCGATCAACCGGCTGAACCAGGACATCATGGCCGCGCTGCGGTCCGAACTGGACGCGCAGGGGCGGGATCTGCCGGTGTACTTCGGCAACCGCAACTGGCATCCGATGGTGGAGGACACCGTGGCGCGGATGAGCGCCGACGGGGTGCGGCGGGCGCTGGTGTTCGCGACGTCGGCGTGGGGCGGTTATTCGGGCTGCAAGCAGTACCACGAGGACATCGCGCGGGCGCGCGAGTCGGTGGGCGAGGGGGCGCCGGAGCTGGTGAAGCTGCGGCAGTTCTTCGACCACCCGCTGTTCGTGGAGGCCAACGCCGACGCGGTGCGGGCGGCGTTCGAGCGGCTGGGGGAGCGGGCCGGGCAGGCGCGGCTGGTGTTCACCGCGCACTCGATCCCGCTGCGCGCGGAGGAGCCGGTGGGCCCGGACGGGCGGGGTCAGTGGTACTCGCGGCAGGTGGCCGAGGCGGCGCGGCTGGTGGCCGAGCAGGTGGGTGCGGAGACCTACGACGTGGTGTGGCAGTCGCGGTCGGGGCCGCCGCAGGTGCCGTGGCTGGAGCCCGACATCGTCGATCACATCGAGGACTTGCACGCCAAGGGCGTGGATTCGGTGGTGGTGAGCCCGATCGGGTTCGTCTCCGATCACCTGGAGGTGATCTGGGACCTGGACAACGAGGCGGCCGAGGCGGCGCAGGAGCGGGGGATGGGTTTCGCCCGGGCCGCCACCGCGGGCACGGATCCGCGGTTCGCGCGGATGATCGTGGAGCTCATCGCCGAGCACACCGACGGTGCGCCGGTGCGCAAGCTCTCGGAGTTCCCGGCGGCCGGGTCGACGGCCAACGGTGAGCCCTGCGCTCCCGGCTGCTGACGACCCTGTCGACGAAGAGGGCGGCCACCCCGCGATGGGGTGGCCGCCCTCGTGGCGTTTCAGGGGGTCAGGACTGGGTGGTCTGGTCGGCCAGGACGCGGACCATCTCGGCGACGCAGGCGCGGCGGGCGGCGCGCACCGAGTCGAACAGCGGGCGCAGCGCGTCGGTGCGGGCGCGGATGGCCGAGGCCGACAGGGCGCCGCCGGGGGAGTCCTCGGTGGCCACCCACAGGATGGCCTCGACCTCGGTGGCGCGCTGCAGGATCCGCAGGGTGCGCTGGGGGATGGTCTCCGGCCAGTCGGGGGCGGGTTTGGCGGCGATGGTGCGGGCGATCTCCTCGCGCACGCCGGGGCGCTGCTTGGCCACGCCGAGGTCGATGAGGGCGGTGGCGGCTTCGCGCATGGCCGAGGACATGCCGTGCTCGGCTTCGCCGATGGGCAGGTGCTCGGCGGGCGGGAGGTCGGCGGTGGCGTGCACGGTCCAGCGCAGGATGCCTTCGGCGATGCGTTCGGGGACCAGGCCCAGTCCGGCTTCGGGCAGCACCGCGGCTTCACCGGCGCGCATGGCCTGCTTGGACAGCGTGCTGGCGCCGTCGAGTCCGCGGGCGTCGCCGGGCACCGGCAGCGCCAGTTGGCCGGTGGAGGCCCCGGCTCTGCGCAGGGCGGCGAGCAGCAGGGCGGGGCCGGCGGGGGTGTCGTCGGGGCCGGGCAGGTCCAGGCGCGCGGCGAGTTCGTCGTCGGCGGCGCGGAACTCCTGCACCTCGGCCCAGGTCTGCAGGGCATCGAGCACGTCGTCCGAGGCGGCCGCGCCGTGCAGCCAGGCGGACGACCAGACAACCAGAGTGGCGCTTGGGCATGGCACGTCGGTAGAGGGTACGGATCGAAAACCCTTGCCGCGTCCCGGGGGAGGCGCGGTGTGACTCCGCCCATGGCGGTGTTGTCGCGGCGTGGCGGCACCACCCGGGGCCACGATCGGATTAGCGTGTGCGCTCGTGCGGTCGGTTGAGTACGGACGGGACGTCCTGGCGGGTTCGCGGCGCAAGAAGGTGCCGGAGGTGCCCGCGGAACCGGGGTTGGTCGTGGAGGACGCGGCCAGCGGTTTCTGCGGTGCGGTGCTGCGGGTGGACAAGGGCAACGTGGTGCTGGAGGACCGGCACGGCAAGCAGCGGTTGTTCCCGATGCGCCCGGCGGCGTTCCTGTTCGAGGGCAAGCCCGCGACGCTGGTCGCGGTGCCGGCGAAGGCTCCTGCGGCGGCGAAGCGGTCGGCGTCGGGGTCGGTGAAGGTGGAGGGTCTGCGGGCCCGCACCGCCCGGGGCAGCCGGATCTGGGTCGAGGGCATCCACGACGCGGAGCTGGTGGAGCGGATCTGGGGTCACGACCTGCGCGTGGAGGGCGTGGTGGTGGAGCCGCTGCACGGCGTCGACGACCTGCCGGGGTTGCTGGCGGAGTTCGGGCCGGAGCCGGGCCGCCGGGTGGGGGTGCTGGTGGATCACCTGGTGGCCGGCAGCAAGGAGTCGCGTCTGGTGGAGGGCATCACCGACGAGCACGTGATGATCACCGGGCATCCGTTCGTCGACATCTGGGAGGCGGTCAAGCCGTCGGCGGTGGGCATCCGGCAGTGGCCTTCGGTGCCGCGCGGTGAGGACTGGAAGACCGGGGTGTGCTCCCGGCTGGGCTGGGGTGAGCCGGCCGAGGGGTGGCGGCGCGTGCTGGCCGGGGCGAGCGGGTTCCGGGACGTGGAGACGCCGCTTTTGACGGCGGTGGAGCAGCTGATCGACTTCGTCACCGCTGACGGGTGAGATCGGATCACGCCTTGATCACGCGCCGCGAAATGCCGGTGCGACCTGGCACGTCCGTGCCACGATGGGGATATGACTCCTGCGCTGCTGTGGCTGATCGCCGGGGTGCTGCTGGTCGGCGCTGAAGCCCTGTCCGGGGACTTCGTGCTGGTCATGCTGGGCGCCGCGGCTCTGGGGGCCGCGGGGAGTTCGGCGCTGGGCATGCCGTTGGGCGTGGACGTGGCGGTGTTCGCGGTGCTCGCGCTGGGGTTGGTGGTGCTGGCGCGTCCGGCGATCAAGCGGCGGATGAGCCGAGCCGAGCTCAAGACGAACGCGGACGCGTTGGTCGGCAAGCACGCCCAGGTCGAGTCCACAGTGGATGCGCAGGGTGGTCGGGTCCGCATCGACGGCCAGGTGTGGTCGGCGCGGGCCCTGGACGAGACCCAGGTTATCGAGGTCGGTCGCACGGTCACCGTCATGGAGATCGCGGGCGCCACGGCAGTGGTGTGGGCCGAACCGTGAGGAGATGAGGCTTTGTGGGGATGGCCGAACTGATCGTGCTGGTGGTCGTGGTGCTGCTGGTGCTCATCGTCGTGGTCAAGGCCGTGATGGTGGTGCCGCAGGCGCAGTCGGCGGTGATCGAGCGGCTGGGCCGGTTCCGGACGGTGGCGCAGCCGGGGTTGAACCTGCTGGTGCCGTTCTTCGACCGGGTGCGGGCGCGCATCGACCTGCGGGAGCAGGTCGTGTCGTTCCCGCCGCAGCCGGTGATCACCCAGGACAACCTGACCGTGTCGATCGACACGGTGGTGTACTTCCAGGTCACCGATGCGCGGGCGGCGGTCTACGAGATCTCCAACTACATCGTGGCCGTGGAGCAGCTGACGACCACGACGCTGCGCAACGTGGTGGGCGCGATGAGCCTGGAGGAGACGCTGACCTCCCGCGACGCGATCAACACGCAGTTGCGCGGGGTGCTCGACACCGAGACCGGGCGGTGGGGCATCCGGGTGGCGCGGGTGGAGCTCAAGGCGATCGACCCGCCGCCGTCGATCAAGGACTCGATGGAGAAGCAGATGCGCGCCGACCGGGAGAAGCGCGCGATGATCCTCAACGCCGAGGGCACCCGGGAGTCGGCGATCAAGACCGCCGAGGGGCAGAAGCAGTCGGCGATCCTGGCGGCCGAGGGTGAAAAGCAGGCCGCGATCCTGGCCGCCGAGGCCGACCGGCAGTCCAGCATCCTGCGCGCGCAGGGTGATCGGGCCAGCCAGTACCTGAAGTCGCAGGGTCAGGCCAAGGCGATCGAGAAGGTCTTCGCGGCGGTCAAGCGGTCCAAGCCGACTCCGGAGCTGCTGGCCTACCAGTACCTGCAGACGTTGCCGGAGATGGCTCAGGGCGACGCGAACAAGGTGTGGATGGTGCCCAGCGACTTCGGCAAGTCGCTGGAGGGCTTCGCGCGGATGCTCGGCGCCCAGGGCGAGGACGGGGTGTTCCGCTACGAGCCGCCGCAGGAGCACACCGACGCCCCGCCGGCCGAGGACGTCGAGGAGTCGGTGCAGTCCTGGTTCGACACCTCCACCAACCCGGAGGTCGCCGAAGCGGTGCGCGCCGCGGAAGCGGTGGCCCGCAAGGAGGTTCCGCCCGCCAACGTGTCCCAGCCGCCGGAACAGGGCTGAGCTCGACAGCAGTGCGAGTGCGACTGCGTCCCGGTGCCGGTCATCCGGCGCCGGGACGCAGTCGTTGGGCGGGGAGTTCCAGGGGTGTGAAGGGCTGGGCGTCGTCGCGGGCGGCGGTGTAGGTGGCCGCGGCGCCGAGGGCGTGGCCGTAGGGGTCGCGCAGGACGCTGAACATGCCGGGGAAGACCCGGATTCGGCCGTCGTGGCAGGTCACGGGCAGGTGGATGGCGGTGCCCTCCAGGCCTGACTCACCGGTGTCCATGGCCCGGTGGAAGCCGTCCCAGTGGGCCTGCCGGTAGTCGCCGGGCACGATGAGGTCGAGGCTGGCGCCGAGGGCTTCGGCGCGGGGGTGGCCGAAGAGCCCTTCGGCAGCGTCGTTGAGAAGGACGATGGTGCCGCTGCGGTCGGCGACGATGACGGCCGAGGCGTGTTCGTTCCTGGGCCGATGATGCGGCCGGTCGAATCCGAGCGCTCTTCGACAACACCCCTTTCAGTTAACAGCCTTTGTGATTTCAGTGCACGCCGAAATCAATGCTCCACATCGCACCTCCGCACACCACGTCACCGAAGAACCGGCTTCAGGCCTCGGAGGAGGGGTCCAGGTAGGGGCCCCCGGCGATGCCGAGGGCGCGGACGGTGCCCAGCAGGTGTTCGCGCAGCAGGGCCTTGGTCTGCTCGGCGTCTCCGGCGGCGAGGGTGTCGGCCAGGACGCCGTGCTGGTGGGTGATGCGCTCGCGCGCGGAGTGGGTGCGGGCGGTGGCGGTGATGCGCATCTGCTTGTCGCGCAGCGTGTTGTAGAGGTCGGTGACCACCGGGTTGCCGGCGGCGCTGACGAGGGTGGCGTGGAAGGCGCGGTCGGCGACGTGCATCTCGGCGTCGCTGAGGTCGGTGCCGTCGCAGGCCGGGTGGGCGGCCAGCTCGCGGCCGATGGCGGCCATCGCCTCGGCGCCTTCGATGGCGAGCTTGTCGATGGCGAAGCTCTCCAGGGCCAGCCGGGCCTCGATCACGGCCCGGGCTTCGCCGGCGCCGACCGGCACGACCAGGGCGCCGCGCTTGGGGTAGAGCTTGAGGAAGCCCTCCGATTGCAGGCGCAGGAAGGCTTCGCGGACGGGTGTGCGCGACATCTGCAGGGCGCCGGCCACCTCTCCTTCGCTGAGCAGCTCGCCGTCGGGGAAGCTGCCGTCGAGGAGTCCGGACTTGACGTGCTGGTACGCGCGGTCGGCCGCCGGCGTTTCGGATGCTGTTGCGCTCGACACGTGTGCATCCTACTTCCACCCCTCTTGTATCTAAGATGGATACAAGTTGTTTTCTTTCGGGGAGGGGTAGCACGTGTCCACCACAGTCGAAGCCGCGCCGCCGCACCGGGCGAGCAGCGGGCCGGGCGCAACGAGCCGCATGGCCTGGCTGATCTGGGGCGTGGGGGCGCTGTGCTACTGCGCGGCGCTGTTCCACCGCGCCGGGCTGGGCGTGGCCGCGCCCGAGGCCGTGCAGCGCTTCGACGCCGGACCGGGTGTGCTCGCCCTGTTCTCCGCCCTGCAGCTGGGCGTGTACCTGGTGCTGCAGATCCCGGCCGGACTGCTGGCCGACCGGCTCGGACCCCGCAAGGTCATCACCGGCGGCATGATCGCCCTGGCGGTGGGCTCGGCGGTGTTCGCGCTGAGCGGGTCGATCGTAGGCGGTATCGCCGGGCGGATGCTCATCGGCTTCGGTGACGCGTTCATGTTCACCAACGTGCTGCGGCTGGCCGCGCACTGGTTCCCGCCGCAGCGCTACGGCAAGGTCGCGGCGCTGACCGGGCTGGCCGGTGGTCTCGGCCAGGTCGTCTCGACGCTGCCGCTGAGCCTGTCGCTGCACTCGCTGGGCTGGGTGCCCACGTTCCTGGGCGCGGCGGCGCTGACCGCGGCGCTGGGCCTGGCGGCGGCGCTGATCATCCGCGACCGCGACTCCTCGGCCCCGGCTCCGGAGCCGGGTGAGTCCGAGCCGGTGGGTGAGCGGATCGTGCACAGCCTGCGGGCGGTGATCGCCCAGCGCGGCACGGGGCACTCGTTCTGGACGCACTTCGTGCTCATGGCCCAGTTCGTCGCCATCACCACGCTGTGGGGCGGGCCGTGGCTGGGCGAGGCGCAGGGGCACGGCCAGTCGGAGATCGGTTCGCTGCTGCTGCTGAGCGTGCTCGGGTTCATCGCGGGGTCGTGGCTGGCCGGGCAGTACGTGTCGGGCAGGCCGCGGCGGCGTGAGCGCTACACGCTGGGGTTGTCGGTGCTGGTCGTGGTCGTGTGGGGGCTGATGGTCGGCTGGCCGGGTGCGTTGCCGCTGCCGCTGCTGGTGGTGGCGCTGCTGGCGATCGGTGTGGCCGGGGGTGCGGCGATGCTGGCCTTCGACGGTGCGCGGATGGCCAACGCCGAGCACCGCTCCGGTACTGCCACGGGTGTGGTGAACATGGGTGGTTTCAGCGCTGCGGTGCTGATCCAGCTGCTGGTCGGTGCGGTGCTGGAGCTGGTGTCGGGTCTGGATCCGGCGGTGGGCTACCGGTGGGCGTTCCTGCCGGTGCTGGCGCTGCTGGTGATCGGGACGGTCGCGCAGTGGTGGTTGCGCGAGCCCGCTCGGCGGTGAGGTCGCGGCGTTAGCCTCGGAGCCGGTGGCCGGTCACAGGCGACCGGCCCGGTTCCGAGGGGTGTGGCGTGACGGGGTGGCAGCTGCGCAACCTGGTCGGCGGCGAGTCGGTTCCGGCGGTGGGTGGTGCGAGGTCGGAGCTGGTGGATCCGAGCACCGGTGAGGTGTGCGGGTCGGCTCCGCTGTCGCGGTGGGCCGATGTCGATGCGGTGATGCCGGTGGCCGCGGCGGCGTTCGAGTCGTGGTCGGGGTCCACGCCGCGGCAGCGTCAGGAGGCGTTGCTGGGGTTGGCGGCGGTGCTGGAGGCGCGGGCCGAGGAGCTGGTGCTGGCCGAGTGCCGGGTGACGGGCAAGTCGTTCGAGGTGGTGCGCGGCCGGGAGTTGCCGTGGGCGGTGGATCTGCTGCGGTTCTACGCGGGTGCGGCGCGGGTGGAGCCGGGTACGGCCGGTGGTGAGTTCGTGTCGGGGTGCACGTCGTTCACGCGTCGGGAGCCGATCGGGGTGTGCGCGGCGGTGACGTCGTGGACGCATCCGCTGGTGCAGGCCGCGGCCAAGATCGGGCCGGCGGTGGCGGCGGGTAACGCGGTGGTGCTCAAGCCGGCGGAGACCACGCCGGTGAGTTCGGTTCTGGTGGGTGAGTGGGCGGGTGAGGTTCTGCCGCCGGGTGTGCTCAACGTGGTGTGCGGGGATCGTGACAGCGGGCGGGCGTTGGTGGCGCACGAGGTGCCGGGGATGTTCTCGATCACGGGCACGGTGCGGTCGGGCATGGAGGTGGCGGGGTCGGCGGCGGTGGATTTGAAGCGGGCGCATCTGCAGTTGGGTGGTAAGGCGCCCGCGGTGGTGTTCGCGGATGCGGATCTGGGGCGTGCTGCGGAGGGGATCGCGTCGGCGGCGTTCGGCAACGCGGGGCAGAGCTGCACGGCGGCGAGCCGGGTGCTGGTGCAGGAGGGGGTGCGGGAGGAGTTGGTGGGGCGGTTGGTGGAGTGCGCGGGCCGGTGGCGGCCGGGTCCGCCGCAGGACGTGGATGCGGCGTTCGGTCCGCTCAACAGCGCTGGTCAGCTGGAGCGGGTGTTGGAGCGGTTGGCGCGGTTGCCGGAGGGGGCTCGGGTGGTGGCCGGTGGGCGGCGTCGGGGTGAGCGGGGTTTCTTCTTGGAGGCAACGGTCGTCGACGGGGTGGGTCAGGACGATGAGCTGGTGCAGCACGAGGTGCTGGGTCCGGTGGTGACGGTGCAGTCGTTCGCTGATGAGGACGAGGCGGTGGTGTTGGCCAACGGGGTGCGCTACGGGTTGACGGCGAGCGTGTGGACGCGTGATCACGGCCGGGCGATGCGGATGTCGCGGCGGTTGCTGGCGGGCACGGTGTGGATCAACACCCATGACGTGCTGGTGGCGGAGATGCCGCACTCGGGTTTCAAGCATTCGGCGTCGGCGCGGGATTTCGGCGTGCATGGGCTGCAGGACTACACCCGCATCAAGCACGTCCTCTCAGCGTGGGACTAGGGCTCTGTCCTGTGTGATCGTGTCGCTAGCCGCGTGGTGTGGTGGTGCGCGGCCAGGGGTGGGCTTGTTCGTAGGCGTGGGCGGCGCGCAGGACGGTGGCGTCGTGGTGGCGGGCGCCGATGATCTGCAGGCCGATGGGCAGGCCGTCGTCGGTGCGGCCGCAGGGGATGCTGGCGGCGGGCTGCTGGGTCATGTTGAAGGGGTAGGTGAAGGGCGTCCAGCTGGTCCAGCGGTCGCCGTCGGTGGGGGATTCGCGGCCTGCGGCGAAGGCGGGGATGGGTGTGGTGGGGGTCAGCAGCAGGTCGTAGGTCTGGTGGAAGGCGCCCATGCGCTGGCCCAGGATCATGCGGGTGTTGGTGGCTTCGAGGTAGTCCTGGGCGGTGTAGGTGAGGCCGTGGCGGCAGATCTCGGCGAGTCCGGGGTCGAGGGTGGCGCGCTGGTCGTCGGTGAGGTGTTCGGTGGCTTTGGCGGCTCCGGCGAACCACAGGACGTGGAAGTCCTCGCGGGGGTCGGTGATGCCGGGGTCTGTGGTCTCGACGTGGGCGCCGAGTTCTTCGAAGGCGGTGGCGGCGCGGGTGAGGGCGTGGGCGATCTGCGGGTCGACGGGGGTGCCGAAGCCGAGGTCGTGGCTGACGGCGATGCGCAGGCCGGTGAGCGGTCCGCCGAGGTGGTCGAGGAAGGAGTCGGTGGGTGCGGGTAGTGCGGACCAGTCGCGGGGGTCGGGGTGGGCGAGGACGTCGAGCATGAGGGCGGTGTCGGTGATGGTGGTGGTCATGGGTCCGGCGTGGGAGAGGGTGCCGAAGGGGCTGGCCGGGTAGAGGGGGATGCGGCCGTAGGTGGGTTTGAGGGTGGCGATGCCGCAGAAGGAGGCGGGGATGCGCACGGATCCGCCGCCGTCGGTGCCCAGGGCCAGGGGTGCCATGCCGCTGGCGACGGCTGCGGCCGCTCCGCCGGAGGAGCCGCCCGCGGTGCGGGAGGTGTCGTGGGGGTTGCGGGTGATGCCGTGCCGGGGGCTGTCGGTGACGCCTTTCCAGGCGAGTTCGGGGGTGGTGGTCTTGCCGACGAGCACGGCGTTGTGGGCGCGCAGGAGTGCCACGGCGGGGGCGTCTTCGGTCCAGGGGCCTGCGGCGTCGATGGTGCGGGAGCCGCGCAGGGTGGGGTGGCCTCGGGTGAGGAAGAGGTCTTTGACGGAGGTGGGCACGCCGTCGAGGCGTCCTGCGGGTTGGCCGCGGTGCCAGCGCTGCTCGGATTGGCGGGCTGCGGCGAGGGTGGTGTCGGGGTCGAGGTGGCAGTAGGCGTTGATGGCGGGGTCGTGGTCGTCGATGCGCTGCAGGACGGCTTGGCAGGCTTCGACGGGGGAGAGGGTTCCGGCGGCGTAGGCGGCGAGCAGTTCGGTGGCGGACAGCTCGGTGGGCCGGGTGCGGGCCATGGCGTCTCCGGAAGGTGTGTCAGGTGGTGACGTAGCCGCGGTGCTTGTCGACGACGTTGCGCAGGTCGGTGCCGTGGGTGAAGGCGCGCAGGTTGTGCAGGAACAGGTCGACGAGTTCGTCGGTCCAGCCGAGGGTGTCGCCGGACATGTGCGGGGAGAGCAGCACGTTGGGCATCTCCCACAGGGGTGAGTCGGTGGGCAGCGGTTCGGTGTCGAAGACGTCGAGGGCGGCTCCGGCGATCTGGCCTTGCTGCAGGGCGGTGATCAGGGCGGGCTGGTCGACGTGCTCACCGCGGCCGACGTTGATGAGCCGGGCGGTGGGGCGCATGGCGGCGAGGACGTCGGCGTTGATGAGCCCGTGGGTCTGGGGTGTCAGGGGTGCGGCGCAGATGAGGAAGTCGTAGTCGCCGGCGACGCGGGTGAGTTCGTCGGAGGCGTGGATGTCGCCGAAGTCGGGGTCGCCGGTGCGTGCGGTGCGGCCGGCTCCGGCGACGTGCACGCCGGTGGCGGTGAGCTGGCGGGCGATGGCGCGGCCGATGGGTCCGGTGCCGATGACGAGTGCGGTTTTGCCTGCGAGGCGGTCGGTGACGCGGTGCTGCCACTGCTTGCGGTCTTGCAGGCGCAGGGTGGTGTGCATGTCCTTGGTGAAGGTCAGCGCGGTGCCGAGGACGTATTCGGCGATGGGCTGGTCGAACACGCCTCGGGAGTTGGTGAGGGCGACGGGTGAGTCGCGGAGTTCGGGGAACAGCAGGCGGTCGACTCCGGCGCTGGCGGCGTGGATCCAGCGCAGCGCGTCGGCGTGGGGCCAGGCGTCGGCGATGGCCTGGGAGCGGAAGGCCCACACGAACAGGGCGTCGGTGCCGGGCAGGGCGTGGGGGAGTTCGTCGCCGGTGGCGTAGCGCAGGTCGGCGTGCTCGGCGATGCGGGCCATTTCGGCGGGGGCGTCGCCGTCGTGGAGGACGACGACGGTGGGGCGGGTGTGGCTCATGCCGTTGACCTTAGGTCCGCAGGGGTGGTGGGTGATCGTCTCCCACGCCGGTTACGCGCGTGTTTCCCCCGGTGCGGGGCGTGGAAGTGGGGGTTCGGGGAGGCATTGACACGCTAGGAACGGTTCGTAGGATTGTCAACAATCCACTGGGCGACGGCGGGGCCGGCACGCAGGGGAGTGCATTCGCATCATCACCGCACAGGAGTGGATCTATGCCCAGGTACCTGTCGATCACGTTGGAGAAGCGCGGGGTGTCGTGCGTGGCGGAGCTGCTCGACGCCGACGCTCCCCGCACCTGCGAGGCGGTGTGGAACGCGCTGCCGCAGGTCGGTCCGGTGCACCACGCCAAGTACGCGCGCAACGAGATCTACACGATGGTTCCGCGCTTCGCCGCCGACGAGCCCGGGCAGGAGAACCCGACGGTCACGCCCATCCCGGGTGATGTCGTCTACTTCTCCTTCCCCGGCGGCATGCTGGACCGGGAGTTCAAGCAGGACAAGGGGATCGAGGAGTTGCCGGGGGTGATCGACCTGGCGATCTTCTACGGGCGCAACAACCTGCTGCTCAACGGCGACGTGGGCTGGGTGCCCGGCAACGTCTACGCCACGATCGTGGAGGGGCTGGCCGAGATGGCCGAGGCCTGCAACGACGTGTGGCGTTCGGGCAGCGTCGGGGAGACGCTGCGCTACGACCGGTTCGAGCGGTAGGCGGCGGCGATGACCACCGAGGACTTCCTCGGCGCGATGCCGGGGCCGGGTGCGCAGCGGGGGATCGGGGTGATCGCCCCGTTCGACCTGGCGCTGGACCGCGAGCTGTGGCGGTGGGTGCCGCCGGAGGTGTCGCTGCACGTCACGCGCACGCCGTTCGTGCCGGTTCCGGTGAGCGTGGAGCAGGCGAGCCTGGTCTCGGACGAGGCGGCGGTGCACGCGGCGACCCGTGATCTGCTGGTGCCCGAGCCGGAGGTGGTGGCCTACGCCTGCACGTCGGGCAGTTTCGTCGACGGTGCGGGTGGGCAGCGGCGGCTGGTGGAGGTGATGTGCGAGGCGGGTGCGCCGGAGGCGGTGACGACCTCGGGTGCGCTGGTGCAGGCCTTGGAGCTGCTGGGGGTGGGTCATCTGGCGATCGCCACTCCCTACGTCGTGGGCATCACCGACCGGTTGTGCGCGTTCCTCGGTGAGCACGGCATCGGGGTGGCCGCCAGCGAGGGGCTGGGGCTGGACGGGCGGATCTGGACCACCCGCTACAGCGAGGTGGTGGAGATCGTGCGCTCCGCCGACCGCCCGGAGGCCGATGCGGTGTTCATCTCGTGCACGAACCTGCCCACCTACGACTTGATCGGCCCGCTGGAGCAGGAGTTGGGCAAGCCGGTGCTCACGGCCAATCAGGTCACGATGTGGGCGGCGTTGCGGGCGATGGGACTGGCCGGGGTGGGTGCCGAGCAGCGGCTGCTGCAGGCGGTGGGTGCCTCGGCGGCGTGACCGGTTCGGGTGCTCTCGGGCCGTAAAGAAGACATCACGAACGCTCCACCGGCCGCGAACTCTGCGGTAACATTGTCGACAATCGACACCCCGTTTCGGGTGCGCAGGGCGTGGTCGTTGGACGTGACAAGCACAGGATGGAGCTTCCCGGTGCCGCACACCGCAGGAATTCTGTATCCCGGCTTCAGCGCCGAAGACGACTACCCGACTTTGCAGCACCTGCTGGGCGAGGACGTGCGCCTGCCGCTGGTGCACACGCTCATGCGCGAGGACGCCCACCGGGTGGACGCGCTGCTGGACGTGGGCTCCGAGCAGGTGCTGGCCGAGGGAGCCCGCGCGCTGGGCCCGGTGGACTCGGTGATCTGGGCGTGCACCTCGGGCAGTTTCGTCTTCGGCTGGGACGGGGCGCGCGAGCAGGTCGACAAGCTGCGCGCGGTGACCGGGGTGCCCACCTCGAGCACGTCGTTCGCGTTCGTCCACGCCGCCGCGCACCTGGGTGTGTCGCGGGTGGCGGTGGCGGCGACGTATCCGGCGGAGGTGGCGGCCCGGTTCGTGGAGTTCTTGCACGCGGCGGGCCTGGACGTGGTCGGGATGGCCGCGCGGGGCATCGTCACCGCCGCCGAGGTCGGCACCTTGGGCCGGGAGGCGGTGCTGGAGTTCGCCGCGGCCCACGATCACCCCGAGGCCGAGGCGCTGCTGCTGCCGGACACGGCGCTGCACACCGCGGCCTGGCTGGAGGACCTGCACGCGCGGGTGGGCAAACCGGTGCTGACCGCCAATCAGGTCAGCGCCTGGGAGGCGTTGCGGCTGGCCGGGGACGACCGGCCGCGGCACGGATTGGGAGCGCTGTTCGCCGCAGGTCGGTGAGCGCGTTTCGCGGATGAGGAAATGGTGAGCGCAGTGCTCGGGACCGAGGAGCAGAACCAGCAGCCCGGTGAGCTGGAGCCGGTGCAGCGCAAGTCCACGGCGGCGATCGTGGCCGATCAGCTGCGCGCGGCGATCATGTACGGGTCGTTGCCCCCGGGGTCGCAGTTGGGTGAGGCGGAGCTGGCGCAGCGGTTGGGTGTGAGCCGGGGTCCGTTGCGGGAGGCGATGCAGCGGCTGGTGGCCGAGGGGTTGCTGCGCAGCGAGCCGCATCGCGGGCTGTTCGTGATGGATCTCGACACCGATGACGTCGCCGACATCTACCTGGCGAGGCTGGCGGTGGAGCGGGCGGCGTGCGAGCAGATCGTGCGGCATCACCGGGTGGAGGCGGTGGCGGAGCTGACCGCCGCGCAGTCGCGGATGGTGGCCGCGGCGGGCAAGGGCGATGCCATTGAGCTCGCCGATGCCGACCAGGAGTTCCACGAGACCCTGGTGCGCGTGTCGGGCAGTGCCCGGCTGCAGCGCATGGCCCAGACGCTGCTGGTGGAAAAGCGCATGTGCCTGACGGCGCTGCAGGACAAGTACCACGCCGACGTCCAAGCGCTCGTCGACGAGCACCGGGGCCTGGTCGACGCCATCGAGGTCGGCGACGAGGCGTTGTTGCTGGCCCGCCTGGAGGGCCACATGAACGACGCCCTCGACCGCCTCAACGGCTCCCTCGCCCAGTAACCCCTGCACGAAACCGTGTGCCCGCCGGACGATTTCCGCCCGGCGGGCACACGTGTGTCAGGCGCTGAAGCGATCGGTCTTGACCGCGTGGACGAAGTCCCGCCACTGCGCTGCTGTGGCGGTGAAGAACCCTTGCTGACGGTCCTTGGTGTCGCGCACAGCCGCCTGGCCGTGCGGGAGCCGACCGATCTCGACGCAGGCTTCGCCGTTCTGAGACCGTGTCGACGTCCGCCAATTGTCGGGCTTGTGCGGTGACGTCATCCTGTCAATCCATTCTGTCGATCACACCGGCGATGAGCTCACACGAGGCCTCCGCGGCCCCTTCCGGGCGGCGAGCTCGCTCTGGCTCCCTTGCCCCTGGACCAGGAGAAGAGCGGCGTGAAACAGCTGAGCGTGAACGAGTCAAGCACAGTTGTCCTGAACAGCGTCGAGGAGCTGCGGGCGGCGTTGCGCGATGAGGCGGCGAGCGGGGCGTATTGCGTGCAGCTGTTCCCGGATCCGCGTTCTCCAGGTGAGCCGGGTTTGCTGGTCGGGGTGAACGGTGATCGTGGCGTGCTGGTCTGGTCGCATCCGGGACTGGGCGAATCGCTGGTCGCAGTCAACGGGACCAACACCGAGGTCGTCTGGTACGGCTTCGGTTCCGAGGAGAACGACTTCCCTCCCAACACCGAGTTGCCGCTCGCGGTGGTGATGGCCGCGGCGGCGGAATTCCTGCGAACGGGCCGGCGCCCGACCAACGTCGAATGGTGCGACGAGGACGACGCATGGGATCGCCGCTGCGCGACGGCGGAACGCTGAGACCCGCACAGGTCCGCCGAAGAATGCGACGTGGGTGCCACGGGGTGTTGACCTGGTGTTTCTCGTGCTGTGGCGGCTAATTCGGTTGACCGGGTTGTTCGGTCGGGTGATGGTGTGTTTCCGCTGCGGGAGGAGTTCGTCATGCCGTCCTGGGAGAGTCTGGTCGTGTTCCTCGTCGCCGCGGTGCTGTTCGCGGTTTCCCCGGGGCCGGCGGTGTTCTACATCGTGACGCGGAGTCTGGTGCAGGGACGCGGGTGCGGGGTCGTGTCGGCGTTGGCGGTGGCCACGGCCAACCTGGTGCACGTGGTCGCGGCCCTTGTCGGGTTGTCGGCGATGCTGGCCGCCTCGGCCGTGGCGTTCGGCGTGGTGAAGTACCTGGGCGCCGCGTACTTGATCTACCTGGGTTTGCGCACGCTGCTGCGGCGCGATGAGGGTGGGATCGGGCAGCCGGTGGAGCCGGCGCCGAGGTGGCGGGTGTTTCGGCAGGGCGTCGTGGTCGGGGTGCTCAACCCGAAGACGGCGCTGTTCTTCCTCGCGTTCCTGTCCCAGTTCATCGACCCCTCCGGGGCACCTGCCGCCCTGCAAGTCGGGGTTCTCGGAGTGCTGTTGGTGGCGGTGACCGCGCTCAGCGATGTCTCCTATGCGCTGATCACCGGTGCCGCTGGACAGCGTCTTCGGCGCAGTGCTCGAATTCGGCGAAGCGGGAAGATCGCCTCCGGCACGACCTACATCGCGTTGGGGACGACTGCTGCGCTGACCGGTGAGCGCCCGGCCGCGGTGTAGGGGCGTGGACGCTGTGGAGCCCCCGCTCTCGGTGAGGGCGGGGGCTCCACAACGGGGGCTTGGGGTTACACGCCGCCGATGGAGATGTACTTGGTTTCGAGGAATTCGTCGATGCCGAGCTTGCCTCCTTCGCGGCCGAGGCCGGAGGCCTTGACGCCGCCGAAGGGGGCGGCGGGGTTGGACACGATGCCCTGGTTGAGGCCGACCATGCCGGTTTCGAGGGCTTCGCTGACGCGCAGGCCGCGTTGCAGGTTCTGCGTGAACAGGTAGCTGACCAGGCCGTACTCGGTGTTGTTGGCCTTGTCGATGGCTTCGCGTTCGTCGGTGAAGGTGGTGATGGGGGCGACCGGGCCGAAGATCTCCTCGGTGGCCATGCGGGCGCCTTCGGGCACGCCGGTCAGGACGGTGGGGGTGTAGAAGTAGCCGTCGCCGTCGTGGGTGTGGCCGCCGGTGACGACCTGGGCGCCCTGGGCGATGGCGTCGGAGACCAGGTCGGTGACCTTGCCCAGCTGCTTGGCGTCGATGAGCGGGCCGACCTGGACGTCGTCGGACACGCCGCGGCCGATGGTCAGGGCCGACATGCGTTCGGCGAGCTTGTCGGAGAAGGCCTGGGCGATGTCGGCGTGGACGTAGAAGCGGTTGGCGGCGGTGCAGGCCTCGCCGATGTTGCGCATCTTGGCCTGCATGGCGCCTTCCACGGCGGCGTCGAGGTCGGCGTCGTCGAAGACCAGGAACGGGGCGTTGCCGCCGAGTTCGAGGGAGACCTTGAGGACCTGCTCGGCGGACTGCTCGATGAGCTTGCGGCCGACACCGGTGGAGCCGGTGAACGACAGCTTGCGGGCGCGCGGGTCGCGGATCATCGGTTCCATCACGCCGCCGGCGTCGACGGCGGTGACGACGTTGAGCACGCCGTCGGGCAGGCCCGCTTCGCGCAGGATGTCGGCCAGCGCCAGCATCGACAGGGGTGTCTGGTGGGCGGGTTTGATGACCGTGGTGCAGCCGGCGGCGATGGCGGGGCCGATCTTGCGGGTGCCCATGGCCATGGGGAAGTTCCACGGGGTGATCAGCAGCGCCGGGCCGACGGGCTGGCGGGTGATCAGGAAGCGTCCGCTGCCGTTGGGCGGCACGGCGTAGTCGCCGCCGATGCGCACGGCCTCCTCGGCGAACCAGCGGAAGAACTCCGCGGCGTAGGTGATCTCGCCGCGGGCCTCGGGCAGGGGCTTGCCCATTTCGAGGGTCATCAGCAGCGCCAGGTCCTCGCGGCGGTCGATGATGATCTCGTAGGCGCGGCGCAGGATCTCGCCGCGTTCGCGCGGCGGGTGGGCGGCCCAGTCGGCTTGGGCGTCGTGGGCGGCGGACAGGGCGGCCAGGGCGTCGTCGGGGGAGGCGTCGGCGACCTGGCACAGGGTGGTGCCGGTGGCGGGGTCTTCGACGTCGAAGGTGCGGGCGCCGGTGGCGTCGCGCCACTTGCCGCCGATGAGCAGTTGCTTGGGGGCGGCCTCGACGACGGTCGCCTCGCGGGGGTGCGTTGGGGTGGTGGTCATCGCTGAGCGGACCCTCCTGGGTGTCGACGGTTCCTCGATTGCCAACCTAGACCGCTTCGGTGGTGGACACCGGGCGCTGCTGATGGTTGCATGACTGCCTAGATTGTCAACAATCCTACATTCCGCACGCTTGGAGTCGATCATGACGGAGCTCTCCCCGGCGCTCAAGCAGGCGACCCCGGTGCTGGCCGCGCGCGGCGAAGGGGTCTACCTCTACGACACCGACGACCGCCCGTACCTGGACTTCACCGCCGGCATCGGCGTCACCAGCACCGGACACTGCCACCCCTGCGTCGTCGAGGCCGCCCAGCGCCAGGTGGGCACCCTCATCCACGGCCAGTACACGACCGTGATGCACCAGCCGCTGCTGGCGCTGACCGAACGCCTCGGCGAGGTGCTCCCGCAGGGCCTGGACCGGGTGTTCTACGTCAACTCCGGTAGTGAAGCCGTCGAAGCCTCTGTGCGGTTGGCGCGACACGCCACCGGACGGGCCAACATCATCGCCTTCCAGGGTGGTTTCCACGGGCGCACGATGGGCGCGGCGGCGCTGACCAGCTCCGGGGTGAAGGTGCGCGCCGGTATCGGGCCGATGATGGGCGGGGTCGTGTTCACCCCGTTCCCCGAGGCCTACCGGTGGCAGTGCACCGTGGAGGAGGCCGTGTCGCGGGCGCTGGCGGAGTTCGACCAGCTGCTGGTGACCCAGACCAGCCCGCGCGACACCGCCGCGATCATCGTCGAACCCGTGCTCGGCGAAGGCGGCTACATCCCCGCGCCGCCGGCGTTCCTGGCCGGGCTGCGCGAACGCGCCGACGCCCACGGCATCCTGCTCATCGTCGACGAGGTGCAGACCGGTGTCGGGCGCACCGGGCGCTTCTGGGGCCACGACCACGCCGGCATCCGCCCCGACATCCTCATCACCGCCAAGGGCCTGGCCAGCGGCTTCCCGATCTCGGCCATCGCGGCGAGCGAGGAGCTGATGAGCAAGGCCTGGCCCGGGTCGCAGGGCGGCACCTACGGCGGCAACGCCGTGGCCGCCGCCGCGGCGCTGGCCACCCTCGACGTCGTCGAGCAGGAAGGGCTGGTCACCAACGCCGCCGAGCAGGGCGCGCGGCTGGCCGAGGGGCTGCGCAAGGTCGCCGCCGACCACCCGGTCATCGGTGACGTGCGCGGGCTCGGGCTGATGCTGGGCAACGAGTTCACCCGGCCCGACGGCACGCCCGATGCCGCGACGGCGGCGCGGGCGCACGCCGAGGCCGCCGAGGCCGGGCTGCTGCTGCTGACCTGCGGACCGCACGGCAACGTGGTGCGCATGATCCCGCCGCTGGTGGTCACCGCCGAGCAGGTCGACGCCGCGCTGGAGCGCTGGGCCACCGCGGTGCGGGCGGCCGTGGCAAGCTAGGAGATGCGCCGCTGGTGGCGGGTGTGAGATCTCGCTCGTTCCCGCCACCAGCACAAACCCGCATCCTCGGATCACTGTTCGATAGCGGCGGCCACCTGCGCGACGTGCTTCTGCGATGCTGCACGCCACACAGCGGCGCGTGCGGGACGCGTCGCCACCAACCGACGCAGGTGTGAGCATGAGCGACTGGTCGGCGGGCGGACCGCCGAGGCGAAGGCCGCCCCAGGGCGGCGACGACCGCTACGACTACTACCGCGGCGGCAGGCCTCCGCAGGGCAGGCGCCCCGCGCCGCCACCACCACCGCCGCCCGGACGGCCGCCCCAGGGCAGGCGTCCCGGACCGCCCCCGCCGCGGCGGCGCCCCCGGTGGGGCAGGCGCATCGGCATCGCGCTGCTGGTGGTCGTGGTGCTGCTGGGCGCGCTGGTGTTCTACTTCGACAGCATGCTGCAGCGCACCGCCGCCCTGGACTTCCAGGGCCAGGCCGCCGACTCGGCGGGCAGCAACTGGCTGCTGGTGGGCTCGGACTCCCGCGAAGGGCTCGACGAGGCCCAGCGCGAGGAGCTCTCGGCCGGCGACGCCGGTGGGCGGCGCACCGACTCGATGATGATCGTGCACATCCCCTCCGGTGGCGGGCAGCCGGCGCTGATCAGCCTGCCCCGCGACTCCTACGTGTCCATCCCCGGGCACGGCAAAACGAAGCTGAACTCGGCGTTCTCCTTCGGTGGCCCGCAGCTGCTGTCGCAGACCATCGAGCAGAACACCGGTGTGCACATCGACCACTACGCTGAGATCGGGTTCGGCGGGTTCGCCGACCTCGTCGACGCGGTCGGCGGGGTGGACATCTGCCTGGACAAGCCCATGGACGACAACATGGCCAACGTCCACCTGCCGCAGGGCTGCCAGGAGCTCGACGGGCCGCAGGCGCTGGGCTTCGTGCGCGCCCGCTACTCCCTCGACGGCGGCGACCTCGAACGCGCCGAGAACCAGCGCAAGCTGCTCGGCGCGCTGGTCGACAAGGGCACCAGCCCGGCCACGCTGATCAACCCGTTCCGGTTGTTCCCGCTGGCCTCCGGGGCGAGCAAGACGTTCCTGGTCAACGACTCCGACCACATCTGGCACCTGATGTCGCTGGCCCTGGCCATGGGTGATGTCAGCAGCGGGCAGGGCATCACCACCCAGGTGCCCTTCGGGCGCTTCGGCCGCGACTCCAACGGCGGTTCGGTCATCGTCTGGGACAAGGACAAGGCCAGTCGCATGTTCGAGGCCATCACCAACGACCAGCCCATCCCGCAGGACCTGCTCGACCAGTAGGCCCCGCGCCACGACGACAGCGGGCCCTCTTCCCCGTGGAAGAGGGCCCGCTGTCGTCGTGCGGGGTGGGTCAGCCCGCGAAGGCCAGCAGCTGGTTGAAGTCGCCGTTGAAGGCGTCCTGACCACCGGGCATCGGACCGCTGTCACCGTGCTGCCAGATCGAGTGATACCCCCAGCCCGCGGGCAGCGGCCCGATCTCCGGGGCGTAGCGGGCGATCCACAGCGGATTGTTCACCGCGAAATCCGGGTTGCCGCCGGTGCACTGGTTCCACCACGACGTCGTCGTGTAGATCATCGGGAACCGGCCGGTGCGCGCCTGGTAGGTGCTGGAGAAATCGGCGATCCAGTGCGACATCGCCACCGGGTCCAGGCCGTAGCAGGTGTCGCCGTAGGGGTTGTGCTCGATGTCGAGCACCCCGGGCAGCGTGCCGGTGCCCGGCGCCCACCCGCCGCCGCTGTCGACGAAGAAGTGCGCCTGCTGAGCGCCGGTCGAGCGGTCCGGCAGCGCGAAGTGGTAGGCGCCGCGCACCATGCCCACCCCGGCCGCGCCCTGGGTCTGGCCGGCGAAGGTGTCGGAGCGGAACCCGCTCCCCTCGGTGGCCTTGACGTAGGCGAACCGGGCGCCGTCGGCCCAGGCCCGCGCCCAGTCGATCTGCGGCTGGTGGCCGCTGACGTCGGTGCCGGCCACCGCACCCGCCGGCACCTGCGCCGGGGCGCGATCGGCCGGGCCCGCGCTGTAGCCCATCCACGCGCCCGTCCCGTCGTGCGGGTCCGGACGCGGTGCGGCGGCCTGGGCCGGCAGGGCCGCCCCGGTGAGGGCGGCCACCGCGGTCAGTAACACCACGGCGGTGCGGCGGCGCGCGGCGCGGCGGGGGCGACCGGGGTGTCGGAACATGGGCGGCCTCCTCACGTCGGCACCGGCCGGACCCGGGTCACGGGCGGGCGGGGCGGTGCCGGACGGCATCGGGGTCGGGCGAGCACGGGCGCACGCGGGGTGATCTTGCGCGCGCAAGGAGGGTAACCCGGTGACGGCGCCGATGCCGGATACCGACGCGCCGGTGTTTCGTAATCACCGCTAAGATGCCCGGCCCGCCACCGTCCACAGTGTGTCCACTGTGTCCCCGAGTTGGAGTTCACGCCGCGGCTGCGGTAGCAGTGTGGCCATGGCACAGCACTACGGCGGCCGGGGCGGACCCCGCCGCAGCAGCAGCACCCGCGCGGCCACCCCGCAGCGCGACCCCGACAGCCCCCGCGGCGACGGCGAACGGCTGCGCCGGGAACTGCGCGGCATGCACGGCAGCGGCTACGGCCGCTACAAGCCGCTGACCGGCATCTGGCGCTTCGACCAGTTCTGCCTGCAGATCCAGCGCGTGCAGCCCGACCCCTACGCCCCGGCCAGCCGCGTGCAGGTCACCGTCGACGCCGCCACCGCGGCACTGCCCACCCACCTGTGGGACACCCCGGTGCGGGCCCGCGCCCTGGCCGGCTACCTCGCCCGCGCCCTGCACCGCGAACTCGCCGACAGCCGGCTGCGCGTCGACGCCGGCGGCCAGGAGGTTCTCGACCGCAGCTCGTGCCAGATCCACGACGGCACCGTGCGCGTGCGCCTGGGCATCGACCTGCCCGGTCGCGGCCGCAGCATCGACGGCCACGCCGCCGCCCACACCCTCTGCGACCAGCTGCCCGACGTCGTCGACGCCGCCCTGCGCTGGGAGGTCGCCGACCAGGCCGCCGCCGAGGAGTTCGTGCGCACCGTCGTCGACACCGACGCCCTGCGCCGCGCCCTGCCCGACCTCGGGCTGGTGGCGTTCGTGGCCGACGGCGCCATGCTCGCCCGCCGCAGCGGCGTCGACGACCGCGCCCTGCCCGACGGAGTGCCCTTCGCCTCCCCGGACTCGATGCGGGTCAGCGTCGACCTGCCGCACCGCGGCCGCGTCACCGGCATGGGCGTGCCCGAAGGCATCACCCTGATCGTCGGCGGCGGCTTCCACGGCAAATCGACCCTGCTGCGCGCCCTCGAGCACGGCGTCTACGACCACGTGCCCGGCGACGGGCGCGAACTGGTCGTGGCCCGCGACGACGCGGTCAAGGTCCGCGCCGAGGACGGCAGGCGGGTGCACCGGGTCGACGTCAGCCCGTTCGTCTCCCACCTGCCCACCGGCGCCGACACCCGCGACTTCTCCACCGACAACGCCTCCGGCTCGACCTCGCAGGCCGCGGCGATCACCGAAGCCGTCGAAGCCGGCGCCGGAGTGCTGCTGGTCGACGAGGACACCGCCGCGACCAACCTGATGATCCGCGACGCCCGCATGCAGGCCCTGGTGGCCAAGGACGCCGAACCGCTGACCCCGTTCGTCGACCTCATCCGCCCCCTGCACACCACCCACGCCGTGTCCACCGTGCTGGTCATGGGCGGCTCGGGCGACTACATGGACGTCGCCGACCGGGTCCTGATGCTCGATGCCTACCGCGCCCACGACGTCACCGACCGCGCCCGGGAACTGGCCCGGGACCGGCCCACCGGGCGCCGCAGCGAAGCCGACGGGTATCCGCCGCTGCGCCACCGCGTGGTGCACGGCCGCAGCATCCCCACCGAGCGGCCCAAGATCCGCGCCCGCGGCACCGACGCCCTGACGGTGGGCGAGTCGACCATCGAGCTGCGCGGGGTCGAGCAGATCGCCGACTCCTCCCAGGTCACCGGCATCGGCCTGGCGCTGGTGAACCTGGCGCGACGCGGCCGGTTCGACCGGCGCGTGCTGGCCGAGGTGCTGCGCGAGTGGGCCGCCGACGTCGCCGAGCGCGGTGTGGCGGCCGTCGACGAGCGCTTCGTCGGTGACTTCGCCGTGCCCCGGCCCCTGGAGGTCGCCGCCGCCCTCAACCGGCTGCGGGTGCTGGCGGTGCAGGACCTGCGGGGCTAGCCGGTTTGGGGTGCCCGCGCCGGTGGGCACCCCCGGGGTGTTCGCGAGGAGGCCCGCTGATGCCGCGCATGCGTTCCCGCCCGTCGCCGGCCACCGGCTACCGCGACCGCGCCCACGCCGGCCGCGTGCTGGCCGAGCACCTGGGCGGGCTGGATCTGGCCGATCCGGTGGTGTTCGGGCTGGCCCGGGGCGGGGTGCCGGTGGCCGCGGAGGTCGCGCGGGCGCTGGCGGCGCCGCTGCGGGTGTGCGTGGCCCGCAAGATCGGCGCGCCCGGCCAGCCCGAACTCGCCCTCGGCGCGGTCACCGCGCACGGCCCGCCCGGCTACGACCATGCGCTGCTGCGCTCGTTCGGCCTCACCCCCGCGGAGGTGGCCGGGGACTGCGAGCGGGAACGGGCCGAGGCCGCCCGCCGCGAACACCGCTACCACGCCGACCGCCCGGAACTCGGCGGGCGGGAGGCGCTGCTGGTCGACGACGGGCTGGCCACCGGCGCCACCGTCCGCGCGGCCCTGGGCATGCTCGCCGAGACCGGCCCGCGGCGGCTGGTGCTGGCCGTGCCCGTCGGCGCACCCGAGTCGGTGCGGGCGCTGCGAGGGCACGCCGATGCGGTGGTGTGCGTGCTGCAGCCGGTCGGGTTCGCCGCCGTCGGCCAGTACTACCGCGACTTCGCCGCCACCACCGACGCCGAGATCACCCGGCTGCTCGACGAGCTCGGCGACACCTGATGCGATCACCGTGCGCGCCCGCGCGATGCCCGTGGGTGATCTTGGCTGGTGGGCTCGCGAGGGCTTGCGGCGCGGCGGATAAGGCTTGCGCAACGGCTTCACCGCGGGCCGGGTGGACGCGCTAACCTCTTGCGCACCTGCTCCTGTGCTGCGACGAACCCGCGATCCGGACAAGCCAGGTCGGATCGGGCGGGGCACGTGGCGGTCGGGGTGGAGTTGGTACTGGATTCGGGTTGATTGGTTCGCTATGACTGCCGCAGGACATTCCGACCACTCGTCGTCACAGGCGGGCAAGCACGGCCCGCCCTCCCGCCGCACGCGCGGCGGCGAGGACGGCGGAGGCGACTCCGGCTACTCCTCGGAGGTCGCCCGGCAGGTCGGTGAGGCGACCGTGGCGCTGGGCGAGCGGTTGCGCGACCCGGGCGTGGCCCACAGCGTCGAGGAGATCGAGAAGGTCATGCGGGGTTTCTCGCTGACCGTGGAAGGCATGTCCGGTGGCCTGTCGGGGGTCACCGAGTGGCTGCGCGCCGCCGGGCACGTGGGCCCGCTGTCAGGCCACGCCAGCGTGATGTCGGAGCGTCTGTCCCACATCGGCAAGGAGCTCTCGCGCCTGGCCGACGCGATCGAGCAGGCGCAGAAGCGCGCCGGCTGACCCGACCCGCCCCGCGCCGGGCCCGAATCGGGCGTCGTGCCACAATGATCACGCGCGCGACGGCACCGGTTGGTTCGGGGTGCGGCGGGGGACGCGTTGCGCGCGCAGGGGTTTGGTGACGGCACCACCGCGTGGTGGCCTCCCGGCGCAGTGGCCGGTGGAGGCCACCGCGCCGGGTGCGGGGTGACGGGCCGGTGATCGGCTCCCGGTGTCGTCGGAGTGCGTGGCGTGTGGAGGTGGCCCGGTTGGATCGCGGCGGTGCCGGAGACTCCTCTGCCGCCTTCGACTCGCTGTTCCGCGATGTGCTGGCCGGTTCGGGCGAGTCCGCGCCGGGGTCGGCGACGCTGTCGGCGCTGCTGGACGACCAGGCCCACGAGGTGGTTTCCAAGGCCGTGCGCGCCACCGTGGAGTGGGGTTCGCGGGAGCTCGACAGCACCCATCTGCTGTGGGCGGTCACGCGCGTGCAGGCCACCGCCGAGCTGCTGACCTCCTCGGGTGTGCGGGTGGCCGAGCTGGCCGAGGCGGTGCGCTCGGCGGTGATGGCCGTGCAGGAACCGCTGCTGCAGGGCCAGCCGGTGCTCTCGCCGGCCGCGCGGCGGGCGCTGCTGGGCGCCTACCGGCAAGCCTTGGCCGAAGGCGCCGATGTGGTCGGGGCCCGGCACGTGGTGCTGGGGCTGGCAGCCGACGCCGACTCGGTGGCCGGGCGGGCGCTGGCGCGCGCGATCGAGCTCGGGGAGGGCGGTGACGGGCGCGGGGTGCTGAGCCTGACGCCGCGGCTGGACGAGTTCGGGATGGATCTCACCGAGCTGGCCCGTGCGGGCAAGCTCGACCCGGTGGTGGGCCGCGACGAGGAGATCGAGCAGGCCATCGAGGTGCTGGGGCGGCGGTCGAAGAACAACCCGGTGTTCGTGGGCGATCCCGGCGTCGGCAAGACCGCGATCGTGGAGGGGCTGGCGCGGCGGATCGTGGCCGGTGAGGTGCCGTGGTCGCTGGCCGATCTGCGGGTGGTGTCGCTGGATCTGGCCGGGATGGTGGCCGGGGCGAAGTACCGGGGCGAGTTCGAGTCGCGGTTTCGCGACGTGCTCGGCGAGATCCGCGCGCACCGCGACTCGGTGCTGGTGTTCATCGACGAGCTGCACGCCATCGTCGGCGCCGGGGCCGGGGAGGGCTCGATGGACGCCGGCACGATGCTCAAACCCGCGCTGGCGCGCGGCGAGGTGCGGCTGCTGGGGGCCACCACCATCGAGGAGTACCGCAAGCACATCGAGAAGGACCCGGCGCTGGAACGCCGCTTCGCCCCGATCACCGTGGGTGAGCCCAGCGTGGAGGAGACGGTGATCGTGCTGCGCGGGCTGGCCGAGCGCTACCAGCGCCACCACCGGGTGCGCATCGACGAGGCCGCGCTGCGGGCCGCCGCCGAGCTCTCGCAGCGCTACATCACCGACCGGTTCCTGCCCGACAAGGCCGTGGACCTGCTCGATCAGGCCTGCAGCCGGGTGCGGTTGCGCCGCGGTGGGCAGGTGCGGGCGGCGGCGGTGTTCGAGCCGACGGTGGTCGCCGATGACGTGGCCGACGTGGTGGCCACCCGCACCGGCATCCCGGTCGCCGATCTCACCGCCGCCGAGGCCCAGCGTCTGGTGGAGCTGGAGGAGCAGCTGCGCCGCAGCGTGGTGGGCCAGGACCAGGCGGTGTCGGTGGTGGCCGAGGCGGTGCGCCGGGCGCGGGTGGGGCTGGCCGATCCGCAGCGCCCGATCGGCAACTTCCTGTTCCTGGGCCCCACCGGTGTCGGCAAGACCGAACTGGCCCGCGCCTTGGCGCAGGCGTTGTTCGGTGACACCGAGCGGGTGCTGCGGCTGGACATGGGCGAGTTCCAGGAGAAGCACTCGGTGTCGCGGCTCATCGGCGCCCCGCCCGGCTACGTCGGCTACGGCGAGACCGCGGGTCAGCTCACCGACCGGGTGCGGCGGCAACCGTACTCGGTGGTGCTGTTCGACGAGGTCGAAAAGGCCCACCCGGATGTGTTCAACACGTTGCTGCAGGTCCTCGACGCGGGCCGGTTGACCGACGCGCAGGGGCGGGTGGTCGATTTCCGCAACGTGGTGATCATCATGACCTCCAACCTGGGTGCGGAGCGGATCCTGCACGCCGGGCAGGACGAGACCGCGATCGATGAGGACGCGGTGGGTGAGGCGTTGCGGGCGTTCTTCCGCCCGGAGTTCCTCAACCGCATCGACGACGTGGTCGTCTTCCGCCCGCTGGGGACCGTCGAGCTGCGGCGCATCGCCTCGCTGCTGCTGGAGCGCACCCGCGCCCAGCTGGGCGAGAAGGGCATGCGGCTGGCGGTGACCGAGGCGGGTCTGGACTGGCTGGTCGAACGCGGTCACCAGCCGGAGTTCGGGGCGCGGCCGCTGCGCCGGGTGATCTCCCGCGAGCTCGACACCCGGCTGGCGCAGCTGGTGCTGTTGGGGCGGGCCGGTGCCGGTGACGAGGTCACCGTCGATGCCGACGAGACCGGGCTGGTGCTGTCGGTGGGGCAGGTGTGGCGGCCGGTCTCCGGTGGCAAGCACGCCGCCGGAGGCGAGAACTCGCCATCCCGGCGCTCGCGCACCAGCGCGTTCGGCTGATCGTCTTCCCAGACGGGTTCGATCTTGGCATGGTGGGTTCTTGATCGTTTCCGGGTGCGTGGACAGGCGGTGGGGCAGTGCGGCTGGGTTGGTTGAGCGTGGCGGCCGGTGTGGTGACGGTGTGGGGGATGCTCGCCCAGCCGCGCGCCACCGGCGGTCACCCCTACGTGGCGATGCGGGATCTGGCTTATGCGCCCCGGATCGGCAACGCCCACCGCATGGACCTGTACTTGCCTGCCGAGACCTCCGGTGCGGTGCCGGTGGTGCTGTGGTCGGCGGGGTCGGCGTGGCGTTCGGACAACGGCACCACCGGCGGTGAGCGGGTCGCGCGCGCGTTGTGCGCGCGGGGGTATGCGGTGGCGGCGGTGGCGGTGCGCTCGAGCTCCCAGGACCGCTTTCCCGCCCAGGTCCACGACGGCAAGGCCGCGGTGCGGTGGTTGCGGGCCCACGCGGCCCGCTACGGCCTCGACGGTGAGCGGATCGCGGTCATGGGCAACTCCTCCGGCGGGTGGCTGGCCAGCATGCTCGGCGCCACCGCCGGGGTGGTGGGCATGGAGGGCGATCTGGGGCCCACGTCGGTCTCCAGCGAGGTGCAGGCGGTGGTGGACCTGTACGGGCCGACGGATTTCCTGAGCATGGACGCGCACATGCCCGAGGGGGCGATCGAGCGGTTCAACGCGATCACCGGCGGAACCCGGGGCCACGACGACGCGGTGTCGCCGGAGTCGCGGTTGATCGGCGCGGAGATCCAGACGGTGCCCGAGCGGGTCGCCGAGGCCGACCCGTCGAAGTGGGTGCGGGCCGGGTGCCCGCCGTGGCTGATCCTGCACGGCACCGACGACCCGCTGGTGCCCTTCCAGCAGAGCCGGGTGTTGTTCGAGGCGCTGCGCGAGGCGGGGGTGCCGGCGACGTTGTACGCGATGCGGGGGCGGGTGCACGAGCACGACTACCTCGACGAGACGCGTGATTTCACGCCCCGCGAGGTCGAGCACACCGCCGGCGGGGGAACGACCGGTCAGGCGCCGGCGACGTGGAACCTCATCGCCGACTTCCTCGACACCGCCCTGCGCTGAACCACCCCACGATTTCACACGAAAGTGTTGCTGCTTGTTGTGCGGTGGACACGGCTCCTACGGTGGTGGTGCATTCCCCTCCCGGTCGTCACCGCACGCACCGCCTGTGCGATCTCCCCAGCGCACGGCGGGTGCCGTCGCGCGGAAGGCGCCGGGTGAGAGCTCATCGGCCGACCACGAAGGGGGTAGCGTGATCGTCTCCCGATCCATGCCCACCGGCACCAGTCACGGTGACGGCGAGATCGTCGCGCCTCGCGCAGCCGCCGAGGCCCGGTTCGGCAGCCACGCCCGCACGGCCTCGGCGTTACGGGTGCGCGTGCAGTGGCCGCAGCGCGGCGTGGTGCTGGTCTCGATCGGCGGCGAGGTCGACATGGCCGGACTGCCGCGCATCACCGAGGTCCTGCGCCAGCGCCTGACCGCCGCGCGCCTGCACACCGCGATCCTGGACCTCTCCGAGGTCGGGTTCGCCAGCAGCGCGGTGCTGGATCTGCTGATGATGGCCCGCCACGCCGCCGGGCGACGGCAGGCGCGGCTGCTGGTGGTGCCCGGCGGTGGCCGGGTGCGGCGGGTGCTGGAGCTGACCGGGCTGTCGGAGTTGTTCGAGCAGACCGCTGATCTGGACGAGGCCCTGGCCCGCGCGCAGCGGTGATGTCGGAGGTCTCGGGCAGCATGAGCTGATGTGAACACCTACGTGGCGTTGTTGCGGGCGGTCAACCTCGGTGGCCGCGGGCGGCTGCCGATGGCGCGGCTGCGCGACATCCTCACCGGCCTGGGCGCGGGCGAGGTGCGCACCTACCTGCAGTCGGGCAACGCCGTGTTCACCAGCACCACCGACGACGCCGCGGAGGTGGCCGAGGCGGTGCGGGCGGCGCTGCGCGGCGAGGGCCTGGACACCGAGGTCATGATCCGCACGGGTGAGCAGCTGGCCGCGCTCGCCACGGTCGGGCATCCCTTCGCCGCCGACGACCCCGACCCCACCCACCTGCAGGTCGCGTTCCCCCTCACGCCTGTGGCCGGTGAGACCGTGGCGGCCATGCCGATCCCCGCCCGCGAGCGCGCCCAGCGCGTCGACGGCGAGATCGCGCTGCACTACCCCGACGGGGTGGGGCGCTCGAAGCTGACCACCGCGCACCTGCAACGCCACCTCGGCACACCGGTGACCTGCCGGAACTGGCGGACCGTGACCGCCCTGGCCGAGTGGTGCCGATAAATTCACGCGCGCCCGCCCGGGACGGGCCGGTAGCATCCCGGGCGTCCTGCCGCCGCCGAGAGAGGTGCCCGTTGCTCATCTGAGGACCCCCTGGTGACACCACGCTCCACGCGCGCACCCCTCCCGGATAGGTCCGGGCTGGTGGTTGCCGGTGGGCGTGGGCAGGCGAGCCCTCGATGAGACCCCGCACCACCTCCGGCGCGTCGCGCGCGGTGGCCCGCGTGCTCGCCTGGCCCGAATCGACCGCACGGCGAAGGCGAGAACACCCATGTCCTCTTCGGTGATCTGCACCGACCTGTCCCACACCTGGCCTGATGGCACCAGCGCGTTCACCGGTCTCACGGTCACCTTCCCACCGGGTGTGACCGGGCTGATCGGCGCCAACGGCAGCGGCAAGACCACCCTGCTGCGGCTGCTCACGTCCACCCTGCAGCCCACCCGCGGCAGCATCAGCGTCCCGGGTCCGGTGGCGGTGCTGCCGCAGAACCTCACCACCCGTACTGGGACGCGGGTGGCGCAGGTGCTGGGCATCGAGCAAACCCTGGCCGCCCTGGCGGCGGTGGAGCGCGGCCAGGTCACCCCGCAGCACCTGGAGACCATCGGGCAGGACTGGGACGTCGAGCAGCGCGCCCACGCCCTGCTGGCCGACCTCGGCCTCGACGGCCTGCCCCTGGACACCGAAGTCGCGGCGCTTTCCGGCGGGCAGGCGGTGCTGCTGCACCTGGCGGCGCTGCTGCTGGCCCGCCCCGGGGTGCTGCTTCTCGACGAACCCACCAACAACCTCGACCACCCGGCCCGCCAGCGCGTCGCCCGAGCCCTGGCCGGGTGGCGGCACGGGGTGTGCGTCGTGGTCTCCCACGACCGCGACCTGCTGGAATCGGTGGATCGCATCGCCGAGCTGCACCAGGGCCGCATCACCGTCCACGGCGGCGGTTTCAGCTCCTACGAGCAGGCCCTGGCCACCCAGCAGGCCGCCGCGCAGCAGGCGCTGCGCACCGCCGAGGCCGACGAGCGCCGCCAGCACCGCGACCTGACCCAGGCGCAGCACAGCGTCGCCAAACGACGCAAGCAGGGCGCACGGGCGGGGGAGAACATGCCCAAGATCCTCGCCGGGGCCCGGCGCCGCGCCGCCCAGAAATCGGCGGGCAAGCTCACCGGCCTGCACCAGCAGCGCCTCGAAGCCGCCCGCCACGCCCGCCGCCAGGCCGAGGAAGCGGTGCGCGAGGAGGATCCGGTGATCCGCCTGGACCTGCCGGCCACCACCGTGCCCGCCGGGCGCAGCGTGGCGCGGCTGCGGGAGGTCGTGCTGCCCCACACCGGGGCGCGGGTGGATCTCGACATTTACGGCCCGCAACGGGTGGCGCTGCTGGGCGACAACGGCACCGGCAAGACCACGCTGCTGCGCGTGCTGGCCGGTGACCTGGAACCCGAGCAGGGGGTGGTGGAGGTGCCGGTGCCGGTGCGGCTGCTGCCGCAACGCCTCGACCTGCTCGACCCCGACCGCAGCGTCGCCGGCAACGTCGCGGCCGCGGCACCGGGACTCGGCGACAACCGGGTGCGGGCCGGGCTGGCGCGGCTGGGGTTTGCCGGCCGCCGCGCCGACCAGCCCGCCGGCAGCCTCTCGGGTGGGGAGGCGCTGCGGGCGAGCCTGGCGGTGGTGCTGCTGGCCGAACCCGCCCCGCAACTGCTCATGCTCGACGAACCCACCAACAACCTCGACCTCGCAGGCGTCGAGCACCTCGCGGCCGCGCTGCGCACCTACCGGGGCGCGCTGATCGTGGTCTCCCACGACCAGCGGTTCCTCACCGACCTGCACCCCACCCGCCGGCTGCGCCTGAACCACACCCTGTCCGATGTGGACGGTTAGGAGCCACTCCAGGTGTGCGGGGTCTTGTCGATGAACGCCCGCACACCGCGGTGGAAGTCGTCGCTGCCGAACACGGTGCGCACCAGGTCGTCCCCGTCGGGCATCGAGGCCAGCCGCAGCCGGCGGATGGCCTCCTTGCTCGCCCACATCGTCAGCGGCGCGTGGGCCACCAGCCGCTCGGTCACCGACGCCACCACCGCATCCAGCTCGTCGACAGCGCAGAGCTCGTGGACGAAACCCGCGTCGTGGCCCTGCTCGGCGGTGAGCATCCGGGCCCGCAGCAGCACGTCCTTGGCACGAGACGGCCCGAGGTGAAACACCAGCATCGAGGCGGTGTTCATCGCCAGGCAGTTGCCCAGCGTGCGGGCCACCGGCACCCCGAAACGGGCCGTGCCGGTGGCCACCCGCAGGTCGCAGGCCGCGGCGATGGCCAGCCCCGCACCCACGCAGTAGCCGGAGATCGCCGCCACCGTCGGCACCGAGCAGGCCTCCAGCCGCCCGAACACCGCTTCCATCCGCCGCTCGTAGGCCACCCCGTCCTCACCGCTGGTGAACTCGGTGAACTGGGCGATGTCGGTGCCGGCCACGAACGCCTCGGTGCCCGCACCGCGCAGCACCACCACCCGGATCGCGGGATCGGATTCGGCGCGGTCGATCGCGGCGACCAGCCCGTCGTACATGCTCCAGCTCATGGCGTTGCGCTGAGCGGGGCGGTTGAACCGCACCCGCAGCACGGGCCCGTCGGCGTCGACCAGCAGTTCATCGGACATCGGCGTGTTCCTTCCTTCCCGCCCGGCGGCGGGCCAGCAGGGGAGTGATGAGCGCGGCCGCGGCCAGGGCCAGGATCACCACGGCGATCGGTCGGGTGGCCAGCAGCGCCAGGTTGCCGTCGAAGATCGCCGAGGACTGCACCAGCGCTTTCTCCAGCAGACCCCCGATGACCACCCCGACCACCAGCGGCGCCATCGGCAGATCGAGGCGTTTCATGCCGTAGCCGAGCAGACCGAACACCGCCACCAGCACCACCGAGAACAGGTTGTTGTCGATGGCGAAGGCACCGACGAAGCAGGTCATGAGGATCAGCGGGTACAGCAGCCCGTAGGGCACCCGCAGCAGCTGCGCGAACACCGGCGCCAGCGGCAGGTTGAGCACCAGCAGGATGACGTTGCCGATGAAGAACGACACCAGCAAACCCCACACCAGCTCCGGTTGTTCGGTGAACAGCAGCGGCCCGGGCTGGATGCCGTAGACCGTCAGCGCACCCAGCAGCACGGCGGTGGTGGCCCCGCCCGGGATGCCCAGGGTCAGGGTGGGGATGAAGTTGGCGTTGGCGGCGGCGTTGTTGGCGCTCTCAGGCGCGGCCACCCCCTGGATCGCGCCGTGCCCGAAGGCCGCGCGGTTGCGGGAGAGACGTTTTTCCAGCCCGTAGGCCAGAAACGACGCCAAAGTGGACCCGGCGCCGGGCAGGGTGCCCAGCGCGAACCCGACGAGGCTGCCGCGCCCGATCGCCCCCGCCGAATCCCGCACGTCCTGCCGCCGGATGACCAGGTCGCGGAAGCTCGCCCGGATCGGGCGCACCGCACCGGCCCGGATCTGGTGCAGCACCTCACCGACGGCGAACAGGCCGATGACGACCTCCACGTAGGGGATGCCGGAGAGCAGGTTGATGCTGCCGAAGGTGTAGCGGGCCTGCCCGGTTCCGGCGTCGATGCCCACGCAGGCGATCAGCACCCCCACCGCGGCCATCGCCGCGGCCCGCGCCGTGGAACCGGTCGTGAGCACCACCATCGTCACCAGCGCCAGCACCATCACCGCGAGGTTCTCCGGCGGCCCGAACCGCAACGCCACCTGCGCGATCGGCGGCGCCACCGCCGCCAACAGCACCAGCGAGACCAGTGCGGCGGTGAACGAGCCGATCGCCGCGATCGCCAGCGCCGCACCCGCCCGGCCCTGCCGCGCCATCTGATACCCGTCCAGCGTGGTCACCACGCTGGCGGCCTCACCCGGGGTCGACAGCAGCACCGAGGTGATCGTGCCGCCGTACTGGGCGCCGTAGTAGATACCGGCGAGCAGGATCAGGGCGGTGACGGGCTCGACGGTCAGCGTCATCGGGATCAGAATCGCCACCCCGGTCGCCGACCCCATCCCGGGCAGCAGACCGATCACGGTGCCCAGCACCACCCCGACCAGGCACCACAGCAGGTTCACCGGGGTGAGGGCCGTGGAGATCCCCAGCCACAGGTTGTCCCACATCCCCACTCACCTCCTTCCCACTAGCCGAAAAGCCCCGTCGGCAGCGGCACCGCCAGCAGCACCCGGAAGATCACCCACACCGCCGCACCCGCGGCCACCGCGAACACCAGCGACGACCACGGATTCCGGCCCTCCAGCCAGGCCGAGATCACCCACACCAACCCGGTCAGCGCCGGCACCAGCCCGATCACCGGCACCAAGGCCAGGGCGGCGACCAGCAGCACCAGCACGCGCCGCAGGATCCACGCCCGCCTCGCCGGAGTCCGCCCCGCCTCATCCACGTCCTCCGCCTGCGGCGCGGCCTCGGCGACCGGGCGGCCCAGCAGCTGCGCGGCCGAGAGCACCGCCAGCACCAACCCCGCGGCCAGCGGCATGAACCCCGGCCCGATGCGGCCCTGCTCACCGAACACCCCGTAGACCGGTGCCGACACCGCCGCGGCCGCACCCAGCACCACCAGCAGCGTCCACAACCAGCGCTGCGCGTTCATCGCCCCACCACCTCCGAGATCTCCCGCTGCGCGCGGGCGAGGTAGGCGCCGAAATCGGCACCGAAGGCCGGGCGGGCCTGCAGGAACTCCGAGGCCACGTAGTCGCGGTAGGCCTGCGATCCGGCGAAGCGGCGCGCCGCGGCGAGCCAGAACTCCCGCGCCGCCGGGTGCAACCGGCCGGGCGCGATGATCCCCCGGAACTGCGCGAAGACCACCGGCACGCCCTGCTCCACCGACGTCGGAATCCCGGCGAGCTCGGGGTAGGGGTAGCGCTGGTCGGCGAACACGCACAGCGCCTTGAGCCGCCCGGCCCGCAGCTGGCCGATGACCTCGCTGGGGTTGAGGGAGGCGAGTTCGACCTGCCCGCCCAGCACCGCGGCCATCGACTCGCCACCGCCCTCGTAGGGCACGGTGTCGATGTCGGCGCCGGTGGCCGCGCGGATCTGGGAGAACACCACCGCGTCCGGGCCCATCGCCCCGGAGATCGCCGCCAGCACCCGCCGCCGGTGTGCCTGGGACACGGCCTCGGCGCAGCTCGACAGCGGCGAGTCGGGGCGGGCCACCAGCAGCGTGAAGTCCTCACCGACCTTCATGATCGGCGTGAACGAGCGGTGCGAGAACGCCACCCGCACCGACGCCGGCAGCGACAGCAGTGACGTCTCGGTGGCCAGCAGGTAGTTCGGCGACCCGGCCTTGCCCACGAGGTAGGAGTAGCCGACCGCGCCCTGCCCGCCTTCGCGGTTGTCGACGCTGATCGACAACCCCGGGCTCGTCGCCACCAGCCCGTCGGCCACCGCCCGCCCGGCGATGTCGCTGCCGCCACCGGCGGCGAACGGCACCACCATCGTCACCGGGCCCACCGGCCGATCCGCCCCGGCCGCGTCCTGGGAGGCCGACCCGGCCGAACACCCCGACACCAGCAGCACCACCACCGCGATCACCGCCACCGCACGCATCGCTCCTCCTCGAGCTCGCGTCGCGAGAACTCACCTCACCGGCACACTCCCGCCGCCACCCACGCGGCGACCTGCTCCCGGTCCCAGCCGAGCTCGGCCAGCACCTGCCCGGTGTGCTCACCGAGCACCGGGCCCGCCGCGTCCCGGCGAGCCGGGGTCTGCGACAGCCGCATCGGCGACCCGATCTGACGCACCGCCCCCAACTCCGAATGCGGCGCGTCCCAGAAGAACCCCCGCTCGGTCAGGTGCGCATCGGTGAACACCTGCGCGGTCTCGGCGATCGGCGCGCACGGCACCCCCGCCTCGACCAGCACCTCCACGATCCGATCGGTCTCCCACCCGCTGGTGGTCTCCTCGATGGCGGCGATGAGCTCGGCCCGGTGGTGGTAGCGGTCGTAGGACGAGCCGTAGCGCTCATCGTCGAGCAACGACTCCAGCCCCAGCGCCCGGCAGAACGCCGGCCACGTCTTGGCCGTGGTCGCCCCGACCGTCACCCACCCGTTGCGGGTGCGAATCGCCTGGTACGGGGCGCTGTTCTGATGCGCCGAGCCGTGCTTGGCACCGGACTCGCCGGTGGCGAAGAACGTCCCGGCCTCCCACACCGCCAACGACGCACCGGCCTCGAACAACGACACGTCCGCGCACTGGCCCCGGCCGGTGGATTCCCGCGCCCGCAGCCCGGCCATCGCGCTCATCGCCGCGTAGAGCCCGCACACCAGGTCACACACCGGCACCCCGACCTTCACCGGGGCGCCCCCGGGTTCGCCGGTGATGCTCATCAGCCCGGCGCGGGCCTGGGCCATGATGTCCAGCCCCGGCTGGGCGGCCAGCGGACCGTCCTGGCCCCACCCCGACACCGCCACGTACACCAGCCGGGGGAAGCGTTCGGTGAGCTGCTCGGGCCCGAACCCCAACGCGCGCAACGCCCCCGGCCGCAGGTTCTCGATGAGCACGTCCGCCGAGTCCAGCAGCGATTCCAGAACCCGCTTGCCGTCGGCGGTCTTGAGGTCCAGGGCCACGGAGCGCTTGTTGCGGTTGAGCCGCACGAAGGGGGAGGAGTGGCCGTCGAGGAACGGGCCGGTCTGGCGCACCGGGTCGCCCCCGGTGGGGTTTTCGACCTTGATGACCTCGGCACCGAGGTCGGCCAGCTGCATCGCCGCGTAGGGGGCGGCCATGAACGCGCCGATCTCCACCACGCGCACCCCGGTCAGCGGCGCGGTCTCGGATCGGGTGGTCTCGGATCGGGTGGTCTCGGAACGGGTTGGCACCTGCCACGCCTCCCACCGTCGTCGGTGATCCGCCGTTTCGGGCGACCGGCGATGACCGTGATCGGCATCACCTGACTTTTGTCTACAGCAGTCAGATCATGGCTGACAAGCTCGGCCACGCAGGTTGCTCCACCCGAGGCAATAGGATCGCGCCCACCAACATCGCGCCCCGCGCGAAGGAGACGACGTCACCGTGGACACCACCAGCAGCAGCGCCCCGCACATCACCGGGCCACCCAGCCTCGTCGAACTCGCCGCGGCCACCCTGCGGCGCATGATCGTCGGCGGCGACCTGCTCTGCGGTCAACGCATCGTGGAAAACCGCCTCACCGGCGAACTCGGCATCTCCCGGCCACCCCTGCGCGAAGCCCTGCGCGTCCTCGAACGCGAAGGCCTCGTCCGCCAAGTCCCCCGCAAAGGCGTCATCGTCACCCCGCTGACGCTGCACGACGTCTACGAGATCTGCACCCTGCGCGCCGAATTCGAACGCCTGGCCATCCGCCTCGGCGTCCCGGTCACCGACCCCGCCCGACGCGCCCGCTGCCACCAGGCCCTGCACGCCATGAGCACCGCCGCCGCGGCCGGCGACCGCCCCGCCTACCTCGAGCGCTCCTTCGAATTCCACGTCTCGATCGTCGGCCTGTCCGGCCACGCCCGCCTCGAAGAGGCCTACCGCTCCCTGCACCTGCAACTCATGCTCTCGATGGCCCTCAACCGCCGCGCCCGCGAGGACCACGAGAACCTCGACGGCGACGTCGCCCGCCACACCCACCTGCTCGAGATCATCGACAGCGGCGACCCCGACGCCGTCCTGCACGCCCTGGCCACCCACGGCGACCGCAGCTTCCTCGACGGCATCGAGAACACCCTCGACGGACACACCGACGTCGCCCTGACCTGGCTCGCCCAGCAACGCACCCACCAGGACACCACCAGGAAGGAAACCCCGTGAACGACCCGCTGACCCTCACCGTCGACGGCGCCACACCCCACATCGACCCCGAGGCCTTCATCGCCCCCGGCACCAGCCTCATCGGACAGCTCACCATCGCCGCCCGCGCCAGCATCTGGTACGGCGCGGTGCTGCGCGCCGACCAGGAAACCATCACCATCGGCGAGGCCACCAACATCCAGGACGGCACCGTCATCCACGCCGACCCCGGATTCCCCGCCGACATCCACCCCGAGGTCACCGTCGGCCACCGCGCCGTCCTGCACGGCTGCACCGTCGAAACCGGCAGCCTCATCGGCATGGGCTCGGTCGTGCTCAACGGCGCCCGCATCGGCGCCGGATCCCTCGTCGCCGCCGGCGCCGTCGTCCTGGAAGGCACCCAGATCCCGCCCGGCTCCCTGGTCGCCGGCACCCCCGGCAAGGTCCGCCGCGAACTCACCGACGACGAACAAGCCGCCCTCAAGCTCTCCGTCGAGCAATACCTCAACCTCGCCGCCAAGCACCGCAAAGCCCTCTGACCCACCCCGGGAGAGCACCGTGACCAGCGCCTACGACATCCCCGTCACCACCGCCGAGGGCACCAGCGTCCCGCTGCGCGACTACGCCGGAACACTGACCCTCATCGTCAACGTCGCCAGCAAATGCGGCCTCACCCCGCAGTACGAGGGCCTGGAAGCCCTCCACCGCGACTACGCCGACAAAGGCCTGCGCATCGTCGGATTCCCCTGCAACCAATTCCTCGGCCAGGAACCCGGAACCGACGACGAGATCCAGGAGTTCTGCCGCCTCACCTACGACGTCACCTTCCCCGTCCTCGGCAAGATCGACGTCAACGGCCCCGACGCGGCACCCCTGTACGCGCACCTGCGCGCCGAAGCCCCCGGCGACTGGGGCCCGCACCACGGCGAGTTCTACGACAAGCTCAACACCATCACCCCGGCCACCGAACCCGGCGACATCGTCTGGAACTTCACCAAGTTCCTCCTCGACGACCAAGGCACGGTCCTCACCCGCTACGAACCCCCGGTCACCCCCGACGACATCAAAAAAGACCTCCAGCACCACCTCTGACACCGGCCGTCTTGGCCGCACCCCTTCATCGGCGCGGCCAAGACCCTCCCGGCCCCCATCGCTCCTATCCTGAGACCGATGAGACCGCCAGGACTGCGGAGGCGCATCGACGAGCTGCGGCGAGAACAACAACGCCACGCCGCAGCTCACCCCGAACGGGAGTGGCTGCGCACCGCGGCGCGGTTCCTGCACGGATGCGCACTGCTCGGCTACGGCGACGTCGGCGCCACCAGCCTCGTGCAGGCCTACCAGCGGGTCCTGGCCGCCGACCGGCCCGGACAACAGCGGGGCAGCGGCACCTGGCCCCGCCACGCCCTGGAAATCATGCGGCAGTTGCACCAACCCCTGCACGAGGTGGCCGCCCAGCCACAACGCCACGCCGCACGCGACGACCAGATCGCCACACCAGTGCTGCTGCGAGTCCCGGCCACCGTCGTCCTCGGCCGCACCGGCCCGGACACCCACTTCCCGCTGGCCCTCCTCAACGCCGCGGGAGCACTCGCCCAGCACGCCATCACCGCCTACGAAGCGCTCACCTTCGTCTGCGCCGCAGGCCACTACGAACCCGACCACGCACCCATGCCCTCGATGCGCGCACTGCGCACCCGCTACGAAGACCACCCCGCACAACGACCCGCACTCGCCACCGAGATCAGCACCCACCTGCGATCCTTCGAAGCAGACCTGCGCCAGCGGTGGCGAACCGCCACCTAGACCCGCCGGCCGCAGGCCACCGTCGCGTCGAGGTCCTCGTTCCGGGAGAGCTGGACGCTCAAACCCGCCGCGCGCATGAGACCCGCCGTGCCCTCCGCCTGCTGCAGGGAGGTCTCCACCAGCAGCACCCCGCCGGGGGCCAGCCAGCGCGGGGCCTCGGCGATCACCCGCGCCTGGACTGCCAGGCCATCGGCACCACCGTCCAACGCCGCGCGGGGTTCGTGATCGCGAGCCTCCGGCGGCATCAGCGCCACCGCGTCACTGGGCACGTAAGGGGCGTTGGCCGTCATCACCCGCACCCGCCCGGCCAGATCGCGGGGGAGAGGCGACAGCAGATCCCCCGTCAGCACCTCACCCTCCGCGACGTTCACCCGCGCGCACGCCGTCGCGCGCTCATCGACATCGCACGCCCACACCACCGTCCCCGGGCACTCCGCCTGCACGGCCGCGGCCACCGCACCCGACCCGCAGCACACGTCCACGACCACCGAACCCGAAACCACCTGCTCGACAGCGAGTTCGACCAGGTGCTCGCTGCGCCGCCGCGGCACGAACACCCCCGGCGCCACCACGATCCGCAAACCCCGGAACCACGCCCACCCCAGCACCTGCTCCAACGGCAACCCCGACACCCGCGCCGCCACCCACCGCTGCAACCGCGCACCATCACCACCGGCCTCACCGACCAGCAACTCGGCCTCGTCCTCGGCGAACACGCACCCCGCCGCCCGCAACCGCGACACCACCGCGTCCCGCGACATCACCACCCCAGACACCCGCCCATCCTCCCACCCACCCCGCGCAACGAAATCTGCCGCGCTCCCGGGGCACGGGAACGCGGCAGACCTCGAAGTCACGTTTTCGGTTGTGCTCAGACCTCAGTCACGCGGAAAGCGCGTGTAGGCCTGCGAGCGGGGGTGCCGCATCTGCGCGCGGGCACGCTCGAGTTCCCGCGTGATGCCGCCCAGCCAGCGAACCATACTTGTCATAGGGGCGTCCTCCATACTGCTCTGTAGGGACTTCATGTGGAGTTGACGGTTTCCCGCTCGTTGTCAACACCCGGATACGCGGACACCCACTTCTCCGGCCGAGTTCGTACCCGTCAACCGGGATGTCGTCGCAGGTCGTCCGCGTGTTTCAACCGTGACATAACAGAACGGTCACAACAATGAGCGGGCGGTCACACACCACCGAACGACCCCCCACACCACGCCCCGTAGCGATCAGCCCGGATGCGCCCCCACCGCATCCCGCAACTCACCGGCCACCGACACATCCGACTGACGCGCACAATGCGCACAGCAGAAGAACCGCCCGCTGGCCTCCACACCATGCCCCAAAATCCGGCACCCACAGTGCTCGCACCGCGGCGCCAACCGATGCGCCGCGCACTCGAACGAATCGAACGTGTGCACCCCACCCCCAACCGTGCGCACCTCAAAACTCATCCAGTACTCGTTCCCGCACACCTCGCAAGTGCCCATGACCCAACGCCTCCCACAACACGACGACGAACCAACATCGCGAGCATGCGGCCAACCCCCACCACCGGCAACTCACACACCCCCAGCACACCCCCCACCTGTGCCAGCATGATCACCACCCAGCACCACGCACCAACCCCAGGAGCCGCACATGCACGACGACCGCCACATCGTCGAACAACGACTCGACCGCGTCCTGCACCAACGCATCAAACCCGCCCAGCACACCGACCACCGGCCCATGGACATCGCCATCTGGCACACCCCCGGCGAACCCGTCCCCATCACCGAAGCCCTCCACGCCACCTACCAACCCACCCACCTCGGCCAACCCTGGGGACCCGCCTGGGGCACCGCCTGGTTCCAACTCACCGCCACCATCCCCGAACACTGGGCCGGCCACACCGTCGAAGCACTCATCAACCTCGGCTCCCTCGACGAACGACCCGGCTTCCAATGCGAAGGCCTCTGCTACACCCCCGACGGCACACCCCTCAAAGCCATCAACCCCCTCAACACCTACCTGCCCCTGCCCGCCACCCCCGGCACCCACACCATCTACGTCGAAGCCGCCGCCAACCCCGACATCCTCGGCCCCCGCGGCTTCCAACCCACCCACCTCGGCAACCACCCCACACCCGACGGACCACCCCTCTACCAACTCCGCCAAGCCGAAATCGCCCTCCGCCACACCGAAACAGCAGCCCTGTTCCACGACGCCGAAGTCCTCGACCAGCTCATGCGCCAGCTGCCCGAGAACTCACCCCGACGCCACCAGATCCTCCGCGCCCTCGAACGCATGCTCGACACCCTCGACCTGCACGACATCCCCGCCACCGCCACCACCGCCCGAGCCCAACTCGCCCCCGCACTCGCCTCACCCGCACACCCCAGCGCCCACCAGATCTCCGCCGTCGGCCACGCCCACATCGACTCCGCCTGGCTGTGGCCCATCCGCGAAACCATCCGCAAAGTCGCCCGCACCCTCGCCAACGTCACCACCCTCCTCGACACCCACCACTTCCACTTCGCCATGTCCCAGGCCCAACAACTCGCCTGGATCAAAACCCACCACCCCCAACTCCACGACCGCGTCCGCCACCACATCACCCACGGCGGCATCGTCCCCGTCGGCGGCATGTGGGTCGAATCCGACACCAACATGCCCGGAGGAGAAGCCCTAGCCCGCCAACTCATCCACGGCAAACGCTTCTACCTCGACGAATACAACATCGAAACCCGCGAAGTCTGGCTCCCCGACTCCTTCGGCTACAGCGCCGCACTCCCACAACTCATCAAACAAGCCGGCAACCACTGGTTCCTCACCCAAAAACTCTCCTGGAACCAAACCAACCGCTTCCCCCACCACACCTTCCACTGGGAAGGCATCGACGGCACCCGCATCTTCACCCACTTCCCACCCGCCGACACCTACAACGCCGAAATCACCGGCACCGAACTCGCCCGCGCCCAGAACAACTTCGCCGAACACGGCTACGCACACCACTCACTCCTGCCCTTCGGCCACGGCGACGGCGGGGGAGGACCCACCCGCGACATGCTCGAACGCGCCCACCGCACCCACGACCTCGAAGGCTCACCCCAAGTCCACCTCCACACCCCAACCCAGTTCTTCACCACCGCCCAACACGACCACACCCACCCCGCCGTCTACTCAGGCGAGCTCTACCTCGAAGGCCACCGCGGCACCTACACCTCCCAAGCCCGCACCAAACAAGGCAACCGACGCAGCGAACACCTCCTGCGCGAAGCCGAACTCTGGGCCACCACCGCCACCCTCACCACCGGCGAGCCCTACCCCTACGACGAACTCGACGACATCTGGAAACAAGTCCTCCTCCACCAATTCCACGACATCCTCCCCGGATCCTCCATCGCCTGGGTCCACCGCGAAGCCGAAACCACCTACACCCACCTCGCACAACGCCTCAACACCCTCATCACCCACGCCCAGAAAACCCTCACCGGCGACGGCGACCAACCCATCACCTTCAACGCCACACCCCACACCCACCACGACATCCCCGCCCTCGGCGCCACCACCACCCACATCCCCGAACCCACCACACCCCAACGCCACCCCGACGGCACCATCACCCTCGACAACGGCCTCATCCGCGCCACCCTCGACACCCACGGCCTCATCAACGCCGTCCACGACCACACCACCGACCGCGAAGCCCTCGCCGCCCCCGCCAACCTCCTCCAAATCCACCCCGACCACCCCAACCACTGGGACGCCTGGGACATCGACGGCTTCTACCGCCACACCGTCACCGACCTCACCGACCTCGATTCACTCGACATCATCGACAACACCGTCGTCATCCAACGCACCCACGGACACTCCACCATCACCCAAACCCTCTCCGTCCCAGCAGGGGAGAAGCGCGTCGACATCACCACCGACATCGACTGGCACGAATCCGAAAAACTCCTCAAAGCCGCCTTCCCCCTCGACATCCACGCCGACCACTCCGCCTCCGAAACCCAATTCGGCCACGTCAAACGCCCCACTCACACCAACACCTCCTGGGACAACGCCCGCTTCGAAATCTGCGCCCACCGCTACATCCACGTCAGCGAACCCGACTACGGCCACGCGCTGGTCAACGACGCCACCTACGGCCACGACGTCACCCGCCACACCCGCGACGACGACGGCACCACCACAACCATCCGCCTCACCCTCCTGCGCGCACCCCGATTCCCCGACCCCGACACCGACCACGGACACCACACCCTCCGCTACGCCCTCTGCATCGGCGCCGACATCACCGAAGCCGCCCGCCAGGGCTACCGCATCAACCTGCCCACCCGCACCCACCACGGCACCAACCCCGTCACACCCCTGATCACCCTCGACAACCCAGCCGTCATCGTCGAAGCCCTCAAACTCGCCGACGACCGCAGCGGCGACCTCATCGTCCGCCTCTACGAAGCGCGCGGCGCCCAAGCCCGCGCCCACCTCACCACCAGCTTCCCCGCCACCACCATCACCCGAACCGACCTGCTCGAACGCCCCACCCACGACCCCCAACCACCCGACACACCCCTGCAACTGCGCCCCTTCGAAATCCGCACCCTCCGCATCACCCGCGCATGACCGCACGGGCCCCTGGGCAACAAGCCCAGGGGCCCGTGCGGCAGGGGAGAACTCACCCCAGCAACCGCTGCCACACCACCCGATCCACCACACCCGTGGCCGCAAGACCCCACGACGCCTGCACCTCCCGCACCACCGCCACCATCCGATCCCCGAACACCCCATCCACCGGCACCGACCGACCCCGCCACGTCAACAACACCTGCGCCGCACGCACCGCCTCACCGCGCGCACCCGCACCCAACACCGGCGTCACCGACTCCCACGCCACACCACCGAACAACCCCGGCTCGACCACCCGCGACCCGAAGCACGACGGCACCCCGGCCGCCCGCTCCGCCACCACACCCGAGGCCGCCCGCTGCGTCGAAACCCCGAACACCCCGTCCACCGGCACCGACGCACCCCGCGCACCCAACAGCAGCTGCAACGCCGACACGACCGGCCCCTGCGCACCCGGCCGCACCAACGGCCACGTCACCGGCTGCACCACCGCCAGACCCGTCGCCGCACCCACCGACTCCCGCAACTCCGGCAACCGCGCGTAGAGCACATCACCCGGGCACGCCGTCGACATGAAATCCCGATGCCCGTAGATCGCCCCCGGCTCGATCCCGTACTGCGACACCATGTACGAGCACAACGACACCAACGACTCCCACAACGAACCCGGCACCGACGCCTCGGTGTAGGTCCCCTCGTTCTCGATCCCCAACGACACCGAGTTCTGCTCACCGGCGTGCGCGCCCTTGACGTGCTGCGTCCCGCCCTGCAACGCCGCCAGGCTCTTGTGCCGGCCCTCCATCAGATGACCACCGCGCGAGTTGGTGAAGTTCTGGCCCGTGTCCGACCAGCCGTTGGTGTCCATGTGGTAGTCCTGGATCTGCCTCGATAACTCGAAGGCGTGCGACTGCGACGTGTCATCGCTGTTGGGCGTCGCCGTGTGATGCACGATGATCTTCGTGGGCTTGGAGTCCAGCACCTCGATCTCACCCGAGGCGTCCCGCGCACCCCAATCCGACGTCGACGAGATCGACGGAGCCGCCGCCCGACGGCCCACCGCAGCGCCCGCCGGCAACCCGGCGAACCCCACCGCCGAGACCGCCAGACCACCGGCCAGCACCACGCGCCGAGCCACTCGCACTTGCCGTTGCACCATTTCCACTCCCTGAAAACCGGTCAGCGAACACGAAACAGGGCCCGAGCCCTGGGGATTCGACACGCTACGCAGCCGACCACGGATTCGGGAATTCCTGGCGACAAGCCGCCATGAGTTCGCAAAGAAGTCACCAACCGACAATCGCCCGGCAACACGTCATCACCCGGCGCCCCGCGCGTCCCCGCCATGGACCGAGATCACCGAGGGACGACCCGGGGGAGACCCATGAGCCGCTTCATCCACTTCCTGCGCCGGCAGATCGACGCCGACCTCGAACTCCACAGCCAAGCCCGCCAGGACGAGGAAACCGGCAACGCCACCCACCGCTGCCTCATCGGACCCCTGCGCGGCTTCCGCGAATGCGAGCTCAAAACCCGCCTGCTCACCCAGCACCACCACTGCGGCACCGGCCAAGGACCCTGCGACGTCCTCGGCACCAGCTACCCGCCCGAGGACGAACGCGGATGCCCCACCCTGGCCCTGCTCGGCCTGCCCTACACCGACCGGCCCGGCTACGCCCACCGCTGGCGCCCCTGACTACCGCAGCGGCATCCGGTTCCACTGGGGGTGCAGGTTCTCCTCGTCGAGCTCCCGCATGAGCATCCGCGCCTCATCGGCGGCCACGTGCAGCCCAGTGCGGATGAAACGGCGGTTCTGCTCGTCGTTGGTGCACAGCGATTGGCGCGCCCGCGCCTCCAGGCGCTCGATCAGTTCCCGCAGAGCTTCCTGGCCGTTCATGACGACCTCCTCCGAAGAAGGAGTGATACCCCCCAGCATCCACGGATGCGCCGGAGAAGGGGAGTGTCTTTAGGCCCGCACTCGGGGATCGAACGGGCGTACGACCGGGGTAGGGGGTCGGGCGTCGGGCGGAGGGGAGCGGTAGCAGGATCGCCGCCGCGGGCGAGGGGAGGCAGCCGCCGAAGGAGTCTCCGCGGAGGCGGGGTGGAGCGGTGGGGCGAGCGGAATGCGTTGCGCTGCACCGGCATTCATAAGTTGATCTTGTAAATCGTGGATAATCTACGTTATCCATCAATCACGGTGATGGATCGGCGGGCGAGCGGGCCGCACCCTCGGGGGATCGAGGCTTCTCCCAGCAGACCACGGGCCGCCTCTTGAACCCTTCACGCCACGCCGTCGACCCCCGGCGAATCTCCACAGCGCCCATCCGACCGGCTCCCGAGCACCTCGTCCCGCTGCAGGATGTCGGGACGTCTTCTCCGGTGATCATCAACGTGCGAATGCCCTGTGCGGCGCACTGTTTCGAGGTCCAGCCAGACCAACCCCATTACGTCACAGTGACGCAAATAGTGGTTGATAAGGGGTCGCTTGAGCAAGGGGACCAACGCCCGCCCAGGCCCGTCCCGCCGCCGAAGCCCGCATACCCGGAACCCGAACACCCACGCGCGCGGCAGAACGGAGACGCGTAGGCGTCGAAGCCCGCATACCCATCAACCGTTGGGACGCATCACCGCGTCATCACCCAGCCCGCCAAGCGCGCAGTGCTCACGAGCCCACGGCGGCACGACTGCGACCCCTGAGGCGTCGGTCGCCAACCCCGAGAAACGGCGCCTAGCAGCCCCTCTCGGCTCCATCGGCCCAGCACTCCGTAAAGCCGATAATGCACATTATGTTAAGTAAAGTGTTCGGCGGCCTTCCCCGACGGTTGGTGTGCCGTGCCCGTGGGGTGAACGGCGCGCCAACCAGACCGCTTACCTGTCAGCCCTTCTGGCAGTCCCCGCAGTCGGGCCCACGGAAGACCCAGCGGTTGGTGTCCTTGTAAGTCCCCTCGGGAAGCTTCTTGCCGCAGGCGGTCTCCATACGGCCGTTTGCGAAGTGCCAGAACCCCTTGTGCGTGACGCCCTTGTAGACGGCCTCGGCCCTGAGCTTGAACATGGCAACCTCTCGTTTCCAGGTGTCGACTTGTTCGTCGTGGAAACGAGACTAGCTACGAGACGTGTTCACTGGTGGGCCACCTGGGTGGCATCTCGCTGCACAAGTAGCTCGGGTCGGTGAACGGAAGGCGTGTATCAGCTCGGCCTGTCACCTACAGTGATCATTTTCGTCGATGAGCGGTCACTCCCCTCCCCTGTGCTTGGCCATGTGGAGGGCGGCGAGGTGGCTGAAGACCATGCAGGCGCCGATGGGGTTGCCGCCTCCCGGGTAGGTGGTGCCGGAGACGGCGGCCATGGAGTTGCCCGCGGCGTAGAGGCCGGGGATGACCTCGCCTTCGGTGTTGAGGACGCGGGCGCGTTCGTCGGTGCGCAGGCCGCCTTTGGTACCGAGGTCGGAGACGCCGAAGGCGGCGGCGTGGAAGGGGCCCTGGGTGATGGGGACCAGGGGTGAGGCCCCGCCGGTGAAGGCGCGGTCGAAGGGTTCGTCGCCGCGCCGGAAGTCCTCGTCGGTGCCGGATTCGGCGAAGGTGTTGAAGCGGGCGACGGTGCGGGCCAGGTTGCCTGCGGGGACGCCGATCTGGGTGGCGAGTTCGTCGAGGGTGTCGGCGGTGTGCCAGAGGCCGGCTTTGACGTAGTCCCGGGTCTCGCCCATGGGGACGCTGGTGGATTGCACGGGTGGCCTCTCCCCTGCCCTGTCGTCGTAGATCATCCAGTACGGCAGGGTCATCGCCTCGTCGGCGAGGCGGGCGAGGATGCGGCGGCCGATGCGGTCGTAGGCGGCGGATTCGTTGACGAAGCGCTCGCCGTGGTCGTCGACGAAGATGCCGCCGGTGAACCAGAGGGAGAAGGTGGAGGTTCCGTCGGGGTGGGTGATGCCGGGTGACCACCAGGCTTCGTTCATGAGGTCGGTGTCGGCTCCGGCGGTGATGGCGGCGAGGGTGGCCAGGCCCTGGTTGCTGGGTGGGCCCATGGCGTCGCGGGTGGAGCCGGGAACGCCGTGGGCGTGGCGCATCTGCTGGTTGTGTTCGAATCCGCCTGCGGCGATGAGGACGCCTCGGTGGGCGTGGATGCGGTGTGGTGTGCCGTTCTGGGTGATGACGGCGCCGGTGATGGTGCCGTCGGTGATGGTGCCGTCGGTGCGGATGAGTTCGTCGCAGACGGCGTTGCGGCGCAGGTCGGCGCGGGGTTGTCGGGACAGGGCGATGAGCAGGCGCCCGAGGAGTGCTTGGCCGCCGAAGAGACCGTCGGGTAAGGGTTCGTCGGCGCGTTCGGTGCCCAGGGGTGGGCGGAGGGTTTCGCGGAGTGCTCCGAGTTTTTCGGCTTTGAGGGGTTTGGCCATGATGTGGCGGCCGGTGGCGTGGGCTCGGGGTGCGGAGCCGAAGTAGTCCGGCCAGGGGAAGGCCATGAACTTGAAGTCGGTGTCGGCTTCGAGGTAGTCGATGAGGGGTGCGCCGCCTTCGAGGAAGGCGTTTTGGAGTGCGGTGGGTGTGCGGTCGCCGACGACGGCGTGGAAGTAGGTGCGGGCGTCGTCGAGGGTGTCGTGGTGGCCTTCGCGTTGGAGGGCGGCGTTGCAGGGGAACCACATGCCGCCGCCGGAGTAGGCGGTGGTGCCGCCGAAGTGGCTGGAGGCTTCGGCCACGATGACGGAGAGGCCTTCGCGGGCGGCGGTGTAGGCGCCGGTGAGTGCGCCGCCGCCGGAGCCGATGACGAGCACGTCGCATTCGTCGTCCGGGGTGTTCACCATGCACCCAAGTAGAACATGTTTCATTTTCTGTGGCGAGGTCTTCCCGCTGCCGAGGCGGGTGGGCCCTGAGCGGGTGATTCCGGGTGGGTTCGGGGCTCTGCCCGAGTCGCCGACGGGCGGGGTGGGCCTAGTTTGGCGGTATGAGTTGGCGTTGGGCCGGGTTGTCGTGGCCGTTGATCGTGGTGCTCGGGGTGGTCGCCCTGGTGCGCCCGGTGCTGAGCATGACCGGTGGGATGGACGTGCTCGGCAGGCCGTGGGCGCCGGTGGTGGTGACCGCGCTGATCTCGCTGCTGTGGCTGGGCGTGGTGGTGTGGCGGGATGAGCGGCGGCGGGTGCTCACGCTGACCTTCGCCGGTCTGGTCTACGGGGTGCTGGCGATCGTGCTCAGCGGGGTGCTCTCCCCCGTTCTGCGGGGTGAGCTGATGGGGCCGTTGGCGAGCCCGGGCGGGGTCGGTGTGGTGGCGGTGCTGGTGACCAACGCGGTGTGGGGTGCCGCGGTGGGGTGGGTGGCGTGGGCGGTCGGGTTGGTGCGCCACCGCGCCGCTGGTCAGTAGGCGACCGAGAGGTGGGCTCGGTGGTGCACGGGGGTGTCGATCTCGTCGAGGATGGCCAGGGCGAAGTCGGGTCCGGAGATGCGGGATTCGCCCTGCTCGTCGGTGAGGGCCACTTCCCCGCCGAGGCGGTAGGTGTTGCGGGCGGTGTGGGCGCCGTCGGCCCAGCCGCCGTATCCGGCCGCGGGGCTGATGAACAGCCAGTCGAGGTCGGTGGGTGTGGTGACCAGGAGTTGGCGGACCTGTTCCATCTCGCGGGCTTCGCCGGCGAAGGCGGCCGGGAGGTCGGGGTCTTCGACGAAGCGGGGCTGGTCGACGTCGGGGCGCAGTGAGCTGTAGCCGCCGACGACGATGAGGCGGGCGCCGGTGGTGCGGGCGCGTTCGGCGAGGTGTCCGTAGATGCGCACGAGGTGGCCGGCCATGTCGCCTCGGGGTGCCAGGGCGGTGACCAGGACGTCGGCGCCGCGCAGGAGTTCGGGTGCGCGGTCTTCGACGGATCCGGTCTGGTAGTCGACGCCGTCGATGGGCTCGCTCGGCTGCGAGCGGCTCAGGGAGCGGACCTGGTGGCCGCGGTGGACGGCGTGGCGGGCGATGTTGCTGCCGGTGAATCCGGTGCCGCCGATGATGGTGATGGTGGCCATGTGCGCTCCCTGGTGATCTCGGACGGTGTGTCCGTCCTACCACGGTGGGGCGTGGCTCAGCGCGGTGGCGCGCTTGGTCGTGGGCGGTTCGGGTGAAGTCGGGTGGGTGGCGGGGTTGGGCTGCCTACGATCCGGGGATGGATGAGTTGGAGGGTGTGTTGGGTGAGCAGGCCGCGTATTACCGGGCGGTCGCGGGTGAGTACGGGGATTACGGGGCGTTGCCGGGGGTGTCGGAGCTCGGTGAGGTGGTGGAGGCGTTCGGGCCGTCGGGGCGGGTGTTGGAGTTGGCGTGCGGGCCTGGGGTGTGGACTCCCCTGCTGGCGCGGCACGCCGATGAGGTGACGGCGGTGGATGCCTCGGCGGAGATGCTGGAGCGGGCCGCTGCGCGGGTGGGTGATGGGGTGCGGTTCGTTCAGGCGGATGTGTTCGGGTGGCGTCCGACTGGGCGGTTTGACGTGGTGTTCTTCGGGTTCTGGTTGTCGCATGTGCCGCCGGAGCGGTTCGCGGCGTTCTGGTCGGGGGTGGCGGAGTGCTTGGTGCCGGGTGGGCGGGTGTTGTTCGTCGATGATGCGTTGCGGCCTGCGGAGGAGTTGGTGGAGGGGGCGGAGTCGGTGGTGGTGCGGCGGCGGGCGGGTGAGGCCGCGCATCGTGTGGTGAAGGTGGGGTATCGGCCTGCGGAGTTGGAGGCGCGGTTGGCCGGTGTGGGCTGGTCGGTGCGGGTGCGGGAGACGGTGTGGCCGTTCTACTGGGGTGCGGGATCGCCTGTGTGAGCGGGTTGTTCGGGTGGGGAACGACTTCGGGGTGGGGTGCGTCGGATCGGCGTGTGCGCCGGTTCGAGAGGAGTGGGTTGTGGTGGATGACGGGTGGCCTGAGGTGGTGCAGGGCTGGGAGTTGGCTCGGTCGCCGGGGCGGGAGACCTATCGCAGGCGGTTGGCCAACAACGTGACGGTGCTGGTGATCTGGGAGTCGGTCGCCGGGGTGGGGCGGGTGAAGGCGCGGGTGGGTTCGTCGGGTCTGGGGCGGGAGTTGACGTGTTCTCGCGCGGATTTCCGGGACCGGGAGTCGTTGTGGACGGCGGCGTGGTGCGTGGTGGAGATGGCGGCGAATTTGCCGTTGTTCGAGGGTGAGCGGGAGAGCTCGGCGGAGTCGTTGGTGCGGGAGCCGGTGGCGGGTTCGGTGGAGGTTGATGCGGGTGCGTTGACGTTCACGCTGGTCAGTGGCCGGGCGGTGACGGTGGAGCTCTCGGGTGAGCAGGTGGCGGAGCTCGTGCGGGGTTTGGGGGTGGCCGGGCGGGTGGAGGCGTGACCGGCCGCCCCCCCTGTGGTGGGGGTCAGTGCTGGGTGGCGACGGCGGGGAGTGCGTGGCCGTTGTCGTCGGTGTGCCAGGACTGGGTTTGGAAGGCGAGGAACACGGCGATCCACTGGTTCTGGTCGGGGAAGTGCAGCAGGAGGCCGCCGTCCTGCCAGGTGCCGTCGTCGTCCTGGAACTGCCGGCTGTTGCCCTGGTTCATGTGGATGTTGTGGACGCCTGCTCCGGGGGTGAAGCCGAAGATCTTGTCGGGGGTGTCTTCGGGGCCCCAGGGTTCGCCGAAGAGGTGGGCGGTGGCGGTGGGGTCTTGCTGGGCGCGGCGGATGTGGCGGTCGAGGAAGTCGGCGAGGTCGTTGTCGGGGCCGTCGGCCTCGGGTGGGACGGGGCGCATCTGCTCGCGGGTGAGCAGGTCGGCGCGGACGTAGTCGAGGGCGGCGCCGCCGGGTTGGGTGGCCAGGTCGGTCCAGCCGGTGCCCGCGGGTGGCAGGGCGTCGGTGAGCGGGTGCTGGAAGTGCTCGATGGCGAGGTAGAGCAGTTCGTCGGGTTGTTGGCTGGATTCGACGTTGACGGCGGCGCGGTAGTGGCGGTTGTCGTTGTCGGCGAGGTGGATTTGGTAGTGCGGTGTGTCGCCGGTTTCGCGGCGGGCGTCGAGGACGTGGGCGCTGAGCACGCCGTAGTTGGCCAGCGGCATGGTGTTTCCCCCATCGGTCGCGGTGTGTGGTGATCACACCTTCGCGGGGCCGTTCGGGGGTGGTCAATGACCTCTTCGGGGCGTTGCCTCAGCGGTTGTTCAGCGGTAGTTCGTCGAGGTCGAGGGGGCCGAAGACGGTGGTGAACAGTCGTGCGGCGCGTTGGGTCATGGCGTGGGGTGTTTCGGTGGGGTGGTCGGTCCACCAGGTGACGAGGGCGTCGAAGACGTTGATCCAGGCGGCGGTGAGCGCGGAGGCGTCGAGGGGGTCGTGGTTGTCGGCTTTGCGGAGCATGTCGGCGACGCCTTGGGCGCCGACGGTGTGCATGCGGTTCTGGTAATGGGCGTGTTGGGCGGTGAGTTCGGGGGGCATGGTGGGGTCGCGCAAGATGCGCCACATCCAGGTGTGGCCGTGCAGGGCGGCGAAGATGCGGTCGAGGCTGAGGATGGCTTGTTCGGGGCCGACGTGGCCGAGTTCGGCGGTGTTTTCGATGACGCCGGCGATGGTTTCGCCTGCGCGGGTCAGGCAGGCGGAGAACAGGCCTTGTTTGGAGCCGAAGTAGTTGTAGATGAGGGGTTTGGAGATGCCGGCGTCGGCGGCGATGGTCGCCAGTGAGGTGCCGGCGTAGCCGTGTTCGGCGAAGGTGCGTCCGGCGATGTCGAGGATCTGGCGTTCGCGTTGTGCGCGGGCGACGCCCTTGGTTCCTGCTTTGGCCACCGGTGGAGTCTACCGAATCGGGTGACCCAGTGGTAACTTACCCGGCCGTCAATTGCCCTGGGAGGTGCGTATGTCCGATTTGCTGGACCCGATGAAGAACCCCGTCACCTACGCGGTGCCGTTCTTCCTGCTCAGCATCGCCGTCGAACTGGCGGCCCTGAAATGGCTCGATCACGACGACAACACCACCGGCTACGCCTTCAAGGACACCCGCACCAGCCTGAGCATGGGCGTGGGATCGCTGGTGTTCCTCACCGTGTTCAAGGTCGGCACGTTCTTCGTCTACAACGCCCTCTACACCCACCTGGCGCTCTGGCAGCTGCCCACCGACACCTGGTGGTTCTGGGTCGTGCTCACCCTCGGCCTCGACCTGGCCTACTACTGCAACCACCGCTTCGTGCACCGGGTCAACATCGGCTGGGCCGCCCACCAGGCCCACCACTCCAGCGAGTACATGAACTTCGGCACCGCGCTGCGGCAGAAGTGGAACCCCTGGTTCGAGTTCTTCTTCTGGCTGCCGCTGCCGTTGCTGGGCTTCGCGCCCTGGGCGCTCTACGTCGCTTTCTCCTTCAACCTCATCTACCAGTTCTTCGTCCACACCGAGGCCATCGACAAGCTGCCCCGGCCCATCGAGTTCGTGTTCAACACGCCCTCCCACCACCGCGTGCACCACGGTTCCGACCCCGAGTACCTGGACAAGAACTACGCCGGGATCCTCATCATCTGGGACCGCATGTTCGGCACCTTCCAGCCCGAACTGCACCGCCCCACCTACGGGCTCACCCACCCCGTGGAGACCTACAACGTCCTGACCCTGCAATACGGGCCCTTCGCCGACATCCTGCGCCAGGTCCGCACCACCCCGCGCTGGCGCGACAAGCTCGGCTACCTCTTCGGCCCGCCCGGCTGGACCCCCACCACCGACTGACCCCGCACTCCCCCTTGTGTTCCCTCACCCAGCGCGATTGAGGGAACACAAGGGGTTGCGGAGGCGTTGATTCCGGTCGCGCGGGAACGTCCCGGCGCGACCGGCGAACGCCGAAGGGGATGGCGAGCGATGACCACAGCGGCACTGGGACGGATCGGCCTGGGCATCGAGGCCGACGACACCCGCGCGGCACAGCACGCCGCCGAGGTCTTCGGCCTCGGCTACACCGGGCTGTGGGTGATGAGCGGACAGCTGCGCACCCTGCGGATCCTGGCCGATCTGGTGCGCGCCACCCGTGCGGCCGTGGTGGCCCCGGCGATCATCCAGCTCGACCGCTTCTCCCCCGAGCAGATCACGGCGCTGTTCGACGAGGTCGAAGCCGAGGCGCCGGGACGGTTGCTGGCCGGTTTCGGCGGGCTGCAGGCCCAGCCGGTCGCCGCCACCCGCGAGCGCCTCGAGGGTTTCGACGGGCGCATCCCCGCCTCCCGGCGGCTGCTGGCCGCGCTCGGTCCCCGCAAGCTCGACGCGGCCCGCGAGGTCTCGGCCGGGGCCATCACCATGTTCACCAGCCCCGAGTTCACCGCGGCGGCGCGCCGTCGGCTCGGTGCTGACGCGACGCTGGTGGTCTGCCAGCGGATCGCCCTCGACGACGACCGCTCCCGCGCGCGGGAGACGCTGCGCGGCCCGCTGCGGAACCTGCTCGGCATGCCCGGCAGCGGATACGCGGCCAACATGCGCCGCATGGGTTTCGGCGACGCCGACATCTCCGGTCTCAGCGACCGGCTCGTCGACGCCGTGGCCAGCGGCGGCGACCCGGGCACCGTTGCCGCCGACGTCCGCGCGCACCTCGAGGCCGGAGCCGACCACGTCGTGCTCGCCGCCCAGACCGACGGTCGGCAGCCCGGCACGATCGAGCTCGCCCGCGCCCTGGCCGCTCCGCTGGGCCTCTAGAACCGCATCCGCCCCAACGTCAACCGCGGCAGGCCCTGGTTGCTCGCCGCTTGCGGGCCACCACGCAGCAGTGCGGTCACAGTCGCGGGCGCGTGGGCGTCATACCGGGTGGAAGGAGGGATGACGATGGTGGTGGCGTTGGTGATCGTGGTGGCGGTGACCGCCGTGTTCAACGCCTTCAGCGCGGCCGTCGACTTCGCCGGGCACCGCGTCGTGCTGGCCAACGCCGAGGCCAACGGGGTGCCGCGCGGCTGGTTGCCGGTGCTCGGCGGGCTCAAAGGCGCTGCCGCGCTGGGGCTGGTGGCCGGGTTGCTGGGTGTGCCGGTGGTGGGTGCGGCCGCGGCGGCGGGACTGGTGGTGTTCTTCGTCGGCGCGGTGATCGTGCACCTGCGGGCCGGGACGGTCTCGACGCTGCCGGCGCCCGGGGTGTTCCTGGCCTTGGCGGTGGCGTCGTTGTGGTTGACCGTGGCGAGCTGAGGTGCGGGGAAGCCGACGGGGTCTTCCCCGCACCCGGGGTGGGTTTTCAGTCCACCGACATCTCGCCGAGCAGGGACCAGTCGTCCTGCTCCAGGGAGGTGTTGATGACCCGCGGGGTCTCGGCCAGGTGCGGCGGCAGGGTCTGCTGGGCGTGCTTGAAGTGCTCGCTGTTGACGTGCGCCGCACCGGCCTCGCCGTCGCGGAAGGCCTCCACGAGCACGTACTCGTTGGGGTCCTCCAGGCTGCGCGACCAGTCGAACCACAGGCAGCCGGGCTCGCTGCGGGTGGCGTTGGTGAACGCCGAGGCGATCTGCGGCCACTGGTCGGCGTATTCCGGCTTGATGCGGAACTTGGCGGTAATGAAGATCATGCGTCGCTCCTGTTGGCGCGGGGCCGATGTCGGACGATGACCATCCTAAGTGGCTGATCGCGCTGGTCCGGACGGGCCAACCGCCGAGGTGACCCCGATCGCGCCGCAGGGGTCAGCGGGCCTCGGTGGTCAGGATGTCGCGGGCGGCGGCGACCAGTTCGGCGTTGTCGGTGGCGATCTGGCCGTCGGGCAGCACGAGGGTGTCCTCCAGGCCGATGCGGGTCGACAGGCCGCGGCGGGCCGCCACGCGCAGCACCGGCCACGCCCCGGCGGCCTCGCCGTGCAGCAGGATCGGTGCCGAGGCCGGGTGCAGGCGGGCCAGCAGGGACTCGGCGGTGGACGCCGCGCCCCCGGCGGTGGGGTCGGTGACCTCGGCCAGCACCCGCAGCACCTTGCCGCGGTGCGGGGAGAGCTTGAAGTGGTGGTCGCCGTCGGTGCCGGAGAAGATCCCGGCCTCCACCCCCACCCCGCGTTCCAGCAGGGCCTCGGCGACCGCGTCGGCGCCGGGTTCGTGCCAGTTCACCGAGGCGTGATCGGGCAGCAGCGTCCACGCCCGGATCGACCGGACCCGCATGTCGGTGTCCGGGGCCGTCCACGCCCCGGTGGTCACCCCCACACCGACGCCCGGTGCGGCGGCGCGCACCGCGCGCAGGGTCGCGGCCACCGCGTGCGGGTCGAGGGTGTCGGCGCCGTCGGGGCCCTTGGGGTGCAGGTGCACGTCGGTGGCGCCGGCGGCCACGGCGTCGGCGGCGGCCTTGGCCAGCTCCTCCGGCCGCACCGGCAGGTGGAAGTGCTCGCGCGGTGACCGGGCGCCGTTGAGGCAAACCTGCAGCATGCCCCGATTGTCGCCCCATCCGGTGGGACACCGGTAGTTGATGAACTCGTTTCGTGATCAACACGCGGCCGAGCAGGGCCGTTCGGGTGAGTCTCTATCGTGGAGGGCGTGTTGAGCGACAGGATCGCGCGCGGCGTGGCCGCCGGGCACATCACCGAGACCTACTTCCGGTGGGCCAGCCCGCACGCCCGCCCCGGTGCGCGCGTGGCCACCAGCGTCGGTGACATCGAGATCACCGAGCTCACCGAGGTCGACCCCGAGCGGCTCACCGACACCGACGCCGCCCGCGCCGGGTTCCGCTCCGCCCAGGGCCTGCGCACCTCCCTGTCACGGCACCGCGGCCGCACCTGGCGCCTGACCCTCACCCACCTCGGCCACACCCCGGCCCCGCCCGACGAGGTCGAGCTCACCGAGGACCGGCGCGCGCGGATCCAGACCCGCCTGGCCCGGCTCGACGCCGGCACCCCGCGCGGGCCCTGGACCCGCGCGCTGCTCGAGGCCCTCGCCCACCAGCCCGCCGGCCCGGCCGAGATCGCCACCGCCCAGGCCCGGCCCGTGGCGCGCGTCAAGACCGACCTGTGGCGGCTGCGCGAAGAAGGCCTGGTGACCCTCACCGACGGAGTGGCCCGGCTGACCGGGCTCGCCCGCGCCTACCTGCGGCGACCGGCCGATCAGTAGCGGGTGCCCATCGCCTCGCGCACCTGCCCCAAGGTCACCTCCGCCCGCTCGGTGGCACGCGCGTTGCCCTCCCGCACCACCGACCGCAGATACCCCGGATCGGCGGCCAGCTCCGCCCGCAACGCCCGCATCGGCGCCATGCGCGCGTTGACCGCCTCGGTCACCCGCGCCTTGAGCGCCGCCGCACCACCCCCACCGATCTCGGCGGCGACCTCCCCCGGTTCGCGGTCCTCGCACAGCGCGGCCAGCAGCACCAGGCTCGCCACCTCCGGGCGGGTGCCGGGCTCGTAGGTGATGTGGCGCTGCGCGTCGGTCTTGGCCGAGCGGATCAACCGCGCGGTGTCGGCGGCGGTGGCACCCAGGGTGATCGCGTTGCCGCGGGACTTGCTCATCTTCGTGCCGTCGGTGCCCAGCAGCAGCGGCGCCCGGCTCAGCAACGCCTCCGGTTCCGGGAACACCGGCCCGTAGCGGTCATTGAAGCGGCGCGCGATCGTGCGGGTCACCTCCAGGTGCGGCAGCTGGTCGGCGCCCACCGGCACCAGGTTGGCCTTGCAGAACAGGATGTCGGCGGCCTGGTGCGCGGGATAGGTGAACATCAGCCCCGACACACCGGCCTGGCGGGAGTGGGCGATCTCGTCCTTGACGGTGGGGTTGCGCTGCAGCTCGGCGACGGTGACCAGGCTCAGGAACGGCAGCATCAGCTGGTTGAGGGCCGCCACCGCGCTGTGGGTGAAGATCATCGCCTCCTGCGGGTCGATGCCGGCGGCCAGGTAGTCGGCGACCAGACCCAGCACATGGGCATCGAGGTCGTCGGCCACGTCGCGGTCGGTGAGCACCTGGTAGTCGGCGATCACCAGGCCCAGCTCCACGCCGCGCCGCTGCAGCCGGACGCGGTTGTGCAGGGTGCCGAAGTAGTGGCCCAGGTGCAGCGGGCCGGTCGGGCGGTCGCCGGTGAGGATCCGGAACCGGGAGGCATCGGCGGTGATCTCGGCGTCGAGTTCGGCGCTGCGCCGCGCCGCGGGAGAGACCTCGAGGGTGCTGGTCATCGCAGGAGTTCCTTTCGTGGCTCGGGGCGCCGATCCACGACCCGCGCCCGCGACCGGGCGCACCACGAGAGGAAGGGCCGTTGATCGAACGGCCCTGGGAATGAGGGGAAGTACCGCAGTGGGGTGGCCGCTCCTTAGCTGGAGCGCCACCAGGACAGACGACTGCTACGGATCACCCCCGCAGCATAACCTCCCGGCGCGCCCGGGGGCCTCAGGTGATGGTGAAGGTCATGGTGGTCTCGGTCAGCGCGAACCCCGACCGCCGGTAGAGCCGCTCGGCCGGGTTGCCCACCGTCACCGCCAGCCCCACCCGCTCGAACTCACCGGCCAGCCCCGCCAGGGCACGCCGCAGCAGCAGCCCACCCAGACCGGTGGTGTCGGGGCCGGGGCGGCGGAACAGGTCGCTGACCCAGGCGGTGCCGGCGCGGTCGTTGACGATCAGCCCGGCCACCACCGCGTTCCCGGCGTCGGTGATCACGGCGCTGTGCGGCAGCAGCGGGCCCAGCACCCGGCCCGACAGCAGCGGCTGCAGCAGTGAGGTGCGCACGGCCTCGTCGTCGGCGGTGACGTGATCGGGATGTCCCGGCGGGTAGGCGGCCCGCCACGCCGGCACCAGCGCCTCGGCGGCCCGATCGCACGGGCCGATCCGCAGCGGTTCCCGCGGCGCCAGGCCGGCCCACTGCGGTGGTGGCGGGTCGGCGCGCAGGTCGCGGTGCAGGGTGTGGGCGTGGCGGCGGGGCCGGGCGCCCGCGCGGATCAGCCGCTGTGCCGCATCGAGGTCGCAGACCACGTTCCAGCCCGGCAGCCGTGCCCGCAGCAACGCCCACAGATCCCGGTCGGAGGTGGCCTCGGCGCTGAGCAGTCGTGCCATGCGCGGGACACCGGCCAGCGGCGCGCAGCGGGCGGTCGCCGTCTTGCCGCGCAGCGCCACGACCTCACCGGTCCCGCTCTCGTGCAGCATTCATCGACCTCTACACCTCGGGAATGCCCGGCACAACCGGTTTTTCCGCCGCGGGAGGGTGCTGTCAGGGGCGGTCTTCGGCGCCGAAGCGGTCGGTGAGATCACCCAGCAGGTCCCGCAGCAGTGCGGTGAGCTGCTCGCGCTGGTCGGCGTCGAGGGATTCCAGCAGGGTTTCCTCGTGGCGCAGCAGGTCGTCGACGCGGTCCTCGATGAGCCGGTGACCGGCCTCGGTGAGCTCGACCTGCACGCTGCGGCCATCGGCGTCGTCGCGGCGGCGCCGCACCAGGCCCCGCTGCTCGGCGCGCGCCACGCGCTGCGAGATGGCCCCGGCGCTGACCAGCGATTGGCGTGCGATCTCCCCGGCGCCGAGCCGGTACGGGGGTCCGGCGCGGCGCAGCGTGGACAGCAGGTCGCGGGTGGCGGCGTCCAGGCCGATGCGCGCGTCGGTGCGGCGGCGTTCGTCCTCGAGGAGTTTCGCGATGCGCCAGATCCGGGTGATGATCCCGATCGAGGCCACCGGCATGCCCGGGCGTTCCCGCCGCCAGGCCGCCTGGATGCGGTCGACCCCGTCCTCACCGTGCGCCATGCCCGCAGAGCCTAGAGCCCTGCCGCCACCGGCCGACAGCGACCCGCGCCCCGGCGGTGGCGGCGGCGCGGGATGATCATCGTCATGATCGATCCGCGACTGCGCGACCGCGTCGCCGTCATCACCGGATGCGACACCGCCCTGGGTGTGGGGGCCGCTCTCGCCCGCGCCCTGGCCCGCCAGCAGGTGCGGCTGCTGCTGTGCACCGAACCCGGGGCCGAGGATCACCTCACCCCGGCGTTGCGGGCCGACGGTCACCTCGCCGAGGCGCTGGCGGTGGATCTGGCCGACCCGCACGCCCCCGGCCTGGTCTACGACACCGCCGAGACGCGGCTGGGACCGGTGGAGATCCTGGTGGTCAACACCGGTCACGCCCGGACCGGCACGCGCGCCTGGGGTGGTGAGGTGGTGACCGGCGCGGGTCTCGACGAGCACCACGCCCGCGGTACCCGGGCGCCGGCGCTGCTGATGGCCGAGCACCACCGGCGTCATCGCGCTCGCCGCGGCGAGTGGGGCCGCATCATCACCCTGATCCCCGACAGCGCGGGCGGCCCGCCCGGGGAGGTCCCGGCTGCGGCGGCCGGGGCGGCGCTGGAGTCGTTGTCGCGGTCGGCGGCCCGGGAGTGCGGGCCCGAGGGCATCACCGTCAACGTCATCGCCTGCGGCCCGGTGCGGACCGGGTGGCTCAGCCGCGACGACGCCGAGCGGCTGGCCTCCGCCAGCCCGCTGGGCCGGCTCGGTCACCCCGACGACATCGCCGACGTCGCGGTGTTCCTGGCCTCCCACCAAGCGCGCTGGCTGACCGGGCAGACCCTGCGCGCCAGCGGAGGCCGCACACCGTGACCCGCCGCGTACCCCCGGGTTGTGGTGCGGGTTACCCGCGGCTGAATCGGTCCCGCCGCGCCGGGGCTGTGATCCGCGACCGGTGTCCCACTGCCCGGCCGCGCTGGGGATAGCATCCCGGGACAGATCCAACACCCACCCGTCGAGCAGGAGAACGAGACCAAATGACCAAAGCTCCCGTCACCGTGACCGTCACCGGTGCCGCCGGTCAGATCGGCTACGCGTTGCTGTTCCGGATCGCCTCCGGTCAGCTCATCGACGCCGAGACCCCGATCAAGCTGCGGCTGCTGGAGATCCCGCAGGCGGTCAAGGCTGCCGAGGGCACCGCGATGGAGCTCGACGACTGCGCCTTCCCGCTGCTGGAGAGCATCGACATCACCGACGACGCGCGCACCGCCTTCGACGGCACCAACGTCGCGCTGCTGGTCGGTGCCCGCCCGCGTGCCAAGGGCATGGAGCGCGGTGACCTGCTCGAGGCCAACGGCGGCATCTTCAAGCCCCAGGGCGAGGCCATCAACGCCGGTGCGGCCGACGACGTGCGCGTGCTGGTGGTCGGCAACCCGGCCAACACCAACGCGCTGATCGCCCAGGCCCACGCCCCGGACGTGCCTGCCGAGCGCTTCACCGCCATGACCCGCCTGGACCACAACCGGGCCCTGACCCAGCTGGCGCAGAAGCTGGGCGTGTCGGTCACCGACATCAAGAAGATGACGATCTGGGGCAACCACTCGGCCACCCAGTACCCGGACCTGTTCCACACCGAGGTCGGCGGCAAGATCGCCGCCGAGCAGGTCGAGCAGTCCTGGCTGGCCGACGAGTTCATCCCGACCGTGGCCAAGCGCGGTGCGGCCATCATCGACGCCCGCGGCGCCTCCTCGGCGGCCTCGGCCGCCAACGCCGCCATCGACCACGTCCACACCTGGGTCAACGGCACCCCGGCCGGTGACTGGACCTCGGCCGGTGTGGTCTCCGACGGCTCCTACGGCGTGCCGGAGGGCCTGATCTCGTCGTTCCCGGTCACCGCCCGCGACGGCAAGTTCGAGATCGTGCAGGGCCTGGACATCGACGAGTTCTCCCGCGCCCGCATCGACGCCTCGGTCAACGAGCTGGTCGAGGAGCGCGACACCGTCCGCAAGCTCGGCCTGGTCTGATCGACCTGATCGACGCGAAACCGGGGGCGTGATCATCACGATCACGCCCCCGGTTTCGTTGTGCGGGGTGGTCAGTCGGTGTCGGTGTCGGGGCGCAAGCGTGCGGTGAGGGCGTCGATCTGGTTTTCGGCGCGTTCGGCGCGGGCCTGGGCCTGGTCGCGGTCGCGCTCGGCGGCCGCGAGCCGGTCGGCGGCGGCACGTCGTTCGGCCGCCAGGCGCTCGGCCGCCTCGTCGCGGACCCGCTGGAGCTCGGTGGCCTGCTGCTCGCGCAGCTGGGCGAGTTCGGTGCGCTGGCGCTCGATCTCGGCGCGGGAGTCCTGCTGCGCCTGGCGCAGTTCGGTGAGCTGATCGCGGGCGGTCTCGGCGGCGGCCTCGGCGCGGGCGGCGCGTTCGGCGGCTTCCGAGCGGCGCGAGTCGGCCTCGGCGACCTCGCGGCGCGCCTGCTGCTGAGCCGCCTGCACCTGCGCCGCGGCCTCGGCGCGGGCCTTTTCGAGATCGCTGTGGGCCGCGGCGATCTGCTCCTCGGCGTCGTCGCGGGCCCGGGCGACCAGGCCGTCGGCTTCCCGGCGGGCCGCGGCCGCGGCGACCTCGGCCTCGTTGCGGGCCGATTCCACCTCCTGCTCGGCCTGCCTGCGGGCCTGCTCGGCGTCCTGGCGGGCCTGTTCGGCTTCGGCGCGTGCGGTTTCGGCGTCGCGGGTGGCGTTCTCGGCGGTGGCCACGGCGTCTTCGGCCGCGGCCTCGGCGGCCTGGCGGGCCTGCTCGGCGTCGCGGCGCTGCTGCTGGGCGGTGGCCAGGGCCTGCTCGGCCTGGGCGATGCGGTGCGCGGCCTCGGCCTGGGCGGCCTGGATCTGGGCCTCGGCGGCCGACGGGTCGGCGAGGGTGGCCAGCTCGTCCAGACCGGCGCGCAGGTTGCGGCCCAGCTGCTCGGACAGCAGCCGGTACTGGCGCAGCAGTTCCTCGGCCCGCATCCGCGCCCCGTCGAACTCGCTGGAACCCTCCGCCACCGTGGCGGGGGTCTGCTCGGCGACGGCCTGCAGCCGCTGGCGCTGCTTCCACGCGCGCCAGCGGGTGTGCTCGGGCAGGTCGCAGTACTCCGGCGGGCGCCCCGGCCCGCTGGGGCGCTCCACCTCCCGGTCGCATCCGGGGAACCGGCAGATCCCCTCGGCGTTGTCCTCGGCCCGCTGCGGCTGCTCACTCACGATGGGTGACCGTACCAACGGCCCCGCCGCGTGTGATCACCGCTGGTGAGGGGACAATCCCGGGTGTGGAGCTGCAAGCCGACTGCGCGCGGTGCTTCGGGTTGTGCTGCGTGGCGCTGCCGTTCTCGGCCTCGCGGGACTTCGCCGTCGACAAACCCGCCGGAACCCCGTGCCACCACCTGGCCGGCGACTTCTCCTGCGGCATCCACTCGCGGCTGCGCGAGGAGGGTTTCGCCGGGTGCACGGTCTTCGACTGCTTCGGCGCCGGCCAGCACCTCTCGCAGCACACCTTCGGCGGCGTGTCCTGGCGTGAGGCCCCGGAGTCCGCCGGGGCGATGTTCGCGGCGCTGCCGGTGATGCGCGGCCTGCACGAACTCCTGTGGTACCTGCGCGATGCCCTGGACCGGGAGGAGACCGCGCCGCTGCACGCGCGGCTGGAGCAACGCCGCCGCGAGGTCGAGGAACTCACCGACTCCCCCGCCGCAACGCTGCGCCGTGTCGACCTGGCCGTCGAACGCGCCCGCACCGGGGACCTGCTGGGCGAGGCCAGTCAGCTGGTGCGCGGCCCCCACTCGGGTCCCGAGCACCGCGGGGCCGACCTGATGGGCGCACGGCTGCGCCGGGCCGATCTGCGCGCGGCGAACCTGCGGGGCGCGCTGCTCATCGCCGCCGACGCCCGCCACGCCGACCTGCGGTGGGCGGACCTGCTGGGCACGGATCTGCGCGACACCGACGTGCGCGGCGCCGACCTCACCGACGCCCTGTTCCTCACCCCACCACAGGTCGCGGCCGCCCGAGGCGACGAAACCACCCTGCTGCCAACCGGTATGGAACGCCCGGCGCACTGGACCTAGGAACACCACCCACGCTGCGAGTCATCGGTCCCGAACAGTGCGCGCCGCGCGTGCGGGTCCAGCGCACTCAACTGCGCGGGCAGGGCGCCGCGCCTCGCTGCGATGGGCCAGCACCGCGCGGGTTTTGACCTCCAGCCACTCGGCGACGTCGACCGAAACGGCCACCTGCTCGTCCGGCACGGCCTTGCCCGCGCCCCGGTGTGGTGGAGGATCCGCCATCCAGCCGCGCCGGGATTGCACCGAACCGGCCTGGTGCTGGGCCCGCCGGGTGCCAGACTGCACGACATGCCCCCGCCCGCCGGACGTCACCGCAGGCGCAGCGCCACCGCCGTGGCCGGTGCGGCCGTGGCGGCGGGACTCGCGGTCGGTGCCGCCACGGCGCTGGCGCAGGGCCGGTTGCCTTCGGAGTTGGCTCCGCTGGCGACCTCCAGCGGAGCCTGGTGCCTGGTCGCGTTCGTGCTGGCCCTGCCCGCCCCCTCGGTGCTCTCGGGCGGGGTTGCCGGGGCCGGGGCCCTGGCGGGCATGCTCACCGGCTACGGGCTCACCGATCTGCTGCGCGGCTATCCGTCCTCGAGTGGGCTGCTGGTGCTGTGGGCCGGTGCCGCGCTGCTGGCCGGGCCGCTGCTGGGGGTAGGTGCGCACTGGCTGCCGCGCGCGCCGGGAACCCGCGCGGCCCTGGGGGTCTCGATCCTGGCCGGGGTGCTGCTGGGCGAGGCCGGCTACGGTCTGACGGTGCTGGCCACCACCAGCGACCCGCGTTACTGGTGGGGCCAGGCCGGTCTCGGCGCGCTCGCCCTGCTGGCGGCCGCGGTGGTCCGGCTGCGCGGGGTCGGGGTGATCGTGCAGTCGGTGCTGTTCACCGCGGCGGTGGCCACCACGTTCCCGGTGATCGCGATGCACGCCGGCGCGCTGATGCTGCTCGCACCGTGACCGGCCCTCACGCCCCGAGGAGCTCCGTGAGGGGTTCGACGCAGAAGTAGAGCACGAACAGCGCCGAGACCACCCACATCAGCGGGTGGATCTCCCGGGCCCGCTTCTGCACGCTGCGGATCACCACGTAGGCGATGAACCCGACGCCGATGCCCGCGGAGATGGAGTAGCTGAAGGGCATGACCACGATCGTCAGGAACGCCGGGATCGCCAGCCCGTGGTCGCTGAAGTCGATCGCCCGGATCTGGGTGAGCATCAGGAACCCGATCACCACCAGCGCGGGGCTGGCGGCTTCGAACGGCACGGTGGAGATCAGCGGGGTGAACAGCATCGCCAGCAGGAACAGCACCCCGGTGACCACGCTGGCCAGGCCGGTGCGGGCGCCTTCGCCGATGCCGGCGGCGGATTCGACGTAGGTGGTGTTCGACGAGGTCGAGGCGGCGCCACCGCCGATGGCGGCCAGCGAGTCGATGAGAAACACCCGCCCGATGCCCGGCAGCGTGCCGTCGCGGTCGAGCAGATCGCCTTCGGCGCCCAGGCCCACGACGGTGCCCATGGTGTCGAAGAAGTCGACCAGCAGCAGCGTGAACACCAGCAGCAGCACCGCCACCAGACCCACGTTCTGCACGGATCCGAGCAGGCTGAACCGCCCCAGAAGCCCGAGATCCGGGGTGTCGAGGAGCCGGTCGGGCAGCGCGGGCACCACCAGGCTCCAGCCGCGCGGGTTGCTCGACCCGTCCTCGCCGGTGGCCGGCCCGGTGTGGGTGAGGGCTTCGACGATGACGGCCAGCACCGTGGTGGAGACGATGCCCAGCAGGATCGCGCCCTTGACGCGGCGGGCCACCAGCGCGGCGGTGATCAGCAGCCCGACGGCGAAGACGAACACCGGCCACCCGGCGAGGTTTCCGTTGATGCCCAGCTGCACCGGTGTGGTGGTGCCGGCCTCGTCGGGCATCCGGCGGATGAAACCGGAGTCGACGAACCCGATCAGCGCGATGAACAACCCGATGCCGACGCTGATGGCGGTCTTGAGCTGCGCGGGCACGGCGTTGAACACCGCGGTGCGCAGCCCGGTCAGCACCAGGATGGTGATGATCACGCCCTCGATGACGATGAGACCCATCGCATCGGCCCAGGTCATGCGGGTGGCCACGGCCGAGGCCAGGAACGCGTTGAGGCCCAGCCCGGCCGCGATCGCGAACGGATACCGGCCGATCACGCCCATCAGGATCGTCAGCACCCCGGCGGCCAGCGCCGTCGCCGAGGCCACCGGCCCGACCCCCAGCGTCGCCCCCGTCGCATCGGGCGCGGTGCCCACGATCAGCGGGTTGAGCACCACGATGTAGGACATCGCGAAGAACGTCGCCAACCCGCCCCGGATCTCCCGCGACAGCGTCGAACCCCGCGCGGTGATCTCGAAGTAGCGATCCAGCACCCCCACCGGTCGGGTGCTGCGGGTTGGCGTGTCGGGTCTGGCCTCGTCGGACATGTGCGCTCCCAGCGATCTCGAACAGCCGCGAATCGCGTGATCGTAAGCGCCAGCACCACCCGCACCGCCCCGGTTCACCCAACCGCAACGACACCGACCACCCCGGTAACCCGGCATCCCCGCACTAGGCTCGATCACGTGTCCACCACCCGCCCGTGGCCGCAGGCCGCGCCCCTGGCCACCGCGCGGCTGTACCTCGAGCCGCTGCGGGTCTCACACGCCGGCGAGGCCGCCGCGGTCTTCGACGACGTGCGCCTGCACCGCTGGACCGGTGGTCGTCCCCGCACCCGCGAGGAACTGGAGGCCACCTACCGCAGGCGGTCGGTGGGCTGTTCCCCCGACGGCCGGCGGGGATGGCTGAACTGGATGCTGCGACGCCGATCCGACCAGCGGCTCCTCGGCACGGTCCAAGCCACCCTGTCCCGGACCGGCCCTTCGGCGACCGTCGCCGAACTGGCCTGGGTGATCGCCACCGACCACCAGCGCCACGGCTACGCCCGCGAAGCCGCCACCGGCGTCGTCGCGTGGCTGCGGGCTCGGGGGATCGTGGAACTGCGGGCCCACATCCACCCCTGCCACGACGCCTCCCAGGCCGTGGCCCGCGCCCTGGGACTGCGCCCCACCGACGTCGTGGCCGACGGGGAAGTCCTGTGGCGGGCCGTCGTCGGCTGAAAACCCGGGCGGGCCGTCGTCGTTCGGTGATGCCGGGACACGCCGGGCGGGAAACGCCGTGGTGGGTTCGGCGAACGGGCGTCGTCGTGCCGCTCGCCGAATGACGAGGGGAAACGATCGCGCACGCGAGACCGCGAGATCAAGATCGTCCTACGGTCCGAAACATGCCCAAGAAACCCATTTCCCGCTACTTCAACTTCGGCGTGACCTTCCGCTGGATCCACGGCGAGCCGCGCATCGTGGTCAAACGCGGTTACGTGTGCGAAGGGCACGCCTTCTTCGTCATCGCCCGGCCGCCGTTCGAGATCACCGACGTGCCCGGCCTCGACCCCCACCACGATCACCACACGTGGCTGGCCACCATCCCCGCCAACCCGAGTGAGTGGGGAAACGACCGCTACTTCCTGAAGACCGCGCACGCGTGGGCCTCTCACAACGTCGCGCTCATCGATGTCCGCAACCGCACCGATTCCGGCGGCCGGAACCATCAGGGGGTGCGGCCGCACCCACCCGGTGGGTGACGGTTTTCATGAAAACTTCCCCCACCCCCACCACAAAGGGCCCTCACCCGCGGTAGAGCTCGGTGAGCAGGTCGACGACCTTGCCGGTGTGCGGGTGGCGTTCGTCGCGCCACCACAGCACGCGCACCGGGATCGGCGGGGCGTCGCGCACCCGCCGGAACACCACGCCGCTGCGCCGGTACTGGGTCAGGGTGGCCTCGGAGGTGATGCCCACGACCCGGCCGCTGGAGACCGCGGTGAGCCAGTCGTCGACGTCGGAGGTGTGCTCGAAGGCCGGGCGGTGTTCCGGCGGCCACAGCTGCGGCGTCGTGGAACCGGCGCGGCGGTCGAGCAGCACGGTGCGCTCGGCCAGGTCGTGCAGCCGCACGAAACGCCGCCGCGCCCAGGCGTCGTCGGTGGCCATCGCGCAGTAGCGGCGTTCCAACCCCACCACGACGTCGGAGAAGCGCTTGCGGTCGGGTTCGGAGCGCACCACCGCCACGTCGCAGGCTCCTTCGGCCAGCCCGGCGGTGGCCGAGTTGGTGCGCACCAGCTGCAACCGCACCTCCGGGAAGGTGCGCGCCCACCGCCGCTGGAAGTCCACGGTGTGGCGGCCCAGGGCCGACCACGCGTGCCCCACCCGCACCCCGGCCTCCCCGCTGGTGGCCTCCCCGCTGGTGGCCTCGCGCACCAGCTCGTCGGTCTCGGCCAGCACCCGCCGGGCACGGGCCAGCACCCGGGTGCCGGCGGCGGTCGGGGCGATCCGGCGGCTGGTGCGCCGCAGCAACCGCACCCCGAGTGCGTTCTCCAGCCCGGCCAGGGTGCGCGACACCTGAGCCTGGGACAGGCCGAGTTCGACGGCGGCATCGGTGAAACTGCCCGCCTCCACGATCGCGACCAGGCATCTCAGCTGCCGCAGCTCCACATCCATACCTCAAGCGTATCGGCGGCGTGGCGGATGCATTATGCGCAACGAACCCGCCGGGGCAGGCTGGCCACCATGACCACCGCGCACACCCCCACCGCCCCGGCCACCACCACTTCTCGCGGGACTGGGGTGGTGCTGATGAGCGGCAGCGCCCTGTCCAATCAGACCGGGGCCGCGATCGGGGCGCTGGCCTTCGACACCCTCACCCCCGCCGGTGTCGTCGCGATCCGCCAGTGGATCGCCGCCGTGGCCCTGCTGGCCACCACCCGCCCGCGCTGGCGGGAGTTCACCCGCGCCCAGTGGCGCCTGGTCCTCGCCCTGGCGGGGGTGTTCGCGATCATCAACCTCGCCCTCTACAGCGCCGTCGACCGCATCGGCCTGGGCCTGGCCGTCACCCTGGAATTCCTCGGGCCGCTCACCGTGGCCCTGGCCGGATCCCGGCGTCGCATCGATCTCGCCTGCGCCCTGCTGGCCGGGGCCGGGGTGGCGGTGCTGATGCGCCCGCAACCCAGCACCGACTACCTCGGCATGGGCCTGGCGCTGCTGGCCGCGGTCTGCTGGGCCTGCTACATCCTGCTCAACCGCGCCCTGGGGCGCAGCCTGCCCGGCGCGCAGGGCACCGCCACCGCCTGCGGACTGTCCGGGCTGGTGTTCGTCCCCATCGGTATCGGCGTGCTGGCCACCCACCCACCGACCGGGCCCGCGCTCGGCTGCGCGATCACCGCCGGAGTGCTGTCCTCAGCGGTGCCGTTCCTGTGCGACGCGCTGGCCCTGCGCCACGTCACCGCCCCGCTGTTCGCGATCGTCATGAGCCTCAACCCGGTCCTGGCGGCCACCACCGGCCTGCTCATCCTCGACCAGCACCTCGACACCACCCAGTGGGCCGCCATCACCGCCATCGTGGCCGCCAACACCACCACCATCCTCACCCGACGCTGACCGTTCAGCCCCCTCGGCGCAGGCCGTCGAAGAGGAGCTCGGTGATCTGCTGGGCCTCGCGCAGCCACCCCTCGCGCACCCGCATCGAGCACACGCCGCCCAGCGCCCGCAGCAGGGTGGCGCCGGTGATGTCCTCGCGCACCGCACCGGCCGAGCTCGCGGCCTCGATCAGCCGGGACAGGGCCTGAGCCATGCTCTCGCGGGCTTCGTCGAAGACCGGTGAGTCGGTGGCCATGATGCTCTCCAGCGCGACCGACATCCCCTTGCCGATCGCGGCGTGGTCGACCAGCAGCAGCAGGAACCGCCGCAGCGCCTCCTCGGGGGCGTGCCGGTGCAGGAGGTCGTCGGCCTGCGCGCACAGGTCGTCGACCTCCTGCCGGTAGACCTCGGCGATCAGCGCCTCGCGGGTGTCGAAGTGGCGGTAGAGGGTGCCCACGGCCACGCCGGCGCGGCGGGCGATCTCCTCGACGTGCACGTCGGTGTCGGCCTCCAGGAACGCCTCGCGGGCCGCCGAGAGCAGGGCCTGGCGATTGCGGCGCGCGTCGGCGCGCAGCGGCCGTGGGGAGCTCACGCCACCTCCTAAGGTGAGTCTGGTTCCGTTTAGGAGTACCGTTTCCGGAGTCGGGTTCATCTTACGGAGGAGCCCCCTGCGCGCCCGGCACCTTCCCGGGCGCGCGCCCCAACGACGAGAACAGGACCACCGGCATGGCCTTCACCCTGACCTCGGTGATCATCGACGCCGCCGAGATCGACAGCGAGAGCACCTTCTGGCACCGGATGCTCGGCGGCTCGATCCACCGCACCCCCACCCACCACTTCATCCAGGCACCCGGCATCCCCGTCATCGTCATCCAGTCGGCCCCGAACCAGCCCAGCCCCCAGTGGCCCGACGGGACCCCGCAGCAGATGCACCTCGACTTCGCCGTCGACGACCTCGCCACCGCCGACCGCACCGCCACCGACGCCGGCGCCACCCGACTGCACCCCACCGGCGAGACCGGCGCCGGCAGCCGCGTCTACGCCAGCCCCGCGGGACATCCCTTCTGCCTGCGCGCCCGCTGACCCCGCACACCACGACGAGCCTCGCGCCGGGCGCGGGCGAAACCGAGGAGAGGCGCACATGAACACTGCCGCAACACCGGTTCTGGTCACCGGCGCCACGGGCCGCGCCCTGGGAACCGGCCCGCCCGGAGTGTGCGCTGGGGCATCGACCTGACCAGCTTCGAACAGTGGGCTCAGCAACACCTGCGAACCTCCTGAGCCGCACACGTCCGGGAAAAACATCGGAGCCGATGTCGAGAATCGGGTTTCGGCACCGTCCCCGGGGTGAAAGACGGCCACAATGGCCGCACACCCTCCGAGGGAGACGATGATCATGGCCAAGTACCTGCTGCTCAAGCACTACCGAGGCGCTCCGGAAGCCGTCAACGACGTGCCGATGGAGCAGTGGGCGCCCGAGGAGGTCGACGCGCACATGCGCTACATGAACGACTTCGCCGACCGCCTCAAGACCACCGGCGAGTTCGTCGACGCCCAAGCACTGGCCCCGGAAGGAACGTGGGTGCGCCACGACGGCCCGGGCCGCCCGCCGGTCACCGACGGACCCTTCGCCGAGACCAAAGACCTCATCGCCGGGTGGATGATCATCGACGTCGACTCCTACGACCGCGCCCTGGAACTGGCCGGGGAACTCTCGGCCGCCCCCGGCGCCGGCGGAAACCCCATCCACGAGTGGCTCGAACTGCGCCCGTTCCTGACCGCACCGCCCACCATCACCGAGTGAACCGGTGGACGACACCGACATCCGGGCGTGGAGCCCGGCGGTCATCGGCGTCCTGCGCCGCCGCGGAGCCGACTTCGCCGCGGCGGAGGACGCCGTGCAGGAAGCCCTGCTCGAAGCGGTGCGCACCTGGCCGCACACCCCACCGACGGACCCGCAGGGCTGGCTGATCACCACCGCCTGGCGCAAGTTCCTCGACGCGGTACGCAGCGACACCGCCCGCCGACGCCGCGAGACCCAGGCCACCGCCGAACCCGAACCCGACACCGTCCCGGGCACCGACGACACGCTCGAGCTGTACTTCCTGTGCGCCCACCCGAGCCTGAGCCCGGCCTCGGCGGTGGCGTTGACGCTGCGCGCGGTCGGTGGGCTCACCACCCGCCAGATCGCCCAGGCCTACCTGGTTCCCGAGCCCACGATGGCCCAGCGCATCAGCCGCGCCAAGCGCACCGTCACCGGCGCCCGCTTCACCCGGCCCGGCGAGGTGGGCACGGTGCTGCGGGTGCTGTACCTGGTGTTCAACGAGGGCTACACCGGCGAGGTGGACCTGGCCGCCGAGGCCATCCGCCTGACCCGCCGGTTGGCGGGCATCACCGACGACCCGGAGGTGCGGGGCCTGCTGGCGCTGATGCTGCTGCACCACGCGCGCCGCCCGGCACGCACCGACCCCCGAGGACGCCTGGTGCCGCTGGCCGAGCAGAACCGAAACCTCTGGGACACCAGCCTGATCAGCGAAGGCGTGGCGATCCTGCAGCACGCGCTGGCCGCCGACCGGCTGGGCGAGTACCAGGCGCAGGCGGCGATCGCGGCCCTGCACGCCGACGCCCCGAGCGCGGCCGACACCGACTGGCCGCAGATCGTCGAGTGGTACGACGAACTGCTGGAGATCACCGGCTCACCCGTGGTGCGGTTGAACCGGGCCGTCGCCGTGGGCCAAGCCCGCGGTCCGCAAGCGGGCCTGGCCGCGCTGGCCGACTGCGACCCATCGGTGCCCCGCTACACCGCCACCCACGCCTACCTGACCGAACACGCCGGAAACCCGGCCAGGGCCGCGGACTTGTACGCCGAGGCGGCACGTGCAGCGGGCAGCCTCGCCGAACGCGACCACCTCCTGCGCCAAGCCGCCCGCCTCAACTCCGCACGGTGAACCGGGCCGTTCGGGATTTGCTCGCCCGCGCCCGGCCGCACTAGATTCGCGGTGTCGCGAAAAACGATGTCCCGCTGTGCTTGGTCGCCGGACATCGCGCGCACACCGACGGTTCCGATCGGTGAAGCGGCTCCCCACCAGGACGACCGCAACCGAGGAACCCTGCATGCACACCAGCGTCACCATCATCGGCGCGGGACTGGGCGGGCTGATGCTCGCCCGGGTCCTGCACACCCGCGGCATCACCGCCACGATCTACGAGGCCGAGGACTCGGCGACCGCCCGCACCCAGGGCGCCCTGCTCGACATCCACGAACCATCCGGGCAGGCCGCGATCCACGCGGCGGGCCTATCCGACGAGTTCCACGCCCTGGTGCGGCCGGGAGAGGACGCCAAACGCGTCGTCGACCGCCACGGCACGATCCTGCTCGACCGGCCCGCCGACCCCGGCTCATCCCGGCCCGAGGTGGATCGCGGCGAACTGCGGCGCCTGCTCATCGACTCACTCGTGCCCGGAACGATCCGCTGGGGGCACAGGCTCACCGCGCTCCGGCCCCACCCGGCCGGCGGCGCCGACCTCACGTTCACCAACGGCTCCACGGTCCGCGCCGAGGTCGTCGTCGGCGCGGACGGCGCGTGGTCGAGGGTCCGGCCGCTGCTCACCGACGCCGAGCCGCGCTACAGCGGCACCTGCTTCGTCGACATCGCCCTCTCCCCAGGGCATCGGGACAGCGTGGCCGGGATCGGCAGCGGCACGTTGATGGCGGTCGCGCCGGGCCAGGGCATCATCGTCCACCGCGACGCGCAGGGCGGTGTGCGCGGGTACGTGGCGTTGACCAGGCCCGAGCAGTGGATGCGCCAGGTCGACTTCGCTGACCCGGCCGCCGGTCTGCGCCTCCTGGCCCGGGAGTTCGACGGCTGGTCGCCCTCGCTCACCGCGTTCGTGAGCGGTAGCGACGTGCCGCCGCGGCTGCGGCCGATCCACGCGCTGCCCGTCGGGCTCAGCTGGGGCCGGGTGCCCGGGGTGACGCTGCTCGGCGACGCCGCGCACCTGATGTCGCCGTTCGCCGGTGAAGGCGCCAACCTCGCCCTGCTCGACGGCGCCGAGCTGGCGCACGAGCTGGCCGGGCACGCGTCTGTGGAGGCCGCGCTCGCCGCCTACGAGAAGCGGCTTTTCTCCCGCAGCCGGGAGGCCGCCGCCCGCTCGGCGCGCAACCTGGAGACATTCTTCGGCCAGGAGGCGCCGGACAGCGTGGTCTCGCTGTTCGGCGCCTCCTGAGAATGGATGGTCAGGCTTCGACGACGGCGATGTGGTTGCCGTCCGGGTCGCTGATCATGAACAGCAGCGGTGAGCCCGGGCCGGATTCGGGTTCGGAGTCGATCTGGACCCCGCCGAGGGCGCGCAGCCGCTCGTACTCGCCGTGCACGTCGGCGGTTTCGACGCCGATGCCGCTGCCGCCCGGCTGGCCGCCGCCCATGGGTGGGTTCAGGGCCAGGCGCGCGGTCGATCCGGGTGGGGCGACTTCGAGCCACCGGTACTCGTCGTTCGGGCCGAAGCGGGTGTCGCCGCGGACCTCCCAGCCGAGCTTGCCGGTGTAGAAGTCCAGGGCGGTGTCCTGGTCGGCGACGGTGAACATGGTGACGCCGATGTTGGTGACGGTCGTGGAAGTGGGCGTGTGTGTCGTCATGTACTGGGGACTACCCCGGCGGCCGAAACTCATCGCCGCACACCCAAGATTCTTTTCGTCACCGTGACCTAAATGATCAAGGGGATTGCTCGTCCGAATCCGGCTGGGATCGGGTCGCTTCGGCGACCAGGTGGGCCGGGTCGCGGGTCAGCGACAGGGCCACGTGGTCGTAGAGCTGGGTGATGGCCGCCGAGGAGTGCCCGAGCGCGTCGCGGCGGTCTTCCAGGGCCGCTCCGTACTGGCGGGCGATGGTGTTGAAGGTGTGGCGCATCGAGTGCGGGGTGATGCGCTGCGGCATCGGCACCCCGGCCTGGGCGGCCATGGCCTGCACCAGCCGGTAGACCTGGTGGCGGTTGATGCGCCGCCCGTCGCGGGTGATCACCAGTGCGTCGGTGTCGGCGTCGGGGCGTTGCTGCAGGTAGGCGTCGAGCACCCCGTGCAGTCCGTGCGGGATGGGCCGGGTGCGGACCTTGCCGCCCTTCATCCGCACCGTGAGCACCCGCATGCCCTCCCGGTGCCCGAGGTCGGCGAGATCGGCCTGGCACAGCTCCGAGACCCGCACCCCCAGGTCGATCAGCAGCGCCATCACCAGCGCGGCGGCCTGCGGGCCGAGGGTGCGGTGCCGGTAGGTGCGGCTCTCGGTGAGCATCACCGAGGCCTGCTCGGCCGAGACGCTGGCGGTCGGCGAGTGCCGGCGGTCGTAGCGGGGCCGGGAGGCATCGCGCGCCGGGTTGGCGTCGATCGCTCCGGCGCGCACGAGGTGGGTGTAGAAGCTGGAGATCGCGGCGATCTTGCGGGCGCGGGTGGAGGCCGCCGGGGGCTTGCCGGTGCGCGGGTTCGGGGTGGCGGCCAGTTCGGCGGCGTACATCTGCACCTCGGGCAGCCGCACGCCCAGCGGGTCCAGGTCGCGGCGGGTGCACCAGTCCAGGTACTCGCGCAGGTCCCGGGTGTAGGCGGCGCGGGTGTCGGCGGAGTCGGTGAACGAGCCCAGCCAGGAGGCGATCAGCGCGGTGAGGGTGTGGCCCGTGCGCGTGGTCGCGGCCAGCAGTTCCGTTTGCGCCCGGTTGCCCACCGCACTGCCGCCACCCGCGGCCTGAATCTCCATGATCCCATCTTACCGCACATAAGCGCGATTATGCGCGCCTCCCTTCTGTCCGTTTTCCCTCGTCAGTGTTCCGTTTCGTTTGTGTCATAACGTTAATAACGTAATTGGTTGGAGGGGTGTTGACACGACGCGAGAACTGGGTGGGGGTTCGTTCGCCGACCGGCGGGATGCGCACGCCTGCGTGAGAGGACCGGACCCCGGGCGGACCCTCGGAGGAGCTCCCCTTCCCCACCCTCTGGGCCGCGCGTGGATTCGTCAGTGACGGTTCCGCGCCGGGTGTGAGGGGAAGCGCCACAACCGCGCTGCGCGACGCGATCGCCCCCGCCGCATCCCCACCGAGCCGCCGATCACCGCACCCGAGGCCCGCAGGAGGTACCCGGAGCGCGGAATCCGCCGAGTCGCTGGTCGAGCAGTGCGGCCAGGTGCAGCGGGGTGCGGTCTTCGAAGGCCGGGCCGATGAGCTGGATCCCGACCGGCAGCCCGTCCTCGTCGGGTCCGGTGGGGATGGCGGTGGCCGGCAGGCCGGGCATGGTGGCCAGGCCCGCCCACACGAGCTGGTCGAAGAACGGGTAGCCGACGCCGTCGACGTCGATGCGACGGCCCAGCAGGTCCGGGTCGTGGTCGTGCCCGAAGGCGGGGGTGGGTGTGATCGGGCAGGCCACGACGTCGAACTCGGTGAACACGCGTCGCCATCGGTGGCGGTGCAGTTCGCGGAGCCGGTGCGCGTGCATCCAGTCGCGGTGGCTGCACACCATCGCCCGCCACCGCGTGGCTTCCAGGCTCCGGTCCCCCGCATCGAAGTGCGCGGCGCGGTCCCGGAGATCGTCGTAGGCGTCGAGGGGGAAGTGCGCGGTGGAGCCGGAGAACAGCAGCTGGGTGTAGATCCGGGCGGCCTCGGCCAGGTCCGGCAGCAACGCACTGCCCCGGTCGACCCGGGCGCCGCCGTCGCCGAGTGCCGCGGCCACCCGCTCCACCCCTGCGCGCACGGCTGCACTGGTCGCGATCAGCGGATGCTCGTCGAGCACCAGAACCCGGAAGTCCTCCAGCCGTGGGTGACGTGCGGGCGGTAGCCGCAGCCGGTGCGCCTTGCCGTGGGTGAGCGGGTCGGGCCCGGCCATGACCTCCAGCAGCAGGGCGAGGTCACCGGCGGTGCGTGCCATCGGGCCGACCACGGCGAGATCCTGCTCCACGGGCAGCGCCGGTTCGCCCGGGGCGACCATGCCGCGGGTGGCGGCCAGGCCGAGGGTGGGTTTGTGGGCGTAGATCCCGCAGAAGTGCGCGGGAGTGCGCAGCGACCCGGCCAGGTCCGACCCGAGCGACAGCGCCCCGAATCCGCACGCCAAGGCCGCCGCCGACCCACCCGAGGACCCGCCCGGCGTGCGGTCGTGGCACCAGGGGTTGCGGGTGGTGCCGTGGATGTCGTTGAAGCTCTGCAGGTCCTGCAATCCGAGCGGCACGTTGGTTTTGCCGAGCACGACCGCCCCGGCCGCCTTGATCCGCTCCACCTGCACGGCATCGGCGGCCGGGTAGTGGTGGCGGTGCTGCGGCATACCCCAGGTGGTGGGCAGGCCGGTGATGTCGAAGCACTCCTTGACCGTGACCGGAACACCCAGCAGCGGCGCCTCCCGGCCTTCGCGGCGGGCGCGGTCGGCTTGGTGCGCGGCGTGGCGGGCGCGGTCGAAGTCGCGCACGCAGAGCGCGTTGATCTCTCGGTCGTGCGCTTCGATGCGGGCGATGGACTCCTCGGTCAACTCCAGCGAGGACACCTCACCGGTGCGCATCGCCGACAGGCACTCGGCAGCTGAGCGGAACATGCACCCGACGCTAGAGACAGGCCGCGCAGGCCATAAAACTCCGCGCGGCACAACGACGACCGCGAAAATTCGCAGGCTCGGCCTCAGGCGGTGGAGCTAGGGTCCGGGGATGTCTCGAACCAAGGTGAGCGCCGACGACCTGGACGCGGCGGTGCGGTTGTCGCTGGGGGTGTTGCGGCAGGTTCCCGCCGGGGCGTGGCGGGACAGGGCCGGGTCGTTGCAGTGGGATCGGTGGGAGACCGTCGAGCACCTGGGCGATGACCTGTTCTCCTACGCCGTGCAACTGGGACCGTCCGCCCCGCCACGGGACCGCGAGATGCCGTTCCTGTGGTGGCCGCGCCGCGAGGGTGGCCCGTTCAACGCGGTGCACGCCGATCCCGACGCCGGGCCGGACGGGCTGCTGCTGACGCTGGAGGCCGCGGGCGCGTTGCTGGTGGCGATGGTGCGCACCGCCTCGCCCGGCCTGCGCTCGTATCACGTCTTCGGCGTCTCGGATCCGGAAGGTTTCGCGGCGATGGGCGTCGTGGAAACCCTCGTGCACACCCACGACGTCACCGACGGACTCGGCCTGGCGTGGGATCCTCCCGCCGGGCTGTGCGCGAAGGTGCTCGACCGGCTCTTCCCCGATGCCCCCACCGACACCGATCCGTGGACGGGGTTGTTGTGGTGCACCGGCCGCGCCGACGTGCCGGGGCGTGCGCGGCTGGACCGATGGCGCTGGCACGGCACGCCCCGGGATGGTTCAGTGGGCGAGTTTGAGGCCGACGACGCAGGTGATCAACCCGAGCAGCAGGGCGATCTTGAGCGGTGAGATGGATTCGTCGCCGGTGGCCATCGAGTAGCCGATCGTGAGCACCGCGCCGATGGCGACCCACACCGCGTAGGAGGTGCCGGCGGGCAGGGTGCGCATCGCCAGGGCCAGTCCGCCCATGCTCACCGCCAGACCGGCGACGAAGATCAGCGAGGGCATCAGGCGGGTGAAGCCTTCGGACTTGCTCAGGGCCACGGCCCACACGGCTTCGAACATGCCGGAGACGATCAGGACGATCCATGCCATGACATCGCGCGCTCCTCCGCGCCTGCACCGTCTTTGCACGTCCAGGTACGGTGCGCCTCGTCCGGATCCCTCACCGGCGATTCTGCCCAACCGGCATTCCCGTGGCAGGTCAGGGGCCGGTGAGTTCGGCCACCGGTGGTGTCGGATCCCGGGTGCGCACGCGCCGCCCGGCGCCGTGATCGGCCGGTTGGTGGGGGTGCGGGCAGTGAGTCGGGGCACGCTCGGCCACCCCGGGTGGATAACCATACAGTCCATCGCATAAACTTTCTCGCATGTCCAAGGTTCTGACGTCTCTGCCGGTCGGCCAGCGGGTCGGCATCGCCTTCTCCGGGGGTCTCGACACCTCCGTCGCCGTGGCCTGGATGCGCGACAAGGGCGCGGTGCCGTGCGCCTACACCGCCGACATCGGGCAATACGACGAGTCCGACATCGCCTCGATCCCGGGCCGGGCCAAGGACTACGGCGCCGAGATCGCGCGCATGGTCGACTGCCGCGAGCCGCTGGTCGAGGAGGGCTTCACCGCGCTGGCCTGCGGTGCCTTCCACATCCGCTCGGGCGGGCGCACCTACTTCAACACCACTCCCCTGGGCCGGGCGGTGACCGCGACCCTGCTGGTGCGGGCGATGCTGGCCGACGACGTGCAGATCTGGGGCGACGGGTCGACGTTCAAGGGCAACGACATCGAGCGGTTCTACCGCTACGGGCTGATGGCCAACCCGCGGCTGCGGATCTACAAGCCGTGGCTGGACGAGGACTTCGTCCAGGAGCTGGGCGGCCGGCAGGAGATGTCGGAGTGGCTGGTCGAGCACGGCCTGCCCTACCGGGACTCCGCGGAGAAGGCCTACTCCACCGACGCCAACATCTGGGGTGCCACGCACGAGGCGAAGTCGCTGGAGCACCTCGACACCGGCATCGAGATCGTGGACCCGATCATGGGTGTGCGGTTCTGGGACGAGTCGGTGGCCATCGCGCCCGAGGACGTGACGATCTCGTTCGTGCAGGGCCGCCCGGTGGCCATCAACGGCAAGGAGTTCTCCTCGCCGGTCGACCTGGTGCACGAGGCCAACACGATCGGCGGCCGGCACGGTCTGGGCATGAGCGACCAGATCGAGAACCGCATCATCGAGGCCAAGAGCCGCGGCATCTACGAGGCCCCGGGCATGGCGCTGCTGTTCACCGCCTACGAGCGGCTGGTCAACGCCATCCACAACGAGGACACCGTGGCCTCCTACCACAACGAGGGCCGCAAGCTGGGCCGGTTGATGTACGAGGGCCGGTGGTTCGACCCGCAGGCGCTGATGCTGCGGGAGTCGTTGCAGCGCTGGGTGGGCTCGGCGATCACCGGTGAGGTGACGTTGCGGCTGCGCCGGGGTGAGGACTACTCGATCCTCGACACCCGCGGCCCGGCGTTCTCCTACCACCCGGACAAGCTGTCGATGGAGCGCACCGAGGACGCCGCGTTCGGCCCGACCGACCGCATCGGCCAGCTGACGATGCGCAACCTCGACATCGCCGACTCGCGGGCGAAGCTGGAGGGCTACGCGCAGCTGGGTCTGGTCGGCAAGGCCCAGACCGAGCTGGTGGGCTCGCTGCAGGCCGGTGGCGCGGAGGCGATCGCCTCGGTGGGTGCCGAGGAGTCCGAGTCGCAGGCGCTGGACCGCGCGGCGATGGAGTCGGGCACCGACTGACCAGGGATGTCGTGTCATGGCCGTTCGTGCGGGTCGCTCCGCGCGGGCGGCCATGATCGCATTGGTGCCCGGTGCGGGTGCGGGCGGGGGCGCTGCGTTCGGGACGCCGGGGCGGTGTGGTTAGGGTCCGTGGAACAACCGGGGACGGGGAGGTAGGTCAGTTGTCGGGTGACCGGCCGAGTGCGCAGGAACTGGAAGCCGCCAGCGGGGCCACGATCGGTGATGTGCTGGCACCGGATCTGAAGGTGCTGTTCTGCGGGATCAACCCGGGTTTGTGGTCGGGTGCCACGGGTTTTCACTTCGCGCGTCCGGGCAACCGGTTCTGGCCGGTGCTGCACGCCAGCGGTTTCACCCCGCGCGAGCTGGCCCCCTCGGAGCAGTCGGAGCTGCTGGGACTGGGGCTGGGCATCACGAACCTGGTGTCGCGGGCCAGCGCGAAGGCCGCCGAGCTCTCCGACGACGAGCTCGCCGCCGGCGCCGAGGTGCTGGCGCAGAAGGTGGCGCGGTACCGGCCGCAGTGGGTGGCGGTCGTGGGCATCACCGCCTACCGGGCGGCCTTCGGCGCCAAGCGCGCCACGTTCGGTAAGCAGGATCGGACGATCGGTGAGGCCGGGGTGTGGGTGTTGCCCAATCCCAGCGGCCTGAACGCGCACTGGTCGGCCGCGACGCTGGCGGCGGAGTTCGGGCAGCTCAGGCAGGCGGTCATGGCCGATGACGAATGCCGGTGCGGGTGAGTGGTCGTGGGTTAGGAAACACGGGGGTGTCCTTTACCGGTCCGTGACCGGTAGGGTCTGCTCCGCCGGAAGGGAAGTCCCCGATCCGGTGACATTGGCCGTTTGCTGACGCAGAGTCGATACGGATGACTATTCAAGACGATCTTGCTCGACCGTGGTTCCAGCCCGTGGTCCCCTCGGAAGCGCAACAGCAGCAACCGGACCCGGGATCCCCGACGACACGCATCATGGGCCAGCTGCCCGTGGACCCGGCGGACGAGCACGGCGCCGCGGACCGGTTCGACCCGGCCGCGCAGCAGCCCGCTCCCGCCGCCGAGCCCGTCAACCCCGTGACCCCGGTGGGTCAGGTGGCCCCCGCGCAGGAGCACCCGGCCGCGCCGCAGCCGGGTGAGTTCCGCACCGCAGCACCGCAGCCGCCCTTCGATCAGCCGTCGCAGGGGTCGTTGCCGCCCCGCCCGAGCACGGCGATGTCGCAGGGCACGACCTTCGCCGAAGCCCTGGACCCGGGTTCCCACCCGGCCCGCTCCCCCGAGGCGGGTCAGGAGGCGATCGCCGGCGACACGGCCTTCCAGGCCTTCTACGCCGACGAACCGGTGTCGATGCCCTCGATCCCCCCGTTGCCGTCCGCGGCGCCGCAGATGCCGGCGCAGCCCCCGATGGGCGCGGGCCCGGAGGTGGCGGGACCGCCGATGGCTCCGCCGCCGGTGCCCGAGCACGTCGAGGTCACCCAGCCCTACATTCCCGCGATCCGCGATGAGCAGCCGGAGTTCGCCAAGCGCCTCAACCCCGAGGGGGCGGCGGCCTCGCCGGCGGCGCTGACCGGCCCGCAGCCCGCGGTCGGCGGCAAGCCGGCGGCCACGCCGCCGCGCAAGCGCAGCCTGATGCGGCGCGTGGTGCGCCGGATCATCGGCCCGGACCTGCTGCGCAAGGACCCGCCGAAGAAGCGCCGCTAGAGCCCTTCTTCACCCCGGTTCGGCGGTGGTCCTGGCACGGGCGCAGACCTGCATCCTGCGCCCGTGCCAGGACCACCGTTTTTTCGTGCTCAGGTGCGGGCGCGGACGTGCCAGCGGCCGTGGTCGCGGGCCAGGTGCACGGGGTGGTTGAAGCACTTGCTGATGTGGTCGCTGGTGAGCACCTCCTCGACCGGGCCTTGTGCGAGGGGCTGTCCTTCGCGCAGCAGCAGGGCGTGGGTGGTGCCGGTGGGCAGTTCTTCGAGGTGGTGGGTCACCAGCACGGTGGCCAGGTCGGGGTGTTCGCGGCGGAGTTCGTCGAGGCTGGTGAGCAGTTGTTCGCGGGCGGCCAGGTCCAGGCCGGTGGCGGGTTCGTCGAGCAGCAGCAGCCGGGGCCGGGGCATGAGGGCGCGGGCGATGAGGGCCCGGCCGCGTTCACCTTGGGACAGGGTGTTCCAGCGGGCCTGGGCGCGTTCGGCGATGCCCAGCACGCTGATGAGCGCTTCGGCGCGGGCGAGGTCGTCGTCGCCGGGCTGCCAGCGCGGGACGAGTTCGGTGGTGTTGGTCAGCCCGGTGAGCACGACCTGACGCACGGTCAGGGGGCTTTGCAGCGGGTGGCGGGGGTTGATGTGGCCGACGAGGCTGCGCAGGGCGCGCATGTCGACCGCACCGAGGCGGTGTCCGAGGACTTCCACGCTGCCTCGGGTGGGGTGGCCGTGCGCGCCGAGGAGGTTGAGCAGGGTGGATTTGCCCGCGCCGTTGGCGCCGAGCAGCGCCCAGTGCTGGCCGGGGTGGACTTCGATCGACACCGAGTCGAGCAGGTGGGTGCCGTCGCGGACGACGTCGACGTCGGTGGCGCGCAGCACGGGTCCGGTGTCGGCGGGGCGGGGGTGGTTCAACTGCGGTGTCCTTCGGGTGCGCCGGGTGGTGCCTGGGTGAGGGGCGCGGGTGTCGCGGGACCTCGGGTGATCAAGCCTGCGTGTGCGGCGATCAGCGCGGTGTCGTGAGCCTAGCAAACCAGTTGGTGGGGTCCGGGGTGCGCGAGTCGGCTGGTTAGGCTCGCGGGCGCCCGTGCCGGTTCGCGCTCGATGAAGGATGCGATGTCGTCTCCAGTCACCCCCGTTCTCGCCGACAGCGTCCGCTTCGATGACGACGGCGTGCACATCCTGGATCGCCGGGTGTTCCCGTTCGAGCACCGCTGGGTGCACGCGCGCACCGTCGAGGAGGTGGCGCGGGCGATCGAGGAGATGGTGACCCAGTCCTCGGGCCCGTACTTCGCGGTGCTGTGGGGCCTGGCGCTGGCCGCCCGCGACACCGGGGAGCTGGATCCGGTGGTGGCGCGGGAGCGGGTGGCGGCCGCGGCGCGCCGATTGATCGCCACCCGCCCGACCAATGATCAGCCGAGCAAGGCCGCCGCGTTCGTGCTCGCCGCCGTCGACGGTCGCGACGACGTGGCGGCCGCGGCCGTGGAGGGAGCGCGCGCCGGTGAGCGCGACTACCGGGACCGGTGCCGGCGGATGGGCCGGGCGGGAGCCGAGCTGATCGGCGAGGGCGCGCGGGTGCTCACCCACTGCTGGGGTGATCTGTACCTGCTGGGGCTGGTGGAGGCGCTGCTGGAGCAGGGCAAGCGCCCGGAGTTCGTCTGCACCGAGACCCGCCCCTACCTGCAGGGCGCGCGGCTGACCGCCGAATCGCTGGCCGAGATGGGGGTGCCGGTCACGCTGGTCACCGACGGCATGCCGGCGTCGCTGATGCGCGAGGGCCGGGTGGACGCGCTGGTGACGGCCTCGGACCGGGTGGCCCTTGACGGCTCGGTGATCAACAAGGTGGGCACGCTGGGCCTGGCGGTGGCCGCGCAGGCCTTCGGCGTGCCCTTCCACGCCCTGTGCCACGCCCCCGACCCGCAGACCGCGACCGGCGCGCAGGTGCCCATCGAGTTCCGCGACGGCGACGAGGTGCTGCACACCCTGGGGCGGCGCAGCGCCAGCGACAAGGTCACCGGCCTGTACCCGGCCTTCGACGTCACCGATCCGCACCTGGTGACCACGGTGGTCACCGACGAGGGCGCGTTCACCCCGCAGCGGCTGCACACCTACTGGGACTGATCCCCCTCGGCCGGCTCGCCGGTGGTGTGGGCGTTCTGGAGCCGGGCCAGCAGGGTGATCAGCAGCTCGCGTTCGGTGGCGCTCAGGGGTTCCAGCAGTTGCTGGTTGGCCTGCTCGGCCAACGCGGCGCAGCGCCGCAGGGTGTCCTTGCCGCGGTCGGTGACCGACACGGCGTTCTTGCGGCCGTCGGCGGGGTCGGGTCTGCGTCGCACGAGGTCGTCGCGTTCGAGGTCGTTGAGCAGGCCGACGACGTCCTTGCGGTCGATGTGCAGGCGTCGCACGAGGTCGGCTTGGGCGGCGGGGCCGTGTTCGGCGACGGCGGCCAGCACCGCGTACTGGCTCAGCCGCAGGCCTTCGGCGGCCAGGGAGCGGGCGAGCAGTTCGCGGCCGCGGGCGGCGACGCGTCCGGTCAGCCAGCTGGGCAGGGAGTGGATGTGCTGCAGCGCGTGGTCGGTCACGCGAGCACCCTAGCGAAAAATCGTTGGACGACCCAACGGTCGTGCTTCTAACCTCGAATTCGTTGGTCAACCCATCGAATTCGAGGAGTGAGCGTCATGCGCCGCGTCAACCACGTCATCCCCGGCGGACCCGAGGTCCTGTTCGTCGAGAACGTCCCCGTCCCCGAGCCCGGCCCGGGCCAGCTGCTGGTGGCCTGCGAAGCCATCGGCGTCACCCTGCCCACCGTGCGCCGGGTCCGCGAAGGCCCCGAACCCGCCCCGCTGGCGGGCGAGATCGCCGGCACCGTGCAGGCCATCGGCCCCGGCGTGCGCGACTTCCAGCTCGGCGACCGGGTCACCGGCCTGTGCTTCGAGCACGCCTACGCCGAACTGGCCCTGCTGGCCGAACCCCTGGCCTCCCCCATCCCCGACCACGCCGACGCGGTCACCGCCGTGGCCCTGGTGCGCAGCGGCCTGGTGGCCCGCCAGGCCTGCACCACGGGCATGCTCGGCCAGGGCGAAACGGTGCTGATCACCGCCGCGGCCGGCGCGGTGGGCACGATGGCCGTCCAGCTCGCCCGCGCCCACGGCGCCCGGGTGATCGCCGCGGTCGGCAACACCACCGACAAGCGCCGCTACCTCACCAACCTGGGCGCCGACCGCGTCCTCGACTACGACGCCCTCGACCGGGGCGCACCGGTGGAGGTGGTCCTCGACGCCGTCGGCGGCGACCTCCTTGCCCGCGCCGTCCGCACTCTGGGCCCGGGCGGCAGGCTGGTGACCTTCGCCGGCCTGCCGGGCCCGATCTGCTCCCGCGAGCTGATGCTGCGCGGCGCCTCGGCCACCGGCTTCCGCATGGGCGCACCCCCGAAACCGTTGCTGCACGCCTACTGGCGCGACGAGCTCTGGGACCGCCACCGCCAAGGCCACCTGCGCACCCGCGTCCACGACCAGATCCCCCTGACCGAAGCGGCCCGAGCCCACACCACCCTCGAAACCAGAACCAACCTCGGCAAAGTAGTCCTCACCCTCAACTGACCACCTGGGGTGCGTGGGCAGCCGCCCACGCACCCCAAAGAGTCTTTGCAAAGTGTCTTTGCGGTTCTATCGGTGGGGGTCATGACCGAACCCCACACATCACGCGAGGTGCGGCTCGACGCCAAGCAGGGGTCGCCGTAGTACTCGCCGAAATTCGGGCGGATATGCCTCGCTAGGCTGCTGAGCTGGTGATTGTCGGGTTCTGGCGGGAGGTGCTGGTTGGCCACGCAGGTGTTCACCGATGCGGACCTGGAGGCCCTGCGGAGGTTCCCGGAGATCGGCCGGGAGGAGCTGTTCCGATTCTTCACGTTGACCCCGGCGGACGTGGCGTTCGTCGATCCCGGGCGAGGCCGGGGGCCGACGGATCGGTTGGGTCTTGCCGTGGCCCTGTGCTCGTTGCCCTGGCTCGGGTTCGTGCCGGATGACGTGGGCTCGGCGCCTCGGGCGGCGGTGGCACGGCTGGCGGAGCAGCTGGGCGTGGATCCGGATGCGATCCGCTCGTACGGGCGGCGGGCGAAGACCCGGACGGAGCATCTGCGGCAGGCGGCGCGGTATCTGGGGTGGCGGCCGGCGGGTGCGCTGGAGCTCAAAGAGTTGGATGAGTTCCTGCTGGCGCGGGCGATGGAGCACGATTCGCCGACGTTGCTGTTCCGGCTGTCCTGCGAGTACCTGAGCTCGGCGCGGGTGATCCGCCCGGGCCCGGTGACGGTGGTGGAGCGAGTCGCGCACGCCCGCGAGGTGGCGCGGCAGGAGACGTTCGACCGGCTGGCCCGCGAGTTCACCGACGAGCGCCGTGCCGCGCTGGACGGTCTGCTGGTGGTGGACTCGACGATCGGGATGACGCGGCTGCGGTGGCTGTGCACCGGGCCGGTGGAGGCCTCGCCCGCGGCGGTGAAGACCGAGATCTCCAAACTGGAGTTCCTACGCGCCATGGGCGCGGAAACCCTGGATCTGTCGGTGCTGCCGGCGGAACGGCGGCGGTTCCTGGCCACGATGGGCCGTCGACTGACTGCCCAGGCATTACAACGTCGCGAGCCGGAGCGTCGGTATCCGGTCCTGGCCACGGTGTTGGCGCAGTCGGCCACGGAGGTGCTCGACGAGGTGGTGCAACTGTTCGACCAGGCGCTGTCGGCGCGGGAGAGCAAGGCCGGACACACCATGCGGGACGCGCTGGCCGAGCGCGCCCGCTCCGGGGAAGACCGCCAAGAGCTGTTGGACGACCTACTCGAGGTCATCTTCGATGTGGGGATCAGTGATGACCAGGTCGGCGGGTTGATCCGAGGCGAACGGATCGGGTGGCAACGGCTACGCGACGCCCAGTCGACTGCGTTGCCTCCGCTGCCGCGGGATCACGGGCATCTGGCCGCGCTGGACGGCTCGTACAGCTATCTGCGGCAGTTCACCCCGCAGGTGCTGGAGGCCGTCGGGTTTTCCGGCGGCACCGCCGCGGCCGAGCTACTGCGGGCGGTGGAGATCCTGGCCGAGCTCAATGCGACCGGCGCCCGCAAGGTCCCGGCGCACGCGCCGACGGGGTTCGTCCCGACCCGCTGGCGTGGTTACCTCGACGAGGCCGCCAAGACGGGCAGCAGCACCGCCTACCGGCACTATTGGGAGCTTGCCACGTTGCTGGCCCTGCGGGACGGGCTGCGCACCGGGGATGTATTCGTGCCCGGCTCGCGTCGCTACTCCGATCCGGCCGCCTACCTGCTCACGCCGGACACGTGGGCGGCGCAGCGGGGCCAGTTCTGCTCTCTGGTCGGCAAACCCGCGGATGCCTCCAAGGCGCTGGCCGAGGTCGAAGATGAGCTGCACACGGCGCTGGGCGACCTGGAAACCACGCTCGCCGACGGCGACGGCCCGGCGCGCCTGGACGACGACGGCGAGCTGGTGATCTCTCCGCTGTCGGCCGAAGACATCCCGGCCGAGGCTACGGCGTTGAAGGCCGAGCTGACCGAGATGCTGCCGTTCGCGCCGATCGTGTCCCTGCTCATCGAGATGGACCAGCGCACCGGGTTCCTGGACTGCTTCACCCACGCCGGCGGCAAGCAGACCCGCAGCCCGGAGCTCAAGCGCAACCTCATCGCGGTGCTGCTCGCCCACTCGACCAACCTCGGACTTACACGCATGGCCGATGCCTGCGGCATCTCCTACGACATCCTGGCCTTCACCGCCGAGTGGTACGTACGGGAAGAGACCCTGCGCGCGGCGAACCTGGCGCTGATCGGCTATCACCAGCAGCTGCCGCTGACGGCGATCTTCGGCTCCGGCACCCTGTCCTCCAGTGACGGGCAGCGGTTCCCCACCCGCGGCAAATCGGTCACCGCCAGGGCGCTGAGCAGGTACTTCGCGAACGAGGGCCTGTCGACCTACACGCACGTGACCGACCAGCACACCACCTACGGTACGAAGGTCATCGTGGCGACCAAGCGCGAAGCCCACTACGTGCTCGACGACATCCTCGGCAACGCCACCGACATCCCCATCACCGAGCATGCCACCGACACCCACGGGGTCACCTTGGTCAACTTCGGGCTGTTCGACCTGCTGGGTTTGCAACTGTCACCGCGCATCCGCGACCTCGGCAAGATCACGCTGCACCGGACCGGGCCGAAATCACAGATGACTTCGGCGTTCTCGCACGCGGGGCCGCTGTTGACGCGGCGGGCCAACCTCGATCTCATCGCCGCGCACTGGGATGATCTGCTGCGGCTTGCCGGGTCGCTGAAGTTCGGGCACGCTACCGCTTCGCTGCTGGTCGGCAAGCTCTCGGCGTCGAGCCGGCAAAACTCGCTGGCCGCAGCGCTCAAGGAGTACGGAGCACTGCGCAGAACGATCTACACCGCCCGTTACCTGTCGGACCCGGCGTACCGGCGCAAGATCTCCCGGCAGCTCAACAAGGGCGAGTCGCTGCACGCCTTGAAGCGCGACCTGCTCTACGCCCACGAGGGCACCATCCGCGCCCGGCACCTGGAAGCCCAGACCGAGCAGGCGTGGTGTCTGACGTTGGTGACCAACGCGGTGGTGACCTGGACGACCGAGTACTACGGCCTGGCCGTGGCATCGATGCGCCGCTCCGGACGCCGCATCGACGACGAGGTCCTGGCCCACATCTCCCCAGCGCACAGCGAGAACATCAACTTCTTCGGCTCCATCGACGTCGACATCGACGGCGACATCGACGGCGAACTCGCCCAGCTCGGCCCCACCGGCTACCGGCCACTGCGCATCGGCGACACCCTCTTCTAAGCGCCAGACCGCCAAGACACCCGTACGCAAGCGGATCCCCTTGCAAACCAGTAAGGCAGGAATTCCCCCGCAGGCATATCCGCCCGGGTTTCGGCGAGCACTACGGCCCCATTACCATAAGCGGACGCTTGCTGCTGGAGGGAACCATCGGTGGAGTAACCGGTTATGTTTCTGCGGAACCGCCACGGCCTTCTTGCTGTTCACGTCGGGTCTGTGTGTCGTGCAGGACCTGGCGGCGTTCGCGTTCGCGGTAGCTGAAGGCGGCTTCGCGGATCGAGTTTTCACTTTCGAAGCCGGAACCGACGGCGCCGGCAACAGTGGCCGCCGCGGTGACCAGCAGCATGACGACGGCATAGTCACCGAATCCGAGTCCGGGCCCGATGTACTGGCCGAACACCTCAGGAGTGAGGACAACACCGGCCGCGATCAGGTTGACGACGTAGAGCGCCCCGTACATGCACCCCACTCCGATGACCAGGGTCAGCACCGTGGAAGCGTTGAACAACACCGCCTGCTCGCGTTCGTGCACGGGCCGGCCCCTGGTCTGCTCCCACAGCCGGTGATAGGCGATGAGCCAAGCGACCATGACAACCACCGACCCGAGCACCGCGGCCAACAGGCGCAGTGGCCCCATCGTGCTGGCCAGTCGCCAGACCGACGTACTGATCAAGTAGAACGCGCTGAACGCGAACGCCCCCACCAGCGGCCCGGTCAACCCGAACACCAGCCGCCACGGACGGTTGTCCCGAACCATGCCGATCAACAGCCGCACCATGCCTCGCGAGGCCAGCACGCGCACGTCGACGTCGCGTTGCTCCGGGGTGACCCACTGGAAGCGGTTGGCCAGCCAGGGCAGTCGGCGACGCCGGTGCCCCTCGGTCCCCTCCGAGGGAGTACCCCGGCTGCGCATGTCGACGACGAGCTGGGTCACCACACCTCGCACCCGGCGGCGCAACGCCATGCCTCCGAATGCCGGTAGCGACACCACCAGAACCCTGCGCTCGTTGCTCATATCGGCCACGATTGGCTGCCGGCCACTACGCAGCGGAAGATCCGTGATGCACGCAGCAAGATCCCACCCGTGCTGCCGCATCCGCTCGCCAGCGACGTCCATCATCTCGGTATGGCGGTCGTCACTGGGCGGTAACCGCTCGCGGTGCACATCCACGCGCCACACGCAGTTGTCCTCCAGCTGCTCGGACAGCAGCCCCGGCAAATCATGGGCGAGCTGCTCAGCAATCTGCGCAGGCGCGGCCACCGGATCAGCCACCACCCCCACAGTCACCGTCTCGATCGAACCGTTCCTCGCATCTTCCGGCATCGTCATCGCAGCACTCCCCACCGTCGGTGACGCCCCACGACTACCCACCACAGCCCTATCCAACGACCCACGTAGCTCGAGCCCGCACCATCTCCGCAAACCATCGGTATGCGTACGCGGTGCCTCCGGCGGCGAGGAGGATTGGCCTCGATCAGCCGGGCGCGCCAGACCGGCGGGAAGAACCGGGCCAGGGCCGCGGCCAAGGTCTCGTCCAGCAGGCGGATCAGGCTGGGCCAGTCGGCCTGGTGGTAGTTACACGCCCGCGTGGATCTGCCCACCGGCGCGGGGCAGGCAGGCGGCGGCGTGGGCTCCGTGCACTGTGCGGGCCAGGGCAGTGCGGAGAGGGGCATCGACCGAACCCGTGTACGGATTCCAGCGCCATGCGGCAGCACACCCAACACCAAGCTCGCCGAGGTCGCCGCCGCGTTCGTGGCCTGGGTCCGTGACCGCGGTCCCGCCGGCCCGCGGAGACTGCCGGGTGGTCGCGGGGTGGTCGACGAGTTGCTCGGCGCTGCCGGGTGAGCACCGTGGCCCGGTGCGGCCACCGCCGGCACCGCCCGCCGATCCGCGCTGACCGCCGCTCGGCGGCTGGTTTGACCCGGCCTGACCCGGGGCAATCCTGTGGTTCTCGCCACACTATGAGGAGGCGTGATTCCCATGGCAGATGAGCTGCGCGGTCGGCGGGTCGCGATCCTGGCCACCGACGGTGTCGAGCAGGTCGAGTACGAACAACCCCGCCAGGCGGTGGAGCAGGCTGGGGCGCAGGTGACGCTGCTGTCGATCCATACCGGGCAGATTCAGTCGATGAACGCCGACATCGACAAGGGCGACACCTTCACCGTCGACCGGTTGGTCTCCGACGTTTCCGGCGACGACTTCGACGCCCTGATCCTGCCCGGCGGCACGGTCAACCCTGACGGGCTGCGGGTCAACTCCGACGCGGTGGGTTTCGTGCGGGAGTTCGTGGGCGCCGGTAAGCCGGTCGGGTCGCTGTGTCACGGGCCGTGGACGTTGGTCGAGGCCGGCGTGGTCCGGGGCCGCACGTTGACGTCGTTTCCCAGTATCCGCACCGACATTCGCAACGCCGGCGGGAACGTCGTCGACCAGGAAGTCGTCACCGACCAGGGTCTGGTCACCAGCCGCGACCCCAACGACCTGCCCGCGTTCTGCTCCAAGATCGTCGAGGAGTTCGCCGAAGGCCGCCACCGGGCCCCCACCCAGGCCTGAATCGAACCCATCCGCCAGAGGAGAAGAACATGAAGGCACTGGTCTATAACGGACCCCACGACGTCTCCGTCTCCGACGTTCCCGACGCGCGTATCGAGCGGCCCAACGACGTCCTGGTGCGGATCACGGCGACGAACATCTGCGGGTCGGACCTGCACATGTACGAAGGGCGCACCGACTTCGAGCAGGGCCGCGTCTTCGGTCACGAAAACGTCGGCAAGGTCGTCGAGGTCGGTGACGGGGTCGACAAGGTCGCGGTCGGGGACATGGTCTCGGCGCCGTTCAACGTCTCCTGCGGGCACTGCCAGAACTGTGAGCACGGGCTGACCAACTACTGCCTGGCCGCCAACGTGGCGGGCATGGCCGGCGGGGCCTACGGGTTCGCCGACATGGGCGGCTGGGTAGGCGGCCAGGCTGAGCTGCTGCGCATCCCGTGGGGTGACTTCCAGTGTCTGCGCCTGCCCGAGGATGCGGCCGAGAAGCAGAACGACTACGTGATGCTCTCGGACATCTTCCCGACCGGCTGGCACGCCGTGGAGATGTCGGGGCTGAAGCCGGGCGAGACCATCGTGATCTACGGCGGCGGCCCGGTCGGGCTGATGGCCGCCCTCTCCGCGAGCGTCAAGGGCGCCGCGAAGGTGATGATCGTCGACCGCCACCCCGACCGGCTGCGCCTGGCCGAGCAGATCGGGGCGATCGCGATCGACGACTCGAAGGTCGACCCGGTCGAGCAGGTCACCGAGCACACCAAGGGGGTCGGCGCCGACCGCGGCGCCGAATGCGTCGGTTATCAGGCCCACGACCCGCAAGGCAACGAGGACAACGCCGACACCCTGAACAAGCTGGTCGCCTCCGTGCGGTTCACCGGCGGGATCGGCACCGTCGGGGTGTTCATCCCGCAGGACCCCGGTGGCCCGGATGAGCTGTCCCAGCAGGGCAAGGCCCGCTTCGACTTCGGCAACTTCTGGTTCAAGGGCCAGCAGATGGGCTGCGGGCAGGCCCCAGTCAAGCGCTACAACCGCCACCTGCGCGACCTCATCGCCGCCGACAAGGCCACCCCCTCCTGGATCGTGTCCCACAACCTGCCGCTGGAGAAAGCCCCAGACGCCTACAAGCACTTCGACGCCCGCGAAGACGGCTGGACCAAGGTCGTGCTCAACCCCGCCCAGGCCGCCTGACGTATCCCTCGCGCGGCTCTCGTCGCCGGCGGGGCAAGGGGCCCAGGCGTGGAGAGCCGCGCCTCTAAAACAGCACCCGTTTGAGTAGGAGGCCAGAAAATGGCTGAACCGGTGACCGTCGGGCTCCTCGTCCGGATCGAGGCGCTACCGGGCCGAGAAAGCGACGTCGAGAACTTCCTGCAGCAGGGGCTCGGCATCGTGGAGCAGGAGCCGGGCACGGTGCGGTGGTTCGCCCTCCGCTTCGGGCCCTCGTCGTTCGGCATCTACGACGCCTTTCCCGACGACTCCGGTCGCCAGGTCCACCTCTCGGGCCAGGTCGCGCAAGCCCTCGACGACAACACCGGCACCCTGTTCGCCCAGCCCAGCATCGAACCGGTGGACGTGATCGCCGAGAAACCACCGATCTGAGGTGGCCCCGAGCAGCCGGTGGGCCGCTGCGGGCGGCCGCCCACAGCGCTCGACCCGCGCGGGAGGTGACGTTGTGGCAAGCCAGGGCGTCACCGTGGCCGATGCGCCCACGGTGACGCTGGGCCTGCTCAGCGACCCCGGGCTGCCCGCCGAGTTGTCCGCCGACCTCGCCGCACAGCTGCCCGAGGTGCTCGAGCACGAGACCGACGGCCGTGTCCGATGGCGGGTCGGGACCGCCTCCCAGCGGTTGACCCTCGACGAGCACGGCACCCTGCCCTTGGTCGAGATCGGCCAACGCACCATGGCCGAGCACAGGTGGGACCTGGTGATCCTGGTGACCGAGCTCCCCCGCCGGGCCGGCACCCAGCCGATCGTCTCCGACTACGGGCTCGCCGCTGCGGTCGGCCTGGTCTCGCTGCTCGGGTTGGGCGCGATGGGGTTGGGCCGCCAGGCCCGCAAGGTGATCGTGCACCTGGTCGCCGAGCACCTGATCGACAAACCGCTCGGCGACGGCGGGACCGACGGGCCGGGCCAGGGCGGGCCGCGCGCCCACCGGGCGTTGGGCCTGGGCGCCCCGGTGCAGCACGTCGACTCCACCGACGAGGGCATCGACGCCCACCTGGCCCTGACCGGAACCCGGGGTCGGCTGCGGCTGTTGGCCGGGATGGTGCGGGCGAACCGGCCGTGGCGGCTGGTGCCGAGCCTGTCCCCGGCCCCTCGCCGGCGCCGCCGCGGGGGCGGCGTTTGGGGTGTTCTACTCCAACATCTGGCAGCTCGCCGACGCGTTCAGCGGGTGGCGCCTCATGCTGGTCAACGTCCTGGCGGTCCTCGCGATGATCGCGTGGCTGATCATCGACAACAGCCTGTGGGAGCGGCCGTCGGACCGGCAACTGCGCGAGGAGGCCGCGCTCTACAACGTAGCCACCGCGCTGACGATCTCGATCGGCGTGCTGTGCATGTACGCGCTACTGTTCGTGGTCACCCTGATCTCGGCGCTGGTGGTGATCCCACCCGACTATCTCACCTCCACCCTTAAACACCCCAGCGGTTTCGGCGAGTTCGCGATCGTGGCCTGGCTGTCCGCCTCGATGGGCACCATCGCCGGTGCCCTGGGCTCCGGGCTCGCCAGCGAGGACGCGGTCCGCCAGGCCGCCTACAGCAAACGCGAGCAGGAACGCCGCCAGAGCCTGCAAGCTCAGGACCAGGGCTCATCCTGACGTTCGGCGGGTCGCTCGCAGCACTGGCTGGCCCTGCTCGGGCAGGAAACCGGGAACCGTCCGCTGGCTCGCCCAACGCTTCGGCACGTCGTTGTTCGGCATCTACGACGCGTTCGGAGACGACTCCGGCCGTCCAGGCCCACCTGTCCGGCCACCTCGCCCAAACCCTCGCGGAGAACACCGGGGGTCTTGTTCGCCCAGTCGACCATCAAACCCGTGGACGTGATCGCCGAGAAACCCCGATCTGATCACCGATCGGCCCGGGGTGACAGGTGTCCGATGACCGAACCCCCACTGAGACAGCACCGCCCGGCCGATACTGACGCGAGACGAAGCCACGAGCTGGCGTTCCGCTGACCAGGGTTGTCTCAGATACCTGGTACGGTGAAACTCTCACTGAGGGGTGGCTAACCGTTACACTGCCGATCATGTCCGGCACCCTGGTTGGCTACGCCCGCTGCTCCACCGACGAGCAAGACCTCACCGCCCAACGCCAGCGCCTGGCCGAACTCGGCGTGGACGCCGACCGGATCTATCTCGACCACGGACTCACCGGCACCAAGAGAACGCGGCCCGGGCTCGATCAGGCCCTGGCCGCCGTCCGAACTGGCGACACCCTCGTGGTGCCCAAGCTCGATCGGCTGGCCCGGTCGGTGCCGGACGCCCGCGCCATCGGCGACGACCTCGCCGAGCGCGGCGTCGCGCTGTCGTTGGGCGGACAGGTCTACGACCCGGCCGACCCCATGGGCAAGATGTTCTTCAACATCCTGGCCACCTTCGCCGAATTCGAAGTCGACCTCCTACGCATGCGCACCCGCGAAGGCATGGCCGTGGCGAAGGCGAAGGGAAAGCTGCGCGGCAAGCAACCCAAGCTCTCGCCGAAGCAGCAGACCGAACTGAGGCGCATGCATGACAGTGGCGACTACACGATCACCGACCTCACCGAGCTGTTCTCCGTCTCCCGGCCGACCGTCTACCGCACACTCCAGCGCGGCCAGTCGTCCCAGGCGGAGTGAAGCCATGTCCGATCAGCAGCCCAGACCTCATATCCGCCCGATTTTCGGCGAGTACTACGGCTACCCCAAGCAGCTGCGCGCCCTGGCCCATCCGCTGCGGGTGCGGCTGCTCGGCGCGCTGCGCACCGACGGGCCCGCCACCGCCACCGACCTCGCCCGGCGGTTCGGCGAGAACTCCGCCAACACCAGCTGGCACCTGCGCCAACTCGCCGAAGCGGGACTGGTCGCCGACGACACCGAGCGCGGCAACCGCCGCGAACGCTGGTGGCGCGCCGCCCAGGACGTCACCTCGCTCGACGCGGCCGCCCTGTCGCAGGACCCGGACCTGGCCGGATCGCTTTCGACCTACCTGCACGCGATCAACACCGTCCACCACGACCAGGTCGGCACCTACGTGGCGACCATGACCGACCACCCGCCGCACTGGCGCGCCGCCGCCGACCTCTCCGACCTGCGCCTGTGGCTCACCGCCGCCGAAACCACCGAACTCGGCGAGCAGATCGCCGCACTCGTGCAGCGCTACCGTCGCCCACGCCGCGACGGCGACACCGAGGTCACCGTCCACTGGCACCTGCTCCCCCGCCCGCACCCCCGGTCGTGATCAGGCGGTCATGATCCGGCCACTGGCGGGCCTGGCGGCGGCCACGGCGATCTCCGGACTGGGAACCGGGATGACGATGCTGGCCATCCCCTGGTTCGTGCTGGCCACCACCGGCGACACCCTGCACACCGGGGTCGTCACCGCCGCCGAAACCCTCGGCCTGCTGGCCGGTTCGGCGGTGGCAAGCGGTTGGGTCGACAGATGGGGACCACGCCGCTGCGCGGTGCGCTTCGACCTCGCCGCAGCCCTGGTCGTCGCCGCGATCCCCCTGCTGCACCACCTCCACCTGCTCACCGCGGGCGTGCTGACCGTTCTGGCCGCGGTGCTCGGGCTCTCGCGCGCACCGGGCAGCACAGCCAGGCAGGTGCTGGTGCCCGACATCGCCGCCCGCACCGGGGTCGCGGTGGAGCGGGTGAGCACGATCCAGGACGCACCCGAGCAGGGCGCGCAGGCCTTGGGCGCACCGGTGGCCGGGGTGGTCATCGCCCTGCTGGGAGCACCGGTGGCGTTGTGGATCGACGCGGCCAGCTTCCTGCTCGCGGCGTCGATCACCCGGGCTTGCCAAGCCGAATCCGGCCACCTGCCACCCGATGTGCGCGGTCTGACGGCCCTGCGGGAGGGCTGGCGGTTCCTGCGAGGCGACCGGACGTTGCTGGCGATCATGAGCACCGCGGCGGTCACCAACGCCCTCAACGCGGGCCTGTTCTCGGTACTGGTGCCCGCCTACGGAGCGTGGGTGCTGGCCTCACCGGTCCAGCTGGGCGCGGTCTTCGCCGCCACGGGTGCCGCGCTCGTGGCAGGGTCCGCGTTGTTCTCGCTGGTGGGTTTGCGGTGGCCGCGCCGTTTCACCGTGGTGGTCTGCTGCGCGCCGGTGCTGGGTCCGCGTGCGGGCATCTTCCTGCTGCAGCCACCGGTGTCGGTGCTGGTGGTGGTCAGCGGTGTGCTGATGCTGGCGTTCGGGCCGCTCAACCCGATCTTCGACGCGGTCAAGGCCGAACGCACACCACCCCCGCTGCGGGCCCGGGTCTACGCCACGATCGCGATGGCGGGCCTGGTCGGCATGCCGGTGGGCACGGTGGCGGCCGGGGTCTTGAGCTCGGCGCTGGGGTTGATGCCGGCGATCGCGGTGTTCACCGCGATCGCCGCGCTGATGTCGTTGTGCCCGCTGGTGTTTCCCGCCTGGCGCGCACTCGACCACCCGCCGGCGGGTCTGACGCGGTGAGCCCGCAACCGCCTCGCCGGACGGGTCAGTGGGTGCGTTCGTAGTGGCGGCGGGCTTTTGCGCGGTTGCCGCAGGTGGCCATCGAGCACCAGCGGGCGCGGTTGGCGCGGCTGTGGTCAAGCAGGAACAGCTGGCAGGCGTCGTTGGCGCAGGGCCGCAGCCGGCCGGGTAGTTGCTGCTCGACCGCAGCCCAGGCGAGCACCATCTCGACGGCCAGACGGGCGTGCGGTGGGGTCTGGACCGTCCACTGGAGACCGTCCGCGGTGAGTTCCGGGACCTGGTGGACGCCTTCGAGCAGCGGGCTCAACGCGGTGGGGGTGCTCTCTCCGCGCACCACGTCTCGCAGGAGGTCGCGTGCTTGGCGCAGCAGCGCCAGTTCCGCGGTGCTGCCGTCGCCGCCGTGTTCCCGCGCCCAGCGTGCGCCTTCGGCCGGGTCGTCGAGCGCGTCCTGTTCCTCGCCGTTGACCAGCGGTCTGCTGTTGAGCAGGTCCAGCAGCGCGTCCATCGCGAGCCACTCCGTCCTAACCAGATCGAATCCTTTGACAGGTTAGCTCACGCGTGCTTGCATGACGAGGAACTAACCACATCACACAACCGAAGAGGTTAGAAATGAGCTCGGTGCACCACCGGACCGCCACCGTCGACGGCCACGAGATCTTCTACCGCGAAGCCGGCCCGGCCGAGGCCCCCGCGATCGTCCTGCTGCACGGCTACCCGACCAGCTCGTTCATGTTCCGCGAGCTCATCCCGCTGCTCGCCGCGGATTACCACGTCATCGCGCCGGACCACCTCGGCTTCGGCCACTCCGCCGCCCCTGGCGCGGAGGAGTTCACCTACACCTTCGACGCCCTCGCCGAGCTCACCTCCGGCCTGCTCGACCAACTGGGCCTGGACCGCTACGCCCTCTACGTCCAGGACTACGGCGCCCCCATCGGCTGGCGCCTCGCCCTCGCACACCCCGAGCGGATCACGGCGATCGCCACCCAGAACGGCAACGGCTACGAAGACGGTTTCGTCGAGGCGTTCTGGACCGACGTCTGGGCCTACGGGGCACATCCCGGGCCCGACACCGAACCCGCGGTCCGCGCCGCGCTGAGCCACGACGCCATCCGCTGGCAGTACCTGCACGGCGTCCCCGACCCGAGCGTGATCAGCCCCGACACCTGGGAGCACGACCTCACCCTCGTCTCGCGCGAGGGCAACGACGAGATCCAGCTGGCACTGTTCCGCGACTACCGCAACAACCGCCCGCTCTACCCGCTGCTGCACGAATTCCTGCGCACCAGCGAGGTCCCGGTGCTGGCCGTGTGGGGCCGCAACGACGAGATCTTCGGCCCCGAGGGCGCACGCGCCTTCGCCCGCGACGCCACCGACACCGAAGTGCACCTGATCAACGGCGGCCACTTCCTGCTCGAAAGCCACCTGGAAGTCGTCGCGGGCTACCTGCGCGGCTTCCTCGGACGAGTGCTGAGCTGAGCACCCGGGTCGCGGACAGCGGTCGCGGCTCAGTCCTGGGGTGCGTGGGCGATCGAGTCCACGGCGATGGTCAGCAGTCGCCGCTGCGCGCCGGTGCCGCCGAAACCGGGGTAGGGCACGCCCAGGTACTTGTGGGAGATCTCGTCGATGTTCTCGGCGGCACCGTCGGTGGTGGAGCCGATGACGCGGCCGCGCACCGCGTAGTAGCGGGCGATGTTGTCGGGGTCGGCGATGTTGACCGCCACACGCGGGTCACGCGCGAGATTCTTGGCCTTGCGCATGCCCTCGACGATGTTGATCTGGATGTGCTCACCGTCTGTGTGCACCCACGTCTGAGTCAGCTGGGGTGATCCATCGGGCATGACGGTGGCGAGGAAACAAGGACTCGGCCGGCGCAGCAGAGCGAGCAGACCGTCGGGAAGAGGTGTGGACAACGAAGACTCCTCGTCGATGTGGGAGCGAAACCCGGCGGGCGCACACGCCCCGTCACCGAACGTACACCCGTAGCCGCGTCCCTCCGCCGGTCATGCGGTGAGGATTCGGGGGCCGGTGCGGGTGATGGCGAGGGTGTGGGCGGCGTGGGCTGATCGGGACTCGTCGGTGGTGCGCAGGACGGGACTGCGGTCGGTGTCGAGGTGGTCGTGGCCGCCTGCGGTGAAGACCGGTTCGATCGTGAACACCAGGCCGGGCCGCAGCGGCAGGCCTTGGCTCGGGTGGCCGTCGTTGGCCACCGCGGGGGCTTGGTGGGGTTGGCGGCCGAGGCCGTGGCCGCCCACGGGTGGGATGCCGTAGCCGTTGCTGCGGGCCACCAGGCCGATCGCGCGGGAGACATCGCCCAGGCGCGCTCCGGGCTGGGCGGCGGCGATGCCGTCGGCCAGGGCCTGGCGGGTCGCGGCGATGAGCAGCCGGTCGCCGTCGTCGACGGTGCCGATGGGCAGGGTGGTGGCCGCGCGGGCGAACCAGCCCTGCTTGTCCAGGGTCGTGGCGACGCTGAGCAGATCACCGTCGGCCAGCACCCGCGAGTCCGGGAGCCCGCCGGTGATCTCGTCGTTGAGCGAGGTCGTCAGCACCCGCCCCTCGACCGGCCGGGCACCGTGCCGGGCGGTCACCTCGCGGGCGATCTCGTCCAGCTCCCCCAGACCGACACCGGCAGCGGCGTGCTCGCCGACCGCGCGCAGCACCGCGGCCACCACCGCCCCCGTCTCGGCCAGGGCCTCGATCTCGGCCCGATCGCGCAGTTCGATCACCATGCCACGATGATGCACCCACCCACCGACGGCCCACCCGCCACAGTGGATGGTCACGGTACGTGCCGGTAGGTGTCTTGTGCGTCATGGCAAGGGTTTTCGCGTTCAAGATCGCGAGACGCGGTTCACACGCGTCGCGTAGGGTGCGCGGGACCCCGCACGAAGGAGACCCCGAGACGTGCCCGCCCAACCCCCGGCCCCGCTGCGCCTGTGGTGGAAGAGCCCCCTGGTGGTGCGCCTGCTGCCCGCGCTGGCCCTGATCACGGCCACCGGCGCGGGTGTGGTCGCCAACCTGCCCACCACACCCGACCGCCCGCAGGCCACCCCACCGCGGCCGCAGGTCGTCAACCTCGCCCCGACCACCACGGCACCGCCCCCGCCGCCGGAGACCACCACGGCCGCCCCCACCACCAGCAGCCAGGCACCCACCTCGACCACGACCCCGACGCGCAGCAGCACCCGCACGACCACCAGCACCGCACCTCCGCCCCCTCCGCCACCGCCGGAGACCACCACGGCGCCGACGACCACCAGCACCAGCCGGCAACACTCGCCCGAGGTCACCGAAGGCCAACCGTGCGACGAACCCGGTGACGTGGCGCGCGGCGAGGACGGCGACCGCTACGTCTGCGACTACACCGACGGAGCCTGGAGGTGGCAGGAATGGTGAACCCCGACCAGACGCGCCACGACACCCCGCTGGCCGACCGCGAGACCCTCGTGCGCGGCGAGCTCACCCCGATCCGCGACGAGGCCCTGCACGGCCACGAAACACTGGTCAAGATCACCCCGGAGCACTCGCGGCGCCGCGACGTCGGCGAAGACCTCGACTTCCCCGACCAGGCCCCGCCCACCCCGCCGCGGGGCACGCTGGCCGACGGCACGATCCGCACCACCGGCTGGCTGCAGATCGGACCCCTGGCCATCTCCTCCGGCCTGTGGGCGACCCTGGCCGGCGCGGCGACCGGTTTGGCGCTGACCCGGGTGTGGGCGTGGCTGCCGCTGGTGCTCGCGGTGACCGGCTTGGCCTGCTGGTGGCTGTGGGTGCGGCGCTGGCGCCCGGCCTCGCGGGCCACGAACCTGCGCCGCGTACCCGCCGCGCGCCTGCGGCCCGGCACCCCGCTGCGCCTGCACGGCGCGATCGGACCGGTCGCCGTCGTCGAATCGGTGACCCCCGACGGCCCCGAGCGCGTCACCGTGACCTTCACCAGCGGGCACCGGCACCACCTGCGCACCGGCCGCCGCTGCCACGTCGTGGAGATCCTCGACTAGCCCCGCGAATCGGTCTCGGCCGCGGTGTTGCCGGTGCTGCCGCCCACCACCGCGTCCGAACCCGCCGACTCCGACTCGGCGGGCGGCAGCAGCCCGGAGACGTCGCTGCCGGTGTCGTTGACCTTGAGCACGAACGGGCGCGTCTCGGTGTAGCGCACCACGCTCACCGAACACGGATCGACCACGATCCGCTGGAAGGAATCCAGGTGCAGCCCCAGCGCATCGGCCAGCACCGACTTGATCACGTCACCGTGGCTGCACAGCAACCACACCTCGTTGTCGGCGACCTGGCGGTCGTGCTCGCGCACCGCGGCCACCGCGCGCGCCTGCACCTCGGCCAGCCCCTCACCACCGGGGAACACCGCCGCCGAGGGGTGCTGCTGCACGACCTTCCACAACTGCTCACCGGTGAGCTCGGAGATCTTCTTGCCGGTCCAGTCGCCGTAGTCGACCTCCGAAAGCCGCGGCTCGACCACCGGCTCCAGGTCCCGCCCCGACACCAGCTCGCCGACGGTTTCCCGGCAGCGCTGCAGCGGGGAGACCACCACCCGCTTCAGCGGCACGCCCTCCAGTCTGGAGGGCAGTTTCGCGGCCTGGCCGCGGCCGGTCTCGTCGAGACCGACACCGGGAGTGCGCCCGGCCAGAACACCGGAACCGTTGGCCGAGGAACGCGCATGCCGAACGAGGATGAGAGTCGCCACGTCCGCCGAGGGTAGGCGCCGCCTGCGCCGAACGGGCGCGAGGGGCCCGCTCGGCGCACAAAAAATGTCGGGGCGGCCCGGCAGGCCGCCCCGACATCTCGCTGTTCACCGCGCGATCAAGCGCCTCACGGCTGGATGACGCCGAAGCCCAGCAGCGCGAACACCAGCCCGCCCAGCACGATCCGGTACCAGACGAACAGGTAGACGCTGTGGCGCTCGACGAAGCGCAGCAGCCACGCGATCACCGCGTAGCCGATCACGCCGGCCACGATGGTGGACACGATCATCTGCGCCCCGGTCGGCTGCAGCCCGTAGGGGCTGGGCTCGAACACGTGCGGGATCTCCGAGAGCCCGGCGGCGAACACCGCCGGAATCGCCAGCAGGAACGAGAACCGCACCGCCGTGGCCCGCGTCAGACCCAGCGCCAGACCCGCGGTGATCGTCCCGCCGGAACGGGACACACCCGGGATCAGCGCCATCGCCTGCGCGAAACCCATCAGCACACCGTCGCTGAGCCGCAACCGGGCCTGGTCGCGCAGCTGCTTGCCGTACCGCTCGGCCAGACCCATCAGCACACCGAAGAGCACCAGCGTGGTCCCGGTGATCCACAGGCTGCGCAGGGTCGAGCGGATGTAGTCCTGGAAGAAGAACCCCAGGAGCCCGATCGGCAGGCTGCCCACGATCACGTACCAGGCCAGCTTGTAGTCCTGGGTGGAACGCACCTCGGCGTTGAACAGGCCGCGGAACCACACGGCGATCAACCGGACGATGTCGCCGATGAAGTAGATCACCACAGCCAGTTCGGTACCGATCTGCGTCACCGCGGTGAACGAGGCACCCGCGTCATCGCCGAAGAACAACTTCGACACGATCGACAGATGCCCGGACGAGGAAATCGGCAGGAACTCGGTGAGTCCCTGGACCACGGCCAAAACCATGGCCTGCAACCACGACACGAAACCCACTCCACACGATCGACAGGGAACCCGGGCCTTCTTCGGTACTGCCGACCCGGTCCCCGAATCTTGCAGCATCGCCCCCTGTCAACCTCCCCCACCCTTGATCACCCCATCAGGCCAGGTCAGCGACCACACGATCACCCACCGCACACACGACTCCGACATACCGCCACCGTGTGATCCACACCACGACCCACCGGACCCGCCGACACCACATCACCAGCCACACCCACCACACCCCCTACCCTCCAACACCGTGGAACAGCGACAACTCGGCAACAGCGGCCTGCGCGTCTCCCGACTCGCCCTCGGCACCATGACCTGGGGACTCGACGTCGACGCCGACGAAGCAGCCGACCAGCTGACCACCTTCCACGACGCAGGCGGCACCCTCATCGACACCGCCGACGTCTACCAACGCGGCCACGCCGAAGAACTCCTCGGCCACCTGCTCACCCACCACATCCCCCGCGACGAGATCATCCTCGCCACCAAAGCCGCCGCCCGCCGCAAACCCGGCCCCTTCGGCGGCGGCGCCTCCCGCGGCGCACTGCTGGCCGCACTCGACGACTCACTCCGCCGCCTCGGCACCGACCACATCGACCTCTGGCAACTCCAGAACTGGGACCCCCACGTCCCCCTCGACGAAACCCTCGCCGCCCTCGACACCGCCGTGACCACCGGCCGCGTCCGCTACACCGGCATCGCCAACTACACCGGCTGGCAAACCGCCACCGCCGCCGCACACCAGCACCACCACCCCACCCGCACACCCCTCATCTCCACCCAAACCGAGTACTCCCTGCTCGAACGCGGCATCGAACGCGAAGTCATCCCCGCCGCCCAACACCACGGACTCGGCATCCTCGCCTGGGCACCCCTCGGCCGCGGCGTCCTCACCGGCAAATACCGCAACACCACCCCACCCGACTCCCGCGGCGCCACCACCCACCTCGCCGGCTACGTCGAACACCACCGCACCGAACGCGCCGCCCGCATCGTCCAAGCCCTGCTCACCGCAGCTGAAGGACTCACCACCACCCCCGCCCAAGTCGCCCTCGCCTGGGTCCGCGACCGCCCCGGCATCACCGCACCCGTCCTCGGCGCCCGCACCACCCAACAGCTCAAAACCGCCCTCGGCTCCGAAGAACTCACCCTCCCCCCAGCCATCCGCGCCGCCCTCGACGACATCAGCGCACCCCAGCACGGCTACCCCGAAACCCAATAACGCCCACTTCACGCCGCACGACCGAAATGCCACGCTGAAGGGTCCACCCCCGCACCACCACCCCCACCCCGATCAGGGATATTTGGAGGACACACCCACCACCCAGCGGAAACACCGCAGGTCAACCACAGGAGGGCCTCGCTTGCGTCGTCTGGTCATCACCTGCCTCACCCTCACCCTGCTCACCGGGTGCGGCATGGACGACAACACCGACCCCCTCCAGGTCACCGACAACCTCACCGCCGCCACACCCGCCACAGCACCTCCCGCGAGCACACCACCCGCAGGCACCGTGCACCCCGCACCACCCACCCAGCACACCGCCTACGACCCCGACACCCACACCCTCGTGCTCGCCGCAGGCCCCCGCCTCCACCTCATCGACACCACCACCGGCACCGGCCGCACCCTCGACCTGCCCGCCGCACCCACCAGCCTCCGCGCCCACGCAGGCCAGGTCCTCGCCGCACTCCCCGACGCCGGCCAGATCACCCGCATCGACCTGCGCACCACCACCGCACACCCCACCCCCGTGCCCGGCGCACCCGTCGACGCCCTCGACCTCGATGAGCACCGCACCGCCGTCGCCCTCCGCGACACCGCCACCGTCACCGTCCTCACCAACGGCACGCCCAGCACCACCACCGACAAGTTCCAAGGCCCCGCCCAGCTCCTCAGCCAAGCAGGCCAGCTCTACCTCCTCGACACCCTCGCCACCGCCATCACCCCCATCAACCCCGACACCGGCGAGAAGGGCGCAGGACTCCGCGCCGGACAAGGCGCCACCAACGCCACCACCGACCGCTACGGCCGCCTGCTCACCATCGACACCCGCGGCCAAGCCCTCCTCGCCTTCAGCACCGACCCCCTCGTCCTCAAACAGCGCTACCCCGTCCCCGGCGCCCCCTACGCCCTCGCCTACGACCCCACCACCGACACCGCCTGGATCACCCTCACCGCCACCAACGAACTCGTCGGCTACGACATCGCAGGCGGCGAACCCCGCGAAACCCACCGCATCCCCACCATCACCCAACCCAACTCACTCACCCTCGACCCCCAGACCCACACCCTCTACATCGCCTCCGCCAACGGCGCCGGATACCAGGTGGTGAAGCCGTGACAACCGCTGAAGGACTCGACACCGACCCCGACTGGGAATACCGGCCACTGCGCCTGCCACCCGGCATCACCCGCATCAGCGCCGCCACCCAGCTCAGCATCCACGCCGAGTACTCCGGCTGGGAACTCTCCCGCGTCCTGCTCTACTCCGACGGCAGCCGCAAGATCTGGCTCCGCCGCAAGCGCAGCACCCCCGGCCTCCCCAACATCATCACCTGACACCCCTCACGGGACCCGCCACAACCACTCCCGCGTCCCGAACTTCGAACCCACCAACTCCCCGGCCCTCGACTCCTCCGCCGCGCTCACCGGTCCCTCCACCAGACCGAACCGCGACCGGAACCCCGCGATCAACCGATCGATCACCACACCGCGAGCCAAACCCGTCTGCCGCGCCAGCGGATCCACCCGCTTGGCCGCGCTCGCCACACCCTTGTCGGACAACTTCTCCCGCCCGACCCGCAACACCTCACCCAACTTCGCGGCATCGATCGAATACGACATCGTCACGTGGTGCAGCACCGCACCCGAAGCCAACCGCTTCTGCGCCGCACCCCCGATCTTCCCGCCATCCGACGCGATGTCGTTCAACGGCTGATACCACACGTTCAACCCCAAATCCCCCAGCACACCCAACACCCAGTCGTCCAAGAACGGATACGACTCCGCCACCGACAACCCCGCCACCAACGACGGCGGCGCGTACAGCGAATACGTCACCGTGTTCCCCGGCTCCACGAACATCGCCCCACCACCGGTGATCCGCCGCACCACCTCCACACCGTGCCGCTCCGCCGCACCCAGATCCACCTCGTTGCTCACCGACTGGAACCCGCCCAGGATCACCGCAGGCGACGCCCACTCCCAGAACCGCAACGTCGGACCACGACGCCCCGCACCCACCTCCTCGGCCAGCACCTCGTCCAACGCCATGTGCATCAACGGAGACCGCGGACCCTCCCGCACCAACTCCCACTCGTGATCAGCCCACCCCGACGCCCGCGTCACCGCACGACGCACCGCCGAGACCACCGCCTCCACCGAAAACCCCACCAACCGCGCACCCTCCGGCAAACCACCCCGGATCCGACGAGCCCACTCCTCCGGCTCCTCCGACACCCCCGCGCCCTCCAACGACGCGTTGATCGCCTCCAACGCCTCATCCGGCTCCAAGAAGAAATCCCCGCTCACCCGCACCCGCGACAACCGGCCCTCCACGACCTCCACATCGGCCGCCACCAGCTTCCCGCCCGCAACCTTGAACTCCCCGTGCACGACACACCCCTTCTCCAACAACATCGACAACCCCACCAACACCGCACCCACCAGCAGCATTTCCCGATGAGATCGAGCTCCCAGGAAGACACACCCATGACCGAGCTGCTCACCGGAGCCCACCTCACCGACGGCACCGGCACACCCCCACGCCCCGCCGACGTCCTCATCGACGACACCCGCATCACCGCCATCACCCCACCCGGCACCCTCACCGGCCACCCGCGCCGCGACCTCACCGGACTCGTCCTCGCCCCCGGCTTCATCGACGCCCACTCCCACGCCGACAACGCACCCCTGCTCACCGAACCCGACACCACCAAGATCCTCCAAGGCGTCACCACCGAAGTCGTCGGCAACTGCGGATTCAGCCTCGCCCCGCACACCCCCGCCCACGCCGACGACCACGCACACCACCTCGGCCGCCTGTTCCCGCCCCTGCCGGTGACCTGGCGGTCCTTCGCCGAACTCCTCCGCACCACCGACACCGCCGGCCACGTCACCAACCACTGCCCGCTCGTCGGACACGGCACCCTCCGCGTCGCCGCCGCCGGAATGACCTCCGACGCCCCCTCACCGCGCCTCATGCAGGCACTGCTCGAGGAAGCCATGAGCGCCGGCGCCTTCGGCCTCTCCAGCGGACTCATCTACCCGCCCGCCCTGTTCGCCACCACCGGCGAACTCACCGCCCTCGCCGAAGTCCTCGGCGGCACCGGCCTCTACGCCACGCACATGCGCGACGAAGGCGACCACCTCCTCGACGCCCTCGACGAAGCCCTGCGCATCGGCCGCATCGCCGGACGCACCCACATCTCGCACCTCAAAGCCACCCAGCCCCGCAACTGGGGCACCCTGCCCGCAGCCCTCGACCGCCTCCACCAGGCCCGCGCCGACGGCCACGACGCCCGCCAGGACGTCTACCCCTACACCGCCTCCTCGACGACCCTGACCTCCTTCCTGCCCACCGACTACCTCGACGGCGGTGACACCCGCACCCTCGACCGGCTCACCGCCCCGAACGCCCACACCGAACTCACCGCAGCCCTGACCGGCACCACCCACTTCGACCGCATCCTCATCGCCACCACCCCCAGCCACCGCCACGAAGGCCGCACCCTCACCGAGATCGCCGAAACCCAGCGCACCAACCCCGTCCGAGCGCTCATCGACGTCCTGGTCACCGAACAACTCCGCGTCGCGATGATCCACTTCTCGATGCACGAGGACGACCTCGAAGCCGCCCTGCGCGACCCGCACACCATGATCGGCTCCGACGGCCTCCCACCCGGCAACGGCGGACGGCCCCACCCGCGCATGACCGGAACCTTCCCCCGCGTGCTCGCCCGCTACACCCGCGACCGCGCGGTCCTGGACCTGCCCGAAGCCGTCCGCCGGATGACCTCGCTACCCGCCGAGACCTTCCGCATCCCCGACCGCGGCGTCATCGCCCCGGGCCACATCGCCGACCTCGTCGCCTTCGACCCCGACACCGTCCGCGACGTCGGCGACTACCAGGACCCGATGCGCCCGCCGACCGGCATCCCCTGGGTCTGCCTCGCAGGCCGCACGGTCGTCGAAGACGGCCACTACCTCGGCATCCGCGCAGGCCAACGCCTCACCCCGAAGACCTGACCCCTGGTCGCCGCGGTTTTTCCGTTTGCGGTAGGGGTTGATGTGGAGCATTATTTTCAGCTGCCACTGATGCTATAGAAGTTAATACCTGGATCTTGCACGACACCTCAGGCGCTGAGAACGATGCTGAGCACCAACCGGTCCCGGAAGCGGTTCTCCCAACCCCACTGCTCGTGCCAGGTCTGCCTCCCCTGCTCCGTTCCGTACATCTGGAAGTACCACTGCGGATCACCCGAGCTCAGCGTCTCCCCACCCTGATGCCGGGCGAAGTTCTCCATCGTGATGTGGTCACCTCCACTGGTGGCGATCACCGGGGCGACGTGGAAGTCCACGGCACCGGACCGGCCGTCGCCCCGCACCGCCTTGAGCATCAGCACGTCACCGATCTTCGGCGGCGGGGTGAACCGGTTGAGACCGAACTTGCGGGCCGCCCCCACGAACTTCTCCGGCTCGTTCTCGCGCAACCGGAGCGCCTGCTGGAGCAGCCCCGCCACGTGGTCCACGTACGCCTGCGCCTCGACGGGCTTGGGAAGCTTCCCGATGGCCGCATTCCGCGTGCGCTCCAGCTCCGCCTGCCGCCGCGAAGCCTTGATGCTCGTCAGCTCACCGAGGATCTCGTTCACCGCCGCCAAATACCGGCCCTCGCCCTCGTGCTCCAGACCCCGCCGGCTCGTCACAGCCTCGGCGATCTCGTTGCACCGCTGCGCGAGCCGCACGTCCAGGCCGCGTTGCACGCCCGCCTCCCGCGTCACCACCGGCTCCACCTGCCAGAGGGTCAGCTCCTCCGTCCTGTCCTTGATCTTGAGCATCCTGCGGGTGCGCCGCAGGATGAGGTGGTTGCCGCTGCCTGCCCGCTGGAACCCGACGATCCCGTTCAGGCGCTCGTTGGCCTCCCCGATGCGCTTGTCGGTGGCGAAGAACGCCTTGGCCTCGTAGCGGACGTCCTCGACGGCCAGATCGCGCTTCGCCGAGATCCGCAGCGGCACGGCGCCGTTGTACCGGATGTTCGGCTCGCCGTCCGCGCTGACGTAGCGGTCACCGACCCGCTCCTGCGACGGGAAGAAGTCCGCACCGGGCGCCCGCTCCCGCCCTTCCTCGTCCCGCGAGCCCAGCGTCGGGTAGTCGGCCTCGCCCGGTCGCACGACGACGTACCGCTGCACCGCTGCCTCCTGCGCCGTCGCAGTCGTCGATCGAGCCGGTTCCCGGATCAACGGCTCCGCGCCGGCGAGGACCCGGCGGGCGTTGGCCTCGGCTTCCCGCTCGAAGCGGTCGTCCGGATCGGAGACCGCGAGACCGTCGCCGCGGTCGGTCCCAGCCACGCGCCCGGAGCGCTGCTGGATCACGTGGCCCAGCTCGTGGAGCAGCGTGTGCTCGTCGCCGCCGTCCTCGCCGAGCACCACGTGATTGCCCGAGGTGTAGGCCCGCGCTCCGATCTGCGCCGCGGACTCCCTGGCGGGGCTGTCGGTGTGGACGCGCACGTCCGAGAAGTCCGCGCGGAGCCGCGTCTCCATGTCCGTGCGCGTGCCCTCGTCGAGAGGGCTGCCAGCGGTGCGCAGGACGTCCTGAACGGTCGCCCCCGCCTTCGCCCCCTCGTCTCGCTCCAGCGCCCCCGGATGCCCGGCGCTGCGGAGCATCTGGACGACCACCGCGTTCCCGACCGCGCTCTGCAGCGCCAGGAGCGGCGAACGGGCCGCGTGCCGGGATCGGCGGGCCGGCTCACCGATCGTCCGCGCGTCGGCGGACCTGGCCAGGTGCTCTGCGTGCATACGACTCTCCCCGCGCGAGCAAAACGACTCCCCCAGCTGAGTACCGGAGCCGAGGGCGCCCCGGCCAGGTACCCGAGGGCAGAGTGAAGGGCAGGATCGGAATCGCGCTCGTCTCGTTGCTTCTTTCCCGTGCTCGGGTGAGTCTGGATGCGAAGTATTTCTTTCAGCACGCCCTGAAGGTATAGAAGTTAATATCCGGGAAAAGCCAGCTCGGACGGGGGATTCCGAACGGTGTGTGGCGCGTCGCACATGCGATCTGTCCAGGTCGGGCGCACGATCGGCCGGTGAAATCCATTGCCGAGAGGAGCCCCGCCATGACGCTCTCAGATCATCGAGTCGCCCCGCAGGACTCCTTCGACCCGGACGTGGAACTGGACCTCCCCATCCAGTCGCGCTGGGAGTCCGTCGAGACCGAAGACGACGAGAGCCACGTCATCCGCGGCTACGACTGACCCGCGAGCCGGCGCGCCGCCGCAGGTCGCAGCACGACCTCCCAGGACCAGGCGGCGCGCCCCCGCTTCCCCTCCGGGCTCTGTGTTCCTTCCTGCGGGACTCGACTCCGGAGGGATTTCTTTCAATCGACACTGAAGACATAAAGATCAGTGAGGTCTATGCCCGCGGTGAACCGGACACCGGACGACCGCGCCGGCGAGCAGTATCGGGCCATGGCTGAATTCCGGTTCTCCTACAACGTCCTCGGAATCCGTTCCCTCACCGAGTTCACCGACACCTGCCGCCGGGCCGAATCACTCGGCTACGACACCGTCTTCGCCGCGGACCACCTCGGCTCCCCCTCCCCCTTCCCCGTGCTGGTCGCCGCCGCCCAGGCCACCGAACGACTGCGGGTGGGCACGCTCGTGCTCAACACCGGGTTCTGGAACCCCGCACTGCTCGCGCGCGACATCGCCACCACCGACCTGCTCACCGGCGGACGCCTCGAAGTCGGGCTCGGCTCGGGGCACATGAAGTGGGAATTCGAGCAGGCCGGGCTGCCCTGGCAGTCCTTCGGCGAACGCGCCGAGCGGCTGCGCAGCACCATCGACGAACTCGCTCAGCACTTCTCCGGCGAGGGTTTCGAGCAGCAGCGCGAGCGCAACGCCGAGCTCGACCTGCCCGTCCTGCGGCCGGTGCAGCGCACGGGCTTCGCCGGTTCCGGTCCCCCGCTGCTGGTCGGCGGCACCGGCGACCGCGTGCTGCGCATCGCCGCCGAGACCGCCGACATCATCGGGGTGGCCGGCGTGCGCCAGCTCCCCGGCCACCCGCCCGGAACGTTCCGCCTGTGCACCGCCGAGGAAGCCGACGAGCGCGTCGCGTTCACCCGCGACGCCGCGGGAAGCCGAGCCGATCAGGTCGAGTGGCAGGTCCTCGTCCAAGCCGTCGTGCCCACCGATGACCGGCGCGCCACCGCCGCCGAGCTCCTCCCCCGCTTCGGCGACACCATGACGCTGGATCAGATCCTCGACACCCCGTTCCTGCTCATCGGCACCCCCGAGCAGATGGCCGACCAGATCCGCCGCAACCGCTCTCGCTACGGCTTCACCCACTGCACCGTCCACGGCTCCTTCATGGAGCCCTTCGCCGCCGTCCTCCCCCACCTCATCCCCAACTGAGCTCGGTGGACCCGCGCGTCGGCGTAGGCTCCGGAGGGTGCGGATCGGTGAGCTGTCGCAGCGCACGGGCGTGAGTCGGCGCTCGCTGCGGTACTACGAGGACCAGGGCCTGCTGAGCAGCTCGCGCTCCGGGTCGGGCCAACGCCACTACCCCGAGGACGCGGTGCAGCGCGTGGCACTCATCCGGCAGCTGTTCGGCGCGGGCATGTCCAGCCGGGTGATCGCGACCCTCCTGCCCTGCGTGGATCTTCCCGACGACCCGACCGTCGCCGAGGAGACCTTCGAGGCGATGCTGCGCGAGCGCAACCGGATCGACGCCGACATCGCGCACCTCGTCGAGACCCGCGCCGCGCTCGACGAGGTGATCAAGGCCAACACGCGGCACCGGGAACGGCTCTCCTCCGAGCCCCGGCCGGGCTGATGCCGTGACTCGCGCCGCACCTGCTTGCCCCTCACATCGGTGTCAGCGCCGACGCTGGCGGTAGCGCTCCGGAACCACCGGGGCGATCGCGCGAGAGGCGGCCGACGATGGCACGAGCGTGGGGTTTCCGCGAGCACGGCGGACCCGAGGTCCAGGAGTTCTTCGACCGGGACGACCCGGCTCCCGGTCGCGGCGAGGTGCTGATCCGGGTGAGCGCCGCAGGCGTCAACCCCCTCGATCACCTGCTGCGCGCGGGCCTGGTCCCGGGGCTCGACGGAGGGCGGGCGTTCCCTCGGGTCCTGGGCATGGAGGCGGCGGGCGTCGTCCTCGCCCTCGGTGCCGACGTCGACGGGCTGGAGGTGGGTGACACCGTTTTCGGCTTCGCCCTCACCGGCGGCGGCACCTACGCCGAGACGACCGTGCTGTCCGCGCCGAACACGGCGCGCATCCCGGAGGGCCTGTCCGCGATCACGGCGGCGACGCTCCCCGTCGCGGGGACGACAGCGGTCGACGTGCTGGATCAGCTCGAGCTCACCACCGGCGGCTCGCTGCTGATCAACGGCGTCGGCGGCGGTGTGGGCCTCGCGGTCGCGCAGCTGGCCGCTGCGCGCGGGCTGCGCGTGTTCGGGACCGGCAGCACCGCCAAGCGCGAGCGGGCCGAAGCGCTCGGGGTGCGGTTCCTCGACTACACCGCCGCGGACGTCGTGCCCGCGGCGCGTGAGCTGGTTCCGGAGGGGTTCCACGGGATCGTCGACTCGGTCGAGGGTGCATCGCTGCGGGCGGTGGCGCCGCTGGCCCGCCATCCGCGCAATGTCCTCTCGGTGGGCGATCAGTCCGTCGCCGAGCTCGGTGGTCGGTTCGTGGGTCGCCGCCTCGACCGGGCTCACCTCGAGCGCACCGCGCAGCTCGCCGTCGACGGCGTTCTCGCTCCCGTGATCACCGCGATCCACCCGCTGTCCGAGGCTCCGGATGCTCTTGCCGCTGTCGAGCGCGGTCACGCCGCGGGCAAGGTGGTCATCCGGGTGGCGTGACCGGAATTTCGATCATGGATTTTTCGAGGAGGAACCGGCCTGGTCCTGCGCTGATGAACCGGAACGGACCCGCGCGTCGGTAATGAGTGAGTGCTCGCTCATTGACATGAGTGAGCACTCACTCCTACGCTGATCGAGTGACCGACCAACGACCGCGCCGCCGGGCCTCGGCGATGAGTCCCGAGCAGCGCCGCGAGGCGATCGTGGCGGCCGTGCTGCCGCTGGTGCGCGAGCACGGCGCGCACGTCACGACCAAGCAGATCGCCCAGGCCGCCGAGATCGCCGAAGGCACCGTGTTCCGGGCCTTCCGCGACAAGACGGAGCTCCTGCAGGCCTGCGTGACCGCCGCGCTGAGACCCGACGAGCTCTGCGACCGCGTGCGCGCGGTCCCCCACGAGCTCGACGTCGCCGAGCGGCTGACCCGGGCCGGGGTGCTGTTCCTCGACCACTTCACCCGCTTCGGTGAGCTGGTCCACACTCTCGCAGCCTCCGGGTTCGACCTGCGCGGCGGCCCCGACCGCAAGCCGGCCGGGCTGCCCGAGGTCCGCGAGCAGTTCATCCGCGACCTCAACGATGCCCTCGCCTCCCTGATCGAACCCGGGGAGCTGCGCATCCCGACCGACGACCTCGCCCACTACCTGCAATCGCTGGTGCTGGGCATCCGCTTCACCGCCACCGTCCTCGACACCGGCGACGCCGACCACACCGCCGCGATCCGGGCGCGCGTCGACGTCCTGCTGCACGGGGCTCTGGCCACCGACCACACCGGGGAGTCCCGATGAACGATCCGATCATCGAAGCGCACCACATCACGCAGCGCTTCGGCGAGGTCACCGCCCTCGACGACGTCAGCATCGCCGTGCCGCAGGGCACCGTGCTGGGTCTGCTCGGACACAACGGCGCGGGCAAGACCACGCTGATCAACGTCCTGAGCACGCTGCTGCCGCCCACCAGCGGCACCGCCCGCATCGCCGGGTTCGACGTCGTCACCCACCGCCGCGAGGTCACCGCGCGGATCGGCCTGACCGGCCAGTTCGCCTCCGTCGACGAACAGCTCTCCGGCTACGACAACCTCGTGCTCATCGCCCGCCTGCTCGGTGCGACCCGCCGGGAGGCCAAGCAGCGCACCGACGAGCTGCTGAGCACCTTCGACCTCGTCGAGGCCGCGCGGCGCCCGGCCCGCACCTACTCCGGTGGCATGCGGCGCAGGCTCGACATCGCCGCCAGCCTGGTCGGCCACCCCGACGTGATCTTCCTCGACGAGCCCACCACCGGGCTCGACCCGGTAAGCAGGCTCAACCTCTGGCAGATCGTGGAGAACCTCGTCGCCGACGGCACCACCGTCCTGCTGACCACCCAGTACCTCGACGAGGCCGACCGCCTCGCCGACTCCATCACCGTGCTGTCCGCGGGCAAGATCGTGGCCACCGGCACCGCCGAGCAGCTCAAGGCCCAGGTCGGCCAGCGCACCGTCAACGCCACCCTCACCGATCCCGCGCGCACCACCGACGCGCTGCAGGCCCTGCGCACCGCCGGGTTCGACCCGGTGCACGACGGGGCGCGGCTGACCATCCCGGTCGGCGCCTCCCGGCAGCTCGCCGACGTGGTCCGCGCGCTCGACGACTCCGGCCTCGACATCGGTGACCTCGGCCTGGGCGAACCGACCCTGGACGACGTCTACCTGGCCCTCGCCCACCACACGCCCGCCGCCTGAGGGGAACCCATGACCACCACCGCTCCCGCCCCCGCTCCGCCGAGCGCGCCCGCGCCCACCGCCCGCCGCTGGCGCGGGGCCTCCTACCCCACCCAGATCCTCGTGCTCACCGGCCGCTCGCTGCGCGCGCTGACCAAGGACCCGCGGGTGCTCATCTTCAGCCTGCTGCAGCCGCTGATCATGCTGGTGCTGTTCAGCCAGGTCTTCGGCAAGGCCATGATGGGCAACATCGCCGCCCAGGGCGGCAGCTACATCAACTACCTGATGCCGGCGATCCTGGTCACCACCGGCATCGGCGCGGCCGTGCAGTCCGGCGTCGGACTGGTCAGCGACATGAAGAACGGTGTCATCGCCCGCTTCCGGACGCTGCCGATCGGCATCAGCTCGGTGATCATCGCCCGCAGCCTGTCGGACCTGACCCGCACCGCCGTGCAGCTGATCATGCTGCTGTCGGTGGCCTCGCTGGTGTTCGGCTTCTCCCCCGCCGGTGGTCTCGGCGGCACGCTCGGCGCCTTCGGCCTGGCGCTGTTCGTCAGCTGGGCGCTGTCGTGGATCTTCCTCGCGTTCGGCGCCTGGCTGCGCAAGGAGGAGGTCATGCAGAGCGTCGGGTTCCTGGCGATGTTCCCGCTGATGTTCGCCTCCAGCGCGTTCGTGCCGATCCAGGCGCTGCCGGACTGGCTGGCCTTCATCGCCCGGATCAACCCGCTGACCTACGCCGTCAACGCCTCCCGCGACCTGTCGCTGGCGCTGCCCACCGGCACCGGGGTGATCGCCGCGCTGGGCACCAGCGCCGTGCTGTGCGTCGTGGGCATCGCCGCAGCCGTCCGCGGTTTCCGCCGCCCCCTGTAGAACATCCGACGAGGAATCATGAAGAAGCACTTCCTGTTCACCAGCGTTCCCGCCTTCGGCCACGTCAACCCCACGTTGGCGCTGGTCGGTGAGCTGCTCGACCGCGGCCACCGGGTCACCTACGCGGTCGGCGCGGACGCCGCCGAGACCGTGCGCGCCACCGGTGCCGAGGTCGTCGAGCTGCCGACCCAGATCCCGAACCTCGGCGGCATGGGGGCCGGGTTCACCCCCGAGCGGCTGCGCACGATGGTCCAGTTCTTCATCGACGACGTGCGCAAGTGCATACCGATCCTGCTGGAGCGCTTCACCGACGATCCGCCGGACGCGGTGTGCTCCGACGTGATGACCACCTACGGCCGGATGCTGGCCGACCGGCTCGGCATCCCCGCCGTCGCGCTGGTCCCGAACTTCGCGGGCAACGAGAAGTTCGACCTGCGCACCGCGGTGATGGCCGAGCACGCGGCCGGCACGGGCTTCCCCGCCTCCGGAGCGCTGGAGCGGATCCAGGAGGAGATGCGCGCGCTCGGCGAGGAGTTCGGCGTCGAGGCCGCCCCGTTCATGGGCGGCGCCCCGGCCGAGCTGAACCTGGTGTTCCTGCCGCGCGAGTTCCAGCTTGAGCACGAGACCTTCGACGAGCGGTTCCGGTTCATCGGACCGCAGCTGGGCGACCGGGACAACGAGCCCTACGCCCCCGCCGACCCGCGGCGGCCGCTGCTGTTCATCTCGCTGGGCACCGCGTTCAACCAGCGCCCGGAGTTCTACCGGCTGTGCATGGAGGCCTTCGCCGACAGCGACTGGCAGGTCGCGATGTCGGTCGGCTCCCGCATCGACATCACCGGCCTGGGCGAGATCCCGGCGAACTTCGACGTCCGCCCCTCCTTCCCGCAGCCCGCGGTGCTGCGGCACGCGACGGCGTTCGTCACCCACGCCGGGATGAACTCGACGATGGAGGCGCTGCACCACGGCGTCCCGCTGGTGAGCGTCCCGCAGATGCCCGAGCAGGCCGCCAACGCCGCCCGCGCCGCCGAACTCGGCCTCGGGATCAAGCTCGACACCGACGCCGTCACGGCCGCTGAGCTGCGGGCGTCGGTGGATCGGATCTCTTCCGACGCCGAGGTCCGCGCCCACCTCGACCGGATGCGCGAGCTCGTCCGCTCCTCCGGCGGCGCCCCCGCCGGTGCCGACGCCCTCGAGTCCTTCCTGAGCTGACTCCTCCTCGGCTTCTTTTGGTGGGTGGGGGAAGTTTTCATGAAAACTTCCCCCACCCACGGATCACCCGGGTTAATTTCACTGGACACTGAAGCCGTGAATGTGATCAACACGTGATCGCCGGAGATCATTCCCGGCACTGAGTGCCGTGGGGTGTCAGCGCTCGATGTCGCGCAGGGCTTCCTGGATCTGCTTGAGGACCACCGCCGACGAGGCCGAGGTGCGCACCGCCGCCACCACGACCTCCTGATCGTCCTGTTCGGACCGGCCCGTCGGCCACTGCCCCGCCAGCGCCTCGGCGACCTGGTCGGTGGCGTGCCGCAGCGCCGCGCGGGCGTCGAGCTCTCCCCCGCTGCGCAGCCACTGCCGCAGCACGTGGTTGTGCGCGGCGACCACCGCGGCGGCCGCGACCGAGGCGTGCAGCTCGGCGTCGGGCTGGTCGGCGAAGCGGGCCCGCAGGTAGCGGGCGAAGACCCGCTGGTACCGGTCGATGCTGGCGATCTCCTTGTCGCGCAACGACGAGACCTGCCGGGTCAGCTCGGAGCGCTTGAGCGAGACCTCGGGTTCCTCGAGGTACATCCCCAGCACGAACTCGGCCGCCTCGCCCAGCACCAGTAGCGGGTCGGCCTCGGCGCCCGCCGACTCCAGGAGCTCGACGACCTCGGCCAGCCGCTCGTCGTGCCCGGGGAACACGACGTCCTCCTTGGACCGGAAGTAGCGGAAGAAGGTGCGCCTGCCGACCCCGGCGGCCTCCGCGATCTGGTCCACAGTGGTCGCCTCGAAGCCCTGCTCGGCGAAGAGTTCCAGGGCCGCGACCGCGATCGCGCTGCGCACCTTCCGGCGGCCGTGCGGGGTGCGTCCGGTGCGGGACTTGGGCGCCGCAGCGACTGCCTCCGACATGGCCGGAATATAGCACCGCGGAATTGCTAGTGGCACTCAGTGCCGTTACGATGGCGCGCAGAGAAGGTCCGCCGCGTTACGCGAGCGGCATGCAACAAACCCCGCCGCGACGCGACGGGACTAGGGAGGGACCCGGTGGACCCGAACTTCGGCACCTACCAGCTCGGCGAGGAGCACGAGGCGCTGCGCGAGGCGGTGCGCGCCCTGTCGGAGAAGGAGATCGCGCCCTACGCGGCGGAGGTCGACGAGCAGGAGCGCTACCCGAAGGAAGCGCTCGACGCCCTGGTCAAGGCGGGTTTCGCCGCCACGCACATCCCCGAGGAGTACGGCGGCGAGGGCGCCGACTCGGTGGCCACCTGCATCGTCATCGAAGAGGTCGCCCGCGTCTGCGGCTCCTCCTCGCTGATCCCCGCGGTGAACAAGCTCGGCACCATGCCGATCATCCTGTCGGCCTCCGACGACCTCAAGAAGCAGGTCCTGCCGGCGATCGCCTCCGGTGAGACCACCGCCTCCTACGCGCTGTCCGAGCGCGAGGCCGGCTCCGACGCCGCGTCGATGAAGACCCGCGCCCGCCTCGACGGCGACCACTGGGTCCTCAACGGCAGCAAGTGCTGGATCACCAACGGCGGGGTGTCCAAGTGGTACACGGTCATGGCCGTGACCGACCCCGACAAGGGCGCCAACGGCATCAGCGCCTTCGCGGTGCACGCCGACGACCCGGGCTTCACCGTCGGCCCGAAGGAGAAGAAGCTCGGCATCAAGGGCTCGCCCACCGTCGAGCTGTACTTCGAGGACGCCACGATCCCGGCCGACCGGATCATCGGCGAGCCCGGCACCGGCTTCAAGACCGCGCTCAAGACCCTCGACCACACCCGCCCGACGATCGGCGCGCAGGCCGTGGGCATCGCCCAGGGCGCCCTGGACCAGGCCCTGGCCTACGTCAAGGAGCGCAAGCAGTTCGGCAAGTCCATCTCCGAGTTCCAGGGCGTGCAGTTCATGCTCGCCGACATGGCCATGAAGGTGGAGTCCGCTCGCCAGATGGTCTACGTCGCCGCCGCCCGCGCCGAGCGCGGTGAGCCCAACCTGGGCTTCATCTCGGCCGCCGCCAAGTGCTTCGCCTCGGACGTGGCCATGGAGGTCACCACCGACGCCGTCCAGCTCTTCGGCGGCGCGGGCTACACCCGCGACTTCCCGGTCGAGCGCATGATGCGCGACGCCAAGATCACCCAGATCTACGAGGGCACCAACCAGGTCCAGCGCATGGTCATGGCCCGCAACCTGCTCAAGTGACGTCGTGAGACGAAATGGGCCCCGGCGGAACAACTCCGCCGGGGCCCATTTGCTTCGCCGCCCGTCACTCCTCCACCCAACCCACACAAGCCGGCCGCTGTCCCGTCTGGGTCGGGTCCGACAGAAGTGCGGGTTGTGGAGGGATCCGGGTGGGAATTCGCTCGTCCTGATGATGGTGGTGCGGTTCGTCGTCTCCGGTTCCGAGATGTCGGGGGTGTGGATCTCCACCACACTGGGCGCAACGGTCGCACCGCGGAGGACGGGAGTTGTCATGACCGCGATTCGGAGTTTGCTGACCTTCATCGGCCGCATCGGGGTCGGGGTCATCCTCATCGCCCACGGCTGGCAGAAGCTCATGAGCTGGGGGATCCCGACCACCGCGCAGAACTTCCAGAAGATGGGCGTCCCGGTCCCGGAGGTCTCGGCGTGGTACGCGGCCATCGTCGAGCTCGCCGGGGGGATCCTGCTGATCCTGGGCATCGCGCTGCCGCTGGTGGGGCTGGCGGTGGCCATCGACATGATCGGGGCGATCGTGTTCGTGCACCTGCCGCACGGGCTGTTCTCCCCCGACGGGTTCGAGCTGCCGCTGGCGGTCGGTGCCGCCGTGCTGGCGATGGGTTTCAACGCGGGCACCTGGTCGATCGATCACCTGCTGTTCGGGCGGCGCAAGAACCGCCGCCGCGAGGAGGCCGCGACCGAGTACTACGAGCAGGGCGAGACCTACTAGGACTCCCCCGGCTCCGAGCGCTCCTCCCGGCGGGCCAGGTAGTTGCCGGACTCCGCGTAGAGGCTGGTGAGCAGCCAGCTGCCGACGCCGATGTCGTCGCCGATGCCCAGCAGCGGCAGGAAATCCGGGATGAAGTCGATCGGCGAGATCAAGTAGACCACCGCCACCAGCCACAGCAGCAGCTGGTAGCGCGGCAGCTGCGGGTTCTGGCCCCGGGCGGTCGCGCCGACCATCGCCGGGACCGCGCGCACCCGCGCCAGCGGTGAGCCCGTCGCACCGGTGCGGTGCGCGCGCACCGCGGCCCGCACCGGGGACCGCCGCAGCCGGGCCACCAGGCCGGCCACCGTGATGCCCAGGCCCGCCGCCATCAACCCCACCGGCAGCAGCCAGCCGCCCGCGTCGCCGCCGAAGGCGATGGCCACCACCGCCCCGGCGATCAGCAGCACCACACCGAACACGATCACCCGCGCGCCCCTTCCGCAGCCGTCCCGATCAGCCTGCCACGACACCGCTCCGCCCGGCGAGAGCGGGTGTTCCGTGGCACCTTCAACATCGAACGCGCTGAGGGGAGAGCCACGTGGTCGATCAGGCCGACGCCGACGTCCGACGACCCTCGCTGGCCCGCGCGAGCGCGGCCATGGCGGTGGCCACCGCCACCAGCCGGGTCAGCGGACTGCTGGCCAAGGTGCTGCTGGTGGTGGTGCTCGGACTGGGCGTGGTCAACGACTCCTACACCGTGGCCAACACGCTGCCGACCGTGGTCAACGAGCTGCTGCTCGGCGGCGTGCTCACCAGCATCGCGGTCCCGCTGCTGGTCCGCGCCCAGCAGCAGGGCCCGAAGCAGGGCGAGTCCTACGCGCAGTGGATGATCACCATGGGCGGGGTGCTGCTGGTGGTCGCCACCGCCGTCGCGGTCGCCTGCGCCGGACTGCTCACCGCCCTGTACCTGGGGGCCGACACGCGGGCGAACGCCGAGCTGACCACCGCTTTCGCCTACCTGCTGCTGCCGGGCATCGTCTGCTACGGGATGTCGGCGCTGCTGCAGGCGATCCTCAACGTGCGCGGGGTGTTCGGCGTGCCGGCGTGGGCTCCGGTGTGCAACAACCTCGTCGTCATCGCCACCGTCGTGGTCTACGCGCTGGTGCCCGGGGAGATCTCCACCGATCCGGTGCGCATCGGCGAGCCGAAGCTGCTGATCCTCGGGCTGGGCACGCTGGCGGGCATCACCACCCAGCTGCTGGTGATGGTGATCTCGCTGCGCCGCAGCGGTTTTCGCTACCGATGGCGGTGGGGCTGGGACCGCAGGCTCTCGGAGTTCGGCGGCCTGGCCGGGTGGGTGGTGCTCTACACGCTGATCAGCCAGGCGGGCATGGTCGTGATCACCCGGGTGACCGCGCAGGGCACCCCGGGCAGCGTGGCGACGTTCAACTACGCGTGGCTGCTCTCGCAGGTGCCCTACGGGGTGCTGGGGGTGTCGCTGCTGACGGCGCTGATGCCGCGGATCAGCGAGGCCGCCGCGGCCGGGCGCACCCGGGAGTTCGTCGACGACGTCGCCTGGGGCACGCGGATGACGGCCGTGCTGCTGATGCCGGTCAGCGCGCTGCTGGTGGTCGCCGGCGGTCCGCTGTCGGTGGCGTTCTTCTCGCTGGGCGCCAGCGACGTCACCGCCGCCGGGCGGCTCGGGTGGGCTCTGGTGGCGGCCGCGGCCGGGGTGGTGCCGTTCGGGATCACGATGCTGCAGCTGCGGGCGTTCTACGCGATGCACGACGCGCGCACGCCGACCTGGATCAACGTGATCATGGTGGTGGTGCGCAGCGCGCTGTGCTACCTGGTGCTGGCCACCGTGCGGCCCGAGGACCTGGTGCTCGGGGTGACCGCGGCGATGTCGGCGAGCTTCCTGCTGGGCGCGGTGGTCGGGCAGGTGTGGCTGCGCGCCCGCGTCGGGTCGCTGAGCACGGGCACCACCGTCGTGGGGTGCCTGCGCGCTCTGGTGGCCGGGGCGGCGGGGGCGGTGTGCTCGTTGGCGCTGGTGGCCGGGGCGCGGGCGGTGACCGGGCCGCTGGGGCCGATGCTCGACGCGTGGCTGGCACTGGTGCTGCACACGCTGGTCGTCCCGGCGGTGGCCGTGGCGGTGCTGGCGCTGCTGCGGGCGCCCGAGCTGAAGCCGGCCCTGCGGAAGCTGGGCCGGCTCGCTCGTCGCTGATCTACTTGCGGTTGCGCACGTGCACGCGGGTGCGCTCGGTGCGCAGCGCCTTGAGCTCCGGCGGATCGGCCAGCGGCGCCAGCGGCTCGCCGATCGCCCACTCCAGCAGCAGGTCGGCGAGCTTGGGGTTGCGGGCCAGGACCGGGCCGTGCATGTAGGTGCAGACCACGTGGCCGGTCACCGCGCCCTCGGCCTCCTCGGCGCCGTTGCCGACGCCGCGCACGACCCGGCCCAGCGCGTGCGAGCCGGGGCCGAGGGTGGTGCGGCCGAGGTGGTTCTCGAAGCCGGTCAGCATCCCCACCCCGCCCAGGGTGGACTGGGTGGTGACCTCGCCGATGGCGCGGCCGCGTCCCGGTTCGGTGGCGGCGTCGACCAGCCCGAGGCCTTCGTGGCGCTGCCCGTCGCCGGTGACGAAGCTGGTGCCCAGCACCTGCAGCCCGCCGCAGATGCCCAGCACCGGCACGCCGTGCTCGACGGCGCGGGCCAGTCCCCCGCCGCGGCGCAGGAACCGGACGGCGGCGACCTGAGCGACGTCCTCACCGCCGCCGATCAGGTACAGGTCGCAGCCTTCCGGCACGGCGTCGTCCGAGGACAGGACGGTGACGAGCCTGCTGCCGATGCCCCGCCAGCGCAACCGTTGGGCGAGCACGATCGCGTTGCCGCGGTCGCCGTAGGTGCCCAGCAGGTCGGGCAGCACCAGTGCGATGCGGACTCGGTTCCCGGTCATCTGCGGCTCCTGGTCAGCACGTCGCGGAAAGCGGTGTAGTTGGCGATCACGTCGGGCACGCCGCCGTCGGTGCCGCCCAGGGCGACCTCGACGGTGGAGGCGACGGTGGCGGGCACCTGGGCGTAGCGCAAGCGCACCGCCAGGTCGAGCGCGCGGTCACCGGCGACCTGGACCGGTCGTCCGCGCAGCATCTCGAAGTCGACGTCCCACAGCCAGGAGACGTCGTAGCCGTCGGCTTCGCGACTGTTGACCACCAGGACAAGGGGTTCGTCGTTGCCCGAGACCAGGTCGAGCATCTCCAGCCAGCTGGCGGGGTTCTTGGCCAGCAGCAGCCGGACCTTGCGGCCGCCGACGCGGACGGTGTCGTAGCGGCCCGCGGCCTGCGAGATGCGGCGGATGCGGGCCAGCGCCGGGGCCTCCTCGCCGCCGAGCTCCAGGGCGGCGGCCAGGGCGAAGGTGGCGTTGACGCGGTTGACGTGCCCGGGCAGGGCCAGGGCGAGCTCGTGGTGGGTGCCCTCGGCGTCGAGGACGCCGGTGTCGGTGACCTTCCAGTCCGCGGGCGGGCGGGCCAGGCCGCACTCGCAGCGCCAGTCGCGGTCGACGTCCCCGATGAAAGCGCCGCAGCGCGGGCAGTTCAGGGCGTCGTCGCGCCACCGCACACCACCGGAGACCCAGGTGACGTGCGGGTGGTCGATGGCGGCGAAGACGATGTTGGGGTCGTCGCGGTTGGCGATGACCTGCGCGTCCGGGACCTGGGCCAGGGCGCGCTGCAGGCTCGCGGCCACGGTGCGGACCTCGCCGACGCGGTCGAGCTGGTCGCGGCTGAGGTTGAGCAGCAGGATCGCGGCCGGTTCGAAGCGCTCGGTGACCTGCGCCAGGTGCAGCTCGTCGACCTCCAGCGCGGCGAACGGGGCGTCGAGCCGGGTCAGCAGGGCGGCGACGTGGCCGTCGAGCATGTTGGCGCCGGTGGCGTTGCTGACGGCCGGGGCCTGGGCCCGCAGCGCCTCGGCGACCATCTGGGTGGTGGTGGTCTTGCCGTTCGTCCCGGTGACCATCACGACACGCCGACCGGCTGCCAGCCGCTGCAGCAGGTCGGGCTGTAGCGTCATCGCCAGACGGCCACCGATCATGCCGCCGGAGCCGAGGCCGAGGCGTTGCGACAGCGACGCGGCCATCCGGCCGGCGTTGATCGCGAGGTTGGTGCGCAGATCCCGGCGGCGAGTGCGCTCGGGGTGGCGCTCCGGCGCGGGGACGACCTTCCAGTGCTGGTCAACCCCGGTCTGGTCGGTGCCGGACTGTTCGGGGCTGGACTGCTCGGGGTCCTGCCGCTGGTCGGGTGGCCGGTGGCGCCCGGTGCGCGGTGGTTGTTCGGGTGCTCGGCGCTGGGCCGGCGTCTGGTCGACCGATGGTTCGTCGGTCTCCCGCGTGGTGTCGGTCATGCGTCCCCTCCCCCCTCAGGCGGCCGTCGCACGCGGCGCGCCAGGTCGGCTCAGGGCTGCGCGACACCGCTAATCGGCCGCACTCGGGCGCGCCGCCCCTCGCTTCCTGGCCAGTGTGGACCGGCTGCGGCGAAACAGCGCGACGATCAGCAGGAGCACCCCGGCGGTGATCGCCGCCGGGCCCACCCAACCGTCGATGCCGGAACCAGCGGCGGCATCGAGTTGAGCTGCGATGAACATCGAAGGTCCCCTTTCCGGAGGTCGGGACGAGGGGGAACGCGGTGAGTGCGGTCACGTCCATGGTCCGGCGGGGCGGGGCGCGCCCGCCTGGTCGACATGCCGGGACGTCCCGCTATCGAGGACGTTTCACCCGTGGTGATTCCCCGGCAGGACGCTGCGTGATCAGATGACCGGCACCTCGGACCGGAACGTGGTTCACGATCGGTGCGGTTTTCGTGCTGCGGCGGACTTTTGGGGCCGAACGGCGGAGTGCCCGCACTGCAACGCTCACCCGTTGGGGTCTATTGCGGCGATACGCTCGGCGATCAACGAACGTGCAATTACGCTCGGATTTGATCCCGACGGTGTCCGTCAAGATCCGAAGGGAGCCGAGAAGTGACCGAACTCCTCCTGCTGCTGGGTTTCTTCGCCTTCGCCGGAATCAGCTGGACCGCGTGGGACATCCGCGCCGATCTGCGCCGCCGCAAGCTCAAGTAGTCGCGTCCGCAGACGAGGGACCCCGCCGGAGAGAGGCAGGCGGGGTCCCTCGATCATGCGCACCCGGGTCCGAGGACCGGGTGGGTCACTTGATGGCGAGCTGCTGACCCGGGAAGATCACGTTCGCGTCCTGGACGATCGAGCGGTTCTTCTCGAAGATCGACTGCCAGCTCACGCCGCTCTTCTCGGCGATCGAGCTCAGGGTGTCGCCGGTCTGCACGGTGTAGGTGCCCTCGACCTGGACGGTCTTCTTGACCGTGCTCTTCTTCTTGGTCGTGGACTTCTTCTCGGTGCTCTTCTGGGAGGAGCCGCCCGAGGAGGCCACGTCCTGGTGCTCGGCGCTGCCACCCGCGGTCAGGCCGGCCTTCTTGGAGCACACCGGCCAGGCACCCGGGCCCTGCGCCTGCAGCACGCGCTCGGCCACGGCGATCTGCTGGGCCTTGCTGGCCTGCGCGGCGTTCGAGCCGTAGCTGCTGCCGCCGTAGGCCTGCCAGGTGGACTGGTTGAACTGCAGGCCACCGTAGTAACCGTTGCCGGTGTTGATGCTCCAGTCGCCACCGCTCTCGCACTGCGCGACGGCGTCCCAGGTGGACTCCGAGGCGGCGTTGGCCGGGAGGGCCATCGCGAACGGCGCCGCGACGATGGCGCCGGCCACGGCGACGCGGGTCATGTTGCGGCGAGTGGTGGTGGACTTGCGGTGCTTGCCCATGCTGTCTTCGTCTCCAGCGACGCCTGCGCGACACCGTCGTCCCGGCCTCCCCCGCGGGCACCGGCCGGGTTTGCCCCCAACGGTCGGTGCCGGGGTCTCCGGCGGTCGTCACGTCCCTGCCCGCGATGCGTCTCGGGGTTTCGGAGAGTCCGCCGGGCAGGGTTCGGCGCTGCGGACTTCCTGGCTTGCCGTCGGCTCGGGGGCGCCGACGCCGGGCAACGCTACGTAGCTGAAAAGCGTGAACAAAACCATGAGCGGGTGGCACTCGTCATAGAAACGTAATCAAGATCGCCACGATTCGATCGTTTTCGCAGGTCATTTCTTGATCAGAAACGCGTTATTCACCTGAAATCAAACTACGCGCGGTGAGACCTGAACCACTGCTCACTCGCGTGAGTGACTACCGCACGTCAACGGGCGCATTCGATCAGTGCACTTCGCCACGGACTTCAGTCCCTTGTTCGCTCACCCGTTCCCGCTGCGGCTCCACCACGAAGCGGGGGTCGCGAGCCGTGACCCGGCCCGCCTCGAAGACCCCGTAGCGGGTCGCGATCGCACCCAGGGTCAGCAGCGCTCCGGCCGCCAGCCCGGTCGCCCGCCGGCGCGGCAGCGCCAGCGCGGCACCGGCCGCGGTCGCCACCCGCGCCGCGCGCAGCACCTTCCCGGCGCGGCCCGTGCGGTAGGCCTCGGCGGCCAGGCCCATCCGCGCCTCCATGCGCCTGCTCGCGGCCAGTTCCAGCGCCGCACCCGCCACCGCCATCCGCCGGGCCGGAGTCGCCTCGGCGGGAGCGGCGACCATCCCGACGGCTCCGGCGCTGCTCACGGCGCTGCCTGCGAAGACGAACGGCAGCTCCCGGTAGCCCTCGTGCCAGCCGGGCACGGCCGTGTCGGCCAGCAGCACCGCGGTGTAGGTCGTCATCGCCGGGGCGATCGCGCCCGCCAGCACCCCGGCCGCCCGGGCCGGGCCGGGCAGCAGCCCGGTGACGTCCCCGGCCGCGGCGGCCCCGGCCAGACCGGAGAACGGGGCGAGGATCCAGGACCCGACGCTCAGCGGCGAGGTCACCTTCACCACCCGCAGCATGTTCAGGAACCGCATCGGCCTGCCCAGGTCGTGCACCAGCGCCCCGACGCTGGCCGTGGCACCCACGGCCGCGGCCATCCTGCCCGCGCGAGCCAGGCGGTCGCGGCCGGTGAGCCCGGCCAGCAGCGCCATCGTCGACGACGCCCCGGCCATGCCCCCGAGGTAGAGGTAGGCGGGCACGTCCGGGACCTTCCACACCGGTTCCTTGATCACCGGGCGCCCGTAGTACGACCTCACCGCTTCCTCCCCAGGAACGATCCGGCGATCACGACCGCCGCGGTGGCCGCGGCCGCCGCCGCGTGCCGCCACATCGACGGCAGGTCCCGGGTGGTCACCACCGGGTCCGGCGGCAGGCCGTAGACCTCGGGGTCGTCGAGCAGCAGGAAGAACGCGCCGTCTCCCCCGACCCCGTCGGTCGGCTCGTGGCCGTAGAGCCGGGCGCTGGTCACGCCGCGCTCGTGCAGCTCCTCGACCCGCATCGCGGCGCGTTCGCGCAGCTCGTCGAGCGGTCCGTACTGGATGGACTCGGTCGGGCAGGCGGTCGCGCAGGCCGGTTTCAGCCCGGCGCCCAGTCGGTCCTGGCACAGGGTGCACTTGGCCGCGCCGCCGGTGTCGGGCCGGATGTCGATGACGCCGTAGGGGCAGGCCGGGACGCAGTAGCCGCAGCCGTTGCAGACGTCGTCCTGCACCAGCACCGTGCCGTGCTCGGTGCGGATCAGCGCCCCCGTGGGGCACACGTCCAGGCAGGCGGCGTGGGTGCAGTGCTTGCAGACGTCGGAGGACATCAGCCAGCGCACCTGCTGCTCGTCGGGCGCGCCGAAGGACGGCATCCCCAGCTCGGCCGGTGTCCCGGACTGCTCGACGAAGGCGACGTGCCGCCAGGTGGTGCCGCTGAGCTCGCCGGTGTTGTCGTAGGAGGTGGCGGTGAGCTCCAGCCCGTCCTCGGGCAGCAGGTTCCACTCCTTGCAGGCGACCTCGCAGGCCTTGCAGCCGATGCACACGCTGGTGTCGGTGAAGAACCCGGCGCGGGGTTGCGGCGGGTAGCCGGTCTCCGCGGCCGGGTCGGGCAGCGGTCCGGACAGCCGGTGGGAGCTCACCTGTCAGCCTCCTTCCCGTCGGGGATCGTCCGCGTGCTCGGTGCCGGTGCGCTCGGTGATGCCCGCCCGGTCGCGGTACTCGGCGACCAGGCGCTGCAGCGCGGCGGCGCGGGGACGGCGACCGGGCCGGATGTCGCAGGTCCCGGCCTTGGTCTCCATGATGTGCACGTTCGGGTCCAGCGCCACGCCGATGAGCTCGTTGGCGGCGTCGCCGGTGGTCAGGCCGTTGGGGCCCCAGTGCCACGGGATGCCGATCTGGTGCAGGGTGCGCCCGCCGACGCGCAGCGGCCGGATCCGCTCGGTGACCAGCACCCGGCCCTCGATGGCGCTGCGGGCGGTGATGACGGTGGCCCAGTCGCCGTGGGTCAGGCCCGCTTCGGCGGCCAGCTGCGGGGAGACCTCCAGGAACATCGCCGGCGCGAGCTCGGAGAGGTGCCGCAGCCAGCGGCTCATGCCCCCGGCGGTGTGGTGCTCGGTGAGCCGGAACGTGGTGAACACGTGCGGGAAGACCTCGCTGCCGGGTTCGGTGCCGCTGGGCTGATAGCGGTTCTCCGGGCGGGAGTGGATCTGGCGGGCCGGGTTGCGCTGCTGGTGCGGGTGCAGGCGGTTGGCGACCGGGGATTCCTGGGGTTCGTAGTGCGCCGGGAACGGGCCGTCGACCAGCCCGGCGGGCACGTAGAGCCAGCCGCGCCCGTCGCTCTGCATGATGAACGGTTCGGTCCCGGCGATGCCCTCCGGTCCCACGGCGCCGTCGGCGGGCCGGTGGTCGGGGCGCTTGTCCCTGTCGAAGTCGGGCACGTCGTGGCCGGTCCACTCGCCGCGCTCGGCGTCCCACCACACGTAGGCCTTGCGCTCGCTCCACGGGTTGCCGTCCGGGTCGGCGGAGGCCCGGTTGTAGAGGATGCGGCGGTTGGCCGGCCACGCCCAGCCCCACTCGGGCGCGACCCGGCTCTGCTGGTCGCCGGGTTTCCTGCGGGCGGACTGGTTGACGCCGTCGGCGGTGACGCCGCAGTAGATCCAGCAGCCGCAGGAGGTGGAGCCGTCGGCGCGCAGCTGCGGGTAGGCCGACAGCGGCCGGCCGTCGGCGTCGTAGCCGTTGATCTCGGCGAGCACGGCCTCGGCGCTGGGCTCGTCGAGCTCGCCGTGGGTCGGGTAGTCCCAGGTCAGCTCCAGCACGGCGCGGTCGCGCTCGGTCTCGCCGGTGAGCTTGTCCCGGATGCGGCGGCCCAGGTGGTAGAAGAACCACAGGTCGCTGCGCTGATCACCGGTGGGTTCGACGGCCTTGTGGTGCCACTGCAGCAGCCGCTGGGTGTTGGTGAAGGTGCCGTCCTTCTCGGTGTGTGCGGCCGCGGGCAGGAAGAACACCTCGGTGCCGATGTCGGCGGTGCGCATCTCCCCGGATTCGATCTCGGGGCCGTCCTTCCAGAAGGTGGCGGTCTCGATCATGTTGAGGTCGCGCACCACCAGCCAGTCCAGGTTGGCCAGCCCCATCCGCTGCTGACGGGCGTTGGCGGTGCCGACCGCGGGGTTCTCACCGATGACGAAGTAGCCCGGGCAGCGGCCCTCGATCTGGTCGAGCACGGTCTGGAAGGTGCCGTGGTCGCCGGTGAGCCGGGGCAGCCGGTCGAAGCAGAAGTCGTTGTCGGCGGTGGCGTGCTCGCCCCACCAGGACTTGAGCATGCTGACCAGGTAGGAGCGGATGTTGGCCCAGTAGCCGCAGGCGTTCTCGTCGTCGGCGACGAACGACTCCAGGTCGGTGTCGGTGTGGGCGTGCGGCATCGGGATGTAGCCGGGCAGCAGGTTGAACAGCGTCGGGATGTCGGTGGAGCCCTGGATGCTGGCGTGCCCGCGCAGCGCGAGGATGCCGCCGCCGGGCCTGCCGATGTTGCCCAGCAGCAGCTGCAGGATCGAGGCGGCCCGGATGTACTGCGCGCCGACGGTGTGGTGGGTCCAGCCCACGGCGTAGGCGATGGCCGAGGTGCGGTCGCGGCCGGAGTTGGCGATGAGCCGGTCGGCGACCCAGGTGAACTCCTCCTGCGAGATGCCGCAGATCTCCTCCACCACCTCCGGGGTGTAGCGGGCGTAGTGCCGCTTGAGCAGCTGGAACACGCAGCGCGGGTGCTGCAGCGTCGGGTCGGAGTCGGGGTGGCCGTGGTAGACCGGCCCGCTGGATCCGGTGCGCTCGGGACGGCTGCTCTGCCGCTCCCGGCCGTGGGCGGTGCTGGGTGCCTCCTCGGTTCCGTGCCCGCCGACGGGCGGGACCGCTTCGCTGCCCCGGTACTGCCAGGTGGTGGTGTCGTAGCTGCCCGCGTCGGGGTCGAAGCCGGAGAACACCCCGTCGAGGTCCTCTGTGTCGCGGAAGTCCTCGCCGACGATCATCGCCGCGTTGGTGTAGTGCACGACGTAGTCGTGGAAGTGGGCCTCGCGGGTGAGCACCTGGTTGATCAGCCCGCCCAGGAACGCGATATCGCTTCCGGCGCGCAGCGCGAGGTGGCGGTCGGCCAGCGCCGAGGTGCGGGTGTGGCGCGGGTCGACGTGGATGACGGTGGCGCCGCGCGCCTGGGCCTCCACGACCCACTGGAACCCGACCGGGTGGGCTTCGGCCATGTTCGAGCCCTGGATGAGGACGCAGTCCGATTCGGCGAGGTCCTGCAGGAAGGTGGTGGCGCCGCCGCGCCCGAAGGAGGCGCCCAGACCGGGCACCGTGGAGGAGTGTCAAATGCGCGCCTGGTTCTCGACCTGGATCGCGCCGAGGGCGGTGTAGAGCTTCTTCATGAGGTAGTTCTCCTCGTTGTCGAGGGTCGCTCCTCCGAGGCTCGCGATGCCCATCGTGCGCCGCAGCGGTCTGCCGTCGGCGTCGGCGTCCTCCCAGGTCCGCTCCCGGGTGGCCAGCACCCGGTCGGCGATCATGTCCAGCGCGGTGTCCAGGTCGAGGTCCTCCCACTCGGTGCCGTGCGGGCGCCGGTAGCGGACGCGGGTCTCGCGCAGCGGTGAGGTGACCAGCTCGCGGCTGGCCGAGCCCTTGGGGCACAGCCGGCCGCGGCTGATCGGCGAGTCCGGGTCGCCCTCGATCTGGGTGACGTGGCCGCCGGAGGTGTAGGTCCGCTGGCCGCAGCCCACCGCGCAGTACGGGCACACCGAGCGGGTGACCTCGTCGGCGTCGCTGGTGCGCGCCCGCATCTCGTCGGTGCGCCGGGACCGGGCCGCGGGTCCCCGGGCCAGCCGGTCGGGGCCGGTGAGCTGCCGCAGCACCGGCCAGTTCAGCCACGTGGCCGCCATGCCGACCGGTTACCCGGCCTGTGGATCTCGCAAACCTCAGGGGTGCAGGGACAGCCCCTTGCAGATCTTGTCGACGGCGTTGCGGGGTCCGTGGACGGCGAATCCGACGAGGTCGAGCTCGTCGGTGGGGCGTTCGGCGACCACGGCGCGGTTGTCGGCGTCGTTGCCGGTCTTGAACATGCCCTCGGAGTAGACGGCGGTGGGCAGGTCTCGGCCGACGGCGCGGGCGTGGCTGCGGGCCAGGTCCTCGGCCGGTGCGGCGAAGACCAGCACCGGCAGGCCCAGCAGCGGCAGGTACTCGCGCCCGTCGGCGTCGACGTAGTCCTCGCCCATGAGCTCGGGGTGGGCGGCGGTGATGCCGCTGGCCAGGAAGGCGGTGACGTTGACCCGCTGCCACCCGGCCAGGTCGTCGCGCACCACCACGGCGATCTTCGTCTGTTGTGCCATGCGCTCATCTCAGACGCGGCGGCGGCACTTGGTCTTGAACGCTGGTGCGCTCGGTCCCTCCGGCGACCGGGAACAATGGGGGCATGAGTCAGGAGTGGGTGTCCTACCGGCGTTCGGCGCGGATGCCGGTGGAGGTGATGCGCGCGCACTTCGAACACCACCGCTACGACCTGCACGCCGCGCTGGCCTCGGCGCTGCGGGGCGTGCACGACGCGCTGGTGGGCGGGGAGAGCGCGCTCGCCCAGGACGAGGCGCTGCACTCCGCGGTGCGGGCGATGGTGCGGCTGGGCGCGGTCACCGCCGCTCCCCCGGGCTGGGCGCCGGAGACGCGGCGGGAGGACGAGGGCCTGCGGCAGGTGCGGGAGCTGCTGCACGAGCACTTCGCCGAGGACATCGGCACCGCGCGGCTGACCGAGATCAGCGGCCGCAGCCGGTTCGCGCTCTACCGCGCGTTCCGGGACCTGCACGGGCTCACGCCCGGCGAGTACCAGCGGCAGCTGCGGGTGCGGCACGCGCGCAGGCTGCTGGAGTCCGGCAGCAGCCCGGCGCAGGCCGCGGTGGAGTCCGGTTTCGCCGACCAGAGCCACCTGACCCGCTGGTTCCGCCGCTACTACGCGCTCACCCCGGCGCGCTTCCGCGACGCGGCGCGCGATCAGGCCTGGGCGTCGTAGAGGATCGAGCGGAAGCGCTCGTCGGAGTAGTACCGCTCCAGCTCGGCCAGCGAGTCGTCGCGGCGGGTGAGGTCCTTGGCGATGCGGGCCGGGGACGGCACGGCGTCGGGGCGCCAGGTCTCGGGTTCCCACAGCCCGGAGCGCAGGAACGCCTTGGCGCAGTGGTGGAAGACCTCCTCGATCTCCACCAGCAGCACCACGCTGGGCCGGTGGCCCTTGACGACCATCCGGTCGAAGAACGGGGCGTCGCGCAGCAGCCGGGCCCGGCCGTTGACGCGCAGCGTGTCGCCGCGGCCGGGGATGAAGTAGACGAGTCCGACGTGCGGGTTGGCGAGCACGTTGCGGAACCCGTCGACGCGCCGGTTGCCGGGCCGTTCCGGGATCGCGATGGTGCGCTCGTCGAGCACGAGGGTGAACCCGGCCGGGTCGCCCTTCGGGGAGACGTCGCAGCGTCCCCGCTCGTCGGAGGTGGCCACCAGGCAGAACGGCGAGGCGGCCAGCCAGTCGACGTCGAGCGGGTGCAGCGCGGGGCGCTGCTTGTCCCGGACCCGCTGCAGCGGTTCGCCGACGATCTCCGCCAGCTCGTCGGTCGAGGTGATCTCCTGCGCGCCTTCGAGTTCCACCGCGTCCTCCCAGATCGCTCCCGCCCGACACTACGGCGCGACCTGCGGTGGCGGGAAGCGGTTTTCCTCCCAGCGCGGCTGATTGTCGCGGTGTAGCCCGGTCACACCCCGCAACCGGGCTACACCGCCTCCCCTCCGGTCCCCCCGAACCGGGGTCTTTCACAGATCGACGGCGATGTGCCCCCGCCCTCGATCCACGCACAGGGCCACGTCGCCGCCGCGCGCTCGGCTCCGGCGGCGGATCTCGCCGGTGAGCAGCGGGACGTGGCAGGTGCCGCAGAAGCCCTGCCGGCACGAGTAGGCGACCTCGGGCAGCACCTCGCCGACGGCCTCCAGCGCGCTGCGCCCGGCCGGGACCTCGACGGTGCGGCCGCTGCGGGCGAGCTCGACGGTGAAGTCGCGCCCGTCGACGATCGGCGGGGCCGAGAACCGCTCCCAGTGCAGGCCTTTCGCGGCGCTGCCGGGCAGCGCCAGGCGCAGCGCGGTGATCATCGGGACCGGCCCGCAGGCGTAGACCGCCGCCCCGGCCGGGGCGTGGTCGAGCAGTTCGGTCCCGGCCGCGGGGATGCCGAACTCGGTGTCGGGACGGATCCAGACCCGCTCGGCGGGCAGCTCGGCGAGCTCGGCCAGGAACGGCATCGACGCCCGGGACCGTCCCGCGTAGACCAGCCGCCAGTCGGCGCCGCGGGCCATCGCGGTGCGCACCATCGGCAGGATCGGGGTGATGCCGATGCCGCCTGCCACGAACAGGTAGGAGCGCCCGCTGACGAACGGGAAGGCGTTGCGGGGCCCGCGCGCGACGATCCGGTCGCCTTCGGCGAGCTCGTCGTGGATCTCGCGGGACCCGCCCGCGCCGCCGTCCAGCCGTCGCACCGCGATCCGGTAGTGCGACCGCTCGCCGGGCGGCCCGCACAGCGAGTACTGGCGCTTGCGGCCCGAGGGCAGCAGCACGTCCAGGTGCGCGCCCGGCTGCCAGGCGGGCAACCGCCCGCCGCCGGGGCGGGTCAGCCGCAGGCTGCGCACGCCGTCGGCCTCGTCGCGGATCTCGGTGATGACCAGCGGGATGTCGCGGTGGACCGGGCGCGGCGGGGTCGCGTCGCGGCGGCTGTTGCGGTGCAGCCACTCCACGCCGCCGACCAGCCGGTGCACCACGCCCATGAGCCGATCCGGTCCGGTGCCGTCGAGGGACCTCGGCAGTTCCACGGTCATCTACTGCCCCGCCGCCAACGCCGCCGGTGAGGTCGCCAGGTAGTCCACGGCCCGGGCGGTCGAGCCGTGCTGCGACGGGTGGTAGCCGGGCCGGAAGTACGCGGGCAACGCGGCCAGCAGCTGCCGGTAGCTCGGGGTCAGCCCGAGGCGGCCGCTGCGCAGGAAGTCGCGCCAGCGGGGCTTGCGCTTGCCGCGCAGCACCGGGTCGGAGGCCATGAGGAACCGCAGCCCGCGCACCCACAGCACGGTCAGCACCCCCGCGGCCAGCAGCATCGACAGGCAGCGCTGCGGGTAGCGGCCGTGGACGTGCTGGTAGACCTCGAAGGCCACCGCGCGGTGCTCGACCTCCTCGGCGCCGTGCCAGCGCAGCAGGTCCAGCATCGTCGGGTCGGCCCCGGCCACGTCGAGCTCCTCGGCGTCGAGGATCCACTGGCCGAGGAACGCGGTGATGTGCTCGATGGCGGCGATCAGCGCGAGCCGCTGCACCAGCCACGACTCGGCGCGCTTGCCGCGCAGCGGGCGGTCGCCGAGCGTCGTGCGGAACATCCAGCGGACCTGGTCAACGAACGGGCGGGTGTCCAGGCCGTGGGCGTCGAAGTGGTCGACCACGCCCTGGTGGGACTCGGCGTGCATGGCCTCCTGGCCGACGAAGCCGCGCACGTCCTCGGCCAGCCGGTCGTCGCTGATCAGCGGCAGGGCCTGCTTGAAGACCTCCACGAACCAGCGCTCGCCCTCGGGCAGCACCAGGTGCAGGAAGTTGATCCAGTGGGTGGCGAAGGGTTCGCCGGGGATCCAGTGCATCGGCAGCTGGGACCAGTCGAACTCCACGTCGCGGGCGTGCAGCGCCACTCGGTCCGGCTCACCGGGGTCGGTCTCGGTCACGTGCACCTCCCTACTTCGGCATCAGGTCGGCTCGGGCCGCGGCGCGCAGCAGCTTCGGGGTCAACCGGGACAGCACGAGTCCCGCTCTGGCCTCGGGGGTGACCGGTGCCAGGGCCGGGGCGCGGCGGGTGGCGCGCAGGATCTGCTCGGCGACGCGTTCCGGGCCGTAGTCGCGGCGCTGGTAGAGCTCGGTGGCGGCGCGGCGGCGCTTGGCCTGCTCGGCCTCGCCGAGCCCGGCGAAGCGGGTGCGGGTGGTGATGCCGGTGTTGACCAGTCCCGGGCACACGGCGGTGACCTTGACGCCGTCGCCGGCGAGCTCCACCCGCAGGCACTCGCTGAGCCGGAGGACGGCGGCCTTGGTGGTGCTGTAGGCGGGGAGCACGGCCGAGGGCAGGTAGGCCGCGGCGGAGGCGACGTTGATGATGCGGCCGCCTTCGCCGCGCTCGACCATCTGCCTGCCGAACAGGCGGCAGCCGTGGATGACGCCCCACAGGTTGACGTCGATGACGTCCTCCCAGTCGGCGGCGCTGGTGTCCAGGAACGCCCCGGCGAGCCCGATCCCGGCGTTGTTGATCACCACGTCGGGGGCGCCGTGCTCGGCGTGCACGGCCAGCGCGAAGTCGGTCATGGCGGCCCGGTCGGAGACGTCGACCTGGTGGGTGCTGACGGCTTCGCCGAGCTCCTCGGCGGTGGCCTCGAGTGCCTTGCGGTCGACGTCGGCGGCGACCACGTGCGCACCGGCCTGGGCGAAGGCGCGGGCGGTGGCGCGGCCGATGCCGTTGCCGGCGCCGGTGATGACGACGACCTGGTCGGCGAACTCGCCGCGTCCGGGCCGGACCCGGGCGCGGCGCAGACCGCGGGTCTGCTCACCGCCTTCGACGTGGTCGACGAGTTCGGCGGCGCAGCGCGCGACGAGTTCCGGGCGGCTGCGGGGCAGCCAGTGCCCGCCGGGCAGGTGCCGCACCCGCAGGTTCTCGGCGAGCGCGTCGACCTCGGTCTGCAGCGGCGCGGAGACGAACGGGTCGCCGGTGGGTGCCAGGACCTGCACCGGGACCGAGGTGCGGCGCTGCGCGGGCTCACCGAGGCGTCCGGCGTTGGCGCGGTAGAGCTCCAGACCGTGCACGCCGTCGGCGACGTCGGGCCGGGTGGGCGCGGCGGCGGACTTGGGGTCGAGCCGTTCGAGGTGGGCGATGAGCTTGGGCATGATGCCGCTGCGCCAGGCCAGTTCGGGCAGCGCGGGCAGCTGGAAGAAGGCGATGTAGGCGGAGAAGGCCAGCTGCGTGGCCAGTTCCCGCAGGTCCCGCAGGTCGGGGCGCAGCTTGTCGCGCAGCCACTGGCCGTAGTGGTCCAGGCAGGGACCGGAGATCGAGGTGTAGGAGGCGATGCGGCCGGCGGCGCGCGGGTCGGTGACGGCGTGCCAGGACTGCACCGATCCCCAGTCGTGGGCCAGCAGGTGCACCGGGCGATCCGGGCTGACGGCCTCGGCGACGGCGAACAGGTCGTCGGCGAGCCGGTCGATGCGGTAGCCGTCGGTGCCGCTCGGGCGGCCGGACTCACCGGCGCCGCGCACGTCGTAGGTGACGACCCGGTAGCGGTCCGACAGCGCGGCGACGACGCCGTCCCAGACGGTGTGGTTGTCCGGGTACCCGTGCACGGCGAGCACGGTCGGGGCGCCTTCGGGGCCGTGCGCGTGCACGGCGAGGCGGACACCGTCCTCGGTGTCGAGCCACTGCGAACCCGCCTGCCACGCTGCGCCAGCCATGCGCGAAAGCCTAACCACGTTGTCAATGGATGTTGTCAAGGTCTACCCGGCCGAGATCCCAATATCCCCCGGATTCGCGCCCATGTCACCGATTTCGGCGGAACCGGAACAGCCGATCACTGGGGAAACACCTAGTCCGCATTCCGCATGATCCCGGCAAACCGCCCTCTGTGGACAGGCGGAGGTGGACTCGGGTTCCTACGGTGGGAACCATGGGTGATCGTCGGCGTGAGGTTCCGGGCACCGATCGGGTACTGGCCGATCCGCGCGTCGCCGCCGCCGTGCGGCGACTCGGGCACGAGCGGGTGGTGCGCACCGTGCGGGAGGTCGCGCAGCGGGCCCGCGACGGGCTGATCCCGCCGACCCGGGTCGTGGCCGACACCGTTGCGGCCCTGCCGGATTCGGCCTGCGGAATGCGGCGGGTGCTCAACGCGACCGGGGTGCTGCTGCACACCAACCTCGGCCGCGCGCCGCTGTCGGCCGCCGCCCGGGAGGCACTGGAGGTGGCGGCCGGGACGACCGACGTGGAACTCGACCTCGACTCCGGCGAGCGCGGTCCGCGCGGCGCCTCGGCCGTGGCCGCGCTGCGGGAGGCGGTGCCGGCCGCGGAGGCCGCGCACGTGGTCAACAACGGGGCCGCCGCACTCGCGCTGGCCGCGACCGCGCTGGCCGCCGGGCGCGAGATCGTGCTGGCGCGCGGCGAGATGGTCGAGATCGGCGACGGCTTCCGCATCCCCGACCTGCTCACCTCCACCGGGGCGCGGCTGCACGAGGTCGGCACCACCAACCGGGTCCGGCTCGACGACTACCGCGCGGCTCTGGGCCCGGACACCGGGTTCGCGCTCAAGATCCACCCGTCGAACTTCGTGATCAGCGGCTTCACCGCCGAGGTCCCGGTCGCCGAACTCCGCGACCTCGACGTCCCCGTCGTGGCCGACATCGGTTCCGGGCTGCTGCGCCCCGACCCGGCGCTGCCCGGCGAACCCGACGCCACCACGACCCTGACCGACGGCGCCGATCTCGTCATCGCCAGCGGCGACAAGCTGCTCGGCGGCCCCCAGTGCGGACTGCTGCTGGGGCGCGCCGAGATCGTGCACCGGCTGCGCCGCCACCCGCTGGCGCGGGCGCTGCGAGTCGACAAGTTGACCCTGGCCGCGCTGGAGGCGACCGTGCGCGGTCCCCGCCCGCCGGTCACCGAGTCCCTGCACCGCACCGGGCTGCCGGAACGCGCTGCGGCGCTGGCGGATTCGCTGGCCGCCGCCGGAATCCCCGCCGAGGCCGTCGAGTCCCGGGCCACCGTCGGCGGTGGCGGGGCGCCCGGGGTGGACCTGCCGAGCGCGGCGGTGGCGCTGCCGGTCCGCTTCGCCAAGCAGCTGCGGCTCGGCATTCCCCCGGTGATGGCCCGGGTGGAGCGGCACCGCTGCCTGCTGGACCTGCGCGCCCTCGACCCGGCCGACGACGAGGCGCTGCGCCGCGCGGTGCTCGACGCCCACTAACCCGACGACCAGCGGGAGGTGCCGATGCGCGTGGTGGCCACGGCCGGGCACGTCGACCACGGCAAGTCGACGCTGATCCGGCGGTTGACCGGGATGGAACCCGACCGCTGGGCCGAGGAGCGCCGCCGGGGGCTGACCATCGACCTCGGCTTCGCCTGGACCGAGCTGCCCGACGGCTGCTCGGTGGCGTTCGTCGACGTGCCCGGCCACGAGCGGTTCGTGACCAACATGCTCGCCGGGGTCGGCCCGGTCCCGGCCGCGCTGTTCGTCGTCGCCGCCGACGAGGGCTGGATGCCGCAGTCCACCGAGCACCGCGACGCGCTGGACGCGCTGGGCGTGTCCGAGGGGCTGCTGGTCATCACCCGCAGCGACCTCGCCGACCCCGGGCCCGCGCTGGAGCAGGCCCGCGACCGGCTGCGCGGCACCGGCCTCGACGGCCTGCCGTCGGTGCAGGTCAGCGGCCGCACCGGGCGGGGAATCGGGGAACTGGCCGAAGCGCTGGACGCGATGCTGCACCGGCTCGCCCCGGCCGATCCGGACGCCGACGTGCGGTTGTGGATCGACCGCGCGTTCACCATCAGCGGCGCCGGGACGGTCGTCACCGGCACCCTGCAGGGCGGCACGCTGCGCGTCGGCGACCGGCTGCGGCTGACCCCGTCGGGTCTGGACACCACGATCCGGGGTTTGCACGCGCTCGGCTCGGCCGAGGAGTCGCTGTCGGCGCCCGCGCGGGTGGCGGTGAACCTGCGCGGCGTCGACCTCGACGGGCTCCGGCGCGGGCACGCGTTGATCACCCCCGGCCGGTGGCTGACCACCGACGTCCTCGACGTGCGCGTGCGGCCCCCGGCCGCGCGGGAACCGGCCGCGCTGCCGCAGCGGCTCACCCTGCACATCGGCTCGGCAGCGGTGCCGGTCCACGTCCGGCCGCTGGGCGCCGACACCGCGCGGCTGACGCTGCGGCAACCGCTGCCGCTGCGGATCGGCGACCGGGCGCTGCTGCGCGACCCCGGCGAGCACCGAGTCCGCGCGGGCGTCACGGTCCTCGACGTCCGCCCGCCCGAGCTGCGACGACGCGGCGCCGCCAGAGCGCGGGCCGCCGAGCTCGACCGGCTCGACGGCACCCCCGACGCGGCCGACGAACTCCGGCGACGCGGCCTGGTGCGGGCCGACGAGCTCGCCGCGATGGGCGCCACCCCGCCCGGCGACGGCCCGTGGCTGCTGTCCCCGCAGCACCGCGCGCACCTCGCCGCCCGGCTGCGCGACGCGCTCGCCGAGCACCGGCGCACCCACCCGCTCGACGACGGGATGACCACCGGGGCCGCGCTGCGCGCCCTGGACCTGCCCGATCCGGAGCTGTTGCCCGGCATCGCGACCGAAGCCGGAATCGCCCTCCACCGCGGTCGCCTCGGCGGCGGCTCGGACCTGCCGGACGCGGTGACGCGGGCCGTGGAGGTGCTGCGCGGCAGGCTGCGGGAACACCCGTTCCGGGCGCCCACGGCCGAGGAGCTGGCCGAACTCGGCCTCGGCGACCGCGAGCTGGCCGCCGCCGAGCGCACCGGGGCGCTGCTGCGGCTCGCGCCCGGCCTCGCCCTGCTGCCCGACGCCGAGGAGGCCGCGCTGCCCCGGCTGGCCGAGCTCGACGAGCCCTTCACGCTCAGCGAGGCCAAGCGGGCACTGGACACCTCGCGCCGGGTCGCGGTTCCCTTGCTGGAGCTGCTGGCGCGCCGAGGCCGCACCCGACGCCTGCCCGACGGCACCCACCGTCTGGGGCGCTAGGTCTGCGATCTTCCCGCGCTCACCGCATCGTGGGAGGTGGCGACGCCGGCGCTCGGCGAGGGGAGCACGCCATGCCGCGCAAGATCTGGACCGGGTCGATCAACTTCGGCCTGGTGACCATCCCGGTCGGGCTCTACGCCGCGACCGAGGACCACACCATCCAGTTCCACCAGTACCAGCGCGGGACCACCGACCGGATCCGCTACAAGCGCGTCAACGAGACCACCGGCGACGAGGTCGGCTACAACGACATCGTCAAGGGCCGCGAGCACGGCGACGGGATCATCACCGTCGAGCAGTCCGAACTGGACGAGATCGCGCCCGGCCGCTCGCGCACCATCGACATCTCGACCTTCGTCGACCTCACCGAGATCGACCCGGTGCACTTCCAGAAGACCTACTGGCTGGCACCCAACTCCAAGGAGCACTTCCGGCCCTACAACCTGCTGCGCCGCGCCATGCAGGAGACCGGGCAGGCCGGCATCGCCACCTTCGTGCTGCGCGGCAAGCAGTACCTCACCGCGGTGCGCGCCGACACCGACGTGCTGGCGCTGAACACGCTGTACTTCGCCGACGAGATCCGCGATCCGGCCGACCTCGTCGGCGACCAGCCCGAGCAGGCCGAGCCCTCCGACAAGGAGCTGCGGATGGCCACCACGATCATCGAGTCGATGAGCGGCGAATGGGATCCCGAGTCCTACTCCGACACCTACACCGAGCGGGTCGAGGAGCTGCTGGCCGAGAAGGCCCGCGGCGGCGAGGTGCAGGCCGCCGAGGCACCCCCGCAGCCCACCGACGTCATCGACCTCACCGAGGCGCTGCGGCGCAGCGTCGACGAGGCCCGCAAGGGCCGGGCCCCGAAGCCTTCCGAAGACCTCTCGGAGCTGACCAAGGCCGAGCTCGACGACCGCGCCCGGGAACTGGGCGTCAAGGGCCGCTCGAAGATGAAGCGCGCCGAGCTGGAACAGGCCGTGGCCGACGCCGGGCGCGGCTCCCGGAAGGCCTCCTGACCAGGCACGGCCGCCGGTCGGGAAATCGATCGAAAAAGTTCCGCGATCTTGCGTCATGGCCGCGCCCGGGGCGGGTCCCGCTCGTGTGGGCGGACCTGGAGCCGCTCACGGGCGCGCGGAAAGCAGAGGGGATTCCGCGCGAGAAGAGCCGCCGGGGGCGTCCGCTGTGGATGCGGTCTCCCCCGGCGGTCCCCGCACGTGACCGGGTTCACCGGGCGGCGAGTCCGGCGGCACCGGGTGCGGCGCGATGTGCTGAGATTCAGGCCATGGACGCGGGTGCCTGGTCGGTGGTGGGAGCACGCCGGGAACTCGACGCCGCCGGCATCGCGCCCGCTCTGCGCCCCGCCTACCTGCGGTCCCGGGCGCTCAACGCCGAGCACGGCCGCACCTACTTCCTGGCGACCCGGCTGCTGCCGCCGCACCGGCGGCCCGCCGTGCACGCCCTCTACGGCTTCGCCCGCTGGGTCGACGACATCGTCGACGACCTCGGCCCCGACTCCCCCGCGCTGCGCGCCGAGCGCCTCGACGAGCTGGAGCACCTGCTGCGGCTGGCGTTGAAGGAAGGCGGCAGCGAGCACCCGGTGCTGGCGGCGCTGGCCGACACCGTGGAGCGGCACGCCATCGATCCGGGGCTGTTCGGGGACTTCCTGGCCTCGATGCGGATGGATCTCGCCGTCACCGACTACCCCACCCGCGCCGACCTGGAGCGCTACGTCCACGGCTCGGCGGCGGTGATCGGGCTGCAGCTGCTGCCGGTGCTGGGCACCGTCGGCGCTCCCGCCCGGGCGCGGGCGGCGGCCTCGGCGCTGGGCGTGGCGTTCCAGCTCACGAACTTCCTGCGGGACGTCGGCGAGGACCTCGACCGCGGCCGGGTGTACCTGCCGGCCGACGAGCTGGCGGTGTTCGGCGTGGACCGGCAGCGGCTGGCCTGGTGCCGCCGTCGCGGCCGGGCCGACGGGCCGGTGCGGCGGGCGCTGGCCGACCAGGTCGCGCGCACCCGCGCGCACTACCGCACCGCCGAGCCGGGGATCGCGCTGCTGGCGCCGGATTCGCGTCCGTGCGTGCGCACCGCGGCGGTGCTCTACGGCGAGATCCTCGACCACGTCGTCGGATCGGGCTACGACGTGTTCGCCCGCCGCGTCGCCGTGCCCGTCTCGCGCAGGCTCGCCGTGGCCGCGCGGGCCGCGGGTGTGGTGCTGCTCTCGCGCGCGCTGCGTTCAGGCTCGGGTTCGCGCGGGTAGTCCCAGGGCAGCCCGTCTCCGGGGCGGGCATCGCACCGTTTGCGTGTTCGACACCGGGGAGCCCGCCGATGAGCCCACAACCGACCAGTTGGCAGAACGTCAGCGCGACCGCCGACATGATCACCGTCGCCGGGCATCGCCTGCACGAGGGCACGCGCGCGATCACCGACAGTCCCGCCGAGGCCGTCCGCGCGCGCGACGCGCTGCTGGACCTCAGCGCCGCGAGCGCCCGGCTGGCGCGGCAGCTCGACCTGCTGGCCGCCGACAGCGGCGGCGCGGGCGCCGAACCGCCCGAAGTGCACGTGGCCCTCGACCAGGCCGCGGCCGCGGCCGAAGACCTCGGCAACTGCACGCGGGTGGCTGCCCGGGCCATCGAGGACGAGCTGGGCGGCGAGCGCTGAACCCGCCGCCCAGTCGCACCTGCCGACCCGTCACGGGGCTTGGACGAGTCCTGCGCCGACGTCGGTGGCCGGGAGCGGGAGCCGCCGGGCGGATTGGGTGAGCCTGGTCCACAGCGCCCGCGAGCGGTCCGGTGACTGCTGGGCGTGCAGCGCCGCGACGCCGGAGACGTGCGGGGTGGCCATGCTGGTGCCGTCGAGCTTGCGGTAGCGCTCGGCGCCGGGCCAGCTGGAGTAGACGTCGACGCCGGGCGCGGCCAGGTCGACCTGGCCGACGTTGTCGACGGTGCCGCAGGAGAAGTCGGCGACCTGCAGCTGCGAGTCGACCGCGCCGATGCCCATCACCGACGGGCAGTTCGCGGGGTGGCCGACCGGGGCGATCACGCCCGCCGAGCGCTGGCTCTCGTTGCCGGCGGCGGCGATGATCAGCGTGCCGCGCTCCAGGGCGCGCCGGGCCACCCGTTCGAACGCCTCCGAGTAGGGCGCGCCGGGTTCGGTCGGCGAGCCCAGCGACATCGACACGATCGAGCAGCCGTTGGAGATCGCCCACTCGATTCCCGACAGGATGCCGCTGTCGGAGCCCGATCCGTCGTCGCCGAGGACCTTCCCGGCGTAGATGCTGGCCTCGCTCGCGATCCCGTAGCCCGGCCCGGCCTGCGAGGTGCGCGGTCCGCAGGCGGTGCCGATGACGTGGGTGCCGTGGCCGTGCCCGTCGTGGGCGCTCTGGCCCTCGACGAAGGCGCCGGTGACGATGTCGCGCCCGGCGAAGTCGGGGTGCTGCTCGTCCAGGCCGGTGTCGAGCACGGCCACCCGCACCCCCGCCCCGGTCGCGGTGGAGGCGTCGGCCCGCACGGCCTGCAGCCCCCAGGTGAACTCGCCGTCGGCGGGCGGCGTCGGCTCGCCGATGGCGAAGACCCGGCGCTCGGCCTCGACTCCGGCGATCGGGCCGGTCTCGCCGACGGCGCGCTGCAGGCTGGCGAACTGCTCCTCGTCGGCGTCGATGAGCGCGACGCCGAGCTGGTGCAGCACGATTCCGCCTGCGCCGCTGAACAACTCGCCCGGTGCGGCCCCCGCCGCGTCGGCGGTGTTGGCGGGCCGGATGCCCGTTAAGCGGGTCAGCTCGCGGGTGCCGATGATGGTCGATTCGTCTTCGAGCAGGACCAGGTACCGCCCGGTCGTACTGGATGTCATGTCGCTCCTCGTCGATCGGTGGCGCGGATGTGCCTCATCGGTAACGGAGCGAGATCGACGATCACAACGAAAACGACACCGCTGAACCCGTTCGTGTTACGGGGTGGTGGATGGCAGGGCCCGACACGCCGCGGGCTGGACGGGATCAGCTCCGCGTACTTCCATGGGGAGCGAGCCCGGTGCGAGGCAGCCCGATCAGGGCAGGCGCTGCGAGAGCCAACGCAGGAGGTCGTCATGACGGAGCACGGCAGGATCGTCGTCGGCGTGGACGGATCGGAGCCCTCGAAGTGCGCGATGCGCTGGGCGCTCAAGCAGGCCGCGCTCACCGGGTCGACGGTGCGCGCGATCGGGGCCTGGGAGTTCCCCGCGTTCTACTCCTGGGAGGGCGGCCCGATGCCGCCGGACGACTTCGAGGACTCGGCCCGGCAGTGCCTGGACGACACCGTCGACGAGTTCCAGCGCTCCAGCGAGGTGACCATCGAGCGCGAGCTGGTGCACGGGCACGCCGCCCAGGCCCTCATCGACGCCTCCGCCGAGGCCGACCTGCTGGTGGTCGGCAGCAGGGGCCACGGCAGCTTCTACGGCGCGCTGCTCGGCTCGGTCAGCCAGCGCTCAGCGCTGCACTCCAAGTGCCCGGTGGTCATCGTCCGCCATTGAGGAGCGGTCGAGCGGCTGCGTTGCTCGGCCGTGCGGGTAGCAGAACCTGATCGGCTCCGCCGGATCACGCCGTGTGGCCGAGCCTTTCGGACAGGGCGGTGGCGCCTTCGCGGACCAGGTCGCGCAGGGCGGCCTCGGTCTCGTCGTTCCAGCGCAGGATCGGCACCGAGATGCTCATCGCGGCCACGACCGAGCCGCTGGTGTCGCGCACCGGGGCGGCCACGCAGGCCACCGACTCGTTGGACTCGCAGTACTCGCGGGCGACGCCGCCCTCGGCGATCTCGTCGAGCTCTTTGCGCAGCGTCTTGCGGTTGGTGATGCTGTGCTCGGTCATGCCGTCGAGCTTCTGCCCGCTGTAGAGCTCGTCGACCTCGGCGCGCGGCAGCGCGGCCAGCAGCGTCTTGCCCAGAGCGGTGCAGTGCGCCGGGAGCCTGCGGCCGACCGCGGAGACCATGCGCACCGGGTGCGAGCTGTCGACCTTGGAGACGTAGAGGACGTCGGCACCGTCGCGGACGCCCACGTGCACGGTCTCCTGGCAGCGCTCGGCGATCTCCTCGGCCACCAGCTGCCCCTCGCGGGCCAGGTCGAGCCGTTCGGCGTAGGCGGACCCCAGTTGGAAGCTGCGCACGCCCAACCGGTACTTGTTGGTGGCGCGCCCGGTGGGCATCAGGTAGCCGCGCTCGTTGAGGGTGCCGACCAGTTCGTGCACCGTGGTGCGGGGCAGCCCGAGTTGCGCGGTGATCTCCGGAGCGCTGAGCTCATCGGTCTCCAGGAACAGTTCGAGGACGTCGAAGGCCCGTTCCACCGCCGGTACCGCTCGTGCCAACGCCGCTACTCCTTCCACTCCGGGCCAACCGGAGGGGTTGACCGATATTTCGAACATCGTACCCGATGTCGATCGAGGTGGACGAGTTGTCTTGACCACGGATCGATCCCGATCATACGATTCTACGAACGTTGTTCGGAATGTCGAACGGAGTGTGTTCAAGGTGCGCCAGACGCGCGACTTCCTGCGATCCCTGGGTCTGCCCACCGACGACACGGCGGCCACCAGCGACAAGAGATTCCCCGATGGCGCCCAGTACCGCGTGGAGATCCCCAGCACCGAAGGACCCGAGGTCCTCAACGCGGTGCTGGCCGAGGCCGACCAGCGCGGCGTGCTGGTGCACCGCATCTCCCAGGGCAGCGGCGGGATGCTGCTCACCGACGACGAGCTGGCCGCGATGTCGGCCACCGCGGCCGCGCGCTCGGTGGAGCTGAGCCTGTTCGCCCGCCCGCTGGCCGGGTGGGACACCAGCGCCATGGCGGTCTCCTCCGGCGGCGCGCCCGTGGCCGCGCAGGCGCGCGGGACCGAGCAGCTGGTGCACGTGCTGGAGGACATCCGCCGCACCGCCGAGTCCGGCATCCGCAGCGTGCTCATCACCGACCTGGGCGTGCTCAAGGTCGCCTCGGCGATGCGGGCGGCCGGCGACCTGCCCGGCGACATGCAGTTCAAGATCAGCGTGCAGATGGGGCTGGCGAACCCGGCGTCGGTGCGCATCGCCGAGGACCTCGGCGCCGACACCTACAACGTGCCCACCGACCTGAGCCTCGGGCAGCTGGCGGCGATCCGGGCGGCCACCGACCTGCCGCTGGACATCTACGTCGAGGCGCCCGACGACATGGGCGGGTTCGTCCGGCACTTCGAGATCGCCGAGATCGTGCGGGTCGCCGCCCCGGTCTACGTCAAGTTCGGGCTGCGCAACGCGCCCAACATCTACCCCAGCGGCACCCACCTCACCGACACCGCGGTGCGGCTCGGCCGCGAGCGGGTGCGCCGCGCGCAGCTCGGTCTCGGGCTGCTGCGCCGCTACGCGCCCGACGCCGTCGCCTCGGCCCTTCCGGCCGAGGGACTGGCCGTGCCCGTGTCGGGGTAGCGGCCTATCGTCGGCGCCGTGCCCACCGCCGTTGCGCTCCGCTCCCGTTCCGGCCGCTGGATCCTGGTGGCCACCATCCTCGGGTCCGGGGTGGCGTTCCTGGACGGGTCGGTGGTCAACGTGGCCCTGCCCGCGATCGGCCGCGACGTCGGTGGCGGGCTGCGGGTGCTGCAGTGGGTGCTCGACGCCTACCTGCTGACGCTGAGCGCCTTGCTGCTGCTGGGCGGCGCGCTCGGCGACCGCTACGGGCGGCGCCGGATCTTCATCATCGGGCTGGTGCTGTTCACCCTGGCCTCGCTGGGGTGCGGGCTGGCGCCGACGGGTGAGGCGCTGATCGCAGCGCGGCTGGCGCAAGGCGTGGGCGGGGCGCTGCTGGTGCCGGGCAGCCTGGCGCTGATCAACGCCTCGATCGACCCGGACGACCGCGGTGAGGCCGTGGGCCGGTGGGCGGGGCTGACCGGCGTGTCCTCGGCGGTGGGTCCGTTCGTGGGCGGCTGGCTGGTCGACACCGCGTCGTGGCGGTGGGTGTTCTTCATCAACGTGCCCATCGCCGCCGCGGCCCTGCTCGCGCTGCGGCACGTTCCCGAGACGCGCGACCCGAACGCCGGGGAGCGGCTCGACGTCGGCGGGGCGGTGGCGGTCACGCTCGGGCTGGCCGGGACGGTGTTCGCGCTCATCGAGGTCCCCACCGTCGGCTGGGACCCGATCTCCACCACGGCTGCGGTGGTCGGTGTCACCGCGCTCGTGGTGTTCCCGCTGCTGGAGGCCCGCCACCCGGCGCCGCTGCTGCCGCTGTCGCTGCTGCGGTCCTCGCAGTTCACCGGGGCGAACCTGGTGACCCTGGCGGTGTACGCCGCGTTGAGCGGCGCGTTGTTCCTGCTGTCGCTGCAGCTGCAGCAGACGATGGGCTACACGGCGCTGGAAGCCGGCATCGCGACGCTGCCGATCACGATCATCATGCTGCTGCTGTCGGGCCGGATCGGCGCGCTGGCGCAGCGCACCGGCCCGCGGATCCCGATGACGGTGGGGCCGTTCGGCTGCGCGGCCGGGCTCCTGCTGCTCACCCGCGCCGAGGCCGGGGCGAGCTACGCGGGCGGGGTGCTGCCGGGAGTGCTGGTGTTCGGGCTGGGCCTGTCGATCACGGTGGCGCCGCTGACGGCCGCGGTGCTGGGCTCGGTGGGACCCGAGCGCGGCGGGGTGGCCTCCGGGGTGAACAACGCCGTCTCACGGCTGGCGGGACTGCTGGCGGTGGCGGTGCTGCCGGTGGTCGCCGCGCTCTCGGGCACCGGTGACGGCGCCCCGCTGGGGCCGGGTTTCGCGACCGCGCTGCAGATCTCGGCGGCGATGTGCGCGGCGGGCGGGGTGCTGGCGGCGCTGACCATCGGTCGCGGCGAGCGCGTCGAGACGCCGCCGCTGCCCGCGGTCAACCACGCGTGCCAGGACCCGGCCTGCGAGTGCCGCGACTGATCCGGACTCCTCGTGCCATGCGTTCGACGCTACGCACGCCCCAGCACGCTCGGTAAGGACCGAAGTCACCGTTTCCGCTGATCGTTTCACCACCTCGCGCAGCCGCGATGTGGTGGGATCGGGGCATGAGACGAGGCCGGCGCGGTCATCCGTGCGACATCCCCCTCCAGATCGGCTTGTGGCGCTGCCCGGAGTGCCGGCAGCAGTGGGAGATCCACGGCATCGAGGGCAACCCCCGCATCCGCAAGGTCAGCCGGGTCGGCTGGTTCCTCGCGAAGCTGCTGGGGTGAGGGCCGTGGACGAACTGCACCTCGGCGGCGCGACCTACCGGGTGCGCCGCGCATCGCAGGACCACCTCGCCGAGATCGTCGGACTGCTGCTCGACGACGAGCTCGGGGCGGGCCGCGAGTCCGCGGACGACCTCAGCCCCTACCGGGAGGCCTTCGCGGCGATCGACGCCGACCCGGCGCAGCTGCTGGTGGCCGTCGAGGATCCCGCCGGGCCCGTGGTCGCCACCCTGCAGCTGACGTTCATCCCCGGCCTGGCGCGGCAGGGCGCGTGGCGGGCGCAGATCGAGGCCGTGCGGGTCGCCGCCGCGCACCGCAGCCAGGGGCTCGGTGCCGCGCTGTTCACCTGGGCGATCGAGGAATCCCGCCGGCGCGGGTGCGCGCTGGTCCAGCTCACCACCGACAAGAAGCGCACCGACGCGCACCGGTTCTACGAGCGGCTCGGCTTCACCGCCTCCCACGAGGGCTACAAGATGAGCCTGTGACCACCGGTTACGCTGGGCGGACCATGCGCCGCAAGCTCCGCTCACCCCTGCCTCAACGCGACGGGCTGGACCCGGTCCGGGTGCACCTGCCCACCGACGGGCGCTGGGCGACCGTGCGGGACTTCCTCGTCGAGCGGCTGCCCAAGCTCTCCCCCGGGCGCATCGACGAGATGCTGGCGGCGGGCCGCTTCGTCACCCGCGACGGGCCGGTGACCGCCGACGAGGCGTTCCGGCCGGGCGGGTTCGTGTGGTTCCACCGCGACGTCGCGCCCGAGACGCCGGTGCCGTTCGAGCTAGAGGTCCTGCACCGCGACGAGCGGATCCTCGTCGTCGACAAGCCGCACTTCCTGGCCACCACCCCGCGCGGCGGGCACATCACCGAGACCGCCCTGATCCGGCTGCGCAGGCAGCTCGACCTGCCGGACCTCTCCCCCGCGCACCGCCTGGACCGCGCCACGGCGGGCGTGGTGCTGTTCGTCGTCGATCCCGCGCTGCGCGGGGCGTACCAGACGCTGTTCCACGACCGGCGGGTCGACAAGACCTACGAGGCCATCGCGCCCCACGACCCGGGCCTGACGTTCCCCCGCACGATCCGCAGCCGCATCGTCAAGCACCGCGGTGTCCTGGCGGCGTTCGAGGAACCCGGCGAACCCAACGCCGAAACCCGCGTCGAACTCCTCGAAACCCGAGGCGGGCTGGCCCGCTACCGCTTGCACCCCCGCACCGGCCGCACCCACCAGCTCCGGGTCCACCTCAACTCCCTGGGCTTGCCCATCGTCGGCGACGACCTCTACCCCGAGGTCCGCCCCACCCCCGACGACGACTACACCCGCCCGCTGAGACTCCTGGCCAGCTCCCTCTCCTTCCCAGACCCCACGACGGGGCAACAGCGCCGCTTCCACTCCCACCGCCACCTCCCCTGGCCCTGACCGCTGGGCATTGGGGCAGTTTTAGCCATAACTGTCCGGACATAACGGACATTGATCATGGGTGATTATGGCTAAAACTGCCCCAATGCGCGCCCCCGGCCGGGTCAGAGGGTGGCTACGGGGGTGGTGGGTGAGCCGACGGCGCCGGGGAGGTTGAGGGGTGGGGCGGTGAGGAGGAAGCGGGAGCGGTGCAGGCGGTGGAGGTCGGCGGCGAGGGGTGTCAGGTGCCAGAGCTCGCCGAGGTGGATGCCGAGTTTGAACAGGCAGTGGTGGTGCAGCGGCAACGCCGGGGCCGGGGGTTGTGCCGGGGTGGCCGGGTATTGCTCCACGGCGTAGTTGTCGGCGATCAGGGCGGACAGGCCGGAGTCGGTGATCCACCGGAGGAGGCGTTCGTCGCGGCCGTCCAGGGCCGGGCAGGCCCCGTGCAGGACGTCCGGGTCGGGGTCGCCGTTCATGTCGATGAGGCGCTGGGCGAATCCGGTGTGCAGGCAGACCATGTCGCCCTCGTGGACCTCGACGCCGTCGGCGGCCATGATCTCGGCGAGGGTGTCGTAGCCGACCACGGTGCGCTCGTCGCCGAGGTGCCGGTGCAGGTCGATGAGCACCCCGCAGCCCTGCGCCCCGCCGCGGGCGAGGGTGTCCACGCCCAGCGGCCCGCCGCTGGAGGTGGTCCGCTCGTGCAGCTCCGCGGTCCCGGAATCGGCCAGATCGGACGGCCCGACGACGTCCTCCCCCGCGCGGAACCCGTTGTAGAACACCGGTTCCGCAACCCCGTCGCCGTCGGCGTCGAACAGGGCACCGGCGTGGGCGAAGGAGTCCCACTGCGTCGAGTACTGCAGGTGCAGCACCACGAGGTCGTCGCAGAGCACGTCGGTGGCGCCGTCGACGCGCTGCCGCAGCTCGTAGTTGAAGTTGATCCCTCCGAAGCGCCGGGTGGGGCGCAGCACGGGCGGGAACCGGTTGGGGTTCAACGCGTTCCCGCCCGGCAGCGTCAGCGGCAGGCTCAGCGAGTGCGTGATGCCTTCGCGCACCTCGGCCGCCGCGGCGCGGACCCGCTCAGGCGTCAGCAGGTTCATCCGGCCGCGGGTGTCGTCGGGGCCGAAATCACCCCAGTTGGACCCCTCCGGACGCCGGGTCCAGCGCGCTCCGGTCATGGTCGCCTCCCTCGCGTCGTTCGTCACTGCGTTCGTCGTGGTCGGGCAGGCGGAGCAGCACCAGCATGCAGCCCAGCGTGAGCAGCACCTGGAACAGCGCGTAGCCGATGACGACGTTGATCGAACCGGACGCGCTCAGCAGGAACTGGCCCACCACCGGGGTCGTGCCGCCCAGCAGCGTGCCGCAGAGCTGGTAGCACAGCGAGAGTCCGGTGTAGCGGACCTCGGCGGGGAAGCGCCCGGCGAGGATGCCGGCCATCGCCGCGTAGTACAGGCAGTGCGGCACGGTAGCCACGGCGACGCCGGCCATCGCCAGCCAGTAGTCGCCGGTGGCGATGAGCAGGAACATCAGCGGCAGCAGCACGACCTCGGGCAGCAGCATCACCGTCACCGCGCGGGACAGGCTGCGCATCCGGGTGGCGATGACCGCGCCGAAGGGCTGCACGACGATCTGGGCGATGTTGGCGACCAGGATGATCGTCAGGAAGTCGGTCTTGGCGAAGCCCAGTTCGCCGGTGGCCCAGGCCAGTGCGAACGTCGACTTGAAGTAGGTCGCCGACAGCCCGATCGTGCAGGCCCCGATGCCCAGCGCCAGCAGGCCGGGGTGCGAGCGCACGACCTCCCACACGGGCAGCTTCGCGGTGCGCTTCGACTCGATGAGCCGCGCCATCGCCGGGGATTCGGTGACCCGCAGCCGGATGAACAACCCCACCACGACCAGCACCGCCGAGGCCAGGAACGGCAGGCGCCAGCCCCAGCTGAGCATCGCGGGTTCGGGAAGCCCGCTGATGAGCAGGAAGCAGACGGTGCTCAGCGTGTTGCCGACCGGCGAGCCCTGCTGGGCGAAGGCGCCGTAGAGGATGGACTTGCCCTTCGGGGCGTGCTCGGAGGCGATGAGCACCGAACCGCCCCACTCGCCGCCGAGCCCGATGCCCTGCACCATCCGGATGCACACCAGCAGGATCGGCGCCCACACCCCGATCTGGGCGTAGCCGGGCAGCAGGCCGATCGCGGTGGTCGCGGTGCCCATCATCAGCAGCGTGATGACCAGGGTCTTCTTGCGCCCCAACCGGTCTCCGATGTGGCCGAAGACGACGCCGCCGAGCGGGCGGGCGAGGAACCCGACCCAGAACGTCGCGAAGGCCACCAGCGTGCCCAGCGCGCCGTCGAGCTCCGGGAAGAACACCTCGTCGAAGACCAGCGCGGAGGCCGTGCCGTAGATGTAGAAGTCGAACCACTCGATGGTCGAGCCGATGAAGGCCCCGACCCCGGCACGGTTCGCCGTGCGCGCGCTGCTCAATGAATTCCCCTTCGAATCCGGTGCGATCGCGGCAACGGTGGCAGCCCGAACGCGCGACCGTCCAATACGAGATCGGGGGCCGATTGAGATCGGATCCGGATCAGTCCGGGGTGGGCAGGGCGGTTTCGGCGATGCCGAGGACGGTGTGCAGCGCGGCGTTGATGTTGTCCTCGCGCCAGGCGAGCGCGGCCCGCAGCCGGGTGGGTTCGCCCGCGAGCCGGCGGTAGACCAGTCCGGTCTGCTGGATGTGCTGGCAGGACGTCAGCGTCAGCGTCACCCCGACACCGGCGGCGACCAGCGCGAGGATGGTGTAGGAGTCCGGCGCCTCCTGCACCACGCGCGGGCTGAACCCACCCGCGACGCAGGCCTTCACCAGCGCGTCCCGCAGGGTCGACCCGGCGTTGGAGGGGAAGCTGACGAACGGTTCGTCGGCGAGTTCGGCGATCGGGACGCGGTCGAGCCCGGCCAGCCGGTGGTCGGTGGGCAGCGCGCAGATCAGCTCCTCCACCTCGATCACACGGGTGGCGACCCCGGGTTGGTTCACCGGCAGCCGCACGAATCCGAGATCCAGGGTGCCGTCGGCGACGCGGGCCAGCGCGACGTCGGCGTAGGTCTGGCCGCGCATCACCAGCTCCAGGCCCGGGTGCGCGGCCCGCACCGCCCGGGTGAGCAGCGGCAGCGTCTCGTGGCTGGAGGCCCCGGCGAAGCCGACGGTGACCCGGCCGCGCTCGCCGCGCCCGGCGGCCCTGGCCGCGCCGACGGCGTCCTCGACGTCGTCGAGGACCGTGCGAGCCGGTTCCAGGAAGGACTCCCCGGCGTTGGTGAGCCGGACCGAACGGGTGTTGCGCTCGAAGAGCGTCACGCCCAGCTCCTTCTCCAGCTGCCTGATCTGCTGGCTCAGCGGCGGCTGGGCCATCCGCAGCCGCTGGGCGGCGCGCCCGAAGTGCAGTTCCTCGGCGACCGCGACGAACGCGGTCAGGTGGCGCAGTTCCACGCCCATCCCCTCGATCCATCCGCGCGGGCTCTTGATCTGACACTAATTCGGTATTGGACCTGTCTCAATCCGGGGTGGCAGGCTCAGGTGCACACCGCGAGACCCCTGGGGGCGCTGATGCCGCAGGCCGACAAGACCGCCTCGATGCGCGAGGCCATCGCCGAGTTCGTCACCGACGGCGCCACCGTGGCGCTGGAGGGCTTCACCCACCTCATCCCGACCGCGGCCGGGCACGAGATCATCCGGCAGGGCCGCCGCGACCTCACGATCGCGCGGATGACCGCCGACATCGTCACCGACCAGCTCATCGCCGGGGACTGCGTGAGCAGGCTGATCTCGTCGTTCGTCGGCAACTCCACCGCCGGGTCGCTCGGCGAGCTCCGCCGCCGGGTCGAGGCCGGGACGCTGGCGTTCGAGGAGTACAGCCACTACGGGATGATCTGCCGCTACCTCGCCGGGGCGCAGCGGCTGCCGTTCTACCCGCTGCGCTCCTACGCCGGCAGCGACGTCCCGGCGGTCAACCCCAGCATCCGCAAGGTGACCTCGCCGTACCCGGCGCCGGACGGCGGTGAGGAGCAGATCTACGTGGTGCCGCCGCTGAACCCGGACGTGACGATCGTGCAGGCCCAGCGCGCCGACCGGGCGGGCAACACCCAGATCTGGGGGCTGACCGGCATCCAGGCGGAGGCGGTCTACGCCGCGCGCAAGGCGATCGTGGTGGTCGAGGAGGTGGTGGCCGACGAGGTGATCCGCTCCGACCCCAACCGCACGGTCGTGCCGGCCCACGCGGTGGACGCGGTGGTGGTGTGCCCGCGCGGGGCGCACCCGGCGTTCGTGCAGGGCTACTACGACCGCGACGGCGCGTTCTACCGGGAGTGGTCGCGGATCAGCGCCGACCCGCAGCGGCTGCGGGACTGGCTCGACGAGTGGGTGCGCGGCACGGCCGATCACGCCGACTACGTCGCCAAGCTCGGCGAGCAGCGCTGGGCGGAGCTGGCCGTGGGCGAGGCGTGGAGCGAGCCGGTCAACTACGGCCGCAGGCTGTGAGGAGGGGCAGATGAGCATCACGTCGTCGGAACTGCTGGCCGCGGTCGCCTCGCGCGAACTGGCCGGGGCGAACACGGTTTTCGCCGGGATCGGGCTGCCGACGCTGGCGGTGTCGCTGGCGCAGCTGACCGTGGCGCCGGAGGTGGAGATCGTCTACGAGTCCGGGGTGTGCGGGGCGCACCCGGCTCAGCTGCCGGAGACCATCGCCGACGCGGTGCTGATCACCGACTCGGAGGCGGTGCTGCCGATGACCGCGCTGTTCGGCTACGTGCTGCAGGGCGGGCGCATCGACGTTGGGTTCCTCGGGGCGGCGCAGATCGACCGGTTCGGCAACCTCAACTCCTCGGTGATCGGCGACTGGCACGCGCCGAAGGTGCGGCTGCCCGGCTCGGGCGGGGCGATGGAGGTCATGGCCAACTCGGGTGAGGTGTTCGTGGTGATGCGCCGCCACGACCCGCGCTCGTTCACCGCCGAGCTGGACTTCTGCACCTCGCCGGGCCCGGACCGGGCGCTGGCCGACGGGATCCGGCCGCGCGGCAAGGGCGTCACCCGCGTCATCACCGAGCTGGGCATCCTCGCCCGCGACGACGTCGGCGAGGAGCTGCGGCTGGTGGCCACCCACCCGGGCGTGACCGTCGAGGAGGTGCGCGCGGCCACCGGCTGGGACCTGCGGGTGGATCCCGAGCCGGCCACGATCACCCCGCCGACCTCCGACGAGCTGCGGATGCTGCGCGAGGACGTCGACCCGGAGCGCGTGTACCTGCGGTGAGCGCGTTCCGCCGTGGCGGGCGCGGTTCGGCGTGATGGGATGGACCGGTCACCCCGTGGTCAACCGTGCTGGAGGATGCGGTGCTGGAGGAGTTCCTGCGGGACTGGAACCCGCGGCCGGTGGTCGAGCACGACGCGATGGCGCCGGAGCAGACCCGCGCGCTGGCCCACGTGCTGGAGGTCCCGGCCCCGGTCGACGAGCTGCCGCCGCTGTGGCACTGGGTGCACTTCCTGACCTGGCCGCCGCACTCCGACCTCGGCCCGGACGGACATCCCCTCGACGGGGACTTCCTGCCGCCGGTTCCGGACCGGCGCCGGATGTTCGCGGGCGGCCGGGTCTCGATCGCCGAGCCGCTGCGGCTGGGCACCCCGGCCGAGCGCACCACCGAGCTCGGCGGCGTCGAGGTCAAGCGGGGCCGTTCGGGCGAGATGGCGTTCGTGACCGAGCGGCGCGAGTTCCACCAGGACGGCCGACTGCGCCTCACCGAGGAGGTCGACTACGTCTACCGCAGCGGTGAGAGCGAGACGAAGAACCCGAACCGGTTGCGCCCCACCGACTTCCCGGACTCCACCGCGCCCTGGCAGCAGCGCTTCACCGGTGAGCCGACCCGGCTGTTCCGGTTCAGCGCGCTGACGGCCAACACCCACCGCATCCACTACGACGAGCCCTACTGCCGCGAGGTGGAGGCCTACCCCGGGCTGGTGGTGCACGGGCCGCTGCTGGTGCTGCTGATGGCGGAGCTGGCCCGCGAGCACCGGGCGGTGACCGGGGTGTCGTTCCGGCTGCGGCGACCGGTGTTCTCCGGTGATCCGGTGCTGGTCTGCGGCGACGAGGACGGATCGTTCTCGGTGCGCTCGGACCAGGTGCACGCCGAGGCGTCGATGACCTTCGACGCGCCCCGGTAGCATCGGGCGCGACCGCGATCGCGCAGGTCGGAGCTGTCTCCGGCCCCGGGGAGGAGAGGCGATGTCGTCCGAGCAGTGGGTGCCCACGACCGCGCACTGGGGCGCCTACCAGGCGGCGTCCGACGGTGCCGGCGGTGTGCGGGTGCGCCCGCACCCGGACGACCCGGCGCCCTCTCCCCTGCTGGGCAACGTGCCCGGCATCGCCCGGCACGACACCCGCGTGCTGCGGCCCGCGGTCCGGCGCGGCTGGCTGCTCGGCGGGCCCGGTCCGACGGCGCGGCGCGGGCGGGACGAGTTCGTCGAGGTCGACTGGGACACCGCGCTGGACCTGGTGGCCGCGCAGCTGGACCGGGTGCGCACCGAGTCGGGCAACGAGGCGATCTACGGCGGTTCCTACGGCTGGGGCAGCGCGGGCCGGTTCCACCACGCGCAGAGCCAGCTGCACCGGTTCCTCAACACCCTCGGCGGCTACACGGCCTCCCGGAACAACTACAGCTTCGGGACCTCGCAGGTGCTGCTGCCGCACGTGGTGGGCAGCGCGGCGGCGGTGCTGGGCTACGCCGACAGCTGGGCGACGGTGCGCGAGCACGCTGATCTGATCGTGGCCTTCGGCGGCCTGCCGACCAAGAACCTGTCGGTGTCGCCGGGCGGGGTCACCCGGCACACCAGCGCGGCGGCCGCGGCCGATCCCGGGGTGGCGGTGGCCTCGATCAGCCCGCTGGCCGACGACGTGCCCGCCGGGGGCCGCTGGTACTCCATCGAGCCGGGCACCGACGTGGCGATGCAGCTGGCGCTGGCGCACGTGCTCCTGACCGAGGACCTGCACGACGCGGAGTTCCTCGACCGGTGCTGCACGGGTTTCGACGTCTTCGCCGCCTACCTGCTGGGCGAGTCCGACGGCGTGCCGAAGACCCCGGAGTGGGCGGCCGGGATCTGCGGGATCGGTGCCGCCGACATCCGCGAGCTGGCGCGGCGGATGGCCGCCGGGCGGACGCTGGTGACGGTCACCTGGTCGTTGCAGCGCACCCGCGGCGGCGAGCAGCCGGTGTGGGCGGGCATCGCGCTGGCGGCGATGCTCGGCCAGATCGGGCTCCCCGGAGGCGGTTTCGGGCACGGCTACGGGTCGATGGCCGACGTCGGCGACGAGGGCCCGGTGCTGCAGCTGCCGACGCTGCCGCAGGGCCCGAACCCGGTGGGCGCGTTCATCCCGGTCGCCCGCATCGCCGACATGCTGCTCAACCCGGGCGCGGAGTTCGACTACAACGGGAAGCGCCTGACCTACCCCGACATCCGGCTGGTGCACTGGGCGGGCGGCAACCCGTTCCACCACCACCAGGACCTCACCCGGCTGCGGCGGGCGTTCGCGCGCCCGGAGACGGTGGTGGTGCACGAGACGCACTGGACGGCCACCGCGCGGCACGCCGACGTGGTGCTGCCGGCGACCACGACGCTGGAGCGCGAGGACCTGGGCGCCGGACGCCGGGACACGCACCTCACGGCGATGCACCGGGTGCTCGATCCGGTCGGCGAGGCCCGCGACGACTACGCGATCCTGGCCGGGCTCGCCGAGCGGCTCGGGGTGCGGCAGCGCTTCACCGAAGGCCGTGGCGCGCGGGGCTGGCTGGAGCACCTCTACGAGAAGTGGCGGGCGCCGCTGCTGCAGCAGGGCCACGACCTGCCGGACTTCGACATCTTCTGGCGGCTCGGCGAGGTGCGGCTGCCCGCGATGCCGGAGGACCCGCCGCTGGTGCGGTTCCGGCGGGACCCGGAGCGGGAGCGGCTGCACACCCCCAGCGGCCGGATCGAGCTGTTCTCGGAGACGGTGGACTCGTTCGGCTACGACGACTGCCCGGGGCACCCGGCGTGGCTGCCGCAGGAGCGCAGCGCGCCGCTGCACCTGATCGCCAACCAGCCGCCGACCCGGCTGCACGGGCAGGGCGACGTGGGCGCGGTCAGCCGGGAGTCCAAAGTGGCCGGTCGGGAGCCGATCACGCTGCACCCCGACGACGCGGCCGCGCGCGGCATCACCGACGGCGCGGTGGTGCGGGTGTTCAACGACCGCGGCGCGTGCCTGGCGGGAGCCCGGCTCAGCGACCGGGTCCGGCCCGGTGTGGCGGTGCTGCCCACCGGCGCCTGGTTCGACCCGCAGCCCGATCCGCAGCACCCGGACCGGGAGCTCTGCGCGCACGGCAACCCGAACGTCCTCACCGAGGACGTCGGCGCCTCCCGGCTCTCGCAGGGCTGCGCGGGCCAGCGCACCCACGTCGACGTCGAGCCCTTCACCGGCCCCCTTCCCGAGGTCACCGCTCACCAGCCGCCGCCGCTGCGCTGATCTTGATCACAATGCGGCTCGCTTCCGCCGGAACGGCCCGCGAGGGCGGGCACAATCCAGGCGAACGGGATCCGCGTTGCCCATTCGCGACGCGGTGTTGACCATTTGCGCCGCGGGGCTTCCGGGGTCGCGCGGGCGTGCGATCGTGCGGGTCAACCGGCGCGTTGCGGGAGGACCGAAGCGATGGAGTTCAACGACGGCTTGGCCGACACCGAGGTGCCCACCACCAGCGTGGTCGACACCGAGGTGCTGATCATCGGCTCCGGGCCCGCCGGGGCCTCGGCGGCGCTGTTCCTGTCCAGCCTCGGGGTGGCCAACATCGTGGTCACCAAGTACCGCTGGACGGCCAACACCCCGCGAGCGCACATCACCAACCAGCGCACCATGGAGATCTTCCGCGACCTCGGCATCGAGGAGCAGGTGCTGGCCGAGGCCACGCCGCACGAGAAGATGGGCGACACGGTGTTCTGCACCTCCATCGCCGGTGACGAGATCGGCCGCATCCGCACCTGGGGCACCCATCCGGCCCGGCACGCCGACTACGAGCTGGCGTCCCCGTCGCTGAACTGCGACATCCCGCAGACCTACCTCGAACCGATCCTGGTCAAGAACGCCACCGTGCGCGGCTCGCACACCAGCTTCTCCACCGAGTACCTCTCGCACACCCAGGACGCCGACGGCGTGACCGCGCGGGTCCGCGACCGGCTCACCGGCCACGAGTACGACATCCGCGCCAAGTACCTCATCGGCGCCGACGGGGCCCGCTCGAAGGTCGCCGCCGACATCGGGCTGCCCTACCAGGGGCAGATGGACATCGCCGGGTCGATGAACATCACCTTCAAGGCCGACATCAGCGAGCTCGTCGCGCACCGGCCGTCGGTGCTGTACTGGGTGATCCAGCCCGGTTCCAACATCGGCGGCATCGGCACCGGCCTGGTGCGGATGGTCCGGCCGTGGGACGAGTGGCTGATCGTGTGGGGCTACGACATCACCCGGCCGCCGCCGGAGCTCGACGACGACGCGGCGCGGCAGATCGTGCGCAACCTGCTCGGCGTGGACGACCTGGACGTGGAGATCACCGGGTACTCGCTGTGGGGCAACAACGAGCAGTGGGCCACCCACCTGCAGTCCGGCCGGGTGTTCTGCGCCGGCGACGCCGTGCACAAGCACCCGCCGTCGAACGGCCTCGGCTCCAACACCTCCGTGCAGGACTCCTACAACCTGGCCTGGAAGATCGCGGCGGTGCTGCGCGGCTGGGCCTCCCCCGAGCTGCTGGAGACCTACTCGGCCGAGCGGGCACCGGTGGCCGAGCAGATCGTGCGGCGGGCCAACCAGAGCGCCCGCGAGTTCGGCCAGATCTTCGACGCCCTGGGCATCGAGGACGGCGACACCGAGGAGCAGATGCGCGCCAAGATCGCCGAGCGCGCCGCCGACTCCCCCGAGGGCGCCCAGCGGCGCGAGGCGCTGCGGCACGCGATGGAGCTGAAGAACTACGAGTTCAACGCCCACGGCGTCGAGATGGGCCAGTTCTACACCTCCACCGCCATCGCCTCCGACGGCTCGCCGCGCCCGGAGTCCTAGCGCGACCCGGAGCTGTACTACCGGCCCAGCACCGTTCCCGGCGCGCGGCTGCCGCACGTGTGGGTCGGCGACGCGACGCGGACGCTGTCCACCCACGACCTCGCCGGCTACGACCGCTTCACCCTGTTCACCGGCATCTCCGGGCAGGCGTGGGCCAAGGCCGCCCAGCAGGTCGCCGAGAAGCTCGGGGTGCCGCTGGAGGCGGTGGTGATCGGCCCCGGCCGCGAGGTGACCGACCTGTACTTCGACTGGGCGGCGATCCGCGAGGTCCACGAGGATGGGGCGGTGCTGGTGCGTCCCGACAAGCACGTGTGCTGGCGCTCCCACCGGATGGCCGACGATCCGGCGGCGGCGCTGACCGACGTGCTCACCGGCATCCTCAAGTCCGGAGGTGAGGCGTGAGCCTGGAATTCGACCACAGGACGCTGGGCCAGCGGGTCCGCTTCGGCGCGGGCAAGGCCGCGGCCAACGTCGCTGAGGAGGTGCGGCAGCGCGAGGCGAAGGCGGTGATGGTCATCGCCGAGACCCGCGAGGCCGAGCTGGCCCGCCGCATCACCACCGGCATCGACGTGGCCCTGCACTACGACGACGTGGCCATGCACGTGCCGGTTGAGAAGGCCGAGAAGGCCCGGGCCGCCGCGGCCGGGCACGGCGTCGACCTGCTGGTGTCGGTCGGCGGCGGGTCCACCACGGGCCTGGCCAAGGCGATCGCGCTGACCAGCGGCCTGCCGATCGTGGCCGTGCCCACCACCTACGCCGGGTCCGAGGCCACCAACGTGTGGGGCCTGACCGAGGCGGCCCGCAAGACCACCGGCGTCGACGACCGGGTGCTGCCGCAGACCGTCGTCTACGACGCCGAGCTCACCCGCACGCTGCCGGTGGAGCTGTCGGTGGCCTCGGGGCTCAACGGGCTCGCGCACTGCGTGGACTCGCTCTGGGCTCCGCGTGCCGACCCGATCAACGCGGCGCTGGCCACCGAGGGCATGCGCACCCTGGCCGCCGGGCTGCCGAAGGTCCTCGCCGACCCGCAGGACATCGACGGCCGCGACCTGGCGCTGCACGGCGCCTACCTGTCGGCGGTGTCGTTCGCCTCGGCCGGGTCGGGGATGCACCACAAGATCTGCCACGTGCTCGGCGGCACCTACGACCTGCCGCACGCCCAGACCCACGCGATCGTGCTGCCGCACGTGCTGGCGTTCAACGCCCCCGCCGCCCCGGAGGCCGCCGCCCGCATCGCCGGGGCGCTGGGCGGCAGCGGCGCGGTGTCCTCGCTGGTGGCGCTGCGCGACCGGCTGGGCGCGCCGAAGGCGTTGCGCGACATCGGTTTGCAGGAATCGGACCTGGACGAGGCCGCCGAGCTTTCGGTGGCGGCGATCCCGGAGTCCAACCCCCGTCCCGCCACCGCCGAGGGCGTGCGCGCGCTGCTGGCCGCCGCCTGGGCCGGAACCGCACCGGAGGGCTCATGACCGACGTGGAGATCAGCGACGCCGACAAGCAGCGCCGCGCCGAGGAGGAACTGGTCGCCACCGTGCTGGCCAGCTTCGACGGCACCGAGGACGAGCGGCTGCGGCAGGTGATGCGGTCGCTGGTGAAGCACCTGCACTCCTTCATCCGCGACGTGCGGCTGACCCAGCGCGAGTGGGAGGCCGGGATCGCCTTCCTCACCGCCGCCGGGCACATCACCGACGAGCAGCGGCAGGAGTTCATCCTGCTCTCCGACGTGCTGGGCGCCTCGATGCAGACCATCGCGGTGAACAACGAGGCGCGCGGGAACGCCACCGAGGCAACGGTTTTCGGCCCGTTCTTCGTCGAGGGCTCGCCGCGGGTCGAGTTGGGCGACGACATCTCCGGCGGCGCCGCCGGGGAGCCGTGCTGGGTGGAGGGCACCGTCACCGACACCGAGGGCGCGCCGCTGCCGGGCGCGCGGATCGAGGTGTGGGAGGCCGACGAGGACGGCTTCTACGACGTGCAGTACTCCGACGACCGCACGGCCGCCCGCGCGCACCTGTTCACCGACGAGCGCGGCTGGTACGGGTTCTGGGCGCTGACGCCGACGCCGTACCCGATCCCGCACGACGGCCCGGTGGGCAGGATGCTGGAGGCCACCGGACGTTCGCCGATGCGCGCCTCGCACCTGCACTTCATGGTCAGCTCACCGGGTCTGCGCACGCTGGTGACGCACATCTTCGTGGAGGGCGACGAGCTGCTGGAGCGCGACGCGGTCTTCGGCGTCAAGGACTCGCTGATCAAGCGCTTCGAGCGGCAACCGGCCACCGCACCCGTGCCCGGCAACCGCGACCTCGGCGGCCGGACCTGGAGCAGGACGACCTTCGACATCGTCCTACCCCCGGAGGACTAGCGTCCGAAGTCCTGGGTCCAGTAGTGGCTGGAGGTTTCGATGCCCACGCCGATGGTGCGCAGCGAGCAGTCCATGATGTTCTTGCGGTGGCCGCGGGACTTCATCCAGTCGCCGACGACCTGCTCGGCGCTGGTGTGGCCGCGGGCGATGTTCTCCGCGCCCGGCGAGGGGTAGCCCGCGTCGCGCAGCCGCTGGCCGAAGGTGACGCCTTCGGGCGTGGTGTGGCTGAAGTAGCCGCGCCGGGCCATGTCGGCGCTGTGCTCGGTGGCGGCGCGGGTGAGCCGGTCGTCGACGGTGAGCGGGCCGCACCCGGCGCTCGTCCGCGCCTGGTTGACCAGCTCCACCACCTGCTCCTCCGCCGGAGGTGCCGGTTCGCCCGACATGGACACCGCGGCGAAGCTCATCCCGCCTCCGATCAGCAGGGCGCCGGCAACGACGGTCAGTGCGGTCTTCGGTGTCATGAACCGCAAAACTACGGCACTCTCGCACACCGCACTCTGATCGAAAACGTTGCCGCGCGGGGACTTCACACCATCTCGCTACCGCCGGGCGATCGACTTGCGCACCGGGCGGACAGCCTTCCCGAGAGGCGTTCGCGTTGACTAGGTTGGGCGGCATGCTGCTGCGCCCCACCTCCTCGCGCCTGGCCGCCCGGATGATCCAGAGCGTCACCTCGCTGGCCTCGCGCAGCCGTCGACGTCCCCGGTTCCCGGAGATCCCGGGCACGACCCGCCGCGTCGAGGTGCCCACCTCGCACGGCCCGGTGGCGGCGACGCTGTACCTGCCCGCGGAGGGCGGCACGCGGCCGCTGCACGTGAACCTGCACGGCGGCGGGTTCATCATCCGCTACCCGGAGCAGGACGATGCGCTGTGCCGCTACCTGGCGGCGCACGCCGGAGTCGCGGTGCTCAACGTGGACTACCCGGTGGCGCCGCGCCACCCGTTCCCGATCCCGCCGAAGGTGTGCTTCGAGGTGGTGCGCTGGGCGGCCGAGCACGCCGCCGAGCTCGGCGCGGACGGCGATCGGCTCAGCGTCGGCGGTGCCAGCGCGGGTGGTTCGCTGGCCACCGCGGTGGCGCGGCAGGCCCGCGACGCGGGCGGTCCGCACCTGGCGCTGCAGGTGCTGCACTACCCGTCGCTGGACCTGATGACGCCGGTGCGGGAGAAGCTGCGCGAGCGCGACCGCAGCGAGCCGACGTTCCTGAAACCGTGGATGGGCGCGGTCTTCCACGACTCCTACCTGCCCGACCGCGCGCTCGGAGCCGACCCGCTGGCCTCCCCCGCGCACGGCGACAACGACCGGGACCTGGCCGGGATCGCGCCCGCGGTGGTCATCACCGCCGAGCTCGACCTGCTGCGCGCCGAGGGCGTGCGCTACGCGCGGTCGCTGGAGCGGGCCGGGGCGCTGCGCGAGCACCGCGACCTGCCCGGCCTCGATCACGGCTACGACCAGCTCGGCGGGGACGACACCCCGGCACGCGAGACCTACGACCTCATCGCCGGGCACCTGCGCCGAGCGCACTCCTAGGGTTCCAGGACCTCGCGGCGCAGCAGCGGGAAGCCGAGCATCACCAGCACGCCGGGCAGCAGGGAGAAGCCCAGCAGGATCGCGATGACCGCGCTGCCGGGTTGCGCGACGACGCCGCCGTCCACCCCGGACACGTAGCCGCCGAGGCCGAGCACGAGCCCGAACAGCCCCGGTCCCAGGGCCATCCCGAGGGTTTCCGACCCGGTCCACACCCCGGCGGCGATGCCGGCGCGGGTCTCCCCGGTGCGCTCCTCCTCGGCGCTGATCAGGTCCGGCATGATCGCCAGCGGGAACACCTGGATCCCGGCGTAGCCGACACCGGCCAGGGCGACGAACACGAACGACACCCCGAGCGGCAGCACCAGCGCGGCGGACAGGCCGAGACTGGCGATGCCGAAGGCGACGCAGGCGGCGCGGAACCCCCACAGCTTGCCCCAGCGCCGCCCCAGCCGCGGCCACAGCGGCATCGTCACCAGCGCGGGCAGGACGAACCCGACGAACAGCCACGTCTGCACTCCCGGGTCGCCGAAGACGTAGCGGGAGGCGTAGTTGACCCCGGCCAGCAGCGTCGCCAGCCCGAGCGCCTGCAGCGTGTAGACCAGCACCAGGGTCCGGAACGAGCGCCAGCGGCGCATCGTGACCAGCAGCTCGCGCCAGGTCTGCGCGCCCGGCCGCAGCCGCCCGACCGGGGCGCCGCGCAGGCCCAGCACCATGAGCACCACGCCGACGAGGATCACCAGCCCGACGGCCACGCCCATCACCCGGTACCCGGCCACTCCCCCGACGCCGTGGGCGAGCGCGGGCGCGCCGCCGCCGGAGAGCAGCACGGCCACCGAGAGGAAACCCATGCGCCAGCTGGTGATCCGGGTGCGCTCGCCGTAGGAGTCGGTGAGCTCGGCGGGCAGCGCGTTGAACGGCACCTGGAACACCCCGAACGCGGTGGCGCACAACAGGTACGCCACCAGCACGTACCCGGCGTCGAGCGGGGTGCTGCCGAACCCGGGGTGGGCGAAGATCGCGGCGAACAGGACGGCCACGCCGATGCCGCCGCCGAGCAGGAACGGGCGTCGGCTGCCGCGGCGCACCAGGCTCGCGTCGGAGAGCCTGCCCGCGATCGGGTTGAACACCACGTCCCACACCTTGGGCACCAGCACGAGCACGCCCGCGATCGCGCCCGGCACCGCGAGGGTGTCGGTCAGGTACGGCAGCAGGAGCAGCCCGGGAACCGTGGTGAACGAGCCGGTGACCAGCGAACCGAGCGAATACCCGATCCGGGCGCGATGTCCGATCCGGGTCTGGACGGGAAGTGCCACTGCGTTCCTCCGGGATCGCTCGCCTGATCGCATCGTCGCACCACCGGTGCGGATTCCGAACCGGAAGCACTCCTTTCGTTACGCAACGCGTCCGTTCGGGTCGCCCGGCCGGTGAGCCGCGCCAAATTCAGGTGACCGCGCGGGTTCGGTGCTCTAGGGTGTCGGCAGGTTCCTCGAACAGCGAGGCCATTGCGGCGAGCGCGCCAGCGGCACCACTGCGGCCGACGCCCCGCATCCGCACCACCTCCCTCGCTTTCCTGGAGCATCCATGTCCTCACTCGCCCGCGCTCGCCGGTTGGACGGGCTCACCGGGTCCCCGGTGCGCGACCTGCTCGCGCTGACCCGCCGCCCCGGCGTCATCTCCTTCGCCGGAGGATTGCCCGCGCCGGAGCTGTTCGACACCGACGGGCTGCGCGCCGCCTACGCCCGCGCCCTGGCCGAGCCCGACGCCGCGCGCACCCTGCAGTACTCGCCGACCGAGGGCGACCCGGCGCTGCGGGAGATCGCCGCCCAGCGCCTCACCGATCAGGGTCTGCCCACAGTGGACGACGACCTGCTCATCACCACCGGTTCGCAGCAGGGCTTGAGCCTCATCGCCTCGGCGCTGCTGGACCCGGGCGCGGTGGTGCTGGTCGAGGAGCCGGTCTACCTCTCGGCGGTGCAGTGCTTCCAGCTGGCGCAGGCGCGGATTGTGCCGGTGCCCGGCGACGAGCACGGCATCGACCCGGAGGCGCTGGAGGAGATCGCCGCCCGGGAGGACCCGGCGCTGCTGTACCTGGTGCCGACGTTCTCGAACCCGACCGGGCGCACCCTCAGTGCCGAGCGCCGCGACCGGATCGCCGAGATCGCCGCGAGGCACGACTTCTGGCTCGTCGAGGACGACCCGTACCACGAGCTGCGCTACGACGGGCAGCCGCTGACGCCGCTGTCGGCGCGCGCCCCGGAGCGGTCGCTGTACCTGGGCAGCTTCTCCAAGGTCGTCGCGCCGGGGATGCGCGTGGGCTGGCTGCGAGCACCGGAGAGCCTGATGCGGCAGCTGGTGATCCTCAAGCAGGCCGCCGACCTGCACACCTCCACCATCGACCAGGCCGCCGCGGCCGAGTACCTGGCCACGACCGATCTCGACGCGCGGGTGCGGGTGCTGCGCGAGACCTACCGGGGGCGTCGCGACGCGCTGCTGCGCGGGCTCGCCGAGATCACGCCGCCGGGCACGACGTGGACCGAACCCGAGGGCGGCATGTTCGTCTGGGTCCGGCTGCCCGGTGAGGTCGACACCGCCGAGCTGCTGGAGGAGGCGCTGCGCCACGACGTCGCTTTCGTCCCCGGCGCGGCCTTCCAGGTCGGCGACCCGGACCGCGCCACGATGCGACTGTCGTTCACGACCTTCTCCCCCGACACCATCGCCGAAGGCCTGCGGAGGCTCGCCAAGGCCCTCGGCTGAGGCGTTGGGGCAGTTTTAGCCACAACTGTCCGGGCAAAACGGATATTGATCATGGGTGATTCTGGCTAAAACTGTCCCCGGGCTCACCACACGGCGGATTGCGCACCCCCGAAGAACCGCAGGAGGCTACCCGGGAGCCGTGAAAGGCGTCACGGCGCGCTGGGGAGGCTGGGCGATGCAGACGAGCGAACACGGGAGTCCGACGCTGCTGGGCGCGTCGACACGCCGGATCGAGGACGACCGCCTGCTGACAGGCCGCGCCCGGTTCATCGCCGACGTCGTGCTGCCGGGCATGGTCGAGGCCGCGTTCGTGCGCAGCGACGTCCCGCACGCGCGCGTGCGCGGGATCGACACGGGCACGGCGGCCGAATGTCCCGGTGTGCACGCGGTGTTCGGCGGTGCCGAGGTGGATCTGGCCGCCGTGCCGGACCGGATGCCGTGGGTGCGCCCGGTCGGGCACGTACCGCTCGCGCGCGACCGGGTCCGCCACGTCGGCTGCCCGCTGGCGGTCGTCGTCGCCGACGACCGCTACCTGGCCGAGGACGCCGCCGAACTCGTCGACCCCGACCTCGAACCGCTGCCGGTGGTCGGCACCGTCGAGCAGGCGCTCGCCGACGACGCGCCGCTGCTGCACCCGGAGTGGGGCGACAACCTGCTGCTGTCGGTCGAACCGGACACCGCCGAGGTCGACGCCGCGTTCGCCGAGCTGCGCACCGTCAGCGGGCGCTACGAGATCCGCCGCCAGTCGGCGGCACCCCTCGAAGGACGCGGCGTGGTCGCCGAGTACCGCGACGACCGGCTCACGGTGTGGACCTCCACGCAGGCGGCGTTCGTGGTGCGCGGGATGCTCTCGGCGGTGCTCGGCCTGCCCGAACGCGACATCCGCGTCATCACCCCCGACGTCGGCGGCGGGTTCGGGCAGAAGAACGAGATCTACCCCGAGGAGTACCTGATCCCGTGGCTGGCGATGCGGTTGCGACGCCCGGTGCGCTGGATCGAGGACCGGCACGAGCATCTCATCGCCGCCACCCACGCGCGCGACACGACCATCGACCTGTCGGCCGCGGTGCGCGAGGACGGCACGATCGCCGCGCTGCGCGGGCGGGTGCGCACCGACCTCGGTTCCGGTGAGATCTTCCCCGCCGGCTACGGCCCGAGCCTGGTGTCGGTGGGGTCGCTGTGCGGGCCGTACCGGATCCCGCAGCAGGCGATCGCCGTGCAGGGCGTGGTCACCAACAAGACTCCGACCGGCGGCTACCGGGGTTTCGGCGGGCCGGAGGGCACCTTCGCGATCGAGCGGCTGGTCGACCGGATCGCCTGCGAGGTGGGCGTGGACCGGCTGGAGCTGCGCCGCCGGATGATCCTCGACCCGCAGGACCTGCCCTACGAGACCGCCGCGGGTGCCCGGCTGGTGTCCGGCACGCACCGCGACGCCTTCGAACGAGCCGTGGACCTGGGCGAGCGGATGCTGACCGAGGAGCGCGAGAAGGTCGGTCCCGCAGCGCTTCTCGGCGTCGGCTACGCGACTTACGTGGAAGGCGTGGCCTCGACGACGTTCTCCATCACCGGCACCTGGAGCAGCCAGGACTCCGCCGACGTCCGCTTCGACGCCGACGGCGGCGTGACCGTCGCGGTCGGGGTCTCGGCGATGGGTCAGGGCGCGCACACCACGGTCGCCACCCTGGTCGCCGAGGCGCTGACGATCCCGGTCGAGCGGGTGCGGGTCGTCATGGGCGACACCGACACCGCCGCGTTCGGGCTGGGCAGCTGGGCCAGCCGCGGCGCGCTGGTCGCCGGCGGCGCCATCGAGCGCGCGGCGGAGGTGTTGCGGCGCAAGGGAACCGCCATCGCCGCGCACCTGCTCGAAGCCGCGCCGGAGGACCTGGAGCTCACCGGTGGCCGGTTCCGGGTGTGCGGCAGTCCGGGCAGCGCGGTGTCGTGGTCGCGGGTGGCGCAATCGGCGCTGAACCGCACCTTCGAGCTGCCACCGGGCGTCGATCCGGGCCTGGAGGCGCGGGCGGTCTACGAGCCGCCGGGTCTGGATCACGTGCCGCGCCCGGACGGCAAGATGAACGCCGCCGCCGGCTACACCAACGCCACCCACGCCGCTGTCGTGCTGGTCGATGCGGAGACCGGCGTGGTGGAGGTGCTGCGCTACGCGGTGGTGCACGACTGCGGCCGGGTGATCAACCCGCTGACGCTGGCGGGCCAGATCCACGGCGGTGTCGCGCAGGGCATCGGCGGCGCCCTGCACGAGCACCTGCCCTACGAGGACGGGCAACCGCTGGCCACGACCTTCACCGACTACCTGCTGCCCGGACCCCGGGAGGTCCCCGAGATGGTGGTGGAGGAGCTGGGCGAGCCCGCCCCGGAGATGCCCTTCGGCGTCAAGGGCGCCGGGGAGGCCGGGATCATCGGCGCACCGGCGGCGATCGCCGGGGCCGTCGAGCACGCGCTGGGCGTCACCGGCGTCGACGTCACGCCGCTGACGCCGTCGGTGGTGCGCGGGCTCGTCGAGGAGGCCCGGTCGTGAAACCGCCGCCGTTCGACTACGTCCGGCCCGGCACCCTCGCCGAGGCGGTGGGGCTGCTGGCCGACGACGAGGACGCCTGCCCGCTCGCCGGCGGGCAGAGCCTGCTGCCGATGATGAACTTCCGGCTGGCCCGCCCGAGCGCGCTGGTCGACATCGCCCGGCTGCCGGAGCTGAGCGGGCTGACCCGCGAGGACGGGGTGCTGGTGATCGGCGCGGCCACCCGGCAGCGCGCGGTCGAGCGCTCCCCGCTGGTCGCCGAGTGCGCTCCGCTGCTGGTCGCGGCCCTGCGCCACGTCGGCCACCACCAGATCCGCACCCGGGGCACGATCGGCGGCTCACTGGCGCACGCCGACCCGGCGGCCGAACTCGCGGCCGCCGCAACGGTTCTCGACGCCGAGGTGCTCGTCACCGGACCGTCCGGGCAACGCCGGATCCCCGCCGCGGAGCTCGCCGCGGGCCCGTACCGGACGACGCTGGAGCGGGGCGAGCTCATCACCGAGACCCGCTGGCCGCTCGCGCCCGGGTCCCGCTGCGGTTTCGCCGAGATCTCCCGGCGCGCCGGTGATTTCGCGCTCGCCGGGGTCGCCGCCGTCGTCGCGCTCGACGCCGGTCGCGTCACCCGCGCCCGCCTGGCCGGGCTCGGCATCGGCGGCGCGGTGCGCCGACTCCCCGAAGCCGAGCGGGTCCTGCTGGACCGGCCGCTCACGCCCGAGTCGATCGACGCCGCCGCGCTCACCGCCGCCGAGTCGGTCCAACCGCCCGAGGACGTCCACGCCGACGCGGACACCCGGCGCGCCGCCCTGCGCGCGGCCACCCGCAGAGCCCTGGAGCAGATCACCCATGCCTGACGTCCCCTCCCCCACCAGGGACATCACCGTCACCGTCAACGGCCGCACCCACCACCGGACGGTCCCGGTACGACGTCTGCTGGTCGACTTCCTGCGCGAGGACCTGGCGTTGACCGGCACCCACATCGGCTGCGAGCACGGCGTCTGCGGCGCGTGCACGATCCTCGTCGACGGCGAACCCGCCCGCTCCTGCATCACCCTGGCCGTGCAAGCCGACGGCTGCGAGATCACCACCGTCGAAGGCCTCACCCCCGACGACGGGCTCACCCCGATGCAGCAGGCCTTCACCGACCACCACGCCCTGCAGTGCGGTTTCTGCACCCCGGGCATCCTGCTCACCCTCGCCGCGGCCGATCCCGAGGACCACCCCACCGACGCCGACGTCCGCACCCTGCTCAGCGGGAACCTCTGCCGCTGCACCGGCTACCAGCACATCATCGACGCCGTCAACCAGGCCTGGGACCGCTGACCGTCCGGTGTGGACGGTGATCAGGCCAGCAGCGCGTCGATCCGGCTCACGGCGCGGCGGGCCGCCTCGGCGACGCCCATCGACACCTGCTGGTCGAGCTGGTCGACCGAGGCGAAGGTGCGCAGCAGCACCATGCGGACGCCACCGCCGCGCTCCTCCAGCGTCATCTTGGCGTGGGTGACGCCGAATCCCGTGGCGCGGACGCCGTTCTCGTCGGCCACGCCGTCCTCGAACTCCAGCCGGTGCGGCTCGTCGATCGCGCAGATCTGCCACCAGCCGCGCGCGCACGACCCGTCGGGCGCGGTCACGCGGTAGCGGGCCTCGCCGCCGGGCCGGAAGTCGTAGCGGTCGAAGGTCGCCGGCCGCGACGGCGGCCCCCACCACCGCTCCAGCCTGCGCGGATCGGCCCACACCTGCCACACCCGCGGCACCGGCGCGTCGAACTGCGCGGTGACGGTCAGGGTGAGCTCTTCGGCATCGGTGGCGACTGCGAGCACGGCCATGCGGGCACTCCCGGGCGGTGAGGGGCTTTCCACCTGGCTATCGCCGATCGGCACGGCCGCGCAACCCGCGAACGGGTGGTTGACCTGCACAAGCGGCAGATCCGGCATACCGCACGCGCGCCGGTCCCCGTTCCTCGGCGCGGGTCAGCGGGTGTTTAGATCGAACCAGCCGCAATCACAGAGGAGGGAACAGCGCCCATGACTGCCGTACGCGGGACCACGGTGGACATCACCACGCCCGACGGTGTGGCCGATGCGTACCTGACGCACCCGGAAGGCGACGGGAAGCACCCCGCCGTGCTGTTCTACATGGACGCCTTCGGTCTGCGCCCGCACCTCACCGGGATGGCCGACCGGCTGGCCGCCGAGGGCTTCACCGTGCTGGTGCCCAACCTGTTCTACCGGGCGGGCCGGACGCCGGTGTTCGAGCTGCCGGAGTTCATCGACCCGGGTGCGCGCCCGGAGATCTTCCAGACCATCGGCCCGATCATGCAGCAGCTCACCCCGGAGCTGGCGATGCGCGACGCGGGCGCCTACCTGCAGTGGCTCGCCGACAGCCCGCTGACCACCGGTGAGCCGGTCGGTGTCACCGGCTACTGCATGGGCGCGGTGATGGCGCTGCGCACCGCCGGGACCTACCCGGAGCGGGTGGCGGCGATGGGCGGTTTCCACGGCGGAAACCTGGCCACCGAGGAGCCCGACAGCCCGCACCTGCTCGCCGACCGGGTCACCGCCGAGGTGTACTTCGGCCACGCCGACCAGGACCACGCGCTGCCGCCGGAGCAGATCGAGCGCCTCGACAAGGCGCTGACCGACGCGGGCGTGCGCTTCCGCACCGAGGTCTACGAGGGCGCGATGCACGGCTACACCCAGGCCGACACCGCCTCCTACAACGAGGCGGGAGCCGAGCGCCACTGGGCGGCGCTGCTGGAGCTGTTCCACCGCACCCTGCGCTGACCGCGCCTGGCTTCGAGAACCGACGTCGGCCCCGCTGCACCCAGCGGGGCCGGCGTCGTCATTCCTCGGTCTCGCCGCCTGCGGGAACACCGGCGAGCTCGTGGGCCCCGGTGTTGCAGGACGAGCAGGTGGGCCACAGCCAGCCGATGTCGGAGTTGTCGACGGTGACCCGCTTCAGGCACAGGGTGCGGACCTCGACGCCGTCGTAGCCCTGCCGCGGCTTGGGGTCGGTGGTGGCGTGGCGCTGGCCTTCGGCGGGGACCCAGCTGAACGGGTGCGGGCGGTACATCAGGCCGCCGCTCCGCGCACGCGCTCGTGGTGCGGGGCTCCGCCCCCGGTCGACATGATCACGACCGCCACGATCTTGAACGTACCCGAACATCAACCGATCACGGGCAACCCGTTCGGAGTATCCGACCTCTCCGCTAGCACGAGAGACCAGCCGAGACCACCACGGGCAGTGATCGTTCCGTGATTTCCCGGACCGCACTCCTCGCGTTTTACCCATTTCGCCCATCGAGTCGATCACGGCGTGTGTCCGCTTCAGCGGATTGATTTCAGTTTGCACTGAACCAATTGCGGCTATTGACCATGTGTGGCGCACCAGTGCTTCGACAGGAGGGCGGGCCGGGTCAGGGCAGAGTCAGGATCCGGGGGCCGTCGGGGGTGATCGCCACGGTGTGCTCCGAGTGCGCGGTGTTGGAGCCGTCCGCCGAGCGCAGCGTCCAGCCGTCCGGGTCGGTGATGATGCGTGCGGTGGTGCGCGCGAACCACGGCTCGATGGCGATCGTCAGGCCCGGCTGGAGCTTGAGACCCCGGCCCGGCTTGCCCTTGTTGGAGATGTGCGGCGCCTCGTGCATCGTGCGCCCGAGGCCGTGCCCGCCGAACTCGGTGTTGACCGGGTAGCCGTAATCGGAGGCGACCGCCTCGATCGCCGCGGAGATGTCGCCGATGCGGTTGCCGGGCTTGGCGACCGCGACCGCAGCCTCCAGCGCCTCCTCGGTGGAGCGCACGAGCCTGCGGTCCTCAGCCTTCTCGGTGCCGACGATGAAGGTGCGGGCGGCGTCGGCGACCCAGCCATCGATGCCGACGGCGAAGTCGGCGGTGAGCACGTCGCCGTCGCGCAGCACGTAGTCGTGCGGCTTGCCGTGCAGCACCGCGTCGTTGACCGACAGGCAGATGACGTTGCGGAACGGGCCCTCGCCGAAGGAGGGCGCGTAGTCCCAGTAGCAGGACTCCGCACCCCGGTCCCGGATCCGCTCGCGCACGTGGTGCTCGAGGTCCATCAGGTTGACGCCGACCTGCGCCCGCTCACCGACCGCGGCCAGGGTCTCGGCGACGAACGCGCCGGTGACGGCCATCTTGTCGATCTCGGCCGGCGTCTTGAGCTCGATCACGTGCACTCCCACGACTTCGTCTTCGGGTATTTTAATACCAGGCTAGCACTTGCGGGTATTTAAATACCACCGTAGCCTTCCCGTCGTGGTACGCCTTCCCCTCACCCCCGATCAGGTCGAGGCCGGCGCGCGCGTCGGCAAGGTGCTGCGGGACGCGCGAGCCGGCCGCGACCTCGTCGAGATCGCCGGCGCGGCCGGGATCTCCCCGGAGACGCTGCGCAAGATCGAGTCCGGCAGGCTGCCGACCCCGGCGTTCGGCACCGTCGTGGGCCTCTGCGACGCCCTCGACCTCCCGATCCACGAGGTAGCCGAGATCTGGCGCTCCCACACGAGCCTGCGCAGCGCGTCCTAGGAGACGTAGGAGGCTCACTTCACCCGGCGGGCCTTGAGGACCACGTCGTGGGGGTGGTCCTGCTTCCCCTCCCCGGTGCGCGGGCGGATCTCGTCGACCTCGATCTCCCAGTCCTCGTCGAGGAACTTCGCGACGTCGCCGGGCAGCACGTACTCGGCGGGGTCGAACTCGGAGTCGGACGGGAGCCCGGCCGGGTCGTGCCCGACGTAGAGCAGCACCCCTCCCGGGGCGACCGCGGCCAGCAGCGCCCGCACCGGCTCCTCCCCGCGATCCTTCTTCAGCGCGAAGTACTGGGCCGAGACGAGGTCGAACGAGCGCGCGGGCGGGTGTTCGACGGCCAGGTCGGCCCGCACCCAGGCGATGTCGGCGGCGACCTCCGGCGCGCTGTCGGCGGCGATCTTCGCGCCGCGTTCGACGGCGACGCGGGAGATGTCGGTGGCGGTGACCTTCCAGCCCTGGCGGGCCAGCCAGATCGCGTCGCCGCCCTCCCCGCAGCCGACGTCGAGGGCCTGGCCGGGCGGCGTCCCGGCGACCTCGGCGACGAGGGCGTCGTTGGGGTTGTCGCCGAACAGGCGCTCCTGGCTCCCGTACCGCTCGTCCCACTCCTGCGCGCTCATGCGCGATTCCTCCTCGTTCGGCAGTCCGTGGCGCCGCTCCCCCATGGCGACCTCGCAGGTTCGATTCTCGACTTCCGGGGAGAACGCCGCCGCCGCGACGGCACGAGCGGTCTCCTCCTCGACGAGCTCGGCGTTGATCATGCCGCCTGCCTGCGCCCCGGCGGCCGCCGCGACCACGACGGTGGCGCGCAGGTCCGCGTTGTTGCCCGCGACCCACACGCCCGGCACCGCGGTCCGCCCGTCGGCGTCGGCGGGCAGGAGCTCACCTCCGCTGGGGTGCGCCACGGGTTCCAGCCCGAGCCCGGCGGCGAGCTCGGAACGCGCGACCATGCGCGGCGCGACCGCCACGGCCCGCAGCGGCACCACGCGTCCCCCGGCCAGCCGGACCCCGCCCAGCTCATCCCCGACGACCTCCAGGCCGTCGACGCGATCGGGCACGACGTCGACGCCGCGCGCGGCGAGCTTGGCCGCGTCCTCCTCGCCGGGAGCGTCGGATCCGTTGAGCAGCAACGTGATCCGCTCGCTCCACTGCCGGAACAGCAGCGCCTGGTGCACGCTCATCGGGCTGGTCGCCAGCACGCCGATCGGCTGGTCGCGGAATTCCCAGCCGTGGCAGTAGGGGCAGTGCAGCACGTCGCGCCCCCACCGCTCGGCCACGCCCGGCACGTCGGGCAGCTCGTCGCGCAAGCCGGTCGCCAGCAGCAGCCGCCGCGCGCTCACCCGGGTCCCGTCCGCCAGCTCGACCGCGAATCCCGATCCCTCGCGGTGCGCCGAAACCGCCTGCCCGGCAACGATCCTCACTCCGTACCCGGTCACCTCGCGCCGTCCGGCCGCCAGCACGTCCGCGGGCGCGGCGCCGTCCCGCGACAGGAACCCGTGCAGGTGCGCGGCGGGCGCGTTGCGGGGTTCCTCCCCGTCGACGACGAGCACGCTGCGCCGAGCGCGCCCCAGCATCAGCGCGGCGTTCAACCCCGCCGCACCACCACCCACGACGACCACGTCATACCTGGTCAGGCCTTCTTCTGCCATCACCGACCACCTCCAGGCACCACACTGCCCGAGCAGCCTAAGACCCAGCAAAGTTCTTTGCCGGACCAGCAATATGGAAGACCATCCCGCTTTGCGGGATACCCCTCCCCCGTGATTGACACCCCGCGTGGCCGCTGGTTTTCTCGAGGCATGCCAGCGAACCTCGCGCTCGTCCAGCGCCGCTACGTGGACTGCCTCCGCGTCGCCAGCGCCCGCTGTCGCTGACCCCTCACCGCCGCCGACTCCCCTCCGCGGCGTTCTTCCCCTCACCACACCGCTTTTCGCGACGCCGATGCGTCGCGCCCGCTCCCGCTCCCACTAGAAGACGGGTTCTCCAGCTGTGCCTTCCTCGACACGGCGTGCCCTGGCACGCCGCGACTTCCTGCGCTTCGGCCTGTCCGCGGTGCCCGCCGCGACGGTCCTCAGCGGCTGCGCCACCTCCTCCGCCGCCCCGCGCGAGACGACGGTGGTGCGCTACCAAGGGTCGTCCGGTCAGGTCACCTTCCCCGAGCTCGCCGCCGACCTGGGGTTGCTCGGCGACCTCCGCCTGGAGTGGATCGGCAACACCACCAGCGGCCCCCAGGACATCCAGGCGACGGTCACCGGCGACGTCGACATCGGCGGCGCGTTCAACGGTTCCATCCTCCGGCTGGTCGCGGCCGGTGCGCCGATCCGGGCGGTGGTCTCCTACTACGGCTCGGACGCGCTGACCAACGCCGGTTACTTCGTGCTCGACGACAGCCCGGTGCGCGGCCCGGCCGATCTGCGCGGCGCGTCCGTCGGGATGAACACGGTGGGCGTTCACCACCAGGACGTGCTGGGGATCTACCTGCGCCGCAACGGTTTCACCGATGCCGAGGTCCGCGACGTGCAACCGGTGGTGGTGCCGCCGGTGAGCTCGGAGCAGGCGCTGCGCTCCGGTCAGCTCGACGTGTCGACGATGACCGGGGCGATCGCGGAGAAGGCTCAGGACCACGGCGGGATCCGCCCGCTGTTCACCGACTTCCAGCTGCTGGGGGCGTTCAGCGCGGGCTGCTACGTGCTGCGCGAGGACTTCATCGCCGCCAACCCGACCACCACCCGCGCGCTGGTCGGCGGCATCGCGCAGGCGGTGCGCTGGACGCAGACCCGCCCGTACCCGGAGGTCGTCGCGCGGTTCAGCGACATCATCCGGCGGCGCGGCCGCAACGAGGACACCACGACCGCCGGCTACTGGCGTTCCAGCGGCATCGCCGGACCCGGTGGCGTGATCGCCGAGCGGGAGTTCTCGATCTGGCTGCAACGGCTCGTCGAGACCGGCGTCATCGAACCCGGCGCCGTCGACGTCTCCCGCACCTACACCAACGCGTTCAACCCGTTCGCCCGACCGTGACGAGGTTTTCATGACGGACATCGTTCTCGACGGCGTCACCCGGTCCTTCCGGGGACGCGACCCCGAGGTCACCGCCCTCGACGGCATCGACCTGCACATCGCCTCCGGCGAGCTCGCGGTCATCGTCGGCCCCAGCGGATCGGGCAAGTCCACGCTCCTGGACCTGCTCGCCGGCCTCGACTCCCCCACTCGCGGCCAGATCCGCATCGGCGGGCAGCCCGTCACCGGTCCCGGGCTGAACCGGGGCGTGGTGTTCCAGCAGTACGCGCTGCTGCCCTGGCGCACCGCGCAGGCCAACGTCGAACTCGGCCTCGAGGCGAACTCGGTGCCCAAGGCGCGGCGGCGCGAGCGGGCTCGCGAATACCTCGACCTGGTGGGCCTTTCCGAGTTCGCGGGCCACTACCCGCACCAGCTCTCGGGCGGGATGCGGCAGCGCGTGGCCATCGCGCGGAGCCTGGCGTTCGACCCCGACGTGCTGCTGATGGACGAGCCGTTCGGGGCCCTGGACGCCCAGACCCGCGAACGCCTGCAGGAGGAGCTGCTGGGCATCTGGCAGCGCACCGGCAAGACGATCGTGTTCATCACCCACGACATCGACGAGGCCGTCTACCTGGGGCGCAAGGTCACGGTCCTGACCTCCCGCCCCGGGCAGGTGCAGGACACCGTCGACATCGACATCGCCGAGCACACCAGCCGCGAGGACACCCTGCGGCGGCCGGAGTTCGCCGAGCATCGGCACCGGATCTGGTCGCTGCTGCACGCCGCGCCGGAGGTGATCGGCGTTGGCTGACGTGCTCACCCCGTCCCGACCCGCCACCCGCACGTCGAGCGCTCGGCTGGGCCGTGCCGCCCGCTCCTCCGCCGCGATCCTCGCGTTCCTCGTCGTGTGGGAGCTGGTGCCGCGCCTCGGTCTGGTGGACAGCATCTTCCTGCCTCCGGTGAGCCGCGTGGCGGCCACCTGGGTGGAGCTCGCCCTCGACGGTCAGCTGTGGGAGAACCTGGGTGCGAGCCTCGCCCGCGCGCTGAGCGGGTTCGCCATCGCGGTGCTGGTCGCGGTCCCGCTGGGACTGGTCATCGGCTGGTACCGCACGGCCGACGAGCTGCTCACGCCGCTGCTGGAGGTCTTCCGCAACACCGCCGCGCTCGCGCTGCTGCCGGTGTTCGTGCTGCTGCTCGGCCTGGGCGAGACCTCGAAGATCTCGCTGATCGTGTTCGCCTGCGTGTGGCCGATCCTGCTCAACACCATCAGCGCGGTGCGCACCGTCGACCCGCTGCTGATCAAGTCGGCGCGCTCCCTCGGGTTCGGCTCGGCGGCGGTGTTCGGCAAGATCGTGCTGCCCGCCTCGGTCCCGGCGGTGTTCACCGGGATCCGGCTGGCCGCGGCCGGGTCGATCCTGGTGCTGGTGGCCGCCGAGATGGTCGGCGCCAAGGCCGGTCTCGGCTACCTCATCAACGCCGCCCAGTACAACTTCGAGGTCCCGCGGATGTACGCCGGGATCGTCACGATCTCGCTGCTGGGCATCGCCTTCAACCACGCCCTGACCACCGTCGAGCGCCACCTGTCGCGCTGGCGCAGCTGACCGGTCGGCGCGACGAGCGCGTCGATCCCACACCGATGAAGGAGACACCATGACCGCGATTCCGCAGCAGAAGTCCGCCGTGGACGTCGTCAAGCTGGGCGCCAACATCGGCGCCCGCATCGACGGCGTGCGCCTGGGCGGTGATCTCGACGAGTCCACCGTCGCCGAGATCCGCTCCGCGCTGCTGGCCAACAAGGTCGTGTTCTTCCACGACCAGCACCACCTCGACGAGACCGCGCAGCAGGAATTCGCCGCGCTGCTGGGCGATCTGACGCTGGCGCACCCGACCACCCGCAGCCGCGCGATCGGCAACATCCTGCCGATCGACTCCGACTACGGGAAGGCCAACAGCTGGCACACCGACGTCACCTTCGTCGACCGGGTGCCGGCGATCAGCGTGCTGCGCGCGGTGCAGCTGCCCTCCTACGGCGGCAGCACCACGTGGGCCAACACGGTCACCGCCTACGAGAGCCTGCCCGCGCCGCTCAAGGCCCTGGTCGACGAGCTGTGGGCGGTGCACACCAACGACTACGACTACGCCGCCCGGGTCGACGAGACTCGGACCGGCGGGGTCGACGTCAAGCAGCAGACCCACCGCAAGGAGTTCGTCTCGGACCTCTACGAGACCGAGCACCCGGTGGTGCGGGTGCACCCGGAGACCGGCGAGCGGGCCCTGCTGCTCGGGCACTTCGTGAAGCGGTTCGTGGGCCTGCACAGCCCGGAGTCGCAGGCGCTGTTCCGGCTGCTGCAGGACCGGGTCACGAGCCTGGAGAACACCACCCGCTGGCAGTGGCAGCCGGGCGACGTGGCGATCTGGGACAACCGCGCCACCCAGCACTACGCGGTCGCCGACTACGACGACCAGCCGCGCAAGATGCACCGGGTCACCGTCGCCGGCGACGTGCCGGTGTCCCCGGACGGCCGCCGCAGCGAGATCCGGGTCGGCGACGCCTCCGGCTACTCGGCGCTGCCGGCCTGACCGCACCGCCGGGGCGCTCTCCGCCGAGCGCCCCGGCACCGGTCACGCGGGTGGGGCGAAGAACTCGAGGGCGATGTGGTCGGGGTCGCGGAACTGGACCCCGGAGCCGTAGTGGGCGTCGACGATGCCGCCGTGCTGGATGTCGAGGTCGTCGAGCCGGTGGCACCAGCTCTCCAGCTCGGTCCGGTCGCGGCAGGCGAAGGCGACGTGGTCCAGGCCCGGGCGGCGCTCGTCGAACGCGCAGTCGCTGCCGCCGGGGTGGGCGTGCAGGCCGAACAGCTGCCCGTTGGCCAGCGCGAACACGGTGTGGTGGAAGCCGCCGGTGGTCTCGTCCTCGTCGAGCACCGGTTCGGACCCGAACAGCGCCCGGTACCAGCGGGTGCTGCGCTCCAGATCGGAGACGGTGACGGCGACGTGCGTCATGGGTGGGAACTCGGCCATGCCAGCCTCCTCGGGAACTGCGCCGGAGGCGACCGAACCGCCCCGGCGCGGTGGTGCACCCATGGTGCCGTCCCGCAGCGGCACGCGGAACCTCCCGAGCGTGGAACGCAACCAAGACGACCCAAGCTTCAGTAAACGCAACCCACCACGGATACGTTTCAAAAGGAACGCGACCAAGACGACCCAAGCTTTGGTAAACGCGACCCACTACGGATACGTTTCGCAAGGAACGCGGCCAAGACGACCCAAGCTTTGGTAGAGGCGACCCACTACGGATACGTTTCGCAAGGCAGGGGAAATTTCGTTTGAAATTGGCGGGCCGCACAACGCGAGGAGAAGTAAGAAACGAAGCCAATTTCGGACGAAATTGCCCCTCCGCACCTACCCGAAGCACCCCGCGAAGCGCTCCCAAGACGACCCCCGAGGGGTCGGGACAGTTTTCATGAAAACTGTCACTCCACCCACACGGCGGGACCCCAAAACCCCAGCTCAACCACGTCGAGGGTTGGGAGTACACCCCACAGACAGACCCCGAGGGGTCTGACAGTTTTCATGAAAACTGCCACCACCCCCCCACGGGGTTCTTCAGGATCGCTTCGCGGGGTCGAGCTGCTTGCGTGCGGAGTGGCAGTTTCTCCAGAAATTGGCTTCGTTTCGTGGTTCTCCTCGCGTTGTGCGGTCCGCCAATTTCAGAAGAAATTGCCACTGCCTTGCGAAACGTACCCGTAGTGGGTCGCGTTTACTGAAGCTTGGGTCGCCTTGGTGCGTCGAGCGCACCACCACCGAATCTCAGAGTGCGTTGAAGCGGGATTGGGTTTTGTCGACCTCGGGGAGGGCGTCGATGACGCTGCCAAGGTGGGTGCGCATCGCCGCCTCGGCGGCGTTGGCGTCACCGGCGCGGATGGCCTCGATGATGGCCAGGTGCTGCGGCAGCGATACCGAGGGGCGACCGGGGTGCATGGCCAGGCGGAACTGGTGGCGGACGTTCTGGCCGCGCAGCCTGCCGAGGACGTCGGCGGCGATCTCCTGGCCGCTGATCCGCAGGATCAGGGCGTGCAGCCGCTTGTTGAGCTCGGAGTAGCCGAGCACGTCGCCGGAGGAGACGGCCTCGCGCATCCGCTCGCCGATCTCGTGCAGCTCGGCGTGCTCGTCGGCGGTGGCGCGCTGGGCCGCGCGCGCGGCGCACAGGCCTTCGACGACCATCCGGACCTCGGTGATCTCGATGGCCTCCTGCAGCGAGACCGCACGCACCCGCGCACCCCTGTTCTGGATGCGCTCCACCAGGCCCTCGGTGGTCAGCTGCACCAGCGCGTTGCGCACGGCGGCGCGGCTGGCGCCGAACTGCTCGGAGAGCTCGGCCTCCACCAGCCGCTGGTTCGGCGCGAAGTCCCCGCTGGTGATGGCCTCGCGGATGGCGTCCACGACCGGAGTCTCCTGGCCGATGTCGTCCGGCTTCGCTGTCGTCACTACCCCTGCCCCAGATTGGTGACAATTTTGTCCACCAAGTTTAGCGGGTGCCGGTGACCTCGATCGGCACCCGCCTCACCGGGCGCGCAGGAAGTCCGCGACGAGATCCGAGGTCTGGGGACGCCCCTCGTGGAAGTAGGCGTGGCGGAGGCCCGGCAGCACCCGCGCCTCGGCGCCGGGGATGCGCTCGGCGATCAGCTCGGCGTTGCTCGCCGGGGTCATCCGGTCGTCGGCGCCGTGCAGCACGAGCGTGCGGGCGCTGATGCGGGGCAGCTGTTCCCAGGCGTCGTGCCGGTTGCTGGCGGCGAGGTGGTGGCGTCGGGCGTGCGGCGGCATGTCCGGATCACCGAGCACGCAGCGCGGCCCGTCGTGCTCGGCCAGCCACTCGGGGCTGTACATCAGCTCCAGCAGGGCCCGCTGCGCCGCGACGGGGTCGGGCTGGGCCAGGGCACGCCGGACGTCGGCGTCGCGCTCGGCGGCGTGCGGACCGCCGGGCGAGGTGCAGCCGAGCACCAGCCGCCGGAGCCGGCCGGGGTGGTCGACGGCGAGCCACTGCGCGATGCGCCCGCCCATCGAGGTGCCGTAGACGTCGGCCGAGGCGATGCCGAGCTCGTCCAGGACCGCGATCACGTCGGAGGCGAAATCCCGTGTCGTGCAGGCGATGTCGGGTTTGTCGCTGGCACCGGTGCCCCGGTGGTCGAGGGTGATCGTGCGGTGGGTTCCCTCGAAGTCCTCGCGGACGCCGTCCCACCAGCGGTGGTTGTTGGCCTGCCCGGCCAGCAGCACCAGCGGCGGGCCGTCGCCGTTGACCTGGTAGGCCAGCCGCGTTCCGTCCGCGGCCCGCGCGAAGCCCTCCCGCATCCGATTCCCTCCCGGTGGTGATCGATCCGGCGGGAAACCTTACGCACGATCACCTCACCGGCCGGATCCGCCCTGGTAGATGCTCGGGTGCTGGCCGGTGAGACGCCGGAAGGTCTCGGCGAAGGCGGCGGGCTTGCGGTACCCGACGGCCCGGGCCGCGACGCCCACCGGCGCTCCGGCGGTCAGGTGCCCGATGGCGGCTCGCACGCGCACGCGGGTGCGCCACTGGTTGAACGTCAGCCCCGTCTCGGCGGTGAACAGGCGGCTGATGGTGCGCACGCCCGCGTTCACCGCGAACGCCCACTCGTCGAGGTCGCGCGGGTCGGCGGGGTCGGCGATCAGGGCGTCGGCGATGCGCCGGATGCGGTCGTCGCCGGGGATCGGGACGTCGAAGACCGTGTTGGGCACGGGTTCGAGCAGCCCCAGCAGCAGGGATTCGGCGTGACCGCGCAGCGGACCGCGCCGCCGGTTCTCGTCGAGGTGCACGATGAGCTCGGCGATGAGCGGCGTGATCGCCACCCCGGTGGGCTCGATCCAGTCGGTGGGGCCGTGGTCGTCGACGAAGATCACCACGCGACCCCGGCCGGGACGGCGGATCTCCACCGAGTGCAGCACGCCGGCGGGCATCCACATGCCGTGCGAGGGCGGGACGAGCCACTCGCGACCGCCGGTGCGCACGGCGAAGGTCCCCGATTCGGCCCAGCTCAGCATGTTCCGCTGGTGCCGGTGCTCGCCCGCCATGCCCGGGTCGAGCTCGGGCTGGCCGACGACCACCAGCATCGGGTTGGCCGCTTCGCGGTCATGGATGGCCACCTGCCGCACACCGGCCACCCTACTGTCGGCTCCACCGGTCCGAGACAGGAGGAGCGCATGACATCGGCACCACCCAGGAAGGTCCCGTTCGAGGAGGTCCGGGCCCGCATCGGCGAACCGGACGCGATGATGCGGGTCAAGAAGCAGCCCACGCTCGATGAGCACCTGCGGCGATTCATCGCGCACTCGCCGTTCCTGTCGATGGCCACCGCCGACGCCGAGGGCAACGCCGACTGCTCGCCGCGCGGCGACTACCCCGGCTTCGTCAAGGTCCTCGACGAGCAGACGCTGGCCATCCCGGACCGCCCGGGCAACCAGATCGCCGACTCCTTCCAGAACCTCGCCGCCAACCCCGGTGTCGGCCTGCTGTTCTTCATCCCGGGGCTGTCGGAGACCGCGCGGGTCAACGGCTCCGCCTACGCCACCGACGACCCCGAGGTCCTGGCCCGGATGCAGGTCGAGGGGCGCACGCCGCAGCTGGCGATCGTGGTGCGGGTCGAGGAGGCGTTCCTGCACTGCGGGCGCGCCCTGCTGCGGTCGCGGCTGTGGGAAGCGGACAGCCAGGCGCTGGCCGAGGAGATCCCGTCGCCCGGCGAGATCGCCGCCGACCAGTTCGGCCTCGACATCGACCCCGACACCCTCAACTCGATGCTGGAGCACGGCTACCAGCGTCTCTACTGAGAGGCACCAGTGCAGAAGGCACTCATCGACGACATCTCCCCCATCGCCGACGGCGTCCTGGCGCTGACCCTGCGCGGCGCCGACGGGCCGCTGGCCGGGTGGGAGCCGGGCGCGCACATCGACCTGACGCTGCCGAACTGGCTGACCCGGCAGTTCTCGCTGTGCGGCGACCCGGGCAGCCCGGACTACCGGATCGCGGTGCGCCGCGAGCGGCTCAGCCGGGGCGGCTCGGAGTACGTCCACGACCACCTGCGGCCCGGCCGGACCGTGAGCATCTCCTTGCCGCGCAACACCTTCCCGCTGGTACCGGCGCCCGCGCACCTGTTCGTGGCGGGTGGTATCGGCATCACCCCGATCCTGCCGATGCTCCACGCCGCCGCGGCATCGGGATCCGAGGTGCGGCTGGTCCACTCGGGACGGTCGCTGCCCTTCGCCGAGGAGCTGCGCCGCGAGCACGGCGACCGGGTCCGGTTCGAGCGCCCGGACCTGCCCGCTCTCGCGGCCGAGCTCGCACCGGAGGCGGTGGTGTACTGCTGCGGGCCGGAGTCGATGCTGGCCGAGGCCGAGGAGGTGTTCCCGGCCGAGCGGCTGCACGTGGAGCGCTTCCGGCCGCGCACCAGGACCTTCCCGCCGAACACCGCGTTCGAGGCGGTCTGCGCGCGCTCGGGCAGGACCGTCCCGGTCGAACCCGGCGACACGCTGTTGGAGGCGCTGCGCATCGCCGGCCTGCCGGTGCCCTCCGGCTGCCGCGAGGGCGTGTGCGGCAGCTGCGAGCTCCGCTACCTCGACGGCGAACCGGAGCACCGCGACGACATCGGCCCCGCCGACGGCCGCCTCTACCCCTGCGTGTCCCGATCGGTGACCGACCGCCTGGTGCTGGACCTGTGATCGGGTGGGGATAACCCGGTCGTGACGGGTTTCCGGCATCGGGGGGCGTTTTCGGCGTCGTGCCGCCAAACTGAGGGCTGAGCCGCACGGACTGAGGGGGCCGCGTCTCGATGAACAGTGCACAACTCGCCGAACTCGTCGCCCGGGACACCGCCGACGGCGTCGGCCAGCAGGTGGTCCGCGCGCTCATCGTGCGCGCGGACCGGGCGTTGATGCTGCGCCGCCCGGAGCACGAGCACCGGGGCGGCGTGTGGGAGATGCCCGGCGGAAAGGTCGAGCCGCACGACCGCGACCTGCTGGCCGCGCTGCGCCGCGAGGTCCACGAGGAGACCGGGCTGGCCGTCACCGGATTCACCCGCTACCTGGCCGCTTTCGACTACGTCAACCGCAAGGGCCGCTACGTCCGGCAGCACACCTGGTCGGTGACCGTCACCGGCGAGCGGGTGCGACTGTCCGAGCACGACGCCTACACCTGGACGAACGCCCGCGACACCCACCCGATCAGCCCGGAGGACCGCGACCTCATCCACCGCCACGCGCTGCGAGGCCCCGGACACCTGTAGGGGTCACCCGAACAGTGCTCGACAGCGGGGTCCCGCCGCCCGAGGATGAGTCGGACCCGTCGCGACCGCCTGGAGGACGACGATGTCCGAGGTTCCGCTGATCGAGCTCGACCCGTTGGCCGCCGATCACCACGGCGAGGCCGCGCGGATGCGCGCGGCCGGCACGGTGATCCGGGTGCTGCTGCCGGGTGGGGTGCGCGCGTGGGCGGTCACCGAGCACGCCGCGCTGGCCGAGCTCGTCGCCGATCCGCGGGTGAGCAAGGACTGGCGGAACTGGACCGCGGTGCGCCAGGGCGAGATCAGCGACGACTGGCCGCTGATCGGCATGGTGAAGGTGACGAACATGGTCACCGCCGACGGCACCGAGCACCAGCGTCTGCGTCGCCTGGTGACGCGGGCGTTCACCCGGGGCCGGGTCGAGGACCTGCGGCCGCGGGTGCAGCGCATCGTCGCCGACCTGCTCGACGACCTGCCCCGGCAGGCCACCGCGGGCGTGGTGGACCTGCGTCCGCACTTCGCCTACCCGGTGCCGATGAACGTCATCTGCGAGCTCGTCGGCGTGCCGGTGCCGTGGCGGGCCGAGCTGCGGACGCTCGTCGACAGCATCTTCCGCACCAACACCACGCCGGAGGAGGTGCTCTCGACGCAGCGCGACCGGCTCCGGCTGCTCAACCGGCTCGTCGACCTGCGCCGCAGCTCCCCCGGCGACGACCTGACCAGCGCGCTGCTGGCCGCCGGCGAGGCGGACGCGGAGGCGTTGACCGCCGAGGAGCTCGTCGACACGCTGTGGCTGCTGCTCACCGCCGGGCACGAGACGACGCTGTCGCTGATCCTCAACACCACCCGCGCGCTGCTCACCCACCCCGACCAGCTGGAGCTCGCCCGCGCCGGGGCGTGGGCGGAGGCCGTGGAGGAGACGCTGCGGTGGGACGCGCCGATCGGGAATTTCCTCGCGCGCTACCCGCTGGAGGACATCACCCTCGCCGGGGTGACGATCCCGCGCGGTGAGGCCATCATCGCGCCCTACAGCGGTGTCGGCCGCGACCCGGCGCAGCACGGTCCCGGCGCCGAGCGCTTCGACCTCACCCGAAACCCCCAGCGGCACCTGGCCTTCGGCGGTGGACCGCACTTCTGCCTCGGTGCGCACCTGGCGCGGTTGGAGGCCGTGGAGGCGGTGTCGGCGTTGTTCGCTCGGTACCCGGAGCTGGCCCTGGCCTCCGATGAGCTGCTGCCGGTGCCGTCGTTGTTCAGCAACTCCGCGCAACGGCTCCCGGTTCGGTTGTAGCGCTGTTCCCACAGCTGCGGCGTGAATTCGCCAGCGGCGCCGGACTTCCTGGTGAAACTGGGAACATCGCAGGTCAGGTGCCGTCTGGTCCAATTCTGTTCAATTCGGGTTCTCCTGTCGGGAACCGCGCTGGACCTATGATCGATTCAGTTTCGCGGACATCGAGAGGAGCGGTCGCCTCATGACCACAGTGGACCGAAAGCGGGCCGGGAGGCTCGCGACCGGCGTCGCCGGAGCGGGAGCCCTGCTGCTGATGTTACCGCCGGGGATCGCGGCCGCCGATCCGCCCGCCGCGCTGCCGGTCAGCGCCGCCGAGGCCGACGCGAAGTTCCAGCCCGCGTTCGACTACGACGGCGACGGCTGCTACCCGACCCCGGCCATCGGTTCCGACGGCACGATCGCGCCCGGCCTGGACACCACCGGCGCGGTCAACGGCAGCTGCCACGACCAGTCGGACCTGGACAACACCAACTCGTACTCGCGCGAGAAGTGCAACAACGGGTGGTGCGCCTACGTCTACGACCTGTACTTCGAGAAGGACCAGGCCGTCGACGGCAGCGGGCTCGGCGGGCACCGCCACGACCTGGAGCACGTCGTGGTGTGGGTGGAGAACGACGAGGCCAAGTACGTCTCGACCTCCGCGCACGGCGACTACTCGACCTACCCGGCCGACCAGGTCCAGTGGGAGGGCACGCACGCCAAGGTCGTCTACCACAAGGACGGCATCGGCACCCACTGCTTCCGCCTCGCCGGTGCCGACGAGGCCCCGGAGAACCACTACGGAACCTGGCAGTACCCGGCTCTGGTGAGCTGGGACAACTGGCCCGACACCGGACTGCGCGACGCGCTCACCTCGGCCGACTACGGCAGCGCCAGCCTCGCCATCAAGGACGACGCCTTCGCCGGCAACCTCGAGAAGGCCAAACCCGAGGGAATCCCCTTCGACCCCAACGCCTGATCCCGTGGTGGGTGGGGAAGTTTTCATGAAAACTTCCCCCCACGTCGAAGACGTGGGTCCCATCGGATGTGGGTCCCCCGTTGGTGGACGGGTGACAGTTTTCATGAAAACTGTCACCACCCCCACCCCAAACCCCAGGTCGACCTTGGGTTTCGGGGGACGCACAGTTTTCATGAAAACTGTCACCGATGTGAACGTGAGGATGTCACGAAAAACTCTCTCACCACGGGAGATCCCACGTTTCCGAGGCCGTCTCGGGTTTGGTGGGGGTGGGAAGTTTTCATGAAAACTGTGCGTCCCCACCACCAATCCCCCGGTGTGGTGGGGTTTGGGGTGGGGGACAGTTTTCATGAAAACTGCGTCACCCCTGGTAGGTGCGGACGGGGAGGCCTTGGACCCCGGGGGTGGTGACGTAGAGGGCACCGGCGCCGGGGTGGGTATCCAGGTCGGTGTCGACCTGGGACGTGGTGATGTAGAGGTGGTCGAGGTTCTCGCCGCCGAAGGTGCACGCGGTGACCTTCGGGGCCGGGACCTCGATGATCTCGGCCAGCGCCCCGTCGGGGGTGTAGTGGCGGACGGCGCCGCCGCCCCAGAGGGCGACCCACACCCCGCCTTCGGCGTCGACGGTGAGCCCGTCCGGGGAACCGTCGGCCGGGTCGATGCGGGCGAAGGGCCTGCGGCCGACGAGCTCTCCGCCTTCGAAGTCGAAGACGTCGACCCGCTGAGTGGGCGTGTCGGCGTAGTAGGCGCGGGTGCCGTCCTCGGTCCACATGAGACCGTTGGAGATGCTGACCTCGCGCACCACGGGTTCGACGCGGCCCTGCGGGTCGAGGCGGTAGAGCGTTCCGGCGCCCGGTGTTTCGGCGTAGGCCATCGATCCGCAGTAGAAGGCACCGTCCGGGCCGCAGCCGCCCTCGTTCATCCGGACCTCGTCGCCGCTCCACAGCTCCGGCATCGGCCGGACGTCCTGCAGCGCGTCGTCGGCCAGCGCGAACCCGCGTTCCAGCGCCAGCACCGCGCCGCCGGATTCGCGCGGGCGCAGCGCGGCGGCGACCGAACCGACGTGGTCGCGGCGCACCTCGCCGGTCCCGTCGAGGGTGAGCACGTCGCCGACGAGCATGTCCACCCAGCGCAGCCCGGGCCAGCGCGGGTACCACACCGGTCCTTCTCCGTGGGCGGCCAGCGGGCCGGTGACCTGGTCCAGCACGGGTGAACCTCCCTGTCTCACGGGTGCAGCAGCACCTTGCCGGTGGGCACCGACCGGTCGGCCAGGGTGCGCAGCGCCTGTTCGGCGTCCTCCAGGACGAACTCGTGGGTGATCAGCGGCGCCGGGTCGAGATGCCCGGTCGCGAACGCGCGGACCGCGTGCGCCCAGGCGCGCGAGGACGCGCCGAACACGGTGTGCACGGTGACCGCGGCGCCGACGAGGTCAGCCGGGGCGAGCGGCTCGTGCTCCTCGGGGGCGATGCCGGTGAGCACGGTGCGGCCGCCGCGCCGGGTGGAGCGCACCGCGAGCCGACCGGTCCCGGAGGCTCCGGCGGCCTCCAGGACGACGTCGAAGCCGCCGTCGATCTCGTCCGGTGCGCGGAAGTCGGTGGCGCCGCAGGCTTTCGCCGGTTCGGCCCGGTCGGCGCGGGGGTCGACGACCACGAGGTGCCCGGCTCCGGCGGCGGCGAGCAGCTGGGTGGCGAGCAGGCCGAGGGTGCCGCCGCCGATGACCGCGGCGCTCTCCCCCACCTGCAGGTCGGCCTTGAGCACGGCCGAGGCCATGCAGGCGGCGGGTTCCAGCAACGCGGCGGCGCGCAGGTCGGACTCGTCGGGCAGCGGGTGCAGCAGCCGGGCGGGCAGCCGCAGGTGGTCGGCCCACGCCCCGGGCTGGGTGAACCCGGTTTCGTCATAGCCCGCCGAGCACAGGCTGGTGTCGCCTTCGCGGCAGGCGGTGCACCGGCCGCAGTTCCGGAAGCCCTCGCCGACGACCTTGCGCCCGACCAGGCCGGGGTCCACGTCGGGTCCGACCCGCACCACGGTCCCGGACCACTCGTGCCCGGGGACGACGGGGTACCGCACGAACTCGGCGGGCCGGGTCCCGTGGAAGACCTCCAGGTCGGACCCGCAGATCCCGGACCAGGCCACCTCCACCAGCGCCTCACCGCGCCCGGGAGGCGTCGCCTCGGCCCCGAGGACGTGCAGCGCCCCGGGTTCCTCGATCTGGACTGCGCGACCCATCCTCGCCCCGGCCCCTTCGTCGATCATGGTTTCCGGCGAGAAGCCTCCCCAACCGAACCCCCGCTGTCCAGTACCTCTCCTGCCTCAGGCGCGGGCCGCTCGGTCGGGGATCGTGATGCGGTACTGCGCCATCTTCCGGTAGATCGTGGCTCTGCTGACGCCGAGCTCCCGGGCGGCCTCACCGACGGTGGTGCCGGGTTCGGTGAGGCAGCGGATGATCTCGTCGCGCTCCACCGACTCCAGCCGGGTCAGCGGCCGCCCCGGCCCGGTGAACACCTCCGGCGGCAGGTGGTTGAGGTCGATCAGGTCGGTGCGCCCCGCCGCCTCGCGGACGACCTGGCGCAGCTGCCGGACGTTCTCCGGCCAGTCGTAGGCGGTGAGCGTGCGCATCGCCACCGGGGTGAACTCCACGTCGCGACGCCGCCGCTGCCGGGCGAAGTGCCGTGCGAGGGGCTGGATGTCGTCGGGCCGGAACCGCAGCGCGGGCACCTCCACGACGGTGTCGACGAGCCGCCGCAGCTCCTCGGGCACCTCGTCGGCCGAGGAGGCGGTGAGCACGTAGGGCGCCATCCCCTCGTCCGCGCGGACCTGCTCCAGCAGCCCGGCGAGCTCGCCGGTGACCCACGCGGGCAGCCGGTCCACCCCGGAGATGATCACGCAGGTGCTGTCCTTGCCGAGTTCCGGCGCCCACAGCTCCAGCCACGCCTCGGCGTCGTCGGGCGCGGGCGGCCGGACGCTGAGCACCCGCTCGCGCCGCAGTTCCCGACGCGCCAGCGAGGCCAGCGCCGTCTTGCCGGTCCCGGCCTCACCGACGACGGCGACGGCCCGGCCGCTGCGGAACGCCGAGCGCGCCTCGGCGAAGCCGTTGCGCCAGCCGGGCGTGAGCACCGAGGCCTCGGGAGCGCTCATCCGGTCGGCGTAGACGCGGAAGACCTCGCCGCGCGGCATCGGGTGCGCACTGCGCCCGGCACCGCGGGCCAGCATCAGCGCGGTCGTGTTGCCCGCCGCCGACTGGGCCAGCGCCAGCAGCAGCTCGGAGGCCGAATCCGACCAGGTGGTGAGGTTGACGCTGCCCGCGACCGCGCCGCTGACCGGGTCCAGCACCGGAGCGGCGGCGCAGGTGTAGCCGCGCAGTCCGGCGCAGTAGTGCTCCTCGGCGCGCACCAGCGAGGGCGCCCGGTCGGCCAGGGCCAGGCCGAGCCCGTTGGTGCCGGCGTTCTGCTCGGCGAAGTAGAAGCCGGGCGCGAGGTGCACCCGGTCCAGCGAGCGGTTGATCGTGCCGTCCTCGCAGATCCGGCTGAGCACCAGCCCGTCCGGGTCGGTGATCATCATGCTGACCGGCTCGTTGGCCAGCGTGGCCTGCAACCCGCGCAGCACGGCGGTGCCGCACTCGTAGAGCAGCGATCCGGTGTCCACCGATCCGGTGAAGACCGGACGCATCTCGTCCGCGCTGAGCCCGTAGCGGGCGCTGCGCCGCCAGGAGGCGCGCAGCCGGGGCGTGACCGAGGTGGGGCAGGCGGAGTCGGGCGCACTCAGGTGCAGGTGCATCTCAAACCTCCAGGTGACGCGTCGTTGCGCCGGTGGACCCAGGGTAAGCACCGGGAGCAAGCGTCCAGGCCGGTCACGCTGTCTCAAAGTGAGACACGACGGCGCCGTCGGCGGGCCCGATCGCTCCTACCGTTCCCTCCCGAACGTGCCACAGCTGCCACGTAGCGGAGGACGCACATGTACAGCAAGGACGGCGAGGACTACTTCATCGTGGACGCGCACGTCGCGCTCTGGGACGCCCGTGCCGCCAACCAGCGCAACATCCACGGCAAGCAGTTCATCGACTGCTTCTACGACTACCACCGCAACCTCAGCCCGGAGTCCGAGGTCTGGCCGTACGAGGACTTCCTGTACCAGGGCGGCGAGCGGCTGATGAAGGACCTGTTCACCGACGGCTACGTCGACCACGCGATCTTCCAGCCCGCGCTGCTGAGCGCCTTCTACGGCAACGGTTTCGGCCAGACCGAGGAGGCTTTCGCGCTGGCCCAGCGGTATCCGGACAAGCTGACCTACAACCACTGCTTCGACCCGCGTTTCGAGCAGGCCGGTCTGGACCAGCTCAAGCGCGACGCCGAGCGCTTCGGGCTGAAGGGCGTGAAGCTCTACACCGCCGAGTGGCAGGGTGATTCGCGCGGCTACAAGCTCGACGACCCGTGGTGCTACAAGTACCTGGAGGCCTGCCAGGAGCTGGGCGTGCGCAACATCCACATCCACAAGGGCCCGACGATCCGGCCGCTGGACCGCGACGCCTTCGACGTGGCCGACGTGGACAAGGTCGCCACCGAGTTCACCGACCTGAACTTCGTGGTGGAGCACTGCGGTCTGCCGCGGCTGGAGGACTTCTGCTGGATCGCCGTGCAGGAGCCCAACGTGCACGCGGGGCTGGCGGTGGCGATGCCGTTCATCCACTCCCGGCCGCGCTACTTCGCCCAGATCATCGGCGAGCTGCTGTACTGGCTGGACGAGGACCGCATCCAGTTCTCCAGCGACTACGCGATCTGGACGCCGAAGTGGCTGATCGAGCGGTTCGTGGACTTCCAGATCCCGGAGGACATGACCGAGTACGCGCCGCTGACCACCGATCAGAAGCGCAAGATCCTCGGTCTCAACGCCGCCCGCATGTACGGCATCGAGGTTCCGGCGGAGCTGGACGTGGCCGAGAAGGCGGGTGTCTGAGATGGCCGAGCTGCGCACCGCCGCGTGGGAGGCGCTGCACCAGGTCATCGATCCGGAGCTGGACGAGCCGGTGACGGATCTGGGCTTCGTGCGCTCGCTGGAGGTGAGCGAGGACGGCGCGGTCGAGCTGCACCTGCGGCTGCCGACCTCGTTCTGCGCACCGAACTTCGCCTACCTGATGGCCTCGGACGCCAAGGACGTGCTCCGCGCGCTGCCGGGTGTGACGGGCGTGGTCGTCGAGCTCGACGACCACCACGACTCGGCGCTGATCAACACCGGTCTGGCCACCGACGCCGGGTACCGCGACACGTTCCCGGGCGAGGCCGACGAGGACCTGGAGCAGCTGCGGGCGACGTTCCGCCGCAAGGCCCACGCGGCGGCGATGGAGCGGGTCCTGACCAGGCTGCTCAAGGACCGGCCGGAGCTGGCCGAGGCCGATCTGCACGCGATCACCGTCGCCGATCTGCCCGACGAGGCGGCCACCCGGTCGCTGCTGAACCGCCGCGCGGCGGTCGGGTTCGGCACCGGGCCCGATGAGCTGGTGCTGGTGGACGACGAGGGACGGCCGTGCTCTCCGGAGCAGGTGCCGTTCCGGCTGCGCTTCGCCCGCGCGACGCGCATCTCGGTGGAGGGCAACTCCCACTTCTGCCGCGGGTTGCTGCGCACCCGCTACCCCGATTCCGCGGCGGACCAGACGCCGCGAGCGATGTCGTCGGAAGGACGAGCGTCATGAGAGCAGTGCAGGTCGTCGGCTACCACGAACCGATGCGGTTGACCGAGGTTCCGGTCCCGGAGCCGACCGGGCCCTACGACGTGGTGGTCAAGATCGGCGGCGCCGGGGTGTGCCGCACCGACATCCACATCCTCGAGGGGCAGTGGGCCGAGAAGTCCGGCGTGGAGCTGCCTTACACGATCGGCCACGAGAACGCGGGCTGGGTGCACGCGGTGGGCAGCGCGGTCAGCAACGTCGCCGAGGGCGACAAGGTGATCGTGCACCCGCTGGTGACCTGCGGGCTGTGCCGGGCGTGCCGGTTCGGCGACGACGTGCACTGCGAGCGGTCGCTGTTCCCCGGTATCGACACCGCGGGCGGCTACGCCGACTACCTCAAGACCTCGGCGCGCAGCGTGGTGCGCATCGACGACTCGCTGGAGCCGGCCGACGTCGCGGCGCTGGCCGACGCGGGTCTGACCGCTTACCACGCGGCGGCCAAGGCGGCCCGCGCGCTGCGTCCGGGCGACCGGTGCGTGGTGATCGGCGCGGGCGGGCTCGGCCACATCGGCATCCAGGTGCTCAAGGCGATCTCGCCGGCGGAGCTGGTGGTGCTGGACCGCAACCCGGAGGCGGTGAAGCTGGCGGCCGACATCGGGGCCGATCACGGCGTGGTCGCCGACGGCACGCACGTGGAGCAGGTGCTGGAGCTCACCGGCGGCCACGGCGCGGAGACCGTCATCGACTTCGTCGGTGAGGGCGGCGCGACCTCCGAGGGCGTGCGGATGCTGCGCCGCGCCGGGGATTACCACGTGGTCGGCTACGGCGAGAACATCGACGTGCCGACGATCGACATCATCTCGGCCGAGATCAACTTCATCGGCAACCTGGTCGGTTCCTACAACGACCTGTGCGAGCTGATGGTGCTGGCCGCTCAGGACAAGGTCCGGTTGCACACCGCCAAGTACCCGCTGGAGCGGTTCCAGGACGCCCTGGACGACCTCGACGCCGGCCTCATCCGGGGCCGGGCGATCCTCACCCCCTGAGCCGGGGTTTCCGGGGAGGTGTGCCCGAGCACACCTCCCCGGAACCAGATCGTTTCCCTCGCTAATGGTCTACGGTCTGGACCATGCTCGGTTCGACGCTCACGCGCACCCCGAACCGCTGGCTGATGCTGGCGATCTCGATGTTCGCGCAGCTCGCGGCGACGGTGTTCACCAACGCCGCCCCGGCGCTGATCCCGAACCTGCACTTCGAGCGCGGCCTGTCGCTGTCGCAGGCGGGCCTGATCGCCGCGGCCCCGCTGGCCGGGACGATGTGCACGCTGATCATCTGGGGCGCGATCGTCGACCGCATCGGCGAGCGGATCTCGCTGCTGATCGGGCTGAGCATGCTTGCGGTCAGCGCCGCGGCGGCCGCGCTGGCCGGGTCGCTGGTGTGGCTGGCGGTGCTGCTGTTCGCCGGCGGCGCGGCCGGGGCGAGCTCGAATTCGGCCAGCGGCCGGGTGGTCTCGGGCTGGTTCCCGCCGCACCGGCGCGGCATGGCGATGGGCATCCGGCAGACCGCGCAACCGCTGGGCGTGGGCCTAACGGCCGTGCTGGTGCCCAACCTCGTCGAGGCCCGGGGGCTGACGGTCACGATGTTCACCGTCGCCGGGGTGTGCGCGCTGGCCGCGGTGCTGGTGGCGGTGGTGATCGCGGACCCGCCGAGGCCGTCGGTGGCCGAGGCCCGGCGCGACGGCCACAGCGACAACCCCTACCGCGGCGACCGGCGGCTGCTGCGGATCCACGCCGTGTCGATCGCGCTGACCGTGCCGCAGCAGACCGCCTGGACCTACATGCTGGTGTGGTTGATCGCCACGCAGCACTGGACCACCGCGGCGGCCAGCGCGCTGGTCGGCGTCTCGCAGCTGTGCAGCGCGCTGAGCCGGGTCGGCGCCGGGATCTGGTCGGACCGGATCGGCAGCCGGGTGCGGCCGATCCGCTACTTCGCCTTCGGTTCGGCGATCGCGATGGGCGGGCTGGCGGCCCTGTCGGGCACCCCGCTGGCCCTGACGTTCATGGTCGTGGCCTCGATCATCGCGGTCGCCCACAACGGCCTGGCCTTCACCGCGGTCGCCGAGATCGCCGGTCCGCACTGGAGCGGCCGCGCCATGGGCGCCCAGAACACCGGCCAGTCCCTCACGGCCACCGCGGTCCCGCCGATCATGGGCGCGGTCATCGCCGCCGCCGGCTACCCGATCGCCTTCGCGGTCGCGGGCTGCTGCGCCCTCCTAGCGGTCCCGCTGGTGCCCACCGCACCACCCCGCTCACCCGAACGAGCCCCCGCATAACCACCCCACCTGCGACTTTCCCGGCCCGGTGTCGAAAACCCCGGTTTTCATCGCGCGAAAACCGGGGTTTTTGCGCGATGGGGTCGTTCACGGGAACGGAATTTTCAGCGGGGTGATCAGCAGGTCTCCGCGGTCGGCCGGCGGTCGCCGAGGCGGTGGGCAGTGGGGCAGTTTTAGCCATAACTGTCCGGACATAACGGACATTGATCAAGCGCGATTATGGCTAAAACTGCCCAATGCGCCGCCACGCCCACGCGGGACCGGCGAGGTCAGGGCGTGGGCTGGGGCGGGTCGGTTTTGAAGGCCTGCTGGGATTCGTACAAGGCCATGACTCCGGGGTGGTCGCCTTCGGGCCAGGTGTGGGGGCGCCAGAGGCCGGACTTGAGGAGGGCTCGGCCGCAGTGGACGAACAGCTCCTCGACGGTGACCACGACCGCCAGCTCCGGGGGTGTGCCCTTGAGGGCGAGGTCGGCCATGAACGGGGCCGAGCGGACGATCGCGGCCGTGCCTTTGACGCGCAGGACGTGGGTGACGCCGGGGATCATGAACAGCATCCCCACCTGCGGGTTCTCCAGCAGGTTGTGCAGGCCGTCCATCCGCCGGTTGCCGGGGCGTTCGGCGTAGGCCAGCGTCTTGCCGTCGTCGAAGACGACGACGCTGCGGGCGGTGTCGCCGCGCGGCGAGACGTCCATCCTGCCGTCGGCGCCGGTGGTGGCCACGAGGAACAGCCGCGACTCCTCGATGAAGCGGCGGCTGACGCCGTCGATCCCGGAGATCACCTTCTCGGCGATCTCCGGGAACGGCGGTTCGACGATCTCGCGGAGCTGCGCTGCCGAGGTGACGTGCTCGGCCTCAGCCGGGTTCCACGAGGGCACGCGTCGTTCTCCTCAACCGGTCGGGATCAGCGCTGGGCCTGCTCGATGAGCGGGACGACCTTGTCCACCGCGTAGGACATGCCGGCCGCGGTGCCCGCCGAGAACGCCTGGGTGGCCTGCTCGTCGTGCAGCACCACCGCGCGGCCGTCGCGGACCGAGGGCACCGACTGGAAGTGCTGGTCGCGGTCGATCTCGGAGGCCGCGAGCCCGATCGGGAACATCATCGTCAGATCGGCGTTGAACAGGTCCATCCGCTCCGGGGAGACGTTGACGAAGAAGTCCTTCCCGGCCACCTGCTGCACGGCGGGCGACTGGCGGAAGCCCAAGCGCTGCAGGAACTCCAGGCGGGAACCGCCGTTGACGTAGGCGCCGTAGGAACCGACCATCTTCGCGCCGACCGCGACGGTCTTGCCCGCCCACTGCGGGTGCGCCGCGGCGGCCTGCTGGAACTTGGCCTCCAGGTCGGCCTTCTGCTGGGCGGCCTCGGCCTGCTTGCCGAGCGCCTTGCCGACCATGTCGAGCTGCTGGTCCCAGGTGGTCAGGTAGGACTCGCCGCCCTCGGGGATGCTCACGACCGGCACGCCGAGCCGGTTGAGCAGGTTGTAGCGCTCCTTGTCGCCGCTGGCGCGGGTGTCGAGGATGAGGTCGGGCTGCAGAGCGGCGACGCTCTCCATGTCGACCTCCATGGTGCCGAGCATCTTCGGCGGCGTGGTGTAGCGCTTGTCGGCGGGGATCCACGGCGGGACGCCGTCGCCGCCGACGGGCAGCCAGTCGGCGGCGCCGACCGGTTGCACGCCCAGGCTCAGCGCCGTTTCGGCGTCGCCCCACCCGAGCGCGACGACGCGCTGGGGGCGCTCGGGAACGGTGACGTCACCGAACGCGGTCTTGATGGTGACCGGGAACTGACCGCCCGCCGATCCCGCCGAGGGCTGCTCCTCCTCGGGACCGGCTGCGCCGCAACCGGTCAGGGCGATTCCCAGCAGGACCACCATGATCAGTCCCAGGGTTCGCATCCAGCGCATGTCCACACCTCATTCGTACTTAGGTGCGCCTAACTTAACCAAGCCTCAGTGGGACGTCCAGGCCACCCCCTACCCAGCGTCACCGACGTTGGTCACATTCGTCCGATCCGGACGGCCCGAGCCATGAGCAACTTCCCGGCCGCTCGCGCGTTGACCCTGACGACGGTCGGGGGCTGCGGAAGGACGCGAGATGGACAGGCTCAACGGCAAGCGCGTGCTCGTCACGGGTGGAGCGTCGGGGATCGGGCGGGCGAGCGTGCTGCGGATGCTCGACGAGGGCGCCCGGGTGCTCACCACCGACATCGACGAGACGGGCCTGAAGGAGACGACCCGGCTCGCGGCCGAGGCCGGCACCTGCGACCGGCTGGGCACGCTGCCGCTGGACATCGCCTCCGAGGACGACGTCGACTTCACCGTCCCGGCCTGCGCCGAGCAGCTCGGCGGACTGGACGTGCTGGTCAACGCGGCCGGAACGCTGCAGGCCGCGCACACCCACGAGTGCTCGCTGGAGCTGTGGAACCGGATCCTGGCGGTCAACCTCACCGGCACCTTCCTGGTCACCCGCGCCGCCTTACCGGCGCTGCTGGCCACCGGCGGCGGCGTGGTGATCAACTTCAGCTCGACCTCGGCGAACTTCGCCCACCCGTACATGGCGGCCTACGCGGCCAGCAAGGGCGGCATCCAGTCGTTCACCCACGCCATCGCCCTCGAGTACGCCAAGCAGGGCTTGCGCGCGGTGTCGCTGGTGCCGGGCGGCATCCGCAGCGGCATCACCGAAACCACCGCCGACAAGCTGCCCGCCGACACCGACTGGGACCTGTTCACCAAGCTCTCCCCCGCCCTGGGCAGCGGCTTCGCCCCGCCGGAGCACGTCGCGGGCGTGGTGGCGATGCTCGCCTCCGACGACGGCGCGTTCATCACCGGCACCGAGATCCGCGTCGACGGCGGCACGCACCAGTAGCGGGCCAACCCGTTAGACTCGATCACGAGCCGGTCGCCACGTGTGGCCGTGAGGGAATCCGGTCGGAAGCCGGAGCTGACGCGCAGCGGTAGGGGTGACGGGCGAACCCGAGCCACTGGATCACGGATCCGGGAAGGCGGTTCGCCCGGTGGAGCCCGAGCCCGAAGACCTGCCGGCTCCCCGGAGCCGCACCCGGTTCCGGGAATCGGCCGACCGGGTCTCGCGCATGGGCCCGGGGTGAGGATTTCCGCACGACGTGTTCCGACTCTGGACGCGCGCGAGCTCGATGCTGCTCTGCGCCGCCGCTCTCGCCGCCTGCTCCGCACCCGCCACCGAATCCGCTCCGCCTCGGGTGCGGATCCCCAACTGCGACACCGAGGTGGCGGTGTCCGAGCCGCCGAAGCGGGCGGTGAGCCTGAACCAGTCGACCACCGAGATCATGCTCTCGCTCGGCCTGGCCGACCGGATGGTGGGCACCGCGACCTGGACCGACCCGGTCGATCCGGCGCTGGCCGCCGACAACGCCCGGGTTCCCCGGTTGTCCGACAACAACCCGTCGTTCGAGTCGGTGCTGGCCACCGAGCCCGACGCGGTGCTGGGCGCCTACCGGGCGGTGTTCACCGACGAGGGCGTGGCCTCCCGCGAGCGCTTCGCCGAGCTCGGCGTGCCGACCTACCTCTCGCCCTCCAACTGCCAGCCGGAAGAGGCGCCGCTGAGCGAGCCGGTCGAGCTCGACGACATCTACCGCGAGGTCCGCGAGATCGCGGCGATCTTCGACGTCGCCGATCGCGGTGAGGCGCTGGTGGCGCAGCTGCAGCAGCGCGTCGCCGCCGCCCGCGCCAAAGCCGTTGCCGCGCCCGACACGTCGGTGCTGTTCTGGTTCGCCCGCACCGAATCCCCTTACGTGGCGGGCTCCACGGGATCCCCGGCGATCATGACCCGCGCCCTCGGGGTGCGCAACGCCTACGACGACGTGACCTCGATGTGGCCGCAGGTGTCGTGGGAGGACGTGCTGGCCCGCGAGCCGGACCTGCTGGTGCTGGGCGACCTCACCCGCGACGGCGAGGGCGATTCGCTGGCCGCCAAGCAGGAGTTCCTGCGCACCGATCCGGCGATGTCGCGGCTGCCCGCGGTGGCCGAGGGCGCGTGGATGCCGATGACCGGCACCGAGATGAACATCAGCCTGCGCACCATCACCGGCATCGAGCGGCTGGCCGACCGGCTCGCCGAGCTGGAGCGCCGGTGAGGACCGGTCGGCTGCGCGCTCCGCTGCTCGTGCTGGCCGGGATTCCGGCGCTGCTGCTGTCGATCGCGGTGGCGGTCACGCTCGGTCCCGCTCCCCTGTCGGTCGGCGACGTGGCCGGGGTCGTGGGCGCGCGGTTGGGGCTCGGCGAGACCGACGTGTCGCGGATCGGGCAGGGCATCGTGTGGCAGCTGCGGTTGCCGCGCGCGGTGCTGGCCGCGATCTGCGGCGCCGGTCTCGGGACGTGCGGGGCGGTGCTGCAGTCGTTGCTGCGCAACCCGCTGGCCGACCCGTTCCTGCTGGGCGTGTCGGCCGGGGCCTCGACCGGTGCGGTGCTGGTGGTGATCCTCGGGCTCGGCGCGGGCGCGATCGGGCTCACCGCGGGCGCCTTCGCCGGGGCGCTGGTGGCGTTCGCGCTGGTGATGACGCTGGGTTCGCTGGCGGGCGGGACCACCACGCACCTGGTGCTGGCGGGAGTGGCCGGGACGCAGCTGTTCTCGGCGCTGACCTCGTTCGTGGTGATCACCTCCGCCGACGCCGAGCAGACCCGGGGCGTGCTGTTCTGGCTGCTGGGGTCGTTGTCGGGCGCGCGCTGGAACGACGTGGCCGTGTCGGGCGTCGTGTGCGCGGTGTGCCTGCTGGTGTGCCTGGCCCGGGCGGGCTCGCTGGACGCCTTCGCGCTGGGCCGCGACACGGCGGCGGCGCTGGGCGTCAACGTCGCCCGGTTGCGGATCGTGCTGCTGGTGGTCACCGCGCTGCTGGCCGCCACCCTGGTGGCCGCGGCCGGGGCGATCGGGTTCGTCGGCCTGGTCCTGCCGCAGGCCGCCAAGCTCGTCGTGGGACCGCGTCACCGCGCGCTGCTGCCGGTCACCGCCGTGCTGGGCGCGATCCTGCTGGTGTGGGTGGACGTGCTCGCCACGACCGTCGCCGCACCGCAGGAGGTGCCGGTCGGGGTGATGACCGCGCTGGTGGGCGTCCCGGCCTTCGCGATCCTGCTCGCCCGGCGCGGCCGAACCTCGTGAGCGTCCCGCGCGTCCTCACCGTCGTCCCCTAGGCTGCGGACGATGGAGGCGAACAGAGTGCGATGGGGCGTGCTCGGCTGCTCCGCGATCGCTGAGCGGCGGGCCCTGCCCGCGCTGCACGAGATCCACGGGTCCGAGATCACCGGCGTGGCCAGCCGCACGCCGGAGCGGGCCGAGCGCTTCGCCGCCGAGCACGGCGGCACCGCGATGACCTACCAGCAGCTGATCGACTCGCCCGAGGTGGACGCGATCTACCTGTCGCTGCCGAACTCGCTGCACTTCGAGTGGGCGGAACGCGCGCTGCGGGCGGGAAAGCACGTGCTGTGCGAGAAGCCGATGACGGTCTCGGCCGAGCGCACCGACGCGCTGGTGGCGTTGGCCGACGAGCGCGGGCTGGTGCTGCGGGAGAACTTCGCGTTCCTGCACCATCCGCAGCACCACGTGGTGCGCGAGCTCGTCACTCGCGGACGGCTGGGCCGGCTGCGCACCTTCAGCTCGGCGTTCGGCATCCCGTCGCCGAAGCCCGGCGACATCCGCTACGACCCCGAGCTGGGCGCCGGGAGTCTGCTCGACGTCGGGGTGTACCCGATCCGGGCCGCGCAGCTGATGCTCGGCGACGGGCTCACCGTCGCGGGCGCGACGCTGCGGGTCGACGCGGACACCGGTGTGGACATGGCCGGGCACGCGCTGCTGGTGTCGGAGAACGGCGTGTTCGCCGATCTGGAGTTCGGCTTCCAGCACAGCTACCGCTCGCGCTACGCACTGTGGGGCGACGCGGCGCAGCTGAGCCTGGAGCGCGCGTTCACCCCGCCCGCCGAGCACCGGCCGCTGCTGCGGGTGGAGGAGCAGGACCACGCCGAGGAGTTCGTCCTCGACGCCGCGCACCAGTTCCGGGAGTCGTTCGCCTCGTTCGCCACCGCCGTGCGCGAGGGCCCGTCGGCGGAGGTCGAGCGGCCGTGGCTGCGGGCCGCGCGGGAGACGGCCCGGCTGGTCGAGGCGATCCAGGGCGTCGCGGTGCGGGTCCGGCAGCGGGGCGCCGTTCCGTCCTGATCAGCTCGGGTACCGTGGTTAAGTCAGTCGACTTAACCCGAGGAGCTGCATCGTGCCCACGCGTTTCACCGGTTTCGGCACCCCGGCCAGCGACCGGTGGCGGATGCGCCGGCTCTCCGAGCCGAGCCCGCTGTGGGGTTCCAACGGCCTCACCTTCGGCCCGGACGGGCGGCTGTACGTGGCGCAGTTCCTGGCCGGGCAGATCAGCGCCGTCGACGTCGCCACCGGGTCGGTGGAGGTCGTGGTCCCGGCCGACGGGCCGGTGCAGGCGCCCGACGACCTGGCCTTCGGCGCCGACGGCTCGATGTACATCGCCGACATCACCCCGCAGCGGGTGTGGCGCCGCTCCCCCGACGGCGAGTTCACGCTGCTGACCGAGGACGTTCGGGTGCCCAACGGCATCACCTGCGTCGGCGACCGGTTGTTCGTCAACGAGATGCGGCCCGGCGGCCGGGTGGTGGAGCTGCTGCCGGAGACCGGCGAGGTGATCGTGCTGGCCGAGGACCTGGCGATGGGCAACGCGATGCAGCAGGGCCCGGACGGCTCGCTGTACTACCCGCACATGATGACCGGCCAGGTCTGGCGCGTCTCGCCCGAAGGCGGTGCGCCGCAGGAGGTCGCCGCCGACGTGCACGAGCCGGTGGCGGTGCGCTTCGACCACGACGGCGCGCTGATCGTGCTCTCCCGCGGTGTCGCGGGCATCGTGACCCGCATCGACCCGGACACCGGGCGGCGCAGCGTCTTCGAGACCGGGGTGGCCGGGATGGACAACGCGGCGTTCGACCGGGAGAACCGGATGCTGGTCTCCAGCTTCGGCAGCGGCGGGGTCACCCGGGTCGACGCGCTGGGCACCCGGACCGTCGTCGGCCGCGGCCTGCACGGCCCGTTCGGCGTGACCGCCGACGAGGCGGGCCGGGTCTACGCGGGCGACCACTTCCGCCTGGCCGACGGGGACCTGCTGACCGGGGACCTGATCCAGCCGGTCACCGGCGGCGCGCACCACGGCGTCGCGGCCGCGGGCGGGCTCGTGCACATCACCTCGATGCACGGCGACGTCCGGACCTTCGACCCCGCGACCCGCGAGGTCCGGCTGCGCGCGAAGGGCCTGTCCGAGCCGACCGGCATCGCCGTCGTCGACGACGGGCTGCTGGTGGCCGAGACCGGCGCGGGCCGCGTGATCCACCTCGACGCCGACGACGCGCTCACGACCGTCGCCGAACTCCCGCGCCCGGTGGACGTCGCGGTCGACACCGACGGCCACCGCTACGCCACCGACGAGGACCTGGGCGCCGTCGTCCGCCTGGACGACGGGGAGTCCATCGTGGACGGACTCGACCAACCCCAGGGCATCGCCGTCCACGGCGACACCCTCTACGTCGTCGAGGTCGGCACCCGGAGCCTGCTGGCCATCACCCTCACCACCGGCGACACCCGCACCGAAGCCACGTCTCTACCCGTCGGCCTCCCACCGGGCCTGCACCGCGAAGACCCGGCTCCCACCCTGTTCCCGCCGGCCCGCCCCCGCCCCTTCGCAGGCCTGGCCACCACCCCGGACGGCAACCTCCTCCTCGCCGCCAACGGAGAAGGCACGGTCCAACTCCTCACCCCGCGCTGATCCACCCGCACTGGGCTCCGGAAAGGCTGCAACGTCACCAGGGGACAGTTTTTGCCAGAACTGTCCAGACAAAACGGACATCGATCATGGGTAATTAGGGCAAAAACTGTCCCCTGGTGAGCAACGCACCCTTCGGGAGGGTCACAGTGGAGAGGGTGGGCATCCGCTCGTCCGGGAGGCTTGAGCGGAGGGCGCGGGCTCGTTATCGAGGGGAATCGACGTGATGTCTGAGCACGACGTTTACATCGCCGGGGCTTCGGAGGAGCTCAGGCCGCTTCTGGAGCAGGTGCGGACTCAGCTCGCGGGTGCGCTTCCGGAGGCTGAGGAGGTCGTGAAGTACAACATGCCCGGGTTCGAGGTGAGCGGTTCGATCGTTGCCGGTTACGCCGCGTTCAGTCGCCAGTGCGGGCTCTACCTCTCGCCCGGCGCCATCACGGCGCTGGCCGATGACATCGCCGCCGCCGGCCTCAAGGCCAGCAAGACCGGGGTCACCTTCTCCCCGCGCAAGCCCATCCCGAACGCGCTCGTCCGAATCCTCGCCCAGGCGTCTCGCAACGACCTCGGACTCTGAACGTCCCGGGGACGAACTACTTGCCGAAACGTCCCACCTGGCGGCACCGCCAACTTCCGCAGAAACCCCGCACTGACACCTAGTGTCGAAAACCCCGGTTTTCGCGGCGTGAAAACCGGGGTTTTCGACAGCAAGTGGGAACTCAGGTGGTGGCGAGGTAGCGCTGGCGGTGGTGCTCCTCGTGGTGGCCGCGCTTGCGGGCGCGCAGCAGCTGGGTCAGACCGACCACGCCGCGCACCCGCGTCGGGTCGTCGCGGTCGACGACCGGCAGGTGCGTGGTGTCGAGGACCGCGAGGAGTTCGGCGACCGTCCTGAGCGTGTCGTCCGGGTGGATCACCGCCGAGACCGCCGTCGCCGCCTCGGCCACGACCTCTCCGGGGCAGGCGGTCAGCGCCTCGTGCGTGGTCGTGCCGATCAGCCGCGTGCCGTCGACCACCGGGTAGAGCTCGCCGTGCCGGGTCGTGCCGCGCACGTCGGCCAGCACCGCGTCCGCGGCGAGCACCGCCGGTTCCGGCGACATGACCTCGTGCACGAAGAGGGCTTCCAGCGGGTCGGTGCTGTACTCGCGGGTCAGGTGCAGCTTCCGGCGGGCCAGCTTCTCGGTGAGGATCGAGCGCTTGAGAATCAGCGCCGACACGCCGTAGGCGACCACCGAGGCGACCGTGAGCGGCACCAGGCAGTCCCAGGCCTGGGTGAGCTCCATGGTGAACACGATGCCGGTCAGCGGGCAGCGCATCACCCCGCCGACCACCGCGGCCAGCCCGCACATCGCCCAGAACCCCGGGAACACCTCCGGCAGCACGAGCCCTTCGGCGGCGCCCAGCGCGGAGCCGAGCAGGAACACCGGGGCCAGCACGCCCGCTGAGGTTCCCGAGCCGATCGACAGGCCCCAGATGAGGGTCTTGACGGTGAGGATCCCGAAGATCAGGGCGACGGTGGCGTGCCCGGTGAGCATCGCCTCGATGACCTCGTAGCCGACGCCGAGCGCGCGCGGCTCGATGAGCCCGCCGATCCCGATGATCACACCGCCGAGCGCCGGCCACCACATCCAGTGGAACGGCAGCTTGGCGAAGGCGTCCTCCGAGCGGTAGACCAGCCAGGTCACCACCACCGCGAACAGCCCGCCGGTGACGCCGGTGATCGCCGCCAGGGCGGTCGCGCTCGTGCTGGGCGCGACCGCGACGTCGACCGGGAACAGCGGCGCGGTCCCGAGCAGGAACCCGCGGATGCTCGTGCTCACCACGACCGACAGCGTCACAGGGATGAAGCTGCGCGGCTTCCACTCGAACAGCAGCAGCTCCACGGCCAGCAGGATCGAGGCCAGCGGGGCGTTGAACACCGCGGCCATCCCACCGGCGGCGCCGGCGACCAGCAGCGCCTTGCGCTCGTTGGAGCTGAGCTTGAGCAGCTGGGCGATGACCGAGCCGACCGCCCCGCCGGTCATGATGATCGGCCCCTCGGCGCCGAACGGTCCGCCCGTGCCCAGCGCGACCGCTGAGGAGACCGGCTTGAGGACCGCGACCCGCGGCTGCACCCGGCTCTGCTTGGCCACGATCGCTTCGAGCGCCTCGGGCATGCCGTGACCGCGGATCTTCTCCGAGCCGTAGCGGGCCATCAGACCGATGATCAGCCCGCCGACGATCGGCGCGGAGAGGATCAGCCACCACGGATGGTGCTGGGCGCCCGGAGCGACGAGCTCGGTGTCCAGGCGTTGGTAGAAGACCAGGTTGGTGATCAGCCCGATCAGCTTGAGCAGCAGGTAGGCGGTCAGCGAGGACGCGATTCCGACGGGTATCGCGAGCGCGGCGATCAGCAGGGCTCGCGGTCTCAGCGTGAAATCTCCCAGGTGTGACGCCTTCATTTGCATGACGCAACAGTAGTTTCGGGGACAGTTGAGGCGGAAGGGGCGAGTGCTGGGAGTCACCTCGTTTGCGGCACGCAAATGTGCCCGGACCTGCCCGGTCGGTAGGATCGCGTCCGATGGACGAGAACTCGCACACCGCACAAAACGGTCGCGACGACCGCGGCGCCCACCACGACGCGACCGCTCGCGGCGGTGTTGATCGCGGCGGAGTTGAGCCTGAGCCCGCCGAGCGCGACCAGGCCGATCGCAGCGGTGTCAATCGCGATGACGTTGATCGCAGCGGGGCCGACGAGGCGCTGGCGACGATGCGCGCGATGGTCCGGATCGCGGACGCGACGGTCGCCGAGGTCACCGGGCAGCTGACCCTCACGCAGTTCCGCGCGCTGGTGATCATCGCCGAGCACTCGCCCCCGGTGATCATGGGCCGGGTCGCCGAGGAGCTGGCGATGAACCCGTCGTCGGCCACCCGCGCCTGCGACCGCCTCGTCCAGCTCGACCTGGTGCAACGCGCCCGGAACCCGCTCAACAAGCGGGAAACCCTCCTCGCCCCCACCGCGGGCGGCCGCGAGATCGTCGCCCGCGTCAACCACCAGCGCCGCACCCTGCTCGCCGAAGTCCTCGACCGCCTCGACCCGGCCACCCGCGAAGCCGCGATCGAAGCCTTCACCCACTTCACCGCAGCAGCGGCCACCACCCCGCTCTGAACCCCAGGCGCCCGCAACGGGTTTCCGCGAGGCCGCAACGTCACCAGGGGGCAGTTTTAGTGAAAACTGTCCGGATAAATCGGGCACCAGACCCCGACAGTTTTCACTAAAACTGTCCCCTGGCGAGAAACGCACCCTCCGGGAGAAGGCAGCGAGCACAAAAAACGCCCCCGGAGGGGCGTTTTCGAGTTCGGAGGTCAGCGGTCGAAGCGACCGGATTTGAGGGCGGTGATGAAGTGCGCCCACTGCGGGACCGTCGTCGTGAAGTGACCCGCGGCCCGGTCCTTGGTGTCGCGCACCGCCGCTCCGGAGTCCGCAACGCGCCCGACCTCGACGCAGTTCTCAGCCCCCTGACTGAAGCTCGACTTGCGCCAGTTCGAGATGGGCGAGGTCGGGGCCATGATCACCACTCCGTTAGGTCAGCTCCTTGATCCTGCGATCGAGCATCTTCACGGTCACCCGGTCGGATGCTGCGACCATCCGCAGGCTATCGAAGGCGGCCACGTAGCGGTTCGTCCAGACGGATGCGGAACTTCCCCAGTGGATATCCGGCCCCGTTCAGAGAACTACTTGTCGAAACGGCCCGCCTTGAGCGCAGTGAGGAAGGCACTCCACTGCGAGCTCGTCGTCGCGAAGTAGCCCGTGGCCCGGTCCTTCGTGTCGCGGACCGCTGCGCCGGAGCCGGGGAGGCGGCCGACCTCGACGCAGGTTTCCGCTCCCTGGCTGCGGCTGGACTTCCGCCAACCAGTGACCGGCTCCGACTGGGCCATGCTCACCACTCCACTAGGTAAGTTCTTTGAGCCTCCGAGCCAGCATCTTGACCGTGGCTCGGTCCGATGCTGCAACCATCCGCAGGGTATCGAAGGGCGAGTGATCATGGGTGGGGTTCGCCGCGGTAGTGGCCGAAGGACCAGAGGTTGCCCTCCGGGTCCCTGACGCCGAATTCGCGGTTGCCGTAGTCCTGGTCGGTGATGGGCCGGAAGATGTCGGCGCCCGCTGCGCGGACCTTCGCGTAGAGGGCGTCGGGATCGGCGGTCACCACGTACATGCCGGCGGTGCCGGGTCGGCGGGACCACTCCTGGTCGGGCTTGTAGGAGCCGAGCATGATGCCGCCGCCTTCGGGCCAGTCGAGCTGGGCGTGGGCGACCTGATCTCCGTCGGCGTACGCGGCGGTCTTGATGAAACCGAAGGTGTTCACCAGGAAATCGATGAGCGCAGGTGCGTCGTTGGCTTGGAGGGTGGCCCACACCGTGGGGGCGGGCGCTGTGTTCGTCATCGTCATGCCGGGAATTCTTCCGCCGGTTGACCGGCCCCGGCTTGGATGTTTCGGAGCTCCGCCCCGATCCAGCGGCTCGGGCTCGTTCCCGCGTACTGGCGGAAGTCGCGGACCAGGTGCGAGTGGTCGTAGTAGCCGCACGCCTGCGCCACCGCCGACAGCTCCGGGGCGACGTCCTCGCGGACCGCGCGGGCGATGCGCTGGCGGGCGTGCTCGAAGCGCATCAGCCGGGACACGGCCTTGGGCGACATGCCGAGCTCGGCGCGGAACAGCGTCGTCAGCTGCCGTTCGCCGAGGTGGACGTGCCCCGCCAGGGCGCTCATCGAGCCGGTTCCGCGATGCCAGGCGATCCACTTCCACGCCTCGGCCACCTCCGGCCGAGGCTCCGAGCGCACCTCGGAAGCCGCCGCCCGCAGGTACTCCGCCAGCGCCGCGAACCGCTCCGGCCACCCGCCGAGTTCGGCGAGCCGCTGCCGCAGATCCTCCACGCCCGGACCGAGCACGTCCCGCGCGTCAACGGCCCGGTCGGCCAGCTCCCCGGCGGGAACGCCGAACATCCGGCGCAGCGCCAGCGGCCGGACCGCGAGCTGGATGCCGCTCTGCGCGCGCGGCTGGGCGATGTAAGCCGGGCTGGTGTGCAGGCCGCCGAGCACCAGGTGCGCGGTCTCGGCGTCCTCACCGGTCGGGCGGAAACCGGAGATCACCGGCTCGTCGAAGGTCAGCACCACCGTCAGGGCGGGCGAGGGCAGGCCGAGGTGCTGCACCGGGCGTTCGAGCCGCGAGGTGTAGCCGACCGCGGACACCACGGCGCCGGGCAGCACCCGGCCGCCCTCGACGAAACGCCACTCCCCCGCGTCCACGCCGACCATCATCCACTCGGCACCGACACCTCAGTCGGTCTCCGGGCGTTCTTCGGCGATGCGCTCGTCGAGGGTGCGGCCCTCGCGCTCCTCGCGCGGCGTCGGCCGTTCCCGGGCGGTCGCCGACCAGCCCTCCGGTGGTTCGACGCCGCGCTCCAGCGGGTCGGTGCCGAGCTCGTCCTCGTCGAGGTCCTCGGCCGACTGCAGGTTCGCCGGGTCCTCCAGCTCCTGCGGGTCGGGTTCGGTCTCGTTCGGGGTCGGCGTGGTCTCGGGCATGCTCACCCTCCTTCGCGGGTCAGGCGTTGGCCGACGGTGTCGAGGAGTTCGGTCCAGGACTTCTCGAACTTGTCGACGCCCTCGGTCTCGAGGACCTTGAACACGTCGTCGAGGTCGATGCCCGCCGCGGCCAGGTCGTCGAAGACCTGCTGCGACTCGGCCGCGGTGCCGGTGACCAGGTCACCGCGCACGTCGGCGTGATCGGCCGTGGCCTGCAGCGTCGACTCCGGCATCGTGTTGACCGTGTTCGGCGCCGCGAGCTCGTCGACGTAGCGGGTGTCGGAGTAGGACTTGTCCTTGACCCCGGTCGAGGCCCACAGCGGACGCTGCGCCCGAGCACCCTCGGCCTTCAGGGCGTTCCACCGCTCGGTCGAGAAGACCTCCTGGTAGGCGGCGTAGGCCAGCCGGGCGTTGGCGATCGCGGCCTTGCCCCGCAGCGGGTGGCCC
>NZ_FOZX01000010.1 GCF_900116135.1 Saccharopolyspora flava
CCCAAGACCGCGTCGCCGCCCGCAACCTCCTGGCTCGCCTGCGCTATCTGTGCCCGACCATCCGATTGGTCTGGGCCGATTCCGGCTACACCGGCACGCTCATCGACTGGACCAGATCGTTGTTCGGGATCAGCATCGAAATCGTCTCGAAACTCGCAGGTCAGGTCGGGTTCGTCGCCCTGCCACGTCGATGGGTCGTGGAACGCACTCTGGCCTGGATCAACCAGCACCGCCGCTGCGTGCGCGACTACGAACGCCGCCCCGAACACCACGAAGCCATGGTCCGCTGGGCCATGATCCACACCATCAGCAAGCGCCTCACTCGCTAGTTCAGGAACAGGCTCTGAGATCCGCGTGGGCGGGAGCCCACTTCACAGGCAGCGGCGAAGAGAGCGACCATTGCTCGGTCTCGTGCGCGGTGAACGCGGAGAGCCGGAGGCGAAGAGTCTCACGAATTTCTGCAAGATTTGTGGCTGTCAGGGGTCCTCGGCTGGAGCAGCGGGAGCACCGTGATGCCCAGGGTGATCAGGGCTGTCAACGCTGCGACGACGCTGGCGACCTTGTCGGCTTCGTCCGTGCCGTCGGTCAGCAGGTTCGTGATGATCCAGAATGCAGCAATGCTGAGGCCGAGTGCGAGAAGTGCGAGCTTTTTTCGCTGTGCGTGCAAGTCGGGGATACCTCGCCGCTCGTGATTCGCTGAGATCAAGAGTGTACCGGCCGTGCCGCTGCGCCAATAGTGGGAAATTTGCGGTGAACTGGTAACGGTGTTGCTCCTGGTGCTCTACAAGTATGACGAGCAGTATCCGATCTTCACTGGGGTGAAATCACATGTGACGCGCGGATGTGGAGTGCGCGCAGAGAGGTAGAAGCCGTGATGAGAACGGGTTTCAGGGGAGTGCTGCGCACATTCGCCGCCGCATCCGCCGCTGGGATGGTCGCGCTGGGTCTGTGCGCGCCCGCCGCCAACGCCGAGGACGAGGTGCCTCGATTGGCCGACGGTTTCGGTCTGACCGTGAAGCGGCAGCCGGAGTGGCTGGACGGTGGGCATCGGTCGTTCGTGTTCTCCGTTGCCACGGACGAGGTGCCGAATCCGACGCTCCTGTCGGATCAGACCGCCGGACAGCACGACATCGTGGTCACGCTGCCCGAGGACTACACGCGCAGCGAGGCCCGTTACCCGGTGCTCTACTCGCTGCACGGCAACCCCGATTGGCCCACCAACCCGTACCTCAGGCAGGTCTCCGAGCAGGCGACCGCTGGGAAGCCGCTGATCACCGTGCACCCCAACGGCGTCCGGAGTTGGTACTCGAACTGGGTGAACCCGGGAGGTGTGGGTCCGCAGAACTGGGAGACCTTCCACCTGGACCAGCTCGTCCCGTTCATCGATGCGAACCTGCGGACGTTCGCCGAGCGTGACGGCCGGGCCATCGTCGGTCATTCGATGGGCGGTTTCGGAGCGTTGCACTACGCCGAGCACAGGCCCGATCTCTTCAGCTATGTCGGCAGTTTCTCCGGCGGGCTCGACCTGCTGAACCAGAAGGTTCGCGCCGCGGTCATCGGGACGGAGGTGAGCCCGGGCTCGGGGACGCCGACCGTCGGTGCGGACGCCATCTTCGGCCCGCCTGTCTGGCCGCTTGACGGTGTGTGGAACGCGCAGAGCCCCGCGCAGCACGTCGAATCGCTGCGCGGCATGGGTGTGGCGCTCTACAGCGGAAATGGTGGAGACCCGCTCGTGGCGCCGGTGCAGTCGGTGACCGAGCAGGGAGTCCGGGAGACGAACGTCGTGACCTCTCAGAACCTCACGGCGGCGGGGATTCCGCACGAGTTCCTCGACTACGGTGACGGGAGTTCCTGGGCACCGGGATGCTCCGGCAAGCACGCCGACATCCAGTGCCTGCAGAAGGACATGGACCACTACGTCGGGCTGATCTTGGAACGCCTCCGGACCCGGTAGTCGGGTCAGCGGGTCCGGAGGCGGGTTCTAGTCCGCTCGGAGCGGGGGTAGGACGCCTGCGGTTTCGTAGTGGGTGAGTTGGGTGAGGCGGCGTTGGTGTCTGCCTCCGTCGAACTGGGTGGTGAGGAAGGTGTTCACGATGAGTTCCGCTTCCGTCAGGGCGTGGAGGCGGGCTCCGATGGCGGCCAGCTGGGCGTTGTTGTGCCTGCGGGCGAGGCGGGCGACGTGGGCGTTCCAGACCAGGGCGGCGCGGGCGCCGGGGACCTTGTTGGCGGCGATCTGCTCTCCGTTGCCGGAGCCGCCGATCAGCACGCCCCGGCTGCCCGGGTCGGCGACCACCCGCCGCGCCGCGTGGATGCAGAACGGCGGGTAGTCGTCGGCCGGGTCGTAGGTCGCCGGGCCCACGTCGATCGTGTCGTGTCCCCGTTCCGCCAGCTTCTTCACCAGGTGGTTCTTCAGCTCGAAACCGGCGTGGTCGGAGGCCAGGTAGACGCGCACCGCTCAGCCCGCCCGGACCGCGTTCAGCGTGCGGCGGGCCGCGGCCACCACCGCGTCCGAGGTGATGCCGAACTCGGAGTAGAGGCGGGCGAAGTCCGCTGAGGCGCCGAAGTGCTCCAGCGACACGACCTCTCCGGCGTCGCCGACGAAGCGGTGCCACGGCTGGGCGATTCCCGCTTCCACCGCGACCCGGGCGCGCACCGACGGGGGCAGCATCGAGGTCCGGTAGGCCTCGTCCTGGGCGTCGAACCACTCCACGCACGGCATCGACACCACACGGGTCGCGATCCCGTCGGCCTCCAGGACCTCCCGGGCCGCGACCGCCAGCTGCACCTCCGAGCCGGTGCCGATGAGCACCACCTGCGGCACGGCGGCCGAGGCGTCGGCCAGCACGTAACCGCCGCGGGCCACGCCCTCGGCGTCCGTGCCGGCCAGCGTCGGCACCGCCTGCCGGGTCAGCGCCAGACCCGTGGGGCCGCCGGTGTTCTCCAGCGCCGCCTTCCACACCGCGGCGGTCTCGTTGGCGTCGGCCGGGCGGGCCACCGCTAGGTCCGGGATCGCGCGCAGGCTCGCCAGGTGCTCCACCGGCTGGTGCGTCGGACCGTCCTCGCCCAGGCCGATCGAGTCGTGGGTCCACACGTAGATCACCGGCAGGCGCATCAGCGCCGACAACCGCACCGCCGGGCGCATGTAGTCGCTGAACACCAGGAACGTCCCGCCGTAGGGCCGGGTTCCGCCGTGCAGCGCGATGCCGTTGAGGATCGCGCCCATCGCGTGCTCGCGGATGCCGAAGTGCAGCGTCCGGCCGTACGGGTTGGCCGACCAGGTGTCGGTGGAGATCGACTCGGGCCCGAAGGAATCCGCGCCCTTGATCGTCGTGTTGTTGCTCTCGGCCAGGTCGGCCGAGCCGCCCCACAGCTCCGGCAGCACCTCGCCCAGCGAGGCCAGCACCTCCGAGGAGGCCTTGCGGGTCGCCACGCCCTTCTCATCGGGTTCCCAGGCCGGCATCCCGTCGGCCCAGCCGGCCGGCAGCTCGCGGGTGCGCATCCGGTCCAGCAAGGCCTTGCGCTGCGGGTTCGCCGCCGCCCACGCGTCGAAGGACAGCTGCCACTTCTCGCGCAGCGCGCGGCCTCGCGCACCGGCCGCGCGGGTGTGTTCCAGCACCGCCTCCTCGACCTGGAAGCTCTCGTCCGGGTCGAAGCCCAGCAGTTCCTTGACCTTCGCCAGCTCGTCGGCGCCCAGCGCGGCGCCGTGCGCTTTGCCGGTGTTGCTCTTCGTCGGCGACGGGTGACCGATCACCGTGCGCAGCACGATCAGCGACGGACGCGACGTCTCCTGCTGAGAGGCCTTGAGCGCGGCCAGGATTCCGGTGATGTTCTCGCCGCCGTCGACGGTCACCACGTGCCAGCCGTAGGCCTCGTAGCGCTTCGCGGTGTCCTCCGACAGGGCGATCTTGGTGTCGTCCTCGATCGAGATGTCGTTGGCGTCGTAGATCACCGTGAGGTTGCCGAGCTGCTGGGTGCCGGCCAGCGACGAGGCCTCGGAGGTCACGCCCTCCTCGATGTCGCCGTCGGAGGCGATCACGTAGACGTGGTGGTCGAAAACGCTCTCGCCGGGCGCGGTTTCGGGATCGAGCAGGCCCCGCTCGCGGCGCGCGGCCATCGCCATGCCCACCGCGTTGGCCAGTCCCTGCCCCAGCGGACCCGTCGTGGTCTCCACGCCTCGGGTGTGGCCGTGCTCCGGGTGGCCGGGGGTGAGCGAACCCCAGGTGCGCAGCCTCTGGAGGTCCTCGATCTCCAGGCCGTAACCGGCCAGGAACAGCTGCACGTACAGCGTCAGGCTCGAATGTCCCGCCGAGAGCACGAAGCGGTCGCGGCCGATCCAGTCCGCGTCGTTCGGGTCGTGCCGCATGACGTGCTGGAACAGCGCGTAGGCGGTGGGGGCCAGGCTCATCGCCGTGCCCGGGTGGCCGCTGCCGCACCGCTCCACGGCGTCGGCGGCCAGCACGCGCGCGGTGTCGATCGCCCGGACGTCCAGGCCGGTCCAGTCATCGGGCACGTGGGAGGTGGTCAACCGGTCGAGCTGGTCGCTCACGCGGGGGACAGCGGTCATGGTGGGCACTCCTGAGTTCTCGGTGATGGCGGGTCCTACGCGGGCCACATCCGGGACCGCTCCGGGTGGTCGTCGTCGATGAGCCGGTGCGCCAGCGCGATCGCCTCGGTGCGGTCCAGCTCGGCGACAGCGGGATCGTCGCGGGAGATTCCCTCGAAGATGGTGGCCAGCCGCTCGGCGTCGGCGACCGACACGCTGGTGTCGCCGTCGAAACCGCCGTCGTAGCGCCGGCGCACGATCGCGGCGGCCTGGCGCAGCAGGGCGCGCTGCACGTCGCTCAGGTCCACCTGGCAGTCGCTCATGTCGTTCTCCCTCACGTTCGAGGCGATCCGGGGGAGCGGGAAGGGCGTCGCCTTCCCGCTCCCGCGCCGGGTGTCAGCGGATCCGGGAACGCAGGGCCTTCGCGGCGGCACCCGGGTCGGCGGCGCTGTAGATCGCGCCCCCGGCCACGGCCACGGTCGCGCCCGCTTCCTGCACCGAGCCGATCGAGTCGGGCTTGATGCCACCGGCGATGGAGAACGGCACCCCGGCCTGCTTGCCGTCGTCCAGCAGCGCCTGGATCGAGTAGCCGGGACGGGCCTGCTCGTCCAGACCGGCGTGGATCTCGACGAAGGACACGCCGAACTTCGACACCTCGCGGATGCGGGAGACGCGGTTGTCGACCACCGCGATCATGTCCGCGACGACGTCCTTGCCGTGCTTGCGGCCCGCGGCCACCGCGCCCTTGACGGTGTCGTCGTCGGCGGTGCCCATGACGGTGACCAGGTCCGCGCCCGCGGTGAAGGCCAGGTCGGCCTCCAGCTCACCGGCGTCGGCGGTCTTCATGTCGGCGAAGACCAGCTTGTCCGGGTGGGCGGCCTTGATGGCCGTGATCGCCCGCAGGCCCTCGGCCTTGATCAGCGGGGTGCCCAGTTCCAGGATGTCGACGTGCTCGGCGGTCTGGCGCGCCAGGGTCAACGCATCGCCGAGCGTGGCGACGTCCAGTGCTACCTGCAGCTTCACGATAATCTCCTCAATCGGTGGTGCTCGGCGGATTCCGGCGCGGGTGATCCCGGCCGGAAGATCCGCGATGCGGTGAGCAATGTCCGGCGCCCGAACCGATTGCCATTCCGGGCGATGTGCGCGGATCACGACGATTCCGCGGGCTGCGCCTTTCCCGGCCCCTGGTGATCGGGGCCGTGAACGAGCAACGGCATGTGACGGTGCACGGATTCTCGCGGTGCGGTCAACCTCTGCGGAACGAACGGCGGGCGCGGCGGCACAAACGGTCTCCTGCGGGCCTCCAGCTGCCCGGAACCGCAGGTATGAGGCCTGTGCGATTACTTTCGCTGATGGGGCGATCAGGAATTGTTCGGGCGAATTCCGCGATTCCGCTTGAGGCCGTTTCAAAACCGTTCGTGCTTTCCCGGTATCTGTTCGTTCTCGTCGCGTTGACCGGGCGATGGGCGGCGTGCACTCTCGCTCTCCGACGCGGCATCGACCGCGTTCGAGGTCCCGTGCTCCGCGAATTCCCGCGGGTTTCGGCGAAGAACTCGGCCCCTCGTCACCGACCGGCATCCGGTGGTGCGAAGGCGGGCCGGACGAATGACATCCGAGTGGGGAGTGCCACGATGACCGACACCGTGAATCCCGGCGGCGACACGCTCAACCCGCCGCTGTTCAACTACGCGACCCTGGCCATCACCGGCGAGGTGGACCGGATCCGCCGGGGCGTGCAGCCCGCCGCGTGGGCCCGCGCCGGGGCGATGCTGCTCAAGGCTCCCGCGGTGTTCACCGTCGGCACCGGGCGCAGCGGCCTGGCGCTGCAGATGGCCGCGATGCGGTTGATGCACCTCGGGCTGTCGGTGCACGTCGTCGGCGAGGTGACCGCGCCCGCGATCGGCCCGGACGACGTGCTCATCGCCGCCTCGGGCTCGGGCACGACCAAGCGCGTCGTGCAGGCGGCCGAGACCGCGCGCAAGCAGGGCGCCAACGTCGTGGCCCTGACCACCGCGCCCGACTCGCCGCTGGCGTCGGTCTCCACCGAGGTCCTGGTGATCCCGGCCGCCGACAAGCAGGACTTCGACGGCAAGGTCTCCGACCAGTACGCGGGCAGCCTCTTCGAGCAGTCCGTCCTGCTGCTCACCGACGCCCTGTTCCACGCCCTCTGGCGCTCCAGCGGCACGCAGGCAACCGAGTTGTGGCGCCTCCACGCGAACTTGGAGTGAAGGCCGAGGCAACGGTCGAGACGAGGAGACCCGGACATGCAGGAAACGCGAACCCGCACCGACATCCACACCCTGGAGGCCGTGGCGCTGGGCGCTACCCAGCGGGCCGCGCTGGCCAGCTACCCGTGGGTCGGACGGCACGACAAGAAAGCCGCCGACGCCGCGGCGACCGAGGCCATGCGCGAGGTCCTGGCCGGTGCTCCCGGGCGGGGGACCGTGGTCATCGGTGAGGGCGAGAAGGACGAGGCGCCGATGCTGTTCAACGGCGAAACCGTGGGCGACGGCACCGGCCCCGACTTCGACATCGCCGTGGACCCGCTGGAGGGAACCTCGTTCTGCGCCAAGAACCTCCCCGGCGCGATGGCCACGATCGCCTTCGCCGAACCGGGCACCCTCTGGTCGCCCGGGCCCGGCTTCTACATGGACAAGATCGTCGTCGGGCCCGGCGCCAAGGGCGTCATCGACCTCGACGCCCCGCCGGAGTCCACCGTGGACAGTGTCGCCAAGGCCCTGGGCAAGAAGGTCTCCGAGATGCGCGTGGTCGTCATGGACAAGCCCCGCCACACCGAGCTTATCGCGCGGCTGCTGGCCGCCGGCGCGGCGGTGCACACGCCCGCCGAGGGCGACGTCGGCGGCAGCCTCGAAGCGCTGCTGCCGACCGGTGAGGCCGACCTGCTGCTGGGCGTCGGCGGCACGCCGGAAGGCGTGATGACCGCCGCGGCCGTGCGCGGCCTGGGCGGCGACATGCTCGGCAGGCTCGCCCCGCAGCGCCGGGAGGAGGCCGACGCGATCCGCGCGGCCGGCATGGACCTCGATCGCGTCTACACCTGCGACGAGCTCGTCGGCGGCGACGCGCTGTTCGCCGCCACCGGCGTGACCAGCGGTTCTCTGCTCGGCCGGCCCCGGGAGTCCGAGGGCGCCGTGCTGGCCGAGTCGCTGCTGGTCTCCCGCGGTCAGGTGCGCCGCATCGCGCACACCACTTTCGGCTCGATGCCCCGGCAGTGAGGACATGCGGTGACTCTGCACTTGGACGACCTCCGCGTTCGCCACCTCGGCGAATGCCACCACGACTCGCCGCTGGCCGATCTGGTCGCGGACAAGAAGACCTCTCCGCACTACGTCTCGGAAGGCGACCGGGTCCTGCTCGACGACACGGTGTCGATGCTCGACCGGCGGGGCATGGCCCCCGGTGACCTGCCGAGCTTCGAAGCCGCGGGACCGCGTCGCAAGATCTACTTCGACCCGGCCGAGGTCACCGCCGGGATCGTGACCTGCGGCGGCCTGTGCCCGGGGCTCAACGACGTCATCCGCGGCCTGGTCCAGGAGCTCACGGTCCAGTACGACGTGAAGCGGATCCTCGGGTTCCGCAACGGTTTCCGCGGTCTGACCGCCCGGCACCGGCACGACACCGTCGATCTCACGCCCGACGTGGTGCGCGACATCCACAAGTCGGGCGGCACCATCCTCGGCAGCTCGCGCGGCGGGCAGGACGTCGAGGAGATGGTCGACACGCTCGTGCTGCGCGGGGTGAACGTGCTGTTCGTCGTCGGCGGTGACGGCGGCATGAACGCCGCCACCAACCTGGCCGCGGCGATCCGGTCGCGCGGACTGGACATCGCCGTGATCGGGGTGCCCAAGACCATCGACAACGACCTGCCCTACACCGACCAGTCCTTCGGGTTCCAGAGCGCGTTCGCGCAGGCCGCGAACTTCATCTCGTCGGTCTCCATCGAGGCCTCGGCCAGCCCGGACGGCATCGGGATCGTGAAGCTGATGGGCCGGCATTCCGGTTTCATCGCCTGCTACGCCTCGCTGGCCCGCAACGCCGCCGACGTCGTGCTCATCCCGGAGGTCCCGTTCCGCCTGGAAGGCCCGGACGGCCTGCTGGCGCGCGTCGAGCGGCACGTGCGGGAGAAGGGCTTCGTCGTCATCGTCGTCGCCGAAGGAGCGGGTCAGGACCTGCTGGCCGAGCGCGGACTGCTGCAGGGCGGCGCCACCGACGCCTCCGGCAACGCCAAGCTCGGCGACATCGGGCTGCTGCTGCGCGAGATTATCAGCGCCCACCTGACCGAGGTGGGGCTGTCGCCGACGGTGCGCTACATCGACCCCAGCTACGCGATCCGCAGCGTCACCGCCAACGCCTACGACAGCGTGTACTGCCTGCGCCTGGCGCACAACGCGGTCCACGCGGCGATGGCGGGGCGCACCGAGACCGCCGTGGTGCGCTGGCGGCGGCGGTTCGTGCACGTGCCGATGCCGCTGATCATCAGCCACCGAAACCAGGTCGACCCCGACGGCGACCTGTGGATGTCGGTGCAGGAGGCCACCGGCGGGCTTGTGGCGCCCAGCGACGGGCGCAAGCTCGAACGGCCCGGCGTGCCCGAGCGGCCCGGTGCGGGGGTCGTCGCGGGATGACCGCTGGTTGGCGCGGCACCACCGCTCGTGGTCCGTTCGGCGGCGGTCGTGGTGCTCTGCTTGCCGCGCGTTTCCAGCACGACGTAGTTTTCGCCCACGACGCCGCGAAACCTGAGCGCACGGAGGCGACCGCGCTCGGGAACGCGGCCTGTTCCAGCGAGTCAGCGGCCCGCGCGGCGGCGCGGTCCGGCCCGGTTCCCCTCGCGAGATCGACGCGCGCCGGGCCGGGTGAGAGGACCGGAGGCGGTCTGAAGATGGCGAACGTGCAGCGACCGACCTTGCCGACCCGCAACGCGCGCACCCCCACGGTCTACGGCGCGTGGGAGCGGTTCGTGCGAGGTGAGGACGACATCGCGGGCGTGCGGCCCGAGGTGGCGCTGTCCTGGCACCGCTGCCGGGACCGGTACCGCGTCGACCCCGCGCTGACGGAGGCGCCGGTGGCCATCACCGACGTCGACCACAGCCTGGAGCACGACGTGGTGTTCGCCGAGCTGGGCTTCCGCGCCGCCTCGGTCGTCAACGAGGTCGCCGGCATCGGAGGCGTGGTCACCGTGGCCGACGCGACCGGGCGGGTGCTGGCCGAGTGGGGGAACAAGGACACCCGGAACTTCGCGGCGAAGGCCAACCTCGCGCCGTGGTACTGCTGGTCGGAGAGCGCCACCGGCACCAACGGCATGGGCACCGCGCTGGAGACCACCGCACCGGTGGTCATCCGCGGGCCCGAGCACTGGTGCGAGGCGTTCCACGACTGGAATTGCGCGGGCGTGGCGGTCCGCGACGTGGTCTCCAAGCAGCCGGTGGCGGTGCTCAACATCTCCTGCTGGCGCAGCGAGCTGCCGAAGGCGGCCGGTGCGTGGTTGAGCAACGCCGCCAGCCGCACCCAGTTCACGTTGCGCCGCCGCGCCCGCGACGCCGGCGCCGAGCTCATCGCCGCCTACAACCACGCCCGCTCGAACGCGGCGGTGTCGCTGGCCGCGGTGGACCCGTCGGGCCGGGTGGTGATCGCCGACGACCGCGCGGGCGTGCTGCTCGGCGTTCCCAGCTGCACGCCGGCGCCGGATCCGGCGGAGCGCTGGAACCCCGGCCTGCCGGGACTGGTCCGCGCGGTCCGCTACGCCGCCAAGCAGGCCGCCAGCAACCCGGACTGGGTGGGCTCCACCCAGATCCACACCCACCTGTCCGACGAGCCGACGCAGGTCAGCATCCGTCCGGTGTTCCAGTTCGGGCACCTGGTGGGCGACATCGTGGTGTTCGGGGCCTCCGACGGCGAGCAGATGCCGCGCGGCGAGCAAGGGGTGGGCGTCCCGGAGCGGGGGAGCGCGCCGCGGGTCGTGGCGTCGCGGGAGAACCGGATGGTGCTGCTGCGCCCGCCGGAGGTCGCCTTCGCCGAGTCCGACGGCAGCGACGTGTGGCTGTCCACCGACGAGGGCAGGCTGCGGGCCGCGTCCCCGGCGCTGGACAAGATCGAGCGCGAGCTGGGCGGCACCGGTTTCCTGCGGGTGCACCGGCAGTACGTGGTCAACCTCGACCGGATTCGCGAGGTCGAGCGGGGTTTCAAGGGCGAACTGGCGCTGGTGATGGACGACGCCGCCCGCACGATGGTGCCGGTCTCCCGCCGCAACGCCCCGGTGGTGCGCAAAGCGCTGGGCCTCTGAGAGTCGTGGGAAGGAGCTCCCGTGCCGGAGAACCCCGATGCCATCGCGGTCACCCGCAACTACGACCAGAGCGTGAAGCGCGCGGCCGAGCGCACCCGTGAACATCCGGCGGCCGGGGGTAGCAACCTGGACTGGTGGCCGCGTCGGCTGAATCTGGAGATTTTGGCCAAGCATCATCCGGCGCGGAATCCGCTGGGTGAGGACTTCGATTACGCCGCCGAGTTCGCGACTCTGGACCTGGATGCGGTCGCGCGTGACATCGACCGGGTGCTCACCACCTCGCAGGAGTGGTGGCCCGCTGATTTCGGGCATTACGGGCCGCTGGTGCTGCGGATGGCGTGGCACTGCGCTGGGACGTATCGGGTCTCTGACGGGCGGGGTGGGTCGCGCTCGGGGATGCAGCGGTTCGCGCCGTTGAACAGCTGGCCGGACAACCGGAACCTGGACAAGGCCCGCCGGTTGTTGTGGCCGGTCAAGCAGAAGTACGGCCGCAAGCTCTCCTGGGCCGACCTGATGGTCTTCGCCGGGAACCGGGCCCTGGAATCGATGGGGTTCCGCACGCTCGGTTTCGCGGGTGGCCGGGAGGACGTGTGGGAGTCCGACGCCGACATCTACTGGGGACCCGAACGCACCTGGCTCGGGGATGAACGCCACACCGGTATCCGTGACCTGGAAGAACCGCTTGCGGCCGATGAGATGGGCCTGATCTACGTCGATCCGCAGGGACCGGCGACGTTGCCGGATCCGATCGCGGCGGCCCGGGCGATTCGGGACACCTTCGCCCGTATGGCGTTCAACGACGAGGAGACCGTGGCGTTGATCGTCGGCGGCCACACCTTCGGCAAGACCCACGGCGCGGGCGATGTCTCGCACCTGGGGGCGGAGCCTGAGGGCGCTGACCTGGAGCATCAGGGTTTGGGCTGGTCGAGTGACTTCGGCACGGGCAAAGGTGCTGACGCGATCTCCACCGGTCTGGAGGGCACGTGGACGCCCAACCCCACGCAGTGGGACAACGGGTTCCTGGAGACGCTGTTCGCCTACGACTGGGACGTCGAGCTCAGCCCGGCCGGGGCGTGGCAGTGGATTCCGCGCGGCGACCAGGGCCACGGCACCATCCCGGACGCCCACGACCCGCTCAAGCGCCACCGGCCGACCATGCTCACCACCGACCTCGCGTTGCAGGAGGACGAGGAGTACCGGCGGATCGCGATGCGGTTCCTCGCGCGGCCGGAGCTGCTGGAGGACGCCTTCGCCCGGGCCTGGTTCAAGCTCACCCACATCGACATGGGTCCGATCGAGCGCTACCTCGGGCCGCTGGTGCCGGAGGAGCGCTTCCTCTGGCAGGACCCGGTGCCGGCCGTCGACCACGAGCTCATCGACACCGACGACATCACCGAGCTCAAGCGGCGGGTCCTGGACTCGGGCCTGTCGGTGTCGGAGTTGGTGTTCACGGCGTGGGCCTCGGCCTCGACCTACCGCGACAGCGACAAGCGCGGCGGCACCAACGGCGCCCGCATCCGCCTCAAGCCTCAACGCGATTGGGAGGCCAACGATCCCGAGATCATCGAGCCCGTTCTGGCCGAGCTCGAAAGGATTCAGAAGGACTTCCACGCGGAACAGACCGGAGGGAAACGGGTTTCGCTCGCCGACCTCATCGTGCTGGCCGGATGCGCGGCGGTCGAGCACGCCTCCGGTGAGCGGGTGCAGATCCCGTTCACGCCCGGCCGCACCGACGCCACCCAGGAGTGGACCGACGTCGAGTCCTTCGCCGTGCTCGAACCCCGCGCCGACGGATTCCGCAGCTACCTCGGTAAGAAGCCCCCATTGCCCTCCGAATACCTCCTCATCGACCGAGCCAACCAACTCACCCTCACCGCCCCCGAGATGACGGTGCTCATCGGCGGACTCCGCGTCCTCGGCGCCAACCACCGGGGTTCGACGCTGGGCGTGCTCACCGAAACACCCGGAACCCTCGGCAACGACTTCTTCGTCAACCTCCTCGACATGAACACCGAATGGTTTCCGCAGGGCGGGATATTCACCGGGCACGATCGGAGCAGCGGCGAACGGCGGTGGAAGGCCAGCCGAGTGGATCTCGTGTTCGGCTCGAACTCCGAACTCCGCGCCATTTCCGAGGTGTACGCCGGAGATGAGGAGCAGTTCCTGCGCGATTTTTCCGCCGCGTGGAACAAGGTGATGAACCTCGGCCGATGGTGACCGCGCAACACCGCGGGAATGAGGTCCTGGGCCCTCGTGGCACCAGGGCCTCTTCTCGTTCCAGCGGTCGCCTCGCGAGGCTCTCACGAGCGCGAATCCGGTTGGGCGGTAGCTGATTCCGGGGGAGCGGTGGGGCTCGGCAGCTCAGCGGTCAGCCCTTCCGGTGTGGTTGCGGTCACCGTAAACTTCCCGAGTATCACAGGTTAATTCGGAAGTGCTCGGAACATTCGGCCAGGGGCCGAAAAAGCCGTCGCATCGCCTGTGGGGAAGAAGCAGATCCCACGCGCGCAGCGCCTTTCCGCGAATCTCGGAAGCGCTGGGGCGCACCCGTGCGCGAGTGATCCGGATGCGGACTCGAAGTAGGAGGTGAGGTCCGATGACGTCGACTCAGGAACGCGATGACCTGCTGAGCGAACTGGGCTTGGACGCACAGAACAGCGCGGCCATCGGCCGCGTGCTCGGTACCGGCAACATCGAGCGGGCGACCGAACGGCCCGACGGCACGATGGAAGCGACCATCCGGATCAACGAGGACGAGATCGCCTGGGACCCGGCGATCCTCGTGCTGCCCCACGGCGGCAAGGTCGAGCTCACGGTCATCAACGACGACAAGAACACCCACGCGTGCCTGCTGCCCAGCAACGGCGACAAGAAGTTCCTGTGGCTGCTCAACCACTCCAAGGGCAGGGCGACGCTCGACCTCGATGGCCCCGGCTACTACTGGTACAGCTCGCCCGGCGGCAACGACGAGGGCCGCGGCCTGACCGCCGCCATCGTCGTGCTCGGCGAGGTCCCGCCGGAAGCCCGTCTCGACCGCCCCGACCAGCCGCGCCGGTGAAAGGAACGAACAGATGACCATCGAGTACGTTGACGCAGGTGAGGCCATCGATCACGGTGCGCTGAGCGCCGTGTCCGGCACCGCCCCGGCGGTCACGGACAACATCGACTACGACCGCATCCTCAACGCGCGCTCCGAGTCGCACAACTGGATCACCTACTACGGCGACTACGACGGCAAGCGCTTCAGCCTGCTGGACCAGATCAACGCCGACAACGTCAAGCGCCTCGGCCCCGCCTGGATCTTCCAGGCGGGCACCTCCGGCCAGATCGCCGGTGCCTCGACCTACGCGTTCGAGACCACCCCGATGGTCGTCGACGGCGTCATGTACGTGACCGGCTGGGACGGCTGGTTCTGGGCGCTGGACGCCAAGACCGGTGAGCAGCTGTGGCGCTACAAGCACGCCGTCCCGTTCGACGTCTCGCTGTGCTGCGGCAACGTCAACCGCGGCTGCGCCGTGGCCAACGGCAAGGTCTACTTCGTGACCCCCAACGCCCACCTGCTGGCGCTGGACGCCGCCACCGGCAAGAAGGTCTGGGAGAAGACCATCGGCGACGTCCGCGCCGGTGAGAGCGCCTCGCTGGCGCCGCTGGTCGTCAAGGACACCCTCATCACCGGCAGCGCCGGCGGCGAGTTCGGCGTCCGCGGCCACATCGACTGCTGGGACCTGGAGACCGGCGAGCAGCGCTGGCGCTGCTACACGGTGCCGAAGCCGGGCGAGCCCGGTTCCGAGACCTGGGGCGACGCCGAGGCCAACGCCTGGGCCCGCGGCGGCGCCAACCACTGGGTGACCGGCACCTACGACCCGGACACCAACCTGTACTACGCGGGCACCGGCAACCCGGCCCCCGACTTCGACGGCGAGGTGCGCCCCGGCGACAACCTCTACACCGACAGCGTCGTCGCGGTGGATGTCGACACCGGCAAGATCGTGTGGCACTACCAGTTCACCCCGCACGACCTGTGGGACTACGACTCGACGATGGAGATGACCCTCTTCGAGCGGGACGGCAAGAAGCTGCTGGGCCACTTCGACAAGAACGGGTACTTCTTCGTCCTGGACCGCACCAACGGCGAGCTGCAGCACGTCACGCCGTTCGTCGACCGGATCGACTGGGGCACGATCACCCGCGACGGCAAGGTGACCCCGCGCAAGTACCCGGACAAGGAAGGCGAGCCGGTTCACTTCTACCCGGGCCCTGCCGGGGCGAAGGAGTGGACGCACGCGGCCTACAACCCGAACCACGACCTGTTCTACGTGCCGGTCGCGGACGTCGGCGCCACCGCCACTCGCCGTCGCCGCGAGTTCAAGGAGGGCCAGCCCTACTGGGGCGCGGCCGTCCAGGTCGACATCGACAACATGGCCGGGTCGGTCAGCGCCTTCGACTCCCACGGCGTCGAGAAGTGGCGCTGGCGCAACCCGCACCCGATGGCCTCGTCGGTGCTGACCACCGCCGGTGACCTGGTGTTCGCCGGCACTCCGACCGGCGAGTTCATCGCGCTCAACGCCCGGACGGGCGAGGAGCTGTGGAAGTTCCAGTGCGGCAGCGGCCACCACGGCAGCCCGATGACCTACTCGGTCGACGGCAAGCAGTACGTGGCCGTGCCCGTCGGCTGGGGCGGATGGCTCGAGGGCATCATCCCCGGCATGCTCGGCGCCGGTCACGGCTCCGCCCTGATCGTGTTCGCGCTGCCGGACTGATCGGGATCACCAGCACGGAGTGAAGCAGGGAGGCTCCGGCCGGGCGGTGCGAGTGTGGACGCACCGCCCGGCCGGACTCAGTTCGCACCCGCTTCCGAGACCACAGCAACGGGAGGATGCGATGGGTGAGACGCGACGCGTTGTCGGGATCAAGGGGAACCGCCAGGTCCTGTTCGACATCGCCGAGGTCATCGTGGCCGAAGCCGTCGGAAGGGCTGTGTGGCTGAGGACCGACCTCGGGCGATTCCGGTGCGCCACCGACGGGATAGACAAGATCGACGACAAGTACGCGTCCTGCGGATTCGTGCGGGTTCACCGCAGCTACCTGGTGAACCTCAACCGCGTCCGCGAGGTGACGCGCAAGGACGGCGGGGAGCTGGAGCTCACCGTCGCGAACTACGGGTGGGTCGTGCCGGTGTCGCGCCGGCGGGCCAAGTTCGTCACCGAAGCGCTGGGTCTGTAGCGCTTCCGGCTCCGCAGCCGCACCTGTTCCGAGGCTCCGGGCGCACTCCTGCGCTCTCTCGGGACGGGTGCGGCTTTTTCGTGCGCTCCCGGTATATTCGAAAAGCGTTGGGAAAAGCGGGTGTTTTTCCGATCCGGCCAAGAAAATACGCGTACTGCTTCAGTCGCGCAACGGGTTTCAGCACTGCGGCCGCCTGCGACCACCTGGGAACCGTTCGTGCGCCGACGATCCCGGTTCGTGCCGAAAGCGTTGACCCGCAAGGGGGTTCGGGTCAGCCTGGGAACCCGATACGCGTCCTCGCGGCGGCTCGCAAGGACAGCAGAACCTCCGCGCGGTCACCTCGCGCAGTCGACGAACCCGAACCCGGCACCGCACGTGCCCCACGCTGGGAGGCGCAACGAAACATGGCCACCTTGAACGAAATCGCGCGCGACATGGTCTCCGACCGGCGCGGAATCCTCGCCGCCGACGAGAGCATCGGGACGATGTCGGCGCGCCTGGAGGGCGTCGGCGTGACCGCCTCCGACGAGAACCGCCGCGTCTACCGCGAGCTGATCGTCACCACCCCGGACCTGGTCGACTCGATCAGCGGCGTCATCCTCGCCGACGACACCACGCGCCAGAAGCTCTCCGACGGCCGCACGTTCCCGCAGGCGCTGAAGGACATGGGAATGCTGGCCGGCATCAAGGTCGACACCGGCGCCAAGCCGCTGGCCGGTGCCCCCGGCGAGAAGGTGACCGAGGGGCTCGACGGGCTGCGCGAGCGGATCGCCGAGTACGTCGAGCTGGGCTCCAGCTTCGCCAAGTGGCGCGCGGTGATCACCATCGGCGACGGCATCCCGACCGAGCGCGCGGTCCGCGCGAACGCGCACGCGCTCGCCCGCTACGCGGGCCTGTGCCAGGAGGGCGGGCTGGTCCCGATCGTCGAACCCGAGGTGCTCATGGACGGCGCGCACTCGCTCGGCCAGTGCCAGCAGGTGACCCGTGCGGTGCTGCGCGTGCTGTTCGACGAGCTCGACCTGATGCGGGTGCGGCTCGACTCCATGGTGCTCAAGCCGAACATGGTGGTGGCAGGCAAGAACTGCCCCGAGCAGCCCGGCGTCGACCTGGTCGCGCAGACCACCGTGGACACGCTGCGCGACACGGTGCCCGCGGAGGTGCCGGGCATCGCGTTCCTCTCCGGCGGCCAGAGCCCCGAGCTGGCCACCCGGCACCTGGGTGCCATGCAGAACTGCGGTGACCTCCCCTGGGAGCTCACCTACTCCTTCGGGCGAGCCCTGGTCGGGCCCGCTCTGGAGACGTGGCGGGGCGACGGCGCCCGGTGGGCCGACGCCCAGCGCGCGCTGTCGGTGCGCGCCGTCGCGAACGCCGCGGCCCGCTGAGCGACCCCGGGACGCGGCGACAAGGTGCACCGGAACCGCAAAGGAGCGGATTGTGACCACATCGGACACTTCAACGGACCGTGACAGACCCGCACACCGCGAGCCCGAGGAGGTGGCGGGGCCGCTGGCCGGCGACCCCGCCCTGATCGGGGTTCCCACGTTCGTGGTGGGCTCGATCGCCCTGGGCATGACGCTCGTCGGCGTCGTCCCCGCCGAAGCGGTCGGGGCACCGATCGCGATCATCCTCGCCGCCACCGGCCTCGGACAGCTCGTGGCGGCCCTGTGGGCGGCGGCGATCGGCCAGGGCGCGGTCGCGTCGATCTTCGGTACCTTCGCCGGGTTCTGGCTCAGCTACGGGCTCCTCGTGCTGGGGCTGACCCACGGCTGGTTCGGCGTGCCGGAGGGCAGCGCCACCGCCACCCAGGTGCTGTTCCTGACGTCGTGGTTCATCGTCGTGGCGCTGCTGACCGCCGGAACGCTGCGCCTGCCCGGCGCCTACACGCTGCTGTTCGCGCTGATCGCGGCGGCGCTGGGCCTGGTGCTGGTGGCCACGGCTCAGGACTCGGCGCAGCTGAAGACCATCGGCGGTTTCGTCGTGCTCACCTTCGCCACCCTGGGCGCGTACCTGTTCCTGCACGTGCTGTCCGTGGCCACGGGTGGTCGTGGCCTGCCGCTCGGCCGTCCCCTGCGGGGGCGGTGAGGCAGGCGCGGGGGCGGCCCCAACCCACCGCCTCCGCGCCGTCCCCCACGACCACGCCCGGTGGGGGAGGAGGGCCCGGTCTTCGTCGCCGCGAAGACCGGGCCCTCGACGTGCTCAACCCGGGGCGCCGCACTTGATGCAGTGACGTCCTCCACCGCCCTGCTCCGGCACCCAGGTGTGAGCACCGCCGGCGGGACACTCGTCCGCGGGAGCGGGCGGTGTGGTGGCCGCGCCGGGGCGGTGCTCGGGTGGTGCGCCCACTCCTCGTGGTCCTCCCAGCAGTCCTCGCCGGTCACCGCCTCCGCCCACAGCCGCATCCGGTCGTGGCAGCGGCGGAAGTGGGTGTAGACGGAACTGCCCCGGCTGAGCTGTTCGAGGTTGTCGTGCCAGTCGCGGGTGACGTGGCGTTCATCCCCGACGCGAGCCCGGGTCCGGCCGTCGGGGTCGGTGGACTCTATGAGGGTGACGAGGTCGTGCCGGGCGTGCGTTCGGGTCATCGTGGCGATCCAGTCGCACACGTCGTCGGGCGACAGCAGCACCGATTCGGGCAGCTGCGTCAGGCGTTCGTCGCGAGTGGTGATGTCCTCGAACGGGTCGTCGCTGGAGACCTCGACGTAGGCGTGCCAGTGGACGCCGCGCCGCATCCACTGGTCCGGGTCCTGCAACAAATGAAATCCTTTCGGCGAATCGGGGATCGCCCGCCCCGGCGCCGCGTCGAGGTGGGGTGGACGGCGCCGGACCGGGAGCGTGCGGAAGCGCGCGGTTCGGGGGCGAACCGCGCGACCGTGCCCGGGACTCCCCTCAGCGTTACCGCAGCGAACGCCCATCACCAGGGGTGAAGCTCCCTCAGAACCCGATCGAGTGTCCTGTTACTGGGACATTGGGGTGATCTTGAACCCGAACGGACGCCAAAACCCGAACCAGGTACGGAAATCAGGTTCGAGATGCACGAAAACAACGACCACTGGCACAGTTTCGATCAAGCACATTGGAACAATGCCCATTGACGCGGTTTCACCGGCGCCCGGCGTCCCAGCAATCCCCTCCGGCAACGGCCTCGGCCAACAACCGGATCCAGCCATCACACCGGCGAGGCGGGCCGCCCACATCAACGGCCCGTCCTCCTCCCGCAACGCCACCAAGACCAACAGGTTCACCCGCCGGTCCAACCCAGGAACGGTCCTCCTGAAGTGGTGGGTGGGGGAAGTTTTCATGAAAACTTCCCACCCACCTGGAACGGGAGGTTTTCATGAAAACTTCCCCCACCCTGGGTGGAGTCGGGCTCACGGGGGAAGTCCGTCTTGTTCCGAGGGGACAGTTTTCATGAAAACCTCCCTCTGAGATCGACGAGAAGGTTTTCATGAAAACTGTCCCCTCCCCACCATGGTCCGCACCTTCCGACGCCGCGTCCCGAAGCGAGGGGCGCACGTCGTCAGGACCCGGATTACGGCCGTATTCGGGTGCCGGATTACGGCCGTAATCCGGCACCTCCGCGGCGGGGAGGTGCCGCCCGGTGTCAAAAACTCCTGCTTTCACGCGACGAAAACCGGGGTTTTCGACACGACGAATGCGGGGGTTTTCGACGGAGCGGGGCGAAACCTGCGGGTATTTGACCGGTCAAAAACTGCGGTATTTGACCCGGCGAATCCTGCGGTATTTGTCCTGGGTGTCAGGGGGTGAGGACGAGTTTGCCTCGGAGGTGGCCTGCGTCGAGGTGGTGATGGGCCTGGGTGATCTGGTCGAACGGGTAGATCGCGTCGACGTGGACTCGGAGTGCGCCCTGGTCGGCGAGGGTGGCGAGGTGGTGGAGGCCGACCGGGTCGGGGTCCACCGCGATGCCGCGGAAGTGCTTGCCTTCGGCTTCGTACCTGGCCGCGAGGTCGGGGTCGTCCTCGGCCACCGCGGTGACGAGGTGACCTCCGGGGCGGAGGACCGGGAGGGAGCGTTCCGGTGCGTCGCCGCCGATCGGGTCGAGGACCACGTCGACGTCCCGGAGTTCCTCGGCGAAATCGGCCGCGGTGTAGTCGATGACGCGATCCGGCCCGAAAGACTCGACGAACTCCCGCTTTCCGGGACTGGTCGTCGTGATGACCTCCGCTCCCAGGGCTTTGGCGATCTGGATCGCGACGTGCCCGACGCCACCGCCACCGCCGTGGATCAGCACCCGGTCACCGGGCGACACGCCGGCGAGATCGACCAGCCCCTGCCACGCGGTGAGTCCGACGACCGGCAGCGCGGCGGCCTCGACGTGCGACAGCGAGGCCGGTTTGCGGGTCACGTGCAGCGCCGGAGCGGACACGAGCTCGGCGTAGGCGTTCGCCGGACGCGGGAACAGCGGCATCCCGAACACCTCGTCGCCCGGCCGCAGACGCCACGTCTGCGCCTCCTCGACGACGCCGCTGATGTCCCAGCCGAGGATGAACGGCGGCGCTCCGACCAGCGGGAACTCGCCCGCGCGCAACCGCGCCTCCAGGGGGTTGAGGCCGATGGCCCGGACGCGGACGAGCACCTCGGTGGGCAGCGGGCGGGGTCGCGGCGCCTCGACGACGCTGAGCACCTCGGGTCCGCCGAGCTCGTGCTGTGTGATGACTCGCATGACTCTCCTGGCTTCCTGTGGGGGAGAGCTCCGAGGCTAGGCAGCCCATAGGAACCAACGGGTACCTTGGGAGCCATGAGCGGTTTCACCCCGGGCGATCCCTTCCTGTCCGACTGCCCGGCGCGGATGGCGCTCGACCTCATCGCCGACAAGTGGACGGCCGTCGTGCTCTACGGGCTCAGTCGGGGGCCGGTGCGCCACGGCGACCTCGTCGAGGTGATCGGCGGGATCTCCCGCAAGATGCTCACGCAGACCCTGCGGCGGTTGCAGGAACACGGCCTGGTGATCCGGCACGCCTACGCCGAGGTGCCGCCGCGCGTGGAGTACGAGCTGACGCCGCTCGGCGAGACCCTCATCGAGCCGATCCACGTCCTCACCGAGTGGGCCCGCGAGCACGGCGAAGCGGTCCTCGACGCGCTCGACTCCGGAAGCGCCGCGCAGACGTGACAATCGGGTGAACCGGGCAAATCGACCCAAGGGGCGTGACCTGGTCCGGTTTTCGCGGGATGCGCGGTTTTCGCCGTAGATTCCTTTGTGGACGAATCGCGGGAGGCCCGTCCTCGATCGAGCGGATCGCGGCCGCGGAGGCGCTGAGCAGCGGGGATGTTTCCCCATAGGGAAACCCTTCGGGAAGTCCAGGTGTTGCCCCACTGGTCCTGTGGGGTCGGGGTGCTTAGCGTTCCCTGCCGGATCGCGTGCCCGAGGGTGTGCGGTCCGCATCCACCGCGTCACCGGGCGCGAGCGCGCCGAGTCCGTAAGAGGCTGATGAACATGTCCGCAACCACCAGATCCGACACCGCTGCCCCGGGGTTGCGGCGCGAGCTCAAGGTCACCGACGCCGCCGCGTTCTCCATCGGGCTCATCGGGCCCGTCGGGGCGATGGCGCTGCTGGGCGTCGGCGCGGCCGGGCTGCTGGGGCAGGGAGCGGTCTGGGCGTTCGTGTTCGCCGTGCTCGGGGTGTCGCTCGTCGGGTACGGGTTCATCAAGCTCTCCCAGCACATCTCGCACACCGGCTCGGTGTACGCGCTGGTCGGGCGCACGATCGGGCCGCGCGCCGGGTTCGTCGCCGGGACCGCGCTGCTGACCGCCTACGCCACCATCGGCACCGGGTCGACCATCGAGATCGCGCTGTTCTTCGACAAGGCGCTGGCCCGGCTCGGGCTGATCGGCAGCGGACCGACGGAGTGGATCTGGACGGGCCTCGTCGCGCTCGTGCTGGTCGTCGGGCTCTCGCTGAGCGAGGTGCGGGTGGTCACCCGAGCGCTGCTGGTGGTCGAGCTGGCCGGGGCCGCGCTGGTGGTGCTGCTGTGCGCGGTCGTCCTGGTGCGGGTCGGCACCGGTCACGCCCCGCACGGGCAGACGCTGAGCTGGGACTTCCTCCAGCTGCCGCCCGGGACCGGCGTCGGCACCATCGCCGCGGCCGCGGTCTTCGGCTTCCTGGCCTTCGCCGGGTTCGAAGGGGCCGCCTCGCTCGGCGAGGAGACCATGAACCCCAAGCGGGAGATCCCGCGCGCGCTGAAGATCACCATCGTGGTGGTGGGCGTGTTCTTCCTGATCACCATCGTCGGGCAGGTCATCGGCTACGGCACCGGCGGGGTCAGCGCGTTCGCCGCCGCCGAGGACCCCTACGGCGATCTCGCCGGGCCCTACCTCGGCACCTGGATGGCCGTGCTGCTGGACCTCGTCGCCAGCCTCAGCCTGTTCGCGATCACTCTGGGCACCGTCAACGGGGCCGCGCGCATCGGCTACGCCCTGGTCCGCGACTCCGGGGTGTCCGGGCCGCTGGTGCGGCTGACCCGGCGCGGGGCCCCGGCCGGGACGATCGTGGTCGTCAGCGCGCTGATCCTGGTGTTCGCCACCGGCCAGTGGCTGGTCGGGACCGGGGTGCTGGACGCGACGATGAACTGGCTGACGCTCGGCACCCTCGCCCTGCTCGTCGCCTACGCGCTGGCCACGCTGGGGGCGTTGCGGTTCCTGTTCACCGGCCCGCAGCCCAAGGCTCCTCGCTGGCAGGCCGTCATCCCCGCGCTGGCGCTGGCGTTCCTCGGCTACACGATCTTCAGCAACGTCGCCGACGCCGAGGGCACCGCCCGGTTCTTCCCGTACGTCATCCTCGCCGTCCTGGTCGTGGCCACGTGCACCGTGGTGTTCGTGCCGGGCCTGGCCGACCGGGTGCGCGCCCGCATCACCGACCACGGAGACGACCAGTGACCCGCATCGTCTGCCGCCAGCTCGCCCCGGTGCTGGGGGATCTGGTCGCCAACCACCGCGAGATCGTCCGCACCATCACCGAGGAGACCGCCGCCGGCGCCGACGTGCTGGTCCTGCCGGAGCTGGCCACCAGCGGCTACGTCTTCCGGGCCTCGGAGGAGGTGGCGGCGTGCGCGATCACCCCGTCCGACCCGCTCGTCGAGGAGTGGGTCGCGGCGATCAGCGGGGGAGCGGTGGTGGTGTGCGGGTTCGCCGAGCGCGGCGAGAACGGTCTCGTGCACAACAGCGCCGTCGTGCTGGACGCCTCCGGGGTGCGCACGACCTACCGCAAGGTCCACCTGTGGGACCGGGAGAAGCTGTTCTTCACGCCGGGCGACCGGCTGCCCGAGGTCGTCGACACGAGCTTCGGCCGCATCGCGCCCATGATCTGCTACGACCTCGAATTCCCCGAGTACACCCGCAGCGTCGCCCTCGCGGGCGCCGACCTCATCGCGGCCCCCACCAACTGGCCGCTCGTCGACCGTCCCGACGGCGAACGCCCGCCCGAAGTCCTCATCGCCCAGGCCGCGGCCCGCGTCAACCGGGTCACCATCGCCTGCTGCGACCGCACCGGCACCGAACGAGGCCAGGCCTGGACCGAGGGCACCACCATCATCGACCACAACGGCTGGCCCGCCGCCGAAGCCGGCCCCGACCACCGCGCGGCGTGCACCGCGGACCTCACCACCGCCCGCGACAAGCAGATCAGCCCCCACAACAACCTCTTCCAAGACCGCCACCCCACCCTCTACATCACCACCTGACCCCATCGGGACACGGATTACTCCGGTATTCGGGGAACCGAATACCGGAGTAATCCGTGTCCCCACCCCCACACGGGCGGCCACTCCCACCCCATCGCCCCCGACGAGATCGACGCCGACCCGCCGGACGCCTCCAGTGAGTCCCCTCCGGAGAGGCACCTCCAGCGAGACGCTTCCGGAGAGATGCCTCCGGCGAGCCCCCTCCCGGCGAGACCCGGTGAGGCGGGGTCTGGGCGAGGCAGTGGCCGGTTGAGATGGGGGCAGGGCGCGGGGTTCAGCTGGGTTCGTTTGTCGCCAGGGGACAGTTTTAGTTAAAACTGTCCAGGGGTGGTGTTCGTTTTGTCTGGACAGTTTTCGCTAAAACTGTCCCCTGACCACGTTCGAACCTCACCGGAGGTGTCGAAAACTCCGGTTTCCATCGCGTCGAAAACTCCGGTTTTCGTTGCGTTGAGAGGTTCGGGTTTCGGGGTGGTTGTGGGGTTGGGTTTCTTCGGGGCATCGATCGTGCAACGGGGGTTGGTGGGTGGTTGGCAGGGGGTGTTCGGGGTGGGTGACTCGGGGGACGCGTTGTGTTCTTCGGGGAGGTTTCGGATGCGCGGGTCGGGGAGGTCGTGGCGTCGGCGCGGTGCCGGGGTCGTCGTGGGGGTTGTGGCGTTGGCGGTGCCCGTCGTGCCTGCTCAGGCTTCCGGGGTGGCCTATCCCGATGCCGACTGGAGCGAGGCGTCGATCCCGTCGCCTTCCAGTGCGGGGGACGCGACGTTGCACGCGGACGTGCTCCGGCCCAAGGGGCTCAAGCCGACCGACAAGACGCCGGTGATCCTGTCGATCGGGCCCTACTTCAACCATTCCGGGCAGACCGGGCCCTCGGGTGCGGTCGAGGGCACCCCGTACGACCCGATCGGGCCGAACGACGGGCCGTCCGAGCGGTTCCAGGATTTCGTCGAGGGTTCCGGGCTGCTGAAGAAGGGCTACACGTTCGTCATGGTTGACCTGCGCGGCTTCGGCGGGTCCACCGGATGCCTGGACTGGTCGGGACCGGGCGAGAAGGCCGACGTGGTCAACGCGGTGCAGTGGGCCGCGAACCAGCCGTGGTCGACCGGGCGCGTCGGCATGTACGGCAAGTCCTACGACGGGCTGACCGGCCTGGTCGGCGTCGACGAGCGACCCCCGGGACTGGCCGCGGTGGTGTCGCAGGAACCGGTGTACGACGACTACCGCTACCTCTACGGCGACGGGATGCGCCGCACCAACTCGGTCGCGACACCCGCGCTCTACGACGGCATCGCCGCCACGCCCGGGCCGATCACCGACAACCCCGGCTACAACCTCCGCAGCCTCACGGACCCGCTGTGCCTCGGCAAGAACCTCGCCCAGCAGTCGCTGGACGACCGGCACGACTCGGAGTTCTGGAAGCAGCGCGACCTGATCCCCGGCGCGACCGGCTCGAACGTGCCGCTGTTCCTCGCCCAGGGGCTCACCGAGAACAACACCGTCGCCGACGGCACGCAGGAGTACCTCGCCAACCACACCGGCTACGAGCGCAGCTGGATGGGACCGTGGGAACACGTGCGCGGCAACGAGACCGACGAGAACGGGCGCCTGAAGATGGGGCGCCAGGGCTGGTTCGACGAGGTCATGCGCTTCTACGACCGGTTCCTCAAGGACCAGGCCCCGGCCGTGCCCGACCCGCCGCACGCCGTGCAGACCAACGACGGCACGTGGCGCTCCGAAGCCCAGTGGCCGCCGGCCGACGTCCGGTCGCACCGCACGCCGCTGCTCGGCGGGAACTACGTCGACACCGCGAAATCGGTGTCCAGCGCGGCGAACTCGTCCTCGGGTGAGCCCACCGACCCGGACGTGACCTCGGGCGTGTGGACGGTGTCGCAGCCGCTGCCGCACGACGCGCACCTGTCCGGTTCGCCGCAGGTCTCGGTCGACGTCACCACCAGCAGGCCGAACGCCAACCTCGTCGTGGACGTCTACGACCTCGGCCCCGACGGCACCGGGCCGCTGATCACCCGCCAGGGCCACCTCGTGCGCGAGGCGGGCGAGTCGACGGTGCCGCTGACCCTGTGGGGTGCCGACTGGAAGCTGCCCGCCGGGCACCGCATCGGCGTGCGCGTCACCGACAACAACCGCGACTGGTGGCAGCTCGCCGCCCCCAGCGGCCAGACCGTCGAGGTGCGCGGCGGGTCGATCGACCTGCCGTTCCTCACCTACCGCCGCACCGGCACCGTCCAGGGCGACCCGGGCGTGCAGCTCCCGGGCTACCTGGAGCAGCAGATCGCCACCGCTCCGCCCGGATCCGCCGAGTTCGCGCTGCCCGCGCCGCTGGCGGACCCGCCGCCGGGCTCGGTGTTCACCGGCGACTACGTCGAACCCGTCGGGGGCAAGTGATCTCGGGGTGGGGGAAGTTTTCATGAAAACTTCCCCCACCCCACCACTCAACCGCGGGTGAAGAACTCCACCAGCGACATCGCGATGTGCCTGCGCTCGTTGAGGTCGACCGCGTCGCGGATGACGATGCGGACGCGGACGACGTCGCTGGTGCGGAGGTCGATCGGGTCGGGCTGCGGCTGATCGGTGAGGGCGACCGGGATCGTGCTGGTGCTGCCGTCGGCCTGGGTGAGCACGACGTCGATGTGCGAGGGCCGGGCCTGCTTGGTGAACCGCTCCGGTTTGGCCGACGGGCCCAGGTGCACCAGCATCCTGACCAGCCGAACCGGGTGCTCGAAGGTGAACTCGGCCCACGCGCCCGGACCGGGCGCGCCCCAGTAGACGTCGGTGCGCACGTCGGTGAGCGCGCCGGCCGGATGGCCGGGCACGGCGTCGCTGGCCGTCACCCCCGCCGGGGCGATCGGCACCGCCTCGGAGGTCTTGTCGAGCACGTCCTGCACCGCCAGCTTGCCCAGCGGGTACAGCAGCACCGCGGCCACGGCCAGCAGGATCACCGCCGCCAGGATCACCAGGCGTCGCCACAACTTGTACCGGTCGGTGTTGCTCAGGCGGCGCTGCTTGCGCGGCGCCGCCGGTTCTTCCGGCTGGAGGCGGTGGGCGCAGCGGCGGCAGAACCGCCGGTCCGGCGGGTTCGCGGTGCCGCACGACGGGCACGGCGGCCCCTCCGGCTCGGGCTCCTCGACCTGCGCGGTCGGCTCGGGCCGGGGCGCGACCGGTTCGGCCGGCTGCACCGCCTCCGGCTGCTCGGGTTCGTCGACGGGAATCCGCCGGGTCGGCGCCTCCGACGGCGGCGGAGGCGCCTCGCCGGTGTCGGCCGCCCAACCCAGGTACGAGCCGCAGGTGCCGCAGAAGTCGTCGTCGCGGGCGACCTGCGCACCGCACGTCGGGCAGGAACGCATCCCGCTACCCCCTTCGCTCGGGTGGACCGGTGAGCACCTCGATCGTGCAGGTCAGGTGCACCGGCAGGACGGAATCCACCAGCGCGGTCACCCGCTGCCGATCCACCTCGGACCGGCCGGGCCACACCTGCACCACCACGCTGGAGACCGGGCTGCCGGGCAGCGGCGTGCCCGGCCGGGTCGACGACGCCGCGCCGGGGCCGTCGAGCACCCGCGCCTGCACGCCCGCGCACAACCGCAGCAGGTCGATCAGGCCGTGCGCGGTGCCGCGCTGCCGGTGCAGGTCCACGGCCCGGCGCAGCACCGCGCGCCGCAGCTCCAGCGGCCACCGCGGATCCAGCTCCACGGCGACCCACCCGGCCAGCCACGTCGCGAAATCCTCCGGTGTGACGCGAGGATCGAAGTAGTGCGCGAGGTTGTCCAACGTGGACAGAATGGGCGCCAGCACGGTGTCCAGGCCCGCGGTGAAGCGCTGCGCCAGGTCGTCCCCGGCGTACATCGCCGGGAGCATCTCGCCCAGCGGATACCGGCTGGGCAGACCGGGAACCGCCCGCCTCACTCGGCACTCCCCGACATCGGCTGCACCATGACCTGGTGCTGGTGGGAGAACACCAGCGCGTGCTCGGCCAGCTCCACCCGCTCCACCGGCGAACCGCGCTGCCCGGTGATCGGATCGGCCGGGAACAACCGCACCTCGTCGACCAGCTCCGCGCCCTCGACCCGCTGCAGCACGCCGAACACCTCGCCCAGCTGCACCGGCCGCCCGAACGGCCAGCCCGCACCGTCGATCCCGCCGCGCAGCGGGTTGAGGTACCGGTGCAGCGCGGTCAGCGCGTCCCGCCTTACCCGGTTGAGATCCTGGTCCGCCGACCTGATCCGCGCCACCACCGTGATGCCCTGGTAGAACGGCGGTTCCACGACCAGCCGGGTGCCCAGCAGCCTGCGCTCGTCGAGCCGGGCGGCGATCGTGGCCAGCAGCTGCTCGGTGGGCACCAGCTGCTCGAACCTCAGTTGCTCGCCCGCGTCCGGGGTCGCGTCGGGCACCACCAGCAGCCGCGCCGACCCCGGCTCCTGCCCGGCGGGCAGGCAGCGGATCCGGGCCGCCGACGGGGCCGCCTGCCGCGCGATCCGCTCGTGGTCCTCGGCGGTGACCGCCCTCTCCTGCACCCGGATCTGGTGCGGCGCGCGGATTTTCGCCTCCTCCACGGTCTCACCGTCGACACCGCCGGTGGCGGCCTCGCGGTTCTCGACACCGGAGACGTAGGGCACCGAGCTGCGCAGCACCGAGATCGTCCCGCGCGCCACGTTGCCCGCCCGGCCACCCCCGGTCCGGTACGACGGCACCCGGATCTGCGCGCCCTTCGGCGGCACCGCCCCGAACGACGTCAGCGTCCCGTCGGCGGCGCGCACCGCGGGCGGGAAACCGAACTCCCCGGTCGTGGCGTCCAGCGTGACGTGCCGGTCAGCGGGCCCCGACTCGCCGAAGTGCTCCACCACCCGCCAGTCCTGCCAGCCGTCACCGGCCGACACCTGCACCACCACCGGCTCGGAGTCGGTGAGCACCGGAGCCCGGTCCAGCCGGAACCGCTGACCCGGCACGCCCGCCGAAACGCCCAGCGACGCGTCGGTGATCGTCTCGGCGTGCTCGACCGCGGTGATGCCGCCGACCGTGAACGCCTCGGCCACCCGCACCGTCGGCGACTCCGAGTAGAACGGCTGCTCCTCGGCCGGGGCCACGACCCGGCAGCGCAACCAGCCCGCCTGCACCCCGGCCACCACCGACGTGCTGTGCCCGGCGGGCACGTGCAGCAGCACCTCGCCGGGCCGGTTGAGCCCGCCGGTGGCGTCGCCGAACACCGCGCACTCGCTCCAGCGCATCCCGTCCCACGACTCCCACACCAGCGGCGGCTGCCGCGGATCGACGCCGATGCCCTCCACCTGGCTGTCCAGCCGCACCGCCACCACGCAGCGCGGCACCGCGTTGGACAGCCCGAACAGCATCGCGTCGCCCACCGCCGGTTCCGGCTGGAAGCAGGGCACGTCCTTGGCCACGTCCAGGTCCTTCGTCCGGTTCGCCTGCTCGCCGGACGCCGAGATCGTCACCAGCGACTTCAGCTCGCACGGCACGATCGGCAGCTCCTCGGTCGTGCCGAACACCACCGCGTCGCCGGACTCCGATCGCGCGGTGGCCACCTCCGTGCCGCGCGGCAGCAGCACCGTCTCCGACTGCGCCGCCGACAACCAGAACGTCACGTCCGCCCGCGCCGCCGCGGGCGGGAACAGCCGCACGCCCAGCAGGTCCAGGAACGCCAGGTGGTTCTTCTCCGGAACCCGGTTGAGCCGGTACACCAGCTGGTCCACCATCTGCGCGAACGTCTCGATGAGCGTCACGCCCGGGTCGGAGACGTTGTGGTCGGTCCACTCCGGCGCGCGCTGCTGCACGAAGCGCTTGGCCTCGTCGACCAGCTGCTGGAACCGGCGATCGTCCAGGTTCGGCGTGGGCAGTGCCATCAGTCGGCGTCTCCGTCGCTGCGGGGGATCGTGTAGAAGGGGAAGACGAGGTTGCGGCGGTCGTTGGTGGCGCGCACCGCGTAGTGCACGTCGATGTAGAGCACCCCGTCGTCGACGGCGTCGAAGGCGATCACTACGTCCGAGACCTCGATGCGGGGTTCCCAGCGCCGCAACGCCACCCGCACCTCGTGGGCGATGCGCCCGGCCGTGGCGCCGTCGCCGGGGGCGAAGACGTAGTCGTGGATGCCGCAGCCGAACTCCGGGCGCATCGGGCGCTCGCCCGGCGCGGTGCCCAGCACCAGCCGGATCGCCTCCTCGATCTCCCGCTCCCGCTCGACCATGCCGATCCCGCCGGTCGGGCCGACGCGCAGCGGGAAGCCCCAGCCGCGGCCGATGAACCGATCGCTCACAGCGGGCCCCCGATCAGCACGTTCACCGCGCCCATCACGATCTGGGCGCCGCAGGTGGTCTTGTCGCGGACGCAGGCCGCGGGCACCCCGCCGATGAGCACCACCGAAGTGCTCGGCGGGCTGGGCAGGATCACGTTGCCGCCGCTGATCAGGGCGTGCGGCGGGTTCGGGCACGCGTGCTGACTCCCCACCACCGCGGCGGGTTTGCCGCCGATGAGCACGCGCATGACCGTTTGCGGGTTCACCCGCGGCGGGCCGATGGTTCCGCCGTGGTTGGTGGGGTCGCCGATCCGAGCGGCAGGGGGCATCGCGGTACTCCTCGTCAGTTGATCCGCACCATCGGGGCGTGCAGCGCCGCGGTCGCGCCGCCGTCGATGTCCACGCTGGTCCGGCCCTTGATCGACACCGAGGTGGTGGCGTCCACCGACACCGACCGGCCGGACAGGGTGATGTCGCCGGCGCGCGCGTCCAGCTCGATCCCGTTGGGGGACAACGACAGCGAGCTCAGCACCCGCTGACCGCCCGGGGCCCGGACGGTGATGTCGATGGTCTGCTTCTGCTCGTCCATGCGGACGTCGAGCCGCTTGTTCCCGCTGGCCACGTGCACGCCCGGCGACCGCGTCGTCGAATCGACGAGCTCCAGCCGATGTCCCTTGCGGGACACCAGCGAGCGCCGGTTGACCTTGCCGCTGGTGGGGTCGACCAGCGGGCCGTCGTGCTCCGACGGCGCGTCGACGCCGTTGTAGAGCCCGCCGATCACGTACGGGTGGTCGAGGCAGCCCTGCTCGAAACCGACCAGCACCTCGTCGCCGACGTCCGGGCTGAACACCCCGCCGCCGCCCTTCCCGCCGAGCTGCACCGTGCGGACCCAGTCGGTGGTGTAGTCGTCGGACAGCCACGGGAACGTCAGCTTCACCCAGCCCCGCTGGGACTTCCCGGGCTCCTTGATGTCGGTGACGATCCCGGTCGCCACACCCGGGATGCGCGGGCCCCGGTCCGGTGCTCCGGCACCGCTGACCAGGCCGGTCAGCGACCGGTCCGGTGAGGTGCTGACCAGCACCGTCGTCCGGTAGCCCTGCCCCGGTTCGAGGACGTGGTGCACGGCGGTCGCGGTGTACTTGCCGGCGAAGTCCGCGCCGACGTTGCCTAGCGCCACCGGCACGCCCGCCCGCAGCTTCGGGTTGCCCTCGGCGACCGCCTCGACCTCCCCGAGCCCGGCCCGCATCGACGCCGCCAGGGACTTCGCCGCGGTCCGTGCCTCGGCCTGCGTGCCGTAGGGCGTGTCGGTGACCAGCAGCTCGGGCTTGCCGAACTTCGCGCTCGCCTTCGCCGCGGTCAGGCCCGGCTGCACGACGTCGCTGGTGGCGGTGGTGTCGCGGGCGACGAGGGGTTTCTTGGTGTCGACGTTCCAGCCGCGCACCTCGACGGCGTCGACCTGGTCGGCGGCGGTGAGCACCGCCCGCAGCGCCATCAGGTTCCGCCCGTACTCCAGCACGAACGGGCTCTTGTTCGCCGGTGTCGACGGTGACGGTGCCTTCGAGGCGGGGGTGAGCTCGGCGAAGTCGAGGCGGCCCTTGCCGTCGACGCGCACGACGACGCCGTGCTCCTGGGCGAGGTTCTGCAGGAACTCCCAGTCCGAGACGTTGGCCTGCGACAACTGGGTGTAGGTGATCGGTTTGGGCTTGATCCGGCCCGGTTTCAACTTCGCCCCGGTGGCGACCTCGCGCACGATCCGCTCCGCCGTCATGTTCCGGAACGCCTTGACCTTCCGGCCCCGCATCAGCCGGTGCGCCTTGCTCATCGCCCGCACGACCGTGAACGACCCGGTCCCGTCCGAGTCCAGCTCCAGCGCCGTGACCTCGCCGGCGAACAGCTCCTCGGCCGCGGTGCTCCCGGTGGTCGTCACCTTCACCGTCAGCTCCGAGCCGATGCCGATCCCGGTGGAGGTCAGCAGCTCGTGGTTCGGGTCGCGGAACACCACCGTCGCGGCGTCGGGCAGCCCGACGTTCTCGTCGACGACGCAGCTGGTCAGCTGCTGCTGCCAGGCCGCGGGCAGCTCCGCCGGGATGCCCACGATCGGATCGGCGGCCACCGACCGGCCGGAGGAGTCGTTGCCCATCAGGTCGCGTCCCTCTCGTCATCGAGCGCGGGCACCAGCAGTTCCGCGCCCGGGGGCAGGATCATGGGGTCGTCGATGTCGTTGGCCTCGGCGATCAGCCGCCACGCGGTCGCGTCGCCGTACTCCTGCCACGCCAGGTGCGCCAAGGTGTCCCCGGCGACGACCCGGTGCGTGCGGCGGGCGTTCTCCGACCCCGACGTCGGGTTCTGGCCGGGCGTGTCGGCGCCGGCCTCCTCGATGCTCAACGAGCACGTCGCGCGCAGCGGCGTGCCGTCGACGTCGAACAGCGAGTACTCCACCGAGAAGCTCGACAGCACGCCGTCGAACGAGGTGGTCTTGGCCGTGCCCCACTCGAACCGCACCCACGGGCTCGCCGGTTTCTTGGCGCGCAGGCTCTTCGGCGTCGGCACGCACGCCAGCATCAGGTCCTCGACCTTCTTCTCCACCGAACGGTCGTGGGTGTCGGTGGCGTCGAGGAACACCTCCAGCGACAGCGAACGCGGGCCGCTGCCGACGAACTCCGGCGTGGCGGAGTCGTCGGCCATGCGCGCCGGTTTGCGGCGCCACTCGGTGCTCTTGGTCAGGCTCAGCCGGTTCGGGTTGAACTGGAACCGGACCTCCTTGAGCCGCGCGCCCGCCCGGGCGCCGACCTTCGCGGGCGGCTCCATGATCAGCAGCTTGGCGCGCGCCAGGTTCCTACCGGCCATCTCGTCCCCTCACCCGGCCCGCAGGCCCTCGTGGGCGATCTCGAGGGTCTCCATCGCGGCCTGCGCGGTCGCCGGGTCGAACGTCGGCCCCTGCCAGCTGATCGGCACGATGCCGAGCACCTGCCACCGGGCGAGCGGCGTCCGGTCCGGGCGGAGCGCGACGATCTCGCCGTCCTTGCGCTCCACCCGTTGGATGATCTGGGTGAACCACTTCGAGATCTTGGCGGTGTCCTCGGTGACCGGCCTGCTCAGCGTGATGTTCGACCAGGTGACGCGGGTGGGCAGCTGCCAGGTGAAACCGTTGTTGCCGCCCTCGCTGAACTGCTCCACCTCCACCTGGGCGCCGAGCCCGGAGCAGGTGTGGAACGGACCCAGGTCGTCCCCGGCGATCTTGAGCTGGAAGAACACGCTGGAGGCGAAGATCTTCTGCGACATCGGCACTCCTTCCCTCACCTGCGGCGATCGTTCAAGCGGCCGAGACGTTCCCGGCCGTGGCGCAGCTCGGCCCGCAGCAACCGGCTGACCGGCTCGACCAGGCTGCGCGCGAGCTCCTCGGTGTCGGTCTCCCGCGCGGGCGCGGGTTCCGGCCGGGGCTCGGGCGGCGCGGCCTCGCGCTGCACGACCGTCACCGGCACCCCGGCGGGCACCCCCGGGACCTGCGGAGCGGGGGAGCGCTGGATCGGGGGAGGGGGGCTGGTGGGGGTGGGGGTTTTGGTGGGGGCAGACCGGGTGGGGGCGGCAGTGGCGGGGGCCGCGGTCGTGGGGGACTGCCGGGGCGCTGGTGGGACGAGATCGGTGGTAGACGTCGGTGGAGGTGTGGGGCGGTGGGGACGGGCCGTCGGGGTCCGCTGGATCGCCGACCCCGGGGTGTTCCATCGGGCCGGTGATGTCGTTGTCGTTGGCGGAGCGTGTGTTTCGGTACTGGCCGACTCAAACCCGCGTCCCGTTCGGACGTTCAACGGATGCGCAGCGATCAACGACCTGACCGGCAGTGGGCTCGTCCGGTGCCCCCCGATCTGTGTCGAGGCAGAACGCTGCGACAACGCCTGCCGCTGCACAGTCAACCCCACCCCGGCCCCATCCGAGACACCCGAGGCCGACGGACCACCACCGGATCGCTCCGCACTCCCATCCTGAACGCCCCCTTGCACACCTTGAACGTCCCCTTGCGCACCCGACGAACCACCCACCGGAACCCGCTGAGCACCACCCACCGGACGGGAAGAACGGATTCCGTCCCCTCCCACACCGTCACTCGAAACCCGCTGCACAGCACCAGAACTCGCAACAACCGGCAGACTCCCACCCGCGCCACCCGCACTCGACCAACCTCGCGACCCCTCCGTCACCCGAGCCTCAACTCCCACCTCACCCGGAGACCCAGCCACACCCGAAACCCCCGCCGCACTCGCGCTCCCAGCCTCACTCGGGGTCCTGACCGCACCCGGGGACCCGACCCCACCGGAGGCCCCAGCCCCACCCGGGTACCTGGCTCCCGCCGAGGACCCGGGCCCATGCGGGGACCCGGCCCTACCCGAGGCTCCGGTTTCACCCGAGGCCCCAGCTCGCACGACAGGTACGGAGGCCTCCGACTGAACCCCCTCGCCCTCCCACGACGAATCCCCAGAACCGGATTCGCTCACCGCCGCCGGCAACACGGAAAACCCGGACGACTCAACACCACCCAAGGTGCTCCGCTGGACGAACTCACCTCCCGAGTGGGGGAAGTTTTCATGAAAACTGCGTTCTCCCCCTCCGTCGTGGGGAGAGGGGAAGTTTTCATGAAAACTTCCCCCACCCCGTCGAGAACGTGAGACGGGGTCGATGCCCTGACCTCGGTCTTTGCTCGTGACGGGGAAGTTTTCATGAAAACCTTCACCACCTCGGTTGGGTTGGATGGTGGGGAAGTTTTCATGAAAACTGCGGTGTTCACGGTCGTCGTGGGGGGTCGGGAGGTTTTCATGAAAACTGTCCTCACCGGATGGGGGTGAGGTGGGGAGGGGGTGTGCTGAGGTCGGGAGTTGGGGGATCGGGGGGCCGATTCCCAGTCGGGGTCGGGTTGTGGAGGTTGGGGTGGGTGGTTCCGGGGTGGATTCGGGGGAGCGTTGGATTGTTGGCTGGTTGTGTGAGCTTCGGGGTACGGGGGTTTGCGGGTGTGGGGAAGTGGGGGAGTCGTGGGGTGTGGGTGTGCGGTGGAGCACGGGTGGGTTTGTGGTGTCGTGGTGAGTGGTTGTGGAGTCGTGCGCTGATTCGCTGGTGGTGCCGGAGTCGTGCGTTGGTTCGGGGGTGTTGCTGGAAGCGGGGGTGTGTTCGGGGGTGGTGTTGGATTTCGGGGGGATGATGGCTGTAGGTGGGAGGCTCGGTAGTGGATCTCCCGGGGTGCTGCCGGGGGAGATGGTGCGTTGGATGGCGTCGATTCGTGGCTGCTGCGTGGTTTTCGCGGTTGGGTCGGCCGGTGTGCGCTCGGGTGGGGTGACCGGTCGGATTGCGGTTACCTGGCGGGGTGGGAGTGATCGGGCTCGGCGGGCGACCGTCAGCGGTGGGGACAGCCTGTGCGGTCGGACCAGCGGCAGACTGGGAGTGTTCGCTCGGTCGTCGGTCTTCGCGGCCCGTTTCGCTGCTGGGGTCGAGGATTCGGTATCCGGACCCGACGGACGTTCGGCAGTCGGAACCGACTGAAGGTCACCAACCGGAACCGATGGAGGCCTGACGACCGGCCGGCGTCCGGTACCCGATGCATCCCCCTTCGCCGACCGGCCGCGGGCCTGGCGCCGCGGGGTCTGCACGTGCGGCTCCGCCGGCCGGATCACGCCCCGGACCGGCAGGTCTCCGCTCGTCGATCGCTGCACGGGAACGCCGGAGGCCGGGCGCAGCAGCCCGTGGACCAGCCCGGACGGGGCGGTCGGGTCGACGAGGTGCCCCATCCCGCTCATCGCCCCGTGCTCCCGGTACGAGGCCACCGAGTCCCGGAACCCGCCCTCGACCACCCCGGGCGCGGAGCCCTGGAGCACCCGGACGTCGCCACCGGCGCGTCGCCAACCCCCGTCCCATTCGGGAACCGGTGCGGGAGCGGGGGTTTCGACGGGACGTCGGCGTCGGAAGAGGTCCAGCAGGCCCACCGGGTCATCCCCCCTCGTTCATCCGCGTGTTGATCCGGGCGATCTCCTGCACCCACCGGCCGCGTTCGCGGTGGTCGAGGTCGAGGATCTCCTCGCGCGTCCAGTGGAAGTGGTAGGCGACGTACGCGACCTCCGCGTGCAGCCGCTCCGGCGCGTACGTCACGATTCCCCCAGGCGACCACCTGCCAGGTCGACCTCGAACGCGGTGTCGCACGACGGGCAGGTGACCCCTGCCCGGGTGTGGCCCTCGCTGTTGATCCGCCGGTAGAAGTCCTGCAGGAACGCCACGTCGGTGGCGTACATGTTCTCCACCACGCCCGCGTGCACGTCGGTGATGTCGCCGAGCTGGGTGATGACCTGCGCCAGCAGCACCACGCTGAGGTAGGCCGGGTTCTCCTTCACGCGCACGTCGATCTGCGTGCGCAGCTCGTCCTTGGCGGTGGCCAGCCGCATCCGGCCGTGCCGGTGCACCGTCCCGTCGCCGTGCACGTAGCCGCGCGGCAGCTCGAAGTCGAACTCCTCGTGCGATCCGCTCTCCGCGGGCTCGGGAGCGCGGTTGCCGGCGACCTCGTCGAGGTCGCTCAGCGAGGTGATGCGACGCCTCATTCGATCTCGATCCGCTCGAACACGATGGTCACCTGCTCGGTGGCCGCGTTGGAGTCGCCCGCGGTGAACGACGGGCCCTCCCACCTGCTGACCCAGCAGTCGTAGAGCTGCATCCGGCGGACCGATTCGCCCATCGTGTCCTGGATCTCGATGGTGAGGTTCTCCCGCGCGCTCTCCACGTCCCCCTTGAGCAGGGTCTTCATGATCCAGGCGGTGAACTCGGTGCTCTTGTCGAGGCCGCGGGTGATGGTGACCTCGCCGCCCTTCTGACCGCCGGGCTGCTTCTTGTTGATCCGCTCCCCGGTCGGGGTGACCTGCTGGGTCTCGATCACGTCCTGCTCGACGGTGAGACCGGAGACCTCCTTGACCGATTCCACCGTGATGCTGCCGAGTTCCACGCCGAACCGGTGCGTGGAGAGGGTGTCGCCCTGTGCCATGTCGTCTCCTTACTCGCTGACCAGGCTGGTGCTGTCGGAGAACTGCGAGAGCCGGAAGACCACGAACTCGGCGGGTTTCACCGGCGCTACCCCGATCTCGCACACGACCTGGCCGAGGTCGATGGACTCCTGGGGGTTGTTCTCCCGGTCGCACTTGATGAAGAACGCCTCGTCGGCGGTCCGGCCGAACAGCGCCCCGTCGCGCCACGACTGGTGCAGGAACGCGCCGATGTTGCGGCGGATGCTCGACCACAACCGGTCGTCGTTGGGCTCGAACACCACCCACTGGGTGCCGACCAGGATCGACTCCTCCAGGTAGTTGAACAGCCGCCGCACGTTCAGGTACCGCCACGCCGGGTCGGAGGAGAGGGTCCGCGCGCCCCAGATCCGGATGCCGCGCCCGGCGAAGGACCGCACGCAGTTCACGCCGACGGGGTTGAGCAGGTCCTGCTCGCCCTTGCTCAGGTTGGTCTCCAGGTCCACCGCCCCGCGGATGACCTCGTTGGCGGGCGCCTTGTGCACGCCGCGCTCGGTGTCGCTGCGCGCCCACACCCCGGCCACGTGACCGCTCGGCGGCACCATCGTGTTGCGGCCGCTGGACGGGTCGAACACCTTGATCCACGGGTAGTACAGCGTCGCGTACTTCGAGTCGTAGCCGGCCTCGTCCATCCGCCACGCCCGCACCTGCTGGGCGTTGAGCCCGGGCGGCGGGTCGAGCACCGCGACCCGGTCACCCATCTGCTCGCAGTGCGAGATGGCCGCCAGCTGCACGGTTTTCACGCCTTCGGCGTCGATCAGCCCGCGCTGGTGCGCGCTCATCAGGTCCGGGACGCACACCATGGTGATCTCGTCGACGGTCTCCAACCCGCCGAACCCGGTCCGCGCGGCGAGGTCCCCGACGTACTCCTGTGCGTCCACAGTGGCCGGTGCGGGCGCGCTCGGTGGCGCGGCGACCGACACCGACTGGTTGTCGGGCCTGCTCAGCGCACCGCTGGAGGCCTCGGTGATCTCGATGAGCCGCGACCGCTCGCGCACCTGCGTGACCACGTAGCTCTTGACGTTCTTCTTGGTGGACACGTCGAAGGTCTCGGCGACCTTGCCGTCCTGGCTGACCACCAGCCGGAACCGGTCCTCCGGCGGGTTCTCGCCCTCGGCGTCGGCGACCTCGACGGTGACACCCGACCCGGCGCCCGGCAACGCCGACACCCTCAACCCGCCGAGTTCCACGGGTTTCGCCGCGGCCGGCGAGGCGGGCGCCGACGGGCCGCCGATGCGCACGACGTAGGCGGACCCGCCGCCGTTGGCGAAGTACCCGTAGACGGAGTGCGCGAGGTAGCCGTCGCCGAACCCGCCGAAGATCCGGGTGAACTGGCTCCAGTTCGTCACCAGCGTCGGTTCCTGGACCGGCCCCTGCGAGGCGAAGCCGACGAAGGCGGCCACAGCGGTCCCGACCCCCTCGATGGGCCTGGACCCGTTCTGGACCTCCTCGACGTAAACGCCAGGAGACAGGTACGACGGCATGCTCGCTCCCTCATCGCTCGAGGCACGGACGATCCCGAGCCTCGCGCCCCGCGAGCCCGGCGACCATGTCCACCAGCACCCCCGACGAGGGCAACAGCACTGCCTCCCCGGACACGCCGGCTGCCTCCTAGGTGCCGAACCGGGCGGCGAGCTCGGCGACCCGGCCGCCCCGATGCTCCGGACGCATGCGGCCGGACCGCTCCAGCAGGCTGAGGCCGTGCAGCGCGCCCCAGAACAATTCGGTGGCGGTGTCGCCCGGATCGCCGAGGGCGCGGGCGAGCGCGGTGAACCCGGCGCGCAGCTCGGGCTCGTTGTCGTCCTGGGCGAAGCGCACGTCGAGCGGCAGCTGGAACATCGCTTCGTAGAGCGCGGAGTGCTCTTGCGCGAAGTCCAGGTAGGCTACGGCGACGGCCTCCACGGCTCGCAGGCCGCGTTTCCGGCCCACGGCGCTGCGGCAGCGCTGTTCCAGCTCGGTGAAGCCCTCCAGCGCGACGGTCCGCATGATCTCGCTCTTGCCGCCGGGGAAGTGCCCGTAGAGCACGGGCTGGGTGTAGCCGATCGACTCGGCGAGGTGGCGGGTCGTCACGGCGCCCCAGCCCTCCGCGTCGGCCCTGGCGCGGGCTGCGTCGAGGATCTTCCGCCGCCGCTCCTCGGTCCGCCGCTGTCGTGCTGAGGTGTCGACCATGGATTCCTCCTTGCAGGTCAGTGCCCTGAAGACCTAGTCTAGCGGTGCTAGGTTTTCTAGCAGTGCTAACCCGAGAGGGTGTTCGCTCATGGTCCAGTTGCTCGCGGTCATCACCGCGACGGTCGTCGGTCTGATGGTCGGTGTGGAACTCGCGGTCGCGGTCGTCCTCAACCCGATCTTGATGCGGCTACCTGCGGGTGCCTCCATCGAGGGACGCGCCGATGGCGGTCGCATGATGGGTCGTGCCATGCCGTTCTGGTACTTCGGCTCCCTCGCGCTCACCGCGGCGCTCGCGGCCGTGACCTGGGGTGAGCCGTCGGCTCCGCCCGCCGCTGCGGCCGCCGTGCTGCTGGTGATTAGCGTGGTCATGTCCCTCGCGCTGCTCGTCCCGATCAACAACCGGGGCACGACCTGGACGGCCGAAGACCACCCACCGGACTGGCGCGCTCAGCAGCAACGCTGGGACCGCCTCCACCACGCCCGAGTCGCGGTCATCACCGCAGCCTTCGTTCTAGTCCTCGTGGCCGTCACCGCGCTGTGACACCGCTTGGGCGCAGCGGATGCGGACCTCACGGGCGAGGTGCGTCGAGCAGGGTCGCGACGGCTTCGCGGGCTTGGTGGGCGGGGGTGGGGTCGCGCCGGATGCCGGCGGTCACGATGGCTCCTTCGGCGAGCAGGAAGACCGGCTCGGCCACCTCGGCTCCGGTGTCGTGGACCCACGTCGCGATCTGGTCGTGGAACGCCTGCTTGTGCGACCGGACTTCGGCGAGCACCGCCTCGGACGACGCTCCGAGCTCACCGTGGGCGTTGACCCAGGCGCATCCGCGGAAGCCGGGTTCTGCGAACCACTCGCCGAGCCAGTCGAAGACGGCCAGGACGCGCTCGCGGGGGTCCGCGAGTGCCTCCACGTGGGCGGTGAGGCTCGTTCTCCACCGCCGATCCCGGCGTTGGAGCACCGCCACCACGAGGTCGTCCTTCGTCGGGAAGAACCGGTAGATCCGCTTGAGCGGTAGACGGGAGGCGGCGCGGACGTCGTCCATGCCGACCGCCTGGATGCCGTTCTCGTAGAAGAGTCCCTCGGCGGCGTCGAGCAGGGCTTCGCGGTCCAGCCGGTGCTGCTCCTCGGTGATCCGGGCCGGCATGTGAGCTCCTCGCGGTTGAGAACGGACGTTCTCCATCGTAGGCTACCACCGATGGAGAACGTGCGTTCTCGACTTGAGGAGGTCGTCATGCCGGAAGGTCGTCCGCCGTATCCGCCGTTCACGCAGGAGACGGCGTTGCAGAAGGTGCAGGCTGCGGAGGACGCGTGGAACACCCGGGACCCGCAGCGGGTGGCCCTGGCGTACACGCCGGACTCGACGTGGCGGAACCGGGACGTGTTCGTCACCGGCCGGGAGGAGATCGTCGCGTTCCTGACGCGCAAGTGGGAGCGTGAACTGGACTACGCGCTGCGCAAGAGCCTCTGGAGCTTCCACGAGAACCGCATCGCCGTCCGCTTCCAGTACGAGTGCCACGACCGGGACGGCCAGTGGTGGCGCAGCTACGGCAACGAGCTGTGGGAGTTCGACGAGCACGGCCTCATGCGCCGTCGCGAAGCGAGCATCAACGACGTCCCCATCACCGAGTCCGACCGCCGCATCCACGGCCCCCGCCCCACCGAAGAGCACGGCCTCGACATCCCGCTGCAGTAGTTCCCGGCTGACGCACTCCCCGGTCAGGATCTGCGCGACGGGGTGCTCATGAGCGGCTGACCTTGATCAGTCGATATTCCCCGGGATGCTGGGTCTGGAGTGTGGCTCCCGCCTGTCCATCGGCGTCGGCGCCGAGCCGGGTTGAGCCGTAGCTGGGGATCGGAACCACCTCGACGGTGGTGGTCAATCGCTGGTACCCGTCCACGCCTGCGTTGGCCTCGTTCATCGCGGAGATCCGCTCGACGAGCATGTCCGCGTACCGAGCATTGGGCTCGCTGTCGGTGAGCACGTAGGCGCGGCTGTCGGCTCCCATCACCCGATCCAGGCAGCTGGCGAGATCGTCCGGTTCGGCCAGGCGGATCCACGGGCCCGGGTGGGGGACCAGGACGTCGGTGTGCGGTACGTGCGTGCCGAACTCGGTGATCGACGCCTTCCGGAGGACGCTGGCGTTCGCAGGAACACCCCGCTTTTCGAGCTGCCTGCGCAGGAATCTCTCCTCCATCTGCGGGTCGTAGGCGGAGAACCCCTGCTTGCGCCAGTCCTGGACGTTGGCCAGGAAATCACCTTCGCGGGGGTGCGGGCCGCTGATCGCTCCGACCACGGTGTTCCGCGACTGCTCCAAGGCTTCATCGAGGGTGAGTAAGGGGTCCTCCATCGACGTTGCCAAGGCCTGCAAGCGCTCGATCCGGTCGGGGGAGAAGCCTTCGACCTGCGGCAGGCTCGGGACCCGCTCCGGTGGCATGGCTTCGAGCAGGTCGTTCCCGTCGTCGTCCTGGTTGAAGATGATGCGCTGGACGGGGCGTTGGTCGTTCGCGCCCCCACCAGGTACTGCGGGGCCCGGACGTTCCGGCGGATGGTCGGAGAGCGCTCTGGTCGCGTTCTGCTCGGCCTCGCGCTCGAAGCGGTCGGTGGGGTCGCTGATCCGCAGGCCGGCACCGTTGTCGGTTCCGTCCACCGCTCCCCGGCGCTGTTGGATGACGTGCGTGAGCTCGTGGGCCAAGGTGTGCGCGTCGGCCCCGTGCGGGCCGATCACCACGTGGTTGCCGGAGGTGTAAGCACGGGCTCCGATCTCGGTGGCCGACCGTTGCGCCGATGCGTCGGTGTGCAGCCGGACGTCGGAGAAGTCCGCGCCGAGCCTGGTTTCCATGTCGGTGCGAGTCGAGGCGTCCAGCGGCTGTCCCGGCTTGCGAAGCACGTCGTGCACGGCTGATCGCTGGACGGGTTGCTGCTCGTCGAGCATGCGGGCGACGGCGGCGTTGCCGATCGTGCGTTGCAGCGCCACCAGACCGGCGGGTGATGTCGTGCGGGGAGACGGCGTCCCGACGTCCACGGATGCCGCCCTCGTGCGCGACGGGGTGCGGCCTTCGGCGGTGGTCTCGTCTGATTTTTCGTGTGCGAACACGGTTTCTCCCTTCCGGCTGCCGGGGCTCAGGTGTGGAACTCGGAGTCCAAGATCAGGCGGCCGAGCTTGCCGTACTCCTGGCGGATCGCGGTGATCAGTTCTTCGCCACCGACCGGCTTTCCGGCTTCGGCGGCCAGGTAGGCGGCTGTGATGGTGCAGGAGCGGATGGAGCCGCCGGAGAGTTCGAAGCCTGCGCAGAGGTCGAGGTCGAGGTCGTCGGCGCGGGGGAGGGAGTTGCCGAGGCAGCGGTCCCAGAGAGCACGTCGTTGTTCGTGGTCGGGCATGGGGAAGTCGGCGATGACGTCGAGGCGGCGGGTGAAGGCTTCGTCGAGGTTGGCTCGGAGGTTGGTGGTGAGGATGGCGATGCCGTCGAAGGTCTCCATGCGTTGGAGCAGGTAGGCGGATTCGACGTTGGCGTAGCGGTCGTGGGCGTCCTGGACGGCGGAGCGCTTGCCGAAGATGGCGTCGGCCTCGTCGAAGAGCAGGACCCCGTTGACGCCGGCGGCTTCGGTGAAGATGCGCTCCAGGTTCTTCTCCGTCTCACCGACGTACTTGTCGACCACTGTGGACAGATCCACCACGTAGAGGTCCATGCCGAGGTCGGCGGCGACGACTTCGGCCGACATCGTCTTGCCGGTGCCCGATTCGCCCGCGAACAGGGCGAGAACGCCGCGGCCTCGACCGCCGCCGGGACGCATTCGCCAGTCGCCGAGGACCCGGTCGCGGTGGCGGGCGCGCATCGCCAGCTCGGTGAGCTGCCGGTGCGTCGGGGCGGGCAGCACCAGGTCGTCCCAGGTCACGGTCGGGGTGATGTGGCGGGCGAGCCGGTCCAGGCCCGCGCCGTTCTGGGCTCGGGCGCCGGCGCGCAGGTCGTCGGCGTTGACCGGGCGGGAGTCGAACGCGGCGAGCTGCACCGCCACCGACGTCGCGCGGCCGACCGCCTCGGTGTCGAGCTGGTAGGTCCCCACCGCCTCGGCCAGTTCGTCCTCGGGTATCTCGGCCGCTAGGGCGGTCAGGGCTCGTCTCCACTCCTGGGTCCGCTCTTCGGCGCTCGGTGGTGCGACGCGGATCGACACCGGTGCTCGTTGGGACCAAGCCGGGTCCCAGCTCCCCGACCCGTGCAGCAGCAGCGGGACCCGCTCCGCGGAGCGAACGAGTTCCCGGAGCAGGCGGGCACGTTCCGCGCCGAGCTTCTCCAGCGGTCCCAGCACGATTCCGGCCCGGCTCAGCGCCGCTTCGCGGACGAGCACCGGGGCGGAATCCGGGGAGAGGTCGGCGATGTCGACGACGAGCGCTGCCCTGCCGCTGACCGAAAGGGCATCCAGCGCGACCCGCGCGGTCCCCTCCGCGCCGTGCAGGTGGACCAGCCGCACCCCGGAATCCAGTGCCACGCCGAGGCGTTTGGCGAGCTCGCCCGGCGGGCCGCCGCGCACCAGCCGCCCGGCCTCGGGCTCGTCGTGCCCGAGCAGGTGCGCCACCACGCGATCGGGCACCCGCAGCGTGCGGGACAGCGCCGGGCGCTCGGGCTCCAGCACCTCCACCAGTCCGCCCGCCACCAGCGGAGCGTGGGAGGTGAACCGGAACCGGCCGTCTCCGGCCGATGGCATCCCGCACAGCTCCAGGGCCAGCCCGGTCGTCGCGCGGCGCCGGGTGACGTCGTCGTTGAGGTAGCCGTAGAGCGGTTCGAAGCGGACGTCGACGTCCGGGGCCAGCGCCACCAGCAGCAGCTCCACGTCCAGCTCGGTGAGACCGAAGTCCTCGGCGAGCCGTTGCAGCCTCGGGCCCGGATCGGCCGGGGTGAAGCCGTCGCCGGACCAGGAGGTCGCGGGCGTGGCCAGGATGCGCTCGACGTGCTCCGGGGTCAGGTAGAGGCCGCGGTGCGGGTCGTCCGGCTGCGGATCGGTGGCGCACCGGGCGTCCACCGCCGAGCGGACCCGCTGCTCGACCCGGCCCAACCGCGCCCACAGGTGGTGCAGGTCGGCGGCTGTCACGAGACCGGTCCCCGGCGTCGCCGCTTCGGTTCCGGGCGCGGGCGGGCCGGGGCGAACGCCTCGCCCTCGGCGGTGGACTGGGCGTAGCGCAGGCGCCGGGCCTCGTCGTCGGAGCGCAGCACGACGCCCTCGGTGACCGGCGGGCCCGCCGGGATCAGGTCGCCGGCCAGCGGGGCCGTGACCCGCAGGTTGATCGACGGCTTGAGCTGCCCGCCCAGCGCCGACCACACGTCGGCCGCTGAACGGCCCTCCGCCATCGCCCCTCCCGCCTCGAACCCCACCGTCAGCCCGAGCTCGGCCAGCGTGCCGGTCAGCCACCGCGGTGCCAGCGAGTCGTGGCGGACCAGGCAGCGCAGCACCTCGGCCAGCAGGCGGTGCTCGTCCTGCGGGCGGTTCGTCCACACCGTCACCAGGTAGGCGAGGTGGAACCAGTGCGGCGGCTCCTGCCAGCCCGTCACCGCGCCCGACTCGTCGCGCCGCTCGAACCGGCCGCCCTGCCGTAACCCCGGTTCCTCCCGGATGTCGTAGAGGAACACGCTGATCGTGGGCGCGTTGCGCTTGGCCGCCCAGTCCGTGGTCGGCGCCTCGAAACCCAGCTTCACGCCCGAGCTCGGCAGGTCGTGCTCGGCGAGCAGCAGTCGCAGCGCCTCGTCGACCTCGTGGATCACCGGCGCCCCACCATCCCGGGCGGCGCGATCGCCGGATCGACCACCAGGAAGCGCGCGGTCACCGGGCCGAACCCGGCACCCGAGGCGGTGATGGTGCGCGGACCGGTCTCGTCCTTGGGAAGGATCAGCAGCTGCGCCGCGAACCTCCCGTCCGGCCCCGGCAGCGTCGGCGCGGCCGAGGCCGTGATGCCCGGCGACCACTCCAGCCGCACCGGCGTGCCGGGCGGGAAGTCGACGCCGCGCACCGAGGTGACGAACCCGGGTTCGCCGACCTCCGGCACCGCCACGATCCGGGGTTGCAGCACGCGGTAAGGCCGGGTGGCGCGGTTGTCACCGGGACCGGAATCCGACCCGCTCGTGCGCACCGTCGCCCCGATCTCCGAGGTCACCGCCGCGTTCGGCGCCAGCACGACGCGCCGCTCCACCACGCCGCCCGGCGGCAGATCGGGAAGCGGGCACCGCGCCTGCGCGCAGTCCGGGGGTGCGCTCTCGACCGGAACACCCGGTGGCAGCGCCATGTCCAGCTCCAGACCGGTCGCCTGCGCCTGGCCGTCGTTGCGGACCGAGAACACCACCTCGGTGCGACCGCCCACATAGGACGGATCGGGTGCGCTGGTCAGACCGACAGCGGGATTCGCCTGCAGCGGAGGCTGTTCCGGGCGCACCGGCACCACCGTGCGGGAGGTGTTGTCGCCCGGAGCGCTGTCGCGCACCGAACCCGTCGCGGTCCAGGTCAGCGGGTGATCACCGGGCGCGGAGCCGGTGAGCTCGGCCGTGACGCGCACCGACTGCCCGGGCTCCAGCACGCCGAGGGAACACCGCGCGCCGTCGCACGACCCCTGCTCGGCGCGCAACCGGCTCAGCTTCACTCCGGAGGGCACGTTCAGCGTCGCCGTCGTGCCCGGCGAGGTCGCCGGCCCGTTGTTGCGCACCACGCCCGTGACCGACACCGACCTGTCCACCTGGATCTGGTCCGCCTGCTGCGGTGCGGTCATCGACAGGTCCACCGTCGCCCGCCAGCTCGGCTCCTTCTGCCTGCCCGGCAACCGGTCGGTGAGCGAGGTGACCTCGCGCGTGGCCGGGTCGAGGATCGACAGGTGCTCGGGCGTGTTGTTGTTGCTGCCCAACCGCCGGGACAGCACCAGCCGCTTCCCGTCCGGCGACCAGGTGGCGTCGCGCGGCTGGTACGTCCCGGAGCCGTCCGGCAGGTCCGGGACGTCCACGCAGCTGTTCTGACCGCGCGGCAGCAGCACCTCGCAGCGGTTTCCGTCCAGGTAGATCCGGTACAGCCCGTCGCGCTCGCGGTTGAACACGATGCTGCGCCCGTCCGGCGCGAACACCGGGCTGTCGTCGACCACCTCGCACTGGCAGATCGTGTCGCTGAGGTCCTGCTGCCCGCCCAGGTCGTCGGCGCGGGCGATCCAGATGTGGTTGCGCCGCTGCTCGTCCGGCACGTCGGAGACCCGGCCGCGGCTGAACGCGAACCGCGTCCCGTCCGGCGACCACGCGGGCTGGGTGTCATCGAGCGCCGGATCCGAGTTGCCCAGCCGCTTGGTCACCTCACCCGAGTCGACGTCCACGACGACGATGCGGCTGCGACCGCGGTCCTCGGCCGGGGTCAGCGCACCCGGTGACCTGCGGGCCACCGCGATCGACCGGCCGTCCGGCGACCAGGCGACGTCGGACTCCCAGTCGTCGGCCTGCCGATCGGCGATGGGCAGCCGCCGGGCGTTGGAGCCGTCGGCGTCGACCAGCCAGATCCGCTGCACCCGCTGCCCGCCGGAGTCCTCGAAGCGGCTGACCGCGATCTGCGAGCCGTCGGGGGAGTAGGCCTGCCGCTCGGTCCACGGGTCGTAGCCCTCGTTCGGGGTGAACACCAGGCGGGAATCCCGGTAGGCGTTCGGGTCCTCCGTCATCACGTTCACGCCCAGATCGCGGGGATCGACCCCGTCGGACCGGATGTCCTGCAACCGCACCACGTTCCGCGACGACGCCGTGGTGCGCGCGACCACCAGGCGCCCGACCCCGCCGCCGGTGAACCAGGTGGGCGAGTCGACCTGGCGGTCCTCCGACAGCAGCCTGCGCGCGGGCGCCGAGGCCGGCGAGTCCGAGGCGTCGACCTGGAAGACCTGGTCGTCGATGCCGTCCGGCTGCGGGTTCGCGGCCGGGTAGGTGGGGCTGAGGAACAGCAGCCGCCGGCCGTCCGGCATCCACCGGGGTTGCCGCGTCTGCCAGCCCGGATCGTCGGCGAACAGCGCCCGGCCCGTTCCGGTGCCGTCCAAGATCCGCACCTGGTGCGCGGCGCTGTCGTCGGGGGAATCGGCCTCGTAGTGGGTGTAGGCGATGCGGTCGGGTTCGACCGGGTTCCACGACGGTTCCCCGGCCGAGCCCGACGGCTCGTCGGTCAAGCGGCGCAGCGCGCCACCCGAGGCGGGCTGGTCGTAGATCTGCCACCGGCCGCCCGCGTCGCAGGCGAAGGCGATCCGCGAGCCGTCCGGTGAGAACGTCGGGTGCGTCTCGTTGTTCGCGGTGTCGGACAGCCGGTGCGCCCCGCTGCCGTCGGTGCGCGCCAGCCACAGGTCGCGATCGCCGTCCGACCCGGCCGAATCGAACGCCACCCACCGCAGGTCCGGCGAGAGCTCGGGATTGGCCGCGTCCACGCCCCGCGTGAGGCGCCGGACGGTGCCGTCGGTGTCGCGCAGGTAGACCTGCGGGGTCTTCTCGTCGCGCAGGCTGGTGAACACCAGCAGCCCGTCGCGGGAGGAGACGTCCTGGTCGAAGTGCTGCCGCGGCTCGTCGAACAGCGGCGACGTCGGTGCCTGATCCGTCAACCCGCCGATGCCCAGGCTGCGATGCCCGGTCCCGGCGTAGGAGATGCGACTCGCCTCCACCGCGTCCGCCCGGGGCTGGGCGGCCGCCGGGGCTTGTGCGACCGTCGTCGGGAGGCTGATCAGCCCGCACAGCAGCAGGATCACACCGAGCAGGACGATTCCCCAGCGGGTTCGCCCGTGCCGGAAACCGGGCACGTTGCCGATCACGATCACCCTCCGCCCGATCGATGCCTCCCCGCAGCTTCACCCGTTCCCGCTTCGGTGCCCAGGAACCGACAGGCACCGAAGCGGGAAGAGCGGAGGCACTTTCGGGCAAGCCGGCTAGATCAAGCCCTGCCGCATCGCGTATCCGACCGCGTGCGCCCGGTTGCGCAGCTGGAGGCGCGTGGTGACCTCCTGCAGGATGTTCTTCACCGTCCGCTCGGAGTAGGACATCTTCGTCGCGATTTCCCGGGTGTCGAAACCGTCGGAGATCAGCCGCAGAACCTCGCCCTCCCGCGCCGACAACGTCGAGAGCGTCGCGCCGGAGGCGCTCGGAACGCCGCGCTGCAGGCGGCCCACGTGATCCAGCAGTCTGCCGAGCATGTCGCCGGGCAGCACCCCCTCGCCGCGGATCAGCGCGGTCACCAGCCCCACCAGCCGATCGGCGTCGGCGTCGCGTCTGCGCAGCACCGCCGCCACCCCGCACTCGATGCTGGTCTGCAGCGCGTCCTGCCCGAACTCGCCGATGATGAGCCCGGTGCGGACCGCGGACGTGCGCTGCAACCTGCGCAGCACCTGCTCGTTCTCCTCGTCCAGCCGGTCGACCACGACCAGCGCGACCTCCGCGCGCTCCGCCTCATCGGCTCTGAGCACCTCCACCTCCGGGCGCGGGCGCAGCTGGTGGCTGACGCCGCTCTCCAGGATGGGATCGGCCGCGCATATCGCGACCGGAACTCTCGTCATCGGCTCTCCTCCCTCAGAACCAGCCCCCTCATCCAGTGTTACGCCAATTCCCGGTCTCGCGGGACGGCCATTCGGGGAAGGAAGCTGTGGAACGGGCCATGGCGAAGGGTTTTTGCGCTCATGCGAGCGACTTTCGGCCCAATTTCGGTATATTCCAAGAAATCGGGCCGGGCAATGGCCGATGCCCCGCAGGGTCACTTCCGCTGCCTTCGCGTTGCCCTCGCCGCTCTCAACTCGGCGGCAGGGCGGCGCATAGGTTTTCGTCCGTGACGACTCAGGCCGAATTCGACGGCGAGCGGGTGGAAGTCGCGCCCGGCGGTGAGGCAACTGCGAATTTCACCGTGCGCAACAACACCGACATCGTCGAGGCGTACGAGTTCGAAGTCATCGGCGAATGCGCGGACTGGACCGCGGTGATCCCCGAACGCCTCCCGGTCTACCCGGGCGAGCAGGGCACCGTCACGCTCGTGCTGCGCCCGCCGCAGTCCGCCGACGTGCCCGCGGGCGAGGTGCCGCTGGCCGTGCGGGTCGTGCCGGTCGAGCAGCCCGACCTCGTCGCCGTGCCGGAGACGACCGTCGTCATCGCCCCGTTCCACCGCTTCCGCGGCGCGCTCACCCCGCAGCGGCGACGCGGGTGGCGCAGCGGCCGGTTCGTGGTGTCGGTGCACAACCAGGGCAACACCCCCATCGCCGTTCCGCTCGCGGCCACCGACCCGGCCGAGGAGCTCGCCTTCTCCTTCGAGTCCGACCGGCTCGCGCTCAACCCCGGCGACCGCGCCGAGATCCGCCTGCGGGTGCGCGCGGGCGGGCTCATCTGGTTCGGCAAACCCGCGTCGAAACCCTTCCACGTCACCGCGTCCGGCAGCGCCGAGGAAGCCGACACTGAAGGGCTCGACGGCGAGCTCCTGCAGGTGCCGCTGCTGCCGCGGTGGCTGCTGGCCCTGCTCGGGTTGCTGCTGGCGCTGCTGCTGCTCTGGTACACCCTCGTGCTGCCCGAGCTGACGAGCGCCGCGCAGGAGGCCGCGCGCCGCGAGACCCAGCAGATGGTGGCCGACGGCGAGCTCGGCCCGCCACCTCCACCCGGTGGCGAGCAGCCGCCGCCCGGTGAGCCCGGCGGCGGCGAACCGCCCCCGCCCGCGAACCCGGCGGCCGCCGGTCAGCAGCACTCGGCGACCATCGAGCTCAACACCAGGCCGGGCGGCTCGGCGGTGCGCTCCTACGAGGTCCCGGAGGGACAGGACTTCTACGTCACCGACCTCGTGCTGGCCAACTACCAGGGCGACGAAGGGCTGCTGACCATCGAGTTCGACGGGCGGATCATCACCACGATCGCGCTGGAGACCTTCCGCAACCAGGACTACCACTGGGTGACGCCGATCAAGATCCCCAGCGAGGCGACCGTCGAGGCGACGGTGCGCTGCGCCCGCCCGGGCACGCCGCCCTACGGTCCGACGGCGTCCCGCTGCGTGCAGCAGCTCAACGCGAGCGGGTCGCTGGCGCCCGCTCCGCGCTGAAGCGTGTTCACGTTCCGCGCACGAGAGGGTGAACCCACCCTGTGAAGTCCCCGAACGAGTGATCTCCGGTGGCTGCGGGCAACAGGTCTGGTTAGAACGTTGCGCAGCCGATCTTGTCACTCGAGGGGACCCAGGAGGGTTTCGTGCCGAAGTCAAGACACCGCGCTCCCACCGCCTGCTTGCGCCAGTGGATCACCTGGGCGGTGGCGGCCCTGGTGGCCGCCGCCGCGTTCGCCGTCCTCGCCCCGATCGGCGGGCAGATGCCCGTCATCTGGACGTTCGTGCTGCTCCTGCTGTGCTTCGCCACCGGGTCGATGGCCGGCTCGATGCTGCTGTCCCGGCCGCTGCGCCAGGACGGGCACCTGGTGTTCTCGGCCGTCCGGGAACCCGAGGCCATCGAGCAGGCGCCCGTCGAACGCCCCAAGTCCCTGCCCGCCCCCGAACGCCCCAACACCGCCCCGCGCACCGACGAGACCCCGGCCTTCGCCACCTCCGACGACCTGGAGGTGACGGTCCTGGTCTCCGGCAACGACGGCTCGGAGCAGTCCGGCGGCGAACTCGCCGGAGCCGGGTTCGCCGACCTCAGCGCCGCCTACGTCGTCCCCGTCATCCCCGCCCAGCAGGCCCGGGACTCGGTCAGCGAGGGCGAAACCGGTGCGGACGAGCCGGATTCGGGCCCGTACCCGGGCGCGGTGAAGGCCAAGCCCAACGGTAAGTCGCCGCGCAGCGACTACCGCGTCAAGGGCAACGCCCGCTCCAAGCGCTACCACACGATGCAGTCGCCCTACTACGAGCGGACCAAGGCCAGCGTCTGGTTCCGCTCGGCCGCCGACGCCGAAGCCGCCGGCTTCTCCGCCTGGAACAGTCGCACCAAGAACCCGCTCTGATCTGGGGCGACGCCGTCCGGTGGTGCATGCTCGACGCGGCCGGACGAATTCTCCGGGAGGAGAGGCGATGTACCGAATGACCGTGATCTACGACCACCCCGACGACCCCGAGGCGTTCCTGCGGCACTACCGCGAGGTGCACGCGGTGCTCACGAGCAAGATGCCCAAGCTGCGGTCCTACCAGTGGGGCGTGTGCGAGATGCCCGACGGCAGCACCCCGCCGCACTTCGTGGTCGCCACCCTCGACTGGGCCAGCAAGGACGACGCGCTCGCGGCCATGCAGTCCCCGGAGGGACAGGCGGGCGCCGCCGACCTCGGCGGCTTCACCGAGCCGGATAAGGTTCGCCTGGTTTTCTCGGAGCTCACCGACGCCGTCTAGCCTGGCGGGGTGGATTTGGCGTTGCCTGAGTGGACCGTGCTCGCACTGCTGCGGGAGGAGTCCCGGCACGGCTTCGCGCTGGCCGGGCTCACCGCGCGGCAGGGCGAGCTGGGCCGGGTCTGGCACGTCCCGAAACCGATGATCTACCGCGCGCTGGACCGGCTGACCAAGGCCGAGCTCATCGCTCCGTCCGGTGTGGAGTCCGATCGCGGCCCGTCGCGGACGGTGTTCGCGCTGACCGACTCCGGGCGCGACGCGGTGGAGGAGTGGCTGCACCGGCCGGTCGAGCACGTGCGGGAGATGCGCTCCACGCTGCTGATGAAGCTGGCGCTGCTGGACCGCCGCGATCTCGACCGCGCCCCGCTGCTGCGGCGGCAGCGGGAGGTGCTGGAGCCGATCGTCAGCGCCCTCGACCAGGAGCGCGCCGACGGCGACGGCTTCACCGAAGTGCTCATGACCTGGCGCTACACCAGCGCCGACGCCGCGCTGCGGTTCGTCGCGGAGCTGGAGTCCCAGGCCGAGTAGTTTCAGCGCAGTCCGGCGCGGCGGCGGACCCACGAGGGCGGCTGACCGCACTCGGCGGCGATCTCGCGCCAGGCCATCCCGGCCGCGCGCCGGTCGTCGAGGTAGTCGGTGATGGTGGCGAAGCCGAACTCGGCGGCCACCCGCGCGGCCCGCTCGGCGCAGCGCTCCCGGTTGGTGGCGTGCGCGGTCTTGGCGATGCCGTGGCGAGCCAGGGCCGTCTCGACGGCGCCGCGCCCGAACCCGACCTCGTGGGCGATGGCCCGGATTGACCGGCGCTGCAGCACGTGCCGGTCGTGCAGGTAGTCGGCCACCGAGCTGAAACCCCACTCGCCGATCCGTGCCAGCCACGGTGCGTCGAACCGGCGACCTGCGGCGATTCCCTCGATCTCGCGGGCTGTTTCGGCGTCCACGCTGGACAGGTGGCGGCACAGCCAGTCCTTGTGCAGTCCCGCTTCCCGGCTGATGGCCGCCAGGCTGCGGCCGGCCGCGACCCGGTCCCGCACCAGCGAGCCGATGTCGGCGAAACCCAGTGCGGCAGCGGCGTTCCGGGCGGTCTCGCGCAGCTTCGCCAGCTTCTGCCGCCGGGTTCCCTCGGCACGGGCGGCGGGGGAGATGGCCGCCAGCGTGCGCAGCGTCTTGGCGCGGCGCTGCTCGGGTTGCCTGCGGCCGCGCGAGGCGCGGGCGGCGGCCTTGGTGAGCTCACCGCTGCGCAGCCAGACCTCGCCCTGCTCGCACCCCGCGCGCACGTGCGGGTCCCGCAGCCGCCGGGTGCGCATCGCCACCGCCCGCCGCTGACGCGTGCCCTCGCCTTCCAACGACTGGTTGCGCTCCAGGCCGAAGGCCTCGCGGTAGGCGAGGTGGGTCCAGCCGTGCGCGGACAGGTGGGCGGGGATGGAGCGGAACCACTGCCCGCACAGGTGGCACAGCACCCGGTCTCCTTCGCGGACCACGACGCCGGTCGGTGCGTACTGCGACAAGACTGCCTCCCGCCTCACTAGTAACAGTGAGACTAGCGGGTCGGACGATCTTCGGGAAGCCCTGGCCTCAGCGGGCGAGGGCCCGCGAGATCAGGCCGTGCAGGAGTTCGTCGACGAGCTCGGGGTGCTCCAGGGTCACCATGTGCCCGGAGCGCGGGATCATCGCGAGTCGCGAGCCCGGCACCGCGTCGGCGATCGCGCTGCTGCGCTCCGGCGGGATCGTCCGGTCCTGCTCGGCGCCGATCACCAGCGTCTCGACCCCGGCGAACGCGGGTAGGGCCGCGCGGCGGTCGAGGGTGAGGAACTGCGGGACCAGCGCGATCAGCGCGTGCACCGGGTTCGACCGGGTCAGCTGGAGCACGAAGTCCACCAGCGGCGGCGGCACCCGCGAGGCGAAGGCGAAGCTGCGCGCCACCAGCAGCGCGGCCCGCCGCATCGCCTGGCAGGACACCCGGGTCAGCCGCAGCCGGTCGATGGCGGCCAGTACCAGGTTCGCCGCCTGCGGCGGCAGCACGGCCCGGGCGTTGACCGGAGCGGCCGCGGTGGTCACGAGCCCGGCGCCGACGACGCGCTCGGCGAAGAGATCGGGGTGGCGCTCGGCGAAGGCCATGACCCCCATGCCGCCCATCGAGTGCCCCACCAGCACGACCGGCCCGGCCGGGGCCGCCTGGTCGATCACGGCGGCGAGGTCGTCGCCGAGCTGGTCGAGGGTCAGCCGGTCGAGGTCGCCGAGCTCGGAGCCGCCGTGCCCGCGCTGGTCGTAGCAGACCACGCGGGCGCGGCGGGCCAGCGAGGAGCGCTGGAACAGCCACATGGCGCTGTCGGCCAGGTAGCCGTGGCAGAGCACGACCGTCACCGGGGCGTCCGGATCACCCTCGACCTCCACGTGCAGCCGCACTCCGTCGGTGGCGGTGACGGCGGCCGAGCGAGTCGCGGCCCTCGGTGGACTGGTCATCGAGCACCGCGCCTTCCGTTCGGGGAGCACGGCCGTGACCGAACCGTGACGTTCCCACGAAGGTAACGGAAGGTAGTTGGCCTTTCAAGGTGTCACTTGTTTGGCCTAAGTAAGCGTCGCGATGCGGCTACTCAGGGTGTTCAGTGGATCGAGATCAGCCCCAGCGCCAGGCCCGAACCGATGACCACCGCGCACACCAGCAGCGCCCACTTGATCGCGAACCGGTGGTGGTCGCCCAGGTCGACCTTCGCCAGCCCGATCAGCACGTACATCGCCGGCACCAGCGGGCTGAGCATGTGGATCGGCTGCCCGAGCAGCGAGGCGCGGGCGATCTCCATCGCGCTGATGCCGTGCTGCGCACCGGCCTCGGCCAGGATCGGCATCACGCCGAAGTAGAACGCGTCGTTGCTCATGAAGAAGGTGAACGGCACGCTCAGCACCGCCACGATCACGCTGAAGAACGGGAACAGCGCGTCCGGCATCGCCGCGAGCAGGTACTGCGCCATCTGCTCGATCATCCCGGTGCCCGAGAGCACCCCGGTGAACACCGCGGCGGCGAAGACCATCGCGACCACCGCCACCACGCTGTCGGCGTGCGAGGCGATGCGGTCGCGCTGCTGCTCCAGCCGCGGGTAGTTGACGATCAGCGCCAGCGCGCAGCCGATCATGAACAGCACCGAGATCGGCAGCACGCCGACGATGAGCGCGGTCAGCAGCGCGATCGTGAGCGCGGCGTTGAACCAGTACAGCTTGGGGCGCAACGACTCCCGGTCGGGAGCCAGCACGTCGAAGTCGGCGCCGCCGTAGGACGCGGGCGCCACCTCGTCGGGTCCGCCCGCACCGACCAGCGCCGGGGTCGCGGTGCGCAGCCGGGCGCGCTCGCGCTGGCCCAGCACGTAGGCGAGGACGAACACGGTGGCCAGACCGGCGATCAGCGCCGGGATCATCGGCACGAACAGCTGCTGCGGATCGAGTCGCAGCGCGCTGGCGGCCCGCGCGGCCGGACCGCCCCAGGGCACGAGGTTGAGAAGTGCGTTGGTCAGGCACGCCAGCCCGGTCATGATCACCGGGCTCACGCCCAGCCTGCGGTAGATCGGCAGCAGCGCCGAGACCGTGATCATGAACGTGGTCGTGCCGTCGCCGTCCAGCGACACCAGCGCGACGAGCGCGACCGTGCCCACGATCAGCCGCATCGGGTCGTTGCGGGTGAGCCGGACCACGGCGCGCGCGATCGGGTCGAACAACCCGGCGTCGATCATGATCCCGAAGTACAGGATCGCGAACAGCAGCATCGCCGCCGTCGGCGCGACCGAGGTGATGCCGTCGGTGATCATGTCGCCGAGGTCCGGGGCGAAGCCTCCGACCAGCGCGAACACCGCCGGGACGGCGATCAGCGAGACCATCGGCGACAGCCGTTTGCTCATCACCAGGTAGAGGAAAACGGTCACCATGCCTAAGCCGAGCAGCGCGATCAACGCGTCCTCCTCCCCGCGGACCTCCGGTGGTCCTCGTTACAGCGGCGTTGCGTTCCGGGGAACCGTAGGTGAGCCCGGTCATCCTGACGAGAGTTGTCGATGTTGTTCGCGTATCCCGCGTTCGCAGCGTTCTGCGCGTTCTGCTCACCACGTATCGTCGGGGCATGCCCCACCGCCCGATGCGGTTCGCGCGGCAGGCCCTGGTGCTGCAGGTCGGCTTGATCACGCTGGTCACCGCGATCGGGTTCGTGCTCGTCGCGTCCCTGCTCGATCGCCACCTCGTCGACCAGTACTCGCAGCGCGCGCTGACCGCCGCCCGCGTCATCGCCACCGACACCGACCTGGCCGACGAGGTCGCCCGCGGCGACCGGCAGGCGGTGCGCGACCAAGCGGAGCGGGCCCGCGCGGCCTCCGGCGCGCTGTTCGTCGTCGTCACCGACCGCAACGGCATCCGCCTGTCGCACCCCAACCCCGCCGAGATCGGCGAGCGGGTCAGCACCGATCCGCGAGAAGCGTTGGCGGGCAACGAGGTCGTCGCCGTCCAGCGCGGCACGCTCGGCTACTCCGCCCGCGGCAAGGTCCCGCTGCGCGACCCGAGCGGGGCCGTGATCGGGCAGGTCAGCATCGGCTTCGACGCCGCCGACATCACCACCGCGCTGCTGCGGCTCATCGGCACCACCGCCGCGTTCACCGGGGGAGCGCTGCTGGTCGGCGTCGCCGGGGCGGCGTGGCTGACCCGGATGCTGAAACGCCGCACGCTCGGCCTGGAACCGCAGGAGCTCGCCGAACTGGTGCGCCAGCGCGAAGCCGTGCTCTACGGCATCGGCGAGGGCGTGCTCGCCGTCGACGCCGACGGTGCGGTGTCGGTCCGCAACCGCGAGGCCGAGCGGCTGCTCGGCATCCCGCTGGAGCCCGGGACACCGGTGTCCGACCTGGACCTGCCGCCCCGGGTGCGCGAACTGCTGCTCGGCGGCGGGCAGGTCGACAACCTCATCACCCTCACCGGCGAGCGCGTGCTGGTCGTCGGGCACCGCCCGGTCAGCCGCGGCGACGTGGCGCTGGGCAGCGTCCTGACCCTGCGCGACCGCACCGACCTGGAATCGCTCAACCGCGAGCTGGACAAGGTGCGCAGCACCGCCGACACGCTGCGCGCGCAGCGCCACGAGTTCACCAACCGCCTGCACACCCTCTCCGGCCTGCTGCAGACCGGGAGGCAGGAGGAGGCCGTCGACTACGTGCAGGCGCTGACCCTTGGCGAGATCACCGGGCTCGGCCCGGCCGGCGACGCCGTCCGCGACCCCTACCTGGTGGCGTTCCTGTCGGCGAAGAAGTCGGTGGCCGCGGAGAAGGACGTCGCGCTGGAGCTCGCCGAGACCAGCTGGGTCCCGACGCCGCTGGCCGCGCCGGTGGAGGTGATCACCGTCGTGGGCAACCTCGTCGACAACGCCATCGACGCCGCCCGGGTGGGCGCGGCGCGCCCCGCGCGCGTCGAGGTGGACCTGCTGGCCGACGGCACCACCCTGCACGTGTCCGTTGTGGACACCGGTGACGGCGTGCCCGAGGATCGGCGCGAGGAGATCTTCGCCGAATCCGTCACCTCCAAACCCGACGGCAACGGGCTCGGCCTCGCGCTGAGCCGCCAGGCGGCGCGAGGCCTGGGCGGCGACGTGTGGGTGACCGGCCCGGACTCGTCGTTCGTGGCGAAGATGCCGCGAGCACTCGAAACCCCCGCCAGCGAGGAGGCACGAGCGTGATCGGTGTGGTCGTGGTGGACGACGACTTCCGCGTGGCCCAGGTGCACGCCGAGTTCACCGAGCAAGTACCGGGATTCCGCGTGCTGGGCGTCGCCCACACCGCGGCCCAGGCCCGCGAGCTCATCGACACCAGCAGCCCCGACCTGGTGCTGCTGGACAACTACCTGCCCGACGCCGACGGCGTCGCCCTGCTCGCCGAGCTCGACACCGACGCGATCGTGCTCACCGCCGCCACCGACCCGGCCACCGTCCGCGCCGCCCTCGCCGCCGGAGCGCTGAACTACCTGATCAAGCCGTTCACCGCCGAGCAGCTCGCCGAGCGCCTGCAGGCCTACGCCCGCTTCCACGCCCGCCTGCCGGTCACCGGAGGCGCGGTCGACCAGGAGGAGATCGACCGCGCCCTGCGCCTGCTCCGCGAGGGCGACCGCCCCGCCACCCCCAAGGGCCGCTCCACCCTGACCACCCAGCTCGTCCGCGACGCCCTCCGCAACGCCCCGCACCCCCGCTCGGCGGCCGAGATCGCCGACGAACTCGGCATCTCCCGCGCCACGGCTCAGCGCTACCTCGCAGCCCTCACCCAGGACGGCGCCGCCACCATGACCCTCCGCTACGGAGCCAGCGGCCGCCCAGAACACCAATACGAACCCGCCTGACCAACCCTCGCCCGGTCGGTGGTCGCGGGAGGTGGTGGTGCTGCGGTGGGGGCAGTTTTGGTCCGAACCGCCCGGGATCCCAGGGGTGGGATCCCGGGCGGTTCGGACCAAAACTGCCCACTGGTGACTCCCGCGCCCCTCGGAACTGGGGAACAGGGCTGCGGCCGGTCCCTCGTCCGTGGTGGTTGGGGAGGTCGGGGAGCGGGTATGCGGGTGGGGCGCGAGTCGAGTGGAGGTGGGTCGCATGGCCGAGCGTGGCCGGTTTCCGGTGCTGGTGGGGTTCGACGGGTCCGAGGCGTCTCGGGAGGCCGTGCGGTGGGCGGCTCGGGAGGCGTCGAGCCGGGGGTGTCCGCTGGTGCTGATGCACGTCCTGGCGCGGCCGTTCCAGCACTCGCTGCCGATGCGGATCCCCGACGAGCACGACGTGATGACCAAGCTGAGCAACGCCGTGCTGGAGCAGCTCGAAGCGCTCGAGGACGAGTGCCGCAAGATCGACCCCGACCTGCAGGTCAGCAAGGACATGCCGATCGGTGACGCCGCCGAGGTCCTGGTCGAGCGGGCCGGGGACGCCGCGCTGGTGGTGCTGGGCGGGCCGCTGGTGGGCTCGCGCACCGACCGGCTGGGCGTGACCGCGGCCGAGGTCGTGGCCCGCCGCGCGGCCGCGCCGATCGTGGTGGTGCGCGGGCAGGCCGGGACCCGGCCCGACTCGCCGGTGGTCGTGGGCGTCGACGGGTCGGCGGTGAGCGAGCGGGCCATCGGCTTCGCCTACGAGACCGCCGCGCGGCTCGACCGGCCACTGGTGGGTGTCCACTCGTGGGGTGAGACGGCGTTCAACCCGTTCGACATCGTCGACGAGTGGGACGCCGATCGCAGCGAGTTCCGGGACCGTGCGCGGGAGATCCTCAGCGAGTCGATGGCCGGCTGGGCCGATCGCTACCCGGACGTGCAGGTCCGCCACGTCGTCGGCCCGGAACAACCCGCCACCCTCCTGCTCGGCGAGACCGACGGCGCGACGCTGCTGGTCGTGGGCAGCCACGGCAGGGGAGCGGTCCGCCGCACCTTCATGGGCTCGGTCAGCCACGCCGTCCTCAACCAAGCCCCCTGCCCGGTCGCGGTCCTGCCCGCCGAGTGACCCCGCGGCAGCGGGCTCGAGACGGCCCGGATGGGGGCTGGGCCGGACGCCGTGCGCGCGTCAGCCTGAGGGAGACCTCGATTCGGCGCTGAGGAGGCTGGGCATGGGGACTGGCGCGTTCGGCTACCCCGAGGGGCCGGTGCACAAGCCGGTCGGGCGGATCCGGCACCTCGTGGGTGCCGCGACCACTCCGGCCGGACCGTCGCTGGGGCGAGTGGCGCTGGAACGCAACGCCGGACAGCGGCGTGCCCGGCTCACCGCCGCCGTGACGGCGCGGCGGAGAACTCCGACGATGCGCGCCCTGGTCGCCTCCACCGGTGGGCGGTTGCGCTGGCGCGACGTTCCCGCGCCGCCGTCGCCGGGACCGGACGCCGCGCTCGTGCACCCGATCGCCGTGGCCAGCTGCGACCTCGACCGGGCGATGGGGCTGGGCCGGACGCCGTTCGTGCTGCCGTTGCAGTTCGGGCACGAGTGCGTCGCCGAGGTCGTCGAGATCGGGGAGAACGTGACCTCGGTGCGGCCGGGCGACCAGGTCGTCGTGCCGTTCCAGATCAGCTGCGGTCGCTGCGCGCCCTGCTCGCGCGGCCTGACCGGCAACTGCGCCGCGGTCCCGCCGATCTCGATGTACGGGTTCGGCGTCACCGGCGGGCACTGGGGCGGGGTGCTCGCCGACCTGGTGTCGGTGCCCTTCGCCGACGGGATGCTCGTCCCGCTGCCCGCCGAGGTCGACCCGGCCGCGGCCGCGTCGGTCGCCGACAACGTCGCCGACGGGTACCGGCTGGTCGCCCCGCACCTGCCCGCGATCCTCGCCGCCGACCCCGACGCTCCCGTTCTCGTCCTCGCCGAGCTCGGCCGCCGGATGCCGCTGTCGGCGAGCGCGCCCCTCTACGCCGCGCTCGTCGCGCGGGCGCTGGGGGCGCGCCAGGTGCACTTCGTCGACCGCCGGCCGCACCTGCGACGCCACGCCGACGCGCTCGGCCTGCACGCCCACCGGCCGGAGGACGTGCCGTCGCTGCCGCTCGCCCCGCTGGTGGTCGACGGCACCGTCACCGCACCCGGCCTGGCCACGGCCATCAGCCGGACCGCGCCCGACGGCACCTGCGCGGCCATCGCCTCGATGCGCCGCACCACCAAGATCCCGACGGCCCTGATGTACGGCCGCAACATCAGCTTCCACCTGGGGCGGTCGCACGCCCGCGCCCAGATCCCGGCCGTCCTGGAGCTCATGGCCACCGGCGCGCTCGACACCACCGCGGTGACCACGCACCTCGGCTCGCTCGACGCCGCCGACCGGGTCTTCGGCGAGCACCTGCGCGGCGACGCCACCAAGACGATCGTCGTGGAGCAGCGGTCACCGGCGCGATGACCGCTGCTCCGCACGACATCAGGCCGGGCCGAAGTTCCAGATCGACCGCTGACCCGGGGTGTTGCCGTTGATGCGCTTGAGGTCGACCTCCGAGGTGTCCGGCAGCGACGGATCGGTGAGGACCTCGACGACGTAGGGCCTGCCCTCCGACACCGCCTGCACCGCCTTGGACAGGCTCGGTTCCAGGTCGGCGACCGAGTCCACCAGGCAGCCGTCGACGTCGAAACCGGCCGCCAGCGTCACGAACGACAGGCCCGGCCTGCCGTCGAGGTGCAGGTAGTCGGTGTCGCCGCTGGGCTCCCAGTCGTAGGACTTGCGCATCACGTCCAGGCCGACGCGCAGCGTCTTGTACTGCTTGTTGTTGGTGATCAGGTACAGCACCGGCAGCCCGAGCCGCACCGCCGTCCACCAGGTGTTGAGGTAGAACAGCGCGGAGCCGTCGCCGACCGCGTTGACCACGATCGGCTGCTTGCCGCCCGGCTGCGCCTGGCCGCGCACCGCGTCGGCGACGCCGAGGCTCGCCGGCATTGAGAAGCCCAGCGAGCCGCCCTCCGAGGACATGTAGCTGGTCGAGGAGTCGTAGGTCAGGCCCGCCACGAAGTCCGCGGTGTCCGAGCAGGCCTCGTTGATCAGGTGCACCGAACGCCCCCGCAGCACGCGGTCGAGGGTGTCGACCAGCATCGCCGGGGCGATGCCCCGCTCGGGAATCTCCCGGGCGCGCTCCTGGAACTCGGCCGCGAGCGTCCGATCCTCCTGCGCCAGCTCGTCGTTGAGGGCCGCGACGTGCCCCCGGTCGTAGTCGGAGTGGTCCCGGATCGCCGAGGTGAGCTTGGGCAGCGCGTCCTTGATGTCGCCCAGCGCCGCGGCGTCCCCGCAGTGGTTCTTGCCGATCTGCCACGGATCGTTGTGCAGGTAGATCTGCTTGAGGTGACGGGGGATCAGCGGTCCCTCGTCCCAGTTGTAGATCACCAGCTGGGCCTGGGCGTTGAAGCCGCACAGGAACACCGCGTCGCGCACCGTGCCCTCGTCCTTGCGCCCCAGCACCTCCCGCACCTGCTCCTGCACGCTCGGCAGCTCCCCGCGGGCGTGCGGCAGGTGCGGCGGGTAGTTCAAGTAGCTGCTCAGCTGCTCGGTGTAGACCGGGGCGCCGATCGTGGTCGCGAGATCCCGCAGCTCCTGCCACGCGTCGGCCTCGCCGACGCCGTCACCGGCGACGATGACCGGGTTCCGCGAGCGGGCCAGCAGATCCGCCGCCTTGTCCAGCTCCGAGGGCTGGGCCTGGAACTCGGCGCCGATGCGGGTGAAGCGGCCGCGGTTCGGGTCGGTGCCGTGCTCGACCAGGAACTCCCACGGGATCGACAGGAACACCGGTCCCATCGGCGGCGCCAGCGCCGTCTTGAGCGCGCGCTGCATCGCCATGCCGATCTCGTTCGGGCCGCGCACCTCGTAGGCCCACTTGGTGTACTGCCCGGCGACGCGCACCAGGTCCGAGCCCAGCAGCGGTTCCTGGATGAGCAGGTTGCTGTGCTGCTGCCCGCACAGCACGATCAGCGGCACGTGCGAGCGGTAGGCGTTGAACAGGTTGCCGATCGCGTGCCCGGCACCCGGTGTGACGTGCAGTTCCACCGCGCCGGGCACGACCTCGCCGGCCTCGGTGCGCTTGTGCCGCGCGTAGCCCATCGCGGCGCCGAGCGCGATGTTCTCGTGCAGGCAGGGCACGTAGGAGATCCCGTTCTCCGGCACGTCGGTGCCGTCGATGAGCGGGATCTCGTTGGTGCCGGGAACCCCGTAGAGCCGGTCGACGCCGGCGTGGGCGAGGTAGTCGAAGATGATGTCCCGCCCCAGGTGGCTGTGGTTCTCCTCCTCGATCGGGAGCCACCCGGCGAGTTCGGTGACGGTGTCGGTCACGGCCTTTCCCCCTCAGCTGCGATGAACGCGGACAGCGGTGAGCAGGACCGCGACGCGGCACCGGAGGCACGCGCGGGCCGCACGGAACGCCTCGGCGACCCGGTCCCCAGCGAGCAGCGGCGCGTTGCGTCCCCCAGCGACGAACGCGCGGTTCCCCCAGAACCGCTCGTGCACGACGGCGGGCGAACCCGCCGACTCCTCGAAGGTATCAGGAAAGTCACGTCGTGCGAGCCGATTCGCGCGAGTCGCCGCGACAGCACCGGCAGGCAGTGGAGATAGACGAGGTCTATCGCTCCCCTTCAGGATCGGTATGGACGAATCCCTAGAACTGTTTGATCGAGCGCCCTCCAGCTGAGAGCCTCAGCTCCGAGCACACAACGAAAGAGGTTCCGCCCGTCCGGGTGCGGGATGCGACATCGCTTGCGGCGCAACGAGAAAGCGGCGAAGCGGCTCGCTCGTGCCGAATTTCTCGACACAAACAGGGTTTTCACCATGACAACGAAACAGAACAGCGGTGCGGCCAATCATACCGTCTTCGCGGTGTCGATCGCCGTGTCCGCACTGGTCGTCCTGTGGGGAGCGATCGACCCCGCCGGGTTCTCCACCGTCACCACGCAGCTTTTCGACCACGTCGTGTCGGACATGAGCTGGTTCTTCCTGCTGGCAGCGAACATCCTGCTGGTGTTCGCGATCTACCTGGCGGTCAGCGGCTACGGCCGGATCAAGCTCGGTGCCGATGACGACAAACCGGAGTTCGGCAGGTTTTCCTGGTTCGCCATGATGTTCCAGGCCGGGATGGGTCCGGCTCTCATCTTCTGGGGCCTGGCCGAACCGCTCTCGCACTACGTCGACGTCCCCTTCGGACTCGCGCCCCCGGAGACCGACGCGGCCGCCGGTGTGGCGATGGAGTACTCGTTCTTCCACTGGGCGCTGCACCCGTGGGCGATCTACGCGGTCGCGGGGCTCGCCGTCGCCTACTTCACCCATCGCCGGAGTGAGCGCGGTCTGCTCAGCGCGATCTTCCGCCCGCTGCTGGGAGATCGGGTCGACGGGCCGATCGGCAAGGCCATCGACATCCTGGCCGTGCTCGCCGTCGTGTTCGGCATCGCCGTCGCGCTGGGCCAGGCGGGCCTGCAGATGACCGCGGGTCTCGGCGAAACCTTCGGCATGTCAACGGGAATCGTCGTGCAGCTGGTCGTGCTGGCGCTGACCACGGCCGCGTTCATGGGATCGGCGACCACGCGGATCGAGCACGGCATCAAGTGGCTGTCGAACATCAGCATGCTCATCGCCCCGATCCTGCTGATCTTCTACTTCGTCGTCGGTCCGACCATCACCCAGCTCAACGCGTTCACCGAAGGGCTCGGCAACTACCTCGGCGACATCGTGCCGATGAGCTTCCGGCTCGACGCCTTTGACCCGAACAACGGGTGGATGGGCAGCTGGACCGTCTTCTACTGGTCCTGGTGGATCGCCTGGGCGCCCTACGTCGGCCTGTTCATGGCGCGCATCTCGAAGGGCCGCACGATCCGCGAGTTCGTCGCGGCCACCGTGCTGGTGCCCAGCGCGGTCAGCGTCATCTGGATCGCGGTGTTCGGCGGTGCCGCGCTGCACCTGGCCCGCAACGGCCTGGCCGGTGACATCGCCCGGACCGTGAGCGAGAGCCCGGCCGCCGGCATGTTCGTGTTCATCCAGCAGTACCCGCTGCCCGGGCTGCTGTCGGTGATCACGCTGATCGTGCTGTGGGTGTTCTTCGTGGCCGGTGCTGACGCGGGCACCGTGGTGCTCGGTGAGCTGTCCACCGGCGGCAAGCCCGACCCCAAGACGTGGGTGCGGCTGCTGTGGGGCGTGCTGCTGGCGGGTGTCGCGGCGGTGCTGCTGGTCTCCGGCGGGCTCGACGGGTTGCAGAAGGCCTCGGTGCTGACCGGGACGCCGTTCGCGATCATCCTCGTGGGCATCTGCTTCGCCTTCCACAAGGCGCTGCGCGAGGACCGCGGGTTGCACGCGCCCCGCTCGGCGGCGGTGGAACCGGAGAAGCCGGAGAAGCCCGAGGAGGAACCCGTGCCGCAGCCGTAGGGCTCGGTGTGTGGAAGGTTTTTGCCAGAATCGCCCGGGGTCTCGTGGTGAGATCCCGGGCGATTCTGGCAAAAACTGCCCCCTGGTGACCCTTACGCCACCGGGGGACGCAGGGCTCAGGAGTCCCAGGGACCCGTGATGGCGTAGAGAACGCCCGGGTTCTGGACGTTGGCGAACAGGGTGCTGCCGTCGGGGGAGAAGACCGGGCCGCAGAACTCGCTGAACTCGGGCGCGAGGTCGGTGCCGGTGTTGATCTCGTTGCGGGCCAGCGGGTAGGTCTGGCCGTCGGTGGTGACGCCGAAGAGGTGCTGCTGGCCGTCGCCGTCCTCGGCGAGGATGAGGCCGTTGCCTCGGGAGGAGACGGTGATGTTGTCCGGGCCGTCGAACCCGGTGGCGTCGTCCTGGTCGTACTCGAACCGCAGCTTGAGCTCGATGGTCTGCTCGCGCGGGTCGTAGAACCACACCTGACCGTCGTGCGGCGTTCCGGGGCTGTCCTCGATCCGGGCGTAGCTGCACACGAAGTACGCGCCGCCGTCGCCCCACCAGGCGCCTTCGAGCTTGCGGCCGCGGGTGATCTCGTCGTCGCCGACCTGCTCGCGGATCGAGGTCGAGGCCGCCGCCCGGTCGGGAACCGCGACCCAGGTGAGCGCGTAGGTGGTGCCGACCTCGGTCGCCCGGGACAGGTCGTCGACGTGCCGGCCCGACTCGTCGGAGGCCTTCATCGCCTCCAGGACCCCGTCGTCGTCGCCGAGCGCCCGCAGCGCGCCGGGGCCGAGCGGCAGCGCCGAGGCGGGCGGGGTGAACCGGTAGAACAGGCCGTTGGGGCCGGAGGCGTCCTCGGTCTGGTAGATGTGCCCGGTGTCCGGGTCGACCACCGCGGCCTCGTGCGAGAAGCGGCCGAGCGCCTTGATCGGCTTCGGGTCCCGGTTGGCCTCCCGGTCGTGGGGGTCGACCTCGAAGGTGAAGCCGTGGTCGCGCTCGTGGCCGTCCTCGCCGGCCCTGGCCTCGGTCTCCTCGCAGCTGAGCCACGTGTTCCACGGCGTGCGGCCGCCCGCGCAGTTGGTGGAGGTCCCGGCCAGCGCGACGTGCTCGCTGATCCGGTTGCCCTCGGCATCGACCTCGACGACGGTGCAGCCGCCCGGCGCTACCGGGTCGTAGGTGAGCCCGTCGATGCGCGGCACCGGGAACTCGGCGTCGTGCCCGACGTTGATCTCGTGGTTGTAGACGATGACGCTGCCGCCGCCGGGACGCTCGAAGGTGGCCATGCCGTCGTGCTTCTGCGGCGTCGGCTCGCCCGATTCCAGCACTGTCTTGCCCGCCTCGGTGATGATCTTGTAGCTGAAGCCCTCGGGGAGCGACAGCAACCCGCGGGGATCGGGGATCAGCGGACCGTAACCGGGCGCGGTGCCACCTCCAGCGACCGCGGGGGCCGCGGCGGCGACCGCTCCGACGTTGCCGACGAGCGCGATGCCGATACCGCTCAGCAGCGAGCGCTGCACGAACTGCCTGCGAGAGAGGTCCATCGGGGACTCCTGGGAGACGAGAACGGGAACAGCGCGCCAGCCTCGCCCGCCCGGGCAACCGCAGGATGAACGCGACGAAGCGGGAGAACATCGCAATCCCTGGTTCTACATCATCAGCGCCACGTTCTTCCTGCTGTTCGTGGTGGTGCTGCTGTTCACCCGCTGGGGGTCCGTCCGGTTGGGACCGAACGACTCGCGGCCCGAGTACTCCAACCAGGCGTGGTTCGCGATGCTGTTCACCGCCGGGATGGGCATCGGGCTGGTCTACTACGCGGTGAGCGAACCGGTTTCGCACTTCCTGGAGCCGCCGACCGGGCAGGGCGGCACGGCCGAAGCCGCTCGGGCGGCGATGAACTACACGTTCTACCACTGAGGTCTGCACCCGTGGGCGATCTACATCGTGCTGGGCATGGCCCTGGGCTACTTCGCCTTCCGCAAGGGACTGCCGATGCGGCCCGCGTCGGCGCTGTACCCGCTGATCGGTGACCGGATCTACGGCTGGATCGGGCACGTCGTGGACGTGCTGGCGGTGTTCGGCACGCTGTTCGGCCTGGCGACGTCGCTGGGCCTGGGAGGCCAGCAGGTCGGTGCCGGGCTGGAGACGCTGTTCGGCATCGAGAACTCCACGGTGCTGCAGCTGGTCCTGGTCCTCGGCATCACCTCGATCGCGGTGGTCTCGGTGATGCTGGGCATCGACAAGGGCATCCGGAACCTGTCGCTGATCAACCTGTGGCTGGCGTTCGCGCTGATGGTGTTCGTGTTCTTCTTCGGTCCCTCGGTGGACCTGCTGAACTCGCTGGCCGGCAACCTCGGCTACTACCTGCAGAACCTGCCGCAGACGAGCTTCGAGACCTACGCCAACAACCCGGCCGGTCAGGAGTGGCAGGCCAGCTGGACGCTGTTCTACTGGGGCTGGTGGATCTCCTGGTCGCCGTTCGTGGGCATGTTCATCGCCCGCATCTCCTACGGCCGGACGCTGCGGCAGTTCATCGTGGGCGCGCTGTTCGCGCCGGTCGGTGCGTCGATGGTGTGGCTGTCGATCTTCGGCAACTCGGCGCTGACGCTGCTCACCCAGGACCCGCAGAACCCGTTGGCGGAGGCTGAGTCGTCGACGGCGATGTTCGCGCTGCTGCAGCAGCTGCCGGTTCCGGGTGTGATCGCGACGCTGGCGTCGGCGCTGGCGATCGTCGTGGTCGTGCTGTTCTTCGCCACTTCGTCGGACTCCGGTTCGCTGGTGGTGGACATCCTCACCAACGGCGGTGACCCGAACCCGAAGTGGCAGCAGCGGCTGTTCTGGGCCGTGCTGGAAGGCGTCATCGCCGCGGTGCTGCTGGCCGCCAGCGCCGCCAGCGGTGAGGACGCCCTGACGGCGCTGCAGACGGCGGCGATCGTCATCGGCCTGCCGTTCTGCGTGGTGCTGCTGGTCATCTGCCTCGGCTTCGTCCGAGGACTGGCCGGTGAACGCATCAGCGTCGACGTCGGCCCGCCGCCGGCCACGGCGCTGCGCGAGTCGGCCACCGACGGCCGCCACCGCACGACGGAGGACAAGGCCACCAGCTGACCCCACCCGACGAACAGGGGCACCGGAACCCACCGGTGCCCCTGTTGGCGTTCACGCCCGTTCGAAACGGTCCGCGGGGTCACTCCCACTCGTGGGCGGGGAATGCGCCTGCGAGCCGGTCGAAGTAGCGGAGGTCCTTCCACAGCTTCCGGTTGCCGATGACGTAGAAGCGCCGTTTGGCCCGGGACACCGCCACGTTGAGCAGGTTCGGGCGCGAGGCCGCCCACTGGCGCGCGCCGTGCCGTCGCGGATCACCGCCCAGCACCAGGACGATGACGTCGGACTCCTTGCCCTGCACGGTGTGCACCGTTCCCACGTTGTGCTTCGCGAAGTCCGGTCCGATTTGCGCGCGGAGCCGCTTCTTCGCACCGGTGACGACGTCGCGGAACGGGCTGATCACCCGGACGTCGTCGAGAGCGATGCGCTGGTCGGACAGCCGCACGAACAGATCGGTGAGCGCGTCGCCCTCGTCCTCGATCCAGTGGCCCTCCGACGTCGCGCTCTGGACGTCGATCCAGCGGTTCTCGCCCGGGAACTCGCCGTCGTGCCGGGTCGCGTAGACCATGAGCGTCCCGCCGTAGGCGATGTCGTTGGAGACGTCGAACATCGGCCGGTCGCAGCGTCGGTGCACGCGCAGCGGGGCGCCCACCCAGACCTGCTCGTCGCCGTCCTGAACGGGCAGCGCGGTCCCGTGGCGGGTGAGCCTATCGGCCACGCCCTGCGCCGAGGTCGTTTCCGGCGTCCACTCCTCGTCGACCCGGTGGTGGCGGCGCAGCGCGTGCTGGGCGGAATCCGGCAGCGCCACGATCGGTTCCAGCTGCTGCGGATCTCCCACCACGACGGCGCGTTGACAGCGCCACAGCCCACCTACCACCTGCTGCGGGGTGGCCTGTCCCGCCTCGTCGACGAGCAGCCACCCCAGGCTTTCCCGGCCGAGGCCGGTGAACAAGCGGGGAAGCGAGGCGAACGTCGTCGAGACCATCGGTACGACCAGGAACAACGACTGCCACGCCGCCAACCTCGCTGCCGGGGAGGGACGGACGTTGCCCTGCAGGATCTCGGTCATGACGCTGAGGTTGTTCCGAAGCCGTGGGCCCGAGCGCAGGACGAACGCGCGGTGCAGGCGCAGTGCCTGCAGGAACAGGCGGTTGCGGGCGGTGACGTACTCTTCGTCGGCCCACGGCGCGCACTTCTGGAACTCCTCGTCCCCGGCGAAGTCGTCGGGGATCGGCAGGTGCCCGGGCCAGTTCTCCCGCGCTCGAGTCACCTCGCCCAGCGCCCGGTCGAGCTCGTAGGAGGCCGCGGCGCGGGCCTCCTCGGCCTTCTGCCGCTCCGCCGTCTTGACGTTCAGCCGCTGCTGGAACTGATCCCGCGACGTTTCGGCGTCGCGGAGCCGCTTCTTGGCCGCGTCGCGAGCCTCCTCCAACTGCTCGTGCTTGGCCTGCCACTCGCGCGGTGCCCGGAACCACGTCGCCAAGGAGACCCACAGGCCGGGCCGGTGGCGGAGGTGGCTTTCGTAGTCGCCGTCCGCGTCGCGGAACACCCCGTCGGCGCGCGTGACCTCGACATTGCCGGCCGCCAGGTCGTCTCGCACCAGGGCGCACAGCGCGTCGGCGTCCGCGAACGCTCTCCGCGCCTCTTCCCACTGCCGGCGACACGCGGCCACGGCGGTGATCGACTCGGCGGCTCGCTGCCGGGTGTTCGCGAGGCGTTCCACCTCCGCGCGGGCCCGGCGGAATTCGGCGACGGCGGTCTCCCAGTCCTGCGCGGAGTCCGGATCGTCCTCGGCTTCCTTGAGCATCTCGTACATGCCCTTGGTGCCGTCCTGGTTCTGCGTGCTCTTGTAGTCGGCCCACCAGAAGCGCTTGGCGAACGTGTTGCGGTACTGGAGGTTCCCGAGCGTCGCGGAGACCAGCCCCCACGCGTCGGAGTCGAGGACGTGCGAGGCCAGCTCCGCGAAGTAGTCGGCGCCGAGCGCTTCCTCGGCGTACCCGCGCACCGCGTCGACCCCGGGAACCTCGGCGGAGACGTTCTTCGCCGCGTCGTTGGTGGCGGTGGCGAGGACGATCTCGAAGCCGCTCAACGCGCTGGACACGCCGTGGACCGGGATCTGGTACTTCTTGGGTCCTACCGGCACGAGTTCGATCCGGTCGGTGAAGCCCTCCGCCGGGGAACCGAGCTCCGCGAGGCGGTTCGCGCGATCGACGACGATCCCGGCGACCACGTCGCGCAGCAACGTGGTCTTGCCGGTTCCGGGAGGGCCGTTGACCGAGAAGATCCCGGGGTTGTCGCGGAGTTCGGCGAGGACTCGGTTGACGGCGAACTGCTGGCTGAGCACCAGCGGCTTGGCGGGGTCGCCGGGCCAGCGCCCGGCCGGGATGTGCTGCGGCTCGACAGCGGCGATCACCGCGTCCGGATTGGTCCGCACGTCGATCCGGTGCGCGGTGCCGATCGATCGCTCGTCGGTCAGGTAGTCCCGCAAGGCGGGGCCCACGTCGTCCGCGGCCACGGCTGCTGCGACGTGGTTGAGGTCGTCGGCGATGTGGCTGTTGAGGAAGGTCTGGTCGGCGGAGTCGTCGCGGTTGGGCACCGCCTGGCAGCGGATCCGAACCCCGCGGGCGCCGAGGGAATCGCGCACGCCCAGCGCGGCGGCCATCTCGTCGACGAACGCGTGCAGTGCCGAGGCCGTCACGAGAAGGCGTGGCGTGCTGGGTGTTTCGGTCGCGGATCCGGACTCCTCACCGTCCTCGCCGTCGTCACCGGGGCCGAGCACGCTCTCGGTGAACGCTCCCGCAGCGGCCCCGGCGACGTCGCCCACGACCGGGCCGACGGCGGTCTCCGCGACAGTTTTGACAGCGGTGCCGGCGGCTTCGGCTCCGGCGCTCCACGCGTCCATCCCCGCGGACTTCAGGCGCTGGCCGAAGGCGCGCACGATGCGATCGAAGGGCCCGGGAGTCGTGCTGCCGTCCGGTTCCTCGTCGGTGGCGCGGCGGTCCGGCGGAACCAGCCCGTCCATCTCTGAGGAGAACGCGCGTTCCACGTCGTCGAACCCGTCGAGCGCCTCGGGCGCAGGCTCGGCGGAGGTCAGCTTCCCCAGCGCCCAGGCGCAGGCCGACAGGGTCGCGCCGTTCTCGACCAGGCACCCGTCGGCGTCGATGGTGAGCGCGAACAGGGCGGTGTCGCCTTCGCTCGGACGTTCCTCGCGCGTGTCCTGGCCGAACGCCTTCACCAGCGTCTCGGACACCGCCGCAAGCGGGTACAGCCCGCCGTAGGCGGTGAACCGCCAGGTGTAGCGGTGGGGGAGCGGCTCGTCGAGGAGCGGGTGCCCCGTCTCCCACGGTGCGAGGTCACCGGCGGCCAGGTCGAAGATCTTCTCGTGAGCCTGGCGCCGGTAGGGCTTGGTCTTCGGCACGGTCTGCGGGCTGAGCATCTCGACGCTCCGCCAGAACCGGACGATGTTCGCAGACCGGTTGTCACCCACAGAATTCCCCCAGTGCCGTCGCGCAGTGTGCTCGCTCGATTACCGCACGCGCACTGTAGGGCATGATCGGCTTCGCGTGGGCCGCAAGACCGAGATCTCATCCTCGCCGGTCACCGGGACGGAGCAACCGCGTTCACCGATTCCGCGCTGCGGTCAGGGTTGTTGTTGCGGGAGTGCGGTGAGCTCTTGGGTGACCTGGACGAGGTCGTCTCCGGTGATGTCGGCGGGGGTGAACACCTCGGCGTAGTGGCCTTCCAGGCGGGCGGCCCAGCCGGTGGTGAGCCCGGCCCGCTTCGCGCCGTGGCAGTCGAAGGCGTGCACGGCGACCAGCGCGACCTCGTGCGGAGCCCGCCCGATCCGTTCGAGCGCGTGCTCGTAGACGTGGACCGGGGGTTTCCAGCTGCGGGCCTCGGCGACGCTGATGACCTGCTCGACGTGGTGGGCGAGTCCGGTGCGCTCCAGGAACGCCGAGGTGGTCTCGGCCGTGCCGTTGCTCAAGCAGACGACGGAGATCCCGGCCTCGGTCAGCACGCGCATCGCCGGTTCGGCATCGGGGTGCGCGGGCAGCGCGCCGAACCCGGCGAGCACGTGCGCGACACCGTCCTCGCTGATCCGGCCGCGCGACAGGGTCCGCAGCGTGGACGCGGCGACGGTCGGGAAGTCCGCGTAGTCCCCGGCCAGGCTCAACGCCATCCCGTCCCGCAACAACCGGTCGAACCACCGCTCCACCAGCTCGGGAGGCAACCCGGCCTCGGCGAACTGAGGCCGCAGCGGCTCCAGAGCCATGAGCGTCTCCACCACGTCGAACGCCACCACCCGCGGCCGCATCGGCATGCCGGCCCCTCCCCGAACTCGACGACAACGCCGCCCCGATTCGTACCGCCCCGCGCAACACCACGCCAGAGAGCGATCTGCCCGCACCTCTGCCCTTCGGTGCCTGGTGATGTGGGGGCCGGGAGGTGAGTCTGGGAGCGATGGGCAATGCGCGGAGCTCGGAACGAGGGAGGGACGCCCGGGTTGAGGCGTCCCGGGCTGGCGGGCATCAGAGGGCTTCGGGTGTCGCGCCGGGGGATTTGCTGGGGTTGCAGCGTGTGGTTGGGAATCGGGCTGCGAGTGCTGTGGTGCAGCGGGCGGGGGAGCGGTCGGTGGCCGCGCCGGACGGCGGTTGGTGGTTGGGCAAGCAGGTCAGCGCCCGGAAGTTGGAGTCCGACCTGATGCGGCGGCTGAAGCAAGGACCGCTGTTCAGCGCTGACGAGGTGCGTGCCATCCGGGAGCAGGAGCGGGGCTGGTTGGCGTTGACCGGGATCGGCACCTACGACGACGCCGTGGCCTACTCCCGCAACGGCGAGTACTACGACTGGCTCCGGCTCTCCCCGGGCAAGCGGCTGCTCATCGCCACGCTGGAGTTCCGGGAACGGGTGCGCGGCGGGGAGCAGGGCAGCCCCGCCTACACCCTCGGCCGCACGCTGACCGCGAACACGCTGGATCCGAGTGGCCGCGCACCGCTGGACGCCGAGCGGGACGCGCAGATCCGCAACGCCTTCGTCGACACCCTGCACCCGGCGGAACCCACCGGGCGCAGCGACCCCGCGGCCGAGGCGAAGCAGGCCAACGCGCAACAGCTGCTGACCAGGGTGTTCCTGATCCTGCAGAACGGCCTGAAGATTCGGCCCGGTCCCGGCCAGGAGCACATCGACTACCGCGACGGCGACGTGGCGCGGGCGCTCGCGCACGGCGGGCGAGTCAACATCCGGATTCCGCCGCTGTCCGGGGAAGTCCCCGGCTGCTACGAACTGGCGCAGTGGCTGGAGATCACCGATGAGCGCGGCGAGCTCACCGACCGGGTCAGCGAACGTACGTACGCGACCCATTACCAGTCGATCGGGCGCGAACGAGGGGATCGCGAGGGGAAGTTCAAGGAACGCGGCGGCTTGATCTCCTCGGCGCGCAACCTGGCCACGCAGCTCACCAAGGATCCGGTGCTGGTGCTGGGGATGAACGCGGGCATGACCGGGTTGAACAAGTTCGACTGCAACGGTGATGTGGTCATGCCCGACGGTGCGCACGGACACCTGCTGCTGATCTACACGCCACCGCAGCCGAACACGGCGGGTTCGCTGGTCGTCGGGCTGGAGACGCTCGCACCCGGCAACCACAACAGTCCCGTCGGCTACGAGCACACTTGGCGTTCGACGGAAGCCAGGGCCAACCCCGAGTCCAGCGTGCACGGCCACAAGCAGGACAAGATCGGCGCGGGCAAGCTGAGCGAGAACCAGCGCTACGTCAACCTCGCCGAGTTCGGTGGCCCGGAGACGCCCTGGCCGAAGTTCCTGCGGGACGTGGAACGCGACTACAAAGCGAGGATGAGCGCGGCCCGCGATGTCGACGAACAACGAGAGCTGGTCACCCGGCTCGTCGGCCCTCGCGGCGAGGGTCGCTTCCCGCAGGCCTGACGTCAGCCGACCTCGAGGACGAGCTTGCCGCCGGGCTTGCCGGACAGGCTCAGCTCTGCGGCCTCGCGCCACTTCTCCAGCGGGTAGGTCCCGGCGATCGGGATCGAGAACCGGCCCTCGGCGGCCAGTTGCGCGTACTCGCCGAGGACGTGGTTGTGGTACTCGTGGCCCTCCTCGCCAAACTGGAACCGCACGCCGAGTTCCTGCGCCGCCTCGAAATCGCTCATGGTGAGCGCGTTTTCGGGACGCGTCACGGTCTTGACCACCTCGGGCAGCGAGTTGCTGACCGGCGCGGCGTCGAAGGCCAGATCCACCGGGCCACCGGCGATCTCGCGCACGCGCTCGCCCATCCCGTCGCCGTAGGTGGTGACCTCGGCGCCCAGCGCCCGCAGCGCGTCGGCGTGGGTCGTGCCTGCCGTGGCGATCACGCGGGCGCCGTAGCGCAGCGCGATCTGAGTCGCCGCGAACCCCACGGTGCTGCCCGCGCCGTGGACCAGCACGGTCAGCCCCTGCGCGGCATCGCGGCGCACGCCCAGTCCGTGCAGGCCACGGTGAGCGGTCTCCACGGCCATCGGCAGGGCGGCGGCCTCCGCCGGGTCCAGGTTCGCGGGTCGCGGGAACCAGACGTCCAGGAGTGCCTGGTCGGACGCGCCCGCCGTCGGCCCGGTGAACGGCACCGGGCCGAACACCTCGTCACCTGCGGCGACGTCGGTGACCCCGTCGCCCACCGCGTCGACCGTGCCCGCGACCTCCAGGCCGATGCCCCTGGGCAGGTCGCCGGGGAACAGCCCGCCGGCCAGCGCCCAGTCCGCCGGGGTCAGCCCGCAGGACCGCACGGAGACCCGGATCTGCGCAGGTCCCGGGGTGGGTGCTTCGACCTCCTCGAGCTGCAGGACGTCGAGCGCGGGACCGGTCTGGTGAAAGCGAAGGCTTCGCACTTCATGCCTCCCAAGTTCGAAGTGACAGCAGATGCTGTCATCACTCACGGTACCAGGTGATGACAGCATCTGCTGTCACCTACGATGGCCCCATGGCACGCTGGGAGGGCAACACGCGCAGCCGCTTGGAACGAGCGGCCCTGGACCTGTTCACCGAGCAGGGCTACGACCGCACGACCGTCAGCCAGATCGCGCAGCGCGCGAACCTCACCGAACGCTCCTTCTACCGCTGGTTCAGCGACAAGCGCGAAGCCCTCTTCGGCGGCAGCGAGGAACTGGAGCAACGCCTCGTGGCGGAGATCGGCACGGTTCCCGAAGGCGAGAGCGCTCTCGACACCCTCATGATCGCCCTCGCCGCAGGCCCGGAAGTGTTCCGCCCCAAGGACTTCCTCCGCGAACGCTCAGCGCTCATCGCCGCGAACCCGGCCCTGCGCGAACGCGAACTCGTCAAGCTCGCCGCCCTCGGCGAAGCCCTCACCGAAGCCCTGACGGAACGAGGCCACGACCCCCAAACCGCCCGCCTCGCCACCGAAGCAGCCCTCGCCATCGCCCGCCTCGCCGGAGAGCGCTGGGCCGCCGACGACACCACCACCTACGACGAAGCCCTCACCACCAGCAGAACAGACCTGCGCAACATCCTCACCAGTTGATCTGGCGGTTCCGTATCGTGCCGGGGTCGGGTCGTTGCGGGTGGAAGGTGATGTTGTGGTGGATGCGGCCGGGGCCAGGTCGGCGAAGCCCGTTCGGGCGGCGGCGGGAAGCTTCGTGGGGGCGGTGGTGGAGTGGTACGACTTCCTGCTCTACGGGATCGTTGCGGCGGTCGTGTTCAACGACGCGTTCTTTCCCGACATCAGCCCGCTCGCCGGGACGCTCGCGGCGTTCGCCACGTTCGGTGTCGGGTTCATCTTCCGGCCGCTGGGCGGGGTGTTCTTCGGGCACTTCGGCGACAAGATCGGGCGCAAGACGATGCTGGTGTGGACGGTGTCGATCATGGGTGTGTCCACCGCCCTGATCGGGCTGCTGCCGACCTACGCCAGCGTCGGGTGGTGGGCGCCGTTGCTGCTGGTCGTGCTGCGCGCGATCCAGGGTTTTGCCGTGGGTGGCGAGTGGGGTGGTGCGGCGCTGATGGCCGTCGAGAACGCGCCGGCGAAGCTCAAGGCGTTCTTCAGCAGCGGCGTGCAGGTCGGCTACTCGGTCGGACTCCTGCTGGCCACCGGCGTGGCGGCCGGGATGCAGGCGTTCACCAGCGACTCCGCGTTCCACAGCTGGGGCTGGCGGGTCCCGTTCCTGATCAGCGTCGTGTTCGTGGCGATCGCGCTGTGGATCCGCGCCGGCGTGCCGGAGAGCGAGGTGTTTCGCGAGCAGGCTACCGAGCGGAAGCTGCCGGTCCTCGACGCCCTCAAGCGGCACCCGGCCGCGTTCTTCCAGATCATCGGGCTGCGGCTGGGTGAGCTGCTGACGATGTACATCGTCACGACCTTCGCGCTGGCCTACGCGACCAAGCAGTACGGCTTCGACTCCGGGTTCATGCTCACCGTCGCGTTGCTGGTCGGCGGCATCGGCATCGTCACGATCCCGCTGTTCGCCTGGATCTCCGACCGCTACGGCCACAAACCCGTGTTCATCACCGGCGCGGTGATCGGTGCGCTCGGCGCCGTGCCCTACTTCCTGTCCATGCAGGCGGGCTCGGAGATCCTCGTCGTGGTCTGCTCGGTCGTGCTGGTCAACATCGCGCACGACCTGATCGTCTGCGTGCAGCAACCCCTGCTCACCGAGCTGTTCGGCGCCGAATACCGCTACAGCGGAGCCGGATTGGGCTACCAGGTCGCCGCAGCGATCGGCGGCGGGTTCACCCCCGCCATCGCGACGGCGCTCGTCCTGCTCGGCGACGGCGACTGGCACTGGGTCGCCGCCTACCTCGCCGCCGGATGCCTCATCTCAGCCCTGGTCGCACTCACCCTCAAACCGGCCGACCGCGCCGTGGAATCCACCCGCACCTCCGCCTGAACGAGCCTGCACATCGCTGCGCGGCCCGGGCGGATGTCGAGTCCGCCCGGGCCTTCCCGTTATCGGGGGCGCTCTTCGACGACTGCGATGACGTCGCCGTCGACCGCGGGCGGCTGTGCGCCGTCCCTGCGCAGCACTTGGGCGAGCCGGTCGCAAACCCGCGCGAGCTCTTCGTGCTCGTCCCGGGTGGTGTGACCGGCTTCGACGTTGTCCACGGCCGAGGCGATCGCCACGAGCGCTCCGCGCATGACGTTCGCGATGGTGTTCACGGCGCCACCGGTGGCGCGGGCGGCATCGGAACACCGGCGAGTTCGTGGGTGACGACGTTGCAGGCCGCGCACGTGGGCAAGAACCACGCCTCCGCGCAGGTGTCGGCGATCTCCGCCGATCCGCAGAGCGCCTGGAACTGCTGTCCGTCGGCGGGCACGCCGGTGGTGGCGTGTCTGCTGGTGCTGCCCGGTCGCCAGCTGAACGGGTGCGGCCTAAAGCTCGTCATCGAGTCCCCAGTGCGTTGTGATCATTGGAACGGGTAACAGAGTGACAGGTGGTAACGACCCGGGCAACGAACCGTTCGGGTGATCTACCTGCACGAACGGGCGTCTGGTTATGCTCCGGTACATGGCTGGTAACACCCGGCGAACCATCAAGGCCCGCGTCTTCGGAGCCGAACTCCGCGCTGCCCGCGAGGCTTCCGGCCTCGGACTGCGCGGCCTCGCCGCACTTCTGGACACCTCGCACGCAACCGTGTCCCGCTGGGAAACCGGCGCCCGGCGGCCGGGAGTTGCCGAGGTCGCCGCGTACTTGCAGGCGGTTCGGGCATCGGCGGAGGTGCGCGACCGGCTCCTCGAGATCGCGGGCGAACCCGACGCGCCGCGGTGGCTGTCGATCGGAATGCCCGAGCAACCACGTCAGCTCGCGACGCTGCTGGAGATAGAGCGCGCGGCTACCAGGATCACGACCGTTTCGCCCTTGCTGGTACCAGGTCTGATGCAGACCGCGGATTACGCGCGGGAGATCATGATCGCGGCCGAGGTTCCCGCTTCCGAGATCGACACGCGGGTGGCTGTGCGGCTGGGGCGCCGTGACGCCATCAACCGGAAGAAACCGGCGCAACTGCACGCCTTCGTCGGTGAACTCGCGCTCCGCCAGGAGATCGGCGGCGACGAGACCATGGCTGATCAGCTGCGTGAACTGCTGAAGCTCGCCGAGCAGCCCAACGTCGAGTTGCGGGTGGTGCCGATCCGCACGGGGTGGCATGCCGGTCTTGAAGGCCCGTTCGTCCTGGTCGAGTTCGACGATCGCGACCCGGTGATCAGCATCGAGAATCGCGTCAGCGCGATTTATCTCGACGAACCCGAAGATGTCTCGGCATACCGCGCTGCATTGCCTAGGGTTGAGCAGGTGGCGATGAGTCCAGCGGAGTCCAGCTCGTTCATCGCCGACATCGTCAAGGAACGGGAGGAACAGGATGCATGATCACACCGGTCCGACCGGATGGCGCAAGAGTTCCCGCAGCTCGCAGGTCGACAACTGCGTCGAGGTGGGCCGGATCAGCGATGGCGCTGCGGTGCGCGACACCAAGGACAGAGCGGCGGGTTTCTTCACCGCGTCCAGTGACCAGTGGTCGTCGTTCATCCGTGCGGTGAAGGCGGAGAAGTTCGATCACCAGTGATCACGGCTCGTCCGGTGCCCCCGCTCCTCTCCGCCGGGTAGGCGGGGGTGCCGTTGTCGTGACCGGAGATCTGGTGTCCTCTTAGCAGGTCAGGGGTACCGCGGGTGCTGATGCCCGGTTGCCGGGAGTTACCGTGCGGGCTATGGATTTCGCCGATCAGGTTGTCGTGGTGACCGGAGGCGGGCGCGGACTGGGTGCCGCGCTGGTGCGCGCGTTCGCGGGGCAGGGCGCTCGGGTCGTGATCGACTACCGCCGCAGCCGCGAGCAGGCCGAGGCGCTGGCCGACGAGCTCGGCGACCGGGTGGTCGCCGTCGCGGCCGACGTCACCGACCGGGCCCAGGTCGACGCCCTGTTCGCCGCCGCGCGTGAGCGTTTCGGGACTCCGGTGACGACCGTGGTCAACAACGCTCTCGCCGACTTCACCTTCAACGGCGACGCGCGCTCGCACGCCGACGCGATCACGTGGGAGGAGTTCTCCGGGCAGTTCGAGGGCAGCGTCCGAGGCGCGCTGAACGTCGCGCAGGCGGCGCTGCCGGGCATGCGGGAGCTCGGGGCCGGCCGGATCGTCAACGTCGGGACGAACCTGTTCCAGAACCCGGTCGTGCCCTACCACGACTACACGGCCGCGAAGGCCGCGCTGCTGTCGCTGACCCGCACCCTCGCCGCCGACCTCGGGCCCGAGGGGATCACGGTCAACATGGTCTCGGGCGGGCTGCTGCGCACCACCGACGCGAGCGCCGCCACCCCGGAGGAGGTGTTCGACGCGATCGCCGCGAACACGCCGCTGCGTCGCGTGGTGACTCCGGAGGAGTTCGCCGACGCGGCCCTGTTCTTCGCCTCGCCGTGGTCGCGGGCGATCACGGGTCAGAACCTGGTGGTCGACGGCGGCCTGGTCAACGACTGACCGAGTCGATCACGTCGAGTGGCTGATCGGTCGCTGCCCGTTCCGATACGGTGTGATCATGACCGACGAGACCAGGGGAGTCGAGCCGGGGATCGAGGTTTCGGACGTCGACCTCACCCGGCCGAGCATCGCCCGGATGTACGACTACCTGCTCGGCGGTTCCGCCAACTTCGAGGTGGACCGCCGGGCGGCCGAGCACGCGCTGGAGCTCGTCCCGACCGAACGGGACTACAGCTACGCGAACCGGTCGTTCCTCGGCCGCGCGGTCCGGTACCTGGCGACCGAGGCCGGGATCGACCAGTTCCTCGACCTGGGATCCGGTGTCCCCACGGTCGGCAACGTGCACGAGATCGCGCGCGAGCACTGCCCGCGCGCGAAGGTCGCCTACGTCGACTGGGAACCCGTCGCCTGCCATCACGCCCGCCACCTCATCGGCGACGACCCGCAGGTCTCGGTCACCGAACTCGACGTCAGCGACGCCGAAGCAGTCCTCAGCGCCCCGGGAGTGGCGGGCCTGCTGGACTTCTCGAAACCGGTCGCGGTCCTGGCCTTCGGCATCCTCGACCTCGTCCCGGATCCCAACGGCGCGGCCCTGGTCAAGCGCTACCGCGACGCCTGCGTCCCCGGCAGCGCCCTGGCGGTGTCCAACAACGCCCAGCTCTCGCGCACCGACGCCGACATCGAAGCCCTCCGCTCCCTGCTCGCGGGAACCTCCACCCCGCACCTGCACATCCGCACCCCGGACGAGGTCGCAGCCCTGTTCCCGGGCTACACCCTGGTCGACCCGGGGATCGTCCCCGCAGCCCACTGGCGCCCCGACACCCCGGTCACCGACGAGGAGGCGAACGACGGCAACGTCCTGGGCGGAGTCGGAATCCTCGGCGCGTAGCCGTACCGGAGCGCGGTTCGGGGGCAGCGTGATGTTGCGTTCGGTCTCCGCGGGTGGTGATTCGGGAGGGCCGCTTCGGGGGTGCGGGGGGTTTTGGAGGGGGACAGTTTTTGCCCTAATTGTCCTCCGCCCCACGAAACGGCAGTTCTGGCAAAAACTGTCGCCCTCCCGGTGCCCGGGAACACCGGGAGAGCGCATCGGGGGTGAGGATCACCAGACGGTGTAGCCGCCGTCGATGACGAGGTCTGTGCCGGTGCAATAGGTGCTGGCGTCGGAGGCGAGGAAGACGACCGCCGGGGCGATCTCGGTGGGTTCGGCGACGCGGTTCATCGGGGTGCCGTCGAGCCAGACCGCGCGCCACTCCTCGTTGGCGAGGCCCTGCTTGGTCAGCGGGGTGCCGACGTAGCCGGGGGAGATGGAGTTGACCCGCACCCCGCGCGGCGACCACTCGCCGGCCAGCGACTTGGTGAGGTGGATGACGCCGGCCTTCGCGGCGTTGTAGGCGGCCTGGGGTTGCGGGCGGTTGGCGATGTGGCCGCTCATGCTGCCGGTGTTGATGATGCTGCCCGAACCCTGCGCCAGCATCCGCCTGCCCGCCGCCTGGCAGCTGTAGAACACGCCGTCGAGGTTCACCGACATGACCCGGCGCCAGTCGGCCGGATCGACGTCCTCGCTGGGCTGGTTGTGCACGATGCCCGCGTTGTTGACCGCGATGTCGAGCGAACCGGCCGCGCCGGCCACCTGCCCGAAAGCCGCGTCGACGGCGGCGGGGTCGGTGACGTCGGCGGCGACGAACTCGACGCCGTGGCGCTCGGCCGCGGCCCCGCCGACTTCGGGATTGATGTCGCAGATGAACACGCGGGCGCCCGCGTCGCGCAGGCCGAGCACGATGGCCTCGCCGATGCCCTGCGCGCCACCGGTGACGATCGCGGTCCTGCCGCTGAGGCTGAAGAGGTCGGTCATGGCTCCTCCTTGAGGCTCGGGGTCACTCGGCGTTGGCCAGGTACACGGGCCGCAGCCCGTCGTAGAGGCCGCGGTGGACCGGGAAGATCCGGTCGTAGACCCGGGCTGGTTCCCGTTCGGGCGCGAAGGTGCGCTCCACGCCCACCCCGGCCAGGGCCTCGTCGAAATCGCGCCAGCGGCCGGACCCGACCCCGGCGGCCAGCGCCGCGCCGTAGGCCCCGCCCTCTGACGACGCGGTCACCACGTCGATCTCGCGGTCGAGGACGTCGGCGAGCATCTGCAGCCACAGCGACTCGCTCGTCGCACCGCCGGAGGCGATGACGCGCTCGCACTCCAGCCCGGCGTCGCGGCACACCTCCAGGATCTCCCGCAGGTTCAGCAGCACCCCCTCCATCACGCTGCGCGCCAGGTGCCCGGCGTGGTGGATCGGGGTGAGCCCCACCCACGTCCCGGTCGCCTCCGGCGCGACGTGCGGGGAGCGCTCGCCCAGCAGGTACGGCAGGAACCGCAGCCCGTCCGAACCCGGGTCGACGGCCTTGGCGAGGCTGATCAGCCGGTCGAACGAGATCGGTTCGGTGGCCGCCACCGGCGCCAGCGCGTCCCGCAACCACTGGAAGGCCCCGCCCGCGCTCAGCGACACGCCCATGCAGTGCCAGCGCCCGGGCGCGTTGCCGCAGGACACCTGGACGCGTCCGCCGGGGTTGTCCGGGCAGGAGGCCGCGCCACCGGCGACGATGCCCGCGGTGCCGATGGTGAACCCGACTGAACCGGCGTCGACCAGCCCCATCGCCGTGGTCTGGATGACGGCGTCGCCGCCCCCGCCGAACACCGGTGTCCCGTCGGGGACGTTCCACCGCCGCACCAGTTCCGGGGTGAGCCGCCCGGTCTGCTCGACGGACTCCACGGCCTCCGGCAGCAGGGATCGATCGATGTCGAGCAGCTCCAGCAGTTCGTCGGACCAGACGCGTCGCGCCACGTCGAACAGTCCGGTGCCCGAGGCGTCGGAGACGTCGGTGGCGTACGCGCCGGTCATCCGGAACCGCAGGTAGTCTTTGGGGTTGAGGACGTGCGCGGTCCGCTCGAACAGCTCCGGTTCGTTCTCCCGGAACCAGACGATCTTGCCTCCGGTGAAGCCCGGCAGCATCCGGTTGCGCGTCATGCGCAGCAGTTCGTCGAGCCCACCGGCGCGTTCGGTGATCCGGTCGCACTGCGGGGCCGCGCGCTGGTCGTTCCACAGGATCGCGTGCCGCAGCGGCTGGCCGGTGGCATCGAGGGCGGTGAGGCCGTGCATCTGGCCGCACAGACCGATTCCCGTCACCTCCCGGCCGCGTTCGGGCAGCGAGGCGGTCAGCGCGGTGATCGCCTCGTCGGTGGCGCGCCACCACTCGGCCGGGTCCTGCTCGGCCCAGCCCTGCCGGAGGTTGATCATCGGGTAGTCGCGGCTCTGCTTGGCGACCACGTCGCCGTCGCCGTTGACGGCGATCGCCTTGCAGGTGGAGGTGCCCAGATCGATGCCGATGAGCATGCTGCTACGTCCTTCCGCGCCTCATCGCGCGCCGTGGCGAAGCCGGATGTGCTTGAGCTGCAAGTAGGATTCGAGCCCTTCGTGGCCGTGCTCGGAACCGAAGCCGCTTTCCCGCCGGCCGCCGTAGGGGGCGTTCATGATGCCGGCGTCGACGTTGTTGACCGCGACGTTGCCGAAGTCGAGTTCCCGTGCGAGAGCGAAGGTTTCGCGCGTGTCGTCGGTGTAGGCGTAGGCGGCGAGACCGCCGGGTGCGGCGTTGGCGCGTTCGATCGCGTCGTCGAGATCGGTGAAGCGCGCGACGCCGACGAGCGGGCCGAAGGTCTCCTCGTGCATCACCAGCGCCTCGTCCGCCGCGTCGTCGACCACCGTGGGGCGCAGGAACAAACCGGGGGAGAGCTCGGTGACCGGTCCGCCCCCGGCGACGATCCTGGCGCCGCGGTCGCGGGCGTCGGCGATGTGGTCGAGGGTGCGCTGGTAGGTCTCGTCCATCGTCATTGAGCCGACGTCGGCGGAGGGGACCTCGATGCCGTCGGCGACCTTGAGCGCGTCGGCGGCGGCCGCGAGCCCGGCGACGAACTCGTCGTGCACGGCGTCGTGGACGTAGATCCGGTTGATGGCGATGCAGATCTGCCCGGCGTTGCGGAACGAGCGCCGCGCCGCACCGGTGATCGCGGCACCGATGTCGGCCCGCTCGGTGACGATCATCGGGCAGCTGCCGCCGAGTTCCAGCGACAGCGGCGTGATCCCGTTGACCGAGCGGGAGATCGCCTGCCCGGTGCGCATCGACCCGGTGAAGGCGATCTTGGCGATCGCCGGGTGCTCCACGAGCGCCTGCCCGGTCCGCCCGTCGCCGTGGACGATGTTGACCACACCCGGCGGGAAGACCTCGGCGACGCACTCGGACAGGATCTGCGCGCAGCCCGGCGTGTACTCGGAGGGCTTGAGGACGATGGTGCAGCCGGCGGCCGTCGCCCCGGCCAGCTTCCAGCCGATCAGCTCGATCGGGTAGTTCCAGGGCACGATGCCCGCGACCGGGCCGATCGGTTCCTTCTCGACGATGCTGGTGAAACCCGCGGTGTCGTTGGGGATCGTGCGGCCGAACACCCGCTGGGCCTCTTCGGCGTAGTAGTGCAGCGCCGTGACGAACTTGCGGACCTCGCCGCGCGCCTCGTCGAGCGGTTTTCCCTGCTCGCGGGTGATGGAGGCGGCCATCTCGTCGACCCGCGGCGCGCACGCCGCCGCCAGGTCGTGCAGGTACCGGGCGCGGTCGGCCGGGAGCGTCTTGCGCCAGGACCGGAAGGCGGTCGCGGCCGAGGCCACCGCCGCGTCGACGTCCGCGGCCGACGAGCGGGCGGCGATCGCGACGAGCTCACCGGTCGCGGGATTGTGCCGCTCGATCGTGTCAGCGGGATCGTCGTGCCAGGTGCCGGAGTGGAAGTTCCGGCAGGTGATGACGTGGTGGTGAGGCATCCGGCTCTGCTTTCTCGGCGTTGAGGCGAGATCCGGCGATGGTCAGCGTTGCGTCTCGAAGCGGTGGAGCGCGGCGCGGCCGATCCGGCCCGCTGCCGATGCGAAGGTGTCGTGACGTTGACTTCGTATGATGATCGGACGATAGTTCTCGCATGGCCGCGTCGCAACCCTCGATCATGGGCGCCGAAACTCCGCGCGCCCCAGCGGAAAGGCCGCCTCGCCTTCCCGAGGTCGTGGCCGAGCGGCTGCAGAACGACCTGCTCGCGCAGGGATTGCGCCCCGGGGACCGGTTGCCGACCGAACCGCAGCTCGTCGAGCGCTACGGGGTGAGCCGCACGGTCATCCGGGAGGCCGGCCGTATCCTGGAGCAGCGCGGGCTGGTCGACATCCGCCCCGGTCGCGGGATGACGGTGTCCACACCGGACGGTTCGGCGGTCGCCCAGCACTACTCGCTGATGCTGGGGATGAACGCGACGACGTTCCAGCAGCTGATGGAGACCCGGCTGATCATCGAGGTCGAGGTGACCGCCCTGGCCGCCACCCGCCGCACCGACGGCGACCTGGCGGAGCTGCGCGCGTCGGTGGACCGCGTGGAGCGGAACATGAACGACTACCGGGTCTGCCTCGAGGAGGACGTGCGCTTCCACGAGATCGTCACCCGCGCCGGCGGGAACCCGTTCTTCTCCTGGTTCATGGACCCGATCAACACCTGCCTGCGCGAGTCCTACCGCGACGCCGACTCCTACCCGGCGAGCCTGCCGCACACGCTCGCCGAGCACGCCCAGATCCTCGACGCCATCGCCGCAGGCGACGCGGAAGCGGCCCGCCACGCCGCCCGCACCCACCTCAACCGGGTCGTCGCACAACAACACGACCTCGTCCCCGCAACAGCACCCGAGGCACCCCGGACCTGACCGCGCCCCGTCGCCGGGCTTCCCGACTCCCGTGACGGCGTTCGTCGCCTGGGGGCAGTTTTAGCCATAACTGTCCAGTAGCCGAGTAGCGGGTCCCGGGACAGTTATGGCTAAAACTGCCCCCAGGCGCCCCACGCCGAGGCCCGGGTCGACCGGGCGAACGACCGCAGCGCGATACCGCCTCGAAACCGCGGACGCCGCGCGTCCGGGTGGGTTCTGCCGGTTGGAGCAGAGGAGTCACCGGTCTTGCGGTGCCGGGGGTATCCGCGGCCGCGCGAACATGATCAGGTGTCTCCGTCCGATGGGAATCTGGACCAGGCCGAAGCAGAGAAGGAAATCCAACGATTCACGGGGCGGAATCTCCGCATCCGCCCTGGCTGCAGGGTGCATCGCGTCAAGTTCACGACCGAGAGCGGGGTGCAGCAGCCCACGACCGTCTGCGGTCAACTGATCAGCCGGTCCCCGCTGTTCACGTGCGAGGCGGTCGAGCTGAGAGCCGACTGCAAGCGATGCCGGAGGCTCTGCGCCACGAGGGACCCGTGGTCGGACGTGGAATTCCCGGAGGACCAGGACGGGCAGATGGCGCTGTTCGAACCGCCCGAAGCCAACCCCGGGGTCGGGGTGTCTAGGTAGGGAACCCGGTAGTTCTGCCCTGGTTGTGGGGGTGCCCGGAGGGGAGGTTGGAGGGTGTCAGCCCCGGACCCCGCGTGAGAGAGCTCGGGCGATGTCTTCGCCCCGAAACAGCGGTGCACTGCCGCATCAGACGTCACACGTGTATCGGAATCCGTGCACCGGCACCTGGATCTGCGACTCCGTGGGCACCCGTGCCGAGCCTGGCCCCGACAGCGCTCGCACGGTGTGCCGGACCCATCGCGAGGCGGTCCGCGTGGCCGTGACCGGCGCTCCCGGCCTCGAGGTTTAGGCGCCGGACCCCGCGTGCGCGCTCACCCAGGGTGAGCCAGGGCTGAGATCAGCGCGCACGCAGGGACATCAACCCGGCCTCAGGCCGTGGCCTTGGCCGCCGCTCGGCCGGCTTGGCGGCCGGAGAACAGGCAGCCTCCGAGGAACGTGCCCTCCAGCGCCCGGTAGCCGTGGACCCCGCCGCCCCCGAAGCCCGACACCTCGCCCGCCGCGTAGAGGCCGGGGATGGGGTTGGCCCGGGCGTCGAGGACCTGGCCGTCGAGGTTGGTCTGCAGCCCGCCGAGGGTCTTGCGGGTCAGCAGGTTCATCCGGATCGCGATCAGCGGGCCCGCCTCGCGATCGAGGATCTTGTGCAGCGGCGTGGTGCGGATGAGGTTGTCGCCGACGTAGGCCAGGGAGTTGCGGATGCCCATGACCTGCTCGTCCTTGGTGTAGTTGTTGTCGACCTGGCGGTCGCGCTGGACGATCTGCCGTTCCAGGTCGGCGGCGTCGAGGAGGTCGTCACCGCTGAGGTCGTTCATCCGGGCCACCAGCTCCGAGATCGTGTTGGCCTGCACGAAGTCCTCGCCGAAGTCCTGGAACGCCTTGACCGGCGGCGGCGTGTCGTTGAGCGCCCGGCTGGCCAGGTAGCCGGCGAGGTCCTTGCGGGTGAGCTCCGGGTTCTGCTCGGAACCGGAGAGGATGAACTCCTTGTCGATGATCCGCTGGTTGAGCACGAACCACGAGTAGTCGTAGCCGGTGTCCTTGATCAGCTTCAGCGTGCCGAGCGTGTCGTAGCTGGGGATGCCGGGGTTGGGGAAGCGCCGGCCGCGCGCGTCGAACCACAGCGACGACGGCGCCGCCAGCACCCGGATCCCGTGATCGGGCCAGATCGGCGTGTGGTTGGCCAAACCCTCGGTGTAGTGCCACATCCGGTCGCGGTTGACCAGCCGCGCACCGGCCTTCTCGGTGATCCCGAGCATCCGGCCGTCGACGTGCGCGGGAACACCGGTGATCATGCGCTTGGGCGGTGCGCCCAGCCACTCCGGCCAGTTCTGCCGCACCAGGTCCTGGTTTCCGCCGATCCCGCCGGAGGTCACGAGGACGACCGGGGCGTGCAGCTCGAAATCACCGATCCTGGTACGGGAACTCGGCTTGCCGCGCGGCGCGTTGCTGGGCTCCAGGACTCCGCCCCGGACGCCGTCGACGACACCGTTGGTGACGGTGAGCTCGTCCACCTGGTGCCGGAACTTGAACGTCACCAGGCCCTTCTCGGCGGCCTCCCGCACGATCTTCTCGAACGGCTCCATCACCCCGGGGCCGGTGCCGAGCGTGAGGTGGAAGCGCGGCACCGAGTTGCCGTGCCCGTCGGCGTGCTGGCCGCCGCGCTCGGCCCAGCCGACGACCGGCACCCACCGCACGCCCAGACCGTGCAGCCAGGAGCGCTTCTCCGTCGCGGCGAACTGCAGGTAGGCCTCGGCCCACTGCGCCGCCCAGTAGTCCTCGCCCAGCGGGTCGTCGACGCCCCGGTCGAAACCGGCGGTGCCGAACCAGTCGGCGCGCGCCAGCTCCAGCGAGTCGCGGATGCCGGCCAGCCGCTGCTCCTCGGAGTCGATGAACATCAGCCCGCCCAGCGACCAGAACGCCTGACCACCGAGACTGGCCTCGGGCTCCTGATCGACCAGCAGCACCTTGCGACCCTGCGCCACCAGCTCCGAGGTCGCTACCAGCCCGGCCAGACCACCGCCCACCACGATCGCGTCGGCATCACCACCGGACGCCGCCGGAGCGGCACCCGCGACGCCCGGGGACATGGCCGCACCCGCGGCGGCCACACCACCGCTGACCAGCATCGAGCGCCGACTGATCAAGCCGTTCTCGCGATCGCTCATGACGTCCTTCCGCCGTTCGGTCCGCATCGACAGCGCGCGGACACCGGGCTCTCGGCGACCGCGCCACCGTGCAATGAACACCGTTTACCGAAGGCGGCACAAGACTTCCGGATCATTCGTTAGGAAACGGACGCAGGTCGGCGGAACGGCAGCGTCCGCTTGGCTCACCAGGTCGGCATGACCGACTCCGGATAGCGGGATCCGGCCGAGCCGCGGGGCAGGATCTCGCGGATGCGGTCGAGATCCTGCGGGCTGAGCGCGATGTGCGCCGCCGCGGTGTTCTCGGCGACCCGCTGGGGGCTGCGGGTGCCCGGGATGGGCACGATGTCCTCGCCCTGGGCCAGCAGCCAGGCCAGGGCGAGCTGGGTGACCGTGATGCCCTTGGCCTCGGCGAGGGCGGTCAGCTCGCGGATCGCGGTCAGGTTCTTCTCGTAGTTGCCGGGCTGCCACCGCTCGTCCCAGCTGCGCATGTCGTCGGCCGGGTACTCGGCGGCGGGCTTGACCGCACCGGTGAGAAAACCGCGCCCCAGCGGCGAGTACGGCACGAAGCCGATGCCCAGCTCGCGCACCACCGGCAGCACCTCGGGCTCCACGGCGCGTTCGAACACCGAGTACTCGGTCTGCAGCACCGACACCGGGTGCACGGCGTGGGCGCGCCGGATGATGTCCGGGCCCGCTTCGCTGAGCCCGAAGTAGCGCACCTTGCCCGCGTCGATCAGCTCACCGACCGTTCCGGCCACGTCCTCGATCGGGACCTCCGGGTCGACCCGGTGCTGGTAGAGCACGTCGATGTGGTCGGTGCCGAGGTAGCGCAGGCTGTTGTCGGCGACCCGGCGGATGTTGTCGGGACGGCTGTTGAGCCCGAACCCGTCGGCACCGGTCGGGCTGCTCATGTCGAACCCGAACTTGGTGGCGAGCACGACCTCGTCGCGCACGTCCTTGAGGCCCCGGCCGACGAGCTTCTCGTTGCTGCCCGTGCCCATGCCGTAGAGCTCGGCGGTGTCGAACAGGGTCACGCCCAGTTCGTGCGCCCGGCGGAGGGTGGCGATCGCGCTGGACTCGTCGCCGGCCCCGTAGGCCATCGTCATCCCCATCGTGCCGAGGCCGATCGCGGCGACCTCGAGGCCCTGCGTGCCGAGCCTGCGCTTCGGGAGGTTCGTGGTGTTGTGCTGCTGCGTCATGCCGTCAACGCTAGGTTCGCGGCGCCGCGAGGGCATGGGCTGCGGGTAGCATGAGATTGCCTGATCCTCTCACCGGGGAGTGCTCATGCTCGACGATCTCGAGGCCGCCATCACCCGGCACATCGCCGCCGAGCCCGCCGTGCCGCGGCTGGCGCTGGCGGTTGTCGACGAGCCCGTCGTGCCCTTCGACGTGCTCTACGAACCGCTGGTGTGCTTCACCGCCAACGGGTCCAAGAGCGGTGTCGCCGGTGAGCGGAGCTGGACCGTCGGCCGAGGCGAGATGTTCCTCAACTCGCTCGTCATGCCCGTTACGGCCACCTTCGACGAACTGCCCTACCGCGCGGCGGTGCTCAGCCTCGACGGCGGAATGCTCGCCGACCTCGTGCTGGAGCTGGACCTGAGCGAGCCCGCGCGCACGACCCCCGGCGGGCAGATCACCGCACCCATGACCCCCGACATCACCGACGCGGTGACCCGATGGGTGCGGCTGCTCGACACACCCGAGCACATCGGCCCGCTGGCCCACCGCGTCGAGACCGAGATCCTCTACCGCCTGCTCGTCAGCCCGCTCGGCCCGATGCTGCGCGACCTCACCTTGACCGACACCGCCGCGGCCCGAGTCCGCACGGCGGCGAGGTGGATCAGCGCCCACTTCACCGAACCGCTCACCGTCGAGGCGATCGCGGCGGTCGCCCACATGAGCACCGCGAGCCTCTACCGCCACTTCAAGACCGCCACCGGCATGAGCCCGCTCAACTTCCAGAAGCACCTCAGGCTCCAAGAAGCCCGCCGTCGCCTCCTCGCCGACGACACCACGGCGGCCCAGGTGGCAGAGGCGGTCGGCTACGTCAGCCCCACCCAGTTCAACCGCGAATACCGCCGCGCCTACGGCCTCCCACCCGCCCAAGACGCGGCCCGCCTGCGCGGAGAGCTGGCCGGCACCGGACGGGTGGACTAGTTGCGATTCTCAGCCTCGTATTTGCGGTTCCAGGTTTCGTTCCGGAACTGCGCGAGTGTCTGGGGCCCGCCGACGCCGCTCCTCATGTCGACGAAGTAGAACCGATTGTCCCGGCCGAATCGCTCCTTCAGTACCTCGGAGTGATCCCCTCCCATGCCGACGTACCGGGTCCCGTTTCGTGCGGCGGCCTCCAGTGTTTCGACGAAGCGCTCGTCCCTGATCTTCTTCAGCTCAGCGGCCTTCTCGTTCGGCGACAGATCCTCCGGATTCCGTGCGCTGTCGGGGTTTTCGGGGGCGGCTCGGTGCAGTTCTTCGTTCACGAGGACTTCGAGGTACGTCGCCAGGAGTTCCCTGTACTGCTCGCTCTCCTCGCGGTTGAGTTCTTGGAACGCGTTGCCGATGTGGCCTTCGGCGGGGAGATCCTTCATGAATTTCTTGAGGCCCTTGTTATTCGCGGCATTCTTGTACGCGCTCTTCAGCTTGTTCTTGGAGAGAGGTGACCACTCCCTGGTCTTCACGTCCTTGCCGTATCCCCAGGCCATCTTGAGGTATCTCTGCGCCGTGAGTCCGAAATGTGACCCCCTCTCCTTCGTGAGCGTTGCCAGGGTGGTCGGTCTATTCAAGATAGTGATCAAGAGGGACATGGCTTCTGCGAGCTTGGGATGCAGCGGTTCTGCGCCGTGTTGTGTGTAGTCGGCGTCAGGGTTGAGATCTACGCCGTGAAACCGGTCGAGAACCGGGGAGAGTCCTGCGAGGTAGGCGGATTTGGTTTTGGAATCCTTGGAGAAACCGGTGGCGAAGGCCTCGTACACGAAGCTGTTCGACCCCACTGCGCGGAGCACGTCAGGAAGCGTGATGTCGGTGTGCTTCTCTCCCACCACGTTGACGCGGTCAGGATGGAATCGGAGCCAAGTGAGATCCGGTCCGTCTTCCAGGTGGCCCAGGTAGTCGGTCTTCCCGGTGGCGTGGTTCTCGAACTCTTCACGGGAGTCGTAGATGCGGACCTTGTCGTCTTCCGCGTGGGCCTTCATGGCGGGTGACAAGCCGTCCTCGGTGGGATCGACCCGCCTTCCTCCCACCCACGCCCATCGCTGAAGGGTGACGGGCGCGGGTGGTGCCGAGGGGGCGGCGTCCTCGTCGCGGGCGCGCTGCACCGGTGGTGCGCTGCGCATGGCTTCCGCGGCGTTGGCTTCGGCGGCGCGCTCGTAGGCGTCGGAGGGGTCGGACACCTTCACGCCGTCGCCGCGGTCGGTTCCGGAGACCGGCCCGGAGCGCTGCTGCAGCACGTGGGTGAGTTCGTGGGCGAGCGTGTGCTTCCCGGCGGCGGAGGTGTTGTAGTGCCCGTTCTGGAAGACGATGTCCGCACCGGAGGTGAAGGCCCGGGCCTCCACGGACTCGGCCGCGGCGTGCGCCGAGGGGCCAGTGTGCACCCGAACTTCGGAGAAGTCCGCACCGAGCCGGGTTTCCATCTCCGAGAGCACAGCGCCACCGAGCGGACGTCCCGGTTTGCGCAGCTCCTGCTCGACCGCGGAGCGCTGCACGCTGGTGTCCCGCTCCGCGTCGTCGCTCCGGCGGGAGAGCATCGCGGCCACGGCGGAGTTTCCGGCGGTGCGCTGCAGAGCCAGGATCGCCGCGGGCGCCGGGGCCATGCCGGCCGGAGGCGTCGTCGCCTGCCGTGCGTTGGCACCGGGCTGCGTGGTCTCGTGCTCGGCGCGTCCGGGTCGCCGGTGATCGTTCAGGCGCATGAACACCCCCGTTCCTCCGCGGCGGATCACCCCAGCGTCCCCGGGACGTGCGCGTTCGGGAACAGCCCGCCGGACGTCCTCGCGGGCAACGTGCTTGCCCCTTGAGGCCACTCGGTCTCGGGTCACGGGTGCCAGCGCAGGGCGAACCAGAGGTGCATTCGGGTTTCTGGGTCATCGAGGTCGGCGTTCAGGGCTTGTTCGATCTGCTTGATGCGGTGGCGGATGCTGTTTCGGTGGGCGTCCATTGTGGATGCTGTGCGTTCCCAGTTGCCGTGGTTGGCGAGCCACACCCGCAGCGTCTCCACGAGGTGGTTGGCAGGACGAGCGGCGTCGAGTTCGTGCAGGGGTGCGAGCAGGTGGGTGCTGAAGTCGGCGGCACTGCCCGGCTCGATGACGCCGGTGAGGCCGAGGTCCGCGTGCTCGGCGACCAGGGGAGTGCCGAGCCTGCGAGCGCGTTCGAGCAAGGACCGCAGCTCGGGGATGGCCTCCGCCAGCCCGTCAGCGGGCCGGGCCGTGCTGACGACGGCGAGCCAGCCGTGATCTCGCAGGGTTGCGAGGGTGTCGTCGCTGGGGAGAGTTCGGACGATCGCGTGCACGTCGTCCCCGTTCACGCGCACCAGCGGGGTTCCGAGGGTGGCGCTCAGCCAGTCGTACCCCGCTGCGGCGTCGGTCGGTCCCTTGCCGTGCGGCGTGGTGGCGACGACCCGGCACGGGCCCGATCCCAGCAGCTCGCGCAGGGACTCGGCCGTCTCCCCGAGCAGCAGGGCGGTGGTCGCGCCGCCCAGCAGCGCTGAATCCGTGCCCGCCCGGGCGGTCAGGCCGAACAGGGCCGCGCCGATCGCGAGGATCGCGCGGTCGGTGTCGCCGAACCGGTCGCCGCGCGCGGCCACCAGCACCCGGGCGGTGCCGGCCCGCGCGTAGACCGGCTGCGCGACCACGTAGCTCCCGTCGTCGAGTTCGGTCGCTGCGGTGCGGATGCCGCCGCCGGACACCTTCGCCACGAGCTCGTCCAGCTGCGCGGGCAGCACCCTCGGGGCGCCGTGCTCGGCCGTGCGTTCCCCGGCCGATCCGAGCAGCACGATCCAGCCGCGCAGCCACGCGGCGACGGCCTTCGCCAGTTCCGCGAGCCCGGCTGACGCCGCCCGGGTCAGCGCTTGCCGCGCGTCGTCGAGGTAGCGCTGCTCGCGCTGCCCGGCCTCGATCAGCTCGACGGCCACCGCCCGGTTGACCGCGAGGAACGGGGTTCCGGGGTCGATCACCAGCAGCGGAACGCCGTGCCTGATGCACGCGTCGCGCAGCGGCTCCGGGAGCCGGTCGTGCCGGGGCGGGGAAATGCCGAAGGCCAGCGCGGTGATCCCGGCGTCCCGCAGCTCGCGGACGTAGGCGTCGACCTCCTGCTCGGGCTCCGGCAGGTCGACGCCCGAGGTGAGCAGCAGCTCGCCCCCGAGCAGGTAGGGCGTCGGGTCGCGCCGCTCGCTCACGTGCGCCCAGCGCACCGGCAAGTCCCGCGCCCCCGGCCGCAGTGAGCCGGGGACGACCTCGATGCCCAGCTCCGGGTTCTCGATGACGCTGCGGAGCGGGACGTGAGCGACGTGTGACGTGCCTGTGGTCATCTCGGCCAGAGTGTAGCGATTTCTTGGCTGAAAAATACCGGCGTAACAGGAGTTTCACGGACCTACGGTTACCTGAACGCCGTCCCGGAACGCCGTGGGTGAAGGAGCGATGCCGTGTTCGTGGACTACCTCGTGATCGCGCTCTACATCGCCGGACTGCTCGGGATCGGCTGGGCCGGGATGCGCATGGCCAGGACCAGGAGCGACTACCTGGTGGCGGGCAGACGCCTGGGCACGTTCCTGTACTCGGGCACCATGTCGGCCGTCGTGCTCGGCGGCGCCTCCACGGTCGGCGGCGTCGCCCTCGGGTACGAGTCCGGCATCTCCGGGGCGTGGCTGGTCGGCACGATCGGCCTGGGAATCCTGGTGCTGCACGCGGTCTTCGCCCGCAGACTCGTGCGGCTGCGGCTCTACACCGTCTCCGAGATGCTGGACCTGCGCTACGGCGGCGGTGCCTCCAGCGCGGTCTCCGGCGTGGTGATGTGGGCCTACACCCTGATGCTCACCGTGACCTCCGTGCTGGCGTTCGGGAAGGTCTTCACGGCCCTGTTCGACCTGCCCGGCATCGCCGGCATCGCGCTCGGCGGCGGCATCGTCCTGCTCTACACGGTGCTCGGCGGGATGTGGTCGGTGACGCTGACCGACATGGCCCAGTTCGTGGTGATGACCATCGGATTCCTGCTGGTGCTGCTGCCGTTCGCGCTCACCGCCGCGGGCGGGTTCGACGGGCTCACCGCGCGGCTGGACCCGAGCTACTTCCAGGTCGACGCCATCGGCTGGGACACCATCGTCACCTACGTGCTGATCTACGGGTTCGGCCTGCTGATCGGCCAGGACATCTGGCAGCGCGTGTTCACCGCCCGCTCGCCGAAGGTCGCCACCGCGGGCGGGATCGGCTCCGGCCTCTACTGCCTGATCTACGCGGTGGCGGGCGCGCTGATCGGGACCGTGGCCAAGACGCGCTACCCGGATCTGGCCAACGCCGACGACGCGTTCACCCGCATCGTCGAGGACCTGCTGCCCGCGGGACTGCGCGGCCTGGTGCTCGCCGCGGCGCTGTCGGCGCTGATGTCCACCGCCAGCGGCACCCTCATCGCCTGCTCCACGGTCAGCACCACCGACATCCTCGCAAGGCTGGGGCTGCGCAAGGGCAGCGGTGAGTCGGGCCTGCGCGCCAACCGGGTCACCACCGTCGTGCTCGGCGTGGCCGCGATCGCGGTGTCCATGCTGATCAGCGACGTGGTGGCCGCGCTGACCGTGGCCTACAACCTACTGGTCGGCGGCCTGCTCGTGGCGATCCTCGGGGCGCTGTTCTGGCGCCGGGGGACCAAGGCGGGCGCGCTCGCGTCGATGGCCGTCGGCTCGGTCGCGGTGATCGGCTCGATGATCGGGTACGGGCTGGAGGCCAACGAGCCGATCTACTTCGGGCTCGGCGCCGCCCTCGTCAGCTACGTCGTGGTGAGCCTGGCGACGCCGCCGACCCCGCAGCCGGTGCTCGCGGCCTGGGACGCCCGGCTCAGCGGCACCGACACCACCGACGACGTTCCGGCCGCCGTCTGAGCGTTCACCGAGCACGAAGCACGAGGAGGAATCCGAGAAGTGAGTGAGCAGTCCCCGATCGGCCCGGTCGATTCCTCGCAGGTCCCGCGGTTCGCCGGATTCGCGACCTTCGCGCGGCTGCCGCGCATCGACGAGGTGGAGCGGGCGGACATCGCCGTGGTCGGCGTGCCCTTCGACACCGGTGTCTCCTACCGGCCGGGCGCCCGGTTCGGGCCTGCCGCGCTGCGGGAGGCCAGCCGCCTGCTGCGGCCCTACCACCCGGGACTCGACGTGTCGCCGTTCGCGCGGGCGCAGGTCGTCGACGCCGGAGACATCGCGCTCAACCCGTTCCACATCGGATCGGCCATCGAGACCCTGCAGGACGAAGCGCAGCGCTTCGCCGCCGCCGGCACGCGCATGGTCACGGTCGGCGGCGACCACACCATCGCGCTGCCGCTGCTGCGCGCCGCCGCCGCGCAGCACGGTCCGGTGGCGCTGCTGCACTTCGACGCGCACCTGGACACCTGGGACACCTACTTCGGCGAGCCCTACACCCACGGCACCCCGTTCCGCCGCGCCTCCGAGGAGGGGCTGCTGGACACCAGCGCGCTCTGCCACGTCGGCACCCGCGGCCCGCTCTACGGCAAGCGCGATCTGGACGAGGACCGCAGGCTCGGCTTCGGCATCGTGACCTCCGGCGACGTGCTGCGCCGCGGTGTCGCCGACACCGTGGCGGCGCTGAGCGAGCGCATCGGCGACCGGCCGCTGTACATCTCGGTGGACATCGACGTGCTCGACCCGGCGCACGCACCCGGCACCGGAACCCCGGAGGCGGGCGGGATGACCAGCCGGGAACTGCTGGAGATCCTGCGCGGCCTGGCCGGTCACCGCATCGTCGGCGCCGACGTCGTCGAGCTCGCCCCCGCCTACGACCACGCGGAGATCACCGCGATCGCCGCCTCGCACGTGGCTTACGACCTGGTGAGCCTGCTGAGCCTGGGGGTGTCGGCATGAGCAGGATCGGTGGTGACGTCGTCGTCGAGACGCTGCGGGCGCTCGGCGCGGGCACCGTGTTCGGGCTGCCCGGCCAGCACGCGCTCGGGCTGTTCGAGGCGCTGCGGCGCGCGCCCGACCTGCGGCTGATCAGCGCCCGGGTGGAGAACAACCTCGCGTTCGCCGCCGACGGGCACGCCCGCGCCCGGCTCGACGCCGACCCGCACGGGCCGGTCCCGGTCACGCCGATGATCGTCTCGACCGGCCCCGGCGCGCTGCTCACGCTCGCTTCGCTGCAGGAGTCCCGCGCGGCCTCGGTGCCGGTGCTGGGGATCTCCAGCCAGATCCCGGTGGCCGGGCTGGGCGGCGCCCGGCGCGGGTACATGCACGAATTGCCGGACCAGAAGGCCGCTTTCGAGGGCGTGGTCAAATCCGTGCACACCGCCCGGTCGGTGAGCCAGATCCCCGCCGCGCTGCGGGCGGCGTGGGAATCAGCCGCGACCGCGCCGTACGGGCCGGTGTGGGTGGAGATCAGCGAGGACGTGCTGCTCGCCCCCGCCACCGGACCGGCGATCACGACCGCCACGGCGGCCCCCGCACCGCCGGCCCCGTTCGCGGACGAGGTCGCGGCCGCGGCCGACCTGCTGGCCTCGGCGCAGAACCCGGTGGTGCTCGCGGGCGGGGGAGTGCGCCGGGCCGGTGCGCACGCCGAACTGCTGGCGCTGGCCGAGGCGCTCCGGGCGCCGGTGCTGACCACGTTCGGCGGCAAGGGCGCGTTCCCGTGGCACCACCCGCTGTCCGGGCAGTCCTGGCTGGAGGACACCCGCTCCCGCGACTTCCTCGCCGACGCCGACGTGCTGCTGGTGCTCGGTTCCGGCCTCGGTGAGCTGTCCAGCACGTATCACACGCTGCGCCCGCGCGGCCGCCTCATCCAGGTGGAGGCCGACGCGGGCAAGCTCGGGGCCAACCACGAGGGACTCGGCCTCCACGCCGACGTCCGGCCGACCCTGCGAGCGCTGCTCGACGTCCTGCCGCGGCGCGCACCCGACGGCCGGGCCGAGAGCGCGGTGGCCGGACTGCTCGCCTCGGTGCGGGACCGCCTCGACGCGCAGCCGCTCGACCTGGAACGACAGGTCATGTCCGACGTTCGCGCGGCACTGCCCAGCGGCGCGCCCTCCTTCTGGGACATGACCGTCCTCGGGTACTGGGCCTGGTCGGCGTGGGACGCCGACGACGCACCGATGCACAGCGCGCAAGGCGCCGGTGGCCTCGGTTTCGCCCTGCCCGCCGCGCTCGGCGCGGCAGCCGCGGGCGCCGGTTCGGTGCTCGCGGTGTCCGGGGACGGCGGGGCGATGTACGGCATCGCGGAGCTGGCGAGCGCCGTGCAGCACCGGCTCGACGTCACCTGGCTCCTCGTCGACGACGGCGGCTACGGGATCCTGCGCGAGTACCAGACCAGCGCGTTCGGGCAGACCCACGCCACCGAGCTGGCCCGGCCCGATTTCGTCGCGCTGGCGCGCTCTTTCGGCGTCCCGGCGACGTTGTCCGATGTGGACTCGCTGCGCGCGGATCTCGCGGAAGCGCTCAGCGCTCCCGGGCCCGGCGTGGTCGTGCTGCCCGCGACCCTGCGGATGTTCGAACCCACTCACCTGTGAGCCGCGACCGCCCAACCGTCAGAGGATTTCCAGCGGTGTCGCCCGGTTCGGGGCCGGGAACCGGGCGTCGAGCTCGGCCAGGTCGTCAGGCGACAACCGGATGTCCAGCGCCGCGTGGTTCTGCTCGACGTGATCCCGGGTCGCGGCCTTGGGAATCGCGCACAGACCCTCGCCGGCCAGGACCCAGGCGATGGCGATCTGGGCGGGCGTGGCGCCGTGGCGCTCGGCGACCCGCGCCAGCACCGGGTCTCCGAGCACGCGACCCTGCTCGATCGGCGAGTACGCCATCACCGGCATCTGCTGCTCCCGGCACCGGGGCAGCAGGTCGAACTCGATCCCGCGCCGGGTGAGGTTGTAGAGCACCTGGTTGACGGCGCAGTCGCCGCCGCCCGGCTGCGCCCGCAGCTCGGCCATGTCGTCGGGGTCGAAGTTGCTGACCCCGAAGTGCCGGATCTTGCCGCTGTCGCGCAGCTCCTCGAACGCCTCGAGCGTCTCCGACAGCGGTGTCCCGCCACGCCAGTGCAGCAGGTAGAGGTCCAGGCGGTCGGTGTTCAACCGGCGCAGGCTGCGCTCGCACGCCTCGACCGCACCGCGCCGGGAGGCGTTGTGCGGGAACACCTTGCTGACCAGGAAGACCTCGTCCCGGCGCCCGTCGATCGCCTCGCCCACGACCTCCTCGGCACCGCCGTCGCCGTACATCTCGGCGGTGTCGAGGAGACCGATGCCGAGGTCGAGCCCGTGCCGCAGCGCCGCGACCTCCGCCGCGCGCTCGGAAGCGTGCGCTCACCCATGCCCCAGGTGCCCTGCCCCAGCACGGGCAGGGCACCGCCGGACGGCAACGACAGGTGTCGCATCGTTCGACCTCCGCTCTCGCCAGTTTTTCCTCGAATTGTCCGGGCAAAACGGACGTTGATCATGGGTGATTCGAGGAAAAACCGTCCCTCACCCGGTGACCTTCTCCAGCCCGGTCCGGAGCCGGGCCACGGTCCCCTCGACGTCGCCGAGCTTGTCCAGGCCGAACAGGCCGACGCGGAACGAGGAGAAGTCGGCGGGCTCGTCGCAGTGCAGCGGCACCCCGGCCGCGACCTGGATCCCGACCTCCTTGAAAGCCGCACCGCTGCGGAGCTCCGGGTTGTCGGTGTGCACGACGACCACGCTCGGGGCCGCGAACTCGTCAGCGGCGACCGAGGGGAGCCCGTGCTCGGCCAGGAGCGCCCGCACGCGCCCGCCGAGATCGATCTGCGCGGCGCGGAGCTCCTCGAACCCGCGGTCACGGGTCGCCAGCATGAGCTCCAGGTTGTGCGCGAGGGTGTCGGTCGGCATCGTCGCGTGATACGGGCTCTGGCCCTGCGTGTAGGCGTCGGCGATCGACAGCCACTTCTTCAGGTCGGCGGCGAAGCTGGTGGACGTGCTCGCCTCCACCGCGGCCCGGCCGGCCTCGCTGAGCATCACGTAGCTGGCGCACGGCGACCCGCTCCAGCCCTTCTGCGGCGCGCTGAGCAGCACGTCGACGCCGAGATCGGTCATGTCGACCCAGAGCGCCCCGGACGCGATGCAGTCCAGGACCAGCAGGCCACCGACCTCGTGCGTCGCCTCGCCGAGACGGCGGACGTAGTCGTCCGGCAGCAGCATCCCCGCAGCGGTCTCGACGTGCGGCGCGAAGACGACCTCGGGCCGCTGCTCGCGGATCGCGGCCACGACCTCCTCGATCGGCGCGGGCTGCCACGGGGACCGGTGCGCCTCGTCAACGGGACGCGCCCGGTGCACGGCGTGCTCCCGCGCGATCGACCCCATGTCCAGGATCTGCGACCAGCGGTAGGAGAACAGCCCGTTGCGCACCACGAGGCAGCGGCGGCCGGACGCGAGCTGACGCGCGACGGCCTCCATGCCGTAGGTGCCACCCCCGGGCACCACCGCAACGCCGTCCGCGCGGTAGGCCGTGCGCAGGACGTCGACGATGCCCTGCATCACGCCCACGAAGCGCTGGGACATGTGATTCAGCGAGTGATCGGTGAACACCACTGAGTACTCGAGCAGGCCACCGGGATCGATGTCGTCATGAGGCAGTGCCATACCCGTAGCCTGACACACCCGCAGAACCCAACGGAGAACAGCACCGCGGCCCGGTCGAGATCACGATCCGGGTCTTCCGCCCGCCGGTCAGCAGCCCTCGGTGATGATCCCCTGCTCGCAGAGCCACTGGTGCTGGGTCTCGCCGGAGGTCTGCTCCTGGCCGCAGGCGGTCCCGCACTGCTGGTATCCGGGGAGCTGGTCGTGGTCCTCGTAGTCGTAGGGGTAGCCGGTGTCCTGCTTGTAGTCCTGGAACCGCTGGTAGTCGCCGCTCCACTCCGGCTCGCGGGGAACGGAGTCGCCCGGCGAGGAGGTCGTCCCCTCGGGCTCTGCCGGTTCGTCGACCGTCGGAGCCTCGGTCGGCGGATCCGCGGGTTCGGTCACCGGGGGAGGCGGCGCCACGGCAGGAGCCGGGGCAGTGGTCGTCGGGGGAGGGGGCGCTGGAGGCGCGCTGTCCCGGAGACACGCCGAGCCGGTGAACAGCACGGCCGCGCACCCGAGGGCCGCAGCAGTGCCGGTGACGGTGGTCATCGAGATCACGCCCCCAGTCATGTCCGGGATCAGGCGCCTGTGGCGACGAGGGTGATGAAGATGGCGCAGACGATGATGTTGACCAGCCAGCTGTGGGTGTTCATCCAGTCGCGGACCGCCGGCATCGCCCTGACCGCCTTCCTGTGGAACGCGAGGTAGAGCAGCAGCGGCAGGGCCGCTACCAGGAGCGTGGCCGCGAGGAAGGGGAGTGCTGCGCCGAACCCGGCGTTGTGGTGTTCGAGGTTCGCGCCGACGGTCAGCATGATGAGGACGTCCGAGGGCATGGACAGGATGACCAGCAGCCCGGTCTTGAAGCCGGTGGCGGGCGACGCGGACAGCAGCGTGCCCAGCCACTTCGGCGGTTGAGCGGTCTTGCGGCCGAGGTAGTTCTTCAGGGCGAGCAGCGCCAGCAGGACGATGAGTCCTATTTGGATCGCCTTGCCGAAGCCCGAGGAATGCGGCCCTCCTGCGTGGAGCGCGCTGCCGAGCAGACCGGCGAGCTCGCGGGCGATCGCCACTCCCGCGGCCGTGGCGAGGAGGATCCCGGAGAGGAAGGCGAGCGAGACCCGAACGGCCCGCCCGGTGGTGACCAGGACGATGGCGGACATGATCTGCGGTCCGGCCATCATCGTGATCGCCAGCGGCAGCACCTGCAGGCCCACGCCCACCCCCTCTCCCCGGGCGTTCCCCGGTCAACCGTGCCGCAGCTCCCGGCCGTGCGCGACCAGGGCGTAGATCACCACCAGGTCGAGGGCGATGACGATCGCCGACCAGACGGGGTAGGCGGCGAAGAAGGCGATGTTGCCCAGCACGCTCAGCGCGGCGAGCGTGATCGCCACGGCCCGGGCCCACGTCTTGCCGCTCATCACGCCGATCCCGGCCACCGCGAGCACGGCCCCCATGACGAGGAAGCTGATGCCCACGCCGGCGAAGCCGACCTGCACCGCCATCCCGGACGGCAGCAGGTACGTCGTGCCGGACTCCGCCATCGCGATCAGCCCGTTGACCACCTGCACGATTCCGGCCGCCACCATCACGATGGCGCCGAAGTAGATCCAACCGACCCAGCCCGTGCGGGCGGGATGCGCTCCATGCGTAGCCATGGCGAACTCCTCCAGGGGGATGCGAGCACCGGGGCGATCTGCCGTCGGCCCCACCCACCGTGTGCACCACCCCGCCCCCTGACCAGGGCAGAAAGACCCAACCGCTCGCCACCGCGTCCCTCACCAAGGAGCAGTTTTAGCCATAACTGTCCCGACATTTCGGGCGCCGAATGCGGACAGTTATGACTAAAACTGCCCCCTCCCGCACCACTGACTCCCCGACGCGAAGAACAGGCGACGCCGAACACCAGCAGTGGCGCATCCCGCGCGAGGCGGATGGCCGAGCGGGTTACGCGTCCGGTGCGGTGACGGGGGAGGGCGCTCCGGCGTTGCGGCGGGCGGCGAGGACGAGGGTGAGCGCGCTGATCGCGCCGAGGACCATCAGCGGCGCGAGGGCCCAGGTGAAGCTGCCGGTGGCGTCCTTGATCTCCCCGATCACATGACCGGGATCTGGGACGCTCCTGCACTACACGCATATGGGTGCGGCTGGAATGGAGTCACGCGGGTTTGCGGACAAGTCCGGTGTATCCGGCGACGAAGAGGGTGGCGAAGGCCCAGCCGAGCATGTGAAGGATGTAGCTGGTGGCGAAGAAAATCTGCCCGGCAGTTGTGGTGGTGGCGAACGGTGTAGCTGCCTCGCAGCAGGTTCCGGATGACCACGGCACGAACATCGCGGGCTTGTTCAGCCGAGAGGTGCAGCAGCGATCCGGCCTGCACGCTCTCGATCAGTCGCCGTTCCACCTCTGTCGGCTCAACCATGGTCAAGATCGTAGGAGAGCTGAACGACCGCCGTATGCGCTTCCCAGGGGATCAACGCCTTGTCGGCAGGTGTGGTCACGGGCGCGGAAGCAGAGCTGCGACCTCGGTCATGGCATCGAGATCGTCAGCGCTGTATGTGCCCGAGATCGTTTCCGCTTCCGCCACCGTGAGGACCGTTCTCCTGGGGTTTGAGTTGTAATGGTGACCAGTGAACTCAATATCGCCTATGTCGAAAAATTCACTTCCCAAGGCCTTGACGTCGCCGGTCCCGTGGCGGTCTTCCAGACGCTTGAACTTCCGGACAGTGCTCCGATCGCGGAACTCAACCCATGCTACGGAAACAGCCGCCGCGTTTCCTTGATCGTCGCCGACCGTGAAGACGAGTCTGTTCAGAGACTTGCACGGGTGACGGACCAGAAACTCGCGGACTTCTCCGAACGAATGCGCTACGCAGTCGAACGCTTGAACCTTGTCGGACTGCCGTAACCTGCGCAATCCCATCTTCCGCCAGGCCTCCTCGGCCTGTCCTTTACGAACCGATCGCTTAGCATCGGTCTTGCGTGCCGTGAGATTGCGTGACGACGTGCTTCGCGCAACGGTATTCGCTGATCCACTGGTTGCCGACTCGCCTGCTAGGAACTCTGCCGTGACAGAAGATCCAGCACCTGCAACGCCGCCGCCTGACGCGAGAGCGAAGGCGAGCGTGCCGGCGACGATCAGGCCTCCGGCGCTTCCCTTCCGCGGAGCTGGATCTGATCCTCCGCCCGCGCCGCCGATTCGACGATCTGCCACCCGTCTCCCTCCACGAAGGCATGAGCCGACAGCAGGCCATCATGGAGAGCGCGAAAACGATCACCAAGTAGTTCGCGTGAAATTCGGCCATTCGAGTGGATGTTCGGTGGTGGCCTTGTTGAACATGACGGGTTCCGCCATGTAGTCGGCTGTTGGGGAGTCGTGCGCTGGGAAATCGGGGAGCGGTGGCCGGGGCGAGGAGTTCTGCTGTTGCCGGGCTGCGGATTGTGCGGTGGGGAAGATCCGCGGTTACCCGTGGCGGGGTGTGCGTTTGGGGGTGACGGAGCTGATGTGGTTGGTGAGGGCGTCCGGGATGTGCCAGTCGTCGGGGGTTCCGGTGGGGCAGGCGTCGTGGTTGACGGCGGCTTCGACGATGGCTTGGGCGTCGTCGGCGGTCAGGCACCTCCAGCACGTCGCAGACAGCCTCCTCGGCCGCAGCTGAACACCTGCCTGGGCGGCCTGCCGCTCTCCTCAGGTGGCCGATTCCAAAGTCAGTGCGGTGTCACCGTGCCATTGCTGATGTAGGTGACCGCGCCGCGGATGTCGTGCCAGCTCAAGCCGGTGTCGTGGAGTGGCATGATCAGTTCACCGGCCAGGCCGAAGCCGCTGATCGGGCCTCCCCAGCGCGGCACCCGCACCGAGAGCCACTGGCCCCGCCGCAGACGAACCCGCTTCACCGCGGTCCAAGGCGCCGTGAACGTGCCGGAATCCGACATGTAGGTCACCCCGCCTGGGGTGAAAACCAGCTGGAGACCGCTCATCGCGGCGTGCACCCGGTACACGTGCAGGTAGAAGCCGAGGCTAAGGGCGAAGAGCACCGCGAGAGAGAAGTACACGGACCCGCCGGCGTTTCCCAGCGCGGTGAGGGTGGTTCCTGCCGCCAACTGGACTACGACCGCCACGGCCTGGGCGATGATCGGGATTCGCATGCGCCGGAGTTCCCGCCGGTACGCGTGCGGAGAACGGGTGACGACGAAGGTCGGCGGGGCAGGGGCAGGACCGGGATGCACCAAGACAGTCTCGCACCTGCACACCGGGCCCCATCGGCGATCCGAGAACCTTCCCGTGGGACGGCAACGTCAGCGGTGTGATGCAGAAGCCCTGGGCTTCCCAAAGGTGGAGAGCGGCAGCTCTAGGCGCGTTCGCTTGCTCCGTAGTGGCTGGTGGAGCTCAAGAGCTCGGCCGGTGCGTCGGTGTCGGTGTCCCAGAGCTGGATGAGGTAGTCCTCTACGGGCTCGGGTGGGGCGCCGTCGATGTCGGTGTCGCGCCCGGTGGCGTGGATGCGGGCGCGACACCGCCCACCGACGATCCTCAGCGGTGTGCGCAGTTCGGGAGCTGGTTCCAGCATCAGCCCCGCGACATGGAGCTCGCCGTGCGGAACTTGCAGGTCGAGTTCGATGACGTCGTCCCAACCGTGCAGGTCTGGTGGTGGAGCGCTGTCGAAGCGCTCCACCACCAGGTTGATCTCGCCGGTGTGAATTCCAGTGCTGAGGGCGAGGATCCCGGCTGCGCTGGTGGCCAGCCCGTTGTCCCGCCATGACAGCCGACCGCCGTCGGTGGGATAGGTCCGTGCATCCAGCAGGAAGAACTGGTGATGGCTGACTGGGACCGTTCCCGAGAGGCGAAGCAGTGGCTGAGTCATGGCGACCAGGCTAGCCCGCGGTTACCTCGACATAAGACGGATTGAGCTCTGGCCAGGCTTTAGCTGACACTCGGGGCTGAGTGCATTCATGCGACCAGGGCGTCGGTGTAGATGGTCTAATTCTGTCCAGAAGGGGTTTCCAGCGGCTTACTTGTTGCGTGGCTACCCAGCATCCGGGCGAGGTCAGAAAATCATCACAGCAGTCCCCGTGCGCTGAGAGATGGATCATCATGAGGTTGGACAGAATGGATGATCAGGGTGTCTTTGAGGAGTTCTTGTTCAGGCTCAGTGATGAGCAAGTGCGAAGCTTTCCTGAAGGCTACGTGGAGATTCGGTCTTGGCAGGATGTCGATCTTGATGCCCCGCTCCGGCTGCAGGTGAGTCCGCGGTCGTTGGCGGAACATTTGCGGGTAATGGAGCGTGACGGGGAGCTGGCATTCCCGGATGAGCAGCCGATAGTTGGGGCGCTTCAGCTTTTCTTGGTGCACCTCGATGAAGCGATCCGAACGAGGCGTTCCGGTGAAACTGAACTTGTTCCGTTTCGTGCGGGGGTGAAGTCACTTGTATCCGGCTAGGTGTTGTGGGGCGGGAGGTTGATCTCCCGGCGGTGCGCGTCGAAGTGAGTCAACCGCTATCGCCGCTGCGGCGAACTCGGCTTGTAGGCGGCGGCCGTGGGCGTGAGCTGAGCCGGTACAGCGAAACGCTGAGGTGGACGCAAGGAGAAGAGAACCGAGCGATCACGCTGTGGAACGAAGGCGAGGCCGAAACCAGCTGCGCCCAGAAACATCGCCCTGGACAACCTGCAGGACCAGGTCGGCGTGCGGGTGGAACTCGGCAACGACTTCTTCTGGTCGGTGCCGCCGGAGCTCACCTACGACGTGTACACCCAGCCGGAAGCAGATCAGTTGACCATCGGTCAGCTCTCGGAGGCCTGGAGCAACCTCGCCCGGCTGAACGCAGCGGGCGGTGACGTACCGGCGTACGCGTTGGTATGGCTGGCCGACGTCCTCAAAGCTGTCGGCCACCAGACCCGGTAACCGACGTACGCGGCTTCCGGTCCGCGTGTTCAAGTTTCCCCTCGGACACGCGACCTGAGAACTAAAAACCCCAGGTCAAAGGCTTGACCTGGGGTAAAAAGTGTCCGAGGGGCGAGTTGCGCACTAACCACACGGCTTCTGCTTCCTGAGACCGGTTGAAGCAGGGGCTGTTTGCTGTCCTGCCTGTCCCGTCGGGGAGCTGCCCGGGACACGCTGGCGGGACAGGCGGACTTGGGCTGTGACCTGGGAAATTGGCCCGGTGGGCTTCCCTGGGGCGCCCGGCGTTCGGTGTCCCTGCGTGTCCCGGACATGACTGCGGTGGACGTAGCGGGTGTCGGCTTACGAGGGACGCGTTCGCGGTTGCACTTGACTGCTGGCCGCCCGTGAATTTCGGCGGCTTCGAAGCGATCGATCGCGGAGCGGGTTCACGCGAGATCTCCCATACGCGTTGCCTATTGCCGGAGTAGGGCATCGCTCATTGTCGGCGCCCCGCACGAGCGCTTTGACTCAGTGGATGACGGGGCGTCCGCGAGGCAGCAGCGCCTGGTGGGCCCGTGCGGATGGAGAGGGGTGCGGCAATGGGTGCTGACCTGGTCGGAAAGGTCGTCCTGCTCACCGGGGCGACCGGCGATATCGGGGTTGCGTACACCATGGCGCTTACCGGGCAGGGGGCGAACGTGGTGGCCACCGACCTGGACGGTTTCTCCGAAACGGGTCGGGAGATCGCGGACAAGGCGACGGCGCAAGGTCCGGGTCAAGCGGTCTTCGCCGGTTGCGACATCACCTCGGACGAAGATCTGCAGCGCGTGGTGGACCTGGGCGGTGATCGGTTCGGCGGCCTGGATTGCCTGGTCAACAACGCGGCGATCTACCGGACGTTGGGACCGAAGAGGACGCTCACGGAGCTGACCAGCGACGAGTGGGACCTCGTGCTTCGCGTCAACGTGCGCGGCTGCTGGCAGTCGATCCGCGCCGTCGTCCCCGCCATGCGGGAGCGGGGTGGCGGGCGGATCGTCAACATCGCCTCCGTCGTGTCCCGGACCGGGGCGGCCGGTTTCGCGCATTACGTGGCGTCCAAGGCGGCGGTCGAGGGCTTGACCAGGGCCGCGGCGCGCGAGCTGGGGCCGGAGAGCATCGCGGTGAACGCGGTCTCGCCCGGCTTGGTCGACGACGCGGCTTCTCGCGACATCAACGATGTGAACTACTTGGAACGCATGAAGACCACGCGGTCCGTGCCGCGTTCCATGGAACCCGAGGACCTGGTCGGTGCGGTGGTGTGGTTGTGCGGCGACGGCAGCGGTTTCGTGACCGGGCAGACGATCGTGGTGGACGGCGGAGGGGTGTTCGTGTGATGCGTCCCGACGAGTTCTCACCTCGCATCGTCGTCGGCATCACCGGCGCGTCCGGTGTGATCTACGGGATCCGCGCGCTGGAGCTGCTCGCACAGTTGGGAGTGGAAACGCACCTGGTGCTCACCCGCGCCGCCCGGGCGACCTTGGCGCAGGAGACGTCCTGGACGGCCGCAGACGCGCGGGAGCGGGCGTCGGTGACGCACTCGGAGCACGACCTGGGAGCCGCGATCGCGAGCGGGTCGTTCCCGGCCGACGGAATGCTGGTCGCGCCGTGCAGCGTCAAGACGTTGTCGGCGATCGCCAACAGCTTCGACGACAACCTGCTGGTGCGCGCCGCCGATGTGACGTTGAAGGAGCGCAGGCCCCTGGTGCTGATGGTGCGCGAGACACCGCTGCACCCCGGGCACATCCGGTTGATGGCGCACGCTTCCGAGGCGGGAGCGGTGCTGATGCCGCCCGTGCCGGCGTTCTACACCCAGCCGTCGTCGATCGACGAGATGGTCACCCACACCGTCGCTCGTGCGCTGGACGCCCTGTCGTTGCCGCACCCGCACGCGTCCCGGTGGTCCGGAGAGCGGAGCGCGCCGTCGGCTACCGATCGGCGGTCCGTTCGCGCATGATGTCGGCATGGAGCTCCACCAACTGCGCTACGTGCTCGCGGTCGCGCGCGCCGGGAGCTTCAGCCGAGCGGCCGAAGATCTCTTCCTCGCCCAGCCGTCGTTGTCGGTGCAGATCCGCAAGCTCGAGAAGGAGCTCGGCATCGCCCTCTTCGACCGGCTGGGCCGCAGGGTCGTGCTCACCGCGGCAGGAGAGGAGTTCGTCGCCCACGTCCAGCAGGCCTTGGCGCACCTCGACCGTGCGCGGGCGGGCGCCGCCGCGGTGCGCAGCCTGCAAGGCGGTCGGGTGTCGATCGGCGTGCTGCCGAGCGTCGGCGCCGGGCTGCTTCCGGGAGTGCTCGCGGACTTCCGGCGCGAGTGCCCGGAGGTCGAAGTCCGGCTCACCGAGCACAACGTCTCCGCCGAGTTCGAGCGGATGATGGAGGACGGACGATTGGACCTCGCGGTGATCCGGGCCCCTTGGGCGCGGCCCGGACTCGTCGGCCGGTCGATCGTGCGCGAACCGATCGTCGCTCTGGTCCCGCCGGAGCACCCGTTGGCCGACCGGAATGAAATGGCGCTGGCCGAGTTGAAGTCCGAGAAGTTCGTCGCCATGCAACGGGACTACGGGCTGCGGGAGTTGCTGGAGCAGATCTGCAACCGAGCCGGGTTCGAGCCGACGGTGACGGTGGAGACCACCCAGCTGTCGGTGCTGCAGGGCATGGTGGCCAGCGGTCTGGGTGTCTCGTTGCTGCCGGAACTCGCCAGCGCGGGCTATCCCGTCACGATCCCGATCGATGACGAGGGCGCAGCCCGGGAACTGGGCATCGTCCACCGCGCCAGGACCCCGCTGTCACCGCCTGCCGCTCTGTTCCTGGAACTGCTCGCGGACGCGGCTGCCGAGCGGCCCGCGCGGCGTTAGTCCTCGAACTCGCCTCGTTCCGCGCGTTCGGCGAGCGAGGTCCAGAACCGCAGGGCCGCGTGCTCCATCTCCAGGCCGAGTCCGAGCGTGACCATGCGTCGTGAGATGGCCGACTCGTGGCCGAAGCGCTCCTGCATCTGCTCGTACTCGGCGATGCGGGCCTGGTGCTGCTTGATCTGGTCTTGCGCGAGCCGCTCGATGTCGTCGGGCTCGGCGAGCTCGTTGAAGAACAGCTTGATCTCGGCGATGTCGCGCAGCTCGAAGTGCTGGTCGGTGGGCTCGGCCAGCCACGAGCGGAGGGCCGAGAGGCCGGCGTCGGTGATCGTGTAGGTGCGGCGGCGTCGGCCGTCGTCCTCCTCCTCGACGTCGAGCAGGCCGAGCTGCTCGAGCCGCTTGGGCTCCGAGTAGAGCTGGGCGTGCGGGAAGTGCCAGAAGTAGCCCACAGAGTGGCTGATGGCCCTTTTGAGGTCGTACGAGGTCGAGGGCCCGCGCATGGCGATCATCCCCAGCACGACGTACGAGGTCGTGGAAAGCCGAACCGTTGACACGCTCCGAACCCTACCGTACGTTTCCAACCATCTGTTTCGGACGATGTGAAACGGATGATCTGCTTCGGACTTATTTCGCACCGGTGATGTTGCGAGAGGACAAGGAATGGATCTCGGGACAGTGCTGAGCTGGACCGCCGAGCGGTACCCCGCCAGACGTGCGGTCGGCGGCGAGCGCTCGATGACCTACGCGCAGTGGGACGCCCGCACCAATCAGCTGGCTCGGGCCTTGGCCGAGCTCGGTGTCGGGCACGGCGACAGGGTCGTGTTCCTGCTCGCCGGTGGCGAACCGATGGCCTCGCTGCACCTGGCCGCGCAGAAGCTCGGGGCGGTCTCGGTTCCGCTGTCGTTCCGCTTCGGTGCGGACGAGCTCGCCTACTGCTTATCCGATGCGGCACCGGCGTTGCTGGTCACCGATCAGTCGACGGTCGAGACGGCGAGCGAGGCGCTGCGGCTCATCGAGCCGGTGCCGCACGCGTACGTCGGTGAAGGCGCCCCTCCTGGTGTCACAGCGCTGCTGAACCTCGCCGCGGACCAGACCGAGGGCGCGATCGACGTGCGGGTCCGCGACTCCGACACGAGCGTCATGCTCTACACCTCCGGCACCACCGGGAAGCCGAAGGGCGTTCCGCGCACGCACCGGGCGGAGTTCCACGCCGCCGTCGCGCACCTGCACCAGAGCCGGTCGGCTCCCTTCGAGACGACCCTCGGCGTGATGCCCATGTTCCACACGATGGGCCTGCGCACGCTGCTGTCCACCGTGGTCAGCGCGGGAACGTGGGTGCCGCAGGTCCGGTTCGACGCCGAGGAATCCCTGGAGCTGATCACCCGCGAACGCGTCTCCGCGCTGTACCTGGTGCCCACGATCTACTGGAGCCTGCTGGGCACGGGACGGCTGGGGGAGACCGGCGTCCGCAAGCTCGCCTACGCCGGCGCCGCGATGACCCCCGCGCTGGCGGAGTCGCTCGTCGACGCGCTCGAACCCGAGGTGTTCGTCAACCACTTCGGCAGCACCGAGATCTACACCTTCACCATCGGGCCGGACGTCGCGGCCAAACCGGGATGCGCCGGGCGTCCCGGCGTGTTCACGCGGGTTCGCCTGGTCGATCTGCACCCGCAGGCCACACCGGACGCGCTGGTCGGTGCCGGCGAGCAGGGCCAGATCGCGATCTCCCTGGAGTCGCCGGAAGCCTTCGCCGGGTACTGGAACCGGCCCGACGCCGACGCCAAGTCCATCCGCGGCGGCTGGTACTTCCCGGGCGATCTCGCCGTCGCGGACGAGGACGGCGACCTGTGGGTGTCCGGACGCGTCGACGACATGATCAATTCGGGCGGGGAGAACATCTACCCCGACGAGATCGAGGACGCGCTGATCCGCTGCCCGGAGGTCGCCGACGTGGTGGTCGTCGGGATGCCGGACGACCGCTGGGGGCAGGCCGTCACCGCGTTCTTCGTCCCCGCAGCGGGACTGACCCCGCAGGACGCCGCCGCCGCGCTGAGCGCCTACATCCGTTCCGGCTCCGGGCTGCCGCCGCTCAAGCGGCCCAAGAGGGTCGTCGCGGTCGCCGAGGTCCCCAAGTCGGCGGTGGGCAAGATCCTCCGCCGCGACCTCGCCGGTGGGCGGTTCCAACCGCTGGCGGAGCTGTCCGCCGCTTCGATCGGATCGCGAAAGTGAGCACGTCGATGACGCCTGCGCGCACCACAGCACGCATCGAGGACCCGGCCCTGCTGACCGGGCGCGGCCGGTTCCTCGACGACCTCGACCCGCTGCCCGGCACGTTGACCGCGGCGATCGTGCGCAGCCCGCACCCGCACGCCCGCATCCGCAGCGTCGACCTCACCCGAGCCCGGTCGCACCCGGGCGTGGCGGCGGTGATCGGACCCGACGAGGTCCTCGAAGCGCTGAACCCGTTCCCGCTGTCGCTGAAAACGCCCATGCGGTACTACCCGACGGCGACCGATCGGGCGCGCTTCGTCGGTGAACCCGTGGCGGTCGTGGTCGCGGCCGACCGCTACGCCGCCGAGGACGCCGCCGAGCTGGTCGCCGTGGACTACGAGCCGCTGCCGCCGGTGGTCGACGTCGAGGCCGCGATGCGCCCCGAGGCGCCGCGGCTCCACGACGAGGCCGATGGCAACGTCGCCACCGACCGCACGTTCCACTTCGGTCCTGTGGACGAGCTCTTCGCCGCGGCCGATCACGTCGTCCGCGGCGAGTACCGGTTCCCGCGCTATTCATCGACACCCATGGAGTGCTACTCGGTGATCGCCGAGTGGCAGGACGAAGTGGACGGTCCGGCGATCACCGCTTGGGCGAACTTCCACGGCCCGTTCTCCATGGTTCCGGTGATCGCGGGAGCGCTGGGCGTGCCGACCTCACGGGTGCGGCTGATGATCCCGGCCGACAACGGCGGTAGCTTCGGCATCAAGGCCGGGATCTACCCCTACGTGGTGCTGATGGCGCTGGCCAGCAAGCACGCCGGACGGCCCGTGCGCTGGACCGAGGACCGCAGCGAGCACCTGCTCGCCAGCTCAGCGGGGTCGGACCGGGCGATGCGCTTCGAAGCCGCAGTCACCGCGGAGGGCGAGGTCCGGGCGTTGCGGGCGGATCTCGTCGACAACGTCGGCGCCTACTTGCGCCCGCCGGAACCGAGCACGCTCTACCGGTGCTTCGGCAACCTCACCGGGGCCTACGACGTCGAAGCCGTGCAGATCCGCTCCCGCGCGGTGGTGACCAACAAGACGCCGACGGGGCTCAACCGCGGTTTCGGCGGCCAGCAGCTCTACTTCGGGCTGGAGCGGCTGATGGACAAGATCGCCGCGACCTGCGGGATCGACGCCGCCGAGATCCGCCGGCGCAACCTGGTGCAGGCCGATGCGTTCCCGTACCGGACGGCGACCGGCGGCATCTACGACTCGGGTGACTACCCGCGGGCCTTGGACATGGCGTTGAAGAACGCCGACTACTCGGCTCTTCGGCAGCGCCAGCGGGAGGCGCGGGAGCGCGGTGAGCACTTCGGCATCGGGCTGGCCACCATCGTCGATCCGTCGGCGACCAACATCGGGTACGTGGGACTGGCCACCCCGGCCGACGAGCGCCCACCGGGGCGCGGCAAGTCGGGTTCCACCGAGCACGTGCGGGTCAGCGTCGACGTCAACGGTGTCGTCTCGGTACTGCTGGGCACCGTCCCGCAAGGCCAGGGGCACGCCACGGTCGCGCAGCAGGTCGTGGCCGACAGGCTCGGACTGCCCCTGGAGAAGGTCCGGCCGGTGGTGGAGATGGACACGGCCACCACTCCCTGGACGATCAGCTCCGGCAGCTACTCGTCGAGGTTCGCGCCGCTGCTGACCAGCGCGCTGGTCGAGGCGTGCGACCGGCTCGCCCGCACGATGCGGACAGCGGCCGGCTCCATGCTGGGGCTGGACCCCGAAGAGCTCGAATTCGCCGAAGGCCGGATCCGGCACCGCGAAGACCACGCGAAGTCGGTGGATTTCCGGCACGCCGCCGGTGTGGTGCACTGGGACCCCGGCTCGCTGCCGGACGGCACCTCAGCCCGGCTGTACGAGGAAGCCGCCTTCACACCACCGCAGGCCAAAGCGGCCAGCCGGGACGACCAGATCAACTCCAGCCTGTGCTACGGCTTCGTCGCCGAGCTCGTGGTCTGCCGGATCGACCCGCAGACCTGCGAACTCACCCTGGAACTGGTGTCCACAGTGCACGACGCGGGCACCATCCTGAACCCGGTGCTGCTGGAGGGACAGGTCCACGGCGCGCTGGCGCACGCCATCGGCGGCGCGATGTACGAGGAGATGCGCTACGCCGACAACGGCCAGCCCACCTCCGCGACGTTCATGGACTACTTGTGCCCGACCACCGCGGAAGTCGGTTACGAGCTGCGCAGCGACCACCTGGAAACGCCCTCGCCGCTGACCCGGCTCGGCGCCAAGGGCTGCGGCGAAGGCAGCTGCATGAGCCTGCCGGTGGCCATCGCCAACGCGGTCGCCGACGCGCTCGCGCCGTCCGGCGCCGACATCACCACGTTGCCGATCCACGGCGACGTGATCCACCGCCTGCTCACCGCGGCGACAACGGATACCGCGGTGCTCGAAGGAACAGAAGGGGAGAACTGACGACATGGCCCTCACCGGAGGCGAGATCAAGCTGACCCGCGGCCACGACGGCCGGGTCGCGTACCTGACGCTGGACCACGGCAAGTACAACATCATCACCTGGGAGACCCGGCAGGTCATGGCCGACCGGTTCGCCGAGATCGACGCCGACGACGACATCCAGGTCGTGGTCATCCGAGGCGAAGGCGAGCACTTCTCCTCGGGCGGCGACATCGCCGGTTTCATGGAGGTCGACCCGATCGACTTCACCGACCTCGGCCACAACGTGACCGCACCTTCTCGCAGCTCCAAGGTCGTCATCACCGCCGTTGACGGCTACTGCTTCGGCGTCGGGTTCGAACTCGCGCTGTCCTCGGACATCCGCGTGGCGACCGAGCGCAGCCAGTTCGCGCTGCCCGAGATGAACCTCGGAATGATCCCGGGATCCGGCGGAACGCAACGCCTCGCTCGGCTGATCGGGCTCTCGCGCGCCAAGTACCACGTGCTGACCGCGTCCCGGATCAACGCCGCCGACGCCAAGGACTGGGGACTGGTCGCCGACCTGGCGGCCGACCGAGCGGAGCTCGACGAGAAGGTCGAGCAGCTGGTGACCAAGCTGATCGGGTTCTCCCCGCTGGCCGCGCGCACCGCCAAGGAGGTTCTCGACCGCGGCGTCGACGCCCCGCTGTACAGCGGCATCGAGCTGGAGCGCAAGGCCTACGCGATGCTGCGCTCCAGCAAGGACTTCGCCGAAGGCGTGGCCGCGTTCACCGAGAAGCGCGCCCCGAAGTTCCAGGGGCGGTGAGGACCTAGATGAAGGCCGCACCTTTCGCGTACGCGCGCCCCGCGGCGTTGTCCGACGCCGTCGCCGAACTCGTCGACGCCGACGGAGGCGGCAAGGTCATCGCCGGCGGGCAATCCCTGGTGCCGGTGCTGGCCATGCGGCTGGCGCGGCCGACCACCCTGGTGGACATCAACGCGGTCACCGGGCTCGACGCGCTGCGGACGGTGGGCGACCGGCTGGAGGTCGGCGCCACCGTTCGGCAGCGTCGCGTGGAGCACGCGCCCGAGTCCGCTCAGGTGCCGTTGTTGCGGCTCGCGCTGCCCTGGGTCGGGCACCGCGAACTGCGCAGCCGCGGCACGGTGTGCGGGAGCCTGGCGCACGCCGATCCGGCTGCCGAGCTCCCGGCGGTCGCCTGCTGCCTGGACGCGGAGCTGACGCTGACGGGTCCCGAAGGCGAACGCCCCGTTCGAGCCCGCGAGTTCTTCGACGGGGCGATGACGACCGCACTGCGACCGGAGGACGTCCTGTCGGCGATCTCCTTCCCCGTGGCCGGGCCGCGCGAGGGCTTCGGATTCGCGGAGATCGCGCGCAGGCACGGCGACTTCGCGCTGGCCGGAGTGGCAGCGCACGTCCGCGTCGATGACGACGGTGGCGTGTCCGCCGCGACGATGACGGCCTTCGGCGTCTCCGACCGGCCCGTCACCCGCGACTTGACCAGCCTGGTCCGCACGACCGGTGGAGACCAAGCCGAACTGGCCGGTGCGCTCGACGAGGTGGTGCGCGAGGTCGTCGACACCGACGGCGACGTGCACGCGTCGAACGGCTACCGGCGGCGCCTCCTGCGCGCGCTGGCGGCCCGGGAATTGGCCAAGGCGCACCGCCGTGCGGTGCGCGGCACAGCTGAGGTGGAATCATGACGAGCACAGAAGAGCCCGTGCAGGAGGGGCTTCGACCGGTCCGGGCAGAAGCCGGTGAGACCGTCGAGGTGAGGTTCACGGTCAACGGCACACCCGCCGTGCTGAACCTTCCAGCCCGCGTCACGCTGGCGGACGCGCTGCGCGACCACCTGGGACTGACCGGGACTCACGTCGGATGCGAGCACGGGGTCTGCGGGATGTGCACCGTGCTCGTCGATGGCGAAGCCGCCCGCGCGTGTCTGCTGTTCGCCTGCCAGCTCGACGGCGCCGAGGTCGTCACGGTCGAGGGGCTCGGGCGTCCGGACGACCTGCACCCGCTGCAGGAGTCCTTCGGCCGGAACCACGCTTTGCAATGCGGTTTCTGCACCCCGGGTTTCCTGCTTAGCTCCTACGACCTGCTCAGCACCAAGCCCGAGGTCGCCGACGAGGAGCTCCCCGCGGAGCTGTCCGGCGTGATCTGCCGCTGCACCGGGTACCGGAACATCATGACCGCTGTCTCCGAAACCCGTGCCGCGCACCCGGAGGGGATCCCCGAGCCGGGCAACTGCGCTCGGCGGGCGCTGGTCGGTCGCTCCGGCGGTCGGTCGGCGACGGTCGTCGAGGAGCGCGCGGAACCTTCGGGCGAACCTGGCAGGAACGTGGAGATCGTGCTCCCCGAGGGAGACCCGACGATCGCGGTGCAGGTGGACACCGCCTTGGACGTGCCGTTCGACGAGGTGTGGCGCGTGCTCGACGACGTGCGCGTGCTGGCGGGATGCCTCCCCGGTGCGGAACTCACCGAGGAACTCGGCGAGCAGCTCTACGCCGGACGGGCGCGGGTCGCGGTCGGCCCCATCAAGCTCTCGTTCCACGGGATCGCCCGGGTGCTCGAACAGGACCGGGAAACCGGGACGATCCGCGTGCTCGCGCAGGGGCAGGACACTGGCGGAGCGCAAACCCAGGCCGACATCACGCTGCGGGCGCAGGCGACCGCAGCGGGGACGGAACTGCGCGCCGATGCGGCCGTGTACCTGACCGGCCGCATCGCCCAGTTCGGCCGAGCGCTGGCCGGTGACATCAGCCGGCGCATGTTCGAGCAGTTCGCCGACTCGGTCCACCAGGCCGCCACCACCGGAGAAGCACCGCAGCAGTCCCACGCCGCGCCGAGCGCGTTCCGCATGATGTTCGGCACCCTGCTGGACCGGATCAAGCGAATCGGCCGTTCCCGAGGTGGGAAGTGATGAAGACACCGCTCCAGCCGGTCAACCCGGCGACGCTCGAACCTCTGGAAATCGCCGAACAAGCCACGGACGCCGAGATCGACGAAGCGGTGTCGGAAGCGACGCGCGCCATGCGCACCGGGTGGTCGCGAGACCACCGGCTCCGGGTGCAGTCCCTGAACGCCTGGGCGGACCTGCTCAGCGACCACAGCTCGGAACTCGCCGACGACCTGGTGCGAGAAACCGGGAAACCCATCGGTGAAGCGCGCAAGGAGATCGCGGGCGCGATCGACTCCCTGCGGTTCAACGCCGGTCTCGCCAGGCTTCCGCTGGGCCGTGCCGCCGGCCTGCCCGACGGGAGCGAGGCGCACCTGGTGCGCGAACCGGTCGGCCCGACGGTGTTCATCACCCCGTGGAACTGGCCCGTCCTGCTGTTGCTGCGCGATCTGGCTCCGGCGTTCGCCGCCGGAGTGACGGCGCTGGTCAAACCCGCCCCGCAGACCACGCACATCACCCGACGCGTGATCGCGCTCGGTCACCGGGCCGGAGTACCACCGGAGGTGCTCCACGTGCTCCCCGGCGACGCCGAGGTGGGCGCTGCACTCGTGGCCCACCCCGACACCAGAGCCGTGGCGATCACCGGCTCGACCGAGGCCGGGCAAGCGGTCATGAGCGCCGCTGCCACCACCATGACCAGGCCCCTGCTGGAACTGGGCGGCAAGGCCTCGATGCTCGTGCTGGCAGACGCCGACCTGGAAGCCGCGGTGGAGGCGGCCGCCCGCGCCGCCGTGATCACGAGCGGCCAGATGTGCATGGCGTGCACCAGGATCCTCGTGCACGCGGACCACGCGAAGGACGCCGAGGAACTGCTGCGCGAACGACTGGCCGCCTCGACACCGGGCGATCCGAGGGACGAGAGCACCGATCTCGGCCCGCTGATATCCGAAGCCGCGGTGAACAAGGTCCTCAACGCCGTCGACCGCGCGCGCGAGGACGGTGGTGTCCTCGTCGGCGGAGAGCAGGTGCACCCCGATGGACTGGCAGGTCACTTCCTCACGCCAGCCCTCGTGTCCGAACTGGATCCGCGATCGCCCGTGGTGCAGGAGGACATCTTCGGTCCGCTGCTGTCGCTGGAGGTCTTCGACTCCGACGAGAACGCGATCGAGCTGGCCAACGCCACGCCCTTCGGGCTCGCCGCGGCGGTGTGGACGCGCGATCTCACGCGCGGTTTCGCCGTGGCGCGCGAGCTGCAGTCCGGAACCGTGTGGCTGAACGGCTACAACCACTCCTACGCCGAGATGCCCTCCGGCGGTGTGCGAATGTCCGGGATGGGTCGCACCCGCGGGGTCGAGGGCGTCGAGCAGTTCACCGAGCTCAAGCACGTGCACTTCCCGGTCGGGCTATAACCCGAGCCAATAGGAGCTATGCGCAACAGGTTCTGGCTGGTCCTCGCGCACCGGCCTAACTTCGCTCGTAGTTTCTCTGGCCGCAACGGAGCGGCGTTGGAGGGTTCCCTTGCAATCAGGTTGGTTAGTGGTTCTCATCGTCGCGGGCTACATCGCGTTGCTCGCCCTGATCAGCTTCCTGACCGGGCGGTCGACACGTACCGCGTCAGGATTCACCAGCGGCGGCAAGAGCTTTCCCGCCGTCCTCATCGGATTCCTGCTCGCGTCCGAGTTCATCGGCACGAGCGCGAGCATCGGAACGGCGCAGGAGGCTTACGAATCCGGCATCTCGGCCGCGTGGAACATCGTCTCGCTGGGAATCGGGTTCGTGCTCTTCGCCTCCCTGCTCGCCCGCAAGTTCAGCGAGCTGGGGGAGAACACGATCTCCGGTGCGCTCGACCGCTACTACGGGAGGAGGGTCCGCACCGCCACGTCGATGATCATGGTCTGCTCCTTGCTGATCGTCGCCGTCTCGGTCTACGCCAGCGGTGGTGCGATCCTGAGCGGACTCCTCGGCGTCGACCACGACCTAACAGTTCTCCTTGTCGGCGTGCTGGCCACGCTTTACGTGGTGGTGGGCGGCATGCGATCGGTCGTCTACACCAACGTCGTGCACGCGATCGTGAAGATGGCCGGGGTGGTCATCCTCGCGATCATCGGAGCCCAGCGCGCAGGAGGCGTTGACGGCCTGCGAGCAGCGCTGCCGCCGACGATGTTTTCCTGGCACGGAGTGGGTTTCGGGCAGATCTTCGCGTGGCTGATCGCGGGTGTCGGTGCCATCTTCGCGACCCAGTACGTCGTGCAGGCGATCACCACCGCCGGCAGCGCTCACCGCGCGCAGCGAGCCGGGTTCTACTCGGCGCTGATCCTGGTTCCCTACGGTCTGCTCGCCGCGTTCATCGGCATGTGCAGCGCGGTCGTCTACCCGCACCTCAAGAGCATCCAGGCCATGCCCGCGTTCGCCATGGACATCGACCCGGTCTTGGCCGGGATCGTCGTCGCCGGGCTCGCCGGCGCGATGTTCGGAACCATCGCGGCCCTGGTCATCGGCGCTTCCACGCTGCTGCTCAAGGACTTCTACCAGCCGCACTTCAACGCCGCCGGGGACGACCGCCGCGACGTGCTGTTCCTCCGGGCGGCGACGGTGGTGACCGGATTGGTCCCGATCGCACTGGCGCTGTTCGCCACCGATGTGCTCACCGTGACCTTCCTGGCGAAATCGCTGCGCGCGGCACTGGCAGTGCTGGTGCTGCTGATGTTCTACGCGCCCCGGTACGGCACGAGGAGCGGTGCGTTCTGGGCCATCGTGCTCGCGCTGCCGACCACCATCGGCTGGTTCCTGCTCGGTGACCCCTTCGGCATCGACAACGCCTACATCGCGGTCGCCACGCCCTTGCTGGTGATGACCTGCACCCACCTCACATCGGGCCGGTCGAAGACCGTCCCGGCGGTCACCGGGGAGAAGAGATGACGAACAACGCCCTGCCCGTCGGCGCTGATCTGCGCGGCTGGCTGGACCACCTGCAAGCGACCGGACGCCTGTCCGCAGCCAGGCCGGGAGTGGACCTGCGGTTCGAACTGGCCGGAATCGCCAGCCGGCTCGACGGCGATCGCGCGGTGGTCTTCGGGAAGCCCGGCGGGAAGGACATCACCGTCGTGTCCGGGCTGCTGTCGCGCCGCGAGTGGATGGCAGAAGCGCTCGGGGTCGCCGAGACCGAACTCATCGACCGCTTCCAACAGGCGTGCCAAGACCCCGTTCCGTGGACCGAGGTCGAGCACGCCCCGTGCCAGGAGGAGGTGATCCGAGAGGTCGACCTCGGCTCGCTGCCCGTTCCCACGCACAACGAGCACGACCACGGCCCGTACATCACCGCGGGTCTGCTCATCGCGCGCAACCCGACGACCGGGTCCCAGAACGTGTCCATCCACCGCCTGCAGGTCAGCGGGCCGGACCGGCTCGGGGCGCTCCTGCTGCCCAGGCACACGGCCGCGTTCTTCGGACAAGCCGAAGCCTCGGGCACCGACCTGGAGGTGGCGATCGCCATCGGCGTCGACCCGCTCACCTTGATGTCCTCGCAAGCGGCGGTACCGATCGACCACGACGAACTGGAGATCGCCGGTGCGTTGCGCGGCAGCCCGCTGCCGGTGACCAAGGCGGTCACCAACGAGGTCCGCGTTCCCGCCGACGCGGAGATCGTGCTGGAAGGCAGGCTGCTCGCCGATGTCCGGGAACCGGAGGGGCCGTTCGGCGAATTCCCCCAGTACTACGGTCCCCGCGCCGACCGCCACGTGGTGCGCATCGACGCGATGACGCACCGCCGCGACCCGATCTACCACACCGTCGTCGGCGGTGGACTGGAACACCTGCTGCTGGGGTGCATTCCGCGCGAAGGCTCCTTCCTGGCGCACCTGAGGCAGAACTTCCAGTCCGTGCGGGCCGTGCACCTGCCGCGCGGTGGCGTGTGCCGCTACCACCTCTACGTGCAGGTCCGCGATCCCGAACCCGGCGAGGTGAAGAACCTCATCCTCGCAGCGCTGGGCGCGCACTACGACATCAAGCACGTGACGGTGGTCGACTCCGATGTGAACGTCTTCGACCCGGACGAGGTCGAGTGGGCCGTGGCCACCCGCTTCCAGGCCGATCGCGATCTGGTGCTCGTCGGTGGCGCGCAAGGATCACGACTGGATCCGTCCACAACGGACGGTGTCGGAGCGAAGATGGGTATCGACGCGACGGTTCCGCCCGTCGACGACGAAGACCGGTTCACCAGGATCCGCGTTCCGGGGGCGGAGGAGATCGACCTGGAACGCGCAGTGACCCCCGCGCCGGCGAACTGGCGCTCCGCACGTTGAACCGCACGGACTCTTCCGCAACACCACACCAACAGACCTCGATGAGGAGGTGGACATGTCCACTGCGAACACCGGACTGTCCAGAAGAGCCACGCTGTACGCGAGCTTCGCCTCGGTAGCGGGGTGGGCGTTCGACCTGTTCGATCTGTTCATCCTGCTCTACGTCGCCAGCACCGTCGGCGACCTGATCTTCCCGGTGGCGAGCCCGACCTTGAGCCTCGCCGCCGTCTACGCCTCGTTCGCGGTGAGCGTGCTGCTCCGCCCGGCCGGAGCCGCGATCTTCGGAGCAGTCGCGGATCGCAACGGGCGCAAGCAGACGATGGTCATCGTGCTGGCCGGCGTGGGGTTGTCCACCGCCGCGATGGGTGTAGTGCCGACCTACGAGGCAGCCGGTATCGCCGCACCGCTGCTGTTCCTGGCGCTGCGCCTGGTGCAGGGCGTGTTCGTCGGCGGTGTCGTCGCGGCGACGCACACGCTGGGCACCGAGAGCGTCGGGCAGCGCTGGCGAGGCCTGATGTCCGGGCTGATCGGTGGCGGCGGCGCGGGTATCGGTGCTGCTCTGGCCAGCGGCGTCTTCATCCTGGTCAGCGCGATCTTCCCGGGCGAGCAGTTCAACGTCTGGGGGTGGCGCGTCATGTTCTTCGCCGGGCTCATGGCAGCGCTGATCAGCTTCTTGGTGCTTCGCGGGGTCGAGGAATCGCCGCTGTGGAAGGCGCAGCAGCAGACTCCCGGTCCGAAGACGCGCTTCACCGACCTGGCCCGTGGCGGCAGGGGAGGGCTGCTCGTGCTGAACCTGGTGCTGGTCTCCGGCGCCGGCTCGCAGTACTACCTGACCTCCGGATTCCTCCCGACCCTGCTGGGCAAGGTCAGCGGTGTCGCCCAGAGCGCGCAGGGCACGATCCTGCTGGTCTCGAGCCTGGGAGTGATCGTCGCCGCGGTGGCCGCGGGAGAGCTCAGCGAGCACTTCGGACGCCGACGCACGATGCTGGTGATCGGCTCGTTCAACCTCGTCGCCCTGCCCCTGCTGGTGTGGCTGATCACGAGCACCGACCCGGCGAGCACCGGCCTGATCATGTTCTACGCATCAGCCCTGGCCTTCTTCGCCAACGCCGCCTACGCCCCGGTCCTGGTGTTCCTCAACGAGCGCTACCCGACGGCGCTGCGTGGGCGCGGAACCGCGATCTGCTGGAACCTCGGCTTCATGGTCGGTGGTCTGATGCCGAGCTTCGTCAACCTCGCCAGCCCGGAACTGGCCGACGTGCCCGGTCGGCTCATGGTGTTCCTCTTCGTGATGGTTCTGGTCTTCGTTGTCGCGGGAGTGCTGAGCCCGGAGACCCGCGGAGCCATGAACGCCGAGGAGACCGAGGAACGAGCGGTTCAACCCGCAGCCGAATGAGAGTTCCACGGTCGTCGCGCGGAAGACGGGCGGTCCCAGCGCCGCTGGGACTGCCCGTGCTTCGCGACGCGCGCTCAGGCGGAGGTCTCGGCCAGTGCCGGGATCCCGTGAGGTGTGGTGGCGTCGAGCCACTGGGCGAGCCGGGCGGGCGGGAACAGTTCGTCGAGGACCATGAAGCCGCTCCGGTGAGTCCTGCGCGGTCGTGGAGAGCCGACTGCTCGATGCGGAGCTCCCGGGTGACTAGGGGGAGGGAGCGTTGATAGACGTTCTGCCGGATGGTGGCCAGCAGCAGTTTCCCCGCCTTGGCGACGCCGCTGGGATGCTCTACGCCGGGCGGCTGGAATCCGGCCGCTACCAGGGGCGATGGCGACGAGCTGTCGGTGATCGCCGCCGTCATGCTCGGCGGTACCAGCTTTTTCGGCGGCAACGGCAGCGTCGCGAGCTCTCTTCGGCTCCTTGCTCGTCGGGGTCATCAACAACTGCCTCGTCCTCGCAGACCTCGACGTCAGCCAACAGGGGGTCGTCCGCGGCGCGGTCTACCGAGCGCCGCAACGGGTGCGGAGCCCGCATGCTGGGCAGCGCTTGCGGGATCGAGTAGTGGCGGAGGAACTCCCATCTGCTGGTGTTGGTCCGGTAGATCGCGCCGAGCTGCCTGCGCACCGCCGGTTCCAGGGCCTCATCAGCTGCGTCGAGCACGGTGGCGCTGATCAGCGCCTGCCCGGAGGGTGCGTAGCCGGGTGCGACAGCGGAGAGCACGGCGGTGTTGACCACCGGTCCGCGGCGAAGGGCGTCGATGCTGATCGTCGGCTGCGCCAGGGGCGGATCCGGGGTCGTGTAGTAGAACGTGCTCAGCCCGTTCCACTTCGGGACCGACAGGCCCGGGAGCAGTCGCTTCGCGGTCGTGGCATCGGCGGCGACGATCACCGCGCGGGCGCGGTGGAGGGCGTCGGCGATGGTGACCTGCCCTGGAGCCACGGCTTCAGCGGGTGTGTTCAGCCGAACTGTGCCTGGCGTCAACCGGTCCGCGAGGTGGTCGGGCAGGGACTGCATTCCCGCGGCGGGAAGCGCTGGTGCGGCGCGTGCGAAACTCCGCCACACCAGGTGGAAAACTCGTGCCGAGGTGTCCAGGTCCTCATCACCGAAGATTCCGGCGACGAACGGTCGCAGCACCTCGTTGACCGTTTCGGTGCGCAGGCCCCACCGGTCGAGTTCCTCCGTGACCGAATGGTCCGCCGCGCGGGTGAGCATTCGGGACGGGGCGAGGGCATCCCGGGCCGTGACCGCTGAAAGCCTCGCGATATCGGTGAATCGCGGCTGCCCTGGCCGCAGCGCACCGGTCAGGGCGCGAGCGGTGTCGAGCGGATTTCCGAGCGAACGCACCTCGCGGTCCCCAACGACCCGCAGCACGCGCCAGAACGGGTGCAGCTTCAGCGCGGTCAGGTCGACCATCTCCCGCAGGGCGGGATACGCGGGCAGCAACACCTGAAATCCGCGGTCGAGCAGGAACCCGTCGACCTGATCGGTGCGAACACGGCCGCCTACCTGATCGGAGGCCTCCACGACGCGCACAGGCACGTTGGCGCGCTGCAACTCGGTCGCCGCGGCGAGCCCGGCCAATCCGGCGCCCACCACGATCACGTCGGTCGCTGGTGTGCTCATCGCCTCCTCCTCTCTTCACGCGGAGTCGAGCGCTGCGGGGGAGATGTCGCCGTCGAACGCCTCAGGCAGCGTCACTCGCCCTGCTCGGCGGGAGGGCTCCGAGCACGTGCCGCAGCGCGGAGCGGAGTTCGGCGTGGCGGAACACGTGCTCCGCGGCGAGCAACCGCGCGGGCCGGACGTGCTGGTCGGCCAGGGCGAGCTCGCCGGCTCCTTCCTGTCCGAGCAGGATCCGCGGTGCAAGCGCGGGGACGGGCACGACCGCGGGGCGGCGCAGCACGGTGGCGAGCACGCGGGTGTAGTCCTCGTTGCGCGCCGGGTTCGGCGCAACCGCGTTGAGGGGACCGGCTGCGGCCGGGTCGCACACCGCGCGCAGGTAGATCTCCGCGAGGTCGTCGATGCCGATCCAGGACAGCCACTGGCGCCCGTCCCCGAGACGACCGCCCAGACCGGCGGCGAACAGCGGGTACAGCAGCTGCAGCGTACCGCCTCCAGGCGATTGCACGATTCCGGTTCGCACCTGAACGCAGCGCAGACCAGCCCGCTCGGCCGGCGCGGTCGCAGCCTCCCAATCGGCGACCACCTCGGCGAGGAACCCGTCGCCGCGCTCGCTGTCTTCGGTCAGCGGCTCCTCTCCCCGGTCGGGCCCGTATATCCCGATCGCGGAGGCGGACACGAAAGCGCCGGGCCCGTCAGGAGTGGTGGCCGCTCGCATCGCCAGCAGCCGAGTGGGTTCGACGCGACTGTCGCGGACAGCGGCCTTGTGGGCTTGGGTGAACCGGCCGACGATCGGTTCACCAGCCAGGTGGATCACGGCATCAACACCGCGGAGGAGATCAACCGCCGGGTCGAGGGGATCCCAGCGGCGTTCGTCGCGATGGCGGGCGGCACGACGCACGAGCCGGATCACCCGGTGCCCCCCGGTGCTCAGCAGGGCGGTGACCGCGCTGCCGACCAAGCCGCTCGATCCGGTGACGGCGACGGTCAGCGCCCGATCGCTCAGCGAGCGGTATCGGGCATGGGCGGCGAGGTCCTCGGCGAGTTGAGCGTGGCGGTAGCGGAGCATGGCTCGCAGCGCGCAGCCGGGCACGGGTGTGTCGATCGCGTCGTCCACGCGTGTCCGTTGATCGCCCACCGCTGTGAACCGGTGGGTGTGGCGCCAGGGCAGAGCGCCCACGGGTGGCCGCGACACCAGTGCGTCCACGAATCGGTGGGGCGGGTCGTAACCGTCGGGCTGGTGAGCGGCGACCCATCGAAAACCCCCGGGCAGGCCGAGCACGGCTTGGCCGTCGCGCAGCGACGACGATTCGGCCAGCACCCGCACGGGTTGCCACGGAGGTGTCAGTCGAGTGATCGCCCCGGGCCGGCTGTGCCAGGCGAACACCTCCTCGACAGGCGCGTCGACCACGCTCGAATGAGTCAGCTCCACGCTCGGCACCCCTCTTCGTCGATCCGGCGCACCCGAAGGGCAGCGCGTGAACGCGCATCGGCACACCCCGCACCTCTAGGAGTGATTCTATGCACAACCTATGCAACTCGCCAGCCTCCCGCGGGCCGACGTCCGGTGGGTTTCGGTCGCGTGTTCTCGGCGATCAGCTTCAGCGCCAACGAGTTCTGATCCGGACCAAGGGTCAGAATTCGTGACGTCCGCGTTCCTGCCGGTCGATCGCGTCCAGGTCGGCGAGCCCGCGCATCGTCGCCAGCGGCTGCCGCATGCGGTGATTGCCCCGCAGCTGTTTCTCGTGCCGGTGCATCCATGCCCAGTAGCCTGCGGTGAAGGGACAGGCGTCCTCGCCCACGCGCTGGGCGGGATCGAAGCGGCAGCTGCGGCAGGAGTCGCTCATCCTGTTGATGTAGGCGCCACCGGAGGCGTAGGGCTTGGTCGCGACCCGGCCGCCGTCGGCGTGCTGGCTCATCCCGATGACGTTGACGGGCATTACCCAGGGGAAGCCGTCGACGAACGCGGTCGCGAACCACTCGGTCAGCTCGGCAGGTCGGTAGTCGCGTTGCAGGGCGTGGTTGCCGAGCACCATCAGCCGCTGGATGTGGTGCGCCCAGCCGCGGTCGCGGACGCCGTTGAGCGCCACCCGGAGGCACTCCGCGTCGAGCTGATCGCCATCCAGCTCCTTCCACCACTCTGGCAGCGGACGCGTGGCGTTGAGCTCGTTCGCGCGCAGGTAGGACGGTCCGAAGTGCCAGTAGAGGTGCCACACGTACTCCCGCCAGCCGAGGACCTGCCTGATGAAGCCCTCCACGCTGGACAGCGGCGCCTTCCCGCTGCGGTATTCACGTTCGGCCGCGCGCGTGACTTCCAGCGGTTCCAGCAATCCCAGGTTCATCGGTACCGACAGCAGCGCGTGCGCCATCGACCAGTCGGCGTCGAGCATCGCGTCCTGGTACGGCCCGAATTCCGGCAGGCGGTAGTGGAGGAAGCGGCGCAGCGCTGCCCGGGCCTCAGTGCGGGTCACCGCGAAGAGCCGCGGACCGTCGGCTCCGATCGCGCGCAGGGCACCGTCGCGCTCCCACTGGTCCAGGTCGCCGCGTACCTGATCGTCGACGGAATCCTCGCGGGGGTGCCACGGAACGGGGACACCGAGATCTGAAGCGTTCTTGGGCGGACGGTGCCGGTTCTCCGAGTCGAAGTTCCAGCGCCCTTGAGCTGGTGAGCCGCCTGGCTCCATCAAGACGTCGAACTTCTGGCGCTGATCCCGGTAGAAGTCCTCCATCCGGAAACGCCGCTGCGCCCGCGCCCAGCGCGCGAAGGAATCCTTCGACCGCGCGAACCCCGCTGTCGGCACCACCTCACGCACGAGCCCCTCGTCGGACATCGAGTTCACCAGCGCTGCTGCGGCGTGCGATCCCGGCTCGTGCACCACGACGGGCGTGCCCAACTCGCGCAGGGCAGCTCGATACGTGTCCGCGCGCACGATGCGGGCTCTGCTTCCCAGCTCGTCGGCGAGATGACGCATCCCCGACAGGACCAGGTGCAGCTTCTGCCGATGGCACGGGCGACGGGTCAACGCGCTGGTGGACTCGATCAACACGATCTCCCGGTGACGGTGTTCCGGGCCGGAGTGGAAGTGCGGACCGAGCTGATCGCCGAAGAGCCACAGTGGTGCGTCATCGCGCATTGCCACAGACTGCACCGAACGATCCTGCTGCGCAGTACGGTTCGCCGGCAGCCTCACCGCGGGACCGGGTCACCCGGTCCACTAGGTTCTAGTCGTCATGGTGGTGCATCGACTTCTCGGGTGTGGGCCGGGAGAGGAGGGGTTTCATGACGGTGCTCATGGCGGGGTGCGGGGATCTCGGTACCGAGGTCGGATTGCGGCTGGCCGCGTCCGGACGTCGTGTCGTGGGGATGCGGCGGAATCCCGACCACCTCCCGTCCGCGATCGAGGGGCGCGCGATCGACCTGTCGGTGGAGCGGCCGGACATCCCCGCGGACACCGAAGTCGTGATCTGCATCCTCGCGGCCGGGGAGCGGAGCGGTGACGCCTACCAGCGGACCTTCGTCGGCGGTCTGCGCAACGTCCTGGACGCGCTGAGCGCGCACCGGGTTCGACCGCGCATCATCTTCGTGTCCTCCATCTCGGTGTTCGGCCACGCCGAAGGCGGCTGGGTCGACGAGCGGACGCCGCCGGAACCGGGATCGGCGACCGCGGAGGCTCTGCTCAACGCCGAACGCATGCTGCACGCGCACGACCGCCGTTCGATCGTCGTGCGGTTGGCCGGGCTGTACGGGCCAGGGCGGGACTCGTTGATCAACCAGGTCCGCTCGGGCAAGGCCGGCGTCCCCCGGCAGACGACCTACACCAACCGGATTCACCGCGACGACGCGGCATCCGCGATCGTGCACCTGGCGACCCGGGTCGACCGTCCCGAACCGCTCTACATCGGCGTCGACGACGAACCCGCCGAGCGCGCCGAGGTGCTCGGCTTCCTGGCGCGCGAGCTCGGCGTGGCCGACCTCCCGCTCGCCGATCAGTCCGCGCCTGCCAGATCGAACAAGCGGTGCCGCAACGATCGTCTGCGATCGACGGGTTTCGAGTTCGAATTCCCCTCCTACCGCGAGGGGTACGCGGCGGTTCTCGCCGGGCAGGGCGTCCGGCACGGGTGAGTCGGTGCGTCGCGTCGTCGTGATCCGACGGCGCTCGGGCGCAACCACTTGTGTGTTGTCCTACGCCCATTGGACGGACAGCGCCCGGTTCGAGTTGCTTCGGTGGTGCATTGCTTTCTAGGGTTGCCTCTGGAAACGGTCGTGCGCCTCTCCGATGGGAGATGGTGCTGACGCCACGGCTGACGTTGCTCGCCGAATTCATCTGGTGCACGTCCTGCACCGCATCGGTGCAGGCGCTCAGGCCTGCGGGGTCGCGCGGCCGGGTGACGCGGCAGCGAGAGCAGTTCGAGCCGGGCGATCCGGATCGAAGGGCAGGTCCGAGGTGCACCGAACGTCCATCGTGGGAGCGAACGCGGCGGGGTCGGAAACCGATCCGTCGGCCGTCGGCCGACGAGTCGGCCTCGACGGTTGGTTGGACGGTGTGCGCGACCGGGTGGCCGAGCACGTGCGGGAGTTCGTCCGCGCCCGGTGCGTGTGCCACGTCCGCGCTCTGCCGGATTCCGACTTCGTGGCCGACCTGCTGGCCGAGTTCAGCACGGGCGGCAAGTACTTGCGTTCGACGTTCACCTACCTCGGCTGGCTCAGCGCCGGGGAGCCGGGTGACAGCGCGTTGCGAGCTGCGGGCAGCGCCGAACTGCTCCACGCATTCGCGCTGGTGCAGGACGACGTGATGGACGGCTCGCTCGTTCGCCGCGGTCGCCCGGCGGCGCACGTGCGCCTGGCCGACTGGCATCGCACGAGAGGCCTGTCTGGATCGTCGGAGTGGTTTGGCACGTCCTCGGCCGTGTTGCTGGGGGATCTCCTGCTCGTGTGGGCCGAACAGCTCCTCCGCGAGAGCGGGTTGGCGGCGTCCGCTCTCGACCGGGCTTGGCCGGCCTACGACCAGATGCGCAGCGAGTTGGCGATGGGGCAGTTCGCCGACCTGGTCAACGACGCCCGGAGGCTGCCGGGGCTCGAGGACGTGCTGGCGGTCGCTCGCAGCAAGTCGGGGAACTACACCGTGAAGCGGCCGCTGGAGATCGGCGCGCTGCTCGCCGGGTGCGATGCGGAGGTGCTGGACGTCTTCCGCCGCTACGGCACGCTCGTCGGCGAGGCGTTTCAGCTGCGCGACGACCTGATCGGAGTGTTCGGCACCCCGCGTGAACCCGGTGGCGCCGACCTGTGGGACCGCAAGGCGACCACCGTCGTCGTTCTCGCCCGCGACCTCGCTTCTCCGGTTGTTCGGGAGCGGATGTCGGAGTTGTTCTCCGCCGCTGAACTCGACGCGTCCGCTGTCGAGCGGTGGCGTGATCTGATCGCGAGCACGGGCGCGCGGGACCGCGCGGAGGAACTCATCGCCGATCGGGTGTCGGAGGCGTTGCGCGTGGTCTCTTCGGCACCGATGGAGCCCTTCCTCGGGGAAGTGCTGGCGGACATGGCGATTCGATGCACCGAAGACGGAACGCGTTGACCGGCCGGGCCCAGGGCCGACTCGCCCCGTCCCCAGGGGGAGACGGATGCGCACGGTGAGTGGTCGAACTGATCGGGTGGTGGTGGTCGGCGCCGGCTTCGCCGGGCTGTCAGCCGCGCTGCACCTGGCAGGGCGGGGGAGGCGCGTCGAGCTGTTGGAGCGGGAGTGCGTTCCTGGTGGGCGCGCCGGGCGGCTGGACATGCTGGGCTACCGCGTCGACACCGGTCCGACCGTGTTGACCATGCCGGACATCCTCGAAGGGACCTTCGCGGCGGCCGGGGCGCGCATGTCCGATCACGTCGAACTGCTCCCGGTGGATCCGGCCTACCGTGCTGTGTTCGCGGACGGGAGCAGCTTGGCGGTGCACAGCGACGCCGCGGCGATGACGGAGGAGGTCAGGGCGTTTTCCGGTGCTGCCGACGCAGCCGGTTACCAGCGGCTGCGGGCGTGGCTGACGGAGCTCTACCGGGTGGAGTTCGACCGCTTCATCGCCGCCAACCTGGATTCTCCGCTGTCCCTGCTCGCACCTGAGCTCCCGCGGCTGGTGGCGATGGGGGCGTTCGGGCGGCTGGACCGCGCCATCGGCCGGTTCCTGTCCGACCCTCGACTGCGCCGGGTGTTCAGCTTCCAGGCGCTCTACGCTGGGGTGTCGCCGCACCGAGCGCTCGCCGCGTACGCGGTGATCTCCTACATGGACACGGTGGCGGGGGTGTGGTTCCCCCGTGGCGGCGTGCGAGCGGTCCCCGATGGACTGGCGCGGGCGGCGGAGGACGCTGGCGTGGAGATCCACTACGGCGCCGAGGTGGAGTCCTTGGAACGCTCGGGGTCACGGGTCCGCGCCGTCCGGACCTCGGACGGCAGGCGCTTCGCCTGCGACGCAGCGGTGCTCACGGTCGACTCGCCGGTGGCCCACCGGCTGCTCGGGCGTGAACCGCGTCGTGCGGTGCCGCTGCGTCCCTCGCCGTCGGCCTTCGTCGTGCACCTCGGAGTGCGCGCTCAACCCGGGGCCCTCGCCCACCACACGATCTCGTTCGGAGACGCGTGGCGCTCGACTTTCCACGAGCTCATCACCGAGGGCAGGGTGATGCGCGATCCCTCGCTGCTGGTGACAAGACCGACGGCGACTGACCCGGCCCTCGCGCCCGAGGGGCGCGATCTGTTGAGCGTGCTCGCCCCGGTTCCCCATCTCCGCCGCGGACCCATCGACTGGCGGACGCGTGCCGAGCCCTACGCCGCCGAACTCGTCAGCCTGCTGGAAGACCGGCTGCTCCCAGGTGTGCGCGCATCGGTGGACGCCTCGCACGTGCTGACCCCGGCGGACTGGGCCGAGAGGGGCATGGTCGCAGGGACCCCGTTCGCCTGGTCGCACACGTTCGCGCAAACAGGTCCGTTCCGGCCCAGAAACTTCCCCCGATCCTCGCAGAACGTGGTGTTGGCCGGTTCGTCCACCGTTCCGGGGGTCGGGGTGCCGACTGCGCTGGTGTCCGGGCGCTTGGCGGCGGACCGCATCACCGGAGCTGGCTCGCCGCGCTCGGCGGAGCGCGGTCCGATGAGAGCGATGAGGAATCGCCCATGAGAGATGCGGAACTCGACGCCGCCGGGATCACCGACCCGGGGCTCCGGCAGGCCTACCAGCGATGCCGGGGGCTCAACGCGCGGCACGGGCGGACCTACTTCCTGGCGACTCGGCTGCTGCCCCGCGGGCGGCGCCCCGCGGTGCACGCGTTGTACGGGTTCGCCCGGTGGGCCGACGACATCGTCGACGAGCCCCGCTCGCCGGCGAGCACCGGCGAGCGCGGTGCTGAGCTGGCCCAGCTGGGACGCGAGCTGCTGACCGGCCTCGATCGCGGGAGCAGCCGGGACCAACTGATCGCCCCGGTGGTGGACACCGCACGGCGCTACGGGCTGCACCGAAGCCTGTTCGAGGACTTCCTGACGTCCATGCGCACAGACCTCTCGGTGACCGACTACCCGGATCGAGCAGCCTTGGACCGGTACATGCGCGGCTCGGCCGAGGCCATCGGGCTGCAACTCCTGCCGGTGCTGGGCACCACGGGCCCGCCTGAGCACGCGGCTCCGCACGCTGCGGCGCTGGGGAAGGCCTTCCAGCTGACCAACTTCCTGCGAGACGTAGCCGAGGACCTGGACCGCGACCGGGTTTACCTGCCGGCCGATGAGCTGGCCGCGCACGGCGTGGACCGGGAACTGCTCACCTGGTGCAGGCAGCACCGGCGCACTGACCCGCGCGTTCGCCGGGCCCTGGCAGAGCAACACGCCGCCGCCAGGGAGGTCTACCGGTTCGCGCGGAAGGGGATCGAGTTGCTGGAACCGGTTTCGCGCCCCTGCATCGAGACCGCGTGCACCCTCTACGCCGAGATCCTGGACCGCATCGAGGAGCAGGACTTCGCGGTGTTCCACAGCCGCGCGGTGGTCGGCAGGTGGCGTCGGGGCCGGGTCGCGGCCGCCGGCCTTCTCCGCGCGGCGCTGGCCCGGCAGTCGAGGGGCGCACCGCGGCCCGGCCGAGCGGGCAGGGGAGATCGCATGATCGGACCACCGATCGGGAGAGGCGCGAGCACCGGGGAGCGGGACGACCACCATCCGGAGGCGGGCCATGGAACCTGATCAGCTGCGCTACCTGCTCATCCTCGCCATGTGCGTGGCCATCACAGCTCCGCTGGAATTCCTCGGGGCCAGGGTCTACCGCAGGCCGCGACGGGCGATCAGGAGTGTTCTGCCGGTCGCGGCGGTGTTCCTGGTCTGGGATGCGGTGGCCATCGCGGCTGGGGTGTGGTCGTTCGACGCGCGCCGGGTCTCCGGGGTGGAAGTGCTCGGTCACCTGCCGCTGGAGGAAGTGCTGTTCTTCGCGGTGATCCCGCTCTGCGCCCTGCTGACCTTCGGCTGCGTCGAGGCGCTGCTGGCCGCCTTCCGCCGGACGGGGAGCTCACCGGCGCGGAAGGAGCGTGCATCGTGATCGGCATCGGTTACACCGTGCCCGCAGTGCTCTCGGTCCTGATCGTGCTGGTGTGGGAGGCCGCTGTGCTGCGCACCGGGCTGTTCGCCAAACCGAGCTACTGGCTGACCACGGTCATCGTGCTCGGTTTCCAGATCCCGGTCGACGGCCTGCTCACCAGGCTCGACGAGCCCACCGTCATCTACGCGGCGGAACACCTCAGCGGTGTGCGGTTCCCGTGGGACATCCCCGTCGAGGACTTCCTCTTCGGGTTCTCGCTGGTGACTTCCGTGCTGCTGCTCTGGGAACGCCAGCGGGGCGCGAGAACGCCACCGCAGAGGGGAGGGGAAGCGCCGTGAAGCCAGGCGAGATCGGCACGCGCGGCCCTGCTGTGACCGAGGCCTTCGACCGCGCCGCGGGTTCCTACGACCGGCTGGTGGCGGCCAACCCCGGCTACCACCGACACCTCCGCTCCTCGGCGCGCCGGATGTGCTTGCCCGGGGCGGGATCTGGCTTGCGGCTGCTCGACGCCGGGTGCGGGACGGGAGCATCGACCGCGGCGCTGCTGGAGGTGTACCCGCACGCGGAGATCGTGGGGGTGGACGCGTCGGCGGAGATGCTGTCGCGCGCGCGGCGGAAGGACTGGCCGGAGTCGGTGCGGTTCGCGCACGCCCCGATCGAATCGCCGGCCGAAGCAGGTGTGCGCGGACCGTTCGACGGGATCCTCGCCGCGTACCTGATCCGCAACGTGACCGATCCGGACGCACGGCTGCGCGCCTTGCGGGCGCTGCTCCGGCCCGGCGGCGCGCTGGGCGTCCACGAGTACTCCGTTCAAGACTCGCTCCTGGCGCGGGCGACGTGGCAGGCGGTGTGCTGCGGCGTGATCATCCCCTCCGGGTTCGCAGCCACCGGTGACACCGCGCTGTTCCGATACCTGCGGCGCAGCGTTGCGGAGTTCGACGGGGTGGGGCGCTTCCGCCGCAGATTGGCCGAGGCGGGGTTCACGGCGGTGCGCACCGCGACCATGACGGGCTGGCAGCGGCGGATCGTGCACACCTTCGTCGCCGAGCGCCCGGTGGAGTCGGGCCGAGGTCGAGATGAGCGGTGAGATCGCCAAGGATCGCAGGATCGTCCGCCACCCGGGACCCCGCGCGAGCACGCATCCGGTCGAACGAGCGGGCAGACCGCGAGTGGTCGTCGTCGGGGGCGGAATCGCCGGGCTCTGCGCGGCGACCGGACTCGTCGAACGCGGCGTCGAAGTTCGGCTCATCGAGCGCGAGTCCTACCTGGGCGGCAGGGCAGGCGGTTGGACCGAACAGCTCGGCGACGGCGGGCAGGTCGCCATGAGCCGCGGTTTTCACGCCTTCTTCCGCCAGTACTACAACCTGCGCCTGCTGCTACGACGCGCTGACCCCGGCCTGGAGAGGTTGACCGCGCTGGACGACTACCCCCTGATCGACTCGCGCGGACGCCTGGACAGCTTCCGCGGCCTGCCTCGAAACCCGCCGTGGAACGCGGTCGCCTTCGCACTGCGCAGTCCGACCTTCCGCAAACGGGACCTGCTCCGCTTGGATCCCCGCGCCGCCGCACCGCTCGGCAACGTCACCGTGCCCGGCATCTACCACAGGCTGGACCACGTCGACGCCGAGAGCTTCCTGAGGTCGATCAACTTCCCGCCTGCCGCCCGGCACCTGGCGTTCGAGGTCTTCTCGCGAAGCTTCTTCGCGCACCCCTCTCAGATGTCGGCCGCGGAGCTGGCCGCGATGTTCCACATCTACTTCCTCGGTTCCAACGAGGGAATCCTCTTCGACGTCCCGGACGCGGGGTTCGACCGCAGTCTGTGGACACCGCTGCACAAGTACTTGACCGCCCGCGGCGTCGAATTCCGGGTCGGCACAACCGTCCAGCGCATCGATCTCGTGGACGGCGGGCGGTCGTTCCGGGTGCATGACGACGCCGGGAACACCGACGCGGTGAACGGCGTGGTCCTGGCCGCCGACGTGCCCGGCCTTCGCGAGGTGGTGGACGCGTCCCCGGACCTGCACGCACCGCACTGGACCGAATCGGTGCGGAGCTTGCGATCGGCTCCGCCGTTCTTCGTCCAGCGCCTCTGGCTCGACGAACCCGTCGCGCCTCACCGCCCCGCATTCCTGGGCACGGCAGGCCGGACGCCGCTGGACAACATCAGCGTGCTCGACCGCTACGACCGCGACGCGCAGGACTGGTCGGCGCGCCGCGGGGGCTCGACCGTCGAGCTGCACGCCTACGGAATACCCGCGGACCCCGGAGTCGGGCAGGAGGCGTGCACCCAGCGGTTGCGCCGGGACCTGCTGCGCCGCTTGCACGAGATCTACCCGGAGACCGCACGGTCCGGCATCGCCGCCGAATCGTTCCTCTGGCGCGAGGACTGCCCGTTGTTCGGGGTGGGGGATTTCGCCCGGCGGCCCCTCGTCGCGACCCCGCACCCCGGTCTGGTGCTGGCCGGCGACGGGGTGCGGATCGACCTGCCGGTGGCGTTGATGGAGCGTGCGGCCACGACCGGTTGGCACGCCGCCAACCACCTGTTGGCGAGGTGGGGATTGCGCGGCCACGACCTGTTCTCGGTACCGACAGCAGGGCGAACGGCGGCGCTGCGCTGGCTCACCACGCGAGTGAAGGAGGGCACGCGATGACGACCTGGCGCGCGCTGCAACGGCGTTGGCCGCAGAACTGGCCGGTGCAACCGGTCGTCGAGAGCCAGTGGGCCGACCAGGCGCCCACCTACCGCGACGCCGAACCGGCGATCATCGACGCCGCGCTCAAGCGAGCAGAAACCAGACAGTCCGGGAACTGGTACGTCTTGGCCGCCAGCCGGGAGATCGACACCAGGAGACCCCGCGGTTTCCAGGTCGCCGGGATCGAACTGGTCGCCTGGCGCGACTCGGCAGGGGCCCTCCGCGTCGGCCCGGGGACCTGCCCGCACCTGGGCGCACCGCTGAGCCAGGCCACTGTGGACTGCGATTCACTGGTGTGCAGATGGCACGGGCTCCGCGTGGGCCCGGGCGCGGGCCGGGGTTGGAAACCGCTGCCGTGTCACGACGACGGGGTTCTCGCGTGGGTTCGGCTGGATCACGTCGGTGGAGAGGAGCCCCTGGACACACCCGTCATCGCCGCGCGGCCACCCGCGGCTTCCGGCGTCGTAGCGGTGGCCTCGATGGCCGGGGCGTGCGAACCCTCGGACATCGTCGCCAACCGCTTGGACCCCTGGCACGGGGCCTGGTTCCACCCTTACTCGTTCACCCGCCTGACGGTCCTCAGCGCTCCGCCGCCCGTCCTGGACGACGAGTCTCAGGACCGGTTCCTGGTGGAGGTGACCTTCCGCGTCGCCGGCCAGTTCGGCGTTCCGGTGCGCGCCGAGTTCGTCTGCCCGGAGCCCAGGACGGTGGTAATGCGCATCGTCGAGGGCGAAGGCGTGGGAAGCGTGGTCGAGACACATGCGACACCGCTGGGCCGGGGAGCCGACGGCCGCTTCCGGACCGCCGTCGTCGAGGCGGTGATCGCCGATTCCACTCGACCGGGATTCGCGGTCGCTCGGCGAGCCGCGGGAGCGCTTCGCCCGATCATGAAGCGGAGAGCAGCCAGGCTGTGGCGTGACGATCTGGCCTACGCCGAAAGGCGCTACGCACTTCGAAACCGTTGACGCCACGCCTCCGATCCGGTCGGTCAGCACCAGGTCCGGCTGGGAGCACGCACCAGAGAACCTACGTTCGAACGCCGATGGCGTGCCACTCGGAGGGCGGTTTCGATGTGCAGGCGCAGGACGAGGGTGTCGAGTGCGGGGGTCGTCGCCGGTGGTGGCGGCGATGTGGTTGATTTCGTTGAGCCGGTTGTCCGGTAGTCCTCGGCGGGCGCTGGCGAGCCGTCGGGGCTTGGTGGCGTTCTTGGCCGGGTTGTCGCTTTCGGTGATGAGCTTGTCGGCGACGGCGTGGTTGTAGAGGCAGCGGATGGCGGTGATGAAGTGCTCGGCGGCGCCGCGTCCACCGCGGGCGTTGCGGCGCACGACAACCTGTGAGCTGATGGTTTCGGCGAGCTGCTGGATTTCGAGGGTGGTGGGTTCGTCGAGGTGTCGGTGTCCCCAGTGTTGGAGGATGCGGTTCCAGTAGGTGCCCTACACATGCTTGGTGCCGGGGGAAACGGCCTTGGCGACCTCGGGGATGTAGTCGACGAACGTCGGCGCCTGCTGATGATCTGCTCGTTCACGGCGCCGACCGCCTCAGCGGGTGGTTGGTGAACGCAGCAACACCGCAGCGATCAAGCGATCGCTGCGGTCCCAAAGTGTCTGCCGTGCGTCGGTGAAATTGCACGCATTTTTGTGTCCGAGGGGGGAGTTGCGCACTAACCACACGGCTTCTGCTTCCCGAAACAGCCTGAAGCAGAGGGCTTTTTGCTGTCCCGGGTGTCCCAGCTCTAGTCCATCTGGGACACCCGGACGGGACAGGTCGTCGGGTCTTCTGAACTGCAGGAACAGGGGTTGGGTGCGTGGTGGGACGGGTGTTGCTGGGTGTCCCGATGTGTCCCTGAACCGGCTGCACGATCTCAATCGGTGCACCGGTGCCGGCGGCCATGCCGTGGCCGCGCGTCTACAGCCGAAGAAGATCCCAGCCGGTTGCTCCGTACGGGTCGTGGACGACGACAATGCGGCCGCCGATAGCGACGGTGGGGCGGGTGGCCAACCATCCGTCGCTGTAACGTTCGTAGCGGGTTTGCATTTCGGGCATGATGTCTGCGGTCTCCGAGGGCCTGAGCTGCTCGTTGAGCACTCCCAGGAATAGCCTTCCCGGTCCGCGGCGAAACAGGTCAGTGGGCACCCAGCCTCCCCGTAGGTTCCGCCCCGCAAACCCGACCGAGTCTTCCTCTTCGGCTGAGTGGAAGAGCTCGGATTCAAACCGGTGTAGCTCCTGAGCCGCCATGGTGAAGGTGCCCTCCGGCCCGCTGTTACGATGACGGACTTCGTTCGACTCCTCCGGCCACCACGGTGTGAGGAACGATGACAGGCTTTTCACGTTGGGATTCGTTGTTCCCGACCACGTCTCGGATGTGAACGGCGTGAAGGCGCGCCCTCCCGGATCACGTGGCACGAAGAGATCGACAACGGTTTCAGTGTCGGTGAAATATGCCCAGGTCATCAACAGCGGGGTGCCGGTGCTTGCGCTCCAGGGCAGCAAGCTTTCGAGTCGTTGGTACTGCTTCGAGGTGACCAAGCGATGCGGGTTGTTCGATCGGCCCCGTGCTTCGCCCGCGAGCATGCGTTTCAAGCCGAGGTCGAACAGCAGGTCTGGCCGCGATCCGTTCCCGCTCCTGTACTGCTTTGCCAGCGCTCCATTGATCACGTCGACGTTGTGGACGGGGCCGTGTCCCGTACTCCAATTCCAGCATGCTTGGACTACTGCGGTGAGCACGCCAAGCCCGCCGGACTCGCTGACGAAACGTTGGATGTGGTGTGCGCTCGAACTGAACTCGGCCCTGCGGAGTCTGATCGCGTTGGCCTCGTCCGCAAGGAACGAGGTCAACAGTTGAAGCTCGCTTCGCCTTGTCCGGTAGTCGAGTTTGGCGCTCTTCAGCGGGGTGGCCAGGGCGTTTGTCTTGATCACTGAGGCGAGGTTCACCGGGATCAGGAAATCTTTGCCGACCTGTGTAGGAGTCCCCTTCAACTTCGGGGACCGACTGCCGGTCGCCTCGTACTCGAACACACGTAACCTGGCTGATCCCATGCTCGCCTTGATCTCCCTCGTGCTGGTGTCAGATGTTTCGATCAGGCGGCCGCGGCGACACCACTTGTGCGCGAGCGCCTCACCGCCACTCGTGAACGGGGAGCGACGCAGCGAGCCGATCGAAGAAGCGGAGATCCTTCCAGAGCTGTCTATTGCCGACGACGTAGAACCGTCGTTTGGCCCTGGAGACCGCTACGTTGAGCAGGTTCGGGCGTTCGGCCGCCCACAGCCGTGCGCCGGGGCTTTTCGGAGCGCTCCCCAGCACGAGGACGATGACGTCGGACTCCTTGCCCTGCACGGTGTGCACGGTCCCCACGTTGCGCTTCGCGAACTCAGGGCCGACGTGCGCGCTGAGCCGGTTCTTGGCTCCTCTGACGACGTCGCGGAACGGACTGATCACCCGGACGTCATCCAGGTCGACTTCCTGCGCCACCAGTTGCTCGAACAGATCGGTGAGCGCGTTTCCCTCATCGCCAACCCAGTGGCCGGTGGAGATCTGGCTTCGGACGTCGATCCAGCGGTTTTCGTCCGGGAACTGACCAGTGTGCTGGGTTCCGTAGACCATGAGCGTTCCGCCGTAGGCGATGTCGTTCGACACTTCGAACATCGGTCGGTCGCAACGTCGGTGGACGCGCAGCGGAGCGCCCACCCAGACCTGCTCGTCGCTGTCCTGGAGGGGCAGCGCGGTCCCGTGACGGGTGAGCCTGTCGGCCACGCCCTGAGCCGAGGTCGTCTCCGGAGTCCATTGCTCGTCGACCTGGTGATGACGGCGCAGCGCGTGTTGTGCCGAGGTCGGCAGCGTCACGATCGGCTCAAGCTGCTGCGGATCTCCCACCACGACCGCCCGTTGGCAGCGCCACATACCGCCGACCACCTGCTGCGGGGTGGCCTGGCCTGCTTCGTCGACGAGGAGCCAGCCCAGGCTCTCGCGCCCGAGACCGTTGAACAGGCGAGGCAGTGAGGCGAACGTCGTCGAGATCATCGGCACGACCAGGAACAAGGACTGCCAGGCCGCCAATCTCGCTGCCGAGGAGGGCTTGGCGTTGCCCTGCAGGATCTCGGTCATGACGCTGAGGTTGCTGCGGATCCGGTTGCTGGAGTGCAGGATGAAGGCGCGGTGCAATCGCAGCGCCTTCAGGAAGAGCCGGTTGCGGGCCGTGACGTACTCCTCGTCGGACCACGGCGCGCACTTCTGGAACTCGTCGTCGCCGGAGAAATCGTCGGGGATCGGCACATGGCCGGGCCATCGGTCGCGCGCCTGAGTCACCTTGCCCTGAGCCAGGTCGAGCTCGTACGAGGCCGCGGCGCGTGCGTCTTCAGCCTTCTGCAGCTCGGTCAGTTTCGCGCTCAGTCGCTGCTGGAGTCGTTCCTGCGTCCCTTCGGCGTCGCGGAGCTTCTTCTTCGCCGCATCCCGAGCCTCCTCGAGACCCTCGTGCTTGGCCTGCCATTCGCGCGGTGCGCGGAACCACGTGGCCAACGTGACCCATAATCCCGGCCGGTGCCGGAGGTGGCTCTCGTAGTCGTCGTCGGTGTCGCGGAACACCCGGTCGGCATGCTTCGCCTCGGCGTCGCTGGTCGCCAAGTCCTTTCTCACGAGGGCGCACAACGCGTCGGCGTCGGCGAACGCCCTCTTGGCCTCATCCCAGCGCCGACGGCACTTGCTTTCCGCGGTGATCGCGTCAGCGGCGTGCTGCCGCGTCTGGGCGAGGCGCTCCACTTCCTCGCGGGCACGGCGAAACTCGGCGACTGCGGTGTCCCAGTCGTCGACCGCGTCGGGATCGTGGGCGGATTCCTTGAGCTGCTGGTACATGCCCACGGCGTCCGATGGCTCAGCGTCCTGGGAGTCCTGGTTCCGCGAGGTCCTGTAGTTGCCCCACCAGAAGCGCTTGGCGAACGTGTTGCGGTACTTGAGACTGCCGAGCGTTGCCGCGACCAACCCCCACGCCTCGGCGTCGAGGACGTGCGAGGCCAGGTCGGTGAAGTAGTCGGCGTCGAGAGCTTCGTCGGTGTATCCGCGCACGGCGTCGATCCCGGGCACCTCAGCGGTCACGTTCTTCGCCGCGTCGTTGGTGGCAGTGGCGAGGACGATCTCGAAGCCGCTCAACGCGCAGGACACGCCATGGACCGGCGTGGGGATCTTCTTCGGCCCGACCGGAACGAGTTCGAGCCGCTCGGTGAAACCCTCCGACGGGGACGCGAGTTCGGCGAGCCGGTCCGCCCGCTCGAGGACGATCGCGGAGAGCACGTCGCGCAGCAACGTGGTCTTGCCCGTGCCCGGCGGACCGTTCACCGAGAACAGCCCTGCGTCGTCCTTGAGCTCGCTGACGACGCGGTTGACGGCGAACTGCTGACTGAGCACGAGCGGCTTGCCCGGGTCGCCGGGCCACCGCGCGGCCGGGACGTGCTGAGGTTCGACACCGGCGATCACCGCGTCCGGGTGCGCCCGGACGTCAACCCGGCGCGCCGTGTCGAGCGCGCTCTCGTCGGTCAGGTAGTTCCGCAAGGCAGCGCCCATGTCGTCCCTGGCCACCGCGTCCGCGACATGGCTGAGGTCGTTGGAGATGTGGCTGTTGAGGAAGTCCTGATCGGCGGAGTCGTCGCGGATCGGTATCGCACGGCACCGGACGCGCACTCCGGTGGGGTAGAGGGAATCGCGCACGCCCAGCGCTGCGGCCATCTCGGCGACGAAATCGTGCAGTGCCGAGGCGGTGACGAGAAGGCGAGGTGCGCTCGGTTGCGCGGTGGCGGTCTCGGACCCAGCACCGTCGTCCGCAGCGTCGCCCGGGCCGAGCACGCTCTCGGTGAACGCTCCCGCAGCGGCACCGGCGACACCGCCGAGAACCGGGCCCACGGCGGTCTCCGTCGCTGTTTTGACAGCCGTGCCCGCGGCTTCGGCTCCGGCGCTCCACGCATCAATGCCCGCGGACTTCAAGCGGTCGCCGAAGGCGCGCACGACTCGATCGAACGGGCCGGAGGTCGTCTTGCCGTCGTGTTCTTCGTCGGTGGAGGAGCGACGTTCCGGCGGCACCAGCTTGTCCATCGCCTCGGCGAATGCCCGTTCCTCCTCGTCGAACCCGTCGAGGGTGTTGGGATCCAGCCTGGAGGACGTCAGCTTCCCCAGTGTCCATGCGCAGGCCGACAGGGTCGCGCCGTTCTCGATCAGGCACCCGTCGGCGTCGATCGTGAGCGCGAACAGGGCGGTGCGCCCGTCGCCCGGTCGTTCCTCCCTAGTGTCCTGCCCGAACGCCTCCACCAGCGCCTCGGCCACGGCCGATCGGGAGTACAGGCCGCCGTAGACGCCGCGCACGCGCTGGGCCTGGAGGTGCCGAGGGACGTGTCGATCGTCGGCTACAACGACATCCCGGTGGTCAGCAGGCTGCCGGTGCCGCTGACCACCGTGCGGGTGCCGTTCCGGCAGATCGCCGCCGACGCATTGAGCCTCGTCCTCGACGACGGGGCGGCGAGGGGTGAAACCGCGGTGAGCGCCCCGACTCTCATCCCGCGAGCTTCCACAGCACCGCCGAGGTGAAGGCGTGGTACCCCGGCTGATTGATGCGGGAATCGGCCTGAGTGTCGAATCTCAAATGCCCACCAAGAGATCCATTTGGTCGCACACCGGTAGCCGAGAAGATCGCGGCCATCCTGGTGGACTCGGCTTGGGCCTTGAGATCGAAGACGTCCGGATTTCGCACGGCCAAGGCGTCAAGAGCGGTCGCAGCGACACGGGATCACCGAGTTCTCTGGGTGCCGACAAGCTCCAACATGTTCAGAGGACTCCACCGGTGTCACCCGATTTGGCGCTGAGAACTGCGCGTCAAGTTCGGCGAGGTCGTCTGGCGACAACCAGATCTCCAGCGTCGTGCCCCCACGTGGTTCAGGCGTGGGTGCCGCCGTCGATACGGATTTCGGTGCCGGTGATGAAGGCTCCGTCGTCGGAGGCTAGCGTGGCGACTACGCCTGCCACGGCTTCAGGGTCGGCGAAGCCGTCACCGAGGGCCGGGCTGAGCTTGCTCATCAGCGACCAATCGGTGTCGACGGGCATGTACTCGTAGATGTTGTTGGTGATACCGCTCGAGATGCTGCCCGGCTTGATCGAGACCGCGCGCAGGCCTCGCTTGGCGTATTCGAGGGCGATGGCGTGGGTGAAGGACTCCACCGCGCCCTTGCTGGCCGAGTAGGCGGCCATGAACGGGTGCGCGAAGCTCGCCGAGGTGGAGCTGAAGTTGACGATCACTCCGCGTCCGCTGTCGAGCAGCGCGGGCAGCGCGGCCCTGGTCAGCAGGAACGTGCCGGTCGCGTTGACGGCGAGGATGTGGTTCCACAAGTCCAGGGAGAACTCGTGGGTGTGGCCGCCGCGCAGCATCCCCGCGGCGTTGACCAGCACGTCGAGGCCGCCTAAGCGCTCGACGGCGTTGAGCACCGCCTGATCCACGGCGGCTTCGTCGGCGATGTCGAGGACCACCGTGGAAAGGCGGGAATCGGTACCGGCCTGCACGGCGTGCTCGGTGGTGCCTGCCAGGCCCTCCTCGGAGATGTCGGCCGCGACGACGTCGGCGCCTTCGGCGAGCAGTCGCAGGACCGTGGCGCGGCCGATCCCTGACGCGCCCCCGGTGAGAAGCACCTTGCGGTTGGTGAAGCGTTGCATGTGGGCTCCTGATCGTCAGTCGGTGGTCTTGCTGAGCTGGATGAGCTCCTCGATCTCCTCAGCGGGAACACCGCCGCCGAAGCCTTCGAGGAAGTTCAGGAACTGGTGCAGGGGAAGGGAATCGATCATGCGCAGCTCGCCGGTGCTCCGGTCGGGGTCGTGCGCCTGCTGCTCGCCCATTCCTGCGGCGATCCGGTCCAGGAATCGCGGGCCGACGTCGGGATGCCCGAACCACTCCCGGACCGTCGAGTCGAGGGTGAGCTCCTTGCGGATCACCTCGCCGTCGAGCGAGATGCGCTGCTCCGCGACCACGTCAGCCGCGCTGCGGCCGACCTGGATCGCGTAGTCGCCCGGGGCGGTCACCCAGCGGCCGGCTTCGACGTCGTAGTAGGCGAAGGCGCGGGAGTCCAGCTCCAGCTCAACGGTGCGGGTCTGGCCCGGTTCGAGCGCGACCTTGGTGAAGGCGCGCAGCTCGCGGGCCGGGCGGCGCACGGGGCCTGCGTCCGTGGCGACGTAGAGCTGGACGACGTGCTTGCCGGCACGGCTGCCGGTGTTGGTGACGGTGATCGAAGCCGTTGCGGTGTCCGGGCCGGTCGTGGTCACCGTCAGATCGACGGTCTCGAAGGTCGTGTAGGACAGCCCGTGGCCGAACGGGTACCGGACCGGGACCTGCGCGGTCTCGTAGTAGCGGTAGCCAACCATGACACCTTCGCCGTACCGGACGTGGCCCTGCTCCCCGGGGAAGTTGAGGTATGTCGGGTTGTCCTGGAGGCGTAGGGGGATGCTCTCCGCCAGGTGGCCGGACGGGTTCACCTCGCCGCGCAGCAGGTCCGCGAGTGCACCACCGCCGGCCTGGCCCAGCAGGAACCCGTCGAGGATGGCGTCGACGTCGTCGTGCCACCCCTCCAGGGAGACGACTCCGCCGTGCGAGAGGACCACGACCGTGCGGGCGGCGGCGTCCGCCACTGCCCGGATCGTGGCGATCTGATCCGCGGGCAGATCGAGGGTGTCCCGATCGTAGCCCTCGGACTCGTGAGCATCGGGGAGTCCGGCGAAGACGACCGCGACATCGGCGGCCCTGGCCGCGCTGACGGCTTCCGACCTGAGCGACTCGTCCGGCGAGCCGTCGAGGTGGAACCCGGGTGCGTAGGTGACGTTCGTGCCGAGCTCGCGCAGGGAGTCCAGAGCGCTCTGCACGCGCGTGGGGTTGATGTGCGAGCTGCCGCCTCCCTGGAATCGCGGAGCACGGGCGAACTCGCCGATCACCGCCACCTCGGCGTCATGGGCGAGCGGAAGGCTCTGCCGGTCGTTCTTGAGCAGCACGGCGCATTCCGCGGCCAGGCGGCGCGCTAGAGCGTGGTGTTCGTCCGCGTCGAATCGACCGGTGGGCTCGGTGTGGTGCCGCGTGAGGGTGAGGACGCGCTGGACGGCCTCGTCGACGCGGGATTCGGGGACCTCTCCGCTGCAGACGGCCTCGACGAGCCGGACGTCGTTCTTACCGCCGGATCCCGGCATCTCCAGGTCGAGCCCGGCCAGGAGCGAGGCGAGCTTGTCGTAGACGGCGCCCCAGTCGGAGATCACGACGCCCTCGAACCCCCACTCGTCGCGCAGGACCTCCGTCAGGAGCCACCGGTTCTGGGACGCGGCGACGCCGTTGATGCGGTTGTAGGAGCACATCACCGTCGCGGGGTCGGCCTGGGTGACGACGCGTTCGAAGGCCGGGAGGTAGATCTCGCGCAGGGTGCGTTCGTCGACCTCGGCGCTGACGTGCATGCGCTCGGTCTCCTGGTTGTTGGCCGCGAAGTGCTTGACGGAGGCCCCGACGCCCTGGCTCTGAAGCGCGCGGACATGAGCCGTACCGAGCACACCGGACAGCAGCGGATCCTCTGAGTAGTACTCGAAGTTGCGGCCGCACAGCGGGGAGCGCTTGATGTTGACGCCTGGTCCGAGGTTGACCGCCACCCCGGCGGCCCGGGCTTCGCGGCCCACGGCCTCGCCCACGCTGCCGGCGACGTCGGGGTCCCAGCTGGATCCGACGGCGACCGCCGGTGGGAAGCAGGTGGCAGGTCGGCTTTCGTGCACCCCGAGGTGGTCCTGGTCGGCGTCTTGGACGCGGAGCCCGTGCGGACCGTCGACGAGCGTGAGGGCGGGAACGCCTGCCTCGTCGACGGGCTTGGTGTGTGCGAAGTCCTGCCCTGACAGCAGGGCGGCCTTCTGGTCGAGGGAGAGACGCGTCGAGTCGGTCATGATCGTCCTTTCTGGTGGCCGAGTGCGTCGCGGAGGTCCGACTCGAAGTCGGGGGAGGCGCCCGGGATGTGCTGCAGGAGGCCGTTCAGCGAGATGCCCGCGGCTTCGGGTGCGGTGCCGTCGATGGGGATGCCCGGCAGGTGCTCGGCGAACACGGCCGTGAGGTCTCGCCAGACGGCGGGGTCTTTCGCGAGCGTCTGCAACGGGGTGTCCATCGTGTGTCGCTCGGCCGAGACGTCCTCGGGAAGGGCGTACTCCCAGAGGTGCTCACCTCCGGCCACGCGCTCGACGCGCGCCTCCGGGTCGAGGGGAAGCACCACGGTGGCCGTGGTGCCCGCGGGGATGCTCACCTCCACGCGCATCCGCTGGTCAGTGATGCGCCAGGCCACGGACGCACGGCCGTGCGGGGTGTCGTGATCGACCTTCGCGCGGGTGAGACCACCGCCGGGCTGCGGCGCGATGATCATGCTGCGGTAGCCCGGTTCATCCGCTTCCAGGCCGCCGATGACCCGGTGCATCCAGTCCACCACGGCGCCGAGCGCGTAGTGGTTGAGCGAGGTCATGCCGGAGGGGTTGATGGTTCCGTCCGGGCGGATGGAGTCCCATCGTTCCCAGATCGTCGTCGCACCCATGGTCACGGGGTAGAGGAACGAGGGACAGCCGGTCTCGGTGAGCAGCAGGTAGGCCTCTTCCAGGTGCCCGGTCTCCGACAGGGCTGCGGTGACGTGCGGCGTCCCGGCGAAGCCGGTGGCGATCCGGTAGCCGTCCTTGGCGACCAGCTCGGCGAGTCGGTCGCCCGCCGTGGTCCGCTGGTCGTCATCGAGGATGCCGAAGCGGATCGCCAGTGCGTAGGCGGTCGCGGTCTCCCCGGAGATCCGTCCTGACGGGGTGACGTACTCGCGGCGGAACGCGGTGCGCACCCGGTCGGCGAGCTGCGCGAACTCGGTCGTGTCCTCGCCCAGGACTTCGGCGGCCAGCGCCATCTCGCGCGTGGTCTTGCACAGGAACGCCTGCGCCACCAGGTGCCGGTCGGTCTTGCCGCCGGCGGGGTTGTCCATCGGGGCATCGGGGTCGAGCCAGTCACCGAACTGGAAACCGGTGCTCCACAAGTCGTTGTCGTCGAGCCGGTCGGCCACGTCCCGGATGAACGTCGTCATCGACGGGTAGCTCCGGCGGAGGATCTCCGCGTCGCCGTACTCGCGGTAGAGGGCCCAGGGGAGGCTGACGGCGACGTCGCTCCACAACGCCGTCGGGGGTGACGGCGTCGAGAGCACGTCGGGCACGACCCACGGCACGTACCCCTTCTCCCGCTGCTCGGCGGCCAGATCGGCCAGCCACGAACCGAGCACGCCGCGCACGTCGTGCAGGAAGCTCGCCGCGGGCGCGAACGCGTTGAGATCACCGGTCCAGCCCAGCCGCTCATCGCGTTGCGGGCAGTCGGTGGGAACACCGACGAAGTTGTCCCGCATGGACCAGACGGCGTTGGCGTGCAACCGGTTCAACCGGTCGTCGGAGGTCTCCAACCACCCGGTGCGGGGCATGTCGCTGTGGAGCACGACGGCGCGCAGTTTGTCGGGCTCGACATCGCCGCCGAGCTCGACGTAGCGGAACCCGTGGAAGGTGAACCTCGGCTCCCACGTCTCGGTCCCTCCGCCGCGCAGCACGTAGCGGTCGGTGGCGACGGCCGTGCGCAGGGTTTCGGTGTCGATCTCGCCGCCGGTGCAGACCTCGGCATGCCGCAGCTGAACCGTTTGGCCGGCCTTGCCGGTGACGGTGAAGCGCACGCGGCCCGAGATGTTCTGTCCGAAGTCGAGGATCGTCTTGCCACTCGGGCTCGTCGCCACGTCGACCGGATCGATCTCCTCGATCCGGCGGATCGGCGGTGCGCCCGTGTCGATGAGAGCGTCGAGGTTCCACTCGAAGGGCTCGGCTGGGCTCCACTTGGCGGCGTCGAAACCGGGTTGGTCCCATCCGCGGGGTTCCAGCCTGGCGTCGTGGCTTTCGCCGTCGTAGAGGTCGTTGCTCAGCACGGCACCGGTGGAGACTTGGAACTCCTGGTCGCTGCCAATGATCTCGGTGTGGTCGCCGTAGTCGAGCTCGAGGCGGAGGAACAAGGCGGGCCGGTCGCTGTAGTGGTTGCGCCGTCCTTCGAAACCCAGGCGCCCGACGGCCCATCCCTCGCCGAGGATCGCTCCGATGACGTTGGGACCCATGGCGATTCTCTCGGTAACGTCGTAGTGCGAGTCGGCCAGCCGGTGCCGGTACGACGTCCAACCGGGAGCGAGGACCTCGTCGCCGACCGGGGACCCGTTGAGGTGCGGTTCGACGAGTCCGATCGCGCTGACCTGCAACACGGCTCTGACGGGGGCGCTCGGCGCCTGGAACTCGCGGCGGAAGTACGGCGCCGCGGTGCCGGGCCGGGTCCAGTCGCCGAACGGCGCGGTGATGAATCCCGCCTGCTGATCGATGGGCAAGACCGCTCCACTCCTCAACGCACTGACCTGATTCGGGTGATCACGATGCCGCCGAGCACGGTGAACGCGCCGGCGATCGCGAACAGCAGGGGGTAATTCTTCTGGCCCGCGGCGACGCCGATCGTCAGGAAGACCGGGGCCACCAGCGGCGCGACGGACTGCGGGATGCTGGCGGTGAGGCCGAAGATGGCCATGAACCGACCCGCGTTGGTGGCGCGCTCCGGCAGCACGTCCAGTGCCAGCGCCTGGTCCACCGACGAGAACATGCCGAGAGCCAGGGACGTGGTGAGCTGGGAGGCGAACAGTAGCGGCACGGTCGGCGACAGCGCCATCCCGACCGAGCCGAGCCCGAACAGGATCCCCGACGCCAGGACGAAGGCGCGGCGACGCCGCAAGCGGTCGGACAGGAATCCGCTCCCCAGCGCACCGATCGCGGTGGCCACCACGCCGAGCGCGGAGAGCACGGCCATCGTGCCGGCCACGTTTTGCACCCCCACGCCCATCCGAGAAGCGAGGAAGAAGGCCGTGAACGTGGTGCACAAGGTGAGTCCGAAGTAGAACAGCGCGCGCCCCAGGAGGTTCAACGAGTAGTCCGGGTAGCGTGCCGGGTTGAACACGTACTTGCCGAGCACCGTGCCCGGCGAGAGCCGACCCATGTCGGGCATGTTCCGGCTGTCGGACTCGGGGATGAAGAGGATGAACGGGGCCAGCAGGAGGGCTCCGAGCAGGCCGGGGATGCCGAACAGCAGGAGGTTGTTGCCGGCCAAGCCACTGCTGAGGCCGACGCCGGCCACGGGGGCGACCAGGTTGACGAAACCGACGAACCCCGCGAGGCGTCCGCGCTGCTGTTCCGGGACGCGGTCGGCCATCGAGTTGGTGAGGCCGCCGAGGGCGAGCCCCCACGTCACCTGGCTCATGATCCAGCCGAGCGCCAGCACGATCATGGAGGGCGCCAGCGCGATCACGACCAGTGAGATCGGTCCGAGCACCAGGCCGGCGATGAGGAAGGGCTTGCGTCGGCCGAGCCGACTGCGGGTGCGGTCCGAGAGGACCCCGAGCAGCGGTCCGACCAGGACCGAGACCGCAGCGCCTGCCCCGGTGACGTATCCCAGGTATTCCTCGTGTCCGGGGGCGAGCTGGGCGACGCGAATGGAGAGGGAGACGGCGATCGGTGTGATGAGTGCGAGGAACACGCCGAACTGCGCGACGACCATGAGCCAGATGTAGCGGGAGGAGACGGGAGTCGGCTCTCCGCCGCTGGTCGGTGTATCAGGTGGGGGCGTCACCTTGGTGGGGGTGGAGGAGGAAGCGGATGCTTCCGGGTCGTTCTGCGGCTTCATGGCGACTCCGTGTCGAGGGGCCTGAGCTAGCACGTGGTAGTTGCCGAGAGGTTAGTTGTGAGGACTAGCACGTGCAAGTGTGCGGAGTTCGCGAGTTGAAACTGTTACCGTCGGTCCGGCTAGCACGTGCAAGGAAGTGAGGGTGGTCGTGATGGGCGGTTCCGCATCGCGGCGCCGGGTGACCGCGGCCGATGTGGCGCGATCGCTGGGCGTGTCGCGCGCGACGGTGGGATTCGTCCTGAACAACACGCCGGGGCAGACGATCTCGGAGGCCACGCGCGAGCGCGTGCTCGCCGAGGCCGAGAGGCTCGGGTACCGGCCGCATCAGCAGGCGCAGGCCCTGCGTCGCGGCAGCAGCAGGCTGGTCCTGCTGGTGCTGCCCGATTGGCCGATCGAGTTCACCATGCGCCGTCACCTGGAGGAGGCGTCGCTGGCGCTCGACGAGGCCGGGTACTCGCTGGTCACCTACACCCGCCACGAGGTCGGGCGAACGCGCCCGCTCTGGGAGCTGCTCTCGCCATCGGTGGTGCTGGGCTTCGCGCCCTTCGACGCTGATGAGATCGCCTCCATGCGCGCCTGCGGGATCACCGATGTCTTCCCGACCCCCGAGCACGCGGATCGCTTCTTCGAGTCTCCGGCGTTCACCGCGGGCCCGAGGTTGCAGGTCGAGCACCTACGGGCGCGCGGGCACCAGCGGTTGGCCTTCGCCGCGTCCCCCGATCCCCGTCTGTCGCCGTTGGTCGGGCGTCGCGCCCGCGTCGCCGAGGAGGCCGCCGGGGAGATCGACGTGGTGACCGTCGATCACCGCGATGACTCCGCGCGCACCGCCGTGCGTCGCTGGAGAGCGCAGGGCCGCACCGGCGTGATCGCCTACAACGACGACGCGGCCGCCGCGGTCATCGGCGCTGCGGTCCGCGACGGTCTCGACGTGCCAGAAGATCTGGCGGTGATCGGGCACGATGACAGTCCGCTGTCCGGGATGTTCCTGCCCTCGATCTCCAGCATCCGCTTGGACCCGGTCAACGTGGGTCGCTACTGGGCCGACCTGGCCCTGCTGCACGCCGAGGGGAAGCCCGTCGACTCCGAGGAATCCCCCGACGTGAACTCGACGGTCATCGTGCGGGAGTCCACGGGGGGCTGATCCTCGGAGGTCGAAGTTACGCGTGCTGCTTCGCGAAGTCGTGGATGCTGCTGACGACGTGCTGGAGCTCGTCGTCGGTGGTGCCGTGGCTCATGCCCAGGGACATGCCGCGCTGGAAGACCTCGTCGGCGACCGGGAGCCCGTTCTCGGGAACCCGGTAGGTCACGCCGCGCATCATGGGGTGGCGGGTGACGTTGCCGCTCCAGACCGTGCGGGTATCGATACCGGCAGCTTCGAGGGCTTCCTGCAGGTCGCTGCGCTCGAAACCGGCGTTGGGTTTGACCAGGACCGGGTAGCACAGCCACGCGGTGTGGAAGTCCGCGAGCTGCCGGGGGAGCGAGAACAGGTGGGGATAGGTTCCGAAGGCGTCGTTGTACGCACGGAAGATCTCGGCCCGGCGGGCGTAGTTCCTCTCGAGTTTCGCCAACTGCTGCAGGCCGAAAGCTGCCCCGAGCTCGGAGGGCTCGAAGTTCCAGGGAAGCAGGTCGAAGATGAAGTCGTTGTCGTAGGCGATGCCGTCGAGATCCTCGCGGAAGATCCTGCCGGTGCCCGCGGACCCGAAGAGGTGCGGCTCCGAACGGCGTCCCCAACGGCGCAGCATCAGCGCTTTGTCGCGCAGCTGCTCATCGTTGAGACAGACCATGCCGCCGTTGCCGGCGCAGGTGATGATGTGCGCCATCGCGAAGCTGGTGACGGTGATGTCGCTGCGCAGGCCGGTGGGCGTGCCGCGCAGTGAGGTGCCGATGCAGTCGCAGGAGTCCTCGATGACCTTTAGCCCGTGCCGGTCGGCGATGTCGCGGATGGCATCCCAGTCCGGCGCGTTGCCCGCGAGGTTCGGGATGAGCACCGCTCGGGTCTTGTCGGTGATCAGTTCCTCGATCTTGCCGACGTCGATGTTGTAGGTGTCGGGCTCGACGTCGGCGAACACCGGCACCAGCCCGGCGCGCACGAGCGGCGCGACGTCCGTGGAGAAGGTCAGCGGCGAGGTGATGACCTCCGATCCCCGGGGCAGATCGAGCAGTTCGACCGCGAGGTAGATCGCCGAGGAACCGGAGTTGCACATCACTCCTAGCTGTTTGCCGTAGAGCTGGGCGACGCGCTGTTCCATCTCCGCGACGTTCTTGCCGATCTTCATGCCGAGGGGCCCGGCGCGCAGCACCTCCAGCACCGCATCGATCTCGGCCTCGTCGTGCACGCTGCGCGCGTAGACGACACGTTTACCCATCTCGAACCTCCTGGAAGAACCGCTCGATGCGACTGCGTGGCACAAGCGGGCCGGAGATTACGAGCCAACGTCGCGACGGGGTAAGGGTTGTCCCGCTCATCGGGCTCTGTTCGTGGGATTCCGGTGAGCGGGACGGTCGGCACACCGCGATCTGGGGCTGCGGCAGCGTGCAGGAGAACTGCCGTGCTGAATTCCAGGGAGGACCGCCGTGCTCGACTCACCTCGCTACGGCTTCACCAAGATCGTCGTCAACGACCTCGATGCCGAGTTCGCCTTCTACAGGGCCGTTCTCGGCCGAGTGGAGCGCACCCGGTACGAGTTCGACACCCTTGCAGAAATCCTCATGACCTCTCCGGGTGGCACGGACCAGTCACTGGGCCTGTTGCACTTCAAGGGCAAGCCCGCACCCACACCGGGCTCGTCGGTCCTGGGGTTTCAGACCGCCGACATCGAGGACACCGTGCGCAGAGCAGAGGAGGCCGGCGGCACGGTCACCGAACCGCCCAAGGAGATTCCCGAGGTCGGCGTGAAGGTTGCCTTCGTGCAGGACCCGGAAGGCCACGTCCTCGAACTCGTCGAACAACTCTGAGCTAGGGGAGGTGACCAGGTGTCTGACAGTGTCCGCCCTGCCAGCGCTCGACGAGAACCCGAACTCGCGTCGTGGGACGAGCATGCCGATGTTGTTGTGGTCGGATTCGGTGTCGCGGGAGCCGCCGCGGCCGTCGCGGCTGCGGTGAGCGGTGCCGACGTGCTGGTGGTGGAACGGACCTCCGGCTGGGGCGGCGCAGCATCGCAGGCCGGCGGATTCATCTACTTGGGCGGAGGCACGGCGATACAGCGGGCATGCGGGTTCACCGACACCCCCGAGAACATGCATGCCTTCCTCGCTGCCGCGATGGGAACCGGCGCCGATCAGCGCAAACTCGCGCTCTACGCCGAGCGCAGCGTCGAGCACTTCGACTGGCTCGTGGACTGCGGCGTGCCGTTCCGGAAAACCTTCTACGGCAAGCCAGGTTGGGAACCGCCGGGGGATGAAGGACTGATGTACTCCGGCGGGGAGAACGCCCATCCGTTCGATGGCCTCGTGCCGCCGGCGCCACGTGGCCACGTTCCGCAGATGACGGGCAAACGTACCGGTGAGCGCGGCGGTGGCTACATGCTGATGAAGCCACTGGTGGAGACCGCGCTCACGGCAGGCGTGCGCGCGGTCTACGACACCCGATTCGAGCGCCTGGTGACCGCCAACGACGGCCGGGTGCGCGGTGTGGTCGCCACCCACTACGGCCGTGAGATCGCGATCCACGCGCAGCGCTCGGTTGTGCTCGCCGCCGGGAGTTTCGCGTTCAATCCGGCCATGGTCGACCGCCACGTGCCCGCGTTGTCAGGGCGTCCGGGCGCGGCGGTCGAAGAACACGACGGCCAGGCCGTCCGCGCCGCGCAAGCATTGGGCGCCGATGTCGAACACCTGCATGCCTGCGAGGCCGCAGTACACACCGACCCCGGCCTCATGGTCCGCGGCATCGTCGTGGACGCGCGGGGTGACCGCGTGATCAACGAGGACACCTATCCCGGCCGAATCGGGGAGGAACTCCTGGCTCGACGTGGCAGCCAGGGGTTCCTCCTGGTCGACGAACAGGCTGCCGAGGAGGCCGAGGCTGCTCGGGATGCCGCAGCCCTGCTCGCACCGCAGCCATCGTGGGTCTCTGAGGACATCGGAGAGTTGGAAGCTGAAGCCGGCATCCCGGCCGGAGCCTTGGCGGCGACGCTTGAGGTGTATAACCGGCATGCTGAGAACGGCCAAGATCCGGTGCACCGCAAGGCCACACGCTGGGTCCGGCCGCTGCGCCCGCCGTACGGGCTCTACGGCGTGCGTGGCCGCACTGGCGGATTCCCGCTCGGAGGCCTGAGAACGGACGTCGACGGAGGCGTGCTCGACGTGGATGGGCAGCCGATTCCCGGTCTTCGCGCGGCCGGTCGCACGACCGCAGGTCTGGCGGCCGGCGGTTACGCCAGTGGGATCTCGCTGGGCGACGGGAGTTTCTTCGGACGACGAGCAGGCCGCGCCGCCGCGCAGACCTGACCCAGGGATCAGCTCGTTCCGGTCTGCGCCTGTGTGGCGAGGCGGGAGACGAGGGTGATCATAGGCGGGGTCCAGCGGGTGCGGTCGGCGCGGATGATAGGGCCGAGAGACTGGCGGAAGCCCTTGAGCTGGAACTCCTCGACGTGTTCGATCAGGTCGACGCCGCGCGGGGTCACCTCGACCACGCCCACCCGGCGGTCCTGTTCGCTGGGACGGCGGTCCACCAGGCCGTATTCGCGTAGCTCGCGCAGGCGCTTGCTGGCGCGCGGCACGTCGATGTCCATCCGGGCGGCAAGCTCGGAGACCGCGATCGGACCGTGCGCGCCAATCAGTCGAAGGGTGACCCACGAGTGCTGGCGCACGGGTGCTTCGACCGCGCTCAGCATGTCGTCGAAACCGTGCGAGCGGCCCACAACCTCGGCCAACCGCACCACTGCGCGCAGGTAGTCCTTCAACGCCGGCTCGGGGTGGGGGACCTTGGCCGCACGTTGCCAGCCCATGGGCAAACCGAGCCCGGAGTCTTCCACACCCAGTGCCTCGGAGAGTCGGTCGGCGACGTGCGCGAGCCATTCGGCGAGTGCGCCGAGCTGATCGGAGCTCAGATCGCCGACAGGGCCCAGATAGTCCTGGACCCATCCGCGCCGCCACCGGTGCAGCAGGCGTGTCCCCTCCTCGGTGAGCCCGACGAGCATTCGCCTGCGATCGGTGGGGTCGGGTTCCCGCAGGACCAAGCCGGATTCGACCAGCGTGGCGATCTGCCTGCTGAGTTGCCCCAGGTCGAGGTTGAGCGCCGCGGCCAGCTCGCCGATTGGGGTAGGGGAGCCGGGGCGCAGTGCGATCAGCGCGCGCAGTTCGCTACCGGGAAGAGAGGTGCCGGTAGCGCGCGCGAAGCGCCGCGCGAAGGTGCGCCCGTGTGCGCTGTAGCCGATGAGGTTGACCAGGCGAAGGGTCTCGGTTTCCAGCTCCGGGTGCGCGTCGGCGCGGGACCGGATGCTGCTGGAGGACTCGACCACGTCTGCAGAGGATAGTCGCGTCATCACCTGCGCGGTCACCCGGCGCGCCGTCCCCGCCCGGTCTCGCGGAGCCGCAATCCGTCGAACACCGTGCGCAGCCCCCGGCGCAGCAGCGGGTCCAGCTCCTCCGGCGTCGCTCCGCGCAACCACAGCTCCAATACGTGGTGCACGGCGTGCACCACCAGCGACGAGGGCAGGTCCTGCAATCGAGGATCGAGATCAGCATCGATGCGCCCGGCGAGGAACTCCCGGACCGCGTCCTGCGTGGTTGTGGCCGTCTCACGCCAGCGCAGCCGCAGTTCGGGCAGCTCCGAGACCAGTTGCATGAAGACCTGGTGCTGCGGCGTCATCCGCTGTTGTGTCTCGTCGAGCAGCGCCATCATGGCGTCCACCAGCACGTCGACCGGATCGCCGTCGCGCGGTGCCGCGCGCAGAGCGGCGCTGGTGAGCTCGGCGCTGCGCTCGAACACCGGTCGGACGACGTCTTCCTTGGCGGGGAAGTAGCGGTGGAACGTCCGCGCGGAGACGCCGGCCTCGGCGGCGATCCGCTCGACGATGGCCGAGGTGTCGCCGTCCTCGCCGAAGATCCGCATCGCGGTACGGGAGACGTCCAGGCGTCTGGCGCCGAGCCCGGAGGTGCGCCGCGGATCCTGGGCGTCGTCGTGCACCGGCCTCATCTAATGATTGCCTTTCGTCAAATTTCTAGCTACCTTCGCAGGTGTCAGTTTCTGCCACTCCGTTACTCGGCGGCAAGTTCTCCCAGCAATGAGTGGCAGGCGACTCATCACCCGTACTAGGCGACGACGCCGGAGGTGCTCCGTGGAGACGACGCAGGTCGCACCCGCATCCATGATCGACCGGATGGTCTCGGTGCTGGAGCTCCTCCGCGGGCACCAGCGGCTCACCCTGGCGCAGGTCTCGCGTCGATCCAGCCTTCCCCGGTCATCCGCGCACCGGATCTTGCAGCGCCTGGTGGATTTCGGATGGGTCGAGCGCGACGGCTACGGCTATGGGCTGGGAATCCGGGTCTTCGAACTCGGATCCCACGTCGCTCGACACGATCCGGTTCACCGCGCGGCGGCGTTGGTGCTCGGCGACCTGCATCGCTCCACGGGGCTGTCGGTGCATCTGAGCGCCCTGTCCGAGGACGACGTCGTGCACCTGGAACGGGTCGGTGCCAGCGGCGCCAACTGGGGGGTCGGCACGCGCAGCCCCGCGGTGCACACCGCTCCCGGTCGGGCGCTCCTCGCGTGGCTGGCGCCGGAGGAACTTCCGCACGAGGTCGTCTCGCCGCCGTCGCCGCGCGGTATTCGCAGCGCCCAACAGTTGGAGCGCGAGCTCGCCCACGTGCGGCGCTCCGGTGGTCTCTCGATCGATGCGCAGCTGGGCATGCCCGGCATCACGGTCGTGGCCGCGCCGATCGGCCCGGAGGGAGTCCGCGCGCGGATGGCCTTGTCGGTGTCGGGTCCGTGTGAGCTCGTGCGGGTGGAGCGCGTCGCGGGTGCGCTGCGTACTACGGCGATGGACATCTGGTGCGCCGCGACCGGTGTGTCGCGGCTGCCACGCAGGGTCAAGGCACCGACCCGAATTCCGTCGACCGACGTCGCGATGTGATCGCGCGTCGTACACAGGACTGATTTCACGGCCGAGCCGTCCGCTCACCGCGGAGTGGGCGCCGCAACGAACAGGAGTGCCCGTGCCGACATCCGAATCGCCTGGAAACGCACCGAGAACGTTCAACACGCTGGCGAATACTCCCACCGCGCTCGCCCACCTGGCGGTGCACTTCCGCCCCGGCGAACGCGAGCTGGCCACGCGCTTCTTCCAGCTGCTGGGCGCCCGGATCCGGGAGTTCCCGAACCCGTTGTCCCCAGAACCGATCTACCTGGTTGCGATGAACGGCGCCGAGCCCGATCGAGCCAGCGACATCATCTTCCTGATGGCGCTCAAACCGGCGCAGGCCGAGTTGGAGGAGGTCATCGCCTCCGCGCTGCGCATCGGCACCGCCGAGGAGCACCCGGCGGTGGGGGCGTTCCACGCGCACCGCAACGAATGGCTGGAGTCCTACCTGCACTTCGGGCTCGTCTTCGATTCCCTCGACGAGCTGGAGGCGTCTGTCGGGCGCTTGCGCTCCGAGATCGAAGCCGATCCGGTGTTCGGAGCGCGCATCAAGGATCTCCGGGTGCTGCGGGCGCGCGGCGAGGACGGTGATGAGGCCGTCGCCGCGAGGATGGATTCCTCCGCGGTCTTCGCCGAGGCCGAGCACGCCTACGGCCGCAACACCGTGCAGGTGCACATCCGCACCGACCTGTTCGCCACCGGCTTGGCGATGCTCGACTCCGTCGTGGAGCTGGACTTCGTGTTCACCGGCCCCGGCCGGGAGCGCAACCCCTTCAACGACCTGACCCCCTGAACCGGAGGAGCCCCATCGTGACCCACGACGAACCTCCTGCCTCCGCGCCCGCGCGCGACGACGAGGTGGACCTGCTGGTGATCGGCTCCGGTACCGGGATGGCCGCCGCGTTGGCGGCTCACGAGAAGGGTCTGCGGGTCCTGATCGTCGAGAAGACGGGCTACGTGGGCGGTTCCACGGCGCGTTCCGGCGGCGCGTTCTGGATCCCGGCGAGCCCGGTGCTGCGCGACTGCGGTTCCGCGGACACGGCCGAGGCGGCTCGCGCCTACCTGGACTCGGTCGTATGCGACTCCTCGCCGGAGCCGCGTCGGCGTGCGTTCCTGCACAGCGGGCCAAAGACGGTGGAGATGCTGCGGCGGACGACGCCGATGCGGTTCTTCTGGGCCGAGGGCTACTCCGACTACCACCCCGAGTCGCCCGGCGGCTCGGCCATCGGACGCACCTGCGAGTGCCGACCGTTCGACGCGTCCGTCCTCGGTGGTGAACGCGCCCGCCTGCGACCGGGAGTCATGGAATCGCCGGTGCCGATGCCGGTCACCGGCGCCGACTACAAGTGGATGAACCTGCTGGCCCGATTACCGGGCAGAGCGCTGCCGCGGGTGCTCAAGCGGGCCGCGCAGGGCATCGGCGGGCTGGCGCTGGGCCGCGAGTACCTGGCAGGCGGGCAGGCGTTGGCCGCCGGGCTCTACGCCGGGGTGCTGGCCGCGGGGATCCCGGTGTGGACGCGCACCTCTCTGCAGCGCCTCGTTCTCGACGGGGATCGCGTCGGTGGAGCCGTGCTGGAGCAGGGCGGGCGCGAGGTCACCGTGACCGTCCGCCGGGGAGTGCTGCTGGCGACCGGCGGGTTCGACCACGACATCGCGATGCGCCGCCGGCACCAGCTCGCCGCGCTGGAGCCCGGGTGGAGCCTGGGCTCGGAGGGCAACACCGGGGACGGCATTCGGGCAGGTCGTGAGGTCGGCGCGGACATCGCGCTGCTGGATCAGGCGTGGTGGTTCCCGGAAGTGGCGCCGTTCGGCGGGAACCCACCGCAGGTGCTGCTCGCGGAGCGCTCGCTGCCCGGTTCGTTCATGGTCGATTCGACCGGGCGGCGCTTCGTCAACGAGGCGACGGACTACATGAGCTTCGGACAACGCGTCCAGGAGCGCGAGCGGAGGGGAGAGTCGGTCGGAACGACCTGGCTGATCTTCGATCAGCGCTACCGCAACAGCTACGTCTTCGCCGGTTCGCTCTACCCCCGAATGCCGCTGCCGCAGTCCTGGTTCGACGGCGGCATCGCCCACCGCGCGCACAGCCCGGCCGGCCTCGCGCTCGCGGCCGGGCTGCCCAAGGACGCATTCACCGCGCAGTTCGCCCGGTTCAACGAGCTGGCGAGCGGGGGAGTCGACCACGACCATGGGCGGGGGCAGAGCGCCTACGACCGCTACTACGGCGACCCGACGATCGCACCGAACCCGAACCTGCGGCCGCTGTCCGGACCTCTCCACGCCGTGCGCGTGGTGCTCGGCGACCTGGGCACCTGCGGAGGGCTTCGGGCCGATGAGCACGCGCGGGTACTGCGAGCCGACGACTCGCCCGTCGAGGGGCTCTACGCCATCGGCAACACCGCCGCCAACGCCTTCGGCACGACCTACCCGGGCGCGGGCGCGACCATCGGTCAGGGTCTGGTCTACGGGTTCATCGCCGCCCGCCACGCCGCGTCCGTTGACCGCGCGCTCGCGTGAGGTGCCCCTCCCGGTGACCGGGAGACCCGATTGCCCGGCGCGGGGTGCGGCCGGATCGTGATCGCACCGCGTGCGCGAACCATCGGGCGCACCAAACATTTTCGCGACCGAAGCGTAGGGACGACCATTGGCCGATTTATTTGATAAAAAGCAAGTAGTATGCGGTTCGGGTCCCGGATGCGGTCGAGCGGAGGGAGACGTGCCATGACCGAAACCACCTCCGACCCGTTCGCCGCGGCAGCGGTGACGACGTCGAAACGCCTCTCCAGCGGCTACAGCTGGCCGGAGTGCCCGCGCTGGCACGACGGCGCGCTGCACCTGACCGACATGTACAACCACCGACTGCTCCGACTCGACGAGTCGGGGACGCCCGAGGTCGTCATCGACGGTTCGCAGCGCGAGTCGCGCAACGGCACCGAGGTGATCTTCGGTGGGTTCGGGTGGCTCCCGGACGGCCGCATCGTGGTCAACTCGATGCACGAGCGCCTGGTCCTGGCCTGGGACGGACGCGAGCTCACCGAACACGCCGACCTCAGCGGCCTGGCCACCGGCCCGATCAACGACATGGTCGTCGACGCCGACGGCCGCTGCTACATCACCCAGCTCGGCTTCGAGCTGTTCCGGGGCGAGGACGCGCGCCCCTCGCCGCTGCTGGTCGTCGAGCCCGACGGCAGCGCCCGGGTGCTCGCAGAACTCGGCGAGTTCCAGTGCGCCAACGGCATCGCCATCAGCCCGGACGGTTCGTCGGTGGTCACGGTCGAGGCGTTCGGCACCACCGTGCACGCCTTCGACCGGGACTCGGAGGGAAGGCTCAGCCGCCCGCACGTGTTCGGCGAACTGCCCGCGCCCGGCGACGGGATGTGCCTGGACAGCGAAGGTGCGGCATGGCTGTGCTCGCCGGCCGGTGGTTTCGTCACGCGGATGCTCGACGGCGGGATGCTCACCGACGTCGTTCGGTTCGACATGACCGAGGTGATCCCGGTGGCCTGCGTCCTCGGCGGATCCGATCGGAAAACCCTCTACGTCGCGGGCGGTGTGGAGGTCTTCGACTGGGAGAAGTCCCGCCGCGAAGCCAAGGGGTCAATCTGGACCGCCTCCGTCGACACCGGTGGCGGACAGGCCCGCCCCTGACCACCGACTCGCGAAAGACTGGACAACACATGGAAAACCTGGACTTCACCGGTCGTGCGGTCGTCGTGACCGGTGCCGGACGCGGCATCGGCCGGGCGCACGCCCTGCTGCTGGCCTCGCGCGGTGCTTCGGTGGTGGTGGGCGACCTCGGCGCCCGCACCAACGGCTCCGGCGTCGAGGACGGCGACCCCGCCGGTTCCGTGGTCGCCGAGATCACCGCAGCCGGTGGGAGCGCGGTGGCGGCGCGCGCCGACGTGTCCACCGAATCCGGTGCGGGAGCGATGGTCTCGGCCGCAGTCGAGCACTTCGGACAGTTGGACGCGATCATCAGCAACGCTGGCATCGTGCGCACCGCGCGCTTCGACGAGGTGGATCTCGCCGAGTACCAGCGCCACCTCGACGTGCACTACTTCGGCTCGCTGCTGCTGGCGCGCGCCGCCTGGCCGCACCTGAAGGCCTCCGGCAGCGGGCGGATCGTCAACACGATCTCGGCGGCCATGCTCGGAAACCCGCTCATGACCCACTACGGCTCTTCCAAGGGCGCGGTGTTCGGACTCACCCGCAACCTCGCGATCGAAGGGGCCGCGCACGGCATCACCGTCAACGCCATAGCACCCGGCGCGGGCACGCGGATGGCCGAGAACTCGGCGGAATCGCTGGCGCCGGAGGTGCTGGAGTACCTGCGCACCCAGCTCCTGCCGGAACACGTCGCTCCGGTCGCGGCCTACCTCGTCCACCCCTCCTGCGCGGTGACCGGCGAGGTCTTCAACGTCGCAGGTGGCGCGGTCAACCGTATGGCCGTGGTCAACACGGCCGGCATCCACGACGCGGCTTTGACCCCGGAAATCGTCGCCGAGCGCTTCGACGAGGTCATGGCGATCACCCCGGACGCCGTAGCGCAGACCATTCCGACCGAGCAGTGACCTCCGAGGAGACAGCGATGACGCAGACCGCCGAATACCCCTTCGCCCCGCTTCCGATGGAGCAGGCCGCCGAGCACATCCGCGCAATCCTGCGCGATCGACCCATGACCAAGGTGACCATGCCCGTCGGCGGCGACGTTTGGGTGGTGCACCGGAACAAGGCCGCCAAGGAGCTGCTGAGCGACAAGCGGTTCGTGCGCGAACCGTTCCGCACCGGTGAGCGCGAGGTGCCGTTCATGGCGCCGTTCCCGGACATGCTGCGCTCCACGCTGCAGTTCGAGGACCCGCCGCAGCACACGAAGCTGCGCAAGCTCGTGCAGAAGGGCATCACCCCGCGCCGGGTCAAGGCCATGCGCGAGTCGGCCGTGGCCTTCGCCAACGAGCTCATCGACCAGATGGTCGCCAAGGGCGGTACTCGTGATCTGATCAGCGAATACGCGATGTCGCTGCCGATCCAGATGCTCTCGGACCTGCTGGGCGTTCCGGTGGAGGACCGGGCGCGGTTCGAGCACTGGAGTTCATCGTTCCTGGAGACCTCCGGCAAGACCGTCGAGGAGATGGGGCAGGACGTCGCCGAGCTGGCCGCCTACATGAGCGAGCTGATCGCCCGCCGCCGCGAGGAGCCGCGCGAGGACCTGCTCAGCGCGCTGGCCAACGCCCGTGACAAGGACGAAACGCTCACCGACGACGAGATCCTGCCGATCGCGTTCATCCTCATCATCGGCGGGTTCGACAACACCGCGACGTTCTTGGCGTCCGGGGTGCTGGCGCTGCTGCGCTCGGACGACCAGCGCGAACGCCTGCTGGCCGACATCGACGGTCTCGCGTCCACCGCCGCCGAGGAGGTGCTGCGGCACGGGCGCACCGCGGTCAGCCTGCAGATGGGCGGGGGTGGGAGCCTCGTGCCGTTCGTGGCCACCGAGGACGTCGAGATCGACGGGCAGCTGGTCAAGGAGGGGGAGGCCATCGCGGTCGACCCGGGCCTGGCCGGGCACGATCCGGAGGTCTTCGACGACCCGTTCCGCTTCGACATCGGACGTACCGACAACCCGCACCTGACGCTGAGCCACGGCCTGCACCACTGCCTGGGAGCTCCGCTGGCCCGGATGGAGCTGCAGGTCGGCATCACCGAGCTCTTCCGCAGACTGCCCGGACTGCGCCTGGACGGCGAGCCCACCTACAGCAGCGAGCACATCTCGCAGCCGATGACCTCCATGCCCGTGGCGTGGTGACCGACACCTGATCGAACAAGAAAGCCCTGACATGCCCAAGGTCTTCTACACCCTGCCTGACGGAACCGAACGCGTCGTAGAGGCAGCTGCCGGCGATTCGGTGATGCAGACAGCTGTGCGCAACGGCGTCACCGGCATCGTCGCCCAGTGCGGCGGCGAACTGTCCTGCGCGACCTGCCACGTGTTCGTCGACGCCGACGAGCTGGCGGCCTTCCCCGCGCCGAGCGAGGACGAGGAGGACATGCTCGACGGCACCGCCGTGGATCGGGAGGACACCTCACGCCTGTCCTGCCAGCTGGTCCTGGCCGACCGGGACCTGCACGTGGTCATCGCGGACGAGCAGCTGTGAGCGGACTGCTGATCGTCGGCGCGTCCCAGGCGGGCGTCCAACTCGCCTGCAGCGCGCGGGAACTCGGCTGGGACCGGCCGGTGACGATCATCGGCGCCGAACCGCACCCGCCCTACGCCCGCCCGTCGCTGTCGAAGGCGTTCCTGAAGAGCAACGCCGCTTCGCTGGAACTGCGCAGCGCGGAGTTCTACGCCGAGCACGACATCGAGCTGGTGCTGGGTGATGCGGTGACCGAGTTGCGTTCGGATGCCGTGATCACCGCGTCCGGGCGGAGGATCGGCTTCGAGCGGTTGGCGTTGGCCACCGGTTCCCGGCCACGTCGATTGCCGATCGACGGCGCCGAGTTGCCGGGCGTGCACGTGCTGCGGGGGCTCGACGACGCGCAGGCGTTGCGCGCCGAACTGGAACGCGCACCCGAGGTGGTGGTGATCGGCGGCGGGTTCGTGGGGCTCGAAGTGGCCGGTACCGCAGCCGCCCTCGGGTGCCGGGTCGTGGTGCTGGAAGCCGGGCCGGCGCTGATGGGCAGGGCCGTGGGATCAGCCACTGCGGAGTTCGTGCGCCGCGCCCACGAGCGCACCGGGATCGAGGTGCGCACCGGAGTGCTCCCGCAGCGCATCGTCGGTGACGACCGGGTGGCAGGCGTGGACCTGGCCGACGGAACCCGGCTCCGGGCATCGCTGGTCGTGGTGGGCGTGGGAGTCGAACCGGTCGACGAGCTGGCTCGCGGTGCCGGGCTGAAGTGCGACAACGGTGTCGTGGTGGACGAGTTCTCGGTGACCTCGGACGGCCGGACGCTGGCCGTCGGGGACTGCGCGAACCTGCCCGACCCGTCACCGGTGCCCGGGCCATCGCCGAGGTTGCGGCTGGAGAGCGTGGACAACGCCGTCGAGCAGGCCCGCGCGGCGGCGACCACGCTCGTCGGCGATCCGCGCCCGTACCGAGGGGTGCCGTGGTTCTGGTCCGAACAGCCCTCGGCGAAGCTCCAGATCGCGGGCTTGGCAGCCACTTCGGACGACGAAGTGGTCCGTCCCGCCCTGCGCGAGGGCCAGCAGACGGTGCTGCGCTACCGCGACGGCGTCCTGGTGGCGGCCGAATGCGTCAACGCACCGGCCGAGTTCCTGGCCGCCCGCCGTGCCATCGCAGGGGGCACGCCGCTCAGCGCGGACACCGCCAGGCTGCCGGGCAAGCTGAAGGACCTCCTGGTCGCCCGAACCTGACGATGTCCGCGGCGACCTACGGTCCGACGGTGAGCCGGACGGTGCCGAGGCGGTCGAACTCGGCGAAGAACTCGTCGCCCTCGGACATCGGGACCGCCGCGTGCAGAGCCCCGGTCATCACGAGGTGACCGGGTTCGAGGGCGACGCCGTTGCGGGCGAGGACGTTGGCGAGCCAGGCCACCACCGCGACCGGGTCGCCCAGCGCGGCAGCCCCGGCCCCGGTGTCGACGAGGTTTCCGTTGCGGGACAGCACCATTCCCACCAACCGGGGATCGGCGACCTCGTCGAACGGGACGACCCGGTCCGACAGCGCGAGGGCGCCGTTGGAGGCCAGGTCGGCGACCGTGTCGGCCAGCTCGATCCGCCAGTCCGCGATCCGCGAGTCCACGATCTCCAACCCGGCCACGACCCCGCTGATGGCCTGCCGCGCCTGCTCCACCGTCACGTCCGGCCCCTCCAGACGAGTCCCGAGCACGAACACGATCTCGGCCTCGATCTTCGGCGCGATGAACCCGCGCAGGCTCACGGTGCCGCCGTCGCGGTATCGGGTGGAAGCCAGGACCGGTCCGTGGTCGGGGGAGTTGACGCCGAGCATCCGCTGCATGGGTGCCGAGGTCACCCCGACCTTGTGCCCGATGATGTCGTCTCCATCGGCCAGGAGCATCGACACCAGCTCGCGCTGGATGGCGTAGCCCTCGTCCATGCCCAGCGTCGGATCCTCGTCGGTGAACGGGGCGATCGGCTCGCGCGTCGCCCGAGCCCGGTACAGCGCCAGGGCGCGCTGCCGTGCCAGTTCGGGGGTCACCGGTCGGCCGCCAGGGACAGCGCGACGTCGATGATCATGTCCTCCTGGCCGCCGACGTAACCGAGCTCACCGCAGCGCTTGAGGATCTCGTGCGCGGGCACGCCGTAGCGCTCCGCGGCGGTCTCGGCGTGCAGCAGGAACGACGAGTACACCCCGGCCCAGCCCTGCACGATCGCGTTGCGGTCCATCTTCGGCCACCGGTTCAGGTACGGGCGCACGACCTCCTCAGCGGCGTGCAGCAGACCCATCACGTCCAGTCCAGTGGTCACGCCGAGGCGGTCGAAGACCGCGGCCAGGACCTCGGTGGGGGAGTTGCCGGCACCCGCGCCCAGCGCGCACAGCGAGCCGTCGATGTAGCGCACACCGACCTCCTGGGCGATCACCGAGTTCGCGACGCCGAAGCTGAGGTTCTGGTGCCCGTGGTAGCCCACCCACGCCTGGTCACCGACCTCGGCGACCAGCGCCTCGAAGCGGTCGCGCGCCTCGTGCATCAGCAGCGCGCCCGCCGAGTCGGTGCAGTACGGGGCCTGGCAACCGGCGTCGACCATGATGCGCGCCTGCTTGGCCAGGTCCTCCGGGCTGGTGCGGTGGGCCATCATGAGGAACCCGGCGGTCTCCATGCCCAGCTCGCGCGCTGCCTCGAAGTGCTGCGGTGACACGTCGGCCTCGGTGCAGTGCGTGGCCACCCGGACCATGTCGGCGCCGGCATCGCGGGCCATCTTGAGGTGCTCGACGGTACCGATGCCCGGCACCAGCAGGACCGCGATCTTCGCCTGCGCGGCCTCCTCGCGGGCGGCGGCGATCAGGTGCCTCTCGTCAGTGTGCGAGAAGCCGTAGTTGAACGAAGAACCGCCGAGCCCGTCGCCGTGGGTGACCTCGATGACCTCGACCCCGGCGGCGTCCAGCGCCCGGACGGTGTCTCGGACCTGGGCTTCGGTGAACCGGTGTGCCATGGCGTGCGAACCGTCGCGCAGCGTGGTGTCGATGATGCGGACGTCGTGGGCCAGCGGCGGTCGGGCGCTCATGCCTGTGCTCCGTTCGTGCGGGCGGCGGCCATCTGCTCTCCGGTGCGGGCCGCGGCGGCGGTCATGATGTCGAGATTGCCCGCGTAGGGCGGCAGGTAGTCGCCGTTGCCCGCGACCTCCAGGAACATCGCCACGCGGGCGTTGCCGTTCCACCCCGGGCGCGGCCGGTCGAACTGCGGCTCGGCGCGCAGGGTGTAGCCGGGGACGTACTGCTGGACCTCGGCGACCATCGCGTGCACGGAGGCGGTGATCGCGTCCTGGTCGGCATCCGGGCGGATCATGCAGAACACGGTGTCGCGCATGATCATCGGCGGTTCGATCGGGTTGAGGATGATGATCGCCTTGCCCTCCTCGGCACCACCGACGTCGGCGACCGCACCAGAAGTGGTGTGAGTGAACTCGTCGATGTTGGCCCGCGTTCCGGGTCCGGCCGAGCGCGACGACACCGAGGCGACGATCTCGGCGTAGGGCACCGGGGTCACGCGCGAGACCGCGTGCACCATCGGGATGGTGGCCTGGCCACCGCAGGTGATCATCGAGACGTTCCGGGCGTCGAGGTGCTCGGTTCCGTTGACCGGCGGGCAGACCATCGGACCGAGGTGCGCCGGGGTCAGGTCCACCGCCTGGATGCCGGCCTCGGCGTAGCGCGGGGCGTTGGCGATGTGCGCCTTCGCCGAGGTCGCCTCGAACACGATCTGCGGCAGCGGTTCTTGCCGCAGCAGCCAGTCCACGCCGTCCGCGGAGGTCTCGATGCCCTGGGCACGCGCCCGCGCGAGGCCGTCGGATTCCACGACGCCGACCATGTACCGGACGTCGATGATCTCGCTTCGGACCAGCTTGGCCAGCAGGTCGGTGCCGATGTTGCCCGGGCCGACGATCGCCGCCGTCACTCGGTTGTCTGTCATGTTCGCACTCTCACGCCTGGCGGGGCGCGGCGAGATGCGTTCGCCCGCTGACCGGGACACTCATTGGTGGGTGACTCGAGGCTCGTCTGCTCAACGGGACCGTCCGATGTCCGCAGGTCTGTCTTCGGATTGGATGCGGTAATGACAGCTGGATCCGTGGGGTCGGTCCCGCAGAGCGGGTCGGGCACCAGAAGAAGACCATCCTGGAGACCGGCACGACGGACAGCGTTGACATGTTCGGGCTCCCGGTGGTGATGCTCACCGTTCGTGGTGCCAAACCTGGCAAGGACGTCGAACAAGGGAACGTGGAAAGGCTGATGAGGGGAACGGCATCTCGGGAGTTCCTGGCGGAGGTGCGGCGGAGGCCGCGGCGTTCGACGGGCGCTGCGGCCTCCGGTTCAGCGTCCGTGATGCACCGTCAGGAGAAGTCCCACTGGTGTCCCCAGTAGCTGTCGGCGGTGATCTCTTCGGCGGAGTAGTGGTCGTCGTCGACCAGCATGCCTTCGCAGCCGACTTCGAGGTCCCAGCCGCCGGGAGTGCGGGCGTAGAAGGACACCATCTTGTCATTGGTGTGTCTGCCCAACGTCGAGGACACGTGATACCCCTTGGCGGTGAGGCGGTCCAGAGCGCGGCCGACCTCGTCGAGGGTTTCGCACTCGACCATGATGTGCACCAGAGCAGGGGACTTCAGCTCTGCTGAGGGCAGGATCGCCAAGCTGTGGTGGCGGGGGTTGACGCCCATGAACCGCAGCCGCACCGGCCCGGTCTCGGGCGGAGTGGGCAGACGGAACGCGCCCCGGTTGTGGAAGCCGAGGGTTTCGTCGTAGAAGCTGAACGCGCCGTCGAGGTCGTCGACCGGCACGACGACGTGACCGAGGCCGAGTTCGCCCGCCACGAAACGGTTTCCGTACGGTGTGGCCAGCGGGGAGTGGTCCAGCGCAGATCCGTGGAAGATCTCGGTCGGCGTGCCGCCCGGTGCGTTGAAGGTGAAGCCCGCTTCGACCCGGCGCAGGTCGGCCTCCTCCTGGGAAAGCGGCTTGGTGGCCACGCCCGCGGACTCGACGGACTCGCGCACCCGGGCCAGTGCCTGACCGTCTCCGACCTCCCAGCCGACGGCTTCGACCCGGTCGGTGTCGCCGGGGAGCACGACGAGCCGCGCGGGGCGCTCGTCGATGCGCAGGTACAGCGCCTCGTCCGCGGGTCCGTCGCCGAAGGCGAAACCGATGACCTCGCCTGCGAATTCCTTCCACTTCGGCATGTCGGTGGCGCGGACCCGGACGTAGCCGAGCGCCTTGATGTCGGTCATCGTTCCTCCTGCTGGTCGTCGCGGGTGAGGAATTCCAACACCACGCGTTCGAAGTCGTTCTGGCGTTCCTGCATGGCCCAGTGGCCGCAGTTGGGGAACACGTGCAGTTCGGCGTTGCGCAGGGTGCGCAGCGGGTGCAGCGCGGATTCCAGGGGCGTCACGCGGTCGTCGCGTCCGTAGGTCAGCAGCACCGGATGCGCGACCTCGCCCGTCCTCGCCCACAGCGGGGTTCCGGCGGCGGCGCCGGGACGCATGGCGGCGCGGTAGAAGTCCCGGACGAAGTCCACGCCGCCCGGCGCGGACGCGGTCTTCCAGCGCTCCTCGATGCGTTCCTCGGTGAGGAACCGCTGGTCACCCACCATGGCGCGCATCCAGGAGACCAGCCGCTCGCGGGTGGGGTCCTCGCAGAACTCGATGAGCAGCCGGATGCCTTCGGTCGGTTGGGGTGCCAGCAGCGGTGGCGCGATGCCACCGGGCCCCATCAACACCATGCGGCGAACGCGATCGGGGTGCTCCAGCGCGAGAGAGGTCGCGACCATCCCGCCCAGCGAGTTGCCGACCACGTCGACGGTGTCGAGCCCTTCGGCGTCGAGCACGCGCAGCAGCGCGTCCACGGATGTCGTGGAGTACGGTGCGGCGGTGAGATCAGGGCGATGGCTCTCGCCGAATCCCGGCTGATCGGGGATGATTACGGTGTGATCGCGGGAGAACACCGGGACGTTCGCCCCGAAGTTCGCCCAGCCGCTCACGCCCGGACCGGACCCGTGGATCAGCAGCAGACCACGCCCCTCGCCTGCCCGGTGGTAGTGCAGCGGTTCCGCCCCGCCGAGGGTGCGGGAGGTCTGCTCCCGGAGTTCGGAATTGCCGGTGGTCATGGGCCTCCTTCGTTGAAATGTGCGGAAGTGTCAGATCATCACGCGCTGCCCGGGAGCCGGGTCGATGCCCATCTCGGTCAAGGCCGCCGTGTGGTAGGTGGGTCCGGGCGTGTGGATCGCGTGGTGGAGTCCCGCGTGGGCATCGCGCCAGAACCGCTGGAGCGGGTTGTCGAGGCGCAGGGCGTTGCCTCCGGAGCGGCTGAAGATCTGATCGGCGGCCATCACAGCCCGCCACGCGCACCGAATCTGGTTGCGGCGCACGAGAGCGCGCTGCTCGAAGGTGATGGTTTTGCCCGCTTCGGCGAGGTCGTGGAGCCGGGTGATGCCGTCGAGCAGCTGGGCGCGGGAGGCCGCGATCTCGGCGGCGGCATCGGAGATCGCGTAGAGCGAGTACGGGTCCTCTTTGATCTTGGTGCCCGTCGACATGGTCCGGTCTCGCTGGTAGGCGAGGTGGTGTTCGAGCACCCCCTCGGTGATCCCGACGACCGCGGAGGTGATGCCCAGCGGGAACATCGACCAGAAAGGCAGCCGGTAGACCGTCTCGGTGCGGCCCGCCCGCTCGGCGGCGGTCTCGCCTTCGGCGACCTCGGAAGCCGAGATCGTGCGGTAGGCCGGCACGAAAGCGTTCTCGACGATGATGTCCTTGCTTCCGGTCCCGGCCAGGCCGACGACGTTCCAGGAGTCATCGACGATCGTGTAGTCCGCACGCGGCAGGATCACGTGCAGCCCGTTCGGTGGGGTGACCGGCTTGCCGTCCGCGCCACCGACCATGGCTCCGAGGAAGATCCAGTCGCAGTGGTCGGTTCCTGAGGAGAACTGCCACCGTCCGTTGAGCACGTATCCGCCCTTGGTGGGCACAGCGACGCCACTGGGCATGTAGGGCGAGGCGATCCAGGTCTGCGAGTCCTGTCCCCAGACCTCCTCCTGTACCTTGCGGTCGCACAAGGCCATTTCCCAGGGGTGCACACCGCCGACTCCGCAGACCCAGCCGGTCGAGCCGCAGTGGCGGGCCACAGCCATGACCGCTTCGGCGAAGTCGCGGGGATGCGCGGCGAAACCTCCGAAGTCCTTGGGCTGGAGCATCCGCATCACGCCGGCCTCGCGGACCAGCGCTACGGACTCGGCTGACAGCTTGCCCAGCTTCTCGGTTTCGGCGGCGGCTGCGGCGAACCGCGGTCCGAGGGCCTCGACCTTCTGCACGACTTCGTGCGTCATGGTTCCTCCAGCGATTGCGTGAATGCCGCCACGGCGGCGATGCAGCCGACGCTAAGGATGACTGCGCTCGGATCCGACCGTTGTTCCCGCTCATCGGGAGCATGCGGGCTTCCCGATGAGCGGGAACAACGTTGGAACGCTGCGGCGGCGATGCTTAGCGTCGGTCGGGAACCGCCGGGAGCAGATGCACCCATCCGCCGTCCGCGGCGCCGCCGACACGGAGGTACCCATGACCGCCACTGAAACCGACGAGGAGATCAGGACCATCGAGGCCGTCGCGCCGCCGACCCGGTTCGCACGGGGATGGCACTGCCTGGGTCTGGCCCAGGACTTCCGTGACGGCAGCCCGCATCCGATCGAGGCGTTTGGGACCAAGCTGGTGGTCTTCGCCGACAGCACGGGGAAGCTCAACGTGCTCGACGCGTACTGCAGGCACATGGGAGGCGATCTCTCCCGCGGCGAGATCAAGGGCGATGCCGTGGCGTGCCCGTTCCACGACTGGCGTTGGGGCGGCAACGGCCGCTGCCAGAGCATTCCCTACGCCAAGCGAGTTCCGCCACGCGCCCGCACTCGCGCATGGACCGTGCTGGAGCGCAACAGTCAGCTGTTCGTCTGGCACGACCCGCAGGGCAATCCACCACCTGAGGACGTCACGATCCCGGAGATCGAGTCTGACGGCTGGACCGACTGGACTTGGAACTCCATCACTATCGAGGGTTCGCACTGCCGGGAGATCGTCGACAACGTCGTGGACATGGCGCACTTCTTCTACGTGCACTACTCGTTCCCGACGTTCTTCAAGAACACCTTCGAGGGGCACATCGCTGCGCAGCACATGAACTCGCGTCCACGACCGGACGTCGACATCGGCACCAACTACTCCAAGAGCGACGACGCCGTCGGCCGTTCCGAAGCCGCCTACTACGGGCCTTCATACATGATCGACTACCTGTGGAACGACTCCCCGCTGGGCACCATCGAGACCGCGCTGATCAACTGCCACTACCCGGTGTCGGCCACGAGCTTCGTGCTGCAGTGGGGCGTGAGCGTCAAGAAACCCGAGGGTATGACCGATGAGCAGGCCACCGAGATGGCGAGGGCCTTCGCTGCCGGCGTGGAGAAGGGTTTCGTGCAGGACGTCGAGATCTGGCGAAACAAGACCAAGATCGACAATCCTCTGTTGTGCGAGGAAGACGGGCCGGTCTACCAGCTCCGTCGTTGGTACGAGCAGTTCTACGTCGACGTCGAGGACGTGACTCCTGAGATGACGCAGCGCTTCGAGTTCGAGATCGACACCGAACGCGCGGTCTCGTTCTGGAAGCAGGAGGTCGCCGACAACATCGCCGCGGGCCGGCTCATCACCTCCGATCCCGCGGTGGAGAGCTTCGAGGCTGAACGAGCAGCCGAGGCCGGAACCCGCTGATCCGTCCGGGCGTCGGGGTGAGTCCCGATGCCCGGTTCGACACCTCACCGAACGGAACTGGGAGACGCCGTGCAACCCCTCGACTGCCACCGCTGCGGAAATCACGTCCTGGTCAAGAAGAACAGTCTCGCGCACACCTCGGTGCAGTGGACCGAGACCAACCGCTGCGCGGAGCTCGCACCCACGAACCTGACCGAACGTGCTCTGCGGCCGGGTTGTTCGCAGATGCGCGCTTCGATCGAGAACGCAGTGCGGACCGGGACGATCGAGGTGGCGGACCAGTGAGCGTGTCCACCGCTGAAACCGGCCGTGATGTGGTGCTCCCGGAAGGGGCAGGGCACAGCTTGCTGGTCCGCGACGTGGTGAACGAGACGCGCGATGCGAAGACCGTGGTCTTCGACGTGCCTGATGAGCTCGCGGAGCGCTTCCGCTACAGGCCGGGTCAGTTCCTCACGCTGCGGATGCCGGGCTGGCAGGCGGCGGCGCGCTGCTACTCGCTGTCCAGCGCGCCGGACCTGGATCGGCATCTCGCCGTCACGGTCAAGCGCGTGGCCGACGGGGCGGTGTCGAACTGGATGTGCGACGAGGTGCGCGCAGGCGATCGGATCCTGGTCCTGCCGCCCTCGGGGCGGTTCGTGCCACGATCGCTGGAGGAAGACCTGCTGCTCGTGGCCGGCGGGAGCGGCATCACCCCGATGCTCTCGATCATCCGCTCGGTGCTGGAGCGCGGCACCGGGTCGGTGGTGCTCTGCTACGCCAACCGGGACGAGCACTCGGTGATCTTCGCCGAACGCCTTCGGGAACTCAGCGAGCGGTACCCGGACCGGCTGAGCGTGTCGCACCTGCTGGAGAGTGTCGAGGGGCTGCCTACCGAGGCGCGGATGCGAGGTCTTCTCGGTCCGTTCGCCGGGCGGGACGCGGCATTCCTCTGCGGCCCCGAACCCTTCATGGACGCCGCGGCCGCGGCGCTGCGTGACCTCGGCGTGGATCGGGAACGGATCGTGGTCGAGCGATTCGTCTCGCTCACGGGTGACCCGTTCGAGGGGACTCGGCCGCGGTCGGCCGAGGACGGTGGTGAGCAGGGGGCGCGGGTGACGGTTGACCTCGACGGGCAGCGGCATGAACTCGACTGGCCGAGGGAGGCGCACCTGCTTGACGTGCTGCGTTCGGCGGGCCTGGATGCTCCGTTCTCCTGCCGTGAAGGCGCCTGCAGTGCCTGTGCTTGTCGGGTCACAGCCGGTCGCGTGACCATGACCCGCAATGAGGTCCTCGAGGAGGAGGACCTGGCGGAGGGGCTGGTGCTCGGGTGCCAGGCGCTGCCGGCGACCGATGTGGTCGCACTGACCTACGACGAGTGAGTGGAAGGTTCGCAGATGGAGAAGCGTCGGCTCGGTACCGATGGGCCGGAGTTGTCCGTGATCGGCCTGGGGTGCAACAACTTCGGGATGAAGCTGGAGCTGGAGGACTCGCGGGCGGTGCTGCACGCCGCGCTGGACGCGGGCATCACGCACCTGGATACCGCGGAGATGTACGGCGGCGGCCGGTCCGAGGAGATCATCGGGGAATGCCTGGGCAAACGCAGGGACGACGTGGTGATCGCGACGAAGTTCCTGCCCCGGCCGAAGGACGAGGACTACGCGCCGGGTGCGCTGGCCCGACGCATCCGGGAAGGCTGCGAGGGCAGCCTCCAGAGGCTGCGCACGGACCGGATCGACGTCTTCTACCAGCACTACCCGGATGCCGAGGCGCTGGAGGACGAGGCGCTGGAGGCCCTGGACGAACTCGTCCGCGCGGGCAAGGTGCTGCACGTCGCGTCGTCCAACGTCTCAGCCGAGCAGGTGGAACGAGCGGAGGACATCGCGGTGCGGCGCTCGTTGAGTCGGTTCACCGGAACGCAGATCGAGTGGAACCTGCTCAACCGCGCGGTGGAGGCGGAGATCGTGCCCGCCGCCCGCCGCAACGGGCTGGGCGTGATTCCCTACTTCCCGCTCGCGTCAGGTCTGCTCACCGGCAAGTACCGCAAGGGCGAGACGTTCCCGGAGGGCAGTCGTTTCGACACGCTCAGCTTCCTGGCGGACAAGGTCGTCAACGATGAGAACTTCGACGAGGTCGAGCGGCTGACCGCCTTCGCCGAGGAGCGCGACCACACGATCCTGGAACTCGCGATCGCCTGGCTCATCGCCCAGGAGGACGTGAGCTCGGTGATCACCGGTGCTACTCGGCCGGAGCAGGTCCACGCCAACGTCGCCGCCGCGCGGTGGCGCCTCACGGAGCAGGACCTCACCGAACTCAAGTGACCACGGTGGACGTAACGGGGCGGGCCGATCGGTCCGCCCCGTTTCTCTTTCCGGCAGGACGCCGACCGATGAGCGGGAGAAGCGCTGGGCGTCGGCATCGCTTCGATGGAGGATCGAGTCGAATCATCCAGAGGAAGGGGAAGCGGTGGTGCCGTCCGATGAGTACCGCAACGTGCTCGGCTGTTTTTGCACCGGAGTGACCGTGGTAGCCGGGATGCGGGATGGCGGCCCCGCCGGGTTCGCCTGCCAGTCCTTCAGCGCGGTGTCACTGGATCCACCTCTGGTGCTGATCTGCCCGGGCCGGGAATCGATGAGCTGGCCGCGCATCCGCTCCAGCGGACGGTTCACGGTCAACGTCCTGGCGGAGGACCAGCGTGACGTGTGCACTGCCTTCGGATCCCGTCAGGGAGCGAAGTTCAACGCGGTGGAATGGCGAACCGGTGGGGCGGGGGAGGTCGTTCTCGACGGAACCCTGGCGTGGATCCACTGCGAGATCGACTCCATCCACGACGGTGGTGACCACGAGATCGTCGTAGGACGCGTCGACTCCCTGCACGTCGAGCGTCAGGGACGCCCGCTGCTGTTCTTCCGCGGTGGTCACGAACTCGACGTCGCCGCCTGACATCGGCCGCTGGACCCCGGGCGGTGCTGCGAGGCGGCGCACCGAGTTCCGCGAGGTCGGCGCCACCTCCGTGACGGTCGAGCGGTGCCGGGAGCACTGCAGCGGTCAGCTGGGGCGCTTGCGCGACGCCGTCGAGGTGGAATCACTCGGGAAACGGTGATCAGGTCGGTCTGCCGGAAAGCGCGCGAGGTTGCCCATCTGCGCGCGGAACCGAGCGTGTTCGGGACAGCCGGTGCTCGGGCTGCTGAGGCACGGCATCCGGAACGAGCTTGGGAATCAGCGTATTCGCGAAGACGAGTGAGTGAGGTGCTGCGGTGAGTGCGGAGTGGGACGAGTGCGATGTGCTGGTCGTCGGTTCCGGTGGTGGTGCTCTCACAGGGGCCTACACCGCCGCCCGTGAGGGCCTGTCGGTCGTCGTCGTGGAAGCGAGCGGTGTCGTCGGTGGGACGACCGCCTACTCGGGAGGTGGTCTGTGGTTCCCGTGCAACGCAGCCCTGAGGCGCGCCGGGGATCAGGACGCGCTGGAGGACGCGAAGGCCTATTTTCACGCCGTGGTCGGCGACGGCGTGCCGCGCGAGCTGCAGGACGCGTTCCTCGACAACGGGGCCGCGCTGATCGACTACCTCGAAGCTGACGAGGACTTCGAGTTCGTGGCGTTCCCGTGGCCGGACTACTTCGGTTCGGCGCCGAAGGCCAGCACCACCGGACGCCACATCATGGCCACCCCGCTCCCGCCCGAGCGGCTGGGCGACCTGCGCGAGCTGATCCGGCCACCGCTGGGAACCGAGCGGGCCGGAGAACCGTTGCCGGATCTCGTGTTCGGCGGGCAGGCGCTGATCGGCCGCCTGCTGCTCGCGCTGTCGAAGAAGGACAGTGTCGAGCTGCGGACCACCGCGGTGTGCGACGAGCTCGTGCGGGGCGACGACGGTCGCGTGGCCGGGGCGCTGGTGACCCAGCACGGCGCGCGGCGCGGGATTCGCGCGCGCAGGGGCGTGCTCATCGCTGCGGGCGGTTTCGAGCGGAACCAGGCGATGCGCGATGCGCACGGCGTTCCCGGTTCCGCGCGCGACGCGATGGGGCCCGAGACCAACCGCGGCGCGGCGATGCGCGCCGCGATCGAGGTCGGCGCGGACACGGCTCTGATGTCCGAGGCCTGGTGGTCTCCGGGCATCACGCACCCGGACGGGAGCTCGACGTTCTCGTTGTGGTTCACCGGCGGCCTGTTCGTCGACGATGCCGGCGAGCGGTTCGTCAACGAGTCCTGGGCCTACGACCGGATCGGTCGAGTGGTTCTCGATCGCGTCGCCGAAGGCGGAATCCGGTTGCCGTACTGGATGATCTACGACGACCGAGAAGGGCCTCGTCCGCCGGTGCACTCGACCAGTGTTCCGATGGGGCGGACGCAGGACTTCGTCGACGCCGGTCTGTGGCACAGCGCAGACACGATCGAGGAGCTCGCCGAGAAGATCGCCGTGCCCGCAGCGAACCTGGTGCGCACGGTGGCCCGGGTCAACACCTTCGCGGCGGCGGGCCGGGACGAGGACTTCCACCGCGGCGACGAGCCCTACGACCGAGCGTTCACCGACGGTCGCTCGCCGTTGGTGCCAATCGAGAAGGGACCGTTCCACGCCGCGGCGTTCGGGATCTCCGACCTGGGCACCAAGGGTGGCCTACGCACCGACGCACACGCGCGGGTCCTCGACAACGCCGGAAAGGTCATCCCCGGCCTGTACGCCGCGGGCAATTCCATGGCGGCTGTGTCGGGAACGGTCTACCCGGGCGGAGGCAATCCCATCGGCTCCTGCATGGTCTTCAGCCACCTCGCCGCACTCGACATGCGCACGCGGGTGTGACCAGCGCACAGGTGTCCCGATCAGCGGGAATCGCACGAGCTGGACCGGTCGGGAGCCGGAAGACTCGGATCCGCTGGGTCAACGAGGAGAGGTAGGTCGATGTCGGCACACATCCCGGCCCTGGATCCGGATCTCGCGGCGCTGGACCGGCAGCGCCGGTACCAGCGCGCGGGGACGATGCGCGAGATCGGCCTGGAAGCGGTCCGCGCGGGCCTGGAGCAGATGCCGCACCCGCCGGACATGCCGAAGATGGCGGCCGTCGAGGACCGGGAGATCCGCAGCGGTGCGGGCACCGTGACCTTGCGGATCTACAGCCCGACCGAGGACGAGGAACTTCCGGCGATCGTGTACTTCCACGGTGGCGGTATGGTCATGGGGAGCAACTACTCCTTCGAGCCCCTCGCTCGCGCCATCGCCGCCGACACCGGGCATCGCGTCATCGCCGTGGACTACCGGCTCGCGCCGGAGCACCCACCGCCGACCCAGGTCGACGACGCCTACACCGCGACCGCGTGGGTGGCTGCGCACGCCGAGGAACTGGGCGTGCGCGCCGACCGCATCACGGTGGCGGGCGACAGCGCGGGCGGCACCCTGGCCGCGCTCGTGGCGCTGCGCGCCCGCGACCGCGGACCGCAGCTGTTCTGCCAGGTCCTGATGTACGGCGGGCTCGACCGGGACATGGCCGCGCCCTCGGTCCAGGAATTCGCCGATGGTCCCGGCCTGACCCGTGACGACGTGTTCTACCTGCATGAACTCGCCCGCGCGGGCGAACCCGACCCGACCGGCCCGGACGAGGTGCCCTGTTACGCCCCCGACCTGAGCGGACTGCCGCAGGCGATCGTGGCGGTGGGGGAGATGGACCCGATCCGCGACTGGTCCGAGCGCTACGCCGAGCGGCTGCGCGACGCCGGTGTGCAGACCACCTTCACCCGGTATCCGGGAGTCGGCCACGGGTTCCTGATGCAGCTCTACCACCTGGCGCGCGGCAGGCAAGCACTGGCCGAGATCGCCGGTGTCCTGCGCGCGAAGGTCGCCCACCCGCTGCCGTGGTGACCCCGCGCGCTCACGAAACGGAGGATTGATGACGACGTCGGTGATTCCGGGTGACCGCTCGACCCGCGCGGTCAACGCGGTCCACGACGCGGACCCGGAACGGCTGACCGCGGCGATCGACGCGGTCTCCCCGGGACCGCTGCTGATGACGCTGGTGCACATGACCGGCGACCGTTCGCTGCTGGACGAGTTCGCCTCCCGGCTAAAGAAGGCGAGAGCGGCCGAAGCGGCATCAGCGCCGGGGGAGTACCCGGCCGAGGTCGCCGAGGAGGTGCGCCGCCGGGCCCACGCGGTGCTGAGCCCCGAGCTCGTACCCGAGCTGCACGTTCCCGACGACGAGCTCTTCCTGGAGATGAGCCGGGTCGCCACCGATGACGACATCGGCCCGGAGTACGTGCCCTACCTGCGGGAGCAGGCCGGTTTCCCGCCGCTTCCCGCCTCCGAACCCGAGCACCGGCCGGCCCCGGAGGGGTTCCGGGTGGCGGTGGTGGGCGCCGGGATGGTCGGCATCAACGCGGCGGTCGGGCTCGCCGAGGCCGGGATCGGGTTCCGGGTCTTCGAGGCTTCCGACGACATCGGCGGCACCTGGTCGCGCAACACCTACCCGGGTGCCGCAGTGGACACCCCGAGCCACTTCTACTCGTACTCCTTCGAGCTCAACCCGGACTGGTCGAAGTTCTACCCGACGGGTCCGGAGTACCTGGCCTACCTGCGGCACGTGGCCGACAAGTACGGGGTCCGCGACCACGTCGAGCTACGCACGCGCGTGCTGGGTTGCGAGTGGGACGAACAGCGGTTGCTGTGGCACGTCCGGGTGCAGAGCCCCGGTGGTTCTACCGAGGTCTACGAGGCCAAGGCCGTCATCACCGCCACCGGCATCCTCAACGCCGCCTCCATCCCCGAGATCGCCGGAGCGGAGACCTTCGAGGGCGTGGCCATGCACACCGCCGAATGGGACGACTCGGTCGAGCTCGACGGCAAGCGCGTCGTCGTCCTGGGCACCGGCTGCACAGCCGTGCAGGTCGTGGCCGATCTCGCCGGACGGGCCGAGCACCTCGACGTGGTGTTCCGCCAACCGCACTGGATCACCCCGGAGCGCAACGTCGTGTCCGGAGTGGACGAGGACGTGCGCTGGGCGTTGCGGCACATCCCGTACTTCCACCAGTGGTACCGGCTGGTGACGCATTGGTTCACCGCCGACAAGAGCTTCCAGATCCCTCGCATCGACCCCGACTGGAACGCCGAGCACGTCTCCTGCTCACCGGCCAACGACGCGCTCATGCAGATCTGCCTGAAGCACCTGCACGAGGAGCTGGGCGACCGGCCCGACCTGGTCGAGATGCTGACCCCGGACTTTCCGCCGTTCGCCAAGCGCATCGTCAAGGACCCCGGCTTCCTCGCCGCTGCGCGCCGCGAGGACGTGGCGCTGCACCGCACGACCTTCGACAGTATCGAGCCCAACGGAGTGCGCTTGGCCAACGGGGAGTTCCTGGAAGCCGATGTGATCATCTGGGCGACCGGTTTCAAGCTGGAGTACCTGAACTTCCTTGATGTCGTGGGCCGCGACGGGGTCACGCTGGCCGAGAAGTGGGACCACAGCCGCGATCCGCGCGCCTACCTGGGCATCACGGTGCCGGGGTTCCCGAACTTCTTCGTCACGGCCGGGCCGAACTCGGCGCCGAACCACGGTGGTGGGCACAACGTGACGAGCGAGGAGCACGTGCACTACGCGGTCGAGACCCTCCGGTTCCTCATCGACCGCGGCCACTCCGCCGCCGAACCGACCGTCGAGGCCACCGACGCCTACAACGCCCGGGTCGACGCCGAGCTGGACCGGACCGTCTGGCAGCACCCGGGTACGGCCAACGGCTACTACCGCAACGCCGCCGGGAGAGCGTGGGTGTCGTGCCCGTGGCGACTGGTCGACTACTGGACGATGCTGCGCGCCCCGAACCCGGAAGACCTGCTGCTGCACCCGTGAAAACAGCACTGCTGGAAGGACAATCGTCATGTTCGACTTCACCGGCCATATCGCGCTGGTCACCGGAGCCGGCCGCAACGCGGGCGCCGGCATGGCCCGTGCGCTGGCAGGGCAGGGTGCGGCGGTCGCCGTCAACGACCTCGACCTCGGGCGGGCCGAGGACACCTGCGCGCAGATCGAGCAGGCCGGCGGCCGGGCGGTCCCTGCGCCCTTCGACGTCACCGACCTCGACGCCGTGCGCGCCGGGGTGGCCAAGGCCGGAACCGACCTCGGTGGGACGGTCGACGTGCTGGTCAACAACGCGGGAATCCCCGCTGACATCGGCGACATGGGTTACGGGCCGTTCCGCGATCTCGACCCCGCGAAGTGGCGCACCCCCGTGGAGATCAACCTGTTCGGCGCGATGAACTGCGTGCACACCGTCCTGCCCGGCATGCGTGAGGCGGGCTGGGGGCGGATCGTGCAGATCTCGTCGGGTGCCGGCCGAGTCGGCCTGGGCATGGGCGTGGCGCTCTACGGCTCGGGCAAGAGCGGTGTGGAGGGCTTCATCCGCCACATCTCCCAGGAAGAGGCACCCGCGGGCATCACCGCGAACGTGCTGGCGCTGGGTCTGATGAGCAACGCCGGGCGCGGAACCGACACCAGCGGGGTCGCCGCGGGAATCCCGACGGGCCGTCGCGGCAATCCCGAGGACGCCGGTGCCGCGGTGGTCTATCTCGCCTCCCCGGAGGCGTCCTGGCTGACCGGCCAGACCATCGACCTCAACGGCGGCAGCCAGACGCGCTGAGGTCGGGCGGGGTTCACCCATCGACGGGGAAGGGATGAGCATGGCGACGCAGCAGGAGGTCTTCGGCCACGGCCTGGCGGTGATCACCGGTGCGGGTGCGGGGATCGGCGAAGGTCTGGCCCGTCACCTGGCAGGTCTGGGCATGACGGTGGTGGTCGCCGACATCGACGAGGCGGCTGCCCGGCGAGTGGCCGGTGACCTGCCCGCTCCTGGCCGCGGAATCCCGTACGCGGTCGACGTGCGCGACGGGGACGCTGTGGCGGGACTGGCGCGATGGGTTCGTTCCGAGCTCGGCCCGGTGCGATTGCTGATCGCCAATGCCGGGCTCCAGCAGTTCGGCCACCTCTGGGACACGCCGGTGGCCGGCTGGCAGCGGGTGATGGAGGTCAACGTCAACGGGGTCTTCCACTGCGCACGGGCATTCCTTCCGGACATGCTCGTCGACCCGGGGCGCAGCCACGTGCTGGTGATGGCCTCGATCGGCTCGGTCGTCTCGATGCCGATGCAGTCGTCCTACATCGTGAGCAAGCACGCCGTGCTCGCCCTCGCCGAATGCTTGCACCAGGAGATCGGACTCGTCGGAGCGGACGTGAACGTAGCCGCGGTACTCCCGGGCGCGGTCCTCTCCGACATCTTCAGCAGCGCGGGCGGAGTGGAGCACGGCGACGTCGACGCGGCTGAGCGGCACCGTCGTGACATGTTCTCGGTGCGGGAACGGGCGATCTCGCCCGCAGAGGCCGGCGAGACGATCGTGGAGCAGGCCGCGCAGGGCGAGTTCTACATCGTCACCCAGCCCGACATGGTTCTCGGTGCTATGCGTTCCCGCGCCGAGCAGCTCGCCGAACGCCGTTCCCCGGCGGTGTTTCGGAGCCGTTTCGTCCCCCAGAACGATGAGTGAGTTCGGGAGCTGTCCAGAGGAGGACCAGGCCATGACGACAACCTTGCGGGATTCCGGCCGCCGCCATCCGCTCACCCCAGTGGCACCGCCGCGCGTGGTCGACGACCTGTACGGCCAGGACGAGGTCGCGACCTTGTTCGGCGTGATCGCCGAGCGCGGTCCGTGGCCGCTGATCGTGGCGCACCACTTCCGCTCCACCGAGGAGTACCTGGCGGTTTCGGGTGGGCGCGAGGCCAAGCCGGACGCTACGTTGTCGGACTTCGCGGCACCCGTGTTCCGCGGCTACTTCGCGAAAGAAGGCGTCGCCTTCTACGAGGAGCTCCGCGACATCTACCAGGGGCGCAGGCTGCTGGAGCACGCGAAGAGCGTCCACGGGGCGGCTTACGGCATGCCGCACCACATGCTGTTCAACCTCGCGATGCCCTCGCACAGCTTCGACGCAGGGCATTTCGACAGCGGCAACTGGCGCGGGATGAGTTCGGTCGACACCCCGATCTGGCTGCTCAGCGTCATGGCCAAGTCCGGCCTCTTCGACCACTGGGAGGTCAAGACCGCTCAGGTGATCGCCTACTTCTACGATTCGGATCTGGACGGCGGTTTCACCTACTGGCCCGACGGGCCTGACCGCGCACCGCGACGTCTGCCGTCGCCGTTCTGGAACACCGGTGTGCTGGCGGACAATTCCAGGATGTATCACCGGCGTGAGGCCAGTGGGCCCCGTGACCTCCGCGACATGCCCGACTTGGAGATGGACTCGCGCTTGCACGCGGAGGGCGGGGAGTGGGTCGTGCGCAACGGCGATCGGGAGATCGGCCGTTACACCGACGGCGAAGTGCGCACCCTGTTTCACTACACGGCACTGGTCTTTGACGACCGCGCTGACGCCGACCGGTACCTGGACCACACCGACGACCTGACCCCGGAGAAGGTCTTCGACGTTCTGGGTGACGACCTGTCGCGGCGCGGTATCGCGTTCGACTTCCCGGCCGATCCGATGACGAACCCGGAATTCATCGCCCTGCTCAACAACACCTACGCGGTGTCGCCGGCCGAATACCCACCGGAAGCACCGCTCGACATCCGTTGACCTGACCGGCAGCCGGATCCAGCTCCCGGCTCGGTGAGTTGCGGGCCGGGTGGCGGAAACCGTTGGGGGACAGGAGTGAGCAAATTTTGTCGTGATGAGCCAAAAACATGTAGGCTCGCCGGGAAGTCATTGCGGAAGGGGATGTCGTGGGTACCTACGCGGTCACCGGGTCGGCGTCGGGGATGGGATCCGAGATCGTGGCAAAGCTCCGGGGGCAGGGCCACACCGTCATCGGTGTGGATCTGGCCAACTCCGAAGTGACGGCGGACCTGTCCACCCACGAAGGTCGGCGGGACGCTGCGGAGAGGGTTCTCTCCGCCGTCGACGGGAGGCTCGACGGTGCCGTTCTGGCTGCCGGGATCGGGCCGGTGCCGGGTCGGGAGGCCGTGATCGCACGGGTCAACTACCTCGGAGCCGTCGAGCTGCTGAAGGCGTGGCGGCCCGCGCTGGCCGCTGCGGGCAACGCCAAGGTCGTGGCGTTCTCCAGCAACTCGACCACCACCACGCCCCTCGTGCCTCGTCGTGCGGTGCGCGCGCTGCTCGCCGGCGACCCGGACAGGGCGGTGCGCCGAACGCGATCGTTCGGCCGGGCCTCCACCGCGATGATCTACGCCGCGTCAAGATCGCCCTGAGTCACTGGGTGCGCCGCGAGGCCGTGCTGCCGGAGTGGGCCGGAGCCGGAATCCGGCTCAACGCCCTGGCTCCGGGCGCGATCCTGACCCCGTTGCTGGAACAGCAGCTCAAGACTCCAGGGCAGGCAAAGGCGATCAGGTCGTTCCGGGTCCCCATCGGAGGCTTCGGCGATCCGTCGCAGCTCGCCGACTGGGTGGTGTTCATGCTCTCCGGCGCGGCCGACTTCCTCGTCGGTTCTGTGGTGTTCGTCGACGGGGGAAGCGACGCCTACTTCCGCCCGGGCGCCTGGCCCCGTCCAGTCCCGCTTCGCCGGCTCGTTCGGTACGTGCGTCGCATGCGCGAGTTCGGAAAAGCAAGGACGGAACGCACTGTCGACAACACAGGAGAAGGTGTCCATGCGCGAGAAGAAGATTCCTGATGTCCTCGCCCCGGCAACGCTGGGGCCGGTGACACTGCGCAACCGAGTCATCAAGGCCGCGACCTACGAGAACATGGCGCGCGGCGGACTGGTCACCGACCAGTTGATCGACTTCCACGTCCGGCACGCCGCCGGTGGAGTGGGGATGACGACCGTCGCCTACTGCGCGGTGGCACCCGAGGGGCGCACCGACGGGGAACAGATCGTGTGGCGTCCCGAAGCGAAACCGGGACTGCGCAGGCTGACGGAAGCGGTGCACGCGCACGGTGCGGCGATCTCCGCGCAGGTCGGGCACTCCGGTCCGGTCGGTGACTCGACCAAGACGAAGCTGCCCGCGCTCGGTCCGAGCCCGTCGCTGAGCATGTTGTCACTGCGCAAGGTCAAGGCCGCGACGATGGCGGACATCGACCGGATCGTGCGGGCCCACGGCGAGGCCGCGGCGATGGCGGTCGACACGGGGTTCGACGCCGTGGAGATCCATCTGGGGCACAACTACCTCGCGAGCTCCTTCCTGAGCCCCAAGCTCAACAAGCGCAACGATGCCTACGGCGGAACTCTCGCGAACCGCGCCCGGCTCGCGCTGCGGATCATGCGTGCGGTCCGGGAAGCGGTGGGGGACCGGATCGCGATCCTGGCCAAGTTGAACATGGACGACGGTGTTCCCGGCGGGTTCTGGCTGGACGAAGCGATCACCGTCGCCCAGTGGTTGGAGTCCGAGGGCACGGTCGACGCGTTGGAGATGACCGCGGGGAGCTCCCTGCTCAACCCCATGTACCTGTTCAAGGGCGAAGCCCCGGTGCACGAGTTCGCAGAGGTGATGCCGCAGCCGATTCGCACGGGTGTGAAGCTCGTCGGCGACCGGTTCATCCGCGAATACCCCTACCAGGACGGCTATCTTCTGGAGGACGCGCGGCAGATCCGCGCGGCGGTGGATCTTCCGATGGTGCTCCTCGGCGGGATCACCCAACGCCAGATCATGGACACCGCCATGCACGAGGGATTCCAGTTCGTCGCGATGGGCCGCGCGCTGCTGCGCGAGCCCGACCTGATCAACCGGATCGCCACCGATCCCAGCACGCGGTCGCTGTGCAACCACAACAATCGCTGCATGGTCACGATCTTCACCGGGAGCCGGTGCGTCCTGGTCCCGGAAGACGAAAGCAATGGCAGCAGGGGGGATTCGCGATGAGCACACGTTTCGCGGGCAAGGTCGCTCTGATCACCGGTGCGGGATCCGGCATCGGCCGGGCGGTGGCCGTTCGGCTGGCGAACGAGGGTGCCGTCGTGTTCGGCGTGGACCTAGATGAACAGCGGGTTGCAGAAACCGCGGCCCTCTCCGATGGAGTGGTGAGGCCCTATGTCGCGGACATCTCGCAGCCCGAGGTGTGCCAGGAAGCCGTCCGAGCCTGCGTTGTGGAGCACGGTCGCCTCGACGTGCTGGGCAACATCGCGGGCATGGTGAAGGCAGGCCACTACGCGGAGATGCTTCCGGCCGATTACCGGAAGCTGATGGGCGTCAACGTCGACGCGTGCGTTTACCTCGGTCAGGCTGCGTTACCGCACCTGGTGGAGTCCAGTGGTTCGCTGATCAACATGGCTTCCAGCGCGGGCATGGTGGGGCAGGCCTACACCGCGGCCTACTGCGCCTCGAAGGCTGCGGTCATCCATCTGACCAAATCCCTGGCCATGGAATACATCAAGAGCGGGATCCGGGTGAACGCGATCGCCCCGGGTGCGATCAACACGCCGCTGATGCAGGGCTTCGAATTCCCCGACGCGATCGAAGACGATCTGCTGATGCGCTACGCGCCGGTGCGACGGGCGGGCGAGGCCGAGGACGTCGCAGCGCTGTTCGCGTTCCTCGCCTCCGATGAGGCGCGGTCGATCCACGGAGCGGTCCTCAATGTCGACAACGGGATGACCGCTGGCTGACCGACAAGCGCAGTGAAAGGCCTGAGCTCCGGCATGCCGCGCAGCGTCGACGTCGTCGACAGCTATCACCGCTACCCGAGGACATGCGGCTGCGCGCCGACGCCGGCTTGTGCGCTTACCGGTTCGGCCTCGAATGGCCGCGCAATCTAGCTCCAGCCCGGTGTCATCTCCCGAGCGGCGCTGGCACAGGATGATCGAGACCGCGACGCAGCTGGGCGTCACGCCGGTCATCACCCTGCACCTGACTAGCGGATTCCAATTTCTTCGGTATTTGAATGTCACGTCACCCGGATATGCGTAACTACTCGGAGACTGGGATACCAATCGGCCATTGGCCCCAATTCAGAATCTTGGGTCGAGGTCGGTTGTCGAGGTCTTGAGAAATTGACAACGCTTGCAGCCTGGGGATGCGACGCTCTCGTGTGGTCAGGAGCCGGTGAAGGAGGGGGTTCGCTTGTCGCGGAAGGCTGAGACCGCTTCGGCTGAGTCCTGTGTGGACTGAACAACGGCCTGTTCGGCGGCGGCCATCGACAGCGAGGACATGAAGTCGGCTCGTTCGCCGTTGCGGACGAGGCGTTTGATCGCGCGGATCGCGACGGGCGGTCCGTCGGCCAGACTTCGGCACAGGCTGTGCACCGCCTCGGGGAACTCCTCGGGTGGATGGACCGAGAGGACCAGCCCGAGGTCCAGGGCTTCTTGTGCGTCGACGAACCGTCCGGTCCACAGCAGTTCCAGAGCACGTGCCTGTCCGACGATTCTGGGCAGCAGGTGCGCGCCGCCGTCGCCTGGAATGAGGCCGACGCGGACGTAGCCTTCGGAGAATCGGGCTCGGGTCGAGGCCAGGCGCAGGTCGCAGCCCAGCGCCATGTCCATTCCGGCGCCGACCGCGACACCGTCGACGGCGGCGATGAGTGGTTTGTCGAGTTCCAGGGCGGCTGCGGCGACGCGGTGGACCCGGTTCTGCAGTACCTCCTGGCGATCGAGGGTTGAGGTGATTTGCGCGAAGTCGTCGAGGTCCACGCCGGCGCAGAACGCCCCTTGCGACCCGGTGACGAGGACGACGCGCACGGTGTCGTCGGTGCGTGCCTCGCGCAGTGCTGCAGCCCACTGGTCGAGCATCTCGAGGGTGAAGGCGTTCTTGCGGTGGGCGCGGTTGAGGAGGATGGTGCCGATGCCGTCCTTGACGGTGTATTCGAGGTCAGGCATGTGATGTTCTCCTTGTCGATCAGGGGCGGGTATCGGCGTCGACGTGCCCGGTTGCGGCGAGACCGGAGCCCGCGAGCGCGGTCTTGTGGGTCAGTTCGGCATCGCGGGTTTCCCGCATGAGCGCGTAGGTCAGCAGCGAGATGAGAGCGCAAGCCGAGACGTAGTAGAAGAAGTAGTCCTCGTGACCGGCGCTCCGGAAGGCCAGGGCGATGTAGGAGGCTGTGCCGCCGAAGATCGCCTGGGCGATGTTGTAGGGGATGGCGACGCCGACTGTCCGGACCTCGGTCGGGAACAGCTCGGCCTTGACCACGGCGTTGATGGAGGAGTAGCCGGCGACGAAGGTGAGGCCGATCAGGGTGTAGGCCAGGCACCAGAGCCATGTCGGTTGGTTCTGCATGCCCTGGAGGATCGGGTAGGTGAACGCGGTCGTGCCGAGCCCGAAGAAGATCAGCACGGGGCGGCGGCCGACCTTGTCCGAGATGTATCCCCCGAGGGGCAGCAGGAACAGGAACACGACGAGCGCGACGAGGTTGATCCGCGCTGCTTCTTCTTTGGACAGTCCCACGCTGTTGACCAGGTACGTGGTGAGGTACGTGGTGTAGGTGTAGTAGGCGACCGAGCCGCCGAGGGTGAGCGTGAGGACGAGGAACGCTGCACGGCGGTGTTTCCACACCTCGGCGATGGTGCCGCGCTTGTTCTCCGTGTCCGTGTTCGCGAGGGTCGAGTACGCCTCGGTCTCGTGCATGCCTCGGCGCAGGTAGAACACCGCAACGCCCGCGATCGCGCCGATGATGAACGGGATGCGCCAGCCCCACGACATGAGTTGCGCGTTGCTGAGGAGGAGCTGGAGCGTGATGAGGAGCAGCGCACCGGCGATCTGGCCGAGGGTCACCGAGATGTACTGGAAGCTTCCGCCGAGTCCGCGCCAAGTCTTCTTCGAGACCTCGGTCAGGTATGCCGCGGAGGTGGCGTACTCGCCGCCGACGGAGAGGCCTTGCAGGATCCGTGCGATGAGCAGCATGCTGGCGCCGAGGTATCCGGCTGTGGCGTGGTTCGGTGCCACGGCGATGAGCAGTGCGCTGAACGACATCATCGTGACGGTGAACGTCAGTCCGCTCTTGCGGCCCTTTCGGTCGGCTAGCCGGCCGAGCAGCCAGCCGCCGAGGGGTCGGGCGAGGAAGCCGACGGCGAAGATCGCTGCGGTGTTGAGGAGTTGGGCGGTGCTGTCGCCCTTGGGGAAGAACTGGCCCGCGAAGTAGATCGCGAAGGTGGTGTAGACGAACCAGTCGAACCACTCGATCATGTTGCCGATGGATCCGGCGATCAGTGATCTGATGTAGTGGCCGCGGGGGCGGCCGGGGTCGCTGTCGGATGGGCCGGGTGTCAAAGCGAGGTCTCCGTAGCTGAGCAGCTCTCTGGCCGATGTGGATGGGCGCGTGCGCGTGGTGGCGGGCGCCCTATGCGGTGATGAGGGTCCACAGATCTTCGGGGCCGGCGGCGAGTGCGGCGGTGGTGAGCTTGTCGTCCCAGTGGTGGACGGATCCGAATTCCGATCGCCAGGCGAGTGCGGGCTGGGTGAACTCGTGCAGGGGGTGTTCGCGGGTGGTTCCGATGGCCCCGTGGACCTGGTGTGCGTTGCGGACCACGACTGAGGCGGCGTGGCCGGCGCAGGAACGGGCAGCGGCGATGAGGAAGTCGAGGTTCGTGCTGGACCAGTCGGTGCGGATGGCTTCCGCGAGGGCGGCCTCGGTGGAGGCGCGGGCCAGGGACGCCTCGGCGGCGATGTCGGCGACCAGGTGTTGCACGGCTTGGAACTTGGACAACGGCCGCCCGAATTGGACGCGCTCGATGGTGTGGGTGATCGACAGCTCCAAGATGCGATCGAGTGCGGCGCACATCTGCAGGCCGCGTATGAGGGCTCCGCGGAGGTTGAACTGGTCGATCAAGGAGTCCGGCACTGGGGTTCCGGTCAACGTGGCGGTGTCGGCGGTGACGGTGTCGCGGGGCTCACCGGCGCGGTTGATGCCGGGAGTGATGCTCAGCGAGGAAGTCTGGACGTCGGCCACGCGGAAGGTACCGGCGTCGGGCCAGACGGTCACGACTTGCTCGGCCTGAGCTGCCCAGGGCGTGTTGCGGGCGATGCCGTTGCTGTCGAGCAGGCACGCGGTGCGGCGGGCGTCGTCGACGGGGAGTCCGGCGGATTCGAGTAGCCAGCAGGCGAGCAGGTCATGCTCGGCGAGGGGCACGTGGACGCCGTTGCGCGCTGCAGCGCGGAGAAGTTCGGCCGCCTCGGCCCAGCCGGCGCCGCTGCCGCCGGAGATTTCGCTGCCGGTGAGGCGGACGAGCCCGAGTTCGGTGAGCTGGTCCCACAGAGTCACATCCCAGACAGCCGTGCCTTCGGCGGCCTCGTTCTTGTCCCGGTACTGCGAGAACACTGCGGACATCATGTCTGCGAGGTCCGCATCGACGGTAGTCGGCGCAGTCATCAGCGCATCCCCAATCCGCGGGCGATCACGCCGCGCAGTACTTCGCTGGTACCGCCGCGGAGGGTGAACCCGGGGCGCTGGACGATGGCCTCATCGAGCATGGCGCGGTACGCGGCGTCCTCGTCGGAGACTTCGCCGGCCAGCAGATCGGCGAAATCGGCGATGTCACCTTCGGTGGAGGTGCCCACGACCTTCACCACGGCAGCGGCCGTATCGACAGGTTCCTGACGCTCCAACGCTCCGGCGACCGCGGTGGACATCTGGTGCAGACCGGCGACGCGGGCGACATATCGGCCGAGATCGGTATTCCGGGGCAGGGCGTCACGGCACATGTGCTCGGCGGTCTGCGCGAGCAGGGGGAAGGTGGACAGGAAGCGCTCGGGGCCGCTGCGTTCGAAGCTGAGCTCGGAGGTGACCTGCTGCCAGCCGTTCCCGATGGTGCCGAACACCATGTCATCGGGGACGAAGACGTCGTCGAGGAGGACCTCGTTGAAGTGGTGTCGGCCGTTCATGGAGATCACCGGACGGATGTCCACGCGCGGGGCGCGCAGGTCGACGATGAACTGGCTCAACCCGCTGTGCCGGTGCTCGGCGTCGGCAGGCGCGGTGCGGGCGAGGCAGATGAACGCGTTTGCCCGGTGCGCGCCGGAGGTCCACAACTTGGTGCCGCTGACCCGCCAGCCCCCGTCCACGCGGGTGGCTTTCGTGCGCACGCTGGCCAAGTCCGACCCAGAGTCGGGCTCGCTCATACCGATCGCGAAAAAGCACTCGCCCCGAGCAATCCTGGGCAGAAACGCTTGTTTCTGCACGCCGGTACCGTACTTGAGCAGCGAAGGTACGATCTGGCGGTCGGCGATCCAGTGCGCGGCCACGGGGGCGCCCGCAGCGAGCAGTTCCTCGGTGACGACGAACCGCTCGAGGTGGCTGCGGCAGTGCCCGCCGTACTCGGCGGGAACGGTCATGCCGAGCCAGCCGCGGGCGGCCAATGCGCGCGAGAAGTTCTCGTCCCAACCGGTGAGCCAGCTGTCGACGCCGCGGCCGATCCGGCCGGCGGCGCGCTGCTCGGTGAGAAACTTGCGGACCTCCGCCCGCAACTCGTCCATCATGTGTGGATCGGAACGGACAGGAGGGACCGGTCTGCGATGAGTCATGGTGCGGTTCTCCTGAGTCAGGCCGACGCGGCTTCGGGCGAGGCGGTCTTGACCACGCCGACGTCGACCAGCGCCCGGATGTCGTCTTCGGTGTACCCGAGGCCGGTGAGAAGTTCGACGGTGTTCTCGCCGAGCAACGGGGCGTGACGGTGGAGGGCGACAGGCGTGCGTGACATCGCGAACGGGGTGCGAGTCGCGTAGTACTCGCCCTCGGTGGGGTGTTCCCGCTTCGTGATCAGTTCCTGGCCCAGGACGTAGGGATTCTCAGCGGCTTTGCCGAGATCGAGCAGGTCGGATGCCGGGATGCCGTGGAGCTCGCACAGCGCCAGCCACTCGTCGGTGGTGCGTTCGCTCGCAACCTCGCGGACGGCGGTGAGGAGCTCTCCCATGTGGCGGTGGCGGGCGTTGACCGTCGCGTACCGCGGGTTGCCGACCAGGTCTTGCCTGCCTGCGGCGGTGAAGAAGTCGTCCCAGTTCTTCGACGAGTACGGCAGGATGCAGATCCAGCCGTCAGCGGTCTGGTGCGGTACCCGCTCGGGGGTGAGCACACGGGCCCACCCGAAGTCCCCCTCAGCGGGAGTGAAGGTGCGTCCGGCGAAGTGCTCGACCAGGTTGAAGGCGATCATCGAGTCGACCATCGGCACATCGACCGCCTGACCGACCCCGGTCTTCCTCTTCGTCATCGCCGCCGACAGGACGGCGATGACGATGTAGAGGCCGACGACCTTGTCGGCGATGACGTACGGCGCGTAACGCGGTTCGCCGTCGATGAGTTCGGAGAGCTTCGCCGCACCCGATGCGGCTTGGACGATGTCGTCGTAGGCGGGGTTGTCGCGGGACGCCGTCTCGGAGCCGTACGCCTGCGCGGTGCACAGGATCAAGCCTGGGTTGATCTGCGACAACCGCTCAAAGGTGATGCCCAGCTTCTCGCGTGAGCGCGGGCGCAAATTGGTGACGAGGACGTCGGCGCTGCGGACCAGGTCGTCGAGCACCGTCCGACCGTCCTCGGTGTTGAGGTCAACGGCGATGCTGCGCTTGTTGCGCTGCAGGTTGAGCGTCAATGCGCTCATCCCCTCGTGCCGCCGGGCTCCGATGCTCCGAGTCATGTCGCCGTCGAGGCTTTCCACCTTCACGACGTCCGCGCCCAGGTCGGCCAGCGTTGCCGTGGCGAACGGGCCCATGATCACCGTGGTCAGGTCGATGACGCGCAGTCCAGCAAGGGCGCCCGGTGTCGGGTGCATCGAAGCCTCCATCCGCCGTGACGTGTGGCACCGCAGGACTATGGCACCCGCAACGCAAGATACGCAATACTGCAAAACGATCCGTATATAAGTAACCATTACAATGGTGGCAGGTGAACAGCGGGGGAGATCGATGTGGACGGTGAGAGGTCGTCATGACCCAGCCCGACGAGGCGCCCACGAAGGCGCGAGCCCGTCATCGGACCGTGGATCGCGTTGCGGCGATCCTCGAGCACGCGGCACGCTCGCGCTCCGGGGTCACGCTCACTGATCTCGCGAAAGAGCTCGCGGCACCGGTGAGTTCAATCCAAGGTCTGGTCAACGGACTGGTGGCCACCGGGTATCTCGACGAGCGCGATCGACGGTACTCATTGGGCAGCGCGCCGTACCTGCTGAACCGTCTGGCTGGACGGCAGCCGGTCTCGACCGTGACGCACGCAGACCTCGAAGCCATCCACGAACGATCTGGCTTGACGACCGTGCTCTCCATCGCCGTGGGCGGGAACGTCTTCTACGTGGACTACTGCGGGTCGGATCCGCGCTTCGCCTACCTGGCCGAGAACTACGTGCGGAGATCTCTCATCCGCACCTCCTCCGGGTGGGTGCTGCTCGCGGGCATGGAGAAGCGCGACCTGTGGGCCTACCTCCGCAGTGTCGGTGCGGAGGAGGGGTACCTCGTCGACAGGTTCTTCGCCGCGCTGCCTGAAATCGAGGCCACTGGAATCTGTGCTTCCCCCAACGCATCTGAAGAAGGCGACGGAGTCTCGATCGCGATCCGCGAGAACGGCAAGACCGTGGCTGCCATAGGCATGATCTCCACCCCGACAGTGATCGCTGAACAACGTGAGAGCCTGGTGGGCATCTTGCAGGGATCAATCCGCAGTACGGCTGCGGGCGGGATGACGTGACGCGGATCTGCGCCTGAGGCCGCTCCGCTAGTTGCAGCCCGCCGCGACTAGTCGGAAGAGGTCAGCCAAAGTCTCCGCGAGGTTGCTGCGGAGAGACGCGGTCGTTGAGGCGAGCGCCGGTATGGTCCGGGCCTATTGTTTGAACGATAAGTTCAGTGAGCGCTGAATTTGATTCAGTGGTGCGCATCCCAGGGCCTCGGATGGCGAATCCGTGGTCCAGTCGATGTCATCGATACGTAGGTTGGCGACTTCGGAAAGCCGTGCGCCGGTGTTGCAGTACAACCGGATCATCGCCTGATCACGAAGATTCATGAACCCAGAGCCCTTGCACGACTCCAACAAGCGTGTCGTGTCGTCGGTACTGATGACCGGGATCAACTTCGTCGGCGGCTGCGGCGGACGAACTCCGTCCACAGGTGAGCGCTCCACGGCTTGCTCGTCCTCGGCCAGCCAGTGGAAGAACTGCTGCAGGAACTTGTGCTTGTTGAGAGCGGTCGAGGCCGACCGAGTCTCAATCATCCACGCCTGGAACGACTCTACGTCCGCACGCGACACGGCTGCGGGATCCTGAGCCGCATACCCACCGCTGTTGGCCACGACGTACTTCCCAAGCTGGACCACCGCCAGCAGATAGTTGTACCGGGTCGTCTCAGGCCGCCCAGTCGAACGCAAACACCGGTCCCAGTCCCGAATCAGGCAACGCCACGACTCGGACAAGCCAGCCGACAAGCGCTCAAGATCCACGTTGCCCTCCCCAGAGTCCGATGCTCAGCTGCGTAGCACTGCGCTGCGCCAGCGTTGGCCAACGACGCTAGCTCTGGATTCTGCAAATCCGTCGCACCTTGGTCTGGCCCACCATGGACAGCTCGCCGCTGTCGCGGGAGAAGGCGCAAGGTGAGAAGCAAAAGGACGGGGTTGTAGACCTGGCGAAAGCGGCTCAACGACAGCTGGAACGCGCTACCGGACCTGCTACGGTGGGCCGCTCGCGCGGCTCTCACGCGCGCGAATACATGCGCGGGAGCGGGTTGGTAGGGGGACTTGAACCCCCAAATGCGTGCAATTTCCCGTGTTTGGGGAAATCACACCAAGAACTATAGCAGGTGGCGTTGTCTCATGGGGGTCAGTGTGCGGCGCCGTGTGCGGGGCGTCGATGGGTGGGATTTTCGGCGTGTTGCGAGCAGCACTGCCGCGATGCCGGGACGGATTCAACCGGTGGTCGCAACACCGGGTTGTTGGAGCGATTGTAGGTGTTGGTCAAGTGCTTCGGCGGGAGTTTTCCATCCGAGTGTCTTGCGTGGTCGGTGGTTGAGTGTGTCGGCGACGGCCTGGAGCTCCTCGGCGTTCCAACGTGAGAGGTCTGTTCCTTTGGGGAAGTATTGGCGGAGCAGGCCATTGCTGTTTCGTTCGTGCCGCGCTGCCAGGGACTGTGGGGGTCGGCGAAGTAGACGGGGATACCGGTTTCGACCTTGAACGCCGCGTGCGCGGACATCTCCTTGCCGCGATCCCAGGCCACTGATCGACGCAGTTGCTCGGGCAGGGTCGTGATCGTGGAGGCGAGAGCGTTTTTCATCGTGACAGCGCCATAACCGGCCAATGCGGGCCCGTTCTTGGTTCGCGGGATCACGCCATAACCGTGCTCGCGGGGCAGGTGGACTAGTACTCCAGCCGGACTTCGTGATCGGGGCTGGTGAGAGGTGCTTGGAGGTGGGTGCGGCCGCCAGTTGATCATGGTCGGTTGTGTGGACTTCCCAAGATTGTCTGACGGCCGCTGGCGCCAGCATAGACCCTGCCCGTTGGCGGGCGATGTTCGATGAGCTCACGGGGCGAATCGCGGGCCGGTTCGCCCGGGTTGAGCCGCGTCGGCGGGCGGAGAAGCTGTTGCTGGGCTTGATATCTGAGTTGCCGCGGAAGAATTGCTGGACCATCGCTGAGTATGTCGGGGACTCGAGCCCGGACGGGTTGCAGCACCTGCTGGCGCGGGCGGCGTGGGACGCCGATGCGGTGCGCGACGACCTGCGCGACTACGTCTGCGAGCACCTTGGCGAGACCGACGCGGTCCTGATCGTGGACGAGACCGGCGATGTGAAGAAGGGCAGCAAGACAGCAGGGACGCAACGTCAATACACAGGAACGGCCGGACGGATCGAGAACGCCCAGGTCGCGGTCTATTTGACCTACGCGACGGCGGTGGGACACGCCTTCATCGACCGGGCCTTGTACCTGCCGGAGTCCTGGACCAGCGATCCCGAACGCTGTCACGCGACCGGAATCGGTGAGCACGCCCGGTTCGCGACCAAACCGGAGCTGGCCAACACGATGATCGCCCGCGCTCTGGATGCCGGAGTCGCAGCATCATGGGTGACCGGCGACGAGGTATATGGCGCCGACCCACGCCTGCGCGCGGAGCTGGAAGACCGCGGTGTCGGCTACGTTCTGGCCATCGGCTGTGACCGCCGTGTGGCCACTGCGGCCGGAACCTTCCGCCCGGACGAACTCGCGGCACGGCTACCGAAACACGCCTGGCAGCGCCTGCCGGCAGGCGCCGGCGCGAAAGGACACCGCTACTACGACTGGGCCCTGATCGACGTCGACCCCGAAGCCACGCCAGCCGGGCATCGTTGGCTGCTGATCCGGCGTCACCGCCGCACGAAAGAGCTCGCGTTCTACCGTTGTTTCGCAGCCGCTACCACAGCCTTGCCTGTTCTGGTGCGGGTGGCCGGAACCCGTTGGCGCATCGAGGAATCGTTTCAAACCAGCAAAGGGCTCACCGGTCTGGACCAGCACCAAGTCCGACGCTGGACCTCCTGGCAACGCTGGACCGTCCTGGCAATGCTCGCCCACGCGTTCCTCACGATCGCCGCCGCCACCGAACGCGCCAGAGCACCGGCACCGACCGGCTCGATCGCGTTGACCTGCAACGAAATCCACCACCTGATCGCCACGCTCGCCATTACACCGATCACCGATACCGCGCACCACCTGCGCTTCTCCCAATGGCGCAGGCGACACCAACACCGAGCCCAACAAGCCCACTACCAGCACCAAACCACCCAAGAACCATGACCATCACGATCTACGGCTGGAGTACTAGTGCGCTACTGGAAACGCGGCACCGGCGCACTGTCGAGTACAGCAAGGGCGTCGGTGGCGTGATGCTGGCGATGTTCCACGGAGCTGGACCAGGCCTCTGACCGGTCCGTTCAACCATGAATTACCGGCACAAGGCAGTAACCGTGAAAAGCAACAAACCCGCAGGATCAAACGATCGCTGCGGCTCTGTAGTGTGCTGTGTTGACGAATTAGGTCGCAATCTTGTGTCGGGGGACTTCAATGGCATCTTTCGACTAGAAGTTGAGGCTTCGCGATAGCCACGAATCCGAGCTCTACCCACCGGTATTCTGGTCAGACTGGCCGGCTGGGTTCGCTTTTCGGGGTCGTTCGCAGTTCCTTTTGAGTCTTGACGCGGTCGCCCGCCGACAGGAATATGCACGTCGCACGCGCTCGCTGACCTGCGGTCACGGGGCGTGTGTGGCTGGTGGGGCGTCGGTCCCGTCGGGGCAGGGCGGGCAACGGTCGGGGGTCGCCCCGCCCCGCCGCAGTGCAGAAGGGGGCAGCGGACTACTTCGGGCCGATGCGGAAGGGCGACGTCCACGCGTGAAACCCGAGACGATCTCGCGCTTCGGTGGTTTTCGCATCGAGTTGCCCAATGGTTATCGAAACGAGTTCGTTCAGCTGAGTGATCCGCGTCACACTGTTCGGGTGGTCGACCAGTTGCAGTGCGAGTACGCGGAACGCGACGCCTTCTGGGTGTCCTCAGTCAGCGTGTGGATCGCCTTAAGGTCGGTCCTGAGTGGAACAGGTCGTTGCACCGGCTTGTCCGCGAACTCTCCGATCAGCTCGAACATGCCGTGGATCAAGCGAATGAGCGCAGGAATCAGCCGGAATGGTGCGGTGAGCGCACGAGTCGCTTCAAGGTGGGCCCGGCGCGCCTTCGATAGCACGCCAGATTTGTCCACCGGGGTGGAACTTCGCTGTTCTCGCAAAGGCCAACGCGCATTGCGGGCCGATCCGGACCGCTTTTATCCGGGCGCCAGCGTCGGACCGTTAGACTGACGTCGGCGGCGGGGCCCGCCGTTCTATCCGTGCGTGAGGCACAGGCGCACCGCAGACCGTTGCCAACGGTCCCTACTACCAGTGATCGATGCGTGCTGGTAGGAGCGTGTATGCCGTCAGGGCCTTCCGGCCCGCCCGTAGAGGTCGACCGCGGTGTGCCCGAGAAGCACCGCGCGCCGCGTGGGTACTCGGTAGCGGGCGGATTTGGGTCGGGCTGCTACTTCGGTGGCGGCTTGGCGCTCAGGGCTACATGACCCGCGAAGCCCTGAGCGCGCAAGAAACTTCGCCGCAGGCGCCGTACCTCGTGTGGAGGAGAAACCGCCCCTGCATCTGACCGGTTTGTCGATCGGATGCGGGGCGGTCTTCTATTGGGCTCCCGGCTCGATGGGGGGCGGCCAAGCCGGGGGCGCCAAGCCACGGAGGGGGTGTGGCGTAGGAGACCCTAATCGAACGGGGCGCCGGACGTCCGCCACTTAGCGGAATCGATCACAGTTTCTTTCCAGTTGAACCCTTGGTGTCCGTGCACACACTGTGTGCCCTCGCACATGCTCGCTGTTCTGCCGTAACGGGGCATGTTTGGCTGGCGGGACGTCGCGTTCCGCCGAGTCGGGGCGGGTGACAGTCGGAGGGGGCCCGGCTCGACTGCCACAGAACCACCTGTGTGTTCCGCGGGCCCGGTTGGTCGGTGCCGGCCAGGCCCGGTCCCGTGCCGACGCGTACAGCACGCGGGCGTTCTGCAGCACCATCACGATCACCGCGTTGAGGATCGCCGTCGCGACGCTCAGTCCGACGAAGGTCGCCAGCGCCGGGCCGCCCCAGGATTCGACGATGGCGAGTCCGCGGTGGCCAAGTCGGCGTCGGACGGCGCGCCGAGGACGATCGCTACGGTTGGCAGCCCGATGATCAGCATGGCTGCCAACAGCGACCAGATGACGGTGCGCGCGACGCTTCGCTCCGGCTGCTTCAGCTCCTCGGACAGGTAGACGGCGCTGCCGAAGCCCTGGAAGGTGAAGATCCCGACGGCCAGGCCGGTCAGCAGCACGCCCAGCGTGAACGGCGTGGAACCGCCTGCGGCGTCCGGGATGACCGGAGCCACGAGCGTGCTGAGTGGTCGGTGGGCGTGGGCGAAGCCGAACATCGCCACCAGAGCGGCTGCCAGCACTTCGACGCCCAGGAAGATCCCGGTGACCATCGCGTTCGATCGCACGTCCAGCAGTGCCGTCGCGGTCGCCAGCAACATCACCACCGCGCCGGTGGCGGCGGTGGGCAGTTCGAGCGCGGAACTCAGGTATTCGGCTGTGCCGAGCGCGATCACCGGCGGCACCACGACGATCATCGCCAGGCTCATGACGAAGGTGATCCAGCCGGCGCCGCGACCGAGCACCCGGGCGACGATCGAGTACTTGCCGCCGGCGACCGGGAAACGGGTGCCGAGCTCGCTGTAGCACAGCAGCTCAGCAAGTTTGCCCAGCCTTGTCGCCTCTTTGTTGTGCTGGTCAGCATAGAAGCGACTCAGGTGCCCTGGCAGCCTGGTTCTGTCGCTGCGGATGGACGCGACGAGTACGGCCACTTGCTTTAAATGCCTTGAATACCGTTCATCTCGTTGTAGGCAGCGCCGTCATAGGTAATCGCATGGTGCTGGCAAGGGCGGCTTCATGGGGTTGTCGGCGTTTTTGACGAGAAACCGCCCCTGCATCTGACCGATTTGTCGGTCGGACCCGGGGCGGTTTTCTATCGGCTCCCGGCTCGATGGGGGGCGGCCAAGCCGGGGCGCCAAGCCACGGAGGGGGTTATGCCTCGTGCGGCAAGCTAACCGAACGGATTGCCGAACGTCCACTATCTACTGGAATTGATCACATCTTCTTCCTAGTTAAACCCTTGGCTGGGTTGCCCCTGCACGCGCTGTCAGTCTTCGCACATGCTCGCTGTCGGCAGCTAGTATCGGTGTTATGCGAGTTGGGGCACGAAGCACACGCGGTACCGCGTTGTGGGAGGCCCTGTGGAATCAGGTCTCCGGTCCTATCGCGCTGCTCGACCTGCAGGGGCGGCACGTGGACGTCAATCCGGCCATGTGCCGTCTGCTCGGCTACGACCGCGAGGTGCTGCTCGAACTGCTGCCCGCTGACGTCACCCACATGGATGACTACGTGCTGACGGAAACAGCAGTCGAGAGCATGTTGTTGGAGGAGATCGAGAGCTTCTCGGCGGAGAAGCGGCTCCTGCGCTGCGACGGCAGTGTGATCCTGGTGCTCGTCAACAGTTCACTGATCAGAGCGCAGGACGGCAGCCCTGAACTGATCGTTTCCCAGTTCCATGACATTACCGCTCGCTACGAGTCTGAGCTTCTCTGGCGCCAGACACTGATCAACGCCCCCATCGGAATAGCCCTGACAAATCTCGAGGGACGCTGCACCGAGGCCAACGTCAGGCTGTGCGAGTTGGTCGGCTATCGCCGCGAGGAATTGGTGGGCCAACGGTGCACCGATTTGATTTACAACGGCGACAAGGAACCGGTGGAAGCGTTATACGCCGAGTTTCGGAATGGGTGCAACGATTCGGCCAGTCTGGAGATCTGCCTGCGGCACCGGGACGGCCACCCGTTCTGGATCTTGGCCCGCCTCGGTCTGATCCGAGGGCTGGATGACCGGCCAGCCTACGTGGTCGGCCAGTACGAGCCGCTCGGCGACGATGCGCAGGTGGAGGAGGGCCGCCTGGCCGAGCTGACCCGCATGGCGTTGCACGATCCCCTTACCGGTGTGGCCAACCGCGCCCTGCTCATGGACCGATACCAGCAGGAGCTCGCGAAGTTCCCGGAGCAGGAAGGTGTACTCGCCGTGTTCCTGATCGACCTGGACGGGTTCAAGGAGATCAACGACCGCTACGGACACGTCGTGGGAGACGAGATCTTGCAGGCCGCCGCACGCGAGCTGCAAGGCGCCGTGCGCACCGCCGACACCGTGGCTCGCGTCGGTGGTGACGAGTTCGTCGTGCTCGCCAGCGTGGCCGACGAGGCCCAGGCCGAGGAACTGCGCGCCCGAGTCGACCGCAGTCTGAACACGGAGCCCACCGCACCCGATCTACGCATCAGGTCGGGCGCCAGCGTGGGAATGGCCATCACGCGAAGCGCCTCGACCCCCTACCGAGCCCTGCTGGACAGCGCCGACCGAGACATGTACGCGCGCAAGCACCGTCCCAGTTAGAGGGCATGGTGTGCGTTTGGTGATATGCCCGGTCGGCGACGCAGGGCTCTCAGGCTTGTGGTTGGCGCCTGACGTGCGGAGCTTCGGTCTTCGCTTGCAAGCATGTCAACCGCAGGAAATTCCGTGATGACGTGGCGAAGCCGCTACCTGGCTGCCACCGGCGCCCGATAAGGGTGCCGGTGGCGGGTGACGTTCAGAGTTCTGGGCTCTCCCGGCGGCCTACTACCGACCAATGTGGACCCTCAGATGTAGAGCGCCGAGCTGTTGCCTTGGCCTGGGCCTGCGAACCGTGGGCCTTCCAGCCCGGGTGCGCCCGCTTTCGGTGATGGCTGGCGTGGCGTGGAATTCACCGCATGTAGTTCAACACGAGCGTCAACGCCACGGACAGCACAACCGAGATGAGGACCATGGTCAGGCAGCCGACCGCACCGCCAATCGGCTTGATCTCCACATTGCGAAAACGCATTCTTGGCCTCCGATGTAGTGCCGAGGCGGGCGGTCGGCTGCCACGCCTCACGCGCTAGGCCCGCGCCCCGCACTCGGCCGTTCCCTGCTCTGCTGCTGGCGCCGCATCAGCCCAGCGAGGCCGGCCAGACCCAGCAAGCCGAACAGGCCCCAGTACTGATTGTTGTCGTCCTTCTGCTCTGGTTGCTCCTGCATGTGGACGACACGACTCGCGGCGGTTGCTGAGAGTGGTGCCGCGTCAAAGCCCACACCCGGCGCAGCCGTCAAGCCGACCGCGAGAGCTGCCGCCGCTACCGTACGAGCCAGTAGTTACCCCTTCGTGTCTTGTTCCGTGCTCCACAAGGCCCGATTTCCAAGTGGAGAGATCGACTCCGATTCGCTCGCTTGGGTTCCGCGAGAGGGTGGAGTGGGTGCGGGTGGCATTTCAGCTTGCCGCCTGCTCCGGATATTTCTTCCCTGCTGATTGCTCTTCGAGCCATGCTCTCGAACAAAGATTGTGCAACCTTCGCGCTACAGCCGCGAGTTTCGTAGAAGCGGTTCCGCAACGTCAGGTTTGCCACGAGCTGGCTTCTTAAACCCGCAGACGACCGCATTGCGCGTCAACAGGGGTGAAGCGCGGCTCGGTGGAAGCGAGGGCACGCCGTCTCCGGGGCAGGCATGGCTGCTCGATCGGGTCTGCCCAGGGTTTGGTTGACACCTGATGTGTGAGGCTTCGGCCTCGCTTGGAAGGATGTCGTCGTGCCCAAGCCCTACCCGCAGGAGTTTCGTGATGACGTGGTCGCGGTGGCCCGTCGTGGCGAGACATCGTTGAAGCAGGTCGCCGCTGATTTCGGGATCTCGATCGGTTGCCTGAAGAACTGGATGCGTGCCGCTGAGGTCGCCGAGGGCACCCGTGAGGGTGTGACTCGTGAGGAGCCGGCTGAGCTGCGGGAACTCCGCAAGCGCAACCGGCTGCTGGAGCAGGAGAACGAGGTCCTGCGTAAGGCCGCGGCGTATTTGTCCCAGGGTGCTCTGCGGGGAAAATAGCTTTCCCGCTCGTCCGTGACCTGGCCGCCGCCGACGCCCCGATCAGGGTGCCGGTGGCGGTGACGTGCAGGGTGCTGGGTATCTCCCGGCAGGCCTACTACCAGTGGGAATCCGACCCGGTCTCGCAACGCGACTGGGACGACGCCCATCTGATCAAGGCCGCCCTCGAGATCCATTCCGATGATCCGACCGAGGGGTATCGGTTCATCGCCGACGAACTCGCCCGGCGAGGCTTCGCGGCCTCGGAGAACCGGGTATGGCGGATCTGCTCGATGCAGAAGATTTTTTCCTTGCATGCCAAGAAAAAGGCACGCAATCCGAAGGCCGGACCGCCGGTGCACGACGACCTCGTGGACCGCGATTTCACCGCTACCGCACCGAATACCAAGTGGTTGACAGACATCACAGAGCATTCCACCGCCGAGGGCAAGCTGTACCTGTGCGCGGTCAAGGACTGCTACTCCAACCGCATCGTCGGCTACTCGATCGGCCCCCGGATGCGCTCGTCGTTGGCCGTGGCCGCGTTACGCAACGCCATCGCCCTGCGCAACCCGCAGGGCGTGATCGTGCATTCGGACAGGGGCAGTCAATTTCGATCCAGAAGCTACGGGCGTCTGCTTCGCTCGCACGGGCTGACCGGCTCCATGGGTCGGGTCGGCGCCTGCGGCGACAACGCCGCCATGGAGTCCTTCTTTTCCTTACTACAGAAGAACATTCTCAACACCAGACGCTGGAAGAGTCGGGAGGAACTACGGCTGGCGATCGTGTCCTGGATCGAGACCAAATACCACCGCCGGCGACGGCAACGCCGCCTCGGCAAACTCACCCCAGTCGAGTTTGAGACCATCTACACCGCCGCTACAGCGGCCTGACACCACTCAACCCCGCGTGTCAACCAAAGCCTGGGCAGTCCC
>NZ_FOZX01000008.1 GCF_900116135.1 Saccharopolyspora flava
ATATCCGGTATTAGACCCCGTTTCCAAGGCTTATCCCAGAGTGCAGGGCAGATTACCCACGTGTTACTCACCCGTTCGCCACTAATCCACCACCGAAGCGGCTTCATCGTTCGACTTGCATGTGTTAAGCACGCCGCCAGCGTTCGTCCTGAGCCAGGATCAAACTCTCCAACAATGCCTTGTTGAAACAATCCCAGCACACACTCAACAACCCAAAGGTCGGAGCGTGATACTCAAAGAAACCACCAACCACCAAGACACGATCACTCGCGCCCAGTTGGTTAGGGGCATAAAAGAACACTAACCAAAACAGTCCACTGTTGAGTTCTCAAAGAACACACCCACACCTTCTCTTACCGCCCTTTTCTGGGCCGCAAGATCCGGGGAGTCATTTCCTCGTTCTTGTGTTGATTACTCTAGCAGGCCCTCATTTCGGCGCTTTCAGGGGGGTCCCCTTTGCGATCTCGCCGGAAGAGCGAGCCTGTATTCGAGTTATCAACTGCCGGATGAGTTCGGGCCGAAGCCCTCGCTACTTCCAGCGACCGCCTTACGTTACCCGGTGCGCTTCGCGGTGTCAAACCCGCCCGCCCCGAACCGGTCTGCGCTGTCGCGGTGGTCCGAACCGAAGTCCGGAGCTTCGCGGCGCTCCCGGTGCCGTTCGCCGCGAGTGCTTCGCGTCGTTCGGCTTTCCGTGCGACGAAGAGAAAGTTACGCACACTCTGCGTCAAAGTCAAATCGCCTGCTCAGGCCTTGACGCCACCCGTTCGGCCCAAAGTCGATCACTTCTGCTTGGGCCGCAGCCAGAGCCGCACGGTGCTGCCCGCACCCGCCGACTTGATGGCTTCCAGCAGGTCAGAGGCCTCGACCGGACGGTTGCGGCCGACCGGGACGAGCTCGTAGCCCCACGTGCCGAACTCACGCAGAGCAGCCGCCGGATCATCGCCGAGGGCGCTGATCGCGTCCGGTGTGAACGAGCACACGATCGAGGGACGATCGCGGCGCAGCATCCGGACCAGCCCGCCGAGCACCCGGTGCACCCGCCCGCCGACGTCGACGTGCACCACCGAGAGCTTGAGGTTCTCCAGCGAGGCGTGGTTCTCCAGCTCCTTGTCGAGCCGGAACGCCGGGACCTTCTCCGGCGGCTCCTCCTCGGCGTCCGGCGCGATCGGGCTGACCGACACGCCGCCGGCGAGTGCGGACTCGCCCGCCAGCTCGCCCGGACCGTCCCAGGCCGCGCCCTCGATGAGCAGCAGCCGGTGCGCCCAGGCCGAGGGCACGTTCATCTCGACGTTGTGCTTGAGCAGGGCGCGGGCCTGCGTGCTGGGCTCCACCGCGACGACCGCGCCGCTGTTGCCGAGCCTGCTCAGCACCCGCACGGTCTGGTACCCGACGTAGGCGCCCACGTCGAGGAACACCCCGTCCGGTTCCAGCAGCGAGTCGATGAGCGCGGAGACCTCCGCGTCCCAGGTCGGGTTCGACGACAGCCACGGCAGCATCAGCGGGTCGTCGGCGGGCAGCCGCAGCAGACCCGCGTCGCAGAGCACCGGTGTGGTGGTGCCGTCCCCGCCGCCGGTGGCGCGCTCGTGCTCGCGCAGCAGGATCCGCTGCAGGACGTCGGTGCGCTGCAGGGCGCTGGCCGCGTCGCCTGCCGCGCTGCGGACACCGGCTTCGAGGTCGCGGTCGGGCTGGCGCGCCTCCATCGCGTCCATCCGGTCGAGCACCTTCTCCAGGGCACCGGTCAGCCCGTCCATCCGCTCGGCGAGGGCGTCGACGCGCTGATCCGCGCCGCTCGCGTCGACCGGGACGCCCGACTCCTCCAGCCGGCGGAGCCTGCGGTGCTGGTCGGCGAGGTCGGCGCGGGCGCGGACCAGACCGTCGTCGGTGCCGACCAGCTGGGCGCCGAACTGGTCCTGGCGGCGGAGCAGCTGCGCGAGCTCGGCGCGCATCGACTCGACGTCGCCGTCCCCGTCGGCCTCGTACTGGCGGCGCAGCAGTTCACCGGCGGTCTGCTCAACGCCGTCGACCAGGGCGCGGAGCACGTCGCGGATGTGGTCGTCGTAGTGGCTCAGCGCGCGCAGCACGGCCTTGCGCAGGGCGGGAGCGATCGAGTTGCTGCCGCTCTGGCCGACGTCCGGGGCCCGGTGCAGGGCGTGCCGGGCGACCAGCAGCGGCCGCAGCGGGTCGTCGAACTGGCCGTGCTTGTCCCCCGCCCACTTGGTGCGCCAGTTGCGGTAGGCGTGCTCGACCCGTTCGCGCAGGCGGGCGCCCGCGCGCGCGACGGTGTGGGTGCCCAGCAGCGTTTCCCGGGCGGCGACGCCGAAGGCCGCGGTCCCCTCGGGGTCGTCGGCGGCGGCGCGGATGATCTCGGCGGCGGCCTCGACGTTTGGTTCCCCGGCGCCCTGGCAGGGCACGAGACGCGCGCACTGGGCGCCGAGAAGTTCGGCGACGGCACCGTGCTCACCTGCGATGACCGGCACCCCGTGGGCGGCGACCTCCAGCAGGCGCAGCGCGTGCTCGTCGCCCGCATCGCCGCGGTGCAGCGAGATGAAGCAGTCCGCCGCGGCGAGCAGCTTGTGCAGGTCGACGTCGGTTTCGACGAGCCTGATCCGGGTGTCCGAGGCGGTGGCCAGGCGGAGACGTTCCGCGGCCTCCGGGTGGCGGGACGCGCCGGTCACGCCCACCAGCAGCCGCACGTCGTCGCGGTCGGCGAAGGCGGTGAGGAACGCGGAGACCAGGCCGAGGGCGTTGTCGGCGCGCTCGGCGGCGTGGTCGACGTGAGCGGCGAGGACGAACTCCTCCGAGAGCTCGAACCGCGCGCGGGCGCCCTTGCGGGTCGGCAGGTCGATGGGCTCGCGCTCCGGCGCGGGCAGGGTGACCACGCGCGTCCGGGTGCCGGTGCGGCGCACGGCGCTGCGGCTGCTCTCCGACAGCACCCAGGTCTCGGCGGCGTCGGCGTCGCCCCCTCCCCCGGTGTGCACGTCGATGACGTAGCGACCTGCGGGAACGGCGAGACCGGGTGAGCAGCGCAGCACCACCGGGTAGTAGGCGGTGTCGGCCGAGGGCAGGCCGGAGGCGCCGACCGCGGTGCGCATCAGGTCGGCGAGCGGGCCGCTGCCGAGCACCGCGACGCCCAGCTGGTCGACGAGGGCCAGGTCGCCGCCGGTCCTGCGGTGCACGGCCTCGGCGGGCACGCGGCCGCTGGCCACGCCGACGCCCGCGCACCACTCGTGGAAGGCCTCGGCGTCCGCCCCGAACGGGTCGGGGTAGTCGCGGCGCAGCAGCTCGTCGTCCTCCCAGACCGCCGCTGTCCAGCGGGAACCGCCCGAGGTGCGCTGCCGCTCGTCGGCCGGGGCGCAGGCCCACTCCTGGAACGGGACGGCGCCGTCGGGTTCGAACGGGCTCGGCGGCGCGTCGTCGCGGAGCCAGGCCCGCAGGTACTGGCGGCGCAGCCCGTCGGGCAGGCGCACGCCGTCGGCGAGGGCGTCGAAGGGGTGCGGTTGTTCGCGGCTGTAGCCGGCGTCGACCAGCGCGTTGCGGTAGTTCGCGCACAGTCCCGCCAGCACCGGGTTCTCCGACAGCAGCAGCCGCGGGTTGTCGGCGTAGTCGGCCGAGAGCAGCCACGGGCGCTGCGGCTGGAAACCGTCGAAGTGCACGCTGCGCAGCGCCGCGCCGTCCACGCGGTGCTCGCCGTCGGCGAGGTCGAGTTCGCGCTGCGCGGCGTTGAACACCGACAGGCCCACGCCGGGATCGCGGATGACCTGGTGGTCGACGAGGGCGGGAGCGCCGTCGAGGACCGGAGCGGTCATCGTCGGATCGGCGCGCAGCTGCTCGATCCAGGTGGAGAGCAGGTCCTCGGCGCCGGGCCGGACGGCGAAGGCGCTGGTGTCGAAGGTGCCGGATTCGGCGAGGTCGGCGGGGCCGGGGCGGAGCCCGTCGGCGGCCAGCGGGTGCAGCACCCGCGGCACCAGGGCCACCGGGCGTTCGGCGGTGAGGCCGGTGAGCAGGTCGTCGAAGGAACCGAAGATCTGCACCCACGGTTCGAAGTGCACGACGGTCGAGCCCGAGCGCAGCAGGTGCTTGAGCAGGCGCGGGCGCAGCACGCCGCGGAGCTGCTCAGCGGTGCAGCCGATGGCCAGGCGGGCGAACTCCTGCGGGTCGACGCCGATGTCGGCGATCGACAGGGCGTCGGGCTCGTCCCGCGCGGCGGCGGGCTCGTCGACGAGCAGCAGCACGAAACCGGCGCCCGGGTGGTGCTTGCGGAAGGTCGTGCGCAGCACGCGCGCGGCCGGGAGCTGATCGCGGCAGGCCACGGTGCAGCCGAGCAGCGTTAAGGAGGACTGCTGGGCGGCGGCCGGCTGCTCGGCGGGCCACTCCGGTTCCAGCGACGCGGACGACTGCTCCAGAACGCCCGACTGCAGCTCGACGGCGGTCTCGCCGGAGCGCGTCTCGTCCGACTCGGGATGCGGCTGCGAATCAGTCACGCCCGCAACCTATCGCCCCACGGACCCCAGGAGAACTCCGTGGCCCCTCCGCCAAAAGCGGAAGGACCACGGAGTTGTTCTCACAGCACCGGGAGCATCGAGGACAGCTCGTAGGGAGTGACGCGGCTTCGGTAGTTGTTCCACTCCTCGCGCTTGTTGCGCAGGAAGAAGTTGAACACCTCCTCGCCGAGGGTTTCCGCGACCAGCTCGGAGTTCTCCATCTCGCCGAGCGCCTCGGTGAGGTTTTGCGGCAGGTTGGCGTAGCCGGCGGCCTTGCGCTCGTGCTCGGTGAGGCTCCAGACGTCGTCCTCGGTGGCCGGCGGGAGCTCGTAGCCCTTCTCCACCCCGCGCAGACCGGCGGCGAGGATCACCGCGTAGGCCAGGTACGGGTTGCAGGCGGAGTCGGGGTTGCGGACCTCGACGCGGCGCGACGAGGACTTGCCCGGCGAGTACATCGGCACTCTGACCAGCGCGGACCGGTTGGCGTGGCCCCAGCAGACCGCGGTCGGCGCTTCGCCGCCGACGACGAGCCGCTTGTAGGAGTTCACCCATTGGTTGGTCACGGCGCTGATCTCGCGCGCGTGGTGCAGGATGCCCGCGAGGAACGCCCGGCCGGTCTCGGACAGCTCGTAGGGGTCCTCGGGGTGGTAGAAGGCGTTCTGGTCGCCCTCGAAGAGGCTGAAGTGGGTGTGCATGCCCGAGCCGGGCTGGGCGCTGAAGGGCTTGGGCATGAACGAGGCGCGCACGCCCTGGGTGATCGCGACCTCCTTGACCACGTACCGGAACGTCATGACGTTGTCGGCCATGGTGAGCGCGTCGGCGTAGCGCAGGTCGATCTCCTGCTGGCCGGGCGCGCCCTCGTGGTGGCTGAACTCCACCGAGATGCCCATGGCTTCGAGGGTCTCGATGGCGTTGCGCCGGAAGTGCGGGGCGGCGTCGTGGCTGGACTGGTCGAAGTAGCCGCCGGAGTCGGCGGGCTCGGGCTCGCTGCCGTCGCCGGGCAGCCCCTTGAGCAGGAAGAACTCGATCTCGGGGTGCACGTAGCAGGTGAAGCCGGATTCGGTGGCGCGCGCCAGGGTCCGGCGCAGCACGTGTCGCGGGTCGGACCAGCAGGGCGAACCGTCGGGCATCTGGATGTCGCAGAACATCCGGGCCGAGTAGTGCTCGCCGTCGGCGGTTTCCCAGGGCAGCACTTGGAACGTGCTCGGATCGGGCTTGGCGACCATGTCGGACTCGTAGACCCGGGCGAAGCCCTCGATCGCCGAGCCGTCGAACCCGATGCCCTCGGCGAAGGCGCCCTCCAGTTCGGCGGGCGAGATCGCCACCGATTTGAGCATGCCGAGGACGTCGGTGAACCACAGCCGCACGAAGCGGATGTCACGTTCCTCCAGGGTGCGGAGCACAAACTCCTGCTGGCGGTTCATGCCCCGCACTCTAACTTCCTGGCCTCGTGCTCGGGGTGATCGGCGTGGCCGGTAACCGGCCGGTGCCGAGGCGTTTACCCGGACCCGGCCGCGACGACCGCCGGCCCAGGGGGCGATCAGCCCGTGCAGCGGGTTCCGTCCTCCGGGACCCGCAGGTCCACGAGGTACTGGGTGCCCGCGTCGTCGACGCAGCTCACGCCCTGCAGGAACACCGTGTGCTGGGTGCCCTCGTAGGTCAGCAGCCTGCCGTGCAGGGCCTGGGCCAGCTGCACGCCCGCCTGGTACGGGGTGGCCGGGTCGGCGGTGGTGGAGATGACCAGCACCGGCGGCAGCTCCCCGACCTGCGGCTGGGTCGGCTCGCCGGTGACCGGCACCGGCCAGAAGGCGCACATGTCGCGGGCCGAGCTCGGCGGGTTGCCGTCGTCGAGGAACGGGGCGGCCTCGCGGTAGCGGCGGTCGGCGGCCCGCACCTCCTCCGGGTCCAGCACGCGCTTGTCGTCGACGCAGTGGATCGCGTCGAACGCGTCGGTGGTGTTGGTGTAGCGGCCGTCGGCCTCGCGGCCGAAGTAGCTGTCGGCGAGGCTCAGCAGGGTCTGGCCGCGGCCCTGCTGGAGCTCGGCGAGACCGGTGTCGAGGGCCTGCCACAGCGACGGCGCGTAGAGCGCCTGGATCGCGGCCATCGTGGCGTCCGAATAGGACAGCTCGCGGCCGTAACCGGCCTGCACCGGGTGGTCGACCAGCGGTCGGGTGAGCTGCTGGAACCGGTGGACCGCCTGCTTCGGGTCGTCGCCCAGGGCGCACTGCGACTGGTCGGCGCACCAGGCGGCGAAGTCGTCGAAGGCCCGCTGGAACCCGGCGCCCTGGGCGACCAGCGCGTCCACTGTGGTCTGTCCGGGGTCGATGGCGCCGTCGAGGATCATCGCGCGGACGTTGCCGGGGAAACTCTCGGCGTACTCCGAACCGATCCGGGTGCCGTAGGAGTAGCCGAGGTAGTTCAGCTTCGGCTCGCCGAGCGCGGAGCGCAGCACGTCCAGATCCCGCACGACGTCCCGGGTTCCGATGTTGGCGAGCATGTCCACGCCGGTGCGCTCGGCGCACTTGGCGGCGTAGTCGCGCTCCTCCTGCTCGGACTCGGCCACACCGGACGGTGACGTGTCGGCGTCGGAGTCGAGGCGTTCGGCGTCGCGCTCGGGGTCGGTCAGGCAGCGCACCGCCGGTTCGGAGGCGCCGATGCCGCGCGGGTCGAACCCGACCAGGTCGAAGCGCTCCCCCAGCTCGGTGTTGGCGACGCTGCCCGCCAGGCCCGCCGCCGCGCTCATGCCGGAGGCGCCCGGTCCGCCCGGGTTGATCGTCAGGGCGCCGATGCGCGCCTGCGGGTCCGAGGCCGGTTTGCGCAGGACACCGATCCGGATGGTCTTGCCGTCGGGGTGCGCGTAGTCCATCGGCACCTCCAGCCGCGCGCACTCCAGGCCCGGGTCCTGGAACGCGGTCCGGTCGGCCGAGGAGGTCGCGTAGTCGGAGCAGCGGCCCCAGTCGATCTCCTGGCCGTAGAACCGGTCCATGCCGGTGGGGATCGGGCCGACCGGCCCCTTGCGCTCGGCGTGCGGCTGCAGGGGCTGGGTGCTCGGGGCGCCGCAGCCTGCGGCGGCCAGCACGAGCAGGGCCAACGCGGTCAGCGCTCGAAGTGGGCGGGCCATTCGGTGATCCTGACATGAACGTGCCCGTGTGATTCACGTCGGGCTGGGGCACACCACCTGGGTGGGTGCGCGAAGATGGGCGCATGCCCCAGCTGCGGATCGCACTCGCACAGGTCAACACGTGTGTCGGCGACATCGTCGGCAACAGCTCGCTGGTCCTGGACTGGACCCGGCGCGCTGTGCAGGACGGTGCCCACGTGGTGGCGTTCCCGGAGATGACGCTGTCGGGTTACCCGATCGAGGACCTGACGCTGCGCAAGTCGTTCGCCGCCGCCAACCGGGAGGCGCTGGAGCGGCTGGCGCTGGACCTGCAGGCCGAGGGCTGCGGTGACGCGCTGGTCATCGTCGGGCACCTGGGCCGCGACGACGAGGGACCGCGCAACTCCGCGTCGCTGCTCTACGGCGGCGAGGTCGTGGCCACCTACAACAAGCACCACCTGCCGAACTACGGCGTGTTCGACGAGGCCCGCAACTTCGCGCCCGGCTTCGACCTGCCGATCGTCAAGCTGCACGGCGTGGACGTCGGCGTGGTGATCTGCGAGGACATCTGGCAGAACGGCGGTCCGGTGGCGGCGCTGGGCAAGGTCGGCGTGGACATGGTCGTGTGCATCAACGCCTCGCCGTACGAGCGGTCCAAGGACGACCAGCGGGTGCCGCTGGTGTCGCGCCGCGCGGTGGAGGCCGGGGCGCCGCTGGCGTACGTGAACCTGGTGGGCGCGCAGGACGAGCTGGTGTTCGACGGCGACTCGCTGATCGCCGACGCCGAGGGCCGGATCATCGCCCGCGGCCCGCAGTTCGCGGAGAACCTGCTGGTCGCCGACCTGGAGCTGACCGCGGGCGGGCACACCTCGACGACCGTTCCGGCCGAGCCGGGCCCGATCCGGATGCCGGCGTTCGACGTGCACCGCATCGTGCTGCAGCCGGAGCCGCTGCCGGACTTCGAGCCGCGCCCGCTGCCCGCGCCGGCCGAGCCGCTGTCGGACGAGGCCGAGGTGTGGGCCGCGCTGGTCACCGGGCTGCGCGACTACGTGCACAAGAACGGCGCGCGGACGGTGACGTTCGGGTTCTCCGGCGGCATCGACTCGGCGGTGTGCGCCGCGCTGGCGGTCGACGCGCTGGGCCCGGATTCGGTGTACGGCGTGTCGATGCCGTCGGTGTACTCCTCGGAGCACTCGCGCTCGGACGCCGCCGAGCTGGCGCAGCGGCTGGGCTGCCACTTCGAGACGCACGCGGTGGCCGACATGGTCGACACCTACGTGCGGCAGCTGGAGCTGACCGGTCTCGCCGAGGAGAACGTGCAGGCCCGGGTGCGCGGCGTGCTGCTCATGGCGCTGTCGAACCAGCACGGGCACCTGGTGCTGGCGACCGGCAACAAGACCGAGCTGGCGGTGGGGTACTCGACGATCTACGGCGACGCGGTGGGCGCGTTCGCGCCGATCAAGGACGTGCCGAAGACGCTGGTGTGGAAGCTGGCGCGGTGGCGCAACGACGCCGCGGAGAAGCGCGGCGAGGTGGCGCCGATCCCGGAGAACTCGATCAGCAAGGTCCCGTCGGCGGAGCTGCGGCCGGATCAGACGGATCAGGACTCGCTGCCCGAGTACGACGTGCTGGACGTGGTCATCGACGGGTACGTCGAGGGCGACAAGGGCTACCAGGACCTGGTGTCGGACGGTTTCGACGCGGAGCTGGTGGAGCGGGTGCTGCGGATGGTGGACAAGGCGGAGTTCAAGCGCCGCCAGTACCCGCCGGGCACGAAGATCACGTTCAAGGCCTTCGGCCGCGACCGCCGTCTGCCCATCACGAACCGCTGGCACGAGGTCGCCCCCTGAGCCGTTCCGGTGGGTGCGTGCGTCACCAGGGGACAGTTTTAGCCATAACTGTCCGGACATTTCGGGCATCAAGTGGCCGCAATTTGGACTAAAACTGTCCTGCTCCCGGTGCCCGGCACGACGGAGGGCGCCGAGGCGGCCGGAACACCCGCCGGGGCGGCGCGCCTAGACTCGGCGGGGTTTCGTCGGGTGGTTCGTCGTCGCGGTGCGTAGTGGGGGCCGGTTGTGCTGGTGGTGCACGCGTTGTGCGACGCCCGGGGCCGGGTGCTGGTGTGGGCCGAGGACTCCGGGCTGCCCGCGCGCGTGCCGGGGCGGGCGCCCGCGGGCGTGCTGCCGCACCCGTTCGCCGCGTCGGGAGAGGCGCTGCGGGAGGCCGTGCCCGTTGACGGTGCGGTCGACGACGTCGCGCTGGCGCTGCCCTCCTTCGCCTCCGCGCCGGTCGGCTCCCCGGAGCTGGTGCGCGACCCGCTGACCGCCGGGGCCGCGCCGCGCGGCAAGCTGCGGTTGCGGCGCTGGACGGTGCCCGCGCTGGTGATCCGGCCCGCCGACCTCCCCGACCTCCTGGCCGCCGACCTGCCCGAATGCCGCTTCGGGTCGGACGCCCGGTTCCTGGCCCAGCTCGCCGACCTCGCCGCCTCGCTGGTCACCGACGGCCGCGTCCTGCCGTCGCTGCTCTTCGAGGACGACCGGCCCACCGCGCGCTGGACACCCGCGCTGTCCGGCTCGGACTCCGCCCGCTTCGTCGCCCTGCGCGACGCCATGCCGCACGCCCTGCGCGCGGCCGCCGCCGACGACCCGCCCGAGGACGTCCTGCGCACGGCGTTCAACGCGCTCGTCGACGACCTCGCCCGCAACAGGCTCACCCACGAGCTCGCCCCGGCCGGCGACGCCACCGCCGCCTGGCTCAACGCCCTGACCGGCGAGCCGCACTTCGACGGCGACCGCGGCCAGCTCCGCTCGCTCGCCCGGCAGCTGGAGACCTGGCACACCGGCGTTCCCGGGCAGAGCCCGCTGCGCACCTGCTTCCGGCTGCACGCGCCCGAGGACGACGACCCGGACTGGATCGTGGAGTTCCTGCTGCAGTCCGTCGACGACCCGGGCGTGCTGGTCTCCGCGCAGGACGTGTGGGCCGACAACACCCGGGTGCTGAACCGCTGGGTGGATCAACCGCAGGAGCTGCTGCTCGCCGAGCTCGGCCGGGCGAGCCGGATCTGCCCGGAGCTCGACGCGGCGCTGCGCACCTCGCACCCGAGCGAGCTGGTGCTCGACACCGAGGGCGCCTACGAGTTCCTCAACCGCGCCGCCCACCTCGACCAGGCCGGGTTCGCGGTCCTGCTGCCGTCCTGGTGGGGTCGCAGCCAGCGGGAACTGGGGCTCAAGCTCAACGCCACCAGCACCGGGACGGCAGGTGCTGTCACCAAGGAATCCGGCATCGACCGCAACGCGCTGATCGACTACCGGTGGGAACTGGCGCTGGGCAACGAGACCCTGTCGAAGGAGGAGCTCGCCGAGCTGGCGGCCGCGAAGGTCCCGCTGGTGCGGATGCGCGGCCGCTGGGTGCAGGTCGACCGCAAGCGGCTCGCGGCGGGCCTGGCGATGCTGGAGCAGGACGCGACCGGCCGGATGACCGCCCTGGACCTGATCAAGCAGGCCGGCGGCGAGGGCGAGGAGCAGCCGCTGCCGGTGGTGGAGGTCAACGCCACCGGCTGGCTCGGCGACCTGCTGTCCGGCCAGGCCGATCAGCACCTCGAACCCGTCGACCCGCCCGCCGGTTTCGGCGCGACGCTGCGGCCCTACCAGCGGCGCGGGCTGGCGTGGCTGACGTTCCTGAGCCGCCTGGGCCTGGGCGGATGCCTCGCCGACGACATGGGTCTGGGCAAGACCGTGCAGCTGCTCGCGCTGGAGGCGCTCACCCGAGCCGAGGAACCGCGGCCGCCGACGCTGCTGGTGTGCCCGATGTCGGTGGTCGGCAACTGGCAGCGGGAGGCCGAGCGCTTCGCCCCGGGACTGCGGGTGCACGTCCACCACGGCGGCGGGCGGCTCAGCGGCGACGACCTGCGCGACGAGGTGGAGCGCTACGACCTGGTGATCACCACCTACCCGCTGGCCGCGCGCGATTCCGAGGCGCTGCGCGAGATCCGCTGGGAGCGCGTGGTCCTCGACGAGGCGCAGAACATCAAGAACAGCAATTCCCGCCAGGCCAAGGCCGTTCGCGGCCTGTCGGCGCGGCAGCGGCTCGCGCTGACCGGCACCCCGGTGGAGAACCGGCTGGCCGAGCTGTGGTCCGTCATGGACTTCGCGAATCCGGGAATCCTGGGTTCTCTCAGCACTTTTCGCGCGCGCTACGCGGTTCCGGTGGAGCGCGACGGCGACACCGACGCGGCGGCGCGGCTGCGCCGGGTCACCGGCCCGTTCGTGCTGCGGCGGGTCAAGACCGACCCGTCGGTCATCTCGGACCTGCCCGACAAGTTCGAGATGAAGCAGCTGTGCAACCTCACCACCGAGCAGGCCACGCTGTACCAGGCGGTGGTGGACGACATGCTGGCGCGCATCGCCGACAGCGAGGGCATGGAGCGCCGCGGCCTGGTGCTGGCGACGATGTCCAAGCTCAAGCAGGTCTGCAACCACCCCGCCCAGCTGCTCGGCGACGGTTCGGCGCTGGCCGGGCGCTCCGGCAAGCTCGCGCGGCTGGAGGAGCTGCTGGACTCGGTGCTGGCCGAGGGCGACAAGGCGCTGGTGTTCACCCAGTTCGCCGAGTTCGGCGGGCATCTGGTGCCGCACCTGTCGGCGCGCTTCGACACCGAGGTGCCGTTCCTGCACGGCGGGACGTCGAAGAAGGAGCGCGACGCGATGGTGCGGCGCTTCCAGGACCCCGACGGGCCGCGGATCTTCCTGCTCTCGCTCAAGGCCGGCGGCACCGGGCTGACGCTGACCGCCGCCAACCACGTCATCCACCTCGACCGCTGGTGGAACCCGGCGGTGGAGGACCAGGCCACCGACCGGGCGTTCCGCATCGGCCAGCGCCGGGACGTGCAGGTCCGCAAGCTGACCTGCATCGGGACCCTGGAGGAGAAGATCGACCGGATGATCGAGGACAAGAAGGCGCTCGCGCAGCTGGTGGTCGGCAGCGGCGAGAACTGGCTGACCGAGCTGTCCACCCAGCAGCTGCGCGAGCTGGTCACCCTCGACGCGGAGGCGATCGGTGCCTGAGCAGTGGAAGTTCGACCACCGCGGCCCGATCCGGGTCGAGGGCGGCATCAAGGCGCGCAGCAAGCGCGGGTCGATCGCCCAGACCTGGTGGTCGCAGCGGTTCATCGAGGTGCTCGAGTCGTTCGGCATGGGCGGCCGGTTGCAGCGCGGCAAGAAGTACGCGCGCTCCGGGCAGGTGCTGAACCTGACGCTGTCGACCAGCGTCGTGGTCGGGCTGGTGCAGGGCTCGCGCCCCGAGCCGTACCGGGCGCGGATCGGGGTGAAGGCGTTCAGCCCCCAGCAGTGGGCGCACATCGAGCGGGAGCTGGCGGGGCAAGCGCTGTACGCGGCGAAGCTGCTGGCCGGGGAGATGCCCACCGACCTGGAGGGGGTGTTCGCCGAGCTCGGGCTGGAGCTGTTCCCGTCGACGATGCGCGAGCTGACGATGGACTGCTCGTGCCCGGACTGGGAGATCCCCTGCAAGCACCTGGCCGCCACCTGCTACCTGCTGGCCGAGTCGTTCGACGAGGACCCGTTCCAGATCCTGGCGTGGCGCGGCCGCAGCCGCGAGGAGCTGCTGGACCGGTTGCGGACGCTGCGCGGCACCCAGCAGGTCGTCGCCGAGGAGACCTCCGCCGAGGCGCCGCTGTCGGAGCACCTGCACGACTTCTGGACCAGCCCCTCCCCCGCCCGCACCCCGGAGGTCCCGGCGCCGGGCACCCCGGTGATCGACGAGCTGGAACCGCTGCCGGTGACCGTGGACGGCACCCCGGTCACCGACCTGCTGCGTCCCGCCTACCGGGCCTTCCGCGGCGGTGAGTGACATCGAGCGAGGTCGCGCCGTTCGTTCCATCACCGATGCTGGCTTTCCGGCTCACGACGGGATATGTCTTGTCCTGCACGGAGATCGGGAGGGCACATGCGCTGGGTGAAGTGGGGCGTCGGGTTGATGATCGCGGCGGTGACCGCGGGGTGCGCGACTCCCCCGCCCGCGCCGCAGCCCACCCCGGACCGGCTGCAAGACGTGGTCCGGCGCGGCGAGCTGCGGGTGTGCAGCACCGGCGACTACCGGCCCTTCACCTACCGCGACGAGCACGGCGCGTGGAGCGGCATCGACATCGACGTCGCCCACGACATGGCCGCGAAGCTCGGCGTGCGCGCCACGATCGTGCCCACCAGCTGGAAGAAGCTGATGGACGACTTCCCCGCGCGCTGCGACATCGCCGTCGGCGGGGTGTCGGTGACCCTGGAGCGGGCGCAGAAGGCGTTCTTCAGCTCGACGTTCGGGGTCGACGGCAAGACGCCGATCACCCGCTGCGAGAACGTCGCCCGGTTCCAGACGCTGGACCAGATCGACCAGCCGGGCGTGCGCGCGGTGGTCAACCCGGGCGGGACGAACGAGAAGTTCGCCGAGCAGAACCTGAAGAAGGCCACGATCGTCGAGCACCCGGACAACAACACGATCTTCCAGCAGATCATCGACGGCCGCGCGGACCTGATGATGACCGACTCCTCGGAGACCCGCTGGCAGGCCAAGCAGCACCCGGAGCTGTGCTCGGTGCACCCGGACCAGCCGTTCACCTTCGCCGAGAAGGCCTACATGCTGCCCAAGGACGACGTGGCGTTCCAGCAGTGGGTGAACCACTACCTCGACATCGCCCGGCACGACGGCACCTACCAGCGGTTCGCGCAGCCCTGGCTCGGCTGAGCCCGGCACGTGGGGCTGTGATGTGAGTCCGGGTTCGTCGCCACGCCGGGCCCGTCGTGCGACGCTGGAATCGCAACCATCCGCAACTACCCGGGGACCCGCACGGGCCTCGAGGGAACAGGACGGTCAACGATGACTGCTGCCCAGGACCAGGGCGAGACCGCGGCCCCCTACGGATCGGGGCCGACCCGTCGCAAGGTGCGCATCCACCACCTCCAGCAGCTCAAGGAGCGCGGCGAGCCGTGGCCGATGCTCACCTCGTACGACATGTACAGCGCCCGCATCTTCGACCAGGCCGGCATCCCGGTCCTGCTGGTCGGCGACTCGGCGGCCAACAACGTCTACGGCTACGACACCTCGCTGCCGGTATCCGTGGACGAGATGCTGGTGCTGACCCGCGCGGTGACGCGCTCGGTGGAGCACGCGCTGGTGGTCGCCGACCTGCCGTTCGGCTCCTACCAGGCGTCGCCGCAGCAGGCGGTGGAGACCGCGACGCGGTTCATGAAGGAGGGCCGCGCGCACGCGGTGAAGCTGGAGGGCGGGCGCCGCTTCGCCCCGCAGATCGAAGCGCTGACCGCCTCGGGCATCCCGGTGATGGCGCACATCGGCTTCACCCCGCAGCACGAGCACGGCCTCGGCGGCTACCGGGTGCAGGCCCGCGGTGACCAGGCCGATCAGCTCCTCGACGACGCCCTGGCCGTGCAGGAGGCCGGCGCGTTCGCGGTGGTGCTGGAGATGGTCACCGCCGAGGCGGCCAAGCGCGTCACCCACGAGCTGCGCATCCCCACCGTCGGCATCGGCGCGGGCCCGGACACCGACGCGCAGGTGCTGGTGTGGACCGACATGGCCGGGATGAACACCGGCCGGACCGCGCGCTTCGTCAAGCAGTACGCCGAGCTCGGCAAGATCCTCGGCGGCGCGGCCGAGCAGTTCGCCGCGGAGGTCCAGGGCCGCACCTTCCCCGGCCCGGAGCACTCCTTCCACTGATCACCGACCGAGAAGCCGGGACGTGCCTCGCGCGTCCCGGCTTCGTCGTGCCCGCGTCAGTGGGCGCGGGCGGCGAGGACGTCGGCGTGGCAGGGCTTCGGGGCGCACCAGCAGCCCAGGGCCCGGCCCGCGAGCTCACCTTCGCGGAGGCGTCCCACCAGGTCGGGCTGGTCGTCGAGCCACTGCTCGTAGTGGCGGACCATCGCCTCCCGGTCGGTCTTGGCCTCGGAGACGAACGGGCTGGCGAAGTCCGACTGCGGCCAGCCGTGCCTGGGTCCCGAATGGCCGACGTAGGTCAGCAGGTCCTGGTCGACCAGCCACGGGACCAGGTGCTTGTGCGGTCCGTCCTTGCGGACGTTGACCACCACGGCGTGCCCGTCGAGCAGCGCGTCCGCCTGCTCCCGCTCGTCATCGCTCCAACAGCTGGCTTCCTCCGGCAGCACCCCGCACCACCTCCGACCCCACCGTCCCACGCCGAGACCGGACTTTCAGGCGTGGAACCCGACGCACGACCACACCTCCTCCACCACCCGACCCGGAACACCGCCGCACTCAGGTGACGGAATACCGGAGTATTCGGGTGACGGAATACCGCCGTAATCGGGTACCGGAATACCGGAGTAATCCGTCCACCACGCGGTCACCGGACGGATTACTCCGGTAATCGGGTGACGGATTACGGCGGTAATCCGTTATCGGCGTGGTCGGGGGTCGGGATCAGACGTCGGTGATGCGGAGGCCTGCGTGGGCCTTGTAGCGGCGGTTGATGGCGATGAGGTTGGCGGTGAAGGCCTCGACCTGGTGGGCGTTGCGGAGGCGTCCGCCGTAGATGCCGCGGACGCCGGGGATGACGTCGGCGAGCTCGCGGACCACGTCGGTGGCCTCGCGGTCGTCGCCGAGGACCAGGACGTCGAGGTCGACGTGACCGACGCCGAGGTCGGCGAGGGTGACGGCGGAGACGTGGTGGAAGGCGGCGGTCACCCGAGAGTCCGGCAGGATCTGCTCGGCCTGCTGCGCGGCGCTGCCCTCCTCGACCGGGAGCGCGTAGGGGCCCTTCTTGTCGAAGCCGAGCGGGTTCACGCAGTCGATGACGATCTTGCCCGCGAGCTCGGTCTGCAGCGACTTCAGCGTCTCAGCGTGCCCCTCCCACGGCAGGGCGGCCAGCACCAGGTCCGAGGCCGACGCGCAGCCCGCGTTGTCGGCGCCGGTGACGTCGCCGCCCGCGATCTCCTTGATCTCGTCGGCCGCCTGCTGCGCGCGCTCAGCGTTGCGGGACCCGATCACGACCTTCAGCCCGGCCTTGGCCCAGCGGATCGCCAGCCCCCGGCCCTGAGCTCCGGTGCCGCCCAGCACCCCGACGGTCATCTCGCGCACGCTCGTCACCTTCACGGCCCCTTTCGTCGCCATCGACTTCCACGATCCACAATCGACCCGTGGCCCCGAGAATGCCACGAGGTGTGCGTCAAGCCACTTCGAAGCCGACGTCGCGGCGATGCGGGTCCGCGGTCACCAGCCGCACCGTGACCTGCTGGCCCTCGGCCAGGCCGCTGCCGGCGCAGCGGGCGATGATCGGCGGGTCGGCGACGAAGACCTCACCGGCGACCCCGTTGGGCACGCGCAGCACCGTCGCCGGGAACTCCTCGCCCACCCGCGATTCCAGCGACCACGCCTGGGCCTGGGCGATGCAGGTCCGCTCGACCTGCGCGGCGGTCCGGTCCGACCCGCCCATCGCCGACGGCAGCTCGCCCAGCGCCTCCAGCACCCACTCGGGGATCTCGCGGCCCGCCGTCACCGCCAGGCACACCTCGGCGCTGTAGCGGTCGACCAGGCGCCGGATCGGGGCGGTGACGTGCGCGTAGGACGCGCCGATGCCGGCGTGCCCGGACCTGGCGGGCGCTCCGGTGCCGAACGCCGTGTACCCGGCACCGCGCAGCAGCCGGGTCGCCGCGACGTGCACCGCCAGCGCCTCCGGGCGGGCCGGGTCGAGCTCGGCGAGCGCCTCCGCCGGCGAGAGATCCCCCGGCCAGTGCACTCCCAGCTGGTTCGCCGAGCGGCGCAGCAGGTCGACGGTCTCGGCGTCCGGGTCGGGCACCGTGCGCAGGATGCCCACGCCCGCCTCCAGCATGATCTCGGCCGCGCACATGCCGGTGAGCAGCGAGATCTCGGCGTTCCACTCCTCCACGACCAGCCGGGGCCGCAGCGCCAGCCGCCAGCCGCCGTTGCCGTCGGACTCCACCTGCTGCTCGGGCAGGCCCAGCTCGATCGCGCCGCGCCGCAACGCCTGCTCGCGGCGCAACCTGCCGATCTCGGGCAGCAGGTCGATCGACGGGTGGGCGCAGCCCTGCACCAGCGAGCGGTGCACGCCCTCGTAGTCGAGCCGCGCCACCGAGCGCACCCAGGCCCGGCGCAGGTCCACGCGCTGCGGTGATCCGTCGGAGTCCAGGTCGATGGTCCACAGCACCGCGGCGCGCACCTGGTCGGGCAGCAGGCTCGCGGCGTCCTCGGACAGCCGGGTGGGGTGCAGCGGGATCGTGCCGTCCGGCAGGTAGAGCGTCTGGCCGCGGCGCCGGGCCTCCCGGTCCAGCTCACCGCCGGGCGGGACGAACGCGGCGACGTCGGCGATCGCGTAGTGCACGCGGTAGCCGCTCCCCCGCCGCCGCAGCAGGACGGCCTGGTCGAGGTCCTTGGCGCCCGGCGGGTCCACGGTGACCAGCGGCAGCTCGACGGCGTCGTGGCGGTCACCGGTGGGCAGCGGCTGGGCGACGGTCTGCTCGACCTCGGCGAGCGCGCCGGTCGGGTAGTCCCGGGGCAGGTTCAGCTCGCGGCGGACAGCGGCGAAGTCCAGCCCCAGCCGGGGTTCGACAACGGCAGGAACAGCGCGGACGCCGTCCGGGGACTTCTCCGCCGCCGCCACGAGAACTCAGTCCTCTTCTTTCCAGCGGCGGTCGGCCTCATCGGCCGCCTTGGTGCGCTCCTCGGCTATCTCCAGCGCGCGAGCGGCGGTCTGCTGGTCCGGGTACGGGCCCAACCGGTCGGCGGCGCGGCAGCCCGACTTGGGCTCCACCTGCCGATGCTTCAAACAGAAGTACCAACCTCCGCGGGCCATGCCCCGAGCCTCGCACGCCGACGCCGACCTGTCACGCCTGCGGAGCGGGAACGACCGAGATGTCCGAACGCGGTCACCCGCCCGTCACCGGGAGTGCGATCACCAGGCGGGCGGCGGGGGCGCGGCCGGCGGCTGGGTGCCGCGCGGCGGGATCGGGTCCAGGCAGGACACCAGCACCTGGTGCTCCTCCGGGTTCTCGATCCGGCGACCGTCGCGCAGCCGGTACTCCAGCTCGCCGTCGTCGCCGACCTCCACCGTGCAGCCGACCTCGGCCAGCTGGTCGTCGTCGAGGTTGGCCAGCCGCTCGTAGCGGGACGGCACGACGCGGTAGACGGGCCACTGCACGTGCCCGAAAGCCTGGTGGAACTCGGCGAGCAGGTTGCGCATCTGCTGCTGCCACGGCAGGGGCATCGCCTCGGCGAGCGATCGCGGTAACACGGCGTAACCCGACGAACTTCCGGGCGGCGACTGGTTCAGGTAGTCACCGAGCGGCGTGCTCGACGCGGGCGGACCGGTCGGCCGCGGGATCGGGTCCGGCGTGAACATGTGCAACCCTTCCGGAGTTTCAGCAGGCCGACGCCATTGTGACCTACCGCGCGCCGCCTGCGGCGGGTATCGCGCCCGGAGGCGCGGGCGTGTCCGCGGCCGGCCGCACGACCGTCGGCAGCAGCTGCCCGCCGTCCCACAGCTTCGTGACCTCGACCGATTCCCCCGGCTGCGGAGCGTGCAGGAGCTGATCGTCGCCCAGGTAGAGCCCGACGTGGTGAATTCCGTGCGGATCCCGGCCGTAACCCCAGAACACGAGATCACCCGGTTGGGCCTGCGCCAGCGGCACGTGGACCCCGCCCTGGAAGTACTGGGTCTGCGAGTACTTCGGGATCTCGACCCCGGCGGCCTTCCACGCCTGCTGGGTCAGGCCCGAGCAGTCGAAGGTGTTCGGGCCCGCCGCGCCCCACACGTAGGGCTTGCCGATCTGGGCCTTGGCGAACGACAGCGCCTGCCCGGCCAGCACGCTGGAGGACGGCAGGTCGTCGCAGCCGGTGATGCCGGGGACGTTGCCCTCGACGCTGACCAGGTGCGCGGCCATCGGCTCCCAGCGGTGGTAGCGCAGCGGGAACGCCGAGCGCTCCACGCGCTGCGCGGCGGTGCCGGGCCGCAGCTCCTCCCAGCCGGGCACGGCCAGCAGCACGTCGTAGAACTTGTTGATCTGGTAGTCGACGTCGGTGACCTGCGCGACCGTGCCCCAGCCCATCGACGGCCGCATCTGGAAGATGCCCAGCGAGTCGCGGTCGCCGTGGGTCAGGTTCGCCAGGTTCGACTCGGTCTTGCCCGCCTGGATGGCGATCTGCCAGGCGCGCGGCGGGAGCCCGCGCTGCTTGCCGACGTCGATGATGCGCTTGGCCAGGCCGACCGACTCCGGGTTGAGCGTGCCCGCGTCGCTCTCGCCGCGCCCGGCGCCGTCACCCCAGGGTCCGAGGTCGGCGCTGCAGTTGGACCAGCCCTGGTTGCCGCCGCTGCTGCTGATCAGCATCGTCAGCACGCCGAGACCGATCATTCCTGCGAAACCCGCGAGCACGATGAGGGCGACCACGAGCTTGCGCATCGTCAACCTTCCTTGTCGTACTGAGCCACCCGCCAGCCGGCCGGGGTCCGGTTCACGGTCACGTTGAGAACGCCGATGTCGGTGGGCAGCCGCACGACCATCGAGCCCTCGGTGGAGCTCGTGGCGGCGGGCGCGCCGGTGATCACGTTGCCCGCGTTCACCGGGTCCACCGTGGACAGCTCGGTGAGGAACTCGTCGGTGGTCAGCGGGCGGAGGCCGTCGAGCCACTGCTGCCGGTCGGCGCCGACCGGGTGGTTCACCCAGGCCTCGCCCCACTTCTCGACGATCGCGACGCCCGCGGGGTCCGGCGCGGTCGGCGTCGGACCGCCCTGCGGGACGGAGATCGTCGGCGGCTTGGCGGTCGTGGGCACCACGGCCGAGTGCTGCGGCGGGAGCTCGTAGGAGGTGGTGCGACCGCCACCGGCGGCCTCGTTGCGGCTCGGCGGGGGTTCGGGCAGCAGGAGCCCGACGACCGTCGCCGCCGCGCCCACCACGACCAGCGCGACCGCCAGGTGCTTGGGCGAGCGCAGCGGCCAGCCCCAGAACCTGCGGTACACCGCGGCTCTCCCGCGGTGCGTCCGGATCGGCATCAGCTCCCCCTCATCTGGTCGCCATCGGCCACCTCGAGCCCCCGGGAGGGCCGGTAGATCACGTGCACCGGACGTCCCTGCACGACTTCGCGCTCGGCGAGGCGCGGCGAGTCGGTCCCGGACTGCTGGTCCGACACCCGCTCCACCGTCGCGCGCGACGGGATCAACACCGGATCTTCGTCGTTCCCGTCCCACTTGGCATCCGCCACCGGGTTGGTATCGACCACCCGACTGGCCGTGCGCGCCTCCGGGACGCCCTGCATCCCGCCCGGCCGGCGCGGTCCGGCCCCGCCGGACGGCAGCGCGCCCGCGGTCGTCCCGCCGGACGGGCCACCGGTCGGCAGCGCGCCCTGCGCCGCGTCGTCGTCGCGGTCGAGGCGCTGCGCGACCGCGGGCAGCAGCGCCTCCGGGCGCTTCCTGCCCGGCCGGTCCCCGCCGTAGGCGGCGTCCGGGTCGTTCTCGCGGACCTGGTCCCAGAACTGCTCGCCGGTCGGGTTCTCGCCGCGACGCCCGAAGCGGGCGAAGATCCCGCCGGGCGAGCGCGGCACCGCGCGCCCGACCGTGCCCACCGACAGCTCGACCATCTGCGTGAGCCGCCGGACCGGCTTGGCGATCAGCAGGAACACGATGGTGATCAACGCCGCCAGCAGGATCTGGGTGAGCGCCGAGAAACCCCGCGTCGGGTCGAAGATCCAGGTCAGGATCAGGGTGTGCAGCCCGGCCATCGCCGAGACCAGCACGACGTTGAGCACCGCGGCCCCGGCGACGCGGCCGATCAGCCGCAGGATCTGGTGGTAGACCAGCGCGACCAGGCCGATCAGCGGTCCGGCCAGGATCAGCACCCGCAGCAGCACCTGGGCGAGCAGGATGGTGGCCTTGGCCAGCAGCTGGAACGAGGCGTAGGCCAGCGACTGGACGCTGGCCAGCACACCGGCGCCGACGCGGCTGCCGTCGATGCCCTGGAAGTAGCCGTAGGAGCTGCCTATCTTGCCGGCGACGTCCTCGAACGCCTGCTTCTTGGGCTCCGGCGAACCGGCGTCGGCCCCGGCGTTGACCTCCTGCTTGGTCCACGCCTGGGCGCGCAGCAGCTCCCGGCCGAGCTGCTGGGCCTGCGGGGTGTCGGGCGAGCCGAACTCGCCGCGCAGCCAGTTGCGGTAGACGACCTGGTCGTGCAGCAGCGTCGGCAGCGCGTTGGCCTCGTCCACCCCGACCTCGTGCAGGAAACCGGCCTGCACGGCCGAGGTTCCGGTGATCACGATCTCGTCGAGGGCGTGCGTGTAGACCAGCGGGGTCAGGTAGGTCGCCGAGGCGAACCACAGGCCCGCCAGCGCCCACATGCCGCGCTTGCCGATGCTGGCCAGGTCGCCCTGCCAGATGTAGCGGAACAGCACGACCGCCAGCACCAGCGCGACCAGCCCGAACCAGGGCGCGAACACGCTGTCGTAGAGCGCGACCGTGCCAGTGGCGATCACGTCGTCCAGCGGGTCCATCAGGTCGCCGTTGAGCAGCGCGTAGTGCAGCCCGTTGGTGGCGCCCACCAGGTTCTTGGCGAGGTTGAACAGCTCGTTGCCGACCCAGGTGTCGACCAACGCGTCCGGGTTGGTGACGCCCTGCGGGCCGCAGCCGAGGTCGTAGGTGTGCCAGATGAGACCGGCGTAGCCGACCTCGTCGTAGGCGCTGCCGGGGTTGCCCGCGCCCATCGGCGCCGGGTCCAGCGCGCCGACCATGCCCGAGCCGGGGCGCTCCGGGTTCGGCGCCTCCTTGCAGTCCAGGCTTTGGCCCCACGCCGGGACCGCCATCAGCGACTGCACCGCGAGCAGGCCCGCGACCAGCAGGTACGCCTTACGGCGTCGCGGGGTGAGCACCTCCGCCGACCGCGTCCGGCGATTGACCACGAGCGTGCCGATCACCGCCGCCAGCGCAGCGGCGATCAGCACGACGCCCAAGACCGCCCCGCTCACCGCGCGTCGTCCCCACCCCGCTCGCCCGGCCGGCGGGTCGAGCTCTCGGTGCCGTCATCGAAACCGATGCCGACGCTTTCGAGTTCGAGCTCGTCGAACGCTTCGAAGTCGTCCCCGTAGTCGTCCTCCGCCGGGTTCAGCGCCGAGGCGCTGGAGTCGGAGTTGGCGCCGTCGCCGCCGACCGCGGGCGCCAGGGCGCGCGGTTCGGCGTCGGGCTCGGACGCCGGGGTGGTGTCGAGCGCGTTGCGCAGGTGCTCCAGGTGCGGGCCGGAGAAGTCGATGCGGATCTTCTCCACGCCGCCCGCGCCGTCGCCGAAGATGAACTGGCGCGGCGAGTTGTCGCGCTGGGTGGCGTTGCGGGCCGGGCCCGGTCGCCGTCCCAGCGCCGCCACGACCTGCTCGTAGCCGGCGTCGACCGGCACCTTGAGCAGCCGCAGCGCGTCGGCCTGGGCCTGCTCGTCGTCGAGGCGGCCGATGAACACCGAGTCCAGCAGCGACACGAAGCCCTGGATGCGCAGGAAGTCCGCCGGGATCTGGCTGGACAGCAGCACTCGCACGTTCCACTTCCGGGAGTCGCGGGCGAAGCGGTTCATCAGCACGCGACCGGTCGGGACCTCGGAGAGGAAGAACGCCTCGTCGATCCAGACGCCCTTGCGCTCGCCCTTGGGCCGCTCGTAGATGGAGCGCTGGGTCAGCCACGCGGCCAGGTTCAGCATCTCCACGCCGAGCGCTTCGGCGTCGGTCCAGTGCTCGCGGCCGACGCCGTCCTTGGGCAGCGTCAGCCCGGCCATGGTCAGCACCGTGAGCCGGTCGTCGCGGGTCTCGGAGTAGGGGTCGGCGTCGTTCTCCGGGATGAGCAGCGCCATCCGCTCCCGGATCTCGTCGAGGAAGTCGGCGACGACCACGGCGTGCTCGTGGTGCTCGCTGGCGTCGCGGCGCAGCGCCTCGAAGACCATGCCGGGGTGGGCGTCGACTCGGCCGCCGACGGCGCGGACCGCGCGCAGCAGCACGATCCGGGTCTGCGGCAGCTTCGCGACCTCGTAGGGCAGCAGGCCGGTGAGCACGTCGAGCACCAGGCGTCGTCTGGTGGCGGCGGCCAGGGCGCGCTCGCGTCTCCAGCCGCGCTCGGGGTCGTCCTCGTCGACGAAGTGCTCCAGCTCCGGTTCGGCCACCACCCGGTACGGGTTGAGGATGCCGGGCTGGGCGTTGAGGAGGTTGATGTTGCGCGCGTAGGGCTTGATCTCCGGCAGGTTGCACAGCTCGGACAGCGGGCCCGACGGGTCCAGCAGCGTCCAGTGCGCCCCGGAGCGCAGCGTCTTGTAGACGATGCCGCCGCCGAGGAACGACTTGCCGCCACCGAGCCCGGCGACCATGGCGGTGAGACCGGAGGCGTCGCGGACCTCCTGCGCCATCCACGGGTCCCAGGCGACGGGACGCCGGGTGGCGGTGCAGGTCTCGCCGAGCAGGATGCCGCGCCGGTCGCCGACCTCCGCGGTGGCCTGCGGGACCGCCGAGGCGGCCCACACGACCGAGCCGCGCCGCAGGTAGGCGGTGTTGGCCAGCGGCTCGCCGGGGATGAACTCGCGCGCCATCGCGTACTGCGCCTCGGGGTGCTCGACGGCGACCTTCGGCTTGTACAGGTCGAGGATCTGCTGGGCGAGCTTGAGCGCGTCGCGCTCGGTCGGCCCGGACACCGCCATCCGCCACCAGGACTTGACCCGGGTGGCCAGGGCGGTGAAGCCGGAGGTCATCTCGTCGTCGATCTCCAGCACCCGGCCGGCCTGGCGGGCCAGCGAGGTCGGCGGCTCCAGGCCGTGCTCCTCGGTGTAGTGCCGGACCTGGGAGCGGACCTTGTTCATCTGCCGCTGCAGCTCACCGCTGACGTCCTCGGGTCGGCGGACGTAGATCCGCGCCGACCACTCGACGGGGGCGGGCAGCCGGTCGGAGTGCTGCATCCACGGGTCGTCGATCTCCGGGATCTGCAGGCCGTGGGTCTGGCCGACGGTGAGCACCGCGACGTGCCGGGTGACGCCGGCGTTGGAGCCGGTGCGGCCGCGCACCGTCACCGTCGGCGAGTACGGGTCCTGGTGCATGTCGGAGGCGTCGGTGAACGACGCGAGGTCCTCCGGTTCCCACGGCGCGCCCGGCACGGCGGGCAGGTTGCGCGGGGCGGGCAGGCCGAGCGAGCAGGACCGGTGCATCAGCCAGGAGATCTCCTCGGCCGTGACGGGTCGCCCGTCCAGGCCCGCGGAGCCGATCACCTGGTCCAGGTGCTCGATCTCGCTGTCGAGCGCGATGAGCTCGGCGTCGACGGCTTCCGGGAAGACCTTCTGCAGCAGCGGCGCGGCGCGTTCCACGGCCCGGTCCACGACGTTGCGGGTCTGGACCTGGACGCCCAGGTAGACCTCCTTCTCCGCCATGGAGCGGCCCATCAGCTGCTGCTGCTCGCCGACCATGTAGTCGTCGAAGCTCAGCGCGCCGTCGGCGTCCGGGAGCGGGTTGCGCGCGTTGTGCACGTGCGCCTCGGCCCACATCCGGATCGGGTAGGGCCGGTTGGTGACCCGCAGGTGCAGCCAGCGCCCCTGGAGTTCCGCGTACTGGCCCGCGATGGCGGCGACGAGGTCCTGGCGCTGCGAGTCGGAGCGGAAGGACCAGCGCTGCGGCGACAGCCGGTACCAGGCGAAGACGTCCTGGCCGGTGCGCAGCAGGTGACCGTCGATGGTGCGCGCGGCGATCGACGGCGTGTAGGTCGGGATGGACTGCTCGTCACCCAGGCCCCGCGCGCGCTTGCGCGGCTTGCCGCTGCCCTTGGCTCCGCGGATCTTGCCGCTGGAGCCACGGGGTACCTGCTGCGGCTGCTGCTCACCGCCTCGACGGCGACCGAACACCGCGAACCTCCTTGCTACGGGTGCGCCTGCTTCCGACCTGCTGGGTGGACCGGGCGGTGCGCTGCTGCTGCGCCTGCCGGCCCTGCTGCCTCCGGGTCTGCGACTGCCGCTGGGTCTGCCGCTGGGACCGCTGGGGCTGCCCCTGCCGCTGCTGTCCGCGGCGGGAGCGCTTGTTCTTGGGCACGGGGCGACGCCGGCGCACGCGGACGCGGGCGGCGCTGGCCGCTCCCCCGGTGGCCTGCGACTGCTCGCGGGGTGCGGTCAGCTCCCGGGCCCACATCTGCATGACGGCGCCGAGCGGCCGCTCGTGCCCGATCTTCCCGCAGATCAGCCTGGTCAGCGCCACGGTGATCACCAGCGCCCAGGCCGTGGAGAAGAAGCCGAACCCGATGTTGACCTGCCGCTCGATGAACAGGATCAGCAGGAACAGCGCGGTGCCGACGCCCCAGGCCACGTAGCGCGCGCGCCACGGGAAGGTCGCCTTCGGGGGCCCGAGCCAGACGGCGTCGACCCGGTACACCTCGTCATCGGTGCGTATCCGCACTGGGCATCACCCGCTGGTGCTGAAGAGCTGTGCGATGAAGGTGCCGATGTCGATGCCCGCGTTGGTGACCGCGATGCCGACGATGGCCAGGGCGACGAGGACGCCGCCGAGCCGGCGCATGACGCCCGCGTTGTCGCCCTTGCCGCCACCGAGCCACAGCAGCAGGATCGCCACGGTCAGCAGCAGCAGCGGTAGCAGGTTGTTCAGGATCCAACCGCGAATGCCTTCGGTGCCCAGTTGAGTCTGCTGGGCGAGTACGTCCAGGTGCGCCAGTGTGTCCAGCGGCATGGCGGTCATCTCTTTACCCCTGAGTACGCGGAGTGTCGGCGGGCCGGTACCTCAACGCGTGGCGGTGATCCGCAACGCGCAGATACGAGTAGAACATGACATGGTCACCAGAAGTAGTGGTTGCGAGTTCGGGTGTGGCGGGTTACAGCGGGACGGCGTTCCGGCCATCACGCGGCGAATAGGCCATTCGAGCAAGCCACCACCGGCTGGTCATCGCGGAATCGGCGCTCAGGAGGCCGGTTTCGAGCCTGGATCTCGTGGCTGTTCACCCGCTTGCGAGCCCCTTCGTAACGCACCGTGAACATCGCGGTGGTCCAGTGGATTTCCGCACATCGCGCCAGGAAGCACCCGACTGGATCACTCGACGTGATCGCCGAACCCGAAAGAACGAGGTGATCTTGGCGCGCACGAATCAGGGTAACGCCCCCAACACGAACAGTTCCCCCCAGGGCATGCATAACACCACCTAGACCAAAAAGCCGAAACACGTTGCGACGAAAGAACCAACAGAACCAACGTCAGGCAACCGGCGAAGCCGGTTTCGCAGTACCCCACCTAAGGCGCTGGCACCGCCGCGGGTTCTGAGCGGCTCTCTGGGGAGGACAGCCGACGTGTCGTGTATTGGCATACATAAGCCTCGGATCCCGGAGCCAGAGAGCCGCTCAGGTTCCGCTACCCGCACCGCCAAGCAAAAAGACCACAGAGTAGTTGTCAGTACAACGAAACCACCCAAGACACAGACGGCCAAGAACCCCAAAGAAGCCGAGGACCAGGCAAAACCAAAAGAAAAGAGAGCGGAAGAGTCGGTCTGTAAGCCGGATTCTGTTCCCGGGAGGCCTCACGACCAACCCCGTTCAGTGACCATCTATCTAGGCCCGCCGTCGCCGACGAGCTCATGCGGCCTACCCGCGAACCTCGGGCGAGCAACCCTCGATCGTCCGCGCGGGCGCCGAGACGCCCATCTTGGCCTTGCTCCGGGTGGGGTTTACCGAGCCACCTCGGTCACCCGAGGTGCTGGTGGTCTCTTACACCACCGTTTCACCCTTACCCGGCGCGTGCGCCGGGCGGTTTGCTTTCTGTGGCACTGTCCCGCGGGTCGCCCCGGGTTGCCGTTGGCAACCACCCTGCTCTGTGGAGTCCGGACTTTCCTCGACGGGTCGTGCCCGCCGCGGTCACTCGACCGGCTCTTCCGCTCCGTCGATGTTACCGCCGGGTGGGCGGGGCTCTCCCGCCAGGCCTGTTCAGGCCCGGCGGGAGTTCAGGCCCAGTGGGAGATGTCGTTGACGAGCCGGACGGAGGCGTTGCCGTCGGGGTAGAACTCGACGATCGACAGCGACGCGAGGTCGAGGTGCAGCCGGTAGAAGACCTCGGGTCCGACGTCGAGGCCCATGCGCAGCAGGGACTTGATGGGCGTGACGTGGCTGACGACGATGATCGTCCGCCCGGCGTAGCGCTGGAGGAGGTCGTCGCGGGCGGCGGTGACGCGCTGGTGGACGGCGGCGAGGCTCTCCCCGCCGGGCGGCACGACGGTCGGGTCGCCGATCCACTTCCGGTGCAGCTCGGGGTACTTGTCGGCGGCTTCGAGGAAGGTGAGGCCCTCCCAGTCGCCGAAGTCGGTTTCGAGCAGCCCGTCGTGGAACTCGAGTTCGCTCCCGGTGGCGTCGGCGACGGCCTGGGCGCTCTGCCGGGTGCGGGTGAGCGGTGAGGCGATGATGGGGGCCGCGCCGTCGGAGGTGACGATGCCGTCCATGGCGGCGAGGCGCTTGGCGGCGGCGTGGACCTGGCGCTGTCCGAGGTCGGTGAGTTCGACGTCGCCACGGCCGGAGTAGCGCTTGTCGACGGACATCGGGGTTTGGCCGTGCCGGAGCAGCAGCATCCTGGTGGGGGCGCCGCGCAGGTTCTGCCACCCGGAGGGGCGGCTGCGGGCCGAGGCGCTCTCGGCTTCGCTGACCTGCTCGGATTCGGCCGTTCCGGTCTCGACGGTGTTGCCGTCCATGGCGTCGTTGGCGAGCTTGTCGGCGGCGGCGTTGTCGGCGCGCGGGATCCACTCGTAGTCGACGTGCCGGAAGTCGGCGGCGAGTTCGCGGGCGACGGCGTTGAGCGGCTGGAGGTTGGCGTGCTTGACCTTCCAGCGCCCGGCCATCTGCTCGATGACGAGCTTGGAGTCCATCCGCACCGAGACCTCGGTGGCGCCGAGCTCGGCGGCGGCGCGCAGCCCGGCGATCAGGCCCTGGTACTCGGCGACGTTGTTGGTGGTCTCGCCGAGGCCGATGGCGCGTTCGGCGAGGACGGCGCGGGTACCGGCGTCGAGCACGACGGCGCCGGAGCCGGCGGGCCCGGGGTTGCCCCGGGACCCGCCGTCGGCTTCGACGATGACCTTCACTTGCTCTCCCGGACCATGATCGCGCCGCACTCCTCGCAGCGGACCACGTCGTCGGCGGCGGCTTCGCGGACCTCGTTGAGAGCGTGCCGGTCGAGTTCGATGCGGCAGGCGCCGCAGCGGGCGCCCTGCAGCAGGCCGACGCCGACGCCGCGCTGGGCGCGCACCCGCTCGTAGAGGGCGACGAGGTCGTCGGGCAGGGCCTTGGCGATGATGTCGCGTTCCTGCTGGCGGCGGGCTTCGGCGGTGTCGAGCTCGCCGAGGGCTTCGTCGCGGCGGTTCTGGATGTCGGCGAGCCGCTGCTCGGCGTCGGAGACGGCCTCGGCGGACTTGGTCACGTTGGTCTCGAGCGCTTCGCGCTGCTCCATGACCTCCAGCTGCTCGTCCTCCAGGACGGCTTGGCGCCGGGCGAGGGTCTGCAGCTCGTGCTCGAGCTCCTCCTGCTGCTTGGCGGGGCCGCCGGCGGCCATCATCTCCCGGTCGCGGGCCTCGCGCTTGCGGACGTTGTCGACCTCGTTCTCCAGCCGCTTGACCTCGCGGTCGAGGTCGTTGAACGCGGTCTGGGCGACCACCAGCTCGTCGCGCTTGGTCTGCACCTCGCGTTCGGCGTCGCCGATCTGCTCGAGTTCCGGCAACGTGCGCCTGCGGTGCACGACGCGGTTGAGCTCCGCGTCGGCTTCCGCGAGATCGAGCAGCCGTCGTTGAACGGCGGGGTCGGCTTTCACGCGAGCGCCCTCCCTGGGTCTGGGGTCGCACCGGCGTGCACGGTCCACGGGTCGGTGCGTCGGGTGGAAACGAGGACTTCGACTGTATCCGGCAGCGCGGCGGACACGAGGTCCGCGGCCTGCTGGCACCAGGGCCATTCGCTGGCCCAGTGCGCGACGTCGACGAGCGCGGGCACGGTGGTGCCGGGCACGTCGGCTTGCGCGAGGTGCTCGCCCGCCGGGTGGTGGCGCAGGTCGGCGGTGACGTAGGCGTCGACGCCGGCTTCGGCGGCAGCGGTCAGGAACGAGTCGCCCGCGCCGCCGCAGACGGCGACGCGGTGGATCTCGCGGTCGGGGTCGCCCGCGCCGCGCACGCCCCACGCGGTGGTGGGCAGGCCGTCGGCGACGCGGCGGACGAAGTCGCGGAACGGTTCGGGCTGCGGCAGCTCGCCGATGCGGCCGAGGCCGGTGTCGGCGTCAGGCGCGACGGGCATCAGCGGCCGGGTGCGGGTCAGGCCGAGGGCTCCGGCCAGGGCGTCGGACACGCCGGGGTTGGCCTTGTCGGCGTTGGTGTGGGCGCAGTAGAGGCCGATGCCGGAGCGGATCAGCCGGTGCACGACACGGCCCTTGTGGTCGTCGGCGGGCACGCCGTGGACGCCGCGCAGCAGCAGCGGGTGGTGCGAGATGAGCAGCTGGGCGCCGAAGTCGACGGCTTCGTCGACGGTGGCTTCGAGGGGGTCGACGCAGAACAGCACGCGCTGCACGACCGCGTCGGGGTCGCCGCAGACCAGGCCGACCGCGTCCCAGTCCTCGGCGAGTCCGGTGGGGTACGCCTTCTCCAGCGCGCCGATCACGTCCCGAATCCGCACCGTTTCACCCACGTTCCACGACATCCTGAAAAGCCTTGACCAACAACGAGTTCTGTTCCGGGTCCCGGACGGCGACCCGGAGGTGGTCGGTGTCCAGGCCCGGGAAGGTGTCCCCTCGGCGGACCGCGATCCCGCGTTCCCGCAGCTCTTCCCGCACCCGCTGCCCGTCGGGCACCCGCAGCAGCAGGAACGGCGCGCGGGCCGCGCCCACCACCTCGACGCCGGACACTCCGTCGAGCGCGTCCATCAGCGAGGCCCGGTTCTCGGTGAATTCCGCTGCGGCGCTGCCGGATTCGGCGAGGGCGCGCGGTTCGCAGCAGGCCTGCACGGCGGTGAGCACCAGCGAGTTGACCGGCCAGTGCGGACGGGCGCGGCCGAGTTCGGCGAGCAGCTGCGGGCTGCCGAGCGCGTATCCGGCGCGCAGCCCGGGCAGGCCCCACATCTTGGTGAGGCTGCGCAGCACGAGCAGCCCGGGGTCGGCGAGGTGCGCGAGGGATTCGCGTTCGCCGGGGACGGCGTCGATGAACGCCTCGTCGACGACGACGGTCCGGCCGGGCCGCAGCAGCCGGCGGATCTCCTCGGCCGGGTGCAGCACGGAGGTCGGGTTGGTGGGGTTGCCGAGCACGACGAGGTCGGCCTCGTCGGGAACCTGCTCGGCGCGCAGCCGGTAGCCGTCGGCGGCGTCGAGCAGGACGCGCCGGACCGGGACGCCTGCCGTGCGCAGGGCGAGGTCGGGTTCGGTGAACGACGGGTGGATCAGCGCGGCGAGCCTCGGGCGCAGCGCGGGCAGCAGCGCGAAGGCCTCGGCGGCTCCGGCCAGCACCATCACCTCGTCGGGGTGCCGGTCGTGCCGGTCGGCGACGGCGCGGCGGGCGGCTTCGTCGGCGTCGGCCGAGGGGTAGGAGCCGAGGTCGTCGAGGGCCTCGGCGAGCCGGTCGCGCAGCCACCGCGGCGGCCGGTCGAGCCGCACGTTGACCGCGAAGTCGGCGAGCCCACGCGCCGCGTCCACGTCGCCGTGGTGGCGCAACAGCTCCCGATCGTCCCCGCTCATCGTGGGCAGTCTAAACGTCCACGTGGGAGCGTCTCAGACGGTCCGTACCCTGTAGAGGCGTGCATGTCTCCTTCATCTGTACGGGCAACATCTGCCGGTCGCCGATGGCGGCGTTGATCTTCGCCGACGAGCTGCGGCGGGCGGGGCTGGACTCGCTGGTCGAGGTCTCCAGCGCCGGGACCGGGCCGTGGCACGTCGGCGAGCCCGCCGACCCGCGCACCGAGAAGGTGCTGGCCGCCCACGACTACCCCACCGAGCACGTCGCCGCGCAGATCGACGATCACCACCTGGGCGCGGACCTGCTGGTCGCGATGGACGAGGGGCACCTGCGCGCGGTGCGGCGGCTGACCGGCGACCCGGAGAAGGTGCGGTTGCTGCGGTCGTTCGACCCGGACGCCGACGGCACCGAGGTGCCCGACCCCTACTACGGGGGCCCGAACGGGTTCGACGACGTGCTGGCGATGGTCGAGGCCGCGATGCCGGGGCTGATGGCGTGGGTGCGGGAACGCCTGTGATCACCGAGGAGGTCGCCCGGCTCACCGGCCGCGAGGTCGTCGAGGCCCGCCGGTTGTCCGGCGGGGACACGGCGGCGGCGTTCGCCGCGCGGCTCGACGACGGGACCGAGGTGTTCGCCAAGTCCGCCCCGCCGTCGATGCCCGGCGCGACCGCGGCCGAGGCGGCGTCGCTGCGCTGGCTCGCCGAGCCGGGCGCGGTGCCGGTGCCGGAGGTGCTGGGCGCGAGCGAGGACGTCCTGGTCACCGAGCACGTCGCGGCCGCATCGCCGACGGCGCGGGCCGCCGAGGAGCTGGGGCGCGGCCTGGCTCGGCTGCACGACGCCGGGGCTCCGGCGCACGGCAGCGCCCCGCCGGGCGGACCGGCCGACGCGTGGATCGGGCTGGCCCCGATGCGCAACGAGCCCGAGCAGGACTGGCCGGCGTTCTTCGCGCGGCACCGCGTGCAGCCCTACGTCCGGCGCGCGGTGGACTCCGGCGCGATCGGGACCGAGTCGGCGCGGGTGCTGGACCGGGTGTGCGAGCGGCTGCCGGAGCTGGCCGGGCCCGCCGAACCGCCGTCCCGCCTGCACGGCGACCTGTGGAGCGGCAACGTGCACTGGGGCCGCGAGGCGGCGTGGCTGATCGATCCGGCCGCGCACGGCGGTCACCGCGAGACCGATCTGGCGATGCTGCACCTGTTCGGCTGCCCGCAGCTGGACCGGGTCGTCGCCACCTACCAGGAGGTTCGCCCGCTCTCAGACGGCTGGCGGGAGCGGATCGCGCTGCACCAGCTGTTCCCGCTGCTGGTGCACGCGGTGCTGTTCGGCGGCGGGTACGGCGCGCAGGCGGCGCGGGCCGCGGAGCGGGCGCTGAGGTCACACTGAGCCGGGGTCTCAGCCACCTCGCCGGTCGCGCGGCCTACCGTGGGGGTGTGCGTCTCAAGTTCTTGCTGCGTCCCGGGTGGCTGGGTGCGATCGCGCTGGTCGTGGTGTTCGCCGGGCTGTGCTTCACGACGCTCGCGCCGTGGCAGTTCGGGCGCAGCGAGGAGACGGAGATCCGGAACAAGGCGATCGCCGAGTCCTTCCACGCCGAGCCGAAGCCGATCGACCAGGTGCTGCCGGCCGGGCGCGCTCCGGACGTGAACACCGAGTGGTCGCAGGTGCTGCTGACCGGCGAGTACCTGCACCGGTCGGAGACGCTGGCCTGGCAGCGCACGGTGCTCGGCGAGCCCGCGTTCGAGGTGATCACCCCGTTCCGGCTGGACGACGGGACGACGGTGCTGGTCGACCGGGGTTACGTGCGGCCGGTCAACGGCACGCAGGCCCCCGACTACGCGGCCGCGCCGTCGGGCCGGGTGACGCTCACGGCCCGGATCCGCGCTGACGAGACCGACAGCAAGCAGCGTCCGCTGTTCGACCACGACGGGCACCGCTGGGCCTACGCGGTCAACTCCGGCACGATCTCCGCGGGCACGGGTCTGGCGCTGCGCCCCGGCTACGTCGCCCTCTCCGAGGGCCAGCCGGGCGTTCTCGGCGCCCTGCCGCTGCCCCGCCTGGAGTCGGGGCCGTACTTCTCCTACGCGCTGCAGTGGATCGCCTTCGGCATCATGGCGATCCTCACGATCGGCTACCTGATCTACACGGAGCTCCGCCCCGAAGCAGCCCCCGCCTGGCGCCGCCAGCACGAGGACGACGAGGACGCACCCACCCCCTCGGGCTCCGCAGCCGCATCATCGGCCACGGCTTCAGCCGCCTCAGGTTCGGCCACTTCGGGCTCCCCGACCTCGCCGAGCACCGACCCGACCCACTCCACCTCGGCTTCCGACGCGACCCCGACCTCCTCGCGCTACGCCGCGAAGCGGAAGTCCACCCCGAAGCGCCGCCGCAAGCTCTCCGTCGCCGAAGCCATCGCCGAGGAAGAGCGCCGCGAAGCCGAATCTTTCGAGCGCAACTCCCGGGAGTCCTGATCCCGCCGCACCGAGGGCTGGGCAGTGGACAGTTTTAGCCATAATTGCCCATGATCAATGTCCGAAATGTCTGGACAATTATGGCTAAAACTGTCCCCTGGTAACGACGCTCCCCACGCGAGAGGCCAACGCTCCAGGACGAACAGCTGTGGGTTCCGTCAGCGGTGGCGGAGGAGGGCGGTGGCGGCCGCTGCGACGCCCGTGACCGTGCCGATGAGGCGGGAGAGCTCGACGCTGCGGGTGACGTCGCCCGCGTCGGCCGTGCGCCCCTCGCCCATGATCGGGCGCTGCTCGGTGATGTGGCCGTAGACGGTGCGGCCGCCGAGGCGGATCTCCAGGGCTCCCGCGAACGCCGCCTCGATCTGGCCGGCGTTGGGGCTCGGGTGGGCGGCGGCGTCGCGCCGCCAGGTGCGCCAGGCACCGCCGCCGGCGCCGCCGACGACGGGGGCGCAGACCGCGGTCAGCACGGCCGCGAAGCGCGCGGGCACGAGGTTGAGCAGGTCGTCCAGCCGTGCCGAGGCCCAGCCGAACTCGCGGTAGCGGGGCGAGCGGTGCCCCACCATCGCGTCGAGCGTGTTGGCCGCGCGGTAGGCCGCGAGCCCGGGGATGCCCGCCACGGCGCCCCACACCAGCGGGGCGACGACGGCGTCGGAGGTGTTCTCGGCGATCGACTCGACGGTCGCGCGCGCCAGGCCCTGCCCGTCGAGGACGGCGGCGTCGCGGCCGCAGAGGTGCCCGAGGCGCTCGCGGGCGCCGTCGATCTCCCCGGCGTCGAGCAGCCGCGCCATCGCGGTGCCCTCGTCGGCCAGCGACGTGCCGCCGAGCACCGCCCAGGTGACCACGCCCGTCGCGGCGGCCTCCAGCACCGGGCTGCGGCGGACCGAGCGCTGCAGCAGCACGCCGAGCGCGGCGGTGCCGCCGACGAGCACCCCGGTGTAGACGACACCGGTGGAGCGCCGGTCCTGGTAGAGCGCCTTCTCCAGCTTCTGGGCGGCGCGCCCGAACAGCGCGACCGGATGCCCGCGCCGGGGGTCGCCCAGCGCCGCGTCCGCCGCCACGCCGAGCAGCAGCCCGACCGCTCGTCCCGCGCTCACCCGCACCTCCACCACCGCTGAGAAGTCGATCTCGGACAGCTCGAAAGCAGCACCGCACGCTACCCCGACGGCCGCTGTGACCGATCACGGCATCCCAGGTGACCGGCTGTGTCCGGGCGACGGGATATCGTGGCGGACCGTGACGGCCCCTGATCACGAAGCCGATGTGCTGCGCGCCGGTGTCGCGGGAAACGCGACCGACGTGCCGCAGCCTGCTGCCGAGACGCCGCCGGACGAGGCGCAGCGCCTGCAGCTGTTCGCCTACTTGCAGGCCCAGGAGCACCGCACCTACCTGGCGATCATGCGGTTGTTCACCTCGACGCTGCTGGCGGACCTGTCGGCCGGCGAGGTCGCCGCGGCCCTGGCCGCCGCCGAGCGCGAGGGCCGGGTCGCCCCCGGCGAGTCCGATGTGGACACGGTGATCGACCGGCTCAAGCAGCTGGTCAAGTGGGGCAACCTGGTCGTCGGGCGGCGCGAGACGATCGCCTCCAGCATCGCCGAGTTCCAGCACGGCAGCGTCCGCTACCAGGTCAGCAAGCTCGCCGTGCGCGTGCAGCGCGACGTCGACGCGCTGCTGCGGGTGCCGGAGGGCGCCCGCGAGGTCTCCCGCGAGCTGCTGCCCGCCATCGACCGCGGCCTCGCGGGCATCGGCAGGGCCCTGTCCGACGCGCTGGCCGCCGAGCGCCACGACCCGCGCGGCAAACCCGCCCGCCAGGCGCGGGAACGGCTGGCCGAGCAGGTCACGACGGTGTTCCTGCAGCACGCCGAGCTGGCCGCCACGGTCCGCGACTTCTACGCCTACCTGGGCCAGGTCGTCACCCGCCACCAGCTCGCGCCGGACGAGATCTCGGGTTTCCGGAACCTGCTGGTCGAGTACATCCAGATGGTCGTCGAGGACGTGCTGCGGCACACCGAGACGATCGCCGGCTCGCTGGCCGGGCTGACCGGGGCGCGCGGCGAGCTGCTGCGGCTGCTGGGCCCGGCCGACCAGCTGGGCACCGACGTGGAGCGGGCGCGCGGGCGCACCCAGGCCGACTGGCAGGAGCTGACGGACTGGTTCGTCGACGCCCCCGGCCGCCCCAGCCAGGTCGCGGCCCTGCGCGAGGCCACGGCCCGCGCGATCGGGTCGCTGCTGGCCAGCGTCAAGCGCGCCACCTCCGGCGGCGGTCTGGTGCCCGGCAGGCGCGGAGAGCTGCTCAAGCTCGCGAAGTGGTTCGACCGGGCCGACGAGCGCACCTCGCACCGGCTCTACGCGGCGGCGTTCGGCCTGCACTCGGCGCGGCACCTGCAGCCCGCGCCGGACTACGACTCCGACAACGACAAGGTGCCGTGGCGCGACGGGCCGGTGCAGGACGTGACGGTCAGCGTGCGCAGCCGCGGCGACCGCGGCGCGCGCGGCCGCACCTCGCGGGTGCTGGACGACCCGATGACCGAGGAAACCCTGCTGCAGCAGGCCCGCCGGGCCGATCAGCGGCGCAGCGCAGCGGTCGCCGAGCTCGCCGAGGCGGGCGCCGACGTCGGGCGGCGCACGCTGTCGCCGGACGCGCTGGGCGTGCTGTGCGAGCTGCTGACGCTGGCGATGGCGCAGCGCGACGGCTCCGACGACAAGGGCACGGCGCTGGACCCGGTGCACCGGCTGCGCGTGACGATCCGCCCGGAACCCGGTCAGGAGACCAGGATTCGCAGCGCGGCGGGCGAGCTGACGCTGCGCGACACGGTTCTGGAACTGGCCGGGGACGGCGGATTACCCGACTCCGAGGCACCGCTGCGAGGAGCCGCCCGATGATCTCGACGTTCGACGAGCTCCCCGACATCGACGCGGCGAACGTGGTGCGCTGCGCCCGGGTTCTGCTGCGCAGGCCGCTGCTGCGCGCCGACGGGCCGGACGGCGACCTGCTACCGATGATCTACCGCCAGCGCGCCGCGCTGCAGGACGTCTTCGCGGGTCTGCTGGGCTACCGGCTGGTGGTGGAGCGCCGCTTCGCGCGGCTGTACAAGTCCGGTCCGGGCGAGGACGCCGGGCGCGGCGTGGAGTCGCTGAGCCCGCGCGGGTACGCCTACTTCGCGCTGACGCTGGCCGCGCTGACCGGAATCGGCCGCCAGGTGCTGCTGTCGCGGCTGGTCAGCGACGTGCGCGCGGCGGCTGCCGAGGCGGAGATCGAGGTGGCCGACGACCCGGCCGACCGGCGCGCGCTGACCGCGGCGCTGCGGCACCTGGTCGCGCTGGGCGTGATCACCGAGACCGAGGGCTCGGTGACGGCCGAGTCGGCCGCCGAGGCGCTGATCACCATCGACACCGACATGCTGGGCCAGCTCGTGGCGGGCCCGCTGGCCGAGGCCGAGGACCCGCAGCAGCTGGTCGAGCTCGCCTCCGCGGCCGGGCCGCGCCGGATCGAGCACGCGGTGCGGCGCAAGCTGATCGAGGACCCGGTGGTGCTCTACGCGGATCTGCCGCCGGAGCAGGCGAGCTGGCTGCGCGAGCACGTCATCAACGAATCCCGTTTGCTGGAGCGGTTCTTCGGCCTGGTCGGCGAGGCCCGCGCCGAGGGCGTGGTGGTGTGCGACCCGGAGGACTACCTCACCGACCTGGCCTTCCCGGGCCCGGGCACGGTCGCGCGGATCGCGCTGCTGGCGCTGCCGGAACTGCTCGACAAGGCCGAACCCGACTCGGCGGGGCGGCATCCGGTGTCCTGGCAGGACTTCGCCGACGTGTGCCAGGAGCTGGTCGACGCCTACCCGTCGGCGTGGTCGCGGGCGGCGACCGAGGATCACCAGGACCTGGTGCGCTCGGTCATCGACCTGCTGGGCAGACTGGGCCTGCTCCGCGAGTCCGACGGGTCGTGGCTGCTCAGCCCGGCCGCGCACCGCTGGCTCCCGCAGCCCGACGCGACACCCGCGCAGCAGCAGCGCGAAACCGAACCGCCCGCACCCGAACCGCCGGGCCTGTCCCTGTTCGACGAGATGGAAGAGGCAACGCGGTGAGCCCACACAGCACCGAAGCGGCCGTTGCGGAGTCCGCCCACCGGTGGCGCCTGCACCGCGGCGGGATCGTCAACATCTGGCAGTACGCCGAGACGACGTTCGACCTCGACGGCGGGCGCGCGATCTTCCAGGGCACCAACGGTTCCGGCAAGTCCCGGACCCTGGAGCTGCTGCTGCCGCTGTGCCTGGACGGCGATCTGCGCCAGCTGGGGTCGAAGGGCTTCGACACGGTCAGCATCCGGCGGCTGATGCTCGACGAGTACCCGGGCGGGCCGAACCGCATCGGCTACGCCTGGATCGAGCTGCGCCGCGACACCCCCGAGGGCGGCGAGGAGTTCCTCACCTGCGGGCTCGGGGTGAAGGCGTCGAAGACCTCGCAGTCGATCAGCGACTCGTGGCGGTTCATCACCGGCCGCCGGGTGGGCATCAACCTGCACCTGGTGGGCGCGGACCGGGTTCCGCTGGGCGCGGCGCAGCTGCGCGAGCTGCTGGGCGCCGACTGCGTGCTGGACGACCAGTCGTTCCGCGCGAAGGTCGCGGCCTCGGTCTACGGCGTTCCGGCCGCCCGCTACGGCGACCTGCTGCACCTGCAGCGCACCCTGCGCAACCCCGACGTGGGCCTGAAGGTCCTGGAGGGGCAGCTGGAGCAGATCCTGTCCGACGCGCTGCCGCCGCTGGACGCGGGCCTGATCGAGCGGCTGGCGACCTCGTTCGACGACCTGGAGTCGATCCGCGAGAACATCGTCCGGCTCACCGGCGCGGACAAGGCGCTGAGCGCGTTCCTGTCGACCTACTCCGGCTACGCGTTCGGCGCGCTGCGCGATCGCGCCGAGGCGATGCGCGCGGCGCAGCAGAAGCTCGCGTCGCTGCGCAAGGAGCTCGCGAGCCTGGACAAGCAGTTCACCGGCAAGCGCGAGGACCGGGAGTCAGCGCAGCGCACCATCACCGAGCTGGAGCAGCGCGAGAGCGAGCTGGAGTCGAGCATCGACGCGCTGCGCTCGCACCCGGCCTACTCGGAGCTGCAGAACCTGCGCGACCGCGAGAAGCTCGTCGAGAGTTCCCGCGCCGCAGCGGTTTCCGCGCTCGACACGGCGACCCGGCACCGGGCGCAGGAGACCCGCTCGGCGGAGTCGGTGCTGGGCGTGCTGCGCCGGCTGGCCGGGGACGCCGACGCCGCCGGACAGGCCGCGAACCGCGCGAGCCAGCAGCTCAGCACGGCCGGTCTGGGCGGGGCGACGGTGCCGCAGCCGCCGCCGGTCCCGGCCGCCGAGCTGGTCGCCGAGACCGAGTCGGTGCGCACCTCGCCCGAGCCGGACGCCGAACCGACCCCGGTGGAGCGCTACCAGCCGCCGCAGCTGGACGCCGACGCGCTGGCCGCCCAGTTCCGCGCCGCGGTGGAGAGCTCCGCGCAGGCGGCCAACGAGGCGCGGGAGCGCGCCGCGCTGACCCTGGCGCTGCACCAGCAGGCCCGCGAGCTCGACGCCGAGCAGGCGCAGGTCGCCGAGATCCAGCGCAACGCCCGGCAGGCGCAGCTGACCTCCACCGAGGCCGCGGGCCGCCGCAACCAGGCGCAGCAGGAACTCGCCGACGCCGCCGCGGTGTGGGTGGAGCTGGCGCGCAAGTGGGCCACCGAGTGGCCCGCCGCGACCGAGCAGCCCGCGCCGGAGCCGCCGAGCGTCGAGGACCTGATCAACGATCGCGGCGCCAGCCGCACCTCGCGCGAGCAGGCCCGGCAGTCGGCGCGCCCGCAGCTGCACGAGGCGCGGCGCGCGGCGTCGGCGGTGGAGCAGGAGATCACCGAGCTGCGGGCCGAGATCCGCATGCGCGAAGGGGAACTCGCCGAGCTGCGCGCGGGTCACGAGCGCCGCCCGGACCTGCCGTCGTGGGTCGAGGCCGAGCGCGACCCGTCGCAGGGGCGGGCCTTCTACGAGCTGGTCGACTTCGCCCCGTCGCTGAGCGAGAGCGACCGCGCGGGCCTGGAGGCGGCGTTGCAGTCCAGCGGGCTGCTCAACGCCTGGGTCACCGCCACCGGGCAGATGCCCGGGCTGACCGACCTGCTGGCCTCCCCCGCCGGACCGGTCGACCCGACCACCGGCGGCACGCTCAACGCGCTGCTCACCCCCGCCGCCGTGGCGGACTCGCCGGTGCCGCCGGAGCGGGTCGCCGGGCTGCTGGCCACGATCTCCACCGGCAGCGGTACCGGGCTGTGCGTGTCCACCGACGGGTCCTGGAAGGCCGGGGCGCTCAGCGGTTCCTGGCACAAGGACGCCGCCGAGTACGTGGGCGCGGGCGCCCGCGAGGACGCCCGGTCGCGGCGGATCGCCGAGCTGGAGGACGAGCTCGCCCGGTTGCGGGAGGCGATCGGCGACGCCGAGCGGCGCCACGCCGAGGCCGGCGAGCACGCCTCGGCGCTGGAGCAGCACCTGGAGGTCTTCCCGGACGACGGGGATCTGCTGACCGCGCAGGCGAAGCTGGCCACGGCGATCGAGACGGCCGAGGACGCCGAGCGCCAGGTGATCCAGCTGCGCGAGCAGCACCTGGAGGTCGAGCAGCGCTGGCAGGCCGCGCAGAGCGAGCTGGTCCGGTCCGCGGGCGAGGCCGGTCTGCCCGCCGAGACCCAGGCGCTCGACGCGGCGCACCGGGCGGCGGTGGACGCCCGCTCGGGCATCGACGCGCTGCGCGAGGCCGTCGAGTCCCGCTGCCTGCCGACGTTGGCGGAGCTGCGCGACATCTCGCTGCACCACGACGTCGCGGTGGCCGACCGGATGGAGGCCGAGGCGCAGGCCGAGCGCCGCTGCGCCGAGTTCGCCGAGCAGGCCGGCGGTCTCAGCGAGCTGACCTCGGCGGTGGGCGGCGCGGCGCAGGAGATCGCCGACAAGGTCAGCGGTTTCGAGCGCGAGCGCGCCGAGCTGCGGGAGAAGCTGCCGCAGGAGCGGGAGCGCATCAGCGCGCTGCGCGAGGCCGCGGCCCGGTTGGAGACGCAGCTGGAGAACAAGCAGTCGCGGCTGGCCGGTCGCGAGCAGGACGCCGAGGCGGCGACGACCGCGTTCCGCCGGGCGCTGGAGATCCCGGGCCTGTGGACGGCGGCCGAGGTCTCCGAGGAGCCGCCGGGCGAGCCGGAGGACGCCGCCGAGCTGCTGGTGGGCTCCGACCGCAAGGGCTCCACCGAGTCGACGGTGCTCAACCGGTTGCAGACGCTGCAGCACGCGCTGAGCGGCAACTACGACATCACGGCCGCCGACCAGCACGGCCTGCTCACGGTGACCGTCACCGGCGAGGAGGGCCCGCAGCCGGTCGCGGAGGCGGCGCGGCGGGTGTCGGAGCGGCTCGGCGAGCAGCGCGGGTACCTCAACGAGCGCTACCAGTCGATCTTCGCGGACTACCTGATCCGGGACCTGGCGGAGCGGCTGCGCGGGCAGATGACCATCGCCGAGGACCTGTGCAAGCGGATGAACGAGGTCCTCGACGGCGCCCGCTCCAGCCAGGGCGTGCACGTGCAGCTGGACTGGCAGCCGTCGGCGGCGCTGGGCGACGACATCAAGCAGGCCATCGACCTGGTGCGCACGCCGTTCGCCAACCGCAGCGAGGACCAGGACGCGCTGCTGCGCCGGGTGTTCACCGACCTCATCGAGTCCGAGCGGGACAGCGCCTCGGGCGGGTACGCGGAGATCCTGGCGCGGGCGCTGGACTACCGCTCGTGGTTCGCCTTCACGGTGCGGGTGCGCGACACCGGCCCGGACGGCAAGCCGCGGGTGCGGCGGCTGCGGCAGCTGTCGTCGGGTGAGACGCGGCTGATCTCGTACGTGACGCTGTTCGCGGCCGCGGCGGCGTTCTACGACGCGGTGAGCGTGTCCTCGGACGGTCGCGGCCCGCTGCGGCTGGTGCTGCTGGACGAGGCGTTCGAGCGGCTCGACGATCCGACGATCGCGCGGATGCTGGGGCTGCTGGTGGATCTGGACATGGACTGGCTGATCACCTGGCCGAGCGGCTGGGGCGTGTCGCCGAAGATCCCGAAGATGCACATCTACGACGTGCTGCGGCCGCGCAGCGGGCACGGCATCGCGACCACACACACCACCTGGACGGGCACGGACCTGCAGCGTCCGGACGCCTGATCAGCGAGTTCAACGGAGGTTTTCGCCGTGGCCGTCACGGACGAGATCCGGGAGGCCCTCGGCGTTCCGGAGTTGCGGGGCCTGTGGGAGGCCGCGCGCGAGGCGCTGTCGTCGTCGCAGCCGACGTTCCGGCTGGAGCTGCCCGACGACGCCACCCGCACCGCGGTGGGCGAGCTCTACGGGCGTCCGATGTGGGGCGAGGGGACCCGGATCAGCGTGTCCAAACTGGACGATGCGCTGCGAAACCGGTTCGGCGTCGGGCTCTCCCAGGTCGTCGAGGTGCTGCACGGCTCGGTCGCCGAGGCCGAGCCCGCCGCGGAGGAGGCCGACGAGCTGCTGCCGGTGCTCGACGAGCACGGGCTGGCCGGCACCTCGTGGGCGGCGCCGTGGTTGCGGTGGGTGCGCCAGTACGGGCGGGTCGGCGAGGCCGAGCTGGTCGGCATCGTGCACGCGGCCGCGCGGGTGCTGGCGGCGATGGCGCTGTCCGAGCCGCCGCGCTCGTGGACCTCGCGGGCGTCGCTGGCCGGGCGGATCGGTTTCCCGCACTCGCTGGACGACGGGACGACGCTGAGCCGGGTGGTGCTCAAGGCCGCGGCGCTGGCCCAGGGCGCCGAGTCGCCGGGCAACGAGCGCGACCGCCGCTCCCTGTGGGAGCGCTGCGGCGTCGCCCCGGACGGGGTGTCGGCGACGGTGCTGACCTGGGCGTTGCCGGTCTCCGGCGACGACGCGTGGTCGGCCGGGGTGCGGTCCCGCACCGAGCTGGGGCTGCCCGCGCACCTGACGCACCTGGACCTGGGCGCCGCCCCGGAGCGGCTGGTGCCGGAGGGCTCGGTGATCGCGGTGTGCGAGCACCCGCGCGTGCTGGAGGCGGCGATCCGGGAGGCCCTGCACCACCCGGTGATCTGCCTGTCGGGCCTGCCGTCGACGGCGGCCCGCGCGCTGCTGGAGCGCCTCTCCGCGGACGGCGCGGTGCTGCGCGTGCACGCCGACTTCGACTGGCCGGGCATCGCCGCCGCTCTCACCGCGCAACGGCACGGGACGGTGCCCTGGCGCATGTCCGGCGACGACTACCGCTCGGCGCTCGACCGCGCGTCGCGGGACCGCACGGACCTGCCCACCCTCGTCGGCGCCCCGGTCCCCACGCCGTGGGACCCGCAGCTGGCGGATCTCATGACCACCGCGGCCCGGGCCATCGAGGAGGAGCACGCCTTGCAGCCCCTCCTCGACGACCTGCGCCGCGGCCTGTAGGGGTCAGAACAGCCGGTACATCACGTGCAGGCCGACGTAGCCCTCGGTCGGGTGGTGGAAGGCCTCGGGGAGGGTCGCGGCGATCTCCATGCCGAGCGACTTCCACAGCGCCACCGCGCGGGTGTTGGTCTCCACGACGGCGTTGAACTGCATCGCCCGGTAGCCGTCGGCCTGCGCGCGGCCGAGGACGTGCTCGCCCAGGGCGCGGCCGACTCCGCGACCGCCGGAGTCCGGGTCGACCATGAAGCTCGCGGTCGCGACGTGCGCGCCCTGGGCTTCCCGGTTCGGCCCGGAGATCGCCGTGCCCAGCACCCGGTCGCCGTCGACGGCCACCACGGTCCGCCACGGCGCCGGCGGGAACCAGCGCTGCCTGGCGGTCTGCTCGTCGAGGTCCCGGTCCCACGCGTAGGTCTCCCCCGCGGCCACGATCCGGCGCATGAACGGCCAGATCCCGGCCCAATCGGCCGCCTCGGCCTCCCTGATCTCCATGTCCCCAGTCTCCACGACGCCGCCGATCGGCCGCACGGGATTTTCCGGGCTGCTGATTCGTGCTGTTCCGGTAGCTTCCCGGTATGCCGTTGGTGGTGGAGTTCGCCGCGCAGGACCCGGCCCGGCTGGCCCGCTGGTGGGCCGAGGTGCTGGGCTGGACCGTCGTGGACGAGACCGGGGTGCGCCCCGACGGCCCCGGGGTGCCGCTGCGCTTCCGGCCCGCCGACGGCGCCAAGACCGGCCAGAACGACGTGCACCTGGACCTGCGCAGCGAGTCGCACGACGAGCAGACCCGCCTCGTGGAACGGCTGTTCAACCACGGCGCCCGGTTCGCCGACATCGGCCAGAGCACCGAGGTGCCGTGGGTGGTGATGACCGACGTCGAGGGCAACGAGCTCTGCGCCCTCGAACCCCGCAAGGCCTACGCCTGCACCGGCCCGCTGGCCGCGGTCGTCGTCGCCACCACCGATCCCCGCGAGCAGGCCAGGGCGTGGGCCGAGGAGCTCGACTACGACGTCCTCGCCGAGCAATCCGAGTTCGCGGCCCTCCGCCCGCCTTCGGGCGAAGGGCCCCACCTCGAATTCCTCCACGACGACAACCCCCACCCCGGAATGCTCCGCATCCTCCCCGGCTGACCTCCCGATCCGCGGCGGCCGTCCCGTTGCCCTGGGCTCCTGGAGGGCGACAGTTTTAGTGAAAACTGTCCCGACATTTCGGACATCGATCATGGGTGATTCGAGGAAAAACTGTCCCCTCCGGAGCCCTAGGCGGGCTCGATGACCTTCACCCCGTGCAGACGCCGGACGAAGTCCGCGCCGAACGCCGTCGACGGGGTGTGAGCACCAGGCGCCGGAGCCTCGGCGTGCAGGGCGCTGACCGCGCGGAGCACCGAGTCGGCGGTCATGTCGTAGGTGTCGGGACCGATGAGCGCGGCCGAGACCGAACGCCCCCGCTCGTCGGACGCCTCCGCGAAGACCTCCACCCAGCTGCGCGAGCGGGTCCCCCGGCCCGGTCCCTTGACGAACGCACCGATGACCGACTTCCCGACCCGCTGGACCGGCGCCGAGCCCAGCACGGCCTGGCTCACCTTGCCGAGGCCGTCGCCGAGGTCGGGGATGGGGAGCCGGGCGAAGGTCGTGATGGTGCCGATGCCGGTGCTGCGGTAGGCGGTGGCGACATCGCCCCAGGGCAGCGAGGTCACCTGGCGCGGCCCGGACGGGAACGGCACCTCGCGGCGCCGCCACGCCAGCGGCACCGTCCGCAGCTCGCCGTCGACGCGGGCGCGGCCACCGATCGCCGCGCCCTCCAGGGCGCTCTTGAGCGTGCCGGGGCTGATCCGGCCGCCCGCCTGGAACGCCAGGTCCAGCCGGGTCGCGCCGGGCAGCTCGGCGGCGACCAGGGCCGCGAGGCAGTCGGTGGGCACCACGTCGAACCCGGCGCCCGGCAGCAGCACCACGCCGGCGTCGCGGGCCTGCCGGTCCCGGGCGAAGATCGACTCGAAGACGTCGATCTCCCCGGTGATGTCCAGGTAGTGGGTGCCGGAGCGCAGGCAGGCCTCGACCATCGGCGCCGAGGTCGCCGAGAACGGCCCGGCGCAGTGCGCGACCACGTCGACGTCGTGCAGCATCTCGGCGACCCGGGCGGGTTCGGAGAGGTCGAAGATCCGCGATTCCAGCCCGCGCGGCGCGGCGAACGCGGCGATCTCGCCGGGGTTGCGGCCCGCGACCACCGGGCGCTCCCCGCGCTCGACCGCCAGGTCGGCCACCAGCCGTCCGGTGAACCCGTTCGCGCCGTAGATCATCCAGGTCATCGCGCTCCCTCCGCTCACCCCCGCTAACGAACACCCTCGTCGGCGGTCACGGGTTGCCCGGAGCGGCGGCGATCACCCGGTCAGACCCGGGCGGCCGTCAGGCCTGCATCGACAGCAGCGCGTCGACGATCAGCCAGCCGCCGAACAGGACGAACAGCGCGGTCGCGCCGTAGCGCACGGCCTTCTCCGGCAGGTGCTTGCCCAGCAGCAGGCCGACGCCGATGGCCAGCGCGTCGGCCAGCACCATGCCGACGGTCGAGCCGATCCAGGTGCCGAGCCAGTCGTGGTGGGTGGCGAGGGTGACGGTCGCCAGCATGGTCTTGTCGCCGAGCTCGGCGAGGAAGAACGCCAGCGTCACCACCAGCACGGCCGACCCGAAGCCGCGCTGGGCCTTCTGCTTCTCCTCCTCGGTGAGGCGGTCGCCGCGCAGCGTCCAGGCCGCGAAGAACAGGAACGCGATGCCGGCGATGAGCGCGATCCACTCGGTCGGCATCAGTTCGCCGAGACCGAATCCCAGTGCCACCGAAACGGCGTGCACCAGCGTGGTCGCGACGGTGATGCCGAGCAGCACCTGCCACCACCGGTATCGCGTGGCGAACGTCATCGCCATCAATTGCGACTTGTCGCCGAGCTCGGCGACAAAAATAGCTGCGGAACTCAGCGCGATGCTGCCCAGCATGATGTGAAACCCACCTTCCGAGAACACCGAAGGTCTCGCCCACCTCGAACGCAAGGCTCGCGACCGGGTGCGATGACGCCGCACCAGCATGTCGACCGCGAATTCGCGGACTACTCCCCTTCAACCGAGGAGGAACATTACCGGAATCGCGAAACACGTCCAATATCGGGGAACGGAGGAATTCGCATTTCCATTTCACCAAATGCGGGTTTCGGCGCACCGCAAAATCGAATGCGCCGGCGCGATGAGAGCGGAGTCACCTTCCGGGGCGGAACAACGCGGGGCGGGATCCTGTTGAACGGACTGGTCGATGCGTTCCGTGTCCCCGGGCCTCATCTATCGCCTTCGCGGAATACCGTCCGGCTGGAGCCGCGTCGCGCCACTCGCCGAGAGGCGACCGGCGCATCGACCTCCACTCACGACGAGGGCCGTCGCTCCTTCTCCTCGGAGCGACGGCCCTCGCGCGGGTGCTCAGAACGGCCGCTCGTCCGGCTGGCAGACCTCACCGGGCTGCGGGACGCGCAGGTTAATCAGGTAGTCGGCGGCACGGCTGTCGGCGCAGGAGCTGTCGCCGAGGATGCAGTGCCCGAAGGCGTCGACGCTGACCAGTCGCGCGTTGCCGAGCTCCTTCTCCATCCGCCGGGAGAACTCGTACTGCGTCGCCGGGTCGTAGAAGTTGCCGAACAGCAGCACCGGGTTGGCGGCCTGGTTCACCCAGGGGCCGCGGTGCACGTCGGGGCTGGTCGGCGGCCACTGCGAGCAGCCGGCGAGGTCGCTGAACGCCTGGTTGCGGCCGAACGTCGGCGATTCCGACTCCCACTGCGCGGCGATCGCGGGCACCAGGCCCGGCTTCTTCGGAATCGGCTTGTCGGTGCAGTTCACCGCGAAGTACGAGTCGTCCACATAGGACTCCTCGGCGGCGTCCCTGCGGTGCTTGGCCGCCGGGAGCTGCAGCACCCGCAGCAGGTCCGGGATCAGCCCGGCCTTCGGGTGCAGCTGCAGGTGCAGGCCCTGCAGGTCGCTGCCCAGCTGCCGGAACTGCTCCGGGTCGTAGAGCGCGCTGCTGACCGCGTCGGTGAACTGGTTCAGGTCGATCGTCGTGCCGTCGGGCATGGTGATCGGACCCCGCCGCAGGGCGTCGCGGATCTCGTCGAACTTGGCCCGGGTGTCGCCCTCGCCGAAGGCGCACTTGGTCTTCTCCGCACCGCAGCGCTTCAGGAACGCGTCCAGCGCGAGCTCGAAACCACCGGCCCGCTCCCGGTCGTACTGCACGCCGTCGGCGGTACGCAGCGCCGGGTCGACGTTGCCGTCCAGCACGATCGCGCGGCTGCGGTCCGGGAACATGCCGACGTAGGTCGCGCCGAGCAGCGTTCCGTAGGAGAAGCCGACGAAGTTCAGCTGCGCGTCGCCGACCCCGGCCCGCATCAGGTCCAGGTCGCGGGCGACGTCGGCGGTGCTCATGTGCCGCTGCAGCTCGCCGGCGTTCTTCGCGCAGGCGTCCCCGTAGTCGCCGTAGGCGTCCATGGTGCTGCCGATCTGCTCGTCGGTGACCGGCACCGACGACATCCGGCCCAGCACCTTCTCAGCCTGCTCAGCGTTGCGGAAGCAGCGCATCCGGGTGCTGCGGTCGATGCCGCGCGGGTCGAACCCGATGATGTCGAAGCGCTGCAGCACGGCCGGGTCGAAGCGCTCCACAGCGCCGACCGGCATGTCGAACCCGGGACCGCCCGGGCCGCCGGGGTTGAGGAACAGCGAGCCGATCCGCTCACCCGGTTCGGTCGCGGCCCGCCGCATCATCGCGATGTCCATGGTCCCCTTGCCGGGGTCGGCGTGGTCGAGCGGAACCGGGTACTTCGCACAGCTGTACAGGTGCCGTTCGGTGAGCGGGACGTCCTGCAGCACGGCCTTCTCGCACGGCCCCCAGGCCACCGGAGAGGCCTGCGCCGCCGACGTTCCCGCGACCACCGCGGTGCCCGTGACCAGCACGCTCGCCGCCACGGCGAGCGCTGTCCGTAATCGCACGCGTCGCGTCGCCACGTGCTTCCTCCTCGTGTCCGATCAGTGGGTGTTCGCTGATCGAACATTCCGAAGGGGATCCCGGACACCGCAGAACGCACGAATCCTCTTTCCCGACAACACAGTTTGATAACCGCCCGGATGGCCTCTTTCGGGTACCGATCACGGCGAGGTGGTTTCAAACCGGTGATCCGCCCCTAGGATCACGCCGCGTGATGCCTCCGTTGAAAGCTGTTGCAGAGGGCCACCGGCGGCTGCTCGGCCTCACCGCCACGCTCACCGACGAGCAGGTGGCCGCCCCCTCACTCCTGCCCGGCTGGTCCCGCGGGCACGTGCTGGCACATCTGACCGACAACGCCCGCGCGTTCGCCCGCGTCTGCTCGCTGGCGCTGAACGGCGAGCTCGTCGAGGCCTACGAGGGAGGTCAGGCCGAGCGCGACGCCATCATCGAAGGGCTGTCGGGCGGGAACGCCTTCTCCCACCACGACGGCCTGAACCGCCACGTCGGTGTGCTCGAAGCCGTCTGGTCGCACGCCTCCCCCGCCGACTGGGAGCGCCCGGTGCGCTTCCGCAACGGCGACCTGGCCGGGATCGTGTTCATGCGCTGGCGGGAGGTCTGGATCCACCTGGTCGACCTGGACCTGGGCGTCGGGCCGCAGGAGTGGACCGAGGACTTCTGCCACCACACCATCGAATTCCTGCTGCCCCGGCTGCCCGCCGGTGTCGCGCTGCGGCAGACCGACGGCCCCCGCCGCTGGTCCGCCGACGGCGAGATCAGCCCGGTCGCCGACGTCGAGATCACCGGCCGGGCGCACGACCTGGCGGCCTGGCTGGCCGGTCGCCCGCCGCAGCGCCTGCCGGCGGGCGACCTCCCGGAACTGGGCCCCTGGCCACCGCACCCGGCCCCGGCGGACCGCTCCCACCTGGCGGCGGGTTGAGGAAACGCTGAGTTCCCTGACGGCTCCTAGTCGAGACCGGCGAACAGATCGGTCTCCCAGCCGTACGGCCCCTCCCCCGGGCCGCGCTCGCCCCGGACGAGCACGTAGTGCTCGCGGCCGAACTCCTCGTTGTTGACCATCTTGGCAAAGAAGCCGTCGTCGTCGACGTTGACCTGACTGCGGTAGGTGCGCAGGGCCGCGAGCTTGTTGGCGTGGAACCGGCGACCGTCGATCTGCGCGGTCAGCTCCTCGTCGGGAACCGTGCTCGGTTCGAAGGCGGCGACGGCGTCCTCGGCGAGGAACCCCTCCTCGACGGCGCGCGTGAGCAGCGAGCGCGGCATCGCCGTCCAGTACACCTTCGGCACGTCCCAGGGCTCGCCGAGGTCCGGCTCGTAGGACGGGTCGGCGGCGGGCTCCAGGGCGCCCATCAGCGCCTTGTGGGCGGCGATGTGGTCGGGGTGGCCGTAGCCGCCGTTGCGGTCGTAGGTGACGGCCACCTGCGGGCGCTCGGCGCGCAGCACCGCGACCATCGCGCGGGTCACCTCGGCCGGATCGGCCTTGGCGAAGGCGCGGGGGTCGTCGTTGGACTCCTCACCGGCCATGCCGCTGTCGTGGAACCGGCCGGGGCCGCCGAGCCAGTGCTGGCGGATGTCGCCGAGCTCGACCAGCGCGCGCTCGATCTCCCCGCGCCGGTACTCGCCCAGCTCCTGCGGCTTGCCGCGCAGGTGCGCGAGGTCGTCGGCGATGACCTCGCCGAGTTCACCGCTGGTGCAGGTGACGAGGCTGACGGTGGCGCCTTCGGCGCTGTAGCGGGCCATGGTGGCGCCGGTCCCGGTGGACTCGTCATCGGGGTGGGCGTGGACCAGCAGCAGACGGCGATCGCTCATGTCCTCCGAGCCTAGCGACTGACACCGACGGCGGTCACCGATGTGGCGTTCGTCGCGCTGCCGCGCGGGTTTTCGATCTCGTCAGGCCCGCGGCACCAGCACCACCCACACCTGCCCGGGCGCGAAGGTCATCGGTTCCCCGGCCTCGGTGGTGTAGGTCGTGCCGACCTCGGGAGCCGGGCGGTTCCAGTAGGCGTTGAACTTCTGGCCGTCGCGCAGCACCACGGCCCGCCCGCCGCCGACCGTCTCGGCGAACGGCGAGACGTTGCCCGCGATGTCCTGGAACGGCGAGCTGACCACCGGAACCTCTTGCAGCACAACGGTGCTCGCGGCGCCGCGACCGCTGTCGGTGGTGACGTAGGGCTGCCCGTCCATCGACACCAGCCAGCGCGCGCCGTCCCAGTCGAAGCCGACGCGGGCGTGCAGGTAGGCGATCTCCTCGTGCCCGGTGGGCACTCCCCCGGCCGCCGGGGCGGGCCCGAACACCAGCGGGGCGGCCGGCGACCAGCCCGCTCCGGGCGGCAGCCGGTCGGTGCGGGCGAACAGGTTGTGCGGCATCACGCCCGGCCCGCGGTGGAACGCGCCGGGCAACGTCCGCTGGGAGGCGTCGGTGACCGGGGCGCGGCCGATCTCGGGCAGCAGCTCGGGCGCCGCTCCGGAGAAGGCGAGCGTGGGGTGCCCGAACTGGGGCAGCAACCGCAGGTCGGTCTGCCGGGCGCTGCGCACCGGTCCGACCACAGGAGGGACACGGGAGGCGAAAATGCCGATCAGACGGCTGATCCCGGCTTCCACGGGTTCGACGTAGACGAGGTCGGCGGCACCGGTTCCGGTGTGCGGCCGGGCCTGCGGCGCGTTGTCGATCTTCACCGCGAGCACCGGCGGGCCGGGCGGCGGTGGCGGCGGAGGGGGTGGCTCAGGTGCGGGTTGCGGCACCGGGTCGATGATCGGCAACGCCACCGTTCCCGTCGGCTGCACGGCCAGCGCTCCGGCCACGAGCACGACCGCCGACACCAGTGTGCCGATCACGCGCAGAACCCACATCGCCCCTCCACCGCGTAGCCTCACCCGGCGCCCGGGCGAGAACAAGCGGCCGAACGGCCCAGATTCAAGCCTGACCGCGCACCACGTCGTCGATGACCTTCGCGATCAGCGCCTCCGCCGCGGCCTTGTCCAGACCGAGCCCGGAGAGCAGGCCGTCGCCGCCCTCGTGCTCGAGCACGGCGAGCAGGATGTGCTCGGTGCCGACGTAGTTGTGGCCGAGCCGGAGGGCTTCGCGCAGGGTCAGCTCTAGGACCTTCTTGGCGTCGGCGTCGAACGGCACCAGCGCGGGCAGGTCGTCGGCGCCGGCGGGCAGCGTCGCGGTCGCGGCCTCGCGGATCGCGTCGAGCGCGACGCCCTGGTCCTCGATCACCTTGGCGGCCACGGCTTCCGGTTCGCCGAGCAGGCCGAGGACGAGGTGCGCGACGCCGATCTCGTCGTTGCGGGCCTCGTGCGCGGCGTTCTGGGCGAGCACCACGACGTTGCGGGCTCGCGGGGTGAACCGGCTGAACCCGTTGCCGGAGTCGTCGTCGAATCCCTTGGTGACGGACCGCTTCTGCGCGGCCTGCTTCGAAACGCCCATGCTGCGGCCGATCTCGGTCCAGGAAGCGCCGGATCGGCGCGCCTGGTCGACGAAGTGGCCGATGAGGTGGTCGGCGAGGTCGCCGAGGTGGTCGGCGACGATCACGGCGCCTTCGAGCTGGGACAACGCGTCGTCGTTGGACTTCTTGATGCCCGCGATGAGGTCGTCGAGGCGAATGGTGGGTGGGAGGTTCTCAGCCATGCGTCAACCATAGGTTGACGCTCCGATGGCGTCAACCAGTGGTTGACGAACATGACGCGCCGGTCGTCCGGCGGTAGCGTCGCGGCGACCGCGGAGGTGAGGACGTGACCGAGGAGGAGAACTCGGAGTGCCGGGGATGCGACGGCACCGGCAACATCAAGGTGGCCCGCCGGTTCATGTCGCTCGACACCGGCCGGGTGTCGACGGTGATGTCGTTGGCGCGCTGCCCGCACTGCCGGGAAAACCCGGGGCGACAGCGAGGTGGCGGACCGCCCGTGTGAGGATCGACGCATGTCGGACGAGGGTGGCGAGAACACCGGTATCGAGGCCAACGGCCCCAACGCCCTGTGCTTCACCTGCGGCGGCCTCAAGAAGATCAGCGAGCCGCGCCTCTACATGATCCAGGCCACCGAGGAGATGCAGACCGGCATGACCATGTCCGAGTGGCGAACCTGCCCGCACTGCACCGGGAAGGGCTACCACCGCGGGATCAATCCCCCGGCGTGACGCGGAGGCGGGCGGACCGGACCGGAGGCTGGGGGAGATCTCCGTCCGGCCCGCCCCATCCCCATCCGGGGATTCGCGAGACGGGACCCCGGGGGACAGGGTCCCGGCTCGCTTCCTCGCTGGCCGGGGGTCCGACTGGGGGTTCGGTCCGCGCCCGGCCAGGGCGAGCCGCAGCGCGGCTCGCGTCGGGAAGTGACGGGGTGGTGCGCGGTTCGCCGCTATCGGGGCGCGGCGAACCGCAAGTGAGGAGAGTTGACGGCGGGGGCGGCGGTGCGCACCTGTCCGGGTGGCCGGCTCCCCGCGGGACGCTTCCGACTGCGTTGTGGAAGCTTCAACCATTATGTCGCACATGACGCGCAGTTGTTAGCGCCGACTACGGATAGTCACATCACACGTCATGCCCACCACACCCGGGTAACACCGGCTTGACATCCCGCGAACACCTGTCGTTCGCCTACCGATGCAGCGCGGGCACCCGGCGAGAACCGGGTGCCCGCAGCGCGAAAATCCCGTCAGATCCCGCAGTCCGGCGCCGACCAGGTGTCGGCACCGCCGGCGACGTGCACGTGGTCGTCGTGCCCGGGGTAGCCCGGTCCGAGGATCTCGCCGAAGCCGTGGTGGCGCGCCTGCTGCGCCAGCGCGCAGAAGCCCTGCGACCCGGCACCGAGATCGGCGGCGTCGCCGTAGAGGTGGCGGCTGTTGGGCGCACCGCCGACCGAGTCGTTGCAGGACACGCTGCGGAAACCGCCGTTGACCTGGATCGGCGCGTCGCCCATCGCGTGCCGCATGGCCTGCAGCTTCCACATGGTCACCAGGGCGTTGGCCTTGGCCTCGTCGGCGGAGACCTTGCCGCCGGACCAGTCGGAGTTGCAGTTGTTGATCTCGGAGTAGTCGAAGTTGACCGGCGAGCAGTCGTCGTCCTGCAGCTCGTAGATCTTGGCGAAGGTCGACTCGCCCGCCACGCCGTCCGCGGACAACCCGTAGGCCTGCTGGAAGCGGACGACGGCATCCCTGGTGGCGGGGCCGTAGACGCCGTCGATGGTGAGCTGCCCGCCGTCGCCGGGATATCCGGCCACGCGGATCTGCAGGTTGCGCACGTCGTCTCCGGAGGCGCCCTCGCTGAGGGGCTGGCTCCAGCTGTAGCACCCGTCGGCGGTGGGTGCGGGCGCGGCGGGCGTCGCGACGGCGACGGGCGCGACGAAGGAGACGACGGCACCGGCCACGAGGGCGGCGGTCACACCGGCTAATCGGGTCTTCATGCGGGACACCTCTCGCTGCGGGGGATGATCTGCAGCTGCGGATACTTCCCGAAAATCCCGCGCCCGCCCGCACTCTTGTCAGGAATTCACCAGAAAAGCCGCACCCCGGTCGAATCCCACCGTCCAGACGGCCGATCGCACCGCGCACCCGGTCACCGCGCCCGCACCCGAAGCAACCCCTAGCAGCGACAACGGGCCGCACACCTCGCGGTGAGCGGCCCGTTGCGGCTCGTGCGTCAGCGGTGGGTCAGTCGTGGCGGCGAAACCGCCAATCGGCGCCCGATCTCCGCCAATTCCGGGAATTGACGCGACGGGTCAGGTCGTCAGCGGGCGAACGGTCAGGATCTGCTCGGCGTGACCGACGGGACCGCGCACGTCGTGCAGGTCGGTGCTGGTGAGCCCCTGGCCTTCGGCGCCGAAGACGACCTTGGTGTCGAGGCCGGTCCAGCCGCCCTCGGGCAGCCGGTAGAGGTGGACGGTGAGGTCGACGTTGGGGAACATCCACTTGGTGGGTTCCTGGCGCACGGCGATGCCGTTGGCCGCGTCGATCAGCGCGACGAACGACGCCAGCGGGCTCACCTGCTCGCCCTCCACCAAGGGGTGCCCGGTGGAGATCCACGCGGTGGTGCGACCGGGCTGCGGCTCGCCGACGACGCGCGTCTCCAGCGATTCGATGAAGCCGCCGGACCACACCGAGTCCATCGGCCACGGCTGGAGCTCGTCCGGGCCCGGCACGGCGTCGGGTTCACCGCCCGCGACGATCCCGGTGTCGACCTCGGCCAGCAGCCACGCGCGCGCCCGCACGACGGCCCGGCCGCCGATGACCACGGTCGCCTCCACGAGCTCGATGGTCCGCCCCGGCCGGACGATCTCGACCTCGACGTCGAACTCCTCCAGCGCGATCTGCCCGAGGATGTCGAAGCTGATCCGGCTCATCACCAGATCAGGACGGCCTTCGGCGGCCCGGAACCGCTCGATCGCGTGCACGATCAACCCGCCGAGCGGGCTGAAGTGCTGCTCATCGGAGCGCCAAGCCCCGCCGACGTGCGCGGTCGGCTTGTACCGACCGTCCCCGACGCGCTCGAAGTACCCGGCCCGGACCGTCTCACCCAACGAACTGCACTCCCCCGTTCAGCGGAACAACCACCCCAGCATATGAGCCCCTCCCCCCACCAAAACCCAAACAGGACGGGAATCACGACCGACGCCGACACAGCAAAAGCTACGAGGTCGACGCAGCGTTCCCTACATCCAGATGTAGTTTTCGCTGTACCGGTGGCACACCTTCAAGGACCGCCGTCGGACAGTTCGGACCGACCCACCCACACGGCGAGAGGAGCCGTCGCGGATGTCTGATGATCTGCAGCTTCCCGAGCGCAGTCGCATCGTGCAGGAGCGCTTGAGCGAGGCGGGGCTGACCGCGCAGGTGCGGGAGCTGCCGGACTCGACGCGCACCGCCGCGGAGGCGGCGTCGGCGCTCGGGTGCGAGGTCGGGGCGATCGCCAGCAGCCTCGTCTTCCTCGCCGACGAGCAGCCGGTTCTGGTGATGACCAGCGGGCGGCACCGGGTCGACACCGACCTGCTGGCCCGCAGCATCGGAGCCGGTGAGGTCCGGATGGCGTCGGCGAAGCAGGTCCGCGCCGCCACCGGCCAGGCCATCGGCGGAGTCGCGCCGATCGGGCACCCGGCTCCGCTCCGCACCTTCATCGACGAGGCCCTCGACGACTACCCGACGATCTGGGCGGCAGCGGGCACCCCGCACACCATCGTCCCGCTCGACGTCGACCAGCTCGTGAAGCTCACCAGCGGCGAGAAGATCCGCGTCGCTGCGGAGTGACGCGCCGGGCCGTCACCCGGCGGCGACGAGGGCGCGGATCGTGTCGCGGGCTTCGTCGAAGGCACCGGTCATGCCTCCGACGGTGAGGTTGACCATGGCGCCTTCGTAGACCATGTGGACCCGGGCGCCGAGGGTGTCGGCGTCGGCGACGCCGGCTTCGGCCAGCAGGGCGGTGAACTTCGCGCGGGACCGGCGCTTCCCCTCGCGCAGCACCTCGCGCCCGGGGTGGTCGCTCTCGCCGAGTTCGGCGTGGGCGTTGACGAACGCGCAACCGCGCCTGCTGCCCGCCCACCACGCCTCCTCCGCGTCGAGCACCGCGAGCACCCGATCGACCCCGGACCGCGGCGCCCGAGTCCGCAGCCACTCGTCGAGGAATTCCTCCCACCGCTCCTCGCGCCGCTTGAGGTAGGCCGCGACCAGCGCGTCCTTCGACCCGAACCGGTCGTAGAGCGTCTTCTTGGTCGTCCCCGCCTCCTCGGCGATCAGATCGACGCCCACGGCCCCGATCCCCCGCTCGTAGAACAACACCCCGGCCACCTCGAGGATCCGCCGCCCAGCAGGCGTATCAGGATTCGCACCACGCCCCACCACAACCACCCCATCAGGCACTCAAGTCAAAAACCCCGGTTTTCGTCGGGTCGAATACCGCAGTTTTCGACCGGTCAAATCCTGCGGTATTCGCCCCGGAGGACACTGCGAGTATACCGACCGGTGTGGTTACTTGGCGAACATGAGAGCACTGCTTCCGATCGCCTTCGTCGTGTTCTGGAGCTCGGGGTTCGTCGGCGCGGGCATGGCGGCCGACACCGGCGCCTCGGCCAACACGAGCCTGTTCTGGCGCTACGCGGTGACGACCGCGATCCTGCTGGTCATCGCCGCGGCGAGACGACGCCGGTACGGTCGCGCGTTCCTGATCCACGAGATCGTCCTCGGCGTGCTCGGCCAGGCGGTCTACCTCTCCGGCGTCTTCCACGGCGCCTCGCTGGGCGTCCCGGCGGGCACCAGCGCGCTGATCGCGTCGCTGCAACCGGTGCTCGTCGCCGTGATCACCAGCGGGCTCGCGCACCGATCTTTGGGCCCGCGAAGGCTTTTCGGCCTCGCCGCCGGAGTCACGGGCGTCGCCCTGGTGGTCGTCACCGACATCGGATCCGGTGGTGGCGCGCTGGGGATGCTCGCGGTCGTCGCGGGCACGGCCGGACTCACCCTCGCCACGCTGCTCGGCGACCGCCGTCCCCGCCCCGAAGGCCACGACCTGCTCGACTCGCTGACCGTGCAATCGGCCGCCGCCCTGGCCGGGTTCGCCCTGGTCGCGACGGTCGGCGGCGGCGTCACCCCACCGCCCACACCCGAGTTCTGGACCGCGATCGCCTTCCTAGTCCTGCTGCCGTTCGCCGGAGGCTACGGCTGCTACCTGCTCGTCCTCGACCGCTCGGGCTCGCTGGCCGTCAGCGCCCTGCTCTTCCTCACCCCCGCGGTCGCCGCGACCTGGAGCACCCTCGCCCTCGACCAGCCCTTCCACCTCACCACGATCCCCGGCTTCCTCCTCGCCCTCACCGGAGTCCTCGCCCTGAGGGAGAACTCCGGGTCTGCGCGCCCGCAGTCCTCAGGCGTCGCGATTGAGCAGGTCGAAAGCCCCTGGCACGGGGTTGGCGGTGAACGCAGGCTTCAGGGATGACGGAGCTTCGAACCCGGCCGCCGGGGCCCATGGAGCGGTTCCGCGCGCTGGTGCGGCGCCGGGCCTGCGGACGCGTGCTCGACATCGGCGCGCGCGGGGTCCGGGACCTGCCCGACCACGAGCACCTCGGCCGGCTGTCCCTGGTCGGCGCGTCCGACGAGGTGCGCGACGCGGATCTTCCGCTGGGGGCGAGCAGGATCGACGCCGGTCCGGACGATCTGCCGTTCCCGGACCGCTGCTTCGACGTCGTGGTGTCCCGGTTCGCCCTGTCGCGCTCGGCGAATCCCGCTCTCATGGCCTCGGAGATCGCGCGCGTGCTGTGCCGGGCCGGGCAGCTGCTGTTCGTGGACCTCGCCGACAGCACGCGTCACGTCGACGTCGTGAGCAACCTCAGGCTCAACGCGCTCATCACGCACGGGGTCGACTCGTCCCGTCCCAAGGGCCGCCCCGGGACGCTGCTGGTGCAGGGCGTCGCCGCGCACCCGCCCGTGCAGTACCCGCGCGAATTCGCGTGGCTGCTCGGCGGTTCAGGAGGAGGACAGCACGATGACGAGGAAAGTCGCGGACTGCCGGAAGACGCCTAGCGAGATCAACTGCTCGTTGACGATCATCGGCGAGGAGGACGAGGTCGTGCGCGCCGCCGCCGAACACGCCACCTCCGCGCACGGGCACGACAACACCCCGGAACTGCGCGAACAGATCCGCACCATGCTCGAAGACGCCAGCCCCACCAACACCTGACCAGCACCTTCGCCCGCATGTCATCGAACGATGACATTGGGGCGATGTCATCGTTCGATGACATCGGGCCAGCGGGGTTCGCCGAGGCCGCCTAGGTGGAGCGTGAGCCGGGGAACAGGTCGGGGTTGCGGTGGTCTCGATCGGCGGTGCGTCGTGGACGATGGGCGTCGTCGGGCGTGGTGTCGAGGAGGCTGCGGGTGTCGGGTCAGTTGGTGGCCTTCGTCGGGGCGTGCTTGGCGGTGATCGTCGTTCCGGGACCGGATCTGGCGTTGTTGCTGCGCAACGCGGCTGTCGCCGGCCGTCCGGGGGCGGCTGCCACGGCCGGCGGGATCATGACGGGCAACACGGTCCTGGCCACGGCGGCGGTGGCGGGGCTGACGGCGCTGCTGCAGGCCTCGGGACCGCTGTACAACGCGATCCGGCTCGCGGGCGCGGCTTACCTGATCTACCTGGGCGTTCGCGCGCTGATCAGCCTCATCCGCCGGGACGAGGAACCCCGGTCCGAGGACGCGGTTCCGCGCCCGGGCCTGACGACGCGCCAGGCGTTCCGGCAGGGTCTGCTCAGCAACCTGCTCAACCCGAAGGTCGCCGCGTTCTACCTCGCACTGTTCCCGCAGTTCACGCTGCCGGGCATGCCGACGCTGGTGCAGCACACCCTGCTCGCCGGGCTGTTCTGCGCGCTGTCGCTGGCCTGGTACGTGCTGCTGATCGCCGTGCTCGGCCGGGTCCAGGTGTGGCTGCGACGCCGCGAGGTCCAGCGCACCATCACCGGCGCCTCGGCCGCCGCGCTGATCACCCTCGGCGCGGGCCTCGCCGTCCAGAACTGAGTTGACACCGGCGCGCCCGAGACGATCAGCTATTCGCCGGACAGCGCCGAAGGGGAGGCCGGAACGTGAGCGACACGAGCAGCTGGGACGGTGGCGATCTCGACGTCGAGACGCCGAACGCGGCCCGGATGTACGACTACTACCTCGGTGGTTCGCACAACTTCGCCTCCGATCGCGCGGCCGCCGCACGAGCGGTCCAGGTGACGCCCACGATGATCCCGGGCGCTCGCGCGAACCGGGCTTTCCTGCAGCGCGCGGTCCGGTTCTTCCTCGACGCCGGCATCCGCCAGTTCCTCGACCTGGGTTCGGGCATTCCCACGGTCGGTCACGTCCACGAGATCGCGCACGCGGTCGACCCGTCGGCGCGCGTGGCCTACGTCGACATCGAGCCCATCGCGGTCGCGCACACCCGGCGCATGCTGTCGGACACCCCCACGGTCACCGTCACGCAGGCCGATCTGCAGGACCCGCAGGAGGTGCTGAACTCCCCCGGAGTCGCCGAGCTGCTGGACTTCGCCGAACCCGTGGCGGTGCTGGCGGTCGCGGTGCTGCACTTCGTCCCGGATGAGAAGAACCCCGCCGCGATGCTCGACGCCTACTGCGACGCGGTCGCCCCGGGCAGTTTCCTGGCGGTCTCGCACATCACCGACCACTACGACACACCCGAGCGCGTCGCGGAGATCGACCGCCTCTACTCGAGCACCACGAACGCCGCCCGGCACCGCACCTTCGAGGACTTCAAGCGCCTCATCGGTGACCGCGAACTCGTTCCCCCGGGCGCGGTGTACGCGACTGACTGGCGCCCCGACCCCGGCACGGTCCCCGCCGAAGGCGCCCGCACCGGCTTCTGGGCAGCAGTCGCCCGCATCCCCTGATCGGATCCGCCGTCCAGCTAAGGTGACCGGCGACAACGGCATTTCGAGATCGGGATCGGCATGAGCAACGGCGACGCGTGGTTCTTCATCGGGCTGGGCCTGGTCCTCGCCGTTCCCTTCCCGTTCGCCCTGATCATGCTGGTGCGCACCCACGCCCGGCGCCGCACCTGGACCCACGTCACCGGCACCGTCACGTCAGTGCGGACCAAGCGGCGCAACGACGGCGAAACCCGGACGACCGTCCACTACCGCTACACCGACGCGCTGGGACAGCAGCGCAGCGGCACCGACACGCCCTGGTTCCGCGCGCCCAGCCGCAAGAGCGACATCGCGGTCGTGTACGACCCCGACAACCCCGACCGCAGCGAAGCCGCCTCGACGACCTGGCTGAACGTCCTGTTCCCGATCACCGTCGTGCTCCTGGCCCTCGGCGTGTGGTCCCTCGTGGCAGGACTCCAGTCGCTCACCCAGTGAGGCGCCCAACACCGCCATGAACCGCGCGGCCCCTACCGGCAACAGCGCCCGAGGCCGTCGACGAGCCCAGAAGTCGCGCAGCTCATCCGAGCTCAAGCCGCAATCACCGGAACTGATCCCCCGGCCTGCTGGGAACGTCGTCATGGCTGCCGCACACCGCGTTCCGGTAGCGTTCCGCTCCGTGGCGAACGAGGCGAACGCACCCGAGCTGGTGACTTGGACCATCCACGGCGAACGACTCATCGACGACACCCGACGACTCAAGCTGAGCATTGCGTCGGTCGAGCTACCAGATGGCGTCACGTTCGAGCAGTACGTCTTGCGCATGCCCAAGGCCGCGATGACCGTGGTCGTCCACGACGAGCACGTGCTGATGATCTGGCGGCATCGGTTCATCCTCGACCAGTGGGTGTGGGAACTCCCCGGCGGATACGTGGACCCGAACGAGGACCCGGCTCTGACGGCAGCGCGCGAGGTCGAGGAGGAGACCGGCTGGCGACCGTCGTCCATCCGTCCTTTCGGCACGTTCCAACCCCTCACCGGCACCGCCGACTTCGAGAACCTGCTGTTCCTCGCCGAGGGCGCGGAGGACACCGGCAAACCGGCCGACATCAACGAGACAGCTCGCGTCGAGTGGGTACCGCTTGCCGAGATTCCCGAACGCATCGAGCAAGGGCTGATCCCTGGAGCCGCGGCACAGGTGGCCTTGTTCAAGCTGTTGGCGCAGCACCGAAGCTGATGCCCAACGCGGCGAGTTCGTCGCCGAGCTCGGCAACCACCGGCATGGTCCGGTGGCGATGCAGGCGTTTGGCGAAGTCCTGCAAGTAGAGCCGGGTGCGCGCCGACTGCAGTTTTCGGCCGAGGTGCAGGGCGTCGCGGCCTACGGCGCACGCCTCCTCGATCTCCCGCAGGTCGGCGAGGATCGACGCGAGCAAGGCGATGTTGAACAGCTTCCCACGGTCGTACCCCGCGCTCATTTCGAGGGACCGGCGGGCGAAACGCTCCGCAGCGCGGAGTTCGCCGAGTTCCCGCATGCAGTGGGCCATCTTGGCGGCGAGGTAGGCCGCGTCGTAGTAGCTGAGCCACGGCGGGTGCTCCACCTGGTCCACGCGGCCGAACGCATCCTCGGCGTCACGGAGCGCAGCCACACTGCCGCGCTTGTCGCGCACCAGCGCGAGTCCGTGAGCTTCCATCACGGCTGTCTCGGATTCCAACGCGGCCAACCCGGTGTCGGCCGCCGTCTCGCGGGCTGCGCGCGCGAGTCCCACCGATCCCGCTCCATCTCGGGCGTGGGCGGCTTGGTGGCTCATGCCCGCGAGCATTTCGGCCGACAGCGCGTGGTCCCCAACCCGTTGGCACATCTGCAGCGCCTGTTGCAGGTGGCGGCGGCCCGACAGCATGTCGCCGACGTCGTAGGCCATCCACCCAGCGAGCTGGTTGAGTTCCGCGACGGCCGAGACGAACTCGACCTGGACGTTGCCGGGCCGGTGGTCGTGCATGGCGGGCGCGACTTCGTCGGCGAGGTAGGCGCCGAGCATGGCCCTGGCGTGGCCACCGCCGAAACGGTTGTCCAGCCCGCGAAAGGTCGCCGTGGTCTCCCTGATCGAGTCCACCGAGAGCGGCGCACTCGCACCGGTGTTCAGGGATGGTGCTCGGCGTCCGCCGAACCATCCGAATCCGACGCGGGCAGAAGTGGCCGACGCCGGGGTTTCCCGTCCCGGGAGCCTGAACCACAGCAGTGATTCAGGGATGTGCAGAATCAACGCCCACGTGCCAAGTTTGTCGAGGTCACTCGGAGGCTTCGCGCCGCGCTCCAGTCTGCTGATCTGTGCCTGCGTCATGTTGAGCCACCGCGCCAACGCCGCTTGAGTGATCACGGGGCGATGCTCGTAGCGGTACGCGTAGAGGACGCGTCCGAAATGGCGGGCCTGGAGAGCTTCGCTCAACGTGGGACGCTGCCAGAAATCCGCGCTCTTCGGTTCGGGGCCTGAGGATTCCGCCGCGGATTTCCGCCGACACGGGCTGCACAAGACGTCGCGCTGGTCTCGCCCAAGACGGGTTCCGCAGCTGCGGCACGCCCTGTCGCCTCTAGCGCTCATCGTCACCCCATCAGGCCAGATTCACGATCAGCATAGGGATCACTACTCCTTGTCACGTGCGGATATGCGCGGCATACATATCGCAAGCGGTTTCGTCGTTTTCCGTCTCGCAACAGGCGGTGAAAGTGGCTGCGACAGCAACCATCTGGTCATGGGAGGACGTAGCCATGGCGTACCAACCGCATCCGTTCCACTGGGTGCCTGCCAGCGGTCGACGACACGCGTCGCGGAGCCGCGTAGACGACGGCGCGACCGCTCGAATGTTGTGCGGCGAGCACGTTGTCGCGTCGTACAGCGATACCGCGTGGCTGTGGGAAACCTGCGCGAGCTGCAACATCACCGCGCACGGCCTCGCGGGTGTTCCCATGCCGACCGGTGCGGCGGTAGGGGCATGACCACCTCGCTGAGCCGCACCATGCGGACTGCCTTGGTCGCCATCGGCGCAGCAGTGCAGAACGTCGAGGCCGGCCGCAGCGACCAGGACGAGCTCGACGAAATGGCGTTGGTGTGCGATCGGCTCGCGCAGGTCCTGCGAGCAGCTGCTGAGCAGACCGAGGCGCTTGAGGCCGAGGTCGTGGCGGTGGTGATCGAACCATGATCACCGTTTCGGCGCGTCGGCGGACCTTGTCGTGGACGGGCCCGTGCGGCGAGAGCTGCGCCAACCTGCGCCCCGCACGGGCCAGGACTCAACTGCGGCGTCTGCAAGGCGCTGTTCAACGGCAACGCAATCAGCGGGGAGGAAACCTGTGGGACAAGCTTCGTTCGTATGGTTGGAGATCACCGGCAAGTGCCAACTCGAATGCGCCCACTGCTACGCCGATTCCGGCCCCGGCGGGGATCACGGCAGCATGAGCGAGCAGGACTGGCGCAGGGTCATCGACGAGGCCGCCGAGGTGGGCACAAGGATGGTGCAGTTCATCGGCGGTGAACCCACCCTGCACCCGTCGCTGCCGTCCCTGGTCGATCACGCGCGATCCCGCGAGGTCGAGGTCGAGGTGTTCTCGAACCTCGTCAGTGTCCACCCGGTGCTGTGGGACGTGCTCGCCCAGCCGGGCGTGCGGCTGGCGACGTCGTACTACTCGACCGACGCCGCCGAGCACGCCACGATCACCAAGCGGCGGACGTACGCGCGCACGAAGGCCAACATCGCGGAAGCCGTGCGCCGGTCGATCCCGGTGCGGGCCGGTGTGGTGAACCTGCGGGACGGGCAGCGCAGCGATCAAGCCGTCGCCGAGCTGCGCGAGCTCGGGGTCAACGAGATCGGGACCGACCGGCTACGACAAGTTGGCCGCGGAGTGCGCACCGGACGAACCGGCCTCGATCAACTGTGCGGCCATTGCGGCGATGACAAGATAGCGATCTCCCCGACCGGGGAGGTGTGGCCGTGCGTGTTCTCCCGGTGGATGCCGGTGGGCAACGTGCGGGATCGTGCTCTTGCCGCCATCTTGGCCGGTCCACAGATGGCCGAGGCGGACGCGACGCTGCGCACCCACTTCGCTACGCGACCACGGTCTGCGTGCGATCCTCAGTGCGGACCGAACTGCGGACCTGCCTGCAACCCGTCGTGCTGGCCGACCGGCGCCGGACCGTGCGGACCCAACGGCGGGTGCCAGCCGAACTACGACGCCTAGGAGACCGGTGTACGTCCGTCGTGCCTACGTCCGTGAGGCGAACCGCCCCGGCCGCGCCGAGCGCGGCCGGTGGCCGTTCACTGTGCCGTGCGTGGCCGAGCTCGCCGAGGAGGGCCTGACCTTCCAGGCACCGGTGACCTTCCTCGTCGGAGACAACGGCTCCGGGAAGTCCACGCTTGTTGAGGCCATCGCCGAGGGCTTCAAGCTCGATTCCTACGGCGGCCGGCTCGCAGCGAAACGCGGTCGCCCTGACTCCGTCAAGACAGCGCTCGGCGAGGTGCTGACGCTGGAAACCACGGCCGCCGGATCGCGGATGCTCGGTGGCCCCCGTTCCCGCAAGCAGGGGTTCTTCCTGCGGGCCGAGACGGCGTTTCAGATGACCGAGAACCTAGGAGGGGTGCCGGGCTACTGGGAGGACAACACCGCCGAGATGTCGCACGGAGAGGGCTTCCTGACGGTGTTCCGGGAGATGTTCAACAAGCCGGGGTTCTACGTGATGGACGAGCCCGAGGCCGCGCTGTCATTCACCTCGTGCCTGCACCTGGTGTCGCTCTTGCACGAGCTGGGCCAGACCGGTGCCCAGGTGGTGTGCGCGACGCACTCGCCGATCCTGGCCGCCACGCCCGGCGCCGACATCATCGAGGTGGGCGAGCACGGGTTCCGCCGGATCAAGTGGGACGAACTCGAACTCGTCGACCACTGGCGCCGCTACCTGACCAACCCGGACAACTACCTCCGACACATCATCGACTGATGAGTCCGACCACCGCCGAAGTCGCCGAGGCCGACCGCCGATTCGCCGCATGGATGCGCGCCAACCTCGCGCGCGCCGCCGCGCACTTCGGTGTCGAAGTCCAGGGCGAACCCGTCTTCGGGTGGCGACTGCGCTCAATCGGCGCTCCAGCCCGTGACGCCGACGGTGCAGCTCGATGGCTGCGCGTCGTCTCGGAATTCCCGAATTGGGCTTCGGGCGAATTCTGGACCGGCAACGCCGACGCGAACGCGCTCCCGGCGACCATCCCGCGCCCGCACGTCGAGGCGACGACCGAATGGACCGACGGACGTCGCCAGCGCGCCGAGCTCGCGACCCGGATGCCGGGGAGGCCGTGCGCGACCCACGACGCCCCCGCCGGACCGCTGCAGCTCGATCCGGGGTGGTGGTCTGCCCTACAGCTCGCCCTCACCACACTGGCAGCCGCCCCCACCCACCGTGTCCACGCCGACCAGGAGAAGGTCACGCACCGCATCCGCAGAGCCTTCGGCGACCAGGTCGACACCCGCGTCGACCAGTGGGAGACCGTGCACGGCGATCTGCACTGGAACAACCTCATGCAGCCTGAATTCGGGCTGTTGGACTGGGAAGGCTGGGGGCGTGGACCGACGGGCACCGACGCAGCCACCTTGTTGTGCTGCAGCCTGCTCGCTCCAGCCACCTACGGCGACGTCCGATCGGTGTTCGCCGGCGTCCTCGACTCGCCGTCCGGGCGGGTGGCGCAGTTCTACGCTGCCGCCCGGCTGTTGCACCGGGTAGAGATGGACGAGCGCCACGACTTCGCCCACGCGCTACGGGCCCACGCTCGCGCCCTGCTCGACGGTGCTGACTGAACGACGTCTGCCCGAGTGATGTTGAAAAGTCCCGGGAACCACGCTCCCATGGAGCCGGGCTTGCTGCGAAGGTGATCGTGCTCTTGCAGATGCCCAACAACCCGGGGTAAAGGTTTTCGCGATTCCGAGAGCTCACCGGGCACGGATGTCTCGTTCCTCATCGGAGGGACCAAGCAGGTGCGACCGATCCATGCATTCAGACGGCTTTCACAGGGCAACTCGTGCCATGAGAAGGCCGGACCGAACTACGAACTTGCTAAGACACCAGGTCGGAGGTGGTGGGCGCAGTTGGGTTCGAACCAACGACCCCTTGCTTGTAAGGCAAGTGCTCTTCCGCTGAGCTATGCGCCCTTGAGGTGATCGATCGGCGTGTGCCGGGTGAACACCCCGGCAAGGATACCGGGGTGTTGTGCCCGGATTCGGGGCCGGTCGACCACCTGTTCCGGGAAGGGGTCAGGCGGTGAGTTCCGCCAGGGCCTTCTTCCAGACGTTCTGGTCGCGGGCCTCGCCGGGCTGGTTGACCTCGGCGAAGCGGACCTTGCCCTCGGTGTCGATGAGGAACGTGCCGCGGTTGGCCATACCGGCGGCCTCGTTGAACACGCCGTAGGCCTTGGCGGTCTCGCCGTGCGGCCAGAAGTCCGACAGCAGCGGGAAGGTGTAGCCCTGCTGGTCGGCCCACGCCTTGAGCGAGAACGGCGTGTCCACCGAAACGCCGATGACCTGGACCTTGTCGTTCTCGAAGTCGCTCAGGTCATCGCGGACCTGGCACAGCTCGCCCTGGCAGACGCCGCTGAACGCGAACGGGTAGAACACCAGCAGGACGTTCTTCTTGCCCCGGAAGTCGGCCAGCGAGACCTTTTCCTTGTTGTAGTCGGGCAACGTGAAGTCCGGGGCCTGCGCACCGACCTCAACAGTCATGAGAGCACCCTCCTGTTCGACATGACCTTGTCCCGGCCGAACCTACACCGCGCGATGACGGTGCGGCGACGAACGTGGGCACCGATGGCGACATCGGTGCCCACGGTTCGGGATGCGAAACGCCTCAGCGGCGGGCCTTGGCCCGGCGGTACGCCAGCCGGGTGCCCATCCAGCCTTCGCTGACGCTGGCGTTCGCGGTCTGCGCCAGGTTCGCCGTTGAGGCGGCCTCGGCGATGTCGGCCGGTTCGACGTATCCGTCTCGGCCGGTCTTGGGGGTCATCACCCAGATGACCCCGTCGTCGGACAGGGGCGTCATCACATCGAGAAGCGTGTCCGTGAGGTCGCCATCGTCTTCGCGCCACCACAGCAACACGACATCGACCACTTCGTCGGCATCTTCGTCGAGCAGATCGCTCCCGCAACGCTCCTCGATCGAGGCCCGGACGTCGTCATCAACGTCCTCGTCCCAGCCGATTTCCTGGACAACCATCTCCGGCTCGATGTCGAGCCTCTCGGCGACGTCGGCTTCGCCTTTACCGGCGTCTCCCGCGGCGACCACGGTTTTCTCACTCCTCCAATGCACCGGTGCGGCGGCCTCTGGCCCCGCACGACTTCCCAACCTGGCCGATAGCGAACACTGCGGACCGCTACCGGCGCAACTGCTAGGCGCACGACACGCCGTAGCAACGCGTTGATGACCGACTCTAGACCGGCTTCGCCCGCACCAACAGCCTGCGGTGCGTCGTCGTCGGCTTCGGGTGCGCCCACAGGGCGCGAACATGGGGGAACATGGGAGGTGTCGGACATCACGTCCGGCGCCACACCCTGCCACGAATCCCGACGTAGTCGAGGAGATCCCTTGTCCGCGCTCAACAACGACGCCGCTCACGACGCCGTCCCCGCCCAGCGGGTCCGGGTGATCCGGGACGGCCTGGCCTCCCACCTGCCCGACATCGATCCGCAGGAGACCGACGAGTGGCTGCAGTCATTCGATTCAGTGCTGTCGGCCAACGGGCAGCAGCGCGCCCGCTACCTGATGTTGCGGCTGCTGCAGCGCGCCCGCGAGAGCGGCGTCGGCGTGCCCTCGCTGACCAGCACGGACTACGTCAACAGCATCCCCACCGAGCAGGAGCCGTGGTTCCCCGGAGATGAGGAGACCGAACGCCGCTACCGGGCGTGGATGCGCTGGAACGCGGCGATGATGGTGCACCGCGCGCAGCGGCCCGGCATCGGCGTCGGCGGGCACATCTCCTCGTTCGCGTCCTCGGCGAGCCTCTACGAGGTGGGGTTCAACTGGTTCTTCCGCGGCAAGGACCACCCCGGCGGCGGTGACCACCTCTACATCCAGGGCCACGCCTCCCCCGGCATCTACGCGCGGGCGTTCCTGGAGGGCAGGCTGGGTGAGCACCAGCTCGACGGGTTCCGCCAGGAGCACTCGCACGCCGGGGCCGGCGGCGGCCTGCCGTCCTACCCGCACCCCAGGTTGATGCCGGACTTCTGGGAGTTCCCGACCGTGTCGATGGGCCTGGGCCCGATGAACGCGATCTTCCAGGCCCGCTTCAACCGCTACCTGCACGACCGGGGCATCTCCGACACCTCCCAGCAGCGGGTGTGGGCGTTCCTCGGCGACGGCGAGATGAACGAGCCCGAGTCGCGGGGCCTGCTGCACGTGGCCGCCAACGAAGGTCTGGACAACCTGACGTTCGTGGTCAACTGCAACCTGCAGCAGCTCGACGGCCCGGTGCGCGGCAACGGCAAGATCATCCAGGAGCTGGAGGCGTTCTTCCGCGGCGCGGGCTGGAACGTGATCAAGGTCGTGTGGGGCCGCGAGTGGGACACCCTGCTGCACGCCGACCGCGACGGGGCGCTGGTCAACCTCATGAACACCACGCCCGACGGCGACTACCAGACCTACAAGGCCAACGACGGCGCCTTCGTGCGCGAGCACTTCTTCGGCCGCGACCCGCGCACCAAGGAGATGGTCAAGCACCTCAGCGACGACGAGATCTGGGGCCTGCGGCGAGGCGGCCACGACTACCGCAAGGTCTACGCGGCCTACAAGGCGGCGACCGAGCACCACGGCCAGCCGACGGTCATCCTGGCCAAGACGATCAAGGGCTACGGCCTGGGCCCGCACTTCGAGGGCCGCAACGCCACGCACCAGATGAAGAAGCTGACGCTGGACGACCTCAAGCTGTTCCGCGACAGCCTGCGCATCCCGATCTCCGACGAGCAGCTCGACCCCTACCAGCCGCCCTACTACCACCCCGGCCAGGACTCGCCGGAGATCCAGTACCTGCAGGAACGCCGCCGTCAGCTGGGCGGGTACCTGCCGGAGCGCCGGTCCAAGCCCAAGCCGCTGGTGCTGCCCGGCGACAAGGTCTACGAGGTGATCCGCAAGGGTTCGGGCAAGCAGGAGGTCGCCACCACGATGGCGTTCGTCCGGCTGCTCAAGGACCTCGCCAAGGACTCCGAGATCGGCGGCCGGATCGTGCCGATCATCCCGGACGAGGCGCGGACCTTCGGCATGGACTCGATGTTCCCGTCGCAGAAGATCTACAACCCGCACGGCCAGCTCTACACGCCGGTGGACTACCAGCTGATGCTGGCCTACCGGGAGAGCGAGTCCGGGCAGATCATGCACGAGGGCATCAACGAGGCCGGCTCCACCGCCTCGTTCACCGCCGCGGGCACCAGCTACGCCACGCACGGCGAGCCGATGATCCCGATCTACATCTTCTACTCGATGTTCGGCTTCCAGCGCACCGGTGACGGGTTCTGGGCGGCGGCCGACCAGATGGCGCGGGGATTCGTGCTCGGCGCCACGGCGGGCCGGACGACGCTGACCGGTGAAGGGCTGCAGCACGCCGACGGGCACTCGCAGCTCATCGCCGCCACGAACCCGGCGGTGGTGGCCTACGACCCGGCGTGGGCGTTCGAGGTGGCGCACATCGTCAAGGACGGTCTGCGGCGGATGTTCGGCGAGAACGCCGAGAACGTCTTCTACTACCTGACCGTCTACAACGAGCCCTACCAGCAGCCGGCCGAACCCGAGGGGCTCGACGTGGACGGGCTGCTGCGCGGTCTCTACCGGTATCAGGCCGCGCCCGCCGGGTCCGGTCCCCGCGCCCAGCTGATGGGCTCGGGCGTGCTGCTGCCGGAGGTGCTCAAGGCGGCGCGGATGCTCGCCGAGGACTGGGGCGTGCGGGCCGACGTGTGGTCGGCGACGTCGTGGGCGCAGCTGCGCCGCGACGCCGAGCAGGCCGACCGGCACAACCTGCTCAACCCCGGCGCCGATCCGCAGGTGCCGTACGTGACCCGCGCGTTGTCGGAGGCCGAGGGCCCGGTGGTGGCGGTCAGCGACTGGATGCGGGCGGTTCCGGACCTGATCCGGCCGTGGGTGCCGGGCGAGATGGTCAGCCTCGGCGCCGACGGGTTCGGCTTCTCCGACACGCGTCCCGCGGCGCGCCGGGTGTTCCTCGTCGACGCCGAGTCGACGGTGGTCGCGACGCTGGCGGCCCTGGCCCGCAGCGGCCGGATCGACCGGGCCACGGTCGTGGAGGCCGCCCGCAAGTACCGCATCGACGACGTCCAGGCCGCAGGCCCCCAGACCTCCGACCCCGGAGTCGCCTGACCCGAGCGACCACCCCCGAAGGCCCCGGTCACCCCGCCCCCGCAGCGGGGTGACCGGGGCCTTCGCCATGCCAACACCATCCGCCCAACGCTGAAACACGTTCCACTCGGGTCAAAAACCGCGGTATTCGACCCGACAAATACCGCGGTTTTTGACCGGTCGAATACCGCGGTTTTTGACCCGACGAGTGCCGCGGTTTCCGGTGCGGGGCATCGGGTGTGGTGGAGTGGGGGTGTGCGTATCGCGTGTGTCGACGGGGACGGGATCGGGCCCGAGCTGATGGCCAGCGCTCGGGAGGTGCTGGCGGCGGCTGCGGCTCTGGACGGGTGGGACGTCGAGTTCGGGTTCGAGTCCGGTGGCGCCGGGACCTACCTGGAGGCCGGGGAACCGCTGGCGGCCGGGGCCGTGGAGCGGTTCCGGGGTGAGTACGACGCCGTGCTGAAGGGGCCCGTCGGACTGCCGGAGGTGCGCAAGGCCGACGGGACCGAGGCCGGGGTGCTCGGCGGGGTGCTGCGCAACGGCCTCGACACCTACGCCAACGTCCGGCCGGTGCGGCTGCTGCCCGGGATCCGCGACGGCGCCGACCCGATCGACTACGTGATCGTGCGGGAGAACACCGAGGGCCTGTACCTCTCGCGCGGCAGCGGGGTGCGCAACGAGCGGGCCGCCAGCGACCAGCTGCTCATGACGCGGGTCGGCGTCGAGCGGATCGTGCGGTTCGCGTTCGAGACCGCGCGGGCGCGCTCCGGTGCGCCGAAGGACGGCGTGAGCCGGGTGACCTGCGTGGACAAGAGCAACGTGCTGCGCAGCTTCGCGTTCTTCCGGGACATCTTCGACGAGATCGCCGCCGAGCACCCCGACGTCGAGGCCGACCACCGCTACACCGACGCCGCCGCGCACGACCTGGTCGCCGACCCCGGCCACTTCGACGTGCTGGTCACCGAGAACTTCGTCGGCGACATGCTCAGCGACCTCGGCGCGGCCACCGCGGGCGGTCTCGGGATGTGCCCGTCGGGCAACATCGGCGACGACGCCGCCTACTTCGAACCCGTGCACGGCAGCGCCCCGTCGATCGCCGGGCAGGACAAGGCCAATCCGACGTCGCAGCTGCTCACCGCCGCGATGCTGCTCGACCACGCGGGCGTCACCGGAACCGCCCGCCGCATCACCGGCGCGGTCGAGTCCGCCTACGCCGACGGCGCCGTCCGCCTCAACCCCGACGGCACCCCGACCTGCGGCACCCGAGGAGTGACCGAAGCAGTCCTCAGCCGTCTGTGACGGTGGTGAGGTTGTGCTGGGCCTTGGCGGTGCGGGTCCAGGTCCACCAGCCGTGGATCACCAGGGCCGCGAACACGATGTAGATGGCGGCGCTGAAGTGCAGGCCGGAGGCGAGCTGCAGCGGGACGCCGACCGCGTCGACGGCCAGCCAGACCAGCCAGAACTCCACCAGACCCCGGCCCTGCGCCCAGAACGCGACGCCGGTGCCGATGAAGATCCACGCGTCCGGCCACGGCGCCCACGAGGCGTCCAGGGCGCTGAGCAGCAGCGCGAACGCCGAGGTGCCCACCGCCAGGACCGCGAGCAGCACCAGCCGCTCGACGCCGGTGGCCTTGCGGATCGCGACGCCGTAGACCGGGTCGCTGCGGCGGTTCCACGCCCACCAGCCGTAGACCGAGATCAGCAGGATCACCACCTGCCGGATCGCGAGCCCGCCGAGGTGCGCCGAGGCGTAGACCGCGAACAGCAGCACGGTCGCGGTCACCTGCACCGGCCAGGTCGCCACCCAGCGCCGCTGCGCGAGGAACACCACCGCCAGCGCGCAGAGCTGCCCGACGAGTTCGGCCCAGGAGATCTTCTGCCCCAGCACGGTGATCCCGTTGCCGAGCAGCCATTCCGCCACCGCTTGCACGCCCGCTCCTCCCGCCGGGTGCGCCGGGGTGTGCGCGGGCGACCGCGAGAGCCGCGAAACACGGCTCGACCGGCCCGGATTCGCGCGTCGCGGTGGCCCGTGCGCGCCTCTCATCCGGACTATGACCGTCGGTCCCGGAATTCCACCGGATCGGCCGGCACCCACGGAGGTGCCGGTTCGCGGACTTTCACCGCCGGTTCGGATTTCCACCGACCCCGGAGCGCACGAGTTCGTACTGCACTGCGCAACATCCTGCTCCGGCGGATCTGTTCCGCGAGCCGCACGTGGGTCGGATCACAACACGCCGACCACCGATGGCCGATCGAACACCCGTACCCCGATCGCCTAGACTTGATCGTCCCAGGCTGAACGAGGGGGTAACGCCGGATGAACGACACCGACCGCGCCATCCTCGCCTTCGAGCTCGAGCACTGGCAGTACCAGGGCAACAAGGAACGCGTGATCCAGGAGCGCTTCGGGTTCTCCCCGAACCGCTACTACCAGCGCCTGAACCGGCTGCTCGACGAGCCGGAGGCGTTAGCGCAGCAACCGGCCCTGGTGAAGCGGCTGCTCAACCGCCGCGATCAGCGGGCCCAGAGGCGCCGCGCGGTGTAGGACCTAGGCGCCCGGCGCCGGCTGGCGCTGCTGCTGGATGCGGACGAGTTCGGCCAGCAGCGGTGCGGCCTGATCGGCGGGCATCGCCTCGAACGCCGCCTTGATCGCCTCCGGCCCCTGCAACCCGTTCTGCGGCGCCTGCGGGGCGGCCTGCGGGTTCTGGTTGTCGGCGGCCATGTCGTTGACCAGGTCGACGAGCATCGCGACGATCGTGCGCGGACCGACCGCGGTCTGCCACCCCTGGATCTGCCCCTCTGGTCCGCGCGGACCGAGCAGCTCGTGCTCCAGGCGCCGCAGCATCGCGTCCTGTTCCGGGGTCATCTCGTCCTCCTGGTCCTGGGTCACGAGGTCGGCCCGGAAGCGGTCCATGTCGACGTGGCCCGGGTCGATCTTGCCGGTGACGCTGGTCTCCTTGTGGCCGCGCGCGGCGTCCGGCGGCCGGCCGAGGTGACGCAGCACCGCGACGGTCGCGGCCAGCGCCGCGCCGTACTGCTCGGGGCTCGGGCCCTGCTCGACGCCCTGGTAGTCCCACTCGAACCCGACGTAGAGGGTGTTGCCGTCACCGGCCGGGTTCGGGCCGGAGGCCTTGGCCTCGCCCGCGTGGTTGGCGCGGCCCGCGGCGATCACGTGCACCACGCCGTCGAAGCCGATCACCGCGTGGCACAGCGGCCCGGCGAGGTCCGGGCGCCCGTCGATGCACATCTGCACGGTCGGTGCCGGGTTCTCGTACGAGGCGTAGGTCGCGGTGTGGTGTTCGAGCACGCCGACCGCGGCGGGCTGCCGCCCGGACGCGGTGCGCTCCTTCCAGCCCGGCGTCTCCACGACGGCCAGTCCGGCCGCGCGCAGCACGTCGGCGAGCCACACGAGCGGTAGTGCCACCGGTGATCACCCCCAACAGATCCCGATGCCCATGATGTCCGTTTCCCGAGCCGGGCCGGAACGGCCAAGAGAATGAAAAATCGGGACCCACCCGATGGGTGAGTCCCGATCTTCCGGCGTTGCGTCAGAGGGTTCCGGTGTGCCCCTGCTCGGGCTGCTGCCCGGACTGCTGGGCGCCGTTGCCGCCCTGCGCGGAGAACTGCGACTCGGCGTTGGCCAGCCAGCGGGTCCAGCGCTGCTGCATCGGCTGGATGAGGCCGCCGCCGACACCGACGATGATCACGCCCGCGGCCGAGGCCAGCACGGCGATGAGCACCGGGGTGGTCACGGTGACCGCGATGCCGATCTGGTTGAGGGCGGAGATGATGCCCAGCGCCAGGATGAATCCGAAAGCGATCTTGCCCAGCAGCGGGCCGACCGGGCGGTTGCCCAGCGCGCTGCGGATCAGGTCGCCCACGGCGCGGCCGATCGCGGCGGCGACCAGCACCAGGACCACGGCGACGACGATGCGCGGCAGGAAGAGCACGACCTGGTCGATGAGGTCCTTCACCGCGTTCGGGCCGAACGCGCTCAGCGCCAGCTGCAAGAAGATCAGCAGGATGAAGTAGTAGACCAGTTTGACGAGGATTCCGCCGACGTCGATTCCGGAACCGGACGTCATGTCACCGAGTCCGGCCTTGGCGATCAGCTTGTTGAATCCCAGCTTCTTGAACGCCATCTGCACTGCCTTGGAGACCGCCTTGGCGATCAGCCATCCGACCAGCAGAAGGATCAGGAAGACGACCAGTTTGGGCACGAAGGTGGCCACGGCCGACCAGGCGGCGGCCAATCCTTGCTGGAGAGCTCCCATTTTCTTTGCTCCTCGAAAAAACCAAAATCAGGGGCGAATTCGCGTCGGGGGAATCGTTCTCGATCACTCATCGGGCAGCAACTCTGACAGGCTTCACGTTCGGCCGAATTTGCTCACCAATTCGAGTGAACAATTCCTCTCTCCAGTAACGCAGTGAATACGAATGCCGGTCGCGTGAGCCGTCTCGCTTCGTCGCGCGCCCCACGACCGCGCCGATCTCGGGCGTGCGATTCTGTCGGCATGAGTACCGAAGACGCTGGTGAGCGGGACACCGGTACGCAAGATCACGTGTGCGCCGCGACGCTGCGGCGGTTGGAGCGGGCCTCGGGCGGCCTCGCCGGGGCCAGCATCACCGCGATGGAGCAGCGACTCCCCTGGTTCCAGCGGCTGCCCGCCGACCAGCGAGCGAGCGTGCAGCTGGTGACCCAGACCGGGGTCTCCAACTTCGTGGCGTGGATGCAGGACTCCAGCCAGTCCATCCGGCTGACCGCCGAGGCGTTCCGCAACGCGCCCCGCGACCTGTCCCGCTGGGTCAGCCTGCGGCAAACGCTGGAACTCGTCCGCGTCGCCATCGACGTCTTCGAGCAGCAGCTCCCGGAGCTGGCCGAGAAGGAGCACGAGCGGTTCGTGCTGCTGGAGGCGATCCTGCGCTACACCCGCGAGATCGCCTTCGCCGCCGCCACCTCCTACGCCGCCGCGGCCGAGTCGCGCGGCGCGTGGGATGCCCGGCTCGAAGCGCTGGTCGTCGACGGCATCGTGCGCGGCGACGCCGAGGAATCGCTGCTCTCCCGCGCCGCCGCGCTGGGCTGGGACCCCGCTTCCGAGGCCACCGTGCTGGTCGGCAACGCCCCCTCCGACGACCCGCCGACCGTCGTCTACCAGGTGCGCAGCAAGGCCGCGCGGATCGGCTGCCCGGTGCTGCTGGGCGTGCAGGGCTCGCGGCTGGTGGTCGTCTTCGGCGGCACCGGCGACGACCGCCACAACGACGAGATCGCGCTCGGCCTGACCGAGGCCTTCGGCGAGGGACCCGTGGTGGCCGGACCGAGCATGCCGAGCCTGGCCGACGCGCACCGCTCCGCCGCCGACGCGATGTCGGCGCTGCGCTCGGTGGTGGCCTGGCCGACCGCGCCCCGCCCGGTGCCCTCCGCCGACCTGCTTCCGGAACGCGCGCTGGCCGGCGACCCGGAGGCCGAGCGGCAGCTGGTCGAGCGCATCGTGCTGCCGCTGGTCGACGCGGGCGGCGCGCTGATGGAGACCGTCGACACCTACCTGGAGGTCGGCGGCGTGCTGGAGAACTGCGCCCGCCAGCTCTACGTGCACCCCAACACCGTCCGCTACCGGCTCCGGCGCGTCGCCGAGCTGACCGGGCGCACGCCCTCCAACGCCCGGGACGCGCACGTGCTCCGGGTCGGGCTCGCCGTGGGCAGGCTGGCCAAGGCGCGCGGCCTGTGGTGACGGCCGTCTCGCTCCCCTCGCGGAGTGACCGCCCGGACACGCCCGACAACAATTCCCCAGTTAAGAACCCCTGCTCAGGGTGGTGCTTGTAGACACTCCACAACATTGCGAGCCGGGTTTCGTCCTCGTCGGCATCACCCCGCTCCCGCGCCCGGGTGTTCAGTAGCAAGAGTGATCGCGCTTCTCGCTCCCGGACAGGGGTCGCAGGCCCCGGGGATGTTCAACCCGTGGCTGGAGCTCGACGGCGTCGAGGAACGCCTCGGGCGCTGGTCGGAGCTCACCGGCCTGGACCTGATCCAACTCGGCACCACCGCGGAGGCCGACGAGATCAAGGACACCGCGGTGACCCAGCCGCTGGTCGTCGCCCTGTCGCTGATCGCGGCCGAGGAGCTGCGCCGCCGCTTCGACGTCCCCGCCGACACCCCGGTCGCCGGCCACTCGGTGGGTGAGCTCGCCGCGGCCGCCGTCGCCGGCGCGCTGTCGCCCGACGACGCCGTGGCGCTGGCCGCGGTGCGCGGCCGCGAGATGGCCGCCGCCTGCGCCCTGGAGCCCACCGGGATGGCGGCGGTGCTCGGCGGCGACGAGCAGACCGTGCTGGAGACGCTGGAGCGCCTCGGTCTCGACCCGGCCAACCGCAACGGTGCCGGTCAGATCGTCGCGGCGGGCAAGAACGGCGCGCTGGAGCAGCTGGCCGCCGAGCCGCCGGAAGGCGCTCGCGTCCGCCCGCTGCCGGTCGCCGGGGCCTTCCACACCCGCTTCATGGCACCGGCCCGGGACACCCTTGCCAAGCACGCCGAGGACGTCGAGGCCACCGACGCGGTGCTGCCGCTGCTGTCCAACGCCGACGGCGCGGTGATCACCTCCGCCGACGACATCCTCGGGCGCCTGGTCAGCCAGGTGACCAGCCCGGTGCGCTGGGACAGCTGCATGACCGCCCTGGGCGAGCGCGGCGTGGACGCCGTGGTCGAGTTCCCGCCCGCGGGTGCGCTGACCGGAATGGTGCGCCGCGCGCTCAAGGGCGTTCAGACGATCGCCCTGAAAACCCCTGCCGACCTGGACAAGGTCGCCGACCAGCTCGGGAGCGCCGCGTGAGCCTGCCCCGCATCGCATCGAAGCCCGCCGTGGCGGGCACCAAGCTGCTGGGCTTCGGTAGCACCCAGGGCAACCGGATCGTCACCAACCACGACCTGGCCAAGATCGTCGACACCAACGACGAGTGGATCCAGCAGCGGGTCGGGATCGTGCACCGCCGCCTCGGCGACGAGGACCAGACGGTGGTCAGCATGGCCGTGGAGGCCGGCGCCAAGGCCGTCGCCGACGCCGGGCTGGACCCGTCCGACGTGGACCAGGTGATCGTCGCGACCTGCACGATGCCCGGCGGCATCCCCAACGCCGCGGCCCAGGTCGCCGACCAGATCGGCATCAAGGCCAAGAGCGCCTACGACCTCAACGCCGCCTGCGCCGGGTTCGTCTACGCGATCGCGCAGGCCTCCGACGCGGTGCGCGCGGGTTCGGCGCGCAACGTGCTGGTCATCGGTTCCGAGCGGTTCCAGGAGTGGCTGGACTGGGAGGACCGCGCCAACTGCATCATCTTCGCCGACGGCGCGGGCGCCTGCGTGGTCGGCGCCGCCGAGGAGCCGCAGCTCGGGCCGGGCGTGCTGGGCAGCGCCGGTGACCTGGTGGACACCATCTACCTGCGCGAGAACAAGTACATCTACCAGGAGGGCCAGTCGGTCTTCCGGTGGGCGACGACCCAGATCGCGCCGGTGGCCATCGAGGCCGTCGAGGCCGCGGGGCTGCAGCTCTCCGACATCGACGTGCTGGTGCCGCACCAGGCGAACCTGCGCATCGTCGAGGCCATCGCCAAGAAGCTGCAGACCAAGGGTGCCCGCGACGACCTGATCGTCGCGCGTGACATCGTCTACTCCGGCAACACCTCGTCGGCGTCGATCCCGCTGTCGATCGATCACATGCGGGCGGCCGGGGAGATCCCCAGCGGCGCCGTCATGCTCCTCGTGGGCTTCGGGGCCGGGCTGTCCTACGCCGCCCAGGTCGCCGTCTGCCCCTGATCACCACCAGAAAGCCACCGCCAGGCCCCAGGCCCGCCGGTAGGGACGTAAGAACCAGGAAGGGAACGAAACCAGTGTCGAACGAAGAAATCACCCAGGGTCTCGCCACCATCGTCGAGGAGGTCGCGGGCACCGACGCCGACGACGTGACCACCGACAAGTCCTTCGTCGACGACCTGGACATCGACTCGCTGTCCATGGTGGAGATCGCCGTGCAGGCCGAGGACAAGTTCGGCGTCAAGATCCCCGACGACGAGCTGGCCAACCTCAAGACCGTCGGCGATGCGGTCGACTACATCGTCAAGAACAAATGACCCGCGAAGTCGTCATCACCGGGCTGGGCGCGACGACACCGCTCGGCGGTGACGTGGCGTCCACTTGGGACGGGATCCTCAACGGTGCCAGCGGCATCCGCCGCATGGAGGCCGAGTGGCTCGACACCTACGAGCTTCCCGCCAAGATCGGTGCCTCGCTGGCGGTCGACCCGAGCGAGGTGCTGCCCCGCGTGCAGCTGCGCCGGATGGACCGCTGCGAGGCCATCGCGGTCATCGCGGCCCGCGAGGCGTGGGTGGATGCCGGCTTCGAGATGCCAACGGACGAGTCCGAACCGGTCGACCCGGATCGGCTCGGCGTGGCGCTGGGCACCGGCATCGGTGGCCCGCTGACCCTGCTGCAGCAGGACGACCTGCTGGAAGCGGGTGGCCTGCGCAAGGTTTCACCGCTGACCGTGCCGATGCTGATGCCCAACGGGCCTGCGGCGATGGTCAGCCTGGAACTGCGCGCTCGCGCCGGTGTGCACTCGCCTGCCTCGGCGTGCGCGTCCGGTGCGGAGGGCCTGGCCAAGGCCGCCGACATGATCCGGTACGGGCAGGCCGACGTGGTGGTGGCCGGTGGTGCGGAGTCCTGCATCCACCCGATCACCATCGCCGGTTTCGCCCAGGCCCGGACCCTGAGCACCCGCAACGACGAGCCGGAGCGCGCCTCCCGCCCGTTCGACGCGGACCGCGACGGGTTCGTGATGGGCGAGGGCGCCGGTGTGGTGATCCTGGAGAGCGCCGAGCACGCGAAGGCGCGCGGTGCGCGGATCTACGGCCGCCTGGCCGGATCCGGCATCACCTCGGACGCCTACCACATCACCGGCAGCCACCCGGACGGTCTGGGGCAGGTCGCGGCCATGCGCAAGGCGCTGGAGGCCGCCGAGCTGCAGCCGTCCGACATCGGGCACGTCAACGCGCACGCCACCTCGACCGTGGTCGGTGACGTGGGCGAGGCGAACTCGGTGCGCAAGGCCATCGGGGACGGCGCGGTCGTGACCGCGCCGAAGGGTTCCCTCGGGCACCTGGTCGGCGGGGCCGGGGCGGTCGAGAGCATCGTCACGATCCTCTCGCTGCACCACGGCGTCATCCCGGCGACGCAGAACCTGGAGAACCTCGACCCCAAGGTGGAGCTGGACGTGGTGGCCGACAAGCCGCGGCACGTCGAGCAGACCGCCGCCATCAACAACGCCTTCGGCTTCGGCGGCCACAACGTGGCCCTCGCCTTCACCAAGGCTTGATCCCGATCGCGGGGGCGGGCGCGTTCCCGTCCCCGCGTTCCGGTGTTCCCGGATCTCAGCCGCAGCGCTCGGCGATGGCGCTGTTCGGCAGCTTGCTGATGTCCAGCACGGCGTTGCCGTGCTCGTCCACGACGACCGGGTAGACGACGTTCCACGCCACGCAGGTGGCCTTGACCTGCGGCGGCGCGTCCTCGAGGCTCTGCTCGCTCTTGAAGCTGAGCATGACCAGCGCGGAGCGGTCCTGGCCCGGGTCGATGCGGTGCACCTTGATCTCGTAGTCCCGGGTGGTGTCGTAGGCCTCGGTCCACTTGCTCTGCGGCAGCTCGCGCCACTTGCTGGGCGGGACCGTGGACTTCCACAGCTCGTAGTTCTTGCGGTTGATGCCGTCGAAGTAGTTGTCCAGCAGGCCCTCGATGATCCGCTGGTCCGGGTAGGCCGCGGCGTCCGGCGTGTACTCGACGCCGGAGCGCGACACCACGCCCTGCTGCGCGGGCGCGCCCTGGACGGCGAGGACGCGCTGGTCGCGCTCGGTGTCGTAGACGTTCTGGGCCAGCAGCACCCCGCCACCTCCGGCAGCGAGCAGCACGACGACGGCGAGCGGGATGCCCCATTTCAGCCAAGAACGCACGGGCACAGCTTCGCACAACCGAATCATCCGGGTGCGCGGTTCCCCGAAATCAGCCGACGCGGTGCAGCACGGTGACGGGTGCGCCGTCTCCCGCGCGGCGGAAGGGCTCGAGGGCGTCGTCCCACGCGGCGCCGAGCAGCTGCTCGACGCGGTGCGCGAAGGACTCCGGGCCCTTGGCGTTCGCCGCGAGCGTGCGGAGTTGATCTTCGGTCACGACGATGTCACCATTGGCGCTGGTGCAGGCGCGCCAGAGACCGAGTCCGGGCGCGTGGCAGTACCGCTGCCCGTCGACCCCGGTGCTGGGGTCCTCGGTGATCTCGAAGCGAAGCATGGGCCACGCGCGCAGCGCGGTCACCAGGCGTGCTCCGGTACCCGGCTCGCCCGTCCAGGTGCACTCCGCGCGGAGTTGCCCTGGGGCTGCCGGTTGCGCCGTCCAGCGGAGTTCCGTCCGAGTGCCGAGTGCGCCGGAAATCGCCCACTCGACGTGCGGGCAGACCGCAGACGGCGACGAGTGGATGTAGACCACACCGCTGGTGAGGCCACTGTCGCTGCCACGGGTGCTCACTGCTGACCTCCGCTATTCGACGAGGGACGTCTTCCCCTACGACCTCGCGAACCCGGCGATCACCAGCTGCGGCGTCATTCTGCATCGCCGGTGGAGATCTCCGCCACCGCGACATCAACACGCGTCCAGCGCCGAAAACGCCCGGTACCAGCCGAGACCACTCCCGCCCCGGCGACCAAGATTCACTGAAACCGCTGATCCGAGCGCCGCAGCGGGTGATCGGGATCCCTCGGACGCAGCAACGGCACCTCGGCAGACGAGTGGCGATTACCACTCGATCGGGCGAATGCGCGATCCCGGGGACGCGGCGTGCCGGGCCCCGCTACCGTCGTCCGGGCCGGTCCGGAAAGGCCTGGCACACCGGAACTCCCGAGGAGGAGGCCTGATGCACCTGGTGCGGCTCGGAGCGGAACCGACCGAGGTCGGCGCCGACATCCGGGCGGCCATCGCCGCCTGGGGCGCCGGCCGCTCGGTGCTCGGCGGTGTCGCCGTGCTCGGCTGCCGTCCCGCGGGCGGTCCGCGCGAGCTGGACGCGGTGATCGTGCTGCCGCGCGGGGTGATCGTAGTGCTCGGCGTGGACCTCCCGGAACCGGCGCTGAAGCTGGAGGCCCCGGCGGGCACGCCGTGGACGGTGGACGGCTGGCCGCTGGTGCGCACCGAGGGCAAGGTCAACCCGGCGCAGGAAGGGCTGGAGTCGGCCGCCGCGCTGGCCCGCGGGTTGCAGTCGCGCGGCCTGGAACCGCTGCCGGTGGCGGCGGTCGTCGCGGTCGGGCCCTACGTCGGTCAGGTCACCCAGCCGACCACCGACCTGCACCGCGGGGTGCGGGTCGTCTCGCCGAACACCACGTCGGTGCTGTCGGCGGCGCGCGAGCTGGCGACCTACGAGAGCCCGTGCGGCGCGGGGTCGGCGCGGGCGCTGCTGGAGGTGCTCGGCGCCGAGGTCACCGACGAGCAGCTGGTCGAGGAGGGGTTCCCGGCCTCGCCGGAGGTGGACCTGGCCCGCGTCGAGACCGCCCTCATCCCGAAGTACTCCGAAGCCCCGCCCGCCAGGCCTGCCCGGCCGGCGCCGCGCGGCAGGCTGATCGGCATCGCGGTCGCGCTGCTGGTGTGCGCGGTGGCCGGTGCCCTGCTGGGGTCGCTGCTGCTGGGGTCGCCGTCGGCGAGCCCGCCGGTGCCCGCGCAGCGGGTCGACGGGGTGGAGTTCGCGCTGCGCGCCGCCGATCACGTGGCCGCGTGCGCGCCGAACTCCTACGGCGACGTGCAGCGGTGGTTCCAGCAGCAGCCGTGCCGGAGCCTGCGGCGCGGGGTGTTCGAGACGCACGTGGGCCCGTCGCCGGTGGCGGTGTCGGTGGCGATCGCGGACGTAGCCGATCCTGATTCGGCGACGCGGCTCCGGGAGCTGCTGGAGTCGGCGGGGACCGGCGGTGTCACCGATCTCGTCGCGCAGGGCCGCGGCTGGCCGGGCGGTCCCCGTGAGTTCGGCGACGCGGCGCAGGCCGTGCAGCAGAGCGGATCTCAGGTGCGGGTCGTGCAGGTCGTGTGGTCGCAACGCCCCTCCCACCCCGAGGACCTGGAGCTGCGCGCGATGGCCGAACGCGCCCTGCGGCTCGACCCGTAAAAACGATCCCTCAAGCCCGTTCGCGGTCGGTGACGCGGGTTTCCTCGCGGCGCTGGACCGGGACCGGGCGGGGTCCCTTGGTGAGGTAGGGGTTGCCGAGCCTGGTGAGGAACAGCATCGGCGCGTACAGCGGCACCACCGCGGCCAGCGCGGCGGCGGTGACCCCGGCGCGCACGACGTCGTTGGGGAACAGCGTCGCGGAGTCCAGGAACCGCCGGGACAGGTGCGCGGTGATCCACAGCAGCAGCACGAAGCCCACCATCCCGGCCAGCGCCGCGAGCATCGCGGGCCGGTAGCCGAGCCGTTCGGCGCCGAGCATCACCGCGACCCAGCCGAGCAGCGCGGGCAGCTGGCCGCGTTCGGTGGTGGCCGCCCAGAGCAGCCCGCCGAACAGGGCGAGCCCACCGCCGCTGCGCTGCCAGGTCTCGGTGACCCGCTCCGCCCAGCCGCCGCCGGTCATCCCGAAGCGGGCGGCGAGGTCGCCGAGCACGCCCAGCGCGCTCGGCGCGTCGTCCGGGTCGACGAACTGCCCGGCGATCCACGCCAGCGCCCACAGCGACACGCAGCACGCGACGATCTGCTGCCACCGGGGCCGGTCCAACGCCACGAACACCAACCGCCGCAATCCCCGCACGACACCCCAACCTTCCGCGACCGCCTCCGGTGCACCCCGACGACGACGGGGCCTCAACGACAATGGGCCACCGCGACGCCCGCGACCAACCTGTCTCCCTCGCTTGGGTGAAGGGGGTCAGAAGGTGGCGGGGACGCGGCAGTCGCGGGGAAGCGGGATCGGCAGGATCTGCGCCCCGTCGACGAGCCACTGCCCCCGGCCGGGCATCGCGACCAGGGCGCGCCCCTGCACGTCGGTCGACAAGCCCACGGGACCCGCGGTGAGCTGCGGCGTGGCGAAGGGCGTGCCCGCGGCGATCTTGCGTCCGGTGTCGGCGGCGTAGGTGGCGACCCGGGCGCGGTCGAGCGCCGTGCAGTCGGCCGGTTCCAGCACCGCGATGTCGCGGCCTGCTCCGGTGATCGCCAGCGGCGCGCAAGACCCGGTCGGAACCCGCTCCGCACCCTCCACAGTGGTCGGTTCGGGTCCGGTGAGCAGCAGTTCGGCAGGGCCGCCGCGCTCGGCGAGCAGCGCCAGCCTGCCGTCGCCGGACAGCGCCAGGTCGAGCACCCGCAGGCCCGGGGTCGGCAGGTCCCGGCGAGCGCCGCCCGCCCACACCACGACCCGGTCCCCGTCGGCGTAGGCGAGGCGGCCGCCGTTGGCGGTCAGCGCGCGCCCGTCGGCGGTCTCGGCGAGCTGCCGCTGCCCGCCCGCGGCGACCTCGACCACCCGGCCACCGTCCGCAGTGGACACCGCGGCGTACACCCGGTCCGCGTCGCCGGCCAGGTCGGTCACCTCTCCCCCGTCGATCCGGGCCAGCTCGGTCCGCTCGCGGCCGGAGGTGACGTCGAACGAGGCGATCACTCCCCCGTTCACGGCGGCCAGGTAGTCGCCGGGACGCACGCTCACGGGCTGCGGCGTCGGCGTCTGGACGCTCACCGCGACGCCCGCGAACACCGCCACCACCGCGGCGGCGGCGACGATCAGGAACGTCGGTCTCCGGTACGGCGCGCGACGGCGCCGGGCGGCCGACAGCAGCGTGGGCAGCGCGTCCGGCGCCGGTTCGACGTCGGCGACCGCCCGCTGCAGCCGGGCGCGCACCAGCTCGGTGTCGCGATCGAGTTCGTTCACACCCTCTCCCCCAGCAGTTCCGACAACCGCGCCACCCCGCGCGAGCAGTAGGACTTCACCGAGCCCTGGCTGCACCCCATCACCTCGGCGGTGCGGATCTCGCTCAGATCGGCGTAGTAGCGCAGCACGATCGCCTCCCGCTGCCTGCGCGGCAGCCGCGCGAGCGCCTGGGCGAGCACCGCGCGGTCGAGGCCGCGCCCGGTGTCGTCGGGCAGGCTGTCGTGCACGGCCAGCTTCGGCAGGTACTTGCGCGCCACGAGGCGTCGCCGCAGCGTCGACCGGGCCCGGTTGAGCACCGCCTGCCGCAGGAAGGCCAAGGCCTTGTCGGGATCGCGCAACCGGGTTCGCGAGTCGAAGACGCGCAGGTAGGCGTCCTGCACGATGTCCTCGGCGGTGGCGCGGTCGTCCACCAGGAGCACGGCGATGCGCAGCAGGTGCGCGTAGTGCTCCTGGTAGAGGTCGGTCAGCTTGCTCGTCAGCTCGTCCATGACCGCCGACCTGTCACCCGGCCGGACGGTCGCAGGCATTGCGATCGACACCGTCACATCTGTGCACGACGCCCGGGGCCCCCTCCTGGGTTGTGGCCGGATTTCGGTTGTGACCGAATCGGCAGCGATCAACGGCGGCGACTCTACCGACGCGCGGCCGTGTTGATCAGTCCGTCCGGCGCATTCACGCCACCGGCCCACACCGCTGCCCCGTCTTGCCGTCCCCCGCCCGCACCGGTAGGGCTGGTTCCGCCACTCGCACCGCCGAGCGGGGTGACCGTTCCTGAGAGAGGAGTCCGCATGAAGTTCGGTATTTCGACCTTCATCACCGATGAGGGCATCGCGCCCGTGGATCTCGGGAGGGCTTTGGAGGAGCGCGGTTTCGACGCGCTGTTCCTCGCCGAGCACACCCACATCCCGGCCAGCCGCGAGTCGCCGTACCCGGGCGGCGGGGAGCTGCCGCGGATCTACTACCGGACGCTGGACCCCTTCGTGGCGCTGTCGGCGATCGCGCCGGTCACCGAGAACCTGCTGCTGGCCACGGGTATCGCGCTGGTCGTCGAGCGCGATCCGATCACCACCGCCAAGGAGGTCGCCAGCCTCGACCTGATCTCGGGCGGCCGGGCGGTCTTCGGCGTCGGCGCGGGCTGGAACCGCGAGGAGATGCGCAACCACGGCACCGACCCGCGCACCCGCGGCAGGCTGATGGACGAGCGGATCAAGGCGATGCGCGAGATCTGGACGCAGGAGACCGCCGAGTTCCACGGCGAGTTCGTCGACTTCGACCCGATCTACGCGTGGCCGAAGCCGGTGCAGGACCCGCACCCGCCGGTCTACATCGGGGGTGAGAGCGAGCGCTCGATCGCCCGGGTCGCCGAGTTCGGCGACGGCTGGCTGCCGCGCGGCGGCACCGAGAACCTCGGCGACCTCATCTCCCGGGTGCGCGACGAAGCGGGGAAACGGGTTCCGGTCACGCTGTTCGGCGCCGAGGACGACGCCGCGAAGCTCGCCCGCTACGCCGAGGACGGCGTGGATCGCGCGCTGCTGATGCTGCCGACGCTCCCGCGCGACGAGACGCTGCGCGCGCTCGACGAGCTGGCCGCGCTCACCCGCGACGTCGGGTGAGGACTTCACATCCTGATTACGCTGGTGAAACGGGCTGGACATTCCAGACGCGCGCGCCGATGCTCTAGAACTGCTGTGCACACGCGTCTCGCACAGCAGGATTGGAGTCCGAGACGGTGGCTACGACAACGGCCCCGAGCGGTGGTTCGGCTCGGAAGCGCAGAATGAGTGCCAAGGAAATCGTGGTCTGGGTGCTGGTCGCGCTCGTCGGCGCGGTCAGCTGGGGCGTGATCGCGCTGGTGCGCGGTGAGGAGATCTCGGCCGCCTGGCTGGTCTTCGCGGCGCTGGCCTCCTACGCCATCGCCTACCGCTTCTACGCGCGGTTCATCGCCAAGCGGGTCCTGGGGACCGACGACGAGCGGGCGACTCCGGCCGAGCGGCTCAACAACGGTGCCGACTTCCACCCGACCGACCGGCGGGTGCTGTTCGGTCACCACTTCGCCGCGATCGCCGGTGCCGGCCCGCTGGTGGGTCCGGTGCTGGCCGCGCAGATGGGATATCTGCCCGGCACGATCTGGATCATCCTCGGCGTCATCTTCGCCGGTGCGGTGCAGGACATGGTGGTGCTGTTCTTCTCCACCCGCCGCAACGGCCGCAGCCTGGGCCAGATGGCCCGCGAGGAGATCGGCCCGGTGGGCGGCGTGGCGGCGCTGATCGCCGTGCTCGCCATCATGATCATCCTGCTGGCGGTGCTGGCGCTGGTCGTGGTGGGTGCACTGAAGGGGTCGCCGTGGGGCGCGTTCTCCATCGGCATGACTATCCCGATCGCCCTGTTCATGGGCTTCTACCTGCGCTACCTACGGCCGGGCAAGATCGTCGAGGTGTCGGTGATCGGCATCGTGCTGCTGCTGGCCGCGATCGCCGGCGGCAGCTGGGTGGCCGAGTCCGGGATGGCGGAGTTCTTCACCCTCACCGGCAACGAGGTCACCTTCGCGCTGATCATCTACGGTTTCATCGCCTCGGTGCTGCCGGTGTGGATGCTGCTGGCGCCGCGCGACTACCTGAGCACCTTCATGAAGGTCGGCGTCATCGTGCTGCTGGCGGCGTCGATCCTGATCGCGATGCCGGCGATGCAGACCGCGGCGGTCACCGACTTCGCGCTCAACGGCAAGGGCCCGGTGTTCTCCGGTGCGCTGTTCCCGTTCGTGTTCATCACGATCGCCTGCGGCGCCCTGTCCGGGTTCCACGCGCTGATCTCGTCGGGCACGACGCCGAAGATGATCGAGAAGGAATCGCAGATCCGGGTCATCGGCTACGGCGGCATGCTCACCGAGTCGTTCGTGGCGATCATGGCGCTGGCCGCGGCCTGCATCATCGATCCGGGCATCTACTTCGCGATGAACATGCCCGCCAACGCGCTCGGCGAGACGGTGCAGTCGGCGTCGCAGGCGGTGGCCGGCATCGGCTTCCACGTCACCCCCGAGCAGCTGTCGGCGGCCGCCGCGGCCGTCGAGGAGGAGACCCTGGTGGGCCGCAGCGGCGGTGCACCGACCCTGGCGCTGGGCCTGTCCGAGGTGTTCTCGCAGGTCATCGGCGGGGACGCGATGAAGGCGTTCTGGTACCACTTCGCGGTGATGTTCGAGGCGCTGTTCATCCTGACCACTGTGGACGCCGGGACCCGAGTGGGCCGGTTCATGCTGCAGGACACCGTCGGCAACGTGTGGAAGCGCTTCGGCGACGTCAGCTGGAAGCCGGGCAACTGGCTGGCCAGCGCGATCATCGTGGGCGCCTGGGGCTACTTCCTGTGGGCGGGCGTGAACGACCCGCTGGGCGGCATCAACCAGCTGTTCCCGCTGTTCGGCATCGCCAACCAGCTGCTGGCGGCGGTGGCGCTCGCGGTGGCCACGACCCTGCTGATCAAGGCGGGCAAGGCGAAGTACGCGTGGGTGACGCTGGTCCCGCTGGCCTGGGACGCGGCGGTGACGCTGACCGCGAGCTGGCAGAAGATCTTCTCCTCCGACGCCAAGATCGGGTTCTTCGCGCAGCGCGCGTCCTACCAGGCGGCGCTGGACGCCGGGCAGACCAGCAAGGGCACGGCCTCCACCGTGGAGGAGATGCAGAAGGTGGTGGTCAACTCCACTGTGGACGGCGTGCTGAGCGTGCTGTTCGCGGTGCTGATCATCATCGTGCTGGTGGACGCGGTGCGCGTCTGGATCAAGGCGCTGCGCACCACCGAGCCGCTGCCCAGCACCGAGGCCGAGTACGTCCGCTCGGAGCTGTGGGCGCCCGCGGGCCTCGTCCCGACGGCCGAGGAGCGCCGGAAGCAGAAGGAGCTCGCGTCCTCCGGGAGCGGCAGTTGACCGGGACGACCCTGACCAGGCTGCGCGGATCCGTCCGCGCGGCCTGGCAGATCGTGCGCGGCGTGGTGGGCGAGACGGCCTACGAGACCTACCTCGAACACCACCGCACGCACCACCCCGGCCGGACGCCGATGTCCGAACGCGAGTTCTGGAAGGCCCACATCGACAAACAGGACACCAACCCCGGGTCCCGCTGCTGTTGATGGGTGGGGACAGTTTTCATGAAAACTGTCCCCACCCCCAGGAACTCAGAGGTCGGAGGTTTCCGCGGAAACCTCCGGCCTCTTCCTCGTTCCGGCCAGCACCACGTCGACGAGATCGACGACGTGGTCGCCGTTCTGGGAGTCGAGCAGGTGCGCGGGCGTGGTGTGCACGTGGTTGGTGACCGCGCCCGCCACCAGGTCGGCGACCAGGGCGACCGAGGTGTCCGGCGGCAGCTCGCCGCGGTTGATGCCGCGGCGGACGATCGCGCGCGTGGCGCGGATGTGCTCCGGGTAGGGGTCCTCGGCGAACGCCTCGGCCAGCCGAGGCGAGAACGTGGCGTCCACGCTCAGCCGGAAGATCAGCACGCCCTCGTCGGTGCGCAGGTAGTCGCGCCAGCCGCGGGCGAAGGCCAGCAGGTCCTCGCGCAGCGAACCGGTGTCGATCTCGGCGATGAACCCGGCGCGCTCGCGCACCGCCGCGACCAGCAGCGCGGCCTTGTCCGGCCAGCGCAGGTACAGCGAGCCCTTGCCGATGCCGGAGCGGCGGGCGACCTCGTCGAGGGAGAACCCGCTCCAGCCGCGCTCGGCGTAGACGGTCCGCGCGGCGGCCAGCGCGCGCTGCTCGACCCCGGGATCGCGGGGTCGCCCCGATCGCTGCGCCTTCGCCACGCGCACATCCTGGCATCCGCCGGTCCGGTTTCCGTCCAGCGGTAGCGGAGGCATCGTGCGAGGGGGTCTCGGATCCGACAGTGTTGCTCGTCAGTGCTCCCGGAGAAGTGAGGCCGTGCTGTGCGTACTCAGGTCGCGATCGTCGGCGGTGGTCCCGCCGGTCTGCTGCTGTCCCACCTGCTGCACCTGCAGGGCATCGACTCGGTGGTGCTGGAGCGGCGCAGTCAGGAGTACGTCCAGCAGCGGGTCCGCGCGGGAGTGCTGGAGCAGGGCACCGTCGACCTGCTGCGGGAGGTCGGCGTCGGCGAGCGGATGCTGCGCGAGGGCGACCGGCACGAGGGCGTGCACCTGCAGTTCGACGAGGAGCGGCTGCACATCCCGTTCACCGAGCTCACCGGCCGCGCGATCACCGTGTACGGGCAGCAGGAGGTCGTCAAGGACTTCAACGAGCGGCGCCGCGCCGACGGCGGGCAGGTGCTGTTCGAGGTCGGCGACGTCGCCGTGCACGACGTCACCACCGACAGCCCGAGCGTGACCTTCACCCACGACGGGCGGGCGCAGGTGCTGCACGCGGACTTCGTCGCCGGCTGCGACGGGTTCCACGGCGTGTGCCGCGACGTCATCCCGCCGGACGTGCGGCGGGTCTACGAGCGCGTGTACCCGTTCGGCTGGCTGGGGATCCTGGCCGAGGTGGCGCCCTCCACCGACGAGCTGATCTACGCCAACAACGAGCGCGGGTTCGCCCTGCACAGCATGCGCTCGTCCACGATCAGCCGCTTCTACCTGCAGTGCGCCCCCGACGAGCAGCTCGGCGAGTGGTCCGACGAGCGGATCTGGGACGAGCTGCGCACCCGGCTGGCCGCGCCGGGCTGGAAGTTGCAGGAGGGGCCGATCATCGACCGCTCGGTGACGGCGATGCGCAGCTTCGTGGCCGAGCCGCTGCGCCACGGCAGGCTGTTCCTGGCCGGGGACTCGGCGCACATCGTGCCGCCGACGGGCGCGAAGGGCCTGAACCTCGCGGTGGCCGACGTGGACCGGCTGGCGGAGGCGCTGGTCGACCGCTACCGCACGGGCAGCGAGGCCGGCCTGGACGAGTACTCGGCGAAGTGCCTGGAGCGGGTCTGGCGGGTGCAGCACTTCTCGTGGTGGATGACGTCGCTGACGCACCGCTTCGACGGTCCCGACCAGGCCTTCGACCGCCGCCTGCAGCGCTCCCAGTTCGACTACCTCCGCTCCTCGCAGGCCTCGGCGACGACCCTCGCGGAGAACTACGTCGGCATGCCGCTGCGCTGACCGCTCCCGCCCCGGGTGACCGGAATACGGCGGTATTCCGGCACCCGATTACCGCCGTAATCCGGCACCCGATTACGGCGGTAATCCGCGTCGAACGCCGGGACCCGGAAAACCGGTTTCGGTCGGCTCCCCGGTGCGCAAGCATGGCCCACGTGGATTTCGAGACGTTTGACGCGCGGGGGTACCGGACGGTCGATGTCCGGACCGGGTACGGCGAGTGGGTCGCCCACTACGAGAACACCGTCGAGGACGTGATGGACCTGGCGCTGCTGGAGCGCCTGGCCGAACCGTCGTGGCCGGAGATCGGGCGGGCGGCCGATCTCGGCTGCGGCACCGGCCGCACCGGGCAGTGGCTGCGGGACCGGGGCGTGCGGCACGTCGACGGCGTCGACGTCACCCCGGAGATGCTGGACCTGGCCCGCCGCAGAGGCGCCCACGAGCAGCTGCTGGAGGCCGACGCCTCGGCGACCGGACTGCCCGGTGAGTCCTACGACCTGGTGATCTGCTCGCTGATCGACGAGCACCTGCCGGACCTGCGCCCGCTCTACGCCGAAGCGCACCGCCTGGCCACCCCGGGAGCGGCGTTCGTGCTGGTCACCTACCACCCGCACTTCATCATGACCTCCGGCATGCCCACCCACTACACCAACGCCGACGGCGAGCCGGTCGCGATCGCCACCCACGTCCACCTGATCAGCGACCACGTCGCGGCGGGCGTCGGCGCGGGCTGGCGCCTGGCGGAGCTGCACGAGAACGTCATCGACGACGACTGGCTGCGCATCAAGCCCAAGTGGGAGCGCTTCCGCAACCACCCCTTCTCAGCCGCCTACACCTGGCGCAAGAACTAGCCCGCGTGTCCGGTGTGGTCCCGGGCCGAGGTGTGTAAGCTGGGCTGCGGTCGTTGTTTTTCTGGGTTCGTGTTCGCGCACGCTCGCAGGATTGTGATGCGAGCGAGCTGCTGTCCCCCCTGGTTGCAGTTGGAATAGCCGCCGTTCGAGATCTCCGGCCCGGGCTCCCGCGCGGTGCGGGCGCCCGTCACACGCTCCAACTCCCAGGAGGAGAAGACATGGCACAGGGAACCGTGAAGTGGTTCAACGCTGAAAAGGGCTTCGGCTTCATCGCCCCGAACGACGGTGGCCCGGACGTGTTCGTCCACTACTCGGCCATCGACGCCAGCGGCTTCCGCAGCCTCGAGGAGGACCAGCAGGTCACCTTCGAGGTCACCCAGGGCCCGAAGGGCCCGCAGGCCAGCTCGGTCCGCGTCTGAGCCTCGTTCCTGATCTAGCAGGAACCAACGCCGACTGCTCACCTCGGTGAGCGGTCGGCGTTCTGCTTTGTAGACGACTCGCCGTCGCCTGAGCGCGATCGACGACAACCCGCACTCGGCTTCGATCGCGGCCGAGGATGCGGTTGCACCGAACACGTGTCCAGGCTGACGCTGGATCTCCCGTTCAACCTCGATCAGCCAAATGGTCCTGCAGGCGAGAATGGCGGAACTGGAACACAGCACCGGTCCTGCGCAGCACTTGACGCTCGTAGGCGTGTTCCAGGAACTTCCTGGGACGCCACGCCATCCGCCCGGTCAGCGGCAACCAAAGACGCGTGAAGAGAATCCAGTTTCCCCAGGGCGAGATCGCCAATCGGACCACTCCGATGCAGAACCCGTTGACGAGCGCGAGAGCAGCCCCGGGCAAGACTCCGAGCACGGGAATGGACACCGCCCCGTACGTGATGCCGAACGCGAGAAACGCACCGGCCGCTCGCACGAGCGCGACAGCGCGGTCAATCTTCAAGAAATCCCACGAGTCAATCTCGTGCGAGTCGTTCCCCTCCCCGAAGATCGCAACGAGGAAGTTGCCGATACCGAAAACGAGACCACTGATTCCCCCCACGAACAGACCGGCCAGGATTCCATCCACGGCACTGTGCACCGGGTCGAGAGCAACCCCGAATTCAGGCTCAAGCATATAATAGTTCAGGATCCCGAAGCTCGGCACTCCCATGGCGAGGCTCAGAATTGTGAGCCCTAACCCGTTGAGGAGCCCGAACTGAAATCCGTCAGCGAAATCTGGCGCCCCCTGCCGCTGCCCCGACCGGGGAGCGCTTTTCGACGGTTTCCACCGCATCCTGAGCCGCAACCTCTCAGGACCGCGCACAGGACCACCACGAGGGAACCTCTTCTCATTGACCAGGCCGCCGGCAAGCCCGACCGCCAGCCCGCCACCGATTGCAAAAAGAACACCGTCACTCAGGAAGACCAATCCCGCGGACCCCACGGCGAGAGAAACTACAACCGCAAAAACAAGAACTCGAGTGCCTCGATAAAGAGAAGCAGGGAGACTCCACCACATCAAATCAAGAGTGCCCCGACGAACGAGCCCCTCGGCTAAGCTACCAAGCCATTCGCGCGCAAGATCCGGATCCCACCCCTCATCCCTCGGACCACCATCGCGCAGGTAGGCTATGGAAAGGTAGGAGCTCCACAGATGCTCTTCAATCTCCCCAACCGTGTGAAATCGTTCAAGGAGCTCCTTTGGTTCCCTTCCCCCGTCGTTGTAGATGGCGCGAGCGAGCGTGACGTTCAGCGGACTGGTCAAGACATGAGCGAGAGCCGGCTTCTCAGAGCCGGCCGGAACGCCGTTCAGCGCTTTGAACACCTCCGCCCAGCCAGGAGAACGACCCACGGCAGTACTAGACGACAGGTAGCGCTCAGCCTCGCCAGAGGCGAGTTCGTGAATTTTGATGGCAGCCGCACGGCTGATGGGTCGCGCCTCACGAGCAGCTCGTGAGTATTCACTCGGCCTGCTGGTGAACACGAACGGCAGATCCAGAGAACTGATTTGACGAATCGCTCGTTTCCGGCGGCTTTCGGGTATCTCGTCAAAACCATCCAGGACCGGGAGAATAGATCCGCGATCTAAGAGGTGTTGCGCCATGCTCCGCCTGGCCACGTCTTCCGCACCGAGAATCGGGTGGTCACGCACGAGACGTCCTTCCAGCCAGCCTTTCAGCCGGACCTCAGGATCCCAGCCACCGAGGCTGAACAACACCGGCACCGGGGCACGGCGCTCAGCAATCAGATCCAAGATCAACCGGCGTGCGAGCACGGTCTTACCCGCACCAGCGCGCCCCAGGATCACCAACCGCTGAGACTCAACGCTCTCAAAGGTTTGCCGAATCGACCCGAATTCCCCATCCAGCTGCCCAGGGGTTCCATCCGACTGGATCTTGTCCGGATGGTCAACAAGGCCGTCGTCCGCGGCACTCCAACGCACCGACAGCACATCGCTACCGCCCAGCTCCCACCGCGCAAGCTCGTCCTTGCTTGCCTTAGCCACCGAGCGCGCAAGGACGTGAAGCAGCCGGTCATGCACCTCATCGAAGTCCAACGGCCCCACGGCGCCCACCGAGACCTTGCCGTAGTTGATGCCGATCTGGATGTTGTTCCTGGCGGGCCCGCTGGATTCGTTGTGGATCTTGGATTCCTCTGCCACCCACTCACTTTGCCGTATCCGAGCGGACACCGTGAGTAGTCACGACAGATTTTCAATCCACGGGGTGGAGACTCACCCGGTTGGCCTGCCGTCCGCTGCGGGCGCCACGTCTCAGGTCGCCACCGGTGTTCCCTGATGATGAAACATCTGCCAGCGCCCCGGGGCCACGCGACGCCACAACGAGGTGCGGTTCGACCGCCGTCCCGCGGATTCGCTGGTGTACTTCAGCATCACGACACCGTCGGCGATGAGCCACCCGCGCAGGTTCTCCACCCGGATCGGCTCGTCCTCCGGATCCGTCGCCGCCGCAACGAGATCAACCACCTCACGCCCGAACTCCCCACCGGACGAACCGAACTCGTGGAAGTCAGGCGCGAGCAGCCGCCCGAGACGCTGCGCATCGGACCGGCACGCGTTGCTCAACGACTCCCGCTCAGCCGCCATCGCCTCCGCGACCTGCCCATCAACCCCACCAGCCACGTCGCCCTCACCCATGCGAAGAACTATGGCACCAACGCCCACCGGATCACCGCCGCAACACCAAAGCCAGCAGATCAAGCTGCTGCACACATCCTCCACGGCAGCGCACACCCAGTCCCGCACCCGGCGATCCGTCCGCCATCCCCGTAGCCCTAGTCACGAGCGCACTTCTACTGCTGCTCTGTTCGAGTGGCGACGGCCGAGAATGAGTAGAACTCCGGAGTCCTCCGCAGGTCAGGCGGGTTATCGTCCCGGGCACTGACACAACGTGACCTTTGCGGAGAGGGGCCAAGTTGGTGTTGCGGATCGAGCCGTCCAGGCTCGGCGTGATGGCTGGCGACTTGGAACGGTCGACCGACGAGCTGGGGAGCGCTCAACCACTGCCGCCTGGCGATGCCGGGCCGTCGAGCGCGGCGGTTTCCGCGACGACAGCCGATCTGCTGCGGGTCGCCGCCGGATTCGTGGAGACCGTGCACCACGGCGCATCGGACCTGGACGCGAACAAGGCGACCTACAGCGGCGCGGACGACGGCAACGCCGGGATGTTCGAGCAGGTGGGGCGCTGATCGATCGTGCTGAACACATGGGTTGCCGGGAACCCCGGCGCGATGCGCGACTACGCGCAAAAGGTGAACAAACTCGGCAGCGGTGTCGAGAAGGTCGCTACAGGTACTTTCGACGCTCGGAACCAAGCGGCGTCTGAGTGGGACGGAGCCGCCTCGGAGGCATTCCAGGGTTGGACGTCTCAACAGGGCGGTGACGGTGACGCACTCGCGGGGGTGTTCCGCCGAGTCGCTACCGCTGTCGAAGGGTGGTGCGACGAGATCGACACTGTGAAGTCACGGATGGAGCAGGCGAAGCAGGTCGCCAACGATGGCGGTCTCATCGTGCTCCGTGACCTGATCTATCCACCGAAACCGCTTCCCGCAGCAGACCCGAACGCGATCCCCGGGAGCGGCACGCAGCCTCCTCAGGCCCAAAGCGAGGCGGCACGAGCGAAGCATGCGCAGGCGGAAGCCGCCTATGCGGAAGCTGAAGCCACTGTGACTCAAGCACGCGATATGGAGCGCTCGGCACACGCCGAGCTCGTCCGCGCAATGGATGCGGCCAAGAACGACATGGGCCTGATCTCCCAGGCCGGAGCGTGGGAACAGGCCGGCACGAACCCATCCAGCCCGGCGGGTATGACGCTCGCGGGCGCCGCGACCACGATGGAGACGCGCGCTGCCGAGGCGACGAAGGGCATCTTCGAGCAGGCCACTGCGCAGGGACCTGCAGCAACACGCGCCTGCTGGGATTCGCTGTCGACAGCACAACGAGGCGACCTGATGGACCGATTCCCTCAGATGATCGGGAACGGGAACGGCCTGCCCACCACTGTCCGGCACGAGGCCAACTTGTCGCTGCTCGCCAGCCAGCGTCAGGCTCTGGAATCGAAGTACCGTGCTGTGCAGCAGCGAATCGCCGACATCCGTCCTGGTGATGGTCTGGCCGCCGAGAAGGAACGGCTGGAGACGCAAAAGGAACAGCTCGAGGAGTCACTTGCCGGCCTCAAGCAGCTCGATGCGACCGCACACCGGCCCGGCCACTACCTGTTGGGCATCGATGCGACTGCGAGCGGTGGCCGCGGACAAGCCATCATTGCGAACGGTAATCCGGACACAGCGCAGAACGTCATGACGACTGTGCCGGGAACCTACTCCGACCTCGGCGACGTCATGAACTACTCGACTGACGCCGACAAGGTCATGCAGCGCGCCCAGGCGCTCGAACCCAACCAGTCCTTCGCCTCGATCACCTACGCCGGGTACGAGTCACCACCGAGCCTCCCGGACGCCGCCAATGGCCGCTTCGCCGAGGAAGGAAGCCGCGGACTCTCGGAGTTCCAAGAAGGGCTGCGCGTCAGCCACGAACTCGACCAGCCCAGCAACAACACGGTCATCGGGCACTCGTACGGGACTACGGAGGTCGGGTACGCCGCACGGGATCACGGCATCCACGCGGACAACATCGTGTTCCTCGGCTCCCCCGGCGTCGGCGTCGATCACGCCAGCGAACTCGGCGTTGATCCGAACCGAGTCTGGTCGGGCACGGCCAATCTCGATGTGATCGACTACTTCACCCCATCGCCGGACCCGGCCGATTACGGCCGTCTTGAAACCACCGATGATCACTGGTTCGGCCGGAACCCATCGGATCCGAGCTTCGGCGGCCAGGAGCTCCCGGTCCACGACTGGTCCTACCACGGCGACTACTGGACATACGATGAGTCCGTTGATGGGATGGCTCGCATCGTCGCCAACCACGGCAAGGGAAACTGACTGATGAAAATCGACGCCACGAAGCCCGCAACTGCCGGGACCGTCGTAGGTTGGCTCCTTCTCGCACTGGCAATCCTCGTCTGGCTCGTCGTCATCCCCTTGACCGGGTCAGCCCTCTTCTTCGCCACCCGAATCACGGTAGAGGCCGGCTTCGCCACCATCGGAGCCGTCATCTACGGAATCCTCGGCGCGATCGGATTCAGTGCCATCGCCGCCAGCGAACACCGCTCAAGCCGCCCAGCACTCTGGATCTATCTCGCACTGCTTGCCGTAGCAATACTCACCACCGTCACACTCAATACTCAATATTGATATCTTCCCGCCTCGAAGGCAGCAGAACTTCTCTAGAGATGATCTGGCAGGTCAACGGGGCCCAGGCCCGCACCACAAGTGCCGCTTACAGCGAAGAAAGTCTTCGTTGCTGGCGGACCGAACCAATGGCGTTGGCGAGGCGCTTCGCTCGGTCCACTTCAGTTTGTAGCGCGTTTCCTTCACCTACGGACGTCAACGCCACAGCGAGATCCACGCGTAATGCAGTTTCGGCGCGAGTGAGATTCGGGTCGAGTTCAATCAGTACGCGCGACAAAACCTCGACCGCAGCTGGGTCCGCCAAGGTGGCGAGTGCGTGGCCCCGCCAGCGATCGAGGTGCACAGGATTGAGAACCACATACGGGCCGCCCGTGTCGATCGACTCGCCCCGGAGGAGTTCAGCGGCGTCATCGAACGCACCGAGACTCTCGCATGGTTGATGATGTGCAGCGAGTGCCTCGCCATATGCGGCAGCGAGCCAGGAACGCAGGAGCTGTGGACACCCAGAGCTCGCCCGCCTCTGCATCGCGCCCAGCACAGCTACAGCCTTCTCGGTTTCACCGAGGTCAAGAAGCACGAAGGCCTGTTCAGCGGATGCGTGGATCTCGTACGACTCGCTTCCGGTCTCTCGTGCAGCATGTTTCGCCCGCTCGTAGTGCTGCCATGAGTGGTGCATCTTGCCGAGGTCGAGGGCTTGCCAGCCTGCGAGGGTGTGGAGTTCGGTGAGGATGACGGCGAGTTGCTGGCGGGTGTTCCCGGGCAAGCTGTGGGTGAAGAGCTTCTCGACCTGACTCGCCTTGGCCCCGACCTCCTCGTATGCCACGACGGCGCCGAGTTGCCGGTCGATGCGCCGTATCGAGTCGAGCTGTCCGCGGAGAAGGTCCAGGAGGGTGCCGTCGATTCGACGCGACGCGTCGAGCATCTGTCGCAGTTCGGCGGTCTCGTCGTCGCACTGGGGCGGTGACAGCAGTTCGTCGATCGACAGCCCGAAGATCCGTTCAAGCAGGCGTGCTGTCACCGCTCGAACGGGGCCGAGCGGCTGTCCGTTGGGGCCGCGTCCCGTGATCAGCCGTTGCAGGTGGCGCAGGCTGAGTGTTCCGGGTTCGTCGTGCTCGCGGGCGAAGCGTTCTGCGTACTCGGTGAACTCCTCGAGGGTCTGGCGTCGTTCCCTGATCTTCTGTTCGAGCACCGTGCGAGGCGATCGCACCGCGTCTCTCCCCCGTCCACTCGCGCATGTCGTCCGCATGTCGTGTTGATGTCGTTCCGCCAATATTGGCGCGTCGAGAAGCTCATTTCAGTGAGACACGCCGCATGCCGGCTGGTCACACATCAGTCCGGCGGCGGCGCCCTCTCCGCGCTTCGGCACCGTCGCCGGACTCCCGGGCGTGGCCCGTGCCGCTGCCCCCGATCGGGCACGGGCCACGTCCGCACTGGACAGGCATCGACGTACAGGAACCGCCATGCACCCGTTTCGCTGGACACTCGCAGAGGGGAAGCGACACGCAACAACCGACCGACGCCGACTCATTGGGATTTTTCCGGTGTCCGAGCAGATCGAGACGCTGTGCGGCCGGTCCGTCGAGGTCGCCGAGCCAAGCGAACTGGCGTGGTTGTGGGAGACCTGCGCCAGCTGCAATGAGAGTGCGCATCTGCTCGTGGCGAGCGAGTCATGACGACCCGGTCGGCCGCTCTGGCCGTGCTGCTGCGCAAGACTCAATGGTTGCTCGACGATCTCGCCTTCGAGGTCGGATCCGGGCGAGCTGATCAGATCGACTTCACCGGGATCACCAGCCTGCTCGAGTCCGTCACGGCGATGCTTCGTGAGGAACAGCGAAAGAGCCCGGGTGTCGTCGACGGCGCGACGGAGTCAGCTCGGGACGGGTTCGACGAGGTGGCCGGGAGACCACAAGCGGGACGGGAAACCGGGCACCTCTGAGCTGAGGGACAACCGCGAAATCGCGTGGAGGCGTTAATCTCGGCGTCGAAGCGGATCGCGGAGGAATACGTGTCGGAGGATTGGGCTGCGGTCGCTCGCGCGATCGATCAGCGAACGCACGAGCTGGGCTTGCGGCAACGTGACGTGGCGAAGCGCGCGCAGGTATCGCAAGCGACGGTGCGCGAGTTGCAGCGGCACACAGTCATCCGCCGCAGAAGCACGCGGACGTTGGAAGCGCTGTCACTCGCGCTCGAATGGCACCCCCGGCACCTGCTTTCTCTGCTGGAAGGCCACACACCTCCCGCCGTCGACGACCCGGTTTTCCCGGAAGACGACGTGCCGACGCGCCTCGACGCGATCGAACGGCATCTGCGGGAGATCACGCAGCAGCTCGACGAGCTGAACAACCGACTTCGGGACGACCGATCAGCTGTGCGGTCCGATCGACCGGGTTGAAACAACCCCTCCGGAAGTAGGCGGGAGCAGCGAGCCGCAGCGCCGGTTGGGAAGTGCTGGATCGCAACGCCATCAACGTCTCGGATCAAGGCGGACGGGCACTTACGGCGCCTGGATGGGCTGATGCTTCCCCGCACCAGTGCCGTGTGACGTGAGGTAGTAGAGCAGCGCGACCAACGTCCCGGAGCCGAGCAGCTCTTGTCGCTGCGCCAGCTCCGGGACACGAGCCAACGGCACCCACTCGACCCGCCCGACTTCCTCAGTCTCGGTCGGCTCGCCGATGTGCTTCGCGCTGCGCCACAGGTACACATCGATCGGCGCGGTCACCTGTCCCGGCAACGGCTCGAAAGTCACAAGGTGCTCGCCATCCCCGATGGGCTCCCACCCGCTCTCCTCGACAGCCTCACGAGCCGCAGTCCCCGCCGAGGCCTCACCGTCGTCGACCATGCCGCCCAGCAGCTCATAACCCCACTGCTCGGTCGGGAACCGGTACCGCCACAGCATCAACGCCCGGTCCTGCTCATCAACGATCAAAGCAATAGCGATCCGCGCCAGGTGCACCACGTGGTACTCCCACCGCTCACCGTTCGGAGCCTCGACATCGGCCAGTCCCAACCGAACCCACCGGTTGTCATAGACCAGCCGCTCCCCGTAGGTCTTCCACGCCCCGCGCTCAGTGCTCACGAGGGGGAGCGTACGGGCGGAACCGACCCGTCCGTCGATCACGCAAGACGTGTACACGGACAAGCGCGGGCTCTCGAGAAGCTGCGGATATCCTCGATGCCGCGTGCAGATCAGAGTGATCTGAGGTTTTGTGCACGTAAAGTGCACGCTGCCCGCTGGAAAGATCGCAGAATCACATTCTGACCAGCGTAAATGTGGGGCAGGTGGGACTTGAACCCACGACCTGACGGATTATGAGTCCGCTGCTCTGACCAGCTGAGCTACTGCCCCGTGGGGTGCTCGGTATCGGCGATCGTATCGAGGGTGTGACGGAGCGGGGTCGCCGGGTGTTCCGGCCGGACGGCCCATCGGGGTGTTGGTCGGAACGGTGGAAACCGCAGCGCACGGGTGTTGCGTCGGCTGGTCTACCGATCTTGGCGAGCGGAGTCTTCGATCATCGCTCGGGTGGTTCGATCACGGGCTGTTCGCACAGGTGAGCGCGTTGTTCTTCGCTTCCGAGAGCGCGGGGGCCGAGTGCCGCGGCGCATTGCGGAAATCCTGCCGGATCGGCATATTCCGCGGGCGCGTGCCGGTTTCCGGAATCGTGCGGGAATTGCCGAAGATCTTCGCGGCCGCTCAGCGTGGACGGTGCTCCCGGGGCGCCCGGGCAGGCGAGCAGGGCCACGGCGAGGACAGTGGTCGCGATCGGTCTGCTCATCACCTGCACCTCCGCCTGCGGCACTTTCCGGGACGCCCGAGTATCGGGGCCGCTCCCCCGTCCCGCGACCGCAGTGATCGGCGCCGGGCATGACGAAGGCCCGGCGCCTGTGGGGGACGCCGGGCCTTCGGGAAGGTGTCGGTCTTCAGCCCAGCAGGCGGAAGACGTCGAACGCCCCGGACAGTTGACCGATGATCGCGATGGTGGCCATCAGCGCCCCGATGGCGGCCACCGTCAGCACCGACATGATGATCAAGTACACGACTGCCTTGATCGGTTTCGGCAGCTTGCTGACCGAAGTGAGGTCCGGCAGCGTGATGTGCGGTTCCTTGCCGATCCCTGGTGCGGACATCTGACTCCCCCGTTCTGTGTCAGTCCCCTCGAACGACCACCTGCATTCGAGGGACGGAGCGCAACGGCGAACCGTTGCGCCAATTCGCATCACGAATTCGTCTCGGTCGGAAATCGATCGAATCAGCCGGCGAGGTCGGGCCCTGAAGCGGCTGCGCGCCACCGGGCTCGGTACGAATCATCCGCACCGGAACCGTCGGCCGCGCGCCGAGCAGGGGCGACATCGCACATTTCGACCCTGGATCGTTATCCGGCCGGCGGTCCGCAGCGTGCGGACGGGCGATGCTGGTCGACCGGGACGCCCCCACGCTGGAACATCGCCGGTCGCACCAAGATTCTCACATCGACCGTCCTCGATGCTCGTCCGGGTCGGCGCGCGGCGGAACCGCCGATCGGGCCTCGATGATCCGTTTCGGATGCGTTGCGCTTCGGAATCGATCAAAGCGGGTCGAATGCGAATTCGAAGTGAACGATTCGTCGATTTCGGGCCCCGGATCGACCGGCGAGCACGCCGCGCCAGTCCCCCGACGAGGTATTTCGTTCCCCACGGTAACTGAATGGAATCAACCCGATGGGTGCATGACCGGACACCCGTTCGGTGGCAGACTACGGCCTCAGTTCAGCGTGACGTGATCGACACGGTCCGTCATGGAAGTACGGGTACCGCGAAGGGGTAGAAACCGTGAGTCAGTCGAGGGCGGATATGTTCGCGCCGGAAGGCGTGGACCTGGAGCACCCCAACGTCGCCCGGGTCTACGACTACTACCTCGGTGGCAAGGCCAACTACGCGGTCGACCGGGTCTTCGGCGAGAAGGCGCTGGAGCGCTACCCGTTCGTCGCGGCCGCCGCCAAAGCCAACCGGCTCTTCCTGCACCGCGTGGTGCGCTACCTCAGCAAGCAGGGCATCCGGCAGTTCATCGACATCGGCTCGGGCGTGCCGACGATGGGCAGCACCCACCAGGTCGCCGACGAGATCGTCGACGACGCTAGCGTGGTCTACGTCGACAACGAGCCGGTCGCCGTGGCGCACTCGCGCATCCTGCTGGAGCAGGAGGACGTCACCGATCAGCACACCGTGCTGCACGCCGATCTTCGCGAACCCGACCGGTTGTGGAAGCAGATCGAGGAGAGCGGTGTCATCGACATCGAGCAGCCGGTGGCGTTACTGCTGCTCGCCGTGCTGCACGTGACCCAGCCCGGTCACGACGGCACCGACATCGGCCCGCAGTCCGTCGCCCGGTTCCGCGAGCTGCTGCCCCAGGGCTCCTACCTGGTGATCACCCACGGCACCGCCGACGACGTGCCGGACAGCCGCAAGCAGGAGATGGCCGACTTCGGCAAGATGTACGACAAGTCGGCGACGCCGGTGATCTGGCGTCCGCAGGCCGAGATCGAGGAGCTGTTCGGCGACTACGAGCTGGTGGATCCGGGCTGCACCTGGACCCCGCTGTGGCACCCGGAGGAATCCGGCGAGAACGCGCCCGTGGTCGAGTTCGACAGCCCCAACGACTCCGTGGTCTGGGCGGGAGTCGCACGCAAGCCCTGATCGACGCCACGCGAAGCCGCCGTGACCTGCCCGGTCCCGGCGGCTTCGGCGGTTCCGGGGCCAGCGCGCCGCCGTCACCGCTGGGTACGCTCGACCCGATCGCCTGCCCCGACGACCTCGGGAGGTCCCCGTGCCGGAATGGCGCCCTCGCCCGCTGCGCAGGCGCGGCAGCAAACCCGAGCCGGTGACCCGTCAGGACGCGGCGCCCGAGCACTCGATGGACCCGCGCGCCCGGGACGAGCGCCCGCTGGCGGACCGGCCGCTGATCGACACCGCGATCTACCGCGACGGCGTCCGCATCGCCACCCCGCCCAGCCTCGGCGAGACCTACCGGCAGCTGCCCGGCGCGGACGGCGCGATGGCCTGGATCGGCCTCTACCGGCCGGCCGAGGAGGAGCTGCTGGCCGCCGCGGAGGAGTTCGACCTGCACAAGCTGGCCGTCGAGGACGCGATCGTCGCCCACCAGCGGCCCAAGATCGAGCGCTACGGCGACACGCTGTTCGTGGTGCTGCGCGCGGCCACCTACCTCGACGACGTCGAGGAGGTCAGCTTCGGCGAGCTGCACCTGTTCATCGGCCCGAACTTCGTGCTGACCGTGCGGCACGGGCAGGCCCCCGACCTGTCGGTGGTGCGGCGGCGGATGGAGGCCGATCCGGAGCTGCTGCGACGCGGCCCGGAAGCCGTGCTCTACGCGGTGCTCGACCACGTCGTGGACGGCTACGCACCGGTCATCGCGGGCCTGCAGAACGACATCGACGAGATCGAGACCGAGGTGTTCGGCGCTGACCCGCACGTGTCGCGGCGCATCTACGAGCTCTCCCGCGAGGTCATCGAGTTCCAGCGCGCCACCCGGCCGCTGCTGTCGATCCTGCGCAGCCTGGAGGCCGGGTTCGAGAAGTACGAGATCGACGAGGAGCTGCAGCGCTACCTGCGCGACGTCGCCGACCACGCCACGACCGTCGCCGAGCGCGTCGACGGCTTCCGGCAGATGCTCGACAACATCCTCACCGTCAACGCCACGCTGGTCACCCAGGCGCAGAACGAGGAGATGAAGCGCATGACCGAGGCCAGCTACGCGCAGAACGAGGAGATCAAGCGGATCTCCTCGTGGGCGGCGATCCTGTTCGCCCCGACCCTGATCGGCACGGTCTACGGGATGAACTTCGACATCATCCCGGAGCTGCACTGGACGCTGGGCTACCCGTTCGCGATCGTGCTCATGCTCGCGGTCTGCCTGAGCCTCTACGCGATCTTCAAACGCCGAAACTGGCTCTGACCTGGGATGACGAAGTTTTCATGAAAACTGCACCCTCCCCAGGTGGGGTGACAGTTTTCATGAAAACTGTCACCCACCCAGATCGCGTCACCAGGCCGGGTAGCGGAGGTTCCAGTCCTTTTCGTTGATCCGGTGGGGGTTGCGGATGGCGAAGTGCCAGTAGGCGTGGTCGGCGAGTTCTTCGAGGAGGTCGCGGGTGTCCAACGCGTCGACCCACTTGCTGGGGAGGCCGGCGACGCCGAGTCGGGCTCCGAGGACGGCGCCCGCGAGAGCGCCGGTGAGGGCGCTGTTGCCGGAGTGGTTGACCGCGCCCTTCAGCGCCATTTCCGGGTCGTACTCGCGGCGGGCCGCGGCGAACACGGCGCGTCCGAGCACCGAGAGGGTGTCCGTGCCGTTGCCGATTCCTTCGACCAGGTCGATGTCGTAGACGAAGTACTGCTTCCAGCGCTGGTTGACGTCCTGAATCGTCTCGGCGGCCGCGGCCTCGCCCGAGGTCTTGGCCTGGAGGTTCTCCTCGATCACCTGTCGGAGATCGAGCCAGATCGGATTGGGGACGGTCTCCTTGCGGAACATGCGCTGGAACAGCAAGCGGAGCGCGTACGTGGCGCCGTCGTCGACCCCGGTCCGGTTGAATCCCCCAGATGCGGCGAGATCCGTCTCGGCGACCGCGCCCGGCAGCGCCCAGATCAGCTGCAGCGGACCGGTCAGCGTGCTCTGGGCCGGGTCGGCGACCGCCGCGCGCACCACCTCGATCAGCTGCGGTGACGCACCGCGGTGGACGTGCATCTCGGGCACGCGCAGCAGCCAGCCGTCCGGTTGCGGGTGGTCCCCCGCCAGCGGACCGGCGGCCTGCTGCCACGGCATCCCCTGCGTGACCAGCCAGCGGGCGAACGCCGAGCGCATCACCTCAGGGCTCAGCACGTCGCCCCGCTTGGCCCCGCGCACCGCGCCTTCGGTGATGAACATCAGCCACTGCGTGAGCCAGCCGCTCTGGACGGGGCGCTCGAAAACCGTCTGCATGTCCGGGATTCCGTGCGGGCCGTAGCGCTGCTGGATCTGCGGCCAGGTCAAGCCGTCGACCGCCGCGCCCAGCGCCTCCCCCAGCGCGAACCCGACGTAGGCGCCGACCACGGAGTGCCAGGACTTGACGGGATCACTGCCGCCCACGTGCGGGACCTTGCCGAAGAAGTCGACCAGCGGACGCACCCGGCCGATCGGGTCGTGCCGCACCACCAGGCCGTTCGCGCGCAGGTCCGCAGGCCATTCCTGCCCGGAGATGTCGTCGGCCGCCCGCCCCTCCTGGGACCAGGTGGTGCGAGGGACGTTGTACGACACCCAGGCCCGGCCGAGCAGGTGCCTCTCCTGCTCCTCCGGTGTCATCCCATGACCGCTGGCGCGGGCCTCCACGATCGCCTTGGGCGTGATGGACGGAGGGTGCTCCAGTCCGAAGCGCTGCTGGAGCTCGGTCCGCTTCGCCTCCCACGCGTCGGAGAGCCCGGGTTCCTCCTCGAACACGACCTCACCCGGCTTGATGCCCTCAGTGACGCTCTTCATCACCGTGTGGGGCTGCCGCATGTGCTCGTAGACCTCGGTGAGCTCAGAGCCCTTGATCGTCATGGACGGCCACGACTGGGAATTGATCGCCAAACCCGACCCCGGATAGCGGTCGGCGAAGGTGGCGATCGTCATCCGCCACCACGTCGTGGCCTGAGGCATGTGCCGCGGCGAGCTGTAGCCGTTCATGACCAGCCGCTGCTCCGGCGGCGAATCCGGCTCGCCCGGGATCAAGATGTCGCAACGCATCATGCCGAACACGACGTTGCGATGCGGCAAATGCTTGAGCGCGACGTAGTTCAGCAGCTTCTCGAGGTGGTTCGCCGGCTTGGGCAACCCTGCGCGCTGAGGGCCCGGCTTGTATTCCGGATTGACCTTGTCCTCGGTCGTCCCATCTGGATGCGTGATCTTCCAGCCCGCGACCTTGTTCTTCGGCACACCCATGCCGAAGAACCCGTCCGCCTTGTACTCCGGATCGATGATCTCCGACCGCCGCGGCTCACCCGGCCAGGTCAGCGGGGTCGAAAAACCGGGGTACGGCGTGGTGTTCACCAGCCGCAGCTCACCATCGGGTTCGGTGACCACGCACATCGGGAACGGGACGATCGCCTCAAGGTGGTTTCCCGTGTCGACCGCTTCGGTCGTGTTGAAGGGAACGCGCCAGCCCTCTGCGCTGAGGCGGACACCGTCCGGCTCGACCTTGCGGCCACCGGGCACGCCGATCTCCAGCCCCTGCGCACGCAGCCACCGCTCGACGAGTTCGATCGCCTCGGCCTTCTCCACGATCAGCGCGTCCTTCCCGATCCGTCGTTGCGTTCCTGCGTGCCGTTCAACCAGCGGGTTCCCTCCGGAGTCGGGTTCCACGCCCCGCCCTCGAAGGTACCGAGGACGAGCTCCGAGCCGTCGGAGCCGTCGGTGTAGATCTCGGCTCTGCCGACGAACTCGTCGTCGCGCATCTCGTCGGCGTCGAAGGGGATCCCGACCCCGCTCGGATCGGATGCCTCGTAGCGCAGCCGGAGCGCGGAACCCGGAAGTTCGTCGAGCGCACCCCCGCCCAGGTCGACCACGGCGTCCTTGCGGAAGAAGACCTGCCGTCCGTCGTCGGGCAGCAACGTCGTCGGCTCGTGGTTGCCCAGGTACAGGGCCGCCACGTCACGCGGAATCGCGATCTCCCGGTTGTGCGTGACCGAACCGACCTCGTGCGAGCGCCCTTCGTGGTTCGACGAGGCAGCGCCGCCCTTGCCCTGAGCGGGGAACCCGGCACCGCCCACGGGAGCGCTGGAGCCGCCGGACGCCAGGCCTGGCTGGTTTCCTCCGGCAGCCGGGGCGGATTCGGTTCCACCGGTCCCGCTGCTCCCGCCCGGAGCCATTCCACTCGGCGCACCGGGCGCAGCACCTCCGGCAGGGGTGGTCGGTTGCTGACCGGAGGAACCGCCCGTCGAACCGGTGCTCGCCGGGCCGTCGATCGAGCTCTGCGCATCAGCACCGGTGGACGCGTTCATCGACGGGATCGAGCCGGTCCGCGAGGAGTCAACCGGCGGCGGTCCCGCAGCGAGGTCACCGAGGTTCAGCTCCCCGGTCATCGACCGGTTGAAAGCACTGGCGCCAGGTGGGAACGAGCCTGCACCCGCACCACCAGGACCGGAGGCCGAACCGGCACCGGAGCCGGCAGTTCCGGGCGCATCCGGCATCGAGCCGGAAGGCTGGGTGCCGGGGTGCGATGGGTCCGTCGGTTCGACCGTGGGAACGATCCGTTCATCGGCGAATGGCCCCGGGGCGAAGTCGTCCTCCTGCTCCGGAACCGTGCGGAGCGGGTTCACGTGTTGCCCCAGCCACGGGCCGTCCTGACGCCATGACCGCTCAGCTGCCGGGGAGTCCGAATCCTCCTCGGTGTTCGAGTCGCTCTCGTCCTCATCCGGTTCCACTCCGCGCTGAGGTTCCGCCGTCGTGTCGTCTGCCGAGAGCGGTGGCTCCTCCTCGGCACGCGCTTCAGCTTCCGGTTCCTCACTCCGATCGGGCTTGGCTTGAACCGGCGTGAGGTTGTCGGCAGCGGCTGCACTCGTGTCGCTGGTTCCCGGTGTCTCCGGGTTCTCGGAACCGAAGGGCAGCAAGGACAACATCTTCGGCGGATAGGGCAGGTTCATCAGGTGCCCGCTCTGCGGGTCGATGAAGGCAACGCCGTCCGGCGTGTTCGTCACGATCGCGACGTGCGCCGCGGTCACGGGGTCTCCGTCCGGGGTGGCCGGAGGGATCTCGTAGGAGACGTACACCGAGGCGTGCGAGCCGACGGGCTGCTGGCTCATCCGGTGGATGACGCTGTCGTAGCTGCGGTGGGGCTCCCACTGGGAGTTCAGCTCCCCGGCCATCCAGCCGATCCGGTCTTCCTTCGGGAGGTCGTCCGGAAGAACCGATTCCACGGGTTCGTCGATGCCCAGCAGCCGCTTCGCGTAGTTCACCACGCACTTCGAGCAGTTCGTCTGCCAGCCTCGATCCCAGGCCTCGGGCGTGTAGAAGTTCGGGTTGACCTTCGGCAGCTCGGGGTGGTTCGCGGCCACGTAGGACATCCCGTGCTGCACCTGCGCGGTGCCGCTGTGGATCGCCGGAAGGGTCGTGACCGGCGGCGTCGCGTTGGACAGCACCTCCCAGTCCGGGGTTCCGTCGTCCTTCGTCGGCAATGGCGGGACCTGGTCGTCGCCCGGCTGGAGGTGCTGCGCGTCGCCCGGCTGCGGCAGGACCTCACCGTCGTGGGTCTGCACGCCCGGCTCCGGCGTGTCCTCACCGTCGAGCATCGATCTGATGGACGGCTTGTCGGCATCCTTCGTGGACTGCGTTTCGTCGGAGCGCTTTTCACCGTCCGTTGTGGAGCGACCCGCGTCGGCTCCACCGGAAGTGGTGGAGTCCGTTGTGCTCTCACCGCTGAGCGCCCGGTCGATGTGATCACCGCGCAGCGCGCCGACCATCAACTCCTCGCCGAAGCTCCGGCGCTGGCGCTCGGTGACCCTGCTCGAGGCCTCCTCCTGGCTCAGGTAGCGGGGATCGCCGGGAACGATCTCCTCGGCCTTGATCACCCACTTCTGGAGCTCGTTGTTGTGCTTGTCGAAGTAGGTCACCAGCTCCTTGCTGTGGACGTAGAGCTGGGACATCGGCATCAGCGCCGCCTCGCGCTCGCCCACCTGACTGGCCAGGCCCTGCAGTATTCGCGCCGTTTTCGAGTCGACCTGCAGCTCGAAGTCACTCACGTAGTCGGATCCCGACTTGGTGTCGGTGTCCATCGACATGCTGGTGATCGAGGGCTCGACCGTGACCTCACCCGGCACGTAGTGCGCAGCGGCGAGTTCCGCTGCCCTCACGTCGCCGAGGCTCATGCCGCGCACCGCCCGGCCTTCGAACCGCGGCTGCTCGTTCATGCCCGAGACGATGGCTCTGAGCTGGTGCCGCTGTGTCTCGCTCATCGTCCCGAAGCGGGTCGCCGCGTTGAGGGGCCCGAAGACGTCGTGCGCGGTGTAGGAGTGAACGGCCAGCGCACCGCTCTTGCTCACCGACCGCAGCTCCGGGTTCGCCGCGAAGCGTTCGTTGACGACCTGCGCCATCGCGGCACGGCGAGTGCGGTCGGATCCATCTTCCATCCGCCCCGCGCTCAACGAGGCCTCGTGGGCGTCGACGGACTCCTTCGGGGCGCGGTAGTTCGGATCCAGGCAGAAGTCGAGGCTCTGGTCCTTGGCCAGCGGGGACAGCCGCTCAGGCCGTGCGCCGTGCTGCTCGTTCAGATCAGACCAGTCGAACGGGCCTCCGTCGTAGGTGTCGGCAGGAGTGGAGAGCTCCGCAGGCTCGTTCGAGTCGTCGTTCTGATCCTCGTCCGCGTGCTGCGAATCCTCGGGAGTCGTCCGAGTTTCCTCGGTGTCGCGCTCCTCGGTGGAGCGCTCCTCGGAGCTGTCCGCCTTGTCGTCGTGCGGTGCGGTCGTGTCGCTCTCGCGCCCGGTGTTCTCCGGAAGCTCACCGGTGTTCTCGGCCAGGTCCGACTCGGGAGCGTCCTGCTGCGCGGGTTGCTCCGGCGGTGTCTCCGGACGCGCTTCACGCGTCGGCTGGGAGCTCGGCCGCGGATCGGCAACCGGCCCGGACTGCGGCGACAGACTCCCCCGCATCGCGCCTTGGTGCGGCGGCATCGGTCCCGGCGCGGCCGGACGGCCTTGCGGCGGAGCAGAATTCGGCGGCTGCGGCGGCTGCGGACCCCGACTGCGGGGGTCGGCCGGCGGCGCGCTGAACTGCTGTCGTCCCTGGTGGGGCGGCTGGGCGAACGCCTGCGGCGGGCCCTGACGCGGGGGCCCTGCTTGGCGGGGCGGGCCCTGTTGCGGAGCGGGCGGCGGCATCGGGCCGCGCGGGCCCGGCTGAGGCGCACCGTGGTTCGGCGCGGGGTTCTGGGGTGGCCCGTACAGCGGTGGCTGGTGGGCCGGTGCCTGCTGGAATCCCTGCTGCTGGGTCGGACGCGGGTTTTCCGGGCGGGCGACGGGCTGTCCGGTCCCGTTCGGCTGACCGTACTGCGGGTGCTGCGGCGGAGCGCTGTGCTGCGCGGGCCCGGTGTGCTGCGGTCCCGGCGCGACCGCCTGGGGCGGGAGCTGGCCGCGCTGAGCGAAGTTGCCCTGCTGCGGAGGCCCCTGCTGGGCGTAGCCCTGCTGCTGGTTCGGGTGGAACGACGGCTGCTGCGCGGGCATACCGGTCGGACCGAACCCGGCGGCTCGCGGCCCCGCTCCCATCGGTGGCTGGCCCGGCCCCGGGCCCTGGGGAGGTGCCTGCATTCCGAAGCTGCCCGGTTGCTGGCCCGGTTGCGGGGTGGCTTGGCCGCTGGAGTGCTGGGCTGCGGCACCGGGCATCGCCGAGCCGACACCGGCGGAACCCGTTGTGGCACCGGCGGTTTCGGGACGCTCGGCGGTCACAGCGCCGGACGCCGTCGTCGCCGCGGGCTCGTTGCTCTCGGACGTGCTCGACGAGCCTTCGGACGTCGAAACCCCGCCCGAGCCAACCGAATCCGATCCGCTCGACACCGCCTCGCCCCCACCGGAGGAGTGCTCGGCCGCACCGCTGGAACCGGAATCCGTTGTGCCAGCACCGGAATCGGCCGGGCTCAGCGATGCACCGGAGTCCGCAGGGGGAGCCGCCGACGTCTCCGGCGAGCTCGCGGTCTCGGCCGCCGATCCGGCGGAGTCGGCCACCGTGCTCGCCGATTCCGCTGCGCTGCGGGCGCCGGCCGCTTCGGAGAAGCCGTCCTTGGCTCCTCCGGTTCCGCCGTCGACGGCGCCGCTGGAGGCGCCCATCAGCACGTCGCTCGCGGACAGGTCGCCGAGCTGGCCCGTCATCGCGGCTTCGCCGACGCTGCCGAGCGCGCCTTCGGACGCGCCTCGGGCCGCGTGGCCGAGGACGCTGCTGGACGCGGCTTCACCGGCGGCTCCGCTGACGGCCTTCCCGCTGACCAGGTGACCCGCGATGCCTCCGGCGACACCGCCGACGGCGGAGTCCTTGGTCTTGCCGAAGTCCCAGGAGTCGCGGTCGCCCTTGGCCATCTGCAGGCCCTGGATGCCGGCGTCGAGCGCGACCTCCGAGCCGACGTTCATGGCGACGGTCTTGCCCAGGTTGCCGAGCGCCTGCTTGCTGATCAGCTTCTGCAGGCCCTCCTTGAGGACCTTCTCCAGCGCTTCGCGGACGACCTTCTTGACGCCCTGCTGCGCCAGCTTCTGCACCAGCTGCCGGAAGATCATCTGCACCGCGGCGCGGGTGGCCAGCTGCGCGGGCACCACACCGGCCGTGGAGGCGCCGAAGCTCACGAACGCCGCGGCGATCATCGCGGCGATCTGGATCGCCAGCATGATCAGCGACGCGATGATCATGTACTTGGTGTACTCGATGTCCAGCGCGGTCTTGTCGCACGCTTCGGCGAGACCGTTGCAGGACTCCTCCAGCGAGCTGAACACCGCGCCGTCACCGGAGGTGAACTTCTTCCAGGTCTCGTCGAACTTCTGCGCGGCCTCGCCCTCCCAGGACGCGAGCACCTCGCGGGCGGCGGCGTTGCCGGCGTCCATCGCGCCGGGCAACGCCTGCGCGGCCTGCTTCCAGGCCTCGCTCAGCTCGCGCAGCTTGTCCTCGTCGCCCTCGGGCCAGCTCTCGCCGACGACGATCGGCAGCAGCCACTTGACCTCGTCGGGGATCTCCAGCCCCACGATCAGCTCCCCGCGCCCGAGATGTTGCCGGCTTCGCCCCGGTCGACCGATTCGAAGTCGTTGGCCGCGCCCTCGACCTGTCCGCGCAGGTTGTGCAGGGCTTCCTGGACGGCCGACAGCGCCTCGGTCATCCCGTCGGCGCCGGGCACGTAGTCCTTGGCGAACGCCTGGCCGGACTCGTCGTTGCCCCAGCACGGGCCCTGCGCCTGCAGGGTCTGCTGCAGCCGGTCGAGGATCTGCTCCACCTCGTCGGCGGCCCCGTCGAACTTCGCCGCACCGCCGCGAACGCGGTCCGGCTCCATGCGCGCGCCGGTCATCGGCCTTGACCTCCCACGAGCCAGCTGTCGGGCGCGTCGTCATCGGGGTCGTCGTCGACCGGGCGACGACGGGGCAGGCGGGACTGCGGCGCGCTCTCCAGCCGCGGCGGCTGCGCGGGCGCGGACGGTTCGGAGAGGTCCGGCATCTCGGGCAGCAGCCCCTTGAGCGACGGGGCGCCGTCGATGAGGTCCGGGAGGTCGGGCAGGTCTTCGGTCACCGGCGCGACCAGGTCGGCCATCTGCTTCTTGACCTGCGCGCTCGCGGCGTGAACGGTCTCGCGGACGGTTCGGGCGAGCTGCTTCGGATCAGTGCGCTGGAAGTTCTTCGACGCGAATTCGAGCTCGGTGATGGTGCCGGTGGCGTCCACGGTGGCCGTGACCAGCCCGTCCGGGGAGGTCACCGTCGCCGTCGCGGACGAGGCGGCGGACTGCGCCTGCTCCAGCAGAGCGGTCTGCTGGTGGAACTTGTCGAGCAGCCCGTTGACCTGCTCCTTGATCGCCGCGTTGCGCGCCTGCAGCGTCGCCCGGTCGTCGTCGGCCCCCGTCACCTGCGCCCCTCGTCCGTCTCCTCGCTCAGCCCGGCCGCGAGGCACCTTATCGGTCGTGCCGGGAGCTCGTGTGCGGTTTGGACCGGAGTCACCCACCACGTGAGACGACGGTCTCGATCAGCCCAGCGTGCCGACCTTGGCGAGATAGCAGGTGCCGCACATGGATTCGTAGCCAACGTCACCTTCGATGGCGACCTGGCTGCCGTCCTGGGTGAACTCGCCGTCGACGGTGCGCGCGTTGAGCGTCGCCTTGCGACCGCAGCGGCAGATCGTCTTGAGCTCCTCGATGGAGTGCGCGAGCTCCATCAGCCGCAGGCTCCCCGGGAACCCGCGAGTGCGGAAGTCGCTGCGCAGCCCGTAGGCGATCACCGGGACGCCGTCGAGCACCGCCAGCCGGAACAGGTCCTCCACCTGCTCACCGGTGAGGAACTGCGCCTCGTCGACCAGCACGCAATCCGGCCGCCCAGCGGCGAGCACGACGTCCCGCACGGCCGTTCCGGCGTCGGCGACCAGGTCGACGTCCTGGGTCACGTTGATCCGCGACAGCACCACCGGGCTCTTGGTGTCGATCTCCGGCTTCACCACGAAGACCTGCTGACCGCGTTCCCGGTAGTTGTGCGCGACCTGGATCAACGCGGTCGACTTGCCGGAGTTCATCGCCCCGTACCGGAAGTAGAGCTTCGCCACGACCGAACACAGTAGCGACCCCCGACCACCACCCCACACCCAGCCACAACCGTGAACAGCGACGGCCTTGTTCGCGGTTGTGGCCACAACGGCAAACAAGGCACCGGAAAACGTGATCCAGCTCATATAACTCGAGTTATGATAACTGGAGTTATACAAGTGAAGGCTGTCAAAGTTCCCGCGAGTAGCAGACTTCCGTCAGGGGTGGGCTGCCCGCGATGCTGTCGATCTTGCTCACGTCGTCCGGAACCCACCCTGCCCGCTCGTAGAAGCGCCGGGCACGCACGTTTCCGACCAGGACCCACACGACCGCACGCCGGTAGCCGTCCCGCCGCAGGACGATGAGCGCCTCATCGTGCAACCGCCGACCAAGTCCCCGCCCCCACTGGGCGGGATCGAGGTAGAGGCTCCGCACTGGGGCGATCTGGAGCGCCCGGGACGTGCCGCGACTGTCTGGCGACGTGCGCAGAACACCTTCACCAGCAAGGTGCTGGGTCCTCACTTCGAGGATCTCTGCCGTCAATGGGCTCGCTGGTACGCGGCGCCCGAGACCTGCGGAGGACACCCGACTCGGGTGGTCAACGGCACGATCAACGACCCCGCTGCCAAGAAGGGGCACGAGGTCGATCTCGCCGTCTTCGGCCACGACGCGGACGACCGGGAAACCCTGCTCGCCATCGGCGAAGCCAAGTGGAACGAACCGATGGGACTCTCGCACCTCCGGCGTCTTCAAGAGATCCGCGATGTGCTGGAACGACGCGACATCACCAAGAGCGGTGCAACCCGGCTCCTGTGCTTCAGCGGCGCGGGCTTCTCCGACGACCTCCGCCGAGCCGCCGACGACGCGCCCGAAGTCGAGCTCATCGACCTCAACCGCCTCTACCACGGCGAGTGACTGTTCGGTGTTCGGTAAATACCGAACACCGAACACGCCCGTAGGGATGAAGATCAGGCTCGCCCGTCGGGTACGAAACTGGCAGCAGCAGACAATGCAGGCGGAGAAGGAGGCGGGCGCGTGACCAAGGTGAAGCGAGCACAGCAGGATCCGGCTCATGTTCGTCTCATCTTGGCTGCGGTGTGCTTGGCGATCGGGTTGTTCTTCGGCGCGCTCGGCGTGATCGCTCTCGTAGGTAGCGGGGCGACCGCGTCGGACGTCGACGGCGGGAAGCAGCGGTCGGGCACCGCCGTCCCGGTGAAGTGCTGGTCGGACGGTCCGCTGTTCCTGAACTTCTGGGAGAAGTGCGATCTCCAGGTGCGATGGCAGGACGGCTCGACGAGCACCGCGGTCAGCGTCGAGACCGACTTCTCCGGCGACGACGTCGGGCAGCGGTTTCCCGTCGTGCAGAACCTCCCCGACGGCGGGCACCGGCCCACGACGATGACCGTGGTGCGCGACGTCGAACGCCCCTGGGCCTGGCTCGGGTGGGTGGCGATCTTCCCGCTCGGCCTCGTCGGCGCGCTGTTCGCCGTCGCTGCACTCGTGTTCGCCTGGCCTCGCTTCGGCGGTGCGGGCAAGCGCAAGAAGTGACGTGATCTCGTGGGTGGTGGGGAAGTTTTCATGAAAACTTCCCCACCACCCACGATCAGGTGAACGTGGGGTCTCACCCCCGGCGCATGAAAAAGCCCAGGCCTTGGGCCTGGGCTTTGCGCTCCTCCGACTGGACTCGAACCAGTAACCCTTCGGTTAACAGCCGAATGCTCTGCCGATTGAGCTACGGAGGAATGTTCTCTTGTCGTCGGCGCTCTGTCGCGCTGACGGGAACTACTTTAGCGGATGCCCGAAAGGCCTTTCACGGCACCCCCCACATTAGCTCCAACGGACGGGTTCGCGCAGGTCAGGAGCGGTGCGCGACGACGAAGACGCGGCGGAACGGGAACCAGGTGACTCCGTCGGGGCGTTGCGGATAGGCGTCCGAAAGGCGATTCGACAACTCGGTCCGGAACTCGGTCCACTCCTCGTCGTCCAATGCCGCGCGGACCGGGCGCAGCGCGGTTCCGGTCACCCACTCCAGCACCGGGTTGTCGCCGCGCAGCGGGTGCACGTACGTCGTCTCCCAGGCGTCGACCTCCAGGTCCGGGTCGGCGAGCTCGTCGGCGTACTCCAGCGGGCCGCGCACCACGTCGTCGTGCCTGAGCACGCCGTCGAGCTTGCCGCGCCAGCGCGGTTCGGACGCCAGTTCCCGGATCAGCGCGTGCGAGGGGGCGTTGTAGTTGCCGGGCACCTGGAAGGCGAACCAGGCGCCGCCGGGCAGCTCCGGCAGCCAGCGGTGCAGCAGCTCGACGTGGTCGGGCACCCACTGCAGGACCGCGTTGCACAGCACCACGTCGGTGTCGGGCTGCGGCTTCCAGTCGCGGACGTCCTCGATCTGCGCGGGCACGCCGCGCTCGCGGGCCGCGGCGACCATCTCCTCCGAGGAGTCCAGGGCCTCCAGCTCGGCGCGCGGCCAGCGGCCGGTGAGCAGCGCGGTCAGGTTCCCCGCCCCGCAGCCGAGATCGACGACGCGGCGCGGGCTGTCGGCGCGCACTCTGGCGATCAGGTCGAAAGCCGGGCGATCGCGCTGATCGCTGAAGGACAGGTACTTGCCCGGATCCCACATGCCGCCACCTCCGATAGCAGTACGCTCGTACTGTATACGGACCGCGCGGTGCCGTCGAGGATGTTTCGAGGTGGAACGACTCAGGCCGGCAAGTCGCGGGACTCGCGCAACCGCTCCACCAGCGCGCCCACCAGCCGGTCGAGCGCCTTCTCGTCGGTGCCCGGATCGGGGCGGACCTGCAGCTCGATGCCGTTGCGGCCCGGGACCTTGCGCTGGATGAACCACGCACCGCCGCCCGGCAGCTCCCGGTGGTGGCGAGTGCGGATCGAGCGCGTGACGCGCTCGTGGACCACGTCCGGCAGCCGCGACTCACCGCTCAGCGCGAGCCGGCGCGGCGCCAGGTCGCGCAGGAACACCGCGCCGTCGATCCGCCTGGCCTCCTCGGCCTCGGTCAGGGTGAGGACGTCGCCGCCCCAGGTGGCCTTGCTGACCAGGTGCCAGCCGACCCGCCGTCCCTCCGGCAGCCACAGGCCGAGGTGGGTGGCCACCACCGAACCCTCCGCGCACGGAGCGACGGACAGGACCTGCTCGTCGGCGTCGAGGCTGCCCGGGAAGTCCTCCGGGACCTCGGCGGTTCCACCTAACTTCGCCAGCAGCCTCTTGATCACAGCGTGGTTCCCATCGCCTGCTCGAGCAGTGCCTTGCGATAGCCCTCCAAGGCGACCATGTCGCCGAACAGGGCGTTGTACTCCTCGGCGTCCTCCAGCGGCGACATCCGCTGCACCTTGGACTTGATGTCCGCGATCTGCCTGCTGACCAGGCGTTCCTGCAACCGGGCGATGATCGCTTCCACGTAGCGCGGGTCGTCCTCGGTGGTCCACTCCAGGACCTCGACCGCCAGCTGGGTGCACAGCCGCGCACCGATCTGGCTCTCGCACTGCTGCGAGACCGCGTCGACCAGCGCGGCACCGCTCAGGCCCGACGCCGTGCCCCCGGCGGCCAGCAGCGCCTTCTGCAGCTCGGCGTAGGCGGGCTCGGTGAAGGCCTCGGCGGGCAGCGAGTCGTAGAGCGGACCGGCCAGCGCCGGGACCTGCAGGGCCGCCTTGATCGCCTCCCGCTGCAGCCAGCGCGGATCGTGCCGCGGCGGCTTCGGCGGCAGCTCCATCTCCATGCCCAGCGACTGCTGGTTGTCGTCGCGACGCGGGCGGCGCTGCTTGCGGACCGGGGCGCCGGAGCTCTCCCGGACCCGCTTGACCACCTGGTTCTCGTCGTTCCAGCCCGCCCACCAGGCGAGCTTGGCCGCGTAGCCGTCGCGGCTGGCGGGGTCCTTGATCTGGGCGACCAGCGGCACGGTGCGCTTGAGCGCGGCGACGCGGCCGTCCACCGAATCCAGGTCGTAGTCGGTGAGCAGGCTGCGGATCGCGAACTCGAACAGCGGCCTGCGGCGGGCCACCAGATCGCGCACCGCGGCGTCGCCCTGCGACTCGCGCAGCTCGCACGGGTCCATGTTGTTCGGGGTGATCGCCACGTAGGTCTGGCCGGCGAACTGCTGCTCGCCCTCGAAGGCCTTCATCGCGGCCTTCTGCCCCGCCTCGTCGCCGTCGAAGGTGAAGATGACCTCGCCGCGGAAGGCGTCGTCGTCCATCATCAGCCGCCGCAGCACCGAGATGTGCTCGTCGCCGAACGCGGTTCCGCAGGAGGCGACCGCGGTGGGCACGCCCGCCAGGTGCATGGCCATCACGTCGGTGTAGCCCTCGACGACCACCGCCTGGCGGCGCTTGGCGATCTCCCGCTTGGCCAGGTCGATGCCGAACAGCACCTGCGACTTGTTGAAGATCGGGGTGGCGGAGGTGTTGACGTACTTGGCCTCGATCGGGTCGTCGTCGAAGATCCGCCGCGCGCCGAAACCGACCACGTCACCGCCGAGATCCTTCAGCGGCCACAGCAGCCTGCGGTGGAACCGGTCCATCGGGCCGCGCCGGCCTTCGCGGGAGAGCCCGCACTTGATGAGCTCTTCGACCTCGAAACCCTTGGACAGCAACAGCTTCGTGAGCTTGTCCCAGCCGCTGGGCGCGAACCCGCAGCCGAAGCGCTGGGCGGCGGCCTCGTCGAAACCGCGCGTGGTCAGGTACTCGCGGGCCGGCTGGGCCTCCGGCGAGCGCAGCTGCTCGGCGTAGAACTCGGCGGCGATGCGGTGGGCCTCGACCATGCGGGACCGGCTGCCCCGGTCGCGCTTGGGGCCGGGCGCGCCGCCCTCGTACTGGAGCTGGAGGCCGACCCTGTCGGCCAGCCGCTCCACCGACTCCACGAAGCCGAGGTGCTCGATCTTCATGATGAAGGCGATGACGTCGCCGCCCTCGCCGCAGCCGAAGCAGTGGAAGGTGCCGTGGCTGGGGCGCACGTTGAACGACGGCGTCTTCTCGTCGTGGAACGGGCACAGGCCCTTCTGCGCGCCACCACCGGCGTGGCGCAGCGCGACGTACTCGCCGACGACGTCGTCGATCCGGTTGCGATCGCGCACCTCGGCGATGTCGCTCTCCCGGATCCTGCCTGCCACGTCACCCAGTCTAGGGCCAAGGCGTTCGATCACGACCGGGTGGCCGCCCCGTGCGGCAGAATCCTTCGCGTGAATCCGGACACCAGCACCCTCGCCACCGAGTTCGACCGGCACCGCAACCGCCTGATCGGGCTGGGCTACCGGTTGACCGGGCGGATCACCGACGCCGAGGACGCGGTGCAGGACGCGTGGCTGCGACTCGCCGACACCGACCCGGCCGAGATCCGCGACCTCGGCGCCTGGCTGACCACCGTGGTGAGCCGGTTGTGCCTGGACCGGATGCGCTCGGCGGCGGTGCGACGGGAGAGCTACGTCGGGCCGTGGCTGCCGGAACCGCTGGTGAGCGCGGTGGATTCGGATCCGGGCGACATCGTGGCCGGGCAGGACGACCTGCGGATGGCGGCGATGCGGGTGCTGCACGAGCTGCCGCCGGACCAGCGACTCGCGCTGGTGCTGCACGACGGTTTCGAGGTGCCCTTCGCCGAGATCGCCGAGGTGCTGGGCTGCAGCGCGCCGACCGCGCGCCAGCACGCCTCGCGGGCGCGCCGGGCTATGGCCGACGCGGCCCCGCCGGAGCGGGTGCCGCTGCCGGAGCAGCAGCGGGTGCTGGAGGAGTTCCTGACCGCGGTGGCGGCCGCGGACCTGCCCGCCCTCACCCGGCTGCTGCACCCGGCCGCCGCCGTCTACGGCGACAGCGGCGGCAAGGCCCGCACCGCGCGACGTCCCGTCCACGGTGCCGAGAAGGTCGCGCGGTTCGCCGTCGGGCTCATCGAGAAGTACGGCACCGAACTGGTCACCTCGGGCCGCCCGGTGCTGGTCAACGGGGACTTGGGGCTGCTGTTACCGGGCACGCCCGACGCCGGGCCCCGGGTGTTCTCGCTGGCCGTCCGCGACGGCCGAACGGCCGAGCTCTTCGACATCGTCAACCCCGACAAGCTCACCCACGTCGAGTTCTAGAGGTGCCGAGCAACGCGACCGAAGCCCTACGGCATCGGGACCTTGCAGGCTTCTCCGCTGGTGAATCCCTGGGCGGTGAGGCCGAGGGCGTGGTTGAAGCGGGTGCGCTGGTTCTCCACGGAGATCATGTGGGTCAGCTCGACCATGCCCTTGTGGCCGAGGCGCCGGTCGAGTTCGGCGACCTGCTCGTCGGTGACTTGCATGGGCTGCTCGGTCATGGCGTCGGCGTAGGCGAGGACGAGCTTCTCCAGCTCGGAGTAGGCCTCCGAGTCGCGGTAGTCGTCGATGTGCTTGAGCCGTTCGACGTCGAGGCCCTCGTTGCGCTGCAGCATCACGCCGAAGTCGACGCACCACGAGCAGCCGATCTTGGTGGACACCTTGTAGATCGCCAGGTCGCGCAGGTTCGCGGGCAGCGAGGTCGCGGCCTTCTCCACCGCCATCTCCGACACGCCGACGGCCATGAGCAGTCCCGGGTGGTGGGCGACCACCGTCAGCGGGTCCAGCACCGCGCCGTAGCGGCGCCGGGAGAACTTGTAGGTGAGCCTGGTCAGCAGGTTCGCTTCGCTGGTGGGCACTGCCGGAATGCGCGGCATCTGCTCGCTCCCTCCTCGTCACCCCGGCTCTCGGGGTTCGTCACCGGAGTGACGAGACGGGATCGCGAAGCGTGACAGCGCCGGCCCGGATCAGCTCGGGTCGGTGATGCGGGCCAGGAAGTAGAGCGCGCCGCTGTCGCGGTGGCGGACCAGGAACAGGAACGGGCGGTCGAACTCGACGCGGATCGGGTCGGGTTCGCGGACGACAGCGGTCAACCGCATCATCATCGCCGTCGCCGCCGCGCCTTCCAGGCCCGCTTCGTCGACGTCGAGGACCGCCTCGTGCAGGACCTCCGAGACCCGCAGCGACCGGTCGGTGAGCGGGGTGAAGTCGGCGGCGGGGGTGAACAGGTCGTGCACGCCCAGCGCACCGAGGGGTTCGGTGAGCTCGGCGCCGCCGCTGACCTTGAAGCGCGGCAGCAGGAGTTCGACCTTGCGCTGCTCCATCGCCCCGAGCAGGCCGGACAGCCGCGCGGCGTCGAGCTGCGCTTCCGCGGTGGCCAGGTCGGCGTCGGGCAGCAGCGCGATCGCCTCCACTCCCCCGGCAGCCGGGATCCCGACGGCCTGCCACCCGTCGGCGGCGGCGTGGCCGAGGGTCCGCGAGGCCGTCATGGTCGGCACCTCGCGGTCGCCGTCGGGCGCGTGGAACGGGCGCTGGGTGGTCTTGGCCTGCTCGAAGGCCTCCTTCCAGGAGACCTTCAGGTACAGCGCGTTGACCAGGGCCGCGACGGTCTGCGGGTGCACCGAGCCGCTGGGCAGCAGCTCGGGGATGAGGTCGCGGGTGGTCTCGGCGACGTCGGCGTTGATGAGCTTGCGGGCGGCCTCCGGGTCGTCCCGGAACGGGGCGTTGCGCACCGCGCTGCCCGGCCAGTCGCCCAGCGCCAGCCGGTAGGAGTCCTCGATGGGCAGCTCGGCGTGCGCCCAGAGGGTGTTGGCCACGGCCAGCACCGGCTGCTCCCCGGAGGCCGCGGTGAGCTGCGCGGACGCGCCGAGCAGCTCCAGCAGGGCCGCCGGTTCGTCGCGCAGCGCGGTGACCAGCTCCTGCCTGGTGCGGCCGCCGGTGGCGGTGGCGGCGAGCCCGAGCGCGCTGCTCACCGAGTACGGCGACCAGCAGAAGGTCTTGGTCGGCGGCGGAGCCAGGCGCTCGTGCAGGGCCAGGGCGAAGTCGAGGTGAGTCACGTCCGCAGGGCTCCGTTCCGCGTCGAGGAGGCTCGGGCTTGATCCCGAGTCTGCCAGAGCGCGGAGGCCGGACCGGCCTGCGAACGCCGCCGGTTTCTAGCCGGATTTCCCGTTCCGCGTCAGCGGAGGGACTCCTCGATGTCGCTCAGGCCCATGAGGCGGAGTTCCTGGGCGATGTACTCGGCCGCCCGCTGGCCGGCGGGGTCCTGCCAGCGGAGGTCCTTGATCCAGTCGGCCAGGTTGTCGGCGTTGACGTACGGCTCGCCGCCCACGACGAGCTTCTGGATGTAGTGCCGGTTGCGCATTCGGGGTCTCCTCGCGGTCCGGCGTCGGGGGAACGCCGGGCCGCCGCCGCTCGGCTCGGGGTGCCGCGCGGTACGGGGATCAGGGCACAGAGCTGCCGACGGAACCGCCGGTCGCCACTCTGGGTAAGGATTGTCCCCGACGATTCGAGATCCATTCACCCCCATTCGGATTAACGTCACAGTGGTTTGGACACGTTGTGTACATGCTGTTCATGCCAGGTCACGGCCTGCGCATCCGTCAGCGACGCCACCTGGTCCAGAACCACCCGATACCGGGACGAATCGTCCGAAGCTCGCATCCAGGCATCCCGCAGCATCGGATCCAGTGACGCCGGGGCACCGGCGGCCAGCGCCTCGACGAGCTCGGCGAGCAGCTCCCGCTGCCGGGCCTGCTTGCGCTTGCGCGCGCCGTCGTGCAGCACGTAGCGCACCGCCATCGCCTTGAGCACCGTCACCTCGGCGACCGCCTTCTCCGGCAGCACCAGATCGGCGCGGTAGCGCGTCAGCCCCGGCCCGAACCGGGCCACCGTGCCCGACACCGCCGCGGCCACGAAACGACCGACGAGTTCGCTGGTCAGCCGCTTGAGCGCGACCTGCGCGGACAGCGTCCCGTCGTGATCGAGGACCGCGGCCACCACCGGCCAGCGCACCAGGTCCTCGGCCGCCGCCTCCAGCAGCGCGGTCTCCCCGCTGCGCAGGAAGCGCTCGTCGGCCAGCTTGGCGATCTGCGCGCGCTCCTGCGGATCGGTCAGCGCGCGCAGCGAGATCCGGCCGGAGATCACCGCGTCCTCGACGTCGTGCACCGAGTAGGCCACGTCGTCGGCCCAGTCCATGATCTGCGCCTCCAGGCAGCGGCGGCCTTCCGGCGCGCCCTCGCGCAGCCACTCGAAAACCTCCAGGTCGTCGCCGTAGACACCGAACTTCGCCTCCCCCAGGCGCTTCGGCCACGGGTACTTCGTCGCCGCGTCCAGGCAGGCGCGGGTGAGGTTCAGGCCGCGCCCGATCTCGCCGTCGTCGGTGACCTTCGGTTCGAGCCGGGTGAGGATCCGCAGCGTCTGGGCGTTGCCCTCGAAGCCGCCGCAGCCGGCCGCGAGCTCGTCGAGGGCCTTCTCCCCGTTGTGCCCGAACGGCGGGTGCCCGATGTCGTGGGCCAGGCCCGCCGTGTCGACCAGGTCGGCGTCGGCGCCCAGCGCGGTGGCGATGCCCCGGCCGATCTGCGCGACCTCCAGCGAGTGCGTCAACCGCGTGCGCGGCACGTCCCCCTCGTTCGGGCCCATGACCTGCGTCTTGCCCGCGAGCCGGCGCAGCGCCGCGGAGTGCAGCACCCGGGCCCGGTCGCGCGCGAAGGGCGTCCGGTCGTCCGGGTGCGCCGACGCGGCCTCCTTCGGCGCCTCGGGATGCCACCGCTGGAGGTCGTGCTCGCCGTACCCGGCCAGGTTCACGGAGCTCATCGCTCCGAGGCTAAAGCCCCCGGATGACAAAACCCGTCACAAACCCCGACGAACGGGAAACCTCCCGGCACCGCCGAGCGAAAGGACCGCAGAAATCGAACTATCCGAGGCCGTCGCCGTTGAGCTCGGCGGGTGCGTGGGTGAGGCGGTAGTAGAGCAGGGCGCCCGTCTCGCGGACGATGTACTTCATCTGGATCTCGCGGGTCTGCACCACCGGTCCGGAGCGGGCCGGGGACGCCCACGACTCCAGGCCCATGTCGGTGGCCATGGTCCGCGCGCGCAGCGAGTGCCACGGATCGCTGACGATCAGGGCGGTGTCCCAGCGGCGCTGCGCGGCCAGGTCGGTGACGGCCTGCATGCTGCCGAGGGTGTCGCTGCCGACGTCGACGTCGACGATCTTGTCGCGCGGGACGCCGTTCTCCACCAGCCAGGTCTTGCTCGCCTGCGCCTCGGTGTAGGTGTCGCCGGCCTTGCGGCCGCCGACGGTGACGATGTAGTCGGTCAGCCCGTCCTCGTAGAGGTCCAGGGCCTGCTTCAGCCGGGCTTCGAGGATGTCCGACGGCTTGCCGTGGTACTGCGCGGCACCCAGCACCACCACGATGTCCACCGGCTGCCGGTCGTCGGCGCGGGCGACCTGCCACACGCGGAGGGCGGTACCGCCGATCACCAGGACCACCACCAGCAGCGTGCCGATCAGGGCGCGCGAGACGATGCGTCCGGTGCGCGACCGGTGGGCGGGATGATGTGCGCTCACCCGGGCATCCTCGCAGATCCGCGTCCGGCCGCGACCGGGCCGGGCCCGTCCTGCGACGGGCCCGGCGATCCGGTGTTGCGCATCGTGATCAGCAGCCGATCAGGCGTGCGCCGAGGTACTCCTCCAGCTTGTCCACGGCCACCCGCTTTTGGCTCATCGTGTCCCGCTCGCGCACCGTGACGGCCTGGTCGGAGAGGGTGTCGAAGTCGATCGTGACGCAGAACGGCGTGCCGATCTCGTCCTGACGCCGGTAGCGGCGGCCGATGGCACCGGCGTCGTCGAAGTCGACGTTCCAGTTGCGGCGCAGCATCGCCGCCACGTCGCGGGCCTTCGGCGACAGGTCGGCGTTGCGCGACAGCGGCAGCACCGCAGCCTTGACCGGGGCGAGCCTGCGGTCCAGCTTGAGCACCACGCGCTTGTCCACGCCGCCCTTGGCGTTGGGGGCCTCGTCCTCGGTGTAGGCGTCGATCAGGAACGCCATCATCGGACGGCCCACGCCCGCCGCCGGCTCGATCACGTACGGGCGGTAGCGGGAGTTGCTGGCCTGGTCGAAGTAGGTCAGGTCCACGCCCGAGTGGTTGGAGTGCGTGGTCAGGTCGAAGTCGGTGCGGTTGGCGATGCCCTCCAGCTCGCCCCACTCCTGACCGCCGAAGCGGAACCGGTACTCGATGTCGACGGTCCGCTTCGAGTAGTGCGACAGCTTGTCCTGCGGGTGCTCGTACTCGCGCAGGTTGTCGGCCTTGATGCCCAAGCCCGTGTACCAGCTCATCCGCTGGTCGATCCAGTACTGGTGCCACTGCTCGTCCTCGCCGGGCTCGACGAAGAACTCCATCTCCATCTGCTCGAACTCGCGGGTCCGGAAGATGAAGTTGCCGGGCGTGATCTCGTTGCGGAAGCTCTTGCCGATCTGGCCGATACCGAACGGCGGCTTCTTGCGCGCGGTGGTCATCACGTTGGCGAAGTTGATGAAGATGCCCTGCGCGGTCTCGGGCCGCAGGTAGTGCAGGCCCTCCTCGGACTCCACCGGCCCCAGGAAGGTCTTGAGCATCATGTTGAACTCGCGCGGCTCGGTGTACTGGCCGCGGTTGCCGCAGTTCGGGCACGGGACGTCCGACAGGTCGTCCTCGGTGACCTCCTTGCCGGTGCGCTCCGAGTACTCCTCGGCGAGCTGGTCGGCGCGGAAGCGGCGGTGGCAGGAGGTGCACTCCACCAGCGGGTCGTTGAACGCGCCGACGTGGCCGGAGGCCTCCCAGACCGGGCGCGGCAGGATCACCGAGGAGTCCAGGCCGACGACGTCGTCGCGGCCCTGCACCATGTGCTTCCACCACTGGCGCTTGATGTTGTCCTTGAGCTCCACGCCCAACGGTCCGTAGTCCCAGGCCGACCGGGTACCGCCGTAGATCTCGCCGGACGGGAACACGAATCCGCGGCGTTTGCAGAGACTGACGATCGTGTCGATCTGGTCGGCGGGCACGTTCACTCCGGATGTGTCACTGGCAACTGGTCGAACCAGCCTCGAGAGCTGGAGTTTCCCAGCGTACCGATGCTGCGACCGCCGCATTCGAGCCGGGCCATGAGCGCTGCGGCACCGGCCGCTCGCAGCAGGTGATCGCACTGGCATCGACCGATCGGGGCGCTTCCCTACTACCCGTAGGATGGGGGCCGTGGAACCTCATGGCGTGGCCCCCGACCAGAGCGCGGCTCCGCGCCCGGACCGGCCGGAGGACCACGTCCACTCGCCGGACCGCGAGGTGCGACCGGTTCCGGTGCGCGACCAGCGGGTCCTGCACGACGCCGGCGAGCTGCTGCGCGCGCTGGCCGCCCCGGTGCGGATCGCGATCGTGCTGCAGCTGCGCACCTCGGAGCGGTGCGTGCACGAGCTGGTCGACGCGCTGGGAGTGGCGCAGCCGCTGATCAGCCAGCACCTGCGGGTGCTGAAGTCGGCGGGCGTGGTCTACGGCGAGCGGCACGGCCGGGAGGTCATGTACCGACTGGTCGACGAGCACCTGGCGCATATCGTGGTGGACGCGGCGGCCCACGCCGAGGAGATCTCCCGCGAACGCGCGGGCGAGGCGAGCAACGGCGGACAGGAGACGGAGACAGCGTGACCACCGGCCAGGGAGTCCCGGGACTGCGGGCCACCAAGCAACGCGCTGCGGTGTCGCAGCTGCTCGACCAGGTCAACGACTTCCGCTCGGCCCAGGAGCTGCACGAGGAGCTGCGGCGGCAGGGCGAGGGGATCGGTCTGACGACCGTCTACCGCACGCTGCAGACCCTCGCCGACGCCGGTGAGGTCGACGTGCTGCGCACGCCCTCGGGCGAGGCGGTCTACCGCCGCTGCTCCAGCCACCACCACCATCACCTGCTGTGCAGGCACTGCGGTCGCACCGTCGAGGTCGCCGACCCGCCGGTGGAGAACTGGGCCGAGCGCATCGGCTCCGAGCACGGCTTCTCCGACGTCAGCCACACCGTGGAGATCGTGGGAACCTGCCCGGAGTGCACCGCCAAGGGCCTCTGACGGAGTTCGGCGGCTAGTACTCGTAGCTGTCCGGTGGGGCCGGGATCCGCCTGATCGACACCGGGTCCACGGTCGGGACGTAGTCGTCGGCCTCGGTGGCCGTGCCCGGGCGGAGTCGTCCGGTGACCTCGATCCAGGTGTCGGCCGGGAACGCCTCGGCTCGCGGACTCGCCAGGTCGATCTTGACCGGGGTGGCGTCGGCCGCGCAGCAGCTGATCCGCATCCGGGCCAGCTGGGTGGTCTGCGGCGTGGGGTGCACGACGAAGCCCTGCAACCGGACGGTGCGCCGGCCGAGCTCACCTGTGCCGTCCCAGACCGCGCGGGTCAGGAACTCCGACATGCTCAGCATCGGCGCCTCCCCCGGTGGCAGCGGTGGGAAGCGCGCCTGGGCCGGTTCGGCCGGCGCGGCCGCCGCCCGGTCGCGGGTCACCGAGTCCGAGCCCAGGGCGGGCGGGGCGATCAGGAAGATCGCGAAGACCGGCAGCAGCAGCATCCACGGGCTGCGGGTGCCGTGCTCGTGCCCGGCCACGGCGTGCCCGGCGCGGACGTCGCGGGCGATGGCGACACCGGCGAGCGCGATCATCACCACCCCGGCGGCGATCAGCCACGGGTGCAGCGAGGGCTTGACGTAGCGCAGGTAGTCGCCGGTGAGCGCGATCTTCAGCAGCGCGCCGCCGAGCAGCACCAGCAGGATGTTCTGGGTCTCCCGCCGCATCAGGCACCTCCGAGCAGCGCGGCGCCCACCGCGCACGCGCATCCGATCGCGACCAGGAACGTCGCCGGGGCGAACCGCGCGGCGAAGCGGCGGCCGAAGGCCCCGGACTGCAGCGCGATCAGCTTGAGGTCGACGGCCGGTCCGACCACCAGGAACACCAGCTTCGGCAGCAGCGGCAGCCCCGGCATGGAGGCCACCACGAACGCGTCCGCCTCGCTGCACAGCGCCAGCACGACCGCCAGCACCGCCATGACCAGCACGCCGAGCAGCAGCTGCCCGCCCAGCGTCTCCAGCCACTCGGCGGGCACCAGCACGTTGAACACCGCCGAGGTCAGCCCGCCCAGGACCAGGAAACCGCCGGCCTCGACGAGGTCGTGCCGGGCGGACTCGGCGAACACCGACCACCGGCCGCCCTCGCCGTGGTGGGCCTCGGTGCGGCGCAGCGCGCGCTCGGCGAGCCACTCGGCCCGTCCCAGCCTCGCCCACAGCCAGCCCATCACGCAGGCGGTCAGCAGCGAGCCGAGGAAGCGCGCGGGCACCATCCACGGGTCGGCCGGGAAGGCCACCGCCGTGGACACCAGCACCACCGGGTTCACCGCGGGCGCGGCCAGCAGGAACGCCAGCGCCGCGGCGGGGGTGACGCCCTGCTGCATCAGCCGCCGCGCTACCGGCACCGACGCGCACTCGCAGCCGGGCAGCGCGACACCGGCCAGCCCGGCCACCGGCACCGCCGCTCCCCGGTTCGCGGGCAGGACGCGGCGCAGCACCCGGGGTGGCACGAACGCCGCGATGAGACCGCTGACCAGGACCCCGAGCACCAGGAACGGCATGGCCTGCACGCACACCGCGACGAACACGGTGGAGCCGGTCCGCAGCGCGGGGACGTCGAGCACCGCGGTCAGCTGCGGTTGGAAGATCACGGCCAGCACCAGCAGCCCGCACATCACCTCCAGCGAGGTGATGACGGGACGACGCGCTCGGCGCGGCCCGGGCGGCTCGGGCGTCCGCTGCGGATCGGCGATCTCGGTCACGCGGGCAATCGTGCCAGTGGCCCGGGCCGATCCGCGGGGCCGCGACCGCCGATGTGACGAAGCCCCAGGTCAGTCGCGCTCCCGACACACCGGCGAGTCACCCGTGGGAGTGCTGTGCGGACAGTTTTAGCCATAATTGTCCGGGCAAAACGGACTTCGATCATGGGTGATTATGGCTAAAACCGTCACCTGGTGAGGCTCAGACGGTGCCCTCGGACTCGGCGAGCAGTTCCGAGCGCAGCTGGGAGGCCGTGGCCACGACCAGCATCAGCAGCGTGCCCAGCGGCGACGGCTCCATGCCCTCGGCCGGGAACGCGTAGCGCAGGGTCACGTCCATCCCGCGCTCGGTGCGCACCACGCCCAGCGTGCCGAACAGGCCCTGGCCCGCGCGCTCGGCGACCGACTGGGCCAGCTCGTCCTCCGCGGGCAGGTCCCACGCGACCACGCAGGTCAGGCTCAGCACCGTCAGGCCCTCGGCCAGCTGCATCGCCTGAACCGCGCAGGGCACCTCGGAGTGCCGGAACGTCAGCGCGCCGTCGTCGTCGACGTGCACGTCGTGGTAGTTCTCCAGCGCTTCTTTGGCCGCGGTCATCAACCGCGCGGTGGTTGCGGCCTCTTGGGTCATCAACTAGCCCTCCTGGGCCGACGTGGCTGTCGCCGACCGATCGATTGCGCCGCCGAAGCGGCGGTCCCGGCGCGCGTACTGCTCGCACGCCTGCCAGAAGTGCGTGCGATCGACGTCGGGGAACAGCGTGTCCTGGAAGACCATCTCGGCGTAGGCCGACTGCCAGAGCAGGAAGTTCGACGTCCGCTGCTCCCCCGACGGGCGGATGAACAGGTCCACGTCCGGCATCTCCGGCTGGTAGGTGTACTTGGCGATCGTCCGCTCGTCCACCCGGTCCGGGTTGATCTTCCCGGCGGCCGCCAGTCGCGCGATCTCCCGCGCGGCGTCGCCGACCTCCGCGCGCCCACCGTAGTTCACGCACATGGTCAGGTTGAGCACTTCGTTGCCCGCGGTGCGCTCCTCGGCCGCCTGCAGCGTGTTGACGACGCTGCGCCACAGCTTCGGCTTGCGCCCCGCCCAGCGGACCCGCACGCCCATCTCGTCGAGCTCGTCGACGCGGCGCGCGATCACGTCCCGGTTGAAGCCCATCAGGAAGCGGACCTCTTCGGGGCTGCGCTTCCAGTTCTCGGTGGAGAACGCGTACAGCGACAGCCACTTCACGCCGAGCTCGATGGCACCCTTGGCCAGCTCCAGCACCACGGCCTCGCCGCGCTTGTGGCCCTCGATGCGCGGCAGGCCGCGCTCGTTGGCCCAGCGACCGTTGCCGTCCATGACGACCGCGACGTGGTTGGGCACGAACTCCGCCGGCAGCGCGGGCGGCTCGGCGCCCGAGGCGTGCGGCTCAGGGGCCCGGACCGTCGGGTCGTCCTTGCCTCGCCCGCGGCGTCGCAACATATCCAGGTTCTCCTTCGGCGTGCTCGACGTGCCCGCCCATTGTCCCCGTCGAGCGAATTCACCCGTTCAGCGGCCGTCCGGTCTCGGCTTCGGCCGCTCCGACCAGCGCCGCTTCCGCGGCCCGCTCGCGGATCAGCTCCGGCACCGTCCGCTCCACCAACGGCAACGACCGCAACTGCCGCTCCATGTACCACTGCAGGTGCGCGGCGATGAGACCGCTGGCCTCCCGGCGGACCGGGTTCGCGGCGGCCTCGGCGGCGTCCCAGTCACCGTGCAGCAACGCCTCCATCAGCGGCAACGTCGACGACGACGGCCGGACCGACCCGGCGGGACGGCAGGTCGCGCACACCGCGCCACCGGCCTGGACGTTGAACGCGGCGTGCGGCCCGGCCTGGCCGCAGCGGGCGCACTCGGTCAGCGCGGGCGCCCACCCGGCGAAGGACATGGCGCGCAGCAGGAACGCGTCGAGCACCTGGGAGGAGTCGCGGTCCCGGCCGGACAGGGCGCGCAGCGCGCCGACGGCCAGCAGGTACAGGCGCAGCACCGGCTCGCCCTCCTCGGCGGCCAGCCGGTCGACCGTCTCCAGCACCGCGCAGGCGGCGGTGTAGCGCTGGTAGTCCTCGACGATCTGCACGCCGAAGGCGTCGACGGTCTGCACCTGGGTGATGACGTCGAGCGTGCGGCCGGTGTAGAGCTGCACGTCGACGTGGCAGAACGGCTCGACCCGCGCACCGAAGCGCGAGGTCGTGCGGCGCACGCCCTTCGCGACGCCGCGCACCTTGCCGTAGCGGCGGGTCAGCAGCGTGATGATCCGGTCCGCCTCACCCAGCTTCTGCACCCGCAGCACGACCGCGGTATCCCGGTAGAGGCTCACCGGTCCATTTTCGCACTTCGGCGTGACGGGCCGGTGCTACATCCCTAGACGCGCAGCGCGGGGACGGCGTTGCGGAGCACGACCCAGCCGATGGTGACGGCCAGCAGGACCTGCGGCGTCCAGCGCCACCGCGTCCAGGTCGGCAGCGCGGCTCCGAACCGGCCGGCGACCCACACGATCCACGCCCAGGCCAGCAGCGGCAGCAGCAGGACGGCCAGGGCGTTGTAGTGCCACGCGGCGGGCAGGTCGGCGTGCAGCAGGCTGAACAGCATCCGCGTGCCGCCGCAGCCCGGGCAGTCGAGGCCGGTCAGGAGCTTGATCGGGCACGGCGGCAGCGGGAGACCGCCGTCCGAGGCCGGGTCGGCGGCGAGCACCAGCCCGGCGCCCGCGCAGCCGACGAGCACCGTCGCGGCAGGCAGCCGCATCCGGTGGAGAAGCGACGATGCCGTCGCGGGACGTCCCGCGACGGCATCGATCCGGGTCGAGCTCACCACTGCTGCGGCGGCTGTCCGTAGCCCTGCTGCGGCGGCTGGAAGGCGCTCGGCGCCTGCGGAGCCTGCGGCACGTCGGGGGCCGCGACCACGACGGTCTTCATGATCTTGTCCGCCCAGGTCTGCTTCTTCTCGTCCCACAGCGGCGACAGCCAGCCGATGGGCAGACCGCAGATCGCCGAGTCCACGACGTGGCAGATCTGGCGGAGGAACGCGTTGCCGAAGCCGATCGGCTGCCCGGTGGCCTCCGACACCGTCTTGATCTTGGCGACCTTCTGGCCGATCGTCTGACCGGTGGTGCCGCGCCGATAGCAGGTGTTCCAGATCGTGAACACCAGCAGCGCGAGGTAGAAGAGCCCCATCACGATGCCGAACACGATCAAGGTGGTCATCGCGGCGTCCTCATCGCCGCCGGTGCTGGCCAGAACACCACCCATCACCGCACCGGAGATCATGTACAGGATGAAGAACACCACCAGCGGAGCGCCGCCGTCGATCAGGTAGCCCAGCACGCGCGTGCCCCACTCGGCCAGCTGACCGGCCGGGTGCGCGCCCGGAGCCCCGTAGGGCGCCGGCGGGTACTGGCCCGGGTAACCCTGCTGCGGCGGGTACGGCTGCTGGGGCTGCGGCCCCGACGGAGGGCCGAAGGGCTGCTGCGGCTGCGGGCCCGAAGGCGGGCCGCCGTAGGGCTGCTGCGGACCGGACGGCGGGCCGCCGTAGGGGTAGTTCACGACAGGATTCCTTTTGTCACAGGGTTTTCGCCACGAATCGGAAAGGCCCGCTGCGAGGCCGTTCGGAAACGTAGCTCAGACGCACACCGCGCGGAGGCGGTTCCGCGAAACCTGCGGGGGAAAAGTGATCAGAACCCCAGCTTGCGCAGCTGCCGCGGGTCCCGCTGCCAGTCCTTGGCGATCTTGACGTGCAGGTCCAGGTAGATCTTGCTGCCCAGCAGCGCCTGGATCTGCCTGCGCGCCTGCGAACCCACCGTGCGCAGGCGTTCCCCGCCCCGGCCGATCACGATGGCCTTCTGGCTGGAGCGCTCCACGTAGATCAGCGCGTGCACGTCGATGAGGTCGTCGCGGCCCTCGCGCGTGGTCATCTCCTCGACGGTGACCGCCAGCGAGTGCGGCAGCTCGTCGCGCACGCCCTCCAGCGCCGCCTCGCGGATCAGCTCGGCGATCAGCGTCGACTCCGGCTCGTCGGTCAGCTCGCCGTCCGGGTAGAGCTGCGGGCCCTCGGGCAGCTGCGAGACCAGCACGTCGGAGAGCTCGTCGACCTGGAAGGAGTCCTTGGCCGAGACCGGGATGAGCTCGGCGAAGTCCATCACCTCCTGCAGCGCCAGCAGCTGCTCGGCGACCTGCTGCTTGGGCACCAGGTCGGTCTTGGTGACGATGCCGACCACCGGCGTGCGGCGGGCGACCTTCTTGAGCTGCTCGGCGATGAACCGGTCGCCGGGGCCGACCTTCTCGTCGGCGGGCACGCAGAAACCGACGACGTCGACCTCCGACCAGGTCTCGTAGACCAGGTCGTTGAGCCTGCGGCCGAGCAGCGTGCGCGGCCGGTGCAGACCGGGGGTGTCGACGATGATCAGCTGGGCGTCCGGGCGGTGCACGATGCCGCGGATCGCGTGCCGGGTGGTCTGGGGCTTGCTGGAGGTGATCGCCACCTTCGTTCCGACCAGGCGATTCGTCAGCGTCGACTTGCCGGCGTTGGGCCGGCCCACGAAGCAGGCGAATCCGGAACGGTGGGCATCTTCAGAGGTCACCGCCCCATTGTGACGCCCCCGGCTCCTCCCCTGCTCACCACCCGCTCCTCCACCCCACCCCGGTCAAAAACCGCGGTTTTCGTCGGGTCGAATACCGCAGTTTTTGACCGGTCGAATCCTGCGGTATTTGACCCGACAAAACCTGCGGTATTCGACCCGCGGGTGGGAGTCGGGTCAGTCCGAGATGATGCCTTGGGCTTCGCCTCGGGCGTTGGCGCGGATGACCGGGATGTTCTTGGTGAGGTCGTGGGCGGCGGCGATGGAGGCGTGGTCCAGGGCGTCCGCGTCGGTGACGACGGCGGCGGCCTCCAGACCCTCGGCGCCGCTGGAGACCGCGGCGGCGACCGCGGCCTGCAGGGCCGTGATCTGCAACGACGGCAGGGCGACCGTGGTGGCCGCGTAGGTGCGGCCGTCGGTGTCGCGGACCGCCGCGCCCTCGGCGGCGCCGTTGCGGGCGCGGGAGGAACGCGCGAGCGTGACGATCTTGGCGTCCTCCGGGTCGAGCTCCTGCGGTGCCGCCTTCTCGACGTGCTCAGCCACGGCTGTTGCTTCCCTCCTGCTCGGCACCGCGCAACGGTGCTTGATCGTTGTTCACCCGGCGGACCAGCAGCGCGTTGATGCGGATCCGTCCCCGGTGGTCCTTGCCGCCCTCGGCGCGCAGCCGCAGCCCGGCGATCTCGGCCTCGGCGCCCGGCAGCGGAACCCGGCCGAGCCGCTGCGCCAGCAACCCGCCCACGGTCTCCACGTCGGAGTCGTCGAGCTCGACGTCGAACAGCTCCCCCAGGGCCTCGACCGGCAGCCGGGAGCTGACCCGCACGGTCCCGTCCTCCAGGTGCTCGACCGGGCGGTGCTCCTCGCGGTCGGACTCGTCGGTGATCTCCCCGACGATCTCCTCCACGATGTCCTCGATGGTCAGCAGCCCGGCCGTCCCGCCGTACTCGTCGACCGCGATGGCCAGGTGCGCCCGCGAGATCTGCATCTCGCGCAGCAGCTCGTCGAGCCGCTTGGTGTCGGGCACGAAGCTCGCCGGGCGCATCAGGTCGGACACGGCGGGCCCGGCGGCGTCGGTGGTCTCCAGCACCAGCCGGGTGAGGTCCTTGAGCGTGACCAGGCCGACGATGTCGTCGACGCTGTCGCCGATCACCGGGATCCGGGAGAAGCCCGACCGCAGGCACAGCGCCAGCGCCTGCTTGGCCGACTTGGTCTGCTCGATCCAGATGATCTCGGTGCGCGGCACCATCACCTCGCGCGCGAGGGTGTCGCCGAGCTCGAAGACCGAGTGGATCATCTCCCGCTCGCCGGCGGCGACCACGCCGCGCTCACCGGCCAGGTCGACCAGCTCGCGCAGCTCGACCTCGGTGGAGAACGGGCCTTCGCGGAAGCCCTTGCCGGGCGTGATCATGTTGCCGATCAGGATCAGCAGCCGGGTCAGCGGGTTGAGCACCCGGGCCAGCACCCGCACCGGCGCGGCGATCTTCAGCCCGATGCCGTAGGGGTGCTGCCTGCCGAGCGTGCGCGGACCGACGCCGACCAGCACGTACGAGGCGACCAGCATGATCAGCACGGCGATGACCAGCGCCCACGTCTCCGACTCGGCGACGCGCAGCGCGACCACCGTGACCAGCACGGTCGCGCCCATCTCGCAGCCGAGCCGGAGCAGGAGCAGCAGGTTGACGTGCCGCGGCCGGTCGCCGAGGAGCGCGACGAGCTGCTTGGCGCCGGTGCGGCCCTGGCGGGCCAGGTCTTCGGCGCGTGCCTGCGAGGCCACGGTGATGGCCGCCTCGGAGGCGGCGAACACCCCGGCCGCCAGCACCAGCAGCACCGCGAGCACCAGGAACGCGGTGGAACCGGCCAACGCCACTCCCCTAGTTCGCCGGGGCCGGGCCGGAGCCCGGCTCGTCGTCCAGACCGACCGCGCCCAGGACCTTGTCGTCCATGCTGCGCTGCGTCTTCGCCCGCTCGGCTTCGTCCCGCGCCTCGCGGTACTCGGCCAGGATGCGGTTCTGCAGGCCGAACATCTCGCGCTCCTCCTCCGGCTCGGCGTGGTCGTAGCCGAGCAGGTGCAGGACGCCGTGCACGGTCAGCAGGTGCAGCTCGTCGAGCGTGCTGTGACCGGCCTTCTTCGCCTGGTCCCGGGCGAACGCCGGGCACAGCACGATGTCGCCGAGCAGCGCGGGACCGGAGCCGGCGGAGTCGGGGCGGCGGGCCGAGTCGTACTCGTCCATCGGGAACGACATCACGTCGGTGGGACCGGGCAGGTCCATCCACCGCTCGTGCAGGTCGGCCATCACGTCGAGGTCCACCAGCACGATGGACAGCTCGGCGAGCTGGCTGACGCTCATCTTGTCGAGGGCGAAGCGGGCCACCGAGACGATCGTCTCCTCGGGTACCGCGACGCCGGATTCGTTGGCGATCTCGATGGTCATGCTCGTCCTCGTCGCTGGCCGTTGCGTCGTCCGTCGTGCTGGTCGTCGTCGTGGAGCGCGTGCCAGCGGTCGTAGGCGTTGACGATGTCGGTCACCAGGCGGTGCCGCACCACGTCGTGGCTGTCGAGCTGGGAGAAGTGCACGTCCTCGACGTCCCCGAGGATCTCCTGCACCATCTTCAGCCCGCTGCGCTGGCCGCCCGGCAGGTCGATCTGCGTGACGTCGCCGGTGACCACGATCTTCGACCCGAAGCCCAGCCGGGTCAGGAACATCTTCATCTGCTCGGGCGTGGTGTTCTGCGCCTCGTCGAGGATGATGAAGGAATCGTTCAGGGTCCGGCCGCGCATGTAGGCCAGGGGCGCGATCTCGATCGTGCCCGCCTGGGTCAGCCGCGGCACCGACTCCGGGTCGACCATGTCGTGCAGCGCGTCGTAGAGCGGCCGCAGGTACGGGTCGATCTTCTCGTGGAGGGTGCCGGGCAGGAAGCCCAGCCGCTCACCGGCTTCGACGGCCGGGCGGGTCAGGATGATCCGGTTGACCTGCTTGGCCTGCAGCGCCTGCACGGCCTTGGCCATCGCCAGGTAGGTCTTGCCGGTGCCCGCCGGGCCGATGCCGAACACCACGGTGTGGTGGTCGATGGCGTCGACGTAGCGCTTCTGGTTGAGCGTCTTGGGGCGGATGGTGCGCCCGCGCCGCGACACGATGTCCAGGCTGAGCACGTCCGCGGGCGACTCCTGGTCGTCGGCGGCGAGCATCCCCACGCTGCGGCGGACGACGTCGGGCTTGAGCTGGCCGCCCTTGCCGATGAGGCTGATGAGCTCGGCGAACACCCGCTCGGCGAACGCGACCTCCGCAGGTTCCCCCGAGAGCGTCACCTCGTTGCCCCGGACATGGACGTCGGCGGCGAGCAGGTCCTCGATCACCCGCAGGTTCTCGTCCCGGCTCCCCACCAGCGTCAGCACGACGTCGTCGGGGACGTTCACCTTGGACTGAGCGGTTGCGGTCTGCGACTGCTCACCGGACTGGGCGGCGGCGCCACCCGCTGCGAAACCGGCCACGTAGTTCGGGCCTACCTTCTGCGCGTAGCGCGCGGGTCGTTCGGTCAGTTCTCCCTGGCCTCGATGGTAGTCCAAGGGAGCAACCGAGTTGCCGACCTGCTCCCCCGGAACGTCCCGGTCAGCCCTTGAGCGGACCGCCGGTCATGCCGCCGAGCCATTCACCGCCGAGCAGGTGCAGGTGCACGTGGAAGATGGTCTGGCCAGCGTCGGCGTTGGTGTTGAACAACAACCGATAACCGGACTCGTCGATTCCCTCGGCCTCGGCGATCTCGTGGGCGGTGCTGATCAGCTCGCCCAGCAGCGCCGGGTCGGCGGCCGCGAGCTCGGCGGCGTTGCGGTACCGCTTCTTGGGGATGACCAGCACGTGCGTCGGCGCCTGCGGGTTGATGTCGCGGATCGCGATGACCCGCTCGTTCTCCCGCACGATGTCGGCCGGGATCTCCCGCGCGATGATGCGCAGGAACAGCTCCGTCTCCTCGCTCATGCCCGCAGATTATCCGAAGTGGATGTTCGATTCCCCTGGGGAAGTTCTCATGAAAACGTCCCCACCCACCACACCTCGACATCCGGGTGTCCCGTGCGGGGGTCGGCGCAGTTTTCATGAAAACTTCCCTCCCCCTACGAGAGGTGACCTCTCGGGTACCACTCGAAATCCCTGGTCAGAGGCGTTTTGGTGGGTGGTGGGGGAAGTTTTCATGAAAACTTCGCGGACGCCGGGAACGGGAGGGTTGTGGGTGCTGCGCCGCAACCGGGGCTGGGGGGGAGGGGCTCCACTTGCGGCGCAGCGCTCGCCGGACCAAGGGGGGAGGAGTCCGGCGAGTGTCACCACCGAGCGTAACGCCGCATCAACCGATCGCGCTACGCATCGCACCGGCTTTGTGATCTTGGTGAGCTGAGCGTCAAGCCCAGCGGGTCGTCAGCGCCCCCAGAGCGCCGAGCGCCACCGCCCCGGCCGTGGACGCGCGCAGCACCGTGTGCCCCAGGCGGGTGACCTGGGCTCCCGCCTCGCTCAGCGCGGCGAGCTCGTCGTCGGTGATGCCGCCCTCGGGACCCACCACCAGCAGCAGCTCGCCGGACGCCGGCAGCTCGACGTCGGTGAGCTGCCGGGTCGCCGACTCGTGCAGCACCAGGGTCGCGTCGGCCTCGGCGACGAGCCGGGCCAGGTGCTTGGTGCCGACCGGCTCGGCGACCTCCGGCGTCCACGCCCGCCGGGCCTGCTTGGCGGCGGCCGCAGCAGTGCTGCGCCAGCGGGCCAGGGCCTTCGCGCCGCGCGGGCCGTCGTCCCACTTGGCGACGCAGCGGGCCGCGCGCCACGGCACGACCCCGTCGACGCCGGCCTCGGTGGCCAGTTCGACCGCGAGCTCGCCGCGATCGCCCTTGACCAGCGCCTGGACCACGCGCACCCGCAGCTCGGGCAGCGGCTCGTGCCAGGTCTGCGACACCGTCAGGCCCAGCGCGTCGCGCTCGGCGGACTCCACGACGCAGCGCGCCATGCCGCCCTGCGCGTCGGAGAGCAGCAGCTCCTCGCCGACGCGCAGGCGGCGCACGGTGGCCGCGTGCTTGCCCTCCGGGCCGTCCAGGGTGGCCGGGCCGACGGCGGGCAGCCGTTCCACGGTGAAGACCGGCAGCGACACGGGATCAGCGGTGCCCGAAGGAGCGGAACCGGGAGAACAGGCCCTGCCTGCCGTTGCCGTTGGCGGTCACGGTCGGCTCGGGCTGCTCCTCGCCGCGCAGCTTGGCCAGGTCGCGCAGCATCTCCACCTGGGTGTCGTCGAGGTTGGTCGGCACCACGACGTCGAGGTGGATGTGCAGGTCGCCGTGCCCGCTGACCTTGCCGTTGGAGCGCAGCTTCGGCAGACCGCGCCCGGTGATCACGTGCTCGGTGCCGGGCTGCGTGCCGGGCTCGACCACGACCTCCTCGCGCGAGCCGTCCAACGTCTCCAGCAGCAGCACCGTGCCCAGCGCGGCCGCCGTCATCGGCAGCTCGACGTTGCAGTGCAGGTCGGCGCCGTCGCGGGTGAACCGCTCGTGCGGCTGCTCCTCGACCTCGACGAACAGGTCGCCCGCCGGGCCGCCGCCCGGACCAACCTCGCCCTCGCCGGCGAGCCGGACGCGCATGCCGTCGCCGACACCGGCCGGGATCTTGACGGTGATGGTGCGCCGCGCGCGGACCCGGCCGTCGCCGGAGCACTGCTGGCAGGGGTCGGTGATGACCTCGCCGAAGCCGCGGCAGACCGGGCAGGGGCGGGAGGTCATGACCTGGCCCAGGAAGGACCGCTGCACCGACTGCACCTCGCCGCGACCACCGCAGGTGTCGCAGGTCGAGGGCGCGCTGCCGGCCTTCGAGCCGCCGCCGTCGCAGACGTCGCAGAGCACCGCGGTGTCCACGGTGATGTCGCGGTTCACGCCGCTGGCGCACTCCTCCAGCGTCAGCTCCAGGCGCAGCAGCGCGTCGGAGCCCGGCTGGACGCGGCTGCGCGGGCCGCGGCCTCCGCCGCCTCCCCCGCCGCCGAAGAAGGCGTCCATGATGTCGCCGAGGCCGCCGAAGCCGGCGAACGGGTCGCCGCCCATGCCGCCACCGGCGCCTCCGCCGTTGCCCAGCGGGTCCCCGCCGAGGTCGACGACCTGGCGCTTCTTCGGGTCGGAGAGCACCTCGTAGGCGGTGGTCACCTCCGCGAAGCGCTCCTGCGCCGCATCGTCCGGGTTGACGTCGGGGTGCAGTTCCCGGGCGAGCTTGCGGTACGCCCGCTTGATCTGCTCCGGTGTCGCGTCCTGGGGAACCCCGAGGGTCGCGTAGTAGTCCCTGGCCACCTTCTCCGTACTTCCTCTGCTGGATTCAAGTCGAGTGGACGCCGTTCACGGCCGGTGCCACCTCACCGGCCTTCCAGGATGTCACCCACGTACGCGGCCACGGCACGGACCGCCGCCATCGTTCCCGGGTAGTCCATGCGGGTCGGGCCGACGACGCCCAGGCCGCCCAGGACCATGCCGTCCGAACCGTATCCGGTGGAGATCACCGAGGTCGTCTGCATCTCCAGGGCCTCGTTCTCGGCCCCGATGCTGACCCGCACCGTACTGGAATCGCGGGCGGCGGCGAGCAGCTTCAGCACCACCACCTGCTCCTCCAGGGCTTCGAGCACCTGGCGCAGCGAGTTCGGGAAGTCGGCGACGTTGCGGGTGAGGTTCGGGGTGCCGCCCAGCACCATCCGCTCCTCCGGGTGTTCCACCAGCGACTCGATGAGCACGCTGCACACCCGGACCAGCGCGTCGCGCAGTTCGGGCGGGGCCTGGTCGGGCAGTTCGGCCACGGCGGCCGAGGCGTCGGCGAGCCGCTTCTCGGCCATCGCCGAGTTGAGCACGGTGCGCAGCCGGGCCACGTCGTCGTCGGTGATCACGTCGCCGAGGTCGACCATGCGCTGGTCGACGCGGCCGGTGTTGGTGATGAGCACCAGCATCAGCCGCGCCGGGGTGATGGTGACCACCTCGACGTGCCGGACGGTGGACCGGGTCAGGGTGGGGTACTGCACGACCGCGACCTGCTGGGTGAGCTGCGCGAGCAGCCGCACGCTGCGGCGCATCACGTCGTCGAGGTCGAGCGCGCCGTCCAGGAAGTTGCGGATGGCCCGGCGTTCGGGGCCGGTCAGCGGCTTGACCTCGTGCAGCCGGTCGACGAACAACCGGTAGCCCTTGTCGGTGGGGATGCGACCGGCGCTGGTGTGCGGCTGGACGATGAAGCCCTCTTCTTCCAGCGCGGCCATGTCGTTGCGCACCGTGGCGCTGGACACACCGAGGTTGTGGCGGTCGACCAACGCCTTGGAACCAACGGGTTCCTTGGACGACACGAAGTCGGCCACGATTGCCCGCAAGACCTCGAACCGGCGTTCATCGGCGTTCAACCCGCGCCACCTCCTCAACAGCCTGCCCAGCGGATTTCGCGAGCGGACGGAACCGCGCGAATCCGCGCACCCGGAGCTTGGCGCCCCGGGCACCCCCTTCGAGTTTACGGTGTTCGTCCTCCAGTTCCGAGAGCCGCAGCTCTCAGCTCAGGAGCGCCGATCGGCTACTGCGCCAGACGAGGAGTGGTCCAGGCGCGCAAGGTCACCGCGATGTCCGGAACATCGAGCTCGCCGGAAGCGATGGCCACGACGAACTTCTCGCCGTCGTCCACGGTGGGCGCGGTCAGGAGAACGCCGTTGATCCAGTAGAAACCGAACGTTCCCACCCAGCCGAGCCGCTCGTTGCCATCGACCAGCGCGTGATGCCGGACGAGCGAGTGCATCAACGCCGCGGCCTTGTCGTGCATCGACGGGTACGCGTCCTTGCCGAAGACGGTCGCCTGCGCACGCGCGAGAGCGCCCTGCAGCAGACCCCAATCCCGAACCTCGGGTTGATGCTCCAGGGCGCGAGTCGCGGCCAGGACCAGATCATCGAGCGAGGGGAACCTGGTCACCTACCGGCCCAACCGCTCGATGAGCTCGGCGTCGCGTCGCACCACGAAGTCGACGGCCTCCGCGAACGAAACCTCACGCCGAGCCGTGTACTCGCGAATCGCCTGCCGTGCGACGTCCTGCATCGACCGGTGCTCGTCCTCAGCCGCCTGACGCAGCGCCTCGGCTTCCTCGTCCGTCAACCGCAGTGTCATCGCCATGACCAGATGATACCGCGTGATACCGGACGATGTCAGCTCAGGAGGTCGGTGATGACGGCGTCGGCGAGGAGGCGGCCGCGGTCGGTGAGGACGCAGCGGCCTCCGGCGAGGGCCTCGGGTTGCAGCAGGCCGTCGGCGGCGGCGCGGTCGGCGGCGCGGCGGCCGTCGTCGTCGAGGGCGTCGACGGCCAGGCCGCCACGGACCCGGAGTTCGAGCATGACGCGCTCGATGCGCTGGTCCTCGGCGGTGAGCAGTTCGCGGGCCTGCGCCGGGGAGTTCCCCTCGGCGAGGGCGGCGGTGTAGCGGGCCGGGTGCTTGACGTTCCACCAGCGGACGCCGCCGACGTGGCTGTGCGCGCCGGGACCCGCGCCCCACCAGTCGCCGCCCTGCCAGTAGCCGAGGTTGTGCCGGCACTCGGCGTCGGTGTCGCGGGCCCAGTTGGAGACCTCGTACCAGTGCAGACCGGCCTCGGCGAGCTTGGCGTCGATGAGCTCGTAGCGGTCGGCGAGGACGTCCTCGTCGGGCATCGGCAGCTCGCCGCGGCGGACCTTGCGGGCCATCGCGGTGCCGTCCTCGACGATCAGCGAGTACGCGGAGACGTGGTCCACGCCCGCCTCCAGCACGGCGTCGAGGGAGGATTTCAGGTCCTGCTCGCGTTCCCCGGGTGTGCCGTAGATGAGGTCGAGGTTGACGTGCTCGAACCCGGCCGCGCGGGCCTCACGGGCGGCGGCCACGGCGCGCCCCGGCGTGTGGGTGCGCTCGAGGACCTTCAGGACGTGCTCGGCGGCCGATTGCATGCCGAGGGACACGCGCGTGAAACCGGAGTTTCGAATCCGTTCGAAGAACTCCGGGGAGGTGGACTCCGGGTTGGACTCGGTGGTGACCTCGGCCCCGGCCGCCAGGCCCAGTGTGTCGCGAATCGCATCGACGACCGCGCCCAGCCGCTCGGCCCCGAGCAGCGAGGGCGTTCCGCCGCCGACGAAGACCGTGTCGGCGGCGGGCGCGGGACCTGCGGAGAGGACCTTCGCGGCCAGTTCCAGCTCGGCCCGCAGACCGTCCAGCCAGCTGCCGAAGCTCGCCGAAGAGCCCAGCTCATCGGCGGTGTAGGTGTTGAAGTCGCAGTACCCGCAGCGGGTGGCGCAGAAGGGCACGTGGACGTAGACGCCGAAGGGGCGCGAACCCAGCCCGGTCAGGGCCGATCCGGGCAGGCTCCCGTCGGCCGGAGCGGGTTCTCCGGTGGGGGGTTGAGCAGGCACACCCCCACTGTCCCACCATGCGGATCGGGTTGGATCCGCCGGTTCTCGCGTGGCAGGCTGCGCGACGTGGGTGCGACTGTGCTGAAGCTTCTCCTGGTCGCCCGCCGGTACGTTGACCTGCGGCGGGTGGCCAGCGCGCTGTGCCTCGGCACGGCCTGATCCCCCGCCGTCTTTTTCATCTTGTTCAGTCGGCGCCGGGCCTCCGAGGAGTGAGAGCCGTCACGCCGACGGTGCTGCTGCCACGCGGGGGTTTCGCGCCTGAAAGTCCCGGAGGTCGCGGACATGGTTCCCCCGACGGAATCGCCTGCTCGTCCAGCCCGCAAGCGCAAGGGTCGCGGCGAGGGCCAGTGGGCGCTCGGTTACCGCGAACCGCTCAACGCCAACGAGCGCTCCAAGAAGGACGACAATCCGCTCAACGTGCGTCAGCGGATCGAGAACATCTACGCCCACCGGGGTTTCGACTCCATCGACCCGGGTGACCTGCGGGGCCGCTTCCGCTGGTGGGGCCTGTACACGCAGCGCGCGCCGGGCATCCCGGGTGCGCGGACCGGCACGATCGAGCCCGAGGAGCTCGACGACCGCTACTTCATGATGCGGGTGCGCATCGACGGCGGTGCGCTGACCACCGAGCAGCTGCGGGTGATCGGCGAGGTCTCGCAGACCTACGCGCGCGACACCGCCGACATCACCGACCGGCAGAACGTCCAGCTGCACTGGGTGCGGGTCGAGGACGTGCCGACGATCTGGCAGAAGCTGGAGAGCGTCGGCCTGTCGACCACCGAGGCGTGCGGCGACTGCCCACGCGTGGTGCTGGGTTCGCCGGTGGCCGGCATCGCCGCCGACGAGATCATCGACGGCACCCCGGCGATCGCCGAGATCACCGAGCGCTTCATCGGCGACAAGTCGCTGTCGAACCTGCCGCGCAAGTTCAAGAGCGCCATCTCCGGTTCGCCGCGCTGGGACACGGTTCCGGAGATCAACGACATCTCGCTGGTCGGCGTGGTGCACCCGGAGCACGGCCCGGGCTACGACCTGTGGGTCGGCGGCGGTCTGTCGACCAACCCGAAGCTGGCGGTGCGGCTGGGCGCCTGGGTCCCGCAGGAGGAGGTCGCCGACGTCTGGCACGGGGTCGTGCAGATCTTCCGCGACTACGGCTACCGCCGGCTGCGGCACCGCGCGCGCATCAAGTTCCTCATCGCCGACTGGGGCGCCGAGAAGTTCCGCCAGGTGCTGGAGGACGAGTACCTCGGCCGCAAGCTGATCGACGGCCCGGCGCCGGAGGCCCCCTCGGGCCACCGCGACCACCTGGGCGTGCACGAGCAGGTCGACGGCAACTACTACGTGGGCGTGAAGTCCGCGGCCGGCCGGGTCAGCGGTTCGACGCTGATGGAGGTCGCCAAGGCCGCCGAGCGGGTCGGCTCGAAGCGGGTGCGCACCACCGTCGAGCAGAACCTGCTGGTCCTCGACGTCGCGAAGTCCGATGTGGACAGCCTGACCGCGGACCTGGCGAAGCTGGGCCTGCACGCCGACCCGTCGCCGTGGCGGCGCGGCGTGATGGCCTGCACCGGCATCGAGTTCTGCAAGCTCGCGATCGTCGAGACCAAGCAGCGCGCCATCGACCTGGTCGCCGACCTGGAGCAGCGGCTCGCCGACGTGCAGGCCGGGGTCACCGACCCGGTGACGATCAACCTCAACGGCTGCCCGAACGCCTGCGCCCGCACCCAGGTCGCCGACATCGGCCTGAAGGGCCAGATGGTCCCGGACGGCGACGGCAACCAGGTCGAGGGCTTCCAGGTGCACCTGGGCGGCGGGCTGACCGTCGACGCCGGGTTCGGGCGCAAGATCCGCGGCCACAAGGTCACCTCCGCCGAGGTCGGCCCGTACGTGGAGCGGCTGGTCCGCAACTACCTGGACCAGCGCGAGGACGGCGAGCGGTTCGCCCAGTGGGTGGCGCGCGCCGAGGAAGACGACCTCAAGTGAGCGAGCGGGCGGTGCCGCAGTACTGCCCGTACTGCGGTGACGAGGACCTCACCCCGGAGGAAGAACCCGCCGGGGCCTGGAAGTGCCACGCTTGCCTGCGGGTGTTCACCGTCCGGATGGTCGGACTGGCGCTGGGAGGGAACGGAGACTGATGACCGCCGAAACCACCACCACGAACATCGGATCGCGGCGCAGCGACGAGGAGCTCAAGGCCCTGGTCGAGTCGGCCGCGCCGGAACTGGCCGAGGCGACCGCCGAGGAGGCCTTGCGCTGGGCCGCCGAGAACTTCGGCGTCGGCAGGCTGATCGTGGCCTCCAACATGCAGGACGCGGTGCTGGTCGACCTGGCCGCCAAGGCCATGCCCGGCGTGGAGATCCTGTTCCTGGAGACCGGCTACCACTTCGCCGAGACCATCGGCACGCGCGACGCGGTCGAGCAGGTCTACGACGTGAAGATGGTCAACGCGCTGCCGGAGCAGACCGTCGCCGAGCAGGACGCGTCCGAGGGCCCCCGGCTCTACGAGCGCGACGCGCAGCGCTGCTGCTTCCTGCGCAAGGTCGTGCCGCTGCGCAACACGCTGGCCCGCTACGAGGCCTGGGTGACCGGTGTGCGTCGGGTGGAGGCCCCGACGCGGGCCAACACCCCGGTGCTGACCTGGGACGACCGCAACGGGCTGGTGAAGGTCAACCCGCTGGCGGCCTGGTCCGACGAGGACATGCAGCGCTACATCGACGACAACGGCGTGCTGGTCAACCCGCTCGTCCCGGCGGGGTACCCGTCCATCGGGTGCCAGCCCTGCACCGCCAAGCCGCTGCCCGGCGCGGACCCGCGCAGCGGGCGCTGGGCGGGCAGCTCCAAGACCGAATGCGGTTTGCACGGCTGAGCTCTCAGCCGCACGAGAACGACTTTGCGACCCCGGGTGCGGGTGTCCGGGAGACGACGGAGGGGAAATGACCACAGCAGACACCGAGGTGTCCGCGCCGCCGCAGGTGGACAACCTGGCCGCGCTGGAGTCCGAGGCGATCCACATCTTCCGCGAGGTGGCCGGTGAGTTCGACCGGCCGGTGATCCTGTTCTCCGGGGGCAAGGACTCCACGGTGCTGGTGCACCTGGCGATCAAGGCGTTCTGGCCCGCCCCGGTGCCGTTCTCGCTGCTGCACGTCGACACCGGGCACAACTTCCCGGAGGTGCTGGACTTCCGGGACGACCTCGTCGAGAAGCACCAGCTGCGCCTGGTCGTGGCCAAGGTGCAGGACTACCTCGACGACGGCCGGCTCGCCGAGCGCGCCGACGGCACCCGCAACCCGCTGCAGACCCAGCCGCTGCTGGACGCCATCAGCGACAACAAGTTCGACGCGGTCTTCGGCGGTGGCCGCCGGGACGAGGAGCGCGCCCGCGCCAAGGAGCGCATCTTCAGCCTGCGCAACGCCTTCGGCCAGTGGGACCCGCGCCGGCAGCGCCCCGAGCTGTGGAACCTCTACAACGGCAGGCACCGCCCGGGTGAGCACGTGCGCGTGTTCCCACTGTCGAACTGGACCGAGCTCGACATCTGGCGCTACATCCAGCGGGAGAAGATCGAGCTGCCGGAGATCTACTACGCGCACAAGCGCGAGGTCTACCAGCGCGACGGCATGTGGCTGACCTCCGGCCCGTGGGGCGGTCCCCGCGAGGGCGAGGTGCCGGAGTCCAAGACGGTGCGCTACCGCACGGTCGGCGACGGCTCCTGCACCGGTGCGGTCGAGTCCGAGGCCTACACGGTCGACGACGTCATCGCCGAGGTCGCCGCCAGCCGCCTCACCGAGCGCGGCGCCACCCGCGCGGACGACCGGATCTCAGAAGCGGCGATGGAAGACCGCAAGCGCGAAGGCTACTTCTGATCCGTCCCGCACCGTTTTCCCCTCCACGCCACCAGGAATGGGTTCGCAGACAATGACCGAGACCACGACCCGCACCGCTCCGGACAGCGGCACCGAGGTGACGCTGCCGGTGCACACCGACCTGCTGCGCCTGGCCACCGCGGGCTCCGTCGACGACGGCAAGTCCACGCTGGTGGGTCGGCTGCTGCACGACACCAAGTCGGTGCTGGCCGACCAGCTGGACGCGGTGCACCGCGCCAGCGCGGACCGCGGCCTGGCCACGCCGGACCTGTCGCTGCTGGTCGACGGCCTGCGCGCGGAGCGCGAGCAGGGCATCACCATCGACGTCGCCTACCGCTACTTCGCCACGCCGAAGCGCACCTTCGTGCTCGCCGACACCCCCGGCCACGTGCAGTACACCCGCAACACCGTGACCGGCGCCTCCACCGCGCAGCTGGCGGTGCTGCTGGTCGACGCGCGCAACGGCGTCGTCGAGCAGACCCGGCGGCACGCGGCGGTGCTGGCGCTGCTGGGCGTGCCGCAGCTGGTGCTCGCGGTCAACAAGATCGACATGGTGGACTTCGACGAGGCGACCTTCACCCGCATCGCCGAGGAGTTCGCCGCGCACGCCAAGGCGCTGGGCTACGCCGACGACGCCGTGGTGACCATCCCGGTGTCGGCGCTGCTGGGCGACAACGTGGTGGAGCGCTCGGAGAACACGCCGTGGTACTCCGGCCCGTCGCTGCTGGAGCACCTGGAGAGCGTGCCGGTCGCGCCGGACCCGCACGACGCGCCGTTCCGGATGCCGGTGCAGTACGTGATCCGCCCGCGCACCGCCGAGCACCCCGACTACCGCGGCTACGCCGGTCAGGTCGCCGCCGGTGTGGTGCGGGCCGGTGACGACGTCGTCGTGCTGCCCGCCGGGGTGCGCACCAAGGTGTCCAAGGTGGACACCGCCGACGGCGAGCGCGCGGAAGCCGCGGCCGGTCACTCGGTGACGCTGCTGCTGGACGACGACGTCGACATCTCGCGCGGTGACCTCATCGCCGCGGCCGACACCGCGCCGGCGCTGACCGACGAGCTCGACGCCACGGTCTGCTGGCTGGCCGAGAAGGCCCTGAACCCGGGCCAGAAGGTGCTGGTCAAGCACGGTGCGCGCACGGTGCAGGCGATGGTGACCGAGCTGTCGGCGCGCTTCGACGAGCAGCAGCTGACCAGCGTGGCCGCGCCGGATTCGCTGCAGCTCAACGAGATCGGCCGGGTGCAGCTGCGCACCGCGGAGCAGCTGCCGGTCGACGACTACTCCGCCAGCCGCCGCAACGGGTCGTTCCTGGTGATCGACCCCGCCGACGGCACCACGCTGGCCGCCGGTCTGATCGGCGTTCCGCTGGCTCCGTTCGCCGAAGCGTCGCGATGACCTCCGCGCCGCTGGTCGCCGTCGCGCACGGCAGCCGGGACCCTCGCTCCGCCGAGACGGTCCACCGGCTGCTGGGCGTGGTGCGCGCGCTGCGGCCGGAGCTGGACGTGCGCGCGGCGTTCCTGGACCTCTCCCAGCCGCTGCTGGGCGACGTCCTCGACGCCGTGCGCGCCGACGGGCACCGGGAGGCCGTGGTCGTGCCGCTGCTGCTCGGCCACGCCTTCCACGCGCGCGTCGACGTGCCCGCGGCCGTGGCCGAGGCGCAGCAGCGCCACCCGGACCTGCGGGTGCGCATCGGTGACGTGCTCGGCCCGGACCCGCGCCTGGACGCCGCCGCGTGGCGGCGCCTGCTGGCCACCGGCGCCGATCCGGACGACCCGGAGCTGGGCGTGCTCCTGGCGGGAGCGGGTTCCTCGCACGCCCCGGCCAACCGGCTCGTGGCCGACGTGGCCGCCCGCTGGCAGTCCCGCACCTCGTGGGCGGGCACGGTGGCGACGTTCGCGGCCGCCGCCGCACCGGACGTTCCGGCGGCGATCGAGCTGCTGCGCGCCAGGGGTGCGCGCCGGTTCGCCGTCGGTTCCTGGTTCCTGGCGCCGGGACTGCTGCCGGACCGCATCGTCGAGCTCGCCTCGGCGCACGCCGGCGCGCCGCTGCTCGCCGCGCCGATGGCCGACGACGCGGGTGTCGCCGATCTGGTGCTGCACCGCTACGACCTGGCCTCGGTCGAGGCTCCCGTACCCGCTCTGACCTGAGCGGGAGCACGATTCGTCTCGCGCGCAACGCATTGGCGAGAAGTCGCCAAGTGGGTTCGCGCTCACAACGCGATCGGCATGATGTGATCTGTGCCGTTGATGCCAGGGTTGCGCGCGCAGGGGGTCAGTGCCCGATGAGCTCGATCCCGCACCTGATCGCGCGGGTCCGCCCTGAGTTCGCGCGCAGCGAGCAGGACAAGTCCTGCCACTTCTTCCCCGTGCCCAGCGGCGGCCCGCTTCCCGAAACCTTGCGCGCCTACTGCGGTTTCAGCATCGCGCCCGGCCAGGCCGAGGCGCTGGAAGGGCCCGCGGGCATGCCGTGCCTGGGCTGCCTGATGGCCGCCGCGCTGTCCGATTGAGCGCTCCGGTCCCGCCAGGTGAACCCTTCCCGCCCCAGCCGCCGTGTGATCCACCGGACCCCGCGCCGCTGAGTTTTCACGCAGAGTTGTTCTCTCAAAGACTACGATTCATCCCATGAGGTCATGAGAGAGTGCAGGACGGCGTCTGGACGGGGTACCGGCAGCTCACCGTGCATCGTTCACCCGTCAGGCCCGCGCGTTCGAGTGACCGTCGCTGTGGGGGCGATCAATGCAAGGCTGGACAGGGAGTCAGGGACAACAGGGCGAGATGAACACGCAGCAGCCGAGTCGACCGGTCATCACACCGGCTATGCGGGAACAGGCCAAGAAGCAGCCCAACACCTGGCTGTACGTGGTCGACCCGATCTTCACCGACCCGAACGCGGAGGTGCCGCCGTGGGGGTTCATCGGCGGCTACCGCGTCGACGAGCAGGGTGAGATCACCGACGACTTCTCCCCCAACCCGAACTACCGCCCGTCCCCGGTCGCGCTGCGCCTTCCCGCGCCGACCAACGACGTCGAGCGCGCACTGCAGCTGACCACCACCGGGTACGCCCAGGGCCAGGCGCTGCTGGCCGCGATGCTCGACTCCGAACTGATCCTGTTCGCCCAGCCGCAGGGCAGCGGGCTGTTCACGATGGAGCACGAGTCGGGGCGCCGCCAGCTCCAGGTGTTCACCTCCGACGGCTTCCTGCCGCCGAACTGGACGACCTGGCAGCGCATGACCGGCAGGCAGCTGGCCGCGAACCCGCTCGCCGGGGTCGACCTGCAGATCAACCCGACGAGCCCGGTCAAGGCCCGGATGCCCGGCGAGGACCTGGTCCGGATCGCCGCCTCGGTGCCGCCGAAACCCGCCGGCGTGCCGATGTCCCCACCCGCCGGCACCCCGGTCGCGCCGGGCGCGCCGGTGCCCCCGGGGCCTCCGGTCTCCCCGCCCGCCGGCACGCCGATGTCGCCACCCGCCGGGGCCGCCGTGCCCCCGGCGCCGCCGACCCCGGCCCCGGCCGTGCCGGTCGGCCCCGCCACCCCCGCCGTTCCCACCACGCCTGCCGGCTCCGCCGCTCCCGCCGACCCGGCCGAGACCGAGTTCGGCCGCCGGTTCCTGGGATCGATGCTGGCCGGGGCGATCGGCGACGCGCTGGGCGCGCCGGTCGAGTTCTACCCGATCGACCAGATCCGCAGCCGCTTCGGCGACGACGGGGTCACCGAGTACGACCGCAACGCCGAGCACCCCGGCGAGTTCACCGACGACACCCAGCTGACCCTGTTCACGCTGGAAGGCCTGATCCGCGCGCACAGCCTGGCCCGCAGCGGCGACTCCGCCGGTCCGCTGCCCGCGGTGCAGCTGGCCTACCAGCGGTGGCTGCACACCCAGGGCTACGCGTGGATGCGCTCGGCCGGCCCGTTCGCCGCCAAGCACCCCAAGGCCAACGGCTGGCTGGTCGAGCAGTCCGACCTGTTCGCGGTCCGCTCCCCCAACAGCAGCTCCATCAGCGCGCTCCGCGAGTTCGCCTCGGTCGGGGCGCCCGGCACGTTCGAGCGGCCCATCAACGACTCCGACGACTGCGGCGGCGTGGTCCGCGCCGCCCCGGTCGCGCTGTGGTCGGACGACGCGCGCTCGGTCTTCGAGCTCGCCGCCGCCACCGCCGCGCTGACCCACTCCCAGCCCAACGCCTACCTGCCCGCCGGTGTGCTGGCGGTGCTGGTGCACCGGCTGCTGCGGGAGGAATCCCTGGAGTCCGCGCTGGCGCAGGCGCGCGAGCTGCTCACGTCCTACCGCAGCCACGAGGACACCGAGCGCGCGCTGCAGGCCGCCGTCGACCTCGCCGCGAAGGGCAAGCCCACGCCGGAGCAGGTCAAGGACGTCCTCGGCAGCGGCTGGTCCGGGCACGAGGCGCTGGCCATCGCGGTGTGCGCGGCGCTGAGCACCGACACCATCGCCGACGCGCTGATGATCGCGATCAACCACTCCGGCGACAGCGACTCGACCGCCGCGATCTGCGGCAACATCGTCGGCGCCCGGCACGGCGCCGCCGCGCTGCCCGGCGTGTGGCTGCGCGACCTGCGGCAGCGCGAGGTCGTGGAATCCCTGGCCAAGGACGGTCTGCTGGAGTTCCGCGGCACCCCGCCCACCGGCGACGCGTGGGCCAAGCGCTACCCGGCCGCCGGAGACGTCTCCGACCTGGACTTCGCCGCCTCCCTGCCGCGCGCGGAGGCACCCGCCCCCGACGCTGCCGACACGTCCGGCGACGAGACCCCGAGCCAGACCCCGGAGGCCGAGACCGCCGAGGCGGCCCCGCAGGAGTCGCCCGAGCCGGTCGTGGCCGCGCCGGAGGTCGCCTCCGTGGTGTCGCCGCCGGAATCGGCCGCGCCCGCCCCGCCGACCTCGCCGGAGGACCTGCGCACCCAGCGCATCCTGGGGATGTTGCTGGGCACCGCCGCCGGCGACGCGCTCGGCTTCCCGATCGAGGCCGACTCGCTGGCCGAGATCCGCGCCAAGTACGGCGATTCCGGGCTCATCGACTACGTCGACGGCCACCGGCCCGCCGGGTCGATCAGCGACGAGACGCAGCTGACCGCCTTCACCACCGAGGGCCTCATCCGCGCCTCCACCGCCCGCAGGCTGCACGGCTCGGCCGATCCGGCCGTGCACGTGCAGCAGGCCTACCAGCGCTGGCTGCACACCCAGGGCATCGAGTGGGCCGAGGCCGGCGGCAGCGGCGAGCAGCCCGACGGCTGGCTGATCGACCAGCGCGAGCTGTTCGACCGCCGGGTCCGCGGCATGACGACCATGCAGGCTCTGCGCGGATTCGCCGGCGGTCACGAGCAGGGCTCGCTGGACAAGCCGCCGAACGACGCCGCCGACTGGGGCGCGGTGACCCGCTCGGCCCCGGCCGCGCTGTGGTCCGACGACCCGGGCGAGGCCTTCCGCACCGGCGTGCGGACCGCGCTGCTCACCCACGGCCACGCCAGCGCCTACCTGCCCGCGGGCGCGCTCGCGCTGCTGGTGCACCAGCTGCTGGCCAACCGCTCGCTGCCGCAGGCGGTGGATCGCGCGCTCATCGCGCTGTCCGAGTGGGACGGTCACGAGGAGACGATCACCGCGCTGCGCAAGGCCGTCGAGCTCGCCGCCACCGGCACGCCGACGCCGGAGCAGATCGAGGCGGCCTTCGGCACTGCGCACTCGGGAGCCCAGGTGCTGGCGATCGCGGTGTGCGCGGCGCTGACCCACCCGGAGTCGTTCCCGGACGCGCTGGTGCTGGCCGCCAACCACTCCGGCGCCAGCGACTCCACCGCGGCCATCTGCGGCGGCATCATGGGCGCCGCCCACACCGCGACCGCGATCCCGCCGCACTGGCAGGAGAAGCTGGAGCTGCGGGAGACCCTGGAGTTCCTGGCCGCCGACGCCGATCTGGAGTTCGGCCCGAAGCCGTCGTCCGGGAAGCTGTGGGCGGCGCGCTACCCGGTTCCCGAGGAGCGGCCGGAGGACGCGGCCGAGGAGACCCCGGAACCGGTGGTCGCCGAGGAGGTCCCGGCCGAGGCACCCGCCGTCGAGGAAGCGGCGGTCGCCGAAGCACCCGCTGCGGAAGCGCCCGCTGCGGAAGCGCCCCAGGAGCCCGCCGCCGAGAAGGACTCCGACGACGACGGGCTCTCCGACGAGGAACTGCGGTTGCTGCTGGCGTGGCGGAAGTTTCGCGACAACGACGAGGGCGGCGCCAACTCCGAGCTCAGCCAGGGCCTGCACAAGCTGCTGGCGGAGGCCTTCGGCGAGGAGCGCGCCGCGCAGCTCGTCGGCGAGGCCGCCGCCGAGGAGGAGACCCCCGACGACGAGACCGAGCTCGCCGAGGAGGAGCAGGTCCGGCCCAGCCGCCACGAGCGGATCACCGGATGCGTGCTGGGCACCGCCGTCGGCGACGCGCTCGGCGCGCCGTGGATGTTCAGCGACCTGCTCACCACGCTGCGCGAGAACCCCGACGGCGTGCGGGAGTACGCGGAGCTGTTCGGCCGCCGCGGCACCGGCACGGTCTACGCGCAGCAGACCGCGTTCGTGCTGTCCGGGCTGACCGGCGAGAACCCGGACAAGCCGTCGCTGGTGCGGGCTTCGCTGCGGGACTGGGTGCGCACCCAGGGCGGCCGGCCCACCCCGGACGGCCGCGGCAAGCTCGCCGAGTCCGACGTGCTGTGCGCGCAGCGGTTCCCGGACGAGGCGACGCTGACCGCGATGGCCCGCTGGGGCGACCGCGCCGAGAACCCCACTCCCGGAAACCCGCCCAACGACGCCCGCAACGCCGCCGCCGCGGCGCGCGGCGCGGTCGTCGGCTTCCAGTCCGCCGACCCGGCCGAGGCCGTCGAGCTCGGCGCCCGCATCGGCGTGCTCACCCACGGCCACCCGGACGGCTACCTGCCCGCGGCGGCGCTGGCGGGCTTGGTCAGCGGGCTCGACGGCGGCCGGACGCTGATCGACTCCGCGCAGGCCGTGCTCGCCGAGCTGGACCGGATGGAGGGCGCCGAGAACACCGCTCGCGGTCTGCGGGCGGCGGTGGAGATCGCCACCAGCGGCCCGGTGTCGCCGACGGTGCTGGAGTCGCTGGGACTGGGCTGGCACGCGCCGGAGGCGCTGGCCATCGCGGTGGCGGCGGCGCTGTCGCACCCGAACTCGGTGTCCGACGCGGTGTCGCTGGCGGCCACCCACGCGGGCAACAGCGCGGCGACCGCGGCGATCTGCGGCGCCCTGATGGGCACCGCGCGCGGAGCAGGCGAGCTCCCGCCGGAGTGGCTCGAACAGCTGGAGCTGAGAGAGCTCCTGGAGCGGTTGCTGGCCGAGGCGGACACGTCCGAGGTCGAGGCCCCGGAACCCGTCGAGCGGCCGGAACCCGTCGAGACGCCCGAACCCGCGGCGCAGCACGCCGGGTAATCCTCAGTGGACTTACGCGGGCTGGACTCGGACGAACGCGCGCTGCTGGCCGCCTGCCGGCGCGACCCGGTGGAGCGCCGGTTGCTGGCGGTCTGGCGCCGTTGGGACGGCCACCCCGCGTCCCGCCCGCTGTGGGCAGCCGAGCTCCAGCACCGCCTCTCGCCGGAGGCGGGGTCAGCGGACACCGGTCTCGCCGGCCGCGACGGCGGTCTGCCCGGTGCCTCGGCCCGCGTGCTCGGCCTGCTGCTGGGCGGTGCGGTCGGCGAGTTCGCCGCGCTCGGCCGCGTGGGTCAGCGCACCGGCGCGCTGCTGTTCGCGCTGGAAGGGCTGATCCGCGCGCACACCCAGCTGCGCTCCACCGGTTCCGGCGAGCCGACCGCGGCCGTCCAGTCGGCGCTGCGCCGCTGGCTGCACACGCGCGGAGTGCCGTGGCGGGACTGCGGCGGCGACGCGCCCCGGCCCAGCGGTTCGCTGGTGACCGAGCCCGGCCTGCGCGATCGGGCCAGCGACGAGCCGACGCTGCTGACCTCGGTGGCGAAGGTCGTCGCCGGGCACCCGCAGGGCAGCAGGCAGCACCCGATCAACCACGCCGATTCGGCCACGGCCGTGCCCCTGGGGGCGCTGGCCGCGCTGTGGTCGGGCGATCCGGGCGCGGTGTTCGCGCTCGGCGGCGATCTGGCCGCGCTCACCCACGGGCATCCGCACGGGCACAACCCGGCGAGCGTGCTCGGCGCCGCGACGCTGTGGCTGCTGCGCGGACACGACCTGGAAACCTCGCTGCGGCAAGGCATCTCGGGATGGCAGTCGGGTCGCACGGCGCTCGGCGAGGCGCTGCGGCTGGGCCTGCTCAGCCCTGCGGGCGTCCGGCCGGGCGCGGCGCACCTGGGTCGCTCCCGCAGCGGGCTGGGCGTGCTGGCGGTGGCCGCGCGGGTGTCGCTGGCCTGCGAGGACGACTTCGGCGCGGCGGTGGCCGCGGCCGCCGAGCACGACGGGGACCCGGCGAGCGCGGCAATGCTGTGCGGGCAGCTGCTCGGCGCGCTGCACGGCCCCACCGCGATCCCGGCCGAGCTGCGCGAGCGGCTGCCGATCGTCGAGGCGATCGAACGGATCGGGCGGGACGCGATCACCGAGTTCGGGCCGGAGCCCGACGAATCCGCCGACTGGGAGGGCCGCTACCCCGCCGACGACTCCGCAGGCGCCGCCACCGCTCCGTCCACATCGGACTACCGGACGGGGCTGAGCGGGGTGCCGAGGCTGGCAGCCTCGCGGGACCGGTTCCTGGGCGCGGTGCTCGGCTGCGCGATCGGCGAGGCGATGGGGATGCCGATCGCCTCCGCCCCGTGGGACGAGATCCGCGCGCGGCACGGCGCCGACGGGCTCACCGACTACGTCCCCGCCGGGCACCCGTCGGGCCGGGTCGGCAGCGACACCCAGCTGCTGCTGTTCTCGATCGAGGGCGTGCTGCGCGCCAACGTCGCGCGCCGCGACGGCCTCACCGACGACCCGATCCGGCACTTGCAGCACGCGTACCAGCGCTGGCTGCACACCCAGCACCTGAGCTGGCCGCGCGCCGCGGGCGAGTTCCTGCGCGCCGCACCGGAACCCGACGGCTGGCTGGTGCAGCAGCGGGCGCTGTTCCAGACCCGCAACCCGGGGCGGACCATGATGCGCACGCTGATCGCCTTCGCCAAGGGGCAGCAGCCGATGGGCACGCCGGAGCAGCCGGTCAGCGACTCGTCGGGCAGCAGCGCGATCCTGCGCGCGGTCCCGGCGGCGCTGTGGTCGGACGACCCGTCGGAGGTGTTCGCGCTGGGCATGCGCAGCGCCGCCCTCACCCACGGGCATCCGACGGCGCTGCTGAGCGCGGGCACGCTGGGGTTCCTGGTGTCGCGGCTGCTGGTCGGCGAGGCGCTCGCCGACGCGGTCACCGGCGTTCTCGCCGAGCTGGCCCCGCACACCGGGCACGAGGAGGTCACCCGCCGCCTCACCGCCGCCCGCGACCTCGCGACCGGCGGCCGGCTCACCCCGGAGGAGCTGGAGCGCGAGCTCGGCACGGCGGGCACGGCCGCCGAGGCCCTCGCGATCGGCCTGCACGCGACCCTGGTCGCCGACGGCGACTTCGACCGCGCCCTCCCGATCGCGGCCAACCACTCCGGCAACAGCGCCGCCACCACCGCCATCGCGGGCACCCTCACCGCCGCCACCGCGGGCGCGGCGGCGATCCCCCAGCGCTGGACCGCCGAACTCGAACTCCACGACGTCATAGCCCAACTCGCCCAAGACGCGGTCCAGGAATTCGGCCCCCGCCCACCCACCTGGACCACCCGCTACCCACCCACCTGACCCCACACCCCCGAGGTCTCCCCGGGGCTCCGAAGGTGCTCGGCAGTGGGACAGTTTTAGCCATAATTGTCCGGACAAAAAGGACATTGATCATGGGTGATTATGGCTAAAACTGTCCCACTGCCCCTCCCCGCAAACCGCACCCCAGGTCGCAGAACGGGTGTGGCGCCGAAGGTGTTGGGCTGGTTAACGTCTCCGGCATGGATGAGCTCGTGCACTTCGAGGTGGCCGACGGGGTCGGAACGATCACCCTGGACTCGCCGCACAACCGCAACGCCCTGTCAGCCCAGCTCCGCCGCGAGCTCAAGGCGCACCTGGACGCCGCGATGGACGACGACGCGGTGCGCGTGATCGTCCTGGCCCACACCGGCAAGGTGTTCTGCGCGGGCATGGACCTCAAGGAGTCCCGCTCGGCGGACTCCGACCAGCAGGGCGTCAACGAGTTCCCCGCGCTGCTGGAGCAGATCTGGACCAGCCCGACGCCGGTCGTGGCCAAGCTGGCGGGCCCGGCCCGCGCCGGCGGGGTGGGCCTGGTCGCCGCCTGCGACATCGCGGTGGCCGCCGAGACCGCCACGTTCGCCTTCACCGAGGTCCGCATCGGCGTGGTCCCGGCGGTGATCTCGGTGACCGTCCTGCCCCGCCTCGACGCGCGCCAGGCGCACGAGCTGTTCCTCACCGGCGAGACCTTCGACGGCGCGCGCGCCGCGCAGATCGGCCTGCTCAACTCCGCAGTCCCGGCCGAGCGGCTGGACGAGGAGGTCAAGCGCTACACCGACATGCTCGCCCTCGGCGGCCCGAACGCGCTGGCCGCCACCAAGGCCATGCTCACCGCCCAGCGCCCGGCGTCGATGTCCGAGGACTTCGCGGAGATGCTAGAGCTCTCGGCGAAGCACTTCGCGGGCGAGGAGGGCCAGGAGGGCATCACCGCCTTCGCCGAGAAGCGCAAGCCCAGCTGGGTCCCCGACGCCCTGAAGTGACCCCGAGAACGACCGATGGCCGGTGGAATCTCCACCGGCCATCGGTATTCACCATTATCAGCGGCTGATCAAGATCGGGTCAGGACCGCGGTGAAGCGGCGTCCGCACATGGGGCGCTCGGCCGCGTCGCGCAGCACCGAGTTGATGCCGTTGAAGGCCTTCGGGTCGTGATCGGCCAGGTCCTGGAAGCCCGACCAGATCAGCACGTGCTCGCCCTCGGGCAGCCAGGACAGGTCGGTCAGGCAGTCGAACAGCGAGTCCAGGTTGCGACCCGCCCACTCCGGGAAGTCCAGGACGGCGGCGATCCCGTCGAGCGTGGTGCGCTTGCTGGTCAGGTCGACGCCGTCGAGGACGTGGGCGGTCGCGCCCCGCTCCTCCGCGGCGGCGACGGCCTCGCGCGTCGTGACGTCGGCGGTCGGCTGGTCACTCACCGGCTGCTCCTTCCGCAACCTGCTGGCCCGTTTCGTCCCGAACATGACACTCAACCCGTCGTATCCACAACCACGAACGACTCGTAATGATCACCGGTGTAGTACACCTCTTCTTGGCTGCCGGTGACCAGCCTGCGCGCCCCGCGGTCCTTCGATCCGGGGGTCGGCACGGTGTACTCCTTGTAGTACCCGGACTTCTGCTTGGGCAGCTCACCCTCGCGGTTGCCGAACGTCGAGCCGTCCTTGCCCGGGTACGGGAACGGTCCGCCCTTGACGATGAGCTGGTAGGTCTTGCCCGCCTCCGGCGGGAGCTTCGACAGCTGCTGGACCTGCAGCCCCGACTGGCTGGCACCCGGCACCTCGGTGCTGGTCGGCGAGTCGGCGACGACGTCCTTGCCGAACCACCCCAGCACGACCAGGGCGACCAGCCCGACCAACGCCGACGTAATGCGCTTCCGCGAGCTCACGCAGCTCTTCCCCTCCGCCCGGTCATCTCCCCGTCGCCGCGTTCGATCGGCGGTTCGGCGTCACGCGCACGGGTGAAACGGGCACTGATGCCGTCCACCGCGCGGTCGACGACTCGCGCCACCCCCCAGCACAACGGCACCAGGACTGCAAGGACCAGGGCGACCTGCAGCGGGTAGACGAGCTGCACCAACCACAGCTCGACACCGTCGTACCACTCGACCAGCGACTCCAACACAACGCGCAGCGTACGCGCGAGGCCACACCGCTGCGCGCACCCCCGGCGGGTGACCGCGGCACCCGCCGCACAGGGCTCGGCCGGGCGACGACGTCACCCGGCCGAGCCCTGTGCGGTGTCAGCTCCCGGAGTGTTCGCGGATGGACTTGATGATGGCGCCGAAGTCCTGACCGCCCCCGCCCTCCTCGTTGAACCGGCGGTAGAGGTCGGTGGCCAGGCGGCCGAGGGCCGTGTCGGTGCCGGACTGCTCGGCCGCCGAGACGGCCAGGTTGAGGTCCTTGAGCATCAGGGCCGCGGCGAAGCCGGGTTCGTAGTCGTGGTTGGCGCGGCTGGTCTCCACCAGATCGGGCACCGGGCAGTTGGTGGTCAGCGCCCAGCACTGGCCGGTGGAGACCGAGGCGACGTCGTAGAGCGCCTCGTGCGACAGGCCCAGCCGCTCGCCCAGCACGAACGCCTCGCCGACGGCGATCATCGAGGCGCCCAGGATGAGGTTGTTGCACATCTTGGTGACCTGCCCGTTGCCGGGACCGCCGCAGTGGATGACCTTGCGCGCCATCGGCTCCAGCACGCTCTCGGCCAGCTGGAAGTCGGCTTCGGAACCGCCGACCATGAACGTCAGCGTCCCCGCCTCGGCCCCGGCCGTGCCGCCGGAGACGGGGGCGTCGATGCTGCCGAACCCGGCCTGCTGCGCCCGGTCGTGCGCGGTGCGCGCGTCGGCGACGTCCACCGTGGAGGAGTCGATCAGCAGCGCGCCGGAGGCCGCGTTCGGCAGCACCTCGTCGTAGGCGTCCAGCAGGTGCTTGCCGCTGGGCAGCATGGTGATGACCGCGTCCGCGCCGTCCACCGCCTCGGCGATGGACGACACCGTGGTCACGCCGCTGTCCGCGGCGGAGGCCAGCGCGGCCGGCACGAGGTCGAAGCCGCGCACGGTGTGCCCGGCCTTGACGAGGTTCGCCGACATCGGACCGCCCATGTGACCGAGTCCGATGAATCCGATGACAGCCATTGTCACTACCCTTCTGCTCGAGCTACCGCCAAGGCCCCGGCACCCGCTGCTCAGCCGAAGATCGTCGGCTCGTCGGCTGCCGGTTCGAAGAACTTCTGCACCCGCGATTCGTCCACTTCGGACAGGCTGGTGGGCGACCACTGCGGGTTGCGGTCCTTGTCCACCAGGGTGGCGCGCACGCCCTCGACGAAGTCGCCGATGCGCACGCACGCCATCGCCAGCCGGTACTCCTGGGTGAGCGCCTGCTCCAGCGAGGTGTAGTCGCTGCGCAGCGCCCGCAGGGTCACCTTCAGCGCCGTCGGGGACTTGGTCCCGATGGTCTTCGCGGCGTCCTGGGCGGCCTGCTCCGGCCGCTCGGTCAACCGGGCCAGGATCGCCTCGACGTCGTCACCGGCGTAGGCCTGGTCGATCCACGCGCGGTGCTCGGCCAGCGGCGGCTCGGGCACCTCGGCGGCGAAGCGGGCCAGCACCTCGTCGACGTCGCCGCTGCTCAGCGCCTCGACGAGTTCCGGAAGCCGGGCGCTGTCGACGTAGTGGTCGGCCAGGTCGCAGTACAGCGCGTCCGCGCCGCCGACCGCGCTACCGGTCAGCGCCAGGTGCGTGCCCAGCTCACCGGGGGCGCGCGACATCAGGTAGGTGCCGCCGACGTCGGGGATGAAGCCGATGCCGGTCTCGGGCATCCCGACCTTGGAGCGCTCGGTGACCACCCGGTGCGAGCCGTGCGCGGTGATGCCGACCCCGCCGCCCATGCAGATGCCGTCCATGATCCCCACGACCGGCTTGGGGTAGTTGGCCAGCGCCGAGTTGAGCCGGTACTCCTCGGTCCAGAACGCCGAGGGCAGCGACTCGTCCCCGGCCTTGGCCGCGTCGTGCAGGGCGCGCACGTCGCCACCGGCGCACAGGCCGCGCTCGCCGGCGCCGTCGATCAGGATCGCCCGGATGTGCCCGGCGTCGCGCCACCGCTCGACCGCCTCGGTCATCTCGCGGACCATGCCGAGGGTCAGCGAGTTGAGGGCCTTCGGGCGGTTGAGCGTGATCCGCCCGAGCGAGCCGTTCTCGGCGACCAGGATCTCGGACTCCGTCATCGGAAACTCCATCGTTGTGCGAGGTGCTGCCCCCGCGGTGGCGGTCAGGCCGCCAGCAGACCGCGGGAGATGATCAGCCGCATGATTTCGTTGGTGCCTTCCAGGATCTGATGCACCCGCAGGTCGCGGACGATCTTCTCCAGGCCGTACTCGGCAAGGTATCCGTATCCCCCGTGGATCTGAAGCGCCTCGTTGGCCACGGTGAACCCGACGTCGGTGGCCAGCCGCTTGGCCATCGCGCACAACCGCGTGGCCGACGGGTCCTTGGTGTCCAGCGCCCACGCGGCCCGCCACAGCAGCAGCCGCGCGGCCTCCAGCTCGGTGGCCATGTCGGCGAGCTTGAACTGCAACGCCTCGAACTCGCTGAGCTTGGCGCCGAAGGCGCTGCGCTCGCGGACGTAGCCCAGCGACTTGTCCAGAGCAGCCTGCGCGCCGCCGAGCGAGCAGGCGCCGACGCTGAGCCGTCCGCCGTCGAGCCCGGCCATCGCGATGCGGAACCCGATGCCCTCCTCGCCGAGCCGCTGGTCGGCGGGCACCCGGACGCCGTCGAAGATCACCTGCCTGGTCGGCTGGGCGTTCCAGCCCATCTTCTTCTCGTTGGCGCCGAACGACAGCCCCTCGGCCCCGGCCTCCACGACGAAGGTGGAGATGCCCTTGTGGCCGGGTTCGCCGGTGCGGGCCATCACCACGTAGACGTCGGAGCTGCCGCCGCCGGAGATGAACTGCTTGACGCCGGTGAGCAGGTAGTCGTCGCCGTCGCGGACCGCGCGGGTCTGCAGCGCGGCGGCGTCGGAACCGGCGCCGGGTTCGGTCAGGCAGTAGCTGGCGAGGCGTTCCATCGAGCACAGCCCCGGCAGCCAGCGCGCCCGCTGGGCGTCGCTGCCGAACCGGTCGATCATCCCGGCGCACATGTTGTGGATCGAGATGTAGGCGGCGATCGAGGGATCCCCGCTGGCCAGGGCTTCGAAGATGAGCACCGAGTCGAACCTGGTCAGGCCGCTGCCCCCGTGGGCCTCGTCGACGTAGACGCCGCCGATGCCCAGTTCTCCGGCTGCCCGCAGCGTCTCGACCGGGAAGTGCTTGTCCTGGTCCCACTCCACGGCGTGCGGTGCGAGCTGGTCGTGGGCGAACTCCAGCGCGGCCTCGCGGATGGCGCGCTGGTCGACGGTGAGCTCGAACGGCGAGCTGGCCACTGCTGCGACGGACACGTCGGCTCCCTCCTCGCGGCGGGGTGGGGACCGGGATCGGCTGGCCCCCACCCGCGCGATCAGTGCATGGTCGGGATGGTGAAGCTGGCGCCTTCCTTGAGTCCGGAGGGCCAGCGGGAGGTGACCGTCTTGGTCTTGGTGTAGAAGCGGATCGAGTCGGGCCCGTGCTGGTTGAGGTCGCCGAATCCGGACCGCTTCCAGCCGCCGAAGGTGTGGTAGGCGATCGGGACCGGGATCGGCACGTTCACGCCGACCATGCCGGTGTTGACCCGGTTGACGAACTCGCGGGCGGCGTCGCCGTCGCGGGTGAAGATCGCCACGCCGTTGCCGTACTCGTTGTCGTTGGGCAGCCGCAGCGCTTCCTCGTAGTCGGCCGCGCGCACCACCGACAGCACCGGGCCGAAGATCTCCTCGCGGTAGATCCGCATGTCGGCGGTGACGTCGTCGAACAGCGTCGGGCCCATGAAGAAGCCGTCCTCGTGGCCCTCCAGCGCGAAGTCGCGGCCGTCGACGACGAGCTTCGCGCCCTCGTCGACACCGGCGCCGATGAGGTCGTGGACGCGCTGCCAGGCCTGCTGGGTCACCAGCGGCCCGTAGTCGGCGTCGGCGTCGAAGCTGGTGCCGACCTTGAGCCCGGCGATCTTCTCGACGAGCTTGTCCACCAGCGCGTTCGCGGTGGCCTCGCCGACCGGCACGGCCACCGAGATCGCCATGCAGCGCTCGCCCGCCGAGCCGTACCCGGCGCCGATGAGGGCATCGGCGGCCTGGTCGAGGTCGGCGTCGGGCATGACGATGAGGTGGTTCTTGGCGCCGCCGAAGCACTGCGCGCGCTTCCCGTGGGCGGCGGCCGTGGAGTAGATGTACTCGGCGATGTCGGAGGAGCCGACGAAGCCGACGGCCTCGATGCGCGGTTCGGTCAGCAACGCGTCGACGGCGGTCTTGTCGCCGTTGACGACGTTGAAGATGCCGGGCGGGCCGCCCGCTTCGATGAACAGCTCGGCCAGTCGCAGCGGCACCGAGGGGTCGCGCTCGGAGGGCTTGAGCACGAAGGCGTTGCCGCAGGCGATCGCGGGCGCGGCCTTCCACAGCGGGATCATCGCCGGGAAGTTGAACGGGGTGATGCCGGCGACCACGCCCAGCGGCTGGCGCAGCGAGTAGACGTCGATGCCGGTGCCGACGCTGTCGCTGAACTCGCCCTTGAGCAGGTGCGGGATGCCGATGGCGAACTCGACGACCTCGAGGCCGCGCTGGATGTCGCCCTTGGCGTCGGGCACGGTCTTGCCGTGCTCGGAGGACAGCAGTCGCGCCAGGTCCTCCATCTCGTCGTTGACCAGCTGCAGGAACTTCATGAGCACGCGAGCCCGCTTCTGCGGGTTCTGCGCGGCCCACGCCGGCTGCGCCTCGGCCGCGTCGTCGATCGCGGCCGTGACCTCGTCGACCGAGGCCAGCGGCACCCTGGCCTGCACCCGCCCCGTGTTGGGGTCGAACACGTCACCGAAGGAGCCGGAGGTTCCCGGCACCCTCTTGCCCCCGATGAAGTGCTCCAGCTCGCTCGTCATCTCGCCGCACCTCCGCCGAACCGGCCCCTACAAATACTAGGAAGCCAAACTGTTTGTAGCCCAATCTTTCCCACAAGGAACGCACGCGCAACAGGGTGTGCCGCGTCACAGTATCGATTCTGCGCACTTCACGCCGTCCCATCCACCTGCACCGGAGGAGGGAACGGCCGCACGAACCGGGAGAGATCGGGCTCGCGGAGGAGCCGGGCGTCAGATCAGGCCGAAGAGGTGGTTGCCCGGGGCTTCTTCGTCGTCGCCGCTCCAGAACTCGAGCCAGTGGGTGACGAACTCGGACTTCGACAGGGTGCCGTCGCCGTTGCGGTCGAGGCGGCCGAACTCGCCGCGGCTCGGGGCGCCGCGCCCGGTCCAGGCCTCGATCATCCGGGCGTACTCGGGCTCGGCGACCCGGCCGTCGCCGTCCTCGTCGACGGCCTCGAACATCGCTTCGCCGGTGGCCACCACCAGGTCGAGCATCGCCTGCAGGTCGGCGACGGCGGCCAGCATCTCGTCCTGGGTGATCCGCCGGTCGCGGTCGGCGTCGGCGGTGGCGCTGAGCGCCTCCCACCAGCGCATCATGATCTCGCGCAGGTCCGCGCCGTCACCGCCGCGGAGCCGCTCCCACCGGTCGGTCAGCGCCTCGAAGTCGGCGCGCTCCAGGAACCCGTCCTCGTTGACGTCCATCGCGGTGAACACGACGGAGACCTTCTTCCGCTGCAAATCGCTCGCCATGGCACCAACCTGGCAGCGTTCTCGTGGCGCGGCCAACACCCGGACGGGCATTCCGGCCGGGCGTGCGAGTGATCATCGCGATCACTGCCGGTGACCGGGCGCGTCAGGCGGTGAGGCGCGCGGACTCGATCCTGGCGGCGGCGGTGGCGCGCCACTTCTCCGGCAGGTCCGGCAGGCAGCCGGCGACGTGCTCGGCGAGGTCGGCGCGGCCCTGGAGGGTGAGCGCGAAGAGCTCGGCGACCTGGACGCCGTGGTCGGGCCGGGACAGCACGCGGATCTCGTCGCCCGCGCTGATCTCGCCGGGCTGCTCGACGGCCAGGTAGACGCCGGTGCGGCCGTGCGCGGTGAACCGCTTGACCAGCCCGGGAACGTCCCAGAACCCGGCGAAGACCCGGCAGGGCTGGCGCGGTCCGGTCACCCGCAGCACGGCGTCGCCGATGGCCCAGCGCTCCCCCACCAGCGCCGAGGTGCTGTCGGCGCCGGTCAGCGTGAGGTTCTCGCCCGCGTTGCCGGGCGCGAGCTCGGTGCCGAGCTCGGCCGACCAGTGCGCGAGCTCTTCGGTGTCGAAGGCGTAGGCGGCCTGGTACCAGGCGCCGTGGTGCTTGGTGTCGCAGACGGCGTCGCCCTCGACACCAGTTTCGGTGAACCGCACCGGGTGGTCGGCGGGGCGCTTGTCGATGCCGGACTTCCCGATGCGGCCGGTCCACTCCCCGGTCCGCACGACTGCCAGGTTCACCGACGTCACAGCGCTCATGGGCTCAACGTATCCGACCTCGGCGAACGGCCCCAACGGATTTCCGGGCCGCGAAGGTCACAGCCGGTCGGCCACACCGCGCAGCGCCTCCCGGGCTTCCCGGCGCAGCACCGCGACCAGCTCGGCGGCGGGCATCGGCCGGGCGTGGGCGTAGCTCTGGCCTGCCCACATCGAGATCGACTCGGCGTCGCCGGCTTTGCCCGCGGCGCCGCGCATCGGCTTGGTGAGGTTGTTGACCTGCGGATATGCCGCCGGGGCGTCGGGGTTGTCGGTCATGAAGCGGTTGACCAGTCCGCGCGCCGGGCGGCCGCTGAAGGCGCGGGTGATCGCGGTCTGCCGCTGCCCGTCGGCCATCTCGGCCCACTGCACCGGCTGAGTTCCGGCCTCGTCGCAGACGAGGAACGCGGTGCCGAGCTGGGCGGCGACCGCTCCGGCGGTGAGCACGGCGGCCACGTCGGCCCCGTGCACGAGTCCTCCGGCCGCGATGATCGGCAGGTCGACGGCGGCGCGCACCGACCGGATCGCCGCGAGCAGTCCCATCAGGGGTCCCCCGCCGGGCTGGGCGGGGTCGTCGTGGAACACGCCGCGATGCCCACCGGCTTCCATGCCCTGCACGCACACGGCGTCGGCCCCGACTCGCGCGGCCTGCCGCGCCTCGTCGGCGGTGGTCACGGTGATCACGACGGTCGACCCGGCGGAGTGCAGCTCGTCCACGGTGACGGCCTCGGGCAACCCGAAGGTGAACGACACCACCGGCACCCGCGCTTCCACGAGCACCCGCACCTTCGCCGGGTAGGAGTCGTCATCCCAGTCAGCGACACCGGGCTCGACCCCGTACCGCCCGGCAACCTCGGCGACCCGTCCCCGGAACTCGTCAAGCGGAACGTCCCGACGCTCACTGGGCACGAACAGGTTCACCCCAAAAGGCTCAGAAGTCAGCGCCCGAACCCGCCCGATCTGCTCGGTGAGCGTGTCCGGGCTCAGCAAAGCCCCGGCCAGAAACCCCACACCCCCAGCCCCGCTCACAGCAGCAACCAGCTCAGGAGTACTGGGCCCACCAGCCATAGGCGCCACCACCACAGGCACCCGCCCCGAAAAGATCATGCGCAAACGCTACCTCCGAACAACCACAAAACCCCGAACCGTTCACGGAACCCGAACACCCAAAGCCAAGGGCCGACCAACCCCCGTCAGGCAACCGGCGAAGCCGGTTTCTCAGTACCCCACCTCAGACGCTGGCACCGCCGCGGGTTCTGAGCGGCTCTCTGGGGAGGACAGCCGACGTGTCGTGTATTGGCATACATAAGCCTCGGATCCCGGAGCCAGAGAGCCGCTCAGGTTCCGCTTCTGGCACCGCCAAGCAAAGAGACCACAGAGTAGTGTCAGTAAACGAAACCCCCTGCACCACGAGAGATTCCACCCCCGACAGCACCCCCAGCAGCAACCACCAAGATAAAGAAAAAAGCGGGAGGAACCCGACGCCTGGGCTCCTCCCGCTTTCGCACCATTGCGATTTTTCCGACACCCCGCCACAGGGCCGCTGGTGCGTTCAGGGGGTGGCCGGCGCAGCAGGCGCGCCGGCCACCTTCAACCACACGATCAGTGGAACTGCGCGGTCTCGGTCGAACCGGCCAGCGCGGTGGTCGACGAGTCCGGGTTGATGGCAGTGCTGATCGTGTCGAAGTAACCGGTACCGGCCTCGCGCTGGTGGCGAGTGGCGGTGTAGCCGCGGTCCTCCGAGCCGAACTCCTTCTCCTGCAGCTCGACGTAGGCGGTCATGCCGTCGCTGGCGTAGCCCTTGGCCAGGTCGAACATGCTGTAGTTCAGGGCGTGGAAGCCGGCCAGGGTGATGAACTGGAACTTGAAGCCCATGTGGCCGAGCTCGCGCTGGAACTTGGCGATGGTGCTGTCGTCCAGGTTCTTCTTCCAGTTGAACGACGGCGAGCAGTTGTAGGCCAGCATCTGGTCCGGGTACTCGGACTTGACGGCCTCGGCGAACTTGCGGGCCATCTCCAGGTCCGGGGTGCCGGTCTCCATCCAGATGAGGTCGGAGTACGGCGCGTAGGCCTTGGCGCGGGCGATGCAGGGCTCGATGCCGTTGCGGACCTTGTAAAAGCCCTCGGCGGTGCGCTCACCGGTGATGAACGGCTTGTCGCGCTCGTCGATGTCGCTGGTGAGCAGCGTCGCGGCCTCGGCGTCGGTGCGGGCGATGACCAGCGACGGGACGCCGGCGACGTCCGCGGCCAGACGCGCGGAGTTCAGCGTCTTGACGTGCTGGCTGGTGGGGATGAGGACCTTGCCGCCCAGGTGGCCGCACTTCTTCTCGGAGGCCAGCTGGTCCTCCCAGTGCACGCCCGCGGCGCCGGCGGCGATCATGCCGCGCATGAGCTCGTAGGCGTTGAGGACGCCACCGAAGCCGGCCTCGGCGTCGGCGACGATCGGGGCGAGCCAGTGGGTGTCCTCACCCTCGACGGCGCCACCCTCCGGGTCCAGCGCCTCGGCCCAGTTGATCTGGTCGGCGCGCTTGAGGGCGTTGTTGATGCGGCGCACGACCTGCGGGACCGAGTTGGCCGGGTACAGCGACTGGTCCGGGTAGGTCTCGCCGGCCAGGTTGGCGTCGGCGGCGACCTGCCAGCCGGACAGGTAGATGGCCTTGAGACCGGCGCGGACCTGCTGGACCGCCTGGTTACCGGTCAGCGCGCCCAGCGAGTTGACGTAGTCGAGCTCGTGCAGCAGCTTCCACAGCCGCTCCGAGCCCTGACGGGCCAGGGTGTGCTCTTCCTGCACCGAGCCGCGCAGACGGACGACCGTCTGGGCGTCGTAGGTACGCTCGATGCCCTTCCAGCGCGGGTTGGTGTCCCACTCGCGCTGCAGCTCCTCTGCGGCCTTCTTCGCCTGCTCGCGGATGCTCATGATTTTTTCCCCTTCCGGGATCGCTGGCGACCTGCTGGAATCAATACTGCGCCCCGGCAAGCGAAACTGGGCCAGATTTTCGAGGTAAATTTCCGAGTTTTTCTGCTAGCATCAACGCCATGACGGAGTTCGCGAGCGAAGAAGACCGTAGTTTTTCTACGGAACACGACCTTCTGGTGTTTGGTCAGCGCCTCAGGCACTTGCGCCGAGCCGCCGGACTGACTCTCGTGGAGCTCGGCGACCGCGTGGGGAGAGCGCCGTCACAGCTGTCGTTGCTGGAGAACGGCCACCGCGAGCCGAAGCTGTCGCTGCTGCGCTCGCTGGCCGACGCGCTGGGCACCTCCGTCGACGAACTGCTGTCGAAGAAGGCCCCCAACCGGCGCGCCGAGCTGGAGATCGCGGTGGAGAAGGCCCAGCTCGACCCGATCTACCAGCGGCTGTCGCTGCCGCCGCTGAAGGTCGGCAAGCGGCTGCCCACCGAGGCGCTGGAGCACGTGCTGGCCCTCTACGAGGAGCTCAAGCGCCGCGAGACCCAGAAGGTCGCCACGCCGGAGGAGGCCCGCAAGGCCAACGCCGAGCTGCGCGGCATGATGCGCAAGCACAACAACTACTTCCCGGAGATCGAGAAGGCCGCCAGCGACCTGCTCAAACGCATCGGGTACCACGGCGGGCCGCTCTCCGAGGGGCTCATCCAGTCCATCGCCACGCACATGGGCTACGGCCTGAAGTTCGTCACCGACCTGCCGCGCTCGGTGCGCTCGGTGACCGACCAGAAGAACCGCCGGATCTTCCTGCGCAGGGAATCGCTGGGCATGCACAGCCCGCGCACGATCCTGCTGCAGACGCTGGGCCACCTGACGCTGGGCCACAGCCAGCCGCGCGACTTCGCCGACTTCCTGCGGCAGCGGGTGGAGGCCAACTACTTCGCCGCGGCCGTGCTGGTGCCCGAGCAGTCGGCGGTGCCGTTCCTGCAGGACGCCAAGGCCGAGCGCGACCTGGCGGTGGAGGACCTGCGCGACGTGTTCTCGGTGTCCTACGAGATGGCGGCGCACCGGTTCACCAACCTGGCCACGCAGTACCTGGACCTGGTCTGCCACTTCGTCCGCAACGACGAGACCGGCATCATCCACAAGGCCTACGAGAACGACGGGCTGGTCTTCCCCACCGACCCGACCGGCGCGATCGAGGGGCAGCGGATGTGCCGGTACTGGGCCGGGCGGCAGGTCTTCGCCTCACCGGACCGGTACTCGACGTACTACCAGTACACCGACAAGCCGGGCGCCACGCACTGGTGCGTCGGGCACGTCGACCCGAGCCGCGGCCGGGACTTCGCGATCACCCTCGGCGTGCCCTACACCGAGTCGCGCTGGTTCCGGGGTCGTGACACCAACAACCACTCCAAGTCGGGCTGCCCGAACGGCGAGTGCTGCCAGCGCCCGCCGGCCGAGCTCGCCAGCCGCTGGGAGGGCATGGTCTGGCCGTCGGCCCGGGCCCACTCCCACGTCCTGGCCGCGCTCCCGGCCGACACCTTCCCGGGCGTCGACGAGGCCGACGTCTACGCCTTCGTCGAGGCCCACCAGGACTGACGACCGACCCGTTCGTGGGGAGGGAAGTTTTCATGAAAACTTCCCTCCCCACGAAGTGGGGATCTCTCTCCAAAACCCCCTCACCAGGCAAAACCCCTCACCCTCCCCCGGAACGTCCCTTCGGAGACCGGGGACAGTTTTCATGAAAACTGTCCAACCCCCTCACCCCGGAGGACTCACCCCGGAGGACCCGGTTCCCGGGTGGGGACAGTTTTCATGAAAACTTCGTTTCCCCAGGTCACCGAGGTAGTTCGGCGATGGCCCCGGCCATCGCCAGGAACTGCGCCGCCGCCGGGGACAGCGGACCCGGGCGCCAGAACAGGACTCCCCGGCGGACGACCCGGGGCCGCAGCGGGAGAACGACCGCACCGCGAGCCCGGGCGTCGCGGGCCATGGACCGGGGCAGCAGCGTGGCACCCGCACCGGCCAGCACCAGGGGAACGATCATCGCCTGGTGCGCGGTCTCCACGGCGAACGTCGGTTCACCGCCCCGAGCTCCCACCGTGTCCTCGATGACCGCGCGCGTCGCCGTGCCCGGCGGCGTCGCGATCCAGTCCAGCGTGGACAGCTCCGGCACGCTCAACCGCTTCTGACCGGGTGCGGACCCGGGTGGCAGCACCGCGAAGATCTCCCGCCCCCGCAGCACCATGCACTCCAGGTCGCCGATCGGGTGCTCGGAGTCGACCACGCCGAGCTCGCACTCACCGGCCCGCACCGCCGAGGTCACGTCGGTGCCCAGCTCCGGGTCGGCGACGTTGACCGCCACCCGGGGGTTCTCCCGCAGGAAGTCGCCGATGAGCTCGGCGAGCGGGTCGACGGCCAGCGTCGTCTGCGCCACCACGTCCAACCGGCCGCTGGCCAGGCCCAGGACCTCGCGGACCGAGGCGGTGGCGGTACTCAGGTCGCGCATCACCTGCCGGGCGGGCTCCACCAGCGCGTCCCCGGCCGGGGTCAGCGACACGCCGTGCGGCAGCCGGTGGAAGACCTTGCCGCCCAGCTCCTTCTCCAGGTTGCGGATGGCGTGCGACAGGGAGGGCTGGGCCACATGCATCGCCTGCGCGGCGGCGGTGAAGCTGCCGTGCTCGACGATCGCCAGGAAGTACTCCAGCTCCCGCCGATCCATCCCTCACCTCCCCGCGCGGCCCGCCTGCCCGGCATTACACCAGGCAGGCGGGACCCCGCCTACTCGTGCACGGCCTACTCGTGCGCGGTGCGGAACGCCGACGCCGCCTCCACATCGGACCACTGGTCGTCGTCGAGGTCCACGCGCAGCCTCCGCAGCCCGCCGGTGAAGGCGTTGTCGACCGGCAGGTAGTCGTCGGTGACCGGGCTGGCCCGGTCCACGCCGATGTCGAAGGTCTCGTCGAAGGCGAAGTAGTACGGGATCGTCGCGTCCACCCGGCCCGAGGCGACCTCGGTGCCGTCGATCCGCAACGTCGCCGTGCCGCCCTTGCCGACACCGCCGCCGTCGTAGTCGAACCGCAGGCCGACCTCGTGCTCGCCCGCGGTCACCGCCTCTGGCGCCCGGACGTGCTGGACGACCGTGCCGAAGTAGTTGTAGGCGTAGCAGGGCTTCCCGTCGTGGAAGTAGAACGACCACCCGCCGGTGTGACCGCCCTGGGCGACCAGCACGCCTTCGGCACCGCCCTCGGGAACCTCGACCAGCGCGGTGAGGGTGTGCGACCGGTTCTTCACGTTGGGCGCGGTCTCCTCGGTGAGCCGCTTGGCCCCCGCGTGGAAGGTCACCGACCGGCGGTCACCCATCAGGTCGAGGCGACCGGCTTCGCGCGGGTTCTCCCGCTCGGTCATCCGGTCGTCCAGCGGCAGCACGTTGTGCTTGGCGGCCTCGACCAGGAACAGCTGCTGCAGCTCGCGCAGCTTCTCCGGGTGCTCCTCGGCGAGGTCGTGGGACTGCGTCCAGTCGACGTTGGTGTTGTAGAGCTCCCACTTGTCGTCATCGAAGGAGCGCCGGACGCCGTCCTGGACCATCACCCACGGCGTGCCGTGCCGGGTCACGGCCATCCACCCGTCCTGGTAGATGCCGCGGTTGCCGACCATCTCGAAGTACTGCACGCGGTGCCGGTCGGGCGCGTCGGCGTCGTTGAAGCTGTAGACCATGCTGGTGCCCTCGATGGGCTGCTGCGCGACGCCGTTGACCTCGGTCGGGTGCGGCAGTCCCGCGGCTTCCAGGATCGTCGGCACGATGTCGATGACGTGGTGGAACTGGTCGCGCAGCCCGCCGCGCTCGGTGATGCCGGCGGGCCAGTGCACGATCATGCCGTCGCGGATGCCGCCGAAGTGCGAGGCGACCTGCTTGGTCCACTGGTAGGGCGTGTTCATCGCCAGCGCCCAGCCCACCGGGTAGTGCGCGTGCGTGGTGGCGTCGCCGAGCGAGGCGTCGTGGGCGTTGATGAACTCGGCGCTGTCGGGGATGCCGCTGGCGAAGCGGTGCTCGTTGAGCGTGCCGCCCAGACCGCCCTCGGCCGAGGCGCCGTTGTCACCGAGGATGTAGATGAACATCGTGTTGTCGAGCTCGCCCAGCTCGTCGAGGGCGTCGACGAGGCGTCCGACCTGGTCGTCGGTGTGCTCGGCGAACCCGGCGTAGAGCTCCATCAGCGAGGCCGCGGCCCGCTGCTCCTCGGCGGAGAGCTCGTCCCAGTGCGGCACGCCTTCGGACCACGGGGCCAGTTCGGCGTCCTGCGGGACGACGCCGAGCTCCTTCTGCCGCTCCAGGGTGATCTCGCGCTGCCGGTCCCAGCCGTGGTCGAACTTGCCCCGGTACTTCTCGCGGTAGGCCTGCGGCACGTGGTACGGCGCGTGGGTGGCGCCGAAGGGCAGGTAGGCGAAGAACGGGTTGTCGGGCTTGAGCGAGGTCTGGTCGCGCACCCAGTCAATGGCGTTGTCCACCAGGTCCTCGGACAGGTGGTAGCCGTCCTCGGGTTTGCGGGTGGGCTCAACGGGTTTCGTGCCGTCGAACAGCACCGGGTACCAGTGGTTCATCTCGGCGCACAGGAAGCCATAGAACTTCTCGAAGCCCTCGCCGGTAGGCCACCGGTCGAACGGGCCGGCCGCGCTGACGTCGCGCGCCGGGGTCTGGTGCCACTTGCCGAAGGCCGCGGTGTTGTAGCCGTTGCCCTGCAGCATCTGGCCGATGGTGGCAGCGCTGAGCGGGCGGATGCCGCAGTAGCCGGGCGCGGCGGAGGCCATCTCGGTGGTCACGCCCATGCCGACGGAGTGGTGGTTGCGGCCGGTCAGCAGCGCCTGCCGGGTCGGCGAGCAGATGGCGGTGACGTGGAAGCGGTTGTAGCGCAGGCCGTTGTCGGCCAGCCGCTCGGCGGTGGGCATCTGGCAGGGCCCGCCGAACGCGCTCGGCGCCCCGAACCCCATGTCGTCGATGAGCACCACCACGACGTTCGGCGCCCCCTTCGGCGCGCGCAGCGGCTGCCGCGGCTGGAAGGCCGGACTCTGATCGCGCGCGTCGAGCGAGGTGGCGGCAGGCGGCTGAGGATCGGGGATCGGCAAACGTTCGCGGGAGAACTCCTCCACGAGCAACCTCCAGGCAGCGTCGAGCCCGCCACTTTTGGTGGCGCACCAGGGAAAACATCGATGTGCTCGGCGGAAACCGAAACACCGCAAGACCTTTGCGAGCGAATGCTATCCACCGGTCTGAACCGCACAACCCCGATCCACGGGTTGAGACCGAGACCCACGTCACGTTTTCCCCGCATTCCCCCAGATCGCCGCAGAACCAGACCAATCCTCGATCCACCCCATAAAGACCCTCTATGCGGCCGGAACCCGAGTTCGCGCGGGTGCGCACCGTGACGACGAGGGTCACCAGGGGACAGTTTTAGCCATAACTGCCCCGACATTTCGGACATCGCTCGTGGGCAGTTATGGCTAAAACTGTCCCCCTCCAGGACCTCAGCCCCGAGCCGCCGCATCCCCGCCCGCTGTGGGGTCCCACACCCCGGTCGCGGTCCCCTCGGCGACGCGCTGCTCGTAGACCCCGACCTTCCACGTGATCAGGTCGAGGCAGGACCGCAGCTCGGCGAGCTGGGCCTGCACCCGGTTCCGGTGCCCGCGAAGCAGCGCGAGGCGCTGCTCCTCGTTGCCGGGACCCTCGCGCACCAGGGCGGCGAACGCCCGCAGGTCCGCCAGCGGCATGCCGGAGTCGCGCAGCCGCGTGCAGATCGCCAGCCAGTCCACGTCCTGCTCGGTGTAGGCGCGACGGCCGCCTGCGGTCCGCCGGACCGGCGCGAGCAGCAGGTTCTCGCGCTCGTAGAAGCGCAGCGCGTGCACGCTCAGCCCGGTGCGTTCGGCGACCTCGCCGATGCTCAGCTCGTTCGGCATGCCGCCGAGACTACGAGCTCCCCGCGCACTTCAGCGGGCCTTCGGGCATCGCGAGCTTGAGCTAGAGCGCGCTCCAGCTCCTAGCGTCGTCGTCGAACGTCCGGCTACAGCAGGAGGAACGATGACGAGGTTCGCGGGCAAGCGGGTGCTGATCACCGGTGCCACTGCGGGGATCGGGTGGGCCGGCGCTCGGCGGATCGCGGACGAAGGCGGGGAGCTCGTCCTGACCGGCACGAACCCGCGACGCCTCGCCGCCCTCCGCCAGGCCCTCCCGGAGGCGCAGGTGATCGCCGACGACGCCGCCGATCCGGACACCGGGCGAGCGCCGGCCGACGCCGTGGCCGAGGGCGGGCTCGACGGGCTGTGGCTCAACGCCGGTTACGCCGACATCGGCGCCGCCTCCGAGCTCGACGCCGAGTTCTTCGACCGCATGATGCGGGTCAACGCGCGCGGCCCGGCCCTGCAGCTGGCGCGGCTGTCCGCGCACCTCAACGAGGGCGCGTCGGTCGTGGTCACCTCGTCGACCGCGACCTACGAAGGTTCCCCGATGGCCACGGCCTACGCCGCGACGAAGGGCGCACTCGTCGCGATGGCGCGCGGCTGGGCGTCCGCCCTCGCCGACCGCGGCATCCGCGTCAACACCCTCGTCCCGGGAGCGATCGACACGGACTTCCGCGCGTTCATGCCCGACCGGACGCGGGAGAACTTCGAGCACGACGTCCTCGGCCGCGTGCCGCTGCGCCGCATCGGCACGCCAGAGGAAGCCGCCGCCGTCGCGCTGTTCCTGCTCTCCGACGACGCCGCCTACGTCACGGCCGCCCAGTACGCGGTCGACGGCGGCCTCACCCGGCGCTAGCGGGCGCTGGAGTCAACGAGCACCGAGGGTTACTTCTTGCCGCCCTTGGCCTTGTCCTCCTTGCCCTCGTCGGTGGAGAGGGCGGCGACGAAGGCTTCCTGCGGGACCTCGACCCGGCCGATGGTCTTCATCCGCTTCTTGCCCTCCTTCTGCTTCTCGAGCAGCTTGCGCTTCCGGCTGATGTCACCGCCGTAGCACTTGGCGAGCACGTCCTTGCGGATGGCGCGAATGGTTTCGCGGGCGATGATGCGCGACCCGATGGCCGCCTGGATCGGCACCTCGAACTGCTGGCGCGGGATGAGTTCGCGCAGCTTGGTGGCCATCTTCGTGCCGTAGGCGTAGGCGCCGTCGCGGTGCACGATCGCGCTGAAGGCATCGACCGGCTCGCCCTGCAGCAGGATGTCGACCTTGACCAGGTTCGACGACTGCATCCCCGACTCCTCGTAGTCCATCGAGGCGTAGCCGCGGGTGCGGGACTTGAGCTGGTCGAAGAAGTCGAAGACGATCTCGCCCAGCGGCAGCGTGTAGCGCAGCTCGACGCGGCTCTCCGAGAGGTAGTCCATGCCGTCGAGCTGGCCGCGGCGGCTCTGGCACAGCTCCATGATCGTGCCGACGAACTCCGACGGGGCGATCACGGTGCACTTGGCGACCGGCTCGGAGACGTCGGAGATCTTGCCCTCGGGCCAGTCGGACGGGTTGGTCACCACGAGCTCGGTGCCGTCCTCCATCACGACCTCGTAGACCACGTTCGGGGCGGTGGAGATCAGGTTCAGGTTGAACTCGCGCTCCAGCCGGTCCCGGGTGATCTCCAGGTGCAGCAGGCCGAGGAAGCCGCAGCGGAAACCGAAGCCCAGCGCTCCCGAGGTCTCCGGCTCGTAGGTCAGCGCGGCGTCGTTGAGCTGCAGCTTCTCCAGCGCTTCGCGCAGGATCGGGTAGTCGGAGCCGTCGATCGGGTACAGCCCGGAGTAGACCATCGGCTTGGGCTCGCGGTAGCCGGGCAGCGGATCGGTCGCGCCCTTGCGCTCGGCGGTGACGGTGTCACCGACCTTGGACTGGCGGACGTCCTTCACGCCGGTGATCAGGTAGCCGACCTCGCCGACTCCCAGGCCCTTCGACGGCTTGGGCTCGGGCGAGATGATGCCGACTTCCAGCAGCTCGTGGGTGGCGCCGGTGGACATCATCTTGATCTTCTGGCGCGGGGTGATCTTGCCGTCGACGACGCGGATGTAGGTGACCACGCCGCGGTAGGTGTCGTAGACCGAGTCGAAGATCATCGCGCGCGGGGCGGTGTCGTCGACGCCCTCCGGAGCCGGGACCTGCTTGACGACCTCGTCGAGGACCGCGTCCACGCCCTCACCGGTCTTGGCCGACACGCGCAGCACGTCCTCGGGCTCGCAGCCGATGATGTGCGCGAGCTCGGAGGCGTACTTGTCCGGCTCGGCGGCGGGCAGGTCGATCTTGTTGAGCACCGGGATGATCTGCAGGTCGTGCTCCATGGCGAGGTAGAGGTTCGCCAGGGTCTGCGCCTCGATGCCCTGCGCGGCGTCGACCAGCAGGATCGCGCCCTCGCAGGCGGCCAGCGACCGGCTGACCTCGTAGGTGAAGTCGACGTGCCCGGGGGTGTCGATCATGTGCAGGACGTGGTCCTCGCCGTCGACGGCCCACGGCAGGCGCACGTTCTGCGCCTTGATCGTGATGCCGCGCTCGCGCTCGATGTCCATCCGGTCGAGGTACTGAGCCCGGTAGGCGCGTTCGCCCAGCACACCGGTCAGCTGCAGCATCCGGTCGGCCAGCGTCGACTTGCCGTGGTCGATGTGCGCGATGATGCAGAAGTTCCGGATCCGCTCCGGCGGCGTGAAGGTGGTGTCGGCGAAACTGCTCACTCGGGTTCCTCGGATGTCGGCGGCGTTCCTACGGCTGTCGGCGTTCGTCGGCAGACGTCGGCCCGGGCTCCCCCGGCGGATGACGCGCAGGGTTCACCCCATAGTCCCACGCCACGCGCGGTGCCCGACGCCCAACTCCCGGTCGCCCCTCGCGCGCCGCGTCGCCAGGCCGGCGGACCGATCCGCCCCGAGGCGGCGGAGTCCCTAGTCGCCGCGTGTGTCGCGCCGGATGGGGTGGTCCGCGGGGACCTCGACGAGGACGATGTTCATCCCGTCGGGGTCGGCGATCCAGCCCTCGTGCAGGCCCCACGGCTTGTGCTCGGGTTCGGCGAGGACGGTGACGCCCTGCTCGCGCAGCTCGTCGAAGCTGGCGCGCAGGTCCCGCACCTGCAACCACAGCACCTGATCCGGGCTCGGACCCTGACCACCCCGGCCGGAGACCTCCAGGTACCCCTGCCCGAGGAAGAAGACGGTGCCGCCGGGGAACTCGCGGCAGATCGCCAACCCCAGCACGTCGCGGTAGAACCGCACCGACCGCTCGTGATCGGCGGGCCGCAGGATCATCCGGCTGTTCAAGACCTCCATACCGGTAGTTCTACCGGGAAACGCCCCGAAGCACCGAAACGGAGCTCAGCACGCCTGCCGATGTGCCGAGCGCCGGTGGCCGGGGTCCACGATCCGCTCGGCGCGCTGCAACAGCTCCAGGACCCGCTGCAGCGGAACGGCCCCTCCCCCGTCGTGGGGAAGGGGCCGTTCCGACGACCGAGAAGACTCAGATCTTGTTCACGCGAGCGGCCATGGCCGACTTCTTGTTGGCGGCCTGGTTCTTGTGGATGACGCCCTTGCTGGCGGCCTTGTCCAGCAGACGGCTGGCGGCCTGCTGCAGCTCGACGGCCTTGTCCTTCTCGCCGGCGTCAGCGGCCTCGCGGAACTTGCGGATGGCGGACTTCAGCGAGGTCTTCACCATCTTGTTGCGCTGGCGGTTCGCCTCGTTGGTCTTGATCCGCTTCATCTGGGACTTGATGTTGGCCACTGGTACGCCTCTTCTCTCGTCAGTCGAATCGCGTGCCGCACTCGATCGGCCCGGCCCGAAGACCGGTCTTCCTCCACGGCGGAATGCCGTACGACACGGTCGTCCATGCTAACAAGGCTCACCTGCGGCTTCGCCGGGTGGTCCAGGCGCCGCGAGAGCGCTCACAACCGCTCGGAATCCGGTGTGCGCAGGCCATACGGTGACACCTCGTGCTCACCGCGTTGAACTGGCCCGGATTCGCCGATCTCACCCTCGCCGGGCTGCTGTTCCTCTGCGCGGCGGCGTTCCTGGCCGGGGCCGTGGACGCGATCGTCGGCGGCGGTGGGCTCATCCAGCTGCCCGCGATGCTCATGCTGCTGCCGGGCGGCGAGGTCATCTACTCGCTGGCCACCAGCAAGATCGCCGCGATCGCCGGCACCTCCGCGGCGGCCCGCACCTACGCCAAGCGCACGCCGATGGACTGGCGGGCGGCGCTGCCGATGGCGCTGGTGGCGCTGCTCGGCTCGCTGGGCGGGGCGGCGCTGGCCGACGCGCTGCCGTCCTCGGTGCTCAACGTGATCGTGCTGATCGCCCTGGTCGTCGTCGGCATCTACACCTGGCGCAAGCCGGACCTGGGGTCGGTGCACGCGCCCCGGTTCGCGCGGCGGCTCCAGCTGCTGCTGATGCTGCTGGGCGGTGCGGTGATCGGCTTCTGGGACGGCATCGCCGGGCCGGGGACCGGATCGTTCCTGGTGTTCTGGCTGGTCAGCCTGGTCGGGTTCGCCTTCGTCACCGCCTCGGCCACCGCGAAGGTGGTCAACGTGGCCACCAACCTGGGGGCGCTGGTCTTCTTCATCCCCGCGGGCAAGGTGCTGTGGGGGCTCGGTCTGGTGATGGCCGCCAGCAACATCGCGGGCAGCGTGCTGGGTGCGACGCTGGCCGCCGGTCGCGGATCGGCGTTCGTGCGCCGGGTCTTCCTGACCGTCGTGGTCGGTCTCGTCGTCAGCCTCGGCTGGAAGATCGCGCTCAGCGCCTGATCGGGACTAGGCTCCTGAGGATCATGGGGGCTGTCGCCGTCGTTCTCGTCGTGCTCGCCGCGTTCGCGCACGCGGGCTGGAACTTCTTCGCCAAGCGGGCCGGTTCATCCGGTGCCGGTTCATCCGGGGCCGGTTTCGTGTGGCTGACCGCGAGCTGCTCGGCGGTGCTCTACCTGCCCGTCGCCCTCGGCACCCTGGTGTGGGGAAGCCTCCACGACGGCGTCCCCTCCCCCACGACGTTCCTGCTGGGCGTTCTCGTCAGCGCGATCATCCACCTCGGGTACTTCCTGCTGCTGCAGCGCGGCTACGCCGTCGGCGACATGTCGGTGGTGTACCCGCTGGCCAGGGGCACCGGGCCGCTGCTGTCGATGCTGGTGGCCGTGCTGGTGCTGCAGGAACGGCCCGGCTGGCTCGGCGCGTGCGGCGGGCTGCTGGTGGTGTGCGGGGTGTTCGTGATCGGCCTGTCCGACGGCGTTCCGCGCGCCGGGACGAACCTCGCCGGTGTCGGGTTCGGCCTGCTCACCGGGGCCCTCATCGCCACCTACACGGTCTGGGACGCGCACGCCGTGACCGGCCTGGCGCTGTCCCCGCTGCTGTTCGACTGGGCCAACAACCTCAGCCGCAGCGTCCTGCTCGGCCCCTACGCGCTCCGCCGCCGCGAAGCGCTCGCGCGGATCTGGTCGGAGCACCGGCGGGAGATCATCGCCGTCGGCGTGCTCTCGCCCCTGGCCTACATCCTCGTGCTGTTCGCGATGCAGCTCGCGCCGGTGAGCCTGGTGGCCCCGGCGCGGGAGCTGAGCATCGTCGTCGCCGGGCTGCTGGCCTGGCGGGTGCTCGGCGAGGCGCAGCCGGTGCGGCGGATGACCGGCGCGGTGGTCGTGCTGGCCGGGGTGGTGCTGATCGGGGTGGCGTGATCAGCCGCGCTGGTTGCGCAGCGACACCAGGCGCAGGACGGTCTTCTCCAGGGCGTAGTCGGCGTCGGCGGCCATGCCCTTCACGCCCGCGTTGACCTCGGCGACGACCTGCAGCGCGGCGGACAGGCTCGTCGGCGTCCAGCCCCGCGACTGGGACAGCGCCTTCTTCACCTTCCACGCGGGCATGCCGAGATCCCCCGCCAGCCGGTAGGGATCGTTGCGGCCGCCCGCTGCCGCGACGCGGCCGATGGTGCGCACCGAATCGGCCAGGGCGTCGGCGATGAGCACGTGCGGCACCCCGAGCTGGATCGCCCAGCGCAGCGCCTCCAACGCCCCGGCGCGGTCGCCCACCACGGCCTTCTCCGCGACCGCGAACCCGGTCACCTCGGCGCGGCCCCGGTAGTACCGGCCGACCGCGTCCGCGTCGATCTTGCCGCCGGTGTCGGCCACCAGCTGCGAGGCCGCCGCCGCCAGTTCCCGCAGGTCCGAACCGACCGCCTCGATGAGGGCGTTGACCCCGCCCGAGTCGGACTTGCCTCCCGCGCGGCGGATCTCGTCCCGGACGAACGCCTCGCGGTCCGCGGGCTTGGTGAGCTTCTTGCACTCGGTGACGCGCGCGCCCGCCTTCTTCAGCGCGTTGGGCAACTCCTTGGCGTGCTTGGCCCGGCCACCGCCGCTGTGCACCACGATCAGCGTGATGCCCTCGGCGGGCTGCTTGGCGTGGGTCAGCAGGGCTTCGGCGATCTCCTTGCCCGCGTCCTGAGCCGACTCGATCGCGAGCACCCGCGCCTCTGCGAACAGCGAGGGACTCAGCATTTCAGCGAGCTCAGGAGGGGTGAGCTCACTCACCTTCACCCGGCTGAAATCGGCCTCCGGATCGGCGGCGCGCGCGGCACCGACCGCCGCCCACATCGCGCGCTCGACCAGCAGCTCTTCGTCCCCGAGCACCAGGTGCAGGGGGTCGGCGACAACGGTCGGTGAGCTCATGCGGGCATGGTCCCACGGAGCGGCGACAGTCCCGCCATCTGGATGCGCACTGGCCAGGAAGACGTGCGTTCCACTAACGTTGCCGCCACAACCGAATAGCTCATCCAGAGGGGCAGAGGGAACGGCCCGTTGAAGCCCCGGCAACCGTTCGTCCGATGCATCGTGCGAAAAACCGGCGCGAGGTCACGGACGCAAACAGGTGCCAATTCCGACCCGTCCGCGGGACAGATGAGGAGAGGACCTCGCGCGATGACTGCTGCTGCCCACGCCGCCACGACCGCCGGCACGAAGCTCGATCTCGGCAACGCCGTCGAACTGGTGTCCAAGGAAGAGGGACACCGGCAGCCGCTGGCCCCTGAGTTCGTCTCCCTCGAGGACTTCTCGCCGCTCGAGGTGGCCTACGACTTCCCGAAGCTCCGCCGCGAGGACATCGAGGCCGGTCCGCGTTCCATCTGGCGCTACAAGCAGCTGCTGCCGGTGCCGAGCACCGTCGACCAGATCCCCAACACCGAGCCCGGCTGTACCCGCTTGATCCAGGCGGACAACCTGGCCAAGGCGCTGGGTGTCAAGAAGATCTGGATCAAGGACGACACCGGCAACCCCACGCACTCCTTCAAGGACCGCGTCGTGGCCGTGGCGCTGGCCGCCGCCCGCGAGTTCGGGTTCAAGGTGCTGGCCTGCCCGTCCACCGGCAACCTCGCCAACGCCGTGGCCGCCGCCGCGGCCCGCGCCGGCTGGGACTCGGTCGTGCTGGTGCCCAAGACCCTCGAGCGCGCCAAGATCCTGATGAGCGCGGTCTACGACGGCTCGCTGCTCGCGGTCGACGGCAACTACGACGACGTCAACCGGCTGGCCACCGAGCTCGCCGGTGAGCACGAGGACTGGGCGTTCGTCAACGTCAACGTCCGGCCCTACTACTCCGAGGGTTCCAAGACCCTGGCCTTCGAGGTCGCCGAGCAGCTGGGCTGGCGTCGTCCCGAGCAGATCGTGGTGCCGATCGCCTCCGGCTCGCAGTTGACCAAGGTCTACAAGGGCTTCAACGAGCTCAGCCAGGTCGGCCTGGTCGAGGACTCCCCGGTGAAGATCTTCGGCGCGCAGGCCACCGGCTGCTCCCCGGTCTCCACCGCCTACCGCAACGGCCACGACGTGGTGCAGCCGGTCAAGCCGGACACCATCGCCCGCTCGCTGGCCATCGGGGCCCCCGCCGACGGTCCGTACGTGCTCGACGTCGTCCGCAAGACCGGCGGCGCCATCGAGGACGTCACCGACGACGAGGTCCGCGCCGGCATCCGCCTGCTGGCCCGCACCGAGGGCATCTTCGCCGAGACCGCCGGTGGCGTGACCGTCGCGACCGCCAAGAAGCTCATCGAGGCCGGCAAGATCGACCCGGACGCCGAGACGGTCCTGCTGATCACCGGTGACGGTCTCAAGACCCTGGACGCCGTCGAGGGCGAGCTGGGCCCGAAGGCCACCGTGGCGCCGACGACCGAGTCGGTGAACCAGGCGCTGGGCCTCTGATCCAGCCGGGCTCCGATCCAGCCGGCCTCTGATCCAGTTGTAGGTCGAACCTCCTCTCTCGCGAGCGGGTGGTCGCCCCCACGGGCGGCCACCCGCTTCGTCGTCCACAACGGACGGTCAGTTCTCCTCGGCGCGCAAGGGATCTCCGCGAGAGACGAAGCGCGGTCCCCGCGGCCCCGGCAGGACCGCGATGTCCCCTTCCTGGTCGGTGCGCAGCACCCGGGCACCGGCGCGGGTGAGCGTGTCGATCACGAAGGCGTTGGGGTGGCCGTAGTCGTTGCCCGCGCCGACGCTGATCAGCGCGAGTCCGGGCCGCACCGCGGTGAGGAAACGCGGTGCGCTGTACCGGGATCCGTGGTGCGGCACCTTGAGCACGTCGGCTCGCAAGTCCTCCCGCGACGACACCAGCCGCCCCTGCCCCGGCAGCTCCACGTCTCCGGTGAGCAGCACCCGGCCCGCCGGGGTGGTCGCGCGGATCACCAGCGAGGCGTCGTTGGCGTCGTCTGCTGTCTGGGTCCGGGTCACGCTCGGATCCGGGGCCAGCACGTCGAGCACCAGGGAAGGCCAGGTCAGCCGTTGCCCGGCCTGCAGCGCGACGATCGGTGCGCGGTGCGCGCGGGTGTCGCGCACCAGATCGTCGAACGCCCACTCCGGTTCCCGCAGCGGTCCGATCCCCACCGCACCGACCGGCATCTCGCCGAGCACCGTGCGCAGACCGCTGACGTGGTCGGCGTGCAGGTGTGTCAGCACCGCCATCGACACGCGCTGGATCCCCAAGCGCCGCAGGCAGTTCGCGGACCGTCGGGGGTCCGGCCCGGTGTCGACCACCACGGCCTCCCCCGGCGTGCCGGTGGCCAGCACCAGCCCGTCCCCCTGCCCGACGTCGCAGGCCACCACGCTCCAGCCCGGCACCGGCCAGCCCGGCAGCATCGTGCGCACCGGCAGCACGACCAGGGCGCTGAGCAGCACCGCGACCACCGCCAGCAGCCGAACCCTCCTTCCTCGCAACGCGATCAGCCCCACCAGCAGCAACACCGCGAGCAGCAGTCCCCCACCGGTCCCGGTCGGCCAGTCGAACACCGCCCCCGGCACCGCGGCGGCGCGATCGGCGATCAGCAGCACCCACGCCAGTTCCGGGCCCGCCAGCTCGACGAGGAGCCCCGCGAGCCACGTCGACGCCGGTGCGGTGACGGTGGCCAGCACGCCGAGAACCGTCGCCGGTGCGATCACCGGTGCCGCCAGCAGGTTCGCCGGCACCGCGACCAGGCTCACCCCACCGGAGATCGCGGCGATCAACGGCGCGGTGACCACGTGGGCGGCCACCGGCACCGCGATCGCCTCCGCCAGCCCGACCGGGACACCGCGGGCGCGCAGCGCGGCCGCCCAGGCCGGGGCGAGCAGCACCAGTCCCGCCGTCGCAGCGACCGACAGGGCGAACCCGGCGCTGGTCGCCAGTTCCGGGAGCAGGAGCAACAGCCCGACGACGCTCGCCGCCAGGGCGGGCAGCGCCGAGCGTCGCCGCCCCAGCACCAGCGCCAGCAGCGTGATCGCCCCCATCGCGGCCGCGCGCAGGACGCTCGGCTCCGGTCCGGTCAACCCCACGAACCCGACCAGGACCAGTGCGGCGCCCACCGCGCAGACCACCGGGCCGAGTCCCAGCAGGTGCAGCAGCACCAGGACCGCGCCGCACACGATCGCCAGGTTGGCGCCCGACACTGCTGTGAGATGGCTGAGCCCGGCCGTCTCGAAGTCCTGCTCCACCTCCGGTGGCAGCCCCGCGGTGTCTCCGACCACCAGCCCGGGCAGCAGGCCCGAGGCTTCCGGGGACAGGTGCTCGGCGGAGACCTCGCGCAGTCCCGACCGCAGCTCGGCGGCGACCCGCTGCCATCGCGGCGGCGGGCTCACCTCGCTCGGCGCCTGGTGGATCGGCAGCATCGCGACGACCAGCCGGCCGTCCCGGGGCGGTGCCGCCTTGCCCCGGACGGTGAGCCGCTGCCCGGCGATCAGCCCGTGCCACCGGTCGGTCGGCACCAGCAGCACCACCGAACCGCCGGACTGGACGCGCCGACCGGCGACCTCGGTGGTCACCACTTCGGCGCGTGCCAGCGAGCGGTCCTGCGCCCGGCTGCCGCCGAAAGCCGCGCCGCGCAGCGGGGTCGGGGCGGAGGTCAGCTCGACCCGAACCGTCACCGCCTCGCCCCCGGTCGCCGCCCGCCGCAGCGGGTGCTCGGCGACGTCGTGGACCCGGACCGCGATCGCGCTGCCCGCGACCCCTGCCAGCAGCAGGACCACCAGCACGGCCCTGGCTCCCGCCCGGCGCCGCGAGAACCCCAGGACCAGCGGGGCCGCGATCGCGGCCGCCGAGGCCACCCCTGCAGCGCAGACCCACCCGGCCCGCAGGCCCAGCAGAGTCACCAGCCAGACCGCCGCGGCGGCCGGGACCAGCCGCAGGTCCGGCCGCCGGATCACACCCGCACCAGGTCGCGCAGCTTGGACAGCCGCGCGTCGCCGATCCCGCCGACCTCGCCGAGCTGGTCCACGGAGTCGAAGCGGCCGTGTTCGGTGCGCCACTGCAGGATTCGCTCGGCGGTGACCTCGCCGACCCCTGGCAGTCCATCGAGCTGCTCCTTCGTCGCCGCGTTGAGGTCGAGCCTGCCGTCACCACCACCGGAACCCGGCTGTCCGGACTGGGCCTGCTGGGCTTCAGGTGACACGGGGATGGCGACGTAGAGCTGCTCGCCGTCGGCGAGGCGGCGGGCGAGGTTGAGCCCGGTCAGGTCGGTCTCGGGCAGCGCGCCACCGGCCGCCGACACGGCGTCGGCGACCCGCGCGCCCGCGGGCACGGTGACCAGACCTGGCCGCTCCACCCGGCCCACGACGCTGACCACCAGCTCGGCGGGAGCGGTGGGACCGGTCGACACGGGTGCGGGCGGAGGCGGCAGCGGTGGCGGCGCGGACTCGGCCTCGGGCCGGTCCGACCAGGCGAGCACGAGGACCCCGGCCAGCACGACGGCGGCTACGAGCGCGACCGCGAGCAGCCCGGCTCGGCCGGGGTCCACTCTGGACCGCAGCAGGGGTTCCGGGAGCCATCGCTCGGCGAGCAGCGACAGCGGCGAACTTCGGCCGCCCTCGGGCTTTTTAACCGAGTAGTTGCGCTCGATCCGGTCGGTCGGTTCGTCGTGCTCGGCCTCGCGGCGCAGCGTCTGCAGCCGGGACCGGGTGCCGAGCTGCTCGTAGGAGTCGTCATCGGTGGCGCGGAAGAGCTTGGAGTCGAACATGTCGACGACGTTAGCGCGAGCGAAAGACGTTGTGCACGTTCATTTTTGGTGCATCTGACTACTGTGGATGGATACCCGCCGAGATTCAGCTCGATGGTGTGGAATCCGCGCCCCGAAGGGTTTTCAACCGCCGAAACGCCACCCGTTCGGGAGAACCACGACACCCACCGATCCGGGCCCGATGTGCGCCCCGATGACCGCGCCGACCTCCGAGACGACGCACTCGACCGACTCCCCCAGCTCGGCGGAGAAGCGCGCCGCGAGCTCCTCGGCGTGCTCGGTCGCGGCGAGGTGGTGCACCGCGATCGCCGCCGATCCGGAACCCGCCGCCTCCAGCGACAGATCGCGCAGCCGCGCCATCGCCCGGGTCGTGGTGCGCACCTTCTCCAAGGCGTCGATGCGCCCGTCGTGGACGTGCAGCAGCGGTTTGATCGACAGCGCGGTCCCCAGCACCGCCGCAGCGGTGCCGATCCGGCCGCCGCGCCGCAGGTACTCAAGGGTCTGCACGGAGAAGGTGGTGGTCGTGCGCGCGGCGGTGACCGCGGCCGTGTGCTCCACCTCGGCCAGATCCGCCCCGGCGGTCGCCGCGTCGGCGGCGGCCAGCACGGAGAAGCCCAGGCCCATCGCCGCGGACCGGGAGTCCACGACCCGGATCCGGTCGGGATCGGTCTCCCGCGCGGCCAGCCGCGCCGCGTCCCACGTCCCCGACAGCTGCCGGGACAGGTGCACCGCGACCACGCCCTCGGCCCCGTCGTCGAGAGCCCGACGGTAGGCGCGGGCCAGCTCTCCGGAGGTCGCGCTGGCGGTGGTCACCCGCTGCTTGCGCTCCAGGGCGTCGGCGAGGTCGCAGGGCGAGAACCCGGTCTCGTCGACGTGCTTCCCGCCGTCCACGCTGACGTGCAGCGGAACGACCCGGATCCCGTACCGCGAGGCGTACCCGGGAGGCAGGTAGGCCGTGGAATCGGTGACGACGGCAATGGACACGAGCGCAACCCTACGACGTCAGACGGCGGATGCGATCACGCGTGGCTCTGGGCGCCGGCGTTGTAGGCCATCAGGCGCCAGCGGTGATCGCTGGGGCTGCGGCGCTTGAGCACCACCCAGTGGCAGTTGCGCACACCGCCCAGGCCCGGCCACAGCTCCACGGGCAGGGCGAGCAGCTTCGCGGTGAGCGCGGTGATCAGCCCGCCGTGGGCGACCAGCAGCGCGGTGTCGGTGAACTGGTCGTCCAGCTCGGCGACGACCTCGACGGCCCGCGCGGCGACCTCCACCCGGGACTCCCCGCCGGGCGGCGCCCACGTCGGGTTCGCCCGCCAGGTGTTGAGCGCGCCCGGCCAGCCGTGCTCGACCTCGGCGCCGCTGAGCCCCTGCCACTCGCCGACGTGGGTCTCCCGCAACCGCTTGTCCAGCTTCACCGGCTCACCGCTGACCTTGGCGTAGGCGGCGGCGGTGGTCCGCGCGCGGTTGAGGTCGGAGCTGATGGCCACCGACGGCTCGAAGGCCGCGATGTCGGGGGCGGCCCGCTCGGCCTGCTCGACGCCGTTGGCGGTCAGCGAGCTGTCCAGGTGCCCCTGGATGCGGCCGGCGAGGTTGTAGTCGGTCTCGCCGTGCCGCCACAGCACGAGCCGGTCGAGGCTCACTCGGCGTCCTCCGCGGGCGCGCCCTGGTCGACGAACTCGATCCGCGGGCAGTCCTTCCACAGCTTCTCCAGCTGGTAGAAGGCGCGCTCGTCGTCGTGCTGGACGTGCACCACGAGGTCGACGAAGTCCAGCAGGACCCAGCGCCCCTCGCGGGCGCCCTCGCGCCGGACCGGCTTGACGCCCGCCGCGCGCAGCTTCTCCTCGACCGAGTCGACGATCGCTTCGACCTGCCTCTCGTTGGGCGCGGAGGCGATCATGAAGCAGTCGGTGATGACCAGCTGCTCGGAGACATCCAGCAGGACCACGTCGGTGGCCTTCTTGTCGGCCGCCGCCTGGGCGGCGATCAGGGCCAGCTCGCGGGCGTTCTCGGTGGCTGCCACGTCACTCCTCTCGGCCGGGCTCGGTGTGCCCACGCCGGGTAGCAGGATAGGCCGCCGGTCCCGGCTGGGATCCGCCCGGCCTTCGCGTACGAGTCCTTTATGCCCGAGCGCTGCGCCCGGGTCCACGCGGGCCCGCGGATCGCTCTGGCGGTGCGGCCGCGTTCGTCGTCGAAGCGCACCACGAGACCGGCTACCAGCGACGACGCCCCGGCTCGGGCCCTGACCAGGAGGAACAGCTGACCTCCCAACCGGTCATCGGTCTGCTGCACTCGCACCGCACCGAGGCGAACCGCTCGGGTGACGGGCGCGGAACCAACCGGCCGGTGCACGTCCGGCTGTGGTGATGGTCATGCGACGCGCGGACCGCTGGGCGCGAGGCTCCCCGTCGGCGGCTCAAGCGAGTACGCGCCGGGTCTCGATGGTCACTCCCCCGCTGGCTCGGCCGCCGCACACGCCCGCGATGCTCAAGCAGTAGCGCACCCACATGTTCAGCTGCATCTCCTTGGCCAGCCGGAGCTGGGCGTAGAGGAGGTTCACCAGCCCGCTGCTCGGGCGGGCCCACGTCTCGATCTCGAAGCGCAGGTGGTCGTCCCCCGGAACCGCGCGGAACTCGATCTGCCCCGCTTCGAGGTGCCCCTGCAGCGTCACGAAGCGGAAGCGGTCGGGTTCGCACGCGACGACCCGCACGGGACCGTCCCACGGTCCTGGCATGCGCACCACGAACTCGTCGCCGAGGCGCATCGCGTCGGTCTCGCCGCTGGTCTTGTAGAACCTCGCCACTTCGGTGGGGGCGGCGCAGTTGAGGTTCTCCTTCACCTGCTCCATCAGCTCGGCGGGGCCGCGCACCCCGTCCTCGATGCGCACGCTGAAGAGCCGGTGGTACAGCTCGCCCACCCCGGCCGCCTCCGGCTGGCAGCGCTCGTCGCGCAGCTCGCGGGGGATCTCCGGCGACGGCCGCTCATCGGTCCGCACCCGCACCTCGCTGCGGTGCAGCGGAGTCGTCTGCCACAGGTAGCGCCAGGAGACCAGCGCCATGCCCAGCAACCACCCCGTCAGCAGGGTGACGCGCCCGGTGATCTCGGCCATCTCGTTCCCTTTCGCGGAACCGGCTGGGAGCAGGGATGCTGGCATGGTCCCTCCAGTCGAGCAGGATCACACGTCAGCGAGGTGACATCGGTGATCGCGCAACTACACCGAATCGGCGTGCGCAGCGCGTACCTGCAGGCGGCGTCCATGGGATCGGTGGCCCTGTGCATCGGCCTGTGGATCCGGGCGAAGACCGTCGACCAGGAGGAGCGGGGCAACGCCGAGCGCAGGGCCCTGTTCGTCGGATTGTGGCCGCCCACCCTGTGGCTGATCGGCGACACCCTCCGCGAGCTGGAGTGAGCGGCTCCCGCGGCGGCCTGCTCACCGGCGTCGATCACGTCGCGGCGCTGGACGACCTGGCGTGGCGGCAGGTCAACTACGCGGCGGAGGAAGTGCGCGCGCCGTTCTGGAACGTCGACTCCCACCGCCGGTCCCTCGGCATCGAACGGCCCGGTCCGCCCGAACCGGGTGGGATCTGGGAGACCGCGTGCCGGCTGGTGCGCGACTACGAGTTCGCCACCCCGGGCCGGATCCGCGCGATCTACCGGCGCGGATCAGCGCTGCTGGGCCGGGATCTGCTGTTGGAGGGCCACTTCGCCGGTCTGCGCTTCCACATGGGCGTGCGCGTGACGGAGATCGTCGACGAGACCGGTCCCGAGCGGATCTGGGGCTGGTCGTACGAAACCCTCGACGGGCACCTCGAACGCGGAAAGATGAGCTACCTGGTGACCAAGCACCCCACCTCGGGCCGCGTGGAGTTCCTCGTCTCGGGGTATTCGCAGCGCTCACCCGATCTGGGCCCCGTGGTGAAGCTGGGCTGGGCGGTGTTCGGCAGGAGCACGCAACTCCGGTTCTACCGCCACTGCGGCGAGCGGCTGAACCGGCTGGTGCAGCAGGCCCTGGCCGGGCGTGCACCGGGCCCGGCGCACGTCGCGGACGGCGTGGTCCTGGCGCCCTCCGACGCGACCCCGCACCGGTTCGACGTCGTCCACGTCCGCCTTGAACACCCGGGCTGACCCGCGTGCGAATCTCCCCGCTAAGGACCCCACTCGGCTGGGGTTTCGCGGTAGAGGCCGCGTTTGGTGATGTAGCGCACCACGAGGCGCCGCGACCAGCGAACACACCCTTCATGAGGGCCTTGAACAGGAAAACACCGGTGCGAGTTTGTCGTCGTCCTCTGACGGCTGCCACACCGACTTGTGCCGGATTTGTACCCAATTGCTCATGTTCTGACGGATATAGCTCCCAGCTCTCGATGCAAGCGAACAGGGTCGTTTGGCTCTGTGTCGCGGCGTCAAGTTCGCGTGACCCTCGTGAAGCCTGTGCCCTCCTCGGCAGGAACCGCGCTTGCAAGGACCAGCTCATGAAACCGTTGGCGTCGTACACGGTCACGTACCGGGGAGGCCTGCCCGGTCTTCCGAAAGCCAAGTCCGGCGGCGTCAACCTGGCTGTCTGGGCTGATCGTTTCGCGTTGACGGGCAAGAGCGGGAGCAGGTTCTGGTCCGACTTGGTCATCCCGTACACGTCGGTCAGTGACGTCACGATCGCGGGCCGCCAGGTGAGCACCTTCGAGGCGATTGCCGGAGGGCTGGACTCACGGCAGCTCAACCAGCGCAACAACATCCACATCGCGTTCACGGACGACGACGGACGGTCCTTGGTGTTGCGCCTGGAGATGTTGACCGGGTTCGTGATCCCGGCCCAGGCAAAGCGGTGTGCCGAGCTCCAAGACCTGCTTCGCGTCAACAACATCCCCGCCCTGTTCTCAGCGTGAGAGACTTCCAAGGCCGAGAGGACGGGACCGCTCATCTCCGGAGGCTCGAACCCGGATCCTTACGCTTGCGTGCATGCCTCACACGCTGCGATAGCGGCGCCGTTCAGCGAGTCCGACGTGACCCATCTTTTGCCGTCATCCGCGGCCAATCTTGTACTAGGCGTTGACCATCGGCGTCTATGAAGATTGCCGCATGGCTGACGATCCCGACAAGAACGAGGTAAAGGACCAGGAGCATGACCAGCTACAAAAAATGAGCGGGAGGTGAGGCCGGAACTCCGGATGGTGCGGAATCTGCTCAGTCCCGCATGGTTCAGCGGCGGGCAGTCGCGCCGGCCGTCGCCCCGATGGTCAGTCCAAAAGTCAGTGTTTTGTTCATGCCTGCTGCGACGCGCCTGGGTGGGCAGCCGCATCGATCGATGCGATCGCGCGTTCGAACCATTCGCGAGCCAAGTCGATGCTTTCCAGCACTGGCGAGGTACCGTCGATCTCTGTTTCTTCCCGGGATTCGAGGTAAGCGAGTTCCCATCCGTCCATAGCCCGCAGAGGCAATGGCGGCCATTCTTGGGCGCGACGGAACGCGAACGTTCGGAGGCAGAACTCCCTCACGACTGGGAGTTCAGGGCCGGCCTGCCACAGGAGCTGCAGATCCACCAGGTCGTGGGCACGTTCGTAATAGCGATCCGTGATGGCGTGGATCTTCTGGGCGATCTGGTACTCCAAGTCGATCAATTCCACTGGGTGGACCTCACCGAAACCGAAACGCGCACTCAATTCGGCGAGGTCCGCGTCGACGGCGCGGCGTGTGTGCGCATGCGGTTCGATCTCAGGATCAGACACCTCCACATCAAGAGCCGCCCAGACCTTGCCCAGGAAAGACAGCGTGACCTTGTAGGGGTGTATCACATATTGGGGCTGCTGGAGACCCGGATCGTGGAGCGATTGAGGCTTCAGGGTCGCAGAGAACGCCACACGATCCGGCGCGTCTGGGTTCTGACGCAGTGCGCCCTTGGACGCAGGAACCGTGCCCCATCCCTGCTCCAGGCGCGCGCGGAACTCCTGCTCGAAGGGTTCACCTCGCTGCCGGGTGGACACGTCCAGATCCGCCGTCGCACGGGTGCCCGTCTCGCCCATTCGTAGCTTGACGCCCATCCCGCCCTTGATCGCGACGGCATCGGGAAGCATCTGGGACACGATGAGGGTGCAGAGCATGCGGCGCACGCGCGCGCTGGGCACCCCGAGATCGCGGGATACCTCCTCGACCCGGGCGTTCAGCTGCGCGATTGTCAGTGGCGCGAAGGCGGAGCTCACCTAACGTGCTCCTTCCAGCTCCTCAGCTCTGCGACTTCGCGATCGTCGATCAATTCACGTCGGTGCGCTTGATCGACGAGCACCCTCCAGCGTTCCACCGGCATCCTGTCGAACACATCCTTCAAAGCACGCCGCACGGTGGTGGCGGGGATGCCCTCGTGCTGCGTCAGTTCCTCATCTGCGATATCCGCACGGACTTCGAGGTCAACCCAATCCGGGAGAGTCCTACGCACCCGGCGACGGCTGGCTACCCTGATACGGCGTGGATTGAACTGCCCAAGTCTCAGTACGTCCAGGACTGCTTCGCGATGCAGAAATGCCCCGTCGCCGGCTAGCGCTGCCGCTACTGCCGACTGAGTCAGCTCATCGGGTGGGATATCCCGATGTACATATACACCCTTGCCATACGGCCTCAGAGCACCGCGATGCGCGAGCTTGCGCACCTCCACGGCAGGCACGCCGACGTCTTCGGCCTCAAGGACGGTTACCACGCCGTGGTTCTCCGCAGCGATCTCCCACAGGTCACGCCGATAACCCATGACTCACCCCTAACGCCGTCAAAAGCGTACCACTTACGGTACGGTATCGACATTTCGCAGGGCGACGGACCGCGAGTGAGCCCAACCCCCTCCACGCCAGGTGATGCTTTGGGTGCGTCTTCGGGCGTTCTCCCCGCTAAGGACCCCACTCGGGTGGGGTTTCGCGGTAGAGGCCGCGTTTGGTGATGTACTGGACGATTCCGTCGGGGACCAGGTACCAGACCGGGAGGCCCGCTCGGACGCGGTCCCGGCAGCCGGTGGAGGAGATCGCCATCGCCGGGATCTCCACCAGGGACACCGAGCCGTCCGGCAGGTGCGCGCTGTTGAGCGAGTAGCCGGGGCGCGTCACGCCGATGAAGTGGGCGAGCTCGAACATCTCCTCGACGCGGTGCCAGGACAGGATCTGCTCCAGGGCGTCGGCACCGGTGATGAAGTACAGGTCCGCGTCCGGGAACTCCTCGTGGAGGTCCTTGAGCGTGTCGGCCGTGTAGGTCGGGCCCTTGCGGTCGACGTCCACCCGGCTGACCAGGAACCGCGGGTTGGACGCGGTCGCGATCACGGTCATCAGGTAGCGGTCCTCGGCCGGCGAGACGACCTCGTGGCTCTTCTGCCACGGTTGCCCGGTGGGCACGAAGATCACCTGTTCGAGGCCGAACTGCGCCTGCACTTCGCTGGCGGCCACGAGGTGGCCGTGATGAATGGGATCGAAGGTGCCACCCATGACCCCGATCCGGCGTCGAGACATAGCTGACAACCCTAGATAAGCATCACGACCAGGCACGTCAGCGGGGCGCTCGGGGGTGTCGGAGGACACGGTCCCGGCGTGGACTCCCCTCAAACCCCACGCCGGGCCCCGCGGCTGACCACGAGGCCCGGTCCAGGCTCCCCCCTCGACCGGGCCCCGCAGCCCTGCACGAACCTCGGCGGCTGGGGGCCACCTCGGTTCGCGGGCGCTGCCTCTCGGGCGCGCACGGGTGAGACCCGCGCGCTTCGGGATTCATGACGTGAATTCTGAAGTGACCTGAGTCACATCCACATCACTCGTTGCGGTCATTCCTCGGGGGCGACGACCTTCCCGGTCTCGACGTCCTTGACCAGGATCGCCTCCACCGGGCACGACTCCGCCGCGTCCACGACGTCGTCGGACGGCTCGGTCCGGTCCTGCAGCGCGGTCGAGTAGCCCTCGACCAGCTCGAAGTGGTCCGGGGCGACCCCAGCGCACATGCCCGACCCGATGCAGGTGTTCGCGTCGATCTCGATCGACCAGCTCATCAGTCCACCTTCTTCCCTATGAGCGAGATCACTCGCCACCTTGCCACGACAGCACCATCCGCTGAGGCCCCCGCACCAGCAGACCGGTCTTCCAGTCCACGTCCTCCTCCGGCGAGTGCGCGAAGTCCAGACCGGGCAGCCGGGTGAGCAGGGTGCGCAACGCGACCTGCAGCTCCAGCCGGGCCAGCTGAGCGCCCAGGCAGTGGTGCGGGCCGTGCCCGAACCCGACGTGCGAGGCCTCCGCGCGAGCCAGGTCGAGGGACTCCGGGCCGTCGAAGACGGACTCGTCGCGGTTGGCGGACCCGACGCTGGACAGCACCGGCTCACCGGCGCGGACCAGCACGCCGCCGACCTCGACGTCCTCGATCGCGTACCGCGCGAACCCCGCGCCCACGCCCAGCGGCACGAAGCGCAGCAGCTCCTCCACGGCCGACGGGACCAGGTCCAGATCGGCCCGCAGCGCCTCCAGCTGCTCGGGGTGGGTCAGCAGCACGTGGAGGAAGTTGGGGATCTGCGACGCGGTCGTCTCGTGGCCCGCGACCAGGATTCCGGCGGCCAGCCGGACCATCTCGTCCTCGGTGAGCTTGTCCTGCTCGTCGCGGGCGGCGATGAGGCCGGTGATCAGGTCGTCAGCGGGCTCGGCGCGACGCTGGGCGATCAGACCGGCGATGTAGTCCATCATCCGGTCCATGTAGTCGCTGGTCTGCTCGGCGGTGAGCTTGTTGGTGGACAGGAACGCGTCCGACCACACCCGGAAGTCCGCGCGATCGGCGAAGGGCACGCCGAGCAGCTCGCAGATCACCGTGATGGGCAGCGGCAGCGCGAACTCCTCGACGAGGTCGGCCGGGCCGCCCCGCTCGATCATGCCGCTGACCAGCTCGTCGGCGATGTCCTGGGTGCGCGGGCGCAGCTTCTCTACCCGGCGCTGGGTGAAGGCCTTGGCGACCAGGCGGCGCAGCCGGGTGTGATCCGGCGGGTCCATGCTCAGGATCCCGCCGGTCGGCTTGGCCGGCCGCATGCGCGGCTCGTCGCGGCGGAGGACCTCGGCGCGGCTGAAGCGCGGGTCGCCCAGGACGAGTTTGACGTCCTCGTAGCGGGTGGCCAGCCAGGCCTCCTCGCCGTAGGGCAGCTTGACCCGGCTCAGCGGCTCCTGCTCGCGCAACCGGGCGTAGATCGGGTCGAGGTCGAGCGCCTCGGCGACGTTGAACGGGTAGGTCCTCGGCTCCGTGGTGGTCATGCGCAGCTCCCGGCAGACAGCGGTTGTAAGCACTCGCTTACAACATCACGCTACGCCCGGGAAAACCGCTGCGCACGCCCTGATCAGCGATCGCCCGAAAGGTCCGTTCGCTCCAGGATCGCGGATGCGGCGCGGGAGACGTAGCGGACGATGTCGTCCGGGTCGGCCTCCACCAGAGGGCTCTTGCCCAGCACCGAGCGGACCATGCCGATGCCGAACACCCACGCCAGCACGAGGTCCGCCCGCAACATCGCGTCGTCGGCGTCGGTGAGCTCGGCGAGCCGCTCGGTGTAGCGGGCACCGAGCTCGCCGCGCAGCATCTCGGCCGCCCGCTCGTCGCTCCACGAGCGCAGCATCGCCACCAGCGGGTGCTCGCCGTTGGGCTGAGCGCTGTCGATCAGGTTCAGCAGCAGCTGCCGCGGCAGCTCCTCGGCGGAGAGCTCCGCGACCACCTGCTCGCTGTTGCGGGTCAGCACCGCCGCGAACAGCTCCTGCTTGGACCCGAAGTAGCGGAACAGCAGCGCCTGGTTCGCGCCGGCTCGGGCCGCGACGTCGCGCACCGTCGTCGCGCTGAAGCCGCGCTCGGTGAACAGCTCCGAGGCGGCGTTCAGCAGTGCTTCCTTCGTGGCCGCGGAGTCGCGCTTGCGTCGCGGCGCCTGCGTCAAGTTCAGCTCCCCGGCTTGGCCGGAGCCGAGCCCGGCCGCACGTGGCCGTCGCCGTGGGCGATCCACTTGGTGGAGGTCAGCTCGGGCAGGCCCATCGGGCCGCGCGCGTGCAGCTTCTGGGTGGAGATGCCGATCTCGGCGCCCATCCCGAACTCCCCGCCGTCCGTGAACGCGGTGCTGGCGTTGACCATGACCGCGGCCGCGTCGACCTGCGCGGTGAACTGCTGAGCGGAGCGGACGTCGCTGGTCACGATGGCCTCGGTGTGCCCGGAGCCGTGCTCGCGGATGTGCTCGATCGCGGCGGGCATCGAGTCCACGACGGCGGCGGCGATGTCCAGCGACAGGTACTCGGTGTCCCAGTCCTCGTCGGTGACCGGCACGACGTTCGCACCGCCCACGGCCACCACTCGCTCATCGCCGTGCACCGTGACCCCCGCCTCGCCCAGCTCGGCGATCGCGCGCGGCAGGAACTCCTCGGCGATGTCGGCGTGCACCAGGAACGTCTCGGCAGCGTTGCACACGCTGGGGCGGCGGGCCTTGGAGTTGAGCAGGATGCGCAGCGCCACGTCGATCTCGGCGCTGGAGTCGACGTAGACGTGGCAGTTGCCCACACCGGTCTCGATCGCCGGGACCGTGGACTGCTCGACGACCGCCGAGATCAGCCCGGCACCGCCGCGCGGGATGACCACGTCGACCAGGCCGCGCGCGGTGATCAGGTGGTGCACCGAGGCGCGGTCGTGGCAGGGCAGCAGCTGGACCGAGTCGGCGGGCAGGCCGTGCTCGGCGACGACGTCGCGCAGCACCGCCACCAGCGCCGTGTTGGAGGCCTCCGCCGACGACGAGCCGCGCAGCAGCACCGCGTTGCCCGACTTCAGGGTCAGCCCGGCGGCGTCGACCGTCACGTTCGGACGCCCCTCGTAGACGATGCCGACCACGCCGAGCGGCACCCGCACCTGGCGCAGCTGGACGCCGTTGGGCAGCACCTGACCGCGCAGCACCTCCCCCACCGGGTCCGGCAGGCCGGCGACGGTGCGCAGGCCGTCGGCCATCGCCTCGATGCGTCCGGTGCTCAGGCTCAGCCGGTCGATCATGGCCTCGGCGGTGCCCGACTCGCGGGCGGCGGTCACGTCGCGCTCGTTGGCCTCCAGCACCTCCGGGGCGCGTTCGACCAGCTCGTCGGCCATCGCGTGCAGCAGCGCGTCCTTGGTGCCGCGCGTGGCCTGCGCCAGCTCGGCGGCGGCCCCGCGCGCCCGGCGCGCGGCCTCGCGCACCTGTTCGCGCAGCTCGTCGCCGGTGGCCCTGTCAGAGGTGGGGAACTCGATGACGGTCACTCCACCAGCCTAATCCGTCCCGGCAACGCATTTCCCGATCCTCGCGGCAACGTGACCGGCTGCTCCGCCAACCCCCTGATCCGGAAGTCGGTCAGCCGCTCCCGGCGAAGCGGTCGCGGAGTGGTGGGCGAAGGCGGTCCCGACACGCCCGCGCGGCCCCGGGCGTGGCTGGTCGGGGACGTCCGGTAGGAATTCGGGTCGTGGACGAAGAAGCGCTGCGGGAACTCGCCGAGGAACGACTCCGCGCACTGGCCGGCCCCGACGCCGCGCTGCGCGAGGACCAGTGGGCGGCGATCCGCGCGCTGGTGCTCGAACGCCGCCGCGCGCTGGTCGTGCAGCGCACCGGCTGGGGCAAGTCGGCCGTGTACTTCATCGCGACCGCGCTGCTGCGCGAGCTCGGCGAGGGGCCGACCGTGATCGTCTCGCCGCTGCTGGCGCTGATGCGCAACCAGGTCGCCGCCGCGGCCAACGCCGACGTGCACGCCGCCACCATCAACTCGGCCAACCCCGAGGAGTGGAACGACGTCGAGGAGCGCATGGCCTCCGGCGAGGTGGACGTGCTGCTGGTCAGCCCGGAACGGCTGAACAACCCCGACTTCCGCGACACGATCCTGCCCGAGCTCACCCAGAGCGCCGGACTGCTGGTGGTCGACGAGGCGCACTGCATCTCCGACTGGGGCCACGACTTCCGCCCCGACTACCGGCGGCTGCGCACCCTGCTCACCGAGCTGCCCGAGGGCGTGCCGGTGCTGGCCACCACGGCCACCGCCAACGACCGGGTCGTCGCCGACGTCTCCGAGCAGCTCGGCGTCGGCGGCGAGTTCACCGATCCGCAGGAGACGCTGGTGCTGCGCGGCACCCTCGATCGCGAGAGCCTGCGGCTCGGCGTGCTCCGGCTGCCCACCGCGCAAGCCCGGCTGGGCTGGCTCGCCGGACAGCTCAAGGAACTGCCGGGTTCCGGGATCATCTACACGCTCACCGTCGCCGCCGCCCACGAGATCACCTCCTACCTGCGGGAGCAGGGCTACGAGGTGGCCGCGTACTCGGGCCGTACCGACCCGGCCGAGCGCGAGCAGGCCGAGGCCGACCTGCTCAACAACCGGGTCAAGGCGCTGGTGGCGACCTCCGCGCTGGGCATGGGTTTCGACAAGCCCGACCTGGGTTTCGTGGTGCACGTGGGGGCGCCGTCCTCGCCGATCGCCTACTACCAGCAGATCGGCCGCGCCGGTCGCGGTGTGCAGCGTGCCGAGGTGCTGCTGCTGCCCGGACCGGAGGACCGCGAGATCTGGAGCTACTTCGCGTCGCTGGCGTTCCCGCCGGAGCCGACGGTGCGCGCGGTGCTCGACGCGCTCACCGAGCACGGCAAGCTCTCCACCGCCGCCCTGGAACCGCACGTGGAGCTGGGCCGCAACCGGCTGGAGATGGTGCTCAAGGTCCTCGACGTCGACGGCGCGGTGCAGCGGGTCAAGGGCGGCTGGGAGGCCACCGGCGAGCCGTGGCACTACGACGCCGAGCGCTACCGGCGCATCGAGGTCGAGCGGCAGGCCGAGCAGCAGGCGATGCTCGACTACCAGGCGACCACGTCCTGCCGGATGGAGTTCCTGCGCCGCCAGCTCGACGACCCGCACGCCGAGCCGTGCGGGCGCTGCGACAACTGCACAGGCTCCGGCTACTCCGCCGAGGTCGACGAGCAGGCCGTGCAGCAGGCGCAGGAGCGGTTGCAGCGGCCGGGCGTGGACATCGCGCCGCGCAAGATGTGGCCGAGCGGCATGTCCGCGCTGGGCGTGGAGGTCTCCGGCAAGCTCCCGGCCGACGAGCAGACCACGACCGGCCGCGCGGTCGGCAGGCTCACCGACATCGGCTGGGGCAACCGGCTGCGCGAACTGCTGGCCACCGGAGCACCCGACCAGGAGCTGCCGGACGACCTGTTCCAGGCCGCGATCAAGGTGCTGGCCGCGTGGGAGTGGGAGCGGCGCCCGGTCGGCGTCGTGGCGCTCGGTTCGCGGACGCGGCCGAAGCTGGTGCGCAGCCTGGCCGAACGCATCGCCGGGATCGGGCGGTTGCCGCTGCTCGGCGAGGTCCTGACGAACCCGAACACGACGCCGAACCGCGCGACCAACAGCGCGCAGCGGGTGGCGTCGCTGTGGCGGCAGTTCAAGCTCGACGACGAGCTGGCGGGCGCGCTGTCCGGCCTGGACGGACCGGTGCTGCTGATGGACGACTACGCCGACACCGGTTGGACCGCAACGGTCGTCGGCCGCATGCTCCGCCAGGCCGGTGCGCCGGAGGTGCTGCCGTTCACCCTCGCCTCGACCAGCTAGCCACCTCGCGGGCCAGCGCCGACAGCGGCAGCGGGCCGGTGGCCAGCACCCCGTCGTGGAACGCGCGCAGGTCGACCCCGGCCTGCGCGCGCAACCGCTGGAACTCCAGGCGCCCCACCATGTACGAGAGGGCCTGGCCGGGACTCTCGATGTAGCGGTCGGTTTCGCTCTGGACCTCCACCTCGGCGGTGGGAGTGCGGGCGCGCAGGAAGTCCACGACCTGCTGCCGGGTCCAGCCGAACGCGTGCAGCCCGGTGTCGACGACGAGCCGGGCGGCCCGCGCGGAGTCCATCGCGAGCATCCCCAACCTGCTGAGATCGTCGCTGTAGAGCCCGATCTCGTCGGCGAGCCGCTCGGCGTAGAGGCCCCAGCCCTCGATGTAGGCGTTGAAACCGGCGACCTTGCGGATCATCGGGACGTCGGTGAGCTGCTGGGCGAGGCTGATCTGGAAGTGGTGCCCGGGAACGGCCTCGTGGAACGCCAGCGGCTCGGCGAGGAACCGGGGCCGCTGCTCGGCGGCGTGGGTGTTGGCGAAGTACGTGCCCGGCCGCGAACCGTCGATCGGGCCCGGCAGGTAGGCGCCGCCCACGGCGTCGGGGGCCTGGTCCTCCGGGAAGGGCGAGACGCGGCAGCGCTGCGCCGGGGTCCGGCCGAACCACTGCGGCGCGACCTCTTCCGCCCTGCTCACAGCGGTTCTCGCGGCGTCGAGGAGTTCCTGCCCGCTGGACCAGTACAGCGCCGGGTCGGTGCGCATCCGGTGCCGGATGTCGGCGACGTCGCGCAGGCCGAAGACGCGGGAGCCGATCTCGGCGTACTCCTCGTCGAGCTCCGCCAGCAGCTCCAGACCGGTCCGGTGCAGTTCCTCGGGGGTGCGCTCGGTCGTGGTGTGCATCCTGACCAGCGACGCGTAGGTCCGCTCCCCGTCCGGCAGGAAGCAGAGGCCCGGCTCGTCGTCGGAACGTCCGGGCAGGTCCCGCAGGACCTCGCGGTAGGCCGCGAACGCGGGCCGGATCCGCTCCTCCAGCAGGCGATTCCGCTCGTCCTCCGAGGTCAGCGGTGGCTTGCGCAGCGGATCGCGCTGCGGCGCCGACAGGTGCGCGTCGACGTGCTCGATCGCCACCCGGACCCGGCGGGCGACCGGGAGCCGTCCCGCCCGCGCCCCGTCGAGGTGCCGCTGCCCGCTGCGGGCGAGGAAATCGGGGATCGCCGCCAGCAGGCGCAGGAAATCCCGCTCCTGCTCTGGGGTTTGGGGGCGCTGCTCCGGCACCATCTCCAGGACCCTGCTCAGCGGGGAGACCGCCGAGTCGTGCATCGTGTGCTCGACCAGCCGGGACTCGACGCGGGTGGCCACGCCCTCGGCCACGGCGATCACCACCTCGCTGGTGAGGTCGTCACCGTCGCGCGCCTCCGCCGCGATGCGCGAGGCTCGGGCGCGCAGGTCGGACTCGGCGTCCTCCCGGGGATCGGGGAGCCTGCCTGCCGTGCCGGGCAGGCCCTGCAGCAGCTCGTCGAGCGGGTTCTCCTCGATCAGCACGTCGAGGATGTCGTCGGCCACGTCGCGCGTCATCCGGGCAGTGTGGCGCAGAACCGGGGGCATCTCATCCGAATTTCTGCCGTTCCACATCGTATTCGGATCTTTCGCCCTCCCGGTCGAGCGCTTACCGTGTCGGCACCTCGATTCCCGGGTGCGATGTGGAGGGTGCGATGTCCCAGGACGAAGCGGTGGCGCACGAGCTGCCGGTCCGGACGCTGGTCGCGGCCAGCATCGGCAACGCCATCGAGTGGTACGACTGGACGATCTACACCGCGTTCAGCGTGTACTTCGCCTCCGCGTTCTTCCCCGGCGAGTGGGCGCTGATCAACACGCTGGCCACGTTCGCGCTCGCGTTCTTCTTCCGCCCGCTCGGCGGCTGGCTGCTCGGGCGCTTCGCCGACCTGCGAGGGCGCAAGACCGCCATGCTGCTGACGATCTCGCTGATGGCCGGCGGATCGCTGATCATCGGCGTCCTGCCGACCTTCGAGAGCATCGGCTGGCTCGCGGCCGTGCTGCTCGTGCTCGCCCGCATCGGCCAGGGACTCTCGCTCGGCGGTGAGGTCTCCAACGCCTCGGCCTACCTCGCCGAGATCGCGCCGCCGTCGCGTCGCGGCCGGTACTCGTCGTTCTTCTACATCTCCACCGGTGCCGCGCTGCTCATCGCCTCGCTGCTGGGGTACGCGCTGACCTCGGTGCTCAGCGAGGAGCAGCTGAGCGCCTACGGCTGGCGGATCCCGTTCATCATCGGCGGTGTCCTCGGGCTCATCGGGATGTGGTTGCGGCGCACCCTGAGCGAGACCGAGCAGTACGAGGAGAACAAGGCCAAGGCCGAGGCGCTGAAGAACCCGCTGCTGCTGACGCTGCGGCAGCACCCGAAGGCCGTCGGCCAGCTCGTCGGGTTCTCGATGCTCTCGACGCTGTGCTACTACACGTTCTTCAGCGCCCTGACGCCGTTCGCGGTGAAGAACCGCGGCGCCGACGCCACCGACGTGTTCCTGGCGCTGTCGATCGCCACCGCCCTGTTCATCGCCCTGCAGTACCCGATGGGTGCGGTCTCCGACCGCTACGGCCGCAAACCGCAGCTGCTGATCTGGTCGGCGGCCACCGCGATCCTCATCGTGCCGCTGTCATCGCTGGTCGGGCCGGGTCTGGGCGGGCTGCTGGTGGTGTTCTGCGTCGGCGTCGGCCTCTACAGCGCGATGACCTCGATCGCACCGGCGATCATGTCCGAGCTGTTCCCCACCGAGCTGCGCGGCCTGGGCATCGGCGCCTGGTACAACCTGACCGTCGCCGTCTTCGGCGGCACGGCGCCGCTGGTCATCCAGGCCTTCGCGAAGTTCGACCTGGCGACCGGGTTCTTCTACTACATCGCGATCGGGGCGGTGATCGCGTTCTTCGTCATCCGCACCCTTCCCGAGACCCGCAACACCGAACTCCGGTGATCGTGGGGTGGGGAAGTTTTCATGAAAACTTCCCCATCACCGCAACGCGACGAGATCATCGGCATGAACCACCTCACGGCGCTGCTCCGCGGGCAGCTCGTGGGTGGAGCGACCGATGAGCGTCGGCAACTCCTCGGCGTCGTAGGCGACGACGCCGCGCGCCACCACCGTGCCGGTGGGGTTGAGCAGTTCCACGACATCGCCGCTGTCGAAAGCGCCCTCCACGGCGGTGATCCCGGCCGCCAGCAACGAGCGACGGCGCTTGACCACCGCCGCCACGGCGCCGTCGTCGAGCCACAGCCTGCCGTTGGCGCCCGCGGCGTGGGCCAGCCAGAACCGACGGGCCGACAAGCGGTTCCCGGTGGCGGCGAAGGCGGTGCCGACGTCGGCCGGGCCCAGCGCGCTCGCGGCGTTGGCCGAGGAGGTCAGCAGCACCGGGATCCCCGAGGTGCAGGCGACCTTCGCCGCCGCGACCTTCGAGGCCATGCCCCCGGTGCCCAGGCCGGAGGCACCGGTGCTGCCCGCGTCCACGCCCTCCATGTCGGCGGCGCCGGTGACCTCGCGGATCACCTTCGCCCCGCCCTTGCGGGGATCGCCGTCGTAGAGCGCGTCCACATCGGACAGCAGGATCAGCGCGTCGGCCCCGACCAGGTGCGAGACCAGAGCGGCGAGCCGGTCGTTGTCGCCGAAGCGGATCTCGGTGGTGGCCACCGTGTCGTTCTCGTTGACCACCGGCACCACGCCCAGCCCGAGCAGCCGGTTCAGGGTGCGCTGGGCGTTGCGGTAGTTGCTGCGGCGCACCACGTCATCGGCGGTGAGCAGCACCTGCCCGACGGTGAGGTCGAAGCGGGCGAACGACTCCGCGTAGGCGTGCGCGAGCGCGAGCTGCCCGACCGACGCGGCGGCCTGCTGCGTGGCCAGGTCCTTGGGCCTGCGGCGCAACCCCATCGGGGCGATGCCCGCGGCGATGGCGCCCGAGGACACCAGCACGACCTGCCCGCCGGCGGCGACCCGCTTGGCGACCGTGTCCACCAGGACCGACAGCCGCTCGGCGTCCAGACCGCCCTCGGTGGTGGTCAGCGACGACGAACCGATCTTCACCACGATCCGCTGCGCGGCCGCGACGGCCTGCCGAGTCGCCGAGGGGCTCACTCGTCGTCCTCGTCCTCGCCGCCGACGTAGCGGCCGAACTCGTCGAGCCCGGTGCCGCGGCGCAGCTTCTTGGCGATCTTGCGATCGTGCGCCGAGACCCGGTCGTCGGTCTCCAGCCGCAGGTCGTGGCCGCGTCGGCCGAGCACGCTGGCCATCCCGGCCGGGGTGGTGGGCTCCCAGTCGAAGGTCATGGTGCCGATGGTGACCTGGCTGCCCGGCTCGGCGCCCTGCTTGGCCAGCGCGTCCTCCACGCCCAGCTTGGCCAGCCGGTCGGCGAGGAAGCCCACGGCCTCGCTGTTGTTGAAGTCGGTCTGCCGGATCCACCGCTCCGGCTTCTCGCCGCGCACGACGAAGGCGTCCTCGTCCTCCGGGTCGGGCTCGACGGTGAAACCGCCGTCGTCGACCGCGGTCGGCCGCACGACCACGCGCGCCGGTTCCGGCTCGGGCAGCGTCTCGCGGTAGCGCTCGACCTCGGCGCCCATCGCGAAGCTCAGCTCGCGCAGGCCCTCGCGGGAGGCCGTGGAGATCTCGAAGACCGGCCAGCCGCGCTCCTCGACCTCCGCGCGCACGAAGTCGGCGAGCTCGCGGGCCTCCGGCACGTCGATCTTGTTGAGCACGACCATGCGCGGGCGGTCGGCCAGGTCGGCCCCGCCGTGCTCGGCGGCCAGCGCCGGGGTGTACTCGGCGAGCTCGTTCTCCAGCGCGTCGATGTCGGAGATCGGGTCGCGGCCCGGCTCCAGCGTCGCGCAGTCCACGACGTGGACCAGCACCGCGCAGCGCTCGATGTGGCGCAGGAAGTCCAGGCCCAGACCGCGGCCCTGGCTGGCGCCCGGGATCAGGCCGGGCACGTCGGCGACGGTGAACACGGTCTCGCCCGCGGTGACCACACCCAGGTTCGGCACCAGGGTCGTGAACGGGTAGTCGGCGATCTTCGGCTTGGCGGCCGAGAGCACCGAGATCAGCGAGGACTTGCCGGCCGAGGGGAAGCCGAGCAGGCCGACGTCGGCGACCGACTTCAGCTCCAGCACCAGCTCCAGCTCGTCACCGGGCTCGCCCAGCAGCGCGAACCCGGGAGCCTTGCGGGCCTTGGACGCCAGCGCGGCGTTGCCCAGGCCGCCGCGACCACCGGCCGCCGCGATGAACGTGGTGCCCGGCCCGACCAGGTCGGCCAGCACCTCGCCGTCCGGGGACAGCACGACCGTGCCGTCCGGGACCGGCAGCACCAGGTCGTCGCCCTGCGCGCCGTTGCGGTGACCGCCCTTGCCGGGCTGGCCCTTCACCGCCTGCGCGTTGGGGCGGTAGTGGAAGTCGAGCAGGGTGTGCACGCCGGAGTCGACGACCAGCCGGACGTCGCCGCCCTTGCCGCCGTTGCCCCCGTCAGGACCGCCCAGCGGCTTGAACTTCTCCCTGTGCACCGAGGCGCAGCCATTTCCCCCGTCGCCTGCGGCGACGTTGATGGTCACGCGGTCGACGAACCGCGACACGAATGCCTCCAGGAAGATCAAGCCGAACGGGTGCCCGGCGGGTGTAGCTCTGGGTTCACGAGTGCGATGACGCTGAGTGCAACAGCCGAAGGGCGCTCGCGCTTCCCGACCGCAACGCGGGTCACCCCGGACAACACAAAGCGAGGGGCGGCCCGGACATGCCGGTTCCGCCCCTCGCCGGGAAGTTGCTGGCCTGCGTCGAGAGCCGGATCAGGCCTCGACCGGCTGCACGCTGACGGCCTTGCGGCCGCGGTAACGCCCGAACTCGACGGTACCGGCGGACAGCGCGAAGAGGGTGTCGTCGTTGCCGCGACCGACGTTCAGACCCGGGTGGAACTTGGTCCCACGCTGACGGATCAGGATCTCGCCGGCCTTGACGACCTGGCCGCCGTAGCGCTTCACCCCGAGGTACTTGGGGTTCGAGTCGCGGCCGTTCCGAGAGCTGGATGCGCCCTTCTTGTGTGCCATGACTACTCAGGTCCTCACTTGTTGATGCCGGTGACCTTCACGCGGGTCAGCTTCTGCCGGTGACCCTGGCGCTTCTGGTAGCCGGTCTTGTTCTTGAACTTGTGGATGCGGATCTTGGGGCCCTTGGTCTGCTCGACCAGCTCGCCGGTCACCGACACCTTGGCCAGCGCGTCGGCGTCGGTCGTGACGTCGGAGCCATCGACGACCAGAACCGCCGGGAGCGCGACCTCGGAGCCCAGCTCGCCCTCGAGCTTCTCGACCTGGACGACGTCCCCGACAGCCACCTTGTACTGCTTGCCGCCGGTCTTGACGATCGCGTACATGAGTCGGAAGTCTCCTGCTGCTCGGTTTCGCTAATTCACCAGTGTGCGGCGGACGTCCGCCCCTGCCGCGAAGGCCGGGGCTTCCTACCACGCCGCCGGTGCAGCGTCTCGGTGGGTTCCTGTCTCAGCAGCGAGGACCGCGCGAGCGACCGCACTCGAAACAGGCGTTTAATCTCTCCGCCCGTCCGGCGGCGAGAAGTTCTCACCCATCATACAGACCAGGTTTCCGTCCCCGATCGACCGGGGCCGTGTACCACCAGTGCGGATCCCGCGCTGACGGGCGAGCCGGAACAGCATAAGCGAGCTCACCCGGGCCCGGCGAACCGCCCCCGCCGAGGGGCCGCCGGTTGGCGGGTTCCGGCCGGATCCGCCCGTTCCGCCACCGCCATGACCTGCTCTTGCTACCGTCGGTGGCCGCTCGTGATGATCTAGGGAAACGCTCTGTGACTGACACCGCTACGGAGACCGGCCGTCCGGCCACCGCACCCCCGGCACCGGTCGCCCCGGGGCCGCTGCGGCGCTTCGGCCCGCCGCTGCTGATGCTGTCGGCGGTCGTCCCGCCGCTGATGATGCTGCGCGAGGTCCTGCGCTACCCGCAGATGCACTTCTACGACTACTGGTGGGTGCTGCTCGACATCACCGGCCCGGACGGCTCGCTGCGGCCCGAGGCGCTGCTGGGCTTCCGCAACGAGCACCCGTTCGTGCTGCCGAGCCTGCTGTTCTGGCTCAGCGCCCGGTTCGGCCACGGCCTCAACCAGCCGCTCGGGCTCGTGGTGCTCGCGATGGGCGTGGGCTGCGTGCTGCTGGTGCGGGCAATGCTGCCGGAGCACCTCGGCGCCTGGCAGCGCGCCGGTCTGGTCGCGGCGTCCTCGACGCTGGTGTTCAACCCGCACGGCATCCACAACTACGTGCGCTCGATGAGCGGTGCCTCCTGGATCCTGGCGATGCTGCTGGTGCTGGGCGCGCTGCTGGCGATGCACCGCGAGCACCGGGTGATCGCGGTGGTGCTGGGCCTGCTGGCCTCGATCAGCTACGGCACCTCGTTCGCGGTGTGGCCGGCGCTGGCGCTGGTGGCCCGGCTGCGCGGCGACCGGCGCAAGTGGATCGCGACGCCGCTGGTGGTCGGGGTCGTCGTGGTGGCGGCCTGGCTGGTGCTGCGCGGCCCGCAGGGCGGCGGCGGGAGCTCGCCGACCGACGATCCGGCGCAGGCGATGCTGGCCGGGCTGAGCATGCTCGGCATGGTGTGGACCGGCACCGAGCCCGCGATCGCGCTGCTGGCCGGGGTCGCCGGGATCGGCGTGCTGGTGCTGCACGCCCAGCAGAGCGAGGCCGAGCGCCGGGTCGCCGCGCCCTGGTGGGGGCTGGCGCTGTACGCGCTGGGCTGCGCGGTGATGATCTCCGGCTCGCGCGCGGCCTTCGGCGAGACCGCCGGGCTGCAGAGCCGCTACAACAGCATGACAGCGGCGCTGTGGATCGCGGTGCTGGTGATCGTCGTGGCCTGGGCCCGGTGGCCGCGGTTCCGGGCGGTCGCGGTCGGCGGCACGGTGCTGGCCACGGTCGCGCTCGGGGCGCCGATGGCGCAGAGCGTGCGGGCCGACGCGCCCAACCAGCAGCTGCTGGCGGTGGCCGCGCGGATCGGGCACCCCGACGCCTTCACCGACCGCTTCCCCTCGCCCGAGCAGCTGCTGCCGCGGCTGCGGGCGCTCGGGCACTACCCGTTCTCCCCCGAGTTCTCGCTGGGCTGCCCGGACGGGCTCACCGTCGGGGACCGGGTCAGCACCGCCGACTGGCGCACGCCCAGCGTCGACTCGCTGCGCGAACCCCGGCCGGACGGGCGCGACGTGGTGCTCAACGTCGAGACCGACCAGGTCCAGGGCGGGGCGCGGATGCTCAAGGGCTGGGCGATCTCCGGCATCGAACGCGCGCGCTGCGCGGCCGTGCTCGACCAGTCCGGCACCGTCGTCGGCGGCGGTGTCGTCGACATCCCGCGCTCCGACGCCGAGGCCGTCACGCCGGGCATCGAGAGCGGGCTCGGCTTCCAGGCCGTCGCACCCGCCCGGCCGGGCCCGCTGCGGGTGGCCTTCCAGTTCCCCGACGGCTGGTGGATCCGGCCGCTCACCGAGAAACCGCAGGTGGCGCGATGAGTGTCCCGGAAGTCTCGCTGCTGGCCCCGGCCAAGAACGAGCGCGACAGCCTCCCGCAGCTGTTCGCCGAGGTGCGGGAGGCGATGGCCGCCCAGCACCGCGAGTGGGAACTGGTGATCGTCGACGACGGCAGCACCGACGACAGCTGGCGGATCATCACCGAGCAGGCCGCGCAGGACCCCCGCATCCGCGGGATCCGGCTGCGCCGCAACTTCGGCAAGGCCGCGGCGCTGGCCGCCGGGGTCGCCGAGCTGCGCGGCGAGCTGATGGTCACCCTCGACGCCGACCTGCAGGACGACCCCGCCGAGATCCCCCGGCTGCTGGCCGAGCTCGACGACGGCGCCGACCTGGTCAGCGGGCACAAGGCCGAGCGCAAGGACCCGCTGGGCAAGCGGCTGCCGTCGAAGGTGTTCAACTGGGTCACCGGCCTGATCACCGGGCTGCGGCTGTCGGACCACAACTGCGGGCTCAAGGCCGCGCGCACCGAGGTCTACCGGCGGGTTCCGCTCTACGGCGAGCTGCACCGCTACATCCCGGCGCTGGCGCACCAGCTCGGCTACCGGGTCGTGGAGCGGACCGTGAACCACCGGCCCCGGCGGCACGGGGTGTCGAAGTACGGGCTGGAGCGCTACGCGCGCGGCGCGCTGGACCTGCTGACGGTGATGGCGCTGACCCGCTACGGGCGTCGTCCGGCGCACCTGTTCGGCGGACTCGGGATGATCGCGGGCACCCTCGGGACCGCTGTGCTGCTCTACCTCACCGGGGTCTGGTTGTTCACCCCGGAATCGATCGGAACCCGTCCACTTCTCACCTTGGGGATTCTGCTCGAGATCTTCGGTGTCCAGATGATCTCGCTGGGTCTTCTGGCCGAACTCGTGCTGCACCGGACGGGGCGCGAACACGACGTGACGGTGCTGGTCACCGAGCAAACCGGAATTTCCGAACACCACGCTTCGTGACCAAATATTTCAAATGGGAACACAGCGCGGTAACGAGAAACCGACAAGGCCTTTGCCCATTACCTGACGCATTTGCGAAATAGTGCGGGGGGCGGCAGAACACACCCCGTCATCGCCCGTAGGGTCTCCCCCGTGCAGCAAGAGTCGGCGAAGAAATTGCGGCTGCTCGCCACGCTCCTGGGACTGGTCGGAACCGTCTTGGCGCTCCTGGTTCCGTTCCTCCCCGTCAACCACAAGGTGGGGACGTTGCGGTGGCCGACAGCAGAAGGAACCAGAGCGGTTTCCGCCCCGCTGGTGACCTACGAGCCCGTGTGGCTGGACGCGAAGGTCCCGTGCGCCTCGGCGCGAAGCCTGGACGCGCGGACCGAAGGGCCGGGGTTGCTGCTGAGCACCAACTCGCCCGACTCGGACTCCGGTCAGCTCACCGGCCTGGTCATGCAGGTCGACAACGGCCAGGCCCTGCTCTACAACAAGGGCCAGCAGATCGGCACCACCCCGCTGCCCGCCGGTGACTGCACCCTGAAGGTGCGCTCCGACGGCGGCGCCACCACCGCCACGGTCGGCGAGGAGCGGTGGGTCAACCAGACCGGCGACCAGCGCCCGCAGCTGACCGGGATCTACTCGGCGCTCGACGACAAGCGCGACGACGTGCGCGGGCTGGACTTCCAGGCGCGCGTGGACAACCGGTTCAGCTCCTGGGCGACCCCGCTCAAGACCACGGTCATCGTGCTCACCCTGGCCTCGTTCATCGGCTCGGTGCTGTGCCTGCGACGGCTGGACGCGCTGGCGGGCAGGCGCGCGCCGCGGCTGGCCCCGCGACGCTGGTGGCGGCCCACGCTGCGGGACGTCTCGGTGTTCGCCGCGCTGGGCATCTGGTGGCTGATCGGGGCGATGACCTCCGACGACGGCTACGTGCTGAGCATGGTGCGCTCCGAGCAGAGCGCCGGGTACGTCACCAACTACTACCGCTGGTTCGCCAACCCGGAATCGCCGTTCGGCTGGTTCTACGAGGTCTACTCGCTGTGGGTGCGGGTGTCGACGGCGACGCCGTGGGTGCGGCTGCCCGCGCTGCTGATGGGCATCATCAGCTGGCTGCTGATCTCCCGCGAGGTGCTGCCGCGACTCGGTCAGCAGGTGCGGCGCTCCAACGCCGCCGGCTGGGCCGCCGCCGCGGTGTTCCTGGCCTTCTGGCTGCCCTACAACAACGGTCTGCGCGCCGAGCCGGTCGTGGTGCTGTTCTCGCTGCTGGCGCTGTGCGCCGTCGAGCGGGCCGTGGCCACCGAGCGGCTCACGCCCGCCGCGCTGGGCCTGGTCGCCGCCGCGCTGTCGGTGGGCGTCAACCCGCACGGCCTGATCGCCGTGCTCCCCTACGTCGCCGGGTTCAAGCCGCTGTACCGGATGGTGCGCAAGCGCGCCGGGGAGTTCGGCTGGCTGCCCGTGCTGGCGCCGATCTCGGCGTCCGGGTTCGTGATGCTGACGCTGGTCTTCTACGACCAGACGTGGCAGTCGGTGATGGACGCGATGGAGCTCAAGACGACCTTCGGCCCCAACGGCCACTGGTACGAGGAGCTCAGCCGCTACCTGCTGCTGTTCAGCGAGAGCCCCGACGGGTCGCTGAGCCGCCGCTTCCCGGTGCTGCTGGTGATCCTGTGCGTGGCGACCTGCGCAGTGGTGCTGCTGCGGCGCGGACGGATCCGCGGTGCGGCGCTCGGCCCGAGCCGGCGCCTGCTGGCGGTGGCCGCGCTGTCGTTCGCGGTGCTGGCGCTGACGCCGACCAAGCACACCCACCACTTCGGCATCTTCGCCGCGGTCGGCGGGGCGCTGGCCGCGCTGACGGCGCTGGCCACCAGCTCCACGGTGCTGCGCTCGCGGCGCAACCGGATGGCGTTCGTGACCGGCCTGCTGGTGATCCTGGCCTTCGCGGCCACCGGCCCGAACGCCTGGTGGTACGTGTCCGGCTGGGGCATCCCGTGGTTCGACAAGCCGCCGTCGATCAAGGGCTACAAGGCCAGCACGATGATCCTCGGCCTGGCGTTCGTCACCGCCGTCATCGCGGTGATCGAGCACCTGCGCATCGACGAGAACAACCCGAAGATCGTCGACGAGAGCTGGGAGAGCAAGGAGAAGCGCAACCTGGCGCTGCGCTGGGGCACCGCGCCGCTGTCGGTGCTGTGCGCCCTGCTGGTGCTCGGCGAGCTCGCCGCGTTCGGCAAGGGCATCGTCGAGCAGGGGTCGAGCTACACGCTGGGCACCGACAACATCAAGCAGCTCACCCAGCACAGCTGCGGCCTGTCCGACTCGGTCGGCGTGGAGACCAACCCGCGCGAGGGCGTGCTCAAGGCCTCCGCGCAGCAGCCGACGGTGGCGGCTCCCGACGTGAAGGCGCCGCAGCGGCTGGCCAACCAGGAGAACGCCGAGCAGTACCTGCAGCCCAAGCAGGTCGGCTTCAGCGACCCGGGCGTGCCGCCGACCGACGAGTCCTCGCCGGAGGCGCCGAACTGGCGTCCGCCGAACCAGTTCGGCGGGCCGGAGGCTCCGGTGTGGGGCAGCTACGACGAGGCCGGGCAGTCCACCGGTGAGCTGCGCACTCCCTGGTACGACATCCCGGAGGAGGCCAAGGCGGGCAAGCTCCCGGTGGCGATCAGCATCGCCGGTGCGGAGACCGGCGCCAACCAGGTCTACTTCGAGCTGGGCAAGGACACCCCGCGGGGCTTCGAGATCACCCACCGCTACCCGGTCCAGCAGGGTCCGCCGCCGGGGTGGCGCGACCACCGCTACGTGCTCGGACCGGAGGGCAAGGACGCCACGAAGCTGCGGATGGTGCTGGTCGACCAGTCGCTGGGCCAGTCCGGCTGGCTGGCGGTGTCGGCGCCGCGCGTGCCGAAGCTGACGCAGCTGACGCAGTTCGTCGGCAACGACCCGACGTTCGTGGAGTGGCCGGCCGGTCTGGTGCACCCGTGCCTGAAGATCTCGGGGCTGTACAACGGCATCGCCGAGATGCCGAAGTTCCGGGTGAGCGCCGGTGAGCTGGTCCGCGACGTCGGTGCCGGCTGGTCGTCGCCGGACGCCGGTGGGTCGTTCGGCTGGATGACGGTCGCCGCGAGCGTCCGCAACCTGCCGACGTACCTGAACAACGACCCGCAGAAGGACTGGGGCTCGCTGTACCAGGTGCACCCCTACACGCCGGAGGCCCTGCCGGCCTCGGCGGCGCTGGAGCTGCACACGGAGACCCACTCGGGCCTCTGGTCCCCCGGCCCCCTCACCCAGGGCTTGCAGCTGCCGGGAGACATGCCCAGCTCCGACGACCGCACGGACATCCCCAACTTCAGCAGCGACCAGAACTGACCCGTCCCCTTCGCTGAGGCCCCGGTCCCGCCCGGACCGGGGCCTCACGTGTGTCCGCGCTCAGCACTGGACAGTTTTAGCCATAGTTGTCCGGGCAAAACGGACATTGATCATGGGTGATTATGGCTAAAACTGTCACCTGGTGACGACCGCGCCCTCCGCGACCGGGAAACCGCGTCGTGGTGGTGACACATACTTCGCGGGTGGGGTACTGGGAGTCGGGGGTGGACGCGGAGCTCCGGGGATTCGTGTCGTGCGCGTGGGGGCACGGCGGTGAGCCCGTCGGAGGTTCGCAGCTCGTCGTGCCCGATGGGTGCGTGGATGTGATCTGGCGGCCCGGCGGGATCGAGGTCGTGGGACCGGACACCGGGGCGTGGGTCTCGGGGATCGCGGCCGGGAGTTCGTTGTTCGGGATTCGGGCTCGGCCCGGGATGGCCGGGTTGCTGCTCGGGGTTCCCGCCGGGGAGGTGCGGGATCAGCGGGTCGATGCCGCGGATCTGTGGGGCGCTCGGGCCCGGGTGCTCGCCGAAGCGATCGACGAGCGGCCCGAGATGGCGCCGGTGCTGCTGGCGGACTTCGCTCGGCGACGACTCGCCGAGTGGGCGCCCGACCCGGTCGTGACCGCCGCCGTGGCCGCGCTGGACGACCCGCGCCCGCCGTCGGTGGCCGGGCTCGCCGACCGCGTCGGGGTCTCCGAGCGGCAGCTGCGCCGCCGGATCGGCGACGCCGTCGGCTACGGCCCCCGGACCCTGGTGAGCGTGCTGCGCTTCCAGCGGGCCGTGCGCGGCGCCGGGACGCGCCCGCTCGCCGACCTCGCCCAGGACTGCGGCTACGCCGATCAAGCCCACCTGACCAGGGAGTTCCGCAGGCTCTCCGGCACGACGCCGAAGCGCTTCCCCGGTCAGGCCTCGTCGTAGGCCCGCAGCACCCGCATCGCGTCGAGCGTGACCCGGGGCCTGCCCTCCAGGGCGGTGCCCGGCGACCACTCCAGCCAGTGGATCGGCCAGCCACCGTCCTCGCCCTGCTGCGCCGCCAGGTGGTCCAGGCCCCGCTCGATCTCGGCGTCGTCGAACCAGTCCCGCGCCAGGCTCCCCGGGTTCGCCGCGTAGTCGCAGGTCAGCGGCACCTCTCCGGAGGCGTAGCCGGGTGCGGTCCGCGCCCGCTCGGGGTGGTCGGGATCGAGCAGCACGTACCCGGCCTCGCGGATGAGCCCGCCGAGGCGCTCGGCGGCGGCGCGGGCGCGGTCTCGGTCCGGAACGTGGTCGAGGAAGGCGAGCGCGGCGATCGCCTCGTACGGGTGGGTCTCGGTGAGCGCGTCGACGCGCGTCCAGCAGAACTCCGTGGCCCCGGCCAGCCACGGGTGCGCGACCCCGTTGCGGTGCAGCACCCCGGCCAGCAGCGCCGTGGTCAGCAGCGCGCCCTCGGGCTCCTCGGCGATCGGGATCCACGGCGCGTGCGGGTAGTCCCCCAGCCGCAGGTCACCGCCGGGCACGCCGCCGTCGGGCCGGGTGATGGTGGTGAGGTGGTCGCAGATCGCCGGCGCGGCCTCGGCGCACTGGCCGATCTCGTCGAGGATCGTCAGCGCCGTCCAGGTCTGCAGCGGCTGGCTGATGGGACCGCGCGCGTCCGGCTCCAGCCCGTAGCCGAAGCCGCCGTCGGCGCAGCGGTAGGCCTCCAGCGCGGTGCGCACCGGCTCGGCCGGTCCCCCGGCGTGGAGGTGTTCGAAGCGGCGCTGCTCCAGCACGCGCGCCGTCAACCAGATGAAGCGCTCGGCGGCCGCCAGGCGCTGCGGGGTGAGACGAGTCATGCCCCGACGCTAAAGCGAGATGGCCGACCCGTTCTTGAACGGATCGGCCATCTCGCGGATCAGATCAGCTCTCGGCGGGCTGGTCGCTCGCCGACGGACCGGACGGGCGCGAGACCGCGCGGCGCCGGGTCCGGCGAACCGGGGCGGCCGGTTCGACGTTGGCCAGGGCGTCGGTCGTGGACTGCTGCGCGGCCGGCTTGGCGACCACCAGCGGCTGCACCGGAGCACCCGCGCTGCCGGCGGACCGGACGGCCTTGCGACGCGCCGGGGCACCGTTGGCGGACTCCTTCTTCGGCTCGACCGGAGCCGAAGGAGCCTCGCCGGCCTGCGGCTTCTCCGCGACCGGCTTCTCCGCGACGGGCTTCTCGGCGACCGGCGCAGCGGCCTCCGCAGGCTTCGTCTCGACCGGCTTCGCCTCAGCGGGCTTGGGCTCGGCCTTCGGCTCGGGCTTGCGCTCCTCCGCCTTCGGCTCGGCCTTGGGCTCCGGCGCCTTGTCCTCGCCCTTCGGCTTGGACTCCTGCTTCGGCTCCGCCTTCGGCTCGGGAGCCTTCTCGGCGGCCTTCTCCGAGGACTTCTCGGTGGCCTTCGCCTCGGGCGCCTGCTGCTCGGTGTCCTGCTGCTTGCCGCGGTTGCGGTTGCGGCGGCCACCGCCGTTGCCGTTCTGGTTGTTGCCGCCGCCGTTGCCGCCACCGCCGTTGCCGTGCTGGTGGTTGATCGGCTCGGTGGAGACCATCAGCCCGCGCCCGCGGCAGTGCTCGCAGGTGCTGCTGTAGGCCTCCAGCAGACCGGTGCCGACCCGCTTGCGGGTCATCTGCACCAGACCCAGCGAGGTCACCTCGGCGACCTGGTGGCGGGTGCGGTCCCGGCCCAGGCACTCGGTGAGGCGGCGCAGCACCAGGTCGCGGTTGGACTCCAGCACCATGTCGATGAAGTCGATGACGATGATGCCGCCGATGTCGCGCAGCCGGAGCTGGCGGACGATCTCCTCCGCGGCCTCCAGGTTGTTGCGGGTGACCGTCTCCTCCAGGTTGCCCCCGGAGCCGGTGAACTTGCCGGTGTTGACGTCGATGACCGTCATGGCCTCGGTGCGGTCGATGACGAGGTAACCGCCGGAGGGCAGCCAGACCTTGCGGTCCAGCGCCTTGGCGATCTGCTCGTTGATCCGCTTCTCGTGGAACACGTCGTTCTTGCCGACGTGCTTCTCCAGCCGCGACGCCAGGTCGGGCGCGACGTGGCCGACGTAGGCCTCGATGGTCTCCCACGCGTCGGTGCCCTGGACGGTCATCGACGAGAAGTCCTCGGTGAACAGGTCGCGGACGACCTTGATCAGCAGGTCGGGCTCCTCGTAGAGCAGCTGCGGGGCGTTGGCACCGGGGGTCTCGGCCTTCTCCTTGATGACCTCCCACTGCGCCTGCAGCCGCCGCACGTCGCGGTCGAGGGCCTCCTCGCTGGTGCCCTCGGACGCGGTCCGGATGATCACGCCGGCGTTCTCCGGGACGATCCGCTTGAGGATCTCCTTGAGGCGCTTGCGCTCGTTGTCGGGCAGCTTGCGGCTGATGCCGGTGGCGCCGCCGCCCGGCACGTAGACCAGGAACCGGCCCGGCAGGCTGATCTGGGTGGTCAGGCGGGCGCCCTTGTGGCCGACCGGGTCCTTGGTGACCTGCACCAGGACGCTGTCGCCGGTCTGCAGCGCCTGCTCGATGCGGCGGGCCTTGCCCGCGAGCCCGGCGGCGTCCCAGTCGACCTCACCGGCGTAGAGGACCGCGTTGCGGCCCCGGCCGATGTCGACGAAGGCGGCCTCCATGCTGGGCAGCACGTTCTGCACGCGGCCCAGGTAGACGTTGCCGACCAGCGAGCCGGAGCCCGAGGAGGTCACGAAGTTCTCGACGAGGACGTTGTCCTCGAGCACCGCGATCTGGGTCTGCTCGCCGTTCTGGCGGACCACCATCTTGCGGTCCACCGACTCGCGGCGGGCCAGGAACTCCGACTCCGACAGCACCGGTGCGCGGCGACGACCGGCCTCGCGGCCGTCCCGGCGGCGCTGGCGCTTGGCCTCCAGGCGGGTCGAGCCCTTGACGGCGCGGACCTCGTCGTCGCTGGAGTCCTGGCGCGAGGAGGACTCGGAGGGCTCGCGGACGTGCACGACGGTGTTCGGCGGGTCGTCCTCGCGGGTGCCGCTCTCGTCGTCGGAGGTGCCCTTGCGGCGACGACGGCGACGACGGCGGCGCGAGCCCTCGCCCTGTCCCTCGGACTCGGCGGGCTGCTCCTCGGACGACTCCTCCGCGGACTCGCCGGCGCTGTCGGCCTGCGCGCCCTCGGACTGGGTGGACTCGGAGGTCTCCTCGCCGCCGTTGTCGGACTCGGAGTCGGCACCCCGGCCCCGGCCGCGACCGCGGCGACCGCGGCGGCGACGGCGGCGGTTGCCGGACTCGCCGGAGTCGTCGTCGCCGTCGGCGGACTCGGTCTGCGTTTCCTCCGAGGTCGACTCCTCGGCGGCGGGCGCCTCGGCGGCCTCGGGTGCGGCGGCGGGTTCCGGCGCGGCGGCCGGTGCCTCCACCGGCGCCTGCGGCGCCAGGAACATGGCCTCCGGAGCCGCGAACAGCGGCGTCAGGCCGACGGCCGAGGAGTCCTGACCACCGGCGGGTGCCGGGGCGAAGTCGGCGGCGGGCACGGAGGCCTGCTCCGGCTCGGCCGTCCCAGCGGGCTCAGCGGTCGCAGCGGCCCCGGTGGTCTCGGCGGGCGCAGGCGTCTCGGCCGTGTCCTCGCCGCTGTCGTCGGCGACCATCTCCGGGTTCAGCACCTGCACGACGCGCAGGGCCAGGTCCCGGTTGATGTTCGACTGGGCGCTGCGGACCGGCTCACCGATCTCGTCGAGCGCCTTGATGACCTCCCGGCTGCTGGCTCCCAGCAGCTTGGCGAGTGCGTGCACCCGGAGCTTGGCGGGCAGCTCGATCGTGCCCTGCTCCTCCTGGGTGGGTGTGGGCGATTGCCCGCTGGCGTTGTTCCCAGCGGGCGTGTCCATGTTCAACATCCAGCTCCTCCGCCCCCGGGCGCGTCCGGGTGGACGCGGCCGCACAGAGGCATGTGCGATCTTCTCGTTTCCGTCGCCCTCGAGCGACGGCAATTCTTCGTGGTCCCTCCGCCCCGGACCTGCAGGCCGGGAAGCCGTACGGCGGGTCGACGACGTCACGCCGTCCGTCACCCGGCCGCGGGCTCTCCCGCCGGAGTCCGGTCGCCGACTGAGTCCTGGGCCAACGGGTCGGCAATGCCTCCCCCGTCATCGAGCCGACCCTGTTCCAGCCGGGTCGCGCTCGCGGCGGCCGACGGTGCCAGACCGGCGACGACACGCAGGGCGCTCAGTACGTCGTCGGGTCGTACGACGGGTGTTGTCTGCCGCACGACCGTAACGAGTATCCCATACGGTGCGGACGCCTCGGGCCAATCGTCCACCCGGGGGGTCGCGCCGCGTTTTTGATCACGCTCCGCGATCGGCCGAGGACCTTCCAGGACCTCCGCGCTGAGCAGCGCGGCGCGGGCGTCGATGGTGCGCCTGCCGTCCTTGGTCATGCGCTCGACCAGCGCGCTGTCGGCGGCCATCAGCTGCTCGGCCGCCCGGCGCAGGTCGTCCACCTCGACGCCGGGCACGTCGATGCGCCACTTGCTGACCTCGAGCCGGTCCGCGAGCGGGCCCGGACGCGCCTCCACCGCCGTGAGCAGGTCGATCCCGTCCGGCAGAGCGGCGTCCAGCTCGACGCGCAGCGCCTCGGGATCGACGCGCTCCACTAACTGCAGCTCGACGTACTCGGCTTCGCTGGACACACCGGTGGGCACGGCTCCGGCCCAGGACACCTTCGGGTGCGGGCTGAAGCCCTGGGAGTAGGCCATCGGCACGCCGGCCCGGCGCAGCGCGCGCTCGAACGTGCGCGCCACGTCGCGGTGCGAGGTGAACCGCAGCCTGCCCCGTTTGGCGTAGCGCAGGCGCAGCTTCTGCACCGGCGGCGCCGAGGGATTGGGGTGATCTCGCCGACTCAGAATACCTCCCCGACCATGATCGTCATCGTCGGTCCCCCAGGACCGCTCACGATGCCGATGCTTGCCTGCTCAACCGCGCGGTGACAAGCACCTCGCGGGAAGTTTTCGATCCAGACCGTACCTGGCCGCCGGTGTCGCGCACGTTCGCGCGCGACGCTTCCGCCGTGCGCGAACGTGCAGGTCAGCTGTTGCTGAACGCAGGATTCCGGACCGGCGAACCCTGTCCGACCGGCGAGATCGGCAGCAGTTTTCGCCCGGTCGGGCCGACCTCGATGTCGGTGCCCATCGTCGGGCACACGCCGCAGTCGAAGCACGGCGTCCAGCGGCAGTCGTCCTGCTCGCGGGCGTCGAGGGCGTCCTGCCAGTCCGCCCACAGCCACTCCTTGTCCAGCCCGGAGTCCAGGTGGTCCCAGGGCAGGATCTCGTTCTCGGTGCGCTCGCGGGTGGTGAACCAGGCCAGGTCCACGCCCAGCTCGGCGAGCTCGGCCTCGGCGCACTCGACCCAGCGCTCGTAGGAGAAGTGCTCGTTCCAGCCGTCGAAGCGACCGCCCTCGCGCCACACCCGCTCGATGACCCGGCCCAGCCGGCGGTCACCGCGCGAGAGCAGGCCTTCGATCAGCGAGGGCTTGCCGTCGTGGTAGCGCATGCCGATGTTGCGGCCCAGCGAGCGGTCGGTGTTGATCGCCTCGCGGAGCTTGCGCAGCCGGTCGTCGATGGTCTCCGGGTCGGTCTGCGAGGCCCACTGGAACGGCGTGTGCGGCTTCGGGACGAACCCGCCGATGGAGATCGTGCACCGGATGTCCTTGCGGCCCGATGCCTCGCGACCTGCGCGGATGACCTCCTTGGCCATCTCGGCGATCTGCAGGACGTCTTCGTCCTCCTCGGTCGGCAGACCGCACATGAAGTACAGCTTGACCTGCCGCCAGCCGTTGGCGAAGGCCGCCGAGACGGTGCGGATCAGGTCCTCCTCGGAGACCATCTTGTTGATCACCCGGCGGATCCGCTCGCTGCCGCCCTCGGGCGCGAAGGTCAGCCCGGAGCGGCGGCCGTTGCGGGACAGCTCGTTGGCCAGGTCGATGTTGAACGCGTCGACCCGGGTCGAGGGCAGCGACAGACCGGTGTTGGTGCCCTCGTAGCGGTCGGCCAGGCCCTTGGTGATCTCGCCGATCTCGGAGTGGTCGGCCGAGGACAGCGACAGCAGGCCGACCTCCTCGAAGCCGGTGTTCTCCAGGCCCTTCTGGACCATCTCGCCGATGCCCTCGATGGAGCGCTCCCGCACCGGGCGGGTGATCATCCCGGCCTGGCAGAAGCGGCAGCCGCGGGTGCAGCCGCGGAAGATCTCCACGCTCATCCGCTCGTGCACGCTCTCGGCGAGCGGGACCAGCGGCTGCTTCGGGTACGGCCAGTCGTCGAGCTCCATCGTGGTGCGCTTGAACACCCGGTACGGGGCGCGCTCCTGGTTGGGCACGACCTCGGCGATGGCGCCGTCGTCGCCGTAGGAGACGTCGTAGAACTTGGGGACGTAGACGCCGCCGGACTCGGCCAGCCGCAGCAGCAGCTCGTCGCGGCCACCCGGGCAGCCCTCGTTCTTCCAGCGCCGGACGGCCTCGGTGATCTCCAGAACGGCTTCCTCGCCGTCGCCCAGCACGGCCGCGTCGAGGAAGTCGGCGATCGGCTCCGGGTTGAACGCGGCGTGCCCACCGGCCAGCACGATCGGATGATCATCGGTGCGGTCGGTGGCGTGCAGCGGGATGCCCGCCAGGTTCAGCGCGCTGAGCAGGTTGGTGTAACCGAGCTCGGTGGCGAAGCTGATGCCGAAGACGTCGAAGGCGCCGACCGGGCGGTGGGCGTCCACGGTGAACTGCGGGATGTCGTGCTCGCGCATCAGCTCCTCGAGGTCCGGCCACACCGCGTAGGTGCGCTCGGCGAGCACGTCCTCCTGCTCGTTGAGGACCTCGTAGAGGATCTGAACGCCCTGGTTGGGCAGCCCGACCTCGTAGGCGTCGGGATACATCAGGCACCACCGCACGGTGGTGTCCTCCCACGCCTTCACGGTCGAGTTGAGCTCGCCGCCCACGTACTGCACGGGCTTGGAAACCCGCGGCAGCAAGGGCTCCAACCTGTCGAAAACGGACTCCACAGCCACGCGACCAGGGTAGAGGTCTCCTGACGCGAAGCCGACCGGGGGCGATTCCAGCCGGGACGCGCCCGGCTGAAACCACCCTGCGTCAGTGCTCAGGCGCCCAGTTCCGGGAACCAGAGCTTGAGCTCGCGGGCCGCGGATTCCGGGGAGTCCGAGCCGTGGACCAGGTTGTACTGGACCTCGAGGCCGAAGTCGCCGCGGATGGAGCCCGGGGCGGCCTTCTCGACCGGGTCGGTGCCGCCGGCCAGCTGGCGGAACGCCGCGATGGCCTTCGGGCCCTCGACGCAGGCCGCCACGACCGGGCCGCCGGTGATGAACTCGATCAGGCTCTCGAAGAACGGCTTGCCGTCGTGCTCGGCGTAGTGCTGCTCGGCGAGCTGGCGGTCGACGTTCTTGAGCTCCAGCGCGACCAGCTTCAGGCCCTTGCGCTCGATGCGGCTGATGACCTCGCCGACGAGGCCCCGCTCGACGCCGTCGGGCTTGACCAGCACCAGAGTGCGCTCGCTCACGTTCTCTCTCCTCACGTCACGGTTGCGCCGGGCGAGACGACCCTGCGCCCGAATTGACCGCAAGCGTATCGACGCAGGTGAACCCACCCCTCCCGGGGCCCGAATCGATCACGCCTCGGGCGAGGTGGGAACCCGGGACGTCAGCGCTGCGGGTCGAGGGTCTTGGTCCAGAGGTAGATGCCCTGCTGGTTGCGGAGGTCGACGGTGAGCTGCTCGGTGTCGCCGTCGATGGTGACCTCGCCGAAGTGCTGGAAGCCCTCCAGCGGGGACGCGCCCTGGCGGGTGGGGGCGCTGACGAAGGCGACCTCCGGGCCGAAGGTCGGGTCCATGTCGTTGGGGCCGAAGGCACCGGCGTGCAGCGGGCCGGAGACGAACTCCCAGAAGTCGTCGAAGCCGGTGAACGCGGCGCGCTCCGGCGAGTAGTGGATCGCCGCCGAGTAGTGCACGTCAGCGGTCAGCCAGACGACGTTGCGGACCCGGCGGCGGCTGATCTCCTGCAGCACCCGGGCCAGCTCGGCCTCGCGGCCGTTGGGGACGCCGGGCAGGCCGTTGGCGACGGCCTCGATGTTGTCGCCGTCGGGGACGACGATGCCGAGCGGCATGTCCGAGGCGATGACCTTCCAGGTCGCGCGGGACTTCGCCAGCTCGTCGACCAGCCAGCGGGCCTGCTTCTCGCCGAGGATCCGCTCCGGCGTCGTGCCCGGCGAGTTCGCGTCGCGGTAGCTGCGCATGTCGAGCACGAAGACGTCCAGCAGCGGACCGTGCGAGACCTTGCGGTAGACGCGGCCGTCGACGGCGTCCTGCCTGCGGACCGGCTGCCACTCGTGGAACGCCCGGAACGCGCGCTCGGCCAGCACGTCCACCCGCTTCTCGGTGTACTCGTCGTCGTCGAGGATCTCGCCCGGGTACCAGTTGTTGGTGACCTCGTGGTCGTCCCACTGGATCAGCTGCGGCACGTTCGCGACGAAGGCGCGCATGTTCTCGTCGAGCAGGTTGTAGGCGAACTGGCCCCGGTACTCGGCGAGCGTCTCGGCGACCTTGCTCTTCTCCGGGGTGACGACGTTGCGCCACACCCGGCCGTCGGGCAGCGTCACCGACTCCTCCAGCGGCCCGTCGGCGTAGACGGTGTCGCCGCTGTGCAGGAAGAAGTCCGGGCGGCGCTCGGCCATCGCGCGGTAGATCGTCATGCCGCCGAGGTCGGGGTTGATGCCCCAGCCCTGGCCCACCACGTCGCCCGACCACAGGAACCGCACGTCCTCGCGGTCCTGCGGGACCGTGCGGAAGCTGCCGGTGAGGCCCTCGCTCGCCACCCGGCCGTCGAGGTCCTCGGCGGTGACCCGGTAGTGCACCTCGGCCCCGGCGGGCAGGCCGGAGAGCCGCAGCTCACCGGTGCCGTCGGTGTCGGGGGTCAGGGTCGGGCCGGGGACGCGCAGCGCGTCCCGGAAGTCCGGGCGGCCGGAGATCTCCACGAACATCCGGGACGGGCGGTCGGCGCGGGTCCACACCACGGCTCCGTCCGGGCGCGGGTCGCCCAGCTGCACGCCGTGGGTCAGCACGGGACGGCCGGAGCGCGCGAACGCGGGCGCGGGCAGCAGCGCGCCGGCGGCGAGCAGGCCGGCACCGGCGACGCCGCCGCGCAGCAGGGCGCGGCGGGACAGGTTCTCGGGGGTCATGGGCCCGGTTGTAATCCGCCCAGGCCGCGCGCGGCTCACGGCTGATCGACGGTTAGGTGAAACTTCGGTGCCGACTTGCCGTTCCGGCGCGCGCCCTGGTGCGTGCCCGCCCGGACCGATAACTTCACGGCCGAACCGACTGGCCGGTCTGACGAGGAGGTCACGATGCGCGCCGCCGTGCACACCGCCGCCCACGAACCGCTGCGGATCGAGCAGCTGGACGATCCGACGCCGCAGGCGGGCGAGGTCGCCATCGACGTGCGCTCCTGCGGCGCCTGCCACAGCGACCTGCACGTGATCAAGGGCGAGCTGCCGTTCCCGACGCCCGCGGTGCTCGGCCACGAGGTGGCCGGGGTGGTCTCCGAGCTCGGACCCGGCGTCAGCGGGCTGTCGGTGGGCGACCCGGTCGTGACCAGCTTCATCATGCCCTGCGGCCAGTGCGGGCAGTGCTCGCGCGGCAACGAGGAGATCTGCGAGCGGTTCTTCCGGTTCAACCGCGCCCAGGGCAAGCTCTACGACGACGACACCCGGCTGCACCGCCCGGGCGGCGAGCCGGTGTGGATGTACTCCCAGGGCGGCATGGCCGAGCGCTGCGTGACCCCGGTGACCTCGGTGTACCGGGTGCCCGACGGCGTGGAGCTCTCCGACGTCGCCTCGGTCGGCTGCTCGACGATGACGGCCTACGGCGCGCTGCGGCACGCGGCGAACGTGCAGGTCGGCGACACCGTGGCGGTGGTCGCGGCGGGCGGGGTCGGTTCGGCGCTGATCCAGCTGGCGGCGGTGTTCGGCGCGTCGATGATCATCGCGGTGGACATCAGCGACGACAAGCTCACCGCGGCCCGCGAGCTCGGCGCCACGCACGTGGTGAACTCGTCCGAGGTGGACGCCCCGGCGGTGATCCGCGAGCTGACCGGTGGCCGCGGCGTGGACGTCGCGTTCGAGGCGCTGGGCGCGGTGCCGACGTTCAACGTCGCCCGCGACTCGGTCGTCGAGGGCGGTCAGGTCGTGGTCGTGGGCATCGCCGCCAAGGGCACGACAGGCGAGTTCGACCTCGCCACGATCGCCCGGCGCAAGCTGCAGATCAAGGGCTCCTACGGCGCCAAGCCGCGCCGCGACATGCCGGTCCTGCTCGACCTCGTCGCGCGCGGTCACCTCCGCCCGCAGGACGCCATCAGCCGCCGCTACCCGTTCGAGAAGGTCCAGGACGCCTTCGACGCCCTCAACCGCGGCGAGGTCCTCGGCCGGGCCGTCGTCGACCTCGGCTGACCCGGGAGATCAGTCGCTGCCCTCCGGGAATCCCGGAGGGTGGCCGAGCTGGTCGTAGAGCCGTCCCTCGCGCATCCGCTTGGCGATGTCCTTGCGCAGGTGCAGGATGTACGCCCAGATCAGGGCGAAGATCGCGCCCATGATGCCGATCGACGGGTGGATGAAGACGCACAGGATCATCGCGCCCTGCAGGCCCAGCGCGAAGCCCAGGCCCCACGAGCGGCGCTGCACGAACGCCGCCACCAGCATCAGCACCGACAGCGCGATGACGATCGCGAAGCCCGCGCTGGAGACCCCGCCGCCGAACTTCCACACCACCGGCAGCGCCAGCAGGAACGTGATGAACTCCAGCGCCAGCGTGGCCGCCATGATGCCGCGCAGGCCCTTCCACGGGTCGCGCACGCCCTCCGGCGCCTCCGGCAAGCCCTTCTCGGGCTGCGATTCCTCGGCCACGACCGCTCCCGTCTCGTTCACGCGGGCTCCTTGCCGAACAGGGCGCGGGCCTCGCCCGCGGTCACCACGGATCCGGTGATCACCACACCGCCGCCGGACACCGACTCACCGGGGTCGTCGGTCTCCTCGGCCAGCTGGATCGCCTGCTCGACGGCGTTGTCCAGCCGCGGCTCGACCATGATCCGGTCCTGCCCGAAGATCTCCAGCGCGATCCCGGCCAGCTCGTCCGGGTCCATCGAGCGCGGCGAGGAGTTGCGGGTCAGCACCAGCTCCTCCACCACCGGCTCCAGCTCGGCCAGGATGCCGCGCGCGTCCTTGTCGCCGAGCACCCCGATCACCGCGACCAGCTTGCGGAAGGAGAACTCGGAGCTCAGCGCGTCGGCGAGGGCGCGGGCGCCGTGCGGGTTGTGGGCGGCGTCGACCAGCACCGCCGGTGCCGCGCGCACGCGCTCCAGCCTGCCGGGCACGATCACCGAGGCGAACCCGGCCCGCACCCGGTCGACGTCGAGCTGCCGGTCCGCGCCGGCGCCGAAGAACGCCTCGACGGCGGCCAGCGCCAGGGCGGCGTTGCGGGCCTGGTGCTCGCCGTGCAGCGGCAGGAAGATCTCGTCGTAGACGCCGCCGAGGCCCTGCAGCTTGAGCAGCTGGCCGCCGACGGCCACGGTGCGCTCCAGGACGCCGAACTCCTGGCCCTCGCGGGCCACGGTCGCCTCGACCTCGGCGATCCGGTTCATGATCTCCGGCTGCGCCTCGGCGGGCTGGGAGGCCATGATCACCACGGAGTCGGGCTTGATGATCCCGGCCTTCTCGCGGGCGATCCCGGCGAGGTCGGTGCCGAGGTACTCGGCGTGGTCGAGCGCGACCGGGCAGATCACCGCGACGTTGGCGTCGGCGACGTTGGTGGCGTCCCAGCTGCCGCCGAGCCCGACCTCCACGACGCCGACGTCCACCGGTGCCTCGGCGAAGGCGGCGAACGCCATGCCGGTGAGCACCTCGAACTTGCTCATCTTCACGTCGCTGCGGGAGTCCACGATGGACACGTAGGGCGCCACGTCGCGGTAGGCCTCGACGTAGCCCTCCGGGCTGATCGGGGCGCCGTCGACGCCGATGCGCTCGGTGGCCAGCTGCAGGTGCGGGCTGGTGTAGCGGCCGGTGCGCAGTTCGAGCCCGGTGAACAGGGCGTCGATGATGCGCGTCGTCGACGACTTGCCGTTGGTGCCCGCGATCTGCACGACCGGGTAGCCGCGCTGCGGCTCGGCGAGCAGGTCGGTGAGCGCGCGGATGCGGTCGAGCGACGGCTCGATCTTGGTCTCCGGCCAGCGTTCGTTGAGCTCGGCCTCCACCACGCGCAGTTCGTGCAGCGCGGCGGGATCCATGCCGGTCAAGTAGCCACTCCCCTAGCGACGACGGAAATGCCGAAGTCGAAGTCTACGTCTCCCCAGGTCGCCGCCACCCCGCACCCGCACGACCCGAAGATCCCCGGAGCAGCGCGGCCCCGGTGGTGACCTCGCTGGAGCGGGACAGTTTTAGCCATAATTGTCCGGACATAACGGACATTGATCATGGGTGATTATGGCTAAAACTGTCCCCTGGTGAGGATCGCCGCCACCGCGGGGCCCTCCCGAAAACCGCGGTTCTCCGCCTGGAAGGGCCCCGGACGCGGGTCAGCTCTGCGGGAGGGCTTCGAGGCGGGCGGTGATGCGGGCGATGTCGGCCTCCGCGGTCTCGCGGCGCGCCTTGATCTTGTCGACCACCTCGGCCGGAGCCTTGGCCAGGAACGACTCGTTGCCGAGCTTCTTGTCGGCCCCACTGAGCTCCTTCTCCGCGGCGGCGAGGTCCTTGGCCAGGCGCTTGCGCTCGGCCTCGACGTCGATCGCCCCGGACAGGTCCAGCTCCACGGTCACGGTGCCCTCGGCCAGCCCCACCTCGATGGAGGCCGACGAGGTGAAGCCGTCCTCCGGCTCGGTCACCTTCGCCAGCGAGCGCACCGCGGGCACGTGCTCGTCCAGCCCCAGCTCGGAGACGCCGCTGAGCCGCGCCGCCACCTTCTGGCCCGGCTTGAGGCCCTGGTCGGAGCGGAACCGGCGGATCTCGGTGATGAGCTTCTGCGTCGCCGCGATCCGGTCGGCCGCACCGGTGTCGACGCCCGCGCCGGAGGCCTGCGGCCAGTCGGCGATGACCACGGACTCGCGGCCGGTCAGCGCCGTCCACAGGGTCTCGGTGAGGAACGGGATCGTCGGGTGCAGCAGCCGCAGCAGCGTGTCGAGCACCTGGCCCAGCACCTGCCGGGTCAGCTCGGCGCGCTGCTCGGTGCCGTCGAACTGGACCTTCGACAGCTCCAGGTACCAGTCGCAGAACTCGTCCCACGTGAAGTGGTAGAGCGCCTCCGTGGCCTTGGCGAACTGGAAGTCCTCCATCATCTCGTCCACGTAGGACACCAGGGCGTCCGCGCGGTCGAGGATCCAGCGGTCGGCGTCGGTCAGCGCCGCGCGGTCCAGAGTGGACTCGGGCAGCCGGGCGCCGTTCATCAGCGCGAACTTGGTGGCGTTGAACAGCTTCGTGCCGAAGCTGCGCGACGCCGAGACCCACTCCTCGCTGATCGGCGAGTCGGTGCCCGGGTTGGCCCCGCGCGCCAGGGTGAACCGCAGCGCGTCGGTGCCGTAGGTGTCCATCCACTCCAGCGGGTCGACGGTGTTGCCCGCGGACTTCGACATCTTCTTGCCGTGCGCGTCGCGGACCATGCCGTGCAGCGCGATGGTCTGGAACGGGATGGCCTGGGCCGGGTCGCGGTCCTTCATCGCGTACAGGCCCATCATCATCATCCGGACGACCCAGAAGAAAAGGATGTCGTAGCCGGTGACCAGCACCGACGTCGGGTAGAACTTCTCCAGCTCCGGGGTCTGCTCGGGCCAGCCCATCGTGGAGAACGGCCACAGGCCCGAGGAGAACCAGGTGTCGAGGACGTCCTCGTCCTGGTGCCAGCCGTCGCCCGACGGCGGCTCCTCGTCCGGCCCGACGCACACGACCTCGCCGTTCGGGCCGTACCAGATCGGGATCCGGTGACCCCACCACAGCTGCCGCGAGATGGCCCAGTCGTGCAGGTTGTCGACCCAGTCGAAGTAGCGCTTGGCCATCTCCGGCGGGTGCACGGCCACCCGGCCGTCGCGGACGGCGTCACCGGCGGCCTGCGCCAGCGGGCCGACCTTGACGAACCACTGCAACGACAGCCGCGGCTCGATCGGCTCCTTGGAGCGCGAGCTGTGGCCGACGCTGTGCAGGTAGGGGCGCTTCTCGGCGACGATCCGGCCCTGCTCGCGCAGCGCCTCGCGCACCGCCACCCGGGCCTCGAAGCGGTCCATGCCGTCGAAGCGGGTGCCGGTGTGGGCGATGCGGCCCTGCTCGTCCATGATCGTCAGCATCGGCAGGTCGTGCCGCTTGCCGATCTCGAAGTCGTTCGGGTCGTGCGCCGGGGTCACCTTGACCGCGCCGGTACCGAACTCGGGGTCGACGTGCTCGTCGGGCACGATCGGGATCGAGCGGCCGGTCAGCGGCAGCTCCACCTCGGTGCCCACGACGTGCTTGTAGCGCTCGTCGTCGGGGTGCACCGCGATGGCGGTGTCGCCCAGCATCGTCTCGACGCGCGTGGTGGCCACCACGATCGAGTTCTCGCCGTCGCCGTAGCGCATGGAGACGAGCTCGCCCTCGACCTCCTTGTGCTCCACCTCGATGTCGGAGATCGCGGTGCGCATCTCCGGCGACCAGTTGACCAGCCGCTCGGCGCGGTAGATCAGGCCGTCGTCGTAGAGGTTCTTGAAGATCGTCTGCACGGCGCGGGACAGCCCGTCGTCCATGGTGAAGCGCTGGCGGGACCAGTCGACGCTGTCGCCGAGGCGACGCATCTGCGACAGGATCGCCCCGCCGTGCTTCTCCTTCCACTGCCAGACGCGCTCCAGGAACTTCTCGCGGCCCAGCTCGCGGTGGTCGACGCCCTCCTCGCGCAGCTGCTTCTCGACCAGCGCCTGCACCGCGATGCTGGCGTGGTCCATGCCCGGCAGCCACAGCGCCTCGTAGCCCTGCATCCGGCGGCGCCGGGTGAGGATGTCCATGAGGGTGTGCTCGAAGGCGTGGCCGATGTGCAGGCTGCCGGTGACGTTCGGCGGCGGGATGACGATCGAGAACGGCGGCTTGTCGCTGTTCGGATCGGCGGTGAAGTACTCGGCGGCTACCCAGCGCTCGTACAGCTCGGCCTCTACGTCGGCCGGGTTCCAGGTCGACGGGAGTTCACGGTTGGCTGCGGCTGCATGGGTCTGTGTCACACGTCGGATTCTACGAGTGCCCGAACGGCGGCTCGCCCGGGCATACCACCCGTCGCGACCAGCGGGTACGTGACGCGCGGCACGCGGAGGGGCCCGGCTCGCGACGAGCCGGGCCCCTCCGGTGTTCGCAGGTCAGCCGGTGAACAGCTTGGTGACCTTGGTGATGAGCTCGTAGAGGCCGTAGAGGAACGGGACGCCCACCCACAGCCAGGCGACGACCAGGAGGATCTGGCGGTTCACGCTGCTCACTGCTCGGCTCCCTTCGCCGGTTCGTGGAACTTCGGGTTGACCGGCCGGATCAGCTCGTTGGCGATGAAGCCGATGACGAGCAGGCCGATCATGATGTAGAGGGAGACCGCGTACAGGTCGGGGCCCTGGGCGCCCGCCGCCTCCTGCGAGTCGGCGACCGCGTTGACGATCAGCGGCCCGAGCACGCCCGCCGCCGACCAGGCGGTGAGCAGCCGGCCGTGGATCGCGCCGACCTGCAGGCTGCCGAACAGGTCCTTCAGGTACGCCGGAGCGGTGGCGAAACCGCCGCCGTAGAACGACAGGATCAGGATCGCGCACAGCACGAACACCGGGACGCCGGTCGCACCGAACAGCAGGATGCCCAGGTACAGCAGCATTCCGCCGCCGAGGTAGAGGCGGTAGATGTTCTTCCGCCCCACGATGTCCGAAGTGGACGACCACACGAACCGCCCGGCCATGTTGGTCAGCGACAGCAGCGCCACGAAACCGGCCGCCGCGCCGGTGGCCACCGGGGTCGCGCTGTGGGCGAAGAAGCCCACGATCATCGGCGAGGCCTTCTCCAGGATGCCGATGCCCGCGGTCACGTTGCAGCACAGGATGATCCACAGCAGCCAGAACTGCGGGGTGCGCAGGGCGTTCTTCGCGGTCACGTTCGCCGTGGTGATCATCGGCTTGGCGACCTGCTCGGGCATCGACTTCGGCTTCCAGCCCGGGGCCGGGGTGCGGACCAGCAGCGCGCCCAGCGACATGAACACCGCGTAGACCACGCCGTGCACCAGGAACGTCTGCGCGATGCCGGAGCGGTCCTCGCCGAAGGCCGACAGCATCGACGTCGACCACGGCGAGGCGATCAGCGCGCCGCCGCCGAAGCCCATGATCGCGATGCCGGTGGCCATGCCCGGGCGGTCCGGGAACCACTTCATCAGCGTCGACACCGGCGAGATGTAGCCGATGCCCAGGCCGATGCCGCCGACGAAGCCGTAGCCCAGCACGACCAGCCAGTACTGGCCCAGCGCCACGCCCAGCGCGGAGATCAGGAAGCCCAGCGAGAAGCAGGTCGCCGACACCGCCATGGCCCAGCGCGGGCCGCGTCGCTCGACCGTCGTGCCGCCGACCGCGGCCGACAGGCCGAGCATCACGATGCCCAGCTGGAACGGCAGCGCGCTCAACGTGCCGGACAGGCCCAGGGACTCCTCCAGCGGCGGCTTGAACACGCTCCACGCGTAGACCTGCCCGATCGCGAGGTGCACCGCGAGCGCTGCCGGCGGGATCAGCCACCTGCTCCAGTCGGGTGGAGCGACGATTCGACTGGGTGAAAGCAGGCCTGAAACCATGGGGCCTCCCGGCTTCGCGACGTTGATAAAGCTCGCCGAGCATACTGATGAGGACGGCCCGGAACGAGGCATCTCATTCGATTTGAAACAAAGTTCCGAGGAGGCGTGATGGGACGTGTCACGGTGCGACGCCCGGTTCTGCGGATCGCCTCGAACGGACATCGCAGCAGGCCGGACGCCCTCGCCGCCGAAGAACCGCTGGAGATCCGGGTCAACGGGAAGCCGCTGTCGGTGACGATGCGCACACCCGGCCACGACGTCGAGCTGGCGCACGGCTTCCTGCTCACCGAGAGCGTCATCGGCGACGCCGGGGAGCTGGCCACCGCCCGCTACTGCGACAGCCCCGGCCCCGACGGGCGCAACACCTACAACGTCCTCGACGTCGCGCTCGCCCCGGGCGTTGCGATGCCGGACGCCTCGGTGGAGCGCAACTTCTACACCACCTCGTCCTGCGGCGTGTGCGGCAAGGCCGCGCTGGACTCGGTGAAGCTGCGCACCCGCCACTCCCCCGCCACCGACCCGGCGCGCGTCGACTCGACCACCCTGATCGGACTGCCGGACGCCCTGCGCTCGGCCCAGCGCGTGTTCGACTCCACCGGCGGGCTGCACGCGGCCGGGCTGTTCACCTCGGACGGACGGCCGCTCGTGGTGCGCGAGGACGTCGGCAGGCACAACGCGGTGGACAAGGTGATGGGCTGGGCGCTCATGCAGCGCCGGGTGCCGCTGGCCGGCTGCGTGCTCGTGGTGTCCGGTCGCGCCTCGTTCGAGCTGGTCCAGAAGGCCGCGATGGCCGGTGCGCCGGTGCTCGCGGCGGTCTCGGCGCCCTCGTCGCTGGCGGTGGAGCTGGCCGAGGAGCAGGGCATGACGCTGATCGGTTTCCTGCGCGGGTCCTCGATGAACGTCTACACCGGAGCGGAGCGGGTGACGATCGCCGAATCCGCGTGACGCGCGCGTTCCCGAGTTGGGATGATTGCGCTAGGTGTTCGACGAGAGGACTGGATTGCCGAACCGGAGATCGATCGGCGGGGCCCTGTCGCGCCGCGCGCTGCTGGCCGGGGCCGCCGGGCTCACGGCGGCCGGACTCGGCCTCACCACCGACAGCACCAGCGCTCCGGTCGAGCAGCGCGTCTCGCTGGCCAAGAACGTCTCCGTGGAGCGGATCTACTCGGAGGCCCGCAAGCAGGCCGTGGACATGGTGGTCATCCACCCCAAGGGCATCGACCCGCGCGGGCTGCCGGTGTGCCTGATGCTGCACGGGCGCTTCGGCGACGCGCTGGACTCGGTCGCCGGCCTGCCGATGTGGTTGTCGAACTCCGTTGCGGCCGGGCGGATTCCGCCGTTCACGCTGCTGTCGGTGGACGGTGGTCCGAACAACTACTGGCATCGCCGTCCCGGTGACGACGCGATGAGCATGCTGCTCGACGAGGTCCCGCAGTGGCTGTCCGAGCGCGAGCTCGGCAAACCCGTCGCGGCGGCGGGCATCTCGATGGGCGGCTTCGGCGCCCTGGTCTACGCCAGGCGACGACGCGAGCTCGGCGACCCGTTGCGGACCGCGGGCGTCATCGCGCCCGCGCTGCACACCAGCTGGCGGGAGATGCGCAAGCGACGCGCGTTCACCAACGAGGCGGAGTGGCGCTCCATCGATCCGCTGCAGCACCTGCACGCCCTCGGCGACCTGCCGGTCGGCGTCTGGTGCGGCAACGCCGACCGCTTCATCGAAGGCACCCGCCGCTTCATCCGCCTCACCCACCCCACCTACGCCTCGACCAGCCCGGGCCGCCACAACAAGACCTACTTCCGCAAAGCCCTCCCCGAACTCGTCGACTTCATCGGCGGCCACATCCACCCCTGACGGTCCCCCGATCGAAAACCCCAGCATTCGTCGCGTCAAAAACCCCGGTTTTCGCGCGACGAATGCAGGGGTTTTCGACGCGATGAATGTTGCGGTTTTTGACGTGGGGTTGTTCGGGGAGGTCAGACGAGGCGGAGTTGTTCTTGGGAACGGCCTGCGGTGTAGGCGTCGGTGTCGAAGCGGTCGTGGAGCGGGGCCGTGCCGTAGAGGGCCCAGCGCAGGACCGACGGCCAGGGGCCGTAGCCGGCGTCGGTGTTGAGGTGACCGCCGTCGAGGATGACGTCCATCTCGACCTGCAGGTCCTCGGCCAGGGCGTGGGCGCGGTGCATCGGGAGGTAGGCGTCGCCGGTGCCCACGACCAGGCGGGTCACGCCCGCGGCGCGGCGCAGCGAGGTGGCGTCGACCGGGTACGGGGTGATGTCGCGGGCGTCCGGGTGGTCCCACTCGCTGTCCGGCGGGGCGACCAGCAGGACCCGGTCCGCGCGGCGGTCCTCGGGCCCGACGGTGGCCGCGTGGTGCAGCCACAGGGCGACGCCGCAGGAGTGCGCGGCGACCACCAGCTCCGCTTCCGGCGGCACCGCGGCCAGGTGCTCGCGCAGCACCGGCAGCCACCGCCGCAGGTCAGGACGGTCGGGATCGGGGAGCACGGGGGCGTCGACGTGGACGCCCTGGTCCCGGAGCCGCGTCGCCAGCCACTGCTGCCAGTGCCAGGGGCCCGCACCGGTCATCCCGTGCACCAGCACAACACGCATCTCGCTCATGGCAGGCACTCCCGGACTCGTCGTCGCCACCCATCCAATATCAACTATTCCCGGCGGCCGCGCAGGACGTGGCACCGGGTGTCCCGGCGGTGACCGAAATGACCGTGTCGAGTGACCGAACAGCGAAGCGCCCCGCACCGGATCCGGCACGGGGCGCTCGCGAAGTGACAGCTCAGGCGGACTTCTCGCGCCGCTCCCGGCGGGACGCCTGGCGGGCCACGATCGTCGGGTTGACGTTCTCCCGGACGGTCTGCTCGGTGATCACGACCTTCGCCACGTCCGAGCGGCTCGGGATGTCGTACATGACCGGCAGCAGCACCTCCTCCAGGATCGCGCGCAGACCGCGCGCCCCGGTGCCCCGCAGGATCGCCTGGTCGGCGATGGCCTCCAGCGCCGTCTTGGTGAACTCCAGCTCCACGTTGTCCATCTCGAACAACCGCTTGTACTGCTTCACCAGCGCGTTGCGCGGCTCGGTGAGGATGCGCACCAGCGACGGCTTGTCGAGGTTGGTGACGCTGGCCATCGTGGGAAGACGACCGATGAACTCGGGGATCAAGCCGTACTTGATCAGGTCCTCGGGCATCACGTCGGAGAAGTAGTCGGCGGTGTCGACCTCGGTCTTGGACCGCAGCTCCGCGCCGAAGCCGACGCTGTGCTTGCCGACCCGCTCCTCGACGATCTTCTCCAGCCCGGCGAACGCGCCGGCCACCACGAACAGCACGTTGGTGGTGTCGATCTGGATGAACTCCTGGTGCGGGTGCTTGCGCCCGCCCTGCGGCGGCACGCTCGCGGTGGTGCCCTCCAGGATCTTCAGCAGCGCCTGCTGCACGCCCTCGCCGGAGACGTCGCGGGTGATCGACGGGTTCTCGCTCTTGCGGGCGATCTTGTCGACCTCGTCGATGTAGATGATGCCGGTCTCGGCGCGCTTGACGTCGTAGTCGGCGGCCTGGATCAGCTTGAGCAGGATGTTCTCGACGTCCTCGCCGACGTAGCCGGCCTCGGTCAGCGCCGTGGCGTCGGCGATCGCGAAGGGCACGTTGAGCATCTTGGCCAGCGTCTGCGCCAGGTAGGTCTTGCCGCAGCCGGTCGGGCCGAGCATCAGGATGTTGGACTTGGCCAGCTCGACGGCCTCTTCACCCCGCGCCTCGCGCCGCTCACCGGCCTGGATGCGCTTGTAGTGGTTGTAGACCGCGACCGAGAGGTTGCGCTTGGCCGGGTCCTGCCCGATGACGTACTGGTCGAGGAACTCGTGGATCTCCGCGGGCTTGGGCAGCTCGTCGAGCTTGACCTCGCCGGCCTCGGCCAGCTCCTCCTCGATGATCTCGTTGCAGAGATCGATGCACTCATCGCAGATGTACACGCCGGGGCCGGCGATGAGTTTCTTCACCTGCTTCTGGCTCTTCCCGCAGAAGGAGCACTTCAGCAGGTCGCCGCCGTCACCGATACGTGCCATGACCGCTGACCCCGTCCCCTCCGGCACGCCCTCCGAACGGCGTGCCTGACCGTATGTGCCTCCGACGGTACCTGTCGTTCCCCGCGTTCGGGGAGACTCACAGTGTCCGCCATCGCCGAGCGTGCTGTGACCAGCGTCGCGCTCGGCGTGTCGCGGCCCCGGCGGCCGGGCGTGGCGCCCGTCGAGCCGCGTGCCCGCGACCGGAACTCACGCTGCCGGAACGTTTCCCGGGGACCCGCGAGCCCCCGGGAAACGCCACGTCAGGACTGCTGCGACGAGAGCTTGCGGTACGGCACGACCTCGTCGATGATGCCGTACTCCTTGGCCTGCTCGGCAGTGAGGATCTTGTCGCGGTCGACGTCCTCGTGCACCTGCTCCTGGGAGCGCTTGGTGTGCTTGGCCAGGGAGGACTCCATCAGGTCGCGCATCCGCTGCACCTCGTCGGCCTGGATCTCCAGGTCGGAGACCTGACCGTAGATGCCCTCCACGGACGGCTGGTGGATCAGCACGCGGGAGTTCGGCAGCGCCTGGCGCTTGCCCTCGGTGCCCGCGGCCAGCAGCACCGCCGCCGCCGAGGCCGCCTGGCCCAGGCAGATGGTGCGCACGTCGGGACGCACGTACTGGATGGTGTCGTAGATGGCCATCATCGCGGTGAAGGAACCACCGGGGGAGTTGATGTACATCTGGATCTCGCGGTCCGGGTCGTCGGACTCCAGGAACAGCAGCTGCGCCATGACGTCGTTGGCCGAGGCGTCGTCGACCTGGACGCCGAGGAACACGATGCGCTCCTCGAACAGCTTGTTGTACGGGTTGGACTCCTTGACCCCGTACGCGGTGCGCTCGACGAACGACGGCAGCACGTACCGGGACTGCAACGACTGGTAAGGGTTCACGACGGGTGACTCCTCGTAACTAGGTCCGGGTGCGGGAGGGGTGATCAGCTGGTCGGCAGGTTCGCCGCGCTCGCCACGTAGTCCACGAGCCCGTAGTCGCGGGCTTCCTCGGCGGTGAACCACCGGTCCCGGTCGAAGTCGGTCATGATCGTCTCGACGGACTTGCCCGTCTGCCCCGCGATCAGGGTGGCCATCTCCTCCTTGTGCTTGGAGAACATCTTGGCCTGGATCGCGATGTCGGCCGCGGTACCGCCCAGTCCGGCCGAGGGCTGGTGCATCATGATCCGCGCGTGCGGCAGCGCGAAGCGCTTGCCCTTGGCACCCGCGGAGAGCAGGAACTGCCCCATCGAGGCCGCCATGCCCATCGCGACCGTGGCCACGTCCGGCTTGATCAGCTCCATGGTGTCGTAGATCGCCATGCCCGCCGTGACCGAACCGCCCGGCGAGTTGATGTACAGCGAAATGTCGCGGTCCGGGTCCTCGGCCGCCAGCAGCAGCAGCTGCGAGCAGATCTGGTTCGAGATGTTCTCCTCGACCTGGGAGCCGAGGACGATGATCCGCTCGCGCAGCAGTCGCTCGTACACCGAGTCGTTGAGCGAGAGTCCGTTCGTGCCCGTCCGCATGGACGGCGCCTGCGCGTCGGACGCCGGAACAGTCAGGTGCTGCGTCACGTCTCCCCTGCCTTCTCCCACATTGGGCCCTTGTCCACCCTGGTCGGTCGGGTCGTCCCGGAGCTCGTCGGCGGTCCTTCCAAAATGGACCGGACGAACCACCGGGAGTCCTCGGCGACCGCAGGTGATGTCCTGCTTCCCTACTCGGGTGATCCGCTACAACCGACCCTAACGAACGTGGACGGCACCAGCTTCCCAGTACCGCCCACGTTCGCTTAGAGCTTGCGTATCAAGTTGTCCGGCGAGAGCCGGGTCACTGCTTGGCGGACTCGGCCTTCTCGTCGTCGGCCTCGACCTCGGCGGTCTCGCCCTCGACGGTCTCCGGCGCCTGCTCGTCCTCCTGCGGCCCGAACAGCTCGTCCATGTCCAGCTCGTTGCCCGACGCGTCGGTCACGGTGGCCTGGCGGACCACCGAGAACAGCGCCTTGCTGCGGCGGACGTCGGCGAACAGCGCGCCGATCTGGCCCGACTCCTGGGCCTGCTGCACGAACTGGTCGGGGCTCATGCCGAAGCGCTGCGCCTGGTAGATGATCCGCTGCGTCAGCTCCTCGTCCGAGACCGACACGCCCTCTTCATCGGCGATGGTGTCCAGCACCAGCTGGGTGCGAACGGCCTTCTCGGCCTCTTCGCGGGTCTCGGCGTCGAACTGCTCGCGAGTCTTGTCCTGGGTCTCCAGCCAAGCCTCGAAGGCCTTCTCGTCGTGGTCGAACGGGTGCACCGCGTCGTGCTGGCGCACCTCGATCTCCTGCTCGACGACCTTCTCCGGGAGCGGGACCTCGACGGTCTCCAGCAGCGCGTCCAGGACCTTGTCCCGGGCCTGCATGCCCTGCTCCATCTTCTTGACCCGGCCCAGGCGCTCGCGCAGGTCGGCGATGAGCTCCTCAGCGGTGTCGAACTCGCTGGCCATCTGGGCGAACTCGTCGTCGGCCTCCGGCAGCTGGCGCTCCTTGACGGAGTTCACCGTGACCGCGACCTCGGCGTCCTTGCCGGCGTACTCACCGGCCACCAGCTTGGTGGTGAAGGTCTTGGTCTCGCCCTCGGTCGCGCCGATCACCGCGTCGTCGATGCCCTCGACGAGCTGGCCCGAGCCGATCTCGTAGGACAGGCCCGAGGTCTTGGCGTCCTCGACTTCTTCGCCGTCGACCGTGGCCGACAGGTCGATGCTGAGGAAGTCGCCCTCCTGCGCGGGGCGGTCGACGCCGGTCAGGGTGCCGAAACGAGCGCGCAGCGAGTCGAGCTGCTCGTTGACGTCCTCTTCCGCGACCTCGACGTCGTCGACGCTCACCGACAGCTCGCCGAAGGCGGGCACGGTGATCTCCGGGCGGACGTCGACCTCGGCGCTGAACGCGATCTCCGCGCCGTCCTCGATCTTGGTCACCTCGATGTCCGGGCGACCGAGGGTGCGCAGCTCGTCGCTGTTGACAGCCTCCAGGTACTTGGCCGGAACCGCCTCGTTGACGACCTCGTCGAGCACGGGCCCACGACCGATGCGGCTCTCCAGCACCCGCGCCGGGACCTTGCCCGGCCGGAAGCCGGGGATGCGGACCTGCTGGGCGAGTGCCTTGTACGCGCGGTCGAAGTTCGGCTTGAGCTCGTCGAACGGCACCTCGACGTTGATCCGGACGCGCGTCGGGCTCAGGTGCTCGACGGTGCTCTTCACGTGGTCTCCTAGTGCGAACGTGCTTGATTCCCCGGCGCTGGCTTTGAGGGCGCGGCCAAACACCACGTCCAATGCCGGGCTGACCACCGAGTCTATTGCTTCCCGACCGGGCACGGGGTCCGGGGTTCGGACAAGGGCCTCGTACCGGCCCCCGCAGCGGCTCAGCGAGCGGGCGGAACCCCCAGCTCGGTCGGCGTCACAGCGGTGACGATGCCCGCCGCCGGGACCGTCGTGGGGACGACCTGCGGACCGGGCACCCACAGCGACACGGCGATCAGCGCCACCACGGCGGCGCACAGGACCGCGCACACCACGGCGGCGGACCGCTGAACGCCGGTTCCGGCCGGAATCGCATCACGCACGCCGGGGAAATCGGAGTGGTTCACCGAGTCGTTACCGGCGACCACCGGCCGGTGCGGTGGGGATCACCCGGGAAGAAGCGGAACCGGCCACTCGCGAGCACTGCGAGCGGCCGGCCGACACGTCGGGGTGGCGGGATTTGAACCCACGACCCCTCGCACCCAAAGCGAGTGCGCTACCAACCTGCGCCACACCCCGTCCGACGTGCGGCGCACCCGGAATCACCGGGTGCGTTGCGAAGAGCTTATCGCGACCGGTTAAGCTGGGGCACGCAAGGTCACCAACGGACCGCGGCAACCCCGCGGCGACCAGGTGAAACCGGCACGCGGGCGTAGCTCAATGGTAGAGCCCCAGTCTTCCAAACTGGCTACGCGGGTTCGATTCCCGTCGCCCGCTCCGACAGCAGGGCGGAGACCCCGGTGATGAGGCCGGGATCTCCGCCCTTCTTCATGCCCGCACCCGACTCGCGCGAGACGGATTTCGACCAGCGAGACGCCTGTGACCGGCGACAACATCGCCTTGGGGAATGTCGGCCGAGTGCGGGATGCTGAAGGTGTTTCCAGATGTGTCGGCGGGGGGATTTCGTGCGGCGGCTCGAGTACAAGTGGCTGGTCGGCATCACGTTCGTGCTGGCGCTGATCATGCAGATCCTGGACGTCACGATCCTCAACGTGGCCCTGGCCACGCTGGGTCGTGAGTTCCGGGCCGAGCCCGCTCAGCTGCAGTGGGTGCTGACCGGCTACATGATCAGCCTGGCGGTGTTCATCCCGTCGTCCGGCTGGATCGCCGACCGCTTCGGCAGCAAGAAGACCTTCCAGGCCGCGGTCGTCATCTTCACGCTGGCCTCGATGCTGTGCGGGATGGCCGTGTCGATGGAGATGCTGGTCGGCTCGCGCATCCTGCAGGGCGTGGGCGGCGGCATGCTCGTGCCGGTCGGCCAGGCGATGATGTTCCGCGCCTTCCCCGCCCACGAGCGCGCCAAGGCCGGGGCGGTGCTGTCCATCCCGATCACCGTCGCGCCGATGCTGGGACCGCTGCTCGGCGGCGTGCTGGTCGAGTACGCGAGCTGGCGGTGGATCTTCTTCATCAACCTGCCGGTCGGCGCGCTCGCGCTGCTGTTCACGTTCCTGTTCCTCAAGGAGGAGAGCACCCGCGACCCGGGCCGCTTCGACCTGCCGGGCTTCGTGCTCGCCGGGGCGGGCCTGGCGACGCTGCTGGTCGGCCTGGACCAGGGCGCGCAGCTCGGCTGGGCCCGGCCCGCGGTGTGGCTGAGCCTGATCGCGGCCGCGCTGCTCATCGGCGGCCTGGTGTGGCGGGAGCTGGCGGTGCGCGCGCCGATGCTGGACCTGCGCCTGCTGGGCAACCGGCTGTTCGGCACCGGCAACCTGCTGCTGCTGTGCATGACCGGGGCGATGTTCGGCGTGCTGTTCCTCATCCCGCTGTACCTGCAGACGCTGCGGGGTGTCTCGCCGATGTTCGCGGGGCTGACGCTGATGCCGCAGGCGCTGGCGATGCTGGCCACCACCCAGGTCGTCAGCCGCGTCTACGGGCGGATCGGCCCGAAGCGCCTGGTGATCGCCGGGTTCGTCGTCCAGCTGATCATCGGCGGGATGCTGCAGCTGCAGAACCTGTCGACGCCGCTGTGGGCGCTGGGCCTGATGCTGGCCACCCAGGGCCTGGCGATGGGTCTGCTGATGACGCCGGTGCAGACCGCGACGTTCGCGCAGATCTCCGGTCCGGCGATGGGCATGGCCAGCTCGATGTTCAACGTCACCCGCCAGGTCGCCACCGCGCTGGGCACGGCGGTGGTGGCGACGGTGCTCACGGTCCTCATGCAGCACAACCAATCCACTGTGGACCCGTCCATGCCTGCGGCGGCGGCCGAGGCTCAGCTGGCCGCGTTCCACGGCGCGTTCCTGGTCTCGGTGGCCTTCGCGGTGCTGGGTATTGTGCTGGCATTGCGGGTGCGCGACGCCGATGCCGCGGCCACTCTCGACCGCCCGAAAGCCGCAGCACGGCAGGGTGAACCCGAGCCGTCGAAGCCGTGAGATAGGTCAAGCGCGCCCCACTTCCGGACTCGTCCGGGCACTATGTGAGGGGTGACCGACATGCCACATGCCGATCAGGTTCGCAACCACACCCGCTGGCGCACCGACTGGCACCGCGGCCGCACCGGCTACGCCTGGGTGCTGCCGCTGGCCGACCAGCCCGGGCTGCGCAAACTGGTCAACGACTACCAGTACGCGCTGCGCGATCTGCCCGGTTTCGACCTGGTCCCGCTGGAATGGATGCACATCCTGGTGCAGGAGATCGGGTTCACCGACGAGGTGGACGAGTCCCGCATCGAGCCGCTGCTGGAGGCGGCCCGGCCGAAGCTGGCCGAGGTCATGCCGCTGACGCTGGCGTTCCACCACGCGGTCGTGCTGCCCGAGTCGCTGGCGCTGCCCGCCGAGCCGCAGTCGAGCGTGCTCGACCTGCGCGCGGCCGTGCGCGAGGCCACCTCCGAGGTGCTGGACTCGGTCCCGTCGGAGCCCGAGGACATCGACAAGCACGTCAGCCTCGCCCACTCCACCACCGACGGTCCGGCGATCTTCGCCATCGCCACCCTGCAGGCCACCATCGTCGAATCGGCCACCGCGAAGGTCTCGTCGCTGTCGCTGGTCAAGATGAGCCGCGACCACTCCAGCACGGAGTGGGAGACGATCGCCGAGGTGCCGCTGGGCGGCTGAAAAGCGGTCGCTTCGCGCTCCCCGGAGCGGTACCAATGCCGGATGGGGAATCTTGAGGCGAGGCGGCTCGACGACTCCGAGCACGACGAGTTCACGTCGGTGTTCGCGGCGGCGTTCCTGGAGGACTCCGAGGCCGACCTGGCGCGGCTGCGGCCGATCGTGTCCCACGTGGTGGCGCTCGGGGTGTTCGACGGTGCCGAGATGGTGGGCTGCGGCGGGCACTACCCGACCTACATGAGCGTGCCGGGCCGGCGGAGCTGCCCGGTCGCGGGAGTCACGCTCGTCGGAGTCAAGCCGGGTCACCGCCGCCGCGGCGTGCTGACGAGCCTGATGCGCGCGCAGCTCGACGACCTGCGCGAATCCGACGTCCCGCTGGCCGCGCTGTACGCGTCCGAGGGCGCCATCTACGGCCGGTTCGGCTACGGGATGGCGAGCTTCGAAAACCACCTCTCGCTGCCCGGGCGCGTCGCGTTCCGCGGCGACGTGGAGGTCGACGAGCGGCCGGTGCGCGAGGTCGACCTGGACGAGGCGCTGCCCGCGATCTTCGCGCAGCACGCGCGGGCGGCGGCGAGCCGGCCGGGCTGGATCGGGCGCGACAGCGCGTGGCGCGCGCGGGAGCGGATGCGGCAGGCCCGGACGGGCCGCCCGCCCTACCGCTGCGCGGTGCACGACGGCGGTCACGCGATCTACCGGGTGACGCCGGACTGGACCGAGCGCGGCCCGGACTACCGGATGGAGGTCGTCTCGCTGGTCGCCGACGACCCCGCCTGCTACGCGGCGCTGTGCCGCCACCTGCTGGACTTCGACCTGGTCAGCGAGGTCACCTGGCGCAAGGCGGCGATCGACGAGCCGGTGGTGCGGATGCTGGCCGATCCGCGCGCGGCCGCGCAGCGCGTCGTCGACGGCCTGTGGCTGCGGCTGGTCGACGTCCCGGCCGCGCTGGCCGCCCGCGAGTACCTCGCGCACGCGGACGTGGTGCTGGAGGTGCGCGACGCGTTCTGCCCGTGGAACGACGGGCGCTGGCGGCTGCGCACCCGCGACGGCACGGCCGAGCGCACCTCCGATCCGGCGCAGCTGGCGCTGGACGCGGCCGACCTGGCCGCGGCCTACCTGGGCGGGAGCACGCTGCACGAGCTCGCCGCGGCCGGGCGGGTGCGCGAGCTGGAGCCCGGTGCGCTGACCGCGGCCTCGCGCGCCCTGGCGGGCGATCGCGCTCCGAGCTGTCCCGACGCCTTCTGACGCGCGTACCGTCGAGGGCAGCGGCGTCCCCGGGGAGGCAGGGATGACCAGTGCGCTCGTGGTTCTGCTGATCGCGCTCGCAGTGCTGGGCGCCGCCGTGTGGTGGTCCCGGCAGAAGGTCCTCGCGCACCAGCGCGAGCAGCTGGAGGACGACAAGGCCGAGGCCCGCCGCTGGGTGGAGCGGCTCGGCGGGCAGGTCCTCAACCTCGTCGGCACCAACGAGGCCGCCAAGCAGGCCTTGGCCGACGCCTCCGAGCGGCACGCCGCCGCGCTCACCCAGCTGGAGGCGGCCACCACCGCCAAGCAGGCCCGGCTGACCTCGGAGACGGCGATGGAGGGCCTGTACTACGTGCGCGCCGCGCGGCTGGCGATGGACCTGGACCCCGGCCCGGAGCTGCCCGCGCTGACCGGTCAGCGCCACGCGGGCCACGTCGACGAGGACCGCGAGGTCGAGATCGACGGCCGCACGCAGGTCGCCTCGCCGCACCCGAGCGAACGCACCCCGCACTACTACCCGGGCGGCACGGTGGCCGGGAAGCCGGTCCCCCAGGGCTGGTACAGCGACCCGTGGTGGAAGCCCGCCCTGGCCGCAGGCATGTGGACCGCCGGCTCCTACGCCCTGATGTCAGCCATGTTCGTCGGCATGGCCACGGTCCCCGCGGAAGCCGCCTACGCCGACGGCTACGCGGACGGCATGGGTGCCGACGGCTCGGGCCCAGACGGGATGGATCCCGACGGGATGGACCCGGGAGCGGACGGCATGAACCCGGACACCTTCAACGACGGAGGCCTCGACGGCTTCGACCTCGGAGGCTTCGGCTTCTGAGCGCTCGGCAGCGGACAGTTTTAGCCATAATCACCCATGATCAATGTCCGAAATGCCCGGACAATTATGGCTAAAACTGTCCCACTGCCGAACCCAACGACGCCCGCACCTCAGCTCTCAGCGCGCTCGACGAGCTGCGGTTGGGTGAGTCCCGACGCCGCGCGGTGCCGTCGCAGGACGCGACCGAACGACTCCGCCGTCACGGATGAGCCACCTCCTGCCGGAGCCCGCAGCGGGCGTGTGATCCCAGGTTAGCGGGGCTGTGCGGAGGGGTTCGTGCGTCACCAGGGGACAGTTTTTGCCAGAATCACCCATGATCAATGTCCGTTTTGTCTGGACAGTTTTCACTAAAACTGTCCCCTGCCGAGCACCCGACACCGGGACTCACGAGGCCTGGCAGGTGGGGCACCAGTAGAGGTTGCGGGCTGCGAGGGAGGAGGTGGCGATCTCGTCTCCGCAGATCAGGCAGGGCATTCCGGCTCGGCGGTAGGTGTAGACCTCGCCGCCGTGGCGGTCCTGGCGCGGTGCCCGGCCGGTGACCTCGGGGAGGTGTTCGGGGCGGACCGTGTCGATGCGGCCGACCTTGACGCCGTCGGCCATGAGCTCGACCAGGTCGGCCCAGATGAGCTCCCAGCGCTCGCGCCCCAGGTCGCGGCCGGGCGTCATGGGCGGGATGCCGTGCCGGAACAGCACTTCGGCGCGGTAGACGTTGCCGACGCCGGCGAGGACCTTCTGATCCATCAGCAGCGCGGCGATGCTGGTGCGCGACTTCGAGATCCGCGCCCACGCGCGCTCCGGGTCGGCGTCGGCGCGCAGCGGGTCCGGGCCGAGCCGGTCGCGCACGGCCGCCACCTCCTCCGGCGTGATCAGCTCGCACCGGGTGGGGCCGCGCAGGTCGGTGAAGTGCGTGGGGCCCACGACGCGCATCCGGACCTGGCCGCGCGGTTCGGTGACCGGCAGCTCGTTCTCGGTGAACGTGCCGTAGAGGCCGAGGTGGACGTGCACGACGCGGTCGGCGCCGTAGCGGTGGAACAGGTGCTTGCCGTGCGCTTCGGCCCGCTCGAACACGGCCCCGTCCAGCTCCGCGGCGCTGGAGGCGAAGCGCCCCTGCGGGCTGCTGACCCGCACCCGGGTGCCCGCGAACAGCTCCTGGTGCACCCCGGCGAGCCGGTGCAGCGTGTGGCCCTCCGGCAAAACCGCCCTCCCGAAGTCGTTGTGCGCGCGGGAGAAAAGTCAAGCACACGGACCCGGAACCACCCGCTCGGGGAGGCTCAGATGAGGATCCAGACCACAGCGGATTCGACGAGGTAGAGCACCGTGCACCACAGCGCGATCCACAACCCCCGCCGGACCGGTCGCTCGACGGACCGCAGGAACCCGGCGAGGAACGCGACCAGCACCACCGCCACGGCACCAGCGATCAGCCACAACCCGGCGCCCAGCGCGCAGTCGGGCTCGCTGCAGGTCGAACCGGGTCCGCCGAGCAGCACCGGGGACAGAGCGCTGTTGGCGAAGAACAGCACGCCGACGCCGACGGCGGTCGCGATCAGCGCGGTGAGGGCGACGTGGAGACGCATCCGAGAAGTCTGGCAGAGATCTCCTGGGGGTCGCACTAGGCTCCTGCCGTGGACAACGCGTGGATCGAGCTCGCGTCGGGCGTGTTCGCCCGGCGCCACGCCGAGCTGGACCTGACCACCGGCCTGGTCGTCGGCGACGAGGCCGCGTTGGTGATCGACACCCGGGGCGACCACCGCCAGGGCGCCGAGCTGGCCGAGGCGGTCCGCGCGATCACCCGGCTGCCGCTGCGGATCGCCCTCACCCACGGCCACTTCGACCACTGCTTCGGCACCTCGGCGTTCCTCCCGGCCCCGGTGTGGGCCCACGCCCGGCTCCCGGAATTCCTCGCCGACACCGCTGATGACCAGCGGGAACGCTGGGTCTCCCACTACCGCGAGCAGGGCGACGCCGACACCGCCGACGCGCTCGCCGCCAGCACCCCGGCCCCGCCCGACCACCTGGTCACCGACACCGCCGCGCTCGACCTCGGCGGCCGGGAGGTGCACCTGCACCACTTCGGCCCCGGCCACACCGACCACGACCTCGTCGCGCACGTCCCCGACGCCGCCGTGGTGTTCGCCGGGGACCTCGTCGAGCAGGGCGCTCCCCCGGACTTCGAGGACGCCCACCCGCTGCACTGGCCCTCCACAGTGGACTCGCTCCTGGCCCTGAACCCCACCACCGTCGTCCCCGGCCACGGACTCCCCGTCACGGCGGAGTTCGCGCGCGGCCAATCGGCGGACCTGGCACGCCTCGCCGACGTCTGCCGAGGGCGGACATCTCCCCGCGAATCGCCCTTCCCGCCGGAAACCACCCGGTCAGCGCTAGCCCGTTCAGCTCAGTGAATGAGACCGTTCGGCCGCATTGTGCTGGTCGATGGCACCGACCGGACCGAGCACGCGTCACACTGATCGAAGCCACGAAGCCGCACTGCACGTGCTGTTTGAGCCGGGGGAAGGCTGGACATGTCTGGACAGGACTTCGACGCGTCGAGCGAGGAGAAGGCGGCGCGGAACGCCGCGCTGCGCAACCAGATCGACGGCATGCTCGACGACCTGCGCAAGCGCACCGCCGACATCCAGGAGAAGCGGGAATCCGCCGCGCAGCAGACCTTCGAGGTCACCTCCGACGACGGCGTGGTCAACGTGCGGGTCGACGCGACCGGCACCGTGCAGGAGGTCCGGCTGTCGGACAAGGCCTTCGAGCGCACCACCCCGGAGAAGCTGGCGCGATCGATCACCAGCGTGATCCGCGAGGCGTCCGGGACCGCGCAGCGACAGCTGCAGTCCGAGTTCGCGCCGATGGCCGACACCTCCACCGTCCCCGAGGTTCCCGGGATGCCGTCGCTGCAGGGCCTGCTCAACAGCGGCCCCTTCATCACCCCTCCCGATCCCGACGCCGAGCGCGCGCAGCGCCGCAACGAGGAGTCGCAGTCCGGGCGGTCCGCGTCCGCGCCGCAGGTGCAGGCCGGGCCCGACGACTGGGACGACGACTGGGAGAGCAACCGCCGCGGGGGCCGTCGATGAGCGGCAAGATGCGGATGCAGCCCGAGGAGATCCGCTCGGGCGGCAAGAAGATCGGCAACGCGGGCGACGACCTCGACCGGGTCCTGAGCACCCTCAAGTCCTCTTTGGACGGCGAGGGCGAGTGCTGGGGCGACGACGAGGCCGGGCAGCAGTTCGGCGGCGACTACACCAAGGGCCGCGACAGCGTCCTGGAGAGCCTGAAGAAGGTCGTCACGGCGCTCGGCGACATCAACGACAACCTCAAAGCCACCGCCGACGACACCGAGTCCGGCGACGAGCGCGGCGCCGGCGGGATCGGCCGGGCCGGCTCGGACATGCCTCGGTAGGGAGTTGACGTCACGTGAGCATCGAGATGCCGGACGAGGTCAAGTGGCTGCTGCCGATCGTCGTCGGGCAGTCCTGGCCGGAGGGTGACGAGGACGCCATGCGCCGGATGGCCGACGCCTGGCGGACGGCCGCCGACGGCATCGACGCCGTCCAGCACTCCGCCAACGCCGGAGCGCAGCAGGTCAAGTCCGCGATGGAGGGCCAGACCGCGGATGCGTTCAGCAAGCTGTGGAAGGACATCGGCGACGGTGGCGACTCGGCGCTGCCGAAGCTCAAGGAGGCGTGCGAGAAGCTCGCGAAGTCCTGCGACGACGCGGCCCTCGACGTCGAGCACACCAAGCTGACCATCATCGCGTCGCTGATCGCGCTGGCCATCCAGATCGCCGCGATGATCGCCGCCGCGCCCGCCACCTTCGGCGCCTCCACCGCTGGTATCGCCGCAGCTCAGGGCATCACCCGGGCCGTGGTGCTGCAGATCTTCAAGCAGCTCGTGTTCAGCATCCTCAAGAACGTGGCCATCGAGGTCGCGTCGTCGGTGGCGATCGAGTTCGCGGTGCAGGGAACTCAGGTCGCGATGGGCACCCGCGACGGCCTCGACGGCGGCAAGTTCAAGGAGGCCGCGATCAGCGGTGCCATCGGCGGCGCCGTGGGCGGCGTCTTCGAGGGCGCGGGCAAGGCGTTCGGCAAGGGCGCGGGCAGCGCCCTCGGCGGCGCGGCCGGGAACGCGGCGGGTGACGTGACCGGCGAAGCCGCCGAGAGCGCGGTGAAGTCCATCGGCAAGGAAGCCGTGAAGGAAGGCGCGCTCGGCGCCGCCGAAGGCGCGGTGGGCAGCGCGGCCGAGCAGCTCATCACCGAGGGCAAGCTCGACTGGAGCGAGATCGGCACCGGCGCCATGTCCGGCGGCGCGACCGGCTCGCTCATGGGCGGTATCGGCGGCGCGAAGGAGCACTTCGGCGGCGACGTGGACGTGCCCGACGCCGACGGCGGCTCGTCGGGCGACTCCGGGGGTTCCTCGTCGGACTCGGGTGGGTCGTCCTCGGACGGCTCGTCGTCGGATTCCGGTTCGTCGTCCGATGGCGGGTCCTCGGATTCGGGGTCGTCCGACGGAGGGTCCTCGGACTCGGGGTCGTCGTCTGACGGTGGGTCCTCGGACTCGTCATCCGGCTCCGGGTCGTCCGAGAGTTCGTCCAGCGACTCGGGGTCGTCCGAGAGCTCGTCCTCCGATTCGGGGTCAGCCGAAAGCCGTTCCTCGTCCCCGGACAGCGGGACTTCGGACAGCGGGTCTTCGACGGCCGATTCGGGATCGTCCGCTTCGGACTCGTCGAGCCCGTCGACCTCGGATTCCGGTTCCCAGTCGTCCTCGGATTCCTCGTCCGACTCCGCGCCCGAGACCCGTTCCTCGGCGGATTCCGGATCATCCTCCGACTCGGGTTCGAGCCGCGCCGCGGATTCCGGCGGGTCGTCGTCGGATTCCGGCGTCTCGACCGCGAGCACCTCGGATTCCTCCAGCAGCTCCTCGGGCTCGCACGCTTCGGACGCCCCGTCCAGCGCCGACACCTCCTCAGGTTCGGACGCCGGGTCGAGCTCCGACGGCGGTTCCTCCCCCGACACGCGCTCCGCGGACACCGGCTCGTCGTCCTCGTCGGGGAGCAGCGTGCCCGATCCGGGCCGCTCGGACGCACCGTCCTCTTCGGAGTCCTCGGGCGCCTCGTCGAACGATTCCTCCAGCAGCGGAGGCTCTTCCGGTGGCGCCGGGATGCCGCACGCGGGCGGCGGAGGTTCGTCGAGCTCGCACTCCGGTGGTTCCGGCAGCGGTTCGTTCAGCGGCACGCTGCCGGTCGACGGAGACCGCGCGCCGAGCTCCCCGGCGAGCACGGCGGCGGCGAACGTGGACGCCCCCGCAGCCCCGACGACTCCCGCTCCCGGCCCGGCCGGTCCGGCTCCGGCGGCTCCGCGCGCCGACCAGCCCGCAGCGGGCGGCCCGATCGGCGGCGGCATGGCCGGTGGCGCCCCGAGCGCGCCCGGTGGAGCCGGCGCGACGCCGTCCGCAGGAGGTTCCCGCACCGGCGGCGGTGGCGGCTGGACGGGCACCGCGGGTTCCCCCGGCGCAGCGGCCCGCCCGATGGGCGGCGACCTGGGCCCGCGCCCGGACTCGCCCCGCACCCCGTCCCGAGGCGCGGACACCCCGTCGCGTCCCGACACCGGCGTCCCCCAGCAGCGCACCTCGCGCCCGGACTCCCCCACGACCACCCGCCCCGACGGCCCCGGACAACACCCCGGCGGTTCCAGCGCGGAAACCCCTGGTCAGCACCCGGACGGCGCCGACTCGCCCACCCAACGCCCGGACGGCGCGGATTCGCCGGACCAGCGCCCGGACGCGAGCGACTCCGATCCCCAGCACCACGAGGGCCCCCAGCAGCACGAGGACCCGGACGGCACCCGCCCGGGCGAGGACGAGCACGACGGCCCGGACCACGACACCGACCAGCCCCACGACGCCGAACCGGGCACCCCGGAGCGCCAGGAGCAGATCGACCAGGCCGAGTCCACCCGCCAGGAGACCCAGGCCGGCTCGTCGTTCCACGACGACCCGAGGATGCGCGACCTGGCCGATCGGGTTCCGGACGACGGCGTCCACCACACGGTCGACGCCCACGCCTTACCGGACGGCCGGGTCCGCATCGGCGACCACACGTTCTCGGCGAAGGAATTCGCCGACATGCTCCGCCGAGACCCGAACTTCGACGGCTCGAAACCGGTCCGCCTCCTCTCCTGCGACGCAGGAACCAGCGGCCTGGCCCGAGACCTCTCGAACGAGCTCGGAGTCCCCGTCACCGCCCCCACCGGCCTCGCCTGGACCGACGGCAACGGCCGAGTCTTCGCCACCGACATGGGCCCCGACGGCAAGCCCGGCTGGCCCCCGAACGGCACCTGGAACACCCACCACCCCGACGGCACCACCACCCCAGCCAGCAACGACGGCTTCCACCCGACTAAGAACAGCGAAGACCCCGGCCAGCGACCAGATAATGCCGAGTCCCGTGGCGGCGAGAACACCAAGCCCTCTGGCTGGGACGTCAGTGAAGCCGAGCAGATCGGTGCACGCTCGCCCTACGACGAGCCTTACATCCCCAAGGATCCACAGCACGGCTTCAAAGTCGAGGACATCGCAGAAGACCGAGTCACCCGCGGCTCGGACGGGCTCATCGACACCGTGGATGGCAAACCGATCCACCAGTACACACGCCAGTCCATCGAGCAGCGACAACAGAGCATTCAGAACGCGATCGACGAGAACCGCAAAATCAAGAACCCGAAGAAGGCACCGTTCGCAGAAGTCGGCGAAGGACGCATGCCCTACAGTTACAAGTCGCTCGGTGGAAAGCCTGGCGCGGTGAACGCGATCGTCATCGACCGAAGCAACGGCTTGGTCTACGAGGGCATCAACGGAGTTCAAGGCAATACGGTTCCGACCACCACGACTACCACTGATGGCACACCGGCGACCGGAATGGACGCTCACGGCAACAAGTTCAACCTCACCGACGAGGATCTGCTGCATCCTGCCCTGCGCGACCACATATCCAACATGGCCGAGAACCCGGGCCGACCCGTCAATCAGATCGAGCAAGGCGAGTTCCCGCACCGCGATCTGCCGCATCGTCACGGCGAGGTCAAAGCCCTGGACGGGATCCTCAAACAGCGTGAGGAGATCGCCGCCGCGGAGGCACGCAGGTCCGGCGAAGGCGTCGACCAGATCGAGAAGGTCACACGGGGCGGACGGGAAGTTGAGATCATTCGAATCAAGCCCGAGGAGCTTCAAGGCGTCGTCAACGAGCTGAGCGTCGACGCGCGCTTCACCTTCAAAAAGGATCCCGACGATGTCGCGGCGTGCTGCGCGAACTGCGCACGCATTGTCGCCGGACCGGATTCCCTGCCGAAGAACGTGCGTGACGCAGCCGATCTCTCACATGGCGCACAGATGAACACAGGTGGATACACGGCCGGAGTCCACACTGACAAGAACAACCTCGACCCCGACTCCGAGAACACGAACCGGCGTCACGAGTCGATCTACAACTCGGACTACAATCAGAAGTTCACCGAGCAGCAAGAAATACGAGCGGCGAAGGAAGAAGCGCGCCGGAGCCGGGAAGCGGAGGGGTCCAGTTGATCCGCGTGAACGAGGACGAGCTCGACAGCGAGCCGTACGGCCCCGTGCTCTACGACGGGGAACGGTTCACCGGCGAAGCAGTCGATCTGCTGCCTGACGGAACGATGGTCTCTTTGACCACCTACACCAACGGACTCCAGGACGGCCCCGACCGAGAGTGGTACAACGACGGAACCCCCCGTTCTGAAGGTGAATTCCACGAAGGTCTGCCGGTTGGCACCCATCGCACCTGGGCTCCCGAAGGCAATCTCATCCGCGAGATCGAGTTCAGCGAAGGCGGGCGCATCATCCGCCGCCGAGGATTCGATGCAACTGGAAACGTGACCTGGGAAGACGCCGGATGATGCATCGAACGCTCAGCTCTTCGTCGGACTAAACAACGGCTCCGAACGAGCAGCGGTCCGGGAGCCTTATGGTGTCGTCACCCGCTCATGAGATCAGCGGATTCTTCAGGACATGGCCGTCGTGGTCAGGGTACCGAGCGCTTGCCGGTAGGTGTCGCACACGAACACCGAATCTCAGTAGTGCTCGAGTTAGCCCCTAGGCGCAGCCTAGACCGGCTCGCACAAGATGAACGAGCCGTTAGAAAACCTGAGCATCGGTAGGCTCGCGTATCCGGCTGGTCACGTCAATTCCAAGGAGCCGATCCCAGAGTGAACGAGATCCGAGTCGACGAAGACGACACCGAGATGGACGAGACAGGACGAGTCTTCTACCAAGACGAACCGTTCACCGGCGTCACCGTGGAAAAAGCACGCGATGGGAGCGTCGTTTCGACCTACTCGTACTTCGCCGGATACCCGGACGGCCCGTTCAAGGAATGGCGAAGCAACGACCAACCGCGCGAGGAAGGAACCATGCGCGACGGTCGCCCTGTCGGAATTCTCCGCGAATGGCACCCGCACGGCCAGCTTGCGACCGAGACGGAGTTCGACGACCACGGGTCTTTGATCAGGAAGAACTCCTGGACCGAAGACGGCACCCCCGACTGAGATCCAGTTGCCTGCAGCGGTTCTTCGCGAGCTCGGTCATGAGGACGACGTCACGATGCGGACTCCAACCGCGCTCGCAGCATTGGCACACGATCGCGGATTCACGGTCGAGGTCCGCTCGGACTACTTGCCCCGAAACCTCGACGAACCGACCTGGCTCTCGCGATAGCATCACGCGGCGAAGGGGGACACGACTCGCGAGGTCAGAGGTACGTGGCTCGTGCGCGCAACTTCGATCTGCGGCCGAGGTAGGGACGGGTCATGACGGTCATCAACAGGCACTCGCAGAGCATCGAGGGCACCGAGAAGAGGATCGCTGCCCTGTCGAAGAACATCGATCGCTTCTACGACAACCTCGGCGAAGCCCCGGCTCTCGCTCTCAACGTTGCGCAGTACTCGCTGCAAGTCACGCAGCGTCAACTGCTGTTGGATCCGGCGGCGGATCGGTTCGACACCTACTCGAGCCTGCTCGTGGCCGCTCGATCCGGCGCAGCGCTCTTCAAGAGCGCGAACACCAGCGACGAGCACTTCGACTGCATCATCCGGGACCGGGTTTCCCTCAACGCGACCGGCCCGACTCACAAGCACAGTCCTGCAGCGTGGTTGGACGCTCTGTGGTCAGCCACGATCTGCCGCGCACGCAACCTCGTTGACGATCTCTGCCAAACGCCAGAGGAAACCCTCCGCGCTGCAGGGCAGTACGACGAATACGTCTACGCGTGGATCGACGCGCTCAAGACCTTCTTCACCAGCGGCGACGACCTGCACGCCAAGATTAATCGAAGCATCGAGCTGACCGATCCGGCACAACTGGGAAACGACGCAGCAGAGATCGCGTTGTTGCGATACTTCCCTTCGATGAAGCTCCTCTTCAGCCTCGCGAGCGGCGAAGCAGGTCAGTTCAACGAAGATCTCCGCGAAGCGATCGAGTTGCACCGACGTTTCTGGACCGCCAACACGAACCGAGCCGCTCACCCGGACGGCTTCCTCGCCTTGGCACCGACCGCACTGGCGGCGGTCGCGCACGACCGCGGAATCACCGCGGACATCGAGTCGGAGTACCTCCCCCGCAACTTCGTGACCGGCTACTGGGTGAACCAGACCGAGACCGACCAGCAGTGACACAGCAGGCGGATTTCGCCACCGACGATGACTTCTGAACCGACGACGCGGATTTGAGGGCGGATCAGTCATGAGCTCGACAGGTAGGCATGCCACTGCGGACGCGCAGACGCAGTTGATGGCCGACACGTTCGGCACGATGATCGACGAGTACCGGTCGAACGTCGGGCAACTCTCCACCCTCGCCATCGACATCACCAGGGAATCACTCTCCCGCACTGGGCACCTGTTGCTCATCGACCCAGCAGCTGAGCAGGAATCCACGTTCCGCAACGTTCTCATCGCCGCGCAGGCCGGAGCGGCCTACTTCAAAGCAGCCGACACCGACGCCGAAACGATCGACGTCACGGTGGGCACGCCGATCAGCATGGCGAAGTTCGATCCTCAAGCGGCTGGGGTCAAGATCGCCGACTGGCTGGATTCCTTGTGGGCTTCAGTGATCTGCCGTGGGCAGACACTGGTCAGCGACCTCATACACGTGCCCAACGAGACGATCCGCGCCGGTGGTGCGGGTTTCGATGAATACATGTACGCCTGGGCAGATACTCTGCGCGCCTTCTTCTACCGCGACGATGATGTGGTCGAGCACATCAACAGAAGCATCGAACTCACCCATCCCGATGCGCTGCGGAACGCCACGCCCGAGGTAGCTCTTCAACGGCATTACCCCACGATGAAGCTGCTTTTCAACATCGCGGGAAACCGCCCGGATCAATTCAATTCCGATCTGCAAGAGGCAGTGGACCTGCACCACCAGTTCTGGACAGCCACGCCCGAACGGGCATCCGACCCGGCCGGTTTCTTCGCCTTGGCTCCAACCGCGCTCGCAGCGTTGGCACACGATCGCGGATTCCCGGTCGAGGTCCACTCGGACTACTTGCCCCGAAACTTCATCGAACCGACCTGGCTCTCGCGATAGCATAACGCGGCGAAGGGGGACACGACTCGCGAGGTCAGAGGCACGTAGCTCGTGCGCGCAACTTCGATCTGCGGCCGAGGTAGGAACGGGTCATGACAGGCGTTGAGCGACACCAGATCGACACGGGGTTCGCCGCGACGAACGCACCTGCCCTCGCAGCGAGTTTTGAACGGAACCTGCCCAAGGTGGAGCGGAACGCTTCGCGGCTCACGAGCCTGCTCGACATCGCGCAGATGCGCCTGGGGAACCAGTGCGCTGTCGATCCGTCGGCGGACAAGCTCGACACCTGGGTCAACTTCACGCACGCGACCCAGGTCGCGTCCGCCATCTTCGCTGCAGCGACAGCGGGAAGCGATCAGGTTGAATGTTTGATCGACCAACGGTTCATCTCGATCCCTGCCACGGGACCTGGAACGGCGAGTGATCCCGCCCGATGGCAGACCGCGCTGTGGTTGTCCGTCATCGGCCGCGATCACGAGAGGATCAGGGCCTTGTGCGACGTGGAAGAGTCCACGCTTCGCACCGGATCGGACACCTTCGACGACTACGTCTACACCTGGATCGCGAGCCTGCAAGCGTACTTCCGCGGAGAGCTCGGCGAGGTATCCGATTTGCTCCAGGAGACCACTCGCCGGCTCTCGCCGAACTCTGCGACGCGAACGCACCCCGCGCTGCTCGACAACATCGTTCGCCCCCAGCTCCTGCTCTTCTTGCAACTGGTCGGCAACGACGAGACGAAGTTTAACGGTCAGCTGCAAGAAGCACTAGAAGCTCACCGCACGTTCTGGACTGCCGACGCGAAGGCCAGAACGAATCCGGTCGGCTATCTCGCACTGGCACCGCTGGCCTTCACCTGCGTAGCGCGCGACCTCGGACTGACGATCTCGGTCGAGTCCGACTACATGCCGACCAACCTCATCAGAGGAAGTTGGATCACAGAGTTCCAGTTCTGACCTGGTCGATTTCGCCGACGATGGCACCATGATCGAGCTGACGGGGTTTGAGAACGGGATCGAGCACGGGCCCCAGTACGAGTGGTTCCCCGACGGAACCCAGCAGCTCCAAGGGCGGTGCGACCACGGCAAGGCGGTCGGCGAGTGGCGCGAATGGAACCCCAACGGTCAACTCGCGCGCTACGACGCGCTCAACGAGTTCGGCGACTTGCTCAAGCGCCGGCGCTGGGACCCGGCCGGCAATCTCACGGAAGATCAGACCAGCACGCCACCCGGGCGCTGAAACAATCCCTGGCAAGGATGAACCAGACCGAGACCGATCGGGGAGGGCGCGGCCATGGTGAGCAGTAATCAAGGAAGCACCTTGCGCCGCCTTCTTGCGATCGACTGGAACCCTCCGGCCTCACTTGATCGCACTCGCTCGCGAGCGAAGCTGATGCAGGAGTACCTTCGTCGTTCTGCTGTCTGGGCGCAGGAGCTGGACGCGACCAGGGAGTGGCCGTTCTTCGACCTTGCCGCGCACGTTGACACGAGCATCAGGGCGAATCCGCAAGCACTGGATGCGCTCAAGTCGAACCTCGAGTCGAAGACAACGGGCACCGTGGTGTTCGAGACTTGTGAGTCGATGTTGCACTGGTCCGCCTTGAAGGACTCAGGTCACGCAGTTCTTCCCGCCCTCGACGACCCGTTCGAACCACTGATCGTGATGTACGAACGCGGCGGTGGCTTCACTTCCGGCAAGGGTTTCATCGACTTCGATGGGCTTTCCATGCCAGTCCGAACCTGGCGCGACCGCCTCGAGCCAGTTCCCGCCGTCTTGATCGACGACACCGTGCTGGATGAACTCGACAAGGAAAGTTGACGAAGCAGCAGAGACGAACAAACCGGCGCTTCGCGATCCCATCGCATCGCGCTCTGCGCCAGCTCATCCTCTGGAAGCGGGTCGAGGAACGAATCTGGAACGTCGTAGCGGACGAATCCCAGTTCGCGCTCCGTCACTTCGCTTCCTGCACCGTCACTGTCCTGGGCATGCGGCCAACCTACTGGTCGAGCTTGGGCAGAACTCGATCACTCGGCTTGGCGGCCCAGGTGGTCTGCTGTTCTGGTGGTTTCCGGGAGGCGGTAGGTGGGGGTCAGGGTGAGGACGAGGTCGCAGGCGGCTTGGAGGGTGTAGCGGTGGCCCACTGAGACGAAGACGGGTTTCACGCCGGTTCGGGTGCGGAGGGCTCTGCCCACCTCGTCGTCGTCCATGTGGAGAGGGGTCCAGTCACCTCGGTTTTGGCCCGGTGGGTCGTAGTGGCCCATCGGGGTTTTGCCGACTCCGATGGACGGGAGGTCGGTGAGGACGCCGAGGTGGCAGGCGAGGCCGAAGCGTCGCGGGTGGGCCAGGCCCTGGCCGTCGCAGACCAGCACGTCGGGGTCGATCGTGAGGCGTTGCAGGGCGTCGAGCAGCGGTGGGGCCTCGCGGAAGGCGAACAGGCCTGGGACGTAGGGGAAACGAGGCCGATCCCGGACGACGGCGCTGTCCACCACCGACAGGTCCGCCAGGTCGAGGACCGTGACCGCGGCGACCAGCTCATCGGAGTCCTCGCGGTAGTCGACGTCGAGGCCCGCCGCGTAGCGGACCTCCTCCGGGACGCCGTCGAAGCGCACGCGAGGCCGGAGCCGGCGCTGGAGGGCTTCGGCCTCGGTCTCCGTGGCGGGCCACGGGTGCGGGTCGCGGACGGTGATCACTCGACGATTCTATCCGGACGACGATTTGCGCAGTTTCAACTAGGGATACGCCTCAAAAGGAACGCAACCAAAACTTCAGTAGACGCGACCCACTACGGGTACGTTTCGCAACGGACGCGACCAAGACGACCCAAGCTTTGGTAAAGGCGACCCACTACGGGTACGTTTCGAAAGGCAGGGGAAATTTCGTTTGAAATTGGCGGACCGCACAACGTGAGGGGGCTACGAAACGTAGCCAATTTCGGACGAAATTGCCCCTCCGCACCCACGCAGAGTACCCCGCGGAGCGCTCCCAAGACGACCCCGTGGGGGTCGGGACAATTTTCATGAAAACTGTCACTCCACCCACACGACGGAACCCCAAAATCCCAGCTCAACCACGTCGAGACCCTGGAGCCCCCTCCACAGAGAGACCCCGAGGGGTCGGACAGTTTTCATGAAAACTGTCACCACCCCCACGGGGTTCTTCGGGAGCGCTTCGCGGGGTCGGGTTGCTTGCGTGCGGAGTGACAATTTCTCCTGAAATTGGCTGCGTTTCGTGGTTTTCTTGCGTGGTGCGGTCTGCCAATTTCAGAAGAAATTGCCACTGCCTTGCGAAACGTATCCGTAGTGGGTCGCTTCTACCAAAGCTTGGGTCGTCTTGGTCGCGTTCCTTTCGAAACGTATCCGTAGTGGGTCGCGTCTACCAAGGCTTGGGTCGTCTTGGTCGCGTTCCTTTCGGAACGCGTTCTGGAACTGTCCCCCGGCGGGTCGTGGTCAGCGGGGTTGCAACGCCGCGAGGACGGCGAGGGCGGTGCGGATGGGGTCGAGAACTAGGGGGAGGTTCGGGTCTTGGGTGGTCGTGTCTACTGCTGAGCAGCCGTTGACCACCGCTGTCACGCCGGCGTCGCGGGCGGTGAGCAGGGCTGGGCGCATCGCGGTGGCCCAGCGGTCCGGGTCGGTGATGTCCTCCACCTCCAGGTCCAGGACGTGGACCTCGTGGAACGCCGAGTCCCAGCCGTAGGCGGTGATGCGGTCGCGGAGTTCGGCCGCGATCGCCGCGTTGCGGGTGATCGCGCCGACCCGGTGCCCGGCGGCGACGGCGGCGCCCACGGTCAGGCGCAGCAGGCCGAGGGCCGGTTTCCCGCCGAGCGCGCCGCCGTCGGCGGGGACCGCGGGGTCCAGGACGCAGTCCGGGAGGACCGCGTCGCACTCCGGTGCCGCGGAAAGCGCTGCGGCGACCAGCTTCTCGGAGCGGCGGACGTCGTCGGCGGTGTTGAGCGCGCGGGGCCCGTCGGGCAGGTCGGTCAGGACGATCTCGACGCCCGCCGGGGACAGCGAGTCGTAGCGGGCCTGGCGGCGGGCCACTTCGGCCGGACCGACGGTGATCGGGGTGACGGCGTGGACCAGCATGTTCCTCCTCATCGAGCGCCCAGCGCGGAACCGAGGGCGCGCAGGGTCTTCCCCGCGTCCGGGGCGTCCGGCAGCTCCGCGACGTGGTCGCGGATGGCCGCGACGGCCGCCGGGTCGCCCAGCAGATCGCCCAGGACCCGGATGCGGTCGTCGGCGGTGAAGGGCTGGAACGCGGCGTCTCCCACCGGGTTCGGGCGTTCGGCGACGTGCCTGCCCCGGTTCGAGGTGACCGTGACGCGGACCGGGCGTTCGTCCGGCAGCCGGGCGTCGAGGTCGGCCGCCGGGCGGATCACGACGCGGTGCGCGAGATCCGCCGTGGCCGGGTCGGCCAGGGCGTCGGCGGACAGGTCGGCCGGGACGACGTGGCCCCGGCGCAGGGCGGTGGCCACCACGAACGGCAGCGAGAACATCGCGGCCAGCGGTGTCGGCCAGCTCGCGCGGTCGAGCTGCGCGCCCAGCGAGTGGATCTCCACCAGGACCTGCGCCGTTGCCTCGTCGACCTGGTCGCGCAGGGACAGGGCCGCGTCGATGGCGGCGTGGGTGAACGAGCACGAGGAGTGCTGCTTGAAGTAGCCGCCGAGCACTTCCCAGCGCTCCCCCACCCCGTCGACGAGCGCCGCCGGGTCGAGGGTGCCGAGCAGGTCGCCGAGGGCGTGCGCGGCGATGCCCGTCGGGTGCCCGGTGCCGGTCGCGGCGAGCCGGGCGGCGACCAGACCGGATTGGTTGGCGGCGCCGATCCAGGTGTCGCGCACCGGGTTTCCGTCCAGGGCGGCCGAGAACGGCCCGGCGATCGGCATCCCGCTCGCCGCGTCGATCGCGGCCGTCGCGCCCGGCGCGTCGAGGCCCAGGACCCGGGCGCAGCCCGCCCCGGCGCCCGCGACGCCCCAGTTGCCGTGCGGATGGGTGCCCGGGCGCAGGCTGGTGGCGCGGCCGAAGCGGGCGGCGACCTCGTAGGCCGCGAGCAGCGCGGCGCACAGCTCCGCACCCGGCGTCCCGCGCGAGGCCAGGGCCAGCACGGCCGGGAACCCGTGCGCCGCCGGGTGTCCCCCGGCCAGCCGGTGCCCGTCGTCGAGCTCCAGCCGGACCGCTGCGGTGGCGTTGAGCCACGCCGCCGCGTCCACCGCCGCGGTGCGGCCGGTGCCGAACAGCGGCGCCGGGCCGTCCGGCGCGTCCCACGCCTCGGCGAGCGCGCGCTGCGCGGGTTCGCGCGAGCCGAGCGCGGTCACCGCCAGCGCGTCGACCAGGACCGTCAGCAGCCGCTCCCGGACCTCGGCCGGGGCGTCGGACCAGCGCAGCCGGGCCACCCACTCGCCCAGCTCGCCGACCGCGCCCCGGACCGCCTCCTGCTGCTCCACCGTCACGCCTCCACCGCGGCGGGCGCGGTGCTGGAGGTCGCGGTGCGCTCGCGCGGCACCAGCAGCATCAGCAGCGCACCGACCACGGCCAGACCGGCCATGACGACGAAACCGCTGGTGAAGCTGCCCGTGCTGGACACGATGAAGCCCATGACCGACGGCGCCACGATCCCGGCGGCGGCGAAGGCCGCGTCGGCGAACCCGGCCGCGCTGCCCGGCTGGTCCGGGGCCGCGTCGATCGAGGCCACCCACCAGATCCCGCCGGTGATGAAGCCGAAGCCCACACCCGCCGAGATCGAGATCAGCGCGACCGTCAGGGTCGGGGCGATCGCCAGCGGCACCAGCGAACAGCCCGCCAGCAGCAGCGCCACGCCCATCACCGCGAACCGGCTGCGGATCTTCGGGCTGCGCCGGTAGACGCGGTCCACGACCACGCCGCCGACCAGCGCACCGACGATGCCGCACGCCCACGGGGCGATCGAGAACGCGCCCGCCTGCTTCACGCTGAGCCCGTAGGCACCGGACAGGAACGACGGCAGCCAGTACATGAAGCCCCAGAACATGAAGCCCCACGCGAAGTAGCCGCCCGCGACGACCCACAGGTTCCGGTTGGTCAGCAGCGGACGCCACCGCACCTTCGCCCGGCCGCCGGTGGCCTCGGTCTCCTGGTCGGCGGCGATGAGCGCGCGCTCGGCGTCGTCGAGCCGCGGCGACTCGTCCGGCAGGTCGCGCAGCAGCCACATCGCCAGGACCGCCCACACCACGCCGAGGATCGCCAGCGTCCAGAACATGCCCTGCCAGCCGACGAGGTCCATCAGGCGGGTCAGCAGCGGGCCGGAGATCAGCAGGCTGCCCGAGACCGCGACGCCGCCGCACAGCGCCAGCGCCACCCCGCGTTCGCGGATCGGCAGCCAGCGGCTCACCGTCCGGGTCGCGGCCGGGAACGCCGGCGACTCGCCGACGCCGAGCAGCAGCCGGATCACCAGCAGGCCCGCGAACGAGCCCGCGACCGGGATCAGCGCCGTGGTGATCGAGAACAGCGCGACGGCGGTCAGCAGCACCCGCTGGCAGCCGAAGCGGTCCACCAGCGGCCCGGACAGGAACGCCGCGACCATGTAGCCGACGGAGAAGACCGAGCTGATGATCCCGTACTGGGCGGTGGTGATGCCGAACGCCTGCTCCAGCGGTTCGACCGCGTAGGACACCGCGCTGCGGTCGATGTAGTTGATGACGATGAGGCTGACGATCAGCCCCAGGGTCACGAAGCGGAACCGTGTTCTCATGGTGGGTTTCCTCGCGTCCGGACTGGTTTCACGGGTGAGGTCGCTCATCGGCGGCCCGTCGGCCGGTGCAGGTAGCTGCCGCGCGGCTCGCCCAGGACCTGGCCCTGGTCGAAGATCCGCTGCCCGCGCAGGAACGTGGTCTCCACGGTCGCGCCGATCTCCATGCCGCGGAACGGCGTGTACTCCTGGGTGGATTCGGAGTCGGCCGGGTCGACCACGAACGAGCGGTCCGGGTCGACCAGGGCGATGTCGGCGTCGAACCCGGGCGCGATGTCGCCCTTGGTGGGCAGGCCGAGGCGCCGGGCGGGGTTGGTGGAGGTGAGCTCGGCGACGGCCGACATCGACAGGCCGCGCTTGCGGCCCTCGCCGACCAGGCCCGGCAGCAGGTACTCAGTGCCGCCGAACCCGGACTTGGCGGCGAACACGTCGTCGTGGTCCTCGCCGAACTTGCGCTCCTCGCGGCAGCAGGCGTGGTCGGAGACGACCCAGCTGACGTCCCCGGCGAGCAGGTGCTCCCACAGCTTCTCGACGTCGGCCCTGGGGCGCAGCGGCGGGTTGACCTTGCCGCCGACGCCGTCGGCGGTGGTGACGTCGGCGAGCAGGTGGCCGATGGTGACCTCGCGCCGGAAGTCGACGTGCGGGAAGGTCTTGGCCATCAGCATCGCCGCCTCCATCGCCTTGCCCGACGACAGGTGCAGCAGGTTGATGGTCGGCAGGCCGGTCTCGTGCGCGAGGTAGGAGGCGATGGTGACCGCCAGGCCCTCGGAGTGCGGCGGGCGCGAGGCGCTGTAGGCCTCCAGGCCGGACAGCTCGCCCTCCTCCTCGACCAGCCGCGTGTAGGCGGTCATGATCTCGGCGGTCTCGCAGTGCAGCGACAGCGAGATCTGGTCGGCGATGTCCGGGTTGGCCTCGCGGGCGGCCTGGATGCCGCGCATGACGAACTCGAAGTGGGCGATGTCGTAGCGCTCGCCCTCGGGGATCATCAGGAAGTCGCTCTGGTCGGTGGAGCGGCCGTGCAGCCCGTGGCTGCCGTAGAACATGAAGATCTTGAACGAGGTCACGCCGTGGTCGCGCACCAGCGAGGGGATCTCGTCGATGTGCGAGGCCTGCATGGGCGCGAGGTGGAAGGCGTAGTCCACGTAGGACCGTCCCTCGGCCGCGCCGAGCACCTCCGGGAACACCTCGGAGTAGGGGCCGCCGCGGTTGAGGTAGTACTGGCCGGTGCGCATGTAGGTCAGCGAGGTCGTCACGCCGCCCTGCGCGCACGCCCGGCTCTCGGTCTCGGTGTCGTCGGACAGCGGGTTGTAGATGCCCCAGTGCTGGTGGGCGTCGACGACGCCGGGGAAGGCGAGCCTGCCGCGTCCCTCGTGGACGGTCGTGCCCTCCGGAACGTCCAGCCCCGCACCGACTTCGGTGATGACGCCGCCGGTGACGGCGATGTCGGCGGCGACGGGCTCCGCACCGCCGGGGCGGACGACGCGGACGTCGCGGATGATCAGATCGGGCTTGCTCATCGGGCACCTTCCGGAGTTGGGGTGGCGGACAGCGACCGGGCGAGGTGCCCGGCGGCGAGGTAGGAGAGGCCCAGCGCGGGGAGCAGGCCGTTGCCTGCCAGGTAGCCGGCCGCGCCGTGGCCGGAGATGCCGGCGGCGGCGCCACCGGCGGCGTAGAGGCCGGGGATCGGGTCGCCGGTGGTGTCGAGGACGCGGGCGTGCTCGTCGACCAGCAGCCCGCCCTGGGTGTGGAACAGCGCCGGGATGATCTCCACGGCGCGGAACGGCGCGCGCAGCGGTGTCGCGGTCGTGCGGCCGAACCGGTCGGCCTCCCCCGCTTCCACCTGCGCCAACGCGGCGATCTCGGCTTCCAGCGGCGCGGCGGGCACGCCGATGGCCGCCGCGAGTTCGGGCAGCGAGTCCGCGCTGCGCACCGCGCCCGCGGCGAGGACGTCCTGGTAGTCGCCGAAGGCGCGGCACAGGCCGTCGATGCGCTCGTCGAACACCAGCCAGCCGCGTCCGCCCGGCCGGGCCGCGAGGGTGGCGGCGTACTCGGAGTAGCCGGTGGTCTCGTCGCCGAAGCGCTCGCCACCGGAGTCGACGACGGCGCCGCCGTGCATCACCGCCGTCCAGGTCACCAGGGTCTGCGCGGACGCCGACAGGGCGGCGTGGCCCTGGTAGGCGTCGAGGAACCCGGTGGCCGCGCCGAGGTCGGCACCGATGCGCAGCGCGTCACCCCGGGAGTGCTCGCCGCCGTGGTAGTGCGCGCCCGCGATCTCGGGCAGGTGCTGCGCGACCAGCTCGCGGTCGGCGCCGTAACCGTTGGTGGCCAGCAGGACCGCGCGGGCGCTGATCTCCTCGCGCCCGCCGTCGGGGGTCTCGACCACGGCGATCCGGCCGCCGTCGCGCGCGTCCACGCCGGTCAGCCGCGCGGGAACCATCAGGTCGATGCGCTCGCTGCGCTCCACCGCCTCCAGCAGGTGGCGCAGCAGCGAGGAGCCGTGCCTGCCGGGCACGCTGTGCACCCGGGGCGCGGAGTGCCCGGGGTAGCCGAAGTCGGTGGGCAGCTCGATCGGCATCCCGACGTGGTCGGCGAGCCATTCCACGAGTTCGGCCCCGGCGTGGGCCAGCGCGGCGGCGATCCGCGGGTCGGCGGTGCCGCCGGTCTTGCGCGCGATGTCGGCGATGAACCGCTCCGGGGAGTCCTCGATCCCCGCCTGAGCCTGAAAACGCGATCCGGGCCCGGGAATCATCGCGGTCGACATCGAGGTGTTGTTGCCGCGCCGGAAGTTCGGATCGGAGTCCACCACGAGCACGTCGAGCCCCAGCTCGGCTGCGCGGATCGCGGCGGTCAGGCCGCCACCGGCGCCCGCGACCACCAGGTCCACGTCGAACGTCATCGTTCCTCCTCATCCCGACCGACGGATGCCGTTCCGCTGAGAGAAACAGGCGTCCCGGCCGTTCGGTGAGGTCGATAACACCAGGCAGCCTGGATAAGTGCAAGAGTCGCGATGTAAATTCCTTGACACGAACGACGATCCCCAACATTCTTGTTCCGTCCAGCGGTACGTATCTGACGACGAGGAGAATCGCGTGGCGGAGTCGAGCGGCGGCACCGGAGCCACCGAACGGGTGGCCGACGTCCTGCTGTTGTTCACCGACGGACCACCCACTCTCGGCGTCAGCCAGGTGGCCCGCGAACTGGACCTGTCCAAGGCCGTCGTGCACCGCATCCTGCAGTCGCTGACCAGCAGGAACCTCATCGCCTACGACCCGGAGACCCGCGAGTACCGGCTCGGGCCCGCCGCCGCGGCGCTGGGCAGCCGGGCGCTGCGCGACTCCGACCTGCGCGCGGCGGCCCTGCCGTTCCTGGCCGAGCTGCGCGACAAGCTGCACGAGACCGTCACCATCAGCGCCAAGGTGCACGGCGGCCGCGTCTACCTCGACCAGGTCGTCGGCACCCACGAGATCACCATGTCGGTCGAGCTCGGCAAGCGGTTCCCGCTGCACGCGGGCTCCTCCGGCAAGTGCGTGCTCGCCCACTGCGACCCCGACGAGATCGACCGGCTGCTCTCCGGCGACCTCCTCGCGCTCACCCCCAACACCCCGACCGACCCGGACGAGCTGCGCGCCGAGCTCGCCCGCATCCGCGAGCGCGGCTACGCGGCCTCCGCCGGTGAGCGCCAGGGCGACGCCGGCTCGGTCGCGGTGGCCGTGTTCGGCCCGGTCGGCGTCGTCGGCGCGGTGTCGGTGTGCGGCCCGCGCTTCCGCGTGACCGAGGAGTTCGTCGCCGCCACCGCCCCGCAGCTGATCGAGACCGCCGACCGGATCACCGCTCGACTCGGCGGCACCGCACCCGCGCGGGCCGCCACCACCGGAAGGACGACATGAGCCACGACCACCCGGCCGCGCTGGGGGGCCTGAAGGTCCTCGACGCCTCCACCCTGTTCGCCGGCCCGCTGGCCGCCACGCTGCTCGGCGACCACGGCGCCGACGTCATCAAGATCGAGCACCCGCGCGGCGACCCCGCCCGCACCCACGGCGCCCAGAAGGACGGCGTCGGCCTCTGGTGGAAGATGCTGGCCCGCAACAAGCGCGCCATCACCCTGGTGCTGTCCACCCCGCGCGGACGGGAGCTGTTCCTCGACCTCGCCGCCGACGCCGACGTGGTCATCGAGAACTTCCGGCCCGGAACCCTGGAGCGCTGGGGACTCGGCTGGGAGGAGCTGTCGGCCCGCAACCCCCGCCTGGTGCTGGCGCGGGTCACCGGCTTCGGCCAGACCGGGCCGTACTCCAGCCGCCCCGGGTTCGGGACGCTGGCCGAGGCGATGAGCGGGTTCGCCGCCATGACCGGCGAACCCGACGGCCCGCCCACCCTGCCGCCGTTCGGACTCGCCGACGGCGTGGCCGCGCTGACCACCGCGTTCGCCATCATGACCGCGCTGCGCGCCCGCGAGACCACCGGCCGCGGGCAGGTCGTGGACACCGCGATCATCGAACCGCTGCTGCACCTGCTCGGCCCCGGCCTCATCGCCTACGACCAGCTCGGCGTGCTGCAGCCGCGCACCGGCAACCGCTCCACCAACAACGCGCCGCGCAACACCTACCAGTGCGCCGACGGCCAGTGGGTGGCCGTGTCCACCAGCGCCCACTCCATCGCCGAGCGCGTGATGCGGCTGGTCGGGGCGCCCGAGCTGATCGACGAGCCCTGGTTCGCCAGCGGCGCGAGCCGGGCCGAGCACGTCGAGGAGCTCGACGCCGCCGTCGGTTCCTGGATCGCCGCCCGCAACCGCGACGAGGTCGTCGCGGCCTTCGAGAAGGCCGAAGCCGCCGTCGCTCCGATCTACACCGCCGCCGACGTGCTCGCCGACCCGCACTTCAACGCCCTCGGCAGCATCCTGACCCTCGACGACGAGGAGCTGGGGCCGGTCCGGTTCCAGAACACCCCGTTCCGGCTGTCGGACACGCCCAGCGAGGTGCGCACCACCGGGCCGCGGCTGGGCGCGCACACCGCCGAGGTCCTCGGCGAGCTCGGGGTCGACGCCGAGGAGCTGGAAAGCCTTCGCGCGCAGGGGGTTCTGTGACCACCATCGGCCTGGCCCGCAGCTGGCTCTACGTCCCCGCGCACCGCGCCGACCTCGTCGCCAAGGCCCTCGACGGCCCGGCCGACGCGGTCGTGCTCGACCTGGAGGACGCGGTGCCGCCCGCGCACAAGGACCAGGCCCGCGACGTCGCCGTGCGGACCTGCCGGTCCCGGCCGGACCGGGTGTGGGTCCGCGTCAACGGGTCGGGCACCCCCTGGTCGGAGGCGGACGCGACGGCGCTGATCGGCAGCGGTGCGGCGGGAATTCGAGTCCCCAAGGCCGAATCCCCGTCCGCTGTCGCGGATCTCGCGGAGCGGACCGGGCTGCCGCTGCACCTGCTGATCGAGAGCGCCGCCGGGCTGCGCGCGGCGTTCGAACTCGCCGAGTGCCACCCGCTGGTCGCCTGCGCCTCCCCCGGCGAGACCGACCTGGCCGCCGACCTGCGGATCCGCGACCGGCGCGAGCTCGCCTGGGCCCGCGCCCGGATCGTGACCGCCAACCGCGCCGCCGGGCTGCCCAGCCCCGTCGCCAGCGTCTGGACCGACCTGTCCGACCCGGACGGGCTCGCCGAGGACAGCGCCGCGCTGCGCGACGCCGGGTTCTTCGGCCGCTCGGTGATCCACCCGGGGCAGATCGACCCCGTGCACCAGGCCTTCACCCCGGACCGCGACGAGGTCGAGCGAGCCCGCGCGCTGCTCGACGCGCTCGACGTCGCGGGCGACTCCGCGGCGTGGGTCGACGACCGGGGGCGCTTCGTCGACCCGGCCGTCGTCGCCGGCGCCCGCTGGGTGACCGAGCTCGCCGACGCGCTCGGCGGCTTCCCGCACGATCACGACGAACCGGCCGGTGCCCGGCCGGGAAGGAGCACCTCGTGACCACCACTTCCGCAGGACCCGACCTGCTCGGCGCCGTCCGGGCCGGGACCCGGGTCATCGAGCTCGGCCACCCGCTCTACACCGGCATGGCCGGATCCCCGAACCACCCCGGTTTCCGGATGACGCTGGAGCGCCGCCACGGCGACGCGATCCGCCCCGACGGCGGCTCGGCCTCCAACGAGGTCATCGTCACCGGCGGGCACACCGGCACCCACGTCGACGCGCTCGCCCACGTCAGCCACGACGGGCTGCTGCACGGCGGGGTCGACGCCGCCGAGTCCCAGCGCGGCGGCAAGCACACCGTGCACGGCGCCGAGACCATCCCGCCGATGGTGACCCGGGGCGTGTTCCTCGACGTCGCCGCGGTGCACGGCGTCGACGTGCTCGAACCCGGCTACGGCGTCACCGCCGACGACCTCGCCCGCGCCGCCGGGCGCGCCGGGGCCGAACCCGGCGAGGGCGACGTCGCGGTGGTGCGCACCGGCTGGGGACGGCTGTTCGGCGACGCGCAGGCCTACGTCGGCAAGGAGACCGGGGTTCCCGGCATGACCGTCGACGCCGCGCACTGGCTGGCCGAGCGCAAGATCGTCGCCACCGGCACCGACACCACCGCCTACGAGCAGATCCCGGCCGGTGCCGGGCACCGCGTGCTCCCGGTGCACCGGGTGCTGCTGGTCGAGCACGGCATCCACATCGTCGAGCACATGGCCTGCGAGGACGCGGCCGAGGCCGGGATCGGCGAGTTCCTGGCCGTGTTCGCCCCGCTGCGCATCGTCGGCGCCACCGGCGCCCCGGTCCGCCCGCTGGCGGTGGTCCCGGCATGACCACCCCCGCGCAGCGCATCGGCGAGGTCGGCGCCCGGCTGGCCACCGAGGGCGTCGACGACGTCCTGGCCGACGACCTGGTCCGGCGCATCATCGACGTCGTCGGCAACTCGCTGGCCGCCACCCGCGAGGAACCCGCCCGCATCGCCGGTGCCGTGGCCACCGAGTGGGGCGGCGCCCCGCAGGCCACCGCGATCGGCCTGGCGCAACGACTTCCGGCCCCGTCGGCGGCGCTGGTCAACGGAACCCTCGCGCACAGCCTGGATTTCGACGACACGCACCTGCCGTCGGTGCTGCACCCCTCGGCCGCCGTCGTCCCCGCCGCGCTCGCCACCGCCGAGCGCACCGGCGCTGGCGGCCGGGCGCTGCTGGCCGCCGCCGCGATGGGCATCGAGGTGACCTGCCGCCTCGGGATGGCCGGCTACGACGAGGACCTCGGCAACTCGGTGTTCTTCGAGCACGGCCAGCACGCGACGGCGATCTGCGGCGCGGTCGGCGCGGCCGTGGCCTCCGGGATGCTGCAGGGCCTCGACGCCGAGCAGCTGACCTCGGTCATCGGCATCGCCGCGAGCATGGGCGCCGGGGTCATCGAGGCCAACCGCACCGGCGGCACGATCAAGCGGGTGCACTGCGGCTGGGCCGCGCACGCGGGCGTGGCCGCCGCCGACCTCGCCCGGCACGGCCTGACCGGGCCGCCCACGGTCGTCGAGGGACGGTTCGGGTTCCTGCGCGCCTTCTGCGGCGAGCGGACCCACCCGGAGCGCGTCACCGAGGACCTCGGCGAGCGGTGGGAGACCACCGGCGTGTTCTTCAAGCCCTACCCGTGCAACCACTTCACGCACGCGGGCGTGGACGCGGCGCTGCGGCTGCGCGAGCGCGGCATCACCGCCGAGCGGGTCCGGGAGCTGACGCTCGGGGTTCCGGCCCCGGTGCTGCGGACCATCGCCGAGCCCGCCGAGGAGAAGCGACGGCCCCGCTCCGGCTACCACGCGGCCTTCTCCGGGCCCTACACCGTGGCGGCGGCGCTGATCGGCGGCGGCGGGCTGGGCGTGTTCCACGAGGACTTCACCGACGCCGCCGCGGCCGACCCGGCGCGGCTGGACCTGGCGGGCCGGGTGCGGGTCGTGGCCGATGAGGAGGCCACGGCCGGGTTCCCGCGCCAGTTCCCGGCGGTGCTCACCGCCGAGCTCGCCGACGGCACGACGGTGACCGAGCGGATCCGCGAGAACCGGGGCGGCCCGCAGCGGCCCCTGTCGGCCGACGAGCTCGCCGCCAAGTTCACCGGCAACGCCGAACGCGCGGTGGAACCGGACCGAGCCGCCGAGATCGTCAACGCGCTCTGGGACCTCCGCCAGAATCGTCCCGTCACCGAAGTGATGTCCGAAGTGCACACCCGCTGACAGCGCCCACCCGGACAGCGCACCCCCGCTGACCGCGTTCCCAGAGTCCGGCCCCGTCCCCCGACCGGGGCCGGACTCCGCGGACACCCGAGAACCGTGATGACCGGGAAAAACCCGCCCGCACCCGTTCTCGCAGCTCAACCCCACCCTCTGGGAAAAATCCGGTAAACACCGGAACTTTCCCACCCGAGCCGGATCCCGCCGTGTTCACCGGGTCAAATCCTGCGGTATTCGACCGGTCAAAACCTGCGGTATTCGACCCGACAAAACCTGCGGTATTTGACCGGGGTGGCCGATCAGTAGTCGAACTGGGGGGCTTCGGTGCGGCTGCGCTTGAGCTCGAAGAAGTACGGGTAGCTGGCCATGGCGACCGCGCCGTCGAAGATCTTGCCGGCCTCCTCGCCCTTCGGGACACGGGTGATCACCGGGCCGAAGAAGGCGACGCCGTCGACGTGCAGCGTCGGCGTGCCGACCTCGTCGCCGACCGGGTCCATGCCCTGGTGGTGGCTGGTCCGCAGCTCCTCGTCGTACTCGGTGCTGTGCGCGGCCTGCGCGAGCTCGGCGGGCAGGCCGACCTCGGCCAGCGCGCCCTCGATCGCCTCGTCGAAGTCCTTGATCCCCTGGTCGTGGATGCGCTGGCCCAGCGCCGTGTACAGCGGGGACAGGACCTCGTCGCCGTGGTGCTTGGCCGCGGCGATGCACACCCGCACCGGTCCCCAGCCGCGCTCCATCAGGTCCAGGTACTGCTCGGGCAGGTCGCGGCCCTCGTTGAGGACCGACAGGCTCATCACCCGGAAGCTCAGGTCCATGTCGCGGACCTTCTCGACCTCCAGGATCCAGCGCGAGGAGACCCAGGCGAACGGGCACAGCGGGTCGAAGTAGAAGTCCACCTTGGGGCGGGCAGCGGTGGTCATCCGTGCCTCCATCAGTCGAAGTCGGGCAGGTGCCTGGGCGCGGCACCACGTCGCGGGGCAGTGGCCCCGGAGTAGTAACCCCGCCGCGGCCGATTGTCTTCCCGACCCCGCCGACACGCCGATGATCGCGGAGGTGCGTGCCCGGGAGCGCGACTCCGGCCGGACGTGATTTGATGCCTGCGCCGGGCATCCACACCGGCCAGGAACGTCCCTACGAACTACGAGGTGATCCGTGGCACCGCCGAACCTCACCCGCGAACAGGCCGAGCAGCGCGCCGCGTTGCTGGAGGTCCAGTCCTATGTGATCGAACTGGACCTCTCCGCCGGCGCGGGCGGTGTGGAAGTGGAGACCTTCGGGTCCACCACCACGGTTCGCTTCCGCAGCAACCAGCCCGGCGCCGACACCTGGATCGACCTGGTGGCCGACGAGGTGCGCAGCGCGGTGCTCAACGGTGTCGAGCTCGACGTCTCCGACTACGACGAGTCCACCGGCATCCGCCTGCCCGGCCTGGCCGCCGAGAACGAACTCGTGGTGCACGCCGACTGCGCCTACACCAACACCGGCGAAGGACTGCACCGCTTCATCGACCCCGTCGACGGAGCGGTCTACCTGTACAGCCAGTTCGAGACCGCCGACGCGAAGCGGATGTTCACCTGCTTCGACCAGCCCGACCTGAAGGCCACCTACCAGATCACGGTCGACGCCCCGGCCGACTGGAAGGTCATCTCCAACGCCGCCGGTGAGATCACCGAGACGGCCTCGGGCAAGCGCCACGTCTTCGACACCACCAAGCCGATGTCGACCTACCTGGTCGCGCTCGTCGCCGGTCCCTACGCCGAGTGGCGCGACGAGTTCCCCGGCGAGGACGGCCAGGACCCGATCCCGCTGGGCATCTACTGCCGCGCCTCGCTGGCCGAGCACCTCGACGCCGAGCGGCTGTTCACCGAGACCAAGCAGGGATTCGGCTTCTACCACAAGGCCTTCGGCGTCCCCTACCCGTTCGGCAAGTACGACCAGTGCTTCGTGCCGGAGTTCAACGCGGGCGCCATGGAGAACGCCGGGTGCGTGACGTTCCTGGAGGACTACGTCTTCCGGTCGAAGGTCACCGGCTACCTCTACGAGCGCCGCGCCGAGACCGTGCTGCACGAGATGGCGCACATGTGGTTCGGCGACCTGGTCACCATGCGCTGGTGGAACGACCTGTGGCTCAACGAGTCGTTCGCGACCTGGGCCAGCGTCCTCGCGCAGGTCGGCGCCACCGAGTACGACGCGGCGTGGACGACCTTCGCCAGCGTCGAGAAGTCCTGGGCCTACCGCCAGGACCAGCTGCCCTCGACGCACCCGGTCGCCGCCGACATCCCGGACCTGCAGGCCGTGGAGGTCAACTTCGACGGCATCACCTACGCCAAGGGCGCCTCGGTGCTCAAGCAGCTGGTGGCCTACGTGGGTCTGGAGAACTTCCTGGCCGGGCTGCGGGTCTACTTCGACCGGCACGCGTGGAGCAACGCCACCCTCGACGACCTGCTCAAGGCGCTCGAGGAGGCTTCCGGCCGCGACCTGTCCTGGTGGAGCGCGCAGTGGCTGGAGACCACCGGTCTGAACATGCTGCGTCCGCGCTTCAGCACCGATGACGAGGGCCGGTTCACCCAGTTCTCGGTGGTGCAGAACGGCGCCCGGCCGGGTGCCGGTGAGCTGCGCACGCACCGCCTGGCGATCGGCATCTACGACGACGAGAACGGCAAGCTGGTGCGCAGGCACCGCGTCGAGCTCGACGTGTCCGGCGAGGTCACCGAGGTCCCGGACCTGGTCGGCGTGCACCGCGGCAAGCTGGTGCTGGTCAACGACGACGACCTGACCTACTGCTCGCTGCGCTTCGACCCCGAGTCGCTGGCCACCCTGGTGGACCGGATCGGCGACATCGACGAGTCGCTGCCGCGCGCGCTGTGCTGGTCGACGGCGTGGGAGATGACCCGCGAGGCCGAGCTCAAGGCCCGCGACTTCGTGAACCTGGTGCTGGGCGCCTCGGCCGAGGCCGGCATCGGCGCGGAGAGCCAGATCGGCGTCGTGCAGCGGGTGCTGCTGCAGACCCAGACCGCGCTGAACTCGTACGCGGACCCGTCCTGGCAGGCCGAGGGCTGGCGCCGGTTCAGCTCGCGGCTGTTCGAGCTGGCCCGCGCCGCCGAGCCGGGTTCGGACCACCAGCTGGCGTTCGTGAACTCGCTGACCGGGTCGGTGCTCGCCGACGAGCAGGTCGCCGAGCTGCGCGGCTGGCTGGACGGCTCGGCCCCGCTGCCGGGCCTGACGGTCGACACCGATCTGCGCTGGGGTCTGCTGCAGGCGCTGGTCGCGCACGGCGCGGCCGGTGAGGCGGAGATCGACGCCGAGCTGGAGGCCGACCAGACCGCGACCGGCCGCCGTCGCGCCGAGCGGGCCCGCGCCCTCATCCCGACCGCGGAGTCGAAGGAGAAGGCCTGGCAGCGCGCGGTGCACGACGACCAGCTGCCGAACGCGGTCAGCGACGCGATCATCGCCGGGTTCCAGCACCCGGCCCAGCGCGAGCTGCTGGCGCCGTACGTGCAGCGGTACTTCGAGTCGATCGACGAGGTCTGGTCGCGGCGTTCCAGCGAGCGGGCTCAGCCGACGGTGATCGGGTTGTTCCCGTCCTGGGCGGTCACCGACGAGACCGTCGCGGCGGCCGACGCGTGGCTGGCGGGCGACCGCCCGGCGGCCCTGCGCCGCCTGGTCTCCGAGGGCCGCGCGGGCATCGTCCGCGCCCTCGCCGCCCGCGAGTTCGACCGCTCCTGACCCCGCGGGGTGGGGAGGTTTTCATGAAAACCTCCCCACCCCCACCACGACGAAGTTTTCATGAAAACCTCCCTCCCCCACGAGAGGTGAGGTCACCTCGAGAACCCTCCGACCTCGGAGGACTCGGGAGGTGGGGAAGTTTTCATGAAAACCTCCCGTTCTCGGGGTGGGGGAAGTTCTCATGAAAACTTTCCCGACCTCCGGGCACTGAAAAGCCGCCTCGGTCGTAACCGGGGCGGCTTGTTCGTGTCTGCGATCAGTGGTGCGCCGGGGACTTGAACGAGGTGCCCGCCGCGTCGGCGAGCATCCGGACGGCGCTGACCAGACCGTCGATGATCTCGTCCTCCTTGAAGGAGGCGACCATGCTCATGGCGGCCAGCTGGCAGCTGCGGTCCTGGATGCGCCGGTGCGCCTCCTCGCCGGTGACGATCTCGAACTTGCGCTGACCGGGCGAGACCGCGATCAGCACGCCGTCGGCCGCCTGGTCGCCGAGGTTGGCGTGCAGCTCCTCGGCCTGCTTGCGGGAGTCCTCGCCGAGGTCACCGAGGTAGACGGCGAACTCCAGGCCGGTGCTGCGGCTGGCCACCGCCATCGCCTCGTCGAGGCGGGCGAGCTCGCTCGCGCTGAACGGCAGTCGCGGCCGCTCCGGCTCGACGCGGCGCGCCACGGAGAGGCGGCCGGTCGCCATCCGCGCTTCGCCGGTGCCGAGCTCACCGGTCTCCGCGGTCATCTCACCACTTGCCACTTGCGCCTCCCCGAGCCGTGACGGGCCGTGCGTCGTCCGGCACGTCCTCACCTTCGCCGTCCGCCGGCACCGCGGCGTTCACGCCCTGCGGGTGGGCAGACCAGAACACCGGAGCGAAGTCCCAGTCCTCCCCCGCGCGGTAGCGCACGCGGGACAGCTTGGGCCACATCGCGATGAGCACGATCACGCCGTAGATGGCCGCTGGGATCACCGCCAGGACCAGCACACTCTCCAGAGCAGTCACGCCCAGTACGGTAGCCGATCGACGCGCTTTCGTGTGCGCGTCCTCGTGAGTGGCTCGATCTCGTTGCTGCGACGGGCGATGCGCCCATCCGGCAATTCACCCGAAGCTCCGAGCTGTCGCCGCGATCGTCCGGATCTCGCCACCGAGCGTGACGGTCATGATCATCCGATTCCGGACGAGCCGGAACGTCCCCGACCGCCCTTCGCCGCGTCGATCAAGTGATGCGAATCATGGTCATTAACTCGTTCGGAGCAGCGCCTGCGGCCGAATGGAGTCGAGCCGGACGGGGGCAGTTCGCGGCAGGTTGGCGGCTTGTTCCTGCCGGTTCCCGATCATAGTTTTTCACCTGTATGGGTCTTGCATATTTGATCACATGCGTTCAGAGCACCCTATGTATTCGGGAGGCCCCCATGTCGCTCATCGAGACCGCCACTCAGCGCAGTGAACTCACCCTTTCGATGATCGACCAACCGCTCGTTGATCACGGAGTGCGCATCAGCAGCCGCCGCGACGGAGTCCGCATCAGCGGCCTCGACGACGGCGTGCGGATCAGCGGCAAGCGCGACGGGGTCCGCATCAGCGGACGGCGGGACGGCGTCCGGATCAGCGGACGGCACGACGGCGTGCGCATCAGCGGTCACGACGACGGCGTGCGGATCAGCGGCAAGCGCGACGGGGTCCGCATCAGCGGCCGCCGGGACGGGGTGCGCATCAGCGGGCGCGCCCGGGACGGCGTGCGGATCAGCTGACCCGGCACGTCCCGGACGCGCCCACCGGCGAGATCACGCCGCCGACTCCCCCAGGTACGGCAACCACAGCGGGTCGGTCTCGGACAGGCCCGCCAGCAACCGCCAGTGCCTGCCGCGCGGGGCCTGCGGGGCCGTCGGCAACCTCCAGCCCAGCTCAGCGAGGGTCTTGTCGGCCTTGCGGTGGTTGCACTTGGTGCAGCAGGCGACGCAGTTCTCCCACGTGTGCGGCCCCCCGCGACTGCGCGGCAGAACATGATCTATCGTTTCCGCTCGTGCGCCGCAGTAGACGCACCGGTGGTTGTCCCGGAGCATCAACGCGGCCCGGGTCAGCGGGACCCGGCCGCGGTACGGCACGCGCACGAAGGTGCTCAGCCTGATCACGGACGGGATCTCGACCTCGGCGCTCGCGGAGTGCAGGGTCATCCCGGCCGAGTCGCCGTGGACCACCTCGGCCTTGCCGCAGACGACCATCACGATGGCGCGTCGCAGCGGGAGCGCGGTGAGCGGTTCGAAGGTCGTGTTGAGCAGCAGCACCCGGCGTTTGCGCCACGACGTGGCGTGGCCGGGAGGCCGATCCGGTGGCCCGGAGCCTCGGCTCGTCGGGCACAGCGGGGCTCGCGACGCGAGGCCGGAGGCCTTCAGCGCCGGTTGTCGGATCGGTTGTCGGTCTGGCACGCGACCACCTCCACCGGTGTCGGCCAAAGTTCAGCACAGAACCAGGTCCGAACGCACGTGTGATTCGCCACGCCACGCCGCCGAGAGGACTCCACCTGCCGTTCTCGCAGGTGAGAGGCCTTCCCCGCGATCACGTCCGCCGTCGTCCGCCTCGTCGGCGCCACGTTCCCGATTGTCGATCACCGAAGCCGGAACCGCGTTGATCAGCTCGGGTGAATCACCCTCCGAGGTCCGCCGGGCCCCTCCCGCGCCCCGTCCCGGCACGTATCGTCGCGCTCGTGACCGACGTTCAAGCGCACCTGAGCTATCCGACCACCGCCCGCGAGGACATCGTGGAGACCCTCCACGGCCGCGAGGTGGCCGATCCGTACCGGTGGCTGGAGGACGCCTCCGCGCCGGCGACCGAGGCGTGGTCGGCGGCTCAGGACGAGCTGGCCCGCACCTGGCTGGACGCGCTGCCGGGCCGCGAGGCGGTGGCCGAGCGGCTGCGCTCGCTGCTGGCGACCGGATCGGTGGGCGCGCCGCTGTGGCGCAGCGGGCGGGCGTTCTTCACCCGCCGCGAACCCGGCCAGGAGTTCAGCGTGCTGCACGTCCGGGAGGCCGACGGCACCGAGCGGGTGCTGCTCGACGTCACCGAGCTCGACCCGTCCGGGCTGACCACGCTCGACAGCTGGGTGCCGAGCCTGGAGGGCGACCTGCTCGCCTACCAGATCTCGGTGGGCGGCGACGAGGAGTCGCTGCTGCACGTCATCGACGTGGCCACCGGTGAGCTGGTCGAGGGCCCGATCGACCGCTGCCGCTACTCGACGATCTCCTGGCTGCCGGGCGGGCGGGAGTTCTTCTACGTCCGCCGCCTGCACCCCGATCTGGTGCCCGACGGCGAGGAGCAGTTCCACCGCCGCGTGTGGCGCCACCGGGTGGGCACCGATCCCGAGCAGGACGTGCTGGTGCACGGCGAGGGCCTGGACCACACCTTCTACTACGGCACGCACGTGTCGCGGGACGGCCGCTGGCTGATCATCGAGGGCAGCATGGGCACCGCCCGCCGCGACTCGGTGTGGATCGCCGACCTCTCCGACGGCGCCGAGGAACCGGCGCTGCGGCAGATCGTGGACACCACCGACGGCTACCGGGTGGCCGCGTGGGTGGAGCGCGACGGCCGGATGTACGTGATGACCACCGACACCGCGCCGCGCTGGCGGCTGTGCGTGGCCGACCCGGCCCACCCGGAACCGGAGAACTGGACGGAGCTGATCGCCGAGGAACCGGATTCGGTGCTGGAGGCGGTCCGCTACTTCGACGGCGACGACCCGCGGCTGGTGGTGCTGCGCACCCGGCACGCGGTGTCGGAGCTGGCGCTGCACGACCCGGCCACCGGCGAGCGCGTCGCAGAGATCCCGCTGCCCGGAACGGGCCAGATCACCGCGCTGACCACGGTCGACTCGGCCACCGAGGGGCACCGCGACCAGCTGTGGATCGGCTGGACCGACTTCGCGACCCCGCCGTGCGTGCACGTCTACGACCGCGGCACCGGCGAGGTGGCGCTGGAGTCGGCCGCGCCGGGCACCGCCGAGCTGCCGCCGGTGCACACCCGGCAGGTCACCTACCGCTCGGCCGACGGCACCGAGGTGCGGATGTTCGTGCTGGCGCCGGTCGCCGAGCCGGACCGCCCGCGCCCGGTGTTCCTCACCGGCTACGGCGGCTTCTCGCTGTCCCGCGAGCCCGGCTACATGCCGTCGGCGCTGGCCTGGGTGGCGGCGGGCGGCGTGTGGGCGCTGCCGTCGCTGCGCGGCGGCGGCGAGGAGGGCGAGGAGTGGCACGTCGCCGGGATGCGCGAGCAGAAGCAGCACACCTTCGACGACTTCCACGCCGCCGCCGAGCACTTGATCGAGGTGGGCTGGACGACCTCGGAACAGCTGGCGATCTCGGGCGGCTCCAACGGCGGTCTGCTGGTGGGCGCGGCGCTGACGCAGCGGCCGGGGCTGTACCGGGCGGTGGTGTGCTCGGCTCCGCTGCTGGACATGGTGCGCTACGAGCGGTTCCTGCTGGGCCGGACGTGGAACGACGAGTACGGCACGGCCGACGATCCGGAGGAGCTCGGCTGGCTGCTGTCCTACTCGCCGTACCACAACGTGACGGAGAACACGGACTACCCGTCGGTGCTGTTCACGGTCTTCGAGTCGGATTCGCGGGTGGACCCGAATCACGCGCGCAAGATGTGCGCCGCGCTGCAGCACGCCACTGGATCCGATCCGGACAAACGGCCTATTCTGATCCGCCGCGAGACCGAGGTGGGGCACGCGGCGCGCTCGGTGTCCCGTACCGTGGGGTTGACGACCGACCAGCTCGTCTTCCTCGCGGAAGCGACCGGCCTCGCTTGGGACTGAGCCCCGAACTCGGTTCCGGCCGACCGGTTTTCGATCGTCGTGCGCTGCGGGGCGCGCACGAAGTTCGGGCAGGCCGGTGGTCGCGCGTTGCCGCGCACCCGTAGCACGACAGCACGTGGAGATCCCCCGAACCCATGAACCTGCCGCTTTTATCCCAGCCGCCGACGTGCGGTGAATCCGAGCTCTGGTGCCAGGCGGTTTACGACTGGACACAGAACGCGTGGCTGGCCGGCTACGCCGACCTGCTCATCGCCAAGCCGTTGCAGATCCTGCTGGTGCTGGTGATCGCCTTCGTGGTGCGGTGGCTGCTGCACCGGATGATCAACCGCCTGACGCAGGGCAACGGCAAGCCCCCGAAGCTGCTGGCCCCGCTGCGCGAGCGGCGCGGTGACAGCCTCACCAGCGAGCTGCTGACCGAGCGCCGCAGGCAGCGGGCCAAGACGATCGGCTCGGTGCTGAAGTCGCTCGTCTCGTTCGTGATCTACGGCCTGGCCGCGATCTACGTCCTGCAGGTGCTGGGCGTGCAGATCGCCCCGGTGCTGGCCTCGGCCGGTGTGCTGGGCGTCGCGGTCGCCTTCGGCGCCCAGAACCTGGTGCGGGACTTCCTGTCCGGCATGTTCATGATGGTCGAGGACCAGTACGGCGTCGGTGACTCCGTCGACCTCGGCGAGGCCGTGGGCAGCGTCGAGGCGGTGGGCCTGCGGGTCACCACGCTGCGCGACATCAACGGCACCGTCTGGTACGTCCGCAACGGCGAGATCCTGCGGGTCGGCAACTCCTCGCAGGGCTTCGCGGTCGCGGTCGTGGACTTCCCGATCTCGCACTCCTCCGACGTGGAGAAGGCCATCGAGGTCGCGGGCAAGGTCGCCACGGACGCCACCGAGCGCGAGCCGCTGTCCAAGGACGTGCTGGAGCCCCCGCAGATGCTGGGCGTCGACCAGATCACCGCCGACACGGTCACGCTCCGCCTCACCGTCAAGGTCCGCCCGGGCCGCCAGTGGGCGGTGCAGCGCAGGCTGCGGGTCGAGATCAAGCGAGCCTACGACGACTCGGCGATCGAACCCCCGTACCCGCACGGCCGACCACTCCCCCCGAGCACGGTCTCCACGACCAGCTGACCAGCAGGGATCCCCCGAGCCGAACCACCAGGCCGGGGGATCCCGTATTAGTAGCGACAGCACGAGCACCAACAGCAGCACGTCAGGCAACCGGCGAAGCCGGTTCCTCTTTCACCACCTGAGCAACCGGCACCGCCGCGGGTTCTCAGACGTCTTCTGGGGAGGACAGCCGACGTGTCGTGTATTGGCATACATAAGCCTCGGATCCCGGAGCCAGAAGGCGTCTGAGGTTCCGCTACCCGCACCGCCAAGCAGGGTGACCACGGAGTCGTGTCAGTAGAAGCGAGCAGGCACGCACAGCACCTGACCGACCACTGAAACCGCCGCCCCGACCGAACCTGAGAGGATGGAACACGTGACTTCCGTGGAGAGTTTCTACGAGCAGGTCGGCGGCGAACCCACCTTCCACCGCATCGTGTCCCGCTTCTACGAAGAGGTGGCCAAGGACGAGCTGCTGCGCCCGCTCTACCCCGAGGAAGACCTGGGGCCTGCCGAGGAGCGGCTGCGGCTGTTCCTGATGCAGTACTGGGGCGGCCCGCACACCTACTCCGACCAGCGCGGGCATCCTCGGCTTCGGATGCGGCACGCGCCGTTCAAGGTCGGCCCGGCCGAGCGGGACGCCTGGCTGCGCTGCATGCGGCTGGCCGTCGACGAGGCCGGCTTGAAGCCTCAGCACCGCGACCAGCTCTGGCAGTACTTGGAGATGGCCGCCAACAGCATGATGAACTCGTGGTTCTGACCGGCGGACCCGATCTAGGAGCGAAGGACCTGGTGATGCGGCAGGTGGGCACTCAGGACTACCCCGGTGAGAGGCCGTGGTGGTTCGACGCGGTGTGCTACCAGATCGACGTCGGCGCGTTCGCCGACGCCGACGGTGACGGGGTCGGCGACCTCGACGGGATTTGCAGCAGGCTCGGTTATCTGGAGCTGCTGGGCGTCGACGTGATCGTGCTGGCCGGCATCGCCGGTTCCGATCCGGCTTCTCCGTCGTTGGCGAGACTGCTGACGGAGGCGCACGACAACGGGCTGCGGGTGCTGATGGCGATGGACGTGGATCCGGCGCGCGCCGATCCGGGTCCGGTGCTGCGGCCGTGGCTGGATCAGGGCGTGGACGGGTTCCACCTGGCTCCGCGCAACGATCCGGCGGACGCGGTGGCCTCGGTGGTGGCGGAGTACCCGGATCGGATCGTGATCGGCAGCGGGACGGGCAGCTGGCAGCTGCTGTTCGGCCTGGACCTGGCGGTGGCGGGGTTCTCGGCGGAACCGGTGCGCAAGGCGATCACGACGGTGCTGGACTCGGCCGGGCCGCGCCCGGCGTGGGCGATGGCGAGCCGGGACAGCACGCGCATCCGCGATCACGCGGCGTTGACGCCGGTGCGGGCGATGGCGCTGGTGCAGCTGGCGCTGCCGGGGGCGGTGTGCCTGCGGCACGGCGAGGAGCTGGGGCTGCCGGGCACGGAGCGGATCCGGATGCCGTGGGAGGGCCTGATGCGGCCCTTCGGGTTCTCGACGGCGCGGGCGGACTGGTCGTCCATCCCGCACGACTGGGTGCACTTCACGGTCGAGGCGCAGCTGGAGGACGAGGAGTCGACGCTGTCGCTGTACCGGCACGCGCTGGAGATGCGCGCGTCGCATCCGGCGTTCACCGGTGACGAGGTGGAGTGGTTCGGGGCGCCGGAGGACTGCTTCGCGTTCCGCCGGGTCGGCAGCAGCCTGATCTGCGCGTTGAACACCTCGGCGGAGCCGGTGCCGCTGCCTCCGGGCGAGGTGCTGCTGAGCTCGCGGCCGCTGGTGGAGGGCGAGTTGCCGCCGGGCAACGCCGCGTGGCTGGTGTGAGCGGGGCCTCGCGGGCCCGGGCAGGTGCGGGGGCGTCGGCAAGCGGTCGGTAGATTTCCGGTCGGAGTCCCCGAGATCACCTGGATGTCATGACTGCGGTTGCGCCCGAACGGAGTTCACGCCGGGCGCACGCACCTACCTCCGGGAAGGCGTCGCGGCTGGTGGGCGTGGACGTGGCCCGCTTCGTGGCCGTGTTCGGCATGTTCTGCATCCACTTCGGGGTGCCGTTCACCACCGGGTTGCCGGAGGCGTTGACGGCGCAGTTCTTCAGCGGTCGTTCGACGGCGCTGTTCACGCTGCTGGCCGGGGTGTCGCTGGCGCTGATGACGGGGCGCGCGACGCCGCCGTCGGGCCGGGCGCTGCGGGACGCGCGACTGCGGGTGGCGGTGCGGGCGCTGGCGCTGCTGGTGCTCGGTCTGGCGCTGGCGAAGGCCACCGAGGCGACCGGGTTCCTGCTGACGGTGATCATCCCGTTCTACGGCCTGTACTTCCTGCTGGCGGTGCCGTTCCTGCGGTTGCGGGCGCGGGGGCTGGTCGTCGCGGCGGTGGTGAGCGCGGCGGTGGGCCCGCAGCTGTCGTTCGTGCTGCGCGGCTGGATCGCGGCGGACACCCCGATGGCGGGTCTGGTGTCGCTGGTCAACAGCGTCGACCCGGGGCACCTGCTGGCCGACGAGGGCCTGTTCGACCTGCTGCTGCTCGGGTTCTACCCGGCCGCGTCCTACCTGCCGCTGGTGCTGGCGGGCCTGGCCGTGGGCCGGATGGATCTGACGTCGCGGCGGCTGCGGTTGCGGCTGGGCCTGGTGGGGCTGGCGCTGTCGATGGTGGGCTACCAGGTGTCGTTCCTGCTGGTGCCGGTCGGCCCGCCTGCGCCGGTGGAGGGCACGATCCCGGTCGGGCACCCGGAGTGGCTGCTGGCGGCCAACGCGCACAGCGGGACGTCGTTCGAGCTGCTGGGCTCCGGCGGGATCGCGCTGGTCATCCTGGCGCTGTGCTTGGAGCTGGCGGACCGGACGGGCCGCGCGCTGACCCCGCTGGCCAAGGCGGGGTCGATGGCGCTGACGCTGTACGCGGCGCACGCGCTGGCGCTGACCTGGCAGATCGTCACGGGCGGCTGGCCGCTGAGCGGGGTGCCGGAGGACCTGGCGCACCTGGCGAGCTTGGGCCCGGCGCTGCCGGACGACCCGAACCTGCCGTGGTTCCCGCGCGACGGTCACGAGCCGACGGGGCTGACGGCGTTCGTGAACACCTTCATGCCGGAGGTGTTCCTGATCTTCACCTTCGCGTTCACCTACACCTGGCGCCGCTTCTTCCGCCGCGGCCCACTGGAGGCCCTGGTCAGCGACATCGTCCGAACGGTCACCAACCGACACCCAAAACCCACCCCCTAACCGGACCCCTCCCCCGTTCACGGCCCAACCCATCCACAACACGGATTACCGCAGTAATCCGGACCCCGATTACCGCCGGAATCCGTCCACGACACGGATTACCGCCGTAATCGGGTTCCCGAATACCGCCGGAATCCGTCTACCACACGGATTACTGCCGTAATCGGGTCCCCGAATACCGCCGGAATCCGTCTACCACACGGAATACCGCCGTAATCCGTACACCGAAAACCGCCGGAATCCGGGGGTTTGGGGGTGGGGTCAGAGGAGGAGGGGTAGGAGGGCGTGGCGGCGGCGGACCACTGCGCCGTAGCGGGAGTCGAGGCGGAGCCAGGAGTCGGTGGCGCTGACCCGGACGATCTCCTCGTCGGCCGGGGACTTCACCAGGAAGCCCATGCCGGAGAGCACGAACAGGCAGCGCAGCGGCACCTTCACGTCGTAGCCGGAGCCCTGGACGGTGAAGACCTCCTGGTCCAGCAGCGACGCCGGGGGCGTGCCCTTGGGACCGACGTTCTCCTTGGCGACGTCGATGCCGCGCTCGGCGACCTCCCCGACCAGCGAGGCCGGGAGGTCGTCGACGCGCTTCCAGCCGGTCGCCGGGGGCAGTTCCGAGCGCCACAGGAGGTCCTTCGGCGCGCCCGGGTCCATCACGTCGCCGCCGGCGACGGTGAGCGTGGCCAGCAGCTCGTTGCCGGAGATCGTCAGGTCGGACGGCTCGACGGAGCCCTCCACCGCGCGGGTGGACAGCGCGTCGAACGGGGTGGCGGCCCAGACGTCCATCCGGTCGGTGCCGGGCCGGTTGCGCATCCGGACCATCGTCTGCGAGTCGAGCCGGACCGCGCGGGCCACGAAGGCGCCCAGGTCGTCGCGCTCGACCCGGTCGGGCATGCGGAGCTCAGGCACGGTGCGACTCCAGGTGCTCGGCCCGCCACTCGGACAGGAAGTCGCGCTCCTCGGTGGTGAGCCTGCGGGGCCGCCCGGCGCTCAGGTCGTAGGGCACCATCAGGGTTTCCGCGGTGCACACGGCTTCCCGGGCGAACGCGGTGTAGTCGATGACGAACGAGGCGGCCTTGAGGTCGCGCACCGACATCTGGACCTGCAACGAGCGGGACTCGTACATCAGCGGCGAGTGGTAGTCGATGACGACGCGCGCCACCACCATGCCCTCGGCCATGCCCGCGACGCCCCGCTTCTCGGCCTCGGTGAACAGCAGGTCGGCCCGTGCCTCCTCCAGCAACGTGATCGTCCTGGCGTGGTTGACGTGGCCGAACGCATCCATGTCGGACCAGCGCAGGGCCACCTCTGAGATGAAGGGCACGGGTTTCCTTTCCGCTGTCGGGGGTGGGGGGCGTCCTCGCGAGGACGCCCCCCACCCCGGGTTCACCGGACCATGCTGCGGAGCTGGCGGGCCGCGACAGACAGCGTGGCCAGGTCCAGCCGCCCGGAGCTCACGATCTGCTCCAGCGACGAGTTGGCCCGCGCCAGTCGGGAGGCGTTCGCCGACTCCCAGCGCGCGATCTTGTCCTCCGAGGCGTCCTCGGGTTCGGAGGTGCGCAGGACGTCGACCGTGATCGCCCGCAGCGATGCGTAGAAGTCGTCCCGCAGCGCCAGCCTAGCCAGTGCGTGCCACCGGTTGCCGCGCTCCAGCTCGTTGACCGCGATGAGCATCCGCTCCACGTCCAGGTGGGCCCAGAGCGCGTAGTACAGCTCGGCGCTCTCCCGCGGGCTGCGCTCGGCGGTGATGCCCGCGTCGCGCTCGGCGAGCTCGGCGACCTCCCGGATGTCGAGCAGCGCGTAGGCGTCGAGCAGCACCGCGACCCGCTCGGCCAGCTCCTCCGGCACCCCGGCGGCGACCCAGCGCTCGATCTGCGCGGCGACGCCCTCGGCGGCCCGGCCGCGCAGCAGTCCGCGCACGGTCGGGGTGAGCTCGTCGACGACCGGCCGGAACCGGGTGATCTCGGCGCCGATGGCCAGCGGCTGCGGCCGGTTGGTCAGCATCCAGCGGGCCGCCCGGTCGAGCAGGCGCCGGCTCTCCAGCACCATCTCGTCGGCGACCGCGCTGGGCACCGTCCCGCCCAGGGCGTCGATGTCGGCCCACAGGCGCCGCAGGTCGTAGACGTTGGTGACGACCGCGAAGGCCCGCACCGCGTCGGTGGTCGAGGCGCTGAGCTCCTCGGCCAGCCGGTAGGCGTAGGAGATGCCCGCGCCGTCGACCATCTCGTTGACCAGCAGCGTCGTGATGATCTCGCGGCGCAGCGGGTGCGCGGCGATGGCGTCGCCGTAGCGCTCCCGCAGCGGCTTCGGGAAGTACTCCGGCAGCCGCTCGGCGAAGGCCTCGGTGTCCGGCAGCCCGCTGTCGAGGACGTCGCGCTTGAGCTGGAGCTTGACGTGCGCCATCAGCGTCGCCAGCTCCGGTGAGCTCAGCCCGTCGCCGTTCTTCTCCAGGTCCCGGAAGGCCTTCTTGGTCGGCAGCGCCTCCAGCTCGCGGTCCAGGCCCGCGGTCTGCTCCAGCGCCGCGACCTGCCGGGCGTGCACCGGCAGCATCGGGCCGGAGTGGGCGCGGGAGATGCCCAGCACCGCGTTCTGCCGGTGGTTGTCGGCCAGCACCAGCTCGCCGACCTCGTCGGTCATCTCGGCCAGCAGCTCGTTGCGCTGCTGCCCGCTGAGCCTGCCCTCGCCCACCAGGTGGTCCAGCAGGATCTTGATGTTGACCTCGTGGTCGGAGCAGTCGACGCCGGCGGAGTTGTCCAGCGCGTCGGTGTTGACCTTGCCGCCCGCGCGGGAGAACTCGATCCGGCCCAGCGAGGTGAGACCCAGGTTGCCGCCCTCGCCGACGACCTTGACCCGCAGGTCGGCGCCGTTGACCCGGACCGCGTCGTTGGCCTTGTCGCCGACCTCGGCGTGGCTCTCCCCCGCCGACTTGACGTAGGTGCCGATGCCGCCGTTCCACAGCAGGTCGGCCGGGGCCAGCAGGATCCGCTTGATCAGCTCGGCCGGGGCCAGGCCGCGCACCGACTCGTCGATGCCCAGGGCCCGGCGGATCTGCGGGTTCAGCGGGATCGACTTCAGCGAGCGCGACCACACGCCGCCGCCCTCGCTGATCTTGGTGCGGTCGTAGTCGTCCCAGGTGGAACGCGGCAGGTCGAACAGCCTGCGCCGCTCGGCGAAGGAACTCGCCGCGTCCGGGTCCGGGTCGATGAAGATGTGCATGTGGTTGAACGCGGCCACCAGCCGGATGTGCTCGGAGAGCAGCATCCCGTTGCCGAACACGTCACCGGCCATGTCGCCGACGCCGACGACGGTGAACTCCTCGCTCTGGGTGTCCACGTCGAGCTCGCGGAAGTGCCGCTTGACGCTCTCCCACGCGCCCTTGGCGGTGATGCCCATGGCCTTGTGGTCGTAGCCGACCGAGCCGCCGGAGGCGAAGGCGTCGCCGAGCCAGAAGCCGTAGGACTTCGCGACGTCGTTGGCGATGTCGGAGAACGTCGCGGTGCCCTTGTCGGCGGCGACGACCAGGTAGGTGTCATCACCGTCGTGGCGCACCACGTTCGGCGGCGGGGCGACCTCGCCGCCCACCAGGTTGTCGGTGAGGTCGAGCAGGCCGGAGATGAACATCCGGTAGCAGGCCACGCCCTCGTCCTGCGCGGCCTTGCGGTCCACCGCCGGGTCGCCGGTGGCGATCGGCGGGCGCTTGACGACGAACCCGCCCTTGGCGCCGACCGGCACGATCACCGCGTTCTTCACCGCCTGCGCCTTGACCAGGCCCAGGATCTCGGTGCGGAAGTCCTGCGGCCGGTCCGACCAGCGCAGACCGCCTCGGGCGACGGACCCGAACCGCAGGTGCACGCCCTCCACGAACGGCGAGTACACGAAGATCTCGAACTGCGGCCGGGGTTCGGGCAGGCCGGGGATCTCGCGGGGTTCGAGCTTGAACGCCAGGAACGGGCGCTCCCGCTCGGCGGCGTCGACGTAGTAGTTGGTGCGCAGCGTCGCCCGGATCAGGCTCAGGTAGTTGCGCAGGATGCGGTCCGCGTCGAGGCTGGTGACCTCGTCGATCAGGGTGGTGACCGACTCGGTGAGCTCGGCTTCGCGGGCCTTGCGCTCGGTCTCGTCGAGCTCCGGGTCGAAGCGGGCCTCGAACAGCCGCACCAGCGCGGTCGTGGTGGTGCGGTGCTGCAGGACCGTGTCCTCGATGTAGTCCTGGGTGTAGGCGATGCCGACCTGGCGCAGGTACTTGGCGTAGGCGCGCAGCACCGCGGCCTGCCGCCAGTTCAGGCCGGCGCGCAGCACCAGCGCGTTGAACCGGTCGACCTCGGCGTCGCCCAGCCACACCGCGCGGAAGGCGTCCTCGAACCGCTGCCGCAGCGAGTCCAGCAGCTGCGCGTCGGTGCTGTCGAGCAGGCCCGGGTCGAGCCGCAGGCCGAAGTCGTAGATGTAGTACTGCGACCCCGAGCTCTCCAGGGTGACGTCGTAGGGCCGCTCGTCGACGACCTCCACGCCCATGCTCTGCAGCACCGGCAGCACCCGGGACAGCGTGACCCGGCCGCCGACGTAGAGCTTGAAGCGGCGCTGACCGGCGCTGGCGTCGCGCGGCACGTAGAACGACATGCGCAGGTCGTCGGGACCGCTCAGCGACTCCAGCCGCCGCAGGTCGCGCAGGCCCTCGGCGGCGCTGAAGTCCTCCTTGTAGGCCTCCGGGAACACCGCCGCGTAGTCCTGCCCGACCTGGCTGATGGCCTCCGACAGGGCACGCGCCGGGCCGCCCTCGGCGCGGCCGGAGCGCTCGGCGTCGACCTCGGCGACCATCTGGTCGTCCCAGGTGTGGATGGCCTCGTCGAGCCGCCGCTGGATGCGCTGCAGGTCCGGTTCGACCTGCGCCTCCGGGTCGGTGTGGACGACGAAGTGCACCCGCGCCAGCGTCGATTCGCCGACGCGCGTGCTGTACTCCAGGCTCGTGCCGCCGAGCTCGTCGAGCAGCACCTCCTGCATCGCCAGCCGCGAGCTGGTCGTGTACCGGTCGCGCGGCAGGTAGACCAGGCAGGAGAAGAACCGGCCGTAGGCGTCCCGGCGCAGGAACGGCTTGAGCTTGCGGCGCTCGGCCAGCGCCAGCACGCCGGTGATGGTCTCCTGCAGCGTCTCGAAGTCGGTCGAGAACAGCTCGGTGCGCGGGTAGCTCTGGATCTCCTCCAGCATCCGCTGCCCGGAGTAGGACTCCAGCGGGAACCCGGCGCGGTGGATGACCTCCCGCACCCGGCGCTCGACGAACGGGATGTCCAGGACGTCCTCGTGCAGCGCCGTGGTGGTGAACAGGCCGAGGAACCGGTGCTCGCCGGTGACCCGCCCGGAGTCGTCGAAGGTCTTGACGCCCACGTAGAACGGGTGAACCGGACGGTGCACTGTGGACGGTGCGCTGGCCTGGGTGAGCACCAGCAGGTCCCGGGACAGCGCGTGCGCCTTGGTGTCCGGGCCGGTGGTCAGGCTGCGAGCGGCGACGCTGTCGCTGCGCAGCACGCCCAGCCCGGAGGCCAGCACGGCCTGCAGCTGCTCGCCGTCGCCCTCGACCAGCTCGTAGTGCCGGTAGCCGAGGAAGGTGAAGTGACCGTCGGCGAGCCAGCGCAGCAGCCCGGCGCCGTCGGTGACCTGCTCGCCCGGCAGCGGCGGCGGGGCCTTCTCCAGCTCGTCGGCCAGCGAGCGGGCGCAGGAGTGCATCCGCTCGGTGTCCTCGACGACCTCGCGCACGTCGTTGAGGACGTCGGTCAGGTCCTGCTTGAGCGCGGCGAGGCGCTCGGGGTCGACGACCTGGCCGACCTCGATGAACATCCAGCTCTCGGCGATCGCCCCGGCGGGCGGGTCGGCCGGGTCCGCCTCGGGCAGGACCTCCAGCAGCTCACCGGCGAGGTCGCGGCGCACGACGACGATGGGGTGGATGACGCGCAGCACGTCGGCGTTGTCGCGACCGAGCTCGGCGATCAGCGAGTCCACCAGGTACGGCATGTCGTCGGTGACGGTCTGCACCACGGTCGCCTGGCTCTGCCAGCCGTGCTCGTCGCGCGTCGGGTTGATGATCTGCACGAGCGGACGTCCGGCGGCGCGGGACGCGGCCAGCCGGTGGTGCGTTCTGAGCGCGCCGACCAGATCGTTCGGATCGTCGTCGACGAGCTCTTCGGCCGGCACGTGGCGGTAGTAGGTGCGAAGCAGTTCGCCGAGCTCGGGTGCGAACTCGACGGCTCGTTCCAACAACCGACGCTTGGCCAGTTCGGGGTTCTCGGACTGCTCGCCGGTGGTTCCGGTCTGCAGCTGTCCGGGATTCGAGGTCATGTCAGGCAGCTCCACGCATAACGGCACCTCGTTGTGCCAACAGGTTCCACTCTAAGACTGCCAGTTCCCGCTCACGGGCTCGGGATCTGATCGAGGTGTGGTGGTGAAATCAGACGCAATGATCGATGTCCGGGAGGTTTCTCAGAGCAACGGATCCGCTGCCGCGCCACCGATTCCGGGTGCGCGGTGCCGGGCGCCGAAGGCGTCGTGCCGATCATCCTCTGTGGACTCGTGTCTGTTGCTTCCGGTTTCGCCGACGGTGTCGTGATCGGTGCGGTTCCCGTCGCCGTCACTGTGGGTGTCGCCGTATCCGCGCTCACCGTAACCGGATTTGTGGCGACCGCCATAGCCGAGAGCCGCGATTCCCTCGCTCACCTGCTGCTTGGCGTCGTCGGTGCGGCCGGCGTTGTAGGCCATGAGCGCGTCGGCGAGCAGATCGGCCAGGCTCGCGTCCGCGCTGGGCTCCGGAGGAGCCGGTTCCGGCTCGACCCGGTGCAGGTTCGGGTCGGTGTCCTCGGCGGAACCGGCCGGGGACACCGGCTCGGCCGGTGGTTCGGGCTCGGCGGGCGGGTCGGGCTGGAACGCCGCGAGCGGGTCCGGGTCGGCGTGCCGCCGCCCCCGGCGGCGGGAGGGCTGGTGGTCGGCCGGGAGCTGCAGCTCGGCCCGGATCTCGGCCAGCGACTTGCCCCGCGACCGGCGTCCGCCCTGCTCCTGCTCGTCCTCCCGGGGCTGCTCCTCGGACTGTTCCGGGGTCCGGGCGACCGGCTCGTCCGGCTCGGGCAGCGGGAATCCGCGCGGCGGCGTGACGGGCTCGGGATCGGGGTCGGGATCGGGGGCGTGGTGCTCGCGGCGGTCGTGGGCCTGGGTGATCCGCCGCAGGCTGTCGGCCGCGGCGGCCAGCGGGTCGCCGCTCCACCGCTGCGCGGGATCGTCGTCGCCGTACCCGTCCTCAAGACCACCGGACTCCTCGTACGCCTCCGGCTGGGCGTAGTCGGGCTGAGCGTGCGCGGGCTGGGAGTAGTCGGACTGGGCGTGCTCGGACTGGGAGTGGTCAGGCTCGTCGCGTTCGGGCTCGTCGGCGGGCCACCAGCTCGCCGCCGGACGCGACTCCGGCAGGCTCGTCCCGGCCCGCGACTCCTCCTCGGCACCGAACACCTCGCTCGGCGAAGCCGAGTCGAAAGCCACCCGAGGCTCGGGCAACCCACCCGCCTCAGCAGCACCGGAGATCTCAGCAGAACCGGAAGCCTCAGCGGAACCAAGAGTCTCAGCGGAACCAGGCGTCTCAACCGGGTCAGGACTCTCGGCGGGAGCGGGCGCCTCGGCGGCCTCGCGCTCCTCGGACTCCTTGGCGGCCCGGCTCGTCAAGGCCTCCATCAGCAGCCGCGCGGCGTCGTGCGCCTCCGCGTAACCACCCCTCTTCGACTCGGGTTCCGTCTCCCGAGACGGGGAAGTTTTCATGAAAACTTCCCCCACCCCCTCGGAAGTCTCCCGAGAGGAACCCTCGTCCACCTCGGACGCCGACGCGTCCCCCCGACCCACCGCAGCGACCTCGTCGTGCCTGGTCACAGAGGTCTCGTCGACTCCGGCGGCCTCGGTCTGAACGGGTTCCGGGGTGGGGTCCGGTTGGTGGGTGGGGGAAGTTTTCATGAAAACTTCGGGTTCCGACACCACGGCCACGGGAGCCGCCCGGCGCCCGCGGCGTTCCTCGGTGTGCGACGTCCCGGTCTCCGGCGGGTAGGCCTTGAGGAGGCTGAGGCGGGCGTGGTGCACGACGGAGCGCCAGCGGCGGTCGGCCGAGTAGGCGCTGCGCAAGGCCTGCAATGCCTCGGCGAACTCATCGACCTGCTCGTGCGCGCGGGAGAGCGCGTTGAGGGCCTCGGCGAGCAGGCCGTCGAGGCCGTGCCGCTCGGAGATCGCGGCCGTCTCGGCCAGCACCCGCAGCGCGGACTCGTGGTCCCCGGCGGGCAGGTGCACGCGGGTGGCCAGCGCCAGCCCGAGCCACCCGGTCGGCCCGGCGGCCGCGGCGCGGACGGGTTCGGCGAGCACGGCCTGGCTGGTCTCCACGGCTTCGACGCGTTGCCCCTGGTCGAGCAGGGCGTGCACGCGCTCCAGCAGCAGGCGGGTCTGGATCTCGCCGCCCTCGGCCTCCGGGTCGCTGAGCCGCCGCAGCAGCCCCAGCCCGGTGTCGGTGGCGGCGACGGCCTCGGCAAACTCGCCGAGGCGGCGGCGGTGCGCGGCGCGCAGCGCCCACACCCGGGCCTTGAGCACGCGAGTGGTGTCCTGCTCGGCGTCGCAGTCGGCGTAGAGGCGTTCGGCCTCGTCGATGAGGTCGCCGCGCTCGTCGACGTCCTGCTGTCCGGGCAGCGCCGACGCGAGCGCCAGCAGCGCGTGGGCGCGCAGCACGGGTTCGATCCGCTCGCGCGCCAGTTCCCGGCGCAGGACGCGCACGGCGACCTCGTGGCTGCCGGAGCTGACCGCGCACCAGCCGAGTTCGATGCGCAGCCCGGTCAGGAGGTCGGGGTAGCCGGCCGTCTCGGCGTCGTGGACGGCGGTGAGGGCGCGGCCGGTGGCCGCGACCCCGCGCCCGAGCCGGTTGGTGGCGAACAGGGCCAGCGCCTCGGCGCGCAGCCGCGCGCCCCGGTCGCCGGTGCGCCTGGCGAGCGCCGCCGCTCTGTCGCTGAGCACCAAGGTGAGTTCGGGAACTCTCCACCGCATCTGCCACGCGGGTTCGAGCAATCCCTCCACCGAGCTGGGCTCTGCCACAGCGGCCACGCTCGCCAAGGCGCCTCCGTTCAGCCGCGGGTCAACTTGCGATGGGTGACCCGGTGCGGACGGGCCGCGTCGGCGCCGAGCCGCTCGATCTTGTTCTCCTCGTACCCCTCGAAGTTACCTTCGAACCAGAACCACTTGGCGGGATTCTCCTCGTCTCCCTCCCACGCGAGGATGTGCGTGGCGACGCGGTCCAGGAACCAGCGGTCGTGGGAGATGACCACGGCGCAGCCGGGGAACTGCTCGAGCGCGTTCTCCAGCGAGCCCAGGGTCTCGACGTCGAGGTCGTTCGTCGGCTCGTCCAGCAGGATCAGGTTGCCGCCGGCCTTGAGGGTCAGCGCCAGGTTCAGCCGGTTGCGCTCACCACCGGAGAGCACGCCCGCCGGCTTCTGCTGGTCCGGGCCCTTGAAGCCGAACGCGCTGACGTAGGCGCGGGACGGCATCTCGACCTGGCCGACCTGGATGTAGTCCAGCCCGTCGGACACGACCTCCCACACGTTCTTGTTGGGGTCGATGTTCGCGCGGTTCTGGTCCACGTACGAGAGCTTGACGGTGTCGCCGACCTTGACCGTGCCGCTGTCGGGCTCCTCGAGTCCGACAATGGTCTTGAACAGCGTGGTCTTGCCGACGCCGTTCGGGCCGATCACGCCGACGATGCCGTTGCGCGGGAGGCTGAACGACAGGTCGTCGATGAGCAGCTCGTCGAAGCCCTTCTTGAGGTGCTCGACCTCGACGACGGTGTTGCCCAGGCGCGGGCCCGGCGGGATCTGGATCTCCTCGAAGTCCAGCTTGCGGGTCTTCTCCGCCTCGTTGGCCATCTCCTCGTAGCGGGCCAGGCGGGCGCGCGACTTGGTCTGCTTGGCCTTGGCGTTGGAGCGGACCCACTCCAGCTCGTCCTTGAGGCGCTTCTGCAGCTTGGCGTCCCGCTTGCCCTGGACCGCGAGGCGCTCCTGCTTCTTCTCCAGGTAGGTGGAGTAGTTGCCCTCGTAGGGGTAGGTGCGGCCGCGGTCGAGCTCCAGGATCCAGCCGGCGACGTTGTCCAGGAAGTACCTGTCGTGCGTCACGGCGAGGACGGCGCCCGGGTAGGTGGCCAGGAACTGCTCCAGCCAGAGCACGGATTCGGCGTCGAGGTGGTTCGTGGGCTCGTCGAGCAGCAACAGGTCGGGCTTGCTCAGCAGCAGCTTGCAGAGCGCGACGCGGCGTCGCTCACCACCGGAGAGGTGCTTGACCTCGGCGTCCGGCGGCGGGCAGCGCAGGGCGTCCATCGCCTGCTCCAGCTGGGAGTCCAGTTCCCACGCGTCGGCGTGGTCCAGGTCCTCCTGGAGCCTGCCCATCTCCTCCATCAACTCGTCGGAGTAGTCGGTCGCGAGCTGTTCGGCGATCTCGTTGAAGCGGTTGAGCTTCACCTTGATCTCGCCGACGCCCTCCTCGACGTTGCCGAGGACCGTCTTCTCCTCGTTCAACGGGGGTTCCTGCTGCATGATGCCCACGGTGTAACCCGGCGACAGGAACGCTTCTCCGTTGTTCGGCTGGTCGAGTCCCGCCATGATGCGCAGCACGGTCGACTTGCCAGCCCCGTTCGGCCCGACGACACCGATCTTGGCGCCCGGGTAGAACTGGATGGTCGCGTTGTCGAGGATGACCTTGTCACCATGCGTCTTGCGCACGTTTTTCATGGTGTAAATGAACTCGGCCATACCCCGAATCGTAGTGGCGTACCGACCCGAGGCCCGCACGCGGGCCCCCAAGGACCCAACGTCAGGCAACCGGCGAAGCCGGTTTCTCAGTACCCCACCTCAGACGCTGGCACCGCCGCGGGTTCTGAGCGGCTCTCTGGGGAGGACAGCCGTAGAGCCGTGTATTTGGCATACATAAGTCTCGGATCCCGGAGCCAGAGAGCCGCTCAGGTTCCGCTACCCGCACCGCCAAGCAGGCCGACCACGGAGTTCTTGATCAGTAGAACGGATCAATCCTTCTCAGCGAGACGACGAAGCATCTCGTTGTAAGCACTCAAATCAGCATCCCCGTCCTTCTCCGCCTTACGATCAAGACGACGGGCCTGCCGTTGATCCGCCCGAGACCACTGGATCAGCAGCGCCAGCATCACCACCACCAACGGCACCTCCCCGGAAGCCCAGGCCAGAGCCCCGCCGAGCCGCTGGTCGGTGAGCAGGTCGGTCATCCACGGCAGGTCGAGGCTGCGGTAGAAGTCACCGCCGATGGGCTCGGCGGACATCATCAGCGCGATGCCGAAGAAGGCGTGGAAGGGCATGGAGGCGAAGACCATCCCGACCTTGCCGATGGGCGGCAGCTGGCGCGGTGACGGGTCGATGCCGATCACGGGCCAGTAGAAGACGTAGCCGACGAGCAGGAAGTGCGCGTTCATCGCCAGGTGCGCCCAGTGCTGGTAGAGCGCCACGTCGAACAGGCCGGTGAAGTACAGCGCGTAGAACGAGCCGACGAACAGCACGAGCGCGACGACGGGGTGGGTGAGCGCGCGGGTCAGCGGCGAGTGCACGAACGCGGTCAGCCACTCGCGCGGTCCCGGCGGCTGCCCCTTGCCCGCGGGTTTGAGGACGCGCAGAGCCAGCGACGTGGGGCCGCCGAGCACCAGGAACACCGGCGCCAGCATGGACAGCAGCATGTGCTGGCCCATGTGCACGCTGAACACGGCGGGCGCGTAGCGGCCGACGCCCATGGAGGTGGCGAAGAGGACGGTCAGGCAGCCGCAGAGCCAGGCGATGGTGCGCCCGACGGGCCACTTGTCGCCGCGGCTGCGCAGCCGGTGCACGCCCCACAGGTAGAGCCCGGCCAGGACCAGCGAGGCCGTGCCGTAGACGAGGTCGAAGCGGAAGTCGAACAGCAGCCGCAGCGCGGTGGGCGGCGCGTCGAGGGCGTAGCCGACGATGAGCTCGGTGCGGCTGGGCACCGTGGTGTAGCCGCCGGGCGGCGGGGTGCGGCCGAGCGCGACGGCGACGCCGAGGGTGGCGAACATGATCAGCACTTCGACGGCGCCGAGCCGCAGCAGCCCGGACGATCCGGCTTCCAGCCGGGCCACGACCTTGCTGCGCTGCACGTATCCGAACACGCCGAGCACCAGCAGGCCGATGATCTTGAGCAGCACCAGCAGCCCGTAGGTGGAGCCGAGCAGCTGCTCCGGCGAGACCCGCACCAGCGCGTTGATCACCCCGGACAGGGCCATCGCGACCCAGCTGACCAGGGCGATCACCGAGAACCGGCGGGCGACCAGCGGCAGGTGCGCCCCGCCTCGGGCGGCGTGGGCGATGAGCGCGATCAGCCCGCCGACCCACAGCACGACTCCGACGAGGTGGAACAGCAGGCTGTTGGTGGCGATGTCGTGGGCGCCGCCGCTGGCGGAGTGGCCGGTGGCGATGACCGGCAGCATCCCGCCGAGGCCGAGCGCGAAGGTCACCACGGTCCAGCCCCAGGACAGCACGATCCGGCAGGCCAGGGCGACGACGAACGCGATGATCGCGGTCAGCGCCCAGGCCTTGGCCTCTTCGAGCGCGTCGACCAGCCCGAGCAGGACGTCGGCGCTGAGCACCTGGTCCACCGGGCGCCCGGTGGCGTCGGCGCAGAGGAACGGCACCACCAGCGCGGCCCCGACGAACCACACCGAGGCGGCCCAGCCCGCGGTGCGCACGGCGGCGTAGCCGTCGGCGAGCAGCGCCCCCGAGCGGCTCGCGGGGATGCCGAACGAGGCCAGCAGCAGGGAGCCGATGGTGACCACGGCTCCGGTCTCGGCGATCACCCGGACCACGGGCAGCCCGTACTGGGTGACGGGGCCGGGGTCGGGCAGTCCGAGCAGGGCGTAGTTGGCTCCGGCGGACAGCGTGGTGAGGCCTGCGGCGATCAGCGCCGCGAGCACTCCTGCGGTGAAGACCAGCACGCCGACCGTGCCGGAGGCACTGCGCCGGGAACTCTGTTCGGCGACGGACTCGGATGGCACGTACCGAGCGTAACCGTCGCTGTGCGCCGATCACCGGTCAGGATGGCGCACCTGGGCGTGGTCTCCCGCACTCACCGCGGCTACGGTTACCCCGTGCCGAAGTTCCGTGACCGCCTGCCACGTCTGCTCGTGCTGTGCGTGCTGGCCGGCGGCTCGGCGCTGGCCGGCTGCGCGGCCGACGTCTCGGGCACCCCCATCCCGGCCGCGGGCTTCCAGGACCAGCCCGAGGCGACCGAGACCCGCTCGGCGATCGCGACGCCCCCGAACATCCCGGCCCCGCGCGGCGAGGTCGATCCCTGCACCCTGCTCGCCCCGGCCGACCTGGTGCCGGTCGGCGGCGTGGTGGGTCCGCCGCACCCCGGCAACCCGGTCCCGGGCGCGTGCGCGCACCTGCTGGGCGGGCAGCCGGACAACACGGCGGCGGCGGGCTTCCACGAGCCGTACCGGGTCCTCGCCCAGCGGCAACCGCGGGGCGTCGAAGTGGACGTGCTCGGCTACTCCAGCTGGCTGTACTGCGAGCCCGTCACCGGGTACCAGACGTGCACGGCCGCGACGGCGATCAGACCGGACAGATCGCTGCTGACGATGCTGTCGCTCAAGGACGCCTCGGCCGCCGACACCGCGGACCGCCTCTTCGGCCTGACCTCGGCCGCCCTGCGGAAACTCCCCCCGGCATAACCCGCTTGCCGGTTGTCGAAAAGCTTGCCGTTGTGTACCGGCTCGGCAACGTTGCCGCGTCGTTCCCACACGCGATGCGGCCGACCGCTACCCTCCTTGCTGCACAACGTCGGGCATACCACCCACCGAACGGCCCCCATAGCTCAGCCGGATAGAGCAAAGGACTTCTAATCCTTAGGTCGCAGGTTCGAGTCCTGCTGGGGGCGCCGAACCCCCTGGTAACGCAAGTGGGGGGGTTGATCTGGTACAAGATCAACCCCCACTTTACCCCCACAATTGGATCAGCTCCCCGGATCGAGCTTGTCCAACGCTTCGGACGCCGAGCCGCCCGCGGACTTGCGATCCATGTAGACGTCCTGGGTCATGCTGACCTTCTCGTGACCCAGGTAGTCGGCGATCTCGCGAGCCGACTTGCCGGCCTTATCCATCTCGGTCGCGACCAGGTGCCGGAAGGCGTGCGGGTGAAGCCCCTCCCAAGAAGTGCCGGCCACCGCGCTCCGGATGTCAGCGCGCGTGTTGTCCGGGTCACGGAGCGTGCCCGTAGCCGATGGGAACACCCACTCCGAGTCAGCCACCTCAGCGCGACCCCGCAGGAGCCTCATCGCCCACGCCGGGGGCGAGATCGTCCGCATTCCAGCCGTGGACTTCGTGTGCGGCTGGACGAACAGACCGACGCCCGGTTCACGGATGACAGTGCCCTTGATCGCGAGAGTGCCTGCTTCGAAGTCCACCTTGGTCCAGTCGAGCGCCAACAGCTCCCCGATCCGGCAGCCCAGCGCCGACAGCACATCGATGAGGTCCGGCAGGTCCCAGCGGCCCCACTTCGCATTGCTACGCAGATGACTGCGGAGGCCCGGAAGCTCATCCACGGTCAGCACCATCCGCGACTCTGCTGCCGCCTTCTTCTTGCTCTTACGAGGCAGAACGACCTCTCGGACCGGGTTGGTTTCCAGGGCGTCGAAGCGGACAGCCACACCCAGGATCCCCGAGAGCACGACCTTGGCGTGTTTCGCGCTACCCGGCCCTGCTGATTCGTGCACGGACCGCAGAACCTTCGACGTCAGCGAAACCGTGCACTCCGAGATCCGCAGGTCAGCGACCGCATCCTTAAGATCTCGATCCCAACTCTGGTGGTATGTGTTCTTGGTCCGCAGTGCCTTGTCCGACTCATCCAACTCACGAAGCCAGATCTCAGCCACCTCCCGGACCTTGGAGGAGGCGTGGACGTCGTCACCAGCGACGGCCCGAGCGCGATCCCGCAATGCTTCCTTGAGCCTGTCAGCGGCGTTCGTCTTGCTCGTGCCGACCTTCTCAACCTCGCGTACCGCGCCGTCGTAATCGCGGTACTTCGTTCGCGCCCGGTACCTCTTCGGTCCCAGCTGGTAGATCCGAATCTCGCCGTACGTGCCCAGCGGAAGCGGCGGCCGTCCCATCAGACCACCCCCTCACCCAGCGAATCGAACCATCGCTCCACGTCGTCGGGCTTGTACCTGACGTGCTTACCGACACGACGCCCCATCGGCCCGTACCCCTTAGCGCGCCAGTCATACACGGTTTTGATCGGGACACCGAGGTAGTCGGCCACGTCCTGCGTTCCCCAGAGATTCCGCATGGTCAGTCCGTCCTTTCGTTGGCGTAGCGGTCTTTTCGGGCTTGGCGCTTGCGGTCGGCGATGGCGAGGGCGAGTTCCTGCTCCTCGGGATCGCGGTGGCCGATGCTGGTCATCTCCCAGTGGTTGACCACGGCCACCGAGTCGGCGGTGACGCCGAGTTCGTCGAGGTTCTGCTCCAGGCGCCAGATCTGGCGGTCGCCCCGGATGCGCTTGAACGTCGTGGAGTAGCGCTGGGACTTGGACAGGAAGTGCCCGCGGAACGCGAGCATGTGGCACCAGCGCCGCAGGTTGAGACCGTCGAGGTCCTCCAGGCCGCCGAGGTCCCACGCGGTGCGCATGATCTGCCGGTGGTGCTCGCTGGCTTCCAGGAGCTCGATGTGTTCGCGGGATCGGATCGGCCGATCGGCGGCCTCGGACTTCCCGGTGCCCTTGGTGGCGTACTTGGCGACGTAGGAGGCCAGCCGGTCATCGGTGATGGCGCCCTGGTCGTCTTCGACCTGGTGGGCGTCCACTGCCCGGATCGGTCGGACGTCGATCTGCTCTCCCCAGGTCAGCAGCCGCGTGGTGCTGTCGATCTCGGGCGCTTCGACGCCGGTCGCGGCGTGTGCGGCGTGGACGGCGTCGGTGAGCAGATCAGCGGTGGCCCAGGACGGAGTCGCGTCGGCTGCGCCTTCCGGGCCGTCGAGACGGATCATCGCGTGGAAGTGGATGACGCCGCGCTTCTGGAACTCGGCGACCTTGGCGTACGACAACCGAGCGTGGTCCTTGAGGCTCTTCACCGGGATACCGGCCGCGCGGGCGATGTGTCGCCGGAGGTAGATGGTGAAGCGGTTCCACAACTTCCCGGCGTGGGCTTGCCAGAGGACGTGGCCGGTGTAGTCGTAGCCGCTGGGGTCGACGGGCTGGCCGATGGCCGGATCGTCTTCGTGGTGGTAGCGGCCGCAGCGGCACGGAATCCGCTTGCCGTTGGCCGAGGTCCGGCGGTTGTGGACCGGCCCGAACGAGGGGGCGGTCAAGGTGACGAACAACCGCGGTTTGTCGGCCACGGTGACCGGCACGCCCTTGGAACCGCCGGACATCCCGGCACGCACGAGGTGGAAGGCGTCGGCAGCGTAGCGGTCGGAGCAGGCCGGGCAGACCGACTCGCGGCGGTTGCCGCAGGGGGCGAACAGGTGCCCGGACTTCAGGGCCGGGGTGCCGTCGGGCTTGGACAGCAGCGCGCCGGTGGTCTTGTCGGTGAGCATCCAGTGTCCGGTCAGCCGGACCGGGTGGGCGCATCCGCCGGTGGCTTCCACCATCGAGCGCCACTGCTGGTAATCCGGGGACTGGAGCCGCCGGGCGAGGCGGTCCACCGCCGGGACTTCGGGCAATGCCATGTGACCTCCCAGAAGAGGGCTCGGCGGAGCACCCACGGAGGTCGTTCCCGTGCTCGGTGGATGCCCGCCGAGCAGGGGTTGAACTCGCGATCTTCAGTTGTGGGGTGCCGTCACATCAGGCCACGGGGTGGCCGTTGGTGACGGGCTTTTCGGCGGCGTTGAGATCGGCGACGATCTGCGCGGCCACCGGTTCCGGCAGGCGGACAACCTGGCGGATGTCGGCTGCGGTGAACACCCGGCCTTCGGTCTTCGCGTGTTCCCAGGCGTCGGAAATTCCCTGTACGACGCCAGCCGGGAGGTTCATCGATTTCCCGATGACCGAGGTGGTGTCCGGTCGTTCCGCCGGTCGCGGACGTTCAGTGGACGCGGTGGCTGGCCTTTCTGGCAGCTCCGGTACCTCCGGTCGTTCCGGCACTTCGGCCGGTCCCGGGTCCACCGGTTGTTCCGGTACGGGTGGGTCGGCGACGGCGTAGGCGGCCAAGATGACCTGCCGTTGCCGGGCCTGAATGACCGGGATGACCTCGGCGATGCCGTAGACGATCACCGGGATGATCGCGTGCACGACCGCCGAACCGGCGTTGAACTCCCCCCACCGGCCCGCCAGCAGCGGGATCAGTTGCGGAATGACGTTCATCAACAGCGTCGAGGTCAACAGGACCCGCTTGAGCCGCGACCACCACTGGTGATCAGGTGAAACCCCGTGGGCGAGGATCACCGCCTCGAAGTTCAACAGCACGATCAACAGGCCCGCGAACATCGGCTCGACCGTCCAGGCCGCCCACCACAGCGGGTCCTCTCGTGTGGAGTCCCCGGCGAGGAACTGCTGCACGCCGGTGGTGGTGAACACCAGCCCCAGCGCCAGGAAGAACCACAGCCCGGCGAGGGTCCACCGCCCGTTGCGCTCCATCTCCACGGCCTGAAGATCCGGATCACGGATCAAGCCCCGCAGATGCCGAGCCTCGGAGATCCGGTCCCCGAGCTTGCGGACCCGCCGTGTCCTGCCGTCGTCGGCGTCGCCGTGCTCTGGCTGCTCCATGTTCCCTCCCCCTACTGCGCCGGGCTGAACAGCTTGATCAGGCCCCGCACGAGCAGCACCAGGCCGACGCCGATACCGATCGCGACGGCCGGGCTGAACACCAGCCAGACCAGCGCCAGCACGCCCAGCACGAAGGCCAGGACTCCGAGGCTCATCAATACGCCCTTGCCGGACAGTTCAACGTGGACGATGTGCATGGGTGAATCTCCTTACTGTGAATGGGTCAGGCGATCTCTTCGTCGTCTTCGTCGCCCTCGAAGTGCTCGATCTCTTCGAGCTCGTCGTCCTCGAACTCCTCGAAGTCGACTTCGTAGGGGTTGGTGACCGTGCCGTCCGGCAACTCGACCTCCTTGCGGATCGGGGTCACGTTGTTGAGCTCGGTGCAGAAGGCCACCAGCTCGGCGATGTCGTCATCGGTGCTGAAAGCGGCCCGGACGCGCTGGGGTTCCTTGCGTCCGTCGTTCTTGGCGTAGGCCACTCCAGCGAGGTAGGCGGGGATCTTGTCGGCGAACGCGCCGAGGTCCCGCATCCCTTCGCCGAGGCACATGTCCACGTACGAGGCGGAATCGACTCGGAGCGCGATCTTGGTGGGAAACAGCCCACGCATGGGGACGACGTCCTTGGTGGGTTCCTGCGTCGCGGCGATGATCCGTCCGCCGACCGCGCGGAACTGCGTGAGGCCCTTGGACAACAGCTGGTGGAACTCCATGCGGATGTCCCGGTCGGTGTAGGCGGTCATCGCGGCCAGCTCGTCGCAGATCAGCACGTCAAGCGGGGTTTCCCGGGACGGGGACGCGTCGCGGATGCCCTGGCGCCCGAGTTCGAACTTGCGCTCGTCCAGCGTCTGGACGTACTCCCGCATCAGCGCCAGTCCGGCGCGGTCGGAGTCGGCGAAGCGGTGATACATCTCCCGGCCGCCGCCGAGTTCCATGCCGCCCTTGGGGTCGATCACCCACAGCCGGACATGACCGGCCCGGATCATCGGTGCCAGAGCGCGCTGGATGCCCCACAGCCACGAGCCCTTGCCCGCGCCGGTCTCGCCCGCCAACAGCACGTGGATGTCCCGCTTGACCAAGTCGAGGTGGAAAGGCCGGCCGAATTCGGTCCGGCCGATCTCCAGCTTGCGCAGGTCCACCGCGTCCACCGATTCCGGCATCGCGGGAAGCGGGATCACCATCTCGTTGAACGGTTCGCGCCGCTGGAAGTCCAGGGCGATCTTGCCGGGCTTGAGGATGCGCATCGACGCGGCCTGCGCCTTGAAGGAGTTTGCCAGCCGATCGAGGGCCTGCCCGTAGTCCTCGGGTTCCTGCCCTTTGGCCATGCGGATGTGCAGCGAGTCCCAAACCCAGTTCGAGCGGACCGCGACCAGCTTCGGCACCAGTGAGTCACCGCGGTGGTCGGAGGTGACCAGCCCGCAGGAGGCGACCACGCGCATCCATTGGCGCTGGTAGATGGCCCATCGTCTCCACCAGGCCCGCACGAGTCGTCCGGCGAAGCGGTCGAAGGTCGGGGCGTCCAGCAACCTCCACGAGGCACCGGCCAACACCGCGATCCCTGCGGCCCACAGAACGGTCTGGTAGCCGAGCGTCACGCCCGCCGTGCCCACCGCTGTCGTGCTGCCCATCGTCCGGGGGTGCCGCAGCATCCAGCCGCCGACCACCCGCGCCGGAGTCCGTTCCGTGCCCACTCGCGTGTCTCGCATGACTGCCTGCCCTTTCATGAAAAAGGGCGTCGGACTCCCGTTCTGGGAATCCGACGCCCTGCCGTGCTTGGGGTTGTGCGGTTAGCTTCTGCGCTGCGACATCTCCAGGTGGGCCACCAGGTCGCCCACCGTCCGCTTCAGCTGGTTCAGCGGACCACCGAGGCCCTTCGGAACGCCGAAGTTGGTCACCGTCTTGGTCAGCTCCAGCATGGTCGCGTCGATCTCGCGAACCGTGCCGGTCACACCGTCTGCATTGGCCATTACTTGTACTCCTTCGCAACACTCGATCCACCGTGCTCGGCGATGCCCTCGCGCACCGCGTCCGCCGCCTTCGCCACCGCAGCGGCCAACTCCTGGGCCTCCGCGTAGTGCCGCTCCTCGACGAACTCGCCGTCGAGGAACTCGACCTTGTTCACGTCCTGGTTCAGCTGATCCATCAGCGAACCGATCGCCGACAGCCGCTTGACCCCGCGCGAATTGCGCCGGAACAGTTGCTTCATAACCTCCACCTGAAACCACCTTTCCTTTCACCCGAGACAATCCCGGGAAAACCTGGTTACCGGCCGCCGAGGCAGCCCGAACCGTGAAAACCGAACGAGGAATTGAACAGGTCATTCACCGGACTCTTCCTCCTGCTCCTCAACCCTGCGGATGACGGTCACAACGGTCTGAAGCGACGCCAGCAGCTGGCTCGTCACCTCGCGCATGTCCGCACCGCACGCGGTCGGCCCACCCGGAACGTCCACCGCGTAGGCCGCATCACCAGCGGTCGCGAAGGCCTGCGTGAGCTCTGTGGACAGTCGACGAAGATCCTCCAGCGCCTGGTCCCGCTGCAGCGTGTTCACAGGAACACCACCCACTCCCGGTCCAGGCAGTACTGGTCGTGCGTGTGCTGGTAGCGCCACTTGTCGCAGTGGCACGCCGGGCAGTACTTGAGCGACATTTCCAAATCTCCTTTCCCGAAGGCCATAAAGACCCCCGGAACATCCGCAGACGGCCGGGGGTCAATAAAGCCCAACCGACGACACTTTCCGCCGGTTTTGGGCATAGCTCGGCCCACTATGGAATTCTCAAACAACAGGCAGCCGGATTCGGCTTAAAAGAATCAGAAAGAAACGGCCGGTATGGGCGGCTCGATCAGGCTGCGGCCGAGACCGTCGCGCCGAGCGGGGTCATGCCGTTGGCCCGGAAGGACAGGCCCGAGCGGCCGTTGCGCTCCCAGTAGCTGACCGTCGCGTCGATCAGCTCGACGTAGGTGCCCTCCTCGAAGCCCTCGCCGGGGTCGGCGGTCAGGGTTACCTTGATCTCCTCACCCTTGCCCGCGTACTCGCCGGGCTGGGCCTTGCGCTTGGCGAACAGCGAGACCACGAACTGCTGAACCCCCTGCCGGTCGGTCACGACCTCCTGAACGCCGTGGTCGTTCTCGAACATCTTCAGCGTCGGCGCCTCGGTGATCATGAGCTTGTGACCCTGCAGGTTGACCGGGATGTTCCGCACTGTCTTACCTCCGCTAGATGGTTCCTAGGTTCCTAGTTTCCTAGGAACGTTGGGATCACTCTAACCCGCCCGTCGAACGATCCGCAAGGGGGTTTCCTAGGAAACTAGGAAGCGATGTGGTCTAATGGCCGTATGACCCCAGAGACCAGCGGTTTTGTCCCTGTGAGGGACCGGATTGCCAACCACCTACGGGAGGCGATCGCGTCAGGAGAGCTCAAGCCGGGCGACGCGTTGCCGAGCCTCAGCGTGATCTCGGCAGAGTGGGAGGTGGCCAAGGCGACGGCTGAGGGCGCGCTCGCGCTCCTGCGCGACGAGGGCCTGGTTGTGCCCGGCGGGCGCGGTAAGCCCGCGACCGTTCAGGCGCCAAAGAAGCGGCACAACATCTATCTCTCGGACGGATGGACCCAGCAGCAGAAGGACCTGGTCCTCCGACCTGAAGCCGAGCGCAGGGAGACCGGTGCCATCGAGCTAACGGCCGGCATCTCGATCGACGACACCGACTCCAGCTCCATCTACACGGAGACCAGTGCCGACGCGGAGCAGGCGCAGATCTTGGGTGTCGAGCCAGGCACTCCGCTGGTTCAGCGCGTGTACGAGATGGTCCACAAGTCGACCGGATTGCGGTGCTCCTGGAGCGTTTCCTACATCCCGCGCGCCCTCATCGAGGGCAATCCCGCGTTGCTCGACCAAAACAACGAGCCGTGGCCCGGCGGCCATCAGCACCAGCTCTACACGGTCGGCATCGAGCTCGCCCGCTTCACACGGACGGTGTTCTCCGCCCAGCCCACACCCAGCGAGCGGGCGGCGTGGGGCATGAACCCCGGAACTCCCATGCTGCACGTCCTGAGCCGGTCGATCGATACTCAGGACCGCGTGGTGGAGTACTCGGAGGCCCGGTATCCGGCTGACACCACCGAAATCACGGTCACCGAGGAGCTGCGGCCTTGGACGTCCGAGCAGCTGAACGCGGCAGGTGGCGCATGAATCGACCTTCGATCGACCCGGCGCTCGGAATCGAGCTCGTCGAGGAGCGGACGCTGTCGAAGCGCGACATGAGCGTGAGTGTCTTGATCCCTGCGCACAACGAAGAAGAGACCATCGCGCAGGTCGTGGCCGACTCGTTCGCTGGCCTTGAGGTGCTCGGCGTCGACGGAGACGTCACCGTCAGCGCGAGCGGGTGCACCGACCAAACCGCGGACCTCGCGGCGAAGGCCGGTGCGAAGGTCGTCGAGTCGCCCGCAGGGAAGGGTACCGCCATCTCAAGCGGCGTCCCGGCCACCGACGGCGACGTCATCTGCCTGATCGATGGCGACTTGCAGTACTTCGGGAATCCCCCGCTCGTCGCGCTTCTCGCTCAGCCCGTACTTCAGGGTCTCGCGGACGCGGTGGTCTCCGACCTCTACTGGCGCCCGCTGTACCCGCAGCTCTGGCTCCACGGCTTCTTCGCGCCGGTGGCTGGAGCCTTGTTCCCCGAGATCCTTCCTCGCGTCGGATCGACGCCGTGGTCAGGGCAACGTGCTGCAGTGCGGGAGCTTTGGCCGACCGAGCTGCCCGGCGACTTCACGGTGGACCTGGAGCTGCTGTTCCACTGGAATCGGCACGCAGCTCGACTTCGCCCGGTACTGGCCGACGACTGGGTCAACCCGCAGCGCCCTAAGCCGGACCTGATGGCGCAGGAGCTCGAAGTGGTCATCCAGCACGCATTGGCCGACGGGCGACTGGCCGAGGACGGCGCAAGCAAGTTGCGGCAGTGGTACGACAACGTCCACGAGAAGATGGCCGAGTACCGGCCGGACGAGGACGACCCGCAGGACTTCGAACGTGCGCTCCTGAAGAGGTCTCTCGATGAACTGCGTCGCTGCATGGACGGAAAGACCGCAACCTGACCGAGCACCAACCTGAGACGGCGTCGTTCGCTAGCGAGCGGCGCCGTTTCTGCTATCCGGGCTGCTGGTCCTTGTCGGAACGGCGCTTCTGGCGCAGCTGTTCCTTCAGGTCTTCGACATCCCACCGCTGGTGACCACCGTTCGTCACCAAGGCCGGTTCAACGGCCCCCTCAGCCGCCCACCGCTGCAGCGTGCGCCGGTCCACACCGATCGCTTTCGCCGCTTCGCCAGTCGACACGTAGTTTGAGGCCACTCGCCTACGTTCGCCCGCACTTCGACGCTAAGCCAGTCGAATGTCGCGTCTACCTACCTATACCCACGTATGTCGCGTTTGCCTACGATTGTCGTGTGGCGGAGATCAAGGTGGGGAGCCTGCGGCTGGACCTCGGCGTGGTCGTGATCGACGAGCGCACCTGGTGGACGTGCCCGATCGGAGGCGAGGCGTGCGGGAGGGTTCTCGCGGACCTCGGTTCAACGGGCATCGACTGCATGGAGTGGCACGTCGAGCACGCCCATCTACGAGTCTTCTGCTACGGCGTCGTGAACTGAACTCGCCGCCTTCTGACCTGCGATTCTGGTCC